>CAVUSK010000001.1:0-62476 GCA_963744085.1 uncultured Actinomycetota bacterium
GTACGTGACGATCAGCAGGACCGCGACAACCAGCGCCGTGACGGCCAAGAGCTTGATGTTGGCCCCAGTGAACGAATTGGCAATGTCGGCACCGAATGCCGGGCCACCCCGTGACATGGGCGATAAGCGAGGCCGGCAATCCGTGCGCGGCGTTGCGCACCGCCTTCACTGCGTCGTTGAGCGCAAAGCCCGAGAGATCAGCTCTCAGCGGCACCGGCGCGACGGCGGCGCGGCCGTCGTCGGATGTCAGCATCGGCGCCGGGATGTCCCGTGTGCCGAGGGCTGTCAGTATCCGGTTGCGAGCGTCTGTCACGACGGCGAGATCGGCAGGGGTGAGCGCCCCGCCGTCGGATCTGGTGACGACGAGGATCGCCGCTGTCCGGTCGCCGCCGGGAAATTGCTTCGCGGCGGCGTCGGTGCGCGCCGATTCGCTGCTGGGCGGCAGGAAATCCGGTGACCGGGTGCCGGCGTCGTTGGCGCCCGCTAGTCCGATGACGACGCCGCCGAGCAAGGCGACGGCGAGAGCGATCAACCATGACCGAGGCGCGGTCACCGCAAGGGCGATGCGATCCCAAAACACCCGGTCGTGCCCTGACGAGCGGTAGGTGTGGGCTTCTGCGGCGAGCATCGGCGACGCTGTCATCTATTCGCCGCCAAGCTCCTCGCCCAGGTACACCGACTCGAGCACCAGGTCGGGGATGACCGTTCCGTACTCGCCGTGGGTCTTGTGCTCGACGGTCTGCCAGGTGCGGCCTTGGTGCTGGCGCATGTAGGCACGGTATTTCGGCGCTCCGGGAATCTTGACATTGTCGGCAACGGCGATCGTCCCTCTGCGCAGCCACCCGCGCGACAGGAGGCTGTGTAGATCGCTCAGGTAGGCGTTCTTGTCATGGTCGACGAAGAGGAAGTCGATGCAACCGGCACCGAAGCCGTGCTCGGCGGCCATGGCGTCCAGCGTCTTCCCGCCGTCACCGATGGTGCCCACCACGCAGGTGATCCGGTCCGCCACACCCGCATGCTCCCAGATACGCCGGGCGTTGACGGCGTTCCCCGCGGCCAGTTCGACGGAGTACACGCGCGCGGTCGGCGCGGCCGCGGCGATGCGCAATGCACCGTAGCCGCAGTAGGTTCCTAATTCCAGCGCCAGTTTCGGGTTCGCGCGCCGCACCGCGGCGTCGAGCAGCTTGCCCTTCTCGTCGCCGACGTTGATCAGAAACGACTCGTTATACGCGAACCGGTCGATGGTCTCGAGCACGCTGTGGATGTCGCCCTTCCGGGCGTTGGCCAGGACATACTGAACCACGGCGGCTTCTCGACCGTCGCCCACTTGCCCGATGGTCGTGATGTTGCCGAGGGACGCGGCCATCCGCCAGAACGACCATCGAAGCAGTGGAACGCGCTGCTTAAGCTTCATGACTCACGGACCTCCTGGGAGCTTGCGCACGACTTCGAGCGTGATCGGCCGGCTGGGGACGGCGGCCACGCCCCTCGGGATCGACCTGGGCAGCTTGGCTCGCCGCTTTCGGTCCGGGATGCGCAGCTCGACGTTGGTCAGGATGGTTCCCAGCACAATCGCCAACTCGAGGGCTGCGAACGACGATCCGGGGCAGCGGCGGTGCCCGTATCCGAACGGTGAGTACTCCGTCGGAGACGGTCTGCGTGCCAGGAAACGCTCGGGGTCGAACGCGCTCGGGTCCGGCCAGACCTGCGGATCGGCATGCAGGGCGGGCAGCGCCACGCCGATCACGTCTCCCGGCGCCCGTTCGGTCTGCCATGTGGTCACAGGGCGCTTGAGCTGTCGCACGACGATCGACACGGTCGGATGCATCCGCAGTGTCTCTGCAATCACAGCGGCCAGGTACGGCAGCTTCGGCAGCTGCTCTGGCGTCGGGTTGTCGGCGAGTTCGTCGAGCAGCTTCTGCCGGACCTTCTCGTCGGCGTGCACGTGGTACAACGCCCACGCCAGCGTGGTCGCTGATGTCTCGTGACCAGAAACCAGCAGCGTACGCAGCTGTTGGCGCACCTCGTCGTCGCTGCGCCGGGCACCGTCTTCGTCGCACATCAGCACGCTCAGCACGTCGTCGTAGCCATCGGCGCCGTTGTGTCGGCGGTGCGAAATCTGTTCCGACAGCATGGCATCCAGCTCGACGCGACGCGCCGAGAAGCGTTGCCACGGCCCTAGCCCGAACGGGGCGCGACGCAGCACGGGGAAGAACATGAACGGAGCGACGTAGTCGCGCATCATCGCTTTGACGACGGTGACGTAGTGGTCGCGGCGCTTGCTGTCGTCGATGCCGAACACCGCTTGAACGATGATCTGCAACGTGATCGACTGCGCCGCGTCGCGGGCGTCAATGGTCGTGCCGGGTTGCCACTTCGCGATCTCGTCCAACGCTGCCTCGGCCATCAACCCGGTGTAGCGCCGAATCCGCTCATGGTGCAGCGCAGGCAGGAAGCGCGCACGCTCATGCTTGTGACGGACGCCGTCGAGCAGAATGATCGATCCGTCGCCGACGACCGGCTCGATCGGGTTAGGCATGGGTGGTGTGAACGCGGACGCCGGGATCTTCAGAAACTCGCGGATGTGGGCGGGTTTCGCCGCGAACAACACATCGCCGAAACCGGGAATGGGCATCGCAAACGCCTTGCCGCTTTTGGCCCGTCGCCGAAAGTAGGCCTCGGCGTCGTACCACGCACCGATCTTGTGTATAAGCCGGAACCGTGGACTGGATGGCCTGCTCAGCGCGCGTGTCATGACGCATCCGTCGGCAGCATCGCAGCGAACGTCGCCAGCACCGCTTGCGTGGATTGCCGGTTGCCGACGGTGATCCGCGCGCTGCCGTCGGGATAGGTACGCACTCGCGGGCCGGTGCCGTCGAACACCTCAGGCCAAAGTTGCCCTTTTGCAGGGAGATAGACGAAGTTGGCGTGGGTGTCGGCGCTCCAGATGCCCATCTCCCAAAGCCGCGAGCGTAGATAGTCGCGTTCTGCCGTGATCAGCCCAATCCGGTGCCGCAGTTGCGCTTCGGCGTCGAACGACGCCGCCACCGCGGCCAGGCTGGTGACGGTGGCGCCGAACGGCAACTGCATCGACCACAGTGTGCGGCCCATGCCTGACGAGCAGATGCCGTACCCGGTCCTTATGCCGGCCAGCCCGTAGGCTTTTGAGAAGGTGCGCACGACAACGACGTTCGGGAAGCGTCGCAATAAGAATTCGGGGTGGATGCGGTGTCGCGGCGACACGAACTCGATGTACGCCTCGTCGAGCAGCGCCACGGTGCTGGAACCAATGCGTCGCAGGAAGCGTTCGAGGTCCTCGGCCGGTGCCACCGTGCCGGTAGGGTTGTGCGGCCGGCACACCACCACTACTTGGGCGTCGGTGGCGGCGTCGGCCATGGCGTCGAGGTCGTGATGGCCACGCTCGTCCAATGGCACCGTGACCGGTCGGAGCCGAGCCATTTGCGCGAAGATCGGATAACCGTCAAAAGTTGGTGACGCCATGACGATCCGGTCACCGGGACAGGTCAGTGCTTGCAGAACCTGCATGATGACGCCGGTAGCGCCCGCGCCGACGATGATCTGTTCTTCCGCGACACCGAGATGCTCGGCGATCAGCCGACGGAACCGTTCCGGCAGGAATTCCGGATAGCGGTTGGCTGAGTCGACGGCCCGGACCATAGCGGCGCGGACCGTCGGCAGTGGCGAGAAGGGGCTCTCGTTCAGTTCCAGGGCGAGCGGGTCTTCGGCGTCGGGGAGCCGCAGCGGCAGACCGCAGTGTGAGTGGCCGGATGGCAACGCGACGGTCATCGGCCGCCCCACCTCACCGCGGCGGCACCGGCGAAGTCACCGGCGTGGGCGAAGGCTGCCATCATCACGACGTCGCCCTTCTTGAGCTGGCCGTCGGTGATGGCGCGGTCGAGGTTGACCGGAATACCCGCGGCGAACAGGTTGCCGCATTCGTCGAAGGTGTCGCGATGCTTTTCCTTGGGCAGCTCCAGGGCCTCGCGCCAGTTCCGCAGGAACACCCGGTTCGGCTGGTTGGTGACCAACAAGTCGATGTCTTTAGGTTGCAACCGAATCCGGTCACATACCGCATAGGCGACTTCGGGCACCTGACGGTTGCCGCGCGCCAGCACCTTGGTGATCTTGCTTTCGGTGAATCCGATGTAACCCTCGCCAGGCCCGGGCTGCCACCACTTACGTGGCGGGTCAACCGCGATGGTCATGTCGCCCGCGTACTCGCCGTAGGTGCGGCACTCCACGTCCAGGATCGGCGACTGATCTGACACCGTGACGAGGCCCACCGCGGCTCCGTCGCCGGGCACCGCGGCTTGGGCCTTCCGACGCACCGTGGGTTGGTCGAAAATCTGCCCCGCGGCGTTTTGTGCCACCGCGATCAACGCGGAGCGACCCTGCCCGCTGTTCAGCAGACTGGCCGCTATCTTCAGGCCAAGCACGAACGCCGCGCAGCCACCGTTGTGCAGGTCGACCACCCAGCTGGGTTTCATGCCCAGCCGGTGGGCCATCGCGCCACCGCCGCCGTAGAACGGCATGTCGGGCATCTGGGTGTGGGTGATCAGCACGTCGACGTCGGCAAGGGCGTCGCGGCCGTGGCGGTCCACCACACCGGCGGCGGCGCGCTCGACCATGTCGATCGCTGTCTCGTCCGCGGCGACGTGGTGGCGGTATTTCGGGGCGCGGAACATGAGATTGTCGCGCAGCTCGTCGGAGTCGGCGAACTGCGCGTAGTAGTCCGCCGGCACGGGATCACCGGGCAGATAGGTGGAGACGTCGATCAGGCTGACAGTCATGGCGGTGCTCATCTCATCCAGTCGGGCTTGACGGGCAGCCCGTTGCGGTGGCGGTATTCGGCGATTGCTTTGAGGTTCAGCAGCTCGAGGCGGTGGCCGGCGCCGAACATGTCCCAGAAGTCGCCCACCCACACCGGTCGCTGCGGCGGCGCGGCTTCGGGGTACGGGTTGTTGTCGTAGAAGGGGTGGTGACAGTTGGTCCACAACACCACCGACCCGGGCTTGTCGAGGACAACCTGCGCGTCGATCACGCGCATCAGATAGATCATCCATAGGTGCTTGCCCTGGTCCCAAGCGCAGTGATAGTCGACGGTGCCCGCCTCGGGCTGGGCCACCGTGCGGGTGTAGATTTCGGTCTCCGAGCCCAGCCGGTCGTGGGCCAACCACAGCCCGGGTTCGTCGGTGGGGGTGAACCCACGCAGACTGTAGGTCCACTCCTCCAGGCTGCGGGTGTCGGCAAGGTACTCGTAGAGCTCGTCGGTAGGGCAGTCGATGTAATCGCTTACCGTGCAGTACTGGCCGAACACCTCGTCGTGCGGATACACCGACCGCATCATCTCCATGATGATCGGCGTCGCCTTCTCCCGCGGTGAGGTTTCGATGCGGATCACGCCCTCGATCGGGCCGGTCATGCCGTCTCGGTCGAGCCGGTGGGCGGCGATATCCTCAAGTGCGGGCAGCGACATCGGAGTCCTCCTGGTAGTGGGTTGAAACAGGTTGGTGGTGATTAGACGGTTGCCAGTCGAGAAACGGTGCGAACGGCGGGATTTCGTCAGCTGAGCACTCGATGCTCACCACCGACGGGCCGTCGGCTTCCAGCGCGTCGCGCAGAGCCGGCGCCAGCGCGTCGATGTCGGTGACGTCGACTGCGGGCAAGCCGGGGAACATCGCGGCCAGCCCGGCGCCGAGACTGCTGGGCGTGAACCGGTTGTAGCTGTAGATGCCGTCGTAGAACAGCTTTTCGCGGGTCACGCACATGGCGTGGGCGTTGTTGTTGAACAACACCAGCGTGACTGGCAGCCGGTATTGGATGGCGGTGTGCAACTCGAGGCCGTGCATGAAAAACGACCCGTCGCCGGCCACGATGACGGTGCGCCGACGCCTAGCGAACGCCATGCCGATGCCGGCGCCGAAGCTGTAGCCCATGCCCCCCATCCCGAGCGCCACCACGAAGCGGCCTGCGCGCCGGGCGGGCAGATGGTGGATCGCCGCCGCACCGGAATTGCCCGCGTCGACGACAATGCCCGCATCGTCGGGCAGCACCGCATCGAGCGCGGTGATCGCGTCGCGGTACCGGATGCCCGGTCCGCGATGGGTGGGCGGCCTCAACTCCGTGCGGGTCATCGGGTCGACGGCGCGCAGTGCCTGCGGCGGCCAGTTCGTGAGCCTGCGTGTCAGCTCAGCCAACGACGCCCGAAGGTCGTTGGTGTGCACGTGGATACACGGCAGATACGGAGGGGCGGACCCGATCGACAGGGTGCACGTCTCGCGCAGCGCCGCATCCAGACCAGCGCGGGCGGTGACCGACAAGCGGGTGCCCACCAGCAGGCACACCGCACCGCTGCGGATTGTGTCGGCGACCCCAGGATGGCCCATCACCCCGGTCACGCCCAGCGACGCTGACGCCCTCAGGGTCGATGGATGGATGACGTCCTTGGCGTCGGGCACCGTCGCGACCCGGGCGTGCAGCGCCGCGCGCAGTTGCTCAAGCTCGTCACGGGCATCGTCACGGGCCACCTGCTCACCGGCGATGATGGTCACCGGTCCCGAGGCGCCGTGTAGCGCCCGCAAGATCGGATAAGGATCTTCGGGACAGTGCCGTTGTCCGTCCACGATCAACGCGCCGCTGGTCTGGACTGTGGCCTGCTGAACATCCTTGGGCAGCAGCAGCACCGCGGGACCGCCATCACGGGCCGCTGCCACCGCCTCGGGCAACGCGGTCAGGATGTGGTCCGGGTTGACGATCCGCCGGCAGTACACCGAAACGGCCGAGAATACGGCCTCGGCGTTGAGCGAGCCGTTGCGGCCGCTGGTGTCCTGAAAGGCGCCGCGCCCATCCAGTGCGGTCGGCGATTGGCCGACCAGTGCGAGCACCGGAACGCGACTGGCGTACGACTCACCCAGTCCGGCGACCAGGTTCAGCGCGCCGCCACCCGAAGTGGCCGCCACCACGCCTAGGCGCGCAGTGGCGCGGCTGTAACCGTCGGCCATCGTCGCCGCGGAGAACTCGTGCTTGGCCAGCACCGCAGTGATGTCCGGGCAGAAGAAAGCCGCATCGTAGAGATCCTCGATGTTCGCCCCGTGCACACCGAAGACGTGGCCGATTCCCGCGGCCGTCAGGTAGTCGACGACGTAGTCGACCACCCGGCTACCCGCTGTCCGCGGGCCTGCCGGGCCAATCGTGCACTCGGCGTCGGCGGGCTTCATCGAAATTGGCCTGGTTGCTCGCTGAACCCGACCGCAGCCTCTCGCCCGGTGCCGTCGGCCGTGGTAGCCGATGCCCGTAAGACGATCGTCATGGTTCCTGCCCTCCAGGTCGGTGCTGGGGATGCCACCTTGCTCTTGCTTTGAAAGTCATTCGGCGGCGCGCTCGGCTTGGATGGGTCGCATTTGGAGGTAATCCGCCGGGACCGCGCGACGGCGGCCAACGGCGCACGTCGGCGGTTGCTGAGGAACCCGCGGTCGCGGCGGCCTGCGTCATCTACGTCATAGACGACGGCGAATTCGAGATGGTGCGCAAACTCGGCGACGGCGGTGAAGAACTGCGGAAGGTCGCCACTGCCGGCTACTACGTCGGCGGGCTAGGTCCGCTGTCCCGCTTCCCGCTCAGCGACCGTGCGGCCCCACCGATGCGAACCTGATGGGCTATCCGCCGCAGGCATTCCGCCAGGGGATGCTCGGGCCGGCCGGGGTACGCGACGTGATCGAACACCGCAGGCTGCCCACGGCAAAGCCGACACGGTAGCGGCAATCTTCGTGCCAAGTCAGCCAATCACGATGTTGTGGGCGTCCCAGGGCCCAGTGCACCGGCATGTGGCCGCTGCAATTGAAACGCGTGACCCGCGTCGGCTGACGAGAATGCTGCACCGCCACACGGCCGCGCGGCAAGTTTCGCAGCGGCAACCACATCTTGGACCATCGCCCCGTGCATCGATACCTAACCCGGACACTGCCTGTTCCGATGTCGAGACACGTAGGTACGTGACGACAGCGTGCGGAGGCGCTTCCAGCGCATGGCGCCGACGTCGGCGCGGCGAAACTCCATCCCAGTGGGCAGTGCCCATGTGTCTAACTTAGCCTTGAGGGTTTCAACGTTATAGCCCGCTTAGCACTGGGGCACGGGCCTCTTGACCCTGGTCATCTGTTGCACCGCCGCAAGCCTGCCCTTTGACTTTCTCTTTGTATGGGAATGCAATTCATTCAGGATGACCTGGAGCTGGCGCGCGGCCTGCGGATGCATCGCCACCAGAGCATTGTCGTCAAGAATGCGGGCCATCACGCGCGCGCCGGCCACCGTAGCGGGCCGCTCGGCAGCCTTGGTTAGCGGTGCGGTCTCATCTAGCACCGCCTGCTCTACCGAGCCAACACTATCCGAACTTGATCTAGTCAAATGACTCAGTTGGTCGATGCGTTTCGACTTCGGAGACTTCATATCGGCGACAGTCGGAAACACCACCACGTCACCGGGAACCCTATCCTCCCGCCTGGACACGCGCACGTCGACGCCGGTCAGTTTGGCAGCTCGATAATGTCTTTGATATGCCGAATTCGCCTGAGTGCAAGCCAAACATCGGCAACCGTGACCATACGCGGCCCGCGTCCCGTGCCCGTCGAAGTCACCGCGCACGCTGTACATCTCGGCGTTTCGTCCGCAGCAGCTTCTTCTGCGCCGGCGTCGGCTCGGTACCAGAAGCCTTGACGCTCTCGGCCTCACGCATCAGCGTGCGCAGCTCGCTCGATGTCGACATGGCATCAATCTTACTGGCCCATCGTGTAATTCCCAGGACGACGTTAGCAAAATTACCGGAGAACCCATCTGAGAAAAAACGGGCTGCCGAGCAGCGGGCCATCCGTCTGCCTGCATGCATCGCAACCCCCCTGCCCTGTGGTCACGTGCGGGGAGTGGGTTAGCTGCCTATGGTTGGGCAGGCGGGTCAGTTGGCAGGCGGGACATTTGGCGCACGCGGATCACTACCACGTCGGGCGAACCCATTCGCCTTGGGGGCGGTTTGGCTCCTCGGGCTCGGTTGCACCGCAGGTGGCTGGGCCGCAGGTTGTTCCGCTCGAACGCTCGGTCTGGGCGCACTGCGACAGGTATGGCGTGGTCTGTTTCAGACCTGTTTGGTGACAACGGTTGTGCGGCGTAGTCTATGGGCTGTCCGCACAGCCAGCATGACAAGCCGCGTGTCTTGCATTCTTCTTTGAAGTTGGCTTTAGCGACTCGCCAGGCGCGATGGTTTCGGCGTTTGGGGCATGGTTAGCCGTTTGCGCTGCGCCCCTCGGATTGGAATGTCTTTGCTCAATTGTGGCGGCTCCTGCCTTCGCGCTTCACGTAAGAACGATACTTGTGATGACACAACGCCTTGGTCTGTCGGTGGGGGCGAGGGAAACAAGCCAGGCACGACACTCTGAGATTACGGGGCACTCCGTCTTGCGCAGTCGGGCAGCGGCATTGGTGGCGTAGTCGTAGCCCAGAGTTGGTGCGAGCCGACGCATCTGGCACCGGCCAACTCTGCGGCATTGACGGCGCTCGTGAGCAGATCGTTGAGCATGTCGCGATTGTGCACCCGGAGTTGGATGATTGGGCTACTTGACAAGCGAATTTGACTCTTATATATAGGATTTCAGGGTGGCAGGGCGGGAATAGATAATTGTTACCTCCTCCACCTTGCTTACTTCCTTAACCTTCCTGACCTTGCTAACCTCCCAAACATCTGCTCAATCCGGAGATGCCGTGGAACGAGGAGATCCGGACAGCGTGGGCGCGGCTGGAACGCCTGGCGGCCAGCCCAAGGACGCTAGCTCTGGTGACGCCTCTCTTGTCCGAACTGGACGTGCGGGCGGTCCTTCCGACCGTCCGTGTGCCGACTCTTGTCGTCCAGCACTCCGAAGGTGTTCGTCCCATCCGCGAAGGGCAAGTACATCGCCGAGCACATACCCGACGCGAAATATGTTGAGGTGCCGGGCCGCAACTGGTCCCACATCGTTGAACCGTGGCGCTCGTCCTTCCAGGAGATCGCCGAGTTCCTCACCGGCGAGCAGGCAGAAGTGCCCGATGATCGGGTTCTCGCCACGGTGCTTTTCACCGACATCGTGGACTCGACGCGCCGAGCGGCGGAGATCGGCGACCGCGACTGGCATGCGATGCTCGACGCACACGACGCCATCGTGCGGTCGCAGCTTGCTCGCTTCCGAGGCCGTGAGGTGAACACATCGGGAGACGGCTTCCTGGCGATGTTCGACGGTCCGCAGCGAGCGATCCGCTGCGCGATGTCGATCCGCGACGCGGTTCAGGCGCTCGGCATCGAGGTGCGCGCCGGATTGCACACCGGCGAGTGCGAGGTCCGCGGCGATGACATTGGTGGGATCGGCGTGCACATCGGTGCGCGGGTGAGCGCACTCGCCGGGGCGAACGACGTGCTCGTTTCAAGCACGTTGCGCGACCTCGTGATCGGCTCAGGGCTTGAGTTCGAGGAGCGCGGCGCTCACGCGCTCAAAGGCGTTCCCGGCGAATGGAACCTGTTCGCCGTCGCCTCGTAGATGCGGGATTTGGCCACACATATTCGCCTGCCGGGCAAGGTGGTCAGGTGGTCGGCATTCACTTCGAGACTGCGTTCAGTTCTGTTCGGGCCTGGTCGATTTGGTCGTATGCGTACGTCACCATCTCTGCGGTGGTCATCGTCTCACCCTTGCGGGCGAGCGATTCGTAGGTTTGGTCGCCGAGGACGTCGCGGAGGTGGGTGATCGCGGTGTTGAGTTCGGGGATTGCTAGCGTGGTAAGCGGGCTAGGGGCGAAACCGGCTATCCTGGCCGCCGGTTCGTAGCGTCCGAGTCGGTCGAACAAAGCGGCAAGGGCAGCCAACGGGTTCTTGAAGTTCGTGATGTCACCGGAATCGTGCGTGTTGCGGATCGCCTGACTGAGGTGATCGAACGCGGATTCAATGTCGCCGTGCTCGGCTTCGAGGCGACCGAGATTGAGCACCAATTGCGTTTCGGACAACCGGTTGCCGCTTTCTTGAGCGATCAGCAGGCCCCGGCGGAAGGCGTCGAGTGCGCGGGTGGGATCTGTGTCGCGGAAGGCGAAGCCGTCGGCGTAGAGCGCGAACGTGAGCGTGAAAGGGTTTGCCGTTGCCTCGGCAGCCTCGATGAGACCGTTCGTGGCAGCCATTGCCTCCTCGCCGGAACCGGCGTTCACCAAGCCGAAAACCAGGCAAGTCCGGATGAGGACGTTGGTGTCGGGGCCGTGTTGGAGTTGGGCGCGGCACCACTCGATCCACCGTTCGGGATGGCCGCTAGACATGTACGCGCCGCCAATCATGCCGTCGAGGTGGGATGGCAGAGCATCGCGACGCCGTGTCAGAACGATTTGGGCGGCATCGGTGTAGCGGACACCGTCATTCATCCGTCCGGTCAGGTAGCACAGCGATGCGACCGCATACACCTCCGCAAGCCGTGGGTGGTCGGCGGTGCGGGCGGGTTCGATGAGTTCTTCGGCCCAGCCGGTCGGCTCATATTTTTCAGTTACCAGGCCGATGAAGCCCGGTAGGTGGCGATGCTGGCGGCGACATCGAGGTCGTTACGGTCGGCGGCCCACCGGAATGCGGTGCGCAGGTTGGCCAACTCAGTTGCAAACCAGTCGTAAGCCTGTCGTTGTGGGGACTGTCCCACAAAGCCAGGATGTCGGTTTCGCGTCCGGCGAAGTACCGGGCATGGGCGGCACGAACCTCCTCAGCCACACCACGGGCGACGAGTTGCTCCTCAACGAACTGGCGGATCGTCTCCAACATTGAAAACCGAGTCCGCCCTGAAGATCGGTCGGCGATCAGCAGCGACTTGCGCACAAGAGCGTCGAGTACCTCGAGGATGGCGTACTCGTCGAGGTCGTCTGATCCGGCTATCGCGCAGGCGCTTTGGAGGTCAAATCCGCCCGCGAAGACCGAACAGCGGTCTAGCACTGTCTTTTCGGTGTCGTCGAGAAGGTCGTAGGACCACGCCACCGCGTGGCGCAGCGTGTGGTGGCGTTCCAGGCCGCGCCGTGACCCGACCAGCAGTCGGAACCGCTGATCAAGGCGATCACGCATTTCACTGGCGGTCATCGACGCCATCCGCGAGGCGGCCAGTTCGATGGCCAAGGGAATCCCGTCCAGGCGCTGACAAATCTCGGTGACTGCGGCAGCTTCATCGCCGTCGACCATCGAGAAGCCCGGCGCAATACCTTGAGCGCGTTCGACGAACAGGCTCGCCGCCGCAGAGCCGATTCCCGCTGCCGCATCCAGAGAGCGCACCGGCCACACCTGCTCGTCGGCGACCCCTAATCCCTTCACGGCTGGTGGCGAGGACTCGGACGGTCGCCGAGTGCCCGAGTATGGCTTCGATCAGGTCGGCGGCAGCGTCGAGAACGTGCTCGCAGTTGTCGAGCACCAACAGCCGGACTCTGCCTTCCAGGGCAGCGGCCACCGACTCGCTGACGGTCTTGCCTGGCTGCTGGGTAATCCCGAGCACTGATGCCACTGCGTCGGGCACCGCTGCCGGATCGGTGACCGCTGCGAGTTCGAAAACCCACACGCCGTCGGGGAACTCATCGCTGAGTTGCGACGCGACTTCCAAGGCGAGGCGGGTCTTGCCGACCCCACCCACTCCGGTCAGCGTCACCAATCGATGCGTCTTGACCGCGGCTTGCAGCTCAGCGACCTCGGACTCGCGCCCGATGAAGCTGGTGGTCTGAGGGCGCAGGTTCCCCGGACTTACATGAAGCGCCCGCAACGGCGGAAAGTCCGTGCGCAGGCCCGGCGCTTGGACCAGAAACACCCCAACCGCCGTCGGTAGGTCGCGCAACCGTCGCGGCCCTAGATCGACGAGATCAACCCCGCCGAGCAGAACAGCCGTTGAGTCGGCTACTAAGACCTGACCGCCGTGTCCCGCAGCCATCACCCCGGCAGCTACCCGCCACTGGCTCAACCAAAACGACGCCGACGGGTAAATCCGATGGGTATTACGCGGAGACGCCACGTGCATTTTTCTGGTGAATTGTCTGTTGATCGCCAGACACGGCGGGAATACTCGGCTGCATCTTCGACAAAACGCGGGTCGACCACCGGGACAGTTTGTTGGGGCGATGAGGTCGCCCGGCAGCGCGCAATTACCGGTGATGTAGGCGACGAGTAACGGAAGGCCCTAGCCATGCGGACCGTCTACCATGAGCAGTTAGCTGCACTCACCACACAGCTAGGCGAGATGTGCGGGCTGGCTGGGGTGGCGATGAAACGTGCAACTCAAGCCCTGCTGCAGGCTGATCTTGGCTTGGCTGAGCAGGTGATCACCGACCATGAGCAGATCGTGGCGATGAGCACCCGCACCGAAGAGGACGCCTTCGCGCTGCTGGCGCTGCAGCAGCCGGTGGCCAGTGAACTGCGCGCCATTTTCGGCTCCGTTCAGATTGTCGCCGACGTGGAGCGCATGGGCGCGTTGGCCGTACATGTGGCCAAGATCGCCCGGCGGCGGCACCCGCAGCATGCGCTGCCCGAGGAAGTAAACGGCTGCTTCTCTGAAATGGGCAGGGTGGCAGTTGAATTGAGCAACGGCGCACAGCAAGTGCTGCTGTCCCGCGATCCTGAGAAGGCTTCTCGCCTCCGCGAAGAAGATGACGCGATGGATAACCTGCACCGGCAGCTGTTCACCATGCTGATGGATCACAACGGGTGGAAGCACGGAGTCTCCGCCGCTGTCGACCTGGCGCTGTTGGGCCGCTTCTACGAGCGCTTCGCCGATCACGCCGTCGAGGTAGGCAGGCGGGTCGTCTTTCAGGTGACCGGGACTCTACCCGCTGAGGAAGAAATCTCGACGTACTGAACGAGTGAACGACGACATTGATCTATTCAAATGGGCGGCGGTGGTCATTCCACCGAAAGCCCTCGTACGGTCCGCGCTATCTTCGCTCAGCCGACGCTCAACACGTCCGCGAGCGACTCGAAACCGTCGCCGCCATGCTCTGGCCAGCACCACCGATCACAGGTCGATCCTCGACAGACTGCAGCGAACGCCGAAGACTAACCCACCTCACGATGAGCCGCGCGGCTAGTTCGTTGCCGACGACCTACCACGCCACAGGTTCGCCACACAGCTACGATAACCGCCCGTCGACCGCATCACCCAGCGTCGGGTGAACCCCTACCCCGCGACCGGCGACTCATCGTCCTCACCGCCACCAGCCGGCCATGCCGCACCGACCGCTTCCAATATGTCTCTAGGCTTAGCGTCGCTTCCCCCGAGGTCGTTTCCACACCAGGTGGAGAAGGACCATCGGCCCTATAGAACGCCGAGGTCTGAGCGCATTCTTGATGCCGAGTCATTCAAGACTCGCGTCTGCATTCAATCCTTGAGGAGCGCGATCATGGCAGAGAGCACCGAGAAGAAGACCGCGGCGGAACGAGCGTCAGATCTGACGGAACGAGCAGCAGGCCTGTCCGACGAAGTGCTCAAGTCGGTCGAATCCGGGCAACGGACCGCGATCGATGCCGTGCGCAAGTTCGTTGGCGCTGTCGATGAGTCGATGCCCGCGCACGGCGACGACCACCCGTCGAGACGCAATACCGTCATCGACGCTGCCCTGGATATGGCGGACAAGCTCGTCAAGACGCAGTACGAGTTCATACGAAGCGTCGTTAGCAGCGCGAGCGAGACGCTGAAAAAGCAGGGCGACGCAAAGCCAGGTGCTGATTAGTTGGCTGGCAGGTTTGCGGTCGAAGACTAGGGCCCATTCCAGGGTGTTTTCACGGAAGAGCGCTTCCGGAGCTCGGCGCTTCGCGTGTCTGGTGTGGTGACATCGAAGACGGTGCCGATGATCGACATGTTCGTCAGGTCGAACGGGGGATGCCGCGCTCATCGCACGGCGCGGCGCTCCCGTGATCAATGAGCGCGAGCGTCCGGCGCATCTCGGTCGGCACGATGCTGCCGGTCTCGCCTGAGTACGGGTAGTCGAGGAACAGGACCACTAGCAGGCCCGCGGTCACGAGAGCGGTGACGAAGCCGATCGGTATCGACTGGATAAGGACCCCCTCGCGCCGGTCGGCTTGGGCGCACATGTAGGCGATCGTGAGCGAACCGCCGATGCCCAGCACGAACCACAGCGGGAGCGGCACGAACGGGGTCGCCTCGGCGAGGCGCTCGCGACGACCTTCGCGGCGCTGCGCCTCCTCATCGAACCACTGCGCGTAGGCCGCCTCCTGCCGCGCGCCGTGGGGGTCGGCGATCGCGAACTCCCCGTCCAGTTCGGCGATCCAGGACTGCACCAGCTCGCTGGAGCGTCCCTCCCTCATCGCGGGCCATTCGTCCTCGCTGACGGCGCGCGCGTAGCAGACCAGCCCGCCCCGCAGACGATCGCTTGAGGGTGCCTGGAACACCCCAGCGATGAAGTGGAGTTCCCTGACGGCGATGGCCTCGACGCTCGACCCCTCCCGCGCGCGCTGATAGCTCTGGAGCGCCAGCAAGATCACGAACCCGAGCACGACCGCGAACATCGTGCCGATCACCGACAACGAGCCGGCGCTACGGGGCGAGTCGGTGAACCAGCCGCCGATGGG
The DNA here is from genome assembly GCA_963744085.1 of uncultured Actinomycetota bacterium. Classification (GTDB taxonomy): domain Bacteria; phylum Actinomycetota; class Actinomycetes; order Mycobacteriales; family Mycobacteriaceae; genus Mycobacterium. The sequence goes on from CAVUSK010000001.1 coordinate 15,611, forward strand.
CGCGCGGCGGCGCACAAGCAGCTTCACAGTTATCGCCGCCGTGGCCATCACGACGACGACGAGCGGTGCGATCCAGGTCAGCACGGCCAATACTCTAGAGGAGCCAGGCGCCGGCAGGCTCGCTCAACCTCAACCCAGATGACCTCGCGGATCCGCCCGCGTCGCATCATTGACACCGTTCGGCACGCAGTCGACGGTCTCAGTGGCTCAGAGCGGGTCGTCACTGCAATCACCGTCGCACTCGAACAGATCAGGTCCGACCCGATGCGGCGACTGCTGATGAGTTCGATGAAGGGACCTGAACTGAGCGACCTGCACTCATCACCAGTGCTTAGCCGCCTCGCCGCCGAACTCACCGGACTAACCGACTACGACCCACAAGCGGCGCTATGGATCGTCCACGTGGTGTTATCGCTGGCCTACCTGCCGATTGGCAACAAGGAAACCGAACACGAAATTGTGCGGAAGTTCGTTTCACCGGCATTCGACTGATGAACGGCGGCAATGTTCATCGGTCTGCTCCCGGCGATGCCGCCAGAACGCGGTAAACCGTTGCCCGACTTACATCGAGTGCCGTAGCAATAGTGCTGGCCGGCTCTCCGCTGGCGTGCATTCGCTGCGCCAGGGCGGCGTTCGACTTGTCAAGCGCCCTCGGTCGACGGATCGAATGACCCTGACCTACTCGATGCGAACGAGTCAAACTGTGTGTTTGGTGCGGCTGACCGCGTTGGCTGTGATGGAAAATTGCAGGTCACTGCGTTGGAACGGTTGGCTACACGCGGATGTCGTCGAAGCTACTGCGGACTGACTGCGGACCGGCGGGGGCGTTTGCCGAGCCAATCCCTGTCACGGCGGTTTCCGGTCCGCGGACGGTCTTACCGGCTTATCGTTGCTGCTGAACCGCAGTTGCCGGGAGGCTGATGTGGACGGGACTCCGTTCGGGCAGTACCGGCTGATCGAGTTGCTGGGCCGCGGCGGAATGGGCGAGGTGTGGCGGGCCTATGACACCGTCACCGATCGCGTCGTGGCGCTGAAGGTGTTGCCGGCGAACTTCGCCCAGGACAGCGTGTTTCAGCAGCGGTTCCGCCGTGAGGCCCACGCGGCGGCCCAGCTCAACGAGCCGCATGTGGTGCCGATTCATACCTACGGGGAGATCGACGGGCGGCTGTTTGTGGATATGCGGCTGATCGAGGGCCGCGACCTGCAGACCGTGCTGGCCGACGGTCCGCTGGCCCCGGAGCGGGCGGTGCGATCGTCGAGCAGGTGGCCCAGGCGCTGTATGCCGCGCATGCGGTGGGGTTGGTGCATCGGGATGTCAAGCCGTCCAACATTTTGGTCGACGACAACGACTTTGCATATCTGATCGATTTCGGGATCGCGCGTGCCGCCGGGGAGACCGGGCTGACGAACACCGGCGCAACGATCGGGACCTGGTCCTACATGGCACCCGAGCGGTTCCAGGGCGGCACGGCCGACGCGCGCGCCGACATCTATGCGTTGGCGTGTGTGCTGTATGAGTCGCTGACCGGTCAGTTGCCGTTTCCCGGTCAGACCCTTGAGCAGATCGCGGTGGCGCACATGACGCAGCCGCCGCCACGTCCATCAGAGGTAAGCGACGGCGTTCCCACAGCGATGGACGATGTCATCGCGACGGGGATGGCCAAGAACCCCGACCAGCGGTATGCCAGCGCGGTGGAGTTGGCGCGCGCGGGCCGCGAGGCGACCACGATGCCGCTGTCCGGGCCGGGGCCGACCGTGCCGGTGCCGCCATCGTGCCAGCCCGACCACCCCGCCGCCATCCACGACCAAGACACCCAACTGGCCGCCACCGGGGCCGCGCCTGTGCCTGCCACCACCGGGACCACCACACCAGGCCACTGACACCCCGCGGCGACCGGGTCGCGGCGCAGGTGGTTGATCGCGTTGCTGGTGGTCCTGCTCGTCGCGGCCGCAGGTGTCGGTGTGGTGCTGCTACGTAATGTCCTGTCCCCCAAGGCGACCGCCGCGGAGTTGGTGCTCACCGCGGCCACCGACCCCGGCGTGAACTCGTTCATGCCGCCCGCAGCCTCGCCGCCGCCGACCGACACGCAGCCCCCGCCCACTCTGCAGCCACATGGCGACGGCACCACCGTGGTGACCCAGCCGCTGCCCGGTGACCGTGACGGCCTCTACGGCGGCACGCTCAACAACGCCGAATGCGACCGCGACAAGATGATCAGCTTCCTGGGCACGCACCCGGCCCAGGCCGGTGCCTTCGTCGAAGCCCTCAACGCCGACTCCACGGTGTTCTGGAGCGGCGGACGCCGCTCTCACCGCCGCCGACATCCCCACCTACCTGCGCGAGCTCACCCCCGTGCTGCTGCGGCTGGACACCCGGGTCACCAACCACGGATTCGACGGAACCCACCCCACCACCCTGCAATCGGTCTTCCAAGCGGGCACCGCCGTGTTCGTCGACGCCCACGGGGTTCCCCGCGCCCGCTGCTACTGCGGCAACCCGCTGACCGCGCCGGTCGCCCTGACCGGCGAACCCAAACCCGTCGGCACCCCCTGGCCCGGCTACAACCCCGCAGCCCTGGCCGCGGTCCAACCCAGCACCGCGACCATCACGGTCTTCGTTCTCGTCGACGTCGTCACCGGCCAACCCTTCAACCGGCCCGCAGGCACCACCGGCGCCGACGACACCCCGCACAGCCAACCCGTCGCGCCACCCCTGCCCGCACCCACCACGCCCACGGCCGGACAAGGGAACCAACTCGATATCGACGGCACCTACCTGTCGCACCTGCTCACCGCCACCTGCCCAGGACGCGTTGCCCGGTCCTTCACCGTGACCCATCAAGGCAACACGCTGACCATGGTTATTGAAGGTGGGGCCACTTTCACCGGCACCCTGAACGCCGACGGATCATTCCAGGTCAGCGGCGTAGGAGGCCGCGACACGATGCGGGGTGTCTTCGCCGCCGAAGGCGGCCGCACCGTCATCCGCGACGGCACAAATCGCGCCGGCTCCTGCAGCGAAACCTTCGAGGCCACCAAGCAGTGAACGACAACCCAGGTTGAGTTAACCGGAGTCGGTTTCGTTGTTCCGTTCTGCGAGCACGCGATAGACGGTGGCACGACTCACAGCTAGCGTCGCTGCGATTGTGCTTGCCGACTCGCCACTAGCGTGCATCCGTTGCGCCAGAGCGGCTTTCTTTATGTCAAGCACCTTCGACCGTCCAATGTGCTGTCCGCGTGCCCGACGTGCCTCGCGCGCTGTTGTGCGGCGCTCGCGGCCTAGCCCAAGTTCAAGCTCAGCCAAGCTGGCCAGGACGCCGGCCACCATTCGCCCCGTCGCGTTCGAGGTGTCGATGCCTTCACGCAGCGAGCGGAGGACGATGTTGCGTTCTCCGAGTTCGCGAATCGTCACCCTAACCTCGGCGGCGTTGCGACCAAGCCGGTCGATACCCACGACGACAATCCCGTCGCCAGGACGTGCATAGGCGATTCGCGCTCGCCAGATCAGGGTGACCGCGTGGCGGCCGAATGCCGTCGCGATTGCAGCGCAACCACCGGATCCGGTGAGCCGGTCAGGTACCTCTTAATGCCCATGAGCGCTGGGAGTGGTGGGCCGAACTGGTATTTGGCCATGTCGCGTGGCATGGGCAGCTAGGGTCATCGTCATACCCAGCTAACTAGCCTCGTCAGTAGAAGGCTCGGCCAATGACCGAACAACCGCCTTCGCCGGGCGCGGGGTGGCCGCCGCCCCCAGGCCAACCGGTCGATGACCTGCCGACGGAGGCCTATGCCTCCTGGATCAGGCGCGTCGGCGCCTACCTCATCGACTACATACTGTTGATGATCGTCGCCGTGATCTCTGGAGTGATCGCCGGACTGATCGACCGAGTGGCCAGCGACGCGACCTGGACACGTATCACCGACGTGATCTTTAATCTGACGCCGCTGGCGTTCTTGATCTGGAACGAGGGCTACCGCCAAGGCACCACCGGTTGCGCTGTGGATCGCTGCTAGCTGGGGCTGGTTGCGCGAGAAGATAGTTGCGGACACTAGGGACAGGTGACATCGATCTCGTAGGGCTGCAACACGTAGCTCGACGTTGATCTGTTCCAAGCGGCCGCTATTCCGGTGACGGTATAGGACTTCCTACACTTTTGGATGACCGAAGCGTTGACTTCGGGTGAGATAGATGTCTTGGACCAATCGTCGAATCGGTAGAGCAAGTCGTCGACGCTAATGCTGACATATCCGCCTACTTGGTTCCCATACAAGTCCGTCACTTGCGCCACGGAATCGTTGCTGCCGTTGGGCGCCTCCACAATGAGGTCGGCCTTACCGTTCTTCCAGGAGCACAACGGCGGTTTCGACGCAGTTCTAAGTTCCTGGCCGCCGAGGATCACGGTAGCTCCGGGGTCAGGGGGTGAACGCTGCGCGGTTGGTGGTGGCGCCGGGGGCTGGCCAGCCAAACTAATTGGCGGGTCGATCGTGCCGGGGGGCGGACGACCGGTACGGCGTTCCCTGCGGAAGAAGCCCAAAAAACCGGTGTTGACTGCAAACTATGTCCCAGGACATCTGCCAACGATGTCCCGAGACATCACAATGGAGCCGATGACGGGAATCGAACCCGGGTATTCAGCTTGGGAAGTCGATTCGACCCGTTTGCAAGGGTTTGTCGGCGTCCACCGGGGTGTGGGTGCAAGGTCGCGAATTCGGTTGTGACCTCGGTAAATTCGGCCATAGAAATCCATCCCAGTCCACTACCGTCTGAGGGGTTTGACCGGTGGGTCTTGCCTGGGTTGTGACAACGTCGTGACAAACGACACTCCGAAGTCGGATCTGACCGAGGAAGGGGACGGGCTGTCCCGGGCCCTCAATCGTCTGGTCGGTGCAATACCCGTCCCCTTCGGATGCAAGATTGGTTTTCAGGGCGGTTCGAGGTCGAGTTGGGCGGCGAGCCCTGGTAGGGCTGCAGCGAAGGCTTGTGCGGCGAACTTCCACGTGTGGTCGCCTGGCAGGATCGTGAGTTCGGTGGGGATGCCGGCTTGCCGCGCGGCGGTGGAGAGTTGGCTGGCGTGGCGGACGTGTGCCGGTTCGGCGGTGCCGCAGACGAACAGCCCCGTCACGTTGTGGTAGGGGCCGTGGTGGGCGAGCACGGTGAGTGGGTCATGGGTGGCCCAAGCAGCGGCGTTACCGTGGAATAGTTTGCTGATCGTGTCCCGCTTGCTGCCCAGGTTTGGGCCGAGATCGCCGGAGATGTCGACGAAGTGGTCGAAGGCGCCGGGGTGCTCGATGACCAGGTCGATGGCGCAGGTGCCGCCCATGGACCAACCGACCACACCCCAGTTGCGGGGCGACGGCGCGGCGTCGAAGGTGGACACCACGTAGGCGGGGATGTCCTTGACGAGGTGGTCCTCGGCGTTGCCAGCGGTGCCGTTGACGCATTCGGTGTCGGTGATGACGTCGCCGGTGGCGTCGGTGAACACGAGGATCGGTGCCAGCCCGCTGTGCTGCTGAGCGTAGGCGTTGGCGGTTTCCACCGCGTGGCCCGCGCGGATCCAGTCGTCCGGGGCGGCGAAGACACCGCCGATCAGTTCCAGTACCGGCAGGTGTGGTCGAGGCTGGCGAAACCAGGCCGGGGGCAGGTAGACGAATTCCTGGCGGTGCCGAAAGTGGCTGAGGGTGTCCGGAATAGTGACGGCGACGACCCGGCCGGTGGGCGTTCCGGGTGGAACGGTGTCAAGCTGGGAGGGGTCGACCGCAGCGGGCATCGGGGCATGGGAAATCGTGCGCCAGGCGTCGCGGAGCGTGGGGTAATAGCCGATCGCGGCGTTGACGGCGTTGAGCAACGTCGCGGTGCTAAGGATGACGGCGAGGGGCGCAACTCCGCGGCGCCACCACCGGCCGCTGCGCCAGCCGACGATCGGCATGAGCGCCGCGAACAGCAGCACCGCGAACCAGATCCACGCCTCGATCGGTAGAGGATCGGCCAAGACCAGCGCGGCTGAGACAGCGACCCACGCCCCGATGGCCCCCGCCACCGCGGTGCCCGCAGCAATCGGCAACCACCGCGCGCGCCACCGACGATTCCGCCCCCCGGTGGCGAGCACCACCAGGATCGCTGACGCGATCCGCAGTGCCCAGGGAAACCAGCCGTCCAGTAGCGACACCCTCATTCCGGCCACCTCGGGGTGATCACCAAGCGGATCGCATGCTCACGTCCGCAGGTATGGGGTCCGTACCGAAAGGGACTTGTGTACGTGCTCTCTGATCGTAAGCTGCGCGGTGACAGCCTGATGGCGTATCCGCGCACTTTCTCGGTGCTGCCGCCGTTGGTCCGCTCGTCGCTCAGTCACTCGTCCGCTCAGCCAGCGCCCGGTACCGTCGCACGACTCACACCCAGCGCGACGGCGATGGTGCTCGCCGGCTCACCGCTTGCATGCATCCACTGCGCCAGAGCGGCTTTCGACTTGTCAGAGCCCCGCGTCGCGTGAGTGACGGCGACCGGGCTAGGACGACGAGCGCCCAGCGGAGCTAGAAGACCGAGTTCAAGTTCAAGCTCAGCGAGGCTAGCGACAACCGGTCGCGAGGCGATTTGGCACTCTCGCCGCTAGTGCCTGAGCGTTGGATGTGATTGCGTCACAGGTGGTCCGCGACTGTAGGAGGACAGCGAAAGGGGATTGCGATGCTCACAGGGATCCGCGATCAACTGCGTAGCGAGTTTCACCTCAACACGGCCCGAACGCGCCTGGAAGACATGACGCGCCTCGTCGCCGAACTGGAAGCCGAAAACGCCGCCCTGCGCGAATACATCGCCTACGACGAGGAGTGGCATTTCCAGGACGTGATGGCCGACATCGCGCGCGGAACCATGGCCGACGAGCATCTACCCCGCTTGCCATGGCCCCAGTTCCTTGACAGATACAGGCCGGGTGGCGGCGGTCCAGCCATCCGGTAGAAGGTCACGCCAGCTAGAGCAGTCGAGGAATCCCTGACCTACTCGATGCGAACGACTCAACATGGACGTTTGCTGCGTTGGTCCGCGTTGGCTGCGACAGGAAACTGCAGGTCACAGCGTTGGAACGGTTGGGTAGTTAAGACTGCCGTCGAAACAACTGCGGACTGACAGCCGACCAGCGGACTGGCTCGGTTGGCGAGTTAATCAGTCTCGCCACGGTTGTGCTTTCGGTCCGGGAAACCGTCGCCGCGGCTTATCGTGTTGCTGAACCGCAGTTGCCACGTCCAGGCCCAGGAACCGGTGCAGCTCTTGGACTGTGAACGCCCCTGCGTTGCGGCCCCTGGTGGACACAGCTATACATCCTCGGCCCGGCAATCCCTGATGTCTAAGGAATCCGGCCCACCACCTCCAGGTGATGCGATCACCGCGTAACCAAAGTCGCGCAGTTCCTACCGCCGCTTTCGTGCCTACGTCAATGCCATGGCCGGGCCGCCGCTACCGGCCACTTCTGCGCGACAGCTGAGCCGGTGCCCGCCATGTGTGAGCGACGCGCCCGGGTCTGGCCCCACACCGAAATCGAAGTGGCAGAAAGGAAAACCACGATCCGCCCCCTGCTGCGAACTACTGTCAGGTCATGCAGTACATGAATCGGCGCACACTGTTGTGCGCCATCGCGGCGGCGGGCCTGACCGCCACCATCCCGCCACGACCGGCCGTGGCCGAGCCGACCCCAGAAAAGCTCCCCGCGCAGCCGGTACTTACACCGACCGGCGTGCTGACCCGGCTGCCCGCAGACGGCAACCAATTGGCGTTAACCGTCGACGATGGAGACAGCGTCAGCGTGGTGGGCTCGCTCGTGCAGTTCTGCCGCGACAGCGGCACCCGGCTGACGTTCTTCGTCAACGGAGTCAACAGCTCTTGGACTGTGAACGCCCCTGCGTTGCGGCCCCTGGTGGATTCCGGGCAGATCCAGTTGGGCAACCACACCTGGTCGCACCCATACCTGACCCGTATCGGCGTGGCCGCGGTGGCCGATCAGATCGGCCGCAACGCCGAGTTCCTGCGCAACACCTACGGAGTGGACGGCACCCCGTACTTCCGTCCGCCCTACAGCGTACACACCGCCGACACCGACCGGGTGGCCGCCGACCTGGGCTACACCATGATCACGATGTGGAGCGCCACCATTGGTGATTCCCGGCCCGAAAATGAGACCAGCCTCATCGCCAACGCCGCGAAGTCGTTTCAGCCGCAACAGATTGTACTTGCCCACGCCAACGTGCCCACCATCACCCACTGCTATCCGCAACTGCTCGATCTCATCTACAGCCGCAATCTGCAAACCGTCACACTTAAGGACGTCTTAGGTTGACATCCTGCCTGCTCTCACCGCTCGCTTGGGGGGTAGGGCCGAGCACCGCGCTGGGCGATGTTGAGCTCGGCATCGGTCTGGCGTGCCCCTCGCGGAGACAGACCTGGAATATGTTCGGCAAGCTCCAACTATGGTGAGTCCGACGATGGCCAAACTGTGATGGAAAGCGTTCATCGAGATCGACGTCCGGAGCGTACTGGCCTCGGCGCGAGCGGCGACCTTGGTCCTCACGCCCCGGCGATCGGCTGGTACCCGTCGAGGCGGCCGCTGCCCTGGCCGCTGCCATTCGGGAGGCGCCCCATCAATTGCTACGGTTTGCGCCCAGGTGTGCGCAAAATGTGCCCAGGGGGTCTGGGATTCGCAGTGTGAGGTGCGGCGCGGCTACGTCACCGCGCCGCCGCTCAAGCGGTCCCGATCTTCTGCGCGAGACTACCTGTGTCCGCTTCTCGAGGCGTAGATACTGGTCAGCGTGAAGTGCCTAACTCCGTCGTTCCGTCTCGGATTCCGCGGCGTCATTGCTGCTTTTCTTGTTTTCGCAAGTGCTGTCGGTTGCGGGGGCGACCGCAATCGTGTCGAGTCCACACCACAACCGACGCCGGCGCCCGTCACGCGGTCAAACCTTCCGTACGACAACACGCCCGACGTTGCCCCGGCGGAGGAGCAGAGTTTTATCAACGCCACCAACGGTTTCGGGCTGGATCTGTTCCGGCGCATGTCGGCGGCCAGTGAAAAGAACTTGGTCTTCTCTCCGCTGAGCCTCAGTGTCGCGTTGTCGATGGCCTATGCCGGTGCCGCCGGTGACACCGCGGCCGAAATGAAAACCGTTCTGCGCGATCCGTTCGGCAATGACACCTACTACCGTGCCATGAATCAGCTGCTGCTCGATCTGCGCTCACGCAACCGCGCTGCGATCTCCGCCGACGATCCGAGGAGTATCGAGTTGGCGATGGTCGACGCGGTGTGGCTGCAGCGGGACATGAATATTCGCGCGCCGTTCCTCGACGTCCTGTCTTCTCAATACGACGCGGGTGTTCACCTCGCCGACTTCAAGGGCAACCCGGACGGCGAGCGAGTCGACATCAACAACTTCGCGAGCGACGCAACCAAAGGACAGATCAAGGACCTGATCCCGCCGCATGCGATAGACGACTTGACGCGTGCCGTGTTGCTGAACGCGACCTACCTCAAGGCGAGCTGGGAGAACCCCTTTGCGAAACAAGATACGGCCGACGGCAGTTTCCGCCTGACTCCTCAATCAACGGTCACCGTGCCGATGATGCACAAGCTAAACAACGCACATCCGGGCGGTATGCGCTACGCCGCCGGGCCGAATTTTCAGGCTGTGGAACTCCCATACGTGGGCGGCGACCTCAAGATGCTCGTCGTGGTGCCGGCGGAGGGACAGCTCCAGGCGGTTCGCAACACCATGGACGACGCTTGGTTCCGCACCGTGGCCTTTGTGGATACGAACGTCGACCTGAGCTTGCCCAAGTTTCGTATCACCTGGGGACCCGAGGAATTCAAGGAAACCCTGGCAGCGATGGGGATGCCGCGCGCATTCGACGAGAATCGGGCGGACTTCTCCAACATCACCACTGACGAAAAGCTAGACATCACACACGTACTGCAGAAGACCTTCGTCGGGATCGACGAGTTCGGCACGGAAGCCGCAGCCGCTACCGGGGTGACTGGGGGCCAGGCGGGTGGGTTCGAGGAGGTGACGGTCGATCACCCCTTCCTGTTCGCCATCGTCGACAAGACCGGCGCCGTGCTCTTCGCGGGGCAGGTGATGGATCCAAGGTGAAGTCGGGTGCTGTGCTGCCGGCGAACGCCGCTCAGCTCATGTTCACCGGGACTTGGTAGACGTTCTGATGGGATCCGTCCGCCACACTCGTCGACCAGACGATGACGCGGCCGAGACCGGGTCGTTTGGTCGTGTAGTTGGAGGTAAATGTGAAGTCGCCCCAGCTGCCGGTGCCCGCCGACGCGGTCGTGAAACCCTGGTCGAGGACGAGCCCGTCGGGATCGTTGACCGAGTAGTTGACCGTAGCCTCGAACACGTTGGCGATCCCGGAGACCTTCAGCGGCGACGTTACGGACTGTCCCGGAACGGGGGACTCGACGAGATCCGCGGCGTGACGTTATCGAAGCGGGCGCGGTCCAGGTCCTTCGCCGGGATGCCCGCGCTGCCGATCCCTTCGACGTGCTTCCCGTCGAGGATGACGGTCACCCGTTTGACGTCGCCGAACTGCGTGAGGGCGAACGACCTCGGCCACGCGCAGTTGCATCGACAGCCTGCCGGCACCCGATTGGGAATTGTTCGACAGCTCGACGGTCGCGGTGTCGTTGGCGACGGTAATGCCCAGCAGCTGGGTGCCGGCCGGGATCTCCGTCGACCTGTTGGGTCTCTTCTCAAAGTCGTTCGGCCCGGCGAGAAGCGCCTCGACCGCCTGCCTTTTTGCGTCGCCCTCGGGCGCCGCCGACCGGCTGTGGCAACCTTCTCGTCGCGCGCGAAATAGACGCGCACCGGCGTGCCCTCAGCTCTTCGTTGTCGTTTCGCTGGCCGATGTCGTCGTCGCGGGCGAGTCTCGTTCCTGCGCACGCCCTTCCCACCAGCAAACACCTAGCACTGAAGCACGCAGATCGTCCGCTTCATACCGAAGACAGTGCAGCCCGCTTGCCCGGTGCAATAGAGACGAACGGCCCTATAGCCACGCCGCCGCCGCGGCCATCCTTGACACGAGGAGCAAGCAAGGCGGCCGATGAGATCACGCACCACAGCCGCGAGGAGGAGCCAAGATGTGTTCTTCGGTTCATCAACAGCTCCTGCGGGCTCGTAGTGATCGGCCATAGCCGATGTCGCGCATCTTCATCAGCCACTCCAGCGCCGACGAACTGCAAGCCATCGCGCTGCGGAAGTGGCTGGTCGAGCAGAACCCGCCGCTCGATAACGAGATCTTCCTCGATGTCGACCCGCATAGGGGCATCCCTCTCGGCATCAAGTGGAAAGACGCACTGCTACAGGCGAATGCGCGCTGCGAGACAGTGATCTGCATGCTGTCGGAGGCGTGGGAATCCTCTACGGAGTGCAACACCGAATTCCGTATGGCCGAAAGCCTGAACAAGCGCATCTTCTGCACACGACTGCAACCGTCGACGGGTTCGAGCATCACTCGGGACTGGCAGTGGGTGGACCTGTTCGGCGATGGTCCGCACACCGAGATCGACGTCAACTACAAAGGCAAACAGCAGGTCGTCACCTTCCTCACCGCCGGCTTGAGAAGTCTGCGGGACGAGATCATCGGCCGCGGCCTGGGCGCCGACACCTTCGTCTGGCCGCCGCCGAAGGATCCTCAGCGTGCGCCCTACCGTGGGTGGCAGCCCCTTGACGAGTTCGACGCCGCGGTGTTCTTCGGCCGTGACGCCCAAATCGTTCGCGGCCTCGATGCATTGCGCGGAATGCGTCAGTCGGGTGTCGAAACGCTCTTCGTCATCTTGGGACCTTCCGGATCCGGCAAGTCGTCGTTCTTGCGAGCCGGACTGATTCCGCGGTTGCGCCGTGACGACCGCAGTTTCATCGTCCTCGACATTGTGCGCCCTGAACGGAATGTGATCACCGGAGACAATGGGCTGGCGAAGTCGATTCACTCAACGAGCGAGCGGCTGAAGATGCAACAAGTCGCCCTTGGTGAGATCAAACACGCTTGCTTGGAAGACTTCGATCGGGTCGGCGAGTTGCTGCGCGGCATTCAGCGAGCGGGCACGGCAGCGCTGGTCGACCTGCCGGAAGGTGCGTCGCCTCCCACGCTCCTGCTCCCGGTTGACCAGGCCGAGGAGCTTTTCGGTGTCGATGCCGGATCCGAGGCGTCGCAGTTCTTGGACCTGATAGGCCGGTACGGTCGCACCGGCATCGCCGACAGAGTGCCGTTGATCGTGGTGGTCACCATCCGCACCGATCACCACGAGGCGCTGCAGACCGCAACGCAACTGGGTTCGGTCAAGAGCACAGTGTTCGACGACCTCAAACCGATGCCGGAAGCCGAGTTCAAGGAAGTCATCGAGGGTCCCGCCCGCCGCGCCAGCGAAGGCGGGCGACCGCTGCACCTCGACCCCAAACTCGTCGAACGCTTGCTGATCGACATCACGGAGGGAGCAGAGACCCTTCCGCTGCTGTCCTTGACACTGGCGCGGCTGTATAAGGATTACGGCGGGGACGGTGAGCTGGAGCTCGGCGAATACCTGGCGATGGGCGAAATGCGGAACGTCGTCCAAACCGAGATCGACAACCTGCTGTCCCGCGACACAGCGACTCGACGTCGAGAGCTTGATCTGCTTCGCGCCGCGTTTGTTCCCTGCCTCGCAACCATCAACCCCGACAACGATCTGCCGGTCCGTCGAGTCGCAGGTTGGGATGATTTCGAGTCCGAAGTCAAACCACTGCTCGACAAGTTCATCGAAAAGCGGTTGCTCGTCAAAGACTCTCGGGATACCGGCGACATCGTCGAGATCGCACTGGACAGCCTCCTGCGACACTGGGACGACCTCAAGGGCTGGCTCGACCAGGAACGGGAGGATCTCAAGCGCGCCGAGATACTCAAACGCGACGCGGCCGCCTGGGAAAGGAACCAGCGCAACGACGCCTGGCTCCTGGAGGGCAGACGGCTGGAGGATGCCGAAAACCTCTTTGCCAGAGGTGATTACGAGGATCTAGTCGCGTCGGCTGGCGAGTTCGTCCGCGCGTCGATGAAGCGGGCGCGGCGGAGGCACCTCATCATCCGGACGGCTGTTGCCGTCATCGTCGTAATCGCCCTCGTCGCTGGGTTCCTTTTGGTCCGATGGACGCAATCCCTGCAACAGACCACCGCGTGGCGATTGCTCAACGAAGCCCAGCAGATGCTCGAAGGCAGCCGCGCCGGCGGCGATGTCCGGGCACTTCAACAGCTGCTTGCAGCGCAATTCTATGGGGCGCAGGCAGCGGAGGCGGTCGCCGACGCCAGGCGGGATGAAATCAACATCTTCGAGAACCGTCTGCGCGCCGACGGGGAGGGCGTGACACCAGTTCGCAGTGTGGCCGTGAGCCCGGACGGCCACCGCATCGCCTGGGCCAGTGACGACGAGACCGTGCGGGTCTTGGACGTCGGCACCAACGACCTCCAAGCTCTCCCGACGGGCGGCCGCTTCGCTTCCAGGAGCGTCGCTTTCAGCCCTGACGGCAAGTGGCTTGCAGCCGATGACGGCGACTCGAAGTCCTCGAAGGTGCTGTTGTGGGATGCAAGAACGCTCACCACCGCGACCGCACCGATGCCGCACAGTGAGGATGTCTTGAGCATCAGTTTCAGCGCCGATAGCAGATGGATCGCGACGGGCGCTGCCGACGGCACAGTCCGCGTGTGGGATATCACCGGAAAGCAACGGTTCACCCGGCGGGCCGCGCACGAGCCCAACAGCGCGGCCAACAGCGTCGCGTTCAGTCCCGATGGATTATTTGTCGTCTCCGGAGGCGCTGACACCACAGTGCGACTGTGGAACGCCCAGACCGGTGAGCCCATTCAAAAGCGATCGGATCCTGCAGAAAACGATGACGTAACAGCCGTCGCATTCAGCCCTAAGGGCGATCGCGTGGTCGTCTGCCGGGCCAACGGCACGATGCGGATCCTCGACGGGAGAACGCTAGAACCGCGCAGCCCCCCGCTTCAGGCGCACCCCAACGAGATCGAAAGCGTCGCCTTCAGCCCAGACCCGGACGGCGCACGGATCGTCACGGGCGGCCACGACAACACTGTGCGGGTGTGGGATTCGACCAGCTTGGCTGAGATCGGAAATCCGTTGATCGGCCATCACGGCATCGTGTCGTCGGTGGTGTTCAACTCCGATGGTGCACGGATCATTTCCGGCGGTATGGATGGATCAGTCCGCGTTTGGGACGCTGTCAGGGCTGTGCCGATTCCTGCGCAGCAAGGAGTTGAGATACGCGCCGCGGCCTTCAGCCCGAACGGCGCGCAACTGGCTTCGGGCGGAACCGATGGCACCCTCAAGCTCTGGGACACGACAACCGGGAGGTTCGTCACCCGAATAGGTACACCATGCAAGGGTTTCGAATGTTCGGTCAACACGCTGGCGTTCGACCCGAACGACGCCAAGCGCATTGTTACTGGAACATCCGACGGAATCGTGCGTGTCTGGGATCTGAAGAACCCGCAGCACGGGCGCAATCTGGAGATGCGTACCCCTGCCGCGGTGCGTGCGGACGCGCCGAAACGAATCAGCAGCGTTGCGTTCAGCCCGGACGGATCGTTGATCGTCGCAGGCGGATGGGACGGTGTGGTGCGGTTGTGGGACGCGCGGACACTCGAACCGATCGCCGAGCAGATTGCCCATGCGAAGGACAGGGACGGAAAGGACGTGCGGTACGAGGTCTCGAGCGTGGCGTTCAGCCCGGACGGTCGCCGGCTCGCGACCGGGTCCCGCTATGACGTCGACGGAAAGGACAGCAACTTTCTTCAGCTGTGGACCGTCGACCGGTCGCGGGATGACCCGCTTACCCGAGACGGCGACCCGATCGTCAACCACCAGGGGTGGGTCATCCACAGTGTGGCGTTCGATCGTCGAGGTGAGCGGGTTGCGTCATCGAGTTATGACGGCACCGTGCGGGTCTTCGACACACAAACCCGACATCGACTTGCGCTGCTGAGGAGCGACGAAAACCCCGTGTTGAGCGTCGCCTTCGCGTACGACGCGCACGACCAACTATGGCTCGTCGCCGGAGGTGCCGACGGCAAGATCCGGCTCTGGAACACATCGACGTACCAACCCATCGGCACACCCTTGGCAGGACACCGCGGAATGGTTGACAGCGTCACCTTCAGCCCCGACGACACGTCGATTCTGTCGGGAAGCGCCGACGGCACTGTCCGATTGTGGTCATCGCCAACCGATTTGACGAAGTTTGTGTGCAGTAGGCTCACCGAGAACATGAGCCATAAGCATTGGAACGACTGGGTTGCACAGGGCAATCCGACGCTGCGCTACAAGAAGCTCTGCCCCAAGCTACCTGTGCCAGAAGACAAGTGAGGCGCCTCAGATTACACCTCATCTATTGCGGCGCGCGCTCTTGCGGCCGATGGCGGCATCACCCGGTTTGTTTCCACCAGTCGTTCAGGCTGGCGAAGTCCGGTCCCTCAGCTAGGGCAAGGAGCAGGTCGGAGCCTTTCGTCCACTCCACGGCAACATCGTCGCCGCCCTCGACCCTGCCGCATAAGATCTAGCCGGCGGCCTGGTTCGGGTGGTTCGGCATTGATATCATAGGACCGTCGGTGTGCAGGCCCTCGGTGATGCTGCGGAAGCCGGCGCCGCGTGATGTCAGTTCGTCGACGACGGCGAGTACCTGCTGAGTATTACGCCCGAGCCGGTCGAGCTTCCAGACGGTGAGCACGTCACCCTCGCGGAGATGGTCGAGGCAGGCATCGAGATGGGGTCGGCACGCGGTCGCGCCGCTCACGCCATGGTCGGTGAAGATCCGCGCGGCACCGGCATCCTTGAGAGCGTCGAGCTGCAGCTGGGGGTTCTGATCTGAAGTCGACACCCTCTTAATCAGCGGGTCCGGGGTTCGAAACCCTGACGGCGCACAAACCCATTACCGCAGCTCAAACGGTATCTTGTCGTCCGAATCGCGTTTGCTGGACGGCCGTCCGGCATTCGAAATCGGCCGAAAAGCCTCCACGCAAGGCCTCCACGCTGCGGGTAGACCGCGCACACAGCAAACCAGTTCGATGTCGGAGCGGTCACGTATCGTCGGCGGACGTGACGACATATTGCTTTGAGACAGTGGGTAATTCGCCGGTGTGTAGGCACAGGGCGGGAAACAGCAGGCAACTGCCCGGTCGGGTGGTGTAGGTCTGCCCGCTCGGCGATGTCCACATGATGGTGCGTAAACCATCCAGCCCAGAGACCATGGCATCCGTTGTGGATCACGAGCCCACACGCCGACCGGCGGCCGTATCAGCGTTTGCGTCGTATCCGTGACGGGTCGACAAGCCCCGACTGCACCAGGGCATCGTCGATGAATCGCTGCACCGGCCGCGAGCGGAAGAACCCGGTGTGGCCGCCCTGGTACCAGTGGATCTCGGGTCTGCCCCAGTGCTCCCAGAGCCGGGTGACCTGGTCGCGTGGGTGCACCAACCTGTCAGCGATACCGGCGTAGATGAAGCGGCCCTGCATCGGCACGCGGGGAGTCAGTGCCAGCGGCGAGATCATCCGGCCGATGGGCTTGGCCGACCTCATAGTCTGACGGAGAGCACCGTGGCCGCTGAGGCCGGCATGGCGGCCGACCAGCTCGACCAGATCGACGGCTGGGACGCCCAGAATCGCACAGGTGACGCCGTCGTCGAGGCTGGCGACCAGCGACGTGAGGAGACCGCCGAGGGAGATGCCGTTCAGCCCGATCATGGCGTCGGGCTGCTGTGCCCGGATCCAGGACAGCAGGCACCGGATATCCCACACCGCCTGAGCGGCACCGTGGACTTCGTTGAGCACGTCCTCACTGGGGAACGCGACGCCCTTCGGCAGGCCCCGCGTACGAGGGCCGTGCATGGGAAGGACGGGAAGCACGACATTCAGGCCGAGATCGGAGTGCAGATGCCACGCACGAAACAGCGCGAGGTCGAGCGCCGCCCGTCCCATCTCCGCTCCGTGCACACAGACCAGCCATGGCCGAGGCTCGCGGTGTCGCAACAGCAAGCCGTACTCCCGGTTATTTCCGCTGTAAGTCAGCCACCGTTCCCGGCCCGGTTCGCCTGCATGGGGCTCGTAGTCACTGTCGAAGAACATGCGCTGGTAGGTGCGCCCCAGGCTGTTCACCCGCCGGACCGTGACGTCGGTCAGCGGCGGGGGTGCCGCGAAGAACCCCTCGGGCTTCTCGAGCCAGCCCTGCTGGCCGTAGAACTCCAGTGCCGCGATCACCTCGCGATTGATCCGGTCGAGTGTGGTCGCATCGGGGGCCGAGCGCAGCAAGCGAAACCCCGCCAGCACGATTTCGTCGCGGAACGCCTGCGCCGCGAGCGCGATGGTGGGCCGTGCCACCGGAAGCTCGCCGGGCTGACGATCCAGATAGTTGCCCCAGGACCGGGCGTAGAAGCCGCCGGTCCGGGTGAACGGCCCCAGCACCTGCGACAGCGGACCGCCACTACCGCGCCGCAGGTCAGGGACACCCCGTCCCCCCTGGTCGGCATCGTCTGCTGCGGCAGCCGAGGCGCCTGTCTGCTCGATGTCCTCCATCTAGCCTCTGCTTCGCCGGAGACCGGGTCTCAGTCAGCCTAGTGCCGCTGACCCGCTGCCGTCGCCAAGGGCGAGGACCTCTTCACGGCTGGCCTCCGTCGCCGAGGGCGATGACCGCGTCAAAGCCTTCACGGATGCACGCCACGAGCGCACCCAGGTCCGGGACCGCTGCGGCGTCGACGTTGATGCCGATCAGCGCCTTGTGGTGATAACCCACCAGCGTGATGTTGGCGGCGGTGCCGATCGGGGGCCCAAAGGGAAAGATGCTGAGCACCTTCGCGCCGGCGAGGTAGAACGCCAAATCGCCGGCGTTGACGTCGCTGAGCACGAAGTCGTCGTGTTTCATGATCAACCCGAAGACTAGATTCACTACCGGACCGAAGCCGTTGATCACCGTGCCGAGCGCGGCGGCCAACGGGAGTTTCGCAACCTCCTTCAAGCCTTTGATCAGACGGTGATAGGTCGCC
The DNA here is from genome assembly GCA_963744085.1 of uncultured Actinomycetota bacterium. Classification (GTDB taxonomy): domain Bacteria; phylum Actinomycetota; class Actinomycetes; order Mycobacteriales; family Mycobacteriaceae; genus Mycobacterium. The sequence goes on from CAVUSK010000001.1 coordinate 33,678, forward strand.
ATCGCCGCGCCCGGGTCATCGGCGCCGATTGGGATCGCGGTTCGGCAACCGTTCACCCGGTTGCCGAACGGTGGGTCGCCCGGCTTGCGGATATCAACGGGGATGGTGGTCCGCAGTCGGTCGACGGGTTTGCCGTGCCGTTGATGGTACAAAGCGAATCCGTGGGCGACGGCGGTGAGGAACGCGTCGTTGACGGTGCAGCCCCGTGTCTTGGCGGCTTTCCGCAATCCTTCGAGGTCGGCCTCGAGTGCCGCGAAGCGCAGCCACCCTCGGCGTTCGATCATCAGGGGCGAGAGGGTCTTCAAGTTCGGCGCCACGATCCGGGTCACCGCCCACGCATCCTTTGCGACGGTGGTCGCGGTATCGCGCGGGCGCCGCAGCACGGTCGGCAGCGTACGCGCCGTCGAGCCCGCGGACCGGCCCAGGAACCCGAGGATCCGGTGGCCGGTGTAGCTGGCGGCTTCGGCCGCCAGCCCGAGTAGGGATTGATCCTCGGGCTCGGGGATCGCCGGCATCGGGCCAAGATCACGGGGCTTTCGGGTGAGGTCGCCGAGCAACCCGAAGATCGCGAGAAGGCCAGTAGCGTCGCTCATCACATGATTCACCGTCAGGATTAACGCCGCCTGCCCGCCCTTGAGGCCTTCGACCACGGTGATGGTCCACAGCGGGCGCTCTCGGTCGAGGCCGGACATCGCCGACTGGCGCGCGAACTCCAGCACGCCGTCCAAAGATCCATCACCTGGCGCACCGATCCAGCGGACATGATAGGAGAGATCGAAGTTCGGGTCGACAATCCAACGGGGGGTCGACAGGCGCAACGGCGCCTGCACCAGCCGGTGCCGAAATGACGGCAGGGTGCGGCTGCCACGTTCGAGGCGGTCCAGCAGGACCTCCCGGTCGGGCGCCCGATCAAGAATCAACACCCCCGTGATCGTCTGCCGAAGCAACGGATCCTTTTCGATCCCCCACAGCATGGCGTCCAGATCGCCGGTGTGATGGGGCTTTTGCGAGGCGTGATTGTCGATGGCTGCCATCGTTCCCCGGTTGCCGTTCGTAGTTTCTGCGGGCCGTTTTCGTCTTGTGCGCCAACGGCGGATCGGGTATGCCGGCCGGTGTGACCGGGGCACTTAGGAGTGTGCGTCGCACTGGCTGTCGCGCGGCAGACTTTCGAGAAATTCGGCGCCGCGAATTGGTCTTCGGCGGGGATGCTTGGACAGGCCGCCCGCGGCGACCCTGCCGGATCAGTTCGCAGAGCCGCTCGCGGTGCGTGGCGACATCCCCGTGGCGGTCTTGTCGTCGATTGCGAGGTTTGCGATTACGATGCCGACGAAGGGCCGCCAGCTCCTCGGGACGGCCGCGACTGGAGTGTGACCGACGCCGGCCACTTCGTCGGGTCGAGGAGGGTCAGGTTCTCGTATTCGACCGAGCTAAGGTCGGTTTCGGCAACCATAACTATGTAAATCTTCGGCTCGATGCAACAGACAAGTTGACGATGTGACAGAAAGCGGATTGAGACAGGCTGCCCTGCTCTGTGATTCGAAATCGGTTCTGCGCCCTCCGGTGGAACGGATGAAGAACCCAAGCCGCAGACGAATGGCGGTAATCAGCCGCCATAGCGGTTGCGGAGTTTGGTCAACGTGGCTTCGAGCCGGCGGCATTGCGCTTGGCGAAATCCGTTCGCTCGTAATACTTCAGCCGGTCCTTCAGCCGCCCGGTGTCGCGGTAGTCGAACGTCTCGGTGACCCGTGTGATCGTCGGCGTCATTGCGGCGAACTCCCAACGCCAGTGGTGCCCGACGGGGTGGCGCCATTCGATGAGTTCGTCGGGTTTCATCGCGGTGATGGTGCTGGTGATGCGGTAGGGCACCCCGAACATCCTCATCTTCGTGGTGAAGCGCGCGCCTGGGACCAGCCGCTGCGGGGCGCGGACGTTCTTCCCGACGGTGCCAGAACCGTCATGTTCGTGGTGTCGACGCGGGTCTGCCACGATCGCGAACAGGTCAGCTGCCGGGGCACGGACCTCAACCGAGCGGCTGACCTGATTGCGGCCGGCGTCTCCAGTGGTGACGGCCATGGTGTCTGCTCCCGACTTACTAGGTGGCGACCATGGCGAGGCTGCGCTCCCAGAGTTTACGGGCCAGAACCGGGTCGTAGGCCCGAGGGTTGGCCCGAGCGATTCTGTGGTTAGCGTAGTACTCGCCCGATTTCCAGTCGGTTCCTGGTGTGGACGAGGCCAGCCACACCAGCTCGTCGGATCCCTGCTCAGGTCCAACCAGCGCCAGACGCTTGATCGGGCCGCGAAACGCCGTCCGAATCCACCACGTGCGCGACTCGTTTCCGAAATTGGTCGCCACGTCGCCCGGATGAAACGCCACAGTGGAGATTCCGGCGGCGTGGTAGCGGCGGTGCAACTCCTTGGTGAACAAGATCATTTCCAGCTTCGCGTCGCCGTAGGCCCTGAGGGCCCGGTAGCCGCGTGCTGCGTCGAGGTCATCGATATCGACGCGGCCGAAGAGCCTGTTGACCACGCTCGAGGTGTTCAGCACCGTGGCGCCGGATTCGACGAGCCGATCCATCAGTAGCGTCGTGAGCAGAAACGAGGCCAGATAATCGACCTGGAAAGTCGTCTCATGGCCGTCGACGGTGACCTCGCGCCGCTTCATGAAACGGCCGGCGTTGTTGGCCAGCACATCGATGCGGGGATAGGACTGCAGCAGCTGCTCGGCCAACCTCCGCACCTGTGAAAGGTCCGTGAAATCGGCCAGGAAGTACTCGACACCCAGACGCGCGGCGACGGCGGTTGTTTTCGGTTCGGATCGGCCCACCACGACCACGTTCTCGCCGCTTCTGCTCAGCCTGGCCGCCGCCGCGGCACCGATGCCATCACTGGCGCCGGTAATGATCACCGTCCGACCCGCCATTGGTGTCCCTTCCGAAGCCCCGCCGTAACAGGATCCCGCAGCGGCCGTCGCCACAAGACCGCCGCAGCATGATTGTTGCGACGCCAACGTCACGTCCACCCTGGCCGACTGAACCGACCAGCGTCGCCTGGGGGGTCCGACGTGGCAGGGAGCTTCTCGAAGCGGTGGCGGGATACCGGGACCGCAAACTCGTCGGCGCGGCGCGCGCGATCGATGGGGAGGGCCGGCTCGTCGTGGACTGCGACGGCGAGTCCGTCGCGGTGTCGGCGGGCGACATCGTCCATCTGCGTCCCCTTGACAACAAGTCCGGCACTCAATGACCGGTAACAAATCGACGGCACCGAAGTCGCACCAGTGTTTGGTGGTACATAAACAGTCGACAAGAAAAAGCCGCAACCGCGAACATCTCCGCCAAAACAGTCGCGCCAAAACCAGATTGGGGTTAATGTCCCGCAGCGTCTGCTTGGTTAAGCCATGTTCAGCTTTGGCGCCGAATCAAGACGCGCCGGCCCCAGCAGCGTCGCCACTCATGTCGGCAGTTCGTTTCGCAGCACCTTGCCGGTGGGATTGCGCGGGATCTCGGCGACGACGATGACGTCCCGCGGTTGTTCGAAACGAGACACCTTGTCCTTCAAGTACTCCCGCAGTTTTGCTTCATCGATGTCGGCGCCCGGGCGGGGGACGACGAACGCAACGAGCCGCTGGCCGAAGTCCTCATCCGGGACACCGATCACCGCGTGGTCGGCCACGTCGGGATGTTCGCCGAGCGCGTTCTCAACCGCGCGGGGGTAGACGTTCTCTCCGCCGGAGACGATCATGTCGTCTTCGCGGCCGACGATGAACAGCCGCCCCGCCTCGTCGAAGTAGCCCATGTCCCCGGTGTCCGTCATCCTGGCGACCACATCCTTGCCACCGCCGCCGGTGTAGCCGTCGAACCTCAGGCCACCACCCACGAACACCCGCCCGGTGACGTGCGGCCCGACGGGACTGTCGTTCTCGTCGAAAATTTCGACCGGACAGCCGGCAACCGGCCTGCCAACCGTTTCCGGTGTCTCCCGTAGATCGGCGGGCGTCGCAAGCGACCCGATGGCGACCTCCGAGGAGCCGTAGCCGTTGTAGAGGATCTCGCCGTAGGCGTCCATGAACCGCTGCGCCAGGCTCGGATCCAGGCGTGCCCCGGCGGTGATCACCACGCGCAGCGCCGGAACCGGGTTTCGCGCCCGCACCTCGTCCGGAAGGTCGAGAATCCGGGCGAGCATGACAGGGACCGCGGCGAGCACGTGCGCGCGATGCAACGACGCCTGCGCGAGCGTTGCTTCGGCGTCGAACCGGCGTCTTGTCAGCAGCGTGCCGCCGAGTATAACCGTGAGCAACACCATCCCGAACCCGAACGCGTGAAACATGGGCACCGGCACGGCAATTCGGTTTCCAGCGCGCAGCCCGATGCGGTCGAGGAACACGACTCCAACACCCAGTGCCGGGGTGATACTGGGTGTGCGCGGCACACCCTTGGGTGTGCCCGTGGTGCCGGACGTCAGGAGCACGATCCGCCCGGGCGGCCCAGCCTTCGGCCGTGGCTCGCGCTCGTCGATCTCAAGCGCCGCGAGATCGACGACGGCGACGGCCTCGTCTGCCGCATGCACCCGGTCGGCGAATTCGTCGTCACAGATCACGGTTGGGATCCGGTGCGCGCCCAACGCGGTCGCCAGCGCGTCGGTGCGGAAATCGGTGTTGAGCAACACCACGTCGGCATCGACCGACGCCGCCGCGAACACCGCCTGCATGAAGCCGCGCCCGTTGCGGCACAGGATGCCAACCGGGACCCCGGGTCCGACGCCGTGGCGGTAGACCAGGGCGGCCGCGAGGGATTCGGTGCGGGACTGCAGCTGGCCGTAGCTCAGCGCGCCGTCATCGTCGATCACCGCGGTCCGGCCCGGCCAGCGAGCCGCCGCGATCGCCATCACAGTAGCCAGGTTCGCACCGCCTCGAACAGCCTCGCGCACGATGCGGAACATCGTCAGCGGCCCAGCGGGCGCAAACAATCCCGATCGCAGCACCACCCGGGCCGCGCTGGTCACGATGTTCGCGGCCGTCATCGCTGAATCCCCTGAGCGCTTGGGGAATCGGTGGAGAACCGATACAACAGTCCCATCCCGACCCCCAGCGGCCCGGGCAGCAGCATCGAGCTGATTTCGACCGGCCACACCCACCACGGCTGCACCCTGCCGGGCCGGTCGATGATCGCCTTCGCGACGATGTCGGCGGCCTGCTCCGCAGACAGGCCCGGCAGTCTGCGCAGGATCGGCGTGGGTTCGCTCATGGGGGTGTGCACCAACGTCATATACACCGAGGTGACATGCACGCCGTCGGCGCGCAGCTCCGGTGCCACGCTGCGTAGCCACACATCGAACGCGCTCTTGGACGCCAGGTAGGCGCCCCAGCGCGGGCCTGGTGCGGTGCGCACACCGATCGTCGAAATGCTCACGATGTGCCCGCTGCCGCGGCGCCTCATCGCGGGAAGCAGCCCGAGCAGCAACCGGACCGGGCCCAGGTAGTTGACGCCGATCGTGCGCTCGAAATCCTGCGGCCGGTCGTACTGCAGATGCAGCGACCGCCGGATGGACTTGCCGGCGTTGCTGACGACGACGTCCATCGGGCCCTGGTTTTCGGTGAGTCTCTCCGCCAGTGCGGCGACCGCTGTCTCGTCGGACAGGTCGGCCGGGTACGCGGCTGCGCGGCCGCCGCCCGCGTTGATCGACGCCGCGAGGGCTGCCAGCCTGTCCGCAGAACGGGCGACCAGCAGCACGGTCGCCCCGGCCGCCCCGAGCTTGCGCGCGGTGGCCTCGCCGACTCCGTAGGAGGCACCGGTGACCAGCACCGTCTTGCCGGACACCGCGGCGCGCAGCCGATCCGGATCCGACACCCGCGGTGGATTGGCGATCTTGTCGACAGCCTTGGCTACCAGGTTCATTGGACCGCCTTACTACCCGGACGAGTCGCAGCATAGCCCCGAAGCAACACACGCATCGAGCGTAAGACGGCGTGGCAGGTGTCGACCGGGTTCGGGGAGGTCGCCACCAACGTCGCGCCTCGCGTGAGCGCGCCCAGCAGATGCCTGGTGACGATTTCGGGGTCCTCGACCCGAAGGGTGCCCTCCTCGTTGGCGGCGCGCAGCGCGGCGACGATGACTACGAACGCGTAGCGCTCGTCGAGTTCGGTGTAGCGGGCCGGTCCGAGCACGGCGGGGGCGTCGAGCACGAGGATGCGTTGCATGTCGGGCCGCGGAACCGCCTCGAGGAATGCGTCAAATCCGCGCGCGAGCTCGTCCAGATGGTTCGACGCGCCCGCCGATCCCGCCGCCAACTTTGTTCTCACCGCCCTGCGTGAGACGGGTGACCTCGTCGCCGCCGCGCTCGGCGACCAGCGCCGACGCAGCATCGCCGGCGGCCAGGGCCGCTATAGCCAACGTCGAGTAGGCGAGGCCCGCTTTAAGCCGGTTGTGACAAGAAGTAATGAGGTAGGCGAAGCGTTGCCGCCCAGCGGATTACGGCACACAACCAGACACAGGGGAAGCAACCAAACCGCCCGCTCTTAATCAGCGGGTCCGGGGTTCGAAACACTACGGCGCACCGGAATCGAGCACACAGCGTTCCCGCTGGTCAACGAGCGCGGCGACTGAGCCGGGGAGAATCGCTGACTACGACGCTGATCCGGCCAGCAAATCGAACTTGCGTCCGATTCCGCACCGGCTCGCTGGGATGACGCTGGGATGAGCGGGTTTGCTCTTGCGGATTCAAGAACTAGATCGGCTAGATACACCAGTTTAACTGGCGTTTCTCGGTCGGGCTGACAGGATTTGAACCTGCGACCACTTGACCCCCAGTCAAGTGCGCTACCAAACTGCGCCACAGCCCGTCGCCGCCGAAGATCACGCGGCAGCAGGTCGAAAGCCTACCAATCCCCGCGTCAGACGGTTAGCAGGCGGTACAGCCCAATCAGCCCCACTACCACGATCACTGCCCGCAGCGCATTTGGCGGCAGCCGACGCCCATAGTGCGCACCGATGAAGCCCCCGACCAGCGAACCGGCCGCAATCAGACCCGCCGCAAGCCAACTGATCCGGTCGAATGCCACCAGCGTGTAGGCTACTGCTGCAACGACATTCACGATCAGTGCCAGCAGGTTCTTAGCCGCATTCATGCGCTGCACGTCCTCCGGCAGCAGCGCGCCCATCACTCCCATCAGCAGGATGCCCTGTGCCGCAGTGAAGTACCCGCCGTACACGCCGACCGCGAACGTCAATGCTACAAGTGCCACCATCCGGCGCGGCGGCACATGATCAGCCGGATGACCGGCGGCCTCTGCACGCCGGCGCGCCCAATCCTGAATCCGCGGGCCGATCACGACCAGAACCAAAGCAATGATCAGGAGGACCGGAACTACTTGTGTGAACACCTTTTCCGGCAGATGCAACAACAGCCAAGCGCCCACGATGGAGCCCGTCAGCGACGCCATCATCTGCCAGCGCAGCCGCGCCCATTGCCCATGCAGCTCGCGGCGGTATGCCCAGGTCCCCGACCCGCTCCCGGCGACCAGGCCGACCGCATTGGACATCGTCGAGGTGACCGGCGGGTATCCCAGCGCGACGAGCGTCGGGAACGTGATCAGGGTGCCGGATCCCACGATCGCATTGATCGCGCCTGCCCCGACACCGGCGAGTGCGATCAGCGTCATGTGGAACACGGACACCACCGAAACGCTAGAGGGCGCCGATGCAGCTACCGCGAGCGAGCCTTGGGCTTCTCCCGTACCCGCACGTTGATCCTGACCGGGCTGCCCTCGAACCCGAACGTCTCACGCAGCCGCCGCTCCAGAAACCGCCGATACCCCGCCTCCAGGAACCCGGTGGTGAACAGCACGAACGTCGGCGGCCGCGCCGTCGCCTGCGTCGCGAACAGGATCCGCGGTTGCTTGCCGCCCCGCACGGGCGGCGGCGTCGCCGCGACCACTTCCTTCAGCCAGTTGTTCAGCCGACCCGTTGAGATGCGGGCGTCCCACGACTCCAGCGCCAACTCCAGCGCCGGGACGAGCTTCTGCACCGCCCGCCCGGTCTTGGCTGAGACGTTGACCCTCGGCGCCCACTGCACCTGGACCAGCTCTCGGTCGATCTCTCGCTCCAACTGGTCGCGCCGGTCCTCGTCGACGAGGTCCCACTTGTTGAACGCCAACACCAGCGCCCGGCCCGCCTCGATCACCATCGACAGCACCCGCTGGTCCTGTTCGGTCAGCGGTTGCGACGCGTCGATCAGCACGATCGCGACCTCGGCGGCGTTGATCGCGCCGTGGGTGCGCACCGACGCGTAGAACTCGTGCCCGCTCGCCTGCCCGACCTTGCGCCGCAGTCCCGCCGTGTCGACGAACCGCCACACCTTGCCGCCCAACTCGATCAGCGAATCCACCGGGTCGACGGTGGTGCCGGCCACCTCGTGCACCACCGACCGCTGGTCACCCGCCAGCTTGTTCAGCAGCGAACTCTTGCCGACGTTCGGCTTGCCCACCAGCGCTACCCGGCGCGGTCCCCCGCCCGTCGCCCCGCTCTCCGACACCTGCGGCAACACAGCCACGATGTCGTCGAGCAGATCGGCCACCCCGCGGCCGTGCATCGCGCTGATCGGATACGGCCGGCCCAGACCCAGCGACCACAGCGCCGCCGCGTCGGATTCGCCCCGTTCGGTGTCAACCTTGTTGGCCGCCAAGAAAACTGGCTTTCCCGATCGTTGCAGAGTCCGTGCGGCCGCCTCGTCGCCCGCCGTCGCACCGACGACCGCGTCGACGACGAGGACGATCGCGTCGGCGGTGCGCATCGCGACAGATGCCTGCTCAGCCACCAACTGCTGCAGCCCTTTGGCGTCCGGTTCCCATCCCCCGGTGTCCTGCACGACGAACCGTCGCCCGGTCCACAGTGCGTCGTAGGACACCCGGTCCCGGGTGACACCGGGCACGTCCTGCACCACCGCCTCACGCCGGCCCAGGATCCGATTGACGAGCGTCGATTTCCCGACGTTCGGCCGACCGACCACCGCCACCACCGGCGACGGTCCCGACGTGCCAACACCCGACTCGGCGTCGGCGTCTTCGCCTATTTCCCAGTCGCTTTCGTCGGTCCAGGTGCCGTCGCTCATCGCAGGGCCCGCGCCCGCTCCTGGACCACGTCGACCAAATGCCCGACCACGTCGGCCTCCGTCATGTCGCTGGTGTCGACGATGATCGCGTCGTCCGCCGGCCGCAGTGGCGACACCGCACGCGTCGAATCCAGGTGATCGCGTCGCTGCACATCGGCCAGAACGGCTTCGTAGTCGTCACCCAGGCCGCTCGCGATGTTCTGGTCGTTGCGCCGTCGCGCGCGGGTTTCCGCCGACGCGGTCAGAAAGAATTTCACATCCGCGTCCGGCAATACCACCGTGCCGATGTCGCGGCCTTCCACGACCACGCCGCCCTCACCTTCGGCCAGCTGGCGCTGCAGCTGCACGAGCCGCCTCCGTACCGCTGGCACCGCGGAAACGGCCGACACGGCACGGGTCACGTCGTCGCGGCGGATCAACAGCGAAACATCTTCTCCCTCAAGGTAACAATGATCCTCATCGGGCTCGTACCCCACCGACAGCGAGACGTCGGACGACGCGGTCGCAATCAAGTCCGGATCGGACAGGTCGATGCCGGCGCGGAGCATGTGAAGGGTCATGATGCGATACATCGCTCCGGTGTCGAGGTAGCGGGCACCAAGCGTACGGGCCAAACCCTTTGACACCGAAGACTTTCCGGTCCCGGCGGGGCCGTCGATAGCGATTGTCAACGACGCGTTCACAGGCCCACCGACTTGTACAGCTGGCCGATCTCGTCGCGCCGCAACGGCCGGATGCTGCCCGGTCGCTGATTTCCCAGCGCGACCGCGCCGATGTCGGTACGCACCAGCGACTGCACCGGATATCCCGCCGCCGCCAACAGGCGCCGGACGATTCGCTTGCGTCCCTCGTGCAGTGTCACCCGCAGCATCGTCTTGCCGGGAACGGCGTCGACAACCGCGAAATCGTCGACCGAAGCAGGGCCGTCCTCCAACTCCACCCCCGCGCGCAGTGTTTTTCCGAGTCCGCGAGGCACCGGCCCGTTGACCGTCGCCACATAGGTTTTGGGTACCTCGTACGACGGGTGCATCAGCCTGTGCGCGAGCTCGCCGTCGTTGGTCAGCAGGATCAGCCCCTCGGTGTCGGCATCGAGGCGCCCGACGTGAAACAGCTTCTTGTTGCCCCGAACCCGGTGCTCGATCAAGTCTCCGATGCATGGCCGGCCGCGTTCGTCGGACATCGTCGAATGCATCCCGCGCGGCTTGTTCAGCGCGAGGTGAACGAGAGTGTCGTCGAGCATCACCCGGGCACCGTCGACCCGCACCACCGACACCTGGGGATCCACCCTGGTTCCCAATTCGGTGACGACGTGACCATCGACCTCGACGCGGCCGTCGGTGATCATCCGCTCAGCGACCCGGCGGGACGCAATTCCCGCCTGGGACAACACTTTTTGCAGGCGAACACCTTCTGCACCAGACACGTCAATCCTGATCCACGTCGAACCCCGGCGCCAGCTCCTCCTCGGCACTCGGTGGCGCTCCGCCCGCAAGCCGGACGAATCGTGGTTCAGTCTCCAGGGATTCGCTGATGTCGTCGATCACGTCGATGTCGGGCAGCAGTGGCGCGATGTCGGGCAGATCAGCTAACGACGACAAGCCCAGCCGCTCGAGGAACAGCTCGGTGGTCGCGAATGCCACCGCACCAGTGTCGGAGTCGGTCCCGGCCTCGGTGATCAGCCCGCGGGCCAGCAGCGTGCGCATCACCGCGTCGACGTTCACGCCACGCACCGCGCTCACCCGTGCGCGCGTCACCGGCTGTCGGTAGGCCACCACTGCCAGCGTCTCCAGCGCAGCCCGGGTCAACTTCGACCGGGAGCCGTCGAGCAGCAACTTCTCGACGTAGGGCGCAAACCGCGCCCGGGTGTACATGCGCCAGCCACCACCGGCTTCCCGGAGGTCGATGCCGCTGCCGCGCTCGGCCAGTTCGGCGGCCATCTGCCGAAGTGCCGCGGCCACCCGATCGGTGGTCTGCTGCGTCGCTGTCGCCAGCGTCGCGACAGGCACCGGCGTATCGACCACGAGTAGCAGGGCCTCGAGCACTGCAGTCAGTTCGGCGCCGTCGAGCTCTGCCTGCGGCTCCAATTCCAGCCCCAGATCCAGATCCGGGATTTCTTCACTCATCAGAGGCCATCTTGCTCCTCGCGTCCGCGGTGACTTTGACCAAGTCTTCGTTTGTCGGCCGGTCCCCGGTCCACGAAACCTGGAGCACACCAAGTGGTTCTGACTGGTCGAATGCTACCGCCCGCAGTCGGTACAGCTCGAGCAGCGCCAAAAACCGCCCGACGATCTCGAGCACCTCGTGGCAGTCGGCCACCAGTTCCGAGAATGTCGCCCACTGCCCCGCTCCGCGGTGTTCGAGCGTATCGAGCAGACGGCCGGCCTGCTCGGGGATCGAGATCATCGACTCGTGCAGGTGTTCGGTCGCCACCGTCGGGACGGGCCGCGGCGTGAACGCGATTGCAGCGATCTGCGCAAAACTTTCCGCGTCCACGCCCAGCATCACCTCGGGCAGCAGATCCGAGAAGCGGTCCTCCAGCGAGACTGCGCGAGGGTAGCTCCTCAGCGCGGCGGCTTCCAGCTCCGCGAACATCTCTGCGACGTGTTTGAACGCCCGGTACTGCAACAACCGCGCGAACAGCAGGTCGCGCACCTCAAGGAGTGCGATGTCTTCGGCGTCCTCCACCTCTCCAGCGGGCAGCAGCCGCGCCGCTTTGAGGTCCAGCAGTGTGGCGGCAACTACCAGGAACGCGGTCGTCTCTTCCAATTCCAGATGCGCGCCAATGGTTTTCGTGTACGCAATGAACTCGTCGGTGACTTGATGCAGCGCGACCTCGGTCACGTCGAGGCGATGGGCGAAGATCAGTTGCAGGAGGAGGTCGAACGGCCCCTCGAAATTGCTGAGCCGGACGTGAAATCCCGAATCCGGCGTTGACTCCGTCGGCGTCACGCGCCGCCGAACCGGTCGATCACCTCACGAGCCAATGACCGGTAGGCCTGTGCGCCACCGGACTTCGGCGCCCACGTGATGATCGGCTCGCCGGCCACGCTGGTCTCCGGGAACCGCACGGTTCGGGTGATGACGGTGTCGAACACCAGATCGCCGAACCGCTCCACCACGCGGGCCATCACCTCGCGAGCGTTGACCGTGCGCGTGTCGAACCGGGTGATCAGGATCCCCGAGATGGCCAGTTTCGGGTTCAACCGATCGCGGACCTTGTCGACGGTGTCGGTCAGCAATGCCAGCCCGCGCAGCGAAAAGTATTCGCACTCAGTGGGAATCAGCACACCGTCCGCGCACGCCAACGCGTTGACCGTCAGCAGACCGAGCGACGGCTGGCAGTCGATGAGAATGTAGTCGTAGCGGTCCAGCACGGGGTACAGCGCGCGCGCCAACGACTGCTCGCGGCCCACCTCATTGACGAGCTGGATCTCGGCGGCAGACAAGTCGATGTTGCTTGGCACCAGATCCATGTGCTTGACCCGGGTATGCACCAGCACGTCGTCGATCGACACCCGGGACTCGACGAGGACGTTGTGGATCGTCGCGTCCAACTCGTAATGCGGCACGCCGAGACCCGCCGACAGGGCGCCCTGCGGGTCGAGGTCGACGAGCAGGACGCGCCGACCGTACTCGGCCAGACCTGCCCCGAGGTTGATGGTTGACGTGGTTTTTCCGACGCCGCCCTTCTGGTTGCACATCGCGATGACCTTGGCCGGGCCGTGCGCGGTCTTGGGCTTGGGGTCGGGGATCTTCCGCGGCGCCCGGCCTGTCAAGCCGATGCCGGAGTGGTCGGCGTCGGTCCCCGTCGCTTCGCTCGCCCCGGGGACGTCGTCGGTCACGCCAGACCTTCCTGCGCTTTGGAGGCGGACATCCGGGCAGTTTAACTTCGTGATCGGTTAGTTATGGGCAGACCCGCAGGCAGATGCCCGCCGATCACACCGGGCCGGCCAGAGACACCAGTGCGAACCCCGCCACCGCGAGCCCCACCTGGGCGATGCAGAACAGTAACGGCACGAACCACGTCCGTCTGCCCTTGCCCATCCACGCAATCGAGATGGCGAGGTCGGCGACGACGAGCACGAGCCCACCCCACAGTGAGGACTCGACGCCGACGCCGGCCCATCGCTGGTCGCCGCATGCCCGGTATGAGCAGCTGTCCGTGCCCATCGCCGACAGGCCGACGACGAAATAGGTGATGACGGCCAACGCTGCGTGAACGATGAGCAGCACAATTGTTGCGGCGATATCACCCGGCCGACGGCGCGTCGCGGTCTCCCCCGAGGTCACACGACCCATTGTGCCAACCCGGACGTAGTGTTCTGACCGATGGATCTGAAGCGACGCCTCCCGTTGCTGCGCTGGTCGTTTTGGCGGCTTGTCGCGGGTGCCCACAACATCTCTTCGACGGGTCAGATCGGCGACGGCCGGGAGGCAGCGGCCGCGGACTACGTCATCAGCCACGCCCGCCGCGGTGACATCGACGACGTGCTGGGCACCCTCGACAGGTTCGCCTACGAGAAGTCGATCCTGATCAGCGTCGGGGACGAGAAGGGCGCTCTGCTCGACGCCGCCGTCCGGCGCGCCGATCCCCGGCTGGCGCTCGAGCTCGGCACTTACTGCGGATACGGCGCGTTGCGGATCGCTCGGGCCGCACCCGGGGCGAAGGTTCTCTCCGTCGAGCTCGCCGCGGCAAACGCCGACATCGCGCGGCGCATCTGGGCCCACGCCGGCGTCGATGACCGAATCAGCTGCGTGGTCGGGACGATCGGTGACGGCGGTAAGACGCTTCACGCCCTTGCCACGGAGCACGGCTTCACCGAGGGCAGCCTCGACTTCATGTTCATGGATCACGTGAAGGCCGCGTACTTGCCCGACCTGCGCAGCATCATGGACCGCGGCTGGCTTCGCCGCGGCTCGATCGTGTTCGCCGACAACGTGAGGGTGCCCGGCGCCCCGAAATACCGGGCGTACATGCGCGAGCAGCAGGGCAGGCGATGGGACACCGTCGAATACAAGGCACACGTCGAATACCAGACGCTGGTGCCCGACCTGGTGCTCGAGTCGACGCTGCTGGGCTAACCGCGTTGCTTGACGGTCCCCGTGAATGTTCTTATTTTCGTATTTTAGCGAAGTTATAGCTTGGCCACCTCATCAAAGGGGGTCCGATGTCGCTGGTAATCGACGCCGACGGGCATGTCGAAGAGACACTCACCGACCTGGTCGAAGCCATCCCACCGGCGATGCGCGACATCGCAATGCAGTTCGTCGCCGAAGCCGGCGGGTTCGTCACCTACCGCATCGAGGGGAAGCTCTGGCGGTCGAAGTATCCGTTCCCTGGCGGGTTGCAGAACCACGTGTCCGCCGGGGGTGTGCGGCGCGAAGGTGGCCGCGATCCCAAGGTCCGCATGCGGGTCCTCGACGACGAGGGCATCGACGCCGCGGTGCTGTATCCCAGCGTCGGACTGATGTTCGGGCTCGTGGAGCATCCCGACATTGCGGCTGCGCTGTGCGGCGCATACAACGACTGGCTCGCGAGCTACTGCGCCACCGACCCGAAGCGTCTGATCGGGGTGGCGCTCCTGCCGCAACAAGACCCTCGCCTGGCGGCAGCCGAACTGGACCGCGCGGTCACCAAACACGGCTTCGTCGGCGGCGTGATGCGACCGAACCGGATCGGTGGCCGCACGGTCGACCATCCCGACTTCGACGTGTTGTGGACCACGGCCCAGCACCTCGACGTGCCAGTGTCGTTCCACGAGGCCTATCTCTCCGGCCTGGACACCATCGGTCTTGACCGCATGTCCAGCTACGCGGGCTGCCACATCGTCAGCCATGTCTTCGAGCAGATGGCCGCAATGGTCAACGTCACGTTGGCCGGGATCTTCCAGCGCTTCCCGGCTTTACGCGTAGGGTTCCTCGAAGCCGGCTGCGGATGGGCGCCGACGTGGGCTGACCGCATCGAGGAACATTACGAGCTCGCCCCCGGCGATTACCGCGGGGCGGACCCGAGCGGCACGCTCAACACCCGGTCGTGGTTGACGTTCGAGATCGAGGAGCCCGGCCTGAGGTCGACGCTCGAGCAAGGCTGGGCCGACAACGTCATGTTCGCGTCCGACTACCCCCACCACGACGCCGTCTACCCGGGAGCGGTCAAGAGCGTCAAGGAGCGGGGGCTCGGCGATGAGCTGGAACGAAAGGTATTGGCCACCAACGCCCTAGCGTTCTACGGCGATCGCCTCCGTCAGATCGTCGGCAGGCAGACATGACAGAACCGACGCCCATGCGGGCAATGGTCGTCACCAAACCCATCGCGCCCGCCCTGCCCGAGCTCACCGGCGCCCAGGAGTTGGCGCTGCTGTGCCGTTGCCTGTTCGCCGAGGGATACGACGATCATCTCGCCGGGCACATCACGTACAAACAACCCGACGAGACGTTTCTGGTGAACCCGTTCGGCCTGACGTGGGACGAGGTCACGGCCAGCGACATCGTGACGATGGACGCCGACGGCAACGAGATCGCCGGGAAGTGGACGATCACTCCCGCGATCACACTGCACGTCGAATTGCACCGTGCCCGCGCCGATATCGGGGTGGCGATCCACAACCACTCGCGGTGGGGAACGGTGTGGGCCGACATCGGCCGCGCCCCGGAGATCTACGACCAGTCCGGCGCGCTGTACTACGGCGGTGTTGCGTTGTACGACGAGTATTGGGGGTCGGTTGACGATGCGAGCAACGCTCGCGCCGCGGCCAAGGCCATCGGCGAGGCGAACGTCGGCCTGCTCGCCAACCACGGCGTCGTCGTTCTCGGCCAAGACATCAGGCAGGCGTACCTGCGCGCCATGTCCTTCGAGTGGCGCTGCCGCCAGGCCTGGCGCATCGCCGCTGCAGGCGGAGGCGTCCCGATGAACCGCGACGCCGCGCGCAACTACGGCGACTTCTTCAACACCCACCCCTTCACCGGGCTGTTCGAGGCGATGGTGCGCCGCGAGCTGCGTCGGGATCCCGGGGTGTTGGACTGACTCAGCCGGCGCGAGCACCCTTCACCGGCGCCTCACCACCGGGCTGCTTCATGAACACGCTGACGTGGCAGATCAGGCCATCGTCGTTGCGCTCGAACAGGATGCACTCCGGAAATTCGGTCAGCACAGCGTCGACCTCGAAGGTCTCGCTCAGCTCCACGAACGACACCCGATCCGACACTCGGGACACCCGCCGCACGTTCAGCTGGTAGCCCGTGAGTGAGGAGATGACCTCCCGCAGGAATGTGACGTAGCGCTGTTTGCCCTCGACGCGATCGCAGAACGGGCCGTCGCGGGTGAGGCCTTCGTCGGCGATGGTCGCGGCCAGGCCGTCCCAATCGTGGGCGGCCATGCAGGCCAGGTAGCGCTCAACCATGTCGTCACCGATCTCGCCTACCGCGCTCACGTCGTCTCCTCCGGCTTCCTCTTCGGGGTCAATGGGCTCGGGGGTGCGCGCCTGCCCACACTTCGCGCAGCGCGTGCACCGTGACGAGCGTGTAAATCTGGGTGGTCGTCACCGACGCGTGACCCAGAAGTTCCTGCACGACGCGCACGTCGGCGCCGCCGTCGAGCAGATGGGTGGCAAACGAGTGGCGCAGCGTGTGCGGCGACACCGCGGAGGTGATCTTCGCCCGCTCGGCGGCGTCCTGCAGCACCTGCCACGCGCTCTGCCGAGAGAGTCGGCCGCCGCGGGCGTTGAGGAAGATCGCAGGTGTCCCTCGGCCGCGGCGCGCCAATTCTGGTCTGCCCCTTACGAAATACGCATCCAGTGCATCGATCGCGGGCCTGCCGACCGGCACCAGCCGATGCTTACCGCCCTTGCCGCGCAACAGCACGGACCGCGCCTGGGTGTCGATGTCGTCGACGTCGAGGCCGACCGCCTCCGAGATTCGCGCGCCGGTGGAGTACAGAAGTTCCAGCAGCGCGCGGTTGCGCAACGTGAGCGGGCCGTCGGACGGGCTGTCGCCACCCGCGCCGGTCAACAGTGCGAGCACCTCGTCGACCGTCAGACTCTTGGGCAACCGCCGGCTGGGGGTCGGCGGTTTGACCGCCTTGGCCACGTCGGCGGCGGTCACACCCTCCGCCGCGGCGAACCGGTGCAACCCGCGCACCGCGATCAACGCCCGCGCTGCGGAAACCGCAGAGAGCCCCGTGACGCCCGTATCGGGATCACCTCGACGCAGCGACACGAGGAACTCGCTGACGTCGTTCTCGGTAACGTCGCCCAAGTCGTGGATGCCTCGATGCATCAAGTGTTCTCGATAGCGGCGAAGATCCCGTCGGTAAGAGCTCAACGTGTTGGCGGCGACGCCCCGTTCGATGCTCAGGTGGTCGAGATAGCTCTGGAGTTGACCGGCCAGGGCAGGGGCGACGGTGGTCATCGTCCCGCCTGTCGCCTGGCAAACGCGGTGGGCCGGTCGGGCCAGGGCGCGTCGAAGGGTCTGGTCGGCTTGCCGTCGATCACCGCCGCGTAGGCGGCCAGCACGCCTGCAGCCGCGGACGCATTGACGATCTCGCCGGCCAGCACCATCTCGGCGGCGTCTTCGAGAGAGAACCACTGCAGGGTCAGATCGGCCTCTTCGTCCTCCGGTTCGGGGCGATCGACATCCGACAGGTGTGTGGCCAGGTAGGTGCGCACCGATTCGTCCGAGAAGCCCGGCGAGGATGCCGTGTCCAACAACACTCGCCATTGTTCGGCGGCAAGCCCGGCTTCTTCCTGCAGTTCACGCTTGGCGGTCTCCAACGGGTCTTCGTGCGCCGCGTCCAGAAGACCGGCGGGCAGTTCCCACAGTCGGCGCCCGAGCGGGTGCCGATACTGGTACACCATTGCCACCCGCTTGTCGGGGTCGACGGCAGCGACCGCGACGGCGCCGTAATGTTCGACCACTTCGCGTTTGGCATTCCCACCGCCGGGCATCCGCACCTCGTCGACGCGAAGCGCCAAAATGCATCCCGTGTAGACCGTTTCGGATGAGGCGGTCTCGAAGTCGTGCTCAGCCACGGGTCACTGGCTGATGCAGCAGCCCCTCGACACCCGCTGGGTGCTCGTTGCCGTTTGGCCGCTGTTCGGGGATCTCCACCGGCAACCGCTCTTCCGCTTTGTAATCCAGCGCCGCGCCGATGAACGCGGCGAACAGCGGATGAGGGCGGGTGGGACGGCTTTTCAGTTCGGGATGCGCCTGGGTACCGACGAGGAAGGGATGCTGGTCGCGCGGGTACTCGACGAACTCTACGAGGTGGCCGTCCGGCGACGTGCCGGAGAACCGCAACCCGCTGAGAGCGATCCGCTCGCGGTACTCGTTGTTCACCTCGTAGCGGTGCCGGTGCCGTTCGGACACCTCGGTCACCTGATATGCCTCCGCGACAATCGAACCAGGCTCCAGCACCGCCGGATACGCGCCAAGCCGCATCGTGCCACCCAAGTCGGCCTCGCCGGCCACGATGTCCCTCTGATCCGCCATCGTGGAAATCACCGGATCGGGCGTTTCCGGATCGAATTCGGCGGAATTGGCATGCGCGAGGCCGACGGACCGCGCCGCCTCGATCACGATGCACTGCAGGCCCAAACACAGACCCAACACCGGCAGTCCATGACTGCGGGCGTAGCGGATCGCGCCGATCTTGCCTTCGATTCCGCGGATACCGAATCCGCCGGGGATCAGCACACCGTGAACATCGGACAATGCCGCAGCGGCGCCGCCCTCCGTTTGGCAGTCGTCGGAGGCGACCCATCGCATCTCCACCCTGGCACGGTGTTTGAAGCCACCGGCGCGCAACGCCTCTGCCACCGACAGATACGCATCCGACAGGTCAACATACTTGCCCACCAATGCTATTCGCACTGTCTCGGTTGATTCGTGAACTCGTCGCAGCAGATCGTCCCACTCGGTCCAGTCGACATCGCGGAACGGCAGGCTCAGCCGGCGCACCACGAACGCGTCGAGCTCTTCTCGGTGCAGCACCTTGGGGATGTCATAGATCGACGGCGCGTCGGGAGTGGAGATGACGCCGTCGATGTCGACGTCGCACATCAGCGCGATCTTGTTCTTCAGGGGCTCGGGAACATCGCGATCGCACCGCAGGATCAACGCGTCGGGCTGAATACCGATGCTGCGCAGCGCCGCTACTGAATGTTGCGTCGGTTTGGTTTTGAGCTCACCCGACGGCGCCAGGTAAGGCACCAGCGACACATGAAGGAAAAACACGTTCTCGCGCCCGACGTCGTGGCGGACCTGGCGTGCCGCTTCCAGGAACGGCTGGGATTCGATGTCGCCGACGGTTCCACCGATCTCGGTAATCACCACGTCGGGGCGGTTGCCGTCTGCGTCCGGTTCCGCCATCGCGAGGATCCGGCTCTTGATCTCGTCGGTGATGTGCGGGATCACCTGAACGGTGTCACCGAGGTATTCGCCGCGCCGCTCCTTTGCGATCACCGACGAATACACTTGTCCTGTCGTGACATTCGCTTGAGCAGACAGGTTCCGGTCGAGGAACCGCTCATAGTGGCCGACGTCGAGGTCGGTCTCCGCGCCGTCCTCGGTGACAAACACCTCGCCGTGCTGGAACGGGTTCATGGTGCCGGGATCGACATTGAGGTACGGGTCCAGCTTCTGCATCGTCACCTGAAGTCCGCGCGCGGTGAGGAGCTGGCCAAGACTGGACGCCGTCAGCCCCTTACCGAGCGACGATGCCACCCCGCCGCTGACGAACAGATGCTTGGTGGCGGTCTGCGGGTGCTTGCGTAAGGCTGGCAAGAGCGACTCCCGTGATGACGGCGCAGGGCTTATCTTTTCCAGGCTTTCACCTAGCTGGGGCCTGCCGACCCACGGAATCTCACCTTAACACCGCGGCCGAAAAGGCGTCGCTAACACGCCCGGGCTACTGCGGGACGGTCAACGCCTGGGCGCCTTGGCCGGTGCCGTACTGCCCGGTGTGTCCGCCGTTGAGCAGGTTCTGCAGCGCCAGCACTGCGGTGATCCGCCCGGACTCCATGTCAACGTCATCCACCGTGGTCAGGGCACCGGCCATGCCCGAATCCGCCCTTGCCACCGCCACGGCCGCGCTTCCCGACGCAGAACCGTCAGCCCCAGCCAACACGGTGCCGGCTCCGTGTGCGGCCACCGCGGTGGCGAACCGCGCGATCGTGGGACCGGTGTTGCCTGCGTCCTCTTTCAGCGCGCCTCCGGTCACCACGATCGCGGTGTTCGCCGCAGTGAGTTTGTCGGTGTATGTGATGAATCCGGTTTGACGCAGCGCCGCCAGCACCGTTTCCCGCTGCATGTCATCGATCCGCGGCGCTGCCGGATTCTTGTTGATCTGTAGCACGATGCCCAGCAGGTCGCCTGCTTGGGAGCCCTGGTCCACCGAGGTGGTGCTCAGCTGCGTGCCGGCGGGCAGAATCGAGGAGTTCACGACAGAGAGCAGCTTGTCGGCGGAGTTGGCGTCAACGAATTGTTGCGTCAGCGTCACGGTGCCGGTCACCGTGCCACCTGCGTCGCCGACCAGTCTCGCCAGCGAAGCGACCGCTTCGTCCGATGCGTCCGGAGTGCGGAACATCACCACCGACTTCTCGTTCAGTGCGCCGTGCACTATCCGACCAGCCATCGCAGCATCGAATTCACCAGCGGCATTGAGCTTTTCGGTCAATGCGTTGTTGCGCTGGTCGAGTGTGCCGATTTGGTCTTGCAGCTGCCGTTTGTCGTCACGCAGGCCGGAGAGCAACGTGTCGGACAGCAGGCCGGACCCCAGGACAACGCCGACCGCCAGCGCCAAGAACACGGCGGCCAGCGAAATCGCGTGATGGCGCAGTGAAATCACCGCCAGTGTCCTAGCTGACCAGCCCTTGGACCCACAGCGAGAACCGGTTCCAATAGGCGACCACCCAGTCGACTACCGCATGATCGGTGCGAGACACCCACAGCGCGACGATGATCGCGATCAGCATCGCCAGCACGAGAAACGCGATCGCACCGGCATTGACCCTGCTGCGGTACAAGGTCGCGACGGCCTTGGCATCGACCAGCTTGTGTCCGACCTTGAGGCGGGTGAGGAACGTCGAGGGGTTGCTGTGTGCGCGGGTGCGGTCGAAGAACTCTTCGATGGTGGCCGTGTGCCCGGCGGTGACGATCAGCGAGGCACCGTGGTGATCGGCCAACAACAACGCAAGATCGGTCGCGGAACCCGCTGCCGGGAACGTCATCGCCCCGATGCCCAAGTCTTGAATCCGGTCCAGCCCCGGCGCGTGGCCGTCTGCGTCGGCGGGCAACACCACCTGTGCCCCGCAGCGGAGCACGTCGGCGGTCATCTTGTCCGGGTCACCGACGATCAATTGCGGCCGATAGCCGGCCTTGCGCAGCACATCCGCGCCCGCCCCGACGCCGATCAGCACCGGTTGGTACTCCTTGATGAACGGCTTCAGACTTCTCAAATCGTCTGTGGCCGAGTCCTCTTCGCCGACGACCACGACGTGGCGCCGATTCAGGTCGATGTCGATGTCGGGGATGCCGATCCCGTCGATGAGCAACGGGCTTTCGCTGCGGATGAACTCGATCGTGTTGCCGGCGAAGGCCTCGAGATGTGCGACGAGTCCACTCTTGGCCTCGTGCATCAGGTCGGAGATCTCTTGGTCGCCACGCTCGGTTCCGAGGATCAGGCGGCGATCCCCGGAATACACGGCGCCGTCGTAGACCCTTACCCGTGCGCCGTCCTTGATCTTCTTGAAGACTTCCGGACCGGTGTCGTCGATCAGGATGACCCCGTTGGCGACCAGCACCTCCGGGCCCAGGTTCGGGTAGCGGCCCGAGATCGACGGGGACGCGTTGATGACCGCCGCGACGCCCGCGTCGACGAGCGCGTCAGCGGTGACCCGATCCAGATCGCGCGCGTCCAGGACGACGACGTCGCCGGGGCCGACGCGACGCAGCAACCGTTCGATGTCCCGATCTACCTGGGCTGTTCCGACGAGACCAGGTCGAGAGGCGCTATTTCGAGACAGCAGTGCCGACATCTTCATAGCGGCGATTCTGTCTACGGATGCCCCTTACAGCGGGGAGGCGCGCCGTAACAATAGCCTCAGAAGTTAACTTTCGTAACACGCACTTATTCGCCGACGCATTCGCCGGCCGCGGTCTGCAGCAGTTCGCGGGCATGCGCGCGCGCGGTATCGGATTCGCCAAGGCCGGCCAGCATGCGGGCCAACTCGGCCACCCTTCCGTCATATTCGAGCCGGGCCACCACGCTGGTCCCGTCATGCCCTCCGGTATCGACCACCAGATGCACGTCGGCGTAGGCGGCGACCTGCGGGAGGTGGGTCACAACGATGACCTGATGTGTGCGGGCCAGCCGCGCCAGACGCCGGCCGATCTGTACTGCGGCGCGACCGCCGACGCCCGCGTCGACCTCGTCGAAAACCATCGTCGTGCCTTCCGCCGAGGCGGCCAGGACCACTTCGAGGGCCAGCATCAACCGGGACAATTCGCCACCGGACGCGCTCTTGTGCACCGGGAGCATGGTGGCGCCCTTGTGTGCGGTGAAGCCGAACTCGACGATGTCGGTGCCCGACGATCCGGCGTGAACGGTGAGTCCCGGCGGCACGACGAGCGATGCGGAGTCGTCAGGCCGCGCCGGCATCGGCTGCACCGTGATCGCGAACTCCGCGTCTCCCATCGCCAGTCCGGACAACTCGGCGGTGACCGCCTTGGACAATCCCTTGGCCGCCTTGGTCCGCGCTTTGGTGAGGTCGGCAGCCGCGGTGGCGACCTTCGCGGCCAGTTCGTCGACAGTGCGCGCCAGCGCGGTCAACGCCTCCTCCGACACATCGAGTTGCGTGAGCCGATCGCGGGCCTCCCCCGCCCATGCCAGTACGCCGTCGACGTCGGCGGCGTACTTACGGGTCAATGTGCGCAGTTGAGCCTGGCGGGCCAATTTGGTTTCGAGAGAGCTTGCATCGCTGGGCAATTCATCGAGATACGATGCCAGCTCGCTTGCAACATCGGCGATCACGGCCAGCGCTTCCGAAAGCTGGTCGGCCAGCACCACCAGCGCGCCGTCGCCGCTGCCCTCCAGCGCAGACTTCGCCTGGCCGATGCGATCGACGGCGGCCGCGTCCGAGCCTCCCGCGTCCTCCGACGCGCCCGACAACGCGGCACGTGCCGTCTGCGCGGCATCACGCAGCGCATCCAATTCCGAGAGCCGGCGGATGTCCGCGACGATTGCGTCGTCCTCTCCGGGTAACGGGTCGACCGAGGTTATTTCGTCTATCGCGAACTTCAGCCGGTCGGCTTCCTGCACGAGCTCGCGCGCGCGGTCGGTGCGTTCGGCAAGATCACGACGGGCCTGCAGCCACTCGTTGCGCAACTTGCGAAAGCGGTCGAGCTTCGGGCCGACGCCGGCGTACCGGTCGAGCGCCGCGCGTTGTTCGTCCGGCCGCATCAACCGGAGTTGGTCGTTCTGGCCGTGCAAGGTCAGCAGCTCGGTGGTGAACGTGCTCAACGATTTCGCCGGTACGCTGCGACCGCCGAGGTAGGCGCGCGATCGACCGTCACTGGTCACCGATCGGCTCGCGATGACGCTGCCGTCGTCGTCGCGTTCCGCGCCGCAGGAATCAAGTATCTCGGTGACGTCCGATGCCGCGGGCCCGTCGAGGTCGGTCGTGGTGAAGCGGCCTTCGATCACCGCGCGGTCGGCTCCGGAGCGGACCCGCGCCGGATCGGCGCGAGCACCCCCGAGCAGATGCAGACCCGTCACCACCATCGTTTTACCGGTGCCCGTCTCGCCGGTCAGCACGGTCAGACCACGATCGAACTCCGCCACCGCGGTGCCGATCGCGCCCAACGACTCGATGCGGATTTCGGAGAGCACTCAGTCGGCCACCATCGGTCCGCGCCAGCCGGTGACCGGTAACCGAAACTTGCGCACAAGCCGGTCCGTGAACGGCGCGCTGTCCAGCCGCACCCACCGCACCGGTGTCGCGCACCGGGTTACCTCCAGCCGCGCACCGGCAGGTACCAGCATCTGCCGGCGACCGTCGCAGACCACCACGGCGTCGTTACCGCCCGCTTCCACCTCGATCGCGATGGACGCCTTCGGACTGGTGACCATCGGCCGCGCGAATAGCGCATGAGCGTTGTTGGGCACCACCAGCATTGCCTCGAGGTCGGGCCACAGGATGGGCCCGCCTGCGGAAAACGTGTACGCGGTCGACCCGGTCGGCGTGGCGACCAGAACACCGTCACACCCGAACGCCGAAACCGGTCGCCCGTCGATCTCGAGGACCACGCCAAGCACACCGAGGTGTGTCCCTTTCTCCAAGCTGGCCTCGTTGATGGCCCAGCCTTGGCCGATCACCTCACCGTCGCCGCGCACCGAAACATCAAGAGTCATACGGTCTTCGACACGGTAATCACGGGCAATGATGTGCTCGAGAACCTGGTCGATCGCTTCAGCCTCGGATTCGGCCAAGAACCCGATTCGGCCCAGGTTCACACCCAACACCGGCACCGACACGTTGCGGGCCAGCTCGGCGCCCCGAAGGAAAGTGCCATCGCCTCCGAGCACGAGCACCAGCTCACAGCCGTCCGCCGCATCGTCGTCGGGTTCCACCACGTCGATATCCACACCGAGAGCGCGCATTTCGTCGGGCGCCAGGTGCAGCTCGCCGCGGTCGACGGCCTCGGCCGACAGTACTCGCAGCCCAATCCCATTGTCGCCCAATACCTTCTGCACACGACGCGCCGTCTCGGTGGCTTCGTCACGGCCGGTGTGCACCACCAGCAGTACGGCGCGATCACTCATTTTGGCCCCTCCGCGACCGCGTGCGATACCACCCGCTGCAATGCGTCATCTGTCAGCGCGCGATCTGTCTTTGATCGTAGGTGCAGGAAATACTCGACGTTGCCCGACGGCCCGGGCAACGGGCTTGCTACGACGCCGACCGGAGGCCAGCCCAGCGCGGCCCCACAACGGGCCACGGCCAGCACCGCGTCGGCCCGCAGCTGCGGATCGCTCACCAGGCCACCGGCTCCCACGTGATCCTTCCCGACCTCGAACTGCGGCTTCACCATTGGAACGATATCCGCGTCACCCGACGCGCACGAAGTCAGCGCAGGAAGGACGGTGGTCAACGATATGAACGACAGGTCGGCAACCACGATGCCAACCGGACCGCCGACGGTGTCGACATTCAAGTTGCGCACGTTCGTGCGCTCCAGCACGGTCACACGCGGATCAGACCGCAGTGACCACGCCAATTGGCCGTAACCGACGTCTGCCGCTACCACCTCACGCGCGCCGCGGTCGAGCAAGACTTCGGTGAATCCTCCTGTCGATGCGCCCGCGTCGAGGCAGCGCCGGCCTGTGACGGACACTCCGAACGCATCGAGCGCGCCGATCAACTTGTGCGCGCCGCGTGACACCCAGTTCCGCTCTCCATCGGTGTGGACGGCCAGGCGGGCGGTGGCCGCGACGGCCGTGGCGGGCTTCGCGGCCGGCATCCCGTCGATGCTGACTCGGCCCGCGTCGATCAACTCCGCGGCCTGCTGACGGGACCGGGCGAGGCCACGCCTCACCAGTTCGACGTCAACGCGCGCACGCCGGGCCACGAGTCGTCAACCCTTTTCCACCGACTCCAAGGCGCGGACGAGCACGTCGTGCGCCTCCTCCAAGCGCGCAGCGACGGCATCGATGTCCAGGGCTGCGAGGTCGGCGCCCTCGACAGTGACGTCCGGCAGGTCCGACAGCAGCGCCGCGATCTCGGCGCGCATCTGCTCAGGGTCTGTAGTCATG
This sequence comes from uncultured Actinomycetota bacterium, assembly GCA_963744085.1. Classification (GTDB taxonomy): domain Bacteria; phylum Actinomycetota; class Actinomycetes; order Mycobacteriales; family Mycobacteriaceae; genus Mycobacterium. The sequence goes on from CAVUSK010000001.1 coordinate 59,587, forward strand.
GCGTGTTAACGCTATCCGATTCGAGTACTGCGGCGGTGACTGCGCGTTGCAGCACCTGACGCGCCGCGTCGTCGCCGGCGACGAAAGGACGCCGACGCGGGTCGTCGGCCTCCTTCCAGACGGCATCCGCGACCGCGCGGATGACGGACAGGTCGTCCCCGGGCGCGGCGTCATGCGAAGCGATCACGGTGATTTCGGCGGGCCCGACCGTGACGTGCCACCCGGGTTGAGGCGCGACGCGGAGACGATCCGGTGAATCCAGCAGCGCGCGCATGTCGTTCGCGATGTGGGTCGGCCTCTGGTGGGCCGATGCGAATATCGCGTCACTCGCCGTGCTCACGCCGGTGAGCAGCAGGATGCTGGGCAGTTCGGCGGCATTGGCGCCGGCGATGTCGGTGTCCAGTCGGTCCCCGATCACCAGCGGAGCCCGGAAGTCCCCACGGCTCAACGCATCCTCGAACAACGTGGGCTGCGGCTTGCCGGCGATCTTGGGCGCTTTGCCTGTGGCGGCCCGGAGAGCCGCGACCATCGCGCCGTTGCCGGGCAGCAGCCCGCGTTCCGACGGCAGTGTGACGTCGACGTTGGTCGCGACCCACAGCGCGCCGCCCCGAATCGCCAGAGCCGCTTCCGCCAGGTCCGCCCAGCAGGTGTCGGGCGAATACCCCTGGACAACCGCGACGGGTTCATCTGCCCACTGCCGGACCGGTCGCAGGCCGGCGGTGGCGACTTCGGCTGCAAGTGCTTCGGTGCCGACGACGAGCACCGCCGAGTCGGCCGTCAGTTCGGACGCGAGCAGTCGGGCCGCGGTCTGCGCGCTGGTGACGATGTCTTCGGGCTTCGCGCTGAACCCGAGCTCGCGGAGATGATCGGCGACCTCAGCCGCGCCTCGTGACGCGTTGTTGGTGATGAAGAGCGTGCGGGCATCCACGACGGTAAGCGTTTCGACTGCCCCGACGGTTGGCTGGGCCCCGCGAAAGAGGGTGCCGTCAAGATCGCACAGGAGGCAATCATGTTGGGCGGCAAGCGATGTCACATCAGGCACCAAGCTCAGCGACCCGGTCTTCGGCGTCGGTGACCCCGTCGACGTCGGCTGCGGCCGCGCGTAGGAACCACTGCACCGCCTCGTCCCCGCGGCCGAGCGCCAGCAACGTGTCGGCGTAGGCGTAGCACAGCCGGGCCGGGGTCTGTCCCGTTCGGGCGGCATCGATCGGCGGCGTCGACAACGTGGCCAGAGCCTGGTCCAGTTGCCCGAGATCTGAGCGCGCCCCCGCGGCGACGATCCGCATCTCGTCGGCGTCGTCACCGGTGAGCTCGGCCGCCTCGGCGCTGCGAGCCAGCTCGATCGCCCGCTCAGGGCGCCCGACGCCGCGTTCGCAGTCGGCGATCAGCGGCAGCAGCGCCGACTTGCTGCCCATCCGCCGCGCCGCCCGCAATTCGGACAGCGCCTGTGCCCAGTCGCCGCAATGGTATGCGGCGATGCCGACGGCCTCGCGGACCGCGGCAATCCGGCCCGAGCGTGCCCGGGCTGCCCGGGCATGAGCCAACGCGGCCTCTGGATCGTCATCGAGCAGTTCCCCCGCCGCGACCAGATGTTTCGCTACCATCTCGGCATTGACGCGGTCCAAAGTGGTTAGCTCACGGCGGATTTCGGGGGACAGCCGCCTCGCGTCGATATCTTCCGGGAGAGCCGGCTCGTCACGGCGGCGAACGTCGCCTTCCTCAGTGCTCTCGGGCTGACGGGGCCGCGCCCGACCCGGGCCGGACCACGATTGGTGCGGCGGTCTGCCGGATGTCCTCGGTGGCTTGCCCCCGCGTCGCGCGTTGTCGTCGACCACTCGTGCCTTCCCCTGTTGTTTCGTTCGAGGATACGTGACGAACAATTTCTGCGTATTAATGGCACCAATGCCTGTGCCCCCCAATTGAATTGGGGGGCACAGGGCTTAATGGTTGTTCGGCGGTGTCCTACTTTTCCACCCTGGTGGGTAGTATCATCGGCGCTGGCAGGCTTAGCTTCCGGGTTCGGGATGGGTCCGGGCGTTTCCCTGTCGCTATTTCCGCCGTAACTCTATTTAGGTGTTTGTTGGTGGGGGGTGTGGTCACGGCCGGGGCCGTGGTGGGTGTGGGTGTGGTTGCGGTTGTGGGTAAGTTTTCGGCCGGTTAGTGCCAGTTCCCTGTGCCCGTTGCCGGGTGTGTAGGTCTGGTCTATTGATCCCGTGGTCTGCGGGGGGCCTTATCCCACTTGATGGGTGAGAAGCCTGGTCTTGGAGAAGGTTTCCCGCTTAGATGCTTTCAGCGGTTATCCTGTCCGAACGTGGCTATCCAGCGGTGCCCCTGGTGGGACAACTGGTGCACCAGAGGTTCGTCCGTCCCGGTCCTCTCGTACTAGGGACAGGTTTCCTCAGGTTTCTGACGCGCGCGGCGGATAGAGACCGAACTGTCTCACGACGTTCTAAACCCAGCTCGCGTGCCGCTTTAATGGGCGAACAGCCCAACCCTTGGGACCTGCTCCAGCCCCAGGATGCGACGAGCCGACATCGAGGTGCCAAACCATCCCGTCGATATGGACTCTTGGGGAAGATCAGCCTGTTATCCCCGGGGTACCTTTTATCCGTTGAGCGACACCCCTTCCACTCGGGGGTGCCGGATCACTAGTCCCGACTTTCGTCCCTGCTTGACGTGTAGGTCTTGCAGTCAGCTCCCTTGTGCACTTGCACTCGCCACCTGATTGCCGTCCAGGTTGAGGGAACCTTGGGCGCCTCCGTTACATTTTGGGAGGCAACCGCCCCAGTTAAACTACCCACCAGGCACTGTCCCTGAACCCGATTCAGGGTTCGAGGTTAGAGGCCCGATACGATCAGAGTGGTATCTCAACGATGACTCCACCCACACT
>CAVUSK010000002.1:0-763941 GCA_963744085.1 uncultured Actinomycetota bacterium
GTTACGTCATCGTTTCTTCGCCGAGCATCCTGGTGTAAGAGGCCAAAGTCACCAACGAGCACACTGTGATGTCGCGACGGTCTCTGTTGCTGCGCCGTCAGGCTCGCTCGAGAGCCTCGCCAAACTCCCGCACGATGCGGTTGTGCCGGGTTTCGGCCAAGGCGTGCCCGGTGGCGACGATCAGCGCGACCGGCCAGTCCACGATCCCGACGGCCGCCAAGGTCACCAGCGCGCCGTAGAAGACGAGCTGTTCGGGGGGTGGTAGCTGAACCTTGCCCAGTATGGGAAGGCTGACGTCCAGGCGTTTTCCTGCTTGGATTCGTCCGGAGGCTCTCCGGATGGAACTGCGCGCCACGTGTGCCTCCTGATAATTGGTTGTTCGCAGCGAGTTTCGGGTCTTGCGACGCCTTTGTGAGGGTGTTACCCGGCCGTAGACGCCTTGCCGCGCGCCGGCGGCACCCCTGCGGCGTGGGTATGCAGCTTTGTGGCGCACCGGGCTGGTCGCGGTCGTCGCATCACCGGACGCGCCGTCATCCGCGGTCGCGCACATGCAAGGCACGACGTAGACGATCCAGCGCTGCTCGTGGCGGTCGACAGCGTCTTCCGGCCCGGTGTGGGCGGTGACTTCTGTCGGACCCTGTGTAGCAAGCGATAAACCCCGCACCCCACGCCTCGTCGGTCGCACTTTCGCGCGTCGACCACCCGGTTAATCTCCGCATTGTCAAAGTCGTTGGTGCTGCTACCGATACCGGCGCCATCTCATGCGTGCAAATTTCGCCAGCTGTGGCGAGTATGCGAACCGGCTTGGCCGCTGTGGCTGGTCGTTGTGGTGTGTGCGGGCCGGGTCGGCGTGCGCTGCCGCCCACTGCGCAAGCCTGACGAACTCATTGCCCAGCTGGCTGCGCCGGGCAGGATCGTCATTTTCGGTGAATGCTGCCATGAACGCTGTACGGAGCTGCTCGAAGGCTTCGCGCGCCGAGTAGCACCCGCCCATCGCCTCGGACAGCGCCCACGGCAGCACGCTCGCCATCGTGTCGTGCCGCGAACACCCATCGGCTATCTGGTTTTTGAACCTGGTGACCGGACCCTCGGCGAGTTGCGGCAGTCCTCGCGCCCGCAGCCGCCGCCTGATGTAGGTGTCCAGGAACTCTTCTAGCTCTGCTCTAGTGAGCGGATCGGATTCGTCGGCGGCTGCCAACAGAGATGCTCGCAGCGCTTCAGGGAGTGCACGCAGCGCGCCCACGCGCTTCCATTGGTAGTGACCGCCTTTGGCCTTGGCATCGGGGTGCGGCGTCGGGGCGGCGATTATGACGCCGTTGCGTCCCCGCACCTGTCCCCAGCGCCGGAACGCACCAGGGCCGTTACCAAACGATTCGCCCGGTGCCGTCGCATAGAGGTAGTGGCCACGGTCGCCCTGACATCGGCGTGGCCTGTACCGCCGTGGCCGAGCGCAGCGCCTCGGCGATGTCTGGTCGACCGGCGCGCGCGATCACGTCGAGGTCGTCAATGTCGAGGTCGAACGCGACCGCCCCTGACTTACCGACATGAAGGGCTATGCCGTTGCCGGGATTCTCGCGCCACCATGCGCGTATCTGCCCGGGATCGCGAGTCGACTTGTCCTGCCACCGACCATGCACAACGCTGCCGGGGTTCTTGACGTCGGCCGGGTCGGTCGGCAGCACATACCAGCCTGCCTTCGCATACGCCAACGCAGCGTCAACCAGTGACAGGGCCGCCACGTCGGGCACCCAAGGTGGACGTGCATCGTCGTGCAGCTCGATCGCGTCGAGTGCATCACTCTTCGAGATGTCGCCGGGGGACACGACGTCATCGTAGGAACGCGGCCCGACAACCAGTAGCGAAAACTGCGCGCCGATACCGAGCCGGCTGGCCGACGCTCTGACCCATGAGCATCGCGACGTGGCTGTCCCACACCGCGAGGTCGCCGGGCAGCAGCGCGGAGGTGATACCGCTACGCCGAAGTCTTGTTGCCTGTGCGAGCCGCGCGGCGTGCCCACATCGTGCCCACAATCTGCCCACAGTTACACATATCTCTAGTGATCTGGCGTGATGTGTTTATGCAGTTAGAGGCAGTTTTACCCCGCTGACCAGGTAGGCGAGGAGATCGACCGGATCTCCGCACGCAGCGGGGTCAGCAAGGCGACCATCTACAAATGGTGGCCGAACAGAACCGCGGTGGCTATCGACGCGTTCCTGCACCAAATGATGGCCGACGCGCCCGTGCCCGACACCGGATCGGCCGCCGAAGACTTCCGCCTGACGTTGCGCGGCATGATGCGCTTCTACACCAGCCCACTTGGCGCGATCTACGCCCAACTCGTCGGCGAGTCGCAGTTCTACCCAACTGAACGTGAGCGGATACGAACACACCAGGTGAACGTCCGCCGAGCAGCCGTGACGACGATCTGGGACCGCGGAGTCGCCCGCGGTGAACTGGACCCCAACGTCGACCCCGAGGTGGCGCTGGATCTCATCTTCGGGGCGGCGATGTACCGGAGGGCGACCGGGCACGGAGGATTGACGCCGGCCGACGCCGACGCCATCGTGGCCACAGCTATGCGGGCACTGGCCAGCTGATCAGGAAGTAACCGCAGTAGCCGGTTTGCCCGACGGTGAAATGGCCGACTGCGTATGGTGAGCCGGTGCAGGGCAAGCCGTTCGGGCGTTATCGCCTTATCGCGTTGTTGGGCCGCGGCGGCATGGGCGAAGTGTGGCGCGCGTTTCTACGGCAGCAGAGAATATTCGTTTTAACAGCCACCAGACTGGCCGAAGGCACTTATTCCGCACTGGGGGAATCCAGCGGTTCGGTGAGCACCCGATACACCGTTGCACGGCTCACACAAGGGTATTGGCAATCGTGCTCGCCGACTTGCCACTTGCATGCATCCGTTGCGCCAGAGCGGCTTTCGACTTGTCGAGCGCCCTTTGGACAACCGATGCGCTGACCGCGTGAGCCTCGTGCCTCCCGTGCGCAACGGCTATGACTACGGCAACTATCAGGATCAGAATCAAAATCCAGATGAGAGAATTAAGCGCACCGGACAGCATGGAACCTGCACCTCCTGCGTGGCGGTATATGCAACGCGCATGTACCCGACACAGCTACCACTTAAACGGCGGACGACCAAGCCAGATCCACCGCCAAAGGCCACCCCCGCAAGCGGCTGCCGTCAACGCCGCACCCGGAGAACAACGATGAGCGCCGTAGAACTTGTAGTGGCCGAGCCCCGGTGGATCTGGGTTACACGAGAGCCGGCCACTTTGGGGCACACCACCAACCCCGAGCACATCGCTGGCGGGCTGCAGCCCACGAACAAGACCAGGGCCTCGATCGTTAATCAGCACCATCAAGGGGAGAGCTTTGGGACAATGGTCAACCATTTTCGCTTCGTTCGAGCTGATCACAAACGCATAAAAAGGGATCGCCGTCGTGGGACTCCCACCATCAGTGTGGCAGCGCACAGTCTTCTACCGCGCCGGTGACTTCGCGGGTTGAGCCAGCCTGTCTTGGGGTAGCCGCTGCTATCGGATCAGTGACGAACGCTGGAATAGACCGAGAATTGTGAGGCTGAGCCATGGGACTGTTCTCCGGAATTTTGTTACTGCCGCTTGCCCCGGTGCGCGGTGTCGTCGCGCTTGGAGAAGCCGCAGCGGGCGGGTAGCGAACTTCGCGAGCCCGTCAACAGCGATCTGCATCGCACTCGCGTTCCCCGGCCCGTCCACCGCTTCCGGCGGCGGCATGACCGGTTGGGTGCCGCACAGTCGCGACAGCACGTCCGCGCCGGTGACGCCGTCCACGCTGGCGTGGTGCACCTTGGTCATCACCACCATCCGCCCGCCTGCCTGGGCGTCGGTCCCGGCGAATTTCTCGATGACCCACATTTCCCACAGCGGCCAGCTGCGATCCAGCGGATCAGAGGCAATGCGTCCGCAGACTTCGGAAAGCTCAGCGCGACCGCCGGGCGCTGGTAACGCGATGCGATGCAGATGCCGGTCGATGTCGAAGTGATCGTCTTCGACCCACGCCGGGTGGTCCAGATTCAGCCGGTTGTCCGCCAGCTTCTGCCGAAACTCCGGGATCGATTTGACCCGTACGCCTAGCTCGTCGCGGAGCCGCTCGAAACTGTAACCGCCGGGCACCGTGGAGGTGTCCACCTCCAGAATCGAGCAGACGTGCAGGGGCTGCGCTGGCGTCTCCAGATACAGGAAGCTGGCGTCCAGTCCGCTGAGTCGTTGCATGTGTATCCCTTCCGTTCGTGGGCGATGGTTGGTCCGCCAGCCGACACAGACCAGCGGCGGGGCGATGTCACGTCGACGGGTCCCCCGGCGGCAGCTGCCGGGACACCCCGACCAGCGTTCGCGCCTCGGCGACGTGGACGAAAGCCGCGTTCCGGCTTTCGACGTTCACCACGCGCGATATGACACCGCTGCGGCAGTGCGCAGATTGACTGAGTGCCTGTCGCGCATGCGCCCTACCCCTCGCCGTTCACGGCACAACGGGACCCGCTCACGCACGGGATACCCCTCATGCACGCGAATATGCGCCTTACTGTCGGAGCGCTTCAGCCAGTCGCGGAGCAGGAAGAAACGTCACCACCCCCGAAGGAGCAGCCGCCCGGATCAGCGGACACCCACGCAGATCTCATAACAGACACGCTCCCACCTTGTACATCGGCTGATCCGGCCGGTCACCGGATACATGTGCTTTTGCGAAGAACTTTCGCGAGTCGCAGTTGTGGTCTGCTTCGGGGTTAGCTTTCCGGGTCGACCCCCGTCATGGCATCGCCTCGGCCCACTTCATGTGCCCCTCGATAGTCGCGATAGCCGGTCTTGTCGCCGTGTGCCCGCGCTAGCAGCGCCTTGCCGCCTGCGCTGCCGGGGTGGCCCAAGGAGCCAGGGAATCGCTGCTTGCCCGCCGACGCTGGTCGATTGCCACGGTGCTATCGCAAGGCGATCACAGCTGCATACCGATACGTGCCATGGTCTGGCCCAACGGCCGGCAGGCACAAAATGATTCAAAGGTGCTTCTGGCGCGCCGCGCTCTGAAGCCAGTGCAGGGCCGGGGTGTTGAGTGGTGGCCTGCAGTCTTCGTCTGGCCATGTCGATCTCGCGCATCGGTGTGGTCGTCACAGCAGATAGGAAAGACATGACGGCAGAATGGGTTTCCCCCCAGATCTCTCTCGACCCGCAGAGCGGGCGCATCCTCGACACCGCGCGGGGTATTTTGATTGGTCTTCGGCGGTGTCGTTCGGAGGCGGCGTTTCAAGAGCTGCTCGTCGCCTCCCAACGCCACAGGCTCCCCGTCTTCGCCATGGCGTGGGCGCTTGTCCATCTGACCTGCGGCGGCGACAAATCACCCGAAACCTTCAATGCCGCACAATCGGCCGCGCATCATGAATGGGGCCGCTTGCTCGCCGAGCCCGTGAAATTGACCTGTTGAGAACGGTCGCGATGGTCGTACACACTGACGCAACCACGGCGTCTCTAGCCGCGAAGGCCCCGGCACGGGGGATGGACACATGCGCCAACTAACGGCCGCGCTCGCCATTGCTGGCAGCTGCATTCTCACCGCCGGGTGTAGCAGCGGCAGCAACCAAGGCACCAAAACGTCGACCAGCACAACGACCACCACGACGACCGCGCCTCCTGTTGCAGAGACTGCACTCGACGGGTTGCTGCTCAGCCCCGAGCAGGTCAACGCCGCCATGGGGGCAACCGAAATGACAGTCACGAAAACCCACACCTCGCTGTCTGACGACAGCGCCACGATGGAGCCCAAGGAGTGCCTAGCCATCGACAGCTCGGCGCAGGCCCAGGTATATGCCGACAGCGGTTACACCGCCTTGCGCGATCAGACACTCCAGGAGGGCGACAACTTCACTCATTATGTCGAGCAGGCGGTGGTGTTGTTCCCGTCCGCCAAACAAGCCGGCGGCTTCTTCACCGCTTCCGCCCAACAGTGGCCGGCCTGCCACCAGTACACCCACACGCAATCCGAGTCGCTGTGGGCCGTGGGGCCGATGTCCAACACCAACGGCACACTGAACACCACCGCGACTCAACAGAACGCCAATGCCCCCGGCTGGGCCTGTGGACGAGCGCTGGCAGTAAGAAACAACGTCGTAATCGACGTCAACCCTGCAGCGCCAACCCGACGGACACGGCTATCAAGATCGCCAACCAGATCGCCGCCAAAGTGCCCGCTTAAGTTCCGGTGCCTAGTAATCGGCCGTGACGGCGATGGCGTCATTAACCGCGCCACGCAAGTCCGATTCCACCGCGTACGGATGGCCCGCTCAGCTTTGATACTTCGCAGAGGCTTCGGCGCCGGCGGCTCCGTGCTCACTTCCATTAGCAGTGTGTGACGACCCGACCGCGATAAACCGGGTTACGCGACGCTGTCCCCGCTGTCGCCGATGGTCACTTCGCCCCCAGTCTGGCGCTGCATACCGGCCAGGCGCCCCAGCCTTGCCGCGCCCGAGTGACCTCGGCGATCGCGAGTTGCTCTTCTCGGGTGGCCAGGTCGGCGCGCGGCGCATAACGCAGTCCACCGTTGCGCTCCCAGGTGTTCTGCTCGAACTGAACGCCGCCGTAGAAACCGTTGCCGGTGTTGATGGCCCAGTTGCCGCCGGCCTCGCAGGCGGCCAGCGCGTCCCAGGTCGCGCCATTGCTCACCGGCGGCACCAGGGTGCCCGGCTTGGCACCGATCCGCAGCACCGATGGACGGGCGGGTGTCACGACCTCATGGGCCACCAGCCGTCGGCCGGTTTCGACACCGTTCACGATCGAAACCGCGAAGGTGACGTCCTGGGTGCCGGGAGTGCCGGGGTCCTCGACGACATGGCGGCTCATGTTCATCGTCGGGTCCTGGATGCGGTGCGTCGACGCCGGCAGCGCCATGCGCGCGGTGACGTTCTGCGTCCGGATGCGGGTGACCGCGATCTGCATGCCCTCCGTGACCGGCGTCCACGCCGGGGGCACCACCCTGTCGTCCTGTTCCAGCGGCGCGTCGGCGGCAGCCATCAGCAGGCCCACGTTGAGCGCCGCTAGCCGGTGGTCCCTGGCCACACCGCCGTCGTTGATGTGAACGTTCTTCGCGCTGACCACCGGAAGCGCCATGCCGGCCAGCGGCAATCGGCTGGTACGAGACGCCGCGGCGGGAGCGGTATCGCTCATCGAGAGCTGCTTGAGGGCCTCGTCGACAGTCAAGGCAGTTGTCCACACCTGCTTGCTCTGCTGGCCGTCGATCGACACCTGCAGCGGTCGGCCGCGTCGCAGCACGATGGTATCGGACTGATGGACCGGCTGATTGGCGGCCGGATAGAGATCGTCGTGGTCACCCACGGCGAAGCCGTTTTCCCGCACGACGTCGATCACTTGCGACTTCATCGTCGACACCGTCATCGGTGAGCCGTCGACGGACAGCGTGACGGTCTTGTGCGCCGCGACGGCGTAGCCGCCCGCGAACGTCAACGCCATCAAGAACGCGCCGAGCAGCACACGCTGCGCTTTCGGTTTCGGGGTGGGCTTGCCGGCGGCGGCCGCGCCGTCGCTGGCGGCGGTGTCTTCATCGTCGCCGCGGTCCTGGCGCCGCCGGGCGGCCCTCCCCCGGGCCTGCTGCCCAACCTCGGCCTCCGGGGCGGCGCGGATCTTGGCCAGCTGAGTCTCGCGCCACCGCAGCTGCTCTGGCAACTCGTCACCGCGACTGTTTTTGGCCAACGTCGCGTCCTCGGCATTATCGATCCGTTCGGCGTCGGCCAGCAGGGCCGAGACCTCCTCGGCGAGAACACTTTCCGTCTCACCCATCCGCGCGTAGCTCATCGCCTTGCGTTCGGAGGCGTGGGCCGGAATCTTCGTCCCGTCCAGCACGACCCGGCCCAGCCGGACCATGCCCGCGGCCTGGCACAACGCGAACGCCTGCACGAACAGGTGCCTGAGTGCAGACAGGTGCCGCTTGCGGAATCGGGCGATCGCCCGATAGTCCGGGGCCGCCCCAGCGGCCAACCACCGAAAGGGCACATCATCGACGCATTTGCGTTCGATCACCCGCGAGGAGCGCAGCCCGGTGGCGTAGCCGTACAAGAGGATGCGCACCATCGGCCGCGGATCGTAGGACGGCTCGCCGCGCCCCTCGGTGTCGGCGGCCCGAATGCGGGCAAGATCCAAATGCTCGTCGACCAACTCGGCAATGAACCGGGCCAGGTGCTCGGCCGGCAACCGCTCATCCAGCGGTGGAGGCAACAACAATCTCTGATCAGGATCGAATAAGCGGAACGTCTTGTCCACCGGGCGGCTTCGACCTCGCGAAATGCTCGTCTCCAAGCCGTCCAAGATCTACCTCAAAGAATCCAGCCCCGAGCTCATTAGCCACCCCATCATCCCGCGCCCCAGACCCTCAGCCGATCACCCCGCCCGGCGTGTTGCCGACCTAGGCTCCTATCGGGCTTACCGGCTTAGTTCTTCGCGCCGCGACGGCGGCGCCGTTGAACGTTGTTCAACCACCAACATGGTCGATGGGCAGACGTATCACCGTGGGAATTGGGCGATGTACCACACAACGAGACTGGCACCCCGGTTCCTCAACAACCGCGTCAGATCGTCGTGATCACCGCCAACAGCCGTTTGGCTGCGTCCACGATCTGCACGCATATTGAAGGTTGGTTGAAGCCGGTGACCCCGTGCAACTTTCGCCGATCCGAACGACCAACTTGGGTCGGGGTTTTCAAGGATTCTGGCGGCCAACGGCCTGAGCGCGGCTACGGCAGTTCCTCGGCCCATTTCATATGCCCCTCGAAGCCCAGCGATGTCGCCATGGCGCGGGGTAGCGATCCCGACAGCCTCGATACGCGGCCTCGTCCCCGTGGGCCCGCAACACTAGCGCCCGCAACCGCAACAGCCAGAAAACAATTCTGCAACGCAGGCTCGCGGCGACATGGCGACGACACATGATCCGCTTGTCCGTCAGCGGGTAGCGCCCGAGCCGCTCCTGATATCACCCATCCTGCACAAGCCCGTCGTCAAATGTCGTCCTCGCCGTCCTTCACCGTCTTAGGGCTGAATTCCCTTATCACGGGGGGCGGGGCCTCGATGGTGCGAGTGGGGGCGCGGCGACCTTCCACTGCTGAGTCTCTTCGCGCGGTCGCAGTCCAGCAGTCCCCGTCTGCTTTCGCGGATTCCACGGGGTGGTACTCGTCCTGCGCGTCGTAGTCTTCGAACTCGTCCATCGGTGTATCAGCCGCCATTGGTCCATCGATCTTGTGCAGGATCACTTCCCACAGCTCCTGCGGCACCGTGTCGTGGATGGCGTTGATGATGCGATCCACCTTGAACAGGATGTCGGCCATGCTGGTCCGTCCGGCATGGGAGTCGATGAGCGCCTGCAGCCGGCCCGCGGCGATCATGCCCGTGTGCACGTCGACCTTGGTGTCCGGATCAACCAGGGTCTCATAGCCTTTCGCCATGACGGTTTCGAAGAAGGCCATCGGGGTGATCGCTGTCGCGACTCCGTTGACGAAGTCGACGCCGTTCTCTTGCGCCCGCCGCTCAAGAATGCGCCGGTAAGTAGCCTTCGCAACGTTTTGCACCGGGAAGGGTCGTGCTGGTCTCCAGCATGAACCTGGCCACGATGCGGGCCCTCGGCTACGCCAAGGCCATTCGACCGGCCCGGCTCACCGCCCTGACGGTCAACCTCAAACTGGACACCACATCGGTTCAACCCAGAAACCGCACCAGCGAGTTGTCGTACTTTGCTGCCGAAAACTGCGAAGGTTCTGCGCAGGTGTGTGAGACGAACCCGCAGCTCACAGCCTTGAGTGCCCGATCCTCCGGGTGCCTGGATGCCTCCCGGAGTGCGTACCTATCCGTTAGCTAATTTGTGCTTGGACTGTGATTCCTGCTGACTCCCCGCGTGAATGTGTGTAGGTAGTGCGTAACTGCGCGCCACCAAATGCCACACAGCGCAGGAGGTTACGAGAATGTCAGCCGATCCCACCACACTCATCGCCGCGCTCGGCGTGGAGCCGACCTACTCCGCTCAGGAAGCGGCAGCCATGCTAGGGCGCTCCTACTCCTGGCTCGATCAACGATTGCGGGCAGGCCAGTTCATCCGCACTGACGGCACAACAGTGCGGCCAATACGAACGGCGGGGGGCTACCGGCGCTTCACCCTGGCGATGCTCCGGCACATCGCAGTGATTTGCACCAACCAGGGGTGGTTCTCGGTCGACGAGCTGAAGTTCATTCTCCGAGAGCTCCTGATAGCGGCCCACCAACAGACCGGTGAGTACAAACTTCCTGAGCTGACGCCTCGGCCAGCCCCGTCAGCCGAAGCGACTCCAGCTATTCAATAATTGTCCTACATCCCGTTATCCCCCCAGGGCATTCCTCAGCTCCTTGTCCATCCGGATCGCCCTCCAGATCGCCAGTGCTGGTGTGCGGATGTCGTAGTGACGCCTGGAATGAACCCACAGGCAGTCATAGGTGATGAGGTTCTTCTTGCCGCGTCCCTTGTTGACGGGCTCCAGGATGCGCATAATATCGGCGAGTTTCAAACCCATCGGCCTGCACCCCAGCAGCTTGTTGACCAGCATGCGCACATCGTCGTCTCGACAGATACGGCAGCGTGGTTCCTGGCGCACGAAACGCTCAAGCTTTCCCTCAGCTCGCAGTCTGTCCAGGTAGTAGGCGATAGCTGCATCGAGTTCAGGTCCAGGAGTGGGCAGACCGGGCAGATCGGCGATCATTGGTCAGCGTCTGTCCGAAAGTGGTTGTAGCCCAGCGGCTTCACGCAGAATGTTCAGCGCACGCAGAGGATCGTCAGTGGGCAGGGCGTGATACTGCAGTCCCTCGGCGTGATCACGAGTCACAGCCCTCACGATAATGCCCTGGACCGACCAGGCCAGCGGGCAAGGATGAACCGCAACGGCGACGATCGGTTCGGCAATGGGGATTTCGGCGCTAGGAGCCTCGGCGGCTGCACATCAGGATTGGGAAGCCATCGAGCTGCTGAGCGCGCCCCTGGGAGCCCCCGACTTTCGCGGTGCGCCGATCGACCCTATAGGCCGCCGCGTGTGAGGCGTCACGGTGGTCAGGGGCAGGGCGACGACGTCGGCCTGAACATCGCCCTGGGCACGCATACCCTGCCAGTCCGCAGTCAGTCCGCAGCAGAGCTATCGCAAGCTTTCGGCAACCAACAGAACCAGCCGTCTGACCTGCAGGTTCCTTGCGCTACCAACACAGATTGATCCACCAAACGTCGAGATAGACGGACTGTAAATCCGTCGGCGTATGCCTACGCAGGTTCGAATCCTGCACCTGCCACTGTGTGATGTCTCGGGACATCGTTGGCAGATGTCCTGGGACATAGTTTGCAGTCAACATCGGTTTTTTGGGCTTCTTCCGCAGGGAACGCCGCGTGGTTGGTAGTCGCGCGTGGGGTCGAGAACCAGTTTGCGGATGAGTTGGCCGGTGTTGCGGTGCAGGATGCGGATGTCGAGGTCGTTGGCGAGGACGATGACGTGGGTGCCGGCCAGACGGCGGCCCAGGCCGATGTGGTGCAGGCGGCTGTTGTAGCGCAGCGTGATGGTGCCGCCGGTGTCGATGGTGTCGCGGCGGACCCGGTAGTGCGGCGGGATGTGGTAGCCGGTGGGGAAGGCTTTGGGCCGGGCCTGGAAGGCCTGGATGGGGGTGGATCTGGCGAGTGGTATCTGCCGGCGGCTTCACTTCTACTCACAGTCACACGCCTACGGCTTGCTGCGGTCGTCCTACTTGACGGCGTGTCCCCGCATCCACCGGCAAGGTGATACCGGTGATGTAGCGGCCCGAGCGGCCGCATTGATACACCATCGCCTCGCTGATATCGCTGGTTTCGATGAAACGGGAAGCAGGTTCTCGAACGCCGACTGGTACTCCGGTACGTCGACCAACAACTGCCCCATCTGTTCATTGGCAATCATCGGGCTGGCGAGACCGGTCAAATGCACCGTGTTGACGCGAATGTTCTTCTCAGCGAGCCTAAGCCTGCCGCAGCGCGCCGGAGTAGTTAACGCAGAGCATCCGCTGCACGCGGCCGTCGAGCCATCTCTGCCCGGCCAACACGCTTTTGACCGCAGGGCTGCGCGGCGTACGGTCGTGATCGCGCTTAATTTTCAAGGGGATGGTCATGGTGAATCCACCTGTCCAGGACGGCGGCGCGGTGCCCCCGCGCGTCATGCGTGACACTCTGCCGATTCCCGAACGCAAACACGTCGGCCTGACCACCTACGACGCCAGGGATCCCAACACCAACTATCCGCCAATCACGATGCTTCGCCCGCCGGCTCGTGCGCCGAACGTGCTCATCGTGCTGCTTGATGACGTGGGCTTCGGCGCATCGTCGGCGTTTGGTGGTCCCTGCAACACGCCCACCGCAGAACGACTGGCCGCCGGCGGGCTCAAGCTGAACCGCTTCCACACCACTGCGCTGTGCTCGCCGACCCGGCAAGCGCTGTTGACCGGGCGTAATCACCACTCAGTCGGCACGGGTGGCGTCACGGAGATCGCCACCTCCGCACCGGGGAACAGCAGCATCCGGCACAAGGACAAGGCGCCGCTGGCGAAGACCCTCAAGCTGAACGGGTATTCGACCGCACAGTTCGGAAAGTGCCACGAGGTGCCGGTCTGGGAAGTGTCGCCGGTGGGGCCGTTTGATCAGCGGCCCACCGGCTCGGGGTTTGAGTACTTCTACGGGTTCGTCTGCGGTGAGACCAACCAGTACTACCCCCGCCTGTTCGAGGGCACTACGGCGATCGAGCCGCCGAAGACACCCGAAGAGGGCTATACGCTCACCGAAGATCTCGCCGATTACGCCATCTCCTGGGTGCGTCAGCAGAAGGCCCTCGTCCCGGACAAGCCGTTCTCATGTACTTCGCTCCCGGCGCGACACATGCGCCGCACCACGTGCCCAAGGAGTGGTCGGACAAGTACCGGGGCCGCTTCGACGCGGGTTGGGATGTGTTGCGTGAACAGATCCTGGCCCGGCAGAAGAAGCTGGGCGTTGTGCCCGAGGACGCGGAACTGACCAAGCGGCACGACGAGATCCCCGCCTGGGACGACATGCCCGCCGATCTCAAGCCGGTGCTGGCCCGCGAGATGGAGATCTATGCCGGCTTTTTGGAGCAGACCGACCACGAGGTAGGCCGGGTCATCGATGGCATTGAGGACCTCGGGGTTCTGGATGACGCGCTGATCTCTTACATCATCGGCGACAACGGCGCCTCGGCAGAAGGCACGCCGAATGGCTGCTTCAACGAGTGGACCACGCTCAACGGCATGGCCGGCATCGAGACCACGGAGTTTCTGCTGAGCAAGATCGACGACTTTGGCACCCCCGATGCCTACAACCACTACGCCGTCGGTTGGGCGCACGCGTTGTGCACGCCCTATCAGTGGATGAAGCAGATCGCCTCACACTGGGGCGGCACCCGCAACGGCACGATCGTGTACTGGCCGGACGGCTTCGCCGACAAGGGCAAGTCGCGCAACCAGTTTCATCACGTGATCGATGTCGCCAAGACCATTCTGGAGGTCGCCGGGCTTCCTGAACCCACCTCGGTGAACGGCATTCAGCAGGCACCGCTGGAGGGTATCAGCATGCTGTCGACGCTGCGCGACGCCAATGCGCCCGAGACACATGACGTCCAGTATTTCGAGATTGTGGGAAACCGCGGCATCTACCACCGGGGCTGGACAGCGGTAACGAAGCATCGCACCCCGTGGCTGAGCGATGCGCCGCCGTTCGAGGAGGACATATGGGAGCTCTACGGCCCGGACGACTGGACACAGGGCCACAACATTGCCCAGGAGAACCCCGACAAGCTCGCCGAACTGCAGCGGCTGTGGCTCATCGAGGCCGTCGAGTACAACGTCGTTCCGCTCGACGACCGCTCGTTCGAGCGCTTCAACGCCGATATCGCCGGCCGACCGGAGCTCATCCGGGGGAACAGTCAACTGCTGTTCCCCGGCATGCGTCTCAACGAGAACTGCAGGTTGACGCTGAAGAACAAGTCATATTCGGTGACGGCGAACCTCACCGTGCCCCCCCGATTCCGGCGCCACCGGCGTCATCATTGCCCAAGGCGGCAGCATCGGCGGATGGTCGCTGTATGCCCACGACGGCAGGCTGAAGCACTGCTACAACTTCTTCGGCATCGAGCACTACATCGTCGCAGCCGACGAACTGCTTCCCGCCGGGCAGCACCAGGTGCGCATGGAGTCCGCCACCGCGGCGGCGGGTTGGGCAAGGGCGGTGACATCACGCTGTACTACGACGGCAGGGCCGTCGGCAGCGGCCGAGTGGACAAGACCGAGCCCATGATCTACTCGGCCGACGAGGCCTGTGACATCGCGTGCGACACCGCATCGCCGGTCTCGCCCGACTACGCCCCGGCCGGAAACACGTTTACAGGAGACATCGCCTGGGTGCAGATCGACATCGGAAACGACGGCCACGACCACCTGATCTCACCTGACGACCGACTCAACATCGCCATGGCCAAGCAATAGTCAACGCAGCCTGGACCCCGCCATGGCGATTCGGCAGGACATCGGCCCGTTGTTCACCGACTTCTTCGAGGTGACGATGGCGCAAAGCATGCTGGGCCAAAGGAATGTCGGGCACGGCGGTCCGACGAGGTGCTTGAGCGGCTGCGCGCGGTGAAGCCGAAACGACCGGAATCCCGGGTGACTGCTGACGAATTCGGCACCTTGCCGCCAGCCGGCATGGGACGCCTCGAGCTCGTCCTGGTCGATCTCAAACACATTGACGAAGGTGATCGACCGGTGTTTTTTCTGGTGATCGGCGGTGCGACGGTTGGGTGTTAGCGACGGTGGTATGGCGGTGGTAGCGGCATAGCGAGCTGGGCCATCGCGCTACGTAGCAGTGTGGGGTAGTCGGTGATGATGCCGTCAGCACCGGCAGCAATGTGCCCGCATCGTGTCTGCATCGTTGATTGTCCACGGAATGACCGTCAGGCCGAACGCATGTGCCCGGTCGACAAAGGCCTTGTCGGCAATGAGCACGAAGCCCGGATCGTTGGGTGTCTGGCCGTACGGGACCGAGTAGCCGGGTGAGACGACGATGGCGCCGACCATGGTCGCGCCGATGATGGGATCACCGAGAACAGCGGGATTGATCCCGTTCAGCTATGGCGAGTCTGGTATCCACGTCGTTTCATCCCACAACGCCATTAAGGGGATCGAAGGCTCGGCTTGGCGCACCATCGGCAGCGTTCGCCAGTCGAAGCTTTGAATTTCGACGCGGTCCACCTTGTTGGCCGACCTGACCGCGGCCAGTATCACGTCGACGGATTCTCACGGGCTGGCTGACGTCTCTGGCTTGTCCGCCTCCACCTTGGTTTCGATGTTGTAGCGCACGTCTGCCGCGTACGAGTCGGCGAGAGCAAAGACTTCGGGCAGCGTTGCGATCTTGTTTCCCAACACAACCTCGGCGTGAGGGAAATCATTGAGCAGCTTTCCGCAATCAGCCGTGCGGATTTGCGCCAGGGTGAGGTCACGCACCAGCCTTCCGACGTACGGATACTGCGGGTCGGCGGTGAATGCGGGTCCGGTGTCGGCGCATTTGTCGGGTTGGATCGTAGGGTCGTGCCAGACCAGGGGTTGGCCGTCCTTCGTGAGGACGATGTCCAATTCCAGTGTGCTGACCCCGAGTTCGAGCGACTTCGCGAAAGCCCGCAGCGATTCTTCGGTCGTCTCGCCGCGGCCGCCGCGATGCGCCTGAAGGTCGAAACTCGCGGGCTGCGGCGGCGGTGAAACCGCCGGTATGGAGATGGCGGCCAACACAATTGCAGCAACGAAGAGCACGGTTGCAGCCACGAAGAGAAGGCAGCGAAGGCGAGACGACGTGCGGCCATGGTGGGCTCTCCAGGTCTGTCTCATCGGGTGCGGCCGGTTGCTATTGGGCCGGAGTCAAACGGATGGCGGCTAGGTGGTTTGGTTCGACCGCATCGATGAACCCTTCAAGTGTAGGTATTCGCTGATCGCGAAATTTCAATCCGATCATGCGCTGTGCGCCCGTGACGCCATATTACTCAGCGCAGCGCCGGTAGAGATCGGCGACGACCGAACGGTCTTGGATGAGTTCGCCCTGCATCGTCGTCGTCTTCCCGTCGTGCAAGACCAGAGCGGCGGCGCCGTCACGGAAGTTAAGCCGCCACGGTGCGCCGGTAAGGGCATAGAGATCGTTGTCGATCCGGTGCGCGCTCAACGGAACTGCATACTGCCGCCCGGTCTTGCGTCCGCTAAAGCTCACCACCAATCAGCTGCTTGCGTGCAGCGCCCAGGACCGAAGTGCGCAGCAGGAACCGCAAAATAGGGTTGACGACACGAAGAAAGACGGCCGGTGGATGCGAGACCGTGATCGCTTGTGACTGTTCTGTCATGCCCTCACGGTAGGACCTGTCATCGTGCGGCGCCTTCAGTGACGCCCGATGAGCGCGTATACATAGGTCCATGAGACTGGCAGCCACTCTGGCGCTGTTCTTGTGCGCGCTCACAGCGTGTGGTGGCGCTGACCGAGACGCGAAAGAAACATCTGCTCCCAGCGCTTCAAACCAAGCGACGACGACTACGGCATCGTCGTCGCCGCCAGTTGCGCCGGCGCCCCCGCCGGTCGCACCAGCGCCGTTTGCCGTGAGCAGTCCCGCCTTCGGCGACAACACGCAGATCCCGGCCGAGTACTCCTGCAACGGCCGCAACGTACCTCCGCCACTTGGCTGGGAGAACCCGCCGCCTGGCACCGAGTCCCTGGCGTTGGTCGTCGATGATCCCGACGCCGTCGGCGGGCTCTACATCCACTGGGTGGTCACCGGCATACCGCCCACAGTCACCCAAATCGTCGAGGGCGCGCTGCCAGACGGGGCTCACGTCGGCCTGAACTCCGGGGGCGACGCTGCGTATCTTGGCCCATGTCCACCGGCGGGCACCGGCGTTCATCACTACCGCTTCCAGCTGTACGCGCTCGGCAAGCCGTTGACGTTGGCGCCGACAACACCGGCATTGGAGGTAGCCCAGTCGATCGCCTCCGAGGCCATCGCCACCGTCAGCACGGTTGGGCTTTTCAGCGGCTGACGGCGGTGCGGTCGGCCATTCTGGCGCAATGAGATTCACGCCGGCAGCTTGGGCTTGATCAACACCATCGCGACGACGATGGCCGCTATCGGCACCACGGCCATGAACAGACTGAGGGTGTGGATCGCGTCGAGCATGCTTTGCGTCGCGGCCTCGACCACCCGCCTGACCTGGTCAGAGTCGACGACATGTGAGCCGCCGACCAGACCGCCGCCGTGCGTCGCCCGTAACACCTCACGCGCCTGCTCGCGGGTAATGCCTGAGCCGGCCAGTTTATGCATGCCGCCGCTGATGAAGAGGTTCACAGCGACGAGGGCGAACACGGCGGGTCCGAGTGAGTAACCGGCTTGGTTGACAGCGCATTTGACGCCCGAAACCGCGCCGCCGAGTTGGGCGGGTGCACTCGCCATCATGATCGTCGCTTGCGGTGTCGCCACGATCGCACCACCGACGGCGGTGAGCGCCACGGCGGCGAATACCTCCGCCATCGAGGTGTACTCGTCGAACACCCTCAGCAGCAGCAGGCCAGCCAGCACCACGGCCGGCCCGGCGACCAGTACCGCACGGTCACCGAACCGCGTCGCGGCCGGGCCTGCGCGGTGGCGGCCAACGCAGCCAGCGCGGTCGCCGGGATCAGCAGAAAGCCGAGCACTTGCGGTGATTCACCACGAAATGTGGCCAGGTAGAAGGCGAACAGAATCATCGATCCACCGACCAGAAAGTTGAACGTCACGCCGGCGGTCACGGCGGCGTTGAATCGGCCCGAGCCGAAAATCCGCAGATCCAGCGCGGGCTCCGGGGCGCGCAGCTCATGCGTCACGAACGCCCCAGCGGCCACCAGGCCCACCAAGATCGCCGCGATTCCGCCGACGTTGATTCCGGTCTCCAGCCGCGAGATCCCGTAGATCACGCCCAGAAGGGCGACGGCGACGAGCACCAGGCCGGGAATGTCAAGGGAGCGCGTGGCGCGCGGTGTTTCGGGCACGTACCGCAGCGTGATGGCCAACGTCAGCACAGCGATGACCGGCGCAACGAGAAATGATGCGCGCCAGCCGATGTGGGCCGCCAGCACGCCGCCGAGTGCGGGCAGCGGGGTGGCGATGGCAAGTCCGGCGCCGAAATACAGCGCGATCGCCGCCGCCCGTCGGTTGGGCGGGAACACCGCGTTGATGATGGCCAGCGACAGACCGAGTAGGAACGCGAGTGCCACCCCGACACCGGCGCGGGCCACAGTCAACACCGCTGTAGTAGGCGCGGCGGCGGCCAGCACACCGAACGCGATCGTGCCGAACAAACCGATGACGAACATGCGGCGCATGCCGTACAGATCGCCCACTGTGCCGGCGCCGAGCACGGTGGCCGCCATCGTCAGCGTCGCCAGGCTGGCGATGAAGGTGGCGGTGCTGGCCGTGGCGTGCAGGCCGACCCGCACCTCCGACATGTTGGCCGAAAGAATCGTCGGGTCGGCCACCGGAATCGCGTAGCCCAGGCCCATTGCGATCACCGTCATCGTGGCCGCCCGTCCCAGACCAGATGCTGCTGAGGATCGGCGGCGGGGACCGACGGCATCGCAAGATGTTATCTGTGGCGCACTGTCCGTCGACGTAAGGTCGGACGTAGTCAGCGAGGGGACCGCACAGAGAGGTGCCAGACCCGCATGTTCGAGTTCTCGGCGGACACCAGCTATCTGATGCCGGCCCACTTCGGCGGTGCACCGTTGAGTTCGTGGACGTATGCCGAGGTGACAACCATCGGGATCAGCTACCGCACCGACGGCGACGCGCTGTCGCGGTATCTCCCGGGGTGTTTCGAACTCGCCGAACCGGTCTTGGAGATCGGGTACGCGGTGAACCGCGGGGTGGAGTGGATGGCCGGCGGCGGCTACAACCTGGTCGCGGTGAATGTGCCGGTGGTTTACCGGCACGGGTCTGAACGCATCGCCGGCGCCTATGCGCTGGTGGTGTGGGAAAGCAAGGCCACCCCGATCCTCGGCGGCCGCGAACAGACCGGCATTCCGAAGATCTTCGCCGATGTGTCCGATCTGCACCTGCTCGGCGATCGGATATTGGGCAATGTCAGTTTCGAGGGGGCGGCGTTCCTGCGCATCGACGTCCAAAAGACCCACCCGCTGACTGCTGATGAGCTCGCCGACGTCAATCAGCGGATGGGACGGTTGAATTGGTTGGGCTGGCGCTACATTCCCAACACCGGGCGGCCCGGAGCAGCGCTGAACCACCCAACGCTGTACCCCATCGAGCACACGTATGCGGCCGCTTGGCGAGCCGAGGCCGGGGTCGACTGGCAGCTATTGACTTGGGAGCAGAACCCGGCGCAGGCCCACATTATCGAAGCGCTCGGTCGGCTTCCTGTCGAAGCCGTTGCCGGCTGTCTCGTGACGGTGGGTAGTCAGGTGATCCGGGTGGACGCGGCGCGGGAGTTGGCATGGTGAGTGGGCACTTCGACGACAAGGTATGCGTGGTCACCGGGGCGGCGTCCGGCATCGGATTGGCGGTGAGCGAGGCACTGCTGCGCGCGGGTGCGGTGGTGGTGCTGGCTGACCGCGACACTGATCGGCTGGCGTCGACATTCGCCGGTCTGGACCACCCGCCTGGGCGGGTGGATTCCGCAGCTGTCGACGTGACCAGCCAGCCGCAGGTCCAGGATCTCGTCGACAACGCGGTGTCGCGCCACGGTGCACTCGACTTCATGTTCAACAACGCCGGTGTCGGCGGCACGCTGCCAATCGGGGACGCGACGCTCGAGCACTGGCGGCGCATCATCGACCTCAACCTTTGGGGTGTGATCTACGGCGTGCATGCCGCCCTGCCGGTGATGCGCCGCCAGGGCAGGGGGCACATCGTCAACACCGCCTCGCTGGCCGGGCTGGTGCCGTTCCCCTACCAGTCGCTGTACTGCACCACCAAGTACGGGGTTGTGGGCATGAGCGAATGTCTTCGTTACGAGCTTGCCGCGGACAACATCCGGGTCTCGGTGGTGTGCCCGGGCAACGTCGCCAGCCGGATCTTCGGCACGCCGATCATCGGTGAGGCGGTCGAGGCCAAGCCGCCGGAGGATGCGATTCCGGCCGAGGAGGCCGCGCGGATCATCCTCGACGGCGTCGCCAACGGGGAGGGCATCATCGCCTTCCCGGACGCCCCGAAGGAGTTGTGGCGCCAGTACTGGAGCTCGCCGGAGAGAGTCGAGGGCTATCTACAGCAGCTGGCTCGGCAGCGCCGCAACGCATTCGCGTCCGGTGACACAGCCGCGCTCTACCGGCCGCCGGGGCGCCCCGGAGAGGCCTGAGCGTGGCCGACGCCGCGTCCGAAACCAGGGCCTACGTCCGCGGCCAGACCGCCGGCGCTGCGCTCGTCAACGTTGCGCTCAACCCGCTGATCGAATGGGGTCTCAACCGCAGCAAGGGTTTCCAGCCGTTCTGGGGCAGCGACGGCGTGGTGCTCAACATGGCGCTGACCTCGATCATCCTGTCGGGATTGGTGGCGCTTTTCACGGCCCGCGGTGTGCACCACCAGCTGGCGGCCGGAGGGATCACTCCGATGCGGGTCCCACCCGCGCTGGCACGGTTGCCCGGCCGTGCCGGGTGGCTGGGTCTGCTGCTGGGTACGGGTGCGGCCATGGCGGCGGTACTGGTGTTCTGGCTGCTGGACGC
Organism: uncultured Actinomycetota bacterium; assembly: GCA_963744085.1. GTDB lineage: Bacteria > Actinomycetota > Actinomycetes > Mycobacteriales > Mycobacteriaceae > Mycobacterium. Next base: position 20,813 of record CAVUSK010000002.1, read on the forward strand.
GATCGGTGTGGCCGGCATGCCGTTCTGGGGGTTACTGGTGCTGAAGGCCGGATATTGCGGTGCCCTGGGGGGCTTTGTCGCGTGGTGCATCATGCTGCGGTTGCTCGGCAGCCCTGGAACTTGATATCCAGGTGGCCGTGGCCGCACATGCCGCGATGCCCGACAATGAGGTCGCCTGCAGCGGACAAGCGGAGTTGGCTGCCCGTTCGCCTCGTCGGCCTATTTCTTTACGTGCGCCGATCCCATTGGGCTCCGGAGCCGGTTTGCGCACGCCGTGACGTGCCGGCGCCCGCTACGCAACGATCGCGGCGGGAACTTGGACGGCCAACCCTTTGCTAGAGGTGCGAGCGGATAAACCCGAGCACGTCGTCGGCAGCAGCGAAGCCGCCGAGGTGGCTTTCATCGGGCATCAGGATCAGTTCGGCGTCGGGCAGACGCGCCACCGCGGTCTTGGCGTCGCCGAAGGTGACGATCGGATCGGCGTCGCCGTGCCACCACCGGACGGGCACTTTCACATCGGCGAGGCGGAAGCCCCAGTCGTGGCCGAACAGGCGCGCGTCGTCGTTGAGGGCCGTTACACCTTCGAAGAGCTCGTGAACGGGGTGAGCCGACGGTCAGCTCACCCACCCAGCGTCCACGGCCTTGGCGGGGCTACCGTCGGCGGCGCTGCGAGCAGGAAAGTTAGCTGCGAGGGCAAATCCCATCCCAGCACCATCCCAGCAGCCAGGGTCTAACGCTGGTCTCCCGCAAACCTCCGGAAGTCAATCGATAGTCTCGTTAGTTCGTCACTCCAGCGCGAGATTCATTGCGGCACAGGACAAGTCTGGGCTGCCTCACCCGCTTGACCAGCGCCAACGCCAGTTAGCCGAAATCCACCGCAAACGTCCGGGACGGACTGTAAATCCGTCGGCGTATGCCTACAGTGGTTCGAATCCACTACCTGCCACCCACGTCAGAGATGGTATCTAGCCGCACTAGCTCTTGAGGATGCAAGGGCAAACGGGCGTCGTCCCAGCACTTCGCGCAATCACGTGCGTCGGCGGTGTTTGCTGTCCTGACTTAGGCGGCGATCACGGTGTGATCCACTGTGCCCTCCAGGTCGCCGACGCGGTCGGCTCCGAACGCACCGGCATCCGGCTCTCACCGGGGGCCACGCTGATCCGAACTGACGAACCGAGACCGTGGCTTGGCCCTGATTGCGTCATGCGCCGCTCGCAGCTCGATGAAATGCAGAATGGGCTCGAGGAGCTCAAGGTCTGAGATTCAGAACAGCCTGGCCATGCTCGAGGTCTGCCGGGACTGACACGTGGTCGTGTACAACCAGCCATACGCCATCGATTCGCCGGAAGCAGGCTGTCCAACGCAACCAGAGGTCGCTGATGTGACCGCTAGCCAGGGTGCCGTTCACATGGTTGAGGCTATGAACGAAGGCGAGCTCGCCGTGCGTTGTGACGTTCAACGCGTGGACGTCGTACGCGATGGGGCCAGCATATGCAGCGAAGACTTCTTGCCAGGCTCGACGTTTGTTGTCAGCTCCGCTGTATCGCAAGGGCGGACCGATATCGAATGAAACGATGTTGGATGCATAGAGGGCCATGACGGCGTCGATGTCCTTTGCGCGAATCGCCTCCACCCCGTCTGCTATGCGCTGTCGAATGGCGGTTTCAGCCATGGCGTCCTCCTTCTCACCCGGGGCATCGTGAGTCAACTGGCTCCTTACACATTCTCCGCGATCACCGGAGCGAGGAAGGCTCGGCGCAAGGCGGGTCGCAGGTGACTAAACGAACTTCGACTACGTCGTGTGCCTCGCCAATTTTGCTGCAGCGGTGTGTTTTCAATGATGATCGAGGCCTCTGATACGGCGACGACAGGGCGCTTGCCCCGACACCCCATGACGCCCCCGGTGCCACTTCGTGCGCCTTTGGCCAATTCATGATTCCTCCAGCGGCATTGGTTCGGGCCTGATGAGAGCCGTTGCGCTGCCATCGCCTTGGGCCCTTCTGGCGCCGAGTGGTGCTGGCGTAATGGCCGCTGCCACAAGGGTGATGAACGCGCACGCGGCGGTGGTGGTGCGCACGAGATGAGCGATCTGCCAGCGGTCGCGCACGCGCGCCCAGTCGCTGGGCGGTGCGAGGACAGACCAGCCTTGTTGGTCCGTGTTAATGGGAACGCTGACCAGCATGCTGATGATGAACGTTGTGAGGAGCAGGACGAGTGCGGTCAGGGCCAGCCAGCGGGTGCGCCCCGGCCGTGCGATCGTGACGACGACAAGGGTGGCGGTGGCGAGCAGCGCCGCCGGCAGCAGGACAGTGGCGAGGTCGTCGAGGTGCGCCAGCTCTACCTGCCGGACCTGCGTGTAGACGGAGGCCGGAAATCTTCGCAGGCTGGCTTCGAGGATCAGGACCGCGAGAAGGAATCCGGCGAACAGGCCGCTGAATAACAACACGGCGAACAGTGCCGTCCGCCGGATAGTGTCGGATGTCCGACGCGACGGCGGGTTGCCTGTGCTCCTTGAGGATTCGGCACGCACAGAGTGGATTTCGGGCGGTGTGGTCATGGCATCTCTCTTGGGGGTGGGGTCGGGCTGCCCGCTGGGTTCATGCGGCGGGGGAGCTCTGAAACGCGTTGGTGTGATCCACAACCCACTCGGCGTAGCTGCGTGCGGGTCGGCCGAGAGTCTTCTCGACCCCGTCGGTGACCGGATACGGATTTTCCAGCTCCCGTGAGTAGCGGGCCATCATCGCGTCAGCGAAGGACCGTGGCAGCCCGAGGGCGATAATGCCGTCCGCCGCTTCCGAGGGGGAGATCTCCTCGTAGCGCAGCGGCCTGCCGATCACCTCACCAATGGTGCTGACCATCTCCGCGTGGGTAACCGACTGCGGGCCGGTGATCGAAATCTTCTGTCCGGCAAGGCTGTCGTCGAGCAGCGCCCAGGCGAGTACGGAGGCCACATCGACTTCGTGGATGAACGGGTCGGCGAACCCCGGGTATGGACCGCGCACTACATCGCCGTTTCGGATATGAGAGGCCCACATGGCTGTTGCGCTGACCGCGAATGACGAGGGCCGCACGCTCACCCACGGCAGGCCGCTGGCGATGACCGCGTCCCCGACCTCCTTGTTGCGGTCACCGTTGAACCGCGACGGCTGCCATGCCAGATCGTCATCGACGTTGATGGCCGATAGCAAGGCGACGTGTTTGACTCCGTGTTCGGCGGCCAGCGCCAGTAGCGTGGGGGCGGCGTCCGCTCCGACCGCGCGGGGATGGATGAACAACGTCGTGACTCCGTGCAGCGCCGCCATGATCGTCTCGGGTCGCGACACGTCGCCGCGGACCATCTCGACCCCGGCCGGAAGGCCGTCGGCGTGTATGCCGGTGTGGCGCGCGAGGGCGCGGACCGGCTCGCCCGCCGCCGCGAGCACGTTGACAAGGGGCCAGCCGATGGTGCCGGTTGCGCCAGTTACAGGTATCACGGTTGATTCTTTCGCAGGGTTGCCGCGATGTGTCGCGGTAATCGTCGCCGGGAAAGGTTGTGCACGTTTTGGTTTGGTGCGTGAGTCGGTGCTGCGCTATGGCGTGGGCGCGGCCGGACTCGGGTCGTCGGCGGGCTTCGAGCGTGCCTCTCGGCGGATCATCTGCCACACGGTGGGTGTGTGCTCCGTGGTCGACACAACGACGGTTTTGCTGACCGTTGCAGAGTCATCGGCCAGCGTCACCAGGTAGTGGGCCAGATCGGTGCGCGCGGTGAAACCACCGATCGGATCAACCTCTCCGGCGTGGTAGTCGGTGGGGGCCGGCAGATCAAACAGTCCTGATGGCCGCACGATCGTCCAGTCCAGCGCGCTGCCACGCACGATCTTCTCCATCCGGCGCATGTCGTCATAGACCGTCTTACCGATTGTTCGCGTGATGATTGGCTCAAATACCCTCAGGGCCAACGGAAACTCGGTACGCCTGGTGGGGTAGGCACCGGTCGAGCTCACCACCGCGAGCCGCCGAACACCAGAGGCTTGCATCGCGGCGACGATATTTCCCGTGCCGACCGAATAGGTGTTGACAGGCTCGCGCGTGAAGGAAACCCCCAGCGTGGAGAGCACCGCGTCGACGCCCGCGACAACTTCGGTGACCGTGGCCGGGTCGCGTACGTCCGCCGCGGCCACGGTCAAATTTGGTTCTGACAGCGGGAAATCGTCGGGTCGGCGGGTCGCCGCGACGACGCTGTGCCCGGCCGCTAGTGCTTGCCCGGCGAGCAGACGGCCGGTTTGGCCGTTGGCGCCGAAAATAGCGATGTCCATAACTACCTCCAACTCATCACTAACTATGATCATCACTGAGTAAGACAGTCATGTCAAGTGCTATTCGTAACCGGCACGTTGTGCTTTTCGTCACATGGTTCGTGGCGTAGTCGTCATGATTTGTGACAGTCCGGCCTAGTGCTAATCTATAGAGCATGGATGATGGTCAGCGCGGCATCTCGGCACTCGATGAGCGAATTCCCTTTCTGCTCGCCCAGTTAGGCTCCTATGTCGGCGACGACTTCCAACACCGGCTGGCTCCAATCGGGGTGGAGCCGCGGACCTATGCGGTGCTGGCGGCGCTCGCCGCTGATGACGGACAATCGCAACGCCAGCTTTCGGAGCGACTAGGCATTCATCGGAACGCGATGGTCACCGCGATCGATAACCTGGAGAGCCAAGGGCTGGCCAGACGGTTACCCCACCCTGACGACCGTCGCGCAGTCGCGGTGACGCTGACCGCGAAGGCCCGCCGTCTGCTCCCAGCGCTCGATAAGCAGGCATCTGCCTTGGAAGACCAGATCACTGCACCGCTGTCTTCCCGAGAACGCGACACGCTGAGGCGCCTGCTGCAACGCATCGCCGCCGAGGCTGGACTCATCCCGGGCGTTCACCCTCAGTTGGCGTGAAGCGGGTGCGGCGCCGCTCCTCAGGTTGTTGTGACGGGGTCAGCTCAGCGGGATGGCAATTGCGCTCAGGCTATTGGCCTGGAGCGCAACGGCAAGGACGGCGACGGTGAGCGCGAGGAACCCATTGGCGAGGTAGAACGGCGGGCTGTAGTCGCTGGCACGGATGCGTGTATAGATCGCGCATACAAGATATTTTGTCGCACTACGGTTTTAGAAGCTGGGGGTCAGACCCGAGATCTTAACAACGCTTTGCGGGTAGCGTCCGGCGGTGAAACTGACGGAGCGGTAAATTTCTCAATTTCTACGGGGTTAGCCGAAGACGTCGTTGAGGGTCACGGTTTGCAGGTTGCGGCTGTGGATGATGTCGAGCAGTTGGGCGTAGCAGTGGGTGATGGTGGGCAGGTTGGCGTGGGTGATCACGATCTGTTGGGGCTGAAACGATTTGCCGGCGTTGCCGATGAGGCTGTTTTCGTTCTCCGGTCGCGAGTCCCCGACGTCACCGCTCCACATGGTGATCGTGGGGTAGCCCAGATCGGCGGCCACCCGGTCGATGTCTGCGTTGTGAACCCCGAAGGGCGGGCGGAAGAACGGGGTGCCGTCCACGCCGTAGGTGGTTCTCAGGAAATCGGCGTTGCGGCTGATCTGGTCGGCCACCGCGCCCAGATTGAGGCGGTTGAGGTACGGGTGCGACCAGGTGTGGTTGGCCATCTGAACCTGCCCGGAGTCGACCATCGGTCGTAGCGCCGGCGCATTGACCGACCACGAACTGTTGGCGCCGTTGACAAAGAAGGTCAGCCGGGTGCCTGTGTCGGCGCAGAACTGCGCGAACGCGCCCACCACCGGGACGCTGTCGCCGTCATCGACGGTGAGCGCCAACTGATTGCCGTCGCCGGGCAGCCGGGTGAGCACACCGGCCGGCGCCGGCAACCTACCCAGCGGGATCTTCCACCAAACGGCACCCGCTGCCGGAGCGCGTCTAATGGCGAACAGCACGCCGAGCGCCATGGCGCACAGCATCGTGCGCCGATCCATGTACTGCATGGGCCAAATTCTACTCGGCGGCGGGTCGGGTGGAAGATCCTCTTTCCCTGTCCGCGTTGACCTTTCAGCTACCTGCCAGATAAGCCGCCCAGACCGCGATCGGCGCCTGAATGAATGAATCATAGGTCAGCCCAAGGGACGGTCGGCAGGTCACGGACGAACTTGGATGGTGGCGACAGTGCAATTCAGTGGTGCAGTTCCACTTCGACGTCACCGGGGACGTTCACCGGGAATTGGAACGTCTGGTTCGGCACGGCCTTTGGGTCCGCATAAGGTCCCGCACGTGCAGCCGCGATTTGCGGCACAAAACGACGCGATGTTGTTTGCTGCCCGCCAGCTTGCGAGCTTGAACTTGAGTTGCCCACTGGTGGGGGTGCCCGTTGCCGGTCCGTCAACGTGATCGGGCAAGGCGTTGGCGTCACGACGATGTCACAAGTCGAAGCCGTTCCCGTGGACAACCTTGGACCTACATGGACGTACTTCCGCTGGTAGCCCGACTCTGCTAACAACCCGAGATGGCCACGAATACATCGAATCGACTTCCCAACCTGAGAACCTAAGGCACTCGCCCCATCGAAAGCTGCTCTGGCGCAGCGGATGCACGCCAGCGGGGAATCGGCGAGCACCATCGCCGTCGCGCTGGGTGTGAGTCGTGCGACGGTGTACCAGGCGCCGGCTGAACAAGTGACGGTGCCCACCAACCGGTCGACGGCGTGACTGAGCGATGAGCGGACCAACGGCGGCGGTGCCGAGAAAGTGCACGGATGCGCCCTCCGGCTGTCACCGCGCCGCTTACGATCAGAGTGCACGGGCGGCGATTTGCGGCGCTGGACTGAGGAGGCAGCCTCGTCAGCGAGATGCCGAGCTGCTTCCGACGGTCGCAGCACCCGCAGCCGGTCAGACCATCTCGGGCACACGCAGGTGCGCGACCGCCAACCCGAAGTCACACTCGTCGAGCACCTCTGCGCGTGCTTCTTCGCTGCCCGTAGCTCTGATCCTGTCCAACTTGTCTTTGTTCCGCTCCATCGCTTCGACGCTGTCGAACGTCGCCGAAGCCACGCCACGACCCGACGCTCGGTCGACCAGCAGGCTGCCACTGCAGAAACCTTCCAGCTCCTCGAGGGCGGGCAGGATCGTCATCTTGTAGAAATCGATGCCGCGGTCGATCTGATCCGGGCCGACCTTGACCCAGGTGGCTCGGACACAGGCGCCCTCACTCGAGCGGTGCTCGCGGTGCATGGCAGCGACCTCCCACTCCTCGACCTGCGCGTTACCACCGAAGAGTTCCGCGGCCCGGTCACGAATCGGCCGAATGGACGCTTCGCTCGCGCGCATCGCCTCCTGGGACTCCCAGGCGGTGGTAACAATGCAGCGGCCGGACGTTCTGTCGACCAACAGGGATAAGCCGACGCACCCTTCGATGCCCTCGAGCGCGGACATCACACTATCGCGCATATGCGCGATACCGGCGTCAATGGACGAGGGCTGCCCGTGGATGGTGGTGCTTCGTGCGTACATAATCTGCCTCCGTTGTATGTGGGGCAGCGTCTCGACGGCGCCGCCGGACTACTTCATCGTCCTCCCACAAGCAAGGCATGGCAATGGGTGGCGGGTGTTAGCCGGACGGCAATATGGATTCGCTGAAATCTAGTGCGCGCCCGAACAATACGTGGTTGACAATTAAACGCAGCTAACGAGTTCTGAGTTCCGGCAGTAGGAGCGCGCTGTCTCCGAACTCATGCCAGAGGTATCCGTGCTCGACCGCTTCCTGGTACGCCGTGGTGACCAAGTCAGCACCGGCGACTGCCTCGAGCAGCAGCAGGTGCGAGGCACCCGAATCGTGCCAACCGGTAATCAGGCCGTCGACCACGCGCACTGGTCGATCCGGCCCCAGAACGAGATTCGTCCAGCCGTCGGCCGCATGCACAAGGCCGCCGATGGTTGCGGCGGACTCGAGGCCGCGGGCCGCCGTCGTGCCGACCGCGATCACCCGGCCGCCGGTCGCGTGCGTCAAGTTCACCAACCGAGCGGCGGTCAGGGGGACGTCGAACAGCTCGGCGACCGGTGGCTCGCCGGCCTCCGCGGAGGAGACGCCGGCGTGCAGCGTGATTGGGGCGATCGTGATGCCGGATGCGACCAGCGAGGTGACGAGTTCGGTGCTGAAGGGCCGAGCCGCGCTCGCCATCTCCGCGCTGCCGGGGTGGCGGGCGAACACCGTCTGGTAGTCGCTGAGCGGCCATTGCTGTGAGACGTAGGAGTACCGGATCGGTCGGCCGTGCCGGGCCAGGTAGGACATGACGTCGCCTTCGATCGCCAGGCGTGAGGTCCACAACCGGCTGCCGGCGACGCTGCCTTCGGGGTACGACGAACTCACCACGAGGACGGCACCGTCGGGTAGATCGACGCGCTCGCCGGGCCGAATGTCGGGCAGATGTCCAGTTGCGGTCGTTGCCGGCCGAAGTTCGACCACCCAGACGTGATCGCCGCGGGCGGTGGAGAAATGGACCGTGATCGGCTGGCCGCCGCGACTCCCGTCGACCGCGGCGGGCAGTGTCGCTGAGTTGTTCACTACCAATAGGTCGCCGGGGCGAAGGTAGCCACCGAGGTCGGTGAACCGGGCATGGCTGATGCCGCTCGGCTGGGCGACGAGCAACTTGACCCCGTCCCGGGCTACGCCGTGTGCCTCCGGCGGTTCGGTGGCGTCGGAGGTGGGGGAGCGATCGAAGTGGGTGTGCGGGATCGCGAGGGTCATGGAAGCGCTCCGGCGACAGCCAGGTCGCTGGCCCGGTAGCGGCCTGCCGCCGGCCTGGTGTCGAGCAGTCGCAGGAACGCCGGCACGACGGACTCCGGGTCTGCGCGGTCAGAGATGTCCTCGCCCGGGAACGCGGCCTGATGCATTTCGGTGCGCATGTCGCCTGGATCGAAGGCGTAGATCCGCACAGCGTTGTTCTCAACAGCAAGAATCGCGGAGAGCTGATCGAGGGCGGCCTTTGACGACCCGTATCCGCCCCAGCCCTCGTACGCCTCAATCGCCGCGTCCGACGTAAGGTTCACGATCACACCGTGGGTCGGCAGCAGCGCCGGGAGCGCTATCTGGATCAGGGCAAGTGGCGCGAAGACGTTCACGTCGTACACGGCTCGCAAGTCAACGGACAGGTAGTCGGCGAGCTTCGGCTGCGGGCTGGGGCCGAGTCGGCTGGCGTTGTTGACCAGCAGGCTGAGCGGTCCGGCGTTGATTGCGGCATCGACCAATGCGGCGCGGTGGGATGCCTCGGTGACGTCGCCTGCGACGGCAATCAGCCGCGGCGAGTTAAACGCGACGACCGTCACGTCCAATTCCGCGGTGCGGCGAGCGTCCACGACGACGGTCCAGCCGCGTTCGAGAAGCGCGGCAGTGAGCGCCCGGCCCAACCCGCGCGAGGCGCCCGTAACGATTGCGACATTAGTGGTCTCGGATCGACTCATACAGGCATACTGACAGTTAAAGTTAACTTTAAGTCAACGGGCTCATAGAGTGAGGTGCGTCACATGCACAGGGCAGACCTGCTCACCGTCAGCGAAGTGGCGAATCGGAGCGGCTTCGCACCATCGGCGATCCGGTTCTATGAGAAGGAGGGCCTGATCCAGGCGTCGCGAACGGCCGGTGGTCAGCGGCGATTTGAGCGAAACATGTTGCGGCGCCTTGCGTTCATCCGCGCCGCCCGTAACGTCGGATTGACGCTCGAAGAGGTCGCCGCCGCGCTCGCGATGTTGCCCGGCAGCCGCACCCCGACCCGCGCAGACTGGACCCGATTGTCGAAGGATTGGCGTGCACGCCTGGACGACCAGATCGTGGGGCTAATCGCACTTCGTGACAGTCTTGATTCCTGCATCGGCTGCGGCTGCCTATCGCTGATGCGGTGCGCGATCTCCAACCCCGCGGATACCGCGGCGGTCGCCGGACCCGGCGCAGTCTATCTACCGAAGTCCTTGCGGCGACGCGCGATTAGCCGACGGCGCTGAGAGGCTGCCACGGACAACAGGCAGTTGGAGGCGACGCAAAGATAGCTGCTGCCGCAAATCCGATCCCAGCACTGTCCCAGCAGCTAGGGTTTAACGCTGGTCTCCCGCAAGCCTACGCAAGTCAACCGATAGTCAGCGCAACGTCGCCATCCGACGGCGAGACATGTTGCGGCACAACGAGGATTTGGGCTAAACCCAAGCTCCCTGCCAGCGTGGCAAAGCGAATTAGCTGAAACCGTCCGCGAACGCTCGGAATGAACTGTAAATCCGTCGGCGTATGCCTACAGTGGTTCGAATCCACTACCTGCCACCGCAGTTCAGACGCGGTGTCTAGTGGATCTACTTATTGCGAAAGCAAGAGCAAAGGGGTTCCACCCCGGCGTCACCCCAGCACGCGGCGCAATTAGACGTCTGTAGAGCCGTTTGCTGGCTGGCAGAACGTTCTCGTCGCCGAAGTCTGCTGCCGATGCTGCCGTGGCCGCGCAGCGGGCATTGGAGTTGCCGGTGCGGATTGGACTGGCGACCGGTGAAGCCGAGCTGCCGGGGAGCGCAAGCCACGCGTCTTCGTGGTCGGGCGAACGCTTCGGCCGAACCTGGTTGAGATCATTGAAACTGTGTCAGCCTTCACCCCGTTGGGTACTCGTCTCGGGAATACTCTGCGGCAAGCAAAGCGTCAGCAGAGAGGAATCCCAGCGATGGTCACGACACGAGCCGAAGCGGCGCAGTACCTCAAGGATGCCGGAGGGTTGAAGCTTGTCGTTTTCGGAGCGGACGGGCTCGAGGTCGCGGCGATGTTCGTGCAGGGATCGGTGACATACGACGAGGAGGAAGCCACCTTCATTGCGGTCGCGGAAGACGGCCACACGGTCGGGGAACTGTTCGTGGACGAGACGGTCGGTTACGACGAGAACACAGACGCATTTGTCATCCGTTCCGCGCAATAGCAACCCGGCCCTATTCAATGCCCCTCGGGTTTTCGTGGGCTACCCCAGCCTGGGCCGCCTCTAGGTCAGTGGTGACCGGCTTGGCGGATGTGCCTCGCATCTCGGATGCTCCTGGGCCCCTGGAGCCATCATCCGAGAAGTATCAGCAGCGGGCCGAGGAGGAAGCCGAGCCAGAAGCTGCCTTTGTTCTGTGTGTAGGTGTCGGGCTGCTGAGCCGTCATCGTCAATGGGTTCCTACGAACAGTTCTTGGGGCCGATAGTTGGCTACCCGGCCAGCGCAGACTCACACAATGGCGAGGCTGGGACAGCGGCTAGCCACCTAGGCAAGAGCTGTATGGACACCGCCGCCAGTACGAACCCCAGTTGGTACCACGCGGCGTGCCCACAAATTGCCCATAATCTGCCCACAGTTACAGACATCTCCGGTGATCTCAGGTCATGAAACTTCGCCGCTAGAGCGGCTTTTCGGGCTCCTTGCCGGGACCGTCAGAACAGTTCAATCCTGACAGGGAGCTCTATGGCGCGCTGCGCTGAGACTGCGTCAGATCGCAAATTGGCGTCCAGCGCGATCTTCCGGAGTCTCGACGGTCGCTGTTCACGGCTGTTTAGAAAGTTCCAAGGCCCGCACCACAGACTTCACTTCACTAACAACAACCCATGACCACCCGTTCCAAAGCGAAGTGACATAGCAGGCCAAAATGACCGACCTCCGGACGATTACCTTGCACGGCGACCGTGTCGCGTACCGCGACGAGGGCGCTGGAGAGGTGCTGCTGCTGATCCACGGCATGGGCGGCAGTTCGAACAACTGGCGCGCGATTATTCCAACCTTGTCCAAGAAATATCGCGTCGTCGCACCGGATCTACTCGGCCACGGTCAAACCGACAAGCCGCGCGGTGACTACTCGTTGGGTGCCTTCGCGGTTTGGTTGCGTGATTTCCTCGACGCGCTTGGCATCCGCCGAGTCACGGTCATCGGTCATTCCCTTGGCGGCGGAATCGCGATGCAGTTCGCCCATCAGCACCGTGACTACTGCGAGCGGATGATCCTTATCAGCAGCGGCGGCCTCGGCGGCGAGGTGAACCGTGCGTTGCGGCTATTTTCCCTGCCCGGGTCCGAAATCGTGTTGCAGCTGGCTGCGTCAAAGCCGGTGATCAATGCCCGTAAGGCGCTTTCGACACTCAAGTCCTCCGACCGGGATGGGTCACGATTGAGCGAACATTGGGAAGCTCATACCGCGCTGTCGAACCCAGAAAACAGGCAGGCATTCCTGCGAACGCTGCGTGCCGTCGTAGACCGCCGCGGCCAGGCGGTCTGCGCACTGAATCGCCTGCATTTCAATGCGGGTGTGCCAGTGATGATCATCAGCGGTGATCAGGATCGCGTGATCCCTGTTGCCCACGCATACGCAGCCCACGAAGCGATGCCCCACAGCCGCCTTCACATCATTCCCGGCGTTTCGCACCATCCCCACACGGAACGAACTGACACCGTGGCAAGTCTTATCGACGACTTCATTGATGCAAATGAGGGGCACACGCATGGCGCAACCAATGCGGCGGCCGTATCCCTCGCCGACTGGTCGGCATCAGCCCACTCCCGACGCTCGGGCCTGCGGTCTCGCGTCGTGGTTCAGCGCAGGCCATTTTTGCTCAACACGAATACACGGGTCGGTTAGCGGTTGCCGGGGCAGCCTGCAGCGTTACGGCTTGGTTCGCCGCGCTAATGGGTGGCCGCCTGAACCATTTGCGCGACCCACTCGCCGCTGACCTGCCTGGTGGTCACGTTCACGCGGTTGAAAGCGTTGATTGTCGCGATCGCGACCACCAGTGCAGCAAGCTGCGGCTCACTGTAGTGGCGCGCGGCCTCATCCCAGACCCTGTCGGGTACGGGGTCGGGACGGTCGTCGAGACGGGTGACAGCTTCTGTGAGCGCCAGTGCGGCGCGCTCAGCGTCGCTGAAGTATGGCGTGTCGCGCCACGCCGCAACGGTGAGCATGCGCTCATTGCTCTCGCCCGCCTGCTCGAGCTCGCGAGAGTGTATGTCTACGCACACGCTGCAACCGTTAATCTGGCTGGCGCGCAGCTGCACCATGTAGAGCGTGGTCTCCGGGATGTCGGCGGTGGTCGCTAAGGCTCCGAGTTGCTGAAACGCCTCGAGCGCGCCCGGGACGACCAAGGCCGGGTTGTTAATTCGTGCCTGCATGCCGTTCTCCTTCGGGTTCATCCGTCGTGTGTTGTGCCGACAGCCTGCGACCCGGAGGTTGCGCGTAGCACCACAAATCCGGGTGCCTGCTCCACCGTTTGGACCTCGATAGCGGATTGGCTACCCGCCTGAGGTGCCCCTAAACGTCAGAGCTGGCCGAAGTCTAAAGGCTTGATCGGTTTAGCCAGACTCTTTCGGGGAGCAATTGTTTGGGTGCCGCAGCGCACCATTTCACCCTAATCGCGGTCGTGGTGACATACGGCTTCAAGCTTGATACCAAACGGGTCGTACCAAAACGTGGCGTAATAGTGGCCGGGGTACTGGGGGAAGTGCCGAGGCGGGTGGATGACTGTGCCGCCGATCTGAACGACGTGGTCATGCACGGTGTGCACCAAGGATCGGCGAGGCAAGATGAACGCCAGGTGTTGCAGGCCGCTTCGTTCCGATGAGTACCCGCCCGGCTGGGTGGCCGGGTAGAAGAACAGGTACGTGCCGGGCTTGTTGTCGGCGGGCTTATAGGCAAATTCGTCGTCGGTATGGAAGAACGACTCGAATCCGACAAGCGGCATCAGCGCGTCGTAGTAGCGCTTCCCCACTGAGAGGTCGGGCACGTTGATGCCCAAGTGGCCCAGCATGGCATCAGTATCCGTTGGCAGCGGCGTATCGGGTGAAGGCCGATGCATAACCCGCTGTCGGTCGCCGCGGAGGCGATGGACGTGTCCAAGCTCTTCGCGAGGGCGGACTGCGTGCATACTACGGACGCGAAGGTGAGCTGGGGGCAGCAGTGGTGGACGGAGACGCCGATGGGCCCATCGGAGCCTGTTGGAACGTCTGGGAATGACGGGAATGCCAATGATGCCCTCCGTGGTGGCCACCACCGTGGGCACCAATCATCAGGCCGGTCCAGAAGACCACCGCGAAGATGAAGACGATACCGGCCACGATCACGACCCACGCCGCAAGCGCAAAGACCCCGCGGGGTCTGCGGCGCTGATCCCACCGCGACGGCTCTGCCGCAGATGTCGGCTCACTGTGAGGTTGAGGTTGAGTCATAGCTTCCAGCATCCTCACTTCGTCCGACCCGTGGGGCCGATGGACCTATGAATCAGTTATGAAAGCCACGCGCTAGGTAGCAACTGAGGCGCTACCCCAAGGGGTCGGGTGGCCGCCTCCAGGCCGATCTTGGGCGTGAGCGTGCGCAGAAGGTCGCTCAACTCCCAGAACCTTTGATCATCGGCCGGTGTAGATTCGCCGCGGTGCCTTAGTAGGCACAAGGCCTCCCAGCGCGCCGCCACCATGCTGTAGCGGTAGAGCGTGGCCGGATCAGTGGGCGGACCCAGCCGATGAACGTCATCCCGGATGATGGCGGCCCGATTCTCGATGCTGGCGCTCACTTGGCCATCAGCTCATCAATGAATGCATCCACTGACGCGCCGTCACTGTCTAACTTCCCGTTCGCCAAGGGGACAGCACGCGCCAGCCTTATCAGATCCGCCCTCGCCTGATTAAGCGGTGTCAATGCTGGGTTACGCACCCGCTCGCGCGGGGTTCTGCCTTCAACGAGGACGCCGTAGTAATCGACCTCGGATTTGCACCGCTCGTACAACTCCAGCGTCTCGCAATAACAGGCCAGCATTTCGAGGTCGACCTGTTGATACCTGCACGACCACGCCGGCCCGGATGCCATTGTGGGCATCACCGGCTATGACGGTTTCCTCCCGGCGGACTACTCGTAACTCATAGCGGGCGAGACCTGGCAGACGGCAGCGCAGGGGTGGTGACCCGAATGTGCTGGGACCAGCCTAACGACGGGTTTGGTTTTGAAGGGTCAGACCTTGTTCACTGGGCAGGTTCCCGCTGTTCGAGATGATGTTGGGCATGCACGCCGCGGAGTACGAGGCGTTGCTTTGTTTGACCGTACAGTTTGGGTTTGGGTCAGCCACGGTTACCGAAACTCCAGGCGAACTAATTTCGGCCAAGACCGCAGCCGTCGGGCAGATGGCCATCGCGATTGCGAATCCACCGGCGAGAATCAGTCGGCCTGGCACATGAAGGGTTACCACCATTTCGCACTCCTCAATTGCGACCTCATTGTCCGAAGTGCCTGGTGAACAGGGTGCCCGCGTTACGAGGCGAGACTCCATCATCAGGACGCATTCGAGCGTGTGCGTTGATTAATTCTACGCCCGCTCTTTTTGCCTTAGCCATAATCGAGAGAGACACGAAACATGACCACCGAGGGTGATAGTGCCCGCCAGCTCGCCCAGCTCGTCTGGGACGCGCTTACTAACCCAGAGACCGCCGACCGGGGCGCACTACTGGCCGCCGCGAGCGCCCTTTTGGACAACATGCGGAGTGGGGACTGCCATTTGGCGCCCCTCGCCCGCGGAATGGCTGCCGCCGCGATGGACTGGGCCGCGCTTGACGGCGAAGACAACCGTGAAGCGCTGCGATTTCGCGCTAAGTCGTTCTACATGGCTTCGGTCGCATTGGAAGCCGACGGCAGACTGAACACCTAACAGACAGACTTCGGGCAGTCGTGCCCGCTGAGTTTATGCCGCCATGCCGCGCCGGTTTGCGGCCCGCATCCCGCTGATCTCAGCCGCCGCGACAACTGCCCGTCTTCGGCCGCACGGATCAACCGCCCCGCCGAAACATACCGGGCCGCACGCTAAGCCGCGCCGAATAACGGCCCCGCGAGAGCGGCCCGCATCGGTTGGTAAATCCATGCCACAACACGGCATTTCACACTAACCCTGAAAGAAAACCAGGTATTGGCGCAGCAGCCGGTTCGTGTTCTCGTTGGTACCACGCTGCCATGGGTGGTGCGGGTCGCAGAAGAACACCGGCATCGACAGCGCCGTAGTGATCGCGGCATGACGGGCCATCTCGAGGCCGCGGTCCCAGGTCAAGGACCGTCGCAGCTGTGTCGGCAGACGTCCCATGTGTTCGATCAACGCCGCGGCCACCGCGTCGGCCTTGTTCCCGTCGGGTAGCGCGACGACGATCGCGTAGCGGGTGGCGCGGTCGACGAGGGTGGCGACCGCTGACGGGCGCGTTCCAAAAACGAGATCCCCTTCCCAGTGGCCGGCCACCTGCCGAGTGTCGGCCTCGACCGGACGCTCGCGGATGGAGACTGTGTTCCGGATCTGGCCGCGACCATGTGAGGACTTCTTTCCGCGCGGCCGCCGGATCGAACGCGCGCTGCGCAAGCGGTGGAACATGCTGGCAAACACTTTCCGCGACGGTATGTACACATCACGGTAGATCGACTCGTGCGAGAACCGCATCGCCGCGTCATCGAGATACTGCCGCCGCAGCCATTGGGCAATCTGCTGCGGTGACCAATCGTCGTCCAGCTTGGCGGCGACCACGCCCCGCAGCTGGGCGTTGGCAGCCAGCTTGCTCAGCTTCGGGCGCCGCGCCCGCTCGAACGCGGCCGCATCGGCAACCAGTGCCCGGTACGCGGCGCGGCCACCGTTGTGGGGCGATCTCCCTCGAGACCGTCGACGACGGGCGGTCGATGCGCCGCGCGATCGACCGTGCCGACAGGCCGGCCGCGATCCCGCGTGAGATTTCTTCACGCTCGACCAGGGTCAGATGATCGGCCCTGCGCCTACGCGGGATCGGAGGGATCCCGCCCGATTGACGCAAATACCGCCGGATCCGCGGCAACGTCTCACCCAGCGCACGTTCCATCTCTCGGATCGGATCACCACGGCGCCACATCGCCCAGATCACTGCCTGCTGTTCAACACCAAACCCAACCGGACCCACGCCCACCCCAACCTCCACCAGCACATCAGCATCGGCCTGCAGTGATGCGCTGACTGGTTGAGCTCAAGACCGATTTCGGGACACAGCTCATCGGAGGTCACGCTGAGTCGAGCAGGTGGGCGAGTACACCGAGCGTGTGTGAGGCTGTCTTGCCGTCGGGCACCTCGGCGAAGGTTTCGGAGACCTGGCGAAGGATCGTGGCCAGTTTGCGCCGTGCCTGCGGATGGAGGCTCGCGAGTTCGTCAAGCAGCATCGCTGGAGACTTCTCCATGTCGGCCATGAGCCCTCACCGCTTCCATCCCCGTGACAGGTCCTCTATGAAGCATGAAGTAAGGGCGGGGGGAAACCCGGAATCCCCCGCGGGGCGTGGGTCGCATTGACAAGATGACGCTGATGGCCGCACCTTCTTCGGGCGGGGCCTCGCGGGTCTCGGACCGATGGTCTTCGGAAGGGATACGCCATGACTGGTGCGTATGACGCGATCACGATCGGATCAGGACTGGGCGGGTTGACAGCTGCGGCACTGTACGCGCGGGCGGGGCATCGGGTGCTGGTCCTGGAACGCAACGATGAGTTCGGCGGGGCTGCGACGACCTACCGGCACGGGCCACTGACCATCGAAGGCTCACTGCACGAGACGGCGGACTTGGGGGCTCCGCTGGACCCCAAGGCTCGCATCTTGGGGGCGCTGGGCATCCTCGATGATCTCGACTTTGTGCCGGTCGGCGATTTCTACGAGGTGCGCGGTCACATGTTCGATCCGCCGTTCGTCTTACCGCATGGTTTCCAGGCCGCCGAAACGGCGCTCGCGGAGCGTTTCCCAGGACATCGGCCAGCGTTTCGTCGGTTTTTCCAGCGGCTGCTGGCCGTGCAGGAGGCATTGTCGGTGGTGGGCGAGCAGCACGACAGCCTGTGGTGGTTTCTGCACGCGCCCTCTCTGCCGCTGAAGCTGTGGCCGCTGCTGCGGGATATGCGGCTTAGCCTCTCGGAGGTGTTCGACGAGCTGTTCGGCGACGACGAGGTGCCCAAGCTCGCGCTTGCCGCCAACCTCGGCTACTACGGCGACGATCCCGCCCGGTTGTGGTGGGTGTTCTACGCGCTCGCCCAAGGCGGCTATCTGGCCAGGGGCGGTACCTATATCCGGGGCGGCTCGGGGATGCTCGTCCGCAGCCTGATCGGTGTGGTGGAGGCCGAAGGCGGCGCGGCATGCACGGGCCGCACCGTAACCGAGATCATCCTCGACGCCGAAGGCCGCGCTGCTGGCGTCGCCCACACCGCCGCCGACAGCAGCGACCGCAAGGTGGACCACGCTCCGATCCTGTTCGGCAACGCCGCTCCGACCGTGCTCGCCGATGCGCTTCCGCCGCAGGCGCGCTCGGCGTTCGCGGCGCGCTATCAGGGGCGGCATCCGTCGATGTCGGTTTTCTCGATCGCGCTGGGGCTGAGTCGGCCCCCGCGCGAGGTGGGCTTCACGCATTACTCCACGATGCTGATACCGGAATGGGTGAACTCTCTTTCGGATTATGCGCGCTGCGCCGAGCTGCTGGCCGATGCGCCGGGGAGCCGGATGCCAGCGGTGGCCATCGTGGACTACAGCGCCATCGAGAGCGGGCTGAATCCCAATGGCCTGCACCTTGTCTCGGTTGCGGGCGTCGATCGCATGGCGAATTGGGACGGTCTGGATGACCAGGCTTACCGAGCCAAGCGCGATGAGTGGATCGATGCGATCGTGGCCGAGATCGACCGATCCTTCCCCGGTTTCGCGGCGGCGGTCGTGCAGCGCGAAATGGCCACCGCGGTCACGATGCGCCACTATCTGAACACCCCGGGCGGGGCAACTTATGGCTTTGCACCGGAGCCGCCCAAGGGTCTGCCGACTATGGGCTCCGAACGGGGCGTCGCGACGACCGTGCCGGGTTTGTGGCTGGCGTCGTCCTACGGCGGAGCCGGAGGCTTCACCGGAACCATGCTGACTGGCATGCTCGCCGCCCAGGCCGCCATGAAATCGCGACGAAGCCATCCGTCGCTGACCACCACGGGCACCTAACCCGGGGCGATCAGTCCTTGTCCTCGGTATCGTCAGGTTCGCGCTCGTGGTTTCCTCGTCCCCCCAACACATCTGGGGCAAGAAGGCCCCGCCCAGGCACCATGAGCTGTGATCTTCCCTCGCTGCGCGCGCGAGGAAATCAAAGATCGACTCTCCTGGGGCCTGTCGCGCACCGTGATGGCACGGCATTCGTTCGTCCAACGCTGCGGAGGCTGAATAGGTAACCGGAGGGCCCGGACACCGCGAGTACGTGAAATCGCGGTTTCAATGCCGCACGGCCTGAGTAGTCGACCGCATCACGCAGTCGGTCAGTGTCGTGATTCCACATCGTCAGTACCACTCCGTCGCCAACGATGTCCACGCGCCCACCGTCATGAACCACAACCGAAACGTGAATCATCGGCCCCTCTTCTGCAGACTTCTTCGCCTGTATCCAGTGGACTTGGTGACCGGGGCCGTACGAGCCGCAGGACCGATCGATAGGGCGAATCCCGCATTTCGTGCTGAGTCGATGCCCGTCGTTGTTGGAAGCGCTCCTACGACGCATTTGGCCAGAAGCCGACGATCCATCGAAGGTTGAACTCGCGCTTGCGCTGGAGACCCGCGATGATGACGGACGTACCGATCTCTAGGTCCGGGTCGGTGGTGCGGCGAACTGTAGGGGGACACCGCAACTAGCCCTTGCGAGTGGCCAATCATGGCTGACTTCACAGGCCGACCCGACGACCACCAGGCCGCCAGTTCACCCAACGGCGAGGGCGCAACCGTCGGGGTCAAAGCCGGCTTCGGTGTGGCGTGACATTCTGCCCACTCCGGACGTCAAACATGTCGGTCTGACAACGTATGACGCTAAGGACCCCGACACAACTATCCGCCGATTGTTCCGCTGAGGCCGCCCTCGGGAGCGCCGAATGTGCTGATCGTGCTGCTCGATGATGTGGGCTTTGGTGCGTCCGAGGCGAGCCTCGATTGGCGACAGGAAGCCTGGACGCGAGCAACTCGACGATCCCCCCGGTTTTGACGGCGGTTCGGAGCAGTCGATGATGGATGTTTGGACGGAGGAACAGACATGATGAGTACCGACGTGGATTTTCACTTCGACCCGATGTGCCCGTTCGCCTATCAAACCTCATTATGGATCCGCGACGTCCGTGCGCAGCTTGGGGTCACCGTCAATTGGCGGTTCTTCAGCCTCGAGGAGATCAACCGCTCAGAGGGTAAGAAGCATCCGTGGGAGCGTGAGTGGTCCTATGGCTGGTCATTGATGCGGATCGGTGCACTGCTGCGTCGAACCGACATGTCGTTGCTCGACCGGTGGTATGCCGCGATCGGACATGAACTGCACACTGCGGGCGGCAAACCGCACGATCCTGCGGTTGCGCGACAACTCCTGAGCAACATCGGCGTCGATGCGTCGATTCTCGATGCGGCGCTAGAGGACCCGACCACCGACGACGACATCCGCGCCGACCACCAACGTGTCATCGACGCGGGCGGATACGGTGTGCCGACGCTCTTCCTATTCAGCGGGCAATGCTTGTTTGGACCAGTACTGGTGGACCCACCGACCGGGTCCGCCTCCCTGACCCTGTGGAGCGTCGTCACCGGCATGGCTGAACTGCCGCATGTCTACGAACTTCAGCGGCCCAAGTCACCGGCCGATGTTGATCTTATCGGCCGAAGTTTGCGTCCATACCTCGAAGGGCGCGATTGGGTCAGCATCAATCGCGGTGAAGTCGTCGATGTTGACCACTTCACCGGCCGTGCCGACAGATGACGAGCACCCCACATAACGTGCTCGGAAGTGTAAGTCGTGTCGAGATGTGTGGCCTACGCGACGATTTCGCGCCACAGCGGCGTGCCCACGACACAGGTGTCCGACTCGGCGGGGTCAGGTTCTCGAACTGCTTGTCATCGCACTCTTCGGCGCCGTGGCCGTCGTCCCGGCCTGGCGCCACACCGACTGGCGGTTAGTGCTGTTCGCCGTGCTGGCCCGGCTCAATTCATAGCGCAGGGGTAGACGACCTAGGCTCCGGTCGAACAGGGAAGCCGCTTGATTCCGTGGAAGAACGAGGACCGCAGCCGGGCGGGCGGACCTGCGACTTCCAAGTTCGGCAGCCGGCCGTAGAGTTCCTCCAGCATGACTCGCATCTCGAGTTTGGCCAATTGCGCGCCGAGGCAGTAGTGCGTGCCGCCGCCACCGAACGCCACGTGCTTGGCAGCGTCATTGCGACCGATGTCGAATTTGTGTGGCTGCTCGAAGGCCGATTCGTCCCGGTTTGCCGACAGGTAATGAATCACCACCCAGTCGCCCTCCTTGAGGCTATGACCGGACAGCTCCGTGGGCGCCATCACCGTGCGCCGGAAGTGCAGGACGGGTGTCGCCCAACGCAACATCTCTTCGATCGCACCCGGAATCAACGACGGGTCGGCAGCGAGCGCGGCACGCTGGTCGGGATGCTCGGATAGCGCCAGGATGGCATGGCTGAGGGTGTTGCGGGTGGTTTCGTTACCGGCCACGGAGAGGAGCAGAAAGAATTCGTTCAGCTGGTCTTCGGTGAGGCCGACTCCGTCGACCTCGGCTACGAGTAGGGCCGACAGGATATCGTCGGTCAACCCCTCGGCGCGTCTATGGGCCACCAGATCGCGGCAGTAGCCGAACATTTCGTGCACGGCGCCGCCGATCGTTGCCTGGTCGGGCGCATAGTCCTCGTCTTCGATACCCAGGCTGCCGATCGCGTTGCTCCACCGAAAGATTTGGTGCCGATCCGCTCGGGGCACACCCATGACATCGGCGATCACGCTCAGTGAGATCGCCGCGGAAACATCGGGTACAGCGTCGAATTCACCTTTCTCGACCACCTCGTCGACGATGGTCCGCGCGGTGTGGCGGATGCTGTCTTCGAGGAGTGACACATTGCGCGGGTTGAAGGCCCGGTTGATGAGCTTGCGAAAGTGCGTGTGCCGAGGCGGGTCGATACCGGGCAGCATCGCGGAGGTCTCGACCATCTCCACCGCGACGAGAGTATTCCCGAAGCGCGACGCGAAGACGTTGTCGTCGCGGCTGATCGCGCGGACGTCGTCGTAGCCCGTACACAGCCACACCGTCGGCTCAATGCCGGGAAGTTCGACCGGGTGCAGCGGAGCGTCCCGGCGAAGTCGGCTCAGCGCGTCGAAGGGTGCGCCGGAGGTGGCGAAGAGGTCAGGGTCGAACGCCGCCGCCGCGTCGATATCGGCTTGGCTGCCATCCGATCTCGCAGTGAGGTCCCTCAAAATTCGGTGTCCCTGTACCGCCACGTCAGTTTGTCCTTCCCTGGAGCGCGTGAGTGTTCGACGGACGGGGTAGCGTGCGCCAGTAAATTGCCACTAGCAGCACCATCGGCAATCCGATGATCACTGCTGCCCCCGCCAACGGGTCAGCGAGCGCAGCGACGGCCGGACTTTCTTCGCGCGCCACCACAAACGCGGCGCCGGCCATGAAGATCACCTCACCCAGATAGGTGAGCAGAGCCGGCAGCCGGGGGTGACGAAGCAGGCCGGCCACGGGGATGTTCGGCTCGGCGCGCATCATCACGGTCAGCACGGCGATGAGGATCCCCGAGGTGACGAAGAACCCGACTTGAGAGCCCAACGGGAGGCCGAACCAGAACCCCGGGCCTTTGTAGCGGAACAACTCTCCGACGATGTGATAGCGACCGAGCCGGGAGACGGGGTCGATGATCCACAGTGCCCACGTCGACAGGACGACGGCCAGCAGATATTCGAGAATCGATTGTCGACCGCGGGTAGCGTACGGACCCGACACGAGGAGCCGCGCCGCGGCGAACGCGAAGTAGGCCAGGAACGCGTAGCTCATCGGCACCATCAGCGGTACGTCGAAGATCCACAACTCGTGGCCGCGCAGGTCTGGGTTGAACGAGTAGCGCGTGTAGGGGAATCCCACCAGCACAGAGCCGTTCTCGGCCAACGCGCCGACACCCAACGCGATGGCGGCGTAGATCAATGTGCGCCTTGCGCCGAGGTGCCGAACGGCCACCACAAGGAAGATCAGACCGAACATGGTGGCGTACCAACGCCCGACTACGGTGCCAACGACTTGTTCGACCACGTCTCCCCGACTCGTCAGCGCGCCCGGTCAAAACGTTATTTTAGCAAAATAGAGTTTTCAGCCTACTGGACAGGGGTGCGGTTCCTGGCTGGTTGAGCTTCGCGGATAGAAGCCGGTGGATGAGGTGGCCCAGGACGCGCGCCACCTGTGCCGCCGTTGTTCACGCTAACGTCACGCCATCGGCGGAAATCACTTTCCGAGTTAATTCTGTAACTACCGACCTCTGACCCGGCAGTCAATACGAGCCCGCGCAGGCCCATTGAGCAGTCGAGCACCCGTGGGACTTGGGCGCGCAGCAGTGAGCCTGGGGTCCGATGTCCACCGCCGCTCAGCGGATCTTCTCAGGCACAGAGTCCAGCGCGTGCAGTACGTGTACCGCGAGTTTGCCCGCAGCGTCGTCATCCAGCACGGAGTACATCGTCATAGTGTCCTGAACGAGTTTCAGGCGATTTTCGTAAGGCGTGGGCAGTGTTGTTCCGGGAATCATGATGTTCTTTCCTAGTCTGTCGAGTGCGTTCGCTGAAACGAAGGGGCCCTCGACATCCCCAACGCTACGCCGTTTCCAGGTTGCCGGCCCCTGCGGTGCACGTGCGGGTATCCCGGCGGTCGGTGGTGAAATGATGCGGTTTTCCCTCTGAACGCGCACCGCCTGTTGGCCCCGAGACACTGTTACGCCGGCCGTTTCGTGACGGGGCCCCAGCTTTTTCGCGTGAGCCCGCTTCTTGACGGGAGCCAATTGCGTTGTGGCAGTGGACTTCGTGGCGTGCGCCGGTGGTCTGGTGCGGACCAAGCCGAGGCTCTGGCCAGTCTTTTCTTGGGCAGCCTTCTTCAGCTCGCAGATTACAGCTTCTATGCCGCGCGCGATTGATGAGACATCGTCGACGTTGTCGGGGCAGGCGACGATGCCCACGTTGAAGGTACCGCCGTAGGACACGGCGGTAATGTTGAGGTTGGCGCCCTCAAATAGCGGGGCCATGGCGTGGATGCCGAGGACATGGGCTCCGGCGCAGTAGATTTCGTCGGGTGGGCCCGGAACGTTGGAGGTAATCATGTGCGCCACGGGGGGATGGAATCGCGAGAGTTTCAGGCCGGTGTACAGTCCCGCCACTAGCCCGATGACCGCCGGTGGGATCAGATCGATGACGTCGGCGAGGTTAACGGGAGGTGCTGCTCGCCGTTGCTTCTTGATCCGGGATGTCTCGGAGTGAATGCTGGCCAGCTGCTCCACCGGGTCGGCCAGATAGACCGGTAGTTTGACGACGGTCGGCGACCAACTATTAGACGCGTTGTCATCGACGCCGCGGGTCGAGATCGGCATCAAGGTGCGCAGCGGCTGATCGGGCACCGCGTTATGCGCGTCCAGCCATCGCCGCACCGCCGATGTTGCTGCGGTGAGGAATACATCGTTGACGGTGACGTCGAACGCGTCCGTGATGGCGCGCAGATCATCCATCGCCACCGCGGCGAACGCGACGCTGCGCCGCGCGGTGATCGGAGCATTCAACAGGGTGCGCGGCGAACTCTGGTTCACGTCGGACTGCGGAGCACCTGGCCGTTCCCCGCCGCCGCCCGGGAGCAGTTGGCGGACCGATCCCAGCGCGGTTCCCACTACCGATTTCACCGCGCCGGGAGCTACTTTGACAGCGATCCGAACACCATTGGCGGTGTTGACGGCGATCTCGTCGATCATGTCGCGCACCACCGAGGCCACGCCGGGCATCGTGGCAGGGGCCCGCTCGGGCACCGCGGGGAACTCAGCGTCTTGATCGGTGGTCATCAGTCGGGGCAGCATCGAGGTCACCGCGCCCACACCATCGGTCATGGCGTGGGCGAACTTCATCACGACGACCAGCCTGCCGTCGGTGAGACCCTGGACAACCCAGGCGTCCCAGAGCGGGCGATCACGGTCCAGAGGCTGCGCGTGCAGCTGGTCAACCAGCGCGGCCAGCTCACGCATGGTGCCCGGGTTCGGCAGTCGCACATGATGCAAATGGTCGTGGACATTGAAGGCCGGGTCCTCGACCCATAACGGCTGGCCCAGCCCAAAGGGTTTGGTGAGCAGACGCTGGCGGAAACCCTTTGTCGCCGCAGTACGCTCAGCCAGCAGCCTCAGGACTGCCCTAGCGGTCAACTCACCACGGGTTGCCGGATCGCAAAACAAGACAGCAAGCACGTGGGTGGGCATCACCGACGTTTCGCCGTGCAACGTGACACCGTCCAGGCCGGTCAAACGCTTCATTATTTGCTCCATATCACTATCCGAGCTGTTAGCTCGGGTTCGCTTGACCTTGCTTGACGACTCTCGCTTCGCGCTGAACAGCACTCAGCAGACGACCGCACTTGTCATGTGTAAAGTCCCTCGCCCCAAGGGAATTCAGTGATTGCCAGCCCGCTATCTCGTCATTACAACGGCGGATCCACCCGATCAACACCGTAGACATCAGCATTGGCCTACAGCGTTGATACTAGCACATCAAAGAGGGATAAGAGACGGGCTCAGGCCGTGCAACGGTGTACGCCACCATTGTCGATACCGCATTTAGCAGGGTGTTTACTGGAGGCCTAATGACGCCCCCCGACGACGGACACAAGACTCCGCTGGCACGGTCACCGATATCGCGGCTGAGTTGGGCTCGTGCACTGTTGAACCGGGTTGGGCTGCGTACAGTTCCGTGATGTCGGCGGCATACTTCTGCGTGACTGGTTCGCGTTTGAGCTTCATGGTGAGCGTGATTTCGTCTCCGCCGGGTTCCCAAAATGCCGGTAGCACCTCGAAGCGCTTGATCTGTTCGACGCCGGAAAGCTTCGCGTTGCCCCGCCCGACGCCTGTAGTGATCTGGGCGATCACGTCGGGGTCGGTGGCAAGCGCCTGCGGTGAGGCGTCGGCAAGGCCTTTCCGGGCCGCATACGCGCTGGCGGTTTGCGCGTCGAGCACGATGAGCGCGGTGTTGTATGGGCGAGCTTCGCCGATCGTCATGATCGCGCCAATTCAGACCGCATGCGGCCTTGATCATCTTCTCAATATGGCACGGCGACATGGTCTTGCCCGCCGCGTTGACGATCAGTTCTTCCTTGCGGTCGGTAATCGAGACATTGCCGTCGTCGTCGACTCTGGCGATGTCCCCGGTGTGCAACCATCCATCGTTGTCGATGGCTTCGGCCGTCTTCTCGGGCTCGTTGCGGTAGCCCTTCACGACCAGCGGGCCCCCGGACCAGGAACTCGCCATCGGCGGCCACCCTCGTCTCCAGGCCTGGCAGCGGCTTTCCGACGCAACCCAGCACAGCGTCGCGTGGATGGCTCACGGTCGCGATACCGCTGAGTTCGGACATACCCCACGCCTCGGTCGTCGGCAGGCCCAGACCGGCGAAGAATGCCAATGTCTCCCTGGGGATTGGGGCATCCCCGCAGATCAACCACCTCGCCTCGTCGAGGCCGATTGCCGCACGGATCTTGCCGAGGACCATGACGTCGGCGACCTTGTACCGGACACGGTCGGCAATACTCAGTTCATTGCCGTCGAGCAGCGCGCGGGCACGCGTGTTCGCCGCGCCGAGGGCCCAATCGGCCAGCGCGCGTTTTGCGCCAGTCTCCGCCGCGACGTTGGCTTCGATTCCGGTCTTCAGCTTTTCCCAGACCAGAGGCATTGCGCCCCAGATGGTCGGCCTCACATCCGGCAACGCGGCGGTGATCGTCTTGATATCCGCGACGACGGTCACCTGGGTGCCGATGGTCTCCTGGATATACAGCGCGTTCAGTCGGTCGGCGATGTGCGCGGTCGGCAGGAAGGAGGTGACCCTGTCGCCGTATCGTAGGCCGAGCACCTCGTCGAGGCCGAACACTTCGGACAACAGGTTGGTGTGCGTGGTCTCGACCTCCTTGGGATTTCCGGTGGTGCCGGAGGTGTAGATGAGTGTCGCGACATCGTCGGGCTGCACGGCCCGCCATGTCGGCTCGAAATCGAAATCTGCTGAGCCGCCGGCGATGAGGTCGTCGACCGAGATTGTGCCCTCGGGGGCACCGTCGATGCACACGATAGTGTCGATCCCGATGCCGCTGGCTTTGATCCGGTCGAGGTACTGTTCCTCGCAGAACACCAATTTGATGTTGGTGTTCGCAAAAACGTGAGTCAGTTGTTTGATCGAAGAGGCGTTGTACACCGAAAACGACGTCGCGCCGACGTGCTGCGCGCCGACCTCCAGCGGATAGAACTCGATGCGGTTCGCCATCATCAGCGAGACCGTGTCGCCGCGACCGACACCGAGCGCGGCGAGCCCCGCGGCCACCTGGCGCACCTGGGCCGCGTAGTCGCGCCACGTCACCGTCTGTGTGCCGCCGACAGTTCGCAGGGCAACCGCATCGGGCGCGATCCGTGCGGTGCGCTCAAAAGCCTCCGGGAGCGTGTCCGGACGGTCCGCGGCAGTCATGTGCAGCTCCTTGGTGGATCGTGCATCACCATGTTGTCGTACGACGGGTCTGCCCGCACGACATTGCATGGCGGCAATAAACCCGATCTGACGATGACCAGTGCGCTCGACGGCGCCGGGCGGATCGACGGGCGGGGCAAACGCGATCGGGAAAGCCGTCTTCGAACACTCCTAACTCCGATGCCGCAAATATTCAGGGCGGCGACACGTTTCGAGGGCTATTCACCTCGCGGCGGGGCGGCGCCAGCAGAATCCAACGGTGCTTCACCGGGCTGAAGACCCTACCGACCGCATCGTGCGCGGGCCGCCGTGGCCTGGTCGGATGGGCAACCTTGTCTCTCCGATGCAGCACTGCGAGTATTGTCTCCACCCGCAGGTCAGCTGACGAGACGCGACAATTGGTCCGGGATAGGTTATGGGGCCTGACATTTGGCGCCTCCTTCCGGGCTTTCATGGACTGAACCTCGGAAGTCGTGGCACCGCGGTCCGCGGCGATACCGATGACGGTAGAAAGCTTGCCGGGCGCGATCAGGAGGAGTTGGTCACGGAACCAGAGATCTTAGTGCCTCCCGTCGAGCCGCAGTGAGGACCTTCGGCACTTGTGTGAACAATTCCCGCCCGCGAATTGTGAGAAATGCAGCTGAGGTTTCGTGGGAGTCCATGACCGGGCGTCACGAGCCGCGCGGTCGAGGAGAAGAGATGAACGTAGTCATTGTCGTCATTGCGGTGGTCATTGTGGCGTTAATTGTGGTGGCGCTGTCGCTTCGGGTGGTGACCCAGTTTGAGAAGGGTGTGTTGTTCCGGCTCGGGCGGGTCATTGGCGTCCGGGAACCCGGCCTGACGTTCATCATCCCAGTCGTCGACCGGTTGTGGAAGGTGTCGCTGCGCATCGTCACGATGCCGATCCAGTCGCAGGGCATCATCACTCGCGACAATGTCAGTGTCGACATTGCCGCTGTCGCGTACTTCCGCGTCGTGGATGCAGTCAAGTCAGTGATCGCCATCGAGAATGTGCGTGCCGCGATCGATCAAATCGCCCAAACCACACTGCGCAATGTCGTCGGCCAGCACGCCCTCGACGAGGTGTTGGCCGACACAAAGGGCATCAACGCCAGCATCCGTCAGATCCTGGATGTGATCACCCTGGAGTGGGGTGTGGAGGTGACGTTGGTCGAGTTGAAGGACATCCAGCTCCCCGACAGCATGAAGCGGGCGATGGCCCGCCAAGCCGAGGCTGAGCGCGAGAAGCGCGCGAAAATCATTGCCGCCGAAGGCGAATCGTTGGCAGCCGCCGCCCTCGGTGACGCGTCGGACACCATGATGGCACACCCACTGGCACTGCAACTGCGCAATCTGCAGACATTGATCGAGCTGGGAGTCGACAAGAACACCACGGTGGTGTTCCCAGCGCCGTTGATGAGCGCTATCGGCGATGTCGGAAGCTTCTTCGCCCGTGAGACCGCCGCTGCCTCAACGATGCTGGAGCCCCCGATCGCCGTCCCGTCGGCCCACGTGGAAAAGACACCAACGCCCACACCCGCTAGGGAAGTCATCCCCGCCGGAAACGTCGAACACGCTGCGGTTTAACAGCAGACCTACCCACCCGAGACGATGAATTCAGAACGCCTCCGACGGCGTGTGGACACGCAAGGCCCGTTCGATTCGATCTACTTCGAAGACACGCACGACACTTAAGATGCCGCCGCGCAACTCGACGTCAAAAGGCACGCAAAGAGCTTCAGGACCGGGGTGCCGACGCTGCTCTCGTGTCCCGACTCGAGCGCGCCATTCTCGATCTACGCCCCCAGTGGGCCGGAGCGGCGCGGACTGGCCCCTGCACAACCTGCCACGTCGGGTCTAACGGCCCCTGAATCGGCGACCTTCGCCCTTATCGGCTGACCGCCAGAGGCGATTAGCGTTCGCAACGATAGCGAAAAACGGAGAGTTAGAGGAGATTTCGATATGACGCAGACCACCGAGAAGAAGAGCGTAGCGCCCCGAGCGGCAGAGCTAATTGACGAGGTGCGCGAATCGGCCAAAGCCGGACAGCACGCCGCGAGCGAGGCTTTGCGTACGTTCCGCAATACAGTCGATGAGGCGATTCCTGAGACGCTCCAACCGCTACGCAAGACAATCGTCGACGCCGCCATCGAATTGGCCGAACGGCTCGTCACCGCGCAGTACGAGTTCAACCGGACCATTGTGCGCACCGCGGACCGGGCACTGAGCAAGTCAGACGGCGAAAAGGAGTGAACGCCGGCCGCCTGTCCAGCCGGATGAGGTGACTTTCGGAAGTCGGATGCCTGCCACATCTCAGCTGCAGCCTCAACAGTGTGCGTCAACATTGTTGACATGGCATCTAGCAGGGTGTTTACTGGAGGCCTAGCCGGGGAATCGGCGTCGGCGGCGGGAAGACGAATTGGCGGGGGATCGACGCGTTTCCTGATCTATCCCAGGGAATCGGGTCCAGACGACTGGATGACTGCGACACGCGTCGGGACAAATCCGAGCACGTGCGTGTCCACTGTCGAAGTCACAAGGAGAACGACCACGATGAGCAAGTTCGATAAGAAGCAACGAAACGTCTTTCCCGAGAGCGTGATCAACGTGGGCACGGGTTTCGTAGCGAAGGAGCGGTCGCATGTCGTGGAGGCGTTGTCGACGCTCGAGCCGCATCTGGGACGGTGGGATCCGAATGACGTGAATGTGGAAGTGTCCCTGCAGGACCGCGGTGGCAAGGAGCAGCGCATCACATTGCGTACGACCCTGCCCGGCCGTCCGCTACTGGTAGCGGTCGCTGCGAACCCGGACCTCACCCGCGCTCTGGGCGAGGCAAAGCGCGAGCTGATCCGGCAGCTGGAACACCAGAAGTCAGCGCGCGAACCGATGAACAACCGCCGGCTGCGGAACGCGACGATTCGGCATCCGGAAACTTCCGCGCCACCCGAGGCCGTCGAACGAGCAATGTAGACACGCACCGACACGAGGCATTCGAAACCCAACCAGCAGCTCGCTTCTGCGGGCAGAAAAAGAGACCGTCATGACACACATCACCGAAGAGCGTGTTATCGGCAACCATGCCGACATGGGCGGGTCGACCACGGTGGCTACTCGTACTTCATTGACCGCACCAGACATACTTCGTGCGGGTGTACGCCCCAGGACCACCCGCAAGGAAATGACTGCGGCCCAGTCCACGTGGGATTCCGAGGGCGGGGCAACCGAACAAGACGAATCGCTGCGCAGTGATACCGAGGGTTTACTACTGGCGCGTTTCACCGGGCCGGCCGGTGCCGGACCCTGCGGTCTTGGTTGTTGATCCGGCGGCGTCGCACGGCTCGCGAAACCCGAGCGAGTAGCGCATCATCGGCGCTATGAAGCGAGATGTGGGCGCAGCGCTCGAAGTCGAGATTACCGCGCCGACAGAGTTGGAGTTCCAGATCGCTGTCGCGCCGCATCCGAATACCGAGGTGTTCGAGTCGCTGTCGTTCGTCTTGGACGGAAAACCCGTCCAGCCCTTAGAGATCAGCGGTGTGCACGGCAACCGCATCCATAAACTCGACGTTCCGGTGGGCAACCTGACGGTCGCCTACGCCGCGACGATCGTCGGCCGGACCGACCCGGCGCCGGTGACCGAATACGACTTATCCATGTACCTGCGCCCGAGCCGCTACGCGGAGGCCGACAAGTTCTACGGCTTCGCCGCAACCGAATTCGGCAACTGCATCGATTCGACGACTCTGTTGGAGAAGGTGTCCTCATGGGTGGGGAACCGGCTGAACTACGTGCCCGGCTCCAGCGACCCGATTGACGGGGCAACGGACACCTTGCTTGCCGGCGCCGGTGTGTGTCGAGACTTCGCGCACCTGGTAGTGGCGCTGCTGCGGGCGGTCAACGTGCCGGCCCGTGTTGTATCGGTGTACGCGCCGGGCCTGTACCCGATGGACTTCCACGCGGTGGCCGAGGCGTTTGTCGAGGGGCACTGGCGAGTGGTCGACGGAACCCTCCTGGCGCCACGGCAGACCCTGGTGCGGATCGCCACCGGACGCGATGCTGCCGATATCGCCTTCCTTGACAACCACAAGGGCGCGATCACACTGAACGAGTTGGTGGTGACGGCCGTCGTCGACGGCGACCTTCCCAGGGATTCGATCGACCAGCTGGTGTCAATCGGCTAGGCACCGTTGCGGCGTCGCGTAGAGACTTGGCGCTGAAGGGCGCGGCGCCCACCTCAGCCCGTCGACGCCGACCGTGGGGTGTAGCGTGAATAGGGTTGGAAACCCAGCCAGTCCGGGATGAGTCAGCCGCCAACCGCTGATCTCGCCAAGCAGCCGCTTACGCCGGGCACGCCGGTGACACCCAAGTCGGGATCATCTTGCACCCTCTATCGCCCCTGCGGCCGTCGCCGTTTTCCGTCATGCGGCAAACTGTTCCCGGCTCGCCGAGTTTCGGCATCCTCAGCACATATCCACCCACAGCCTGCGGGCTGGCGATCTTCAGCTCGGCGCTGTCCGAGGGCTTGACCGC
Source organism: uncultured Actinomycetota bacterium (assembly GCA_963744085.1). Taxonomy (GTDB): domain Bacteria; phylum Actinomycetota; class Actinomycetes; order Mycobacteriales; family Mycobacteriaceae; genus Mycobacterium. Next base: position 52,814 of record CAVUSK010000002.1, read on the forward strand.
GAATGGCGCCGACGTCGGCGTCGTGCGGGTGGCCGACGGGTCACCTTCGTCAAGCGCCCGGGTGATCGGGGAGCTGGTCCCCGGCTCAACGACGTCCATAGCGACATGCGCCGAGTTGCTGAACCAGAGCGACGTCGCCGTCATCCAGCATGAGTACGGCATCTACGGTGGTGTCGACGGAGACGACGTGGTGCATGTCATGGGCGGGCTGCGCGTGCCATCGATTGTGGTCGCGCACACCGTCCTCAAAGATCCGACCCCACACCAGCGTTCGGTGCTCGAGGCGATCGCGGCGCTGGCGGATCAGGTGGTCGTGATGTCCGAGGCGGCCAGGCAACGCTTGTGCCGCGGTTTCGACATCGACCACCGCAAAGTCACCACAATCCCGCACGGTGCGACCGTCCCCAGGGACGCCCCATTGAACCGGTCGGGCAGACCGACCTTGTTGACATGGGGTCTGCTGGGGCCGGGAAAAGGCATCGAGCGGGTGATCGAGGCGATGGGTTCGTTGCATCACCTCAACGGCCGGCCGCGTTACCTGATTGCGGGCCGGACCCACCCAAAGGTGCTGGCCGCCGAAGGCGAGGAATACCGCCACGCCCGTACCGAGCAGGCGCAGCGCACGGGCGTGGCGGGCTCGGTGTTCTTCGACGCCGCCTACCGTGATAGGTCATCGCTGGCCGCGCTGGTGCAGTCCTCAGCGGTGGTCGTGCTGCCCTACGACTCCACCGATCAGGTCACCTCCGGTGTTCTGGTCGACGCGATCGCGAGCGGCCGGCCGGTCGTCGCCACCGCGTTCCCACACGCCGTCGAGCTGCTCGGTAGCGGGGCTGGCATAGTCGTCGGTCACGACGATCCCGGTGCGCTCTCATCGGCCTTGCGCCAGGTGCTGACTGACCCGCGTGTCGCCGGCTCCATGGCCGCGGAGGCTCGCCGCTTGGCCCCGACGATGGCATGGCCGGTTGTCGCCAAGGCGTATCTGCGTCTCGCACAACGGCTTTTAGCCGAGCCATCGTCGCTGGTATGGCCGTGACGACACTCAGTCCGAGGTTCGACCATCTGCTGCGAATGACAGACCGTCAGGGCACCTTTGAGCACGCGTGTATTGCCGAACCCAGGCCCGAGTACGGCTACTGCTCCGACGACATGGCCCGTGTCCTCGTTGTCGCAACCCGGGAGCCCGGGCCTGAGCGCACGCTGAACGGTCTCGCCGGTGTTGCGTTGCGGTTCTTGAACGCGGCGCAAGCTCTCGACGGCGCCTGCCGCAACCGGATGGACAGTACTGGCCGTTGGGCCGACGAGCCGGCACTGGAGGACTGTTGGGGGAGATGCATCTGGGGCCTCGGAACCGCCGCCGCCCACACTGACGTCGCCTACGTTCGCCAATCGGCCATCGTCCAGTTTGAGCGCGCCGCCAAGGGTCGGTCGACGTGGCCGCGGGCGATGGCGTTCGCGGCCCTGGGCGCGGCCGAGCTCCTCACCGTCGACCCAGAGCATCGAGGGGCACATGAACTCATCACCGACTACGCCGCCTCGGTCACCGCACCCAGCGGCGACGCCGCCTGGCCGTGGCCCGAGCCGCGACTCACGTACGCGAATGCGGTCCTGGCCGAGGCGATGATCGCCGCGGGCGTCGCGCTCGACGATCTGACACTGCGCCAGCGTGGCCTGGAGTTGTTGGCCTGGCTACTCGACTACGAAACGGCGGGCGGTCACCTCTCGCCCACCCCGGCCGCGGGCAGGGGAGCGGATGATCCTCAGCCTGCCTTCGATCAGCAGCCGATCGAGGTGTCGACGCTCGCTGATGCGTGCGCGCGTGCCGCCGCCGTCGACGCCAGCCCGATCTGGCCCGATGGCATTCTGGCCGCAGCTGCCTGGTTTCAGGGTGACAACGACGCGGGGCAGCTCATGTGGGACCCCGACACGGGCGGTGGGTTCGACGGTCTGCACGCCGACGGGGTGAACCGAAACCAGGGCGCCGAGTCGACTCTTGCTGTGGTTTCGACGCTGCAGCATGCGCGTCGCTTATCGAAAGCGCCGCAATGACTTCCGTGCACCCCGGGCTCGTCACTCGGAACCCCCAGCGGCTTGCGGCCGACCCGTCGCGGGTAATCACGCGCCTGTTCGTGCCCGGCCAGGAAGGTTTCGAGCGCCAAGAGTCCAGAGCGGGAGCGGTGCTGGCGCGCATCCTGGGCCTGGACGAGGACGACGTCCGGTCGTCGTTAGACGATGTCATCACCCGCTTCGACGGCCGTCACCGCGATCTGGTTGGCACCTTTCGCCGGCACGCCCTTGAACTCTCCGATCGTATGGATCCCGACCGAGAACTCTCCGAAGCGCGAATGCTGTTGCTAGGTGCGACGTTCACCAGCGAGTACGCCATCGAAGGTGCGGCGTTATGCAACCCGAGCATCGTAGCCCACCCCGACCAAACGGGAACAGCGGCGGGCAGCCTGCGATTCGTGATGAGTGTCCGTGGTATCGGAGAAGGGCACCATTCGTCAATCGGATTCCGGACTGGCGTCATCGACGCAGCCGGCCGTGCCACGATCGATGAACCGGCTCCGTTCGTCACCGTAGGAGCGGCCCTGCCAACTCTCCTTGACGCAGCGGTGTTCCGTAGTGAACTCGCGCGACTTGACGACGCCGGTGAGGCCGCCGATTACGTCCTCGATGCTCTCGGCGACAGGTTCACCCGAGCCGACCTCGACGAACAACTCGACGCGCTGCAGATCCACCTGACCACCCGTGGACATGCGCCGGAGACGATGTCGGTAATCCGGACTATCGCCGAACGGAGCTATGCCGTCGAATTTCCCGAAGGCACATTGCTTTCCGAGCGCGTCCTGTGGCCGGCAATGGGTGCCGAGGCGGCTGGCATGGAGGACGCACGCTTCGTCCGCTTCGTCGACGACGACGGCTCCGCGACGTTCTATGCCACCTACACCGCCTACAGCGGATCCCGCATCAGCCAGCAACTCCTCGAGACGCGAGATTTCCAGTCCTTCACGTCCACGCCGATGGTCGGACCCGCCGCAGCGAATAAGGGTTTGGCGTTGTTTCCCCGCCGGATTCACGGTCGCTTCGCCGCCATGTCGAGATCGGACCGCGAATCGAACATGATCGCCTACTCGGACCATCTGCCCGTGTGGCCGACAGCCCTGGGATGCCAGTTGCCTACCCAAGCCTGGGAGGCGTTACAACTGGGGAACTGCGGTCCGCCCATCGAAACTGACGCTGGGTGGCTGGTGCTCACGCACGGCGTCGGTCCGATGCGCACCTACTGCATCGGGGCGATCCTGCTCGAACTTGACGATCCGACAAGGATTCTCGGCCAGCTACGCCAGCCCCTACTCAGCCCTGCTGCTGGCGAACAGGACGGCTACGTGCCCAATGTCGTCTATTCGTGCGGCGCGCTCGTGCACGCCGAGACCCTGCTGCTGCCGTACGGCATCGGAGACGCCGCGATCGGTTTCGCGACCGTGGCGCTGCCCGAACTCCTCGACGCACTAGATTTTTAGACCATGCACCTGAGCTGTAGAACAGGGTTGACCGATGAGCCGGTGGCTGCGCCGACCGGATCGCGTTCGAGCCGTTCGTCGCGGTCTCGATTCAAGAACGCCGTTTCGCGTTGGGAACTCTTGAGTTCCACCTCAATGTCGGTGAGGCGTCAATGGCAATAGCAGACGTAGCCGAATACGCCCACCTGAGCCACGCGGACCTCGAGGCGCTCGCCGTCGAGGTGGAGGCGATCCGTCGCGACATCGAGGAATCGCGCGGCGAAACCGACAGGGCATACATCCGGCGCACCATTGCGTTTCAGCGATTCCTCGACGTCGTCGCGAGGGTGATTATCGCCGGCAGCAGCGGCAAGGTCGGCTGGGCGCTCGGGACCACCGCACTAGCCGTGGCCAAGAGCATCGAGAACATGGAACTCGGCCATAACATCGGCCACGGTCAATGGGATTGGATGAACGACCCGGAGATCCACTCCAGCACATGGGAGTGGGACATGGCAGCGGTTTCGTCGCAGTGGCGGTATTCCCACAATTACCGTCACCATGTTTTCACCAACGTCATCGGCGTGGACGACGACCTCGGGTACGGTGTCCTGCGGGTTACCCGCGACCAGGAGTGGCGGCTGGTTAACCTAATACAGCCTTTGCGAAATATGTTGTTGGCCATCATGTTCGAATGGGGCATCGCGATGCACGGATTGCACTCCGAGCATGGCCGCGCGGCGAGCGACACTGAGAAATCCGCCCACACCCGAGCCCTCATCCGCAAGACCGCGCGGCAGGCTGGCAAAGACTATCTGTTCTTTCCCGCCCTTAGTCTCCGACGATGGCGCCGCACGCTCACGGCGAACGTAGCCGCCAATCTGCTGCGCAATGTGTGGGCGTACATGGTGATCTGCTGCGGGCATTTCGCGGACGGAGCGGAGAAGTTCAATCCCGCCGCGCTGGAGGGTGAGACGAAACCCGAATGGTATCTGCGACAAATGCTGGGTACCGCGAACTTTCGCGCCGGGCCGGTGATGGCGTTCCTCAGTGGAAACCTCTGCTACCAGATCGAACATCATCTCTACCCCGATCTGCCGAGTAACCGCTACGCCCAGATCGCCACCCGCGTGCAGGCGTTGTGCGAAAAGTACGATCTGCCTTACACAACCGGACCGCTAGCTCGTCAGTACCTGCTTACGTTGCGCACCATATTCAAACTGACGCTCCCGAACCGGTTGCTCACCGCCATCTCCGATGACGCACCCGAGGCCGCATCGGAGAACCAAATTCCGCAATGTCGAGGCGCGCCCCTTTTCGGGCGGGAACGATGACGCTACGCCGCTAGACATCCCAGGGTCGTAGCGTGTCAAGCTGCGGCTGGGGTGCGGTGTGCCCAGGCGGTGTGTTCGTTGTAGCGGCTGTGGTGGCGTAGGCAGCCGTGGAGGACGCCGACGAGGCGGTTGCCTAGGGCTCGTAGGGCTTGGTGGTGGGTGTCGTCGGCGGCGCGGTGTTGGTCGTAGAAGAGTCGGGCGCCCGGACTGATTGATAGGGCGCAGAAGGCCCATTGGTCGATGGCGTCATAGAGATGCCGATTGCGCACGTGGCGGGCCAGCACGGCGCGCTTCTTGCCGGAGGCGATGGTCAGGGGTGAGGTTCCGGCATAGTTTCTGCGAGACTTGGCGTCGGTGTATCTGTTCGGGTCGTCCCCGAACTCACCGAGCACCCGGGCGCCGAGCACGACACCGAGTCCTGGCAGGGAGAGGTAGATGTCGGTGTCCGGGTGTGTTTCAAAATGGGCGGCCAGGCTGGCCTCGAGCTCGGCGATCTGGCGGTTGAGCTCGGCAATGATGGCTACCGCGGCGCGGGTGGTGGCGCCGAACGCGGCGCTGATGGCGCTGGGCGCGGCCAGCTGCTCGCAGCGCAGCGCGGCCCGGATCTCGCGGGCGCGAGTGGCGATATAGCGTTGGCGCCCACCGCGTTTGAGCGCCGACTGGATCGCCGGCAGGGGCAACCGTGCCCCCTGTTCGGGGGTGGGGGCGCGATCGAGCACCCCCAGCGCGTCGCCGTGAGTGAGGTCCTCGAAGGCCACCAGCGCGGCCGGGTAGTACTCGCGCAACGCCGAGCGCAACATGTTGGCGTGGCGGGTGCGTGCCCAGATCAAGCTCTGATGCGCCCGGGCCAGCACCTTAATCGCCTCGGCATCGGCGCTATCGCCGGCGATCGGGCGATGGTTGTGCCGATCGGTGCGCACCGGATCGGCCAGCAGTTTGGCATCCGACGCATCGGATTTGGCGCCCGAGAGGTGGTGGCGATCGCGGTAGTGGGCCACCGCCAACGGATTGATCGCATACACCTGATAGCCGGCCGCGACCAGTGCCCCGACCCACAGGCCGCGGTCGGTTTCGATGCCTATCACCACCTGATCCGGTCCCTCGGCGAGCGCGGCGATCAGCTCATGCAACTGCCCGATACCGGCCAGCCCTTCGGGCAACCGCCGGGACGCCAACCGCTTGCCTGTCTCGTCTATCAGATACACGTCGTGATGGTCTTCGGCCCAGTCATCGCCCACGAAGATCATCGATCACCGCCTTCCTCGGTTCGGCCGCCGATCAACCTATTTCGAGCCCGAGGACACCCGGCGGCGACCTAATGGATCAGTGCTCGAACCGGCACGACATCCCATCAGCGCTACAGGCGACCTCACCAACCGGCTGGGGCACGGTCTAGCGGTAGGAATCGACGATCATTTCCGGGTTGCAACAGTGCTCACCAGCCGGCGGCTCAGCGATCAGCTTCTCCCAAACCAGGGCCAACCCGATCAAAGACGCGCTGATCGACTCCCATTAGGTTGCGGCGATACTGCCATGTCGGCCTCTCATATTGGCTGGGCTTGGTTGCAGGTCGCGGATTTCCTTCGTTCTCGGGATCACAGACCGCGGCTATGGTGCCCGTTCGACTGCCCGGTGCTCAGCGGTTGTCGAACGCGTGACCAGCGGCCCTGCAGCGGACTCCTGCGCCGTGGTGTCGCGCCCTCATCGGAGTTCACCGTTGGGGGCGTGCCTGTATCGGCGCGCTGTTGGTGTTCGAGCCGGGCGTCGCGATGACGGTTGACGAACGCGATTTCACGTTGGAAGCGGACGATTTCGCGTCGGGCGTCGCGCCCGCGACCTGCGGTGCGCCGCGCGCCGGCCAGCAGCATGCTCAGTCCTAGCAACGCCACCGCGCCGACCACGATCCCGAAGAGGAACAAACTGCCGGTCGACCTGGTGACGTGATAGCCGAACACGGAGAAATTTTCGGTCAGCGGGTGGGCTGCCCCTGTATTGCTCAGCACGCCCACGATCGAGACGATCGCGGCGGCGAGCAAGATAACCAATCCAACGATGACAAGCATCTGATGCCTCTGATCTGGTAGCAGACCTCGAGTACACGCTTGTTCCGATCTGTTGTCAACGATGTAGACGTATAGCGTTAACATATGATGTAAAAGAATTGACAAAGCATGGAGGGAGTGTTGCCCGAGATGACGAAACAGCCGACCGTGCGCGATGCAGATGCTGCCGGAACTGACTCGTCCGCCGCGGCCACAGGCCAAGACGATGGTGGGGTAAGCAGGTCGGTGATCCTGCAAGTAGCGCTGAGGATCATCGACCGCGACGGTGTCGACGGCTTGTCCATGCGCCGCCTCAGCGAGGAGGTGGGCCGGGATCCGACGGTGCTCTACCGGCACATACCGAACAAGGCGGCACTGCTCGACGGCGTCGCGGAGATCGTGCTCGGGCAACTACAGGTGGACACCGCAGATCCCGACTGGGCGACCCAGCTACGCACGGTGGCCCACGACTTTCGCCGGTTGGCCCTGGCGCACCCAAACGTGGTGCCGCTGTTGGTGACCCGGCCGCTTGCTACCCCGCTCGGCCGCCGACCACCCGGGATGTTGCGCCCGCTGGAGAACGTCCTCGCGCTACTCACGTCGGTCGGGTTCACCGGCGACGATGCCCTACACATCTACCGGGTGCTCTTCGGCTACCTGCACGGCCACATCCTCACCGAGTTGCAGGAGGTCGTCGAGCGACCCGAGGAGACCGACGATGTCCTGCGCCTGGGCCTGCACCGGCTGTCGATCATCGAGTTCCCCCACGTGCGCGCCGTGGCGTCAGCCCTAGGCTCCTACGACGGCGCCGCCGAACTCGACCGCGGCCTCGATCTCCTATTCATCGGCCTCGCTGCCACCCTGACAACCCCGATGGGTCACCGTGATCCGGATGAGACGGTGCGAGCCAGTGGTCCCCAGCACCCACAGCGCTGACGGGCTAAGGGGAACGCTGGCGCGAGCAGCAGGGCACCATCAACCAGGGTGCCCTTATTACGGGGATTCGACTGTGCCAGCACAACGACGCTTCCGTTCGCACCCCAGCCCCAGCGGAGGGCGACGCGCGAACGTGAGCATGTGGCTGACGCTGGCGTTTCCCATCTCGGTGTTGATCGTCAGCGGATTGATAGTGGTTTCGAACTGGGCGGTCATGGCTTCTTCCGATTGGTCATTCGCCACAATGTCTTCTTCGGTTGTGGTTGGCTTTTCAGTGTCGATAGCCCCGCCTCCGGTCAGGGCGCCTCAACACAGAATCTAGGGAGCTAACGATGTTGCTATCGAGTCGCACTGTGCGCCGTGCGTTGGTTGGTGTGGTGGGTACCGGGGCGATCGCCGGGGCGATGTTGTTCGGGAGCGCCTCATTGGCGTCTGCTCAACCCACGCCCGCGCCGCCACCCCCGGCACCTGGGTGCACGGCCGCCGACCTTGCACAAGCGTCGGGTACCGTCGGGACGGCGATGGCGGACTATATGTTTAGCCACTCGGACGTCAACAACTTCTTCACCAGCCTTCGCGGGCTGCCCAACGAGGAAATTCGCGGCGACGTCCAGAACTACATGGACGCCAACCCCCAGGTTGAGACCGACATCAACGGCATCCGCCAACCCCTCACCGACTTGAGGAATCGCTGCGATTACCAACCCAATTTGGGTCAGTAGTCAGCGGAGCGGTGCTCATAGATATGCCAGTCACGCCAGTGATGAGAAAAGCAAGACGCCAGTGAGGAGACAAGCAAGATGAGTCATCGGACACGGTCATGGACAATCACGGCGGCGACGGTCTTGGCGCTCGCGGCTGTCCCCGGGGCGATCGTCACTATTCGCGTACCCGGGGTCGCTCAGGCCGACGTGTGCGCAAGCGCCGGCCGGCGGGTATCGGTTAGTGGCTGCGCGAACATCGCCGACGCAGTTGCGCCATATGTTCCGCCGCCCGCGTACTACGCTCCCATGCCGTACGACCCACCGCCGCCCCCGAACGTCACCGGGTGTGTGAGCTACAACGGCCGGTGGGTCAATGCCGCCGGATGCAATTGAGCTGGCTGCCGATCCAGTCGGCGACTTCGCCGACCGTCGACCGCTTACATCGTTGCGGGTTTTTCTGATCGTCGAGTGCCCCGTTTGCGCCTAGCAGATACATGCCAGCCGGAAGGGCCCTTCGGCCCTGCAATGTTGATGCCTTCGTGCCCGCCAGAGGACGCCAAATGACTCGCGACGGTATCGGTGTTCACGGATACCGTCTGGCTTACGGACGTTGGGTTTTCCAACCACTCCTCTCTGGCGGCCCGACATCCATAGCATTTCGCCAGGAAGGGCATGGGTGGTGGCCCTTCACGAGTCGAGGACACGACCATGACCAGCACGAAAACCGAATCTGCTGATTCCGCCGGTTGGTCGGAGGCTGCCGCTCCACGTCGCCGCGAGGTCGATGCGATCGTCGATGCCGCTGCCGAGGCCGCCCGCACCTTCCGTTCGCTTGACCAGGAGCAGGTGGACGCGATCGTTGAGGCCATGGTCCGCGTCGGCGTGCGCGCGGCCGCCGAGCTCGCGAGTGTCGCGATCGAGGAAACCGGCTTTGGCGTCTTCGAGGACAAAGTCATCAAGAATTACGTCGCCACCGAGTTCCTCCACGACTACCTGCGCGACAAGAAATCGGTCGGCGTCATCGACGAGGACGTCGAGCACAACATCGTGTACGTCGCCGAGCCGATCGGCGTCGTGTTGGCCATCACGCCGGTGACCAATCCCACCTCGACTGTCCTATTCAAGGCCATCGTCGCCGCCAAGACCCGCAACGCCATCCTTTTCCGTCCCTCGCCGTACGCCACGCGCTCGTGTGCTCGCGCCGTGGAGATACTGCGCAGTGCGGCCGAAGCCGCCGGCATGCCGCCCGGCGCGCTGCAGATCATTCCCGACGCCGAACACGAGGTGACCCACTACCTCTTCAAGCATCCCAAGATCGACTTCATCTGGGTCACCGGCGGACCCAAGATCGTCGCTCTGGCAAACGCCGCCGGCAAGCCCGGCCTGAGCGTCGGGCCGGGGAACGCGCCCATCTACCTCCACAAGACCGCCGACCTCAAGGGCGCCGTCGTCGACATCCTGATCTCGAAAACCTTTGACTCGTCAGTGATCTGCCCCGCCGAACAGACCTGCATCATCGACGACGAGATCTACGACGCCGTGATCGCCGAGTTCGAGCGGATGGGCGCGCGTCTGCTCACCGATGAAGAAGCCAGTGCCATAACGAAGTTTGCGTTCGGATGCGGCGACAAGATCGCGATGGAGGCCGTCGGGCAGAAGGCGCCGGAACTCGCCGCGCGCGCCGGCTTCAGCGTCTCACCGACCGTCAAGGTGCTCCTCGCGCGGCTGCCGTCTGACCTCGACGAGCTCGCCGCACACCCGTTGGTTCAGGAGAAGCTGATGCCCGTGCTCGGCGTCGTCCGCGCCCACGACGTCCAGCATGCGATCGACGCCGCCGTCCTGGTCACCGAGCACGGCGGACTTGGTCACACGTCAGCGATCTACGCCAACGACCAGAAGGCGATCGACGCCTATAGCCTCGCCGTACGAACCGGTCGCATCCTCGTGAACGCGCCGACCGCGGTCGGCGCCCTGGGCGGCGTCTACAACAATCTGACGCCTACCTTCTCCCTGGGCTGTGGAACCTGGGGTGGTTCCAGCACGACCGAGAACGTCAACTACCGACAACTGCTCAACATCAAGATCGTGGCTCAGCGGCGCACCCCACCGCAGTGGTTCCGTGTGCCGTCCAACACCTACTTCAACGCCGGCGCGTTGGACAACCTGCGCGAACTTGACTGTGAAACCGTCGTGGTGATTACGGACGCGCTGACCGATGAGCGCGGCGTCGTCGACCTTCTGCGCGGCAGGCTGCGCACCCGGCATGTCCAGGTGTTCACCGAGGTGACCCCGGAGCCGGATGAAGCGACGATCCGCCGCGGCGTCGCGCTTCTGGAACGGGTGCAACCCGACGTGCTCATCGCCGTCGGCGGCGGATCGGTCCTCGACGCCGGCAAGGCGATGCGCCTGTTCTATGAACATCCCGAGAAGACCCTCGACGAGTTGACGATGCCATTTCTCGACCCCCGCAAGCGCGTCGCCGACTACCCGACCGACCGGCATCGGCTCCAATTAGTAGCCATCCCAACGACTTCCGGCACCGGCTCCGAGGTGTCGCCCGCCGCCGTGCTTACGGTGGGTAAGAAGAAGGAAACCCTCGTCGACTACAGCCTCGTACCCGATTTGGCGATCATCGATCCGATGCTGACCTCCTCGATGCCTGCCAGGCTCACCGCCGATACGGGTATCGATGCGCTGACGCATTCGCTGGAAGCGCTAGTGTCGATTTTCGCGTCCCCGTTCACCGATGCGTTGTGTGCACAGGCGGCCCGGTTGATCTTCGATGCGCTGCCCAGGGCGTACAGCGATCCGGACGACCTGGCTGCGCGCACCGATATGTCGAACGCCGCGACGCTGGCGGGTCTGGCCTTCTCGAATGCCTTCGTCGGCACGAACCACGCCCTGGCTCACGCGACTGGCGCAAAGTTCGGCATTGCGCACGGCCGCGCCAACGGCATCTTCCTGCCGCATGTCCTGCGCTACAACGCTTCTCTGCCAAGCAAGTTCATGCCCGCGCCGAGCTATTCGGCTTACGTCGCGCCCGACAAGTACGCCCAGCTCGGTCAGTTGGTCTTTGGCGGTCACGATCCGGAGGATGCCCGCAACCGGCTGTTCGACGGCGTCGACAACCTGCTGGACCGGCTCGACATGCCGCGCTCGCTCAAGGAATGCGGCGTCCCGGAGGACGCGTTCCTTGCCGCGCTCAACGAGCTGGCGATGACCGCGTTCGAAGACCTCAGCAACCGGACCAATCCGCGGATGCCTCTGGTGACGGAGATCGCTGAGCTGCTTCGGCGCGGTTACTACGGCGATGCCGCCTAGCAAGCTGGTCGACTTCTGGCTGGGGGCGTCGTTCCGCAGCCCCTCCGGGCGAAAATCACCAGCGCGGCGCGTGACCGAACTACACTGACCTATTTATGACGGCCCCGTCGAACCCGCTGGGCGACGAATGGGGACGGGTGCTGGGCCGCCGCCACGCGCTACGAGTGAGTCGGCGCTTCGCCGGTGTGGGCGTCGGAATTCCTGCGGCGCGCCTCCGGGAGATAGCCGCGGGCGCCCGGGTCGATGCCGATGAATGGGTCGACGTAATTTTTGGACTCACTGCATGTGAGATCAAGCGTAAGGAGCGCCTGGCGAAGTTTGCGCGGGGCCGACGCCGCGGCACCCACTGGCTCATCGTTGCGGGGATGATCCTCGTCGGGCTGAACCTGCTCGTGTGCATCGGCTGCATCTTCTTCACGTTGGCTCAGCACGCGTCGCCGTACTGAACCGAATTCTCAACTCGTGGTCGCGGGCACCGGATCGGTCGCAGCGGAGTTCTGGTCAGTTGTCAGTGGAGCCGGCCGGGTGCGTACTCGTTGCGGCCACCAGAACCAGCGGCCGAGAAGCGCCGCGATCGACGGCGTCATGAACGAACGCACGATCAGCGTGTCAAACAGTAGGCCAAGGCCGATGGTGGTCCCCACCTGACCGATGATCCGCAGATCGCTGAACACGAATGAGGCCATCGTGAAGGCGAACACCAAGCCGGCGGCCGTCACCACTCCGCCTGTGCCGCCCATTGCGCGGATGATGCCCGTTTTCAATCCGGCGTGGATCTCTTCCTTGAACCGGGACACCAGGAGCAAGTTGTAGTCCGACCCCACCGCCAAAAGCAGGATGACAGACATCGCAAGCACCATCCAGTGCAACTCCATACCCAGGATGTGTTGCCAGACAAGAACAGAAAGTCCGAAAGAGGCGCCCAGCGACAGTAGCACAGTGCCCACGATGACGAACGCGGCAATGACACTTCGCGTGATGATCAGCATGATGATGAAGATCAGGCAGGCCGCTGCTATTCCTGCGATCAGCAGATCGTAATTGGAGCCCTCGTGCATGTCCTTGTAGGTAGCAGCCGTGCCGCCCAGGTAGACCCTGGAACCCTCCAGCGGGGTTCCCTTGATCGCTTCGAACGCCGCGTTCTTGATCGCGGGAATATGCGAAATGCCTTCGGGGGTAGCGGGATCACCCTCGTGGGAGATGATGAATCGAACGGCCTTGCCGTCGGGTGAAACGAACATCTTCAAGCCGCGCTTGAAATCAGGATTGTCGAAAACCTCGGGCGGCAAGTAGAACGAATCATCGTTCTTCGATGCATCGAACGCTTGGCCCATCGCAGTGGAGTTCTGCCGCATGGCGTCCATCTGGTTCTGCATGCCGTTCTGCGTCTGATACATCGTGAGCATCATGGCCTTCATGGTCTGCATGTTCTCGATCATCGGCGGGATCAGCTCGAGCAGTTGCGGCATCAGCTCATCAAGCCTGTGCATGTCCCCCGTGAGGGCCTCCAAGTCGTCACTGAGGGCGTCGATGCCGTCGAGGGTGTCGAACACCGAACGCAGCGCCCAGCAGATGGGAATGTCGTAGCAGTGCGGCTCCCAGTAGAAGTAGTTGCGAAGGGGCCGGAAGAAATCGTCGAAATCGGCTATTTGGTCACGTAATTCGTTCGTGTCCGCCACCGTTTGATCGGTTTTCCCGACAAGGGAGTGCGTTATGGCGTCGAGTTGTTGCATCAAGGCGTACATTCGCTGCAGGTTGTCGATCGTTGCCTGAATCGTGTCAGCCTGGGTCAGCATGTCTTTCATGCGATTCTGCTGATACGTCTGATTCAACGTCTGGGTAGTGCCCTGCATGCTGATCAGGAACGGAATCGATGTGTGCTCAATTGGAGTACCCAGCGGCCTGGTGATTGCCTGCACTCGGCCGATGCCGGGCAGGTGGAATATACTCTTGGCGATTCGGTCGATGACGAGCATATCGGCAGGGTTCCGAACATCGTGGTCCGTTTCCACCAGCAGCAGTTCGGGATTCATCCGCGCTTGCGGAAAGTGTCGGTCGGCAGCCGCGTATCCGACATTGGCCGGAATGTCTGCCGGCAGGTAGTTGCGGCTGTCGTAGTTTGTCTTGTACGCCGGCAGGGCTAGCAGACCGATCAGGGCCAGAGCGCATGAAACCGCCAGAATGGGCCCCGGCCAACGCACGACGGCTGTCCCCACCCGGCGCCAGAACCGCGTCTTGATCTTTCGTTTCGGATCGAATAGTCCGAAGCGGCCGCCCACGACGATCATCGCTGGGCCCAGCGTCAGCGCCGCAATTACCGCGACGAGCATGCCCACCGCGCAGGGCACACCGAGGGTTTGAAAGTAGGGCAGCCGAGTAAAGCTGAGGCAGTACATCGCGCCGGCAATCGTCAACCCGGAGCCTAAGATGACGTGGGCTGTCCCGTGAAACATGGTGTAGTAGGCGTGTTTTCGTTCCTCACCGGACTGACGCGCTTCCTGATAACGCCCGATGAGGAATATCGCGTAGTCAGTTCCCGCGGCGATCGCCAACAGCACGAGCAGATTTACCGAGAAAGTCGACAGGCCAATGACACCGGTGTCTCCGAGAAACGCAACGATTCCGCGGGCCGCGCCCAACTCGATGAACACCATGAGGAGTACGAGGACAACCGTGAGGATGGAGCGGTAGACGAACAGCAGCATCACCGCGATGACGGCGATGGTTATCGACGTCACCTTCACGATGCTCTTGTCACCGGCGTGGTGCTGGTCCGCGTTCAGCGCCGTCGGGCCGGTGACATATACGTGGATCCCCGGTGGCGGTGGAGTATTCGCCACGATGTGACGGACCGCGTCGACCGACTCATTGGCTAAGCTTTCGCCCTGATTGCCGGCAAGATACAGCTGCACGTAGGCGGCCTTGCCGTCGGCGCTCTGCGCACCTGCGGCGGTGAGTGGATCCCCCCAGAAGTCCTGGATGTGCTCGATGTGTTTCGTGTCCCGCTGGAGCTTTTGGATCAGGCCGTCGTAATAGTGGTGAGCGTCGGGCCCGAGCGGCTGATCGCCTTCCAGAAGGACCATGGCGGAGCTGTCGGAATCGAACTCCTGGAAATCCTTGCCGACGCGCTTCATCGCCTGCATCGAGGGGGCGTCGGCGGGACTCATCGACACGGTGTGCGCTTCGCCAACCTTTTCCAGTTGCGGCACGAACATGTTCAGGACGACTGTGAGCCCCAGCCAGAAAAGCAGCATCGGCACCGAAGCCAGGCGCAGCATGTGCGCGAGCCACGGCTGCGCGAACGGGTGATCTTCGAATTTCTCGGCGATCTGGGCGTGTTTAGTGCTCATGCCAACGTCACCGGCAAGTCTCGGGGTCGAACGTCTTGGTGTCGTTGGCGAGGCCGCCAACCGGTCTGGTGGTCTGGGTCTTCCCGGACGCTTCATGCAGCCGATCGCCGCAGAGCGTGGCGAGAGCGACCGCGGCCAAGATCAGCCGCGGCATCCACACCCGCTTGAGTGCGCCTACCGTGGCCCCCTTCGTCCTGGTTCTCGCGGTCGCGGCCATTTGAGAGATAGAGATTAGTCCACTTAATTGATCAGCGGACACGAGCCCGCGAAGTGAGAGTCCAACAACGGCCGCCTTCGCATTTGGCGGACCTTGCGGATCGTGCCAGGCAAAACAGCACCTTGGCCCGGGAATTCTCGAGGTAGAAGCGCACCTCGCGTTCTTTCGGCAGCACATTCATCGGCAACCATCCCAGCAGCCAGGGCCTTACGTGGTTTACCGCAAACCTACGAAAGTCAACCGATAATCCGCGCTAGCTCATTGCGGGGCGGTGAGAAATCTTGCGGCATAACGCGAATCCAGGTCAGTGCAGGCTCGCTATCAACACCAACGCGGCTTCGTTCGTTATCCGCTGCTAGATGGCCGTCGGTGTGCAACTGTGGTGTTAAGCACCAGGCTGGCCGCTGTCGAATACTCGTTGTGTGTACAAACGCAGCTTGGCCGAATTCCGTAGGGCCAGATCTGTGGCGTCGACAGCGGCGGCACGCGCGCACGCATCAGCGAGCGCGGACACCTCGCCGTTTCGTCCCTTTAGGGTGCGCTCAGGATCTGGCTCTCGGTGGCGACAACGAGGACACGTGCGATGTCACCGGCGCAGGAACCGTACTCGCGTCGGGGTTCGTAGAGGCACGCGTGCTGGAAGGTGCCGCGGTGATCTGTCATTCGCAGCAGCGGTGGTCAAATCTCGGGGAAGGCGTCGTCACGGCCATACCAGCGCCGGCGGCCCAGTGAGGAGCCGTTGTGCCAGATCCAGATACGCTCTCGCCACGACGGGCCATGCCATCGTCGGGGCCAACCGGCGGGCCTCCGCGGCCATGGAGCCGGCGATACGCGGGTCGGCCAGCACCCGTCGCAGGGCAGATGCCAGCGCATCAGGATCGTCGTGACTGACGACGATGCCAGCCCCGCTACCGAGCAGCTCGACAGCCTGCGGAAAGGCGGTGGCGACGACTGGCCGGCCGCTCGCGACGGCTTCGACAAGAACACCGGAGGTGACCTGATCGGTGGAGTCGTAGGGCAGCACGACCACGGCCGAGGACTGCACCAACGCGGCCAGCGATGACCTATCGCGGTAGGCGGCGTCGAAGATCACCGAGCCCGCCACGCCGTTGCCCCGCGCCTGCTCGGCGAGGGCGTCACGGTAGGCCTCGCCTTCGGCGGCCAGCACCTTTGGGTGGGTTCGGCCCGCAATCAGGTAACGCGGCCGGCCGTTGAGGTTTTGTAGCGAACCCATCGCCTCGATCACCCGCTCAATGCCCTTACCCGGCCCTAGTAGGCCCCAGGTCAACAACGTCGGTCTGCCCGAACGCTTCAATGCCACATTCGTCGGAAGTGTCGCCCCATGCGGGATCGTGACGACTTTACGACGGCCCGCGTCGAAGCCACGACACAGGCGTCGGCTGGCCGCATCGGACATCACCACAACCTGATCCGCCAGCGCCATGATCCCGTCGAGCACCGAACGCTGGTGTCGGGTCAGGTCTTGGGGCACGGCGTGCGCGACGACGATCGATGGCACGCGCAGCCCGGCCATGATGTCCACCACTTCGTCTCCGTCATCGCCGCCGTATATGCCGTAGCCGTACTGGATGACGGCGACCTCGCTCTGGTTCAGCAACTCGGAGCTCGCTGCGCATGACGTCGCTGAGCCGTTGACCAGCTCTCCGATGACCCGGTCGCACGACGAAGGTGACCCGTCGGCCACCCGCACGACACTGACGTCGGCGCCATTTGCGGACAACCCGTCGGACAGCGCCGCGCTAAACGTCGCCAGCCCGCAGGCTGTCGGTGGGTACGTACTGAGAATGCCGAAACTCGGAGGGCGGGAAAAGCCTTGCTCCGCAGTGGGAAACACCGACGGTCGCAGACTGGGCAGAGCGTTCAAGGTAATCCCGACTTGGGGTTGTTACCGGCGCGCCCGATGTGAGCGGCTGCTCAGCGAGATCAGCGGTCGACGGCTCTCATTTCCGCGGCTGGCTGGGTTTCCCGATCGTTTGATTATACGCCCTGTGGTCGGCTTCGGCGTCACGGGGCGAGGTCGGCACCGCCGCTGCTGTTTGCAGCCCACAATTAACGCTCGGATAACCGACCAATGGGCAGTTGATTGGTCATCGGACTGCTGAAGTGCATGCAAAGGATAGTTTACGTCGTGTCTGTCGGAGCCGAAAAGCCTTGCCAGGCTGCACATCTAGCTCTTACAGCTGAACCTGTGGTGCCATGGTGCGCGGGTCCAGTTCTTGTGGACATCGCGAGCACCGTGCGCTTTCAGCACGCGCGGCGCGCACAATTTGGTCGGCAGTCAGGAATGGTTCAGTATTGCGTTCTGCGTGCGCAACGGGAAGGTCGGCGGCTCGACGCAAGACCATTACAGCCAAGGCGTTGGACGTCCGACTCGGTATCACCATGAGCTTCGCCGGAGCCTTAATGCCGGTGATCGTCATGAGGTGCTGGTGGCTGATCGCTCGACCGGGATCCACGATTCGAGGGCGATTCAGCGAGTCAAGATCGGGCGAGCCGGCCAATGCCGACCAGTTGACGCTGATATCGATGATTCGCCCCAGTCGTGTGAACAGCGCGTCAGTCAACTCGGGAAGCTCGTCAGCTACCGAGGCTGTGTGCGGCCACCATGCGCCGTCGAGGTCGCCGCCCAGTTCGAACGCCAAGGTAACCCGGACCGGACTGGCCAAGCGCCGACCACGCGCCGCATTGCTCATGTTGCATATGCTGACGCGAGCGAAACAGATGGCGCGGCACAGGCCGTGAAACCAGAGTAATGCAGGGACTCTGAGAAGGCCGCAGTCGACCAAACCGATGTCGCTCCAAGGGGATGAGCGCATGATTCCCTGTGATCCATGAAAATTCCTTCACTTCGAGTTAATCCGGCACCAGAGTGCAGGAACCGAGAAAACGAATCGGATCGCAGGTGATCGCTTTCGGCCGGGGTCATGTCTGAGGACTACCGTTGGTTATGAAACGGTTCACCATCGACGCTACACCCGGCCCGGGTGGGCGTGCACACAGCACACCAAAGCCGACCAGTAAAGTCAGCACCAAGAGATCTGCAAGTCATTGATCTGGTGATATACAACCTCACCGAATGGGCTAAGGCCCCGAAGAGACTGCTGACCGGCGGACAAGTGGTGCGACTCGCCGGCTATTACCGCCAGCCGGTCAACACGATCGAAGTACTCGGTGTCAACCGCAGCAAGATCGTCCTGCTGGTAATACCCGCTCAATTCGATCCAGACCAGGCACACACGATCATGATGGCTGCGGCGACGCGAGAGGACGCCTCGACGATCGACGGCCTACTCGCGACGAGAACGCAAAATGGAGAAGCCCGTGCCAGCACAGCGGACGCCGAATAGCGCTGGCAGCGTGAGGAATCGGCGATCAACCATTCTACGGAGTGACGCGCACACCTCAAGCGTCGCTAACATAGCCTGGCGTGCGGACGCTTGGTAGCGTGTGACTTCTATTCCCTCACGGCCAGTTGCCTTTGCAGCTCGATCAGCCGGGCCTCGAGTTCGATCACCGCGTGTGCGACGACGCTGGATGCTAGGGCTGCGCGCGCATCCGGCGCGGTAGGTCCGGCGGTTGTCGCGTCATCGATGTCCTCGAGTCGCCGAAGCATGCGCCGTGAAATCACCGCCTCAGGATGCAAGTCGTCAAAACGAAAACTGCTGAATGCTTTGAATGTTGGGTCATCACTTGTCATTACGATTTGTACCTAACGTGTAGTGTGGTTGCGGGCCGGATGGGACGACCAACAAGACGGTCGCGCACCCGTCATCGCGACGGGCTCCTGCCCGTCACCACGAACCGCCCAGATCGTTCGAATCGGCGACCACACGACGCGCAGTACGGACGCAGACGAGGTACCGCTGATGCCGTTCACACTACTCGCGTGTGGTCCGGAACGGAGGCACGCTCCGCGACCCGCGGGCTTCTATCCGATGGTTCCGTCGTCTGCGGTCCAGCGCTCTTCGGTGACAGCCGTCCAGGGGCGGGGGGCATCTCTTCTGTCTTGCGCGATGACCATCAGTAGGTCGTCGATCGTCGAAGCGTTGTTAGGTGCCGCCGCGTTCATCATCGTCTCGTGTGCGTTGTCCGAATCGGTCTGAGGGGGAACGACCAGCAGCATGACCGTCTTGCGGTTGACTCCGAGTATCTCGAGGGTGCTGAGTGGTTGTAGGCCGTGCCCCTCGAGTTGAACCGCTCGTCCGCCGGTGAGAAGGCTTGACGGTGCCTTCGCCCACTCGGCGGGGTTGTACATCACACGTGTGATGGCGCGGAGCCGCACCGACAGCACTGCCAAGAGATCTGGCAGCTCTTTCAGAAGGTCATTACTGCGCGGCCACCACGCCCCATCGACATACCCGGTTGGGCCCGCCTTGGGCTTCAATCGCAGCCGTGGAGTGTTCGCCGGTCCTGCGTGGCGCCGCCCAGAAACAGCGCGGCCCTCGTATGTCATTCGACGATTCCGTCCCGGCCGCGAACGGCCCAACCTTCGAATCGGCGACGACTTAATCTCAGATGGTCGCGTGCGACATATCGCCGATACCACCGACACTACGCGCATTGAGGCTTGAACGGTCCGAGAGCCATTCCGGCCGAGACAGCACTCTCAGGTTGCCGTTGTCGACGAGCGAAAATTGTTGTGCCTCAGTGCTGCTTGGCCTTCGGCACGTCGATGTTCGAAGATGCAAGCTCAACCTTGGACCGTTTGGCTGCCCGCTTTTGCTTCAGCGTTTGACCGGACTTCTTGCTCATCGCTTGACGGGGTGATTTATCTGTCATCGCTGACCCTCGATAATGGGGGCCTGGTTGGTCCCGATCTGTTGATCATACCCCTCGCGCCGGGCCTCATTGGCCGCAAACCGGATCCACGAGCCCCCGAAAGCAGTCGAGGAGACTTCGCAGCTCCAGCCTGACTTTAGTCACAAAAGCATTAGGGCCGAACATGATTCATGCGATTTGCCCACATTCAAGTGCAATGTGGGCTGGCAGGAAAGCGACCCACCAGCCCACATGACCTAGAGCCCGCTAGACGGTGGTTACTCCGACCGCCTGAGGACCCTTGGCCCCCTGTTCGATGTCGAACTGAACTCGCTGGTTCTCCTCGAGCGATCGATAACCGCTCCCGCGGATTTCTGTGTAGTGGACGAAGATATCTTGTGCGCCATCGTCCGGGGCGATGAAACCGAAGCCCTTATCGCCGTTGAACCATTTCACAGTTCCCTGTGCCATACTTTAACTTCTCTCATTCTGATCGGATGTCAAAGAACATCCAACCTCAGGCTAGCACGAGCTGCGGACGCGGCCTGGGGCCGCGGCGTCGCTGACGAGACTTCGCTTGCCTTGGCGTGCTTTTGGCGTGCGGTCTTGCCTACACGCCTATTCGAATTTTCATCGTCGGCCCAATTCAGATCATTATTGTTTGCGCTGCGAGGCGTGCGGACGATGTTGGATGCGCGCGGAACTGGCGTCACCTCCGCGACCCCTCCCGCGGACACCTGCGGGTCGACGACGGCGGGACTGGCCGGTCTTCGCGGTGGCGGAACTCGGGGAGGGGTGAGTCCGGGGAGCGGGAGCCTGGTGTGGAGCAACGTCGCCGACCAGTGCCCTCACCGTCGGTGAGTGGGCGGCAACCTGTTGCGGGCGGACATTGATGCCGGCTCTGCGCATCACTACGTTCAGGTCCTTGCGCTGTTCGGGTAGCACCACGGTGACGACGTCGCCTGCGTTGCCAGCCCTTGCGGTTCGGCCAGCGCGGTGGAGGTAGGCCTTGTGCTCCGTCGGGGGATCCACATGCACGACCAGTTCGACAGCGTCGACGTGGACCCCACGCGCGGCAATGTCGGTGGCCACCAGAACCCGCGCCTTGCCGGCGGCGAAGGCTGCAAGGTTGCGGTCGCGCGCGGGCTGAGAAAGGTTGCCGTGCAAGTCGACTGACGGAACCCCGGATTCGGTGAGCTCCCTTGCGAGCTTGCGGGCTTGGTGCTTAGTGCGCATGAACAAGATTCGGCGGCCATTGCCGGAGGCAAGATGGTGCACCAAATCCTTCTTGGCTTGGACTCCCGTGACATGGAACACGTGGTGAGTCATTTCTGCCACGGGCGAGTGGGCATCGTCGACGGAGTGGGTCAACTGGTTTCGCAGGAACCGTTTGACGATCTTGTCGACCCCGTTGTCCAGTGTCGCGGAGAACAGCAGCCGCTGGCCGCTGGCAGGTGTGGCGGCCAGGATGCGGGTTACCCCGGGTAGGAAGCCAAGGTCGGCCATGTGATCTGCTTCGTCGATCACGGTGACCTGGACCGCGTCGAGATTGATGATGCGCTGCTTCATCAAGTCTTCCAGCCGGCCAGGGCAGGCCACGACGATGTCGATGCCCGACTTGAGCGCAGCCACCTGTCGGTTTTGCGGCACGCCGCCAAAGATTGTGGTGACTTTGAGGTGGTAGGCGGTCGCTAACGGCTCGAGGGCTGTGGCGATCTGGGACGCCAATTCACGGGTAGGCGCCAGGACCAAACCAGTCGGACGCGACTTCCGTCGTGTCGCCGCGAGTCGGGTGACCAGCGGAATGCCGAAAGCGAGTGTCTTTCCACTGCCAGTCTTGCCGCGGCCCAACACATCTCGCCCAGCGAGGGTGTCGGGAAGCGTCTTGACCTGAATCGGAAAAGGATCGAGGATGCCGCGTGCGGCGAGCACCTTGATCAGCGGTTCGCCCACGCCGAGATCGGCGAAGGATTGATTTGTCGTCACGTTGGGGTGCCTTTCAGGCATCGGGTTGTACTTCGCCCCGACGAAGATCGGCACGCGCGAGCACAAGTTGGCGAGATTGCCGGTGGGCAATATCGATCGCCGCGAGAAGACCTTGTGCTATATGCACGGATGAGAAGCGTTCCACGACGTATTGGCGTCGATTCACTGGACGCCAACGATTTCACCAGCCTACAGGGGAACTGCCCACCGAGGAAATCGGCACCGTCGGAACCCACGGGTCGAGACGTCCGTCGCGACAGGCTCGGACATCACCACAGGCGCCGAACGTTTCGGCGGCAAAGCACAGTCACCGGTTGACTACCTCGAGCAGAACTGGTCGGTCGAACGCTATTCCAGTGGCGGGGACCGAAAGCTCGGCTTCGTCCGCTCTGGTGAGCCCGCCCTGCGTCAACCGAGGTGATGGAACGTGAAGCGATGGCGGTGGCCTGACTCTTAGCCGGACACCACGCCGGTAAACCCCGACCCTCGTCAAACGACCCGAACTAGTGGAGGCTGGACGTATGACGTCGCCAACTAGACACATGGGCACTTCAACAGCTGCCCGGCTCCTCTTCGGCTAGATGTGGCGATTCACGATCAGCTCCTCACCGCCGTCGACGGTCGGCGTGGAGTAGACGCCGCCGACAGGTTGTGCGAGGCCTGCGTGGTTCTACTCGACATTGACGCGGCGGCGATTTCGCTGGTCTTCGACGGCGCGAGCGGCGGAACACTGGGATCCAGCAGCGCATCCGCTCGTGCATATGACGAACTGCAGTTCACCCTCGGCGAGGGACCGTGCCTCGAATCAGTTGCACGCCGCAGCCCGATATTGGTGGTCGACCTCGCCGATTCCACAGAAGGTCGCTGGCCCGCTTTCGGCCCCGCCATGCTCGCCCACCAAATCCGCGGCATCTCGGCGATGCCCGTCGTCGTCGCTGGTGAGTACGTCGGCGCCCTCGACCTCTTCCGAGAGCAACCCGGCCGCCTCGATGGCGAACAGCTCGCCGGTGCCATCGCCGCCGCCGAACTCGCCGGCATCCCCCTTCTGGACCTTCTCGATGCCGACCTTCAGGCTGCTGCCTCCGACCCCGACAGCAATGCCTGGGCCGAGCTGAATGCGCTCAGCCGTGCCGAGGTCAGTCAGGCGACTGGCATGCTTGTCGCCCAACTGGGAATCGATCCGGCCGAGGCGCTGGTGCGGTTGCGTGCCCATGCCTACGCCGCCGGCCGCAGCGTGACCGACGTCGCCCGCGACATCCTCGATCACCGACTGCGGCTCGAAGTCGATTGATTGACGCCTCACATACTGGGAATACCGCAAAGAATGGAGGGCAGATGTGACTGAAACCCCTCGTGAAACCCGCGTGCTGGACGCCGTCGTCTCGCTCGTCGACACCCTGCTCGTCGACTTCGACATCGTGGACTTGCTTACCGAGCTCACCGAGCGCTGCGTCGAGCTCCTGGACATCGCGGCTGCGGGATTTCTGCTCGCCGACGGGCTGCAGCAGCTCCGCCTGCTGGCTGCGACCTCGGAGCAGACCCGTGAACTGGAGCTCTTCCAGTTGCAGGCGGACGAAGGCCCGTGCCTGGACTGCTACGCCACCGGGCAACCCGTTTCCATCGCCGATCTGCACGCCGCCACACAGCGATGGCCGCGGTTCGTTCCCGCCGCACTCGACGCCGGTTTCGGCTCCGTGCACGCGGTCCCGATGCGCGCCGCCGGCCTCGTCCTGGGCGCGCTCAATTTGTTCGGCAACGGCGCTGGCGAGTTGAGCGAAGCCGATCTGCTGGTCGCCCAGACGCTCGCGCACATCGCGTGCGTTGCGATCCTGCAGGAACACGCGCCCACGCCCTCGACGGTGTTGCCGCCACTGCGCTCCGCGCTCCTCAGCCGCGTCGTCGTCGAGCAGGCGAAGGGCTTCCTGCACGAAAGCCTCGGTGTGACGGTCGATGAGGCATTCCAGCTGCTCCGGACTTACGCGCGCACGCACGATCGCCATCTCACCGAGGTCGCTCGACGATTGATGACCGAGCCCGGGTCTCGCCCACTAATACTGGGGGCGATGTCCGAGTTAGCTCACGGTTGACCCTGCCGCGCGCGCGCGCGCCGCACCGCCTCCTCGACCACTCGCTCGGCGACGGCGTGCAGCTTGATGTTCTCGGTTTGGCTCATCCGGACGAGCCGGTCGAAGGCCACCTCCGCGCCGACGCCCGACCGGCTACGGATGATGCCGATCGCCTGATCGATCACCGCGCGGCTGTTCAACGCACGCTGCAGTCGTGCCGTCCGATCCTGCGCTTTGGCCAGCAGCTGCGCGTTGTACACCGACACCGCGGCGGGCCCGGCGAATTGTGCACCCAACTGCACGGCGCGCTCGCCGAACGCGTCGCGGCTCCTGGCGTAGGCATTGATCGCGCCGATCACCTGGTCGCCGACGATCAGCGGCAGCGATAGCGCGGAATGCACCAGCATCCGCGCAACCCGGCCACCAAAGTGTGGCCACCGACTGTCGCTACCCAGTGATCCGCTGACGATGGGTCGTCGAGACTGCATACACGTGATGCACGGCCCCTCCTTCAGTTCGTCGTACTGAACCGTGTCGATCTCGCGGACGAGCGCCGCCGTCGCTGCCCAGGTCTGCACGCTCGGTATGTCTTGCTCGGCCTTGATCAAGGCCACGCCCGCACCGTCGACACCGGGAATGGCCTGGGCCGCGAAGTCCGCCACGTCGCTCAGCAGATCGATAACGCCCTGGGCGCCGGCCACGATCCCGGCCACCCCGCGCAGGCTTGCATACAGGTCGACCTCGTCCGCTTCCCGTTGCGCGGCGGAAAGTTCATGCTGCTCTGGCGGTTCACGACCAGGCTGGGCGTCGTAGTCAGCCATTATCTCACCAAATTTACTCGCGCAGCGCCCCTGAGGTTCAGTTGACGAGCGCCAAAGCGTGGGCGCGCCGCAGTTTTCCCGACGGCGTCTTGGGGATCGTTCCCGGTTCCAGCACGACCACGTTGCGGGGCCGCACATCGACTTCGGCGACGACTTCGTGCGCCACCTGACGCTCGAGGCGGCGCACCTCCGCCGGGTCCTGCCAGGCACCGGACTCGACCGCGACGGCGAACGTCTCCCGCGCATGCCCGACGTCCATGCGCACCGCCACCGCACAGCCCGGTCGGACTCCTGACACGCGGGCGGCGGCACGTTCGATGTCGGTTGGGTAGATTTTGCGGCCGGCCATGATGATGACGTCCTTGACCCTGCCGCACACCACTACGTTGCCGGTCTCTGTGAGGTAACCCAGGTCGCCGGTGTCATACCAGCCCCGTTCATCCTGGGCCGCGACGAAACCGCCCACCGTCCTGTAGCCCTGGGTCACCGGTTCGCCGCGCACCTGGATGACGCCGACGCCGCGAGCCGACAGCACAATGTCATCCTCGTCGACGACGCGTGCCTCCAGGCCGTCCAGCACACGGCCGAGCGAAGCCAGTCGCCGAGTCTTACCCCTGGTCGCGGGAACGGCCCGGTGCAGTACGGCCAGCAGGTCGGCGTCGACTTCGTCGACGACCATTCCGGCGCCGCACTCGGAGAATGACACCGCCACCGTCGTCTCTGCCATGCCATAGGCCGGCAGGATCGCCTCCGGCCGCAACCCGAACGGCTTGCCCGCCTCGATCAGGACTTCTACGTCAGCGGGCTCCACCTGCTCCGCACCCGACAGCGCCCACCGCAGCGACGAGAGGTCGAACTGGCCGGGCGTGGCCTGCCTGCGCAGGCGTTTGGCGAACAACGTGTAGGCAAAGTTAGGCGCGGCGGTCATCGTGCCCTTGTACTTGTCGATGAGCTTGGCCCACAGCAGGGTGTCGCGCAGGAAGTCCAGCGGAGTGACTTTCACCAACTCGACGCCGAAATACATTGGCACCGTCAAGAAGCCCGTCATGCCCATGTCGTGGAACAGCGGCAGCCAACACACGATCACGTCGGTGTCCGCGTCGACCTGAGCGCCGACGAACATCGCCTCAGCGTTGGACACGAAGTTTCGGTGCGTGATCTGGACTGCCTTGGGCGAACCGGTAGACCCCGACGTCAGCTGGAGCAGCGCGAGGTCGTCGTCGTTGGTTTCGACGGGGTCGATCGGGCGGCCTTCCAGCAACTGCTCGATGGTCAGCACTCGCAGGCCCAGCTCGGAGAGCAGCGGTGCTGCGGCCATGAACGGATCGGAGATGAGAACTGCCGCGGCACCGATCATGTCGATGATGGAGGTGGTCTCCTCCGCCCAGCGCTGCAAGTCGGTGCGCGGTGTGGGCTGGTGCAGCATGGTCAGGCTGGCGCCGCGCATCCAGATGCCCTGTGCGGTCGGGGCGATCTCGACCGGGGCGCCGGCCAGCACGGCGACGGGGTCACCGGGTCCGATCCCGGAGCGGGCCAGACCGCCGGCAACACGTCGGGCGCGGTCGTGTACCTCAGCCCAGGTATGCCGTACAGGCGCGTCCGGCTCGCCGGTAACCAGGCCCTTGCGGCTGGTCACCGCGTTGGCATACATCGTTTCGGTAAATCTGCTCACGGCAATCCTTTTGGCTCCGGCGCCACGGCGCCTCGAGGGGCGATGGTCAGATCAGGGGGACCGGGCGCGAGTTTTCCGGCGCGCCGGTATCGCTGGAGCCGCTGAGTTACGACTGCGAGTGAGCGTGATCCCCTCCGGTACACCCTAGATGGTCCGTCACCCCGGTCGGAGCACGGTGCTGAGCATGCCAGACGCACCGACTTTACAGACCCGACCACAGCCGAGCAGCGCGGCGCGCCGATCAGCTGTGAACGTGCAGACAAAAGACCCCCGACCAGTGGTGAACTGCGACCTCGAAACTGTCGGCTTGCGTCGGGGCCCGTAACCCCCTTCGGCAGGGAAATCAGATCGCTGCCGTGACGTGTCCGAAAGGCTGGGAAATCAACCGCGTATGACCGTACCGCGTGGGCTGCCTGATCGGCACCTATGGAGCCGGATTGTGTTCAGGCCGTGACGCCGGAGAAAGTGTTGCGCGGATCGCAGATCTCCAGTCCCGGGATATCGCAAGTCAACCGATAGCCTGCGCACGATGAGGGGTCGCGGAGTTGGGTGCTCAGGCCGCTGCCTTGTCAAGCGGGTCCGATGGCCCGACAGTCGACTTGACACAACAACAACGTCCCCGGGGCGAGCGGTGGATGTTGCGGTTGTTGTGTTGGTGCCGGGGCAGGCGACGGCGGCGGCGCGGTCGGGGCAGGCGGTTGCGGTGGTGCCGCGGGAGCAGGTGACGGCGGCGGTGCGGCGGGAGCAGGTGTGGCCAAGACGCGACTCGCGGTGAAAGTCGCTGCCTGGTCAACCATCCCGGTGTCCTCGTACTGCATGTGCGCGTTGAAATCCGTCCCGCTAGAACAAATTGGGTCGTTGGGAACACACAGGTCGATTGTCTTGTCCGCATACAGCGGACCGATGGTGATCGAAGGCTCGCGGATCGCGCGCATAAATCGATCGTTGGGTTTTCCGAACAGGGCGACCGCGGTGACGTGGTTTGCCACGTCGGGCGGCATCGGGTTCGGTACGCCAACTTCAGGTGCTCCATCCGGTATGACGTTCGCCGTCACGAAGCCCATCACGGCTGCGCCCTGGGAGAATCCGCCGAGCACGATCTGGGTGTTGGGACAGTTCGCCGCCGTGGACCGGACGTGAGCGCTCGCGTCGTTGATGCCGTCTAACGCCGTGGGGAAGTCGGTGGTCGCGGGGTAGTCGACGGGATATACCCCGATCGATTTCGCGCCGACACGCGCGCGCAGCGAGTCCACATATGCCTGTCCAGTTGGACCAAGCCCTTGCTCGGTGGTGCCGCGGGCGAACACCACCTCCACGTCGGGGCACGGTTGGGCCCACGCGGACGGAACAGGTGCGCTCAGCGGCGCCCAACTTGCGACCGTCGCCGCACCAAGTAAAACAGCGATATGACGTGCCCCCACGGCGCAATGTTGACATACCGCGACGACGGCCGCGACCCGAAAGGCCAGAAGCTTATGAACGCCACAATAATCCGCGCCCAGATGAGTTCACCTTAGGTTTGCCGACCGTTACGCCCCGCCGTTTCTCAGGCGCAATGAAGTTCGACGACGCGGCCCGAATTGACCTTGGCCAGCGCGTCGGCCTGTGCGTCGTTTGGATTGACGGCCCAGCCACCGCCCCATCGGCCGGATCCGAGAGCCAAAGCGGCACAACCATTTCGCGCCCACGACGTGACCTGGCAGCCGTCGCCGTGCTGCTGGCAGTTGCCCAATGCTATGTGGGTCGCCTCCTCCAGGGTGGTGGCGTCGTTGGCCCAGCCGGTGTAACCGGTGATGGGGGAGTAGGCAATCACGGTGTAGTAGTCAGCTTGTGCTGCCTGCGCAGCGGGTGACAGCACGATGGCGCCGCTGAGGAGAGCTGCGCCGGCACCGGCCGAGGCGATCAACGTGTGGATGCGGTGACGGATCATCGGAGAACCCTTGCTGTGTCGTTTGCTTCAGTGGACGAACGCAAGCATCAGATGTGCGGCTCGACGGATCCTCAACGAATTCTTGGCGTCCGAAGTTGAGGCAAACGCCTCATGCGACCACCTAAGCGGCGGACCGATGATCAGGGCAGACGGCCAGCCGGGCCGCATGCACAAGGAGTACGCGATGAGCACCATCTCGACGATGGGGACCGGACATCATCGGCTGGCGGACGGATCGCTGCTCAGGGTGGACATCGAGTTGGGCCACTGGGTGGGCAGTCTCTACACACCGGACATGCGGACGATGACACGAATCGTCGGCAGTGCCTTCGAGGTTCATGCGTGGGCCATGCGGTCGATGAGCAACACCTGACCGGGTTACCCGGCGAGGAGAGGTCGGGATTGGTGGTCCGGGCGGTCGAGTCCGCGCAGTGCGTCGACCTCGCGCCGCATTGCCCGGCTCAGGGCCAGAAGATGCTCGCGTAGCTCAACGAGGTCCCACTGATAGCTTGCGATGCGCTCGGTCGCGTCGAACAACGGCTCGGACAGCCTGTTGCGGATGTGTTGGTAGTCGCGCAGCGCGGCGAGTTGCGCCGATCCACCGCCGGGCGCCGAGAGTATTGCGCGGGCAAGGAGTTCGGCGTCGCGAAGGGCATCGGTGATGCCGTGCGCGGTGATCGGGTCCTTGTAGAAGCCGGCATCACCGACCAGCGCCCAGCCCGGGCCGCCACAGGAGCGGATGTAGCCGGGCACGCCGGGGAAGCCGCGTAGCCGCTCGGCCGACGGGGTGTCGGCGATGGATTTGGCCAACCGGGGGGCTGCTTCTGCGAGCAGCAACCGGAAGGACGTCTCGAGGCTGTTGGACCTCAAGGTGTCGAACCGATCCGTAGGAGTTCCCGCCCAGACGCAGGCCAATCCGTCACCGGTCGGCACCACCCCCGCAACGACTCCCGGTCGGTAGGCCCAGTGGTAGCGGTCGCGCGCGAGCCCCGGGAAATAGCCGTAAATGATGGCGCCCGACGCGGTGCCGCGGCGCTGAAACTCGGAGTCGACCCCGTCGGCGACCATGGAGCCGCGCCCATCGGCACCGACGGTGATCGTCGCAGTCGCTCGAAACGATGTGCCGGCCCCGCGGACGATTGCCTCGACGCCGTACACTCGGCCACGGTCGGTCAGCAGACGAGTGACACGAGCGGGGCTGCGGACCTCGGCGCCGGCTTCGCGTGCCGCGTCGAGCAAGAGCGTGTCCAGCACCGTGCGGCGTGGAGCCCGCAGCGCGGATATTCCATCGCTGCTACGGATTTCGATTGTTTCGGTGTCGTCGGCGTAGGTGAACTCGGTCGCGTGTATGGCAGGGGTGCCATTAGTGATCACCGCGTCGAGCAGCCCCCAACGGTGCAGTTGCATCACGCCGCCGCGCATGAGCGCGTGTGTTGACAAGGTGTCGGTGCCCCGTCGGGCGGCCTCGATGACCAGTACCCGCAGTCCGGCGCGCGCAAGGAGCATCGCGGTGGCCGCGCCCCCGACGCGGCCACCGACGACGATCACGTCGTAGTGGTTGTCCATGGGATTCAAGGGTTTTAAGCGACGTCGACGATGACGTCGGTTGGGTTGGTGATGATGTCGTAGACCGCAGACCGCTTCTGTGACTGGGCCACCAACGCCCTGATCTCGTCTGTGGTGGCATCAGCATCGATCCTGAAGGTCACCCTGACGCCGCTGAAACCGTTGCGGACGTCGGGGTCCGCGCCGAGGATGCCGCGGATGTCTTCTCCGGCCTCGACGGTCGCGTGGACGGAGCGCAACTGAATTCCACGCCGCTGCGCGATCGACGCGATACCGGCGGTCAGGCAGCCGCCAAGGGCGACGAGCACGTATTCGACCGGGGTGGCGCCGGCGTCGTGCCCGGCGAACGGCAACGGATGATCGATGTCGTAGGTGAACGACGTCTTGTGGTGCTGCTCCTCGCCGGATCCATGGAACGTGTCGACGGTGGCTCGGCTGTGGGTGCCATTGACCCAGTCGACCTGTGTGCGCCATTGGAATTGGGCGAGTTCCGGGGCGTCAACTATCGCGGTGCGGGCCCCGAGCAGGGCGTCGACGTTCACGCCGTTGTCAACGGAATGTTCTACCGTGGTCATGATTATCCTCTTCTCGTTGTTGGTAGGCCAAGTTCATGTTTCTAGTAGCGGGCTGCGCTCTGCCCCACCTCCTTCAAAGCTGCGTGCCAGCAATCCATTACGGATTGCATGTGGGTTCCCGCCTTCTGTAGGCAAGGCGTGACGATCTGTGCGCGCCCGCTCACTCTTTCGTGTTCGTAGACGGCTTCGCCGTACTGGGAATGCATGTCCGCTTCGTCACTGTCGTTGTGACGAACTGAGATGTTCATGTGCAAATGGTGGCCGCGACGGCCGTGCCCGTGCATGAGGCATTCGCCCCAAGTATCTGAACTGTGCCGACGTCTCCGGAAGAGCCGAACTAAGGCGTGTTGACGGGCACGATGGGTTTCGGTGTCTCTGATGTGCTGGGCGCAGCCGTGTCCGCCGGGGCAGGCTGTCCAAGATGTATCACGATCGGTGCCGCTGCTGAACCGTCATGGCCTTTACCGCCGTTGTTTTCGTCGGCGCCGCTGTTCATGATGTCCTTCGGGGGCCACGACAGATCTGTCGGTGGCCAGCTTGTGTTCTCACCCGACGAGGCTGCACCCGTGCCGTTATTGCCGTCGACGTTCGTCACGTCGTTGTTGTTCGTGTTGTTGTTGCTGTTGTCGGCGCTCGCGGCGCCGGCCGAGACCAGCGCGAGAACGGCCGCGATCACTGCGGCCGCTGCCACCCGGAGACCTGTGCTCATAGGTTGAGGACCTCTCCGTAGGTGTTGACGCTGTCGTTGCCATTGTCGGTGTTGATCTGTGCGTATGCGAAGAATCGGACCGTCACCGGGCCGCCGCAGCCGTCGACCTTCACATGCGCGTCGTGAACGGTGACCTCGCCGCTTCGGCCCTTGAGCGCCAGTCTGCCCAATCCCAGCGTGTTGATGTTGCCGGGCAACAGATTTATCGACGCGTTGGGGTCGATGTCCGCGTACGGGTTCGGGCTGATGCTGCTCAGACCGGCCAGACCCGAGCCGAAGCCGAAGCCGATTCCGACGGTGCCGCCGACCCCGATGTTGCCGCCTTGGCTCAAGTCGAGCTGACAGCCCAGTTGCACCCCGAACACGAGATTGCCGGAGTTCACCGGGATCGTGCCGTCGCCATCGATTTTGGCCACGGCCTTCCCGGAGACGAACGCTTCCTTGGTCAACGCGGTGGCGGCCATGTTGGGAACATCGTTGACGGTCATGCTGGTGAGCGTGGCGCTCAAGTGCCATCCGTCGTCGGTGTCCGCCGACTGTGTTACGTCTGCGGCAGGAACCGGATCTGCCGACGCCACGCCGCAGCTGACGAATAGCGGAGTCGCGACGATGACGATGGTCCGAAAGATCGCGCCCACAACACCGCCTCACAGTGTCCAGTCCGTCGCGGCGATGATATGGAGCCGCCCTGGAGATTGCCTGATAGACATCCTTGATGACAGCGATCTGCTAGCGAATTGACAACATCCTCCGATGACCTTCGCACCATCAGTAGTTCACACTCGAGTACATCAACGTGTCGGGATCGTACTTCTGGCGGATGGCCGAGAGCCGCGCCAGGTTGTCACCGAAATATCTCCCGGCCGGGACGCCCGATTCGAGGTAGTTGACATAGCTGCCCGCCGAATGCGCATGCACGGCTTGGTGTGCACGTGTCAGCCAGTCGTTCGCGGCGTCGACGGCCGCCGGTGCTGGCGGCTCGGTGTACCACTGCACGCACGCCGCCTGACTTCGCCACGGAAACGCCGTGCCGCCCGGATCGACGTCGCTCACCGCTCCGCTGAGCGACTCGACCACGGCGGTGGCGGAGCCCTCTGCCTGTGATCGGTCCGACGCCGCCGCAACGATGGATTCCGCTGCGGCGGGCGTCATCTCGGCCATGATGTCGGAGCCGGCGACGACCGCACGTGACTCTGTTGCATCGGTACCGCCGGCGAAATAGTGGACGAAATCGATGTGGCTAAGGGTCTGGGTGTTGTCGCTGACGGGCCGCACCCCGATCACCGCGCTAATGTCGCCAGCAGCCCCCGGTCCATCGCCGGGGGGTGTCGCCAGGACGACGCTGCAGCGCAGCCCGGAACTCGAACCCGTCAGGTTGACCATGCCCCAAATCGCGCGGTCTGCGGTGCTTAGCCAGTTGTGCCAGCCCAGGATCGCCTGCGCGGCAGCGCTTTCGGGGAATACCGGGTTGACGACGTCGCGGTCGCCGACCGGAAACGCTTGGAAGGTGAGTGAGGTACGACGCCGAAATGGCCGCCGCCCCCGCCCCGCAGCGCCCAATACAAATCGGCGTGATCGTCCGGTGATGCGATGACCGCGTCGCCGCTGGGGAGCACGACGGTCGCCGACATCAGTGCGTCGCACGTCAAACCGCACCGCCGGGCATCGGATCCCAGCCCACCGCCCAGCGTCAAACCGGCGACGCCTACGGTCGGGCAGCTGCCGGTTGGTATCGATCGTCCATGTGCATCCAGCGTCGTCTGTACCGAATTCAGTTCTACTGCAGCCGAAATGGTCGCGAGCCCGGAGCTGTCGTCGTAGCTGATACCTCCGGACATCTGCCGCAGGTCGATGACCATTGCGCCGTCTGCCGCCGAATCACCGATATAGGAGTGCCCGCCGCTTCGGGCGGCGATCCTGATGCCGCTTTTCGCGGCGAACGACACGGCTCTCTGCACGTCGCCGGTTGACATCACCGTGACGACCGCCGCCGGCGTCGAGCCATCGAATCGGGTGTTGAACACATTCTTCGCCGTGGCGTAGTCGCCGTCGGAGGGCAGGATGACGCGGCCGGCGATCGAGTCGTCGAGGGCAGTCCAGTCTTGCGGGGCCAGCACCCTGGACGTGTCCTGCGGCTCCATCGGCGCCGCTCGCCGGCACGCTCCCAACACCGCACCGGACGCAAGCGCGCCGAGCGCGCCGCGGATGAACGCCTGACGTGAGATTTCCCGCGTCACTGCGCCGCTCCTATCGGTTACTCCCGGCCAGGGTAAGCGAGCGCGTCGATCACACCGCCGCCGTTGACGGGCGTGCCGAGCAGCACAGTCGAGGTGTTGTTGGCGGGGTGGTAGGCGAGAAGCGACTGGCCGCTCCCGCACGCGACCGTGGCTCGGAGGAGAAGGTCGTCGCCGTTTGCACCGACCACGAGGACGCTGCTGCCGCTTTCCACATTGGGGACCGTCACCGGCGTCGTCGTCCCGTCCGCGTTGAGCTTGGCGAGGAACCTGTATCCGCACGCGCCCGTAGCCTGCACGAAGGTGCCCAAGGGCAGCTGCCAGGCGCTCTGGTCGCCGAGGTCGGCGCCACCCTGTCCGTTGTTCTGCGCCGTAAGAGGGGTCGGCGTCCTGCCGTCGATCGGGACCAGCCACAGCCTTGAATAGCTGAAGTTGGGGCCATGGCAGAGGGTGACAACGGTCGTCGAGCCGGTATCCCACCACCGCGTCGGTGTGCAGTCGCTCTCGCCTGCGATCGGCAGAGACTTGCCGACCGTCCCGTCGTTGCCCATGACGGTGAGGCCGGAGGCTGTGCCCAGCACGAGCTGCGTGCCGTCGGGCGTGGAGAGGTAGTTGGCGTTGAACTTGCTGCCGAGCTGGTCCACCGGGTACGTCAGCTGGTGGTTGCCGGCAAGGTCGACCCGCTCGAGCGAGGCCGGACTTTTGGTGTCGTTCGGCTTGACCAGCAGCACGGCCTTGCCGTTGGGGCGGCTGTAGCGCGGAGTGACGTCGAAACTGTTGACAGGGAACGATGTCTGCACGCCGGTGTGCAGGTCGACCTCGATCACCGTGCCATGGTCTTGCCCCTGCATGAAGAACAGGGCGCGGCTGCCGTCGCCCGACCAATCGACCAGCTCGGGGTTCGATTTGTCTCCCGGCGGCGGGAAGGTGGTGATTGCGTAGCGGGTGCCCGTCGGGTCGACCAGGTACAGGGTCGTGCTGGCTGTCTCCCAAGTCGACTCGCCCGGGGCCGGTTCGTCGCCCGGGTGCTGACCGGCAACTGGGCTCCACATGGCGAGCGTCCAACCCGGACCGACCTGCGACCATGGGACGTCCCCAATCCCGGCCTCGGCGCCATGAGCGCTCAGGTCAACTCGCGTCGACGCGGCGGGGCTGCCGGACGTGGACCCAATCACCATCATTGCGGCCAGCGCCAGGACCCCCCACCATGTGGCAGTCAAGACCGCGCCCGATCGCCGAAATCTGCGGGAAGTTCCGACCATGCTGCGAGGTTGCGCCGGCATTCTTGGCGAATTCTTGGAACGCGCTAGGTCGTGGGCCAACGGCAATGCCGTGTCTCATGAGCGACATTTCCTAGACCACCAACTTCGAGACGAACTTCTGACACGCCGTCAGCTCGGACATACGTCCAGAAGTCGGTGTGACGAGACGTCCCATAAGTGGTCTATTTCCAGACGCCGTGGGGCTCTGCCAGGGAGCGACACCTCCCGAGGGACACCACAAACGGCCGATCGCCCCGTCGGTCCGCTCGGACGGCTGCACTTGGGCGTTCACCTGACATGGGGGCTAAGCACGCGCTGCTCGAAGAGGTCGGCGCCGCGGGCTACGCCACCGGTGGCCGCGAAACCCGCCGCCACCCGTTGCGCTCCGTCGGTCATGGTCATCGCTTCGCGTACCTTTGTGCGCAGGCGCTCCGCTGACAGTCGCTTCGCCGGTAGGCGAGTGCCGCACCCGGCTACCTCGACGCGCCGTGCGACCTCAAATTGGTCCCGCCCGAACGGCACGACGCACACGGGAACTCCACGGGCCAAGGCTTTTTGCGTGGCGCCCATACCACCGTGGGTCACCGCACACACTGCGCGGTCAAGCACCACACCGTGCGGAATCAGCCGGCACACAGTCGCATTGGGCCACTTCGCAAAGTTGTCCGGTTGTCCGGCCGGCATCGTCGCGACCACATGCACCGGCTCATCGACCAACGCGGCCACCGCGGCTTGAACAAGCTTTGCGTCCCCCTGCTTCTCCGATGACGTGGTGACGAGAACAATCGGCCGGTCAATAGAGGCCAGCCAGTCGGGAACCGTGTCGGGTCGCGGATCGAGCGGACACGGCCCAATCATCTGCACCGCATCGCCCCAATCGGTGTGCGAATACTCGAACGGTTTGCCGTTCGCGACCAGCATCAGCGGCGCGCGGCGCCAAAATTCGTCCATCGAACCGACCCGCCGCAGATGCAGCTCCTCGCGAATCTCATTGATAGGTGGCAATCCACTGTTTACAGGACCGCTCACCATGGACCGGACAACGGCGTCACGAACGCGTCCGAAGAGATTCGGCAATGGCCTAAGGCCCGGGCCGTAGGGGGGCATCCCGTCTGCGCGCAGAAGGGGCGTGAATGGCGAAAAAGAGGCCCACGGGATGCCGCCGGCTTCCGAGGCCGACAACGCACCCCAGCACATCACGTCGATAAGCAATGCGTCAGGGTCGACGCGGGCAATCGCATCGGCGAGGTCGGTGACTTCGTGCGGGGCGCGCCGGCCGAACACTGCGAAGTTCCGCTT
Source organism: uncultured Actinomycetota bacterium (assembly GCA_963744085.1). Lineage (GTDB taxonomy): Bacteria > Actinomycetota > Actinomycetes > Mycobacteriales > Mycobacteriaceae > Mycobacterium. The sequence continues at coordinate 89,117 of CAVUSK010000002.1, forward strand.
CAGCGCGTCAGGCGGCCTGGTGGCCTTCCAGTCGTCATGTTCGATCGCCTCGATCCGCGAATCGATTGCGTCCGTGGTGAAGCCGAGATTTTGCCCGACCTCCACGCCGACCGAGAAGGTCCGCAAATGAATCGCGTGGCCACGGCGGGACAACTCCGACAGAAGCGCGCTGATTGGCAGCACGTGACCGAGCGCGGGGGAGGTATACGCCAATATCTTCGCCATCGATGTCATCCCTCCGCAACTGCTGTTGTGCCGACCATTCGGCGCGCTTCGGTGAGACGCCCACGGGCGTCAAGCGTTTCGCAGAGCGAGAGGTACTGCTTGGCCAGCTCTGCGTAGCCGCCAAAGTCCGCCTCCGCCTCGGCTATCAGGGCGCGCGACTTCAGCCACCACAGGTCCAGCGCGGGAATGCCGGGCCGCCGGACCTGCCACTCGTCGACGATGCGGTGCGCGTCGGCGAGGTCGTCGGTGGCTCCACGATCGACGAGGAGCCGGACTAATGCCTCGCCGGCACTACCGACGACGACTCGATGGCCATGACTAATATGCAGTGCAAACAATGCTCGTAGTTCGTCGATTGCTTGGTCCCGCCGCCCGTTGCGGACGGCATCAAGCGCCAGATCGGCAGCGATGATCGGCAGTATGTACGCTAGTACCCTGTGCTTCTGGATACTGGCCCGAGCAGTCTCGAGGACCTCGATCGCCTCGTCGTAGAAGGCCGGACCTGAATGCAATAACGCAGTGCCATAAGCAAATTGCGCAGGGATGATGCCAGACATGTCGCCGAACGACTCAGCGCGGCGCAGCGCTTCGCGCGTCTCATTCACCAGGTCGTCGGGGGTGGTCAGGCCGAGCGCCGCCACCAGGCCCCAACAGATCAGATGGTGTGCGTAGCTTACGGGCGAAAGCACGCGAGCCTGGGCAATTCCTTCCGAGAGACGACCTCGCCCCTCTTGGTAGTCGCCGCAGCAGATCTCGATGACACCACGGAGTGTGACCGCGCCAGTTGACTCGAGCGTTGGTTCTCCATGAGACCGTGCGAGGATCGCGTCGATCTTCTCTCGTGCAGAGTCGAATTCGCCACATGAAAAGCGTGCGAAGAACAACGAAATGAGAATGACGTCGATCTCTGCGAATGTTTCACAGTCGATACTGGTGAGAACTTTCTCGAGCTCCGACGCCAGCGACGCGGCCTCGATTACACGGTCTTCGTTGAAGATAAAAGACATCATGCGTCCGGCTGTTGCGATCGCGAGAGATCTGAGGTCGCCGACCTGTAACGACAGTTCGCGAAGTTCCCGGTAACGCTCATCCGCGTCAGCGTCACTGCCAACCCACAACGCGGTCGAGATCAGCATGGTGCGGGGCGCGATACGCATGCCGATAACGTCGGCGTGGTCGTCGTGCAACTGGTCGGCGATACGGCGCGCGCTCACCCATTGGGTCCGTGCGGCCCGCATATCGCGGGGCCGTAGCCATTCCGCCGCGCGGATGTGCCAGCGGTAGGCCTCGGCGAATTCGCCGGCTGCTTCGAGGTGTGTGGCGATCAGTGCCGCATTCTCCTCAACAGTCGCGGGATCGCGCGCCTCAATCGCCGCGGCCAACCGGCGATGGGCCTGCGCTCGCGTGGCGCTCAACTGTGATTCATAAGCCACCGTGCGCACCAACGGATGACGGAAGCAATAGCGTTGGCGCGGCACGAATTCGGTCTGATCGATCAACTCCGCCGACACTAAGTCGGCCAACGCAGACGACGCCGCATCCGGAAGGAGGGCATGCAGCGTGTCAACGTCAAACCGGGTGCCGATCACCGCCGCAGCATTCACGACCGCTTTCGCCTCTGTCGGCAGCCGATCGATGCGCGCTGACAGTACGGCTTGTACCGTGGCCGGAACACCGATCTCGTCCACAGCGCCGACCAGTCGATAGCGGCCACGGCTGCCCGAGATCACCCCGCGGTCAGCCAGATCACGCACGATCTCCTCGATAAAGAACGGATTGCCCACCGCGGCCATGGCAATCCGATCTACCAAGGCAGCCAGGGACGGATCGTTCCCGACGAGCTGGCCTACCAGTTGCACCGCCATCGCATCGGTCAGTGGCTGCAGGGTGAGCGTCTCGTCCGCATGCTGCTGCAGCGCACCGCGAAACTCTGGCCGATACGTCGTGACAAACATCGATGACGTCGCTTTGTGTGCGCCGGTGAAATCGGCAAGAACCTCGTCGCTGGGCGCATCAATCCAATGCGCATCCTCCAATACGAACAGGATCCGCGTCGACCGGGCCAGCACCGCCTGTGACATCACCTCCACGAGCCGGCGCCGACGCCCGTCCACGCTGACCTGCAATGGTGGCGCGTCAGGATCGGCGATGCCCATCACCTCGAACAGGATCTGCGCGTCTGCGGAGCCTGATGTCAGGGCCCCACCACACTGAGCCAATGCGTGCGCTCGGGCGTCGACATCACTGAGGCCGTCTACGCTAAACATCGCGCGCAACAGGCGCGACAACGCGCGAAACGCCACCGTGGTGGTGTGAGCCTCACACCGGGCCAAGACAACCTGCGCGCCCCGACGCGCTGCCATTGCGCTGAACTCACCGATCAGCCGACTCTTGCCCAGACCTGGCGCGCCCACCACTCCCACCAGGTGACTGCGGCCCGTATCGAGAATCCCGTGCAGGCGACCCAAGTCGGCATCGCGGCCCACCATCGCACCTTCGTTGCGACCGACGATCGTGGGGGCCGACTCCAGCGCCAGCAGCCGCCGCGCAGACACGGGCGTGTCGGCGCCTTTAATCACCACATCTTCGATCGGTCCCAGCCGGGCGGCGTTTTCCACGAGGCGCGCCGTGGACAACGACACCAACACCCCGCCCGACGGTGCGGCGGCCTCCATGCGCTGCGCCATACCGACCGGATGCCCGACCGCCGTGTACCGGCCCGGACCTGAACCGATCTCACCCGCGATCACCTGACCAGAATTGAGCCCGACGCGAAGCTGCAAGCGAACGCCGTCACTGCGAAACACCTCGTCGGCGAACTTCTGGGCGACCGACTGGATCTCCATCGCCGAAATGCACGCCCGCGGCGCATGATCCTCCAGCGCCACCGGGGCACCGAACAGCGCCATCAAGCCGTCACCGGTGAATTTGTCAACCGTGCCTTGATAACGCTGCACCACCGCGGCCGCACGATTGAACAACTCGTTCATGATGTCGCGCAGCCGCTCCGTCGGCAGTGCGGCCGCCAGCTTCATCGAACCAACCACGTCGGCGAACAGAACTGTCACCTGCTTGTACTCAGCCGATGGGGTGGCCTGTGTCAGTCGCGCACCGCACTCGCTACAAAACTTGGCCGTCGGGCTTGACTGCGCGCCGCAAGAACCACAGACGAGCCCCGTCGCGGTCAGTCCGCCGCCACCATCCCCGCTGCGGTCCACGTCAGTATCGTGTCACTGCTGGTCAGCGATGTCCGTCATATCGCCGTGGCATCTCCGATACGAAGTTTTGAGACTCTCGTATGTCGTCTTTTTCGAGACGCGCGGATAGTCCCGACGGGTCCGAAGACCTACTGGTATGAGAGCTCGGCGGTTGGCTGGCTCCGTGTTGCATAGGGTTTCGGTGCCGACCGCCTGAATCACTCGGAACCGGCTGGGGTGTTTCGTCGAGGACGGTGAATCGTCGTAGGTTAACGATCGTGACTGGTTGGAAAGAGTTCACCGAAGCCGCCCCGCAAATCGCGGACATCTTCGTGCACCGACACGCTGCTACTGGCAACCTGTGCATGCTGGGCACCCTGCGCTCCGACGGATTCCCGCGGATCAGCCCCGTCGAGCCGAGGTTCTTCGAAGATCAGTTGTGGATTTCCGGCATGCCCGGCACGACGAAGTTCAAGGACCTGGCGCGCGACCCGCGCTTCTGTCTACACACCGCGACCGTCGACACCGAGGTCAAAGACGGCGACGCGAAGTTGTGGGGCATAGTCGACGACGTCCACGACAAGGCTCTGCATCAACGGTTCGCCGAGGACCTGTACCGGCAAACCGGGTTCGACATCCGGGGTCAGAACTTCGATCACTTTTACCGCGCTGACTTGATTGGCGGTTCTGCGGTGCAGGTAGCTGATGGCCACCTGGACATCACGATCTGGAAGCCGGGCGAGTCGGAGCGTGTTGTACGAAAGCACTAGCCGGCCTCGACGGTGTTTTCCGGGCAATCTCAGCGCGGAACTGACGACTGTCCCAACCCCGCCGACCGCGGCAGCCCCACCACTGCGGGCGAGTAGTCATCGCCGTCATCGCCGCGATGCGCCTGGCGCGGATCGTCGGTGCAGGACCCAAACCGTGGCCAGCGTAAGTACAACGGCAAACGCGGCGAGCGCGCCGAGGCTGGCGCCGGTGCCTCCGTGGAAGGTGTCGCGGTAGGCGGACATGGCCGGCATCGTGGTGGTGAACCGGTCGAGATCCAGGTCGCGACCCAGCGCTTCGAATGCGTGGCGGTTCGACAGACCGAAGCTCATCAGGCGTCCCGGGGTGGCCATCTCGTCAACGGGGACGATCGCGCCACCGAAGAGAACCTGCGGAAAGCAGAGCATCGGCAGGGCGAGTGCGGCCTGCGCCGCGTTGGAGACCGCCGCCGAGGCGAGCAGACCAAGTGCCAGCGCCGAAGTCGCCTCGACCACGATTGTCACGAATAGCAACGCGTACACGTGCCATCCGACGGCGGGGAGCCGGCCCATCACCCTCAGCACACCGAGCAGCACCGCGCTCACAGCGGCCAGCACCGGGAGTAGCGCCGTCACCTTGGATGCCACGTAGGCGCTCACGCTGAGCCCGGCCAGACGCTCCCGTCGGAACACGGCCATCTCCCCGACGATTTGAAGCAGTCCGTAAGTCAGCCCAAAGAAGAAGCCTGCGAACGCAATCCAGAACACGACCTGTGCCGGCCCGATGTCGGCTGCGTTCTGCGTATCGAATGCCCCGCGCTTGAACAGCGTCGCCATCATCGCCGTGACGAGTACCGGTGAGCCGAGCAGGACCGCCAGCGTCAACCTGTTGCGGAATAGAACATCGACGTTGCGTCGCGTGAGCAGCCACCATTGCCGGACCACACCCGTGCGCTTGATGTCCGAACGAGTTGGCGGGATGGGCCGTAAAGCCAAGGCATGCCGGGCTTCCGACGTGCCGCGGCTGACGGCGAATCGCTGCGCCCAGATCTGCGGGGTGTGCTCTGCGGCGAGCCTGTTGTACACCTCGGCGAGACTGTCCACGCCGAAATAATCCCGAGCCTCGGCCGGGCTGCCGTTGAACGCCAGGTGGCCGTCGCGAGCCAGAAATACCACCCGGTCGCACCGGTCGATGCCGGCCGGCTCGTGCGTCGTCAGGATCACCGTGACCCCACGCTGGGTGAGCCGGCGCAGCAGGCGCATCACGTCGGCCGCGGTCGACGGATCGAGCCCGGACGTGGGTTCGTCGAGGAAGAAAACGTGCGGCCGGGTCAGCAGTTCCACGGCGATACTGGCCCGCTTGCGCTGGCCGCCTGACAGCGAACGGACCGGCACCTCGGCCCGATCAGCCAGGTCGAGGTCAACCATGGTCTCCTCGACTACCCGGTCGGCCTCTGCTGCGGACGTCCCTGCGGGCAGCCGTAGCCGCGCCGCGTAGCGCAGCGTGCGGCGCAGGGGCATCTCGAGGTGGATGATGTCGTCCTGCGGCACGTAGCCGATGCGGCACTCGCCGCTGAGTCTGGCACCGCAAAGGACGCCATCGTGCCGAACTTCCCCGGCAGTCGGCGGGTGCAGTCCGGCAAGGATCTCCAGCAGTGTGGTCTTTCCTGCGCCACTGCCGCCGGCGATAGCGACCAGCTCGCCCGGCTCGACCGACAGCGACAGCTCCTGCAGGATCTTCCGCGCGCCGACCTGCCGGCTGACGTTGACTGCGTCGACCCGGGTGCCGCCGGGCGCTGCATCTGAGTGATGTGACTGGAAACTGATTTGCGTTGTCATGCCGTGATGATGGGTCCACCGTTTCGGTGGTCGCATGAGGCGTTTGCCCCAAAATCGTCCAGCTAGAACCACAGCCCTGGCGGCAAACTCGACGGGTTAGACCGCCAGACCCCGATCGATCGCCGCCAGAGTCGCCTGCGTGCGGTTGTTGACGCCCAACTTGGTGTAGACGTGCTCGACGTGGTTGCGGGCCGTCTTCTCCGCAATGAACAACTCGGTCGCGATTTCACGGTTCGACCGGCCTTGCGCGACGAGTCGCAGGACCTCGACCTCGCGGGCGGTGAGTCCCGCCGAACGGGGTGTGCGCTTCGACGCCCGATGCCCGGCCGCCGCCAATACGGCCTCCACCGAGTCGGCGTCGAGGCGTCCGGCACGCGCCTCTTGGCGTAACTGACTGGCAGCGCCGCGAACATCGAGGGCGGGCTGGTCTGGACGCGGCTCGAGCAGTTGATGATACGCCACCGCCACAGCGAGCAAACGGTCGTGCGCGGTCAGCTCCGCGCCCGCGAGCCCTCGGGGAAAGCCGGACCCGTCGTTGCGTTCCTCGTGTTTGGTTGCGACGGACACCACGGACTCCAGGCCGCCGACCCGGCTCAGTATCCGTCCCGTCAGATACGGGTACATCCGCACCCGCTCCGATTCAGCGGTGCTGAGCGGGCCCTTCTTTTCCCAGATTTGGTTAGACACACCTAATTTCCCGAGTCCGTGCACGAGGCCCGCACGGTAGAGACGGGTGATGTCTTCCGGCGGCATCCGCAGTCCTCGCGCCGCCGCGGCCACCAAATCAGCGACACCGCGCGAGTAGCCGGGAGAAACCGGGCATTTGAGGTCGACGAAATCCGCCATGGCCCTGAGTAACTCGTCGATCTCGTCACCGTCGAGAATACGGTCACGATCCGGTGCCTGCGCCAACGCCGCGGTCCAGACATCCATTTCGAGCAACCCGTCGACGATCGCCGCGGCATCACGCGCGAACACCTCGGCCACAGCCGGGCTGAACTGCGTGCCACGGCGGGAACGTACGACCTCGACGGCTCGTTCGCGGCCTCCCGTCCGCAGGTGCACCTCGACGACGTCGGCCAGGTGAACGATGTGAATTTCGATCGGAATCTGTTCTGCGCGAACGCCGTTCGGCATACCTCGGCCGTCCCAGCGCTCGAAGATATACGCCAGCGCCTCCCCAACCTGCGGGTCCAGGCCCATCCGATCGGAAAGAACCCCAGCAGAACTGCAATGCGAGTGGATCAGCTTGGCGACCTGGTTACGTGCCGTGAGCACAAATGCGACCGAGCGCATGCCGCGCTCCCAGCCGGGCAATCCGTGCCCGACATGACTGACCATCAGACGCAGGAACGGCAACCCGGTCATATCGACGGAGTACGTATCGGCCCGGAAGGCGATGTCGTCACCGAAGAGGGCTGAAAGCTCGTGGGAATCGGCGTGACACCCGATCCAGCCGACCAGATTGGCGTAGTACACCGTCGCTCGCTGCTGGGCGTCGAGGCCCATCCGTTCGGCGATACGAGTCGCGATGAGCGACGACCGGAGCATGTGTTCCATTGGCTGCCCGAGACCGAGGTCGATCGCCAGCGATGTCGCTGCCAGCAATTCGGCTCTGCGCAGGCCCTGTCGCACGCCCTCATTTTGCACCTGTTTTTGAGGCAGATGCCCCATGTAGCGCAATGGCCATCCGACCAATCATTTCCCGCATGGTCATCGTCAACAGCCCGCAGCGGTGGGACAAGGTGCTCACGGAAGGTCACGCATCCTTGGTGAGGGCGCGACGGCTGTTTCGTTACCTGCCGTCAGCGCCGCGATGCAAGGTCTGCAACAACCCTTTCGGCGGCCCGGTCGGTCGTGTTCTGGCCGCTGCCGGGTTCAAGCCGTCGCGCAAGAATCCGAATCTTTGTAGTCGTTGTTGTGATGCGCTCCCCGCCGGCGGCGCCGAGGTGGACGTCGCGGTCCTATTCGCCGACGTCCGCGGCTCCACGGCGCTGGGCCAGCGCGGCGTCGCCGCCGACTTCGCCGCGTTGCTCAACCGGTTCTACACCGTTGCGACACAGACCCTTCTGCGGCACGACGCGGTGATAGACAAGCTCATTGGCGACGAGGTCATGGCGTTCTTCGTGCGCGGCATCAGCGGACCGGAGTATCGACGCCGCGCAGTCCAGGCGGGGACGGAGCTGCTCCGAGCGGTCGGTTACGGCAGCGACGAGGGGCCTTGGCTCGAGTTGGGTGTGGCAGTCAACGCGGGCGTCGCATACGTGGGCAACGTTGGGGGCGCTGTTGTCGACTTCACCGCTCTCGGTCATCCGGTCAACGTCTCGGCGCGGATGCAACAACACGCTGCGGGTGGGGAGTTGCTTGTCGCATCTGGGGTCGCCGATGACCTCATGGAAGAAGCGGTGCGGCGCCCGCTGACCCTGCGCGGGCACGAGCAGCCGATCGACGCCTTCGTCCTGGGCGCGCTGCCAAATCCGACTCAATTGTTGGCACCGATGGCTAATCTGACCATTACTCACAGTTGGTCCACAGGATTGCGCAGGTGACCGTCATGGCCGCAGAGTTCCCGGAGCAGCAGCCTGGGCTGAACTACCTCACGGAGGGCGGCCAGGAAACCGAGATCATGTACAAGTACGGGTTCGAACTTCCGCACTTCGCCATGTTTCCGTTGCTCGACAACCCACGCGCCGTGACCGAGCTGCAGGGGATGTACGGCCGGTATCTCGACACCGCCGCCCGCCACGGGTTCGGTGTGGTCATGGGTGGCCTCGACTACCGGGCGAGCCCGGACTGGGCGTCACTGCTCGGTTACTCCCGTGAGTCACTGGCCGAGATGCAGTTGCGCGCAATCGACTTCCTGCGCGATGTCGCCCAGCCGTACGAGGGGCAGGTGCCCGCACTCATGTACGCCGGCGTCGTGGGCCCGCGTGGGGACGCGTACGAGGCGAACCGGACTATCACCGCCGAAGAGGCGGAGGAATACCACGGCGAACAGCTAGCCACGCTGGCCCGTGCCCGCGTCGATTTGGTTGAAGCCATGACGTTCAACAGCGTTCCCGAGGTGATCGGGTTGGCTCACGCCGCTGCACGCGTGGGATTGCCTCTGTCTGTCTCGTTCACGCTCGACAGCAGTAGCCGTCGGCTGGCGTCAGGGCCGACCGTGAAGAACGCGATCGAGACGGTTGACGCGCAGACAGGTGATGACCAGCCAGCGTTCTACGGCATCAACTGCTCGCACCCGTTGGAGTTCATGCCGTCGATCGAGCCGGGCACGTGGTTCGAACGAGTGCGTTGCCTACGACCGAACGCCGCAATGATGGACAAGATGTCACTTTGCACGCTCGGTCACCTCGAGGCGGGAGACCCGGCTGAGCTCGGTGAGCTCATGGGCGGCTTGGCCCGGCAGCACCCGCACATTGACATGTGGGGCGGCTGCTGTGGCACGTGGGAGACCCACCTCGACGAGATCGCGCGTAACGTGCACACGGCACGCGACATCGGGGCACCAACAGGTTAGCTATCGCCGAAGGAGCTCGGTGAAAACCTGCGCGGCCGCGTCCACGCCCACGTCGTCGTTCGTGGCAACAAGGTCCAGCAGCAGACCGCGCATGACGGCCAGGCCGAGCCGCGCGAAGGCAGGGTCGGCTGCGCCGTCGGTCAGTGCAGCGACATCGGCCAGCCAGGCGTCGACGGCGCCCGGCACCATGCGTGCGTACGGCTCTTCGCCCTGCGCTCCGCGCGCATAGCACTCGAAGAAGAGTCGCTCGAACGCACGCAACTCGGGCCGGCGCAGGTCGGCCCACATGGTGGCAACCGCGTCGGCCGGGTCGGTCGGCAGCTCGCGCAGGACAGCTATCTGGCGCCGCTCGACCTCTTCGACGATCGCCAGCAGCAGTTCATCCCGAGACCCGAAGTGGTGCAACAGCATTCGGTGGCTTGTGCCGACGGCTTCGGCCACCTCGCGCAGCGAGCGGCCGCCGATCCCGCCGTCCGCGAACTCGTCCACCAGTGCGTCGAGCAGGTCGCGCCGCCGCTCGACGTCAGGAGGCCGGGCCATCAAGTCGCTGACGCTGCTCGCTGCGCGCCTTGAGCCCCTGCGCCTCGAGCTCGAGGTAGCGCTTGGTCATCCCGCGCATCAGTCGGCCCACTAACGCGCCGACCGGACCTCGCTGGTCGAGTTGCTGCCGAACGAGCGTGTGGCCATCGGTCTTTGCGACAACGTCGTGCCGGGCGACGGTCGAGGCGCCCGGGGATCGCTGCACCCAGGTCCACGATGTCCCTGGCACGACGTCGGTGACCTCCCACACCAGCCTGGGCATGCGAGGCTGCTTGATTTCGAAGCGCTTTCCGACGGCGACGTCGGGCCCGTCGATGGCGACCAGGCGGGTGACCGAGGCGGTCCACTCGGGCCAGCGTTCGACGTCGCTGAATACATCCCACACAACCGAAGCCGGTGCGTCGATCTCGACGCTGCTCTCAGTAATCATGTACCAGATGGTACAGGATTGTCGCCCCGTGCGTCACGTCAGCCCCGTTGCACCGTCGCCGCAGGGCCGCGAAAAGCGATATCGCATGTGATATCGCTTTTCAGCGAGCAACATCCACCGGGCGCTGCGGGTGGTGCAGGCGTCATTCGCGGCGGAAATCACCCAGTTCGTCCAGTCGCGTCAGCCCGACACGCCTGACATCGACCTGAAGGCGCAGGTGGCCGGCGCCACGCTGGCGGCGGCACTTGTTGTGGCCGTGGAGAATTGGGGTCGCGGCGGCTGCACCGGGGACCTCGGGCAGATCGTCGCGGACAGTGTGAACCTGCTGCGGTCGGGGTTACGCGGCGTCGAAGGGCTCTGAATCGGCGTACTGGCGTTCGGGGGTCTGCAGCAGCGAGCGGATCAGTTCCGGATCATGTTCGGCAGGCGCCGTCGAGTCGATGAACCGTTCGACGATCTCGACGAATCGCTCCGGGTGGTCGTGATGCGGTAAGTGCCCGGACTCCTCGAAGATTTCCAGGTGTGAACCGGGAATCTGCGCATGGGCCACATGAGCGTGGCTGACGGGGATCACCAAGTCGTCCTCGCCCCAAATCAATTGCACCGGAACGGATTGCATCAGATAGCTTCGATCCAGCATGGTGACGAGTTGTCCGTGTCCGTCCACCACCGCTCGCAGGGTGCGCGAGAACGCGGACAAGGCTGCGGGATCCTGCAACCTGGCGAGCATCTTCAGGCCGTCGGGCAGGTCACGCCCGAACTTGGTGGAGCCCAGTACTTTCCGCGCGGCGCGCCCAGCGAGTTGCAGCGCGGGCAGCGCGCCGGGCACGCGCAGCACTGCCAGCGCCTCGCTGCCCATCGGCATCGCCGCGAGTCGCAGCCCGAAGCTGACGTCCTTCGTGACGCCGCCGCTGCTTACCAACACGATGCGCTCGACCATGTGCGGATACTGATAGGCGAATTGCGCGGCGATGCCGCCGCCAAGCGAATGCCCCACCAGGGTCACGCGGTCGATACCGAGCACGGCGAGCAGGTCGCGCATGCCGTTCGCAAACGCCGCCAACGAGTAGTCGGCGCGTGGCTTGTCTGATTCGCCGTGCCCCAGCAGGTCCGGCGCGATGACCGTGAACCGTTGCGCAAGTGCGGCCTGCACAGCCCTCCATGTGGTGGAGTTGTCGCCGACGCCGTGGAGCAGCAGCAGCGCGGGTCCGGACCCGGCCACGCGGAAGGCGCGGCGGTAGCCGTGGATCGTGCGAAACTGCAGCGTCGGAGGGGCGACGTCCCGTACCGGCCGCAAGTGGGGCCGTGAAGGTTTCCGCATCGTGTTCTCCCTGCATTGGCGGGCGTTTGACAGAAGCCTGCCCGGGAGCGCTTGGAGAATTCTTGACAGACGGCGGGTGCTAACCGCCCGGGGTGAACCGAACAGCGACGAGGTTATTTTGTTCGACCGCCTCGCTGAACTCCTCGAGAGTCGGTATCCGCTGGTCGCGAAACTTCAGCCCCATCATGCGCTGTGCTTGCTTGACGCCGTACAACTCGGCGCAGCGGTGGTAGAGGCCGGCGACCACCGCACGGTCCTCGATGAGTTCGCCGCGCATGGTCGTCGTCTTGCCGTTGTGGAGGATCTCGACAGGGGCGCCCCCGCGGAAGTTCAGCTTCCATGGCGCGCCGGCCAAAGGGCGTAGAGCGCGTTGTCGATCTGGTGGGCGCTCACCGGGATCGAATACGCCCGCCCGGTCTTGCGCCCCTTGAAGCTCAGCACCATGATCTGTTGCCGTGCCGCACCCGCGATCGGAGTGCGCAGTAGGCGCCGCAGAATCGGGTTGACCATCCGCAGGATCTTGTCCGGTGGATGCGAGGCCGTGACGGCCGCCGAGGGTTCTGCCATGTCATCACCGTATGACTTGATGTAGTTTCGATCGACTGCGGGGGTGGGCGCCGAGGAGTAAGCGGTGGATGGGACACCATTCGGGCACTATCAGCTGCAACAGCTGATAGGCCGGGGCGGCATGGGCGAGGTCTACCGGGCCTACGACACCAGAACCGACCGCATCGTCGCGCTCAAGGTGCTGCCACACCATCTCGCCAACGACACCTCGTTTCAGCAGCGGTTCCGTCGCGAATCGCAGGCCGCCGCCGGGCTCAACGAACCTCACGTCGTGCCGATCCACGGGTTCGGCGAGATCGCTGGCCGGCTCTATCTGGACATGCGGCTGATCGAGGGCCGCAACCTCGGGGCGATCCTCAAGGAAAGCGACAAGCCGCTCGCGGCGCCGTTTGCGGTGAACGTGGTGGAGCAGGTGGCGATGGCCTTGGATGCCGCTCATGACGCGGGCCTGATCCATCGGGACGTCAAGCCGTCGAACATCTTGATCACCCCACGAGATTTCGTGTACCTGATCGACTTCGGTCTGGCCCGCTCTGCCGGCGAGGAAAGCCTGACCACAGCGGGCAGCACGCTGGGCACCATGGCCTACATGGCCCCGGAGCGGTTCGAGGGGAAACAGGTCGATCTACGCTCCGACATCTACGCGCTGACGTGCGTGCTCTATGAGTGCCTCACCGGCTCGCGACCGTATCCGGCGGACAGTCTCGAGCAGCAGATCTCGGGGCATGTGGTGTCGCCGCCGCCTCGTCCGTCGGCCATCGATCCGAAGCTGGCGGCGTTCGACGACGTCATCGCCACGGGCATGGCCAAGCAACCGGACAAGCGGTATCAATCGGCCGGGGACTTGGCCGCCGCCGCACGACGCGCGCTGACCGCGCCTGTGCGCCGGGCCGGCGGCTCGCGTCATTCGGCGCAGCGCGCCCGGACACGCGGCCGGCCGCGCATCTCGAAAAGAGCGCTCGCCTTGGCGGGTGCAGCGCTGCTGCTCGTCGCGGGCTGCGCTTTCGGGGCATGGAAGTGGTGGGGCGTGCACGACCGGCGGGGCACTGTGGCAGCCCCACCAGGGGCCGTCGAATCGATCGCGGCGACCGTGCCCGCGGACATCCGGTCCACGGGCCGGCTCGTGGTCGGCGTCAATGTGCCTTACGCGCCAAACGAATTCAAGAATTCCGATGGCCAGATCGTCGGCTTCGACGTCGACCTGATGAACGCGATAGCCAAGACTCTCGGCCTGACTCCCGACTATCGCGAGACGGGTTTCGAGGACATCCTGCCCTCGGTGCACGCTGGCGAGTTCAACGTCGGGATGTCGTCGTTCACCGACACCGCCGACCGCGAGTCGATGGTCGACTTCGTCACCTACTTCAGGGCCGGGACGATGTGGGCGCAACAACCCGGGTCGCAGGTCGATCCCGACGCCGCATGCGGTCTTAAAGTCGGCGTCACGCAAGGCTCGATCCAGGAGACCAAGGAAATCCCGGCCAAGAGCGACGCGTGTGTGGCGGCGGGCTTGTCGCCCATCGACAAGGTGGTCTACGTCCGCCAAGACGACCTCACCGCGGCGTTGGTCGCCGGCAAGGTCGACGCGATGTCGGCTGACTCGCCGGTGACGGGGTTTGCGATCAAGCTCAGTGGTGGCGCGCTCGAAGCGGCGGGGGAGGTCTTCGGTCTCGCTCCGTACGGCTGGCCGGTGGCCAAAGGCTCATCGCTGGCGGAGTCGCTTCGTCAGGCGCTGGAGCATTTGATGCAGACCGGCGACTACCGGACGATTGCGACCATGTGGGGGGTCGAGAAGGGGATGATCGACAAGCCCGTGATCAACGGCGCCACGCGTTAATTTCGTCATCCCCATCCGGCGGAGAGCCGACTGTGATCGGATGTCCCTGTGACAGCGCCGCAGCGCCCCCCGCACCCCGCACATGCGGGGATGTCGGCGCGCGGATGGATGACGTTCGGCGCGGCGGCTGTGGTCGTCATCGTGGTGGTCATCGGCGTCCTGGTCGCGAGTGGATCGCCGTCGGCGCCGACGGTGCCGTCGGCCGCACCGACTGTGCAGCAACCGACCGTGGCATCACTTCCGGACTTGGGCGGTCCGCGTTCGGGTCTTGTCCCCGAGGTGACGCTGCCCGTCGGGGCACGGCCTTACGTGGGGAAGCAGCCCGTGCCGCCCGGATTCGAGTTCTGGGAGGTGGCCGGTAGCCGCCTCGACATCGTGGCGCAGATGCGGGCCGAGCTGCCCATTTCCGCGCCGCTGAACGGGATGCCGTGGTGCGGCGAGTTGAACGACGCGATCACGTCGTGGGCGTGGGGATCCGCCGCTGACACCATCGGGGTGTCGTTCATCGACGGTGGCGTGATGATCACGCGGCTTCCCCAGCCGAAGGGGTGCCATCCGTAGGCGGGTGTCAGACTCACCGGCTGTCAAATCATCTGGTTCTTGGTCAGCCATCGCATGATCGGCCAACCGACGAACACCGGTAGCCAGCAGGTGAGTATCCGGTACAGCAGCACCGACGGGACGGCGACGGCCGTGGGCACCCCGAACGCCGCCAGGCCACCGATCAGTGCCGCTTCGACGGCGCCGACACCGCCGGGGGTCGGGGCCGCCGAAGCGAGGGTTCCGCCGATCATGGTGACGACGGTGACGGTGACGAACGTGGTGCCGCCACCGAACGCCTCGACACTCGCCCACAATGCCAGCGCCACACCGAGAGTCGTTGCGGCGCAACCGAGAACGATCAACCCCAGCCGCTTGGGTTCGCGAGCGAGTTTGGCGAGGTCGCTCATGACCTCCTTGAGCCGGGGCCGCACCGCCGTCCCGAGCCATCGCCGAAGCCTGGGGACGATCAGGAATGCACCGACAACGCCGAGCGCCAGCCCGCCGATCAGGTACAGCACAGTGGCGGCGGGGACGAAGTGGGCCAGATCGGCCGACGCGCCCGCGGCCGCGCTGAAGAAGATCAGCAGCGTGACGTGGCTGATCACCTGAACCGTCTGCTGTAGCGCCACGGCCGCGGTGGCGCGTACGGCGCCGAGCCCGGCCTTCTGCAGGAAGCGCGTGCTGAGCGCAAGGCCGCCGACGCCCGCCGGGGTGGTAGTGGCGGCAAAGGTGTTGGCCACCTGCATGATTGCGAGATTCTTGAAACTCACCAGTCCGTCGGCGCAGGCCCACAGTGCGGCCGCCGCACCGATGTACGTCAGCGCCGAGACCGCGAGCCCCAGCAGTGCCCACCACCAGTTGGCCGTCCGCAGCTCGGAGAAGAAGGTCGGCAGAGTACTGATAAACGGGTACGCGACGTAGACCAGCGCGACGAGCAGGACCAGTTGGATGACCTGCTTCGGTGTGAATCGGGTGATGGTCTCGAGCTGGATCTGATCGGCACCGGTTTGGTGCTTGACTTCGTCACGCGCTTTGGCGATGACGGCCTTGGCATCGGTCACCGACTCTCGGATGCGCCGCGGCACAGCGGATTTCGTGAGCCGACGCGACGCCGCAAGGACGGTGTCTTTGTCGAACGCGGCTATCGCGGCGGCGACCGCGGACTGCGCGCCGTAGACGTCGGTGGTGGTCACCAGGAGGTGGGCGATATCGGATTGGAGCTGGGCGAAGGTGGCGCCGTACTCGGCGTGGCCGAAGCCACCGAACAGCGCGGTGCCGCCGTCGTCGGTGATCTCCTGTCGGCGGAGGTCGCCGTGGGAGATCCCCTGATCATGGAGGATGCGCAGCGATTTCCAGACGCGTTCAACGGGCGATGCGTCGTTGATCGGAGTGCCGAGCGGGGGGGTGTGCGCATACAAGGTCCATCCGCGGTCGAGCGGAGCGACGGCGATCGTCGACGTGTTGGCGACGCCGAGGTCGCCGATGGCGATGGCCATGAGCGCGCGATGCTCGACAGCGCGGCGCATGGAGGCTTGCAGCGGAGCGGTTTCACTGCCGCGCAGCCGGAACTTCTGCCAGAGCTGGCTCAGCGCCCCGCCGCTGCGTTGGTTGGGGCCATACATCTCGACGATCGCGACCGAATCCGGGTCCGACGAGGTCGCGGACAACTCGAGGGGCCCGGCCCCGGCGGGCCGCACGACCGTCAGGCCGGATACTGCCCATCCGCGCTGCGTCAACGTCCGGAGCGCGCCGTCGAGCGGCACTTCCAAGGCGGGTGTCCCGACGACCAGGACCACCAACGCGCCAACGAACCAGCCGACCGCGAGCCCGAGCAGGGAGCGGGCCGGCACGACGGCGCTGACGACGAGGTGGATCGGCACGAAGGCCAGCAACAGTGTCCACCACCACCGCCGCCAACGTGCGGGTATCCAGGGGCCCGACACCGTGAGCACCGCGGCAAGCATCGCGATCCACCGAGGGTCGTCGAGGAACTGCGACAGGACCGTGTCGAGTTTGTCGGACAGGTCGAAGCGCCAGCGCGGCGGTGCGATGCCGTCGCCGCTGATCGACAGGGCGAAAACGGCGATAAGCCCCGCCGCGGCGTACGCGCCGAGGAGCTTCCATTGTTTCGCGACGATCAGGTTGATCAGGATCAGGAACGGCAACGCGAGGATCGCGACGCCGTAGACCAGATAGATCAGGTTGGACTGGGTAGGGGGAAGAACGCCGATGATTCGAGAGATGGATCGCTCGAGCGCGTCCCATTTCCCCCGGGTGACCAGCGAGCCTGCGATTACGATCGCGAGGAACACCGTCGCGAGGGCGAGCCGGAGGATGTCGTTGGTCCGTCGGGTCAGTGGTTGCAGCAGGCTGCCGGAAACGGTGATGGTCCGCCCGTCAACGCGCATCTTCCAATGATCTTCCGGATCCGCCCGCTTACGGGGTCCATCGGCGGCGCGTCTCGCAGGTGTTCCTGGTTTGCCGGGCGCGACACCGGGTACGGGGAGCATCGCGACAAGCAGCCGCAGATATAGTGTCAGTCGAAACAGGGGAGCACGCCGCGGCGCATTCGTCTAGAAGCGATCCGAATTTCTCGTGTCAACAGGACGGATAATGACAAGTACTTCGAGAGATATGCAGAGTTCGACACCTCATGCCGAGTCCAAATGGCTCGCCTCATCCGCTGCGAAGACTCGCGGGTCGAACGCCGAGGAGGTCCGGTCGCATTACGACCTGTCAAACGACTTTTTCCGGCTCTGGCAAGACCCCACCCAGACCTACAGCTGTGCCTACTTCGAGCGTGACGACATGTCGCTCGAACAAGCGCAGATGGCCAAGGTCGACCTCGCTCTGGGCAAGCTGGGCCTGCAACCGGGGATGACGCTGCTCGACATCGGCTGTGGGTGGGGCTCCACGATCATGCGGGCCGTCGACAAGTACGACGTCAACGTCATCGGCCTGACCCTGGCCGAGAATCAGAAGCGGCACATCGAGGACTTCTGGTTCGCGAATTCGGACAGCCCGCGACGCAAGGAAGTGCGGCTGCAGCCGTGGGAGGAATTCGACGAGCCGGTTGACCGGATCGTGTCGATCGGCGCGTTCGAGCACTTCGGCTTCAACAAGTACGACGATTACTTCAAGAAGACCTTCAACTTGATGCCCGACGACGGCGTGATGCTGCTACACACCATCATCATTCCGAGCGACGAGGAGATCCAGGAAAAGAAGCTCCCGCTGACCATGTCCCGGGTCCGCTTCATCAAATTCATCATGGACGAGATCTACCCCGGCGGTCGCCTGCCGCTGGCCGCGATGGTCGAAGAGCACGCCGTCGAGGCCGGGTTCACCGTGACGCGCAAGCAGCGCTTGCAGCCGCACTACGCCCGCACACTGGACACCTGGGCGGCCAATCTGGAGTCCAAGAAGGACGAGGCCGTTGCGATCACCTCCGAAGAGGTCTACGAGCGGTTCATGAAGTATTTGACCGGCTGCGCCGATCTGTTCCGGCAGGGCTACACCGATGTCTGCCAGTTCACCTGCGAAAAGGGGTGATGTGTGAGGTCGACGAAGATGCGGCCGCATTTCGAGGAGATCCAGGCCCACTACGACCTCTCCGACGATTTCTTCGGAGTGTTTCAGGATCCATCGCGGACATATAGCTGTGCGTTCTTCGAGCGCGAGGACATGACCCTGGACGAAGCGCAGATTGCCAAGATCGACCTGGCGCTCGGCAAGCTTGATTTGCAGCCTGGGATGACCCTTCTCGACGTCGGCTGCGGCTGGGGTTCGGTGATGAGACGCGCGATCGAGGAGCACGACGTCAACGTCGTCGGCCTCACGTTGAGCAAGAACCAGTGCGCGTACGGCCAGCGGCTTCTGGACGGCATCGACACCAACCGGTCCCGGCAGGTGTCTTTGCACGGCTGGGAGGAGTTCGACGAACCCGTCGATCGCATCATCAGCATCGAGGCGTTCGAGGCGTTTCCGAAAGAGCGGTACGCGGCGTTCTTCGAGACGTCCTACCGGATCCTGCCCAGCGGTGGCCGGATGGTGTTGCAGACCATCATGGGCCACCCGATGAAGCGCTGGCCCGAGATGGGCATCCCGATCACCATCAGCGATCTGAAGTTCATGCGGTTCATCTCGAAGGAGATCTTCCCGGGCGGAGCAGTGCCCTGCGACGAGGACATCGTCGCATTCTCTACGGCCGCTGGGTTTTCGGTGGACGAACCTCAGTACTTGAACCCGCATTACGTCCGGACGCTGGACACTTGGGCGGCAAGTCTGGAAGCGGGTCGCGACGAGGCGATCGCCGCGACGTCCCAAGAGGTCTACGAGCGGTACATGCGCTATCTGACCGGATGCGCTGACTTCTTCCGGCGCGGCATCTGCGAGGTCGGGCAGTTCACGCTGACGAAGGCATAGCCGACCCCGCGCCGACCCCGCGCCGACCCCCGCCGAAATCAGGTTACCCACACGCAAATCGGGGAAATGCGTGCATCAACTCTGATCTCGAGGTCTGTCCACAGATCGCATCACCCATCTCCACAGTCGACGGTCGGACTGTCAACGTGAACGTATGGGGGAGATCGACTGGCCGTTCATCGGCACGGAGGCACTCGCGGCAGGCGCTATCAGCAGGCGGTCGCTCTGTCGAAATTTCGAGGCGCTGTATCGAAATGTGTTCGTTCCTCGCAACGTAGAGCTCACCGCAGCCAAACGCGCGGAGGCTGCGTGGCTCTGGTCGAATCGCCAAGCGACGCTTGGAGGTCTATCCGCCGCGGCCGTTCACGGATCGCAGTGGATAGACGCGGCACTTCCCGCGGAGTTGTATCGGATCGGCGACCGCACCGACGGCATCGTTATCCGGCGCGGCAAGCTGCGCGACGACGAGATCTGCATTGTCGACGGACTGCCCGTCACCACCGCCGCTCGAACGTTGTACGACATCGGTCGCCAGCCCGGCTTGACCAAGGCTGTCATCCGATGTGATGCGCTCGCTCGCGTCACAAGTTTGCAGTGCGGCGATGCGCGTGCGATCGCCGACCGGAACCGAGGTGCGCGAGAAATCATCCAGCTTCGACGAGTGCTGGATCTGATGGACAGCGGAGCGGAGTCACCGCAGGAAACCCGAACACGGCTTGTGCTCGTCGAGGCAGGATTGCCTCGGCAGCAGACCCAGATTGTGATTCGCGACCGGTTCGGGTATCCGTTCGCACGACTCGATATGGGCTGGGAGAGATGGAAGGTCGGTGTGGAGTACGACGGTGCTCAACATTGGACTGATCCACGGCAGCGCACACACGACATCGATCGCTACGCGGAGGTAGAGGCATTGGGCTGGCGGCTCGTGCGCGTCAACGGCGATATCCTCCGGTACCGACCCGCCGTCATCGTCGATCGCGCACGCGCTGCGCTCCGGGCCGCCGGATGGCGCGGCGATCTCAGACCTCTCAGACCCCGATCAGCGTGTTGATCCAGCCCCGCGCGAAGTACAGCACGAACCCGACGGCCACGATCCACAACAGCGGGCTGATCTCGCGGGCTTTTCCCGACGCAGCACGAACCACCACCCACGCGATGAAGCCGACACCGATGCCGTTGGCAATCGAGTAGCTCAGTGGCATCACCGCTACCGTCAAGACGACGGGCAGCGCCACAGAGAAGTCCGAGAAATCGATCTCGCGCAACACCGACGCCATCAGCACCCCGACGATGACGAGTGCGGCAGCCGCCACCTCCGACGGCACGATTGCGGCCGCTGGCGTCAAAAACATTGCCGCCAAGAACAATCCGCCCGTCACCAGGTTGGCCAGACCCGTGCGCGCACCCTCCCCGATGCCCGCGCCCGACTCGATGAACACCGTGTTCGACGAGGCCGACACCGCGCCGCCGGCCACCGCACCGACACCTTCGACGATGAGCGCGGACTGCAGACGCGGGAAGTTGCCGCGCTCGTCGGACAGCCCGGCCTCGCGGGCCAGGCCGGTGAAGGAGCCCATCGCGTCGAAAAAGTTGGTGAATACCAGGGTGAACACCAACATGACGGCCGCCAGGATGCCGATGCGGCTGAAGCTGTTCAGGCTGACCTCACCGACCAGCGAAAGGTCGGGTAGCGCGAACGGGGAACCTTCGAGGCTGGGCACCGACAGGCTCCAGCCGCCAGGATTGTTGGTGGCGGGTCCGAGATGCCAGATGGCCTCGACCACGACAGCGACGACGGTTCCGGCCACCAACCCAATGAGGATGGCGCCCCGCACTTTTCGTGCGACGAGGATGCCGATCGCCAGTAGCGTGAGCACGAAGATGACCGTCGGCACGGAGTTGATCGATCCGCTGCCGTGGGTCCCGAGACCCACCGGAGGCGACGGCAGTTTCGTGGAGCCGACGAAGCCGGCGTCGACCAGACCGATGAACAAGATGAACAATCCGATGCCGGCAGTGATGGCGAGCTTCAACGGCATCGGCACGGCGTCGAAGATGAGCCTGCGCAGCCCGGTCGCGGCCAGTGCGACGATGATCAGCCCGTCGATGACGACCAGGCCCATCGCTTCGGGCCAGGTCAGTGAACCGACGACGGAGCTGGCGAGAAACGAGTTGATGCCCAACCCGGCGGCGAACGCGAACGGCAGCCGCGCCACGACACCGAACAGGATCGTCAACACGCCCGCTGCCAGCGATGTCACCGCTGAGACGTGCGTGAAGTCCAGCTCGTGGCCGGCGACGTCTGCGGTGCCGGACAGAATGATCGGGTTCAGCACGATGATGTAGGCCATCGCGATGAACGTGACGACGCCGCCGCGTAACTCGGTGCCAATCGTCGAGCCGCGCGCGGATACCTCGAAGAAGCGATCGAGGCGTGCCACGGTTCGACAGTAAAGGTGCGGCGTCAGTACGCGCCGAATACGAGGGCGACGTTATGCCCGCCGAAGGCCAGGGAATTGGAGACTGCGTAGCGATACTTGCCGTGTCGGGGCTCGCCCGCCACGATGTCGAGGTCGACTTCTGGGTCCACGTTTTTCAGGTTGAGCGTCGGCGGCACGACGCCGTCGCGCAGCGCCTGGACCGTCAGCACGGCTTCCACCGCTCCGGCGGCACCCCACGTCTGGCCCAACGCCGCTTTGGGCGCATACACCGCCGGTGTGTGGCCGTCGAAAGCGCGCCGGATGGCACGAGCCTCGGCGAGGTCGCCGAGCCTCGTCCCCGATGCGTGGGCGTTGACGTGATCGATGTCGGCCGAAATCAGCTCCGCCAGCTCGACCGCGTGGGTGATGGCCTCGCTCGCGCGCTCGCCGCTGGGGTCCGGCTCGATGGCGTCGTAGCCGTCGGAACTGATTGCAGCGCCCATCAGCCGAGACGGGATCTGGGCGCCGCGCGCCTTCGCGTGTTCCTCGGTTTCGATGAGCATCAGCGCGCCACCCTCACCGAACACCGCGCCGTCGCGCTCGCTGTCGAACGGGCGACAGGCACCGGGCGGATCGTCGTTGTTGGACGAAAGCATGCCCAGCTTGCTGAACGCCGCCACGGGTACCGCCTCGATCCGGGCTTCGACTCCGCCGCAAATGGCGATGTCGGCTTCTCCGAGAACGATGCTTTGCCACGCCTCGGCGATTGCCGCGGCGCCAGAGCCGTCGGCCAGCACCGGGGCGATGATGCCGGCCTTGGCCTTTCGATCCAACCCGACCGCGGCGGCGGGCGCGTTCGGCATGTGCATTTGCACGGCCAGCGGGATTGCCGCCCGCATGGCGCGCGCCTTCCAATCGTCATAGAGGAAGACGAGGGCCTCGGTGTTGGCCATCCCATGTCCGATCGACACCAGGAGACGTCTGGTGTCGACGTCCGGCGAGCCGGCGTTGTCCCAGAGCCGGCGGCCCAGCACCGTGGACATCTTCTGCATGAACGACAGTCGGCGCAGCTCGACGCGGCTGAGGTGCTCGTCGAGGTCTTCGCGCAGTTCGCCGCCGATGCGAATGGGTGACTCGAACTGCTCGACGAACTTCTTGTCGAGTGTGCCGATGCCACTTCGGCGCTCCAGCAGCTGCTGCCACGTGTCCTCGGCATCCGGCGCGAGGGCAGTGGTCGACGCGAAGGCGGTGACGACGACGTCGGCGAATCGGTGGCCGGTTCTGGGCGCTGCCATGCTCTGCTCGTGGGTATCTTTCATGTTCCCGGTCAACAGACTTGGTGAAGTCAAACCCTAGACGAAGGTAGCTTCAATCGGGAGATGACCCTTTCGATCGCACACCCGCCGCCGT
Source organism: uncultured Actinomycetota bacterium (assembly GCA_963744085.1). Classification (GTDB taxonomy): domain Bacteria; phylum Actinomycetota; class Actinomycetes; order Mycobacteriales; family Mycobacteriaceae; genus Mycobacterium. The sequence goes on from CAVUSK010000002.1 coordinate 112,137, forward strand.
CGAGTCGGGCGCAGACGCGCCGGGCCATCTGGAACACCATCAGGGGATCGTCGGGCAACCTCGTCGAGTGGTACGACGTCTACGTCTACACCGTCTTCGCCACGTACTTCGAGAACCAATTCTTCGATAAGGCCGACCAGAACTCGACGATCTACATCTACGCGATTTTCGCCGTCACGTTCGTGACCCGACCGATCGGGTCGTGGTTGTTCGGCCGTTTCGCCGACCGTCGTGGCCGCCGCTCCGCGCTGACGTTCAGTGTGTCGCTGATGGCGGCCTGTTCGATGGTCGTCGCGCTCGTGCCGTCGCGGTCGAGCATTGGTGTCGCAGCGCCGATCATCCTCGTCTTGGGCCGGCTGGTTCAGGGTTTCGCGACCGGCGGCGAGTACGGCACGTCGGCGACGTACATGTCGGAGGCGGCGACGCGGGAGCGGCGCGGCTTCTTCTCGTCGTTCCAATATGTGACGCTGGTGGGTGGGCATGTGCTTGCGCAGTTCACGCTGCTGATCATCTTGGCCGTGTTCAACGACGATCAGGTTGACGAGTTCGGTTGGCGCATCGGCTTTGCCGTAGGTGGTGTGGCCGCGGTCGTGGTGTTCTGGCTGCGCCGCACGATGGATGAATCGCTTTCCGAGGAAGTCCTCGAGGCGATCAAGGCCGGCGAGGACAAGAGTGCTGGGTCCATGCGTGAACTGTTCAGTCGCTATTGGAAGCCGCTGCTGCTGTGCTTCTTGATCACGCTGGGCGGCACGGTCGCGTTCTACACCTACAGCGTCAACGCGCCCGCAATCGTCAAGACTGCGTACAAGACCGAGGCGATGACCGCGACCTGGATCAACTTGATCGGGCTCATCTTCTTGATGCTTATCCAGCCCGTCGGCGGGATGGTCAGCGACAAGGTCGGCCGCAAGCCGCTGCTGTTGTGGTTCGGTTTCGGCGGGCTGTTCTATACCTATGTGCTGATCACCTATCTGCCCGAAACCCGTTCGCCGCTAGCGTCTTTCCTGTTGGTTGCAGTCGGCTATGTGATTCTGACCGGATACACGTCGATCAACGCGCTGGTGAAGTCCGAGCTGTTCCCCGCGCACGTGCGCGCTCTTGGCGTTGGGGTGGGCTATGCGCTGGCGAACTCGATCTTCGGCGGCACCGCACCGCTGATCTACCAGGCGCTCAAGGCGCGCGACGAGGTGCCGCTGTTCATTGCCTACGTGACTGCCTGCATTGCGGTGTCCCTGGTCGTCTACGTGTTCTTCCTGAAGAACAAGGGCGACACGTTCCTCGACCGCGAGCAGGGCGCTGCGTTCTAGCGTCCTACCGATCCTTGTGGGGGTTCTGGTAGGTGCCGTAAGGGGTTTGACCAGCGGTCGGGTAGATGGGAGCGCTCATACCGCCATTCCCGTCCTGCCCGTTGCCTGATGGGATGGCGACGGCGGGGGCGGCCAGGCCGATGGTGAGGGCGGCCAGCACGCTCGCTGCCATCCCGGCGAATGTGATGTTCTTCTTCATCGTCTTTCCTTCCTGTCTGACGGTGCAAACAGGCAGGCCGAAGCGATTAGTTCCGGGTTGGCAGGAAGTTATCCAGGCATGGCAGAAATGGATCGGATGAGACCTACACCGCCACCGCCACGGCCGAAATCAGGTTACCCGCAAGCTTTTCCACGAAATGCGTGCATCAACCCTGATCTCGCCGGCATGTGGCTCTGTCGGCTGCGGCCTACAGCCAGTCCCGTCGCCGGAACATCCAGTAGAGAACCAGCACCAAAAGCACGATGATCGTCGTGCTGACGACGAAACCGGCGACGGTGTTGATGCCGGGGTAGTTCACGTTCTGGCCGTAGAAGCCGGTGATCGCCGTCGGCACGGCGATGATCGCCGCCCATCCGGTGAGCTTCTTCATCACGGTGTTGAGGCGCGCGTCCTGCAGTGACAGGTTCGTCTCGAACACGGTGGTCACCATGTCGCGCACCGACTCCGTCCACTCCGAAGCGCGTAGCACGTGGTCGTACAAGTCGGCGTACAGCGGGTCGAGCTCTGGCGCGGTCTCCGCGTCCATCCGGCGGTGCTGGATGGCGCTGACCACCTCGCGCATCGGCAGCACAACGCGGCGCAGCGTGACCAGATCCTTGCGCAGGCGGAAGGTCCGCCGCTGAAGCTGACTCCGCCGCCCGCTCTCGGCGAACAACTCGTCTTCGATCGACTCGATGCCGTCGTCGAGGGTTTGCACAATCTCGAAGTGGCCGTCGACGACGACGTCGAGCAGGCCGTGGACCAGCGCTCCGACACCGTACTCTTGGCCGCCCAGCTCGTCGAAGCGCTGCGACACGGCGTCGATGTCGAATTCCGGGGTCAACCGCACCGTGATCAGCCCCTGCGGGAGGACGAAGCCGGAGATCCGGTGGGTCTGAATCACTGACCCGAAATCGTCGTCAGGCGAGGCCTTGCAGTGCCGTCACGGCATACACGGTGAAGAACGTGTGGGTGCTGTAGATAGAGGCCTTGGTGCGCTCGCTCTCGGCGATCGCGTCCTCGACCGCCCAGTCGTTGAGGCTCAGCTCTCCGGCGAGGTCGGTCAGGATTTGCGGATCGGGATCGTAGATGTCTGCCCAGACCAGGCAGTCCTTCTCCGTCAGATAGTCGGAGATTGCGGAAAACTCGAAGTCGTCGCAGGGTTTACCGGCTCGCCACACCCGGCCGCGCACCTGGCTCACCTGAACATCATCGCAGCCATGCAAGACGCGCTGCAGAGGGTTGCGTCCGGAATGGCCGGGCATCGCTTGAGCGTTGCATCCTGCGACTGCCGGGGAAGGAGCGCAGCGATGTCGACGTCGCAGGCTGGGTTCCACAGCGGCGAGCTGGCCGTTCAGCGGCGCGCCGGAGTCGAGACACAGGCGGCGCGGTTGAGCCGGATGGTCGGCCCAGGTGAGTTGCGCGGAGGCGCCGCGGCCTTGTTAGAAGTCGCAACGTTTGTCGCGATCACCGCGCGTGATCGCGACGGGCGGCTGTGGATTTCGCCTCTGACGGGCCCGCGGGGCTTCCTCGCGGCGTCGACGCCGACAACCCTTGCAGTCACGAGTAAGTTACCTAGCGCCGACCCATTGCACGGTCTCGAGATTGGACAGCCGATCGGAGTGATCGTTATGGAGTTCGCAGCCAAACGCCGAGTGCGGATCAATGGCACGCTAACCGCGTCGGACCATGGTGTCCTCGAGGTCGATGTCGCCCAGGCGTACGGGAACTGCCCGCAGTACATTCATCCGCGCCAGCTCGACTCGGAAAACGGCAGCGCGGCAGAGGATCTCATCATTCACCGAAGCGAGATCATGGACGATCACGACGTTGAGCTGGTCGGTTCGGCGGATACGTTCTTCCTCGGCACCACTCACCCGGAGCGGGGCAACGACGCGTCGCATCGCGGCGGCCCTCCGGGGTTTGTGCGCGCCGACCACAACAGCGTGGATTGGCCAGACTTTCCTGGCAACAACATGTTCAACAGCTTCGGCAACCTCGCGGTCGATCCAAGCGCGGCCTTGCTATTCGTCGACTTCGAGACCGGACGCTCGCTGCAACTGTCGGGTCACGCGATGCTCCGGTGGAGCGCCGCAGGCAGCGACGGCACCGGACGGCGGGTGCGCTTCGACGCAGAGCGGGTGATCGCCCGGCGGCTGAGGATTGGCTATTGACGCAATACGTTAGCGATCACTAACGTATTGGCGTGTGCTCGACATGCTCGAAGTCGCAGCAGAGCCGTCTCGGCGTCGGCTGCTGCAACTCTTGGCGCCGGGCGAGCGCACCGTCAGCCAGCTCGCGTCGCATTTCCCAGTCACCCGGTCGGCGATATCGCAGCATCTCGCGATCCTCGCCGAGGTTGGCTTGGTCACCGCCCGCAAGCAGGGACGGGAACGGTATTACCGGCTCGACGAGGCTGGAATGCTGCGGCTCCGCGCACTGTTCGAGTCGTTCTGGAGCGACGAGCTCGACCGCCTCGTGTCCGACGCCACCCGAATTCATCGCGAAAAGGAGGCTTAGCCATGCCCTTTGAGAAGGCAGTCATCGTGCCGCTGGATCCGCCCGAGACATTCTCCCTCATCACTGAACCGGACCGACTTCGCCGCTGGATGACGGTAGCCGCCCGGGTCGAGTTGCGCGCCGGGGGTGAGTATCGGTGGACGGTGACGCCCGGACACACCGCGTGCGGTTCCGTCGTCGATGTAGAGCCGGGAAAGCGGGTGGTGTTCTCGTGGGGGTGGGAGGACGGGGATCCGGCACCCGGCGGGTCGACGGTGACGGTCACGCTGACACCGGTCACCGGCGGCACCGAGGTTCGGCTGGTGCACGACGGCCTCAATGACGAGCAGGCCGCCCGTCACGCCGAAGGCTGGAACCATTACCTCGAGCGCCTGGTGGCCGCGGGCCGACACGGCGACGCTGGCCCTGACGAATGGTCGGCGGCACCTGAGGCGCTCGACGAATTGTCCTGTGCCGAGGCCACGTTGGCGGTTCTCCAACAGGTACTGCGCGGCCTTGACGACTCGGACCTGTCCAAGCAGACACCGTGCAGCGAGTACGACGTCGCACAACTGGGCGATCACCTGATGAACTCGATCGCGATCATCGGCGGTGCGGTGAATGCGCAGATGCCGCCTCGCGATACCGACGCGCCTCTTGAAGCCCAGGTCGCCGACGCGGCCCAGGCCGTACTCGAGGCTTGGCGCCGGCGGGGGATGGGCAGCACCGTCTTGCTGAACTCGCGGCAAGTGCCCGCGGTTATGCCGGTGGGCATCCTGTCACTTGAATTCTTGGTGCACGCTTGGGATTTCGCTATGGCGACCGATCGTCAGGTGGTAGTTTCAGAGCCGGTGACCGAGTTTGTGCTGGCCGTCGCCGGCAAGGTGATCACACCCGAAGCACGCGGCTATGCGGGCTTCGCTGACGCCGTTGCGACCGCGGCCGATGCCGGGGTTCTCGATCGGCTCATTGCTTTCACCGGCCGTCAACAGGCCGTCGCTCACGCAACCGCCAACTAGAACGAAAGGCCAATAATGCCGAAGCGAACCGAATACGCGCAGGGCACACCATGTTGGATCGACGTGCAGACTACTGATCCGGCGGCCGCGAAGAAGTTCTACGGATCCCTGTTCGGATGGAACTTCGATGACCAGCCGTCGCCCGACGGACGCGTGTACTCGATGGCGATGTTGAACGGCGAGACGGTGGCTGCCGTCGCGCCGATGTCGCCGGGAGCACCGGAGGGCATGCCGCCGGTGTGGAACACGTACATCGCGGTCGACGACGTCGACGCGGCGGTCGGCAGGGTCGCGCCGGCCGGCGGGCAGGTACTCATGCCGGGTTTCGATATCGGCGATGCGGGCAGGATGGCGTTCATCGCCGATCCGACTGGGGCCGCAGTCGCGCTTTGGCAGGCGAACCAGCACATAGGCGCGACGCTGGTCAACGAAACCAGCGCGGTCATCTGGAACGAATTGATCACGGACAAGCCGGAATCGGCGCTGGCCTTCTACGACGCGGTGGTCGGGCTGGAGCACTCAACGATGGAGATGGCGCCCGGGCAGAACTACACGGTGCTCAAGGTGGGCGGGTCGGATATCGGTGGCTGCATGGAACCACCCATGCCCGGCGTGCCCAACCACTGGCATGTGTACTTCGCGGTTGACGACGCCGACGCCGTGGCAGCTGAGGCCTCCGCGGAGGGCGGTCAGATTGCGGTGGCTCCGTTCGACATCCCGTCGGTGGGGAGGTCCGCTGTGCTGACGGATCCGCAGGGTGCAACGTTCAGCGTGCTGCAACCGGCGCCTCAGGAATAAGGAAGGGCGCGTTCACGGCCGTCTCCGCCGTCACCGATTGAGCCGGGAATTCCACGGCGTCAGGCGGGGAATCCACGCGCGCACGTTTCGTCGATACGACTCGTATTCGCTTCCGTACCGGCGGGACAGGGTTGGTTCCTCGTACCAGCGGACGAACGATGACGTCGCAATCCACACTACTGCGGCGTATACAAGCAAGCCGAAGCTGCCAAATAGCAGCGCCTGACCCAAGATTGCCACTAGCAGGCCGACGTACATCGGGTTGCGGACGTATCTATTGAATCCGGTGACCACGAGACGTTCAGTTGGCGCCAGCGGCATCGGCGTGCCGCCCACCTTGGCGAATTCCACGAACGCGAGCGCGGCCGGTATGAGCCCGGCGATGGCCAGCGGTGCGCCTACCGCTATCTGCCATAACGAGCCCGAGACTTCCCAGCGCGTGATCAACCAGGGGATCAGACCGACCACCGTGCCCGGGGCCACCAAAAAGAACGCCGCACTGCCCACCGCGGCCGTCGTCTGTCGCATCGCTTCTCCCTCAGGCCGCGGTGGCCGGTTGGTCGACTACCTCGAGCCCGAGGAACTGCGGTGCCTTGATGACTCTGCGGAGCATGAACCGGATGAATGCCGGCATATCCGTCGCATTCTCGTCGCGGTAGACCCGCGGGGCGCCGACCCGATAGCGCCGCCCCCTCGCCTCGAGTTCGCAGCCGCCGGCGGCGACGACATTGCGAACCCAGTCGGCATCGGAACCGTACGTCAGCGCAATCACGAACCCGCCGTCGCGGCGGAAGGCCCACAGCGGGGTCCGGAAGGTTCGGCCCGATCGGCGGCCGTAGTGGATGACGACCGCCCACCCCGGCGCCCATGGAGCGATGAACGCGGTAAGCCGATTCAGCCCAATCTTGTTGGCACGGGCAAGCCATCGCGGAGCCGGCATCGTAAAACTCCTCACTTGTGGAATTTCTCAGGACCCACGCTAAACCCGCTCGAACAGAAAGTCAACACCTGTAGAATTCATGCCACTATGTCACCTCTTGGACGACGGCCCGGTAAGACGGACACCCGTAATGTGTTGCTGCAGACTGCTCGTCGGATGTTTGCCGAGGCTGGCTACAACCACACTTCGGTGCGCGACATCGCCGCTGCGGCTGGCGTCGACCCGGCCCTGATCCGCCACTATTTCGGCGGCAAGGCTCAACTGTTCCGAGCCACGATGGGATGGCCTTTCGATCCTGGGCAGATCGCGGCGCGGATTTCGTCGGGCGATCGTAGCGACATCGGAGCACGGCTGACGAAGGTGTTCTTCGGGGCATGGGAGCAGCCGGACTCGCGGGCGCCGCTGTTGGCGATTCTGCGCGGGGCCGCAACCCACGAAGAATCGGCAACCCTGGTCCGGCAGTTCATCCAGACTCAGCTGTACCCACAGATCGCTGCGGTGCTTGAGGATCCGAAGGGCGAACTTCGGGTCGACCTGGCCATGGCCCAGCTCCTGGGCATCGCCTATCTCCGCCATATCCTGTGCGTCGAACCGATCGCTTCAACACCTACCGACGAACTCGTGGCGCGGGTCGCACCAGTGATCTCCGCCCACCTTGACGCAGGCGCCGGAACGTCGCCACCTCGTGGGAAGTCGCGAGCAGGATGATCGACGACTTGGTGATCAACTGCACGATCATGTGAGCACCGGGCCCCGAGTGTGACTGCCATTCGTACGTGCTCATCGGGGTCAGTCGATAGCCTTTGCGCATGCTTGACGGGGCGATGCTCCTGTGGTGGATCCTCACGGTTCCGTCGTTCCTCTTTGTCGTGATCGACATCTGGCGAACCACTCCCGAGTCGCCGGTCCTCAAGTGGGCCTTCGTGATTCTCACGGCGTTCACCGGTCCCCTCGGAGCGTTCTTCTATGTGCTCGGCTGCCGTGAACCGCTTCGGGGGACCCAGAGGAGTACATCGCGGCCCGTTGGCGCCAAGTGCTCGGGTCGACCATGCACTGCGTCGCGGGCGATGGGATCGGCATCGTGGTCGGGGCTGCCATCGGGTCGGCGCTGGCGCTGTCCTTCTGGCCGGATTTCGTGCTCGAGTACGTGCTGGGTTTCGGGTTCGGGTGGGCGTTCTTCCAAGCGTTCGCCATGCGCGACATGGCCGGCGGATCGTATCTGCAGTCCCTGAGGATGACGTTTCTGCCGGAGCTGCTGTCGATGAACCTGTTGATGACGGGAATGGTGCTCACGTCGCGCTTCGCAATGAAAAGCGTTGACGGAGGCGGGGACCCGACTCGCCCACAGTTCTGGTCCATCATGTCGATGGCCCTGATCGTCGGGTTCGTATGCGCGTATCCGATCAACTGGTGGCTGGTCGCCAATCACCTGAAGCACGGGATGCTGACCGTCCGCAGGGGACCGAAGGCGGCGGTGCCCATGGACATGCCGCAAGAAGCGAGCCGGGAAGACGTCCAGCCGAGCTCTCGCGTGAAGGCGGCGATGACCGTGCTGACTTTCGCAATCCTTGGCGCAGCGCTGGTCATCGTCGTCCAATTCGCCATGTGAGCGTGGCATGCTCATGGCATGGCGGCGGCACCCGAGACCGTCTACGCGCGAGACGGCGAAGGTCACAATCTCGCGTACCAGGTCGTCGGAGACTCCGGGCCTGATCTGCTGTTCGTGCCCACCGCCACGTTCCCGATCGACTTGCTATGGGACGACCCCACCGTCGTCGGCTACCTCCGCCGGCTCGCGTCGTTCAGCCGGCTGATCTTGACCGATCTGCTCGGGGTGGGAAGCTCCGACGCCGTGCCCATTAACGAGCGTCCCGCGATGCAGTCGTGGAAGGACGGGCTGGTCGCGGTGCTCGACGCGGTCGGAAGCGGGTGCGCGTCCGTTTTGGCGATGTCGGAGTCGGCGTTACCCGCCATGCTGCTGGCCGCGAGCCATCCGCGGCGGCTGCGCTCACTTGTGCTGTGGAGCCCATTCGCACGATACCTGCGTGACGACGACTCGCCGTTCGCGATGCCCGAGGCCGCACTGCCGAAATACGTCGAGTCGTGCGAGGCCACTGTGGGGAGAGGCGAGATGACCGTTCTTGCGCCCAGCTGGGCGGATGACCCCGCAAAGAGGCGCTGGATGGCACGCGGTGAGCGTCTCGCCGGCGGTCCGGGCTACTTTGCGTCGATCTTGGATTTGTTCCTGCGCACCGATGTGCGTCCCATTCTCGGGAGCATCCAGGCGCCGACGCTGATATTGCACCGCCGCGGCGACCGTCATGTGGCTGACGGCCACGCGAACTACGTCGCGGAGCGGATCTCGCACTCGCGATGGGTAGAGCTTGACGGAGACGACCACGAGTGGTTCGCCGGCGACTCCGACCGGGTGCTCGACGAGATCGAGTCGTTCCTCACGGGCAGCCGCCGCGCCCCGGCAACCAACCGCGTGCTGTCGACGGTGCTCTTCACCGACATCGTTGGATCCACTGAACTCGCAACGGCTTTGGGTGACGACGCGTGGACGACGGCGCTCGGCGCCCACAACCGCGCCGTCGAGCGGCATGTGGCCGCAGCGCGCGGCACAGTCGTCAAATTCACGGGCGACGGCTCGCTGGTGACGTTCGACGGTCCGGCACGGGCGATTCACTGCGCGTGCGCGATTCGCGACGCGGTGGCAGACCTCGGACTTTCCATCCGCGCCGGTTTGCACACCGGCGAGGTGGAGATGGTCGACGGCGACGTGCACGGTATCGCGGTGCACATCGCGGCGCGGATCATGCCGCTGGCGGAGCCGAATGAGGTGCTCGTGTCCGGCGCGATCCCGCCGTTGGTGCTGGGGTCGGGGCTGGCGTTCGACGACCGCGGGAGCCATGAGTTGAAGGGTGTGCCCGACCGGTGGGCGGTTCTCGCCGTGCACGACGCGAACTAACATCGCCGCGGGCCGTCAGTCGCTGAGGTGCAGCAGCCTCGCAGTTGGGGGAGTCAGGGCGTGCGTGCCACGGGGCGAGACGGATCCGAACTCCACTCCGACCACGAGCCCGGATACAGTGCTGCGTCCATGCCGGCGGACGCCAACGCTGCAAGCACGACGCTAGCGGTGACACCCGATCCGCAGTACACGCCGACATCGCCGTCCACGTGGTGGTCCCCGAATAGCTGCGCGAGATCGCCCTCGTTGAGAAACGCACCATTTTCGGTGAGCACGCGGGTACTCGGTAGGTTCGTGGCTCCGGGGATGTGACCGGCGACCGAATCGACCGGCTCGACGTCGCCGCGGAATCGTTCCGGTGCGCGCGCATCGAGGAGTGTATCGACCGTGGCGGTCTCGTCGGCGGTGAGTGCGGGAAGCGCACCGGTGTACAGATCGGCGTGGCGGACCGTCGCGTCGCCGGGATCTGGTGAAGCAGGCCCGGTTTCGAGGGCACCGCCCAACGTGATCCACGCGCCGAAACCGCCGTCGAGAATACGCACCTCGGGGATGCCCGCGGCGGTCAGTATCCACCACGCCCTGGCCGAACCGGCGCGGTTCCAATCGTCGTACACCACGACCGGGACGCCCTGACGGATGCCCCATCGGCGTGCGGCAGCCTCGACGGCTCGACCCGACGGCAGGGGATGGCGTCCGCGTCCGGTGATCGTGTGATCGCTGAGCTCGTTCTCGAGTGACACGTACACCGCGCCGGGGATGTGGCCTGCTTCGTACGCCGCGCGCCCATCGGGTTCGCTGAGTTGCCACCGCACGTCGAGGATCGTGCACGGCTCGCCGGCATGCAAGATGCGCGCCAGTTCCGTTGCGGTGATCAGGATTTTGGTACGAGTGGTCATTGATCTGACCCTAAATGCTCCTTCGGCCGGTAATGGTCCGGGGGCGGCGAGCGATTCACCGGGGCCCTACAACCAAGTAGGGCGAGCGCTCCTCGCCGGTCCGTTGTGCCCCGCTCGCGACTTTGGTTTCAGCTCGCGTACACAAGATGTTCGCTCAACAGGATCCCAGGCGGCGGACACCGTATGGCTGTCGGACACCCGCTGGAAAGGTGGGTCGCCGACACTACGCCGTGTCAACATCGCATGATCCGGGCGGGGAAGCCGTAACGCTGGCCAACTACCGGCAGCGGTACGCGCAGTACAAGACCGACCCGGACCTGCAGGCGGCGCACGCGGCGGCGCCGTGGTTGGTGGTGTTCTACGACCACGAGGTGGACGACAACTGGGCCGACGAGGTGCCGTCAACGCCGCAGCCGGGTTTCCCCGCACGGCGCGCGGCTGCGCTGCGGGCCTATTACGAGAACATGCCGCTGCGTCGGGCGTCGATGCCGCGCGGCGTCAACATGCAGCTGTATCGCCGTGTGCACTGGGGCACGTTGGCGACGTTCCACATGCTCGACACCCGGCAGTACCGCGACGATCAACTCTGCGGCGACCAAGTGTCCGCGTGTGACGAGCGCACCGATCCGGCGCGGTCGTTGACCGGCGCCGAGCAGGAACGTTGGCTACTTGACGGGTTTCAGCACTCTCGCGCCCGGTGGGACCTAGTCGGACAACAGGTCTTCTTCTCCCAGCTCGACTTGGCGCAGGGTCCGGACTGTGCGTTCAACCCGGACGCGTGGGACGGCTACACCGCCAACCGGGACCGCATCGTCGCGGGGCTGGTCAATTCCCCGGTGCGAAATGCCGTGGTGCTGTCCGGCGATGTCCACTCGCACTGGGCCGCCGAAGTACGCGAAAGCTTCGACGATCCGTCGTCAAAACAGGTGGCGACGGAATTCGTCACCACCTCGATCACGTCGGGTGGCGACGGGTCCGACACCCGCGACGAGATCGAAGCGGTGCTGCCCGAGAACCCTCACATCAGGTACTTCAGTAACCGCCGCGGCTATGTCCGTACCCGTATCGCCCACGGAGAGCTGCGCGCGGACTTCCGCGTGCTGCCGTTCGTCTCACGCCCCGATGCACCGGCATACACCGGGGCCTCGTTCGTGTTGACGGATCGCGCATCGGTGCTGGAGGCGGTGTGAATCAGGCGGGTTCGTCCGACTGACGTACCACCGCGTGTTGATGTGTCGCGTAGATCTCGGCCAGGAATTGTTCAACGGCGATCGCCGCATGCGATGCACGTACCGAGCCCAGCATGTCGAAGGCGTGCTGGGTAAAAGGTAGCTCGGCGTACACGACGGGCTGCCTGCTGACTTCCCGTAGCCGCGTGACGAAGCCACGCGCCTGCTCGACGGGAACCAACGAGTCGTTGATGCCGTGCAACACGAAAAATGGGGGAGCGTCGGCGGACACGTGGGTGACAGGCGATGCGGCGAGGTACGACTTCAGGTTCGTCGAGTGTGGTTGTTTGGACAACCATTCGCTCCAGCAGCGGCAACATCATCGGATGCATCGCATCTTCAACGCGACTGAAGTCATCGACGCCGTAGAACGGCACCGCGGCCTGCACCCGGGTGTCGGCGTTTTCGAACCCCGGCTGGAACTGCGGATCATTCGGCGTCAGCGCTGCCAGCGACGACAGATGGCCGCCGGCCGAACCACCGCTAATCGCAATGAAGTTCGGGTCGCCGCCGTACTAGGCGATGTGCGCCTTGATCCACGCGAGGGCGCGCTTGACGTCAACGATGTGATCCGGCCACGTGTTGCGTGGGCTGTGCCGGTAGTTGATCGCCACGCAGATCCAGCCCAGCTCTGCAAGGTGGCTCATCATTGGATGGGCTTGTCCGCGTTTGTTTCCCGTCGTCCACACGCACCGCCGGGTATCTGGAACAGCACCGGCGCCTGTCCGGTCGGATCGAGATCGGGACGTCGCCAGATGTCCAGGTGGTTCGCCCGGCCGTATTCCCCGTAGCTGATGTGGCGTCGTGGGCATAGTCGCGGTAGATCCGCAGCATCCGCAGCAGCCCAGGCGTCTTGGCGGTGCCGTCGCCGGCAGGCTGGCGCCATTGGCCCGCCGAGTCGGTGCGGCGACCGGTGCCCAATCCGGCGTCCAACGTTGCAGTCAGCGCGACATTGGCCTGGTGGCCCGCGCGCCTGAAGTTGAGCAAGCCCGGCGCCGAGAGGCCCGCTACCAGCCATGCGACCGTCCGCACTGGCCGGGTCAAGCGGCGGGCTGTCAATGCCAGCCCGCCGAGCTGGCTCGCGAGTGCCTGCAGGGGTTACGAGGCGGGTTGCGGGCTCGATCCCAACTGTGACCACTCTTACCCCGGGTCCAATAAACTGCTGTCGTGACTACGCGTGGATATGCCATGCACGACCGCCCTACCAGCCCCAGCCTGGCGAGCCGCTGATGTCTGCCAACGGTGAACCGGTCACCATCCTCTCGGCAAGCGAAAGTTGGGCGCTCCTGTCAAGCGTGTCGCTGGGCCGATTGGTCACCAGTGTCGATGGTCGGCCTGAGATTTTCCCGGTGAACTTCGTCGTCCAGCACCGCACCGTGCTATTCCGCACGGCGGAGGGCACCAAGTTGGTCAGCGCCGCTATCAATAATGAGGTCCTCTTCGAGGCCGATGCGCATGATGCCGATGGAGGCTGGAGCGTCATCGTGAACGGCACCACTCGCACGCTTCGTAGCGATGACGAGATAGAAGAGGCCGAGCGCGCAGAGCTGCGGCCATGGACTGCGACGCCTAAGCCGCACTATGTTCGCATTCTCCCGACCTCGATCACCGGCCGCCGCTTTCGGTTTGGCCCGGCGCCGAGTCGGGAATCTGGCTTCTCCTGATTTCCGCTGGAGCCGTTCGGTCAGCGAGGGCGCTGGCAACGGTCGAGGTCTGACCGTCCAACTCCGCAAGGAGGTCATGGGCGAGGTAGGGGTCCCGCTGCCTGCCGGAGCCAACATCGACGACATCAAGGCCACCTACGACAAGGGCATCGAGGTTGAAGCGGCTTCATCCGAATAGCAAACGCCTGAGGGCACGCTCTGCCAGCGCCTGCGGATTCTCTCGGATGCCGACGTGCTTGAAGTCGCTTCCGATCGTCAGCGTGGCGATGCCGTGCAGCAGCGACCAGGTCGGTCCGGCGATCTCGCGCGGGTCGCCGGCCGGCAGCAGGTTCGCCTCTTGGCATCGAACGATGACATCGAGTAGGTCGCCGAAGGCATGCGCCCCGGCGGCGAGCAGCTCGGGCTTATCACTCTTGTCCAGCTCGGCGCCGAACATCACCTGGTAGTAGTCGGGGTGGGTGACGGCCCAGCGCACATACGCCCGTCCCATGTCGAGCACTTGCCGTGTCAGATCGGTGTTTTCGGCGGCGGCGTTCAGGGCCTCGTGGAGCTGGACGAAACCTTGCGTCGCGGCGGCGGCCAACAGCTGCGCTTTGTCCGAGAAGTGGCGGTATGGCGCAGCGACGCTGACGCCCGCACGCCGGGCGACCTCTCTGAGGGTGAAGCCTTTCGGCCCCTTCTCCTTGACCAGCCCCAGCGCCGCCTCCGTCAGTGTCCGCTTCAGGTCGCCGTGGTGATAGGTGTCGCGCTGCTCACTTGAGATCTCGGGAATCTTCTCTCGACGCGCCATGTTGACGACGTTAACATGATCCTATGTTAACGCCGTCAACATCTACGGAAGGGTTTCAAAATGTCGAAGAAGCGAGAGGTCAGCGCGGGTTGGGCCGTCGTCACCGGCGCGAGCTCGGGCCTGGGCGCATTGTTCGCCGAGAAGCTCGCCCAGCGGGGTTTGCCGCTGGTGCTCGCCGGGCGAGACGGAGGGCGTCTGGCGGAGGTGCGGCAGCGAGTTCAGCGACTCGCACCGGGCATCGACGTCGAGCTCGTCGTCGGCGATCTGGGTAGCCACGCTGGCGTCGACGCACTGGTTGCGGTGCTCGACGGGCGGATGATTGACATCCTGGTCAACAACGCGGGGTTCGGCACCTACGGCCGGCTGCCGGAGGTCGACCCCGACCGGGACCACGACCTGATCGCTGTCAACGTCGACGCGTTGGTGCGCCTCACCCACGCCGTTCTGCCCGGAATGCTCGAACGCGGACGCGGCCGGATTCTGAACGTGGCGTCGACCATCGCGTTTCAGCCCGCGCCGTATCAGGCCACCTACGGGGCCTCGAAGGCGTTCGTGCTGTCGTTCAGTCAGGCCCTGTGGGCCGAGACGAGAGGCTCGGGCGTCACGGTGACCGCGCTGTGCCCCGGGCCCACGCGCACCGGCTTCGTCGACGCGCTGGATGCAGACGTCTCGAACACCGCGATCTACGGCCGGCTCGCTTCACCTGAACCAGTTGTGGCCGCAGGACTTCGAGCGCTCGATCGCGGACGGCCGATGGTGGTTCCGGGTCTGCGGAATCGGGTGATGGCCACCGGCTCGAGTATGAGCCCTGGGTGGGTCGGGGCGCTGATCAGTGGCCGGATGCTGCGTCCTGCGGAGGCTGGGGCGCGATGAGCGCGGCGCGCGACGCGGAGCGGATGGTCGTCGAGGTGCGCGACGACCCCGCCGGCCGGATCGGCCTTGCGGCGGACGCGTACGCAGTTGGGCGGACGCGTCGGCGGTATCGGCCATACCGGCGGGCAGTCGTCGCGTTCATGCGGTGGCAGCAGGCGCGAGGTGTTCTCAATTCGCTTGACGACGACGTCCCCGGCAGCCCGTGGTGGCGCGCGGTCAACGAGGGCCTCCTCCGCGACACCCTCGAGGCGAGGCTGCTCGTAGAGCGCGGCGGGGGAGCCCCGTCGCGTCCCACCGTCGCGCGCTGGGTCAGCTTCTTCGGGGCTCCGTCGGCGCAGTCGTGGTACGGGGCGCACAACGCGAGCGTCGTCGCCGGGTACCTGGCGCACTCGGCGCTCGCCGCGCTGGAGGCGCCTGCCGAGCGATTCTTCATGAATGTTGTGCTCCTGCGCGTGTTGTACGCGCACGCCTTGGTGCTTGACGGCGACCTCGCGCTCGGTCGGTTGTCATTCCTCGCGCGGCTGATCGGTCACCCTCGGTCGCGGGGTCCGCAGGCGTTGCTTGCGATGAAAGACGTTCTGCCGGAACGGTATCCGATCCAGGAGGCGGGGGTAGAGGAACTCATCGACAGCGAGAACAGACTCGGCCGGATGGTCGACTACGGGGTGATCGGCGCGCGCGTCGACGCTCTATACGCCTCCTCCGCACGCGCTTTGGGTGAGCCGCTCCTGCTGTCCTTGATTAAGGACGGAGCGCCCGCCTACGCGTGGCCTACCGACCAACGTCACGTGTGGAAGCCGCCGTCACAGCGGTGGTTCACATCGTTGATCGAATTCCTGACCCGCCCGCGCAACAGCCGCGTGCAGCTCGCGCCGACAGACAACGCCAGGTACTGGTTTCAACGCGCAGGCTCGCGCTGCGCGGATTCGATTTCCGGTGCAACGCATTCCGACGCGGCGGTGGCGGCGGCCACCATGCCGAACGCGGACGGCGGCGGGGCCGGCGTTCCCGGTCGCTCCACCACCCCGATCGCGCAGGCAGCGGCGCCGACAAGCATGGCGCGGTCCGCCTCGTCCGTC
The DNA here is from genome assembly GCA_963744085.1 of uncultured Actinomycetota bacterium. Classification (GTDB taxonomy): domain Bacteria; phylum Actinomycetota; class Actinomycetes; order Mycobacteriales; family Mycobacteriaceae; genus Mycobacterium. Next base: position 128,401 of record CAVUSK010000002.1, read on the forward strand.
AGCTCGCGCTCTGCTACGCGCATGACCAGGTCGATCTGGGCCCGCACGGCCGCGCGGCGCGCCGGGTCGACGCAGTTCTGCGCGACTGCGCACAGCAGCTGAAGCAGAGCGGCCAGCACCAGCGGTTCGCGCGTTCCATAGCGGCGGATCTGTGCGCAACCTACGTGCAGGTACGCGGCGAATCCCGGATACGGAAGCCACACCAGAAGCTCGCCGTCTGTATTTCGGCGGATTTCATCCGGCAGCGCCCGCGACGCAAGGACGACCTCGATTGCTGAAACATGGTGCACGACTTGGATTGCCGTGTACGGATCATTGACCGCAGGGGACAGCGCCCGAAGCGCGATGTCGACAATCTGGCGCAGTCCAAACCTCACGTCTTGCTGCAGTGTGCGCTCAAACCCGATGTGCACGTGCCGCAGGCAGTGCCGCATCGCGTCGGGATCTGGCGGGTCCTCGCCCGCCCGGCGCCAGCACCAGCCCAACATCGTTCCGGCAGTGACATAGTCGCCGACGAAGGTGACCAGTAACACCGTGTGTCCGCTCGACGCCGCCTGCTCAGCAACGGCATCGACATCCACCGTCTGCAGGTATCCCGATCGCGGCGCCAGCAACGCGACGGCCTTGGCAGGCGGCTGGGGCCGCTCCTCCGGTGTCGTGTCCGGTGTATCAGGTTGGGAAAACATCTCGTCCACCAACGCGAGCGTGCGGAGCTGAACTTTCTCCATGATCGTGTCGATCTGAATGGAGTGCACCAAGTGGTGGAGGAAATAGACCAGTGCTGCTGTGCTGGCAAATGCCAACACCAACGACCCGGAGACCGCGACCTTCGGAACAAACGCGTTGCCGTTCACCCGCTGGCCGACCGTGTAGAGACCGCCGGTGCTATACGCAAAGGTGCACACAAAGACCGCCAGGACGGCCTGGTTCGGTATGTCGCGCAAGAACGTGCGCAGCAGCCTTACCGAGAACTGGCTGGAGGCGATTTGCAGCGAGACCACGGTCAGCGAGAAGACGATGCCGGTGGTGGTGATCATGGTGGCGGACACGACCGTCAAGATCTGCCGGGCGTCGTCGGCGGTGCCCTGGAACACCAGTTTGTCCAGTACGGAGCCTGGGGTGACACGGATTGCCGACAGCGCGGCGCCCGCAATAACGCCGAGCACGATCCCGAGCGTCGGCAGGACCCACACGGCGCCGTGCAGGTATTCGCGCACGACGCTGCGCCGGTTCAGCAGACCCCGTCGGGCCACACGCTAAGCATGCACCCATCGCAAACATCGGACGCAACGTTTGCCGACTCTGTTCCCGCGACGTCGGCGAGTGGCAATCCGAGGGGAGCCGCGAGTCCGATCGCGGCGATGTTGGCACCTCGGTCGCGGCCTGATCGTGTCTGAAACTTTGCCCGGCGTATAGCGTGCGGCCCTACCATGCATGAGTGCGCCGTCTGCTGGTTCTGCTGTGCGCGGCGGTGTTCTGGACCGGAGTAGCTATCGCGCCCGTCAGTCGTGCTGAATACACGCCGTGGTTCGCCCGCGCGGTCGGCAACGCCACTCAAGTGATTTCCGTTGTCGGCGTTGGTGGGTCGTCGGCCAATTTGGACGTCTGGCAACGCGCCGCTGCCGGATGGCAACCGATCAATGTCGCAATCCCCGCCCACGTCGGCGCGAACGGTATGGCCCCCGAAACCCATGACGGCGACATGGCCACCCCAATGGGCATCTTCACACTCGACTTCACGTTCGGCACGGCGCCGAATCCCGGCGGGGGCCTGCAGTACGTCCAGGTCGGACCCGACCACTGGTGGGATGGCGATATGACGAGCCCGACCTACAACACCATGCAGGTGTGCAAGAAGGAGCAGTGCCCCTTCAACACGTCGCCGGACAGCGGCACCGAGAACCTCGACATCCCGCAGTACGCCCATGCGGTGGTGATGGGCGTCAACAAGGCCCGCATCCCGGGCAACGGTGGCGCGTTCTTCCTGCACACCACGGACGGTGGTCCCACCGCGGGCTGCGTGGCGATCGGCGACTCCACTCTGGTGAAGATCATGCAGTGGCTTCGGCCCGGCGCGCTTATCGCGATCGCGAAGTAGTCGTCGAAGATCGCGCCTGACCAGATGGTGGCGTGGTGCCCACGCGAGTCGGACTCTGGGACGGATGATGGGTGCCTCGGATCGTAGGCTGGTGTGTATGAGCGAAAGCGTGCCGGCCGTGCTGCCGCCGGGGCCCCGACTTCCCCGCTCGGTGCAGGCGGCGTTGTTGTTGCGCTTTTGGCCGCGGTTTGTGGCCGCGTGTCATCGCCGCTACGGTAGCGTGTTCACGCTGCGGGTCTCGTCGGTGGGCACGATGGTGTATCTGGCCGATCCCGTCGACATCAAGAATGTGTTCGCGGGCGACCCGAGCATTTACCATGCGGGCGAAGCGAATTCGATGTTGAGCGGACTGATCGGCGACAGTTCGGTGTTGGTGATCGACGACGACGTGCATCGGGACCGGCGTCGTCTGATGATGGCGCCGTTCCATCGCGACGCGGTTGCCCGGCAGGCGGCGGTGATGGCGGAGGTCGCGGTGGAGAACATCGAAAAATGGCCGGTGGGTAGACGATTCGCGGTGGCGCCGAAGATGTCGGAGATCACGCTCGAGGTGATTCTGCGGACGGTCATCGGGGCCAGCGATCCGGCCCGGCTGGCCGCGCTGCGCGAGGTCATGCCGCGGTTATTGAACGTGGGTCCGTTTGAGACGCTGGCCATGGCGAACCCGAACCTGCAGCGCCGGCGCCCATGGCGGGGGTTGCGTCGGTGCATAGACGAAGCCGACCAGCTGCTGAATGCCGAGATCGCCGAGCGACGTGCCGATCCCGAATTGGCCGAGCGCACCGACGTTTTGGCGATGCTGATCCGGGCCGGCGATGACGGGCGCGCGATGACCGACGCTGAACTGCGCGATCAGCTGATGACGCTGCTAGTGGCCGGGCACGACACCACCGCCACCGGGCTGTCGTGGGCACTGGAACGTCTGACCCGGCACCCGGCCGTCCTGGCCAAGGCGGTGCGGGCGGCCGACGCGAGCGCGGCGGGCGATTCGGCCGGTGATGAGTACCTCGACGCGGTGGTGAAGGAGACGCTGCGGATCCGTCCGGTGGTGTTCGACGTGGGCCGGGTGCTGACCGAGCCGATCGAGCTGGCCGGTTACCGGTTGCCGGCCGGGGTGATGGTGGTCCCGGGGATCGGGCTGGTGCACGCTAGCGCCACGGTGTACCTGGATCCGGATCGGTTCGACCCGGACCGGATGCTCGGCGCCGCGCTGAGCCCGGCGACGTGGTTGCCGTTCGGAGGCGGCAACCGCCGCTGTCTCGGTGCCACCTTCGCGATGGTCGAGATGCGTGTCGTGCTACGGGAGATCCTGCGACGTGTCGAGTTGAGCACAACTACGGCAGCGGACGAACGGCAGAAGGTCAAGCACGTCACCTTGGTGCCGCGCCGCGGTGCGCGTATCCGTGTCCGATCGTTCCGACGCGTCCCATCGGGCTCGGCGGCAGGGGCTCAGACGCCGACGTGCCTCGTGGCCGGGATGACGGCGTCAATCACCTCCGACTAGCAACCGGTGTGGGCCGAGGTGATGGGTGCGGTCGGCACTGCGCCATTCGGACCCCAGGCGGACACTCGGCTTAATTGACGCGAGGTCCGCGATCGCGTCAACAGGCCAAAGGAGGCGACGTGGGGAACCGGGCGAACTTCGTCATTGTTAAAGATCGGGTGCGAGCAGCAGCGACCACGTCGGTCCGGCGATCTCACGCGGGTCGTCGTCCGGCAGCAGGCGCGTGTTGGCATCGCACTACTGCGTCGAGCAAGTTGTCGAAGGCGCGTTGATCCGAATTAGCACCGGGCGAGATCCGGCGCCCGTTCGGATTTGCAGACAACGACTATTCGCTAGGCTCCTCGATGTCCGGGTCACATCGCGAGTCAGGAGCCCACTATGAACGCCGATGCGAAGGGAAGCAGGGAAGACGCCCGTCGGCTACGGGAGTTCACCGCATTCGACAATTTCTCGGACGACGACCTGGAGCATCTCGTCCAAGCAGCACAGCGCACTTCGACGTCCAGGCCGTGGCCGCTGATTCATGAGCAGACGCCGGCGGACGCCGGCTACATCCTGCTCAGCGGGGAGGCAGGAGTGTATGTCGGCCGGGACCGCATTGCCGTGGTGGGGCCGGGTGAGGTGATCGGCGAATCTGTGCTCCGCCGCGGGAAACTGCGTAATGCGACCGTAACGACGACCGGGCCGGCCGAGGTGTTGCGTATCAAGCGCGACGATCTCGCCCGCTTGCTCGACGAGATACCCGCACTGCGTGAAGCCATGGACGCGACTGTCGCGCGCCGCACGCCGGGAGAGCCAACGGTCGATTCGAGTTAACACCGAACGGGAACGGAAGCACACTCGGATGTGAATCAGGGGGCGGGCCTCCGTCGGCTAGCGTGAAGGTGATCCGTGCGCATCAAGATTGCGGCTCGCGAACCCGCGGGGAGACCATGAGGAATGGCCGGCCACGTGGACGTGCGGACGTACGCCGAGCTCAACGAGTTCTTGACGCCCGAGTCGCGTGGTGCGACGGTGCGCCGGCCGTTTCGGGCCCATCAGACGGTCAAGGACGTCTTGGAGGCGATGGGCATCCCGCACACCGAGGTGGACCTCATCGTGGTGAACGGGACTACCGTGGACTTCGCGCACCGCCCGGCTCCGGGCGACCGCATCGCCGCGTATCCGATGTTCGAAGCGCTCGACATCGGTTCGACGGCCCGGCTGCGTCCGGTGCCACTGCGTGATTCGCGGTTCGTGGTCGACGTCAACCTTGGTCGACTGGCGTGGCTGCTACGAATGCTCGGGTTCGACGTGTGGTGGTCAAGTGACGCAAACGACGAGACCCTGGTTGATATCAGCCTTGCCCAGCGGCGCATCTTGCTGACCCGAGACCGTGCCCTGTTGAAGCGCCGCGTCGTCACACACGGCGTGTTCGTTCACTCCGACGATCCAAAAGCGCAGGCGCTCGAAGTGATACGGCGTCTGGATCTGAGTGAACGGGTCGCGCCGTTTACCCGCTGTCTGCGGTGCAACGGACAACTGGTCGCCGTGTCGAAGGAAGAGGTGATCGATCGCCTCGAGCCGTTGACCCGCCGGTACTACACCGATTTCAGCCGCTGCGCGGAGTGCGGCCGGATCTATTGGCGCGGGTCACACCATGGGCGGATGGTCAAACTCGTTGAGCGGCTCCGTGACCAGTTCTGAGCGACGGGGCGCTCGTATCACCCTTCCGGAAAATGGGTAAATCTGGGATTAGCCAGCAACTGCCGCCGAAGGCAACTGCAACCGCCATGCGTCCTCGCAGCGAAGGGACGGATGACGAGATCTGCGGATGGAGTCATAGCTTTCTTCCCGGAAACCCGTGAGGCTCTCGAACCAGTCGTGCTGCATGGCAGGGATGGTGGCACAGGCCTCCGACATCGCGACGGGTAGCGGCAGCGTCATCCGTCCGAGCTGTTGAGCCGCTGCCGCAACCCACTTGCCCGCACTGCACGTCGCTCAACGGCCGCTCGGACCGACATATCTGAGCCCACAATTCGCACGCGCGCCTTCGCCCGCGTCGCAGCCGTATAGACCAGCTCGCGCGTCAGCAGCCGGGAGTCTTCCGGCGGCAGCAGGACAGTGACCTCGTTGGCCTGGCTTCCCTGGCTTTTGTGGATCGTCATTGCGTGCATCGTCTCCACGTCGGCCAGCCGGCTGGTCGCGAACTCGACAGGCCCGGCGCCCGCCGCGACGACCGCGCACAGCACACCATCCCTGACGACCGTCACGCCCGTGTCGCCGTTGTACAGGCCCAGCCCATAGTCGTTCGCCGTGACCAGCACCGGCCGGCCGGCATACCAGTCCGACCAGATCGGCTCTCCCGTTGCCTCCGTCAGCCAGTGTTCGACCTGCCGATTCCAGTACCGCACCCCATACGGTCCCCGCCGGTGCGCGCACAGCAGCCGATGCTCCTCCAAAGTCGCCAAGGCTACCGCTGAATCACCGAGGATCGCCGCTTCCCGCAACCGCAACGCGTGCGGGAGAAGCACTTTCCGCAGCAGCTCGCCCGGATCCTCGGTGTCGATCCACTCGATGTGCTCGCCACCCGCGTGCAGCACCTCGATCACCTGATCGGCGTCGCCGTCGCGAATTGCCGACGCCAACGCCCCAATCGACTCCCCGAACCGATGCGACGTCGTCAACGCCGCAATCCGCGCATCCTCGCGACCGCCCAGGCCGTCGACCAGATCGGCCAGCACCGCACCCGCTTCCACCGACGCCAGCTGATCCGCATCGCCCACCAGTAGTAACCGACTGTCCGGGCGCACGGCCTCCAACAGCCGCGCCATCAAGGTCAGCGACACCATCGACGTTTCGTCGACGACGATCACGTCGTGCGGCAGCCTGTTCTCCCGATGGTGGCGGAACCGCGACGAGTTGTCCGGCCGCGACCGCAGCAGCCGATGCAATGTCGACGCCGACAGCTCCGGCAGCCGGTCACGGTCGACCGCGTCCAGCTTGTTGACCTCCAACTGCACCGCCTCGAGCAACCGCGCGGCCGCCTTGCCCGTCGGCGCCGCCAAAGCGATCCTCAGTGGCGGCTTGCCGGCCAGCGACGCCTGCTCCGCCAGCAGCGCCAACAGCCGCGCCACCGTCGTCGTCTTCCCGGTGCCCGGGCCGCCGGTCAGCACCGTAAGCGACTGCGACAGAGCCACCTTTGCCGCTTCGCGCTGCTCTTCCCATCCAGCGGGAAACAGGCGATCGAGGTTCGGCACCGCACCGGACAACGACGACGACAACAGCGCCCGCACGTCGTGGCACACCTGTTGCTCCTCGTGCCAGTACCGGTCGAGGTAGAGCAGGTCGTCGAACAGCCGCAGCACCGGCGGCGTGCCCACCAAGGGACTTGCCCGCACAGCCGCCAGCCACTCATCCGGCGACGGCCACGGCAGCTCCGGCAGCCCCACCTGCGGAGCAATCGACTGCAGATCCACGCACACCGACCCGCCACGCAACGCCCGCACCGCGAACGCCACCGCCAATGCCACCGACTGGTCGGACTCCTTGGCCATTGCGGTCAGTCGCCGCGCGACGTGGACATCCGACGCCTCGAATACGCCCGCATCGTTGAACGCGCCGAGTAATCCGGCCGTCGCGACCGCCTCGACCCTCACGCCGCCACCACGCCCACGTCGAGGAGATCCGACACCGCCACGATCAACGGTGCAGGCGGCTCCCAGCTGAACACCCCTGCGGGATGCCCGTCGACCGCCGGCGTCGACGGCCCGCACATCCCACGCACAAACAGATACAACACCCCACCCAGATGCCGCTCCGGCGAGTAGGCGGGCACCCGCCACCGCAGAAAGCGATGCAGCACAACGCAATAGAGCAATGCCTGCAGCGGGTAGTCCGAATGCAGCATCGCCTCGACCAGCCGTGGCCGTGCGTAGTCGGCGGCTGTCAGCGGCTTCTCCAGCTCGCCGAGCCAGTTCGTCTTGTAGTCGACCACCAAGTAGCGGTCACCGACTCGCAGCACGGCATCCACGGACCCGGTGAGGTAACCGAGCAGCGACTGCCCGCCGAGGGCACCCCCCGATAACCGCTCGGCATACGACACCAGCGGATCGTCGCCCGGTAAGTGTTCCGCCAGCAGAACCCCGATACCTGACAATTGACCGCCGCCCAGCGGGAATTCGAACTCCATCTCCCGCAACCGATCTCCCAACCCGATCTGACGCAGCGTCATTCCGGGCGCCAGCGGACCGAGGGGTGTGTCGTGCATCGGCACCATCGCCGCCGCCAGGACGTCGGGTGCCACATCGACCGGCCACCACACCGAGTGTTCGCGAATCTGCGCCTCCAGCTCACCCGCAAGGTCGGTGGCGAACGGATCGGCCGTCTCCAGCGCCGCATGCACGAGCGTGCCGAACTTCGCACCGGTCGGCAGGTCCGACATCGGTGAGGGCACCTCGGCGCCCACCTCGGATGTCTCGTGCACCGGGACGTCGCCGACCTCGTCGTCGAGCTCAACGACCTCGGGCTCGCTGGACACCCCGGCCGACTCGGCAGCGCGGATGAGCCCCGAATACGACGTCCGCCGCCAAGACGTGTCGATATGCCGATGGAAGTGTCGCACAGCGAGATCCGAAGGAGTACTGGGCAACTCGACCTCGGCAGGCGAAGCCACGACACTCTCTTCAAGAACCGGCCCACGGCGCTGGGCCCACGCCCGCAGCCGAGCCATCGCATCGGCGTCATCGATTTTCGCCGGGTCACAGCGATCCGGCACCACCGGGTCGCCGGGCTGCCTGCCCCGCAACAGCCGCGACAACCCGCCGTTGGGCTCATCCCACGACGGCGCCCACCACGTCACCACCTGCGACTGCGCCCGCGTCAGCGCGACGTAGGTCAGCCGAATGTCGTCGCTGGCGGCCTCGCGGCGGCCGAGCTGTTCCACGGTGGTGTAGTCGGGGCTGTCCTCGCCGCCGAGGTGAAGGCAGCGCACGCCGCCGTCGTGGAACAGCACCTCGTCGCGCGTCTGGATATTGCGGTTGAACGCGAATGGCAGATACACGATCGGGTACTGCAGGCCCTTGCTAACCCACACCGTCATGATCTGCACCGCGGCCGCATCGCTGTCGAGCCGTCGGTTGCGTTCGGTAGCGCCGCTTGGTTCTTCGCGTTGGGTGCGCAGCCAATCGCGCAGCGCCGGCAGGCTGTAGTGCTCGCGGTGGGCGGTGTCGTGCAGGACCTGCGTCAGGTGCGTCATGTCGGTCATGTGCCGTTCGCCGTTGTGCCACGACAACACCCGCCGGCTCATTCCCGTCAACTGCGCCGCCTCAAACACCGCCGCGACACCGCGTAGGCGCGCATGGTCGGCCCACTCACGCAGTGTGTCGGCAATGCGGTCGGTCAACGCATCGCCCTCTGCCGCAAGGCTTTCGGCGGTGTGACCGAAAAACATGGTGGTCGCCGCGGCGCGGACGAGCCCCGAGCGGTGCGGCTGGTCGAACGCCTCCAACAGGCACAGCCAGTCATCGGCGGCCTGCGAGCCGAACACGTCCGAGTCGCCGGTGTAGACGGCGGGGATGTCGGCCGCGGCCAGCGCGTCGAAGCAGGCGCGGGCGTCCTTGTGCGTCTCGACGATCACCGCGATATCGCGGGCCTGAAGCGGTTTCCCACAGAACGTGGCCTCGCTGGCCAGCAAGGCGGCGATGTCGGCGGCCAGGTCCGCACCGATGTGCGGGCGCAGCTTGTCGATCGGGATGACGCGATCGCCGCGGGTGCCGAACGTGTCCCGTGACACCACCCGCAGCCGGAACGGCTCGTTGTGCGGCGCCCCGGCGAGCCGATGCCCCGTGTTGTGCGCCTCCACCGGACGCACGACGATGTCGGCGTCACCCAGTTGGGCGTCGCGCAGCACGGCCTGCAGGCTGTCGACAAGCATTTCGTCGCTGCGCCAGTTGGTGCCCAGCGTCTGCCGCTCACCGGCGGTGCTCGCAGCGTGCAAGTACGTGACGATGTCGCCGCCGCGGAACGCGTAGATCGCCTGCTTCGGGTCGCCGATCAGAATCAGCGTGGACCGGCCGTTGAAAGCCCGGTCGATCACCTGCCACTGCACGGGGTCGGTGTCCTGGAACTCGTCGACCATCACGATCGACCACCGCCGGTGCATGCGTGCGCGGGCGGCGGAGTCGTCGGCCTCCAATGCGTCGGCCAGCCGGCTCAGCAGGTCGTCGTAGCCGAGGATGCCGAGTTTGCGTTTGCGGCACTCCAACTCCGCGCACACGGCGTTGGCGAAGTCGACGCGGACCGCGGCCTCCGAACCGGGCGGCGGGTTCAGCGGCCGCAACTCGGCGCCCGGGTTCCCGACGACCTCGCGGGCCAGCTCCAGTGCCTGTTCGCGGGTGAGCACCGGGTCGTCGCGCTGCTGCCCGAAGTGCCCGAGGTAGAGGTCGTCGACGATCTCGGTTACCACATCGTCGAGGCTCTCGACCAGTGTCACCCCGGCGTCCGTATCACCCGCCACGCCAAGCGATTTCAGGACCAGCTGACAAAACTGGTGGATGGTGGCGATGGTCGCGGCGTCGAAACCGGCCAGCGCGTCTCGCAATCGTTGCTTACGCTCGCGCAACTCGTCGGGTGTGCCTTCGAGCAGGTGCGCGACGAGCTGGTTGTCGCCAACGGTCGACGGGTCGTCGAACGCCACCAGTGCGTCGAGGATCTGGCAGCGCACCCGCTCGCGCAGTTCCTGGCTGGCAGCCCGGCCGAACGTGATGAGCAGCATCTGGTCCAGCGTTGCCGCGCCTTCCGCGATGTAGCGAGTCACCAGCCCCGCGAGCGCGAATGTCTTTCCGGTGCCGGCGCTGGCTTCCAGCACCGTCGTGGACTTCGGGTCGGGCAATGGGCCGAGGAGGTCGAAGGTGTCCATCAGTCCGGGTCCTTCTCGGCCAGCAGCATGGGCAGCCACAACCGCGCGGCGAACGCGCCGAGTCGCGTGGTTTCGCCTTCGCGTTCTTCACCGGGCGGCACCGGCTGTAGCAGAACGTCGAGAGGGGCGTCGTGACCCCATACACGAACGTGCGGTGGTTCCTCCTTCTCGTACCGCCACCGGAAGCCGGCTTCGCGGATCGGGTCGGTACGGTTGTAACGCGCATCGGCCCACGCGTAGGACGTCTTGAGCGGCAACGGAATCGGCTCACGTCGTCCCGCGTCGTACATTGCGACCAGATCGCCCAGCACGTCGACCGCCGGTTCGTGCGGCGTGCCGAGCAGACGCTCCTTCGGGTTGCCGCGGCGCTTGGGCCGACCGATGCACACGGCCGCCCATTTCCCATCGGGATAGTGAGCCGTCAACGCCACCAAGCGAATCCACGACTCCAGCAGGTGCCGGCCGTCGAGTTTGGAGTATGTGACCGCCACCAGTCGGTCACCGTAGACCTTCGGCACCGTGCCGGTGACGCGGCGACCGGAGCCGAGGTCGATGTCGACGTCGTAGGCCTGCGGTTCCTGGGTGCGGTGCCGGCGTGCCGCGGCGGCGAGCCCGTCGGCCTGGTCGCGCAGCTCCTGGGCCTTGCGCCAGCCGAGCCGTCCCGGCGGCAGCGAGCCGCGTCGCCACTCCGCCTGCTGCGCCTCTTCGGGGTCCATGCCGCGCAGCATGTCGTCGAGCATGCGGTCGCCGACCTTCCACTCCTGCAGCGCGTCGATCTCGACGGGCATCGCATCCTCGACGCCGTCGACGTCCCACGGCAGCGTGTAGTCGAGCGCGCGGAAGAACCCTTTGACTGGGTCCTTGAAGAAGCCGATCAGGTCTTCGAGGGCCACATCGTCCGCCGGCGGAGGCGGGAGAGGCGCCGTTAGCAGTGGTGGACGGAACGCGCGCTGGTCTGCCGCGGCCTTGGCGGCGGTGAGTGCCGTCGGGTCGAAGGTGAACGGTTCGTCAGCGGGCATTCCGAGCTTGCCGGGAGTGACATTGCGAATATCGAACGGCTGCAACGGATGTTCGATGAGGACGGTGTCGCGGACCTTGTCCGTGGTGGTGATGTCGAGCGTGTCGAGCAACTCGACGAGTGGAACCGCGGGTGGTTTGCGTTGCCCGGAGTATTCGTTGGCGCCGGTGTACGTGATCACCAGCTTGTCGGTGGCCGCGCCGATGGCGTCGAGCAGCAATTGCCTGTCCTCGGAACGAATGTCGCGTTCGCCGGTCGTCGGGTCGCGGGCCAGCACGTCGTCACCATCGACCACGCCAAGCCGCGGGAACACTCCGTCGTCGAGACCGACGAGACACACCACCCGGTGCGGCACCGAGCGCATCGGCACCATCGTGCAGACGGTCAGGGTCCCGGTGCGAAAGTTGGCGCGGGTGGGCCGGCCGGCGAGGTGGCGACTGAGCAGAGCCTTGACATCGGGCAGCCGCAGCATCGCCTCTACTCGCGCGCCGGCCGTGGAGAGCACCTCGTTGAATTCGCGCTCCATCTGGCTGGCCTGCCAGACGTCGGCATCGGGAACGTGGGCCAGCAGAGTGATGCCCGTGCTGAGCGCTGTCAACCACTCGGTGAGCGGCCTTGCGCCGGTGAGGGATTTGACGACATCGTGTAGCCGCTTGACGTACTCGGCCAGTCGGCCGGCCAGTTCGACGCGGTTGCTGCTGACGTCGTCGAGCGGCAATGTGGTGTCCAGCCAGGCATGCGAGTCGTCAGACATCGCCACCCCGGCCAACACCCGGTCAACGCCGAATTGCCATGTGTTCTGGACGAAGTCGACGCCGTACGGGTGACGGTGCGCGCGGTCGAAACCCCACCGGATGTTGGCCTCGCGCACCCAGCCGCCGATCGCGTCGAGGTCGTCGTCGGTGAAGCCGAACTGCGCCCGCACGGGCGGAGCCTCGGCAAGGTTCAGCACCTCGCTAGCGGTGGCGCGACCGCCGGCCAGCGCGAGCAGTTGCGACGCGAGACCGAGCAGCGGGTTGGTCTGGGTGAGCGCGCGGTCGGCGAGCTTGACTCGCAAGCGATGGGCGGGATGCGCGCCGTGCACGACGTCACCGAGCCCGAAGCCCGCGACGATCAGCGGCGCGTAGGTTTCGATGTCCGGGCACATGACGAGGATGTCGCGCGGCTCCAGCGTGGGGTCATCTTGCAGCAGCCCGAGAAGCACCTCGCGCAGCACGTCGATCTGTCGGGCGGCGCCGTGGCAGCTGTGCACCTGGACTGAGCGGTCCTCTTTGGTGTGCTTTCGGCCATCCGGCCTGATTGCGTTCGCGGAGATGTCCGACTGCAGCCAGCCGAGCAGCGTGTCGGATCTGGTTGTTCGGCCGAGGTATTCGTCGGTCCGCGCGCTCGGCAGTGCGCGCTGCAGCTCGCGGAGGTCACGGCCGAGGGTAGCGAGCAGCGGGTGGCCGACCTCGCGGTGGCTGGTGTCGTCGCGGCGGGGGATAGGGCCGTGTACGTCGGCGAGGCAATGCCAGAGGTGGTCGCTGGGATGGGGCAGCCATAGGTGAAGGTCATGGTGCGTGGCGAGTGCGTCGAGCAGTTCGATGTCGGTGGCCGCCAGCCGGGTGTGTCCGAAGAGCGAGAGGCGCTCCGGCAGGTCGGTCGGCGATTCCTGTAGCCGTGCAACGGTTTTCTGATGCCGGATGTGTGGTGGGTCGGCGTCCATGCGACCGGCGAGTATCCGCCAGAGTTCGGGCTGCCACTGCAGGTCGGCGTCGAGTCCGTCGGTCTTGCCGTCGAGCCAGTTGACCAGCAGCTGCGGCCGCTGACGGGCGTAGGAGGCGTAGAGTCCCGCGAGCCGGCGCGCGACCGCGTAGCGGCGGCCTTGGCGCAGCTCCTTCTCTTCGCCCTGCTCGAAGTGGCCGAGGTGGGTGGCGAGCGTTCGGCACCACGGTTCGTCGAGGGTCTCGTCGATCACCTCGAGCAGCGGCCAGACCAGCGCGTCGGATGCCCACGGATCGTCGTCGACGGTCCCGGTGATCTCCGCGATCAGCGAGTGCGGGTTGCGGAACGCGATGCCGGCGCAGACGCCGTCTGCACCGTCACCTCGGCCGAGGATGCGCGAGAGCCGCTGGCTCAGCCATCGCTCGACCCCCTTGGCCGGCACAATGACGAGCTCCTCGGCGAAGGGGTCGGGGAGCGGGTCGGACAGCAGCGCGCCGAGCCCGTCAGCAAGGAGGTCGGTGCGCTCGGCACGGTGAAGATGAAGTGCCATCGTTTGCCACGATAGGAGACCGCACCGACATGGCGTTGGCCTGTTCTAGTTGTCTAGTTGCTCGCGACGATTCGGGTCACGGCGCCGGCATTCGTATGGTAGACGATCTACCATATTGAAGTATCTTTCTACCGTGGGCCTCAATATCAAGAACGAACGCATCACGGCTCTGGTGCGCGAGCTTGCCAAGCGAACCGGCTTGACCCAGACCGGCGCGATCGAGGACGCCGTTCGGTCGAGGTTGACCGAACTGGACAAGGAAGAGTCGGATGGCGGTAGTTCGCATCGCAGCGACGTGAAGCAGTCGCATGCGCGGCAGATCCTCGAGGAGCTCCGCCGCTCGCTCACTTCGACCGAGCGATCCGGACTAGAGGCGGCCGAGCGCTATATTTACGACGACACCGGCCTGCCCGCGTGATCGTCGATACGTCGGCAATCGTCGCAATCTTGCTCGATGAAGCCGATGCTGAACCGCTTGTTGAGATCCTCTCGTCGGCAACCGATCTCAAGTTGTCAGCCGCCACAGCAGTGGAACTCAATGCCGTTCTCACTCGTCGGCTCCGCCCCGAGGACCAGCGGCGCGTAGAGCGCTTGCTTGACGTGTGGGAGATCGAGGTGGTGTCGTTCGACTCTGCTCAAGCCGGAATCGCGAGTCGAGCGTATCGGGATTTCGGACGAGGCAGCGGTCACCCGGCAGCATTGAACCTCGCCGACTGCGTCTCCTATGCCCTGGCTGTCGTGACGGGCGAGCCGTTGCTCTTTGTGGGCGACGATTTCGCTCACACGGACGTCGCCGCCGCCTACAACCCCTAAAGTCGTTGTGTAGCAATCGAGAAAGGGGAGTAGAGGCACTGGTGGCACGGACTTGGTTGTCGATTCGAGTGGACCTGGTCGGTGGTCGTGGTGAGCAGTGTTGGCCTCGGCCGGGACGGATCTTCGCCGCCGCGGGAGCGCATCGGTTCAGCCAGCTGGCCGATGCGATCGATACCGCGTTCGCCCGCTGGGATCGCGCACATCTGTGGCAGTTCGAGCTCGCCGACGGTCGCCGAATCGGGCAGCCCGACCCGGACGACTTCGGTGACGAAATCCTCGACGGTGCCGTCACCAAGCTGTCCACACTGACTTTGGGTGAGCAGTTCGTTTACGAGTTCGACTTCGGGGACAGCTGGACGCATCTGTGCACCGTCGCGTCGGAGCGAATCGATCCGGATGAGGAGCTGGGGATCGCGCCGAGCGGCCCGTTGACGTATTGGGGCTGGGGAATGATTCCTGACCAATACGGACGCCGTTGGGCAGACGACGAAGGAGAGGACGATGAGCCGCCTAACCGCGGCCTGAGCGACCTGCCACCCCTGCGGCCCGGATGGGGCGAACGGCCCTTGGGCTAGTGAGCCGAAGCTGGGTCTCGACCTGGATTCACCAGCGTGGATAGCTGATGTCGAGGGCTGTGGTCTCGTGATAGCCGGACAACGGTCGGTACGCCTGCCGGTTGGCCTCGATAAAGACCCCGCGCGACGGCCACGACACGGTTCCGCTGCGCCGGCCACTCGAGTTCTGCGGCAATCTCTTCCAGCACGTTGCGATCGCGTTCGAGGACCCGATCCACAATGGCCAACGCGGGAAGCGAGTTCCGCTTGTCGTCATTGCAGCGCGGACATGTCAGCACCAGATTGGCCAGGCCGTCGATACCCACGAGCGACCAGGGCAGCACGCGCCGGAATCCTTTCAACCTTGATGTCATACCCCTGTGCCACAGTGAGGTGTAAGCGGCTTGTCGAAGGGAGGACGATATGCCAGCCAAGACCACCGCACCACGCCTCACCGAGAGGTTCCATGACGCGCTGACATACGCGGCCGAGAAGCATCACACGCAGACCCGCAAGGGCGGCGACATCCCGTACATCGGCCACCTGCTGTCGGTGGCCGGTCTCGTGATCGAGGCCGATGGCTCGGAGACCCAAGCCATCGCCGCGCTTCTGCACGACGCTGCCGAAGACCAGGGCGGCGAGCAGACGCTCGCCGAGATCCGTGAGCGCTTCGGCGACTACGTCGCGCGCATCGTCGACGAATGCAGCGACACCTTCGAAGACCCGAAACCGCCTTGGCGCGAACGGAAGATCCGCTACATCGAGCATCTCGGCGATGCCTCTGACGAGACGATCCTCGTCTCGCTCGCCGACAAGGTCGACAACGCCCGCGCCATTCTGCGTGACTTCCGCGACCGGCGCGACGAGCTGTGGCAGCGGTTCAGCGTCCACGATCCGAATGATCACCTCTGGTACTACCGCTCGCTCCTGGACGTCTACCAACGCCGAACCGCCAGCTGGCTCGTCGAGGAGCTCCGGCGCACGCTCGACGAGCTTGAGGAGCGCGTCAAGGCCTAATGCCCATCACCCTCGCCGACAAGCCCCGCTTTGCGAACAGCGCAGAGCGGCGGGTGTGGGAGCTGCTGGTGGAGCAATTAGGCGACGACGCCCTTCTCATCCCGGGCAAGCGTGTCACCGACCACCTGAAGGACCACGAGATCGACTTCGTCGTGGCCATCGCGGGCGCGGGGGTGATCTGCATCGAGGTCAAGGGCGGAGAGGTGTGGCACGACGGTCGGAGCTGGCGACAGCGCCGCGGCGGTCAGGACGTCGACATTGATCCCGTTCGTCAGTCCCGCGAGGCGTGCTATGCGCTAAGGGATTTCGTCGAGAACGACCCGCGATGGACCCAGGGACGCTTGCGGTGGGATCACGCCATCGTGCTGCCAAACACCGAGCTACCGCCCGACTTCGCGCTACCAGAGTGCCCGCGCTGGAAAGTCAGTGACAGAACGGATCTGCCCAACTTGGCGACTCGACTTCGAGATGTGCTCACGCAGCAACAGATCGAACGGCCACTGATTACGCCGACGGGCATCGATCAGCTCGACGTCGCATTGAGCGGCCGGGGTCTGCCGCAGCGCGACATCGTCGCCCGGGCACTCGAAAACGAGGACGCAGCAGACATTCTCACCGAGCACCAAGCGGTGATCCTCGACGCCATCCGGATGCTCAACCGTGTCGAGGTCCGGGGTGGTGCCGGCAGCGGCAAGACGTTCATGGCTCTTGAACAGGCCCGTCGCCTCGTGGCGGCAGGCAAGCGCGTTGCCTTAGTCTGCTACTCCCACGGGCTCGCGTCGTATCTCAAGCGGATCACCGCCGGCTGGTCGATGCGCAAGAGACCCGCCTACGTTGGCGAGTTCCATGCGTTGGGCAAGATGTGGGGTGCGCCCGAAGGGCCAGACGAGGCTGAGCGGACCGCCGAGACCGCAGAGTTCTGGGAGGAGGAACTCCCGCGGCGGATGGCCGAACTCGCGGCGGAGCTGCCGCCGGGGCACCGCTTCGACGCGATCGTGATCGATGAGGCGCAAGACTTCGCCGACGCGTGGTGGGAACCGCTGCTTACGTCACTTCGCGACGAAGAGACAAGTGGCATCTACTTGTTCAGCGACGAGGGCCAGCGAGTATTCGATCGCCACGGCTCCCCGCCAGTGCCGTTGGTACCGCTTGTCCTCGACCACAATCTCCGTAACACACGCCAGATCGCCACGGCCTTCCAGCCGTTGGTCGACCACCCGATGCGCTTCCTAGGTGGTGACGGTCCCGCGGTGCGGTTTGTCGTGTGCTCCGCGGCAGACGCCCTTGGTATTGGTGACGACGAAGTCGAGGCGTTGCTCGATGAGGGCTGGCGTCCTGAAGACGTCGCGCTGATGACGACGGGTAGTCGCCACCCCGAACAGGTCGAACGTCAGCGCGGAGGCAACGAGGCGTATTGGGAAAGCTTCTGGGACGCCGACCAGGTTTTCTACGGCCACGTCCTCGGCTTCAAGGGGCTCGAGCGTCGAGCAGTGGTGCTAGTACTTAACGAATCGGAGCCTCGCGAACGCTCACGCGAGCGGTTGTACGTGGGCTTGTCCCGAGCCCGGGACCAGTTGGTGGTGTGCGGTGATCCCACCTTCATCCGCGAGGTGGGCGGTCGAGACTTGGCGTGGCGGTTGGGAATCCGCGAAAGCGCCCGGCAGTGACGGTCGGAAACTGGCCGCACGACGAGATCCTGCACGCCTGGTGGGTCATACCGGATCAGTTGCTCGCCGGTGAGTACCCGAGTTCGAAGGCGCCCGAGAAGGCGGCGGAAAAGATGCGCCTACTCGTGGACGCCGGCGTCGACTCGATCGTGGATCTGACGACCGACGATGACCCCCTTGCCCCTTACGAGGAGTTGTTGCGCGCCACGGCCGAGAAGGCTGGACGAACCGTTCGTCGCTTCTCGCATCCGATTCCTGACATGGGCGTCATCGACCAGGAGGGCTATGAACGCATCCTGGCCCGCATACGGACCGAGATGGACGCAGGGCGGCTCGTATACGTCCACTGCTGGGGAGGCAAAGGTCGCACATCGACGGTGATCGGCTGCCTGCTCGCCGACGACGGACTGGACTACGAGTCCACGATCGCCCGCATCGCAGAGCTCCGGGCAGGGACCTGCAAGGGCGACGAATCCTGCCCGGAGACCCTGGAGCAGCGCGACCTGCTCCGAGTCCGCTGCGGACCAAGCCGTCGTCGCCACGGACGAAGAGATGGAGAGCACTAATCCCCCGCAAAGTTGATAGCGCGGGCGCTATCAACTTTCGTGAGACTGTGGCGCCGGAGAAGGTGCTCGGACCGTGGTTGGCATGACGCCCCTTCGACGTCGGCCGTCCCGCTGAGGAGGCGTCCAAGAAAATTCCAAGGAGGTTCCAGAAAAGTGTCACAGCACACGCGGTAACGACTCCTACCTCTGAGCGCAGTACACGGAGCCGCGACCAGAGAAAGGAACACATCATGACCCACGGTGAGGCCGTCGCCGCCCACGAGTCGACCTACGCCGCCGCGATGCGAGCGGGTCATCCCCTGCCCCAACTCCAACGGCATGCGGAATGCCCGCGGCGGGAAGCGCCCAAGTGCCGTCTGTGCGTGAAAGCGGTGGCCGCGTAATGCAACAACTCACACCAGGCGCCCAGATCGACGAACTCCGCGCCGCACTTCAGATTTCCGAGCAACGCCGCCAGCGAGCGGAAGCCCGATTAGCTGATCGTGAGCGTCAACTTGGCACCACCAGCGCCATCATCGCCGCGCAAGACCAACAGATCCACAACCTGAGAGCCGAGCTGGCGACCCTGCGCGCAGCGGCCATGTTGCCGACCAGCGCCGAGGTTGCGCTCGCCAAGGGCCAGTTGGCCCTGATCAGTGAATGCGAGTTGCGCCACGAGAAAGCGGCGTAGACGCGGCGATGCGAGCGCCGTTTCTTGTCGGACGGGCCGCGTATCGTCCGCGAGCATGATGGCTTCCAGGCGTCGGTCTAGTTCGAACTCAGGTGGTGGGTTCGGTGCAGTGTTTGGCTTGCTGCTATTGATTGCGATCGTCATCAAGTTCATCTGGTGGATTCTCGGGGCGGCAGCGCTCGTTGGCCTTTTCTTTCTCGTCCGAGCCATCGTTCGAGAGGACCGCAAACGCGCGAACGCCTATGCGCGTCACTGCGCTGCGATCGCCGCTCGCGCCGACCAGCAGCACAACTGGGTGTTGCAGGGTGACGATCGGGGGATTTACGGCCCCCGGGGCGCCGAACTCATGCACTACATATATCCGGCCCGAGTGGCTACCTAGGCGTTTGACGATAGGTGCTCGGCGGCGGGGCGTAAGTCGTCGTCGGCGCCGAGTAAGTGGTCGACGGCTCCGTGTAGGTGGTTGTTAGTCGCGTATAGGTGGTCGTCGGCTCCGTCCACGTCGTCGTCGTTGGCGGCGTGTAAGTGGTCGTCGGTGGTGTCCAGGTGGTCGTCGGTGTTGGCGTGTACGTCCGCGTGTAAGTGGGTTCACGCGTGACTGGCGGTGGGGGAGCAATCGATTCGGTGGACGGAGGCGGAGGCGGGGGCGCCGCGCGTGGATCGTCGACGTCCTTGTCTCCAGTCGTGCCGACCGGTCGGCCGAAGAATGCCCCGGTAGCGGCGTCGTAAAGAACGAACGTGCCGATGGGATTCGAGCTTGCCCGGACGACACTGAGCGACTCCGGTGAGAACGTCGCCCACCGCGCATCGGAGTACACCGCCGAGGAAACGGCGATCGGCTCCAGCAGCGGGTTACCGCACGCGCAGCGCACCCGTGGCGCACCGAACTTGTTGACCAATACCGCAGTTCCGGCCTGCAACACGGATTGAAGCGACGTCGCCTTCCCGTTCTCGAAGCCGTGATTGGTGACTCGCGTGTCGGTGCGCAGCACAACAGGCGTGAGTTCCGCGACAAACGACGGGATCTGTTCTGGGGTGATGTTGAAGACGCTCGCCCATGCGCGTCCCTTGTCAGGGTTCTGTCGAAGGAAGGACACCATCTGCTCGGAATCGCAGGTGCCGAGATTGCGGGAGCCCCCGTACAGGCCAGGCTCCTCGGCGGGCACCGTTCGAACCTCGCCGTCGGGCACCGGCGCACCGGCCGGATCGGTTCCCGGATTGGTTGCCGGGGGCTGTGGTATGAAAACCGGTGGGGTGAAAGGGTTTTGGCCGGGCGACGTGGCCGGCTCCAGGAAGATCTCCGCGTGAGCCGTGGGCGTCCCGTGGTCCACCAACAGAACGACCGTGGTGGCCGCCGCGAGCACAACGATGGCCAGCAGCGCGCCGATCACGGTGAGGCGGCGTCGATACCATGGCCGCCCAGGTTCGGCGGGCTCGTCCGCGATGACAGGCTGCTGACCCGATCCCGGTGGTTGATCCCCACCGCCCGCGAAGAGATTGGCGCGGTAAGTGGGGGGCTCCTCAGGCGGAGGTGGCGCCACCCACTGGGTGGGTGGCTGTTCGGTGGGAGGTGGTGTCGCCCGGTAAGTCGCAGCCTGCTCGGGCGGGGGCGTCATCCGGTGAGTGGGCAATTGCTCGGCACGACGTGTCCCCAGCGGGTCGGTGGGGACCGCGGTCGTAGGACGTGTGCCGAACCGCTGAGTGGGCAGCCGCTCGGGTGGTGGGGGCGGCGGAAGCCGGGGAATCGGAGTGGTGGCCGCCGTGCGGGCGGCCTCGGCCAATTCGATGGTGGTCCGATACCGCTGACCAGGGTCCTTGGCCATTCCTTTTGCGATCACGGGATCGAACGTCTGCGGCACCACGCGCCGGGCGATCGACGGCCGCGGCGGCGGCACCGTCAAGTGCCCGCTGATCTGTTGCTCCAGGCTGTCGCCGGGAAAAGGCGTGTCGCCGGTCAAACACTCGTGCAGCACACAAGCCAACGCATAGATGTCCGCACGGGCGTCGGCGCTTCCCTCGCGGAATCGCTCCGGCGCCATGTAGGCCCACGTGCCGATCATGCTGCCGGTCTTGGTCAGTCCGGTCTGGTCGGCGCCGCGCGCGATCCCGAAGTCGATCAAGTACGCGAAATCGTATTCGGCGACCAAGACATTGGACGGCTTGACGTCACGATGCACCAGACCCGCGTTATGCGCGGCCTGCAACGCCTTCGCCACTTGCTCGACGATCATCACCGCCCGTGCGGGCTGGAGGGGCCCACCGCGCAGGATGGCCTGTAAGTCGCGGCCGTCGATCAGCCGCATGTCCACATAGAGCCGCCCGTCGATCTCGCCGTAGCTGTGGATCGGTACTACGTGCGGCTCGGTGAGCTGCGCCGCGGTGTGGGCCTCACGCCGGAACCGTTGATTGAACCCCTCGTCATTGGCCAGATTCTCTGGCAGCACTTTGAGCGCAACGACGCGGTCGGTCACCGTGTCGCGGGCGCGCCAAACTTCGCCCATACCGCCGCGGCCCAACAGGTCCATCAGCCGGTAATGCCCGAATGAAGTCCCCTCCAACAAGCCCTCCAACCGCAACCATGCGTCGAATCGCAGACAACTCACGATAGGGGGCTATAGGCCGCCCTGCATCAGAATGCCCCCGGCGGTTTGAATGTGCCGCCGTTGAACCTCCCGCCGAAAAGATACGTGTCAACAGTAAGGGGCGGGAGGAGGCGAGATGAGACGTGCTTGCGCGCTCGAGCGATGGGACCAGCGGCGCCACGCACAGGTCTAGTGTCGAAAGAACTGTTCACCCCGACACGGAGGGCAGAGTCACGACAGTCACCACCGTCGATGCCGGACCGCAACAAGTCAGCCGCTCGGTAGAAGTCGCCGCTCCCGCGGGCGAGTTGTTCGCGATCGTCGCCGACCCGCGCCGCCACCACGAGCTCGACGGTTCGGGCACCGTCGGCGACAACATCCGCGGCCCCGCGCCCCTCCAATTGGGTTCGCGATTCTCGACCAAGATGAAGATGTTCGGGCTGCCCTATCGCATCACCAGCACTGTGACCGCGCTGAAGCCCGACGAGGTGATCGAATGGCGCCACCCCGTCGGTCACCGGTGGCGGTGGGAGTTCGAGGCCGTATCGCCCACCACCACCCGAGTCACCGAGACGTTCGATTACCGCGACGCGGGCCCCGTCATGAAGCGCCTGAAGTATTACGAGGCAACAGGTTTCGCCAAACGCAATGCCGCGGGGATCGAAGCCACGCTACGTCAGCTCCGGGACCGCTACAGCCGCTAGCGTCAGCCCGCGAACCACGCCGTCGTCACGGTGTGTCTGATCGGAACCGGGAACGGGGTGTCGCGCGGGCCGAGCTGCCCGACGAACACCGCCCACAGCGGCTGTGTCCGGTCGATCGCATCCGCGGGGTTCCAATCAGGCGGAGCCAGGACGCCGATGTTTCCCCCGCAGCCGTAGATCGGGACCGTGTCGTCGGCCCGGCCACCCAGGTCGAAGCCGTTGGGAAGGATGCAGCGGGTGCCGTCGTTGAGCTCCAACGCGAACGGCATCGGCGACTCCGGCGGATTGACCGCCGGCAGCGCGCCCGGAGAGGGAAAACGCCGAAGGGTCTTGGACCACGGATCCGCCATACACAACAGCGACGCGGGCGCCGGCCAACACACCTCGGCGGCGGCCTCGGGCGGATCGCACGAGTAGATGTCGCTGCTCACCGCCGCCGGTGACGAGTTGGCGCACCCCGTGAGGTTGGGCGAAGCCTGGCGGTTGCTCACCTGGTAGCCGCTGGCGGGCTGACCGTTCGTGACCGCCACGACGTTGATCACGGTCGTCGCTCCCGCGTCAGCACCCACATGACCCGGCCCCGGCAACGCGACAATCCCAACAAACGCCACAGCCGAAGCTCGCAACCAACAAGAAGCCCACGCGCGCATCACGACAGCCTCCTACGTGACTCGCAGTCAGCCTTCCTGATCGGCGTGCGCAGCGCAGGCGAATTGGCCGATCGTTGCGAAAGTATTCAGGATCTCGCGCTCGGCAGTGTGTGGCGGGGATCGCAGATCTCGACCACCCGTGAGACGGCCCGGCTAGGGATGATCGTCCACTTGACTCCCGCGTACGCACAACTCAAATCGATGTTACGCAGAGTCGTAAAGCCCGCAGTGCCAAAGAAATCCACATCTTGCATGTCGAGGATCAGGCGTCGGCAATTGGCGGCACGGCGAAAAACGTAGTGCGCGAGTTCGCCGGCGTTGAGTGCATCGACATCGCCGGCTGCGGTGATCCGCACCACCGTGGGACTCGTCCAGACCGTGGACAGAGTCAAACCGTTGAACGTGATGGTTGCGGCGACGGATTCGGGCGGGCCGAAATCAGAGGCCGATGAAGGAGGCGCTAATAGGGTCATGGCTGACGCTCCAATGGTGGCAGTGCAGGGGGATTGCGGATCGCGTCAGCTAGGCCACACGGCAGGGCGGTGATCATCCTGCACGCCTAAGACGTTCCCGGAAGGCTGGGAACTCAACCTGACTTGACGGTACGCCCTATCCGCCCTGGAACCGAATCCTCCGCACGGATTCTCATGAATCCGCAATTAAGGCGGCGCCGCCGTCGATGGCTAGGCTCAGCGAATGGAAATCCTGCGAACCCCCGATTCCCGGTTCGAGAACCTGTCCGGCTATCCGTTCGCGCCGCACTACGCCGACGTCGCCGCGAGCGACACCGAGAAGCTGCGGATGCACTACGTCGACGAGGGGGACGGTCCGCCGGTCGTGCTGCTGCACGGTGAGCCGACGTGGAGTTACTTGTACCGCAAGATGATTCCGCCGCTCGTCGAGGGCGGCCACCGCGTGCTCGCGCCCGACCTGATCGGCTTCGGTCGCTCCGACAAGCCCAGCTGCACAGAGGATTACACATACCTGCGGCACGTCGAATGGGTGACGTCGTGGTTCGAGAGCCTTGACCTTCGCGACGTCACGCTCTTCGTGCAGGACTGGGGATCGCTGATCGGTCTGCGCATCGCCGCCGAGCACGGTGACCGGATCGCGCGCATCGTCGTCGCCAACGGCTTCCTGCCGGCCGGTCAGCGGCCCGCGAACATGGCGTTCCGCATCGTGCGCGCGTTCGCGCGTTACTCTCCGGTGCTGCCGGCCGGACGTGCCGTCGAGTTCCTCACGGTCATCGCAGTGCCGGCCGATGTGCGGGCCGGCTACGATGCGCCGTTCCCGGACAAGAGCTTTCAAGCGGGGGTGCGCGCGTTCCCACAGCTGGTGCCGACGTCGCCGGACGATCCTGCGTTGCCCGCGAACCGCGCCGCGTGGGATGCCCTCGGCCGGTGGGAGAAGCCGTTCCTGTGCGTGTTCGGGGCCCGCGACCCCATCCTCGGCCACGCGGACAAGCCCTTGATCGAGCACATCCCGGGTGCGGCGGGCCAGCCGCACGCCCGGATAAACGGCAGCCATTTCATCCAGGAGGACTGCGGTCCTGAGCTGGCCGAGCGCATCATCCTGTGGGAAACGCCGAACCACTGAGTCGGGGGCAATTGGCGTAAACCGGCCTTGGCCGTCCGCCACGACCGCGATACTTTCGCAAGGACCCGAAAGCCTGAAGGGAAGTGTGGCGGTGAGCCGAGTACTGGTGAGCTCAGCGGCGGTCTGCGCCTTGGCGATGATGACCGGCGGCGCTCCTGTCGCCAATGCAGATCCCGTTCCTGGCTGCGGCCCCGACCAAGCGACCGCCCTGAGCATCGCGATCGCCCACGAGCAACACGACTCGCGGACCTATGCGCCGTGGAGTACCACACCCGTCCGAGAGCAATTTCGACTCCTGCGCAGATCTGTCGGCCATTCTCGTCACGATCGACAACCCCAAGCCGAATTCGCCGCGCCAGGGGTTCCTGTTCCACCGCGGCACGTACATCGGAACGACAACGATGCAGTCGCGTCCGTTCACCACCCTCGACACCGCCGCGTCCACCAAGGACACCGTCCTGTTCGTGATGACGTCCGGGCGGACCTGCGCCACATGTGACGACGGCACCACCTTCCCCGTCCACTACCACTGGAATGGCATCACGGCCGTGATGGTCGAGCCGATTCCGCCGAATCAGGCGTGGCCCACCGCCTAGGGGGGATAGAGCCGACTCGCTGGACACTTGCCGACGGCCGCGACCTGCTGTTCTTCGCATTACCGGGCCACACTCCCGCGCCCGTTCCCGACCGCCGGTCGCTGCCTGCGCGTGAGCAGCACCAGTCGCAGTTGCGTTTCGACCGCCAGACCGGCCAATGGGTGATCATCGCGGCGCTGCGTCAGGACCGCACCTACAAGCCGGCCGCCGACGACTGCCCGCTGTGCCCGGAGCCGTCCGGACTGACCAGCGAGGTGCCGGCCCCCGACTACGACGTCGTCGTCTTCGAGAATCGCTTCCCGAGCTTCGCGGGGGCCGGCCACCTGCCGCCGGGCCTGACGGCAACGACTTCGCTTCCGCGCCGGCACACGGCCGCTGCGAGGTTATCTGCTTCTCCAGCAACCACATCAGCGTCGTTCGCCGACCTCGAACCGGCGCAGGCGCGACTGGTCGTCGACGCATGGCGCCACCGAACCGCCGACCTGATGGCCCGGCCCGGGATCGAGCAGGTGTTCTGTTTCGAGAACCGCGGCGAGGAGATCGGGGTGACGCTGACCCATCCGCACGGCCAGATCTACGGCTATCCGTTCCTCACACCGCGCACTGCGGAGATGCTGCGCCAGGCGCAGGCGCACCGTGATCGCGTCACGGCACCAACCTGTTCGCCGACCTCCTCGCGCGCGAGGTTGACCGACGGCAGCCGCGATCATCGCCCGCACCGACCTGTTCACCGCGTTCGTCCCGTTCGCCGCCCGCTGGCCGGTGGAAGTCCACATCTATCCAAATCGATTCGTGCACAACCTCATTGACCTCGACGACGCCGAGCTCGACGGGTTCGCGCAGATCTATCGCGACGTGCTTCAGCGATTCGATCGGATGTATTCGACGCCGCTTGCCGTACATGTCGGCGCTGCACCAATACACCGGACAACGACGCGCAACGCGAGGGATACTTCCACGTCGAGTTGATGTCGATACGGCGCAGCGCCACCAAGCTGAAGTACCTGGCCGCCTCGGAGTCCGCGATGGACGCGTTCCTCAACGACGTCACACCCGAAAACGTCGCCCGGTCGGCTCCGTGAGCTTGTGACGTGATCAGGTACGCGGCACCCGGCCGGATCAACCTGATCGGCGAGCACACCGACTACAACCTGGGTTTCGCGCTGCCGATCGCGCTGCCGGAGCGCACCGTCGTGACGTTCGCTCCCGAGCGACGCCGACGCGCTCACCGTCCGCAGCGACCGCGAGGACGGCGCGGTCGGGATACCGCTCGACACCGCTCCGGGTGGCGTGGCGGGCTGGGCCGCGTACGTCGCCGGGTGTCGTGTGGGCGCTGCGCCGGCGGGCCACCGCGTCGTCGGCGGCAAGATGACGATCGCGAGCGGCGTCGAGATGGGCTCGGGCCTCGGCGTCGTCGGCCGCGCTGGAATGTGCGGTCGCTCGGCGCGATCACTGGAGGCCGCCGGACGCCGACGTCGACCGCGTCGAGCAAGCGCGGATCGCGCAGGCCGCCGAGAACGAATACGTCGGCGCCCCAACAGGTTTGCTGGATCAGCTGGCCAGCCTGTTCGGCGAACCGCGCAAGGCGATGCTGATCGACTTCCGCGAGATCTCCGTGCAGCCGGTGCCGTTCGACCCGGACGCCTCCGGCGTCGCGTTGCTGGTCATCGATTCTCACGCACGTCACCGTCATGCCGGCGGTGAGTACGCCGCGCGGCGCGCATCGTGCGAACGGGCCGCCGCCGATCTCGGCGTGCGCTACACTCCGCGATGTGCAGGATCGCGGGCTGTCGGTGCTCGGCGGCGGTCGACCGACCCGGTCGATGCCCGTCGTGCCCGTCATGTCGTCACCGAGAACCAGCGGGTGCTCGACTTCGTTGCGGCGCTGGGGGAGTGCGACTTCGCTGCAGGCGGGCCGCATTCTGACCGCTTCGCATGCGTCGATGCGCGACGACTTCGAGATCACCACCGCGCACATCGACCTGATCGCCGACACCGCGGTGCGCGCCGGCGCGCTGGGGGCGCGGATGACCGGCGGCGGCTTCGGTGGCTGCGTGATCGCGCTGGTTCCCGCCGAAAACGTCGACGCGGTCGGCGATGCGGTAGGGCAGGCGACGATCAGGCGGACTCAGGCCGGTCCGGGGGCCGGTCCAGTCCGCGCTATCCGCGGGCGCACCCGCGATGAGCGCGCTGAAGCACACGAGGGAGGCCACGATCGCACCGGCAGCAGGAAGTTCTCGGTGAACAGCTCGCTCTTGTCGAGCGTCAGCGCAATGAAGCCCGCCGAGAACGCGAGGCTGACTCTCGTTCGACATGGCAACTTCGAATCTCAGCCGGTCAGTTGACGGTAGAGCGGCGTTCATCACTGGCGCCGCGAGCGGAATCGGCCGCGCGGCCGCGAACGTGTTCGCCGCCGAAGGAGTAAGGCTCGCACTGGCGGACATCCAGTCAGACTCCGTGGAACAGGTTGCCGAGGAAGTGCGTGGCGCCGGCGGACAACGCCCACGCCTGGACCCTGGATGTCGGGGATGCGGCCGCCATCGCTGACATCGTTCGCGAAGGCCGCCGACGCGCTCGGTGGCCTGGACTTCGTCATCAACAACGCCGGCATGGCTCACGGCCGACGAGCGTTGACGACGAGAACTACGACCAGCTCTGGTACCGGCAGCTCGACGTCATGTTGACTGCACACCAGCGGATCGTCCGCGCCGCCCTGCCGTATCTGCGGCAGTCGTCGTGCCCGCGCATCGTCAATGTCGCGTCTACGGAAGCGATGGGCGCAACGCGTGGAAACGGGATCTATTCGGTCGCCAAACACGGCGTCGTGGGTTTGACGCGAGCTCTTGCCGTCGACCTTGGGCGTGAAGGCATTACCGTCAACTGCATCTGCCCGGGTCCGATCAAGACCGGGATCACCGAACCGATACCCGACGAGCAGAAGATCATCTTCGCGAAACGCCGAACGGCCCTGGGCCGGTACGGCGAACCCGAAGAGGTCGCGCACATGATGCTGAGCCTGTGCCTGCCGGCGGCCTCCTACGTCACCGGTGCGGTGGTCGTGGTCGACGGGGGACTGACGGCGCGCAACGCCTGAATACTGTGCAGACGCCTGTGGAGTCTGCTTGGCTGCTCAATTGGATTCGCCTTACGATGACGGCAGACATGCCACGATTCGCAATGTCGTCGATTTACGAGTACGTACGCCATCCACGCGCCGCCGAACTCCGCGCCAAGACAACCGGTGAAGACCGCCCACATCCGCGGTGTCGACCACGAAAACCCGATCGTCCGGTTCAACGCCCGATTCGGTCTGTGGATCACGCTGATCGTCGGGACGATGTGGTGCGGCCTACCTGTTCACGCTGTATTGCGCTGTTCACAGCCTTCCCGACGCGATCAAACAGGGCACCTACTTCATCGTCGTGGCTGGCTCTCCAGCAGCTTCCTGCAACTCGTCTTGTTGCCGATCATCATCGTGGGCCAGAACATTCAGGCCAAGGCCGCCGACAAACGCGCGGAGGATACCTACAAAGACGCCGAAGCCGTGCTGAAGGAAGCCGAGGAGATCCAGAAACACCTTCTGGCCCAGGACAAAGCCATCACGAGCATCGTCGAACGGCTAGAGCAGGAACGTCACACGCGCTCGTAGTGATGCCGGCCGCTGTTGTTGGGCTGTGAGTCGTACTGCGCGTCGGGGTTGAACGGACGCATCCGCACGTCCGTCGGATCCTCCAACTGACGACTCCGGATCCGCTCCTTCACGGCATCGGTGGCGCGCCGCACCCCGTCGATCTCGGTCTGGTAGACCTCCGACCGCGTCTCCTGACTCGCATAGTGAAAGTACGTCAGCAGGTTTCGCAGCAGCTCCAGCTTGTGCCTCTCGCGCTTCGCCAGATCGTGGCCGGTCATCAACTCGACGCGCTGCACCGGCTGCAGGTCGTCCCAATCCAGCACCACCTTCGTCTGGTATTGGTGGCGTCCTTTCACGTTCTTCTGCTTGCCGTCCGTCGACCCTGGCACATCGGCGTACTTGACCGCGCCCACGAACCGCCACTCGATCGACCCACCGAGTTCCGCGCGGCTCAGCGCGGAGTCCCATACGTCCGCCACTCCTGGCCCGGCGCCAGCGCCGGAATCGTCGAGGGCAGCGCCAACTCGCCGACGTTCACCATCCCGTCGTGCTCGCTTTCGTATTGCCCGACGGTCGGCGGGTTCGTCAACGCGAACTGCACGTCGTACGCAGCGGTCTCGCCGAAGTTCCTCACTACAAGCTCGATGAGGTGCCAGTCCGACGCGTGCGGCTCCATGAACATCGCGACGTGCGGGCGAGTCTCCTCGAGCCTCAGCTCGCGGTTCCGCTTGAGCTGGCGATACGCGTAGATCAGTGCCGCCAGACCCAGGATGACGGCAGCCCACACCGCGATCACCAGCCAGCCGGCCGATCCCGCGCCGGTCAAGTCGTTCCAGCGGTCTTCGATCCACCCCACGGCGGTCACCTTTCATTCGACTGCAACCGCCCCATTACAAGTTGCTGACCGCAGCATCCTACGTGGTCCTGGGTATGTCCTGTGATTGCCCCTGGATCGCGCGAATTGACGATCTTGTCAACGTCCTGCGTGTGATTGCCTCTACTGCGTCGGACGGAATTCCGCCGCGATCGTCGTGCGGATCTCCTCGAGCACCCCGGCCCGCGCCTTGAGCTTGCTCTCCTTGTGGGCGTGCGCGTCCAGACTCGTGAATCCTTTCGCGACGTCGTGTGCGCGGGGACGAACCAAGTCCGCCTCGACTAGTTCGTCGAGATAGCCCGCTGCAACGGCGCTTTCGCCCTTGAACTCGGCTGACAATCCAACCGCGCGCTGGAAGCCCGCGGGCGTCAACCGATGCCGCAGGATCGCCAGGGCCGGGCCAGGCATCGTCAGCCCGATCGCTACTTCGTTGGCCTGCACACGATGCGAGGGAGCGCCGATGAGGTGATCGCCGCTGAGCATCAGGAATGACCCCATCGCGATCGAATGCCCGGTGCACGCCATCACCACCGGCTTGGGGAAGGCAAGCACCCGCGCCGCCAGCTCGAACCCGCCCGCGAGCATCTCGATCGCCGGCTCGCCGCCGCCCGTCAGCACCTTCAAGTCGAAGCCGCCGCTGAACACCTTGTTGTTGCCCGCGATAACGACCGCGCCGACCCCTTCGAGCTCCGCATGGTCGAGCGCCTCGTTGATCTCGCGCAACATGTCCGGCGACAGCGCGTTGACCTTGCCGTCGTCCATGGCGATGGTGCCTACGGAGTCCTCGACGGTGAACTGAACCCTGTCTCCCATGGGGACAGACGTTACTCAGGCCCCCATCAGCATCCGCCACTGCTCCAGGCTCGTCGGGCGGTAGACGTAGTTGGTGCGTCGCACCTCGGACAGCGAGGCACTCGGCTCCTGGGAGTACCAGTGGCCGGGGAACACCGTCGGGTCGCCCGGCAGATCGGCCAGCTGGTGCAGGCTGCGGTACATCTCGTCGATGTTGCCGCCGGGGAAGTCGGTGCGTCCGCAGCCTTCGAGAAACAGCGTGTCACCGGCGACCAGGCGCCCGTCGAGCAGGAAGCACTGGCTGCCGGGGGTGTGGCCCGGTGTGTGCAGCAGCTCGATCTCGACGTCGCCGATGTTGACCTTGTCGCCGTGCTCGTGGCTGGTGAGGTCGCTCAGCGGGATGTCGGTCACGCGCGACACCCACAGCGCCTCATGGGTGTTGACGTGGACGGGCACGCTGACCCGCTCGAGCAGCTCGGCGAGGCCTTTGAGCTGGAAGCCCATCATGGTTCCTCCGACGTGGTCAGGGTGGTGATGAGTGACGAGCACGCCAGACAGGTGCATGCCGTCGGCTTCGAGCGCGTCGAGCAGATCGCCTGCTGCGTACGCGGGGTCGACGACCATGGCGTCTTTGGTCTCGCGGTCGCCGATGAGGTAGGCGAAGTTGAGCATCTGCCGGGCGATGGGGTCGTTCTGCGCGAAGTCGCGGCCGGAGAGCAGTTGGCGGAAGTACAGGCGGTCGTCGGTGGCCATGGGTGTCAGCGTATGGCGCTGGGGATCCAGTGCACGTCTTGCCCGCCTCTTAGCGACATGACCACACTCCTACTTCTGCGCGGAACCGAGCTGCGCTACGTGCTCACACACCATCTCGCGGTGCACGGTGCCGCGACCGTTGCGGAGCTCGTCTACATGCTCGCGTCACGGGGTTTCGGGACGCGAGGGCGGGCATCGAAGGCCATATCCGATGCCTTGCGGTGGGAGGTGGGCCATGACCGAGTGCGCAGACGAGGACGCGGCTGGTACGGTCCCGGCGGCATGCCGCGGTCGACGGAGTACCGAATTCGCACGCGTGCTCTGGCATTGTGTGCCGCGGCCGAAGAATTGTCGCTCAGAGGCGGGCAAGGAGAACGCGGGCCGGGCCGGCAAGGGGCAGGTGATGCCTGAGATCACGTCTCGGAGTGCAGCCGCACCAAGCGCGTCGTGCTGCTCTCGTCGAGGTCGACGACGTCGCTGCGAGAACGCAGGAAGTCGCTGAAAGACCGGAATCCCAAAGACTTTTCGCTGAACGACGGGTCCATGCGCTTCATCTGCGCCTTGACCGCCGAGTTGTGCAGCCACTCGGCGTCGTCATCCTTCTGCATGGCGATCCGCAACGCCCGCTCCAGCAGCCCTGTCGCCGCGGACTGCACGTCCGGTGTCGCGGTGCGGGGCGACTGCTTCTTCGGTGACTCCTTCGGCGCGCTCGGCACGCCGGGAAGCGCGTCGTACGTGACGAACTCATCGCATGCGGCGGCCAGCGATCCACTGCTCGCTCCGGCGACCCCGATACCGACCACGTACCGACCCAGGCGCTTGCACCGCTGGGCCAGCGCGATGTAGTCGGAGTCGCCGCCGACGATCACCACGTGCGTCAGATCGGGCAGCCGGAACATGTCTTCGACCGCGTCGACCGCGAGCCGGATATCGGCGCCGTTCTTGCCGTACGCCGCCGCCGGGAACAACTGCACCAGTTCGACCGCCCGCGCGACCAGCTGTCTGCTGTAGGCGGCGTTGACGTCGGACGACCAGTCCGCATAGGCGCGAGTAAGCACCAACGTCCCGAACGAGGAGGCAAAGTCGATGATCGCGCCGACATCGACTCTCGCCTTCTCGAGGCGGTCGGCTGTGAGTCCCTTGGCCTTGTCCTTCTGGAACGAGCTGCGGCCGTGCACCTGGTCGTAGCGCGAAATGACGATGTTGTCGAAATCGAGGTACACCGCGACTCTTGCCGTAGCGTCTTCGGTCATATCCTCAATCTATGGCCCAACCTGGTGTTTGGCGGGCCACCCGGCCAAGTTGTACCCTCTACAGGGCCCTTGCGCGGGTCAGGCCCCCTTAGCTCAGTCGGTAGAGCGTTTCCATGGTAAGGAAAAGGTCAACGGTTCGATTCCGTTAGGGGGCTCGGCGAGCGCCGGGCTGACGGGCGGTGCCGCATCACAAGGCGATGTAGCTCAGTCGGTTAGAGCGAACGACTCATAATCGTTAGGTCGCCGGTTCGAGTCCGGCCATCGCTACAAGAGAACAACGACAGAAGTAAGAAGAAGGGCAACCCAAGTGGCCTCCAGCACGGACGTACGGCCAAAGATCACGTTGGCGTGCGAGGTGTGCAAGCACCGCAATTACATCACCAAGAAAAACCGCCGCAACGACCCCGACCGGCTGGAACTGAAGAAGTTCTGCCCCAATTGCGGCAAACACCAGTCGCACAAAGAGACACGCTGATCGCCGAGCGATTAGCGGTTACTCAGCTTGACTAGGTAGGTTCACCACCCGTGGCTTTGTCGGAACAGATTGTTGGGATGCATTTCCGGTATCCCGACTTCTATGAGGTCGGCCGGGAAAAGGTCCGCGAGTACGCCGAGGCCGTCAAGAACGAGGATCCCGCATTCTTCGATGAAAAGGCGGCCGCCGAACTCGGGTACGACGGGCTGCTGGCGCCGCTGACGTTCATCTCGGTGTTCGGCTATCAAGCGCAATCGGCGTTCTTCGCGAGCGCGAACGTCGAGGTCAAGGACATGAAGATCGTCCAGGTTGACCAAGTGCTGAAGTTCGTGAGGCCGATCACCGTGGGTGACCGCCTCTATTGCGACGTCTATGTCGACTCGGTTCGTCAGTCTTTCGGCACCGACATGATCGTGACGAAGAACATCGTGAGCAACGAAGCCGGCGACGTAGTTCAAGAGACATACACCACGCTGGTGGGTCGCAGCGATGGAGAGGGAGAAGAGGGTTTTAGCCATGCCATTGCGTAAGTTCGATTCCGTAAAGGTCGGCGACGAGTTGCCGGAAAAAGTGATCACGCTGACCCGTCAGGATCTGGTCAATTACGCCGGCGTCTCCGGCGACCTCAACCCGATCCACTGGGACGACGACATCGCCCAGCAGGTCGGTCTCGACACCGCGATCGCCCACGGCATGCTGACCATGGGCTTGGGTGGCGGCTTCGTGACGTCCTGGGTCGGCGACCCGGGCGCGGTGACCGAGTACAACGTTCGGTTCACTGCCGTGGTGCCGGTGCCGAACGACGGTAAGGGCGCCGACATCGTGTTCACCGGACGCGTCAAGTCGGCGGATCCGGAGACGAAGTCGGTGACGATTGCGCTGGCAGCCACAAGCGGTGGGAAGAAGATCTTCGGCCGCGCGGTCGCGACCGCGAAGCTGGCGTAACCATGGCTCTCAAGACCGACATACGCGGGATGGTCTTCGACTACCCCGACTTCTTCGAGGTGAGCCGTGAACAGATCCGCCAGTATGCGAGGGCGATCAAGGCGGAGGATCCCGCCACCTACGACGAGGAAGCAGCCCTGGCCCTCGGCTACGACACGGTCGTTGCGTCCCTGACGTTTTCGTCGATCTTCGCGCTGCTGATCCAGCAGCACCTATTCCGACAGGTCGACCTGGGCATGGAGACCTTGCAGATCGTCCAGGTCGACCAGAAGTTCGTCTTTCACAAGCCCATCCAAGCCGGCGACAAACTGTTCGGCAGGGTCCACGTCCATTCGGTGGACGAGCGGTTCGGCGCCGACATCGTGGTGACGAGAAACGTCTGCACGAACGAGCATGGCGAAGTAGTGATGGAGGCCTACACCACGCTGATGGGCCACGAGGGCGACAACTCGATCTCTGTGAAGTGGGACTCGGAGTCGGGTCAGATCATGAGGAAGGCCGTTGGCGAGTAAATCCCTCGGGATTAGTAACTCGCATGTGGGCCGATGTACACTCGGATCTCGGGGTTTCCCCACGTCAGCGCGCTGTCCGTCGGTGATGAATCGACCGCACGGGGAGCGCGCGAATTGTGTGGGCGCCCCGGCGCAAGCATGTTGGCCTGCCGACCTCGAAGGGGCGTAGCTCAACTGGCAGAGCAGCGGTCTCCAAAACCGCAGGTTGCAGGTTCAAGTCCTGTCGCCCCTGCTGAACTGAATACGGAATGATCGTGGACACTGGAAGGTGGACACACCGAAGAACAAACGGAAGGGCACGCGGTGAGCGACAAGCTCGAGGCTAACGGCGCCGCCGACGACGGCGAGGACACCACGACCCGTGGTCGTACCGCGGTCGCGACCCGGCCGCTGCGTCCCACCGGTAAGCGGTCGCGACAGGCTGCGGAGCCGGTCGAGGCTGAGCCGATCGAGACGTACGACGAGACCAAAGACGACGGCAAGAAGAAGGCCAAGACGGCCAAGAAGACGGGCCCAGAAAAGGGCCGGTTCAACCCGATCGCCTACGTGTGGAACTACCTGCAGCAGGTCGTCGCCGAGTTGCGGAAGGTCATCTGGCCGAACCGCAAGCAGATGATCAGCTACACCTCGGTGGTGCTGGTCTTTCTGGTGTTCATGGTCGCGCTGATCGGCTTCGTCGACCTCGGCTGGGCCGCGCTCGTGCGAGGGGTGTTCGCCGGCAACTGGAAATTCAAGTAGTAGGGAAGGACGAGGACCGTGACCACGCCTAACGGCGATTTGGATCTGGCCGCCGCCGCTCCGGAGGAGCAAACCGATGCAGAGCAGCCGGCCCAGGCCACCGACGTCGTCGACGAGACCGGCCCCGAGGCCGGATCGGATGTCGCCGCCGACACGGCTTTGGAAGAAGCTGCGGAAGAAGAGGACCCCGCCGCCGCGCTCAAGGCCGACCTGCGCGCCCGGCCGGGCGAGTGGTACGTCATCCA
Source organism: uncultured Actinomycetota bacterium (assembly GCA_963744085.1). Lineage (GTDB taxonomy): Bacteria > Actinomycetota > Actinomycetes > Mycobacteriales > Mycobacteriaceae > Mycobacterium. The sequence continues at coordinate 163,806 of CAVUSK010000002.1, forward strand.
CTCCTACGCCGGCTACGAGAACAAGGTGAAAGCCAACCTCGAGACCCGCGTGCAGAACCTCGACGTCGGCGACTACATCTTCCAAGTGGAAGTGCCCACCGAAGAGGTCACCGAGATCAAGAACGGCCAGCGCAAGCAGGTCAACCGCAAAGTTCTGCCCGGCTACATCCTGGTCCGGATGGATCTCACCGACGATTCGTGGTCCGCGGTGCGGAACACGCCCGGCGTCACCGGCTTCGTCGGCGCCACCTCGCGTCCGTCGCCGCTGACGCTCGACGAGGTGGTGAAGTTCCTGCTGCCGCAGGGCGCCACGAAGAAGACCGCGAAGGCCGCGGCCTCCGGCGCGACGGCGGAGCCCGGCGGACTTGAACGCACGCCGGTCGAGGTCGACTTCGAGGTCGGCGAATCCGTCACCGTCATGGACGGTCCGTTCGCGACGTTGCCCGCGTCGATCAGCGAGGTCAACGCCGAACAACAGAAGCTCAAGGTGCTGGTGTCCATCTTCGGCCGCGAAACACCCGTCGAGTTGACCTTCACCCAGGTCGCCAAAATCTGAGCGATTTCGGCGCGCCTAAGTGCGCTGAGCGCCGGCTAGCGCGCCGAAATCGCAGGCAAACGAGAAAGGAACACCAACACCAATGGCCCTGAAGAAAAAGGTCATCGGGCTGATCAAGCTGCAGATCCAGGCCGGCCAGGCCAACCCCGCGCCGCCGGTGGGTCCCGCGCTCGGCCAGCACGGCGTGAACATCATGGAGTTCTGCAAGGCCTACAACGCCGCGACCGAGTCGCAGCGCGGCAACGTCGTGCCGGTGGAGATCACCGTCTACGAGGACCGCAGCTTCACCTTCAAACTGAAGACCCCGCCCGCGGCGAGGCTGCTGCTGAAGGCGGCCCGGGTGGACAAGGGTTCCGCCGAGCCGCACCGGGACAAGGTCGCCAAGGTGACGTGGGATCAGGTGAAGGAGATCGCCGAGACCAAGAAGGAAGACCTCAACGCCAACGACATCGACGCGGCGGCCAAAATCATTGCCGGGACTGCCCGGTCGATGGGCATCACCGTCGAATAGGTTTCAACCCGTGGGAGGGCCAGCTTCGGCCTGACTGACCACAACCCAACGATTGATTGGAATGAACGAATGAGCAAGAACAGCAAGGCATATCGGGCCGCCGCGGAGAAGGTGAACCGGGATCAGCTGTACTCGCCGCTGGAAGCGGTGAAGCTGGCCAAGGAAACGTCGTCGAAGAATCAGGACAGCACCGTCGAGGTGGCGATCCGGCTCGGCGTCGATCCGCGTAAGGCAGACCAGATGGTGCGCAGCACTGTCAACCTGCCAAACGGCACAGGCAAGACCGCGCGCGTCGCGGTGTTCGCCGTGGGTGACAAGGCTGAGGAGGCGCAGGCCGCCGGTGCCGACATCGTGGGCAGCGACGACCTGATCGAGAAGATCCAGGGTGGTTTCCTGGATTTCGACGCAGCAATCGCCACACCCGACCAGATGGCGAAGGTCGGTCGAGTAGCCCGCATCCTGGGCCCGCGCGGCCTGATGCCGAACCCCAAGACCGGAACGGTCACGCCCGATATCACCAAGGCTGTCAACGACATCAAGGGCGGCAAGATCAACTTCCGCATCGACAAGCAGGCGAACCTGCATTTAGTGATCGGCAAGGCGTCGTTCGACGAGAAGAAGCTGGTCGAGAATTACGGCGCGGCGCTCGACGAGGTGTTGCGGGCCAAGCCGAGCGCGTCGAAAGGCCGCTACCTGAAAAAGGTCACGGTGTCGACGACCACGGGCCCAGGCATCCCGGTGGACCCGTCGGTGACGCGCAACTTCGCAGAGGCGTAGCTCTTTTCGCGCGAGCAGACGCAAAAGAGTTCATAAGTGGGCGGACTAGGGGTACTCGGTCATGTCTTGATGCTTGGCCTGGTCGTCCTGGCGGGGATAGCGATCGCGGTTGGCAGCGTCTTGGTGGCCGACCGCGTCCTCGGTAAATCGGTTGGTCCACAGCATAATTCGACGCTGTCACCGTTCATGACGGTTGTCGGACTTGTCTTCGGCGCTCTCCTCGGATTCACCGTTGTCGTTTCCTGGGAACAGTTTTCGTCCGCGGCGGCAAACGTTGCCCACGAGGCGTCCACCCTGACGACGATGTACCGGCAGACGGTCGCGATGCCCGAACCCGAGCGTGGGCAGCTGCGCGAGCAGTTGCGCAAGTACGCAAAGGCGGCAGACGGGTCAGACTGGGAGGCCCTGGACAGCAGCGGCGAAAGCGACGACGCACGAACGGCGATCACCGAGATGTACCGCCTGCTCGGCGCTCAGCCCAACGCCTCATCGAATCCGGTCAACGGGGAATTTCTCAGCCAGCTCACTGTCTTGGCGAACGCCCGCAATCAGTGTGCGTTGGACGTCGAGCCCCGGATACCGGCGCTGTTGTGGGCCGGTCTGATCTTTGGCGGCGTAGTGCTAGTTGCGCTAACCGGCTTCATGCGCCTGGACAACAGGCTTGGTCACGTGGTCCTGTCGAGCGCGGTCGCCACCCTGCTCGGCTTGCTGCTGTACGTCATCTTCTGGCTCGACCATCCCTTTGGAACGCAGATCGGTGTGACCCCAGAGCCTTTCCGACACGCGTAGCAGGTTTTCGACATTACCGACCGAGGGAAGTAGGGACACTCAGGCGAGCGCCTTCGCGAAGCCGCTGATGTCACGAACGGTCGCGCCGTAGACGTCCGGCATCGTGGCAGCGGACATCATGTCGCCGGCGTGGCAGGTGCCGGCGATGATCCGGCCGACCGCGGGCACTCCTGCGCGCAGCAGTCGGCGGTAGTACAGCAGTCCCTCATCGCGCAGCGGGTCGAGTTCGTTGACGGAGATGACATGCGGCGGCATGCCTTCGAGGTCGGCCTCGGTGGCGTTCCCCGCCCAGCACGCAGGGTCGCCCGCGTGCTGCTTATCGGGGTCGTACAGCGAACCGTTCGTCGCCAACTCCATGCAGCTGAAGATGTAGCCGTCGTTCTCTTTCAGCGAGGGCAGGTCGTCGGGCTGCTCGAGGTATCTGTTCGAGATGTACGGGCATTGTGCATAGACGCCCGCAATTTCGTGCAACCACCCTTCCCGCTTTGCCTTGTGGGTGACTGTGAGCGTGAGATTGCCGCCGCCTGATTCGCCGGATACGACAATGTGCGAGGCGCCCAGCTCGCCGAGATGTGCGGCCGTCCATCGGATGCCGGACGCACAGTCATTGACACCCGCGGGGTAGGGGTACGGGCCCAACTTGCCTCCGCTGTTGCGGAATTCGACCCGACGACCACCAAGCCGGTAGCGGCGAGGTTGTCCCGCCAGCGGACGTAGCCGGTGTCGGTCGCGCTTCCGAACGCCATACCCCCGCCGTGCAGGTGCACAATGCAGGGCAACGTCGACAGCGCACCGGACGGCTTGCTGATGTACAGCGTTATGTCATTGCCGTCATCGCCTTCGGTGGTGACAGTCTCGCTTGTCACCCCGTCAGCAACCGGCACCTTCTCGGCCAACGCGTTGAGTGCCCCGACGATGACTTCTTCTGACTGCGCGAGATACGCAAGTCGGTCTGCCAGTGGTGAATCCGGTGTTACCGGCGGAAGCGGCAACAGCCCGTCGAGACCGAACGGGGCCAACGCGACGATCATCCGTGGGTCGGAGCGTGGATCGGTGCCGAGTGTGCGATTCGGATCTGCGAGACGACCTTCAGCCATGGTATTGATGCTAAACGGGACGGAATCAAGTTGGATCGCGCCAGCCGCATTCGACGATCCGCCTGCGCAGGAACGCCTTTGCCGGCTCGGAGCCCGTCGTCGCCAGCGCCTTCTGGTACCACGGCAGGGCCTCGTCGGTCCGACCGCCGCGGCGCAGCAGGTCGGCCCTGATCGACGGGATCAGGCTGGATCGCGCCAGCCGCGGGTCGTCGGCGACCTCGTCGAGTGCCGCCAGCCCCGTCGGGCACCCGTCGCGAAAGCCCAGCGCGACAGCGCGATTCGCGCGGACGACCGGCGAATAGTGCACGGCGAGAAGGCGGTCGTACGCCGCGCAGATGCCGGCCCAGTCCGTCTGGTCGAACGTGGGCGCCGTCGCGTGCAGCGCCGCGATCACCGCCTGCGGCAGATACGGGCCCGTCGGCTCGCCTCTCTGCTCTTCGCGCGAGCGGCTCATCGCTGCGGCCTGCTCCAGCCGCCGCAATCCGAGTGCGATCGCGGCCGCGTCCCAGCGGCTGCGGTCCTGTTCGTCCAGCGGTACCAGTGCACCGTCTGCGTCCACACGGGTGAGCCGGCGCGCGTCGTGCAGCGTTACCAGCGCGCACAACGCGTGGGCCTCGGGTTCGTTCGGCATCAGCTCGGCGAGTTCTCCTGCCAGGCGGACGCCTTCGGTGCACAGTTCGTCGCGGATCGCCGACGGCCCGGCGGTGGACCAGTAGCCCTCGGTGAACACCGAGTAGATGCATCGGAGCACGTGCGGCGTCCGCTCGGGCAGCTGTTTGGCGGCCGGCACCTTCAGCGGAATGCGCGCGTGCCGAATCTTGCTCTTGGCGCGAGTGATTCGCTGACCGATCGCCGCATCGGTCTGCAGCAAAGCACGGGCGATCTCGGCCACGGTCAGGCCGGACACCAGGCGCAGGGTCAGCGCCAGCTGCGACGGTCGGTCCAGCGCCGGGTGCGCGCAGGTGAACATCATCCGCAGCTCGTCGTCGCGGACGGGGTGCGGATCCGTTGTGTCGGTCCGTGCCCTGATGTCGTCGACCACGGCTGCGAGTTCCTTTCCCGGTCGGACAGATTCGCGACGCATCCGGTCGCGCGCCCGATTGCGTGCGACCGTCATCACCCATGCACCCGGCTTTTCGGGCACGCCATCGCGGGTCCACGCGCGCAGTGCCTCGGTGAACGCTTCCTGGACGGCGTCTTCTGCGACCGTGAGGTCTCCGGACCAGCGCGCCAGCGCCGCGACGGCAGGACCCCACTCGCGCCGGAAGACGCCGTCCAGGTCGCTCATCGGACTCCGAACTACAAACCCGCGACGCCCATCAGCCGGCGCAGCTCCACCGTGGTCGCCGGGATCATCGAGGCGAGCTTCACCGCCTCGTCACGGTCGGCAGCCGACAGGACGTAGAAGCCGTTGGCCACTTCGGCGCCCTCGACGAACGGGCCGTCGGTGAGCAGCACGTCATCGTCGCGGACCCGGACCGTGGTCGCGGTGTTCGGACCATGGAGTGCTGCGCCACCGAGGACGTGATCGCCTGCCGCTGCACCGAATTCACCGTGCTTCTTGATGCCTTCCTCCCATTGCGGGGAGCCGGGCTCGACCGTCGTGCCGGGCGGCTCGAGCAGCAGCGCCAGCCAGTGCTCGCCGGTCAGCTTGGTGGCCGGCGAGAACTCCATGAGCATCGGCCAAACTTCCACCGCGCCCGTGCGGGCGTGCGGGACCTGGCGCGCCAGCGCCAGCGCGGCGTCGAGGTCGTCGGCCTCGAACACATAGAAGCCTCCTGCGATCTCCGCACTCTCGGGGAAAGGACCATCGGTGACCACCGGAGCGTCGGGCCCGCCGGAGATGCGCACGCCGGCCGCGGCCGGGGTCAACGCGTCACCGGCCGTGATCGACGACGCCTCGCGGGCGTGGAAATCGGTGTACGCCGTCATCACGGCTTCGACAGCGGCCGGATCCGCACGCTCCTCGGGGGCGTCGGACGGCGAGAGTAACAGGGCGAAGTACTGCATGTCGGTCACCTCTTCGGTAGCGAGCGGAACCCCGTGTTCCACTCTCTACCTCTACGACGAACGGCGCTGCCCCGATCCGACAGGCATTTATAAGTATTTGAACGCGAAACAAGCCAGCAAACGGAAGGAAGTTAGCCGATCTTGTTCCGCCGGGCGTCGTGTTGTGTTCTTGTTTACGCATGCGTCAAGCCGCCCGTGCGCTTTTCCTCGCCATCCTGACCTTCCTCAGCGCCGTCGTCCTCGGCGTAGGGGCGGTGATGACGTCGGCCATCACCGTGGCCGCTTACGCCTTGATCGTGCCCGGCACCGGCACGCACAACGTCAACACGGCGATCGGCTACAAACCTAACGCCCGCGACTACTACATGACCCACACCGCGTGCACCTTGAGTGACTGCCCCAACGCCAACCTGATCGGCATCGACTACCCCGCGTCGTTCTGGCCGCTGCCGTTTCCCGGCTGGTGCCCGTCGGTCGGGTGCGACAAGTGGAACGTCTCGGTGGGCACAGGCGTGACGAACCTCGATGCCGAATTGCGCGACAAGTTGAACAACACATCCGATCCGATCGTGATCTTCGGCTACTCCCAAGGCGCAGCCGTTGTCTCGAACGAAATCCGCTACAACCTGACCCCCGCGGATGCTGCCCGCGTGTCCGGCGTTGTGGTCGGAAATATCGATCGCCCGAACGGCGGGCTCTTCACGCGATTCGGCTTCCTGGGCCGCATCCCGATCCTCGACGCCACGCTCGGCCTGCCGACTCCGACGGACACCATCAACATGACGGACATCGCCTTCGAATACGACGGTGTATCAGACTTTCCGACCTATCCGATCAACGTGCTGGCCGACCTGAACGCGATCGCCGGGTTCGCGTACATCCACGGCACCTACCTCGAACCCAACCAGAACAGCGGCTTCGAGGGTCTCCCCGACGGATACACGAAGGACGAACTTCTGGCAGCGATCAACGACCCCGCGAACAACCAGGGGACGTTCGAAAAAACCACGTACATCCTGATCCCCACGAAAACTTTGCCGATCGTGATGCCGTTCCTCGCCTTGGGTGCGGCAACCGGCACGACCCCGATCGTCAAGCCCCTGGTCGACTTGGAGTCTCCCGTATTGCGGGTGCTGATCGACACGGGCTATGACCGAAGCATCAGCCCGGGCCAATACACGTGGGCGAAGCTGATCCCGATCATCAACCCGTTCAAGCTCACCACCGATCTCGTCGTCGCAGTCGGTCAAGGCGTCCACGATGCGCTGCATGACATCAGCGGCGGGGCCACGGCGGTGCCGGCTCCTCCGCTGGTTCCACCGTTATTCACTGACTGGGGGCCGCCGGCGACGACCCCCCTTACGCGATCGCTGGCGCCGCAGCAGCAGTTGTCGATGAAGACGAATTCAGGTGACGCGCCTGATTCCACAAACACTCCACCGTCGGACGACACGAATACCGGTCTTCAGACGCCCACCAACAACGGCTCGATCAAGACGCCGCCTACCAATAACGGCTCGTCGGTCAATCCGTTCAATCTGGTGGACCCCACCAAGTCGTCGACGACCTCAACCGGGTCGCCGGCGGCCAAGCCGAAAGCCTGGAAGCCCGGCGCCGTGTTGCAGAAGATCACAACGGGTATCAAAGACGCAGTCAGCGATCTGACGCAGCCGCACTCCGCGACCACCCCCGGCGGCGAGACGGGCGCCCCGGCGGGAACCGACGCGCCGTCCAACACCCCGCAAGGCGCCGCCCCATAGGACCCTGCAGACGCAAAATCCCCCGACACACCGAGGGTGGCGGGGGATTTTGCGTCTTCTCGCGCAGGGCGGGCGATTAGGCGGCCGCGCCCGGCTTCAGGTAGGTCACGAGGCTGACATCGATACTCTCGTCGACGAAGTAGTACTGGGCGCCCGTGAGGTACTTCATGTAGCGGTGGTAGTTCTCTTCGTCGGTCGCCGCGATCGCCTTGTCCTTGTTGCGCTCGAGTGCGTCGGCCCACAGTCCCAGTGTCTTGATGTAGTGCGTCCGCAGCGACTTCGCCTCGGGCACAACGAATCCGGCCTTCTCGCCGTGCTCGATCATCATCTTTGTGGTGGGAAGCCGTCCCCCCGGGAAGATCTCGGTGATGATGAACTTGACGAACCGGGCCAGCTCGAACGTAAGCTTCTTGCCCTGATCGGCCAAGTCGAACGGGTGGTAGCCGACGCTGCTTTGGATCGTCATCCGGCCGTCGTCGGGCAGGATGTCGAAGCAGGTCTTGAAGAAGTCGTCGTAGCGCTCAAAGCCGAAGTGCTCGAACGCCTCGATCGACACGATCCGGTCGACGGGCTCGTGAAATTGCTCCCAGCCCTCCAGCCGCACCTGGTGCGTGCGCTTGCTGCCGAGCTTGTCGAGCAGCTGCGTGCAGTAGGCCTGCTGGTTCTTCGAGAGCGTCAGGCCGATGACGTTGACGTCGTACTTCTCCATCGCCCGCTGCAACGTCACGCCCCAGCCGCAACCGATGTCGAGCAGCGTCATGCCCGGTTTCAGGTCCAGCTTGTCGAGGTTCAGATCGACGTCGGCGATCTGCGCCTCCTTCAGCGTGACGTCGGGTCCGGTGAAGTACGCGCAGCTGTATTTGCGGCTGTCGTCCTGGAACAGTCCGAAGAAGTCATCCGACAGGTCGTAATGGGCCTGGATGTCCTCGAAATGCGGCTGCATATCGTCATCCGCGGCTTTCACAAACCTTTTGTCGGCCATAGTGGCTCTCCTACTTCTCCAACGTGAACTGGTTGACGTCGCTGTTTCCGGTTCTGAAGCCGTTTGCGCAGCCGGTGAGGTAGCGCATGTATCGGTCGTAGACCTCTTCGGGCTGGATCGCGAGCGCCTCGTCTCGGTGAGCCTGGAGCGCCTCCGCCCAGATGTCGAGCGTCCTCGCATAGTGAGGTTGCAGTGATTGCGTGCGAGTCACGGTGAACCCGGCGGCGGTCGCACGCTCTTGAACCATCTCGATCGTCGGCAGCTGCCCGCCCGGAAAGATCTCGGTCATGATGAATTTGACGAAGCGCGCCAACTCGAACGTCAGCGGGACACCGCGGTCGAGCGCCTGCTTCATGGTCAGCGACGTGATCGAGTGCAGCAGCATCACACCGTCGTCGGGCAACAGAGCGTGCGCCTTCGTGAAGAAGTCATCATAACGGTCCTGGCCGAAGTGCTCGAACGCTCCGATCGACACGATCCGGTCGACCGGCTCGTCGAACTGCTCCCAACCGCGCAGCAGTACCCGCTTGCAGCGCGGGCTGGCCGATTGCCCGAACAGCTGCTCGACGTACGCCTGCTGGTTCTTTGACAGCGTCAGCCCGACGACGTTGACGTCGTACTTCTCGAGTGCGCGCATCATCGTGGCGCCCCAGCCGCAGCCGATATCGAGCAACGTCATTCCCGGCTGCAAGCCCAACTTGCCCAGCGACAAGTCGATCTTCGCGATCTGTGCTTCCTGCAGCGTCATGTCGTCGCGCTCGAAGAACGCGCAGCTGTATGTCCGGGTCGGGTCGAGGAACAGCCGGTAGAAGTCGTCGGACAGGTCGTAGTGCGACTGCACGTCCTCGAAGTGCGGTTCCAAGCTTTTACGCGGAGATTGCGCCACTATGTTCGCATTGCCTTTCTGGCTATTCAGGGCCCGCAAACGGTCCTCGATGACGCGGCAGGCGCTGACGCGTTCGACCGGAAATGGTAGTCGATCGACCTGTAGCCTCCGAATCACGCGGCCCAGCGGCAGGTCAGGCCGTTTCGGAGAAGTTCGTCTTCAGCTCGCCGACGATGTCATCCCAGAGTGGCTCGGGCAGGTCATGGCCCATGCCGTCGAACAGCACAAGCCGTGCGCGGCGGATCGCTTTGGCCACGGCCCGGCCGCCAGACGGGCGCATGAGCTTGTCTTCCTTGCCGTGGATGACGACGGTCGGCGCCTCGATCTCGCGGTCATACCGAAGCAGGCTGCCGCTGCCGAGGACGGCGCCGAAGTGCCTGGCGATGCCTGCCGGATAGTAGGAGCGTTCATACCCTTCGATCGTCTCGGCACGAATCGTCTCGTCGGGTTTCGGGTAGCCGGGGCTTCCGATGATCTTGCTGACCCGGACCGCGTTCTCGATGATCCCCTCGCGCGACGAATCTTTCGGCTTCTGAAGAAGGGCTTGCATCTGCTGCGGCCCGGGCGGAGGCAGCAGCGGCTGGTTGTTGCTCGAGAAGATGACCCCCAGCGTGTGCGTCCGAACCTTGTGCCGGGCCGCAAAGATCTGTGCGATCATGCCGCCCATCGATGCGCCGACGACGTGCGCGCGGTCGATCCCGAGATGGTCCAGCAGCGCCGCGGCGTCGTCGGCCATGTCCTCGAGTGTGTAGACCGCCGGGCTGCGCACCCCGAGGAACGACCGCGCCATCCGGGGCACCATCGCGCCGCTCGCACGACGGCCCTGAAGCTTGGTGGACAGGCCGACGTCGCGGTTGTCGTAGCGGATCACCCGCAGGCCCTGGTCGACCAGTTTCTCGCAGAATCCCTTGCGCCACAACAACAATTGCGCGCCCAGGCCCATGATCAGCAGCACCGCCGGGTCGTTGGGATCGCCGTGGTCCTCGTAGTGGATGTCGACTTCCCCCGAGGGGGCGGTGCCGGTGCGCGTCTGCAATTAGACCTCCAGCTCGTCTGTGTCATGCTCTTTGCGCGAGCGCTCATCGACGTATTCTCTGCTGACCTCGACCATGAAGTTCGCGAAGTACCCGGTGAGCTCGGGGTCGGACATCATCTGCCACTTCGGCGCGAGCAGTTTCATGTACCGCTCGACGTAGAGGAACTGCTTGCCGATCAGCACCAACTCGCGGGGGAGCTTCACGTCGTACGCGTCGGCCAGCGCCGAGAGCTGCTTGCCGATGTCGGCATAGCTCATGTCGCCCAGCGACTTCACGGTCAGCGGCTGTGCGAACGCCTCGAGGTCCTTTGCCGCCTGGCCCTCCGGCTTGACGGTGCCGACCGCGCCCATCAGCACGACGATCTTGCCCGCCGCGGCGTGGTCCTTCTTCACCAGCAGCGCGTACACCAGCTCTCTGAGCAGCCAGCGGGTGCGCGGGTCGATGCGGCCCATGATCCCGAAGTCGAAGAACACGATCTTGCCGTCGGCGTCGACGTACAGATTGCCTGCGTGCAGATCGCCGTGGAACAGCCCATGGCGGAGCCCACCCTCGAACACACTGAACAGCAGCGCCTTGACGAGCTCGGTGCCGTCGAACCCGGCCTTGCGGATCGCTGGAGCGTCGTCGATGCGGATGCCGTGCACCCGCTCCATCGTCAGTACGCGTTCGCTGGTGTGGTCCCAGTACACCTGCGGCACCCGGATGTTCTTGCCGAGCGGCGAGGCGTGCATGTGCGCGACCCAGGCGTCCATCGACTGCGCCTCGAGGCGGAAGTCGAGTTCCTCGGCGAGGTTGTCGGCGAAGTCGGCGACGACGTCCTGCGCGGATAGCCGCCTTCCGAGCTTGGCCAGCTCGACCACCTGAGCGCCGCGCTTGAGGATCTGTAGATCGGCGGCGACGCGCCGGCGGATGCCGGGCCGCTGGATCTTGACGACGACGTCCTCTCCGGTGTGCAGCGTCGCGTAGTGCACCTGTGCGATCGACGCCGACGCGAACGGCTGGTCGTCCCAGTTCGCGAACAGCGTGGCGGGATCCTCGCCGAGTTCCTCGACGAGCAGCTTGTGCACCTCGTCGGGGTCGGCGGGCGGGACTGCGTCGAGCAGGCTGCGGAATTCGCGGCTGAGTTGTTCGCCGAACGCGCCGGGGCTGGACGCGATGATCTGCCCAAACTTCACGTACGTGGGGCCGAGGCCGGTGAACACATGTGGGACCTCGGTGATGACCTTGTGCTGCCAGCGCCCGGAACCGAACAGATTCCCGGCGACTCGGCCTGCCGCCCTGGTTACATGCCAGCCGGTCGCACCGATGCGCGCGGCCTCGGTGAACAGGGGCACACGATCGAGCTTGGCAACCTCGCGGTGCTTGGTAGCGCTCATAGAGGCAGTGTGCCCTACCTTCTTAGGATCCTCATAATCTGCGGAATCACCGGTCATCCCGTCCATCATGCGCCTGCTGGAAGTTTTCGACGACGGCGTCGACGATCGGCTCCTACGCGGGTTCGGGCAGGTCACGCGTTCGGGATTGCGCTGGCAACGCCCCGCCCGATTCGGGGCCGTACCAGCGGGTCGTCTGCGTCGCCGCAGATCGCTCGCCCGCTTCGCATATGCGCCGAGACTACGGTTGTGTACAGAATTCGGCCGAAATCCGTACACAACCGTAGTCTCGACGGGCTCGGTGGCGGCTAGGTGGCGGGCGTCCAGCGCTTGACGAACCCGGTCTCCGGCCACTGTTCGTAAGCGGCCATCAACTCGTACATCGTTGCGCCGTCGATGGACTCGCGGATGATGTCGGCGTGGCCGGCGTGGCGGGTCAGCTCTTCGATGATGTGCAACGCCACCCAGCGCACCGACCAATTGTCGATGTCCTTCGGAAACCAGGGCACATGGTGGGGCACCGGAACGAGTGCGTCGAGGTCGGCCTCGGCGAAAATCCTCAGCGTGTCGGCGTTCTGCGTTTCGAGTGCCTGCAGCAGCCTCTCGAGGGTTTCGTCCTCGCGCATCACGTACTGGTCGGAGCGGTCGGCCATCTGCGCTTCGATTGACCGCGGGTCAGGCGGCGGGAAGTCCGGCGCGGCGGATACCCGCTGCGCCCAAGCGAATTGCATGCCGGCGACGTGTTTGATCAGCCCGCCTATCGACAGCGCGCTCACCGTCGGCGTCGAGCGAGCCTGCTCGTCGGTCAGCCCGTAAGCCACGGCGAAGAACGCGCGCTGATTGAAGGCGATGAATCCAAGGAGCGCGTCGCGTTCGTCGGCGACGGGGGGTGGCAATCCGGGCATGCGTTGATCTCCTTCTAGTGCGAGTGGACGTAAAGGTCACGCAGACAAGCGATTTCGGCACCATGGTGGATGACTTCGCGGTTGATGTGCAGGACCAGCTCGCTCAGCGCGTAGTCTGCGTACGGCCCTTCGGTCGGGCCGCAGGGTTGAGCCAGCCCGGCCGCGTCGAGCCTGCGCACGCCGTTGATCCAGCACGCGTACGCATCGTCGAGCTGTGCGAGCGCCGTGGCCGCGTCGGTCGCGTACTGCCACGACTGGTAGTCGGCGGGTGGGCCGCCGAAATGGGAGTGATTGCGCATCGCGAGCACGCCGACGATCACGTGCGCCATCCGCCAAGCGATCGTCGTGAACGGTTCGGGCTGCGGCGGCGGAAACGCGAAGTCGATCGACCCGTCGCGATGCACCGTCCAGCAGTCTTTCACCGGTTCCCAGAAGTACTCGTCGTCGGTCAGCGCGTCGAGGCGGGGTCGCAGCTGGCTGCGCCAAAGGAAATCGAGCTGGTCGGCCAGCTGTGTTGGAAGGTCGGTCATGGCGCCCACTCTGTCAGGTATAGCGGACAGATTCTGTCCTCTAATTGTGGGATTCTGGTTGACGTGTCGGAGACGACGGGGCGCGTGCTGCAACTGCTGGGGCTGCTGCAGTCCCGTCGGGTGTGGAGTGGCGACCAGTTGGCCGAGCGGCTGGGCGTGACGGCTCGCAGCGTGCGCCGCGACGTCGAGCGGCTGCGTGATCTCGGCTATCCGGTGCACGCGAGCAAAGGACACGGCGGCGGGTACCGGCTGGGTGCGGGCGCGGCCTTGCCGCCGTTGCTCCTCGATCCCGACGAGGCGGTGGCCGTCGCGGTGTCGTTGCGGCTGGCCGCGGGCGGCACCGTCGCCGGGGTCGGTGAAGCTGCATTGCGAGCGCTGACCAAACTCGACCAGGTGCTGCCGTCGCGGCTGCGCTCACAGGTCGGGGCAGTTCACGACGCGACGATCACGCTGACCCGGGATCCGCCCGAGTCGGTGGAGCCCGACGTGCTGATGATCCTGGCCCGCGCATGCCGCGACCACGAGCACGTGACGGCCGACTACACCGACCGCGCGGGCACCGCCACCCGCCGCAGGCTGGAGCCCTATCAGTTGGTGACCACCGGCAGGCGCTGGTATCTGATGGCCTACGACCGCGATCGCGAGGACTGGCGCAGCCTGCGGCTGGATCGGATGTCGGACGCGCGAGCGGTGGGCAGCACGTTCGCGCGCCGTCAGGCTCCCGACGCGGCGGCCTATGTGCGCCGGTCGATCAGCGCGTCGCCGTACCGCTATGTGGCACGGGTGCGGTACTTCGCTCCCTGTGACGTTGTCGCACAACACTTCTCACCCGCATCGGCCACTGTCGAGGCCGACGGCGCGGACTCCTGCGTGGTGACTGCGGGTGGCGACGACACCGAGAGGATCGCGGTGTACCTGGCAATGGTAGGCATCGACTTCGAGGTCCTCGAGCCCGCAGAAGTGGCCGACGCCGTGGGTGCGGTGGCCCGACGCCTACGCCGCGCAGGGAGGGGGACCTAGAGCACGAGTTGCGCGGCCACACCGAAGTGATCGCTCGGCCACGCGCCCCCGCGCGGCTCGTTGCAGACGACGTCGGCTCTCAGCACTCGGCTCCCGGTGAAGATGTAATCGATGCGGCGGTCCGGTTCATGCTCGGCGGCCGCGAACGGGTTTGCGTTGCTCCACGTGTAGCCCGGTTGGCCCGGGTTGGCGACCTCGAACGCGTCGAGAAGGCGCAGGCCCTTCATGAACTGCACTTCGGCGGATTCGGGTGTGGCGTTGAAGTCGCCGCAGACGATTGGCAGGGGCGGGTCTGCGCCGACGACGTCGGCGATGTCGCGGACCTGCTGCTCGCGGATCCATCCCTCGTCGAATTGCCACGACAGATGCGTCGACGAGAACCTCACGCGACGCCCCGACGCGTCGGCTTCGACGCGTTAGGACCGCGCGCGGTTCGTTGCCCGTCGACGCGTCCGTGAGATGGCGACAGTGAGATACCCGCACCGGCAGACGGCTGAGCGCGGCGTTCCCGAATTCGCCGTCATCCCAGCTGCGCGCTGCCCCGAAGGTCGCGGTCATCCCCGTGCGCTCGGCGATCCACGAAGCCTGGCACTGTCCGCCGGCCCGGACCACTTCCTGCAGGGCCAACAGGTCAGGTTGGACTTCGTTGATCCATTCGACGACCGCCGCCCGCCGCTCTTCCCACCTGTTGCTGCCCCACAGATTCAACGTCATCACGGTCAGCGTCGACTGCGTCACAACAGGATGTTCGCACGGCGCCGCACGTAAAGTGTCTGGCGTGCACGTCATCTCCGCGGAGTCGACGGAGCTGTTCGCGGGACCGCCCGATGCGCCGCTGCAACTGGTGCGGGTCGCCTTCCGCGGGCGCCATGGGCCGATCGCGCTAGAGGGCGACGGCCTCACAGCTGCGGGCAAGGCGCGGTACCCGCAGTCCGGTGTCGCCGAGGTGCCAGTCGAGGTCACCGATCCGGTACCGGGCCAGCAACGCGACGCACGCGTGGTCGCCCGCGGCACGACCACCCCGTTCACGTTCACCGTCGCCGAGCCAGGCTGGACCATGCACATGATCAGCCACTTCCACTACGACCCGGTGTGGTGGAACACCCAGGCCGAATACACCTGCATCTGGCACGCTGACCCGCCCGACCGCAATATGCACGGCTTCGGTTTGGTGCAGACGCATTTGGAGATGGCGCGCCGCGAGCCGCAGTACAAGTTCGTGCTCGCGGAGGTCGACTACCTCAAGCCCTACTGGGACGTCCATCCGGAGGACCGCGAAGACTTGCGGCGGCTGATCGCCGACGGTCGCGTCGAGATCATGGGCGGCGCGTACAACGAGCCCAACACCAATCTGACCAACGCCGAGACGACGATCCGAAACTTCGTACACGGCACGGGTTTTCAGCGTGATGTGCTCGGTGCGAACCCCGAGACCGCGTGGCAGCTGGACGTGTTCGGGCACGACCCGCAATTTCCGGGCATCGCCGCCGATGCCGGCCTGACATCCAGCTCATGGGCCCGCGGGCCGCACCACCAGTGGGGCCCGATGGCAGGGGGCGGCGATCCGCGGCGCATGCAGTTCTCCAGCGAGTTCGAGTGGATCGCACCGTCGGGACGCGGCCTGCTCACCCATTACATGCCCGCGCACTACGGCGCGGGCTGGGCGATGGACTCGTCACCAACACTCGGGGAGGCCGAGGCCGCCACCTACCGACTGTTCCAGTCGCTGCGTACGGTGGCGCTGACACGCAACGTGTTGCTGCCGGTGGGTACCGACTACACCCCGCCGAACAAGTGGGTGACCCAGATTCACCGCGATTGGAACGCGAAATACACCTGGCCGAGGTTCATCTGCGCGCTGCCTCGTGAGTTCTTCGCCGCGGTGCGGGCGGAGCTCGACGCCCGCGGTGTGGAGCCGTCGCCCCAGACCCGGGACATGAACCCGATCTACACCGGCAAGGACGTGTCGTACATCGACACCAAACAGGCCAATCGGGCCGCCGAGAACGCAGTGCTCGACGCCGAACGGTTCGCGGTGTTCGCCGGCCTGCTGGGCGGCGCGACGTACCCTCAGGCGGCGTTCGCCAAAGCATGGGTGCAGCTGGTGTACGGAGCGCATCACGACGGCATCACCGGCTCGGAGTCCGACCAGGTCTACCTGGACCTCTTGACGGGCTGGCGTGATGCATGGGAACTCGGCGTCACGGCACGCGACAACGCGCTGACCCTGCTGTCCAGCGTGGTGGACGGAGCGATCGTGGTGTGGAACCCGTTGGCGCACAATAGGACCGATATCATCACTGCGCGGTTGGCCAAGCCGCTCGCTCGCGGGGTCCGGGTATTCGACGCCGACGGTGTTGAGGTGCCTGCGCTGACCGAGCACGACGGGCGCTCGGTCAGCTGGCTGGCGCGCGACGTGCCGTCGCTGGGTTGGCGCGCATACCGGCTGAGAGCCCGTGATGCTCCGACGGGGTGGGCGCCGTTGGGCGGCAACGAGATTGCCAACGAGCATTATCGGCTGACGGTCGATCCGGCGCGAGGCGGGGCGGTGTCGTCGCTTGTCGACGTCGGCGCCGGCGCTGAGCTGCTTGGCAGCGGTCGGGTGGGCAACGAGCTGGCGGTCTACGAGGAATACCCGGCGCACCCGCAATCCGGCGAGGGCCCATGGCATCTGGTGCCGAAGGGTCCGGTGGTCTGCTCGGGGGCGCAGCCCGCCGAGTCGGTGCAGGCTTACCGGGGACCGCTGGGCCAGCGGGTGGTGGTCAGCGGTCGGATAGCTGAGTTTCTGCGGTACACCCAGACGATCACGTTGTGGTCCGATGTAGCACGCGTCGATTGCCGCACCACGATCGACGAGTTCACCGGCGCCGACCGCCTGGTGCGGCTGCGGTGGCACTGCCCGGTGCCGGGCGCGCTGCCGGTCAGCGAGGTCGGCGACGCCGTGATCGGACGCGGCTTCGGGTTGATGCACGATCGCGGTTCGACGATGGCGGTCGATACCAGTCAGCATCCGTGGACGCTCGACAACCCCGCGTACGGCTGGTTCGGGTTGTCGTCGGCCGTCCGCATCAGAGTCGGCGACGACGTCCGCGCGGTGTCGGTTGCCGAGGTCGTCACGCCGAACGAGGCGACGTCGGCGCCGCTGGCCCGCGACCTGATGGTCGCGTTGGTGCGCGCAGGAGTGACAGCCACGTGCAGCAGCGCCGACAAACCGCGCTACGGCGGCCTCGACGTCGACTCCAACCTGCCGGACACCCGTTTCGTGCTCGGCGGGCCCGACGAGAACTCGTTCACCGCAGAGGTACTCGCCGCCGCCGACCCGGTCTACGCCGACGAGTTGAAGCGCCAGCTGTACGCCACGGGCGCCGCGCGGGTCTGGGTGCCCGCCGCCGAGCCGCTGGCCGACACGTGGGTGCCCGACGCGAACCTGCGCGGTGTGCGGGCACTGCCGGTGCTCGTCATCGCAGGAGCGCAACTGCCCGATGCCGTCGGCTTGGTCGTTCAGGACCTGGCAGATGCCGAGATCACGGTGACCCAGGACGCGCCAACCGAATTGGAGCGGTTCGAGTCGCGGACCGTCGCGCTGCTCAATCGCGGGGTGCCCGGGTTCGCGGTCGACTCCGATGGGACGCTGCACGCCTCGCTGATGCGGTCGTGCACCGGCTGGCCGTCCGGAACGTGGATCGACCCGCCGCGCCGCACCGCGCCAGATGGATCCAACTTCCAGCTGCAGCACTGGACCCACACGTTCGACTACGCGCTGGTGTCCGGCCGCGGCGACTGGCGCAAAGCCGGTCTGCCAGCCCGCAGCGCCGAGTTCTCCCAGCCGTTGCACGCTGTGGAAGGCGGCGGCGAAACAGCAGGCGGGTTACCGTCTTTCGGCTCACTGCTCGAAGTCGAACCGGCCGGCGCGGTTCACCTCGCTGCGCTGAAGGCCGCGGGCAACCCGCTCGCCTCCGGAAGCGGCCGGCCCGTCGACCCTTCGGAGAGAGTGGCGGTGCGGCTCGTCGAATCGTGCGGTGCGCAGTCGACCGACGTCGCGATTCGCTCGGGGCTGCGCCGAGTGGACTCGGCGTCGCGCGTCGATCTTCTCGAGCAGCCGCGGCTGCGCAGCACAGCGGCTGGCGGGCTGACGCTGCACGGCTTTGAGATCGCGACGGTCCTGACTCGGCTGAACCTGCCGAAAGTGGTGGAAGCCGACCACGCGGTGCTCGCCCCGGATGCCGAAGCAGCGCAACCGCTTTACGCGAGATACTGGCTGCACAACCGCGGGCCCGCGCCGCTGGGCGGGTTGCCGGCCGTCGCGCATCTGCACCCGCATCATCTTGTCGCTGAGCCTGATTCGGTTGTGCTGCTTCGCCTTACCGCAGCGAGTGACTGCAGCGACGCGGCACTGCACGGGCGCGTGCGTCTGGTGTGTCCCGACGGGTGGACCGCGAATCCGGACGGGCTGTCGTTCGTGCTGCCGCCCGGCCAGTACCTGGAGACCGACGTCGAGTTGACCGTGCCCGCGGGATTGCCCTCCGGGTTGTATCCGGTGCGTGCCGAGGTCGCCGTCACCGGCAGCGATGCCGACACGATGCCGGCCGCTTGGCGGCAGATGGTGGAGGACGTCTGCATCGTGACCGTCGGCGATCCGCGCGAGCAGGATGTGCTGCACCTGATCAGCGGACCAGAGGCTGTCGACGTCGCGGCCGGCGGCTCGGGCCGGCTGGCAGTGACCGTCGGCACCGACGCCCGGACCGATCTCGCCGTCGAGGCGCACCTGATCAGTCCGTGGGGAACCTGGGAGTGGATCGGCCCCGCGGCGATGGGTGCCACCGTGCCGGCCGGGGGCAGCGTCGAGCTCGAGTTCGGCGTATCGCCGCCCGCGTGGGTCGACCCCGGCGAGTGGTGGGCCCTGATCCGGGTCGGGTGTGCGGGCCGACTGATCTATTCGCCCGCGGTGAAGGTGACGGTCCGGTGAGCGCGGTGGCCGCCACGGTCGGCGGTGTGCCGATCCCCGTTGACGAGGTCGACGCGCGGGAGGCGACCCTGCGCGCTGCTCCGGTCGTGGCCAGGCTGCCGCTGGCCGGCACCAGCGAGGGTCGCCAATTGCGGCGGTGGCTGACTCAGCTGCTGGCCACCGAACGGGTGGTGGCGGCCGAGGCGTCGGCGCTCGGGGTGACGCCCGAGGGTGCGCCGGCAGAGGGTGAGCTGCTACCCGACGCGTCAGCCCGCCTCGACATCGGCAGCGTGGCCGCCGCCGCGCTGGCCGATCCGCTGGCGCGCGCGCTGTTCGTACGCGTCACGGCCGGGGTCGAGGTGTCCGACGACGACGTCGCCGACTACCACGCCCGCAACCCGCTGCGGTTCGCCGCGCGGCCCCGCGTCGACGGCTGGCGGACGCCGCCCCGATCGTCGCCCGCGCTGGACGACGTTCGGTCCGTCATCGCCGACCACCTCCTGGCGGCTGCGCGCCGTCGCGCCTTCCGGGTGTGGCTGGACGCGCGCCGGGCCGCGCTGGTCGAACTCGCGCCGGGCTACGAACACCCGGGCGACCCGCGTCAGCCCGACAACACCCACCGCCACTGATGGCCGAGCTCACGTTGGCCGTGGACGTCGGCGGCACCAAGATCGCGGTCGGATTGGCGGATTCGTCGGGGAAGCTGGTCCGCACCGCGACGCTGCCGACCCCTCGCGGCGACGCCGACGCGGTATGGGCCGTCGCGCAGCAGCTGATCACCGAAACCACCGCCGACACCGCCGTGCGCGGCGTCGGCATCGCCTCGGCCGGACCGGTGCACCTGCCCACCGGAACGGTCAGCCCCATCAACATCCCGGGCTGGCGCGACTTCCCCATCGTGGACCGCGTCGCAGCGCTACTGCCCGGCGTGCCGGTGCGGCTCGGGGGCGACGGCCTGTGCATGGCGCTCGGCGAGTACCGACACGGGGCCGGCCGGGGCGCGCAGTTCCTGCTCGGCATGGTGGTCTCCACCGGCGTCGGAGGCGGCCTTGTCCTCGACGGCGCACCGTACGACGGCTTCACCGGCAACGCGGGACACGTCGGGCACGTCGTCGTGGAACTCGACGGAAAGCAGTGCTCCTGCGGCGGTCGCGGCTGCGTCGAGACGATCGCATCCGGCCCGCATATTGCGCGGTGGGCTCGCGAGCAAGGGTGGACCGCACCCGCCGGCGCAGGCGCGAAGGAGCTCGCCGAGGCGGCGGAAGCGGGAAATGAGTTGGCGGCGTTGGCTTTTCGCCGCGGTGCGACCGCGTTGGCGGCGATGATCGCCTCGGTCGCCGCGGTCTGCGACCTCGATCTGGTCGCGATCGGCGGCGGTGTGGCGAAGGCCGGCCGGCTGCTGTTCGACCCGCTGCGGGAGGCGCTGGACGGCTACGCCCGGCTCGATTTCCTCCGCACGCTGCGGGCGGTGCCGGCGCAACTTGGCGGCGACGCGGGGTTGGTCGGCGCGGCGGCCCTCGTCGACGCGTAGGTCTGCGTTTTGGCTGATCGGCGCGGCTTGCGCTAACCTGGGACGGCTCCACCGAAGACCGTCGGTCACCGAGAAATCGGTTGAAGGTCCGGGACGTGATCCCGGCGGCCCACGCAGGCGGACGAGGCTATTGCACGCCCCGACCCTTGCGTCGGGGCGTCTGTCTTCTCAGGGGCAACCGACACCACCCGAGGAGGCAATGCATGGCAAAGGCTGACAAGGCCACCGCCGTCGCCGACATCGCCGAACAATTCAAAGAGGCCACGGCGGCGCTGGTCACCGAGTACCGCGGCCTGACGGTGGCCAACCTCGCCGAGCTGCGCCGGTCGCTTGGCAATTCCGCCACCTACTCCGTCGCCAAGAACACACTTGTGAGGCGGGCCGCGTCGGAGGCCGGCGTCGACGGCCTCGACGAATTGTTCGTCGGCCCCACGGCGATCGCGTTCGTCACCGGCGAGCCCGTCGACGCCGCGAAGGCGCTCAAGAAGTTCGCCAAGGACCACAAGGCCCTGGTGATCAAGGGCGGCTACATGGACGGCCACGCGCTGACCGTTTCGGAGGTCGAGCGCATCGCCGACCTCGAGTCGCGCGAGGTGGTGCTGGCCAAGCTCGCCGGCGCGATGAAGGGCAACTTGACCAAGGCCGCAGGCCTGTTCAACGCCCCGGCGTCAAGCGTGGCACGGCTCGTCGCCGCGCTGCAGGACAAGAAGGCAAGCCAGGAACCGGCTGCCGCCCCCGAACCGGCCGCTGCCGCCGGACCGGCTGCCGCCCCCGAACCGGAACCGGCTGCCGCCGAATAACCCCGAAATCCGACAAAAAGCCCACAGCTAGGAAGGACCCACACCATGGCAAAGATGTCCACCGAGGATCTGCTCGACGCGTTCAAGGAAATGACGCTGCTCGAGCTCTCCGACTTCGTCAAAGCGTTCGAGGAGACCTTCGAGGTCACCGCGGCCGCACCGGTCGCCGTCGCCGCGGCTCCCGGCGCCGGTGGCGCCGCGCCCGCCGAGGCTGCCGAGGAGCAGAGCGAGTTCGACGTCATCCTCGAGGCCGCCGGTGACAAGAAGATCGGCGTCATCAAGGTCGTCCGGGAGATCGTTTCCGGGCTGGGCCTCAAGGAGGCCAAGGACCTCGTCGACGGCGCCCCCAAGCCGCTGCTCGAGAAGGTCGCCAAGGAAGCCGCCGAGGAGGCCAAGACCAAGCTCGAGGCGGCCGGCGCGACCGTCAGCGTCAAGTAGTTCAGGCACGAGGGGCCGTCCCATGCACCGGGGCGGCCCTTTTGCTGTCCGCTCCCCGCGCAAGCGCTCATCGCGGCATATCACAACCTGGCCCGATAAGTGTTGGCCGTTGCCGCCGTAGGCTAAAGTGACTCAAGCCACTACGGGAGGCACGTGGCGGGAAATACTGGCGGAAGGATCGGGCGTGGGCATCGGAATTCAGGTTGAGGGTCTCACCAAGTCCTTCGGTTCCCAGCGAATCTTCGAGGATGTCACCTTCGACCTTCCCCCCGGCGAGGTCAGCGTGCTGCTGGGCCCCTCGGGCACCGGCAAGTCGGTCTTCCTCAAGTCGCTGATCGGCTTGCTGCGCCCAGAGCGCGGCAAGATCGTCATCGACGGCACCAACATCCTCGAGAGCTCCGCCAAGGAGCTGTACGAGATCCGCAAGCTGTTCGGCGTGATGTTCCAGGACGGCGCGCTGTTCGGCTCGATGAATCTCTTCGACAACACGGCGTTCCCGCTGCGCGAGCACACCAAGAAGAAGGAAAGCGAGATCCGTGACATCGTCATGGAGAAGCTGACGGTGGTCGGTCTCGACGGCGACGAGATGAAGTTTCCCGGCGAGATCTCCGGCGGTATGCGCAAGCGCGCCGGGCTGGCGCGGTCGTTGGTGCTGGACCCGCAGATCATCCTGTGCGACGAGCCCGACTCCGGTCTGGACCCGGTTCGTACCGCGTACCTCAGCCAGTTGCTGATTGACATCAACGCGCAGATCGACGCCACGATCCTCATCGTCACGCACAACATCAACATCGCCCGCACCGTGCCGGACAACATGGGCATGCTGTTTCGGCGCAAGCTGGTGATGTTCGGGCCGCGGGAAGTGCTGCTGACCAGCGACGAGCCGGTCGTCCGGCAATTCCTCAACGGCCGCCGGATCGGGCCGATCGGCATGTCGGAGGAGAAGGACGAGGCGACCATGGCCGAAGAGCAGGCCATGATGGACGCCGGCCACCACGACGGCGGCGTAGAGGAGATCGAGGGCGTGCCGCCTCAAATCGAGACAACGCCCGGCCTGCCCGAGCGCAAGGCCGTCGAACGGCGGCGGGCCCGCGTGCGCGAGATTCTCAACACCTTGCCGCCGGCCGCGCAGGAGGCGATCCGCGACGACCTCGAGGGCACTCACAAGTACAAGCCACACGAGTTCCCCGACATCGACGACCACGACCGGACGCAAGAGGTGCGGACACAGGAGGCACGCCAGTACTCCGGCGCCGCCGACGACTCGCCCACTGGGCGCATTCCGCTTTCAGAGCGTTAGCTCAGGGTTCGGCAACCGCAGCTGGCGCTGCGCGACCGGCCGGGTGCCGGTGTGCGAGGATCCGGTCATGAAGGTGTCGGCAAACGTCCCGTCGAGTGAATTGACAGCATCAAACCCCGTGTGAACCCTTGACGAGCGAGCGTCGAGGCGTCAGTCTGTTGGGCAGCATGTGCATAGGTCGTAGCCAGGACGCCAGCCAGCGCCGTTACTTCTGCATGCCCGTGGTTGAGGAATAAGCCGTCCTGCGGTACTGTTGGACGTTGCGCTGGCTACCTCCTGCCCATCTCACCTGAACTTGACACTGTGGTCCACGCCTGAGCCCTCTTGGGGCTGTTTATGCGTGCACGGGATCCGGACAGGTCGCTAGCCGGCCAAACCGACGCAGAATCGCGACGAGGAGTCCGGTCAGCCCGGCTTTAGGTCGCATGAGGTGCTGGAAGGATGCATCTTGGCAGTCTCCCGCCAGAGCAGATCAGCAGTAGCTACCACCAATGGTTCCGTTCCCGGAGCCCCCAATCGAATCTCCTTCGCGAAGTTGCGTGAACCCCTCGAGGTTCCCGGGCTGCTCGAAGTGCAGACCGAGTCATTCCAATGGCTGATCGGATCCGACGAGTGGCGCGAAAAGGCCGCCGCCCGCGGTGACGTGAAGCCGACCGGCGGCCTCGAGGAGGTGCTGGCCGAGCTGTCCCCGATCGAAGACTTCTCGGGGCAGATGTCGCTGTCGTTCTCCGATCCCCGTTTCGACGAGGTCAAGGCTCCCGTCAACGAGTGCAAGGAGAAGGACCAGACGTATGCGGCCCCGCTGTTCGTGACGGCCGAGTTCATCAACAACAACACCGGCGAGATCAAGAGCCAGACGGTGTTCATGGGCGATTTCCCGATGATGACCGAGAAGGGCACGTTCATCATCAACGGCACCGAGCGCG
This sequence comes from uncultured Actinomycetota bacterium, assembly GCA_963744085.1. Classification (GTDB taxonomy): domain Bacteria; phylum Actinomycetota; class Actinomycetes; order Mycobacteriales; family Mycobacteriaceae; genus Mycobacterium. The sequence continues at coordinate 187,979 of CAVUSK010000002.1, forward strand.
TCGTCGTGTCGCAGCTCGTCCGCTCGCCCGGCGTGTACTTCGACGAGACCATCGACAAGTCCACCGAAAAGACGCTGCATTCCGTCAAGGTGATCCCCGGCCGCGGTGCGTGGCTGGAGTTCGACGTCGACAAGCGCGACACCGTCGGCGTCCGCATCGACCGCAAGCGCCGCCAGCCCGTCACGGTACTGCTCAAGGCGCTGGGCTGGACCGCCGAGCAGATCCGGGAGCGGTTCGGCTTCTCCGAGATCATGATGTCGACGCTGGAGAAGGACAACACCGCAGGCACCGACGAGGCGCTGCTGGACATCTACCGGAAGCTGCGTCCGGGCGAGCCGCCCACCAAGGAGTCGGCGCAGACGCTGTTGGAGAACCTGTTCTTCAAGGAGAAGCGCTATGACCTCGCCCGCGTGGGCCGCTACAAGGTCAACAAGAAACTCGGCATCACGGCAAAGCCGGCTGAGACCTCCTCGACCACGCTGACCCAAGAGGACATCATCGCCACCATCGAATACCTGGTGCGCCTGCACGAGGGACAGAACTCGATGACGGTGCCCGGCGGCGTCGAGGTGCCGGTGGAGATCGACGACATCGACCACTTCGGCAACCGGCGGCTGCGCACGGTCGGCGAGCTGATCCAGAACCAGATCCGGGTCGGCCTGTCACGCATGGAGCGCGTCGTGCGCGAGCGGATGACGACCCAGGACGTCGAGGCCATCACGCCGCAGACCCTGATCAACATCCGTCCCGTCGTGGCGGCGATCAAGGAGTTCTTCGGTACCAGCCAGCTGAGCCAGTTCATGGACCAGAACAACCCGCTGTCGGGCCTGACCCACAAGCGCCGCCTGTCGGCACTGGGCCCGGGCGGACTGTCCCGTGAGCGCGCCGGCCTAGAGGTCCGCGACGTGCACTCCAGCCACTACGGCCGGATGTGTCCGATCGAGACCCCGGAAGGCCCGAACATCGGCCTGATCGGGTCGCTGTCGGTGTACGCGCGGGTGAACCCGTTCGGCTTCATCGAGACGCCGTACCGCAAGGTCGTCGACGGTGTGGTGACCGACGAGATCCACTACCTGACCGCCGACGAGGAGGACCGCCACGTCGTGGCGCAGGCCAACTCGCCGACGGAGCCGACCACGGCTGGCGGCGACAAGTTCACCGAGGCGCGAGTTCTGGTGCGCCGCAAGGGCGGTGAGGTCGAGTACGTCAGCTCGTCCGAGGTGGACTACATGGACGTGTCGCCGCGCCAGATGGTGTCGGTGGCCACGGCGATGATCCCGTTCCTCGAGCACGACGACGCCAACCGCGCGCTGATGGGCGCCAACATGCAGCGTCAGGCCGTGCCGCTGGTCCGCAGCGAGGCGCCGCTGGTGGGCACCGGCATGGAGCTGCGCGCCGCGATCGACGCGGGCGATGTCGTGGTCAACGACAAGGGCGGCGTGGTCGAGGAGGTCTCGGCCGACTACATCACCGTGATGGCCGACGACGGCACGCGGCACAGCTACCAGCTGCGCAAGTTCGCCCGGTCCAACCACGGCACCTGTGCCAACCAGCGCCCGATCGTCGACGCCGGCGACCGGGTGGAGACGGGCCAGGTGATCGCCGACGGTCCCTGCACCGACAACGGTGAGATGGCACTCGGCAAGAACCTGCTCGTCGCGATCATGCCGTGGGAGGGCCACAACTACGAGGACGCGATCATCCTGTCCAACCGTCTCGTCGAGGAGGACACCCTCACCTCGATCCACATCGAGGAGCACGAGATCGATGCCCGCGACACCAAGCTGGGCGCCGAGGAGATCACCCGCGACATCCCCAACGTGTCCGACGAGGTGCTCGCCGACCTCGACGAGCGTGGCATCGTGCGCATCGGCGCCGAGGTCCGCGACGGCGACATCCTGGTCGGCAAGGTCACCCCGAAGGGCGAGACCGAGCTGACCCCGGAGGAGCGGCTGCTGCGCGCGATCTTCGGTGAGAAGGCCCGGGAGGTCCGCGACACCTCGCTGAAGGTGCCGCACGGCGAGTCCGGCAAGGTGATCGGTGTCCGGATGTTCAGCCGTGACGACGACGACGAGCTGCCCGCCGGCGTCAACGAGCTGGTGCGGGTGTACGTCGCCCAGAAGCGCAAGATCTCCGACGGCGACAAGCTGGCCGGCCGCCACGGCAACAAGGGCGTGATCGGCAAGATCCTGGCCGTCGAGGACATGCCGTTCCTGCCGGACGGCACCCCGGTGGACATCATCTTGAACACTCACGGTGTGCCGCGACGGATGAACATCGGCCAGATCCTGGAGACCCACCTCGGTTGGGTGGCCAAGAGTGGCTGGAAGGTCGACGGCAAGCCGGACTGGGCGGAGAAGCTGCCTTCGGAGTTGCTCGAGGCTGAGCCCGGAACGATCGTGTCGACGCCGGTGTTCGATGGTGCCCGCGAAGAGGAACTGCAGGGCCTGCTGGCCTCGGTGCAGCCGAACCGCGACGGCGAGGTGCTCGTCGATGCCGACGGCAAGGCGGTGCTCTACGACGGCCGCAGCGGCGAGCCCTTCCCGTACCCGGTGACGGTCGGCTACATGTACATCCTCAAGCTGCACCACCTGGTGGACGACAAGATCCACGCCCGGTCCACTGGCCCGTACTCGATGATCACCCAGCAGCCGCTGGGCGGTAAGGCGCAGTTCGGCGGCCAGCGGTTCGGCGAGATGGAGTGCTGGGCCATGCAGGCCTACGGCGCGGCGTACACGCTACAGGAGCTGTTGACCATCAAGTCCGACGACACCGTCGGGCGGGTCAAGGTGTACGAGGCGATCGTCAAGGGCGAGAACATCCCCGAGCCGGGCATCCCCGAGTCGTTCAAGGTGCTGCTCAAGGAGCTGCAGTCGCTGTGCCTCAACGTCGAGGTGCTAAGCAGTGACGGTGCCGCGATCGAGATGCGCGACGGCGACGACGAGGACCTGGAGCGCGCTGCCGCGAACCTGGGAATCAACTTGTCCCGCAACGAATCTGCATCTGTTGAAGATTTAGCGTGATGAGCGCTTGCGCGAAGACCCAACTGCACAGCACCTTTCGTTTTAGTTCTTCTAGTCCCGAAAGGGGAAAGGGAGTTACGTGTTAGACGTCAACTTCTTCGATGAACTCCGGATCGGCCTAGCCACCGCCGAGGACATCCGCAATTGGTCCTTCGGCGAGGTCAAGAAGCCGGAGACCATCAACTACCGCACGCTGAAGCCGGAGAAGGACGGCCTGTTCTGCGAGAAGATCTTCGGACCGACTCGCGACTGGGAGTGCTACTGCGGCAAGTACAAGCGCGTGCGCTTCAAGGGCATCATCTGCGAACGCTGCGGCGTCGAGGTGACCCGCGCGAAGGTGCGCCGTGAGCGGATGGGCCACATCGAACTGGCCGCGCCCGTCACGCACATCTGGTACTTCAAGGGCGTGCCCTCGCGTCTGGGCTACCTGCTGGACCTGGCGCCGAAGGATCTCGAGAAGATCATCTACTTCGCCGCGTACGTCATCACCGCCGTAGACGAAGAGATGCGCCACAACGAGCTGTCCACTCTCGAGGCCGAGATCGGGGTCGAGCGGAAAGCCATTGAGGATCAGCGCGATTCGGACCTGGAGGCCCGCGCGCAGAAGCTCGAGGCCGACCTCGCCGACCTGGAGAAGGAAGGCGCCAAGTCCGACGTGCGGCGCAAGGTCCGCGACGGCGGCGAGCGCGAGATGCGCCAGCTCCGCGACCGTGCGCAGCGCGAGCTGGATCGGCTCGAAGAGATCTGGACGACGTTCACCAAGCTGGCCCCCAAGCAGCTGATCGTCGACGAGGTGCTCTACCGCGAGCTCGTCGACCGCTACGGCGAGTACTTCACCGGCTCGATGGGCGCGGAGGCGATCCAGAAGCTGATCGAGAGCTTCGACATCGACGCCGAGGCCGACGAGCTGCGTGAAGTCATCCGTAATGGCAAGGGGCAGAAGAAGCTTCGTGCTCTCAAGCGGCTGAAGGTGGTCGCCGCCTTCCAGCAGTCGGGCAACTCGCCGATGGGCATGGTGCTCGACGCGGTGCCGGTGATCCCGCCGGAACTGCGCCCGATGGTGCAGCTCGACGGCGGCCGGTTCGCGACTTCCGACCTGAACGACCTGTACCGCCGCGTCATCAATCGCAACAACCGCCTCAAGAGGCTGATCGACCTCGGCGCTCCCGAGATCATCGTCAACAACGAAAAGCGGATGCTGCAGGAGTCGGTGGACGCGCTGTTCGACAACGGCCGCCGCGGCCGGCCCGTCACCGGGCCGGGCAACCGTCCGCTGAAGTCGTTGAGCGATCTGCTGAAGGGCAAGCAGGGCCGGTTCCGTCAGAACCTGCTCGGCAAGCGCGTCGACTACTCGGGCCGCTCGGTGATCGTCGTCGGCCCGCAGCTCAAGCTGCACCAGTGCGGGCTGCCCAAGCTGATGGCGCTGGAGCTGTTCAAGCCGTTCGTGATGAAGCGGCTGGTCGACTTGAACCACGCACAGAACATCAAGAGCGCCAAGCGGATGGTCGAGCGTCAGCGCCCACAGGTGTGGGACGTGCTCGAAGAGGTCATCGGCGAGCACCCGGTGCTGCTGAACCGCGCACCGACGCTGCACCGGCTGGGCATCCAGGCGTTCGAACCAATGCTGGTGGAAGGCAAGGCGATTCAGCTTCACCCGCTGGTGTGCGAGGCCTTCAACGCCGACTTCGACGGCGACCAGATGGCCGTGCACCTGCCGCTGTCCGCTGAGGCGCAGGCCGAAGCTCGCATCCTGATGCTGTCGTCGAACAACATCCTGTCGCCGGCGTCCGGCAAACCGCTGGCCATGCCGCGACTGGACATGGTCACCGGCCTGTACTACCTGACCACCGAGGTCGAAGGCGGCGTCGGCGAATACCGGCCCGCCGCCAAGGACCGTCCGGAGTCGGGTGTGTACAGCTCACCGGCCGAGGCGATCATGGCGATGGACCGCGGGGCGCTTTCCGTGCGGGCGCGCATCAAGGTGCGTCTGACGCAGCTGCGGCCGCCGGTCGATCTCGAGGCCGAGCTGTTCGGCGACGAGGGCTGGAAGCCGGGTGACGCGTGGATCATCGAGACCACGCTGGGCCGGGTGCTGTTCAACGAGCTGATGCCGCACGGTTATGCGTTCATCAACGAGCAGATGCACAAGAAGGTCCAGGCGCGGATCATCAACGATCTGGCCGAGCGCTACCCGATGATCGTGGTCGCGCAGACCGTCGACAAGCTCAAGGACGCCGGCTTCTACTGGGCCACCCGTTCGGGTGTCACCGTGTCGATGGCCGACGTGCTGGTGCCGCCGGAGAAGGGCGAGATCCTCGAGCGCTACGAGAAGGAAGCCGACGGGATCGAGAAGAAGTACCAGCGCGGCGCCCTGAACCACGACGAGCGCAACCAGGCACTCGTGAAGATCTGGCAGGACGCCACCGAAGAGGTCGGCGAAGCGCTGCGGTCGCACTACCCCGACGACAACCCGATCATCACGATCGTCGAGTCGGGCGCGACGGGCAACTTCACCCAGACGCGGACGCTGGCAGGCATGAAGGGCTTGGTGACCAACCCGAAGGGTGAGTTCATCCCGCGGCCGATCAAGTCTTCGTTCCGTGAGGGCCTGACGGTGCTGGAGTACTTCATCAACACCCACGGCGCGCGAAAGGGCTTGGCCGACACCGCGTTGCGTACCGCGGACTCGGGTTACCTGACCCGTCGTCTTGTCGACGTGTCGCAGGACGTGATCGTCCGCGAACACGACTGCGGCACCGAGCGCGGCATCACGGTCAGGCTGGCCGAGGTGCAGCCGGACGGCAGCCTGGCCAAGGACCAGTACGTCGAAACATCGGCGTACGCAAGGACTTTGGCGGAGGATGCGACCGACGAGAAGGGCGCGGTGCTCGTCGAGAAGGGCCACGACCTCGGTGACCCGGCGATCGACCTGCTGCTGGAACACGGCATCTCGTCTGTTCGTGTCCGCTCGGTGTTGACCTGTGCGAGCGCCAACGGTGTGTGCGCGATGTGCTACGGCCGTTCGATGGCCACCGGCAAGCTGGTGGACATCGGCGAGGCGGTGGGCATCGTCGCCGCGCAGTCGATCGGCGAGCCCGGCACGCAGCTGACCATGCGGACGTTCCACCAGGGTGGCGTCACCGGTGGCCAGGACATCACCGGTGGTCTGCCCCGCGTGCAGGAGCTGTTCGAGGCCCGCGTGCCGCGGGACAAGGCGCCTATCGCCGAGGTCGCCGGGCGGGTTCGGATCGAAGAGGGCGAGAAGTTCTACAAGATCACTATCACCCCGGACGACGGCAGCGAGGAAGTCGTCTACGACAAGCTGTCCCGTCGTCAGCGGCTGAAGGCGGTCGTCCACGAGGACGGCACCGAGGGCCTGCTGCGCGACAGTGATCACGTCGAGGTCGGCGACCAGCTGATGGAAGGCTCCGCCGACCCGCACGAGGTGCTGCGTGTCCAGGGCCCGCGCGAGGTGCAGCTGCACCTGACGCATGAGGTCCAGGAGGTGTACCGCGCGCAGGGTGTGTCGATACACGACAAGCACATCGAGGTGATCGTCCGGCAGATGCTGCGGCGCGTGACCATCATCGACTCGGGTTCGACGGAATTCCTGCCCGGCTCGCTGACGGAGCGCTCGGAGTTCGAGTCCGCGAACCGCCGGGTGGTTGCCGAAGGTGGCGAGCCCGCGGCGGGTCGTCCGGTGCTGATGGGTATCACGAAGGCGTCGCTGGCCACCGACTCGTGGCTGAGCGCGGCGTCGTTCCAGGAGACCACGCGAGTGCTGACCGATGCGGCGATCAACTGCCGCAGCGACAAGCTCCAAGGTCTGAAGGAGAACGTGATCATCGGCAAGCTGATCCCGGCCGGTACGGGCATCAACCGGTACCGCAACATCCAGGTGCAGCCGACCGAAGAGGCGCGGGCTGCTGCGTACACGATCCCCAGCTACGAGGATCAGTACTACAGCCCGGACTTCGGCCAGGCGACTGGTGCCGCGGTGCCTCTGGACGACTACGGATACAGCGACTACCGGTAGTCACCTTTCTTCCGCGACCAGGGCTTCCGCGAGCAGATGCAAAGGTCCCCGCACGCACGGCGTGTCGGGGGCCTTTGCGTCTGGTGGCTGTACTGCTGGCGCTATGCACACGTGCTTCTGCATCCACACATTGATTCGTATCTCTGGCGGCCTGACGTGTCGTGCGGCAACGGTGGCGGTCATGGACTTGCAAAGGTTGCTCGGCTCCAAATCTGCGACAACCGGCGAGCTGTTGACCGTGATGACCCGCAAGCAGCTGGCCGGGCATGTGAAAACCGGGCGGTTAGCGCTTGTCTGGCACGGCGTGTATGCGTTGAAAGTTCCCGATGTTCTGGGCCGCCTGGACGCTTTGGAGTTGATGATTGGGCAGCCCGTTGTGCCCTGTATGAACACAGCAGCGGGCTTGTACGGCTTTGACACGGAACGCTCGTCCAGGGTGCACATTCTCGATCCGGGTGTTCGGGTGCGACCAAACCGCGACCTGACGGTTCATCAACGGATTGGCGCGCCGCTGCGACGCGTCGAAGGCCGGCTGGCAACCGTGCCGGCGTGGACTGCGGTGGGAAGTGGCCCGCACCCTGCGCCCACCCCGGGTGCTCGCGACGCTCGATGCGGCGTTGCATGCGGGGGCGTGCACGGTCGGAGAACTGACCGCGGTCGTCCGTGAGCAGAAGGGCCGCCGAGGGATCGTCAAGGTTCGTGAGCTTGTCGAATTCGCCGATCGACGAGCCGAATCCGCGATGGAGAGCGAGGCTCGGCTCGTTTTCATCCATGGGGGTTTGCCGCCCCCGGAATTGCAGTACCGCATCCGTGATCTCTGCGGCCAGAACTGGCGCGTCGACTTCGCGTGGCCCGACGAAATGGTGCTTGCCGAATACGACAGCGTGGAGTGGCACGCTGGCCCAAAGGCGATGTTGGCAGACAGGTTCAAGGACGGTCGGCTGCAGGACTGCGGTTGGAACGTTGTTTCGATGACTGTCGACGATGTCCGCTATCGCGCGTGAGACCTTGTGGCGCGAATCGAACACCGGCTGGCGACCGGCCGCCTAGCTGGGTGAGCAGACGCAAAAGCCCCCGACACGCCGCCGCGCGAGGGGCTTTTGCGTCTGCTCGCGCGGAGGGGTTTACAGCTTCGATCCGTACTGTAGTGGGATGCTGGTGCGCGTCACGGCCCTGCTCGGCGTTGTCGTCGCGCTCGCCGGGTGTGCGTCGGCGCCGCGCGGCAGGGCGGAGCCGACGACCGAGTTCTCGGACGGCAGCAGCGTCCACTCGATAAACGTCGGCGGGCTGAATCGCTCGTACTGGGTGTACAAGCCGACGGGGCTGCCGGCGGCGGCACCGCTGGTAGTGATGCTGCACGGTGGCTTCGGCAGCGGTGAGCAGGCTGAAAGAGCTTACGGCTGGGACCAATTGGCGGACAGCCAGAAGTTCGTCGTGGCCTATCCCGACGGCATCGCGCGGGCCTGGAACGTGCACGGCTGTTGCGGTCGGCCCAGCCATGACGGCATCGACGACGTCGGCTTCATCACCGCGATGGTCGACGAGATTGGCAGGGGTATCGGCATCGACCGATCCCGGATCTACGCGACGGGCATCAGCAACGGCGGCATGATGAGCTACACGCTGGCCTGCAACAGCAGCGTGTTCGCCGCGATCGGCCCCGACTCCGCGACCCAACTCGACCCGTGCGGATCACCGCACCCGACATCTGTCATGCACATCCACGGCACCTCGGACCGGCTGATCCGCTATGAAGGCGGCGAAGGCGCCGGCGTCGCGCACGTCGACGGCCCGCCTGTGCCGGAGGTCAACGCGTTCTGGCGCAACGTCGACCAGTGCGGTGCCCCTGTCGTCACTACCGACGGACCGCTCACCACCTCGACCGCCGACTGTGCGGGGAACCGAAGTGTCGCGCTCATCAGCGTCGATGGCGGCGGCCACGAGTGGCCGTCATTCGCGACCCAGCGGCTGTGGGAGTTCTTCGCCACCCATCCCGGCTGAGCAGACACAAAAGCGCCCGACACGCCGGAGGCGGTGGGGCTTTTGTGTTCCCTCCCCTGCTTGCGCGTGGGCCCAGCTAGCGCGTGGGCCCAGCTCGCGGAAGTGAGGGTCGGCTGTTACGCATCTTGTGCGGTTGTCGGAAAAATGTAACACTGCGGGTATGCCTGACACGCACATCGTCACCAACCAGGTTCCGCCGCTGGAGAACTACAACCCCGCCACCTCGCCGGTGCTCGTCGAGGCACTGATCCGCGAGGGTGGGCAGTGGGGCCTCGACGAGGTCACCGAGCTCGGCGCGTTATCCGGGTCGCAGCAGGCGCAGCGGTGGGGTGAGCTCGCTGACCGCCATCGCCCGGTCCTGCGCACACACGACAAGTACGGCAACCGCATCGACGAGGTCGAGTACGACCCCGCCTACCACGAGCTGATGCGCGTCGCAGTCGGACACGGCCTGCACGCCGCGCCGTGGGCAGACGACCGGCCCGGTTCCCATGTGGTGCGCGCGGCGAAGACGTCGGTGTGGACGCCGGAGCCGGGACACATCTGTCCGATCTCGATGACGTACGCGGTGATCCCGGCACTGCGCTTCAATCCCGAACTCGCCGCAGTCTACGAACCGCTGCTCACCAGCCGCGAGTACGACCCCGAGCTCAAGGTCCCCGCCACGAAGGCCGGTATCACGGCTGGCATGTCGATGACCGAGAAGCAGGGCGGTTCCGACGTGCGCGCCGGCACCACCCAGGCCACCCCCAACGCCGACGGCAGCTACAGCCTCACCGGGCACAAGTGGTTCACCTCCGCCCCGATGTGCGACGTGTTCCTCGTGCTCGCGCAGGCACCGGGCGGCCTCAGTTGTTTCTTCCTGCCCCGTGTGCTGCCCGACGGCACCCGCAACCGGATGTTCCTGCAGCGGCTGAAAGACAAGCTCGGCAACCACGCCAACGCGTCCAGCGAAGTCGAGTACGGCGGCGCCACCGCCTGGCTGGTCGGCGAAGAGGGCCGCGGGGTGCCGACCATCATCGAGATGGTCAACCTCACCCGCCTCGATTGCACACTCGGCAGTGCCACCAGCATGCGTAACGGGCTGACCCGGGCCATCCACCACGCCCAGCACCGAAAGGCGTTCGGCGCCTATCTGATTGACCAGCCGCTGATGCGCAACGTGCTCGCCGATCTCGCCGTCGAAGCCGAGGCGGCGACGGTCGTCGCGATGCGGATGGCCGGCGCCACCGACAACGCCGCGCGCGGCGACGAGACCGAAGCGCTGCTGCGGCGCATCGGGCTGGCCGCCAGCAAGTACTGGGTCTGCAAGCGCGCCACCCCGCACGCGGCCGAGGCGATGGAATCCCTGGGCGGCAACGGATACGTCGAGGAGTCGGGCATGCCGCGGCTGTACCGCGAGGCGCCGCTGATGGGAATCTGGGAGGGCTCCGGCAACGTCAGCGCATTGGACACGTTGCGCGCCATGGCAACTCGCCCCGAGTGCATCGAGGTGATGTTCGACGAACTCGGCAAGACCACCGGACACGACCAGCGCCTCGACGAGCATGTCGAAGCGCTGCGGCCCCAGCTGAATGACCTCGAGACCATCCAGTACCGCGGCCGCAAGGTCGCCGAGGACATTTGCCTCGCGCTGCAGGGGTCGCTGTTGGTGCGGCACGGACACCCCGCGGTGGCTGAGGCGTTTCTCGCCACTCGAGTCGGCGGGCAGTGGGGCGGCGCGTTCGGCACCATGCCCATCGGGCTCGACGTCGCGCCGATCCTCGAGCGGGCGCTGGTCAAGGGATGACCCACGCGATTCGACCGGTCGACTTTGACAACCTCAAAACGATGACCTACGAGGTCACCGACCGGGTTGCCCGAATCACGTTCAACCGCCCCGAGAAAGGCAACGCGATCATCGCCGACACGCCGCTGGAGCTGTCGGCTCTGGTGGAACGCGCCGACCTCGATCCAAGCGTGCACGTGATATTGGTGTCCGGACGCGGCGAAGGGTTCTGCGCCGGTTTCGATCTCAGCGCCTACGCCGAGGGGTCGTCGTCGGCGGGCGGCGGTAGCGCGTATAAGGGCACCGTGCTCGACGGCAAGACGCAGGCGATCAATCATCTGGCCGATCAGCCGTGGGACCCGATGATCGATTACCAGATGATGAGCCGCTTCGTCCGCGGCTTCTCCAGCCTCATGCACGCCGACAAGCCGACGGTCGTGAAGATCCACGGCTACTGCGTTGCCGGCGGCACGGACATCGCGCTGCACGCGGACCAGGTGATCGCCGCGTCCGACGCAAAGATCGGCTACCCGCCCACCCGGGTGTGGGGCGTGCCTGCGGCGGGCATGTGGGCACACCGGCTCGGCGACCAGCGCGCGAAACGTCTTCTGCTGACCGGTGATTGCATCACCGGCGCCCAGGCCGCCGAATGGGGCCTGGCGGTGGAAGCACCCGGCCCCGATGACCTCGACGAGCGTGCCGAGCGACTGGTCGAGCGCATCGCCGCGGTGCCCGTCAACCAGCTGATAATGGTGAAGCTGGCGATGAACAGCGCGCTGTACCACCAGGGCGTGGGCACCAGCGCGATGATCTCGACGATCTTCGACGGCATCGCCCGGCACACACCCGAGGGTCACGCGTTCGTCGCCGAAGCGCGAGAACACGGCTTCCGCGACGCGGTCCGCCGCCGCGACGAACCCTTCGGCGACTACGGGCGCCGGGCATCCCAGGTCTAGCCGGATGGCCCGAACGCTCAATCGGATGACGGCCCGCTCCGTCGTGCTGAGCGTGCTTCTAGGGGCCCACCCGGCGTGGGCGAATGCCGCCGAATTGCTAAGGCTCACACAGGATTTCGGTCTGAAGGAATCGACAGTCCGCGTCGCGCTCACGCGGTTGGTGAGTACGGGCGATCTGGTCCGCTCGGCCGATGGGTACCGACTGTCCGACCGCCTGCTGGCGCGGCAGCGGCGTCAGGACGCGGCGACGCGGCCGCACGTCAAGCCCTGGGACGGTACGTGGACAACGCTGGTCATCACGAGCGTGGGCGTGGACCCCAGAACCCGCGCGACGCTGCGAACCACGCTGCAGCAGAACCGTTTCGGCGAGCTTCGGGAAGGAGTGTGGTTGCGCCCCGACAACCTCGAGGTCGCGCTCCCGAAGGACGTCATGACAAGGGTACGGGTGCTGCACTCGCGCGACGACGACCCCGCTGCACTCGCCCGGCAGCTGTGGGATCTACCGGCTTGGTCGAGCACCGCACAGCGGCTGCTAAAAGCCATGTCGACGGCGGCTGACACCCCGGGCCGCTTCGTCGCCGCTGCGGGCATGGTCCGTCACCTGCTCGTCGACCCGGTGCTGCCCGACGAACTACTCCCACCCGATTGGCCCGCAAAAGCATTGCGGGACAGCTACGCTCACTTCGCCGACGAGCTTGCCGCGCGGCGGTACCCGACCCAACAATTTGTGGAGGCGACATCATGAGCGACGAGGTGCGTGTCGAGCGTCAGGGCCCGGTGACCACCGTGATCATCGACCGACCGGCGGCACGCAACGCGGTCAACGGCCCGACCGCCGCGAAGTTGGTCGCCGCATTCGAAGAGTTCGACGCCGACGACAGCGCGTCGGTCGCGGTGCTGTGGGGCGGCAACGGAACATTCTGCGCAGGTGCCGATCTCAAGGCGTTCGGAACGCCCGAGTCCAACGAAGTCCACCGTACCGGTCCAGGCCCGATGGGCCCGACGCGAATGGTGTTGTCCAAGCCGGTGATTGCCGCGGTGAGCGGATACGCCGTCGCCGGCGGCCTCGAGCTTGCGTTGTGGTGCGATATGCGAGTGGCCGAGGAGAGCGCCGTCTTCGGGGTGTTTTGTCGGCGCTGGGGTGTCCCGCTCATCGACGGCGGCACGGTCCGGCTGCCGCGGCTGATCGGGCAGAGCCGGGCTACGGACATGATCCTCACCGGCCGCGGTGTCAAGGCCTCGGAGGCGTACGCGATCGGGCTGGCCAACCGAGTCGTGCCGAACGGTGAAGCGCGCCATGCCGCGGAGAAGCTCGCGGCCGAACTCGCCGCGCTGCCGCAGCAGTGCATGAGAGCGGACCGACTGTCGTCGCTCAACCAGTGGGGGATGTCCGAGGCGGACGCAATCGATTTCGAGTTCGGCAGCATCTCGCGCGTGGCCGCCGAGGCGCTGGAAGGAGCGGGCCGCTTCGCGGCCGGTGAGGGCCGCCACGGCGCACCGGCGTGACCGTCAGCTCACGCGCGGCTGATGTTGTTCGTCATCCCGAGCTCGCGGCCGCGGTCCAGGATGTACGGATCACCGTTGTGGAACATGACCGTCTGGTTCGAGCCGTAGACGGTGATGTCGTCGGTGACGGTGTCTGCGATCACGGTGTTGTCCGAGCCCTGAATGGTGACCGCGTAGCACGTACCGGTTGCAGTGATGACGTTCCACGAGCCGTTGACGAACAACGTCGCGTTGTTGCAGTCGATCGTCAACGACTGGCTGAGACCGGTGATGTGGGTGTCGCCCTCGCCCCGCGCTGACGCAGTCGGCATCTGAAGCACCGGCAGGGTCAGGCTCGCCGCGGCGGCAAGGCAGGCAACTGTTCTCACATTCGCCCCCTTTCGCATGTCCCCGACGGGCAAAAGCGTACGTGCCGGCAAGCCCGCGCGGTAGCCGTTGGCCACTTCCGTCCCAGGTCGCGTACGCATCCTGCTGTTAGTACGGTGTCCCCCGTGAACAGGCGTGCCGCGACGGTCGCTGCCTTCGGCTCTTCGCGCAAGCGGCTCATCGCTTCTGTCATGGTCGTCTCGACGCTTATGAGCGTGCTCGGCTGTTCCCACACCGTCAGTGGCACCGCCCAGCGCACCACCCACGTCGACGGCGCGTCCGAACGCGGCTACGGCTACACCGCTGACCTGTGCGGGCTGTTGCAGGACGCCTCGATTCAAGAGATCGTCGGGGCCGACGATCTGGTCCGCTCCTACAGCGGCGCTGTGTGCCAATACGAGCTGCTGAAGCGGTCGACCACCTTCGACCTGACCTACTCCTGGTTCGAGACCGGCACCCTCGACCGCGAACGTGGGCTCGCGCAATCGAACAAGGCGAAGATCTCCGACGTCGTGATCGAGCGTCACCAAGCGTTCCTGGCCCGCCGCTCGGTGACCGGCAATGCCTGCTCGGCGACCGCCGCCACCGATCCCGGGGTGGCGAGCTGGTGGGTGCAGATCCGTGGACAGTCGCCGGCCGACCCGTGCCAGATTGCGCAAACCCTGCTGGCGAAGACGTTGTCGTCGGACATGTGATGACCATGTGCTCGCTGACGCTACGGGTGCTGGCGGCGGTCGCGGTGACGGCCGGGCTCGCGGGATGCTCTGCGCCGCAACAGGAGTCGGCACCGCCCGCCCCAGCGCCCGGCGAATTCCACAGCGGCGACTGCAACCTCGTCTCGGACGACGAGGTGAACGCCGCCGCGGGGCCGGGCCGCTTCACCAAGGTCGTCGTCAGCGACGCGGGGTGCTTCTGGCAGGAGAACTCCATGATCGGTTCGTTCGGGGTCGGCATGGGGATCTCGACGTGGTGGTATCGCGGCAGCGACCTGGACGTCGAGAGGACCCTGGAGAGGAAGGCCGGCCGCCAGCTGACCGAGCTGTCTTTGAACGGCAACAGCGGGTTTGAAGCCTCCGACGCCAACGCCTGCAGCGTCTACGTCACCAAGGGTCAAGACGTGATCACGTGGTCGATCGAGACGATGAACCCGGCCACGCTGCCTGGGTTGTGCACAGTCATCCGCCGGCTCGCTCGACTGTCGCAGGACCGCGTCAACTGACCATTGTCTGACAGTGCGGGCTAGAGTTCGGCAGTGTGGCGCGCGCCCCCGCACGAACAAGTGGACGGTCGACCAAGCTGAGCCGCGACGTCATCGTCAACGCCGCGCTGACTTTCCTCGATCGCGAAGGCTGGGACTCGCTCACCATCAATGCGCTGGCTGCCCAGCTCGGCACCAAGGGTCCGTCGCTGTACAACCACGTCAGCAGCCTCGATGATCTTCGCCGATCGGTCCGCAAGCGGGTGGTCGGCGACATCATCGACATGCTCGGCACCGTGGGCCAGGGCCGCACCCGCGACGATGCCGTGCTGGTGATGGCCGGGGCGTATCGCAGCTACGCGCATCACCACCCCGGCCGGTATTCGGCCTTCACCCGGATGCCGTTGGGCGGAGGCGACGATCCGGAGTTCACCGCGGTCGCCCGAGCCGCTGCTGAGCCGGTGATCGCCGTGCTCGCGTCCTACGGGCTCGACGGCGAGGATGCGTTCTACGCGGCGATCGAGTTCTGGGCCGCCATGCACGGCTTCGTGTTGCTGGAGATGACGGGCGTGATGGCCGGTATCGACGTCGACGCGGTGTTCTCGGACATGGTGTTGCGGTTGTCTGCCGGAATGCAGACGCGATGAGCGCTTGCGCGAAGAGCAGACAGCAGCGATGAGCGCTTGCGCGAAGAGCAGACAGCAGCAATGAGCGCTTGCGCGAAGAGCAGACAGCAGCAATGAGCGCTTGCGCGAAGAGCAGACAGCAGCGATGAGCGCTTGCGCGAAGAGCAGACAGCAGCGATGAGCGCTTGCCGAGATTGCCGCCACGGTCGCAATTCCGCGGGCGACCACAGACCGTGCCTGCAATCTCGGCGTCTGAGACCGGGGTTGACCTGCGCTTAGAGCGCACGCGACGAGTTTGTTCCGACGGCATCGCCCCTGGTATCGTGGTCGTTCGCGCCTGGCAGTCGAGGCACCCGCAGTCACGCATGCCCGCACGCCGGGCCCATTCGCATGTCCACGATGCCACGGTCGAGACCGCGGCGGATGCATGCGACACGCCCGGCCTCGGGGTGACCGAGCCAGGCAGAACCGCAGTACACAGACCTAAGAACCGACAACTGAACGCGACAGAGAAAGCCGGTAGATGCCAACCATCCAGCAGCTGGTCCGCAAGGGACGCCGCGACAAGATCGCCAAGGTGAAGACCGCGGCGCTCAAGGGCAGCCCGCAGCGCCGCGGCGTGTGCACCCGCGTGTACACCACCACGCCGAAGAAGCCGAACTCGGCTCTTCGCAAGGTCGCGCGTGTCAAGCTGACCAGTCAGGTCGAGGTGACCGCCTACATCCCGGGCGAGGGCCACAACCTGCAGGAGCACTCGATGGTCTTGGTGCGCGGCGGTCGTGTGAAGGACCTGCCCGGCGTGCGCTACAAGATCATCCGCGGCTCGCTGGACACTCAGGGTGTGAAGAACCGCAAGCAAGCGCGCAGCCGTTACGGCGCCAAGAAGGAGAAGAGCTGATGCCGCGCAAGGGGCCCGCGCCCAAGCGTCCGCTGGTCAACGACCCGGTCTACGGATCGCAGCTGGTCACCCAATTGGTGAACAAAGTTCTCATGCAGGGGAAGAAATCGCTGGCCGAACGCATTGTTTATCATGCGCTCGAGCAGGCTCGCGAGAAGACCGGCACCGACCCGGTGGTCACTCTGAAGCGCGCTCTCGACAACGTCAAGCCCGCGCTGGAGGTTCGCAGCCGGCGTGTGGGTGGCGCGACCTACCAGGTTCCTGTCGAGGTGCGCCCGGACCGCTCCACCACGCTGGCGCTTCGTTGGCTGGTGGGCTACTCGCGGCAGCGTCGGGAGAAGACCATGGTCGAGCGGTTGGCCAACGAGATTCTCGACGCGAGCAACGGGCTGGGTGCCTCGGTGAAACGACGCGAGGACACCCACAAGATGGCCGAGGCGAACCGGGCCTTCGCGCACTACCGCTGGTGAGAAAGCGCCGGCGACCCCGCGGCCGCAGAGCGTAACGACAACCGCAACTAAGCAAGCGAAAGAGTGGGAAGACTTCCGTGGCACAGGATGTGCTGACCGACCTGAGCAAGGTCCGCAACTTCGGCATCATGGCGCACATCGATGCCGGCAAGACGACGACGACCGAGCGGATCCTCTACTACACCGGCATCAACTACAAGATGGGCGAGGTCCACGAGGGCGCCGCCACGATGGACTGGATGGAGCAGGAGCAGGAGCGAGGGATCACTATCACCTCGGCTGCGACGACGACATTCTGGAAAGACAATCAGCTCAACATCATCGACACACCGGGGCACGTGGACTTCACCGTCGAGGTGGAGCGCAACCTGCGGGTGCTCGACGGCGCCGTCGCCGTGTTCGACGGCAAGGAAGGTGTCGAGCCGCAGTCCGAGCAGGTGTGGCGGCAGGCCGACAAGTACGACGTTCCGCGCATCTGCTTCGTCAACAAGATGGACAAGATCGGTGCCGACTTCTACTTCTCGGTGCGCACGATGGAGGAGCGGCTCGGTGCGAACGCTGTGCCGATCCAGCTGCCCATCGGCGCCGAGAGCGACTTCGAGGGCGTCGTCGACCTTGTCGAGATGAATGCCAAGGTCTGGCGTGGCGAGACAAAGCTCGGCGAGACCTACGACACCATCGAGATCCCGGCCGAACTGGCCGAGAAGGCCGAGGAGTACCGCACGAAGCTCCTCGAGACCGTCGCCGAGTCGGACGAGACGCTGCTGGAGAAGTACCTCGGCGGTGAAGAGCTTTCCGTCGACGAGATCAAAGGCGCGATCCGCAAGCTGACCATCAACTCCGAGATCTACCCGGTGCTTTGTGGCAGCGCGTTCAAGAACAAGGGTGTACAGCCGATGCTCGACGCGGTCGTCGACTACCTGCCGTCACCGCTTGACGTACCGCCCGCGGTCGGGCACGCGCCCGGCAAGGAGGACGACGAGGTAGTTCGCAATGCGAGCACCGACGAGCCGTTTGCCGCGCTCGCGTTCAAGATCGCCACCCACCCGTTCTTCGGCAAGCTCACCTACATCCGCGTGTACTCCGGCACCGTGGACTCCGGGTCGCAGGTGATCAACGCCACTAAGGGCAAGAAGGAACGGCTGGGCAAGCTGTTCCAGATGCACTCCAACAAGGAGAACCCGGTGGACAAGGCCTCAGCCGGCCACATCTACGCGGTGATCGGGTTGAAGGACACCACCACCGGCGACACGCTCGCGGACCCGAACAAGCAGGTCGTGCTCGAGTCGATGACGTTCCCCGCCCCGGTGATCGAGGTGGCCATCGAGCCGAAGACGAAGAGCGACCAGGAGAAGCTGTCCGCTTCCATCCAGAAGCTCGCCGAGGAGGACCCGACCTTCAAGGTGCACCAGGAAGTAGAGACGGGCCAGACCGTGATCGGCGGAATGGGTGAGTTGCACCTCGACATCCTGGTGGACCGCATGCGTCGCGAGTTCAAGGTCGAGGCCAACGTCGGCAAGCCACAGGTGGCCTACAAGGAGACCATTCGCCGCAAGGTCGACAAGCTCGAGTACACCCACAAGAAGCAGACCGGTGGCTCGGGTCAGTTCGCGAAGGTGATCATCTCCGTCGAGCCGTACCATGGCGAGGACGGCGCCACCTACGAGTTCGAGAACAAGGTCACCGGTGGCCGCATCCCGCGTGAGTACATCCCGTCGGTGGATGCGGGCGCGCAGGACGCGATGCAGTACGGCGTGCTGGCCGGCTATCCGCTGGTGAACCTGAAGGTCACCCTGCTCGACGGCGCGTACCACGACGTGGACTCGTCGGAAATGGCGTTCAAGATCGCCGGCTCACAGGCACTGAAAAAGGCTGCGGGACAAGCGCAGCCGGTGATCCTGGAGCCGATCATGGCCGTCGAGGTCACCACACCCGAGGACTACATGGGTGACGTGATCGGCGACCTGAACTCCCGCCGTGGTCATATCCAGGCCATGGAGGAGCGCGGCGGTGCCCGTGTCGTCAAAGCGCACGTGCCGCTGTCGGAGATGTTCGGCTACGTCGGCGACCTCCGGTCGAAGACCCAGGGCCGGGCGAACTACTCCATGGTGTTCGACAGCTACGCCGAAGTGCCGGCGCAGGTGTCGAAGGAGATCATCGCGAAGGCGACGGGCGCGTGAGCATCGAGCGCGTAGCGCGAGGAGCGGAGCGCGTCCGGAGCCGAGCACTCAACTCCGCGAAGGCGACGGGCGCGTGAGCATCGAGCGCGTAGCGCGAGGAGCGGAGCGCGTCCGGAGCCGAGCACTCAACTCCGCGAAGGCGACGGGTCAGTAAGCTGACCGGTTGCTGACTCGAACAACACAACTGAAAAGATCAACACTGCTTCCAGCAAGCACCAACAGAAGTCCAGGAGGACAACACAGTGGCGAAGGCGAAGTTCGAGCGGACGAAGCCGCACGTCAACATCGGGACCATCGGTCACGTTGACCACGGCAAGACCACGCTGACCGCAGCAATCACCAAGGTTCTGCACGACAAGTACCCCGAGTTGAACGAGTCGCGCGCATTCGACCAGATCGACAATGCGCCCGAGGAACGTCAGCGCGGCATCACGATCAACATCTCCCACGTGGAGTACCAGACCGAGAAGCGTCACTACGCGCACGTCGACGCCCCGGGGCACGCCGACTACATCAAGAACATGATCACCGGCGCTGCCCAGATGGACGGCGCGATCCTGGTGGTCGCCGCCACTGACGGTCCGATGCCACAGACCCGCGAGCACGTTCTGCTGGCCCGCCAGGTCGGCGTGCCGTACATCTTGGTGGCGCTCAACAAGGCTGACGCCGTCGACGATGAGGAGCTGCTCGAGCTCGTCGAGCTAGAGGTCCGCGAGCTGCTGGCCGCGCAGGAGTTCGACGAGGACGCTCCCGTCATCCGGGTATCGGCGCTGAAGGCGCTCGAGGGCGACGCGAAGTGGGTCGAGAGCATCGAAGAGCTGATGTCGGCCGTCGACGAGTCGATCCCCGACCCGGTCCGCGAGACCGACAAGCCGTTCCTGATGCCTGTCGAGGACGTCTTCACGATCACCGGCCGCGGCACCGTGGTCACCGGTCGTGTGGAGCGCGGTGTGGTCAACGTGAACGAGGAAGTCGAGATCGTCGGCATCAAGCCGACGAGCACCAAGACGACCGTCACCGGTGTGGAGATGTTCCGCAAGCTGCTCGACCAGGGTCAGGCCGGCGACAACGTGGGTCTGCTCCTTCGTGGCGTCAAGCGTGAGGACGTCGAGCGCGGTCAGGTCGTGACCAAGCCCGGCACCACCACCCCTCACACCGAGTTCGAGGGCCAGGTGTACATCCTGTCCAAGGACGAGGGTGGCCGGCACACGCCGTTCTTCAACAACTACCGTCCGCAGTTCTACTTCCGCACCACCGACGTAACCGGTGTGGTGACGCTGCCGGAGGGCACGGAGATGGTGATGCCCGGTGACAACACCAACATCTCGGTGAAGCTGATCCAGCCCGTCGCCATGGACGAGGGTCTGCGCTTCGCGATCCGCGAGGGCGGCCGCACCGTCGGCGCCGGCCGGGTCACCAAGATCGTCAAGTAGTTTCAACGCGCACACGGCGTCCACCCGAAAGGGTGGGCGCCGTTTGGCTTTCGCTGTCGGCTTCTGCGCCGAGATCGACGTGAGGGCTGTGATTTCTCGAAAATCACAGCCCTGGTGCAGATTTCGACGCTTCACGCGCCCGCGCAATGACGAGCACGGCGAGCCCCGCCGGCAGGAGCACAGCAGCGAGCACGCCGATGATCACGTCGATGCCGGTCCCCATCGACCGGCCACCTCTTTGCAGCATCTCCAGCACCGTGCCGGACACCGCGACGCCCACGCCGGCCAGCGTGACCAACGACGTCAACGTCACTCCGGCGGCTTCCCCGGCACGCTCGGGGCGCACGACGGCTTGCGTTGCAACGGTGGTGAACGCGTACACCAACCCCAACGTCGAGCCGGTCGCGGTGAGCGCGATCAGGTAGACGACCCAGCCGGCCGACGCCGCGAGTGCGGCCAGCGATACCGCCGCGGTCACGCACGTCACTCCCATCACCAGCACCGGGGGTCGACGCGCCGCCAACCATCCCGACAGAATCCCGCCGAGCGCGGCGCCTGCCGACGGGCCCAGAAACGCCAACCCCGCCATCAACGGGTTGAGCCCACGCACCTGCTGCAGGTACAGCGTGGACAGAAAGATCGCGACACCGTAGGCGACGTTGGCCACCGTGCCGGCGATGACCAATACCGTGAACTTCGCGTTGCGCGTCAACGTCAGATCCACAAGCGGCCAGCGAACGCGCCGCTCCACGGCGACGAACGCCCCGAGCAACAACACCGATGTCACGAATGCCACGACCGTGCCGGCCGATGTCCAACCCCACGCTGCCGCACGGTCGAAGGTCAACGTGAACAGCCCGACGCCAAAGATGATCAGCGCCAACCCCGCAAGGTCGATCCGTCGAGGAACTGTGGTGTCCGACGACTCGGCGATGCTGATCGCGCCAATCACCAGCGACAGCACGGTGAACGGAATGTTGAGCCAGAAGATCGAGCGCCACCCCAACGTTTCGGTGAGTAGGCCACCGATGAGCGGCCCGGCCGCGTTGCCCAAACCGGCTATGCCGTAAGCCATTCCGATGGCCTGACTGGACCGCTCGGGTGGGAAGGCATTGGTGAGCACGCTGACGGACACCGGGAAGATCAATGCCGACCCGAGTCCTTGCAGCGCGCGAAACGCGATCACCAATCCCGCCGTCGGCGCAACCGCGCACAACACCGAGGCGATGCCGAACAATGCCACGCCCGTGAGTAGTGCCCGCCTGCGGCCGAAAATGTCGCCGATGCGGCCGGCCGGCACCATGAACGCGCCCAAGGAGAGCATGTAGATGCTGATGACCCACTGCAGGTCCGTCGTGGTGCTGCCGAGATCGTGCGCCATGCGCGGCAATGCCAGGTTCATCGCAAAGTAGTCGATCTGAACGCAGAACAGCGCCGTCGACACCGCGACCAACGTCCAGCGTGACCGCGCGGACGCGTGCACTGATGTCACGGGCTGACCCTACGCTGAACGGCAATCGCGACGAAGGGCGTAGTTGGGCGCTACTCTGACACGCGACGGGGGGTCGGCGAGGCGAGGAGCGACGGATGTTTGCCCGATACCTGAAGTCCCAGTTGATGGTGCTGCTGTGCGGCGGCCTGGTCGGGCCGATCTTCTTGATCGTGTACTTCGCACTCGGCCCGTCGGCCCGGCCGTACATCGGGTGGATGTTCTTCGTCGGCCTGTTCATCACGGCCGCCGACGTGCTGATCGCGTTGGCGCTGGCCAATTACAGCGTGAAATCGGCGGCCACCAACGCCGCGCTCGAGCAGAGCGGCGTGCTGGCGCTCGCCCAGATCACCGGTATGGGCGAAACCGGGACCCGCATCAACGACCAGCCGCTGATCTCGCTGAACTTGCACATCGAAGGCCCCGGCCTCACACCGTTCGACGCCCAGGATCGCGTCATCGCATCGGTCACCCGGATGGGCAACTTCAACTCGCGCAAGCTCGTGGTCCTCGTCGACCCGACTACCAACAAGTTCCGGATCGACTGGGAGCGAAGCGCTTTGGTGAACGGTCTGGTGCCCGCGCAGTTCACTGTCGCTGAGGACAACAAGACCTACGACCTGTCCGGGCAGGCAGGGCCGCTGATGGAGATCCTGCAGCTGCTCAAGGCCAACGGCGTCGCGCTGAACAACATGGTCGATATCCGCTCGAACCCGGCGCTGCGCAGCCAGATTCAGGCGATCGTGCGGCGTGCCGCTTCGCAGCACTCACAGGCTGCGCCGGCCCCGGCCGCGGCGCCTGTCGCGGCCCCGGCGCCTACCGGGGCGCCGCCTGCGCCGGCTGCCTTCACCGCGCCGGGGGTATCGATCTCGCAGCGCCTGCAAGAGCTGGAAACCCTGCGTGCGACGGGCGCCGTGTCCGAGGAGGAATACAAGGCCAAGCGGACGCAGATCATTTCCGAGATCTGAGCCGATTCCGCCGCCGGGAGGGCGACTAGAACACGTTTCAGTTTCGCTGCTAGCCTGGGCGCAGTCGGCGAAAGGGACGTATGTGGCTGCACGAACCGGATCACTTGAAGGACGCGTCGCGTTCGTCACCGGCGCTGCGCGTGGCCAAGGCCGGGCGCACGCCGTGCGGCTGGCCCAGGAGGGCGCCGACGTCATCGCCATCGACATCTGCGCGCCCGTGGCGCCGTCCATCACGTACCCGCTGCCGATGCCGGAAGACCTCCAGGAAACGGTCCGCGGGGTGGAGGCCGCGGGCCGAAAGATCCTCGCGCGCCAGGTGGATATCCGCGACAGTGCCGCGCTGCAACAGGTCGTCGCCGACGGAGTCGAACAGTTCTCCCGACTGGACATCCTCGTCGCGAACGCCGGCGTGCTGAGTTGGGGCCGGTTGTGGGAGCTGTCGGACGAACAGTGGGACACCGTCATTGACGTGAACCTGACGGGTACCTGGCGCACCATCCGGGCCGCCGTCCCCGCGATGATCGAGGCCGGCAACGGCGGTTCGATCATCGTCGTCAGCTCGTCGGCCGGGCTGAAGGCGACACCCGGCAACGGCCACTACGCGGCGTCCAAACACGGGCTGGTCGCGCTGACGAATTCACTTGCGCTGGAGGTCGGCGAGTACGGGATCCGGGTCAACTCCATCCATCCGTACTCGATCGACACCCCGATGATCGAGCGTGAGGCGATGATGGAGCTGTTCAAGAACCATCCGAGCTACCTGCATAGTTTCGCGCCGATGCCGTTGAATCCTCGCGACCCCGGCGGCAAGCGGCACCGCAACGAATTCATGGAACCCGAAGAGGTTTCGGACGTTGTCGCGTTCCTGGCCGGGGACGGGTCCGCGACGCTGTCCGGGGTGCAGATCCCGGTGGACCGCGGCGTGCTGAAGTACTAACCGGGTAGGACGAGAACTGGGACTGGGCTGTGGCGGACGATCTTCGTGCCGCGAGATTCCAGGAACACCCGGGTAATACCACCTCTCGGAGAAGTGCCTAGCGCCAATAGCTCACCGTCATCCCATTCCGCGGCATCAAGTGCCTCACCCCAGTCGTTGCCGGTAACCACTTGCAGCACAACGTCATCGGCGACGACACCGTCGGTCTTCAACTGCAGCAACAGCTCCTGTGCATGCGCGGCCCATGCGGCCAGGATCGTGTCTTCGGCGTGCAGACCTACCTCGGGCGGGTACATCGTGCGCCGCGAACGGCGAACGTGATCACCCGCGCCTCAGCATCTGTTCGGTAAGGCTTATCGACGGGCTGGTCATCAGGCCTCCTCGTTCGGGATTAGCCGATTATGAGCGCGGTTGCCTCAAAATATAGGCGAATTGGTCAACCGCCCAATCGATCTCCTGCGCGGTGATCACCAGCGGCGGCGCGAAGCGCAACGTCGAGTGGTGCGTGTCCTTGACGAGCACGCCGCGCTCGGCGAGGCGAAGGCTGATGTGCTTGCCGCTGGCGCAGATAGGATCGATGTCGACGCCGGCCCAGAGCCCCAGGCCTCGCACCGCCATGACACCGTCGCCGATCAGGCGCTGCAGCCGGCGATGTAGTTGGGACCCCAATTCGGCTGAGCGCCGCTGGAACTCGCCGCTTTCGAGAAGATCGACCACCGTCGTCCCGATCGCTGCGGCCAACGGATTTCCGCCGAAAGTGGAGCCGTGTTCGCCGGGGTGCAGGACACCGAGGACGTCACTGTCGGCGACCACCGCCGACAGTGGCACCACGCCGCCGCCCAAAGCCTTACCGAGCAAATAGACGTCGGGCACTACGTGCCAGTGATCACATGCGAACGTGCGGCCCGTGCGTGCGAGGCCGGATTGAATCTCGTCGGCGATCATCAGCACGTTGTGCTCGCTGCACAGCGCCCGCACCGTCGGCAGGTAGTCGTCGGGCGGCACGATGATGCCTGCCTCACCTTGGATCGGCTCCAACAGCACCGCGACGGTGTCGTCGTCGATGGCGCGGGCAAGCGCGGCGGCGTCCCCGAACGGAACCGACCGGAACCCGGGCGTGAACGGGCCGAAGCCATCCCGAGCCGAGGGATCGGAGGAGAAGCTGACGATGCTGATCGTTCGTCCGTGAAAGTTGTTGTCCGCCACAATGATATTCGCCCGGCCCTCCGCCACGCCCTTGACGTCGGTGCCCCATTTCCGGGCGACCTTGATACCGCTCTCCACCGCTTCGGCGCCACTGTTCATCGGCAACACCATGTCCTTGCCACACAAGCGGGCCAGGGCACCGCAGAACGGCCCGAGTCGGTCGGAATGGAATGCGCGGCTAACCAGCGTCACGGCGTCGAGTTGCGCGTGTGCGGTCGCGACGATCTCGGGATGGCGATGGCCGAAATTGACGGCCGAATATGCGGCCAAACAGTCGAGGTAGCGACGGCCCTCGACGTCGGTGATCCAGGCGCCTTCTGCGCTGGCCGCGACGACCGGCAGCGGTGAGTAGTTGTGCGCGGCGTGGTCGTTCTCGATCGCGATCGCCGCAGCCGCATCGGTGCTCACAACGGCGGCTCCGTCGATGATCGTCACGGGTGTACCTCCAATGTGCAGCACTTGATGGAACCGCCACCCTTGAGCAATTCGGACAGGTCGACGGCGACCGGCTGAAAACCGGCCTCGCGCAATTGAACGGCGAAACCTGCTGCACCCGAGGGATGTACGACATGAAGGCCGTCCGAAACGGCGTTGAGACCGAGCACATACGCGTCGGCGCTGCCGACGATGATCGCGTCGGGGAACAGGGTGTGTAATTGCCTTTGCGCCGCTTCGCTGAACGCAGGTGGGTAGTAGGCAATGGTCGTGTCGTCGAGCACCGCAAGGGCGGTGTCGAGATGATAGAAGCGGGGATCGACCAACTCCAGAGACGCCACGGGCATCCGGAGTATCTCGGCGATCTCGGCGTGGGCGCGGACGTCGGTGCGAAAACCATGACCCGCCAGGATCATTTCCCCCACCACCAGGAGGTCGCCCTCTCCCTCGTTGACGTGTCGGGTCGGCGCGATCCGGTATCCACGCTCTTTCATCCAGGCCTCGTAGGCAACGGATTCCGCTGAGCGCTCGGCGTACTTGAAGCGCGCGACGACGGCTGTGTCGCCGGCGATCAGCCCGCCGTTAGCGGCGTAAACCATGTCGGGCAGTCCCGGTTCGGGCCGCACCAGATCGACGGTGTGACCGAGAGAAAGGTAGGCCTCGTAGAGCGACTCCCATTGCTTGGCCGCGGCGCTCCGGTCGACCGGCGCGGCGAGGTTCATCCATGGGTTGATCGCGTACTCGACGGCGAAGAACGCCGGAGGCGTCATCACATAGCGGCGGGCGCGTGACGTACGTGCACGGCGCGACGGGAGATCGTCGCGCGCTTCATCAGCGGCGAGATAGTGCTCCGTCATGAATAAACGATATTTCGTGGCGTCTGTGCAAGCAATCGCTATATATTGCGCTATTAGTCTGAAAATATTGCGCGAAATATGCGGATCACGCGATCTGTTGCGTCACAGGTAGGAGGAGTGTTCGTGGACCGCCCCGATGACATCGACGGCCGCATCTTGGTCGAGCTGGCCGAGAATGCCCGCGCCACCTTTGCGGAGATCGGAGAGAAGGTGAACCTGTCGGCGCCTGCAGTCAAGCGCCGGGTGGACCGGATGCTGGACCGTGGTGTTATCAAAGGCTTTACGACGGTGATCGATCGCAGCGCGCTCGGCTGGAACACCGAGGCTTACGTGCAGGTGTTCTGTCACGGCACGATCGCCCCCGAGCGTCTTCGGGCGGCGTGGGTCGACATCCCGGAGGTGGTCAGCGCGGCAACGGTCACCGGCACCTCCGACGCGATCCTTCACGTGCTTGCCCGTGACATGCAACACCTCGAGGAGGCCCTCGAACGGATCCGCTCCAGCGCCGACATCGAGCGCAGCGAGAGCATTGTGGTGCTGTCCAATCTCATCGAAAGGACCCGGCAGTAGTGAGAGGACTGTGTGCTCGGCGGATGGTGTATGAACCTTTAGATGAGCAACCGGATAGTGATCGTCGGCGGGGGACTGGCGGCTGCGCGCGCAGCCGAGCAGCTTCGGCGGTCGGCGTTCGACGGGCCGATCACGATCGTCAGCGACGAGGTACACCTGCCGTACGACCGGCCGCCTCTGTCCAAACAGGTATTGCGCAGCGAGCTTGACGACGTCGCGCTCAAGCCGCGCGAGTTCTACGACGAGAACAACATCACTCTGCTGCTCGGATCCGCGGCGCGCAAACTCGACACCGCCAACCGCACCGTGACGCTGGACGACGGCACGGAGCTTGAATACGACGAGGTGGTGATCGCGACAGGCCTTGTGCCGCGGCGTATTCCGTCCTTTCCCGATCTGCGAGGCATCCACGTGCTGCGGTCCTTCGACGAAAGCATGGCGCTGCGCCAAGAGGCCGGATCGGCTCGGCGCGCGGTGGTGGTCGGTGCGGGATTCATCGGCTGCGAGGTGGCGGCCAGCCTGCGCGGGCTCGGGGTCGAGGTCGTGATGGTGGAACCGCAACCCGAGCCGCTGGCGTCGGTGCTGGGTGAACAGATCGGGGCGCTGGTTTCGCGGCTGCACCGTGCCGAGGGGGTCGACGTGCGGACGGCTGTCGGCGTCGAGTCGGTGACGGGCCGGGACCGCGCGGAAAAGGTCGTGCTGACCGACGGCACCGAGCTGGAAGCCGACCTCGTGGTGGTAGGCATCGGCTCGCGGCCGGCGACCGACTGGCTCGAGGGCAGCGAAGTCGAGGTCGACAACGGCGTGGTGTGCGACCGCGTCGGAAAGACCAGCACGCCGCATGTGTGGGCGCTCGGCGACGTCGCGTCGTGGCAGGATGCGACAGGACACCAAGCGCGCGTGGAGCATTGGAGCAATGTCGCCGAGCAGGCGCGAGTTCTGGTGCCGTCGTTGCTCGGCCAGGATCTGCCGTCGAATCTGGTTGTGGTGCCCTATTTCTGGAGTGACCAGTACGACATCAAGATCCAATGCCTGGGTGAGCCGGAAGCCGATGACGTCGTGCACCTGGTCGACGACGACGGCCGCAAGTTCCTGGCGTACTACGAGCGCGACGGCGTGGTGGCCGGCGTGGTGGGCGGCGGGATGCCGGGCGCGGTCATGAAGACGCGGGGCAAGATCGCCGCCGGAGCACCGATCGCCGACGTCCTGGGCTGAGTCTTGCGCGGTAGTAAGGGACAGGAGTCAGAACTGGCCTAGGTAGAAGCGGCAGCCCTGGTCGTCGCGGCACTCCGCCATCACGCCGTACGGTTGCCGGTCGGGTTCCTGGATGACGGTGCCGCCAGCCTCACGCACCCGGGCGACGGCGTCGTCGATATCGGCCGCCATCCACATCGGCACCGTGGTCGGCTCGGCGCTGCCGCCGGCGACCCCGGCCATCGGGTGGGTCTCGGCGATCTGCCAGCCGTCCTCGACGCGACCCCGCTCGAAGCGCCACCGCGCCACCTGCCCGTAGAAGTCACGGAAGGTCGTCGAATCGCGTACTTCATAAGTGACATAGGACAATTCGCCCGGCCCGGCACCGTTGAGCGGGGGACGGCCGGCGTCGGCGTTCGGTCGATAGATCGCGAACGCGGAACCGGCCGGGTCGGTCGCGTCGAGGACTGTGCCATACCCGTACTCGTGTTCCTCGCCGAGCCGGCCTCCGGCGTCGACGATTGCCTGGCCGGCAGCCTGCAGGTCCGAGACGGCGTAACAGCAGAACAGCGTCGGTTGTCCCGCCACGGAGGCGATCCCTATCGGCTGCTCGGTGTTGGTGACCTGGTGGGTCGACGGGTCGTACGTCCAGCCCAGGACATGGCCATAGAAGGCGGCGGCCCGATCGGCGTCCGGTGTCCACACCGAGACGTAGCCGATGTCGCCGTGCCGGATAGCTTCGAAGGCGCCGACGGGACCGCTGAGCATCCACCGATGGCCGAAGGGGTCGATGACGGTCGCGTTGCGGGCGCCGTAGTTCTCGTAGATCTCCCTCTGCACGATTGCCCCGTGGTTGCGAGCCTGTTCCAGCGCCGCATCGGTGTCATCGACATGCAGCATCAGGCTCACCGAAACCGCTTGCGGTGCAGGTGCTCTCAGCCCAAGTTCGGGATACTCGTCGGCTAGGTACAGAACGCCTCCCGCGAGTGCCAGCTCGGCGTGGCCGATCCGGCCGTCGTCCATCACGATCGGCTCACCGACCAACACGGCGCCGAGCGCGTCGGCGTACCACGCGATGGCAGCTCGTGCATCGGCGACAGCCAGGTAAGGCAGGGCCGCCGGGCGCGGTGATCCCGAAACCGTGGCGGGCTCGGTCAGTTCGGCGATCTCCTGTGCGGTGCCGCTCATCTCAACTCCTTCGGTTCCAGCGGGTAGGAACAGTGCCGATTCCAACCGGGCGCGCAGCGCAGCCGCGAACCCCGGATCGGGCTGTACCGGAAGGTCGTCCGCGCGAAGCACGTCCAGCGGGTCGACGGCATCGTGTTGTGTCATCGCGCACCTCCTTCCTCGTAGTGGTCTCGGAACGACCGGCGGGCTCGCACGAGCAGCGCCTCCGTGGCGTGCACGGTGCGACCGATGAGCTCCGCGCACTCGTTTACCGAGCGGTCGTCCATATAGCGCAGCATCAGTACCGCACGGTGTGGCTCCGACAACCGCCGCAACGTGCTCTCGGCGACGATCCGGTCCAGCTCGGCGTCCCAGCTGTCCGCTGGATTCGGTGGTTCCGGCACCACGGCGACGGGTACCGCGAGACGGTCGCGCCGACGCCGGAAGTGGTCTGCCAGTTTGTGTCTGGCGACGCCTATCAGCCAGGGCACCGTGATGTCGGGCGGATTCTGTTTGCGGGCGCTGTCCATCGCGGCCAGGAACGTCTCGGAGGTCAGGTCCTCGGCGATGGCCCGATCGCCACAGCGGCGTGTGAAATACCCGTACACCGCGGGCAGCGCCCGTTCGTAGAGCGCAAGGAGCGCACGCGGAGCGTCGGTTGGACGAGGTTCGGCGCTCACACCCTTATCGTCGTCGTTGCGTGCCGAACTCCGACGCGCCTGCGCGAAGTTTTTTTGCGGGCGGGGGATCAGAGGTGATGGCCGGGGCGGACGACGTCGAACGCGGCGCCGAGAGCGTCGGTCAGGGCCACCGACCCGTCGGCCAGCCAGTGCTCGTACGCCGACAGCGCAACGCCGAGCATCGCCCACGCAACCGTCTGCGGGACCAGGTGGTCAGGCTTGGTCCCGCAGCGCGTCGCCACGAACTCCGCGATCACATGACGCCAGCCGGCATACATCGTCAGCGAGTACGCCTGAAGTTCGGTGGTCCGCAGAATTATTTGCATCCGCAGCCGATGGTGCGCGATTTCGGATTCGTCAAAAGTGTTGAATGACAGCAACGCATCACGCAGTGCCTGCTCTGTGGACACCCCGGGGTCGACGGCCGCAAGCAGTCGTCGCAGGTATTGCAGGTGCGTATCGAAGTCGCCCCACGGAATCGCGTTTTTCGACGGGTAGTAGCGGAACAGTGTGCGGCGGCCGATTCCGGCCGCCTGGGCGACGTCGTCGACGCTGACCCCGTCGAATCCTCGGCCCGCGAACAGCCCTATCGCCGCGTCGGTGATCTGGTGGCGCGTGGTCGACCGGCGACGGCCCACCCGAGATTGCACCGCGTCCGCCCTTCCGTTTCGGCACCCGATGCCATATTCTGTCGAGTCAATCGCCATCTGTCGAGACCAAACCAGCAGAAAGGCAGTTCAGATGGAACCGCAAGATCAGCATGAGGACGAGCTCGTCACCGAAACCCTCGTCGAAGAAGTGTCGATCGACGGGATGTGCGGGGTCTACTGAGCGCCGTGTCGGATGGTCGCTCGGACAAGCCTCGCTCCGTGTCGGATGGTCGCTCGGACAAGCCTCGCTCCGTGTCGGATGGTCGCTCGGACAAGCCTCGCTCCGTGTCGGATGGTCGCTCGGACAAGCCTCGCTCCGTGTTGGATGGTCGCTCGGACAAGCCTCGCTCCGTGTTGGATAGTCGCTCGGACAAGCCTCGCTCCGTGTTCGACCCTGCGCTCGGCTGGCGGCTGCATCCCCAAGTTGCGGTCCGCCCCGAGCCGTTCGGTGCGCTGCTGTACCACTTCGGTACCCGCAAGCTGTCGTTCTTGAAGGACCGCACGATTTTGACGATCGTCCAATCGCTGGCCGAGCACACTGACGCCCGGTCCGCATGTCGCGCCGCGGGAGTGCACGCCGACGGTGAGCGGCCGTACCTTCACGCGCTGGAGGTTCTCGCGGCCTCCAACATGCTGGTCGCCGAGGAGCGAATATGACGGTGGCAGTGCCTCGTTTGGTCGACCAGTTCGAGCGCGGCCTCGACGCGCCGATCTGCCTGACGTGGGAGCTGACCTACGCCTGCAACCTGGCTTGCGTGCACTGCCTTTCGTCGTCGGGCAGACGCGATCCGCGGGAGCTGACCACGCGGCAGTGCATGGACGTGATCGACGAACTCGAGCGCATGCAGGTCTTCTACGTCAACATCGGCGGTGGCGAACCCACTGTGCGGCCGGACTTTTGGGAACTCGTCGACTACGCGACCGCCCACCACGTCGGCGTGAAGTTCTCCACCAATGGCGTGCGCATCACACCGCAGATCGCAGAGCGGCTTGCTGCCAGCGACTACGTGGACGTGCAGATTTCGCTGGACGGTGCAACCGCTGAGGTGAACGACGCAGTGCGGGGCACGGGCTCCTACGACATGGCGCTGCGGGCATTGAACAACCTCGCCGCCGCGGGCTTCAAGGATGCCAAGATTTCGGTTGTGGTGACCCGCCACAACGTCGACCAGTTAGACGAATTCGCTGCTTTGGCAGAGCGTTACGGAGCCACCCTGCGGATCACCCGGCTGCGGCCGTCCGGCCGGGGGGCCGACGTCTGGGATGACCTCCACCCGACCTCCGAACAGCAGGTTCAGCTGTACAACTGGCTGGTCGAGCGCGGGGAGCGGGTGCTCACCGGAGATTCGTTCTTCCACCTGTCGCCCCTCGGTCAGCCGGGGGCGCTGGCGGGTCTCAACCTCTGCGGCGCCGGCCGAGTGGTGTGCCTGATCGATCCCGTCGGCGACGTGTACGCTTGTCCCTTCGCCATCCACGACCGCTTTCTCGCTGGAAACGTGTTGAGCGACCGCGGCTTTGACAACGTATGGAAGAACGCGCCACTGTTCCGCGAATTGCGCGAGCCGCAATCGGCCGGCGCGTGCGGCAGCTGCGGGCACTACGACAGCTGCCGCGGTGGATGCATGGCAGCGAAGTTCTTCACCGGTCTTCCCATCGACGGCCCGGATCCCGAGTGTGTTCAGGGTTTCGGCTCGCCGGCGCTCGCCGCCGCCCGCGACGTGCCGCGGCCGAGTGGCGACCATTCCCGCCGCGGCCCCGTCGCGCTGACGCTGACGTCGCGTCCGCCGGCTCGGCTGTGCAACGAAAGCCCGGTGTAGCGATGGGTGACACCTGGTTCGAGACGGTCGCCTTAGCCCAGGAGAAGGCCAGAAGACGGCTCCCGAAGCCGGCGTACTCCTCGCTGCTGGCGGCCAGCGAGAAGGGCGTGACGGTCGCAGACAACGTCGAGGCCTTCGCCGAGCTTGGTTTCGCGCCGCACGTGATCGGTACGACCGAGAAGCGCGAAATGTCGACTACCATTCTCGGACAGGATATTTCGCTTCCCATCGTAATCTCGCCGACCGGTGTGCAGGCGGTTCATCCCGATGGCGAGGTGCCGGTGGCACGAGCCGCAGCGGCGCGCGGAACCGCCATGGGATTGTCGTCGTTCGCCAGCAAGCCGATCGAAGAGGTGATCGAGGCCAACAGGCAACTGTTCTTCCAGGTCTATTGGCTCGGGGACCGCGAGGCCATTGCACAGCGTGTGCAGCGGGCGCGAGAAGCGGGCGCGGTTGGGCTGATCTTGACCACCGACTGGAGCTTCTCGCATGGCCGTGACTGGGGCAGCCCGAAGATCCCCGAGGCGATGAATCTGCGCACCACGGTGCGGATGCTGCCGTCGGTGCTCACGAAGCCCCGCTATCTCTGGCAATGGGCGAAGACCCTCGGCCCGCCGAACCTCACGGTGCCGAATCAGGTCCCACGCGGCGAGCCGGCTCCGCCCTTTTTCGCGGTGTACGGCGAGTGGATGAACACCCCGCCGCCGACGTGGGAAGACGTCGCCTGGTTGCGAGAATTGTGGGGCGGCCCGTTCATGCTCAAGGGCGTGATGCGCGTCGACGATGCGAAACGCGCCGTGGACTGCGGGGTTTCGGCGATCTCGGTGTCGAACCACGGCGGTAACAACCTCGACGGCACACCGGCCACCATCCGGGCACTTCCGGCCATCGCCGAAGCGGTCGGCGACGAGGTCGAGGTGCTGCTTGACGGCGGCATCCGGCGCGGCAGCGATGTGGTGAAGGCGGTGGCGCTGGGCGCCAGGGCCGTGATGATCGGCCGAGCCTACCTGTGGGGGCTCGCGGCGAACGGGCAGGCCGGCGTCGAGAACATCCTCGATGTCCTCCGCGGCGGCATCGACTCCGCGTTGCGGGGCATCAGCAAGGCGTCGATCCACGACTTGACGCCCGACGACATCGTCGTCCCGCCCGGCTTCACGCGGGCGCTCGGAGTCACCACCGACCAGGGATCGTGACCCGCCGCTCGGCTTCGGTGATACCCGCGGGGCTAGCGGTGCTGACGTGATTTCTGGGGGCGCCGCCGAGGAGAAATCCAGGGTTAGAACCTTACCCATCCCCCAACAGCCGGCGTATCCCAGATGAATTCGGCTTACGATCCTTCCGTGGTCTTCCCCACGGAGTTAGGGAAGTCGACGTCGAAGCAGCTCGAAGGTTCGTCGCCAACGGTGGTGGTCCCGGTCGGCTCCACTGAACAGCACGGACCGCACCTGCCAGTGGACACCGACGCCCGTATTGCCTCCGCAGCTGCGCACGCCGCCGTCGCCACTCTCCGGGCCTCCGGTCACCCCGCACCATTGTTGGTTGCTCCGGCCATCGCCTACGGGGCCAGCGGTGAACACCAGGGCTTCGCCGGTACCATTTCGATCGGTACGGCAGCCCTCGAAAAGTTACTCGTCGAGTTCGGGCGCTCGGCGTGCGTATGGGCTGAGCGGCTCGTTTTCGTCAACGGGCACGGTGGGAACACCGACGCGCTAACAGCGGCGGTGGGGCTGCTGCGGGACGAGGGCAGAGACGTGGGGTGGTTCCCGTGCTCCGTATCCAGCGGCGACGCCCACGCCGGTCATACCGAAACGTCCGTACTGCTACATCTTTCACCCGAAACCGTCTGTATAGACGACCTCCGTGCGGGTAACGTTGCTCCGCTAGCGACATTGATGCCCGCCATGCGGCGTGGCGGCATCGCGGCAGTGAGCGAGGCAGGCGTGCTGGGTGACCCCACCACCGCGACAGCGGCTTCGGGCGCGCGCCTGTTTACCGAGGTTGTCGACGGCTGCGTCGCCCGGATCAAACGGTGGGTCCCCGGCGCGGACGGGATGTTGCGATGACCCAACCGCGGCTGCCGGACGGGTTCGCCGTCCAGGTCGATCGTCGCGTCCGGATATTGGGCGCCGGCTCGGCCCTGCTCGGCGGGTCGCCAACCCGGCTACTGCGGCTCGCCCCGACCGCACAGACCCTATTGGACAACGGGCGGCTGGAGGTGCACGATGCCGTCAGCGCCCAGCTCGCCCGGACGCTGCTGGACGCTACCGTCGCGCACCCCCGGCCGTCGGGCGGGCCGTCGCACCGCGACGTCACAGTCGTTGTCCCTGTGCGCGACAACGTATTCGGCTTGCGACGGTTGCTGGCGGCATTGCGCGGGCTTCGGGTGGTGGTGGTCGACGACGGATCGGCGATCCCGGTCCGGCCGCAAGAGCTCGAGGGCACGCATTGTCAGGTCGAGGTGATCCGGCACGACCAGAGCAAAGGCCCCGCGGCCGCAAGGAACGCCGGGCTCGCCGCATGCACCACCGACTTCGTCGCGTTTTTGGACTCCGACGTCGTGCCCCGCCGTGGCTGGCTGGAGGCGCTTCTGGGCCACTTCGTCGATCCTGCGGTCGGCCTGGTCGCGCCCCGAATCGTCGGACTTTCCCGCAGCGACGACATGATCGCCCGATACGAGGCGGTACGGTCGTCGCTCGACCTCGGTCGCCGCGAGGCGCCGGTAGTCCCATACGGAACGGTGTCCTACGTGCCGAGCGCGGCAATCATCTGCCGTCGCTCGGCGCTGACCGATACGGGCGGGTTCGACGAGACATTGCGCTGCGGCGAGGACGTCGACCTGTGTTGGCGGCTGGTGGAATCCGGCGTCCGGCTGCGATACGAACCGATCGCGCTGGTCGCACACGATCATCGTATCAGTCTACGAGAGTGGTTGGCGCGCAAGGCTTTTTATGGTCAGGCGGCGGCGCCGTTGTCGATCCGCCATCCCGACAAGACCGCCCCGCTCGTGATCTCGGGGTGGATGCTTTTGCTGTGGTTGCTGATGGCGCTGGGCTCGATCCTGGGCTACTTGGCATCGATGGTGATCGCGGCGGTGACGGCGCGACGCATCGCCACCACGCTGCACGGCGTCGAATCCAAGCCGCGCGACGTGGCTGTGCTTGCCGCGCGCGGGTTGGGTTCGGCGGCGTTGCAATTGGCTTCGGCGATGTGCCGGCACTATTGGCCGATCGCTTTGCTCGCAGCGATACTGTTTCGCCGGTTCCGGCACATTGTGCTCATCGCCGGTGTGGTCGACGGGGTGGCGGACTGGCTGAGCAGACACAACAACGTCGACGTTGAGACCAAACAGTTGGGGGTCGTGCCCTACCTGGTGCTCAAACGTCTGGACGATCTCGCCTACGGAGCCGGAATGTGGACCGGGATGGTCCAGGAGCGGCATCCCGGGCCGCTGAAGCCGCAGATCCGGACATGACCATCCGTTGCACAGCGACGTCCTGATCATCGGCGCCGGGAGTGCCGGATGCGTTCTGGCCGGACGGCTGTCCGCCGACGAGCAGCGCCGGGTGACGGTGGTAGAGGCCGGCCGCGGGTCGTCGGATCCCAGCGCCCGGGCGATGATTTCCGACGCGTCGGTGCTACCGGTAGGTTTGGCGAGCCCGGTGGTGCATCGGTTCGAGTCCGTGCTGACCAATCGGCCGCATCGGCTCACTCATGTCGTCCGCGGCGCGGTGGTGGGCGGCTCCGGCGCAGTGAACGGCGGCTACTTCTGTCGTGGTCTGCCGAGGGACTTCGACGGCTGGGATCTGCCCGGCTGGGCGTGGGCGGATGTTCTGCACCACTTTCGTGACATCGAGACCGACCTCGACTTCAACGGGCCTGCACACGGACAAGACGGACCGATTCCTGTTCAGCGAATTCGCGAAATAGACAGCAGCACGGTCGAGTTCATCAATCGCGCTAACGACGCCGGGTATGAGTGGATAGCAGATCTGAACGGGGCTACCGAGCCGGCGAGCGAGCTGATCGGAGTCGGCGCGGTGCCCCTGAACATTGCCGACGGAGGCCGGGTGGGACCAGGAACTGCGTTCCTGGAGCCCGCGCTGAGCCGGCCCAACCTCACGCTCGTGACCGGCACAGAGGTGTGGCGCCTGAAGATCTCCTCCGGCCGTGTGATAGGAGCCGACGCGCACGGACCGGACGGGGCTGTGGCGTTTTCGGCGGATCGAGTGGTGTTGTGTGCGGGTGCGATCGAAACAGCGCGAATACTGATGCTGTCCGGCATCGGTGATGAGTCGATACTGAGAGAAGCGGCAATCCCGCTGACCGCCGCCGCGCCGGTAGGCATGTACTGCGTCGACCACCCTGAGTGGGTGATGCCGACGACTTGGGTAACGTCCCCCGGTCGGCCGGTCCTCGAAGCGGTACTGCGCATGGAAGACGATCTCGAAATCCGCCCATACACAGGAGGATTCGTTGCGATGGTGGGCGACGGCCACGGTGGGCGTCCGGACTGGCCGCACGTCGGGGTGGCGTTGATGCAGCCGCGGTCCCGGGGGCGCGTCACGGTGGTGTCCGCCGATCCACGGGTGCCGCCGCACATCGACCACCGCTACGACAGCGAGCCGGCCGACGTCGCGACTTTGCGCCGCGGTAGCGAGTTGGTGCGCGCGCTGTGCCCCATGGCCGAACCGCCACCGGAGCCCCTGTGGTCGACGTCGCAACACCTGTGTGCTACGGCGCCGATGGGCAGGGAGACGGACGAGCGTGCGGTGCTTGATCCTCAGTGTCGGGTTCGCGGGGTCGAGGGGCTGTGGGTGATCGACGGCGCTGCGCTACCGTCGATCACCAGTCGAGGACCGCACGCCAGCATCGTCATGCTTGCTCACCGGGCCGCCGAATTCGTCATCAGCGCATCGAATACCGAATCGGCAGGTGCTTGAGTCCGCCGACGAAAACCGTCGAGGCCAACTCCGGCCGCCCGGTCAGCTCGATCGAATCCAACCGCGGCAACAGCTCGTTGAACAGGCTCGTCATCTCCATGCGGGCAAGCGCGGCACCCAGGCAGAAGTGCACTCCGTACCCGAACGCCAAGTGCTTGTTGGGGTCTCGGCCGATGTCGAAACGGAAGGGGTCGTCGAAGACCTCTTCGTCGCGGTTGGCCGAGACGTAGGCGAGATACACCGACTCGCCCGCGGCGATCGGCACACCGCGAACCTCGGTGTCCTCGGCGGCGGTGCGCATGAACTCCTTGACGGGTGTGGTCCAGCGGACCATCTCCTCGACGGCGGTGCCCATCATCTCGGGATGTTCACGCAGCCGCGCCAGCTGGTCCGGGTTTTGGATCAGCGCGTGCAGCCCGCCGGAGATCGCGTCCTTGGTGGTGTCGTGGCCCGCGGTTGCGACGATCACGTAATAGGACATGGTGTCCAGATCTGACAGCGGTTCGCCGTCTATGCGGGCATTGGCGATCGCGGAAGCCAGATCCTCGGTGGGGTTTTCGCGCCGTGAAACTGTCAGCGCATTGAAGTAGTTGGCGAAGTCCACCAGTACCTTCAGCAAGTCCTCCGGGGAAGCGCCGCGCTGAAGTTCGGTGTCGTCACCGCCGAAGATCTCCTGGGTGAGCTGGAGCATCCTGGGGAAGTCGTCCTCCGGGATTCCGAGAAGCGACATGATCACGTACAACGGGAAATTCATCGCGATGTCGGTGACGAAGTCACACTCCGGGCCGATGTCGGCCATCTTGTCGACCGTGATCTTCGCCAGCTCATCGACGCGAACCTTCAAGTCGCGCATCGCCTTCGGCCGGAACCAGTCCGCACCGATTTGCCGCACATCACGGTGATGGGGGTCATCCATATGTATCAAAGTGCGAAGACCCATGCCCGCCTCGAGCTGAGCGCGCGACAGGTCGTCGGCCTCGGCCGTTGCCAGAAATGGGCGAGGTTCGCTGATCCACAGGTTGTTCGCGCGCTCGATCTCCATGATGTCGGCGTGCTTGGTGATCGCCCAGAAGGGGCGGTACGGCGGGACGTCGACAAACGCCACCGGCGCATGGGCGCGCAGGTGAGTCAGGGCCGCGTGGAGTCGCTCGTCGTCGGCGTAGGCGGTCGGATCCGCCAGCACCTCGGCGGCTTCGTCGACGGTCGGTGTGCCCATTCGAACCTCCTCGTCCGTGCGGCCCCGGAAGAAGTGTTGACGATCGACGGCCGGTCTGGGAACCCCCTTGTTGCGACGGCAGAACGGTAGGCTCTGGCCTCGTGCGGTCCGGACGCTGTCGCCGCCGGGTGATGGCCCTGCTCGCCGCGGCTCTGATGTTGGCTTCGTGCGGGCGCGGCGCGACGCACGCCCCGTCGCGGGCGCTGGACCGCACACTGGTGCAGACGACGACTGGAGCCGTGCGCGGCGCCTTCGGCGACGACCACCTGCTGTTCGCCGGAATACCTTACGCCGCGCCGCCGGTGGGCCCGCTGCGATGGCGACCCCCGCAACCACCGACGCCGTGGCAGGGGGAACGCGATGCGTCGAAGTTCGGCGCTCGCTGCGTACAGGACACCACAAATGATCCGGATTTCGGTCGATCGGTCAGCGAGGACTGCCTGACGCTGAACGTGTGGGCTCCGAATTCGTCTGCGGCCGAGCCGCTTCCGGTCATGGTGTGGATTCACGGCGGTGCGTTCGTCAACGGCAGCGGTGACATCTACGAGGCGCGACGGATTGTTGCGCGGGGAGACATCATCGTCGTCACTCTCAACTACCGCCTCGGCGCACTGGGCTTTCTCGCTCATCCGGCGCTGGGCGCCAACGGTGATGTGGGCAATTACGGCCTGGCCGATCAGCAGGCGGCGCTGCGCTGGGTGCGCGACAACATCGCCAGCTTCGGCGGCGATCCGCAGAAGGTCACCATTGCCGGTGAATCGGCGGGCGCGATGTCGGTCTGCGACCACCTCGCCGCCCCGGGCTCAGCGGGTCTGTTCCGCGCGGCGATCATCCAGAGCGGACCGTGTCAGACCCAGGCTGATCGGTCCACTGCGGAGAAAGTGAGCCTGGACTATGCGGCCGCGGCGGGGTGCGCCGACCCGGCCACCGCGGCCGACTGCCTGCGGGCCTTGCCGGTGGACAAGCTGGGCGACCCGCCGTTGTACTACCGGATTGCCGACGAGCGGCTGACGGGCCCGGTCAGCGGAACCGCCTCATTGCCGGTCGACCCGGTGACCGCGATGGCTCAGCGAAAGGCCGCCAGGGTGCCCGTCCTGATCGGCACGACCCACGACGAGTTCACGTTGTTCGTCGCCACGCAGTATCTGCGGGAGGGCAAGATGCCCGACTACCCCCAGGCGTTGGCCGACGTGTTCGGCGCCGACGCCGGCCGCGTCGAGCAGCAGTATCCGGTGAGCCGGTACGGCAATTCCGCGTTGGCGTATTCGGCCGTGGTGACCGACGATGTATTCGCTTGTAGCGCAAACAAAATGGCGTCTGATCTGATACGGGGCGCCCAGGTGTACGGTTATGAGTTCAACGACCGCGACGCCCCCGCGCCGGAACTGCTTCACAGCGTGCCGTTTCCGGTGGGCGCGAGCCACTCACTGGAATTGCGCTACCTGTTCGACGTCGGCGGAGCACCGCCGTTCACCCCGGAGCAGCAGAAGCTGTCCGACGAGATGATCGGCTACTGGAGCGGGTTCGTCGCTACGGGCACGCCGCATGCCGACGGCGCGCCGGACTGGCCTGCCTTCGACGGACCGCATGGCCCGTGGATGTCGTTGCAGACACCCGAGGTTCGCGCGTTCACCCAGTTCGCCGACGACCACCAGTGCGCGTTCTGGGCGACGCGCTAAGCCGGCGAAATCTGCACCAGGGTCGTGGGTTGGGCGCGCGGCACAGCCCTCCTGCAGAATTCGCGGTTAGCCGCTGCTGGACTACGGTTCGACGGCGATTGGAAGCGATGCGGTGGGGCTGACGCCGACCGCCGTGTTCGTGGTGGTGTTGGTCATCGTCACGTTGATGGCCGAATCGCCTTTGCCGACGGTGACGTCTTGCTGGGCGTTGAGTTGTATCTCGAGTTGATAGGTGGTGGATTGCCCTTGTTCGAGGACGAACGGCTCGACAAGTGTGGCGTGAAGGAAATCCCCGCCGGTCCCTTCCCGGACGTACGGCGCCGTCTGCCAAGCATTGGTGTCCGGGTCGAGCAACCGCATGGACCCGGCGGGCATCATCTGTGAGCCCGGCGTGCACGAACAATGGCCCAGCGACACCACCAGGCCCACTCGTGCCATGCCGGCGCTGGTGGTGTTGACCAGCGTGACGTTGAAACGCATCGGCGCTCCACCGGGCCGTAGCGTCGTGGGGCCCAGTGCGCTGATCGTGACGTCGATGCCCTCGGCAGACCCCTGGGCCTGCGGGGGAGATGAGGTGACGGTGACAGTCGCCGGCGGATTCGACGACGACGTGGTCGTTTCTGCGGTGGTCGTGACAGTCGCCGCGGGACTCGAACAGCCGGCAATGGCCATTACCGTGACCAAAGTGATGATCGGCCTCGTCGACCTGTTCATGGCGCACCTCCGGCGTGATCTGCGGCTGCGCCGCGGCCGAGCAGTAGCGTAGCCGGTCAGCACCCATTTCCCAGGTCAACCGGGATTTGGCGACGCACCCGATCTAGGGCATACTGTTCAGGTTGCCTTGCGCCAGGTTTACCCCTGGCCGGGCATAAGACCGGCGCCCAAACGGGCGCGTCCGGTCCCACCCTTCGATCGCGACGGATTCGACGCGTTTGAAGCTGCGTGCGGGCAACACGCCCGAGCGCGGGGGCCGGTGCACCAGGACAGGTGAACAGAGGCGGCGACACGGCGCTAGGCGACACGGCGCTATAAGCGCCGGGGACGACACGGAGCGCGATGAGCGCGACATCGAGCACTGCGAGCAGGAGTGAGGAAGAAGCGTGGCGGGACAGAAGATCCGCATCAGGCTCAAGGCCTACGACCACGAGGCGATCGATGCCTCGGCGCGCAAGATCGTCGAGACGGTGACCCGCACGGGCGCCAGCGTGGTCGGCCCGGTGCCGCTGCCTACCGAGAAGAACGTTTATTGCGTCATCCGGTCCCCGCACAAGTACAAGGACTCGCGGGAGCACTTCGAGATGCGCACCCACAAGCGGCTGATCGACATCCTCGACCCGACTCCGAAGACGGTCGACGCGCTGATGCGCATCGATCTGCCGGCCAGCGTCGACGTCAACATCCAGTAGGAGCCTGAGACACGATGGCGAGGAAGGGAATCCTGGGCACCAAGTTGGGCATGACGCAAGTGTTCGACGAGAACAACCGCGTGGTGCCGGTGACGGTGGTCAAGGCGGGACCGAATGTTGTGACGCGCATCCGCACACCGGAGCGCGACGGCTACAGCGCTGTGCAGCTGGCCTACGGCGAGATCAGCCCGCGCAAGGTGAACAAGCCGCTGTCGGGTCAGTACGCGGCGGCAAACGTCAACCCGCGTCGGCACTTGGCCGAGTTGCGGCTCGACGACCCGGAGGCCGCTGCGGAATACGAGGTGGGCCAAGAGCTCACCGCCGAGATCTTCACCGACGGCAGCTACGTCGACGTCACCGGCACCTCCAAGGGCAAGGGCACCGCGGGCACCATGAAACGGCATGGGTTCCGCGGCCAAGGAGCCAGCCACGGCGCGCAGGCGGTGCACCGTCGGCCGGGTTCGATCGGCGGATGTGCAACTCCCGCACGGGTGTTCAAGGGCACCCGTATGGCGGGCCGGATGGGCAACGAGCGCGTCACCACGCAGAACCTTGTGGTGCACAAGGTGGATGCCGAGAACGGCGTGCTGCTGATCAAGGGCGCGATCCCCGGGCGTAGAGGGGGACTCGTCATGGTCCGCAGCGCCATCAAACGAGGTGAGAAGTAATGGCTCTCAAGATTGACGTCCGCAGTCCGGACGGCAAGAAGGACGGCACCATCGAGTTGCCGGCCGAGCTTTTCGACGCGCCGGCCAACATCGCCCTGATGCATCAGGTGGTGACGGCTCAGCGTGCGGCGGCGCGT
This sequence comes from uncultured Actinomycetota bacterium, assembly GCA_963744085.1. GTDB lineage: Bacteria > Actinomycetota > Actinomycetes > Mycobacteriales > Mycobacteriaceae > Mycobacterium. The sequence continues at coordinate 230,456 of CAVUSK010000002.1, forward strand.
CAGGGCACGCACTCGACCAAGACCCGCGGAGAGACCCGCGGCGGCGGCAGGAAGCCGTATCGGCAGAAGGGCACCGGCCGTGCGCGCCAAGGCTCGACGCGTGCACCGCAGTTCACCGGCGGCGGCATTGTGCACGGCCCGAAGCCGCGCGACTACAGCCAGCGCACACCGAAGAAGATGATCGCCGCGGCGCTGCGCGGTGCCCTGTCGGACCGCGCGCGTGACGGGCGCATCCACGCGGTGACCGAAATCGTCTCGGGCCAGAAGCCGTCGACGAAGAGCGCGCGAAAGTTCCTCGCCGAGCTGACCGACCGCAAGCGGGTGCTGATCGTGATCGGCCGCACGGACGACACCGGTGCCAGAAGCGTGCGCAATCTGCCTGGCGTGCACGTGCTTTCGCCCGACCAGCTCAACACCTACGACGTGCTGCTGGCCGACGACGTGGTGTTCAGCGTCGAGGCGCTGAACAGCTACATCAGCGCCAATACCAACTCGACCGAGGAGGTTTCGGCCTGATGGCAACGGTCACCGACCCCCGCGACATCATCTTGTCCCCGGTCATCTCCGAGAAGTCTTATGCGCTGATCGAGGACAACGTGTACACGTTCATTGTCCATCCCGACTCCAACAAGACGCAGATAAAGATCGCCGTCGAGCAGATCTTCAAAGTCAAGGTGGCGTCGGTGAACACCGCCAACCGGCAGGGCAAGCGCAAGCGGACCCGCACCGGCTTCGGCAGGCGCAAGGCCACCAAGCGCGCAATCGTGACCCTGGCCCCCGGCAGCAAGCCGATCGAGCTGTTCGGAGCACCGGCGTAAGCCCGGAGAAACTGAGAGATAGCAGACATGGCAATTCGCAAGTACAAGCCCACGACGCCCGGTCGTCGCGGTGGCAGCGTCTCCGATTTCGCCGAGATAACCCGCTCGGAGCCGGAGAAGTCGCTGGTGCGTCCGCTGCACGGGCATGGCGGGCGAAATGCGCACGGCCGCATCACCACCCGGCACAAAGGCGGCGGCCACAAACGCGCGTACCGGGTCATCGACTTCCGTCGGCACGATAAGGACGGCGTGAACGCGAAGGTCGCCCACATCGAGTACGACCCGAACCGCACCGCGCGGATCGCGCTGCTGCACTATCTCGATGGCGAGAAGCGCTACATCATTGCGCCGCAGGGGCTGAGGCAGGGCCACGTCGTCGAGTCGGGTCCGAACGCCGACATCAAGCCGGGCAACAACCTGCCACTGCGCAACATCCCCGCCGGCACGTTGATCCACGCCGTCGAGCTGCGTCCCGGCGGCGGCGCGAAGCTGGCCCGGTCGGCCGGCTCGAGCATCCAGCTTCTCGGCAAGGAGGGCACGTACGCGTCTTTGCGCATGCCCAGCGGCGAGATTCGTCGCGTCGACGTGCGCTGCCGGGCCACGGTCGGAGAGGTCGGCAACGCCGAGCAGGCCAATATCAACTGGGGCAAGGCCGGACGCATGCGCTGGAAAGGCAAGCGTCCCACTGTCCGCGGCGTCGTGATGAACCCGGTCGACCACCCGCACGGCGGTGGTGAGGGCAAGACGTCCGGCGGCCGCCACCCGGTGAGCCCGTGGGGCAAGCCCGAGGGCCGCACCCGTAATCCGAATAAGGCGAGCAACAAGCTCATCGTCCGACGCCGGCGCACCGGCAAGAAGCACCACCGGTAGGAGTTAGCCGATGCCACGCAGCCTGAAGAAGGGCCCCTTCGTCGACGGCCACCTGCTCAAGAAGGTCGACGCGCAGAACGAGAAGAACACGAAGCAGGTCATCAAGACCTGGTCGCGCCGTTCGACGATCATCCCCGACATGATCGGCCACACGTTCGCTGTGCACGACGGCCGCAAGCATGTGCCGGTGTTCGTCACCGAGGCGATGGTCGGGCACAAGCTCGGTGAGTTCGCGCCGACTCGGACGTTCAAGGGGCACATCAAGGACGACCGAAAGGCCAAACGGCGATGACTTCCGTCGAGACCGAATTCCCGTCCGCAGTCGCCAAGGCCCGCTTCGTGCGGGTGTCGGCGAGCAAGGCGCGCCGGGTGATCGACCTGGTGCGCGGCAAGCCCGTTGCCGAGGCATTGGACATTCTGCGGTGGACGCCGCAAGCGGCGAGCCAGCCGGTGGCCAAGGTGATCGCCAGCGCTGCGGCCAACGCGCAGAACAACAATGGCCTCGATCCGTCGACACTCGTCGTCGCGACGCTGACCGCTGACGAGGGGCCGACGGCCAAGCGCATTCGGCCGCGTGCCCAAGGCCGCGCGTTCCGAATCCGTAGGCGCACAAGTCATATCACCGTGGTGGTGGAGAGCCGTCCGAGCCGCGACGAGCGTGGTTCTCGCTCCGCCAGCGCCACCCGCGCGCGCCGTGCCCAGGCCAGCAAGGCCGCAGCCAAGAAGGCACCCGCGAAGAAGACGACAGCGGAGAAGGCAACCACCGAGAAGGCGACTGCGAAGAAGGCGCCGGCCACGAAGGCAACCGCCGAAAAGAAGGCGCCTGCGAAGAAGGCTTCTGCAGCCGCGAAGAAGGCGCCCGCCAAAAAGGCTTCAGACGAAGCGAAGGGAGGCTCGCAGTAGTGGGCCAAAAAATCAACCCGCACGGCTTCCGGCTCGGCATCACCACCGACTGGAAGTCACGGTGGTACGCCGACAAGCAGTACGCCGACTACATCAAGGAGGATGTGGCGATTCGGCGGCTGCTGGCCACCGGTCTGGAACGCGCCGGCATCGCCGACGTGGAGATCGAACGCACTCGCGACCGGGTCCGTGTCGATATCCACACCGCGCGTCCCGGCATCGTGATCGGCCGTCGCGGCACCGAGGCCGACCGTATTCGCGCCGACCTGGAGAAGCTCACCGGCAAGCAGGTGCAGCTGAACATCCTCGAGGTGAAAAACCCCGAGTCGCAAGCACAGTTGGTCGCCCAAGGTGTCGCCGAGCAGTTGTCCAACCGGGTGGCGTTCCGCCGTGCGATGCGCAAGGCGATCCAGTCGGCGATGCGTCAACCGAATGTCAAAGGCATCCGCGTGCAGTGCTCGGGCCGCCTCGGCGGCGCTGAGATGAGCCGCTCGGAGTTCTACCGCGAGGGCCGTGTTCCGTTGCACACGTTGCGCGCCGACATCGATTACGGCTTGTACGAGGCGAAGACGACGTTCGGTCGAATCGGCGTCAAGGTGTGGATCTACAAGGGCGACATCGTCGGCGGCAAGCGCGAGCTGACCGTGGCCCCGCCGTCGGGCGGCGAGCGTCCGCGCCGCGAGCGTCCGTCGGGCACCCGCCCGCGTCGCAGTGGCGCGTCGGGCACGACAGCGACGGGCACCGACGTCAGCCGGGCCGCCGAGGAGGCTCCCGGGTCTGATGCCCTTCGCGCAAGCGGCTCATCGACCGTCGAGGCGGCACCGGCTGAGGCGCCTGCCAGCGGGCCCGAGAGCACGGAGAGCACGGAGAGCTAGCAATGTTGATTCCCCGTAAGGTCAAGCACCGCAAGCAGCATCACCCCAGGCAGCGTGGCATCGCCAGTGGCGGCACCACGGTCACCTTCGGCGATTACGGCATTCAGGCGCTGGAGCACGCGTACATCTCGAACCGACAGATCGAGTCGGCTCGTATCGCGATCAACCGGCACATCAAGCGTGGCGGCAAGGTGTGGATCAACATCTTCCCGGACCGTCCGCTCACCAAGAAGCCGGCCGAAACCCGGATGGGTTCGGGCAAGGGCTCACCTGAGTGGTGGGTGGCCAACGTCAAGCCCGGGCGAATCCTGTTCGAGCTGAGCTATCCCAATGAGGAAACCGCCCGGGCCGCGTTGACCCGTGCGATCCACAAGTTGCCGATCAAGGCACGCATTGTGACCCGAGAGGAGCAGTTCTGATGGCAGTGGGAGTGTCCGCTGGCGAACTGCGCGAGCTCACCGACGAGGAGTTGACCGATCGTCTGCGTGAATCGAAGGAAGAGTTGTTCAACCTTCGCTTCCAGATGGCCACCGGCCAGCTGCACAACAACCGTCGGCTGCGCACCGTGCGCCGCGAGATTGCGCGCGTCTACACGGTATTGCGCGAACGTGAGCTGGGCCTGGCAGCCGGTCCCAGCGGTGAGGAATCGTAATGGCAGAGAAGACCACAGCCGCGGGCGGCTCAACGGGCACAGCTAAAGCCAAGGGGCCCAAGCGCACCCCGCGTACCGAGAAACCACGCGGCCGTCGCAAGACCGCTATCGGCTACGTGGTGTCCGACAAGATGCAGAAGACGATCGTCGTCGAGTTGGAAGACCGGGTGAAGCACCCGTTGTACGGCAAGATCATCCGGACCACCAAGAAGGTCAAGGCGCACGACGAGAACGGCGACGCCGGTATCGGCGACCGCGTCTCGCTGATGGAGACGCGTCCGCTGTCCGCGACGAAGCGCTGGCGGCTCGTCGAGATCCTCGAACGCGCCAAGTAGGTTTCGGTGCGGCAAGCCGCACCGCAGAGTCTGACCTGGGCTTTTACGACCTCACCAAGAACGGCCCGCGTCGGTGAGCCACCTGTTAGCGGCGTGTTACAACACCGAAACTAGGCCGAACATCCTGGCGCGATCATCAATGGTGTGGCCGCTGACGACCCCCGATCAGTGCGAGCGCAATGCTCGTACTGCGGTGTGGGCTGCGGCGTCACGGTCGAGGGCTCAGGTTCCGTCATCGCGGAGGTGTCGGGGGACAAGCTGCATCCGGCGAACGCCGGCCGCTTGTGCACGAAGGGCGCGACGCACGCCGACCTGATGCGAGCCGACGGCAGGCTCGAAACCGCACTGATCCGCCGAGCGCGCGAGGCTCCGCCCGAGCCGGTCGATATCGATGTGGCGATCGGCGAGGCCGCGCAACGGTTGAAGGCGATCGCGGACGAGCACGGGCCGGACGCGATCGCCTTGTATGTGTCGGGCCAACTCACGATCGAGGCCCAGTATCTGGCCAACAAGGTGGCGAAGGGCTTTCTGCGCACAGTTCACATCGAGTCGAACTCCCGCCTGTGCATGGCCAGTGCGGGCAGCGGTTACAAGCAGTCACTCGGATCGGACGGCCCGCCGGGCAGCTACGACGACTTCGACGCGGCCGACCTGTTCTTCGTCATCGGCTCGAACATGGCCGACTGCCACCCGATTCTCTTCCTGCGCATGGCGAATCGGCTGAAGTCCGGGGCGAGGCTGATTGTCGTCGACCCGCGCCGCACCGCGACTGCCGAGGAGGCGGATCTGTTTCTGCAGATCGCGCCTGGCACCGACCTCGCTCTGCTGAACGGCATCCTGCACCTGCTCGTCGAAAACGGTGACATCGACGCCGAATTCGTCGAGGCGTACACCGAGGGGTGGGACGTCATGCCCGACTTTCTGGCGGACTATCCGCCCGCGCGGGTCGCGGAGCTCACCGGCCTGGCCGAGGCCGACATCCGCATGGCCGCGAGGTGGATCGGCGAGGCGGGCGCGTGGATGTCGTGCTGGACGATGGGGTTGAACCAGAGCACGCACGGAACCTGGAACACGAACGCCATTTGCAACCTGCACCTTGCGACGGGAGCGATCTGCCGCCCCGGCAGCGGACCGATGTCGCTGACAGGTCAGCCCAACGCGATGGGCGGCCGCGAGATGGGCTACATGGGCCCCGGACTTCCGGGGCAACGTTCGGTGATGTCGGCCGAGGACCGTGCCTTTGTGGAGGATGCGTGGGGCATTGAGCCAGCCTCGATCCGCAGCGAGGTGGGGCCAGGCACCATTGACATGTTCTCCAAGATGGCGGATGGCGAGATCAAGGCGTGCTGGATCATCTGCACAAATCCCGTTGCGTCCGTGCCGAACCGCAAGACCGTGATCGCCGGCCTAGAAGCCGCCGAGCTGGTGATCACTCAGGACGTCTACGCCGATACCGCCACCAACGCCTACGCCGACATCGTGCTGCCCGCGACGCTGTGGGTCGAATCCGAAGGCGTCATGGTGAATTCCGAACGCACGCTCACCCTCAACCAGCGGGCGGTCCCGCCCGCGGGGCAGGCATGCCCGGACTGGCAACTGATCGCGAACGTCGCGTGCGCGCTCGGTTTCGCCGACCAGTTCACCTACGAATCGAGTGAGCAGGTCTTCGACGAGATCCGCGGGTTCGCGAATCCAACCACCGGCTACGACATCCGAGGCGTGAGCTACGCCGAATTGCGCGAGACGCCGATGCAGTGGCCGTGCCCGCCAGGAGGGAATGCGCGCAACCCGATTCGGTATCTGGACGGCGACGGCCTGCGGTTCGCAACGCCGAGCGGCAAGGCGATCTTTTACCCCCGCCCGCACATGGATCCCGACGAAATGCCCGACGACGACTTCCGGTGGGTCCTCAACACCGGCCGCCTGCAACACCAATGGCACACGATGACGAAGACGGGCAAGGTTAACAAGCTGAACAAACTCAATCCCGGCCCCTTCCTCGAGGTCAGTCCGGCCGATGCGGATGCACTGGGCTTGACGCCGGCGCACAAGGTCGAGGTCAGCTCCCGCCGCGGCCGTGCCGTCCTTCCGGTGTCGATCACCGACCGCGTCCGGCGCGGGAATTGCTTTGCGCCGTTTCACTGGAACGACGAGCACGGCGAGTATCTGACGATCAACGCCGTCACCAACGACGCCGTCGACGACACCTCGCTGCAACCGGAGTTCAAGACGTGCGCAGTGCGCCTTCGTGCCGTCGCATCCGAGCTGGCACCGGAACTCCCTGTGCAGCAGGCAGATCCGGGCTCTGTCGTCGGGATGATTGCATCGGCACTGGCCATCGGTTCATCGGTGGCACCAATCCTCACCGACTCCGAGCGGATGTACCTCGGCGGGTTCCTCAGCGGTCTCCAGATGCGCCCGGTCGACGGCATTCCGGTGCTGCCACTGTCGGCTCCGCTGAGTGAAGCGACCAGGCTGTGGGTGGACGGGCTGCTGGCGGGCGCATACTCGCGGCAACCAGCGGCGACGCCGGCGCCGTCAGCGGCCGAGAGGCCGTCGGTACTTGTGCTGTGGGCCTCGCAGACCGGCAACGCCGAAGAGCTGGCCGGGGTCTGCTCGCGACGGCTTGCCGGGCAAGGGATCGAAAGCAGGCTCGTCGAGATGGACCGCTGCGCGCTCGCCGAACTCACAGCCGCTCGGACCGCGCTGGTGGTAACCAGCACCTTCGGCACCGGCGGTCCGCCGGACAACGGAGCCGCGTTCTGGTCGGGTCTGGCCTCCGACGGCGCACCGGCACTGGCTGATCTCCGGTATGCCGTGCTCGCTCTCGGCGATTCGTCGTACGACGACTTCTGCGGGCACGGTCGCGCCGTCGACGAGCGGCTCGCGGAGCTGGGCGCCACCCGCATCGTGGAGCGTGTCGAGTGCGAACCGGGTGACGACGAGGCTGCCGAACGCTGGCTGCGGAATGTGCTGGCGGTGGTCAACACACCGGTGCCGGTACTGGCGGGCGGAATAGTAGCGACACCGCGCGACCCTGCGCCGCTGCTCGACGCGATGCGTACCGCCGTCGATGCGCCGGCGTTCACGAGAGCCAACCCCCTGCACGCGCCGCTCGTCACGAACGCTCTGCTCAGCGGATGCGGTTCGCAGAAGGAGGTCCGCCAGTTCGGTTTTGACCTCGCCGACGCGGGAGCGACCTATGAGGCCGGCGACGCGCTCGGCGTCATGCCGATGAATTCCGATGTCCTGGTGCGTGACTGGCTCGACGCGACCGGGCTGGACGGCAGCTACCCGATGGACACCGACACCGATCTCGCGACACTGCTACGCACGCAGTTCGACATCACCATTGTCACAACCGCATTTCTTTCGTTCGTGGCCGAGCACAACCGCGACCCCCTGCTGGCGAAGCTGCTGCGCCGCGACAACAAGACCGAACTGCGGCAGTGGCTCTGGAACCGGCAGGCGGTTGACGTGCTGCGCGCATTTCCGGTCCACACCGATATCGTCGAATGGCGCCGCATCCTCAGAAACCTTCAGCCGCGCAGTTATTCGATCTCTTCGAGTCCGTTGTTCAACCCATCGGAGGTGCAACTGACGGTCTCGGTCGTGCGCTACGAGACACCCGACGGCGTGGCGCGCGGAGGCGTGTGCTCGACGTTCCTCGCCGATCGAACAGGCGCACAACCGGTTCCGGTCTTTTTGCAACGGTCGCCGCATTTCCGCCCGCCGATCGATCCGGCAGCGCCAATGATCATGGTCGGCCCAGGCACGGGCATCGCGCCCTTCCGGGCATTTCTGCACCAGCGACGTGAGCTCGGCTGCAACGGGCGTAACTGGCTGATCTTCGGCGATCAGCGCGCCGACTCCAACTTCTATTACCGCGACGAACTCGAGCAGATGTTCGCCGACGGTTTCCTTACCCGGCTGGATCTGGCGTTCTCCCGCGATCAGCGCGAACGCATCTACGTGCACCACCGGATGGTCGAGCACGGTGCGGAACTGTGGCGATGGATTCGCGACGGGGCGCACTTCTACGTCTGTGGAGACGCCACCCGGATGGCGAAAGACGTCGATGACGCGCTGCTGCAGATCTTCGCCATTCACGGCAAACTCGGCGAGGATGCCGCTCTGGCCTTCAAAGAGGATTTAGTCGCCGAGAAGCGCTACCTGCGCGACGTGTACTGAGCGGATCTCGTTGCACCGCATAGCCTGAGACCTCTCGTCAATTTCTCAGTTGCCATCTACGTTCCCGGTGTAGTGTCCGGGCCACGTCGGACGAGTGCAGATGAGAACGGAGCTCCACATGGCGGAATTTCAGGGCAAGATCGAGCTGGACATCAGGGATTCCGAGCCGGACTGGGGACCGTACGCCGCGCCGACCGCCCCCGAGGATGCACCCAACGTGCTGTACATCGTCTGGGACGACACCGGCATCGCCACCTGGGACTGCTTCGGCGGCCTGGTCGAGATGCCCGCGATGAGCCGGATCGCCGAGCACGGCGTGCGGCTCTCGCAGTTCCACACCACCGCGCTGTGCTCTCCGACGCGCGCATCGCTGCTCACCGGTCGTAACGCCACCACCGTCGGCATGGCCACCATCGAGGAGTTCACCGACGGCTTCCCGAACTGCAGCGGGCGCATCCCGTTCGACACGGCTCTCCTCTCCGAGGTGCTGGCCGAAAAGGGCTGGAACACCTACTGCGTCGGCAAATGGCACCTGACACCGCTCGAGGAATCGAACCTGGCCGGCACCAAGCGGCACTGGCCGCTGTCACGCGGGTTCGAGCGGTTCTACGGGTTCATGGGCGGCGAGACCGACCAGTGGTATCCCGATCTGGTCTACGACAATCACCCCGTCAACCCGCCCGCGACACCTGAGGACGGCTACCACCTGTCCAAGGACATCGCCGACAAGACCATCGAGTTCATCCGTGACGCGAAGGTGATCGCGCCGGACAAGCCGTGGTTCTCCTATGTCTGCCCGGGCGCCGGGCACGCGCCGCACCACGTCTTCAAGGAATGGGCCGACAAGTACACGGGCAAATTCGACATGGGTTACGAGCGCTACCGCGAAATCGTGCTCGAGAACCAGAAGAAACTCGGCATCGTCCCGTCCGGCACCGAACTGTCACCGGTCAACCCGTACCTGGATGTCAAGGGACCGAACGGTGAGCCGTGGCCGCTGCAGGACACAGTGCGGCCGTGGGACTCGCTGAACGACGAAGAGAAGAAGCTGTTCTGCCGGATGGCCGAGGTGTTCGCCGGGTTCCTGAGCTACACCGACGACCAGCTTGGTCGCATCCTCGACTACCTCGAGGAATCCGGCCAGCTCGACAACACGATCATCGTGGTGATCTCCGACAACGGAGCCAGCGGCGAGGGCGGACCGAACGGCTCGGTCAACGAGGTGAAGTTCTTCAACGGCTACATCGACACCGTCGAGGACAGCCTGCGGTTCTACGACAACCTCGGTGGCACTGACACTTACAACCATTACCCGATCGGGTGGGCGATGGCGTTCAACACACCGTACAAGCTGTACAAGCGCTACGCCTCGCACGAGGGCGGTATCGCCGACACCGCGATCATCAGCTGGCCCAACGGGATTAGTGCACACGGCGAGGTTCGCGACAACTACGTCAACGTGTGTGACGTCACGCCGACCGTCTACGACCTACTCGGCATCACCCCGCCCGACACGGTCAAGGGCGTTGCTCAGAAGCCGCTCGAAGGTGTGAGTTTCAAAGCGGCGCTTGAGGATCCAAAGGCCGACACCGGCAAGGAAACTCAGTTCTACGAAATGCTCGGCACCCGCGGCATATGGCACAAGGGCTGGTTCGCCAACACGGTTCACGCCGCGACACCGTCGGGGTGGTCGCACTTCGACAAGGACCGCTGGGAGTTGTTCCACATCGAGGCCGACCGCAGCCAGTGCCACGACCTGGCCGACAGCGAGCCCGACAAGCTCGAGGAGATGAAGAAGCTGTGGTTCGCCGAGGCGGCCAAGTACAACGGGCTGCCGCTGGCCGACCTCAACATCTTCGAAACCCTGACGCGGTGGCGGCCCTACCTGGTCGGTGATCGCACGACGTTCACGTACTACCCGAACACCGCCGAGGTGGGGATCGGCGCGGCCGTGGAGATCCGCGGGCAGTCGTTCTCCGTGCTGGCCGAGGTGAGGGTCGACACCATCGGCGCCGAGGGCGTCATCTTCAAGCAGGGTGGTGCGCACGGCGGGCACGTGCTCTTCGTCCAGGACGGGCGTCTGCACTACGTCTACAACTTCATGGGCGAAGACGAGCAGAAGCTGTCGTCGTCGATCGCGGTGCCGCTGGGCAACCACATTCTCGGCGTCCGCTACACACGTGCCGGGACCGTCGAGGGCAGCCACACCCCTCTTGGGGAGGTCGCCCTCTTCGTCGACGACGAGGCGGCCGGCTCCCTGGCGGATGTCAGGGTCCACCCCGGCACGTTCGGTCTGGCGGGTGCCGGCCTGTCGGTCGGACGCAACAGCGGGTCGGCGGTGTCCAGCTCGTACAAGGCGCCGTTCGAGTTCACCGGCGGCGCGATCACGCAGGTCGTCGTCGATGTCTCCGGGCAGCCGTACGAGGACGTCGAGAAAGAGCTGGCGTTGGCGTTCGCGAAGGACTGAAGTCCGGACGAGAACCGGCGCCGCGGGATCGACGATGCGAAAGCCGTGCTGATGCAGGACTTTGCGGTCGTCATACCCTTAAGCCATGCTCACCGAGCTGGTGGAACTGCCCGGCGGATCCTTCCGTATGGGGTCGACGAGCTTCTACCCGGAAGAGGCGCCGATCCACACGGCCACAGTGGCGGGGTTCGCGGTCGAGCGGCACCCGGTGACCAATGCGCAGTTCGCCGAATTCGTCTCTGCCACAGGTTATGTCACGATCGCCGAGCAGCCACTGGACCCCTCGCTGTACCCGGGCGTGGTGGCCGCAGACCTCGTTCCCGGTGCAATGGTGTTCCGTCGCAGTGCCGGCCCCGTCGACCTGCACGACTGGCGGCAGTGGTGGGACTGGGCGCCGGGAGCGAACTGGCGCCAGCCGTTCGGGCCGGGCAGCGGCGTCGAGGACAAGCCTGACCACCCCGTCGTGCAGGTCGCCTATCCCGACGCGTGGGCGTATGCGCATTGGGCCGGCCGCCGGCTCCCGACGGAGGCCGAGTGGGAGTACGCGGCACGGGCCGGCTCGGCGTCCGTCTACGCCTGGGGCGACGAGCCGGCGCCGGGCGGCGCGCCGATGGCGAACACGTGGCAGGGCCGGTTCCCCTATCGCAACGACGGCGCACTCGGCTGGATCGGCACCTCGCCGGTGGGCACATTCCCTCCTAACGACTTCGGCCTCGTCGACATGATCGGCAACGTGTGGGAGTGGACGACGACCGTGTTCTCCCCGCACCACCGGGTAGGTGAGGCGGCGTCGTCACCGTGCTGCGGGCCGTCGGCTCCGTCGGCCGACCCGACGGTGAACCAGACCCTAAAGGGCGGCTCGCATCTGTGCGCGCCGGAGTACTGCCACCGGTACCGGCCCGCGGCCCGGTCCCCGCAGTCCCGCGATACCGCGACGACCCACATCGGGTTCCGCTGCGCCACCGATCTCTAGCGGTCGAGCCGGACCGATTCGCCAAAGCGGGTGGCGAGTCGCCGGTACATCGACGGCGCGATCGCGCGAATGGTCGGCGCCACCCGCAACCACCGGGGAACCCACACCTCTGCGCGTCCACGGACGGCTTCGAGCACGGCGTCGGCGACGGCTTCGGGCGGCACCGGCTTCGGCCGGGCGCGATCGTACGGACGGCCACGGTTATCGAAGAAGCCGGTGTTCACGACACCTGGCACCACGACGCCGACCTGGATGCCCGTGCCCGCTGCCTCGATGCGCAGGCTATCGGCGAACGCGTCGATCCCGGCTTTGGTGGCCGAATACACCGCCTCACCAGCGACGCCGCTGCGGCCGGCGATCGAGGAGACGAAGCACACGGCTCCTCGGCCCCGTTCCAGCATGCCGGGCAGCACCGCGTGCGTGAGCTCGACCGCGGCAAGCAGGTTGACCTCGATGACGCGCCGGATCTCCTCGACGGTCATTCGCGTCAGGGGGCCCGACCAACCGATCCCGGCGTTGTTGACCAGCACATCGATCCGCCCGAACGGCTGCTCTGCGGCCGCGACGAGGTCACGCCGACCCTGCGGCGTCGCCAGATCGGCCACCACAGCTGTTCCACCGACCGACCCGGCGACAGCAGCGGTCCGGTCGGGATCGCGGCCGTGCACCAGCACACGGGCGCCCTGCGAGGCGAAACGCACCGCGACCGCCTGCCCGATTCCGGCCGAAGCGCCGGTGACCAACGCCACCGCGCCGTCCAGCTGCACAGGCATCCCCTTTCTTGCCGCGCGCGACTGCGGGGAAATCGAATTTCGGCCGCACATTGCGATCTGTCAGCAGTCTTGCCGAAAGGCGCCGCACCTGACCAGCGGCGATTTGGTCCCTCGCAGGTCGTCCCCTAATATTTAGGGGTTGCCTTGGGCAGACCTCGGCCGGCACTCAGGCCTTTCGGTTTGTCGGCCCCGCGTGCCCATCGGTGACAGCAAGACCGCGCATGTCAGGTCGGCATCTGGCATGCACACAATTACCAGGTCGAGGAGATCTTGTGATTCAGCAGGAATCGCGGCTCAAGGTCGCCGACAACACGGGCGCCAAGGAGATCTTGTGCATCCGCGTGCTCGGTGGGTCGTCGCGGCGGTACGCCGGAATCGGCGACGTGATCGTCGCGACGGTCAAGGACGCCATCCCCGGCGGCAACATCAAGCGGGGCGAGGTGGTCAGGGCCGTGGTGGTGCGCACCGCCAAGGAGCGCAGGCGTCCGGACGGCAGCTACATCAAGTTCGACGAGAACGCGGCCGTGATCATCAAGCCCGACAACGATCCGCGCGGCACGCGCATCTTCGGCCCGGTCGGGCGCGAGCTGCGCGAGAAGCGGTTCATGAAGATCGTTTCGCTGGCTCCGGAGGTGCTCTAGATGAAGATCCACAAGGGCGACACCGTGCTCGTCATCTCGGGTAAGGACAAGGGCGCCAAGGGCAAGGTGCTCAAGGCGTACCCGGACGCCAACAAGGTGCTCGTCGAGGGCGTCAACCGGATCAAGAAGCACACCCCGGTCTCGACTACCCAGCGCGGCGCACGCTCCGGCGGCATTGTCACGCAGGAAGCGCCGATCCACGTCAGCAACGTGATGATTGTCGACTCCGACGGCAAGCCGGCTCGCGTCGGCTACCGCATCGACGACGAGACCGGCAAGAAGGTCCGCATCTCCCGCCGCAACGGCAAGGACATCTGATGACCACTACAGAAACAGCGTCTGCGGCGGAGTCGCGCAATCGGCCGCAGCCTCGGCTGAAGAAGCGCTACCGCGAGGAGATCCGCGATTCGCTGCGGTCGCAGTTCGACTACCCCAACGTGATGCAGATCCCCGGGGTGGTCAAGGTCGTGGTGAACATGGGCGTCGGCGACGCCGCGCGTGACGCGAAGCTGATCAACGGCGCGGTCAACGACCTTTCGCTGATCACCGGGCAGAAGCCGGAGATCCGGCGCGCGCGTAAGTCCATCGCGCAGTTCAAGCTGCGCGAGGGCATGCCGATCGGTGCGCGGGTGACGCTGCGCGGCGACCGCATGTGGGAGTTCCTCGACCGGCTGATCACGATCGCGCTTCCGCGTATCCGCGACTTCCGCGGGCTGTCGCCGAAGCAGTTCGACGGCACCGGCAACTACACATTCGGGCTCAGCGAGCAATCGGTCTTCCACGAGATCGACGTCGACTCCATCGACCGGCCGCGTGGTATGGACATCACCGTCGTCACCTCGGCGACAAACGACGACGAAGGGCGAGCCCTGCTGCGGCAGCTCGGCTTTCCGTTCAAGGAGAACTGATGGCGAAAAAGGCTCTAGTCAACAAGGCCAAGCGCAAGCCCAAGTTCGCGGTACGGGCGTACACGCGATGCAACAAGTGCGGCCGCCCGCACGCGGTGTACCGCAAGTTCGGTCTGTGCCGAATTTGCCTGCGCGAGATGGCCCATGCCGGTGAACTGCCCGGCGTGCAGAAGAGCAGCTGGTGAGGATCCCTAGATGACGATGACGGACCCGATCGCAGACTTCCTGACCCGTCTGCGCAACGCCAATTCGGCGTACCACGACGAAGTGACCCTGCCGCACAGCAAGATCAAGGCCAACATCGCCGAGATCCTCAAGAAAGAGGGCTACATCGCCGACTACCACACCGAGGACGCCCGCGTGGGCAAGTCGCTTGTGGTGCAACTGAAGTACGGCCCGAGCCGCGAGCGCAGCATCTCCGGCCTGCGCCGGGTGTCAAAGCCCGGCCTGCGGGTGTACGCGAAGTCGACCAACCTGCCGCGGGTGCTCGGCGGTCTGGGCGTGGCCATCATCTCCACCTCGTCGGGCCTGCTCACCGATCGTCAGGCCGCCCGCCAGGGCGTCGGCGGCGAAGTCCTCGCGTACGTGTGGTGAGGGGAGGTAGACATGTCGCGTATTGGTAAGCAGCCGATCCCGGTGCCGTCGGGCGTCGACGTGACGATCGACGGCCAGAACGTGTCGGTCAAGGGCCCCAAGGGCACGCTGGAGATGAAGGTCGCCGAGCCAATCACGTTGTCCCGCAACGATGATGGGGAGATCGTGGTGACCCGGCCCGACGACGAGCGACACAGTCGCTCGCTGCACGGGCTCTCGCGCACGCTGGTGAGCAACCTGGTCACCGGCGTCACGCAGGGCTACACCACCAAGATGGAGATCTTCGGCGTCGGCTACCGCGTGCAGCTTCGCGGTTCCAATCTCGAGTTCGCGCTCGGCTACAGCCATCCAGTGGTCGTCGAGGCGCCCGAGGGCATCACGTTCGCGGTCGAGACCCCGACGAAGTTCTCAGTCTCGGGCATCGACAAGCAGAAGGTCGGCCAAATTTCGGCGAACATCCGCCGGTTGCGCCGTCCCGACCCGTACAAGGGCAAGGGCGTGCGCTACGAGGGTGAGCAGATTCGCCGCAAGGTCGGAAAGACGGGCAAGTAGACATGGCAAGCACGGCAGACAATTCGAAGCAGAAGGCGGTCGGGCAGAGCGCGGCGGCGGCGCGGCGCACCGCGCGGCTGCGTCGTCACGCCCGGCTGCGCAAGAAGGTGTCCGGCACGCCGGATCGGCCGCGGCTGGTGGTCAACCGGTCGTCGCGCCATATCCACGCGCAACTGGTCAACGACCTCAACGGCACCACCCTGGCGGCCGCGTCGTCCATCGAAGCGGACGTCCGCGCCGTCGACGGGGACAAGAAGGCCCACAGCGTGCGCGTCGGTCAGCTGATCGCGGAGCGGGCAAAGGCCGCAGGCATCGACACCGTCGTGTTCGACCGCGGTGGCTACACCTACGGCGGACGAATCGCGGCGCTCGCCGACGCGGCGCGAGAAAGCGGGCTGAAGTTCTGATGACTTTCAACGAAGGGATTGCATGATGGCCGAGCAGGCGACAGGAGCCGGCGGCCCAGTCACGTCGGAGAGCCAGGCAGAGACGCGTGAGCCCCGCGGGGGCCGCGATTCCCGCGACGGACGCGATTCCCGCGACACGCGCGGACGCCGCGAGGGTCGCGGCCGCGACAGCGGAGAGAAGTCGAACTACCTCGAGCGCGTCGTCACCATCAACCGGGTGTCGAAGGTGGTCAAGGGTGGCCGGCGGTTCAGCTTCACCGCGCTGGTGATCGTCGGCGACGGCAACGGGATGGTCGGCGTCGGATACGGCAAGGCGAAAGAGGTGCCGGCCGCGATCGCCAAGGGCGTGGAGGAAGCGCGCAAGAACTTCTTCCGCGTTCCGCTGATCGGCGGCACCATCACCCACCCCGTACAGGGCGAAGCTGCCGCGGGCGTGGTGATGTTGCGTCCGGCCAGCCCCGGTACCGGTGTCATCGCCGGCGGTGCGGCGCGTGCGGTGCTGGAATGTGCCGGCGTGCATGACATTTTGGCCAAGTCGCTGGGCAGTGACAACGCGATCAATGTGGTGCACGCCACGGTGGCCGCGCTCAAGCTGCTGCAGCGCCCGGAGGAAGTGGCGGCCCGTCGCGGCCTGCCGATCGAGGACGTCGCCCCGGCCAGCATGCTGCGGGCACGCAGAGAACACGCGGCGAACGCGTCCGCTCTGGCCGCCGCGCGTGAAGGAACGGCATAACCATGGCAGAGCTTCGAATTACTCAGGTGCGCAGCTCGATTGGCGCGCGCTGGAGGCAGCGCGAGAGCCTGCGAACGTTGGGGTTGCGGCGGATTCGCCATTCGGTGGTTCGTGAGGACAACCCGCAGACGCGCGGACTGATCGCCGTGGTTCGCCATCTGGTCCAGGTGGAGGATGTGAAGTGACGATCAAACTGCACGACTTGAAGCCCGCGCCCGGGTCGAAGACCAAACGGACCCGCGTCGGTCGCGGTGAAGGCTCGAAGGGCAAGACCGCCGGCCGCGGCACCAAGGGCACCAAGGCCCGCAAGAACGTGCCGGTGACCTTCGAGGGCGGTCAGATGCCGATTCACATGCGGCTGCCCAAGTTGAAGGGCTTCCGCAACCGGTTCCGCACCGAGTACGCCGTCGTCAACGTCGGCGACATCAACCGGCTGTTCCCCAAGGGCGGCGACGTCGGTGTCGACGAGCTGGTCGCCAAGGGAGCGGTGCGCAAGAACACGCTCGTCAAGGTGCTCGGCGACGGCAAGCTGACCGTCAAGGTCTCGGTCAGCGCGCACAAGTTCAGCGGCAGCGCGCGCGAAAAGATCACCGCCGCAGGTGGTTCCGTCACCGAGCTCTGAGCCGCGAGTTCTGCGCCAGGGCTGTGATTTTCGCCGAATCACGACCGTAGTGCAGATTTCGGTGGCGCAGCGGTAGCGTCGGTGGCTATGACTGACATACCGAACTCCGCGGACGAGGCGATCGCCCGCCTGGACATGCCGCTGCTCGACGCAATGATGACCCAGCGCGCCGTGCGTCGCCTTCTTCCCGACCCGGTCGACGACGCGATCGTGCTGAAGTGCATCGAGTTGGGGCTGCGGGCGCCCACCGGCTCGAACGGGCAGAACTGGGAGTTCGTCGTCGTCAAGGACCGCCACGTGAAAGAGCAGTTCGCCAAGCGCTGCCGCCAGGCCTGGGTGCCCTATGGCGGGATCGCGCGGCGAGTTGCCGGCGGCGACGAGTCGATGCAAAAGGTCCTGCGCGCCGTGCAGTGGCAGATCGACCATTTCGAGGAGATCCCGGTCCTCGTGGTGCCCTGCCTGCGTGGCGGTATGCGGCTGCCGTACATGCCAACACCTTTTGTGGGTGAGTCGTCGTTCTTCGGATCGATCTACCCGAGTGTGCAGAACCTGCTGCTGGCGGCGCGCGCGATGGGGCTCGGCGCCTCGCTGATCACGATGCCGCTGTGGAGCGTGACATCGGCTCGCAGAATCCTGGGACTGCCACTCTCGGTCACGCCCTGTTGCATGGTCCCTCTCGGATGGCCGCGCGGGCGCTACGGGCCGACGACCCGCAAACCCGTCGAGGAGGTGGCGCACCTCGACAAGTACGGCAACCGCGCTTGGCTCGCCACCTAACACCGCAGGCCTCATCGGTAGGCTCGGGCCATGTTCAGCTTCGTAGGCATTCCCGGCCTTGACGACCTGCGTTCACTGGGCCGCAAAGTCGACACCGCCCGCCATCACGGCGTGCCGAACGGCTGCGTGCTGGAGCTCGACCTGCTGTCAGAACCGCCGGAATCGCGAGGCTTCGACCCGTTCGCGGTGATCAACCCTGACCGTCGCTTGCTGCTGCGCGAGACCGTCACCGCGATACACCGCGCCGCCGAGGACTCCAGGGTCGCCGGTCTGATCGCCCGCGTGCAGCTTCCCGCCGCATCGGCAGGCCCGGTGCAGGAGCTCCGCGAGGCCATCGTGGCGTTCAGCGACGTCAAGCCGACGCTGGCATGGGCGGAAACCTATCCGGGCACGCTGTCCTACTACCTCGCCTCGGCCTTCCGCGAGGTGTGGCTGCAGCCGTCGGGCACGGTCGGGCTCGTCGGCTTTGCCACCAACGCCCTGTTCCTGCGCGGCGCGCTGGACAAGGCCGGCGTCGAGGCACAGTTCATCGCCCGCGGCGAATACAAGTCCGGCGCAAACCGATATACCGAGGACAGCTACACCGACGCCCACCGCGAAGCCGACACGCGGCTGCTGGAAAGCCTGTACGGCCAGGTGGTGGCTGCGATCGCCGAATCACGTCGGCTGGAGCCCGAAGCCGTCGATGCGCTGGCCGACCGGGCTCCGCTGCTTCGCGATGACGCCTTGGCCGGCGGACTGATCGACCACGTGGGCTTCCGCGACGAGGCCTACAAGCGTATCGCGCAGCTGGTGGGCGCAGAGCCGTCCGACGACGAGGAGGAGCCGCCGAGGCTGTACCTCGCCCGCTACGCCCGCGCTACCGCCTCGTGGCCCAGTCTGCCGGCTCCAAAAGTGCCGGGCCGCAACGCGAAACCGAGCATTGCGGTCATCACGGTGGCCGGTCAGATCGTCAGCGGACGCGGTGGCCCGCATCTCCTGCCGTTCGGCGACAGCAGTGTAGGCGGTGACACCGTCGCCGCGGCGCTGCGGGAAGCCGGCGCCGACGACCAGGTGTCGGCCATCGTGCTGCGCGTCGACAGCCCCGGCGGTGCGGTGACCGGATCGGAGACCATCTGGCGAGAGGTCGCCCGCGTCCGCGACACCGGCAAACCGGTGGTCGCGTCGATGGGTGCGGTGGCCGCCTCCGGTGGCTACTACGTGTCGACGGATGCTGACGCGATCGTCGCCAACCCCGGCACGATCACCGGGTCGATCGGCGTCGTCACCGGGAAGCTGGTGGCGCGCGACCTGATGAAACGGCTCGGCGTCGGATCAGACGCCGTCCGCACCAGTGCCAACGCCGACGCATGGTCGTTGAACGCGCCGTTCACGCCCGAGCAGCACGCCCAGGTCGAGGCGGAAGCCGACCTGATCTACGACGACTTCGTGCGACGAGTTGCCGAGGGCCGCAACCTTTCTGTCGAGACGGTGGATGCGGTGGCGCGCGGACGGGTGTGGACCGGCGCCGACGCGCTCGAACACGGATTGGTCGACGAGCTGGGCGGCCTGCGCACTGCGATCGCGCGGGCCAAAATCCTTGCGGGGCTCGACGTCGACGAGGATGTCCGCATCGTCAGCTACCCCGGCTCGTCGCTGATGGAGATGCTGCGTCCGAAGCCCTCGTCGCAGCCGGCGGCCGCGTCGCTGCCGGATGCGGTCGGCGCGCTGCTACTCCGGTCGGTGACAGAGCTGCTGGGTCGCGCTCAGCAGACTTTCAACGGCGCCACCGCGTTGCTGCTCGGCGACTACCGCTTCTGAACGGCTTCCGCCACGCCAACGCAGGCGCACAATCAACCTGTGTGCGGGAGAGTTGTGTTCGTCGAGTGCGCGAGCCGGCACTGATGGTGTATTCGGCGGCAGGCCAGCGGGTGCTCGTCACGGGCGCCTCGTCGGGCATCGGAGCCGCTCTGGCCCGCCTGCTCGCGGCCCAAGGAGCGGTGGTGGGGCTCCTCGCGCGCCGACGCGACCGCCTCGCCGAGGTATTGGCCGACTGCCGCAAGACGTCTCCCGAATCGACGATGTGGGTGGCCGACCTGGCGGACACGTCGACCGTCGGCGAGCTGGCGTTGCTCGCGTGGGACACCCTCGGCGGTATCGATGTGCTCGTCAACAACGCCGCAATCCCGAAGCGCCGGACCGTCACAGCGCTGGATCCCGCCGAGGTGGAGGCCGTCATGCGGGTCAACTTCTTCGGCCCGATGCGTCTGACTCTGGCCTTGCTCCCTCGCATGCAGCAGCGCAAGACCGGCATGATCGTCAACGTCTCCAGCGTCGGCGGTCGGCTCGGGATCATCCACGAATCCGCCTACTGTGCAAGCAAATTCGCGCTGTGTGGCTGGAGCGAGTCGATGGCCGTCGACCTCCACGACACGGGCATCTCGGTGAAGCTCATCGAGCCCGGGCCGGTCGACACCGAGATCTGGGACCAGCCGGACAACGACGAACCACTCTACGAGGGACCGAAGTTCACGCCTGACGAGGTGGCGCAGGGTATCGTCGCGGCGCTGGGCACCGACCGCTTCGAGCACTACGTGCCCGGACATGAAGGCGGTCGTCGACGTCAAGAACGCCGGACATCGACGCCTACATCGCCGGCGCGGCGGCCATGGCCGGGCCCTCATGAGGGCGCTGGTCTACGGTGTGCCGCCCGAGCCGTTCGACGTGCCCGACGACGCCAACCGGCTGACCAAGAACCTCGCCCGATCGCCCACCGCGTTGCGCGACGTGCCGGATCCCCAACCGCTGCATGACGATTGGGTGGTCACCCGGCCGCGGCTGACCGGCATCTGCGGGTCGGACTCCAAGCAGATCCTGCTCGACTTCGGCGAGGGCGACACCGACAACGCGATGGCTGCGTTCTGCTCGTTCCCTCAGGTGATGGGCCACGAGGTGGTGGCCGAGGTGGTGGCGTTGGGGCCCGAGTGCCCGTGGGTTGGAGGTCGGCCAGCGGGTGGTGCTCAACCCGTGGCTGTCGTGCGGGCCGCGCGGCATCGAACCGCTCTGCCCCGCATGCGAAAACGGCGACTACAGCCTGTGCTGGAGCTTCTGCGACGGCGATATCAAACCGGGCATCCACACCGGGGTGTCCGCCGACGTCACCGGCGGCTACGCGGAGTTGATGGCCGCCCACGACTCGATGCTGTTCGCGGTCCCCGACTCGATGCCCGACGAACTCGCCGTGTTCGCCGACCCGTTTTCGGTGTCCCTGCACGCGATCACCCGGCATCCGCCGCCGCCGTCAGGCCGGGTGCTCGTGTACGGGGCCGGCTCGCTCGGGCTGTGTGCGATCGCCATGCTGCGGGCCCTTTACCCCGATGTCGCGGTGGCGGTGGTCGCCCGCTTCGACGCTCAGGCCGAGCTGGCCCGCCGGTTCGGGGCGGCCAAGGTGTTGCGCTCACGAGCCCCGCCTGGACGGTCATCGAGGATCTGGTCGCCTGGGGCGGCGGCCTGCTGCGGCGGCCGCTGCAGGGGCTGCCGATGGCCTATCCCGGGCGCGATCGACGTCGTCTACGACACCGTCGGCAAGCCGGAGACGTTCGAGGTCGGGCGTGCGGGTTCTCACGGCGCGAGGAACGCTCGTGAAGGCCGGCGTCCACGCGCCCGGCCGCTGGGAGTGGAGTCCGCTGTACTTCAAGGAGATCAGCTGGGTCGGCTCCAACGCCTTCGGCGTCGAGGAGGTGGAGGGGCAGCGCAAGCATGCGATCGCCCATTACCTCGATCTGGTCGCTCGACGGGCGAGTCGACCTGCGCCCGATGCTGACTCACACCTTCCGGCTCGAGCAGTGGCGTGACGCGTTCATGGCGATCGCCAACCAAGGCGACAGCGGCGCGGTCAAGGTGGCCGTCGACTTCCGCTGACGCTGACCGCAGGGGGCTGGTTACATCGGGTTCTGCGCGCAGGTAGGTGTAGATGCCCGCGAAGCTCTGGTTGACCTCTGCCGGGATCGGGACGGGCCCGCCGAGAGCTCTTGCGCCCCAGACGATCTGGGCGGTCCGCTCGACCAGGGCAGTCACGTGCAGAACCTTGTCGGGCCGGGGTCCGACCGCCACCAAACCGTGGTTGGCGATCAGCGCAGCCGCGCGGCCCTGCAACGCCTTCACCGCGTTGTTGCCGACGTCGGGGGTGCCGGACGCGGCGTAGTCGGTACACAGAACGTCGCCGCCGCAGTAGACCGCGAACTCGTCGATGCAGGCGGGTATCGACTGGTGCGCGATCGCGAACATGGAGGCCCACACGGGATGGCTGTGGATGACGCTGCCGATGTCGTCGAACGCTTGGTAGCACGCGAGGTGCAACTTCATTTCGGTCGACGGGGAGCGGCCCTCCTTGGCAGCAAGGACCGCCCCGTCCGCGTCGACGAGCACGAGGTCGTCGAGCGCCATGTCCGCGTAGTCGACGGACGACGGGGTGATGACGATGTTGCCGTCTTCCCGCCGGGCCGAGATGTTTCCCGCGGTGCCCTCGACCAGGCCGCGCCGCAGCATGTCCTTGGCCGCGGCCAGCACCGCCGTCTCCGGGTTCTCAACGAATTTCACGAGGCGAGCACCTCCGGGTTGACGATATGGGCCGGCGTACCTGCGGACAGCAGCGCTTCCAGTCCGTCGGCGACCATCTGCGCCTGCCGGGCCTCAGTGTTCCACGTGGCCCCGCCGATGTGGGGCGTCAGGACCACGTTGGGCATGGCCGTCAACGGATGATCGGCCGGAAGAAGCTCGCCGACGAAGTGGTCGAGGCCCGCGGTCGCCACCTTGCCGCCCTGCAGCGCGGAAACCAGAGCATCGGTGTCGTGTAGCTGAGCCCGCGCCGTGTTGAGGAACACGACGCCGTCATGCATGGCCGCGAACTGCTTGGCGCCGATCATTCCAACGGTGTTGTCGGTGACGGGCGCATGCAGCGAGACGACGTCGGCTTCGGCGAGCAGCTCGTCGAGACTGTGCCGTGCCTCGTCGTTGTACGGGTCGTGCGCGATGACGGACATGCCCAGCCCGGACAGCCGCCATTTCAGCGCACTGCCGACGGCGCCGAGGCCGACGAGCCCGGCCGTGCTGGCCCGCCACCTCCCACGCCCGGAAACGCTGGTAGGGAATCGTGCCGTCGCGAAACACCTCGCCGGCCCGGACGTCGGCGTCGGCGCGAACCAGATGACGGGTGGCGGCGAACAGCAGGGCGACCGCCATCTCGGCGACCGCGTCGGCGTTGCGGCCCGGCGTGTGCAGCACCGGGATCCCGGCGCGGGTGGCGCCTGCGATGTCGACGTTGTTGGGGTCCCCGCGGGTGGACGCGATGGCGCGCAGCCCGAGCTCGAACACCGGACCGCTAACCGAATCACTCTCCACGACAACGATATTGGCTGCCTCCGAGCTGATCCGCTCGGCTAGCTGCTCGGCGGTGTAGATCCGCAGCGGACGCTGGTCGATCCACGGGTCGTAGACGACGTCGGCCAACCGTCGCAGCTTGTCCAGACCTGGGCCCCGCAAGGGGGCGGTCACGAGCGCACGAAGTTCGGTCACGTCTGCCCATGCTGGCGTACGGTGACGCGCGTGTCACCGAAAGAGGCAACAATCGGCATCGACATCGGCAGTACTGCCGTCAAAGCGGTGGCTACCGACCAGGACGGCCGGGTGGTGGCCAGGGCGCGAATTCCCCACCGGCTTCGCGTTCCCGCCGCCGACCGCCTGGAGCACGACGCCGACGAAGCGTGGCGGCGGGGTCCGGTGGAAGCCATGCGAGAACTGGGCCAGCCCGGCGCCCGCGCGGTGGCGGTCTCGGCGATGGTGCCCTCGTTGACCGCGGTCGACTCGGCCGGCCGGCCGATCACGGCGGGACTGCTCTACGGCGACAGCCGGGGACGTTCGCCGACAGACCCCGGCGGCGCGACGCCGCTGTCGGGCGAGACGGCCGAATTCCTGCGGTGGACAGCGCGAGAGGCACCCGATGCGGCCGGCTACTGGCCCGCGCCCGCAGTGGCCAACCACGCGCTGGGCGGCGAGGCGGTGATCGACATCGGCACGGCCAGCACGGCTTATCCGTTGTTCGACGGCACCGGCTGGAACGCCGACGCGTGCGCAGAGTGCGGAGTGAGCGTTGACCGCATGCCCGGGGTCGAGATGATGGGAGCGGCGATCGGCCGAGTGTGCGGGACCGACACCATCTTGGCTGCCGGTGGCGTCGACGCGATTTGCGAGCAGCTCGTGGCCGGTGCCGACAACGACGGTGACGTGCTCGTGCTGTGTGGGACGACGCTCATCGTGTGGGCCACCATTGCCGAGCCCAGACAGGTGCCGGGTCTGTGGACGATTCCGCAGATCGGCGGAAAGAGCCAGATCGGTGGCCCGAGCAATGCCGGCGGCCTGTTCCTTGACTGGGTCAATCGCATTGTGGGACAGAGCGACTCGCGGCCGGCCGACCCGCGGCGGGTGCCGGTCTGGTTGCCGTACGTGCGCGGCGAGCGCACACCGTTCCACGATCCCGACCGTCGCGGCGTGCTCGACGGCTTGGACCTGACCCACGATGCCGCGTCGTTGCGACGGGCTGCTTTCGAGGCGTCGGGGTTCGTCGTGCGCCATCTCATCGAACTGAGCGGTGTATCTGTGTCACGCATCGTGGCCGCAGGCGGCGGCACCCGCGTCACCCCGTGGATGCAGGCGATCGCCGACGCGACGGGCCGGCCGGTGGAGGTGTCCGGCGTGCCCGAGGGCGCGGCGTTGGGGGCCGCCTTCCTGGCCAGGATCGCCGCCGGCCTGGAATCGTCGATGACCGACGCCGCCCGCTGGGCCGCGACCCAACGGGTCGTCGAACCCGATCCCGCGTGGGCATCGGCGATGACGGACCGCTACGGAAGGTTTCTGGAGCTGGCGAACCGCTCTAACCCAGCTTCGCGCTGACGTAGCAGAGATTCGCGAACGGTGTGATCGTTTCGTCCTCGGGGAACGCGAAACCGTTCTCTGCGTACGCTTCCCTCAACGTCTGGGCGGACACTTGCCAGCCGTGGGAGGTCAGATACTCGACGACGTGGCTGCGCTCGCCCTCATAGACGAGCGCACTGAAGTCGATGTCGTTTCCAAACTGCTTCAGCCGCTCTTTGATTCGTTCCGACCGCTCATCGGTCAACGGCGCAAAGTCCGGGACGTGTTCGGTGGCCAGCCGGCTACCCGGCGCGCTGAGCGAGGTGACGTTGTCGAAGAGCAGGTCCTGGGCGTCCGGTGGGAGGTAGATCAGCAGGCCTTCCGCGCTCCACGCCGTGGGTTGGCTGGGGTCAAAGCCGTTGTCCAGCAAGGCTTTCGGCTAGTCATTGCGCAGGTCGATGGCGACCGCGCGGTGGGTGGCGGTCGGCTCGGCGCCCAGCTCGGCGAGAGTCTTCGTCTTGAACTCGATGACGTCGGGCTGATCGAGCTCGTACACGACGGTCCCGTCCGGCCACGGCAACCGGTACGCGCGAGCGTCCAGCCCGGCGGCCAAAATCACCGCTTGGCGCACGCCCGCGGCGGCGGCATCGGTGAACATCCGGTCGAAGAAGCGGGTGCGTACCGCCATGCCCTCGGCCGACCTGCGAATGCTGAACGCCGGGTCCAGTCCGGAAAGGTCGATGTCCCCATTGAGGACTTTCGTGAAGAACTCGTGGCCGACGGCGCGCACCAGCGGCTCCGCGAACGGGTCGTCGATCAGCCCCTCCCGGGTGGCCAGCACACGCTGGCCGGCCACCATCGTTGCCGTCGCGCCCACACTGGACGCCAAGTCCCACGTGTCGTTGTCGGTTCGTGCCATCGTTGCTCCTTCAGTCTCGTATTGCGGTGACGGAGACGGTGTTTCGCAGCGGCTCGGATGCATAGTCCTCGGGCAACTCGCGTCCGTACGCGGCGAAGAGCTCCGCTCTGGTCAGGGTGGACACCTGCCAGCCGTGTGCCGCCAGGTACTCGGTCGGCTTGTTGCGCTCGCCGTGGTACATCAGCTCGGACAGGTCGAGGTTCAATCCGCGGTTACGCCATTGTTGCGCCATTTCCCTGTTTCGCTCGGCGATCGCAGTGGGCCCGGCGGGATGGTATTCGGTACCGACGCGGCTTCCCTTCGCGCTGAGCGCGGTGATCTCGTCGAACAGCCGGTCCTGCGCGTCTGGCGGCAGATAGGCGAGCAGGCCCTCCGCGCTCCAGGCGGTGGGTCGCGTCTCGTCAAACCCACTATCGCGCAACGCCGCCGGCCAGTCGTCGCGCAGATCCACGGCCACCGGCCGGTGCTCGGCGTGCGGGTAGGCGCCGATCCGCGACAGCGTCCCGGTCTTGAAGTCGATGACGGCCTGCTGGTCGATCTCGAACACGACGGTGCCCGCAGGCCACGGCAGCCGGTAGGCGCGGGAGTCCAAGCCAGACGCCAGGATCACGGCCTGGCGAATGCCCGCGGCCGTGGAGGTGAGGAAGAAGTCGTCGAAGAACTTCGTCCGCACGGCGAGCAGGTTGATCACCCGGGACGGGTCGAAGTTGGGGTCTTCGGAGGAGGCCAACTCGATCTCGCCGTCGAGCAACTGGGTGAAGAACTCGATGCCGACCGCCCGCACGAGTGGTTCGGCGAACGGATCGTCGATCAACGGCCCAGGTGCCCTGGTGGCCATCGCGCGCGCGGCGGCGACCATCGTGGCCGTCGCTCCCACGCTCGAGGCCAGATCCCAGGTGTCGTTCTCGGTGCGTGCCACTGCCCATCCTTACTTGAGGATTCCGGTGAGATACAGCATCTCGCCCCAGGTGCTCGGATTTTCGGGGGGCGGCTCCAACCCGTACTGCGCGAACAGTTCCCGCGCCGTGTCGCCGTGCGTTTCCCAGCCGCGCGTTGCGAGGTAGGCGGGGACCTCGTTGCGGTCGCCGATGTACACGAGCTCGACGAGATTGATGTCGAAGCCATGCCGCTGCCAGCGGTCGGACGCGGTCTGCATCCGCTGTCTGATTTCGTCGTGGTCCATCTCGCCGGGGTTCGCGGCGGTCTCGCAAGCGAAGCGGCTGCCCGGCGTGCTCAGCGCCGTGATGTTGTCGAGCAACCGGTCCTGGGCGTCGGGAGGCAGGTATCCGAGTAGTCCCTCGGCTATCCACGCCGACGGCTCGGCGGGGTCGAAGCCCGCGTCGCGCAGTGCGGCGGGCCAGTCTTCACGCAGGTCGATCTCGACGGTCCGGTGGTCCGCGGTGGGCTCGGCGCCCAATTCGGCCAGCTTGTTCGTCTTGAACTCGATCACCTGGGGCTGATCGATTTCGAACACGACCATCCCATCTGGCCAGGGCAAGCGGTAAGCCCTGGAATCCAGGCCCGACGCCAGGATCATCGCCTGCCGAATGCCGGCCGCCCGGGCTTCTGTCGAATTGCCACCTCCCGTGGCAGTGAGAAAAAACTCGTCGAAGTACTTCGTGCGCACTGCCATCGCGTCGGCGAACCGGCGCGCGGCCGCAGCGGTCTCGTCGTCGTCGTCTTCCAGGTCGGCGAAGTCGATCTCTCCGCTGCAGAGTTTGGTGAGCGGTTCGACGCCGACCGCCGCCACCAGCGGCTCGGCGTAGGGGTCGCTGATCAGCGCGTTGTCCTCGCGGGTCGCCGCTGCTCGGGCGGCGGCGACCATCGTCGCGGTAACCCCCACGCTGGATGCCAGATCCCCGGTGTCGTTGTCGGTGCGGGCCATCGTCGGCTCCTTCGCGTCCCCATTACTTAGATGATGTAACTGTACGCCGCCTTCCTGGGAGGTCTCTTTGCCGTCCGGTTCGGAGCCTGACTGCTACTCTCGTAGACTGTCTGTCGCCTGACATCAGCCCCGGACAAGTACGTTGCCTGCGGCGGGTCGGCACGAAATAGAACGAACCCGACGCGCTGGTCATACCAGCCCCATTGCATGCCGCAGATGCTGTCTGCGCAGGAGGAAGAGTGCTTTCGGCTTTCATCTCGTCACTGCGGACGGCCGACCTGCGCAAAAAGATCCTGTTCACGCTCGGGATGGTGATCCTTTATCGGGCGGGAGCCTCGCTGCCGTCGCCCGGCATCAACTACGTCAACGTCGACAAGTGCATCACCGAGCTCAGCGGCGGCGAAAACGCGCAGATCTATTCACTGATCAACCTGTTCTCCGGTGGTGCGCTGCTGCAGCTGACCGTGTTCGCGGTCGGCGTGATGCCCTACATCACCGCGAGCATCATCGTTCAGCTGCTCACCGTGGTGATCCCGCGGTTCGAGCAACTGCGCAAAGAGGGTCAAAGCGGCCAGGCCAAGATGACCCAGTACACCCGCTACCTGGCGATCGCACTGGCCATCCTGCAGGCCACCAGCATCGTGGCGCTGGCGGCCAACGGCGGACTGCTCCAGGGCTGCTCCGTGGGCCACGAGATCATCTCGAGCTCCTCCATTTTCTCGCTGGTGATCATCGTCCTGGTGATGACGGCCGGTGCGGCCCTGGTCATGTGGATGGGCGAGCTGATCACCGAGCGCGGCATCGGCAACGGCATGTCGTTGCTCATCTTCGCCGGCATCGCCGCGCGCATCCCCGCGGAGGGCAGGCAGATCCTGGAGACGCGCGGCGGGATCGATTTTCGCAGCCGTCTGCGTGGCCGCCCTGATCATCATCACCGGCGTGGTGTTCGTCGAGCAGGGCCAGCGCCGCATCCCGGTGCAATACGCGAAACGCATGGTGGGCCGCCGTATGTACGGCGGCACCTCGACCTATCTGCCGCTGAAGGTCAACCAGGCCGGCGTCATTCCGGTGATCTTCGCGTCCTCGCTGATCTACATCCCGCACCTGATCACCCAGCTGGTGCGCAGCGGCAACCCGATGGGCGGCAACAGCTGGTGGGACAAGTTCGTCGGCACGTACCTGACCGACCCCAGCAGCCCCATCTACATCTCCATCTATTTCGGCTTGATCGTCTTCTTCACGTACTTCTACGTGTCGATCACGTTCAACCCGGACGAGCGGGCCGACGAGATGAAGAAGTTCGGGGGCTTCATCCCCGGCATTCGGCCGGGCCGTCCGACCGCCGACTATTTGCGCTACGTGCTGAACCGAATCACCCTGCCCGGCTCGATCTACCTCGGCGTCATCGCCGTGTTGCCTAACCTGTTCCTCCAGATCGGCAACAGCGGTGGTGTCCAGAATTTGCCCTTCGGCGGAACTGCGGTTCTGATCATGATTGGCGTGGGATTGGATACGGTCAAGCAGATCGAAAGCCAGCTCATGCAGCGCAACTATGAAGGGTTCCTGAAGTGAGAGTCGTTTTGCTCGGCCCGCCGGGTGCCGGCAAAGGCACGCAAGCCCTGAAGCTGGCCGAGAAGCTCGGGATCCCGCAGATCTCCACCGGCGAACTGTTCCGCAGCAACATCAACGACGGGACCAAGCTCGGTCTGGAGGCCAAGCGCTATCTCGATGCCGGAGACCTGGTGCCGTCGGAGCTGACCAACGCTCTGGTGGACAAGCGACTCGACGAACCCGATGCCGCAGGCGGATTCATCCTCGACGGTTACCCCCGTTCGGTCGCTCAGGCCGAGGCGCTCACCCGCATGCTCGAGGCCCGCAACACACAGCTGGACGCGGTGGTGGAGTTCCGGGTGTGCGAGGAGGAACTGCTCAAGCGGCTCAAGGACCGCGGCCGCGCCGACGACACCGAAGAGGTCATCCACAACCGGATGAACGTGTACCGCGACGAGACGGCTCCGCTGCTGGAGTACTACGGCGCCGCGGTGAAGACAGTTGACGCGGTGGGCTCGATGGATGAGGTCTTCGCCCGCGCGCTGCATGCACTTGGCCGGTAGGCCGTGATCGCACTGCCTGGGCTGCGAAACCGCAAGGTGGTCGCGCAGCGCAGCGCCGGCGAACTCGAGGCGATGGCCGCCGCCGGCGCTCTGGTGGCCGCCGCGTTGCGTGCCGTGCAAAGGGCGGCACGGCCCGGGGTCTGCACGCTTGATCTCGACGAGATCGCCGAGTCGGTGATTCGCGATGGCGGGGGCACGCCGTCGTTCCTCGGCTACCACGGCTACCCGGCGACGATCTGTGCGTCGGTCAATGACCGTGTCGTGCACGGCATTCCGTCGGCCACCGAAGTGCTCACCTCGGGCGACCTGGTGTCGATCGACTGCGGCGCGATTGTCGACGGCTGGCACGGCGACGCCGCCGTCACATTCGGCGTCGACCAGCTGATCCCCGTCGACGAGGCGCTGTCGAACGCGACCAGAGAGTCGCTGGAAGCCGGAATCGCGGCGATGGTGCCGGGTAACCGGCTCACCGACGTGTCGCATGCCATCGAGCAAGCGACCCGTGCGGCCGAGGCGCGCTATGACCGGTCGTTCGGGATCGTCGAGGGTTACGGCGGTCACGGCATCGGCCGCCGGATGCACATGGATCCGTTCCTGCCGAACGAGGGCTCACCCGGTCGAGGACCCTTCCTGGCGCCCGGTTCCGTGCTGGCCATCGAACCGATGCTCACGTTGGGCACGACGAAGACCGTGGTCCTCGATGATCAGTGGACGGTGATCACCGCCGACGGGTCGAGAGCGGCGCACTGGG
Organism: uncultured Actinomycetota bacterium; assembly: GCA_963744085.1. Taxonomy (GTDB): domain Bacteria; phylum Actinomycetota; class Actinomycetes; order Mycobacteriales; family Mycobacteriaceae; genus Mycobacterium. The sequence continues at coordinate 261,104 of CAVUSK010000002.1, forward strand.
AGCACACGGTGGCGGCGACCGACGACGGCCCTCGCGTCCTGACGGCCGGTTGACGGAAAGAATGGACCCGATCGTCAATTCGTGAACCGGACCGTCAACTAGTTCGTGTCATCACCGGGAGGTCGCTGATGGAGGCTCCGGAGACGGCACTCATGCGGGTGTTGTTTGACGAGCACGCCGCGGCGCTGTGGCGCTACGCGATGCGGCTTACCGGCGATCGCGCGAGGGCCGAGGACGTGGTGCAGGAGACGCTGCTGCGGGCGTGGCAGCATCCCGACGTCGTCGACGACAGCGAGCGCTCCGCCCGGGCCTGGCTGTTCACCGTCGCCCGAAACATGATCATCGATGAACGGCGCAGCGCCCGGTTCCGCAACGAGGTCGGCTCGCTGGAGACCGCCCCCGAAGACACCGGGCCCAACGAGGTCGACTCGGCGCTGGACCGGCTGTTGATCGGCGACGCGATGGCTCAACTTTCCACGGACCACCGCGCGGTTGTTCAGCGGTCGTATTATCTAGGATGGTCGACGGCGCAGATCGCGGCGGATCTCGACATAGCTGAGGGCACTGTCAAGTCCAGGCTGCACTACGCACTTCGCGCGCTGCGCCTGACGCTGCAGGAGATGGGGGTGACGCGATGAGCCAATCTGGTGGGTCCGCAATTCCCTTCGGCCGCAAGCAAACTCCGGCAGTCGACGATCACGGGTATGCGATGTGGGATGCCGCGTACGTGCTCGGCTCGTTGTCGCCGGCGGAGCGGCGCGAGTTCGAAACGCACATGGCCACGTGCGAGCCGTGCCGGCAGGCGGTGTCCGAGATCTGCGGCATGCCCGCGCTGCTGTCCCGCCTCGACCGCGGTGACGTCGCCGAGATCGACGAACACGGACACGCGGGGGGCGCACCCCCGCCGCTGCGGCCCGAGCTGCTGACGTCGTTGCTGAATCAGGTGACGTGGCGACGGCGGCGCTCTCGCATGCTGACGTGGGCGGTGGCCGCCGCCGCGGCCGCGGTACTGGCCGTCGGAGTATTCGTGGCGGTGCGGTCCAACCCGGCCATCCCAACCCCGGAGCCCCCGCCGCAGGCGAGTTCGTCGGCGTTGGTGATGACGCCGGTGACGCCGACGGCGCTAAGCGCGACGATCAGCCTGAGCGGCCACCGGTGGGGCACGCAGATCGAGATGAACTGCACCTACGGGGTGGAGTCTGAGACCGCGCCGCACGAGGACGAAGAAGAGGCCGGCGACAAGCTGGCGATGGTCGTCGTCGGCCGCGACGGTAGCCAGACCCAACTCGCCACATGGGTGGGGCTGGCCGGGGTCACCGCGTCACCCGGCGGAAGCACTTCGATGACGATCGATCAGATCGCTGCGGTGCAAGTGGTTTCCGCCGATGACGGCAGCGTGCTGCTGCAACGCTCCCTGTAATTCAGATCACTGCATCGCCTCGTTGCGCGGTGAACCGAAGTTGCTCACGAGTCGTGTTTCTAGAAAGGCGGCAACGTTAGGGCAGGTGAGTCCATGGCACGGCAATATCGGGTGGTCGACCACATCGTCGAGCATCTCGCCGCCATCGACGTCAGCCATATCTTCGGCGTGGACGGCGCCAACATCGAAGACCTCTACGACGCCGCGCACTTCCATCGGGACATCACCGCCGTGTTGGCCAAGCACGAGTTTTCGGCGGCCACCATGGCAGACGGCTTCAGCCGTAGCGGCGCCGGACTCGGCGTCGTCGCGGCCACCTCCGGCGGCGGCGCGTTGAATGTAGTGGCTGGGCTGGGGGAGGCGCTTGCCAGCCGGGTGCCGGTGCTGGCACTGATCGGACAGCCTTCGACCGAGCTCGACGGCCGCGGAAGTTTTCAGGATCTCAGTGGCCGCAACGGCGCGCTGAACGGTGAGGCGCTGTTCTCTGCGGTTTCGATTCACTGCCACCGAGTGACGAAGCCCGCAGACATCGTCCCGGCGTTGTCGCGCGCGATCGCGGCTGCCCGCTGTGGCAGTGGCCCCGCTGTTCTGTTGCTGCCCAAGAATATTCAGCAGGCCAAGGTCAACTGTGCGCCGCCTTCAGATCATCTTCGAGAGCAGCGTCAGATAGGTGACCCGCATCCCATCGCGCGGGCGCTGCGGCGAACGGTCGGGCCGGTCACCATCATCGCGGGTGAGCAGGTGGCCCGCGACGACGCGCGCGCCGAACTCGAGGCGCTGCGCTCGATGCTGCGCGCCCGGGTTGCGACCGTTCCCGACGCCAAGGACGTGGCCGGCACGCCAGGTCTCGGCTCGTCGTCCGGGCTGGGCGTGACGGGCGTCATGGGTCACCCCGGGGTGGCCGAGACGGTGGCCGGCAGCGGTCTGTGTCTGCTCGTCGGCACTCGGTTGTCGGTCACCGCGCGAGCGGGGCTGGAGGAGGCGCTCGCCTCGGTGCCCATCGTGTCGCTGGGCTCGGCGGCGCCCTACCTTCCGTGTACGCACGTCCACACCGACGACGTTCGTCGATCGTTGAGGTTGCTTGCTGTGGCGCTGTCGGGGCCGGGCAGGCCGACGGGAATTCGGGTCCCCGATTCGGTGATGCGCAGCGAACTTGCGCCACCGGCTTTCGACGGGCCCGGAGTTCGCTACCGCGATGCGATGACGGTGCTGGACGAGGTGCTGCCCGGCGGGGTCGACATCGTCGTGGACGCCGGCAACACCGGCGCGGCCGCAATCCACCACCTGCCGGTGCGTCGCGACGGCCGGTTCGTGGTGGCGCTCGGCATGGGCGGCATGGGCTACAGCTTCGGCGCGGGCGTGGGGATGGCTTTCGCCGCGATGCGCGCTCGCGCGACGAGTCAACGACCGAGACAGAGTCGCAGGATCATTGTCATCGCAGGCGACGGCGCATTCTTCATGCACGGCATGGAGATTCACACTGCGCTGCAATACGGGCTGCCGATGACGTTCGTGCTGTTCAACAACAACGCTCATGCCATGTGCGTGACCCGCGAGCAGCTGTTCTACGACGATCTCTACAGCTACAACCGGTTTGGCCCCGCCAATCTGGGCGCCGGCCTGGCCGCGATGTTCCCGGACTTGAAGTCAGTCGATGTGCGCAATGTCGGCGACCTGGCGGATGCAATGCGCTCGGCGCTGAACACAAACGGACCGTCGGTGGTGAGCATCGAATGCTCGGCGGACGAGATACCGCCGTTCGCGCCGTTCCTCGGCAGGGCCGTCCCGAAATTCCAAGAATTGGACCATCATTCGATCACAAAGGAGAACCCCAGCGATGTCGTTGCCCGCGCTTGAGGACATTACTTCGCACCGGCTCGTCGAGGCCGGAAGCACAGAACCCATCGAAGGCCTGACTCGGATCGAGACGACCTCGAAGGAGCAGGCCACCCCGATCATCATGGAGGGGATGCGGTCGGTGTACCCGCACGAGCAGGTGTTCGGCGAGTACTGCACCGTCAACGACTACATCGACTGCCCGCCCGACGAGTTGTTCGACTACATGGCCGACACCCGCAGCCTCGAGGAGTGGACGTTCAGCCTTCGCGACTTCGCGCCCACCGAGGAGCCGGGACTGTGGATTGCATACGACCGGTTGGGAAGCCCGGACGGAAAACGTTCGGGCAGCCCGATTTTCACCCGCACCGTCACCAATCGTGAGGCCAGGACGGTCGATTACCATTGCGCTTGGGACCAGGGCACGCACCTGTGGATGATCTATCTGATGCGGGTTGTCGACGCCAAAGTGGTCTTCGACAAGCAGGGGTCGGTGGTGCTGTGGACGAACTGCCATCACCCGTTCTACGACAAGAACCCCTATCCGGAGACCGCGCCGCCGCAGCGTCCGGTCTGGGTGGGCGACTTCTGGGACATGTTCGGACCGGGCCACCTGCTCGAGATGAAGAACCTCAAGGCGATCGCCGAATACCGCCACCACAACGGACTTCCGGTGACCCCGGGCTGGATGAAGTGAGCACCATGACCACACCCGATGTCAGCCTGATCGACGTCTCGACGTATCTGCCCGGCGCGCCGGTGCCGGCCGATTACTACGCGCATTTCGCCGAGTCCGACGACCTTCGCGACAGCGTGATGTTCCGCGCGCCGAAATTCCGTCATCACGTCGCGAAGGACGAGAGCGCGATCGACATGATCGAACTTGCCACCGCGGGCCTGATCGAACGGCACGGGGAGGACGTGATTTCCGGCGTCGACGTGTTGATAACGCACACCCAGCTCCCGGACGTCCCGATCTTCGGCTGCGGCAGCGGCGTGGCAGACCGGCTCGGCATCCGGCCGGAGTGGGTGTTCGACCTGCACAACGGTGGGTGTGCCGCTTTCGTGCTGATGATCAAGCTGGCCCGGCAGCTGCTGGCGTCCGGCGCGGGAAGTTCCGCGCTGATCGCCGTGGCGTCGAACACCGCCGGGCAGGTTTTCGACCAGGTGACAGTGCGGCGCAAGGCCCAAGCGGCGGTCCCGGGCGACGGCGCCGCGGTCGGGCTGCTGACGGTGTCGGACAAGTCGCCGATTCTCGACATCGAATGCCGGACCTACGGCGAGTACGCCGCCGACATGGCCGTCCAGTTCGAACCGCCGCGCAAGTACTGGGCGGCTGGACCCGGCGAGGGCTCCGTCGGCTTCACCGAAGGCAAGATCACCAAGGTGCTGGCCCGCGGGAACCGGCTGGTTCCCGAGGTGTCCTACGCCGTGTGCGATCGAATCGGCATGAAGCCCAAGGATCTTGATCTGCTAGTCACGAATCAGCCGAACCGGGTGTTCCTGCGCAACTGGCGTGAGGCGCTCGAGCTCGACGAATCCAAACACGTCGACACGTTCGACGAGTGCGGCAACCTGTTCGCCGCCGGCATCCCGGTCAATTTCGCGCGGGCGGTTTCCGACGGTCGAGTCAAGCCGGGCGACGTCGTGATGATGGCGGGCTTCGCGCACGCGGGCGATTTCGCCGGTGCGACCGCGCTGCGGTGGGGCGGTCGGGACTGATGGTTTTCCCGGAACACGATCCCGCGGCTGTGGAGGTGGTCGCGGCGCTGCCCGAAGCGGTCGACCCGTTTGCGTTGTCGCTCAACGAGAACCCGTTCCCGCCGTTGCCTGCCGTGCGCTCGGCGTTGATCAAAGGGATCGACTCGGCGAACCGGTACCCGGAATACCTGCCGCATCAGCTGCGCAGCCTGATCGCCGGTCGGATCGGGGTGCGCGAGGAGCAGGTGGTGCTCGGAGCCGGCGCAACGGGTGTGGTGCTACAGGTGCTCCACGCGGTCACGACGCCCGGGGACCGGATCGTGTTGACGTCACCCACGTTCGACGGCTACCCGATCTTTGCTCAGATGGCGCGGCTGATCTCGGTGAGCGTGCCGCTGGACGAACACGGCCACCACGATCTGGATGCATTCGCCGACGCGGCGTCCAACGCCAAGGTCGTGGTGCTGTGCCGGCCGCACAATCCGACCGGGACCCTCGAGCCTGCAGCCGACGTGGAACGGTTTCTGCGGCGGGTGCCGTCGGACACTGTCGTGCTGTTAGACGAGGCGTACATCGAATTCGTCGCTCCCGAGCACCGGCTCGATGCGCGTGAATTGGTGCGGCGCTTCCCGAATGTGGTTGTGCTGCGGACGTTCTCGAAGGCCTACGGGTTGGCGGGCCTGCGCATCGGGTACGGGTTCGGGGCGCCCGAGTTGGCCAAGACATTGTGGACGATGCAGTTGCCGTTCGGGATCAGCATCACCAGCGCGGTGGCGGTGGCTGCCAGCTATGACGCGGAAAGCCAACTGCACCAGCGGATTCGGTTCGTCACCGAGGAACGGCGATACCTGCAGCGGCGGTTGCGGTCGATGGGCATCTACAGCACCGACGCGCACGCGAACTTCCTGTATCTGCCCGCCGCCGGCCGAAGCTGGCGTCACGAGTTCGACGCGGCCGGCGTGCGGGCCCGGCATTACGCGGACGGGGGAGTCCGGGTGACGGTGGGCGGCAGGGAGTCGACGCGCGCGGTGCTCGCTGCGCTGGCTAGAGGCCAAGCTTCGACTTAGCCGAATTCCGCCGCCGGGTGCGGTATGAAGAGGCGTGTCCTCGGAGAAGCCGCAGGGCCGGCGTGACCCGATTGCGCAGGCCCGCGCCAACTGGGCCCGGTCGGGGTGGGGAGACGTCGCGGACGGGATGGTTGCCGTCACGTCGGTGATGCGGGCACATCAGATCCTGCTGGCCCGGGTGGAGACCGCGCTGCGACCGTATGACTTGAGCTTCTCCCGGTTCGAGCTGCTTCGCCTGCTGGCATTCAGCCGCACCGGCGCATTGCCGATCGCCAAGGCGTCCGACCGGCTGCAGGTGCACGTCACCAGCGTCACCCACGCGATCCGTCGGCTGGAAACCGCGGGGCTGGTCGAGCGGGTGCCGCATCCGACCGACGGGCGTACCACGCTGGTGCGCATCACCGATCTCGGGCGCTCGACGGTAGAGGCCGCGACGATCACGCTGAACGATGAGGTGTTCTCCGACCTCGGCATCTCGCGCGAGGAGTCGGCGGCGCTGTCGTCGGCCATCGAAAAGCTGCGCCGCTCCGCCGGCGATTTCTAGTTGGGGACGCTCGGCAGCGGGATCGTCGCCGTCACCGCGGTGCCGGCGCCCGGACGTGACCTGATGTTGAGCCGCCCGCCGACGATCTCGGCGCGTTCTGCCATCGACAGCAGACCGTAGCCGCCCATCTCGTCACTCCCCAGCGGATGCTCGAACGTGTCGAAACCCACTCCGTCGTCGACGATTTCGAGTCGCGCGGTGCCGCCGTCGAGCGCGAACGTGAGCCTGGCGGCGCTGGCGTTCGCGTGCTTCACGACGTTTTGCAGACACTCCTGGGCGATGCGGTACAACGCGAGCTCGATGTGGTCGGGCAGCCGTTTCTCGGCGAGCTCCACGTCGATGTTGATCTGGGGTATCGATCGGGCGAGGCTGGCAAGTCCACCCGCCAGACCCAGGTCGTCGAGCACCGGCGGGCGCAGGCCGCCGATCGCCGCGCGTGCCTCCTGAAGCGTCAGTTCGACCAGCTCACGCGCCTTCTCCAGTTGGTCGGCGACTGCCTCCGCGTTCGCACCGACCGACCGCCGCGCCGCGTCGAGCCAGTAGGAGAGCGTGATCAGCCGCTGCGAGATGCCGTCGTGGATGTCGCCGGCGAGGCGGCGGCGCTCGAGCTCCTGCGCCTGGATCACCTGCTCGACGAAGTTCTCGTGTGCGCGCTCGCGGGCCACCAGCTGACGGTGCAGCCGCGCCTGGTGCAGCGCTCCGGCGATCAGCCGGCCGATCACCAGCAGCAGCTCCACGTCGCGGTCGGTGAACTCCCGCCGCTCGACGGTGTGCACGTTGAGGACGCCGACGAGGCCACCCGGGTCGGTTTCCATCGGCACCGACACCATCGACGTGAAATCCCGTCCGCGCAGCGACTGGAACGGCATGTAGCGCGGATCGGACTCCTTGTCGTGGCTGATCACCACCGGTTCGCGATGGCTTGCCACCCACCCGGAGATGCCCGAGCCCAGTGGCAGCCGGATCTTGCCGACCTCGCTGTCGAACGGCGGCGTCGCCCCTGTGAGCGTCAGCGACCGGTTGGTGTCGTCGAGCACATGCACGAAACACACATCGGTAGCCGTCGCCGCGGTGATCATCCGCGCCGCGGCCGCGGCAAGTGGCTCAACCCCGGGCCCGCTGGAGGCGGCCTGGATCAGCTCGCGCAGCAGCGCCAGCTCACGGTCGGCGTCGACCAGGTCACGGACGGCGTTGGTGCCCGGGTTCGGTCCAGCTGGCTTCGTCATTGGTAGATGCCCTCCCGTAGGGCGGTCGCGACCGCGCCGGTTCGGTCACTGACGCCGAGCTTGCGGTAGATCGAGCGCAGATGGCTCTTCACGGTCTCGTCGCCGATCACCAGCTTGGTCGCGATGCCTCGGTTCGACAGCCCGCTGACCACGTAGGACAGGATCTCGCTTTCGCGCTGCGACAGGCCGTGGCGAGCACCCGGCCAGAACTCGTCGCGCTGGATGCGCGCGGCGGTGTCGACGGCGCGTGCCGCCATACCGGGGTCGATCGCGGTCTCGCCCCGGTGGACGAACTCGAGCTGGCGGACCAGCTCGTCGCTGCTGATGCTCTTCAGCAGATAACCCGACGCGCCGACGCGCATCGCCTGGAAGAGGTACTGCTCGTCGTCGTACACCGACAACATGACCACCTTGCGGTCCGGGTCGCGTTCCCGCAGCGCCTGGCACAAATCCAGGCCGCTGGAACCCTGCATACGCACGTCGCACAGCACGATGTCCGGGTTCAGGTCCTCGATCGCGGCAAGCGCGCGCTCGGCGCCCACGGCCTGGCCGACGACCTGTACGCGGTCGGAGAACGCGGCCAGCATCGCCTTGAGGCCCTCGATCACCATTTCGTGGTCGTCGACCAGCACGATTCGCACTGGTCCGGCACCCGTTGCCATGCGATCACCTTAAGGTGCCGACGGTGGGCCTCACGGAGAGGATCTGGGCGATTTTCCTGCATAACCCCCTTTTCGGCGGCCCGGGGAGTCCCCCAATAGCCTGCCGAATCCCCCCTCTGGGGGATGTCCCGGGACGCATGTCGTCAGATGCTGGCATGCATGCGGGGGCAGACAGTTGCGAGGCAGACGTTCTGGTGGGACCGGACGTCAGACGCCGACGTCGACCCTCTGCGCGCGGTGATCTTTGATTTCGACGACGCGGTGGCCGACATCGAGCGTGATGGAGAGCTCGCGCCGCGGTCCGGCCTCATCGATCTGGTGATGAGCTTGTTCGTCGCCGGCGTGTGGGTCGGGGTGGTCAGCGCCAAGCGCCGGGCCGAGGTGGAGCTGTTGGTGCGGGAGCTGATCGGGGACGGTCTCGTCGAGACGATCGTGACGACTGATGACGCCGAATCCACCGACAGCACCGACCTCTACCGGTTGGCGTTATGGGAATTCGGCATCGACCCGGAAAGCGCCTTGGCCGTGGTCGGTTCTTCGGCCGGATTACGCACAGCCAGCGACGCAGGCTTGGCCACGATCGTCGTGTCGACGGATTACGAAGACTTCAGTAACGCGGCGGGGTGTGAACGCGTACACCGCCGTTGGTGGACCTCGCAGAAGCGCACCGCCGCCTGACTTGCCCTGCTGCTCGGCTGAATTATCAGCTGCGCAGCATCTCGATGACCGCGCTGAAGTCCTTGTCGGCGTGATCAGTGGCGAACTTCGCATAGATCTCGGCGGCATGGCTGCCCAGCGGGGCGGTCGATCCCGTCGACTTGACCGCGGCCATCGCCAGCCCCAGGTCCTTGTTCATCAGCGCGGTGGCAAACCCGGGTTTGAATTCGTTGTTGGCGGGCGACGCCGGAACCGGCCCCGGCACGGGGCAATTCGTGTGAACCGCCCAGCAGTTGCCGGTGGCGCCGGTGATCACGTCGAACAGCGACTGCGCCGACAACCCGAGCTTCTCGGCGAGCACGAAGGCTTCGCCGACGGCGATCTGCTGAACGGCCAGCACCATGTTGTTGCACAGCTTGGCGGCCTGCCCGGTGCCTGATGCGCCGCAGTGAATGATCTTGCCCGCCAAAGGCTCCAAGGCCGGGCGGGCCCGTTCGACGGCGTCGTCCTCACCGCCGACCATGAAGGCCAGCGTGCCCGCGGTCGCCCCCTTGACTCCGCCCGATACCGGTGCGTCGAGCTGCGCGAAACCCCGCTCGACGGCTTGGCCGTGGATCGTGCGGGCGTCGTCGACGGAGATCGTGGAGGTGTCGATGAACAGTGCGCCGGGCTTGGCCGTGGCCAGCACCTCGGCGTAACAGGCCTTGACGATGTCACCGTTGGGCAGCGACGTCATGACCACGTCGGCGTCGGTGACGGCTTCGGTACCACTGTCGAAAACCGATGCGCCGTTGCCTTCGGCGGCGGCCCTGAGCGCGGGCACTGGATCGAAACCACGCACGGCGTGCCCGGCCGCGACCAGGTTCGCCGCCATCGGGCCGCCCATGTTGCCCAGGCCCAGGAATGCGATCGTGCTCACCTGTTCTGCTCCTTCACCCGGGCGGCCTCTGCGCGCCCGATCACCACCCGCATGATCTCGTTGGTTCCCTCGAGGATCCGGTGCACCCGCAAGTCGCGGACGATCTTCTCCAGACCGTACTCCCGCAGATAGCCGTAGCCACCGTGCAGCTGCAGGGCTTGGTCTGCCACGTCATAACACGCGTCAGTGACGTAGAGTTTGGCCATCGCGCACAGCTCGACCTTGTCAGGGTCGTCGTCGTCGAGCGCGGATGCCGCCCGCCACAACAACATTCGCGACGACTCCAGCGCAGTCGCCATGTCGGCGAGCGTGAAACGTATCGTCGGCTCGTCGAGCAGGCTGCCGCCGAACGCCTCACGATCGCGCACGTACGCGGCGGCCTTGTCGAACGCCGTCTGCGCACCGCCCAGCGAGCACGCCGCGATGTTGATGCGCCCGCCGTTGAGCCCGTTCATCGCGATCCCGAATCCTGCTCCGTCGCCGTCCGCACCGCCGAGCATCGCATCCGCGGGCACCCGCACCCCCTCGAGGATCACCTGCGCGGTCGGCTGGGCATGCCAGCCCATCTTCTGTTCCTGTGCGCCGAAACTCAGCCCGGGTGAACCGTTTTCGACGATGAACGCCGAGATTCCGCGCGGACCCTCAGCGCCGGTGCGAGCCATCACCACGTAGACATCCGAAGACCCGGCCCCGGAGATGAACTGCTTGACGCCGTCGAGTACGTAGTCTGCGTTTTTTCCTGGGCCGTCACGCACCGCCTTGGTACGCAGCGCGGCCGCATCTGACCCGGCGGACGGCTCGGTCAGGCAGTAACTGGCGACCGCCTCCATCGACGCCAATTGTGGGATCCACGACTTGCGTTGCTCAAGGGTTCCGTAGCGGTCCACCATCCACGCGCACATGTTGTGGATCGACAGAAACGCCGCCGTCGTCGGATCGGCCGTCGCCAATTGTTCGAAAATCCGCACCGCGTCGAGCCGTCGCAGCCCGCTGCCGCCCACGTCCTCGCTGCAGTAGATCGCCGCCATTCCCAGCTCGGCAGCCTCGCGCAGTGCATCGATGGGGAAATGGTCGGTGGCGTCCCACTCCAACGCATGCGGCGCAAGGCGTTTCGCGGCGAACGCGGCGGCCGTATCGGTGATGACGCGCTCGTCGTCGTCGAGCCGAAACATGTCTCGCCGTGCCTATTTCATCGTCGGGATGACGAACTCTGCGCCGTCCTTGATCCCCGACGGCCACCGCGACGTCACCGTCTTGACCTTGGTGTAGAACTGGATCGACGTCGGACCGTGCTGGTTGAGGTCACCGAAGCCCGAACGCTTCCAGCCGCCGAACGTGTGGTAGGCCACCGGCACCGGGATCGGCACGTTCACGCCCACCATGCCGACCTGCACGCGTGAGACGAAGTCGCGGGCGGTGTCGCCGTCACGGGTGAAAACCGCTACGCCGTTGCCGTATTCGTGCTCGCTGGGCAGGCGCAACGCCTCTTCGTAGTCCTTCGCACGGACTATGCAGAGCACCGGTCCGAAGATCTCGTCGGTGTAGATCGACATGTCCGGGGTGACGTGGTCGAACAATGTGGGCCCGATGAACCAGCCCTCCTCGAGGTTCGCGTCGCCGAATTGCAGGTCGTCGCTGGTGCGTTCGCGGCCGTCGATCACGGCCTCGGCGCCGGCGTCGACGCCTTGCTGGATGTAGTCCTTCACCCGCGTCAGCGCGGCCTCGGTGACCAGCGGGCCGTAGTCGGCCTTGGGGTCGAGGCTGTGGCCGACGCGAAGGTTGTTGATCCTGTCGATCAGCCTGGCGCGCAGGCGATCTGCGGTCTGCTCGCCGACCGGAACCGCCACCGAGATGGCCATGCACCGCTCGCCGGCGCTGCCGTAGCCGGCACCGATAAGCGCGTCCACCGCCTGGTCGAGGTCGGCGTCGGGCATCACGATCATGTGGTTCTTCGCGCCGCCGAAACACTGCGCGCGCTTGCCGTTCGCGGCGGCGTTGGAGTAGATGTACTGCGCGATGTCGGAGCTGCCGACGAATCCGACGGCCATGATCTGGGGATGCGCGAGGATGGCGTCGACCGCCTCTTTGTCGCCGTGCACCACCTGGAACACGCCCTTGGGCAGGCCGGCTTCCTCGAACAGCTCGGCCAGCCGCACCGGCACCGACGGGTCCCGCTCACTGGGCTTGAGGATGAACGCGTTGCCGCACGCCAGCGCGGGGCCGGCCTTCCACAGCGGAATCATCGCGGGGAAGTTGAACGGGGTGATGCCGGCGACGACGCCGAGCGGCTGGCGTAAGGAGTACACGTCGATGCCCGACCCGGCGCCCTCGGTGTACTCGCCCTTGAGCAGGTGCGGGATGCCGACCGCGAACTCGATGACCTCTATGCCGCGCTGAATATCACCGCGGGAGTCGGCAAGAGTTTTGCCGTGCTCGAGTGACAGCAGCTCGGCCAGTTCGTCCATGTTCTGGTTGACGAGCTCGATGAATTTCATCATCACGCGGGCGCGCCGCTGCGGGTTCCACGCCGCCCACTCCTTCTGCGCCTCGACCGCCACCGCGACGGCGGCGTCGATGTCGGCTGCCGAGGCCATCGGCACGGTGGCCTGGACCTGGCCGGTGTTCGGGTTGTACACATCGGCGGTGCGTTGTGACTGCCCGGCGGTGCGCTGGCCGTCGATGAAGTGCGGAATTTGAGTGGTCATGAGAGCCCCGTCAATCGCCGATACGAGATTACTAGGATATCCTAGTAAGTGCGGGCCGGCCTTCGCAAGTTCGGTTCAGCCTCGCCGATTTCTGCACAAGGGCTGTGAAGCGGCGCAGGATCGCGACCCTCATGCAGAAATGGGCGTGGGCGGTTGTAACCAGGGCGACTATCTATAGCGGAGGCGGTGATATGACGGCGCAACGCGAACCCGATCGCCCGCGGCCGTTGCGGGTGGTCGGCCCCGAGCGCTATCCCACGTGGGAAGCGGTGTACCAGGACAACGCCGCCTGGGTGTACCGGACGATCTTCGCGCGCGTCGGCAACCGCGCCGACGCCGAAGACCTCACCGCCGAGGTCTTCCTCGCGGCGCTGCGCCCCCTGCGCCTGACCGCCAGCGTCGGTGAGGTTCGCGCCTACCTTCGGGCGACGGCCCGCACGGTGCTCGCCGCGCACTGGCGGGCGACGCTCGGGCGCGAGATCACGTCGATCGATGACATCGAAGCGGCGCCCGAACGTGAGGACATGGTGAGCACAGCGCCGCAGCGCGTCGCCGAGCTTCTCGACGCCCTGCCGGACCAGTACCGTCGGATCCTGGAACTACGTTTCCTGCAAGGCCGTTCGATCAAAGAGTCCGCCGCCGACCTCGGGGTCAGCGTCGCCAACGCGAAGGTGCTGCAGCATCGCGCGCTGCGGCTGGCCGCACAGGTCAACGACGCGGCCCAAGCTAACTATTCTAACTATGAGGACCTGCCATGAAACCCCGCGGACTACGCAGGTACATCGACGACCTGCTGCGCGGCCGGCGGCCACGTCCCTTCCGGCCCGACGACTTCGAGGCCGCGCAGATCCGCACCGCAATCGACCTGCAGGCGGCCAAGCCGGGCGCAGACGCGCCTCGACCGGAGTTCCTCGCCGACCTTCATTGGCGCCTCGCGGAACAGGCCGACGACGGTACATCGCAAGCGGCGCCACGGCCATCCACCACCCGCAGACAGGTCATCGTGGGCACTTCCGCAGCGGCGGCGGCCGCCGTTGCCGCCGTGTCGGTCGACCGGCTCGTCATGCGCGGCGAGAACCCGACCGGCGACACCAGCGGCGAGCTCACCCCGAATGCCGGGACGTGGCAGAAGGTGGCCGCCAGCTCGGAAGTCCCCGACGGGGCCATGCACAGGTTTGACCTCGGCTCCGTCATCGGATTCGTTCGCCGAGTCAACGGCAAGCCGGAGGCCGTTTCCGGGGTGTGCACGCACCAGGGCTGCAAGCTGTGGTTCGACGCCCCGGACGACCGGCTGCGCTGCCCGTGCCATTCGACGTCGTTCGCCCCCGCCGGTCAGGTGCTCACGCATCAACTGCCGATCGCGCCGAAACCGTTGCCCACGTTGCAGGTTCGCGAGGTAGGCGGGGTGATCGAGGTGCTCGCCCCCCAGGCCGAACAGCAGACCTGAGGCGTGTAACCCACCCGCGTATCTGTTGGTGTGGATACCAGATCTCGGCGCGCCCTCGGGCTGGCCACCGCTTCTGTCCTTCTGCTGGCCGCTTGTTCGTCACCGGCGCCCGACGCACGGCCGTTGCCCGATGTGCACTCGGTCCCGCCTACCGCATCGGCCGCGCCGGTAGCCGAAAATACAGTAAACATCGACGATTTCGCCTTCTCGCCGGCATCGCTGAGCGTCAAGGTCGGCAGCACGGTGACGTGGACCAACAACGACGAAGAGCCGCACACCGTGGTCGCCGACGACGGATCGTTTCACTCACCTGGTCTCGACGCGAAGGGAACCTACAGCTACACGTTCCGCGCGCCGGGCAATTTCGATTACATCTGCTCGATCCACCCGTTCATGCACGGCACCGTGGTGGTGACGGCATGACGGAAGCACCGCACGGGATGAGCCGCCGCCAGCTCATCCGCCACAGCGCGTGGTTCGGCGCGGCAGTGGGTCTGGCCGTCGTCGGCGGCGAGGTCGTCTCGCATGCGGCAGGCGCAGCCACCCATCCGGCGCCGCCCACGCTGCGATTCGCGCAAGTCAGCGACAGCCACATCGGGTTCTCCGGGACCGCAAACCCCAACGTCGCCGACTCGTTCAGCCACGCCATCAACCAGATCAACAGCCTTGGATACACACCCGACTTCGTCATCCACACAGGCGATCTCACCCATCTGGCCACGCCCGGTCAATTCGATCAGGTGAAGCACATGCTGGGCGGGCTGAAGACACCGCACGTCTTCACGGTGCCCGGTGAGCACGACTCCGTCGGCGACGCGGGTCAGAAGTACCGCCACGCGTTCGGCGCCGGCACCCGCGGCGACGGCTGGTACAGCTTCGACATCGCAGGCGTGCACGTCATCGCTCTGGTCAACACGCTCAACCTGAAGAAGCCGGGGCACCTGGGCACCGACCAGCTGGAGTTCATCGAAAATGACGTCGCCGGCCTGGCGGCCGATGCGCCGATCATCGTGTTCAGCCACATCCCGCTGTTCGCGATGTACCCGGACTGGGGGTGGGCCACTGACGACGCAACGCAGGCGCTGAGCTATCTGCGCCGCTTTTCGTCGGTCACCTGCCTCAACGGGCATGTGCACCAACTGTTCTCGAAGACCGAGGGCAACGTGACGTTCTACAGCGGGACGACAACGGCGTATCCGCTGCCGCACCCCGGCGACGGGACAGCTCCGAAGCCGGTGACGCTGCCGGCGGGTCGGCTGCATGATGCGCTTGGCATCCGCGAGGTCAGCTACACCACGGGCCGGCATGCGCTCGCGCTGAAAGAGCACACACTGCAATGAAACTCGTCGACATAGCGCTGCGATTTGGGATCGCTGCGTCTCTGGCCGTGACCGGCGTCGGCCATGCCTACCTGTATGTCCACGGCTACCGTCACATCCCGAACATCGGCACGGCGTTCCTCATGCAGGCGAGTGTCTGTTGCGCGGTTGCCGTGCTGGTGGCCCTCGGCGGTCCGGGATGGCTGCGATGGGTGGCGGCGGCACTGGCTGCGGGATCACTTGCGGCGTTCGCACTCTCGCGAACGGTCGGAGTGCTCGGATTCTCGGAGCGCGGATGGCAGCCGGCGCCGCATGCGGCGATCAGCGCGGCCGCGGAGGTGCTCACGGTTCTGTTGTGGGCGATGTGGCTGCTCAGCCGCCGCGGCGCAGTCGCTCGATGAAGTCCCGAGTGTCGTCCCAGCTGGGCAGTAGACCCGCGGCGCGAACCTCCTCGAGGGTCGGCGCGTCGAGGTCCCGCCCTGACATGCACGGGGCGGTGCCGCTCACGGTCGGCCAGTCGATCGCCAGCTTGGGGTCAGTCGCCAGAATGGTGTGCTCGCGCTCGGGGGCATAGGGGGCCGAGCAGAGGTACATGACCGTCGAATCGTCTTCCAGCGCAAGGAAACCGTGCGCCAGCCCTTCGGACACGTAGACCGAGCGGCGGTCGTTGCCGTCGAGGTGCGCGGCGTCCCACTGGCCGTAGGTCGGTGAACCGACGCGGATGTCGACGACGACGTCGATCACCGCGCCGCGCACGCACGTCACGAACTTCGCCTGGCTGGGGGGCAGCTGCGCGAAATGCAGCCCTCGCAACACTCCGGCGGCCGACACCGAACAGTTGGCCTGGTGCAGATCGAAGCGGTGACCGGTCACTTCGGTGAACTCCCGCTGAGTGAACCATTCGAAGAACACCCCTCGGTCGTCGACGTACAAGGCGGGGCTGATCTCCCAGGCGCCGGGAATCGCCAACTCGCGCACCGTCATGTCACTGACCGCGTTCGGCGTATATCGCTTCGACGCCGTCCTTGAGTGGACGCCACCACGACTCGTTGTCGCGATACCAGTCGATGGTGCTGCGCAGGCCCTGGGCGAAATCGGAATGCACTGGCTCCCATGCTAATTCGTTTTGAAGTGGCCGGGGGTCGATTGCGTACCGCAGGTCGTGGCCGGCGCGGTCGGGCACCTGGTCGAAGTCGTCGGCGTCGCGGCCCATCTCACGCAGGATCATCTGCAGCACCGTCAGATTGTCGCGCTCGCCGTCGGCGCCGATGAGATATGTAGCCCCGGGGCGCCCGTCTTCGATGATCCGCCACACCGCCGCGTTGTGGTCGTCGACGTGGATCCAGTCGCGCACATTGGCGCCGCGTCCGTACAGCTTGGGCCGCCGCCCGGTCAGCACGTTGGTGATCTGACGGGGAATGAACTTCTCCACATGCTGATACGGCCCATAGTTGTTGGAGCAGTTGGAGATCGTCGCGGCCACGCCGTAGGACCGCACCCACGCGCGCACCAACATATCGGCAGCCGCCTTCGTCGACGAATACGGGCTGGACGGGTTGTACGGGGTGTCGGCCGTGAACCTGCGCGGATCGTCAAGCGCGAGGTCGCCGTACACCTCGTCGGTGGAGACGTGATGCAGTCGCACCCTGTGCCGTCGCACCGCTTCCAGCACCGCGAAGGTGCCGATCACGTTGGTGCTCAAGAACGGCTCCGGGTCGGCGAGCGCGTTATCGACGTGTGTCTCGGCGGCGAAGTGCACAACGATGTCGGTCTCGGCGACCAACTGCGCGACCAGGTCGTCGTCGGTGACGTCACCCTCGACCACGCGCACGGTGTCATCGAGTCCCGCCAGCGACTCACGGCTGCCGGCATAGGTGAACGCGTCGAGCACCGTCAATGACACGTCCGGGCGCTCGCGCCGCGTGTTGCGCACGAAGTTGGCGCCGATGAACCCGGCGCCGCCCGTGACCAACAGCCGCATGGCCAAACACTATCGGTCCGTCAGTCGCCGGATGTCAGTCCCAGGGGTTTGGCCAGTTCCGTCAAGGTCGGGATCATCCGGTCCCAGCCACCGAGCACCTGGATGGTGACGTGGTCGGCGCCGGCCCTCAGGTGCTCGTCCAGTCGGGCGGCGACCTTCTCCGCGGTGCCGTAGGCCACCACCGCGTCGATCAGCTTGTCGCTTCCCGGCTTGGTGAGATCCTCATCGGTGAACCCGAGTCGCTTCCAGTTGTTGAGGTAGTTGCTCAGGCCGAGATAGAAGTCGACGGCCTTGCGGCCCATCTCGCGGGCCTCGTTCGTGTCGGTGCTCAGCACCACCTTGTGCTCGGGCGCCAAAAACACCGACCCGCCGACAAGGTCGCGAGCCTGGGCGGTGTGCTCGGGCGTCGTCAGGTAAGGGTGAGCGCCCGCGCTGCGCTGCGCGGACAGCTTCAGCACCCTCGGTCCAAGAGCCGCGACCACGCGTCGGCTCGTGGGGACCTGATACTTGTCGAGCTCGTCGAGATACTCCACGAGCGCGTCGTAGGGCTTGCGGTATTCCTCGGTGTGCTCGCGATGGCCAACCCCGATTCCGAGCAGAAACCTTCCGGGATAAGCCTTTTCAATGCGATGGTACGAATCGGCGACCTGCTCGGCCGGCGCCGACCAGATATTGCATATCCCGGTGGCCAGCTCGAGGGATTCGGTGGCTTCGAGGATGGGCTCGGCGAACTTGAGTTCGGCGGCCGGGGACATTCCGACCCAGACAGCGCCGTAGCCAAGTCTTTCGATCTCGACCGCCTGCTCGGGTTTGGGCGGCCCCGGTGTCCACACCCCGTAACGGCCGACATTGGGTTTGAGCAGAATTGGCTCGGTCATCGTGCCCCTCTCTACGTGGCCAGCCCCAGCGGTCCGGCCAGCTCGGTGAGTGCTGGGATCAACTGATCCTGTTTACCCAGAATCTGGATCGGTACGTGGTTCGCGCCCGCCTCGAAGTGCTCGTTGAGGCGCTTCGCGATGTCGTCGGGGGTACCGTACGCGACCACCGCGTCGACAAGCTTGTCGCTGGGCGGCCGGCGCACGTCGTCGTCGGTGAACCCGAGCCGCTTCCAGTTGCTGACGTAGTTGGTGAGGTTCAGGCAGATGTCGAGTGCCTTGCGGCCGAGCGCACGGGCCTGTTCGGCGTCGGTGGTCAGTACCGCCTTGTGCTCGGGCGCGAGGAAGGCCGAGGGCCCGATCAGCTCACGGGCCTTGGCGGTGTGTTCGGGTGTGGTGAGGTACGGATGGGCGCCCGCGCTGCGCCGCGCGGACAGCGCGAGCACGCGAGGCCCGAGCGCTGCCACCACGCGGCGGTT
Organism: uncultured Actinomycetota bacterium; assembly: GCA_963744085.1. Taxonomy (GTDB): domain Bacteria; phylum Actinomycetota; class Actinomycetes; order Mycobacteriales; family Mycobacteriaceae; genus Mycobacterium. The sequence goes on from CAVUSK010000002.1 coordinate 279,942, forward strand.
CTTCGGCACGCCGTACTCGTCGAGCTTGTCGAGGTAGTCGTTGAGCGCATCGACGGGCTTGCGGTACGCGGTGTGCGCCTCCGGATGCCCGACGCCGATGCCCAACAGGAACCGTCCGGGATAGACGTTGTCGATGCGGTGGAACGACTCGGCGACGGGCCCGGCCGCCGCGGTCCAGATGTTGACGATGCCGGTCGCCACCTTCAGCGTGGTGGTCTTCTCCAGAATCGGCTCGACCCAGTCCAGTTCGGCCGGCGGGGAACCGCCGACCCAGACGGCGCCATAGCCCAGCGCCTCGATCTCCTTGGCCTGCTCGGGGGTGACTCCGCGACCGAACGATCCGAATCGGCCGAGGTTGGGGGTGTGGTTAGCATCGGTCATGACAGCTCCAACCGCCTCGCGGGCCGGCGCTATTCCGAGCGCATCGCATCCGCGACCCGCGCCGACCTAGGTCGTCGTGACCTCCGGCGCGGGGGCCGCCAGCGGAAGCAGCACGATGAACCGCGTGTTCTTCGGTGCGGACTCGACTCGCAGATCGCCATGGTGCTTTTCGACCACGATGCGGCGAGCCAGGTCAAGTCCCAACCCGGTGCCCTCGCCGAAAGGTTTGGTGGTGAAGAACGGGTTGAAGATATTGCCGACGACATCGTCGGGAATACCCGGGCCGTCGTCGCAAATCTCGACGCGAACCATGTCCTCGCCCTGACGCATCGTGCGCACTGTCAGCGTGCCGTGACCGTCCATCGCCTGGATCGCGTTGTCGATGATGTTGGTCCAGACCTGGTTGAGATCGCCTGGGTAGCAGAGCAATTCGGGTAGCGATTTGTCGTACTCCTTGACCAGCCTGATGGGCTTGTCCTTGTCCATGCCGACCTTGCCGCCGAACATCATCAGTGTGCTCTTGAGTAGCTCGTGAATGTCGGCGGACTGGTAAGGGGCGCGGTCCATCTGTGAGTACTGCTTCGCGCCGGCGAGAAGTGCGGAGATGCGCTTGCTGGCTTCGGCGATCTGGTTCATCAACAGCTCGGTGTCGATGGTGTATTTCAACCATCCGATCGCGCTTTGCAGCGACGCGGAGGCGTCGACGTCATCGACGGATGCCGAGATCCGCTCGAGCCAGTCGGTGTCCAGACCCGCGTCGACGAACGTCGGCGCGTAATCCCAGGCGCCGGAGATGCCGTGGTCTGCGAGCCAGTCACCGATGTGGTCCTCGCGGTCCGCGGCCTCCATTGCGGTGAGCTCCTGCGACTTGGACTTGGCCACCTGTTCGGCGACCTCGTCTTGAATGCTGACGAGCACACGCAGCGCCTCGGGCGTGAACTTGCCGTCGGCCAGCATTGCGAGCTTGTGCCGCATCTTGCTGACGCGGTCACGCAGATCCGCAACGGCCCGTGCGGTCGCGGCGGCCGGGTTGTTCAGCTGGTGCGTCAGCCCCGCCGAGAGCTGGCCGAGCGCCAGGAGCTTCTCGCGCTGGCCGACGATCTGACGCGTCCGCATGCCCCCGACCTTGTGCCCCTCCACGAGATGCACGGCCATAGGAAACTCCGCTTGCATGAAGCGGGCGAACGCATCTGCGTCGAGCACGAAGAACCTGGACGTCTTGGTCACCCGCACCGACGCCTCGTAAACGTGTTCTTCTTCAGGCACATACGCCGACCATGCCCCGCAGTACACCCCGCGCTGGGATGTGCGGTTGGTCTCGAGGTCGACGTCGCCCGAGCGCTTGGACATCACCAGCTCGCCCTCGATGAGCACGTAGAAGCAGGTGGCAGGGTCACCCTCGGTGCACACGGGGCCGGGTTCGAATGTGGCTATGTGGCCGTTCTGGCACAGCGTCGCGAGCTGGTCGTCGGACAGCGCCTCGAACAAGAACAGCGTGCGCAGTTCGTCGGGCAGACACGTCTCGCCGGCTGCCTTCGGCTCTTCGCCCGAGAGGCTCATCGCGCCTTCCTTTCTAACGCCCCTACGCTTCCGCCAGGTATCGATGCACGAGCATCACGGCCATCGACCCTTCGCCGACGGCTGCCGCCACTCGCTTGGCGGATTCGGCCCGCACATCTCCTGCAACAAACACACCGGGCACGCTTGTTTCCAGGTGATGCGGCGGCCGGTCAAGTGTCCAGCCGCACACGTTTTTCAGGTCCGGGCCGGCGAGCACGAAACCGTGCTCGTCTCGTGCGACCACGCCGTCCAGCCAATCGGTGCGCGGCTCGGCGCCGATGAAGATGAACATCCGTCCGCAGTCGAAATCCTGGCGCTCGCCGGTGGCGATGTTCTCCAGGCAAATCCGCTCCAAATGACCGTCACCCGTCACCGCGTGGACCCCTGTACCCGGCATTTCCTTGATCTTGGGGTTCGCGCGAATCTGCTGGATCAGGTAGTAGGACATCGAGTCCTCGAGAGTGCGGCGGCAGACGATTGTCACCGACTTGGCCGTGCGCGACAGATACATGGCCGCCTGTCCGGCGGAGTTGGCGCCACCGATGACGTACACCTCGTCGTTCTCGCAGTCGACCGCGACCGCGGAGGTCGCACCGTAGTACACGCCCGCGCCTGTCAGCTCGACACATCCGTCGGCGGGCAGCTCTCGGTATTCGACACCCATCGCGAGAATGACCGCGCGACATCCGATCGTCCTGCCGTCGGACAGTTTCACCGTGCGGGCGGACCCGGTGATTGTCAGCTCGGTCACTGCCTGTGCGGTGATCAGTTCGGCCTCGAACTTGACCGCCTGGCGACGCGCCCGCTCGGCGAGTTGAGACCCGGACAGACCGTCGGGGAATCCGAGGTAGTTCTCGATGCGAGAGCTCTGACCGGCTTGGCCGCCCGTGGCGGTGCGTTCGATCAGCACGGTCTTCAGTCCTTCGGATGCACCGTAGACCGCGGCCGCCAGACCGGCCGGGCCGCCGCCGATGACCACCAAGTCGTAGAAGTCCTCGGAGGGGGTTGTGGTCAACCCCAGCGTCGCCGCGATGTCGGTATCGGGCGGATCGACGAGGGTCTCACCTTGCTCGGTGATGATGACCGGCAGCGTCAGTCCGTCGTGACCGGCAGCCTCCAGCAGCCGCTGCCCGTCTGGTTCGTCCGCTCGAAACCACGTGTAGTACAACTGGTTTCGGGCCAGAAACTCGCGAACCTCCGAGGATCTGGGGTTCCAGGGGTGCCCGATGATCTTCGTGTGGGGGATCACCCGGTCGCCGGCCGACCGCCACGTCTCCAGCAGCGCGTCGATCACCGGGTACAGCTTCTCCTCCGGCGGGTCCCACGGCTTGAGCAGGTAGTGGTCGAGGTCGACGACGTTGATGGCCTCGATCGCGGCGTGGGTGTCGGCGTAGGCGGTCAGCAGCACCCGGCGGGCGAGGGGATAGATGTCCATCGCCTCTTCGAGAAAATCGATGCCGCTCATCCGGGGCATCCGGTAGTCGGCGACGAACACCGCCACGGTGTCGCCTCGCAGCTTGAGTTCGCTCAGCGCTTCCAGGGCGTCGGGGCCCGACTCGGCGCGGACGATTCGATATTTGTCGCCGTAGTGGCGGCGGAGATCCCGGGCCACTGCGCGCGAGACTGCAGGATCGTCGTCGACAGTGAGGATCACGGGATTACGGGGCTGGGAAGTGGGTCCAGTCATCGATGTCAAGTATGCGCTCAGGCCCCAAGTGCCGCGGACGTCGTCGAGACTGCAATCACGCAGGTCACCCCTTGAAATCAAGTCTCATTTTTGCTGTCAGGATGCAGTCTCGGCGCGGGTCGGAGCGATTTTGGCCTGAGCACCACAAACGGGTATCGTGGAGCAACGGTGCGGCATCCGCGCCGGCTCTTGCGTGCCCTGTTTTGGAATATCTCCTCTTCGGCTCACGTTTTGTAGCCGGGGTAATGCTGCGCTGCGAGCGCTCATCGCCGGAAAACGAGGAATCGCGGAGGTTATGGCAAAGAAAGACGGCGCCATAGAGGTCGAGGGTCGCGTGGTCGAACCTCTGCCCAATGCGATGTTCCGCATTGAGCTGGAGAACGGTCACAAGGTGCTCGCCCACATCAGCGGCAAGATGCGGCAGCACTACATCCGTATCCTGCCCGAGGACCGGGTGGTCGTGGAGTTGTCTCCGTACGACCTGTCCCGGGGCCGCATTGTGTACCGATACAAGTAGTCACCAACCAGACGAGAACAGGATCGAAACAGCCGTGAAGGTCAACCCGAGCGTGAAGCCGATTTGCGACAAGTGCAGGGTGATCCGTCGGCATGGGCGGGTCATGGTGATCTGCTCCGATCCGCGCCACAAGCAGAGACAAGGATGAGGCAGGGCTTCCACACGGACCTGGCCAACCACCTCCACAACTGAATGCAGACCTCCCAGTACCACTGAGCGGATTGGCCGCTCACACACGTCCGGACCGGAGGCCGGGCCCCGGCACTAGCCGGGAACGGACTGGGACCAGACCTCCGCGTGAGAAGAAGGACATCGCCTGATGGCACGTCTCGTGGGCGTCGACCTGCCGCGCGATAAGCGCATGGAGGTCGCGCTGACCTACATCTACGGCATCGGCCGTACCCGCTCCAACGAAATTCTGGCCGCCACCGGCATCGACCGGGACATGCGCACCAAGGACCTCAGCGACGAGCAGCTGACCCACTTGCGCGACTACATCGAGGGCAACCTCAAGGTGGAGGGCGATCTGCGCCGCGAGGTGCAGGCCGACATCCGCCGCAAGATCGAGATCGGCTGCTACCAGGGTCTGCGGCACCGCCGCGGCCTTCCGGTGCGCGGCCAGCGAACCAAGACCAACGCGCGCACCCGCAAGGGGCCCAAGCGCACCATCGCCGGCAAGAAGAAGGCCAAGTAACCGATGCCACCAGCCAAGAAAGCAGCCCCCGCCAAGAAGACGCAGAAGGGCCGTCGTCGCGAGAAGAAGAACGTCCCGCACGGCGCCGCTCACATCAAGAGCACGTTCAACAACACGATCGTGACTATCACCGACCCGCAGGGGAATGTGATCGCCTGGGCGTCGTCCGGCCACGTCGGCTTCAAGGGCTCGCGCAAGTCGACCCCGTTCGCCGCGCAGCTGGCCGCTGAGAACGCCGCGCGCAAGGCGCAGGAACACGGCGTGCGCAAGGTCGACGTGTTCGTGAAGGGCCCGGGCTCGGGCCGCGAGACCGCGATCCGCTCGCTGCAGGCCGCAGGCCTGGAGGTCGGGGCGATCGCCGACGTGACCCCGCAGCCGCACAACGGCTGCCGTCCGCCGAAGCGGCGCCGGGTCTAGGAGGAGACAGACTTCATGGCTCGTTACACAGGACCCGTCACCCGCAAGTCGCGCCGCCTGGGCACCGACCTCGTCGGGGGAGACCAGTCGTTCGAGAAGCGTCCGTACCCGCCCGGCCAGCACGGCCGGGCGCGCATCAAGGAAAGCGAGTACCGCCAGCAGCTGCAGGAAAAGCAGAAGGCCCGCTTCACCTACGGCGTGATGGAGAAGCAGTTCCGTAAGTACTACGAGGAGGCGAACCGATCCTCCGGCAAAACCGGTGAGGCCCTGCTCCAGATTCTCGAGAGCCGGCTCGACAACGTCGTGTACCGCGCCGGGCTGGCGCGTACCCGTCGGATGGCGCGTCAGCTGGTCAGTCACGGCCACTTCACGGTCAACGGTGTGAAGGTGACGGTGCCGAGTTACCGGGTGGCGCAGTACGACATCATCGACGTGCGGGACAAGTCGCTCAACTCCGTGCCGTTCCAGATCGCGCGGGAGACCGCCGGGGACCGCCCGCTTCCCGGCTGGCTGCAGGTGATCGGGGAGCGGCAGCGCATCCTCGTGCACAAGCTGCCCGAGCGCGCGCAGATCGACGTGCCGCTTTCAGAGCAGCTCATCGTCGAGTTCTACTCGAAGTAAAGACTCCCCGGCCGCCCGGATGGCGGTCGGGATGCTCGGCATCAAATAGCGGATGCCGTGAAGGAGGAAAGAAACACATGCTGATTTCTCAGCGTCCCACACTGAGCGAAGAGGTCGTCGCCGAGGACCGGTCGCGGTTCATCGTCGAGCCGCTGGAGCCGGGATTCGGTTACACCCTTGGCAATTCGCTGCGCCGCACGCTGCTGTCGTCGATTCCCGGCGCTGCGGTCACCAGCATTCGCATTGACGGTGTGCTGCACGAGTTCACCACCGTGCCCGGTGTCAAGGAAGACGTCACCGACGTGATCCTCAACCTCAAGGGCCTGGTGGTTTCGTCGGAGGAAGACGAGCCCGTGACGATGTACCTGCGCAAGCAGGGCCCGGGTGCCGTCACTGCCGGTGACATCGTGCCGCCGGCCGGTGTCACGGTGCACAACCCCGAGATGCACATTGCGACGCTCAACGACAAGGGCAAGCTCGAGGTAGAGCTCGTCGTCGAGCGCGGCCGCGGCTACGTGCCGGCCGTGCAGAACAAGGCGTCGGGTGCCGAGATCGGCCGGATCCCCGTCGATTCGATTTACTCGCCGGTTCTCAAGGTCACCTACAAGGTCGAGGCCACCCGCGTGGAGCAGCGCACCGACTTCGACAAGCTGATCCTCGATGTCGAGACCAAGAATTCGATCAGCCCGCGCGACGCGCTGGCGTCGGCGGGCAAGACGCTGGTCGAGCTGTTCGGTCTGGCGCGTGAGCTCAACGTCGAGGCGGAGGGTATCGAGATCGGGCCGTCGCCGGCCGAGGCCGACCACATCGCGTCGTTTGCGTTGCCGATCGACGACCTGGACCTGACGGTTCGGTCGTACAACTGCCTGAAGCGCGAGGGCATCCACACCGTCGGCGAGCTGGTGGCCCGCACCGAGTCCGACCTGCTGGACATCCGCAACTTCGGCCAGAAGTCGATCGACGAGGTCAAGGTCAAGCTGCACCAGCTGGGCCTGTCGCTCAAGGACAGCCCGGCCGGCTTCGACCCCTCGGAGGTCGCCGGCTACGACGCCGCCACCGGCACGTGGCACGGCGACGTGGCGTACGACATGGACAACGACCAGGACTACGCCGAAACCGAGCAGCTGTAGAACTGGCTCCGTCTTTCTGGAAACCAAGGAGATAACGAGCAATGCCCAAGCCCACCAAGGGCCCTCGCCTCGGCGGGTCGTCCTCGCACCAGAAGGCGATACTGGCCAACCTGGCCACATCGCTTTTCGAGCATGGCCGGATCAAGACCACCGAGACGAAAGCCCGGGCGCTGCGGCCGTATGCCGAGAAGCTGATCACGCACGCCAAGAAGGGCACGCTGCACAACCGGCGTGAGGTGCTCAAGAAGATCCGCGACAAGGATGTGGTGCACACACTGTTCGCGGAGATCGGCCCGTTCTTCTCCGACCGCAACGGCGGCTACACCCGCATCATCAAAGTCGAGCCACGCCAGGGCGACAACGCCCCGATGGCGGTGATCGAATTGGTGCGGGAGAAGACCGTCACTGACGAGGCCAACCGGGCACGCCGTGCAGCGGCGTCAAAGGCGGCGCCGGCCAAGAAGGCCGCTCCGGTGGCAGCGGCGGCCGCCCCGCAGGCGGCGGTCGAGCCTGAGGCCACGGTCGGGCCGACCGACGAGGCCTTGGCCGAGGAGGAGACAGCCCCAGACGAGGCCTTGGCCGAGGAGGAGACAGCCCCAGACGAGGCCTTGGCCGAGGAGGAGACAGCCCCAGACGAGGCCTTGGTCGAGGAGGAGACAGCCCCAGACGAGGCGGAGGAGTCGGTGGAAGCCGTCGAGGCCGAGGACGAAGCCATCGAGGATGCCCAGGCCGCGGAGGCTGCCGACGAGGACGACGACGCCGACAAGTCATAGTGGCATGAGCGACGGGCCCGCCATCGGATCCGATGGCGGGCCCGTTCGTCTTCGCCTCGAGATTGTTTACGACGGAACGGATTTCGCGGGCTGGGCCGTGCAGGGCAAGCAGCGGACGGTAGCGGGCGTGCTCGACGAGACGTTCTCGACGGTGTTCCGGACGCCGGTGCGGGTGTTCGGGGCCGGCCGTACCGACGCCGGCGTGCACGCCACCGGTCAGGTCGCGCACTTCGACGTGCCCGCAGATGCCCTTGCTCACGCCCGTCCCCGTCGGGCGCAAACGAGTGGGCCAGAGTTTCTTCCGCTGGTACGTCGCCTCGCCCGGTTCCTGCCCGGAGACGTCAGGGTGCGCGAAATCACCCGCGCGCCAGTGGGATTCGATGCGCGGTTCTCGGCGTTACGTCGTCACTACGTCTACCGATTGTCGACCGCGCCGCATGGCGTCGAGCCGCAGACGTCACGGTACGTGATGGCGTGGCCGCGCCCGCTCGACGTCGACGCGATGGCGTCCGCGTCGAAAAGCTTTCTGGGACTGCATGATTTCGCCGCGTTCTGCCGACAGCGTGCCGGTGCTACGACGATCCGCGACCTTCAGCGGTTCGACTGGGAGCGCGACGGCGACCTGGTCACCGCGCACGTCAGCGCCGACGCGTTTTGCTGGTCGATGGTGCGCTCACTGGTCGGCGCGCTCTTGGCCGTTGGTGACGGTCGGCGCAGCGCCGAATGGTGTGCGAGCCTTCTGAATGTGACTCGGCGGTCGAGCGCATTCGCGGCCGCACCGGCGCACGGTCTCACGCTCGTCGGCGTCGACTACCCGCCGGACGATCAGTTGGCGGCCCGGATCGCTGTCACGCGCGAACTGCGCGTCCTCGACTGACTGCCCGCGCGATCAGGGGAGCGGGTCAGACCTTGCCGGCGACGAAATCGGCCGCCTGATTGGCCATCCCCGCCTGGATGTACGCGTTTGCGAGATGCTGCGGCCAGTTGTTCGACCAGGTATTGGGGTCGGCCGGATTGCATATGGGATCCGCGCCGTGACACAACTCGATGGTCCTGTCGCTGTAGAGCGGGTTGAAGTTCGTGATGGGCCCGACCCACGCAGATCCGTTGCCGAACAGTGCGACCGCCGCGATGTGCTGATCCGACCCCGGAGGCAACGGGCTGTTGAAACCCAGGGCCGCGATCGGGGCGGCCAGCACCACGTCCGTCACCGCCGCGCCGAGCGAGTAGCCGCCGAGCACCAGACGCGTGTCCGGGCAATTGTTCATCATGTACTGGATGTGCTGGCTCATGTCATTGGCGCCGACATCGACCTCGGTGTCGGCGGGATACTTCACCGCGTAGGTACCGATGTTCTGGTTGACCTTGGAGCGCAGCGCGCTGACGAAGGCGTTGCCAAGGATGCCCATCCCCGGTGATTCTTGACGCCCGCGTGCGAATACGACTTCCACAGGGGGACAGTTCGCCGCCCCGGCCGTCGGCGCCGATCCCGGTGTGCCCGATGGCAGCACGGCGGGGGTGAACACCAACGCGGCAGCCGCCGAGACCGCTGCGACACCTACGACCAACCATTTACGCGGATGTAAATCGCTCACATGGCGATGGTAGCGATCTTGAACGCGTCGGTGGCGGCTTCGAATCGCTACACCAGGCCGGCGACGAACCCGGCGGCCTGGGGAATGAAGGGGGAGCTCTCGTAACCGTTGTGCGCGAACGGGTTGCGACCGCGTGAGCAGATCGGGTCGCCGTCTTTGCACAGGTCGATCGCGCGCGCTCCGAAGGGTGCAGCGGCAGAGGTCGCCGGGTTGCTGAACTTGGTCGAGGGGTTGCCGAACACCGCGACAGCGGCGACTTGGCCGGCGAGGTCGCTGGCAAGGGGTGCCGCGGTCCCGACCTCGCCGAACTTGTCGCCGAGCGCGGCGAGCTTGTTGCCCAGCGGTGGGATGCCGATCAGCATGTCCATCACCGCCGCGCCCTGCGAGTAGCCGCCGAGGACAAACCGCGTGGACGGGCAATCCGTTGCCGTGTTGCGGATGTACTTCGTGGCGTCGATCGCGCCGTCCTGTGCGGCCAGGAAGTCGTAGCTGGCCGGATAGTTCACCCCGTAGGTGGTCACCGTGCGGCCCGGAATCTCCGCCTGCAAGGCGTCGGCGAACGCTTGGCCGACCCGGCCGATACCCGCGGGTTCGTCGGTTCCCCGGGCGAACACCAGAGCGACGTCGGGGCACGTTGCGGCCGCCGCCGACGGGGCGGGCCCGGCGATGAGGACAGTCGCCGTGGATAGCAGGGCTGTGGCGCCCGCGACCAGCCGACCCGAGGTTCTGGGAGAACTCACGCCGGTCATCTTCACATGGTCGGGCTAGTGAAGGCCAATCGTTTGCTCTGAGTGCGGGCGGTCGGCCAGGGTGTCAGGCCAGCTCGCGGCGACGACGTCGGCGAGCCGGCTGTCGTCGCGGCCCGCCAGGGCCAGCCCCAGCAACACCACCGCGCCGCCCACGGCCTGCGCCGGCGCGATCGCCTCACCCAGCAGCACCCACGCGGCCACGACCGCGCACAGCACCTCGCCCAGGCCCATCAGCGACGCGTAGCTGGGCCGCAGCCGGGCCACGCCGCCGATACCGAGGGTGTAGGCGATCGCGGTGCTGACGACGCCGAGCACGACGACCGGCACCAGAAACGCCGTCGTGTGGCCCGCGACCACGGTGTCGTGGGTGGTGAAGGTCAGCGGCAGCACGCCGCCCGCGCCCAGGGTCGCCACCGCCGCGGTGCCGACCACCAGGCCGCCGGCGGCAAGCGTGACCGAGTTGAGGCCGCTCCCGTCGGCCGTGACGCGGTCGGACAGCAGGAAGTAGCAGGCTGCGCAGAACGCCGCGGCCAGCGCCCATGCCACCCCGACCGTGTCGATGTGCGTGTCGGAGAACACGTCGAGCACCACGACGGTGCCGGTCAGCGCCAGCGCGGCGCCGGCCAACGTCAGCACCCCGGGACGGCGCCGAGTGGTCGCCCAGAGCCAGCCGACCACGAGCACCGGCGCCAGGTACTCCAGCAGCAGCGCTACGCCCACGGACAGGTGCGCGACGGCGTTGTAGTAGCACAGTTGGGCGCCCGCGATCGGGATCATTCCGTAGACGACGACGGTCTTGCCGTGCTGGACGGTCTCGCGTACCCAGCCGCGATGCACCAGCGTCGCGAACAGCGCCATCACGAGCGCGCCGCCCGCCAGACGGGCGGTCACCGCGGCGTTCGGCGTCCAACCGGCCTCCATCAGCGCCTTGGCGAAGGGTCCGGACATGCCGAAGGTCAGCGCCGACCCGACGGCGAACGCGATGCCGAGCCGAAAGGTGCTACTCGCGTTCATCGACAACCCTCCCGCCGGTAATGAGTAAAATCCGGTTTGGTACTGACGCTACAAGGGCGTGAGGTCAGGAGTCAAATGCTTTTCAGTCATGACACCGAGCTCACATTGCGGGCCGCGGGTGCGCTGATCAACAGCGATCGTGTCGAGGGGGAACAGCTCGGTGACCAGGCCGCGCTCGATGAGTACCTCAACTCGTACGGCTGGACGGGACGCCGCGACCACGACGACGCGGAGCTCGCCGCCGTGCACGGGCTGCGGGCGCGGCTGGGCCGGATTTGGGAATGCGCTGACGACGAGGAGCGCGCGGTCGAGCAGGTGAACGCGCTGCTCTCGGACACCCATGCGGCGCCGTGGCTGACCCGCCACAAGGAGATGCCGGAGTGGCATCTGCACCTGGCGTCGGTGCGCGACCCGCTGGCGCAGCGGATGGGCGCCGAGATGGCGATGGCGCTGGCTGACCTGATCCGGGCGGGCGAGTTGCGGCGACTCAAGGTGTGCGCGGCACAGGACTGTGACGCGGTGGTGATGGACCTGTCGCGCAACCGATCACGCATCTTCTGCGACACCGGCAACTGCGCCAACCGCCAGCACGTGGCGGCGTACCGCGAGCGGCGTCACGGTCGCTGAATTCGCGGTGCCCGCGGCGTCGCGCCGGGGTTAGGTTAGAGCCGGGGGGATCAGTGGCTCGGGAACCGACGACTCGTCTGGCGGTCAGCGGGCATCGCTTTCTCGTGCGGCGCATGGAACATGCGCTGGTGCGCAGGGACGTCCGGATGCTTCACGAGCCGATGCGCGCGCAGGCCCGATCGCTGTTGGTCGGATGCGTACTCGCGGTCGTCGCCGTCGCCGGTTGCGCGATCCTCGCTCTCGTCCGTCCGCAAGATGGACTTGGGGACGCGCCGATCGTGATGGTGAAGGAGTCCGGTGCGCTGTATGTCCGCATCGGTGACACTTTGCACCCGGCGTTGAATATCGCCTCGGCGCGGTTGATTGCCGGGGCGGCGGCGACGCCCGACGTGATCAAGGAAGCCGAACTGCGGAAGGCCAAACGCGGTGCGCTGTTGGGCATTCCGGGCGCACCGACCGTGCTGCCCGAACCGTTGGCTGCCGACGAATCGCAATGGACTGTGTGTGACGACGCGGCTGGCACAACCGTGATCGCCGGCCCGGGGGCATCCGAAGTCGGTGCGCAGCCGTTGCCGGGCGGGCGGACGGTGCTGGCGCGGTCGCGGTCGGACTCCGTGACCTATCTGCTTTACGACGGGCGACGCGCGCGGGTCAGCGTCGCCGACCTCGCGGTGATGAGGGCGCTGCACCTGGACGAGGTCGAGCCGACGGAAGTGGCGTCGGCGGTGTTGAACGCGATCCCGGAGGCGCCACGCATCACGCGACCTGTCATTTCCGGTGCGGGCCAGCGCTCGTCGCTGACCGGTGTTCCCGTCGGGTCGGTGGTGCGGGTCGACCGGGCGGACGCCGACGAGTTGTACGTGGTGCTCGAGGACGGCGTGCAGCGGGTCGGCCACGTTGCCGCCGACATCATCCGGTTCAGCGACTCGCAAGGTGCCCGCGACATCGTCACCGTTGCCGCCGACGCCATCAATGCCACCCCGGCGGTCGAGAGACTGCCCGTCACAACATTTCCCGACACAGTGATGCCGCTGCGCGACGCCGTTGTGTGCGCGCAGTGGCGGCCGCCGTCTGGCGACGCGAAGGACGGACGCAACGTGGTCTTGGCGGGATCTGCGGTTCCTCTGGCCGCCGGGCAAGCGCCAGTCGCTCTGGCGCAGGCCGACGCAGTGGGCCCGAATGTCGACGCCGTGTTCGTCCCGCCGGGCCGCTGCCTCTATGTTCAGGCAGTGCACCGGTACCTGATCACCGACACAGGCGTGCGGTTCGGCGTGCAGGATGTGGAATCAGCTGCAGCGCTGGGGTTTCCGCGGCAAGGGGCGGTGGCTCCGTGGCCGATCCTGAAGTTGCTCGCCGACGGGCCGGAACTCAGCCGCGCCGCAGCGCTAGTCGCGCACGACGGTATGGCTCCCGACCCCGGCACGGCGGCGCCGCGCTAACCGATTCACCGGGCCCATCAACGCAAGAGCCGCCGCCAGAACCGCCGCGCATCCGGCGACACCCGTGAACGCCGTCGAACGGCCCGACGTATCCGGCACCCGACGCGGCACAGGCGGAGCCACGGGTCGCTGCGACCACGACGGTTGCACCGTGGGCTGCGGCGGATCGTCGCTGAGCGCAGCGGCGGGGTCGACGATCCCGTTCCCCACATAGGGATTCCAGCCGTCCGGCGGGCGGTGCGCGGTCGCCTCAATGCGCTGCATCACCTGCCGCGCCGACAAATCGGGATAGCGCGCCCGCACCAGCGCGGCGAGCCCACTGACAACCGGCGCGGCGTAGCTGGTACCCACAATGGAAGAACCGCTGCTGCTGCGGTACGTGTTCACGATGCCTGTGCGACCGGGGCCCAGCGACACGACCGCCTCGCCGGGAGCGGCCACGTCCACCCACGGGCCGGCCAAACTGAACGACGACGGAGACCCACCGACGCTCACTGACCCGACCGTCAGGACATAGTCGTCGTACCACCCCGGGCTGACGACGACTCGCGCTGATTCCCAGTCGGGTTCATGCGGACGGCCCGGGTCGGCCGGCGGATTCTGTTCCGGGCACCCACCGCCGGGACCGACATTGCCTGCGGCGGACACCACGACGGAGTCCTTGACGTCGACTGCATATGCGACGGCGGCGCCGAGCGCGCGGTCGGCCAATCCCGCACCGGCCGTGCATGCCACTGACGAGATGTTGATCACCGTCGCACCCAGGTCCGCCGCGGTACGCACCGCCATCGCAAGGGTGTCGACGTCGCCGACCCCGAACGCACGCCCTTCCCGTGGACCGTATTTGACGCTGGACTGCCGGATACTGATGATCGAAGCGCCCGGCGCGATTCCCGCGAACGGCGGGTCGGTGCCGGGATCAGGCGTGGCCGCGATGATCCCCGCGACAAGAGTGCCGTGAGCGTCGCAATCGTCGCGACCGTCGCCGCTGGACACGTAGTCACCTCCCGCGACCAGTCGGGGCAGCCGCGGATGCGTTGCTACCCCAGTGTCGATGACCGCGACCTTCTGTCCTTCCCCGGTAGTCAGAGCGTGCAGCGCCGACAGATCGAATGGTGACAGCTGGGTCGTGGCCAGATGGGAGTCGAATGTCGCGACAGTGCAATCCGATCGCCGTTCCGTCGGTTCCGGCGGCGTCGGAGGTGCGGCCGGCGGGAGCAAGGAGTCGTCGACGCGCGGCGGCCCCACCGCCGATGCGACGGGCATCGGCGCCGACAGACCCAATGCGAGCGCCGCAGCCGCCGCAAACCGCAGCGGGGCGTTCATGCCAGGCCCCGCACGGCGCCGAACACGCCGCAGACCCAGCAAGCCGCGGGAATCACCGCGGCGAGCGCCGCATATTCGGCTAGTTCGACGAATCGGCGGGCCAGAGGCGAAGTGGTGGCCGATGGTGGGGCGGTCAGGAGGAGAGCACCTCCCGCGGCCGCGGCGGCCGCGCCGAGGCCGATCCAGTTCGCATGCCGTGGCCACACACCGACACTCCACAGGAACACTGTGACGAAACACGCTGCCCCACAGGCCATCAACGCCGCAGTTTGCACCAAGTCCACGTGGGTGCTCATCCGCAGCAGCAGCACCAAACCAACGATGACCGCGAACACGGCGCCGCTGACATCGCCACCGACTGCGGCCAGTATGGCGCCGAACCCGGCGGCCGCGCTGAACCCGCACACCAGTCCGGTGACGATCTCGTGCGTGTGCCGGGCACGGGCCGCGACAGCACGCCGATCCGCATTGTCGGCGGGCAGTTGCGGAACCCGCAGCCGGCCTGCCCACATCGCCAACCGCGCGGACCAGGCGAGCATCACGGTCGCGGCAGCACCGAGCATTGCACCCGTCGCCTCGACACCGGCCGCGACGAAGAGGTGCGCGCACGCGGCCCCCGAGGCCAGGTAGCCGAACGCTGCAGCAGCGCTGAAAACTGCTGTGCCGCTGCGACTGTGACGGGCTGCCAGCACCGCCACAGTCGCGCCCACCGCCCCGGCGAGCGTCAGTTTCGGCGCATGGGCGTTTCCCGGGACCACCAGGTAGCCCGCCATTGCTGCGTATGCGGTCGCGCAGCTGGCCAAGGCCGAGGTGAGAACGGCGTCGCGATAAGCGCGTCCGTATGCCACTGCGACGATGAACGCGCAGGCGCAGAGTAATCCGCCGATCGCCGCAGAAGCATGCTCGCCATGTTGCGATTGCGATCGCAACAGCGCGTAACCGGCGAGCCCCGCGGAACACAACACGATGATCGAGGCTGCGATGCGCCCAGCCGCGGGTGTCCAGCGCGGCCGGATGGCCAACGACGTGGACATCTCAGCGATCACGTCGTCGGATGGTGGTGAGGCAACCGCGGTGCGAACGCGGTTGAGCCAGAGTATGTCCCCATCGCGAATACCGTTGTCGCGCAGAGAGGTCCGTGGTGACAGCGGTCGGCCGTCGATGCGCGAAAGCTGCCAGTCCGCCGGAACCGCGTACCAGCTGCGCGGTTCGCCGGCGGCGGTCCCGACTGCGGCGTGATCCACGATCGACGGAATCACCGCTGCTACCGCCACATCCGCCGGTAAGGCGAAATCAAGCCGGCCCCCGTCGGACTGCACTCCGACATGAAACGCGTCAGACATGGCGCATACGGTATGGGCCACAACGGCCGTGCCCGGACGTACCGCGGCCGGCCTGTGGACAGCGGACGCGGTTGTGGATAGCCACTTGCGGGTTGATCGCGCGCGGCGCACCGTGACCGCATGCCGGACTGGCAGCCTCAGGCGCGCATCGCCCCGCCGCCGATTCCCGACGGGGAGATCGCGGTAGAGGCGCCCGACGATGTCGCGCGGGCGGTGCCGACCAGTCCGGTCATGCGATTGCTTCCCGTGCTCATGATCGTCGCGACGGCAGGCATGATTGCTCTGTTCGTCGGCTCCGGCGCCGTCCGCAATCCGGCATCTCTGCTGTTTCCCGCGATGATGATGGTGTCGGCAATCGGCATGATGGCCCACGGCGGCCGGGGGACCACCCGTACGGTTGAAGTCGACGAAGGACGAAAGGACTACCTGCGGTATCTGGCCCGGCTGCGGGGCGAGGTAGTGGAAAGTGCCTGCCGGCAGCGTGAGTCGCTTCTGTGGCAGCATCCCGAGCCCGGCGCGCTGTGGACGCTCGCCGGTACTCGGCGGATGTGGGAGCGAGGCGCAAGTGATTCGGATTTCTGCCATGTTCGCGTCGGGTTGGGTAGCCAACGATCGGCCGCGAGGCTGGGCCCACCGGACGTCGGGCCCGTCGATGAGCTCGAACCGGTGGGTGCAATGGCCCTGCGCGATTTCGTGCGCGCGTACTCGACGGTCGATGAGGTACCGATCGCGCTGGCGCTGAGCCGATTCGGTGCCGTTGCGGTCGATGGTGACAAGTCTCATGCGCGCGACCTCATGCGCGCGATGGTGTGCCAGCTCGCCGTCCTGCACGGTCCGGAGCTGCTCGCGGTTGTCGCCGTCGTGGATGTCGCGGCCGCGCCGGAGTGGGATTGGCTGAAGTGGTTACCTCATCATCGGCATCCGGATCGGGCAGTGGCCGAGCACTTAGTGGTCGTGGTCGACGGTGGCGACGTGTCCGGCTGCGGTGGTCTCCTCGCGCGCGGTGACGTCTCCTCCCTCGAGCTCGGCTGCGCAGGTCTGCGGGAATCTCGGAACTGCCTGGAACTCAACGTCTGTGCTGACGAGCTGGCCGTGGCGGGCGATGTTCGGGAGGTGTTCGCGCGGCCGGACGCGATGACAGTGTCGCAGGCCGAGCTGTGCGCGCGTCGGCTCGCGCGGTACCGGCTGACGAACGACGCCGCGACGGAGCCGGGTGACGATTGGGCGCGACTGCTCGGCATCGGTGATCCCGCGTCGATTCGGCCGGAAACCGCGTGGCGGCAGCGCGGACCGCACGACAGACTGCGGGTGGCGATCGGCGTCGCCGCCGATGGCTCACCCGTCGAGCTCGACCTCAAGGAGGCGGCCGAGGCCGGAATGGGACCTCACGGTCTTTGCGTCGGAGCGACGGGTTCTGGAAAGTCCGAATTCTTGAGGACCCTGACGCTGGGCCTGATCGCCACGCATCCGCCAGAGTCACTGAACCTGGTGCTCGTCGACTTCAAGGGCGGGGCCACCTTTTTGGGATTCGAACGCGCACGTCACGTAGCAGCCGTGATCACCAACCTCGCCGACGAAGCGCAACTGGTAGCGCGAATGAAGGACGCGTTGGCCGGCGAGATGAACCGACGCCAAGAGGCGTTGCGATTGGCAGGCCGATTCGCAAGTGTCGCGGACTACGAGCGTGCCCGGGCGGCGGGCGCGCCGCTCCCGCCGCTGCCCACTCTGGTGGTGATCGTCGACGAGTTCTCCGAGCTGCTCAGCCGGCATCCCGACTTCGCCGAGTTGTTCGTCGCGATCGGGCGACTCGGCCGCTCGCTGCGGATGCACCTACTGCTGGCCACTCAACGGCTCGACGAGGGAAGATTGCGCGGGCTGGATTCCCACTTGTCCTATCGGGTGTGCCTGAAGACCTTCTCTGCCAACGAATCCCGTGCTGTCATCGGAAGTCCGGACGCTTTCCACTTGCCGGGCACACCGGGTGCCGCGTTCTTGCGGGTGGGTTCCGCGGACCCCGTCGCCTTCCAGACGATGTATGTGTCGGGTCCATGTCATCCGCTTGCGGCGGCCCCCGCACGGACCGTTCCCGCCGTGCGGCTGTTCACCGCGGCGCCAACGGTTTCAGTCACCGCCCACGCCCGGTCGCAAGACGTTGTCTCGACGGGCCGGACCGTGCTGGACACGGTGCTCGACAGACTCGCGGGACACGGCATGCCGGCGCATCAAGTCTGGCTGCCGCCGCTGACCGAGTCGCCGACGGTGGACGACCTGTTGCCGGCCGGCCGTGCTCTCGGCGCGCTGGCTGTGCCTATCGGCGTCGTCGACCGCCCATTCTCGCAACGACGCGACCAGCTCCTGGTCGACCTGGCGGGGTCGGCGGGCAACGTCGCCGTCGTCGGGTCCACACAATCCGGCAAGTCGACCGCCCTGCGGGCACTCGTGATTGCCTTGGCGGCAACGCATCCACCCGACCACGTGCAGTTCTACTGCCTCGACTTCGGCGGCGGCGGCCTGTCGGCCTTGTTGGCCGTGCCGCACGTCGGCGCGGTCGCGGGGTGGGCTGACGCGGACCTGGTGCGGCGGACCGTCGCGGAGCTCACCACACTCTTGCGGGTCCGTGAGGAGGCGTTTCGTCGACTCGCGGTCGACTCGATCGCCGACTACCGCTGTCGCAGATCGGCCGGCGATCCCGCGGTGTCGGATGACCCGTTCGGAGATGTGTTCCTTGTTGTCGACGGGTGGGCAAGCCTTCGTGAGGATTTCGACGCACTCGACCTCGCGATCACCGCGCTCGCGGCCCGGGGTCTGTCGTACGGAATACATGTCGTGTTGACGGCGTCACGGTGGGCGGAGATCCGGCCGGCGATGAAGGACCAGATCGGTACCCGGATTGAGCTGCGGCTCGGCGATGCCGGTGACTCCGACGTGAATCGCAACGTCGCTCAGCATGTTCCACACGGGCGTCCGGGCCGCGGGATCATGCGGGACGGAATGCACATGCTCATCGCACTACCGCGACTCGATGGGAGCCACGACAGCACCGGGCTGTCCGCGGCGATCGCTGACGCGGCGGCGAGAATCCGGGCGAGGTACGCGGACCGTCGCGCACCGCGCGTCCGGCTGTTGCCGTCATGTGTCGACCACGCCGAACTCGTCAACGCGGTGGCCACCAGTGCCTCACAAGTGGTCATCGGTGTCGACGAGGACGAACTCGCGCCCGTCGCAGTCGATTTCCACGAATACCAGCATGTGTTGATCCTCGGGGACAGTGAATGTGGCAAGACGGCAGCGCTGAGACTGGTCTGCGCGGAACTCGTCCGGACGCACAGCGCCGAGCAGGCCCAGCTGATGATCGTCGATTGCCGACGCACACTTCTGGGAGTTGTCGAGTCCGACCACTTGGCCGGTTACGCGGTATCCGCCGCCGTGGTGAGTGCTCAGCTGCCGGCGCTGTTGGACAGACTCCGCACGCGCATCCCTGGGCCCGACGTCGACCAGCGCCAATTGAGGACGCGGTCATGGTGGTCTGGACCCGAGCTGTATCTGATCGTCGACGACTACGACCTCGTCTGCGCCGGGACGGGGAACCCGTTGGCGCCGCTCGTCGAATTGCTGCCGCATGCAAAGGATCTCGGCTTGCATCTGATTGTTGCCCGCCGCTCAGGTGGAGCCGGCCGTGCGCTGTTCGAACCACTGCTAGCGCAGTTGCGTGAACTGCGCTGCGTGGGGTTGATGATGAGCGCGAGCCCGGAAGAAGGGGTGTTGCTCGGCTCGTCGCGGCCCGTCCCGCTGCCACCGGGACGCGCGCGGCTGATCACCCGCGACGGCGAGCGGGTCGTCCAACTGGGATGGATTCCGCCGTGTCAGTGATCGGCACCGCAGTCCTCGTCGGGCCGTGCGCGCTGCAGTCACGGACTGTAATATCAAGCGGCACAGCGGGACTGGCTACTACGGCGCTGGCTTGCCTCGACGACGAGTTCGCGTTGGTCGATGAGCAACCCGTCGCCGTCGCGAGCCTGTGGCGCGAAGTGTTCTCGTCGGTTCTCGACGGCCGCGCCGCGGCTGTGCTGATCTACCCGTCGTGGTGGTCAGACCGGCGCATCGCGATCGTGTCCGACGCCGCGCACTGCTCCGTTCCGGCGATCGAGTTGGCGTGCCGCTCGGCGATGCTCGCGTCGGTTTGTACGCACCGCCCGTCCGTCGTCGTCGAGATCGCCGACTTGTTCGTCGTACTGAGCCGGCGATTCGATGAGCGGCCGGTTCGTGCGGTGTCGAGGGCTGCTGAACCACCGGCGGTCGCCGACGAGGTCGCGCGCGAGGTGGCATCACTCTGCGGCTGCGGCGGCACGGTGGTCGTGGACTGCGCCGCCGGTGTCGCGGGTGCGCCGAAGCTCGGCGAGCTGATCACCGGCCGGTTAGAAGAACACGGGTTGGCGGTCACGGTCGTCGACGACGATCGGCTGCTGGATGCGGTACGTGAGATCAACGCCGAGGACAACCGGCAGGCGGCCGATGACGAGCCGCGATTACGACCGACCAGGATGTGGGCGCTCGTTGGTGGCCTCGCCGCCGCGGGTGCGCTCACCGTCGCGGTGATGGTTGCGGGCGTCCCGACACCGCAGCGGTCGCCGACCACGCTCCTCGTCGAGGGAAGAGTGGTCGTGGAGGTGCCGTCGACGTGGACCGCGCGGCGCATCACCGCGGGGCCGGGTTCGGCAAGGCTGCAGGTGACGTCGCCGACCGATGTGCACGCGGCTCTGCACGTCACCCAGTCACCGGTGCCGCCCGGCGAGACGCTGCCGCGGACAGCCGACAACCTGCGCCGGGCGGTGCTCGCGGAGCAACCCGGCGTCTTCGTCGACTTCAATCCCGAGGACAGTCGCGGTGGCCGTCCTGCGGTGACGTACCGCGAGGTTCGCGACGGGCACGACATTCAGTGGACGGTCCTGCTCGCCGGAGCGCTGCGGATCAGCATCGGCTGCCAAAGCGCCCGCGGCTCGGAAGATGCCGTGCGCTCAGCATGCGAGCGGGCGATCGCATCAGCCCACGAACTGACGGGAACCGTTGGGCCGCAGCGTCAGTCCAACACGACATAAGTGCGTACCTCGAAAGGACCGACATGACGTCACCCGGAACGGGCAGTCTTACCACCGACTTCGATTTGATGCGCGATGTGGCGGGCAAGATCGACGCCCGAAACGACGAGATCCGCGCAATGCTGCAAGGGTTCATCGGGCGGATGACGAGCGTGCCCTCGTCGGTGTGGGGTGGCAACGCCGCCACTGCATTCCGCGGCGTCGTCGACCGGTGGAACACCGAGTCGGCGAAACTGCAGCAGGCGCTGCAGGGAATCGCCGAAACCATCCGCGCCAACGAGCGGGTCCTCCGCGAGGCGGGCGAGACGCATTCGGCGCAGATCGGCGCCGTCGCCGGAAACCTGTAACCCCGAGCTGAGGAAAAGTCATGGACCCTGTGCTGTCATACAACTTCGCCGAAATCGAGTTCTCGGTGCGCCAAGACATCCACGCGACCTCGGCGCGTCTCAACGCCGCGCTCGACGACCTGCGCGCACAGATCACCCCGCTGCGTGAAATCTGGACCCGGGAGGCCGCCGACGCGTATCAGCTCGAGCAGAGTGAATGGGACGCCTCGGCCGCGGCGCTGAACGACATCCTGTACCGGCTGGGCAACGCCGTGCGCGACGGTGCCGACGACGTCGCCGCCACCGACCGCCGCGCTGCCGGCGCCTGGGGCCGCTGACCCCACTGCAGGCTCTGTGCGGTCCCGATGGAGGGGAGCCGTCGGGACCGCACAGTCAACCTCGCTCGCGCAGAAGGGGAGGCGTTTTGACCTGCGATTACGGGCGCAGGTAAGCTGCTCGGTTGGCGTGCGGTACGCCAAGGGTCCCGGGTCAACGTCGGTCGCCGGGAGCATCCTGCCGCCGCGCCTGACCGGCACCCGGGTCGCACCGGGATCCACCCCGAGAAGTAGAGGTAACGCTGTGCCCACGTACACGCCGAAGGCAGGTGACACCACGCGCACGTGGTACGTCATCGATGCCACGGACGTCGTGCTCGGCCGGCTTGCCGTCGCGGCGGCCACGCTGCTGCGCGGTAAGCACAAGCCGACGTTCACACCCAACGTCGACGGTGGCGACTTCGTCATCGTCGTCAACGCCGACAAGGTCGCCATCAGCGGCGACAAGTTGCAGAAGAAGTTCGCCTACAGCCACTCGGGGTTTCCCGGCGGCCTGCGGGCGCGCCCCATCGGGGATCTGATGCGTAAGCACCCCGACCGCGTTGTCGAGAAGGCCATCGCCGGCATGCTGCCCAAGAACCGCCTGGGCCGCCAGATCAAGCGCAAGTTGCGGGTCTACGCCGGGCCCGAGCATCCGCACAAAGCCCAGCAGCCGGTTCCGTACGAGATCAAGCAGGTGAGCCAGTGAGCGAGACCACTGAAACCAACGACACCACCGAGGCCACCACCGACGCCCCCGAGTCCACCGAGGCCGTCGAGGTGACCGAGACCGTCGAGACCGTCGAGGCCGCCGAGGCGCCCGCGCCCCGCAAGCCCATCGTCATCGACCGCCCGATCCAGACCGTCGGGCGCCGCAAGGAAGCCGTCGTCCGGGTGCGTCTGGTGCCCGGAACCGGCAAGTTCGACCTGGACGGCCGCACGCTGGAGGACTACTTCCCCAACAAGGTCCACCAGCAGCTGATCAAGGCGCCGCTGGTGACCGTCGACCGGGTGGACACCGTCGACATCTACGCCCATCTCCACGGCGGCGGGCCCTCTGGCCAGGCCGGCGCACTTCGCCTGGCGATCGCCCGGGCGCTGATCCTGGTGCAGCCCGAGGACCGGCCCGCGCTGAAGAAGGCCGGCTTCCTCACCCGCGACCCGCGGGCCACCGAGCGCAAGAAGTACGGTCTGAAGAAGGCGCGCAAAGCGCCGCAGTACTCGAAGCGCTGATCTGAATTCGGCTTTTTTAGGCGCCATACGCTGGGTGTTCGCCCTGATCTGCAGATCCGGAGGTTTGAGATCGGCATCGATCGTTAACCCCGGTAGTGAGGAGCAGGGGGCGTAATTTTCGCGCGCCAGGCAGGCCGAACCTGCCGCCGGACGCCCGGTGTTGTTTCCTCACTTGAAAGGAGTAATCCATGCGAAACGTGGTCAAGCGAACCGCGGCTGGCGCCGTTCTCGGCGGGTCGTTGCTGTTCACCGGGGGCCTTGCGATCGCAAGTGCAGCACCCGCGACCGACATCAACGATCAGCTGGTGGATCTGCAGATCGGCACCGGCGCGCCCCTTCAGGGGGTCAACGTCGATGTTGCTTCGCAGATCGCCGGACTCCTGTGCGGGACGGGAACGAACGTGAGCGGCACCGCTGAGAGCGGAATGAACGCCAACGGAACGCCCGCGACGGGGATGTCCGCGAACGCAAACGGCACGAACGTGAGCACCAGTGAGATCACTGCGCAGGCCAGGCAGGTCGATGCGGGCCAGATGCCCACGACGACCTGCGACAGCAACCAGGGTGTGGTGACCATCTCGCAGAACGTGCCCGCGAACGCGCCGACCATGGCGCCGAACTCGGTGACCACGCCGGGTCCGCAGAACGGCACCTCGACGCCGTCGCCGATGCCGGGACAGCCGGGAACGCTGGGCCCAGCGCCCACTAGCTGATGACGGACGTCACCGCCCGCACCCCCTCGGGGGCGCGGGCGGTGGTCTGTCTCGGGTCTCGTGCGGGTCGCGATTAGGCCGCAAGACAGTTGGTGACCTCGCGGGTTGTGCCTTCCGTGGCCGTCTATGAGAAGTTTGTCCGCATGGGTCGACTTTTCGGCACGGATGGCGTACGTGGGGTCGCCAACCGCGAGCTCACCGCGGAGCTGGCGCTCGCGGTCGGCTCCGCGTCGGCGCGTCGGCTCGGCACCACGGTCCGGTCGGGTCGCCGCGTCGCGGTGATCGGTCGCGACCCGCGGGCCAGCGGCGAGATGCTCGAGGCGGCCGTGATCGCCGGCGTGACGAGCGAGGGCGTTGACGCGCTGCGGGTCGGCGTGCTCCCGACGCCGGCGGTGGCCTACCTCACCAGCGCCTACGACGCGGACTTCGGGGTGATGATCTCCGCGTCGCACAACCCGATGCCCGACAACGGCATCAAGGTGTTCGGTCCCCGGGGTCTCAAACTCGACGACGCGACCGAGGACGACATCGAGCAGCTGGTGTCTACTGATCCCGCCGAAAGGCCGCACGGCGCCGGCATCGGGCGGATCGTCGACGCGGAGGACGCGCTCGAACGCTATCTGCGGCACGTCGGCAAGGCCGTCACCACCCGGCTCGACGGCATCACCGTCGTCGTTGACTGCGCGCACGGCGCCGCGTTCGCTGCGGCT
The DNA here is from genome assembly GCA_963744085.1 of uncultured Actinomycetota bacterium. Classification (GTDB taxonomy): domain Bacteria; phylum Actinomycetota; class Actinomycetes; order Mycobacteriales; family Mycobacteriaceae; genus Mycobacterium. Next base: position 304,207 of record CAVUSK010000002.1, read on the forward strand.
CCGCGGGCCTATCAGGCCGCGGGTGCCCGCGTCATCGCGATCAACGCCGCGCCCAACGGGCTGAACATCAACGACGGGTGCGGATCGACGCACATCGATGCCGTGCGCGACGCTGTCGTCGCTCATGGCGCCGATCTGGGGTTGGCACACGATGGTGACGCCGACCGGTGCCTGGCCGTCGACGCTTCGGGCGAGGTCGTCGACGGCGACGCGATTATGGTGATCCTCGCGCTCGCGATGCGCGAGGCCGGCGAGCTGGCGTCGGACACGCTGGTCGCCACGGTGATGAGCAACATGGGGCTGCATCTGGCGATGCGGGCGGCGGGCATCGAGGTGCGCACCACCGCTGTCGGCGACCGCTATGTGCTCGAGGAACTGCGGTCGGGCGGCTTCGCGCTCGGCGGCGAGCAGTCCGGCCACATCGTGATGCCCGCGCTGGGGACTACCGGCGACGGCATCGTCACCGGCCTTCGGCTGATGTCTCGGATGGCTCAAACCCACAAGCCGCTACGCGAGCTCGCGTCCGCGATGCACACGCTGCCTCAGGTGCTGATCAACGTCGAGGTCACCGACAAGTCCACGGTCGCTGCCGCGCCCTCGGTGCAGGCCGCCGTCGCCGACGCGGAAGCAGAGCTCGGCGATACGGGCCGAATCCTGTTGCGCCCCTCCGGAACCGAGCAGATGGTTCGAGTCATGGTCGAGGCGCCCGACCAAGACACCGCCAAGCAGGTCGCCCTTCGGGTGGCATCCCGCGTCAGCGAACAGGGATAGCCGGAACCGGAACACGCACTGCGGCGTCGTAGCGGGTATGGGACCAGAAACCGCCCGCATCGACGTGGCCGCGGTGCGCGACGTCGCTGCTGAATTCGATGCGACGGCCGCCATCCTCGACACCGCCGTGCGCATCCACTTATCGCGACTTGGCTTCGGCGGTGTCACCGCGGGCCGCGCCTACGTCGCCCGAGGGGATGCCCTGCGCGCTGCCCTGGACCAGATGGCCGACGCGCTGGCCGCGTGGTCACGGGCATCCGCCGAGATCTCCGCCGCGTTACGCGCCGGCGCGGACCGCTACGCGCGCTCCGACGAGCGCGCCGCCGTACGGTTCGGATAGACCGTGGCGGCCAAACTCGACGTGGCGGCGCGGCTGGCCGAAGCGCGACAAGCGGTCGACAACACGCAGAGCTATGTGTGGGCCGCCCACCTGCTCGACTATCAGAACGCCGACCTGACATTGCATCCGGCGCAGGTCCGCGACTGGTTTTCCAGCGAGGACGGGATGGATTTGCGCGTGCTGGACGCCGACAGCACAGCGGTGCAGGCGGCCGCCGGCGCCGCCGGCGACGCGTTGGCGCGGCAACGTGATCAGCTCACCGCACTGGCGGCGGCGTGGCAGGGTGCCGGTGCGGCGTCGGCCGAGGAGTTCTTGCGTCGGCACTGCCACGCGGCCGAGATGGTCGCCTCGTCGGCGCGGCAGGCCGCGGAGACGCTCGCGGGCCTGCGTGACGTGCTGTGGCAAATCGTGGACACGAAGGTCGCTGCCGTGACCGCCATCGACGACCGCCGGCGGGCGGAGCGCCCGGCGTGGCTCACCGCGGCCCAGACCGTCACCACGGGTGCCGGTGACCGAGCAGCAGCCAGTGAATTGGTCGACAAACAGGTAAAGCCGTTCGTGGACAACGACATTCGCAACGACTGGCTGACAGCCGTCCGCACCGCTATCGCGTCGATCGGAAGCAGCTATGACGCAGCCATCGCCGGGGTGACCGCCGCGCCCGTGAAGTTCGACGTCCCGGGAGACCTCGGGCCGGAACCGGCCCCGCCGCCACCTCACGACGACGCGCCCGCGCCTCGCGATCCGGGCTCCACGACCACCGCCGCGCCCGCGCCGTCACCGTCTGCCCCGGCGTCGTCACCGTCGGCCCCGCCGGCGTCCTACTCACCGCCTACTGCGATGCCGGCACCCGCGATGGCCGCCATGCCCGCCGGTATCCCGGCGGCATCCACCGCGCCGACACCGGCCGCCCTTCCGGCCTCGTCACCAAGCGGATTCGACGGGCTGGCGCAGCCCGTCGCCGACGCCCTTCGGGGCCTGCTGCCGCGGCTCGGTGACAACCCGCTTCCCGCCAAGCCCGAATTGGACGCGCCAACCGTGGACGCGCCGACCGTGGGCGATCCGCCGGTCGATCCGCCGGAGGAGGCTGAGGCCGCCGACAAGAGTGACGACGAAAGCGATTGTGACGCAGACGATCACAGCGACGAACCGGATCCGAGTCCTGACACCGTCGTCGACGATGCCGCGCCCGCCGCAACGCCGTCGCTCCCGGCGGAGCCTCCGGAAGCCCCAGCTCCGGAAGCCCCGGCCCCGGAAGCCGCGGACCCGCCGCCACCTGCGCCGGAACCGCCTGCGGAAGGAACGTCGACACCGTGTGAAATCGCCGCCAGCGAGCTACCACAGGCCGGCCAGTGACCGGCGTCAACGATCGACTGGCCGAGATCCTCGCCGAGTACGCAAGCACGATGTCAGACATCGAACGGCCGGCAACGCCTGCGCCGCAAGAGAATACCGACCGCCGTGTGCTGCGGCCCGCCGACCGGCAACGGGCGTGCCGTCCGCCGACTATTCAGGGCTTGAGCAGTGCGACGACCTTGTCCTCGATCTCCGCGGGATCGGCGTCGGGGTCGGGAAACTCGGTCTTCGGCAGCTCGGCATCGGGGTCGGCGAAATCGCGGTACGTCTTGTCCCCGACCAGCATGTGGAGCAGGTAGCCGGTCAGCAGCGCCCGCACCGACTTCTGCGTGCTCCTGTCGGCACCCGGCAGGCCGACCACCCGGGCCATCCGCCGCCCCTCGGGCAGGCCCCCGGGTTTCGCCTTACCCACAATGCGCAGCGTCGCGCCGTCCCATGCCCGCGCGAGTTCGACGGCGTTGGACCGCAGCGTCACCGGATCGCCCTTCACGGTCAGCACCAGGCCGGGGATCGTCAGCCCGGCGGCAGCCTGCTCCGCCGACGGCCTGATCACCGACGGGAAGATCGCGGCGACCGTCTTTGGCACGATGCGCCCGTCCCCGCTCGAGCGTCCCGCCGCCGCCAGAACTGCGGCGGACGCGCCGAAGCCGTGCCCGGCCAGACCGACCTTGTTCGGATGCACGCTGATCTGCCCGGGCCCCAGCCGCACCCCGGTGACGATGTCGAGCGCGGTACCCAGGTCATAGGCGAGGTTCAGCGCCGACGGCGCCAGTGCGCGCTCGGTGTCGGGTGCCGCGGCGACGATGCCCCACGACGCCAGGTGCTCCAGCGTCCGCCGGTAGCGATCGGCCCCTGTGAGCCATTCGTGACCAAACACCACGGCGGGCAGATTGAAGCCCGCTTCGGGGGTGTAGACCACCCCCGGCACGCCCGCAAAGGCCAGGTCACCGCGTAAAACGCGGCGCGGACCGCGGCGGGTCAGCGCGGAGAACAGCTTGCGTGTGCCGGCCATGGGTGAACCGTAGCTGAGCGGCTCCATCCCGGCGTCTGCACTACCCTGATGACCTATGTGCGGCATCGTCGGCTACGTAGGGCAGCGTCCTGCCTGCGATGTTGTCGTGCAGGCACTGCGCCGGATGGAGTACCGCGGCTACGACTCGGCGGGCGTCGCCGTACTCGACGGCAACGGGGGGATGACGGTCCATCGCCGTGCGGGACGGCTCGCCAATCTCGACAAGGCACTCGAGTCCGCGGATCCGTCGTCGCTGCGAGGCAGCTCCGGGCTCGGCCACACCCGCTGGGCGACGCACGGCCGTCCCACCGACCGCAACGCCCACCCGCACCGCGACTCCAGCGGCAAGATCGCGGTCGTCCACAACGGCATCATCGAGAACTACGCGAAGCTGCGTCACGAACTGGAGGCAGCGGGCGTCGAGTTCCGCAGCGACACCGATACCGAGGTCGCGGTCCATCTCGTCGGCCGGCAGTATCGCTCGGGCGACACCGCAGGCGACTTCGTCGCGTCCGTGCTGGCCGTGCTGCGTCGGCTCGAGGGCCACTTCACGCTGGTGTTCGCCAATGCCGACGATCCGGGAACGATCGTCGCGGCCAGGCGGTCGACGCCGCTGGTGCTCGGCGTCGGCGACGGCGAGATGTTCGTCGGCTCCGACGTGGCGGCGTTCATCGAGTACACCCGCGACGCCGTGGAGCTCGGCCAGGACCAGGCGGTCGTGATCACCGCCGACGGCTACCACATCACCGACTTCTCCGGTCAGGACGTCGGCGGATACCGCACCTTTCATATCGACTGGGACCTGTCCGCGGCGGAAAAGGGCGGCTACGAGTACTTCATGCTCAAGGAGATCGCCGAGCAGCCCACCGCGGTGGCCGACACGTTGCTCGGGCACTTCGTGAACGGGCGCATCGTGCTCGACGAGCAGCGCCTCAGTGACCAGGAGCTGCGCGAGATCGACAAGGTCTTCGTCGTCGCGTGCGGCACCGCGTACCACTCCGGGCTACTGGCCAAGTACGCGATCGAGCACTGGACGCGGCTGCCGGTCGAGGTCGAGCTCGCCAGCGAGTTCCGCTACCGCGACCCGGTGCTGGACCGCAGCACGCTCGTCGTGGCGATCTCCCAGTCCGGCGAAACCGCCGACACGCTGGAAGCGGTGCGGCACGCCAAGGAGCAGAAGGCCAAGGTGCTGGCGATCTGCAACACCAACGGCAGCCAGATCCCGCGGGAGTGCGACGCGGTGCTTTACACCCGCGCCGGGCCGGAGATCGGCGTCGCGTCCACCAAGACGTTCCTGGCGCAGGTCGCGGCCAACTATCTCGTCGGGCTGGCCCTCGCGCAGGCGCGCGGCACCAAGTACCCCGACGAAGTGGCACGCGAGTACCACGCGCTCGAAGCGATGCCGGCGCTGGTGTCGCGCGTGCTCGACGAGATCGAGCCGTTCGCGGCGGTGGCCCGCCAGTTCGCGACGTCGTCGACCGTGCTGTTCCTCGGCCGTCACGTCGGTTACCCGGTCGCGCTCGAAGGTGCGCTGAAGCTCAAGGAGCTGGCGTACATGCACGCCGAGGGGTTCGCCGCCGGCGAGCTCAAGCACGGCCCGATCGCGCTGATCGAGGACGGCCTGCCGGTGATCGTGGTGATGCCGTCGCCGAAGGGCTCGGCGGTGCTGCACGCCAAGCTGCTGTCCAACATCCGCGAGGTCCAGGCGCGCGGCGCGGTCACGATCGTCATCGCAGAGGAAGGCGACGACACCGTGCGCCCCTATGCCGACCACCTGTTCGAAATCCCGGCAGTGTCAACGCTTTTCCAGCCGCTGCTGTCGACGATCCCGCTGCAGGTATTCGCCGCGTCCGTGGCGCAGGCCCGCGGCTACGACGTAGACAAGCCGCGCAACCTGGCGAAGTCCGTCACCGTCGAATAGGCCCCCGGGCCGAAAGCAAGCTCCCAGTTCATTCTCGGGTTGCGCTCAACAGCGCTTTACTTCGCGGCAGCGTGATGAGATAGGCACATGGCGACTGACACACCGATGCAGCTGGGCATGGTCGGGCTGGGCCGAATGGGTTCGAACCTCGTGCGGCGACTCACGGCGGACGGACATCGCTGCGTGGTCTATGACGTGAACGCCGACGTGGTCAAGGAACTCGCGGGAGAAGGGGCGACCGGAGCCACGTCGCTCGAGGATCTCGTCGCCAAACTCGACACGCCCCGTGCCGTGTGGCTGATGCTTCCGGCGGCGATTGTCGACTCGACACTCGACGACCTCGTTCCGCTCCTGGACGTCGGTGACACCGTGATCGACGGCGGCAATTCGTACTACCGCGACGACATCACCCGGGCCAAGCGGCTCGTGTCGAAGAACATCCACTACGTGGACTGTGGGACCAGTGGCGGAGTGTGGGGTCTCGAGCGTGGCTACTGCCTGATGATCGGCGGGGAGACGGAGGTGGTGTCTCGGCTTGACCCGATCTTCAAGACGATCGCGCCCGGCGCCGGGAGTGCCGAGCCCACGCCGAGCCGAAAGCGCAAGGACGGCACCGCTCCCGACGGGTACCTGCATTGCGGACCGAGCGGTGCCGGCCACTTCGTGAAGATGGTTCACAACGGCGTCGAGTACGGGATGATGGCCGCGATCGCCGAGGGACTCAGCGTCATCAAGCACGCCAATGCCGGCAACGTCAGCCGGATCGTCGACGCCGAGACCACGCCGCTGCGCGATCCGTGGGCCTATCAGTACGACATCGACGTCGGCGAGGTGGCCGAGGTGTGGCGGCGCGGATCGGTGGTGGGGTCGTGGCTGGTCGACTTGACCGCCGACGCGTTCGCCCGCTCGCCCGATCTCGACGACTTCACCGGGCGGGTCTCCGACTCCGGTGAAGGCCGGTGGACGGTGCTCGCCGCGGTGGACGAGGGCGTCCCGGCGGCCGTCATCACCACGTCGCTCTACGAGAGGTTCCAGTCGCGGCAGCTCGGGGAGTTCACCGACAAGATCCTGTCGGCGATGCGCAGCGAGTTCGGCGGCCACGCCGAGAAGAAATAGCCGTGAACTCACCGGCGAACGCGGCGGCGGATGTTCTGGTGATCTTCGGCATCACCGGCGATCTGGCGAAGAAGATGACCTTTCGCTCTTTGTACCGGCTAGAGCGCCGCGGAATGCTCGACTGTCCGATCGTCGGCGTCGCCCTCGACGAGTGGTCGGTGGTAGAGCTGCGCGAACATGCCCGCCGAGCGGTCGAGGACAGCGGGGAAGACATCGACGAGGACGTGTTTCAGCGCTTCGCGGCGCGCCTTTCGATGGTGTCAGGCGACTTCGCGGACGCGAAAACCTATGACCGCGTGGCGAAGGCGATCGAAGGGCGTCACCACCCTGTCTTCTACCTCGAGATCCCGCCGTCGCTGTTCGGCCGGGTCGTCGAGGGGCTGGCCCACGCCAACCTCACCGGCGCGGCGCGTGTCGTGGTGGAGAAGCCTTTCGGCCACGACCTGGCATCGGCCCGGGCGCTCAACGATTCGCTGCGGGGCGTGTTGGACGAATGGCAGATCTTCCGCATCGATCACTTCCTCGGCAAGGAACCGGCCATGGACATCCTGTTCCTGCGGTTCGCCAACTCGATCTTCGAGCCGCTGTGGAACCGCGACCGCATCCAGTGCGTGCAGATCACCATGGCCGAAGACTTCGGGGTCGAAGACCGCGGCGGTTTTTACGACCCGGTCGGCGCGCTGCGTGACGTCGTGCAGAACCACCTGCTGCAGCTCGTCGGGCTGTTCGCGTCCGAGCCGCCGAGCACAGCCGATGCCGACGGGCAGCGCGACAAGCGCGTCGAGGTTTTCCGGGCGATCCCGGCGGTGGACCCCAAGCACTATGTGCGCGGACAGTACGACGGGTATCAAGCGATGGCCGGGGTGAAGCCGGCCTCGCAGACCGAGACGTTCGCCGCCCTGCGCCTGGAGATCGACAACTGGCGCTGGTCGGGGGTTCCGTTCTTCATCCGGGCCGGCAAGGCACTTCCGGTGCGCGCCACCGAGATCCGGGTCATCTTCAAACGCCCGCCCAAGCTGGCGATCTCGTCGCTCGCGCCCGATCCCGACGAGCTCATCTTGCGGATCGATCCCAGCCCGGGTGCCGACCTGGTCATGCAAGCGAAAGAGCCGGGCGCGAACCGAGACACGGACGGTTGATCTTTCGCTGATCTTCTCCGAGGAACTCGGGGCAGCGCCCGAGCCCTATGAGCGGCTGCTGTCCGACGCGATGCAGGGAGACTCCAGCCACTTCACCCGCGAGGACGGCGTCGAGGAGACGTGGCGCATCGTGCAGCCGCTGCTGGACGCACCACCCCCAGTGGAGTCCTACAAGCCGGGTTCGTGGGGTCCATCCGGAGCGGGCAAACTGCTTGCGGGACATCCGAGTTGGCGCGAGCCCTGGCTTCGCGCGGGCGGTTCTCACTGACCGGGCAGCCCCGGGATTTGGAACGGAAGGGCGGGCATGCCACCGTTTTCGAGCCAGTCGCCGTTCGCGAGTGAGGACACCATCGACGGGCAGTACATCGATATCGCGATGCTGGTGAACATTGACGCCATGTCCGGCGAGATGCCGTTGTTGGCGATGCTCGACGCAGCGCCGGCGAACGTCCCACCCGGTTGCTGCAGGAGCGGACAGATCGACTGCCCAAGGGAGACGGCGTTGCCGGGGTCGTTGTAGTTGACGCCGGCATTGTTCAGCGCGGACAGGAACGTGTCGCCGATGCTGTCCGCCTGAGCCGGGGCCGCGCCCAGTCCGGCGGCGGCGAGCACGCCGACGGACACCGCCAGTGCTCGGACGGCCATTGCCCAGTTACGACGGTCTGGATGCGTAGTCATCTCTGATCCTCAACTGTTGGGGGAGGGCGCCGATCATTGCGTCCAAGTCACTTTGAGAACACTGCTTTACAACAGTCACATTTGCAACACGATGGCATAAAGGTTGGCAAACTATGGGCGCGCTGCGAGCTGTCTGTGCCATCGGCGTGTGATGATCGCCCGTTTTCGGTGCACCCGCGGCGTAGCCTCAGTCACCGCACTCGGTCAAGAAGGGGATGGGCATGGCTACTTCATCTGTCGGCGGCAATCCGGAGATCATGCGGGGCACCCTGCCGATCCCCGATCCGAAGCACGTCGGTCTGACCACCTACGACGCCAAGGATCCGAACACGAAGTACCCGCCGATCACGCAGCTGCGACCGCCCGCGGGTGCGCCCAACGTGCTTGATCGTGCTGATCGACGACGTCGGGTTCGGCGCCTCGTCGGCGTTCGGCGGCCCGTGCCACACCCCGGTCGCCGAGCGGCTGGCGGCGAACGGGGTGAAGCTCAACCGCTTCCACACCACCGCGCTGTGCTCGCCGACCCGCCAGGCGATGCTGACCGGCCGCAACCACCACTCGGTCGGCATGGGCGCGATCACCGAGATGGCCACCTCGGCGCCGGGCAACAACAGCGTCCGGCCCAAGGACAAGGCGCCGATCGCCGAAACCCTGAAGCTCAACGGCTATTCGACCGCGCAGTTCGGCAAGTGCCACGAGGTGCCGGTGTGGGAGGTGTCGCCCGCGGGCCCGTTCCACCAGTGGCCGACCGGGCTCGGGGTTCGAGTACTTCTACGGCTTCGTCGGCGGCGAGGCCAACCAGTACTACCCCGGGCTGTACGAGGGCACCACGGCGGTCGAGCCGCCGAAGACGCCGGAGGAGGGCTACACGCTCACCGAGGATCTCGCCGACCACGCGATCACCTGGGTGCGCCAGCAGAAGGCGCTGGTGCCCGACAAGCCGTTCTTCATGTACTTCGCGCCCGGCGCCACGCACGCGCCGCACCACGTGCCCAAGGAGTGGTCGGACAAGTACAAGGGCAAGTTCGACGAGGGCTGGGATGCGTTGCGGGAGAAGATCTTCGCGAAGCAGAAGAAGCTGGGCGTGATTCCGGAGGACGCCGAGCTGACCAAGCGGCACGACGAGATCCCCGGCTGGGACGACATGCCCGCCGAGCTCAAGCCGGTGCTCGCCCGTCAGATGGAGATCTACGCCGGTTTCCTCGAGCAGACCGACCACGAGGTCGGCCGCGTCGTCGACGCGATCGATGACCTCGGGGTCCTCGACGACACGCTGGTCTACTACATCATCGGCGACAACGGGGCGTCGGCGGAGGGCACGCTCGAACGGTTGCTTCAACGAGATGACCACGCTCAACGGCATGCCGGGCATCGAGACCACCGAGTTCCTGCTGAGCAAGATCGACGACTTCGGCACGCCGGATGCCTACAACCACTACGCGGTCGGCTGGGCGCACGCGCTGTGCACGCCGTACCAGTGGACCAAGCAGGTCGCGTCGCACTGGGGCGGCACCCGCAACGGCACGATCGTGCACTGGCCGAACGGGTTCACGGACAAGGGCGACCGTTCGCAACCAGTTCCACCACGTCATCGACGTCGCGCCGACGATCCTGGAGGCGGCCGGACTGCCCGCGCCGCGCTCGGTCAACGGCATCGCGCAGGCACCGCTGGAGGGCGTCAGCATGCTGGCGACGCTTCGCGACGGCAACGCGCCGGAGACGCACGTCGTCCAGTACTTCGAGATGTTGGGCAACCGCGGCATCTACCACGAGGGCTGGACGGCGGTGACCAAGCACCGCACCCCGTGGAAGGCCGATACGCCGCCCGCCGTTCGACGACGACGTCTGGGAGCTGTACGGGCCCGACGACTGGACGCAGGCGCACGATCTCGTCGCCGCGAACCCGCCGAAACTTGCTGAGCTGCAACGGCTCTGGCTGATCGAGGCGGTCAAGTACAACGTCGTGCCGCTCGACGACCGCGGCTTCGAGCGGATCAACCCCGATATCGCCGGCCGGCCGCAGCTGATCCGCGGCAACAGCCAGCTGCTCTTCTCCGGGATGCGGGTCAGCGAGGCGTGCGTGCTGAACATCAAGAACAAGTCCCACTCGGTGACCGCGAACGTGACGGTGCCCGAGTCCGGCGCCGACGGCGTGATCGTCACGCAGGGCGGCAGCGTCGGCGGCTGGAGTCTCTACGCCCACGACGGCAAGCTGAAGTACTGCTACAACTTCTTCGGCATCGAGTACTTCATCGTGGCGGCCGACAAGCCGATCCCGTCCGGGGCGCATCAGGTGCGGATGGAGTTCGCTTACGACGGCGGCGGACTGGCCAAGGGCGGCGACGTCACGCTGTACTACGACGGCAAGGCTGTCGGAAGGGCCGCGTCGAGCGAACGATTCCGATGGGCTTCTCCGCCGACGAGGCGTGCGACGTCGGCAGGGACACCGGCTCACCGGCGTCGCCCGACTACGGGCCGACCGGCAACGAGTTCACCGGCGAGATCGCCTGGGTGCAGATCGACATCGGCGACGACGGTCACGATCACCTCATCACGCCGGAGGACCGGTTCAACATCGCAATGGCGCGCCAGTAGTGCAGCACCGTCTGCTCGGCCCGATCAGTGGTCGTGGCCCGGCGGCCGGTGCAGCAACTCGAGGTGCCGGGCGTCGAGTTCAGAACGCGTGACCATCGAAGAGCCCGCCAGCACGTCCTCGAACGCAGCCGCCCAGCTTCGCCAGTACGGCCGCGCCCCGTCGTCCGCGATACGCCGAATCAGCCTCTGGCGAAACGTTTCCCAGTCGCACTGGCCGGAATGGCACAACGCCAGGGTGAGGCCGAACACCCGCCGCTCCCAGGGCGCATCGAAGATGATTTCTCCGTTGGTGCGGGGCGGAGAGATCGGGCCGCCCAGGTCTGGTGTCTCAGCCATCGCCCTCGCCGGGCGACCGCGCCCGGCCAACGCCGATCATCGAGTCGCGGGTGACCAGGCGCGCCAGCTCGGCCTCGTCGAAACCCTCTGTGCCGAAGGGTCGTTCGGGCAGGATGAGGTAGCGGGCGTCCGCCGAGCTGTCCCAGACCCTGATAAGCACCTCGGCAGGTACGTCGAGTCCCATCTCGGCGAGCACCGTTCGGGGCTGGGCCACCATGCGCGAACGGTAGGCGGTCGACTTGTACCAGGCTGGCGGCAGGCCGAGCACCGGCCACGGGTAGCACGAGCACAGCGTGCAGACCACCACGTTGTGGACGGTCGGGGTGTTCTCTACGGCGATTACCATCTGCGCTTCGGGACCGCCGAACCCGAGCTCACCGATCGCCTCGGTGCCATTGCGCAGCAGCCGCTGCCGATACGCCGGGTCGGTCCACGCTCGGGCGATAACCTTCGCGCCGTTGAGCGGACCGACGTTGGTCTCGTAGTGCTCGATGATCTTGTCGACGGTGCGGGGATCGACGATGCCCTTCTCCACTAGCAGCGCTTCGAGCGCGACCACCCGCGCGGGGATGGGGTCGTTCACGTTACCTCCAAAGCCTCCAGCGCATCCAGGTACGACTCGTAGAGGTCGACCCGCACCTCGGTTCCCGGCTCGGCGGCGTCGCCCCACAGATCGGCCGCGTCGAACGCGACCGTGTAGAGATGCTGTGGTTGTGCCCGTCGTCCCACCGCGTGGGCATCGGCGAACACCGTGCAGCCCAGATGCGCGACGACCAGACCCGGCTTGCCGGTGACATATCCCGGTTGGCGGGTGTGGCCCTCCGCACGGGTGCCGCGTACCCGGATGCGATCACCCACCGAAAAGCGCTGACGCTCTGGCGCAGTGCGGCCGCTACCCAACACTCGCGGAAGCACGCGGCCGACGAGCCAGTGGGGAAGCTGCGGCCGAAGCAGCAAGCGCAGGGCGCGCGAAGTGATTTCGCGGCGCAGCGCCGACACCCGACGGTCGCCGGCCTCCGCGGTGTGGCCCGCGATCCGGGCATCGACCTCGTCAGGGCCGAGGTATCCGGCCTCGACGAGCCGTAGCTCCAGCCCGGCGAGCCAACGCTGGTAGTAGCCGGACAGGTACACCGCGCGCGGAAGCCGCTCCATGGCGAAGCGGAAAGCATCGATGTTGCGCCCGAGGACCGGCTGCACGGAAAACAACATGCCGAAAACTCGGCCTTCCCACCGCTCGTGGAAGACCGGCTCGTCGGCCTCTTTGACGACCGGGCCGAAGAACTCGGTTTGTCCGCCCATGTCACTCAGGGCCGCCACGGCGTCAACCTAGCATCATCACCAGGCTGTGCGCGTAACGTATTGGCGCGCGGGCGACTCACGAATGGGGGCTGATGCGGCACTACTACTCCGCTGACGCGATCCGCGCGGCCGAGGCGCCTCTGCTGGCGAGCATGCCCGAGGGGGCATTGATGCGTCGCGCGGCGTATCCGCTGTCGATCGCGATCGCCCGCGAACTGACTGCGCGCACCGGCGGCGTGGCCGCCAGGCGCATCTGCGCGGTGGTCGGATCCGGTGACAACGGCGGCGACGCGCTGTGGGCGTCGACGTTTCTGCGCCGACGCGGAGCGGAAGCCACCGCCGTGCTGCTCAACCCGGAGAAGGCGCACAAGAAGGGCCTTACCGCATTCACCCGCGCGGGCGGTCGCATCGTGGAATCCGTCCCGGCCACAACAGATCTGGTGATCGACGGGGTCATCGGGATATCCGGCTCCGGACCGCTGCGGCCGGCGGCCGCGGAAATCTTCGCCGCTGTCGACGAGGCCGGCGTCCCGGTGGTCGCCGTCGACATCCCCAGCGGCGCCGACGTGACCACCGGCGCGACCGACGGCCCGCACGTGAACGCGGTGCTGACCGTCACCTTCGGCGGCCTCAAACCCGTGCACGCGCTGGGCGACTGCGGGCGCGTGGAACTCGTCGACATCGGGCTGTCCCTGCCGCCCACCGACATGCTCGGCTTCGACGCCGGCGATGTCGCGGCCCGATGGCCGGTGCCCGGACCGAAAGACGACAAGTACACCCAGGGCGTCACCGGCATCCTGGCCGGATCGGCTACCTACCCCGGTGCGGCTGTGCTGTGCACCGGCGCCGCCGTAGCAGCCACCTCGGGGATGGTCAGGTACGCGGGAAGTGCTGCAGCACAAGTACTTTCGCACTGGCCGGAGGTGATCGCCTCGCCGAGCGCCGAGGCGGCGGGAAAGGTGCAGGCGTGGGCCGTCGGACCGGGCATCGGCACGGACCAGGCCGGCGCCGCCGCGCTCTGGTTCGCGCTGGGCACCGACCTGCCGGTGATCGTCGACGCCGACGCGCTGACCATCCTCGCCGCCCACCCCGACGCCATCGCGTCGCGCTCCGCGCCGACCGTGCTGACCCCCCACGCGGGCGAGTTCGCCCGGCTGGCAGGCGAACCGCCCGGCGACGACCGTGTCGGCGCCACCCGCAAGCTCGCCGAGGCGTTCGGCGCGACGGTCCTGCTCAAGGGCAACGTCACCGTCATCGCCGCCCCCGATGGAACCGTCTACCTGAACCCGGCGGGCGCGTCGTGGGCGGCCACCGCCGGATCCGGCGACGTGCTCTCCGGCATGATCGGCGCGCTGCTGGCCGCCGGGCTGCCCGCCGTGGAGGCAGTCGCCGCGGCCGCATTCGTCCACGCCCGCGCCGCGAACCTGTCGGCCGCCGACCCCGGTCCCGTGCCGGTGCCCACGTCGGCGTCGCGCATCCTCGCCCACATCCGCTCCGCCCTGGCCTGTTTGTAGAGCCGCCCCAAGGAAAGGACCACCATGCCCCGTGTCGCGCACCCCTCGCCGTCGATAGCCCCGGCGTATACCGGGCGGCTGTCCACCGCGCCGATCCCGACGCTGCGGCTGCCGGACGAGTCGATGGACCCGGATGCGGCGTACCGCTTCATTCACGACGAGTTGATGCTCGACGGCAGTTCCCGGCTGAACCTGGCGACGTTCGTCACCACCTGGATGGATCCGCAAGCCGAGAAGCTGATGGCCGAGACCTTCGACAAGAACATGATCGACAAGGACGAATACCCGGCCACGGCGGCGATCGAGCAGCGGTGCGTGTGCATGGTCGCCGACCTCTTCCACGCCGAGCGCCTGCGTGACGACGACCCGTCGAGCGCGATCGGCGTGTCGACGATCGGGTCCAGCGAGGCGGTCATGCTCGGCGGGTTGGCGCTGAAGTGGCGGTGGAAGGAGCGGGTGGGCGACAAGTGGAAGACCCGCACGCCGAACCTGATCATGGGCTCCAACGTCCAGGTCGTGTGGGAGAAGTTCTGCCGCTACTTCGAGGTCGAGCCGCGGTACCTGCCGATGGCCGAGGGCCGCTACACGATCACTCCGGAGCAGGTGCTCGACGTCGTCGACGAGGACACCATCGGCGTGGTGGCGATCCTCGGCACCACCTACACCGGGGAGCTCGAGCCGATCAAGGAGATCTGCGCGGCGCTGGACAATTTGGCGGCGGGCGGCGGCCACGACGTCCCGGTGCACGTCGACGCGGCCAGTGGCGGTTTCGTCGTCCCGTTCCTGCATCCCGACCTCGAGTGGGACTTCCGGCTGCCGCGCGTGGTGTCGATCAACGTCAGCGGCCACAAATACGGCCTGACGTACCCGGGCATCGGGTTCGTGGTGTGGCGCAACAGCGATTGGCTGCCCGATGACCTGGTGTTCCGGGTCAACTACCTCGGCGGCGACATGCCCACGTTCACGCTGAACTTCTCCCGGCCCGGCAACCAGGTGGTCGGGCAGTACTACAACTTCCTGCGGCTCGGCCGGGCGGGCTACGCCCAGATCATGGGATGCCTGTCGTCGACGGCGCGCTGGCTGTCCGACCAGTTGGAAAAGAGCAGGCACTTCGAGGTGATCTCGGACGGTTCCGCGATCCCGGTGGTCGCGTTCAGACTGGCGGGTGATTTCGGTTACACGGAGTTCGACGTGTCCGCGGGCCTGCGGTCCTTCGGCTGGCAGGTGCCGGCGTACACCATGCCCGAGGGGGCCGAAAACGTGTCAGTGCTGCGTGTCGTGGTGCGAGAAGGGTTCTCCGCCGACCTGGCCAGGTCGCTGTACGAAGACATGGCGAAGGTGATCCAGCACATGGACGAGATCAAACCCAGCGGCGAGTTCAACGCGCAGCAGCACTTCGCGCACTGAACCCAGCCCGGCGCGGTGCGGTGCGGTGCGGTGCGCCGAGACTACGGTTATGTACGGAAATCGGCCGAAATCCGTCAACAACCGTAGTCTCGCGGCGTTTGCGCTCGGCGCGTTCTGGGACAATCGGCAGCGGTGAAAGTATGCAGACAGTTCCACAGATGTCACCGCTGACGCCCAACGTCGTGGCTGAGGCGGTGATCGACCTCGACGCGATCGCCAACAACGTCCGGGTGTTGCGCGATCGCTCGGGGTCGGCCGAAGTAATGGCGGTGGTCAAGGCCGACGGCTACGGGCACGGCGCCACTTGCGTCTCCCGTACCGCGCTGGCCGCCGGCGCGACCGAACTCGGGGTGGCGACCATCGACGAGGCGCTGGCGCTGCGTCGCGACGGCATCACCGCGCCGATCCTGGCGTGGCTGCACCCGCCCGGTACCGATTTCGCACCCGCGCTGCGCTCAGACGTGCAGATCGCGGTGTCGTCCGTGCGCCAGTTCGACGAGCTGCTCGACGCGGTCGGGCGCACCGGCGTGACCGCGACCGTGACGGTGAAGATCGACACCGGTCTGAACCGCAACGGCGTCAGCGCAGCCGAATATCCGGCGATGCTCGACGCGCTGCGGCGCGCCCAGTCCGACGAGACGGTCCGGCTGCGCGGGTTGATGTCGCACATGGTGTATGCCGACGATCCCGACCACCCCACCAACAATCTTCAGGTGCAACGATTTTCGGACATGCTCGGACAGGCGCGGTCAGCTGGTGTGCACTACGAGATCGCGCATCTGTCCAACTCGTCGGCGGCGATGTCTCGGCCCGACCTGGCTTTCGACTTGATCCGGCCCGGCATCGCGGTGTACGGGCTCAGCCCGATCCCGGAGCGCGGGCAGATGGGCCTGATTCCCGCAATGACATTGAGATGCCCTGTGGCACTTGTGAAGCCGGTTCGTGCAGGTGAGGGTGTCTCGTACGGCCACATCTGGGTCGCAGACCGGGACACGACGCTGGCGCTGATGCCGATCGGGTACGCCGACGGCGTGTACCGGGGGTTGAGCGGCCGTTTCGACGTGATGATCAACGGCGTCCGGCGCCCCAACGTCGGGCGGGTCTGCATGGACCAGTTCGTCGTCGACCTGGGTCCGGGCGACACCGGTGTGCGCGAGGGGGATACCGCGATTTTGTTCGGTCCCGGTACGGCCGGGGAACCGACGGCGCAGGACTGGGCCGACGCGCTTGACACCATCCATTACGAGGTGGTGACCAGTCCGCGCGGCCGGGTCACGCGCGTCTACCGCGGGGGCGTAGCCGTTGAATGACAAGGCATCCAGGCGACGGGCGAAGCGGCGGCGGCCTATCGACGATCGTCTTGCCCGAACCGCGTCGAAGAACGCGGAGCGACTCGCCAAGCTGGCCAGCGGCGAGCGGCCGCGCGGGGAGCGGATCAAGGACCCACGCTGGATGGCCGGCGTTGCCGGGCTGGCGACGATTGCCGCCGTCGCCGGTGTGTCCGCCGCCCGTTCGATGCGCAAACGCGATTCCGTCGACGATCCTCATGCCGCAGAGGATTTCACGCTTCTGGATTTCGACCGCGCCAGTGTGGTGACCACCGCCGACGGTGTGCCGCTGGCGGTCAGGGAGGTGGGTCCGGCTGATGCTCCGCTGACCGTCGTCTTCGCGCACGGGTTCTGTATGTGCATGGGCGCATACCACTTTCAGCGCGCTCGTCTCGAAGAGGAGTGGGGCGAGGTGGTCCGGATGGTGTTCTACGACCAGCGTGGCCACGGCCAATCCGGGCGCGCGCCGATCGAGACGTACACCGTGGAGCAGCTCGGTCGCGATCTGGAAGACGTGTTGGCGGTGGTGGTTCCGCGCGGGCCCGTCGTGCTGGTGGGCCACTCGATGGGCGGCATGACCATCCTGTCGCACGCGCGGCAGTTCCCGCAGCACTACGGCTCCCGCGTCGTCGGCGCAGCGCTGATCTCGACGGCGGCCGAGGGCGTCGCGCGGTCGCCGTTGGGGGAGATCCTGAAGAATCCGGCACTGGAGGCGGTGAGATTCGCCGCTCGCTACTCGCCGAAACTCGTCCATCGGGCCCGCGGCTCGGCGCGGTCTTTGATCAGCCCGATCCTGCGCACCGCCGCGTATGGCGGCGAAGAGGTCAGCCCGGCCGTGGTGGCGTTCTCCGAGAAGATGATTAACGAGACGCCGATCGACACAATGGTCGAGTTCCTGCATGCGCTGGAGGTGCACGACGAGCGCGCCGGGCTGGAGGCATTGGCCAAGATTCCGACGATGGTCGCCTGCGGGGACCGGGATCTGCTGACGCTGGTTGGCCATTCGCGAGAAATGGCGGCGGCACTTCCCAAGTGCGAGCTGGTGGTCGTTCCCGGCGCAGGACACCTCGTGGAGCTGGAGCAGTCCGAGGTCATCGACGACGCGCTCGTGCGGTTGGTGGAGCGGGCGACGCCGTCGAAGTTGGTTGCGCTGGCGCGGCGGGTTCGGGAGAAGGTCCGCCGCAGTGGCTAGCGGTACTGCGACGCTGCCCACTGCAGAAGACACCTTCACGCTGGGCGCTCGCCTCGGCGCGGACTTGCGGGCCGGCGACGTCGTGGTGCTCGCTGGACCGCTTGGTGCGGGAAAAACTGTGCTGGCCAAAGGAATTGCGTATGCGATGGACGTCGACGGAGCGGTGATCTCCCCGACGTTCGTGTTGGCGCGCGTTCATCGCGCCCGGCGGACGGGCGCACCGGCGATGGTGCACGTCGACATGTATCGGCTGCTGGAGCACACCGGCGCCGACCTGCTCGCGGAGCTGGACTCGCTGGATCTCGACACCGACCTGGCCGACGCCGTCGTGGTCGTGGAGTGGGGCGAGGGTCTCGCCGAGCGGCTCTCCGAACGCCATCTCGACGTCCGCCTGCGCTACGCCGACGACTCCGACGTGCGGACCGCGACGTGGCAGTGGAGCCAACCGTGACCGATGAGCCGCTTGCGCGAAGAGGCGACAGCACCGATGAGCGGCTTGCGCGAAGAGGCGACAGCACCGA
Source organism: uncultured Actinomycetota bacterium (assembly GCA_963744085.1). GTDB lineage: Bacteria > Actinomycetota > Actinomycetes > Mycobacteriales > Mycobacteriaceae > Mycobacterium. The sequence goes on from CAVUSK010000002.1 coordinate 322,732, forward strand.
TGAGCCGCTTGCGCGAAGAGGCGACAGCACCGATGAGCCGCTTGCGCGAAGAGGCGACAGCATCGTGTTGGCGCTGGACACCGCGACACCGGCGGTCACGGCGGGCCTGGTGCGCCGCAACGCCGGCGAGCACCTGTTGGCGCAGCGGGTGACGGTCGACGCGCGCGCGCATGCTGAAACGCTCACCCCGAATGTGCTTGGCGCGCTTGCTGACTCGGGTCTCGCGATGGCTGACGTGGACGTCGTGGTGGTCGGTTGCGGGCCCGGGCCGTTCACCGGCCTGCGGGTGGGCATGGCCACGGCAGCCGCGCTCGGACATGCCTTGGACATTCCGGTGTACGGCGTGTGCAGCCTCGACGCGATCGGCGTGTGCACGCGCGACGACGTCCTGGTGGTCACCGACGCGCGCCGTCGCGAGGTGTACTGGGCGCGCTATCACGACGGGGTCCGAACCGACGGCCCCGGCGTCGATGCGCCCCCGGACGTTCCGTGCGACGGCGCGCCCGCCGTCGCCGGCCCTGTGGCTCAGATGTTCGGTCTGCCGCGCCTCGATGCGACGTACCCGACGCCGGTAGGGCTCGTGCGCGCCGTCGACTGGACCGCCGACCCGGCTCCGCTGGTGCCGCTGTACCTGAGGCGTCCGGACGCCAAGACCCTGGCCGAACGTGGAGCGGTGACGCAGTGATCGTCACACTCGACCGACTCGCGCGCGCCGACGCCGCCCGCTGCGCCGAGCTGGAGGCACAGCTGTTCAACGGCGACGATCCGTGGCCGGCGTCGGCGTTCTTGGCTGAACTCGCAGGCAAGCACAACCACTACGTCGCTGCGCGTACGACGGCGGACGCGGGGAGCGGTGAGAAGTTGGTGGGCTACGCCGGCATCGCCCGGCTCGGATTGCTGCCGCCCCACGACTACGAGATCCACACCATCGGCGTCGACCCCGCATTCCAAGGCCAGGGCATCGGACGTCGGCTGCTCGACGCGCTGCTGGACTCCGCCGACGGCGGCGCGGTCTTCCTGGAGGTGCGCACCGACAATGCGCCGGCGATCGGGCTGTACCGCAGCGCGGGGTTCGTCGAGGTCGGCCTTCGCAAGAGGTACTACCGGGTGAGCGGCGCGGACGCCTACACGATGCGGCGGGACAGCACCCCGACCGGAGCGAGGAGACAACCCGAGTGAGGACCGTGCTGGCGATCGAAAGTTCTTGCGACGAAACGGGTGTCGGCATCGCCGTGCTCAGCTCGTCGGGTGACGTCACGCTGCTGGCCGACGAGGTGGCGTCCAGCGTCGACGAGCACGCACGGTTCGGCGGAGTAGTACCCGAAATCGCGTCGCGCGCTCATCTGGAGGCGCTCGGCCCGACGATGCGACGAGCCCTGGCCGTCGCCGGGATCCAGCGGCCCGACGCGGTCGCCGCGACCATCGGACCGGGTCTGGCCGGAGCGCTGCTCGTCGGCGTCGCAGCCGCGAAGGCGTACGCGGCGGCCTGGGACGTGCCGTTTTACGCCGTCAACCATCTCGGCGGTCACCTCGCCGCCGACGTCTACGAGCACGGCCCGCTGCCCGAGTGCATCGGCCTGCTGGTGTCCGGCGGGCACACCAACCTGCTGCACTTGCGGTCGTTAGGCGAGCCGGTGATCGAGCTGGGCAGCACCGTGGACGACGCGGCGGGCGAGGCCTATGACAAGGTGGCGCGGCTATTGGGGCTCGGTTATCCGGGCGGCAAGGCGCTCGACGATTTGGCCCGCACCGGCGACCCGCAGGCGGTGGTGTTCCCCCGCGGCATGACAGGCCCGCGGGGCGACCCGTACTCGTTCAGTTTCTCCGGGCTGAAGACGGCGGTTGCCCGCTACGTGCAACGCCACCCGGACTTTTCGCCCGCTGACGTCGCGGCGGGTTTCCAGGAGTCGGTCGCCGACGTGCTGACCGCGAAGGCGGTCCGGGCGGCTATCAACCTCGACGTCGACACGTTGCTCATCGCCGGCGGGGTGGCGGCGAATTCACGGCTGCGCGAGTTCGCCGGACAGCGGTGTGCTGCGGCCGGGCTCACGCTGCGAGTACCCCGCCCGCGGCTGTGCACCGACAACGGTGCGATGATCGCGTCGCTTGCGGCGCACCTGATCGCCGCGGGCGCGCGGCCGTCGGCGCTGGCAGCCGCCGCCGATCCGGGTCTCCCGGTGGTGACATCGCAGGTGTTCTAGGGTGTGCTTGAGTGCTAGCACTCGCATGTATAGAGTGCTAGGTGGCAGGCGCGCTGCCTCCTGGGTCGGCACCCGCGACGACGGCGCAGCGGCGGTGGCGCGTGCCGATACCTAGTAATGCCGACCAGGTCCGGGAATGCCCGGACCAGATAAGTGGAGGACTCACATCGTGGCGAAGGTGAAGATCAAGCCACTCGAGGACAAGATCCTCGTCCAGGCCAACGAGGCCGAGACCACGACCGCGTCCGGTCTGGTCATCCCGGACACCGCCAAGGAGAAGCCGCAGGAAGGCACCGTTGTCGCAGTTGGCCCAGGCCGCTGGGACGAGGACGGTGAGAAGCGGATCCCGCTGGATGTGTCCGAGGGCGACACCGTGATCTACAGCAAGTACGGCGGCACCGAGATCAAGTACAACGGCGAGGAGTACCTGATCCTGTCCGCCCGCGACGTGCTGGCAATCGTTAACAAGTAAGCGCCCGTGTTCCCGCCCCGGCGATCCACCGTTACGTGCGGCGGATTTCCGGGGCGGTTCACGCCGATGAGCGCTTGCGCGAAGAGCAGACGGCGCCGTAGGGAGTCAGATGAGCAAACAGATTGAATACAGCGAGACCGCGCGGCGTGCGATGGAGGCCGGTGTCGACAAGCTCGCCGACACCGTGCGGGTCACGCTCGGGCCGCGCGGTCGGCATGTGGTGCTGGCCAAGGCGTTCGGCGGCCCGACGGTCACCAATGACGGGGTGACGATCGCCCGCGAGATCGAGTTGGAGGACCCGTTCGAGAACCTTGGCGCGCAGCTGGTCAAGTCGGTAGCGACCAAGACCAATGACGTCGCCGGAGACGGCACCACTACCGCGACCGTGCTGGCACAGGCGCTGGTGAAGGGCGGGCTGCGGCTTGTGGCCGCCGGCGCGAACCCGATCGCGCTCGGTGAAGGCATCGGCAAGGCGGCCGACGCCGTGTCCGACGCGCTGCTGGCCTCGGCCACTCCGGTCACCGAAAAGACTGCGATCGCACAGGTCGCCACGGTGTCGTCTCGCGACGAGCAGATCGGGGAGATGGTCGCCGAGGCGATGACCAAGGTCGGTCACGACGGCGTCGTCACGGTCGAGGAATCGTCGGGGATGAACAACGAGCTGGAGGTGACCGACGGCGTCCAGTTCGACAAGGGCTTCCTGTCGGCATACTTCATCACCGACTTCGACGCGATGGAAGCCATTCTCGAAGACGCTTACGTGCTCTTGCACCGCGACAAGATCAGCTCGCTGCCCGATCTGCTGCCGCTGCTGGAGCGGGTCGCGGAGTCGGGCAAACCGCTGTTGATCATCGCCGAGGACGTCGAGGGTGAGGCGCTGTCCACGCTGGTGGTCAACGCGATCCGCAAGACGCTGAAGACCGTCGCGGTCAAGGCGCCGTTCTTCGGTGACCGCCGCAAGGCGTTCCTCGAGGACCTCGCCGTCGTGACGGGTGCCCAGGTGGTGAACCCGGACGTCGGCCTGCTGCTGCGCGAAGTCGGGCTCGAGGTGCTGGGCACGGCCCGGCGGATCGTGGTCACCAAGGACGCCACCACGATCGTCGAGGGTGCAGGCTCTGAGGAGGCCATCGAGGCGAGAGCGAATCAGCTGCGTGCCGAGATCGAGACCACCGACTCCGACTGGGATCGCGAGAAGCTCGAGGAGCGGCTGGCCAAGCTGTCCGGCGGCGTGGCGGTGATCAAGGTCGGCGCCGCGACGGAGACCGCTCTCAAAGAGCGCAAGGAAAGCGTCGAGGACGCGGTCGCGGCGGCCAAGGCCGCGGTCGAAGAGGGCATCGTCGCCGGCGGTGGCTCGGCGCTGGTGCACGCCCAGGGCGCGCTCGACGACTTGAAGTCACGTCTGTCGGGCGACGCGGCGCACGGCGTCGACGTGTTCGCCGGCGCGCTCAGCTCTCCGCTGTACTGGATCGCGGCGAACGCGGGCCTTGACGGCTCGGTGGCGGTCAACAAGGTCGCACAATTGCAGAAGGGCCATGGGCTGAACGCGGCGACCCTCACGTACGGCGACCTGGTCGCCGACGGCGTCATCGATCCCGTCAAGGTCACTCGGTCCGCGGTGCTCAACGCCGCGTCGGTCGCGCGGATGATCCTCACCACCGAGACCGCGGTGGTGGAGAAGCCGGCCGAGGAAGAGGACGACCACCACGGTCATCACCACGGCCACGCTCACTAGAGGCGCCAAACGCATCCCGACTCCTCGAGATTGAAGCCCCTGCGGGTTTTCTCGGCGTGTCGTCACAGAGGTTTATGTGTCGCGGCGAAGCGGGTGAACCAACTGAGGATTTGCGGTCTTGTGGCGCCTCCCGCAACCGGCCGGCTATCGTGCCTATCCCATCACCGTGCCGGTGGAGTCGGGATTGATTTCGCGCTTCCGTGAGAACGAGCCGAGGTTGAGGTTGTGACCAGTGCGCGGGCATGTGTAGTGGACCGGGTCGTTGTCGTGGTCGCGGCCGTTCTCGACGGCGTCGATGACCCGGTCCATGATGGAGCCGACGATGGGGGCATTCTTGAATTGATTCCCACTCGTACCGATTGCGACATAGAACCCCGGCAGAGCCGTCCTGTCGTAAATCGGCGTCCAATCCTCGGCGACGTCGTACACGCCGGCGATGCCCTTCGGCCGGTTCGGGACGGTCATCTCGGGGAAGCGCCGAGCGGCGCGGGTGACCTGAGCCTCGTACCGGTCCACCGTCGGGTTCAGATTGGCCGCATCCGGGTCTTCGATCCAGTCAAGCGGGTCGCACTCTGGCTCGGTGCCGCCGACAAGCATGTTGCCGCCCGATTCGGGCCGGACATAGATGCCCAGATCCAAGTCGCCGATTGCAGGGAAGTCGGCGTCCGAGGCCCGGAGGGAAGGAGGCGCCTGGACATGGTGCACCTCTTGGCGCATTGGAGCCACTCTGACCGTGAAATCGGCTGTGGCCCCGACCATCGTGTTGACGGCGCTGGACCACGGGCCGGCTGCGTTCACGACGATGGGTGCCTCAATCGATTCCTGTCCCTGTATCGCCACGCGCCACACATCGCCGACGCGGCCGATTGAACTGACCTGGCGGCGGAAAGCGAAGCGGGCACCCCGGTGCGCGGCCGCCGCCGCGAGGTTGGCAGCGGCGAGGCGCGGGTCGTCGACGTAGCCACCGTCGGGGGTGTACAGAGCTCCGAGGTCGCTGTGCGGGTCTTCGAAGAACTCCTCCGAATCCACTCGCTTGGGCGGGTAGAAGGAACCGGTGTCGATGCCGCTCACTCGTTTCGCCAGCATTTCGGCGTCCCACACCTCATAGGGGATACCTGCGCGGTCGAAGAGGTCGATCATCCGCGGCTGTGGGATTACGGGGACGTCGAGAAGGATCTTGCCGCACCGATGGAACCGGGCCAATCCGTTGGGATCCCGGTAGCCGAGGTGCTCTTCCCACTCCTCCCAGCGGAACTTCGATTCCCACGAAGCGGCGACACCTTCCCAGGTCGAGTAGTTGAACCGGATGATGGCACTGGATGCGCTGGTCGATCCCATGCCGGCGCCACCGGCCTTATCGACCACGAGGACGTCCAGGCCACGTCGGGACAGCTCCAAGGCCGTGGAGGAGCCGACGACTCCGGCTCCGATGATGACGGCATCCGCGGTGGCGATCATGAAGCGCTCCTTCGCTTCAGTGAAACATCTACTTCTTCCACTTGCCGTGGCATTACGGCGACTGAGGGCGATTTGTAGCAGGAGACGTGCTAGCACCCTGTCTACCAGCGCGGCCACGCTCACTACGCTGCGAGCCCGCGCAAGCAGGGGACCGCAGAAGCGCCCGCACGCTCGCGGCGTGTCGGGCGCTTTCGCGTCTTTTGGGCGCTTATGCGGTGCGGCGGATGCCCCGCTTCAGCAGAAGTTCGCGCTCGGACTCACTCAGTCCGCCCCAGATGCCGTAGGGCTCGCCGACGGCCAGCGCGTGCGCGCGGCACTGGGCGATCACCGGGCAGCGGCGGCACATTTCCTTGGCCCGCATCTCACGCGCCATGCGCGCACGTCCGCGCTCCCCATCAGGATGGAAGAACATCGACGAATCGACACCGCGGCAGAGACCCTGTATCTGCCAATCCCAGATATCCGCGTTAGGCCCGGGTAGCTGTTCGGGCTGTGGCATGGAAAACCCCTCTCGCCGAGTCCAATTGGGCCCTCCTTACGCGACCCGATTGGACGGTGAGTTGTGGAACGGATCCGAGAACATGTCGCCGATGACTACTCGTGCAGTCAAGGTAGGGGTGCTTACGAAAGTCCGTCAATAGCTACGTACTGTGTGCAACCGCATAACGGCAGCTCCGGAATTTACATCACGTTCATCGTTGCGACCCATTGGAAACGAAGAAAGTAGTATTCAGGGCCTCGGCGCGCTCGAGCTCAACAGATTTCTGCAGTTCGGCTGACGCTGTGTCGCGCCGGAATTCATCGCACCCAGTAGGCAGTTGACATGGCGTTAACATCCTCACCACAAACTGTTAACCAATCTCTGTGAGGCCCTTGGTGGTTCATGGCTGACATTTCGCCGCTGACCGCTGTCGCGTTCGGTGACGATCCGGGACGATGGCCGCTGCCGGTCGCGTCCACACCGTACGAGCGGTGGTTGCGGGCCGTCGCGGCCGGCGGACAGGGGCGCTACGCCAGCGCGACAGCGGAGCTGGCCGCGCTGCGACGCGACGTCGCGAACGGCCCGCTGGCGTCGCTGGCCCACAGCACACACGCGTCCTTTCTCCGGCAGCTCGGCGGTCACAATGAGGCACGGCGCTGGGACGGGCGCGCACTGGCACTGGCCGCCTCCGACCAGGAAGCCACCGTCGACGCGCTGCTCGGGCTCGCGGCAGACGCGTTGGGCGTCGGCCGCTTCGCGGCGTCGGCGGCGCTTCTCGACCGCGCCAGAACAACGCTGGATGCGTCATCAGCGCCGGCGCGGTTGCCACTGCGTTGGCAATGGGTCGCCGCGGAGCTGGCGATGGTCCAGGGCAACGGCGACGAGGCTGTGCGTGAGGCCCAGCGGGCGGTGGAGCTGGCGGCCCGACAGCCCTCCGCGCGTCACCGGGTGAAGACGCAGGTGGTCCACGCCGCCGCGCTGTGCAGCGCTGGCCGGACCACCGAGGCCAGGTCTGCCGCCGACGATGCGCTTTCCGCGACGGACGCCTTGCGGCTCGTGCCCCTGCAATGGGCGGCGGCCAGTTTGCTCGCCGACATCGGCAGCACTGGCAGGAAGACAAGTGACGTGATCGCGATCCGCGAAGCGTGTGCCGAGGCCGTGCGCCGCGCCGGGGGCGTTTGGCGCCGCTGACGGCGTTGAATGTTGTTCGATCGTTATTGTCGGTGTGTCGCCGAGAAGCACTCGGCTCGTAACGTTTAGGACGTCGTCTTCGATGACAGATTCGGGAGATCGCCTCGATGCTGTCGTTGCTAATGCGGTGGCGGGGGACCGGGGTGCGCTCCGCGAAGTGCTGGAGATCGTTCGTCCGATCGTGGTGCGGTATTGCCGCGCGAGGCTGGGGACGGCCGAACGCAGCGGTCTTTCAGCTGACGACGTCGCTCAGGAGGTGTGCTTGGCCGCCATCACGGCGTTGCCTCGCTACAGGGACCAGGGGAGGCCCTTCTTGGCATTCGTCTACGGCATCGCGGCCCACAAGGTGGCTGACGCCCACCGTGCGGTCGGCCGTAACCGCGCCGAGCCCACCGACCAGGTCCCCGAGCGCGCCACGTTCGAGGCCGGGCCGGAGCAGATGGCCCTTGACGCCGAATCGTCGGCGCGGATGAACGAGCTTCTGGCTGTCCTGCCGGAGAAGCAGCGCGAGATCCTGATTCTTCGCGTGGTCGTGGGCCTCAGTGCGGACGAGACCGCCCTAGCGGTCGGCAGCTCTGCAGGCGCCGTGCGAGTTGCGCAGCACCGCGCGCTGACCCGGTTGCGGGAAGAAATCATCGGGGCGAGGCGAGACTATGTCTGAATTCGACCCCAACCTCGACGCGATCATGCGCACCGACCGTTTCGTCGACGCGCTGGCCTCCGGTGCGCGGATGTCGTCGGTGGATCCGTTGTCCTCGATGCTGGGCGCCTGGCGCGATGACGTCCGCAGCCGGCCGGATGCTCACGTGGTCACGCTGGCGCAGGCGTCCGCCGCGCTGGAAAATGCACATAAGCCGTTGCGCCGCAATCGTTTCGGGTTGACGGTGGTTGGCGCGGCGGCGGCCGCGGTGTTGTGCCTCGGCGGCTTCGGCGCCGTTGTCTACAACGCCGCGCCGGGCGATGCGCTCTACGGGTTGCGGACCATGTTGTTCGGTGAGGCGCAGAAGTCCCGTAACGACGCGGTCATGTTGGCCGCGCAGACGGAGCTGGCACAGGTGCAGCAGCTGGTTCAGCAGGGCCAGTGGGACCAGGCGCAGCAGCGGCTGGTCACTCTGTCCACCACAGTGCAGAGCGTGGACAACACGCAAGACAAACAGCAACTCGTCGAGCAATATAATGCGTTGACCGTCAAGGTGATTCAGCGAGATCCCGAGGCGACGTTGCCGCCCCCGGGCGAACCGATGCCGCCGCTCCCGTCCTCGCCGCTGACATTCTTGCAGGTGCCCGTGATCGAGGCCACTACCACGCCGACGTCCACGCAGACGACGATCGAGACGACGGTGTCGACGACGATCCAGACGACGCCGACGTCGACATCATTGCCCACGCCGACCAGTTCGCTCCCGACGCCGACGAGTTCGTTGCCGACGCCGACGACTCCGTCGCGCACGTCGACAGTCACCATGCCCACGCCGACGCCGACGGCTCCATCGCCCACGGCAACAGCTCCCTCGCCGACGGCTCCGGCGACGAGCGCGTCGGCGCCGCCGCCGGTCTTCAGAGAGACCACCACGGCGGCTGCGCCGCCCGTCACCGTGACCACCTCACAGGCACCGGCAGTTGTGACGACCGTGACTACGGCGCCCGCCGCGACATCGTCGGCGGCTCCGGCGCCGCCGACGCCGAAGACAACCCAGCCACCCGCCACCGTGCCGACATCAGTGGTGATGACGACTCCGGAGCAGCCGACGAAGCCGGAGACCCCTCGCTAGAGTTTGACGGTCAGCGGTATCCGTCGGAATCCGACGTGGCCTCGTTCAGCGAGGCGTCGGCGTAGCCGCGGCAATAATCCCAGGTCACGTACGTATCAGGCTCTGGATCGTACGCCGGTTCGTGCGGCCGCACGGTGCCGTCGACCAACAGCTGTAGCAGGTTGGCGCGCAGCATGTCCCAGTCGTGGTAATGGTCTTGTTGGCACTCGTCGCACGACACCACCAGACCGCGAATTCCCTTGGGCGCCAGCAGCGCCTCGTACACCGCGAGGTCGGCCAGGTCGGCTTCTACTGCGGTGCGCTCTTGGGGATCGAGCGGCTGGCCCGGTTCGATAGCGTCCAGCGCCGCCGATGGATCCAGCGGATCGTCGGCGAACGGGTCAGGTGGCAAACCCGGGGGGAGGTGGTCGCGCACGCCTCTACAGTACGCAGCCGGTCCGACATTTCGCCAGCGGATTGGACCCTCCGGCGGAGGTGTCACCGGGCACGGCGATACGGTCGATGCCGATAGGATGGGCACCTAGCCCTGCACCGATGGAGGCCTCGCGATGTCGATCACAGACGGCCGTACCACGGTGAATTCGGCTGCCGCCGTCCCGGTCGACAGCTCAGTGCCAACCGGTGGCGACGACCCCCACAAGGTCGCGATGCTGGGCCTGACGTTCGACGACGTCCTGCTGCTGCCGGCGGCCTCCGATGTGGTGCCCGGCGCCGCGGACACCTCCAGTCAGCTGACCAAGCGAATCCGGCTGAAGGTGCCGTTGGTCAGCTCGGCGATGGACACCGTGACCGAGGCCCGGATGGCGATCGCGATGGCCCGGGCGGGCGGCATGGGCGTACTGCACCGCAACCTATCGGTCGCCGAACAGGCCGGCCAGGTCGAGATGGTGAAGCGGTCGGAGGCGGGCATGGTCACCGACCCGGTGACGTGCTCGCCGGACAACACGCTGGCCGAGGTCGACGCGATGTGCGCGCGGTTCCGGATCTCGGGTCTGCCCGTTGTCGACGACAACGGTTCGCTGGTCGGCATTATCACTAACCGCGACATGCGCTTCGAGGTCGACCAGGCCAAGCGCGTGTCGGAGGTGATGACCAAGGCGCCGCTGATCACCGCCCGTGAGGGCGTCACCGCCGACGCAGCCCTGGGACTGTTACGGCGCAACAAGATTGAGAAACTGCCGATCGTCGACGGTCACGGACGGCTCACAGGGCTCATCACGGTCAAGGACTTCGTCAAGACCGAGCAGCACCCGCTGGCCACCAAGGACAGCGACGGCCGGTTGCTGGTCGGCGCCGCCGTCGGCACCGGTGACGACTCCTGGGTGCGCGCGATGACGCTCGTGGATGCGGGCGTCGACGTGGTGGTGGTCGACACCGCGCACGCGCACAACCGACTGGTGTTGGAGATGGTCGGCAAGCTCAAGGCCGAAGCCGGCGAGCGCGTCGAGGTGATCGGCGGCAACGTCGCCACCCGCGCCGGCGCCGCTGCGCTGGTGGACGCCGGTGCGGACGCGGTCAAGGTCGGCGTGGGGCCCGGCTCGATCTGCACCACCCGTGTGGTGGCCGGCGTCGGTGCGCCGCAGATCACCGCGATCCTGGAGGCCGTCGCGGCCTGCGGGCCGGCCGGCGTACCGGTGGTCGCCGACGGCGGGCTGCAGCACTCCGGCGATATCGCCAAGGCGCTGGCCGCCGGCGCGTCGACGGCGATGCTGGGGTCGCTGCTGGCCGGCACCGCCGAAGCGCCCGGCGAATTGATCTTCGTCAACGGCAAGCAGTTCAAGAGCTACCGCGGCATGGGATCGCTCGGCGCTATGCGCGGACGCGGCGAGAACAAGTCGTTCTCCAAGGACCGCTACTTCCAGGACGACGTGCTCTCGGAGGACAAGCTGGTGCCCGAGGGCATCGAGGGCCGCGTGCCGTTCCGCGGCCCGCTGGCCACGGTCATCCACCAGCTCACCGGCGGCCTGCGGGCGGCGATGGGCTACACCGGGTCGGCCACGATCGAGCATCTGCAGCACGCGCAGTTCGTCCGGATCACCGCGGCGGGGCTGAAGGAAAGCCATCCGCACGACATCACGATGACCGTCGAAGCGCCGAATTATTACGCGCGCTGAAAGCAGGGTCCGATGAGCCGCTTGCGCGAAGAGAAAAGGCACCGATGAGCCGCTTGCGCGAAGAGAATAAGGCACCGATGAGCCGCTTGCGCGAAGAGAATAAGAGCCAGTAGTCATGCGCGACATGGTCGAGATCGGCATGGGCCGCACCGCCCGCCGCACCTATGAGCTCGACGACATCAACATCGTGCCGTCGCGGCGTACCCGCTCGTCGAAAGACGTGTCCACCGCCTGGCAGCTCGACGCCTACCGGTTCGAGATCCCGGTCGTCGCGCACCCCACCGACGCGCTCGCGTCGCCGGAGTTCGCGATCGAGTTGGGTCGGCTCGGCGGACTGGGGATCCTCAACGGAGAGGGCCTGATCGGCCGGCATGCCGACGTCGAGGCGAAGATCGCCCAGGTTATAGAGGCCGCCGAGAAGGAGCCCGAACCGTCGGCGGCGATCCGGCTGCTACAGCAACTGCACGCCGCGCCGCTGGACCCCGACCTGCTCGGCAGTGCTATCGCCCGCGTCCGCGAGGCGGGCGTGATCACCGCCGTGCGGGTCAGCCCGCAGAATGCGCGTTCGCTGACGCCCGTGCTTGTCCAGGCCGGGATCGATCTGCTGGTGATCCAGGGCACCATCGTGTCCGCAGAACGCGTGGCCCGCGACGGCGAGCCGCTCAACCTCAAGACGTTCATCGCCGAACTCGACGTCCCGGTTGTGGCCGGCGGGGTGCTCGATCACCGGACCGCGCTGCACCTGATGCGCACCGGGGCCGCGGGCGTCATCGTCGGCTATGGCAGCACCAGCGGGGTCACTACCAGCGACGAGGTGCTGGGCATCAGCGTGCCGATGGCCACCGCGATCGCCGACGCCGCGGCCGCGCGCCGCGAATACCTCGACGAGACCGGCGGACGTTACGTGCACGTGCTGGCCGACGGCGACATCCACACCTCGGGCGAGCTGGCTAAGGCCATCGCATGTGGTGCCGACGCGGTGGTGCTCGGCACGCCACTGGCCGCGTCGGCCGAGGCGCTGGGCGACGGATGGTTCTGGCCGACTGCGGCCGCACACCCGTCGCTGCCGCGCGGTGCGCTGCTTCAGGTCGCGGTCGGTGAACGTCCGCCGCTGCGCCAGGTGCTGGGCGGTCCGTCAGACGACCCGTTCGGTTCACTGAATCTCGTCGGCGGATTGCGCAGGTCCATGGCCAAAGCCGGCTACTGCGACCTCAAGGAGTTCCAGAAGGTCGGCCTGGCCGTCGGCTCCTGATCCGACGCGCGAACAGACGCAAAAGTTCCTCCGTGATCGGCGTGTCGGGTGTCTTTGCGTCTTCTCGCGGGGCACGTCCATACTTGCTGGATGGAGCCTGACTTCGACGTTCTCATCATCGGTTCGGGATTCGGCGGCAGTGTCACCGCGCTGCGCCTGACCGAGAAGGGCTACCGCGTCGGCGTGCTGGAAGCCGGCCGTCGGTTCGCTGACCACGAGTTCGCCAAGAGGTCGTGGGACCTGCACAAGTTCCTGTGGGCGCCGAAACTCGGCATGTACGGCATCCAGCGAATCCATCTCTTGCGCAACGTCATGATCCTCGGCGGCGCGGGCGTCGGCGGCGGCTCACTGAACTACGCCAACACCCTGTACGTGCCGCCGGAGCCCTTCTTCGCCGACAAGCAGTGGTCACAGATCACCGACTGGCGCGCCGAGTTGATGCCGCACTACGACCAGGCGCAGCGCATGCTCGGCGTCGTCGAGAATCCGACGTTCACCGATGCCGACAAGATCATGAAAGAGGTCGCCGACGATCTGGGTGTCGGCGACACGTTCGTGCCCACACCCGTCGGCGTGTTCTTCGGACAGGACGGAGAGAAGACGCCCGGGAAGACGGTGGCCGATCCGTACTTCGGCGGGGCCGGCCCGGAACGGACCGGGTGCATCGAGTGCGGCTCGTGCATGACGGGTTGTCGCTACGGCGCCAAGAACACCTTGGTGAAGAACTACCTCGCCCTGGCGGAAAGCACTGGAGCGCAGGTGTTTCCGATGCGGACGGTGACCGGATTCGAGCAGCGGCCCGACGGAACGTGGCGCGTCGACACCGTCGTCACCGGTCGGTGGCTGCGTCGGAAGAAGAAGTCGTTCACCGCGTCCCACCTCGTGCTTGCCGCGGGCACCTTCAATACGCAGAAACTGTTGTTCAAGATGCGCGACAAGGGCAAGCTGCCCAAGCTCTCCGACAGACTCGGCGTGCTCACCCGGACTAACTCGGAGTCGATCGTCGGTGCGGCGCGCTTCACGGTGCCCTCCGATATGGACCTCACGCATGGCGTCGCGATCACCTCATCGATCCATCCGACATCCGACACCCACATCGAGCCCGTCCGCTACGGCAAGGGCTTAAACGCGATGGGCATGCTGCAGACGCTGATGACCGACGGGTCGGGACCACAGGGCACTAACGTGCCGCGCTGGGCGCAGTTCTTCGTGCAGTTCGTCAAGAACCCACTCGGCACGCTGCGAATGCTCATCGTCCACCGCTGGAGCGAGCGCACGATGATCATGCTGGTGATGCAGCACCTGGACAACTCGATCACGACGTTCACCAAACGGACGAAGCTCGGCGTGTGGCGGGTAACGAGCAAGCAGGGGCACGGAGAGCCGAACCCCACGTGGATCCCGGTCGGCAACGACGTGAGCCGCCGGGTTGCCGCGAAGATCGGTGGCGTCGCAGGCGGCACGTGGGGCGAACTGTTCAACATCCCGTTGACCGCGCACTATCTCGGGGGCGCCGCGATCGGAGACAGCCCGGAAACCGGCGTGGTCGATCCGTACCAGCGGGTGTACGGCTACCCGACGCTGTCGGTGGTCGACGGGGCGGCGGTCTCGGCGAATCTCGGTGTCAATCCGTCGCTTTCGATCGCCGCGCAAGCTGAGCGCGCGGCATCGTTGTGGCCGAACAAAGGCGAAATCGACCTGCGGCCCCGACAGGGCGAGGCCTATCGGCGGCTCGATCCGGTGGTGCCGCAGCATCCCGTCGTGCCTGCCGACGCGCCCGGTGGGCTGCGGCGGCTGCCGATCGAACCGATCGAGCCGGTCACCTCGGCGGGCTGACGTCTTACCCAACCCGCTATTCGAACGTATGATCGAACAGTGGGTGATCTGCAACCGATCAGCTACAGCGGCCAGCCGGTGCCGGAGCCGTTCCGCGCGGTCGAGCCGCCCGTTTCGGTGCTGATCGACCTGGCCGTGCTGTTCCCGCGTGAGCCGCATCGTCGCGGGGGCTATCACCCGGCCGGTCTGCAGATGCACAAGGTCGTCGAGGGTCGGCTGTGCTGCTGGGGGCTGTGCGAGCAAGGCAATTGGTGGGGGCTGGTGACCTATCCCGTCAGCTACGGCGCGAACAGCCGTGCGGTGACGCATTGGGTGCCGGCCTGGATGCTGCGTCGCAAAGGCTGACGCGCCGGCCGCGCCCATAGACTGACCCCGTGACAGCCCCACATGCACCCGTCCGGCCGGTTCTGGTGGTCGACTTCGGGGCCCAGTACGCGCAATTGATCGCCCGGCGCGTGCGGGAGGCGCGGGTGTATTCGGAGGTCATTCCGCACACGGCCAGCGTCGAGGACGTCAAGGCGAAGGATCCGCAGGCGATTGTGCTGTCAGGCGGTCCGGCCAGCGTCTACGCCGAGGGTGCTCCGCAGCTGGATCCGGCGCTGTTCGACCTGGGCGTGCCGGTGTTCGGGATCTGCTATGGGTTTCAGGCGATGGCCCAGGCGCTGGGCGGAACCGTCGCTCATACGGGCACCAGCGAGTACGGACGCACCGAGCTCAAAGTCATTGGCGGAGAACTACATTCAGGGTTGCCCGACATCCAGCCGGTGTGGATGAGCCACGGTGACGCGGTGACGTCCGCACCGCAGGGTTTCGATGTGGTGGCCACCTCCACCGGCGCGCCGGTGGCGGCGTTCGAGAACCGGGCCCGCGGGCTTGCGGGCGTGCAGTATCACCCCGAGGTCATGCACACCCCGCATGGGCAGCAGGTGCTCAGCCGGTTTCTGCACGAGTTCGCCGGCATCGATTCGTCGTGGACGCCGGCGAACATTGCCGATGCGCTCACTGAGCAGGTGCGCGAGCAGATCGGCGATGGGCGGGCCATCTGCGGACTGTCGGGCGGCGTGGACTCGGCGGTGGCGGCGGCACTGGTGCAGCGGGCCATCGGGGACCGGTTGACCTGTGTGTTCGTCGACCACGGCCTCCTGCGTGCCGGCGAACGCGCCCAGGTGGAGCGCGATTTCGTGGCGGCCACAGGAGCGCGACTGGTGACGATCAACGCCAAGGACCGGTTCCTGGAGGCGCTGTCCGCAGTGCGCGATCCGGAGGGCAAGCGCAAGATCATCGGCCGGGAATTCATCCGCGCGTTCGAGGGCGCTGTGCGAGACACGTTGGGACATAGCGACTCCGAAGTCAAGTTCCTGGTGCAGGGCACGCTGTACCCGGATGTCGTGGAATCCGGTGGGGGCAGCGGAACCGCGAACATCAAGAGCCACCACAACGTTGGTGGACTGCCGCGCGACCTGAACTTCACACTCGTCGAGCCGCTGCGGCTGCTATTCAAGGATGAGGTCCGGGCGGTCGGCCGGGAATTGGGTCTGCCCGAGGAAATCGTTGCGCGCCAACCTTTTCCCGGCCCAGGTCTGGGCATCCGGATCGTCGGGGAGGTCACCGCGCAGCGGCTGGACACGCTGCGGCGCGCCGACGCGATCGCGCGCGAGGAACTGACGGCGGCGGGACTGGATGGGCAGATCTGGCAGTGCCCGGTGGTGCTGCTGGCCGACATCCGGTCGGTGGGTGTGCAGGGCGACGGACGCACGTACGGACACCCGATTGTACTGCGACCCGTGTCGAGCGAGGACGCGATGACCGCCGACTGGACGCGGGTGCCGTTCGAAACGCTGGAGCGCATCTCGACGCGGATCACCAACGAGGTGCCTGAGGTCAACCGCGTGGTGCTCGACGTCACCAGCAAGCCGCCCGGCACCATCGAGTGGGAGTAGGCCTACTGGTCTAGGCCGAGTGCGTGGGCATTGGCCACCGCGTCGCCGTATTGCCAGCACTCGAGGATCTTTCTGTTTGCGATTCGGTAGAACGAGGCAACTGGCAGCTCGAAGGGTCCGGTGGGCCCGGTGCCGACGAACCGCCAACGGATGGCACCGCCGCGGTCATCCGCATACAAGTCGTCGACCTCACTGCGGTAGTCCGGGATGGTGTCGTAGAGGAATTGATCCGCTTCGCGCGCATCGGCGGCGCCGTTCTTCACGAGAACGCCGTTGAGATATTCGCGGTAGTTGTCGTCGAGCAGTCGGTAGAAGAACTCGACGTCGTGGGCGTTCCACCGCTCGAGCATGGTTGTCAAGAGGTCGTATTTGGTGTTCGGCATGACGAACCTCCGAACGTAGGTTAGCGCTGATAGGCCGTCGGCGATCATTTTTCGCAATCACTCTGCCGCTTGACGGTGTCGGTGGGTGGGTGTTTACTCACATATCGAACATATATTCGAAACACACCGGGAAACATATGGTGCAGGAGGTGCTGCTGTGACGGCAGCAATGAGCCTGGATCGGCGTGCGCTTGACCGGGCTGAGCAGGTAGAACACCTGCGCCGCAAGATCGCTGCGGTATCGGGCAAGGCCAGCCGCGGCCACTCTGCGCCGCCCCGTGTCGAAGAACTGATCCCCGACTTCAGAAGTTTGCTACCGATACCCGAATCGCTGGCCGGCCACTTGGCGGCGTTGCCACGCGGCTCGGTGGTGGTGGCCTCGGGTGCCCGATCGCTGACGCTTGAAGTGGTGGCCGCGGTGACGGCAGCGGGCGGTCATGCGGCTGTTGTCGGGCAGCCCGACATCGGTCTTCTGGCCGCCGTGGAGATGGGCGCGGATTTGACCCGGCTCGCGTTGGTGCCCGATCCAGGCACCGATCCGGTCGAAGTGGCCGCGGTGCTGCTGGATGGGATGGATCTGGTGGTGCTCGGCCTCGGCGGTCGGTCGGTGCCGCTGTCTAAGGCGCGGGCCGTGACAGCGCGCGCCCGCACCAAGGACTGCACGCTGTTGGTCACCGGCGGTGAGTGGCAAGGGGCGAGGATGCGCCTGGAGGCCAGGGTCAGCGGCTACGAGGTGGGAAGTCGCATCCGCGGGGTGAGGCTGGAGATATCGAACCGCCGAACGGCCACTTATGACACAAATTTTCGCGAAAAGCGTGCAATAAGTGGCCATTCGTGGCGCACGTAGAGCGCTGGCCGTCTGGTGCATGGACTGGCCCGCTGTCGCGGCCGCCGCCGCCGCGGGCCTGCCCGCCACAGCGGCAGTGGCGGTGACGCTGGCCAATCGCGTGGTTGCCTGCTCCGCGGCGGCGAGGGCGGCCGGGGTGCGACGCGGCCTGCGTCGTCGCGAATCGCAGGCCCGCTGCTCGCACCTGCACGTCGCCACCGCCGACCCGGGTCGCGACGCCCGATTCTTCGAACCGGTGACGGCCGCGGTGGACGAGTTGGTGCCGCGCGCCGAGGTGCTGCGCCCCGGCCTGCTGGTGCTGTCGGTGCGCGGTGCGGCCCGCTACTTCGGCTCTGAATCCGCCGCTGCCGAGCGGCTGGTGGACACGGTGTCGGCTGCGGGAGCGGAGTGCCAGGTCGGCATCGCCGAACAGTTGTCCACCGCCGTGTTCGCCGCGCGGGCCGGGCGGATCGTCGAACCCGGCGGGGACGCCGCATTCCTGGCGGGCCTGTCCATCCGGGAGCTGGCCACCGAACCGAGCCTGTCCGGCGAGGGCCGAGCGGATCTGGCAGACCTGCTGTGGCGGTTGGGAATTCGCACCATCGGCCAATTCGCAGCGCTGTCACGCACCGACGTGGCATCCCGGTTCGGCGCCGACGCGGAGGTGGCGCATCGGTTCGCCCGCGGTGAACCGGAGCGTGGTCCGTCGGGCCGCGAACCGGCGCGGGAACTCGACGTCGAGATGCGTTGCGACCCACCGATCGACCGGGTGGACGCCGCGGCGTTCGCCGGCCGTTCGCTGGCCAGCCGGCTGCACCAGACACTGATGTCGGCGGGTGTCGGATGCACCCGGCTGGCCATCCACGCCGTCACCGCGAACGGCGAAGAGCTGAGCCGGGTGTGGCGCTGCGCGGAGCCGCTGACCGAGGACGCCACCGCCGATCGGGTGCGCTGGCAGCTGGACGGCTGGCTGAACAAACGAACCATCGCAGACCGCCCGACCGCGCTGGTAACAGTGCTGCGGCTGCAGCCGGTCGAGGTCATCTCGGCCGAGGCGCTGCAGCTACCGCTGTGGGGTGGGATCGGTGAGGAAGACAGGCTGCGGGCACGACGGGTACTGGTGCGGGTACAGGGGCTTCTCGGTCCGGAGGCGGTCCAGGTTCCGGTGCTGTCCGGTGGCCGTGGGCCTGCAGAGCGGATCACCCTGGTGCCGCTTGGTGACGAACTCGTTCCACGGGCAGATCCGCGCCAGCCGTGGCCCGGTCAGTTGCCGGAGCCGTCGCCGACGGTGCTCCTCGACGATCCGGTGGAACTCCTTGACTCCCAGGGAAATCCGGTGAGGGTGAGTAGCAGGGGAGTGTTCTCCGCCGACCCGGTGCGGCTGGAAGCCCCCGCACGCAGCGGGCCGCTGCGCTGGTGGGCCGGACCGTGGCCGGTCGACGAACGCTGGTGGGATCCCGACGTCAAGACCGGACGCACGGCGCGCGCGCAGGTCTTGGTGGACGGCGACCCGGGACAAGCTTTCCTGCTGTGCTACCGCCAGCGGCGCTGGTACCTCGAGGGCGGCTACGAGTAGATCTCCCGCGCGAACGCCCCGACCCGTTCGATGAACCGGTCGAAGAACACGCCGGGATCGACGCTTACGCCCACTTGTGCGTTCGGCGGACGGCCCCACCGACCGGACCAATCCGCGATCGTCATCCCACGCGTGAGCGTGCCGGTGAGTTCCACATCTACTGTGGCGGTGCGGGTTTGCACCAAAGACGGGTCAAGCGCGACGGCCGCGGCCAACGGGTCATGCAGGTGTGCCAGGTATCCCTCGTCTTCGTGGAAGTGGAACTCGAAGTAGAACCGCATCGCGTCCTCGAGCACACGGATCAACGGGTTCGATGCCACCGATCTGGTGCCTCGCGGATCGAGCACGCTCATCGGCACCGTCGACGAGTCGGCGGTCTTGGCCAGTCGGGTGAGGATCGCCGGCGTCATCATGATGTTCTCGGTGAGGTTGAGCCCCAAGATAATCGGCAAGCTCTGGTGGCCAGACCATGCGGTCAACACCTCGGCCGCCGCCTCCGGGTCGACGCTGATGTTCCACTCCGCCACCACGTCGGTGTTTCCGCGGTACTCGAACGACCCGCCCATGATCACCAGCCGGCGCAGCATGCTCGGCAGGGCCGGCTCCGCACGCAAGGCCAGCGCCAGATTGGTCATCGGACCGGTCACGAGCCCGATCAGTTCACCCGGGTGCGCGTGTGCCGCCCGCACCCACGCCTCGGTGGCGTTGTGTGCGGTGACCCTGCGGTCGTTGGGCGGCAGCTGCGCGTAGCCCAGGCCCTGCGGGCCGTGGGTGTCCTCCGCGGTGCGCAAGGGCGAGCTCAGCGGCAGATCGGCGCCCTTGGAAACCGGGATCCCTTCCGCCCCGCACAGTTCCAGCAACCCGAGGTTGTTGACGCAAACCTGTTGCGCTGCCACATTTCCAGTAGTCGAAGCGATGCCCACCAGCTTGGCTTCTGCGCTGGCAAGCAGGTACACCAGCGCCATCGCATCATCGACGCCCGTATCCACGTCGGCGAAAATGGGCGCTGTCACCGCGGTACCGAGACGCCGTTCCAGTCTGTGAGCGTCCAGCCCCCTCGCGGGCTTCCGACGACCACGATGTGCCCGGTGTTCGGCAGCGGATCGTTGGTCAGCAACGCGGTGTCCGGATTCTTGACGTTCATCAAGACCCATAGCATGGCCGCCGCCGAATGAGAGAACGCGACTGGGCGCAGATCGCCGCTGTCGTAGATCGTTTCGACGGCGTCGTCGAAACGTGCATCGAATTCGTCGCCGTTGATCGATCCGGGAATCCGAGCGGTGCGATCACCCTGTAGCCATGCCATCGGCGCCGTCAGGAATTGCGCCAGCTCCGCCTCCGGCTGCCCTTCGTATTGGCCCGCCTCGATCTCGCGGAGACCGGGCAGGACCGTGATGGGTTCACCCAAAGCCTCGGAGAACGGTGCCGCGGTCTCCTGCGTGCGGACCATCGTCGATGCGTAGATCCCGTCATATCCATTGGGGCTCAACTGGTCCGCCGCCATCGCGGCTTGCCGAAAGCCCTCGACGGTGAGGTCGGGACCCGGTACGGATGTATCGACGACGCCGGACGAGTTGCCGGCCGACTGCGCATGGCGAACGAACGTCAGCGTGATCGAATGGTCGGCTTGTGCGGTCGCGGATCCGGCCATCGGCGCGAAAACCACCGCGACAATCGCCACGACCACGGCGACCAATCGTCTGTCGGAGCCCACAAGGCTACCAATGTACGCCAGGCACCATCCGCACTGCGCGTTTCACCGGACCCGGCACGCGCAATTTGTGTACCGCGCGGGCAGGACGCTTGGGGCGTCGCCGCGCCTGGTGTGACTCCGAAACCGGCTCGGCCGGCGCGACTCCCCGTGCCGCGGGGGAGTCCGGATAACCGAGGTAGATCTGGTGCAGTATTCGCCTCGCAAGTCTCGGAGTGAAGTAGTTGCCCGCCTCCGCGATCGTGCCAAGCGGATGGTCGATCCGTGTGGGCTTCTCCACCAGCGCTCGCACCACCACCGCCGCCGCATGCTCGGCGCTGATCGGCCGCGACGGGTTGAGCCGCCGCGACGGCGCGATCATCGGAGTGCGCACCAGCGGCATGTGGACGTTGGTGAAAGTGATGTGTTCGGAAAGAGTTTCGGTGCCGACGACGTCGGCGAACGCGTCCAAAGCCGCCTTCGTCGGGATGTAGGAGCTGTACTTCGGGTTGCGGGCCTGCGCACCCGCGCTGGAGACGTTGACGACGTGGCCGAACCGGCGTTCCCGCCAGTGCGGCAACAGCGCGAGCACCATGCGCACCGCGCCGAAGTAGTTCACGGCCATCACGCGTTCGTAGTCGTGAAGCCGGTCGGTGGAATTCACTACCGAGCGGCGAATCGATCGGCCGGCGTTGTTCACCAGATAGTCGACATGCTCGAACCGGCCGAGGATGTCCTTGATGGTGTGCTCCACCGAGGACGTATCGGTGACGTCGCAGGTGAAAGCGTAAGCCTCGCGGCCTGACTCACGGATCTCGGCTACCAGATCATCGAGGGCCGGGCCGTTGCGTGCCAGCGCGAACACCGTCGCGCCCCGCTCGGCCACCGCGATCGCCGACGCGCGGCCGATGCCGCTGGAGGCACCGGTGATGATCACGTGCTTGCCCACCAGGGGACCGTCGGGATCGTCACGGCGGGCCCGGTCGGGATCGAGGTTCTCGGCCCAGTACCGCCACAGCTGCGGCGCGTACGATGCGAAGTCCGGCACCTCGATCCCACTGCCGCGCAGCGCCTCTCGCGTCGAATCGGAGTTGAACGTGGTCGGCAGATCCGCGATATCGAGGAGTTCGGCGGGGATACCGAGTTGGGCGGCGGCCACGTTGCGCACCACCTTGGCTCGGCCACGGACCTTGAGAACCGGCACGGTGATCCCGCGCGGCAGACCGCCGAGCATTGCGGGCAGTCCCGCGGCATGGGCAATGCCGCGGTAAATACCTTGCAGGCCAATCGGATCCGGCGAAGTCAGGTGAAACGTCTGCCCGTCGCGGTCGGGTGCGTGCATCAACCACGCCAACGCGCCGACGACATAGTCGACCGGAACGATATTGGTGCGACCGGTGTCGGGCAGCATGATCGGTGTGAAGGACGGCAGTTTCGCGAGTTTGGCCAGCACCCCGAAGAGGTAGTAAGGGCCGTCGATCTTATCCATCTCGCCAGTGCGCGAATCGCCGACGACGGCGCCGGGGCGGTAAATGCGGTAGCGCAGACCGGGCTCGAGCCGCACCAGTTGTTCGGCCTCGAACTTCGTGCGGTGATACGCGGTCGGGAGGTTCTGGTCGACGTCGAAGTCGGCCTCGGTGTACTCGCCGCGGAAGTCGCCGGCCACTGCGATCGAGGAGACGTGGTGCAGCGTCGCGCCGAGACGCCGTGCGAGCGCGATCACCGATCGAGTGCCGTCGACGTTGGCCCGATGCTGGGCCGGCTCCGCCGCGGTGATGTCGCAGATCGCGCCGCAGTGCACCACGTGCTCGACGCCGGCGAGCTCGGCCACGGTGTCGTCGGTCAGGCCGAGTTCCGGTTCGGTCAGGTCGCCCACCACGGGCTTCGCGCGCTCACCCCAGCCGGCGGCGAGGCGCTCGAAGCGGGCAAGAGAGCTGCGACGGACAAGTACGCCGACGTCGGCGTCGGTGTCGGTGTTCAGGAGTTTCGATACGACGCGGCGACCGATAAACCCGGTACCGCCGGTAACGACATAGCGCATGGAGGCCATCGTCGTCTGGGTATCCGCAAAGGTCAATGACCTGTGACGCAGTCCTCTCTATCCAACGGCCGCGCCGACCAGGTGGCCGATGCCGAAGGTGATCGCCATGGCCAGGGCGCCGCCGACGAGCACCCGCATCGTCGGGCGCAGGGGCCTCGCCCCGCCGAGCCGGGCGCTGGTCCAGCCGGTGATTGCGAGCGCGATGAGCACCGCGACGAACGTCACGGGAATCCGGATCGTGGGCGGCGGCAGCAGGATCGCGATGAATGGCAGCAGCGCGCCGACGGTGAACGACACCGCCGACGAGATCGCGGCCTGCCACGGATTCGTCAGTTCCTCCGGATTGATGCGCAGCTCGACCTCGGCGTGCGCGGTGAGCGGATCATGCGCGGTGAGCTCTTGTGCCACCTTGTGCGCCGTTTCGTGGGACAGGCCCCTTGCCTCGTAGAGCGCGGTCAGCTCTTGGAGCTCGGCATCGGGCTGCAGCTTCAGCTCTTGCCGTTCCTTGTTAAGCAGTGCCCGCTCGGTGTCGCGCTGCGTGCTGACCGACACGTATTCGCCGACTGCCATCGACAGTGCTCCGGCGACCAGTCCCGCGACGCCGGCGGTGAACACCGGCCCGCGCTCGGCGGTCGCCGCGGCGACCCCGACCACGATGCCAGCGACTGAGACGATCCCGTCGTTGGCGCCCAAGACGCTGGCGCGCAGCCAGTTGAGCCTGCCTAACACCCCGGCGTGGTGCGGCTCGGCCTGATGCGTTGTCACGGGTTCAGGTTAATTCTCACCATGCCTTCGACGGGAACATTCAAAATTCGGGGATGACACGTTCGTGGTGGGGCTGGGGCAATGTCGAAGACGCGCTGACCGAGAGCGAGACCCACGCGCTCATCGCCAGGTCTGCTGCGTTGTTGCCCGACCACGATTTCACCGATCACCCGCCGCCGAACCCCGACGAGTTGGCGCTGCCGCCGTCGCGCATCGCGCCTCCGGCCGCGCTGGCCGGGCTGTGTTGCGCCGATGCGGCCGATCGTGCGGGGCACGCGCGCGGAAAGGCCTTCCGCGATGTCGTTCTCAATCTGAGGGGACGACTCGATCGCCTCCCGGATCTAATCGCGCGACCCCGTCGGGAGCAGGACGTGATCGACCTCCTCGACTGGTGTATGCGGGAATCGATCCCCGTGATCCCTTACGGCGGTGGCAGTTCGGTGGTCGGCGGTGTCGAGCCAAGATTCGAGGGGCCGGCGTTGACGATGGACCTCACCGCGATGGGCGCTGTGCTGGAGATCGACGCCGTCAGCCGGGCCGCCAGAATTCAGGCCGGAGCGCTCGGCCCCCACCTCGAAAACCAGTTGCGGCCAACCGGATTCACCCTGCGTCACTTCCCGCAGTCGTTCGGGTTCTCCACCCTGGGCGGATGGCTGGCCACTCGCGCGGGAGGCCACTTTGCCACGCTGTACACGCACATCGACGATCTGACGGAATCTCTGCGGGTCGTTACTCCCTCTGGTGTCAGTGAATCCCGGCGTCTCCCGGGTTCCGGCGCGGGTCCGTCATCGGACCGGATGTTTCTGGGCTCCGAAGGCGCGCTGGGCGTGATCACCGAGGCGTGGATGCGGTTGCACCAACGGCCGCGGTGGCACACGACGGCCTCGGTCACGTTCGACGAGTGGACCACCGCCGTCGCCGCGACGCGGGCGATCGCGCAGGCCGGTCTGTACCCGACGAATTGCCGGCTCCTCGACCCCGCCGAGGCGTTCCTCAACGCGGGAACCGCGGCCTCGGGCGGATTGCTCGTGCTCGCCTTCGAATCCGCCGATCATCCCGTAACCGCGTGGATCCAGCGGGCGCTGGCCATCACCGCCGACCACCACGGCACCGTCATCGCCGAACGCGGGCGGGACGCCGAGACCACCGATGCGTCTGCCACCTGGCGATCGTCGTTCCTGCGCATGCCCTACCAACGCGACGCGCTGGCCCGTCGCAGCGTGATCGCTGAGACCTTCGAAACCGCCTGCACCTGGGACAGATTCGAGGATCTGAACGCGAGCATCACAGAGGCTGCCCGGGGCGCTGTCGAACGGATCTGCGGAACAGGGGCGATCACCTGCCGGTTCACCCATGTCTATCCCGACGGCCCGGCTCCGTACTACGGCGTCTACGCAGGCGGTCGGTGGGACGGTTTGGTCGAGCAGTGGGACGAGATCAAAGCCGCGGTGTCCGACGCGATCATCGCCCACGGCGGCACCATCACCCATCACCACGCTGTCGGCCGAGACCACCGGCCCTGGTACGACCGGCAACGCCCTGAGCCATTCGCGGATGCGCTGCGCGCGGCGAAGGCCGCCCTCGATCCGGCCGGGATCATGAATCCCGGTGTGCTCGTCGACGTGAGAGGCTGACGTTATGCCCATCGACCCGACCGCAATTGGCACGACCACCAAACCTCATCTCATGGAATGGACCGACCGCGACACGATGCTCTACGCGCTCGGTGTCGGCGCCGGCCTCGACGATCTGGCGTTCACCACCGAGAACAGCCACGCCATCCCGCAGCAGGTGTTGCCGACCTACGCGGTGATCGCGTGCCCGGCGTTCGGTGCGATCGGCAAGATCGGGACGTTCAACTTCGGCATGCTGCTGCACGGCTCGCAGCAGATCAAACTCTTCGCGCCGCTGCCGCCGGCGGGCAAGCTCAGCGTGGTCTCCGACGTCGCCGACCTGCAGGACAAGGGGGAGGGCAAGAACGCGGTGGTCGTGTTGCGCGGGCGCGGCACCGATCCGGACACGGGTGAGCTCGTCGCGGAAACGGTGACGACGTTGGTCATCCGTAAGGAAGGTGGCTTCGGCGGGGAGCCCGGGCAGCGACCGGTGGCGCCAGAGATTCCGGACCGCGAGCCGGATGCGTGGGGCGCACTGCCGACGCGCGAGGATCAGGCGTTGATCTACCGGCTCTCGGGCGACCGCAATCCGCTGCACAGCGATCCGTGGTTCGCCAGGGAGATGGCCGGATTCCCGAAGCCGATCCTGCACGGGCTGTGTACGTACGGGGTCGCCGGCCGGGTGCTGGTCGCTGAGCTCGGCGGCGGCGACGCGTCGAAGATATCTTCGATCGCGGCGCGGTTCACCGCCCCGGTGTTCCCGGGCGACACGCTCACGACGTCGATCTGGCGGACGGAGCCCGGGACCGCGCTGTTTCGCACGCAGGCGTCGAATCCCGACCGGTCCGACGCTCGGCTGGTTCTCGAAGACGGTGTCGCGGAGTACAGCGACTGAACCGTCCGCTGAGTAGCCGCGAGTCAGGCACGGCCCAGGTAGCCCTCTTGAACCACCGTGCAGATCAGCTGACCCGCCCGGTTGTAGAGCTCGCCGGTGGACAGGCCGCGTGCGCCGACTCCGCTCGGCGAGCGCTGGTGGTAGAGCAGCCAATCCGAGAAATCGGGTGGCCGATGAAACCACATGGCGTGGTCGAGGGAGGCGATGCTGCGGGCCACCGGCGGCCGACGCGTCACGTAGAGCAGCGGGTCGAGGATCGACCAGTCGCTGATGTAGGCGAGCAGCGCGCTGGCGGTCAGCGGATCACTCGGTACCTCACCGTCGACCCGTAGCCAGAGGCGACTCACCGGACCGGGCGCATCGGGTAGGTCGACCGCCAGCAGTGGTGGCGGATCGACGTAGCGCATGCTGACCGCGCGTGGCTGTACCCAGAATCCGTCGAATTTGTCGGCATAGTCGGCGAGTTGAACTTCCATGGGCAGCAACGTTTCCGGCGCCGGTACGTCAGGCATGGGCTGCTGGTAGTCGACGACATTGACGGGCTCGGTGAAGGACGCCAGGGCTTCGAGAATCACCCGATCATCGCCTTGGGTGACCGTGACGGCGCGGGCGGAAAATGTACCGCCGTCGCGAAGGGTGGTGACGGTGTACCGCAACGGCGCCCGCGGGTCACCCGGCCGTAGGAAATAAAGATGCAGGCTGTGCGGGGCCCGGTTCACGGTCGTGCGGCCGGCAGCCATCAGCGCCTGTGCCGCGACCTGGCCGCCGAAGACCCGGCGGTTTGTTGCGTCGTCGGGCTGGGGCCCGTCGAACACATCGGGGCACACGGGCTCGAGGGCGAGAAGCGCGAGGATGTCGGTCAGCGTTTGGGCCACGCGACCGATCTTCTCCTACTCCGTTGCCGACCGGCCGAGCGCGTCGAGCGACGCCGCCAGGAACTCCTCTCCGAACAGCGGCATCTGGGGGACCTGGTCGCGGAACGACTGCGGTGTTCCGGTCCAGTCGTAGGTCAGCGTGACGTCGGTTTCGTCCCCGTTCGGGCGCCAGGTCGTAGCGCCACGACCAGCCGCCCGGGCTGGTGATTGCCGGCGTCGTCGAGTTGCCGGGGAGCCAGCGCGATCGACCGGTCCTGCTCGAACACGGTGACCAGGTTGTGCACGACGTAGTGGCCCGCCGGCGCGTTCGAGGTACATGTTCATCGGCGAAGACCTGCCCGGTGCCGGTGATCGGCTCGGTGTCCACCGCGTCGCGGACCCAGTCGCCGGGTTCGGTGTCCTTGTGCCGCGTCGGGTCGGCCAGCACGGCGAAGATCTCGGCCGGCGATGCGGCGATGGTGCGGGTGGCGACGAGCGCTCCTCGGTGGTCATGCGTTGGCTCCTGTGTCCGTAGACCCGCGCGATGTCGGGTGAGTCCAGCCAGTCCGGAGTAGGTCGGCGACTACGGCCAGCCCTCGGGCGAGTCCTGCCATTCCTCCTGGCGGCCCCACGGCAGCAGGTCGATGAGCGCGAACGAGTGGCTGAGCTGCTCGGTGCCGCGGCCGTTGGTGTGCCAGGTGCGGTACACGGTGTCGCCGTCACGCAGAAAGACGTTGACGGCGAAGCCCGCGTCGGGCGGCGCGTCGACGTCGGCGCCGAACGTGCTGTCCGACGACGAGTACCAGTCCATCTTGTTGCCGACCTTGTCGCGGTAGGCCAGCGCCTCCTCGATCGGGCCGTTGGTGACGATCACGAAGCGGGCGTCGTAGTTGTCCAGGAATTCCAGCCGGGTGAACTGAGAGGTGAAACCCGGTGCAGCCGCCGCACTGCCACTCTGCGCCGTCGGACCACATGTGGTGGTAGACGATCAGCTGCGAACGTCCCTTGAACACGTCGGCCAGCCGGACCGGTCCGTCCGCGCCGATCAGGGTGTAGTCGGGCAGTCTCGACCATCGGCAGACGACGGCGCTGCGCGGCGATCGCGTCGAGCTCGCGGGTGGCGGCCTTCTCGCGTCGCCGCAGCTCGTCGAGCGCGGTGCGCCAGGTCTGCTGATCGACGACGGGCGGTCTAGCGGATGCGGTCTGGGTCATGTTCTGGCTCCTCTTCATAGGTGCTCTTGTCGTATAGACCCGACCGGCGCCCGGTACTCATCGCGCTTAGTGTATCGAACGGATGTTCGATAGTATGACTCGATGGGCTGGTTTACCGGGCCGAGCTGGGGCGAGATCGAGCGGGTGCTCAACAGCAAGCCCCGCCGCGCCGGCATGCCGTTGGAGGATCCCGCCGACCCCGGCGGTCCGGCCTTCTCGCGCAAGCGCGGCGCCTACCTGAAGCCGGACGACGTCACCAGCAGTGGCGACTCGATCCCCTACGCGGAGCTTCATGCCCACTCGGCATACAGCTTCCTCGACGGTGCCAGTACCCCGGAGGAGCTCGTCGAGGAAGCCGCCCGGCTCAACCTGCGCGCCATCGCGCTGACCGACCATGACGGACTCTACGGCGTGGTGCGCTTCGCCGAGGCCGCCAAGGAGCTGAACATGCGCACGGTGTTCGGCGCCGAACTGTCGCTTGCCAACACGCCCCGCACCGAAGACCCCGACCCGCCGGGGCCGCACCTTCTGGTGCTTGCCCGCGGTCCCGAAGGCTATCGACGGTTGTCGCGGCAACTGTCCAAAGCACACTTGGCCGGCGGTGAAAAGGGCAAGCCGCTTTACGACTTCGACGCGCTCGCCGAGGCGGCCGGCGGCCATTGGCACATTCTCACGGGCTGCCGCAAAGGTCATGTGCGCCAATCGCTTACCGCACAGGGGCCGGCGGCCGCAGAGAAAGCGTTGGCCGATCTGGTGGACCGGTTCGGTGCCCACCGGGTCAGTATCGAGCTCACCCACCACGGCCAGCCCCTCGACGACGAACACAACGCTGCGCTGGCCGCACTCGCACCGAAGTTCGGCGTCGGCGTCGTGGCCACCACAGCCGCACACTTTGCCGAACCGTCCAGAGCCCGGCTGGCCATGGCAATGGGCGCCATCCGCTTCCGGCACTCCTTGGACGAGGCCGCCGGATACCTTGCCCCGCTGGGTGGTTCCCATTTACGGTCCGGCGCCGAAATGGCGCGACTGTTTGCGCCAGAAGTCGTGACTGCCGCCGCCGACCTCGGTGAGCAGTGTGCGTTCTCGCTCGAACTGATCGCCCCGCAACTGCCGCCGTTCGACGTTCCTGACGGCCACACCGAGGACAGCTGGCTGCGGCACCTGACAATGCAAGGGGCCCGCGAACGATACGGCCCGCCCGAACGTGCGCCCCGGGCATACCAACAGATCGAGCATGAGCTGGAGATCATCAAGGCACTGCGGTTCCCGGGGTATTTCCTTGTGGTGCATGACATCACCCGGTTCTGCCGGGAGAACGCCATCCTGTGTCAGGGCAGGGGATCGGCGGCAAACTCGGCGGTGTGCTACGCACTCGGCGTCACCGCTGTCGACCCGGTGGCCAACGAGCTGCTGTTCGAGCGGTTCCTGTCTCCCGAGCGCGACGGACCGCCCGACATCGACATCGATATCGAATCCGATCTGCGGGAGAAGGCGATCCAGTATGTCTACACCCGCTACGGCCGCGACTACGCTGCGCAGGTCGCCAATGTCATCACCTACCGCGGCCGCAGCGCGGTGCGCGACATGGCTCGTGCACTTGGTTTTTCGCAGGGCCAGCAGGACGCCTGGAGCAAGCAGATCAGCCGGTGGAACGGCCTGGCCGACTCTCCCGATGTGGAGGATGTCCCCGAGCCGGTGATCGACCTCGCGCTGCAGATCAGTAACCTGCCGCGGCACATGGGCATCCATTCGGGCGGCATGGTTATCTGCGACCGCCCCATCGCCGACGTGTGCCCGGTGGAGTGGGCGCGGATGGAGAACCGCAGCGTGCTGCAGTGGGACAAAGACGACTGTGCCGCAATCGGATTGGTGAAGTTTGACCTACTCGGCCTAGGCATGCTCTCGGCGCTGCACTACGCCGTCGATCTGGTCGCCGAGCACAAGGGCATCGACGTCGACCTGGCAAAGCTCGACCTGTCCGAGGCCGCCGTCTACGAGATGCTGCAGAAGGCCGATTCCGTCGGCGTCTTCCAGGTGGAGTCACGCGCGCAGATGGCCACCCTGCCCCGATTGAAGCCCCGCATCTTCTACGACCTCGTCGTCGAGGTCGCACTCATCAGGCCCGGCCCGATCCAGGGCGGTTCGGTGCACCCGTACATCAAGCGGCGCAACGGCGACGAACCCGTCACCTACGACCACCCGTCGATGGAATCCGCACTGCGAAAGACGTTGGGCGTGCCGCTGTTTCAGGAGCAACTGATGCAACTGGCCGTCGACTGCGCGGGCTTCACCGCCGCCGAGGCCGACCAGCTACGCCGCGCGATGGGTTCCAAGCGGTCCACCGAGAAGATGCAGCGACTGAAGGGCCGGTTCTACGACGGCATGCGCGAACGGCACAGCATCACCGGTGATGTCGCCGACCGGATCTATGAAAAGCTCGAAGCGTTCGCTAATTTCGGCTTCCCGGAAAGCCATTCGCTGTCGTTCGCGTCGCTGGTGTTCTACTCGTCCTGGTTCAAGCTGCATCACCCGGCGGCGTTCTGCGCCGCGCTGCTGCGGGCGCAGCCGATGGGCTTCTACTCCCCGCAGTCACTGGTCGCCGACGCCCGTCGTCACGGCGTGACGGTGCACACGCCTGACGTCAATGCCAGCCTCGCGCACGCCACCCTGGAAAACGACGGAACCGAGGTACGGCTGGGGCTGGGCAGCGTCCGTCACATCGGCGAAGATCTGGCCGAGCAGCTAGTCGGCGAGCGAAAACACAACGGCCTCTTTACTTCTCTGCTCGACCTGACGGCGCGTCTGCAGCTCTCCGTACCGCAAACCGAGGCGCTGGCGACGGCGGGCGCGCTGGGCTGCTTCGGTATCAGCCGCCGTGAGGCGCTGTGGGCGGCCGGGGCGGCGGCCACGCAGCGGCCCGACCGGCTGCCCGGCGTCGGGTCGTCGTCACACATCCCTTCGCTGCCCGGGATGACGGAGATCGAGCTGTCCTCTGCCGACGTGTGGGCCACCGGCATCTCACCCGACAGCTATCCCACCCAGTTCCTGCGCGACGACCTCGACGCGCTCGGGGTGATCCCGGCCGACAAGCTGCTCGACGTTCCGGACGGCACCCGAGTGCTGGTCGCCGGTGCGGTGACCCACCGGCAACGTCCCGGCACCGCGCGCGGAGTGACGTTTTTGAACCTCGAGGACGAGACGGGGATGGTCAACGTGCTGTGCACACCTGGGGTGTGGGCCCGTCACCGCCGAGTCGCCCAGACCGCGCCGGCCATGCTGATCCGCGGTCAGCTGCAGAACGCCACCGGCGCCGTCACCGTGGTGGCCGAGCGGATCGGCCGCATCGAGCTCGCGATCGGCTCCCGCTCGCGCGACTTTCGGTGACCCGCTATTCAGCCGGCGGCGTCGTCCACACTTTGTCGATGCTGATCTTCAACCGAGTGCTGTAGGCGGCGAGGAACTCTTCGCTGAACCCGAGGTTGGCGGCGTACTCGCCGTACTTAGCCTGATACTGCGCGTCTGCTAACGGATCGGCGTTTTCCGCGTCGATCCTGGCTTCGCCGCCGACGGCGACGACCCCGCCGCCGTTGCCGTCGGAGTCCAGGTTCAGACTCACCCGCGGACGGGCCTTGATATGTCTGACCTTCGCGGCGGCGGGTTCCGAGTAGACGGTGACTTCCTTGCCGTCGAAGTAGAACCACACCAGGCGTGGTACAGGCTGACCGGATTTCGCCACGGTGGTCAACCACCCGTAGCGGGCCGATTCAAGCCTCTGGGAAACCTCTTGCGTCAATTCGGCTGTCATGTTCGCGAATGTAGTCTCCTCCCATGACCAGCCTGAATCTGTCCGTCGACGAAGTCCTGACCACTACCCGCTCCGTTCGCAAACGCCTCGATTTCGAGAAGCCGGTGCCGCGCGAGGTGCTGCTGGAGTGCCTCGAATTGGCGATCCAGGCACCCACCGGCTCCAATCAGCAAGGCTGGCAATGGGTGTTCGTCGAAGACCCCGACAAGAAGAAGATCCTTGCGGACATCTACCGCGGGAACTTCGACGAGTACCGCAAGCAAGAAGCGCCCCAATATGCCGAAGGGGACAGCCGCGCCGAGCAGCGGGACCGGGTGGTGTCGTCGGCGATGTATCTCGCCGAGCACATGCAAGACGCGCCGGTGCTGATGGTGCCGTGCCTCGAAGGCTCGGTCGAGTTCGCAACGCTAGGGGCGGCGTCGTTCTGGGGGTCGCTGCTTCCCGCGGCGTGGAGCTACATGCTCGCGCTGCGATCCCGCGGCCTAGGGTCGGCGTGGACGACCTTGCACCTGCTCGGTGACGGCGAAAGACAGGCGGCCGAGCTGATCGGCATGCCGTACCAGGACTACAGGCAAGGCGGTCTGTTCCCGATCGCCTACACCAAGGGCATCGACTTCCGTCCCGCCAAGCGGCTGCCCGTTGAGCAGATCGTGCACTGGGACACCTGGTGAGCCTCAGCCCGTCGGGCTGATCAAGGGGGGTAGGGCCGTGCGGTCGAAGTAGACGTCGTTGCGGCTCAGGCGATCCCCCGCGACCAAGGCCAGGTCCATACCGTCGATTTCGGCATCGCCGGCGCCGACGCGAGGCCGGATCGTGGCGCGCCACAGCACTGCCGCGCCTTCGGCGTCCACAAAGGGGTATGCCTCGCGCAGGGTCCAGTGCATCTGCCAACCGTCGAAGAGCTTGGTCAGATAACGGCGCAGCGCGTCGGAGCCCTCGACAAAGCCGCGGGTGTTCGGATCGCGGTAAACAACGTCGTCGGTATAGCAATCGACGACCCGCTCAACCTCCTGTGTGTTCCATGACTCGAGCAGTCGCTCGGCCAACACGATTGCACCCTCGTGGTTCATCCCAGCCTCAATTCCTAGAGCAGTAATCTATATCACTAGAGTAGTACTCTACCAAGTATGGTCAAGACGTCTCCGGCCGGACGCACCGCCTCCGATCGCCGCGCCGCGATCATCAGCGCAGCTCTCGTGCGGTTTCTCGATCAGGGCTTCACCGCGACCACGTTGAAGCAGATCCAGGGCGACGCCCGCGCCAGCAACGGCAGCGTGTTTCATCATTTCCCCACGAAGGAGGCGTTGGCCGGCGCGGTGTATGTGGATTGCGCATCGCGTTATCAAAAGGTCTTCCTCGAAGAACTCGACCGCCACGACGACGCGGAGGCGGCCGTGCGCGCAATCGTCTTCATGCACCTGCGCTGGTGCACGGACCACCCTCAGATGGCGCGCTTCCTCATGACCATGACGGACCCGGCAGTGCTGCGAGCGGCCAAGTATGAGCTGCACGATCTGAACAACCGCTTCGCCACTGCGCTGCGATCCTGGTGGAAACCCCACGCGCACTACGGGATTCTGCGGCCGCTGACCCCAGCGCAGAGCCAGGCCCTCTGGCTGGGCCCCGCTCAGGAGTTGGTTCGGGCCTGGTCCCTCGGCGCGATCGCGGAGTCTCCCAGTGTTGCCGACGGCGCGGTCCTCGCTGATGCGGCCTGGCTCTGCCTGCGGGTGGGACCTTCGCAGCCGTCTCAGGGCTGAGCTCCGGCGAAGCCCTGCTGGCGCCACGCCTCATACACCGCGACGGCCGCGGCGTTGGACAGGTTCAATGACCGGCGCCCCCCGATCATCGGAATCCGCACCGCGCCGCTGACGTGCGGATCGGCCAGCGTCTGCGCATCCAATCCGGTCGGCTCCGGTCCGAACATCAGCACGTCGCCGGGCCTGTAGGAAATCTCGGTAAACGACGTTTGCGCGCGTGCCGTGAACGCGAACACCCGCTCCGACTCGACCGCGCGCCACGCCGCAGCCAATGATTCGTGCACGGTGACCGACGCCAGGTCGTGGTAGTCGAGTCCCGCACGGCGAAGTTTTGGTTCGGTCAGGTCGAACCCGAGCGGTTCCACGAGATGCAACTCGCAACCGGTGGCGGCGACCATCCGAATTGCATTACCAGTGTTGGGTGCAATGCGCGGGGAGAAGAACATCACCTTGAACACGTGCAAATGATCGCGCATCGATGAGCGCTTGCGCGAAGAGCAGACAAAGGGGATGAGCGCTTGCGCGAAGAGCAGACAAAGAGGGTGAGCGCTTGCGCGAAGAGCAGACAATGGGGATGAGCGATTGAGCGAAGAGGAAACAATGACGCAAGGGCCGACATTAAGACCGCCCGGCGGAACGAAGAATTTGCTCGCGTAGAATTCTCACGGCGCCGTACGAAGGTTGTGAACTCTGTCTGTTCAGTAAGGACCGGTGGTGCCTGCGGGCAATGGCTGGCATACTCGTCGAATTGCCAGGCGGTTACCGCCCCGCCCGACGTCGGGTAAACAAAGCAGGAAAGTCAATGAAGCAAGCGCACATTCACCATATCGGTCCGCTCCGATGACTATGTTCGAGCAGCCGGTGCTGCCGGAGGAGACAGAAGAAGAACCCGCCCCGATGCCGGCCAGGCGCCCGTCGCGGTGGTCCCCGTCGAACTGGTCGGTGCGCTGGAAAGTGCTAGCGATCGTCGTCATTCCGGTGGTGCTCGCCGCGGTGTTCGGCGGTCTGCGCGTCTACAACAGCGTGATGGCCGCCCGGGATTTGCGCCATGCGGCCAACCGCTCCGAATTGATCGGGCCGATCGAGAACTACAACGGGACACTGGAAAGCGCTGTGCTCGCCTATTCGATCGGGACCGACGGCCCGGTGGCGCGGAAGGCGTTCGATGACTCCCGCTCCGAGCTTGCGCGCAAACTGTCCAGCACCGACGTCGATCCCGACGTGCGGGCCGGTGTCACCTCGCTGCTGAACAGCGGCCCGGCGCTGCTGGACCGGGTCGCGTCGAACAGCATCGGGTTGCGCGAGACGGTGACGACGTACGCGCCGGCCCTGCTGACGGCCGAGGACGCGATCATCGGATCGGTACGGGTCAACGACGAGAAGATCCGGGCACAGGCCCAGGGCCTCAGCCGCGCGGTGGGCGCACGGGGCCAGATGTTCATGCAGAAGCTGCTGGTCAACCGTGGCGGCGACCTGCCCGAGCCCGAACTGCGCACCTCGATGATCACACTCGCCGGCACCGAGCCGTCCACGTTGTTCGGAATGAATCAAGTGCTGGGGGTCGGCTCGCCGGACGCGAAGGCGCTGCAGGACCAGATGGTCGCCCGGATGGCCATCATCTCCGACCCGGACGCGGTGCTGGTCGGTAACCCTGACCTGCTGTCCTCGCTGCAGACCACCGAGGACATCGCCAAACGGGTGATTGACGACACCACGTCGTCGGTCACGTCCGCGGTGGACAAGCAGGCGTCGTCGGCTCGCTCCACGGCGACTCGCGACGCCGCGATCGTGCTGGCCGCGCTCCTGGTCGCGTTGCTGTTGGTTCTGCTGGTCGCCCGATCGCTGATGCGGCCCCTGCGGCGGCTCCGGGAAGGCGCGCTGCGGGTCGCGCACGAGGAACTGCCCGCCGAGATCGAACGCATCGGCGCGGGCGAGCAGCCGGGAGCGATCCAGCCGATCCCGGTGCACAGCACCGACGAGATCGGGCAGGTCGCCCACGCAGTCGACGACCTGCACGAGCAGGCGCTGTTGATGGCGGCCGAGCAGACGCGGCTGCAGCTGCACGTCAGCGACATGTTCGAGACGATGTCGCGGCGCAGCCGGTCGCTGGTCGACCAGCAGCTGTCTCTGATCGACGACCTCGAACGCAACGAGGACGACCCGCAGCGGCTCGACGCCCTGTTCAAGCTCGACCACCTTGCCTCGCGAATGCGCCGCAACGGCACCAACCTGCTGGTTTTGGCCGGCGCCAAGGTTCAGCGCGAGCAGTCCGAGCCTGTCCCGGTTGCTGCCATCATCAACGCCGCCGCCTCGCAGGTGGAGGATTACCAGCGGGTGGCGATCACCACGGTGCCCGAGAGCTCGGTGATCGGATCCGCCGCGGGCGACGTCGTGCATCTCGTCACCGAGCTCGTCGACAACGCGCTGCGCTACTCGCCGCCGACGTCGGAGGTGCGGGTATCGGCGGTGCACACGGGCACTCGAGGACTCGTCATCGAGGTGCGCGACGCCGGCCTCGGCATGACCGAGGGGGACCTGCGGATGGCCAACATGCGACTGGAGTCGGGCGGCGAGGTCACTCCGTACACCACCCGGCACATGGGTCTGTTCGTGGCGGGCCGTCTCGCGAGGCAGCACGGGCTGGTGGTGCGACTGCGCGCATCGGTGGCCGGCGAACCCCGCGCGGGCATGACCGCGGGTGTGTTCATCCCTGCCGAACTGATCGACCGTCCGGGGATTCCCGGCCACGGGCTGCCCGAGGCCGCGGATGCGACGGCGGAGCCCCACTTCGACGCCGCGACCGCCCACCCGCGCGAGGACCTTGTCGATTCGGCGACGTTGCACAGGGCCGCCGGCCTGTTCGGTCAGCCCTACCGCAACGGATCGTCGCAGGAAGAGTCGTTGCTTCCCCAACGGGCTCCGGGTGAAAGCGGAATCGTGCCCGAAGCCGCGCCGGGCGGGCGGCCCGAGCCCGCATCCGACGAGGAGCAGCCGGAACCTGTCCGCACCCGGCCGCCGTCGTCGCCAATGGGCGATACCGATGTCATCTTCCAGCGGATGGTGTCGGAATGGCTGATCGATCCATCAGAACTGATGGAGCCGATGCAGTCCTGGGAGTCGGTATGGGACAGCGGCTGGGCGGCCGCCGCGCACGCCGAGGAGGCACCCGTCGAGCGGCGTACGGACCAGGGTCTGCCGGTGCGCGAACCGGGTGCCAGGTTGGTGCCGGGCTCGGTCGATTCAACTGAGCCGCCCAATGGCGCCGCACATCGCAGAGCCGACGACGAACCGAGTGTCCGTCGCGACCCGGACGCCATCCGGACGTCGCTGTCCAGCCACTGGGGTGGGGTGCGTGCCGGCCGGTCGCATGCCCGGGACGACGGCCCTGAGGCAGCCGACGAATGAGTCGACCCGCACGTCAACCCGACGACAACTCGCTGGACTGGCTGGTGTCGGCGTTCGCCCGCGACGTACCCGGTGTGTCGCATGCGGTGCTGGTGTCCGCTGACGGGTTGTTGGTGGCCGCGAGCGAGCATTTGCCGGTCGAACGGGCAGACCAATTTGCCGCTGTCAGTTCAGGATTGGCGAGCCTGTCCACCGGCGCGGCGCAGTTGTTCGACGGCGGCTCGGTGATGCAATCGGTGGTCGAGATGGAAAACGGTTACCTGTTGGTGATGCGGGTGGGTGACGGGTCGCATCTGGCGGCACTGGCGTCCACCTCATGTGACCTCGGCCAGGTCGGCTATGAGATGGCGATTCTCGTCGAACGCGTTGGCGGCGTGGTGAAGTCGCCGCGACGAGCACCGCAGCCCTCGTGAGGCCCGATGGACGCACCCCGCAATGAACCCAGTCTGGTACGGCCGTACACTCTGACGGCCGGACGGACGAGCAGCGACATTGCGCTGCCTCTGGAGGCGCCGATCGAGGCGGATGAGTCCGCTGAGACCGACCCCTGGCTTCCCAACGACGTACGAGGGGACATCGTGAAACTGTGCGCCACCCGTCCGTCGGTGGCCGAGATCGCGGCCAGGCTCAACCTGCCGCTTGGTGTCGCGCGGGTTCTGGTTGGTGATCTCGTCGGAGCCGGGCATCTGCGAGTGCTGGCGACGCTTGACGACAGCTCGTCGGTCCAAGAGCGGCGGGACCTGATCGGAAGGACGCTGCGTGGCCTCCGCACGCTCTGAGGCGGACGCAGTCGCGTCGACCAAAATCGTCATCGCCGGCGGATTCGGCGCCGGCAAAACCACTTTCGTCGGCGCGGTTTCCGAGATCATGCCGCTGCGAACCGAGGCGATCCTGACGGAGGCGTCGGTGGGCGTCGACGAGCTCGCAGGCATGCCGGACAAGAAGACCACCACGGTGGCCATGGACTTCGGCCGGATCACGCTTGGGGACGAAGATCTGATCTTGTACTTGTTCGGGACACCGGGTCAGCGGCGGTTCTGGTTCATGTGGGATGACCTGGTGCGCGGCGCAATTGGCGCGATCATCCTGGTCGATGTCCGCCGGCTGCAGGACAGCTTCGCCACGGTCGACTTCTTCGAAGCACGGCGGTTGCCGTTCCTGATCGCGGTCAACGACTTCGATGGTGCACCGAGGTATCCGACAGACGAAGTGCGCAAGGCACTTTCACTGCCGGCCGGAGTGCCGGTGATCACCGTCGATGCAAGGCAACGTGATTCAGCGAAGCAAGCGCTGATCGCGATCGCTGAGTACGCCCTGGAGCAGTTGACCCCCGCGCATCGCTAAAGCGCGGCCTGTCACCGACTCATGCTGTGATGGTGGTCTTGTCGTCGATCACACCTGTCGCGTCGTTCAGCGGGGTCTTATCCGCTTCGGGTCCCTCGGCGTTGAGCTGGAGTACGAAGATGCCGTCCTTGCCCTGGATGACCACTGTCTTCTGGGCGATCACCCGTTGCTGTCCGTTCTTCATGTAGTTGCCACCGAGTTGGTATGCGGGAAAGCCGCTCAGGGTGCTCTTGTCGCCGTCGCCACCGTCATAGCCTTCCAGGTTCTTGAGCTCACCCGACGCGTATGAGAGCAGCTTGTCGGTGTCGACAGGGCCAGTCAGCTTCTCGACGATCGCGAGGATCTTCGGCGGATCGTTCGGATCGGTCGGGGTGTCAAACACGATGCCGCCGTACGGAGCGTCCGGGCTTTCGGGAACGGTCTTCCAGCCATCAGGCACAGGCAGGTCGATGACCGGTGCGCCGGGTGTGTCGTGGCTGATCATCGTCTCTTGGATGTTGTTCTGCTTGATGTAGTCGGCGATCGTCTCGTTGGGTCCCGACGCCTGCGCGGAAGTCGTTGTGGTTGTCGTGGATGTCGATGTTGACGTCGACGTGGAGGTTGACGTCGATGTGGTTGACGTCTTGGTCGTCTTACTGCATCCAACGCCGACGGTGAGCGAGATGGCGGCGATGGCCACGCCGATGGCTGCTGCAGACTTCTTCATGGCGAACCCTCCTGCGGGTCGGCTGCCGTCGGGTGCGGCAGATCCTCGCCGGATTAAACCATGCGGATCAGGGCGTAATCGTCGTCTTCTCGTCGATTGCGATCGTCGCGTTGTTCATAACCTCGGCTTCGGCATCTGGTCCCTCAACGTTGAACTGGAGCACGAATACGCCCTCCTTGACCTCGACCACCACCGTCTTTTGAGCGATCGACCTCTGCGCTCCGTCTTTCACATACGTGCCGGCGATTTGGTATGCAGGAAAGCCGCCCAGGGTAGAGGACTTGCCGTCGCCCGAGAAACCTGGCAGGTTTTTGACCTCGCCCGGCCCGGCGGCGAGGAGCTTTTCTGACTCCACGTTGCCTTCCAACTTGTCGAAGAGGACGTCAATTGTCGGCGGGTCTTGGGGATTGGCCGCGGCGTCGTATTTCATGGAGCCCCAGAGGACGGGCGAGGTCTCGGAAACCTCGCTCCAGCCGTCCGGCACCGGTATTTGGAGCGTCGGCGTGCCCGGTGTGTTCGGCTTGACCGGCGTGTCTTGGATGTTGTTCTGCTTGATGTAGTCGGCGATCGTCTCGTTGGGTCCCGACGCCTGCGCGGAAGTCGTTGTCGTTGTCGTGGATGTCGATGTTGAGGTCGACGTGGAGGTTGACGTCGATGTGGTCGAGGTCTTGGTCGTCTTGCTGCATGCCACGCCGACGGTGAGCGAGATGGCGGCGATGGCCACGCCGATGGCTGCTGCAGACTTCTTCATGGCGAACCCTCCTGCGGGTCGGCTGCCGTCGGGTGCGGCAGATCCTCGCCGGATTAAACCATGCGGATCAGGGTGTAATGGACGTCTTCTCGTCGATCTGGTTCGTCGCGTCCATCAACGCGCTCGAGTCGGCCTCGAGGCCGCCGGCGGCGAGCCGGAGTAGGTAGACGCCATCCTTGCCTTGGATGACGACTGCCTTCTCGGCGACGACAATCTTCTTCCCGCTCTTCGACGTCCCATCGCCGCCGACCTGGTAAGCGGGAAAGCCGGCGAGTGTGCTCCTCTCACCGTCGCCACCTTCGTAACCCGGCTCGTTCTTGAGTTCACCCGGCGTCGTGGCCAGCAGCTTGTCGGTGTCGACATTGCCCGTCAGCTTGTCCAGGCTGGCAGCGATCCTGGTCGGTTTTTCCGGATCGGAGCCGTTGAGTTGGATGCCGCCGTAAGGGGCGTCGGCGCTCTCGGGAAGCTGGCTCCAGCCGTCGGGAACGGGCAGGTCGATGGTCGGCGCGCCGGGTGTGTCGTGGCTGACCGCCGTCACCTGGATGTTGTTGTTCTTCAAGTAATCGTCGATCGTCTCGTTCGGTCCCGTGGCCTGAGCGGAGGTCGAAGTCGTTGTCGCCGTTGACGTTGGCGTGGATGTCGACGTGGACGTTGAGGTCGATGTGG
This sequence comes from uncultured Actinomycetota bacterium, assembly GCA_963744085.1. Taxonomy (GTDB): domain Bacteria; phylum Actinomycetota; class Actinomycetes; order Mycobacteriales; family Mycobacteriaceae; genus Mycobacterium. The sequence continues at coordinate 363,470 of CAVUSK010000002.1, forward strand.
TCGAGGTCTTGGTCGTCTTGCTGCACCCGACGCCAACGGTGAGCGAGATGGCGGCGATCGCCACGCCGATGGCGGCTGCAGACTTCTTCATGACGAACCCTCCTGCGGGTCAAGTGCCGTCGGGTGCGGCAGATCCTCGCGGATTAAACCATGGCGAAGTCAACTGCCAGATTAGTATTCAAAACCGTGGTAGAGCAGGCGCAGCGCACTGACGGCGTCGAAGATACGCTGAGCCGCCCGGGCCTGGTGAACCGAACTCTCGTCGGCGTTGTGTCGTGGGCGGAGCGGCTCAATTGGCGGTACTCCAAGGTCGGCAATCGGCCGATCTTGGCGACTTCCGATTTTCCTTGGGCCGCCGAGGTCGAGCGGGAGTGGCAGCAGGTCCGCGCCGAACTCGATCGCCTGCTGCGACGCAAGGAGGAATTGCCCGGCTTTCACGAGATCATCAGCGAGGTCCGCTCGATCAGCACAGATCGGGACTGGAAGACTTTCCTGTTTCTCGGCTATGGCGCCAAGTCTGACGAAGCGGTGCGGCAGTGTCCGCAGACCTGGCGCATTGTCCAGAAGATCCCGGGACTGCAGACCGTGATGTTCTCGATCCTCGAACCTGGCAAGCAACTCAAGCCGCACCGTGGCCCCTATAACGGGGTGCTTCGCCTTCACCTCGGGCTGGTTGTGCCCGACACGCCTCCCGGCACGATTGCCATCCGCGTCGACGACGTGGTCAGTGAGTGGGAGGAAGGAAAGGTGCTGATCTTCGACGACTCGTATGGGCACGAGGCGTGGAACCACTCGGAGCAGACGCGGGTCGTGCTGTTCGTCGATTTCGTCAAACCGCTACGCTTCCCCGCGTCGTTCGTGAACTGGCTGATCCTCAACATCGTGCCGTTCACGCCGTTCATCCGCGAGGGAGCCAGGGCCCAAAAGGAATGGGAGAAAGGCTTTTTCCGGAAGCCTGTTACCCGCTCTTGAGCCTGATCCGCCAGCGGACGAACGTCGCGTAGCCGATACAGATCACGAAAAGCATCGCAACATCGAACATCCACGCGGACCCCGTGTGTCTCCAGTGTGAGTCCTTCGGTGTCACCGGGCCGGGGACCATCTTGGTCAGATCTGCCGTCGATGCCGACGCGGCGAAACCCCAACGGGCAGGGGTAAACCATGAAAGCTGGTCGAGCACAAGGCGACCGGTCACCGGGATCATGCCGCCCGAGAACACCAACTGAGACATGATTGCCACCACCAGGAGCGGCATGATCTGCTCGTTCGACCTGGCCAGCCCCGAGAGCGCCAGGCCGACCATCGCTGCGGCGACGCATGTGAATGCGACATCGAACCACAATTCGAAGGTCGGATTCTTCAACATCACCGCGCCCTGGGTGGGAGCGCCCTTGCCCCACACCGTGATCGCGACCACGATGGTCGCCTGCAGCACCGCGAACACCGTGAAGACGCAAATCTTTGCGAGCAGGTACGCGGTCGTGGACAACCCGACCGCCTGCTCGCGCAAGAAGATCGCCCTTTCCCCGATGAGGGTCCGGATTGTCAACGCGGTACCCATGAAGATGGCGCCGACGTTGAGCAACACCAGGATCGTCCCCGGTTCGTTCGGCGAATCGCTTGTCGGGCTGGGGCTGCCGAAGCCGGCGGTGCCGGGCACCGTGGTGGACAGCACACCCATGATGAACGGCAGCACCATCAGGAAGATGAAGTAGCCGCGGTCCGAAATGATCAGCCGCACCTGGCGTCGCGCGATCGTCGAGAACTGTCGCACCAGGCTGGTGTGCACCGGCTTGCCCAGATCGACCGGCTTCTCGTTCTCGGGCAGCGCCGGCGGCGGAGCGGCGCGTTCCAAGAATCGGAGTTTGGCCCCCTCGGGATCGGCGGCGACCGTGCTGAAGATGTCGGCCCAGTTGGTGGTGCCCATCGAGGGGCCGATCTCGCTGGGCGGCCCGCAGAACGCGGTCTTGCCGCCGGGGGCCAGCAGCAAAACCTGGTCGCACACATCGAGGTAGGTCAACGAGTGCGTCACCACCAGGACGGTGCGGCCGGCGTCGGCGAGTTGGCGCAACATCGTCATCACCTGGCGGTCCAGCGCCGGGTCCAGACCGGACGTGGGCTCGTCGAGGATCAGCAGCGACGGGCCGGTCAGCAGCTCCATCGCCACCGATGCGCGCTTGCGCTGGCCGCCGGAGAGCTTGTCGACGCGTTTCTCGGCGTGCTGGGTCAGCTCCAGTTCCTCGAGCACCTGCGCGATCACCTGACGCCGGTCTTCCTTGGTGGTGTCCGGGGGCAGCCGCAACTCGGCCGCATAGCCCAGCGCCTGGTTGACGGTGAGCTGGCCGTGCACGACATCGTCCTGCGGCACCATGCCGATCCGCATGCGCAGCGACGCGTACTCCGCGTGGATGTCATGCCCCTCGAACAGCACCTTGCCGTGAGTCGGGTTGTTGGCGCCGACGACCACCTTCGAGAGCGTCGACTTGCCCGCGCCCGACGGGCCGATCACCGCGGTGAGCGTGCCCGGCCGCGCGGACAACGAGATGTTGTCGAGCAGCGTCTTCTTATCGATCTCCAGACTGACGCCGTAGACCTCCAAACCGCCTGTGCGAGTATCGGCTTCGGTCTCGGTGCGACGTACGAGGGTGCCGCCCTTGAACGTCAGGTCGACATTGCCGATCGTGACCACGTCGCCCTCGCCAAGCAACGCGCGGTCGATCCGATTGCCGTTGACGAACGTGCCGTTGATGCTTCGCTCGTCACGAATCTCGGTGCCCGAGGGGGTCGGCAATAACGTGGCGTGGTGACGCGACGCCAACACGTCGGGGATCACGATGCTGTTGTCGGTCGCGCGGCCGATGGTGACTGCGCCCACCGGGGGAGCCGCCGGTCCGCCGCCGCGCAGGATCCGGACCATGCTCGTCGCCAGATTCTGCCCGTCGCCGCCTCTGCGCGGCGCCTGTTGGATTTGCGTTGGCTGATAGTTCGCCGCCGGCTGAGGTTGAGATGGCGGCCGTGATACCCGCTGCGGCCCACTCGGCGGCCGGGACATCGGCCCACTCGGTGGGCCAGACGGATAGGCCTGCGGCGGGGATGAGCTAGGCGGCCGGGCAACCGGCGGCCGCGCCGTTGGCGGAAGAGGCGCTTGCATCCCGCCGCTCGGCGGCCGCGACTGCAACGGCACCACCGTGGTCTGCGGCGGCCGGCCGACCGCGCCTTGATGGCGCCCGACCTCGAACGTCAGCCGGGGCCCGTCGGGATTACCCAGGTTGATGCTCTGCCCGTCGCGCACGTCGACCGTCGGCACCCGGCGGTTGTCGAGGAACATCCCGTTGAGGCTGCCGTTGTCGATCGCCATCCACCGGCCCTGGTCGAATCGCAAAACTACGTGTGCCCGTGACACCAGCGGATGGGCGACGCGGACGTCGGCCCGGAGGTCACGCCCGATGACCACGTCGTGGCCCGGCGCGAACGTGCGTTCTGACCCGTCAGTGCGAACAGTCAACGCGGGCGGTGAAGGTCGGCTCATCGGGCCTAACTCTATAGGTAATCGCCCGCGCCGCGGGGCGGGTCAGGATTTGCCGCTGCTAACCCGGCGCCCCGGTAACCACGCAGTGGGTGCGGATGGGCGGACGAGACCGGAAGGCAATCGGCATGCATTTGTTGCAGTGCGTACAGACGGAATGCGTGTCGGCGTCGGCTGCGATCCGGTTGATCAGATCCGGCTCGGCAAGCAACGCACGAGCCATCGCGACAAATTGGAAACCCTCCGCCATCGCGAGGTTCATCGTTTCGCGGTTCGTGATTCCGCCGAGCAGGATCAAAGGCATCGACAACTCGGCGCGGAACTGGCGGGCAAGGTCGAGCAGATAGGCGTCGCGGTAAGGGTATTCGCGCAGGATCTTGTTGCCGACCATCCGCACGCCCCACCGCATCGGCGGCTTGAACACGCCCGCGAATTCCTTGATCGGGACGTCGCCGCGGAACAGATACATCGGGTTGACCAGCGAGCTGCCTGCGGTCAGCTCGAGCGCGTCGAGCCCGCCGTCGTCCTGAAGCCACTTCGCGGTGGTCAGCGCCTCGTCGACGGTGATGCCGGCGCGAAGCCCGTCGGCCATATTGAGTTTCGCGGTCACCGCGATCTGGTTACCCACCGCGGCGCGCACGGCCTGGACCGCGCCGCGGGCCACCTTTGCGCGGTTCAGAAGCGATCCACCGAACTCGTCGTCGCGACGGTTGACCAACGGGCTGAGGAAGGAGCTGCAGAAATACCCATGGCCCAAATGGATTTCGACGGCGTCGAAGCCGGCGTCGATCGCCAGCCGTGCCGCATCCGCGTGGGCGGCGATGACGCCTTCGATGTCGTCGCGGGTCGCCTTCTTCGTGAACCTCATGACCATCGGGTTGAAGGAGCGAACCGGCGCCAGTGCCTTGGCTTTGTCTGAGCGCCCAGCCCTCACGGGTCCGGCGTGGCCGATCTGCGCGCTGACCGCGGCTCCTTCGGCGTGCACAGCGTCGGTCAGCCGTCGAAACCCGGGTACGGCTTCCGGCCGCATCCAGATCTGCCGGGGCTCGGTGCGGCCGCCCCGCGATACCGCGCAGTAGGCGACCGTCGTCATCCCGACGCCCCCGGCGGCCGGGAGGCGGTGGTATTCGATCAGGTCATCGGTGACAACCGCATCCGGAGTGGCCGCCTCGAACGTCGCGGCCTTGATGATCCGGTTTCGCAGCGTGATCGGCCCCAGCTTGGCGGGAGAAAAAACATCGGGAGCCACAACCGGAGCCTGCCACATGCGTGTGATGAAAGGCCGCCGAGCGCACCTCTGTTGACACCGATCAGGGAAGAGGCCGCGAAGAACCGTACTTTCGACGCCGCTGTGAGGCCTTCACCAGCCATTGGAAGGCCATTGGAACCTTTGCCGAATCGCCAGCCTTCGTGCGTGATTGATGTGATACTTCCTCCATGCTGGCGCGCCCCTATCAACGCTGAACGGGCTTTTTGAGGGAGGGATGTCTGTAGCGCTGCACGCAACGGTGCTCAGTTGCTGCGCAAGTCGCCATAACGCGCCAGAGCGACGATGACGTCGAGCACTACGTCCATCACATCAATAGGCGAAGTCGAGGCAAACAAATGGGGAATGCGAGGTTCATGCGACCTGTCGGGGCGTTAGCTGTTGCGATTGCTGGCGTCTGGGTGGCGCCATGAGCTCTGCATCCGTCCTGCTCGCCGCCGACCAGGCGACCCCCTCAGCGCCCCGATACACGCTGCTGGTATCCACCGACACTGGGCTGATCGAACAGGCGCAGCGCCTGCGCTACCAGGTGTTCACCTCGGAGCCGGGCTTCACGCTGCCCGGTGCGACCGACGGGCGTGACGCCGATCGGTTCGACGAGTACTGCGATCACCTTCTGGTCCGCGACGACGACACCGGGGAGCTCGTCGGCTGCTACCGGATGCTGCCACCGGCAGGGGCGATTTCGGCCGAAGGCCTTTATACCGCAACGGAATTCGATATTTCCTCGCTGGACCCCCTGCGCCCGTCGCTTGTCGAGATGGGACGGGCGGTGGTGCGGGAAGACCACCGAAACGGTGCGGTCGTTCTGCTGATGTGGGCCGGGATCCTCGCCTACCTTGACCGCTGCGGCTATGACTATGTCACCGGCTGCGTGTCGGTGCCGCTCCAGAGTGAGCGGGACGACATCCCCGGCAGCTGTGTTCGCGGCGTGCGCGACTTCGTGCTGCGGCGCCACCCGTCGCCGTATCGCGTTCGGCCACACCGTCCCGTGGTGCTGGACGGCAAGCCGCTCGACGAGATCGAGGCGCCGGCCCGGGTTGCGATTCCCCCGCTGATGCGCGGTTACCTGCGGCTCGGTACGCGGGTTTGCGGCGAGCCTGCCCACGATCCCGACTTCGGTGTGGCGGATTTCATGATCCTCCTCGACAAGCGCCAGGCCGACATTCGCTACCTGGCGCGGCTGCGCTCGGTCGCAGCGGCCAGCGAGATGGCGGAGGGGATCTCGAATTGACGCATCCCTGGTTGCCGAAGTCACCCTGCGATGAGAGCTGCATACAGCTTGAAGCCGGCGGGGTGGTGCAACGGCTGGCCCGGCTCTGGCGTGCGACATACCGCAGCCTGCTGACGCTGGCGCTTCTCCCGTTCATGCCGCTCTGCGGGATGACGGGCCATGATCGCGCCATTCGCGTGTACTGCCGAATCCTATTGCGGTGCGTGGGGGTTCGAATCATCAAGTCCGGCAGCCCGATTCGCAATGTGCCGGGTCTGTTGGTGGTCAGCCCGCACATTTCGTGGGTCGACGTGCTCGTCATCTACACGCTGTTGCCCGGCAGTTTCGTCGCCACCGCCGAACTCGTCGATTTTCGGGGACTCGGGCTGATGACACGGGTGATGCGAGCGATTCCCATCGAACGCGCGAGGCTGCGACAGCTGCCGGAGGTGGTCCAGGCCATGACCGAGCACCTGCGTTCGGGTCGGACGGTAGTGGCCTTCCCCGAAGGCACCACCTGGTGCGGGCTCGCCCATGGGCCGTTTCGGCCCGCGATGTTCCAGGCCGCGATCGACTCCGGCCGACCTGTGCAGCCGCTCCGCCTGACATATCACCACCGCGACGGCACGGCGTCGACGGTGGCCGCCTTCCTCGGTGACGACACGCTCCGGCGGTCCTACCGGCGGTTGATCACTGCCAGGCAGACAGTCGTGCACGTGCGGGTAGAGGCGTTGCAGCTGCCGGGCACTCGCCGTCGGGAGCTGGCGCTGCGCTGCGAGCAGGCCGTGCGGCCGAAGCTCACCGCGCACAAGCACGTGCCCGTCACCTGACCGGCGTCGGCACTGCTACCGGACCGTGTCCAACTTTCCGCTCGCCTACAAGCTCTCCTGGCTGCCGCGACTGCTGAGGCCGGCGCTCGGCGGCGACAGGCAGAACTTTCTTCCGGCCAACGCGGCGCTCATGCTTGCGCCGCCGGCTGCGGTGATCCGCCTGGTCTTCATCGGCGACATATCCGCGGTGGCGAACCGCGGCACACCCGAGGTCGCTCATGAGCTCAGGGCGCTCATGGCCTCGGCCGATCTGGTCGTCGGCAACTGCGAGAGTCCGGTCGTCGAGCGGGGCCGGCGCAGATTCGGGACGCGGCACGCCATGCCGCCCCACTTCATCGCCTCGGTACTAGAGGCTGCCGGCATCGAGCCGCAGCGGTTGTTGTTGTCGCTCGCGAACAACCACATGCTTGACCAGGGTGTCGATGGTTACGCCGAAACCAGGGAGAACCTTGCGCGCCTCGGCATCGCGACTATCGGCGGCAGCGAGGACGGGCAGGTGCGAACCGTCGAGCTCGACGGCCTCAAGGTCGCGTTCACTGCCTTCACCGAATGGCGCAACGCGAGCAAGGCGGCCTTCGCAGGCCGGGTGACCGACCTCGAGGACCTGCTCGACGACGACACCGCGGCGTTGCGTCATTCGCTCGCCGACCTGCTCTGCGTCGTCGCGCATTGGGACTTCGAGTTCCGGCACTTCCCCCGCCCCGCCACGCGCGCGCTCGCGCACGCGCTGGCAGAGAGCGGGACCGGACTGGTCGTCGGGCATCACGCCCATGTGCTGCAGCCGGTTGAGCGGATCCGCGATGCGCTCGTTGCGTTCGGGGTCGGCGACTTCCTGGGGACCACGCTGCCGCGGGTCGGCTGGCCGCTGCGGCTTGGCGGAATCTTCGCCGTCGACATCAGCGGCGATGCCGCGACGAAAGGGGAGATCGCAGCGTATGCAATGGTCCCGTTCGCGCGGGAGCGCGCCGGCGGCCGCGAGCGGCTGGTGCCTCTGAATGCCATAGACGGGCAGGTCGGGGACCTGATGAGAGAGCGATTCGGGGCGGTGTTTCCGAGCGCAGCCGGGCAACTGCCGTTACGCGCTTTCCCCCACGCGTAGGTCGGTCCCTTCCATCTCCTGCTCGGCGGCGGCGCGGTCGCGGGCGAGCAACGCGACCCCGAGAGCGACCGCCAGCAACGCGAAGACGAATGCAACGCCCTGCCCACTGGTGGGTACCTCGTCGTGAAGCACCGTGATGCCGATCATCACGGGGACGAACGCGGACATGAAGCTCATCACCGGGAAGGTGAGGACCGACGCCCCGGACTGTAAACCACGCTGCAACAAGGCAAGAGCGAGGATGGAAGCCACCAGGAGCGCGTATGGCGTCGGCGTGTCAAGGATGGGCCAGGGGTCGTGCACGTCGAATGTGAGACCGATCTGACGCGTGGAGAGGGTCGCGATCCCGGACGCGAGGCCGGAGGCGAGTCCGAACCCGATTGCCGCCAACCATGATCGCCCGGTGCGGATCCCGCTGTCCCCGACGAGCGCGGCGGCGCCGGCCGCCGCGGTGCCCCCGACCAGGAACGCGAGCAGCTGTGCGTGCGAGGCCGGCCTCCCCAGCTCCGCGTCACCGCTGAAGCCGAACCCGATCAGGGCGGTGCCGAGCACCATCGCAAGGATTCCAAGTGCTCCGGCGATGCCCAGGCGCTCACTGAGCCCGTGCCTGGCGAACAGGACGAGAAAGACCATATCGAGGGTGATCAACGGAGCGACGAGGGCCGCCGGCGCCACTGAGAATGCGTATGCTTCGGCCGCGAAGGCCGCAATCCCACATGCGGTTCCAAGCAGCCAGAACGGTTGCAGCGCGAGCCTGGGCAGCAGCCGCAAGCCCAGCCCGACGCCGGGTGCGACGCGTCGAGCCGATGCCGCCTGTAGCACCGGCGAGTACCCGTACAGGGCGGCGGCCACGACCACCGCCGGCAGCCCATGCGTCAGCGCCTGATTCATGGCCGCGGAAGCCCAGCAAAGATGAAACGACGTCCGGCCATGGCATGACGCTATCGTTCTATGTCCTCCTGCGCCGCAGAGTTGGCCTGCATGCATGTCAGACTTGCGTTCGTGACCGCGACGATGCTCGACGGCAAGGCCACCCGCGACGAGATCTTCGCCGACCTGACGCAGCGCGTACAGGCGCTGACCGCAGCCGGACGCACCCCGGGGCTGGGCACGATTCTCGTCGGCGACGACCCGGGGTCACAGGCCTACGTGCGGGGCAAGCACGCCGACTGCGCGAAGGTGGGCATCACGTCGATCCGGCGCGACCTGCCCGCGGACATCAGTCAGGCCAAGCTCGACGAGACGATCGACGAACTCAACGAAAACCCCGAGTGCACCGGCTACATCGTGCAGTTGCCGCTGCCGAAGCAGCTGGACGAGAACGCCGCGCTGGAGCGTGTCGATCCGGCTAAGGACGCCGACGGTCTGCATCCGACGAACCTGGGGCGGCTGGTGCTGGGCAAGGCGGCGCCGCTGCCGTGCACACCGCGCGGGATCGTGCACCTGCTGCGTCGCTACGACGTCGAGATCGCGGGCGCGCACGTCGTGGTGATCGGCCGCGGGGTCACGGTCGGCAGGCCGCTCGGACTGCTGCTCACCCGTCGCTCCGAGAATGCCACAGTCACGTTGTGCCACACCGGAACTCGCGACCTGCCCGCGCTGACCAAGCAGGCCGACATCGTCGTCGCGGCCGTCGGCGTGCCGCACATGGTCACCGCGAGCATGGTCAAGCCGGGCGCCGCCGTCGTCGACGTCGGCGTGAGCAGGGTGGGGGGCAAGCTGGTCGGCGACGTGCATCCCGACGTCTGGGAGGTTGCCGGTCACGTGTCGCCGAACCCCGGTGGCGTGGGGCCGCTGACGCGGGCGTTCCTGCTGACGAACGTCGTCGAGCGCGCGGAGGGCTCGGCATGAGCGTTCGCGAGCACGCCCGCAGGGTGTGGCGGGCGCAGTGGCCCATTCTGCTGGTGTTCTTCATCTTCTTCGTCGCGTACTGGTTGGTGATCGCCGACTTCTGGCGCCGCGGCTCACTGCTGATCGGCATCGGCGTCGGCGTAGCGGCCGGGCTGCGGCTGGTGCTGTCCGACAACCGGGCCGGCCTACTCGTCGTCCGCGGTCGGATGACCGACGTCACGACGATGGCTCTGGTCTGCGCCGCGGTGATCTACACCGCGTGGACCATCGATCCGCTGGGCACCCGCTAAGCCGACAGCGCCGCCGCGACTATCGGCTTCGCCCAGTCCGGCGTCGACGACAGGTCCGGCGGCCCGACGATCCGCCCTCGATCGACGTGCAGCACGAGCAACGGCTGCGGTGCGTGGCCGGAGGCCGGGTCGGTTTCGGCGGAGTTGTCGTACACGCGCAGTTCGGTGAGTGCCGGCAGCAGCTGCACCAAGTTCAGACGGCTGTGCCGCCACCGGCGCCGGATCGTGGAGTCGGGGATGTCGTGGCCGCCTGCGGCCACACGCTGTCGTACGCGGGCGATGTGCGCCTCGGGGCTCGCCAGCCCGACGTACCACACCCGCACCTCGATGCCCTGTGATGCCGCTTCGGCGAGCAGGCGCGGGATCGTGCTGCCGCCAAGCGTGGTCTCGAACGCGTAGTCGAGCCGTTCGGCTATCGCTCGTTCGAGCAGCCTCCTGCCCTGGTGCCACGCTGCGGCGTTGGCATTGATCTGTTCGAGGCCCGGGTTGGCTACGATCAGCGCCTTCGCGGCTTCGTCGGGGTTGAAATAGTCGGCGCCGGCGGCACGGAACATCGCACCGCCGATGCTGCTCTTGCCTGCACCGTTGACCCCGGCGAGGACGTACAGGCGGGCGGCTGTCAGCGCTGCCGCTTGGGACGTGCCGCCTTCACCGCGGCGCGGCCGAGGCGCTCCGGGGTGGCCCTGAACGCCGAGGCCATCGCCTCCTTGGACCGCTGCGTCTGCATGTGTTCGAGGAGGTCGTCGAAGCGCTCCGTCAGTTCGTCGAGCGCGGGTGTGCTCGTCTTGGTCAGCGCCTCGAATTCCGCGTAGGACAACAGCACCGCCTTCGGGGTGTTGTGCTTGGTGATCGCGACCGCGCCGCCTAGCGCGGCCTGCTCGAAGATCGCGCCGAACTCGTTCTTGAACCGGGTGGCGGCCACCGTCGGCACGTCGACCAGCTCGCCGTCGCGGTTACGGAACGTCAGTGTAGGCATACGGCCATTCTAGCCATTATGGCCAAAATGTACATTTCTCCCCTAGACCGAGATCAGACTTGATGCACGCGAAACGCCGACAAAGCGTGCGGGTAACCTGATTTCGGCGAAGGACGGCTAAGCCGTCAGGGTCGCGCGGATGCATATCGTGACATATGGCAGCGCGAGACCCGCCGAGTTTGCCAGCGCCGGGTGCGTGGCCAGCAGCTCGCGCACCTCGTCCAGCGTCCGGGTCCGCACCTCGGCAGGCGAGGTGATGCAGTAGGTGCGCGACGCGACAAGGTCGATCAGCGCTTGCGGCGTCAGGTAATTCGTCCACTCCACCTGATGGCGTTGTACGTCGGCGAACGGCTCGGGCAGCGTCACCCGGCTGCTGAACGGGTCGTCCTCGCGGCCGATGATGCGGCCGAGATCGCGCACCCAGCCCATCCGCTCGTCGCGGGTATTCCAGACCAGCCCCAGCCGACCGCCGGGCCGCAGGACGCGCGCCACCTCGGGGATCGCCCGCGTCTGGTCGAACCAGTGCCAGGCCTGCGCGACGAGCACAGCGTCGACGCTGTCGTCGGGCAGCGGAATCTCCTCGGCCGTGCCCAGCAACGCGGGCGGGTCGGGCAGCGAATTGCTCAGCAGCTCAAGCATTTCCGGGATCGGGTCGACCGCGACCACCGACAGTCCGCGTTCGACCAGGCGCGTGGTGAGCTTGCCGGTGCCCGCCCCGAGGTCCAGGATGTCGCGGGCACCGGCAGGAAGCAGCCAGTCGATCGCCTCCGGCGGATACGACGGTCGACCGCGTTCGTACGCAGCGGCCTCCGCCCCGAACGACAGAGAGCGCTGTTCGCGCGTCAGGTCCGTCACCGGGCGAGCTTCAGCGTCAGCGTCTGCCGGATCAGGTCGCCGACCGCCTCGGTCTCGACCAGGAACCCGTCGTGGCCGTAGATCGATTCGACGACGGTGAGGCCCGCGCAGCCGGGCAGCAGCTCTGCGAGCTCCTGCTGCAGCCGCAGCGGGTAGAGCCGATCCGACGTGATGCCGCCGACGACCACGGGCACGTTGCAGTGCCGCAACGCCGAGGGCACTCCGCCGCGTCCCCGGCCGACGTCGTAGCTCGACAACGCATCGGTGAGCACCACATAACTACCCGGGTCGAACCGGTCGACCAGCTTGGCGCCCTGATGCTCGAGGTAGCTCTGCACCGCGTACCGTCCGCCGGCCAACGGGTGCTCGGAGGCTTGCGGCTGGTTGGCGAACCGGCGGTCGAGCTCGACCTCGCCGCGGTAGGTCAGGTGCGCGAACCGGCGGGCGATGTCCATGCCGTCGACGGGTTCGCGGCCGGTGTCGTAGTAGTCGCCGCCCAGCCAGTTCGGGTCGGCCTTGATCGCGGCGACCTGCGCGCACTGCGTGCCGATCTGGTCCGCGGTCGCCCGCGCGCCCACGGCCAACACCAGCCCGGCCCGAACCTTGTCGGGATGGCTGACGATCCACTCCAGGGCCCGTGCGCCGCCCATCGAGCCGCCGACCACGGCGGCCACCTCGGTGATGCCCATCGCCGCGAGCGCCATGACGTCCGCCTCGACTTGGTCGCGCACGGTGGTGACGGGAAAGCGTGAGCCCCAAGCCTTTCCGTCGGGAGCCGGTGAGCTGGGCCCGGTCGAGCCGCGACATCCGCCGAGCACGTTGGTGGCCACCGCGCACCAGCGTTCGGTGTCGATCGGCGCGCCCGGTCCGACCGCGCTGTCCCACCAGCCCGGTGTCGGATGGTCCGGCCCGGCAGGGCCCGTCACGTGCGAGTCACCGGTCAGCGCGTGCAGCACCACCACGACGTTGTCACGCGCGGGCGACAGCTCGCCCCAGCGCTGTACCGCGATCGAGACGTCCTCGATCACGCGTCCGCTCTCCAGCCGAAGCGGGCCGATGCCGACGACGCCCACCTCGCCTTCTGCGGGAAGCTGCGTCGTGGGCACCTCGAAGATCGTCACGACTGTGCCTTTTGCTCTTCGCGCGAGCGCTCATCGCGTGCCTTTTGCTCTTGGAGCGCCGCGTTGAACGGCCTCGCCGCGGCGAAGCCCTGCTCGAGATCGGTGAGGATGTCGTCGATGCCCTCTAGTCCGACCGCGAGGCGCACGAGGCCCGGCGTGACGCCGGTGGCGAGTTGCTCCTCGGGGTTGAGCTGGGAGTGCGTGGTCGACGCGGGATGGATCACCAGCGACCGCACATCGCCGATGTTCGCGACGTGGCTGTGCAGTGTCAGCGCGTTGACGAACGCCTTGCCCGCATCCACACCGCCGGCGAGTTCGAACGCCAGCACAGCACCGGTTCCCTTGGGCGCCAGCTTCTTTCCGAGCTCGTGCCATGGCGAGCTGGGCAACCCCGCGTAGTTCACCGACAACACGTCGGGGCGAGCGTCGAGGAACTCGGCGACTCGCTGCGCGTTGGCGACGTGCCGCTCGACGCGCAGGCTCAGCGTCTCCAGTCCCTGCGCCACCAGGAATGCGTTGAACGGCGACGCCGCGGAGCCGAGGTCGCGCAGCAACTGCACGCGGGCCTTCAGTGCGAAGGCCGGCGGCCCGAGTTCGGCGAACACCACGCCGTGATAGCTCGGGTCGGGGGTGGTGAAGCCGGGGAAGTTGCCGTTGGTCCAGTCGAAGTTGCCGCCGTCGACGATCACGCCGGCGATCGCCGCGCCGTGTCCGCCCAGATACTTCGTCGCCGAGTGCACGACGATGTCGGCGCCGTGGCTGATCGGCTGGATCAGGTACGGCGTGGCCACCGTGTTGTCGACGATCAGCGGCACCCCCGCCTCGTGGGCGACTGCCGCCACGTTGGGGATGTCGAGGATGTCGTTCTGCGGGTTGGAGATCGTCTCGGCGAAGAACGCCTTCGTGTTGGGCCGCACGGCGGCACGCCACGAGTCCAGATCGTCGGGGTTCTCGACGAAGCTCACGTCGACGGCGAGCTTGGGCAGCGAGTAGTGGAACAGGTTGTACGTGCCGCCGTATAGCCGCGGGCTGGACACGATGTGATCCCCGGCGTTGGCGACGTTGAGGATTGCGAACGTCTCCGCGGCCTGCCCCGACGACAGGAACAGCCCTGCGACGCCACCCTCCAGCGCGGCGATGCGCTGCTCGACGACATCGGTGGTCGGGTTCATGATCCGGGTGTAGATGTTGCCGGGCTCGGCGAGCCCGAACAGTGCCGCGGCATGATCGGTGCTCTTGAACGTGTACGACGTCGTCTGATAGATCGGCAGCGCCCGCGCGTTGGTCGCCGCGTCGGGTACCTGGCCGACGTGAATCTGCTTGGTCTCGAACGACCAGCGGGCAGTGGGGTCAGTCTCGTTGTCGAGGCTCATCTGATGTTCTCCTGTGGTGACGGGGGGCCCGTCAGCACGGACCCGCGCTTGCCGTGTAGCCGGCTGCGGCTACTCAACCTGGTCATCACCCGGGGCACCCCACCGCGGTTGGAGGGTTGCCGGCCAGCGAGCCGGGGCTTGGCGCTGGCGCTCATGACCACGAAGAAGCCTAGCGCATGCCGCTGACCAGCTGCCACCAGGTGCCATACTGCCTGCGCCCGCTCAGACGTGATACTGATAACCGGCTTGACCGAACCGAGGCGGGAGACGACCGAGATATGAGCGCCGAGCAGCCGACCATCATCTACACGCTGACCGACGAGGCGCCGCTGCTTGCGACCTACGCCTTTCTGCCGATCATTCGAACCTTCACCGAGCCCGCGGGGATCAACGTCGAGACCAGTGACATCTCGGTCGCGGCACGCATCCTGGCCGAGTTCAGTGATCACCTGACCGAGGAGCAGCGAGTCCCCGACAATCTCGCCGAGCTCGGCCGGCTGACTCAGCTGCCCGAGACCAACATCATCAAGCTGCCGAACATCAGCGCGTCCGTGCCGCAGCTCACTGCCGCGATCAAGGAGCTGCAAGAGAAGGGCTACGCAGTTCCGGACTATCCGGCGCATCCAAAGACCGACGAAGACAAGGTCATCAAGGACCGCTACGCCAAAGTCCTGGGCAGTGCGGTGAATCCGGTTCTGCGCGAAGGTAACTCGGACCGCCGCGCTCCCAAGGCGGTCAAGGAGTACGCGCGCAGGCACCCGCACAGCATGGGCGAGTGGTCCCAGGCCTCGCGCACCCATGTCGCGACCATGAAGCAGGGTGACTTCTACCACGGCGAGAAGTCGATGACTTTGGATCGCGCCCGCGACGTGCGGATGGAATTGAAGACCAAGAGCGGCGAGACGAGCGTACTCAAGCCCGAGACATCGCTGGGTGAAGGCGACGTCATTGAGAGCATGTTCATGAGCAAGAAAGCGTTGTGCGACTTCTACGAAGAACAAATCGAGGATGCGTACAAGACCGGCGTGATGTTCTCGTTGCACGTCAAGGCGACGATGATGAAAGTCAGCCATCCCATTGTCTTCGGCCACTGCGTGAAGGTCTTCTACAAAGACGCCTTCGCCAAGCACCAGCACGTGCTCGAAGAACTCGGTGTGAACGTCAACAACGGCATGGTCGACCTCTACAACAAAATCGAGTCGCTGCCCGCAACACAACGCGAAGAGATCATCAACGACATCCACGCGGTCCACGAGCATCGCCCCGAGCTCGCCATGGTGGATTCGGCAAGGGGTATCACCAACTTCCACTCGCCCAGCGACGTGATAGTGGATGCCTCGATGCCCGCGATGATCCGGCTGGGCGGCAAGATGTATGGCGCCGACGGCCGCACCAAGGACGTCAAGGCCGTCAACCCGGAATCCACCTTCTCCCGTATCTACCAGGAAATCATCAACTTCTGTAAGACCCACGGCCAGTTCGACCCGACGACCATGGGCACCGTTCCCAACGTCGGTCTCATGGCACAGGCGGCCGAAGAGTACGGCTCACACGACAAGACATTCGAGATCCCCGAGGACGGCGTCGCCGACATCGTCGACATCGCCACAGGCGAAGTTCTGCTGACGCAAGACGTCGAGGCGGGCGACATCTGGCGTATGCCCGTCACCAAGAACGCAGCGATCCAGGATTGGGTCGAACTGGCCGTCACCCGGGCGCGTCTCTCCGGCATGACCGTGGTGTTCTGGCTGGATACCGAACGCCCGCACGAGAACGAGCTGAGGAAGAAGGTCAAGGCTTACCTCGCCGACCACGACACCGAGGGCCTCCACATCCAGATCATGCCCCAGGTGTGGGCCATGCGGTACACGCTCGAGCGCGTCGTCCGCGGACAGGACACCATCGCCGCGACCGGAAACATTCTGCGCGACTACCTCACGGACCTGTTCCCGATCCTGGAGCTGGGCACCAGTGCGAAGATGCTGTCCATCGTTCCGCTGATGGCCGGCGGTGGCATGTACGAAACCGGCGCCGGCGGCTCGGCGCCCAAGCACGTTCACCAGCTGGTGGAGGAGAACCACCTGCGCTGGGATTCGCTGGGCGAGTTCCTCGCACTGGGCGCCAGCCTGGAAGACATGGGCAACAAGACCGGCAACAAGCGAGCCGCGCTGCTGGGCAAGACGTTGGACGGCGCGATCGGCAAGCTGCTGGAGAACGACAAGGGCCCGTCGCGTAAGACCGGTGAGCTCGACAACCGGGGCAGCCAGTTCTATCTCGCGATGTACTGGGCGCAGGAACTCGCCGAGCAGACCGAGGATCAGGAGCTGGCCGACCACTTCGCCGCACTGGCAAAAGCGTTGGCCGAGAACGAAGACGCCATCGTGGCCGAACTTGCCGAGGCGCAGGGGAATCCGGCGGACATCGGCGGCTACTACTTCCCGGATCGCGAGAAGACCACGGCGGTGATGCGGCCGAGCAAGACGTTTAACTCCACGCTGGAGGCGGCGCAGAGCTGACGTCGCTCGCGGCACCGCCGCGTTACAAAGCGCTACTGGTCAGTAACGACAAGCTGCACCTTTATGTGCCGTCCGGTCCTTGTAGGGTGGCCGCATGTCCAAGATCAAGGTCAAAGGCACGGTCGTAGAACTCGACGGCGACGAAATGACCCGGATCATCTGGAAGTTCATCAAGGACACGCTGATCCTTCCCTACTTGGACATCAACTTTGACTATTACGACCTCGGAATCGAGCACCGCGACGAGACCGACGACCAGGTGACCGTCGATGCGGCACACGCGATCCAAAAGCACGGAGTCGGCGTCAAGTGCGCAACGATCACGCCCGACGAAGCGCGGGTCAAGGAGTTCGACCTGAAGAAGATGTGGCTGTCGCCGAACGGCACCATCCGAAACATTCTGGGCGGCACCATCTTCCGCGCCCCGATCGTCATCAACAACGTGCCGCGGTTGGTGCCCACCTGGACGAAGCCCATCATCATCGGCCGGCACGCGTTCGGGGACCAGTACCGCGCAGACAATTTCAAGGTGGATCGAGCCGGGACGTTCACCGTGACTTTCACCCCCGACGACGGCAGCGAGCCGATCGTGCACGAGGTGATCAAGATGCCCGAGGACGGCGGCGTGATCATGGGCATGTACAACTTCAAGAAGTCGATTCAGGATTTCGCCCGGGCCTCGTTCAAGTACGCGCTGAAGGAGAAGTACCCGGTCTACCTGTCCACGAAGAATACGATCCTCAAGGCCTATGACGGGATGTTCAAGGACGAGTTCCAGCGCATCTTCGACGAGGAGTTCAAGGACAACTTCGAGGCGAACGGCCTGACGTATGAGCACCGGTTGATCGACGACATGGTTGCCTCGGCTCTGAAGTGGGAGGGCGGCTACGTCTGGGCCTGCAAGAACTACGACGGCGACGTGCAGTCCGACATTGTCGCGCAAGGCTACGGCTCGCTGGGCCTCATGACGTCGGTGCTGATGACTCCCGACGGCAAGATCGTCGAGGCGGAGGCCGCGCACGGCACCGTGACCCGGCACTTCCGTCAGCACCAGCAGGGCAAGCCCACGTCCACCAACCCGATCGCATCGATCTTCGCGTGGACCCGTGGCCTGGAGCACCGCGGAAAGCTCGACGACACGCCGGAGGTCATCGAGTTCGCGCACAAGCTCGAGAACGTGGTCATCGACACCGTCGAGGGCGGGCAGATGACCAAAGACCTCGCGTTGCTGATCGGACCCGACCAGAAGTGGCTGACCACCGAGGAGTTCCTCGGCGCCCTCGACGACAACCTGCAAAAAGCGCTGACCGAGGATTAGCCGGTCGACCGCACCCGGGGCCACTCGGCGTGCTGGTCCAGCCAAGCGAGGATCACGTCGGTGACCCGGTCGGGCGCCTCGAACATCGGGATGTGGCCGACGCCGTCGAGCTCGGTGACCTGGGTGATGTCGGGAATGTGATTGGTGAAGTGCCGGGTGTACCGCGGATGGGGCAGCACCCGGTCCTTCTCGCAGATCACCAGGTGGCTGGGGATGCGTGTGTCGGCGAGCTCCATCAGCCCGGGTGCCATCAGCGACTTCATCAGCAGTTGGTAATAGGCCGGGCAGTGCTGAACATCGTCGATGATGCCAAGCAGGTCGCCTTCGGGCAGCGTCTCGGGTGATGCGCTGATCGGGAAGTGGGCGAGGTAGCGGCTGAACGGAAGGCTCAGCACGCGGGCTCCGAGCAGCTTGACGAGTATGTACAAGGGCGCGCCGGCCAGGAACTTCGCGACGATCTCGAACTTCACCGGGGACCACTGGTGCCACCCACCGGCCGGCGCGATCGCGGTGATCGTTCGCGCCCGCCCGCGCCGCTCGAGCTCGAACGCCACCCAGCCGCCGAGCGAATTGCCGACAATGTGAGCCGTGGTCCACTGCAGTGCGTCGAGTTGACGCTCGATGTGGTCGGCGAGCGTTGAGCTGTCGAGTTTCCACCTGCCCTTGGGTCCGCCGTTGTGGCCGGCCATGGTCGGCGCGAAAACCTCGTAGCGGCCGGTGCGGGCGATCTGTGGCGCGACGTCTTTCCAGACGTTCTGCGACATCATGAAGGGGTGCAGCAGAAGCATCGGCTCGCCGGAGCCGAGGTGGATTGGTGCACGCTCGGTCATGATGGCGACGATAAAGGCGGTACCGCCGGTATCGCAAGTGACCCGTGACAAGATTGATCGATCATGACCACCCAGAAACGTGTCTTCTCCGGCGTCCAGCCGACCTCCGATTCACTGCACCTGGGCAACGCGCTCGGTGCGGTGACGCAGTGGGTGACGTTGCAGGACGAGGTCGACCCGTTCTTCTGCGTGGTCGACCTGCACGCGATCACCGTTCCGCAGGATCCCGATGTGCTGCGGCGCCGGACGTTGCTGACGGCCGCGCAGTACCTGGCGCTGGGCATCGACCCCGACCGCAGCACGGTCTTCGTGCAAAGCCATGTTCCCGCGCACGCCGAATTGGCTTGGGTGCTGGGCTGTTTCACGGGTTTCGGCCAGGCATCGCGGATGACGCAGTTCAAGGACAAGGCGCAGCGCCACGGCAACGAGGCCACCACGGTGGGTCTGTTCACCTACCCGGTTCTGCAGGCCGCCGACGTGCTGCTCTACGACACGGACCTGGTGCCGGTCGGTGAGGATCAGCGCCAGCATCTCGAGCTGGCCCGCGACGTCGCGCAGCGTTTCAACAGCCGGTTCCCCGGCACGTTCGTCGTTCCCGAGGTGCTGGTGCCAAAGGCGACGGCCAAGATCTACGACCTGGCGGACCCGACCTCGAAGATGAGTAAGTCGGCGGGCACCGAGGCCGGGCTGATCAGCCTGCTCGACGATCCGAAGGTGACGGCCAAGAAGATCCGGTCCGCGGTCACCGACAGCGAGCGCGAGGTGCGTTACGACCCCGGCGCCAAACCGGGCGTGTCGAACCTGCTGACCATCCAGTCGGCGGTCACCGGCACCGACGTCGACAAGCTCGTCGAGGGGTACGCGGGCCGCGGCTATGGCGACCTCAAGGCGGACACCGCCGAAGCGGTGGTGGAGTTCGTCACACCGGTCAAAGCCCGGGTTGACGAGTTGCTCGGCGACCCAACGGAGTTGGAAGCAATCCTGAAACGCGGCGGAGAGCGCGCTCGCGAGGTATCGGCAAAGACGGTCGCGAACGTGTATGAGCGGCTAGGGTTTTTGCAGATTCGGTAGCTGGCTCGGGGGAGGCGGGCATTGGACAAGCCGGGAATCCTCGATCGACTTCGTGCGCGCTACGCCTGGTTCGACCATGTGATGAGGGCGCAGGAGCGCTACCGCGACCGCAATGGCAACTTCTTCGCCGCCGGCATCACCTACTACACGGTGTTCGCGCTCTTCCCGTTGCTGATGGTGGCGTTCGCGATCGCCGGGTTCGTGCTGGTGCACCAGCAGGACCTTCTGGCAGAGATCGACGACAAGATCAAGCAGACGGTGTCGGGTGAATTCGGGCAGCAGCTCGTCGAGCTGATCGACTCCGCGATCGCGTCCCGGGCCTCTGTCGGGATCATCGGTCTGGCCGCAGGGCTGTGGGCGGGGCTGGGCTGGATGGCGAATCTGCGGGAGGCCCTCAGCGCGATGTGGGAGCAGCGCCACGACGGTCCCGGCTTCGTACGCACCAAGCTGTCCGATCTCGCGGCACTGCTGTCGGCCTTCGTGGCGATCGTCGTCACTGTCGCGTTGACTGCGCTCAGCAATGGTGGGCTGATGCGAAAAGTGTTGGGCTGGTTCGGGCTTAAGAACATCACCGGCGTGGGCATCCTGCTGCAGGTGGTGTCGTTGCTGGTCGCGTTGGGCATCTCCTGGTTGCTGTTCACGTGGATGATCGCCCGGCTGCCGCGCGAGTTGCTGAGCTTCCGAAGCTCGGCGCGCGCAGGACTGTTGGCGGCGATCGCGTTCGAGGTGTTCAAGCAACTGGCGTCGTTCTATCTGGGCAGGATCATGCATGGCCCGGCCGGTACCACGTTCGGCCCAGTGCTTGGCCTGTTGGTGTTCGCGTATATCACCGCCCGGCTGATCCTGTTCGCGACGGCGTGGGCTGCGACGTCGTCGGAGAACCTCACCGAGGCGCGGGTTGCGCCGCCCGTGGCTGCCGTCATCGCGCCGCGGGACCTGGGTGCCCAAGGGATCGGCACGGGCGGGGCATTGATGGCAGGGGCGGTGGGAGCGCTTGGCGCGCTGGGACTTTCACGCCTGCTGCGTCGGCGGCGGTAGCAGCCTGACGCACTGATCAACTCTGTGCGCGCCGGTTGATCGAACGGGCCGCGAGCATCAAGCCGAACACGATCGCGGCGCCAACGACCGCGACCCCCACCCGAACCGGCAACTCGTTCATCGCGCTGGGCAGGCCCGCGGCGGCCGCGGGGTTGGCGGAGGTGCCGGACTGCTGTGCGACCAGCGACGGATCGGGGTCCACCAGCGCGCCGACCTTCGTGCCGGGCGGGGTCGCGAACCCGTAGTCCAGCAGGTGCGCGGCCTGCTGCCATGGTGGGATCGGCTGGCGGGTGCCGTGCAGCAGCACCGCCACCAGCCGCCGGCCGTCGCGGTCGGCCGCGCCGACGAACGTCTGGCTGGCGTCGTCGGTGTAGCCGGTCTTGCCGCCCAAAGCACCCGGATAGTTGTAGAGCAGCTGGTTGTCGTTCTCCAGGGTGTAGCCCGGGTGGGGTGTGTCGTCGGGGATGTCGGGGCGGGCGGGGTGGCCGGGAAAGTCGAATGTGCGCGTCGCGACGATTTGCGCGAATACCGGGTTCTGCCAGGCGTACCGGTAGAACAGGCCCAAGTCGTAGGCCGAGGTGCTCATGCCGGGGCCATCGAGACCCGACGGTGTCGCCGCGCGTGTGTCGCTGGCGCCGAGCTGACGGGCGAGCGTGTTGATCTTCTGCAGCGCGACGTCCATGCCGCCCAGCTGCATCGCGAGCGCATGCGCCGCATCGTTGCCGGAGTGCATCAGCAGTCCGTGCAGCAGCTGAAAGACCGTGTAGGTGCCACCCTGGTCGACGCCGACGCGGGTGCCCTCCGCGTTGCCGTCGTCCGCGGTGCCGGTGACCACCCTGCTCACGCCCAGTTCGTTGAGCGCCTGCATCGCCACCAGCACCTTGATGATGCTCGCCGGCCGGTGCCTGCCGTGCGGGTCCTTGGCAGCGATCACATCGCCGGTGTCCAAGTCGGCGATCAGCCACGCATCGGCGGAGACGTCGTTCGGCAGCGGTGGAGTGTTCGGCGCGGCGATCACGCCGCAACCGCTGAGCGCGTCGCCGCCGACGGGCTTGGCCGGCACGGGCAGCGGCTGCGGCGGGTCGCCCGCGGTGGGCACCTCCGACTCGTCGACGGCGGGCGGCGTGGACACCTGGTACGGGCACACAGACGTGTCCGGCGAAGCGACGGGTTCGGCTGATGCCACGGCCGTGCCCAACGTCGGAAAGCCGACCAATAGCATCGCCGAGGCCGCGCCGATCACGCGGCGTGAGGCACTGCCCATCCCACCCATCGCTTGTGCAGGCTAAGCGATGAAGATCACGGGTCGGGTCATCGACCCGCCGACGCGCGGTTACAGCTGGGTATACGACCTTATAGCCGCCGCCAGGCCTCCGACAGCACGTGGCGCAGCTTCTGCTCGATCTCGTCGAATACCGCCTGATCGCTGATCAGCGGCGGCGCGAGTTGCACCACGGAGTCGCCGCGGTCGTCGGCACGGCAGTAGATGCCGGCCTCGAACAGCTCAGGGGACAAGAAGCTGCGCAGCAGCCACTCGCTCTGGTGGTCGTCGAACGTCGCCTTGGTGGCTTTGTCCTTGACGAGTTCGATGCCGTAGAAGAAACCCTCGCCGCGCACGTCACCGACGATCGGCAAGTCGAGCAGCTTCTCCAGCGTCGCGCGGAACGCCGGCGCGGTCTGCTTGACGTGGTCGTTGAGGCCCTCGCGCTCGAAGATGTCGAGGTTGGCGAGCGATACCGCCGCCGAAACCGGGTGACCGCCAAACGTGTAGCCATGCGGGAACGTCGTCTTGCCGTCCGAGAACGGTTCGAAAAGCCGGTCGCTGGCGATCATCGCACCGATCGGCGAGTACCCCGACGACATGCCTTTGGCACACGTGATCATGTCCGGCACGTAGCCGAAGTCTTCGCACGCGAACATCGACCCGATCCGGCCGAACGCGCAGATCACCTCGTCGGATACCAGCAACACGTCGTACTGGTCGCAGATCTCGCGGACCCGGTCGAAGTAGCCCGGCGGCGGCGGGAAACAACCGCCGGCGTTCTGTACGGGTTCGAGGAACACCGCGGCGACGGTGTCTGGCCCCTCGTGTTCGATCGCCTCGGCGATCCGGTCGGCGGCCCACTGGCCGAACTCCTTGACGTCGGTGTTGTGCGGCACGGGGGCCCGGTAGAAGTTCGTGTTCGGCACGCGGAAGCCGCCCGGAGGCAGCGGCTCGAACGGCATCTTGAACGCTGGCAGACCGGTGATCGCGAGCGCGCCGTGCGGGGTGCCATGGTAGGCGATGGACCGCGAAATCACCTTGTACTTATTAGGTTTGCCGGTCAACTTGAAGTATTGCTTGGCCAGCTTCCAGGCGGTTTCGACGGCTTCGCCACCGCCTGTGGTGAAGAACACTCGATTCAGGTCGCCCGGTGCGTACTGCGAAAGCCGTTCCGCCAGTTCGATAGCCGGCGGTGTGGCATACGACCACAGCGGGAAGAACTCGAGCTGCTTGGCCTGCTTGGCGGCGGCCTCGGCCAATTCCGCTCGGCCGTGGCCGACCTGGACCACGAACAGGCCGGACAGCGCATCGAGGTAGCTCTTGCCGTGGCTGTCCCAGATCCGCACGCCTTCGCCGCGGCTGATGATCGGCGGCGTGATGCCCGCGCCGTGCCGCGCGAAGTGACCCCATAGGTGGCGGTCGGCCTTGGCGGACAGTTCCGCTGAGATGTCGTGGAATATATCGGTTCTCGTCATCGGGTACCCCAGTCATATTGCTGCTTGACGAGTTTGAGGTAAACAAGCGTCTCGGTGGAGATCACGCCGGGCAGCGCACGGATCTGTGTGTTCAGCAGCTCAAGCAGATCGGTGTCGTCCTCGCAGACGACCTCGGCGATCACATCGAACGTGCCTGCGGTGAGCACCACATAGTCGATCGACGGCAGCGCGGCCAGCTTATCCGCCAGCTTGATGCTGTCGCCCGTGCAGCGGATGCCGATCATCGCCTGACGGGCGAAGCCGAGCTGCAACGGATCGGTGACTGCGACGATCTGCATGACACCCCCGTCGATGAGCCGCTGCACCCGCTGGCGCACCGCGGCCTCCGACAGCCCGACCGCCTTGCCGATCCCGGCATAGGATCGCCGCCCGTCCTCCTGCAGTTTCTCGATGATCGCCTTCGACAGCTCGTCGAGTTGCATCGTCGGGGGTGAGGTGGCGGCCCGCAACGGGACCGAGTGAATGCCGGCGCGGCCGGAGTTTGCCATGGCCACGATTCTGCACGGATTCCGTCGCGACAAGCAACTACGACGATGTATCCGCTCGCCAGCAGGGTGTGGAACTACTGGAAACGTAGCGAACCGGATCGGGGGTTCGGCTACCGTTCTCCCATGACCGCAATCCATGCAGGCGTCGCAGGCAATTGGATCAACGGCGCCAAGCATGTGACGGGCGGACGTGTGCACGCGGTGGTGAATCCCGCCACCGGCGACACCGTCGCCGAGGTGGCGATGGCCGAGCCGGCCGACGTCGACACCGCAGTATCGGCGGCGCGGGCCGCGTTTGGAACATGGGCCGGCGCGACACCGGCCGACCGGTCGGCGGTGCTGGCCCGCCTCGCCGAGCTGATGGAACAGCACGCCGACGAGTTGGTGGCCGAAGAGGTGCGACAGACGGGCAAGCCGGTCCGGCTGGCCAGCGAGTTCGACGTGCCGGGCAGTGTCGACAACATCGCGTTCTTCGCCGGTGCGGCGCGGCGTCTCGAAGGCAAGGCCACCGCCGAATACTCCGCCGATCACACGTCGAGCATCCGGAGGGAGGCGGTCGGCGTGGTCGGCACGATCACACCGTGGAACTACCCGTTGCAGATGGCGGTCTGGAAAGTGATCCCCGCGCTGGCGGCCGGCTGCGCGGTGGTGATCAAGCCGAGCGAGCTGACACCGCTGACCACACTCACGCTGGCCCGGCTGGCCACCGAGGCGGGGCTACCCGACGGGGTGCTGAACGTGGTCAGCGGGCTGGGTCCCGACGTCGGGACCACGCTGGCCGGCCATCCGGGTGTCGACATGGTGACGTTCACCGGCTCGACGGCCACCGGTCGCAAGGTGATGGCCGCCGCGGCCGTGCGCGGGCACCGGGTGCAGCTCGAACTGGGTGGCAAGGCGCCTTTCGTGGTGTTCGACGACGCCGACGTCGGCGCGGCGGTGCAGGGCGCGGTCGCCGGGGCGCTGATCAACTCCGGGCAGGACTGCACCGCCGCCACCCGCGCGATCGTCGCGCGCAACCTGTACGACGACTTCGTCGCGGGCGTCGCGGAGGTGATGGGCAGGGTGGTCGTCGGGGATCCGAACGAAGCCGACACCGATCTCGGCCCGCTGATCTCACTGGCGCATCGCGACAAGGTCGCGGGCATGGTGGCGCGCGCGCCGGGGGAGGGCGCAAGGGTGGTGACGGGCGGAACCGTGCCCGACGGGCCGGGCGCGTTCTACCCGCCTACGCTGCTCGCCGACGTCGACGAGCGTTCCGAGGCATACCGCGACGAGATCTTCGGGCCGGTGCTCACCGTGCGGCCGCACGAGGGGGACGACGACGCGCTGCGGCAGGCCAACGACACCGACTACGGGCTGGCAGCGTCGGCGTGGACCAAAGACGTGTACCGAGCCCAGCGAGCCTCGCGCGAGATCAAGGCCGGCTGCGTCTGGATCAACGACCACATCCCGATCGTCAGCGAGATGCCCCACGGTGGCCTCGGCGCGTCCGGGTTCGGCAAGGACATGTCGGACTATTCACTCGAGGAGTACCTGACGATCAAGCACGTGATGAGCGACATCACGGGAGTCGCCGAAAAGCTTTGGCACCGAACGGTGTTCAAAACCCGTTCCTGACACCTCAGTCCTTCGAGAACTCCGCACCCGTCTCCGGGTCGATCGCGGTCTCGC
Source organism: uncultured Actinomycetota bacterium (assembly GCA_963744085.1). GTDB lineage: Bacteria > Actinomycetota > Actinomycetes > Mycobacteriales > Mycobacteriaceae > Mycobacterium. The sequence continues at coordinate 389,563 of CAVUSK010000002.1, forward strand.
CCGGTGGCAGGTTCGACAGGTCAGGGGCGATCACCGTCTCCGGCTCGCCGGAGTCCGGCAGTCCGAACGTCTGGACCGCGCCGGCCGGCTCGAGCACCAGATCGGCGCTGCGCATGGGCAGCGTCTCGCCGCGGAAGTAGCGCGGGGCCATCGCCCACCAGACGACCATCAGGATGAGGCCGAGCACCAGAGCCCCGACACCCACCACGGCGACGGCGCCGAACCCGAATATCGTCACGTTCTCGTCGTTGTCGTCGGTCAGCCAGTCGGGCTTCGCGTACTGGATGAGCCCATAGATGAACACGACGGTCAGCACGATCCCGCCCAGCAGCGGCACGACGCCGCGCATCACCAGGTCGCGCAGCGAGCTGTTCAGCGTCTTGCGGTAGAACCACACGCAGGCGAATCCGGTCAGCCCGTAGTAGAACGCGATCATCAACCCGACGGAGCCGATGAGGGCGCTCAGCAGATTGTCGCTGATCAGCGTGAACAGCACGTAGAACGCGATCGACACGACGCCCATCACGACGGTCGACACACTCGGCGTCAGATACTTGCGGTGAATCTTCGCGAACGAGTCGGGCAGCGCCTTGTACACGCCCATCGACAACGTTGTCCGCGCCGTCGGCAGGATCGTCGTCTGAGTCGACGCCGACGCCGACGTCAGGATCGACGCCGACAGCAGCAGCAACCCGATGTGCCCGAGAACGCTGTCTCCGAACAGGTCGGGCCCGATCGCGGCGAACACGTCGTCGGAGTTGTCTGTGTTGCCGAGCCCGATGCCCTCGGTCCCCACGCCGGCGAACGCGACGGTGGCGACGGCAACCAGCGCGTAGGTCGCCAGCAGCAAAAACGTCGAGATCACGGCCGCGCGCCCCGGCGTGCGACCCGGATCGTCGGACTCCTCGTTGCATGTCACCGCGGTGTCCCAGCCCCAGTAGATGAAGATCGTGGTGAGCACGGCGGGCGCGATGACCGTGCCGAAGTCCAAACCCCCGGGCCAGAACCAGGACAACGACGGGAACAGCGAATAGTCCTCGGCGTTGTGGGTGTACACCTTCCACAGCGCGACCACCGACAGCACGACGAGCACGACGATCTCGATGGACAGCAGCGCGTACTGCAGCCGGGCCGACACTTCGATGCCGCGGTAGCAGATGTAGGTCATCACAATGATCCAGATCACGCCCGCGACGGTGGACCAGAGCATGCTGTCGGCCAGGTTCGCCGCGGAGTGCCAGCCCAGATCGCCCACGAACGTGAACGAGTAGGCGCCCGCGATCTGGGCCAGGTTCGCCATCACGATGACGTCGGCGGCGACGATGCCCCAACCGCCGAGCCATCCCACGATCGGGCCGAAGGTGCGCGACGCCCAGGTGAACGTCGTGCCGCAGTCGGGTTCGGCCTTGTTCAGCTCCTGGTAGGCGACGGCGATCAGATACATCGGGATGAACGAAATCAGCACGATCGCCGGGGCTTTCACTCCAGACAGCAATGCACCGCCGCTGGCCACGATGAGGCCCAGCGTGGCGGCCAAACTGTAGGCCGGCGCCGTGGAGGCCATGCCGACGACGATGCTCGAAACAAGTCCCAGCGCACCGCCCTTCAGGCCCTTGCTTTCGACGGTGGTTGCTGAGGGCTCGGCATGGGGTTCGAGGGTGAGTTCGCCTTTACTCATGGCAGGCAGACTACGGTTTCCGTTGCGAGTTCGCTTGGTTACAACGGATCTGTCTTCTATTCCGCCCTTGCGCGATGGAATCCACCATTGTGGCACCTGACTAGGCTGGTTGGCGTGACCGCAGCACAGCGGGTCGACGAATTCGAGGCCTTAAGGCCTCATCTCCTTGCGGTGGGCTACCGGCTCACCGGGACGTTCGCCGACGCAGAGGACGCGGTACAGGACGCGTGGTTGCGCTGGCAGGCGTCGTCGGACGCTCCGGACGATCTGCGGGCGTGGCTGACCACGGTGGTGAGCCGGCTCGCGCTGGACAGGCTGAGGTCGGCGCCGCGCCGGCGCGAAACCTATGTGGGCGAATGGTTGCCGGAGCCGGTGGTGACGACTCCCGGTGTGGCCGACCCGCTTTCGGCGGTGGTCGCCCATGAGGACGCGCGCTACGCCGCGATGGTGGTGCTGGAGAAGCTGACACCGGATCAACGGGTGGCATTCGTGCTGCACGACGGGTTCGCGGTGCCGTTCAGCGAGATCGCGTCGGTGCTGGGCACGACGGACGCGTCGGCGCGTCAGCTCGCGTCGCGGGCGCGCCGGGTAGTCGGCCAGCATCAGGGGCCCGTGGACACCGCGCACGACGAGGTGGTCGGGCGGTTTCTCGCGGCGATGGCCGCCGGCGACCTGGACGCCGTCGTCGGGTTGCTGCACCCCGGCGTCACGTTCACCGGCGACTCGAATCGCAAGGCGCCGACGGCCTTTCGCGTCGTTCGCGGGCCGGACAAGGTGGCGCGGTTCCTGTTCGGGCTGGCCCGCCGCTACGGTCCCGGCTGGCTGGAATCCAGCCAATTGGCGTTGGTCAACGGCGAGCTCGGCGCGTACACACCTGGTGCGCCCGGCCGTGACGGGCACCCGCCGATGATGCCGCGCATCACCGCGCTGACCGTGCGCGACGGAAAGGTCAGCGCCGTGTGGGACGTCGCCAACCCGGACAAGTTCACCGGTTCGCCGCTCAAGTTAGATGCTCTTCGCGCGAGCGCTCATCGGCCGCCTCAGCAGTCTCGTCAGCCCACGGAACCCGGCACGCGTCACCGGAATTGAAGCCCTGCTCGGTGATGCCCAGCGCGGTGTTCATCCGGGCCCGCATGTTCTCGATGCCGATCTGGTACGTCAGCTCGATCACGCCTGCGTCCCCGAAGCGGCGGCGCAGGTCGGCCACCTGCTCGTCGGTGACGGTGTGCGGGTCGCGGGTCATCGCGTCGGCGTAGGCGATCGCGGCCCGCTCGTCGTCGGTGAACAGCGGAGAAGTCGCGTAATCATCTACGTATTTGAGCCGCTCGAGGTCGAGGCCGTCGAGGCGGATCAGCATCGAACCGAAGTCCACGCACCACGAGCATCCGATCGTGCGGGCGGTCCAGAACACAGCCAGCTCGCGGATGTTCGCCGGCAGCTTGGTCGACGCCCGCTCGACCGCGGTCTCGTGGATCGCGCCCGCCACCAACAGGCCGCGGTGGTGCGCGGAGACCGCGAACGGCTCGGGCACCTCGCCGTAGCGGCGCTTGGCATAGCAGTAGGCCGCGCGGATCCACAGTGGCGCGCGCTGCGGGGGCAGGGACTCGATGCGGGTTTTGTGGGTCATGCCGTTAAGACGCGGCAGCCGCTCTATGTGTGACACCCGCCGGTCTCGCTAATGTACGACCGTGGACTTCGAGCTTGACCCGGCCCAGGCGGCGTGGGTGGCCGAGGTGCGCGAATTTCTTCAGCAGAACGTCACGGCCGAGTTGCGCGCCGAGATCGTCGAACACGGCCTGGAATTTCCAGGCGGCGAGGTGGCTGCATTCCGCCGCAAGGTCGGCGCCAAGGGCTGGTTCGGACTGAACTGGCCCGAGGAGTACGGCGGACTGGGGCTCGGCGCCATCCACCAGCATCTCTTGATGCGCGAGTTCGAGTGCTGGGGCGTGCCGGGCCCGGACCTGACCGTGACCTCGGTGGCGCCGATGATCATGCGTCACGGCACCGAGCAGAACAAGTCCGAGTTTCTGCCTCCCATCGCCCGCGGCGAAATGATCTGCGCCGTGGGCTATTCGGAGCCCGACGCCGGCACCGATCTGGCCAACCTGCGCACCAGGGCGGTGCGTGACGGCGATGAATGGGTGATCACCGGCTCCAAGATCTGGAACAGCGGTGCGCAACGCTCGACGCACGAGTGGCTCTGCGTGCGCACCGATCCCGACGCGCAACGCCATCGCGGGATCTCGGTGATCATGGTGCCGATCGATCTTGCGGGGATCGAGATCCGGCCGCTGTACGCCTGGTCCGGATACCGCACCAACGAGGTCTTCTTCAACGATGTCCGGGTGCCGCTGAGCAATCTGATCGGCGAGTGCAACCACGGGTGGGCCTACATCACCGGCGCGCTCGACCTGGAGCGGGGCGCCCTGACCAACGCAGGTGATCTGCAGCGGGACCTGAACGATCTGACCGCGCTGGCCCGGCGGCCGCTGCGGGACGGAACGGTGCCTGCGGACAATCCGGCCTTCCGGCGCCGGCTGGCCCGGGTCGAGGCAGATGTCGAGGTGGCTCTGCTGATGGGATACGAGGCGTCGTCGCTGCTGGACAGCGGCGTCATCCCGACCGTCGAAGTCAGCGTCGAGAAGATCTTCACCAGCGAGTTGCGCCAGCGCATCGCCGATCTGGCCATCGACCTGCTCGGACCCGACGGCCTGCTCGCGCACCGCAGCCCGGAGGCGCCCGCGGGCGGATATTTCGAGCGCCTGTACCGGGTGTCGCCGTTGATGCGGTTCGGGGGCGGCACCAACGAAGTGCTTCGCGACGTGATCGCACAGCGCGGCCACCGCATGCCGTCGTACGGACGATGATGAGACTGATTCCGGCTCAAGAAGAACGCGATCTCGCGTCGAGTCTGCGCGGGATGCTCGCAGCGCAACGACTCTCGCCGACACTCTGGAAGTCGTTGGCCGACATGGGAGTTCTCGGGCTCGGTGTGCCGGAGGAGTGCGGTGGGTCCGGCGGCACGCTCGCTGATCTGGGGGTGTTGTACGTCGAGGCGGGACGCGCGCTGTGTCCTACCATCGTGCACGGCACCACCCTCGCCGCATTTGCCATCAACGCGGTGGGGAATGACGCACAGCGTGCACGCTGGCTGCCGCAACTGAGTTCGGGTGCGTTGCGCGCAACCACTGCGCTGTGGTCTCCGCGCGATGCCGCAGACATCACACCGGCCCTGCGGGCCGAGCCGGATGCGGACGGCTGGAAGGTAAGTGGCGCGACGGATTTCGTCACTGACGCCGACCTGGCGGACGTGATCATGATCGCCGCCACCGATGACCGACGGACGCTGGGTTTCGTTGTCCGGCTTGACGATCCGCGTGTGCACATCGAACCGCTGCAGATGATGGGCGGGTATCGCGCGTTCCGGGTGGTGTTCGACGGCGTCGCCGTGGGGAACTCCTCAGCGGTCGGGGACGGCTCGGGATTGCGCGCGGAGGACGTGCGCCGGGTGGCCAACGCCGCGGTGGCTCTGCTGTCTCTTGATCTGGTCGGCGTTTCTGAAGCGGTGCTGGCCCGAACCGTCGACTACACCGCGATGCGCCATCAGTTCGGCCGGCCCATCGCGTCATTTCAGGCGGCCCAGCATCTGGTCGCCAACATGCACATCGCGTTGGCCGCGGCCAGGCTGGCCGCTCGCTCCGCGGTGTTCTGGATCGGCCGGGGCCGCACAGCGACTCGGGAAACCGCAGTGGCCCGAATCCAATCGGCCGCCGCCGCCAAGCTGATCACCCTCGATGCGCACCAGCTTCACGGCGGCATGGGATATGTGACGGAAACCGATCTGCACCTGTGGTCGGAGCGGGCGCGGGTGCTGTCGACCCTGGGCGGTGGTGCCGATGTGGCCGCCGGGTGGCTGGAGAACGAAATGGGGCTGGCCGAGTGTCAGAAGACGGTCTGATCGACGCCGAATCGGCCAGCCGCGTGGGTACCGTCGCGGCCACCGCGACCGGCGAGGTGAACCGGCGCGACTGGCAGCGGTGGGCCGCCGCCGTCGGCGACCACAACCCACTGTGGTTCGACGCCGATTATGCGCAGGCCAACGGCTACCGCGACGTGATCTGCCCTCCGCTGTACCTGCAGTACGCGGTGCTGGGCGTGACCGCGCTCGACGACCTGCGCCCCGACGGCTCGTCCGGTGCGGTTTCGGGCAGCCTCGCGTTTCCCAAGGCGCCGCGACGGATGGCGGGCGGGGAGAGCACGACCTTCCATCTGCCCGCCTATCACCGTGACGAGATCACGATGGTGCGAACTGTCGAGTCTATCGACGAAAAGCGGGGCCGCTCGGGCAGTTTCGTGCTCGTCACGTGGCGCACCGTCTATCGCAATCAGCGCGGGGAACTGGTCGCCGAGGCCACCACGTCAATGATCGCCCGACCCTGAAAGACGTCGATGTCCACCCAGCAGTTGTTCTACGACGATGTCGAACTCGGCGATGCGCTGCCGGTGCTCACTGTGACGGTTGACGAGACCCAGATGTTCTTCTTCAGTGCCGCAACGTATAACGGTCATCGCATCCACTACGACAAACAGTGGGCCCGCGATCGCGAAGGGTATGACGATGTGCTGGTGCAAGGGCCGCTGCAGGCGGCGCTGTTGGCACGTGTGATCACGGACTGGATAGGCGGAGCCGGCCGTCTGGTCGAGTACTCGGTGACCAACCGCGCGATCGCGCTGCCCGGCCAGCGGTTGAGCTTCGGCGGGACGGTCACCGGTAAGCGGCTGGCCGGCGCCGGGCTGGTTGACCTCGACATCGCGGCCCGCCGCGACGAAACCGTCCTGATGCCCGGAACAGCGACGGTGGCACTGCCTTTGCGGGGGATGCGCCGATGAAGCTGAGCGGCGACGCCGCGATCGTCGGCATCGCGGAGCTGCCCGGCCAGCGGCGTCAAACCCGCCCGGGGCTGTTCACGCTCGACCAGTACGCAGCGCTGGCCAAACAGGTGATCGACGATGCCGGCCTGGACGCCGCGGTGGTGAACGGACTGCTCTGCCACGGTTTGGCCGAATCCGACATGTTCGTTCCCGCAACGCTTTCGGAGTATCTCGGGCTGCCGCTGGACTTCGGCGAGCGGGTAGACCTCGGCGGCGCCACCTCGGCGGGAATGGTGTGGCGCGCCGCCGTCGCCGTGGAGCTCGGATTGTGCGACGCCGTGCTGGCCGTCGTGCCCGGATCCACGCAGCTGCCCCGATCGGATCGTCACCCGCCGGCGGCCCCGGCGTGGTACGGCGCGTCGAGCAACAAATTCGGTTCTCCGCAAGCCGAATTCGAGATCCCGTACGGCAACGTGGGCCAGAACGCGCCGTATGCCCAGATCGCTCAGCGCTACGCGGCGCAGTACTCCTACGACCCGGCGGCACTCGCCAAGATCGCGGTGGATCAACGCACCAACTCGTGCGCCCATCCCGGCGCGGTGTTCTACGGCAAGCCGATAACGGTCGCCGACGTGCTGGACAGTCCGATGATCGCCGACCCGATCCACATGCTCGAAACGGTGATGCGAGTCCAGGGGGGCGCCGGTGTGCTGATCGCCAACGCGGACCTGGCGCAGCGGGCACGTCACCGGCCGGTATGGATCAAGGGCTTCGGCGAGCACATCTCGTTCAAGACGCCGACCTACGCGGCGGATCTGATGACGACCCCGATCGCCCGTGCCGCCGAGCGTGCGTTCGCGATGGCCGGGCTTGCACGCGGCGACGTCGACATCGCGTCGATCTACGACTGCTACACGATCACGGTGCTGATGAGTTTGGAGGACGCCGGATTCTGCCCCAAGGGTGCGGGCTCGGCATGGCTGACCGAACACGATCTCACCTACCGCGGCGACTTTCCGCTGAACACCGCAGGCGGTCAGCTGTCGTTCGGCCAGGCCGGTATGGCCGGCGGAATGCACCACGTGGTGGACGCCGCCCGACAGGTGATGGGCAGAGCGGACGACGCGCAGGTGAACGACTGTCACACCGCTTTCGTGAGCGGCACCGGGGGCATCATGAGTGAGCAGGTGGCTCTGGTGTTGAGGGGTGACTGAGGTGACTGAACCCCTGCCCCTTCCCGAACCCACCAAAGTGTCGCGGCCGTTCTGGGAGGGCCTGCGCCGGCATCGGATCGTGGTTCAGTATTCGCCGTCGTCGGGGCGCTACGTCTTCTACCCGCGCATGCTCGCGCCCGGCACGTTGTCCGATGATCTCGAATGGCGTGAAATCGACGGCGCGGGAACGCTTTACACGTTCACCGTCGCCCGCCGGCCCACCGGTGCACCGTGGGCGGACGCCTTGCCGCAGCTCTTGGCGGTAGTGCAGTGGGACGTGGGCCCGCGCATCAGTACCGAGCTGGTGGACGTCGACCCGGCCGATATCCGCATCGGCATGCGGGTGGCGCCCGTGTTCTGCGACGTTGCCGGAACTGCGATCACCTTGCTGCGCTATCGTCCGGCCTAGCTGGAAGAACAAGGGGAATGCGGTGGACGACGGTGTGGCGGCGGTTCTGGCGCAACTGAACGCCGAGTTCCCCACCGTCGAGAACATGACCGGACCGCAGGCCCGCGAGGCCGTCGCCGCCCGACGCGCGCCGGTCACCAACCTCGACGACGTCCAAAGCGCCGTCGACCGCGCCGTCTCCACCCCGACGGGAGTCATCCCGGTGCGGATCTATCGACCCCACGGTGCCAGCGATGCTGCGCGGCCCGCGTTGGTCTTCTACCACGGCGGCGGGTTCGTGTTGTGCGACCTGGACAGCCACGACGGCTTCTGCCGCGCGCTCGCGCGGTACACGCAATCGGTGGTGGTCTCCGTCGAATACCGGTTGGCACCGGAGAACCCGGCCCCCGCAGCGATCGAGGACGCGTTCGCGGCGTACTGCTGGGCGGCGGCCTCCGCATCCGATCTCGGCGTCGACCCGGACCGCATCGCGGTCGCGGGCGACAGCGCCGGCGGAAACCTCGCCGCGGCAACCGCAATCCTGTGTCGTGAGCGCTCAACGCCGATGCCTGCGGCGCAGGTGATCATCTATCCGATGCTCGACCCGGCGTGCGACGCGCCAAGCCACACCACGTGTGCCACCGGCTACATGACCACCGCGGCGGCCATTCGCTGGTACTGGGACCAGTACCTGGGCGCCAACGCGCTACCCGAACCGGCCCACCTGGTCGCCCCGCCCAACGCCGACTCGCATGCGGGCCTCCCGCCCGCGGTGGTGCTCACCGCAGGCCTGGACCCGTTGCACGACGAGGGTGTGGCGTATGCCCGCGCGCTGCGGGCGGCGGCTGTGCCGGTGGTGCACCGCGACTATCCGGGGCTGTTCCACGGATTCGTGACCATGATGACGCTGCCTGCCGGCGCATCGGCGCGCGAGCTGCTGTGGGCCGACGTGCGCGAACTGCTCGCCCGAGAGCTCTGATGAGCGACCCGGTTCTCGACGTGATCGTCGTCGGCGCAGGCTTCGCAGGCCTCTACGCGGTGCGACGCGCGCTGGGTGCCGGCCTTACCGTGCTCGGAATCGAGGCCGCGCCCGGCGTGGGCGGAACGTGGTACTGGAATAGGTATCCCGGCGCGCGCTGCGACGTGGAGAGCGTCGACTACTCCTACTCGTTCGACGACGACCTGCAGCAGACCTGGACGTGGACGGAACGGTTCGCGGGACAGGCCGAGATCCTTGCTTATCTCGAGCACGTCGCCGACCGGTTCGACATCCGCAGGCACTATGTGTTCGAAACCGACGTCACCGGTGCGGTTTTCGACCAGCGGGGCTGGTGGCAGGTGCAGACGTCGACCGGTGTGACGCACCGCGCCAGGTTTCTGGTGTGTGCCACCGGATGCCTGTCCGCGATCAATCGCCCTGACATCGCAGGCTTGGACGACTTCCGCGGAGACGTGTACTACACGGCGGCGTGGCCGCATGAGGAGCCGGACTTGCGCGGTAAGCGCGTCGGGCTGGTCGGCACCGGCTCGTCGGGCATCCAAGCGGTTCCGTTGATCGCCGAGCAAGCCAAAACCCTTGTCGTCTTCCAGCGTTCGCCGAATTACAGCGTGCCGATACCCAACCGACCATGGTCGGCCGACGACGTGCGCCGCATCCGCGAAGAGTATCCACAGCGCCGCGAGACCTCCGCTTATGCATCGGCCGGGACGCCGCACGGCACGTACCACAAGCGGGCCGTGGAAGCCGATCCTGACGAACGTCGCGCGGCGCTGTGGAAGCGCTGGCTGGAAGGAGGTGTGCTGTTCGCCAAGACATTTCCCGATCAGAACACCGATCTGGCTGCCAACGACATCGCTCGCGAGTTCGCCGAAGAGCGTATCCGCGAGATCGTGAAAGATCGCGTCGTTGCCAATGACCTGATTCCCGTCGATCACCCCATCGGCACCAAGCGAATCTGTACCGACGCGGACTATTACCAGACCTTCAACCGGGACAACGTACGGCTGGTCAACCTGCGACGCGAACCCATCGACGCGATCACCGACACCGGTGTCCGGACCGCGGCGGCTTTCTATCCTTGTGACGCACTGATTTTCGCCACCGGTTTCGATGCGATGACCGGTGCCTTGACACGCATCGATCCGGTCGGTCCCGGCGGCGACCGGCTCAGCGAGACATGGTCGGACGGTCCGGTCACCTTCCTGGGTTTGATGGTGCCGCGGCTGCCGAACCTGTTCACGATCAGCGGACCGGGCAGCCCCTCAGTGCTGGCGAACATGGTGCTGCACGCCGAGGTGCAGGTGGACTGGGCGTTCGATCTGATCGTCGCGATGCGCGGGCGGGGCGCCATCCAGGTCGAACCGCGTCGCGACGCCGCCCGGGCCTGGACCGATCACGTGGCCGAGGCCGCGGAGGGAACTCTGTTTCCCAAGGCGCAGTCGTCCTGGTATCTCGGTGCGAACATCGAGGGCAAGAAACGGGTGTTCATGCCGTACGTGGGCGGCTTCGGAAACTACCGCAGACATTGCAACCGGGTCGCCGAGCAGGGCTACGCAGGGCTGGTCTTCACTACGCGATGAACTCGCCGGCGATCGAAACCGTTCAGGAACTCTTGCGACGCCGCATGAGCGAGGAGTCGGTGGCGGTTACCTATGGCGGGCGCACGTGGACCTGGCGCGAGCATCTGGCCGAAGCGGCGGCGGAGGCCTCGGTGCTGATATCGCTCGCCGATCGTACGCGTCCGCTGCACGTCGGCGCGCTGCTGACGAACTCTCCTGCGATGCTGCGGTCCATGGCGGCCGCCGCTCTGGGCGGCTATGTGCTGTGCGGTATCAACACGACCCGGCGCGGCGCCGGGCTGCTGGCCGACATCCGTCGCGCCGAGTGTCAGCTCCTGCTTGTCGACGACAATCACCGAGGACTACTGAAAGACCTTGACCTGGCCGGCATTACGGCGCTTGACGTCACATCCCGCCACTACACCGAAGCCGTCGCCGCGGCCGGAGTGCTCGTGCCCCATCGTGAAGTGACCGGTGCCGACGCCTTCATGTTGATCTTCACGTCGGGCACCAGCGGAGATCCGAAAGCGGTGCCGTTCGCCCACGCGATGGCGGTGCTGTGCGGAGCGAGTCTTGCCGAGCAATTCGACGTGACCGCGGCCGACGTGTGCTACCTGTCGATGCCGCTGTTCCACAGCAACGGTGTGGCCGCAGGCTGGGCCGTCGCGGCCGTGTCCGGTGCCACAATGGTCCCGGTGAGGTTCTCGCCGTCGCGGTTCCTCGCCGACATCCGTCGCTACGGCGTCACCTACATGAACTACGTCGGCAAGCCTTTGGCGTTGGTGCTCGCAACTCCGGCGGAACCGGACGACTCCGACAACACATTGCGCACCGCGTTCGGAAACGAGGCGACCGAGCGTGACATCGCGGAGTTCGTCGACCGATTCGGCTGCCGCGTCGTCGACAGCTTCGGTTCCAGTGAGTTCGCGGTGGTCGTCATGCGAGAGGACGGGTGCCCGCCCGGATCGATCGGCAAGGGGTATCCCGGGGTGGCTGTCTATCACCCTGAAACCGTCACGGAGTGCGCAACGGCCGTCTTCGACGAGCACGGTGCGCTTGCCAACTTCGACGACGCTGTCGGCGAGTTGGTGAATACGTATGGTGTAGGTGGGTTTTCGGGGTACTACAACGACCCGGAGGCGACCGCGCAGCGGATGCGGCACGGGATGTACTGGTCCGGAGATCTGGCCTACCGCGATGCGCAGGGCTGGATCTACCTGGCCGGGCGTACCGCGGACTGGATGCGGGTGGACGGCGAGAATATGGCCGCCGGGCCGATCGAGCGAATCCTTCAGCGCCTGCCGCAGCTGAACCAGGCAGCCGTGTACGCCGTGCCTGACGATCAGGTGGGCGACCAGGTGATAGCCGCGTTCGTGCTCGACTGCGGAGAAGAGTTGACGCCCAACGACTTAGAGGCATTTCTGGCCGCCCAGCCCGACCTGTCGCCGAAGGCGTGGCCGCGCTACGTACGGATCAACGCCGACCTGCCGCGAACGGCGACGAACAAGATACTCAAGCGCGAACTCGTCGCGCAGGGGGTGACGGCGGCAGGCGGTGTGCTGTGGCACAGGCCGGGGCGCGGCAGCCGTTACGTCGTCGCCGAAGCCGCCGGCGCCGATCCGTAGTCGACCTGCCAGTGCTTGATGCCGTTGAGCCAGCCAGACCGTAGCCGCTCCGGCTGCGCCACCGACTCGAGGTCCGGGATGTGGTCGGCGATCGCGTTGAACATCAGGTCGACCGTCATTCTTGCAAGGTTCGCGCCCACACAGTAGTGAGCACCGGTGCCACCGAATCCAACGTGCGGGTTGGGGTTTCGCAAGATGTCGAACCGCAACGGATCGGCGAACACGTCTTCGTCGAAATTAGCGGACCGATAGAACAGCACGACGCGCTGCCCCTTTTTGATCGACACCCCGCCGAGTTCGGTGTCGTGCATCGCGGTCCGCTGGAAGGCCGTGATCGGAGTGGCCCAGCGGATGATCTCGTCGACTGCGGTCGTGGGGCGCTGCGCCCTGAACTGCTTCCACTGGTCGGGACGTTCGGCGAACGCCATCATGCCCTGCGTGATCGAGTTGCGAGTTGTCTCGTTCCCGGCGACGGCCAAGGTGACTACAAACAGCCCGAATTCGCCCTCGGTTAGCTTGTGCCCGTCGACAACATCGGCCTCGATCAGCTTCGTCACGATGTCGTCGCGGGGTTCCTCGGCGCGGCGCGCCGCCAGCTGCATCGCGTAGGCCAACAGTTCGCCCGTCGCCGTGAGGGCTTCTCGTTCCGCGAATTCGGGATCGTCGTCACCGATCATCTCGTTGGTCCAGTCGAACAGCTTTTTGCGGTCCTCCTGCGGGACCCCCAGTAGCCCCGCGATGGCCTGGAGCGGCAATTCGCACGCCACCTGCTGCACGAAGTCCCCGGAGCCCGACGCGCGTGCCTGTGCGGCGATGCGCTGCGCTCGCTCGTCGAGTTCGGCCCGCAGCTGTTCCACGGCGCGGGGAGTAAACGCTCGCGACACGATCTTGCGCAGGCGGGCGTGCTCGGGCTCGTCCATGTTGATCATCGACAGCCGGCCCATTTCGATCTGGCTTTCGGCCACGCCCTCCTTGTAGCGCGGAATGATGGAGTTCTGCGCCGAGGAGAAGACGTCGTTGCGCAACGACGCCTCGCGGACGTCCTTGTGTTTGCTCAGCACCCAAAAGCCGCCGTCGCCGAAGCCGCCGACACTCGCCGGCTGGTCGTTCCACCAGATCGGCGCCGCCCGGCGCACTTCGGCGAACTCCTCGACGGGCAGCCGCTGGGCGTACACGTCCGGGTCGGTAAAGTCGAACCCCGGCGGCAGATCAGGGCTGGGCATAGCCATGTCTACCTGACACTCGCCGATGCCGCGGGCAGATCGCGATAGCGCAGCGGTACCTGACAAATGTGTTGCTGATGGAGGTCATCGATGCCGACACCCGCAGAGCTGATGGTCAAGTGCCTTGAATCCGACGGGGTCGAGGTTGTCTTCGGAATTCCGGGCGAGGAGAACATCCGCTTCATCAAGGCATTGGCAGCGTCGCCGATCCGCTATGTGCTGACCCGGCACGAGCAGGGCGCGGCGTTCATGGCCGAAATGTACGGCCGGGTGACCGGACGTCCCGCGGTGGTGTCGAGCACACTGGGACCAGGCGCGATCAACATGCAGCTGGGAGTCGCCGATGCGACCACCAACAGCACACCTCTCGTCGCGATCTCTGCGCAAGTCGGACAGGACCGCGAATACAAGGAGTCGCATCAATACGTCAACCTCGTGTGGATGTTTCGTCCGATCACACTGTGGGCTGACGGGGTGCCGGCGCCGCGGGCGATACCGGAGATGTTCCGTAAGGCGTTCAAGACCGCCGAGAGCGAGCGCCCGGGCGCCGTGTACTTGGCGATTCCCGAACACATCGATGCCGACGAGGCCGACTACGACCTGCAGCCGTTGCCGCGCAACGTCGTACGGCCGGACGCGCCGTCGCCGGGCCAGATAGAGCGTGCGGTTGCGGTGTTGCGGGACGCGAAGCGTCCGGTGGTACTGGCGGGGCACGGCGCAGCTCGCGGACACGCCACTGCGGCACTGATCCGGTTCGCCGAGGCGCTGGGAGTGAACGTCGCCAACACCTTTCACGGCAAGGGCGTGATGCCCGACGATCATCCCAACAGCATGGGCACCATCGGGTTCATGCGCCATGACTACGTGAACTTCGGATTCGACGACGCCGACGCGGTGATCGCCGTCGGATACGAACTGCAGGAGTTCGACCCGGCCAAGATCAATCCGAAGGCGGATAAGCGGATCATTCACGTGCACCGGTTCCCCGCCGAGGTCGATGCGCACTACCCCGTCGACGTCGGCCTTATGGGTGACATCAGCGCCTCGCTGGATGCACTCACGGAGGCGCTGGCGGGCCACCGCTACGACGCCGACAGCACTGCGCCAGGGGCGGGGCTCCTTGCTGAGGAGTTCGAACGGGGGCAACAGGACTCACGGTTTCCTCTCGCGCCGCAACGAATCGTGGCCGACACCCGGGCCGCGCTGGGCCGCGACGATGTCGTGCTGGTGGACACCGGGGCGATCAAGATGTGGATGGCCCGGCTGTACCCAACGTATGAACCCAACACGTGTTTGATCTCCAACGGTCTTTCCACCATGGGATTTTCGCTGCCGGGAGCGCTTGGGGTGAAGCTCGCTCGGCCGGAGGCCAAGGTACTGGCAACCATGGGCGATGGTGCTTTCCTGATGAATTCGCAGGAGATCGAGACCGCTGTTCGTGAGCGGATTCCACTGGTGGTGCTGATCTGGGAAGACAGCGGCTACGGGCTGATCGAGTGGAAGATGGACCTGGAATTGGGCGATCACTACTACGTGGACTTCACCAATCCCGATGTGGTCCGCTATGCAGAAAGCTTCGGCGCCAAGGGGTATCGCATCACCAGTGCCGACGAACTATTGCCGGCATTGAACGCCGCGCTCGACCATGACGGCGTTTCGATCATCTCCTGTCCGGTGGACTACTCCGAAAACTTACGCCTCACCGAAAGATTGGGACAGCTCGACGAAACCCTGTAGTAGTCGACAGCGGGCCGAAAGACTCAGCGCGAGAAGATCAGCGCGCGCTTGACCTCCTGGATCGCCTTGGTCACCTCGATACCGCGCGGGCAGGATTCGGTGCAGTTGAACGTCGTGCGGCAGCGCCATACCCCGTCGACGTCGTTGAGGATCTCGAGCCGTTCGGCGGCGGCCTCGTCGCGACTGTCGAAGATGAATCGGTGTGCGTTGACGATCGCGGCCGGGCCGAAGTAGCTGCCCTCCGTCCAGTACACCGGGCAGCTTGTCGTACAGCATGCGCACAGAATGCATTTCGTGGTGTCGTCGTAGCGGGCGCGGTCGGTGCGGCTCTGGATCCGTTCACGCGTCGGCGGGTTTCCGGTGGTGATCAGAAACGGCTTGATCGCGCGGTAGGCGTCGAAAAACGGCTCCATGTTCACCACGAGATCCTTCTCGACAGGCAGTCCGCGAATCGGCTCGACGGTGATGGTCAGTGGCTTGCCCGCCTTCTTCGGCAGCATGTCACGCATCAGCACCTTGCAGGCCAGCCGATTGACCCCGTTGATCCGCATCGCGTCGGAGCCGCACACGCCGTGCGCGCACGACCGCCGGAATGTCAGCGTTCCGTCCAGGTAACCCTTGATGTAGTGCAACAGGTTGAGCAGGCGGTCGGTCGGTAGGCAAGGCACCCTGAAGCTCTGCCAGCCGGCCGCACCGGGGTTCTCCGGGTTGAACCGCGCAATCTTCAGCGTCACCAGCACCGCACCCTCGGGAATGGGCGGCAGCGGCTGATCCTCTGTTGCTCTTCGCGCACGCGGCTCATCCTCTGTTGCTCTTCGCGCACGCGGCTCATCGGCGGCGGCCATGTCAGTACTTCCGTTCCATCGGCTCGTAGCGCGTCTGCACCACCGGCTTGTAATCCAGCCTGACGTCACTTAACAGTTCGAGGCCTTGCTTGTAGGCCATGGTGTGGCGCATGTAGTTGGTGTCGTCGCGGTTGGGGTAGTCCTCGCGGGCATGTCCGCCGCGAGACTCCTTGCGGTTCAACGCACCTGCGACGGTGACTTCCGCCAGCTCCAGCAAAAAGCCCAGCTCGATCGCCTCCAGCAGGTCGCTGTTGTAGCGTTTCCCTCTGTCGTGCACAGAAATTCGGGAATACCGCTCCTTCAGTGCGTGGATGTCGGTGAGCGCCTGCTTCAGCGTCTCCTCGGTGCGGAACACGGCGGCGTTGTTATCCATCGACTGCTGGAGCGCGGTGCGGATGTCGGCAACGCGCTCGTTGCCGTGCTCGGACAAGATGTCGCCGACCCATTTGACCACCATCGCCGCGGGCTCCGGCGGCAAGTCGGTGAGGTCGTGGCTCTTCGCGTAATCCGCGGCGGCGAGGCCGGCGCGGCGGCCGAACACGTTGATGTCCAGCAGCGAATTGGTGCCCAGCCGATTGGCGCCGTGCACCGACACGCACGCGCACTCTCCCGCGGCATACAACCCGGGCACGGTGGTGGTGTTGTCGCGCAGCACCAGCCCGTGCACCGTCGTCGGGATGCCGCCCATCACGTAATGACAGGTCGGGTAGACGGGCACGAGTTCCTTGACCGGATCGACGCCGAGATACGTGCGGGCGAATTCGGTGATGTCGGGCAGCTTCGCCTCGAGCACGTCTTCACCGAGATGGCGCACGTCGATGTAGACGTAGTCCTTGAGCGGTCCTGCGCCACGGCCTTCCAGCACCTCGCGCACCATCGACCTGGCCACGATGTCGCGGGGCGCCAGGTCGACGATCGTCGGTGCGTAGCGCTCCATGAAGCGCTCACCCTCGCCGTTGAGCAGCCGGCCGCCCTCGCCACGCACCGCCTCCGAGATCAGGATGCCTAGGCCGGCCAATCCCGTCGGATGGAATTGATGAAACTCCATGTCCTCCAACGGAAGTCCCTTGCGAAGCACGATCCCGATGCCATCGCCGGTGAGCGTGTGAGCGTTCGACGTGGTCTTGTACATCCGGCCTGACCCGCCGGTCGCGATCACGATCGCCTTCGCGTGGAACACGTGGATGTCGCCGGTCGCCAGCTCGTAGGCGACGACACCGGTGGCCACTTGGCCGCCGGGCGTCTCCGTCAACGCGAGGTCCAGCACGTAGAACTCATTGAAGAACTCGACGTCGTGCTTGACGCAGTTCTGGTAGAGGGTCTGCAGGATCATGTGGCCGGTTCGGTCGGCGGCGTAGCAGGCGCGGCGCACTGGGGCCTTGCCGTGGTCGCGGGTGTGCCCGCCAAACCGCCGCTGGTCGATACGCCCCTCGGGAGTCCGGTTGAACGGCATCCCCATCTTCTCGAGATCGAGCACGGCGTCGATTGCTTCCTTGCACATGATCTCGACCGCGTCCTGGTCGGCGAGGTAGTCGCCGCCCTTGACCGTGTCGAACGTGTGCCATTCCCAGTTGTCGTCTTCGACGTTGGCCAGCGCAGCGCACATCCCGCCCTGTGCCGCGCCGGTGTGGCTGCGCGTCGGGTACAGCTTGGTCAGCACCGCCGTGCGCGCTCGCGGCCCTGCCTCGACCGCCGCGCGCATGCCGGCTCCGCCCGCGCCGACGATGACCACGTCGTACCGATGTTGCTGAATCATCAGTGGTCCCCAGTCACGAGATGTTCGGGTCGAACGTCACGAGCACGTAGGTGCCGAGCACGAGCGTGAAGGTCATCGAGACGCCCAGCAGTGCGTTGAGCCAGAACCGCGTCGAGTCCTTGCGGGCATAGTCGGCGATGATCGTGCGCAAGCCGTTGGCCCCGTGCAGCTGGGCGAGCCAGAGCAGCAGTAGATCCCAGGTCTGCCAGAACGGCGAATGCCACCGCTGCGCCACGTAATTGAAGTCGACGCGGTACACACCGTTGTCCACCATCAGCATCACGAACAAGTGCCCCAACGCCAAGAAGACCAACACGATCCCGGAGAACCGCATGAACAGCCACGCGTACTTCTCGAAGTTCGGCATCCCGGTGCGCACTCGCGGCGCTCGCGGGTTGTCCAGCCCGGCCGGCCGGTCGTGGCAGCGTTGCCGCACCGGGGCCAGCCTGCCCCTGCTGGTTTCGGGCGCGCTCACCGGAACCGCTCCGCCATGTGCGCGCCCAACACGATGAGCGCAGCGGCCATGACCACCACCCAGATCACTGAAATGATCCACAGCATCAAGCGCTGATAGCGCGGCCCCTGCGACCAGAAGTCGATCAGGATCACCCGGATTCCGTTGAGCGCGTGGTAGAGCACCGCCGCCACCAGCCCGGCCTCCATCAACCCGACCAGCGGTGTCTTATAGGTGTCGACCACCTCGTTGTAGGCCTGCGGGCTTACGCGCACCAGCGCGGTGTCGAGCACATGGACGAAGAGGAAGAAGAAAATCGTGGCGCCGGAGATGCGGTGAAGGACCCACGACCACATGCCGGGGTCGCCGCGGTAGAGGGTCTTGCGGGACGGTTTGGTCCGCGGCTCATCGCTGCCTGTCGCTCTTCGCGCAAGCGGCTCATCGCTGCCTGTCGCTCTTCGCGCAAGCGGCTCATCGATGCCTGTCGGGCTCGTCATTGGGACCTCCAACGACCATCGGTGGACGTCTGGACTCTAATCCCATTTGAGCGCACGAACGAGCAAACTAGTGTGACTTTGCCGACACATCTGTGGGGCCCGAACTGGTCGGAGGCGAACGTGAGCATCGAGATCGACTGGAAAGTGTTGCGCCACCGGGCAATTGCGGTGGCCGCGCACGCGTATGCTCCATATTCGGGATTCCCGGTCGGCGCGGCGGCGCTCGTCGACGACGGCCGCATCGTCGCCGGATGCAATGTGGAAAATGTCTCATATGGACTAGCTCTCTGTGCCGAGTGCGCGGCGGTGTGCGCGTTGCATTCCGGTGGGGGCGGGAGACTGGTGGCACTGGTCTGCGTGAGCGGCGCAGGAGACCTGCTGATGCCGTGCGGGCGGTGCCGGCAGATTCTGATGGAGCACGGCGGGCCCCAGATGCTGATCGACCATCCCGACGGTCCGCGCCCGCTGGGCGACCTGCTGCCCGACGCGTTCGGGCCCGATGACCTGGGGCGGTCGTGACTCAGCTGGACGCGCCGACGGTGATCAGGACCAAGCGCGACGGAGGACGACTGTCCGCTGAGGCGATCGACTGGATGGTGCGCGCGTACACCGACGGCGAGGTGGCCGACGAACAGATGTCGGCGCTGTTGATGGCGATCTTCCTGCGCGGCATGGACCGCGAAGAGATCGCGCGCTGGACCGCGGCGATGGTCGCGTCGGGCGATCGGCTCGACTTGAGTGACCTCCACCGCGACGGCAAGCCACTGGCGTTGGTGGACAAGCACTCCACAGGCGGCGTCGGCGACAAGATCACGCTGACGGCCGTCCCCGTCGTGATCGCGTGCGGCGGCACTGTTCCGCAGGCGGCGGGCCGCGGTCTCGGCCACACCGGCGGCACGCTCGACAAGCTCGAGTCGATCTCCGGATTCTCCGGTGAGCTTTCCAAAGACCGGATACGCCAACAACTTTGCGACGTTGGAGCGGCGATATTCGCAGCCGGCGAGCTGGCACCGGCGGATCGCAAGATTTACGCGCTGCGTGACGTAACGGGCACCACCGAGTCGTTGCCGCTGATCGCCAGCTCGGTGATGAGCAAGAAGATCGCCGAGGGGACGCGGGCCCTGGTGCTCGACGTCAAGGTGGGGTCCGGCGCATTCCTCAAGACTGAGGTCGAGTCTCGTGAACTTGCCCGCACGATGGTCGACCTCGGCACCGAAAACGGGGTGGCGACGCGCGCGCTGCTGACCGACATGAACAGCCCGCTCGGCGCGACAGTGGGCAATTCCGTCGAGGTGGCCGAGGCATTGGAGGTGCTCGCCGGCGGGGGACCGGCCGACGTGGTGGAGCTGACGCTGGCGCTGGCCACCGAAATGCTCGACGCGGCGGGCCTGGACGGCACCGACCCGGCGGACGCGCTTCGCGACGGCTCCGCGATGGACTCCTTCCGCGGTTTGATCGCCGCGCAGGGCGGCGACCTGTCGGTGGCTCTGCCGCTCGGCGCGCACACCGAAACGGTGACCGCGGATCGCGGCGGCACAATGTGTGACATCGATGCGATGGCGGTGGCAATGGCAGCGTGGCGGCTCGGCGCGGGCCGGGCGCGCCCCGGCGAGCCGGTGCAGTCCGGCGCCGGAGTTCGGATCCACCGGCGGCCCGGGGAGCCGGTGACCGCGGGTGAGCCGGTGTTCACGCTCTACACCGACACACCGAACCGCATGGCCGCCGCCATCTCCGAACTGAACGGCGGCTGGAGCATTGCCGTTTGCAAGTTCACCCGCCGGCCACTCGTGATCGACAGAATCGTGTCATGACGTCGCCGCTGAACCTCGAGATGATCGGTCAGGCACCCAAGGCGCTGCTGCACGACCACTTGGACGGCGGCCCACGCCCTGCAACCGTGCTCGAACTCGCGGAACAGGTCGGCTATGACGATCTGCCGGCCACGGACGTCGACGAGTTGGCGACCTGGTTCCGCACGTCCGCACACAGCGGCTCGCTGGAGCGTTACCTCAAGCCCTTCGCGCACACCGTCGGGGTGATGCAGACGCCCGCTGCGCTCTACCGGGTGGCATACGAGTGCGTCGAGGATCTGGCCGCCGACAACGTGGTGTATGCCGAGGTGCGGTTCGCGCCGGAGCTGCACATCGACCAGGGTCTGTCGCTCGACGAGGTTGTCGACGCGGTGCTGGCCGGGTTCACCGACGGTGAGAAGGCCGCACGCGCCGAGGGCCGGACCATCACCGTGCGCTGCCTTGTCACCGCGATGCGCCACGCCGCCCGGTCGCTGGAGATCGCGGAGTTGGCGATCCGGTTCCGCGACAAGGGCGTCGTCGGCTTCGACATCGCGGGCGCCGAGGCCGGCAATCCACCCACGCGTCACATCGACGCATTCGAATACATGCGAAACCACAACGGCCGCTTCACGATTCACGCGGGCGAAGCGTTCGGCCTGCCGTCGATTCACGAAGCGATCGCGTTCTGCGGCGCGGATCGGCTGGGCCACGGTGTGCGCGTCGTCGACGACATCACACACAGATCCGACGGCACATACCAACTCGGCCGCGTCGCGGCGATCGTTCGCGACAAACGCATTCCGCTGGAGATGTGCCCGAGTTCCAATGTGCAGACCGGAGCCGTGCGCAGCATCGAGGAGCATCCGTTCGACCTGCTGGCGCGGCTGCGGTTCCGTGTCACCGTCAACACCGACAACCGGCTGATGAGCGACACCACAATGAGCATGGAGATGCTGCGACTGGTGGAGGCGTTCGGTTACGGCTGGAGCGATCTGGCCCGGTTCACGATCAACGCGATGAAGTCGGCGTTCATCCCGTTCGACGAGCGGCTGGCGATCATCGACGACGTGATCAAGCCGCGGTTTGCGGTTCTGATCGGCTGACTCTGACCGCCGAAAGCTACTCCTGACGCAGCCGCGACTCGACGAAGGCCTCCAGATCGCCCCACTTCTCGACGGCCTTGGCATACGGCGGGCCCGGCTTGCGCGACCCGTCGGGATCCAGCACGTAGGCCACCACCTTGCCCAGCGGAGTGCCGGGCTCGAGCGCCTGGTCCACAGTGGTGTCCTCGGAGTAGTCGCCGACGTCGCGGAGCAATTCG
This sequence comes from uncultured Actinomycetota bacterium, assembly GCA_963744085.1. GTDB lineage: Bacteria > Actinomycetota > Actinomycetes > Mycobacteriales > Mycobacteriaceae > Mycobacterium. Next base: position 411,525 of record CAVUSK010000002.1, read on the forward strand.
ACGGCCAACGCCAGCTGCTCGCGGTCGATCGCCTCGGGGCCGTCGGCCAGATCGTCGGCGATACCGGTCAGCACGTACACGTTGTCGTCGGTGACGCCGACGCGCAGCGACCCGTCGTTGGCGGCGGTGCGGATGTCGTCGTAGGTCGCGAGACTCGACAGATCGTGGTCGTGCTCGTCGGCCAGATACCGAGCCAGCGATCGCTCCGACCCGAACACGCTGATCCGTCCGTTGCGGCCCAGGAAGACGGGCGCGTCGTCCAGGTAGCAGCGCAGCGTGAAGAAGGTTCCTGAGCTCGTCATCATCCGGATCGGGTCGATGCCGACCTTCGCCCAGAAGTCTTCGTCGGCCCCCAGCACCACGCTGTCCTGCGGGCTGGCCGCCTCCTCCGCCTCCTCTGCCTCCTCGTCCTCCTCGGTTGCGCTGTCGGCGTCGGCGGTGACTTCTTCTTCATCCGCGGCGACACCTTCCTCGGCGTCTTGCTCGTCCTCGGGCGCCGGTTCCTCGAGCTCGGCTTCCGCCTTCGCTGACGCGTCGCTGTCCACTTCCGGCGTGGAGATGACGTTCTCGATGGCGTCGACGACCTTGTCCCATCCCTTTTCGACGACGGCGCCGATCTCGTCCCAGCGGCGCAGGCCCGCCTTGTCGGAGAAGCTGTCGATGCCACCCGATACCGCAGACAGCACCGGGTTGCCGTTGAAGAACTTGCTGATCGCGGGCAGTTCGCAGACCGACCCGATCGCCGACGCGATGGCCAGGGTGCCTGCCAGCTTCTCGACCGACTCCGCGGTGGGTTTCTCGGCCAGCAGCTCATACACGTCGATGAGGTCGTAGCGCTTGTCGTCGCGAGGATCCAGCTTGTGCGCCGACGCCGACGTGAGCGTTTCCCACGCCGGATGGTCGGTGAGGTCGTTATCGGTGTTCGAGCGAACGAAGGCGACGAGGTCGGGGACGGACGTGAACGCGTAGAGGTCCTCGTCTTTGCCGAGGAATGCCTCCCACTCGTCCCTGTCGTCGCGCCACCGCGGCGCGTACAGCGTGAACACGTCGCTCTCGTCCAAGGTCAGCCCGATCGGCACGATGTCAGCCACGGGCCACAGCCTAACCAGCCGACACAATCCGCACCTGCTCAGGCGGTGAGCGACGTGACTGCCAGCGCAGCCACACACGCCACTACCGCGGCAGTCGTGAGGCCGTAAGCGATCGCACCGGCACCGCCGATCCTGAAGCGGCCCATCAGGTCCGCGTCGCGGCCGATCCCGATCATCGCGAACAACAGCGGCACCAGCAAGACGGCGTTGAGTACCTGGGTGGCAATGAGGATCGTCACGAGCGGAATATTCGGGACGAGCACAGTGAGAGCGCCCAGCAGTGTGACGATTCCGAATGTCAGGTAGAAGGTGCGAGCCTCGCGAAAGGGGTCATCGACCGCTGCTTCGACGCCGGCGTACTCACACACCGAATACGCGGTGGACAGGGGGAGGATCGAGGCGGCCAGGAACGCCGACCCGATCAGTCCCAGGGCGAACAGTTTCGAGGCCGCCGACCCCGCAAGCGGTTCGAGGGCCACCGCTGCGTCGGCGGCGTCGTTGATGGGGTGGCCGTCGCGGTAGAGGGTCGCTGCGCACGCCACGACCACGAAGAACCCGATGACCCCGGTAAGCACTGCGCCGGTGACCACGTCGATCCGCTCAGCCGCCAGGTCTTCCGTCCGCAGCTTCTTGTCGACCGCGTAAGACTGGATGAACGAGAGCCCCCACGGGGCGAGCGTGGTGCCAAGGGTCGCGGTGACGATGGCAATCGCCTCGCGGGTGGGTTCAACGGTCGGAACGAGCATCCCGTGGGCCGCGGCGCCCCAGTCCGGGTGGGCCAGCACGCCCGACACGATGTACGCAAGGAACACCGTCGACAGCAGCAGCAGGAAGCGCTCGACGCGGTGGAAGCTCCCTCGCAGCACCAAAAGGGACACGATCACGGCAGCCGCCGGAACGCTCAGATATCGGGTGATTCCGAACAGCTCGAACCCGGCGGCGATTCCGGCGAACTCGGCAGTGGTCGTGCCGATGTTGGCGACGACGAGCGCGGCCAGTACCGCACCGCCTGACCGTACGCCGTACCGCTGCCGCACCAACCCGATGAGACCCTGCCCGGTGACCACGCCCATCCGTGCCGCGAGGCCGTGGAAGATCACGAGCGCGACGGTGGACAGCAAGAGGACCCACAACAGCTGATAGCCGTGATTCGCGCCGAGCACCGAGTAGGTCGTGATACCGGCCGGGTCGTCGTCAGAGAGTCCGGCGAGCAGCCCGGGTCCGACTACCACCAGAAGGGCGCCGACACCCAGTCGCTGCTTCACTGCGCGCCCCGACGGGGCCACACGCGCGAACGGATGAACCGTCGTCCGCGCAGCCTCGGAACCCTCGCGAGGCGGTTTCTCCAGCGGGTGGCGTGCTCGGTGGGCATCGCGGCCACGATCTGGGCGGCGTGTGCGTCGGGCAATGCTCGCAGCACCCGCTCCCCGACGGCCGGGTGAGCGGCGCGGACCACATCGGCGGCGACGCTGGGGCCCCGCACGGCGAGCACCTCGGCGGCTGACTCGGTGTCGAGCCTGCTGACCAGCGCGACCAGCCCGCGCGCGTCGAGGTGGTGGACCACCGATCGCGGGGTGGCGAGCTGCACAGCGTGGCCGCGTTCCGAGGTCAGGTGCAGGTCGGTCCACGCGACGGCGTCCTCGCCGGTGCGCGCCGCCAGCCGGTGCAGGCCGAGCCGCCGCAGCACCCCGGCGAAGCCGACCTCCACGCCGACGAGTTCCAGCCGGTTGTCGGCCGTGCGGGCCAGTACCACGTCCGCGACCCTGGCGAGTCGTTGGCCGACGACGTCGATGATCTGGGTGTCGAGCACGTCGCGGGTCAACAGGATCTCGTCGTCGTCGAGCGCGGTGGTCGACGTGATGGCGAATCTGCTTGTGTCGCTGGAGGTTAGCGCGACGTCGGTGTGCCGAAGGCTCTTGATGGCGTCCCACGGAATCAACAACTCCGAGGCGCCGTCGCTCTGCACGAGGATCCGCTCGACCAGGTGGGGGCCGGCCGACGCGCCGAGTCGGACAGTCAGATCGACAACGCGACCCACCGCCACGCCATCGGGCCCCAGCACGTCGCGGCCGGTGACCCGGCTTAGCAGGAGCACAACAGGAAGCTACTTGCTGCCTTCGCCTGTCGAGGTGGAAGTTGTGGAAGTTGTATTTCCGCCAGGACTTTCATCGCCATCCGCTGGCGGCTTGGTCTTTGAGGTCTTCGAGGAATTGTTGAACGCGCCAGCGATCGTCGTGACCACCTTGTTGAGGACCGGGAACTTCGGCGCCGGCGGCTTGCTATCGGCCGGTGACTTCGGCGTGTTCGTGCCCTGCGTCGACGACGGCGTGTCGGTCGGCTTGATGTTGAACGGCAGAATCTTCGACTTCGACGTGTCAGGAGCCGTCTGCTCGTCGTCTTTCGGTTTCGGATCTGGTGGAGGTGAAGGGGTTTCGTCTTGTGCGTCCGCGGCGAACGACGTCGTTGCCGGTGACGACATGGTCAGGGACGGCGTGACGGGACCGCACGACGATGTGCCGCATCCGGTGTCGACCGGTGGGCCGCCCACCCCGTACGGACCCGGGATATCCGTTCCGAGCGGTCGGTTACCCGTAACCGTGCTGATTCCGTTGTCCAGTCCGGTCGGAACGGCCACGACCAAGTTCACCGCGGTCTTGATCGGGTTCGGGAAGTAAAGCAATTTCGCCGTGGTCGGCTGTCCGGGGTTGATCGTCCGGTCATAGCCGGCCTCCACGAGGACGCGGAAGAACGGGTCCAAAGTCACCGCCAACGCATTACCGATCACCGGCACCTTCTCGAGCGGCATGAGCAGCGGAAGCACTGGGGTGGCAATGAGGTAGTACGTGGTATCGCCGTACTGACCCTGGGGTTCCGGTGTGCCAACCCCGTAGTAATTCCCGTGCAAGTAGTAGATCCCAAGTCCGGCATTGAGGTCGGCCAGCAGATTCAGGGGGTTGGTCGGGAAATCGGTCCACCCGTCGTACTGTCGGGCGGTATCGGCGGTCAGCATGTTGGTATCTGTCGGCGTGGCGCCGTTGAAGGTCACACCGACGATGGGGATGTACAAGCCGTTGAACCGCTCGAGAATGCCGCCGTTGGGCCTGTTCGGATTGGCGACCAGGTCGAAGCTGACAGGCTGCGAGATCGGGTGGTCCTTGAGATAGCGCTTCTCGACCGTGGCCACCGTCGCGCTCTGGGAGTACCCGTATATGACATACCCCGAAGGGTCGGTAACCGGTTGATTCGCGGTGGTGTCGTAATTCGGCCCCGTCGTCGCGATGCACATCGAGCGGAGGCAGTTGTCGAGATTCTGTCGTCCAATCGCCACTGACTTGTCGAACGTCATATCGAAAATGCCGGTGTCGAATCGGAACTGCTCTGGCGTGTAGACCGCTACCAGGGTGCAGCCCGTGCCGCACGAGGGGTTGGCCGCGATGTAATTACTGTTCGCGCCGTTCACGTAATCCTTGATGAACTGCGAACTGTCCTGCGGAATGCTCAGCGGATGGCCCGTGCCGCCCATGATGAGCGCAGTGGCGGCAAGCACCACCGACGTCCACGTCGTCGACAGGGCTAACAAGACCGCCGCAAGGAGGCTCAGCAGAGCAACCACGGTCGACCGGACGACGAGGCGCATGTCAACCTCCACTAAAGAGCCAGCACCGAGTTTGTGGTGCGCGCGGGGCACTGGCCCCCCGCCGCGCGCAGTCCACGTGCATCCTGCACTCCCGAAGCGGTGTGCGTCAGCAAAACAGAGATTTTTTTGATGCCCGAGCCAGCAAAATTTTTTTCGGGCTCGGGCAGTTGGCCGGGGGCCGCGATGTGACCGCTGGTGGATCCGATATGACGGACAGGTCTGACCGGCGGTGACACGATACTGGCGTGAACGACGGTGGCCCCGTCTGTGGGTCGTGCGGCGCGCCATTGGGTGCGACAGCCAAGTTCTGCAGCGAATGCGGCACGTCGGTGGCTCCAGTCGCCAGGTCGGCGGAGTACAAGCAGGTGACGGTGTTGTTCGCTGATGTCGTGCGCTCGATGGATATTGCGGCAGCCGTGGGTGCCGAGCGGCTGCGCGAGGTCATGACCGAGTTGGTCGAGCGTTCTGCGGATGTGGTGCAGCGTTACGGCGGGACGGTGGACAAGTTCACCGGCGACGGGATCATGGCGGTGTTCGGGGCGCCCGCTGCGTTGGAGGACCACGCTGTTCGCGCGTGTCTGGCGGCCTTGGCCATTCAGCACGAAGCGGACGTCGTGGCCACGGAGGTCAAGCGTCGCGATGGGGTCGACCCGCGGCTGCGGGTGGGACTCAATTCGGGGCAGGTGATCGCCGGTGAAATTGGCTCTGGCGCTTTGGGTTACACCACGTTTGGTGAGCAGGTTGGAATGGCTCAGCGGATGGAATCGGTCGCTCCGCCTGGTGGGGTAATGCTCAGCGAGTCCACCGCGCGGCTGGTTCAGGCTGCCGCAAGCCTTGCCGAATCGGAGATGGTGCACATCAAAGGCGTCGACGAGCCGGTGCTGGCACAGCGGCTCCTGGGCGTCAGCCCGCAGCGTCAGCTCGCCGGGTCCGCGCAGACGGCATTGGTGGGGCGTGACCTGGAAGTGGCCACCATCGCGGGCCTCATGGATCGGTCAGCAAGCGGTCGCGGCTGCGTGGTGCGTCGCGGGACCAGCGGGTATCGGTAAGACCCGCCTCGTCGGTGAGGCAATACGGCTCGCGAACAGCCGAGACATGGCGGTTGCGCGTCTGCTGCGCGTGGACCTTGTGGCGGGATCGACTGTCGCATCGTCGGCAGAACACGTAATTCGGCACGCGAACCCGCCTACCCTCAATCCATGCGAGATCGCGATGCCGACGACGCCGAGTTAGGCGCCGCACCCGAAGCTTCCGGAGACGCTGGCACTCCAGCCGCAGCGGGTGGGGCTGGAACGGGTGGGGGTCATGCGGCTGGAACCGCTGCGGGCCATGGGGGTGGGGCTGGAACGGGTGCGGGTCATGCGGGTGCGGCCCATGCGGGTGGGGCTGGAACGGGTGCGGCCCATGCGGGTGGGGCTGGAACGGGTGCGACTCATGCCGCTGGGGCTGGAACGGGTGCGGGTCATGCGGGTGGGGCTGGAACGGGTGCGGGTCATGCCGCTGGGGCTGGAACGGGTGCGACTCATGCCGCTGGGGCTGGAACGGGTGGGGGTCATGCGGCCGGAACCGCTGCGACTCATGCCGCTGGGGCTGGAACGGGTGCGGGTCATGCGGGTGGGGCTGGAACGGGTGCGGGTCATGCGGGTGGGGCTGGAACGGGTGCGGGTCATGTGGGTGCGGGCCATGCCTACGGAGCGGGAACGGGTGCGGGCCATGCCTACGGGGCTGGAACGGGTGGGGGTCATGCGGCCGGAACCGGTGGGGGTCATGCGAGTGCGGGCCATGCCTACGGAGCGGAAACCGGTGGAGCTCATGCGGTTGCGAGACCTTCGAAATTCACCAAGGGTCGACTCCTCGCGGCAGGCGGGATCGGCGCCGCAGTCATCGCCGCCGTGGCCGCCTTCTTCGTTCTGCGACCGGACCCAGCGCAGCAGACAGCAGCACAACAATCACCGCCGACGACAACCAGTCCGCCGCCCGGCGCCGCCCCAGCCGCAGAAATGACTGGCGCACCCTGGCTCCGTGGCACCTACAGCGAGCGCAACGAAATCCAAACCCCAACTGGTCACTATTCCAACAACCACGTCGTGAAAATCACCTCTGATTGCCCAGGATGCAATGCGACTGTCGTGGGGGATAGCGGCACCGGGGTCTTGCAGTGGAACGGCAGTGGCTGGGAGCACACAGATACCGCCCAGTGCGGTCCGGTCACGTCGACGTTTTCCCCCACGGTTGTGGTCAACGGCATCGCCCAGGAGTTGTCGAGCCGTTGGACGGTATGCGACGTGACGGTAACGACCACCTGGACGCGCACCGGGGACTGAAGGCTGGGGCAAGCTGCCGCGACTATCGGGATCGCTACCGCGCCACGACGAAAACGCTGGGTTAATGCGAAACGTGACGGAAGCGATATCGCAGACAGGGCTGACCAGCAGTGACACGATGCTGACGTGGATGACGGCGGAAACGGACTCGGCGCGTTGACAGCCGCGCGCCCCACCTGTGGGTCTTGCGGTACGCCGTTGGGTGCGACTGCCAAGTTCTGTAGTGAGTGCGGCACGCCGGTAGAGAAAGCGACCGCGTCGGCAGAATACAAGCAGGTGACGGTCCTGTTCGCCGATGTGGTGCATTCGATGGACATCGCTGCGGCGGTCGGTGCGGAGCGACTCCGGGAGATCATGACGGATTTGGTCGAGCGCTCTGCTGCGGTCGTGCAGCGCTACGGCGGGACGGTGGACAAGTTCACCGGCGACGGCATCATGGCGTTGTTCGGTGCCCCCGTGGCGTTGGAGGACCACGCTGTTCGCGCCTGCCTGTCGGCGCTTGCCATTCAGGAGGGAGCGAATGCTCTTACCGACGTTGTGAAGCAACGCGACGGTGTCGAACTGCAGCTGCGGATCGGGCTGAACTCCGGTCAGGTGATCGCCGGTGAGATCGGTACGGGGCCTTTCGGTTACACCGCGATTGGTCAACAAGTCGGCATGGCGCAGCGGATGGAGGCGGTCGCTCCGCCCGGTGGGGTGATGCTTAGCCAGTCGACCGCGCGGCTGGTGGAGGACACCGCCCTTCTGGACGAACAACAGCTGGTCCGCATAAAGGGCAGCGATGATCTAATCCCAGCGCGTCGTCTGCAGGGAATGAAGGTGCAACGCGGCTGGGCCGGTCGCCGGGAGGCGGCCTTGGTAGGGCGCCAGCGGGAGATCACCGAGCTGACCGCGATGCTCGGTCGCGCGATTGACGGCGCCGGCGGCGTCGTCGGGATCGTCGGGCCCGCCGGCATTGGTAAGACCCGGCTGGTCCGCGAAACCGCGGCGATGGCCAGCCGACGTGGCGTTGCGGTGTTCTCAACGTTCTGTCAGTCCCACGCCCGCGACATCGCATTCCACGCCGCGGCGGGACTACTACGGGCGATCTTCGAAATTGGCGGCGTAGAAGCCGATGTGGCTCGTGAGCGTCTGCGGGAGCGGCTTCCTCATAGCGACGTCGAGGATCTTCTGCTTCTCGACGATCTGCTGGGTATCCGTGAGCCCGAAGCCGAGCCAATCGACATCGACCCAGATGCCCGCCGCCGGCGACTGAGACGGTTGCTCAACTCGGCTGCGCTGGCGCGTAGTACACCGACTCTCTACGTGATCGAGGACGTCCACTGGATCGATCACGTGAGCGAGTCGATGCTCGAAGATCTCTTCTCTGTCCTTCCGCGGACACATTCGCTTGCCCTGCTCACCTATCGCCCCGAATACCGTGGCGCGCTGATGCATACGCCCGGCTCGCAGACTATTTCCCTTGCGCCGCTTGGTGTTTCGGATACCTCATTCTTGACGACGGAGTTGCTGGGCCAAGACCCATCCGTCGTCGAACTCTCTGCACAGGTGGCCGAGCGGGCAGCCGGGAACCCGTTTTTCGCCGAGGAGATCGTGCGTGACCTCGTCGAACGTCACGTCCTCGAAGGGAACCCGGGTGGTTATGTCTGCCGCGTGGACTCCGCGGACGTCAGTGTGCCGGCCACGGTCCAAGCCACCATCGCCGCGCGCATCGACCGCCTCGGCGGGTCGGCCAAGCGCACGTTGAACGCCGCAGCGGTGATCGGCTCCCGGTTCGAGGCCGACCTGCTCGCCAGCGTCGACGGGGACGCCGCGCTTGCGGAGCTGGTCGATGCCGAACTCCTCGATCCGGTATTGGTGTCGCCGCGAGTCGTGTACGCCTTCCGTCATCCGTTGATCCGCGCGGTGGCCTACGAGTCGCAACTGAAGTCGGACCGCTCGCTGCTGCACCAGCGGGTAGCGGCGGCGATCCAAGAGCATGATTCGTCGGCGGTGGACGAGAATGCTGCGCTGATCGCCACCCACATGGAGGCCGCCGGAGACCTGCATACGGCCTTCGGTTGGCATATGCGCGCCGCGACCTGGCTGACGGCCCGCGACATCGGCGCGGCGCGGGCGAGTTGGCAGCGGGCCCGCGATGTCGCCGACCAATTGCCGGATGATGATCCCGATCGCACGTCGATGCGCATCGCTCCGCGCACGCTCCTGTGTGGTCACGCCTGGCGCGCCGGCGGCGGCGCCAGTGTTGCTGACGCTGATTTCGACGAACTGCGCGAACTCTGCGGCAAGGCTGGCGACCAGATGTCGTTGGTGATGGGCACGTCGGGACTGCTTGTGGCGATGGGTCTAAACGACCGCCTTCACGAGTTATGTTCGCTCGCACCGGAATACGTTCGCCTACTCGAGTCGACGGGCGACCCCGCGCTGATCTTGCTACTCAACACGGTGACGTTCGGCATGTTCCAAGCAGGTGAGATCACCGAAGCACTACCACTGTTCCAACGGGCAATCGATGTGGCCGATGGTGATCCCACCCTGGGCAACTTCTTCTTCGAGTCACCGCTGGCGTGGGCGATCACCCTCCGCGGTCTCGCCCGTTGCAGCCTGGGTCGTCCGGGCTGGCACGAAGATCTGCAGGCCGGGCTCGTGATGGCTCGCGAAGTGCAGGGCATGACCCAGGCCGCCGTCACCACATATGGCTACGGCGCGACGTTCATGAACGGCGCGCTCACGCCGGACGCAGCGGCACTGGCGCACACGGCCGATTCACTGCGGGTCGCCGAACGATCCGGCGACGACGTTTCACTGGCGTGGTCGCGAGTCGCTCACGGCATCATGCTGGTTCGTCTGCATGGCCGAGACCACGTCGCAGGCTTGGATCTACTGGCGAAGGGTCGTCAACAAGCATCCGGACACGCAGACTTGCTTACGGTAACCATGGCCGATGTCCAGACGGCAGAATGCAAGGCGCAGACCGGAGATTTCGGCGCGGCTGTCGAGATCGCCGGGGCAACGGTCGAGCACCTCTTCGACTGCGGCGAAGCGATCTTCCGGGGTCCGGCGACGAGCGTTCTGGTGGAATCACTATTGGGGCTTGGAACCGGGCACGACCTTCAGCAGGCACAGACCGCCATCGACCGGCTGGCGGCCTGTCCGACCGACACGGGATTCGTGCTGTATGAGCTGCCAGTGCTGCGGCTACGCGCGCTGCTGGCGCGTGCCCACGGCGACGAGCAGGGCTATCGCGACCACCGGGATCGCTATCGCGCAATGGCGACATCGCTGGGCTTCGAGGGGCATATGCAGTGGGCCGAGGGAATGCCGTAGGCGCGCTCAGGCCGTTGGCCGCCAGAAACCTTGAAAACCCTGGCCCAGGTTGGTCGTTCGGATCGGTGACAGTTGGACGGGATCGCCCGCCTCATCAAGCAATCAATGGCGGTGCCGATGGTGACCGTAAGAGTCCATGGGGCGCGACGAACGACTTGAGGCTGTGTGGGATTGCTGTCACCGAGTCATCAAAATTCGGCGCCGGCCGCACTCCGGTTAGAACGCCTACCCGAGCGCGCGATGAACGTAGTCTCAATTTGTGCGAGATCGCGAAACCGACGACGCCGAGCCTGGCGCGGCAGCCGGAGATCTAGGCGTCGAAGGTGGCGCAGGCGCGGGTCATGCGGGCCAGCCAGGGGCTGGGCATGCGAGCCAGCCGGGAGCCGGACATGCGGCTCAACCAGGCGCGGGGCATGTCGGACAGCCGGGGGCTGGGCACGCGGGTCATGCGGGTCAGCCGGGGGCGGGTGGGGGTTACGCGGGTCAGCCCGAATCCGCGCATGGGGGCATGTCGGTCAGCCGGGGGCTGGGCACGCGGGTCATGCGGGTCAGCCGGGGGCGGGTGGGGGTTACGCGGGTCAGTCCGAATCCGCGCATGGGGGGCATGTCGGTCAGCCGGGGGCTGGGCACGCGGGTCATGCGGGTCAGCACGGACCTTCGGTATCGACCAAGGGCCTACTCATTGCGGCGGGCGCATTCGGCGCCGTCGTCGTCGCCGTGGCCGCCTTCTTCATTCTGCGACCGGACACACCGCAGCAGACAGCAGCACAAGAATCACCGACGACAATCACTAGTCCGCTGCCCGGTGCCATCCCGGGTGCCGCTGCCCCGGAGGGACCGGGGTTTCGGGGGACGTACAACTGGCGGAATTCCTCCGGGCAGGCCGGCACCGTCACAGTTACATCCGATTGCCCAACCTGCGACGCCACCGCCACGAGCGAGGGGAGAACCGGTATTTACCACTGGACGGGCACCGGCTGGACGTACACGGCGGATTGCCGGACGGAGACAGTCACGCCCACTGTTGTCGTCAACGGCATCGTCCAGGAGGCGTCGACACAAGCTTCAGGGTGCCCAGGCGCCGGATCCAACACGGGCACGTTGACACGCGTCGGGGACTGACGGCGAGTCAACAATCCCCGATTGCTTTTACTCAGGCCGTTGGCCGCCAGAATCCTTGAAAACCCTGCCCCAAGTTGGTCGTTCGGATCGGCGAAAGTTGCACGGGGTCACCAGCTTCGATCATCATGCCGTTCCCGACGACCATCGCGACGTGGCCGTCCCACACCGCGAGGTCGCCCGGTAGCAGCGCGCTGGGAGACACCGCCGCGCCGACGTCCTGGTCCTCTGCCAGCCGGGGCAGGTTCAGGCCGGCCTCGTGATATGCCCACTGCGTCAGCCCGCTGCAGTCCAACCCGACGCCGGGCGTCGTTCCGCCCCAGTCATACGCCACCCCCAGCTGAGTCAGCGCATGGCGTACCGCGTCTGCGGCGATCGCGTTCGGCGCGGTGGCCGTGCTGCCGTCGGGCAGGCGCACAGCGACTCCGTCGCCGAGGTCGGGGTCGGCCCCGGTGAACGTCTCCGTCAGCGGCTCGAGGCCCGCGAGCAGTCCGGACGTCAGGCCGGAGCCCATCGCCGGTGACCCCGTCGCCGGCAACTCGCCGAAGGATGGCATCGCCGACGGCATCACGCCCGCCGGCGACGTTGCGTTGGCCGGAGTGAGTTGGCTGACGGCCGAGGCATGCCCGTCGAGTTCGGATTCCAGCTCACCGACCACGCCGGCTGCGTCGTCCAGTGCCCGGCGTGCGGCCTGCGCCAGCGCGCCGGCGCTGGCCGGCAGTTGGGGTTCCAGGGCGGCTGCGGTCGCCTCGAACTCGTCGATGATGCGCTGCAGTTCGGACTTGGCCCGCGCCACCGCGTCGGAGGCGGTGCCCACCCGGCTGGCGATGGCGAACGCGTCCGATGCCAGGTCCGTCACTCCGGCGAGCGCCGTCGACATCGCCTGCCCGGCTGCGTCGGCCGCGGTGCCCGACCACAACCCGGCCACCTGATTGATCGCCGTGGCGCCTACGCCCGCCACCTCGGTGAGCACTTGACTCGCGCCGCGCAGCATCATCGCCGGGTCGACACCGGCGAACACCCCGGAGCCGACGGATGCCTGCAGCTCGAGCAGCGGCGCCATGAGCGCGGTAACCAAGGCGCTCGGCACCGCTAAATCCCGGCGATCTGGACCCGCGCACGACCCTCGGCGTCGTCGTAGTCACTGGCCGCTGATGCCGTCGCGGCGCCGGACGCGGCCACCGCGTCGCCGATCGTCGTCACGCTTTTCGCCAGCCCTGCACCGGCCGCGGTCAGCGCGGCGGCGAATCGGGCGCCCACCGGACCGAAAGTGTCTGCAACGGCGGCGCCCAAATCGCCGGATAACGCGGCTGCCGCCGCACGGAGGTCCTCACCCAGGTTGGTGGCGGTCCGGCCATGCGCGCGCAGCGCATCCGTATCAGCCTGCATGCGACGTTGGACGTGGTGTCTCGGCTGCATGGTTCCGCCGGAATTCGGGTGGACGCGGCTAAGGTCATCGGCCATGGAGGTGCATGTCGTCGACCACCCACTGGCCCGCGCCCGGTTGACCACATTGCGCGACGAACACACGGACAACGCGGCGTTCCGCGCGGCGCTGCGCGACCTCACTCTCATGCTCGTTTATGAGGCCACCCGCGACCTGCCCACCGAAGCGGTGTCCGTACGCACGCCGCTGGCAGACACCAATGGGTACCGGCTCGCCAATCCGCCTCTGCTGGTACCGGTGCTACGAGCAGGGCTCGGGATGGTCGATCAGGCGCACGCACTTATCCCCGAGTCCCGCGTAGGCTTCGTGGGCGTCGCGCGCGATGAGGAAACCCATTTGCCGACACCGTATTTGGAGTCACTTCCCGACGATCTCAGTAGCCAGCCGGTGATGGTGCTGGACCCGATGCTCGCGACGGGCGGGTCGATGGCACACACCGTCGGGCTGCTGAAGTCGCGCAACGCCAACGACATCACGGCGGTCTGCGTGGTCGTGGCACCCGAGGGCCTTGCCCGGTTGAAAAGCGTCGCACCCGAGGTGCGCGTGTTCACCGCGACGGTCGACGAGCGGCTCAACGAGATCGCCTACATCGTGCCGGGATTGGGCGACGCCGGCGATCGTCAGTTCGGCCCGCGCTGAAACAGGGCGGTTGCATCGCGCTGCACTGCCTTGCGCAGTTCTTCGGCGTTGCGGCGCGCGGCAGCCAGGTAGTCGGTGGCGGGTAGCCCAATCTCGATGTAGCCCTTGACTTTCGGTTCGGTTCCTGACGGGCGTACCGCGATACGCAGCCACGTTTGGCGATCACCGCCGGTCATGATCAGCACGTCGGCGACACTGGTCACCGTCACGTCGAATTCGGCCACCGTTGACGGTGGATGCTCCCGAAGGCGGGCCATCACCGCCGCAGCATCGTCCGTTCGTTCGGTGACCGACGCCGTCAGATGCACGCCGTGGCGCCGGGCCAGATCGTCGAGCAGGTCCGTGATGTGGCGGCCTGCGGATTTCGCGGCGGCCGCCACGTCGCAACACAGCACTGCGGCGGTGATGCCGTCCTTGTCACGAACCGCGGCCGGATCGACGCAGTGGCCAATCGCCTCCTCGTAGGCGTACACGAGATCGTCGCCGGCGGCGCGGGCCAGCCACTTGAAGCCGGTCAATGTCTCGACATGGCGCGCGGTGTGCGCTGCGGCGATCGCCGCCAGCATCCGCGACGACACCACCGTACTGGCGACAGTCGGGGCTGTGACGGTCGTGTGGCTGAGGATGTAATCGCCCAGCAGCCAACCGGTTTCATCGCCGGACAACATGCGCCAGCCGCCGTCGTCCGGGATGCCGATGGCACACCGGTCGGCATCGGGGTCCAGCGCCACCGCGATGTCGGCGTCGACCCGAGCGGCAAGATCGAGCAGGGCGTCGACGGCACCCGGCTCCTCGGGGTTTGGGAATACAACGGTGGGGAAATCCGGGTCCGGCGCGAATTGGCTTGCCACCGTGTGCGCGTCGGGGAAGCCTGCGCGGTGTAGCACCTCGACCGCCGTCGCGCCGCCGACGCCGTGCAGCGGCGTCAGCGCCACCCGAACAGTGCCCGACGCGCGGCGCACGGCAACGGCTCGCTTCAAATATTCTTCGACGATGCTTGAATCACCCGGTGTCACGGGCGCGCGAGCGATGTTGTCGGCATACGGCGCGGCGGCAATCGCGGCTTCGATCTCGCGGTCGACGGGCGAGACGATCTGCATGCCGCCGTCGAGATAGACCTTGTAGCCGTTGTCCGAGGCGGGGTTGTGCGACGCGGTGATCTGCACGCCGGCCGCAGCGCCTGTATGCCGGACCGCAAATGCCAGTACCGGCGTCGGGAGCGGCTCGGGCAACAACGTGACGGAAAACCCCTCGGCGGCAAGTACTTCCGCGGCGGCCGTCGCGAAGCCCGACGATCCGTGGCGCGCGTCGTAGCCCACGAACACCGCCGACCCGGCCAGGCCCTGGTTCTCCAGCACCCGTGCCAGCCCCCACGTGGCGCGCAGCACCACAGCGAGGTTCATCCCCGTCGGGCCCGCCCGCATCGGCCCGCGCAGTCCCGCGGTGCCGAACGTCAATGACCCGTTGAACCGCGCGTCGAGCTCGTCGGCGCTACAGGCCGACAGCTCGGCAACGGCGTCGGGATCCGGATCGTGGGCGATCCACTCCTCTGGCGTCACCTCGGCGATTCTGCCCCGGCAGTGTCAATTCCCCTGTCGCTTCGCTCCTGCCCGCCGGTCGCGAGCTTCCGCAATATCGGTGCGACCAACATCAGCAGGTTTGCCTCGAGGTCGGTGAGGCTGTCCCGCATCGCGCCCTCGAGCCACGAGTCCCGCTCGGCCCGGTCACTGACCAGCAGGTCCGTGCCGTCGGGAGTGATCTCGATGAGCTGACGGCGCCTGTCCGCGGTGTCGGGTCTCCGAGACACCAGCCCGCGCGCGACCAGGTCGTTGAAGGTGTCGGTCAGCGATTGCACCCGCACGTGCATCCGGGCGGCCAGCTCGGCAGGGGTACTGACCCCGGTGCGGCTCACCTCGCCCAGTACTTCCAGCTGGTTCAGCGTCAGTCCGTGGTCGGGCCGATGTCTGCGCAGCTGGCGGGTGACCGCCATCATCGCCTCGCGCAGCTCGGTGGCCGCGGCGGGCTTGGGGGCGATCATAAGCAAGTTATACCTTAACAATCTTGGCTGAATAGCTGATTCGTCTCGCAAAAATGCCAAGGGCATACTTGTCGTTATGAAGAGGTGGCTGGTGCTGACGGCCGTGACGGTAGGTGTGACGGTCCCTCTCACCAGGCTGGGCGTGCCGTCGGCGGCGCTGTTCGCTGCGCTCGTGGTCGGCATCGCCATGGCCCTCGTGCCGTTCGCGCCGCGTCGGGTGCCCCGGCCCGCGGGTCTTGCGGCCCAAGGCGTGCTGGGCGTCTACATCGGCACGATGGTGCACCGCGACGCGTTTGCGGCATTGGGATCTCATTGGCCGATCGTGGTCGCTGTCGCGGTGGGCACGCTCGTTCTGTCCATCGTTGGTGGGGCGCTGCTGGGATTGCAACGCGAGGTCAGCCCACTCACTGGCGCGCTGGCACTGGTCGCCGGAGGCGCGTCCGGACTGGTCGCCATCGCAAGGGAACTCGGCGGCGACGACCGTGTGGTAGCGGTCGTGCAATACCTTCGCGTCGCGTTGATCACCGCCTCGATGCCGGTCGTCGTCGCGCTTGTCTACCACGCGACCATGGCAACGCGACAAGCGCCGGTAGCTGAAAGCGCTTCACTCCCTTGGTATCTCAGCGTGCCACTGTTGACCGCGATCGTCCTCGCAGGCGCCGCGGCGGGCCGCTTCGTCCGGATGCCCGGCGCCGGACTGCTGGAGCCGATGGCGATCACGATCGCGCTCGAACTGACCGGTCTGTCGTTCGGCTTGGCGGTGCCGGCGGTGCTGGTGCAGATCGGCTACATGCTGATCGGGTGGCAGGCCGGCCTCGCGTTCAGCCGCGAATCGCTACGGGCGATCGCGCGCATTCTGCCGACGGTGATCGGGTTGATCGTCGCGCTCAACGTCGCGGCCGCCGGGCTGGGCGTGGTGCTGGCGAAGGTGACCGGAATCAGTGAGCTCGACGGCTATCTGGCGACCAGCCCGGGCGGCATCTATGCGGTGCTCGCCACTGCCGTGGAGACCGGGTCCAATGTGACGTTCGTCATTGCCGCACAGGTTATTCGGGTGCTGCTGATGCTGTTCACCGCACCCCTGGTGGCGCGTGCGTTCCTCAAGCTGTCAGTCGAAGCGCCTCACTACCGCAACTCTGCGCGGTCACGGACAGCGGTGACTTTGTGTTCAATTCGTTTCTAATTCGTTGTGCCCCAGGTAAGTAACTGGCTCCACGCATGGCCGACAATAGTCATTCTGATGTCCGCTGCGACAGCGCCGATATCACACAGCGAGGGTGCATATGCGAAATTCGGGGGCTATCCGCGTCATAGTTGTGCTGAGTCAACTTGCGGTTCTCATGGCCATGGTGTTGGCGACGCCGCGTGCGCTGGCCGACCCCGACTCGGATGTTGCCGCGCCGACCGATCCGTCTCCGGCAGAAACTGTGGATCCGACGGCAGCGCCATTTCTTACAGCCGCTGCGGAGGTGACACCCCCTTTCGACCCGCCGAGGCTCAATCCGAGCAACGGCGCCGTCGTGGGCGTGGCCAAGCCGATCATCATCAATTTCGCCGCCCCGATCACCGACCGGCCCATGGCCGAAGACGCGATCCACATCTCGTCGAACCCGCCGGTGCCCGGGAAGTTCTATTGGATGAATGACCGCCAGGTGCGGTGGCGCCCAATTGACTTCTGGCCGGCGCACGCCACCGTGGATATCGACGCGGCAGGCACCAAATCCAGCTTCGCCACAGGCGACGCACTGATCGCCACCGCCGACAACGCCACCCACCAGATGACCATCACCCGGGACGGCAACGTAGAGCAGGTATTTCCGACGTCGATGGGCAAGCCGGGCCACGACACCCCCGACGGCACCTACTACGTTCAGGACAAGTTCTCCGACGTGGTGATGGACTCCGAGACATACGGAGTGTCGAACGATTCGCCGGACGGCTACCGCCTACATGTCCAGTTGGCGGTGCAGATCGACAACAGTGGCAACTTCGTGCACAGCGCGCCGTGGTCGGTCGCCGACCAGGGGAACCGAAATGTCAGCCATGGCTGCATCAACATCAGCCCGACCAACGCGAAGTGGTTCTACGACAACTTCGGCATCGGCGATCCCATCGTGGTGGTCAACTCCGTCGGCAGCTACACCCAAAACGACGGGGGACAGGACTGGCAGATCTAGGCGATCAGATGTTGCCGACGAGACGCGCGAGCAGGGAGCCCATCCGGGTCGCCGACTGACGGCCCGCTTCCAGCACCTCGTCATGGTTGATCGGCTGCCCCGTCATACCTGCGGCCCGGTTGCTCACCAGCGACAGTCCCAGCACCTCGAGGCCGGCGGTGCGAGCGGCGATCGTCTCGTGCACCGTCGACATGCCGACCAGATCGGCCCCGAGTGTCCGCAGCATCCTGATCTCGGCAGGCGTCTCGTACTGCGGACCCTGCATCCCGGCGTAGACGCCCTCCGGCAGCGTCGGGTCCACGTCGCGGGCCAGCGCACGCAGCCGCGGTGAGTACGCGTCGACCATGTCGACGAACTGCGGTCCGACGAGCGGGGAGCGGCCCGTCAGGTTGAGGTGATCGGAGATCAATACCGGCTGACCGACGGGGAAGTCGTCGCGAAGCGTTCCGGCGGCGTTGGTCAGCACCACCGCGCGCACACCTGCGGCCGCGGCCGTGCGTACCGGGTGGACGATGTGTTGCAGATCGTGGCCCTCGTAGGCGTGAATCCGGCCCAACAGCACCAGAATTTGCGTGCCTTCGACGGGAATCGACAGGACCTGGCCGTCATGACCTTCGGCTGTAGGCAGCGTGAACCCCGGCAGCTCGGCCATGTCCACAGTCGCCGTCGGATGGCCCAGCGCCTCGGCGGCGGACGCCCAGCCCGATCCGATGATCACGGCCACATCGTGCCTGCTGATTCCCGTGCGCTCGGCGATGGACGCGGCCGCGCGTTTCGCAAGCTCATCCCGAGTCACGGTCAGCGAGCTTAGCTTGATGCGATACTGCGATGATGCCCGCCAGTTCGCCGCCACGCCGTCACGCCGAGACGGCTGCCGAAGTGGCCCAGGACGTCGTTCGCAGCCGTCGCAACGACCTGATCGCGCTCTCGCACGACATCCATGCCGAGCCGGAACTCGCGTTCGCCGAACACCGCAGCTGTGCCAAGACCCAGGCGCTCGTCGCCGAACGGGGATTCACGATCACCCCCGCGCCCGGCGGGTTGGACACCGCGTTCCGTGCCGACTACGGCAGCGGCGACCTCGCCGTCGCGGTGTGCGCCGAATACGACGCACTGCCGGGGATCGGACATGCCTGCGGGCACAACATCATCGCCGCGTCTGCGGTGGGCGCCGCGCTCGCGCTCGCCGAGGTGGCCGACGACCTCGGCCTGACGGTCGTCCTGATGGGCACACCGGCAGAAGAGTCCGGCGGCGGAAAGGTGTTGTTGCTCAAGGCCGGTGCGTTCGACGACATTTCCGCTGCGGTGATGATTCACCCCGGGCCGGCCGATATCGCGGCCGGCCGGTCTCTGGCGCTGTCCGAGGTGACGGTGGACTACGTCGGCCACGAATCTCACGCATCGGTGGCGCCGCATCTTGGGGTCAACGCCGGCGACGCCGTGACCGTCGCGCAGGTGGCAATCGGACTGCTGCGTCAGCAATTAGCTCCCGGGCAGCAAGTGCACGGCATCGCGACCGAGGGCGGTCGGGCTCCGAACGTCATCCCGGGGCGTGCGGAAATGCGGTACGCGATGCGAGCGATCGAGAAGGAGTCGCTGCGTGGGTTGGAGCGACGGGTTTTCGACTGCTTCCGCGCCGGTGGGCTGGCCACCGGCTGCGAATGCCGCATCGGCGAGGCCGCTCCCGCATATGACGAGCTGCGCCCGGATCCGTGGCTCGCGCACGCGTTCCGCGACGAGATGACCCGGTGCGGACGCACTCCCCTGGCCGAAGAGCTGGAAACCGCGCGGCCGCTGGGCAGTACCGACATGGGCAATGTCACGCAAACGATGCCGGGCATCCATCCGATCGTCGGGGTCGATGCGGGCGGGGCGTCCCTGCATCAGCCGGAGTTCACCGCGGCCGCGGCGTCACCGAGCGCTGACGATGCGGTGATAGATGGCTCGATCATGTTGGCGCGCACTATGATTCGTCTCGCCGAAACGCCGTCGGAGCGGCAGCGGGTGATCCGGATGCAGGCGGAGCGGGTGGGGTCATGAGTCTGGCCGACACCGCCGAGTCGTGGCTGGCCGCGCATTACGACGACCTGATTGGCTGGCGCCGTCATATTCACGCTCACCCAGAGCTGGGCCGTCAGGAGTTCGCGACCACGCAGTTCGTCGCGACGCAGCTGGGAGAAGCAGGTCTGAACCCGAAGGTGCTGCCCGCAGGCACCGGGCTGACCTGCGACCTGGGGCCGGACCATCTGCCGAAGATCGCATTGCGGGCGGACATGGACGCCCTGCCGATGTCGGAGCGCACCGGCGCGCCGTACGCGTCGGTGGTTCCGGGTATCGCGCATGCCTGCGGCCACGACGCGCACACCGCGATGCTGCTCGGCACCGCGTTGGCGCTCGCGTCGTTTCCCGACCTGCCCATTGGCGTGCGGTTGATCTTCCAGCCGGCCGAGGAGTTGATGCCTGGCGGCGCAATCGATGCGATCGCGGCCGGGGTGCTGGCGGGGGTGTCGCGGATCTTCGCGTTGCACTGTGATCCGCGGCTGGAAGTCGGCAGGGTCGCGGTCACCGCGGGACCGATCACCTCCGCGTCCGACTCGATTGAGATCAGTCTGCATTCGCCGGGCGGCCACACCGCGCGGCCGCACCTGACCGCGGACCTCGTCTACGGCATCGGCACGCTGATCACCAGTTTGCCGGGGGTGTTGTCGCGCCGTATCGATCCCCGCAACAGCACGGTGATGGTGTGGGGTGCGGTCAATGCGGGACTGGCCCCCAACGCGATTCCGCAGAACGGCATGTTGGCGGGCACGGTCCGCACTGCCAGCCACGCCACCTGGCTGACGCTGGAGTCGCTGGTTCGGGAGACGGTCACTTCGCTGCTGGCGCCGCTGGGCATCGAGCACTCGCTGCAGTACCGGCGCGGCGTGCCGCCGGTGGTCAACGAGGAGGTCTCGACGCGGATCCTCACGCACGCGATCGAGGCGGTCGGGCCCGAGGTGCTTGCCGACACGCGCCAGTCCGGGGGCGGCGAGGACTTCTCGTGGTATCTGGAGGAGGTGCCCGGCGCGATGGCCCGCCTCGGGGTGTGGTCCGGCCGTTCGCCGCAACTGGACCTGCACCAGCCGACGTTCGATTTGGACGAGCGCTCACTCGCGATCGGAGTGCGCGTGCTGGCGAACACCGTCGAGCAGACGGCTGCGTTAGTCTAGTCAGTCGGTATGGCCGGGGCCGATGTTGCGCGACGGCCGCGTGCGTAGCTTGTGCACGTAATCGGACGGCGCACCGGCGATTTCGGCCGCGTCAGCCATCACACCGAGATACCTCGCCGAAGGCAGGCCGCCCTCCCAGGCATCGACGACGTAGAGCCACGCGAGCACGGGACTCATTGTGGTGTCCGAAGATACGCGATCGACGCGGCAGCGGATCTTCTTGTGGATGCCTAGCTCCGCGCCTTCCCAGCGGTCGAGGGCTTCCTCGTCCTCCTTGGTCATGTCGTACAGCACGACGAACACCCTGGAGTTCGGCTCTTCGGCGATCGTGGCGAGCGCGCCCTCCCAACCGATGTCCTCGCCGCCGAATGTCAGCCGCCAGCCGTGCAGCCAGCCCGTTCCGGCCATCGGCGAGTGGGGTGCGCGCTGCAGCATCTGCTCCGGATGCATGTTCGACCCGTACGCGGCGTAGAGCGGCACGGGAAAAGACTAGCTACGGTTGACGGCGTGGCAACCCGCATCGTGATCATCGGGGGAGGGCCGGCAGGCTACGAGGCCGCATTGGTCGCTGCCGCGCACCCGACCGAGGTGACGGTCGTCGACTCGGACGGGATCGGCGGCGCCTGCGTCCTGTTCGACTGCGTGCCCTCCAAGACGTTGATCGCTTCGACGGGCGTGCGGACGGATCTGCGCCGCGCACCGGACCTCGGCTACGACATCCACATCGAGGACGCGAAGATCTCGCTGCCCCAGATCCACGATCGGGTGAAGAGGCTCGCGGCAGCGCAGTCCGCCGACATCGCCGACCAGCTCCGCCGCCAACGTGTACGGCTGATCAGCGGCCGCGGCGAGCTCGTCGACTCACAGCAGGGAATGGCAAAGCACAGCGTCAAGGTCACCGAGCCCGACGGCACCGAGCAGATCCTCGACGCCGACGTCGTGCTGATCGCGACGGGTGCCAGTCCGCGCGTGCTGCCCGACGCCCGGCCCGACGGCGAGCGGATCCTGACTTGGCGTCAGCTCTACGACCTCGCCGACCTTCCCGACCACCTGATCGTCGTGGGTTCGGGTGTGACGGGCGCGGAGTTCGTGAACGCCTACACGGAACTGGGCGTGACGGTGACGGTGGTGGCCAGCCGCGATCAGATCCTGCCGCACGAGGACTCCGACGCGGCCGCGGTCTTGGAGGAGGTGTTCGTCGGGCGCGGCGTGACGCTGGTCAAGAACGCCCGCGCGCAGTCGGTGACCCGCACCGACGGGGCTGGAGGTCGCCGGCCAGGCGGCTCCGGCGGCGTGGTGGTCACGATGACCGACGGCCGCTGCGTCGAGGGCAGCCACGCGCTGATCACGGTCGGGTCGGTGCCGAACACCTCTGATCTGGGGCTGGAGCGCGTAGGCATCGAACTGGGCCCCGGCGGCTACATTCCGGTCGACCGGGTGTCGCGCACCTTGGTGCCCACGATCTACGCGGCGGGCGACTGCACCGGGCTGCTGTTGCTGGCGTCGGTCGCCGCGATGCAGGGCCGCATCGCGATGTATCACGCGCTGGGCGAGGGCGTCACCCCCATCCGGCTGCGCACTGTCGCCGCTGCGGTGTTCACCCGGCCGGAGATCGCCGCCGTCGGCGTGCCTCAGGCCAAGATCGACGACGGGACCGTGCCGGCGCGCACGCTGATGTTGCCGCTGAACACCAATGCGCGGGCCAAGATGTCCAGCTTGAACCGCGGTTTTGTGAAGATCTTCTGCCGGCCGGCCACCGGCGTCGTGATCGGGGGGGTGGTGGTTGCGCCCGTCGCGTCGGAACTGATCCTGCCGATCGCGCTGGCGGTGCAAAACCAGGTGTCGGTGGCCGACTTGGCCCAGACGCTCTCGGTCTACCCGTCGCTGAGCGGGTCGATCACCGAGACGGCCCGGCGGCTGATGGCGCACGATGACCTCGATTAACCTGGTGAATACTGACCAGTAACAAAGGAGCACGTGTGATCGAGGCTGCCCCCGCCCCCGGCAATGGGCAGACGTTCCTGGGTCCGCGCGAGCGGGCCGTCGCATGGGAACGGTTGGGTTCCGAGCAGTTCGATGTCGTTGTCGTCGGCGGGGGAGTGGTGGGCGCCGGCGCGGCGCTGGACGCGGCCACCCGTGGGCTGAAGGTGGCGCTGGTCGAGGCCCGGGACTTCGCGTCGGGCACCTCGAGTCGCAGCTCGAAGATGTTCCACGGCGGGTTGCGCTACCTCGAGCAGTTGGAGTTCGGACTGGTCCGTGAGGCCTTGCATGAGCGTGAGCTGTCGCTGACGACCCTGGCCCCGCATCTGGTCAAGCCGTTGCCGTTTCTGTTTCCGCTGACCAAGCGGTGGTGGGAGCGGCCGTACGTCGCGGCCGGGATCTTCCTTTACGACCAGCTCGGTGGCGCGAAATCGGTTCCGGCACAGAAACATTTGCTGAAGGCCGGTGCGCTGCGGCTGGCGCCGGGGCTGAAGCGCAGCTCCTTGATCGGTGGTATCCGCTACTACGACACCGTGGTCGACGACGCCCGGCACACAATGACCGTCGCGCGTACCGCGGCGCACTACGGCACGGTGGTGCGGTCGTCCACCCAGGTGGTTTCGCTGTTACGGGAGGGCGACCGCGTGGTCGGGGTGCGCGTGCGCGACTCCGAAAACGGCGAGGTCACGGAGGTCCGCGGCCACGTCGTGGTTAATGCCACCGGCGTGTGGACCGACGAGATCCAGGCGCTGTCCAAGCAGCGGGGCCGGTTCCGGGTGCGGGCGTCCAAGGGCGTGCACATCGTCGTGCCGCGCGACCGCATCGTGAGCGAGGTCGCGATCATCCTGCGCACAGAGCGGTCGGTGCTGTTCGTCATCCCCTGGGGCACGCACTGGATCATCGGCACCACCGACACCGAGTGGAATCTCGACCTGGCCCACCCGGCCGCCACCAGGGTGGACATCGACTACATCCTCGATCACGTCAACACCGTGCTGGCAACTCCGCTGACTTACGACGACATCGACGGCGTATACGCGGGGCTCCGCCCGCTGCTGGCGGGGGAGCGCGACGACACCTCGAAGCTGTCTCGCGAGCATGCGGTCGCAGTGCCGGCCCCGGGACTGGTCGCGATCGCGGGCGGCAAGTACACCACCTACCGGGTGATGGGCGAGGACGCGATCGACGCGGCCAGTGAGTACATCCCGGCGCGGGTGGCGCCGTCGATCACCGAGAAGGTGCCGCTGCTCGGCGCCGACGGCTACTTCGCGCTGATCAACCAGGCCGAACGCGTCGGTGCCTACTACGGGCTGCACCCCTACCGGGTGCGTCACCTGCTGGACCGCTACGGCTCGCTGATCGGTGAGGTGCTTGCGATGGCCGAGGACAAGCCCGAGCTGCTGAGCCCGATCACCGAGGCGCCGGTGTACCTGAAGGTGGAGGCGGTTTACGCGGTTGCGGCCGAGGGCGCGCTGCATCTGGAGGACATCATGGCCCGGCGGATGCGGATCTCGATCGAGTACCCGCACCGCGGCCTCGACTGCGCCCGCGAGGTCGCCGAGATCGTTGCGCCTGTGCTGGGCTGGGACGAATCCGACATCCGGCGTGAGGTCGACACCTACATCGCGCGGGTGGACGCCGAGGTGCGGTCGCAGCAGCAGCCCGACGACGAGTCGGCCGATGCGCTGCGGCGGGCGGCGCCGGAGGCACGCGCGGAAATCCTCGAGCCGGTGCCGCTGATTTGAGCCGGCAGTGAGGCCGGCGCCGCTTCCGGTTCGCGACGGTCTGGGGCCGGCGCGGTTACGCCTGCGCGGCGGATCGGTGCTCGAGGAGTTTCACAGCCGGTTCGGTCCTGCGGCGGCGGCCAAGGTGGCGGCCGGCGAGGTCGTCGACGCCGATGGGGTGGTGCTCGGCGCGCGCAGCGTGATGCCTGCTGGGGCCAGCGTGTACTACTACCGGGACGTGGCCCCTGAGGTGCCGGTGCCGTTCGACATCCCGGTACTGCACCGCGACGACGACATCCTGGTGGTGGACAAGCCGCATTTCCTTGCGACGATGCCGCGGGGACGCCACGTCACGCAGACGGCGTTGGTGCGGCTGCGACGTGAGCTGGATCTGCCCGAGCTGAGCCCCGCGCATCGGCTGGACCGTCTGACCGCCGGTGTGCTGGTGTTCACGACGCGCCGGGTGGTCCGTGGCCGCTTCCAGTCGCTGTTCTCTGAGGGCCTGGTGCGCAAGACCTACCTGGCGCGGTCAGCGGGCAGGCCGAACGTGACGCTGCCGCATGTCGTCCGCAGTCGAATCATCAAGCGCCGCGGCTGTTTACAAGCACTCACCGAGCCGGGCGAGCCGAATGCCGAGACGTTGGTGGAAGCCCTCGGCGAGGGACTCCACCGGCTCACCCCGCGCACCGGCCGCACGCACCAGCTGCGGGTGCACATGGCGTCTCTGGGGCTGCCCATCGACGGAGATCCGTTGTACCCGAACGTGATTGACGTGCCGGCTGACGACTTCTCGACACGGCTGCGGCTGCTGGCGGCCAGCATCGAATTCGACCATCCCGCCACAGGGGTGCCGCGAAGGTTCACTAGCAAGCGATCGCTTTAGGGCTCGTCGTCGTCTTCGTCATCCGTGAGCATCTTTTCGGGGTGGAAGTAGGTGTTGGTTCGCCGTTGGCCGCGGTCGAGGTGCGGCGGTGGGATCCATTCGGTGGTGCCGTCTTTGCTTTTGTGGGTGCGCCAGCCGCCGTCTTTGACGAGCCGGTTATCGGGCCCACAGGCCAGGGTGAGGTTGTCGATGTTGGTCTGCCCGCCGGCCGCCCAATCCCTGTTGGCGTGATGGACCTGGCACCAGTAGGCGGGTACGTCACAGCCGGGATGGGTGCAGCCGCGCTCGGTCGCATACAGCACCAGCCGCTGGGCTGCGGTGGCCAATCGGGTGTCGCGGCCCTTGTACAACTCCCAATGCTTGGCGTCGTCGAAGACCAGCAAGAAGTTGTAGGCGTGGGCGCCCATCCGGATCAGGTCTTTGACCGGTAGCAGCGTGCCGCCGCCGGTGTGGGCGACTCCGGTTTTGGCCTGCAAGTCCTTCAGCGCGACGGTGGCGATGATCGTCACCGGCAACCCCTGATGCGACCCCAACTCGCCCGACATCAGCGTCGAACGCATGATTGCCTTGAGTGCGTCATGGTTACGTTGCGCAGCACCGCGGTAGTCGCCGTCGACCGTCTCGGGGGCGGGTTCGCCCTCGATCGTCGGCGTCTCATCGGCCGGGTTACACATCCCCGGGGCGGCCCACTTCGCCAGCACCGCGTCCAGCCCCGCGCGCAGCTCGGGATCCATCCAGCCGGTCAGCCTGCTCATCCCGTCCTCACCCTGCGGCCCGACGCTGACACCACGCCGCCGGGCCCGGTCCTGGTCGGAAAAGTTGCCGTCGGGGTTGAGCACCAGGTCCAGATGGTCGGCGAAACGTCTGAGCTCGTCGGGCCGATACTGCGTGGCGACCTCGGCCAGCTTGCGTTCGGCGTCGGCGCGGGTGGGCTCATCCACAAAGTGGGGCAGCTGCGCGAAGAACGCGCGGATGATCCGGACATGCTCGACACCGATGCGCCCGGCCTGCTGCCCGGCGGCGGTGTGCTCCAGCTTCGACGCCAGCGGCTCCCCGGTCAGCGCCCGGCGCGGCCCCAAGTCCGCGGCTTCCTCGATGCGCCGGCGTACCTCGGAGCGGGTGATGCGCAACCGGTCGGCCAGCACGCGCGGCAACGTGGCCCCCAACTCCTCCACCGGCGCATCCAGCGCCAGATAGTTGATGTGGTCGTGGGCCAGGGCGGGCAGAATTCGGGCCAGGGTTTCGATCAACTCCAGCTGCTCGAGGTGTTGTTCGGCAGTCAAGAGCTCCGATACTTCACCGGCATGCTCGGCGAGCGCCTTGAACGCGATCTCCGCCTCATGCCATACGCTCGAGCTCATACGTGCAAGGTACCGACCACCGCCGACAAGTCTTTGTGCGCCAACCGAATTCGTACCAAGTTGTCCACAGGCCCGACGTTGTCCACAGATGCTGGGCGAATCCGAAGAAACCCTTGACCACAAGGCGAGATTGATGAAGAAAGCCCGGATGCGGGGCGCGCTCGCTCGCTGGATGTACCGAGGTGGCCGGCCCAGCCGTCTGGCGACAATCGTGAACCGCGCGTGGGCGATCGCTGCCGTGATCGGACTGGCGCCCGGATGCATGGCCGCACTTGAGGTCCGGGGCCGTCGCACCGGCCGCGTCCTTTCCTTTCCGGTGATGGTGGCCGATTACCAGGGCGACCGCTACATCGTGGCGATACTTGGAGAAAACTCCAACTGGGTGTCGAATGCGCGTGCCGCTGACGGCCGCGCGGTGCTACGCCACTCCAGAGGTCGGCGGGAGGACATACACCTCACCGAGATCGCATCGGGAGCCCGTGGATCTATTCTGCGTCGCTACCTGGAGATCGCACCTGGGAGCAGACCGCACATACCGATTGACCCGGGAGCTCCGGCGGCTGAACTCGAACGAGTTGCTGCACGATACCCGGTTTTTCGCATCGATCCGGTGGCCTGACGCGACACATTGTCAGTCCAGCACGAACTCGTCACCCTCCCGGCCCCACTGCCCGAACGGTGGACAGGCGCCTTCGTCGATCGCGCGAATGCTGGGTCTGCCGATGTGCGCAAACACCAATCGCCGCACGCCGACGCGTCGGGCCTCGGCGGCCACATCGCATACGCACGCATGCCCACCAACACCCCTCGCGAATCGGATAGCGCGGTTCCATCCAGCCGCGTCGGCGAACATCAAATCCGCGCCGGCGGCCCACTCCGGAAACGTCCAGAATTCCGGTGCCCACACCGCCCGGCTGCTGGCTGTCTCGATGAGGTAGCCGGCAGTCGGGTGCGAAGTGTGCTGGACCGGCAGCGAACGCAACCGCACGCCGTTTGCTTCAAATGTGGCGAGCGCCGGGCGCACTCCCAGTTCCCTGGCTCGTCGTCGGATGTCTGCGGCCAGTTCTGCGCGCTCGTCGCTGACACACCATGCGTCGAGCGGAGGCCCTGGGTCAGCCGCTCCGCCTCCGTCCAGCATCACCCGATGTTCGTCCCACGTCACGAGCAGCCCCGCAGGCCGATACCGGGGCGAGTTCATCGCCCCAACGCCCAAGAGGGCCAGCCGCGGCATCGCGTATTCGGTCCTCAGAAACCATCTTTGACGACGACGCGCGTCCGTCCAATCATCCCGCCGTGGATGATCTGCCGCAGCGTGTTCGGCACCTCCAACACCGAGATGTTGCTCGTCAGCAGCCCGAGATGCGGAGGAGTTAGTTCCGCTGCGAGCTGCCGCCACACTTCGCGTCGCTTGTCGATCGCCAACTGCACCGAATCGATTCCGGCCAGTGTGACGCCGCGGAGGATGAAGGGATGCACGGTGGTCGACAATTCAGGTGAGCCGGCCAGCCCCGAAATTGCAGCAATGCCACCGTATTTCATGGTGCTTAGCGCATACGCGAGTGTGGGGCCACCGACACAGTCGACGACGGCGGCCCACCTGGCCTTGTCGAGCGGTCGGATCTTCTCGTCATCGGGTGGTACCCGCCCGATGACCGCCGATGCGCCGAGGTCTCGCAGATACGGCTCGACGTCGGGCTTGCCGGTCGACGCCACCACCTCGTAGCCGAGTTTCGCGAGTAAGTCGACGGCCACGCTGCCGACGCCACCGGTCGCACCAGTCACCAACACCGGACCGTCCGACGGGCTGACCCCGAGTGCACGAATCGCGTTGACGCTCATCGCCGCTGTGAACCCCGCCGTGCCGATAGCGGCGGCCTCAGCTGTCGTCAGTCCGTCGAGCTTGACCACATAGTCGGCGGGATACCGAGCCTTCTCGGCATACCCGCCGTGGCGCCCCGTTCCGATGTCGTAACCGTGTGCGACGACGGGATCGCCGACTGCGAAGTCAGGGGACGATGACGCCACCACCGTTCCCGTTACGTCGATGCCGGGCACCAACGGATACGACCGGGCGACACCACCACGCGGCGTCACGGCCAGTGCGTCCTTGTAGTTGATCCCCGAGTACTCGACTGCGATCTCCACCTCGCCGTCCCCCAAGAACGTCTCGTCGACGACCTCGGGCTTCAGTGTGATGCCGCCCTCGGCGTCCTCATGTGCGACCAATGCATTCACTGCACTCATCGATTCGCTTCCTTGCGTCGTGGAGAGCCTGAAGTGTCACTACCGTAGCCGGTGTGGCTGAGCACCAGAGCAACTCAACCGAACCCACACCCGAGCAGTTCGCGGCACTGGCTGCACGGCCAGCCGATGCCCCGGTGGTCATGGTCAATCTGCTGAAGTTCAAACAACCGGACGGGCTCAAGCGATATCTCCAGTACGGACAGGGAGTGGTGCCGCACTTGGAGCGAGTCGGTGGGAAGGTCCGGTACGGTGGCGCCGCCCCAAGCGTCGTCATCGGCGACGGCGAAAAACCCTGGTGGGACGCGATTCTCATCGTTGAATACCCGTCACCGGCGGCGTTCATTGCAATGGTGACCGACGAGGACTATCTGAAAGTGCACGAACATCGCGCCGCCGCGCTCGAACGCGGCGACCTCATTGCGACGTCAATGTGGTTGTTCGGGGATTGAGCACCGCTTCGGCGGCCCGTGGCGACTAATTTAAGGGCATGTATCTGATCACGGGGGCGGCCGGAAAGGTCGGCGGAGTCAGTCGTTCCGTCGTCGAGATCCTGCTGGAGGCGGGGGAATCGGTGCGGGCCATGGTGCACCGCGAGGACGGTCGGGCGCAGCGGCTCAGGGACCTCGGCGCCGAGGTGGTGGTCGGCGACCTGACCAAGCCGGGCAACGTCATCGATGCGATGACCGGCGTCCAACGGATGTTCTTCAACATGAGCGTGTCACTGGACTACCTCGAAGCCACCGCCATCGTGTGCGCGGCAGCACGCGAGCTGGGGGGCTACGACGTGATCGTGAATATGTCGCAGATGACCGTCTCGCAGATGACGCTGACCAGCGCGGGCGAATCGCATCAGCACTGGCTGCACTGGCTGTCCGAGGAGGTGATGAACTGGTCGGAAATGCCGGTGGTGCACGTCCGGCCGACGGTCTTCCTCGACAATCCGCTGTTCACGATGCTCGCCCGCCGGTCGGTGCACGACCGTGGGGTGCTGCCGCTGCCGTTCGGCACCGGACGCACATCGCCGATCGCGGCGGTCGACGTCGCGCGGGTGATTGTCTCTCTGCTGCTCAACCCTGCCGACCGAGTCAGGCACGTGTACGAGCTGACCGGGCCCGAGATACTCGACATCAACGGCTTGGCCGCGCAATACTCCCGCGCGCTCAAGCGCTCGGTGATTGCAGAGGACACGCCCTACGAGGAGTGGAACCGACACTATCTGCGAGCCTCGGGGCTGCCGGAGCACGTGCAGCAGCACATTGCGACGATGGCCCGGCTGCACCACGAGGACCGCTACAACCGCGCCACCGGCGATGTCGAGAAGCTAACCGGTGTGCCCGCGCAGACGGTGGAGCAGTATGTGGTGGCGCACCCACAGCTTTTCGGCGGCTAATCCGCGAAGCACCACTTATGGCACGAACTCCACGTTGGACACTTTCGCCTCGTCGCCCACCTTCTGCACCGTGATGCGCATCCGCCACGCACGCGGCCTTTCTTCGGCGGCCCCGGCAGTCGACGTCTTGACGCTCACCGCTACCAGCACCTGGGCCTGGTCACCCGACTCCGACTCCAGCGCGGCCTCAGTGATGGTTCCCTCCGAGTGCGACTGAGCCTTCTTGACGACATCGATGAACGGCTGCGATCGGTGCTGGAAGTCGTCGTAGAAGGTGCCGGTCGCCGAGTCCAGGATGCGCTGAACATCGGCATCGGCCTCATGCCAGTCGATGGTGGTGAGGTTCAGCGCGCCTTGCCTGCCTACCTGGAGGAACAGCTTGCGCTGCTGGTCGGCCTGGTACGACTCGTATGCGCGGAACCCGAGCCAACCTGCCAACGCAGCCAGCGCCACGAGGATCACCAGTCCCGCGGCGGTCGCCAGCCGCACCACCGACATCCGTGGTTTGGCCGCGGCCTTCTCGTCGGTATCGACTTCGGCTTCTTCGGCTTCTTCGGCTTCTTCGGCTTCGGTCTCGTCTGCGTCGCCAGTCTCGGCTTCGGTCTCGTCGACGTCGGCAGGCTCGGGTTGCTCGTCCTCGGTCGTCGACTCGCTCAGTTCCCCGTCGGGGGCATCAGCATGTCCTGCCATGTTCGCTCCTCTGGGGCATTCTGGGCCAGATTGGACTGCGTGTAAACGCGCCCGTCAGGGCCAACATACGTGCCGTTAGTCGGGTTGTATTCAGCGGCCGCAATCGGCGGCGCCGGACCCGGCGGCGGAGGGCCTTGCGCGGGGGGCGTTCCTGGGGGCAGCTGTGGAACGGGCTGTCCGGACAGCGTGGCGTTCGGGTCGCCTTTCCAGTTGTAGCCGTCGTTGAGCGGTATGTAGTTCTCGTTGCTCTCGCACATCTTCACCGTCGGAGCACGTTTGCCCGGGACGGTTTCGCAAGGCAGGTTGCGGGCACCACGCACGTTGAACGGCGCATCCTGCGGGACGCGGCAGTAAAGGTCACCCGCCGGTCGGTTGGGGTAGTCATCGAAGGTGGGCACTCGCTCCTGCTGGGCGGGCAGGAAACCGGTGGTACACGGCGGCGGCAGCTGCTGCGGCGGCAGCGGCAGCGGCGCCGGCAGCGCAGGCAGGAGCAGGTTCAGGTTGAAGACCAGGTAATCGCCCTTGTAGTCCTGAATGGTGTTCCGCTTGGCCACCCCCACGCCCTGTGTGATCGCAGTGCCCTGAGGCAGCAGCACCAGCAACTGCTCGAGGTTCGGCTGATAGGTGACGGCCACCTCCCCGATGCTGACCAGGTTGGCAAGCACGATCGGCAGGGTGGGCCGCAGCCGATCCAAGAGTGCCCGCACCTCTTCCGCGGCACCAGGGCCCTTGTCGAGTATCCCGGCCACTGCGTTGTCCTGCCTCTGCAGCTGGCCGGTGATGTTCGCCAGGTTGGACGCCCACGCCTGGATTGAAGCCCCGGTCTCGGTTTGCGAGTCCAGCACGGGCTTTGACTGGTCGATCAGGGTGGTCAGCGAGTCCAGGTTCTGGCGGGCGTCGATCGACAGTGTGGTTCCTCCGTTGACCAAGCGCCGTAGGTCCGGTCCTAGCCCGCCGACCGCGACGGAGGCCTCGTCTATGACCGTCCTCAGATTGTCGCGCGGGATCGCCTGCAGGCCGCGCGTCGTAGCGTCAATGACCGTGTTGATATCCGTCGGAACGGTAGTGCGATCCTGCGGGATCACGTCGCCATTCTTCAACATCGGACCTCCGCCGCTGCGCGGGAGCAACTGGACGAACTGCTCACCGACGGAGGACTGGCTGTGCACTTGTGCTTCGAGGTTGGCGGGGATCTTGACGTTCGAGTTCAGCGACAGTACCGCCTTGACACCGGTATTGGTCAACTGAACGCTCTCCACCTCGCCGACGTGCGTGCCGCGGTAGTTGACGTTGGCTCTCGGATACAACCCGCCGGTCTCGGGCAACTCCATGGTCACGCGATACTGCCCGATGCCAACGAGCGCGGGCAGTCGTATGTAACCGAAGACCATGACCATCAGCACGGTCGTCGCCAGTATGGCGAAGATCACCATCTGGATGAGGATTTGCCGAGTCAGACGCATGTCACGGCCCCTGGTCCCAGCGGTACGGAGCGACCAACGGGTTGCCCGCGGTGTATGGGCTGGGCATCTGGCCGATGGTGCGGCCCCACTGCAGCTCCAGTTCGGTCAGGTCTCCCTCCCAACGCGTTCCAGTGAAGAACCCGGTGTCGATCCGGCTCAGCGTCAAGTCCAAGATCAAGGTCAGGTTGGCGTAATCGCCACGCATCCAGTTGGTGAGCGTCTCCTTAGGGAACGGGAACGTGGGCAGGAAACTCAGCGCGCGGGTCAGGGCCGGACCGGCGTTGGCAAGTGAATCCAGCACCGGCGCAAGGTCTTTCAGCTCTTGCACCAGTGCATCTTTCGTCTGGTTTACCGAGTCGGCGACCAGCGCGCTGAACTTGCCCAGCTGCACGAGCGCCTCCGACAGGTTGTTGCGCTGATCTTTGAGCACAGCCAACGCATCGGGAATTGTCCGTAACGCCTTGTCCACCACCGGCTTTTGGGCTGCGAACTGCCCGATCAGGTTGTTCAGGCTGTCCGCCGCGGCAATGATGTCGTGCTTCTGGTCGTCGAGATGGCCGACGGCCGTGTCGAGCTGCTCGATCAGGCTTCGCAAGTCGTTCTCTCGGCCGGCAAAAGCGGTACTCAATGCGGCGGTGATGTCTTGAATATTGCCGAGCCCACTGCCGTTGAGGAACAGCGCAACCGCGGACAGCGCCTCCTCGGTGCTCGGATACTTCCCCGCAGACGACAGCGGAATCAGCGAGCCCTCGTGCAGCTTGCCCTCAGGCGGCACATTGGTCGGCGGGGCCAACTCGACATGCAGTGAACCCAATAGGCTGGTCTGACCGAGCTTGACCGTCGCATTGGCAGGCAGATCGACGTCAGGGTTCAGCCGCATAGTCACCAGTGCATGCCAGCCCTGACGCTCGATTCGGGTGATAGTGCCGACATTAACGTCACCGACCCGAACGCGTGAGTTCTGCTGAATGTTTTCCACGTCGGGCATCTGCGCCTGGATGGTGAACCCGCCCGGGCCTGCCCCCTGCACACCCGGCAGCGGAATAGAGTTCAGCCCTCGCCACCCCGCGCAGCCAGCCAACGCGGCGGCCAGCGTGAGCATGCCCGCCAGTTGGCACAACCAAATCACCTGCCGACGCATCATGATCCCGCTCCCTGCGGCATCATCATGCCGGCCAGGCCGTCGGCAGGATTCGTCGCGATCGGCACCCCCGTCGCAGCTGACTCAGCGGCGAGCGGGGGACCCCCCGTCGCCAGCGGGGGGCCACCAGGCGGCGGTTGCGGCGGATTAGCTTGCGGTGGAATGTAATCGGGGCGCAGCCAATCCTCGCTGTAGGTGAGCTCGTTCGGCCGCGTCGTGGCTCCGACGAAGAGATTCTGGGCGACAGGCAAGAAGTTGTACTGGCGGTTCTTCACAATTGGCGCCAGGTACTGCACGCACAGCTTCGCCGACTGCTCGGCGCCCAGTCGCGACGCCGCCTGAACAGCCCCGCACAGGAAGCCAATCGGGTTGGCGAAGTTGTTGATCATCGGCACGGCGCTTACCGCGCCCTGGGCGGGTTGCCATATGTTGACGTAGTTCTGCAGTGTGTTGGGGGCGACGTGCAGGAATTGTTTGATGTCGTCGAGGCTCTCGGTCAAAGCTTGGGTGACTCCCGCCAATTTGTCCGACGTCGTGCCCAGCGTTTCGCGGTTATCGGCCACGAACTTCTGAACGTCACCCACGACGGCGTTGAGGTCGTGCACCGCGTTGGCTACCTCGTCGGGATCATTGGCCAGCAGCCCCGTCACAGATGCCAGGTTCTGGTTCAACTGCCGCATCAAGTTGGTGCTGTCCTGCAGCGCCGATACCAGAATCGCAAGGTTCTTCACCGTGGAGAAGACGTTCTTGCTGTGATCACCGAGTGCCGAAAAGGCTTGCGACAGCTTGATGATGGTGTCGCGGATGTTGGCACCCTGCCCGCGGAGGTTATCCGCAGTGGTGTTGATGAGCGCACCCAGCGTGCTCACGCCGCCCGGCTCCGTCGGCTGCAACGTTTCGGTCAGTTTCGCCAACTGCTTGCGGACATCGTCCCACTCCACCGGAACCGCCGTGCGGTCCTGAGGGATGACCGCGTTGTCGGCCATGATCGGCCCACCCGTGTAAGCAGGGGTGAGTTGCATGGCACGCGAGGTCACGAGCGTCGGCGACAGGATCGCGGCCTTCGCATCAGCGGGCACCTTGTACTTGCTGTCATACCAGAACGTGATCTTGACCCGTTCGGGCTGCGGCTCGATCTGGCTGATCTTGCCGACGGTCACACCGAGGATGCGGACATCGTCGCCGGGGTAGATGCCGTTGCTGGTTTCGAAGTATGCAACAACATTCGTTCGGTTGATCGTCTCCGTAGTTCGAAACAGCACCACCACCCCCGCGATCAACAGCACCGCAAGGGCGGCAGCGAGCCACGACTTTCTCTTGTGGATCATTGTCCCGCTCCTGCCGGAGGGGGTGGCACTTCGCCCGGCGCGGGCACCAACACGGGACTTGGCGTCGGGGTTGGCGTTGAAGCCAACCCGGGCGGTGCCACTGCTGGCGGTCCGGGCGGCGGTCCGCCCGGCGGCGGAGCGGGCAGCGGCTCGCGGTAGGGATAGCAGCCGGGGCCGGGTAACGGCAAGCCAGGCAAACCGCACGGCTGGTCGCCGGGCTTTCCGGTGATGGCGTCGGGCAGGGTCAGACGCGGCTCCCCACCCTGGCCGGTCCTCGGATAAGGCACAGGCAGCGCTGGCGTCCCCGGCTGGCCCACCTGCGGGTCGGTGAGCTGCGATGGGAGCAGCACATTGGGGTCCAAACCGAGGTCGGAGAATGCGGCATCGACGAACGGTTGGACGAACTGTCCCGGCAGCAGGTTCGCAACGTAGGTCTTGAAGAACGGGCCGGATGACACTGATTCGCCTAGTGACATCGTGTAAGAGTCAAGCAGTTTGATCGACTTCTGCAGTTGCTGCTTGCGGTTGTCGATGATCGTCAGCACGCCATTGAGCTTGTCGAACGCGGGCTTCATCGTGTCGCGGTTCTCGGCGATGAAGCCTTGCAGCTGCTGGCTGAGCGCGGAGATGTTGCCGCCGAGCTGGTCCAGCGCGGCGCTCTGGCTTTGCAGTTCGGCCAGAAGCGCATTTGAGTCGGCGATCAGTTTGACGATCTGGTTGCTGCGCTCGGCCAGCACGGTCGTGGCTTTGTCGGCGTTGGTGAGCAGACCGCGCAGTTGCGCATCACGCTCGTCGAGAGTCTGCGAGAACCGCGCCACACCCTCGACTGCGACGCGCAGCTGTGGTGGTGTGTCGGCAAATGTCGTCGCCAACACCCTCAGCGAATCTGACAACTGGTCGGTGTTGAGGCCGCTGATGGTGGTCGCAAGGTCGCCCAGTGCATCGGGCAGCTCATACGGCGACCGTGTCCGCTCCAGTGGAATCGGGCCTTCCAATTGGCCGTCACCGCGGGAGGTGACCTCGAAAAGCTTGGTGCCCAGCAGTCCCTTCGTCTTGATCGCCGCCTCGGTGCGGTTCCCGAGCCGGATGTGCTTGTCGACGGTGAACTTGATCAGCACCCGCGACCCGTCCAGCTCGATGGACTTGACCTGACCGACCTTGAAACCCGAAACCTGCACTTTGTCGGTCGTCGTCAGCCCCCCCGCGTCGGCGAAGTAGGCCGAGTATTCCTTGCCCTGGAAGAAGGGCAGCTTGTCATACTGCAGGGCACCCACGATGATCCCGATAGTCAACACCAGCCCGATCGCGCCGATGACGTACAGATTGCGTTCACTGAAGGATTTCACCGGGGCGCGCACCTCCCGGTCGACTGGCCCGCGACTTTGACATACACCGGCTGGCCACCCTTGCCGTTGAGCTTCAGCACGACGTCGCACAGGTAGAAGCTGAAGAAGTCACCGTAAATGCCTTGCCGCGCCAGCGCTTGATACGCGTCCGGCAGTGTGTTGAGCAGGTTGTCGAAGTAGTCGTGGTCGGCCACCACGATTCCGGCGGCGCGGTCCGTCTCTTGAACCGTCTTCGCAAACGGCGGACGAGCCTGCGCCAGCAGGTCGCGTGATGCTCGCCGCGGCAGCATTGGTGTACGCCACGCCGTTGGCTGATGTCTGCTCTGTGCGCTGCGAGGGTCTTGACCAGCTCGGAGAGCGCGTCGACGGCCTTTGCGAACTGGTCGCTTTGGTCACCGAGCGATCCCAGGACCGTGTTGAGGTTGATGATGACGTCCCCGATCAGCTGATCCCGGTCGGCCAGCGTGTTCGTCAGCGCCGCGGTCTGGGCAAGGAAGGAGTTGATGGTCCCGCCCTCGCCCTGCAACGCTTTGATCAACTGGCCGGACAAGGCGTTCACCTTGTCCGGATCCAGCGCCCGAAACAGCGGCCGGAAACCACCGATCAGTGCGTCCAGGTCCAGCGCCGGCGAGGTGCGGGCTCGACCGGAATCGTGGCACCCGGGTTGAGCTTCTTGGTGCCGCCGGCGCCTTCCTCCAGTGCCAGGTAGCGGCCGCCGATGAGGTCGTCGTAGCGGATGACGGCCCTGCTGCCCTCGGTCAGCATCACCGAACGATCGGCGGTGAACTCGACGAGCGCCGTCGTGTCGGGTTGAATCGCCACCTTCTTCACCTGGCCGACCTCGACACCGGCGATGCGGACGAAATCGCCGTTCTTCAGGCCGGTCACGTTGGTGAACTCGGCCTTATAGGTGCTGGTTTCTTCCCCGAACCGCAGCTTGCCGAAGACCGCGAACATTGCGAACACACCGAGCAGGCAGACAACCAGGAACACAGCGAGACGCACTGCGTCATGTATGAGCCTTGCTCTCATGGCTGGTTACCTCTCGGGCCTCGGGTTCTTCGGTGGTGGGTGATCAAGGTGAGGGTGCGGCCTCCTGCGGCAGTGGGACTGGGGGTAGCGGGGTGGGCTGCATTTGCGCGGGCGCGGGGACCACGAAGGGCTCGGAGCCCGGTGTCCGGCCGGGATCTCGCGGCGCTCCGGGTGGTGGTGCCGGCGGCAGCCCCGGCCACAGCGGGGTGCCGTCCGGTGCGTACATCTGCGCACCGTAGGCCGGGGCGCCCGGATACGGGATCGGTCCGGGCGCAGGCCCACCGAAGAGGTTGCGAATGCTGGGCGGTTCGGGCACCGCGCGGGTGACCGGGAAGTAGTTCGCCCAGGCCGGGAAGCCGATGCCGGGGTTTGGCCGCCAGTCCATTCCGGTTCCGAAGCCGGTGTTGGTGACGAGGTTGCGCACCGGCCAGTTCTTTGCGACGTCGGGCAACGAGCCGCACCCCGGTTTGCCGCCCGGTCCGCCCTTGGCGCCGATGATCGGCAGGTTGTCCGGATAGTGGTACGGGTCGTCTCCCAGCGTCAGGCCCGCGTCCAGGACGAGTGTTCGTCCGTCACCGCCAGGCGCTTCGTAACCTCCCGTGTCCAGCAGGGTTTTCGCGCCCACCAGCAGACAGGTGTACTCCGGGTTGTACTTGTACAGCAGGTCGGTCGTCGGCTCGAAGTACGTTGATGGCCTTGATGAGGTTGGCCTGATTCGGTGCGAGCAGGCTGATGCCGCTGTTGGAAAGCCCGATGGTGGCCAGCAGCAAGACATCCAACTGCTTGGCATGGCTGGTGATGGTGGTGCTGGTCGTGCTGAGCGCATCGAGTGTGGACAGGATGTCTTGCGCCGCAACGCTATAGGTGTCGTTGAAGTCCTTGACCGCCCGCAAGTCGGCGGTGATGGTCTCGTAGCGCGGATTCAGCGCCAGCAGAACCTGGTTGGCGGCGGTGGTGGCCTCACCGAGCCGCTCGACCTTGACCGCGGAGGCCCTCGGCGAGCGCGGAGAGCGTGCTGTTGAGCTTGGCCGGGTCGACCTGATCCAGCACGCTCGACCACGTTCTCGAAGACGGTGTTGACCTCGCTGGTGACGTTGCGCGACCTGATGCACCTCGCCGGCCGCCAGCCGCTGCGGGCTGGGGTTGGTTGGGGTAGATCAGGTCGACGAACTTGGCGCCGAACACCGTGGTGGCCCGAATCTGAGCCTCGACATTCGCCGGGATGTACTTGATCTTGTCCGAGTCGATCTCCAGCTTCAAACTCACCGGTTCCCTGCCGCCGGTGATCGCGGCGACGCGCCCGACCTGCACTCCGCGCAGTTTGACCTTGGCGTTGGTTTCCATCACCAGACCGGACCGGTCGGAGGTCAACGTGACCGGGACGACAGACCTGAGAGTGCCCATGAACAACGCGTAGGTGAGCAAGATCGCGGCGACGAAGACCACCACCAGGATCAGCGTCCACCACGCCGGATGCAGGCCCCCGTCTCTCTCGTCCATGGCGCTACCCCGCCAGATTGAAATTGCCGGATTGGCCGTATACGGCCAGCGAGATCATCACGAGGACGAACGCCGAGAAGATCAACGAGGTACGCACCGCACGCCCGACGGCCTCCCCTACCCCGGCCGGCCCTCCCCGCGCGGTGTAGCCGTAGTAGGTGTGCACGAGCATGATCACGACCGCCAGGACGATGCATTGGACGAACGACCAGATCAGGTCGGTCGGGTTCAGGAACGTTTTGAAGTAGTGGTCGTAGACACCCGTAGCCTGCCCATAGAGGACCGTCGTGCCGAAACGCGCGGCCCAGAACGACATCAGCACACCCACGCAGTACAGCGGGATCACTACGAGCAGGCCGGCTATCACCCGGCTCGAGGCGAGGAACGCTATGGTGCGGATACCCATCACCTCGAGCGCATCGATCTCTTCGTTGATTCGCATGGCGCCGAGTTGTGCGGTGGCCCCGGCACCGATGGTGGCTGACAGGGCGATGGCGGTGGTGGCCGGTGCGATCAGCCGGACGTTGAAGAAGGCCGACGCAAATCCCGTCAAGGCCTCCACGCCGATTTCGGAGAAATCGTTGTAGCCCTGCACCGCCACCAGCGCACCTGTGGTCACGGTCAGAAAGCCGACGATCGCGACCGTTCCGCCGATGATCACAAGCGCTCCTGCACCCAAGCCCATCTGGGCGATCAACCGGATCAACTCCACCCTGTAGTGGACGAAGACGTAACCGATGGACTGCAGTGTTCGGCCATAGAACTTCGTTTGCCGGCCAACCCGGTTCCAGCCGTCGACCAGGCCGCTAACTCTGGCCCGTGCGCGCGGGAAACGATGACGTGCAGCCGTGGCGGTCATAGCGTCACCTTGATAGCGACGGCTGTCGCGACGATGTTGATCGCGAACAACGCCATGAAGGTGAACACGACGGTCTCGTTCACGGCGATGCCGACACCGGCCGGACCGCCGCCCACGGAGATGCCCTTGTAGCAGGCGATCAGCCCGGCCGAGAGGCCGAACAAGGCCGCCTTTATCAGAGCGATCACGACGTCGGAGGCACCGATGATAAGGGTCAAGCCGGATGCGAAGGCGCCCGGCGAGACGTGCTGAATGAACACGCAGAAGAAGTAGGCGCCGGAGAGGCCGACCATGATCACGGTGGCCGACAGCGCGAGCGACACGGTGGTCGCCGCCAGCACGCGGGGAACCACAAGCGCCTGGATCGGGTTGATGCCCATCACCCGAAGCGCGTCGAGCTCCTCACGAATCGTCCGCGCACCCAGGTCGGCACACATGGCCGTGGCGCCGGCGCCGGCGACCACCAATACCGTTACGATCGGCCCGATCTGCCTCACCGATCCGAGGGCGGCGCCCGTGCCGGAGAAGTCCGCGGCACCAATCTCGGTCAGCAGGATGTTTTCGATGAAGGTCAGCAACACCGTGTACGGAATGGTCAACATCAGCGTCGGCAGAAGCGACACCCGCGCCACAAACCATGCCTGCGCGATGTATTCGCGCCACGCGAAAGGTGGCTTGAACATCAACACGAACGTGTCGAGGCTCATCGCAAAGAAGCCGCCGAAGGCTCGTAGTGGCTTGGCGGCGACATCAGAAGCTGCCACTAGCGGGCCCTGCCTCGCTCGCTCATGGACGGCACTGGCCGCTGGCTTCCTCCGACGAACATGTTCCCCTCCGGGCAGGACAACCCTTATTCGATTCGCAGTTGAGTGAGGTTACACCGGAGCACGCCGCGGATATGGACTTCTCGGATTAATTCTCAGACGCCTGTGCGGTCGGCCAGAAGCGCCGCTAATGCGCCGTTTACGGACTACAGTGTCGGTTCACGCGGGTGGGTGCGGCATCTTGAGAACGAGGTCCAGCGATGACTGAACTGCCGGTGCCCCCTGAGACGGTCGGTGACACCGAAGCGCGCCGGCTCTCTGCGTCGTGGCGTTCGCTCAGACAATTGGCCACCATCGGGCTCCTCGTGTCAATGATGGGTGTGGCTTTACCGGCGGCATCGAGCTGGGCGACACCAGTGCAGATCCCGGCTCAACCCGAGCCACAAGCGTCTTGCTCATACCGCCTGGATCCGCCACGCCGGACAGACCTGTCTTTCGGCGTCGCCGCGGTGACCACCACCATGGCTACGACCGGGTGTCAAGGCGAGGCGCAGCCGGTAGACGTGACCGCGTGCATACGGGCCGACGACCTTGGCACGCAATGCCGAACCGGATCTGCCTGGAATTCCGCGGAGTTGAACTTTCGCCCGTGGCGCCCTGGCGTGACTTACACCGCGATGGGCACCGGTTGCGCGCTTGTCGGAAACCCGGTTTCGCGGGTGTGCACGTCGATGGGCCCGTTCTCGGTTGGTCTGTGACCAGACCCCGATCGCGGTTACCTATGGCGCCGCCGGGCGGTAGTTTGCTGCCGAATTGCGTAGTTGCCAAATCAAAGCCGGGCACAATTCGCCGACGGCCTGACTGATCAGATAAGACGCCTGGAATTCGTCGGATGTGTTGAAGTCGGCCTTGACGTCGCCGACGAGATCGGCGTAGCCCCTGCCGGTGGCTACCTTGTCGCAGATGGCGTTCCCGTAATCCAGGGCCGATTCAGCGTTCGGAAAGTTGTATCCGGGGCGCACCGTCACGTTGACCAGGTAGGC
Organism: uncultured Actinomycetota bacterium; assembly: GCA_963744085.1. Taxonomy (GTDB): domain Bacteria; phylum Actinomycetota; class Actinomycetes; order Mycobacteriales; family Mycobacteriaceae; genus Mycobacterium. Next base: position 453,281 of record CAVUSK010000002.1, read on the forward strand.
AACCGCATCAGCCTGCGCTGGGGCGGACGCGATGATCGCTGTACTGCCCAGGACGGCCACAGTCAGACTCCCGATAGTTCTCAAGGCAGGCATATTGCTCGTTCCACCTCCTCGATTCTTGAAGCCGTTGACCGCAGATTCAGATCGGTTGGAAGTCGGAGATCAGCCACTGGTCGCCGACCTTGTCAAGTTTTACCCGCACGACGGACGCTGTGTCGGTGGGTGCCCCATTGCCTATGACGGTGGTCTGATCGACGAATACCAGCACCACTGCACGGTTCGAACTCGCGGACACCGTCGCAGCGGCAGGCACCTGCGCGACTGCCGAAATCCGTTGCTGTTTGGCACCGGGGATGACGACAGTCTGGGTCAGCGACGTGTATGAGTCGCGGAAGCTTCCGGTGAGATGGTTGCTGGCGGCGGTCAGGTCTTTGTCGACTGTGTCGGGTTTGTACGACAACATCGCCACCGTGCCCTGACGGGCGGCCTGCAGCGCTTGGTCACCGGCGATCTCGGAGCCGCGCAACTTGCCGTCGTGCCATTTGAACAACCCCGCGGCGATTGCCAGCACGAACGCGAGGCCAGGCAGAACGACGAAGACAAGCCAACGCCGCCAGTCGAACCTGCGACGTGGCCGGTCGTCTGGTCGCTCCGACTCTGCCCGCTCATCGCTGTCATCGGCTGGGACCGACTCGTCGGTGCCCGGCCCGGCATCATCGTCGGTTAAGGTCGGCTCTTCTTTGTCGGCGCCCGGCGGATCACCGCGCACGTCAGTCGGCCGCTCGGACACGGTATTGAACTCCTCTCGGCCCGCTGTGATGGGACGGGCCTGCCCCGCGCGTGCGGCCACATTACCTCCGCACCGGCGTCACACACGCCGGTTCCGCATTGCGACCACCATCCCGCATGGTCCAGCTCGGCCGCCCTCGGAGCTAACGCTGGCAGCGTGGGCACCAGTAGCCGATGCGCTCGCGGCCTCGGTCGGTCTCGATCAGGGTGCCGCAGCGCCGGCACGGTTTTCCGGCGCGGCCGTACACCCACAGCTCGTTGGCGTGCCGGCGGTCTCCCGTGGTGCTGCGGTTCCATCGTGAGCGGTTGGCCGCGAGCATGTCGTGCGCCCGCGACACCAGCCGCAGGGGATCGCCGACGCGGGCCACCGGCGCGGTGGGCAAAAGCCCGAAGACGAAACACAATTCGTTGCAGTAGACGTTGCCGACGCCGGCCATGATCCGCTGGTCCAGCAGTGCGGCCGAAAGCGGTCGGGCCGGGTCTGTGGTGAGATTCGCGGCCGCTGTGTGGGGATCCCAGTCGGCCCCGAGGAGGTCTGGGCCGAGATGGGCGACCACCGACATGTCATCGGCGCGGTCGAGGATCTCGAGTTGGCCCAAGTCGACGCCCGCCGCTTGAACATCGCCTGCTTCCAGGATGATTCGCACGCGGTGATCGCTCTCTCGAACGTGGCGGTCGGCCGAAACCCGCCAGCTGCCATCCATCTTCAGATGTGAATGGATGCTGGCCGGCCCGGTCCGGATGAATAGGTGCTTGCCGCGGCTGACCACCTCGTCGACCACGTGACCCGTCAGGTCCGCCGTGGCGAATCGGGGGACGCGCACGTCGCATCGGGTGAGAGTCTTGCCGACCAACCCGTTGCGAAGTTCGGTCGCGGTGTGCCAGACGGTGTCGCCCTCGGGCACGAAACTATCTCCTCAGCCGCAGGCCCCGCGGCGTGCGCACGAACCCGGTATCGGACAGGGCGGCGGCCACCTGCGCTCGGTCACCGGCCTGTGCCGGTTCGAGCACCGCAACGCCGTCGACCCTCTCCACCAGAATCGACGCGACCCGGCCCTCGGCGACCAGTCCGGTCAGCGCGCCCGCCGCAGCGCGGTGTGTCTCCGGGTCCGACGAGAAGCTCAGAAGTGAACGGCCGCCGCGCTCGAGGAACCAGACCAGCTCGCCGTCGACCAGGACGACAAGCGCGCCGGCCTTGCGGCCCGGCCGGTGCATGTCCTCTGACGCCGGACGCGACGGCCACGGCAGCGCCGAACCGTACGGGTTCGCCGGGTCGGTGGCGGCCAGCGCCACGGCCCGGTACGCGGGCCGGTCAGGGTCGACGCTGTCCTGATACGACCGCAGGCGATCGACGGTGGAGGCCACTGCGAACTGCGCGCCGCCGAGGGATTCGACGAAATAGCCGCGTTGGCACCGGCCCGCGTCCTCCAATGCCGTCAGCACCTTGTACAGCGTCGCGAAACCGCCGGGCACACCGTCGGCGGCGACGCTGCCCTTCGTCAGCACGCCGTAGCGGCCGAGCAGCAGCTCCGCGGAAAAGTGCGCCCGCACAGTCGAATCCGGTTCCGCGGCTGGCAACGCCGACCATCGGCCGGCGACGGTCGGGTCGCCCGCACGGGTCTGCGCATGCGCGACGCTGTAGTGGCTCAACCGCGGAGCTCGTCGACGATGCCGATGCGCCGGCGACGAGCGACCGCCGCTGCCGCGTGATCCGGCGAGCAGCGCCCGTACGGGCGCGAAGGTGTCGCCGGTCACCCAGCCGGCCCAGACTAGTTCCCACAGAGCTGTTTTCAGCTCTTCGTCATGTCCGTCGGTCAGTTGCCTGAAGAAGAACCCGCCGCCGGCGCGACCATTGCCGCCGAGCATGTCGAGGATCATCCGGTGACGGTCTGTGAACTCGATTTCGGCCGGAGCAGCCAGCGACAGCGGCGCGGTGTCGGCCATGTGCAGCGCGATCCAGCCGTCGCTGCCGGAAATTGCACCTGCGCCCGACCACACCACGTCTCCCGACGCGAGTAACTCGTCGAGCATGGCGGGCTGGTAGTCGCGTACCCGTTGCCCGAGAATCAGCGGCTCCAGTGCCGACGCGGGCACCGCGACCCCCGCGATCTGTTCGATCACGCCGTGCAGTCCGTCGACTCCTGCGCAACCCGGCGTGCCGATCTGCTGCCACGCCGGCAGGAACCGGCCGAAGGCCGCGGTGCTTACGGGTTCGACCTGCGCCCGCAGCGCAGCCAGCGAGCGTCGCCGCAGCATGCGCAGCACCTCGGCGTCGCACCACTGATCCGAATCCGACGGCGATGAGCCGCTTGCGCGAAGAGAATCCGACGGCGATGAGCCGCTTGCGCGAAGAGAATCCGACGGCGATGAGCCGCTTGCGCGAAGAGAATCTGGTGCCGCCACAAGGAATTCACCGCGCACCAGCTTGCCGTCGACGGCCTGCCGGCCCAGCACGTCGGCGGCGACCCGCAGGCCCAGCCCGAACCGCGCCGCGGTGTCGGCAGTGGTGAACGGGCCGCGGGTGCGTGCGTAGCGGCCGATCAGCTCGGCCAGGGGATCGGCCACCGGTTCGGTGAAGCTCACCGGGATGCCGGGTGGCACCGCGATGCCCACACCGTCGCGCAGTCGGCCGATGTCCTCGACGGCGGTCCACCACGTCCGGCCCGCGTAAGAGACGGTCACGGCGCGCCGGGCGGCGCGAAGGCCCTCCAGCCACCCGCCGACGACCGCCGATGAGCGCTCGGCGACCTCGTCCTGGGTGAGCGGGCCGAGCAGCCGCAGCAGGTCGGCCACGCCTTCGGCGTCGCGGGCGAGCCGGTCGGAGCTGAGGTGCTGCAACTGCCGGTGGGTGGCGGTGACGACCTCGGGGTCGAGCAGCTCGCGCAATTCCACCCTGCCGAGCAGCTCGGCCAGCAGCGAGGTGTCCAGCGACAGCGCAGCCGCGCGCCGCTCTGCCAATGGTGCGTCACCTTCGTACATGAAGGCCCCGACGTAGCCGAACAACAGGGATGCGGCGAACGGCGACGGTGTCGCGGTCTCGACGTCGACCACCCGCACCCGGCGCTGCGCGATGCGCGTCATCAGGTCGATGAGCATCGGCACGTCGTACACGTCCTGCAGGCACTCGCGCACCGCCTCCAGCACGATTGGGAAGTCCGGGTACTTGCGGGCAACGTCGAGCAGTTGCGCGGCCCGCTGCCGTTGATGCCATAGCGGCGAACGCTTGCCCGGGTGGCGGCGCGGCAGCAGCAGCGCCCGCGCCGCGCACTCGCGGAACCGCGACGCGAACAGCGCCGAGCCGCCGACCTCGGCGGTGACGATCGGCTCGATGTCGTCGGGCTCGAACACGAACAGGTCGGCGCCCGGGGGAGCGTCCCCAGAATCCGGCACGGTGTCGGGGAGCCTCACGATTATCCCGTCGTCGGAAGCGGTGGGTTTCTCGTCGATGCCGTACCGTTCGCGCAGCCGCCGGCTGACCGCCAGCGCAAGCGGGCCGTGTACCCGCAACCCGTACGGCGAATGCAGGACCACTCGCCAGTCGCCGAGCTCGTCGCGGAACCGCTCGACCACCAGCGTGGAATCGGTGGGCACCGCGTTGGTGGCCTGTTGCTGATCGTCAAGCAGCCGATGCAGGTTCTCGGAGGCGTACTCGTCGAAACCCATTGCCGCGCAGCGCTCTTGGAACTCATCGGATGACAGCTGTGCCAGCTCACCGGTGAAGGCGCCCAGGGCAGCACCGAGCTCGGCGAGCCGTCCCACGCCGTCGCCGCGCCAGAAGGGAAGCCGAGCCGGTTCGCCGAACGCGGGTATGACCAGCACGCGGTCATGGGTGATCTCGGTGATCCGCCAGCTCGTCGCACCCAGCGAAATCACGTCGCCCGGCCGGGACTCGTAGACCATCTCTTCATCGAGTTCACCTACCCGCGAAGGCTTTTCGGAATCAGCTCCCGCCGCCAGATACACGGTGAACAGCCCACGGTCGGGGATCGCGCCGCCGGAGGTGACCGCCAGCCGCTGCGCTCCCGGGCGGGCGGTGAGTACGCCTGCGTCGCGGTCGTAGAGCAGCCGCGGTCGTAGTTCGGCGAACTCCGTGGACGGGTACTTTCCGGACAACAGGTCCAGTGTCGCCTCGAATGCGCTGCGCGGCAGCGTCGCGAACGGCGCACTGCGCCGCACCGCGTCAAACCACACATCGGCGTTCAGAGGGTTGAGCGCGCAAGCGGCGATGGTCTGCTGCGCCAGCACATCGAGTGGGTTGGCCGGCACCGCGAGGTTTTCGATCTGTCCGTTCAGCATCCGTTGGACCGTGACCGCGCAGCCGATCAAATCGGTGCGGTGCTTGGGGAAGACGACGCCGCGCGAGATCTCACCGACCTGATGGCCCGCCCGTCCGATCCGCTGCAGGCCGCTGGCCACCGACGGCGGCGCCTCGACCTGGATGACGAGATCGACTGCGCCCATGTCGATTCCGAGCTCGAGGCTGGACGTGGCAACCACGGCTTTGAGCCGCCCGCTCTTGAGGTCGTCTTCGACCGCAGCGCGCACCTCCTTGCTCACCGAGCCGTGGTGCGCACGCGCCAGCAGCGGCTCGGCGCCGTATGACTGCCCGCTGGCCATGATGTACGCGGGCGGGCCGCCCGGCACCTGCGGGTTGGCTGGCTGCGCGAGTTCAATACCGGACCGTTCGGCGTGAATCTCGTTGAGCCGAGACGTGAGTCGCTCGGCGAGCCGCCGCGAGTTCGCGAACACGATCGTGGAGTTGTGCGCCTCGATCAGATCGGCGATGCGCTGCTCGACCTCCGGCCAGATCGTGTTGTTCTCCAGATTGGCCATGTCGGGCACAGGCACCACCACCGACAGGTCGAACGTCTTGGCCGCGGGTGGGGCGACGATCGTGGTTCGTGCGCGTCCTGACAAGAACCGCGCCACTTCCTCGGGTGGCCGCACGGTGGCCGACAACCCGATGCGCTGCGCAGGGCTTGCGGGGGACAACATGTCAAGCCGTTCCAGCGACAGGGCGAGGTGCGAGCCGCGCTTGGTGCCCGCGACCGCATGGACTTCGTCGACGATCACGGTCTCGACGCCGGCGAGCGTGTCGCGAGCGGCCGAGGTGAGCATCAGAAACAGCGACTCGGGTGTGGTGATCAGGATGTCCGGCGGGCGGGTGATCAGCTCGCGCCGGCGATTCGGAGGTGTGTCGCCTGAGCGGACGCCGACGCTGATCTGGGGGTCGGGCAGCCCGAGCCGCTGTGCCGTCCGGGTGATCCCGGTGAGCGGAGTGCGCAGGTTGCGTTCGACGTCGACGGCCAGGGCCTTCAGCGGCGAGACGTAGAGCACCCGGGTGCCGGAGGCATCGCGAGGATCGTGAGCCAGCCGGTCGATCGCCCACAGGAAAGCGGCCAGCGTCTTGCCCGACCCGGTGGGTGCGATGACCAGCGTGTTGTCACCGTCCGCGATCGCCGACCAAGCCTGCGCCTGCGCCGCTGTGGGCGCGGCGAACGTGCCCGTGAACCACTCCCGGGTGGCCGGGCTGAAGCGGTCAAACGGATCGGAGGTAGAGCCCACGTATCCATCGTGCCAATGGGGTACGACAAGAGGCGTGCTGGATACCGTCGTCGCCGTTCAACATGTCACGAACCTGCGTGCCCCAGTCCTGCGATCAGGTTGACGGTGATGGCCAGCACGACCGCCCCGAGCAGGTACGACAGCACCGCATGTCGCAGCGCAGCGGACCGGATGCTTCTGCTCGTCAGGTCGGTATCAGACACCTGGAAGGTCATACCGATCGTGAAGCTCAGGTATGCGAAGTCGAGGTACGTCGGAGGGTCGTCTTGGTTGAAGTCGACGCCTCCGCGTGGATCCCGGTAGTAGATGCGGGCGTAGTGGGTCGTGAACAGTGTGTGGACGACGAACCATGCCGCCACCACGCTGCCGACGCCTAGCGCGGTGGCCCACTCCGATGCTCCGCCCGGCGCCGACTCCGCGATCAGCAGATATCCAACTCCCGCCAAGCTGGCCACGCTGGCGATCACGACGATCACCTCGGCCACGGCGCGGGTCGGGTCTTCGCGTGTGGCATGCGTCTCCGTGGCCTCCGCCGACATTCCGCCGATGACGAGCCACGTCCACCCCAGAAACACCGCTGCGGCCGATATCCAGCCGGCGACCGGAGCGAAAGTCCACCCGCGGTCACACCGACCGCGACAGCGACGGCGACGCCCACCACGACGGCGACGCACACCCGCACCACTACGGGACCCCGTCGGCTCAACAATGCCGACATGCTCACGTTCTACAGCTACCCAGCCCGACGATGGGTGAACCTGAGAGCGCGAATTCGCTGCCGACACCGAGCATGTGCGTCTACGAGCGTAGTGTTGAAGAAGTAGCGCCATGAAGATGTCACCTGATACTTCCAACCCGCAACGTGATCGCGCCACGTTCGCCGCGGCAGTGAAGCTGACCGCTGTTTTCGTTGCGATCGCGCTGGTGATACTGCTCGGTTCGATGGCCTGGATGAGCGGTTGCAAGAGCGGCACCGGCCAAGGGGCGCTGGACAATTGCAGTGCGTTACAGCGCAACACGCTCGCCGTCGGGCCTGCCGTCGTGCTGTTCATCGGGGGCGTGTGGGCCTTTGTGCGCACATACCGGGTGTGGCGCACCCGTGGCGGCTGGTGGATCTGGCAGGGCGCCGGCTGGTTCCTGCTCGTGCTGATGCTTGTGGTGCTGACGACGACCGCGCCAATGGCGCTGTCGTCGTAATCGTTTCGCCGCCAGGGCCCTCGGGTACACGCCTGCCATGAGTTCTTCGTTACGCGCCCTCACTCTTGTCTGCACGCTGAAAGCCAGTCCAGATCCCTCCAGCACCGAGGCGATTGCCGAGCAGCTGATCGACCACCTTCGCCGAGCTGACGTGGAATGTGAGTCTGTGCGGCCAGTCGACCTGATGTTGTTGCCGGGTGTCGAAGCCGACATGGGTCCCGGCGATGAATGGCCGCAGATACGCGAAAAGATTCTTCTCGCGGACATTTTGGTGGTCTCGACCCCAGTGTGGCTCGGCCACATGTCCAGCGTTGCACAGCGAGTACTCGAGCGGCTGGACGCCGAGTTGTCCCACACCGACGAAGACGGCAGACCGGGCATGGTCGGCAAGGTGGCTCTTGCGGCAGTGGTCGGCAACGAGGACGGTGCTCACAAGGTCGTCGCAGATCTTTTCCAGGCGCTCAACGACATCGGGTTCACGATCCCGGCACAAGGCTGCACGTACTGGAACGGTGAGGCGATGCAGACCAAGGATTACAACGACCTCGACGAGGTTCCCGAGGCCATCGCCGACTCCACCGAAGCGGCTGCGCGCAATGCCGTTCACGCCGCAAGCCTGCTGCGGCAGTACAACTATCCGCCGTACAAATAACCGCCTGCCAGCACCAATTAGCCTGTCGCGTAGGTCCCGAGCTGAGTATCCTTTCAGGTATCTCAACGAAGGAGACAGTGATGGGAGACACGCATCACGATCCGACGGATCACTCCCGTACACACCATCAGCACGCGGGTGAGTCGATGATCGATGTCTACTTCTGGCCGGGCCTTTTCTTGATCGCGGTGGGCGTCATCGCGCTCGTCGCATTCGTGGCGGCGCTCGCATACCACCACACGGAGTTGCTGGTCTGGGCCGGTCTGACCGCTCTGCTGACAGCCGGCGGAGGCATTTCCTGGCTTTCCGTCGAACGTCATCGGCTACGGCGCATCGAGGCCAGATGGCGGGCGGATCATTCCGCCAACCAGCACCCTCGCAGCGCCGCATAACGACGCTTCTGCGGTAGCGCCGCCAGTTTCGCGCGCGCAGGCACTGGGTAGCTTCTCTAAACGATGGAGCAGGCAACCACAGGGAGACCTTGATGCCGGACCAGGTGGACGATCCGACCGACCACGCTCGCACCGCCCTCCCGCGCGCGGGAGAAGCGATGAAGGACAACCGCGGGCTGGGTGGCTACGCGCTGATTTCCGTGGCCGTGCTGGCGCTGGTGATCTGCCTGGGTGCAGCGGCACGCGGCGTGATTGGTTGGGCGATCGGGGCCGGCATCGTGGCGGTCCTCGCCGCGGCCGCTGGATCGGTATGGGTATACGCCGAACGCCGGCGGGTCGCCCGGTTAGCGCGGCGGAACTCGCTCGATCCGCTGTCCGAAACCGAGTAGCAACCGACCCGAATAGCAGACCGAATAGCAGTGGGCCCAGTCCTTTTCGGACTGGGCCCACTGCGTGCCAGATAGCTACTGGTTGGCCTTCTGGCGCTCCTCGGCAGCCTTCGCGCCGCCACGAGCCGATTCTGCCTCGGCTTCCTTCTTGGCGGCGTCGCGCTGCGCCTCGCCCTTGTCCTGCTGGGCCTTGCCCTCGCGGGCCACGTCGTCGCGACCCGTCACGGTGCCGAGAGCTTCCTTGGCCTTGCCCTTCACGCCCTCGACGACGCCCTTGACGGCTTCTTCGGGTCCGCTGTTCCCCATGGATTCCTCCCTGATGGCTTGTTTGCTTCCTTCATGCGACAACGGGCCACTCTGCCCGTCGCTGACTATGGGTTTCCCCGGACCAAGAGGCACTAAACCTACCCGCGGAGATCGGTTTCGTGACGCATCTCTCGTCGGGCACGCTGCTGCGGTGAGCTTTGCAATTCCCTTGCAGCTCTTGACTACTCGTCCGGATCCCAGTCGTCGGCGCCCGCAGCGGTGGTCCGCTGCTCCTGCCAGTCGGCCGGATCAGCATCCGCTGGTACGCCTTCATCGGCGATCTCATTGACCTCGGTCGGCTCGAAGTTCTCCGAAAGACTGGGTGTTTCGCCAACTTCGAGTCGTTGTTCGACCGCGTCGGCGACCGGAACCTCTTGGTCGATCGGATCGTCGGGTGTCTGGTCGGAACTCACACGACGAACGTACCCTGCGCCGCACGGGGAAAAACGCCATTCGCGAATCGACTAGCGCCCCTTTTCGATCTGGTTGATCAGCCGTATTGTCGCGCGTTCGATGAGGTGCTGGCGTGTGGTCGGTGAGCGGTGCCGCTTAGCCCGATGGATCGCCGGCGCGATCGTCACGCCGTCCTGGTAGGCCTGCACGACGCGCGGGTCGATGTAAGAGCTTCGGGCCACCGCGGGTGTGTTTCCGAGCTCGGCGGCCACCGCCTTCATCACCGTCGACTCGGCGCGACGGCGGGCGGTCTTCGACGTCGGCTCGGGTGAGTGAGCGAAGGCCTCTGCCGCCAGCACCGTGCCGTGCCACGTCCGTAGGTCCTTGATGCTGAAATCGTCACCGACGAGGTCGCGGAACCGGGTGTTGACCTCGTCGGCGCGCACCTCGACCCAGTCGCCCTCCGCGCTGCGGTACACCAGCAGCCGCGGCAACCGGGTCTGCGCACGCAGCAGCCCCCGCACCGCGCGCACCACGAGCGGGTCCTCCAGCTGGATCGTGCGGCGCACCCCGCTCTTGGCCGGGTAGTCGAACTCCACGCTGTCGCGGTGCATCCGGACGTGCTCTCGCCGGAGGGTGGCCAGCCCGAAGCTGCCGTTTTCTTGCGCGTACTCCTCGCCGCCGGCCCGAAAGTAGCCGCGGTCGAGCAGATGATGGGCCACCGCCAGTACTCGGTCGCGACCCAGCCCTCGCCCGCGCAGATCGCCGACCACGCGCGTGCGCCAGTCCGGCAGCTGCTTGGCCAGGCTCAGCGTCCGGTCGTACTTCTCCTCAGCCCGCTCCTGCTGCCAGCGCTGGTGGTACAGGTATTGTTTGCGGCCGGCCGCATCGGTCCCGACGGCTTGGATGTGGCCGTTCGGGTACGGGCAGACCCAGACGTCCTTCCACGCAGGCGGGATCACCAGCTCCTCGATGCGGGCCAGCGTCTCGGAATCATCGACGGCCGCGCCGTCGGCGTCGACGTACGAGAAGCCGCGCCCCCGGCGGATGCGGCGCACGCCCGGGCCGCCGACGGTGCTCCGGCGCAGCCTCACGGCCCTTGATTTTCCACTGAGATCAACGCCTCAAACATCACCCGTTTAGCCGCGGGTTCACCACGGGTATCCGGTGCCCTGACGGGCGGGATTGCACAGGTGAGAAGGGGTCTTCTGGTGGGCAGCGGGTCATTGCATCTGCGGCATGAGGTCCATGAACACTACGGCGTAGACCCCCAACGCCAACAGGGCGAGAACCAGTACGACGACCGCAATGACCGCGGCGGCGTTACGAAGGGCTTGCGACGCGGCGGGCTGCCCATCGATGACTGGTCGGTCATGCACGGCTCGGGAATACCCGGCTTCGTGCGCTTTTATTCTCGCCGGGGGCGACCGTTGTGACTGGTGGCGACCGGCTGAAGGGTATTCTCGTGACAATGCCAGGAGGCAAGATGTCCAAGGCTGACAACCCCGCCACACCGGCAACCCACGGCCAGCCGGTCGAGTTCAGAGTGCCGGCACGCTTGGAAAGCCTCGCCGTCATTCGCACTCTGGTGACAGCGCTCGGCACGCTGGAGGATCTGGACCTCGACGCGGTGGCCGACCTGCGGCTGGCCCTCGACGAGGCATGTACCGCGCTCATCCGGTGTTCCGCCCCGAACTCGCGTCTGACGGTCGTGGTGCGCCCCCGCGAGGACGACCTGTGGATCTCGGTGTCGGCGCCGTGCGTCGATGACGAGGTACTACGCCCGGGCACCTTCAGCTGGCACGTCATCAGTTCGCTCACCGACGAGGTGGAGACGTTCCGCGACGGCGCGGACGTGGGCGATCCTGGCCGGGTATTCGGGATCACCATGACAGCGAGACGGCTGGATACCACCAGGTGAAGGAAAGTTCGTCACCGCGAACCCGTTCTGAATACGCCGACGTACCGGAGATGTTCCGGGAATTGAACGCACTGCCGGCCGATTCGTTGGAACGGGAGCGAGCCCGTGAGCGGATCGTCCGCCGGTGCATGCCGCTCGCCGAGCACATCGCGCATCGCTTCGACGGGCGCGGCGAGCCGCGCGAAGACATCGCACAGGTGGCCCGGCTCGGGCTCGTCAACGCGGTGAACCGATTCGACGTCGAATGCGGTAGCGATTTCGTCTCGTTCGCCGTGCCGACGATCATGGGCGAGGTCCGCCGCCACTTCCGCGACAACAGCTGGTCTGTCAAGGTCCCGCGCCGCCTGAAGGAGCTACATCTGCAGCTGGGCAGCGCCACGGCCGAGATGTCACAGCGACTCGGACGTGCCCCCACCCCGTCGGAGCTGGCGGCTGAGCTCGAACTGGAGCGTGAAGAGGTCGTCGAGGCGCTCATTGCCGGCAGCGGTTACAACACGCTGTCAATGGACAGCGGCGGTAGTGGCGACGACGACTCGCCGTCGCTGTCCGAAACGCTCGGCAGCCAGGACACCAACCTCGACCGCATCGAAAATCACGAAGCGCTGCGGCCTCTGCTCAACGCGTTGCCCGAACGCGAACGCACCGTGATCGTGCTGCGATTCTTCGAATCGCTCACGCAGAGCCAGATCGCCGAGCGCGTCGGAATTTCGCAGATGCATGTCTCGCGCCTGCTGGCGCGGACGTTAGCCCGACTTCGTGACGAGTTGAAGTAGTCTGTGCGCGCTGCTGGCGGTCGAAAAGCGCTCCAGCGCTTCAGCAATCGATGCCACTGCGGGCAGCCGTGCTCCCGTGTCACAGATTCGCAGCAGCCTGGTCACCGGATGCCCGGGTACCAGAGCCCAATCGGTTCCACTTGCTTCACATTCCTCCGAAATCTCAAAGAGCGCCCGGATACCCTGCGCCCCAAGGAAACCCAGTTGGCTGAGGTCCAGTATCAATGCGCGGCCGCCGGCGAGGCAGGCCCGGACGTAGTCGGTCAGGCGATCGATGTTGGATGCGTCCAACTCTCCGGTGGCGGTAATCACGGTCGCGTCGCCGAGCGATCCGGCGTTCAGGCACACACCGTCACCAGAAACCTGGTCGAGGTGGCCCGACCTCCGCATATCGGAGGTTTTTTCGTTGTGAACAGCAGTCATTGACGACTCCATCAACTCGAATGTGTCGTGCATACAGACGGAAACACCGGGCACTTGGCTTGGCCCTTCGGGCAGGGAGTTCGTTTCATCCTGCTCGCCCGAGGCGCTCCGCTCAGGCTGTGAACTCAACCTCGATTCGACCGTACTCCCGGCCCGCGCCAGTTACAACTGTCAATGATGATGGCGGGTCAACTTCTTAAAGTCTTTTAAGCGGGCTGCAACGTGGCCGAACACGCGAAACATCGCAGTTGACAAGGGTTCAGTGCGGGTTCACCTCGATGCCCAGCATTGCGTCGGCGAACCGCCGGACAGATGCCTCGGCGGCGGCCGCTGCGTCGTCGTGACCCGCGCGGACACGACTACGAACTGTCGCATCGGTGGGGTCCAGGACGATCTCGGCAAGAAGTTCGCCCGTCGTCGGCTCGCAGACGGCCCATGAATATGCGGAGTCTGACTCCCACTGCGCGGCGCGGCGTGCGATGTAGCCGGCGTCGGTCTCACCGAGTTCGGCAAGCGCGGGCCGGTCGTTCAAGCGCTGATCGGCCCGCAGAGCGCGCAAATACCAAGTGCCGGCGTTGATTTCGACCGGCTGCACGCGCGGCTACTTGATCTCTGCGAGAACGGTGCCCTGAGTGATCGCGGCACCGGCCTCGACGGCGAGCCCCGTGATGGTGCCGTCCTTGTGGGCGGTCACCGGGTTCTCCATCTTCATCGCCTCGAGCACCACGACCAGATCGCCGGTGCTCACCTCCTGGCCCTCCTCGACGGCGACCTTGACCACCGTGCCCTGCATCGGGGCGGTGACCGCGTCACCCGATGCGGTGCCGACACCTGCGTGCGAACCGCGTTTGCGTGGTTTGGGCTTTTTCCGGATGACGTCCGGATTCGCCGACGCTGCGCCGTTGCCCAGCGCGAGGTCGCCTGGCAGCGACACCTCGAGCCGACGGCCGCTCACCTCGACAACCAGCTTCTGCCGGGGCAGCGTCTCGTCCTCGTCGAGAGGCTCGCCGCCGGTGAACGGCTCGATCGTGTTGTTCCACTCCGTTTCGATCCACCGGGTGTGCACCGAGAAGCTCTCGCCGTCGCCGATGAACGCCGGGTCCGACACCACCGCGCGGTGGAACGGGATCACGGTGGCCAGGCCCTCCACTTCGAACTCGTCGAGGGCACGCCGCGAGCGGGCCAGCGCCTCCTCGCGGCTGGCGCCGTACACGATCAGCTTGGCCAGCATCGAGTCGAACTGCCCGCCGATCACCGAACCGGTCTCTACGCCGGAGTCCATCCGCACGCCCGGCCCGCTCGGGGGATGGAACTTGGTCACCGGGCCCGGTGCCGGCAGGAAACCCCGGCCGGCGTCCTCGCCGTTGATCCGGAATTCGATCGCGTGCCCGCGCGGCGTCGGGTCCTCGGTGATGTCGAGCTTCTCGCCGTTGGCGATCTTGAACTGCTGCAGCACCAGGTCGACGCCGGCGGTCTCTTCCGTTACGGGGTGCTCGACCTGAAGCCGCGTGTTGACCTCGAGGAACGAGATCAGGCCGTCCTGGCCGACCAGGTACTCCACGGTGCCGGCGCCGTAGTAGTGCGCTCCTTTGCAGATCCGTTTGGCCGACTCGTGGATCTCCTTGCGTTGCGCATCGGTCAAGAACGGCGCCGGGGCCTCCTCGACCAACTTCTGGTAGCGGCGCTGCAGCGAGCAGTCGCGGGTGCCGGCCACGACGACGTTGCCATGCTGGTCGGCGATCACCTGCGCCTCGACGTGCCGCGGCTGATCCAGGTAGCGCTCGACGAAGCACTCGCCGCGCCCGAACGCGGCGGTGGCCTCGCGCGTGGCCGACTCGAACATCTCCGGGATTTCCTCGATGGTGCGGGCCACCTTCATGCCGCGGCCGCCGCCGCCGAACGCCGCTTTGATCGCGATAGGCAGACCGTGCTCCTGGGCAAACGCCACCACCTCGTCGGCGTCCTTGACCGGGTCCGGCGTTCCGGGGACCAGCGGCGCCTGCGCACGGGCGGCGATGTGACGTGCGGTGACCTTGTCACCGAGGTCGCGGATCGACTGCGGGCTCGGGCCGATCCAGATCAGCCCCGCGTCGATGACGGCCTGCGCGAAGTCGGCGTTCTCCGACAAGAAGCCGTAGCCAGGGTGGATCGCGTTCGCGCCGGACTTGGCGGCGGCGTCGAGAATCTTCGCGAAGTCCAGGTAAGACTCGGCCGAGGTCTGACCGCCAAGAGCGAACGCCTCGTCGGCCAGCTCCACGTGTGGAGCGTCGGCGTCGGGCTCGGCGTACACAGCCACGCTCTCGAACCCGGCGTCCTTGGCCGCCCGGATCACGCGGACCGCGATCTCGCCGCGGTTGGCGACGAGGACCTTGGAGATCCGAGAGCTGGCATGACTAGGCACTGCGCCTCCTGGCTGTCTTAAGTGGCGTGTCTCTTAAGAGGAGTTTTTAGAAATGTATCCGACGGGCAGTTTAGGCGTTGCGCAGGCGGCGCTTGATCCTGGCTAGCATCGCGGCCATGCCGCGCAGCCGAAGCGGGCTGATCAGTGCCGCAAGGCCCAGGTCCGTGTAGAAGTCGTCGGGCACGGACAAGATGTCGTCGGCGGGCTGATGGTCCAGGCCCGCGGCCAGGATCGACGCGAACCCGCGCGTCGTGGGGGCCTCGGCCGGTGCGCTGAAGAACAGCCGGACGTCTGCGCGATCTTCGGCGTCGACGTGCAGAAACAGCGGCGACTGGCATTCGGGCACCGGCTCCATCGCGGCCTCCTCGAGTTCGGCGGGCAGCGGTGGCAGCTCGTCGGCGAACTCCAATAGGAGCTTGAGCTTGTCCTGGCCGGTCATGTCTTGGAAGTCGGATACCACCTCGGCTAGCGGGGCCGGTAGCCCGGAGACAATCGTCATGGCGAGCCTGGTTCTTCGCCGACCGCGATGGGAACGCGCACGGTGTTGCCCCACTCCGTCCACGAGCCGTCGTAGTTGCGAACACCGGGCAGGCCCAACAAGTGCGTCAGCACGAACCACGTGTGGCTGGAGCGCTCGCCGATGCGGCAGTACACGATCGTCTTGTCGTCGGCCGTGAGGAAGCCGTACAGCTGCTCGAGCTCGTCGCGGTTGCGGAACCGGCCGCTCTCGTCGGCGGCCTTGGCCCATGGAATCGACACCGCAGTCGGGATGTGGCCGCCGCGCAGCGCGCCCTCCTCGGGGTAGTCGGGCATGTGCGTGCGCTCGCCCGTGTATTCCTGAGGGGAGCGCACGTCGATCAGCGGCTGGCTGCCGAGGCTGCCCAAGACGTCCTCTTTGAATGCCCGGATCGCGCTGTCGTCGCGCTCGACCACGGGGTAGCCGCTGGACTGTTTGTCGGGCACTTCGAGCGTGGTGTCGCGTCCGCTGGAAATCCATAGATCGCGGCCGCCGTCGAGCAACCGCACATCGGGGTGGCCGAAAAGGGTGAACACCCAGAGCGCGTAGGCCGCCCACCAGTTGCTCTTGTCGCCGTAGATGACCACCGTGTCGTCGCGCGAGATGCCCTTGCGGTCCATCAACGCGGCGAACTGCTCGCCGGTGATGTAGTCGCGCACGTGAGGGTCGTTGAGGTCGGTGTGCCAGTCGATCTTCACCGCGCCGGGGATGTGCCCGACGTCGTAGAGCAGCACGTCCTCGTCGGACTCGACGACGACCAGACCCGGCGCGCCCAGGTGTGAGGCCAGCCAGTCGGCGGTGACCAACCGCTCCGGGTGGGAGTAAGACTGCAGAGCGGGGTTGGAATCGGGAGGCAGTGGCACGTCAACGAGCCTACTGCGACACTGGGTTGGCCTCCCACAACGCAGGGATCGACAATCCGGCGCGCTCGAACAGCCGTCGAGTGAGCGGCAGGCTGATCCCGATCACGCTGGACGGGTCGCCGTCGACGGCGTCGATGAACCACCCTCCGAGGCCGTCGAGGGTGAACCCGCCTGCCACCCTCAGCGGTTCGCCACTGGCGATGTACGCGTCGAGCTCGTCAGCGCGGGGTTGGGCGAAACAAACTGTGGTTAACAATGTTTCGGCGCTTTGGTAGACAATCATGTTGTCGCGCAACCGGATTACGCAATGACCCGTGTGCAGCTCGCCGGTGCGGCCGGCCATCGTCTGCCACTGTCGTTTGGCCTCATCTGCCGACGCCGGCTTGCCGCGCAGCTCGCCGTCGCAGAACAGCATCGAATCGCAGCCGA
Source organism: uncultured Actinomycetota bacterium (assembly GCA_963744085.1). GTDB lineage: Bacteria > Actinomycetota > Actinomycetes > Mycobacteriales > Mycobacteriaceae > Mycobacterium. The sequence goes on from CAVUSK010000002.1 coordinate 470,291, forward strand.
TCACAACGCAATCGGCGGCTACCGACGACTCCACGTTGTCCGAGACGTATTGCGCCTTCGCGGTGGCCAGCGCGGTGGTGACCGCATCGGGTGCGGCATCGCCGAGGCTTGAGACGAGGGCGGCCTCGTCGACACCCGACACCATCACGAGTGGATCGATTCCGGCCTGACGCAACACTTTGCGCCGCCCGGGCGACGATGACCCGAGCACGACTCGGGTCATCGCCGCATGTACGTCCGTCCCAGCAGGGTCACCCGCTGCCAGGAAGAGACCGCGTAGCGCAGTCTGCTGACGGGGTGGCCCCAGAGGTTGCGTTCGGCAACGCCGGGCCGGGGCGTGCCGCCGACCGTGCCACCGAGCACGGTCACCAGCGCGGCGACCTCCTCGTCGGTGGGTTTGCCGCGTTCGATGTGGATGTCGACGTGCTCGTGCGGCGTGCCGTTGGTGTCTGCGTCGCTCACGGGGCTTGAATTGTTCGCTGCCTCGCTACGTGAGCTGCGCTCACTTCGTTCGTCGCTCACAGTGGTATGTTCCCGTGCTTCTTCGGCGGAATCTGGGTGATCTTGCGTTCGAGCAGCCTCAGTGCCGTGGCCACGTAGCCGCGGGTGTGCGACGGCGGGATCACCGCGTCCACGTAGCCCCGCTCGGCGGCGATGTAGGGGTTGACGAGGGTGTCCTCGTAGTCCTCCTGCAGCTTGAGTCGCAGCGTGTCGACGTCCTCGTCGTTGCGGGCCGCCTCGGCCAGCTGCTGGCGGTATACGAAGCCGACCGCTCCAGAGGCGCCCATGACCGCGATCTGAGCCGTCGGCCACGCGACGTTGACGTCGGCGCCCATGTGCTTGGACCCCATCACGTCGTAGGCGCCCCCGTAGGCCTTGCGGGTGATCACGGTGATCTTCGCGACGGTGGCCTCGCCGTAGGCGTACAGCAGCTTGGCGCCGCGCCGGATGATCCCGTTGTATTCCTGATCCGTTCCCGGCAGGAAGCCCGGCACGTCGACGAGCGTGATGATCGGGATGTTGAAGCAGTCGCAGGTTCGGACAAACCGGGCCGCCTTCTCGGAGGCGTTGATGTCGAGGCAGCCGGCGAAATGGGTGGGCTGGTTGGCGACGATGCCAACAGGCCGGCCCTCGATGCGGCCGAAGCCGACGACGATGTTCGTCGCGTATCCGGCTTGCACTTCGAGGAACTCGTCGTCGTCGAGGATGCGGGTGATCACCTCGTGCATGTCGTACGGCTGGTTGGGCGAATCCGGGATCAGCGTGTCCAGCTCGAGGTCCTCGTCGGTGAGGTTGTCCTCGATCGCGCCCTCGGGGACCGGCACCGGGTAGCGCGGCGGGTCGGCGTAGTTGTTGGGCGGCAGGTAGGACAGCAGATCGCGGACGTAGTCGAAAGCGTCCTGCTCACCGGAGGCGACATAATGGGCCGTGCCGGACTTGGCCATGTGGGTGTGCGCGCCGCCCAGCTCCTCCATCGTGACGTCCTCGCCGGTGACGGTCTTGATCACGTCGGGTCCGGTGATGAACATCTGGCTGGTCTGATCGACCATCACGACGAAGTCGGTCAGCGCGGGGGAGTAGACGTGCCCGCCGGCGGCGGCGCCCATGATCAGCGAGATCTGCGGGATCACGCCCGACGCGAGGATGTTGCGGTGGAAGATCTCCCCGTACAGCCCTAGCGAGACGACGCCCTCCTGGATGCGGGCGCCGGCGCCGTCGTTGATGCCGATCAGCGGGCGGCCGGTCTTGATCGCGAGGTCCTGGACCTTCACGATCTTCTCCCCGTACACCTCGCCGAGGCTGCCGCCGAACACGGTGACGTCCTGGCTGAAGATGCACACGTCGCGGCCGTCGATGGTGCCGTAACCGGTGACCACGCCGTCGCCGAGCGGGCGCTTCTGTTCGAGGCCGAAGTTGGTGCTGCGGTGTTTGGCCAGCGCGTCCAGCTCGACGAACGAGCCCTCGTCGAGCAGCGCGTAGATGCGCTCGCGCGCAGTCAGCTTCCCCTTGGCGTGCACCTTCTCGACGGCGGCCTCGCCGACCGGGTGCAGCGTCTCCTCGGCGCGCCTGCGCAGGTCGGCGAGCTTGCCCGCGGTGGTGTGGATATCGATCGTGTGTTCCGCCGCGGGTTCTGCGGAGTGTTCAGAGACGCTCGTCATGGTCGTTGATGCTATCGGGCCGGCTCGAAGTTGCTGATCGGCGGAGCCCACGGGCTCCCTTCTGGCCGGTCACAGGTTTGCTCTCTTCGAAAAGCACGCAGCCGGAGAACGATACATTGGTTAGCTATTCAATGCACTGGGGCTCGGAAGCACCCTGATCGGTGGACCACAGCAAACTACATGTTGGTTGCCAGACATAGTACTGCAATTCGATTTTGGGGGCCCTGTGCTAGCGGAACTATGGTAAGGATCACATTCTTGAGGCGACGTGTTAGCGGTGGCGGCCGTGCCTGGGCGCGGCGCGACCCGACTAGATGCTTGCCCCCGCAAGCTTCTAATTTGTTTGCATCACAGTTAAATTCGCGTTAACGGCCAGTTCAGCGAGGTGCGAGGAGCGAGTAGTTCGGCATGTCATATTTTGATTAGATTTTCGTGTGGCGGAGATGAGAGAGGTCTGTTAGCTTGAGGGAGGGTTGTTATCGCCACTCGATAAAGCGGTCTGCGAGCTAACTGTCCGCTTTTTGCGACGGGGCCGTGGAGGCTAACACCGGCCCCTGGAAAACGATTCTGATGAGGAGCCCCGTAATGCCGGCAACAGGCGGTGCGGTCGAACGATGGCGACCGGCTGGAACCACGCGGTCTTGGTGGCAGACGAACACCCAAGCCGAGCGAGGGGTAGTGCAGCGACCAGCAGCCTGACGTCCTGAAGTTCTGTCCGACACGACCCAGATTTCGTTCTGAAATTCCTTGAGCCTGGCTGCAGCAAGTCGGCCAGGCATCGAGTTGGTCTCGGGTTAGTCGGGTGACCGGAACGTTGTCCTTCGCAAACGCACACTCGTTCAGAAAAGAGCCAGCGTGATAACACCACTTCTTCCTACGTGGCGCACTGCCAACCCTGCGGTGTGCAGCGCATTCAAACGCGTCCGCGTGCGGCCACAGCTGCCGTCTGGAGTGCCTATGGCCTAGCGAGCTACCGATTGATTCCACCCGCTCCAAGCGGGGATGGGGACAGCGACCAAACCGACCCCACCCCCTACCTCCCAGCGAAGGAAGGCTTCTTCATGTTACAAAGTTCTGGCGCGATGTTCGTCACATCGCGACGTCGTTTTGGAAACTCATTCGATTGCGACCGCGCAGGTCAATCGCCATTTCGCCGAGGCGCGTCAAGATGACAACTGCCGCGCCCACGACTGAGCAGGTTGCCGGGGTTATTAGTGGGATTCCGGCCATCGGTGCGGCTTGCGATGCGTTGAGAAGAGCCGGCTGGCACGCCACGATTGCCGGGAACCGTGTCACCGTCAACGACGAGGTGACCGCCCAGTTCATTGGCGCCGGTGCTGCCGGCGGTGTCGACGCCACCTGGGTGATCCGCGCGATCGTCGGCAGGCCCCCGGTATGGGTCGTTGGCGGGGAGCGTCAGCCATGACCGTCGCAGCCGCATCATGCGCTCCCGGTATTTCGATTATTGAAGCCGAGCTCAAAAGCCGGGCGAAGGCGCAGCCAACCCCCGTCTCGCTCGACCATGGGGCGGCCGAATGTGCCTCCGAAAGAAGGGAATCTCGCCTGAGGTGGCCTGTCGGCGTTGACCCTGTCCCGGTTGTGACCGAAAGCACCGCAATAGCTCTCGCGCAGATGATGTTTGGCGTCGGCGACCTTTATGTCACTACGTTCTTATCTGTGATATGTCTTGCGGTTGCAGGGACCTACCGGCATCGTTTCGCTCTGTCCACGTTTGACGTGGCCCCTCGGGTGGTGGCCGCCACGGCAATCGGAGCGACAGTCGCCGAAATAGTTGTTGCCCGCAGCGCCGAGATGGGCCCACTATTCATGGCCGTCGGAACCGCTTGCGCAGCAGCAATAATCGGTAGGTTCACAGCCTATGCCCTAGAGCGGCGCCTTCGTCGCCGGCATCTTGGCGACCGGCGCACGATCGTTGTCGGTGCCGATCCGGTGGGCCTCGCGCTGACGCGGCAGATGTTCGACGATCCCGAGTACGGGCTCATTCCGGTTGCGCTCCTCGACGACATACCGTCGTCGGATGTCTCTGCCTCCGCCGACTTCCGCGTCCGTCGACTGGCTGACAGCCTCAGTGCAGTGATCGCCGAAGAGCGAATCGAGACGGCGATATTCGCGTTCCCTCGGGTCGACGAGGCGCACCTGCTCGACCTCGTACGGGGCTGCGATCGGCTGAATTGCGGCATCTTCGTGGTTCCGCGAATGTGGGAGACGGTCGCGGTCAATGGAAACATGGACCGGATCGGAGCGATTCCATTGCGGCCGATACGGCATCACGTGCACTGCAATCCGACCTGGTACCTCAAATTGTTCGTCGAGCGGTGCCTTGCGGCCGTTGCACTTGTCACCGTTTCGCCGTTGCTTGCTCTCCTCGCTGTCGTCGTGAAGGTATCCGATCCAGCTGCGCCTGTGCTGTTTCGCCAGACGCGTGTCGGACTCGCGGGCCGTGAGTTCGAGCTGGTGAAGTTCCGGTCCATGAGCCCGTCCAACGCCCTTGAGTCGCAAACCAATTGGACGATTGCAGGGGATCTGCGGGTCGGTCCTGTCGGCCGCTTCCTCCGAGCGACCTCGCTCGATGAGCTCCCGCAACTTTGGAACATAGTACGCGGCGACATGGCGTTGGTCGGGCCGCGCCCTGAACGCCCGCACTTCGTCGAGAAATTCAGTACGTCGATTCCCGGATATGCGGCACGACACCGGGTTCCGACGGGCCTGACCGGCTGGGCCGCGGTGAACGGTTTGTCAGGGGACACCTCGATTGCAGAGCGTGCTCGTTACGACAATTTCTACATCACCAACTGGAGTCTCTGGCTGGACTTCAGAATCGTCATCAGTACCGTGTGGATCTTGGCCGAAAAGGCGCGGTTGGAAAAGCCGGACGCAGGCGGCCAGCGGCAACGCGTAAAGCCATTGCGCGTTCAGCGGCGGAGTCCGGAATTCATCACTTCCAGCGGGATGCGGTGAGCCTTTCGGGTGGGCTCGCGTAATGGTGGGGAAGAGACTCTTCCCGTGAGCGCACGGGGACTGCTGCCCCGTGTGGCGGGGGGTATTGCTACACAACCAGGAAGGGGGGCACATGACGGCTGTTGCACTTGATCCGTCGCAAGTGATCGTGGTCCTTCCGGCGCTCAATGAGAGTGCTCGGATAGAGGCGTGCCTCCGCTCGCTCATGCTTCCGAGCGACTGGATGGCGCGCACCACGATCGTTGTCGCCGATGGCGGCAGCACCGACGGTACGCCCGAAATCGTCCGGGATCTGGCGCACGAGATCCCCAACCTGGTCCTCATCAACAATCCTCGACGGCTTCAATCGGCTGGTGTCAATGCCGCATTGGAGAAAGTCGCAGGTGAACAACACCAGGTGATGGTGCGGTGTGATGTGCATGCGATTTACCCGCCCGGCTATGTGCGCGATGTCGCGAGCGCCGTTCGGCAGAGGGGTGTGGCGTCGGTGGTGACTCCGATGGACGCGACCGGCGACTCAGCCCTCCGACGTGCGTCGGCCTGGATCGTGGATACCCCACTTGGCTCCGGTGGGGCAGCGCATCGAGGCGGCCGGAAGTCCGGCTATGTAGATCATGGCCACCACGCGGGCTTCGACCTCGAGTGGTTTCGTCGAATCGGTGGCTACGACCCGTCATTCAGCCACAACGAGGATGCCGAGTACGACGCGCGGCTCGTGTCAGGCGGGGGTCGCATCTGGCTTGATGCGGAAATTCGGCTCGCTTACATCATGCGGCCCACGCTGAGCGGCCTATGGCGCCAATACCTTAACTACGGGCGCGGGCGAGCCCGCACAATCGCCAAGCATCGGATGCGACCGCGTGTGCGGCAGATAGTGCCGGCGCTCAACGTGGTTTTCTTGGCCCTATCGGGGGCGATCGGATTTGTTTGGCCGCCAGCGCTTCTCGGCTGGAGCCTGTACCTCGCGCTACTCACTGGGTCGTCGCTGGTTTGCGCTGTGCGGCTCGAGTCGGCGGCAGGTCTTTTTGCCGGACCGGCGCTCGCGACGATGCATCTTTCCTGGGGCCTAGGCTTTCTGTGGCAGATGGCCGCGGAGCTACTCCCGTTCCGGTACAGGTCGAAGTCGAAAGCTTCGGTGGGCGACTTGCTATCTGATCACTGTGGCTTTGGGACCGGCGTAGCGATCCGCGTCACTCGACAGCCCACAGCCGGTCGAATCGGAACGCATCTGTGAACACTTCTCGAAATGGTCGGGGGCCGGGACCGCGGGCCGCCGGCGTTGCGGAAGAGGGCCTACAGAAGACCGCAGCGATGGTCTCGGACGCACAAGGAGCCTCATTCGGCGCTGGCAATCCACCACCGACCGGCCGGCAGGCGGTGTGGAACTACCTCGTCTTCGGACTGAGCAAGAGTTCGACCCTGATCATGACCGTGGTGCTGGCGCGGCTGTTGACGCCAAAAGACTTTGGTTTGTTCGCGTTGGCCTTGCTGATTATGAACCTGTTCGACTGGGTCAAAGATCTGGGCGTGGGTGGTGCACTCGTCCAGAGTCCGAGAAGCTGGAATCGGATCGCACCGACGGGTCTCACCCTCTCGGTCGGGTTCGGTGTTCTCGCAGGCGGCATCCTTGCGGGTACGGCTGGTGTCGTCGCAGGCGCGCTGAATCACCCCGAACTGGCGCCGTTGATCCGCGTGCTCGCCGTCGGTTTGACGATCTCATCGCTGAGTGCGATTCCGCTCGCTCGACTGACTCGCAGCCTTGACTTCCGACGGCGTATCGTGCCGGACTTTCTCGGCGCGACCGTCAAGGCTGCCGTCGCCATCGGGCTGGCCGCGACAGGGCTGGGCGTCTGGAGCCTGGTATACGGCCAGATCAGCGCAGTAATAGTGATAACGCTCTTGTACTGGCGGGTAGCGCGGACGTCGTTTCGTTTTGAGCTCAACACACGCGAAGCTAGGCAGCTCATCAGCTTCGGACTTCCGGTCACCGCGGTCGCCCTGCTTGCCTACGCGATCTACAACGTCGACTATCTGGCGATCGGGCTGCGCCTCGGCGACGACCAACTAGGTCTCTACACGCTTGCATACCGACTCCCCGAGCTGGCCGTGCTCAATTTGTGCGTAGTGGTCAGCGAGGTGTTGTTCAGCTCGTTGTCGCGATTGCAGCACAGTCGTGCAACGCTTGCCGAACACTACCTGCGGGTGGTTACCGCAGTCATGGCGCTGACAGCACCGCTCGGTGTCGCATTAGCCGTTGCGGCTCCTGCGACGGTCGAAACGTTGTACGGCCCTGCCTATTCCGGCGCTGCAGGCGCGTTGGCCGTGCTCGCGCTGTACACTGTGCTTTACTCAGCGTCCTTTCATACAGGGGATATTTATAAGGCGATCGGACGACCGTGGCTTCTCACCGCGACCAGTGCGGGGAAGTTGGTTGTCATGGTCGGCCCGATCTGGTGGGCAGCACACCACAGCATCCTGAGGGTCGCGGTCGTGCTCCTCGCGGTGGAGTTGATGCACTTCAGTGTTCGGATGTGGCTGGTGCAGAGGGTGGCCGAGGTGAGCGTGCCTGAACTGGGAAAGGCGTTGCTGCGGCCGTTGCCCGCGACGGTGTGCATGGCGGCGGTGATGGTGGGTACGGGCAAGGTGGCGGCGTCGCTGCCAGACCCCGTGCAACTCGTCCTCATCTGTTTGGCCGGATTACCCACGTACGTCGCCGCACTGCGGCTGACTGCGCCCGACCTCACCGGCGCGGCCTTCGCGGCGGTCCGTTCCGTGCGTAGGAAAGAGAAAGCCCAACCACCGGCAGCAGCGTGCGAGAACCCGTCTTCAGCAGACGATCTGGTCGGTTCAGTGCGCCTGGCTTCGAAAGGGAAATTACCGTGACCAAAACCCTTCTGACCCGCGCGTGGCTCACCGTGAGTGTTTTCGCCGCCATCGGCCTAATGCTCGGCGTTCTGCTCATGTACGTCTGGGTCGCCCGTGCAGAAAAGTTCGCAGCACAGGCGACACTCGCCATGCTTCCTGTACAAGACGTTCCGGCATCGGAGGCATCCAACTATTGGGAAGTGCTTAACCGTGGCCAGGCGACCCGGTCCGCCGCAGTCGTGCTCGGGGACCAAAGTTGGCTGGATGGCGCCGCATCCGCCGCTGGTGTGCCGAAATCCGATCTCGCTCTCTCGGCGGGGGCGATTCCGGATACGACGTTGATCACTGTCACGATGGAGGCGCAGTCTCCGAACTCCGCCGAGACGGCCCTGCAGGCGGTGCTCAATAACGCTGTCGGCACGGCTGCGGCTGTCTCGGGCCCCTTCAGGCTAGACGTCGTCGCATCGCCCAGTGGCAGCGCACATTCGATGAGCGCGAGCCGGGTTCAAATGCTGGGGGCCTTCGGCATCGCCGGACTGTTGGTCGGGGCAGGCTGCGGCGTACTCGTCAGCCGGTCGATCCGATCACGGTCCAGCGTGTCCGCCCCGAGCCGTCCGTCATCGGATCTTAGCGCTGTGGGGAGACGCAAACATGCGCGCAGCGAGGCTTACCGGCCGACGGACAGCGGAGTCGATGACGAAGAAGCCGACACCACGTCGTTGAGGATCACATCGCGATGACCGTGGGGCGATCGCCTTTAAATACACTCGATGCGGCGGCCGTGCTGATCGTCACGGGAGTGGCGATCGCGCTCGGTCAAACGATTCTCGGCGGGATGTCGATCATTGCGATCGGCGTACCCGTTGCGGTCGCGGCAGTTTGGTACCTGATTCGGCGACCGCCGATGATGCTCATCGCGATGATCGTGGTCGAGGTGACGAATCTGGCCGGCGTGATCGCACAGCACAGGCCGCTTCCTCTGTTCCAATTGTCACTCATCTCCGGGTTGCTCACAGTATGCATCGCCCTGCGGGATCCCCGGACGCGTGCGCGACTGAACCGGGGAACACTATTGTGTCTTGGCCTTTTCGGCTGTTATCTGGTCACTCAATTCTTGGCTGCGCTCGGCAGTCAAGACATCGCTGTCTCAATGGCGACACTGAAGACGTACGTCCTCGACGGCCTATTCCTTGCGGTGATCTTGCTTCTCACGCAGATCACCGGAAGGTGGTGGGCGGTCGCCGCAGCCTTTGTCGTGCCGCTGGCGGTGATATCCCTTCTGTGCCTTGTCAATCAAGTGATATTTGCGGGCACGGCGTCGTTTCTTGGGTTCGCAAGGGCCACAGACGCTTCCGGAGAGCTGATCACCACGCTCAGGTATGGCGGTCCCGGACTTGATTCGAACTTCTGGGGGCGTAACCTGATCCTGGGCCTACCGTTGGCCGGGGCGCTTGTCGTGCGCGCGGTTCGATCAGGACGGCGCTGGGTGGCACTGGGATGGGCGGCAGCATTGGCTGCTCTGCTGGCCGGGGTTTATCTCACCCAGTCGCGAGGCACGATCATTTCCGCCGCCGTGGTGTTGTTCGTCTGGGTACTGGCAAGCGGTCCGGCCGCCTGGCGGAAAGGAGCAATGGGGCTTCCTGTGGTGGGGTTGCTGCTGTTGACGCCGGGCATCGGAAACCGGCTTACTGCACTCGTCGCCGACGTCTCAGGGCCGCAATATGCAGTCGATCCTTCGGTGCTCGGCAGAATGGCCGCGCAACAGAGTGCTTGGGCGATGTTCCGGGATAGACCACTATTTGGGTTCGGGCCGAATGGTTTCTCATCGGAGTTATCGCACTATGCCGGGAGGGTGCCGACCGCGGTACTGCACCCGCCGGATGCCGCACACAATCTTTACGCTCAATTCGCCGCCGACAGTGGAATCGTTGGGCTCGTTGGATGGACATTTTTCATCGGTGGGTTCATATGGTTGATCGCGATACGCGTAGCCAAACTTTCGTACGACTCGGCCAACTCCGAGCGATCACTGTCCGCCGCCGTGCTCGCGGCGATCGTCGGCTGGTCGGTCGCAAGCATTTTTCTGCACATGTCTTCTTTCCGCACATTTGCGATTGTGCTTGCGCTCGCCGGGGCCCTGGCGTCCGCGTCGAGTCCGGATATCGGCTCTGTCATCCAAGAGAAGCGGGCGACGATTCGGGATGCCGTTGTGGGGTTGCTGGCCGGCATGGCCGTCGCCGCCGCCATCTTTGCTGCATCCGGGACTGAGACACATACCGCTAGTCAAACGATCACGATCATGCCGACGCAGCAGGACGACTGGGCATACGCGTATGCGCTGGACATGAAGAGCCGGGAAATCCTGCTGCCCACGTACGCATCCCTCATGGCCGGCAACGGCTCCGGCTTTACCGCGGTCGCCGACCCTGTCCGCGGGGTGATCACCATCACGGTGACGGATTCCGACACTGACTCCGCACGTGCCGACCTGGACGTTGCGTTGTCCGCCGCAACAAGCCGTCTGGCAGACTTAGGTGCCGACTCCTGGTACACCATCACTGCGGTGGGGACTCCCGACATCCATTCCGGCACGACACACTCGACGGCGTCGACTGCGTTTGCAGTATTTGTCGGAGCGCTGGTGGCCTCAGGTCTGACATTGGCGATGCGTCGCCGGTCGAAACGCCAATTGCCGCGTCACGGAAGAACTCTCAGTCGAGGTGGGATGCAGGACGAAGCAACGAGCCCCGTCTTGGCCGATGCAAGCGCGGAGGGCGGAAGAACGTCCGTATCGTCCGCTGGTGCCCTGGATTTCAGGACGCCGGTGCTGAGCTCACCCGCACATCGAGGCATAAATGGATTCGCTGACTATTAGGCAGGCGTGTACGTGGTCCTTCGGCCGGAAGGTGCGTGCTGCTCGCGTGATGGCCTTGGCTTTGCTGCTGCTGGCATTCATGGCACCGGCGTGCCAAACGCCTACCGCACATGCGGCATTCGAGCCGTTCGGTCTTGGCAGCCCGTTCCGAACGAGAATCGGCGACAGGGCTGCGGTGGACCCCAATAGCGGACCGATGATCGCATGGGCCTCGCGCAACGGCGGGATAAACGCGAACCTGGTCGAGTTCGGCATTCCCATTTACTTTGCGTCGGCCGATTCGCCCCGGTACCTCGTGTCATGCACAAAGCCGTGGGGGCGTTGTCCTTTCGACGGCTATCAGGTGCCGATTCCCCTCGGTGCCAGGCCGCATAGTGGATCGGACGGAGCAATGGTGGTTGTCGATCCTTCGACTCGCCAAGTGTTCGAGTTCTGGCACGCTCAACAGGCCGATAACCAATGGACGGTCGGTTGGAGTGCGGTTACAAACCTGGACGGCTCTGGCTGGGATCACGGCGCCACCGGTTCTGGCGCATCGCGGTTAGGCGGCGTGATCCTGGTTGCCGAGATTCAGCAAGGTGAAATACCTCATGCGTTGGCAGTCGCTACTGACAACGTGTGCGCTGGCGTCTTCCGCTCGCCAGCGATCGCGAGCGACGGGGTGTCGTCGCGGTCAGACTGCATTCCGGAGGGCGCCCGAATCCGGTTGGATCCAACGGTGGACCTGGATGCGCTGACTCTGGCGCCGGCTGTGCGGACCGTCGCGCGGGCCCTGCAGCAGTATGGCGCCTACGTCGTGGATCGCAGTGGCGCTCCGATGATTGTGAGTTTCGAACTGGACACGACAGCCGACAACGGCTCGATTGGAACTGCCTATCAACAAGCTGGGTTGCGATGGGACTACGACGACCTGCCGGGTGTGCCGTGGGACCGGCTGCAGGTGCTCGCCTGATGCCAAGGCTTGGAGTCATGACCCGCTCCTTCAGCGAGGTTTGCCAGAAACAATGAAAGGACATCTTTGAGTAAAACGCTACGTGTGCTGACGCTGGTCGACGCATATCGATTCGGGGGAGCGGAGATACTGTTGTCTCAGCTTGCCCGCGTCGCTCCCCAGGTTGACATCATCATGGACGTTGTCAGCCTGTCGCCGGAGTCATTCAACGCCGACGAAACCATCACGTTGCTCGAGAAGGCCGGCGTACGGCCTCGCAACCTCAACGTTCGTCGGCTGCTTGACCCCACCGCTATTCCACAGCTCGTACGTGAGATTCGGCGTTCTCGCTGTGACATCGTGCATGCGCATCTCGAAACGGCAATTACATTGGCACTACCTGCCTCTAAGCTCACCCGACGGCCCCTGGTGTGCACATTTCACAATGTCGCTGGACCGCTGACCGGACGTGATGCCAAGAGAGAGCGACTTGCCGTCCTCGCCGCGACCCGATCAAACCGGGCGATATTTGTCTCCAACGCATCGCGAGCAGCATTCCTGCGAATGCACGGTTATGCCGAAGTGCCGGCCAACTGGGAAGTCGTGCACAACGGTGTCGACTTGAGTCAGTTCACGCCGGGACCGGCCGACCCGCGAGTTCGCGCTGAACTCGGCGCAGGCACCGGCCCGCTTGTCGTGATCCCAGGTGTTTTTCGCGATTTCAAAGGGATTCCAGTCGCCATCGAGGCTTGGCCTACCGTGTGGGAGAAGTTTCCAGATGCGGTGCTCACGCTGGTAGGCGATGGTGAGCTGGCGGGCGACTACCGTCAGCAGGTGGACGCTGCCGGTCTGCAAGAGTCCGTTGTTTTCGCGGGCTCCCGCACGGACATGCCTGCGGTGTACCGAGCGGCCGACATCGTATTGGCGCCCGCACTGGCGATGGAGAACTTTCCAACGACCCTGATCGAGGCCTCAGCGTCTGGCCGCCCGATCGTGACGACAACGGCAGGAGGGATACCCGAAATGTTGATCGCCGGAGAAACGGGTGTGATGGTCCCGCCGGGCGACCCCGAGGCACTGGCCACGGCGATCTGCGGCGTGATCGACCACCCTGACCTAGCCGCCAGGCTTGGCGCGGCGGCCGTCGTGCGCGCACAGCAGAACTTCTCTGTGATGGCGGCGGCCACCAATTTGCGCAAGCTATACGAGTCCGCGCTCGGTATCGGACAATGAGCCGGCCGCGAATCGGGCATGTTGCGTCGCGGTTGGCGCGCGTGCGCACTTCGCAACCAATCCGGCCTGACGGCCTGGGTTCGCTTCCGGGTCAGATGAATCGGTCACCGCGCCAACATCAATGCGCAGGTTCTGTACGTCCACGAGTCCAAGCTGTGACGAAAGATCAACGATGCTCATTTCGCCTGCGCGGCGTGCCGCGGGAGAGCTTTCAAGCTTCTCGTGACCGCGCGCGTAACGTGCCATGGTTAATTGCGAACCATCGAGGGTCCCCAAAGATTGGGTTGCGATGAGCGGGGGAAAGGTGATTCGACTGATTGCCCTCGTGGATGGCGATCCGCTAGACATCCGGACCGATTCGGGGCGAGCGCCCACGATGATTCGCGAAATGGCCCGCCGGGGACTATTGCTGAAGGCAGTGTCGACCGAACCGCCGAGGGTGCTCGACAATGTGCTGAAGGTATGGTCGAACATCATGCTTCGGCGCAAGCGTGAGACATGGACGGCTGTCCATCTTCATCCGCTGCGGAGGTTCGCCAGCGCCTTGATCGGCCGAATGAAATGCAGCCGCCTCAGGGGGGACGCGAACGTGTGGCTGCAATTCGGGCTCATGGTCGATTCGGGGCTGGTTCCTATCCCTGAAAGCGATTTCCGCTGTTGCTTGTTCGACGACAACCATGTCACCTTTGTGAAGTCGCGGTACTACGAGCCCGAAAGGATGGGCCGCTTCGATGCGAGGCTGATCTCATTCGAGAAGAAGGTATCAAGAGAGATGGATTTGGTTGCCGCGCAGTCGGAAATAGTGCGGCGTTCCTTCATCGACGACTACGGCGTCGATCCGGACCGCGTCGTCAATGTCAGAAACGGGGTCAATCTCCATCCGCTGCCCGGGCCTCCGCTGCCGAGATCGGGGCCACCCGTTTTCTTGTTCATCGGGGGAGACTTCGAGCGTAAAGGCGGCTCCGATGTCCTGTCCGCCTTCTCGGTCGTGCAGGCGGCGATTCCACAGGCGCGACTCAAAATCATTGGGCCCGAGAAAAACCCGGTACCGGATCCAACGCCAGGCGTGGAATTCCTGGGCTACATGTCGAGGGCGACCCCCGAAGGGGAAACGCGCTTCCGGACCGAACTGTCGGCCGCCACGATCTTCGTGATGCCGTCCCTGCGTGAGCCCCTCGGCAATATCTACCTCGAGGCGATGGCGTTTGGATTACCCTGCATCGGCGCCAGAGTGAATGCCATCCCGGAGATCATCGATCATGGGTCCACAGGTCTTCTCGTCGAGCCGGGCGACGCCGTGGCGGTTGCCGACGCGATGATGAAACTGGGTCAAGATCCAGAGCTCGCAAACCGCATGGGAAGGGCCGGATATGACCGTGTTCATGCCTACTTCACTTGGGAGCACGTCGTGGACGAGTTGATCGCGGCGATCGACCGCCGACTGCGTCAACGTTGAGTAGGCCAACGTTGACTGATCGTAACGGTCAGGATCGCCCGGGAAGTTCAGCTGTCCACCCCTTGACCGTGGCACACGTCATCCACTCGCTCGGTGCCGGAGGGGCAGAGGCAGTCCTTGTCGAACTCGCCCGCGCCGCACCGTCTGTCGGACTGCGCCTGATCGTCATCGGTTTGTCCGACCCGCTGTCTGGCGCGGGCGTGCACCACAGCGTGGTCCCGCAATTGTGGAAGCTCGGTGCGACCGTCTACGAAATGCACTCGGCACGATACAACCCGATGCTGGCGGTCACACTCGCCAAACTGTTCCGAAAAGAGCGGGTCGATGTCGTCCACACTCACATGAAGCATGCCGATGTCGTCGGTGGTGCGGCGGCTCGACTTGCCCACCTGCCGTCGGTGTCGACCCTGCATGTCATCGACGTTCCGACATCAGCGCTGCACCAGCTGCGTGTCAGGGCCGCCGTGCTGGCACGGCGACACCTGTCCAGCGCAGTGATTGCCGTCTCCAATGCCCAACGCGATTGGTACGGCCGATACGCGGGGAAAGACGCGCCGGTCGTGGTGTTGCCCAACGGCGTGGCCGAGCCGGTGGTTGGCGAGGATCGGGCAGCGGTACGCGCCGAACTCGGTGTGCCCGACGACGCCCTGCTCGTGCTGTGCTTGAGCCTCATGCGGCCCGAGAAGGGGCACGCCGATCTTCTCGAGGCGATACGCCGGCTGCCCGACGACACCTCTTTGGTCGTGGCGATGGCCGGCGACGGTCCGTTGCTCAACAGCATTCAGTCCGCGGTTGCGTCGGATCCCGTTCTCCGGGAGCGAAGCCGTGTGCTTGGCTTCCGCCGTGATGTTTCTGACCTGCTGACCGCTGCCGACTTCGTCGTGCAGCCTTCGTTGGAGGATGCTCTGCCGACGGCGCTGATCTCAGCATTGGCCTGTGCTCGACCGATCGTCGCGACCAGGGTCGGTGGCATTCCGGACATCGTCGGATCGCAGTGCGGGGTTTTAGTCGAAGCGGGCCGTCCCGCCGCGCTGTCCGCTGCGATCGCCCAGATGACCGCGACAATCCGAGACCGTCCGGCGACTATTGACGCCATGCGCCAAGCGGCGCGAGAGCGGTACGAGACTCGCTTCAGCGCCGACAGCTGGGTCAAAAAGCTCCGAACGATATACGAGCGGGCCATCGGGGCCCCGGCCGTCCCGAACACGGCGGCGCCGCGGCGGCGCATCGCGTTGGTCGAGTTCCCGCCGGCGGGTGGACTATTCCAGTTCGCGTTGCAACTGGGCGAGGCTCTAGCACGCGCAGGAAGCGACGTCGATTTGATCACTGGTCCGTCGCCTGAGCTGTCGTCGCGTGAACCCGGTTGCCGGCTGCGCAGCATCCTGCCGACCTGGCACCCCACCGCCGGTGCTGACACCCCGGCATGGTGGCGCCGAGCTCGCCGGGGACTACGCGGCGGGCAGCTCGTTGTCGCCTGGATGGTGCTGCTCATCTACCTGCGTCGTGCCCGTCCCGACGTCGTGATCTGGTCGGAGTGGCGGTTTCCCCTAGACGGGTGGGGGGTTCACATGGTGCGCAAGGCCCTGCCGAACGTTGTACTCGGCCTGGTTGCACACGAACCGCGGCCGCTTGTCGAACAACCTGGCCATCAGGACATCTATAAGACATCCAGTACGACAAGCCGCGGTCTCGCCACGGCGCACGCCGACCTCGACGTCGCGTTCGTCCTCGGGGAGTCGGCCAAGAAAACTCTGACCGAGACGTGGCCGATCACTGCCCCCGTTTACGTCATCCCGCACGGCGATGAGGGCATCTTTCGCTCGGCCACCGTACTCGGTGTCGAAACCACCGGGCCGGTGGCTTTGTCGTTTGGAACCATTACCAAATACAAGGGGATCGACACGCTGTGCGACGCTTGGCCGAGGGTGCGGGCGCACGTACCGAACGCCGAACTGGTGATAGCCGGCGCCCTCAGCGCGGATATCGACGAATCCGCCCTGCAGGCACATGTGGACGGTCTTGCCGGCGTGACGCTGCGCGCGGGATACGTCCCTTTCACCGACGTACCGTCCTACTTCACTCGGGCGCGCTGTGTCGTCCTGCCGTACAAGCGCAGCAGTCAGTCTGGTGTCGCTCACCTGGCGCACACCCTTGCACGCCCCGTGGTCGCGACCCGCGTTGGCGACATTCCCAGTGTCGTCCGAGACGGCGTCTCCGGACTCCTTGTGGCGCCGTATGATTCCGACGCCCTTGCCGGTGCCATTGTTGCACTGCTGACCGACCGCGAGTTGGCGGCGCGGATGGGAAACGCCGGAGCTCAGGCCCTCGCTGCGGGAGCTTCCTGGGATGAGGTAGCCGCGCGGCTCGTGCATGGTCTGGACGACCTCGAGATGACGCGGAAGACGGTCAACTAAACCCGCCGTGTTTTGCCGCTTTCAGGCCGACCCAGCGTCGAGGTCGCGGCTGTCGCCAGGTGCGGCATCGGCACCGTGGTTTTCCCCGGCCCCGGCAGTAGGACTAGTCCGGTGTTCCTCGACTCTCGCCTGTCGCAGTCGTCCCCAGAGAGCCATTGCTCCGATACCGGCCAGCATGAACAGAAACGGCTCGATATGCATGCGATATCGGGCGTGTACGGCCGTAACCACATAGGCGAGTGTGAGAAGGCTGAGGGCCAGAGCGTAGATGGCGGCGGGAGCGGCCCTCACCTGGCGTCGTGAGCGCCACGCGACCACGAGGCCAACCACCGCAAGGAGATTGGTGACCAGCCACGGCAGCAGATATGCCAGCCGGCCGGTTACCTCCTTGTCCGTCCAGTCGAAGCCCCACAGGAGTAGCACCTTGTTTGCCGCCAGCTTCAGGAGGCGGCTTGGCGACGCGGTCCGCACGTCGTGCTCGAAAGCCTTCATGTAGGCGTCCTGAACCCGGGTCTCATATCGTGGGCCCGGCGCTACCGAATTCGCGATGGACTCGCTCACCCTCATCGCAGGCCCGTTCGGGTCCTCGGTGAGGTTGCCGGAGCCATTTGTGTAGGGATTGAAGCCCTTCCACAAGTTGTAGCCGGTGCTTTGCGCTGTAGGGATGAATCGTCCGAAGTCGTAGTAGTTACGCGCGATCCACGGTCCTAGAAGCAGCGATATCGCTACTGCGCCGGCGACCGTGACCTTCGCGATGGTATGGAAGCTGCGCCGCCACGTCGCTCCCAACGCGATCAGCAGCGGTCCGATGACAATCATCTCCGAGCGGTTCAGGGCGGCCAGGCCGCATAGTAGGCCGCCCAGTGCTCCGTAGCGCCATGGCTCGGCGCCTTCGGCGAGCTTCACCGAGACGGCAACAACGGAAAGCAAAAGCAGTACCGCCCAATTGGTTTGGTGATAAGTGGCCGTTACGAAAACCGACGTCGGATACATGGCCAAGATGGCGGCGGAGACGAAGGCTGCCCAGCGCGACGGCCAAAGCTTGCCGCTTAGATAAAACACCAGAGCGATAGATCCCAGTGCCGCAGCGAGATTCAGTGCAAGCCAAGCCACGCGAGCGGTCGTTCCATCACCGAACAGATGGAACAACCCCCACCAGATGTAGCTGAGGAGCGGGGGCATATAGGCGGAGGGATAGCTCGTGCCGTTACCCCCGGCGTAGTAACGGCACAGGTCGCCGCCATGCCGCCAGGCGCACTCTGCTTGTTCCCCGTACTCCCAAATATTGGCGTTCGCCGACACGTCGCCGGCGACAAGAAGGGCGCAAATCCGCAGCACGAGCGCCGCTAAAAGCGCCACCGTGAGCAGTGACCGCGCGCTCGGGCCGCTACGACATGTGCCTGTATCCGCCACTACGATGCATGCGGCATTGCCGCGGGGATCGGGTCGACGGACATCACTGGAAGTCTAGACGGCCGGGACGGAACCGCTCGCGCGCGATCCGTTCTGCGGCCTGAGCGCCTTGAGCCCACCAGGCGGCGCTTCGAAATGTGTTGCGGGCACGCATTTCTCAGCAGCCGATGCCTCCCGCACTCCTCATCCCGAATGCGTATCGGCAGCGATCTCGATGGCGCAGCGAGGACGTATTCACGCTGACGATCATCATCATCGTTATCGGAGTGATAGCAATTCTAGCTTTTATTGACGCAATAGAAAGCCGAGGCTGATTGCCACGATCGTGTGAATGGAACCTACTGATCTAATTTCCCTCCTTCGTCCTGGAGTAGTACGCCATGAAATACGTAAGTCTGGCTATCGCCGGCCTCATAACTGGTGCCATGGCTCTGCCTTTTGCGTCACCCGCGACGGCCGCCGACACCACTCTGGAAGCCGAATCCATGGCGGTGAACCCAGCAAATGCCGGTAACACGTTCACCGATTCAACTGCCTCCGGCCGCACGGCTCTCGCTCTGCTGGGCAACTCGTCTGCCTCGTCCAATATCTCCCTGCCGACGTCATCGCAAAGTTTGGCAGTTCGCGCCAGAGGCCAGTCGTGCCAAGGTTGGCCGAATATGATGATTTCGGTCGATGGAAAGTCAATATCGAATACTGCTGTTTCCACCACGTCATGGGCGGACTACACAACGACCGCGACGATTCCAGCCGGGTCTCACACGTTGAACATCGCATTTACCAATGACAAATACCTTGGTGAATCATGCGATCGAAACCTTTTGCTCGACAAGGTTACGGTGGTCGCGGGAAGCCCCACGACGACCACGACGCCGTCCACCACCACAACCACGACGACATCCACCACCCCGACGACACCTACGACGACGACTACGACCCCACCTAGTCCCGGGCCCCGCGCGTTCTTCCAAACCGCCGACTGGCTCTGGAGCCCGATACCGTCGTCGCCGGCGCTCGCCGCTGACAATGCGAAATGGGTCAGTTATCTCTCTGCGAGCGGGCAGGGCCGCGTGGCCAACCTTTACGAATTTGGAGTAGGCCTGGTGCCGTCGTCAGCGGTCAACAGCAGCACGCCGCGCTTTGACGTCACGTTCACAAAACCGTGGGGACCGGACCCGTTCGGGTCCAACACGGTGCCGATCCCGTCGGGGACCAAGGTGGCACCGGGATCCGACGGGCAGTTGGCCGTACTCGATCCGGCCACCGGTATGGCATTCGGTATCTGGCAGGCCAAATACAGCAGCGTCACCAACAAGTGGACAGGGTCGTGGGGCGGGATGTCTCCCATCAACGGTAACGGCATCGACCAGACCGGCGGCACGACGGCGACAGGTCTGGCTAGATACGCGGGCGTCGTCACCACAGCCGAGTTCAGCGCTGCCGTTGCGGCCAATACCGGGCTCAACCACGCATTGTTCTTCTCCACCAGTATCGCGGGACCCGGATACGTCGCTCCTGCAAGGAGTTCGGACGGCGGCAATATCGCGAATGTGGCAACACCGATGCCGGAGGGCTACCGAGTTCAGCTCGACCCGTCAATCAATGTCGACGCTATCCCGGGCATCACCCCCGGTGAGAAGGTGATAGCCAAGACCTTGCAGACCTACGGTGCATACGCGGGTGACCAAGGGGGAGCCCGAATGGCGTTCGCCTTCCAACTCGCCCCGGATGCCACGTCGAGCAGCAACCCCGGTGCGGTATGGAAATCTGCCGGATTCGCTTGGGACTATTACGATATGAGCAAAATCCCATGGTCGAGCCTGAGGGTGCTCAAGAACTGGAACGGCACAGCCTGATTCGAAACTCCGCGATGCCCCTCATTGTCCAGGTTCGTGGTTCCGGCGGTGGTGGCGATGCGGGCTGGGCGGATGCCGCTCGACAGCTCCGGAGACCAGAAGACGAAACCGCGCAAACGACATGTCGCTTCCGACCGGCAAGCGCGGCAACGCAAGTGGGTCCGAGGCTGCGTCCGCGAAGCCGGTTCTGGTAGCGAGAGCCCAGCGGACGCCGCGGCGTCGTAGTGCTGACTTCGCTCGGTCGTCGAAGTCCTCGGCGCGGCCGTTGGGGTAGGCGAACACCGTCGGAGCGCCACCGGTTTCGCGCTCGATGGTGGCACATGACTCCGAGACCTCGTGTTCGACCTTTTCGTCAGGGCAACGCGCGAGAATCGGGTGTGTCACTGAATGCGGATGAAACGTCACACGGCCGTCTTTCGCCATGGCGCGCGCCTGATCCCATGAGAGCATCCGGAACGGCCCGGGGTCTTCGTCGGCACCCGGAGCGAGCGTTGCGACAAGGGAATCGAGTCGCGTTATTCGCTCTCCGTCGGGCAGGCTCTTGAAACGTTGCACCGCTGCTGCGTACGCGTCACCGCGTTCGGCGATACTTCGAAGGGAGCGATTCCCGAGACCGACTGCGGTCAAGTCGGCGTCGGCCGCGGCCGTGCGCGCGAAAGCGAGCCACAACCGGTCAGGCCAGAGGGCCCAGTCGGTACCCATGGGGCCGGTTGCGAGAAAAACCGCGGCGGGCAACCCGAAGTCGTGCAGCGCAGGGGCTGCATTGGTGGCCAGGTTTCGCGTCCCGTCATCGAAAGTCAGTGTGGCGGCACGGTTCGGCAGTGTTCCTGCCTCGAGCCGCTGCAGTGCTTCCTCGAGCGGGAGGACACGGAAATGCCGGCGGACGTAATCGAGTTCACGCCGGAACGTGTCGACATCGAGCACATGCCAGCATGCCGGCGAGAGTGGCTGCTGCTCGATGCCGTGAAACATCAGGATTGCGAGCCGCTTACGGTTCCGCCAGCGCGAGAACGCGGCGACGCCGGATACGCACAAGACCCACGCGGCCAAGTCCTTCGCGGCAGAGATCAGTCGTCGTTTCGACATCAAGTCACAAACGATAGCCAACTTGTCGGCCGGCGTCGCGTGCGCCTCTCGGCCGTTCCGACTCCGAAGCCTCCGCGGCGTCCTAGTGTTCGACGTATGGAACGCGACCTACGACGTCCCCTTAACGCCCACAGTTTGCGCACCTCCCTTGACCCGCCGTGGCGCCATCTGGAAGTGGTCGACGAAACCGGCTCGACCAACGCCGACCTCATCGCCCGCGCCAACGCCGGGGAAGATATCGACGGAGTGGTGCTGATAGCCGAACATCAGACCGCGGGCCGGGGGCGCAGCGACCGGACCTGGTCGGCGGCGCCCAGGGCGCAGCTGACACTGTCGGTGGGCGTCGATGCCGCCGGCGTGCCGACATCGTTGTGGGGGTGGCTCCCCCTGGCCGCCGGTCTCGCCGTGGTCGATGCGGTCCAGTCGGAAGGCGTGGAGGCAGCGCTGAAGTGGCCCAACGACGTGCTTGCCGGTGACGGAAAGCTGGCCGGCATCCTCTCCGAAGTGGCGGGCCAGACGATCGTCGTCGGGATAGGGCTCAACGTCACGCTGCGCAGCGACGAGGTCGGTGAGCCACAGGTGTGGTCGCTGGTCGACCTCGGCGTCACCGACCCGGACCGCACCAGACTGGCCGCCGAGTTGCTGCGCCGGCTGGGCGAGCGGGTGGCCGGCTGGCGCGCCGGTGACCAACGGCTCATGGACGAGTACCGGTCCCGGTGCACCACCATCGGCTCGCCGGTGCGCGCCGTGTTTCCCGGCGGCCGCGAGGTCGTCGGCACCGGGATCTGGGTCGACGACGAGGGCCGGCTGCGCATCGACACCCAAGACGACGTTGTGGCGGTGTCGGCCGGGGACGTCGTGCATTTGCGTCCCAAGCTCTAAGGTCAAGCCGTGGGTTACCCGGACAACGTTCTGGCCAAGGACGAGCAAGTCGTCCTGCATCGGCATCCGCACTGGAAACGGCTTGTCGGCCCGGTGCTGGTGCTCGTCATCGCCACGGGTGTGGCGGCGTTCGTGGCCGCGCTCGTTGAGCGCACCGATTGGGACCAGACAGCCAAGACCGTCGTGTTCTGGGTGGTCGGGGCGATCTGGCTCGTGCTCGTCTGCTGGCTCACGCTGTGGCCGTTCTTCAGCTGGCTGACCACCCATTTCGTCATCACCGACCGCCGAGTGATGTTCCGGCACGGATTGCTGACCCGCTCCGGCATCGACATCCCGCTCGCACGGGTCAACAGTGTAGAGTTCCGGCACGGCCTGATCTCCCGGATGCTGCGGACCGGCACGCTGATCATCGAGTCGGCGTCACAAGACCCGCTCGAGTTCCACGACATCCCGCAAGTGGAGCGAGTCCACTCGCTGCTGTATCACGAAGTCTTCGACACCCTCGGCGGCGAGGAATCCGACAGCCGGTCGACCGGCAGGCGCTGACGGCGCCGCGAGCGCAGCAGCGGAGTGACGTTGGACGCATCGTGGGCCTCGTGCGCGTCCTCCATCGCCTCGGCGATGCCACCCGCGGTGAACGTCGACTCGAGCGCCTTGTCCGGGGCCCGGCCGAACTCGTCGGGGAACACCCAGCGCCGAAACGCCCAGAACCGGAACGCCATCTGCAGCAGGTTGCCCAGGATGTAGGCCGAGACGAAGTCGGCGATGTTCTCGACGGTGAGGCTGACGTGCGGCACCCGCAGCTCGAACACGTAGCTGGAGACCCACAGCGGCGCCATCGATAACAGCACGCCGACGCCGCTGACCATGAAGAACAGCAGCGCCTCGTGGTGACGTTCGCGCCCGCCCCGATCGCGGAAACTCCACTCCCGATTGAGGATGTACGAGGCGATCACCGCGACGATCCCGGAGATGATCTTGGCGGTGACGGGCTTGGGTTCCAGGATCGTCAACTTCAGCGTGTAGAACAGCGTCGAGTCGATGACGAACGTGGTGGCGCCGACGATCGCGAACTTGATCAGCTCGTGGTGCCGTTCTGCCAGCGGTCGGATCACCCGGGGTAGGTGCGCGATGGTCGCGTCGGTGAAAGACACAAGCCCGCAGTCTACGTAAATACTGCTCGCGATGCCCATCCGCGACCTCGCGCGGGCCAAAGCCGCCGGTCACAGGTCTTTTCTCCTGTCGCTTCGCTCGTCCCGGTCTTTTCTCCTGTCGCTTCGCTCGCCCCGGTCTTTCTCCCGTCGCTTCGCTCGCCCCGGTCTTTCTCCCGTCGCTTCGCTCGCCCGGCTCATGCCACGATGATGGCCGTGCCGAACAATCCTGTGGTCGTGGCGATGATCGGGGGTGGGCAGCTGGCCAGGATGACGCATCAGGCGGCCATCGCCCTCGGGCAGACGCTGCGCGTGTTGGCCGCCGCACCGGATGACCCCGCAGCCCAAGTCACGCCTGACGTGGTGATCGGCTCCCACGAGAACCTCGAAGACCTGCGCCGGGCGGCCGAGGGCGCCGCGGTGGTGACGTTCGACCACGAACACGTCCCCGGCGCGCTGCTGGAGGCGCTGGTGGCAGATGGTGCCGTCGTCGCCCCGCCGCCAGAGGCACTGGTGCACGCCCAGGACAAGCTCGTCATGCGGCAACGGCTGGACGCCCTCGGCGCACCCGTGCCGCGGTGGATGAGCGTCACCGACGTCGACGACGTGGACGCGTTCGCCGCGCGCATCGGCGGCCCGATCGTGGTCAAGGCCCGGCGCGGCGGGTACGACGGCCGCGGCGTGTATCTGCCTGAAGACACCGCCGGCGCCCGCGACATCGTGGCCCGGCTGCTGGCCGACGGCGTGGGAGTGCTCGTCGAGGAACGCGTGACGATGCGTCGCGAGTTGGCAGCGCTCGTCGCCCGGTCGCCCTTCGGCCAGGGAGCGTCCTGGCCGGTGGTGCAGACCGTGCAGCAGGACGGCATCTGTGTGGTGGTGCTGGCGCCTGCCCCTGGCCTGCCGGACGAAACCGATGTAGCCGCAGAGCAATTGGCGCTGAGGCTTGCCGATAAACTCGGGGTGGTCGGGTTGCTGGCCGTCGAGTTGTTCGAAACCAGCCACGGCGCACTGCTGGTCAACGAACTCGCGATGCGACCGCACAATTCCGGGCACTGGACGATGGACGGCTCGACCACCAGTCAGTTCGAGCAACATCTGCGTGCGGTGCTCGATTATCCGCTCGGCGCAACGACACCGGTGGTGCCGTTGACCGTGATGGCGAATGTGATCGGAGCACCACAGCCGCCGGCGATGGCCATGGACGAGCGGTTGCATCACCTGTTCGGCCGGATGCCTGACGCCCGTGTTCATCTGTACGGCAAGGGAGAACGCCCCGACCGCAAGATCGGGCACGTCAACATTCTCGGGGCACGCGACGGTTCGCCCGACGACGAAGAGTACGTCGCGAACGTGCGCGAGCGGGCCGAACGGGCGGCACACTGGTTGTCGCACGCGGAATGGACCGACGGATGGGATGGCCATGACCGATGAGCGCTTGCGCGAAGCGCGTGACCCCGACAAGCACGCCCGGGTCGGGCTGATCATGGGCAGCGACAGCGACTGGCCCGTGATGGAGGCGGCTGCGCACGCGCTGGCCGAATTCGACATCCCTTTCGAGGTCGGTGTCGTCTCGGCGCACCGCACGCCCGATCGCATGCTCGACTACGCGCGCACCGCGGCGAGTCGGGGCATCGAGGTGATCATCGCCGGGGCCGGGGGCGCGGCCCACTTGCCCGGAATGGTGGCGGCTGCCACGGCGCTGCCGGTGATCGGCGTCCCCGTGCCGTTGGCCAAGCTCGGCGGCCTGGATTCGCTGCTGTCGATCGTGCAGATGCCCGCCGGTGTTCCGGTGGCGACTGTGTCGATCGGGGGAGCGCGCAACGCCGGGTTGCTCGCAGTGCGCATTCTCGGCGCATCGGACACGGACCTGCGCAAGCGGATCGAGGCGTTTCAGGAGCAGCTGGGTGCAACCGTGCTGGAGAAGGATGCTTCCCTGCGCGACCGACTGATGGGACCCGAGGGTAGCGTTCCTGGCGAGTAGCAAGGAGTCCGACATGCCTGGTAATCCGTCGTTCGACGTGTTCAAGCTGCCCGACGAGCACGACGAGCTGCGCGCCGTGCTGCGCGATCTGTGCGAAAAGCAGATCGCACCCTACGCCGCGGATGTCGACGAGAAGTCGCGCTTTCCCGAGGAGGCGCTGAAAGCGCTTGGCGAGTCCGGCTTCTCGGCAGTGCACATCCCCGAGGAGTACGGCGGCCAGGGTGCGGACTCGGTGGCCACCTGCATCGTGATCGAAGAGGTTGCGCGGGTCGACGCGTCGGCATCGTTGATCCCGGCGGTCAACAAGCTCGGCACCATGGGCCTCATCCTCAGGGGCTCAGACGAACTGAAGAAGCAGGTCCTTCCGTCCCTGGCGTCCGGGGAGGCGATGGCGTCCTACGCGCTTTCGGAACGGGAAGCCGGCAGCGACGCCGCCTCGATGCGCACACGCGCCCGCGAGGACGGAGATTCCTGGATCCTCAACGGCTCGAAGACGTGGATCACCAACGGCGGCAAGTCGACGTGGTACACGGTCATGGCGTCAAGCGATCCGGACAAGGGCGCCAATGGGATCTCGGCGTTCATGGTGCACAAGGACGACGAGGGTTTCACCGTCGGCCCCAAGGAGCGCAAGATGGGGATCAAGGGATCTCCGACCACGGAGCTGTACTTCGAGAACTGCCGCATCCCGGGCGATCGGATCGTCGGCGAGCGCGGCACAGGGTTCAAGACGGCGCTGGCCACACTGGACCACACGCGGCCGACGATCGGTGCGCAAGCGGTCGGCATCGCCCAGGGCGCACTCGACGCGGCGATCGCATACACCAAGGACCGCAAGCAATTCGGTTCGTCGATCAGCGAGTTCCAGGCGATTCAGTTCATGCTTGCCGACATGGCGATGAAGGTCGAGGCGGCGCGGCTGATGGTGTATTTGGCGGCCGCGCGCGCCGAGCGAGGCGAGCCCGACCTCGGGTTCATCTCCTCGGCGTCGAAGTGCTTCGCGTCGGACGTCGCGATGGAGGTCACCACCGACGCCGTCCAGCTCTTCGGGGGCGCGGGCTACACGCAGGACTTTCCGGTCGAGCGGATGATGCGTGATGCCAAGATCACCCAGATCTATGAGGGCACAAACCAGATTCAGCGCGTGGTGATGTCGCGCGCATTACTGCGTTAACTAGTTGTAGAACACGAATGTCGCCATGCCCGATTCGAGATGATATGTGTTGTGGCAGTGGTTGATCCACCGCCCGGGATTGTTGGTGTCGAAGTCCATCTCGACAGTCGCAAGCGGTGCGACCAGGACGGTGTCCTTGCGTGCTGCCGGCACTTGGCCGCTCCCTCCCGGCCCGCCCGTAGGCAGCATCACCTGGGCGGTATGGCCGTGAAAATGCATGGGGTGGAACATCTTCGACTCGTTGACGAAGCGCAACCGCACCCGCTGCCCGGGTTTCACCGCCATGCCGTCGTTCGGCGGGTCGTACAGCTTGCCGTTGATCGTCCAGTTGTAGCCGTTCGTCGGGCCCGCCAGGCGTAGCTCGAGCGTCTGATCGGGATTGCGCTGCGGCAGTTGCGCCTCGGGTGCCGCCGGCAGCGTGGCGGTGTCCAGCGGGGCGGCGGCTTTCAATGCCGCGACGAATTGGTCGACCTTGACGTCGCTCGGCGTGCCGTTGACTCGCATGTTGAGTTGGGCGTAGCCGTCTTTGCCGTACGGGGCGGCGATCACCGGCACAGACGAGTTCACGGTGATCGTCGCGTCCACCCGCTCGCCCATGCCGAGCACCACCGAATCCGTCTCGTGCGGCACCACCGGGAACCCGTCGGTGTGGGTGACGGTCAGCTTCGTGTCCGGCACTCCGACACGAAACGCGGTGTCTCCGCCGGCGTTGATGATTCGCAGCCGAATCCGTTGCCCGGCACGGTAATCGACGGTTTGCGGGTCGGTGGTGACGCGCCCGTTGATCACGAAGTACGGGTAGGTGACGTCACCGCCGTCATCGCCCAGAGGCGTCGTCGGAGTGACACCCGCGTTCGCGCCCATCGGGCCCATGTTCGCCATGCCGTTGCGCTTGAGGTTTTCCAGCACCTGGTCGGGGTTGGTGCCGGTGCCGTCGATCCAGTCGTCCAGCACCAGCACGAGTTCGTCGTCGTAGTTGGCGCGCTCGCCCGCATCCTCGATGATCAGCGGCCCGTACAACCCCCGGTCTGTTTGCGTCCCCTCGTGCGAGTGGAACCAGTAGGTACCGCTGTCGGGGACGACGAACTCGTAGTCGAACCGCTGACCCGGTTTCGTCGCGGGCTGGGTGAGAATCGGCACCCCATCCATCGGATTCGGAATCGCGAGCCCGTGCCAGTGCACGGATGTGTCCGCGGACAGGTTGTTGGTCACCGCGGCGCGCAGCTTCTCGCCCTTGCGCAGCCGTATTTCTTTGCCGGGCACCCGCCCGTCGTAGGCCCACGTGGAGACGGTCACACCGCCAAGGTCGATTTGGGCTGGGCCGGCGGTAAGAGCGACGTCGAGTGCGTTCGGAGCGGCGCCGGTTGTCGGCGTGGCCGCCGGACTGCCCGACCGCGAGCAGGCGGCCACCGCCCCGACCGCCGAAAGCGTCAAGAATCGCCGTCTATCGAGCATCCTCACAGCGTGGCACCGCCGCGACCGGCGCGGACCCGAACCGTCAAAGCGTGCGGGTGACGTTCTCGGTGGCGATGCGCCTCGCCATTATCTCCGCCTCGGGGTGAACGACCTGCACGAGTGAGGCTCCCACCGCGAACGGTGCCAGCAGGCCGTCGATGAGCTGCGTGTCGGTATCCCAGGTTGCGGTGGACAGCACGCGGTCATCGCCGGAAATCGCTTGCGTAACCGCGGAATCGAGAGCGGCGGCCAGCACAGTCTCGGCGGAGCGACCCGCGAGTGCGGGGCCGGGGTGGCGCTCCGCGACGATCTGGTCGGCTTGGACCCGCACCGACGTCGCGTAGTCGGTGACGCCCGGCGGCAGGTCCGGCACGGGCCGTCCGAACGGGTCGAGCGACAACGCCACCACCTCGCCGGCCGGACCGACCGCGTCGTCGGCCTGGCGCAGCGTCACCGCGGTGCAGATCGCGACATCGGCGTCTGTGACTTCGCCGATCAACACCTCGGCGCCGATCCACCAGACACCGAAGACCACCGCCGCGGTCTGCCAGTGAGCGGGCAACAGCACCGCGATCCGGCTGCCCGGGCCCGCGCCGAGCTCGTCGCGCAGCAGGTTTGCGGTCTTGGCTGCCCAGTTCTCGAACGTCACCGTCGACAGCTCGATACGTTCGCCCGTGGCGTCGTCGTAGAACGTGATCCGGGGCTTCGACGCGTCGGCGCCGCGCAACGGGTCCAGCACTGCCGCACTGAGATTGGTCACGCAGATCGCTAGTTGACGCACTGAGGGTCGTCGGACCCCGCGGTGATGACCGGGGACGGCGGCGGGCCCGACGAATCGCCGGCGTCGGCCGCTGCGGGGTCGACGGTCGCCGCGGTCGGGTCGCTGCCGTCGAGTCCGGAGCCCGGCCCGGTGTAGTCGGCGGTGAGCACCACCCACACCTTGTCCGGCGGGACCGACGCATTCACGACCACCGGCAGTCCGCCCAGCTGCTTGGCTACCGCCTGAGCGCCGAGATCGTCGATCTTCGCCGCCTGGACCTGGCTGCCGGCGACGTGTCCGCCTTCGTGGTTGCCGATCGAGCCAGGCGTGAATCCGTTGTTGGCCAACACTTGTGAGACAGCAGCAGCCAAACCGTTGATGTTGCTGTCGTTCGCCACGTCTACGGTGGTCTTGGCCGGGGTGTAGGCCAGCTTCTCGGTCTTGCCCTGCTCCTGGTCGTTCAGCAGGCTTTTGACCCACTCCTGCACCTGCGAGGGGTCAACCCGCACCACGCTCTGCATGCCGTCGTCGCTCCAGCCCGATTCGTCGAGTACCGGGATGGTGGCGAATGCGACACTGCCCGCGGCCAGGGTTTCGAGTTCTTTGATGAAATCCATGACTTCCCAGCCTTCGGACAGGACCACCGAACGCTGGATCGCATTTTGCAAGGAGTTCAGCGCGGCGGGGCTGGACAGCGTCTTGCCTGAAATCACTTGGTGGGCAAGCGATGCCATCACGACCTGTTGGCGCACCACCCGGTCGAGGTCGCCGCGCGGCAGATCGTGGCGTTGCCGGACGAAACTGAGCGCCTGCGGGCCGTCCAGCCGTTGCCAGCCCGCGGGAAAGTCTGCGCCCGAAAGGGGTTCGTAGACAGCCTCTTTCAAGCACACATCGACACCGCCGATGGCGTCGGTGATCAATGCGAAACCGAGCAATCCGATCTCCGCATAGTGGTCGACAGTCACGCCGGTCAGGTCGGCGACCGTCTTGATCAGCGCCTCACGGCCGGCCTTGGTCGCGGCAGCGTCGGCCTCGACGTCGCTCGCACCCGCCTCGACGAGCTGCGTGCGCTTTTGCTCCCTGGTCTGCCCGTAGACGCCGTTGATCTTCGTCTTGCCCAGCCCGGGCGCCTGCACGTAGGAGTCGCGGGGAATCGAAATCGCGGTCGCGGACTTCCCGTTGTTGGGGATGCGCACCAGGATGATCGTGTCGGTGTTGGTGGCCACCTCGTCGCCCGCGTGCAGCTGGGCGAGTTCGTCGTCGCTCAGCGGGTTGCCGTGCGCGTCGGTCCGGCTGTCCATGCCGACCAGAAGGATGTCGATCGCGCCGTCCTCGCCGCCCTGGCCGAGCAATGGGGAGCTGATGTGCAGGATGCCGTCCTCGAGCGAGCGGATCTTGCTCCAAGCGAGCCCGGTGGCCAGGATGATCGCGACCGCGACCAGGGTGGAAACCACGCGCACGCCACGGCGCGCGGTCGTAACCGGGCCGGCGGTTCGCACAGGCACGAAGGAACCCCATTCAGTTCGTTGGCTTCGACCAGGCTACTGGCGGAAACGCCCGTCAAGCGGTAGCCGAGGCCCGGCGTGCCAGACTCGAAAACCATGGGGGACCGAATTGTTATCACCGGGGCCCGCGGCCAGGTCGGTCGGCGTCTGGCCGCCGATGCCGCGCGTCTCGGCCATGATGTGCTGGCGCTGAGTTCCTCACAGTGGGACATCACGGATTCCTCCGCGGGCGACGGGATCGTCGAACAGGGCGATGTGGTGGTCAACTGTGCGGCCTACACCGCCGTGGACGCAGCAGAGACCGACCCGGACGGTGCGCGTGCGGTGAACGCGGTGGGGGCCGGAAATGTTGCGCGGACCTGCGCTCGCGCCGGCGCCCGGCTCATCCATCTGTCCACCGACTACGTGTTCAGCGGTCGGTTCGACGCCGCTCCGCGACCATATGACCTCGACGATCCGCCGGCGCCGCTGAGCGTGTACGGCCGCAGCAAGCTGGCCGGGGAACAGGCGGTGCATGCTGAACTGCCCCACGGGCAGGTGGTGCGTACCGCGTGGGTCTATACCGGCGTCGCAGGCGACTTCGTGGGGGCTATCGTCCGGCGACTCGACGACGACGACCCTGTCGAGGTGGTGGCCGACCAGGTCGGGTCGCCGACCTTCGTCGGCGATCTGGTTGGCGCGCTGCTGCAGATCGCTGAAGCCGGGATCTCCGCGCCGTTGCTACACGCCGCCAACGCCGGCGCTGCCAGCCGATTCGAGCAGGCGCAAGCCGTGTTCGCCGAGCTCGGCGCCGACCCGCAACGGGTTCGGCCGGTGCCCAGCGGCCGGCATCCGCGTCCGGCGCCGCGGCCGAACTACTCGGCGCTGTCATCGCGTTTGTCGGCGGCGGTCGGGCTGACCCCCCTGCGACCGTGGCGGGACGCGTTGGCGGCGGCGCTGCGCGAGGCTCGCTGAAGATGCCTCGCTGGGTGCTGCTGCACGGTACCCCGCTGAGCCCGCAGGTGTGGGACGCCGTCAGGGCACACCTGACCACCGACGCCGTCGCTCCCGATCTGACCGAGTTGATCGAGCAGATACCGATCAGCCCGCCCGGCTGCCTGCAGACGGAGGTGGCGGCCGCGGTGCTCGCCGCGCTGCCCGACGACGAGTTGGTGGTGGTCGGGTATTCGTTCGGCGGCCAGGTCGCCATCGAGGTCGCTCTGCTGGCGCCCGAACGGCTGGCCCGGCTCGTCATCGTCTGCAGCAGGCACACACCGTTTCCGGCGTTCGCCGACGGTGCCCGGGCGGTCAGGACCGGCCGCCCGGCCGACATCGGTGCCGGCCTGCGGCGCTGGTTCACGCCACAAGAGCTGGCCGCCGAGGGCGCTGCCGTGGCGTATGTGCGCCGGCAACTGCAGACGGCTCCGCTCGGGCCGTGGGCAGCGTCGCTCGATGCGTTTGCAACCTACGACCAGACCTCGACCGTCGGCCGGATAGCGGTACCGGCCTCGCTGTTCGCGGCCGGCCGCGACGAGGTGTCGCCTCCGGCAGTCATGGCGGAGCTGGCGGCCGCTCTTCCACACGCCGGTCTCGAGGTCGTCGAGGGGTGGGCGCACATGTCACCGTTCGTCGATCCGGCTGCGTTCGCTACTCGGCTGACGCGGGTCGTCGAACGTGCGAACCGCTACCCTCAACGCCGTGAGTGACGAACTGGTCGCGTCACGTGAGTGACAATCTGACGGTGGTGACGGTGACGTACTCACCTGGGCCGCACCTGCACCGCTTCCTGGCCACGCTGGCGCACGCCACTGACCGGCCGGTGACCGTCGTGATGGCCGACAACGGCTCCACCGACGGAAGTCCGGAGGCCGCGTTGGCCGACCACCCCAACATCCGGCTGCTGCGCACCGGCGCCAACCTCGGGTACGGCGGGGCCGTCAACCGCGCCGTCGCCGAACTCGGTCCGGAGACCGATTTTTTCGTCGTCGCGAATCCCGACGTCGCCTGGGGACCCGCGAGCATCGACCAGTTGCTCGAAGCGGCGGGACGCTGGCCGCGCGCCGGTACGCTCGGCCCGCTGATCCGTGACCCCGACGGCTCCGTGTACCCGTCGGCGCGCCACCTGCCGAGCCTGATTCGCGGCGGCCTTCATGCCGTCATTGGACCGATATGGCACGACAATCCGTGGTCGGTGGCTTACCGCCAGGAGCGGCAGGAGCCCAGCGAGCGGCCGGTCGGCTGGCTCTCGGGGTCCTGTCTTCTGGTGCGCAAGGCCGCGTTCGACGAGGTGAACGGTTTCGACGACCGCTACTTCATGTATATGGAAGACGTCGACCTCGGCGATCGCTTGGGACGGGCCGGGTGGCAGAACGTCTACGTGCCCTCAGCGGAGATCCTGCACGACAAGGGCCACGCCACTGGTCGCGATCCCGCCCATAACCTCGCGGCCCACCACACGAGCACCTACATTTACCTTGCCGACCGGCATTCCCGGTGGTGGCAGGCGCCGCTGCGGTGGGCGATGCGGGCGGCGCTCGCCGTGCGTTCCCGGCTGGCAGTGCGCGGCTCCCGGCGCAGGCTGACGAGAGGACGGGGCTGACGTGACCGACACCTCCGTCGACGCCGTCGTGTTGGTGGGCGGGCAAGGCACCCGGCTGCGGCCGTTGACCCTGTCCGCGCCCAAGCCCATGTTGCCGACAGCCGGACTGCCGTTCCTGACGCATTTGCTGTCGCGTATCGCGGCCGCGGGAATCGAGCATGTGGTGCTCGGCACGTCGTACAAGGCCGAGGTGTTCGAGTCGGAGTTCGGTGACGGCTCCAAACTCGGACTGCAGATCGACTACGTCACTGAGACGGAGCCGCTGGGCACCGGCGGCGCGATCGCAAACGTCGCGCACCGGCTGCGCCATGACACCACGATGGTGTTCAACGGCGACGTGCTGTCCGGCGCGGATCTCAACGAGCTGCTTGACACTCACCGCCGCCTCGACGCCGACGTCACGCTGCACCTCGTGCGCGTCGGTGACCCCCGCGCCTACGGCTGTGTTCCCACCGACGACGACGGCTTGGTGACCGCGTTCCTGGAGAAGACCCAGGACCCACCGACCGATCAGATCAACGCCGGATGTTACGTGTTCCGGCGTTGGGTGATCGACCGCATCCCTACCGGGCGCGCGGTGTCGGTGGAGCGGGAGGTGTTCCCGGCGCTGCTGTCGGAGGGTCTGCGCGTGTGCGGCTATGTGGACGCGACGTACTGGCGCGACATGGGCACCCCGGAGGACTTCGTGCGCGGGTCAGCCGATTTGGTGCGCGGTATCGCGCCGTCGCCGGCCCTCGGCGGGCACCTTGGCGAGAAGCTGGTGCACGACGGCGCCGCGGTTGCGCCCGGTGCGCTATTGATCGGCGGCACGGTGGTGGGGCGCGGCGCCGAGATCGGCCCGGGCGCACGGCTGGACGGCGCGGTGATCTTCGACGGAGCGCGGGTGGAGGCCGGGTCGGTGATCGAGCGGTCGATCATCGGGTTCGGTGCCCATATCGGTCCCCGCGCGCTGATCCGCGACGGGGTGATAGGCGACGGCGCTCACATCGGCGCACGCTGCGAGCTGCTGCGCGGCGCCCGGATCTGGCCGGGCGTGACGATTCCCGATGGCGGCATCCGGTTCTCGACCGATGTCTGAGTCCCTTCGCTACTGCCGTCGGCGCGCGTACGAAACCAGTTGGCTCAGGCCGTAATCCGTGTCGTCCGGCATTGCGCCGAGGTCCCACCAGCGCAGGTCTAGTGACTCGTCGCTGAGCTCGATCTGCGCGTCGGCGGGCGCGCAGGCGACGAACTGCAGGTCGAGATGGCGGGTCGGTATCCCGAGCGAGCAGGTCACCGGGTGGACATGGATCGCGGCGAGTTCCGGCTCCATCGACAGGTCGCCGACGCCGGATTCCTCCACCGCCTCCCGCCGAGCGGCGGCCACGATGTCGGCGTCGCCATCCTCGCAATGCCCGCCGAGCTGAACCCAGCGACCGAACCGCGGATGCAACGTGAGCAGCACCCGCGTCCGGTCATCGTCGAGCAGCAGCGTCGACGCGGTGATGTGGCCCGGCTCGCATTCGCGCCGGCACGCGTCGGCGCGCGCGAGCACGAAGGCCAGCACGGCTTCCCGAAGCGTGTGTTGCGCCAAATCTGGTGGCTGCCAATCGCGAAGCGTGGCGATCACCGAGTCACGCAGGCTCACTTCTGCACCAGAAGTCCGCCGGGCGGCCGCGGCTCTCGGGGTATCAGCGGCTCATCGGGGTACCCAATTGCGATGGCGCCCAACGGCTCCCACTGCAACGGCAATTCGAGTTCGTCTCGCACGTCGTCGGGCGCGAAGATCGTCGAGCCAACCCAGCAGCTGCCCACCCCCCGGGCGGCCAGCGCCACCAGAAGCGCCTGAACGGCCGCACCCACGGCGACGGTGAACATGGTGTGCTCGGCTTCGGTGCGAGCGGGATCGGGGTAGTGGTGTGCGCCGTCGGGCACCAGGAACGGAATCACTAACTCGGGTGCGTCGTAGAGAATTTGGCCCCGGCCGACGCGGGTGTCGATCGCGGGCCCGGGCTTGCCGTCGCGGGTGAGGTCGTCGCGCCACCGGGCCTTCATCCGGTCGAGCAGCGCTGTGCGCCGGTCTGCGTCGCGCAGCCAGACGAACCGCACCGGGCGGGTATGGTGCGGCGCCGGGGCGGTCAGCGCGTCGGCGACGGCGGCCTCGATCAGCTGCGGGGGCACGGGTTGCGGCGCGAACCGCCGCACCGACCGGCGCAGCAGCACGGCCTGTGTGCGTCCCTCGGCGAGCGCCTCGGCGGTGCCGAGCCAGAACAGGTCCTCCTCCCCGGACCTGATCAGCCTCGACGCGCTCGAGCCGTCGTCACGTGTCGACAGGCCGCGCACCACCGCGACCGGAATGCCGGTCAGCTTGCCCTTGACGAGGTCGGCGGCTGCTGCGATTTCGTCGGCCGTCGCGACCTCGGTGACCACCAGTTCGTTGCCGTGTGCGTCGTGCGCGCCCGCGTAGGCGTGCAGAACTTGCACACCCGCCGCGCCGATCGCGACATCGGTCTGCCCGTTGCGCCACGCCCGCCCCATGGTGTCGGTGATCAGCACGCCGATGGTGACGCCGAGCTCGTCTCGCAGCCGGGAGCGCAGTGTCGCGGCGCTGGCGTCCGGGTCGACAGGCAG
Source organism: uncultured Actinomycetota bacterium (assembly GCA_963744085.1). Classification (GTDB taxonomy): domain Bacteria; phylum Actinomycetota; class Actinomycetes; order Mycobacteriales; family Mycobacteriaceae; genus Mycobacterium. The sequence continues at coordinate 505,654 of CAVUSK010000002.1, forward strand.
CAGCGCGAGTTCGGCCGAGCCGACGTTGGACCCGTCGACTCCGGCCGCCGCCTGCACGAGACCCAGAGCGTTCTCGGTGATCAGTGTCTTGCCCTTGCGTGCCAACACGCGGACGGCCTCCGCATCGATCAGCTTGCGCCGCAAGTCGTCCCGGGCCTCCGGGTCGGCGGGCGCGGGCACGATGCGGCCCTCGCACTTGGACACCACCTTGCTGGTGATTACTACGACATCGCCGTCACGAAGCCACGGCGCTGCTGTCGCCAACGCGGCCGCCAAGTCATCGCCGGGGCGGAACTCGGGCAGCCCGGGCACCGGCAGCAGCTCGACGCGCGACGCGGACCCGTGCTCCGTCATGACCGCGGGCCCGATTTGATCGACGGCCATCGCCCCGCAATTTCTAAGCCGCTGCGCACCATCTCAGCCGTCGTGGCCGGGTCGGTCATCAGCAGCGGAACCGAGCGGACGGCGACGCCCGGGATGTCGGCGACGTCGTGCTCATGGATCAGCCAGCCGTCGAGTATCCCGACGTTCGCGCGGGCCCCGTAGTACCCGCCAACCGCCTCCGACGTGGTGGGTAACCCAATCACCCGCAGGCACTCATCGGCCATGCCGCGCAACGGTTTTCCGCTCACGATGGGGGAGTACCCGATCACCGGGGCGGGCGTCGACCGCAGCGCCGCGCGCACACCGGGTATCGCGAGGATTGCGCCGATGGACACCACCGGGTTGGACGGCGCGACGAAGACCACGTCGGCGGATTCGATCGCGTCGACCACGTCCGGTCCTGCGGTGGCGTTGTCCGCGCCGATGAACGCGAAGCTGTGGGTGGGCACCTGGGCCCGGTACCGCACCCACCACTCCTGGAAGTGGATCGCGCGCTGCGTGCCGGCCGTCTCGCCTGGGCCGGGATCGGTGATGACGACGTGGGTTTCGCTGCGGTCGTCGCTGGCCGGCAGCAGCGTGGCACCGGGCGACCAGCGCCGGCACAGCGCCTCGGTCACCGCTGACAGCGGGTAGCCGGCCCGCAGCATCTGGCTGCGCACCAGGTGGGTGGCCAGGTCTCGGTCCCCGAGCCCGAACCAGTCGGGCTGCACGCCGTAGGCGGCTAATTCCTCCTTCGCGTGCCAGGTTTCGTTCGCGTGCCCCCAGCCCCGCTCGGGGTCGATGCCGCCGCCGAGGGTGTACATGCAGGTGTCGAGATCCGGGCAGATGCGCACCCCGTACATCCACGCGTCGTCGCCGATGTTGACGACCGCGGTCAGTGACCCACCGGCCGCAGCGCTGTCGGAGGCGAATTGGCCCAACCCGAGCAGGTGCTGAACGCCCAGCAGGAAACGCGCCCCGCCGACTCCGCCGACAAGAACGGTGACCTTCACGTCCGCCTTTTTCTCTTCGCGCAAGCGCTCATCGTCAGCCTTCTACCTACTATTCGTGCAAGCGCTCATCGTGTGCTGACACTAAGCCGGTGGTCGACTCTGCGACACGCCGCGGTAACGACGCGGCCAATTGTCATCACAAGATGATATGAATTTTGGTTCTAACGCTTGACCGGGCCTGCTGACAAGTGTGTAATCACATGAGTGTCATTTCCCGGTTGGCCTCCCGGTTCCGGTGCCGCAGACCGAGATTCGATCACTTGTTCGAATTTGGACTGAATAGTGGGCGACATTCCACAACTAACTGCGATCACAGGTGAGGAGGCGAAATGCCTTACGAGCACGTGGATTTCCCACAGCCGATCCGGCTGGGCTTGAGCGTTATAGGCGGCCCGCCGCAAACCAACTCCGGCGCAGAAATCTCCGATGCCCCGAGACGCGCTCATTTGAGCCTGGTGCCCGATGCTTTTGGCATGCCGCCTCTAACCCCTGACGACCCTGAGTGGCAGGAACGGGCGTTGTGCGCGCAGACCGACCCGGAGGCGTTCTTCCCCGAGAAGGGCGGCTCCACACGGGAGGCCAAGCGCATCTGCCTGGGCTGCGAGGTGCGGGACGCGTGCCTGGAATACGCGTTGGCCCATGACGAGCGGTTCGGCATCTGGGGCGGGCTCTCCGAGCGTGAGCGCCGCCGCCTGAAGCGCGGCATCATCTAGCTGCCACGGTCATTGGTCGTCGATCGTCGGGTCGATGACTGACGGTTCGACGCCAAGATACGTGGCCACCTGAGCCACCAGAAGCTCGTGAAGAAGCTCCGCCAGTTCGTCGATGTCTTTCGCCCGCCGCTCAATCGGCTTGCGGAACAGAACGATTCGCGCCCGAGTCGCGTTGCCGCGGACGTCCACGCCCGCGGGGATCAGCCGGGCCAGTGCGATGGGGCCGTCGGCGACCACCTCCGGCGGCCATTGCACGCTGTCAGGATCTTTCGGCGAGATGCGCGGTATCTCATCGACCGCAACGTCGAGCGCCGACACCCGATCCTGCCAACGCTGCTCGATCGGCTCGTACGCCTCCAGCACGGCCATGTCGAAGCGCTCCGCCCGGCTGCGCCAGCCGGGCACAGTGGGCGGCAACAGCGGGCCTCGCATCTCGTGACGCCGAGTACCGCGCTTTCCAGGCACGCCGGCGATCGTAACGGTTGGAGATCTTCGGCCCCAGGCGTGCGCGTGTCCGGCGTCGGCAAGCGGTGCTGCGCGATAGCGTGTCCGACGTGAACGTTCCCCGTCGGTGTTGCCGGCCCGGGTGCCCGAACTATGCGGTGGCGACGTTGACGTTCGTCTACTCCGACTCGACCGCGGTGGTCGGGCCGCTGGCGACCGCGCCCGAACCGCATTCCTGGGACCTCTGCGTGGCCCACGCCGGACGGATCACCGCGCCGCGCGGCTGGGAGCTGGTCCGCCACGCGGGCCCGCTGCCGTCGAGCCCCGACGAGGACGACCTCGTGGCGCTGGCCGATGCCGTGCGGGAGACCCGGGACGGCAGCCGAGAAAGCCTGGTGATGGGAAGCAGGGGAAGCGCGGCGCTCGACGACTTCTCCGGCCCCGTCAACGGCGCGCCCGTCGGAACCAACGGCGCCGTTCTCGCACCGCCGCCGACTCACTCCACGACGGTGGGCCGGCGCCGCGGTCACCTGCGCGTGCTGCCCGACCCTCCCCAGTAGAGGGCCGCCTCGGCGTCGTCGCCAACGGCTAGGCTGGCCACCGACAGTCGCGATCTCGACCAGGAGTCAGCCTTCATCATGTCTCGGCCCGCTGCGGTGGTTCACCGCGTGATCAAGGCCTACGACGTGCGCGGCTTGGTCGGCGACGAAATCGACGAATCGTTTGCCACCGATGTCGGGGCGGCGTTCGCGCGGTTGCTGCGCGAAAAGGGCTCCGGAGCTGACAGGGTCGCCGTCGGCCATGACATGCGGGAGAGCTCGCCCGCGCTGGCCGCGGCGTTCGCCGCCGGGGTCACCAGCCAGGGTCTCGACGTGGTGCGAATTGGGTTGGCGTCCACCGACCAGCTGTACTTCGCGTCCGGCCGTCTCGACTGCCCGGGCGCGATGTTCACGGCCAGCCACAACCCCGCGGCCTACAACGGCATCAAGCTGTGCAGGGCCGGCGCGAAACCCGTCGGCCGCGACACCGGGCTGATTCAGATCACCGAGGACGTGATCGCCGGGGTGCCCACCTACGACGGCCCGTCCGGTCACATCACGGACCGCGACGTGTTGGCCGACTACGGCGAGTTCCTGCGATCGCTGGTGAACCTCGAGGGCATGCAGCCACTGCGGGTGGTGGTCGACGCGGGCAACGGAATGGCGGGCCACACCGCCCCGGCGGTGTTGGGCCCGATCCCATCGATCACCGTCGAGCCGTTGTACTTCGAACTCGACGGCAGCTTTCCCAATCACGAAGCCAACCCGCTTGATCCGGCCAACCTGGTGGACCTGCAGAAGGAGGTCCGCGCGAGGCGCGCCGACATCGGGCTGGCCTTCGACGGCGACGCCGACCGCTGCTTCGTCGTCGACGAGCTCGGCGAGCCGGTGTCGCCGTCAGCCGTCGCCGCGCTGGTGGCCGCGCGCGAGCTGCAGCGCGAGATCGGTGCCACCGTGATCCACAACCTGATCACCTCGCGCGCCGTTCCTGAGTTGGTGCGCGAGCGGGGCGGAACTCCGCTGCGTTCATGCGTCGGGCACTCCTACATCAAGGCACTGATGGCCGACACCGGAGCGATCTTCGGCGGCGAGCACTCCGCGCACTACTATTTCCGCGACTTCTGGGGCGCTGACTCCGGCATGCTCGCCGCGCTGCACCTGCTCGCGGCGCTGAGCGAACAGGACCGGCCCCTGTCGGAGTTGATGGCGGACTATCAGCGCTACGAACCCTCCGGCGAGATCAACTTCACGGTCGCGGATGCGAAGGCGTGTACCGACGCTGTGCTTAAATCGTTCGCCAATCAGATCGTGTCGATCGACCATCTGGACGGTGTGACAGTCGATTTGGGTGAGGGCACGTGGTTCAACATCCGAATGTCTAACACCGAACCGCTGCTGCGGCTGAACGCGGAAGCCCGCACAAAGGAGATCCTCGACGAGGTCGTCGAGAAGATCGCGGCCGAAATCACCTCTCACGCAGGCGCTTCCACGTGAGCGCCACCCAATCGGCAATCGACCTCGAAGACGCCGACGGCCTTGTCGCCGCCGACCACGCAGGCTTGCTCCGGGCGGTGTCGACCTCCGGTGCGCATGTCCGCGCCATCGCCGAAGCGGTCGAGGAGGGTGCGCTCGCGTCTTTGGCGGGCCCGCTGCCGCGCACGGTGATCTGGGTCGCGGGCCGCGGCACCGCCGCCACCGCAGGGCGCATGTTGTCGGCGCTCGTGGGGCACGTCGCGGGCGCGCCGATCGTGGTGGCCGCCAGTGCGCCGCCGTGGGTCGGGCCGCTGGACGTGGTTGCGGTGGCGGGCGACGACCCCGGTGATCCCGCGCTCGCGGCGGCGGCGTCGACGGCCGCGCGGCGGGGTGCGCGGGTGGTCGTGGTGGCGCCGTTCGAGGGCCCGTTGCGCGATGCCGCGGCCGGGCGGGCGGCGGTGCTGGCGCCGCGGTTGCCGCTCGACGACGCGTTCGGTCTGACCAGGTATCTGGCGGCCGGGTTGGCCGCGCTTGCGACCGTCGACGATTCGGTGCGGGTGGACGTCGGTGCGCTGGCGAACGAACTCGACGCGGAGGTGCTGCGCAGCAGTGCGGGCCGCGAGCTGTTCACCAACCCGGCCAAGGCGCTGGCGGCGCGGATGGTCTCGCGTCGGGTGGTGCTCGCCGCCGATTCGGCGGCGGCGCTGGCATTGGCGCACCACGGCAGCGCTGTAATGATGCGGGTGGCGGGCGCGGTCGTGGCGGCGGGAGGGCTGGCCGATGTGGTTATCGCGCTGCAAGCGGGTATGTCTGGCACCGTGACAGATTCGCCTGACTCGCTGTTTCACGACGAGCAGATCGACGGGCCGCTGCCGGACCGCCTACGTGTGCTGGCGTTGACGCTCAACGACGAGCGGCCGGTGGTGGCGGCCCGAACGGCAGGGCTCGACGACGTTGATCTGGTCGGCGCCGAAGACATCGCCGATCCCGGTGCGGTGGGGATCGGCAGTGCTGATGTGCAGCTGGCCGTGCTGGCGGTGCGCTTGGAAATGGCTGCCGTATATCTGCGATTGATTCGGGGTTAGCGACGTGAATCTGTTACGCGGCGCAGTGCGAACGTATGCGTGGGGGTCACGTACGGCGATCGCGGATTTCACTGGAAGGCCAACGCCCACACCACATCCTGAGGCGGAGCTGTGGTTCGGTGCGCACCCCGGCGATCCGGCTTGGCTGCAGACCGAAGGGGCAGAGCGCTCGCTGCTCGACACCCTGACCACCGACCCCGAGGGCCAGCTCGGCGCCGCGATCGTCGACCGGTTCGGCGACCGCCTCCCGTTCTTGGTCAAGGTGCTCGCGGCCGACGAGCCGCTGTCGCTGCAGGCGCATCCGAGTGCGCAGCAGGCCGCCGAGGGATTCGACCGTGAGGAGCGCCTGGGCATCCCGATTTCATCGCCCATGCGCAACTACCGTGACCGCAGCCACAAGCCGGAGCTCGTGATCGCGCTGGAGTCATTCGAGGCGCTGGCCGGCTTCCGCGACGTGTCTCGCACCATCGCGCTGATGAAGGCGCTGGCGGTGTCCGACCTCGACCCATACATCGAACTGCTGAACGGTCAGCCCGATGCCGACGGATTGCGGGCGTTGTTCACCACCTGGATCACCGCGCCGCAGCCCGACCTGGACGTCCTGGTTCCCATGGTGCTCGACGGAGCGATCAACTATCTCCGTTCGGGTGCCGCGGATTTCGCTGACGAGGCCAAGGCGGTGCTCGAGCTGGGTGAGCGGTATCCCGGGGATGCGGGTGTGCTGGCGGCGCTCCTGCTCAACAGGATGCACCTGAGCCCGGGGGAGGCCATCTTCCTGCCCGCCGGAAACCTGCACACGTATCTGCGTGGTGTGGCCATCGAGGTAATGGCCAACTCGGACAACGTGTTACGTGGCGGGTTGACTCCCAAGCACGTGGACGTGCCGGAGCTGTTGCGGATTCTGGACTTCCATCCGGTGTCCGAGGCGTCACTGCGCCCCGAAATGCGCAGGGACGGACCGGAATTGATTTACGAGGTGCCCACAGACGAATTCGCCGTTTCACGTTTGGGCATCGACGGCGGAAACCTCGGCCACGAGATCGATGCCGCGGTGCGTCATGAGGGCCCGCAGGTGCTGTTGTGCACCAACGGTGCCGTGCTCCTGCACGCCAAGTCGTCGTCGCTGACACTCGAGCGCGGCCAGGCCGCCTGGGTTCCGGCCGACGACGGCCCGATTCGGCTCGTGGCCGAGCAGCCGGCGGAATTGTTCCGGGTGAGCACGGGGCTCTAGGTCCAGACGAGGAGAACCGGATATGTCGACGGCCGGCAGTACCAGGGCGATCACCGCGGCGCTGGCGGCCAATGCCGGCATCGCCGTGGCGAAGTTCATCGGTTACCTGATCACCGGAAGCTCGTCGATGCTGGCGGAGTCGGTGCACTCGGTGGCCGACACCTCCAACCAGGGCCTGCTGCTGTGGGGACAACGCCAGGCGCGCAAGGAAGCCGATCGGTTGCACCCGTTCGGATACGGTCGCAGCCGGTATTTCTACTCGTTCGTCGTCGCGCTCGTGCTGTTCACCCTCGGTTCGGTGTTCGCGCTCTACGAGGGCTACCACAAGATCTCCCATCCGCAGCCACTCAACTCGCCGGCGGTGGCCGTCGCGATTCTGTTCGTCGCAATTGCGTTGGAGTCCTATAGTTTTCGTACCGCGGTGGTGGAGTCGCGGCCGCTCAAGGGTGCGGGCAGCTGGTGGCGGTTCATCCGCACATCGCGCAATCCCGAGTTGCCCGTGGTGCTGCTGGAGGACACCGGCGCGCTGATCGGCCTGGTCTTCGCGCTGATCGGCGTCGGCCTGACTGTGATCACCGGCGATGCCGTCTGGGACGGGATCGGCACTATCGGTATCGGCGTGCTGCTCGGCGTGATCGCGGTGATCCTGATGGTCGAGATGCACAGCCTGCTGATCGGGGAGGGCGCGACCAGCGAGCAACAGCGCGCCATTAGCGAGGCGCTCGAGGGAACACCACACGTCGACCGCGTGATTCATCTCCGCACCCAGTACCTGGGTCCGGACGAGATGCTGGTGGGCGCCAAGATCGCGCTGGCGCCGCACTGCGATTTGGCCACAGTTGCCCGGGTGATAGACGACGCCGAGGCGCGGATACGGGCTGCGGTCCCCGCCGCGCGGGTGATCTACCTGGAGCCCGACCTCGATCGCGCCCTGACCACGTAGTCCTCGCGCTGTCCGGTTGCGCGCTTCTCGCGGCGCTCGGCCATCCAGCACCGCATGTTGTGGCGCACCGCGCGGCCGAGGATCCGGGCGTTGGGGACCATGTACAGGCTGTCGAGCAGACTGAACCGCCGCAAAAACCATTCGGCCAGAACGGGTTCGGTTTCCGCGGCGCCGAGGAACTGCTCGAACAGGCTGCCGACCGGACGGTACCACCGCGGCATCGACCCGCCGGCGTTGTGAAACATCAGATCGCCGATCGCGTTCATGGTCCATACGGGGTAGGTCGTCTTGGCGGTGGCCCGGTTCAGCTGGTGTGCCAAGTCGTCGTCGGGTGATTGAAGCGCCCGCTGCAGGTGGCCCGCCTGCAGCGACGTCATCGTCATGCCCTGCCCGTAGGTCGGATTGAAGCTGACCACCGCGTCGCCGAACGGCACGATTCCCGTTGGGAACCGGGTCAGCTTGTCGTAGCGGCGCCAGCGACTGGTCGGGTACTTGTGGAACGCGATCTCGCCGATCGGTTCGGCTTCACGGATCGCGGCGGCATACTCGGGCAGCACCACGTCGGCCACGTCGCACATCTGGGCGAATGTGCGCGGCGGCTCGACCCCGCCTACCCCGAACGTCGTCATGCCCCAGGTGCCGTCCTCGTAGAAGAGCATGCCGATGCCGATCGGCTGCTTCCGCGATGCGCCGGCGACTACCACCTTCTCCTCGATCAGGTCGTCCGGGATATGCAGCTGCTGGGTCGCGTACCCGATGCCGACGTCGACTGTGTCCTCGTGCGGGCGCTCAAATCCCCACTCGCTCAACCAGACTGGCAGCCGGGTACCGCGGCCGGTGGCGTCGACGACGAGGTCTGCGGGGACGAATTCGCCGTTGTCCAGTTCAATGCCTGTAACCCGCTGCGCAGCGGCGTCGAACCGCGGCGCGCTGACCGAGCGCTGTTCGATCGTCACGTTCGGAAGCCATGCGGTGCGGCGCCGGATCTGCCACTCCAGTTGCGGCCGGCTCGGCACGTAGGTTGTGAACGTCTCCTCGAGCTCGGTCGGTATGCCCAGCACGTGTCCGGCCGCGCCGAAATGGATCGAGCCCGGCTGGTCTTCGAGGATCGGCACGCCCGCGGCGACCATGTCTTCGAGCAGACCCGGGAAAAGGGCGCCGAACTCCTGCGCACCGCGGGACATCAAAATGTGAACGTGGCGGCCCTGCGGCACGGCCGCCCGGTTGACCGGCTGCTCCGGAAGGTCGTCGCGGTCGAACAGCGTGACCCGGTCGTAGAAGTCCGACAGCACGCGGCCCGCACACAGTCCGGCGATACTGGCGCCGATGACAATCGCGTGTTTGCCTCCACTATTCACGGAGCGAGGCTTGTCCGAGCGACCATCATTCACGGAGCGAGGCTTGTCCGAGCGACCAATACGTCATTGGGGAGCAGAGTACTAAAGAGCTGACACCGGCCTAAGGAGGCGGACATGGAGCTGCGCACGAAGTCGGTTGAGCAGTCGATCAAAGACACCGACGAAGACGGGACCCGGCTACGAAAAGACCTGAGCTGGTGGGACCTCACCGTATTCGGGGTATCGGTGGTTGTCGGTGCGGGCATCTTCACCATCACCGCGTCGACTGCCGGAAACCTCACCGGCCCGGCCATCTCGGTCTCGTTTCTGATCGCCGCCGTCGCCTGTGGCCTTGCCGCACTGTGCTACGCCGAGTTCGCGTCCACGCTGCCGGTCGCGGGCAGCGCATACACGTTCTCCTATGCGACGTTCGGTGAATTCATCGCGTGGGTGATCGGTTGGGACCTGGTCCTCGAATTCGCCGTCGGGGCGGCGGTAGTGGCCAAGGGCTGGTCCAGTTATCTCGGCACCGTATTCGGATTCTCCGGCGGCACAGCCGATCTCGGCCCGTTGACGCTCGATTGGGGTGCGCTGCTGATCATCGGGGTGCTGACCCTGCTGTTGGCGATGGGCACGAAATTGTCGGCGAATTTCAGCGCGGCGGTCACCGCGATCAAGGTGTCGGTGGTGCTTCTCGTGGTCGTCGTGGGGGCGTTCTACATCAAGACCGCCAACTACACGCCGTTCATCCCGCCAGCGCAGGACACCTCGGACACCGAGCAGTCGGTGTTCTCACTGCTCACCGGCGCCGGCGGCAGCACCTATGGGTGGTACGGACTGCTGGCCGGCGCGTCGATCGTGTTCTTCGCGTTCATCGGGTTCGACGTCGTGGCCACGACCGCCGAGGAGACCAAGAATCCTCAGCGCGACGTGCCTCGCGGCATCCTGGCCACGCTCGCGATCGTCACCGTGTTGTACGTCGCCGTGTCCATCGTGCTGTCGGGCATGGTGCACTACACACAACTCGCCGACGAGGCCGGTGGCCACGCCAACCTCGCGACGGCGTTCAAGGCCAACGGCGTGACGTGGGCTGCGGAGGTCATCTCGATCGGGGCGCTGGCCGGGCTGACGACGGTCGTGATGGTGCTGATGCTCGGCCAGACCCGGGTGCTGTTCGCGATGTCGCGCGACGGCCTGTTGCCGCGACGGCTGGCCCGGACCGGCTCGCACGGCACCCCGGTGCGCATAACGGTTCTGGTCGGCGTGCTGATCGCGCTGGCAGCCTCGGTATTCCCGATCGGCAAGCTGGAGGAGATGGTGAACGTCGGGACGCTGTTTGCGTTCGCGCTGGTGTCGGCGGGGGTGATCATCCTGCGCCGCACGCGGGGCGACCTGCACCGAGACTTCCGGGTGCCGTGGGTTCCGGCGCTGCCTGTCGCGGCGATTTTGGCGTGCCTGTGGCTGATGCTGAACCTGACTCTGCTGACCTGGATCCGCTTCGCGGTCTGGATGGTCATCGGTATCGCCATCTACTTCTCCTACGGGCGGCGTCGCTCGGTGCTGGCCGGCCGGATAGCCGAGGCCTCCGCGCAGGACGGTTAGTTTACAAATAAGGTATCTATGTCTAGACAGACGACAAAATACTGTCTAAAGTAAACCTCGTTCGGTGACATTCGTCTTTGAGGAGGTTTGCGATCGTGACAGCGATGAGCCGCTTGCGCGAAGAGCAGAAAGCGGCGATGAGCCCCTTGCGCGAAGAGCAGAAGGCAGCGCTCGACAACGCGGTTGAACCCGTCGCGCAGGAATGGCGTGATAAGAAGCGGCACCTGTGGTTTGTGGGGCTGGTCGCCCCGACGGCCCTGTTGGTGGTCCTGCCGGTGATCTGGGCGATGAACCAGCAGGGCTGGCAGACGGCCTCGCAGGGGTTGCTGTGGATCGGTCCGCTGCTGCTCTTCGTACTGCTGCCGGTGCTGGATCTGCGGTTCGGCCCGGACGGGCAGAACCCGCCCGACGAGGTCATGGAGAAGCTGGAAAACGACAAGTACTACCGGTACTGCACGTACGCGTTCCTCCCGTTCCAGTTCGCCAGTGTGGTGTTCGGCGCCTATCTGTTCACCGCGGACAGCGTCAGCTGGCTCGGCTACGACGGGCCACTGGGCGTGATCGGCAAGCTCGGTGTGGCACTGTCGGTCGGCGTGCTCGGCGGTGTCGGCATCAACACCGCTCACGAGCTGGGACACAAGAGGGATTCACTGGAGCGCTGGCTTTCCAAGATCACCCTCTCGCAGACGTTTTACGGCCACTTCTTCATCGAGCACAACCGCGGCCACCACGTGCGCGTCGCGACGCCTGAGGACCCGGCCAGCTCGCGGATGGGCGAGACGTTCTGGGCTTTCCTGCCGCGCTCTGTCTGGGGCAGCCTGCGCTCGTCGTGGGAGCTGGAGGCCGTGCGCATGCGTCGGCTCGGCAAGAGCCCGTTGAACATTCGCAACGACGTTCTGAACGCGTGGCTGATGTCGGTGGTGCTGTGGGGTGTGCTGCTGCTGGCGGTGTTCGGCTGGGCGCTGATCCCGTTCATCGTGATTCAGGCGGTCCTCGGGTTCTCCCTGCTGGAGGCCGTGAACTACCTCGAGCACTACGGGCTGCTCCGGCAGAAGGTCGATGAGCCGCTCGCGCAAAGAGGGTCGAACTCGGCACGCGGCCGCTACGAGCGATGCACGCCCCGGCACAGCTGGAACTCCGATCACGTCGTGACCAATGTCTTCCTGTACCACCTGCAGCGGCACAGCGACCATCACGCCAACCCGACTCGGCGCTACCAGACATTGCGCAGCTTCGACGGCGCACCGAATCTGCCCAGCGGATACGCCAGCATGATCCTGCTGACGTTGGTGCCGCCGCTATGGCGCAAGGTGATGGACCCGCGGGTGCTCGCGCATTACGACGGCGACATCACCAAGGCGAATCTGCACCCGCCGAAGAGGGCGAAGCTGCTCGCCAAGTATGGCGTCGCCCCATGAGCGCCTATCGTTGCCCGGGCTGCGGCTACGTCTACGACGAAGCCAAAGGCGCTCCGCGAGAAGGGTTTCCGGCGGATACCAGCTGGGGCGATGTCCCCGACGACTGGTGCTGCCCGGACTGCGGAGTGCGGGAAAAGTTCGACTTCGAAATTGTCTGACCACCCGAGACCAGAGAGGAAATGACGTGGATTACAAACTGTTCCGCTGCTTCCAGTGCGGCTTCGAATACGACGAGGCGCTGGGCTGGCCGGAGGACGGCATCGCGGCCGGCACCCGCTGGGACGACATCCCCGACGACTGGAGTTGCCCGGACTGCGGCGCGGCGAAGGCAGATTTCGAGATGGTGGAGGTTGCCCGTTCGTGACGGCGGCCCGGGCAAGCGAAGCGACACGAACAGATAGTGTCGCGCCTGTGCAACCAAGGCAGCGGGTCCCGTATGCCGAGGCGTCGCGAGTGCTGCTACGCGACTCGATCCTCGACGGCATGCGGGATCTTCTGCTGACCCGGGACTGGTCCGCGATCACGCTGGCCGACGTGGCCCGGGCCGCAGGCATCAGTCGCCAGACCATCTACAACGAGTTCGGGTCCCGGCAGGGGCTGGCCCAGGGATACGCGCTGCGGCTGGCGGACCGGCTCGTCGACGTCATCGACGCCCAGATCCAGCAGAACGAAGGCAACATCTACGCGGCGTTCGTGCAGGGATTCCGGGCATTCTTCACCGAGTCGGCGTCGGACCCGCTCGTCATCTCGCTGCTTAACGGCGAGGCCAAGCCCGACCTGCTGCAGCTGATCACCGTCGACAGCGCGCCGATCATCACCCACTGTTCGCAGCGGCTGACCAGGTCGTTCGCCGACAGCTGGGTCCAGCACTCCGTTGAGGACGCCGGAGTGCTGGCCCGCGCCATCGTGCGACTGTGCCTCAGCTACGTGTCGATGCCCCCCGAGTCCGATCACGACGTGGCCGACGACTTGGCCCGCCTGATGACGCCGTTCGCCGAACGCTACGGTGTGATCGAACCGAATTCGGGCGTGGCGCCCGCCGAGACTGATGTGTAAGCAGGCTAAGTAATTGGCGTGCGCGCAGACGAAGGAACACAGATGACGACTACCGAGAAACAGGCCGCCGCACAACTAAAGGCAGATGCCCGCAACGGCATCGACTTCAAGGTGGCCGACCTGTCGCTGGCCGAATTCGGCCGCAAGGAGATCCGGCTGGCCGAGCACGAGATGCCGGGTTTGATGTCGCTGCGGCGAGAATACGCCGAGGTGATGCCCCTGAAGGGTGCGCGGATTTCCGGCTCGCTGCACATGACGGTGCAGACCGCAGTCTTGATCGAGACGCTCGTCGCGCTGGGTGCCGAGGTGCGGTGGGCGTCCTGCAACATCTTCTCCACCCAGGACCACGCGGCCGCAGCCGCCGTCGTCGGCCCGAACGGCACTCCGGAGGAGCCGTTGGGCGTGTCGGTATTCGCCTGGAAGGGCGAATCGCTCGAGGAGTACTGGTGGGCCGCCGAGCAGATGCTGACGTGGCCCGGTGCACCCGCCAACATGATCCTCGACGACGGCGGCGACGCGACCATGCTGGTGTTGCGCGGCGCCGAGTACGAGAAGGCCGGCGTGGTGCCGCCCGCCGAGGATGACGACCCCACGGAGTGGAAGGTCTTCCTGTCGCTGCTGCGTGAGCGGTTCGAAACCGACAAGAACAAGTGGACGAAGATCGCCGAGTCGGTCAAGGGTGTCACCGAGGAGACCACCACCGGCGTGCTGCGGCTCTACCAGTTCGCCGCCGCCGGCGAGCTCGCATTCCCCGCGATCAACGTCAACGACTCGGTGACCAAGAGCAAGTTCGACAACAAGTACGGCACCCGGCACTCGTTGATCGACGGCATCAACCGCGGCACCGACGTCCTGATCGGCGGTAAGAACGTGCTGATCTGCGGCTTCGGCGACGTGGGCAAGGGTTGCGCGGAGTCGCTCAAGGGGCAGGGCGCCCGCGTCACCGTCACCGAGATCGACCCGATCAACGCGCTGCAGGCGTTGATGGAGGGCTTCGACGTGAAGACCGTCGACGAGGCCATCGGCGACGCCGACATCGTCATCACCGCGACCGGCAACAAGGACATCATCACGCTCGAGCACATGCGCGCGATGAAGGACAAGGCGATCCTCGGCAACATCGGCCACTTCGACGACGAGATCCAAATCGCTGCGCTGGAACGGGCTTCCGATGTCCACCGCATCAATATCAAGCCGCAGGTCGACGAATTCGTGTTCGGCGACGGGCACTCCATCATCGTGCTGAGCGAGGGCCGGCTGCTGAACCTCGGCAACGCGACTGGTCACCCGTCGTTCGTGATGAGCAACAGCTTCTCCAATCAGGTGATCGCCCAGATCGAGCTGTGGACCAAGAACGACGAATACGACAACGAGGTCTACCGGCTGCCCAAGAAGCTGGACGAGAAGGTGGCCCGCATCCACGTCGAGGCGCTCGGGGGCCAGCTGACGAAGCTGACCAAGGAGCAGGCCGAGTACATCAACGTCGACGTCGACGGGCCGTTCAAGCCGGAGCACTACCGCTACTGAGCCTGTGGCCGGGATTGGCTGAGAACCATGAGGGACGTTCAGACGGCGGTGTCGTTCGACATGCGCGCACCGCACTGGGCCACGCCGACCAACGAGCTTTACCGCGCCGCGATCGAGATGGCCGCCTTCGCCGACGAGATCGGTGTCGACTTCATCGGCCTGATGGAGCATCACGGCTCCGACGACGGCTATCTCCCGCAACCCTTCACGCTCGCGGCGGCCATGGCGGCAGTGACGAACAACGTTCGCCTCCGTCTGTCGGCGGTGCTCCTGCCGCTGCACGATCCGGTGATGGTTGCCGAGCAGATCGCCGTCACCGATCTGATCTCCAATGGGCGGATGAACGTCATTCTCGGCGCCGGCTACGTGCCGTTCGAATTCGCGATGTTCGGCAAGTCGCTGAAAGACCGTGCGCGGCTGATGGATTCGGGTATCGAGACGATCCTGCGCGCCCTGCGTGGCGAGCGGTTCGAGGTCGACGGTCGCCCGGTGTACGTCCGGCCGCTGCCGGTGCAGAAGCCGGAGGACATCATCATGGTCGGCGGGGGTGTCCCGGCATCCGCAAAGCGCGCGGCGCGCTTCGGCGTCGGCTTCGGGCCGATCAGGTCGGACCTGGTGGACGTCTATCTCGACGAGTGCGCCCGACTGGGACAGCAGCCCGGCCCGTACTTCCGGCCGGGACCCGTGCCGCTCAGCATCCATCTTTGCGAGGACCCCGATCAGGGCTGGGCGGCGATCGAACGGCACGCGATCCATGTGATCACCGAGTACGCCAAGTGGGCCGAGCAGGAAGCGCAGGAAAGTGGGGCCTCGAACTCGCCGTTCAAGGGATTGAACGACCCTGCCGTGCTGCGGCAGGCCGGGCTGTTCGCGGCGTGGACTCCAGACGACCTCCTGGAAAAGGTGGCTGATATGCCGGACCGGTCGGTCTTCTCATTTCAGCCGTTGCTGGGCGGCCTTTCGCCCGAGGAGGCTTGGAAGAGCCTGGAGTTGCTCACGCAGACGATGCCGAAGCTGAAGGCGGCCGTCGCGGCGCTGGACTGATTGCCACCAAGCCGTGTCGGCGCTAGATTCCCCGCCGTGGGTCGGGCATTGGTGGGGTTCGTCGTCCTTGTCGCTCTACTCGCGGGAGTTGCGCCCCTGGCGCATGCCGACCGCAGCCATGACCCCTACTTCAACGAGGACCAGTACACCGAGTTCTACACGCCGCCCGATCCGCTGCCGCCGGGTCAGCCCGGCGATCTGATCCGCAGCGAGCCGTCACGGCTGGTGCTGGAACCGTCGGGCCAGCTCGGCGCGATCATGGCGACCGGCACGCGAATCATGTACCGCAGCACCGACGCTCGCGGCAACCCGGATGTCGTGACGGGCACCTACTTCGATCCGTACAACGACTGGCCGGGCAACGGCCCGCGCCCACTGATCGTCTACGGGCCCGGCACGCAGGGCCAGGGCGACCAGTGCGCGCCGTCGCGGCAGTTCAACCAGGGCATCCACTGGTCGCCACTTGCCGACGTCGCGTTCAACTACGAAGAGCTGTTCGTTTCGACGATGGTCGCGCGTGGCTTCGCAATCGTGATGACCGACTACCAGGGGCTGGGCACGCCGGGGGTGCACACCTACGTGAACCGAGTCGCCGAGGGCAACGCCATGCTCGACGCCGCCCGCGCGGCCCAGAAGCTGCCCGACACGTCGCTGAAACCCGATGGGCCCGTGGCGTTTTGGGGCTACTCGCAGGGTGGTGGCGCGGCAGCGTCGGCGGCGGAACTGGCGTCGCAGTACGCCCCCGAGCTCAACATCGCAGGAACGTACGCCGGCGCGCCGCCGGCCGATCTGAAGGAGCTGTTTCCGTATGCTGACGGCAGCGCTCTGGTCGGAGCCGTCGGGTACGCGCTCAACTCCGTCATCGCCGCCTACCCCGAAGACGAGGCCGCGATCCGCGCGACCCTCACTCCCCGCGGCGAGGACTTGCTCAACAAAGTCCAGGACCAGTGCGTCGCCGAGACCATCTTCAACTTCATGTTTCGTCACCTGCAGCCCTACTTCAACCAGGACATCAACCAACTGGTGAACGAGGAACCGTTCAAAAGCCTGTTCGACGAGCAGAGGATCGGCCGCTTCAAGCCGAACGCGCCGGTGTTGATCAACAGCAACCGTTACGACCCGCTGGTGCCATGGACCGGTGCCAACCAGCTCGGCCGCGACTGGTGCGCCCAGGGCGCCGACGTCGAGTTCCGCACCAACGAGGAGCCGCCGTTCCTCAACAAGCTCGTCGTCAACCACGCGCTGCCGATGCTGGTGGACGGCGAGGCCGCCATGCAGTGGATCGCCGACCGCTTCAACGGGAAGCCCACCGCACCAAACTGCGGCCAGTTCTAGGCTGCCCGCGAAACTGTGTTCCGTAACGCATTTCGCGGGAGAGCCGGTCGCCGAACGCAGTTTCGCGATTGGATAGTGGTGTGCACGGCGTGGTGATCGCGATCGAAGGAGTTGACGGCGCCGGCAAGCGCACATTGTGCGGCGGCTTGCGCGCGGCGTTCGAAAGCAACCACAAGTCGGTGGCCAGTCTGTCGTTCCCGCGCTACACCCATTCGGTGGCCGCCGACCTGGCGGCGGAGGCGCTGCACGGTGAGCACGGCGATCTCGCCTCGTCGGTGTATGCGATGGCCGTCCTGTTTGCGCTCGACCGCGCCGGTGCCCGCGAGGAGATCGGGCATCTGCGCGCCGCCTACGACGTCCTGATCCTCGACCGCTACGTCGCGTCCAACGCCGCGTACAGCGCCGCGCGCCTGAGCCAGGGCGCGACCGGAGAGGTCGTCGAATGGGTGCGCCATCTCGAGTACGACCGGCTGCGCATGCCCGCCCCGGACTGGCAGGTGCTGCTCGAGGTGCCCGCCGGGCTCGCCGCCGATCGCGCCCGCCACCGCGAACGAGACGAGCCGGCGCGCACTCGTGATGTGTACGAACGCGACGACGAACTGCAGCGCCGCACCGGCGAGGTGTACTCGGCGTTGGCCGCGGCGGGCTTCGGCGGAGCCTGGCAGATCGCGGGTCCAGACGTCGACGCCGCGGCTTTGGCCGCAACCCTCGTGCCGTGAGTGGACGCAAAAGCGCCCCGGGCAAGCCCGGCTGAGGGGATTTTGCGTCTTTCCGGCGAATAAGGTGAGTCGCTTCCACGCAAAACGCCCGTGTGGTAGCCGTGATTTATCCCGATCTGGTGACACCATGGACACCATGAGGCAAAGGATTCTTGTGGTCGACGACGATCCGTCGCTCGCCGAAATGCTCACCATCGTGTTGCGAGGGGAGGGTTTCGACACGGCAGTGATCGGCGACGGCAGCCAGGCTCTGACCGCGGTCCGCGAGCTGCGCCCCGATCTGGTGCTGCTGGACTTGATGTTGCCCGGCATGAACGGCATCGATGTGTGCCGCGTGCTGCGGGCCGACTCCGGCGTGCCGATCGTGATGCTGACCGCGAAGACCGACACCGTGGACGTGGTGCTCGGCCTGGAGTCCGGCGCCGACGACTACGTGATGAAGCCGTTCAAGCCCAAAGAACTGGTCGCGCGTGTGCGCGCCCGGCTGCGCCGCAACGATGACGAGCCCGCCGAGATGCTCTCGATCGGCGACGTCGACATCGACGTCCCGGCTCACAAGGTGACCCGGCTTGGCGAGCAGATCTCGCTCACACCACTGGAGTTCGACCTGCTGGTGGCGTTGGCGCGCAAACCGCGGCAGGTGTTTACTCGTGATGTGCTGCTCGAACAGGTGTGGGGGTACCGGCATCCCGCCGATACCCGTCTGGTGAACGTGCACGTTCAGCGGCTTCGGGCCAAGGTCGAGAAGGATCCTGAGAACCCGCAAGTGGTGCTGACCGTTCGAGGAGTGGGATACAAGGCCGGACCACCGTGATTTTGACCGCTCGGCGGTCGCCGTGATACTGACCGCTCGGCGGTCGCCGTGATCTGGAGCTCGAAGCGGCGTATTCGGGGTCGCTGGTGGGGGCGTTCTGGTCCACTGCTGCGCGGGCTGAGTGCGTTGAGTCGAGCGGTGGGTCTGGCGTGGCGCCGATCGCTGCAGCTGCGGGTGGTGACCCTGACTCTGGGCTTGTCGCTGCTCGTGATCATGGCTCTCGGTTTCGTGTTGACCAGCCAGATCACCGATCGTGTGCTCGACGCCAAGGTGCGCGCCGCGACCGAGGAGATCGACCACGCCCGCAACACCGTCAGCGGGATCGTCGGCGGCGAAGAGAGCCGCTCTTTGGACAGCAGCCTGCAGCTGGCGCGCAACACGCTCATCGACCGCAAGACCGATCCCGGCGCGGGCAGCGCATTGGCCGGCGCGTTCGACGCCGTGCTCGTGGTGCCCGGCGACGGCCCGCGCGCGGCCACCTCCGCCGGGCCGGTGTCGCAGGTGCCCGAGTCGCTGCGCGATTTCGTCAAGGCCGGACAGGTCAGCTACCAGTACGCCACCGTGCACACCGACGGGTTCAACGGCCGGGCGCTGATCATCGGCAGTCCCACGACGGGTCCCGTCTCGGCGCTCGAGCTCTACCTGATCTACCCGCTCACCAGTGAGGAGAGCACGATCGCGCTGGTTCGCGGAACCATGCTGACGGGCGGGCTCGTCTTGCTGGTGCTGCTCGCCGCGATTGCGCTGGTCGTCTCGCGGCAGGTGGTGCAGCCGGTGCGGTCGGCGTCGCGGATAGCCGAGCGGTTCGCCGAAGGACATCTCACCGAACGGATGCCCGTGCGCGGCGAGGACGACATGGCACGACTTGCGGTGTCGTTCAACGACATGGCCGAAAGCCTGTCGCGACAGATCACCCAACTGGAGGAGTTCGGCAACCTGCAGCGGCGGTTCACCTCCGACGTGAGCCACGAGCTGCGCACGCCGCTGACCACAGTGCGGATGGCCGCCGACCTCATCTACGACCACAGCGAGGATCTCGACCCGTCGCTGCGCCGGTCCACCGAGTTGATGGTCAGCGAGCTGGACCGCTTCGAGACGCTTCTGAACGACCTGCTCGAGATCTCCCGCCACGACGCGGGCGTCGCCGAGCTGTCCGTGGAGCAGGTGGATCTGCGGGCGACCGTGCGCAGCGCGCTCGACAACGTCGGTCATCTCGGCGACGACGCCGGCGTCGACGTCGAGGTGGAAATGCCCGACCACGAGGTGATCGCCGAGGTCGACCCGCGTCGTGTCGAGCGGATCCTGCGCAACCTGATCGCCAACGCGATCGACCACGCCGAGAACAAGCCCGTGAAGATCCGGATGGCCGACGACGTCGACACGGTCGCCGTCACGGTCCGCGATTTCGGGGTCGGGCTGCGGCCCGGTGAGGAGAAGCTGGTGTTCAGCCGGTTCTGGCGCTCGGACCCGTCGCGGGTGCGGCGGTCCGGCGGGACCGGGCTGGGGCTGGCCATCAGCATCGAGGACGCCCGCCTGCACCAGGGCCGGCTCGAGGCGTGGGGTGAGCCCGGCAACGGCGCGTGCTTCCGGTTGACGCTGCCGTTGGTTCGTGGCCACAAGGTGACGACGAGCCCGCTTCCGTTGAAACCGTCGGCGCCACCGGTTGCGCCAAAAGGCACTGCGCGCCGCACCCCGCGGCAGCGCGAGCCGGCGGAAAGCGTATGAGACGCCTCGCGGCCGTCGCACTTCTACTCGCGCTGACCGTGTCCGGATGCGCCGGCGTCCCGTCGTCGTCGGCGCCGCAAGCCATCGGCACCGTCGAGAGATCGGCCCCGCCGAGCCTGCCGAAGCCCACCCCGGGCATGGACCCCGACGTGCTGTTGCGCGAGTTCCTCAAGGCCACGGCGGACCCGGCCAGCCGGCACCTGGCGGCGCGCCAGTTCCTGACCGAGTCGGCGTCACGTGGCTGGGACGACGCCGGCAGCGCGCTGCTGATCGACAAGGTCGTGTTCGTCGAAACCCGAAGCGCCGACCGTGTTTCGGTCAACATGCGAGCCGACATCCTCGGGTCGCTCTCCGACATCGGGGTGTTCGAAACCGGCGAGGGAGCCCTGCCCGACCCCGGGCCGATCGAGTTGGTCAAGACGACCGGCGGCTGGCGCATCGAACGGCTGCCCAACGGCGTGTTCCTGGACTGGCAGCAGTTCCAGGAAACCTATAAGCGGCACAACCTGTACTTCGCCGACCCGACCGGCAAGACCGTCGTCCCCGATCCTCGTTATGTCGCGGTGTCCGACCCGGACCAGCTGCCCACCGAGCTGATGAGCAAGCTGATCGCCGGGCCGCGCCCGGAGATGACCAACTCGGTGCGCAACATGCTGGCCTCGCCGCTGAGGCTGCGCGGGCCGGTGACGCGGGCCGACGGCGGCAAGACCGGGATCGGCCGGGGCTACGGGGGCGCGCGCGTCGAGCTGGAAGCACTGTCGACCACCGACCCGCACAGCAGGCAATTGGTTGCGGCGCAGATCATTTGGACCTTCGCCCGGGCCGGCATCACCGGGCCGTATGTGATCGACGCCGATGGCGCGGCCCTTGACGACCGGTTCGCCAACGGCTGGGAAGCCACAGACGTCGCGTCCACCGACCCCGGTGCCGACGACGGCGCTGCCGCCGGGTTGCATGCGCTGGTCGGCGGATCGCTGGTGTCGGTCGACGGGGAGAACGCGCCGCGGATGCCCGGGTCGTTCGGTCAGATGCCCGACCAGAAGGGTGCGATGCTGTCGCGCACCGGCCGCGACGTCGCGTCGGTGGTGGCCTTGCGCGGTGGCCAGCCTGATGGGACGGCGTCGCTGTGGATCGGGCCCGTCGGCGGGGTAGCGGTCGAAGCGACTGACGGGCGCACGATCACGCGCCCGAGCTGGTCGTTGGACAACGCCGTGTGGGTGGTGATCGACGGCAACAACGTCGTGCGGGTGATCCAGGAGGCGGCCTCCGGGCAGCCGGCTCGCATCCCGGTCAACGCAACTGCGGTCACCACCAAATTCCCCGGCCCCATCAACGAGTTGCAGTTGTCGCGGGACGGCACGCGGGCCGCGATGGTGATGAACGGTCAGGTGATTCTGGCGACCGTGGAGCAGACGCCCGGCGGCGAGTACGCGCTGACGTACCCGCGCCGGCTCGGCTTCGGGCTCGGCTCGTCGGTGGTGTCGCTGTCGTGGCGCACCGGCGACGACATCGTGGTCAGCCGCACCGATCCGCAGCATCCGGTGTCGTATGTCAACCTCGACGGGGTGAACTCCGACGCGCCGGGCCGCAACGTCGTCTCGCCGGTGTCCACCGTGGTGGCCAACCCGTCGACGGTCTACGTCGCCGATCAGCGCGGGGTGTTGCAGCTGTCGAGCGCGGCGGCGGAGAACGAGCAGCGTTGGGTCGACGTTCCTTCGCTGATGGTTGCCGGCGCGGTGCCGGTGTTGCCCGGCTGAGCCTTCGCTGATCAGTCTTCTGGTCGAGCCGCGGTGACCTGTGGCCGCGGCGACTCGGGGGCGCCTGAAGAAACGTCGTCGGCGAACCGCGCCAGCACCTCGGCGTTCTTCAGGAACGGCGTGATGATGTCGACCGGCAGCGGGAACACCACCGTGGAGTTCTGATCCGCGCCGAGCTCCAAAAGTGTTTGCAGATACCGCAATTGCAGTGACGCGGGACTCTTGGAGAGCGTGTCCGCTGCTTGCCGCAACTCTTCGGAGGCCTGCAGCTCACCTCGTGCGTTGATCACCTTCGCGCGCCGCTCCCGCTCGGCTTCGGCCTCACGCGCCATCGCGCGCTGCATGGATTCGGGAATCTCCACGTCCTTGATCTCCACCAGCCGAACCTCCACGCCCCACGGCTGGGTCATCTTCTCGATGATGGTCCGCAGGTCGCTGTTGAGGTCCTCACGGTGGGCGAGCAGGGTATCGAGGTCTGCGCGGCCGAGCAGCGAGCGCAGTGTGGTTTGCGCGATCTGCGACGTAGCCACCGCGTAATTCTCCACGGCCAGAATGGCTTTGAGAGGATCGGTCACCTGGAACATCACGACGGCGTTGACCCGGGCCGGAACGTTGTCGCGGGTGATCACTTCCTGGGGCGGAATGGTGAGCGTCACCACTCGCTGGTCGACCCGGATCATCTTGTCGACAAGCGGTATCAAGAGCACCAGCCCCGGTTGGTAGAGCGGGCGGACGTGGCCCATCCGGAATACCACACCGCGCTCGTATTCGCGTAGCACTGCAAGTGAGACGATCGCCATCGCGACGACGACCACGGCGGCGAATCCGATGGTTAGTAGCGCTGCGGTCATTGTCGAGAGTCTTCCTTGGTCGCGAAACCGCCACCCCACCGGGTGGAATAGCGATCGATCGCGGCGGCCACCGCGTCCTCCTGGCCGGATCGGTGCGGAAGGTGCGCCGGCGCGTTTGACGGCGTGTTCCACAGATGCCGGAGCAGCGGCAACCCGGCCGCGATCAGCACCACCGCGGTGCCCCCGAGCACCAGCACATCCGTCAGCGAATGGTGGCCGATGAGCATCCCGCACACCATCACGAGTCCCATCCCGGCGATCGCGCACGCGATGCCCCGGTGGAACCGCCCGGCTTCCGAATGCGGCCACGGGTCGACCTCGCGGGTCACCTCACGGCCGTGGTCCGAGGTGGTGCAAGTGGACTTGACCGGACAGCTGTTGCACACCGTCGGCGAGGCGCGGTAGCGCGTCACCCGATGCCTCGGGTCGAACGACGTCGGCCACAGCCACTGATTCTGTGGGCACACCCAGGCGTCATGGTCGGCGTGATAGACGAACTGCCCTGTGCGCCAACGGGCAGCACGCATCGACGACTTGCGCGCCATCGCGTCGAGTGCCCACGCGATGGCTAGCAGCACCAGCGCATATCCCGCCATCAACCAAACCGACGTCGCCGGCGCGGCCATGTTCACTCCCTTGCCGGCGCAGCGGCGGACTCGGTGTAGAGCGGGTGCTCCGGCAGTTCGTCGGTGCTCGTGCCGCCGAAGAAATTCCGCACCGCCAGCCATGCGATCCAGACGAACGGCAGGACCCCGCCGATGATGAAGATCAAATCGCCCGGCAAGCGGAGCCACTCGAGCAGCGAATTGCCCGGCTGGGTGATGAAGCCGAGCGAACGCGCTTCGTAGTAGCCGTCGTTCACAGAGTGGTACAGCTGCAGCACACCTAGGGGCAGCAGCGTGACGAACACCATCCATGCCAGGCCAATGTTGAGGCACCAGAAGGATATTCGCGCCGCCTTCTCCGGCCATTTGTCCGGCGGGATCACGTAGCGGAACGCGAACATCGCCAGCCCGACCGCGAGCATGCCGTACACGCCCATCATCGCCGCGTGCCCGTGGTTGGCGGTGAGCGCGGTGCCGATCTGGTAGTAGGACACGACCGGGAGGTTGATCAGGAAGCCGAAGATGCCGGCGCCGACGAAGTTCCAGAAGCCGACCGCGACCAAGAACATGACCGCCCAGCGATGCGGGAACGGGTTGGCATCACCGGACTGCTGGCGTGAGCCGAGCTGCAGGAATGCCCACGCCTCGACGGTCAGGAACGTTAGCGGGATGACCTC
Source organism: uncultured Actinomycetota bacterium (assembly GCA_963744085.1). Taxonomy (GTDB): domain Bacteria; phylum Actinomycetota; class Actinomycetes; order Mycobacteriales; family Mycobacteriaceae; genus Mycobacterium. Next base: position 529,925 of record CAVUSK010000002.1, read on the forward strand.
TGCCGCGGAGAAGAACGCGCCGAGTGCCATGTGCTCCACCGGAGTTCCGGAGAAGTACAGGTGATGCATCGTGCCGATGACGCCGCCCGCCGAGTACAGGATGATGTCGAGGAAGATGACGCCCAGCGCGATGCGTTCGCGCACCACACCGAGCAGCACGAAAATATAAGCGACCATCACGGTGGTGAACAGCTCGAGGAAATCCTCGACCCACAGGTGCACCACCCAGAACCGCCAGAAATCGGCGACCGTCACCGGGGTGTCGCTGCTCGCCAGCAGCCCGACGGCGTAGAACATCGGGATCGCCAACCCCGCGAAAAAGAACATCCAGGGCATGTTCATCTTCGACTCGCCCCTCAACCGGGCCCGCATGCCACGCCAGATGATCGCGATCCACAAGAACATCCCGACGATCAACAGGATCTGCCAAAGGCGCGGCAGGTCAAGGTATTCCCACTGCTGGGACAGCAGGGTGCCCGCGGGGATGACCCCGTAGATGGACAGCGCCTCACTGATCAGCGAGCCGAACACCACCACCGCGACGGCGCCGAGCAAGCCGTAGGCCAGCCAGCTTTGTCTGCGCGGCTCACGGCGGGAGATGAACGGGGTGAGGAAGATACCGCCCGCGAGGAAGGCGGCCGCGGTCCAGAACAGCGCCAGCTGCACATGCCAGGTTCGGGCGAGATTGTACGGCAGCAGCCGGGCCAGGTCGAGACCGAAGAACGTCGACATGTCGGCCCGGTAGTGCTGGGCGGCGGCGCCGAGCAGAGCCTGCGCGAGGAACAGCACCGACACGACCGCGAAAAACCAGACCGTGGCGCGCTGGGCCGGCGTCAGCGTGACCTCGCCGGGTTGCCGGAACGACAACGCCGGGGCCTCGGCGCTGTGCCAGCCGACCTTCTGGCTCCAGCGCCCGTAGACGGCGAACATGATGCCGATACCGCCGAGCAGCGCGACCAGTGACAGCGCCGACCACACGATCAGTTGCGCGGTGGGGCCGTTGTCGACGCGGGGCTCGGAGGGCCAGTTGTTGGTGTAGGAGTAGCTGTGACCGGGACGTTGGGCGGCCGACGCCCACGCCGTCCAGGCGAAGAACGCCGTCAGGTCGCGGATCTCGCCCTGGTCGGTGATCAGCTTCGGCCGCAGCCCGTACTTGGTGGAATTCTCCCCGAAGTACGCCGCGTAATGACGCTGGATCTGGTCGAACGCCGCGGCCTGGCGGTCGGTGAACACCAGTGTCCCGGTGCGGCTGTCGTAGCGGTTGGTGCGGAACTCGGTGACAACGCGGTCTCGGGGGTCGGCGATGCCTTGGGCGCGGAACTGGTCGGCGACGTCGTCGGTGGCCATCCGGAGGTAGTCGGCGGTGTAGTCAGGTCCGAGGTAGGCCCCGTGCCCGACGATCGAGCCGTACTCCTGCAGTCCCCGGGCCTGGAATAGTTCCTGGCCGCGGATGATCTGGTCGCGGGAGAACAACACGATCCCGGATTCGCTGACGACCTTGTCGGGCATCGGCATCGATGCTGTGTAGGTGCGGTAGACGAGGATGCCCATGACGAGGAAGCCGAAGATCATCACCAAGGCCACGCCCTGGATCCAGCCCTTGCCGACGAGGCGTTCAGAGGACAGACGACTGGTTTCGAGTGCTGACGACGACTGCGATGGATCGATGGCCATTCGATGCCCCCTACCCGTGGCTGCCCGAGTAGTTCGTATGTAGCACGTTGTGCGGCGAACGAACGGCCTAATAGACGCTTTTGTCGTTGCGTACGTCGACACTTGCTACGTGCTCGACCTCGTCCTGCCGCTGGAATGCGGCGGCTGCGGCGCCCCGTCGACCCGATGGTGCGACGCGTGCGCCGCGGAACTTCAGCTGCGGCCCGACGACCCCCGGCTGATCATTTCGCGCGTCGACCCGGGGGTGCCGGTGTTCTCGCTGGGCCGTTACGCCGGTGCCCGTCGCGCCGCGATCGTCGCCGCGAAGGAACGCAACAGATCTGACCTGCTGGTCCCGCTGTCCTCGGCGCTGGGCCGCGGGCTCGACCGGCTCGTCGGCTGGGGCATCGTCGACCCGCCGCTGACATTGGTCCCCGCGCCCACGCGTCGCTCGGCCGCCCGCCGCCGGGGCGGCGACCCGGTCACCCGCATCGCATCCGCCGTCGGGGGCGGTCGCGAAGGTGTCGCAGTGGTGCCGGCCCTGCGCATGCGCGCGATGGCGCGTGACTCGGTCGGTCTGTCCACCACCGCGCGTCAACGCAATATCAACGGCCGGGTGCGGGTGCGTCGGTCAGTCAATGGAGCCGTGCTGCTTGTTGACGACATCGTCACCACCGGGGCCACGGCCACCGAGTCGGTGCGGGTCCTGCAAATCGCGGGAGCTCGCGTGGTTGGAGTGCTCGCAATCGCCCACGCCTGACCACCGGGGCGTCAAACCCACGTGAAGAACAGGCAACAGGTCTGCCAAATGAGTGGCACGTAATGGTGAACACGGACTACCGTCGGGGCCAAGTATCCGTGAACCTTCACGGCGGCCGCCTCAACAAGCGGGGCGCCACTTACCGACAGCGGTAGGAGGTGAGGCTTTCGACCTCTGGCCCCGGCGGGTGGCGGCACGTGTATTTCAGCGATCGTCCGCAGTCCCGCTGGTGTCCTCCCGAGAAACCGGGCACGCCGAACGCGTGCGACTCCGCGACAGAAACGAGATGTCCAGCATGTCAAGCCGATCCGTGGAATCCGACCTGGGTGTACCTCCCGCTATCGAGGGAGTTTTGGCCCCCCCGGACGAGCAGGCCGAACCCATGCCGAGCGCCGAGGTTGTGGTCAAGGGCCGCAATGTCGAGATTCCCGAACACTTCCGCATCTACGTATCGCAGAAGCTTGCCCGCCTCGAGCGGTTTGACCGCACCATCTACCTCTTCGACGTCGAGCTCGACCACGAGCGCAACCGCCGCCAGCGCAAGAACTGCCAGCACGTGGAGATCACGGCTCGCGGCCGCGGGCCGGTGGTGCGCGGCGAGGCCTGTGCTGACAGCTTCTATGCCGCCCTCGAGGCCGCGGTGTGCAAACTGGAGAACCGGCTGCGGCGGAGCAAAGACCGGCGCAAGATCCACTACGGCGACAAGACGCCGGTGTCGCTCGCGGAAGCCACCGCGGTCGTCCCGCCGCCCGAGTCTTCCCAGGACCCCGCCGCGGCCCCGCGCGACGGTGTGGCGGTCGACGACCACGAGCCCGGCCGCATCGTTCGAACCAAAGAGCACCCGTCGACCCCGATGACCGTCGACGACGCACTTTACGAGATGGAGCTGGTCGGTCACGACTTCTTCTTGTTCCACGACAAAGACAGCGACAAGCCTTGCGTGGTGTACCGGCGCCACGCCTACGACTACGGTTTGATCCGGCTGGCCTGACGGCTTCCGGTCCGCTGCACGGACCGGCTGCATCGGCGTGTCGCCTACCATGGGGTACGCCGAACTCGAAATAACTAGGGGAATGAATCCGTGCTGTCGAAGTTGCTGCGCCTCGGCGAAGGTCGCATGGTCAAACGCCTCAAGGGCGTAGCGGACTACGTCGGCACATTGTCCGATGATGTCGAGAAGCTGACGGACGCCGAGCTTCGCGCCAAGACCGACGAGTTCAAAAAGCGGCACGCCGGCGGGGAATCGCTCGACGACCTGCTGCCCGAGGCCTTCGCGGTGGCCCGCGAGGCGGCCTGGCGTGTGTTGGACCAGCGCCCATTCGACGTGCAGGTGATGGGCGCTGCGGCGCTGCACTTCGGCAACGTCGCTGAAATGAAGACCGGTGAGGGCAAGACCCTGACCTCGGTGTTGCCGTCGTACCTGAACGCGATCGGTGGCGAGGGCGTGCACGTGGTCACGGTCAACGACTATCTGGCCAAGCGCGACAGCGAGTGGATGGGACGCGTTCACCGATTCCTCGGGCTGGACGTCGGCGTGATCCTGGCGCAGATGACCCCCGACGAGCGGCGCGTCGCCTACCACGCCGACATCACCTACGGCACCAACAACGAGTTCGGCTTCGACTACCTGCGCGACAACATGGCGCACCGACTCGAAGACCTGGTGCAGCGCGGCCACAACTTCGCGATCGTCGACGAAGTGGACTCGATCCTGATCGACGAGGCCCGCACGCCGCTGATCATCTCCGGTCCCGCCGACGGCGCGTCGAACTGGTACACCGAGTTCGCCCGCATCGCGCCGCTGATGGAGAAGGACACCCACTACGAGGTCGACCTGCGCAAGCGCACGATCGGTGTTCACGAGTTCGGGGTCGAGTTCGTCGAGGACCAGCTCGGCATCGACAACCTCTACGAGGCCGCCAACTCGCCGCTGGTCAGCTACCTCAACAACGCGCTGAAGGCCAAGGAGCTGTTCCAGCGGGACAAGGACTACATCGTCCGCAACGGCGAGGTGCTGATCGTCGACGAGTTCACCGGCCGCGTGCTGATCGGCCGCCGCTACAACGAGGGCATGCACCAGGCCATCGAGGCCAAGGAAAACGTCGAGATCAAGGCCGAGAACCAGACGCTGGCCACGATCACGCTGCAGAACTACTTCCGCCTCTACGACAAGCTGTCCGGAATGACTGGCACCGCCCAGACCGAGGCGGCCGAGCTGCACGAGATCTACAAGCTCGGCGTGGTGTCGATCCCGACGAACAAGCCGATGATCCGCACCGACCAGTCCGACCTCATCTACAAGACCGAGGAAGCCAAGTACATCGCGGTGGTCGACGACGTCGCCGAGCGGTACGACAAGGGCCAGCCTGTGCTGATCGGCACCACCAGCGTGGAACGGTCGGAGTATCTGTCGCGGCAGTTCCAGAAGCGGCGCATCCCGCACAACGTGCTCAACGCCAAGTATCACGAGCAGGAGGCCGGCATCATCGCCGAGGCCGGCAGGCGCGGCGCGATCACGGTCGCGACGAACATGGCCGGCCGCGGCACCGACATCGTGCTCGGCGGAAACATCGACTTCCTCGCCGACAAGCGGCTGCGCGAGCAGGGACTGGATCCGGTCGAGACGCCCGAGGAGTACGAGGCCGCCTGGCACAAAGAGTTGCCGAAGGTCAAGACTGCAGCCGCCACCGAGGCCGAAGATGTGATCGACGCCGGCGGGCTGTACGTGCTGGGCACCGAGCGCCACGAGTCCCGGCGCATCGACAACCAGCTGCGCGGCCGCTCGGGCCGTCAGGGCGACCCGGGCGAGTCCCGGTTCTACCTGTCGCTTGGCGACGAGCTGATGCGCCGGTTCAACGGCGAGACGCTGGAGTCGCTGCTCAACCGGCTCAACCTGCCCGACGACGTGCCGATCGAGGCCAAGATGGTGACCCGGGCGATCAAGAGCGCGCAGACGCAGGTCGAGCAGCAGAACTTCGAGGTCCGCAAGAACGTCCTGAAGTACGACGAGGTGATGAACCAGCAGCGCAAGGTCATCTACGAGGAGCGCCGTCGCATCCTCGAGGGCGAGAACCTCAAGGAGCAGGCGCTGGACATGACCCGAGATGTGATCACCGCCTACGTCAACGGCGCCACGAGCGAGGGTTACGCCGAAGACTGGGACCTCGAGCAGCTGTGGACCGCGCTGAAGCAGCTGTATCCGGTCGGCATCGACTACGAGAGCCTGACCCACCGGCACGACGAGATGGACGATCTCACACGCGAAGAGCTGCTCGACGCGCTGCTCGAAGACGCCGAAAGCGCATACGCCAAGCGCGAGGCCGAGATCGACGGGCTCGCCGGTGACGGCGCGATGCGCCAGCTCGAGCGCAACGTGCTGCTCAACGTTCTCGACCGCAAGTGGCGCGAGCACCTCTACGAGATGGACTACCTCAAGGAGGGCATCGGGTTGCGCGCGATGGCGCAGCGCGACCCGCTGGTCGAGTACCAGCGCGAAGGCTACGACATGTTCACCGGCATGCTCGACGGCCTGAAAGAGGAGTCCGTCGGCTTCCTGTTCAACGTCGTGGTGGAGGCCGCGCCGGCGCCGGCCGTCGCGCCCGTCGCCACCCCGGAGGGACTCGCCGAGCTCGCCGAGTCTGCCGGCAGCGCGGTGCCGAGGATGGGGCAGTGCCCACCACGGAACGTCGCGAAGCAATGGCGGCGTTGCGCGCCAAGGGAATTGACGAGGGAAATGGCGAGGAGCAGCTCACCTACAGCGGCCCGTCGGAGGACGGGTCGGCGCAGGTGCAGAGGAGCAACGGCGGGGAGCCGACACCCGCGGGCGTCCCGGCCGGCGCGAGTCGTCGCGAACGGCGGGAGGCCGCTCGCAGGCAGGGTCGCGGACCGAAACCGCCGAAGTCGCGAAGGGCCTAGCGCCTCAACTCTTTTCGAGCATTCCTGCGATGCGCTCAAGCGTTTCGCGCATGCCCTTTTCGGTCTGCTTGGCCATTCCACTCATGCGCAGCCATCTTCGCTGCCTGTCCCGGGAGATGTCCCAGGTTTCGCGCACCAGCGTGCCGTCGTCGGCCGGGCTGAGTTCGTATCGCCAGATTCGCCCGCCCACCAGACCGCCGAGCATCGTTGTCTGCCAAGCGATTCGGCGGTCCGGTTCGAATTCGATCACCTCATTGGTGGTCCGGTATGGCACTCCGAACCGCATCGCCATGCCGAATTTAGAGCCCTTCGACAGCGGCATCGACTCCTGCGCCGCGTGCTGGACGGTGCCCGAGCCGTCGAAGCTCGGATGCTTCCCGGCGTCCGAGACTAGCGCGAAGATGTCGCTTGCCGGAGCTTTGATTACGCGTTCAACGCTGACTTGGTTCTCTTTCATGTTCCCTCCAGGCAGGTCCAGGTTAGCCCATCTGAAGCGCGACGAGCCGCCATCGCCGACGGCCGCGGATCTCGGCACGCTCGACCCGTCCCGCGATGGCCCGGACCCGCTCGCCGCGGCAATACGTGGCGAACACCTCGGCGGCGTCCCCGTCGTGGTCCACGATGCGCAACCGCACCCGCCGCAGCTGCGCCGCAAGGCTCGAGCCGTTGCGTGCCGAGCGGGACAGCGCGATGACGGTGTCGGCGATCCCGTCGGCGAGCAGCGGCTGCAGCTGGGCGAACGGACGGCGCCCGTCGACGACCTCGAGCACACCCCGCAATGCCGCATCGGCGAATACCGCGGCCGCGTGCGCCGACGGATGCTCCGGGGCCGGCGGGACCGCGGCCAGCCGCCGAGGGAGGTGGCGGGCCATCACGACCGGCGGGAAACGGCGGCGCGGCGCGCCGATCGGCGGTTCGTAGTCGACGACGGGGACGACGGTCAGGTCGCTGCGCATGGGCCCTCCAGCGATCGCGATGACGATTCATTCGCTGCCTGCTGGAGAGACGCAGACACGCTGCGACCAATGGTCGCACGCACTCAAGACGCTGCCGCGCACGAAATGCAGAGGCCTTCGCGCAAGCGCTCATCGAGCTGTCTGCTCTTCGCGCAAGCGCTCATCGAGCCGTCTGCTCTTCGCGCAAGCGCTCATCGAGCTGTCTGCTCTTCGCGCAAGCGCTCATCGCCGCCGCAACCACACGTGATGCGGACATGACCGCGGGACCGATACCGTGGCAGACGCAGCGGCCGCGGTTGAGCGAGGGGAGGGTCGTCCGGACATGGTGACCCGGTTGTCGGCGTCGGACTCGTCGTTCTACCACTTGGAGGACACGTCGACGCCGATGTACGTCGGCTCGCTGTCGATCCTGCGCCGGCCCAAGGGCGGGCTCTCCTACGAGACCCTGCTCACCACGGTCGAGCGGCGGCTGCCGCAGATTCCCCGATACCGGCAGAAGGTGCGCGAGGTCACGCTCGGACTGGCCCGGCCGGTGTGGATCGACGATCGCGACTTCGACATCACCTACCACATTCGGCGCTCCGCGCTGCCGTCGCCCGGCAGCGACGACCAGCTGCACGAACTTATCGCGAGGCTGGCGTCGCGCCCACTCGATAGATCGCGGCCGTTGTGGGAGATGTACCTGGTCGAAGGGCTGTCGAAGAATCGCCTCGCGATCTACACCAAGTCGCACCAGGCGCTGGTCAACGGGATGACGGCGTTGGAGATCGGGCATGTGATCGCCGACCGCACCCAGCGCCAACCCGAGTTCGGTGAGGACATCTGGATTCCGGGCCACGAACCGTCGAACTTCCAACTGATGATGGGGGCGGTCGGCGAATGGGTGACGCGGCCGACCATGCAGCTTCAGACGATGCGGTCGGCGGCCGCCGACGTCGTTGCCAATGCCGGCTACCTGGCCGATGTCGGCCGCAGCGTTGCCCACACCGCGCGCACGGTATTGCGCGGCACCGCGCCAGCCAGCCCGTTGAACACCGAGGTGTCGCGCAACAGACGGTTCACCGTTGCGGCCGGCCCGCTGGAGGACTACCGGAAACTGCGTGCCCGCTACGACTGCGATGTCAACGACGTCGTGCTCGCGGTGGTCACGGGCGCGCTGCGCAACTGGCTGCTGTCGCGAGCCGAGCCGGTGACGACGACGGCGACGGTGCGTGCGATGGCGCCGATGTCTGTGTACCCGGAGGCGGACCTCGCGACCAACGCAGGCCCGGGCCAGGCGATCAGCGAGGTGTCGCCGTTTCTGGTCGACCTGCCGGTCGGCGAAGGCAACCCGGTGGTGCGGCTGTCGCAGATCGCGCACGCCACCGAAAGTCATCCGACCGCGCCGAGTTTGGTGGACGCCCGAACCATCGTCACACTGTCGGGCTTCGCGCCGCCGACATTGCACGCGATGGGTATCAGGGTGGCCACCACGTACTCGGCCCGCGTGTTCAACGTGTTGATCGCCAACGTCCCCGGCCCGCAGTCGCAGATCTACATCGCGGGTGCGAAGTTGCTCGAGACGTATGCCGTGCCGCCGCTGCTGCACAACCAGGTACTGGCCATCGGCGTGACCTCGTATTGCGGGATGCTCTATTTCGGCATCAACGCCGACCGCGACGCGATGAGCGACGTCGACATGTTGCCGGCGCTGTTGCAGGAATCGCTGGAGGAACTACTTGAAGCCGCGCAATAGCCTTGCGGCAGTACCATTCGCCGATGGGCAAGAAAAAGGCTGACAACGGGTCGGCAGGCGCGAACAAGAGCAAGCGTCGCAAGATTCCCACCGAGGTCTACGAGGCGGAATTGTTCCGCCTGCAAACCGAATTGGTGAAGCTCCAGGAATGGACCCGGCACTCCGGTAACCGCATCGTCGTCGTCTTCGAAGGTCGCGACGCGGCCGGCAAGGGCGGCACCATCAAGCGAATCACCGAGTACCTCAGCCCCCGCATCGTCCGCGTCGCCGCCCTGCCGGCTCCTTCCGATCGCGAAAGCGGGCAGTGGTACTTCCAGCGCTACGTCGCGCACTTGCCTGCCCGGGGTGAGATCGTGCTGTTCGACCGGTCCTGGTATAACCGCGCCGGTGTGGAGAAAGTCATGGGATTCTGTACACCGCAAGAACATTCGCTGTTCTTGAAACATGCGCCGATCTTCGAGAACATGCTCATCGACGACGGCATCGTGCTGCGCAAGTACTGGTTCTCGGTGCCCGACCAAGAGCAACTGCGACGGTTCCGGTCGCGCCTCAACGACCCAGTGCGGCAGTGGAAGCTCAGCCCGATGGACCTGGAGTCCATCTATCGGTGGGAGGATTACTCACGGGCCCGCGACCAGATGATGGCCGGCACCGACACGCCGTTCAGTCCGTGGTACGTCGTGGAATCCGAATCCAAGAAGTCCGCCCGGCTCAACATGATCTCGCATCTGCTGTCCACCCTCGACTACGACGACTTGCCCCCGCCGAAGGTCAATCTGCCGTCAAAGCCAATCCACTCCGGCACTTACGAGCGCCCGCCGCGCCATCAGTACCAATACGTTCCCGATCACGTCGCGCAATTGCTCGGTGATCCGGAAACGGCCTCGTGACGCGGGTCTACATTCCGGCGACACTGGCGATGCTGCACCGGCTGGTGGCCGACGGCGAACTGCATCCGGTCAACGGCACGGCGTTCGCGGTCACCCCGACCCTGCGGGAGGCCTACGCCGAAGGTGACGACGACGAGCTGGCCGACGTGGCGCTGCGGGATGCGGGGCTGGCCTCACTGCGGCTGCTGGGCACTGATGACTCCGGTCTGCCCCGGCGCAGGGCCGTGCTGGTCGCCGACGTGGACGACGCGAAGCCTCGCCCGGACCTCGACGACGCCGCGGTTCGGCTGCGCGAGCCCGTCCAGCTCGATCGGGTGATTTGCGCTCATGTCGACAATGCGGCCGCGGAGGAGGCCGTCGCGGCCGCGATCGACGCCATCGATGCCGCGGATCTCGGCGACGAGGACGCGGAGCTTGCCGTCGGTGACGCGCAAGATCATGACCTCGCCTGGTACGCGCCCCAAGAGCTGCCGTTTCTGCTCGAATTGCTGTGATCCAGGTTGGTACGCGCCCGTAGGTTACGGTACCGTAGGTTTCAAGAAGTAATACTGCGGGGAGTTGTCATGGGTTCGAGGATTCCGAAGCCCACCGCGGTCGTCGTCGAGACGCGGCCGGCGGCTGTTTCCGGCACCGCTGCCAAACATCCGGTATGGAAAACGCTGCGCGCGGTGGCGAGCAGGATCACCACGCCGCTGCTGCCCGACGACTACCTCCAGCTGGCCAATCCGCTGTGGTCTGCCCGCGAGTTACGCGGCCGGATCATCGACTTCCGGCGCGAGACCACCGACTCGGCCACGCTCGTGATCAAGCCGGGCTGGGGATTCGAATTCGACTATCAGCCGGGTCAGTACGTGGGCATCGGCGTGCTAGTCGACGGCCGGTGGCGCTGGCGTTCCTACTCGCTGACGTCGAGCCCTGTGACATCAAGGTCGGCCCGCACCATCACGGTCACTGTGAAGGCGATGCCCGAGGGCTTTCTGTCGACCCATCTGGTCGCCGGCGTTGCCCCCGGCACGATCGTGCGGCTGGCCGCGCCGCAGGGCAACTTCGTGATGCCCGATCCCGCGCCGCCGTCGGTGTTGTTCCTCACCGGCGGCTCCGGCATCACGCCGGTGATGTCCATGCTCCGCACTCTGGTGCGTCGCGACCAGATCACCGATGTGCTCCACATCCACTCTGCGCCAACCGAATCCGATGTGATATTTTCCGCGGAATTGGAAGAGCTCGCACGCGATCATCCCGGCTACCGGGTACGGGTGCGCACCACGCGGACTCACGGACGGCTGGACCTGAGCCGGCTCGCCGACGAGGTGCCCGACTGGCGCGAGCGCGAGACGTGGGCATGCGGACCCCAGGGAATGCTCGAGGCGGCCGAGCGGGTGTGGGCCGACGCCGGCATCGAGACCAAACTGCACCTCGAGCGGTTCGCGTCGAGCAAGGCCCGCACAAACGGCCACCGAGGCCGCAACGGCGGCGACATCGAGCGGGGCGGCACCGTCACGTTCGCGCGCAGTGGTAAGAACGTGACGGTCGACGCGGCCACGTCACTGATGGATGCCGGCGAGAACGCGGGCGTACAGATGCCTTTCGGCTGCCGGATGGGGATATGCCAGTCCTGCGTCGTGGACCTAGTCGACGGCCACGTCCGCGATCTGCGCAGCGGCGTCGAGCGGGAACCCGGCACGCGTGTCCAAACCTGCATTTCTGCGGCATCGGGAGATTGCGTGCTGGACGTGTGATGATTACCCGCTGGTAACCTACGGTGTCGTAGGTTACGGTAACGTAGGACGCGAGGACGGAAGGAGACCGCGATGGCTATCACGGACGTACCCGCGTTCGCCCACCTCACGGATGCAGACATCGAATGCCTGGCCGTCGAGCTCAACGCGATCCGGCAGGACATTGAAGACTCTCGCGGTGAACGCGACGCGCGCTACATCCATCGCACCATCGCCGCACAGCGCGCGCTGGAGGTGGCCGGCCGCGTGATCCTGGCCGCCGGCTCCAAACGCTCGGCCTGGTGGGCCGGCACCGCGACGCTGGCGTTGTCCAAGATCGTCGAGAACATGGAGATCGGCCACAACGTCATGCACGGCCAATGGGATTGGATGAACGATCCCGAGATCCATTCATCGTCGTGGGAGTGGGATATGGGCGGTCCCGCCAAGCACTGGCGGTTCACCCACAACTTCCAGCACCACAAGTACACGAACATTCTCGGCATGGACGACGACGTCGGCTACGGGATGCTGCGCGTCACCCGCGACCAGCGCTGGAAGAAGTACAACGTCCTGAACCTGCTGTGGAACACCATCCTCACGCTCGGTTTCGAGTGGGGGGTTGCGTTGCAGCACTTGGAGATGGGCAAGCTCTTCAAGGGCCGGGCCAATCGCAAGGCGACGCAGGTGCGGCTGCGCGAGATGTCCGCCAAGGCGGGCAAGCAGCTGTTCAAGGATTACGTCGCGTTCCCGGCGTTGACATCGGTATCGCCGGGTGCCACGTTCAAATCCACCGCGACCGCCAATGCGGTGGCCAACGTCATCCGTAACATTTGGGCGAACGCGGTGATCTTCTGCGGCCACTTCCCTGATGGCGCAGAGAAGTTCACGAAGAGCGACATGGAGGGCGAGACCAAGGGCGAGTGGTATCTGCGCCAGATGCTCGGCAGCGCGAACATCGACGCCGGGCCGGCGATGGCGTTCATGACCGGCAACCTCTCGTACCAGATCGAGCACCACCTGTATCCGGACTTGCCGAGCAACCGGCTGGCGGAGATCTCCGTGCGGGTGCGCCAGGTGTGCGACAAGTACGACCTGCCTTACACCACCGGGTCGTTCCTGGTGCAGTACGGCAAGGCGTGGCGCACGATCGCCAAGCTCTCGCTGCCGGACAAGTACCTGAGCGCGACCGCCGACGATGCGCCGGAGACCCGCAGCGAGCGGATGTTCGCCGAGCTGGAACCGGGATTCGGGGTCACCGACTCGTCGACCGGTCGTCGCCGCGGCCTCAATACCGCGATCGCGACCGTTCGCGGCTGGCGGCAGAGCCGGCGCGAATTACCTAAAGCGGCTTGATAGTTCGGCGCTCGCGCGGACTCAGCTAGGCAGGGGCCGGCCGATCACCAGGCTGGCGAGGACGGCGGCGACAAGCGCCGCGACACCCAGTCTCAGCCAAGCAGCACTTGCGTCGCCGCGAATGGTTTCAAACCCGATCTGCTGCTGAAGCTCGGCGAAGACGCGGCTGAGTTCGCCGAGGCTGCCGGCGTGAAACGCCTGGCCGTCGGTGATCTCGGTGATCTTTTGAAGCGTCTCGTCATCGACGGGGACGGGCATCCGTTCACCGTTCAGGTCCACATACCCGTCGGCGTGCCGAACGAAATCGTCGAGATTGGGACACCCTGGTCCTTTGCGGCATGCGCTGCCGGATATGCGCCGCGGGGGGCCTCGGGGTCGGCTGGAACTGTCTCTTTGCCATCGGATTCCAGTACGATCCGCGCGGGCGGTGGGGAATCACCGCCGCCGATGACAGCGCCGACGGTTGCAATCGCTTGCAGCGCAGTGTAAATCGCCTCGCCGGTGGCTGTGCGCTCAGCCGCCTGCAGCTTGTCGATCGCCGCTTTCATCAGCGCGCGGTTGGTGGTGGGCGATACCAGCACGCTGGCGGTGCCGGCGAAGGCGATCAGTCCGAGATTGATCCCGGGTGTGAGTTCATCCGCGAACCGCTTACCGGCCTCCTTGGCGGCTTCGAGCCGATTCGGCGGCACATCGTCAGCGGCCATCGATTCGGACACGTCGATCACCAGCATCACCACCGCGCGGTTGCGGGGGATGCGCACATCATGGGTAGGCCCGGCCATCGCGACCGCGAACAGAAGCAGTGCGGCGACGAGAAGGAGCGCGGCAGGGTGACGCCACCGGCGGCGCTGCGGTGGCGCGACTTGCTCGAGCAACTCCATGTTGGCGAAACGCAACACGTGCCGTCGTTGGCGCAGCTGCAAGGCGATGTAGAGGGCGGTCAGCGCCACCGGGACCAACGCGAACAGCGCATACCAGGGATGGGCGAAGCCCGAGAACGAGACGGGGCCGAGGAGGGGAACGGTCACAAGCAGCGGCGATCCTCTCCGCCTATCGGCGCCGATCGTTGGTCGGCCCACCGTATTGCCGAGCGCTGAAGGGCGCCCGCTGGACGAATGTCAATTGGCTGTGAACGAGTGCCGCCGACCAGAAACTCGGGTACGTCGTAGCCCGGCGCGAACGCGGTGCGCAGGCCGTCGCGAACCGTGCGCCGCGACATCGCCCGCCACAGCAGTCAGCCGAGAATCGTTGTGCTGCGCCACAGTCGGGGGCGAGTTGACGATGATCAGATGGACACCAGCGCGCGCGTCACAGCTCGGCCTCGGTGAGCAGCCGCAGCAGCCGGCGGGCCGCGGTTACCCGCCGGGCCGCCGGGCCCTCGAGTCCGTCGAGCGCGCATTCGGGATCGGCAGGCGCACCGAGGTGGCCGCAGCCGCGAGGACAGTCCTTGATGGCCTCAGCGAGGTCGGAGAACGCCAGCAGCACGTCGTCGGGTTCGATGTGCGCCAGCCCGAACGACCGGATGCCCGGGGTATCGATCACCCACCCGGAGTCCCCGAGCGGAAACGCCACCGACTGCGTAGATGTGTGACGTCCCCTGCCCATTCCAGTGACTTCGCCGATAGCCCGATCCGCCTCGGGCACAAGGCGATTCACCAGAGTTGACTTTCCCACCCCCGAATGGCCGAGCAGCACGGTCACCTGTCCCTGCAGCAGCGGCGCGACGGCGTCCAGCGGATCGTCGCGGCCGGCGGTCGTCACGGTCAGGTCCATTTCCGCGAACTGCTCGGCAAACGGCTCCGGCGGCGCCAGGTCGGTTTTCGTCAGGCACAGGATCGGTTTCAGCCCGCCCGCGTAGGCGGCAATGAGCGCACGGTCGACCAGCCCGGTGCGGGGCGGCGGGTCGGCCAGGGCCACCACGATCAGCAGCTGGTCGGCGTTGGCGACCACGACGCGTTCGGTCGGGTCGGTGTCATCTGCGGTGCGGCGCAACACCGTTCGCCGCGGCCCGCGCCGCACGATCCGGGCCAGCGTGTCGGGACGCCCCGACAGATCACCGACCAGGTCGACGTCGTCACCGACCACGATCGGCGTGCGGCCCAGTTCCCGGGCCCGCATCGCGGTGACCGGCTGCGCCGGGTCGCGGTCCAGCACGCAACCCCACCGCCCCCGGTCGACGGTCACCACCATCGCCGCGCGGGCGTCGGCGTGCTCGGGCCGGTTCTTGGTCCGCGGCCGGGACCCCCGCCCCGACCGCACCCGGACGTCGGACTCGTCGAAGTCCCCTGGCCTCAACGGCGGCCGGCCAGCATGTCGGCCCACAGCTGCGGGAACGCCGGCAGCGTCTTCGCGGTGGTCTCGACGTCGTCGACGCTCACGCCCGGCACCCTCAGGCCGACGATCGCTCCCGCCATCGCCATCCTGTGGTCGGCATAGGAGTGCCATGTGCCGCCGTGCAGCGGCGTCGCGGTGATCACGAGCCCGTCGGCGGTCTCCTCGCAGTCACCCCCGAGGTTGTTGATCTCGGCGCACAGCGCGGCCAGTCGGTCTGTCTCGTGGCCCCGCAGATGCGCGACCCCGGTCAACCGGGACACCGACCCCGGCGATGCCAGCGCGGCCAGTGCGGCGATCGCGGGCGTGAGCTCGCCGACGTCGCGCAGGTCGGCGTCGATGCCGCCGTACTCTCCAGGCCCCTGCACATCTAAGTGCGAATTCGTCTGTAGCACAGTGCAATCCAGCTTGCGCAGCAGGTCGAGGATGTCGTCGGAGGGTTGTGTGCTCGTCGCCGGCCAGCGCTCGACTCGCACCGTGCCGCCCGTCACCGCCGCCGCCGCGAGAAACGGCACGGCGTTGCTCAGATCGGGTTCAATGCGCCACTGCCGGGCGGGGATCACGCCGGGTGCCACCCGCCAGCGGCGCGGTGAGGTGTCGTCGACATCCACGCCCGCGTCGCGCAGCATCGCCACCGTCATCGCGATGTGCGGCATCGACGGCAGGCTGGCACCGGTGTGTATAACCGTCAGACCGTTGTCGAACGCCGCTCCCGACAGCAGCAACCCCGACACGAACTGCGACGACGCCGACGCGTCGATCTCGACCGTTCCGCCATCCACCGAACCGGCGCCGCGCACGACGAACGGCAGCGCCGTGCCGTCGACGTCCACCCCCAGCGAGCGAAGCGCGTCGAGCAGGGGCGCGATCGGCCGGCCGCGGGCCTGTTCGTCGCCGTCGAACGTGACCGCGGTATCACCCAGCGCGGCCAACGGGGGCACGAACCGCAGCACGGTTCCTGCCAGGCCGCAGTCGACGGCGGCATTCGGGCCGGGATCGATGCGGCCGGAGACGGTCACGTCGCTGCCGGAGCCGTCGACCCGCAGACCGAGCGTGCGCAGCGCTCCGATCATCAGGTCGGTGTCCCGGCTGCGCAGCGCCCCGTTGACCGTCGAGGTGCCGCTGCCCAGCGCGGCGAGCACGAGGGCACGGTTGGTCTGTGACTTCGAGCCGGGAACGGCGACGGTGGCGCGCACAGGGGACGGCGCGGTGGGTGCCGGCCACGTGCTCTTCTGCTCCTCGCGTCCGCGGGTGCTCACGGCTCCATGATGGCGTGTCGGCAACCGATGACACCATGGAGGGATGTGTGGGCGATTCGCGGTGACCACCGATCCGAAGCTGCTGGCCGAGAAGATTCAGGCGATCGACGAGGCAACGTCGGCGCAAAAAGACGGCGGCGGCGCGAACTACAACGTCGCGCCCACCACGATGATCAGCTCCGTGGTGCGGCGCCACAGCGAGGCCGACGACGATCCGACGCGGCGGCTGCGGTTGATGCGCTGGGGCCTGGTGCCGCCGTGGGCCAAGGCCGGACCTGACGGCGCGCCCGACGGCAAGGGCCCACTGCTGATCAATGCGCGCGCCGACAAGGTGACCACTTCACCGGCGTTCCGGTCGTCAGCGAAGAACAAGCGCTGCCTGGTCCCGATGGACGGCTGGTACGAGTGGCGGGCCGGCGCCGATGAGCCGGGGGGCAAGAGGGCCCGCAAGACGCCGTTCTTCATGTATGCCGGCGATGGTGGACTGCTGCTCACCGCGGGACTGTGGTCGACGTGGCGACCGAAAGATACCTCGAAAGACGTTGCGCCGCTGTTGAGTTGCACGATCATCACCACCGACGCCGCGGGTCCGCTCGCCGAGATCCACGATCGGATGCCGTTGACGATCAGTGAAAGCGACTGGGACCGCTGGCTTGATCCCGATGCCCCGATCGACGAGGGCCTGCTGCGCGGGCACGGCGACCTCGACAGAATTGAGATCCGCGAGGTGTCGACGTTGGTCAACAACGTGCGCAACAACGGCCCTGAGCTCATCGAGCCGGTGGAGCCGGAAGCCAAGCAGGAAACCCTGCTCTGAAGAACGTCGGGCGGTATGAGTGCTTGCGCTACGGTCCGCTGTACCCCGGCGGGTTGGCACTGTCGACCCAGAAGTCGACGCCGAGCTCCGAACCCGGGATGCAGTCGTACACCGACAGGTCGGTCACCCCGGATTCCAACAGCACGTCCTCGCACAGCAGGGTGTTGCCGGTGTACTCGCGCGCGGGCTTGTTGAGGATCGCGTAGGCGGCGTCGGCGTATACCTCCGGTTTGCGCGACCGGGCCATCGCCTCGTCGCCGCCGAGCAGGTTCTGCACCGCGGCGGTGGCCACCATCGTGCGCGGCCACAGCGTGTTGGACGCGATGCCCTGGTCGCGCAGTTCCTCCGCGATCCCGAGGGCGCACAGCGTCATCCCGAACTTGGCCATCATGTACGGGGTCGGCTTCAGCCACTTCTTCTCGAGGAGGACCGGCGGTGACAGCGTCAGGATGTGCGGATTCTCCCGGCCCACCATGTGCGGGATGCAGGCCTGCGACACCGCGTAGGTGCCCCTGACCTGAATTCCGTTCATCAGGTCGAAGCGCTTGAGCGGCACCTCGATGATCGAGCCCAAGTTGATCGCCGAGGCGTTGTTGACGCAGATGTCGATCCCGCCAAACTGCTGCACCGCCTTGGCGACTGCGGCGACCACCAGATCGCCGTCGCGGATGTCGCCGACGATCGGCAGCGCCTGGCCGCCGGCCTCTTCGATCTCCTTGGCGGCGGTGTAGATGGTGCCGGGCAGCTTGGGATGAGGATCGGCGGTCTTTGCAATCACCGCGATATTGGCGCCGTCCGCCGCCGCGCGCTTGGCGATCGCGAGGCCGATGCCGCGGCTGGCGCCGGATATGAACATGGTCTTGCCGGAGAGGGACATGACGATGACCCTAGCCGCGGGTGACGCACCCGCGGGCCGGGTATACCTGCTCGAGCCGACGATGACGCTGAGGGAAGGCCGAGCACATGAGGATCGTCAAGCAGCCCCGACCGCCAACCGGCTTGGGCCGGTTGCTCTTTCGCGTTCCGATCCGCGCCTATCACGCACGGCTGGGATGGCTGTTCGGACAGCGGTTGCTGCTGCTTCACCACACCGGCCGGGTCACCGGCAAGCCACGCGAGGCGATCCTGGAGGTGGTCGATCACGATCGGCGCGACGACAGCTACGTCGTCGCGTCCGGCTGGGGTCCCACGGCGGCGTGGTATCGAAACGTCCGGCACGGCCCGCAGGTCCGCATCGAGGTCGGCAGAAGGACCATCCCGGTGACCGCGGTGGCATTGTCGGCCGAGGAGGGCGCTGACGTATTCGCCGACTACGCGGCCCGTCACCGGGCGCTCGCCAGGCACCTGCTGCCCCGCCTGATGGGCTTCGAAGTGGACGGCTCGGAGGCCGACTTTCGCGAGGTCGGGCGGCGGCTGCCTTTTGTGCGCTTCGTCCCGCGCTGACCGCCCGAGGTGCATCCAGAGGGGAACAACCACCAGCTGGTGCGGCGTTGTTGGGTGCAGTCAGGGTCAAGGCGGCCCGCGGTTCTAGGATTGACGAAGGGGTGCTCTGGTGTTGACGGCGTGCCTCGAACGTCCCCAGGAAGGAATCGTGATGAGCGACGTCGATGGTGCCGACCCCGTCGCACCGTCGGAGCGGACCGAGACCGACGCCGAATTGACCGCGCGCTTCGAACGCGACGCGATCCCTCTGCTCGACCAGCTCTACGGCGGCGCGTTGCGGATGACGCGCAATCCCGCAGACGCCGAGGACCTGCTGCAGGAGACGATGGTCAAGGCGTACGCGGGTTTCCGGTCCTTCAAGGAGGGCACGAACCTCAAGGCGTGGCTGTACCGCATCCTGACCAACACCTACATCAACAGCTACCGCAAGCGGCAACGTCAGCCGGCCGAGTATCCGACCGAGGAGATCACCGACTGGCAGCTGGCGGCCAACGCCGAGCACTCGTCGACCGGGCTGCGTTCGGCTGAGGTGGAGGCGCTCGAAGCGCTGCCCGACACCGAAATCAAAGAGGCATTGCAAAAGCTGCCGGAGGAATTCCGGATGGCGGTGTATTACGCCGATGTCGAGGGCTTCCCGTACAAGGAGATCGCCGAGATCATGGACACTCCGATCGGGACGGTCATGTCGCGGCTGCACCGCGGCAGGCGCCAGCTGCGCGATCTGCTCGCCGACGTGGCCAAGGACCGTGGGTTCGTGCGTGGACAAGCCGCAGAGGAGGTGTCATCGTGAGTTCCGATGAGCGTGAGCATCGAGACGACATGAGCCGCTGCGGCCCCCCGATCCCGAGCATGACGAAGCCGACTGCGCCGCCGTGATGGCCGAGGTGTGGACGCTGCTGGACGGCGAGTGCACCTCCGAGACGCGCGACAAGCTGCGCCACCACCTGGAGGCGTGCCCCGGTTGCCTGCGCCACTACGGCGTCGAGGAGCGGATCAAGCAGTTGATCGCCGCCAAGTGCGGCGGCGAGAAGGCACCCGAGCGGCTACGTCAGCGGCTGATGCTGGAGATCAGCCGGACCACGATCATCGAGTACTAGCAGCGACTACTTCTTGGCCCCGGCGTTAGGCCGCTTGCCGTGGTTGGCCTTGCTGTGTTTGCGGTCGCGCTTCTTCCGGCCGCGCTTGGCCATGTGATCCTCCTGAGTCATCGATAGGGGTCTGCTCTTTCACGCAAGCGCTCATCGCTAGCTCGCTGCAGTCTGCATGCATCCTCTCACGGCGTCGTGTGGTTCGATGAGGGGCAACTGGGGTGCACAGACGAGCCGCTAGACGAGGGGTAGTGATGGCCGAGGACGTTCGCGCGGAAATCGTGGCCAGCGTGCTGGAGGTCGTGGTCAACGAGGGCGATCACGTCGGAGAAGGCGACACCTTGGTGCTGCTGGAGTCGATGAAGATGGAGATCCCCGTGCACGCTGAGAGGGCCGGCACGGTCACGCAGGTCAAAGTTGCCGTGGGTGATGTGATCAAGGCCGGCGACCTCATCGCGGTAATCGATTAAAAGGACCGAACAAGAAGGCTATGTCCACCCTCGGTGAACTGCTCGCCGAGCACACTGTCCTGCCGGGCGAAGGGGTCGACCATCTGCACGCGGTGGTCGGGGAGTGGCAGTTGCTGGCCGACCTGTCGTTCGCCGATTACCTGATGTGGGTGCGCCGCGACGACGGCGCGCTGGTCTGCGTGGCCCAGTGCCGGCCCAACACCTCACCGACGGTGCTGCTCACCGACGCCGTCGGGACGGTCACCGGGGCCGAGCAGTGGCCGCAGGTGACTGCGGCGTTCGAGTCGGGGGCGATCAGCAACGGCGATCCGAGCGGTGTGGAAGCGGTCCCGGTGCGGCACGGCGAGGCGGTGGTCGCCGTGCTGACCCACCAGAGCGTGGTGGCCACCCGCGAAAAGTCCAGCCCGCTGGAGATCGCTTACCTTTCCTGCGCGAAGGATCTGCAGCAGATGCTTGCCGAGGGCACGTTTCCGAACGTCGGTGATTTGGCGGTGTCGCGGTCGAGCCCGCGGGTGGGCGACGGGTTCATTCGGCTGGACGTAAAGGGAAACGTGGTATTCGCCAGCCCGAACGCGGTTTCCGCCTATCACCGCATGGGGCTGTCCTCCGAGCTGGAGGGACAGCACCTCGTCATCGTGACGCGGCCCCTGATCTCCGACCCGTTCGAGGCGCACGAACTCGCCGAGCACATCAACGACTCGCTGACTGGTGGCTCCAGCATGCGGCTCGAGGTGGACGCCAGCGGCGCGGCCGTGCTGCTCCGCACGCTGCCGTTGGTGGCGCACGGCGAGTCCGTTGGTGCTGCCGTGCTGATCCGCGACGTCACCGAGATCAAACGCCGCGACCGTGCGCTGTTGTCCAAAGACGCGACGATCCGCGAAATCCACCACAGGGTCAAGAACAACCTGCAGACCGTCGCCGCCCTGCTGCGGTTGCAGGCCCGCCGGACCTCCAACCCGGAGGGCCGTGAGGCGCTGATCGAGTCGGTGCGACGGGTGTCGTCGATCGCGTTGGTGCATGACGCGCTGTCGATGTCGGTCGACGAAGAGGTGAACCTCGACGAGGTCGTGGACCGGATCCTTCCGATCATGAACGACCTGGCCGGCGTCGACACCCGGGTCCGGGTCGACCGGGTGGGCACGTTGGGCGTGCTCGACTCCGACCGCGCGACCGCGCTGATCATGGTCGTCACCGAGCTGGTGCAGAACGCGATCGAGCACGCCTACGACCGCGATGAACGCTTGCGCGAAGAGCAGACGACATCGGCGGGATCTCACGGGAACGTGACCATTCGGGCGGAGCGTTCCGCGCGGTGGCTCGACGTCGTCGTTCACGACGACGGCCGTGGGCTGCCTGCGGGTTTCAGCCTGGAGAAGTCCGATCGGCTGGGTCTGCAGATCGTGCGGACCCTGGTGTCGACGGAGCTGGACGGTTCACTGGGAATGCACGACGCACCCGGTGGCGGAACCAATGTCGTGTTGCGGGTCCCCATCGGGCGTCGGGCGCGCAGCGCAGTAGGCAGTTAGCGCACCGAAGTAGGGCACGAAATTTCCGCGCCGGGAATTGTCAGTTAGTACGTCAGACCGAGCTGCGTGCCCGCGTCCGCGCATTGCGCCGCTTCAGAGCGCGGCGCTCGTCTTCGCTCATGCCGCCCCATACCCCGGCGTCCTGGCCGGAATCCAACGCCCACGTCAAGCACTCGGTGGTCACGGGGCAGCGGTTGCAGACGAGCTTCGCCTCCGCGATCTGGGCGAGCGCAGGCCCGCTGTTACCCACGGGGAAGAACAGCTCCGGATCCTCATCACGACAGACCGCCTTGTGGCGCCAATCCATGTAAATACTCCTTGCTGCGTGCGCGTTTAGGCGCACGGGTGTCTTCGCTTGTTAATGCGTGCACACGAAATGTTTCGGCACTGTTGCAATCGATCGTTTCACAGGCTCAACAGATGTCAATAGTGCTCGTTAACTCGTGGGCAATGTCACTTTCGGAATCAGTTCGACGTTTCTCAACTCGTTTGTACCCCGATGAGTCGACTTCCGCCCAAGACTGGCGGGTCGAAAATTATCTCCGCAGGTCAACGTGGCTTGGCTGGCGGAGCGACCACGGCCAGGGCTTCCGGCACCGCGGTGAACGTCATCGCGCGGCGCGGCCCCACGTAGTCTCCGTCGATCTGGCACGCCACGGGTGTGGTCGACGTCACACGAACCCATTGCAGGTCATCGTCACGGATCAGGTGTTTGGACTTCATGCGAGGCCGTTTGGACAGCATCTGCCGGACCAGCCGCAGGTTGGCGAACACACTCATGCTGGTGACCGCGAACACGCCGAGGCCGGTCTCGTAGGTGGTGGTCGGGTTGGTCCACACCGCGCGGCCGTTGACGTAGGTCCACGGGCTGGAGTTGGACGCGAACACGAAGTGGACGCCGCCGATCGGATCCCGGCCGGGCAGTTCCAGCGTCATCGTCGGCTCGCGGCGCGCGCTGCGCAGCATGAGCGGGACACTGGTGCGGATGTAGCGCCACGCGGTGACCTTGCGTCCCTTCTCGCGCTGCGCCTCCACAGCGGCCACCACCTCGCCGTCGACGCCCAGGCCCGCGGTGAACACCGCCCATCGCTCGCCGCAGTCCATCAGGCCGATGCGCCGCCAGCCCGCTCCGTGGTGATGTGCGCCGAGCAGGTCGACGAGCTGGTTGGTGGCCTCCACCGGATCCGGGCTGATCCCGAGCGAGCGGGCGAAGACGTTGGCCGAGCCGCCGGGCACCACGCCGACAGCAGGAATGTGACTCGGCGGGGTAGTCCCCGGTTCGCCCAGCAGGCCGTTGACCACCTCGTTCACGGTGCCGTCGCCGCCATGCACGATCACAGCGTCCACCTTGGCCAGGGCAGCGGCGCGTGCGATCTCGATCGCGTGACCGCGGTGGTCGGTGTGCTCGACGGTCAGATGCACACGGCTCTCCAGCGCGTGGGCCAGCAGGTCGCGTCCCGCCGGTGTGGTCGACGTCGCGTTGGGGTTGACGATCAGCACCGCGCGCACGAGCCATGAGCCTAAGGCGTGTGTCTACGCTGAGGCGGTGACCGGTTCAGTTCCGCCCGTCGTGCGCGGCACCGGTGTCGTGGTCGTGCTCGAAGGGGCCGCCGCGCTGTTGTTCGCGGTGGCGCTGGTGATCGGCGGTATCCGCGGGGGCGACGCGCGGATCGCCTACGGCACCGCGGGCTGGTTCGTGCTCGTCGGCGCGGGGCTTTCAGCGGCCGGCTGGGCGCTGTGGCGCGGACGGCGCTGGGGGCGCGGTGTCGCGGTGTTCGCCCAGCTGCTGATCCTGCCTGTCTCGTACTACATGCTTTCCGGGTCGCACCGACCGGAGTTCGGCCTGCCGCTCGGAGTGGTAGCACTGCTCACGCTGGCGCTGATGTTCAGCGGTCCGGCGCTGAAATGGGCTGCCTATCAATCGGATTCGGCCAACTCAGACAACTCGGGGCCGGACACCCGGTAGCTGATCCACTCGCTCAGAGGTTTCCCGCCGATTCCGTCGTAGAGCGCGATCGCGTCGACGTTCCAGTCCAGCACCGCCCACGTCAGACGGGTGTAGCAGTTCGCGACACATTCTGACGCCAGCTCACGGAGCAGCGCTCGGGCCAACCCGCGGCGGCGGAACGCGGGCCGGACGAACAGATCCTCCAGATAGATGCCCGCCTGCCCGTCCCAGGTGGAGAAACTCAGGTACCAGACGGCACCCGCCGCGATCTGCCCGTCGACCTCGGCGACATGCGAGTACGCCGTCGGGTCGGGCCCGAAAAGCGCTGTGCGCATTTCGGTTTCGGTCACGGTGCACTGGTCGGCGGCACGTTCGAATGTCGCCAGCTCATGAATCATCGCCGTGATCTCAGCCTCGTCGCCAGGTCGGGCCCGTCGAATCAACGTCGTCACACCGCAGCCCCCAGGGCCGATAGGATGGTTCTGAACTTCGTTGTGGTTTCCGCGATTTCGTCGTTCACGTCGGAATCTGCGACGATTCCGCCGCCTGAGTAGGCAAGTGCGTTCCGGCGGTCCGCCGACAGCACGGCGCAGCGGATCGACACCACCCAGCGGCCGTCGCCGTTGCGGTCGCACCATCCGTTGGTGCCCGCGTAGAACCCGCGGTCTCCCTCCAGCTCGGCGATCATCGAGGCCGCGGCCTCGGCGGGTACTCCGCCCACCGCTGGCGTCGGGTGCAGTGCCAACGCGAGATCCAATGCGGTCGTTGACGATTCGCGCAGCCTCGCGGTGATCGGGGTGCTCAGGTGCCATAGCGCGGCTGTGCTGGACAGTTGTGGGGTCGGCGCGATCTGCAGGTCGACGCACAGCGGATCCAGGGCCTTGCGCATTTCGTCGACCACCAGCGAGTGCTCGATGAGGTTCTTGGCCGACTCGGCGAGCGCGGCACCGTTGGCGTGGTCGGCATCCGGGTCGGGCGAGCGCGGCGCCGACCCGGCGAACGGCCGGCAGGTCACCTTGTCGCCGTGGCGGTCCACCAGCAGTTCCGGGCTGGCGCCGACCAACGCGCGACCGGCATAGCCGGGACCCGCCGGCGTCAGGTCGGCGAGGTAGCTGTACGCGTGGGGGTCCGCAGCGGCCAGGCGGCCCAGAACCGTCTGAACGTCGAACGGTGTATCCGAGGACACCCGCAAAGCGCGTGCCAGCACCACTTTTCGCAGCGCGTCGTCCGGATCGCGCAGCGAGGCCAGTGCGCGGCAGATCCGCTCACCGTGCTGTTCGGCAGGCGGGATGGTGGCCGAGATCCGCACGTTCGACGCCGGTGCGGCCGGCCACGACGGTAGCCCGTCGCTGAATCCATGCGACTGTGGAGCCATCAGTGCCGCCGGCTTACTGACATCAAAAGGCAAGGCGCCCAACAGAATTGGTACAGCACCAGATCGCAGCACTGCACGCGCAGTGCCGAGGTCGGGGTAGGGCGCGTCGACGCCGTGGGCCATCAGCGTGCCGCCGGGCCCGCTCAGCACGAACGACGGGTTCATCGGGGAAGCGGACGGGGATAGCCGGTGATTCCGAGCCCGGTGATCTGGCGGACGCCGTGCTCGAAACCGCATACCGCGATGGACGCCGCCACCATGGCGAACCGGATGCCCTCGTACAGCGGCTGCTCGATCCAGCGGGTCAGCACCGCACGGGAGAAATGGCCGTGCCCGACAAACAGCACGTCCCGCGTTTCCATGTGCGCAAGCGCCATCGCGATGGCCTGATCGGCGCGTACGCCGACCTGCGCGACGGTCTCACCACCGGGACAGCCGTGCGTCCAGACCAGCCAGTCGGGCACCGCCTTGCGGATCTCGTCGGTGGTGGTGCCCTCGTAGTCGCCGTAATCCCATTCGCTGATGAGCGGATTCACCTCGTCGACGGTCAGGCCGGCCAGCTCCGCAGTGACCAGCGCGCGCTTGCGCGGGCTGCTGATGACGTACGGGTTGCGCAGCCGCAGGTGGCCCAGCGTCTCGCTGGCGGCTTTCGCCTGTTCGCGGCCCTCGTCGATGAGCTCGAGTTCCGTGCGGCTGGTGTGCTTTCCGGATCGGGACCACTCGGTTTCACCGTGCCGAAGCAGCAGCAGCCGATGCTCGTAGAGCGCCACACCGATCGATTCTGCCCCACAGCAGTTGAACGGTCAGTGTACGTGCTTGGATAGCCCCGTGACGCGAGTATTGGCGGTGGCAAATCAGAAGGGCGGGGTCGCCAAGACCACGACGGTCGCGTCGTTGGGGGCGGCGATGAAGGAGAAGGGTCGGCGCGTTCTGCTCGTCGACCTCGACCCGCAAGGATGTCTGACGTTCTCCCTCGGCCATGATCCCGACAAGTTGCCGCTTTCGGTGCACGAGGTGCTGCTCGGCGAGGTGGAGCCGTCGGCGGCGCTGGTCGACACCAGCGAGGGCATGACACTTCTGCCGGCCAACATCGACCTCGCGGGCGTGGAGGCGATGCTGCTGATGCGCGCGGGTCGCGAGTACGCGCTCAAGCGGGCGCTGGCGAAAATCAAAGACCAATTCGATGTGGTCCTGGTCGATTGCCCGCCGTCGCTGGGCGTGTTGACGCTCAACGGTCTGACCGCCGCCGACGAGGTGATCGTGCCGCTGCAGTGTGAAATGCTCGCACACCGCGGTGTCGGGCAGTTCCTGCGCACGGTCGCCGACGTGCAGCAGATCACCAACCCCGACCTGAAGCTGCTGGGGGCGCTGCCTACCCTGTACGACTCGCGCACCACGCACAGCCGCGACGTGCTGCTCGACGTCGCCGATCGATACGACATGCCGGTGCTGGCCCCGCCGATACCCCGCACCGTGCGTTTCGCAGAAGCCAGCGCGTCAGGGTCATCTGTGCTTGCCGGACGGAAGAACAAGGGAGCGGTGGCGTACCGCGACCTGGCGAACGCGTTGCTCAAGCACTGGAAATCCGGCAAGCCGCTGGCAAGCTTCGCGCCGGAGATCTGACGCGCGGCGCCTCGCTACGGCGCCTGGCTACGGCGCCTCGCCGAGCGCCACGACCGTGTCGCCGCGTTGTTCGACGACGGTTGTCCCGACGACACGAGGGACTATCGGCCCCTCGACGTTGCCCCGGTCGACGGGTATCAACCGTTCGAAAGCGCCGGTGTTCGGTTCATACAACGCGATGCCGCCGGTGACCGGGATAAGCAGCCGGTCGGCCATCATGTCGCCGGGACCCAGCGGCGCCGCGGTGCCCGACGCGATCGTGTAGCGGAACGTCAAATTGTCGCCGTCAAGCACGGACACGCTGTCGCCGGTCCAGACGGTGATCAAGTTGCCCGCGCGCGACACCACGATGTTCGGACCCGGTTTCCTCGGCAACAGAGTGCTCGAAACCTCCTTTCCGGTTTCGTCGTAAACCGCGACCCGCGGCTGGGGGATCGGTAGGTACACCGCGGTGCGCAGCTCGGAGAGCGCCAGCACCTTGGCGCCCGAATCGATCTTCAGGCCGGGCTGCTGAACGTATTTCACCTCGGGCTCGACGTCTTCCTTGGCCACCTTGAGCAGCGTGAGCCGAATATCGGGAGAGCTTGCGCAGCTCTCCAGGATCGACGCGCCCGCGGTGTCGGCCGCCGTGGACAGGAACTGGCACGGCGGATTGGGGGGCGTGGGCGGGTTGAGCGGCGCATCGATGTCGCCATAGGCCAGCGTGCGCACCATGTCGGAACGCCACATCTCGATCCGTGTCCGGCCGGCGGCCAGCACGGTGGTGCCGTCGGTGGAAAGCGTGATGTCTTTGTCCGCGTACGCCGAGCGGGTGGGACCCCGGTTCCCGGTGCGCGCCTCGACGGTGCTCACCTGGCCGCAGCCACGGCTGTCGGGATACACGCCGACGGCAAGGTCGTACACCCACGTCACCGCGCAGAGGTTGAGGTCCCGCGCGAAGCTCCAGCGCTGCTGCCCGGTCTTCGGATCGCGGCCGACCATCTCGTGTCCGTCACCGGTGATCACGGTGCTGGTGGTGATCACCGGAGTGGCGGTCTTCGGGCTGGGTGCCGTCCACAGCTGACGTAGGTTGGCCGGCACGGCGCGTGTCGAACTGATGGTCGGCGCGGCCGCTGCGGCGGGACGGCTTACGGTGGCGCGCGCGTCGCTGTTCCACCAGATCAGCGCCGTCGCTACCCCGATGACAACAACGATGGCCGTCGCCGCGAGTATGTCACCCTTGGTGCGGCGTTCAGGTTTGACCAACTTCGGTGTCTAACCGACGTTGGTCGCGGCCGTGCGTGGGCGGCGGCGCCGACGGCGCGGGCCTGGGTGAGCGCCGTCAGCCTTCGCTTCCTCGGGGGGAGATTTCTCGGCCTGCGCTTCGACGTGGCCGCTGGCCGGCTCGCCGCCGCGGGTGCGACGACGGGACCGGTTGCGGGTGCGGCTGGGCGCCTCGGCCGCGTCACGGCGCGGCGCCGGCTCACGCTTCGCGGACTTGCGCGCGGGACCGACGCGACCGTCGGCGTCGGTGGGGATGTCGAGCTCGGTGAAAAGGTGCGCCGAGCTCGAATACGTCTCGGCCGGATTGGGGCAATCCAGGCCCAGCGCCTTATCGATCGTCGACCAGCGAGCCAACTCGTCCCAGTCGACGAGCGTGACCGCCACCCCGGCCCTTCCGGCGCGCCCGGTGCGGCCGATGCGGTGCACGTAGGCCTGCTCGTCTTCGGGGCACTGGTAGTTGATGACGTGGGTGACGTCATCGATGTCGATGCCGCGAGCGGCCACATCGGTGGCAACCAGAACGTCGACGTCACCGCCGCGGAACGCCTTCAGCGCCTTCTCGCGGGCGACCTGACCGAGGTCGCCGTGTACGGCGCCCACCTTGAATCCGCGTTCGGCCAACTCGTCGGCCACCTTCTGCGCGGTGCGCTTGGTGCGGGTGAACACCATCGTGGCGCCGCGCCCGCGGGCCTGCAGGATGCGGCTGACCAGCTCGATCTTGTCCAGCGCGTGGGCGCGGTAAACGAACTGCTCGGTGGTGGCGTGCACCGCCGAGGAGTGTGGAGCCTCTGCCCGGATGTGCGTGGGCTGCGTCATGAACGTCCGGGCCAGCGTGATGATCGGATCGGGCATGGTCGCCGAGAACAGCATCGCCTGCCGGTTGACGGGGATCTGGCGAAGGATGCGCTCGATGTCGGGCAGGAACCCGAGGTCGAGCATCTCGTCGGCCTCGTCGAGCACCAGCATCGACAGGCCGCCGAGCTGAAGGTGGCCCTGCTGGGCCAGGTCGAGCAGCCGGCCAGGCGTGCCCACCACGACGTCGGCACCGGCCTGCAGCGCCTCGATCTGCGGCTCATACGGGCGGCCGCCGTAGATGGAGACGACGCTCAGCGGCCGGTCACCGGCAGTCAGGTACTTCGCCGCGCTCGCCAGGTCTCCGGACACCTGCAGACACAGCTCGCGAGTGGGCACCACAACCAGCCCGCGGGGGATACCGGACAGCGGGCGATCCCCATCACGTGTGATGCGGTCCAGCAGCGGCACTCCGAACGCGAGCGTCTTGCCCATGCCGGTGCGGGCCTGGCCGATCAGATCGTCGCCGGCCAGCGCCAGCGGCAGGGTCAGTTCTTGGATAGCAAAGGGATGTTCGATGCCATTCTCTGCGAGTGCGCGGACAATTTCGTCCCGAACGCCGAGTTTGGCAAACGTTGGATTGAGGGCGGTCATATGGCCTTTCGTGTTGTTCCTCTTCGTCGCCACGCGCGCACGAGTCCGAACAAACACGTCTTGGCCGGCATCGCGTCGATGCCGATTCGCAGTCGATTCACGTAAGCCCTGCGTTCCTGCGAACGGGGCCCACTGCGTGCACGCACATATCTTCGGCGACGGCGGTCATCGAAGATTTGCGCCGCCACCTCTGCACATCATACCGGGCTACAGTGTGGGCCATGAGTTCCACGCAGCCTCCGGCTGCCGCCGAACAGCTTGCCGACCCGAACCCGTCGCGCGTCGGTGCCGACCACCCGGGCGTCGACAAGCTGTTCGCGCTGCTCGCCTACGGCGAGGTGGCGGCGTTCTACCGGCTCACCGACGAGGCCCGGATGGCGCCCAACCTACGTGGCCGGATCGCGATGGCGAGCATGGCTGCCGCCGAGATGCGGCATTACGAAATGCTGCGGGATGCGTTGTCCGCCAGGGGAATCGACGTCGAGAAAGCGATGACGGGATACGTCTCGGCCCTGGAGAACTATCACCGGCTGACTACGCCCAGCACGTGGCTGGAGGCGTTGGTGAAGACCTACATCGGCGACGCGCTGGCCGCCGACTTCTACCGGGAGATCGCCGACGTGCTGGCCGACGAGGTCGCCGACGTGGTGCGCGGAGTGCTCGCGGAGACGGGGCACTCGCAGTTCGTGGTCGCCGAGGTGCGCGCCGCGGTGGCGTCGAGCGGCAAGCAGCGCAATCGCCTCATGCTGTGGGCGCGCCGCCTGCTCGGTGAGGCCATCACGCAGGCGCAGTATGTGATGGCCGAGCACGACGAACTGACGGACCTCGTGGTGTCGGGCACGGGCGGCCTTGGCAAGATCACCGACTTCTTCGACCGGCTGCAGCGCACGCACGCTGAACGGATGGCCGAGCTCGGCCTGGCCTAGCTGCCCTCAGCGGTTACAGGTCGTCGCGATCGTGTTGTAGTCCTGCGAGGTGACGGTCTGCCCGTTTGCGTCGGTGATCGAGCAGTTGAGGTGGCTCGCCACGCTCACGGCGGTCACCGAGTTCAGCAACACGTTGCCGCCGGAGATGATCGTCTTCGTCCACGGCAGTGTGACGTTGAATTCGGTTCGCGGCGAGCCGTTCTCGTCGAAGTAGGTCACGGTCACGATGTCGCCCGGCTGCCGCGCACCCGAGACGGTGTAGGTGATGGTCCGCGGGTCGGCCTGCGAAGTCGCCGGTGGCGCGGGCCCGGTGGAGGTGGTCGTCGACGGTGACAGCGTGGTCACCGTTTCCGGCGCCAGCGATGTGCTCGGCGTCGTCGCAGACGGCTTCGTCGCCGCGGGCGGCCGTGTCGTTGCAGAGGGCGGCGTGACCACCGGCGCCGACACCGACGGCGCGATGCGCCCGGTCGTCGTCGCGGTGTCGCCGCCGCGCAGGATCACGAACGTGCCGATCACTGCGAGAACCAGCACGGCGCCTGCGAGCGCGGCGACCCACCGCCAGCGGCTGGAGTCCTCGTAATAAACGATGTCGTCGTAGTCGTCGTGGTCGTCGTAATCTTCGTTGTCGTCGGCGGGATCCAGCTGCTCGGTCGGGGTGTATTGCCTGGTCATAGCCACTCACTTCATCGAAGGACGGGCCGATGGTAGTGGCGGCGGCGTCGGGTTCTCCGGCTCGCCGTGGGCGTGTCAGGTCACAGCTTGATGCCGTCTTCGCGCACCGCGAACGCCCGCGACCCCGCCGGCCGAAGAGGAGTCCACTAGCCTTCAGTCCGGAGAACGCAGCGACGGAAGGGACCGAAGCGTGGAGGTCAAGATCGGCATCTCGGAGAGCCCGCGCGAGTTGGTGCTCAACAGTTCACAGACGCCCGAAGAGGTCGAGGAGCAGGTCCGCGCCGCGCTGGAGAAGGGGTCACCGGTCTTCGAGCTGACCGACGAGCGGGGCCGTAAGGTCCTGGTTCAGACCAGCAAGGTCGCGTATGTGGAGATCGGGGTCGCAGACGTGCGCAGGGTCGGTTTCGGCGGATGAGCGCTTGCGCGAAGACCAACAGGCAGCGATGAGCGCTTGCGCGAAGACCAACAGGCAGCGATGAGCGCTTGCGCGAAGACCAACAGGCAGCGATGAGCGCTTGCGCGAAGACCAACAGGCAGCGATGAGCGCTTGCGCGAAGACCAACGGCAGCGATGAGCGCTTCGCGAAGACCAACGGCCAGCGAACACCGCCTGGCAGCGCTAGGACCGGGTCAACGGGACGTGTGACAGTCCGCCCCAGGCGAACTGCACGGTGCCCTCGACCGCGTCCTCCTTGGAGATGGGCCGGTCTGCTCCCAGCCAGTAACGCGCGCAGTCCACGCTGAGGGCGACCAGCCCGACCGCGATCATGCGGGCGCGATGGGCCTCCAGGCCGGAATCGCGGCTGATCAGGTCGAACACCGCGTCGGTGCACGACTCGGTGGCCACTCGCACCTCGGCGGCCACCTGAGGCTCGCTGACGTAGTCGTTCTCGAAGATCAGCCGGTACCCCTGGCTGTCGTGTTCGATGAAGTCGAAGAACGCCTGGACCGCCGAACGCAGCCGCAACCGGTTGTCGGTGGTCGTGCGCAACGCCTGTCGCACACCGGAGACCAGGTTGTCGACATGGCGGTGAAGGACCGCGAGGTACAGTTCGAGCTTGCTCGAAAAATGTTGGTAGAGAACGGGTTTGCTGACCCCCGCCCGATCGGCGATTTCATCCATGCCGGCCGCATGAAAACCGCGGTCGACGAAAACCTCACTGGCAGCGGCCAGTAGCTGACCGCGCCGCTCGTCGCGGGGCAGCCGGTTTCCGCGCCGGCCCGCGCCCGAGGAGCCGCTTGGCACGTCATCGCTGTTGGCGAATCCGTTGCCGCGCTTCTCGGCGGTGTTGGCGAGATCGCTCATCCCTGCCCCTCGTCTGGCCACAATCTGGTTGGCTCGAATGTCCGACACTACTACCGGCGGCGGCGGTGCGCCGAAAGTACAGCCCGCAGCAACTGTGACATTCTGGGTCCGTGACCTACGACCCGGGGCGCCCCAGCGGCGGTCGCGCGCCGGTGCTACGCCACGAGTGGCGGGAGCCGTTGCGCGCCCAGCGCGACCCGGTGGCCGGCGACTACGGACGGGTCAGGTCGAATCGCGATGGACGACAACGCTGGCGCAAGCGGACGTGGCTGGGCCGGTTCGTTTCGACGTATGGCTGGCGCGCGTACGCGCTGCCGGTGCTGACTGCCGTCACGGTCATCTGGGCCTACCAGACGTTGACCGGCACCGGCCGTCATGACGACACTTCTGCGAACGGGGCGCTGGAGGGTCCCCGACAGGCGATCGAGGCGGTGGGTACGGCGATCATCGGCGCACCGCCGAAAGGGCTCACGCAGTTCGATGTGAACCTGCCGACCGGCGTGCTGCCCGAGGGCGGACCGTTCACCGAGGTCGGCGCCAAGACGTGGCACATCGTGCCCGGCAACGAGCCGCAGGTGGGCCAGGGCACCACCAAGGTGTTCAACTACACCGTCGAGGTCGAGGACGGCATCGACACCACGGCATACGGCGGTGACGAGGGGTTCGCACGGATGGTCAGTCAGACCTTGGGCAACCCGAAGAGCTGGACGCACAACCCGCAGTTCGCGTTCCGCCGCATGGACGGTTCTATCCCGGGCAACCCCGACTTCCGGGTGTCGCTGACGTCGCCGATGACTCTGCGCGAGGGCTGCGGCTATGAAATCCCGCTCGAGACGTCCTGTTACAACCCGGCGTACGGCCCGGACGCGCAGCGGCGGGTGTTCATCAACGAGGCCCGCTGGGTGCGCGGCGCGGTTCCGTTCCAAGGCGACGTCGGCTCGTACCGGCAATACCTGATCAACCACGAAGTGGGCCACGCGATCGGGTATGCGCGCCACGAGCCGTGCGACGACAACGGCGGTCTGGCGCCGGTGATGATGCAGCAGACGTTCTCCACCGCCGACAACGACGCCGCCACGTTCGACCCCGATACCGTCAAACCCGACGGCAAAACGTGCAAGGCCAACCCCTGGCCGTACCCGATCGCCTGACTTCGGGAAGGTCCGCGGGGCAATCGCCGTTATTCGACGTGCCTATTGTGATGGTGTGAACCGCTGACCGAGGAGAACCCGGTGTCGACGCCCTTGCCGCCCCTCGTGGAGCCAGCAGCCGAGCTGACCCGCGAAGAGGTCGCGCGCTACAGCCGTCATCTGATCATCCCCGACTTGGGTCTCGACGGTCAGAAACGGCTGAAGAACGCGAAGGTGCTGGTCATCGGTGCGGGCGGGCTGGGGTCACCAGCGTTGCTGTACTTGGCGGCCGCGGGCGTCGGCACCATCGGCATCGTCGAGTTCGACGTCGTCGACGAGTCCAACCTGCAGCGGCAGATCATCCACGGGCAGTCCGACATCGGGCGGTCGAAGGCCCAAAGCGCCCGTGACTCGATCCGCGAGGTCAACCCGCTGATCGAAGTGCGCGTGCACGAGCTGCGGCTCGAGCCGGACAACGCCGTCGAATTGTTCACGCAGTACGACCTGATCCTCGACGGTACCGACAACTTCGCCACTCGCTATCTGGTCAACGACGCGGCCGTGCTGGCGGGCAAGCCCTACGTCTGGGGCTCGATCTACCGCTTCGAGGGCCAGGTGTCGGTGTTCTGGGAGGACGCACCGAACGGGCTCGGCCTCAACTACCGCGACCTGTACCCCGAGCCGCCGCCTCCGGGCATGGTGCCGTCGTGCGCCGAGGGCGGGGTGCTGGGTATCTTGTGCGCGTCGATCGCGTCGGTGATGGGCACCGAGGCGATCAAGCTGATCACGGGAATCGGCGAGCCGCTGCTGGGCCGGCTGATG
Source organism: uncultured Actinomycetota bacterium (assembly GCA_963744085.1). GTDB lineage: Bacteria > Actinomycetota > Actinomycetes > Mycobacteriales > Mycobacteriaceae > Mycobacterium. The sequence continues at coordinate 564,352 of CAVUSK010000002.1, forward strand.
GTTTACGACGCGCTGGACATGACCTATCGCACGATCAAGATCCGCAAGGACCCGGACACCGCGAAGATCACCGAGCTCATCGACTATGAGGACTTTTGCGGTGTGGTGTCCGAGGACGCGGCCGAAGCCACCGCTGACTCCACGGTGACGCCGCGGGAGCTGCGCGAGCTGCTCGATTCCGGCAAGAAGGTGGCGCTGATCGACGTGCGGGAGCCGGTGGAGTGGGACATCAACCACATCGACGGGGCGCAGCTGGTGCCGAAGTCGACGATCGAGTCGGGTGAGGGACTGGCCAAGCTGCCCCACGACCGGATCCCGGTGCTGTATTGCAAGACGGGCGTGCGCTCGGCCGAGGCGCTGGCCGCCGTGAAAAAGGCGGGCTTCGCCGACGCGAAGCACCTTCAGGGGGGCATCGTGGCGTGGGCGAAGCAGCTCGAGCCGGACATGGTGATGTACTGACGACACGGGCGTCACAACCTGCCGGGTAACGGCGTTTACGCAGGTAACCTGGCGCCATGACAGCCGAGCGCCCGCCTGATCACGTGCAGGCGGCGTTCGGATTGTCGGGGTCTGCACCCACACCGCTCGGCGCCGGCTGGGAAGGCGGATGGCGCTACGGTGAGGTCGTCTTGTCAATGGTCGCCGACCACGCCCGCGCCGCCTGGTCGGCGAAAGTGCGCGAGACGTTGTTCGTCGACGGCGTGCGGCTGGCCCGCCCGGTGCGCTCCACAGACGGGCGGTACGTGGTGTCAGGCTGGCGAGCCGACACCTTCGTCGCGGGAGCACCGGAGCCGCGGCACGACGAAGTCGTGTCGGCGGGAGTCCGGCTGCATGAGGCCACGGCGAAACTTGAACGGCCACGGTTTCTCACGCAGCAACCGGTGGCGCCGTGGAGCGACGTGGACGTGTTCATCGCCGCCGATCGCGCCGCATGGGAGGAGCGCCCGCTGCAGGCATGGCCATCCGGCGCGCGAGTGTCACCGGGATCGGCCGACGGGAAGCGGTCGCTCGACCTGATCAATCAGCTGGCAGGGCTGCGCCGGCCGACCAAGAGTCCCAGCCAGCTTGTGCACGGAGACCTATACGGCACAGTGCTTTTCGCCGGCACGAGCGCACCGGGCATCACCGACATCACACCGTACTGGCGGCCCGCGACATGGGCGGCCGGCGTGGCGGTCGTGGACGCCCTGTCCTGGGGTGAGGCCGACGACGGGCTGACCGAACGATGGGCGTCGCTGCCTGAGTGGCCACAGATGCTGTTGCGCGCGTTGATGTTTCGGCTCGCCGTGCACGCGTTGCATCCGCGTTCCACTGCCGCGGCGTTCCCCGGCCTGGCCCGCACCGCGGCGCTCGTGCGGCTTATGCTCTAGGCGCAGCCCAAATGTGACGTGACGCACTGCTGCGAGGCGAACTCACCGTCACAGTGGTCGGGGTTGTGAGCAGGTTGTAGCAATCAGGTCATCGCATGCAGCGTTGCCGCAATATCACTTTCCTACCGTGACGCCATGCCATTGGAGATGCGCCAGCACAACATCGACGGTTGGGATCCCGAAGACGTCGACGCCTGGGACAACGGTGGCGCGAAGATCGCCCGTCGCAACCTGATCTGGTCGATCTTCGCCGAGCACGTGGGCTTTTCGGTCTGGTCGATCTGGTCGGTGATGGTGCTGTTCATGCCGCAGAACGTCTACCACATCGATGCCGCGGGCAAGTTCTTCCTCGTCGCGATGCCGACGCTGGTGGGGGCGATCCTGAGGCTGCCGTACACCTTCGCGACCGCGACGTTCGGCGGCCGCAACTGGACAGTGTTCTCCGCGCTGGTGCTGGCGATCCCGACCGTGCTGACGCTGTACTTCATGGCCCACCCGGGCACGTCGTACACGACGTTCATGATCGTCGCGGCCGTCGCCGGGGTCGGCGGTGGCAACTTCGCGTCGTCGATGACCAACATCAACGCGTTCTACCCGCAACGGCTCAAGGGATGGGCGCTGGGCCTGAACGCCGGCGGCGGAAACATCGGCGTCGCGATGATCCAGATCGTCGGCCTGCTGGTGATCGCGGCCGCGGGCAACCGGTCCCCGCAGTGGGTGTGCGCGGTCTATCTGGTGTTGCTGTCGGTCGCCGCGATCGGCGCCGCACTGTTCATGGACAACCTGACCAATCAGCGCACCAACGGCCGCTCGATGATCGACGTGATGGGCTACCGCGACTCGTGGCTGATCGCGCTGCTCTACATCGGCACTTTCGGATCGTTCATCGGGTTCTCGTTCGCGTTCGGCCAGGTGTTGCAGATCAACTTCCTCGCCGGCCTGAGCCACGGCGGTCCCGTCACGCCCGCGATGACGGCGCAGGCCGCGCTGCACGCCGCGCAGATCGCGTTCATCGGGCCTCTGCTGGGCTCGATCTCGCGCCCGCCGGGTGGTTGGCTGTCGGACCGAATGGGCGGCAGCAAGGTGACGCTGTACGTGTTCGCCGCCATGATCGCCGCCGCCGGGTGGCTGGTTGTCGCCGGGCGCCTCGACGATGCGGTGCCCGGCGCTCCATCCGGCGGCATCATGACCGCCTACGTCATCGGGTTCGTGGCGCTGTTCATCCTGTCGGGCATCGGCAATGGCTCGGTGTACAAGATGATCCCGTCGATCTTCGATGCGAAGGCCCAGGGCATGGACGGGCTGAGCACGACGGAGAAGGCCGACTGGTCGCGGCGGATGTCCGGCGCCCTGATCGGGGTCGCCGGAGCCATCGGCGCGCTCGGCGGCGTCGGCATCAACGTTGTCCTGCGGGCGTCATACCTGTCTGCGGCGCACTCGGCGACGATGGCGTTCTGGGTGTTCCTCGCCTTCTATGTGGTGTCTGCGGCGATCACCTGGTTCGCGTATGTGCGCACCCCGAGCACGGCGCCCGCCACCGAGCGCACCACGGTGGACGAGGCCTTCGAGGCCGGCGCACCGGCATGACGTCCGCGCCGAAGTCGGTCGTGGTCGTCGGCCACGGCATGGTGGGCCACCGGTTCGTCGAGGCGCTGCGCGACCGCGACACGGACGGGCGGTGGCGTGTCACCGTGCTGTGCGAGGAACCGACACCGGCCTACGACCGGGTGGCGCTGTCGTCGTACGTCGGCCACTGGGACCGTGACGAGCTGGCGCTGGCCGGAAACAACTATGCCGGTGACGATTTGGTGACGCTGCGGGTGGGCGCGAGGGTCACCGGAATCGACCGTGAGGCCCGCGTGGTCACGACGTCGGACGGCGCCCGGATCGACTACGACGCGTTGGTGCTCGCGACCGGTTCGTATCCGTTCGTTCCGCCGATCCCGGGCAAGGACCTCGACCGCTGCTTCGTCTACCGTACGCTGGACGACCTCGACGCCATCCGCTCGGCAGTCAAGGATGCGCAGCCGGAAGCCGCGGGCATCGTCGTCGGAGGCGGGCTGCTGGGGCTCGAGGCAGCAAATGCCTTGCGGCTCATGGGCCTAACGCCGCACATCGTCGAGCTTGCACCGCGGCTGATGCCGCTTCAGGTGGACGAAGGCGGCGGCTCAGTGCTGGCCAACATCGTCACCGACATGGGTCTCATGCTGCACACCGGTGTGTCGACGACGGCGATCGCGAACCACGGCGTCGGGCTGCGCGCCACGCTGTCCGACGGCGAGACCATCGACGCCGCGGTCCTGGTGTTCTCCGCCGGCGTGCGCCCGCGCGACGAGCTGGCCCGCGCCTGCGAACTCGACATCGCGGACCGCGGCGGTGTGGTCACCGACATCGCTTGCTGTACAAGCGATCCACACATCTACGCCGTCGGCGAGGTGGCCGCGGTCGAGGGTCGCTGCTACGGGCTCGTCGCGCCCGGCTACGCCACCGCGGAGGTGGTCGCGGACCGGCTGCTGGGCGGGTCGGCGGAGTTCCCGGGCGCCGACATGTCGACCAAGCTCAAGCTGCTCGGCGTCGACGTCGCGAGCTTCGGCGACGCACACGCCACCACGGACGGCGCCCTGGAGGTCGTGCTCAACGACCCGACCAAGGGCACTTACGCAAAGCTCGTAGTCTCCGACGACGCGTCAACGTTGTTGGGCGGCATCCTCATCGGCGACGCAAGCGCATACGGCACGCTGCGCCCCCTCGTCGGCCGCTCGGTACCTGCCGACCCCGCGTCGTTGATCGCACCGGCTGCCGCGGAGGTGGGCCTGGGTGCGCTGCCCGACGAAGCCCAGATCTGCTCGTGTAACGCGGTGAGCAAGGGCGCGATCTGCGGTGCGATTTCACAAGGCGCGTGCGACGTGCCGACGATCAAGGGTGCCACCGCAGCCGGAACATCCTGCGGCAGCTGCGTTCCGATGCTCAAACGGCTGCTGGAGGCCCAAGGCGTCGAGCAAAGCAAGGCGCTGTGCGAACACTTCACGCAGTCGCGGGCCGAGCTGTTCCAGATCGTGGCCGCCACCGGGATCCGCACCTTCTCCGGCCTGATCGCCAAGCACGGCACCGGAACCGGTTGCGACATCTGCAAACCCGCTGTCGCGTCGATCCTGGCGTCGACGTCGTCCGATCACATCCTCGACGGCGAGACCGCTGCGCTGCAGGACACCAACGACCACTTCCTGGCCAACCTGCAACGCAACGGCACGTACTCGGTGGTGCCACGGCTGCCGGGTGGTGAGATCACCCCCGAGAAGCTCATCGCGATCGGCGAGGTGGCCCGCGACTTCGGTCTCTACACCAAGATCACGGGCGGGCAGCGCATCGACATGTTCGGCGCTCGTGTCGAGCAGTTGCCATTGATCTGGAAGCGGCTGGTCGACGCGGGCCTGGAATCCGGACACGCCTACGGCAAGGCCCTGCGGACGGTCAAGAGCTGCGTGGGCTCGACGTGGTGCCGTTACGGCGTGCAGGACTCGGTGGCGATGGCCGTCGATCTCGAACTGCGCTACCGCGGTCTGCGGTCACCGCACAAGGTCAAGATGGGCGTCTCGGGCTGTCAGCGTGAATGCGCGGAGGCCCGCAGCAAGGATGTCGGCGTCATCGCGACCGAGAAGGGCTGGAACCTCTATGTCGGCGGCAACGGCGGCGCCACCCCGAAGCACGCGCAGCTGCTCGCGGGAGACTTGGACTCCGAAACCCTGGTCCGCTATATCGATCGCTACCTGATGTTCTACATCCGCACCGCGGACCGGCTGCAGCGCACCGCGGTGTGGCAGGAAACGATCGAGGGTGGCCTCGATCACATCCGCGCGGTGGTGTGCGACGACTCCCTTCGCATCGCCGCGGATCTCGAGGCCGCGGTCGCCCGGCACGTGGCCGGCTACTCCGACGAGTGGGCGGGAGTGCTCGCTGACGAGGCGAAAATGTCGCGGTTCGTGTCGTTCGTCAACGCTCCTGACCAGCCCGACCCAACCGTGGTCTTCGACGACAGCGGACCACGCAAAGTGCCCGTGATGCTCGGCACACCTCGCGTCGGTGACATGCGTGAAAGGTCGAGTTAATGGCTTTGAAACATGCCAGACGTCCAATGGCTATAGGGAAGGGAGGAGTCACCGATGACAGTTCTCATTGAGCGACCCACCTACGCGGACGTCACCACAGATGCCTGGACGACGGCATGCCGGCTGGACGCATTGTTACCCGGACGCGGGGTGGCGGTGCTGCTGCCCGACGGCGACCAGGTGGCTCTGTTCTTGCTTTCTGACGGCACATTGGCCGCTGTCAGCAACATCGACCCGTTCGGTCGCGCGGCGGTGATGTCGCGCGGCATCACCGGCGATCGGCGCGGTGAGGCCACGGTGGCATCACCGTTGCTGAAACAGGTGTTCTCCCTCCGCGATGGACGCTGCCTCGATGATGAGTCGCACGCGCTGACCGTCTTCGACGTGCGAGTGATCGATGGAATTGTCGAAGTCGCCCGCAAGTGAGCCCCTGGCAGGTTTCACGATCGGTGTGACCGCGGCGCGCCGATCGGAAGAACTCATCACGCTGCTGCAGCGTCGCGGCGCCACCGTAGTGCACGCACCGGCGATCCGGATCATCCCGCTGGTCGATGACATCGAATTGCGCCGCGTCACAACGTTGCTCATCGAGCAGCCACCGGACGTGGTGGTCGTCACGACGGGCATCGGCTTCCGCGGGTGGATCGAGGCTGCGCACGGCTGGGATGTCGCCGACGACCTGATCGGCGCGCTCGGCACGACGCGCATCCTGGCACGAGGGCCGAAGGCGCGCGGCGCGGTCCGGCAGGCCGGCCTGTGCGAGGAGTGGAGCCCGGAATCGGAGGCGTCGCCGGAGGTTCTCGACAGGCTGCTCGCGGATGGCGCGGCGGGCTTGCGCGTCGCGGTGCAACTGCACGGCGCAGCATCGGAGTGGGAGCCCAACGCGGACATCTGTGATGCGCTTGCCATGGCCGGCGCTGTGGTGACCAAGGTGCCGGTTTACCGCTGGGAGCCGCCGGAGGACCACCGGCCGATGGATCAGCTGATCGCGATGATCGTCGACGCCGAGGTGGACGCGGTGAGCTTCACCAGCGCCCCCGCGGTCGCGTCGATGTTGGAGCGCGCCAAGGCTCTTGGCTGCGTCGAAGAGCTGCTGGACGCCCTGCGCCGACCGGTGGCCGCGATCTGCGTCGGGCCGGTGAGCGCGGCGCCGCTGCGACGGCTGGGTGTCCCGACAAGTCATCCCGACCGCTACCGGCTCGGTGCGATGGCCCGATTGATCAGTGACGAAATCCCGCGTCGCGCAAATCATTTCACCGCAGGTGGACATCAGATCAGTGTGCGCAGCTCCGCCGTCGCCGTCGACGGCGACGTCCGCACCTTGCCGCCGGCCGCGATGGCGTTGCTGCGGCGGTTGATGGCGACCCCGGGGTGGGTGGTGTCTCGGGAGGAGCTTCTCGCGCAGTTGCCGGGCGGCGGGGGAGACACGCACGCCGTCGAGACCGCGATGACACGGCTGCGTTCGGCGTTGGGCGCGCCGCGGGCGGTCCAGACCGTCGTCAAGCGTGGTTATCGGTTGGCGATCGACGCCGAATGCTGATCCTGGCTGCGCACGGCACCCGCAGCGCCGCCGGGGTGCAGACGATCCACGACCTGAGCGCGGCGGTGGGCGCCCGGATCGGGCCGCTGCGAACGGCATTCGTCGACGTCCTCGGTCCAAACCCCGCCGAGGTGCTTGCGCAGGCGAACTCGCCCGCCGTCGTCGTGCCTGCTTTTCTGACGTCGGGATATCACGTGCACACCGATCTGCCCGCGCACGTACAGGAGAGCGGGCATACCGACGTGGTGGTGACGCCCGCGCTCGGTCCCGATCCCGCGCTGGCGGCAGCGATGCGCGACCGGCTGTGCGAGGTCGGCTGGCGGAGCGGTGACGCGGTGGTGATGGTCGCTGCGGGATCGTCTGATCCGCGTGCCCAGCGTGAATTACGTTGGGCTGCGGCGCTGTTGGCTCAGCAGGTGGGTCCGGTGGAACTGGGCTTCGTCACCGCCATACCCCGGGTGAGCGACGTCGTTAGCCGGCTGCGCGCAAAAGGGCACCGGATGTTCATTTCATCATATCTGTTGGCACCTGGGCTTTTTCACAATCGGCTGGCAGCGTGCGGCGCTACCGCCGTGGCCGCCCCGCTCGGGACGCACCCACGCGTCGTCGACCTCGTCGTCTCGCGCTTCTCGCGCCGAAACTGCAATTTGGCAGCGTAATCTCGTGGCGGCCTGCCAAAATGCAGTCTCGCCGCAATCACGGCTTCCAGCCACGCAAGATCATTGCCTGGTACGCGCGTGAGACGATGTCGTCATCGCGATCCTCTTTGATGACGCGAATCACGTGCTATCCGAGGCGCTCTAGCTTGGGCAGGCATCTCATGTCCTTGACGTACTGCTTGCGATTGGTGCGGTGCTGGTCGCCGTCGTACTCCGCGGCGACCATGAAGTCCTCCCAGCCCATGTCGAGCATGCGCACGAGCCGTCCGCGGCCCTCAACAGCTGGAATCTGCGTGGTGGGCTTCGGGAGGCCGGCGTCGATGAACAACAGGCGCAGCCACGTCTCCTTCGGCGAAGCGGCGCCGCCGTCGACAAGCGGTAGTAACTCACGCAGTTGGCGGGTTCCGCGGGCGCCTTTGTGCCGCTTGGCGATGAGCAGGACGTCCTCGATCGAGAACGGCGTGGCGCGCATCAGGTGGGTCAAGCCGAGCCAATGCTTGGCCGCGCGGCAGGTGCCGCCCGAGGTCGAAGGCGGTGCGCGCAGGAGTCGTCACTGGAAGCCGCGCGGCATGGGTGATCTCGTCGTCAGCGAGTGTTTCGTTTCGAGCGACGATGCCGCGTGGTGGACGAGGACAGTTGACTCGCAGTTCGATCACGGCGTCGTCGTCGACCCACGCGGCACCGTGCAGCGCCGATGCCGCCAACCCGGTGATGACGGCGCCACGATCGGACCACAACCAGGCCCCGATAGTCCTGTCCCTCAGCGACAGTTCGCGCCCTTTCGGAGCATGCACACCCGGGTACATCAGCGGGTACCACCGCTGTAGCTCGTGCCTTGTCCGGACGCCTGTTGCCACGGCTTCCCGGCCAATGAAGATTTCCCGCATGCAGAGATGGTGAGCAGCGCCACTGACATGACGCGGAATGCCGTTCGGTGCGACTCGCCGAATCAGAACGCGTAGCGGACGCGGCGTAGCGGCACCCTGCCGTCCACGGAGAGCACGCCCTCGGCGCGCAGCAGTTCGAGTTGGCGGGTTCTCAGGTGGGGAGCGGGCCGACCGCTCGAGCGGATCACCCGGTGCCACGGCAGGTCAGCGGAGTCGGTCCGCATGATCCAGCCGACGATGCGTGCGCTGGAAAGGCCTGCGGCTGAAGCGATATCGCCGTAGGTGGCGACCTTGCCGTACGGAATCGCCGCAACCAGTGCGCGTACCCGCTCGACGTCGTCGTCGGTGATCGCCGTCATCGCTGCAGCTGTTCTCGCACCGCTGCGGCGGTCTCGTCGGGCCGGGCCAACGGCACCATGTGGTCGCAGTCGAGATCGACGAGGGTGAAGTCCGGGCCGAGGCTGGTCCTCAGGCCCTCGATCAGCGCACCGGCGACGTAGGGCGGGTCGGTCTTGGTGGCACGCAGGAGCGTCGTCGGTGTTCCACTGCGCGGCAACACAATCGGGCGTGCCAGCTCGCTCCAGTACGACATCATCGCGGGCAGACTCATCCGCCAGCCGACCCGCCCGCCGGGCCACGGGATCAGGTGCTCGTCGAGCTCGGCCTCCAGGTCGGTCTCCGGCACCTCGCCCCAGGATCCCGCGACCTTGTCGGCGCGCGCCTCGTCGCGATCCGTGTAGTCCGGGGACGCGAGCATCTCGTCGGCGATCTCGCGCATACGCCGCCCGCGAAGACCCGCCGCCGGGTCCAACAGCACCAGCGCGTCAACCAGATCCGGCCTCGCCGCCGCGAGATTGAGCGCGATCGCTCCGCCGAAGGAGTGGCCCATCACGATCACCGGGCGGCCGCCGTCGGAGTCGAGAAGTGCGGCGAGCGCGTCGACGTTCGCGTCGATCGACCACGGCGCATCCCACGACGAACGCCCATGGCCGATCAGGTCGGGTGCCGCGACGCTGACATCGGCCAGATGGCGACTGGCCAAGGTCTGCCATCGCTTGCCGTGCCCGGTCAGCCCGTGGATGGTCAGCACGTGGATCGGCCCGTCGGGCCCGTACCGGTAGACGTGAAGATCGGCGGTCACGCCACGATCGTGCCAAAAAAGGCTCCAGGGTGTTCATCCCGCCAAAGGAACTTGTCGGACCCTCGTGGTGTCATCGCCGCATGGCCGCACCGCAGCTGATCACCGACCCCGCGGCCCGGGGTTTCATCCGCCTGATCGGCGGCCCGGGCACCGGGAAGACCGGCATGCTCGTCGACGCGGCGGCCGCGCACATCGCATCAGGCGCCGACCCCGAATCCGTTCTGCTGCTGTGCCCGACGGCGCGGGCCGCGGTCAGGACACGGCGCGCGCTCACCGCAGCTCTGGTGTCCAGCGGTGGTCCGGCGGTCATGCGTGAGCCACTGGTGCGCACCCTGCACTCGTACGCCTTCGCGGTGCTGCGGCAGGCCGCGCAGCGCGCCGGGGACCCGCCGCCGCGGCTGGTCACCGGCACTGAACAGGACGGCGTCATCCGCGAGCTGCTCGCCGGCGACTTGGAGGACGGGTCCGATGCCGCGGTGGGCTGGCCCGAGTCGTTGCGACCGGCGCTTTCCACCGCGGCATTCACCACCCAGCTGCGAGACTTGTTGGCGCGCTGTGCAGAACGCGGTGTCGACGGGCTGCAGCTGCAGTGGATCGGCCGGTTGCAGGGGCGGCCGGAATGGGTGGCGGCGGGCCAGTTCGCGCAGCAGTACGAACAGGTGATGCTATTGCGTGCCGCCGCAGGCCGGGCTGCGCCGCAAGCCACGATTCCGGCGCTCGGCGCCGCGGAGCTCGTCGGCGCGGCGCTGGAGGCGTTCGCCGCCGACCCGAGACTGCTGGCCGCTGAGCGGGATCGCGTGCGCGCGCTGCTGGTCGACGACGCTCAGCATCTCGACCCGCAGGCCACGCGGCTGGTGCGCGCGCTCTCGGCCGGTGCTGCCGTCACGCTCGTCGCGGGTGACCCCAACCAGACCGTTTTCGGCTTCCGGGGCGCCGATCCCGCGTTGCTGCAATGCGACAGCGATCAGGTCGTGACGCTCACACAATCGCACCGCTGCGCGCCGGCGGTCGCGCGCGCGGTTAGCGCGGTCGCTGCGCGCCTTCCCGGCAGTTCGCAGGGCCGCCTCATCGAGGGCACCGGCGACGAGCCGGGGTCGGTCGCCGTCCGACTTGCGGGATCTGCACACGCCGAAGCCGCGTTGATCGCCGACGCGCTGCGCCGTGCACACCTCGTCGACGGGGTGCCGTGGTCGCAGATGGCCGTGATCGTCCGGTCGCTGCCGCGTGCCGCGGCGGTACTGCCGCGCGCGCTTGCCGCCGCGGGGATTCCGGTGCGCACCCCGGCGCCCGGCACCCCGCCGGCCGACCACCCCGCGGTACGCGCCCTGCTCACGGCGCTGGCCGCCGGCACCGAAGGTCTCGATGCTGAGAAGGCGCTGACACTGGTGAGCGGGCCGATCGGGCGGATCGACCCGGTGTCGATGCGCAGTCTGCACCGCAGCCTTCGCCGTGAACACCGAGAAGCTCCAAAGCCATTCGGCGATCTGCTTGTCGACGCGCTGACGGGTGCGGCACTGCTCCCTGCCGCGCATGCCGCTGCGCTCCGACGGATCCGGGCCGTTCTCGACGCGGTCGCACGGCTCGTAGGGGAGGACCCGCGACATGCGTTGTGGCAGGCGTGGAGCCGGTCGGGGCTGCAGCGCCGCTGGCTGCAGGCGCGGGCCCGCGGGGGTGCCGCGGCAGCACAAGCGGACCGTGACCTCGACGCTGTCACCGCGCTGTTCGACATCGCCGACGATTACGTCGCCCACACGGCGGGCGCGACGGTCCGCGGCCTCGTCGACCACGTCAGCACGCTGAAACTTCCTCCGCCCGAGCGGGAGCCGCTGATCGAACCGGATACCGTCGCTATCGTCAGCGCGCATGCGGCGCTCGGCCGGGAATGGGACGTCGTCGCCATCGCCGGCCTCCAGGAAGGACTGTGGCCCAACACCGTGCCGCGCGGCGGTGTGCTCGGCACGCAGCAGCTTGTCGACGTGCTCGATGGTGTCGTCGACACGGTCTCGCGGCGGGCCCCGGTACTGGCCGACGAGCGGCGACTGCTCGTTTCGGCACTCGGCCGCGCCCGGCGTCGGGTGCTGATCACCGCCGTCGACAGCGACGCCGACGACACGGCTGTGCCGTCGGTGTTCGTCGACGAGCTGAGACAGCTGGCCGACGACGAGGGCGCCGACGCCGTACCGGCCGCCGCACCGCGGGTGCTCGCCCCCGCCGCTCTCGTCGGTCGATTGCGTGCGGTGGTGTGCGCACCCACGGGCGCTGTTGATGAGAGTCGACGCCGTTGCGCTGCAACACAATTGGCGCGTCTGGCGGCCGCCGGCGTGCCAGGGGCCAACCCCGCCACCTGGTACGGAAGGACCGCGGTCAGCACCGATCAGCCGCTGCGCGACGACAGTGCCCAGCCCGTCAGGCTCTCTCCGTCGACCGTGCAGTCGGTCACCGACTGCCCCCTGCGTTGGTTGCTCGAACGCCACGGTGGTACCGACGGGCGTGAACTGCGCTCCGCGCTGGGATCGGTGCTGCACACGCTGATCGCGAGTGTCGGCGAGTCAGAGTCACAGCTCGTCGACCGGCTCGAAAAGGTTTGGGGTGCTTTGCCTTTCGACTCTGGGTGGTATTCCCGCAATGAGTTGGCTCGTCATCGGGCGATGCTGTCCGCCTTCTGCCAGTGGCGTGCCCAGACTCGTCACGAACTGACCGAAGTCGGAACCGAAGTCGACGTCGACGGAGTGCTGGCGAGCCCCTATCCGGACCTACCGGACGTCCGAGTCCGTGGCCGCATCGATCGTTTAGAGAAGGACGGCGCTGGTCGTCTGGTGGTAGTCGACGTCAAGACCGGAAAGAATCCGGCCACCAAGGACGACGCACAACGGCACGCGCAGCTGGCGATGTACCAGCTCGCGGTGGCGGCCGGACTGCTTTCCGATGGCGAACACCCCGGCGGTGGGCGGCTCGTTTATCTCGGCAAGCCGGGCATCGTCGAACGCGATCAGGACGCGTTGACCCCCGACGCCGAGCGTGAGTGGCGGCAGGTGGTGCACCAGGCCGCGGCTGCCACGGACGGGCCCGCCTTCCTGGCCCGCGTCAACGACAGCTGCGCCCACTGTCCGGTGCGTTCGAGCTGTCCGGCGCTGGGGGCACCACCCGCTTGCGGGGCAGAGGGCAGGTCATGACTCCCCGCTACGACCCCGCTGAGCTGGCCGACGCACTCGGCCTTCCCGCGCCCACCGATGAACAGTCCGCGGTGATCGCCGCGCCGCCCGGCCCGTTGGTGGTGATCGCCGGCGCCGGCGCGGGCAAGACCGAGACGATGGCCGCTCGCGTGGTGTGGCTGGTGGCCAATGGGTACGCCGACCCGGGCCAGGTGCTGGGCCTGACGTTCACTCGCAAAGCTGCCGCGCAACTGCTGAGTCGGGTGCGCTCCCGCCTGTCCCGGCTAGCCGGCGCGGGCTTGTGCGAGTGGGTCGACGTCGACCCCGCGACCGTCAGCACCTACCACGCATTCGCCGGGACCCTGCTGCGAGACCACGGACTGTTGCTTCCAATGGAAACCGACACCCGATTGCTCGGCGAAACGGAGTTGTGGCAGTTGGCCTTTCGGGTCGTGAGTGACTTTCCGGGAGACCTCGACACCGACAAGAGCCCCGCCACCATCACCTCGATGGTGCTTCGGCTGTCGTCGGCGCTGGCCGAGCATCTCGTCGACACCAGCCAGTTGCGCGACACGCACCTCGAGCTCGAACGGTTGGTGCACACCTTGCCTGCCGCCCCGTACCAGCGCGGCCGCGGCCCCAGTCAATGGCTGCTGCGCATGCTGGCCGTGCAGCACGAGCGCACCCAACTCGTGCCGCTCGTCGACGCGCTGCACGCCCGCATGCGCGCGGACAAGGTGATGGATTTCGGCCAGCAGATGGCGGCGGCCGCGCGGCTGGCGGTGGCACAACCCGAGGTGGGCGAGCAGTTGCGACGCCGCTTCCGGGTGGTGCTGCTCGACGAATACCAGGACACCGGTCATGCCCAGCGCATCGCGTTGTCGTCGTTGTTCGGCGGCGGCGTCGACGACGAGCTGGCGCTGACCGCCGTCGGGGACCCGATTCAGTCCATCTACGGCTGGCGCGGCGCATCGGCCACCAACCTGCCGCGGTTCGCCACCGACTTCTCCCGCGCCGACGGCTCGCCGGCGCCGACCCTCGAACTGCGCACCACCTGGCGCAACCCGCCGCGGGCGCTGCACCTGGCCAACGCGGTGTCAGCCGAGGCCCGCCGCCGCTCGGTGGCGGTGCGCACGCTGCGGGCCCGGCCGGGCGCGCCGGCAGGCACCGTCCGCTGCGCACTGCTGGATGACATACGGGCCGAACGCGACTGGGTGGCCGACCATCTCGCCCGCCGCTACCACGAAGCCAAAAACATTGGCGCACCGGCACCCTCCGCCGCGGTGTTGGTGCGGCGCAACTCCGACGCTGCGCCGATGGCCGACGCGCTGGCCGCCCGGGGTGTGCCCGTCGAGGTGGTCGGCCTGGCCGGACTGCTCGGCGTCCCCGAGGTCGCCGACGTGGTCGCGATGCTGCGACTCGTCGCCGATCCGACTGCCGGCTCCGCAGCCATGCGGGTGCTCACCGGGCCACGGTGGCGCCTCGGCGGCCGGGACATCGCGGCGCTGTGGCGACGCGCGACGGAATTCGATGACAACCGCCGCGACGCGCCGTCGCTGGAACAGATCGCCGCGCTGGCGGCCCCCGACGCCGACACGCCGTGCCTCGCCGACGCGATCTGCGATCCGGGCCCTGCGAGCGGCTATTCGGACGAGGGCTACCGGCGCATCGTCGCGCTCGGCCGCGAACTGGATGCGCTGCGCGGCCGGCTCGGTCTTCCGCTGCCTGATCTCGTCGCCGAGGCTCGCCGGTCGCTTGGCGTCGACGTCGAGGCGAGAGCGGCGCGCCCGGTCGAGGCCGGCTGGTCCGGCGGCGAGCATCTCGACGCGTTCGCTGATGTGGTCGGCGCCTACGCCGATCGCCCCACCTCGTCAGTGGCGGGATTTCTGTCGTACCTCGATGCGGCCGCGATCGTCGAGAACGGGCTCGCCCCAGCCGATGTCACCGTGTCGCACGAGCGCGTGCAGGTGATGACGGTGCACGCCGCAAAGGGTCTCGAATGGCAGATCGTCGCGGTGCCGCACCTGACGGCTCGCATCTTTCCGTCCACTGCGTCCACCCGCAGCTGGCTGACCGACGCCGCCGACCTGCCGCCGCTGCTGCGCGGCGACCGCTCGGCCGACGGTGTGCATGGGGTGCCGGTGCTCGACACCTCAAACGTGACAAATCGAAAGCAGTTGTCCGACAGCATCAATGTGCATCGCCGTCAGCTCGAGCAGCGGCGCGTGGACGAGGAGCGGCGCCTGCTGTACGTGGCCATCACGCGCGCCGAGGACTCGCTGTTGTTGTCGGGACATCATTGGGGCCCGTCGGCCGCCAAGCCCCGCGGGCCGTCGGACTTCCTGATCGAGCTCAAGGACATCATCGACGCGTCGGCCGGTGCAGGGGATCCGTGCGGTGTGGTCGAACATTGGGCCCCGGCACCCGCCGACGGCGACCGGAACCCATTGCGCGACAACGTCGTCGAGGCGGTATGGCCCGCCGATCCGCTGGGGTCGCGCCGCGCCGACGTCGAACGCGGGGCTGCGCTGGTGAACGCTGCCACCGATGCGACACCGACGCCCGCTGACGACCCCGAGGGCTGGGCTGCAGACGTCGACGCGCTGCTCGCCGAGCGAGCGCAGAATGCAGTGCCGCCTGGCACCGTCCTGCCACCGGAGATTTCGGTGAGCACCTTGGTCGAGGTCGGCCGCGACCCGGTTGGCGTTTCGCAGCGGTTGATTCGTCGGCTGCCGGCAAGACCCGACCCCAACGCCTTGCTGGGCACTGCATTTCACGAGTGGGTGCAGCGGTTCTATTGCGGTGAGCGGCTTTTCGACCTCGATGACCTGCCCGGCGCCGTCGATGACGTATCCGCCGACCACCGGCTGGACGAATTGCAAGCCGCGTTCACGGCGTCGCGGTGGGCGTCGCGCACGCCAGTCGACGTCGAGGTGCCCTTCGAAATGACCCTCGGCGACATCGTGGTGCGCGGCCGTATCGACGCGGTGTTCTCCGACGAGGACGGCGGGGCGACGGTGGTGGACTGGAAGACCGGCGAACCACCCTCTACCGCAGAGGAATTGCGCCAGGCCGCCGTCCAACTCGGCGTGTACCGGTTGGCGTGGGCCGGGTTACAGGGCTGCCCCGAGTCCCAGGTGCGCACCGCCTTCCACTACGTACGGACCGGCCGCACCGTCAGTCCCGACACGCTGCCCGACGCCGACGATCTCGCCGCGCTGCTCGCGAAGGCTCAGGCAGGCACGCGCCAGACCTTGAGCGCCTGAGTGACCATCGGGATCTGCAGCGGCAAGCGCGCGATCGCGACGAGCCGCGCGGGCCACCCCCTGTCCCACCACAACCGCACCATGTTGACGTTGGCCGGAAACACCGACACGAACAGCGCCGCCGCGGCCAATCCCGCCAGCCGACGGGTACGCGGCACCATGAGCGCGGCGCCGACACCCAGCTCCGCCACCCCGGATGCGTAGGTGTAGAAGCGCGGGCTGCCCGGCATCTCGGCCGGGATGATGTCATCGAAGGGTTTGGGAGCGACGAAGTGGACGGTGCCGATACCGAGCAACATCGCGCCCAGCCGCACCGCCCTCCTGCGACCAGGAGCGCTATCCGTGGTGATTGTCATGAGAGCATTGTGCCCGTGCGGACCGGCCCAGACGGCAACAGAATCATCACGGGCGAGCGTGGCCAAAGCTAGCCTGCGACGACGGCTCACCGCCGACGACAACCTGACCTCCAGACCGGATGCCGCGCTGGTGGAAGTCCTTCGGATTCCCGAGAAGTTCGTCAGCCCGTGGCAGCGAATTTTCCGGCGGGTCGTGTACGCGATGCTCGTACTGTTCGCGGCGGTCCTTGTCGTCTACCTGGACCGGGACGGATACCGGGACGCACAGAACGACCAGTTGTCGTTTCTGGACTGCCTTTACTACGCGACAGTCTCACTATCGACAACTGGCTACGGCGACATCACGCCGATCACGCCGTTCGCGAGGCTGGTCAACGTCTTGGTGATCACCCCGCTCCGTTTCGCCTTCCTGATCGTGCTGATCGGTACCACGGTCGAGACGCTCACCACTCAGTCGCGCCAGGCCCTGAAGATCCAGCGATGGAGGAATAGAGTGCGGAACCACACCATCGTGATCGGCTACGGCACTAAGGGCAGGACTGCAGTCGACGCGATGGTCGGCGACGGCGTGCCCGCGGGGGAGATCGTCGTCGTCGACACCGACCAGTCCGCCCTCGAACAAGCCGCCGGCAATGGGCTGGTCACCGTGCACGGCAACGCGTCGAAGTCCGACGTGCTGCGGCTGGCCGGGGCGCAGCACGCCGACGCGATCGTAGTCGCCACCAACCGCGATGACACCGCGGTTCTCGTCACGCTCACCGCCAGAGAGCTCTCCCCGAAGGCCAAAATCGTCGCGGCGGTGCGCGAAGCCGAAAACCGCCACCTGCTGCGGCAATCCGGCGCCGACTCGGTGGTGGTGTCGTCTGAGACCGCCGGCAGGCTGCTCGGCATCGCGACCTCCACCCCGAGCGTCGTCGAGATGATGGAAGACCTGCTCACACCCGAGGAAGGGTTCGCGATCGCCGAGCGGGAGGTCGAGCGTAAGGAGGTCGGCGGTTCGCCGCGGCACCTGGCCGACATGGTGCTCGGCGTGGTGCGCGGCGGCCGGCTGTTGCGGGTCGACTCGCCTGAGGTCGACGCACTCGAGCCGGATGACCGGCTGCTGTACGTCCGCAGCGTGGAACGGTGATGACCTTCGAGCTTCGCAACGTCCCGCTGCTGGCACGCATCGGTGCCGACCGCGCCGACCAGTTGCGCACCGACATCGACGCCGCGCTTGCCGGCTGGCCTGATGCGGCGGTGCTGCGGGTGGATCCACGCAGCCAGGTGCTGATCTCTCGCGGCCAGGCGGTGCTGGGCGACACGCGCGGTCTCGGCGACGAGCCGCCGCGGGATGCCGTTTTTGTCGGCCGCCTGCCGGACGGACGACACGTATGGGCGATTCGGGCCGCGCTGGTGACACCCGACAGTCCCGATCTGCAGGACGACGTCGAGGTGCTCGACCTCCGTCGCGCCGGCCCGGCCTTCGACGACGCGAGCGCCCAGCTCGTCGCGACCGCCACTGCGCTGCTCAACTGGCATGACAGGGCTCGGTTCAGCCCGGTCGACGGCGCCCCGACCAGACCCGTCAAGGCCGGCTGGTCACGCGTCGACCCCGTCAGTGGTCACGAAGAATTCCCGCGCATCGACCCCGCTGTCATCTGCCTGGCGCACGACGGCGGAGATCGCGTGGTGCTCGCCCGCCAGACGGTGTGGCCCAAGCGGATGTTCTCCCTGTTGGCCGGATTCGTGGAGGCCGGCGAATCGTTCGAGTCGTGCGTGCAGCGCGAGATCGCCGAAGAGATCGGACTGCATGTGCGCGACGTCCGTTACCTCGGCAGTCAGCCGTGGCCGTTCCCGCGGTCGCTGATGGTGGGTTTCCACGCGATCGCCGACCCGGACGAAGAGTTCTCCTACAACGACGGCGAAATCGCCGAGGCCGGGTGGTTCACCCGCGCAGAAGTGCGCGACGCGCTGGCGCAGGGCGACTGGAGCAGCACGTCGCAGTCGCGCCTGCTGCTGCCGGCATCGATATCGATCGCCCGCGAGATCATCGAATCCTGGTCCTACACAAGCTAACTCGCGAGTTCCGCGAGCTTCTCCTTGATCTGCGCCGCGTTCGGGTTGGTCAGCGCCGAGCCGTCGGCGAACTTCACCGTCGGCACCGTCTGGTTGCCTCCGTTGACCGATCTCACGAACTCGGCGGCCGCAGGATCCTGCTCGATGTCGATCTCGGTATATGAGATTCCGGCCGATTTCAGTGCGGTCTTGAGCCGAAAGCAATAACCGCACCACGTCGTGGTGTACATCGTGAGCGACGCTGTCATAACCCGATCTAACCAAGGACCGCGAACGGCGATTCCCGCACCAGGTTTGTCGGTTCCCCCTGCCATGATGGGCACCATGCCGGTCGCGAGTGCTCTCCATGGTGCCGCGGGCTCTTCGCCCGAGAGACTCATAGGTGCTGGTGGCTCTTCGCCCGAGAGGCTCATCGGAGCTGGTGGCTCTTCGCCCGAGAGGCTCATCGGTGACCTCGACGACGAGCAGCGCGAAGCGGTGCTGGCTCCGCGCGGTCCGTTGTGCGTGCTCGCCGGCGCCGGCACCGGCAAGACCCGCACCATCACCCGCCGCATTGCGCACCTGGTCGCGGCCGGTCACGTTGCGCCCGCGCAGGTGCTCGCCGTCACCTTCACCCAGCGCGCCGCCGGAGAAATGCGCAACCGGCTGCGCGAGCTCGGCCAAGAATCAGAGGCCGGCGTCGGCACCGGTGCGGTGCAAGCGGTTACGTTCCACGCCGCGGCGCGCCGGCAGCTCCAGTACTTTTGGCCACGCGTCGTCGGCGACACCGGCTGGGAACTGCTCGACAGCAAGTTCGCGGTGGTGGCGCAGGCCGCATCCCGGCTGGGACTACAGGTGTCAACCGACGACGTCCGCGATCTCGCGGGCGAGATCGAGTGGGCGAAGGCGTCGCTGATCACCCCGGAGGGATACGCCGACGCCGTCGCGGACGCCGCGAGGGAGACGCCACTGGACGCCGGCAAGGTGTCCGACGTGTACGCCGGTTACGAGACGGCGAAATCACGCCGCGACGGGACGATGCTGCTCGACTTCGACGACCTGCTGCTGCACACCGCAGCCGCGATCGAGAACGACGCGGCCGTCGCGCAGGAATTCCGAGACCGGTACCGCTGCTTCGTCGTCGACGAATACCAAGACGTCACACCTCTGCAGCAGCGGGTGCTCACCGCATGGCTCGGGGACCGCGACGACCTGACAGTCGTCGGCGACGCGAACCAGACGATCTACTCGTTCACCGGCGCCACGCCGCGGTTCCTGCTCGAATTCTCCCGCCGGTTCGCTGACGCCGTGGTGGTGCGCTTGGAGCGGGACTACCGGTCCACGCCGCAAGTCGTGTCGCTGGCCAACCGGGTCATCGCCGCGGCTCGGGGCAGGATGGCCGGCAGCAAGCTGCATCTGGTCGGGCAGCGCGACGCCGGTCCGGCACCGTCGTTCGCCGAGCACGCCGACGAGGTCACGGAAGCCGCCGCGGTCGCGGCGCAGATCTCGTCGCTGATCGGGGCAGGCACACCCGCGTCGGAAATCGCCGTCCTGTACCGCATCAACGCGCAGTCCGAGGTGTACGAGGAGGCGCTCACCGAGGCTGGGGTCCCGTTCCAGGTCCGCGGCGGCGAAGGATTCTTCACCCGCCAGGAGATCCGGCAGGCGATGCTGGCCCTGCACCGTGCGGCTGAGCGCGGCGTCGCCGGAGATGATGTCCTCCCAGCGCTGGTGCGGGGGCTGTTGGAACCGCTTGGGCTGACGCAGATCCCACCGGCCGGTGCGCGGGCGCGCGAACGCTGGGAGGCGCTGGGGGCGCTGGCCGATCTCGTCGACGACGAAGTGGCGCGTCGCCCCGATCTCGACATGGCGGGCCTGCTGGCGGAGTTACGGCTGCGCGCGGACGCCCGGCATCCGCCGGTGGTTCAGGGCGTCACGCTGGCATCGCTGCACGCGGCCAAGGGGCTGGAGTGGGATGCCGTGTTTCTCGTCGGGTTGGCCGACGGCACCCTACCTATCTCGCATGCGTTGTCCCACGGCCCCGAGAGCGAGGCTGTCGAAGAGGAACGTCGACTGTTGTATGTCGGAATCACAAGGGCGCGTGTGCATTTGGCGCTGAGCTGGGCGCTGTCCCGCAGCGCCGGTGGTCGGCAAAACCGGCGCCCGTCGCGATTTCTGGCAGGCATCGCGCCGCAGTCACCGGCCGACGCCGCCACGCCGCGCAAGCCGCGACGGCCCCGCGGTGCCGCGCCACGCTGCAGAGTTTGTAATGCCGGACTTTCTACGCCGACCGCAATCATGCTGCGCCGCTGCGAGAAATGCCCCGCCGAGATCGACGAAGAACTCCTCAAGCAACTGAAGGAGTGGCGACTGCGCACCGCCAACGCGATGGCCGTGCCCGCATTCGTGGTCTTCACCGACAACACACTGATCGCAATCGCCGAGCAACTTCCCACCGACGACGCCGCGTTGGTGGCGATCCCGGGCATCGGCGCGCGCAAGCTAGAACAGTTCGGGCCCGATGTGCTCGCTCTGGTGCACAGCCGCTCGGCCTAGTCGCAGGTCAAAAAGCCGCCATTCCAAGGCATTTGACGTTGACGACCGAACCGCAAGGTGATACAGCCACTGGCGCGAGAGGCAGGCTGCGTCCACGCCCGCGAGTGGCCCGCCGCGGCCTGCTTCCCCGACAAAGAAGAGGTTGTCGCGATCGCCGGCGACGTGTACGGCCACGCAACTGAGGAGACCACCAGGGCGGCAATCGACGGCCTGTCGGGCGCGCTGGGCTCTAACGCTCCCAGCTTCGTAGCCGCTCGGCAATCTTGTTGAGATCGTCGAGATTTCCGGTGGCAACATCGATGACGAAGTCGAACCGCTCGTCTTCAGACGCTTGAAGCCAGCATCCGTTGAGGCCGAGGAACACGAGGCAAGCCGCCCACGCGAGGCGCTTGTTCCCGTCCACGAGAGCATGATTCAAGCACAGCGACTGCATCAGCGCGGCGGCCTTGGTGTGTAGATCGGGATAAGCGTCCTGCCCGAACGCCCATGACCGTGGTCTGGCCAGTGCCGACTGTAGTAGTCCGACATCACGCACCACCGGCTTCTCACGGAGGGCACGGTGGGCGATGATGAGAAGGTCGTCCAGATCGAGATATTCGGTCACGCGTCACGAAGTCGGTCGAGGACCGTGGCTTCCTCACTGAGAACACGATCTATTACGGACCGGACCTTGAGCTGGTGCGCTTGACGATCGAGGTACTCACAGATGGCTGAGACTGCGACAGCCTGCATCGAGCGCCCCTCGGCGGCGGCCTGGCGGCGCAGTGCTTCGGTCTGCTCTTCGGTGATGCGCAGTGTCATGCTCATGCCGCTGATGATACCAGTTTGATACCACACCCTATCCGCTTCGAATTGGGGTCGTTATGAGGTCATTTCGCCATAACCCGCAGGTCAAAAAATAGGTTGTTGAATCTAACTGTTACGCTTTAACCTCAACCTTGGAGAGGAGGGCCTGATCATGAACAGCATCAACGCGATCGCGGTAGCCATGCGCGCTGCCGGCACCGGTCGGGCTCTCGATTCTGATTTCGCGTCCTGGCCTGCGCACGCAGTCACGCGAGCGCATGCGACCGCGCCGGTGGCCGCTGCGCAGTACAAGCGCCGCACCGCCGCCGCGACTGCCACGTTCGTGGACAGGGGCACCACCTAGGCAGCCCCAAACCCAAGGCCACGGACCGCAGTCACCAAGGGTCCGTGGCCTTCTTGTTTGACCCCACCAGGTCGCCTGGTCACAGATCCGCCAGAAGACAACCGACGGAAACGACCAGGAAGCAGGTGATTCCACATGTCGCTCTCGATGTGCCTCGAGAGAACTCGATTAAGACCCGAACTGCCGTGTCATGCAGGCGATCCCGACCTGTGGTTCGCCGAGGACCCGGCAGATCTGGAACGCGCCAAGCAATTGTGCGCTGACTGCCCGATTCGCCTTCAGTGCTTGGAGGCCGCGCTGGAGCGCGAGGAACCCTGGGGCGTGTGGGGTGGTCAGATTTTCGAGCGCGGAACCATCGTCGCCCGCAAGCGCCCGCGCGGACGTCCGCGCAAGAACGATGCGGCGGCGTGACGATGCGTGCGAGAACCGGCGCTAGTCGGCTGCTGAGCTGGCCGCCTCGCTGAAACCCGGAATATATTGCAGCGCAATGGACTTGATCGGAACATGGGCGTCTAGCTGACACGCGATCGCCACGTTCGACGCGATGACGCGCATCGGGATCGCGAGTTTGGGCGGCACGTCGAGCTGGCGCGCCGTCCTAATCTGCGAGCCTGGCCGAGCCCACTGAACCGCGGCGATCTTCTGCAGCCACTTGCGAGTGAAATGGAACACCTCGCTCTGCACCGGCTCGACGTATTGCCGCAGCATGTCGTCGATTTCGCGCACTGACACCTTCTCGCCGGGCTGGATGTAACCGATCTTCTCCATCGTCGCCGTCAGGTTCTCGTAGTCCTTGTCGAGCGCGTATCGCAGCATGTGGCCCAGCTCCACGGGCAGCCCGCCGGGCAGCGGCGCGACCGCACCGAAGTCGATGACGCCCATCTTCCCGTCGGCCATCAGCATGAAGTTCCCGGGGTGCGCGTCACCGTGCATCATCTCCAGGCGCTGCGGGGCGCTGTAGGTCAGCTCGCCCAGCAGCGCGCCCATCAAATCGCGTTGTGCGACAGTGCCTTCTCTGATGATCTGCGACATCGGGATGCCGTCGATCCATTCGGCGACCAACACCTTCGGCGCGCTGGCCACGATGTGCGGGATCAGGAACTTGGGATCCCCTTCGTACTCCTTGGCGAAGGCCCGTTGATTCTCGGCCTCCAGCCGATAGTCCAGCTCCATCTCGGTGCGTTCGATCAGCTCGTCGACGATGGCGTCCACGTCGGCGCCGGGGAACAGCTGCTTGAGCACGCCGACCATCCGCTGCATGGTCTTCAGGTCGGCGCGCAGCGCCTCGTCGGCGCCCGGATATTGGATCTTGACGGCGACCTGGCGGCCGTCGTGCCACACCGCCTTATGCACCTGCCCGATGCTCGCCGATGCGACCGGGGTGTCGTCGAACGAGCTGAACCGCTCACGCCACTTGGTGCCGAGTTGCTGGTCGAGAACCCGATGCACCTTGGCGGCGGGCAGCGGTGGAGCATCCTTCTGCAGCTTGGTCAGCGCCTCGCGATACGGCTTGCCGTACTGCTCGGGGATCGCGGCCTCTACCACGGACAGCGCCTGCCCGACCTTCATCGCGCCGCCCTTGAGCTCGCCCAGGACGGTGAACAACTGCTGGGCAGCCTTGTCCATCAGCTCGGCGTTGACCTCGTCCCTGGACTTGCCGGTCAGCCGCTTGCCGAAGCCCAGCGCGGCCCTGCCGGCCATTCCGGCGCCAAGGCCAGCGAGCTTCGCATTGCGGGAAACGCTCCCGCGTTTGATGTCTGCCACGCCACCATCATCCCGTACGGACGCGCGAGCACCGCACTCAACTGGCAACAAACGTTTTCAGCACGAGCAGCGCGGGTGCCGCGCCCACCGCCTCGCGACGATCGAGCTCGCGCCGACGTCGAACTCCAGCGTCGTGTCGAGCGTCGGGGGCGGCCCGGGATGTGGCGCCCCCTCGCCGCCCCGAATTGCCCGCAACACCCGGTCGACCTGGTTGACCGCCAGCGCCGCAGTGGCCAGTACGGTTGCCCGGTCGGCGGTGCCGACGGTGTCTCGCAGCTGGGCGGCGACCGCCGGCCAGGCCGCATCGTGGTCGCTGCGATGCAGGTCCGCACACCGCAAGCAGCTCGTTACCCCGGGTACGACCATCGGGCCGACAAGGCCGGTGCCGTCACGCACCCGCACGAGCAGATGAGGTGTGCTGGTGGCGTGGAGCTCGCGGACCAACGCAGGATCGACGACGAGGAAGTCGGTCAACACCACGAGGTCCGCGTCGGCGCCGGTGGCGCCGCGTTGATTGGTGTGCCGCACCCGCGCGCCCGAGCAGCGCAGGGCGCTGACCACCACGTCGGAGAGCGGCCCCCTGCCGTGCACGCGGATGCTCATCGACCGTCCGCGGCGGGGTCGTGCGTTGCGGGTCGCCAGGTTCGCCGCGACGAGCTGACGCACCACATCGACCAGCTGTTTCGTGTCTTCGAGGCCGAGGTCGACCGCTCGCTCGAGCATGTCGTCCATCCCGATGCGCGACTGCATCATCCGCAGCAGCGCGGCGAGCCCGTCAGCGGTCAGGCCACTTGGCGTCCGCACTAACACGGCGCGGCGCGGATCCCACCCGACTTGCACGAACCCGTCCGGCCGTAACAGCACGGGCATCAACGGATTCAGCGTGAACACCCCCATGGCTTGACAGTGCCACGCCGACGACGCGGCCCAGGAGTTATCCACAGGCCGCGGGGGTCAATCCTTGTTGTCGTCCTCGGGGTTGCTGTCGTCATCGCCAAGCGCGCGGGCGATCGCCTCGTCGATGCCACTGGTGTCGCCACCGATCACCCGGTCGATGAAGCCCGCGGGCTCGTCGAGATCAGCGGCCTCCGGCAGCAGATCCGGATGCTGCCAGACGGCGTCGCGGGCATCGATCCCCCCGGCCTGCGTCAGCTTTTCCCACAGCTCGGCGGCCTCTCGCATCTTGCGGGGCCGCAGCTCCAACCCGACCAGGGTCCCGAAGGTCTGCTCGGCGGGCCCGCCGGTGGCACGCCGACGGCGCAACATCTCGCTCAAGGCGGCGGTACCGGGGATGCGGTCACCCAGCGCTGCGCTCACCACGGTCTGCACCCATCCCTCGATCAATGCGAGCAGGGTTTCGAGCCGCTCCAGCGCGGCGGTCTGCTCAGGGGTGGCCTTCGGCTCGAACAGGCCCTGCGTCAGCAGTTGCTCCATCGCCGCCGGGTCGCCCAGCGACATCGGGTTGATGCCGCGCGCCGCCTCCTCGATGCCGGCCATGTCGATCTTCATGCCGCGGGCGAAGGACTCGACCGCGTTCAGCAGCTGACTTGCCAGCCACGGCACGTGGCTGAACAGCCGGTGATGTGCGGCTTCGCGGGCGGCGAGGAACGTCAGAATCTCGCTGCGCGGCTGATCCAGCCCCTTCGACAGCTCTTCGACCGCCTCGGGCATCAGCGCCGCGACGCCCTGCGGGCCCAGGGGCAGGCCGATGTCGGTGGAGGTCAGCACCTCCTTCGACAAGGTCGCAAGGGCCTGGCCGAGCTGCGAGCCGAACGCCATCCCGCCCATCTGCGACATCATCGACATCAGCGGACCGGCCATCGCCTTGGCCTCTTCGGGCAAGGCCGACGCCCAAACCGTCGAAATCTGCTCGGCCATCGGATCGCACAGCCGCTTCCAGGTGTCCAGCGTGTTGTCGATCCAGTCCTGCGGTGTCCACCCGACCGCCTTGGAGGTGCCCGCGGGCAGCGCGGTGACGCCGTCGAGCCAGGTCTCCGCGAGGCGCACGGCGTCGGAGATCGCCGACGAGGTGGCGTCCGGAACCGGTTTGACGAAGCCGATGGACCGGGAGGCGAGTTGGCGCGCGAGGTCGTAGTTGACGGGTCCGGACGCCTTTCCCGAGCTCATCGCGTCACCGGCACCGCTGAACATCTGCCCGAGCTGCGTGAACAGCTTGCCCAGATCGGTGACGTCGAAGTCGCCGGGCTCAGGTTCCTTTCCACCCTTGTCGCGGTCGGGGTCGTCTCCGCCGGAAAAGCCGAAAGGCAGGTCAGCCATGCCCTCAACGGTACTCACCGGGTGGATGCGACGTGGCCTCGCTCTCACGCTCTGGGTGAACGTGTTTGCCGAATCGACCCGTACTGTTGGCGGCGTGAACAGGCGGATTCTGACCCTGTTGGTCGCGCTGGCGCCGATTTTCGTGTTTTGCGCGCTGCTCGGGGTGGTGACGGTGCCGTATGTGTCGCTTGGTCCCGGCCCCACGTTCGACACGCTCGGGGATGTCGACGGCAAGCAGGTCGTCGACATCGAGGGCACCAAGGTCTTTCCGACAACCGGCCACCTCAACATGACCACGGTCGCCCAGCGCGACAACCTGACGTTGGGTCAGGCACTGGCGCTGTGGGTCTCGGGCCGCGAGCAGCTGTGGCCCCGCGACCTTGTGTACCCGCCCGACAAGTCGCGCGACGAGGTCAACAAGGACAACACCGCCGATTTCGAGGCGTCGGAAGCCAAGGCCGAATACGCCGCGCTGGGCTATCTCAAGTACGCGCCCGCGGTGACGGTCGAAGAGGTCCACCAGGGCGGCCCGTCGGACGGCAAGCTGCAGACAGGTGACGCGATCGAGAAGCTCAACGGCACGCCGATCACTTCGCTCGACCAGTTCCAGTCGTTGCTGAAACAGACCAAACCCGACCAGAACATCGTCGTCGACTACCGCCGGAAGAACGCCCCGCCCGGGACCGCGACGATCACGCTCGGCCGCAACGCCGACCGCGACTACGGCTTCCTTGGCGTGAGTGTGCGCGAGGCTCCGTGGGCGCCCTTCCAGATCACGTTCAACCTCGCCAACGTCGGCGGGCCGTCGGCGGGGCTGATGTTCACACTGGCCGTCATCGACAAGCTGACCACCGGCGACATGGCGGGCTCGAGGTTTGTCGCGGGCACCGGCACCATCGACGCCGACGGCAAGGTCGGTGCGATCGGCGGCATCACCCACAAGATGCTCGCCGCCCACGAGGCGGGGGCGACAGTGTTCCTGGTGCCCGCAGAGAACTGCGCCGAGGCGCGCAGCGGCAACGACGACGGTCTGGAGCTGGTCAAGGTCGACACGGTCGGGCAGGCCGTTGATGCGCTGCACGCGCTTTCTGCCGGTGGCGAACCGCCTCGTTGCTGAAGAATGCGCTGCGACGACGGTGCGTACAGTTGGTTCCGTCACAGGATCATGGGGTCCCGTGTATCGCTTGAGCAGGAGTTGACGACGTGGGAATGCGGCCATCCGCCCGGGTGCCGAAGCTGACTCGGCGTAGCCGGATTCTGATCGGGGTCGCGCTCGCGGTCGTCGCACTGCTGCTGCTGGGCGGGCGGTTCGTCGACGCGTATGTCGACTGGCTGTGGTTCGGAGAGCTGGGCTACCGGTCGGTGTTCACGACGGTGCTGATCACCAGGTTGGTGGTCTTCTTCGTCGCCGGCCTGCTCGTCGGCGCCATCGTCTACGCCGGTCTCGCGTTGGCCTACCGGACCCGGCCGGTATTCGTGCCGGCGAACGGGCCCACCGATCCGGTCGCGCGCTACCGCACAGCCGTGATGACCCACCTGCGGCTGTTCGCCATCGGCATCCCCGCGCCTATCGGTGTGGTGGCCGGCCTGGTCGCCCAGAGCTATTGGGCGCGCATCCAGCTGTACCTGCACGGCGGCGACTTCGGCATCACCGACCCGCAATTCGGCAAGGATCTCGGCTTCTACGCGTTCGACTTGCCGTTCTACCGGCTGGTGCTCAGCTTCCTGTTCGTTTCGGTGTTCCTGGCACTCCTCGCGAACCTGGTCGGTCACTACATCTTCGGTGGCATCCGCCTGTCGGGCCGCACCGGCGTGCTCAGCCGCTCGGCCCGGATCCAGTTGGTCACACTGGTGGGAATCCTGGTACTGCTCAAGGCCGTCGCGTATTGGCTCGACCGCTACGAGCTGCTCTCGCACACGCGCGGCGGCAAGCCGTTCACCGGCGCGGGCTACACCGATATCAACGCAGTGCTGCCCGCGAAGATGATCCTGCTGGCGATCGCGATCATCTGTGCGGTCGCGGTGTTCTCGGCAATCGTGTTGCGGGACTTGCGTATTCCTGCGATCGGCCTGGTGCTGCTGTTGCTGTCATCGCTGATCGTGGGTGCCGGCTGGCCGCTGATCATCGAACAGATCAGCGTCAAGCCCAACGCGGCGCAGAAGGAACGGGATTACATCGAACGCAGCATCCTCGCGACACGGCAGGCCTACGGCTTGACCGACGACGTGGTGAGTTACCGCGACTACAGCGGCAACTCGGCGGCCACGGCGCAGCAGGTGGCTGCCGACCGGGCGACCACATCCAACATCAGGGTGCTGGACCCGACCATCGTCAGCCCGGCGTTCACGCAGTTCCAGCAGGGCAAGAACTTCTACACCTTCCCCGACCAGTTGTCGATCGACCGCTACCAGGGCCCGGACGGGAATCTGCGCGACTATGTGGTCGCAGCGCGAGAACTCAACCCGGACAGGCTGATCGACAACCAGCGGGACTGGATCAACCGTCACACCGTTTACACGCACGGAAACGGGTTCATCGCCTCGCCGGCGAACACGGTGCGCGGAATCGCCAATGATCCCAACCAGAATGGCGGCTACCCCGAGTTCCTAGTCAACGTTGTCGGCGCCAATGGCACGGTGCGCTCGGACGGTCCGGCCCCCCTGGACCAGCCGCGGATCTACTTCGGTCCCGTCATCGCCAGCGCGGCGGCCGATTACGCCATCGTCGGCAAGACCGGCCCCGACCGCGAGTACGACTACGAGACCAACACCGAGACCAAGAACTACACTTACTCAGGCACCGGCGGTGTGCCGGTCGGCAACTGGCTCACCCGCACGGTGTTCACGATCAAGTTCGGTGAGCGGAATTTCTTGTTCTCCAACGTGATCGGCGACAACAGCAAGATCCTGTTCAACCGCGATCCCGCCCAGCGGGTGGAGGCGGTCGCGCCCTGGCTGACCACCGACAGCTCGGTGTATCCGGCGGTCGTGAACAAGCGGCTGGTGTGGATCGTCGACGGTTACACGACGTTGGACAACTACCCGTATTCGCAGCTGACATCCTTGTCGTCGGCAACCGCCGACTCCAACGAGGTGGCGGTGAACCGGCTGGCCCCCGACAAGCAGGTTTCCTACATCCGGAACTCGGTGAAGGCCACGGTCGACGCCTATGACGGCACTGTGACGCTGTACGCGCAGGACGAGAGCGACCCGGTGCTGCAGGCGTGGACCAAGGTGTTCCCCGGGACGGTGAAGCCCAAGAGCGCGATCTCGCCGGACCTTGCGGCCCACCTGCGGTATCCGGAGGACCTCTTCAAGGTGCAGCGCATGCTGCTGGGGAAGTATCACGTCAACGACCCGGTGACGTTCTTTTCGACTTCCGATTTCTGGGATGTCCCGTTCGATCCGAACCCCACAGCGAGCAGTTATCAGCCGCCGTACTACATCGTCGCCAAAGACCTTGCGCGCAATGACAATTCGGCGGCGTTCCAGCTGACCAGTGCGATGAACCGCTTCAAGCGTGACTTCCTGGCGGCCTACATCAGCGCGAGTTCGGATCCCGCGACATACGGCAAGATCACGGTGCTGACGATTCCGGGTCAGGTCAACGGCCCGAAGCTGGCCAACAACGCGATCACCACCGACACCGGGGTGTCGCAGTACCTGGGCGTCATCGGGCGTGACAACCAGAACCGAATACGGTGGGGCAATCTGCTCACGCTGCCGATCGGGCAGGGCGGACTGCTCTATGTCGAGCCCGTGTACGCGTCACCGGGCACCAGCGACGCGGCGTCGTCCTATCCGAGGCTCATCCGCGTGGCGATGATGTACAACGACCGCGTCAGTTTCGGGCCGACGGTGAGGGATGCGCTGGACCAGATGTTCGGCCAGGGTGCGGGCGCGACCGCGACGGGCCCGGCGCCCGCTCCGGAGGGCACTCCGCCCGCCGCGCCGCCGCCGGCCACGCCGGCCCCCGGTGTGGTTCCACCGGACGGCAATCCATCGCCACCAGCGGCCACACCGGCACCCGACGCGGTGCCGCCCGGTGCACCGGTGCAGCTGTCGGCGCCGAAGGCGGCAGCGCTGCAGGAGGTGCAATCGGCACTGGATGCGGTGCGCGAGGCGCAGCGCAGCGGCAATTTCGCCGATTACGGGACCGCACTGCAGCGCCTCGACGACGCCATGAGCAAGTACAACGACACCAAGTAGCGGCCCCTTTCCTTCCGTGAGCGTGCGTGTCGTCGCGCCGACACGCCGTTGCGGTTGGCATTTGACGCACGCTCGCGTGAAGGCAGCCAGCGATTTGGCGGCAGGCCCGCCGCTTCGGTAACCTTGCGTTCACCGACGCGGGGTGGAGCAGCTCGGTAGCTCGCTGGGCTCATAACCCAGAGGTCGCAGGTTCAAATCCTGTCCCCGCTACCAAACGAAACGGCCCCCGGATCAGTCTCCGGGGGCCGTTTTCATGCTCAGCCTTAGTCTTCCTTGCGAATGAGCCGGCCCAGCGCCTCGCCGTCGGGCGCCAGCAGCTCGGCGATGCGCTCGTGGTTGACGTCAGCAACGATGATGTCGCCCACCTCTTGGTAGACATTGCTGAAGATGCCGTGCGACTTCATCTTCTCGGTCTGATACAGGTTGTCCTGCGTCGGGGAGACGTAGTACACCGAATCGGCCTTGAAGCGGTGCACCATCCACAAATGGATCAACGTCATAAGCCGCTTCTGGCGTAGCTTCTCCGAGTACGTGTTCTGGTCGCGCACCGTCAAGATGCTGCGGCCGTGCCGATCCTTGATTGGATCGAAAATCACGTCCGCGAGCTTCTCCTCGTCCTCGCCGTAGATGCCGAGATCGAGCACGTCCGAGCCCGCCCGCCGGGGCCGCAGCTGCACGCGAAGTTTCTCGCCCAGCTGATAGTGCTCGCTCCACTTCGCCAGCCATTCCTCCAGCAGCTTCTTCGGCACCTCGGTCTGCACGAGGTGCTGGTGTTGGGTAGAGCCCTTCCCCATGGCCTTGGTGGTCGCGGTCCGCCCCGACGACGCTTGCAGCGCCGCATCGCTGCGCGGTCCGCCGACCAGCGTTTGCGGCGTGCGGTAAGGAGATTCGACTAGACGCATCTTGCGCTGCAGGCGCGCCAGAGCCAGCATGCCGTCCTGCCGCAGGGCCGTGGCGAATTCCTCCGAGGCCACACCGTCGACTTGGTGTCCGCCGTAGGTGATGAAGTTGAAGACGAAGCCCATCTTGCCGATTTCCTCGGGGAAGGCACGCATCTCGTCATCGGTCATGCCGGTGGTGTCCCAGTTGAACGAGGGAGACAGGTTGTAGGCCAGCATCTTGTCCGGGAATTGGGCGTGGATCGCCTCAGCGAACTGCCGCGCGTCGGCGAGATCCGCCGTCTTCGTCTCCATCCAGAGAATGTCGGCGAACGGCGCCGCCGCCAGCGACTTGGCGATCGCGTACGGGATGCCACCGCGGATCTGGTAGTAGCCCTCGGGCGTCTTCGCCCGCTCGCAATCCCACGCCGCGTCGGCACCCAACTCCCTGGCCTTCTCGCGAGCCGAGAAGAGCGACGCCCGTTCGGCGAACGTCCGCCAGTCCGCGGCGCCCATATCGTGGGGCTCGCCGACGCTCTCGCGGAACTCGAGCAGCTCCGCCACGGCGTCGGCGTAGGTCTCCAGCCCGGCGTCGTCCTCCCATGCATGAACGAACTGCGATTCAACCTTGTCGTAGAGCGCGCCGATCGATTGTTCTGGATCGTCGCGCCAGGTCGCGGCCGCCTTGTCGACCAGGTCCGAGATGCCATGGCGCTCAAGCCAAGCGTCGGCCGCGGCGTACTCGCCTTCGGGAAGCGCGTAGAGCAGATGACCGTTCAGCTCCGTGAGTCCCGCGTTGTAGAAGCGCCGCATCAATGCCAGGAAGCAGGCCTTGTACGAGGGAATCTTCAGATTGGTGACGCCGAGGAGGAACGGCTGGTCGCGCTCGTCGGCGCGGCTGTCGATCAGGTTGGCCGCCTCGGCATCCGTACGCGCCACGATGATGCCGGGCACACGCATCACGTCGAGTTGGAAGCGGGCGGCGTTGAGGCGCTTGATCTGTTCGTCCGACGGGACGAGGACCTTGCCGCCCTGGTGTCCGCACTTCTTCGTGCCGGGGCGTTGGTCCTCGATGTGGTATCCCGGGACGCCCGCCTCGACGAAGCGGCGGATCAGGTTACGCACGTGCGGATCGCCGCCGTGGCCGGTGTCGGCGTCGGCGATGATGAACGGCCGGTAGTCATAGGCCGGGGTCGCGGCGCGTTCCTCTTCCGTCATTTTCAGGCGCAGGTACTGCTGATTGCGATCGGCGGTCAGCAGCGCGCGCACCAGCCCTGCGGCCTCGTCCGGCACCTGGCTCAGGGGATAGCTGGCGAGATCGGGGCCTGGATCCTCGCTGATGGAGCCCTTGGCCGACGTCGCCCAACCACCGAGGTAGATGCCCTCGATGCCGATCCGTTTCATGACCACCGCCTGCCCCGGCGAGTAGGGGCCGAACGTCGTGATGCTCTTGGCCTGAGCGAAGAGCTCGCGCAGGCGAGGGTAGAACGCCTCCGCTGCCTTGCGGGCCACGATGTAGTCCGCGGGGATCGTGCCCCGCTGCTCCGCGACTTGGCGGGCCGTATATAGGCGAACGATCCCGTCAAAGCGCGGAGAGTCGAAGTATCGCTGCGTGACGGCGACATCCTGCTCGAACGGTGTCTGGGCCTCGGCATCCGCTTCGATGATGGCCATGGTTTTACGCTCCTTGTTGAGCCCGGTTCCGCTGATGGTGCGAGTCTATGGCTGTTGTAGTGCGTCGGTCTCAAACCGGTACCCAGAAGGCCAACTGGCACTTTCATGATCAGGAAGCGGGTAGGCTTTGCTGGCGCGGCAACGGAGCCGCACCGATCGGAGCGGTCATGGCACAGCAGATACAGCGCCGTCGCGCTGGCAGATCCTCTAACGAGATTGCTGACTTGCCCGTTGGCCGCGCGATCATGGTGCGGGCGGAGGACGGCACCCGGATCCACACCGAAGTCTTCGGCCCCGAAGACGGCTACCCGATCGTATTGAGCCACGGCATCACGTGTGCGCTGCGCGTCTGGTTCCACCAGATCGCCGACCTGTCCGTGGACCACCGGGTGATCGCGTTCGACCACCGCGGCCACGGCCGCAGCGAGGTCCCTCGCCGCAACGGCTACAGCCTCGACCACCTGGCGGGCGACATGAACGCGGTCCTCGACGCCACATTGCGACCGGGGGAGCGCGCTGTGATCGCGGGACATTCGATGGGCGGCATCGCGATCAGCGCCTGGTCCGACCGCTATCGCGACATCGTGCCGCACCGTGCCGACGCGGTCGCTCTGATCAACACCACCACCGGCGATCTGTTACAGGAACTCCGGCTTCTGAATGTGCCGGGTGTGCTTGCGGCCACCCGAATTAGCATCGCGGAACAGGTGATTCGGACGATCGGCTACCTGAACGTGCCGCGCGGCGCGAGGTGGACCAGCCGCAGATTCATCGCGGGGCTGGCCGTCGGCTCCGACGCCGATCCGGCCGTCGTTGATCTTGTCTACGAGCTGTTCATGGGCACCGCACCGGTAGCCCGCGGAGGCTGTGCGCGGATGCTCGCCGATGCCCTTGGACCGCAACACCTTCCGCTGGACGGCCTCACGGTGCCTGCATTGGTGGTCGGCAGCAAGAAGGACCGCCTGCTACCGATCGTCCAGTCCCGCAAGATTGCCGGCGCCGTGCCGAATCTCGCAAGATTTGTCGAGTTGCCGGGAGGCCACTGCGCGAACCTCGAGCGGCCGGACGAAGTCAACCAGCTGCTGCGCGAGTTGGTGATCTCCGTGACCCAACCCCAAAGGGCGACTTCCTAACCCACCGGGCCCGCAAGTCGCTCAGCCACCTCCGCGGCTGCGCGTTGACCGGAGCGGACCGCGCCGTCCATGAAGCCCGTCCATTCGTCGGCGGTTTCGGTGCCGGCCCAGTGAATGGGGCCCACGGGCTCGCGCAGGTACGACCCGAAGCGGGTCCACGATCCCGGCGGGACCGCCGCGGTGGGGCCACCGGGGGCGAACGGCTCCAAACTCCAGCAGTGGTCCAAATAGTGGACCGGGTCCAGCGCCGCTTCGCCGAAGATGTCGGCGAAGCAGCCAAGCGCCACCTCGCGTCGGTGATAGTCGGGCAGCGTGTCGAAGGTACGAGAGTCGATGAAGCCCAACAGAATTCCGGGTCCCATGTGCGACGGACTGACATCGAAGGTGATGAACACCGGACCGTCGTCGGAAAGCGCCTGACCCGATTGGCCTTTCGCGCGCCAGAACGGCGTCTCGTAAGCGGCGTAGGCCTTGCTGAGGTTTCCTTGGGGCCAGTGGTCGACGAGCTCACGGTGCTGCTCCGGTAGCTCGGGAGCGAACTCGATCTCCTTGCGATGTTCGGGGGCAACGGCGACGATCGCGCACCTGGCCGTCACGTCGCCGGCCGTCGACGTCACGGTCACGCTCGCGTCGTCGTGCCACTCCACCCGCCGCACCGGGGCGTTCAGCAGCAGCCGGGGCCCGAGCTCGTCGGCGATCCGCACCGCGATCTGCTGCGTGCCGCCCGGAAAGCGGTCCTGCTGCGCGCCCCCGCTGGTGTCGAGCATCCGGTCCATCCCACCCGCGGCCTTGAGATAGCGCACGGCGTGCAGCATCGACACCTGGTCCGGCTCACATCCCCAGGTCACCCGGCTGGCAATCGCCATGAGACTGCGAGCCGCCGCCCCGGCGCGGATCGACTCCAGCCACTGCGCGAGTGAAAGCGCATCGAGGGACGGGTCCGCCGTCCACGGCTGGTGAAGCGAAACCCGACGAATCAGCCGCGCGAGGCGCCAGCGAATGCGCGCGACATCGACCAACTCGCGGATCGACAGCCTCGGGATCGTGCCCCGATACGAGCGGACCCGGCCCCGCCACCGGATCAGGTTGTCGCCGTCGTCATAGGTCGGGACGGTCTGGCAGCCGAGGTCTGCGGCCAGCTTGAGCACCTCGTCCTGGGTGGGGCCGACGAACGTGGCGCCCAGATCGACCGGCACGCCGGCAATACTGGCGGTCCACGACCGTCCGCCGACGCGGTCCCTGCCTTCGAGCACCACGACGTCGTGGCCACGCCGGGTCAACTCCCGTGCCGCTGTCAAACCCGCGAATCCCGCCCCGACGATCACCACATCCGTATGTGTCTCGACCACGCGTCCAGTCAACTCCTGTCCAGTCCGCCGATACATGCCTATCGTGTGAGACATGACGAGCGCTGCCGAATACTTCGACGTATTGATCATCGGCGCCGGTATCTCTGGCATCGACGCCGCGTACCGCATTCATGAGGAGAACCCGGATCTGCGCTACGCGATGCTGGAAAGACGTGAGCGTCTCGGCGGGACGTGGGATCTGTTCCGCTACCCGGGTGTTCGCTCGGACAGTGACATCTTCACGCTGAGCTTCCCGTTCGAGCCCTGGTCCCACGCGGAGGCCATTGCTGATGGCGACCAAATCTGGCACTACCTCGCCGACACCGCCGACAAGCACCACATCACCGAGCACATCCGGTTCAACACGTACGTCCGCTCTGCGGACTGGGATTCGCAATCCGACACCTGGACGATTCGCGCCGAGCAGGGTGATGCCGACAAGACATATCGATGCCGGTTCTTGTACTGCGCCACCGGCTACTACGACTACGACCATCCCTACACGCCCGATTTCCACGGGCTCGAGAACTTCACCGGCGAGGTGGTGCACCCGCAGCACTGGCCCGAGTCGCTCGACTACACGGGAAAGCGGGTCGTGGTGATCGGCAGCGGCGCGACGGCGATCAGCCTCATCCCGGCGCTGACGGAAAAGGCGGGCCACGTCACGATGCTGCAACGGTCACCGAGCTACCTGTGGTCCTCGCCAAAGGTGGATCCGTTGGCGACGGTGTTTCGAAAGCTGTTGCCGCCCAAGCTTGCTAATTTCCTCATCCGGTGGCGGTTCTCGTTGTTCTACGTGCTGACGTATCAGTTCGCCAAGAAGGCGCCGACACTGATGAAGCGGTTGCTCCGGCGTACGGCGGTCAACAACCTGCCCGAAGGTTTCGACATCGACACCCACTTCAAGCCGCGGTACAACCCCTGGGACCAGCGGCTGTGCCTGATCCTGGACGCCGACGTCTACAAGACCATCGCCGAGGGCCGCGCGGACGTCGTCACCGACCACGTCGACTACTTCGACGCCAACGGCATCGTGCTGAAGTCCGGTCGGCACATCGACGCCGACGTCGTCGTGACCGCCACCGGACTGCAGTTGCAGGCACTGGGCGGCATCACCGTGAGCATCGACGGCGAGAAGGTCAGGCCCCACGACCGGTTCGTGTACAAGGGCTACATGCTCGACGACGTGCCGAACCTGGCGTGGTGCATCGGGTATACGAACGCCTCGTGGACGCTGCGCGCGGACATGAACGCCGAGGCGGTGGCGACGCTACTGTCGTACATGCAGGCGCATGGCTACACCCACGCCTACCCTCATCTGGGTAACAAGGAGCTGCCGGAGAAGCCGACGTTCGACCTGCAGTCCGGCTACGTGATGCGTGCCC
The DNA here is from genome assembly GCA_963744085.1 of uncultured Actinomycetota bacterium. Classification (GTDB taxonomy): domain Bacteria; phylum Actinomycetota; class Actinomycetes; order Mycobacteriales; family Mycobacteriaceae; genus Mycobacterium. Next base: position 601,241 of record CAVUSK010000002.1, read on the forward strand.
TGGACGTGCTGCCGAAGTCGAGCATCCACCGGCCGTGGAACGTCCGCCACAACTACCTGCTCGACTCGCTCGACCACCGCTTCGACCGGATCGAGGAGTCGATGATGTTCGGCCGCGCGCCCGAAGAAAGCGCGCAACCGGCTTAGGCCGGCGACGTCGGCTTCGTCGCCATCGTTGAATAGCCGTTCAAGGTGGTGGAAGTCGTTTGTTCTCGGTTGCCCTCGGTCCGTGTGGGGTGGGCCCCCACAAAGCCAACCCGTAGGCGACAGGTATTCATCGAGCGAACCCGGCCACCGCCTCGAAGAGTACGGCTGCAGACCACGCTCTCCTAACCCGGGTCGGCCCGGCCACACGTCAGCCTCTTCCCGAGGTCGTTTCCACATCAGGCGGAGCAGGGACCATCGGCTCTATCGAATGGCGGGGTGGGCGCGCATTCTGATGCCAGCCATTCAAGACTCGTTATTCAACCTTGAGGAGCGCGAAGATGGCAGAGCACACTCAGCGCCCTTCACCCCCCGGTGCAGTCCAGCGAGACTTCGAGGAGGAGACCGCGGCCGAAAAGCTGCCAGACCTGTACGATGACGTGCGCAAATCGATCGAGACCGGACGGCGGGCCGCGACCGGCGCCGCGCGCAAATCGGTCGAGACCGGACGGCGGGCCGCGACAGGCGCCGTGCGCAAATCGGTCGAAATCGGACGGCGGGCCGCGACCGACGCCGCGCGCAAATCGGTCGAGACCGGACAGCGGGCCGCGACAGGCACCGTGCGCAAATCGGTCGAAATCGGACAGCGGGCCGCGACCGACGCCGCGCGCAAGTTCGTTAGCGCTCTCGAAGGGGCGACTCCCGCCACCCTCGTCGACTCCGAGCGGCGCAAGACGATCGTCGACGCCGCCGTGGACTGGGCGGACTGGCTCGTCGCGGCGCATGTCCTGTTCCCGGGCGGCATTTCGCGCAGCGCGAGCGAAACGCTGAACAAGCGCGCCGCAAAGCGCGCTGCGAAGGACGCCACAAAGCCGGCTGCTGATTAGGTACGGGGCGAACGTGTTCGAGCAGTCCAGCGCGATCGTGTTGTGCACTGGAGCTTGCGTGCAGCCGCTGGCCGGTGGGCAAGCGGGGGAAACGTACCGCGTTTTCCACGGTTTGCCCGGAAGAGCCCGTCAGGGCTCAGACGGGAATCGGCGCAGCCGGTTGTTCGGAAATCCACAGATTCAACGCACGAATTCTGCGGAAGCGCCGAATTTTAATGACGAAATATTAGTTTCTACGCCAACTCCCCAGCAGAGGGTTTGATAAAATGGAGAAAACCATCGTGGCCATAGATAGCTTCCTTGACGGTAGTGCAACCGTCAAGGAATCGGCGAGCGCTTTCATCGAGGATCCATTGACGTTCTTCGATATGTCGCTCACAAAGATGCAATCGGTGCCTCGTGGTCTCCTGGAGGAGCTTCAGACTGAGGCCCTGTCGATGCGCTTTGAGGGGCAAAAGGATCGTATTCCGACCTTGTCGAAGTTGGCGGGTCGACAGGGAATAGTGCGTGTTAGCGAGGTTGATGAAGCTCTTCCTTTATTGTTCGAGCACACAATCTACAAGTCTTACCCCACCTACCTGATTGAGAAGAGCCAGTTCGACAAATTGACGACCTGGCTAAACCGGCTGACGCCGCATGACCTGAGCCAGGTGGATGCCTCCGGATGCGATTCCATTCACTCCTGGCTCGACCTGCTTTGTGCGGAGACTGAACTTGACCCCGTTTCCTCCTCTGGCACGACCGGCACGATGTCTTTTACCCCTCGTGATAAAAGCGATTGGCGCACATTCATTTTGGGCGGTTTTCGGGTTCAGCTGCTGCAGGAGTTCGGCGAGCCGCCCACCGAGTCTGATTTAGATGAAAAGATTCATGTTGCTTGGCCCAGCTATCGCGATGGCCACACGCCTTTTTTCCGAGCGCCTCACTACTTCCAGAAATACTTTGCGATGGGAAGTGACGACCACTTCCACCCGATGTTTGACACAGTGGGCGATACCGACGTGATGTTCCTGGCCGCTCGGCTCCGCGCCGCGCAGGCGCGAGGGGACAGCCGAGTGGATGTGCCGCAGAGCCTGCTCGACCGACGCTCCGAAATCGCTGCGATGGAGCGTGACAGACCGGCGAGGGCGGCGATGTGGACGGAAACCCTGGTCTCAGAGCTGAGTGGCAAGAGGGTGTTTCTCATGGCCCCGGCGCAGCTCATTTACGATGTTGCGGTGACAAGCTTGGCCGATGGTAAGACGTGTAACTTCGCGCCGAATTCGTATCTCACAGTCGGTCTTGGCGGCAAAGGCTTTACCATGCCAGACGATTGGGAAGACGTTGCCAAGCGTTTCTTGAACTTCGACGGCGAATATGGATTCTTCTACGGCTTTTCTGAGCAAACCGGGGTCAGTGTCAGGTGTGAACATGGCGGCTGTCACCTGCCGCCTTGGTTAATTCCCCTTATTCTCGACCCGGAGACTAGCGAGCTCTTGCCCCGGAAGGGCGTACAGATCGGTCGCGCCGCCTTTTTTGATTTGGCGATAAACGGTGTTTGGGGCGGGCTTATCACCGGTGACAAGGTTGAGATCGATTGGAGCGAATGCCCTTGTGGTCGAACCACTGCTCATATTTCAGAAAACATAACGCGTTTCAGTGTGGAGCAGGGTGGGACCGACAAGATTACCTGTACAGCTACGCCAGAGGCTCATGAGGACGCACTGGACTTTCTAACTAAATTCTAAGGCGAGAAAAAATGAACAAACCGATCGCACCCACGGTCATCCGTGGCGAGGTAATCGAGTCGGATCTTGTCGAATATCCTGGCCGCGGCGATGTCATGACTTTCATGGCGCCGGACCCAAGAAAATTTGTCGACCGGTTACCACTTGCGTCCCCAGGCCACCTAGCTGATCTGTACGACCTCAGTTTCGACGATATACTCGACTATCTGGAGGAGTTGGGAATAAGGCTTGACATCAACACCAACGAGCATATGCAGCGGGCGCGAGAGCTTACCTATGCGGCGTCACCTGTACCGCCGGCACTCGTCGATCTCGGTTACAGCGGATTTGGCACCTTCTTCGCACGAGACAAGGTTCGGCAGATTGCGGAGAAAAGCGTCGGCCTCGACTACCTGGAGGGCTGGGTTGAGCACCGACTGATCGACGGCGTGATCATCAAGGTCAGGGCATTCGGGTCCCGGGGATTGCACATCGTAGCCGGGAATGGACCGGGGTTAGGCATCATAACGCTAGTGCGAAGTGCGATATCGCGCAGTGACTGTATCATCAAGGCGCCCTCAAACGATCCATTCACATCCGCTGCGCTTGCGATGACGATGTGTGATATGGCACCCGATCATCCCATTACCAAACATTTCGCTGTTGCCTATTGGCAAGGTGGAGATGCCGCTGTCGAGGATGAACTCTACCAACCGCACAATATCGAGAAGATCATCGCCTGGGGTGGACTGGCGGGCATCAAGCATGTCACCAAGTACATCCAGCCGGGCCTCGAACTCATTTCACTGGATCCCAAGACAAGTATCAGTGTCGTTGGACCTGAGGCTCTCAGCGACGAACAGCAGATGAAGGAGGCGGCACACCGTCTGGCGATCGATGTCGGAGGAGCTAACCAGGCGGGCTGCTCGAGTTCCCGGGTTACCTATGTGCTGACGGGTTCCCATCAGGATGGCGTCGAGCGCGTAACCGAACTCGGAAGACATGTTTACCAAGCGATCATGGAACTTCCACCTACGTTCAGCACCATGCCGAAGTCATACGATCGGGAGCTGAAGTCGCATGTGGATGCGCTGCGCCTAGATGACGAATGGTATGAAGTGATAGGCGGTGAGCAGGGTGAAGGCGCTATTATCGTCTCAAAACTGCCACGGAAAGTTGATTTCGCTGCGTATCTCACGGACCGAACCGCGAACTTCGTTCCGGTTGAATCGATCGACGATATTCTTCTGGGCATAGACGCTTACACACAAACGATCGGTGTTTGGCCGGAGAGCCTGAAAACGCAATTGGAAAATATCGTTCCGTTCTATGGCGCGCAGCGACTGGTGACACTCGGAAACGCCCTTTATAACGGTCCACTCGTCGGTCTGGCCCATGATGCCATGCAGCCGGTTCGACGCATGTGCAAATGGATCGCCAACGAGGTCTCCGAAGGTGTCACGGATACCTCGCCACTGAGCTGAGAGGGGCCGGTCGAGAATTCTGCCCCGCCTCCCGTCATTGCGGGCCTTATGCTATCCGGCCCTCATGGAGCCGAGGGTCGATGGCGCCCTATAGGTGCGTTGCAAGGACGCTGCGAGCAACCGGTTGGCGAGCGCAGTACCGCCCAACTCCTCCGGTGAGGCATGAGCGGCCACGTAGGTGAGGTGCTCATGAGCCAGCGCGGGCAGGATGCGGACCAGGGTTTCGATGCGGTCCAGCTGCTCCATCCGCTGCGGCGCATCTCACAAGTCGGTGGCTTCGCCGGCATGCTCGGCCAGCGCGTCGAAGGCCGCCCGCGCCTCCTTGAACGCCCCAACAACATTCAAGCCACATTCATGCGCAATTCGAGCCTACTCATCCACAGCCGCCGATTCATCCACAGATCCCCGAATGGGACTTGACGAAGAACAGCCCGAATGCCTAGGGCGCGACGGTCAACCAGTCCTTGAAGCCCGACGGGTCGTGCCGGCCCAGCGCGCCGTGCTCGAACAGGCCCCAGCCCTCGACCGGCTCACCGTCGCCGTCACGGCACACCGCCCGGCCGACATGGTCGATCACGCCGAACCCCGAGCGGCTCACGATCGCCGGGTCGGTCATGTCGTAAGTCAGCCGCTCGGTGAACTTCTCGCCCTTCCACATGCCGTGCAGCCAGTCGGAGTCGCCCCCGTAGCCGCCCCCGACGTGGATCGGTACCGGCAGCTTGGACTCCACGTCGAAACGCACCGGCGTGCCGTCGGCGGCGGTGGCGTCGATGATCGCCCCGGTCGGGATCCGGGTGCCCGAGCGGTAGTGGATTTTCACCCGCGGCCAACCCAATTGCTCGACGCGGCCGTCGCGCCAGATGCGCGTGCAGTCGTTCAGCGACCGGAACCCGTTGGGTTCCTCCTGGATGATCAGCACGATCCCGAAGTCGTCGAACGCCATCGGAACGTACAGCCACCACATGCCCTCGAACGGCGGATCGGCAGGCCGCCCTGCCGGCTCGGGCTCACCGATCGGGCGGATGCCCCACGACCGGTCGCGGGATCCGATCCACGTCGACGGGTCGACCGCGATCTCCTCACCGTCGATCAAGATCCGGCCGGTCCAAGCTCCGACTTGGGCAAATCGCTGTGCATCCAACGTGATTCGGTTGCCGCTGCGCAGCACATGCCGTTGTTCCTGGACGACGTCGAACAATCCGTCCCACGTCAGGTCAACGGCGATGCCTTCGGTCTCCTCCATGACGATGCGTAGCCTGTGCAGTGGCTCGAGAACCTCGACCCGGTAACCGTTGACCCGTTGGTCCAATCTGTCCTGATCGATCGCGTCGCACAAATGCACGGCAGTCTGCACGTCGCGCTGCTCGATGTCGCCGGCTCCGCGGCCCCGGCGGCGCACCAGCACGAACGCATCCTTGACGCCCAGGTTCGGGTAGTAACCGATTCCACTGATCAGGAAGATGTCTCCGGTGCGGTCATGGGCGTTGAAGTAGGAGCGGTCGTAGAAGTTGCGGTCGCTGGAGCCGGCCCATGCGATCGGCTGCGGTAGCTGGTGGACGGGATATTCGTCAGTGGGCCCGAGCATTACGCACCTTCTCCGATCAGCCGCTTCATCAATGCGGCGTGATAGAACAGCGATTCAACGTCGTCGGGCTTCTCGACCTCCCCGAAGTGCACCCGCCGCGCGCCCGTGCGCATGAACACGCACGCCCACATCACGCCTGAGTAGACGTAGAACCACCGAAGGTCGCCGACTTCGACACCGGTCAACTCTCGGTACGTATCGCGGACGTTGTCCTCGCGCAATGTATCGGGCATTCCGGGCATCCCGGCCAACCCGGTCAGTTCCTGAAATACCATGTGCGCGTAGATGAGCCACGCGACGTCGAGTTCGCGCGGCCCGAGCGCCGTCATCTCCCAGTCGAGCACGGCCACCGGGCGGAAATCGGAATACAGTACGTTGCCGATCCGGGCGTCCCCCCACAACAGCACGGGCTCGGCAGCCGAGGCGTCATCCGGCCAGTTGGCTTGCAGCCACTCGAAACTGCGCTCCACCAGAGGCGACCGGCCGATGTCGGGAACCGCGAAGTCATACCAGGACCGCACCCACGCGAAGTGGCGATCCAACGCGGTCTCTGGCCCCGAATCCTCCGACAGGAAGCCGAATGTCGACGTGGCGTGGGGAATCGCGTGCAGTTTCGCCAGCAGCTCGATCGTCGAGTTCTGCAGCTGCCGTTGTGATTCGGCGGGGGCATCGAAAAACCAGTTGCCGCCGAACGTGTATGGCATCACGTCGGGCGGCACGACCCCGTCGACGTAGTCCATCAAGAAGAACGGCGCGCCCAGAAGCTCGCCCGTCGGCTCGAGCCACCGCACCGCGGGAACAGGGACGTCGGTGAGCTCGGCGACCAACCGGATGACCTCGAACTGGTGGTCCAGCCGGTAGGTCGGGAACACCGGGACATCCTGGGCGGTGGGTGCGACGCGCGTGACGAACCGCTGGTTCCTGGGCTCACCGTCCTGGGTCCAGCGTGCCGTCAGGATGATCGTTTCCGACGACATCCCGTTGGCGTCGACGCCGCTTTCGACGGCCACGTCGGGAACTGCGCCGCCGGGCAGCTTCGTCGACAGCCATCGGGACATGACCTCGGGCAATGCGCTGGTGTCCCGGCTCGAGTGCTGTAGTCGGCTCACCTCGCCGAGAGCCGGTTCTCCTGCCACAGTCAGCCCTTCGATCCACCATTACGATACTGTCAGTAGCGATATGAAAGCAGACTCGTCGACCGTTGGCAAGGTCCCAGGCGCCGGGCGTCCCCGCGACCCCCGCATCGACGCCTCGATCCTGCGTGCCGCGACGGAGCTGCTCGTCGAGATCGGCTATGCCAACGTGACCATGGCCGCGGTCGCGGAGCGGGCGGGCACCACCAAGACCGCGCTCTACCGGCGATGGTCGAGCAAAGCCGAGCTCGTCCACGAGGCGGCGTTTCCGGCCACCCCCACCGCACTGGTCGCCCCGTCGAGCAGCTTCGCCGATGACGTGCGCGCGATGGTCGAAGCAACCCGCGACGTGTTCACCACGCCGGTGGTCCGAGCAGCTCTGCCTGGTCTGGTCGCCGACATGGCGGGCGATCCCGAGCTGAATGCCCGTGTGATGCAACGCTTTGCGGGGTTGTTCAGCGCGGTGCGCGACCGCGTCCGGCGAGCTGTCGAGGAGGGTGACGCCCGGGGATCGGTTGATCCCGACCGACTCGTCGAAGTGATCGGCGGCGCGACGATGTTGCGTCTGCTGCTGCGGCCCGCTGAGGATCTCGACGACGGGTGGGTTGCGCAAACGACCGCGCTCGTCGTCAACGGTGTGGTGGCATAACGGCAACTTTCAAGGCGATTCGCACACAAGGTTCGTTTAAACGTCACCATGCCGAAGATGAGCATCTACGGACGACGCCAGTCAGTATGGGATGGTGTGGTCCGCGTGGTGGTCGATTCCGATCAGCATCCTCGCCGCGTTGGTCGCGATCTGGTCGATATTGGCCGTCGTACTCTGGCTGACCAGTCGCGAAAAGCTCGATCTGATGGACATGGTGCGCCTCCTTCCGGACCTCGCGCGGCTGATGAAGGGCTTGGCGACCGACCCCGCGGTGCCACGGTCAGCGCGGGTGGCCCTCGTCCTGTTGCTGGCCTTCGTCGCTTCGCCGATCGACCTCATCCCCGACTTCATTCCGGTTATCGGCTTCGCCGACGACGTCGTCCTTATCGTGTTGGTGCTGCGGTGGGTCACCCGCAGGGCCGGGCCCGCAGCGCTCACCCAGCACTGGCCCGGCACGCCGGAAGGCCTGGCTGCCGTGCGGCGGGTGTGCGGGTTGACCGCGTCGTCGTGAGTTACGAGCTCGTCGCCCGGGCCGATTTGCGCGGCGGGGGCGCGGGCTTCTCGTTGGACGAGGCTTGTTTCGCCGACTCCTCGGCGGGCTTGTGCTCGGCCTCTTCGGCGTGCCGATCCGCGAAGTGCCGCACCATGACGGCCTGGCCGACGCCGATCGCCAGCGCCACCGGCCAGTCGATAACGTTGACGGCCGCCAGTAGACCGAGCCCGCCATAGAATGCGAGCTGATCGGGCGGAGGCACCGGCACCCTTCTGCCACCGGGAAGGCGAATAGAGAACTTCTTCGCCTGCTCCACCAGCTTGGAGGCGCTCGCGCGGGCGTTCAAAGATGAATGAGATGTTGTTGACATGTTGAATTCCGTTCAGGTGTCTGTTTCCAGTTGGTCATGACCGCCGGGCTACGCTTGCGACGTGTCAGATATGCCGCGCACTTTGGGCGTCGATAACGTCCTTGAGGCCGCTGTTCACCTCCTCACTCCGCCGTTCCGTGAGATCTATGCGGTGCTCTTGCGGGCGGGCATTCTGACCGTCGAGGAGTGAACTCTCCGGTGCGGGCGTGCCCGTAAGCCCGCGCCACGCCGCCGACGACAGCCGGGACAACAGCTCAGGCGCCATCGTCGACGCGGCCGTCGCTGTGCCCGTCGCCAGCAACGCCTGACCCCAGCCCAGCGGACCCACCGGCACGCACCCGAACACCTGGCTCAACCCCGGGGTGTTGACAACCACCGCGAGCGCCACCAACGAACCGGCAGTCGTGAACACCACCAGCCGGCTATGCGAATCTGCGAGGGTCTGCGCCAGTTGCGTGCCCACCAGTCCGATTAACGCGACCGTCGAGGCGCGGCGCCGGGTGCCCGTGACGCTCGCCATGAGCCACGCCATCGAGGCGCCGAGTGTTGTGGAGGCACCGCGGATTCCGATCGCGCGCCACATTGCCGCCTCGTCACGGTCGACCTCCACTGTGCCCGTCTGCGGGCTTACCGCCAGGGCGGCGGCGGGCAATGCGTCGGTCAGCATGTTGACCAACAGCATCTGGCGGGCATTGAGAACCGAGTGCCCCGTCAAGAGGCTGGTCAACAGCGCGAAGCACACCTCGCCCGTGTTGCCGCCGAGCAGCATCGACACCGCTGACTGAACCCGGCGCCACAGCTGCTCGCCTTCGTCAAGCGCGCCCAGCAGCGCCTCGATCCGTCCATCGAGCAGCATCACGTCGGCTGCTGTGCGGGCCGGATCACTGCCTGGGGCGGCGACGCCGATTCCGACGCTCGCTGCTCGAATCGCCGCGGCGTCGTTGGCCCCGTCGCCGACCATCGCAGTGACGAGGCCGATCCGCTCGAGGGTCTGCACGACGTCGATCTTGTGTTCAGGCGACATCCGGGCGAAGACAAGATGTGATTGAACCGCCTCGGCACGTTCGGAGGCCGACAATGCCTCCCAGGCGTTGCCGGTGATCACCTGCTCGGCGCTCACAGGGAGGCCGAGCTCGTTGGCGACGACGGTCGCGGTGACAGGATGGTCGCCGGTAATCAGTCGCACGCCGATATTGCGGTCAGCCAGTTGGCGTAACAGCTCTTGGGCGCTGGCGCGAGGTGTGTCCGCCAAACCGAGCAGGCCAACCGGCGTCAGACCGGCATGGCACAACTTCTCCAGGACGTCCTGATCGGCTGCGGAGGCAGCCGCCTCCTCCGGGCTGAGCTCACGCTCGGCCACAGCCAGAACGCGCAAGCCCTCGGCGGCCATGTGTTCGATGAGCTGCGAGAGCTCTTCATCGTTGTCGGTCAACGCCGACGAGAGGATCTCCGGTGCGCCCTTGATCGTCAGACGATTGCCGACCAGGGCGGCCGCGAACGGACGTCCGGACTGGAACGGCAAAAACGCGTCGCGACGCGCACGAGGTTGGCGCCCCGAACCGTCGGGCCGCCACCGAGGGTCTTTGTCGGCCCGATGTACAGCGTCGTCTGTGGCATGTTCGACGCGGTGGGTGTGCTTGGCGTATGCGGTGCTGATCGCGGCATCCAGCACCTGTTCGGCGGTGTACCTCGGCATCGCGCGAACGGACTTGACCTGCAAGCGGTTCTCGCTGAGTGTGCCGGTCTTGTCGAAGCACACGACGTCAAGGCGGGCGAGGGCCTCGATCGAATGAGCGTTGCGGATCAACACGGATTCATCGGACAGGCGCCGCGCGGCCGCCAGCTGAGCCAGCGTGACCACCAGCGGCAAGCCCTCTGGTATGGCGGCCACGATGATTGCGACCGCGCTGGTGACCGACTCGCGCAGCGGCGTGCCGCGCACCGCGCTGAGCAGCCCGACGAGACCGCCACCAGTCAGACTCCACGGCAGTGCCCGGGCGGTTATCCGGGTCAATTGCCGTTGCAGCCCGATCTCGCGTGATTTGAGGGGTGCCATCGCCGTAGCCCGGCGCATCTGAGTCTGCGAGCCGGCCGCGGTGACCACCGCCAGCGCCGTCCCGGCCACGACTGTTGTGCCCGCGTACACCATGCAGGAGCGCTCGGCCAGTGGTGCGCCCGGAGTGGGTTCGGTCTGCTTGGGTACCGGCAGCGACTCGCCGGTCAGCATGGATTCGTCGACTTCGACGTTCGACGCCTGGATCAGACGGGCATCGGCCGGGACCACTTCGGCCGCACGGACTTCGATGATGTCGCCCGGGCGTAATCGCTTCGCGGTGAGGTCCTCGTGGCGAAGACCGTCGAGGGGTCCGATGCGACGGCGCGCCAGAGGGTCCTGTACGGCCAAGAGACGGCGAAGGATGCGTTCAGCGTGCAGTTGCTGTTCGGCCGACAATGCGGCGTTGGTCAACAGCACACCACCGACCAGCGCTGCGTCCAACGGCGAACCGAGGAGCGCGCTCGCGACGGCGCCGGTCGCCAGGATCGGCGTGATCGGATCGGCCAGGTCGGCCCGCATCTCCGCGAAGAAATCACGTGTGAGGTTCCAGGCCGGCGATAGCGTGCTGCGCACCGCGCGCACCGGCGACAGGACGAGGCTCTGCCTTGCGGCCGGTTGCGCGCTGTCGTCGGGTGGTCGAGGCAGCAGTCGCTGCACCTCGATAACCGGCAGCTCATGCCACTCGTGTCCTGGTTCCGGCTGTGGCACGTCGTCGTCAAACACCTTGTTGCCCATGCTGAATCCGGACCACAGCCCTGCGGCGACACCGACGTTGACTGACGCCGGACCATTGCCGGGGACGCCGGGAATGAGCATCAGTGCGCCGATCGCCGACGTCGACAGCGACGTTCGGATGCCTCGATCGGTAGCGGTGCGCGCGGCCGGTACTGCGTGCAGCACCCGCCAGGCCCCACTCAGATCGGGGACGAACACGTCGGCGCCCCATGGTGGTGGGTCTTCGTAGCGGCCTACGCCGATCGTCACGTCGGCGGAATGCGCCGCCCGCATTGCCGGGGTGGTGAGGAGCGCGACGGTTGCGCCGTCGGTCTTCAGTTGCGCGACGGCTTCGGCCAAGGCGTCGTCAGGCGAGTCCGCGACGGGGTGCAGGTAGTCGAAACCCTTTGCCAGTGAACGCAGTCCGTCGTCCTCGAGCGAGACCACCCGATGCCGGGTGTTGCGCGCCTCGGTCACCACGGCCGCGGCAAGGGGATCACGGACCGGACTGATGAGCGCCTCGCCGGTCGCGTCGGCGTTCGCGATGCCGGACAGGTCGTGCCAACCCGGCCCGAGGCCGGTGCCGTCGCCCAGCGCGGCGCGGGCAGCTTCCCACGCGTGCGCTCGCCGCGAGTTCGACACTCCCTGTACGCGGCTGACGACAAACTGATCGGTGTACAAGACACGAGGGTCGATCACGACCGCGTCGACCCGGTCGAGAACCCGCAGCGCACGCGGACGCATGACGAGCGCGTCGTGCTTTACGGTCAAGCCGCGACTGACGGCGCAACCGAACGCTTCGCGGCTGGCGCGCAGCGGTTTTGGAATGGCGACCAGTGCGGCAGGGCCAGCCATGTTGAGGCTCTGCGACATGGCGCCCACCGCCGCGCCCGCGACGACAGCGGCCAGCCCCGCCCGGTCGGCGTAACGTTCCCCGCGCCCGTCGGGTGGGGTCGCCGTGTCTGTGGCGACCGCGCGGTCCTGATCAACAGGCGGGTAGCAGGCCAGCCGAGATTCGTGGCGGTGCCATGCCAGCCGCCCCGTCCACGCCTCGGCGGCCAGCATGGTGCGTGTCGCCGCTTCGGCGGCCGCGGCTGTCGGGGCAACGGTCAACGCCGCCGTGGTTGCATTCACCAGCGCGAAGAGCAGATCGGCACCCTCTGGACCCAGACGCCGGTCGATGTGACGGCGGAGCCGGGGAACGTAGTCGGCCAGGGCCGGTGGGACCGCCAAGAGGTCGGGAAGTCCCGGAAGCCGCATCGCGCTGCCGGTCAACGACAGGCCGAGCCCCACGGTAGCGAGTGCTGCGGCGGCGGTTCGGCCGACCAGAACCGCGTCATCTCCGGGCAGGCTTGTGCCCGCGCGCGCAGGTGTCTTCGTCCTGTCGGCGACACCGTCACGTCGTTCGGCGTCGGCCACGATCCGGCAGAGGTCGGCCGACGACGGCCCGGCCGGATCCACAGTCACGACAACGCGGGCGATCCTTCGGTTCAGGTAGGCCGTCTGGACGCCGGGCGTCGCACGCACGGATGCCAGTACGGCCGCGGCGGTCGCAGACCCGTCCGCGCCGTCGAGCCCGCGAACCTCGACCCATCGACGACGGCCGACGGTGCTGCTGCGCCGAGCCGGCGGACCACCGAGAGCCTCGACGGCCATGGTTGCGGCCGTACGTGTGGCGCCCAGTACGTCCGAAGCGGACCCGCTGAGCGCGTTGACCATTCCGGTCGCGACGTTGCCGCCCATCAGGACCAGGTTGCCCGCACGTGCAGTTACAGCGCGCAACGGCCCATGCATGGGTTCGATCCTCTGCGGCCGTTGCCGACGGCGGCAGGGCAGGACGTCACCGGCGACGCAGACTAAAGTCCATCGGGCTGGTCAGCGCACGAACTGCGCTGCGTTGTTGCACAAGTCGAGCAGCGGCTGCGGGAAGATGCCGAGCACGATGGTGACCGCAGCCGTGACGGCGATCGCCGCCTTGCTCAGCGCGCCCGGCACGACGACTTTGGGCGGGTCGGCCGGGGCTTCAGTGAAGAACATCAGCACGATCACCCGCACGTAGAAGTACGCCGCGACGCCGCTGGCCACCACGCCGATGATCACCAGCGGGGCCGCGCCGCCCTCGATGGCGGCTTTGAACACCGCGAACTTGGCGACGAAGCCGCTCGTCAGCGGTATGCCCGCGAACGCGAGCAGGAACATCGAGAACATCGCTCCGACCAACGGGCGCTCGCGGCCCAGGCCGGCCCACCGCGACATGTCGGTGTCTTCTTCTCCGTCCGCGTTGCGCACCAGCGCCACAACGGCGAACGCGCCCAGCGTGCTGAACCCGTACGCAACCAGATAGAACATGGTCGACGACAGTCCGGTTTGGTTCGCCGCGATCACGCCCGTGAGAATGAACCCGGCGTGCGCGACCGACGAATACGCCAGCATCCGTTTGACGTCGGATTGCGTGACGGCGCTGATCGTTCCGATGGCCATCGTCAGGATCGCGATCGCCCACATGACCGGGCGCCACTCGTCGTGGAAGCCCGGGAACGCGACGTAGAAGATCCGCAGCGTCGCACCGAACGCGGCGATCTTGGTGGCGGCGGCCATGAAGCCTGTGATCGGCGTCGGCGCACCCTGATACACGTCGGGGATCCAGGAGTGGAACGGCACGGCGCCGACCTTGAACAGCAGGCCGACCGACAGCAGCGCGACACCGACCAGCGCCATGGACTGGTCGCCGCCTCGTGTGGAGATCGCGTCGCCGACGCCTGACAGCTTCAGCGTGCCGGCGTATCCGTACAGCAGCGCGATTCCGTAAAGGAAGAACGCCGACGAGAACGCGCCCAGCAGAAAATATTTCAGCGCCGCCTCTTGGGACAGCATCCGGCGGCGTCGCGCCAGCCCGCACAGCAGATAAAGCGGCAACGACAGCACTTCGAGTGCGACGAACATCGTGAGCAGATCGTCAGAGGCCGGAAACAACAGCATGCCGGCGAGCGCGAACAACGTGAGAGGGAACACCTCGGTTTGACTGATGCCCGCGCGCTCGGCCGCATGCTCAGCCGGGCTGTCCGGGATCGCGGCCGCCTGCGGCGTGAACGCATCGAACCCGCCGGCATGCGCATGTGAAACGGCTTCCGCGGCAACCTTTTCGGTGCCGATGCGGCGTTCGGCGATCAACATGATCGCAAGAATTCCGATCACCAGCAGAGTGCCCTGCAGGAGCAGCGCCGGACCGTCGACTGCGACGGCACCCGAGACGGTGCTGTGGCCGGGTAGACGCAGGTTGCGGGCCACCACCACGACCGCGACGAGCGCCGCGACCGAAGCGCCGAGGCTCAGCACGAGCTGGAGCGGGTAGCGCATCCGGCGCGGCACAAAGGCTTCGACGATAACGCCGGCCACCGCCGCGCCGAACAGGATCAGCATCGGCGACACCTGGGCGTATTCCACGCTGGGTGCGGGAATGCTCATTTGTGCTGTCCCTCCACAGTTCTCGACGGCGTGACCGTCGGCTCCGGGTCATGTTCGCCGATGGTGGTGAGGGTCTGGTTGACGGCCGGGGTGATCACGTCCAGCACGGGTTTGGGGTAGACGCCGAGGACTAGCAGCAGAGCCACCAGCGGTGCGACGACGGCGATCTCGCGGGGAACCAGATCTTTGAGCCGTTCACTACCCTGCTTGACCGGACCGGTCATCATCCGCTGATACATCCACAGGATGTAGATCGCCGACAGCACCAGCGCGCTGGAAGCGACGATGGCGGCCACGTGATACCGCGTGAACGTGCCAAGCAGCACAAGGAATTCGGAGATGAACGGCGCCAACCCCGGCAGCGACAGCGTCGCCAACCCGGCCACCAGGAATGTGCCGGCAAGAACCGGGGCCACTTTCTGCACCCCGCCGAACGACTTGATCGCGCGGCTGCCACGCCGCGACGTCAGGAACCCGGCGATCAGGAACAGCGCGGCGGTCGAGATGCCGTGGTTGACCATGTAGAGCGTGGAGCCGGCCTGACCCTGGCTCGTCATCACGAAGATGCCCAGGATGATGAAGCCGAAGTGGCTGATCGAGGTGTATGCGATCAGCCGCATCACGTCGGTCTGCCCGATCGCCAGGATCGCGCCGTAGACGATGCCGACCACGGCCAGCGTGATGATCAAGGGCGCGAACGTTTTCGAGGCGTCGGGGAACAATTGCAGGCAGTACCGCAGCATGCCGAACGTGCCGACCTTGTCGACGACGGCCATCATCAGCACCGCGGTGGCGGGGGTGGCTTGGACGGCGGCGTCGGGCAGCCAGGCGTGGAACGGCCACAGTGGTGCCTTGACGGCGAACGCGAACATGAAGCCCAAGAACAGCGCGTTGAGCACGGCGGGGACGGCGCTGAGCTGACCCGTCGATGCCATGCTGACGATCTCACGGAAGTCGAACGTGCCCGCCCCGTTGCGCGCAGTCACGACGTACAACCCGATCACCGCGGCCAACATGATCAACCCGCCGAACAGGTTGTACAGCAAGAACTTCACGGCGGCCTTTGGAGCCGCGGAGTCGGCGACATCAGACCCTGTACGGTGTCCAAAGCCCCCGATGAGGAAGTACAGCGGGATCAGCATCGCCTCGAAGAGCACATAGAACAGCAGCACGTCGAGGGCGATCAGAGAAAGCAGCACCATCGCTTCGACCGCGAGCGTCAGCGCGACGTATGTGTGTACCGCCCGCTTGCGGTCGCCGGCGTCATTCCACGCCGCTGCCAACAACAACGGCACGAGCACGGCGGTCAGCGCCACGAGCACCAGAGCGATGCCGTCGAGCCCGAGCGTGTAGCTGGTGCCGAACGCCGGTATCCACGGGTGCGATTCGACGAACTGGTATCGCGGGCCTGCGGTGTCGAACGAGATCGCGAGGACGACGACGACCGCGAGCACGGCCACCGACACCGCAAGCCCGACCCACTTGGCCAGGGCTCGCCGCGAAGGGGGCAGCAGCATGATCACCGCAGCGCCGGCCACCGGCAGCAGCCACAGGATCGTCAGCCACGGGGCGCTCACCAGAGCCTCACCGCCAAGATCGCCGCGACGACCAACGCCGCGCCCGCGAACATCGACAGGGCGTAGGAGCGGGCGAACCCGGTCTGCGCCATCCGCAGAGCGCCGGACAGCCGGCCGACCGCGCTCGCAATTCCCGTCACCGAGCCGTCGATGCCCCAGTCGTCAAGCTCGGTCAGCCCTCGGGTCATGCCCGCGCCGGGGCGCATCAGCACCTGCTCGTTGAACGCATCGGCGTAGAGATCCTTTCGCGCGGCCACGGTGAGCACCGAACCCGCGGGCGCCTCGGCGGGCACGGGTCGTGCTGCGTACATCCGGTAGGCGATCGCGACGCCGACCGCCACCACCACCAGCGTGACCGTGGTGGTCACCCACGCCGGTGTGGCGTGCGTTTCCTCGTGCGC
Source organism: uncultured Actinomycetota bacterium (assembly GCA_963744085.1). Taxonomy (GTDB): domain Bacteria; phylum Actinomycetota; class Actinomycetes; order Mycobacteriales; family Mycobacteriaceae; genus Mycobacterium. The sequence goes on from CAVUSK010000002.1 coordinate 617,904, forward strand.
ACCGACGACGGGCTCCAACCAGTGCTGCAGCGTTCCGCCGATAGCGAGCAACCCGCCGGAGAGCACCGAGCCGGCCGCCAGCACGATCATCGGCCAGGTCATCACCCGCGGTGACTCATGTGGATGAACATTTTCATCCCAACGCTTTTCGCCGAAGAACGTCATCAGCATCACCCGCGTCATGTAGAACGCAGTGATGCCCGCGCCCAGCAGCGCCGCGCCGCCGAGAACCCAGCCCTTGAGACCGCCTGCGGCCAAGGCGGTTTCGATGATCGGGTCCTTGGAGAAGAACCCGGCCAGCGGCGGCACGCCGATGATCGCCAAGTAGCCGAGCCCGAACGTCACGTACGTGATGGGCAGCAGGGTGCGCAGCCCGCCGTAGCGGCGCATGTCGACCTCGTCGTTGGTCGCGTGCATCACCGACCCGGCGCCGAGGAACAGCCCGGCCTTGAAGAAGCCGTGGGTGAGCAGGTGCAGGATCGCGAACGCGTACCCGGCCGGTCCCAGGCCCGCGGCAAGCACCATGTAGCCGATCTGGCTCATGGTCGACGCCGCCAGCGCCTTCTTGATGTCGTCCTTGGCGCAGCCGACGATCGCCCCGAACAACAGTGTGACCGCGCCGACCGCGACCACGCCTGCCTGCGCGCCGGGCGCCAGGTCATAGATCGGGTTGGACCGCACGATCAGATACACACCGGCGGTCACCATCGTGGCGGCGTGGATGAGCGCCGACACCGGTGTCGGGCCTTCCATCGCGTCGCCGAGCCAGGATTGCAGCGGTACCTGTGCGGACTTGCCGCACGCCGCCAACAGAAGAAGAAGTCCGATCGCGGTGAGGACGCCCTCGCCGGCGCTCGACGAAGCGCCGAACACCCCGGTGAACGAGATGGTGCCGAACGTCGCGAACATCACGAACATCGCCAACGCGAGCCCGATGTCGCCGACGCGGTTGACCACGAACGCCTTCTTGGCCGCTGTTGCCGCCGACGGCTTGTGGTACCAGAAACCGATCAGCAGATACGACGCCAGGCCCACGCCTTCCCATCCGACGTAGAGTCCGAGGTAGTTGTCGGCGAGCACCAGCAGCAGCATCGCGGCGACGAACAGGTTCAGGTAGGCGAAAAACCTTCGGCGATCGGGGTCTTCGGCCATGTAGCCGACCGAGTAGATGTGGATCAGCGAGCCGACGCCGGTGATCAACAGCACGAAGCACATCGAGAGCGGATCGAGCAGCGCGCCGAAGTTTACCTGCAGGCCGTCGACCGGAACCCACGAGAACCCCTCGACATGCAGAGCACGCGCCTCGCCGTGGCGACCAACCATGTCAAAAAACAGCACCACGCCGACCGCGAAAGCGCCCAGCACAGTGGCGCATCCGAGCAGATGGCCCCAGCGGTCGCTGCGTCGCCCGGCCAGCAGCAGCACCGCCGCACCCAACAGTGGCAGCGTCAGCAGCAGCCACACCAGTTGTGTCATCAGTGCTTCAACAGACTGGCTTCGTCGACCGAGGCCGACCGGCGGGCACGGAAAATGGTCATGATGATCGCGAGGCCGACGACGACCTCGCAGGCCGCCACCACCATCGTGAAAAAGGCCACCACCTGGCCGTCGAGGCGACCATTCATCCGGGCGAACGTGACGAACGCCAGATTCGCTGCATTGAGCATCAGCTCCACACACATGAACATCACGATCGCGTTGCGCCGCAACAAGACACCCGCGGCGCCGATGGTGAACAACAACGCAGAGAGATACAAGTAATTGAGTGGATTCACCCGCCGTCTCCCTCTGCCGAATAGTTACCCTCCACATCGATCGTGCGCGGTATCAGCACCTTGGACACCGACACATCGGCGAACGAGCCGTCCGGCAGCAGCGCGGGGACGTCGACGGCGTTGTGTCGCGCGTACACCCCCGGACCGGGCAGCGGAGTGGCCCGGCCGCCGGGTGCGAACCGTTCACGCGCCAGCTCGCGCTGAGTCTTGCGGCGATCGAAGCGCTCCCGGTGCGCCAGCACCATAGCGCCGATCGCCGCGGTGATCAGCAGCGCGCTGGTGACTTCGAACCCCCACAGGTAGCGGGTGAAGATCAGCACCGCCAGACCCTGCACGTTGCCACCGGCGTTTGCCTCCTTCAGTCCTGCGAACGAGGTGGACGCGGTGCCGATGCCGGCGATCAACAGCACACCGAACCCGAGACCGGTCATTAGCGCGGCAACGCGTTGTCCGCGCAGGGTTTCCACCAAAGACTCGGAGGTATCCACGCCGATGAGCATCACCACGAACAGGAACAGCATCATCACCGCGCCGGTGTAGACCACTACCTGCACCACTCCGAGGAACAGTGCGTCCTGGGCGACGTAGAACACCGCCAGCACGATCATCGTCATCGCCAAGAACATCGCGGAGTAGACGGCCTTGGACGCCATCACCATTCCCATCGCGCCCAGCACCGCCACCACCGCCAGAATCCAGAACAGCACCGCCTCGCCCGTGGACGTGCGCGTCACGGCGTCGGCCAATAGCGTTGTCATTGCGTCTCTACCGCCCGAATGTTGCCGCGGTAGTAGTCCTCGTCGGTGGCTCCGGGTGCCATCGGATGGGGCGGCGCGATCATGCCGGACTCCAGAGGTGCCAGCAGCTTGTCCTTGCCGTAGATCAAGTCGGCGCGGTTGTCGTCGGCCATCTCGTAGTCGTTGGTCATGGTCAATGCCCGTGTCGGGCACGCCTCGATGCACAGCCCGCAGCCGATGCAGCGCAGGTAATTGATCTGGTACACCCGTCCGTAGCGCTCGCCGGGCGAAAAGCGTTGCTCCTCGTTGTTGTCGGCACCTTCCACGTAGATCGCGTCGGCCGGGCACGCCCACGCGCACAACTCGCAGCCGATGCACTTCTCCAGCCCGTCGGGGTAGCGGTTGAGCTGGTGGCGCCCGTGGTAGCGGGGCGCCACCGGACCGGGCTCCTCCGGATATTGCTCGGTCAGAGGCTTTTTGAACATCGTCTTCAGCGTGACGCCGAATCCGGCGACGGCATCGAGGAACTTAGGCATCGGCGCGCTCCTTTGGGTTGGGCAGCGGCGGGATGGGGAAGTCGCTGTAGGCCGGGACTTCCGGCGGGGCGGCCCGCAACCTGGTGCGGACCGCATTTCGGAAGGCCACCAGCAGCGCGACACCCACCACCGTGCTCGCGGCGATCAACACGCCCGCCCAGCCGTGGTAGCCCTCGACGCGCAGTGTGCGGACGGTGGCGACGATCATCACCCAGACCAATGAGAGGGGGATGAGGATCTTCCAGCCCAGCGCCATGAATTGGTCGTAACGCAGCCGGGGCAGGCTGGCGCGCAGCCAGATGAAAATGAACAGAAAGCCCCACACCTTGGCGATGAACCAGATCAGCGGCCACCAGCCGCTATTGGCGCCGTCGATCATGTTGAACGGCCACGGCGCGTGCCAGCCGCCGAGGAACATGGTGGTGGCCAGCGCGGACACCGTGGTCATGTTGACGTACTCGGCCAGCATGAACATCGCGAACGTCAACGACGAGTACTCAGTGTGGAAGCCGCCGACCAGCTCGCCCTCGGCCTCGGGCAGGTCGAACGGCGCGCGGTTGGTTTCGCCGACCATCGAGGTGACGTAGATCAGAAACGACGGCAGCAGCAGGAACACGTACCAGAGCCGGTCCTGGGCGGCCACGATGCCGGAGGTGGACATCGTGCCCGCGAAGAGGAACACCGCGGCGAACGACAGTGCCATCGCGATCTCGTAGGAGATCACCTGCGCCGAGGAGCGCAGTCCGCCGAGCAGGGGATAGGTCGAGCCCGACGCCCAGCCGGCCAGCACGATGCCGTACACGCCGACCGACGTCACCGCCAGCACGTAGAGCACCGCGACGGGTAAGTCGGTGAGCTGCAGCGGAGTGTGGTGGCCGAAGATCGACACTTGGGGTCCGAACGGGATGACCGCGAACGCGGTGATCGCGGGGATCACCGAAATGATCGGCGCCAGAAGGTAAACCGGCTTGTCGACGCCTGCGGGGATGATGCCTTCCTTCAGCCCCAGTTTGATGCCGTCGGCGAGGCTCTGCAGCATCCCGAAGGGGCCGACCCGGTTGGGGCCGAACCGCATCTGCATCCGGCCGAGCACCTTTCGTTCCACCAGGATCGCCACCAGCACTGTGAGCACCAAGAACACGAAGATCGCGACCGCCTTGATCAGCACCAGCCACCAGGGGTCATGCCCGAATGCGTTCACCGCTCCACCTCGATCTCGACCACCGCGCCGTCTGTTACCCGCAACTTCTGGTGCACGACCGAGGTGGCGGAGTTCATCGGCAGCCACACCACCCGCTCCGCCATCTCGGTGACGTTCAGCGGCAACGTGATCGACCCGTGCTCAGTGCTCACCCTCACCGAATCGCCTTCAGCCGCGCCGATCTCAGCTGCGGTGGCCGATGACAACCGCGCGACTGGACGTCGGGCAGTCCCGGCCAGATACGGTTCCCCGTCCTGCAGCCGCCCCGAGTCCAGCAGCAGCCGCCAACTCGCCAGCACGGCCTGCCCCGGACCGGGCTCGGGTACGTCACCGGCCGTAACGGTCGGCCCCTCGGCGCGCGCGCCGTCCCATACACCGAGGCGGGCGATCTCGTCGCGGGCCGCCGCCGGGTGGGGAAGCCCGAACTCCACGCCCATTTCGTCGGCGATCATGTGCAGCACCCGGCTGTCGGTGACGGCTCCGGTGTTGCGCAGCGACGGCTCGAACGCCCGGTGCCGTCCCTCCCAATTCAAGAACGTGCCCGCCTTCTCGACCACGGGCGCCACCGGGAACACCACGTCGGCGCGGTCGGTGACAGCGCTACGTCGGATCTCCAGGCTGACCACGAACGGCGCCGCATCGAGTGCCGCTGCCGCTTCCGCAGGGTTCGGCAGGTCGGCGAGTTCGACACCACCGACCACGAGCGCCCCAAAATCGTTGGCACCGGCCAGGATCTGGCCGGTGTCATAACCCGATTGCGTCGGCAACCCGGTGACGTTCCACACCGACGCCACCTGCGCCCGTGCCTGGGGATCGTCGACAGGGCGCCCGCCGGGCAGCACCGAATACAGCGCGCCCGCGTCCAACGCCCCGCGCTCGCCTGCGCGCCGCGGCACCCACGCGAGCCGGGCCCCGGTGTTGTCGGCGAGTCGCAGCGCCGCCGACAGCGCTCCCGGACACTCGCTCAGACGTTCGCCGACCATGATCAGCGCGCCCGGGGCGCTGAGGATTTCGGCGAACTCCCCGGCTCCCAGCTCCTCGAGTTTGGCCGCTTCGCCGTTGGGCGTCGTCTGCAGCAACGTTCCGGACATGTTCTCCAGGCCGCGGGTGGCGAACGGCGCGATCGCGTACACCTGGGTGTGGTGCTTGCGTGCGGCCTTGCGCAGCCGCAGGTGCACGATCGGCGATTCCTCTTCCGGCTCGAACCCGGCGAGCAGCACCACCGGTGCGGCTTCCAGGTCCGCATAAGTGGCTGCCATCGGCTGCCCGGCGACCCGGGCAGTCAGGAAGTCGGCCTCCTCGGCCGAGTGCGGGCGGGCACGGAAGTCAATGCTGTTGCTGCCCATGATCACTCGGGCGAACTTTGCGTAGGCGTAGGCGTCCTCCAACGTCGCGCGCCCGCCGACGAGGACGCCCGCACTGCCGTAGGCCGCCGACAATCCCTTGGCCGCGACGGTCAGCGCTTCCGACCACGACGCCGGGGCCAGCTCGCCGTCGTCGCCTCGGATCAGCGGCGTCGTGATCCGGTCACTCTCGGTGGCGTAGGTGAACGCCCAGCGGCCCTTGTCGCAGTTCCACTCCTCGTTGACCTCGGGGTCGTCGCCGGCCAGCCGGCGCAGTACCACTCCGCGGCGGTGGTCGGTGCGCTGCGCGCAACCGCTCGCGCAGTGTTCGCACACGCTCGGGCTGGACACCAAGTCGAACGGGCGGGCCCGGAACCGGTACGCCGCGCCGGTGAGCGCGCCCACCGGGCAGATCTGCACGGTGTTGCCCGAGAAGTACGAATCGAACGGTTCCTTGCTGTATATGCCGACCTGTTGCAGCGCGCCGCGTTCGAGCAACTCGATGAACGGGTCGCCGGCGATCTGGTTGGAGAAGCGCGTGCAACGCGCACACAGCACGCAGCGCTCGCGATCCAACAGCACCTGGGAGCTGATGTTGATCGGCTTGGGGAACGTGCGCTTGACGTCTTCGAAGCGCGAGTCGACGCGTCCGTTGGACATGGCCTGGTTTTGCAGCGGGCACTCGCCGCCCTTGTCGCACACCGGGCAATCCAGCGGATGGTTGATCAGCAGCAGCTCCATCACCCCGTGCTGCGCCTTGTCGGCGGCCGGTGAGGTCAGCTGCGTGCGCACGATCATCTCGTCGGTGGCCACCGTCGTGCACGACGCCATCGGTTTCCGTTGGCCTTCAACCTCAACCAGGCACTGCCGGCACGCGCCGACCGGGTCGAGCAGGGGATGATCGCAGAACCGCGGGATCTGGATCCCGATCAGCTCCGCGGCGCGGATCACCAACGTGCCCTTCGGCACCGACAACTCGACGTCGTCGATGGTCAGCGTCACCATCTCGATCTGCGTGACGTCACCAGGGTTGGCGGTCGCCGTCATACGGTTGCTCCTTCGGGCGCGACGAGCATGGAGTCGCGCGGCTCGAACGGGCACCCCTGCTGCTCCACGTGGGCGACGTACTCGTCGCGGAAATACTTGATCGACGAGATGATCGGGCTTGCCGCACCATCGCCCAACGCGCAGAACGACTTTCCGTTGATGGTGTCTGAGATGTCGAGCAGCTTGTCGATATCCTCGGCGGTGCCCTCACCTGTCTCCAGGCGCTCGTAGATCTGCGCGAGCCAATACGTGCCCTCACGGCACGGTGTGCACTTGCCGCAGGACTCGTGCTCGTAGAACTCGGTCCAGCGACGCACGGCCCGCACCACACAGGTGGTCTCGTCGAAGATCTGCAACGCCTTGGTGCCCAGCATGGACCCCGCCGCACTCACGCCCTCGTAATCGAGTGCCACGTCGAGATGTTCGTCGGTCAGGATCGGCGTCGACGAACCGCCCGGCGTCCAGAACTTCAGTTTGTGTCCGGCCCGCACCCCGCCCGCGTAGTCGAGCAGTTCGCGCAGGGTGATGCCCAGCGGCGCCTCGTACTGCCCGGGCCGGGTCACGTGTCCGGACAGCGAATACAGCGTGAAGCCAGGCGATTTCTCGCTGCCCATCGACCGGAACCAGTCGACGCCGTTGAGCAGGATCGGCGGCACGCTGGCGATCGACTCGACATTGTTCACCACGGTCGGGCACGCGTACAGCCCGGACACGGCAGGAAACGGTGGCCTCAACCGAGGCTGGCCGCGCCGACCCTCTAACGAATCGAGCAGCGCGGTCTCCTCGCCACAGATGTAGGCGCCGGCGCCGGCGTGCACGATGATCTCGAGGTCGAAGCCCGAGCCCTGGATGTCGCGGCCCACATAACCCGCTTCGTACGCCTCGGCAACCGCGGTGCGCAACCGTCCCAGCACCGGAACCACCTCGCCGCGAACGTAAATGAACGCATGCGACGCACGGATTGCGTACGACGCGATGATCGCGCCTTCGACGAGGAAGTGGGGCGTCATGAACATCAGCGGGATGTCTTTACACGTCCCAGGTTCGGACTCGTCGGCGTTGATCACCAGGTAATGCGGCTTGGCGGCGGCTCCCGTGTCGCCCTGCGGAATGAAGCCCCATTTCATGCCGGTGCCGAAACCTGCGCCGCCGCGTCCGCGCAGCCCGGAGTCCTTGACCGCCTGCACCACCTCGTCGGGCGTCATGCTCAGCGCATTGGCGAGCCCCTTGTACCCGTCGTGCTCGAGGTAGGTGTCGAGGGTCCACGACTTCGGGTCGTCCCAGTACCGGCTGAGGACCGGCGTCAGCGGTGTGGTCATGTCAGCCGTTCTCCGGGGCCGGGGGAGCCTCGGTGCCGCTCTCGTGCGCGGCGCGCAGGCCGGCAACCGTGGCGGCGCCGGTGTCGCGCTGGACCCCTTCGGGACGGTCGTCGGGGAAACCGGCCAGGATCCGGGAGGTTTCGCGGAACGTGCACAGGGGAAGGCCGCGGCTCGGGGTGACGTGTTGACCGGCGCGCAGCGCGTCGACGAGTTCGATTGCGGACTCGGGTGTCTGGTTGTCGAAGAACTCCCAGTTGACCATGACGACCGGTGCGTAGTCGCACGCGGCGTTGCACTCGACGTGCTGCAGCGTGATCTTTCCGTCGTCGGTGGTTGCGTCGTTTTCGATGCCGAGGTGGTCTTTCAGCGCGTCGAAGATCGCGTCGCCGCCCATGATCGCGCACAGCGTGTTGGTGCACACGCCGACGAAGTAATCACCGGTCGGTTCGCGCCGGTACATCGAATAGAACGTGGCGACGGCGGTGACTTCTGCGCCCGTCAAACCGAGCACGCCGGCGCAGAACTCGATCCCCGCCGGGGTGAGGCACCGGTCCTCGGCCTGCACCAGATGCAGCAAGGGCAGCAGCGCTGACCGCGCCTGCGGATAGCGGGCGACGATCTCTTGCGCGTCGCGTTCCAGCCGTTCGCGGACGTCATCGGGATAGCGTTCGCGGCCGTGAAGATGGCTGGGCTCTTCGGGTTTGGGGCCCAGCGAGACGAACACCGTCATGGTTGTCTCTTCTTCGCGCAAGCGCTCATCAGCGGTCGACTCCGCCCATCACCGGATCGATCGACGCGACCGCCGAGATCGCGTCGGCCACCATCCCGCCCTCACACATCGCGGCGACGGCCTGCAGATTGGTGAACGACGGGTCGCGGTAGTGCACGCGATAGGGGCGGGTGCCGCCGTCGCTGACCATGTGCACGCCGAGCTCACCACGCGGCGATTCGACGGCGATGTAGACCTGTCCGGCGGGAACGCGGATGCCCTCGGTGACGATCTTGAAGTGATGGATCAACGCCTCCATCGAGCTGCCCATGATCTTGGCGATGTGCTCCGGCGAGTTGCCGAGACCGTCGGGGCCCAGCTTGAGGTCCGCCGGCCAGGCCAGCTTCTTGTCGCTGATCATCACAGGACCGGGACCGAGCTTCCCCAGTTTGTCGAAACACTGCTCCGCAATCTTGATCGACTCGGCCATCTCCTTCACCCGGATCAGGTAACGCCCGTAGGCGTCGCAGCCGTCATCGGTGATCACGTCGAATTCGTAGTTCTCGTAGCCGCAGTAGGGATCGCTGCGACGGACGTCTTGCGGCAGTCCGGTGGCGCGCAGCACCGGCCCGGTCATGCCCAGCGCGATACATCCCGTCAAATCAAGGTATCCGATGCCCTGTGTGCGCGCCTTCCAGATGTAGTTCTCCCTGAGCAGATTCTCCATGTCCCGCAAGCGCTTCGGCAGCAGGTCGAGCAGATCGCGCAATGCCGGTAGCGCATCGTCGGGCAGGTTGGCTGCCAGGCCGCCGGGCCGGATGTAGGCGTGGTTCATCCGTAGCCCGGTGATCAGCTCGAAGAAGTTCAGAATCAGCTCGCGTTCCCGGAATCCGAAGAACATCGCCGACATGGCACCCAACTCCATGCCGCCGGTGGCCAGGGCCACCAGGTGGCTGGAGATCCGGTTGAGCTCCATCAGAAGTACGCGGATCACGCTGGCGCGCTCGGGAATCTCGTCCGTGATGCCGAGCAGTTTCTCGACGCCGAGGCAGTATGCGGTCTCGTTGAAAAACGGCGACAGGTAGTCCATCCGGGTCACGAACGTCACACCCTGGGTCCAGTTGCGGTACTCCAGGTTCTTCTCGATGCCGGTGTGCAGGTAACCGATGCCGCAGCGGACTTCGGTGACGGTTTCGCCCTCGATCTCCAGGATGAGGCGCAGCACGCCGTGTGTCGACGGGTGCTGCGGCCCCATGTTCACCACGATGCGCTCGCCCGGGGCGGATTCCGCTGCGGCGGCGACGACTTCGTCCCAGTCTTCACCACCGACCATGACGACGGTCTCGGCCGGGTTGTCGGGCGTACTCATTAGTTGTAGGCCCTCCGCTCGTCGGGCGGTGGAATCTCGGCGCCCTTGTACTCCACCGGTACGCCGCCCAACGGGTAGTCCTTGCGTTGCGGGTGGCCTTCCCAGTCGTCGGGCATTTCGATGCGCGTCAGCGACGGGTGCCCGTCGAAGACTATGCCGAAGAAGTCGTAGGTCTCGCGCTCATGCCAGTCCGTCGTCGGGTACATCGAAAACAGCGACGGCACATGCGGATCGGCGTCAGGCGCGGCGACCTCGATCCGGATGCGACGGTTGTGGGTGATCGACATCAGGGGATAGACCGCGTGCAGTTCGCGGTCGGTCTCGTGGGGGTAGTGCACGCCAGAGACACCGAGGCACAGTTCGAATCGCAGTGCTGGATCGTCGCGCAGCGTCTGCGCGACAGCGACCAGGTGCTCGCGCCGCACGTCGAGTGTGAGCTCGTCGCGGAACACAACGACCCGCTCGACAGCAGCGGTGAACGCGTCTTCGCCGAGCGCATCGATCAGGCTGTCGACGACCTCGTCGTAATAGCCGCCATAGGGCCGCGGCGAGCTGGCCGGCAGCGTGATGTCGCGGACTAACCGACCATAGCCGGAGGTGTCGCCGCTGCCCTTGACCCCAAACATGCCGCGGCGCACGCCGATGACGTCGCCGTCGGACGATGTCGGCGGGTGGGTGGTCTCGGGCTCGGTCATCGCCTCGGCCCGCCGATCTGCAGCGTCGTGGGTGCGGGGTTGACTGCAGCCAACGCGGCCTGCTCGGCTTCCCGAACGGCTTCCTCGCGGTTCACGCCCAGCGGCATTTCCTGAATCTTCGCGTGCAGCTTGAGGATCGCGTGCAGCAGCATCTCCGGACGCGGCGGGCAGCCGGGCAGATAGATGTCCACCGGGACCACGTGATCGACACCCTGCAGGATCGCGTAGTTGTTGAACATCCCGCCCGACGATGCGCAGACCCCCATGGCCAACACCCATTTCGGCTCCGCCATCTGGTCGTAGACCTGCCGCAGCACGGGCGCCATCTTCTGGCTCACGCGGCCGGCCACGATCATCAGATCCGCCTGGCGCGGTGTCGCCGAGAACCGCTCCATCCCGAAGCGCGCGATGTCGAAGCGCGGGCCGGCCGTCGCCATCATCTCGATGGCACAGCAGGCCAGCCCGAACGTCGCGGGCCACAGAGAACCTGCGCGGACATAGCCCGCGACCTTCTCGACCGTGGACAGCAGAATGCCGCCGGGGAGCTTTTCCTCGATGCCCATCGTGTCAGTCCCAGCTCAGGCCGCCGCGCCGCCACACGTAGCCGTAGGCGACGAACACCGTTGCCATGAACAGCAGCATCTCGACGAGCGCGAACAATCCCAGCGCGTCGAACGTGACCGCCCACGGGTACAGGAACACGATCTCGATGTCGAAGATGATGAACAGCATCGCGGTCAGGTAGTACTTGATCGGGAACCGCTGGCCCTGCGCTGCGTGCGGCCCGCTCACCAACTCGGCCGTCGGCTCGATCCCGCACTCGTACGCCTCGAGCTTCGCGCGGTTGTACCGACGCGGTCCGGCAAGCACGGCGACGCCCACCGAAAACACCGCAAACGCGGCCGCAATCGCACCCAGAACCAGAATCGGGACGTAGACGTTCAACTCGCTCCCTGCTGCGTCGGTGACATGTGACGGACCCGGGCTGTGGAGCCGTCAGGTGACCTCCCCCACAGCCTAAACATGAGCGCGCACAGCCGCCGACTAGGGGTTACCGCGCAGGATCCCCACCACGGCGTCGGCCAGCCGGATCGGATCGATGGGAAGGGGGACCGCCGCCTCGGCGCGCGACCACTTCGCCAGCCACGCGTCGTCTCGTCGCCCCGTCAACACCACAATGGGCGGGCACTCGGCGATCTCGTCTTTGAGTTGCTTGGCTATGCCCATTCCACCGGTCGGAGTGGCCTCGCCGTCGAGGATCGCCAGATCGATCTCGTTCGTTTCGACCTGGCGGATCACCATCGGGGCCGTCGCCACGTCGACATATGTCAATTCCGGCAGCTCCGGGTGGATCCGCTTGCCCAGCGCAAGCCTGACCTGTTCGCGCACGTTCGCGTCATCGCTGTAGACCAAGATGCGGGGCACGCAGCGAATGCTAGACCGCCCTATTGACCGGCGCGACGGAACACCGCGTCCGCCGAGACCGTGGTGGTCTTGCCGAGCATCCCGAGCAGGTCGCCGCTGACGCCCAGCTTTTCGCGTTCGACGGTGGTTGTGGTGGTGAGCCGCACGGCGCCGTCGTCGAGCACCTCGGCCCGTACCCGCAGCGGCAGCGCGACGGTGTTGCCCCGGATCGACATGTCGGCCCGCACGTCGAGCTCGTCTTCGGAGTCGCTGCGGCGACGACCATCGTCATCCGCGGGTTCCGCGCTCGTCACGGTGACGGTGATGTCGGGGTGGTTCTCGACGTCGAAGAAGTCGGCCGACCGCAGGTGGTTGTCGCGTTGCTTGATGCCCGTTGTCACCGTCGCGGCCTTGACGTCGATCCGGCCCGATACGGTTCCGCCGGCGTCCACGCGGCCGTCGCCGCTGTGTTCGGTGAAGCGGCCTTTGACGTTCATCAGGCCCCACATCGTCTTGTTCTTGAACGAGAACGACGATCGGTCTTGATCCAGCGTCCACGTACCGCCGGCTTCAGTGCTGTTCAAAAGGTCAGTGAAACTTGACATTTCGCCTCCTACGGCTCCTGTTGGTTGAGCAGCGGCGCCAGATCCGCTGGGTCGAAGTACTCGTCGATGCGGGTGATGAGGCCGTCGGGGCCGACTTGGATGATGATCCCGACCCGCAGGGAGTACGCCGCCCCGCTGCCGGTCTGCCCGTATAGGACGTGCTGCTGCACGAAGCCGCCGGCGAAGAATTTTCGGTCCAGCACGTCGTAGTGACGGTCAGCCGTCGCGGAGACGAACCACTCGATCACGCGCATCGCCCGCGACTTTTCGGACGGACGTTTGTCGCCGGCATGCCAGACCGTCACGTCGTCGGACCACATCGCCGCGACGGCATCGACGTCTCCGGCCTCGATCGCGCAGAACAGCCGGTCGGCCACCGACGCCAACGCATAGCCGGGGTGGGCGACCTCCAGGCGGTCGTACACCAGCGTGCGCAGCGCAGACATCACCTCGTCGTCGCGCCCGTCGAACTCGCCGCCCCGGATCGCGGCAATCAGCTCTTGCTCATGAATTGATGGTCGCTCGGACAAGCTTCGCTCCGCGAGTTCGCGTTCGACGATCCGCAGCACATTGGTGGCCACCCGGGCGTGGAAGTTCACCTGGCCCTCGGTGGCGCCGCGCACGTCGGACTCGAGGAACTCGGCCACCGCGGCCACCAGTTCGGCGGCGGTGGGCCGGCCATGGGTCGTCGTCACGCCGCCGCTCCCAGCAGATCGAGGAGATCCCACTCCGTCTCACATACCCGCCGGCCGATCGCGGCAAGCTCCACGGATCGGGTCTGGCCGGACAGGTGCCGTTGCGCCTGGTGGCGGCAGATGATTCCCCAGGACAAGGTGGCCCGGATAAGCCACCACCGCATACCCACCCGGTCGACGGTAGTCCCGTTGGCCTGCTCGTAGGCCGAAAGAAAGCTCTCGATGCTGCCCAGCCCGCCGGCAGCGCGGCTGGCCGGCGCGCCGAACCGCCAGGCCCGGATGCAGAACCATGCCAGGTCCTCGTAGACCTCGCCGACATGCACGAGCTCCCAGTCGAGCACCGCGGCGAGCTCACCACCGGAGACGATCAGGTTGCCCATCCGAAAGTCGCCGTGCGCCATCACCGGCGGCGACGGCGGCGGCCGGTTCGCGCCCAGCCAGCGCAGTGCCCACTCGAACGTCGCGGTCGTGTCGTCGATTGCGTCGAGTTCGCCGCGCCAGACCCGGCGCAGGCCGAGGCCGGTCGGGTCGACACGGTGGATCGCCGCGAGCGCCTCTGCGCACTGCTGCAGAAGCCGGACGCGGGCGGCCTCGTCGGCGAGCTTGCGGAGGATTCTGGGTGCGATCGTTTCCCCGTCGATGAAGTCGCACACCAGGAACGGCACCCCGAGGGCAGTCGTCGAGTTGTCGGCGAGCAGCACGTGCGGCACCGGAGCGCCCTGTGCGGCGGCCAGCTTCAGCGTTTGCGCCTCGGTCTCCATCCCGGCGTGCACGTCGTCGGGAGGGCCGGTGCGCAGGATCAGCCTGCGCGTGACCTTCTCGGTGATCGCCTCGAACGCCCACGTGGAGCGGCTCGCCCCGCCGGTCAGCGCGTGTAGATTCTCGACGGTGACGGGCTGGCCGAGCACCGGCGCAAGCACCTCCGGCAGACGCTCGCGCACGCGGTCAGCGGCCCCGCTCATCGCGACTGTGCGGTTTCGTTGACGACACGCCGTACCGGCCGACGAATCCGCACACTCGAGGCGTTCATCGAGCAGACCGGCCGAACTTGAACAGCCGCTGCGCGACCCGGCGGATCTGAATCTCCTCGGAGCCCTCGGTGATTCGGTAGCGGCGGTGATGGCGGTAGATGTGCTCGAACGGCTCGTGGCGGGTGTAGCCCAGCCCGCCGAACACCTGCATCGCGCGGTCGGCGGCGTTGCACACCAGCCGGTTGGCGCGGTAGTTCGCCATCGACACCTTGTCGGAAACCTCGAGGTGGTGGTTGCGGTCGAGATGCCAGGCCGCGTAGTACACCAGCAGCCGCACCATCTGCGCCTCGGTCTGCAGCTCGACGAGCGGCCACTGCACCGCCTGGTTCACCGACAGCGGCTTGCCGAACACCACCCGCTCGCCCGCGTACGCGACGGCCCGGTCGATGCAGAACTGGGCCGCGCCGAGACTGCTGGCGGCCTGCCGAATCCTGTTCTCGTGCAGAAAGGTTTGCGCCACTTCCAGGCCTCGGTCGACCTCGCCGAGCACCGCGTCGTCGGGCACCCTGACGTCGTGCAGTTCCACTTCGCCGTGGTCGGACGGCATGTTGAAGGTCCACCAGTAGTACGGCACCTCGAAGCCGCGCGCGTCGGTGGGAACGAGGAACGCGGAGATGCCCAGCGCCTGCCCGGGCTCACCCGACGTACGGGCGAAGACGAGGTCGTGTGTCGCGCGGTGCACGCCGGTGTTGAACCGCTTGGCGCCGTTGATCACCCAGCCGTCGCCGGTGCGCTCGGCGCGCGTCTCCATCCAGGTGGCGTCCGACCCGTGACCGGGTTCGGTCAGCCCGAACGCGAAGCCGCGCTCACCTGCCAGCATGGCCTCCGACCACTCTTTGCGCTGCGTCTCGGTGCCGAAGCGCTCCATCATGATCACCTGCGGGAAGTTGCCGACGATCGACGACTCGTCCTGAAGGTCGTTGTGCAGGCCAAGTCCCTTGGCGGCCAGATGTTCCCGGATGACGGCCATGTCGACGTTGGTGCCGTCGCGCCCACCCAACGACGCGGGCAGGCCGTAACGCAGCCAGCCCGCGGCGTCGGCGCGCCTGCGCATCTCGCCGAGCAGGTCCTCCCACGCCCGTGCCGGGATCCCGCCGTTCTCCCAGTCGGTGCGCGCGTACTCGCGACGCTGGTCGAAGTACTGCATGTTCTCCCGCTCCAGCGGCTTGATCTCTTGTTCGATGAACGAGTCGATCTCGTCGAGGACACCCGGAAGATGTTCCGGTAGAGTGAAATCCACAGTGCTCTCCTTGTCAGAAGCCGTACAGTGTCTTCTTCCAGATGGTCGACAGCGTCGCGATGGCGTCGGTATCACTGATCTGCCCCAGGCCGGAGGAAGCCACGAATACCGTCGTGAAGTTCTCGAACAGCAGCGAGATGGCCGCGGCGACGTGCTCCGGGTTCAGCTCTCGCCCATAGCCCTGCTCCTGCGCGCGGCGCACCGAGGCGGAGACGATGTCCACGCCGAAGCGGCGAAACTCATTCTGCACGTGGGCGAACCGCTGTTGGGTCGCGGCGAGTTGGGCCACCGCGATCATGATCCCGATGTTCTGCTTGAACATGTTCCAGTAGCCGGTGACCACCTCGGTGAAGAACTCGACGTCGTCGGGGGAGTCGGGCAGCGAGACGGACAGGCCCGACGGTTCGACGATGTCATGCAGGAACGACTCGGCCAGCGCAGCGAGCAGGTCTTCCTTGTCGTCGAAGTAGCGGTAGAACACCGCAGGCGATTTCCCCGCCGCCGACGTGATGTCGGCGAGCGTCGTGCCGTGGAAGCCGCGCTCCGCGAACAGCTTTCGCGCGGCCTGCTCGATGGCTTCCCGGGTCTGCCGACCCTTGGAACTGAGCGACTGCGGTGCAGGCATGATCACCGCAGCCGGTCACCGGCGCGCATCAGCGCGCCGGGCAGCTCATGCCCGACGACCCGCTGCGCTACACGCGCGGCCGCGATCGCGGCGTCCAGGTCGACGTCCACCCCGATACCGCTGTCGCGCAGCATGTACACCAGGTCCTCGGTGGCGATGTTGCCGGTGGCGCCGGGTGCGAACGGGCATCCGCCCAGTCCACCGACCGACGCGTCCAGCCGGGTGACGCCGGCGGTCACCGCGGCGTAGGCGCTCGCCAGGCCAGTTCCGCGGGTGTTGTGGAAGTGCGCACCGAGCGGAAGCCCGTCGGCGACCTCGCGCACGTCGACGAAAAGGTCGGCCGTTCGGCGTGGCGTGGTGGTGCCGATGGTGTCGGCGAGCGCCAGCCGGTCGGCGCCGTGATCGCGCGCGTGCTCGACGACGTCAAGTGTGCGCTTCGGGGGAGTGGGCCCGTCGAACGGACAGTCCCACGAGCAGGCGATGATGACCTCCACCGACGCGCCGCCATCGTGGGCGATCGCGACGATCTCACCGATCAGCGCGGCTGCTTCGGCGCTGGACCGCCCGACGTTGGCGTGGCTGAGGCCGTCCGATGCCGACACCACGTATTCGATGGACCGAAGGCCCGCGGCGACAGCGCGTTTGGCGCCGTTCGGGCTGGCCACCAGCGCCGAGAACTCGATCCCGTCGAAGCGGTGCAGCTGCTCCGCCATTTCGGCGGCGTCGGCCAGCGCGGGCACCTTCGACGGCGACACGAACGCAGTGGCTTCCACTTCGCGCACCCCGGTGGCCGCGACGGCCTCAAGCAGTTCGACCTTGGCGTGCAACGGGATTGGCTGTTCGATCTGAAGTCCGTCCCGAAGCGACACCTCGCGGATCGTGACGTGCTCTGGCACGCCGGTCATCTGGCTGCTCATATCACTCCCTCTGCCCGCAGCGCCTCGAGCTCGGCGTCGGACTTGCCGAGCAGGCCGGTGTAGATCTCGCGGTTGTGCTGGCCGGGCCGGGCCGGACCGGCGTTGCGGATGGTCCCCGGCGTCGCCGACAACACCGGCACGACCCCGGGGCCCAAGACGGTGCGTTCAACCCGTTCGTCCCAGTGCTCGGCGATCATGCCGCGGGCGCGCAGCTGTGGATCGGTGACGACTTCGGCGACGGTGTTGATCGGCCCGCTGATCACCCCTGCGTCGCCGAGCGTCGAGATGATCTCGTCGGGGTCGCGCTCGGCCGCCCAGTCGCCGATGATCTTGTCCAGCTCGTCCTGATTACGCCCGCGCGCAACGTGATTGGCGAACCGGTCGTCGGTGGCCAGCTCTGGCCGCCCCATCGCCGTGCACAGCCGGCGGAACACGGTGTCCTGGTTGGCGGCGATCACCACCCAGCTGTCGTCGGCGGTGCGGTAGATGTTCGACGGGGCGATGCCCTCCAGGCGCGTGCCCGACGGTCCGCGCACCACACCGCCGACGTCGTAGTCGGGGATGGTGGATTCCTGTACGGCCAAACAGGATTCGGTCAGCGCAGCGTCGACGACCTGGCCCTCGCCGGTGATCGTACGTCGATACAGCGCGGCCAGTGCGCCCTGCACAGCGAACATCCCGGCGAGGCTGTCGCCCAGCGACAACGCCAGCCGGGGCGGCGGGCCGCCGGGGAATCCGTTCATGTATCGCAGGCCGCTTGCCGCCTCCGCGACCGATGCATAACCGGCCTTGCCGGATTCGGGCCCGGTCTGCCCGTATCCCGACACCCGCACCAGGATGATGCCCCGATTGCGTTCGCGCAGAACGTCGTAACCCAGGCCCCACTTCTCCAATGTGCCGGGACGGAAGTTCTCGACGATGATGTCCGAGCGCTCCACGAGATCCAAGAAGAGCTCATGGCCCGCAGCGCCGCGCAGGTTCAGCGTCACCGCCTTCTTGTTGCGCGCGTGCACCGTCCAGAAGAAGTGGTGCCCGTCGAGCTCCGCCTGTCCCCAGGTGCGCAGTGGGTCGGGCTGGCCTGGTGGCTCGATCTTGATCACCTCAGCACCCATGTCGCCGAGCAGCCGACCGGCGAACGGCCCGGAGATCAGCGTGCCGACCTCGATCACGCGAATGCCGTCCAGCGGGCCGGTGGGTGTCATGCGTCGCTCCCCTTTCCCGCGGGCAGACGCAAAGTCAGCTCACGCCACGGCGTGTCGGGAACTTTAGCGTCTGCTCGCGTGGGTGCAGCGGGTGCAGCGGGTGCAGCGGGTGTCATGCGTCTCCCGAAGTGAAGCCGTGGCGCGTCAGCCAGTCGGTGCAGATGCCGACCGCCTCTCGCAGCGTCTCACGTTGGTTCGGACCGGAGTAGTAGTGGTTGGCACCGGCGATCTCGTGCATCTCCTTGTCGGGGTGGCCGATCGCCTCGAACAGCCGACGGGTGTGGCTCGGAGTGCAGGCGTCGTCGGCGAGATTGCCGATCACCAGCGCGGGCACGGCAATGTCGGGTCCGGCCTTGACGGCGTCGCCGTTGGCGTCGTCGTAGCTCCACTGCGACAGCCAGCTGCGCAGCGAGCAAAAACGGGCCAGGCCGACGGGACTCATGTTCACCAACTGCGGCTCGCCGAGGTAGGTGGTCCGCGGGGCGCGTTCGTTGGGATCGACGGCCGGATCCAGCCAGCGCGGATCGGCCATCGTGCCGTGCACGACGAACCCGAACTCGTCGTCGGGTCGGCCGGCGGCCTTCAACTCGTCCAGTTTCGCCTTGACCCAGGCCGTGATCCGGCGGTTGCGGTCGATCTGTGCCTGTCGGTAGCGGGCCAGGAACTCCTCACTGTAGGGCGGCTGGTTCGGGTTTTCCGGGCTGTAGAGGTCGAGCTCGGGATCGCGCTTGCTGGGGTCGGATTCGTCGAGGATCGAGGCGTCCAGCCACTCGGTGAGCGTGCCGTGGCGGCTGACGTGCGCGGCCAGCAACATGATCCCGTCGGCCGGGATCAGTCCCAGCTTGGTCAGGTCAGGGCCGTCGCCGGACGGGCTTGCCGTCACCGTCGGGTTCTGCGCTTGCTGTTGATAGAACACCGACAGCGAGCCCCCGCCGCTCCAGCCGGCGAGCACCACCTTGTCGTAGCCGAGCCGGTTCTTGGCGTCCTTGATGCACTCGCCAAGATCCTCGACGACCTTCTCCATCAGCAGCGCCGCGTCGGTGCCGCGGAACCGGCTGTTGCAGTAGATGACGTGATGGCCGCCGCGCGCCAGCGCGTTGATCATCGGCAGGTAGGCGCCACCGCCGATGGGGTGCATGAACACCAGAACCGTGTCTGATGGTTTCTCCTTCGGCTTGAGCAGATAGCTCTCCAGAACCACCAGCTCGGCGACGCCGCCGTAGACGTCGCGGACAGCCGAAGTATTCTGGTAGGCAACGAGATACGGGATGCGGTCGTAGGTGTATCTGACGGGAGCCGGCGCGGCCATCAGTGATGCCCCAAGTCGTGGGCCAGCACGTCGGCCGACGGGGTGAGCCTGCGGCGGGTGTCGATCGCGATCACTGTCCAGTCGATCCGGGAGTGCTCGTCGAACTTGCGCCGCGCGCGCTCGCGGGCCTTCTCCGGAGGGCCGTGATGCAAGCCCTGCGGGGTGAGCGAGATCAGACCGGCCGGCATCGGGACACCGAACAGCGAGCCGCCGTGGAAGAACGCGATCTCGTCGTAATCGACGTTGCGGTGATACCAGGGCAATCGCTCGGTGCCCGGCACGCCCTCGGCGGGCCTGGGCAGAAAGTTCATCACGTACACGCCGGTGGCTTGCATGAACAGATGCACCGTGGGAGGCAGATGCACGCTGTCGGAGCTCACCACGTTGTAGTCGGCGACGTTGAACGTGAACGGGAAGTTGTCGCCGCGCCAGCCCTCGACGTCCAGCGGATTGTGTTGGTAGTACGCCATTGTCGGACCGCCGTCGTGCATCAGCCGGACCGTGTACTCGTCGCGGCCGTCGTCGTCGAGCGGTGCGGGCTCGGGGATGACGACTTGCGACGGGTCGAACGGGAAGTGACGCCCCAGCGTGCCGGCGGGGGGCACCCGGAACTCGTCTGTCGCCTCGACCATCAACAGCGTCGTCTCACCCTCAGGAACTTGACGCCAGGTGCAGGCCTTCGGGATGTACACCCAGTCGCCTTCGCGGTAGGTCAGCGGGCCGAACTCGGTCTCCAACAGGCCAGCGCCGCTGTGCACGAAGCAGAGAAGATCGCCGTCGACGTGGCGGGTGTAAAACGGCATCGGCTCGCTGCGCCGTGAGAGCAGGATTCGGCAGTCCGGGTTGGAGAACAACAGCATCGGCGCGCCTGCCGCGTCGGTGGCATCGCTGGGCTTTAGATCACTGGCCAGCACGTCGACGGGCCGCAGCGGCCCCTCGCAGCGGTAGGTCGTGGGGTCATTCCGCCGATACATGTTGGCGGTGCGCCCGGTGAAACCGCCACGCCCCAGTTCGTCGTCCTTGAGCCCGTCGAGGTCGGCGTGCAATCGGCGGGGTGTGACGCCTTTGCGGAGGTGGATGAACGATTCCATCGTCGGCTCCTCGGGTCGACCGGGTTCGGAACTAAAACTGACATTACTTTCGTTTCCAGCCCCGCACAAGAATCAGACCATCGCGATCGAGGAGATTTTCATCCCGATGGCCAGCGCCCCCGCGAGTTCGCGGCTGGTGTCGTAGTCGAACACCACGTGGCCCGAAATGACGTCGACGTCGCGCTTGGCGCGCTGAAGAAAGCTGGTCGAGAAATGGGCGCTGGCGCCGGAGGCCTCCAACAGGTCGGCGACGACGGCGCGTGCCTCGTGGACGATGTGGGCTGCGGCCAACCGTGCGTCGCCACGCACACTGCGCCGCACCGGATCGCCCGCGCTGACGATGTTCTCGATCTGGCCGACGGTATCGGCGAGCAATCCCCGCAAGGCGCGCAAGCGTACATTCGCCTCTCCGAGACGCGCCTGCGCCATCGGCTTGTCCTTCTGCTTGACGCCTTCGTATGCGATGACTCGCTCGGACAGCCGCTCGGCGTAGATTTCGGCGACCTTCTCGGCGCTGCCGAGCGCCGGCATCGCCGCGAGCAAGGCCAACGCGGGCACCATAGGCCATCGATACACAGCGGCATCGTGAAATGCGGATCCTAAAGTGGTGCCGGCGTAGATGTCTGACACCGCCACCAGTCGGTGGGCCGGGACGAAGGCGTCTTCGATTATCACGTCGTTGGTACCGGTGGCCCGCATCCCGTCGGTGTGCCAAACGTCCACGACCTGCATCTCGCTGGCGGGCAGCAGTGCAAGGGCCGGATATATCGCGTCGTCGGGTCCGCACAGCGCGCCGACGATGATCCAGTTCGCGTCCATCACACCGGTTGCCCAGGACCATCGTCCGCTGAGCTTCACGCCATCGCCGGCGGGCAGTCCACGACCGGTCGGCGCCAGTGGGGCGGGTGCGAGAAATGGGCGGGACGCAAAAGCCTCTTCCTGGGCCTGCGCGTCGAACAGCGCCATCATCCAGTTGTGCAGGGCGTAGAAGCCGATCGTCCACGCGGTCGATGCGCAGCCGTGGGCCAACCGGCGCACAGGATCGAGCAGCGCGGGGAAGTCCGCCTGCTGACCACCGTAGCGGGCCGGCTTCAGCAGCTCGGTGAAGCCTGACGCGATGAGGTCGTCCACCGTCTCCCGCGGTAGCCTCCGCAGCCGTTCAGCCTCTTCGGCGCGCGCCGCTACTCGCCCGACGAACTCGTCATCGATAGCCGACATGGGGCGAACCTACCATACTTTTTGGTATGGAATGAGCCTCATGGGCCGAGCATGAGATCCAGGAAGCGTTCTCGCCGGTTGGCGTCCCGTGCCCGCGGCTTCGGTCCGCCCAAGTGCAGGAAGCCGATGCCCGCGGCGAACGTCGCATTGGCCCGCAGGTCCGCTTCCTCCAGGCCGAATCCGTAGTCCGCGAACGCTTGGCGGACCGCGCGCAGAACTCGGCCGTCCGATGCGTTCACGCTGGCGGCTACGGTCTTGTCGGAGCGGGCCCACTCGCGCATCGCGCGCTCCAGTACCCAGTGACGGGGACTCACCAGCGATGACATCATGCGCGAAAGTCGTTCGCGGGGAGGAAGATCGGACATCTGCTCGAACTGCTGGCGGTCATCGTCGCGCAACTCGGCCCACGACTGCACCAATGCAGCGCGGTATCCGGCCATGTCAGTGAAATGCCAGTAGAAGCTGCCCTTTGTGACGCCGAGGCTCTCGCACAGCCGGTCGATCTTCAGTGCCTTGATGCCTTCCTCGGCGAGGATCGCATAGCCCGCCTTGATCCAGTCTTCGACGGACAATCGGCTCGGTGCCGACGTTCGCGATCTTCCCATGATCTCTAGTGTGTCATTTGCTGAGCCGGGCACCGTATTCGTGGGATGGTGGATACCGCTATGGATGGCTTCGAGTTCATGACCTACGAGGAGTTCGGCCGCGCGTTCTTCGAGATCGCGGTGACCGAGCAGCGCGTCGCCGACGCGTTCGGCGCGATCGCCGGCGAACAGTTCGAGATGGGGCCGATGCGTCAAGGGCCGGGTGGGCTCGCGAAGGTCACCGCCAAGGTGACGATCCAGAGCCCCAAGGCCCGCCGGATCCTCGGTGACACCATCACGTTCGACGTGCGTATTCCACTCGCGATCGACCTCGTCATCGATGTGCGGCTCGACAAGCCGAGGTTCAACGTCGCGGGGGAGATCCACTTGCGCGCAGAGGCGCGTGCCGCCGATCCGCTGCTGTTGGTCATCGACGTCGCGAAACCGCGGGCGTCCGACATCTCTGTCGACGTGGCTTCGCAGTCGATCCGCGGGGAGGTGCTGCGCATCATCGCCGGGGTCGACGCCGAGATCAAGCGCTTCATCGCGAAGTATGTCCGCGACGAGATCGACAAGCCGGCCTCGAAGAAGGCGCAAATCATCGACGTGGCCGAGCGTCTCGACGACTCCTGGACGGGCGTCTAGCGCCCCCATGCCCTTGCGCCGAAATCAGGTTACCGGCACGCAAAATGGCCGATTTGGTGCATCAAGTCTGACCTCGGCGGGCAGCGAGCGAGCTACTTCAGCTCGGCGGACGACAACCCCAGCAACCGGCGCGCCACCACGAGCTGCTGGATCTGCTGAGTGCCCTCGAAGATATCGGTGATCTTGCTGTCGCGGGCCCACTTCTCCAGCAGTGTCTGCTCGGAATAGCCTGTAGTGCCTGCCATTTCGACGGCCTTGAGCGTGATGTCGGTAGCCACCCGTGCCGCTTTGGCCTTGCCCATCGACGCTTCTTTGCTATTCGGGATGTCATTGTCGGCCTGCCACGCGGACCGCACCGTCAACAGGTAGCCGGCTTCCCAGTCGGCCTCCATCCGCAAAAACTCCGCGGCGGCGGCACTTTGGGCGTGCGAGGGCTTGTCGTAGGAGATCTCGACGCCGGCCTCGGTCAGGATCTTGCGCAACTCCTCCAGCGCGGCGCGCGCGATCCCGACGGCCATGGCCGCCACGATCGGGCGGGTGTTGTCGAACGTCTCCATCACGCCCGCGAAGCCCTTCTCGACGTGAATCTCCGGGCTGCCCAGAAGGTTGTCCTTCGGAATGCGGGCATTGTCGAAGCGGATCACCGCGGTGTCGGACGCCTTGATGCCGAGCTTGTGTTCGAGCCGCTCGACGGTCACACCCGGATGCTCGCGCGGCACGATGAACGACTTGATCGCCGCCCGTCCCAGCGACTTGTCCAGCGTCGCCCATACCACGATGTGGCTGGCCCGCGATCCTGCGGTGACGAAGATCTTCTCGCCGTTGATGACGTACTCGTCGCCATCCAGACGCGCAGTCGTCGTCACTGCGGCGGAGTCGGATCCGAAGCCCGGCTCGGTGATCGCCATCGCGGCCCACACCTTGCCCAGCCGCGCCAGCTGCTCGTCGGTGGCTACACCGGAAATTGCCGCGTTGCCCAGCCCCTGATACGGCACCGACAACAACAGCGCGACGTCGCCCCAGCTGACCTCCAGCGCGTTCACCAACGCAGACATGTTGGCGCCGTTTTGGTTTCCATCCTGGCCCTCGCCATCCCGGAAGGCTTCGGCACCTGCGAACGCGAAAGCCTTTGCCTCCGAGATGCCTTCGAAGAGGTTGGCCAGCGTGTCGAGCTCGACCGGGTAGGCGTGCTCCGCCAGGTCGTACTTGCGCGAGATCGGCCGCAGCATCTCGGCCGCGCCCTGGTGCCCCTTGTCGATCACTGCTTGCAACTTGCGCGGCATTTCCAAATTGATTGCCATGATTATTCTTTCAGCTCGGTATGATGACTCCGCTAAATAACAACTACGCCCTCGGCGACACCGATCGCCCGGAGGTCGCGGTACCAGCGTTCGACGGGATGCTCCTTGGTGTAGCCGTGGCCGCCCAGCAGTTGCACGCCGTCGAGGCCGATCTGCATGCCCTTGTCGGTGCCCAGCCGCTTGGCCAGCGCCGCCTCGCGCGCGAACGGCAGGCCCTGCTCGGCGCGTGAGGCGCCGCGCCAGCCGATGAGCCGCAGTCCGTCCAGCTCGATCGCGATGTTGGCGCACATGAACGCCACGGACTGACGGTGGGCGATCGGCTCGCCAAAGGCCTGCCGCTCCTTGACGTACGGCACCACGTAGTCGAGCACCGCATGCGCGGTGCCGACGGCCAGCGATGCCCAGCCGAGGCGTGACAGCGCGACGGCTTCGGAATAGTCGGCATCGGTGGCGTCGTCTTCACCCAGCCGTGCGCTCAGCGGCACCGTGACGTTGTCGAGTTCGACCTGCCCCAGCGCCGCCGCCCGGATGCCCATGCTCGGGTCGGCCTTGACGGCCAGCCCTTGCGACGACGACTCCACGATGAAAAGCGCCGGCTTGCCGTTCAATTGGGCGCCGACGACGAACAGCTCGGCGTCGGCCGCCGCCGGCACAAGGGATTTCACGCCGCGCAGACGGTAGCCGCTGGGACTGCGCACCGCGGTGGTCTTCAGCGCCGTCGGGTCGAACAGCGCGTGGGGCTCGGCGATCGCGACGCACGCCTGCGGCACGTTCTCGCCCGCGAACTCTTTCAGGTAGGTGGCCTGCTGGTCGGCGCTGCCCCAGTTGGTGAACGCGGTCGCGACACCGCCCGAAGCCAGGATCGGCAACGCCAACCCCATGTCGCCGTAGGCCAGTGCCTCGGCCACCAGTGCGTTTGTGACGGTGGAGCGGTGTGCGGCGATCCCCTCGAAATCCTCGGGGATGTTGATCGCTGTGATGCCCAGCTCCGCCGCCCTGCCGATCAGGTTCGCCGGGTAGGTGGCGGCGTCGTCGGCGTCGCGCGCGGCCGGCCTGAGCACCTCCTCGGCGAATTCGCGGACGGTCTCGACGATCAGCTTCTGGTCCTCGTCGGGGGTCAGGTCGAAGTAGTCGTGGCCGCTGGTCTTCAGCCGGGTCGGCCCGCTGCGCAAACCCTGGATGCGCTTGAACTGGCGGGTGCCCGCACCCGAAACGGAGAACGCCTGCTTGATGCCGTAGCGCAGCGCCCGGTTCAGCGGATCCCGCAGCCGGTGCCGGTCGAGGAACTCCTGCCCGACGATCGGCGTGATCACCGCGAGCCCGATGTCGATGGGCGTGCGCTTGTGACGTTGAAGCCCGACGGCACTCTCGGGGCCGTTCGCCTTGGCGCGGCGCTTGGCGCGGCGCGAGTCGCTCTTCGGCGGAATGGTGTTGGTCATTTCAGCAGCCTCGTTAGTCGTTGGCGATGCCGGTAACCGTATCTTACTCCAGAGTAAGATAGCGATGCACTGTTAACTAATTCACAGTGCGCGAACAGTTGTTCACGCAATCTTGCACCGGCAGCCGGCGTGCGCCCAAAGTGGCCGACGGGCCCGTCGTACACACCTGGCAACTGGGTTTCGCATGCACTGCGTACTAGCGCACCACGGTTCACTGCATCATCCCCGCCGATCTACCCGATGAGGACTTCGTGAAGATCGTGAGTGTGTCTGCAGTGCAACATCGCGGCAGGGGCGGCGAGAGGAGTCAACGTCGGACGTCAGTGAGTCGGCACCCTATTTGACGCCCGCCTCCTGCTTGCAAGCGTCGATTTCTTCCAGGCTCGCCAGAGGCAAGACGTGCTTCGCTTCGGCTGAATGAAGGCAACTTTCGTATTTGGCCTTCTTTGCCTCCTGCGACTGCTTCTGCGCTTCGTAGTTTGTCCAGGTGATGCCCAACACCACCAGGGCAATGACCAGGATTGCGGCGGCGAAGTCCCTCCTCGTTGGCTGCCGCCACCGCGAGATGTACGAACGCATGCCGTAAGCCTAGCGATAGGCGATTCGTGCAGCTCGGACGGTATGACCTCCATGCAGGTGATGACGTATGGTGCAGCGTCGTGAATCCGGCCGTCGCCGAGGCAATGCCAATGTTTGGTGCCAACGGTGAACGGACCACTCATCGGTCGTGCTTACTTAGGGGCGTCGAACCCCGGCGGCCTCAATCTGGTCCATTACCGACTTCAAGTCGTAGGCCTCACGCCACTGTGTGATTCGCCCTTCGGCGTCAAGCTCAAACACTGTCATGACAGCCGTGGAGACCGGGTTGCCGCCAACGCTGGAGTTACTGACTTGTTCCACCATGACAGTTCTGCCGTCGCTGAGCAGCGACTTCACGTCTACCGTCACGCCCCCGACCGCCCTGAGCTGGTTGCAGAGCTCGGATTTGATCGCGTCCGCGCCGCGGCGTACTCCTTGCGGACCGTCGGCCCACACTGCGGCGTCATCGAAAAAACTGCCCAATTCTTCCGGCTTGGGGTCTGCCCAAGCGGCAAAGAACTTGCGCACCAGTGACTCCGGCGAATCGCTCATTTGAATCACGCTACTCGTCTGAGAGCATCGCCAGCACGGTGTCGTGCAGCCTTCCGTTGGTCGCGACGGCACTCCCGCCGTGCGGGCCCGCAACACCGTCGAGGCTGGTGAAGGTCCCCCCGGCCTCGCGGATCAGGATGTCCAGCGGCGCCAGATCCCACAGGGACACTTCGGGTTCGGCCGCGATGTCCACCGCACCCTCGGCCACCAGGCAGTACGACAAGAAGTCGCCGAAGGCCCGGACACGCCACACCGCGTCGGTGAGTTCGACGAACTTCTCGCGTAACCCGAGCGCCGCCCATCCCGACAGGCTCGAGAACGACAGGCTGGCCGCTGCCAGGTCGCCGACCGCCGACACGTGAAGGTGCCGTGGCGGCGCACCGCCGACCACCGCGTGCGCGCCCTGGCCCGCCGCAGCCCACCAACGCCGGTGCAGCGCGGGTGCGCTGACCACGCCGGCCACCGGCACACCGTCGGAGAGCAGGGCGATCAGCGTCGCCCACACGGGCACGCCCCTGACGAAGTTCTTGGTGCCGTCGATCGGATCGATCACCCACTGCCGTCCGGCGAATTCTGTCGTGCCACCGAACTCTTCGCCTATAATCGCGTCGTCGGGGCGCCGAGCCGACAACGACTCCCGCAATGCCGCCTCGACCGACCGGTCGGCGTCGGTGACCGGTGTGAGGTCTGGTTTGGTGTCGACGTGCAGGTCGACGGCGCCGAACCGCGGCATCGTCAGCGCGTCGGCTTGATCGGCGAGTGTCAACGCCAGCGCCAGGTCGTCCGGCCTCTCGCCCATGTCAGCAGTCCTACCATGAGGACGTGTGGGACATCTTCTGGATTGTGGTGGTCATCGGGGCGATCGTCGTGCTGGCGGCGCCGTGGCTGAGGCGGCGCAGGCCACCGGCTGACGCGCTGCACGGCACGTTGCTGATCACCGGGGTGAGCCCCCGCCCGGACGCCACGGGTGAGCAGTACGTCACGGTCACGGGCGTAATCAACGGCCCGTCGGTCAACGAACACGTGGTGTATCAGCGGTACCCGGTCGACGTGGAGAACTGGCCGCGCGCGGGTGCGCTGATCCCGGTTCTGTATTCGTCGAAGAACCCGGACAACTGGCGCGTCGCGCCGTCCGAACCGCCGGCCTGAGGGCGGATTCCGCTACTGCGGTGCGGGCACCTGGATCGGTATCGGGATCGGTAGCAACGGAACGGTCAGGTACGACGTCGTCATCGGAACCGCCGTTGTCGTGGTTGTTGTCGTCGTCGGCGTCGGCGTCGTAGTCGTGGTCGTCGTAGTGGTTGTGGTCGTTGTCGTCGTGGTTGTCGTCGTGGTGGTTGTTGTCGTGGTGGTTGTCGTCGTGGGCGCGGGAACCACTGAGGTGACTGTCTGCGTTTGCGTCTGCGGTGGCGGCGGCGGCATCAGCGCGGCCGTCGTTGTCGCGATGATCGGCGGGGCGACAGACGTGGTGACTGGCGGCGCCAGTACGTTGCTTGTCGGCGTCGAGACGACAGCCGTCGACGGGTGGGTGTCCTGGGTGTTCTGTTCGTTGCCGGTCAGCACATATGCGAACGCGCCCAGCGCGACAAGTGGCACGAGGGCGCCGAGGCCGACGGCCGCCATCGGGCGGCGATACCACGGTGGTGACCGGTCCACTGCCGGCGCTGTCGGTGGTACGAACTGCACAGGCGGCCGCGCGGCGCCAGTGTCGGGGTAGGCATAGGAGTATGAGTAGTCCTCGCCGGTGTACGGGACTGGCTCGTCGGCGACCTGATCGTCTTCAGACCACGCCAACGCACGGAACGTCGACGAAGCGGGCCCGTCGGGCCGCGCGATCGCTGCGGGCGCCACGCCGGTCGGCGCTTCCGGGCTTGGCCCGCGAGCACTGAGCAGTGCGGCGCCCGCAGCCACGTTAAGTTCAGGCCGGGGTGTCGTCACGACCGGCATGCGTAAGTCTTCGGAGAGGCGTTGGGTGATCATCGGGATGCTGGCCACCCCGCCAACCGTCGCGACGGCGGCAAGGCTTTCGGGACCAATCCCGTTGCGTCTCAACAGGTCATGGAATGCGGCCAAGACCCCGGTGAGCGGGTGCGCGATCTGATCCTCGAGTTCAGATCGGGTCAGCCGAATCCTGCTGCGGTGCAACGGAAGCTCGACATCGACCTCGGTCGCCGACTCCGACGACAGCCGCTCCTTCGCGTCTCGGCAATCCTCACGGAGCCTGCCAAGTGAGCCGACAGCGGCGGTGGCTGACGGATCGACGCCGTGGGCGCCGGCCAGCCCGTCCAGCACATGCGTCAGCAGCAGCTGGTCGATCTGGTCGCCGGAAAACTCGAGGTAGCGCTCCGTGTGGTCGATGAGTGCAAAGTCGGATGCCGCGTCGGCCAGCGTGAAACTGGTGCCGCTGGCGCCGAAGTCGATGAGCGCCACGACGCCGTTCGCGGGCAGCCCGGGCTCGACGGCCAATGCGGTCAACGCGGCCGTCGCATCCGCGACGACCGGCACCGGAAGGCCGTCGGGCGTGAAGGTAGGCACTGTTAGGAGCGCCCCCTGCAACGCCGACAGCGCGGCGGGACCCCAGTGCGCGGGTCTTGCGATCGTGATGTCGGATGACGGCACGCCACCGGCGTCGACCATCGCGGAGAGCGCCTCGACCATGAGTCGGTCGGCGCGGTGTTGGGATCCGTCGGCAGCGACGAGGGGGACCGGGTCGCCGACGCGTTCGACGAAACCGCCAATGGTGATCGCGTCCGGATCGGCATCGCTCAGGGGCACACCCACCTGCGGTGCGCGGCCGCGCGCCAACGTGAGGACGGCGCGACGTGTCAGCGGTGGGCTTCCGACTCGCGCCGCGATCAAGTTGGTCGTCCCGATTGACAACCCCAGCGGGTCGGTCATTGTGCACCTTGGATCGACGGCAGTCTGCGGGCGGTGCTCACCTTAGCCGCCGGCCGGCCGCCCGGACAGCCGACACCCCGCGACGAAACATTAAGTGCTGATGGGAGTTTCCTGTGTGGATCAGGGCTTTCCGGCGGCTATAGCAGCTGTGAAAAGTCTGCGTCAGGCGTCGGATAACACCGTTATACTCGAACATATGTTCGACAAATCGCCTCCCGAACCTGCAGCGCTGCGCCGCGCCGATGACGCGGCGGTCGTGACCGCGATCGAGGAATGGGCTCGCATCGAGGCGGCTGCCGGGGCGCGGCGGCTGGATGCGATCGCCGAGCTCACCAGGCGGCGCTGCGATAAGGAAGGCAAGCGCGCGGAGTGGGCATGCGATGGGTGGGATTCGGCAGCAGCCGAAGTCGCCGCCGCATTAGGGGTTCGGCACAACAAGGCGTCCAGCCAGATGACCCTCAGTCTCACCCTGCGCCGCCGCTTACCAAAGGTTGCCGGCCTGTATGCGGACGGCAAGGTGACCTATCGCATCGTCACCGCGATCGCATGGCACACCGATCTCGTCGCCGACGGCGAGCCGATCGCGCTGATCGACGCCGCGCTGGCCGCGCACGCAGCGAAGTGGGGACGACTGTCGGATTACAAGCTCTCCCAGGCCATCGACGTCTTGGTTGACCATCACGACCCGGGCGGGCTGCGACGCGTCCGCAGCCGCATGAAAGACCGCTGGCTGGATATCGGCAGAGAACATGACACCTCTGAGATGACCTCAGTGTCGGGAAAGCTGTATGCCACCGACGCAGCGATGCTCAAGCAGCGGCTGATGCAAATGGCACAAGGTATCTGCGATGACGATCCGCGCACCATGGCGCAGCGCCGCGCCGACGCGCTGGGCGCTTTGGCTGCCGGCGCCGAGCGGCTGGCTTGCGCCTGCGGAGACCCTGACTGCGCGTCAGCAGGCGATGACGGGCGCGCCTCCAACATCGTCATTCATGTAGTCACCGAATCTGTGGCGCTCGACCCGGAACCCGACTCGCCCACGCCTGTGGGGTTGCTACAGCGCAGCGGCATCGTGCCGACGCCGCTGCTGGCCGAGTTGATCCGGTCTGGCGCCAGAGTGCGCAGCGTGGATACTCCCGTCGATGTACCCGAGCCCGGCTACCTACCATCGGCAAAGCTGGCGGAGTTCGTGCGTTGCCGTAATCTCACATGCCGCTTCCCCGAGTGTGAAGAGTCGGCCGAGTTCTGCGACATCGACCACACAATTCCCTATC
Organism: uncultured Actinomycetota bacterium; assembly: GCA_963744085.1. Lineage (GTDB taxonomy): Bacteria > Actinomycetota > Actinomycetes > Mycobacteriales > Mycobacteriaceae > Mycobacterium. Next base: position 649,244 of record CAVUSK010000002.1, read on the forward strand.
CGGTTGGGCCCACACACCTGTCGAATCTCAAGTGCCTTTGCCGAAAACAGCATTTACTGAACACGTTTGGGCCGGCACGCCAAGCAACTGCCCGGCGTTGCCCATCTAGGACGGACTAGACCCGTTCTAGATAGAAGTATGCGTAGCGGCCATTGTCGAGGGCGTTCTTGCCGTCCATAATGCCCATCACAGCGTTGTCATCGATCTTCTTGAAATGGTCGTGAACCGGCTGCCCGTCGAACACCATCGTCGCGGTGACCTCGCCGCGAAATTCCTCCATCCACAGGCTGCCTTCGCCGTTCTCGGTGTTCGAATACTTGTTGCCGTCGGCGTCCAAGCAGATGAGAGGCTTCGCGTCGGTGGCCGAATTGAAGGTCTTGCCGAACCAGTTGATGAGGGCCAACGTTCCGTTTTCCCGGTGGCCGGTGTCGAACTCGCCACCTATCCATTCACCGATCATGAAGTCGATGGTCGCAGGTTCCAGCGTGGCCCAGAACCCGTCGAGCTCGGCGTCGGGGATGAATACACGCCGTGGCCCGGTCACAAGGCGCTGTCCGGCGCGCTCCTTGAGCTCGGTGAACCTCTTGCGCGCCAGGTCGTCGCTCACGGTGCTCTCCAATCCAACGGCGGTGAGGATTGCGAACACCGTACCGCCACGCGCCAGTACAACGCGGTCGGCAACTCGTGGCTGAAGTGTTCTTCGCGCAATCGCTGCCACCAGCTCGTTAAGGTGCTCAACCATGACCAGCCCCGAAGACCGACACGCCGCATGGGTCGCACAGGTCGTCGCGAATTGTGGGCCAGTCATACTCTCGCGATTCGACCCGGCGACACAGCGGACAATGAAATTCAGCCGCAGTGCCTGGTTGCGTTGGAACCCAAATGATTCTGACGTGGCCTGGGCGGTCGACCACTATCGCGAAGGTATCCACCGCAGAGACTTATGGGCGCTCGCACATGACCTCACCACGCCGGGTAAACGGCGGAAAGCCTTTGTCGCCACATTGCTTTGGGGGCGCACGCGAAACCCACCGCTGTTATGGCCGCCACGCGGAAGCCCTGTCCTCCGAAACTTTGGTCAGCATTCTCGAGAAGACCGTGGCCCAAGTAGGTCGCAATGACCTCGAGGGCGCTTGGTCCTCCGCTGCCGGCATACCGGGTGTTGGTTTTCGCTTCTTCACTAAGTGGCTATGGGTCGCCGGTGTCGGTGCAGGACTAGCGGCGCCCCCGCTGGTCTTCGATAAACGAGTACGCGACAGTCTTCAAGATGCCAAGTGGCCGTTCGATCGACGGCGAATCAACGAGAGACGTCGCTGGGTCAACTACTGCGAGGACGCGGCTGCGGTGGGTAGGACGCTGGGAGTCAGGAGCGAATGGGTCGAGTACTGGCTATTCAGCGGTGCGCTTGGCGCGGACCGGATGCAGTGAGCATCCGAAGACTTCCAGAATGCCTTTCGCTGATCCAATGTCACCGAGTGCACAAGCGCTAACGGCAGGCGAAATCAGTTTCGCCGCAACCCGCTGCTACGGAGACGCGACAGCGAAGAGATGCCACTCGCCAGGAACACCCTTGAGCTCGTGCGCGCCACGCTCTTCGAATTCGAGTCCTGACCCGATCACGAGGTCGCGCAGCGTGCTGGACACGAGCACCTCGTTCGGCCCGGCCAGTGCGGACACCCGGGCTCCGATATGCACACCGATCCCCCCGATGTCATCGCCACACCCACGAGCGAGCTGAGCTGGAGCGAGCTGAGGCCGGTGAAGGGCAGCTCGGTCGGGGTGGTTGAGCCCACCGCCAGCCTCTACGAATCGCTTTCCGAATCGGTGATCCACCGGATCTCGGGCCGATAGCGCTGCGGTCCCTGACCGCCGACACCATTCGGTCGTGGTATAGGACCTGCCACCGAGGTCAGAGGGCATTTTTAGTCGGCCGCAAAGCCTTGACGGTACCCGATCGCCCACGGGGATCCCCCCTTATTGATTGTCGAGATTGATTGTCGAGGCACTTGCGAAGTACGGGCATTTTCGGGCTTAGGAGCGCGGCAGAAGGACATTCAGCGGATAAAGCGGGCTGATTCGGTGTTGAGAACTGGTCCTCGGTTTGGCTTGTCGCCCGCATACTCATGCCTGACGGTGTTTGACCGTCGCAAGGCTGAGGGGTGTGGTGTGGTGAAGGAGAGGACCGATAGCGCCACCGCGGCGGGTTTGCGTCCGGGGCGGTTTGGGCACTATCGGCTGAGGCGGCTGTTCGGCCGCCGTGAGGCGGTTCCACTCTCCGCGCTCGCGCTCATCACTGTCGTCCTCACGGTCATCGTAGGGTGTCGGTCACGGCAACAGTCGCCGCTGGTCGAGCTGCCGTTCACCGGCCTGGATTTTCCCCACGGGGTAGCGGTGGACACCGCGGGCGACGTCTACGTCACCGACTGGAGTATCGGCAACAGCCGGGTGCTCAAACTGCCGGCCGGGTCGAACACCCAGGTCGTCCTGCCGTTCAACGGCCTCAACGAACCCGATGGTGTGGCGGTGGACCCCGCCGGCAACGTCTACGTCACCGACATAAACACCGACGCCCACAACAGCCGGGTGCTCAAACTGCCGGCCGGGTCGAACACCCAGGTCGTCCTGCCCTTCACCGGCCTGAGCGTTCCCCTCGGGGTGGCGGCGGACCCTGTCGGCAACGTCTACGTCACCAACCACACCTATTTGGACAACAGCAACGGCCAGGTGCTCAAACTGCCGGCCGGGTCGAACACCCAGGTCGTCGCGCCGTTCACCGGCCTGAGCGTTCCCATGGGGGTGGCGGTGGACACCGCCAACAACGTCTACATCACCGACGGCGGCCGGGTGCTCAAACTGCCTGCCGGCTCGACCACCCAGGAAGTGCTGCCGTTCACCGGCCTCCATGGCGCCGGCAGTGTGGCGGTGGACCCCGCCGGCAACGTCTACGCCACCGACGGCTTGGGGAACGGCCGGGTGCTCAAGCTGGCGGCGGGAGCGACCACCCAGGTCGTGCTGCCGTCCACAAGCGTGCAAATTGGCGACGTGGCGGTGGACCCCGCCGGCAACGTCTACGTCGCGAGCGGAAGCTGGTTCATCCACCGGGTGTACAAACTACGGGCTGGGTAAAGGCGGGCCGGCGAGCTTGGGTTGGCCTACGTCCGCATAACTCAGCCGATGGTGTCGGTTGTACGGACATCGGTGATGTCGAGCAGATGATCTGCCGGACTTCCTCCGGGCTTGTACAGGACCATCGTCTTGCCTTGGCACTGCTGCCATTGGGAGGTTAACTTCGCGAACAACGCGCGGGCATCGGCAGGAGAAGCCAACGCCAACGCGCCGGCGCGAACGGAGAAACCCGGGACGGAGAGACCCTGGCCCCAGTTGTCCCAATCCTGGGTGGCGACAGCGCGCACCGCGCTCTTTTCGAAGACCTTCTTCGAGTACGGGAATGTGACGGTTAGGCACTGGATTTCCGAGGCGTCGCTGCTGTCCCGTATCCCGTCGGGCAGGACGTCAAGGTCCCCGACGCTGGGCGGGAAGCCGTTGTTGTCGACGGGAGTGCCCAGCGCCGCGACGAGATCATCACGGTCGGGCAGGATCTGGGGGATCTCTCGCCCGATGCCGACGATGCCACCCGAGCTGCCGACCATTCGTGGAGTGCCGTTGACGGTGGTCACGCAGCCCGTCGCCAGCATCCCGACGGTTACCGCGGCCGCTATCAAGCGTCGAGTCATCCGAGAGTCTCCGTGCAGTATGTGCGGGCCGGATAGGCCATCGCATACTTGAATTTCTCGTCCGGGCAAGCATGAACGTTGTAAGACCTCGACACGCTTTGTCACCCGAAACACCGCGGGACCACCGACACTGCAGTCGGCCGGATCGAGCATGCCCACCGGAACGCCCAACCGATAGCAATGTCCCACAGTCAGATTCGGCACCAGGCACAGCCGCTCGGTGGCGGCGTCGGCGAACGGTGCACGGAATCGGTCGAACTGGTCGGGCACGCAGTTGCCCACGTCGTCCGCCAGCGCACCGATGGTGAAGCTCATGTCCGTCGCGCAGCTGGTGTGCGTCGGCATCAGTTCCCCGGACGCATCGGGGGACAGCGAAACACATTCTCCGACACCGAGATCCGTGTGCTGTTGGTGTCGACCACTCAGCGAAATCGTGATCGCGGCTGCTGTCGCAGCGAAGATCAGCGCCGCGATGCCCGCGACGATGTACCAGCCGCGCAATTCAGCCGTGCCCGATTCGGAGCAGATCGGCGACGCTGGCCAGCTTCACCCGCGGCCGGCCGTGCGGCTCTCCGGTGGAGCGCTCGTGCCTGTCGATCAGCTGCCAGTGCTCGTCGGTGACCAGCTTCGGCTGCCGTGACAACAGCCACTCCAGCAACTCGCGGGCGTGCTCGTCGCCGAAGTCGGGATGTGACGCAGCGGCGAGGTCGGCGGCCAGGGTGTCGACGGTGTGCTGGGAGTCGCTCTTGTTGCTGCCGATCACGCCCGTCGGGCCGCGCTTGATCCAGCCGACGACGTACTCGTTGGCGCTTCCGTCGATGCGGCCGTCGGTATGCGGGATCGTTCCCGTCGCATCGTCGAACGGCAGCCCGGCCGTCGGAACGCCCCGATAGCCGACCGCGCGCACCACCAACTGCGCGGGCAGCACCTCGCGCTCGCCGGTGTCCTTGGCGACGACGCGCCCGTCCTCGTCGGTGACCAGCTCGTTGCGGCCGAGCACCACTTCCTCCACCCGTCCCTCGCCGCGGATCTCGATCGGCGACGTGCGGAACTTGAACACGATCCGCCGGTTGCCGGGGGTGGGCTCATTCCCGGCGTAGCCGCGCAGCACCTTGAGATTGTTCTTGACGGTCTTGCCGGCGGCCTCGGCCTCCTCGTCGGAGATGTCGGCCACGTCGGCCGGGTCGACGATCACGTCGACACCCTCGAGGCCCTTGAGGTCGCCGAGTTCACGCAGCTCCAGTGTGGTGAACGTGGCCTGCAACGGGCCGCGGCGTCCGATGATGACCACCTCTTCGACCCCGCGCGGGTCGAGCAGGTCCAGCGCATGGTCGGCGATGTCGGTGGCCCGCAGTTCCTCCGGGTCGGTGACCAGGATGCGCGCCACATCCAGCGCCACGTTGCCGTTGCCGACGACGATGGCCCGCTCGCCGGTCAGATCCGGCGACATCTTCTCGAAGTTCGGATGCGCGTTGTACCAGCCGACCAGCTCAACTGCGGCGACGCTGCCGGTGAGGTCCTCGCCCGGGATCCGCAGCGGCTTGTCGGATTGGGCCCCGACGGCGTAGATCACCGCGTCGTAGCGTTCGGCCAGCTCGCCCGCGTGCACATGCTCGCCCACGACGAGGTTGCCGAAGAACCGGAAACGCGGGTGCGCCGCGGTTTTCTCGAACTGAGCGCTGATCGATTTGATCTTCGGGTGATCAGGTGCCACGCCGGAACGGACCAGCCCCCAGGGCGTGGGCAGCATCTCGAGCATGTCGACGTGGACATCCAGGGGCTCGGCCGCGTCGGCCAGCTTCAGCAGCGACGCCGCCGCGAAATAGCCCGACGGTCCTGAGCCGACTATCGCCACGTAGTAAGGACGCACCTTTGAGCCTCCCCGGTTGTCCGGCCCGCACGTCGAGGGCTGTCGTGACGATGCCGAGACGGTTACGGCTCTGATGCTAGACGGGGGCTACCCTTGGCAGCCGTGGATCCCGACCGTCAAGCCGATATCGCGGCGCTCGACTCGACGCTGACCAGCGTCGAGCGGGTGCTGGACCTCGACGGTCTGCGCGCGCGCATCGAGAAGCTGGAGCACGAGGCCGCCGATCCCAAGTTGTGGGACGACCAGTCGCGGGCCCAGAAGGTCACCAGTGAGCTGTCGCACACCCAGGGCGAGTTGCGTCGCGTGGAGGATCTCCGCCGTCGCCTCGATGACCTGCCGGTGATGTACGAGCTGGCTGCCGAAGAGGGTGGCAGCGAGGATGTGGCCGAGGCGGACGCTGAGCTCAAGTCGCTGCGTGAGGACATCGAGGCGATGGAGGTCCGCACGCTGCTGTCAGGCGAGTACGACGAGCGCGAGGCGTTGATCACGATCCGGTCCGGTGCCGGCGGCGTAGATGCCGCCGACTGGGCCGAGATGCTGATGCGCATGTATGTCAGGTGGGCCGAGAAGCACAGGTACCCGGTCGAGGTATTCGACACGTCCTACGCCGAGGAGGCGGGGATCAAGAGCGCGACGTTCTCGGTGCATGCGCCGTTCGCATACGGAACGCTGTCGGTGGAACAGGGCACGCACCGGCTGGTCCGGATCAGCCCGTTCGACAACCAAAGTCGCCGTCAGACGTCGTTCGCCGAAGTCGAGGTGCTGCCTGTGGTGGAAACCACAGATCACATCGACATCCCCGAAAGCGATGTACGCGTCGACGTGTACCGATCCAGCGGCCCGGGCGGTCAGTCGGTGAACACCACCGACTCAGCGGTTCGACTTACCCACATCCCAACCGGTATTGTCGTCACCTGCCAGAACGAGAAGTCGCAATTGCAGAACAAAATTTCGGCGATGCGCGTGCTTCAGGCAAAGTTGTTGGAACGCAAGCGTTTAGAAGAGCGTGCCGAGCTGGATGCGCTGAAGGGCGACGGCGGCAGTTCGTGGGGAAACCAGATGCGCTCCTACGTTCTGCACCCGTACCAGATGGTCAAGGACCTGCGCACCGACTACGAGGTCGGCAACCCGGCTGCGGTACTGGACGGAGACATCGACGGCTTCCTGGAAGCAGGAATCCGGTGGCGCAATAGAAAAGATGACGAATAACACCTACCTGGCTCTGTCCCTAGCTGATCAGTGGCACGTGTTTTGGCGCGGTCAGATCGGCGAGTGGGTCATCACCCGGGGCCTTCGCATCGCGATGTGGTTGATCGCGTCGCTGCTGATCGCCCGGTTCATCAACTGGGCGGCGCAGCGGATCACGCGCCGCCTCGACGAAGGCTTCCAGGAGAGCGACGCGTTGGTGCGCTCGGAGGCCACCAAGCACCGTCAGGCGGTCGCGTCGGTCATCTCCTGGGTGTCGATCGCGATCCTGTACGTAGTGGTGGCGGTCGAGATCGTCGACATCCTTGAGGTTCCGATCGCGTCGCTGGTGGCGCCCGCGGCCGTGCTGGGTGCTGCGCTCGGCTTCGGGGCGCAGCGCATCGTGCAGGACCTGCTCAGCGGGTTCTTCATCATCACGGAAAGGCAGTACGGCTTCGGCGACTTGGTCGCCCTGACCGTCTCGGGAATCGCCAAGGAGGCCACGGGCACCGTCGAGGACGTCACGCTGCGGGTGACCAAGTTGCGGTCCAGCGACGGTGAGGTCTTCACGATCCCGAACGGGCAGATCGTCAAGTCGGTCAACCTCTCGAAGGACTGGGCGCGCGCCGTCGTCGACATCCCGGTGCCGGTCACCGCCGACCTCAACCAGGTGAACGAGGTGCTCCATGACGTGTGCGATACCTCGATCGAGGACGGGCAGCTGAAGGATCTGCTGCTCGACGCACCATCGCTGATGGGCGTGGAAAGCATCGAGCCGGAAAGCGTAATCCTGCGCATGGTCGCGCGGACGTTGCCGGGTAAGCAGTTCGAGGTCGGCCGACGCATGCGGGTGCTCGTGGTGCGGCAGCTGAGCCGCGCCGGCATCGTCACACCGACAGAGGCAACTCCGATGGTCGGTGCGATCCCGGCCCCCGCGACAGCCGCGGCCGCCGACGAGGCGCACCGGGAAGAGTCGCGATGACCAGGGAAGATCGCGGTTGGCCGACTTACCTTCTCGGTGGGCGCATGCGCACCTCCACGCTCGTACTGCTCGTGGCGTTCTTGCTGGTGTGGTGGCTGTACCAGGAATACAAGCCGGCGCCGCAGCCGGCACAGGCCCCTGTCACCGAGGTCGTTCCGCCCGGCTTCGTGCCCGACCCGAACTACACCTGGGTGCCGCGCACCAACGTGCAGGAGCCGCGGGCCACCACCGACCACGACAACCCCGACCACCACTGAGACGACCACGACGGAGACGACGACTCCGACAGAAACAACGAGCCCGACAAGCACCACCACCAGCGGTTCGCCTACCACGTCGCCGACGACCACGACGCCGGCAGCCGCCGGGCGCCCCGCCGTCGACGCCGTCATCGGCGGTCCCAGGGCCCGGTCCGTCGCCGAGCCCGTCGCGCTGAGCCGAACCGACCTCGACCACCGCTACACTGGCGTGCCGTGATGATCACCCTGGACAAGGTCAGCAAGCAGTACAAGTCGTCTGCCCGGCCGGCGCTGGAAAACATCAACCTGAAGATCGAGAAGGGTGAATTCGTCTTCCTCATCGGACCGTCGGGTTCCGGCAAGTCGACGTTCATGAGACTGCTGCTGGCCGAGGAGAAACCCACCAAGGGCGATATCCAGGTATCGAAGTTTCACGTCAACCATCTGCACGGCCGCAACGTCCCGCATTTGCGGCAGGTGATCGGCTGTGTGTTCCAGGACTTTCGGTTGCTGCAGCAGAAAACCGTGTACGACAACGTCGCGTTCGCGCTCGAAGTGATCGGCAAGCGGACGGACGTGATCAAGCGCGTGGTGCCCGACGTGCTCGAAATGGTGGGGCTGTCGGGCAAGGCGAACCGGCTACCGCACGAGCTCTCCGGCGGCGAACAGCAGCGGGTGGCGATGGCGCGGGCGTTCGTGAATCGCCCGCTGGTGCTGCTGGCAGACGAACCGACCGGGAACCTCGACCCCGAGACGAGCAAGGACATCGTGGACCTACTTGAACGGATCAACCGCACTGGGACGACCGTGGTGATGGCCACCCACGACCATCACATCGTCGACTCGATGCGCCAGCGCGTGGTCGAACTCGACATGGGCAAGCTGGTGCGCGACGAGCAGCGCGGCGTCTACGGGATGGACCGCTAAGTGCGCTTCCGCTTCCTGCTCAACGAAATCTGGACGGGTCTTCGTCGCAACGTCACGATGACGATCGCGATGATCCTGACGACAGCGATCTCGATCGGCTTGTTCGGGGGAGCGCTGTTGGTATGGCGGCTGGCCGTACAGTCCAGCAACATCTACCTGAGCCGCGTGGAGTCGCAGGTGTTTCTGACGCCCGACGTCTCGGCCAATGACCCGAACTGCGATGCGAACCCGTGCAAGGCGCTGCGGGATCTGTTGGAGGGCCGCAAGGACGTCGAATCGGTCCGCTATCTCAACCGCGACGAGGCCTACCAGGACGCGATCCGCCGGATCCCGCAGTTCAAAGACGTTGCGAGCAAAGACGCGTTCCCGGCGTCGTTCATCGTGAAGCTGGCCAATCCCGACGACGACAAGGAATTCCGGGCGGCGATGATCGCCCAGCCCGGTGTGCGGGACGTGCTGAACCAGAAGGAGCTGATCGACCGGCTGTTCGCCGTGCTCTACGGCCTGCGGGACGCGGCGTTCGCGGTGGCAGTGGTGCAGGCGATCGGCGCGATCTTGTTGATAGCCAACATGGTTCAAGTGTCGGCGTTCACCCGGCGAACTGAGATCGGGATCATGCGACTGGTGGGTGCGAGCAGGTGGTATACGCAGCTGCCGTTCTTGCTGGAGGCGATGCTGGCCGCGCTCGCCGGCGTGATCCTCGCGATCGTCGGGCTGGTATTCGTGCGGGCGTTCTTCCTGGACAACGCGCTCAAGCAGTTCTACGAAGCCAACCCGCCGTTGATAGCGCGAGTCGACTACCTCGACATCCTCTACATCACACCGTATTTGGTGCTCCTGGGTGTGGTGATGGCTGGCGTGACCGCGTACGCGACCTTGCGGCTTTACGTGCGGCGCTAGCCGTGGCCGCCAAGAAGCTTCTGCGAAGAGCGGGCCGCCACGTCAGGTCGTCGCGACGAATCGCAAAGCGCGACATGACTATTCGATCATCGACGTGTTCGAGGCGGGCGTCGTGCTCGCGGGCACGGAGGTGAAGAGCCTGCGGGAGGGCAAGGCGTCGCTGGTCGATGCGTTCGCCACGGTCGACGACGGCGGAGGTGTGGCTGCGCAACGTGCACATCCCCGAATACCACCACGGCTCGTGGACCAACCACCCGCCGCGGCGCAACCGCAAACTGCTGCTTCACCGCCGCGAGATCGACACGCTGATCGGCAAGATCCGCGACGGGAACCTGACGCTCGTGCCGCTGTCGCTGTACTTCACCGGCGGCAAGGTCAAGGTGGAGATCGCGCTGGCCCGAGGCAAGCAGGCCCGGGACAAACGTCAGGACTTGGCGCGACGCGACGCGCAGCGAGAGGTCACCCGCGAGTTGGGCCGTCGCGCCAAGGGCATGCCGGGCTAGGCGGAGGCATAGCATCGGCTCGTGACTCAGCTCAATAAACCCGAGGTGCTTGACGGACTGTTCGGCTCGTGGGACGACATCGACGAACTGCTCGTGGGGTTGTCCGACGAACAGTGGCTGACGCAAACCGACCTGCCGGGCTGGCGGGTGCACGACGTCGTCTCCCACATCATCGGCACCGAGTCGTTCCTCATGGGCGTCCCGCCGCCGACCCCGGACTGCGACTTGTCGGAGCTTCCGCATGTGCGCAACCAGGTGGGCGTGCTGAACGAATGCTGGGTCAGGCACCTGTACGAGCAGCCGGCCGGCGCGATGCTGGAGAAGTTCCGGACTGTCACCGCTGATCGGCGCAAAGAGCTGGCGGACATGGACGACGACGCGTGGAACGAGACCACCGCTACGCCGGTGGGCCCTGAGACCTATGGCCGCTTCATGCGGGTGCGGGCCTTCGACTGTTGGATGCACGATCAGGACATCCGCTACGCGGTGGGTGTGTGGGCAACAGATGAATCGCTGCAGGGCCCGCCGGCGGAGGAATCGCTCGCGGAGATCACGTCAAGCCTCGGCTATGTCGTCGGGAAGCTGGGCAAGGCGCCCGACGGCAGCCGCGTGGCGATCGAGTTGACCGGGCCGCTACAGCGCACGCTGCGGGTGGCCGTAGACGGCCGGGCACAGGTGGTCGACGAGTTCGACAGCGAGCCGACGACCACGATTCGGCTGGACGCTGTGCTGTTCACCCGGCTGGCGGGCGGGCGCACGACGGCCGCCGAGAACATGAACGCCATCGAGATCACTGGGGACACTGACCTGGGCAAGCAGGTCGTGGAGCGGCTGAACTTCGTGATCTAGGGTCACCAACCCCGCCGAGTGTGGATCTGACGACGCCGTCGCGGCGTGTCGCGAAGCTGAGTCCACTGTCGGCGCGGAAGAAATCAGGTGAGCCGGCTGTTATACGGCCGGTAGACTGAACTGTCCTGCCGAAGTTCGGCAGGGATGCGAGGGGCTGAACGGTTTCGACTTCGCGCATCGAATCAAGGGAAGCGTGCCGGTGCAGGCAAGAGACCACCGTAAGCGTCGTTGCAACCAATTAAGCGCCGATTCAAATCAGCGCGACTACGCTCTCGCTGCCTAAGCGACAGCTAGTCCGTCAGACCGGGAGTTCCCTCGACCCGGACCCTGGCGTCAGCTAGAGGGATCCACCGGTGAGTTCGGTCGCGGGGCTCATCGGGACATCTAACAGCGACTGGGATCGTCATCCCGGCGAGTCTGCGAGACCGGGAGATCCGAGAAAGACATAGCGGACTGCGCACGGAGAAGCCTCGAGGACATGCCGTAGGACCCGGGTTCGATTCCCGGCAGCTCCACCGAAGAGAATGCAGGTCAGGGCCACAAGTCCTGGCCTGTTTTCGTTTCCAATCAACATCTCACAAGATCGGCGGGTTAAGCACAACCGGCACGGCATCCCCTTCGCAGCGGCACACGTGGGGACGGCAGCACCTACGTCCAGGTGCTTTATCGGCTTGACGGCAAAGAGACGTCCACCTCGTGCGAGGAGATGGCGTCGGCCACGAAGTTCCAGAAACTGGTCGACAAGTTCGGGGCCCTCGACTAACGACATTGCGAAGATGTTGGCCGGCCTCCGCCGGGTCTGGTCGCGGATGGCCTGGCGCACATCGACGACATCGGCGGGCCGTTGATTGTTCAATCACTTCCCCTGGGCCTGGACGCATGCCGGCAACACGCCGTTCCGGCGATGGAAAACGCGAGACCTATGGGTCGGCGTTCAGAAGTAGCGCAACCACACGTAGGCCCACGCCAGGGTGGTGCTCAGCAGGGTGACCACGATGCCGTACTTCGTGAACTTCCAGAAGCTGATCGGATGGCCCGCACGGTGTGCGATACCGATTGCGACGACGTTCGCGCTGGCCGCGATTGCGGTGCCGTTGCCGCCGAAGCACGCGCCGAGCGCGAATGCCCACCACAGCGCCTGTCCGGTCTCGGCGTCGGGGGTTTGAGCCACCATTCCTTCGACGACCGGGGTCATCGTCGCTGTGTAGGGGATGTTGTCGATGAACGCGCCGAGGATGGCGGATCCGAAGAGGAGCGCGGTGGCCGCAATGAAGTGATTGTTGCCAAACGATGAGGCGGCCATCCTGCCGAGGGCCGCGATGATGCCGGTGTGCACCAGTGCGGCGACCATCACGAACAAGCCCATGAAGAACACCAGTGTTGGCCATTCCACTTCCGGCAGTACATCGGCAAGGTCGACATCGGTTACCAATAGCATCGCTCCCGCTCCGACGAGTGCGACGATCGACGGCGCGACGTGCAGCACCGAGTGAAGTCCGAATCCCAAGATGACCAGGGCGAGCACTGCCAGCGCCCGGGTTAGCAGCCGCACGTCCTTGATTGCGCGTCGTTCCTGCAACGCCATCACCTGCTCGAGGTGCACCTTGTCGTTGCGCAGGTCGGCGCGGAACAACAGCCTGGTGAAGACCACGAACAACGCAAAGATCATGATGACTGCGGGCGCCATGTGGACTAGGAAGTCGTTGAAAGTCAGCCCGGCCCGGCTGCCGATGATGATGTTCGGCGGGTCGCCGATCAGCGTGGCGGCGCCACCGATGTTGGATGCCAGCACTTCGGCGATCAGATATGGCTGCGGGGCGATGCCCAGGCGATTGCAGACGACCAGCGTCACCGGTGCGACCAACATGATGATGGTGACGTTGTCGAGGACCGGCGAAGCGATGGCCGTGATCAGCATCAGCATGGTCATCAGCCGGTACGGCTTGCCGTGGGAGCGCTTGGCCGCCCAGATCGCCAGGTAGTCGAACAAGCCGGTCTGCTTGATCACGCCGACGATGACCATCATGCCCAGCAGCAAGAAGATGACGTTCCAGTCGATTCCCTCGTGCTCGGAATAGAACACTCGCTCGCCGGGGATCAGGCCCAGCGTCGCCATTAGGGCGGCGGCGACGAGGACCGTCTTGACTTTGTTCGCGCGCTCGGTGGCGATGAACCAGAAGGCCCCGACGAAGATCGCCACAGCGACCACGGGAGCCATTGCCGATCCAGCCGCCGCCGTCGTCACCGGGCCCGGGATCAGTCACCGGGCCCGGCAACCGCCAGACTGGTCAACAGCCGCTCCAGGGTTACCGCGCCGACCAATCGGCCGGTGTGATCGACGACGGCGATCAGTGGACTGTGCTTGTTCGCCATGACGGTGGCGATCTCAAGCAATGTCGCCTCCGGCGGCACGGTGGCCGGCTTGGCGACCGGGCTGGGCAGGCAATCACCGACGGTGAGGCTGCCATGTTCTCGCCAGAACAGGTCGGCGTGCACCTCGTCGACGGTCCGAACAAGCGCCGGATCGTCCTGATACGACCCGGGAATGGCCAGGCGCAGCACTTGCGTACCCGGCAGGACGGCGATCGGGCGATCCGCATCGTCGACGACGATTAGCCCTGGCAGCCGGTTGACCACCACCACCTGAACGGCTTTGGCGACCGGGTCATCTGTGCGAACGGTGGGCGGGTTCACCGCGATCTCGTGTGCTTGCATGGCCTTATTCCGTTGCACGCTGGATGTGGTCATCGTTGTCTCGTTCGCTCCCTGGTCAGTTCGCTGACCCGTCGTTCGAGCTCGAGGACACGATCCGCGATCGGTTGGGTATGCAAGATCTCGGCCACTTGGTCGGCCTCCTCAGGCTCGAGCAGGATCGCCTGCGCGGGCACATCCAGATCGCTTTCTTCGTACGTGAACAGATGCCGGGTGTTGTCGGCGTCGAGCAGTAGGCCGAACCGCCCCCCGCGGCGGGGGAAGATGTGGTGCAGTACGCCATTGCCGGCCACCGTTGTCCGATCGATACGCATCGACGCTCCTCCTGACGAGTGACGCCCAGTCTGCGCGTCGGCTAGCTGGGCCACTATCGGGTCTGACACCCATTCGCGGGGGGACGCAACCTGTATGGACAACCTCCACGTGCGGGGATCACGCTGGACGGATGAACCGTCGCGCACTGGTCATGGATGGATTCCGGCTACGTGCGCGGACTCCGGCCGCTGCGTTGTTTCGGCGTGTGTTCTTGATCAACGGTCTGGTCTTCATCGTCGGCACGCTTGTGCTGGCACTTTCACCCGCGACTGTGTCGGCGCGCATCAGGCTGACCGAGATCCCCGTACTCGTGGTTGGGTTGGCAGTGATCCTGACTGCGAACGCCATTCTGCTGCGGACGAGCCTCGCTCCGCTGGACCAACTCGCCAACTCGATGCGCCGCGTCGATCCTCCGCGACGTGCCGACCGGATGGACGACCGCGGCAACGGCGACCTGCACAACCTGATTGCGTCGTTCAACGCCATGCTGGACCGGCTCGAAAGGGAGCGGACTTCAGCGAGCGCGTCGGCACTCGCCGCCCAGGAAGGTGAGCGTCAGCGGATCGCCCGCGAACTTCACGACGAGATCGGTCAGAGCCTCACGGTCGCGTTGCTTACCCTCAAACGTGCCGTTGACCGGGCACCATTGGGACTGCGCGGCGATCTTCACGACACCCAGGAAGCGGTGCGGGCCAGCCTCGACGAAGTACGCGGTATCGCTCGTCGGCTGCGTCCCGAGGCACTCGACGACCTCGGCCTGCACAGCGCGCTGAACGCCGTATGCAGCGAGTTCACTCACGCCACCGGAATCGTCGTCATTAAGACCATCGCCCCTCAGCTCACCCGGATGAACCCGGATGTTGAGTTGGTCTGCTATCGCGTGGCGCAGGAAAGTCTGACCAACATCGCCCGCCACGCCCGCGCCGAGAAGGTCTGGTTAGAACTAACCGCCACCGTCGAACACCTCACACTGCACATCGTCGACGACGGCATAGGCGGCGTGATCACCGAGGGCGCTGGCATCAACGGAATGCGTGAACGCGCCATGCTCATCGCCGGCACCCTCAGCATCGCCTCGCCGCCGAGCGGCGGTACGGAAGTGCGCTTGGCCGTCCCGCTAGGCAAGGAGGGTAGCGAGCGATGATGGGACCGTCTCGCATTCTCCTCGCCGACGACCACGCGCTGGTTCGCAGCGGGCTGCGGATGATCCTCGACGCCGAGCCCGACCTGCGAGTCGTGGCCGAGGCGGCCAACGGATACGAAGCGCTAGCGGCCTTCGACGACACCCCAACAGATCTCGCCATCCTCGATATTGCGATGCCGCGTATGACGGGCCTGCAGGCGGCCCGCGAAATCAGCCGGACCCATCCCCATGTTCGGATACTGATTCTGTCGATGTACGACAACGAGCAGTACTTCTTCGAGGCGCTCAAGGCCGGCGCATCTGGCTACGTGCTTAAATCGGTGGCCGACCGCGACCTGCTCGAGGCTTGCCGGGCAACGATACGCGGCGAGCCATTCCTGTATCCCGGTGCGGTCACCGCACTGATCCGGGATTACCTGCACCGGGCCCGGCGAGGCGATGCATTGCCGACCACCATTCTCACGCCGCGGGAAGAAGAAGTGGTGAAGCTGATCGCCGAGGGCGACTCCACCCGGGAGATCGCGAAAACCTTAGGCATTAGCGCCAAAACGGTCGATCGGCACCGGACCAACATTCTGCAGAAGCTAGGGCTACGGGACCGCCTGGCCCTGACCCGCTACGCCATCCGAGCCGGGTTGATCGAGCCGTGATGGGCATCGTTGCGCTGCAAGCCGTACGCAGTGGTGCGGCCGCTAGCTTGCTGGTTGCAAAGATGGACCGGTTGAGTAGGTCGGTAGTCGACGGTGCCGGACTGATGGAGCAGGCATCCCGTGAGGGTTGGGCATTGCATTCTGCCGATCTCGATCTCGATACCCGCGCCCCCGCAGGTGAGATGGCTGCAAACATGGTTTCCGGCGAGCATCAAGGCCGTAATCGAGAGCGACAACGCAGCACGTTTGTGTCCGGAGGCCGATTAGGCTCGCTCTCGATCGGCCTACCTCGCTTCACCGACACAACCTGAACGCTGGCCAAGAGACTTTGAGCACCAGACTATTTGAATGATAGGCGCCCGTTTGGGCGGTTGGCCCACTCAGGCCACGGCGGATGAAAGTCTCGCATACCGCGTACCGCCGTACCGGCGTCTGCGATCTCGCAGCCGGTCCGCTCGACATGCCATTCCGCAAATCGGTTGCGCCGCGTATGTCCCTGTCTGCTCCGTTGGCCAGATGATGAAATTCCAGGAAGTAGGGTGGTCCTATCACAGACACGCAAGTGAAGTAGGACCGCGCATGGGTGAGGTCGTATCATTCGGCCGCCAGCTGGCACTGCTCGCCGCCGAACGCGGAGAACAGACGGCTATCGTCCATGTCCGTCCTGACGGCGCCGAGCGCACCGTATCGTGGCGGGAGCTCGACCGCCGGTCCAATCAGTTAGCTCGGTTGCTCGCACTTCGCGGCGTCGGTCAGGGCGCGATCGTGGTAGTCGCGCTTGAGAATTCACCGGAGCATTTCTTCGCCGACTTGGGCGCGTGGCGCCTGGGAGCGACCGTCGTCCCGCTGCGTTGGGACCTGCCTAACTGGGAGCGCGACCGACTGCTGGCGCTCGCTCGACCCGCCGCGATTGTCGCCTCCTGGACCGACGCGCCCTACCCGGTGCTATCACCGGCAGACATCGACAACTCTCGGGAACTCGACGACGGACCCCTTCCTGACCGGGTAGCCGATCCGGTACGTGCCATGGCCTCGTCGGGATCGACCGGTGCCCCAAAACTCATCGTCAACCGTGTCCCCGGCGTCATAGGGGGCGATGCGATGTCGCAGAAGTCCAATGTTCTGGCGGCCAGGGGCCGCACGACCGAGCTGGTCGTTTCTCCGCTGTACCACACAAACGGGTTCTCATGTGTCAGTGGACTTCTCGACGGACAGAAGCTCGTGGTGATGCAGCGCTTCGACGCCGCCCTCGCTGTCGACCTGATCGAACGGCACCGCGTGAACAGCACGATCATGGTGCCGACCATGCTCAAGCGAATTGTCGAGCTGCCCGGGGTGAAGTCGCGCGACTTCTCGAGCATCGACGCTATCCTCTACGGGGGCGCTGTGATTCCCCAGTGGGTGGTACGCGCGTGGTTCGATCTTGTGGGTCCGGAGCGGTTCGTCTTCAGCTACGGCGGCACCGAAGCCATCGGGCTCGCCATGGCGCGGGGCGACGAATGGCTGCGCCACGAGGGCACTGTCGGGCGGCCAGTGGACTGCGAGGTCAAGATCGTCGACGACGACGGCGATCAACTCCCGCCGGGTTGTGTGGGCAACATTTTCTTGCGCAGGACCGACGCGGTCGGGGTGTCCTCGTACGTGGGCACCGAGAGCCTGACCGTCGACGCGTACGGATATTCGACCTTCGGTGATCTGGGCTGGCTCGATGACGACGGCTACCTCTATGTCACCGACCGTAGGGTGGACATGATCGTCACGGGCGGGGCAAACGTGTACCCGGCCGAAGTGGAGCTGGCGCTCGCCGAGCACAGCGAAATTTCGGACGCGGTCGTCGTCGGGATTCCCGACGACGAGTGGGGACATCGCGTGCACGCCATCGTCGCGGCCGTCGACGTCAGCCGCCCCCCGGACCCCGCGGAGCTGCGCGCGCACGTCGCCGCCCGTCTGGCGGCCTACAAGGTTCCGAAATCTGTGGAGATCGTCGAGCGCATTCCCCGCACCGACATGGGGAAGATCAACCGATCGTCGCTGGCCGCCGCACGATCAACTCACCTATCAGCCGAATAGGCGGACTGAATCGGTACTCGCGCTATATCGCCCAGGTCGTCTGGTGTCAGTTGACAGTGCACTGACAGTAGGCGGCGGCGAGGTTGAATGTCCGCGATGTACTTCGGCATCCCCTACGCGGTCACCCGTCCAATCATTATGTGGGCTCGGGCGCACCGACGGATTCCACCTCGCCCGGCTGTGCGTCAAGCTCGGGCATCTGACTCGACTAGATACTCGGCGAGCACCCGATGGTCGGATAGTCGAATACCGCGGTCGCGTTGATCGTGAACGCGCCGCCGAACTGACTGTGCAACCGGTTGCGGAGTTCGATCGCCATCAGCGAATCCGTACCCAGGTCCAGGAACCGACTGGTCGCGGCGGGCGGTTGCGCGAGCCGCAGGAAGTTCTGCACTTCGCGCTGAAGGAATTCGGTCACGAAACCGGCGCGCTGCGGCACCGGTATCTCCTGCAGCTGCCGAAGCAACTCACTGTCACCGGTCACCTCCCCGACGGCACTCGGCAACACGAGGTCGAGAATCGGTGGACGAGATGCGCCCAGCAACTTCGCGGCACGCTGCCAGTTGGCTTTGATCACGGTTGCCTGCCCGGTGCCGTTGGCGACAACCTCGGCGAGTGCGCTCAGGGCGGCCGAGGGCTCCAGCGGCACCAGGCCTTGCGCACTGAGATTGGCGAGCGCGGCCTCCGAAGAGGCCATGCCACCCTGGGCCCACGGACCGAAGTTGACGCCGGTGGCCGGCAAGCCATGCGCCTTTCGGTCCGCAACCAGGCCGTCGAGCAGCGCATTGGCGGTCGCGTAGTTGGACTGACCGGGTGAACCGAACAGGCTGGACACCGAGGAGGACACGATGAAGAAGTCCAGATCGTCGTCCTTCGTCAACCGGTCCAAGTGGCAGGCGCCGAACGCCTTGGGCGCCAACGTCGTCCGGAATCGCTCCAGGCTCTGCTGCGACAGCAACGCATCGTCGAGTACGCCGGCCAAATGCGCCACTCCGGCGAGCGGCGGCAACTCCGCGCGGATTCGCTCCAGCAGCTTCGCAACCTCGGACTCGTCGCCGACATCGGCCGCGAAGGTGTGGATGCGGCACCGGTAGCGCTCGGTGATCTCGTCGATTACCCGTTGCGCGTCCGCATCGGGCGCGCGCCGGCTGGTCAACACGATGTCACCGGCACCGAGTTGGGCCAGATACGACGCCGTGTGCAGACCGATTGCACCGAGTCCGCCGGTGATCAGATAGCTCCGATCGGCTCGCGGCTGCAGCGGGTTCGGTATCTGCAGCACGATCTTCCCGATGTGCCGCGCTTGCTGCATGCGGCGGAACGCGGCCCTCGCCTCCGTCAGCGGGTAGATCTCGGCGGGCAGTGGTGTCCACTCGCCACGTGGCCATCCCGTCCGACACCTCGGTCAGCAAACGCTTGATGTGCTCGGGGTTCTGCAGGGTTGTCACATCCAGCGCAACGATCTCGTAGGCGATATCGGGACGGGCCGCCGCCATCTGCTCCGGTGTCCAGATGTCGCGCTTGGCGATCTCGGCGAAACGGCCATTCTGGGCAGTGGCCCGCACGGTCGCTTCGAGAAATCCCTCATTGGTCAGGCTGTTGAGCACCACGTCGACTCCGGCACCGTCGGTGTCGGCGAGGATTTGGTCGGCGAAATCCGTACTGCGCGAGTCGTAGACGTATTTCACACCCATTTTGCGCAGCGTCGCGCGTTTGTAGGTGCTGGCGGTCGCGAAGACGATGGCGCCGTGCTGCTGTGCCATCTGGATCGCGGCCAGCCCGACGCCGCCGCTGGCGGCGTGAATGAGCACGCGATCACCGGGCTGCAACTGCGCCCAGTCGAACGCGAGTCGGGCCGTGAGCGCCGCAGCGGGAATGGTGGCCGCCGCTACCGGGCTCAGCCCGTCGGGCACCGGCGCCAGCAACTGGACCGGCACATTGAACCGGCTGGAGAATGCGCCCTGCATGAAGCCGTAGACGCGCTGGCCGACCTCGAGTCCGGTGACGCCGCTACCCAATTGAGTGACGATGCCGGCGAAGTCCCCGCCGATCGGTCCGGGGTCGCCCGGGTAGAGGCCGAGCACGTTGAGCACATCCCGGAAGTTGAGACCCGCGGCGTCCACCCGGACCTGCACGTAGCCCTCGTCCGGCGGCGGCACGTCCGTCTCGGTCAGACGCAGGTTGTCGATCGCGCCGCGTTCGGTGGGCGCCAGGACGTAGTCGGTTGAGCGCGGCACCGTGAGATGACCGCTGCGCGCCCATGGCAGCAATCGGGAGGCCAGCAACTTTCCTTGCCGCAGTGCGAGTTCCGGTTCGTCGATCGGTGTGGCGAGCAGGTTGGCCAGTGCGTGCACAGCCTCCTTCGATCCGTCGCAATCGACCAGTCTGCAGCGCAGCGCCGGTTCCTCGTTGATGGTGGTGCGCCCGAACCCCCACAGCGCCGCCTGCACCGGGTCGACCGGCTCGCCGGATTCGGTGGCCACGGCCCGTTCGGTGATGATCCACAGTCCGCCGGGCAGTTTCACCTCGCCGCCTTGCACGGTGTGCACGGCGCTGAGCAGGTTGGCGATCTCGGTCTCGAGCCGCGCGGCAGTTTTCGGCGCTCGACTCTTCCGCGCTCGGCCCGGTGCTGCGCCAGACGACGCCGGAGAACGGCAGACCGCGCTCGTGAGCCTGTGCCAACAGCTGCCCCAAGGGCTCCGGATCGGTGGTCCGGTCGAACGGAATGCAGCCCGGCACGTTGGCGGCCAGTTCGTCGAATCCGGCAATCAGCCAGGTGCCGTTCGCGTTTCCGGCGCCCCCAAGATCACTGCTCGACGCCGGCGGCGGCACCTCGTGCCAGCCAAGGGTGTACAGCAGCCGGGTGGCGTCGCCGCCGAGCCCGCGCAACAACGCCTCGCGGGGCGCGCGTTTGACGGTGAACTCGCGAATTCCGCCCAGCTGGCGGCCATCCCGATCGACGAAATCGAGGTCGAAGACCTGGGTTTCGCTGTCGAGGCCGCTGGTGTGCCACCTTGCGCGGCAGTAAAACCGCCGAGGCATCTTCTCCCGCAGCATCACTTGCCCGTACCGCAACGGCAAGAACAGATCGTTCACGCCCTGTTCGGCCGCAAGAAGCGCCGGGAACGCCGGGAAGGCGACTCCGGTGCACAGGTCCATCAGCACCGGATGCATCGGCTCGGTTCCGAGCTGTTCGGCGAGTTCTTCGCCGACGATGATATCGCCGATCGCCTCACCCTCGCCGAGCCACAGCGACTTCAGGGAACCGGACCAGTTGGGCCCCCATGCCAGCTCCATGTCGGCGAAGGTCTCGAACAGCTCCTGCGGACGCATGCGGTTCAACCGCTCGATTGCCGCGTCGATGGGATCCGACTGCTCGGGTGCCGACTCGTCATCGACACCGGTGACGACGGTGCCGTCGGCGTTCAGCGACCATTCGGCGTCACGATCACCGTACGGGCGACTGTGCACCTTGAAGCTGCCAGTCACCGCCGTCCTCCAGCGGGTGCAATGTCAGCTGCACCTCGCGAGAACTCTTCTCGGGCAGGATGATCGGCTCGTAGAAGAAGACAGTCTTTCACCCGCGCCGGCGGACCGACGGCGGCCAGGGCCATCGCCGCATACGTCGCCCCGGGAACGACAACGGTGCCGTAGATGACGTGATCGGACAGCCATGGCTGCGACTTGACGGACAACCTGCTGGTGTAGACGGAGTCGCCGGAGGCGAGATCCTTTGCACTGCCCAGGATTCCGGATACGGCAGGACCGTCGACGGAGATGCCGGACGTCTTGGGCCAGAAGCGACGACGCTGGAACGGATAGGTGGGCAGTTCGAGTCTGCGACGGGGCTGACGATGCAGCGCAGCGAAATTGAGTCGGTGGCCGCCGACGTAGGCCGCGGCCAGTGCGTCGGCGATCTGGCGCCGGTCACCAACGCCTTTACGCAGCGAGACGATCGCCCGCGGCGCGGCCAAGTGCTCCGGCCAGACCTGCACCGCAGCCCCGGTCAGCACCGGTTGCGGACCGATCTCCATCAACACCGAGCATCCCAGCGCCGCTACGGTGCGCACACTTTCGGCGAATTGCACCGGCTGACGGGAATGCCGCCGCCAGTATTGAGCGTCGAGCGGGGTTTGGGCCGTGAGCACGGCGCCGGTGCGGTTGCAGACCAGCGGCAACGTCGGAACAGCGAACTGCAATTGCGATGCGTACGACTCGAATTCGTCGAGCACCGGATCCAGCAATTCCGAGTGGAAGGCGTGGCTGGTCTCCAGCCAGGTGCAGCGGATCCCGTCGTCACCGAATCTGGCGACTATCTGTTCCAGATCCTCACCCGGACCCGACAGCACGGTGTTGGGACCGTTGTAGGCGGCGACCGACACCTCGCGGAAATTCGCTGGCGACCTCCTCGACGTGCTTGGCGTCGGTGAACACCGCAACCATTCGCCCACCTTCGGGCAGGCTGCCGAACAGCCTGCCGCGCTCGGCCATCAGCCGTGCCCCGTCCTCGAGGCTGAAAACTCCGGCCACACAGGCCGCCGCATACTGGCCCACGCTGTGCCCCAGCACCACGTCGGGCTCGATGCCCCACGACTGCCACAGCCGGGCCAGCCCCATCTCGACGGCGAAAAGCGCCGGCTGCGCAAATGACGTGTGCCGCAAAGATTCTCCGGCCTCGAACGTCGTTCGCGAACAGCACTTCCAGCAACGGACGCGGCAGGATGTCGTTGACCACGTCCGCGCAGCGTGTCACGGTTTCGGCGAAAACCGGCTCGGTGTCGAACAACTCACGCGCCATCCCTGGATACTGGCTGCCCTGTCCGGTGAACAACCACGCCGTCGTCGGCCGGTGGTGTGCTCGCCACGTACGACACCCGGGTCGCTGCCGGTTCTCGGCCAAGTCGGCCAGGCCCTCGCGCGCACCCTGGACCGAATCCACGACCAGCGCGGCCCGATGTTCGAAATGCGAACGGCCCGTCCCAGCGGTGAGGCATACGTCGGCGAGGTCGACATCGGGGTGGGCGTTCAACCAGGCCTCATAACGCTGCGCCAACGCCACCAGTGCTTCCGGTGACCGCGCGGACAGCGCCAGCACATTGACAGGCTGCTCGTGAGTGTCCGACTCCGGGGTCACCGCGACATCTTCCGGGCCTGCGGTTCCGTCGCCGGTCACCGCTTGTGGTGGCGCCTCCTCGATCAGCACGTGCGCGTTCGTGCCGGTGAACCCGAAGGAACTCACGCCGGCGCGCCGCGGCCTGCCGTTGGCCTGCCACGGAATCGCCTTGTCCACGACCCGCACCGGCAGCGAGTCCCACGGGATGTGCGGCGACGGCTTCTCGAAGTGCAGGCTCTGCGGCAGCACTTCGTGCTGCAGCGACAACACGACTTTGATCAGACCTGCTGCCCCTGATGCCGACTCGAGGTGACCGATGTTGGATCTTCACCGATCCCATCAGCAACGGTCGGTCCGCGTCACGCGAGGCACCGTAGGCGGCTGCGGCCGCCTGCACCTCGATCGGATCACCCAGCGGGGTGCCTGTCCCGTGCGCCTCGAGGTAGTCGACATCCCCGCCTGCCAAACCGGCGCGAGCCAGCGCCGCCCCGATAAGCCGTTGCTGTGCACCACCATTGGGCACCGTCAAACCACTGGATGCGCCGTCCTGGTTGACCGCGCTGCTGGGAATGACCGCGCAGACCCGATCGCCATCGCGCACCGCGTCGCTCAGCCTCTTGAGCACGAGGATTCCGCAGCCTTCACTGCGCACGTAGCCGTCGGCGGAGGCGTCGAACGTCTTGCATCGCCCGACTGGCGAAAGCATCCTGGCGCGCGAGGCGGCGATGACCGTCACCGGACTCAGCAAGACGTTCACACCGCCGGCCAACGCCAAGTCGCAGTCACCGGAGTGCAAAGCCTGGCAGGCCTGATGGACGGCCACCAACGCCGAGCTGCATGCGGTATCGACCGCCACCGCCGGTCCTTCGAGTCCCAGCGCGAAGGCAACCCGACCGGAAATGGCGTTGAGCGCGTTGCCGGTGATGAAGTAGGGCTCGATCTTGTCGATCGACTCGGAGGACAGCAGATGCGCATACTCGTTGGCGGCCACCCCCACGAAGATGCCGGTTCGGCTGCCGCGCAGCGCCGCCTGGCGAGTACCCGGCGCGTTCCAAGACCCTCCCAAGCCGTTTCGAGCATCAGCCGCTGCTGCGGCTCGATCCAGACCGCCTCGCGCGGGGAGATGCCGAAGAATTCGGGATCGAATCCGTCGATTCCGTCGAGGAATCCGCCGAAGCGCGTGTAGGTCTTGCCCGGAGTCTCTGGATCCGGGTCGTAGAACTCGTCGATGTCGAATCGGTCCTCCGGGACTTCCCGGATCGCATCGACACCGCCGGACAGCACCTCCCAGAAAGCTTCCGGGTCGGGTGCGCCCGGGAAACGGCACGACACCGCGACGATCGCGATCGGTTCGTCCGTGCGCGTCGTCACCACTGACGCCGGCTGAGGCCCTGATTTGTCGGATGCCTGCTCGCTGAGCCCGAGCACCTCGCCGAGCAGGTAGTCGGCCACGTCGGACAGACGGGGGTGATCCATCACCAGGGTGACCGGTATCTCCTTGCCCACTCCTTGTTCGATGCGGCGCCGCAATTCGACGGCCATCAGCGAATCCATGCCGAGGTCGAAGAACCCCGCGTCCTCGCGGATCTCCGCGGCATCTACGCGCGTCACCTCTGCTACCGCGTCGCGCAGGTAATCGGTCAGAAGCTTCTTGCGCTGCTGCACCGGAGCGTTGGTGAGCCGCTCGACCAGCTGGGTCTTCCCAGAGCGAGTCGCCGACGGCGCCACGGCCACGCTGGGGCACCTCGCGCTCCAACTCCGCCAGGAATGCCCGCCTCCCCGCCTGCTGGTAGAGCGGCAGGAAGCGGGCCCAGTCGATCCGGGCGACAACGCCCTGTGCTGCCCCGGGAGGAAGCCGCCACGACATCGGCCATACCCGCCAGGGCATCGGCGGGTGACAACGTGCGGACCCCGCGCTGATCCAGTCGCGCACGAGACTCCGCGTCGGCCATGCCCGCCGACCAGGGACCGAAATTGACGCTGATCCCGGGGATGCCCTGCTCGCGCAGGCGCCAGGCCAGCCCGTCGAGGAATGCGTTGGCCGCGCCGTAGGCGGTCTGACCGAATCCGCCCCATACCGAGGCGATCGACGAGGTGCTGAGGAAAAAATCCAGCTTCAGGTCAGCGGCTGCTTCGCTCAAATGCCAAGCACCCCAGACCTTCCCGGCGAAAACGCGATCCACTTCGGCGTCGTCCAGGCTGCTCAGTGGGGTGGTACCGATCTCGCCCGCGGCATGGACGATGCCGGCTAACGGCGGTAGCTCGGCCTGCACGGTGGCTAACAGGCGTGCGACGTCGTGCGCATCGGCGACATCGGCAGCGACGACCCGGAATTCGCAGCCGTACTGTTCGCCGAGCGCATCGATGCGCTGTTGCGCGGCATCGCTGGGCGCGCGTCGGCTGGTCAGCACCAGATGCTTGGCGCCGTGCGCGGCCAGGTATCCGGCGATTTCCAGCCCTATCGACCCGAGCCCGCCGGTCACCAAATACGTTGCGTCATCGCGCAGTTCCAGCGGTGTACGCGCTCGGCTGCCCAGCCCGCCGAACCAACCGGGGAACATAGACCGCTTGATCACGCAGCGCGACCTGGTCTTCCCTGATGGCCGAGTCGTCCGGCGCCGTGATCCGGTTGATGAACCGAGACCATTCGTCGGCATGGCCTTCAGCCAGATCCGCCAGTCCGCCCCACACTTGCGGAAGCTCCAGCGCCGCGGCACGACCGAATCCCCACAGGCAACTCTGATCCGGCGACACGGTGTCCGCGTCGGTGACTCGCTGTGCGCCACGGGTCACCACCCAGATGGTGCTGCGCAGTTCAGCGGCGACCGCGGCGCGGAAGAGCCGCCGTGTTCCGCCCAGGATTCGGTGTTGCATCCGCAACAGTGACCGCATCGATGGTGCGCTCTCGGAGTCGAGGGCCGCGACATGCACGATACGTAGCGTCGAATCGTCTGCTGCCGCAGCGCGCAACGCATCTGCGAGCTGTTCCTCGTCCGCGTCGGACACCGGCAACCCGAGGATCCGGTGCCGGTGGCCACGTGCGGTCAGCACGTCGACCAAAGGCTGGATTGCTATCGGGGTCGTCGCCGACGAGGATCCAGGTGGATCCCTCGCCGGCTTCCGCGCCGGAGAGTGGAGCAGGGGATTTCTCCCAGCGGAACTCGTAGCGGTCGTCCGCGATGGACTGGGTTGTCCGTTGTTGGTTGTGTTGTGCCGCAAGCTTGGTCAGCACATTAGGGTCTGATGATCGCCGCCCGCACCGTCGAGCAGGGCCGCGAGTTCTTCGATCCGGCCGTCCTCGAGAAGACGGACGGCTTCGGTACGTGCGGCAAGGTGCTGTTGTTGGTTGGGCGATCCCGATTGTCTCGATACCAGTACTGGCGATGCTCGAACGGATAGGTGGGTAGGTCGAGCTTTCGCGCGTGCGCCCGCCGAAATGCGCCGAAGTCGGGCAGGTGGCCCAAGACGTAGGCGTCGGCAACGGCTTCGGTGATCTGTCGGTGGTCGGCGGTGTTTCGGCGCAGGGACGCGATCGCCCGCGGTGCGGTGGCCGGGTCAGGCCATGCCCGCAGGGCTGCGGCGGTGAGCACCGGTTGTGGGCCGATCTCGAGCAACACTTTGCAATTCAGATCGGCAAGGGTGCGCACGCTCTTGGCGAATTCCACCGGTTGGCGCGCGTGACGACGCCAATAGGCGCCATCGAGTTTCACGCTCCTGCCGAGCGCGTCGCCGGTGCGGTTGTCGATCAAAATCCGTTGTGGCGGGGAGAAATTGAACCGCTGCGCATACGACTCGAATTCGTCGAGGATCGGGTCCAGCAGCGCCGAGTGGAACGCGTGGCTGGTGTCCAGCCAGTCACACCGGACACCGTCGGCCGCCAGTCCGGCCACCGCCTTCGTCCAGATCCTGTGCGGGTCCCGACAGCACGGTGTTAGCACCGTTGTAGGCGGCGACCGACAGAGTCGGGAACTCGTCGGTCAGGCTCTCGACACGCTCGGCGGCGGCGAACACCGCGACCATCCGACCGCCCGCAGGCAAACTGCCGAAGAGGCGGCCGCGCTCGGCCATCAACAGCGCGCCGTCCTCGAGACTGAACACGCCCGCGACGCAGGCCGCCGAATACTGGCCGACGCTGTGGCCCAGCACCACGTCGGGTTCGAAGCCCCACGACTGCCAGAGGCGGGCCAGGCCCATCTCCACCGCGAACAAGGCGGGCTGTGCGTAGGAGGTCTGCCGCAGCGTCTCTTCGCTGTCCGGGCCGTCCGCATCGAAAATGACGTCCAGCAAAGGCTTTTCGAGAACGTCAGCGACCACCGCCGCGCAACGATTCAGCGTCTCGGCGAACACCGGCTCGGTGTCGAACAACTCCCGGGCCATGCCGGGGTACTGGCTGCCTTGACCGGTGAACAGCCACGCCGTCTTCGGTGCGTCATGGGATTCTCCGCGAACCAGACCGGGTGCCGGGCGGTCGTCCGCGAGCGCGCCGAGTAGCTCGATGGCAGATTCTCTCGAATTGACCACCAACGCGGCCCGGTGCTCCAAGTGCGCGCGCCCCGCCCCGGCGGTGAAGCACACGTCCGCCAAGGTGGCCTCCGGGTGCGCGCTCAACCAGCTGCGGTATTGATCGGCGACCTGCACCAATGCGGCGGGCGTCCGCGCCGAGAGCGGAAGAATGCTGAACCGTCGGTCCCCGGGCTGCTCGACCGGACCCGGTGCTCGCAGCGGGCTGTGCCGCTTCCTCGGGCGCTTCCTCGAGGATGACGTGCGCGTTCGTCCCGGCGAACCCGAACGAGCTGATTCCCGCAATGCGCGGCCGACCGTTGCGTTCCCAGGCGGTGGCCTCCTTGACAACCTGCACCGCAAGCCGGTCCCAGGGAATGTGGGGCGACGGGTTCTGAAAGTGGAGGTGCTGCGGCAGTAACTCGTTCTCGAGCGACAGGATGACCTTGATGACACCCGCGATACCCGCGGCCGCTTCCAGGTGTCCGATGTTCGTCTTCACCGAGCCCATCAACAGCGGCTGGCCGGGTTCGCGTCCGGCGCCGAGCACCGCACCTGCGGCCTGGGCCTCGATCGGGTCGCCCAGCGATGTCCCGGTGCCGTGTGCTTCCAGGTATCCGACGTCGCTGGGTTCGAGGTCGGCGCGCTTCAGCGCATCGGCGATAACCCGTTGCTGGGCAACGCCGTTCGGCACCGTCAATCCACCCGATGCGCCGTCCTGGTTGATCGCGCTGCCGCGGATCACGGCCCGAATCCGGTCACCGTCGCGGATCGCGTCCTCGAGGCGCTTGATGACGATGACGCCGCAACCCTCGCCGCGCACATAGCCGTCCGCGGCCGCGTCGAATGTCTTGCACCGGCCGTCGGGCGCGAGCATGTGCGCGCTGGAGAACGTGATCATGGTCGCCGGTGTGAGCAGGACGTTCGCGCCGCCGGCCAGCGCGAGGTCACATTCTCCCAAGCGCAGCGCTTGGCACGCCTGATGGATTGCCACCAGCGACGAGCTGCACGCCGTGTCGACGGCGACCGCGGGACCCTGCAGCCCCAACCGATAGCTGATCCGGCCCGCTGCCGCGGCATTCGACGTCCCGATGGCCATATAGGCCTCGATCTCGGGGTACGTCAGCTCGTCGGATGCCATTCCCAGGTAGTCGTGGGTGGCCAAACCTACGAACACACCGGTGTTGGTGTTAGCCAAAGCCGTTGGCGCGGTGCCCGAATGCTCCACCGCGCGCCACGCCGTCTCCAGCAAGAGCCGATGCTGCGGGTCCATCAACCTGACCTCGCGCGTCGACATACCGAAGAACGGCGCGTCGAACCCCGTCACGTCATCGACGAAACCCGCACGACGGGTCACGACCTTGCCGGGCACACCGGGTTCCGGGTCGAAGAATTCGTCGACATCCCAGCGGTCCTTGGGCACCTCCGATATCGCGTCGCGGCCCTCGCGCAGCACGTCCCAGAACTCATCGGCATCCGCGGCACCCGGAAAACGCGCTGCGTAGCCGACGATCGCAAAACGCGAGGCCGGCTCCACGGACCTTCGGCGGATCCCATGCGGTTGTCCTCCTTGCTTCGGCGGTCAGAATGCGATTCTGCGGAGACCTGGCGCGCCCAAATCCAACGCCGATCGCCAACTATTGCACGTTCCACGCGAACCTGTGGCACGCGCGAGGTTGCGGTCCGGGGTTCGGTCGGCTCCGGGCGACGGCGGTCGCACCGAGGGTATGTTGATCCCGCGATGAGTGGTGGTGCCGGACCGGAGCCGGCCAAGCCGGGAGGACGACGTTTTGCGCATCGGGAAAATAACGGTTGGCGCACTTGATGAATGGTCGTTGAATCCGGGCTCGGTCACCTCCTGGCATCCGACGGCCGCGGCTGCCGAAAAGGCTCGACGAGCGCCGGTCAGTTCGGTGCCGGTCAGCTACATGCAGCGCCAACATCTTCGTAACTATCAGCGAACGGACAGCCGCGGGACTGAACTTTTCCCGGCAAATCATCGCTAGCTGTGAAGTGGCCGGCCAGTGCGATATTTCGGCCATGGATCACGCCGTCAACGCATACCTACGTCGGCACGACACGTTCCGCAGTTGGTTCGAACAGACCGGTGATGGAGAGTTCATCCGGCATGCCATCAACGATCCGGCTGATATTGAATTCGTGCCGATCGATCACGGCAACATGACGGTCGACGAGATACGCGCTCATGTCGTGGCCATACCGAATCCGTTGGAGTGGGGCTGCTTCACCTTCGGGATAATCCAGAACGAGAGCCACTTCACTTTCTTTGCCGCCATGGATCATGTCCACGGGGACGCGACGTTGATCGGCACAACGATGCTGGAAGCCAACGGAATGTATTCGGCGTTGAGCGGAGGCGGTGAGGCCCTCACGCTTCCCGATGCCGGTAGCTTTGACGATTTCTGTGTCCGCGAGCGCGAGTACACGTCAGACGTTGACGGTGGATTCGCCTGGGGTACGCGCGTGGATTGACTTCGCCGAGAACAACAATGGTGGCTTTCCTGAATTCCCGCTCCCGCTGGGTAACCCGCTGGAGTCGACCAGCAGTGACATGACCTCCGAAGTCCTGATGGACACGGCACAGACGGAACGCTTCGAATCGGCCTGCACGGCGGCCGGCGCGCGCTTCGTCGGCGGTTTGTTCGCCTGCCTCGCCCTGGTGGAGCACGAGTTCACGGGTGCTCTCACGTATTACGGGCTCACTCCGAGGGATTCACGCACAGCCACGGACAATTTCATGACGCAGGGTTGGTTTACCGGCTTGATCCCGATCACCGTCCCGATAGCGGCGACCTCTTTCGGCGATGCCGCGTGGGCAGCGCAGGCTTCTTTCGATTCGGGTCTGGACATGGCGAAGAGTGCCGTATTACCGCGTATTGGAGTTGGCGCCGTGGTTGAACTGGCCACGGCCGAACTTTCCGGTGTCGAACTTCTTGCACGGCGGCGCTGCTCCGCTCAACGCCATTCTCGCAGCAGCCGACATGGGCCTTGCGAACAATATCGGAATCTACCCTGACGGCCGGTTTTCATATCAATTGACGATCTACATATTCCGGTACGGCGAGGGCACGGTCATGGCGATCATGCATCCCGACAATCCGGTCGCCCAGAAATCAGTTACCCGCTACATGAAGGCGATGAAGTCGGTGTCCGCACGGGTCGCTGACAGCGGGCACTGGGGACGCGTCGCCTAGCGTGGAGCAGTTCGATGGCTCGTGGTGCGAAATTGCGCGGTTTGACAGGGCGTCGGCGAGTGTCGCCGGCGAGCGCACGCGACTGCGCCGACCGAGGGTGAGGGCGATATGCGACGGCTAGCCGATCTTGTGGTGCGGTGGCCCTGGGCGGTGATAGGGGTTTGGATCGCGATTGCGGTTGCACTTCCGCTGACGTTCCCGAGCCTGAGCGAGATGGCCCAGAAGCATCCGCTCGCCATCCTGCCCAGCGACGCCCCGTCGAGCGTCGCCGCTCGGCAGATGACCGAAGCGTTTCACGAATCGGGTTCGGACAACCTTCTCGTCGTTGCTTTCATCAACGAAACCGGGCTCAAGCCCGCCGACGAAGCCAGCCTACCGCAAGGTGGTGGACGCGCTGCGCGACGACGTGACAGATGTCGTGATGGTTCAGGATTTCATCACCACACCGCAATTGCGCCCATTCCTGACCAGCAAGGACAAGACGACCTGGGTGCTGCCGGTCGGCCTTGCGGGCGAGTTGGGCACGCCGCGTGCCTACGAGGCCTACAACCGAGTTGCCGACATCGTCAAACACAACGCCGACGCCGACGGCCCACTTACTGTGCACGTCACCGGCCCCGCGGCCACCGTCGCCGACCTCACCGTCGCGGGCGAGCAAGACCGCATGCCCATCGAGATTGCGATCGGCGTCCTGGTACTCCTCGTTCTGCTGGTGGTGTACCGCAACCCGGTCACCATGCTGCTGCCGTTGGCAGCGATCGGGACGTCCTTGGTGAGCCGCACAGGCCGTGGTGGCCGGCGTCTCTGAACTCTTCGGACTAGGTGTTTCAAACCAGTCCGTCATATTTCTGAGCGCGATGATCGCGGGCGCGGGAACGGATTACGCGGTCTTTCTCATCAGCCGCTATCACGACTATCTGCGACAAGGGGCAGATCTCGATGACGCGGTGCGGCGGGCGTTGATCTCGATCGGAAAGGTGATCACTGCATCCGCCGCCACGGTGGGGATCACGTTTCTCGGGATCAGCTTCGCCCGGATGGGGGTGTTCTCCACGATCGGCGTGGCGTGCGCGATCGGGGTCGGGGTGGCATTCCTTTCCGCGGTCACGTTGCTGCCGGCCATTCTGGTCCTGGCCGGGCCACGCGGCTGGGTCAAGCCGCGGCGCGAACTCACCGCTCGGTTCTGGCGACGTTCAGGGATACGCATTGTGCGGCGGCCGAAGGCCCATCTCGTCGCCAGTCTGCTCGTGCTGATCATTCTCGCCAGCTGTGCGAGCCTGGTGCGCTACAACTACGACGATCGCAAGGCCCTCGGACCGTCGGCCTCGAGTTCGGTCGGGTACGCCGCGCTGGAACGCCATTTCCCCATCAGTCAGGCCGTGCCCGAATACATCCTCGTTCAGTCACCGCGCGACCTGCGCACACCGCAGGCCCTCGCAGACCTGGAGCAGATGGCACAGCGAGTCAGCCAACTGCCGAACATCGGTCTTGTCAGCGGCATCACCCGACCCACCGGAGTTGTGCCGCAGGAGTTCAGAGCCACCTATCAGGCGGGCATTGTCGGTGATCGGATGGCCGCCGGCTCGGCCGTGATCAGCGACAACACCGATGATCTCAACCGACTGGCGAATGGGGCCAGCACGCTGGCCGCCAGCCTCGGTGATGTGCGCGCTCAAATCAACCGAATCGCTCCCAGCATGCAGAGTCTGATCGACGCCTTCTCGTCGATGCGAAGCCAATTTGGCGGAGACAAGTTGGTCAGGGATGTCGAAACCGCTGCCAAGCTCGTGCAGAGCATCAATGCGCTCGGCAATGCCATCGGCGTGAACTTCACGACCGTCAAGGACATGTTCGCCTGGGTGGGTCCGGTGCTGGCGGCGCTGGACGGCAACGCGGTCTGCGATGCCAATCCCTCGTGCAGCGCTACCCGTGTCCAGTTTCAACGGCTGGTCGCCGCGCGTGACGACGGAAGCCTCGACCAGATCAATACTCTGGCCGGACAACTACAGGGGTTCGGAGACCGACAGACGCTCAACGCAACGGTGAAACAACTCAATGATGCGCTCTCGAACTTCAGCTCGGCGGTGCGCTCCATGGGTCTCGATCGACCTGGAGGCCTGCAGGCGGGCCTGACCGAGGTCAGGCAGGGCGCCAACCGCTTGGCAGACGGGAGCCAGCAGGTGGCCGGCGGAGTGGACCAACTCGTCGGCCAAGTCAAGCGGATAGGTGCCGGACTCGATGAGGCGGCCGCGTTTCTGTTGGCGATGCGAAATGACGCGGCAGATCCGTCGATGGCGGGGTTCAATCTTCCGGCCCAAATTCTCAAACTCGACGAGTTCAAGACGGCCGCGAAGATATTCATCTCGCCAGATGGCCACTCGGCCCGGTACCTGGTGCAAACCACACTCAATCCGTTCAGCGCCGAAGCGATGGATCAGGTGAAAGAGATCAGTGACACCGCTCGGAGCGCCCAACCGAACACCCAACTGGCGGACGCCACGATATCGATGGGCGGTTTTCCCGCCGCGCTGCGGGATACGCGCGACTATTACGAGCACGACATCCGTTTCATCATCGTCGTGACCCTCGTCGTCGTCCTACTGATCCTGATGGCGCTGTTGCGTGCGATTGTCGCGCCGCTCTATCTGGTTGGCTCCGTGGTCATCTCGTACTTTGCGGCACTCGGTATCAGCGTCCTGACATTTCAATACCTACTCGGCCAGCAATTGCATTGGAGCGTACCCCCACTGGCCTTCGTGGTATTGGTCGCGGTGGGCGCCGACTACAACCTGCTCTTCGTGTCGCGAATGCGCGACGAGTCTCCGCACGGCATGCGTTACGGCGTCATTCGCACCCTGACGTCGACCGGCGGGGTGATCACTGCGGCTGGTTTGATCTTTGCCGCCTCGATGTGCGGTCTGCTGTTTTCCAGCATCACGCACCGTGGTCCAGGGCGGATTCGTGATCGGTGTCGGCGTCCTGCTGGACACATTCCTGGTACGGACCGTCACGGTGCCCGCCATGGCTACTTTGGTGGGGCGGGCGAACTGGTGGCCCTCACGACTGAGCATGCAGCGGTCAGTGTCGCGGTCACCAGCCAAGCGCTCCTCTTAGCAGCGGCCGAGTCAGCGCGCACTCGTGATGTATGTGAAACTACGAAACGAAGCCGAGCGGTCAGGAGTAGGGATGAAGAAAGCTCCTCGCAGGACTTGCGGTGCTGTCAACTGACAGCTTCACAGGAAGTTTCGCGGTGCACGGCTTCGACCCCGTGGCCGTCACGGCGCCGGCCACGCAGGCGGAGTTTTCGGCGGCGGCGCCGATCCTTTTTCGCAGATCTTCAACGGTGCCATGTCCGTGCTCTCCCACGGCGCAGCCTGACAGCGACTTCGAGCCGACGGATTCGACGAGTTAGTACGGACGTGATGTGACGCCTACGCCCCAGTCATCTGTTCTCTCGATGTTGCACGGACGTGCCAGCCTGCGCCCCGGTGACGTGGCATTCACGTTCACCGATTACGTCGATGACTCGGCGGGTGTTTTCGAGAGTCTCACGTGGTCGCAATTATCCCGCCGAACTTTGAATGCGGCACGTGAGCTGAGCTTTCATGCGTCGGTCGGAGACCGGGCAGTGATCCTGGCTCCGCAGAGTCTTGATTACATCGCGGCATTCCTGGGATCCATGCAGGCTGGGCTGATCGCGGTGCCGCTCCCGTTGCCGCACCCTGGCTCGAGTCATGATCGTGTGAGTGCCGTCTTCGACGACACGTCGCCCTCGGTTGTTCTCACGACGTCTGCGGTTGCGGGCGACGTCGCCGAATATCTCGATCGAGCACGCCTGGACGCTGTTCCGAAGATCGTCGAAATCGACTCGATGAATCTGGACGTCGATGGCGGACCCGGCTTTTCGGCACCTGATTTTCCCAGCACGGCGTATTTGCAGTACAGCTCGGGTTCGACCCGGCTGCCAACCGGGGTCGTGATCTCGCACCGCAACCTCCAGGCGAATTTCGAGCAGCTGATGCGCGGCTTCTTCGCGGGTGCGCACGTCAATTCCTCAACCGATGTCACGATCGTGTCGTGGTTGCCCTTCTACCACGACATGGGATTGGTACTGGGTATCTGCGCACCCATCCTGAGCGGCTGGCGCGCGGAGCTGACGAGCCCGGTTGCGTTCTTGGAAAGGCCGGCCAGATGGATACGAGCGCTGGCTGAGAATTCTCGTGCTTTTTCGGCAGCGCCTAACTTCGCCTTTGATCTGGCCGCCCGCAAAACCAGCGACAGTGACCTCGCCGGGCTCGACCTCGGCGGGGTGCTGGGCATCATCAACGGCGCCGAACGTGTCGAGCCGGCCACTTTGGAACGCTTCGCAGATCGGTTTGCTCATTTCAATTTTCGGGACCACATGCTGCGTCCTTCATATGGCCTTGGCGGAGGCAACCGTCTTCGTGGCATCCGGCACCTGGAGTGATTCGTCGGAGGCGGCCCATTTCGATGTCGACGAATTGTCCGCGGGCCGCGCTCAGCGGTGTGCGGCCGGAGCCGGCTCAGCGCTGGTGAGATACAAACTGCCGCAGTCACCCGTGGTGCGAATCGTCGACATCGACACAAACCGGCAATGCTCGCAGGACGTGGTTGGCGAGATCTGGGTGCATGGTGACAATGTCGCGGCCGGCTACTGGAGCAGGCCACCGGAGGAGCAGCGGTGCTTTGGCGCAACGCTCGTCGACGCTTCGCCGGGCACGGCTGACGGGCCCTGGCTGAGAACCGGCGATTTGGGCTTCATCTCCGATGGTGAGCTATTCATTGTCGGCCGCATCAAGGATCTGCTCATCATTCGTGGTCGTAATCATTATCCCGAGGACATCGAGGCGACGGTCCAAGGGATCACAGGTGGTCGGGTCGCCGCGATTTCGGTTCCGGTGAACAGTACCGAGAAGCTGGTCACCGTCATCGAGGTCAAGAAGCGAGGAAATTCCACGGTAGAGGCGATGCACTGGCTCAGCGGGGTCAAGAGCGACATCACCTCCGCGATATCCAATGCGCACGGCTTGAATGTCGGCGATCTCGTTCTGGTACCGCCAGGTTCGATTCCCACCACGACGAGCGGCAAGATTCGGCGCGCCGCCTGCGTCGAGCAGTACCGGCAGGACCAGTTCATTCGGTTGGACGCCTAAGCCCAGTCGGTGGGGCGCACCAGAATCACCGATGTTGGTCACTGCCCTGGTAATGGCCCTTGCCGTCAGGTCCTGTTGGACACCTTCCTGGTACGGACCATCACTGTGCCCGCCATGGCTACATTGGTGGGGCGGACGAACTGGCGGTCGTCACGACCGAGCTTGCGCGGCGGCGGTCGCTGTCACAGCCGTCGGCCGGGTAGGCGGAGTAAGGTCTGGTGCAGTCCCAGACGCGTAGTCGAGCAGGCGGGAGTGGGAATGCGGAGACTGCTCGCAGTGGTCACTGCGCTGGTAACCATCGGCGCCACAGGGTGTTTCGGGTCCGGGATCGCGGCCGCCGATGACACGCAGGCCGGCTGGACGCCAGACCACGGGGCACCGGACAACGGGCCACTGCCGCTGGGGACGCCGGGGCGGGGGTACGCACTGGGGGGCGCGCACGTTCTGGGTATTCCCTATGACGAGTACATAAAGCGCACGGGCGCCGACTGGTTCCCGGGACTGGATCGGCAAATCGTCGACTATCCCGCGGGTCAGGTTCAGGGGCACACCCTGGAACGATTGTTTCCAGGCATCGGCCGGCTGGATGACAACTTTCCAGGCCTCGGTGTCGACGGTCCCAGCATCGGCGAGTCGGTCGACGTCGGGGAGAACAACCTCGAAGCGGCGATTCGCAATGGTGGTCCCGGGACCGTGATCGGCTTGTCCGAGGGAGCGATGGTGCTCAACGCCGTGCAGGCTCGGCTCGCCAACGATCCGACCGCGCCGCCACCGGATCAACTGAGCTTCGCAACGTACGGCGACCCGGTTGCACGCCACGCCTTCGGTGAGAGTTTCCTGACCCAGATGTTTCCCGTCGGCAGCGTCGTTCCCGCACTCGACTACCGCATACCACCGCCGGTGGAGAGCCAATACGACACGTACTCATTCGTGTCTGCGTATGACAGCATCGCCGACTGGCCGGACAGGCCGGACAACTGGATGGCCCTCGCCAACGCGGTCGTGGGTCTCGCGACCGGTCACACCGCGGTGGCGTTCACCAATCCGAGTATGGTGCCGCCGCAGAACATCAGGACGACCGTCAACTCCAAGGGCGCGAAGACAACGACGTATATGATTCCCGAGCAGCACCTTCCCCTGGTTTTACCCTTCAAATATCTGGGGGTGCCGGAAGACACGCTGAATCAGCTTGACGGGGTGTTGAAGCCGATGGTGGACGCGGGATATTCGCGAAACGACAATCCGCTGACCGCTCCGATTGAAGTGGATCCGGTCAACGGCTATGACCCGGCGGCCGTCACCGCACCGGCGACACAGGCCGCCTTTGGTGGCGCCGCCGATCCTGTTTCGCAGCTCCTCTCGGGTGCCATGTATGTGTTGAATCAGCACCAGCCATGACACGAGACGGCTGAAATAAGCCCGGGCCGGCAACCAGTCGCGACGGGGCCTTGTCGGCGCCGAGCGGCTCCCGAACAGTCGTCCTCGGTCGGTTACTCAGGGCGCAGTTACGGAATCCGCCTCCTGACGCGAGACGTGGTGCGGTCAGCTCATTACGGCGCTGAGGAATGTCACGTTGGCGAACGCCTCGTCGCCGCCCGGTGGCGACAGCGCGGGCATCGGACCTGCGAGCAGGGTCCCGGGGTCCACCGGGAATAGCAAGGTGGCCGTCATGGGCAGCCCCGGGTCGGGTTCGCACACCGCTGGGCGGTGATGACCGGCCGCCCGAGCGCGGCATCGGCCTTCTGCCATCGCGCGAGCGAATAATTCGAGACACCGGCTGCGCCGATGTCGCCACTGTCCAGCCGTCACTTGCATCGGCCGGTCCTTGGCGTCAGCCGTGCGGCGCCTCAGATATCTTGCTGTCCTCCTTGCCGATCGTCTGGCAGTAGGTCAATGCCGACAGTCGCGTTGCCGTGATCTCCATATTGGTTGGATCATTGCCGCTCTTGTCCTTGAGCATCTTGCTGATCTCGTCGTTCTGCTTCTTCTCTTCCTGCGCCGTGAAGTCTTTGCATTTGGTGTCGCCCCCCGTGTTGATGACTTCTGAGGCCGAACAGGCGCCGAACAGCAGCGCGGCGGCGATCATGATCGTGGCGAGCGCGATCCGCTTCATCATGGACCTCCCTGAACGAGTGGATAGTTAGCTACACGTACACCGATACGTTCACTTCCAAACACCAGGAGGTCGAATGCGCACCCGGTCCGCCGTGGCGCAGCTGACTCGCAAACGTTCGAAAGGTTGAGGCGTTGATGCATCCGGCGGTTCCCGATTCGGTGATCATGCCGGGAATGCGCAGCCTGCCCGGCGCCGCTAGGTCGCCTCGATTCTCGGTGCAGTATCCACTGCAGAACGGAGCGCGTTGCCCCCTGCGGGCCCGATTTTCGGACAGCTACTGAAGTCAGCGCGCTCTGAGAGCGAACGTAGGCAATTCGAAGGGACCCCCGATCGTGTCGGTCAAGACGCCGAAAGCAGACCGGCTGCTTCCTCGAGTTCCTTCAGCGCGGGCTCAATTGCGTCCGCTAGTTCGTCGATGTCATTGGCGATCTCCGGCGTGGTGACGAAGCCGAAATCTACGGCCCCGTTGTAGCTGAGACACGTGATGTTCAATGCCACCTCAAGCATGACCGGTCCGAGCGGCACGAGCCGCTCCACGACCGAACCGGCCAGGTAAATGGTGAAGTCGGGACCGGGAACGTTGGAGACCACCAAGTTGATAGGAGCGACATGGCCACCAATGTGGCTGGCCGTGTAGGCCTTGGCGGCGAGCGCCAGCAAGCCAGGCGGCGTGGTCTCCGTCAGACCCATGATCTGGTGTGCGGTAAGCGCTTTGGCCATCTCCTTGGCGCCTTGGGAGTTGCCATAGATGGTTTTCATGCGCTCGGCGGGGTCGGCAATATCGGTGGCGAGGCTGACGGTCATCGAGCTGATCTGGTTACCGATTTCTCTACTCTCCCCATGCGTTGAGATCGGAATCTGGGCGACCAGCGGCCGGTCGGGGAGTTCCCCTCGGTCCAGCAGGTAACGGCGCATCGCACCGGAAACGAGGGCGAGCACCACGTCGTTGAGCTTCACGCCGAAGGCACGCTTGACCGCCTTCACCCGATCCAGTGACACTCTGCTACTGCTGATTCGCCGCTGCGTGGAGATTTCGGCGTTGAATCGCGTTGTCGGTGCCTCGAAGAATCGCGGCGGTTTGTTGGCCAGCCCGCGTACGGCCAGCTGTTGAGACAACGTTTGCTGAGCGATTCGCAAGAGGCGGTATGGCGTCCTGACCAGCCAAGTTGAATATGCCGCCCAGCGCCCGCAGCTCGAACGGGGGTATCCCGCGCGTTGATGATTGGCCGGCATCGACGGCTGGTGGACGCGGTTCAGGGCTGATGTCGAGGAGGATCTCGCTCAAACCCGCGCCAGACACACCGTCGACAAGGGCGTGATGCATCTTCGTCAGGATCGCGACACGTCCATGCTCCAGGCCCTCGATGAACCACATCTCCCACAGCGGCCTGTCCCGGTCGAGGGGGTAGGCCATGAGACGGCCGACCAGGTCCTCGAGTTCCCGACGTCCTCCGGGATCGGGCACCGCGACCCGCCGGACGTGATAGTCGATGTCGAGCTCGCGGTCCTCGATGAACCATGGCCTGTCGAGCCCCACCGGCGCCCCCGCTACTCGATAGCACAGCTCCGGCATCTCCGGAAGGCGAGAAGCGACAAGGTCTTTGACCGTACGGAAGCAGAAACCCGGCGCGTCGGACGGGTCGCAGATCGTCAGTCCGGCGCCGTGCATGTGCCAGGCGTGCGTCTCGGCGAACCAGAACGCAGCATCAACGCTGGACAGCCGCCTCATGCCGACAGGGTAGAGCGGGCAGGTCGCGTCAACGCGAAAACGCTCGAACTAACGCCTATCTGATGGATCGTCGGGCCTGGGCGATGACGGCCTGTGTATCAGGACCGCGCGGTGAGCCTGCAATACGCTTCGGTCATGGCACCGGCCATTCGTGGACTGGGGCACCGGTGCGGGCGTGCTCGGCATACCGCCGAGTCATCTCCCGTAGCGCCGGGATGCGCTGCAGCCCGCTCTCCTCGAGGTAGCGTACGGTCTCGGTCTGCCAGGCAGCGCCGGTGCGGTGGCATCGGACCCGCGCTTCGATGACACCGAGGTATCTGTCGCGGTCGTCCGCGTCCACGCCCCAGGCGTCGAGCCCGGCCGCGGCGGTGGGTAGCAGGACCTCACGGGTGAGCTGGTCGGCGGGGTGCTCAGCTCCCTGCCAGGACAGCCGCGCTGCCAGTCCATCGCGTGCCGCGCGGTGCAGGTCTCGCTCGGCCGCCGCGAACGGTATCTGGCTCCACGGGGCACGGTCGCTGTCGACGATTGCGCGAACCAGCCCGTAGTAGAAGGCGGCGTTGGCGACCATATCGACGACGGTCGGTCCGCTGGGCAGTACTCGGTTCTCGATCCGCAACTGTGGGCACCCGGCCTGGACGTCGTAGACCGGTCGGTTCCAGCGCCACACGGTCCCGTTGTGTAGCCGAAGCTCCCGCAGGCCCGGAGCACATCCGGCATCCAGGGCGGCATCGGGATCTTCGGCTTCTACCGTCGGAAACAGCGGGGGAAACAGCCGTACGAGGTCGTCGAAGAGCTCGACGGGGCCGGTGACCCATCGGTCGCCGAGCCGGACGCGCGCCGGTGCGCCGGCCCGGACCTCCCTGCTACGGCGGGTGTCGAGCAGTTGCTCTAGCAGCGTGATGCGAGTTTCCTGCCATGCCTGGCGAGCGAGGAGGTACGGCGAGTTCGCGGCCACCGCGACCTGCGGCCCGGCGATCATTTGGGCGGCGTTGTAGTAGGCGGCGAACCGGTCCGGCGGCACCCGCAGGTGCAGCTGCAAGCTGGTCGTGGCGGCTTCGGGAGCGACCGAGTCGGTGGCGAACTCTACCGGCTCGCACGCGTCGAGGATGTGCACGAGGAACGGCCTGTGGCGAGCGGCACGCATGCGGCGGCACAGCAGCGCGTAGCGCGGGTTGCCCGAGATGCGCTCGAGGGTCAGCTGCTCGGCGCTGAGGGTGGGCAGCATGCCGATGGCGACCAGCCGAGCGCCCAGCCCCTCGATCCGCGCCCTGCAAGCGTCGAGCACGTCGGCGAGGTCGCGTTCACTGTCATGCAGTACGCGGCCCTGCAGCTGCCTGGGAGGCAGGTTCAGCTCTACGTTGAACTGGCCGAGCTCGTGCTGCATGTCCGCTCGGTCCAGGCGCGCCAGGACCGCATCGTTGATCAGCCGCGGCCGGCCCAACGGGTCTACGAGATCGAGCTCCACCTCCATACCCACTGTGTCCTGATGGCCGACAAACCAGCCGCCGTCGACCATGCGTCGCAATGCGGCAACGCACCGCTCGAGCCTGCGCTGCACCTCGTCTCCGTGACCGACAACTAGGGCGGAGGCGTCGACGCGGTCACCCACGGCGCACCTCCCTCCTGGCACTGCTGGACATCGACCCACTGGAGCACGGGCCCACCTCGCAAAGAAGGCGCGTCATGCCGGTCGAGCTTCACTTCAGCCTTCGTTCATCCGAGGTGTTGGGCCGTACCCAGATCCATCTCACCAGCAGCCTCCTTAACGCCGTCAACATGGGCGAAGAAGTGTTGAAGGGGTTGCACTAGCCGGTCCCCACGGTCGTCTTCGGCTTGGTAATGGCCAGGGCGATGAGCAGGCCGGAGTCGTTGGTCCACAGCTCGGCGGCCAAGTCGCCCTCGACGTTGCCGCACGCGATCGAGCCGCCGGGCTTGCCATTCGGTCGAGTCCACGGAGCCGGCGTGGAGGTCATTGCGGGGCACGTCACGGCCTCAAAGTGGTGTGACTGGTAGATGTCGGTGAATGAGCTTCCAGCGTGCTGATGTCGCGCAACAGTGAAGCCTTCGCTGAGGGTTACCACTTTCCATTCGTCCACGGTGAAAGTCTGATCGGACAAAATGCGCTGCCCAACACTCACGTCTATGACGAGTACGGCAAGCACCATCGCGTCGGGTTCCCATTCCACTGGATCACGCAGCTCGGGGATGACCCGAACGCCTCGTGGGATGTCCGCGACAACATGGGAGTCATCTACTGGATCTACCCGAATCTGATACTGGCCAACAGCAACGTCGGCGTCGAGGTAATCGACATCCTTCCCGCCGGATCACCGACCCGATGCACAGTGCGCCACAGCTGGCTGGCACGGGTTCCTTCGACCTCGGAGGAACAGCGCGAGCTCTACGGCACCATCTACAACGCGGTCCACGCCGCCGTCCGCGACGAGGTCTTTGCAATGCTGCCGCCATGCGGTGAAGGCGTCCGCCACGGCCAACACGACCAAATGATCATCGGACGCAACGAGATCGGCGTGCAGCACATGATCAAGGTGTTCGCTGCCGAACTCGGCGTCGCGCTGAGCTGAACAAGGCGGCTCGTACGCGCTTGGAACTCCAGCAGATGACCATGGGCGAGGTAGGCGTCCAAAGGGCTTGCGCGCCGTCGAGCGGGCATGCACGGCGGTGATCGCCCGCAGATTGCAGTCAAATTGGAAGGATCATGTCACCCACTTCGACAGCGCTGAAAAGGCCCTTGACGCAGCCGCGAGTGCCGGTGCCGAGCGCAGTGAGTTGGCCGACCCCTTCACGCGCACGCAAATCCATGTCGCTGGCGGAATGGTCGCCGTTCAACTGGGGGTCCATGCCGACGAGGCCGTCGACCGGTTGCGCACTTACTCATTCGCATGCAGCGCCCCGTCTCCGCAGTGGCCGCCGACATCATTGCCCGCCGACTCACACTGCGCGATCCGCCCGACCTAGTCGACGGATAAATCCATCTGTGCAAGGTGCGGAAAGCTTGGGATGCGTCCGTTCTGGGTAATCGCTCGGTATAGCCGGGCACTCCGCTCGTCTTCTCATTTAGCACCAGTTGGTTCGCCAACTCACCGACATCACGACGGTGGGAACACCTCCGCGCTGTCGGCTCCGTGAGGGGACACCTCAAATGACGCGGCTCGGCGTACTGGATGTGGGCTCGAACGCCGCTCAGCTGCAGGTAGTTGATGCGTGCGCGGGGGCGCCACCGCTACCAATACATGCGATAAAGATTCCAACCCGCCTGGCCGAGGAAGTCAGCGTCACCGGCCTGATATCCCGAGAGGGTGAAGATCGCGTCGCCACGGCGGTCCGGCAAGCTCTCGAGACCGCGCGCGAGTTGTCTGTTGATCAGCTGTATCCCTTCGTCACCGCGGCGATCCGCGACTCAGGAAATCGGGACATCATTCTTGATCGAATCGTCGCTGAGACGGGTATCCACCTCCAATCCCGCAGCGGGGAGCAAGAGGCGCGGCTGACCTACCTGGCGGTACGCAACTGGTACGGACGGCAGGCTGGCAGACTGCTGAACATCGACATCGGCGGTGGCTCAATGGAGCTCGCTTTCGGGCGCGATGCAGTGCCCGAGTTCGTGGTCGCGCTTCCGTTGGGTGCCGGCAGGGTGAGTAGCGAATTCCTTCGGCCCGATCCGCCGTCGCGAGCACAGATTAGATCCTTACGCCGGCACGTTCGCAGCCAGGCTCGGCAAGTGGCCAACCGGGTGCAGTGGGAGGGCAACCCTCGACGCGTCGTGGTGACGTCTAAGACGTTCAAACAGTTGGCGCGCCTGAATGGAGCGGCCTCTGCACGTAAAGGCCCCTTTGCGCATCGGACTCTATCGAGAACACAAGTGAAACGGTCTATTCGACGACTGGAGGCGGTGGCCGCTGCTGACCGCTCACGGTTTCGGGGAGTCAAGTTCGCACGTGCGTGGCAGATCCTCGGGGGAGCAGTGGTGGCCTACGAGACCATGCGATGTTTGGGCGTCGAAATAGCGGAAGTGAGCCCGTGGGCATTGCGCGAGGGAATAATGCTTAAGCACTTGTTCTCGCTGCGGGAACCTGACGCAGGATTGACGCTGCAACCAATGATTGTCAACGACACCCTTCGACTCCGCCACCGTCACAGTGATTCTCACTCACCAACGCGACGCCAGTCGGTGATGGACGGCGAAGCTGAGGCATTGGGACGCGATGTCGGCGACGTCGTGGTCGCCCTGATCGCAGGCAACCCGGCAACATCAATTCGCCTCCCCAATCGTCGTAGCGGTCAGTACGTTTCGCCCGAAACACTGCTGGGTACGCACGCACCGGTTGAACGCTGCATCGGGGTACAGGTTTAAACATGACACGAAACGAGTTGAAGCCGCGGGTGTTGTTGGACGGGCTGGCCATGGTCGAGTCGCCTAGGTGGCACGACGACCGCCTGTGGTTCCCGCACTGGGGGACCGACGAGAT
Source organism: uncultured Actinomycetota bacterium (assembly GCA_963744085.1). Taxonomy (GTDB): domain Bacteria; phylum Actinomycetota; class Actinomycetes; order Mycobacteriales; family Mycobacteriaceae; genus Mycobacterium. The sequence continues at coordinate 693,661 of CAVUSK010000002.1, forward strand.
CATTGCCGCCGACCTCGACGGCAACGCCGAGGTTGTCGCACACGGCATATCCGGCATGGGCCGGTCGATCGGCTGGTTGCCCGACGGTCGGATGCTCGAGACCGGCTTTGAACTCATGCGCTTCGAGCCGGACGGATCGCGTGTCCGCCATGTCGACCTGACCCACATCACTCCATATTTCTGGAGCGAGATGACCATCGACGGGCGCGGCAACATCTACGTCAACAGCATCGGCTTCGACTTCGCCGAGATGGTCCAGCGCGTGCAGAACCCGGCGGAGTCGGCGGTGGGTGTCATTGCGTTGATCACGCCTGACGGCGTGGCGACGCAAGTGGCCGGCGCGATCGCGTTTCCGAATGGCATGGTCATCGCGCCCGACAATCACACGTTGATCGTGTCAGAGTCGTTCACAGGCTCGTTGCTCGCGTTCGACATCGACCGCGACGGCGGTTTGACGAACCGCCGCGTGTGGGCCGCGGGCCTCGGTCCCGACGGGATCTGCATGGACGCGGACGGCGCAATCTGGACGTCGCCCGCCCAACCCGACCTTGGCGTGGTGCGCATACGCGAGGACGGCGAGGTACTCGACGCGATCGAACTCGACATCGCCTGCTTCGCCACCGGCCTCGGTGGTCCCGATGGTCGAACCCTGTTCATGATGTGCAACGACTTCAAGGGCCCCGACAAGTTTGACGCGATGATCGCGTCGCGCACAGCCAAGGTCCTAATCGCGGACGCGCCGGCGCCGACGGCGGGATGGCCCTAAGTCAGTGGCGCGTTCGTTGCAGTCGCTTGTTTGGTGGGCCGTGGCCGACGCGACAGCGCGGCGGCATCGCCCCGTCATTGGTGCCGGCGTCGATTTCATCGTCCGTGCGCCCAACCGCGTTGGCGGCGAGCCTGTTGCGAAACATGTGATGCCGCAAGTATGAGCGCGCGCGCAGCTCCGAGCCCGTTCAGTTTGCGCCGCCTTCTGCGTAGAAGCGCGCCAGTCATCAATCCGCAGAAGAAGCCCAGTAGGAAGAACCCGCCTGCGCGGCGCGTGCTCCTCCGCGCAACAGCTGATGCGATAAATCCACATATCGCGGCGACGATGGCTACCGCGAGAACCAACAAAATAAGATATGTCGGTCCGAGCGATCCCATTGCCTAACCTCCGGGCCGTCGTCTGCGTTGGCCGCTTGCCCGATCCAACCACCGACTTCGCCGGACCAACGCTGCTAGTCAAGGTTCGTGACCAAAGCGAGCATGAAGCGTTAGCGGCCCGCTGCCTTACCAGATCCGAAGTGCAACTGGGCAGCTAGCTAAGACCGTGTCCACCACTTCGGCGACGGTACAGCGGTGCGGCGGGGGATCGGCCTGGGGTCGGTTCGGGTCGACGAATTCAACAGGAGAGCGCTGGCGTTTGAGTCAACTCATTGTCTCCAGTATGTCCGGTGCGGTGCCAGCACCGCCTCGGCTACCTCCGGGATCGGACCGATCACCTCAATCTGCTTTTGTCCCTTGCTGAACACCGTTCGACAGTCGAGGCTCAGGGTCGGATTTCGAGGATCGTCGCCTGTTTCGGCCAGCAGCTGCTTCTCTGTGATGCCGTACACAAGTCGTAGCACATTGCCCCACAGATCGTTCCAGGCCAGCAAGACCCCGAAGACGCTCGCGAAACACATTGTGCCCAACCAGAACTGCGTTACGCGCACCACCAGCTGCAGTTGCGCGAGAATAATCCGCGTGGCCGGCGCCAGCCGGATTGGCGCCGACCGTCGCAGGCCGGCACACCAACAGCATGATGGCGATGCCGAGTAGCAAGTAGCCGACGGCCATGCTGAGCATCGCAGCGCGCAGTGACGGGATTGCGCCGGTCACCGACAGACCGATCAGCATGACGGCCAGACCCACGTTGGTCGCCAGCTGCGAGATACCTGCCATCAGAGCAAATCGCTCGGGAGGGAACCAAATCCTCGCGAGGTAAATGGCACCCAGAAAGCTCGTGGAAAGCCCAATTCCCAGTAGAACTCTCCCGACCACGGCGGCTCCCATGTTCGATGCATCGGCCAGAAGGAAACAACCCACCGCGGCGATCAGCGAGGACACCCCGAGAACCCAGCGCGGGTTACGGCGATCCAGCACAATGCCACCGACGAACTGCGCAGCCGAATAAGCGAGGTAGAACACGGCGCTCAGCATGCCGATAGCGTCGTCGGCCACGTGGAGACGGTGTCTCACCTGTTCGGCGAGTATGCCGATCATGACCGCGGTTAGCAGGCCCAAGCCTAGAAAGAGGGTGCCGACGCCCCAAACCACGATCGCTTGGCCCCTCGGCGGCGCGGGGTCCTCAGCGATTCCCATCGCGTCTCCTCACCGGCCAAGCGCGATAGCCGAGTTGCCATGCCGACCAGCGGCGGCTGGAAGAACTGGTCGTTAAGTTAATGGCTCATTCGTCTTGTAGTGCACCCTTCGCCGGAACTCCAGTGCCCCGAAGGCTGGATTCACACTAGTTCCGACGGCGCCGCGGCATGAATTCCAGTGACAACAGCACGAATAGCGCTGGCAGCACGTGGCGCAGCGATAACAGCACGTAGCGACGGTCACCAAGCGCGTTGAATTTGCGCAGGTAACGGGACAGCGATTCAAGCGCGATGATCGGGTCCAGAAGATGGACCAAGGCGTAAATTGTGCCTTGAACACGCCTGCGGTCGGGGTTGGTGAACAGCTCAGGAAACGCCGCAAACGCTAGTGAAACACGCTGTGCGCCAGAGGCTCTCGCCTCAGAGATCATGTCAATCGACAGCCGCTCGTCGATTCCGTTGGGCGCGCCCGGTCGCCGCCACGGCACGTCGAGCGACACGTCGCTGCCACCGCCGGCCACGGCATACCGATGAAATCCCTGCACCTGGCCCCAGCGGTCGCGCGCGATTATCAGTTGGATGCCCGGATAACGGCCTTCAAGCGCGCCGTCGAGGATCATCGAGAATCCGCGCTCAAAGCGTGCCCCGCGGCCCGAGAGATGCATCACCTCGGCCAGTTCCGCCAGCAGCTTGTCGTCGATTCCCTGTTCGTCGACGACCTCGGTGGTGACCCCGGAGTTACGGGTGCGCTGCACCGCCTGGCGGATGTTGCGGTATTTGCGTCCGACCATGTCGAACCCGGCCGCATCGACAACCACGTCACGGCCGATCGGCACGTGGCGCAAAGAATGGCCGATCATCGTCGGGTCACTCCAAAGGTCACGCCGCCGCTCGCTGCAGCCCAGCACCATGATCCGCCAGCCCCTGGTGTGGCACATCTCGACGAAATCGGCGACGGTTTCTTCAAACCGGCTCTCGTCGCCAATCGGATCACCGCTGACTACGGCGAATCCCATACGGGTGCGGTAGGCGATCGCGGCGGTCCCGTCGGCGTTGAAGTGATAGCTCTTTAGCGCTTGCATCGCGAACGGCGCAAGTGGATCGTTGCTCGTGGCATTGATCAATTCCCAAACGCGTGGCAGGGCCTCAGGCTGGGGTCGTGAGGCCGTCGGCCACATCAGCACCAGGCCCGCCCCGGCAACCAGCAGATTGCCAAGCAGATCGAAGGACGTGAACTGGGCGCCAATCCCGGCAAGCAACACCGCTGCAGCGGCGCTGGCGTGCGCGGCGGTCACCGGCCTGCCCAGTGCGATGCCGCGAGCGATCAGCGCGACGGCGGCGAAGACCGTCAATAACCATGTCAGCCGGCCCGCGGTGTGCCAATGGTGGTGGTCCCGGGCCAGCAGCGTGATCAGCCAGCCGAATGTGCTGAGCACCGCCAGCGCGCCGATCCACCGCCTCGCCAGCACGCCGGCGAGGCCGGGCCCTGACCCTTCGACCCGGGAGGCGCGGTAGCCGCGGATCGACTGCAGCGACGGCGGTGCGACGTCGCGCACCGGCCGCAAGTTGGGCAATGAGGCGCCGCGCATCGTGCTTCTCCCTGGGTTGCTCGTGCTTTTCTTGGACCACCGAAGCGCTGGTGGGCCTTGGGCAACCTTTTCCGGGAGCGCTTGGAGAAACCTTGGAAGGTCTTTAACCGTTCGCGCAGAAGGTGGTGATGGCTTGATGCCAGCTAGGGAAAGTGTTCGCCCAGGAACTCGGCGCTTCTTTTCCGATCAATAGTCTGAACTGCGGCGGGCAACCTGGCTACCCTCGGCCAGGCTTCACCGCGGACGTCATTTCTTTTGTTTCCCGCGCATGTTTTCGGCGCGCAGGGCGTCGATGTCGCCTTCCAAAGTGGCGTTACGGTCGTCAAGGGTGGCGTTGCGGTCTTCCAACGAGATAATGCGGGCGATGCCGGTGAGGTTGACCCCCGCCGCTACAAGTTCGCTGATGCGCTGCAGTCGAGCCAGGTCATCGGCGCTATAGCGGCGAGTCCCACCGGCACTGCGCGCTGGGGTCAGCAGGCCGTAACGTTCGTACAGGCGCAGCGACTGCTGGCTGATGCCAGATAGTTCGCAGGCCACCGAGATCCCATAAACCCCGCGGTCGCTCGCGGGCGGGCCGGCCTTCTCGACCTCGTTGTCGTCATCGGTCATGGCTGCGCGAAGTCCTTGATGGTGTCGATCCGAGTGTTTGTGTGTCTAATCAAAGACAACATATGACTAGGCCTTTGCACAAGATGTGACTGGGGTCTTGCACAAACTCGGTGCTAGTGCTATATCAAACCTATCGCTACAGCCACAGATTATTGACCGGATGACATGCAGGCCATATTCCGAGCCGAGGGGTGTCGCCATGAAGGGATGGCAGCACAACAACAACAACTCACTGTCTGGGTCGGACAACTCCGAGGCCGACGGTGAGGTCGTTCAGGCGTTAGCGCCCGGCGGCCCGGAACGTGTGGGTTGGTTCCGCTATTACTTCGATGATGACCGCTGGCAATGGTCTCCTCAGGTGGAGCGGATGCACGGCTACGCGCCCGGCGCCGTCACGCCGACCACCGAAACCGTGCTTGCGCACAAGCATCCCGACGACTACCGCCAGGTCGCTGACACCCTCGAACTTATTCGCCAGACGCGCCAAGCGTTTAGCAGTCGGCACCGCATTATCGACGTGGACGGTCGCGCGCATCACGTCGTCGTCGTGGGAGACCAACTGCACGACGACGAAGACAACGTGATAGGCACCCATGGTTTCTACATCGATGTAACTCCGGCCGAGAGGGCACGCCAGGACCAAATCACCGCGGCGGTCACCCGCATCGCCGAAAGACGCGCATCCATCGAGCAGGCCAAGGGCATGCTGATGGTGATCTATGAAATCGATGAGGGTTCTGCCTTCGAACTGCTGAAGTGGCGATCGCAGGAAACCCAGGTCAAGCTACGCAGCCTGGCCGAACAAATCACAGGCGACTTCACGGGTTTGCGCCACAACGGCATAATGCCGCCACGCTCGACGTACGACAACCTGCTGCTTACCGCACATCTGCGGTGTGAACCCCAATCCGAAGATGAGCTCTCTGATGTCGGCTGACATTCGTCGCGCCTTCGGTTGAAAACCAGGCTGTGCCACAGTGAACTGGCGGTGGGCACTAGCCTCCGACCGTGAACCACTTCCGGCGGGCACTCGCACAGGTGATGCCGTCTTCGGTCGCATGCTTGTCGACGACCTGCTGCGTGCCGGGGAAGACGTCGGTCAACGCGGCGATCATCAGAGTATTACGGGACAAGAAGTGGTGGAGACCCCTTTGTCCATTGACCCTCGCAGCTTGTACGGTCCAGCGCCATCTCTTCCGCAAGAATCTCCAACGGTCCGTCGGAGCACGTTGACGGCGTCAACGCCTGTCGCGTATCCGCAGGTGATCGCCTCGGCGTCGACGGCTCGCGACTATCCCCGATGCGGGGCGGTGGCAGGTGAGCCGCTGTCGGCCTCCGCGGCTCTTCGGCGGCCCCGGTCGACGGACTGCACCAGCTTGTCGATGTCGGCGGCAAGGTCGTCACCAGTGACTGCGACCGCGTGTAGCAATGCCAAACCCTTTACTGATTCCGGCAACTCAGCGTCCGCGGGGGCGAGCGCGCCATCGAGGAGTACCGGGACGACGACTGCTTCTCGACGCTGCAAGCCATCTTCAATCTCCCGACGCACCCAGTCCTGCGGTTCGTCGATGCGCCGACCCCCGGCGACGGGCTCGAGCCAGTGCGGTCCGATCAACACGAGCATCACGCTGCATCCTCTGATGGCACTGGCGATCCGATCGGGAAAGGATTCGCCATAGTCGATCGACGAGGTGTCCATGAACACGCTCGCATCTCCGTAGCGCCGCGCAAGTTCTCGCCGGATGTCGCGGGCCTGCCAGGTGTTCTGACTGCGCCGGTAGCTGATGAAGAAGGCCGGAGGCTTCTGCGGCGGCAACAGGTCGCCCAGGGCCCGTTCGAGCGCCGCCCGCTGGCGCCGCTCCATATACGAGTCCACGCCGATCATGCCCGCCGCGGCGATGGCCAGACCAACGAGTGGATACGCGACCGTCACGATCCAGCCTGCGTTGAAGGCGAATTGCACACCGGCCAAGAAGACGACCAGTAACCCGACCGATCCGGCCAGCGTGAACAAACCTGATCTGCGAGCGCCGATGGCGGCAGGGATTGCGATGAGGGCCAGGACGAGCGCGACGTCGGCCGGTGCACCCGCTGACTTGAGCGGGTAGCCGGCCAGAACGGTCCACAGCGCGTTGGCGTGGACCTCGACCCCAGGCATTGGGACAGGCGAGATCGATGTCACGAATAAGTCCTCGCCGACGGGATCGGTGACACCGATGAGCACCGCCTTGCCGGTGAATGCGCTCGCCGGGACCGTGCCGGCCATCACGTCGGCGAACGAGTAGTGCGGGAATGTGCCTGGGGGACCACGAAAGTCGATCCAGGCGTGGTTGCCGGGGAAGTCGGCCTCGTTGACCGGCTGGTTCTGGAACATTCCGGCCGCGCGAACGGCCAGGGTTTCGAGGCCGACTGGGGCGTAGATCATCCTGCGCAGCACGCCATCGGGGTCCTTCTCGATGGCCGCGCTCGCAAGTACTGCACCCGGCGCGTCGGCCACATTCGCCGGCACGGTAATTGGTCCCTGAGGACCATCGTGTGTGGCCAGCAGCACCGGACCGTCGCGGGCGATGGCGGCAAGCAGGGCATCGTCGTCGGCGGGATCGGACCGCCCGATGAATTGCGTGTCGATACCGATCACGCGTGGTGACGCTGCGCGCACATGGTCGAGCACCTTCGCGTAATCCGAACGGGGCAACGGCGGCTCAGTGTGCAGTGTCTGCAGCGTCTTCTGGTCGATCGCGACGATCACGATCTGGCTACCGGGCGGTTGACCTCCGCGCCACGAGAACCGCTCGTCGACGCTCTGCCGCTCGAAGTTGTTCAAAACCCCTGCGGCGTAAAGGAACAACACCAAGCCCGCGACGAGCGCCGCAACCGCCGCGGCGAGCACGCCTCGGCGGGTGAGCCGAGCCCTCGCCAGCTTCATGGCATCACGGAGCTGCCACCATCAGCTCGGTGTTGAGATTGAGCAAAGCCCCAGTGGTGTCGCTCTCGCTGACTGCGGAATTCCTCGCGTCCGCGGTCACGTCAGCGGCCCAGGGTCGGGCCATGGGATCGGAGGTAATCGAATACCGAAGATTCCAACGGGACACCTATCGTCCGGGTCGCGCCCGCGTCCACCACGAGGTCCGACCTGCCGCCACCCAATGGGTTATAGCCTTGAGACATCAAGTCGACCATGAGGACGCCGTTGCATTGCACCGGAAGATTGCATGTCACGGTCACGGGTACGTAGCCATCTGGGTCGACTGTGACGGTTTGGCTGGAATCAACAGTGACCGCAAACTGAGTGGGTTTGTCGCCCGCACCGCCGTAGCCGCCCGCGTTCTGGCAGAACGTTCCGCACCCGAGTCGGACCTCGCTGCTCTCGTTCGAAGACTGTGAAGTCGCGGTCGGGCTCGAACTCGTCAGCTCCGTGGGCATGGTCGGGCTCGAACTCGTCGATTGCGTGGTCGTGGTCGGGCTCGACAAACTCTGGTTGTCCCCGCACGAAGCCAAAAATCCCAAGGAAATCAGAACCGCCACCCCCGTGGTGACCGATGCCCTCACTGGCGGACGCGAACTCAGGGCCATCCGACACCCTCCCACCTCGTCGGGCCCACAAGTTCGTATCGAATGTGTCACCGAGCGGGTGTCCAATTGTGGTTCAACCACCATCCTGCACGCTGCGAAAGTTGTAAGGCCCCCAGGACCCTCGATCCCGGCAGCTCCCCTAGTGCCGCAACTCAGCAAGGATTGCGGAGATCGCCCCCACCATCTCGGGGTGCGGGTCGCGGAATAGGAAGTGTTCGCCGGGGACGATGGTTACGGGTCGCGGTTGGTTCGTGTGGTGACGCCAGCCGGTGAGGTCGGTCTGGGTCACGAGTGGGTCGGCGTCGCCGCCGAAGATGTGAATGGGGCACGGCAGCGGTGGTTCGCCACGGTCGCGGTGGCTGGCGCAGATTTGCAGGTCGTCGCGGACGAGAGGCATCAGTGCGCCGAGCCATTCCGGTCGCGCCAGGAATTCCGCGGGAAGACCACCGAATGCGGACAGCGTGTTGGCGAGCTGCATGTCGTCGGCTGAGTCAATCTGTGCGGCGGCCGACGGGAGGTGTGGTGCGGCACAGTTGGCCACGATCAACGCGTCGGGGCCCCGGCGCAACGCGGCGATGCGTTGCTGCGCAATGGTATAGGCGATGATTGCCCCCATACTGTGACCGAGCAGCACGTGCGGTCGGTCTAGCTGTGGGCTCAACTCGTCGGCAAGCTGTGTCGCGCAGTCGTATACGTCGCGGTGACGAGCTTCGCGCATGCGTGACTCGCGGCCCGGAAGGTTGACCGCGGTGATCGGGATGTGCGGGCCGAGTGCTCGGATCAGAGCACGAAACGAGGCCGACGCGCCACCGGCGTGGTGAAAACAAATGAGGCGGGGGGTGTCTGTCGTTGCGCCGGGGCTGGGCAGCTCTTTGACGGCAGTCATCGCACGGGCTCCACTTCGGTGATGCGGTGGGCGACGTATCGCACCACGTCGTCGACGTTCCTGATCGCCAGCAGCAGTTCGTCGACAGGTGCGTCGTCCAACTGCGGATACTCGGTGCGGATCCGGTCGATGAGCCGCAGTTGCAGGAGCGAGTCGTAGCCGAGGTCTTCGCCGAGCAGGGCGTTGGGATCGATCTCCTCGGGTGTGTACCCGCCGATTTCGGCGATGATGTGACGAACCTTCTCGGCGACGGGGTCGATGCCTGCGGATGTGTCGGATTCGGGGACCGGGACAGCGGCGGTGCCGGCATCAGGTCGCGCCGACGGCGCCGACACCGGCCCCGCAGTGCGTGCCGTGTCGAGATCGCGCCAGAACCGGGTGCCGTCGCCGAAAGCATAGAGCGGCAACCGTTTCAGCGCGCGCGACTCATCGGGGTAGAGGTTGTCGAATCGTGGGGTCAGTCCGTCGACGTAGAGACGCGCGGCAACGCTCGCGAATCCTGCGCCGTCGTCGTCCGGCCCGGCGCATGGAGCCAGCGTCTGAACCTGAGCGTCGATTCCGCAGCGACGCGCGAGCGCCAGCAGGGTCGATCGTGGGCCCAGTTCGACGAGGTGGGTCGGCGGCGTCTGGCTGGCGGCGGCGTCGATCGCGTCGGCGAACCGGACGGGGGAGGTGATCTGGGCGGCCCAGTAGTCGGCGTCCATGTCGGTGCCGTCGATGACTCGACCGTGCAGGGTCGAAAACAGGGGGATCTTCGCCGTCCGCGGTGCAATGTCGCCGACGATGTCGCGGAACGCTGCCTCGGCCGGAGCCATCAGCGGCGAGTGGAACGCGTGCGACACGGCCAGCGAAGTGACCTTCGCGCCGCGGGCAGTCAACGCGCCCGTGATGCGATCGACGGCCTCCGCGGGACCGGATACGACCGTCGACCGCGGGCCGTTCACAGCCGCGATACCGCATGACGGTTCAGTCGCCACAAGGGCAGCGACATCGTCGGCGGGAAAATCGACGGCGCTCATCACGCCACCGGCAGGCAGCTCCTGCATCAGCCGGCCACGCGCGACGACGAGTCGCGCCGCGTCGTCGAGGGTCAATACCTCGGCGAGCACCGCCGCCGCGAACTCGCCGACGCTGTGGCCGACGAGGAACTCCGGTTTGACGCCGAGTTCGAGCAGCGCCGCGCCGAGCGCATAAGACACGGCGAACAGGGCCGGCTGCGCGAACCGGGTTTCATGGATTGCGGGGCTGTCGGAGAACATCAGGTTGAGCAGCCCGTCAGGTGCGGCGAGGGAAGCGTCGACCGCGACAGCCGCGCGTGTCAGGTGCTCCCGGTACGGCGGGCAGGCCTGAAAAAGTTCGCGGGTCATGCCGGGGTATTGGGCGCCCTGTCCGGTGCACAGCAACCCGACCCGCAGCCGGCCAGCGCGACGACGAGACCGCTCCTCGCTGCCCGGTGCGGTGTCGGCATAGCTGTGCAGGGCACTCGCGAGGTCGGTACGGGTTCCGGCCACCGCGAAGCGGTGTTTGAGCGAGCTCTTGACCCGGTTGGTGGTGTAGCACAGCGCGGCAACGTCGTCGGTGCTGTCGTCGAGGGCCTGCGCGAGCGCGGCGGCGTTGCGTCGCAACGCGGCTTCCGAGTGCGCGGAAACAGTGATCACGCCGACACGTCCGTCGTCGCCGGTCGCCGCGTCGAATCGAGCCGGCGGACTGGCCAGCACGACATGGACGTTGCTGCCACCGAGACCGTAGGAGCTGACGCCTGCCAGAACCTCTTTCTCATCGAGCCGAACCGGGGTCGTCGCCAGCTGCAGGCCCTGTTCTTCCAGGCGCAACGCCGGGTTGGGCCCCGCTGCCGCGACCGTCGGGGGAAGGACGCCGTGGGCCACGGCAAGGCTGGATTTGATCAGCGACGCGATGCCCGCGGCGCCTTCGGTGTGTCCGATGTTGCCCTTGATGGAGCCGAGCAGGCACGGCCGCTCACGTCCGGTGCGGTGCAGATCGCCCAGCGCGTTGGCCTCGATCATGTCGCCCAGGATGGTGCCGGTGCCGTGCGCCTCAACGAACGCGATGTCGTGGGCGGCTGCGCCCGCCCGATCGAGTGCCCGTTGGACGACCTTGGATTGCGACCAACGGTTGGGAGCGGTGATGCCGCTGCTCTTGCCGTCCTGGTTGGCGGCGCTGCCGGCGATGACCGCGTAGATCGGCTGACGGTCGGCGATCGCGTCGGCGAGCCGGCGCAGTACCACTGTGCCGACACCTTCACCGCGGCCGATGCCGTCGGCGGCGGCGCTGAACGGTTTGCACCGACCGTCGGGCGCGGACAGGCCGGCCTGCGTGTAGAAGATCGACAGTGCCGGGGTCAGTATGAGGTTCACCCCGGCAGCGACGACCAGGTCCGTGTCACCGCACATAAGGGCCTGGCAGCCCAGGTGTACGGCCATCAGTGACGACGAACACGCGGTGTCGACGGTGGCGCTGGGGCCGGTGAGGTTGAGGTGGTACGACACCCGGTTGGCAACCATCGCATGTCCACCGCCGATACCGCGCTGCGGTGTAAGACCTTGGTAGTCAAGCATATTGAGCGCTCCCCACTCGCTCGCCATCATGCCGACGAACACGCCCGCGTCGGTGCCGGCCAGCGCGCGTGGGTCGATGGCCGCGTCTTCGATTGCGCGCCAAGCCGATTGCAGAACGAGGCGTTGCTGCGGATCCAGAGCCGCGGCTTCGACCGGGGAGATACCGAAGAACTCGTTGTCGAAAAGGTCTAGGTCGTCGACGAAGTGGGCGTGTCGAGTGTTCATCGTTCCCGGCCGCGCGGGGTCGCTGTGGAAGCGGTCGACATCCCACCGGGCAGGGGGAACGGTGCTCGTGGCGACATCGCCGTTCATCAGCGCTTGCCAGAGGGCGTCGGTGTTGTCGGCGCCAGGGAATCGGCAGTCCATACCGACGACGGCGATTTGGGTCATGGAGCGGTCCTCAGCCCTCGGTCAGATGCGTGGCGACGGCGTCGATGGTCGGGTAGTCCCACGTGAGCGTGGGCTGCGCGAGGATTCCGAATTCATGTTCCAGGTCGGTGCAGAGGTTGAGCGCGAACACCGAGTCCAGGCCGTAGTCGCCGAACGCCACGTCGGTCTCGATCGTTGCGGGGTCGGCGCTGAGGTAGGCGGCGATGCGGTCCGCCAGCCAGTCGACCAGCGCGTCGTGAGTCGGGAGGGTGATTTCCATGATCGGTTCCTTGGTTTGGGCGGATGGTGCTATCGCTGAGTTGGCGGCACGGTGTCGAGCCAGCCTTGCAGTGCGGTGGTGAACTGGTCGGGTTGTTCGAGCATCGGGGAGTGGCCGGACTGGGGGATCTCAACGAATTCGGAGTCGGGGAACATCGTGGCCGCGTCACGCCATTTCGCCGGCGGGCTGATCTCGTCGCACGCGCCGCACAACAACAAGACCGGGCACTCGATCCGCCCGAACAGCGGTCGCGCGTCATAGCCGCGGGTGGCACGCAATGCACGGCCCGCGCGGATCAGGATGCGCGGAGTCAGCGCCGCGGTGCAGCTGTCGATCAGTTCGGGGGTGATCAATTCCTTGTTGTAGATAAGCCGTTCGGCCAGAACATATCCGAGCTTGAGCGAGGGTGTGCGCAACGCCGAACCGAAGCTCTGCGCATCGTGTTCGTCACCCAGACCGGGCGCTCCGGTGAGGATGACCCCAGACCACCGTGATGGATTTTCGGCCGCGAGCTCCATCGCGACCAACGCGCCGAGCGAATTACCACACAGGATCGGCGCGGGCCCGGGCAGGCTGTCGACAATCAGCGAGATGCTCTGGAGCAGTGAGGGAATGTCGTCGGAGGTGGCGTGCGCTGCCAGCGGTTCAGTGGTGACGACGGCGCCGTGCCCGTGCGAGCTCAGCGCGGCGACCACCGGTTCCCACATCCATCCGCCACCGAAGAGTCCGTTGATGAACACCACGGTGTGCCGGTCTTGCTCGGCTGGATGAACGGTGACGGTGACGTCGTCGTGGGGGAAGCTGTACATCTCAGAGGTCTCCTATTGCGGGGCAGTCGAATTCACGTGGTGCGTCGACGTAGTGTGGCGGCGCCACCTAGCAGTGCGGCGACGATGAAAACGGCGACGACGGCCATGTCGCGCCACATTTGAGGCGTCGCCTGGGTGTGAGCACTGATCTGCTTCAGGGCGTCCACCGCGTAGGTGAGTGGTAGCACGTCGCTGACCGACTGAAGCCATCCGGGCATCTGATCGCGGGGGGTGAACACCCCCGCCATGAACAATTGCGGCACCAGCACGATCGGCGCGAACTGCACCGCCTGGAATTCGCTTTTCGCGAAGGCACTGAAGAACAGCCCCAGTGACACACCGAGAATCGCACCGAGCACGCAGACCATCGCCACCAGCAGCGGGCTGCCGTCGGTGTGCAGACCCGTCACGCGGAAGGCGACGAGCGTGACGATCGCCGCCTGGGCGGAAGCGGCCAGAGAGAACGCGGTGCCGTAACCGGCGAGCAACTCCAACTTGGTCAGGGGACTGGCGAAGAGGCGATCGAGGGTTCCGGTGGAGCGTTCGCGGCGCATCGTGATGGCGGTGATGGGGAACATGACCGCACACGGGAGCACCCCGAGCTGGAGGATGCCCAGCCGGTCGAATGGCGAGCGGCCGTCGGGCCCGACTGCCTGCTTGGACAGCGTGAAGTAGAACAGCACCGTCAGCAAGGCCGGTACCACCATGATCATGAAGACGGTGCGTCTGTCACGGCGCAGCTGGGTCAGTATGCGGACCGTGGTGGCCCAGTGGATGGCGGGATTCATGACCATGCCTTCGGAGTTGGGCGCGAGTAGCTCACGGTCGGGAAGTCGTTCAGCGTCAGACGGCGAGGGACCGTCGGGTGGTTCGGGTTGGGCCGGGCCGGGTTGCGCGGGTAGACGGGGGCTGGAGGATTACTGGTACGCGAGGGGTAGTTCGGCCTCGGGTAATAGTTGGCGGCCGGCCGGTGCGGGTTGACTGGGTGGTGCTGGACCGGTCGGTTGCTCGGTTGGTCCTTGATGACCAAGCGCATGAAGGCCAACTCGAGATCCGCGCACGCGGTTTGGCGCATGATGTCGGCCGGCTTGGCGTGGGCGAGGACTGCTCCGTCGCGCATCAGAATCAGGTTGGCGCAGTTCCGGGCCTCGTCCATGGCGTGGCTGGAGATCAGTAGCGTCTTTCCGCGGGCCGCAAGGCCGGCGAACTGTTCCCACAGTTCGGCTCGCAGCACGGGGTCAAGCCCAACTGTCGGTTCATCAAGGATGAGCAGGTCAGGATCGCAGACGAGGGCGCATGCCAGCGACACCCGTCCCTGCTGCCCGCCGGAGAGGTTGCCGGCCAGTTCAGACTTCTTCGCAGTCAATCCGACGGCGTCGATGACGTCGTATGCCCGCTGCTTGTCGACGCCGTACAGCCTGGCGAAATAGCGGATGTTCTCGACTGTCGTGAGGTCGGGGTAGATGCTCGGCGACTGGGTCACATAGCCGATGCGCCGACGCAGGCTTCGCGCACCGGCGTGCTGGCCGAACACCTTGGCCGAGCCGGCGGTGATCTTCTGTTCCCCGACAACCGCGCGCATGAGGGTGGTCTTGCCGCAGCCCGACGGCCCGAGCAACCCTGTGATGATCCCGGCGGGGACCGACAGGCTGATGGAGTCGATGACGGTGCGGCCACCGCGGTCGATCCGCAGCTTGTCGATGTCCAGGGCCGGCGGTGTGGCGGAGTTGCTCATGCCCGAGCCCCCCGTTGCGAGATGTAGCCGGCGGCTTGACCGTCTATGCGCGTGAACAGTTCGGCGGCCTTGCCGCGCTGCAGCTTGCCCGACCCTGTCTTGGGCACGCTTCCCGGTGGCAGCACGAGCACCGCGCGTGCGTTGTATCCGACGGCCTGGCTGACCCGCAGGGCGATCTCGGCGCGGATGCGTTCGGCTTCGGCGGGGTCATCGGCCTGCTTCGATTCGGCGAGCACAGCGAAGCTCTCCCGGCCGTCGCCGGCGTCGATGCGGACTGCGGCGGCGTTGCCGGCCCGGACGCCGGGGACGGCGCACGCGGCACGTTCGATGTCGGTCGGATAGATGTTGTTGCCGGCGATGACGATCACGTCCTTGGCGCGGCCGCACACGTAGAGCTTGCCGTCTTCGTCGAGGTAGCCGAGGTCGCCGGTGCACAGCCAGCCGTCCCGAATCGGCCCGTCCAGCCAGCCGCTCTCGGTGAGATAGCCGCGCGATACCGCGGCTCCGCGAACCTCGATGGACCCGACCTGCCGCGGCGGATGTGGTCGGTATTCGTCGTCAACGACGCGAACCTCCATGCCCTCGACCGGGAGGCCGACGGAGACGACACTGCGCGCGTCGGGCCCGGTGTCCGGGGTCGCGACCGCGCGTTCGTGCAGATCGTGGCGATTGATCAGGTCGACGTTGACTTGTGAGGAGGTGTCGAAGGTGACGGCGAGAGTGGCTTCGGCCATGCCGTAGGCCGAGGTGATCGCACCGGGCCGCAGCCCGAACCGAGCACCGGCCTGCTCCAAACGGAGCACGTCGCGGGCGTCGATGGGTTCGGCGCCGTTGATCGCGACTCGCAAACCGGACAGGTCATAGCGGCCCGGCTCGGCGCGTTCGAGGGTCAGCGCAAGCAGCGCGTAGGCGAAGTTCGGTCCCGAGGTGATCGCGCCGCGGTAGCGGGTGATCAAGTCCGGCCACAGCGCCGGGCGACGCAGGAATTCGTCGGGCGTGGACGCGACGAGCTCGACGCCGAGCTGCATCGGAAGGGTGAGGAACGCGATCATCCCCATGTCGTGGGACAGGGGCAGCCAGGAAACCATCACGTCCGTGGTGTCGCCACCGGTTGCGGTGAGCAAGGCGACGGAGTTCGCGAGCAAGTTCGTGTGGGTCAGTTGCACGGCTTTCGGCGTACCGGTGGACCCCGAGGTCAGCTGATACATCGCGACCGCCGAATCATCGACGTGTACCGGTGCGATCGCCGGTCCGGTCCGTAGGTCGTCGACGGTGAGTACGCGTTGGCCTGCCGCGGCCAGCGGTGCGGCCGCCGCACCGAAGGGTGCGCCGACGACGGTGAGGGCTGCCCCGATCGTGCGTGCGGCGCGGTCGCTGTCGGCCAACCACACGGCCAGGTCTGTGCGGGGGGTGGGCTGTTGAAGCATGGTGAGAGAGGCACCGCGCATCCACACCGCCTGGGCGAGCGGCGCGACGTCGGCCGGGTCGCCGGCGAGGACCGCGACGGCGGAACCCGGTCCGACGCCGGCATTCGCAAAGGCGCCGGCCATGGACCGCGCTTGCTGGTGGATGTCGCCCCAGCTGCGCCGGATCGGGGCGTCGAACGGGCCGGTGACCAGCCCGCGGGTGCTGGTCGCGGCGCTGCTGTACATCTGGTCGGTGAAGGTGCTCATGCGTGCGTCCTTACGATCAATTTTGGTCTCGAGGAAGGCGATCGCGTCACCGACGGTTTGGACTTCGATCCCCTCGCCATCGAGCGCGACGATTCCGAACTCGGCTTCGCAGATCAGGATGAGTTCCAGCGCACCAAGGGAATCCAGTCCCAGGCTGTCGAGTGCGCGCTCGGTCGTGATCTGGTCCACGGGGAGCTTGGTGTAGTCGGCGATCACGGCGCGAACGGCGGCGCTTATGTCGGCCTTCTGCGCGGATGTGGTGGTCATGGCTTCTTCCTTGGTTGGTTGTCGGTCATGTCGGAGGTTGTGATCAGGAGCGCCGGTGCACCGTGACGGGCAACGGGTCGGGAGCGCGGAGCACGAATTTGTGCTCGGGCCGCGCGTCGGCGATGTGCGCCGATGTGAACGTGTATCGCCGGCCGAGAGCGGTGAGGATCATCGCGGCCTCGTCGTGGGCGTACGACGATCCGATGCAGTAGCGGTGACCGCCACCGAAAGGGATGTAGGCGTACCGGTGGGTCGGCCGTGCGCCGCCGAGCAGGAAACGGTCAGGCCGGAAGGTCTCCGGGTCATTCCAGAATCCTGGATGGCGGTGCAGCAGGAAGGGGCTGATGGTGATCGCCGCTCCGGCGGGGATGGCGACGCCGGCGACGCGGTCGTCGTCGAGGGCGCGGCGCCCGATCACCCAGGCCGACGGATACAGGCGCAGGGTCTCGTCGAACACGGCTTTGGTCAGCTCAGGGGCGGTGGACGCGTCGGTGTCGAGGGCGTGCTGCCATCCCGCGTAGATGTCCGGATGCTGCATCAGCAGAATCCATGCCCACGTCAGTGAGTTGGCGGTCGTCTCGTATCCGGCCAGCAGCAGCGTCACGAGCTGCTGGTAGAGCGCGTCGCCGGCGTGCTCGGAGTCGCCGATCAGAGCCGAGAGGGCGGGCCCCGCACGTCCGGCGTCTGAGGCGGAAACGGCTTGACGGAGCTCCCGGTACAGCGCATCTCGCGGACCGGTGCCGGCCGCGGCCCCGGGCAGCAGTGAACTCGCTTCGTCGAGGACCCTTCCGAGGGCGGTGCAGTGTTCGATCAGCGGCTTGTGGTCGATACCGAACAGGGCACGGGTGGTGATCGCCAAAGTCACCTCGGCGATCGCGGCGGACAGATTGACTTCGGAACCGGTGTCGGCCACGAGGTCGAACGCGGAGATGAGCTCACTGATCGATTGGCGGACGGCGGCCATCAGGCGCTGCTTGTCCCGGAATGCCGGTGTCAGCAAGGTCCGGTGCCGGCGCCAGCGCTCCCCGTCGGCGGTCAAGATCCCGTCGGCTATTTCGGTCCGGAAGTGGCGATTCGCGCCGGTGTCCTTGCTGTAGTTGGTGCGGTTCGACCCCAGCACATGCTGAACATGGTCAGGGTGGTTGAGCAGGACATTGCGCTCTCCGCCGATCGTGTAGGCGACGGCGTCGCGCCCACTGCTCGCTAGTCGAAGCAGCATCTGCCCGCGGTCGGCAGTGCGTCGGCGAAGCGCGGGCGAGCCATGTGATCCGCTGAGCGGACAACCAGCTGCGGGTAGTGGCCCCGCGGTTGGTGTGTCGCTATGAAGCGTCACTGTGGCCCTCCAGATCGGTTGATTGCCGATAACGGTGACGCGATGGCCTTGACGAATTCTTGGAGGACCACGATTGAGCCACTGCTCCGTGACGCGGCCGGACGGCCCAACCCGTTGGGGATTGTGCCGCATGAACTCCAAACGTGGTGTTGCACATTGATTACGGAGCGTAAGAGTGCTGATGCCCTAGGGGACCGAGTAGTGGACTACCCGATTTCGATTGTTGTGGCATCTCGCGTCGATCCAGTCTGTTCGCGTTGGCAGCCGGATGGTCGGTGGGCGCAAGGTAGGTACCCGACTACTCGCGACTGAGTTGTGTACCGCGGCCACGATGGTGCGCGTCAGAAGACTTGCCAAGGATCCGCCAAGGCCGCCATCCAATGCTGGTGTCACTTCGCGCAATGTCGCCGCGCATAACCGCACACCGAACCAACCACAGATTGAGGAACCGAGAAGTGCTAAGCAGCCGTCAAAGCATCGTCGACCTCGTGTCGGCCAGAGCCTCGTCTGAGGCGCTGGCGTACATCTTTCTCGCCGACGGCACCTCGGCAAGTGAGATCCGATGGTCCTTTGCCGATACGGCGAGAAATGCGCGGGTATTTGCATCACACCTACGCGATAGCGGCATCAGCGCCGGGGATCGCGTGGTGTTGGCGGTGAACCCAAGCCTGGAGTACATCGCCGCCCTGTACGGGATCATGCACCTCGGCGCTATCCCCGTTCCATGCTTCCCCCCTTTGCGGCCAAAGGAATTGGACCGCTTTCACGCCATCACAATCGATTGTGCGCCCAAGGGGATCGTCATCGACGAGATGTACCGTGAACAAATCGAGTCGTTGCAACTTCGCCTCGAGTCCAGCGAGCTCGAACCGGTGGTCGTGTACGCCGAGCACGTCGCCGGCGGCGCCGACGATATACATCCCGTGCCCGCCACGTCGAATGGCGTCGCGCTGATCCAGTACACATCCGGCTCGACGG
This sequence comes from uncultured Actinomycetota bacterium, assembly GCA_963744085.1. Taxonomy (GTDB): domain Bacteria; phylum Actinomycetota; class Actinomycetes; order Mycobacteriales; family Mycobacteriaceae; genus Mycobacterium. The sequence continues at coordinate 712,680 of CAVUSK010000002.1, forward strand.
GAACTCCCAAGGGTGTCTGCCTCACTCACGAAAACTTGGTGAGCAACTGCGAAGTACTGGGCCGCAACATGGGTTACGACCCGGATCGCGTCGGCTTCTCTTGGCTTCCGCCCTATCACGACATGGGACTGATGGGAACGATCTTCGTGTCGACGCACCAAGGCGTCCCGCTGGTCCTGATGTCGCCGATGCATTTCGTTCAGGCCCCCCGCCGATGGCTGCAAGCGATCACTGACTACAAGGTCACGATCACGGTGGGACCGAACTTCTCGCTCGATATGTGTGCTGATTCCCTGGCCGACGGCGACGCCGAGGGCCTGGACCTTTCCACCCTCCACCGGCTGTACTGCGGTGCCGAGCCGATCAGCGTTGACACGCTCGCGCGCTTCGAACAGGTCGCGACACCGTTGGGGTTCAACCCGAACGCGCTCATCCCCTGCTACGGAATGGCCGAAACGACGCTGTACGTCTCGGGAAAGAGTCGCGATTCCAAGTACCACGCCGACTTGTCGCCGGAGCCGTCGCGAAAGGGACGATCTGTGGTCAGCTGCGGCGAAGTCGACATCGAACACGTAGTGCGCATCGTCGATCCCACCACTTTCGAGCCTTTAGGTGATGGGCAGATCGGCGAGGTCTGGGTGTCGGGACCGAGTGTCGCCGCCGGCTACCACAATCGAAATGACCTGACCCTCAAGGTATTCCGCGCTAAAATCGCTGGCGAGAAGGGCGAGTACCTGCGCACGGGCGATCTCGGCTTCGTCCGGTCGGGTGAATTGTTTGTCACCGGCCGCATCAAGGACCTGATCATCGTCAACGGCCGAAACATCTATCCGCAGGATGTCGAGGCAAACGTCGGGCGTGCGGATTCCGCCTTCCGGATCTCGGCTGCGTTTTCGATTCCTGACAAGAACTCTGAACAGCTGTGTGTCGTCGCCGAAGTGGGGCACCGCCAGGTTTCTGCGGCATTGCACTCGCAGCTGGTCGAGACGATTCGCGCCAGCGTGACGTCGGAGTTCGGTATCAGACCGCATGTCCACATCGGCCCCAAGCGCACCGTTCCGACCACGACGAGCGGAAAAGTGCGTCGGCAGGAGGCCCGCCGGATGTTCTTGGCGAACGAGTTGCGTTCTGTCCAAATCGATCCAACGGCCGGCGAGGAGTGCACAGCATGACTCATACGATTTCGACACGTCGCGACGAAACGCGCCAACAGCCCGAAAGAGACGTCCTTGCCTCGCGGCTCGCGTATCTCACGGTCGGAATACCCACCGCGGGAACCATCGCTGCAGTCGCTTACGCGGTCTGCAACGGGCTGCGGGTGTCCGACGTCGTGTTGTTCGCGGCCATGTACCTGATCACGGGCCTCGGTGTGGAGGGCGGCCTGCATCGATACTTCACGCACCGCTCGTTCGAAGCATCCAACGCCGTCAAGGTGTTCCTTGCTGTCGCCGGCTCGATGGCCGCACAAGGGCCGATCGTCTTCTGGGTGGCGAATCATCGACTACATCACGCGTTCGCCGACACTGATCGCGATCCGCACTCACCGGAACCACAAGGCCCAGGGATGTGGGGCCGGGCAAAAGGCTTGTGGCACGGGCACATTGGCTGGTTGTTCACGGTGAAGAAAATCGACTGGAGCCGGCACACCCGCGACTGGCTACAGGATCGCCTGGTGATGAAGATCAACCAGCAATACTTCATGCTGGTGCTACTCGGCATCGTGGGCCCGGGTGTCATCGGTGGTCTTGCGACCCAATCGCTGCATGGGCTCGTCGGAGGAATCCTGTGGGGCGGCTTTGCCCGCATCTTCGCTCTCGACCATGCGACGTGGGTGGTGAACTCGCTGGGCCACACGATCGGCAATAGGGAGTTCCATGGCCGTGACGAGAGCCGCAACATCGGAGTTCTTGCACCGCCGACCATGGGCGGGTCATGGCACAACAACCATCACGCTCGGCCCAGTCTCGCGCTCACCCGCCGGCACTGGTGGCAGCTGGATCTGGTCGGAGACTTCATCCGCCTGCTCGACCACGCCGGACTGGTCCGCAACGTTCGGTACCTCAATTCCTCGAGTGACACGCAAGGAGAAAGAGCATGAAGCTCGAAACGAGCAGTGCGCCCGCTGCTTCCGTCGCCAAGGAAGAATCGCTGGCTCGGGCGATCGTGCAACTGAACCCGAAGAGCGCTCGCGCCAAACGCGTCGTCGCTGCGGTCACCATCGGGATACCGGCCATCGGGATCGCGATCGCGATGTACCTGGTGTTCACCGGCAAGGTCAGTGCTCTTGACTACACACTTTTCGCGGTGTTTTACGCGATTCAGATGTTCGGCGTCAGTATCGGGTTCCATCGCTACCTCGCGCACAAGTCGTTCAAGACATCCCCGTTCTTCGAGGGCGTGTTGATGATCACCGGCTCGATGGCCCTTGAAGGCCCTGTTCTGTTCTGGGTGAGCACACACCGCCGCCACCACCGATTCTCCGACGAAGAGGGCGATCCACATTCGCCGAACCTCAGCGGCCACGGGTTTACGGGAAAGCTGAAAGGCCTTTGGTACGCCCATGTTCCGTGGATGTTCAGCGATCAGGAGTCCCGGGTGACCGTCTTCGCACCCGACGTGGTGCGGGATCGCCGCCTGTACTTCTACAACCGGACGTATCCCATCTGGGCGTTGGCAAGCCTGCTTCTGCCGGCAGTCCTCGGCTTCGCCATCGGCGGTACCGCCGCGGCAGCATTCTCCGGCTTCATCTTTGGCGGACTGGCGCGGGTGTTCATCGCCAACCAGGCGGCGTGGTGCGTTGGATCCGTCAGCCACATGATCGGATCGCGGCCGTTCGCCACCAAAGATGACAGCGCCAACAACTGGCCGGTAGCCGTCTTGACTTTCGGCGAGGGCTTACAGAACAACCATCACGCGTTCCCAGGCGCTTACCGACACGCGATGCGTTGGTGGGAACCGGATCTCAGCGGCTGGGTTATTGCCGCGCTCGCGAAGGCAGGGGTGGTCTGGTCCCTGAAGATGCCGGACCGCCAGAAGATCAACAGCCGGCTGCGACGAAACCGTACCTCCTCGATGACACCCATCGAGACAAAAAGAAAGGAAAGTTGAACAATGTTCGGAAAGAAGAGAGCCGCCACCATCGAAGGTCCGCTGACGCACGAGAAGATGCGCGCGTGGTTGGTCGCCGAGTTGGCGCGCATGGTGAAAATCACCGAGGCAGAGGTTGACACGGCCAAGCCGTTCGACGCGTACGGCCTGGACTCGCGGTCAGCGGTTCAGGTGTCGGGTGCTTTGGAGAAGGTCGTCGAGCGTCGACTGTCGCCGGGAATTCTGTTCGACCACGAGACGATCGACGAGCTCGCGGATCACCTCGCGGGCGAACTGCTGCTTGAGCGCTGCTGAGTCACAAGCGCAAACTAGAAGGAGAAGTGTCATGCCAAAGTCCATAACCCTCACGGATCCTGATCCACGGTTCAAGGACTTCATCGAGAAGAGCGATGCTCTCGACGGTGCGAAAATCACCGCCGCAATACCCAGGGAGTATCTGCGGCCGTCACTGGTACGCGGATTCGTGGGTCTGGCGGCCAGCTTATCGGCGTATGTCGGGGCGATCGTCGCGATGGCTGTCTTCGATCGTTGGTATCTGGTCGCACCGCTGGCTGTCATCGCCGGCTTGGGCGGCTGGGGGCTGCACTGCATCGCCCACGAGTGTGGCCACGGGTCGTTCTCCCGAAATCGGCGGTTGAACTTCCTGGTCGGACAGCTGACACTGCTGCACCTGCTGTACCCGTTTCACGCTTGGCGTCATGTTCACAATCTGCATCATGCCCACACCAACAGTCTGGAGTTGGACACCGATTGGGCGCCGATTCCGGAGGCGGTCTACCGCCGTATGTCGTTGCGGGATCGGATGATCTACATCAGTGTTCGCACCTGGGCAGTGTGGTTTGGCACGATCCACCACTGGCTGCAATCCGGTCTGCGGCCCTCGTACTTTCCAAAGAAGGAGATGCGCCGGGACGCGCGTCGGTCGTTGGTAGTGGTTGCCCTGGCCGGGGGCGCCTACATCGCAACGCTGACCTACTTCACCGGGTGGCAGGGCCTGCTGCTCTACTTCGTAGCGCCGTGGTTTGCAACCCACGTTTGGTTCAGTATCACGACACTGATGCATCACAGCGCCGAGGACATCCCGTACCTGACCACCGAGCACTGGACGCGCAACGCAAGCAGGTTGCTGGTGACCACGGACTACATGTATCCGCGGTGGCTGCTGTTCCTGACGCACAATATCTCGGTCCACACCGCACACCACGTTTCGCCTGCCGTGCCGTTCTACAATCTGCCTAAGGCCCAAGCGGCGCTGGCGCAGGCTTATCCGGGCATGATGCGGATAGAGAAGGCGACTGTGCGTAAACTCTGGAATATCCTGCGCAACTGCCGATTCTATGATCCCGTCTCGGGGCTATATGCGACGCATCCGATGCAACGCGCCGATGCGGTGACGATGGAAGCAGCATGAGCGCCGGTTTGGTGTTGGCCCGTGGCCTGACGCACGCACATCGGATTGTGCCGCGACTCGCCGGGTACGTGCAGACGAAAATCTTCATCAACACCCGCGGCCTTGGCACCTTCCCGGATGACCTGTGTCCCTTGGGTGCCAGCCGCGTAGAACTGGATGGGGTACCCCGGGTCGCCGCCGCGTACGTGTGGGGAGGTGACGAACCGACCGTCCTTGCGCTGCACGGATGGGGGGCCGACAGCACCACGATGTCAACCGTGGTGGCTGCGGCGCTGGAAAGGGGCGAGTCGGCGGTTTGCTTTGACGCTCCGGGACACGGTGTCTCACCGGGTTCGCATGCGACGATGATAGAATACGCAAGCGCCACTATCGCAGTACTGCAACGCTTTCCGAGCATTCACACTGTTGTCGCCCACTCGTTTGCGGCGATCGCCGCCGTCTCCGCGATCGCAGAGTCCGATGACGACAACGTGCGCAGTTTGCTTCTCCTCGCTCCAGCGTGTTCGCTGTCGGGCGTACTCGACCGCTGGGCGGCCCAACGGGGTATACCGCCAGGTTTGGTCAAGCACATCCGCCGTGAAGTGGAGCGCCTGGATGGCATGCCTGTATCACATTGGGACGTCACGACTCTCGGCCTACCGACATCGGTGCGGGTCCGGATCCTGCACGATCCGACTGACGACGTGGTACCACTGCTCGACTCCTACATGATCGCCGCACATATCTCGGCGGACATCGATCAAGTAGTGGCGGGCACGGGTCATTACAAGATCCTCGGCAGCGGCGAGATGCGGACGGCCTTGACCGCGTGCCTGGAGTCGACGACAAGTCTGTGAGGAGCGACGGCGTACGGAGGGCCGGATGAGTCTGCCGGACTGGATGACCGACCGCTGGCAGAACCGGCCCCAGCCGGCACCGGGCGAGGGTGCCGTGTCCTGGCACATGCTGATGCGCGATTATCCCGAGGTCGTGAGCCTGGCCCGCCAGGCACAGCACCGACTAGCAGGATTCGACGGGTTGTACATGACCCCGCTGCGATGGCTGCACATCACCACGCTCTTCGCCGGGCCGGCCGCCGACTTCTCGCCAGACAAGCTGCGGCAGATGACCGAGACAGCCGCGGACCTTCTCGCCAACACGTCTCCAGCCGCCGTCACTCTCGGTAAGGTCCTCTACCATCCCGAAGCCGTCATGCTCGGTGTCACAGCTGCCGATACGCTGATGGCGATCTACAACGCCGTGCGCTCGGCTACCCATCAGACCACCGGGCAGCCAGCACCGGAGGGCGAGCCCACGCGCTGGAGACCGCACATCACTGTCTTTTACAGCACGTCTAGCCAGCCCGCCAAGCCCATCATTGAAGCGCTCGGCACGCAGCTGCCCGTGTGCGACATCAACATCGGTGCGGTCAGCCTCGTTATCCAGCACGGCCCCGAACGCGACTGGGACTGGAGCATCGTCAGCACGATCCCCTTTGGGACACAAGCGTGGACCCAGCCGCGCGGCCCACGGTGATCGTCACAGATAGAGCACTCCCGAATCCGCAGGAGCCCAGGTGGTTCCAGGAATGTCAAGGTTGCGCTGCTGTCCACTTATGCCGAGCGACTAGCCGGCGCTGACCAAAGCCGCGAAATTACTGCCCGCGTCCGCCGGGCGCTGTCAGACTTAGCTACCTGGGTGCTGCATCGGGTCCTGATCGGGAGCAGATTGTGTCGCGGAGTTTCACAGTGGTGATCGTGGGCATCGTTGCCGGCATGCTGGTCCTGCCGTCATGTTCCCCGAAGGAGCCGGGCCCGTCATGTTCCCCGGCGGCAGGGTCCTCGTCGCGTCAGGTTGTGCTGCCGTTCACCGGCCTCAAGACAGCAGGCGAGGTGGCGGTCGATGCCGCGGGCAACCTCTACGTCACCGATCTATACCCCAGTCGGGTGCTGGAGTTGGCGGCCGGTTCGACCTCGCCGAGGGAGTTGCCGTTCACCGGCCTGGATGGGGTCTTCGGTGTGGCGGCGGATAAAGGGGGCAGCGTCTACGTCACCGACAACCACCAAGGGCCCCAAGGCAATATCCCGCGGGTGCTGAAGTTGGCGGCCGGTTCGACGGCGCAAAGTGAGTTACCGTTCACCGACGCGACGCTCTACGGTGTGGCGGTCGATGCCGCGGGCAACGTATACGTCACTGACAGCTATCACCGCCGCGTGCTGAAACTGCCGAGTGGTTCGACCGCGCCAATTGAGTTGCCGTTCAACGGCCTCGGGAACCCCCAGGGTGTGGCGGTGGACATGGCCGGCAGTGTGTACGTCGTCGACAACGACACCCGTCACCGTCGGGTGCTGAAGCTGCCGGCCGGTTCGGCCTCGCCAATTGAGTTGCCGTTTACCGGACTCAACGAGCTCAACGGTGTGGCGGCGGACACCGCCGGCAACGTCTACGTCACTGACTACCTCCACTATTACAACCAACGCCAGAAGTACGGCCGGGTGCTGAAGCTGGCGGCCGGTTCGGCCTCGCCAATTGAATTGCCGTTCACCTGCCTCACCGATCCCAAGAATGTCGCAGTAGACACCGCCGGGAATGTCTATGTCACCGAGGTTTATGTCACCGACAAGGGTGAACCGTCCCCGCGGGTGCTGAACCTTCCGGCGCGGTAATGACGCCGGCACCGGTAATGGCGGCGTCGACGATGTTGTCCAGTGCCGTCTCGACGTGCCATGGCCCGAAGCGGGCAGACAGGCGACCAGAACCGGCACGAACTTTTACAGAAAGAAGGTGTTATACCGAACGGCAGAGCCGCGATTCGGTACGGAGTGCTGATGCGGAACGCGAATCTCCCATCCGGCATAGCGGCGATCTACCCGACTCGACGGGCTGGCAAACCATTGTGTGAAATGTATTCCTAGCGAGCACTTCTCGCGGATAGTGTGGGCGCGGTGCGCAAGGCGCACCGCCGCCAATCCCGACCGCCGATCACTTCTGGGCGGTATCGATAACCCGCTGCGCGATATCGGTGAGTTTCGTGTTGGCCTCTTGGGACAGTTGCTTGAGCATTTCGAAGGCACGTACGTCGTCGACGCTGAATCGTTCCATGACTATGCCTTTGGCTTGGCCGATGCGGTCCCTGGTCAACAGTGCCGCTTCGAGCTGCTGCCCATGCCGGTTAGCCAGAATCGCCGCGGCGGCATGTGCCGCGAGCACTGCGCCGACCGTCTCGGCTTGTTGATCCCAGACGGTCGGCTCGAACCCGAAAAGATTAAGCGCGCCGGCGGTCCGATCGGCCGTGTAGAGCTTGAACGACAGGCCGCTCAGGATGCCGGCTTCGACAACCGCGGCAGTGTATCGGGGCCAGCGCTGTTCGGTCCGGAAATCGTTGGTGCGCACAACGGTGTCCTTAAGCGCCGCCTGCATGCAGGGGCCTTCGTTGAACTTCACCTGCAGTTCGTCGAGATCATGGGGTAGCTCGGAGGTGCCGGCGAGGGACTGGTACCCGTCCTTGGCGACCACCAGTATTCCCGCGCTGTCTACCCCGGGGATGAGTTCCACCGCGGCCGAGGTCACGTCGGAAAGGATGTCCTCGATCGTGCGCGGCACGGCCAGGGCGCGCGCCAGTTCTGCCATCCGGATCGCAAGATAATGCTCTGTCGGCTGTTTCATGTCGGGAACCCTTCTGCCCGATGCTGCAAGTTGGGTAGCACGGCGGCGATTTCTGGGAAGTGCGGGTGATGTGGTGTCCCCGGCATTGGCCGCATCGGGCGTGGTGGTGGTGTCCTCTCATCTAAGGGTACCCAGCCTAGTGGCCAGTCAGTGCTCGGTGGATTGACGGGTTCGCCATGCTCAGGCCTCCGCCGCGGCGCGGTACTCGTCGTCGGTGACGTGCTCGCCCCATTCGGTTTCCGGCAGCCCGGAGTCCGGGGCAGGAGCCTCCCACATCGCCAGGTGGGTCATGAAATGCTCGGGCGCGGCACCGTGCCAGTGCCATTCGCCGGGCGGGGTGTAGACGGTGTCTCCCGGGTGCATCACGATCAGTTGACCTCCGCGGGACTGGACCAGTCCGAGTCCTTCGGTGACGTGCAGCGTCTGACCGACGGCATGGGTGTGCCACGCTGTGCGTGCACACGGCGCGAAGCGCACTGCGTTTACCCGCATGCGCGAAGGCTCGTCGCCTTTGGCGATGACGTCGAAATAAACGTCACCGGTGAACAACTCGGCCGGTCCCTTAGTGGACGGTTGCTTGGTTTGGAGTTCCATATGCTCAGCGTCCGATCATCTGCATCTGTTGTTCGTTGTGGTGATCACCAGTGGCAGGGGTGAGGTTGTCGAGCTTGGTGACCTGTTCGGTGGTCAGATCCACGTAGTCAGCCCCGACGTTCTCCTCCAGCCGCGCAACGTGTTTCGTCCCAGGGATCGGTGCGATGTCGTCGCCCTTGGTCAGCAGCCACGCGATGGCCACCTGTGCGGGTGTGGCGCCGACGTCGGCGGCGATCGCGGTGACCTCGTCGGCGATGCGCAGGTTGCGCTGGAAGTTCTCGCCGGTGAACCGCGGATTGGTCGCGCGGAAGTCTTTGTCGTCGAACTGATCGGTGGAGCGGATCGCTCCGGTCAGGAAGCCCTTGCCCAGCGGGGAGTACGGCACGAACCCGATGCCGAGTTCCCGCAGCAGCGGCAGGACGGCAGGCTCGGGGTCGCGTGTCCACAGCGAGTATTCGGATTGCAACGCGGCGATGGGATGCACCGCATTGGCACGGCGGATCGTGTCCAGACCGGCCTCAGACAGACCGATGTGACGCACCTTGCCTTCAGCGACCAACTCGGCCAGTGCGCCGACGGTGTCCTCGATCGGCGTGTTCGGATCGACACGGTGCTGGTAGTAGAGGTCGATGTAGTCCGTATGTAGCCGCCTCAACGAGCCCTCCACCGCGGTGCGGATGTTCGCAGGCGTGCTGTCCAGCGTCCACGTGCCGGCACCGGCGTGAGAGACCAGGCCGAACTTCGTAGCAAGGACCGCTTGATCGCGACGCCCCGCCAAGGCGCGACCGACGAGTTCCTCGTTGACGTAGGGCCCATAGATTTCGGCGGTGTCGATGAGCGTGACGCCGAGGTCGAGTGCGCGGTGAATTGTGCGAATCGACTCGGCGTCGTCACTGCCGGCTCCGGTGAACGCGGTCGACATGCCCATGGCGCCCAACCCGATTCGGGCGACGTCGAGATCGCGCAGGTTTACGTGTTTCATGCTGATGTTCCCTTTCGTGATTTATTGCCGGGGAATGAGTTTGAGTGTTGCCGAGCGCGCCAGCGGACTCGTGATGCTCGCGACAGGACCTGAATAGCGGTGGTACTTGGTATGGTAGGCGGCGTCCATCTCGGCGTTGATCGGGTCATCTGCGTCAACGTCGACGAAGGTGACGTCCTTGTCGACGCCGCCGGCGGTGATGTGGCCTTGGTGGTGTGCCCGGGTGCCGCGAAACCATGCGGCGTCCGGACCGTTGACCGATCTTGTGTACAGGTCGTCGTCCAGCCGAACCATCCACACAATCACCGGCGTGCGCAGCGTTCCGTCGCGGCGGGCGGCGGCGACGTGCATCTCCTGAGCGTCGCCTATCCGGGTTAATTCGTCGGATGTCCACTCGGCCATGGCTTCTCCCTGACTTTGCGTGTCGCTGTCACGGCTCAATGAGCACCTTCAGGGCTTTGCGATCGGCCATCGCGCGGTATCCGTCCGGCACCTAGGCCAGGCCGATGGTGCAGTCGAACACTCGCCCTGGCTCGACTGTGCCTTCCAGCACGTCGGGCATTAGTTCTTCGATGTAGGCGCGCGCGGGCGCGGCACCCCCGGTGAGGGTGATGTTGCGGAACATGGTGTCGAATCCCATCGGCACCTGGGTGTACTGCGATACGCCAAGCCGGCTGACGACGCCGCCGTCGCGTACCACGCCGAATGCGGTGGCCAGTGATTGTTCGGTGCCGACGCACTCGACCGACGGCGTGGGTGCCGTCACCCCGGGTCAACGCGCGGACCTTCTCGATGCCTTCGTCGCCGCGCTCGGCGACGACGTCGGTGGCGCCGAACTCCCGACCAAGATCGGTGCGGTCACTATGGCGGCCCATCAGGATGATCTGCTCGGCGCCCAGTCGTTTGGCGGCCAGCACCGCGCAGAGTCCGACTGCGCCGTCGCCGACGACGATTACCGAATGACCGGGTTGCACCCGCGCGGTTTTCACGCCGTGGTGACCGGTGCAAAACACGTCCGACAGCGTCAGCAGTGAGGGCATCAGCGCAGAATCGGCTTCGACCGGAAGGTTGACCAAAGTGCCCTGCGCCTGTGGAACACGAACCGCCTCGCCTTGACCTCCGTCCACACCCGGCTCGCCCCAACCTCCGCCGTGGCGGCACGAGGTGTGCAGACCCTCGGTGCAGAAGTCACAAGTGTTGTCGGCCCACACGAACGGCGAAACCACCAGATCACCGCGCTTGAGGCCTGACACATCGGAGCCGAGGTCGTCCACTACGCCGATGAACTCGTGGCCCATGCGACGGCATCCCTGCTTGGCGCCATCGACCGGTAGGGCCATAGATCGCTGCCGCAAATACACGACCGGGTGATCCGCACGATGGCGTCGGTGGGTTCCCGCAGCGCGGGGTCGGCCACATTCTCGACCCGCACATCGCCGGCTTGGTACATCACTGTTGCTCGCATGACTGGAGTTCCTTTCGGTGGTTGGTGTCGTCCTCGATCGGCACCTGGCGGTCGACTCGGGGACGACACACGCGCGGACGGTTTACGAGTGCCGTTGAGAACAGTGAACGCTCGACCCCCGCCCCCAAACAGTGCCTGCCGTTCCAGGTAATGGCAGAACCCCCCAGCGTCCGCTTAAGACGCTTACGGTGGTTTTGTGGACCACCGCAACGACGTTCGCGAGTTTCTGAAGACTCGCCGAGCCAGGATCACTCCGCAGCAGGCCGGCCTGCCCATCTACGGCGGCAACCGCCGGGTCCCGGGCTTGCGCCGCGAGGAGGTGGCGCTATTGGCGGGCGTCAGCGTGGACTACTACACCCGACTCGAGCGCGGAAACCTCCAAGGGGTGTCCGACAGCGTGCTCGACGCGCTGTCACACGCTCTGCAACTCGACGAGGCAGAGCAAGCTCATCTTTTCGACCTAGCCCGAACAGCCAATGCAACGCCGCAGACTCGCCGCCGGCCCGTGACAGCGCGCGTGCGGCCTAGCGTGCAGCGAGTGCTAGACGCGATGATCGGTGCGCCCGCGTGGGTGCACAATGACCACCTCGATTTCCTCGCCGCGAACCGGCTGGGGTACGTGCTGTATTCCGAGATGTTCGTTGATGCGGTGCGTCCGGTGAACAGCGCCCGGTTCATGTTCCTTAACCCGCGCTCGCAGGACTTCTACCGTGAGTGGGACCAGGTTGCCGACAACACCGTCGCCATTCTGCGCGGTGCGGCCGGACGTAATCCCTACGACAAAGCACTGTCCAACTTGATCGGCGAACTCTCTACTCGCAGTGATGATTTCCGCATCCGGTGGGCAGCACATAACGTTCGTTTGCACCGCACTGGCGTCAAACGACTCCATCATCCCATCGTGGGGGACCTGGAACTCACTTACGAGGGAATGGAACTGTCCGCCGATCCCGGGCTCATCATGTTCAGCTATACCGCACAGCCGGGATCGCCGTCCGACGACGGGCTGAAGATGCTGGCGAGCTGGGCAGCGACGCAGGAGCTCTCCGAGACTGTACCCGAGGCGCCGGCCAACGCGACGAACCCCGGGAGCCGCTAATCTGCCGGGGCGACACCAAGAATGGTGCCACCGGTGCCGGGGTTCTGATATCGCTCTGACGCTGTCGCCGCTGTCGAATCCGACGCACGCTCCATGGCCGGCGAGGGTGAACTTGCCGATCTGGGCGCGCATCGGACTCTTGGCGACGTAAAGGGTGGCGGTGCCCAGCGATTCGCCGTGCTCCTGGCGTCCTCCCGGGTGAACTCCAGCCCCAGTGTGTGCTCGCCGGGCGTCAGATCCTCCGACACGAAGTCCTGCTCGCTTGACGAATCGGGGTCGGCGGCCTCGCGGCGAACCGGTAAGCGTCGCACGGAGACTGCACGGTAACCGGGATAAGAAACGCCTAAGAGTGTGAACCGTTACCGCGTTGTGTTGTAAATGTGACTTCTGTTAAGCAAAGTTGCCGGAGTTAATTGTGCGTCGTAAGTCGCATCTAAGCAGGGGGGTCCCCCAATGCCCGCGCTGACTGTTAGGACCGACGGGTCGCGACGCACCTTTGCGCCGGGCCATGACGTGGTCATTGGACGTGACCTGCAAGCCGACTTTCGGGTGGCCCATCCGCTGGTGTCACGGGCGCACATCGTTTTGCGCTTCGACCACGGCCGGTGGATGGCGATCGACAACGGCAGCCTGAACGGAATGTTCGTTGACCGCCGACGGGTGTCTTCGGTGGACATCAGGGACGGGCAGAGCATCAACATCAGTAACCCGGACGGGCCGAGGCTGACGTTCGAGGTCGGGCGCCACACGGGTGCCGTCGGCCGGCCGCCGAGCATTCCCAAGCCCGTTCGACCGCCCAGCGACCCGCAGCCGGTGTCGCGCCTGACGCAACAGCAGGTTTCACAACCGGCGTCGCAATCCAACTCTCAGACGTCCACACAGATGAGGCCTGTAGCCAGGCGCAGTGGCGGCGACGGATCGAATCTGGCAACGAGCATGATCCGGATTCTGCGCGGCCCTTCGCCGGCACCGCGGGCGGGCACCAGCACGATCGGCCGCGCCACCGACAACGACATCGTGGTCCCCGATGTGCTGGCGTCGCGTCATCATGCGACATTGGTGCCCAGCCCCGATGGCGTCGAGATCCTGGACGCGCGCAGCATCAACGGGACGTTCGTCAACGGCAGCCGGGTCGATGCGGCGCTGCTGCGCGAGGGCGACGTGGTGACGATCGGCAACGTCGACCTGGTATTCCGCAATGACACCCTGGTTCATCGCACTGAAACCGAATCCGACGTTCGCACAGGCGGTTTGGAGGTCCGGCACATCAGCCTGATGATCGAGCACAGACTTACGCTGTTGAACAACGTCTCGTTCTCCGCGCGGCCGGGAACGCTGACCGCGGTGATCGGTCCGTCGGGTGCGGGCAAGTCGACGTTGGCCAAAGTGATCGTCGGCACCACGAATCCCACCCGTGGGAAAGTGTCGTTCGAGGGGCACGACGTCCACGGTGAGTACGCGTCGTTGCGCAGTCGCATCGGGATGGTGCCTCAAGACGACGTCGTGCATAGGCAGCTCACCGTTGACCAGGCTCTGGGCTACGCGGCCGAGTTGCGGTTACCGCCGGACACCACCAAGCAAGATCGGCGCGAGGTGATGGCGCAGGTGCTCGAGGAACTCGAGATGACGCGGCACGCGCAGACACGAGTGGACAGGCTCTCCGGCGGCCAGCGCAAACGGGCTTCGGTGGCGATGGAATTGCTGACCGGACCGTCGCTGCTGATCCTCGACGAGCCCACGTCTGGTCTGGATCCCGCGCTGGACCGCCAGGTGATGACGATGTTGCGTCAGCTCGCCGATGCCGGCCGCGTGGTCGTGGTGGTGACGCATTCGCTGACGTATCTGGACGTGTGCGATCAGGTGCTGCTGTTGGCTCCCGGTGGAAAGACGGCGTTCTGCGGGCCGCCGAGCGGGATGGGGCGGGCAATGGGCACGACGAACTGGGCCGACATCTTCACGAAGGTGGGCGCCGACCCCGATGCGGCGAATCAGCGATTCCTGAAGCAGGCCGACCCGCCACCGGCGCCGCCGGAGACGGAACAGCCGTCGGACTTGGGCAAGCCGGTCCATACGAGCCTGCGGCGGCAGTTCTCCACAATCGGCCGCCGGCAGGTACGGCTCGTCATGGCGGACCGCGGCTACTTCGTGTTCCTGGCGCTGCTGCCGGTGATCGTCGGTGTGCTGTCGCTCGCCGTGCCCGGGAGCGTGGGCTTCGGTATACCGAACCCGTTAGGCGACGCGCCCACCGAGCCAGACCAGATTCTGGTGCTGCTGTGCATGGGTGCGGTCTTCATGGGGACCGCCCTGACGATTCGGGACCTGATCGGCGAGCGGGCCATCTTTCGCCGCGAGCAGGCGGTGGGGTTGTCGACGACGGCATATCTGTTCGCCAAGATCGGGGTGTACGCCACCGCGGCGATCATCCAGTCGGCGATCCTGGTGGCGATCGTTGTGTACGGCAAAGGCGGCCCCACACAAGGCCATGTGGTGGTCGGCAACGCGAGCCTCGGACTGTTCCTGAGTGTCGCGGGAACCGCCGTCGCCGCGACCGTCCTCGGGCTGGCGCTGTCCTCGCTGGCCCGGTCCAATGAGCAGATCATGCCGATGCTGGTGGTGTTGGTCGTTTCGCAGCTGGTGTTCTGCGGCGGCATGATCCCCGTTGCGGACCGGTTCGTCATCGACCAACTGTCCTGGCTCACGCCGGCCCGGTGGGGCTTTGCTGCCTCAGCCTCGACGGTGGACCTGACCAAGCTGGTCCCCAAGCCGCCGGCGGCCAAAGGTTCGTTCTGGCAACACACCCCGAAGATGTGGACGTTCAACATGGGCATGCTCGCCCTGCTGTCCTTCGGCTATGCGACGTTCGTCCGCTGGAAGATCCGGCTCAAGGGCGATTAGGTTGCGTCGCTTCGACGGCTACGTCACGGACACCACGGCGGGATGGGGCAGAAATTGAGGCCGGGTGGCGGCGGCGGAGGCGGCGGGGGTGGGGCATCGCCTTCCCAAATGTTTTGAGCGACATTGCCTTGGCCGAAATAGACGTACCAGTAGGTGTGGCAGACATTGGGGTTCCACACCACTGGGTTCACTCGAAGGTTGCCGGTCTGCACCGGGGGGTCCCCTGGACACCAGTGACATGGCCCCTCCGGGTGATCGTCCGGACACCCGGGCCACGCGTTCAGCGGCACAGGAGCGGGCTTGCCCTGGGCGATGCCCGCGCTTCCCACGACTCCGACGACGCTGCCTGAGAGCAGCACAGTAGTTGCCAGGCCGGCGATCAGGCGTTTCAAGTTCTGCCCTTTCGCTGCTGTTGGACCTTTATCAGGTTGCGGCGGACGTCTTGGAGGATTCTTGGGGCGCAGTGCAGGGGGCGCTGATCAGTGGCGCCAGTAGTGCGTTGAGTCCGTATTCGAAAACTGCGTCATAGTCGGTCGGGGATTGCAGCGCCTCCACGAGCGACTGGTCGGGCCAGTCATCGGCCCAGAGTGAGGGGTCCTCCTCATCGTGGTCGGCTCCGCGGATAGCCGAGAATTGCATGAGCGCCGACGAAATGACGTGAACCTGCACCGCTCGCAGGACCAGTGCGGCGTCCGGTCCGGTCACACCCAGTTCGGCCAGCTGCGCTGCCAACATCTGCTGAATCGGCAGGAACAACATCGGCGTCCGGTCGCGCTCGTGCGCGATCTCGAGAAGGTGTTGTCGTTCAATCAGTGCCGTGCGCTGGGAGTGCGCAAGTGACGCAATGCGTTCCACCGCGGTGTCACCCTCGATGGGAAGATTCGCCATCTGGCTGAGCAATCGGTCGACCAGGCTGTCGAAGAGTTTGTCCCGCCCCCCGACATGCCAGTAGATCGAGGTGACTGCCACCCCGAGTTGCTCGGCGAGACCGCGCATCGTGAATGCCTCCACGCCGTGGAGTTCGATCAGACGAGCCGCGGTGTCAAGGATCACCTCGGCGCTGATGACCTCCTGCGCCCGTTCGCCTTTGGGACTACCGACGGTTCTGCGCTGCGGGGCTGTCAGGAGTCTCACCCCCGGTGATGCGGTCGGACTCGGGTAGCTCGATGTAGCGTTCGAGGTTGCGGTGAATATTGATCACGCGCCGTTCCTCATTGGACAGCGTCAAGTGCGTCAACCCCGGCTGGTGCAGGCCGCGCTGAAGTCCCGCCAACACCGTGATGTCCTGAGTCAACACCAGACCGGGCTGTGCCTCGTCGGCCTTCATCCGCACATCGGCCGGCTTGGTTCGCGGCGCGCCGGGCGGCATCCGCGTCCACAAGATCATCACCAGTTCGCCGTGATCGGGGTCCGGCCCGGGATGCGAGGTCATGACGGTCAGGTGGTCGGCATTGACCAGCAGCGTCATGTTCGGGAACACGTTGTACTGGTGCAGCCGCATCATCTGGTCGGTACCGGCCCAGCTCAAGTCGACACCGCGGTCGGCGGCGAAAGCTCTTGTGCGCTCGGCGATCACGTCGGCAACCGACTTACCCGGCTCAAGCTCATCAACCGGGAACGGCGTGTCCTCCGCAACCCCCATCAAAGCCCCTTGGGTGCAGACATACGCGTCCCACACCTCACCGTCGGTTAGCGGTTCCTTGATGTGTGGGCTCGCTAGGCCGTAGAGTTGCTCGGACTTGCCGGTGTGACCCCAAATCACTTGCGGCGCATACACATCGTCCATGCACCTGTGCAACTCGGGATGCAAGATCTGTATGTGATAGGTCTCGCTGTAGCCATCGGCGATCGTCTTCCAATTCGCGTCGACCTCGATGGTCATGGTGGCGTAGCACCGGAAGTCGCCGAGCCCGCACCAGGCGACGTCCTGCGGCATCGCCTCCAAGTAGTCGATCAACGGCATTGCATTGACGTCGAGGTTGACGAAGACGAGCCGTTCCCATGTGTCGACGCTGACCGCGAACAGCGGAAACTCCGACATCTGCAGTGTTCCGAATCCCTTGCGGTGGGGGACCCGTTTGAGAGAGCCGCGAAGATCCCACGTCCAACCGTGGTACCCGCACTGCAGTTCACGCACGCCCGAACCGGAACCGGCGCACAGTGAGTTACCGCGGTGGCGGCATACGTTCTGGAATGCGCGAAGCTCGTCGTCGTCCCCGCGAACGATGAGTATCGAATATGGGCCGCAACGGTATTCGAAGTAGTCGCCGGGTTCGGCGACGTGGTCGACGGTGCACGCGACCTGCCACACCTTCGGCCACATCCGCTGTACCTCGAGCTGTGCGAAGGCCGCGGAGTAGTAGCGCTCCGCCGGCACCAGCGTGGGGCGCTTCGGCGGCGCGCCGATCGCATCCTCTCCGCGGACGTGGGCCGGGTCGCTGACCGTGGAGCCGGCCTGCGCTGCGTGCGTCACGGTTCGCCCTTCCTGAGGCGGCGCCATCGGTCTGTAACGGTGTTACATTGACCACAGTAACGGCTGGCACGGCATTCAGGGAGTAATCGTGTTCGACCTCAAGATCACGGGCGGCACCGTTGTGGACGGAACGGGTGCGGATCGATTTGATGCCGATGTGGCTGTCAAGGACGGCAAGATCGTCGAGGTTCGTCGCCGCGGGCCCGGCGATCTGCCACTGGAAGGCGACGCCGCCGAGACGATCGACGCAACAGGAAAGATCGTCGCGCCGGGATTTGTGGACATCCACACCCACTACGACGGTCAGGTCAGCTGGGACAGCCTGCTGGAGCCGTCGAGCGGACATGGTGTGACCACGATCGTCGCCGGCAACTGCGGCGTCGGTTTCGCGCCGGTGCGGCCGGGCCAAGAAGATTGGCTGATCGGCCTGATGGAGGGTGTCGAGGACATTCCCGGCACCGCGCTCACCGAGGGCATCTCGTGGGGCTGGGAGAGCTACCCCGAATACCTCGATGTCATCGGAAAGCAGGAATTCGCCGTTGACGTGGGCAGCCAGGTAGCCCATGGCGCGGTCCGCGCCTATGCGATGGGCGAGCGCGGCGCCCGAAACAAGCCCGCGTCTCCTGATGACATTGCGGCGATGGCGCGCCTCGTGCAGGAGGCCGTCGAGGCCGGCGCGCTGGGCTTCTCGACCTCACGAACCATCGGTCACAGGGCAATCGACGGCGAGCCGGTTCCTGGAACCTATGCCGCAGAGGACGAGCTGTTCGGACTCGGCCGGGCCATGGCGGCGGGTGGCCAGGCTGTCTTCGAGCTGGCTCCTCAGGGAGTGGCGGGTGAGGACATCATCGCGCCCAAGAAGGAACTGGAGTGGATGCAGCGTCTGGGCGCCGAGATCGACCGGCCGATTTCGTTCGGCATGATCCAGGTTGACGCCGCCCCGGACCTCTGGCGCGAACAGCTTGACATCTCGGCGGCCGCTCACGCGGCGGGCAGTCGGTTGTATCCCCAGATCGCCGCGCGGCCGTTTGGCATGCTGTTCGGCTTTCCCGGGCATCACGCGTTCACCCACCGCCCGACCTTCCGTCGGCTGAAGGCCGAATGCAGCCGCGAGGAGCTGGCGCAGCGTCTCGCCGATCCCGCCGTCAAGGCGGCGATCCTGTCTGAGAGCGATCTGGCGCCGGACCCGAGCCTGCTGTTCGACAACATGTTCGCCCTCGTTCAATACTCGCTTGGCCGGCTCTACGCGCTGGGTGATCCCCCCGACTACGAGCCGACCGATGAACGCACCGTCGAGAAAATCGCCGCCGACCGCGGCGAGGATCCGTTGGCCACGCTCTACGACCTGATGCTCGAGTCCGACGCGACGTCGATGCTGATGCTGCCGTTCTACAACTACTCCTACGGCAACCATGACGCGATCCGTGAGATGCTGACCCATCCTGCGGGCGTGGTCGGACTGTCCGACGGCGGCGCGCACTGCAGCATGATCTGTGACGCCTCGTATCCCACCTTCCTGCTGACGCACTGGGCGCGCGATCGCCGTCGCGGTGAGAAGCTGCCGCTGGAGTACGTCATCCGCAAGCAGTCCCACGACACCGCGCAGCTGTTCGGGCTCTCCGATCGCGGTGTCATCGACGTCGGAAAGAAGGCCGACGTCAACGTGATCGACATCGATGCGCTCACGTTGCATCCCCCACGGATGGCCCACGACCTGCCGGCCGGCGGTCACCGACTCGTCCAGGGCGCCTCCGGTTACAGCGCGACGATCGTCAACGGCGTCGTCACCCGCCGCGACGGCGTCGACACCGGCGCACGCCCCGGCCGGCTGGTTCGTGGAGCGCGCTGAGCGCACACCTCGCCGCTACTGGTTATCCGGGGTCAATCGGGATAGCTGGGGAGGTCGCGTGCAGCGATCCGCTCGGCGGTAAGGCGATCGCCGGCTGACGGTGAGTTCCCCAGGCCTGCAACGACGCCGGCCCGGTTTCGATCGGGCTGGTTTTGCGACATCTTGGCCTTACCTTCAACGCGGGAGATCACCAGCTCCACGCCGACGATCGCCCTCAGCTGGGCTGCCACGTACTTGTCGGGAGCATCGGTCACCTGCCACGGTTGCGCCCGGCTCTGCTCGTGACGGTTGGTCAAGTTGGTGACCAGGTTGAGCACCCAGTCACGGTCATCGTGGATCGTCAGTTGTCCGTAGACGTTGAACACCTCGTAGTTCCAGGTCGGAACAACCTTGCCCGTCTCGGCTTTGGTCGCATACAGGCTCGGCGAAATGTAGGCCTGAGGACCCGCGAAGATCGCAACCGAAGCCTCCCCGTTGGCCTTCCAGTGCGGATTGGCCCGGGATACGTGGCCGACCAGCGAGTGGGCGACTTCGTCGTAGAGAAACGGCAGCGGCGAAACCATCAGGCCGTCCGAGGTCGCAGTCACCAGATGGGCGAAGCCTGCTCGGTGAAGCGCCGCCGAGGTCTCTTGATCTGACAGCGCGAACGTTTGTGGAATGTACATCCCCTCTGATCACCGTCCCCGTGCCAGTCGGAAGCGCTGCATTATGAGATCCAAGATCTCTGCGGTTATCAACCCACCCGCGTACTCAACCCAGCACCAGCTCCGCACGGGTCGCCGGCCCGAGGACCGGTCGGTAATCCGCCCGAAGAAATGAATATAGCTACCGGCAGTGTCGAACTCGAACGAGTAGGAATCAGAGCCAATCGAGGCGTCCAAGGCCACCAACTTGCCGGCGTTGTTGAAGGTCGGCTGCGCCGCGATGTCGTCGTGCGCCGTCGTGACGCCGTCCTTGAACTGGTAGCCCGGTCCGAAACGCAGCCCGTTCCGGCTTTGCCAGAAGCAGCCGCCACCCCACTCGCCGCCGCTGTACTCGGCCAGCCACGACACCCACATGCCCTGCAACTGACGGGCGATCGGCAATTCCGGATAGACCATGCCGGGCGGCCCGTAGGCGTAGTCCTGGTGCAGATAGCCAGAGACCTCGACTCCGTTAAGCGTCCCAGCGGCACTCAACAACTCGTGGCGGTAGTAGACCTCGTCGTCAATGCCGTCCTGCGTCGGCACATGGATCGTGAAGACGTCCGAGGCGGGCTTTCCGTGTAGCTCCCGGCGGCCGCTGGCGTCATACCAGTGAAAGCCATCGGCGTTGCGCTCGATGCGACCGCTGTAGTACGTCAACTGGACCGTGGTGCCGCTGTCGATGTACTCGAGCGGCTCGAACCAGTCGATCGAAGAGTACTCCGGGAAGAGGTGCGGTGGATCGGCGTCAAATGTCTTCTGTAACTTCTTGAATCCGGTTACCGGCGATACCACGTGCGTCATCCCGACAAGGAAGTCATCGGCTCCTCGCAGGCCCCAGTAGTTCTGCCCAGACGCATCGCCCACCACCGCGCCGACCCACATTCCGGCCAAGCCCACGCCGTGACCCGGTACCCAGTCGCGGCGGTAGTGGTCCAGTGTCGGCGCGTCAGCGCGCACCTCGAAGTCGACACGATCGGGCATCCAACTCTCCTCTAGTTATGGCGTGGATTCCGGTTCGCGATTTGAATCGGACTCTCCTTCGCGTTCTTGGCGGCCGCCGCCCGGCCGCGCACGCCAATGTTTGTAGCCGCGGTGCGTCGCAAACGCCCCGATGATGGCGGTCACGCACCAGACCGCTATCGCCGTGTAGGCCAAGGGCGATGACAGGTCTCCTACCGATGCGCCTAATGCTGTGTAGACAAACGCCCGCGGCGCCGACCCGATGAGCGCGCCGACGGCCATCTGCCACAAGGGAACTCCAAAAGCGCCGAAAGCATAGGAGGCCAGCGCATCCGAGATGCCCGGGACGAACCGCTGACCGACGACTGCCCACAATCCCCGCCGTTCGATCAGTTGGTCGAGACGGTCGGCACGATCCTCACCGAGGAGCGCCCGCGCGCTGTCCCGACCGGCGCGCCGGCCGATGAGGCTGGTGATGATCGCCGTTCCGACCGCTGCGCCAAGCGTCACCAACATCCCGAGCACGGGCCCGAACAGCATCCCGCTCCCGGCCGCCAAGATCGGACCCGGTACGAAGAGGGCGCCGAGTATGGCGGACACCACCACGTACGTCAGTGGCGCAGCCGGGCCGGTGGCGGCGACGGTGCGCCGGACAACCTCGACATCGACGACGCGCGTCACTGCGACCAGATAGAACAGCCCGAACAAGAACGCGGCGAACAGGACGAGGCGCACGATGTGGCGCCGTCGAGTGGCGGAGGAGCTGTCGCTGTCGGTCATCTGAGATGGGATTCTCCCGCATGGTCCTTCGTGCCATTGATCCGCCGCCGCGTCAGCAGGTGAGCAGCATGCATCCCGCGATCGGTCCGCCGCCCGCAGCGGCCACGGCCACCTCGGGCCGCTGAGCAAGTTGGCGATCACCGGCGTGCCCACGCAATTGCAGGCACGCCTCGTGCAACAGCCAGTAGCCGTGCATACGTCCCGCAGACAGTTGTCCCCCATATGTGTTGAGCGGCAGCGCGCCGTCGAGCGCGATCCGCTTCGCGCCATCCACGAACGGCCCGGCTTCGCCGTCGGCACAGAAGCCCAACGCCTCCAACCACGCAAACGTGAGAAACGTGAAGCCGTCGTAGAGTTCGGCCACGTTCACATCCGACGGCGTGAGATCCGTGCGCGACCACATCTCGGCCGCCGCTTCCACCGATGCCATCTTCGGAAAGTCGTCGCGATGAAACCACCCTCCCGAGCCGTAGGTTCCGCCGATCGCCTCCACCGCCACCGCCGGATTTCGGCAGTCCGCTGCGTAATCGGCATGGGAGACAACCAATGCGATCGATCCGTCGATCGGTACGTCGCAGTCGAACAGCCCGAACGGCGTGGACACCGGACGCGACGCCAGGTAGTCGTCCATGGTCATCGGATCCCGGAAGGCGGCACGCGGGTTGAGGCCGGCATTGCGCCTGCTGTTGATGGCGAGCCAGCCCAGCTGCTCTTTGGTCGTTCCATAGAGTTCCATGTGACGTCGGCAGTGCATCGCCAGCCAGTTCGCCGCCGAGTAGGCGTGGGCCGCCACCAACTCTTCGATGTCTTCGAAGGGCTTGAGCTTCCGTCGCGTTCCCGGGATATGCGGCTCGACTGGCGGCGAGGCCAGCGGGTTCAGCATCGGCGATGCCGCCTCGTTCGTCATTGCCCCGCCCAACATCGCGACTGTGCGATAAACCAGGACGTGTCGCGCCCGCCGCTCCGATACGGCGCGAAAGGCCGACATGACGGGAATGAGCACTCCGCCGGTATCGAACCCGAGAGTCTGGTCCGTCGCTTGGATACCAAGTGCGTCAACTACTTCGGTTGGCGGGGTATCGCCCAATGTGGCGATTCCGTCGATATCGTTCGCGGTCAGGCCGGCGTCCTCGATAGCGGCGCACGCAGCCTCCAGTGTCAGCTCCCTTCCAGGGATACCCGTGCGGCGCCCTATCCGCGAAATGCCGAGGCCGCTGATGATCGCGTCCTTCTCGAAGTAGCTCACAGGGCCACCATCCGTTTCACGGAGCTTCTCTGCTCCTCGCGTCCGCAGAAGTCAATTTTTGTAATGACCGCAGCTTGGAATGTACTTTCCTTCTCATGCCGGATGACGCCCCACCCGCCGTCCCGTCGCGGATGCTGCCCAAACTCCATGAACACAATCGGGCGTTCTGGACCGGTGGTGGCGACGGCCAGCTGATGGTCGCCAAGTGCACTCAATGCGCCTTGTGGATTCATCCGCCGGCGCCTGACTGCCCCGCCTGCGGCGGTGCGCTTGTCGCGCGTCCGGTGTCCGGTGAGGGGACAGTGTTCACCTACACCGTCAACTACCAAGCGTTCAACCCCGCGGTGCCCGTTCCGTACGTCATTGCGATCGTTGAGCTGGTCGAGCAGGCAGACCTGCGTATCGCGTCGAATATTGTTGACTGCGAACCGGATTCAGTGTACATCGGTCTTCCTGTCGAGGTGCGCTTCGAACGCCACGACGTCGACGACGAGACTGTCTTCGTCCCAGTGTTCGCGCCCCGGGCCAACGCCTAGGCTTCGGGCGCGGCCACGAGGCGCTCCGCCCCGCAGGTCTGGATTGCTCATACCTCTTGGATGTGGCGCTCTTTAGACAAAATCCGAGCCACCGTCGACGTTCACCGTTGCGCCGGTGACATAGCCGTTGCGCCGCGATGCCAGGTAGGCGGTGATGGAGGCGATCTCCTCCGGGAGCCCGGCGCGACCGAGATCGCATGGCTGATGGAAGTTGTTGTCGATCCAGGTCATGACGTCATGCGGGTCGGTGGCGTCGAGGCCTTCGGCGGCGAGGATATCCTTGAGTTGTTCGGTGAAGCTGGCCGTCACGATGGTTCCGGGGCACACGCAGTTCACCAGAATGCCGTCCTTGGCAAGACTTTTCGACAGGTTCTTGGTGACGCTGGACAGCGCTGCCTTTGATGCGGTGTAGGCGACGATGCGCGGATTCTGTCGTTGGATCGAGTGCGCGGACAGTGTCACGACGCGAGCCCAGTCAGCGGCGCGCAGCATGGGCAAGCGGCGCGAATAGAACGCACGCCCGACATGGTGCCAAGCGCGAACGCGGCTTCCCATTCCGCGTCGTCCATCTGCTCGAAGTACCCGTCGCCCGGGCCGATGGTGTGTACCAGGCTATTCAGCCGTCCCCAGCGCTCGGAGACGGCGGTGAACCCGGCCGTGATGGACGCAGCGTCGGCCATGTCCACGCTGATTCCCACGGCCTCTGGAGCACCTGCCTGTCGAAGTGTTTCCACTGCGGCATCGAGAGCCGCCCGGCCTCGGGCCATCACGGCTACGCTGGCGCCCTCGGCTGCCAAGGTTTGCGCGATGGCCAGCCCCATACCCTTGCTGCCGCCGGTGACAACGGCTTTCGATCCGGTGAAGCCCAGGTCCATCGTCTCTCCTAATCAGTGGCGCTTCTCGGTAACAGCATTCGGTGCGGCGATTTGAGCGATCGTCTCCGGCGCCACGCCAAGTCCGCGCAAGCAGAAACGGAGAGCACGTTCGCGGATGTCAGCGCGCTCGCAATCACCTGTCGCCCACTGTCGTTCAGTGCTCGCCCACACCACGCCCTGAATGGACTGTGCGCCGGTCACTGGATCGATGTCTTGAAACACGCCGTGTTCCAGGCCGCGCTCGAGCTGTTCGATGAGCGGCTCGAGCATCTCGGCGTACGCGGGCTGAATCAACTCGGGGGAGGCGAACATCTGCGATTGGGCCTCCAGGGACAGGCGGCGCAGATCGGATTTGATGTTCTCGTCGAACGCCAGGTCGAGTCGTCCGTCGATCCAGGCGACAACCGCCTCGACCGGGGTAGCAGCCTTCGCCATTTTTCTTCTCAGCCTACGCATTTCAATTCGCGCCATCTCCAGAAACACCGCTGAAACCAGCTGGTCCTTCGATTCGAAGTGCCGGTAGAAGGCGCGGGTGCTCAGCTGAGCGCGATCGAGGACTGTAGCGATGCTGAGCCCTCGAACTCCTTGCTCGCGAACAGATTTCGACGCGGCGGCCAGGATGGCGCGGCGCACACCGGGGTCGGGAGCAAGCTTGTTTCGTCGTCGCGTGATTGGTCGGGTCATGCGGTCGCGTCATAGGTGCCGAGGTACTCCGCGAACCGTTCGCGGACTCCCTCGGGCGTCAGACCGTAGTCGGCCAGGTCGTAGTCATGTGCGCCACGGGAGCCGGGTCTGTGCTCGCTGGCCCACTGTTCGACCGAACGCAGGGTGGCGTCGGTAAAGGTCAAGCCCAAGGACTCGTAGCTGGCCCTCAAGGTATTCACCGGGTCCGACTGCAAGTCTGCGAAGGCGACATCGGAAAACCGTTCGTCGCCAACACGTTTGCGAAAGTCCATCGCCCGACGAATGGCCTCAGCCCAGCTGTCGAGTTGCTCCGCGCCGAGTTCCTCGGGATCGTCGCGGTCGCTACTCCAGCTGCGTACATACCGGATGAGGCTGCACACCGAGCCCATGACTTTGGCGGGATCACGGTGGCTCCACATGAATTTGGCGTTCGGGTACGCCTCGACGAGTGCGTCGAGGGCGAACATGTGCACCGGCGTCTTGAGGTGCCACAGGGTCGGTGGGCAGTGCCACTGTAGGAGTTTGAGCACCCGACGATGGAACGTGTAGGTCTCGCGCATATCGCAATTCATCAGCCACGCCAAGTAACCCGGGACTCGAACGACACCGTCAAAGTGAAAGGTACGAAAGCTCATACCCATCAGGTCCTGACATTCGGTCGCGGCCGTCGCTTCGGAGTTGTAGAGCGTCTTCATCAACGGAAACATGTCGTGCAGCATCTTCAGGCCTGCTTCGGCTTGCGCGATGCGGGGATCGGTGTGCTGAGTTGCGGCCTCCGGCGGCGGGGCCGGAGCCTGTGACTCCCACATCCGCAGTGAACGGAATTGCGGATCGGCGGCCACCAATTGGCTCAGCGCCGTGGTCCCGGTGCGGGGTAGCCCGATGACGAAGACAGGACCGCCCACAACCTCATCGTCGATTTCGGGATGGCGGGCGTAGGTCTCCTCGATCTTGAGGCGTTGGATCAAGGCGTTGCTGATCGTGGCGTGTTGGATCACCTGGCCCATGTCGGAGAGCTCGGCTTCGGTGTTCAACGCGTCGACGGTGCGTTCTAGGCCCTCCCGGTAATAGGGCGAGCCGAAGTCGTCCAGGCCGGTCGCGGCGCGGGCACCTTCTTCCAGTTCGTCGGCTGAGAACGTCATCGCGTGAACCTTTCGTGCACTGCGCGCCCGCGCCGTTCGAGGACGGCTGTCCGCTCGGCAGGGGTGATCCGTTTGGCATCGGCAGGCAGGATTGACGCGACGTCATCGAACGGCACCACCCGTGCCCTCGGTGTCGGTGCTGTCGTGGTGCGCACGCAGCGAAGGATCATCGCGCCGTTGCTAAAGCCAGCGGTGTCGAGCCAGTTCGCAAACCCGGGGTCGCGCCCGGACAGCACTACCCGCACCAGCCCGTCGGAGTCCACGACGACCTGATGCGCGTTCAGGCTGGACTGGTGGCGACCGTAGTGGATCGTTTCCCACCACGGGTTGCCGAGCGAATAACTCCAGTAAACGCCCTGGGGTGGTTCGACTTCGAGGATGAGCGCCTCGTCCGGATCAAGTTCCCAGCGGCCGATTACGGGCTTGTTCTCCGCGGCCGCGCCGATCGCGGTGCGGTCGATCGGAGGCAGGAAGCCGTTGGGTGGCGCCGCCGCGCCGAACTGCAGAAAGAACTGGAGGTTGTCGTGAACGAAGTCGCCGAGGGCGACCAGTTGCCGCGACACCGCGATGTCTGAATCGACGCTGGGGTCTTGTGCTTCAACTGGGTCACCGAGCCGTTCGATGCGCAGCGACGAGGACACCTCGGTGTCCCAGTCGTAGAAAAAATGTCGCACTGTCAACGTGGGATGAGCGCCCTCAATCCGCATCCAGTTTCCGTCGCGCTCCTCGGCGGACAGGAGTACCTCGAAGTTGCCATCGGCGTCCACCTCGAGTTCGTCGACCAATTCATTTGCGGTCGAGACGATGCCGTTCATCGTCTGCAGTCCGACATATCGGGCGGTGCCACGGTTGCCGAATAGCCGGTAGCTTTCACCGCCGCGCATCGTGGCGCGGGTGTAGATACAGTCCGGGCACTCCATTCCCCAGGTCACGATGTCGTCGGTGCTGGCGCGTTGGACGCACAGAATCGGATCCGGATCGAATCGCAAAGCCTCGTCGATGCCCGCCGCCAGCAGTACCAGTAGATGCCGCATCCCCGCCGCGAGATCGACCCGAGTTCGACTCACGGGATCGGATTCAACGATGTGTGCTGCGCTCTCGAGCCTGCGCATCAAGTGCGACCACGCCTGAGGCGGGTCCAGGTCGTCACCCTCTGGTTTGCCGGTCAGCGACGCCTCCGCAATCGAGTGCGGTAACCACGCCAGCGGTCTCTGCTCAACACTCACGTTTCCTCCGGCTGTGCGATATAAGGAGCCACCGTTATCTGAGAACAATGTTTTCATTTAACGTTGGATCACTATCACAGTCGGCCGTCGGCGTTGTCAATGTTCGAAGGGGCCAAGGTCCCCCTAGATGCGTCTTTTCGGCCCTAGTGGCCGGCGGCCTTCTTCGATAGGACGAGGTTGCGGTGGGTTGGCGCAACTGAGGGATAGGTCATGAGCGCGGCGGAGGTACACGGGGCCGTTAACCACACCGACGTCGACAAGTTTGACGCCGGCCTCACAGAGATGGTTGTCGGGCTGACCCGCCCGATCGTCAAACGCTACTTCCGGGCAGAAGTGAGGGGCCTGGAGAACATCCCGGCCGGCCCGTCTCTGGTGGTGGCAAATCATTCGGGCGGGCTGGTGACGCCCGATATGCCGGTGTTCGCTGTTGGCTATTACGACCATTTCGGCTACGACCGTCCGCTCTACACGCTCGGCCACGACACCTTGTTCGCCGGGCCGGCGGCTGAGCTCCTCAGGCGCACTGGAGTTGTCCGCGCGACCCGTGACAACGCCGCGGCGGCGCTGGCGGCCGGCGCCGTGGTGATGGTCTTCCCGGGCGGCGATTATGAGGTGTACCGTCCTACCGCCGAGGAGAAAGTCATCGCTTTCGGCGGCCGCTCCGGATACGTCACGACCGCGATGGAGGCAGGCGTGCCGATCGTGCCGACGGTGTCGATTGGCGCGCAGGAAGGCCAGCTCTACCTGACCCGCGGGCAGTGGCTGACGCGTGCGCTACGGCTGACTCGGCTGGAGCGCAGGCTCTTTCGCAGCGACATCCTGCCGATTGCGTTCGGCTTCCCGTTCGGGTTCAGCGTCGTAGTGCCAGTAAATGCCCCCCTACCGACCAAGATCGTCACCGTGGTATTGCCGCCGGTCGACATTGCGGCCAAATTCGGCGCACACCCCGACGTCGCTGAAGTCGACGCGCATGTGCGATCGGCGATGCAGTCAGCTCTGAGTCGGCTCGCACGCAGGCGCCGGCTGCCAATCATCGGCTGACCCGCTACATCAACGCCCAGGTAAGCGAGATACTGGGCGGATGCCTGATCGCAATGTGCTGGGCGCCCCGCTGGAACCGTGCGGCACCGACCCGCTTACCGGCTTCTACCGCGACGGCTGCTGCTCGACCGGTCCCGAAGACATTGGCGCACATACCATTTGCGCCGTAGTGACCGCCGAGTTCCTGGAGCACCAGCGCTCCATCGGCAATGACCTGTCAACACCGGTACCCGGGTACCGGTTTCCGGGCCTTGTGCCTGGTGACCGCTGGTGCGTCACCGCCGTGAACTGGCTCCGAGCCCACCACGAAGGCTGCGCCGCCCCTGTGGTCTTGGCCTCCACTCACGAGCGCACCCTGGATGTGGTGCCTCTGGAGACGCTCCGGGGGCACGCCGTGGACGTGCCCGACGACTTGGGCAGCTTGTAGAGCCGGTGTTGACGCTGCCTGCGGGCTAGAGCCCTACCTGTTCGGGTTTTTGTAGGTCCCGTATTCGGTCTGCCCCGGCGGCGCGGGATACTGCACGAAGCCGAGCGGCTTGTTCTGCGCCGTCTCCTCTTGGGCTTCCTCGGTTTCCTCCGGCTTGGGTTCGGTCTGGTCAGACATCTTGACCCTTCCTCTTGCAGTCGCCACTGGGAGGCGACACCACACAAGGCTACGACTTCGCGCAGAAGAGCGCGGCGCCAAGCCGTTACTCTCCGATCTGCGACAAGTAGTTTCGTTCGCGCTCAGTCAGCTCGTTCGACGTGATCGCGCCGAAAGCCGCAGCCTCGCGCGCGAAAAGGTCCGGCGCATCGGGCCGCGCATCCGCACCCTCGAGGCGGAAACAACTCGGTGCGAGCGGACCGAACAGCAGCGCTCGGCGCAGGTGTGGCCAGTTATCTAGATGCGGCTCGACCCCGGCGGCCCGGGCAAAGGTCACAGCAACCAGGTTCATCCGAGTCTTCTGTGACATCCCTCGCCTCGAGCGATAAGCATCGATCGCCAACCGTTGGTCGGTTTCACTCGTCGCGGGGATCGTGCCACCCCAGGTGTAGGCGATCCATCTGGCCTGAAGTTCAAGCGGCACAAAGTAACCGCCCGACTGATCCCACATGCCCATGAAGGCCAACCCAGGGAGGTCGGGATGGAAGGTGTAACGGTCGGTGTCCATGTGCACCGCGTCGACGTCGAGGATCGCCCGGAGGTCTTCGCTGAGGAACGGCAGACACAGATCGAACCCGGTGCCGAGCACAATCCCGTCGAACTTCTCGGCATCGCCGTCGGCGAAGGTCACGGTCGTGTCCGTGATCGACTCCATCCACGGACGCACCGTGATCCGGCCCTCGGCCACCAGCGGCAGATACCCCTGGTTGAGGGTGACCCCAGCCGCGAAGAGGGATGGGTCGGGCGCCGGTGCGCCGTACTGCTCGGGACTCCCGCCGGCCTCGACGACGAGTTCTTTCAGCTGCCGGTCGACCTCGGCTGCCGGAAGGATCTCGCTCGCGAGCGTCCCGTACCGCGTGAAGATCCGGTGATCGGAGGGGACTCCGGCGGCGAACTTCGGCAGGACGTACCTCTGACGCCGCTGGGTCAGCACAACGTGCGCTGCGCCGAGCTGCGCGAGTTCTGCGGCGATCTCGAGGGCGCTGACCGCGCAGCCTGCCACGAGTACGCGCTTGCCGCGATATGGCGACGGCCCTCTGTAGTGATACGTAGAGATCACTCCTGCCGAGCCTGCAAACGAGCCGAGCCCCGGAACCCGGGGGGTGGCGGGGGAATGAAACCTTCCGCTGGCCACCACGACTCGTTCGAAACGCTCGGTCGTGCCGGAGTGGGCGACGAGCCATCCCGCGCCGTTACGTTCCAGAAGCTCGACGCGCGTACCGAATTGGATGCGCGAAGTGAGACCGAACCTCTCGGCATACCGGTGCAAGTAATCGAGAACCTCGCGGTTCGATGGATAGACGTGGTTGCTCTCGGGTTCGAGATCGCTGAAGGCCGTCATGACGCGACTTGTGTTGGTGTGCATTGTCGGCCACACACCGCTCTGGTGAACCAGTCCGGTCCACTGCCCGCCGAGAATCGGTCCCTGCTCGAAGATCGTCGGCTCGAACCCTTGCGACAGGAGCCAACGCGCAGCGACGAGGCCGCCCGGTCCGGCCCCGATCACCGCGACGCTTCTCGTCATCGGGGCAACTGTCGCACGGCGCCGACCCGGCTGCTGGATGTTTGATGGGGTAGGCCCGGATTGTGCGGATCCGCAGGAATGTGCACACCTATGGTTGAAAGCATGGACTTGCTGCTCGGAATCGACATGGGAACCGGGAGCACGAAAGGGCTTCTCGTCGACCCGTCCGGCGCAGTGCTGGCCTCCGAGACGGTGGTGCATTCGATGCAGTTGCCGCGTCCCGGCTGGGCAGAAGTCGATGCCGATGCGATGTGGTGGCGCGAGGTCTGTGCCATCAGCATGGCGCTGAGCGCGCAGGTACCGACCGGATCGGCCGTGGCCGCGTTGTGTGTCAGCGGCGTCGGCCCGTGCCTGGTGCTATGCGACGAGGGCCTGCAGCCGCTGCGTCCGGCGATTCTATACGGCGTGGACACCAGGGCGTCGGCCGAGATCGAACTGCTGACAACGGAATTGGGTGCCGATGCGATCCTGGAGCGAGCAGGCACGGTGCTCTCGAGTCAGGCGGTCGGGCCGAAACTGGAGTGGGTGCGCCGGCACGAACCCGAGGTCTTCGCACGGGCGACGCGCTGGTATGGGTCGAACTCCTATATCGCCGCCAAGCTCACGGGCGAGTACGTCATTGATCACCACACCGCAAGCCAGTGCGACCCGCTTTACGCCACGCGGGAGTTCGACTGGAATGCCGAATGGGCACAGCGTATTTGTGGACATCTTCGGCTGCCCCGGTTGGTGTGGCCGAGCGAGGTCGTCGGCACCGTCCACAAGACAGCAGCCGAAGCCACCGGGGTGCCCGCAGGCACGCCGGTGATCGCGGGCACCGTCGATGCCTACGCAGAGGCGTTCTCCGTCGGCGTTCGACAACCGGGCGATCGGATGCTCATGTACGGCTCCACCATGTTTCTCGTGCAGATCATTGACACCTACTTCAGTGATCCCGCGCTCTGGACGACGGCAGGGGTGGAGCGCGAAACCCTCGCGCTGGCCGCGGGCACGTCGACCGCGGGCAGCCTCGTGAGCTGGCTGCAAAGCGTCACCGGCGGGGCATCGTTCGAAACCTTGATGGCCGAGGCGCAGGCGGTGCCTGCCGGTAGCGAGGGCCTGGTGGTGCTGCCCTACCTCGCCGGCGAGCGCACACCCGTCTTCGACCCGGATGCACGCGGGGTGTTCGCCGGACTCACCCTCCGCCACGGCCGCGGCCACCTGTTTCGCGCTGTGTACGAAGGCATTTCGTTCGGGGTCAGGCAGATCCTGGAACGGTTCGACGAGGCTCACGCCGCAACACGCACCGTGGCGGTGGGTGGTGGGCTGCGCAGTCCGGTGTGGGCGCAGACCCTGAGCGACGTCACGGGTCGTTCGCAGCTTGTCCCAGAGCAGAGTATCGGCGCCAGTTACGGCGACGCACTGCTGGCGGCAATCGGCGTCGGTCTGGTGCCGCCTGACACCGACTGGGCCAAGGTCGCCTCGAAGATCACTCCCGATCCAGCCAACCATGCGCGCTACGACGACCTCTACCGGACATGGTGTGAGTTATATCCGGCCACCCGGGATTTGGTGCACCGGCTGGCAGCGGTCACTCCGAACTGAGTACCGCTGAGTTCAGGATTCCGGATCCCGGATTCACCTCTCACGAGAGAATGAACACATGACCGATGACCTGGCTTCGGGATTTCAGAGCGTCGACCGCGCGTCGGATTTCGCGGTGTTCTCGAGTTGTCTGACGTTGATCGACTCACTGCCGTTTTTCGCCGAGTGCAAGCGCGAGAGCTATGAACTGCTCGGCGCGCTGCCCGGGCGCCGGGTCCTGGAGGTCGGATGCGGACTCGGAGACGACGCCGCGACGATGGCGAAGCTGGTCTCGCCGGCCGGTGCGGTCGTCGCCATCGACGGGAGCCAAGCGATGATCGAGGCGGCCCGCGAGCGCCACGGTGACGTCGCGGGCCTGGCGCTGGATGTCGCCGACGCAGCTCACATGCCGTTCGACGACGCGAGTTTCGATGCCTGCCGGATCGATCGGGTGCTTCAGCACATCGCCGAACCCACCGCCGCAGTTCTCGAGATGGTCCGCGTTTTACGCCCCGGCGGTGTGCTGGTGGCGTACGACAACGACTGGGAGACGTTGACGGTCGACTCCGCCGATCGCCAGACCACGCGCGCGGTCCTCAACGCCTGGTGCGACCGTTTCCCGTCCGGCTGGATCGGGCGTCGGCTGGCCCCGCTGTTCGTTCAGGCCGGTCTTGCTGACGTCGTCGTACACCCGAAGACTCTGGTACTGCGGGAGCTGGACGTGGCCGACAAGATCTATTGCTTCTTTTCGACCGCGGAGCGCCTCGTGGAGGCGGGGGCTATCAGTCGCAGCGAGGCCGATCGCTGGTCGGACACACTGCGGACCGCTGAGGCAGAAGGGCGATTCTTCAGCTCCTACACCGGGTTCCTGGTATCCGGAACTCGCCCCGGTCAGCCGGTGCTGTGAACGATCAAGTGGTGTGAACGATCAGTACGTCGGCCTTGGCCTTGCTGGCGACACTGCCCGGGATCGAGAACAACCGCCCGAGAACCGCGGTCAATCCGACGTTGCCGACCACCAGCAGATCGGCCTTCTCGTCTTCGGCGACCGCCACGAGCGCATGCACCGGAGCACCTTCGATCGGTCGCTCCTCGATATTCTTCGCACCCGCCGCCTTGGCCCGCTCGCGGGCATCGCGCAAGATCGCGTAGATCGGGGCGTTGCCTCGCACCTTGTAGCTCTCCTCTCTGAGGACATCGGCAGCACGCGAATCGTCGGCGTGGGGGAGGTAGCCCGTGGCAATGATCAACTTCGCGTTCGACTCGGCGGCGATCTTGCCTGCGCGGTCGACCGCACGCATCGATGAATCTGACCCGTCGGTTCCGACCACGACGGTGTGATAGGCGCTCATGTGCGAGACAGTAACGCGTCAGTGGATCCCAATGAGTCGAATCAGCGTTAGAGCGCGCCAGGCGATTTAAGTGGAGTAGTCGATTACGCTGTGCCGCCCGCAGCGGCGTCAGACAATGGGGTGATCTGCAACGAAAGGGCGGCCGATGCCAGGATCCCCGTCAGTCGAGACTCGAGCGCGGGTAGAGACCTGTGCCGTCTGCATCGTCGGAGCCGGGATCGCGGGACTCAATGCTCTGTTCGTTGCTAGCCGATACCTGTCGCGTGATCAGAAGGTCATCCTGATCGAGCGCCGAGAGCGCGTTGGCGGCATGTGGGTCGACACGTATCCGTACGTGCGATTGCACCAACCACACGCCATGTTCACCGCCGGGAACATCAAGTGGAACCTCGGCCAGGATCGTTCCTACCTGGCAACGAAGGACGAGGTGCTTGACCATTTCCAGCATTGCGTCGACGTGATCAGGCAGCGTGTGCAGGTCGACGAATTCTTCGGCTGGACGTTCGAGTCGGACGACGAATCAGACGGAATCGTGCGGGCCACCTGTAGATCCTCCGACGGCCAGGTTCTCGTGGTGGAGGCGAAGCGGCTGATAAAGGCTTATGGCCTCGGAGTCATGCCGAACGACCCGCTCGAGATTTCCAGCGCGCGCGCCCGATCGGTGTCGCCCGACTACTGCGACGTCCGCTCGGGTGACATGCGGACTAGCGACGCCCCGGTCTGGATCATCGGCGGCGGTAAGACCGCAATGGATACCGCGTACACACTGATCACGGAATACCCCGGTCGTGAGGTGAACCTCGTGGCCGGACGAGGAACGTTCTTCTCCAGCCGTGACCACCTATTCGCTGCCGGGGCCCGACGGTGGTGGGGCGGCACATCGCTCGCCGCTGTCGCCACGCAAATGGGCCGGCGATTCGATGGAACCAACGAGACCGAGGTCCAGCAATGGTTTCGTGCCAGCTACGGCACCTTCGTGACCCCCGGCGCGGAGAACTTCGTGTTGGGCGTGTTGTCTGAGTCGGAGAACAGGACGATCTCCGCGGGCCTCAACGACGTCGTGATGGACTACTTCGAAGATGCCGTCGATCGCAACGGCTCGACCGAGATGGTGTTTCGCAGCGGAGCCACTAAAGCGATACAACCGGGCAGCTGGATCATCAATTGCACGGGATACGTCGGCCTCGACGGCGATGACCCGTACGAGCCCTACGTTTCCGATAGCGGAGCAGTGGTCTCGATCAACGTGCAATCGGCCACATTGCATTTGCCCGCTTTCCAGGGCTACTACCTCACCCACCTGCTGTTCTCGGACAAGATCAGGGACGTCCCCCTGTACGAACTCGATCTGCAGGATCTGCGGCACAAGTCGCCCGTGGTGTTTCCCTACGCACTCTTTGCGCTCGTCCAACACAACCTCAGCCTCATCTACGACAGTGTCCCGAGCCGCGTGTTCAGCGAGAACGGACTCGACTTCGACAACTGGTACCCGCGAGCGCGCCGCTTGCCGAGTACGGCAAAGTTCTTGCTCACGCACCGCCGCTCGCGCGAGCGCGCGCGCCGCGTGCTCGACACCGTGCGCGAACGGTTTGATGTTCGCCTTGGTCCGCTAGGGCAACGCCTGAGCTTGTAAGCCCTTGCCGTGTCGGTGGATTTGCCGTTCGCGTCGCGCGATGGCTGCGCGAGTCGAAAATGTTGGTCGAGGGGCTAGAAAGCTTCCAACTTCAGCGCGATAATCCCGCCATCGCGTGCCCGTAGGCGCGAGGGTGAAGTGACACGACCACCGAACCAGCCCAGCAAATACGGTGAGGAGATCAAGCCATGACAAGGACAGGTTTCGGCTCGCTCGTCGCGGGCGGCCTCAACTGGGACAGCTTGCCGTTGAAACTGTTCGCCGGCGGCAACGCGAAGTTCTGGAATCCGGCCGACATCGACTTCTCCCGGGACAGGGCGGACTGGGAGTCGCTGTCGGACCTTGAACGCGACTACGCCACCAGGCTGTGCGCCGAGTTCATCGCCGGCGAGGAGGCGGTGACCAAGGACATCCAGCCGTTCATGAGCGCGATGCGGGCCGAAGGGCGGCTGGCCGACGAAATGTACTTGACGCAGTTCGCGTTCGAGGAAGCCAAACACACGCAGGTGTTCCGGATGTGGCTGGACTCCGTCGGGATCACCGACGACCTGCACGGGTACTTCGACGACCTTCCCGCATACCGGGAAATCTTCTACGAGGTGCTTCCTGACTCGCTCAACGCCCTGTTGACTGATCCCTCGCCGGCGGCCCAGGTTCGGGCTTCAGTGGTGTACAACCACATCGTCGAGGGCATGTTGGCCCTCACGGGATACTATGCGTGGCACAAGATTTGCGTGGACCGCAGCATTCTGCCCGGCATGCAAGAGCTGGTCCGGCGCATCGGTGACGACGAGCGACGCCATATGGCGTGGGGCACCTTCACATGCCGGCGTCATGTCGCCGCCGACGATGCCAATTGGACGGTGTTCGAAACGCGCATGAATGAGCTCATCCCGCTGGCGCTGCGCCTGACCGAAGAAGGCTTTGCACTGTACGGCGACAACATGCCCTTCGATCTGTCGGAAGACGAGTTCACGCAATACTCCGCCGACAAGGGGATGCGACGGTTCGGAACGATCAGCAGTGCCCGGGGACGACCGGTCAGCGAGATCGACGTCGACTACTCGCCGCTGCAGCTGGAGGACACGTTCGCCGACGAGGACCGGCAGGCCCTCGCAGCATCGGCATAGAGCCGCCCTTGTTCATCAGGCCCGTTGCGGTCGAAAATTGAGGCGTGGGGACGAAACGGGGTGGGAGCCGATTTCGACGTGCGCCGGTGCTGAACGCGCCGCCGCTTCGGGTCCTCGTTGTCGGTGCCGGTGTGGGTGGGATTTCGGTCGCGCGGGGATTGCTGCGGGACGGGCACGACGTCGCCGTCTTCGAACAACGGCCGGGTCTGCAGGCAGGTGGCGGCGCCGTGACAATCTGGTCCAACGGCGCGACTGTTCTGGGTCAGCTGGGGGTCGAGATGGACGGGGCCGGTCAGGTGCTGTCCACCGTGCGGATCATGACATCCACCGGTCGCCCGCTCGTCGCTTTCGACGTGGCCGCGATGACGGACCGGCTGGGCGCACCCGTCCGGATGGTCCCACGTCAAGTCCTGCTTGAGCGGCTGCTGGAGGGCTTTCCGACCGATCGCATCCGATGCGATTCCCGCGTGGTCGGGGTGGTCAATACGGACAGCGGAGTGCGGGTCGAGTTCGAAGACGGCAGTTCGGCCGAAGGCGATCTGCTGATCGGCGCGGATGGCCTGCATTCGGTGGTTCGAGAGTTCGTCGGCGCACAAGACGCGAAGCCGACCGGCTGGTGCAGTTGGCAGGGACTGGGCACGCTTCCCGACGGCGTCGACAAGCACGTCGCTTTTGTCATCATCGGCGATCACGGAAACCTCGGGCTGTGGCCGGCCGGGAACTCCGATGTGCAGTGGTGGTTTGACTTGCGGTGGTCGTCGGAGGACGTCAGACCGGAAAGTCCGATCGACATGATCCGGACCAATTTCACGGGATGGTCCGACTCCGTCGATCGATTGCTCGCGACATTGACCGACGACGACCTCGCGCATTCGCCGTACCCGCATTATCGGCATCCGATTCCGCCACCGGGCCAGGGCGCGCTCACATTGCTCGGCGATGCCGCGCACACGATGCCGCCCACCCTCGCGCAAGGGACCAATCAGGCGCTGCTCGACACGATGGTGTTGTGCAAGGCGCTTTCGGATTTCCGAAGTGGCAGAGGTGGTCTCCCGAGTGCGCTGCGCTGGTACGAGAAGACCAGACGGCGCAAACTCACCGCCGTGTCCCGGCTGGTGTCGCTGCAGGTGGCCCACGATGAGTCGGTGCTGCGACCGGCCGCGATGATCTCAGACCGGTTCCACACCTGGGTGCTGTTCATGTTTCTGCGTTGGCTGAGTCACCGACGGATAGCCGCGGAGATCGCCGGGGCAGCCACCACGACTTGTCCACGGCGATGACCATTCCGGTACGCGTACGAGCCGATGTCGACGCGCCGTCACGGTGGCTCTTCCTCGTCAAGTGGAGTGTGCTCGCGGTCCCGCACTACGTCGTACTGTTAGGTCTCTACCTGGTGTATCCGCTGCTGACTTTCGTTGCCGGCGTGGCCATCTTGTTCACCGGACGTTATCCGCGTCCTCTCTTCGACTTCAACGTCGGTGTGCTGCGCTGGTCGTGGCGAGTCATGAACTACAGATTTCCGATGAACACCACTGACAAGTACCCGCCCTTCACGCTGGCGTCTCGGCCCGACTACCCAGGCGATCTCGAGGTCGACTATCCCGAACAGCTCACGAACTGGGCCGTGTTGGTGAAGTGGTGGCTGTTGGCGATCCCTCAGATCGTGATCTGCTGGGCGATGGAGCCTGCGCTGCACGTGCTTGCCTTCGTCGCGGCGATGTGGTTGTTGTTCACCGGGACGATCTCCAAAGGACTGTACGACCTCCTCATGGGCATCGTTCGATGGCGCTATCGGGTGGCCGTGTATGTCTCGTTGATGCGCGACGAATATCCGCCGTTCCGAATGGATCTGGGTAACAGTGACGCGCCGTAATCCGTTGTTCCCGTATGTGTATCGATACGGCATGCCGATCTTCGATCGGCTGTTCTATCGCCGGTATCGGCGACAGGCGATGAGCAATGCGACCGGCCGGCTGCTTGTGCTCGGTGTCGGCCCGGGAACCGACTTGTTGTTTCTTCCGCCTGCGGTGACGTCGGTCGCCGCTGTGGAGCCGGTAGCGGCGATGCGGCGGATGGCTTCCGCTCTTGCTTGCCGCCACGGCATCGCGGTCGATATCGTCGATGGGATCGGTGAGTCGATTCCGTTCCCGGACAACAGTTTCGACTCGGTACACGTCGGCCTTGTGTTGTGCTCGGTTGACGATTTGGCCGCTGCCCTCGACGAGATCCGGCGTGTGCTCGTACCCGGAGGCAGGTTGGTCGTCCTCGAGCATGTTCGCGGGGACGGTGCGATGGGTTGGTTCCAGGACCGGATCGCCAAGCCGTGGTCTTGGCTGGCGTCCGGTTGCAAGCCGAACCGCCGAACCCTCGACGCCATTGCCGCGGCCGGATTCGATACCGGGGGACTGCGCAGCATCCGGCGTACCCCTGTGCCGCCGCCGTGCACACCTCATCTGCTGGGTTTCGCGACGGTGTTAGTCGACGCTGACAGCCTCGATGATGTTCAGTCGCGCTGCGCGTCGCGCGGGTGGAAGCGAGCCGAGCAGGCTGAGGGCCAGCGCGCCGATAGTGAAGACGAGGGCCATCGGGCTCGGTCGGAACGTGACGTTGAAATTCATGATGTCGCCGCTGACGAGGCTGTACAGGCACTGGTCTGCGAGCCCGAACAGCAGACCCAAGACACCGCCGACGACTCCGATTCCTGCCGCTTCGGCCAGGACCATCTGCAGAGTGAACCGGCGGCTTGATCCCATCGCGCGCATGACACCGATTTCGCGGCGCCGTTCGAGTACCGAGAGCGTCAACGTGTTGAGAAGTGCGACTGCGGCCACTAACACGACGATGATCCATACCGCGTTCGCGATGAACATGCTCTGGCGCATCGGCGCCTCGAGGCCTGCCAGTGCCGCGCGGCCGTCGTATACGTGGGTCGGCGCGGGCACCACGCGGCGGACGTCGGTCACCAGTCGATTCGGATCCGCGCCTGGGGCCGCGGCAATTTGGAGTGTGGTGGCCGCCGGGCGGTCAAACCACGCCCGCATCTGATCGAGGGCCATCCCGATGGTGCCGATGACCGTCGAGAAGTACGGCACCAAGGCGAGCACAGTCACCTGCTGCGGGCCGTGGGGCGTTTGCAGCCGCAGTTGGTCGCCTGCCCGGACATTGAGGGTTTTGCCCAGATTCTGCGACAGCACCACGCCACGGCCGGCGAGCACGTCGTTGCGTACCTCTTCATCGAGGGCGCGATAGAGCGCGTCGTTGGTTCCGGCGGAAAACCCGTCGAGCATGACGCGCGTGCCGCCGACCACCGCGAACGCAAATGCGCCCTCGATGACGCGCGCTACGCCCGGCACGGCGGCCACCTTGTCGGAAAGACCTTGCGGCAGAGCATCGGTGGGATACCTGTCGGGAGAATCTGCGCTCACCCAGACGTCGACATCCGCGACCGGCGAGAAGATGCTACGCGCGGACCGGATCATGTCGTTGTTTGTGCCGGTGATCACGACGGTGGTGAGAACTGCGATGAGCACCGTCATCACCGTCGCCCAAACTCGCCGCGGCGCGCGTTCGATCGTCGCCGCCGCGAGTGCCCCGACCGATCCGAACGTTCGAGCCGTTGCGGCAGTGGCTTTGACGATGGGCGTCGTGAGTGCGAAGCCAACCGCGATCTGGGCGCAGAACAGGGCAGTCATCGCGGCGACGGCGATGGTGCCGGTTTTGCCGATGACGATCAGGATCGACACCGCGAACACCGCGACCGCTCCAACCCCGATGGCGATCCGCAGCCACCGCGGCACGAAGTCTGCCGCCGACACCCCGACCGGTGCGAGTGCCTCAATCGGCGAAACCTTGTACACCTGCCGCGCCGCCATCGCCGACGCGGCCACGCTGGTGAGCACCGTCGCCGCGAGGGCGGCGGGTATCGCGTACGCGGGCAGCCAATACTCGACGCGAGCTTCGAGCCCCTGAGTCATCGCCGGAGGCAATCGACCAATCGCAATGCGGCCCAAAAGTATTCCGATGCCGGACCCGATGGCTCCGCCGATCAGTCCGAGGATCGCCGCCTCAGCGAGCATGTCGCGGACGATGGTGACCCGTCGGCCGCCGATCGCGCGCAGCATCGAGAGCACCGGCCGGCGCTGCGTGATCGCCATGGTCATCGTGGTGTAGATCAGGAATGCGCCGACCACCAGAGCAACCACGGCGCCCATCAGGGCCATGTAGTTCATCATCTTGACACCGTCGCCGGCCCGGGTTGCCCGCGCGCTCGGGTCCGCGACGATCGCCCGGTTGTTCACCGCCGCGGTGACCCCGTCGCGCACTGTGGCAAGGTCAGCGCCCGGCTTGACGGTGACCAGTATCGAGTCGAGCTGACCTTGTCGCCCTGTAACGTTCTGCGCCAACGCAAGCGGGGCAAGGACATAGTGTCCGCCGTTGAGACCCGCGAGTTGCTTGCCCCCGAGCACGTCCGTGACTGTGACCGAACCCGAGCCCAGCTGGAACCTGTCGCCCTTCGCATGGCCGACTGCCGGCCCGACCTGGACACCGTCCGGCGTCCCGGACAGCTCTTCTAGCGGTCGCGCGACCGCGTCCTTCAAGGCGCCGCCCAACGCTGCACTGCTCTTGTCCGCGCCGAACAGCAGGACCGGCCCCGAGTCAGTGGACGCGGACATCCGGATCATCGGCGCCGCGGTCGCGACGCCGGGAACCGCGGCCACATCGGCCGTGATCGTGTCGGGAAATCCCGCGTCGGTGATACCTGACACCTCGAGCTCGGCGATGCCGGCGACCCCGTCGGCCAGCCGGTTGACGGACCCGGAGATCGAACCGAAGATGCCGAACACCGCAACCAGATACATTGCGGAGACGGCCATTACGGCTATCGTCGCGATCGTGCGCCGCCGATGCACAGCGAGCTCGCGGAGGCTGAACAGACGTAGCCGGCTCACCGCGGCAGCGATCGCGGCGGGACTCACCCCGGCACCACCGACATCTCGTCGGAGCCGATTCGACCGTCCTGCAGGGTGATCACCCGATCGGTCGCCGCCGCGGCATCCGAGTTGTGGGTCACCATCACGACCAGCCGACCACGACCCTCCTCGTGCGCCACCTCGCCAAGAAGCGCCAAGATCGAAGCGCCCGTTGTGGAATCGAGGTTCCCGGTTGGTTCGTCGGCGAGGATCAGAGGCGGGTCCATCATCAGCGCCCGCGCCACCGCTACCCGCTGCATTTGGCCGCCGGACAGTTCCGCCGGCCGGTGCTCGGTGCGGTCGCCGAGCCCGACCTTCTCCAGCAGCCGAACGGCATCGGGTTTGACCTTGCCCATTCGGACACCGTCGAGCAGCTTCGGGACCGCGACGTTCTCCCACGCCGACAGAGTCGGCAATAGGTTGAAGAACTGGAATATGAACCCCACCCGATGGTGGCGAAAGGCCGACTGCTGCTCATCGCTGAGGCGGCCGATCTCGTCGTCGTCGAACGTGATCGACCCGGAATCGGGGGAGTCCAGCGCGCCGAGCAGATGCAGCAATGTGCTCTTGCCCGCGCCCGACGGCCCGACCACCGAGATGAACTGCCCGCCCTCGAGTTGCAGGCTGATCTCGTCGAGTGCACGCACCGATTGACCGCCGACCCTGTATTCGCGCACCACATCGCGGAGTTCGATGGTCAGCAGTTTGTGCTTGGGCGCAGCGGAGGTGTCGAGGTGTCTGATGATGTTCCTCCCCGGATATGACGAGCTTACTACCGCAGTTGTAGTGCGGATACGGAGTTCATTGTCTCGGCGAGGGCCTAATGTCAGGCTGTGCGAGCAGTGCGGGTGAGCGAACCGGGGACCGTCGATGTGCGGGACGTCGAACCGGTTTCGGGTGACGGTGTCCGGGTGAAGGTGGTGTCGGCGGGGATCTGCGGGTCCGACCTTCACCTGATGTCGATGGGTTTCCCGCCCGTCACCGTCGGCCATGAAATCGCCGGGATGCTCGACGACGGCACGGCGGTGGCGATCGAGC
Organism: uncultured Actinomycetota bacterium; assembly: GCA_963744085.1. Classification (GTDB taxonomy): domain Bacteria; phylum Actinomycetota; class Actinomycetes; order Mycobacteriales; family Mycobacteriaceae; genus Mycobacterium. The sequence continues at coordinate 755,231 of CAVUSK010000002.1, forward strand.
CCGTCGCGGCGTGCGGGGAGTGCGACGGGTGCCGCGCCGGCAACGAGCAGCTCTGTCGCGACCTGCTGCAGCGGGTCTACGGCCTCGCGCTCGACGGCGGGATGGCCGACGAGATCCTCGTCGCACCTAGGTGCCTCGCCCCGTTGCCGAATGCGGTCGATCCAACCGACGGCTCACTCATCGAGCCGCTCGCGGTCGCGGTCCACGGACTCAACCGTGCCGGCGCTTCTCCCGGCGAGCGCGTGCTCGTCGTCGGCGGCGGTTCCATCGGGCTCACCGCGCTCGCGGTCGCGCGGCACCGCGGTATCGCCGCCGACCTCGCCGCGCGCCATCACCACCAGCTCACCGCCGGTGAGGCGCTCGGGGCCGGCACGGCACCAGGCGACGACTACGACGTCGTGATCGATGCGGCCGGCAACCAGTCGTCGATCCAAGAGGCGATCCGCCGCCTGCGTCCAGGTGGGCGCATTCTTCTGCTCGGCTCCTGGTGGTCACCGGTCCAGCTCGGGACCGAACTGGCGATCAAGGAGATCACGCTGATCCCGTCGAGCGTCTATGGCCACAACCACGGCTCGCGCGAGTTCACGGAAGCGGTCGACGTCCTGGCCGCGAGACCCGACATAGCGACGACCTTGATCACGCACCGCTTCGCGCTCGACGAAGCCGCTCAGGCGTTCCGGGTCGCAGGCGACCGCGCGGCGGGAGCGATCAAAGTGGTGCTCCATCCGTGACGCGTCGCCTCATTGAGGCCCTTGCCAGTCACAGCCGGTCAGCTCGCCGGACAGCTCCCACAGCCGGCGGGCCGTCTCCGGGTCGCGCGCCTTCTTGAGTCGTTTGGTGACTCGCGGCTTGCCGAACTGTTTGAAGCGTGGCGCCACGTAAACCCCGCTCGGAAGGTCCGCTGTTGCCGCGAGGACACTTGAACGCGCCGCGGTCTGCGCGCTCTGCGGGAAGTTGCGCAGCCAGCTTTGTCGCGACGACCAGCGCAAATACCCCGTGCTGTACCTGGCGATGTTGGTGTCCGCCCCACCCGGATCCGCCGCGTACGCGCGGTGGCCCCGCCTGGCCAACTCATATGTGAAGAGCATGACGGCGAGCTTGGACTGGCCGTAGGCCGCCCACTTCGAGTACGTGCGGGTGTGCCAGTTCAGGTCGTCGAGGTGCATGCGGGCGAACAGGTGGTTCATGCTCGTCACCGAGACCACGCGGTCCTTGATCCTGTCGCCGAGCAGGCACGTCAGTGCGAAATGACCGAGGTAATTGGTTCCCATGAGCGCCTCGAAACCGTCTACCGTGCGGGTGAGCGGTAGACCCATGATGCCGGCGTTGTTCACCAGCACGTCAACGGTTTCCACCGAGTCGGCGAACTTGCGCACGGTGGCCAAATCAGCGAGATCGAGGTGAGCGACCTCGACGTCGCCAGTCATTTCGGCGGCCGCCCGTTCGGCTTTCGGCATGTCGCGACCGGCGATCACCACGCTGTGGCCGGCACCGGCCAGCGCCGCGGCTGTCGCCTTGCCGACGCCGCTGTTACCTCCGGTGACAATGATCCGCATCAGGCGAGGCTATGAGACGATCCGAACGTGCGGGTGGGATTGCATGCGCTCGGCATCGGCGCCGGCGCCGACCGCGCCGTCATCGACGCCGTCGCCAGAGCCGCCGAAGACCACGGTTTCGCCACGCTGTGGGCAGGCGAGCACGTCGTGATGGTCGACGATCAAGCGTCGACGTATCCGTACTCCGACGACGGCAAGATCGCCGTACCCGCCGTCGCGGACTGGCTCGACCCGCTGATCTGCCTGAGTTTCGTCGCTGCCGCCACGACGAGGATCGGTATCGCGACCGGTGTGCTGCTGCTGCCCGAACACAATCCGGTGCTCGTGGCCAAGCAGGCCGCCAGCCTGGACCGGCTCAGCAACGGCCGGCTCACGATTGGCGTCGGAATCGGTTGGTCCAAAGAGGAATTCGACGCACTCGGGGTGCCGTTCGCCCACCGCGCCAAGCGCACCGCCGAATACGTCGACGCGATGCGGACCGTGTGGCGCGACGACGTCGCATCGTTTTCGGGAAGCTTCGTCGACTTCACATCGATCCGGGTCAATCCGAAGCCCGTGCGCGATCGTCGGATCCCAATTGTGTTGGGCGGCAACAGCGACGCCGCGATGCGCCGACTGGTGGCATGGGGCGACGGCTGGTATGGCTTCAATCTCGACGACGTCGCCGCAGTCGAGGACCGTGTCGGGCTGATCGGTCGGCTATGCCGCGACGCCGGTCGCGACAGAGGCGGACTCCGACTCGCCGTGGCACTACGGCAGCCGCAACCGGACGACATTTCGGCGATGGAAGAGTTGGGCATCGACGAGCTGGTGATCGCCGAAGCGCCACCCGACGACGCCGGCGCGGTTTCACACTGGGTCGCCGGCCTGGCCCAGCGCTGGATGGTTGGGAGTTGACGATGCGAATCGCCCGGATATACGACCCGCCCCAGCCCGACGACGGTGTGCGCGTGCTGGCGGATCGGCTCTGGCCGCGTGGTGTGCGCAAGGACGACCCGCGAATCGACCGCTGGATGAAGGACGTCGCACCGTCGTCGGACTTGCGGCGCTGGTACAACCACGAACGTGATCGCTACGACGAGTTCGTCGCGCGCTATGAGCAGGAGCTCGAGGAGCCGACAGCGGCGAAAGCGCTCGGTGAGCTTCGCGAACTCACCGACGCCGGGCCGGTCACGTTGCTCACCTCCGCGAAGGACGTCGAGCACGGCCACCTCGTCGTGCTCAAGCGGCTGCTGGGGAAGCGGCGATGACGGCGCCGTGGGCGGTCGCCGTCGCAGCCATCTTCGTCTGGCTGGGCATGGTGCTCGCGATCTCGTTCCTGGAGGCGCCGCTGAAGTTCCGCGCTCCCGGGGTCACGCTGCAGCTCGGCCTGGGCATCGGCAGGCTCGTGTTCCGCGCCCTGAACACCGTCGAGCTGGTTCTCGCCGTGGTCGTGCTGGTCGCGCTGCAGTTTCACCCGCCGCCTTCGCGCCTGCTGATCGCAATCCTGGTCGCCGTCGTCGTCCTCGGGGCCCAGCTGCTGGTGGTGCGGCCACGATTGACGCGGCGATCCGACGCGGTGCTGGGGGGCGAGGAGGGCCCTCGATCGGGCGGGCACTACGTTTACGTCGGATTGGAAGTCATCAAGGTGGTCGCGCTGCTGGTTTCCGGCATCATGTTGCTTGCCGTGTGACGCCGTGAGGAGGAGCTATGGACTCGTTGTCGTTGACGGCCGTCGCCGACGAGCAGCTGGCCCGGGCGCGGCAATCCAACAGCGGTCGGTCCGCGCAGACCATCTATGGCGGTCACGAACACTTCCTGCGGCAGACGGTGATCGCCGTTATCGGCGGCCGCGAACTAGGTGAGCACCAGAGTCCCGGCGAAGCCACGCTGCAGGTGCTGCGAGGCCAGGTGAAGGTAACCGCCGGGAACGACTCGTGGCGGGGCGCCGACGGCGACTTCCTCGTGATTCCGGCCGTGCGGCACAGCCTTCAGGCGATCGATGACGCCGTCGTGCTGCTCAGTGTGCGCGCCGACAGCCGCGACGGCATTCAGTAGCGGTAGTCGGCGATCCCCGTGCCGCCGATACGCTCGTCGCCGTCGACGAGCACGAGCGCGGGGACCATCTCGCTGGTCACCAGGCCATGTTCACGGGTGAGCTCGTCGACGATGTCGAAGCTCCGCGCGATGCGGTCGGGGGAATCGATGATGATCGTGGTCACCGGCACCTGTCGACCGAGCTGGATCAGCTTGTCGCCGTGAGGCTTCCGATCTCCGTGGAAGCCCCAGATGCCGCGCAGAACGGTCGCTCCGCTGGCCGCGCCTGACTTGCACGCAGCTGCCGGACCAGCGCCCGGTGAATGGGCGCGCCGTCGTGAAGTGCGGCCTCTGACGTGTAGACCATCAGCTTCTGCCACAGCGGTCGGCCCTGTTCGTCGGTCATCGGGCAGCGGGTCAGGACGGGCAAGCAGCTCACCGTCGCGCTTGCACACCCGGATTCGCTCGACGGTGAGCAGGGTCCGGCGCAGCATGTGCGCCGAGGCGCGGCACCACTCTGCGCGATCTTGTCGCCGTTTCCGACCGAGATGATCATCATCGGCACGTCGACGTTGCGGTTGAAGAAATGCGCGCGGCGTCGCTGGCCCCGCGCGGTGCCGTCGACACCGAGAAACACCGAAGCGCCTGAGATCCCTTCGCGGTACAGGAGATCGCAGATCGCTAGATGGGCCGGCGCACCGTCGACGCGTTCCTGGCGACCGATGTACATCGTGAGTTTCGCTGCCTCAGACAGTTCTTTGGGAACTGCGAAATTGCTGAGGTCGCCGGTGGCGAGCCGGGCTCGCTCCAGAGTGATCAGCCCGCGCGGTGTGACGTCGATGACGTCATCGACAAGCTCGCTCATCTTGGCGCGCGCATCGACGGCCGCGACCGTGACGGGCGGATCCTCGGACATGCTCAACCACCTGTCGCTGCGCAACTCCTTGCGCGGACCGAAGCTTGCGATGCCGCGCAGCATCACGCTCGTCGCCACCGCGCGCTCGGCGTACAGGTTCAGCAGGGCCTCGGCGAGGAATCTGCCGTCGGTGCGTTGCCGCTCACCGAAGTAGGTGGTCAGTTTCAGGCAGTCGTCATTCATAGTTGGCCCGCGATCCACTGACCGGCCGTCGCGGCGGCGACGCCGAGCACCACGCTGCCGACGATGTTGGCTACCGCGGGCCATATCTGTCGTTCCTCGGCCAGCCGCTGCGTCTCCAGCATCCAGGTGGAGAACGTGGTGTAAGACCCGACGAACGCGGTCCCGGCCAGCAGCGAGACGTGGCTGCTGAGTGTCAGACCGCTGATTAGCCCGAGCACGACGGCGCCGGTCAGGTTCACCGTCAACGTGCCGTACGGGAATGGTTGCAGGAACCGACGGGCGACAGTGCGGTCGACGAGGAAGCGCAGCACCGCGCCCGCACCGCCGAGTACCACCACTCCGGCCCACACCACGACCGTCATGACCGCACCCGCACGCGGCGGACCAGCGCCGTGGCCACGTAGACAGCCACCAGACCGGCCCCGATGCTCGCCGCGGTGTAGCCGATGGCCAGGCCGTAATGATGATGCTCGAGCATTTTGAGGGTTTCCACTTGCATCGTCGAGAACGTCGTCAAGCCGCCGCACAGCCCCGTGCCCAGCAGCGGACGGCGATAACTCGACAGCGGTAACCGTTCCAGCAAGCGAGTTATGAAGTAGCCCAACAGGAACGCGCCGACGATGTTCACCAGGAAGGTGGGCCACGGCCACTCGCCGGGGTCGGGCTTCGCGAGCGTCTCCAGGCCGGCGCGCGCGACAGTGCCCAGTGCCCCGCCCACGAAAACTGCGGTCAGCTCGCGTCGGTCGAAGGAGGCCATGAGGTCAAAGTATGGCGACGGCGTGCTTGCGGAGGACAATCTGCGCCGATTTCTGCCCCCGGGTCGTCGATTCGCGCCGACCCACAACCCTGGTGCAGAACTCGCGACGAGGCAGGGAGCAGAATCGGAGAACATGGCGGCCAATCCTCGCGCCGGTCAGCCGGCGCAACCCGAAGACCTCATCGATGTGGCTCATGTGGTGACGGCGTACTACACGGTGCAGCCGGATCCCGATGACGTGGCGCAGCAGGTGGCGTTCGGCACCTCGGGGCATCGCGGCTCCAGCCTCGACGGAGCGTTCAACGAGCCGCACATCCTGGCCACCACGCAGGCGATCGCCGAGTACCGCGCCGCACAGGGCACCAGCGGGCCACTGTTCATCGGCCGGGACACGCATGCGCTGTCGGAACCGGCATGGGCGTCGGCGGTGGAGGTACTGGCCGCAAATGATGTTGTCGTGATGATCGATTCGGCCGACCGCTATACGCCGACCCCGGCGGTCAGTCACGCGATCTTGACCTACAACCAGGGACGGTCGGCCGACCTGGCCGACGGGATCGTCGTGACGCCGTCGCACAACCCTCCCCGCGACGGCGGATTCAAGTACAACCCACCGAACGGCGGCCCGGCGGATACCGATGCAACCGGTGCAATCGCCAAGCGGGCCAACGAAATTCTGCGCGAGGGACTGACGGCGGTTAAACGGGTGCCGCTCGCCCGGGCACTGCAGAGTGCGCAGCGCCACGACTACCTCGACGCCTATATCGAGGATCTGCCCAACGTCGTCGACATCCACGCAATCCGTGCGCAGGGAGTTCGCATCGGTGCCGACCCGCTCGGCGGGGCGAGCGTCGACTATTGGGGCGCGATCGCCGAGCGGCACGATCTCGAGCTCACCGTGGTCAATCCGCTGGTGGACGCGACGTGGCGGTTCATGACCCTGGACACCGACGGCAAGATCCGGATGGACTGCAGTTCACCGAACGCGATGGCGTCGTTGATCAACAACCGCGGCGAGTACCAGATCGCGACGGGTAATGATGCCGACGCCGACCGGCACGGCATCGTCACGCCCGACGGCGGCCTGCTCAACCCGAATCACTATCTCGCTGTGGCGATCGACTACTTGTACAGCCACCGGGCGTCGTGGCCGTCGGCGACGGCGGTCGGCAAGACAGTGGTGAGCAGCTCGATCATCGACCGGGTGGTCGCGGGGCTGGGCCGTAAGCTGATCGAGGTTCCGGTCGGGTTCAAATGGTTCGTCGACGGATTGATCAGCGGCAGCATCGGTTTCGGTGGTGAGGAAAGCGCGGGAGCGTCGTTCCTGCGGATGGACGGCTCGGTGTGGACCACCGACAAGGACGGGATCATCCTGGCGCTGCTGGCGTCGGAGATCCTGGCGGTGACGGGTCAGACGCCGTCTCAGCGCTACGCGCAACTGGCCGAAAAGTACGGGGCGCCAACGTATGCCCGTGTGGACGCGCCCGCTGACCGTGAGCAAAAGGCGCGGCTGGCCAAGTTGTCGCCGGAAGAGGTGGCAGCCACCGAGTTGGCGGGGGAGAAGATCACGGCGAAGATGACGACTGCCCCGGGCAACGGTGCGCCGCTCGGCGGGCTGAAGGTGACGACGGCCGACGCGTGGTTCGCCGCGCGACCGTCGGGTACCGAGGATGTGTACAAGATCTACGCGGAGTCGTTCCGCGGGCCAGATCATCTGCGCGAGGTACAGGACGCCGCCCGCGAGGTGGTGACGAAGGCGCTGGCGTGAGGGCGGTCTCGGAGGACGAATATCAGACCTCTGAGCCGCGGCTGCCAGGCGAAGTCTGGATTCTGATCACCGCCAACTTTGTGATCGCGCTCGGGTATGGCGTGGTGTCGCCGGTGCTTCCGCAGTATGCGCGCAACTTCGGCGTGACCATCAGCGCCGCGACGTTTGTGATCACCGCATTCGCGGCGATGCGGCTGTGCTTCGCGCCGGTGAGCGGGTTGCTGGTGCAGCGTCTGGGGGAGCGGCGGGTCTACGTCACGGGCATCCTGATCGTCTCGCTGTCGACGGGAGCGTGTGCGTTCGCCCAAAATTATTGGCAACTCTTGGTGTTCCGGTCACTCGGCGGAATCGGGTCGACGATGTTCTTCGTCTCGTCTTTGGGCTTGATGATTCGGGTGAGCCCGGAGGATGCCCGCGGACGGGTGGCTGGCATGTTCTCGACGGCGTTCCTGGTCGGATCGGTTGGGGGCCCGGTGCTGGGCAGCTTGACTGCGGGGCTGGGGCTTTCGACGCCGTTCATCATCTACGGGTTCGCCCTGCTGGTCGCAGCGGCGGTGGTGTTCTTCAGCCTGCGGAATTCGTCGTTGGCCGCGCCGGAGCTGCACACCGAGCCCGCAGTCACACTACGAGTCGCGTTGCGGCAGAGGGCGTATCGTGCGGCGCTGCTGTCGAACTTCTCGACTGGTTGGTCGGTGTTCGGGCTGCGGATGGCGTTAGTGCCACTGTTCGTGGACGAGGTGCTGGGCCACGGCGCTCGCATGGCGGGCGTGGCGCTGGCGGTGTTCGCAGCGGGCAACGTGTCGGCGGTGATCCCGAGCGGCTACCTCTCGGACCGGGTGGGGCGGCGCACGCTTTTGATCGTCGGACTTTCCGTGTCGGGGGTGGCGACGGCGGTCGTCGGGTGGGCGTCGTCGTTCCCGCTGTTTCTTGCCGGTGCGTTCGTGGCCGGCGCGGCGGCAGGCATGTTCAGCTCACCGCAGCAGGCCGCGGTCGCCGACATCATCGGCAGCAAGGCCCGCGCCGGTACTGCGTTGGCGGCGTTTCAGATGATGGCCGACCTCGGGTCGATCGTCGGCTCGTTCGGGGTAGGGGAGATCGCTCAGCACCTATCGTTCGGTGCGGCGTTCATGATCAGTGGCGGCATCCTGCTGGTGGCCGCGGCAGGATGGGTCTTGGCGCCGGAGACGCGCAGGCGGCCGTCGGCCGAACCGACGCCGGTGCGGGCGCTGGGACCGGAAGCTGGGGGCGAACTGCCGTGAGCTGCTGCTTTGAACGGTATCCGCTGGTGGTGTAGCTTCGATGGGCACAACTTCGGGGCTATGGCGCAGCTGGTAGCGCACCACACTGGCAGTGTGGGGGTCAGGGGTTCGAGTCCCCTTAGCTCCACCAGGAAAAACGGTGTTTGTATCGGCGTGTGGCAGCCCGGTTGACGACAATTCTGACGACAGTTCCTAACCGGTTGTGTCAGCGCCCTGCGGCTGCCCATCCGCCGATTTGGGTGGGAGCGGTTCAGCA
>CAVUSK010000003.1:0-230306 GCA_963744085.1 uncultured Actinomycetota bacterium
GGATGGTTATAGTTACCACCGCCGTTTACTGGGGCTTAAATTCTCCGCTTCACCCTTACGGGTTAACGGGTCCTCTTAACCTTCCAGCACCGGGCAGGCGTCAGTCCGTATACCTCGTCTTGCGACTTCGCACGGACCTGTGTTTTTAGTAAACAGTCGCTTCTCACTGGTCTCTGCGACCCCCCACCGCTTTCCACCGCGAAGGTGGTGACGGTGCGGGGCCCCCCTTCTCCCGAAGTTACGGGGGCATTTTGCCGAGTTCCTTAACCATAGTTCTCTCGTACGCCTCGGTATTCTCTACCTGACCACCTGTGTCGGTTTGGGGTACGGGCCGTGCATGTCCTCGCTAGAGGCTTTTCTCGGCAGCATAGGATCACCGAATTCACCTCATCCGGCTATGCATCACCTCTCAGGAACAACGACACCCGGATTTGCCTAGGTGTCTCCCTACGGGCTTGCCCCAGTATTACCACTGACTGGTACGGCTACCTTCCTGCGTCACCCCATCGCTTACCTACTACCACCGAAGATCCCACGCAGCAGAACACCGCCTTCTCCCCGAAAGGAAAAGGTCGGCATCCGTTTGGGTGGTTAGTACCGGTGCTTCGGTATGGGACGGCCACACACGGGTACGGGAATATCAACCCGTTGTCCATCGACTACGCCTGTCGGCCTCGCCTTAGGTCCCGACTCACCCTGGGCGGACTGGCCTGGCCCAGGAACCCTTGGTCTTTCGGCGGGCAAGGTTCTCACTTGCCTTATCGCTACTCATGCCTGCATTCTCACTCCCCCACCCTCCACAGCAGATCACTCTGCTGCTTCCCCGGATGAGGGACGCTCCCCTACCCAACAACCACCAGGGTTGTTGCCGCGGCTTCGGCGGTGTGCTTGAGCCCCGCTACATTATCGGCGCACAATCACTTGACCAGTGAGCTATTACGCACTCTTTCAAGGGTGGCTGCTTCTAAGCCAACCTCCTGGTTGTCTTCGCGACTGCACATCCTTTCCCACTTAGCACACGCTTAGGGGCCTTAGCCGGCGATCTGGGCTGTTTCCCTCTCGACGCACGGAGCTTATCCCCCGCCGTCTCACTGCCACGCTGGTCTTACCGGCATTCGGAGTTTGGCTGACGTCAGTAACCTAGTAGGGCCCATCGGCCATCCAGTAGCTCTACCTCCGGCAAGAACACACGCAACGCTGCACCTAAATGCATTTCGGGGAGAACCAGCTATCACGGAGTTTGATTGGCCTTTCACCCCTACCCACAACTCATCCCCTCAGTCTTCAACCTAAGTGGGTTCGGGCCTCCACGCGGTCTTACCCGCGCTTCACCCTGGCCATGGGTAGATCACTCCGCTTCGGGTCCAGAACACACCACTACACCCCCACAAAGGGGGGATACGCCCTATTCAGACTCGCTTTCGCTGCGGCTACCCCACCCGGGTTAACCTCGCGACATGTCCCTGACTCGCAGGCTCATTCTTCAAAAGGCACGCCAGCACCCCACACCCAGGGCGGGGGCTTTGACGGCTTGTAGGCACACGGTTTCAGGTACTCTTTCACTCCCCTCCCGGGGTACTTTTCACCATTCCCTCACGGTACTAATCCGCTATCGGTCATCAGGAAGTATTCAGGCTTACCGGGTGGTCCCGGCAGATTCACAGCAGATTCCACGAGCCCGCTGCTACTTGGGAACATTCCACGAGAGCCGCCAAGTTTTCGCCTACGGGATTCTCACCCTCTACGACAGACCATCCCAGGCCACTTCGACTAACCCAACGGTTTCTCACTCCCGCCCGGGCCGGCGGACCCGAGAAGAAACGCCCCACAACACCACACACGCAACCCCCGCCGGGTATCACACGCACGCGGTTTAGCCATCCTCCGCTTTCGCTCGCCACTACTGACGGAATCACACTTGTTTTCTGCTCCTACGGGTACTGAGATGTTTCACTTCCCCGCGTTCCCTCCTGCACCCTATGAATTCAGATACAGGTGACACGACATCACTCGCGCCGGGTTACCCCATTCGGACATCCTCGGATCCACGCTCGGTTGACAACTCCCCGAGGCATATCGCAGCCTCCCACGTCCTTCATCGGCCCCTGATGCCAAGGCATCCACCATGCGCCCTAACACACTTACACACAAAAAACACTCGACAAAAAAACCAGCCCAACAACAAACAACATCATCGAGCCAGCCAATTGTTTAGATGCTCGCAACCACTATCCAACACTCAAACACCACACCCCACCACCAAGCGGAGCGACACCACACCCGCACGGCATGTGCTGTCTCAAAGCCCAATAGTGTGCCTGGCAGTTCCTTTTCGACCGGTCACCAACAACCCCGACCCGATCAACATTTGTTGTGCACCCAGCCCGCGCCACTACAGCGACAGGCCCCTCACGGCCCACACCCCCACCAATCGGGGATGCCTCTCGTGGTGCTCCTTAGAAAGGAGGTGATCCAGCCGCACCTTCCGGTACGGCTACCTTGTTACGACTTCGTCCCAATCGCCGATCCCACCTTCGACCACTCCCTCCCTTACGGGTTAGGCCATGGGCTTCGGGTGTTACCGACTTTCATGACGTGACGGGCGGTGTGTACAAGGCCCGGGAACGTATTCACCGCAGCGTTGCTGATCTGCGATTACTAGCGACTCCGACTTCACGGGGTCGAGTTGCAGACCCCGATCCGAACTGAGACCGGCTTTACCAAGGATTCGCTTAACCTCACGGCATCGCAGCCCTTTGTACCGGCCATTGTAGCATGTGTGAAGCCCTGGACATAAGGGGCATGATGACTTGACGTCATCCCCACCTTCCTCCGAGTTGACCCCGGCAGTCTCTCACGAGTCCCCGCCATTACGCGCTGGCAACATGAGACAAGGGTTGCGCTCGTTGCGGGACTTAACCCAACATCTCACGACACGAGCTGACGACAGCCATGCACCACCTGCACACAGGCCACAAGGGAAACCGCATCTCTGCGGTCGTCCTGTGCATGTCAAACCCAGGTAAGGTTCTTCGCGTTGCATCGAATTAATCCACATGCTCCGCCGCTTGTGCGGGCCCCCGTCAATTCCTTTGAGTTTTAGCCTTGCGGCCGTACTCCCCAGGCGGGGTACTTAATGCGTTAGCTACGGCACGGATCCCAAGGAAGGAAACCCACACCTAGTACCCACCGTTTACGGCGTGGACTACCAGGGTATCTAATCCTGTTCGCTCCCCACGCTTTCGCTCCTCAGCGTCAGTTACTGCCCAGAGACCCGCCTTCGCCACCGGTGTTCCTCCTGATATCTGCGCATTCCACCGCTACACCAGGAATTCCAGTCTCCCCTGCAGTACTCCAGTCTGCCCGTATCGCCCGCACGCCCACAGTTAAGCTGTGGCATTTCACGAACAACGCGACAAACCACCTACGAGCTCTTTACGCCCAGTAATTCCGGACAACGCTCGCACCCTACGTATTACCGCGGCTGCTGGCACGTAGTTGGCCGGTGCTTCTTCTCCACCTACCGTCACCGATAAAGGCTTCGTCGATGGTGAAAGAGGTTTACAACCCGAAGGCCGTCATCCCCCACGCGGCGTCGCTGCATCAGGCTTGCGCCCATTGTGCAATATTCCCCACTGCTGCCTCCCGTAGGAGTCTGGGCCGTATCTCAGTCCCAGTGTGGCCGGACACCCTCTCAGGCCGGCTACCCGTCGCAGCCTTGGTAGGCCATCACCCCACCAACAAGCTGATAGGCCGCGGGCCCATCCCACACCGCAAAAGCTTTCCACCACAGCACATGCATGCCATGGTCCTATCCGGTATTAGACCCAGTTTCCCAGGCTTATCCCAAAGTGCAGGGCAGATCACCCACGTGTTACTCACCCGTTCGCCACTCGAGCACTCCCGAAGGAGCCTTTCCGTTCGACTTGCATGTGTTAAGCACGCCGCCAGCGTTCGTCCTGAGCCAGGATCAAACTCTCCAAACAAAAACCATTCAGAGAAACCTGACAAACATCACAAACGTGACAAAAAAACACCACACCCAACCACGGGGACGGCCAAATGCGGCAAAAACAACAACAAACAAAAACCACCAAACACACTATTGAGTTCTCAAACAACACACCCTCGCCGACCGCGCATCCAGCCAGCGGCTCTTGGCCACGTGCTCGTAGTGCGGACTGCGAAGAGGCCACCGAAGTGGTCTCCCTCATGGGATGCCCTCGCGCTCGGCGGACTGGCCGCGTCGCGACGGCTTCACCAAGTTACGTGAGGTGCAGGTCGGAGTCAAACAGTGTGTCAAGGCGCACTTCTCAACTCCGCCCAGTCATTCAACACGTTCCACGCCCGCGATATTCCGCTTGCCACGGCGCAGCACCAGCCAGCGCGCGAACAGGAAGTCGTCGGGCGCCGGCACCCAATCCTCGCTGTCGATTCGCCTGTTGTTGACCGAGACGCCGCCCTCGGCGATGGTGCGCCGGGCAGCGCCCTTGCTCGTGGACAGCCCGCTGGCTACGAGAAGATCGACGATGCCGGCGGGTGTGCCCGGCTTCAGTTCGGCGACGGCAGCTTCCCGCAGCGCGGCGGCCAGTGTCGACTCGTCCAGCCGGGCCAGTTCACCCCGGCCGAACAACGCCTGGCTGGCATGCTCGACGCCGGTCGTCGCCGCTTCCCCGTGCACCAATGTGGTGAGCTCACGCGCCAGCCGGCGCTGCGCTGCCCGTTCGTGTGGCCGCTCCGCCGTCGCCTCGGCCAGCTCGACGATCTCGTCGGCCGGCAGGAACGTGAACCAGCGCAGATACCGGATGACGTCGGTGTCGGCGGTGTTGATGAAGTACTGGTACCAGGCGTACGGGCTGGTCATCTCGGGATCCAGCCAGAGATTGCCGCCGCCGGTGGACTTTCCGAACTTCGTCCCGTCTGTCGACGTCACCAGCGGAACGGTCAGCGCGTGCACGCTCGCCCCCAGCTTCTGGCGGACCAACCGCACGCCGGCGATGATGTTGCCCCACTGATCAGAACCACCGATCTGGAGAGTGCAGCCGTGCCGCTGGAACAGCTCGACGTAGTCGTTGGCCTGCAACAGCATGTAGCTGAACTCGGTGTAGGAGATGCCTTCTCCGTCGAGGCGGCGCCTGATCGTGTCGCGGTCGAGCATGACGTTGACCGAAAAGTGCTTGCCGATGTCGCGCAGGAAGTCGATCGCGGTCAGCTCTGCCGACCACGACAGGTTGTTCTCGACGACTGCCCCGGTCGGCCCGTCGAAGTCGACGAACCTCCCCAGCTGGCCGCGGATCCGGTCCGCCCATTCGGCGACGGTGTCGGTGGTGTTGAGCACGCGCTCGCCGGTGTCACGAGGATCGCCGATCATTCCGGTGGCGCCGCCGGCGAGCACGATGGGCCGGTGCCCGAACTGCTGGAACCGCCTCAGCGTCAGCAGCGGGACGAGGTGTCCCGCGTGCAGGCTCGGCGCGGTCGGGTCGAAGCCCGCGTAGACGGTAATCGGCGGCTGGGCCACCTCGGCGGCAAGCGCATCGAGGTCGGTGGCCTGCGCGATGAGTTCGCGCCAGCTCAGCTCGTCGAGGATGCTGCCCATGGCACCGATCTTTCCGCATGTCAGGCGATCGGCCGCAACGGCGTGCCGCATGGCACGATCGATTCGATGCTGTTGGAGATCCTCGGCCACCACCTGCCGGGCCGTTCGTGGGACTCGGGCGACTGCCAGTACGACAACGTCCACGTCGGAATTCAGGTCGGCAAGGACCCCTATGACTTGGTGCGCGCCGACGCGAAGGCGTCGTCGTGGCGCATCCCGATCGATGTCGTGACCCGTGAGGGGATGCTCGATTTCCGGGGCCCAGCGGTGCAGGGTCGACCCGGCGCCCGGTTCGTCTACCTCATCTGGGGAAACGTCGGCGAGGACGGCTCCTTCATGATGTTCCGCCGGGCCAAGCTCATGCTCGCCGACGTCGAAGGGCTAGTCGGCGAGGGTCGCGATGAAACGCGGATGGTCGCGCGCGTGGATCTCACCGACGACCGCGGCGGGCCCAGATGTGCCCGACTTCGTTCTCCCGCTTTGGAATTGGACAGCCAGCCGATCTAGGTGCTGGTTTGCGCAGCGCGGGCACTACCCCCGAGGTATGGAGCACGCTGCCCGCAGAACGTCGACAAATAGCCGTGGTTGCTCGATATGGGGAACGTGCGCTGCACCTTCGACGGTGAACAGCGGCCAATGAAGGCGCGCCGCCGCGGACTCGGCCATCGCTATCGGGACCATACGGTCGTCCCTGCCCCACAACAGCGCCGTCGGGACACGAATACGCGCCAGTTCGTCGGGCGGAATCTCTTTGGTCTGGGTGGTGAACAGTTGACCCATCGTGGCCTTCACACCCGGGGCGTGGGCACGCGCAAGCGCGTAGTCGGAGAAGGAGTCGAACCACATCGGATCGCGTTCTCGGGTGGCGTCGCGATCCAACAAGGCGAACCGCTGGAACCGCTCAAAGTTGCGTGCGGTCGGCCGGACCGCGAACCGCAGAGCGCGATATCTCAGCCCGATCGGCATCCGATACCGGACAACGCCTGGGGACGCGTAGATCACCAGCCGAGAGAGCAGCGAACTCTGTCGTGCGGCAAGGCGTGCCGCCAAGGTGCCAATGAGCGAATGCGCCACCAATATGGGCTTGCCAACGCCAACTTTGTCCAGCAGTCCGCGAAACCAGGCCGAGAACGTGTCGAGGTCGATGCGCGACATGGGCGTTGACTCACCGAGGCCTGGAACATCCGGAACAATCAGGTGGTAATCGCCTACAAGGCCCGAAACAGCCGGCGTCCACATGACGCCGCCACATTCGATGGCGCCATGGAGCAAGACCATCGGCGGCCCGTCGCCTCCCTCGAGCACTGATGTTGTTGTGCCGGCGACTTCATAAGCGTGCGCACTCAGGGGCGTCCCGGCGAGGATCCGTTCTCGGGGGCCGCTCATCGTTCAAGTATCCCAAGCTGGCGCCGAACAGCAGCGGCCATCTAATCGCTGAGGCCGGGTGCTGGCGCGCGCGGGCTGCGGCGGTATGTGGACACCTCCGGCCGCTCCGGTAGCCAGAACCGCCACATCCGGTCCGCGGCCTGGCTGACGCCGACTCTCGGGCCCTCCACTGCCGCAATACCTTCGGTGAGCCGCAGGCGAACCCGACTCGTGGGATCGAACAGGTCGGTGCCGTAGTCGTCCATGGAGATCGCCAACGCGGAACACAGATTGCCCGGCCCGCGCGCGAGCGCACGATCACGCACCGCCTCCCCGCGGCGCGCGCGGGCAACGTCGATCCCGTCGTCGATGACCGCCGCTCGCAGCAGTACCGCCGCCGCGGTTCCGTCCGGCCCGCATACGACGTTCGCGCACACGTGGATGCCGTGGCTGCGATACGTATAGAGCCGACCGGCCACTCCGAACATCACCCCGTTGCGGCCGTTGGGTCCCCGAAACGAATGCGACGCCGGGTCCGGCCACGGCCCGTCGGGCGGACCGCCATAGGCCTCAACCTCGACGATCGTCGCGCTGACTTCCCCGACGACGAGCTGGGCGCCGAGCAGTCGCCTCCCCGCGGTCTGCGGATCGACCGTCAGCGACTCGGCTCCCACCGGAGAGATTGTGCCTGCCCCATTGACAGGCGCGACCCACGGGAGCAATATTCACCACATGATGACTTCATCAAGTGGTGAATTATTTACGCGCGGTGTTGAGCCAGTCATCTCCATCGATCACCTGCGGGTAACCCGAGGCAAGTGGCCCGCGATCCATGACTTGTCGGTGCAGATCGCCCGCGGCACGGTCACCGGCCTGCTCGGGCCGTCTGGGTGCGGGAAGACGACGTTGATGCGCTCGATCGTCGGCACGCAGATCATGACGGCAGGGACTGTCACGGTGCTCGGCGAGCCGGCCGGCTCGCCGCTGCTGCGCCGACGCGTCGGATACATGCCGCAGGATCCGACGATCTACGGCGACCTTCGGATCGTCGACAACGTGCGCTACTTCGCGTCCCTGTACGGCATGGGGTCGAGCGCCGCTGACGCAGCGATCGACGCGGTCGGACTGCAAGACCACCGCACCGCCTATAGCGGCAACCTCTCCGGGGGACAGCGAACCAGGGTCTCGCTGGCGTGTGCACTCGTCTGTCATCCCGCCCTTCTGGTCCTTGACGAACCCACGGTCGGCCTTGATCCCGTGTTGCGCAACGACCTTTGGCAGCAGTTCGACGTGCTGGCCAGGGCAGGCACCACGCTGATTGTGTCCAGCCACGTGATGGACGAGGCCGATCGCTGCGGCGATCTCCTTCTCATGCGCGAAGGCCATCTGATCGCACACACCACACCGACCCAACTACGAGAGGACACGGGATGCAGGTCGCTGGAGGAGGCATTTCTGTCGATCATCAGGCGCAGCACCGAGCGCCAAGCCGGATAGGGCTAAAAGCGTACGGCGCCAGCACAACTCGGATCTTGCGTCAGCTGGCCGCAGATCATCGCAGCATCGCGATGATCCTGCTGGTGCCGGTTCTCATCATCACGCTGATGTACTTCATGTTTCAGAACGTCCCGACCCGGCCGGGTGCGCCGTCGGGGTTCAACACCGCCTGCCTGATCCTGTTGGGCTTGTTCCCGTTGTTCGTGATGTTCGTGATCACCGCGATCACCATGCAACGTGAACGAGCTTCGGGGACTTTGGAAAGAATTCTGACGACACCCCTTCGGCGACTCGACTTGCTGGCGGCCTACGGCAGCGCATTTTCGATCGCGGCGACCGCGCAGGCAATACTGGCCTGCATCGTGGCGTTCTGGATACTGGGGTTCACCACCGCGGGCAGCCCTCTGTGGGTGTTCGTCATCGCCATCGTCAATGCGGTGCTCGGTGTCGGGCTGGGCTTGTTGTGTAGCGCCTTCGCCCGCACGGAGTTTCAAGCAGTGCAGTTCATCCCGCTGGTGATGGTGCCGCAGCTGCTGTTGGCCGGAATCATTGTGCCGCGCGCCGCGATGCCCGAGTGGTTGCAGTGGATCTCCAACGTCATGCCCGCGAGTTATGCGCTGGAGGCATTGCAGCAAGTCGGCGCCCATCCCGACCTCACCGCGACCGCGATCCGCGACATCGCCGTCGTCATCGGTTGTGCGATCATCGCACTCTGCCTCGCGGCGGCGACACTGCGGCGACGGACCCCTTAAGTGACCGCAGAATCCGAACGCAGACGCCCCGGGCGCCCGTCCGGCGCATCGGACACACGCGAACGAATTCTCGCCAGTGCCCGGGAATTGTTCGCGCAGAACGGAATTGACAAGACTTCTATCCGCGCGGTGGCCGCGGCGGCGGGAGTAGATCCGGCGCTGGTGCACCACTACTACGGCACCAAGCAGCAGCTGTTCGCCGCGGCCATTCACGTGCCCATCGACCCGATGGAGATTCTCGGCCCCCTACGCGACACGCCCGTCGAGAAGCTCGGCCACACACTGCCATCGCTGCTTCTGCCGCTGTGGGATTCGGAACTCGGTAAGGGGTTGATCGCGACGATCCGTTCGATGCTGGCGGGTTCGGAGGTGGGCCTGCTGCGGTCGTTTCTGCAAGAAGTGATCACTGCGGAAGTCGGTCCCCGCGTTGACAATCCACCAGGCTCGGGCCGGATACGTGTGCAGTTCGTCGCGTCGCAACTGGTCGGTGTCATCATGGCCCGCTACATCCTGGAGCTGGACCCGTTCAAGTCGCTGCCGGTGGAGCAGATCGCGGAAACGATCGGACCCAACCTGCAGCGCTACCTCACCGGCGATCTTCCGGGTTTGCGTGCGCGATAAGGCGTTCGTGCTCTTCGTCGGACACGTCGACAGCCTCGTCGATCAAAAGCACTGGAATGCCGTCGTCAATGCGGTAGGCACGGCGCAATCGCGGGTTGTACAGCACGGCTTCGCGCAAACGTTCATTGCTGACATACAAGAGCGGACCGCGATCGGCCGGGCAGACTAGGAGGCTCAGCAGCTTCTCATCGAGCTCAGGCACGATCAGCCGGGCGGGCCAACTACGCTGCCTGGTTGACCCCCGATCTGCCAGGCGCCGCCGCCGAGGTTGATGCCGCCGGGGCCGGCGGTGACCCCGCCCGGGCTGTTCGGATCGTACTGATTGATGCCGATCGTGTAGTTGCCCTTCTTGGCCGCAGCCTGCGCCTGCTCATAGCGGTGAGTCTGACCTTCGACCGCCGTCTTGAGCGCGTTGATCAGCGGCGTTTGATTGGGCCGGTACTTCAGGGAGTCCTGGATGCCGGTGAGCTCGGCGCCGGTGGGCTTGATACCCATTGCCCGAAGCTTCAGCGACTGGTTCACCAGATTCGACACCTGGCCTCCCCCGGCGGCGGTGGTGAACTCATTGGCCAGATCGTCGATGACGTCAGCGCGGGCTATCCCAGGCGCGGACCCGAACGCGAGCGCCACAGCCAGCCCGGTGCCGGCCAGTGATGCCGCAATGGTCCGTCGCCAGGTCCTTTTCGGCTCAAGCGTCATGCGATCCCTCCCGGAAGCCGAGTCCATGGCGAGCATTGCCGCCAGCGGGAGCTTAACAGCGCCCGTCCGATCGGGCATTAGTTACAGAAGTTTCTTAGTGGGGCTATTGTGACGCCTGCACCCATTCGGCGCGGGCCGGGCCCGTCAGGCGCTTGTACCGATTCGTCTCGGGATCCAGGTACCAGGCGTGCCGCCCCGACTTGGGGATACCGGCGTTGCGGAGAGCGCCGACGGTCGGTCGATACGACGCGCTCAACGTCAGCTCGGGCACGACGTGCACGAAGTCCGGACGGTCGCTGTCCAGGCTGGCCATTGCCTCGCTGAGGTCCGCCGCGGAGATCGCGGCACCGGGACACATCGTCACCGCCGACACGGCTACCTGGTGCTCGCCAACGGTCACCCCATACGTCACCGCGAGATCCACCGCAGGCATCAGGCTGATCGCGTCGGTGATCGGCATGTCGAAGACCGCTCCGCGGGCGGTCCGGATCACCGAGCCCCTTGTGCCCATCAGCCAGAAGTCGCCGTCGCTGTCACGCCGGAACAGATACTCCGTGGACACCCAGGTGTCGCCAGGCGAGAACACCCCGCGCTTTACGGCGGCGTGCGGGTCGATCGGTCCTCTCTGCCGAGCCAGCAGCACACCCACCTCTTCGGTGTGCGCCTTGCGTACGAACCCGCGATCGTCCTCGAGGATGAGGTCGTCGTCGGCCTCATAGGCCGCCAGTTCCACTTCCGCGGCGCCGGGCAGCGGCCTGCCCTTGCTCCCGATCTTGACGCCCGCGACGTTGGCCAACACGGCCTGCCCGTCGGTCGTGGCGAAGAACTCCACCACGTGCGCGGGCGAGAACTCGTCGGTGACGCGCTGCCACAACCCGGTCGGCATGCCGGAGCCGATGAACAGCCGTACCGGGTGATTGCCCTTGAGGTCGAATGACGGGTCGTCCATCACGTCGCGCAGCATCGCCCAGGTGTACGTCACCACCGACACGCCGTACTGGCGCATCTCCTGCACGAACCGGTCCGGGTGCAGGCCCCGCGACAGCGCGATCCGCGAACCGCCGACGACGGCGCCGCCGAGGCTCACCAGCAGGCCGGACGGATGGTGCAGCGGGGTGAGGCAGTAGACGGTGTCGCGGTGGCTCAGCGCAGCGGTGGACGCCGTGCCGAAGGCCGATATCGCCCACCGGTAGTTGGTGATCTGACGAGCCACCAACTCCCCGCCCACCTGGGTGAACGCGACGAACGCGATGTCCTTGGCCAATCCCGGGTTGGGCCGGTACCAGCCGGGCAACGGGACCTCGTCCGGGTCGATCTGCTCCATGTCGATCACGTCGTCGTCGCTGGGCAGCAGGTGCAGATCGCGAGTTTCGCCACCGCCGAGCACCAGCACCTGCAGCGACAGCCGGCGGGCAGCCTTGAGATTGCTTGGGTCCGTGAGGATTTCGCGAACACCGCCAAGGTGCGCCGCCGCGGCGAGATCGGCGTCCGGCGGCATCAGGACGGCCACGGCGCCCAGCCGCGACAGCGCGGCGATCGCCACCAGCGCGCTGGGGCGCGTTTCCATCAGCACCCCGACACGGTCACCTTGGCGGACACCAGCGGCGATCAGGCCGCGCACGACGTTGTCGATCCGGGTGTCCACGGCCTCATAGGTGTGTACTCGGCCGTCGAAGAGAAGGCACTCGCCCGACGGCCGGTCGGCCGCCTGCTCCGCCATGATCCGGCCCAGCGACATGCGGGTGTGCTCGTTGATCTGGCCGAGGCGCGCCAGGCGCGGCAGCGTGCGGACGGTTTCGACGGCCAGTGTGCGCATCGACTTGTTCGCGGCCACCACGGCGTGCCCGGCTGCGCGGGCCAGGTCGAAAACCATCTCCGATGCCACCCCGGCGCCGTGCGCGACGCGGGAAGCGAACGGCACGCCGCTGTCGGTGTGTTCGACCGGCTGGGGTGACATTCGGGAAATACCTTCCGGCATCTCGCCTTCCCCGGACAGCCATTTCACCCAGCCCGCGACGGTCGGCCAGGTCTGTTGCGCGGCCCGTGAGCCGACGACGAGACCGAAATGCCCTGTGCGGATGAGGTATTCGTAGACGTCGGCATTGGGGGCGGCACGTTGGATCCCCCGCACCGCCGCCGGCTGGCCGATGTCGTCAACTTCGCCGACGAACGCCAAGATCGGAACATCGATGTCCGTGAGCGTGACCAGCTCGCCGTGAATCGAGAAGCCGCCGGTCATCATCCGGTTGTGGGCGATGAACTGCTTGAGCAGCTCAGAGATTGCAGGGCCGCCCCACGCGATCCACCCCTCGCGCTCCAGGAATCGACGTTGCTGTTCCCGTGGCAAGAGTGCTTCGCGGTCATGCAGCTGGCGGAGGAAGTCGACACGCGCTTTCGCGGTCTTGAGTGGGTCCATCATCTGAAAGCCCGCGCGCGCCAACCAACTCGGGATATCGATGCGGTTGAACACGTGGTCGGCCATGAACTCCGCGGCGGCAGGCGCAAGATTGGGCGGGAGACCCATCGGCAACGCCGCAAGCGTGTCGACGGGTGAGCCGAAAGCGATGATGCTGGCGAGGTCGCGAGAGCGTCGGTAGCCCGCCGTCTGATATGCCCACATGCCGCCCTGCGAGTAGCCGGCGAGGTGAACGTCTTGACCCGTGGCCTTCTTGACCGTGTCGATCGCCTCGCTTACCGCCACAATGTGGTCGGCCAGCGTGCGCTCCATGCCGCCTTCGATGCGGTCTGGAGAACCGAAGTCGATGACCCACGGATCGAGCCCGGCGTTGTGCAAGATGCCGACAGCACCGTCCTCGCGCGTCACGTCCCACATGTCGGCCGACATCATCATCGGGTGCACCATCAGAACGGGCGGGCCGAGTGACGTTTGACCATTGCGGTTATCGGGTGGGAAGTACCGCCGCAGGCGATACATCGGCACGCTTTCGACGATCTGGAACGGCGATGGCACGCTGCCGGTCTCCAGACCGCCGAACCTGAGGACCTCGAGGCCGTTCTGCGCGGTGGCGATCAGGCGCCCAACCGGCCTCGTGATTGGCGAGAAGTTCACCATCAGCCCAGCCCTTTCTGAAGCTCATCGCGCAAACGGCTCTGATTGCCGCCCGCCATTCTGGCACGTCGCGCCATATCATCGGCGGGCGATGCCCAACCTGATCAACGCGGAGCGCGTCACCGTCTCCTACGGCACGCGCACGCTGTTGAACGCGATCAGCCTCGGTATCGACGACAGAGACGCCATCGGGGTGGTCGGGCGCAACGGCGACGGCAAGACCACGCTGCTCAAAACCTTGGCGGGCGTGCAGCCGCCGGACGACGGGCGCGTCACGCACACCGCCGGTCTGTCCGTCGGCTATCTGCGCCAGACCGACGAGTTCGCCGACGACGACACCGTGCGGCACCTCATCGTTGGCGAACGCCCCGAGGATGTTTGGGCGCGCGAGTCGGACACCCGGGCTGTGGTCGAACACTTGCTGGCGGGTGTCGATCTGGACGCGTCGATCGGCACTCTCAGCGGCGGAGAGCGCCGCAGGGTCGCCTTGGTGTCGGTCTTGGTCGCGGGGCACGACGTCGTGATGCTCGACGAACCGACCAACCATCTCGACGTCGAGGCGATCGGATGGCTGGCCGGTCACCTTCTCGCCCGGCGCGCTCACGCGTTACTGGTGGTGAGCCACGACCGGTGGTTCCTCGACGCGGTGTGCACGCGGACGTGGGAGGTGCACGACGGGGCCGTCGACAGTTATGAGGGCGGGTACGCGGCGTATGTCTTGGCTCGCGCCGAGCGCATGCGCGTTGCCGCGGGAGTCGAAGCCCGTCGCCGCAACCTGATCCGCAAGGAACTCGCATGGCTGCGGCGGGGTCCCCCGGCCCGCACGTCGAAGCCGAAGTTCCGCATTCAGGCGGCCAACGCGCTGATCGCCGACGAGCCACCTCCGCGGGATTCGCTTGTGCTACAACAATTTTCCACGAGACGGCTTGGTAAAAACGTGTTCGACCTCCGTGGCGTTCGCCTTGAGGTCGGCGGCAGGACTGTCCTCGACGACGTTGATTGGTCGATCGGCCCGGGCGCGCGAATCGGGCTGGTGGGCGTGAACGGCACCGGCAAGACATCCGTGCTGCGGCTGCTCGAGGGCACGTTGCCACCGACGGCAGGAACGATCAAGCGCGGCAGGACGTTGCGTATCGGGCACTTGACCCAGGGGCTGGGCGAGTTGGCCGGCGCCGATCGCGTACTCGACACGGTGGAGGAAAGCCGGCGGGTGGCTCGCCTGGCCGGCGGCCGTGAGATCAGTGCGGCGACGCTGCTCGAGGACTTCGGGTTCACCGGTGACAAGCGAACCGCGCGGATCGGCGACCTGTCCGGCGGCGAACGTCGTCGGCTGCAGCTTCTGCGGATCCTGCTGGATGAGCCGAATATGCTGCTGCTGGACGAGCCGACCAACGACCTCGACATCGACACGCTCACGGTGATCGAGGACTACCTCGACGGCTGGCCGGGCACGCTGATCGTCGTCACGCACGACCGCTATTTCCTGGAACGCGTCACCGATGTCATCTACGCGTTGTCCGGTGATGGTCGATGCGAGTTGCTGCCCGGCGGCGTCGATCAGTACCTGGCGGCGCGACGAGAGCCGGTGGCTCCAAAAAATTCTGCGGACGCCGGGCGCGCCGAGTCGACCGCCGCGCGGGCCCGTCGCACCGGAAAAGAGCTGGCACGCATCGAAAGCCAGCTCACCAAGGTGGAGAACGAGATCGCCGAATTGCACACGGCGATGTCGGAGGCCGCGCAAGACCATGTCCGGCTCGGGGAGTTGAATGCCGAGCTCGGTGACGCGGTGGCCCGTAAGAGTGCTCTGGAGGAGGCTTGGCTCGCCGCGGCCGATGACTAATGACCGAGTTGCGTCCGCAGCCGGTCCGCGGTGTCCCGCACGACGGCAAGCTGTTTGGCGACCTGCGACGGCGCGGTGCCGCCGCGGGCGGCGCGTGCCGACACCGAGCCCTCGACGGTCAGCACCTCACGGACCTGCGACGTCAGACCGGGATGCGCCCCGGCCAGTTCGTCATCTGTGAGGTCCTCCAATCCCACGCCGCGCGACTCGGCGGCGCGCACGGCCGAGCCTGCGGCCTCGTGTGCGACCCGGAACGGAACCCCTTGGCGCACCAGCCATTCCGCAACATCGGTGGCCAGCGTGTACCCTGCGGGCGCGAGCTCGGCCATCCGCTCGACATCGAAGCGCAGCGTTGACACCAGACCGGCCATGGCGGGCAGTAGCAGATCGAGCTGCGCCACCGAGTCGAACACCGGCTCCTTGTCCTCCTGGAGGTCTCGGTTGTAGGCCAGGGGTTGAGCCTTCAAGGTCGCCAACAATCCCGTCAGGTTGCCGATCAGTCGCCCGGACTTGCCGCGGGTCAGCTCGGCGATGTCCGGGTTCTTCTTCTGCGGCATGATCGAACTACCCGTCGACCATGCGTCTGACAGCGTGATGTAGCCGAATTCGGTTGTGCTCCAGATAATGATGTCTTCAGCCAGGCGCGACAAATCGACAGCGATCATCGCAAGCACGAACGCGGCCTCGGCGGCGAAATCACGCGCGGCGGTGGCGTCGATCGAATTATCCGACGCCGCAGTGAATCCCAGCTCCTCGGCGATCGCATCGGGATCGAGGCCCAATGACGATCCTGCCAGCGCACCGGAGCCGTACGGCGACACGGCGGCCCGCTTGTCGCAGTCAAGGATGCGGTCGACATCGCGCAGCAGCGGATGGACGTGCGCCAGCAGATGATGCGCCAGCATCACCGGTTGCGCCGACTGCAGGTGGGTCTTGCCCGGCATGATCGCCGTCGGGTGCGCGGCCGCCTGCGTCGTGAGTGCAGCCACCACCTCCAGCACGCCGGACCCGACGCGGCGCAGCCCATCCCGCAGCCACATCCGGAAAAGTGTTGCCACCTGGTCGTTTCGCGACCGGCCTGCCCGCAGCCGGCCACCAAGGTCTTCGCCGACCCGGTCGATCAGCCCGCGCTCGAGCGCGCCGTGCACGTCTTCGTCGGTGACGACCGGGCCGAAGCTGCCCGACGCGACATCCTCGGCGAGACTGTCCAGCCCCGCGAGCAGCCCGTCGCGCTGCTCCTCGGTAAGCAGCCCCGCCCGACATAGCACACGTGCGTGGGCCTTCGACGCGGCGATGTCGTAGGGCGCGAGCACCCAGTCGAAATGCGTCGACTTGCTGAGCGCGGCCAGCTCCGGCGATGGCCCGTCGGCGAACCGGCCACCCCACAGCGCGCCCTCGTTGGTGCTCACGTCTTTACTCCCGCCGCAATACCGGGGTCACGTCGTCAGGTCTCGGCGGGCGGAGATCCGCGACGACAGCCCGTGCACGTGCACGAAGCCTTTCGCGCTGGACTGGTCGAACGTGTCCCCCTCGTCGTAGGTGGCGAGGTTGAAGTCGTACAACGATTCCGCGCTGCGCCGGCCGTTCACCGCGATGTGCCCGCCGTGCAACACCATCCGGATCTCACCGGAGACATGCTCCTGCGTCTTGGCGACGAACGCCTCCAGCGCCGACTTCAGCGGCGAATACCACAGCCCGTCGTATACCAGCTCCGCCCAGCGCTGGTCGGTGGTGCGCTTGAACCTGCCGAGCTCGCGTTCCAGCGTGACGTGCTCGAGCTCGGTGTGCGCCGTGATCAGCACCATCGCGCCGGGTGCCTCGTAGATTTCACGGCTCTTGATTCCGACGAGGCGGTCCTCGACGACGTCGAGCCGGCCGACGCCTTGCGCGCCTGCGCGTCGGTTCAACTCCTCGATCGCCTGCAGCACAGTGACATCGGCGCCGTCGATCGAAACTGGCAGTCCCCGGTCGAAGCCGACGATCACTTCATCGGGCGTGGACCAGTTGACGGTCGGGTCTTCGGTGTAGTCGTAGACGTCTTTGGTCGGCGCGTTCCACAGGTGCTCCAAGAAGCCCGTTTCCACCGCTCTGCCCCAGACGTTCTGGTCGACTGAGAACGGCGACCTTTTGGTCACCGCAATCGGTATCGCGTTCTCCTCGGCGAATGCGATGGCCTTCTCGCGGGTCCATGCGTAGTCACGAACTGGCGCTAGGACTTCGAGATCCGGTGCCAGCGAGCCGAATCCGACCTCGAAGCGCACCTGGTCGTTACCCTTGCCCGTGCAACCGTGCGCGACGATGCTGCCGCCATGCTCACGGGCAGCCGCGACGAGGTGCTTGACGATCAGCGGCCTGCTGATCGCCGACACCAGCGGATAACGGTCCATGTAAAGACCGTTGGACTGGATTGTGGGAAGGCAGTATTCGTTCGCGAACTCGTCACGGGCATCGATGACGACCGCCTCGACGGCTCCGCAATCCAGGGCACGCTTGCGCACCAACTCCATATCCTCGCCGCCCTGGCCGAGGTCGATGGCGACGGCCACCACCTCGCGGCCGGTCTCTTTGCCAATCCAGCTGATCGCCACCGACGTGTCCAAACCGCCGGAGTACGCCAGTATGACGCGATCAGACATCACCTATCTCCTTGCTGTGGCCAGGATTACTGCAGTTCGTCGAACCGGGCGGCCAGTTCGGCGCCGGTCATCGGGTCGCGCGCGACCACCAGTATTGTGTCGTCCCCGGCGATCGTGCCGACGACGTAGGGAAGCGCTGCCCGATCGATCGCCAGTGCCAGATAGTGTGCGGCGCCGGGTGGCGTGCGCAACACTGCGAGGTTTGCGCTGGCATCGCTGGAGACCAACAACTCGCCGAGCAAGCGGGAAAGCCGCTCGGTGCCACCGGAAACGCCACGCACCGGGCTGCCGTCCTCGGGAACCACGTATGCGCCTGCGCCACCGTCGGCGCCGCGCAGCTTCACCGCACCCAGCTCCTCGAGATCACGCGACAGGGTGGCCTGCGTGGTCTCGATGCCCTCGGCCGCCAGCGCCGCTGCCAGTTCAGTTTGGCTGCGCACCGCCCGCGACGAGAGGATCGCGACGATGCGCGCCTGCCGCCCGGCACGTGTCGTGGTGACTTCTGGTGCGTTCATCGGGCCTGCTCCAGCAGCCATGCCAGCAGCGCCTTCTGGGCGTGCAACCGGTTCTCGGCCTCGTCCCACACCGCACTGTGCGGTCCGTCGATGACGCCGTCGGTGATCTCCTCGCCCCGGTGTGCGGGAAGGCAGTGCAGCACAACGGCATCCGGGTCGGCGCGGTCGAGCAGTCTGCTATCGACACGGAAGGCGACGAACGGTGCCATCCTGTCCCGCCCGTCGTCCTCCTGGCCCATCGACGTCCAGGTGTCGGTGACGACAACGTCGGCACCCTCGGCGGCCGCTGCGGGATCCGATGTGATTTTGATCTTCGCGTCGGCCTCGCGCGCGCGTTCCTCCGCGGCAGCGACCACGTCCGGATTCGGCTCGAATCCGTGCGGGGCGGCGATCACGACGTCCACGCCCGCCGTCGCGCCGCCGAGCAGCAGTGAGTGCGCCATGTTGTTGGCGCCGTCACCGAAATAGGCCAGCCGCAACCCTTTCAGCCGGCCCTTGCGCTCGGCGATGGTCTGCAAGTCGGCCAGCACCTGGCACGGGTGAAAGTCGTCGGACAGCGCGTTGATCACCGGCACTGTCGCCGCAGAGGCCATCGCGGTCAGCCGGTCCTGTCCGTACGTCCGCCACACGATCGCGTCGACGTAGCGGGACAGCACCCGGGCGGTGTCCTCCAATGTCTCGTCGCGCCCGAGCTGGGTGCTGCGGCCGTCCACGACCACGGCGTGCCCGCCGAGTTGCGCGATGCCGAGTTCGAAGGAGAACCGCGTCCGCGTGGAGTTCTTGTCGAAGATCACCGCCACGCCGCGCGGTCCGTCCAGCGGGCGACGGCTGAACGGGTCCTTCTTGAGCTCGGCGGCAAGGTACAGCACCTCGGCCTGCTCGGCCGGCGTCAGGTCGTCGTCACGCAGAAAGTGCCTCATCGCACCGAACCCTTATCGAGAATGCCCGGTAGCGCCGACAGGAACTCGTCGATCTGAGCTTCGGTGATGATCAGCGGCGGCGCCAGCCGGATGACGTCGGGCGCCGGCGCATTGATGAGGAACCCGGCGTCGCGGGCGGCCGCCTCAGCCGATTTGGCTACCGGTGCGGCCAGCACGACCCCGCGCAGCAGACCCCTGCCCCGAACTTGCTCCACCAGTGGATGATTCAGCGACGCGATGCCATGGCTCAGCGTCTTGCCGAGCACCTCGGCCCGGCCGATCAGGTCCTGTTCGGTCAGCGTCCGCAGCACCGCGAGCGCGGCAGCGGCGCATACCGGGTTGCCGCCGAACGTGCTGCCGTGCAAGCCCGGGGTCATCAGCCGCGCGGCCGGCCCGACCGCCAGGCACGCACCGATCGGCAGCCCGCCGCCGAGCCCCTTGGCCAGCGTGACCACGTCGGGCGTGATGCCGTCGTGCTGGTGGGCGAAGAACGCACCGGTGCGGCCCATGCCCGTCTGCACCTCGTCGAGGACCAGCAGAGCACTGTGCTTCGCGGTGATCTCCCGCGCCGCAACAAGATAGCCGGCGGGCGGGACGACGACGCCACTCTCCCCCATGATCGGCTCGAGGAATACGGCGGCGGTGTCGTCGGTGACCGCCGCGGCGAGCGCGTCGGCGTCGCCGTAGGGCACGTGCGTCACGTCGCCGGGCAGCGGCGCGAAGGGCGCCTGCTTGCTCGGCTGACCGGTGAGCGCCAGCGCTCCTATCGTGCGGCCGTGGAAGGCCTGCTGTGCCGCAACGAGTTTCGTGCGCCCCGTCAGGCGCGACAGTTTGAACGCGATCTCGTTGGCCTCGGCGCCGGAGTTGCAGAAGAACACGCGTGTCTCGGCATCGGCACCGAGAAGCCCGACGAGGGCCTCCGCCAACGCGATTCCGGGCTCGTGCATGTAGAGATTGGACGTGTGCCCGAGCGTGTCCAGCTGTCTCGTCACGGCGTCGATGATGGCCGGGTGGCGATGGCCGAGCACGTTGACTGCGATTCCGCCGAGCAGGTCGAGATACCGCCTCCCGTCGACGTCGGTGACGACGGCACCGTCGCCGCTGGACAACGCGAGCGGCGGCGTTCCGTAGTTGTCCATCATCACGGCCGCCCACCGGTCCTGCAGGGTCTTTCCCCCGTCGCTTCGCTCTACCCCCGAGGACGTCATGCCCCCGTCGCTTCGCTCTACCCCCGAGGACGTCATGCCCGCACCACCTTCGTCCCGGTTCCCGCGTCGGTGAGCAGCTCCAAGAGCACGCAGTGATCGACACGGCCGTCGATAACGTGCGCGCTCGACACACCGGCTGCCACCGCCCGCAGACACGCCTCGGCCTTCGGCACCATTCCCGCGTCCAGTGACGGCAGCAGCTCGGCCAGTGTCGTCGTGTCGATCTCGGTGACGAACGAGTCGCGATCGGGCCATCTGGTGTAGAGGCCTTTCACGTCGGTGAGTATCAGCAGCTTCTCGGCGGCCAGCGCCTCGGCGAGCGCAGCCGCGGCGGTGTCGGCGTTGATGTTGTGCACAACTCCGTCGGCATCCGGCGCGATGGACGACACCACCGGAATACGCCCGGCCGCAATGAGATCGAGCACCGCGGCGGTGTTGACGGTTGCGACGTCACCGACCAGGCCGATGTCGGTGGCCACGCCGTCGACCGTGACGCTGCGCCGGACCGCGGTGAACAGGTGGGCGTCCTCACCGGTGATCCCGACCGCATACGGGCCGTGCGCATTGATCTGGTTGACAAGTTCGCGACCGACCTGCCCGAACAGCACCATCCGCGCCACATCGAGCACCTCGGGAGTGGTGACCCGGAACCCGGCCTTGAAATCCCCTGCGATGCCGAGCCGTTTGAGCATCGCGGTGATCTGCGGTCCGCCGCCATGCACGACGACGGGGTGGATGCCGCAGTTGCGGAGGAAGACCATGTCCGCGGCGAACGCATGGCGCAACGTGTCGTCGGTCATCGCGTTGCCCCCGTACTTGACCACGACGACCCTGTCGTGCAGTGCCTTCAACCAGGGCAACACCTCGGCCAGCACTTGTGCCTTGACGGACGGGGTGAAGGCTTCCGGAGCCGGACGGCCGGCGACATTGAATTGAGCGCTCATGAGCTGTAGGCCGAATTCTCTTCGACATAGCCGTGGGACAGGTCGGTGGTGCGGATCGTCGCGCACTCGGCGCCGATGCCGAGGTCGACAGTCAAGTCGATGTCGGCTCCGCTGAGGTCGACATCGCGAGCGCCGGGCGCGCCGATGGCGTTCGCGAAGACGGGAGAACCGTTGAATGACACGGTGATCCGATCGGGATCCAGGCGTACGGGCGCCATGCCGACAGCGGCCACCACTCGCCCCCAGTTGGGGTCGGAACCGAACAAAGCGGTCTTGACCAGGCTGTCGCGGGCGATCACTCTGGCGGCGGTCAGTGCGTCGTCGTCACTGGCCGCGCCGGTGACTGTGACGCTGATGCGCTTGGTCACGCCCTCGGCGTCGGCCTGCAGCTGGGCGACGAGGTCGTCGCATATCTGCAACAGCGCTTCGTCGAGATCTGTTTGGCTGGGCTCGATTTCGCTGGCACCCGAGGCGAGCAGCAGAACGGTGTCGTTGGTCGAGCAGCTACCGTCGATGTCAAGCCGGTCGAACGTCATCGCCGTGGCGCGGCGCAGCGCCGTATTCAGCGCCCCGGCATCGGCGACGGCGTCGGTGGTGATCACGCACAGCATCGTGGCCAGCGAGGGCGCCAGCATCCCGGCGCCCTTTGCCATTCCGCCGACGGTCCAGTTGCCGGCATGGTGCAGTGCAGCCTGTTTGGGCACCGTGTCGGTGGTCATGATCGCCCGCGCCGCGTCCTCGCCGCCGGACAGCCCGCCCGCAAGCTCGTGGACGATGTCGCCAACGCCGGGTAGCACCTTGTCCATCGGCAGCCGGTCACCGATCAGTCCGGTGGAGCAGACCGCCACCTCGATCGCCCCGGTCTCTGTACCCCAGTCGGACAGCGCCGCCGCGACAGCTTCGGCGGTGGCGTGCGTGTCCTGGAACCCTGGGGAGCCCGTGCAAGCATTGGCGCCACCGGAATTGAGGATCACGGCCCGCAGCCGCCCGGTGGCCATGACCTGCTGCGTCCACAGCACCGGCGCGGCCTTGACCTGGTTCCGGGTGAACACCCCGGCTGCGCCGTAATCCGGACCCTCGTTGAACACCAGGGCCAAGTCATGAGCCCCCGAGGTTTTGATGCCCGCCGAGATCCCGGCGGCCCGGAAACCGGCGGGCGCGGTGACCCCCTGGGTGCGCACCAGCCGGGTCTGCGCCGACACCTCGGTCATGGCGCTACTCCGACGACGGACAATCCCTCGGTCTCGGGCCAGCCCACCGCGAGGTTCATCGATTGCACGGCCGCGCCGCCGGTGCCCTTGACCAGGTTGTCGATCGCGCAGACGGCGACGAACATGCTCGCCTCTTCGTCGACCGCGATGGCGACATGCGCTGCATTGCTGCCCACCACCGCGCCGGTCTGCGGAAGCTGGCCCTCCGGCATCATGTGCACGAAAGGTTCTGAGGCATAGGCTTTTTCGTATGCCTCCCGGAGCCGCGACAACGTGGTGGCCGTCCGCGCCGTGCAGGTGGCGAGGATGCCGCGGGACATCGGGATGAGCACGGGGGTGAAAGAGACGTGCACTGTGCGGTCGGTCAAGGCCTGTAGGCCCTGCACGATCTCGGGAGTGTGCCGGTGCAGCCCCCCGATGTTGTACGCGCGCGCCGACCCGATTACCTCAGAACCCAGCAGGTCGGGCTTCGCGGTTCGTCCGGCACCGGAGGTGCCGCTCACCGCTACCACAGTGACGACGGGCTCGATCAGGTTCTCGGAGATCGCCGGCAGAAGCCCCAGCAGCGCAGCGGTCGGATAGCAGCCCGGTACCGCGATTCGGCGCGCACCGCGGAGGAGGTCCCGGTTGCCGGGCAGCTCGGGCAGTCCGTACGGCCAATTGCCCGCGTGCGCCGAGCCGTAGAAGCGCTCCCACGCGTGGGCGTCCGTCAGCCGGAAGTCGGCGCCGCAGTCGATGATCAACGTATCCGGCCCGAGCCGCTCCGCCAGCTCTGCCGAATGCCCGTGCGGCAAAGCCAGGAATACGACGTCATGGCCCGACAGCACCCGAGCGTCGGTGGCTTCGAGGACCCGCGAGGCCAGCGGCAGAAGGTGGGGATGATGCTCCGCGAGCGTGGTCCCCGCACTTGCGGCCGCGGTCAGCGCGCCGATGGTCAAACGCCCGTCGGCATAGGCCGGATGGCCGAGCAGGAGTCGCAGGATCTCCCCGCCCGCGTAGCCGCTCGCGCCAGCGACTGCCACCGTGGTCATGTGCTCGATTCTGCATGGTTATGCAATCTATTACAAATTAATTCCTGTGGTACTGGCCGAGACTGCGCGTACGGCTGTCATCGCGCGAAACTTCGACGGTGGCGGCAATGTCGAGGTTCTGGGTTTCGGCGATCGGGTGGAAAAGTTGGCCCATACTGCCGGGGTGGACGTGAACACCTCGGTCGACCTGACCGGGACTTTTGCAGATGACCTGCACGACGTGCTCCGTGAGGCTGCACTGCACGGGCCGCTGGCGGTGGACGTGACGACTGGCGCCACCGTCGTGCTGCGCCAACGCGACCTCGAGGCGCTGGCCCATGATCAGCGACTCGAGGGAATCGGGCTCGCATTGTTCGACATGATGGGCATCGCCGGCGGACCCCTGCGCGACTGGTACGGCCAGTTGATGTTCACCACCGAGGGCGATTATCACCGCCGGATACGATCGCTGGTTTCCCGCGCGTTCACGCCTCGGTCCGTCGAGGCGCTACGCGCGACCGCTGCCGACATGGCCGCCCAGGCCGTCGCGTCGGTCCGAGAGGGAGGCGACCTTGTCGCGGCATGCTCGACTCTGGCCACCCGGCTGATGTGCCGCCTGCTCGGCGTACCGGACACCGACGTTCCGGTGTTCGCGGACTGGCTCGACGCGTTGAGCCCGGTGTTTCTGGTGATGACGCCCGAACAAATCGCGGCCGCGACGAACGCGATCACCGAATTGCAAAGATATGTCGATGAGTTGACGACGCGTCGCAGCAAGGAACCGGGACACGATCTCATCACTGCACTGCTTGCATCTGAGGCCGACGGCGAGCACCTCACCCATGGCGAAACTGTTGCGATGATCGCCAATCTGCTTGTGGCCGGGCATGATACGGCCGGAAGTCAGATACCCTGCAGTATTCTGGTGGCCCTGCAGCACCGCCACGAACTCGCCGGCGTACATGCGGACGAGGCCCGGCTGGCAAGCGCAGTCGCAGAAACGATGCGCCTGGAGCCCAGCATCCGTTTCATTCCCTCGCACGGCCGTGGCGCCGATTGAGTTGTACGGCACGACGATTCCGGCCGGCTCGATGGTCTTTCTCTGCATTGCCGCCGCGTGCCGCGATGCGTCGGCGTGGCGCGAACCCGATCATTTCGACCCCGACCGCTTTTTGCGGCCCGACACGCCCAGGCTGCTCAACTTCGGCGCCGGCACGCACTACTGCCTGGGCAAGGCGGTGGCGACGATCGCGGTGGAAGAGTGCGTGCGCGCTGTACTCGCAGCGGATCCCCCACTGCGCCTGACCGAGAATCCGGCGGAGATTCCGTGGCGCCAGGTGCTTGGCCGGAGCCCGGCCCGATTGGTCGTGACTCCTGAGTGGGCGGCGTAGCGGCTCAGGCGCGTTGCACCGCGCCGACGAGCTCGGCGGCCCGGCTGACCGCCGCGTCCCGCGCAGCGCTGGCCTCGTCCTCGGTCAGCGTTCGATCGGCGGCCCTGAATCGCATCGCCAGCGCCAGCGATTTGTGGCCCTCACCGATCTGCGGACCCGTATAGATGTCGAACAACTGGATGTCCTCGAGCAGTTCGCCGGCGCCTTCCCGCAGCGCGTCGATCACCGCCTGCGCACCCACGTCAACAGCAACGACCAGGCTGACGTCCTGGAACACCGCCGGGAACGGCGACACCCGCGGAGCCGGCAGCGTCTCGGTGACCGGTATCGCATCGAGGTTCAGTTCGACCGCGCAGGTGCCCTTCGGAAGGCCGCTGCGCTCGATCACCGCGGGGTGCAGCTGTCCGGCGTGTCCGATCACGGTGTCGCCGACGAGCACGTCAGCGCACCGGCCGGGATGCCAGGGCAGATGCTGGGCGGCGCGCAGCACCAGTTCAACACCGCTCGCCCGCGCGATCGCGCGCACCACTTCGAATGCATCGGCGGCTTCGACGGGCCGGCCAGGTCCCCACGGGCCCCGCGGTTCGCGCAGCCCGGTCAGTACGGCCGCGACGTGCACAGGCTGCTCGGGGAGTGACTCGTCGAGGGTGGCGATTTCCTGTTGTGTGGGCCGGCGGTCCACCGGCAACACATGGACGGCGCGGGTGCGCTCGGTGGGCTGCACCACCTGCTCGATCGCAAACAGAGCGACGTCGATTGTGCCGCGAGAAACGTTGCGGCCCAATGCTTCCAACATACCCGGCACAAGCGTTGTCGCGAGCTCTGGGCGGTCGGCCTCCAACGGGTTGAGCACTTTCATCGTGTTCCGCCGCTGATCGTCAGGCCCGAGGCCCCACTGGTCGAACACCCCAGGCGGCAGAAATGGCGACGGGATGACCTCGACGTAACCAGACAGCGCCAGGGACTTGCTGATCGCGCGGCGGCGCTTTTGCCCGGCAGTGAGCCCACGGCCGGGCGGTGCGAGCGGCAGAACCGACGGAATCAGGTCCAAACCCTCGAGCCGGAGCACCTCCTCGACGAGATCCGCAGGCTGAAGCAGGTCCGGCCGCCAGCTGGGCGGCGTCACGGTCAATGTCCCGTCGGCGACCGCCACCTCGGCGCCGACCTGCTCGAGTCGCCGGCGCGTGGTGCCATCCGGGTAGTCCACGCCGGCGATACGGTCCGGCAGATCGGCCGCCATCTCGATCGACGGCATCGACCAGTCGTCGCGCGGCGGGTCGCCGCGCCAGTCTGTCAACTTGGATTCGATTGTGCCGCCCGTGATTTCGGCCAATAACCGGGAAGCCCGGTCGAGTGCGGCCACCGAAATGGCAGGATCGACCGCCCGTTCATAACGCCGGCCCGACTCGCTGGTCAGGTACAGGCGACGTTGTGTGCGCGACACCGCGGCGGGGTCCCAGACCGCGGCCTCCAGCAGCACGTTGGTGGAGTCGTCGCGCATCTCGGTGGCGCCCGCGCCCATCACGCCGCCGATCGCCGCGGTCGCGACGTCGTCGACGATCAGCACGTCGCCCGGGTTCAACCGCCGCTCGATGTCGTCCAACGTGACGACCGTCTCCCCCTCCCGCGCGAACCGCACACGAAGGCCACCGGTAATCCTGTCGAGATCGTGCGCATGCATGGGATGACCGACCTCGAGCATCACGTAGTTCGTCACGTCGACAGCAGGTGAAATCGGCCGCATGCCCGACACCAGCAGCCGACGCTGCATCCACCACGGCGACATCGCCGCCGGGTCGATCCCGGTGACCGGCCGCAGCGCGAAGCGGCGCACTCCCGTCGCGGGGTCGATCGTCAGCGGCCACGCCTCACCCTCGGCCGGGAGCGGCGCTACGGCGGCCGGGTCGACGAAGTCGAGGCCGTATGCGCACGCGATCTCACGGGCCAGGCCACGCACTGACAGGCAGTAGCCGCGATCCGGCGTGATCGCCAAATGAAAGACCACATCGTCCAGGCCGAGTATCGGTGCGGCATCCTCCCCCGGCGACGCCGTCCCCGAAGGCAGCACAAGAATGCCGGAATGGTCGGTGCCGAGATTCAGCTCGGCCACCGAACAGATCATCCCGTCAGAGGTGTGGCCGTACGTCGTGCGACTCGTGATCCTGAAATCCCCGGGCAGCATGGTCCCGGGCAGCGCCACCACCACGATGTCGCCGACAACGAAGTTCGTTGCACCGCAAACGATGTCACGCAGCTGCTGCTCGCCGACGTCGACCTTCACCGCCCGGATCGGCTTCTTGAACTCGGTCAGCTCTTCGACCTCGACCACCCGGCCGATCTTCAGCGGCCCCGACACGGGCCCGACAGGGATGACCTCTTCGACCTCGTGCCCGATTCGGATCAGCGTCTGTTCCAGCTCATCGGGAGACACATCCCAGCCGGGCGCGCCGGCTACAACGACCTCACGCAGCCAGCTGTAGGGAACCCGCATCAAGCTCCCACTCCGAATGGCAGCGAGAAACGGACATCGCCTTCAACCATGTCGCGCATGTCGGGAATCCCGTTGCGGAACTGCAGTGTGCGCTCGAGCCCCATCCCGAACGCGAAACCGGAGTACACATGTGGATCGATGCCGCAGGCGCGCAACACATTTGGATGCACCATGCCGCAGCCGCCCCATTCGACCCAGCCGGCGCCGCCCTTCTTGTTGGGGAACCAGACGTCGACCTCGGCGGACGGCTCCGTGAACGGGAAGAAGTGTGGCCGGAAGCGGGTGCGACCGTGCGGCCCGAACTCCGCGCGCGCGAATGCGTCCAGCGTGCCGCGCAGATGCGCCATCGTCAGCCCGCGGTCCACCGCGAGCCCCTCCACCTGATGGAAAACCGGGGTGTGCGTGGCGTCCAGTTCGTCGGTGCGGAATGTGCGCCCGATCGAGACGACGTACACCGGCAGCTCCCGCTCGAGTAGTGCGCGGATCTGCACCGGCGACGCGTGGGTGCGCAGCACCTGCCGCGAGCCGTCGGGAGCGACGTGAAACGTGTCCTGTTCACTGCGCGCCGGATGGTCGGGTGGAAAGTTCAGCGCGTCGAAGTTGAACTGCTCGCTCTCGACCTCGGGCCCCTCGGCCAGCTCCCAGCCCATCGCGACGAACGTGTCCGCGACATGCTCGGCGAGGATCGTGATCGGGTGCCTGGCACCGATCGGCTGCCGCGTCGACGGCAGCGTCACGTCGATGCTTTCGGCGACCAGCACCGCGGCATCACGCTCGGCCCGCAGCGCGGCCAGCCGTTCGTCGTATGCGCGTTGCGCCTCCGCGCGCGCGACGTTGACCCGCCGTCCCGCGTCGGCGCGATCGGCCTTCGGCAACCCCCCAAGTGCCTGGCGAGCGAGCGCGATCGGCGAGCGGTCACCCAGATGTTCGGCCTTCGCGCGCGCCAATCCGTCTAGTTCAGTAGCGAGATCGAAGGCGTGACGCGCCGCGCTGACAGCCTTGGTCAGCGCTTCTTCCGACAGGTCCACGGGCTGATCAGCCACTCGGCGATCATAGGTGATGGCGGTCGCGGGTTACGTCGTCACAGCGGCGGCAACGGCGAGCACGGCGGCCCGCCGAGCGCGAAACCGGCCGGTAAGCCAATGCGCGGCCAGAGCGCCTCCGACACCAACGACCGCCGCGACGACGAATGACAGTCCGGTGTTGACCAAGACCAGGTAACCGAACGAAACGCCGACCGCGAGCAACGCAACGCGCACCCGGGTCCATTGGGCGATGGAACTGAACCGGACCGAGAGCAAAATCCCGAGCACCAGGGCAACGAAGTGTCCAGCGTTGGTGAAATCCGGGCCGACGCACACCATCAGCAGGCCAACCGATAGCCACCAGCCGATCCACGCCGGCCGCCACCGGGAGGGGATCGCCGCCGTGAGCGCGCCCAGCACGGCCACAGCTCCGTAGCTGATCCCGACGTCGGTGGCGCGCGCGACGGAGACCGGCAACCAACCGAGCTTGATGGCCAAGGCCACACCGGCAGCGACGATGAGCGTCGCCCCGACATGCCCGAGCGCGAAGGTGATGAGCAGGCGTCTGCTGCGCCACAGCAGTTCCGCGAGCGCGAGCAGGCACAAGAGCCCCGGCAGCCACGCCCAGATGGGTCCCGTCTCGGTGACGAATGCGCTGCCGATCAACGTGCCGAGGCGCCACTGCCCAAGGTTGTGCAGGTTAGTGCTCATATGCCGGATCACGTAATCCTGGACGCGTGGGCCGAGCATCAACAAAGTCGTGGCCACAGCCACCAGCGTCACGGCGTAAGTCACCGTGACGCGCAGGCGGAGCACTGCGGACAACGTGCGCGTAAGCATTGATTCCACTATCCCTACGACGCCCCGTCGTTCGTCGTATCGGCGCCTGACAACTCTCTGCGAGTTTCCAGCCGGTACATCGTGATGCCGGGAGGTACCCCGCTGAGCCGGGGTGCAAACATCGCGCGCCGCAACCGTTTGGGTGAGACGCCGAGCTCGTCGAGCTGCTCGGGCGTCAGACGTTCCAAGGTCGCACCGGTGATCAGCACACCGCCTTTGCCGGCGCTTTCCATCACCCGTGCGGCAATGTTCACATCGACGCCCAGCCAGTCCGAGCCGATCCGCTGCGGGTGACCGGTGTGGATGCCGACCCGCATGATCGGCGTATAGCCATCCGCCTCAAGGCTTTTCAGTGCTTCACTGGCGACGAGGACCGCGGCGATCGCGGTGACCGGATCGGGAAAGCACGCCATGATCCCATCGCCCATCCGCTTCACCACCTGACCGCCGACCTCCAGCAGTGGTGGCTCGACAACCTGCGCGAGTTTGCGCAACAGCTTGAGCGTGGCGTCATCGCCGGCTTCCAGCGCCCATGACGAGAAGTCCACCAGGTCGGTGAACACCAGCGTGACCTCGTCTTGCGTCGGCCGGCGACCTACGCGTTCGCGCACTGCCTGCCACACCTGCAACGCGCCGAGGCTGATCTCGCGTGAGGCGGCGTCGCGGTCCCCGAGCAGACGGTCCGCTGCCCGCGCCGCCGCGGCCGGACCACCCAAACCGCTGGAGGAGAGCCGATCTCCGAAGTGCGGATCGCCAGGTAGAGCCATCCGCGCACGACGAATGGCCCCAATGACCCCGGGGTGGTGGTTCGTATCGTTCAGCCAGGCCCCTGCTCCGCCGCCCTTATGGGTTGCATCGTCTGGCTTGTCATCGGCTGACTCGTCGACTTCCCCGAGGCCGCCGGATCCCTCGCCGGACGCCTCGACTTTCACGATCGCCAGGGTAGAGGGCGGTTCTTGACCGGGGCAATGTCGGCTCGGCCTCACCGACCGGAGCACGATGACGAATCGCTGGTCACGCGACTGCGGCGGAGTGATCGCCGAGCGATAACACCCTGGGTTGACACGCCGTGAGCTCGTAGACAACGCGCGTTGTCAACATTATTCTCGGGGCACTTGTACCAGGAGGGAAGCGTGAGCGCCCATTCCACGACGGCTACCGGAGAGCGGCAGCCCCTCGGCCCCGAGTCGTTGACATGGAAGTACTTCGGTGACCTGCGCACCGGGATGATGGGTGTATGGATCGGGGCGCTGCAGAACATGTACCCCGAACTGGGGGCCGGCGTCGAGGATCACTCGATCCTGCTGCGGGAGCCGCTGCAGCGGGTGGCCCGATCGGTCTACCCCATCATGGGGGTGGTTTACGACGGCGAGCGTGCGTCGCGGACGGGTGAGCAGATTCGTGGCTTCCACAAGACCATCAAGGGCGTCGACCACGCGGGTCGCCGCTATCACGCATTGAACCCCGAGACCTTCTATTGGGCGCACGCGACGTTCTTCATGCTCGTGCTCAAGACCGCCGAGTACTTCTGCGGCGGGCTGACCGATGCCGAGAAGCGCCAGCTCTTCGAGGAGCACGTGCAGTGGTACCGGATGTACGGCATGAGCATGCGGCCGGTGCCGAAGACCTGGGAGGAGTTCCAGGAGTACTGGGACCGCGTCTGCCGTGACGAACTGGAAATCAATCAGGCGACGCTGGACATCTTCCAGATCCGCATTCCGAAACCGAAATTCGTGCTGATGCCGACGCCGCTGTGGGATCAGATGTTCAAGCCGCTGGTGGCAGGGCAGCGTTGGATCGCCGCCGGCTTGTTCGATCCGGTGGTGCGCGAGAAGGCAGGGATGCACTGGACTGCGGGCGATGAGGTACTGCTGCGGCTGTTCGGCAAGGCCGTCGAGCTGGCGTTCCTGGTAGTGCCCGACGAGATCCGGCTGCACCCGCGCGCGCTGACCGCATACAAGCGTGCGTCCGGCAAGCTGCCCGCCAACGGACCGCTCGTCGAGGCACCCGCGTTCATGGCGCCGCCGCGCGACCGGCGCGGGCTGCCGATGCACTACATCCCGCGCCGCAAGACGCTGGTCGAACGGGCGGGCGCTCTGGTGCACACCACGTTCTC
Organism: uncultured Actinomycetota bacterium; assembly: GCA_963744085.1. Lineage (GTDB taxonomy): Bacteria > Actinomycetota > Actinomycetes > Mycobacteriales > Mycobacteriaceae > Mycobacterium. The sequence goes on from CAVUSK010000003.1 coordinate 31,748, forward strand.
TCTCGCGGGCCTGCGCCCCGCGGGCGGGCGTGGACGCGCTGCTTGATGCTCTTCGCGCAAGCGGCTCATCGCCGCCTAAGCTTTTCGCTGCGCACGGGCGCTCAGATACAGGCAGATGGCCGCCGCGGCGGCCACGTTGAGGCTCTCGACGCTGCCCGGCATGGGTATCCGAACATGCCGGTCGGCGAGCATGGCGACCTCCGGGGGCAATCCGTGCGCCTCGGCCCCGAACACCCAGGCGGTCGGCGCCGACAGCTTCGGCTCGGCGTCGTCAAGTGTGATCTCGCCGTCCGCCGCAGTCGCGAACACCTGCAAGCCCGCGTCGGACACCGCCCCGACCGCCGTCCCGGCATTCGCCTCCATGACCACCGGGATGGCGAACATGCTGCCCGCGGAGGCGCGCAGGCACTTGGCGTTGTACGGGTCCACGCTGTGGCCTGCCAGGATCACGGCCGCCGCGCCCATAGCGTGCGACAACCGGATCAGTGTGCCGGCATTCCCCGGCTCCGAGAGGCCGACGGCCACGACGACCAGTTCGGGCCCCTCGGCGACGACATCGCGAAGTGTTGCCGTGGCGGTTTCGCATACCGCTACCAGTCCGACCGGAGTAACCGTGTCCGACAAGGCTTTCGCGGCGCGCTCCGTGACCGGGTGGACGGGCACGCCGACCCGGGCGAGCAGCGTGTCGAATCGCGCCAACGCCGCCTCGGTGGCGAACACCTCTCGCGCCGCGCCGCAGCGCAGCGCAGCCTCGACGAGGTTAGGTCCCTCGGCGAGAAACCGGCCCGCGCGCTTGCGGCTGATATGGCGGTGCAGCTTCGCCGCGGCAACGACACGCGACGAACGTTCGGTTAGTGGGCCCCCGCGAACCGGTCTCAGGCGGCCTCTCCGGACGTCGGCGCGTTAACGTCTGCCGGCAGCGCGGCCTTCGCCACCCCGACGAGTGCGGCGAACGCCGCCGGGTCGCTGATCGCGATCTCGGAAAGGTTCTTGCGGTCAACATCCACGCCGGCGGCCTTGAGGCCTTGGATCAACCGGTTGTAGGTGATGTCGTTGGCGCGGGCAGCCGCATTGATTCGCGAGATCCACAGCTTGCGGAACTCACCCTTGCGGGCACGCCGGTCACGGTAGGCGTAGTTGAGCGAATGCAGCTGCTGCTCTTTGGCTTTGCGATACAGCCGGGACCGCTGGCCACGATAACCCTTCGAGGCCTTCAGGATGGTGCGCCGCTTCTTGTGGGCGTTGACTGCCCGCTTTACGCGTGCCATGGGGAGTTCTTCCTATCTCGTTGGTGCAAATGTCTTGCGGCCGTCAGCCGTTCAGCAATTTCCGAATCCGCTTGGCGTCTTTGTTCGACACCGTGACGCGGCCTTCGAGCCGCGCCGTGCGCTTCGTCGGCTTGTGCTCGAGCAGGTGACGGCGGTTGGCCCGCTGGCGCAGAATCTTGCCGGTTCCGGTGCGCCGGAACCGCTTTGATGCGCCGCTGTGCGTCTTGGCCTTGGGCATACGTCCTCAGTTCTGTGAAGTGTCGGTGGTGTCTGGCGTGCCGGCGTCCGGACCGCTAGCTCTTCGCGCAAGCGGCTCATCGGCACTGGCCTGTTGTGCCGCCCGCGCGCGAGTCTTCGCACCGCGGTGCGGCGCCAGCACCATCGTCATGTTGCGGCCATCCTGTTTGGCGGACGTCTCCACGAAGCCGTAGTCGGCGACGTCGGCGCCCAGCCGCTGCAACAGTCGGTATCCCAGCTCCGGGCGGGACTGTTCGCGGCCGCGGAACATGATCGTGACCTTGACCTTGGACCCCGCTTGCAAGAAGCGGACCACGTGACCCTTCTTGGTCTCGTAGTCGTGAGGGTCGATCTTGGGTCGCAGTTTCTGTTCCTTGACGACGGTCTGCTGCTGGTTCTTGCGAGACTCGCGTGCCTTTTGAGCCGTCTCGTACTTGAACTTGCCGTAGTCCATGATCTTGCAGACCGGCGGCTTGGCGTCCGGGGCTACTTCGACAAGGTCGAGATCGGCGTCAGCGGCGACGCGAAGTGCGTCTTCGATGCGCACGATCCCCACCTGCTCACCGCCGGGTCCGATCAGTCGGACTTCTGGAACTCGAATACGCTCGTTGACGCGGGTCTCAGTGGTGATGGGGCCTCCCTGGTTAGTCTCTAGTGCTTTCTTACGCCCGTTCCGGGCGAGTCGAGCCAGAATCGACAGCGGCGAGAAATCACGCTGTCAGCAGAAAGGCCCCGCACGATGCGGGGCCCGATGCCGACCGATCACGGCTCGACGCCGCCTGCGCCCAGAAACTGCGGGGCGCAGAACCAACACCGTGTGGTGATGGTGACCGGACCGCTGAGCCGGTGTGGCCAACGGTGGGAGCGGGACTCCACTTGCTGTCCCTGACACACTCAGGAACGGTCGCGCATGCCAGTCTAGCAGGCATGACCGATGCTCCTGCGCCGCACACTGACGCGGTACCGCCGCCGACCCGCGAGCTGGCCGACATTCCCGCGGTCGAGGTGATCAGCCGCTCGGCGGTCATGCTGATGAGCGCCGCCGCCGAGAAGCTCGGGCTGTCATCGGACGATCCCAACCACAGCCCGCAGCGCGACCTCGACGAGGCGCGGCGGCTGATCACGGCACTTGCCGGTCTGGTGTCGGCCTCGGCCGAGTACCTGGGCCCGCACGCCGGACCACTGCGCGACGGCACGACGAGCCTGCAGCGCGCGTTCCGCGAGTACAGCGCCGTGCCGGACGAACCCGGGGCGGGGCCGGGCGAAAAGTACACCGGCCCAGTCCACTAGCCCATTTCACAACCTGAGCGCATATCCTCGCCGCTAATGACCGTCACCACCACCCGGCCGTCTTCCCGGTTGTCCTGGGTCCCCGCGACCGCGGGATGGGTGGTCGGCATCATCGCCACGCTGTCGCTGGTGGCCAGCGTTTCGCCGCTGGTCAGGTGGATAATCAAGGTCCCGCGCGAGTTCGTCAACGACTACATTTTCAATTTCCCGGACACCAGCTTCGCGTGGGCCTTCGTGCTGGCTTTGCTTGCCGCTGCGCTTGCTGCCCGCAAACGCACCGCATGGTGGTTGCTGCTGCTCAACCTGGTGTTCGCAGTCGGCTGGAACGTGGGCGATCTGGCCTCCGGCACCGAGAGTTCCTTCGAGAAGTCCGGCGAGAGCCTGGGCTTGGTGCTGCACCTCGCCGCGATAGGCCTGCTGCTGCTGTCGTACCGCGAGTTCTATGCCCGGGTGCGCCGTGGCGCACTGCTCAAGGCTGCGGGCGTGCTGGTGGCCGGCATGGCGATCGGGACCCTGCTCGCATGGGCACTGCTCGAAGCGTTCCCCGGCACACTGCCCCGCGATCAGCGGCTTCCCTACGCGTTGAACCGTGTCAGCGGCTTCGCGCTGGCGGATCCCGACTTCTTCACCGGCCACCCGCACGTCGTGCTCAATACGCTGTTCGGGTTGTTCGGGGCTGTCGCGCTGATGGCCGCGGCCGTCGTCCTGTTCCAGTCGCAGCGTGCCGAAAACGCGCTCACCGGCGAAGACGAGTCGGCGATCCGCGGGCTGCTCGAGGGATACGGCAAGAACGACTCGCTCGGCTATTTCGCCACTCGTCGCGACAAGGCCGTCGTGTTCGCCGGCAACGCGCGCGCCGCGGTCACCTACCGCGTCGAGGTGGGCGTCTGCCTGGCCAGTGGCGACCCGATCGGCGATCCTCGCGCGTGGCCTCAAGCCATCGACGCGTGGCTGCGGCTAAGTCAGGCCTACGGCTGGGCGCCGGGGGTGATGGGCGCCAGCGCCGAGGGTGCCGAAGCGTACCGCGCCTCCGGACTCAACGCGCTGCAGCTCGGTGACGAGGCGATCCTCTTCCCCGACCGGTACCGGCTCTCTGGTCCAAACATGCGCGCGGTCCGTCAGGCGGTGACCCGGGCGCGCCGGGCAGGTCTGACGGTGCGCATCCGCCGGCACCGCGACATTCCCGCCGACGAGATGACGAAGGTGATTGCGCGCGCCGATACGTGGCGTGACACCGAGAGCGAGCGCGGATTCTCGATGGCGCTGGGCCGCCTCGGCGACAGCGCCGACGGCGACTGCCTGCTTGTGGAAGCGATAAAGGGCGAAGACGACGACGGCGACGTGGTCGCAATGCTGTCGCTGGTGCCCTGGGGTACTACCGGCGCGTCGTTGGATTTGATGCGCCGTTCACCGCAATCCCCGAACGGGACCATCGAGCTGATGGTCAGCGAACTCAACATGCAAGCGGAACGCTTTGGCATCACCCGCATTTCGCTCAACTTCGCGATGTTCCGCTCGGCTTTCGAGGAGGGGGCGCGACTAGGCGCGGGCCCCGTCGCCCGGTTGTGGCGGGCGCTGCTGGTGTTCTTCTCCCGTTGGTGGCAGCTGGAAACCCTGTACCGGTCGAACATGAAGTACCAGCCGCATTGGGTGCCGCGTTACGCGTGCTATGAAGACGCCCGGCTGATCCCTCGCGTGGGTGTGGCTTCGGTGATCGCCGAGGGCTTCCTGGTGTTGCCGTTCTCTCGCCGCGCCAAGCCGCACACCGGGCACCATCCCGCGGTGCCGGAGACTGTGATGGCCAGCGGTGTGTTGCATCGGGACGGCTCCGCGCCTGACCGCGTCGCGTTGTACGACGAAGCCGCCACACTGGAGGTGGCACCGCGGGTGCCCGATCAGGTCCGGGTGCGGATGGGCAAGCTGGCGGCGCTTCGAGCCGCGGGCATCGACCCTTACCCGGTCGGTCAGGCCCCCAGCCACACCGTCGCGCAGGCGATCCACGAGCCCGACGACACCACAATTACGGTAGCCGGACGTGTGCTGCGGGCCCGCGACTACGGGGGCGTGCTGTTCGCCGATCTGCGCGACTGGTCCGGGGATGTTCAACTGTTGCTTGACAATTCGAAGCTGGACGGCGTATCGACCGCGGACTTCACCGCCGCCATCGACCTCGGTGACCTGATCGAGGTCTCCGGCACGATGGGGTACAGCAAGACCCACACCCGCTCGCTGTTCGTCCGCAGTTGGCGATTGACCGGCAAGTGCCTGCGACCGCTGCCTGAAAAGTGGAAGGGTCTGACGGACGCACGAGGCCCGAGTGCGCGCCCGCTATGTCGACCTGGCAATCAACCGCGAGGCGCGCGAACTGGTCACGGCGCGCAGCCGGGTGCTGCACTCCATCCGAGAAACGTTGGTGGGTAACGGTTTTCTTGAAGTTGAGACGCCGATCCTGCAGCAGATTCACGGCGGTGCAAACGCCCGCCCATTCCTCACCCATATCAACGCGTACGACCTGGACCTGTACCTGCGCATTGCGCCTGAACTGTATCTGAAGCGGCTCTGCGTCGGCGGCGTTGAGCGCGTGTTCGAGCTCGGCCGGGCTTTCCGCAACGAGGGCGTCGACTTCAGCCACAACCCTGAGTTCACGCTGCTCGAGGCCTACCAGGCACACGCCGACTACTTGACATGGGTGGACGGATGTCGCGAGCTCATCCAGAACGCGGCGATGGCCGCCAACGGCGCGCAGGTTGTGATGCGCCCGGTTGACGACGGCACGCTGGAACCGGTCGACATTTCCGGTCTCTGGGACGTCAAGACCGTGCACGCAGCCGTGTCCGACGCGCTCGGCGAACAGATCGACGTCAACACCGACGTTGCCACCCTGCGCCGGCTTTGCGACAAGGCCGACATCCCGTACCTCACGCATTGGGACGCCGGCGCAGTGGTGCTCGAGCTCTACGAACGCCTGGTCGAGGAGCACACCCAGCGGCCCACCTTCTACAAGGACTTCCCGACGTCGGTGTCGCCGCTCACCCGACCGCACCGCAGCGAGCCGGGATTGGCCGAGCGCTGGGACCTCGTCGCCTGGGGTATCGAACTGGGCACCGCCTACAGCGAGCTGACGGATCCGGTCGAACAGCGTCGCCGGCTGCAGGAGCAGTCGCTTTTGGCGGCCGGCGGCGACGCGGAGGCGATGGAACTCGACGAGGACTTCCTGCAGGCCATGGAGTACGCGATGCCTCCCACCGGGGGCATCGGCGTGGGCGTCGACCGGGTGGTGATGATGATCACCGGCCGCAGCATCCGCGAGACACTGCCGTTCCCCTTGGCCAAGCCACGCTGACGCACAGGAACCGTACAGGTTCTCGTTACACGATATTTGCGTGACCGCAACGGCGTTGGCGGGCCCCGGGTGGCCATTCGGCAACCACATCTCGCTGATGCACGGATGGGTGCCCGCGACCACGCAGGCCGTCGCCGTCACACTGGTGCTGCTCGCCATCGGATGGCGGTCTCGCCGGTGGCGGATGCTGTGGCTGCCCACCGCGATTCTCTTCGGCGTGGGCACAGCGGCAGCGGTCCGCTGGTACATCGACTCGCAGGGCTTCGGTGATCCCGCACCGCAGCCGCTGTCGGTATGGGTCGGATTGACCGGCCTAGCAGTCGGGGTGCTGATTTTGGGATGGCGGCACGGGCGCTGGTGGCGGCGGGGCGTCGCGATCTCCGCGGTGCCACTCTGCCTGCTGTGCGCGGCGCTGGCACTCAACCAGTGGGTCGGCTACTTCCCAACGGTCCAGACGGCGTGGAATCAACTGACTGCAGGACCGCTGCCCGACGAGACCAGCCAGTCGACCGTCATCGCCATGCAACAGCACAGAACGATTCCCGCCAGGGGCACGGTCGTCACCGTGAACATCGGCGACGGCGCATCTCACTTCAAGCATCGCGGTGAACTGGTGTACCTGCCGCCTGCCTGGTACGCCACCAATCCCCCGCCGCGGCTGCCCACGGTGATGATGATCGGCGGCGAATTCAATACACCCTCCGACTGGCTGCGGACGGGCGGCGCGATCAAGCCGATCGATGACTTCGCGGCAGCGCACGGCGGCTACGCGCCGGTCTTCGTGTTCGTCGACTCCGGCGGTGCGTTCAACAACGACACCGAGTGTGTGAACGGGCCCCGCGGCAACGCCGCCGATCACCTGACCAAAGACGTTGTGCCGTTTATGATTTCGAATTTCGGGGTGAGTCCGAGACCTACCAATTGGGGTGTCGTGGGGTGGTCAATGGGTGGCACATGCGCTTTGGACCTCACTGTGATGCATCCCGAGATGTTCAGCGCGTTCGAAGACATCGCAGGCGACCTCAGCCCCAACTCAGGAACCAAGGTACAGACGATCGCTCGCCTCTTCGGCGGAAACGCCAACGCGTGGGCGGCGTTCGACCCGTCGACGGTCATCTCGCGACACGGTCGCTACACCGGCATCGCAGGCTGGTTTGCAGTGCACGGTGGCCAGCAGGCTGCGCCGCATGTGACGCCCGCGGTCAACCGCGGGCCATCCAATCCCGGCGACCAGACATTCGCAGCGAACGCGCTGTGCGGACTGGGCAGCGCCAATGGCATCAATTGCGCGGTCGTGGCGCAGGCCGGCAAGCACGACTGGCCGTTCGCCGGGCGCGCGTTCGCGGCGGCGCTGCCCTGGCTTGCCGGACAGCTGGGCACACCTGGGGTGCCGCGAGTCCCGTTCCCGCCGGCCGTCCCGGCACCACCCTCCACTCCGGCGCCGCCGCGACAGTTCCAAGCGGCCGGTAAGTAGCGCACCATAGCGACATGTCGAGGTTTCGCCGAGCCTTGTTCGCCCGGCATTCCAACCCGTGGAGTGCGTGGACCCGGTGGGCCAGCATCCCGCTGGTGCTCGTGCCGGTGTGGACGCGCCGATGGAGTCATGCTGCCCTCATAGGTGGATGGCTGATGGTGAACCCAGTGGTCTTCCCGCCACCGGCCAGCGATAGGCGGTGGGCCACCAGAGCGATCCTGGGCGAGGAATTGTGGATTCAACGGCGTCCCAGGGACGCCGCCGGGATCGTCAGCGCTGCGACTTCGATCGCGGCTATCTGTGCGCTCGTCGCCGCCTATCGTCACCGGCTTCGCGTCGCCGCGGCGGCGACCATCGTGCAAATGGCACTCACGCTCGTGTACTGGCAGATGATGGTGCGCTACTTGGATCGTCACCGAGAGCGCGAACACTCGCGCGGCTGACCCAGGGGTACCGTTGCGACATGCCTGACGAGCCGAAAGCTGCTGATAGGAGCGCCGCGCCGAAACCGGCACCGGCAGTGCCGCAGAGCGAGCCGAACGTCGACCCCGGGTACAGCGAGTCGGGCGTGCCGACGTTCGAGTCCGTCCGCGAGAAGATCGAGACAAGGTATGGCACCTCGCTGGGTGCTGCGGAACTCGACGCAGAGACCCCGGAGGGCCGCGCTGTCGAAGAGCAGTATGAAGAGCGGCAGCGTGCCGCGGCCGAACGTCTCGAAGAGATCCGCGAGTCGATGCGTCGCGACGAAACGTAGTGCGCAGCTTCACCGTCTGCGAGCGTCGCGCCCGTTTCGCCCGCCGCCACTGCCTGGCCGCCGGACAACCGGGCGACGCCATCCCGGCGATCACCGCCGCCATGGTGGGCCTGCATGCGACCGATCCTGCGGCGCCGTATCTGTCGCTGTGGGCACGCACCCGAGGCTTCACCGTTGACGATCTCGACCGCGAGCTCTACGAGAACCGATCCGTGGTCAAACATCTCGCGATGCGCCGAACCCTGTGGCTGGTGTGCGCTGAAGACCTGGCCGCGATTCAGCCCGGCGCCAGCAACCGGGTCGCCGACAACGAACGACGCCGGCTGGTCGCGGATGCGGAAAAGGGCGCCGTGGCGACGGACGGCGGTGCATGGCTTGACCGCGCGAGTGCCGCCGTGCTCCGGTACCTGGCCGCGAACGGCCCGGCCAGCGCTGCGGAGATGCGAACCGCGTTGCGGGAGCTGACCGGAACATACAATCCCGCTCCCGGAAAGCGCTGGGGCGGTGAAACTCCTTTGGCGCCAAGGGTGTTCACGGTGCTGTCGGTGCGGGGCGACATCGTGCGCGGTCCGAATGAAGGCGCGTGGACCGTCTCACGTCCCCGGTGGGCGACGACCGCAGATTGGCTTGGCACGGCACCCGATGCGATGCCCGCCGAGAAGGCCCGGGCCGAGCTGGTCGCACGCTGGCTGCGCGCGTTCGGTCCGGCCACGGTGGCCGACGTGAAGTGGTGGTTCGGCACTACGTTGACGTCGGCGCGCCAGGCACTGCGCGATATCGGCGCGGTTGAGGTCGACATCGACGGCACGCCCGGCGTCGCGCTGCCCGATGATCTGGAGACCGAGCCGGGCGTCGACCCTTGGGGCGCACTGCTACCGGGACTCGACGTGACAACGATGGGCTGGGTCGATCGCGACTGGTATCTCGGCGACCACCGCTCGCAGGTCTTCGACACCAACGGCAACGCAGGCCCGACCGCGTGGTGGAACGGCCGCGTGATCGGCGGCTGGCGCCAGCACGAGGACGGACGCGTTCAGCTGCAACTGCTCGAGGACCCCGGCCGCGATGGCCGGCGGGCGCTGGCGCGGCGCGCCGACGAGTTGACGGAATGGCTCAACGGCACACGGGTAAGTCCGCGGTTCCCGTCGCCCTTGTCCAAGGCTGGTGCTTAGCCGGGCTCGACACTGGGATCGCAGAGAGTCTCGCCTCAACGGACCTGTGTGAAGCTCGGCGTCATCACCGCTCTCTCGACGGTGAACGAGATCCCTTTGCTGCTAAGAGAACTGCTTACAACCGAGCAGGTGACGGCGATAGGCTTCCACCTCGCGAATCGGCGAAATGGCCCTAGTATTAAGAGGACTGCTTACTTGCCGATCCCGTCGCTATTCAATGTCACTGTCCGCATACCGCGAATCATCCTGACCAGTAAGAGAACTGCTTAGTTATCCCATCCGTGATTCAACTGTGCGTGGTGCGGTTGATCGCTATGCTTCGACAGCATTCCGGCGTGAATCGCCTCAATGGAAGAAAGGTGCGGGACAATGGCGGAGAAGAAGGTAGAGGCTAGGGTGGCCAGCTTGTCTGAAGAGTTGCTCGGTTCGATCGAGTCCATCAATCAAGCCGCGCTCGACGCGGCGCGCAAGTTCGTCGACACCGTGGAAGAAGCGCTGCCCGCGCGTGGGGAAGGATCATCGAAGCGGCGGACAATCCTTGGCGCCGCTGTGGATCTGGCCGATCAACTCGTCAGCAAGCAGCACGAACTTGTGCGCAGTGTGCTGAAGAGCGCCCAACAGGCGGCGGGGGACGCGGACGCCGAGAAGAAGTAGACGCCGGCTTGCGCTGGCCCGACGCGCTTGCGAGTTGACAGATTGGCTTGACGGTACCCGGATCAGTCCGCGCTTCCCGTCTGCGCTCTCGAAGGGTTCAGGCTAGAGGTGCTTCGGCAGGAAGAGCCGGTGCGCCTCTGGCTATGACGGTCGGCATGGACGTTGCCGCGTTCGTTTGCAGGATCGTGTGCACTACGGAAATAAGGTCTTCCACCGGCATCAACTGGCCGGGCATGCAGCCACGCGACACCCAGAGTGGGTAGGCCCTCATGGCGAGCTCGCGATCCCAGCCGATGTTCATCCCGGTCTGTGCGTCGCCCTCGCCGCCACCGCACTCCCCAACGATGAGGTTCGTAAATCCGATATCCGGGTGTTCAGCCCGCCATGCCTCGACGAGTCTCTCGAGTGCGGCCTTGGTGACGCCATACGCGCCGAGGCCGGGCCAGGGCGGACCGAACGTGCCTGCGTCCGACCCGAGATAGATCGCCTTGCCTGCGGAAGCCGTCAAGTGCGGAATCGCCGCAGCCGTCGCCAGGGCCGCGCCCATGACGTTGGTATCGAAAACGCGCCGCCAGGTTTCGGCGTCGGTGTCGACGAGGCGGACAAGCGGTCCTATGGCAGGTGTGTAGACAAGGTTGTCGATGCCGCCTAATGCACCGGCGGCCTCCGCGATCGCCGATCGGCACGACTTCTCGTCGGTGACGTCGCATTCGATTGCGACTGCCGTCGGCCCGGCCTCTCTTGCCGCCGCCTCGATACGCTCGCGGCGCCGGGCCAGCAGCGCCACCTCGTAGCCGCGCTGTGCCAGACCGACACCGATGCACCGACCAAGCCCGCTCGAGGCACCGATTACGACTGTTCCAGGCATACTCTCCTCGTCGGCTGATCTTCCAACGGTATGGCTTTCGGTAAGAACCTAGCGGTATCAGCCGCGTCACGGATAACCGGGCCTCAATCTCGTGGCTGTCAGGCGCTGACCTTGCCTCGCCGCCGTGTGGCAGCCCGCGGCAACCCCAGCGTGTCGGCGAGGAATTGGCCCGTGTAGCTCTTGGGCATGGGGGCGACGTCTTCCGGCGGGCCCTCCGCGACCACCGTTCCGCCGGCGGCCCCGCCTTCGGGCCCCATGTCGATGATCCAGTCCGACGTCTTGATCACGTCCAGGTTGTGCTCGATCACGATGACGGTATTGCCTTTGTCGACAAGGCCGTTGATGACCGCCAGCAGCTTGCGGATGTCGTCGAAGTGCAGGCCGGTGGTTGGCTCGTCGAGAATGTAGACAGTACGGCCGGTGGACCTCTTCTGCAGTTCCGAAGCCAACTTCACCCGTTGGGCCTCGCCGCCGGACAGCGTCGGCGCCGGCTGGCCGAGCCGCACATAACCGAGACCGACGTCGACGAGCGTCTGCAGATACCGGTGGATCGACGTGATCGGCTCGAAGAACTCGGCGGCTTCTTCGATCGACATGTCGAGAACCTCGGCGATGGTCTTGCCCTTGTAGTGCACCTCGAGGGTTTCCCGGTTGTAGCGGGCACCCTGGCAGACCTCGCACGGGACATAGACGTCGGGCAGGAAGTTCATCTCGATCTTGATCGTGCCGTCGCCGGTGCACGCCTCGCAGCGACCGCCCTTGACGTTGAACGAGAACCGGCCGGGTTGGTAACCGCGCACCTTCGCCTCGGTGGTGGCCGCGAACAAGGTGCGGATCTTGTCGAACACCCCGGTGTAGGTCGCGGGGTTCGACCGCGGGGTGCGGCCGATGGGCGACTGGTCGACGCGCACCAGCTTGTCGACCTTGTCCAGCCCGGTGACACGGGTGTGCCTGCCGGGAACCTGACGGGCGCCGTTCAGCTTGTTCGCCAGCACCGAGGCGAGGATGTCGTTCACCAGAGTGGACTTGCCCGAACCTGATACGCCGGTGACCGACGTGAGGACCCCGAGCGGGAACGACACGTCGATGTCGCGAAGGTTGTGCTCGCGGGCGCCGACGACGGTCAGTTGCCGACGGCGGTCGGCTGGTCGGCGAATCGCGGGCACCTCGATGCTCTCCTTGCCGGAGAGGTAGGCCCCGGTGATCGAGGCCTTGTTGCGCAGCAGGTCGTCGTAGGTGCCGCTGTGCACGATCTGGCCGCCGTGTTCTCCGGCCGCCGGCCCGATGTCGACCACCCAGTCGGCGTGGGCGATCGTGTCGAGGTCGTGCTCGACGACGATCAGCGTGTTTCCCAGATCTCGCAGCCGCAGCAGCGTCTCGATCAGCCTGCGGTTGTCGCGCTGATGCAAGCCAATCGACGGCTCGTCGAGCACATACAGCACCCCCACCAGCCCGGAGCCGATCTGCGTGGCGAGCCGAATGCGTTGTGCCTCACCGCCGGACAGCGTGGCCGCCGCCCGCGACAACGACAGATACTCCAGCCCGACGTCGAGCAGGAACCCGAGCCGCGACTGGATCTCCTTGAGCACCTGACCCGCGATCGCCTGCTCGCGCGACCCGAGAGTGAGTGCGTTCAGGAAATCCGCGCAGTCAGCGATCGACAGCTCGCACACCTCGGCGATGGACTTCGCGCCGCGATCCCCCGCCAGGGCCACCGCCAAGATCTCAGGCTTGAGCCGAGTGCCCTCGCAGACCGGGCACGGCACGTCGCGCATGAAGCCCTCGTAGCGCTCCTTCATGGTCTCGGAGTCGGTCTGCTCCATCTTGCGCTGCAGGAACGCCATCACGCCCTCGAAGTCGGCGTAATACGACCGGGTGCGCCCGTACCGGTTGCGGTAGCGGACATGCACCTGCTCGTCGCAGCCCTCGAGAATTGCCTTGCGCGCCTTGGCCGGTAGCTTGCGCCACGGGGTGTCGACGTCGAAACCCATCTGTTCGCCCAGGCTGGCCATCATCCGGGTGAAGTAGTCGGCGGTGTGGCCGTTGGACCACGGCGCCACCGCGCCCTCGGCCAACGTCAGCTCGGGGTCGGGCACCACGAGGTCCGGGTCGACCTCCTTGCGGATGCCCAACCCCACGCACTCCGGGCACGCCCCGTACGGCGAGTTGAACGAGAACGACCGCGGCTCGAGGTCGTCGACCGCCAGCGGATGACCGTTAGGGCACGCGAGCTTCTCTGAGAATCGCTGCTCGCGGTGCGGGTGGTCATGCTCGTGATCGACGAACTCGAGGACGACGATGCCGTCGGCCAATTGCAGCGCCGTCTCCACCGAATCGGTGAGGCGCTGTTTGGCGGTCGGCTTGACGGTGAGCCGGTCGACCACCACCTCGATGTCGTGTTTCTCCTGCTTCTTCAGTTTCGGCGGATCGGTGAGCGAATGAACGACGCCGTCCACGCGAACACGGCTGTACCCCTGCGAGTTCAGCTTCTCGAACAAGTCCGCGAATTCGCCTTTGCGGGTGCGGACCACGGGTGCGAGCACCAGGAAACGCGCGCCCTCCGGCATCGCGAGCACCTGGTCGACGATCTGCTGAGGCGTCTGGCGTGCGATCCGCTCGCCGCAGACGGGACAGTGCGGCGTGCCGGCGCGGGCGTAGAGCAGCCGGAGGTAGTCGTAGACCTCAGTGATGGTGCCCACCGTCGACCGCGGGTTGCGGTTGGTGGACTTCTGGTCGATCGAGACCGCCGGTGACAGACCTTCGATGAAGTCGACGTCCGGCTTGTCCATCTGGCCGAGGAACTGGCGCGCATACGCCGACAACGACTCGACGTAGCGGCGCTGGCCCTCGGCGAAGATCGTGTCGAACGCGAGCGACGACTTCCCCGATCCTGACAGCCCGGTGAACACGATGAGGGCGTCGCGCGGCAGGTCAAGGTCGACACTTCGCAGGTTGTGCTCGCGAGCACCCTTGATGATGAGGCGATCAGCCACTCAGTCCCCTCCAGAAGACGCAATCCCTGCCCATGCTATGTGGATCCACCGACAGACACGCCGGGCGCTACCGTGACGTCATGACTGTCGTCGCAGACAACTACACCGGCCATGTCGATCCCGGCACGGCCGCGCGCCGAACGCTGCCGGGAGCCACGATCATCAAAGCCTCGGTGGGTCCCATGGACAACAACGCCTACCTGGTCACATGTTCCGAGACCGGCGAGACACTGCTCATCGACGCAGCCAACGACGCCGACGATCTCGTCGGTCTGATCCGCGAGAACGCCCCGAAGCTCGCGCTGGTCGTCACCAGCCATCAGCATTTCGACCACTGGCAGGCGCTGCGGGCCGTCGTCGACGCGACCGGCGCCCCCACCGCTGCGCATGAGATCGACGCGGACCCGCTGCCGGTGAAGCCCGACCGCCTCCTTCAGAACGGCGACACCGTCCAGGTCGGCAAGCTGACCTTCGACGTCATCCATCTGCGCGGCCACACACCCGGATCCGTGGCGCTGGCCTTGAGCGGACCCGCCGCCGGCGAGGCGACGCAGCTGTTCACCGGCGACTGCCTGTTCCCAGGCGGTGTCGGCAAGACGTGGCAGGCCGGTGCCTTCGACCAGTTGCTCACCGACGTCTCCTCACGGGTCTTCGACGTTTACGACGACTCGACCGTCATCTACCCGGGCCACGGCGACGACACGACGCTGGGTGCGGAGCGTCCCCATCTGGCGGAGTGGCGCGAACGAGGGTGGTGACTGACGACCGTAGGACACCGGTCGCCGTCGTGACGGGGGCCAGCCGCGGCGCGGGCTTCGGGATAGCGCATGCGCTGGGCACACATGGCTGCGTCGTCTATGTCACCGGGCGGACCCAAAGCGTTGGCGAATCTTCGCTCGCGGGCACGATCCACGAAACCGCACAGGTGGTGACATCCGCCGGCGGCAAGGGGATTGCCGTCCGCGTCGACCATGCCGACGACCAGCAGGTGAATGCGCTGTTCGATCTGGTTGAGCGCGAGCATGGCAGGGTCGACATTCTGGTGAACAACGCCGCCATGATCCGCGACGAGATGATGGGTCCGACGAGGTTCTGGGAGGAACCCGTCAACGTCATCGACACGCTCGATGTCGGTCTTCGCAGCGGGTACGTCGCCACCGTGTATGCCGCGCCGCTGATGCTCCCGCGGCGCAAAGGCTTGGTCGTTTTCACGTCGGCCTCAGGTGCCGTCCATTACGTGTTCGGTCCGGCGTATGGCGTGCACAAGGCGGGAACGGACAAGATGGCCGCTGACATGGCGGTGGACTTCAGGGACTTCGGCATCGCCGCGGTTTCAATCTGGATGGGCACGTTGGTGACGGAGCGCCTCAAAAACATCGTCGCCGGCGATACCGAGAAGTTCGGCCATCTCCTGGATACCGCCGAGACTCCCGAGTTGACGGGCCATGTCATTTGGGCGCTCTACAACGATCCCAACGTCATGGCGATGAGCGGCCAGACCCTGATTGGCGCCGAGCTGGCGGTCGAATACGGCATCAAGGACGAAGGGGGCCGTCAGCCGCCCTCCTGCCGGTGAACGAATCACCGGCGACGAGCGTGCGGCGGTGGCGGCGGTCACCCGCACGCACACGGCGCGCACCGGGGCGGGCTGTTGCATTGGCTGCCGGTGCGATACCGGCGCTCGCCTTTCCGGCGCCGTCGTGGTGGTGGCTGGCCTGGGTCGGTGTGGTTCCGCTGCTGCTGGTGGTGCGGGCCGCGCCGACCGCATGGGAGGGCGGTGTGCGGGCGTGGTTCGGCCTTGCCGGTTTCGTCTTCGCGACCCAGTACTGGCTGCTGCCCAGCGCCAGTCCGCTGCTCGTGCTGGGGGCGGCCCTGGTCGGTGCATTTTGGGTGCCGTGGGGTTGGGCCGCACACCGGCTGCTATCGACACCGGTCACCACGCGTCGGGTGCTTGCTGCCGTTCTCGTCTTGCCCAGCGCATGGGTCATCGCCGAGGCCGCCCGGTCATGGCAAAGCCTTGGCGGCCCATGGGCACTACTAGGTGCGTCGCAGTGGAATCAGGCGGTCACCCTGGCCTCGGCCTCACTTGGCGGAGTGCTGTTGACGAGTTTCTTGATCGTCGCGGTGAATTCGGCGGTCGCCGGCTTCTTGCTTCTGCGCCGGAACTTGCCGGGTCGCATCGCCGCTGTCGCGGTGGCGCTGTTGTGCGCTGCTGTCGGGCCGGCGTGGTTCCTGCTGGGACCAGCTCCTGTGGCTGGCCCAACGGTACGGGTGGCGCTGGTGCAGCCAGGCAACATCGAGGACTCCTCGGCTCGTGAGCAGGCCGGTGAACAGCTCACGGCGGCGCTCGCGGGCCAGCGGCTGGACCTCGTCGTCTGGGGAGAGAGCAGTGTGGGCGCCGACCTCGCCGCACACCCGGAGGTCATGACCCGTCTCGCCGGTCTGTCTCGCCGACTGGGCACCTACCTGCTCGTCAACGTCGATGCGCCGTCCCCAGGCGGGGGGATCTACAAGTCGTCGGTTCTGATCGCACCGGACGGACCAGAGGGGTCCTATCAGAAGACACGGCTGGTGCCGTTCGGCGAATACGTGCCCCTGCGACCACTGCTCGGCCCGATCATCCGCCACACCAAGGCCGCGGCCGTGGACCGGCGACGCGGGAGCGGACCGGTGGTGCTGCATGCCGGCTCGCTGGCCGTCGGGCCAATGATCAGCTACGAGACGACCTTCTCCGACCTCGCCCGACGCCTGGCGCAACTCGGCGCCGACATGCTCGTGTACCAGAGCTCCACCTCGACGTTTCAGGGAACGTGGGCCCAGCCGCAGTTGGCCAGCCAGGCCGCGGTGCACGCCGTCGAAGTGGGTCGCCCGGCGGTGCACGCCGGAACGTCCGGCGACTGTGCGGCTTTCGATGCGCGCGGACGAAAACTCGCGTGGTGCCCGTCTGCCTATCGCGGCGCGACCGTGGTCGACGTTCCGCTCGCCTCAGCCACCACCGTGTACCAGCACCTCGGTGATTGGGTTCTAGCACTTGGGTTTTCGATCCTCGCGCTGGCCGGTGTCGGAGCGATGGTCCGGTCCCGACGTCGCCGAAAGAGTCTTTCAGCAGCGTTGTGATCTCGCTGACCAACGGTATGCGGGGATTCGTGCGGGGACGCGGACAGCCGCTACCGGCGACCCCGATTACGTGGTGTGGACGATCAAAACGTCGGTCTTGGCCTTGCGCGACACGTTGGCCGGCACCGAACCGAGCAGCCTACCGGTGATCGTGCTCAGCCCGACGTTGCCCACGACGAGCAGGTCGGCGTCGATCTCCTCGGCGAGCTCCACCAACGCGTCGACCGGCGCGCCGACGATCGGCTTCTCCTCGACGTCCTTGGCGCCCGCGGCCGCGGCCCGCTCGTGCGCCTCCTTCAAGATCGCGTAAATCGGCGCTGCGCCCGTCGCCTTGTACCCCTCATCCTTGAGCATGTCGGCTGCCCGCGGGTCGTCGTGCTGGGGAAAGTACGCCGTCGCAACGACCAGCTTCGCACCCGACCCCGCGGCAATAGTGGCCGCGCGATCGACCGCACGCAGCGATGAGTCCGAGCCGTCCGTCCCGACCAACACGGTCCGATAGGCGCTCATTTACCCTCCCAGTCGTCGGTTGCTACACCAACCCAAGACACTAGCCCCTTGGCCTGCAATAACGGGAGAGATTGGGGACACAACCCCGCTTCGGGCGTATCAATTTCGGGGTTCTACCGGCGGAAACGGCACATGCGCGCGACACGCGTGAGCTTGCAAACAACGTGGGCGTCGCACGGCTCAACCTCACTTCGCGAAGGGTGACGCGACGACCCTCACCGAACCTGTTGAGCATCAGACCCATTCAGATTGCTGCGCAGCTTCGCCCGGGGGAGGCTACGGTGTGGCCCAATGCTGGAAATGGGAACAGGTAACCGAGTGAGCATTTCGCTGAGCCCGGCCCACATCACCCGCGTGCCTGAGAATGAGGGCCCGCAGGCGCAATCTCACCGGTCCTTGGATCCCGTGCTCGTCGCTCTGGTCACCGTGGGAATTTCGTTGGCGGGCGCTGCCAGGCCGTCGCTCTGGTTCGACGAGGCGGCGACCATTTCGGCGTCGACCCGATCGATCACCGAGCTCTGGCAGATGCTTGGCCGGATCGACGCGGTACACGGTCTCTACTACCTGCTCATGCACGGCTGGTTCATGGTCTTCCCCGCCACCGAATTCTGGTGCCGCGTTCCCAGCGGGCTGGCCGTCGGAGGCGCCGCCGCGGGCGTCGTCGTGCTGACAAAGCAGTTCTCCTCACGCTCGACGGCTGTCTGCGCCGGGCTGGTGTTCGCCATCCTTCCGCGGACAACATGGGCGGGCATCGAGGCGCGGTCCTATGCCTTATCGGCGCTGGCCGCGGTGTGGATGACGGTTCTGTTGATCGCGGCGGTGCGACGCCGGCGCGCGAATCTGTGGCTGCTTTACGCGGCGGCGCTGCTGCTGTCGATTCTGCTCAACCTGAACCTCGTCTTGCTCGTCCCGGTCTACGCCGCAGTGATGGCGCTGCTGAAACCCCCGAAGCCGGTGGTGATCTGGTGGGCAGCCTCATCCGCGGCGGTTATTGGTGCCCTGGTTCCGTTCCTGCTGTTCGCGCACGGGCAGGTCTACCAGGTCGCCTGGATATTTCGGCTCGGTTCGCGCACCTTCGGCGATGTTCTTGTCCAGCAGTACTTCGACGACAGCCTTCTGTTCGCCCTTGCTGCGGGAGCGGTGCTGGCCTTGGCAATCGTGTTCTGGTGGCGAGGTTCGCGTCGCCCCGATCCGAATACGTTGCAGCTGATACTCATTGCCGTCGTCTGGATCACGATCCCCACCGCCGTTCTGCTCGTCTACTCGGCAGCGATTGAGCCGATGTACTACCCGCGCTACCTGTTTTTCACCGCGCCCGCCGCGGCCATCGTGCTGGCATCGTGCATCACGACGATCGCGGTCAAGCCACTGGGTATCGCAGGCGTCCTGATCGCACTCGGGGCCGCTGCAGCACCGAATTATGTTCTGGTGCAACGGGGTCCGTACGCAAAGGAGGGAATGGACTACAGCCAGGTGGCAGATGTCATCAGCTCCCGGGCTGCCGCCGACGACTGCCTGGTACTCGACAACGAGATCACTTGGAAGCCCGGGGCGATTCGGCCGCTCACGGCGGCGCGACCGGCGGTGTATCAACGGCTGAACGACCCCGGGCGTGGCATTTCAGCCGTCCAGGCGCACTGGTTGTGGGACGGGCACCTTGGGATCACAGGCATCGCGAAGCGGCTCGTCGGCTGTCGGGTCATCTGGACGGTCTCCGAACGCGACAAGACCCGGCCCGACCACGAACGCGGAAACGCCGTGCCACCCGGACCCCGGCTCAGCCGGGCACCCGCGTACCAGGTTCCGCACCAGATGGGCTTCCGTGTCGTCGAGCGATGGCAGTTCAACTTCGCCCAGGTGACGAAGTCGACCCGATAGGGTTGATGCCCGGAGTGATGTGGATGGCCGTGCAGGGGGCACAGGACTTCGTGCCAGATACCGGCGACCTGGCCGACCTCGCCGACGCCGTGGAGGCATGTCGCGGCTGCGACCTGTATCAGGACGCCGATCAGGCGGTGTTCGGTGCGGGTTCTTCGGCCGCGCAGATCATGCTGGTCGGTGAGCAGCCCGGCGACCAGGAGGACCGCGCGGGCGCGCCGTTCGTCGGCCCGGCCGGGAAGCTGCTGGATAAGGCTCTTCTTGCCGCGGGCATCGATCGAGACCGCGTCTACGTCACCAACGCCGTCAAGCACTTCAAGTTCACGCGTGTCGGGAAGCGGCGAATCCACAAGACCCCCAGCCGAACCGAGGTGGTCGCATGCCGGCCGTGGCTGATTGCGGAGCTGGATGCGGTGCAGCCGGATCCACTCGTTCTTCTCGGCGCCACTGCTGCAAAGGCATTGCTCGGCAACGATTTTCGGCTCACCGCGCACCGCGGGGAAGTGCTGCACCTGCCTGTGGACGATTCGGCGATCGGACTCGACGTTCGACCCACAGGTGGTGGTGACCGTGCACCCGTCGTCGGTGCTGCGCGGACCGCCCGAGGATCGCGAGAAGGCGTTCGACGCGCTGGTGGCCGACCTACGGTTCGCGGCCGGGCTGTCGAGGTAGCGAACTACGAACGTCTGCGAAACAGCGGGTATGCCTGCGGATTCCCGTGGATGTCCAGCGACGCCGACCAGTGGTGGAGCTGCCAGCCGGCGTCCTCGACCGCTTCGATCATCTCGGCCCAGCCGGCGATGGAGCCGGACCTGCCATACCCGACCGTGGTGGTCAGCGTCGGCGTGAATATCCAGTGGCCTTGCTGCAGCGCGCGCTCGGCTTCGATCCGGAGCACGGCTGCTCTGGTGTCTTTGACGATCGCCATTGCCGGATGGTAGCTCCGGCATGCTTGCCGGCCCCGGAGCGAAACGGCTATTTGCAGCGACAACGTGATTACGGTTCACGATCATCGATCAGAGCGAGTGGCGGTGTCTGGTTTCAGGACATAGTTGGCAGCTGTCTCGCGACATAGTTGGCACCTCAGCGTTGAGGGAGGCCGGCCATGTCGAAGGCGCAGCTCGTCATCACCGCCGTCGTGCTCGAGGGACGCAGCAAAAGCGACGTCGCCCGCGACTACGACATCTCCCGGTACTGGGTACAACAGCTGTGTCGCCGCTACGAGACCGAAGGAGCTGCTGCTTTCGAGCCGCGCTCGCGCCGACCCCACACCAGCCCCAACGCCGTTACCGCCGAGACCGAAGAACGCATCGTACGACTACGTAAGACCCTGTCGCGACAAGGTTTTGACGCCGGCGCTGACACCATCGCCGCCCACCTGGCCAACGATCCCACCATCGCCAACGTCCCTGCCGTGTCCACGATCTGGCGGATCCTGGCCCGCCGCGGCTTCGTCACACCCCAACCGCACAAACGACCCCGCTCGTCGTGGAAACGCTTCTGCGCCGAACAGCCCAACCAGTGCTGGCAAGCCGACGTCACCCACTGGCGCCTGGCCGACCACACCGAAGTCGAAATCCTCAACATCATCGACGACCACTCCCGGCTCCTAGTCGCCAGCCACGCCCGACGCATCACCACCGGACCCGACGTCGTGGACACCTTCGCCGCCGCCTTTTACCGCTGGGGCACACCAGCATCGGTGCTCACCGACAACGGCGCCATCTTCACCGCCAAACAACGCGGACAAGGCCGCACCGCCCTGGAGATCACCCTGGGCGCGCTGAGCGTCAAGATACCTGATCTCGCGGCCCTACCACCCCCAGACCTGCGGCAAGGTCGAACGATTTCACCAAACACTCAAAAAACACCTCAGAGCTCAGCGCGCCGCCGCCCACGCTGGTCGAGCTACAACACCAACTCGACACCTTCAGCGCCTACTACAACACCGTGCGGCCCCACCGCGCTCTCGCCAGATCGCACCCCCATCCAGGCCTTCCAGGCCCGGCCCAAAGCCTTCCCCACCGGCTACCACATCCCGCCGCACTACCGGGTCCGCCGCGACACCATCGACACCGGCGGCACCATCACGCTGCGCTACAACAGCCGCCTGCACCACATCGGCCTGGGCCGCCGTCTGGCCGGCACCCACGTCATCGTCCTCGCCAACGACCTCGACATCCGCATCCTGCACCGCAACACCGGCCAACTCATCCGCAAACTGGTTCTCGACCCCACGCGCGACTACCAACCACGCGGCGTTCCCTGCGGAAGAAGCCCAAAAAACCGATGTTGACTGCAAACTATGTCCCAGGACATCTGCCAACGATGTCCCGAGACATCACACAGAGCGAGTGACGGGAATCGAACCCGCGTAGACGGCTTTGCAGGCCGGTGCCTCACCACTCAGCCACACCCGCGCTGTCGAGCACGATGCCATCCCCAAGGCGACAATCCGAGCGTTTCCCTCACGATGAATCGGTCTCTGGCCTGGCAAAGTAAGCGGCATGCAGACGTGGCTTGCGGCGGACCCGGCGTTTTTCCACGGCTACGGCCAGGGCGCCCGTCAACTGGTGGAGCTGCTTGTCGCATTCTGTCTGACCGCGATGATTGGTCTGGAACGCGAGATCCAGGGCAAGAGCGCGGGCCTTCGCACCCAGACCATCGTCGGGACGTCCGCCGCGCTGATCCTCATCATCAGCAAGTACGGATTCGGCGACGTCCTGAATGCCGGCACGATCGTGCTCGACCCGTCCCGCGTCGCGGCCCAAATCGTCTCGGGCATCGGGTTTCTCGGAGCCGGCCTGATCATCACCCGCCGCGGCGCGGTTCACGGGTTGACCACCGCCGCCGCGATCTGGGAGTGCGCCGCGATCGGCATGGCGGCCGGCTCGGGACTGTTGCTGCTCGCCGTCACGGTGACTCTCCTGCACTTCGTCATCATCGTCGGCTTCGCCCCGCTGGCTCGCAGGCTCACGAAACGGCTCAGCGGCTCGATCCACCTGCATGTCACATACCAGGACCAGCGAGGCGTGCTGCGCCAGATCCTCACCGCCTGCGAAAAATATGGTTGGCAGATCAGCTCGGTGGTCACGGAAACAGAATCCGGGGGCCTCGTCCTGCCACCCGCGCAAGGTGATGTGGCCGTCGCGATGACGATTTCCGGCAGCGGCGTGCTACGCGCGCCCCGGGTCCTGGCGACCGTAGCCGGTGTCAGTTCGGTCAGACAGCTCGACGACGACGTCGAGTAGTCAGCGGTGTTCCCCGTACCGTGGGGCGAACGCGCCGGCCGGGAACACACCGGCGGCCATTACGGTCTGGCGTACCGAGTTTGCGAACTGCTCGAGCTCACCGGCCTCCCGATCGGGAAGTGTCCGCCACGGCGCGAACGCCAGCCTGTCGGTGAGATCCTCGATCTCCGTGCGCAATTGGATTCCTGCCGTGGTGAGCGCACCCGAAGCATTGAAAAGACCCCGCTGCCGGAGCCGATCCGTGGCGCGAGCCCACTGCTCTTCACTCCAGCCCCTGAGCAGGCGGGCGAACTCGACCGTGAACCCGATCCCGCTGGCGGTGTGGGTGAGCAAGGCCTCCAAGCCGCTCAGCTCATATGTCAACAGCGCCGCAATGTGCCCGTCGCCGCGGTACTCCCGCAGCAGCGTGATCGCGTGCCACAGCCGTGAATGCGGCGACTGCGGCCAGGGCAGCTCTGCATGACCTGCGTACAGCGGCCGCCCGTCTGCGTCGGGAACCGCTTCCGCCACACCCCGCAGGACGTCGGCAGCCCGCGCCAACTCGGCCGACCCCGTCAGCGATTCGCCCAGTACCCTCGGCAGCGCCTCCTCGACGATCTCGTAGCGGATCTGAGTCACGGTCTCCGGCGCCGCCATCTGCCACGCCGCAGGAATCGATACGGCCACCAGCTCTGGACTGAAGTTATAGAACGTCGCCGCGACGACGCGCGCTGTGACCGCACCCATCGGTGCTGAGCGCGCCGCGAAATATGGTGTCCTGCCTTGCATTCCGAGCGCACCGAACCGCTCAGCCACGTCGGGCAGGAAGTACGCGACCGAATGCAGCGGATCCAAGGTGCGGGTGAGCCGACCCGCCGAGAACGCGTTCACGGGCGCGACTCTACTTCGCAGCCCGACCCGACCGGTACGTGGCTGCGACACCAACGGCCGCGAGTGCGCTGAACACCCCGAACAGCCAGCGGGCGGCGGTCACCTCGCCGCCCTCCGTCATGTTGACCACCACACCCGCGAGGCCTGCGCCGAACGCGCCGGAGATCAGCTGGACCGTGTTGATCGCCGCCGCAGCGGCGCCTCCTTCGACGGGGTCGTCCACCGCGCCCATGATCCAGGCCGACAGATGAGGCCACGCGATACCGACGCCCGTACCCGCAATGAACAGCGCGACGACCCAGGCGGCGACCATCGGCCAGCCGGGTTGGTCGCGTTGGCTCAGCGCGGCCAGTCCCAGGCCGATGGCCATGATCACAGGTGAGACCGCCACCAGCCGGACCACCACGCGGGTGTTGTTCACCGACGCGCTGGCGATCTCGGACAGCGTCCAGCCCACCGCGAGCACCGCACCGAGGAAGCCCGCCACCAACGGGGTCATGTGCGCGAGACGCTGTCCGAACAGCGGCACGTACATGTCGACCATCGTCGAAGCCATCAGCACGCCGACGCTCACATACATCCACTTCAGCGGGCCGGGACCGAATGCCGCGCGGGGCAACACGGTCGCCCGCGCCCGCCGGTCGACCACGAGGAAGCAGCCGACCAGCGCGACACCCAGCGCGAGCAGGCCCGCGGTAGCAGAGGCGATGCGCTGCACGCCCGCCAGGCTGATCGTCAGCGCTGCCGCGCCGAGCAGCAGCAGCGACCACACCGGTATCCCGGTGAGCGCTGGAGTGACGTCTCTCCTCCTCCGGGACGGCAGCGCGCCGGGCACCAACGCCGCCATCGCGAACGTGGCAATCGCCAGCGAGCCGAAAGCCCATCGCCAGATGCCCAACTGGGCGAACACGCCACCCATGGCCGGCCCGACGATGACGCTGACACCCCACATCGCCGACACCAGAGCCGACGCCCGCGTCCACAACCTTTTCGGCAGGGCCGCGTTTATCACCGCATACCCGAGACCTGCGAGCATTCCGCCGGCCGCACCCTGCACAGTCCGCGCGACGAGCAGCAGCTCCATCGTGGGCGCGACCGCGCAACCCACGGTGCCCGCGCCGAAAACTGCCAGCGTCAGGAGGTACGACGTCCGCGGTCCCAATCGCATGAGCAGCGGGTTGACCGCCGTGGCCGCGACCACCGAGCCGACGAGGTACACCGTGACGACCCATGCGTAGAACTGTTGGCCGCCGATGTCGGCGACCGTGCTGGGCAGCAGGCTGATGGTGAGGAACTCGTTGGTGGCGTACAGCGCGACACCGCCCGCCAACAGCGTTGAGGTGCCGACGCGGTCGCGGCCAAACAGCTCCCTCCAACTGCCGGCCGGGACGGTGGAGACGTCACTCACGACTGCCACCGTAGAAGCTCAACCATGGTTGAGATCAAGTGCGAGGCGCCTCACTTCAGCCCCGCCGCATCCATCCCCCGCAGCTCCTTCTTCAGGTCGGCGATCTCGTCGCGGATCCTGGCAGCGAGCTCGAATTGCAGATCCCGCGCCGCCGCCATCATCTGAGCGGTGAGGTCCTTGATCAAGTCCGCCAACTCCGCCCGAGGCATGTTGGAGGTGTCGCGACCCTCATAGATTCCGGCGCTGACCACACGGCCAGGCTCGCCCTGGGCGCGCCGACCGCGTGACGCGTTGCGGCCCGAGCCACCGATCTCCACGGCGTCGCTGTCGTCGGCCTCTCGGTACACCTGGTCGAGAATGTCGGCGATCTTCTTCCGCAGCGGTTTCGGGTCGATGCCGTGCTCCTCGTTGTAGGCGATCTGCTTCGCGCGCCGGCGTTCCGTCTCATCAATGGCCTCTGTCATCGACTCGGTGACCGTGTCGGCGTACATATGCACCTCGCCGGACACGTTGCGGGCCGCCCGGCCGATGGTCTGGATCAGGCTGCGCGCCGACCGCAGGAACCCTTCCTTGTCGGCGTCGAGGATCGAGACCAGCGACACTTCCGGCAGGTCGAGGCCCTCGCGGAGCAGGTTGATCCCGACGAGCACGTCGAAGTCCCCGAGCCGCAGTTGCCTGAGCAACTCGACCCGCCGCAGCGTGTCTACCTCCGAATGCAGGTAGCGCACCCGGATACCCATCTCGAGCAAGTAGTCGGTGAGGTCCTCAGCCATCTTCTTGGTCAGCGTGGTGACCAGCACCCGTTCGTCGGCCTCAGCCCGTTTACGGATCTCTGCGATCAGGTCGTCGATCTGGCCCTTCGTCGGCTTGACCACCACCTTCGGGTCGACCAGCCCGGTCGGGCGGATCACCTGCTCGACGAACTCGCCACCGGACTGGCTGAGCTCGTACGGACCCGGCGTGGCCGAGAGGTAGACGGTCTGCCCGATCCGATCGGCGAACTCCTCCCACCTCAACGGACGATTGTCGATCGCCGACGGGAGCCGGAACCCATAGTCGACGAGGTTGCGCTTGCGGGAGATGTCGCCTTCGTACATTCCGCCGATCTGCGGGACCGTCACATGCGACTCGTCGATGACGAGCAGGAAATCTTCGGGGAAGTAGTCGAGCAGCGTTGCCGGCGGTGAGCCCGGCCCGCGACCGTCGATGTGCCGCGAATAATTCTCGATTCCCGAGCAGAACCCGACCTGGCGCATCATCTCGACGTCGTAATTGGTCCGCATCCGCAGCCGCTGCGCCTCCAGCAGCTTGCCCTGGCGTTCCAGTTCGGCCAGCCGCTCCGCAAGCTCTTCTTCGATCGTGGAGATCGCCTGCGCCATCCGCTCGGGTCCGGCCACATAGTGGGTGGCCGGGAAGATCCGCAGCGAGTCGACCTCTCGGATGACGTCGCCGGTGAGTGGGTGCAGGTAGTAGAGCGCCTCGATCTCGTCGCCGAAGAACTCGATGCGCACGGCCAGTTCCTCGTACGACGGGATGATCTCGACCGTGTCGCCCCTCACCCGGAACGAGCCGCGGGTGAACGCCATGTCGTTGCGCGTGTACTGGACGTCGACAAGCAGGCGCAGCAACGCGTCGCGAGGCACCTCGGCGCCTACCCGCACCTCGACCGACCGGTCCAGGTAGGACTGCGGGGTGCCGAGACCGTAGATGCACGACACCGACGCCACCACGACCACGTCGCGTCGCGACAGCAGGCTCGACGTCGCCGAGTGGCGCAGCCGTTCGACGTCGTCGTTGATCGAGCTGTCCTTCTCGATGTAGGTGTCGGTCTGCGCGATGTACGCCTCCGGCTGGTAGTAGTCGTAGTACGAGACGAAGTACTCGACGGCGTTGTGCGGCAACATCTCTCGCAACTCGTTCGCCAACTGAGCGGCAAGCGTCTTGTTCGGCGCCATCACCAGCGTGGGCCGCTGCAGCCGTTCGATCAGCCACGCGGTACTCGCCGACTTACCGGTGCCGGTGGCCCCGAGCAGAACCACGTCGCGCTCTCCGGCCAGGATCCGACGCTCCAGCTCGTCTATCGCGGCCGGCTGGTCTCCGGCCGGCTCGTGAGCGCTGACCACCTCGAAGCGCCCGCCCGTGCGCACCGCGTCCTCGACGGCGCGGTATTCCGAGTGCGCCACCACCGGTCGTTCGGTCGCAAATGCCATGTCCATCAGCCTAGAACCAGCCACCGACAATCAATGTTCCCGCTGGCCGGCGCCTATGCTGACCGTATCCACCCACCCAAACGCGAAGAGTTCGATCTGGTCGCGCGCACCAACACCGACCCGAAAGGCATCGTGCGCGCCGTCGATGTGTACACAGTCAAGCCGTGGGGCCTCTACATGGCCCGGCCGACGCCCGGTCGCAAGCAGTTCCGCTACCTGGAATCCTGGCTGCTTCCCTCGCTGGGTCTGCGCGTCAACGTGTTCCATTTCAACCCCGGTTACGAGCGTGAACAGGACTACTACCTGGACGTCGGGGAGTTCACGCCCGGCGAAACCGTCTGGAGGGCGGAGGATCACTACCTGGACCTGGTCACGCACGCCGGTGAGCGCACTGAGCTGCTCGACGTCGACGAGCTGCTGGACGCCCATCACCAGGGGCTCGTGTCGTCGCGGACCGCGGAACGGGCAATCCAGCGTGCGGTGCACGCGATCGAAGGCCTGTCAGAGCACCATCACCACCTCCACCAGTGGCTTTCTTGCCACGGCATGCGCCTCACCTGGGCGGGGGCGTAATCTCGGCAGTCATGAACGGCACCCGTGTCGGGCTGATCTCAGTCTGCGCAGCGGCGGTCATCGCGGCCGGCCAGTTGACTCCCGCGACGGCGCCCGCAAACGAGCAGCCGCAGCAGGAACTGCACAATGTCACCTACCGGGCCCGAATCGACGGAGTCTCCAGGGGCTTGACGATCACCTACAACGTCGGTGATGCCGACGTCGACACGGCCACTCCGACAATGCTGCCGGGCCAGACGTTCGAGGCGAACGCCGTGCTGGCCGACCCTGCTCACGCCGGCATGGAGATCTCGATCAGATGGCCGTACACCGCCAACCTGCACTGCGAAATCCTGGTGGATGACGCAATCACCGCCCAGGCCGACGACTTCATCGCGCCGAGGCTGCTACCTCAGAGCAATGACCCCGGTTACGGCGTTATGCCGTGCGGCGCGCAACTGGCCAACGCCGCCGCCGTCAGCGCCGCCAACAACCCCCCTGCCGGCACGCCGCCAAGCCAGGCGCCCCAGAGCGAGGCGCCGCCTGGCCAGGGCGCGCCGCCGAGCTGACGCTACGGCGTCCAGTTGGTCGCATCCGCCCAGTCCCATGCGCGTCGGTACGCGTCGAGGAACCACGGCTCCTTCGCCTGCGCATAATCCGGCGACGCTTCGGCTGCCCGCTTGGCCGCCAGGTAATCCGCTTGCACCGCGGGATGCTGTGCCAGCCAATCGGTGAACAGCAATGCGAACTGCTGGTTCGGCCAGCCATCGATCCGCACATGAACGTGCGTCGGTCGGCCGGGATCTGCGGATGCGTGAATCCTCTTCTGCCACAACGCCGGATCATTGGTGTGGTCGAATTCAGCCACGGTGCTGCGCGCGTCCGGTTTGGCGACATCGGCGGTGATCCGGCGGATCCGTAGGTAGCCGGCGTTCGTGAGCGCTTCGGCGATCTGGTCGGCGACGGTCAGCGATGAGACTGTGACCTGCACATCGATGACGTCCTTGGCGTCCAGCCAGGGCACCGCGGTCGAACCGATGTGATCCACCCGCAGAGCGTTGTGCCCGCAGGCAGTCTTGAGCCGCTCGATGACGCGGCGGCCCTGAGCCGTCCATGTCGGGTCGGCCGCGACCACCGTCTGCGGTGACGGGGCCGCGCGATGCTCCCGCAGGTTGTGCGCAAACGGAAGGACGCGCTGGTACCACAGCTCGCGGGCCCGTTCCACGAGTTCGCCCTCTGACCCGGAGTTGTCAAGCCACACGTCGGCGACTGCGCGCCGCTGCTCGTCGCCGGCCTGCGCGGCGATGCGGGCACGGGCGTCGTCCTCGCTCATGCCGCGCCTGATCAACCGCTCGACGCGCACTTCGGCATCCGCATGGACGATCACGACGAGCGGGAACAGCGGTGCCATTCCGCTTTCAACCAGCAACGGGATGTCTTCGACCACCACCTCGTCTTCGGACACCGCGGCGATGATCTCGGCGCGCCGCCGCGCCACCATGGGGTGGACGATGCCGTTCAGCGTCGCCCGCTTGTCTTCGTCGCCGAATGCCTTGGCGGCCAATGCGGGCCGGTTCAGCGCACCGTCGGGAAGCAGGATGTCCTCACCGAACGCGTCGACGAGCTTGGCCAACGCTTCGGTGCCCGGTTCGACGACTTCGCGGGCGATGACGTCACCGTCGACGACCACACCGCCGCATTCGCCGAAAGTGGCTGATACCGTTGACTTCCCGGCGCCGATGCCGCCGGTCAGCCCGATCCGAAGCATCCGTTGGCGGCTCTAGGCGTTGCCGGCCAGCTTCTCTCGCAAGGCGGCAAGCTGCTCGTCGCTGGCAAGCGAGCCACCGGACTGCGGTTCATCCGACCGCGACGACCCGTTGTCCGAAGGCTGCTTCTCGGCCGCGGCCGCCTCGGCGGCGGCGAACTTTTCCATCTGCGTCGTGTGCATCTTGTGTCGACGCTCCGCCTCGGCGTACCGCGCCTCCCACTCGGAGCGCTGCGTGTCGTAACCCTCGAGCCACTCGTTGGTCTCGGCGTCGAAGCCCTCGGGGAAAATGTAATTGCCCTGTTCGTCGTAGCTGTCGGCCATGCCGTACTTCGACGGGTCGAACTCCTCGGTGTAGTCCTCGTTGGCCTGCTTCAGCGACAGCGAGATGCGGCGCCGCTCCAGATCGATGTCGATGACCTTGACCATCGCGTCGTCGCCAACCTGCACCACCTGGTCCGGAACCTCGACGTGGCGCTCGGCCAACTCGGAGATGTGCACCAGACCCTCGATGCCTTCCTCCACACGCACGAACGCGCCGAACGGCACGAGCTTGGTGACCTTGCCCGGAACGATCTGACCGATCGCGTGCGTGCGGGCGAAGTGACGCCACGGGTCTTCCTGAGTGGCCTTGAGCGACAACGAAACCCGCTCGCGGTCCATGTCGACGTCGAGAACCTCGACGGTGACCTCGTCGCCGACCTGAACGACCTCCGACGGGTGATCGATGTGCTTCCAAGACAATTCGGACACGTGGACCAGACCGTCGACGCCACCGAGGTCGACGAACGCACCGAAATTGACGATCGAACTGACCACGCCCTTGCGGATCGCGCCCTTCTGCAGCTGGTTGAGGAACTCGCTGCGCACCTCGGACTGCGTCTGTTCGAGCCAGGCGCGACGCGACAGCACGACGTTGTTGCGGTTCTTGTCGAGCTCGATGATCTTCGCCTCGAGCTCCTTGCCGATGTAGGGCTGCAGATCGCGCACACGGCGCATCTCGACGAGCGAGGCGGGCAGGAAGCCGCGCAGCCCGATGTCGAGGATCAGACCGCCCTTCACGACCTCGATCACGGTGCCCTTGACGGCCTCGTCCTTCTCCTTGAGGTCCTCGATCGTGCCCCAGGCGCGTTCGTACTGCGCGCGCTTCTTGGACAGGATCAGCCGACCCTCCTTGTCCTCCTTCGTGAGAACAAGTGCCTCGACCTCATCACCGACGGACACAACCTCGTTGGGGTCGACATCGTGCTTGATGGACAGCTCCCGAGAAGGGATCACGCCCTCGGTTTTGTAGCCGATGTCGAGCAGGACCTCGTCACGGTCAACCTTGACGATCGTCCCTTCGACGATGTCGCCATCGTTGAAGTATTTGATGGTTTTGTCGATGGCGGCGAGAAAGTCCTCGGACGAGCCGATGTCGTTGACGGCTACTTGCGGCGAGGTGACGGAGGGACTTGGCATGTTGTTGGGTTGCTCCGGACAGGTTGGGTCGTAGGGACGATTGCATGGTGTTACCCGCGAACAGGTCGCGAGTCACCTACCGAGGCTACTCGACTGTGTACAAGCTGGACAAACCGGTCGCGGTGACGGGCTAACCTGCTCTGGTGTCATACGCAGGCACACCACAACCGCCGCAGAGATTCGGACCGCCGCCGCCTCCCCCCTTTCAGAGGCGAATCCGCAAGGTCGGAG
The DNA here is from genome assembly GCA_963744085.1 of uncultured Actinomycetota bacterium. Lineage (GTDB taxonomy): Bacteria > Actinomycetota > Actinomycetes > Mycobacteriales > Mycobacteriaceae > Mycobacterium. The sequence continues at coordinate 63,054 of CAVUSK010000003.1, forward strand.
CGCCGCTCGGCGTGCTCATCACCCTCGGCACGGTGGCCGGCCTGATCGTGATCTTGCTGACCGCGGCGAACCCGATCGGCACGGCCGTCGGGTTCATCCTCTCCAGCGCGGCCATGGCGCTCGTCGTGTTGGCCTACCTGTGGTTGGACCGGTGGGAACCGGAACCGTCGCGACTGCTCGTCCTCGCGTTCGTCTGGGGCGCGTCTGTCGCGGTGATCGTTTCGGTGGTACTGGAGATTTACGTCGACCACCTGGTCAGCTCCGGTGAGACGACAAAGCACAGCTTCGCGTCGGTCGCGATCGGCGCGCCGGTGATCGAGGAGGCGGCCAAGGGCCTGTTCCTGCTGATCATGATGACCGGGCTCCGCCGCAACGAGCTCAATTCGCTGACCGACTGCCTGGTGTACGCGGGAATCACCGCGGCGGGTTTCGCCTGGCTCGAGGACATCGTCTACATCGCCAGTGGCGAGTCCTTCGGCCGCTCGCTGGTTACCGCCGCGATGCGGCTGATCATGGGGCCTTTCGCACACCCGCTGTTCACCACGATGATTGGTATCGGCGTGTATTTCGCGCTGCAGCGGCGAAATGTCGTCGCCAAGGCCTGCTGCATCCTGCTCGGCTACGTCGGCGCGGTGTTCATGCACGCGTTGTGGAACGGCTCGTCGCTGCTGGGCTTTCAGGCCTACCTGCTCGTCTACGTGGTGTGGATGATGCCGATCTTCGGACTGGCGATCTGGCTCGCCGCCGCTAGCCGCCGCAGGGAGCAGCGGGTCGTTGCCGCCAAGCTGCCCGGCATGGTGGCGGCCGGCCTGGTGACCCGCAACGAGGCGACCTGGCTGGGCGCGATCCGCAACCGCAGGCTCGCGATCGGCGAGGCGACCCGCGTCGGCGGAAAGCCTGCCGGCAAGGCGGTCAAGACGTTCGCCGCCCAGGTCGTGGAATTGGCCTTCACCCGTGACCGAATCGACCGCGGATTCGGCGACCAGAAGGCGTTCGCGCTGCAAACCGAGGAGGCGTACGGGGTCTACGGGGCGCGAGCAGCCGCCCCCGTTTTGCAGGCGATCGCAGGGTACCGAGCGCTGGCGTGAATACGGGTCACGGTGGTCCGCACGCACCCGCCCGGATCGGAGGGGATCAGTGCGCAGCGGAATCCCAACTGCGGCCGTAACCGACCGACACTTCCAGTGGTACGTCCAGCGGATAGGCGCCGCCCATCTTGTCGCGAACTAACGTTTCGAGTTCGTCGCGTTCCCCTTGGGCCACTTCGAACAGCAACTCGTCGTGCACTTGCAGGAGCATTCGTGACGTCAGCCCCGCCTCTTCGAGGGCCTTATCGACCTCGATCATCGCGACCTTGATGATGTCGGCTGCGCTGCCCTGAATCGGGGCGTTGAGTGCGGCGCGTTCCGCCGCCTCGCGGACCTGACGGTTGCTGCTGTCCAGTTCCGGCAGGTAACGACGCCGGCCCAGCACCGTCGACGTGTAACCGTCCTTGCGGGCCTGATCGACGATCTCGTGCAGGTAATCGCGCACCCCACCGAAGCGCGCGAAGTACTGATCCATCTGGTCCTTGGCCTCCTCGGTGGAGATTTTCAGTTGCTGGGCAAGGCCATAGGCGCTCAGCCCGTAGGCCAGCCCGTACGACATCGCCTTGACCCGCCGCCGCAGTTCCGGCGTGACCTCCTCGATCGGGACGCCGAATGCGCGGGACGCGACGAAAGAGTGCAGATCCTCGCCGGTATTGAACGCGACGAGTAGGCCTTCATCTTTCGACAGGTGCGCCATGATCCGCATCTCGATCTGGCTGTAGTCGGCAGTCATCAACTCGGAGTAGCCCTCGCCGACGACGAACGCGTCACGGATCAGTCGGCCTGCGTCGGTGCGGATCGGGATATTCTGCAAGTTGGGCTCGGTCGACGACAGCCGCCCGGTGGCCGCGATGGTCTGGTTGAAGGTGGTGTGGATCCGGCCGTCTGTGGCAACCGAATTCAGCAGCCCATCGACCGTGACTTTCAATCGGGTGACGTCGCGGTGGTTCAGCAGATGCGCAAGGAACGGGTGACCTGTCTTCTCGTACAGCGACTGCAACGCGTCGGCGTCGGTGGTGTAGCCGGTCTTGGTGCGCTTGGTCTTCGGCATTTCCAGCTCGTCGAACAGCACCACCTGCAACTGTTTTGGCGAGCCGAGGTTGATCTGCTTGCCGATCACGCCGTACGCGGCTTCGGCGGCATCGCGTATCTGCTCGGCGAACTGGTGCTGCAGGTCGGTTAGTTGCGCGAGATCGACTGCAATACCGGCCTTTTCGATTTCCGCGAGAACCCGCTGCACGGGCAGTTCCATGTTGCCGAGCAGCGACGAGCACTCCATCCGGTCCAACTCCGCATCCAGGGCGTCGGCCAGGTCCACGACGGCCCGCGCCCGCAGGATCTGGGTTTGCACGGCTTGGTCATCGACACCGTCCGTGTCGTCGAGCAGCGACAGCTGAACTTGTTCAGGATTGTCGGCACGCAATTCCCTGCGCAGGTACCGTAATGAGAGGTCCTCCAAGGTGAAGCTGCGCTGACCGGGGCGAACGAGGTATGCGGCGAGAGCGGTGTCGGATGTGACTCCGCGCAGCTCCCACCCACGGGCCGCGAGGGCGTGCATTGCCCACTTCGCCTCATGCAGAACCTTGGGTTGCGTCTCGTCGGCGAGCCAGGCACCGAGTGCCGCCTCGTCCTCGGACGTCATCGCCGCGGTGTCGATGTAACCGGAGTCGCCGTCGGCGGCTGCGATCGCGACGGCGGTTGCGTCGCCGTCGGCCACCGCATGGGTGCCGACCACCGACACGCCCGCCCGGCGACCGTCGGCGGCGTGCTCGGCCAGCCAGTCCGCCACGCTGCCGGATTCGAGCGCACCGCCGCGGACGTCGAACCCCTCGTCGACCTCCGGTTCCACAGCGGCCAGCGTGTCGAACAACCGGTCCCGCAATACGCGGAACTCCAAATCGTCGAAGAGCCGGTGGATCTGGTCACGGTCCCATGGCTGCATGCGCAGCATGTCAGGTGTCTGCGCCAGCGGTACGTCGCGCACCAGATCGGTCAACTCGCGGTTCAGGACCACGTGAGAAAGGTTGGCGCGCAGTGCATCACCGACCTTGCCGCGCACCGAATCGACATTGTCGACGAGGTCCTGAAGGGAGCCGTACTCGGCGATCCACTTGGACGCGGTCTTCTCCCCCACGCCGGGGATGCCGGGCAGGTTGTCGCTGGGATCACCACGCAAAGCGGCGAAGTCGGGGTACTGGCGCGGAGTGAGCCCGTACTTCTCGAGCACCGCCTCCGGCGTGAAACGCGTCAGCTCGCTCACGCCCTTGCGCGGATAGAGCACGGTCACATCGTTTGTGACGAGCTGCAACGAGTCGCGGTCACCGCTGACCACCAAGACTCGGAAGCCGGCCGTCTCGGCCTGCGTCGCCAACGTCGCGATGAGGTCGTCGGCTTCGAAGCCCGCCTCCGCGAGCACGGTGATGCCGAGCGCGACGAGCACCTCCTTGGTGATCTCGATCTGGCCGCGAAACTCGTCGGGCGTGGAGCTGCGGTTGGCCTTGTACTCCGGGTACTTGTCGGAGCGAAACGTCTGCCGTGACACGTCGAATGCGGCAGCGACATGCGTGGGGCCTTCGTCGCGTAGCAGGTTGATCAGCATCGCGGTGAACCCGTAGACCGCGTTGGTGGTGAGCCCACCCTGGGTCTTGAAGTTCTCCGCCGGCAGAGCGTAGAACGCCCGGAAGGCTAACGAATTGCCGTCCAGCAGCATCAAGGTCGGCTTTTCGGAGGCCTCGGGTGGAGCGGATTGAGCAGACGCGGTCCGGGCTGGGCTCACGGCCCTACTCTAAGCACCCGCGCCGACATCGGGTCATCGGCAACCAAACTGGAACACGTTTCAGTTTTGCGGCCACACTAGGTAGGCTGGGCCGGTGCCAGAAGCTACTGACGAGGCGAAACCTGCGATCGACGGCTGGTTCGCGGTCGATGAATCGGGTTCGCCGCATCTGATCGGCAGCCGCTGCCCCGTGTGCGGGACGTATGTGTTTCCGCCGCGGTCGCTGGACTGCCCCAATCCCGGGTGCGAGAGCGGATCGCTGGAGGCCGTCGCGCTGTCGCGGCGCGGAACGCTGTGGAGCTATGCCGAGAACCGCTATGCGCCGCCGCCACCGTATCCCGCGTCCGATCCCTTCGAACCCTTCGCCGTCGCCGCGGTCCAGCTGGCCGACGAGGGGCTGATCGTGCTGGGCAAGGTCGTCAAGGGCATCCTCGCCGAGAACCTCGCCGTCGGCATGGAGATGGAGTTGGCGATCGAGCCGCTGTATCGCGATGACGAGGGCATCGAGCGCAGCATCTACGCCTGGAGGATCGCATGACACCGCAACTCGTCTACATCCTCGGCGCGGGGATGCATCCGTGGGGCAAGTGGGGCAACGATTTCACCGAGTACGGCATGGTCGCCGCGCGCGCAGCACTGGGGGAAGCGGGACTCGACTGGCGGCAGATCCAGTTCGTCGCGGGCGCAGACACCATCCGCAACGGCTATCCCGGGTTCGTCGCCGGTGCGACGTTCGCGCAGAAGCTCGGCTGGACCGGCGTGCCGGTGAGCTCGAGCTATGCGGCGTGTGCCAGCGGCTCGCAGGCGCTGCAGAGTGCGCGGGCCAACATCCTGGCCGGGTTCTGCGATGTCGCGCTGGTGGTGGGCGCCGACAGAGCACCAAAGGGATTCTTCGCGCCTGTCGGCGGTGAGCGTCGCGACGATCCGGACTGGCAGCGGTTTCATTTGATCGGCGCGACGAACACGGTGTATTTCGCATTGCTCGCGCGCCGGCGCATGGATTTGTACGGCGCGACAGCCGAGGACTTCGCGCAAGTGAAGGTCAAGAATTCCAAACATGGGTTGCAGAACCCGAATGCCCGCTACCGCAAGGAATCGTCGGTCGAGGATGTGCTGGCCAGCCCGGTGGTCTCTGATCCGTTGCGGCTGTTGGACATTTGCGCGACGTCCGACGGCGCGGCCGCGCTGATCGTGGCGAGTGCAGAGTTCGCACGCAAGCACCTTGGCTCACTTGACGGCGTGCCCTCGGTGCGTGCGGTGAGCACAGTCACTCCCCGCTACCCGCAGCATCTGCCCGAATTACCGGACATTGCAACGGATTCCACTGCTGTGGTGCCGGCGCCGGAGCGAGTGTTCAAGGACCAGATCATCGACGCCGCCTACGACCAAGCGGGTATCGGGCCCGGTGACATCGGCCTCGCCGAGGTCTACGACCTGTCCACCGCGCTGGAGCTGGACTGGTACGAACACCTGGGGCTGTGCGCCAGGGGCGAAGCCGAGGCGCTGCTGCGCAGCGGCGCGACGACGATCGGCGGACGTGTGCCGGTGAACCCCTCCGGCGGGTTGGCGTGTTTCGGCGAAGCCATCCCCGCACAGGCGATTGCGCAAGTGTGCGAACTCAATTGGCAACTACGCGGCCAGGCCACCGGACGCCAGGTCGAAGGCGCAAAGGTCGGCATCACCGCCAACCAGGGTCTCTTCGGCCACGGCTCGTCAGTTATCGTCGCCCGGTGACGACCAGGCGAAAGACTTACTGCACCTGGTAGATCCAGACCGTCGGAACTTTCAGTTCCCCGGTCTCGGTCCACTGGTACCGGCGAGCCACGCCATGGCCGTCGTGGTGGCGCATCCAGTCCAGCATCTGCGGCCGGACCAGCATTCCGGCGTCGATGCCGTTGAGCATGATCGTCGCGAGGTCGTAGCCCTCGGTGCTGTACGCGCCGGGGTCGCGGCCGAACTTGTTGCGGTACTGCTGGGTGAACCAGTCCGAGTCAGGGGCACACGCGCAGGACAGCAGCGCGTCCTTGGCCAAATCCCCTGCCTGAGTAACGAATTGCGGACTCACCATGCCTTGGGCAGAGATGAATGATGACGTTATCCCGGCGTCTCGTAGCCGGTGCAGGAGGTCGGCCGCGCCCGAATACGAACCGGTGCGCAGAATGGCGTCCGGTGCGGCCGCCTTCACCCGATCCACGACTTCTATGAAGTTCTCGTCGTTTTGGGCGCCTGAGTATCGGCAGCCAGGGGGCGCCAGCCCGCCCAGCACTTCGCCGGCCGCGGAAGCCATCGCATCGCCATACGGGGTGTTGTCACTGACGACGCAGATCTTGCCGTAGCCCAGGGTGGTTTTCAGGTAGTTGGCCACGGCGCGCCCCTGCGCCTGATCACTGGCCACGGCGCGGAAGAAAATGTGCCAACCCTGCTCAGACAGTTCGCTTCTGGACGCCGACGCTGTCGCCGCCGGCAAGCCGTTCGCCTCGAACAACGCCCCTGTCGCGGCGGCTACCGCCGAGAGGGTTGGGCCGATCAAACCGACCGTGTATGCGTCAGCGACAATTTGAGTTGCGAACTCGTTCACCCGTCCTGGGTCACCACCGGTGTCGAACTCCTTGATCTGCACCTGGCATCCCGCATTGGCGGTGTTGTGCCGGTCGATGGCCAATTGCACGCCGTCCCTGACGTTGAGGCTGGCCTCTACATCGGGTCCGGTCAGCGCACCAGCCATCGCTATCGACAGCGGCGGGCAGACCCCCGCACCGTTGCCGGCCGGATCGGCAGCGGGGGTGTTATCGACCGAAACCAGCTGACCGTTCTCGTCGATCTGGGCTCGAACGACAATCCGGTGCCCGGCGGTGCCGACGTGGACGATGACTCCAGCCGCCACGACGATGAGCACGACGAAACCCGTTGCGGCCAATGCCCGCAACAGATCTCTTCTCCGAAATCGTAGTCGGCGTACCGCTGCCATCGTTCACGCAACGCCCAGATAGGCGGCCCGGACGCTGTCATCATGCAGAAGTTCCTGTGCCGGCCCTTCGCGGGTGACAGTGCCGGTCTCGAGGATGTAGGCGCGGTCCGAGCGGCTCAGGGCTTGCTGGGCGTTCTGCTCGACCAGCAAGACGGTGGTGCCTTGCGAGTTGATGTCGGCGATGATGCCGAAGATCTGCTGTATCACCATCGGCGCCAATCCCATCGACGGCTCATCGAGCAGAAGCACCCGAGGACGGGCCATCAGCGACCGCCCGATCGCGAGCATCTGCTGTTCGCCACCCGATAGCGTCCCACCCACCTGGTTGCGCCTTTCTGCCAATCGTGGGAAGGTCTCGAAGATCCAGTCCAGCTTCTCCCTGTGCTCTGCTCGCGTTGGAAACTTCCTTCCATAGCAACCCATTTCGATGTTCTCGGTCACCGTCATTCCGGGGAACACACCCCGGCCCTCGGGCGCCTGGACGAGGCCATCGGCAACGCGTTTGTGGGCTTTCATCCGAGAGATATCCCGGCCCTCGAACCAGATCGACCCACGAGTGAGCGGTCGCAACCCCGATATCGCCCGCATCGTGGTGGTCTTGCCCGCGCCGTTGGAGCCCAGCAGCGTAACCAGTTCACCCTCGCGCACCACGAGCGAAACGCCGTGCAGCGCCTCGATCCTGCCGTAGTGCACCACGGCGTCGCGCACCTCCAGGAGGGGCTGGTCATTCGATGCCGGCATCGGGCACCCCCAGATAGGCGGCGATAACCGCCGGGTCTTCACGGATCTGCGACGGAAGGCCTTCGGCGATCTTGCGGCCGAACTCCAGCACCACGATGCGGTCGGTGACACCCATCACCAGTCGCATGTCGTGCTCGATGAGCAGCACAGTGTATCCGTCGTCGCGAATCTTTTTGATCAACTCGATCAGAGCGGCCTTCTCGCCCGGATTGAAACCGGCCGCCGGCTCGTCGAGACACAGCAATTTCGGTTCGGTTGCAAGCGCACGCGCGATTTCCAGGCGCCGCTGATCGCCATAGGGCAGATTCTTGGCCTTCTCCTCGCCCCGGTGGGCGATACCGACGAAATGCAGCAGCGCCGCCGCACGTTCGATGGCGTCCTGCTCCTCGCGACGGTGACGGGGGGTGCGAAGAAGCGCCCCCGGCACAGAGGTCTTGTGGCGGGCGTCGGTTCCGACCACCACGTTCTCCAACGCGGTCATTTCGCCCCACAACCGGATGTTCTGGAAGGTGCGGGCGATGCCGCGTCGTGTGATCTGGTGGCGCTTGATACGGCCCAGTGGCGCGCCGTCGAAGATCACGGAGCCCGCAGTGGGCCGGTAGACGCCGGAGATCGCGTTGAAGCACGTCGTCTTGCCTGCCCCGTTGGGACCGATCAGGCCGAGGATCTCCCCGCGCCGGATGCTGAAGGTCACCGAGTCCAGCGCGACCAGCCCGCCGAAGCGAACGGTGAGATCCCTTGTCTCCAAGAGGGTTTCGCCCTCGGCGGCGTGAACGTCGCGGTGCAGGCCGGCGACTTCTTCGATGCTGCTCATGTGACCACCTTGCGTGCCGGGTCACCGCGTCGAAGCAGTTCGGAGGCAGACTTTCCGTACGTCAGCAGTTGTTGACGAACCGGGAACAGTCCCTGCGGGCGGAAGATCATCAACACCACCAGGGCGAGGCCGAAGAACAGGTACTTGAGGTCGCCCATGTTGATCCCGAACAGGTGCACGCCCAGTAGCCGGTTCGGCACATAGACGATCACGAACGCGCCGAAGATCACGCCGAGCTTGTTGCCCTGCCCGCCGAGCACGACTGCGCACAAGAACAGCATCGAGTTGATGATGTTGAACGTCGGAGGCGCCACATACTGCACCTGCCCGGCATACATCGCCCCGGACAGCCCGCCGATCGCGGCACCGATCACGAACGCCCACAGTTTGAACCGGAAGGTGTTGACGCCCAACACTTCTGCGGCATCCTCGTCCTCACGAATGGCGACCCATGCGCGCCCGACCCTGCTGCGTTCGAGGTTGCCGACCAGCAGCAGAATGCACACCAGCAGCAGAATGCCCAGCCAGAACCACCACGTGCCGTAGTTCGCGTCGCCGGACGAGTTGCCGCTGGAGAAGACGCCGTTGGGCAGATGCTTGCTCTCTCCCAGCCGCGGGTATGCGACCTGGTTGAGGCCGCGGGAGCCGTTGGTGATGTCGGACAGATTGTCGGCCAACAGCCGGATGATCTCGCCGAATCCGAGCGTGACGATAGCCAGGTAGTCGCCTCGGAGTCGCAGCGTCGGTGTCCCGAGGATCAGGCCGGCGAGCGCGGTGAACGCCATCGCCAGCGGGACGCAGGACAGCCACGCCCAGTCCTTGCTGAAGAACCCGGTGGGGCCCAGCTTGTTCAGCGGGCTGTCCGGACTGGTCAAAAGTGCGCAGGTGTATGCGCCTACCGCATAGAAGCCGACGTAGCCGAGGTCGAGCAAGCCGGCTTGGCCGACGACGACGTTGAGTCCGATCGCGATGATGGCGACCATCGCGAATTGCGCCATCGTGCCGCCGAAGCTGATGCCCGGGGTTTTCAAGAGTGGCGGCGGAAACAAGGGCAACAGAGCCAGCAGCGCGAAACCGGCTATACCGACAACCCATTTCGCTTGCCGAGACAGGCCTCCCCACCACTCTCGTAGGGCGTCGCCGGGAGCGGCCATCTTCTGGATCAGCCGAGATGCGCGATCCGGCTTCGGCTCCTCGCTGGATCTCATACCCGAGCCTTCCCGAGGCTTTCACCCAGTATCCCGGTCGGGCGTAACAACAGCACCAGCACGAGCAATACGAAGGCGACCACATCGCGCCATTGGGTGCCGAAGACAGCCTGCCCGTAGTTCTCCATCACCCCGAGCAGCAGGCCGCCGAGCAACGCACCGCGCAAATTGCCGATACCGCCGAGGACAGCCGCCGAAAATGCCTTGATGCCAAGCAGAAAACCACCGGAATAGATGATGCCCTGCGGCACCTTCAGCGTGTACAGCAGTGCGGCTGCGCCCGCGAGCAGCCCACCGATCAGAAACGTCAACATGATGATGCGTTCCCGCGACACTCCCATCAACGTCGCGGTAGTCGGATCCTGGGCCACCGCGCGGATCCCACGGCCGAACTTCGTGCGATTGATCGTCACATCCGTCAGCACCGCCAAAACGCACGCCGCCGCGATGATGACAAGGGTGACGTTGGAAACCGTGGCCCCGAAGATCGTGAACTGCGACTTGGGCACGACCAGGATGATCGGCTGCTGGGCGTTGCTGCCGCCGTAGCCCTTCAGCAATTGCGGCAGGATGAAGTGCACGAACTCCTGCAGCACAAACGACATGCCGATCGCGGTGATCAGGAATGCGAGTGACTTCGCGTTGCGTCTTCGCAACGGCCGATACGCCACCAGCTCGAGCCCGACGGCAGCGGAGCCAGACACGGCCATCGCAAACAGCATTGCGATACCCAGATAGATCACGGTCAACAGCACGCCCTTGTTGTAGGCGTTGCCGCTGGGCATGAAACCCAGGATCATGTCCAGCGCGAAGTAGGCGCCGAACATGCCGAGCATGAAGATCTCGGAGTGCGCGAAGTTGATCAATCGCAGAACACCGAACACCAACGTGTAGCCGACGGCGACTAGTGCATAGATCGCCCCCCACGCGAGCCCATCAATCGTCAACTGCCAGAAGCCGCGCCTCAGCCCTTCAAGGTTGAAGGTGATGTTGGCTGCGTAGAACGCACACGGCTCGAGGCACTCGTGGATCATCCGGCGGCGGGCTCCTCCTTTACGAGAACGCGTCCGAGCCTTTCGGTCTCGGACGCGCCTCGCCTCTGCGACTACTGAACCTTGTACATCCAGATCAAGGTCGTGGTCAGTTCCCCCTCGGGGGTCCACTGGTACTGGCGCGCAACGCCGGGACCGTTGTAGTTGTGCACGAAGTCCAGCAGTGCCTGGCGAGTGACCGCACCGGAGTCGATGCCCTTCACCATGATGGTGCCCAGGTCATAGCCTTCGGTGCTGTAGGTGCCGGGGTCCTGGTTGAACTTCTTCTTGTACTCGTCGGCGAAGGCCGGCGGAGCCGGGCTGCACGGGCACGACAGCAGCGCGTCCTTGGACGCCCCGCCTGCCTGCTTGACGAATTCGGGATCCTTTGATCCGTCGGCGGAGACGAATGTCGCATTCACGCCACCGTCACGCAGCTGCTGAACGAACGGCGCTGCTTCCGCGTAGTACCCGCTGTAGAACACGGCGTCCGGGGTTGCGCCCTTCACCTGGGTCACAGCGGCCGAGAAATCCTTGTCGCCCTTCTTGACCGAGATGTTGCAACTGCCGTCGGCGACCGGTCCCAGAGTGTCCCGGACTACCTTCGCCAGGCCGAGTCCGTAGTCAGTGCTGTCGTCGACGACGCACACCTTCTTGCTCCCCAACGTGTTCTTCATGTAGTTGGCGACGGCCTGGCCTTGTTTACCGTCGTTCCCGAGGCCGCGGAGGAACGTCTTCCAACCGTTCTGAGACAGCGTCACATTGGTAGCGGATGCGGTTGCCGCCACCAGGCCGGCCTGGTCGAAGACACCGCCGGTGGCCTTCGTTTCGCCGGAGAAGGCCGGCCCGATGAGGCCGATCACCGATGCGTCATCGACGATTTGCGGGGCGATCTGGGTGGCCTTCTGCGGGTCGCCCTCGGTGTCAAAGATTTTCAACCCGACCTGGCACCCGGGGTTGGCCGCGTTGTGCTTGTCGACGGCCAATTGCACGCCGTACTTGATGTTGATGCCAAGGGCCGCGTCAGGACCGGTCTGAGCGCCGGCCATCGCGATGCTCACCGGTGAGCAAGTAGCCTTCCCGTCGCCCGCCGGGTCGGCCGCGGTGCTGGTGTCGGGCGGTTTGATCTCTTTGCCGTTTTCGTCAATCGGCACGAGTTCGCTGATCTTCAGGTTCGTCTGCGACGTGTTCTCTCCCGGTTTCGACTGCTGGCTACAGCCCGCCATGCCAACGACGAGCAATCCGGTAGCTCCCAGAGCGACAGCACTTCGCGTCACGCGACCACGCACGTGTCACCTCCATGTCGGTGTTTGTTGTCGGCCCCATCGACCCAGGTTGTTGTGGGCGCCTCGCGTAGAACATAGCCAACGCATCGCCGCCGTGCGCGTTGTTGGGCAGCCCGGCTAGCTGGCCGACGGTGCGTCCTTGGGCGAGTCGAGCGTTTCGAGCACCACTTCGGCGACCCGCTTCATGGTCGTGCGGCGGTCCATCGCGGCCCGCTGGATCCACCGGAACGCCTCCGGCTCGGTCATCCCCTGCTTGGTTTGCAGCAAGCCTTTCGCACGTTCCACGAGCTTGCGGGTCTCCAACCGTTCAGACAGGGATGCGACCTCGCGTTCCAGCTCGGTGAGCTCGTTGAAACGACTGACGGCCACCTCGATCGCCGGAACCAGGTCGGTGGCCGAGAACGGCTTGACCAGATACGCCATCGCACCGGCGTCGCGGGCCCGCTCTACCAGTTCGCGCTGGCTGAACGCAGTCAGCACGACGATCGGCGCGATGCGCTTGCTCGCGATCTCGGAGGCGGCGTCGATCCCGTCGCGTCGGGGCATCTTGACGTCCATGATCACCAGATCTGGCCTGAGGGAATCAGCGAGGTCCACCGCCTCCTGGCCGTCGCCGGCCTGGCCGACGACCTCATAGCCCTCTTCCTTCAGCATTTCGGCCAAGTCGAGCCGAATAAGTGCCTCGTCTTCCGCGATGAGGACGCGACGCGACGTGGTCGATTCGGCTGGCGTTTCCGACGATGACCCGGTCATGGCTGCCATTCTGTCGTGGCTGACGGCTCCGGGCGACCTCGGGGTTGTGAGATCCGACAAGTTCGCCGCGCCCGGTGGTGAGCGACGTTTGCGCCAAGGAGCCTGGGTAGCATCTCGGTGTGAATGCGAGGTCGCCCAGGCCCACGGCTGTGCCGTGGATCGTCGCGGTCGCGGCCGCGCTGATGGCGGTAGCCGCGACCTGGGCATTTGAGCGAATCCGGGACGTATACCCGGTGGACTGGGCGGTCTACCGGTATGGGTCCGCGGCGGCGTGGCGCGGTGTCGACCTGTACGCCTCCAACTTGCACGGCCCGCACATCGCCGATGAGGGCTTGCCGTTCACGTACACGCCGTTCGGCGCACTTGTGCTGTGGCCGACGAATCTCGGGAGCCAGCAGGTCGGTTTCTGGGCGTGGAGCATCGTGTCGATGCTGGCGTTGTTGGCGGTGATCGCGATGGTGGTTCCGTCTGACGTCCGCCAGCGCTGGATCGTGGTGTTCGGTGTCGCCTCCCTCGCATGCGCGACGATCATGGTGTACGCCCACTTCTTCTTCGGGCAGATCAACATCCTCCTGATGCTGCTGGTGATCGCCGACCTGGCCCGCCGTGACGACACAACCTTCGGGCGCCGGGTGCCACGCGGGCTGCTGATCGGGTTGGCGGCGGCCATCAAACTCACGCCGGGGTTGTTCATCGTGTACCTCGCTGTCGCCAGACAGTGGCGGATGTTCTGGTGGAGCGTCGCCGGTTGTTTCGGTGCGTTCGCGCTGGCGTTCGTCGTCCGCCCGTCGTTGACGATTGCGTTTGTCACCCACGGCGTGTGGCACCTCACGGACAAGGTTGCGCTCGGCACGAAGTTCGCGACGTCGGGCAACAACTCGATTCAAGGAGTGCTGGCCGCGGTGGGTGACTGGACCAGGCCGCTCGCCCTGGTGTTGACGGCCGTGGCCGCGATCGTGGGGCTGCTCCTCGCGCGGCGCGCGGCCACGCACTCGGGATTGCTTGCCGGCGGGTTGATCATCGGGATGACCGCCACGCTGATCTCTCCGATCAGCTGGGTGCACCACTGGGTGTATCTGGTGCCGGCCGCAGTCTTCATCTGGTTCCACCGGAGTTGGTGGGCCCGAGCGGTGGTCATCGTGGGAATACTTCTCACCGTCTTCGCCACCCCCGAAGTCGGACAGGACTGGCTGGTGAACGCGTCGGTGGTCGAGACGATCATCGGCTGGATGCTGCGAGAGATGTTGATGCTGCTCGGAATCAGCGCGATCGGGATCATCGCGTACGGAAAAGACAGGCCTGAACACTCACCGTCGGACGCCGCGGGCACTGAGGTGGAGGAACCGGTCAAAGCCTGAGTCCTTTATCGTGTACTGCTGCCGCCCTCGTATCCCAACTGGCAGAGGAAACGGATTCAAAACCCGTACAGTGTGAGTTCGAATCTCACCGAGGGCACCACAGAAGACTCGACATATCCGCTGGCAGAGGCATTGTGGGTGGCGAACGCTAGGGCGAATCCGCCCACCGTGGACACAATTTGGACACGCTTTCTGCCACCGTGTCCAGATCGGAGTCGAACAGATCGGCGTACACATCCAAGGTCATCGCCGCACTGGCGTGCCCCAACATGCGCTGAACCACCTTTGATCACCGCCCGGCGCTGTTGCGCGGTGCGCTGCACCGGTTCGGCGGGATGGCGCGGGATGGCCACATCGCTTGCTTCGACGGACATAGGAAGTGGGCTGAGGCGATCCCATACAGGCGGCCGCTCTGTCCCCTATCGTGAGGGCGTGCCCACATTTTGCCCACAGTTACAGGTATCCAGTGAGCTCCGGTGATGACTTCCGCTGCTAGGAAAGGTTTTCGCCCTCGTCCGCTGGGGCGTCAGAACAGTTTCAATCTGACAGGCGGCTCCAGCAATTTCGGCCCTATGTGCTGACCACAGCTGGCAGGTCGTTGGCATCACAACACAAACGGTGAGATCGCTGATCCTGGGCCTATTGGCGTCTTCGAAGACTTAGCCTTGGCGCCAACGGGAATTGCCACTAGGAGCGGGGATGGGCGAAGGCGGATGTCGCCACGAGAACGTCGCAGGGGCGAGATTTTGCGCAACCTGCGGTGTCGCCCTCGGTCCTAGCTGTCCTCATTGCGGTGCGGCCCTCTCCGATGGAGCCGCATTCTGCACGTCGTGCGGCGCCCGCGTATCCGCTCCCGGGCCGAGCGCAGAAGTACACGGCATTTCGGCGCGGGTGGGATCTGCGCTCGGGGGTTCGTCAACGCCTCCTGCACTCGAGCTCGAGGGGGAGCGACGGCGAGTCACCGTCATGTTCTGCGACCTGGCGGACTCAACCCAGATCAGCGGCCGCCTCGACCCTGAGACATTCAGCGAACTCGTCGATACCTTCTATCAGGTCTGCGGTGAAGCAATCTCGCGCCGCAACGGGTTCGTCGCCAACTACCTGGGAGACGGCCTGCTCGCGCTGTTCGGCTACCCCGAGGCCGGAGAGACCTCCGCTCAAGATGCGATCGCGACCGGCCTTGATATCCAGGTGGCCCTTCGCGACCTCGATAGCCGAGGCGGAATCAGTGGCGAGGATGTGTCAGCCAGGATCGGCATCCACTCCGGCCTTGTCGTGGTGAAGGAAGTTGGCGCTCCTGGACGCCGCGAAACGCATGTGCTTGGCGACGTCGTCAATATCACCGCCCGGGTCCAAACGGCCGCCAACGCCGGTCAGATCGTCCTGACAAGCGAGGTGGCGAATCGCGTTGGTGCCGAGTTCACCCTCGAGGCACTCGGTGCTCGACCCCTCAAGGGTGTGGACGCCCCGGTCGCATTGTACGGCGTCCTCGGCACCGCCGGAGCGTCTTCGGGTGCGGACTTGAACAGTGGCCGATTCTTTGGTCGACAGGGCGAGCTGACGTTGCTTTCAAGCAGGTGGCGAACGGCACTCGGCGGCGACGGACAGACGGTGTTGGTGATCGGCGAGCCAGGAATCGGCAAGTCGGCGCTTGTGCAGCAGTTGCGGCCCCAGATCGAGCCAGACGGCGCATGGATCGAGGCGGCTGCCTCCCGGCTCGAGCGCATGCAGCCGTTTGCACTCCTGAAGCAGCTCCTGCAACGTCAGTTCGCATGGCCCACAGAGCAAAGCGTGGAGGACCGGATCGCTGCCGTCGAATCGTCCTTGGCACAAGTGGAGGACTCCCCTGACGAAGGAGTGCAGCTCGTCTGCGGCCTCTTGGGGATCGACCTGAGCGGCCGGTATCCGCCACTGCTAGCTTCGCCCGACGAAGCCCGTCGGCGCCTAATGGCCTGGATGGTTCGCTGGCTAAAATCGATGGCGAGCAGTCAGCCCTGTGCACTCATCGTCGAAGACCTGCATTGGGCCGATCCATCGTCGCTCGAGGTCCTTCTCGCCACCATCGATGAGATCACGACGGTGCCGTGTCTTGTACTGCTTACCGCCAGAACGGATTTCGTCCCTGCGTGGCCGACTCGCGACTGGCACACACAAATCATTCTCACCCGGCTAGAGCCTGAAGAGACCCGTGGAATCATCCGTGACCGGATGGGACCGATCGACCCAGCGGACGACATGATCGAGGCCCTGGTGCAACGCTCTGACGGTGTACCACTCTTCGCCGAGGAACTCGCCCGCACGGTCAGCGAGCGGGTCGCAGACGCGCTTGGGTCGGAGATCCCGGTATCGCTGTACGACTCGCTGATGGCCCGTCTTGACCGGCTCGGCGTGACCAAAGCCACTGCCCAGGTCGCTTCGGTGATCGGACGCGAATTCTCGTTCGACCTGCTCCGGGAGCTGTCGAGTCAAGAGCCCGATGACCTGGCCGCGGCTCTCGAGCGGCTCGTGACTGCTGATCTCGTCCGACCGCACGGGAGCGCCTCGTATCAGTTCAAACACACCCTTGTCCAGCAAGCCGCCTACGATTCGATGCTGCGGCGGCGCCGCACGCGTCTGCATGCCGAAATCGCCAAGACCCTTGCGTCGCAAGCGCAAGAGGGAGAAACCGTCGCACCGGAGCTCCTTGCACACCATTGGTCGGAAGCCGGCGATCCGCGACAGGCAATCGCAGCCTGGGTCACCGCTGCGCAGCAGGCAGCAACCCGGTCGGCCTACGCGGAGACGTGCACCCACTATGAGCGGGCGCTCGCGTTGCACGGCCAAATACTCGACGAGCCTGAGCCGGAACGCATTCAGCGCGAGCTCGAGCTGCAACTGGGGCTCACCGATGCCCTACAAATGGCCCGCGGGTTCGGTGCACCCGAGACGATGGCCGCAGCCGACCGAGCCAAGAAACTGGCCGAACTGCTCGGCGACTCCCGTGTCCGCATGCGCACTCTGTACAACCTGTGGGGCAGCGCCATTAGCAGCGGCGCAGCCATGACCAGCCAGACGCTCGCCGACGAGCTCTTGGCCGTCGCGGTTGACCTCGCGGACGAACAATCGTTGTGCGAAGCGCACATTGCCCAGGCCAGCTCCCTCTACAACAGAAGTCACTTCACCGAGGCCCTCGAGCATGCCCATTTCGTGACCAGTCGGCCGACAGCCGACCTCGATTCTGTGCTCCCCGCTTCCGGGGTGATCCAGGCCTGCCTGTATGGCGGCGTCGCTGCGGCAGCCCTAGCATTCATCGGCGAGGCGAAAAACTATCTCGCAGAGATCGACAGAGCCCTGCACCGAAGCGACGCGGATGTTCTGGCCCCAGTCCTCGCTCCGCTCAGCTCATCGGTCATTGCGGTGTGGATGCGAGATTTCGATGTCGTCCATCGGACCTGTGACGAGCTCGAAACAATTGGCAAACAGCTCGATAGCGACATCCTCATCGGGTGGAGTGAAATCTACGGCGGTTGGGCACAAGCCATGGTCGGAGACGCACAATCGGGTGTGGAGCGAACGTCTCGGGGTGTCGCCAAGCACGTGGCGGCGAATCAGCGTCTCGGGTTGAATCACTCCCTCGGCCTCCTGGCAGAGGCTCAGGCGGCTGCTGGCCGGACGAATGATGCTTTGGCGACCGTCGCAGATGCACTGCAATTGCGCGACCTAGCTTTTCAGCGCCAGCACACATGTGAATTGCTGCGCATTCGGGCCGTGCTCCACGACGCCATGGGCAAGGAAGAACTCGCCCGCGATGACTTCATTCAGGCCCTTGGTATGGCCTCCGAGATGGGAGCGGGGCTTCTCGAATTGCGCACGGCAGTCGGCATGGCGGACTCATTGTCCCGTCGCGGCGAACCGACCGAAGCGCACCGCCTCCTGGCTTCGGTCCTCGAACGCCATCACGAGGACTCGTGGGACATCCGCATCGGGCGGGAGCTCCTGAAATCGCTCACGGCCGAGCCGTAACACCAGAACCGGATCCTGCACCGGACGCGTCGACGAAAGCGAGGTCACGATGACACAACGAGTATGCATCGTCGGCGGTGGCGCCACCGGCGTGGCGCTGCTATGGCTCCTAGCGAAAGCGCAGCAGCGGAACCCGAAGGCCCACTACGAGATCACCTTGGTGCACAACGACTCGGTGAAGGATAAGAATGGCAAAGATCAGCCCGGCGTTCCCAGCCTCGGCGGTCACTCCCGAACAGTACCGGTGGAGGTGAACGGTACTGAGTACTGGATCGATCTCGGTGTCCAGATGATCGCCCCCGCCATGTATCCCAACTTGATGTGCATGCTGAAGTTGCCTGAATTCAGCGGTGTGCAAATGGATCCCGTACCCCTAAAGGTTTCGTGCGCGTTCCCGCCCCCGCCGGATGCTCCCAAAGGTCCCGCTCGCTACTGGGGAAACTTCCCGTCGTACCAGACGACACCGCTTTATCGGCAGCGGGCCGGTGATGCCGGCATCTTCGAATCGCTTATGAAGACACAGCCGGTGCTTCCAACGTCGCTGCGGGTGCTCCTCGATGGGCAGAAGACTCGCTTCACCAACTACAAGGACTTTGAGATCTTTTTCTTGGATCCCTACCTCAGCATCATGAACGGGTACGGTGCCGCGCTGCTCGATCAGATATACGTGCCTGAGGCGGCATTTCTGTTCAACAAGAAGTACGCCAGCTTCACCGATTGGTCGAGCAACTTCATGCGGTTCCACTACGGCGCCATGCAGTGGGTCCAGACCATGGCCCAGAACGCAGTCAACCTAATGCCGAAGGGCGGCGTCAATATTGTCACTAACGCATTTGTTACCGATGTGTATCCGGGACCCAACGGACCCTCGGTCGTATGGAAGATCGGGGGGAATACCCAGGCCCCTCAGATATTCGACAGCGTTGTGCTGACTACCGATATGTCCATTAACGGCGAGCTGCTCGACAACCCGAACAATAAACTCGGGAGCTTCTATGCAAATTTCGTGGGTCAAAAGATCTGGAACCTCATTCCCGGGTTCTGCTATCTGCACCAAGACTCTTCGATCCTCGCGCCCGGCATGCCGAGCCCGCCGCAGGAGACCCTTCAGTTCACCGCCTATTGGGCGACGCAACAGGCTCCCTTCGACTTGACGAAGTCCTGGACGACATACTCCTACAAGAACCTCATGGGTGTGACCGATCCCGATTTCGAGTATTACCTCACGATGTACGGCTTCGACCCTGCGGCAGACCCGAGCGTTCCGACTCCGAAAAGCCCAGTGCCTCCCACGCCCATGAACTGGGTCCATGGGATGTGGCTCCCTTCGTTCATGTGGAACCAGAAGATGATGATGCGCAATGCCCAGGGCGTGAGTCCGTACTTTGCACCCTTGCCTACGCAGAAGGACACGCATATCTACTTCGCCGGCAACAACCTGACCATGGACTCGGAGGAGGGGGCGCTGGTCTCGGCTATGGCCGTGGCCCGTTATGCATTCAATGTAGATCCACTGGCGATCGTCCTCGGCAACACTGGATTGTTCGACAGCCAGGCAATCTTCGCTCGGGTCTTCTACCTCGCCATGTACAACCTGATGTTCACAGGCCGTGACTTCAGTATCACCAATCAAGCGAAGTCACTGCTGGACTTCAGATCGCTCATGGACCAAAAATTCGGCATGTGGTGGCAATCAAGCCGTCGGCAATTTGACTACGTTGTTTCTGGATCCAGCGAACGTCTTGAAAACGTCTTGAAAACTACGCAAAAGCGACTTCTTCGCAGGTGAAAGCCGGTACGCGATACTGGGGTTGAATATGAAGATTTGTTTGCTAGAGATAGCGCTCTGATCAGCTCCAGCGCCGATCCATAGCCTCTCACCAGCGTATTAGCCGATGGAATATCGCGGAAGGCTCCAGATACAAGGTGGGTTATGTTTGCCACGAAGAGCCCATAGGCTATTTCTAACCCACATCTGGCCCACGCCGGCGGAGCGCCAGTACCGCAGGGAGGAACACACAGTGACGCGGACCAGTGGGACGTTCGGAGCCGTCGAAGCAACTTCCCAGCGGTCGCTACCGCGCCTGCTACATCGGGCCAGACGGCCGGCGCTATAAGGCTCCGACATCGCTTCTGACGAAGCAAGATGCGCGCGGGTCGCTGGCGCTGCGACAGGCCGAAGCCAGCCCGCGGGTGGGGCGGCCGTGTCCTTATCGCTGTGCGCCGCGCTGGTCACGCGCGACCACCCGACGTCAGCCTATCGTGGCGACCGGACAGCGCAGCCAATTCGACTCGGCCGAAAGGGACGGAATGACAACGCCATTGAGATATGTGAAAGGCGTTGTCCCCGAACATGTTACACAACCAGTGCATACGCCAAACATGCGACGCCTCACGGGATTCGAGGTCACGAATCTTTCGGAATCGAGCCTACGTGCAGCGCGCTGGGGGGCGCCTTTTTTGCCAGCGAAGTCTTGGCCCGAACCCTAGAGGTAAAGGGTGCGCTGCGACAAAATGCATTGGCGCGCAGTGCGATTCATGGTAACACATCACGCACAACGCGCTGCGACACGACGCGTTTCGCGGACGCCCGGCGGGATAGCGCGTGAGGGTCAGACTCGTTTGGCGAAGTAGCGTTGGCCGTCACTGGCGATGCGCCCAAGAAGAGCCCTAAGCGCTGGGGCAAGCACCTTGAACGGCAATGCAAACGCCGCCTTCGGTTCCATCGCCACCGTCCAATTGAACAGCGTGCCACCATCGTTGGGTTGGAGGACGAAGTCCTCGGCGTAGCGTTTGAAGAGCGGGGCGGTCGACTCGTAAACAAACATGGAGTAGCCGTGGCCCTCATCCCATCGGAAGTAGCGTTCGCGCGTACGCGTGCCGAGAGCCGCAGCCTCGCGCGTGGCGCCGACCCCGAACGGAGGCGGGGAGGTCCAAGAGACCTCTTTAATCAGGCGGCCCCATGCTGCGGCTGAGACGTCCGAGATGAGCGAATCCCAAACCTGCTCAGGTGGTGCGGCGAACCGCTTCTGATAGCGGAAGACGTGCGGAGCTGAGACAAAGAACTCGGCATCTACGGGCTCGAGCGGGTACCAACGCGTCATGGCTGATCAGGATGCCCCCCGACGCGCACCAATGGGCCGCTTTTGGACAAGTTGCTTGCAGCGACGCGTGTTTCAGCGAGTGGCCGACGCCCGGCAGGGTATGCGTGTGACGGCACTCGGCGCGAAGCCTGATCACCGGCCGGACGCCGATTTGCACGGGTTATGGGTCGGGCGACCGCACGCTCGGTATCGGACGATGCATGAGAGGTCAGTGCTGGTGAGGAGCGGCCGCAGCAGGTGTTGGTTCCCGTTCATCCCGTGCGGTTGGTGCGAAGAGTACGTGCGCCAAACGGTCGGCTTCGGCGGTGGTGCTCAGAGAAGTGCAGAGCGAAAGGCTACCGCGCCCACAAGCGGCTCGATGCTAAGCGCACCGCGGCAAGCAGTTCGCCCGGTTCTACAGCTTCGACTGGTGGGGAACGCCAGTGAGCACAATCTCAGCGGCTCGCCGAGGCACTTCGGCGAACAGTGGGAAGACGGCGCTGCGCTTGGGAACTCGTACGTGCCTTCGGTCCTTCTGCACTGCCCTGACGACCTTTTCGGCCACCCGCTCCCTGGGGACTCTTACCGTGAGCCGCAGACGGTAAGCCCGCTCGAACGATTTGGCCGTCGGCTCGTAGTCCTCCATGTGCGCGAGCATGTCGGTGAGTACGGGTCCGAGTTCCACGAGAGTCGTACGGATTGGTAACCCCCGGAAGTCAGCTCGCAACCCCGCTGTGAAGTGGGACAGCGCCGCCTTCGACGCCGAATACATCACGAGGCCGGGGAATACGACAGAGCCTGCCCCAGAGGAGATATTGACTATGTGACCGCCCCCGCGGCGAAGCATACGGGGGATGGCTTGCCGGCATAGTTCGGCTGGGGCTAGGTAGTTGACCTCAGTGACTTGGCGTAGTTCGTCGCCCGGAGCGTCGGCGAAGCCGCCGACGGCGTCGAGGCCGGCATTATTCACGAGGACGTCGACCGGCCCGGCTTCGTCTTCGACCCGCTGAATTAGGGTGGCGACCTGCGTCGGGTTCGAGAGGTCAGCGGGGTGGGCTGTGCCTCCGAGCTCTGCCGCCAGCGTCTGAATGGCGTTTTCGCTCCGGGCGACGAGTGCCACAACGGCCCCGGCACCTGCGAAGGCGTGGGCGAGGGACTCGCCGATTCCCCGCGATGCCCCTGTGATCAGCACCCGTTTTCCCCGTAGCTCCATTCTCGGGAGCCTACGCATCATGCCTAGTGGAAGACCTACAAACACACGCAATTTACGAAGAAATCAAACAAATTAAAGGGTTCGGCCCCCGCCACCCCACACAGGATGGCGGGGGCCATATCCATTGTTACAAGGCACTTTCTCAGCAATTCCATAGGCCTCTCGTAGTCAAGTGCCAGTCTTGCGAAAAACAAGTAATTCAACCGCAAGCAGATCGGCGCGTTGCCAGGTGGAAGCCTGGACGAGGCGACCGAACAGTTGCGGAAGTTGGTGGAGCAGTCGGTGTTGCCGGTATGCCCGCCCAATCCCTCTAAGCCCATAGAACCGGGCACCGACTGCCGGCCAACCGTCCAGCTGCCTGATTAAGGGATTGAAGCGGTGCAGGGGTGGTTTGACAATTCGCCTGTGGAAAACCAATTTTGAGACAGTCTCAACGTAGCCGGAAACCATCCCTCGCAACGTCTGCGGTCTACGTGTTACCGCTCTCCCCGCCCACACCGTGCCCACCGTTGCAGATACTTTGGGTGAACCCCGTGATGTCCGCTGCTAGAGCGGCACTCGAACCCTCTGATTAGTCCCTGAAATACAGTTCGAATCCCACTGAGAGCACTCAAAATCCCTTTCCTTTAGGCAACGACCACGACCGGCTCAGGTAACAGCCGCGCGCGGACGCCTGCGCCGCCACTATTACGAGTCACTTACTCGGGTGGGCTGCGAACCAGTCGAGCAACAAGTCGGCAACAGCGTCGGGCCGTTCATCGAGGATCCAGTGGGAAACGCCCTCCATGACTTCGAAGCGGTAATCGCTTTCCACGAACCGCCCACAGAGCTCGGCGCCCTTGCGGAGGAGCGCAATGTCCTCGTCGCTCCAGATGAACAACGTCGGCACGGTGACTCTCTTGAACATCTGACGAATGTCGCTGAGCGGTATTCCGCGATACCAGTTCAGCGCGGCGGTCAGTGCACCAGGCTCGGCCATGGCTTTGGCATGGCTTTCCGCCAATTCAGGAGAGTATTGGGATCGTTCTTCTGTAAGTGCGGCCAACGTGAACTTGCCGCGCCCATGCATGAGGTGCCGCTCTGGGACCTTAGGCAATTGAAAGAAGCTGACGTACCAAGACGCCAGAGCCTGTCGGCTAGTCACCAGCGCCCGGAAGAACGCGCCCGGGTGGGGCACCGACATGGGCGACACCGTCGACAACCGTTCGGGATATTGCTGAGCCACGCTCCACGCTACCTTCGCTCCCCAGTCGTGGCCGACAAGGTGTACGCGCCGAGCGCCGCTCTCTTCGATCAGCGCAAGGATGTCATCGGCGAGCTCAGAAAGGCGATAGTCGCGGCGGCGGGTAGGCCGCGCGCCCGGCGAGTAACCGCGCTGATTCGGCGCCAAGCAACGGTATCCCTCCGCGGTAAGCCGGGAAATGACCTTGTCCCACATCGTGTTCTGTTCGGGAAAGCCATGCAACATCACGACCACCGGCCCGTCGGCCGGCCCAGCATCTATGACGTCGAACACCATCTGACCGCGCCGGTACTGTTCCATCAGACCAGAATCGTTCACAAACCGGCGGCTGGGTGCCATTCCGTCAAACGGACCACTGATTCCCCCGGAGGGGTGGGGGTGCACTGTCCACCGGCCACGCCGGACACCGGCCCGACATAGCGTCTGCCGAAGCGCGCATCGCAACGTCAGACGCGTTTCCCCGTCGAAACATCAGTCGTCGGTGCGGTCAAACCTATCGTCGAAATCGCCGCCGACGCAGGCGGATCCGGTTGAGTCGACGTGGCCACGTCCGGTCAACACGGTGATCGGATCCTGTGGCGGCATCGGTAACGGAAAATTCGAAGTGATCTTCTGATGCGTTGTGCCTCCAAGGTGGCACGAAACATTGTTCTCGGTCGTCCTGGTCCATTGGCCGTTGGCGAACAGCATCACTTCCACGGCATCGTTGTTGTGGAAGAGGCTCAGACAGCGGTCGCCGGCGCGAAGGCAAAATGCCCACAATATCCGAAGTAAGGAAGTCGGCAGACTGTCGACGTCAAGCGCAGCTCACCAGATGCGAACCCGCTCCTCGGGCTTCAGGTACAGCGCGTCTCCCTCCTTCACGTCGAAAGCGGGATACCACTCGTCAATGTTGCGAACCATCCCGTTGACCCGGTACTTCGGCGGGCTGTGAACGTCGGACAGCAACCGGTCGCGAGCCTCTTCGTCTCGGTAGATCGACTTCCAGCTCTCCGCATACGCGATGAAGAAGCGTTGATCACCGGTGAGCCCGTCGACGATCGGCGCCTCGTGGCCGCCGAGCGCCGATCTGTAGGCGTCGTACGCGATTCGCAGGCCCGCGAGATCGGCAATGTTCTCCCCCAGCGTCCGCTGCCCGTTGATGTGCAGTCCCGGCAATGGCTCGTAGGTGTCGAACTGCGCTGTCAGCTTGGCCGCTTCGCGGTTGTAGCGTTCGGCGTCGGCCGGTGCCCACCAATCCCGCAGGGCGCCTGAGGCATCGAACTGGCGGCCCTGATCGTCGAAGCCGTGGCTCATCTCATGCCCGATCGTGGCACCGATCTCACCGTAGTTGACGGCGAGGTCCGCGGCAGGATCGAAATAGGGAGCTTGCAGAATCGCCGCGGTGAATGTCAGGTCATTCAAGCTGGATCCGTAGAACGCGTTGTTCACTTGCGGCGCAATGGTCCACTCGCCGCGGTCGATCGGTTTGCCGAGCTTGTCGATGTAGTCGTTCCACGCCCAAGCGTCAGCACTTTTCACGTCAGCGACCAGGTCAACAGCTGAAATATCTACGCTCTCATAGGATTTCCATATATCGGGATAACCGATCTTCGGCAGCATCGCCGTTAGCTTGGCTTGTGCTTGCCGCTGCGTCTCCGGCGCCATCCAGCCAGCTCTCGATATGCGTTCGGCATACGCCTTCCGCAAATTGTCAACGAGCTCGAACACCTGCTGCCGCTTGTCGGGTGGGAACTGCTTGGCCACGTAGAGCTGACCGACCGCATCGCTCAACGAGCTGCTGACCAAGTCGACTCCTCGTTTCCACCTCGGATTCTGCTCTTTCTTGCCGGCCAGTTCTCGATCGTAGAAACCGAACAGCTCGTCGTCGAAGGCCTTCGCGAGATACGGGCCGTAGTTACTCAACACCTGATAACGGAGATAGGCCTTCCAAGCGTCCAACGGCTCAGTGTTGAACAGTTTCGCGGTTTTGACGGTCACCTCCGGCATTCCGACTTGGAAATCCGTTGTCGGCGGCAGTGATAACGCATCGAAGACCGCCCTCAGCGGTGCCCCGGCGGCAAGCTTTTCAACATCCGCGCGGGACATGATGGTCCTGGTCTTCTGCACATCTCCTTCCTCTTCGAGGGGCCACTGCACCTGCGCGAGCTTCGTTTCGAGCGCGAGAACCCGACGAGCCTGCTCGCGAGCGTCGGGGTAACCCGCGAGAGAAAGCAACCGTTCGACGTGCGCGACGAACTTGTCGCGAAGGTCTACGAATTGCTGATCGGGCATCAGGTAGTAGTCGCGGTTGGAGAACGACAGGCCGCCTTGCCACAGAACGGCGACGTAGCGTGTCGGTTGATTGGGATCGATGTCGACCCACACCGGAAACGGCGTCGTCGCACCCGCACGATTCAATGCCGCAAGCGTGACGCTCAACGCGGACTTGTCGGTGACGCGATCGACGGCCACCAGATCCGGCCTGATCGGCTCCACTCCCTTCGACTCCACAGCCGACTCATCCATGAAGGCGGCGTAGAAGTCGCCCACCTTCTGCGCGATGTCGCCTTCCGGAGCGTGTTGTGCCGCGGCCTGCTCGACGATCGCTTTGAGGTCTTGATCCGTCTGATCTTGGATAGCGAGGTCGACACCCGTATAGACCTGATCCGGTGGAATTTGGGCCTTCCGCAGCCACGACCCGACGGCGTAGTCGAAAAAGTCGTCACCTGGCCGGACGGTTCTATCCATATCCGCGGTCTCGACACCCCATGCGCCGAATTTCGGCTGCAGAGGCGGTTGCTGAGCGCGCTCCGCGGGGTGCGAGCATGCCGAGATCGCCAGGACGACCGCAGCGAACACCGCCAACATGGATTTCATGGGCGGGAGCGTAAACCTCGCGCCGCGGCGCCGGATAAGCTTTACGGATGGCCGCCGAGGTCGAGAATTCGGCAGCAGGACCGATCGAACGGACCTTCTGTGGTCCGCCGGTGCACCTTCGGCCTCAGACCACTGCGCGCAACCGACACTACGCGGATCGGATCGCCCGTAGCCGCAAGGTCATCAATATCACCACGACTATCGCCGCGGTCGTCACCGTCAGCTTCGCGGTGATGCAACTGGTCACCGAGAACGGGATTTGGCGCGTCGCGCTGATCAACTTCGTCGCCGGTGCGATCTTCGCCGGGATTCCGTTGCTGCATCGGTTCGGCCTCGTCGTCTCCCAGCTCACGCTGATCCTCACGTCGTATGTGGTCCTGTCCGTCTTGACCTGGAACGTCGGGACAGGGGCGGGGCTGCAGTTCTACTTCTTGGTCGCGGCCACCGTGGCGGTGCTCGTGCTGGGCATCGAACACATCGTGCTCGCGTGCATTCTCGTCGCGATCGGTGCGGGCATCGTCATTACGTTGCAGTTCACCGTCCCCGCCGACACGGGACTGCAACCCGCCCCGTTTCTTCCCCTCGGCTTCGTGACGTCGGTGGTCTCTGCGTGCGTCATGGCCGTGGCCACGGTCTGGTACGCACTGCGCGAGATCGAACGCGCGGAGGCGGCGATGGAAGAGGAGTACGACCGCTCAGAATCGTTGCTGGCCAACATCCTTCCGGCCAGCATCGCGACCCGGCTGAAGAATCCGGCCACCACGGTCATCGCCGACAAGTACGACGATGCATCGGTGTTGTTCGCCGACATCGCAGGCTACACCGAACGCGCGAGCCAGTCGACGCCCGCGGATCTGGTCGAATTTCTCAACCAGCTCTACACCGAGTTCGACCGGCTCGTCGAGAGACATGGACTCGAGAAGATCAAGACGAGCGGCGACTGCTACATGGTGGTCAGCGGGGTGCCTGAGCCGCGCCACGACCACCTCGAAGCGCTCGCATGCCTGGCCCTCAACATAGCCGACGCCATTGCCGGGCTCAAAGATCAAGTGGAACAGACGGTTCCGGTGCGGATCGGCATTGGCGTCGGTCCGGTGGTCGCGGGTGTCGTCGGCACCCGCAGATTCTTCTACGACGTGTGGGGCGACGCCGTGAACGTCGCATCGCGGATGGAATCGACCGGTGTGCGGGGCCGCATCCAGGTGCCGCAAGAGGTGTACGAGCGCCTCAGGGACGGGTTCGTGTTCGAGCCGCGGGGCGACGTGGAGGTCAAGGGCAAGGGCGTGATGCGCACCTGGTTCCTTGTCGCCCAGCGCGACATCGATTCAGCTGAAGAGGCGCGTGCAGACCCGCACGGCGCGGGCGTCCGCTAAATCCGGACAGTGATTTCACCCGCCGGGCGGCGGCGGTGGCGGGGGAACCGGCGGCGGGTTCCCCGGCAGGACGTCCGGCAAGGATTGCTCCGGTCCCGCCGGAATGTTGGTCCCCGGTGGGGGCGCGGTTCCGGGCAGCGGCTGGCCCAGCTGATCCGTCGGCATCTGACCGATCCCCATGTGCCAGATGCCGTGCGCCCGCTGGAAAGCGTCAATTCTGCCGGTCGGAGGCGGTGCGTTCAGGTCGGTCGCCCCGGCACTGTACATCGATTGCTGCCCCTGTTCGGATAGCCGCAGGTTGGGCCCGAACAGGTATGGCGCGCTGTTCACCACACTCAAATCCGGCGGCGCGGCCGGCTGACTGCCCGGTACCCCGGGAGTCGGGGTCTGACCCAATAGGAGGTCGAAGCCCGTAGGTGACGCGGCGGGCTGTCCCAAGATTGCGCCGATGGTGCCCATCGCTGTAGGAGGCGGCGCGGCGGGGTCGACCGGTTCGGTGGGAGCCGCCGGATCGGCGGGAACGGGGGGCGGAGGATCCGCGGCGGCAGTCGCCGCCGCGCCGACCGCCGTGCTTGCAGCCAACACGCCGGCGACCGCGATGGTCTCGGCCAGCTTTCCCGCGACCGTCATCAGAACGTCTTCGTCACGCCGTAGTACGCGACGATGTCGTCGGTGTCCGTGCCGGAACTCGTCAACACGGCGTACGACCGAAGGGACGACGCGCCGACGCAGTTGTCGATCTTGATGTGGACATCTCTGAGGGTGACCCGCGCATTCGTACCCTTGAACGTCTTCTTGTCCACCGGAACGTTGATGACCTCGCCGGGCCTCGGCTCCACCTCGATCTGTCCCTGTATCGGGAAGCTGACCCCGGCGGGCAGGGTGAGCACACCAGTGTTGCTCAACGACGCACTACCGGTGCTGATGCCAATCGAGCCGTTCAGCTTGATCTTGTCCATCGCGATACCGCAGCCAATTTGATAACCGGCTTCCAGCGTTCCACCGTTCACCGACCCCGTGACATTGCCGAGAAAGGTTCCACCGACCAGCCAGTCGCGGGACGACAACGCTGTCGTGAGCGGCGCCACCGGTAACTGGGTTTCGTCCTTCGCGGAGACGGTCAGCGTCCGGCCGTCCTGGGTGTGCGCGATGCCCGGGACCTCGGACGCGACGACTCCGTTGTCTGGCGGAGGTCCCGCATCTGCAGCGGGCGCTACCGCGGGATCAGGTGGAGGGGGGTCCGCGAGGGCGAGCGGAGCCGTTCCGACCGGGACCAGCAGGCAAACAGCAGCCAAGGTGGCAAAACGATTCAACATGTCGAGGTTGCGCCTCTCGTCGTGCGGATAGCGGGGTCTATGGTCCGGTTGAATGGTCGAAGGACCGAGTGTCGAAACGGTCAACGGGCGGACAACGGATCTCACGTCAAACGACCTTGGTGATACCCATATAGGTGATGACGTCGTCGGTGTTGTCGGTAGAGCTGGTCAACGTCGCGTACGACCGGATGAAAGACTGACCGGCGCACTGGTCGAACTTGATACGCAGACCGGTGACTTGGATCCGCGGAACGGTGCCTTTGAACGACTTCTTGTCGACGGACACGATGTTCACCGTGCCGGGTTTGAGGTCGATCTTGACCTGTTCGGACAGGGAGGCCGAAAGGGTCAGAGGGAAGGGAGAGGTGGCGCCGATGAAGGGTACGGCGAGCCCCGGTGATATGCCCGCCGAACTGATGGATTCGAAGTCATCCATGAGGATCCCGCAGCCGATTTGATACCCCGCCTCCAGCGTTCCGCCGGCGAGCTTCGTACTTCCCCCACCGCTTATCGCGCCCGTGAACGTACCGTCCACCAGGTATTCCCGAGACGCGGGGGAGCCTGTCAGAGGCGCCACCGGTTCCAAAGACTCGTTGCTCCCGGCCACTGTCAAAGTCCAACCGTCCTGAGTCTTCAAGATGCCCGGCGCACCCGATGGCACAGGCCCGTTGGGCCCGGCCGGCGGTGGTGGCGCTGTGCTGTCGGCGGCGGGTATCACAGGCGCAGGAGGTGGGTCTGCCAGGGCGAGCGGAGCCGCGCCGGTCGGGACCAGCAGGCAAACAGCAGCCAAGGTGGCAATACGGTTCAACATGTCGCGTTGGCGCCTCTCGTCGTGCGGATCCCCGGGGGATCTGTGAGTCAGTCTGTCCCGTGGAATCTTTGATGGGTCGGGTGTCTAAACGGTGAACGGACCGACAACAGTTCGCCCCGTAGACCTATCTACTGAGCGCTTCCTGATCTCGCGTGTGCCGGCGTTGGTTGCCTATCACAGCAATCCGCACTCGCACCGACTTCCGGCCGGCACGACATCCAGTAGTTCGCTCGTCGTCACCAGTTGTTGGAGACCTGTTCACGATTGCGACAGCTCCCGGATCGAAGATCAACCGGTATCACTCTGGCCCCACGTGCGGCCTGAAACTCGCACAAGTTGACTACCTGGAAGGAAGCGATGAGGTCATCACACGTTTGTGGGCTGACGCTGGCTAGTTCACTGATCGCACTTGGCATCGGGCTGGCTGTCGTCCCAACCGCATCCGCGGACCCCACCGACACGGACCACACGGACCAGACGGACCAGCCGGCCGCTCCGGGAGCCCCGGCGCCGTCCAGATTCACGGCAACCACAGCAGATGAGACGCCTGCGGCAGCGGACGCCTGCAAGCAGTTCTCAGCGGCAATGAATTACGCCGCAACCAATTACGAAGATTTCGCCTACGCAACCGCCGGTTCGGGCAACTATGTCAACTACGGCGATCCCACCGTTTCGGACTCCAACGTCGTCGGCAGGACCGCGCTGAGGCAGGCCGCCGGGGTCGCGCTGAGCGCGTCGGGAACACCCGGCTTGCAGCCGGAGATCGCGCAGCCGATGCAGTCCTGGTCGATGAACGCGGCGAAGCTTCTGCTGATCATGGGAGTTCACGGCGGCGGTGATTCACTTAACTCAACGGCGAACGACCTCAACACCGACGCCCACAACGTCCAAATAGCTTGCGCCGCAGCCGGTACCCGCGCGTGACCTGAGGGCGTCGTTGCTTATAGGAGCTTGGAAAGGAACGCCTGCGTGCGTTCATGCTGCGGGTTGCTCAGCACGTCACGCGGCTTGCCGCTCTCGACGATGACGCCTTCGTCCATGAACACCAACTGGTCAGCAACCTCGCGGGCGAAACCCATCTCGTGGGTGACCACCAGCATCGTCATGCCGGCGCGCGCCAGATCCCGCATCGCGTTCAGGACCTCGCCGACAAGCTCAGGGTCGAGCGCCGACGTCGGCTCGTCGAACAACATCAGCTTGGGTTCCATCGCCAGCGCCCGCGCGATCGCAACCCGCTGCTGCTGGCCGCCGGACAGTTGTGCGGGGTAGGCGGAAGCCTTCTCCGACAACCCCGACCTCGCGAGCAATTCGCGCGCCCGCTGCACTGCCAATCCCTTTTTGACTTTCTTGACGTGGATGGGGGCTTCGATGATGTTCTCCAGCGCGGTGCGGTGCGGGAAAAGGTTGAAGTGTTGGAACACCATGCCTACGTCGCGGCGCTGCTTTGCGGCTTCTCGAGCAGGCATCTCGTACAGCTTGCCCGCTTTCTCCCGGTAACCGACCAGCTCGCCGTCGACGTACAGTCGCCCGCCGTTGACGTTCTCCAGGTGATTGATGCACCTCAGAAACGTCGACTTGCCCGAGCCCGACGGGCCGACGATGCACATCACCTGGCCGCGCTCGACCGTCAACGTGACGCCCCTCAGCACTTTCAGCGCACCAAAGTTCTTACACACCTGCTCGGCGACAACCATCGCCGTCATAGGTGCTCCTCGACCTGTTGCGCTTGGGCCAGCACCTCGAGCTGTTTGGACGTCAACTTCCGCGACGCCCCCCGCGAGAAATACCGCTCGAGGTAGTACTGCCCGACCATCAGGACACTGGTGATCGCCAGATACCACGTCGCGGCAACCAGCAACAGTGGAATCGGCTGGAACAGCGCAATACCGATGTCGTGTGCGCGGCCGTAGAGCTCCAGGGTGTACGGCACCGCGATGACCAGAGAGGTGGTTTTCAGCATGCTGATCACTTCGTTGCCCGTGGGCGGGATGATCACGCGCATCGCTTGCGGAAGGATCGTGCGCCGCATCGTCATCCACCATGACATTCCCAGGGCCGTGGACGCCTCGGTCTGGCCTTCTGGGACCGAACTGATTCCGGCTCTGATGATTTCGGCCATATACGCTGATTCGTTCAACCCCAGACCGACCACTGACAGTACGAAATACAATGACAGGTTCTGCAGGCTGAAGTGAACAAAGCTGGGGCCGAACGGGATTCCGAGTTGGATGCTCTTGTAGAGAACCGGGAACAGTCCCCAGAACACCAGCTGTAC
The DNA here is from genome assembly GCA_963744085.1 of uncultured Actinomycetota bacterium. Lineage (GTDB taxonomy): Bacteria > Actinomycetota > Actinomycetes > Mycobacteriales > Mycobacteriaceae > Mycobacterium. The sequence goes on from CAVUSK010000003.1 coordinate 95,252, forward strand.
GTAGACGGGTGTGCCTCTGAAGATCCAGATGTACACCCAGGAAACTGACCTCAAGACCGGGTTCGGCGACAGGCGCATGACCGCAAGGGCCACGCCCAGCACCACCGCGAGCAACATCGACAGCAGGGTGAGCTGGATCGTGTTCCACGCCGCTGTCGAAATCCGTTGGTCAAAGAGGTATTTCGAGTAGGTCGGCCAATGGTAATCCGGGTTGGTGGCCGCGCCGTAGAGGAACAGCGCGACCAATACGGCGATGACGGCCGCCGACACCCACCGCCATGGGTGCCGCAGCGGCACCGCGTCGATGGTGGGTGGCGGCGAGCCGTCAGTGGTCACGATCAGCTGATGGCGCCGTTGATCACCGGCTTGTCGATTGCCCCGTCCTGCACGTTCCAGTTGGCCAGGATCGTCTTATAGTCACCGGATTCGACGACGTGCTCCAGCGCCTTCAGCAGCGCCTGGCCCAGTGGCGACCCCTTCGGGATGGCCCACCCGTATGGCGCGGTCTTGAACAGCTCACCGGCGGCCTCGAGCTTGCCTCCACTCTGCTTGATGGCGTACACCGTGACCGGGTAGTCGGCCGTCATCGCGTCAGCCTGCCCAACCATCAACGCGTTGGTCGCCGCGTCCTGGCCGGCGAACTTGAGGACATTGATCGCGGGCTTGCCGGCCTTCGCACACGCTTCATTCTTGGCCGGCAACTCATCTGTGTCCTGAACCGTTGCCGTCTGCACCGCCACCTTGAGACCGCAAGCGTTGTTCGGGTCAACCGGCGTACCGGGCCGCTGTGCCCACAGCGATCCCGCCTCGAAATAGTCAACGAAATCAACTTGCTCTTCACGTTTCTTGTTGTCCGTGAACGACGACATTCCCATGTCGAACGAGCCGCCCTGGATGGACGGGATGATGTTGTCGAAGCCCGATTCGCGGTACTCGGGTGTCACGCCGAGGACTCCGGCGACGGCGTTGAGGAGGTCGACGTCGAACCCGATGATCTGTCCGGTCGAGTCCTTGTACTCGTTGGGTGCGTACGTCGGATCGGTGCCGACGATCATCTTTCCGGACTGCTTGACCTTGTCGGGTAACAGGTTCGCGATCTCATCGACCTTCGCCGGCTTCACCGCGGTGGTTGATCCCCCCGGACCGGAGCTCTCTTTATTGCTCGCGCAGCCCGTCAATGCCAGCGCGGCTGAGACGACGATCGCCCCGGCCGCCACCCACCCGCGTGATCTTCTCATTGCCTCTTCTCTCTCGCATCGGGGCCGCCGACGTGCCGACGCTAACGACCATGGACCCGGCTCGCACCACCGGTAACGGAACAGTAGCCCGGCTTTATCGCTCTAGCAGTGGAACCAAAACCCAAGGCAGTGTTAAGCGCTACGACAAAGGCCTGATGCAGGCTGCGGCTCTAACCCGACCGCGCGCAATGATCGGAGAAGCGCGCGCACGCTCACAGGTGCAGTGGCCGCCGGCAGCGGCCACTGCCGAGCTGTTCAGCCGAAGAGTCCCCTCAAAACTCCGAACAGCGACGTGCTTCCGGTCCTCCCGTGACGGGTTCGGATGCCGCCGTCGACCGGCGTAGTCTCGGTGGCCGGCCCGACCAAGTTGCCTCTGACCATCGGTGTCGCCGAGCCGAGCGGTGTAGCCGTAGACACCACCCTGTTCCCGTTCTCATTCGCTACCGCGAGCCCAGGCTGAGCGGAGAAACTGCCGGGAGAGCCGAACGGTGTAGCCCGGACGGTCGGCACGAACCTCTTGCCGGGACGGGTGATGGCGGGGCCGCGTGAAAGTGCCGCCCCGTTTGAAACTGAGTAGGGATGGACGGGACCAGTGCCGCTGTCGGGCTGGGCTTGGGCGACGGGCGCGAACAGGACGGCGCCTGCGAGGGCTGCTCCAACTGCGAGTGTTCGGATCACGAAGGGACTCCTTCCTCCACAGGAGATTCCTAATGCTAGCTCAACGTCAAAAGGGCGACTACAGCCGCGCCCGGCAAAAACCTCACCGGCGCACTGGTGCTGTGAAACACTTTTCGCCATGACTGCTCCTGAACGTCCCAAGCTGCTCAAGCACCTCTGGCTATCCGCGTTGTTCTCCGGAATCTGTTCGGTGATTCTTGGGGTTCTCGTGTTGATGCGACCGGGTGCGTCGATTCTTGTGGCGGCGATCCTTCTCGGCGCATACCTGCTGGTGAGCGGTATCAGCCAAGTCTTTTTCGCGTTCAGCCTGCACGTGTCCGCCGGCGGGCGAGTTCTGCTCTTCATCAGTGGGGCGGCCGCGTTGATCCTCGCCATCCTCGCCTTCAAGAATCTCGGTAAAGACCCGGAAATGGCGATCCTTCTGTTGGCCATCTGGATTTCGGTGGGCTTCATCTTCCGCGGCGTCGCGACGACGGTCTCGGCGATCAGTGAGCCGGACATGCCCGGTCGCGGATGGGAGATCTTCATGGGCTTGATCACCCTCCTCGCGGGCATCGTCGTGATGGCTTCGCCGCTCACGTCGCTTGTCGTGTTGGCCACGGTGGTCGGCATCTGGCTGATCGTCATCGGCGTGTTCGAGATCGTGTCCGCCTTCGGCATTCGCAGCGCATCGAAGAAGGTCGACGACTTTGTTGAAGGGCGCGTAACAGCGGGAGGTTAGATCGCATGACCGATCCGACAAATCAACCGGAGACGCCACCGCCTCCGCCAAGCCAGCCACCCAGTGCGGGTTACCCCCCGCCGCCTCCGCCAAGCCAGCCGCCCGGCGCGGGTTATCCCCCGCCCCCGCCGCCGATGCCATACGCAGGTCAGGCACCACCGCCGGTCCCTCTGCGCAACGGATTGGGCATTGCTTCGCTGGTGCTCGCGATCGTCGGACTGCTCCTCTGCTGGAGCATCGTCGGCGGCACCGTTCTCGGAATCATCGCGGTGATCTTCGGCTTTGTGGGTCGAGGCCGGGCCAGACGAGGTGAGGCCGACAACGGCGGTGTCGCTCTGGCCGGAATCGTGCTGGGCTTCTTGTCCATCGTTGCGGGATTCGTCTTCCTCGCGCTGGTTTTCCTGGTGTTCAGACAGGTTGGCGGCGGCGATTACATGGACTGCCTGAAGAAAGCCGGGGACGACACGTCGGCACAGCAGCAGTGCGCCGACAAATTCCGTCAGCACCTCGAAACCCAGTTCAGCGTCACGCCCACCACCGCGCCGTAGGCGCGAATTCAACCGGAGCGCCGTAGGCGCGAATTCAACCGGAGCGCCGTAGGCGCGAATTCAACCGGAGCGCCGTAGCGCTGGATCTACAGGTGCCGCCGGCGCGGCATGAACTCCAGCGACAGCAGCACGACCAACGCCGGCAGTATGTGCCGCAGCGACAGCACCACGTAGCGCCGCTGGCCGAGCGCGTGGAACTTGCGGAGATACCGGTAGAGGGATTCCAGCGCGATCAGTGGGTCGAGCAGATGAAGCGCGTTGTAAATCAGATCTTGTACCCAGTTGCGGTTCTTGTTGCAAAAGATCTCGGGGCAAGCCGCGAACGCCAACGACAAGCGTTGCACACCAGTCGCTTTCGCTCGCCACATCATGTCGACGCTGAGGCGCTCATCGATGCCGTTGGGAGCGCCGGGGCGCCGCCACGGAACATCGAGCGTGACGTCGGTGCCGCCGCCGGCAGTTGCGTACCTGTGGAAACCCTGCACCTGCCCGAAGCGGTCGCGGGCGATGATCAACTCGATGCCCGGGTAGCGGCCTTCGAGTGCGCCGTCGAGAATCATCGAGAATCCGCGCTCCGTGTGCGCACCGCTGTGCGATCCGTATAGCACTTGGGCCAATTCCGCCTGCAGCGCATCGTCTACACCCTGCTCGGTAACCACCTCGGTGGTGATTCCGAAGTTGTGGGTCCGCTGCACGGCCTGGCGAAGATTGCGAAACCTGCGCCCCGCCATCTCGAAATTCCGCACATCGATGACGACATCACGCCCGATCGGCACAGTGCGCATTCTTTGACCGACCACAGCATCGTTGAGCCACAGCGCCTTTCGCCGCTCGCTACACCCGAGCACCATGATCCGCCAGCCCCAGTCGTGGCACATAGCAACGAAATCCGCAACAAGTTGCGGGAACTGGTCCTCGTCACCGAGCGGGTCACCGCTGACCACAGCGAAACCAATGCGTGTCCGGTATGCAATCGCCGCCGTGCCCTCGGCATTGAAGTGATAGCACTTGCGCATCTGCATCGCGAACGGCGCCAGCGGGTCACCCTGCGTAGCGTTCACCAGACGCCATATCCGGGGCAGGTCGTCGGGCCGAGACCGAGACGCCGTCGGCCACATCAACACCCAGGCCGCGCCGGCGAGCAGCACACTGCCCAAGAGGTCGTATGACATCACGTGTGCGGCAAGCCCGATGACCAGCACCACCATCGCGACTGTAGAGTGAGCGGCCGTCACGGGACGACCAAGGAAGATCCCGCGCGCAATCAGCGCGACTACGGTCAAAATCGTCAGCGACCACACCAGCCGGCCGGCGGCACCCCAGTCGGCGTGGTCGTGGTTGCGTGCGACCAGGGCGACCAGCCAACAGAACAGGCTGAGAACGGCCAGGGCACCCATCCACCGCGCCGCGGGCCTGTCGACATTGACGACAACCCGCTCGCGGGCGCGAACCCTCGCGACTTTGACAGGCTCCGTCATCTGCTAGAGATTACGCCCCATCAGTGCGTTGAGCCGGGAAGTGCTTGACGATTCCTTCCTGTACGACGGTTGCGAGAATCGCGCCGTTTCGATCGAAAAAGTGGCCAGTGCCCAGCCCTCGGGAGTCCGCCGCCACAGGCGACGTCGTCGCGTACAGCACCCAATCGTCGAATTTGACCTGCCGGTGAAACCACACAGAGTGGTTGACGGTGACCGCGAAGATCCGGTCGAAGCCCCACGACAGTCCGTGCGTGGTGATGATCGAGTCGAGCACCGTCGTGTCCGACGAATAGACCATGGCTGCGGTGTGCAGCAGCGGATCCTCCGGCATTGTGCCGTCGGCCTTCATCCACACCCGGTTGTAGGGCAGTCGGCCGCCCTTCTTGCGCATCACCCAGGCCGGGTCGTTCGCGTATCGCCATTCAATGGGGTGCAATGCGTTGACGAAGCCGGGCACGGTGTCTTCATAGCCACGAAGGTATTCGCTGATCGGCGGGAGCATATGCGGGGCGTGCACCTCCGGAGCGTCGACACCATGCTCTAGGCCGTGACCACCGGACAGGTACGAAACCATCGCCGACGCAAGGAGATTGCCGTCCTGCACGGCGTCGACACGCCGGTTGGCGAATCGGCGCTCGTCGCGCAGATTCACTACCCGGTACTCGATGTCATCGTTCGGGTCACCGCCATTGATGAACGTCACGGTCAGTGCCGCGGGTGGCAGACCGGAGGTCACCGTGCGACTGGCAGCCACAAGCGACTGCGACATCAACTGGCCGCCGAAGGTACGGACAGGGGTTTTCGCGGGATGGGAGCCGGTGAAGGTGTTGTCGTCGACGCGGCGCAGGTCAAGCGTTGCTAACAGCTGCTCAAAGTCGGAACCCAAAAACGCTCCCCCTAAAGGTCTTCCTCTCCGATCCGGTGTACGTGGATCAGGTTCGTCGAGCCTACTGTGCCCGGTGGGGTGCCCGCGACGATGACCACCAGGTCGCCGCGCTTGTAGCGGCCGAGCTCGAGCAGCGACTTGTCCACCTGGCGGATCATGCCATCGGTGCTTTGCATATGCGGCACGATGAACGTCTCCGTACCCCAGGTCAGCGCCAACTGGCTGCGGACTTCGGCGAGGTCGGTGAATGCGAGCAACGGCAGCGGAGTGTGCAACCGCGCAAGCCGGCGCACCGTGTCACCCGACTGGGTGAACGCCACCAGCGCCTTGGCATCCAGCCGCTCACCGATGTCACGTGCCGCATACGAGATCACCCCACGCTTGGTGCGTGGCACGTGGGTCAACGGCGGCGCGGCGGTTGAGTTCTGCTCGACTGCCGCGATGATGCGCGACATCGTCCTGACCGCTGCCATCGGGTGCTTACCCACGGACGTCTCCCCCGACAGCATGAGCGCGTCGGCGCCGTCGAGCACCGCGTTCGCGACGTCGGAAGCCTCGGCGCGGGTGGGCCGGGAGTTTTCGATCATCGATTCCAGCATCTGGGTCGCGACGATCACCGGTTTCGCGTTTTCCCTCGCCATCTGGATCGCGCGTTTCTGAACCAGCGGCACCTCTTCGAGCGGCAGCTCAACGCCCAGGTCCCCTCGGGCGACCATGACCGCGTCGAAGGCCAGCACGATCGCTTCAAGGTTGTCGATCGCCTCGGGCTTCTCCAGCTTCGCGATGACGGGGACGCGCCGACCGACGCGGTCCATTACGTCGTGCACCAACTCGATGTCGGCAGGCGATCGGACGAACGACAACGCCACCAGGTCGATGCCCAGCCGCAGTCCGAACTCCAGGTCGTCGATGTCTTTTTGCGACAGCGCGGGTACCGACACATTCATGCCGGGCAGCGACAGGCCCTTGTTGTTGGATACCGGTCCGCCCTCGGTGACGGTGCACACCACGTCAGCGGCATCGATGCCCTCGACGACAAGTCCGACCTTGCCGTCGTCGACGAGCAGGCGGTCGCCGGGCACGGCATCGTGGGCGAGTTGCTTGTAGGTGGTCGACACGCGGTCGTGCGTGCCTTCGCACTCCTCGACGGTGATCCGCACGGTGTCGCCGCTCTGCCAGAACGCGTGTCCAGCAGCGAATCGGCCGAGCCGGATCTTGGGTCCTTGGAGGTCGCCGAGCACCCCCACCGCGCGGCCCGTCATATCCGACGCGGCGCGAACCCGGTCATAGGCGGCCTTGTGGTCGGCGTGTTCACCGTGGCTGAAATTCATGCGGGCGACGTCCATGCCCGCCTCGACGAGCGCCCGCACCGTCTCGTCGGAGGTGGTGGCCGGGCCCAGTGTGCAGACGATCTTTCCGCGTCTATTCACGGATTCCGAGCATAGTCCTACCCGTCGTAAAGCGTTGGGACCAGCGGAAAGCCTGGCACGTTTCGGATCACCGTCCAGGCGACTATGGCGACGATGACGACGACCACAGCTGCTCGCGTCACCGGTGCCTTGCCGCTGGAGCGGCGCCACAAGAACCATCCGAGAAGCGCTGGGATTCCGGCGAGTAGGAAGACATTGTCGACGACCGCTGCCGGCAGATTCGCGTGCAGCAGGTCATGGGTCATTCGTAGGCCACCGCAGGCGGGGCAGTTCCAGCCCGTGAGGAGTTTGAACGGGCAGGCCGGAAACAACGAGCCGCGGTTGTGCGGGTCGGCAATGCCGACGCAGGCGAGCGCCCCTGCTGCCGCAGCGCCGGTTGCCAGGGTGGCGAATACTCTTGCACGCCGGTTGAACCCGGCGGTGGGTTCAGTCACGCAGCGGACGTCCCTGTGCATCCCGCACATTGTCAGTCAGTATCAGGATCGCGTCGATCACACCCCATACCCACGCGCCGATAAAGCAGGTGACAAAACCCACGATCAGCTGTGCGATGCCGTATCCAACCTCGCCCAGGTACATGCGGCCGATACCCACGAAACCGAAAAGTCCTATCAACTGTAGAAGAGCCGCAACGACTTTGGACTTATCGGAGTACGGCTCGCCCGTGACGGGATGTCGGCCGTACGGCGCGGCGGGGTCAACGTAGGGATAAGGCGGCGGGAACGGATAACCCGTGGGCGGCGGCGGTTCCTGCGGCGGCCGGTACTCGCCTCCGCTGCTGCCGAACTGCGACGGATCACTCATATGCGCATGGTACTCAGCGAAAGGCGGCCAGACACGAGATGAGGGGCACCCCTCGGTGCCCCCCATCCCTCGAAACGCGCCGTCGTTATCGCCGGGATGCCGACTGACGCGGGTTGTCGTTCTGGTAAGTCCCGTGGTGCGTCTGGCCGGGTTTGCTAAACCAGGCGTGCGCGGCGCCGCCGGTTTGGTGGCCAGGGGGCTGGCCGGCTTGGGTACTCGGCCCTGTCGTCGCGGCGACGCCAGGAGCGGCCAAGGCCATCGACAGCGCTGCCAGTACGGTGCCGGCAACCGTGGCGATTGCGCACTTCGTCATTTTCATGATCTCCTTCGAGCCCGTTGATTGTGGCACCGCGTTACGGTATTTCCGATTGCCAGTTACCGAATTTCAAGGGTTCGGATATCCCGTCCCGTTTCATTCGAAACTCTTCTCACGACTCCAGACTAAAAGTGCTCACGGTCGTCCGCTACACATTCATATCGACTGCAAATAATGTTGCTGAGCGGTACGATAGAGCAGCGCAATTATTCGACGAGCCGGATGATTCGTCAGTTAACTCGCCGGAGTGCAGCTAGTGCGCCATCAATTCCGCGGTCTCCTCGATGGGCTCCTCGATCATCAGCAGGCGCACGCGGAAAATGGTCTGCCCGCCGGACGACTCGGCAGTCACCGAACCGTGATGAGCCTCCACGATCGACGCGACGATCGCCAGCCCCAGGCCTTTGCCGCCCGAGTCATGAGATCTCGCCTTGTCCGCACGCACGAACCTCTCGAACAGATGCGGCAACAGTTCCTTGTCGATATCGGGTCCGTTATCCGCCACGCTCAGCTCGGCGCAGGACCCCGTACGGGTGATCGCCGTCGTAACGGTGACGCCTTCTGGAGTGTGCACTCGAGCATTGCTCAGCAGATTTGTGACGAGCTGGTGCAGCCGTGCTCGATCCCCGCGCACCCACACGGGCTCATCAGGTAGGTCCGTCAGCCAGCGGTGGCGTGGCCCGGACACCGCCGCGTCGTTGACCGCGTCGATTGTGAGGTCGACAAGGTCGACGATGTCGTTCTCCAAGTCCTGGCCTTCTTCGAGGCGCGACAGCAACAACAGTTCGCTCACCAGGGATGCCATCCGCACTGCTTCCGACTCGACGCGAGCCAACGCGTATTCCGTCGTGGCCGGCAGCTCTGCACTGTCCTGCCGGGTGAGCTCGGCATAGCCCTGGATTGCCGCCAACGGTGTGCGCAATTCGTGGCTCGCATCCGCGAGAAACTGGCGCATTCGCCGGTCGGACTCCGCGCGTTGGGCAAGAGCCGAATCCACGTTGTCCAGCAGCCGATTCAGCGTATGGCCCACCATTCCGACCTCATTGTCGGGATGCGTATCGTCCTCTCGAACCCGCGCCGTGATCCTCTGGTTGTCGTCGAGGGCCAAGGTTGCCGCCTTGGCCGCGGTAGCGGCGACCCGGCGCAGAGGCCGAAGCGCATACCGCACCACGAGGAAAGTGCCCACCGCCGTCACCACCAATGCCACCGTGATGAGTCCGCCAGTAATTAGCGTCTTCTGGGCCAGGGCCGACTTCACTTGCTCGAGCGACACCCCGGAGACGATCACATTGCCGTCGGGCAACTGCCGACTTTGCATACGGTAGGAACCCAAGCCAGCCAGCTTCACCGTGCGTGGCGGCCCGTCTGTCCACGACTGTGACTCGATGGCAGAGACCGCTTCCGACGGTGCGGGCGCAGGCTCGTCGCCGGCGACCAGGGCCGCATACACGACTGCGCCCTCGCGCAGTACCGCGCACACGCTGCCCTGGACTTGGCCGACGAATGCGCGGTCGTGTTCGAAGGATTGACTCGACGAGGCCAGCGATCGCGATACCTCCGAGTCGATCAAGCTCATCACGTAGCCACGCAGGATCAGCACCGAGGCCGCACCGACCGCCATAAGCACGGTAGACACCACTATGGTCACGCCCAGGATCAGCTGTCTGCGCAACGACCGCGGCCACCATCGGCGAACCACCTGCAATCGCGTCATCGCGGCGGCCGCAGGATGTATCCGACACCGCGGACGGTGTGAAGCATCGGCTCTCGGCCGGCATCAATCTTTTTCCGTAGATAGGACACGTAAAGGTCGACGATGCTTGTCCGGCCTCCAAAGCCGTAATTCCACACCCGGTTCAGAATTTCGGCCCTGCTCAGCGCTCGCTTGGGGTTGCGCATCATGTAGCGCAGCAGCTCGAACTCCGTTGCGGTGACGGCAATAGTCTCACCAGCACGGGTCACCTCGCGGCTCGCGCCGTCCAAAACCAGATCTCCGATCTTGAGCACCTCGTCCTCCGGTGCCGCGGTGACACTTGACCGGCGAAGCAAACCGCGCAGCCGGGCGACTAGCTCCTCTAGGCTGAACGGCTTCGTCATGTAATCGTCGGCCCCCGCGGTGAGGCCGGACACGCGATCCATCACCGAGTCTCGCGCGGTCAGGAACAGGATTGGCGTATAGGTTTCGGCCTCGCGTACCCGTTGCAGGATCTCGATGCCGTCGATATCGGGCAGCATGATGTCGAGAACAAGCACGTCCGGTTCGGATTCGTTGAACTTGCTGACCGCTTCCTGCCCACTGTGCGCTACGTCTACGGTCCATCCCTCGTAGTGGAGTGCCATCTTGACCAAGTTCGTCAGCGCCGGCTCGTCGTCCACGAGCAAGACACGTATCGGCGATCCGTCGGCACGGTGCATTCGCGGGAGCTGCCCGAGGATGGCTTGGCGGGGACGTAGGTGGCGTGCGGGCACGGACAGCGTTGGCATACTTCCATAGTCCATATTGCATATGTGGCTGTCACGCATCTCATATATTTCTCCTATTAAACCTGTTCACGCTTCATGTCCGGCTGCAAGTGTCGACGGTCACGAGGACCACCTGGCTTTACACGAAGAAGCTTGAAAATTATTTGTGCTCTGTATGCGTTCGACGTAATTGCTTGACGCGGATTCTGCACCGTCCATACGTTGGCCTATGGCGGCAGACATCACTTAATTCAGGTACTACAGGCATTTGCGACACATAAGCCTTGACGCCGTGACCGTGCATGAGGGGAGCGACCCATTCAGAGAACCGCAGAGCTGACGAAACGTGACGTCGGCGGTGCACCCTCGGCGAACCGATTCGACCGTCTCCGCCCAATCCTGCGGTATGACGTTCCGGCGTCATTGGTGGTGTTTCTCGTAGCGCTTCCCTTGTCGATCGGCATCGCTGTTGCCTCCAACGCGCCGGTACTCGCCGGCATCATTGCCGCGATTGTCGGCGGCATCGTCGCAGGCACCGTCGGCGGGTCACCGCTGCAGGTGAGCGGTCCCGCGGCCGGGCTGACCGTCGTCGTCGCAGGCCTGATCACAGAATTCGGCTGGGCGGTGACGTGCTCGATCACCGTCATCGCGGGAATCCTGCAGGTTCTCCTCGGGCTGAGCCGCGTGGCCCGAGCTGCGCTGGCGATCTCGCCTGTCGTCGTGCACGCGATGTTGGCCGGCATAGGCCTCACGATCGCGCTGCAGCAGGTGCATGTCCTGCTGGGGGGAACGTCGCAGACCTCAGCGTGGATCAATCTGGTCGAACTGCCCGGCCAGCTGCTCGACGCGCACGGCAGCGACTTTCTCCTCGGCGCGCTGGTGATCGGCACGCTGGTTGTTTGGCGCTGGGTACCCGGCTGGATCCGCAAGGTTCCCGGCCAACTCGTCGCGGTTGTCGGCGCGACTTTCATCTCCGTGGTCTTCGCGATGGATGTCGACCGCATCAAGATCGACGGGTCATTGATCGATGCGCTTCAGTTGCCGGGTTTGCCTGAAGGGAAGTGGGGTGCGTTTGCGATGGGCGTCGTCACCCTCTTCCTCATCGCCAGCGTCGAGAGCCTGTTGTCCGCGGTGTCCCTCGACAGGATGCACCACGGTAAGCGAACCGACTTCAACCGCGAGATGGTCGGGCAAGGCGTAGCCAACATCACGTCAGGAACGATCGGTGGACTGCCGATCACCGGCGTGATCTTGCGCAGCTCGACAAACGTCGCTGCGGGCGCGACGACTCGGGCGTCGGCCATTCTCCACGGCATCTGGGTGCTGCTGTTCGCGCTGCCGTTCGTGGCCTTGGTCGAACAGATCCCCGTGTCGGCGTTGGCGGGCTTGCTCGTTGTGATAGGTGTGCAGTTGGTCAAGTGGGCACACATCAAAACTGCCTTGCACACAGGGGATCTCGCGATATATATCGTCACCGTTGTCGGCGTGATCTTCCTCAATCTGCTACAGGGCGTGCTCATCGGGCTCGCGCTCGCGGTCATATTGACTGTGTGGCGGGTGGTGCGGGCACGCATCCACGCCGAACCGGCAGGCGACGACGCATGGCGGGTAGTCGTCGACGGCTCGTGCAGCTTTCTGTCCCTTCCCCGGCTCACCGGCGTGCTGGCGACCATCCCGCCTGGGACGGCAGTCACCGTCGAGCTTTCGGTTGACTTCATCGATCGAGCAGCGTACGAGGCGATCGACGAATGGCAGCATCGGCATCGCGGATCGGGCGGCACTGTAGAAATGCACGATGTCGGGGCCATCGACATCAGCGATGCGGTAACCCGACCGCCGGCGCGGGGATTCGCTCTCGACAAGCGAATCGGTGTGGCGCCTTGGAGTTCATGGCAGATCTCGAGCGGCAACGGACACGGAAACGACAGTACGCGACCCGTGCTCGACGGATTGGCCGTGTACCACCGTCGCACCGCTCCGTACCTGCGTCCGCACATGAAGCCGCTGACTCATGCGCAACAGCCCGAGACGCTGTTCATTACCTGCACGGACTCACGAATCGTGCCCAACATCATCACAAGCAGCGGGCCCGGAGACCTATTCACGGTCCGCAACGTCGGCAACTTGGTTCCCGGCGGGCGTCAAGACCCGTCGATCGAAGCCGCGATCACGTTCGCCGTGGAGAAGCTAGCGGTCTCGTCGATCGTTGTGTGCGGACACTCCAGCTGTGGCGCGATGAATGCGGTACTGCCTCAACGACGTTCGGCTACGAGTCCCGGCGACGAATCGCTTCGCACGTGGCTGGTGTATTGTCAGCCCGTGCTGGCCGCCTTCGCCGACGGCGACCACTCGGTGGCGCGGTCGGCCGCGGACGCCGGCTTCGACATCGTCGACCAGCTGAGTATGGTGAATGTCGCGGTGCAGGTCGATACACTCGTCGGCCACCCGCTCGTCGCTCAGGCACGACAACAGCGGGGGCTCAACGTGATCGGTCTGTTCTACGACATTCCGAGTGCCGGGGCGCTTCGCGTCACGCCGACAGGTGTGGAGGCTTTGGCCGGGGACGAGGAAGTTGTAAACCGGCGCTGAGTGCTCGACGCGTAACTGGAAAAGCACGCCGCGGATGGCAAATCGGTTGTGCGTCACCACCATTGCGATGCGGAATCGAGAGGCCACCGCCGCGACCTTTGGAGTCGATCGCTCCAGGCGGTGCTTAACGTGGGTTCAACCGGGATGCTTTTCGGCGCAACACCTAATAGTCGCGCGGAGGAGGGACGGCTACTCGTCGGGTCCGTTGCGGGTTGATCACTGCCGCACCGGCCATACCAAGTGCACCGGCCAGCATCAACGACTCGGACCATGCCCGGCGTGACGACCGTGCTTCAAGGCAGTCGCCGATCAAATCGGGGCCGACACCGATTGTATCGGCGCCGGGATTTTCACCGACCACGACGAGGTACGCGACGCCATCCACCGCCGCCTCGATGTTGGCTTTCGCTGCTGTGCCGCAACGGATTCCCTCACCAATGCCTACCGGCAGCACCGCGAAGGAAGCGAACCCCGTCGCCAAGATGCCCGTACCGACACCTCCGACAATCCGCCTCAAGTGCTTCATTCGATGCCGTCTCCCGTGAGCACGAAGTTCATCCGAGTACCGGAGCACCCTGTGGTGCCGACCCGGCACTTCCTCTCTGGCCGATCAGTACTCCAGCCCCGTCCACACCCCATACGGCACCATGGGGTTAGGGCCGTAAGGCACGAATGGGTTTGCGCCACCGACCGATTGATCGCGCGGGTAGAGGGATACAGGTCCGCCGGGGGGTAGAACCACCGTACCGCCATCGTCGTCGGTCGGTGTCACCGAGACATGATTATGCTCGCCCGCCGTGGGTGTGATTGCGATACCGCGCTCGGGTGAAAATGCAATGCCGCCTAGTGTCAATGCGGTAGCGATGATGCTGAAGGTTGCCAGCCCGGCCATATTCTTCATGAGTCTTGCTCCTGATGCACTTCGAGGTTCCAAGGTTGCGGATTGTCCAGCGCGCCGCCAATGACGTAGCCCGTGTCGATCTTTGACATGGTTGCGCAACTAGAGCTGTCCTCAGAAACCCGACCTTGCGGGTATCGGGGGCAACTTCTGTAGGTCAGCATATGACTGCCACGTGGACGGTGTTGACAGTCACCATGTTTGGACCTCGAACCTGTGGTATTGGTGTCTGAACGGTCGTTCGTATCGGCCGCACCGATGTCACAGCGCAGTCTTCGATCGGGCCAGTGCCTATCTTGCTGAGGATCACGCGACTACCGTTGGCTTGCAGTTGAGCAATTGTCGCGTCGACCGATGATTTCGCTACCGGCGCGGCGACGGCGTTGCGAGGCCCAGCTAGTAGCGAAGCTGTCAGCCCGGTGGTTATCGCGGCAGTTGCAACGACTGCACATCTACTTATCATTTTTGGTCCTTTCATTCAGGAACCTGATTCTGTTGGTTGCGTCAAAAGTATCCAGACCGCATTAGCGAAAGCCGATTCGTCGACGTTCAGTTAGGAACAGCCCCAACACCTTTGAGTCTAGGGTGTGCACCGAAATCGTTTGGATATTCATGTCAAATGCATAATTGAGCCCGGGACTTGTTATTGCGGTCCCCCGGGTGAGTCGCGTCCCGCTGGGCTCGCAGTTCGGGCGGGCATGAGCTCAGCGCCTTCCACGCGTAGCGCTGCAAATGCGATGCCTGTTGCACGGGCCGCATGACTTGCGCGCTCACTGATCATCAAGAGGCGGGGTGCTGTGAAGATCGAGATTGTCCGGTGTCAGGAGCGTGGTTGTCACTCATCACTGTCTCGACGAAGCCGAGCAAAAGTCACGCCGTCAGGTCAAATACATTCATAGACCCCGGGGCTCGCAACTGGCCGCACTCGACCGGTTCGTTCTGGCGGTGGCAGTGGCCGTATTCTTCGCCGATCGGCTGTCGCAATCATCTGGCGGCTTCCTTAATGGCTCTGTTCCGGGTATCGAATCGCCGTCGACGATGCCGGTTCAGAAGAGACCGCCGTGGTATCGCGATGATGTCGAGCCGTGGCGACGGGCTGCCGATCCGACGACACTTCCCTATCGGTACCAAACCCTAAGCCATCAAACGCATTTCCAACGGGTAGTAAACCTGCGGCGCCGACGAGTTACCTCAAACGACCTCTGAACCTGGGAAGTTTCCAGCGTCGCGAGCGACCGCCCGGCTCCTGAGTGACGGCTGCGGGCGTCGCGTCCTCCGCGTCCGTGGACTCAGCCGCTTGATCACCCGCTTCCTCGGTGTCTGGCTCGTCGCCGGCCACGTCCGTCTGGTCGGCTGCCTCCGGCTCCTCTTCCTTGTCCTCAACCGACGCGTCTTCGGGGCTCGCCTGCGCAGAGTCGGGCTCGTCTGACTCCTCGGGTGCAGACGCTTCCTCAGCCGGCGCCTCGGGCTCCTCAGGCGATTCGGCCTGCGCTTCCTCGACCCTTGGTTCCTCGGCCGACCCTTCGGGCTCGGCTGCTTCCTCACCCTCCGCCTCGGGCTCCTCAACCACCTCGTCAGACGCCTCGGCCTCAACTTCCCCGACCTCAACCGAGATGTCCTCCGCGCTCGCCTCCGCAGACTCTGACTCCTCGGGTACAGACGCTTCCTCAGCCGGCGCCTCGGGCTCCTCAGGCGATTCGGCCTGCGCTTCCTCGACCCTTGGTCCCTCGGCCGACCCTTCGGGCTCGGCTACTTCCTCACCCTCGGCCTCGGGCTCCTCAACCACCTCGTCAGCCGACTCTTCGGCCTCCGCTTCCTCGGCCGGCTCTACCTCTGCAAGAGACTCTTCGGTGACCTTCTCGGTCGGGACCTCGGGCTCGGCGGACTTAGCTTCGTCCTCTTCGTCAGCAACGACGTCCGAAGGCGCGGCTTCCGATTCCGGCTCCTCTGCTGCCTCTGTCACGCCTTCTTCGTGAATTACCTCTTCCGGCGCTTCGGCCTCCGGCTCAGACTCTTCAACCTCGGATTCCGCGTCCGCGGAATCTGCCGCTTCGTCTTCCGCAGTCCCGGCCGTTTCGTCAGCGTCACCATCGACCGGTTCGGCCTCGCCATCTGGGCCGGCTTTGTCTTCGTCGTCGTGTTCTGCCGCGACGGCGACCCCCGCGACGACCCCACTCGTCGCGGCAACCGCGGCAAGTTCTTTCGTCCACTCGACCAGCGCAGAGTCCTCACCGGCCTCCACTTTTTGAGGCACCTCGACTTTCGCTTTTGCGACTTTCGGTGCTTTCTCCTTCGGCTCGCGAGGCTTGCCGACCAGTGTCGCTGGGTCTTCGCGCCCCTTCGGGGCAAGCATGATGTAAACCACCGCACCGATGAAGACGAACATCGATGTGAACGAGTTGATTCTGATACCCGCGATGTGCGTGGCGGTGTCGTCGCGCAACAGCTCAACCCAGAACCTGCCCACGCAGTACGACGCCACATACAGCGCGAACAGCCGGCCGTGACCGAGCTTGAAACGGCGGTCGGCGTAGATGAGTACCACGAAAACCAGCACATTCCACAACAACTCGTAGAGGAATGTCGGTTGGACAACCTTCTCGACATGACCAGTCGACGCGCCGTTGAGATAATCGATCACGCCGGCCGAATCGCGGCGCTCGTAGACCTTCATGCCCCAGGGCATCGTGGTCTCGCGACCGTAGAGCTCCTGGTTGAAATAATTACCGAGCCGCCCAATGGCTTGCGCTAACACGATGCCGGGTGCGATGGCGTCACCGAAGGCAGGCAGCGGGATTCCGCGCTGACGGCACCCTATCCACCCGCCGACACCGCCAAGTGCGACTGCGCCCCAGATCCCGAGGCCGCCGTCCCATATCTTCAATGCAGCAAGGAAGCCGGCGCCGTCATCGCCGAAGTACGTTTTCCAGTCGGTCATCACGTGGTACAGCCGGCCGCCGATCAGCCCAAAAGGCACGGCCCACAACGCGATGTCGTAGATGACACCGGGTTCTCCCCCGCGGGCCACCCAGCGGCGATCGCCGATAACCAGCGCCACGATGATGCCGACGATGATGAACAGCGCGTATGCCCGGATCGGCACGAATCCCAGATGCCAGACACCCTGCGGTGGGCTCGGGAATGAAGCCAGAAATGTTGTCACGCCGAAATCCTTTGTCGCACCCCGTCAGCCAGTTCCTCGGTCAGCCCTCGAAGCTTTGTCACACCGCCATCACCTAGGGCCGACACCAAAGCTGAACCGACGATCACGCCATCCGCGTATGCGGCGATCTCTGCCGCCTGCTCCCTCGATCGCACCCCTAGCCCCACTCCCACAGGGATGTCGGAGACTTCCTTCACCCGCTGTACCAACTCCGGCGCCGTCCGCGACACCGCGTCCCGCGCACCAGTGACCCCCATCGTCGACGCGGCGTACACGAACCCGCGCGACGCCGCAACCGTCATAGCCAATCGCTGCGGCGTTGACGACGGCGCGACCAGAAAGATCCGGTCGAGTCGGTGCTTATCAGAGGCAGTCAGCCATTCCGCTGCCTCGTCCGGAATGAGATCTGGGGTGATCATGCCCAGACCACCCGCAGCGGCCAGGTCTCGAGCGAACGCGTCGACTCCGTACCGCAGCACCGGATTCCAGTATGTCATCACGACTGCACGACCGCCCGCGTCACTGACCGCTTCGACCGCTCGGAGTGAGTCGCGCACGCGTACTCCGCCGCGCAGCGCAGCCTCCGTCGCCCTCGCGATCGTAGGGCCGTCCATCCCGGGATCCGAGTACGGGATCCCGACTTCGACGATGTCGCAACCGGATTCCACCAGAGCAGCCATCGCGTCGACGGAGGTCGGCACGTCTGGATAGCCCGTCGGGAGATACCCGATCAGCGCCGACCGATCATGCTGGTGACACGAGGCGAAAAGCTCTGCCAGCCTGGCTGGTTCAACCACGCGCAGCGTCCTCGTCGTCAAGCAGGCCGAACCATTTGGCCGCGGTTGCGACATCCTTGTCCCCGCGACCGGACAGGTTCACAACGATGATCCCGCCCCTTCCGATCTCCGCGGCCAACGGCAGTGTGCCGGCGATGGCGTGCGCGGACTCGATCGCAGGGATGATGCCCTCGGTGCGGCACAGCAGGGAGAATGCATCCATCGCTTCGGTGTCAGTGATCGGCCGGTATTCTGCGCGGCCGGTGTCCTTGAGTAGAGCATGCTCCGGGCCGACACCGGGATAGTCCAATCCTGCTGAAATCGAATGGCTTTCGATGGTCTGCCCATCCTCGTCCTGCAGGAGGTAGGAGAACGATCCCTGGAAAGCCCCCGGCGACCCACCAGTGAATGTTGCCGCGTGCCTGCCGGTCTCTACTCCGTCGCCCGCCGCCTCGAAGCCGACCAGCCGCACGCCCGGCTCGTCGATGAAGGCGTGGAAAATGCCGATGGCGTTCGATCCGCCGCCGACGCAGGCCGTGACGGCATCAGGCAATCGGCCAGCCTGCTTCAGGATCTGAGCGCGCGTCTCCAGACCGATAACTCGCTGAAAGTCACGGACCATCATCGGGAACGGATGGGGACCGGCCGCCGTGCCGAAGCAGTAGTACGTGCGATCGGCGTTGGTCACCCAATCGCGGAATGCCTCGTTGATCGCGTCCTTCAATGTCTGCGAACCCGACGTCACCGAGACGACTTCGGCGCCCAGCAGCCGCATCCGGGCAACGTTCAATGCCTGCCTGGCAGTGTCGACCGAGCCCATATAGATAACGCACTCCAGCCCGAGCAGCGCGCACGCTGTCGCGGTGGCGACACCGTGTTGGCCTGCGCCTGTCTCCGCGATCACGCGCCTTTTGCCCATCTGCTTCGCCAGCAGAGCCTGGCCCAGCACATTGTTGATCTTGTGGGAACCGGTGTGGTTCAGATCTTCTCGCTTCAGGTAGATCGTCGCACCGCCCGCGTGTTCGCTGAGGCGGCGCGCTTCGTACAGCGGTGACGGCCTGCCGCTGTAGTGCGCCTGCAGGCGATCGAGCGTGTCGAGGTATTCCTGGTCGGTGCGGGCCTTTTCGTATGCGGCGGTGACCTCTTCGATGACCGCCATGAGTGCTTCGGGGACGAAACGACCGCCGTAGACGCCGAAATGCCCACGGGTATCGGGGTCGTGGGCGGTCGGTTCAGCGACGGCCGCGCTGGACCTCGGCAATTCGGTGTCGGACAGCTCGGGCACTAGGGTTTTTGCTCTTCGCGCGAGCGGCTCATCGCTCAACGAGCCGTTTTCGGGCATGACGGGTGGGTGCCTGCTGTCACGAGATCCGCTACTGCGCTGCGCGGATCCCCGCTGGTCACCAACCCTTCGCCCACGAGCACCGCGTCTGCCCCAGCACCGGCATATGCCAGCAGGTCCGCGGTGCCGCGAATGCCCGACTCGGCGATGCGGATAACGTTTGTCGGCAGACCAGGTGCGATACGCGCGAAGCAATCACGGTCGACCTTGAGCGTCTTGAGATCCCGCGCGTTCACACCGATGACCCGCGCGCCGGCTTGCAACGCGCGGTCGGCCTCTTCTTCGGTGTGGACTTCGACCAAAGCGGTCATTCCGAGCGACTCTGTGCGGTCGAGCATGGCCGCCAGCGCTTGTTGCTCCAATGCAGCCACGATCAGCAGAAGCATGTCGGCACCATGCGCGCGCGCCTCGTGGATTTGATACGGCCGCACGACAAAGTCCTTGCGCAACACCGGGATTGATACGGTGGCGCGGACGGCGTCGAGGTCGTCCAGTGAGCCGTTGAAACGTCGCTGCTCGGTGAGCACGCTGACGATCCGCGCGCCGCCCTCCTCGTACGCGCGCGCGAGCTTAGCCGGGTCGGATATCGAAGCCAGCTCTCCGCGTGACGGACTCGCGCGTTTCACTTCTGCGATCACGCCGATACCTGGTTCACGCAACGCGGCCATCACGTTTCGGGGTGGCGCAGCGTCTTTGGCCGCTGCCTTCACCTCGGCCAAGGAAACGACGGCCTCTCGCGCGGCAACATCGGCGCGGACTCCTTCGAGGATGGAGTCGAGCACGGTTGCCGAACTCATGGCCTGTCGGATCCTTCCTCCGCTATCGCGCCGGCGTGCGAGCGAACATCGAAAGGGTAGCCGTCGCGAGCACGCCGCCCCTCACCGACCCTCGCTAGCCGAATCGCGGGTTGGGTCGTCGCCTTCGTCAAGCGCATCCCACATCATCCGTTCAGACATCGTGGCCGACGAATCGTCCCGAACGGCCACGGCACGCCGTTGCGACGGTGACGCGTACTTCTCCGCCTGGGCCGGCCCTTTCACGGCTGCCCGCATCAGCAGCACGGCTGCCAGCAACGTCGCCACTGCCGCGGCCAGCGTGATCGTGGCGCCCCCGTAGTGGCGAGAACTGCCCACCAGCGACGCGACGGGCAAATCTGTCAGATGCGCAGCCCGTACCGCGACGTCGCGAATGGTCCACAGGGTGATCGCCAGGTAGCCGGCTCCGCCGCTGACCAAGCCAACCAGCACCGCCAGCAGCCGCAGTGGCCAGCCGCGAACCGCCAATGACGCCACCGCCGCAGCCAGCAGCAGCACCGCAAACGGAACCAATGCTGTGGACCATGAACCGCCGGACAAGCTCGTCGTGCGTGGCTGGCCAAGCCCGTCGAACGACCGCAGCACCATCCACGACAGCCTTGACGAAACCCACAATCCGACCGCCGCCAGCACCAACAGCAGCTGGGCAATACGGATCACGGGCACTTCAGCGTCTCTGCCGCCGCGATCGCGTTCAGCACCGCCTTGGCCTTGTTCGCCGCCTCGGTGTACTCGTACGGACCGTTGGAATCCGCGACGACACCCCCGCCGGCCTGCACGTATGCGGTGCCGTCGCGCATCAGCGCGGTCCGGATGGCGATGGCGAAGTCGGCGTTGCCGGCGAAGTCGAGGTAGCCGACTACGCCGCCGTACAGACCGCGCCGCGTCTTCTCGACCTCCTCGATCAGCTCCATCGCCCGCACCTTCGGGGCGCCCGACAGCGTGCCGGCCGGGAAACAGGCGGTAACCGCGTCCAGCGCGGTGCGGCCTTCCGCGAGGTGGCCGGTGACCGTGGACACCAGGTGCATGACGTGGCTGTATCGCTCGATGTGGCTGTAGTCGTCCACCCGGACCGTGCCGGGCACGCAGACGCGGCCCAGGTCGTTGCGGCCCAGGTCGACGAGCATCAGGTGCTCGGCTCGCTCCTTTTCGTCCGCCAGCAGCTCCTTCTCGAGCAGAATGTCTTCCTCTTCGGTTTGTCCGCGCCAACGCGTGCCTGCGATCGGGTGGGTGGTGGCCCACCCGTCCTTGACGGTGACGAGTGCCTCCGGGCTGGAACCGACAATCGAAAAGTCAAGGCTGCCATCGCTTTTCGGAATATTGAGCAGGTACATGTACGGGCTCGGGTTGGATACCCGCAGCATCCGGTACACGTCGATGGGGTCTGCGTTGGTGTCCATCTCGAACCGCTGCGACGGGACCACCTGGAACGCCTCGCCGGCCTGGATCTCGCCAACCAGCCGCTCGACGATCCCCCCGTATTCCTCGAGCGTGCGCTGAGCGCGATGCATCGGTTCTGGTCGGTCAAAGATCGCCACGGTCGACGGCAGCGGCTGCCCCAGTGCCTCGGTCATCACGTCGAGGCGGGCGACGGCGTCGTCATAAGCCCAGTCCACGCGATCGTCCGTGCCGTTCCAGTTCACCGCGTTGGCGATCAGCGTGATCGTGCCCTCGTGGTGGTCGACGGCGGCGACGTCGGTCGCCAGCAGCAGCACCATGTCGGGCAGGTTGAGGTCGTCAGTCGCCAACGACGGCAGCCGTTCCAGCCGACGCACCATGTCGTATGCGAAGAACCCGACCAGGCCTCCCGACAGCGGGGGCAAATCGGGCAGCGGTTGGGTGGCCAGCAGCTCCATCGTGGTGCTCAATGCCGCGAGCGGATCGCCGCCCTTAGGGGCATCCTGCGGCGTGACGCCGATCCAGGCCGCTTCGCCGTCATGCACGGTCAGCGCCGACGGGGTACCGGCGCCGATGAACGACCACCGCGACCAGGACCGCCCGTTCTCGGCGGACTCGAGCAGGAACGTGCCGGGTCGGTTCGCGGCCAGTTTCCGGTACGCCGACAGGGGCGTCTCGCTGTCGGCGAGCACCTTGCGGGTGACGGGCACGAACCGGTGCTCGGCCGCCAGCGCGCGGAATTGCTCGCGCGTGGTCGTGACGGTCAGATCAGCGGTCGAAGTCACTTCTGTATCTTCCCACCTTCCGGGCGTGGGTCGGGCCGGGCGTAGCGTGTGCACTTATGAAACGTGGTGACCTCGTCGAAGAGTTCGAACTGCCCGATCAAACCGGCACCGAGCGCAAGTTCAGTGACTTCCTGACCGACGGGCCTGCGGTGCTGTTCTTCTATCCTGCCGCGGGAACACCCGGGTGCACCCGAGAGGCCTGCCACTTCCGCGATCTGGCAAAGGAATTCGCCGAAGTGGGCGCTTCGCGCGTGGGGATCAGCACCGACGCCGTGGCCAAACAGGCGAAGTTCAGCGATAACCACAGTTTCGACTTTCCTGTGCTGTCCGACGCCGACGGCACCGTGGCGTCGTCATTCGGCGTCAAGCGGGGGTTGCTGGGCAAGTTCATGCCGGTGAAGCGGACGACGTTCGTCATCGACACCGACCGCAAAGTGCTGGAAGTGATCTCCAGCGAGGTCAACATGAACACGCATGCCGACAAAGCGCTGGAGGTGCTGCGGGCGCGCCAGTCGGCCTGACTGGCACCGCAAGCTCAACGCGGACGAAGCAGAACGTCGGCGTCAAAGCAGCTGTGGTCCCCTGTGTGGCACGCTCCGCCGACCTGGTCGACTTCCAGCAGCACAGTGTCCCCGTCGCAGTCCAGCCGCACCGAATGCACGTGCTGCGTGTGTCCTGACGTCGCGCCCTTCACCCAATGCTCTTGCCTCGACCGCGAGTAATACGTGGCCTCGCGGGTCTCCAGCGTACGGGCCAGTGCGATGTCGTCCATCCAGGCGACCATCAGCACCTTGCCGGTGCCGCGCTCCTGCGCGACCGCGGTGATCAAACCGTTCGCATCGCGCTTGAGCCGCGACGCAATGCTCGCGTCGAGTGTCATCGCTGCCCTTTCCTCTTCGCGCAAGCGCTCATCGCTGCCCTTTCCTCTTCGCGCAAGCGCTCATCGGACGACGATTCCCTCGGCCGCCATCGCCGTCTTGACCTCCTTGATGGTCAGCTCCCTGAAGTGAAAGACGCTCGCGGCGAGCACGGCGTCGGCCCCTGCAACAACCGCGGGCGCGAAATGTTCCACCGCCCCCGCGCCACCGCTGGCGATCACCGGAACGGTCACCGCCGCCCGCACCGCCCGCAGCATCGGCACATCGAAACCTGCCTTGGTGCCGTCGAAATCCATTGAGTTCAGCAGGATCTCCCCCACCCCCAGTTCGGCGCCGCGCTCGGCCCACTCGATCGCGTCGATGCCGGTGCCACGCCGTCCGCCGTGCGTGGTCACTTCCCAGCCCGACGGCGTGGGCGCCGACCCCTCGGGTACCGTCCGCGCGTCGACGGAAAGCACGATGCACTGGGAGCCGAACTTCCGCGACAGCTCCTCGAGCAACTCGGGACGCTCGATCGCCGCGGTGTTGACGGCCACCTTGTCCGCCCCCGCGCGCAGCAGCATGTCGACGTCGGCGACCGAGCGCACCCCGCCGCCGACGGTCAGCGGGATGAACACCTGCTCGGCGGTTCGCCGCACCACGTCGAGCATCGTGGCGCGTCCCGACGACGACGCCGTGACATCCAGGAACGTCAGCTCGTCGGCACCCTCGGCGTCGTAGGCGGCGGCGAGCTCGACCGGGTCCCCCGCGTCGCGCAGGTTCGCGAAGTTGACACCCTTGACCACCCTGCCGTCGTCAACATCAAGGCACGGAATGACACGCACCGCCACATCTGCCATCAGTAATCCTCGGGGGCGCCGACCTCGGTGAGAATCTCCAGGATCTGCTCGTGGCATCTGGGCACGCCCGCGAGCACCGAGCGCGATTGCGGTGTCCAGTCATTGCCGGCCAGGTCGGTGACGATGCCGCCGGCGGTGCGCACCAACGCAACACCCGCGGCGTGGTCCCAGATGTGATCGCCGAAACTGATTGCCCCGCCTAGTATTCCGGCGGCGGTGTACGCAAGGTCGATGCCGGTCGCGCCGTGAATGCGCAGCCGGGATGACACCCGGCTCAGATGTTCCACCACCGAGAGCCGGTATCGGCCCGGAAACCGGCCTCGCCAGTCCACGTTGAACGTGCCGATCCCGACCACCGCGTCGACCAACTCCGCAGGCTCAGTCGGCGGTAACTCGACTCCGTTGCAGCGCAACGAGTCACCGACGATACCCGTGAATCGTTCTTGGGTGAACGGGAGCCAAGTGAGACCCGCGACCGGCTCCCCGTCACGCATCAACCCCAGCAGGATCGCGGCCGACGGCAGCCCGGCCGCGTAATTGAACGTACCGTCGATCGGGTCGAGCACCCACACCATCGGCGAATCGACGTCGGCACCGCCGAACTCCTCGCCGTGGACCTCGATCCCGGTCGCGGCCGTCAACGCGTCGACGACCTCACACTCGATCGCCAGGTCGACCTCGGTGGCGAAATCGTTGCCTTTCTTGCGGACCGTCGAATCCGCACCGTGACCCTCGACGAACCGTTCCGCGGCCTTGTCGAGAATCTTGGCGGCCTCGGTGACCAGTCGGTCCAGGTCGGTAGTGCGGGGCGCCATCGCGGCCTACCGCCCGACCGCCGCGAGCGCCTGCGGCAGCGTGAAACATCCGGCGTAAAGCGCTTTTCCGACGATCGCGCCCTCCACACCGAACTCGGTCAGCGCAGCGATTGCCCGCAGATCGTCGAGACTGGAGACACCGCCCGAGGCGATCACCGGCGCGTCGGTGCATTCGGCGACTTGGGCCAGCAGGTTGATGTTCGGACCGTTGAGCGTGCCGTCCTTCGTGACATCGGTGACGACGAATCGCGAACAGCCTTCGCTGTCAAGGCGTTCCAGCACCCTCCACAAATCGCCGCCGTCGGTTTCCCAGCCACGTCCGCGCAGCCGGTGTTCCCCGTCGACGATTTGCACGTCGAGCCCGACGGCCACCTTGTCGCCGTGTTCGGTGATGACACTCGCGCACCACTGCGGGTTCTCCAGTGCCGCGGTGCCGACATTCACCCTCGCACACCCGGTTGCGAGTGCAGCGGTCAGTGATGCGTCGTCGCGGATGCCCCCTGACAGCTCAACGTTGACGTCGAGCGTGCCGACCACCTCGGCCAGCAGTTCGCGATTCGAGCCGCGTCCGAAAGCCGCGTCCAGGTCCACGAGGTGAATCCACTCAGCGCCGTCACGCTGCCAGCCCAGCGCCGCGTCCAGCGCGGACCCGTACTCGGTCTCGCTGCCGGCCTTGCCCTGCACCAAACGCACCGCGCGCCCGTCCACCACATCGACGGCGGGCAGGAGGATCAACGTGCTCACAGGCTGCGCACCCAGTTGCTCAGGAGCGTGGCTCCGGCGTCACCGCTCTTCTCGGGATGGAACTGCGTCGCCGCCAATGCACCGTCCTCGACGGCGGCGAGGAACGGGACGTGATGGGCGGCCCAGGTGAGCACGGCACCGGGGTTGCCCTCCCAGCGCTGCGCGGCATAGGAGTGCACGAAGTAGAAGCGAGTGTCTGCGTCGAGCCCGTCGAACAGCCTGCTGCCCGTACCGACCTCGACGACGTTCCAGCCCATATGCGGAATCACCGGGGCATCCAATCGCGTTACCGCCCCGGGCCATTGGCCGCACCCGACGCTCTCGACGCCGAACTCCACTCCTCGGTCGAAGAGAATCTGCATGCCCACGCACACTCCGAGGACAGGCCCGCCCGTTTTGACCCGCTCGGAGATGATCTTGTCGCCGCCGATCGCGCGCAGCCCCGCCATACACGCCTCGAATGCGCCGACGCCGGGCACCATCAGTCCTTCGGCAGCCGTGGCCGCACCGGGATCGGCGGTGACTTCCACGTGGGCGCCGACCCGCTCGAGCGCACGCTGGGCGGACCGCAGGTTGCCTGAGCCGTAGTCAAGCACCACAACGGACGTCTTTGTCACAGCGTGCCTTTCGTGGACGGCACGCCGCTAACCCGGGGATCGTGTTCCACGGCCTGGCGCAGCGCCCGCGCCACCGCCTTGTACTGGGCTTCGGTGATGTGGTGCGGATCCCGGCCGTACAGCGTGCGCACGTGCAACGCGATGCGCGCGTTCATGGCCAGCGACTCGAATACGTGCGCGTTGATGACTGTGTGGTACGGCACGGAAGAACCGGCGATAGTGGTGTGGCGCAGGTGATCCGGTTCGCCGGTATGCACACAGTATGGCCGGCCCGAGACATCGACGGCCGCGTGGGCGAGCGTCTCGTCCATCGGCACGAACGCGTCGCCGAACCGGCGAATGCCCTTCTTGTCGCCGAGCGCCTGCGCCAGCGCCTGACCGAGCACGATCGCCGTGTCCTCGATGGTGTGGTGGCCCTCGATGTGCACGTCACCCTTGGCCCGAACGCTCAAGTCGAAGCTGGCGTGACTGCCGAGCGTCGTCAACATGTGGTCGTAGAACGGCACCCCAGTGTCGACGTCGACCTTTCCGGTTCCGTCGAGGTCGAGCTCGACGACGATGTCGGACTCCTTGGTGGTGCGCTCAACGCGGGCGCGGCGGCTCTCAGTCACGATGCTCCTAGGGGCTGGGTCGCCAGATGCTCGCTGGCCTTCAAGAATGCGTCGTTCTCGGCGGGTAGGCCGATGGTGGCACGGAGGTACCCGGGGATGCCGACGTCGCGGATCAGGATGCCGGCGTCCAGGTAACGACCCCAGGTGGCGGGCGCGTCGGCGAACTCGCCGAAGAGCACGAAGTTGGCATCGCTTGGGACCACCCGAAAGCCCATGCGGCTCAGCGCGTCCGCGACACGCTCACGGTCGGCGACCAGTGCGGCTACGCTGCCCAACGTCTCGTCGGCATGACGCAGCGCCGCCCGTGCCGCTGCCTGCGTGAGCGCGGACAGGTGATACGGGAGCCGCACCAGCAGCATCGCCTCGATCACCGCCGGCGCCGCGATCAGATAGCCGAGACGGCCGCCGGCGAACGCGAATGCCTTGCTCATCGTGCGGGTCACCACCAGCTTGGTCGGGTATTCTTCGACGAGTCCGATCGCGCTTGGCGCCGAGGAGAATTCGCCGTAAGCCTCGTCGAGGATCAGAATGCCGGTGTCCATCGCATCGAGCAGGCGCCGCAAATCCTGAAGTGAGACGCTCTGGCCCGACGGGTTGTTCGGGCTCGCAATGAACACAACGTCCGGGCGGTGCTCGATGATCGCCGCAACCGCCGTCACCGCGTCCAGGGCGAAATCGTCTGCACGGTGCGCCTCCACCCAGCGTGTCTGCGTGCCGTCCGAGATGATCGGATGCATCGAGTAGGACGGAACGAATCCGATCGCGCTGCGTCCAGGGCCTCCGAACGCCTGGAGCAGCTGCTGCAGCACTTCATTCGAACCATTGGCAGCCCAAACGTTTTCGGCGTTTACACGCACACCGGTTTGAGCGGTGAGGTAGGCGGCAAGGTCACGGCGCAGCGCGACCGCGTCGCGGTCGGGATACCGGTGCAGGTTCGCCGCTGCCTCCCGCACGGATTGCGCGACGTCGTCGACCAGCGCCGGCGTGGGCGGGTGCGGGTTTTCGTTGGTGTTCAGCCGCACGGGTACGTCGAGTTGCGGTGCGCCATAGGGTGACTTGCCGTGCAAGTCGTCGCGCAACGGCAAGTCGTCAATTGTGACGCGCTGCCCTGGCACGCTCACCTTTCGAACCTCCGGCGCACTGCCTCGCCGTGAGCCGGCAGATCCTCTGCCTTGGCCAGCGTGATCACGTGGCCGGACACGTCTTTGAGCGCGGCCTCGTCGTACTCGACAACGTGGATGCCTCGCAGGAACGTCTGCACCGACAACCCGCTGGAGTGGCGCGCACACCCTGCCGTCGGGAGCACGTGGTTGCTGCCGGCGCAGTAGTCGCCGAGGCTCACCGGCGAGTACGTGCCGACGAAGATGGCTCCCGCAGAACGGATTCGGTTGACGACGTCAGGAGCATCGGCGGTCTGGATCTCCAAGTGCTCAGCAGCGTAGGCGTTGACCACCTGCACGCCGGCGTCGATGTCGTCGACAAGCACGATCGCCGATTGGCGGCCCGTCAGTGCGGCCGTGATGCGCTTTCGGTGCACCGTGGTTTCCACTTGAGCCGCAAGCTCTTTCGATGTCGCGTCGGCCAGGTCCACGCTCGGCGTCACCAATACGCTGGCGGCCATCTCGTCGTGTTCCGCCTGGCTGATCAGGTCGGCGGCGACGTGCGCGGGATCGGCGGTGTAGTCGGCAAGGATCGCGATTTCGGTTGGTCCGGCCTCGGCGTCGATACCGACCTGCGAGCGGCAGATCCGCTTGGCCGCCGTGACGTAGATGTTGCCGGGGCCGGTGATCATGTCGACCGGCGCCAGCTCCGCGCCGTCGGTGTCGGTGCCGCCATAAGCCAGGAGCGCGATCCCCTGGGCGCCACCTGCCGCCCACACTTCGTCGACGCCGAGCAGCCGGGCGGCCGCCAGGATGGTGGGATGAGGGAGTCCGCCGAACTGCGCCTGCGGCGGGCTGGCGATCACCAAGGAGTCGACGCCGGCCGTCTGGGCGGGCACGACGTTCATCACCACACTCGACGGGTAGACGGCGTTGCCGCCAGGCACGTAGAGCCCGACCCGCGCTACCGGCACCCAGCGCTCGGTGACCGTGGCACCCGGACCGAGCGTGGTGGTGGTGTCGGTGCGGCGCTGATCGGCGTGCACAGCTCTGGCCCGTTCGATCGCCATCTCCAGCGCAGCCCGGACGTCGGGCGCCAGCGCGGCGAGTGCCTCGTCGAGCCGCGTCACGGGGACCCGCACGGTGTCGGGCCGCACGCCGTCGAACGACTCGCCGTATTCCAGGGCCGCGTCGGCTCCACGCTGCGCGACGGCCTCCACGACCGGGCGCACCGTCGGCAGCACCGTCTCGACGTCCACACCGCCACGCGGCAGCGCAGCACGCAACTGCGCCGCGCCCAGCGCGCGGTTGCGCAGGTCGATGCGGGTCATCTCGAACGGAGCCATCACATCGATTGTCCCTGATCGACGCACCTGAATGAAAATTGATTGATTGCCGGGAAGGCCGGCGGGCACACTGCGGCGATGACGTGGGACCTGTGGTGGGCGTTTCTGGGCGCCGCGGTTGCGATCAGCGTGTCACCGGGGGCGGGCGCCATCCAGTCGATGGCAATCGGTCTCGCGCACGGTGTCCGTCGCGGCTACTGGAGCATCGCAGGTCTGGAGATCGGCCTGATGGTGCAACTGGCGGTCGTGGCACTCGGCCTCGGCGCGATGCTGGCGGCATCCGCCGCGGCCTTCACGGTGGTCAAGTGGATCGGAGTGGCCTATCTGGTGTATCTCGCTGTGCGGCAATGGCGGACGGCCACCGTCTCGGTGATAGAACATGTGAACCATCCCGATCGCAGTCGAATGTCGTTGCTGCTGCGCGGTTTTCTGATCAACGTCACGAATCCCAAGGGGCTGGTGTTCCTGCTCGCGGTGCTGCCGCCGTTCGTCGTCCCGTCGGCTCCGCTGTTACCCCAGTACGTGGTCATCGGGATGACGATGGTCGCCGTCGACCTGGTCGTGATGGGGCTCTATACCGGCCTGGCGGCACGGCTGATGCGGCTGCTGCACACCTCACGCCGGCAGGCGGCGCTGGCCCGGGTCTTCTCCGGGTTGTTCGCGACCGCGGCGGTGGCGCTGTCGGTGATGCGCCGGGCTATGCCCGCGTGAAGACCGTCTTGCCGGTCATCGTCGGCCACGCCGAGGGGGCGTCGTCCCAGCTCACGACCCGTTCGACGACGGGCGAAAGGTCGCATCCGGCGGCCAGCAACTCGAGCACCTCCGGGATCACGGCGCGCGCGTTCACCCGCCCGGTGACGAATCGGACCCCGCGGGTGTACATGGGCAGGAGCGGCATTTCGACTGGGCCCTGGAAGTAGGCCCCGGTATCGGTGCACACCCCGTCGGGCCAGGTCGCACGCAGCGTGGCGGCGAGCAGTTTCGGGTCGGCGGAGGTGTGCACGGTCACCGGGTACGGGTCCCAGGATCGGTCTGGTGTGGCGAGATCGTGGGCGACGGCACCCAGCTTCTCCGCCGCGGCCAGCCGGTTGGGGTCGGTGTCGACGTAGTCGACGTGAGCGCCGATCGCCGACGCCAGCGCAGCGGCGTATACGCCGATCGACAGCCGGCCGACGACGAGGACGCGACGGTCACTGTCCTCCAGCGCCTCGAGCTCGGATCGGAAGGGGCCGACGGTGCGCCAGCCGTCGGGAATGTTGTCGGAGAGCGACGCGATCGCGACGGGATCAACGGCGTCTGGGATCGAAATCAGCATGGCGTCGGCGTACGGCACCAGCACCAGATCGGCCATGAAGCCGCCGCCGTCCAGACCGGCCAGCGGAGCCATGCCGTACATCGCCATCAAGGGAAGCGAGCCGCACGATCCCGTTGTGCCACGCCGACATTCGCGGCACTGGCCGCAGCTGATCTGGAACGGCACGATGACGCGGTCAGCGACCCGGACATCGCGGACTGCGTCGCCCACCGCGACGACCTCGGCGATTCCCTCATGACCGACCGCGTGTCCCGGCGGTATCGGCAGCACCCCTCGGGCGACGCCCACGTCCAAGTCACAGCACGCGACCGCCACCGGGCGCACGAGCGCCTGCTCCGGCGCCGTAATTGTGGGTTCCGGCGCGTCTCGCCACGCGTATCGACCGACATCTTCGAACATCAGCTGCCGCATGGAAGGATTGTTGAATGATCTTTCTAGTAATGTCAAGGGTATGCCCCGCCCCGATCGCAGCCGTGTCGCGTTGATCGACACCGCAGGCACTCTGTTCCGCCGCCAGGGTTACGCCGCGACCGGCCTGAATCAGATCCTCGACGACGCCGGCGTCAAGGCCGGGTCGCTGTATCACCACTTCCCCGGCGGCAAACAGGAGCTGGCGGCGGCGGTGGTGGAGTCCGCCGGCACCGACATCGAGCGCGTGCTGCGGGCAGCGCTCACCAGCGATGCTCCGGTGACCACGGTCGTGGACCGCTGGCTGGACCTGCTGGCGGCCGGGCTGGCCGCGGACTGCCGCGACGGGTGCCCCGTCGAGCCCATCGCCACCGAGTCGGTGCACGCCAGCGAGCTCGTCCGGCAGGCGGCGGCGCGCGCATTCCAGAGCTGGTGCGCGGCCATCGCGGAGCGCCTCTCAGCGGACGGCTGGGACGCCCCGGCGGCCGATGAGACCGCGCTCGCGGTTGTGTCTGTCATCGAAGGCGCGCTGGTGCTGTCGCGCACGAGCGGCGACGCGGCGGCGTTGAGCTCGGCGAAGGCGGCCGTGCGGGCCGTTCTCAGACGCTAGAGATCCAAACCGATGTCGAGCACCCGCGCGGAGTGCGTTAGCGCGCCGACCGCAAGATAGTCGACCCCCGTCGCCGCGTACTCGTGTGCGTTCTCGAGCGACAGCCCGCCGGAGGACTCCAGCTTGACCCCGGGTGCGCGGGCGTCACGCCGCTGCACCGCGATCTGCGTCTGCCACACCGGAAAGTTGTCGAGAAGCACCAGCTCCACCTGCTCGGCGAACACCTCGTCTAGCTGCTCGAGCGAATCGACCTCCACCTCGCACGGCAGGTCGGGCGCGGCGCTCTTGACCGCGCGCAGCGCGGCAACCACCGATCCGGCCGCCGCGACGTGGTTGTCTTTGATCAGCGTCGCATCGCCGAGGCCCATGCGGTGGTTCTGCCCACCGCCGACCCGCACCGCGTACTTCTGCAGCGCTCGCAGACCGGGCAGTGTTTTCCGGGTGTCGCGGACGACCGCGCGGGTGCCGGCGACCGCGTCGACCCACTGGCGAGCCGCAGTCGCGATCCCGGACAGGTGACAGACCAGGTTCAGCAGTGTCCGCTCGGCCGTCAGCATTCCGCGCGTCTCTGCCTCTACCCGTAACACCTTCGTGCCTGGTCCCACCTGATCGCCGTCGGCCACTCGGTCGAGCACGCGGTATCCGCCCATGCCGAGTACCTCGTCGAGAACCAGCAGCGCGACCTCGCACCCTGCAATGACACCCGGTTCCCTGGTGACCAGCGCCGCCGTGGTGCTCGCGTCAGCCGGCACGGTCGCCTCGGTGGTGATGTCCGGGCCGTAGCGAAGATCCTCATCGAGTGCGCGGCGGATCACCGCACGAGCCTCGGCGACCTCGTGCTCGGACAGATGCATCAGCGGCAGGCCCCGGCCGCCACGGGCACGGGCTGGTCGGCGACGACACGGCTTTCCGATGCCAGCCGCACAGCGATGCTGCGCGCCTGCGCGGGATCGGTATCGAGATGATCGCGGCGATGATGGCAGCCGCGTGTTTCGCTCCGCGCCAGCGCACCGGCGACGACGGCCCGCGCGGTCATCGTCAACGCGATGTCATCCGTGTCGAAGCGGGTACGAGCTGAGCGAGCGGGCGCGGCTTGCAACTCGCGCTCCAGCCTCCTCAGTCCCTCGGCGTCGCGCACCACGGACGCATGTGCGGTCATGGCTCGCTGAAGATCCTTGCGACACAGTGCGGTACGCGCATTAACTTCGGGCGACGCCGCAACGACAGGCCCCCGAGCCACGGCGTGCGTGGCCGCTGCGCGCCCGGCACGCCCACCGACCACCAGGCCCTCCAGCAGGCTGTTGGACGCCAGACGATTCGCGCCGTGCATGCCTGTCCGCGCCACCTCGCCCGCCGCAAAGAGACCGGGCAGTTCGGTGCGGCCCTCGACATCGGTGACCACACCACCGCAGCTGTAATGCGCACCGGGCACAACGGGAATGAGGTCTTCGGTCGGGTCGATGCCCGCCGCTAGGCACGCGGCGGTGACGGTCGGGAATCTGCGCGAGATGCCGTGAACCGCGCGTGCATCGAGGTAGACGCACGGATCGCCGCTTTCGGCAAGTCGGGCCTCGATGGCACCCGCAACGACGTCGCGAGGGGCGAGGTCGCCCATCGGATGCACACCTGTGGTGACCGAAAAACCTCGTGCATCAATGAGTTTCGCGCCTTCACCGCGCAGCGCCTCGGTGATCAGTGGCCTACGGCCGCCCCCGGAGCCCGAATACAACATCGTAGGGTGGAACTGGATGAACTCGATGTCGCTCACGGGCACTCCGGCCCACAGCGCCAACGCGACGCCGTCGCCCGTCGACCCGTCGGGGTTGGTGGTGGCACGGTAGAGGTGGCCCAGCCCACCCGTCGCGAGAATCACGGCCGGGGCATGCACGATCCCCACACCGTTGTCGTTGATCACCTGCACGCCGGAGATTCCGTCGTCGTCGTAAAGCAGTTCTCGCGCAATGTGATTGCGGCGGATATCGAGGGTGGCCGTGGCGTGATCCAGCGCACGCTGCACCTCGGCACCCGTCGCGTCGCCGCCGGCGTGAATGATCCGTCGCCGAGAGTGCCCTCCTTCGCGGGTCAGCGCCCAGTGACCGGGCGCAGCCTCATCGAAACGCGCTCCGTGAGAGACCAATTCGGTGACCGCGCGAAAACCGTCCGCCACGATCGAGCGGACCGCATCCGGGTCGCACAACCCGGCACCCGCTGTCACCGTGTCGTCGACATGGGCGTCGATCGAGTCGTCGGTCCGGGGCAGCACCACCGCGATTCCGCCCTGCGCGTAAAACGTCGCGGTATCTGCCGCCTTGCTGAGCACCATCACTCGGCGCCCTCGGCGACGAGCGGCCAGCGCGGCCGCCAGACCCGCGACCCCTGTGCCGATTACGACGACGTCGGCGCTGGCGTGCCAGGGCGATGAGCCGCTTGCGCGAAGAGCAGACAATGCAGTCATTCGCCGCCGCCGGGCTGCCCGATTTCGATCATGCGCTGCACGCTGCGCCGGGCCAGCCGTGCGACCTCGGGGTCGACGTCGACCTCGTCGGCGCCCTCGGTCAGGCACCGCAACAGCGCGGCAGGGGTGATCATCTTCATGTACTTGCACGACGCCCGATCGTTAACCGCACGGAAGTCGACTTCCGGAGCAGCCCTTCGTAATTGGTGCAGCATGCCGATCTCGGTTGCGACCAGCACCTGCCGTGCGCGGGTAGAGCGCGCCGCCTCGAGCATTCCTCCGGTCGACAGAATCTTCACGCGGTCGTCGGGTACGGCGCCTTCGCCGGCGAGGTACAGCGCCGACGTCGCGCAGCCGCATTCGGGGTGGACGTACAACTCGGCGTCGGGGTGGCTGCGTGCCTGATTCGCGAGTTCGTCGCCGTTGATGGCGGCGTGCACATGGCATTCGCCCGCCCAGACGTGCAGGTTCTTGCGGCCCGTCACCCGCCTGACGTGGGCGCCGAGGAACTGGTCCGGGCAGAACAGCACCTCACGGTCTTCCGGGATCGACGCGACGACCTCGACGGCGTTGGCCGACGTGCAGCAGATGTCGGTGAGCGCCTTCACCGCCGCGGTGGTGTTGACGTACGACACCACGACGGCGTCGGGGTGCTCGTCCTTCCACGCCGCGAGGTCCTCGGCGGTGATCGAGTCGGCCAGCGAGCAGCCCGCGCGCTGATCGGGGATCAGCACGGTCTTGTCGGGGCTGAGGATTTTGGCGGTCTCGGCCATGAAATGCACGCCGCAGAACACGATCATCTGCTCGGGCGCCTCGGCGGCGATCCGCGACAGCGCCAGCGAGTCGCCCACGTGATCGGCCACATCCTGGATGGCCGGGATCTGGTAATTGTGCGCGAGCAGCGTGGCGTCGCGCACCGTGGCGAGCCGCCGCACCTCGGCCGCCCACTCGGCGTCCGGTTCGACATGCCCGAAGTCTCGCTCGGACAAGCCTCGCTCACCGGTGAACCCGCCCGGGCCATCCTGAAGGACCGTCATCACCGCCTCCTTCGGGACCGAGGTTTCAGCTCTTCGCGCAAGCACTCATCCAGGTTGTCAGCTCTTCGCGCAAGCGCTCATCCAGGTTGTCAGCTCTTCGCGCAAGCGCTCATCCAGGTTGTCAGCTCTTCGCGCAAGCGCTCATCGCCGGTTTTCGACTTATAATCGAAAACATGCCACATACTAGCACCGAGCACGAGGTGCTGGCCGTCGTGTTCCAGGTTCGCCAGCTCGGCACACCGAAGCCGCAGCTGAGCGTCCTGCTGTGGGAACGAGCGATGAATCCCCAGCGTGGCGCTTGGTCGCTGCCCGGTGGCAGGCTGCGCAACGACGAAGACATGACCAGTTCAATTAGTCGTCAGCTGGCCGAGAAAGTGGACCTGCGTGAGATAGCTCACCTCGAGCAGCTCGCTGTGTTCTCCGATCCGGCACGGGTGCCCGGAGATCGGACGATCGCCTCGACCTTCTTGGGGCTGGTGCCCTCCCCCGCGACGCCGGAGTTGCCCGCGGACACCCGCTGGCACCCCGTCGGCGCGCTGCCGCCGATGGCGTTCGACCACGGACCGATGATCAGCCACGCCGCCAGCAGGCTTATTGCGAAGATGTCGTATACGAACATTGGATTTGCCTTGGCACCAAAGGAATTCGCGTTGTCCACGCTTCGTGACATCTACGGTGCCGCGCTAGGTTACCAGGTCGATGCGACAAACCTGCAGCGGGTCCTCGGCCGCAGAAACGTCATCACCCGTACTGGCACGATCGCCCGCAGTGGACGCAGCGGCGGCCGTCCAGCAGCCCTGTACCGATTCACCGACTCCTCGTACCGCGTCACCGATGAATTCGCAGCATTGCGCCCACCCGGGTGAGTCGGACTGGATTCTTAATGCGTTCTTAAGTAAGAATGCGCGGTGGCACGAAGGGGTCTTCTCTTCGCGCGAGCGCTCATCGAAGGAGTGGTCAGATGAAATCTGCCAGCCTGGCCACCACGACCGGTGCTGAGTGGATCGGCCGCGCGCCCCACGAGGACCTGCGGCGCGGCCGTCCGGTGTTGCCGGACGACGATCCGTTTTACGCCCCCCCGGTGGGCTTCGAGCACGCGCAGCCCGGCACGGTGCTGCGCTCGCGTGATATCGCGCTGGCGTTCATGGGCCTGATTCCGCAGAAGTTCACGGCCACGCAGCTGCTGTACCGGAGTACTGACCGCCACGGCGCGCCGGAGGCGACCGTCACCACTGTGCTCGTGCCTGCTGAGCGCGGTCCTGAGATAGTCTGCCCCATCGTTTCGTATCAATGTGCAATCGACGCACTGGCCTCGCGCTGCTTCCCGTCGTATGCATTGCGGAAGGGCGCCTTCGCGGTGGGCGCGCTGGCGCAGTTCGAGTTCCTGCTCATCGCGGCCGCCCTCGCCGAGGGCTGGGCGGTCTCGGTGCCGGATCACGAGGGGTCCCAGGGCATCTGGGGCGCGCCCATTGAGCCGGGTTACCGGATCCTCGACGGCCTCCGCGCTGCCCTGAGCCACGACCGGCTGGGCCTGTCCGCGTCGGCACCGATCGGGTTGTGGGGCTATTCCGGCGGAGGCCTGGCCTCGGCGTGGGCCGTCGAGGTGACCGCCGACTACGCACCTGAGCTGAACCTCGTCGGCGCCGTGCTCGGCTCCCCCGTCGGCGACCTCGGCAGCACGTTCCGCCGGCTGAACGGCTCGTTCTTCTCAGGCCTGCCCGCGATGGTGGTCGCCGCGCTCGGCCACGTGTACCCCGAGCTGGACCGGGTGATCAAGCGCCACGCCACCGACGAGGGACGCGAGCTGCTGGAGTCGCTGGAGAAGATGACGACAGTCGAGGCCGTGCTCCGGATGGTCAACAAAGACATGGACTCCTTCGTCGACCGGCCGCTTGCCGAAATCCTTGACGAGCCCGAGGTGCAGTTCGTCTTCGACGACATCAAGCTGGGCAAGCAGACGCCTACCCCGCCGGTGCTCGTCGTCCAGGCCGTGCACGACAGGATCGTCTCCGTTGACGACATCGACGAGCTCACCGAGAACTATCGCGCCGGCGGCGCGTCCGTCACCTATCACCGGGACATGTTCAGCGAGCACATGCTGCTGCACCCGATGTCGGCGCCGATGACGCTGCGCTGGCTGCGCGAGCGATTCGCCGGGCGGCCGCTGTCCGAACACCTGGTGCGGACCACGTGGCCCACGCTGTTGAACCCCTCGACGTACAAGGGCATGGTCAAGCTCCTGACCATCGCCGGGCGGGTTATCACCGGCAGGAAGTTGCACCGCCGGCCGCTTTCGTACGCCGACGCGTCCTAGGCGCGACCGGAATCGCCCTACAGTGGGCTGATGAGCCGACAACCTCCGCCCGGTCCGCGCGAGCTGATGTCCCTGTTGGGCATCGACATTCCGCTGCTGGCATTCAGCCACTGCCGAGACGTGGTTGCCGCCGTCACCAACGCAGGTGGATTCGGTGTGCTCGGTGCGGTCACGCTCACCCCGGAACAGCTTGAGCAGGAACTGAATTGGATCGAGGCAGAAGTACGGGGAAAGCCGTACGGCGTCGACCTCATCGTGCCGGAGACATCCGTGGGCAAGGGTCAGCGGCTGACCTCTGACCAGTTCGCCGACATGGTCCCGGCCGAGTATCGCGAGTACGTCGATGCACTGCTGACCGACCACGGCATCGAGCCGCTGGCGCAGACCCGTCCGCCGCGCATCTCGACCACCGACGACGCCGGCGAGAGTCTGATGGAGGTCGCGTTCAAACACCCGATCAGGCTCATCGCCAACGCGCTGGGCCGGCCCCCGCAGTCGATGATGGACGCCGGTAAGTCCCACGGCGTTCCGGTGGCCGCGCTCGCGGGCACCAAAGAGCATGCGATCAAGCACGTCAACGCCGGCGTCGACATCGTCGTCGCGGCCGGCACGGAGGCTGGTGGGCACTGCGGGGAGGTGACGACGATGGTGCTGGTGCCCGAAGTCGTCGAAGCCATCGCGCCCATCCGGCCGGTCCCAGTGCTCGCGGCAGGCGGAATCGTCACCGGTCGGCAGATGGCGGCCGCGGTGGCGATGGGCGCCGCAGGAGCCTGGACCGGATCGGTATGGCTGACCACCGAGGAGGCCGAGACCGCGCCCTTCACCAAGCAGCGGATGCTGACCGCGACGTCACGCGACACCGTTCGGTCAACGTGCCGGACCGGCAAGCCGACGCGCCA
The DNA here is from genome assembly GCA_963744085.1 of uncultured Actinomycetota bacterium. Taxonomy (GTDB): domain Bacteria; phylum Actinomycetota; class Actinomycetes; order Mycobacteriales; family Mycobacteriaceae; genus Mycobacterium. The sequence goes on from CAVUSK010000003.1 coordinate 133,568, forward strand.
GCTCAAATCGGACTGGACCGAGGCCTGGGAATCCGGTCGAGGGCCCCAGCCCTTGCCGATGCCGCTGCAGTCGATCATCAGCGAGCCGGTGCTGCGCCGCATCGACACGTTGGCGGCCAACGGCGACGAAGGCGCACAGGCGCTGGCGACGTATTGGGTTGGTCAGGGCGTCGGCTTGATGAATTCGGTGAAGTCGGCGAAGCAGGTGGTCTACGAGTTCGCCGAGGACTACCTGGCGGCGGCCGAGCGGCTGAGCGACAGTCTCAAGGACTGATTGTCTGCGCCGGTCAGAGATGTTTGACCGTCATCTTTGCGATACATTGCGATAGCGGTGGTGATCCACACCCCGCGTGAACCGCAACGGTGACCGCGATATCGCCGGAATCCTGCGTGACCCAGCCGATTTATGGTTCGGCGGGACCAGCGTCGATGACCTCAGAGATGAAAACGGCGACTACTCACGCGATCTGGCGATTTAAGCCGACGCCGGGTAGCCCGTGAACGCCGAACCCCGCCGCGCCCACATCTCTGATCGGCTGGGCAGCTACGAAGCACGAAACAGAGGGCGGCCGAGGCGGTTTCATCGACGCTTTTCGTCCTCCCAGTTAGACTTACCGCACCGTGGCGTAGCCGGTCGGTGACCGCTCCCATACACCGCGTTGCATCGTGTATTTGGCGAATATACCTCGCTCAGAGCATGTTTCACGCGACCAGCGGCGCGAGAACGAAAGTCGTTAGGGCACAGTCTCTGAGACTGGCGGCTCCGCACCAAGGTCGTCGTGCGCCGACGCGGCGGCCATCATCGCGTAGGTGACCGCGGCGGCCACCGCCGACAGAAGTAGCATCGTCAGCAGATTCAACGGGCTGTGGCCGAAGAACACACCGGGCGCCTCGGTGATGTAGTGGATCTTATGGTCGGCGGGGATGCTGTCAATGTCGATGTGGCCGTAGCGAAGTCGGGCCAACCCCGCACCGGTTCCCGCCGCTGCGGCTGCCGCGGCCACGCCGCCGACAATCAGGCCGATCACCATCGCCGGGCCGCGGCGCTGCCGCCACTGCCACACCAGCACCGCGCTGACGACACCCAGCCCGAGCAGCAGACCGGCCATCATCACGGTGGAGTCGAAGAAGTGGTCGGCCTCGTTGCCCAGGTACTCGTGGACCCGCTTGCCGGACTTCGTCACAACGACAACGCCGTGAATGGGCGGGGCGAGAAGAGCCCACAAGGCGCCGGCCACCACGCCGGCGGCGGTCATCCCCGCGATCACTGCCAGCCACTTCCTCACCGCTTCGTCTCCACCTCACTCGAGTCCGTCAGCCCGTGTCGCGAGCATTTCGCCGACCAGCCGTCGGGGCGTACCTGCACGGTCATCCGCCGTCCGCATTCGGCGCAGTAGCGTGGCGGCTCGAGGCCCAGCCGTGCGGCCTGTGGTACCTGAGTGCCCGCCGGCTCACCGGTGTAGACGTTGAACTTGCCGGCCATGACTACAGCGTGGCGTTCAACGCCCTGATCGGCATCTGCAGGTCATCGAGCAGCTCGATGTCAGCCTCCGCCGGCCTGCCCAGCGTGGTCAGGTAGTTGCCGACGATGACTGCGTTGATGCCGCCGAGGATGCCCTGCTTGGCGCCGAGATCGCCTAACGTGATCTCCCGACCGCCGGCGAACCGCAGCATCGTGTGCGGCAGCGCGAGACGGAAGGCCGCGACAGCCTTCAACGCCTCCGATGCGGGCAACACATCGAGATCACCGAACGGCGTGCCCGGCCGCGGGTTGAGAAAGTTCAGCGGTACCTCGTCGGGATCCAGCGCAGCGAGGTTCGCGGCGAATTCGGCTCGCTGCTCAAGGGTTTCGCCCATCCCGAGGATGCCGCCGCAGCACACCTCCATGCCCGCGTCGCGCACCATCGACAGCGTCTCCCAGCGCTCCTCCCACGTGTGCGTGGTGACGACATCCGGAAAGAACGACCGCGCGGTCTCGAGGTTGTGGTTGTAGCGGTGCACGCCCATCGCCGACAGCCGGTCCACCTGCTCCTGGGTCAGCATGCCCAACGAGCATGCGATCTGGATGTCCACCTCGTTGCGGATCGCTTCGATGCCTGCGGCGACCTGCGCCAGCAGTCGCTCGTCGGGTCCGCGCACGGCGGCGACGATGCAGAACTCCGTGGCACCCGTCTTCGCGGTCTGCTTGGCCGCCTCCACCAGGCTCGGAACATCCAGCCACGCGCTGCGCACCGGTGACGAGAACAGCCCGGACTGCGAGCAGAAGTGGCAGTCCTCCGGGCAGCCGCCGGTCTTGAGGCTGATGATCCCCTCGACCTCGACCTCGGGGCCGCACCAGCGCATGCGCACCTCGTGGGCCAGCGCCAGCAGCTCGTCGAGCCGGTCGTCCGGCAGCTGCAGAACAGCCAGCACCTGGTCCTGCGTCAGGCCCTCGCCACGCTCCAACACCCGCTCGCGGGCCAGGTCCAGGACGTCGGTCACTTCCACTCCTCGCTGGCTCTCTGCTCGTCGCTACTGTCTGCTCTTCGCGCAAGCGGCTCATCGCTACTGTCTGCTCTTCGCGCAGGCGGCTCATCGCTACCGTCTGCTCTTCGCGCAGGCGGCTCATCGCTGCCGTCTGCTCTTCGCGCAAGCGGCTCATCGCTGCCTTGAACGGTGTTCAGGTTAGGGTAACCACGTGCAGCTGCACAAACGCGACGTGGTCAACGCGGCGACCTCGCTCCTCGACGCATACGGGATCGCCGATCTGACGATGCGGCGGCTCGCTCGAGAGCTCGATGTCACCCCCGGCGCGCTCTACTGGCACTTCCCCAACAAGCAGGCGTTGCTCGGCGCCGTGGCCGATCGGATTTTGCAATCGGTTGAGGACGTTCCCGGCAGCTGGCGCGACCGAGTCGCGGGACTCTGCGCCCAGTTGCGCGACGCGCTGCTGTCGCATACCGACGGTGCCGAACTGGTCTCGGCCACTTTCGCCGCCGGCCAGTCCGCCGTGATGGCTCAGCTCGTCGCCCGGCTCGCCGTCACTGCGACCGAGGCCGGGTTCGCGCCCGGGCAGGCTGAGCTGGCGGCTCGGACCGTCGTGTACTACGTGCTCGGGTTCACCGCCGACGAACAGTCGCGACTGCAGTGGGATGCCGCCGGAGCCGCGTTGGCGGACGGGCAGTCGGTGTTGACGACTGATCCGACCGCCCGGTTCGCGTTCGGGCTGCGGCTGCTGGTCGACGGAATGGCGCACGCCCGCACCGAGATCGACGTTTCGTAGGAAAAGTTCGAGTAGGCGTCTGCAAAACGTCGATCTCGGCGGGCATCACATGATCTGACGCTCGACGCGTTTGATGCCGTCCCAGTGCCGCATCCCGATCAGTTCGCCGCGGATGTCGCGAGTGAGCTTGCGCACAATGGTCAGCGCCCGCGCCAGCTGCATCGGGTCCATCCGGCGACACAGCGTGACGTGCGGCGTCCATGCGCCCGGCGCGGTGTGCGACATCGGCCCAGGTGACAAGTGAGGCAGGCACACCTCGTGGGCGTCGGCATGAAACGACAGCAAGGCGGCGGACGGCACCACCAGCCGCGCCACCGTGAACCGCGGCCCACCGAACAGCAGCGGAGCGCCGATCACGCAGCGTAACGGCAACCGTTGTGCGATCGGCCTCAGCAACACATCGACGTCGGGGCCGATCCGCTCGGCGACGACGAGCGAGATGTGCGGCCGGTTCGTCGGCGACTTGTTGCCGGCCTGGGTCGGCAATTCGGCGTCGGCCAGCTTGGCCCAGATGCGCCGGACGGCGGCGTCGCTGTCAGCATCCAGCAGCAGCTCGATCGAGTGGACCATCTCAGGAGACCAGATCCACCAGCCAGTCCCGCTCGATGGCCGAGGTGCTCATCTGCTCGAACTCCTCCTTGGACAGCGCCGCCGCGCCGGCCGGCAGCACCGCCCGCAGCGGCGCCATCCGGGCCAGCGCCTCACGGTTGGTCAGCTCGACCGGGCCCGGGTCGGCCGGCCAGGCCCCGATGATCAGGCCGGTGCATGGAATGCTCTGCGCTGCAAGCGCTTCCAGTGTGAGCGCGGTGTGGTTGAGGGTTCCGAGGCCGACCGATACCACGACGAGCACGGGGGCGTGGGCGTCGTGCGCGATGTCTCGCAGCGTGACGCCATTGTCGCCGAGTTCGACGAGCAGCCCGCCTGCGCCCTCGACGAGCGTCAGCTGATGCGAGTGGTCGACAACGCGCAGCAGCACATCCAGTTCGACGCGGTTCGGAAGCGGAAGGCCGGCGCGTTCCGCGGCGGCGGCCGGAGCGAGCGGCTCCGGATAGCGCCACGATCCGACGAGACGGTCGACGCCCGACAGCCGCTCGACCGCGGCCAGATCGTCGTCGCCGTCGGCGGTACCGGTCTGCACGGGCTTGCACACCACTACGTCGATGCCCGCGAGCCGGGCGCGGCACGCCAGCGCTGCGGTCGCGACAGTTTTGCCGACACCGGTGTCGGTTCCTGTGACGACCAGGACGCTCACGCGCCGTGCTTGATGTCGCCGGCCGAGCGGCTGCGGGCCGTCGACAGCACTTCGGTCAACACCCGCGACGCGGTGTCAAGTTCGTCGTCGGAGAGCGATGCTCTGGCCGTCAGCCGCAGGCGCGACGTGCCGGGCGGCACCGACGGCGGCCGGAAACACCCGACACGCACGCCGCGCTCGAGGCATCCGGTCGCCGTGGCCAGCGCCAACTCGGGTGCACCGAGGATCACCGACACCACCGCCGACTCGGGCCTGTCCGTGAGCCCGCAGGTCTCGGCGAGCGCGGCCGCGTTGCGCAGCACTTTCTGCGGGCGATCGGGTTCGGCGATCAGCACCCGCAGTGCCGCCAGCGCCGCACCGAGCGCAGCAGGGGCTAGCCCGGTGTCGAAGATCATCGGCCGCGCCGCGTCGATCAGATGGTCGCGTACGGCGGCCGGACCGAGGACCACGCCACCCTGGCTGCCGAGCGCTTTCGACAGCGTCGTCGTCATCACCACATCCGGAGCGCCGGCAAGACCGACCTCGTGCAGAAGCCCTCGGCCGCCCTGGCCGCGTACCCCCAGGCCGTGCGCCTCGTCGGCGATCAGCAGCGCGCCGTGCCTTCGGCACACTTCATGCAGCGACAGCAGCGGCGCCAGCGAGCCGTCCGCGCTGAACACCGAATCGGTGATCACCACGGCCCGCTGTTCCGCGCGCGATGCCAGCGCGGCGTCAACGGCGTCGACGTCGGCATGCGGCGCGATGACGACCCGGGCTCGCGACAACCGGCACGCGTCGACCAATGAGGCATGGCTGTGCGCATCGGACACCACCAGTGACCCCGGGCCCGACAGCGCGACGATCGCCGCCAGATTCGCCGTGTAGCCCGAGGAGAACACCAATGCCGAAGGCGCACCGACGAATTCGGCCAGCGCGTCTTCGAGCTCCTCGTGCAATTCCGTGTTGCCAGTCACCAGCCGCGAGCCGGTCGACCCGGCGCCCCAGGTGCGCAGCGCCTGCACGCCGCCGTCGATCACCTCCGGGTGTTGCGACAGCCCCAGGTAGTCGTTGGACGCGAGGTCGATCTCGGCGCCCACCGGCGAGCGGGTGCGCAACGACCGGCGCAGCCGAGCGCCGCGGCGCTGTCGCTCGACCTCGTCGAGCCACGCCAGCGGTGAGGTGTCGATCCGGCTGTTCATGTCGCCCTACCCTAAGCCGCCCGCGACAGCGACCATGGCCGAGGTGATGCGGTCGACCTGCGCGGGCGAACAGATATACGGCGGCATCGCGTAGATGAGGTTGCGGAACGGCCGTAGCCATACCCCGTGGTCCAGCGCGACCGGCGTGGCCGACGCGAGGTCGACGGGCCCGGCCATCTCGATCACCCCGATCGCGCCGAGTACCCGAACGTCGGCCACCCCGGGCATCACCCGCGCCTTCTGCAACCCGAAGCTCAGGCCTGATTCGATCTCCTGCACGCGGGATCGCCAATCCTGGCCGAGCAGCAGCTCCACCGATGCGACGGAGACCGCGCAGGCCAACGCGTTGGCCATGAACGTGGGCCCGTGCATCAGCGCACCGGGCTCGTGGGTGCTGATGGTGTGCGCGATGTCGGCGCTGCACAGCGTCGCGGCGAGCGTGATGTAGCCGCCGGTCAACGCCTTACCGACGCACATGATGTCGGGCGCGACGCCGACGTGATCGGCCGCGAACAACTCCCCGGTGCGGCCGAATCCTGTCGCGATCTCGTCGAAGATCAGCAGCACGCCGTGCCGTGTGCAGGCCTCGCGCAGGTCGATCAGGTAGCGGGGGTCGTGGAACCTCATCCCGCCGGCGCCCTGCACCACGGGTTCGACGATGACGGCGGCTAATTCCTCGGCGTGCTGCGCGAGCTGGGCCTCGAAGGCCGCGCTGTAGGACGCGTCGTACGACGTGGGCACCTGCGGCGCGAAGACCTGCCGGGCCAATACGTCGGTCCACAGTGCGTGCATGCCGCCGTCGGGGTCGCACACGCTCATCGGGGTGAACGTGTCGCCGTGGTAGCCACCGCGCCATGTCATCAGCCGGTGCTTGGCGGGCCTGCCTGAAGAGCGCCAGAACTGCAGCGCCATCTTGACCGCCACCTCCACCGACACCGAGCCGGAGTCGCTGAAGAACACGGTGTCCAGGCCGGCCGGGGTGATGTCGACGAGCAGTTCTGCCAGCCGGGCCGCGGGTTCGTGCGTCAGCCCGCCGAACATCACGTGGTTCATGGTGGCGAGCTGTTCTGTGATCGCCGCGTCCAGCGCCGGATGGCCGTGTCCGTGGATCGCCGTCCACCACGAACTCATCGCATCCAGAACCTCGACCGGCTTCCCTTGCCGAATCACCGTCAGCGAGGCGCCGCGCGCGCCAACGGCGACGACCGGCGCCAACGCATGCCCTCCCACCGGGCTGTAGGGGTGCCAGATATGGGCGGCGTCGATCGCACCGATCTGGTCGGGCGTCAACGCGGGCACGGAGACCGAGCCTACGGCTTGGGTAAATTGACCTCGACCATGAGAACCCTCACCCGCACTCCTGATGCGCCGACGCCTGTCAATCGCAAAACGGATTTCTATCGCCACGATCTGGACGGTCTGCGCGGGGTGGCGATCGCTCTGGTCGCGATGTTCCACGTGTGGTTCGGCCGGGTCTCCGGAGGTGTCGACGTCTTCCTGGTCCTGTCGGGGTTCTTCTTCGGCGGGTCGCTGCTGCGCACCGCATTGACCCCGGGTTCGAGCCTGTCGCCGGTGCCCGAGATCACCCGACTGGTGCGGCGCCTGCTGCCCGCGCTCGTCGTCGTGCTCGCCGTGTCGGGGATTCTGACGATCCTGATCCAGCCGCAGACGCGGTGGGAGACCTTCGCCGACCAGAGCCTGGCAAGCCTCGGCTACTTCCAGAACTGGGAGTTGGCGAACACCGTCTCGAACTACCTGCGCGCCAGCGAGGCGGTCAGCCCGCTCCAGCACATCTGGTCGATGTCGGTGCAGGGCCAGTTCTACGTCGCGTTTCTCGCTGTGGTCCTTGCGTTCACGGTGCTGTTACGGCGGTCGCTCGGCAAACACCTCCGAATCTCGTTCGTTTGCCTGCTGACCGCACTCACGATCGCGTCGTTCCTGTTCGCGATCTTCGCCCATCAGGCCAACCAGGCGACGGCGTACTACAACAGTTTCGCGCGCGCCTGGGAACTGCTGCTGGGCGCTCTGATCGGCGCCGCGGTGCCGTATGTGCGCTGGCCGATGTGGCTGCGCACCGCGCTCGCCACTGTCGCGCTCGCGGCCATCTTGGCGTGCGGAGCGCTCATCGACGGCGTCAAACAGTTCCCCGGGCCGTGGGCTCTGATCCCGGTGGGCGCGACGGTGTTGATGATTCTGGCCGCGGCCAACCGGCAGGCCGACGCGCGGACCCGCGACCGGTTGCCGCTGCCGAACCGGATCCTGGCGACCGCTCCCCTGGTCGCACTCGGCAGTATGGCGTATTCGCTGTACCTGTGGCACTGGCCGCTGCTGATCTTTTGGCTGTCGTACAGGGGGCAGGCGCGCGCCGGCGTCGTCGACGGCGCGGTCGTCCTGCTGATTTCCGGCGCGCTGGCCTACCTGACCACCCGGTTCGTCGAAAACCCCCTGCGTTACCGCACCGCGACGGTCCCGCGCCGCGAGCGGCTGCCGCTGCGGGCCCGGTTCAACCGCCCGACGATTGCTCTCGGATCCGTGGTCGCGCTGCTCGGGGTCGCGCTGACCGCAACGTCGTTCACCTGGCGCGAGCACGTCACCGTGCAGCGCGCCAGCGGCACAGAGCTGCTGCGCCTGTCCGCCCGCGACTATCCGGGGGCCCTGGCACTGGTCAACCACGTGAAGGTCGCGAAGCTGCCGATGCGGCCCACCGTGCTCGAAGCCAGAACGGATCTGCCCGCGACCACCACTGACGGCTGCATCAGCGACTTCGGCGACATGCAGATCCGCGAATGCGTCTACGGCGACAAGCAGGCCACCCGTACCGTGGCGCTGGCCGGCGGCTCCCACGCTGAGCACTGGATCACCGCGCTCGACACGCTCGGGAGGCTGCATCATTTCAAGGTCGTCACCTACCTGAAGATGGGCTGTCCGCTTACTACCGAGGAGCTGCCGCGGATCGTCGGCAGCGACACGCCGTACCCGCAGTGCCGTCAGTGGGTGGCCGGCGTCATGACCAAGCTGATCAGCGACCGCCCCGATTTCGTGTTCACCAACTCCACCCGTCCACGCTTCGGCCAGCGAGGTGACGAGATGCCAGGGAGCTTCGTTGGGATCTGGGACATGTTGTCCCGCAACAACATCGGAATCCTGGGCATCCGCGACACGCCGTGGATGGTGCGCAACGGTCAGCCGTTTCAGCCTGCCGATTGCCTCTCTGCGGGCGGCACCGCCGCCTCGTGCGGCATGAACCGCTCCGACGTGCTCAACGACCGTAACCCGACGCTGGACTACGTCGCCCAGTTTCCGCGCCTGGCGGCGCTCGACATGAGCGACGCGATTTGCCAGAGGGACATCTGCCGCGCAGTTGAGGGAAATGTGCTGGTATACCACGATTCTCATCACCTGTCGGCAACCTATGTGCGCACGATGACCAACGAGCTGGGACGCCAGGTCGGCGCGGCCACGGGTTGGTGGTGAGCGGTCGCAGATCGCGGAGTGCCCGGCCCGCAACATCCGACGGAGGTCGATAGGGTCGAATGATGGCCCCGCGCGACAAGAACCGCGATAAGCGCTCACGCGAAGAGCCCGACTCCCCGGACACCGGGCCGATCCTCGCGACGGTGTGGCCCGGCGCGCCGTACCCGCTCGGCGCGACGTACGACGGCGCGGGCACCAACTTCTCGCTGTTCTCCGAGGTGGCCGAGCAGGTCGAGCTCTGCCTGATCACGAAGGACGGCACCGAGGAGCGCATCCCCCTCGACGAGGTCGACGGCTTCGTCTGGCACGCCTACCTGCCGACGGTCACTCCGGGCCAGCGCTACGGCTTCCGCGTCCACGGCCCGTGGGACCCGGCCGCCGGGCACCGCTGCGATCCGAGCAAGCTGCTTTTGGACCCGTACGGGAAGGCGTTCGACGGCGACTTCAAAGAGGGCCCGGCGCTGTTCTCCTACGACATGGCCGAAGCCGAGCACGACGACTCGGCGTCCGGCGACCGGCCGATGATCGACTCGCTCGGCAGCACGATGACCAGCGTGGTGATCAACCCGTTCTTCGACTGGGGCTCCGACCGCGCGCCGCGACGTCCCTACAACGAGACGATCATCTACGAGGCACACGTCAAAGGGATGACGAAGGCCCACCCGGAGATCCCCGAGGAACTGCGCGGCACCTATTCGGGTCTGGCCCATCCGGCGGTGATCGACCACTTGCAGTCGCTGAACGTCACCGCGATCGAGCTGATGCCGGTGCACCAGTTCATGCAAGACTTCCGCCTACTCGACCTCGGCCTGCGGAACTACTGGGGGTACAACACCTTCGGCTACTTCGCGCCGCACAGCCACTACGCGTCGTTCCGGCAACCGGGCGCCGCGGTCGCAGAGTTCAAGAACATGGTCCGCCACTACCACGAGGCCGGTATCGAAGTCATCCTCGACGTGGTTTACAACCACACCGCCGAGGGCAATCAGCTGGGACCCACCATCAACTTCCGCGGCATCGACAACGCCGCCTACTACCGGCTGATAGACGAGGACTTGCGGTACTACAAGGACTACACCGGGACAGGCAACAGCCTGAACGCACGCCACCCGCACACGTTGCAACTGATCATGGACTCGCTGCGCTACTGGGTGCTTGATATGCACGTCGACGGGTTCCGCTTCGACCTGGCCGCGACGCTGGCCCGGGAACTGCACGACGTGGATCGACTGTCTGCGTTCTTCGACCTAGTGCAACAGGACCCGGTGGTCAGCCAGGTCAAGCTGATCGCCGAGCCGTGGGACGTCGGCGAAGGCGGTTACCAGGTCGGCAACTTCCCGGGCCTGTGGACCGAATGGAACGGCAAGTACCGCGACACGGTCCGCGACTACTGGCGCGGCGAACCGGCCACGCTGGGCGAATTCGCGTCGCGGCTGACCGGTTCGTCTGACCTGTACGAGGCCACCGGCCGGCGGCCGGGCGCCAGCATCAACTTCGTCACCGCACACGACGGTTTCACGCTGCACGATCTGGTCTCCTACGACGAGAAACACAACGAGGCCAACGGTGAAGGCAACCGCGACGGCGAAAGCCATAACCGGTCGTGGAACTGCGGCGTCGAAGGACCCACCGACGATCCCGAGATCAGCGCGCTACGAAGCCGCCAGATACGTAATTTCCTTGTCACGCTGATGGTTTCGCAGGGCACCCCGATGATCGCCCACGGCGACGAGATGGGCCGTACCCAGCTGGGCAACAACAACGCCTACTGCCAGGATTCCCAGTTGTCGTGGATGGACTGGTCGCTCGTGAAACGCAACGCCGAGCTACTCGAGTTCACCAAGAAGGTCACCATGCTGCGCAAGAGCCATCCTGTGTTCCGCCGTCGCCGATTCTTCGACGGCACACCGATCCGCAGCGGCGCGCAGGTCCGCGACATCGCGTGGCTCACCCCGGCCGGGCAGGAGATGACGCTGGAAGATTGGGGCAGCGGTTTCGGCAAGAGCATCGCGGTGTTTCTCAGCGGAGAGGCGATACCCGAGCCCGACGCCCGCGGTTTTCGGGTCGTCGACGACTCGTTTCTGCTGTGCTTCAACGGCCACGACCAAGACCTTGATTTCGTTGTGCCGCAACGACGTTACGGTAGGCAATGGAAGGCCTGCATCGATACCGCCCACCCCGAAGGGAACACCGATCTGGTGGCGCGAGCCGGCGACAAAATCACGCTTGAAGCCCGCTCGGTGATCGTCCTGCGCAGAGCGCGTGACTAGTCACGCGGTGGTGTCCACCTACCGTCTGCAGATGCGCGGCCCGTCGAGCGGGCAACCGTTCACCTTCGCCGATGCTGAGAACCTGCTCGACTACCTCGACGACCTGGGCATCACCCATGTGTACCTGTCGCCAATCCTGACCGCCGTCGAGGGCTCGACGCACGGCTACGACGTCACCGACCCGACCACAGTCTTCGACGAGCTCGGCGGTGCGGAAGGACTAGCCGGGTTGTCCGCGAAGGCGAAGGCCCGCAGGATGGGGCTGGTCGTCGACATCGTGCCCAACCACCTCGGCATCGGCCAGCCCGCGCAGAACCCGTGGTGGTGGGATGTGCTGCGGCATGGCCGAGAATCGCAGTTCTGCTCGTTCTTTGATATCGACTGGGCACCGGACAACGGTGTCGACGGCAAGCTGGCGCTGCCGGTGTTGGGCTCCGACGACGACGTCGCCGGCCTGACCGTCGACGACGACCTGCTTCGGCTCGGTGACCTCGCCTTCCCGATCGCGCCGGGCACCGGCTCCGGTACGGGACCCGAGGTGCACGGCCGCCAGCACTACCGGCTGATCGGTTGGCGCCGCGGTTTGTGCGGCTACCGCAGGTTTTTCGCGATCACGGCACTGGCCGGCCTGCGCCAGGAGGACCGTGCGGTGTTCGACGCCAGCCATGTCGAGGTGGTGCGGTGGTTCAGTGAGCAGCTCGTCGACGGGGTGCGGGTCGATCACCCCGACGGGCTGTCACAGCCGGCCGGATACTTGCGCTGGCTCCGTGAAATCGCCGGAAGTCAAGCATGGATCGTCGTCGAGAAGATCCTTGCCGCCGACGAACCGCTGGATCCCTCGCTGCCCGTAGCGGGAACCACCGGGTACGACGCGCTGCGCGAAATCGGCGGGCTGTTCGTCGATCCCACCGGCGAACCCGCGCTCACCGCCTTGGTGGACTCCGCCGGCACCAACTATTCGACGATGCCGGTACTGGCCCGCGAGCTCAAGGCCGGCGTGGTAATCCGCACGCTCGCGAGCGAATTGCGGCGCCTGTGCCGTGCGATCGTCAAGGCGGCCGGCACCAACCATCCCCGGCTGCCCGACGCCGTCGCCGCCCTGGTGAGCAGGGTTGGCGTGTACCGGTCCGACTATGCGTGCCTGTCATCCGTACTGCCGACCGCGATGGCCGAAACAGCCGAAGCATCAGCGGAATTCGCCGAACCGCTGGACCTCATCGCCGCGGCGTTGGCCCACGAGGAACCCGCGGTTCGTCTTCAGCAGCTGTGCGGTGCGGCGACAGCCAAGTCGGTAGAGGACTGCTTGTTCTACCGGGACGCGCGGCTGGTGTCGCTGAACGAGGTTGGCGGTGAACCCACTCGGTTCGGGGTGAGTGCGGCCGAATTTCACCACCGTGCGCAGGAACGCGCTAAGACGTGGCCGACCGCGATGACGACATTGTCCACCCACGACACCAAACGCGGTGAGGACGTGCGCGCGCGGATCGGTGTGCTGTCGCAAGTGCCGTCGCTGTGGGCCGAATTCGTCAGTGCGTGGCAGCAACGCGCACCGGCGCCGGACCAGGCTACCGCACTGTTCTTGTGGCAGAACATCTTCGGGGTGTGGCCGGTAGATGGCGTGGTGACGGATCAATTGCGGCAACGGCTGCACGCCTACACCGACAAGGCGATCCGGGAAGCGGACGCGCACACATCGTGGAACGACCCTGACGACGAGTTCGAGTCGGAGGTCCACCGGTGGCTCGACGTGGTCATCGAGGGCGACATCGCGGCAGAACTCACCGGGTTGGTCGCGCGGTTGGATCCGCATGCCCGCAACGACGCGCTGGCCCAGAAGCTTGTGCAGCTCACCAGCCCTGGCGTGCCCGACGTCTACCAGGGCACCGAACTGTGGGAGGACAGCCTCGTCGACCCTGACAACCGCCGACCGGTCGACTACACCCCCCGGCGGGTCGCGCTCGCCGCGCTCGAGCATCCCAAACTCCGCGTCACGGCAGCGGCTCTGCGGTTGCGTCGTCGTCGTCCGGACACGTTCCTGTCCGGTGGCTACACGCCGGTGCCGGCGGCCGGGCCGGCCAGCGAGCACATCGTGGCGTTCGCGCGAGGCGATGATGTGGTGGTGGCGGTCAGCCGGTGGACTGTGCGCCTCGACGAAACCGGTTGGGGCGATACCGATCTCCGGATGCCCGACGGGCGGTGGACCGACCTGCTGACCGGCCGCACGTTCACGCACCGCGTGTCGGCAGTCGATCTTTTCGGCGAGCTGCCGGCAGCGTTGCTGGAGCGCACGAATGTCTGATGCTGAGTTCGCGGTGTGGGCACCGATTCCGCAACGGGTGCGGCTGGACGTGGCCGGCACGTTGCACCCGATGCAGCGCGCAGCCGGCGGCTGGTGGCGCGCCACCCTCGACGCGGCACCCGATGCCCGGTACGGGTTCGTCCTCGACGACGACCCGCAGGTGCTGCCCGATCCACGGTCGCCGCGGCAGCCCGATGGCGTGCACGAGCGATCGCAACTCTGGGAGCCGTCCCACGGCTGGACCGACGGACAGTGGCAGGGCAGATCAGCCGCCGGCGCAGTGATCTACGAATTGCACGTGGGCACGTTCACCGTCGACGGCACGCTGGATTCGGCGATCGACAAGCTGGACTATCTCGTCGAGCTCGGCGTGGAATTCGTCGAGGTGATGCCGGTCAACGCGTTTTCGGGCACACACGGTTGGGGCTACGACGGAGTGCTGTGGTACGCGGTGCACGAACCGTACGGAGGACCCGACGCGCTCGTACGCTTCGTCGACGCCTGCCACCGCAAGGGACTCGGCGTGCTCATCGATGCGGTGTTCAATCACCTTGGGCCGTCGGGCAATTACCTGCCCCGTTTCGGCCCGTATCTGTCGTCGGCCAGCAACCCGTGGGGCGAGGGCCTCAACCTGTCCGACGCGGACGCCGACGAGGTCCGGCAGTACATCATCGACTGTGCGCTGCGCTGGATGCGCGACTTCCACGCTGACGGGCTGCGGCTGGACGCCGTGCACGCGCTGCTGGACACCACGGCGATCCACATCCTCGAGGAGCTGTCCACCGAAACTGATGCTCTGGCAGAGCAGTTGGGCCGACCACTGTCGCTGATCGCCGAAAGCGACCTGAACGACCCGCGGCTGATCACGCCCCGTGACCGTGGTGGCTACGGGATGACCGCGCAGTGGGACGACGACATCCACCACGCCATCCACGCCGCGGTGTCGGGCGAACGCCAAGGCTACTACGGCGATTTCGGGTCACTCGAGACGCTGGCGACCACGCTGCAGAACGGCTACTTTCACGCGGGCACCTATTCGTCGTTTCGGGGGCGGCGCCATGGCAGGCCGCTGGACAAGAAAACCATCCCCGCGACGAGGCTGATGGCCTACACGTGCACCCATGACCAGGTCGGCAACCGCGCCGTCGGGGACCGCCCGTCGCAGAACCTCGACTTCGGCCAGCTCGCGATCAAGGCCGCGTTGGCGCTCGGATCCCCGTACACCGCAATGCTTTTCATGGGTGAGGAGTGGGGCTCGTCGCATCCATTCCAGTTCTTCACCAGTCATCCCGAGCCTGAACTCGCAATGGCCACCGCCGAGGGCCGAAAGGCCGAGTTCGCTCATCACGGATGGGACGCCTACGAGATACCGGATCCTCAAGACCCGCAGACGTTCTCACGGTCCAAACTCGACTGGGGCGAAGCAGACATCGGTGAGCATGCGCGCTTGCGAAACGTCTACCAACGGCTGATCGCGTTGCGCCACAGCGAACCCGACCTCACCGACCCGTGGCTCGAACACCTTTCGGTCGACTATGACGAGGCGCAACAATGGCTGGTCATGCGGCGCGGCACCGTGTCGATTGCGTGCAACATCGGCGTCGATCCGGTGACGGTGCCGGTCAGCGGCGAGGTGGTGCTGGCATGGGGCGAGCCGACGGTCGAAGAGGCGGACACGGTGCTGCCCGGACACTCGTTTGCGGTCCTGAGATCTACGGATTGATCAGATACTGGTACGCCGGAGTATCGGGCGCGAGCACCTCGGCGTCGATGCCCGACGCCGCGATCCGCGTGAGCAGTCCGTCGTAGTCCTCGGCCGATGCCAACTCGATACCGATGAGCGCCGGACCGGTCTCGCGGTTGTTGCGCTTGACGTACTCGAACAGCGTGATGTCGTCGTTGGGCCCCAGCAGCTGATCGAGGAAGCGTCGCAACGCGCCCGGCTCCTGCGGGAAGTTGACGAGGAAGTAGTGCTTGAGGCCGAGATGCACCTTCGACCGTTCCAGGATCTCGTCGTAGCGTGACACGTCGTTGTTCCCGCCGGAGATCAGGCACACGACGGTCGAACCGGGCTCGACGGCGCCGGTTTCCAACAGTGCCGTCACCGACAGCGCTCCGGCGGGTTCGGCGATGATGCCGTCGTTTTGGTACAGGTCCAGCATCGCGGTGCACACCGCGCCTTCGTCGACCGTCGTCACCGATACCATGTCGCCCGCCGCCGCGAGCGCGGCGTAGGTCAGCGTCCCGGCCCTGTTCACGGCGGCGCCGTCGACGAACTGGTCGACGTGCTCCAGCGTGACCGGCTCCCCCGCGGCCAGCGCGGCGATCATCGCCGCCGCGCCCGCAGGCTCCACACCCAGCACCGACGTGGCCGACGTCCGCTCGGCGAAGTACGTGGTGACGCCCGCGATGCAGCCGCCACCGCCGACCGGCACGATCACCAGGTCGGGCTCGTCGTCGAGTTGATCGAGGATTTCTGCGGCGATCGTGCCCTGGCCCGCGATCGTGCGGACGTCGTCGAACGGCGGCACCAGCGTCGCCCCCGTTCGCGCCACGTCCTCCAGCGCGGCAGCCGCGGCGATGTCGTAGGTGGAGCCGACCGCGATCAATTCGATGTACTCGCCTCCGTGGTAGCGGATGCGGTCGCGTTTCTGCTTCGGGGTCCTGCGAGGTACGTACACGCGGCCCTTGATGCCCATCGAGCGGCACGCGTGCGCGAAACCCTGCGCATGGTTGCCGGCGGACGAACACACCACACCCGCGGCCCGCTCTTCGTCGGACAGCTGCATCAGCAGGTTGTACGCGCCACGCAGCTTGTACGACCGGACGGACTGCAGGTCTTCGCGCTTCAGGTACACCGTGGCCCCGGTCGTCGCGGACAACCGCTCGCTGAGCTGAAGCGGAGTCGGCGCGACGACCCGGGAAATCCGCTTGACCGCGTCGTCGACATCGGCCGCGGTCAGCGGCCCGGCGCTTCGGATCAGGCTCAGTTCAGCGGACATCGGTCAATGGTGCCATAACTCTGCGGTCAGTCGACCCGGGTCAGGACGAATAGAGGAATTTGCCGATCCGTCTTGTTCTGGTAGTTCGCATAGTCGGGCCACGCGTGCACCGCGCGGTCCCACCAAGCGGCCTTCTCGTCGCCGAAAACCTCGTGCGCGTCGTAGTCGTGGCTTTCGGCGCCGTCCTGCAGTTCCACCCGCGGATTCGCTTTGACGTTGTAGTACCAGACCGGGTGCTTCGGAGCGCCGCCGAGCGACGCGACGATCGCGTACTGGCCGTCTTGCTCGACGCGCATGAGCGGGGTTTTCCGGAGCTTGCCGGTCTTGGCGCCGACCGTGGTCAGCAGAATCACCGGCTTGCCCTGCATCAGGGTGCCCTCGGTCCCACCGGATTCCATGTACTGCTCGGCATTCTCGCGGGCCCAATCAGACGTACTCGGAGCGTATTCACCAGATAGAGGCATGCCCCAAGACTATGTGCCCGACCTGGGAACGACGCTCCGCGAGCGGGTGTTTCGGCTACCCGAAACCCTGACTCGGGGAGTATCCTCAACCTATGACAACGGCCGAGCACATCCGTTCGATCGCCTCCTCGAAGACTCCGCAGGTGACGATCGCCGGTGTGCCGTGGCCGCTGCACAAGGTGGTCTCGCTGCTCGTCGCACTCGTCGTGGCGGTGGCCGTCGGCGCCGTCACCATGAATGCCGCTCCGGCGGTTCTCGCCGGAGCGGCGGCGGGCACGGTCGTCTGGCTCGCGGGCGGCGCACGGTATCACCGCGGTTCGTAAACCGCCTGCGCCAACTCGGACGCGTAGAGCTCCTCGATCTCCGCGGCGTACTTCTCGTTGATCGGCTTGCGCTTGAGTTTCATCGTGAGCGTGATCTCGTCGCCGCCGGGCTCCCAGAACGTGGGCAGCACGCGGAAGCGCTTGATCTGTTCGACCCGCGACAGCTTCGCGTTGCCCTCGCCCACACCGGCGGCGATCTGGCTGATCAACTCTGAGTCGGCGGTCAGTGTCTCAGGCGACGCGTCGGAAAGGCCACGCTGCGCGGCGTAGGGTCCGGCCGACTCGGCGTCGAGCACAATGAGCGCGGTGTTGTAGGGGCGCGCGTCGCCGAGGGCGATGACGACGCCGATCAGCGGGCAGGCCGCCTTGATCGTGTTCTCGATGTTGGACGGCGACATGTTCTTGCCGCCCGCGTTGATGATCAGCTCCTTCTTGCGGTCGACGATGCGCAGAAAGCCGTCGTCGTCCATCTCGAGGATGTCGCCGGTGTGAAGCCAGCCGTCGGGGTCGACGGCCTCCGTGGTCTTCTCCGGCTCCTTGCGGTAGCCCTTCATCACCAGCGGGCCTCTGACCAAGAACTCGCCGTCGTCGTCGATTCTGCCCTCGAGACCGGGCAGCAGCTTGCCGACAGTGCCGAGCCGGGCGTCACGTGGGTGAATCACCGAGGCGACGCAGCTCAGCTCCGACATCCCCCATACCTCGGCGATCGGAATGCCGAGGCCGGCAAAGAATGCCAACGTCTCCCTCGGGATCGGCGCAGCTCCGGATACCGACCACCGGAGTTGGTCCAGCCCGAGCTTTTCCCGCAGCTTCGACAGCACGAGTTCGTCGGCCTGAGCCCATTCGGCCGCGACGTCGTCGGGAACGGGCCTGCCCTCAACAAGTGCACCCGCTTTTTTCGCGGCTACTGCCAACGCCCACTCCAGCGCCTGCCGCCTCGTTTCATCGGCTTCCTTCGCGACGGTGAATTCGATTCCCGCCTTTAGCTTTTCCCACACCCGGGGCACTGCGCCCCAGATCGTGGGCCGCACATCGGGCAGCGCCGCCGCGATGGCCCGCGCGTCGGAAACCACCGTCACCTGGGTGCCGAACACTTCCTGGCTGTACAGGCAGCCCCACCGGTCCGCGATGTGGGCTGACGGCAGAAAGGACGTGATGCGATCTCCGAATTCGACACCGAGGACCGCCGCGACCGCGAACGTCTCGAACAGCAGGTTGGTGTGGGTCATCTCCACGCCCTTGGGATTTCCGGTTGTTCCGGACGTATAGATCAGGGTCGCGATGTCATCCGGCTGCACTGCGCGCCATGAAGATTCGAAGTCGAAGTCGTCCGCCCCGCCGGCCAGCATCTCCTCGAGGGACAGTGTTCCGTCCGGTGAGCCGTCGATACAGACGATGTGGTCGATCGACGCCCCGCTGGCGCGGACCTTGTCGACGTATTGAGCCTCGCAGATCACCACCTTGGTCTCCGCGTTGGAGAAGACATAGGTCAACTGCTCCGCGGCCAGCGTGTTGTACACCGAGAAGCACGTCGCGCCGAGATGCTGCGCCCCGACGTCGAGTGGGTAGAACTCGATGCGATTCCCCATCATCAGCGACACCGTGTCGCCGCGCCGCACACCCAGAGCGGCCAGCCCGGCCGTGACTTGACGCACCTGCTCGGCATACTCGCGCCATGTCAGGGTCTGGGTGTCGCCAACTGTTCGCAGTGCAACCGCGTCCGGATCGATCTTCGCGGTTCGTTGGAAGGCCTCACAAAGCGTGGCCGGTTGGTCGGTCATGACGGGTAGCGTACGGCGAAGATGACCGACGACAGCACGGAACGGCAGCAGGCGCACGGCGACGTCGTGCATCGGGCCGGACACATGGCGAAAGAGGCCGAGCAGAGGCTGCCGGCGTGGCTTCGGCCCGGCAATCCGGAGAGCCGGTGGCCGGTGCTGCTGGCGCTGATCGCAGCCATCGTCATGCAGCGCGCGATCCCGGAGCGCTACACCGTCGTGCCGCGCTGGCCGCTGATTGCGATGGAACTGCTGCTCGTGCTCATCCTGCTGGTCCTCAACCCCGTCCGCCTCACCCGCTCGACGAAGGTGGGCAGGGTCGCCAGCATCCTGCTACTCGCCGCGATCACCATCGACAACAGCGCATCGGCGGCCGTGCTGGACTACCACATCCTGACCGGGAAGGTGAGCAACGACGCCGCGGTCCTGCTCGGCAGCGGCGCGGCCGTGTTCATCACCAACATCATCGCGTTCGGCATCTGGTACTGGGAGATCGACCTCGGCGGCCCGTTCGCCCGCGCCGGGGTCGTCGAGCGGCAGCCCAAACGCCGCTACCCCGACTTCTTGTTCCCGCAGATGGACGTGCGCCACGCGGCGCCCAAGGAATGGGAGCCGCGATTCATCGACTACCTCTACGTCAGCGTGACCAACGTGATGGCGTTCTCCCCCACGGACACAATGCCGTTGACGCACCGTGCCAAAGCGATGATGATGCTGCAGGCACTGGTCGCGGTGTCGACGATCGCGTTGGTGTTCGCACGGGCCGTCAACGTGCTTCGCTGATCGCGGTTCAAGCCTTTTTCACCCGGGTATGCAGGGTCGGTGACCACCAGAACCGATGTCAGTGCGCTCACCCCGATCGAGCAGACCGCCTTCCTGACGCTGTATGCCCGCGCCCTCGACAGCCGTTGGAAACGACCGATTTTGGGTGACACGCTGGCCGACGAGGTGGTCGGCAAGATCGACTACGACTTCGCCGGCATGGGCGTGGTGGCCAGTGTCGTGTGCCAATCGGCCCTACGCGCGAAAATGCTCGACGAGCGCGCGCGCAGCTTCGTCGCCGAGCACCCCGACGCGGTCGTGGTCGATCTGGGCGCCGGCCTGGACAGCGCAGTGTTCCGGGCGGATCCACCACCGACGGTCGACTGGTACAGCGTTGACCTGCCGCGCGTCATCGCACTGCGAGACGAGGTGTTGCCGGCCCGCGATCACGCGCACTCTGTCGCGGCGACACTCGCCGAGGCGGGCTGGGCAGACAGCATCCCGCGGGACCGGCCAACCTTTCTTTTCGCCGACGGATTGCTCGCGTTTCTGGCCGAGCCCGTGGTCGTCGCGTTGTTCCGGTCGATCACCGAGCACTTCGGCACCGGCGAGTTGGGGTTCAACGACTACGGCCGCATCGGCTGGTTCAGCAGACTTGCGGTCAAGCTCGCGCCGGAGAAGATGTTCAACGACGTCGCGGCGCAGTGGGGCTATCCCGGTTTCAAGGATGCGCATCACCCGGAAACGTGGAATCCGGACCTCCGGCTGGTGGAGGAGACGAGCCTGGCCGGTGAGCCCGAGGTCGACCGGTTTCCCGGTTGGATCCGGGTCAGCACCAGAATTTCCGGACACATCCCTGCAATGGCCCGAAAGGCGCGGATCCTGCGATACGGGTTCTAACGTGTCTCCGCCGGCATGGCCTGCGGGCGTGCGCCCGTTCGCGCAGCGCCGACGCCGGCTGTCACGACCAGGAGAATCCCGGCGATCGCCAACGCGTGTGGCACCTGGTGCAGCAACAACAGGCCGACGACCAGGGCGATCGCCGGTTCGAGGCTCATCAGAGTGCCGAATGCACCTGCGGTCAGACGTCGCAGGGCAAGCAGCTCCAGAATGAACGGCACCACAGGCAGCAGGAACGCGATTGCGAGGCCGCTCAACAGCAGACCGGGTGTGAGGTGACCGAAGAGCGACGGTCCCGCCACGCACGTCGCGACCAGCGCCGCGACAGGCATCGACACCGACAGGCCGGTGACGCCGGAAACCTGGTCGGCCACCCGCTGCGTGAGGACGATGTAGGCCGCCCAGCAGACCGCGGCCGCCAGTGCGAACAGAACCCCGACGAAGTCGACGTCCCCTTCCCACGGTCGGGTCAGCAATACAACACCGACGGCCGCCAGCGACGGCCACAGCAGCCGGGCCCGGCCGTGCGCGACCGCAACGCCCAACGGTCCGAGAAATTCGAGCGCGCTTGCGGTTCCGAGCGGCAGATGCGCAAGCGCGGCCATGAACAGAATCGTGACTCCGGCCGTGACGATGCCGAGAAGCACGCACGACATGAAGCTGGATTTCGTGAACGCGGACGGGCGGGGCCGCACGATCACGAGGAAGATGGCGCCGGCCCAGACCAGCCGCAGCCACGCGGCGCCGTCGGCGCCGATCCGGCCGATGAGTTCCACTGAGATAGCGAGCCCGACCTGTACGCAGGTCATCGAGGTCAGCGCCATCGCGGCGCCGACGCCGGCCGGGTGGTGGCTCACACGGACATCAACTCTTCGCGCAAGCAGCTCATCGACGATTCAACCGGACAGGCAGCCGGGGCCCAACAGTGCCTTCAAGTCCCCCATCAGTGCCGACGACGGCGTCACCCGCAATGACTGGTCGAGTTCCAGCGTGGTGACGCGGTCACCGCTCACGAGCCGCAGATGCACGTGCGACGTGCCCGGGTGACGGGCCAGTATCTGTTTGAGCGCGGTGACCTTGTCGGGGGTGCAATGCCGGGTCGGAATGCTCACCGCCAACGGCCGATTCACCGCCGCCTTCGAAAAGTCCGGCACCACCAGGTCGCTGGCGATCAAACAGATCCGGTCGTCCTGGATTTTCACCCGCGCGCTCACCAACACCACCGCGTCGTCCACGATCTCGACGGCAAACGATGAGTAGGTGTGCGGGAAGAACATGACCTCGATGCCACCGGTCAGATCCTCCAACTGCGCTGACGCCCAGGGCAATCCGTTCTTGTTGACGCGCCGGTTCACCGATGCCAGGATGCCGCCGACCTTCACAAGCGCATCGTTGGGCACATCGCCGTCGAGGATCGCCGGGATGGGGGTGTCGACCTGACCGGCCAGCAAGTGCGCGACACCGTTGAGCGGATGCCCGGACACGTACAGCCCCAGCATCTCTCGCTCCAGCGCGAGCTTGTGCTTGTCATCCCACTCGTCGTCGGGCACCTTGATGGAGAACACTGCGTCGGTGCCGGCGTCTCCCCCGCCACTTCCGAACAGGTCGAACTGGCCCATTGCCTCGGCCTTTTTGGTGCCCAGCACCGAGTCAACGGCGTCGGTGTGCACCAGGAAGAGTCCTTTGCGGGGATGGTCGAGAGAATCGAACGCGCCGGACTTGATCAGCGACTCCGTGACTTTCTTGTTGCATGCGGCGACGTCGATCTTGTTGAGATAGTCAGAGAAGTCCGTGAATTTGCCTTTGCCGCTGCGGGTTCGGATGATCGAGCTCACCACGTTCGCACCCACGTTGCGCACCGCGCCGAGCCCGTAGCGGATGTCGGTGCCCACCGATGCGAAGTTCAAGCCGGATTCGTTGACGTCGGGCGGCAGCACCGTGATGCCCAGCTTGCGGCAGTCAGCCAGGTACACGGCGGCCTTGTCCTTGTCGTCGCCCACCGACGTCAACAACCCGGCCATGTATTCGGCGGGATAGTTGGCCTTGAGGTAGGCCGTCCAGTACGACACCATCGCATAGCCGGCGGCGTGCGACTTGTTGAACGCGTAGTCGGCGAACGGCAGCACGGTGTTCCAAAGCGCTTTGATGGCCGCCGCCGAAAACGCGTTGGCGCGCATGCCTTCCGCAAAACCCTCGTATTCTTTGTCGAGCACTTCGCGCTTCTTCTTGCCCATGGCTTTGCGCAGAATGTCGGCTCGAGCCAGTGAGTAGCCGGCGACCTTCTGGGCGATCCGCATGATCTGCTCTTGGTAGACGATCAAGCCGTAGGTCTCGGCGAGGATGTCCTCGAGCGGCTCGGCCAGCTCGGGATGGATCGGTTTGACCGCCTGCCTGCCGTTCTTGCGGTCGGCGTATTCGTTGTGGGCGTTCTGCCCCATCGGGCCCGGCCGGTACAACGCGATGACCGCGATGATGTCCTCGAATTCGGTGGGCTGCATCCGGCGAAGCAGGTCGCGCATCGGACCACCGTCGAGCTGGAAAACGCCGAGTGTGTCGCCGCGGCCGAGCAGCTCGTAGGTCGGGCCGTCGTCCAGCGCCAGCGACTCCAGGTCGACGTCAATTCCCCTGTTGGCTTTGATGTTGTCGATCGCGTCGCCGATGATGGTCAGGTTGCGCAACCCGAGGAAGTCCATCTTGAGCAGGCCGACCTTCTCGCAGCGCTCGTAGTCCCAGCCGGTGATCACCGCGCCGTCCTGCGGCCGCTTCCACAGCGGGATCACGTCGACGAGCGGCTCCGAGCTCATGATCACCGCGCAGGCATGCACGCCGGCATTGCGAATCAGCCCCTCGAGTCCCAGCGCGGTGTCGTAGATCGTGCGCACTTCGGGGTCGGTGTCGATCAGGCCGCGTACCTCGGCGGCCTCCTTGTACCGCTCGTGGCTCGCGTCGGTGATGCCGGCCAGCGGAATGTCCTTCGCCATGATCGCCGGCGGCAGCGCCTTGGTGATCTTGTCGGCGATGGAGAAGCCGGGCTGGCCGAAGTGAATTCGTGCCGAATCTTTCAGCGCCGCCTTGGTTTTGATGGTGCCGAACGTGATCACCTGCGCGACGCGGTCGTGGCCGTACTTTTCGGTGGCGTAACGCAGCATCTCACCGCGGCGGCGGTCGTCGAAATCGATGTCGATGTCGGGCATCGACGTCCGCTCGGGGTTGAGGAACCGCTCGAACAGCAGGCCGTGCGGGATCGGGTCGATGTCGGTGATGCCGAGCGCGTACGCGACCAGCGACCCCGCCGCCGAGCCCCGGCCCGGACCGACCCGGATGGCCACCGATCGCGCGTAGCTGACCAGGTCGGCGACGATCAGGAAGTAAGACGGAAAGCCCTTGTCGCAGATCACCTTAATCTCATAGGCCGCGCGCTCGGCATATCCCTCGGGCAGCGCGTCGGGGAACCGCCGCGCAAGTCCGCCGTCCACCTCGTGACGCAGCCAGGAGGCCTCGTCATGGCCGTCGGGCAGATGAAAGACCGGCATCCGGTTCCGCGGCTGCCAGACGTCGTCGTAGGAGGCCACCCGCTCCGCGATCAACAGCGTGGTGTCGCATGCCTCCGGCACCTGTGCGTCCCACAGCGCACGCATCTCCGCCGCGGATTTCAGGTAGTAGCCGTCCCCCTCGAACTTGAAGCGGTTGGGGTCGGACAGAGTCTTCCCCGTCTGCACACACAAGAGTGCCTCGTGGTTGTGCGCGGCGTCGCGGGTGACGTAGTGACAGTCGTTGGTGGCCAACGGCTTAATATCCAGCGTGCGCCCGATCTCCAGCAGCCCGTCACGAACCCGGCGCTCGATGGACAGCCCGTGGTCCATCAGCTCGAGGAAGTAGTTGTCTGCACCGAAGATCTCCCGCCACGTCGCGGCCGCCTCCAGGGCCTCGCGGTGCTGGCCCAGCCGCAGCCGCGTCTGCACCACGCCCGACGGGCAGCCGGTGGTGGCGATGATCCCTTCGGCGTGCTCGGCGATCAGTTCGGCATCCATCCGCGCCCATTTGCCGAGCTGGCCCTCGAACGAGGCCAGCGACGACAACTTGAAAAGGTTGCGCAAGCCCGCCGCGTTCTCGGCCACCATCGTCAGATGGGTGTACGACCCGCTGCCCGAGACGTCGTCATCCTTCTGGCTCGGATCGCCCCAGAGCACCCGGCGGGTGTCGAAGCGCGAACCCGGTGCGACGTAGGCCTCGATGCCGATGACCGGCTTGATGCCCGCAGCGGTGGCTTCGGTGTAGAACTCGCTGGCGCCGAACATGTTTCCGTGATCGGTCATGCCGATTGCGGGCATCTGCAGCCGCTGCGCCTCGGCCAGCATCGGCGCGATCTTCGCGGCACCGTCGAGCATCGAGTACTCGGTGTGGTTGTGCAGGTGCACGAAGGATCGGTTCATAGGGACGCCAGTCTATGACCCGCTACCGACGCTTCTCGGCGTGTCGCCCGCGTGTGTTGCGATACGCCGTCAGGTAGTCGCGTAAACCGCCGTCCGACGTCAGCTCGATGGCCCGCGAGTACGCGCGGGCGGCGGGTTCGTGATCCCCCGCCTGTGCGAGCAGATGCGCCCGGGTCGCCCAGTACGGCTGAAAGGTGTCGACGGCAGGTTCGTCGATCGCGTCGAGCGCTGCCAGCCCCGCACGCGGCCCGTCGATCTCCGACTCGACGGCGGCCAAGGCCACCGACGCGCCGAGTGACGGCGCGATCTCAATGAGTCCCCGATGCAGCGTCCGCAATGCACGCCAATCGGTGCGACCGCTGCGCGCGCGGTCGCAGTGCGCGGACTGGATCGCCGCCTCCAGTTGGTAGCGGCCAGGGCGGCTGTGACCGTGTGCCCGGAGCAGCAGCGCTTCGCCGCGATCGATCAATGCCCGGTCCCAGTCCCGGGTGTCCTGTTCGTCGAGCGGGACGAACCGTCCGTCGTCTGTGCGCCGGGCCGGCCTGCGCGCCTCCGCCAGGCACACCAATGCGGCCAGCCCCAGCACTTCGGGTTCCTCAGGCAGAAGGTCCGTTAGCACCGTCGCAAGATGCAGCGCCTCGCCGGACAGCGATTCGACGGGTGCGCCGTGGCCGGGCCAGTCGATCGCGTATGCGCCGTAGACGGCTTCCAGCACCGCCGGGAGGCGCTCGGCCAGGTCGGCGCGCTCGGGCGTGACGAACGGAATGCGAGCGAGGATGATTCGGCGTTTGGCCCGCACCAGTCGCTGGGCCATGGTGGCGGGAGCAACCGCGAAGGCCTGCGCGATCGCGTGGGCGTCCACGCCGAGCACGGTCTGGAGCATAAGCGGGGTCCGGATCGCAGGTGCGATCGCGGGATGCGCGCACACCAGCATCAGCTCCAGCCGGCGATCCGGGATCGCCTCGGTGTCGGGTATATCGAAAGTCTCTGTGACACCGTCGGTTTCGAGTAGCGGCTCGGTCATCCGGTAGCCGTGCGACTTCCACAGATCACGTAGTCTGTTGCGCGCCACGGTAAGCAACCAGCCTTCGGGGCTGTCCGGGATGCCGTCCTCGGCCCAACGCGTCAGCGCACGTTCGGTCGCGTCTGCGATCGCATCCTCGGCCGCGGCGATGTCCCCGGTCGGCGCCGCGAGAAGCGCGACCAGCCGGCCATAGGAGTCGCGGGTCACTTGCGCGACCCGCGCTCGTACTTCTACGGCGCGTGCCACTCGCCGCGCTCGTGGGTGTAGGTGCGCGCAACCGGCCGGATCTCGATGACGCCCCATTCGGTCGCGGGGTTGCGCCCGGCCCAGTCCAGCGCCGCGTCGAGATCGGGCACGTCGATGACGAAGATTCCGCCGAGGCGCTCCTTGGTGTCGGCGAACGGGCCGTCCTGGATCTCCTGGGATCCATTGCGTGCGGTGACCGTGGTGGTCGCGGCGCTCGATTCGAGAACCTGGGTGGTGACGAGGACGCCGGCCTTGTCGAGGTCACTCGCGTAGCGCTGGAACGCGGCCATCGCAGGCGCCATGTCCTCTTCGGTCAGGCCGATCTCGCTGGCCTCTTGGTAGTGCATGAGCAGGCAGTACCGCATGATGCTGTCCTCCGTGTGTCTATGGTGTCGAGCCTGTCACCGTGATGACGATTCGGACGCCAGCAGATCGACATTCTCGTCGGAAATTCCTCCGGCGCGGCGCTTCAGTCCGTCCAGAGTGAGGACGACGAGCGCGGCCCAGATCAGCGCGAAACCCACCCAGCGGGCCGTCGGCATCGGCTCATGGCCGACGAGCACACCCCATGCCATCTGCAATCCGGGGTTGAGGTACTGCAGCAGCCCGAGCGTGATCAGCGGCAGCCGCTGCGCCGCCGCCGCGAACAGTAGCAGCGGGATGGCCGTGACGGGGCCGGCCAGCACCATCAGCGCGCTGTGACCCGCACCGAGTCCGATGAAGTGGGCATTTCCCGTCATCTGCAGAGCTACCACGTAGCCGCCGGCGATCGGCAGTGCCAACAGTGACTCGACCGCGACGCTGACCGGTGGATCGGCCCTCACCACTTTCTTGACCAGTCCGTACACCCCGAACGAGGTGGCCAGCGCGAGAGCTATCACGGGCAGCCCGCCGACCTGGGCCGTCAACACCGCGACCGCGGCGACAGCGATCGTCAGCGCCGCCAGCTGCAGCCGCCGAATGCGTTCGCGAAGAATGATCACGCCGAGCGCCACCGAGATCAGCGGGTTGATGAAGTAGCCCATTGCGGCGTCCACAACGTGAGCATGCGATACAGCGAAAATGTATGTGCCCCAGTTGATTCCGATCAGCACAGACGCCCCCGCCAGCAGCAGCCAGGTATGGCCGCTGAGTCTACGGAGGTCGCCGAGCCTGCGCGCGGCGATCAGCACGATCACCAAGAACACCGCGGTCCAGATGTAGCGGTGGGCCAGTACCTCCAGCGATCCGGCGGGCAGCAGCAGCGGGAAGAACCCGGGGCACAACCCCCACCACACGTACGCGCCGACGCCGCAGGCCAGCCCCGAGCGGTCAGTCATGCGCGCTGCCGCGCAGCACGTCCAGGGCGTGCTGCAGATCCGGTGGGTACGGGGCGGTGATCTCGACGCGGCGACCGTCGGCCGGGTGGGTGAACCCCAGCGACCGGGCATGCAACCATTGATGTTCCAGCCCAAGCCTTTTCGCCAACGTCGGGTCTGCGCCGTATGTCAGGTCACCGACGCAGGGGTGGTGCAGCGCCGCGAAGTGCACGCGGATCTGGTGTGTGCGGCCGGTTTCCAGGTGGATGTCCAGCAGGCTGGCGGCGCGGAATGCCTCGATCGTGTCGTAGTGGGTGATGCTGTGCCGGCCATGTTCGGCCACCGCGAACTTCCAGTCGTGGCCCGGGTGCCGGCCGATCGGCGCATCGATGGTTCCGCTGGACGGGTCCGGATGTCCCTGCACCAGAGCGTGATAGCGCTTGTCGACGGTGCGCTGTTTGAACGCCCGCTTGAGCACGGTGTAGGCACGCTCCGAGAGCGCCACCACCATCACGCCCGAGGTGCCGACGTCGAGCCGGTGCACGATGCCCTGCCGCTCGTGGATCCCCGACGTGGTGATCCGGAATCCTGCTGCGGCCAGACCACCCAGCACGGTCGGCCCGGTCCAGCCGACAGACGCGTGAGCCGCGACACCCGCGGGCTTGTCGACCGCGACGATGTCGTCGTCCGCGTACAGGACGGTCATGCCGACCACTTCTTCGACGCGGTTTTCCGGCGGTGCCGGTTGCTCGGGCAGCCGCACCTCCAGCCACGCGCCGGGAGTCAGCCGGTCGGACTTGCCGACCCGGGTGCCGTTGATGTCCACGCCACCGTCCTCGGCCAGCTCGGCGGCTGCGGTGCGGGACAGTCCCAGGAGGCGGGCGAGCCCGGCATCGACTCGCATTCCGGCCAGGCCCTCGGGCACCGGCATCGACCGATCAGCCATCAGCGCTTTCGTCGTCGCGCCTCCCGACGCTCTTGGACGTGTCGTCCGACTTGCGTCTCCCGACCTTCCTGAATTCGTCGTCCGACTTGCGTCTCCCGACCTTCCTGAATTCGTCGTCCGACTTGCGTCTCCCGACCTTCCTGAATTCGTCGTCCGACTTGCGTCTCCCGACGGTGTCGAAGTCATAGCCGAACACCGACAACGCCACCAGCAGCACGGCACCCCCGACCACCGATGCGTCGGCGACGTTGAACACCGGCCACCAGCCAACAGACAGAAAGTCGACGACATGCCCCTGGAGCGGGCCCGGCGAGCGGAAGAAGCGGTCGACAAGGTTGCCCAGCGCCCCGCCGAGGATCATGCCGAGACCGATCGCCCACCACGGCGACACGAGCCGGCGTCCCATCCAGATGATGCCGAACACGACGGTGCTCGCGATCAGCGTGAGAATCCAGGTGTATCCCGTGGCCATCGAGAACGCCGCGCCCGAGTTGCGAACCAGCGTCCACGTCACGGTGTCCCCGGCGATCGATACCGGCTGGCCAGGGGTCAACATGCGCACGGCAAGGATCTTCGTCACCACGTCGACGGCAAGAATCACGGCGGCCACCGTGACGAGCAGCCGGATCCGGCGGCGCGGCCGGGCACCGGCGGCATCGTCGACTTCAGCGGCCGGCTGCGTCCTCGACTCGTCGCTCACCACCTCATCATCCCAAAGGCGATTAACCCGAAACGACGCAGTGATGCATGATTCGGCCATGAGCCGTGTCGTCGTCGTGACAACTGGCGGGACCATCGCGTCTGTCGCCGATGACGGCGGTGTGCTGTGGCCCGCGCGCACCGGCGCTGAGCTGCTGGGAGACGCCGTCGCGAATGTCGAAGTTGTCGACGTGCTGAGCAAGGACAGCTCGCAGCTGACCGTCGCGGACTGGGACACGATCGCGGCGGCTGTCAGGGCCGCGGTCGACGACGGCGCGGACGGCGTCGTAGTCACCCACGGCACCGACACGATGGAGGAGACCGCGCTGTGGCTGGAGCTGACGTACGACGGCGCGGCACCTGTGGTGCTGACGGGCGCGGCGAAAAGCGCCGACGCGCCCGACGCCGACGGACCGGCGAACCTGCGCGACGCCGTGGCGCTGGCCGGCAGCGCAGACATGCGTGGTCTCGGGGTGCTGATCTGTTTCGGCGGCGCGGTACTCACGCCGCTGGGCACACAGAAGACCTCGACAGGCTTCGACGGGCCGCACCTCGCGGGTCGCAAGGAGCGACCGTTCCTCGGCTCGGTCTCGGCAGCTGCGTCACCGCGCGTCGACGTGGTGGCGTGTTATCTCGGCGCCGACGCGACCGCGCTCGACGCCTGCGTGGCGGCCGGCGCGCGCGGCGTGGTGCTGGAGGCGCTGGGCTCGGGCAACGCGGGCGACGCCATCGTCGACGCGGTACGCCGCCACTGCGCCGCGGGCGTTGTGGTGGCGGTGTCGACGCGGGTCCCGTCCGGTGGGGTCAGCGCGCGGTACGGACCCGGCCGCAGCTTGATGGAAGCCGGCGCGGTGGAGGTTCCGCGCCTACGTCCGTCACAGGCACGGGTGCTGCTGATTGCCGCACTGGCAACGGGTTCACCGGTCGGCGAGGTCATCGCCCGCTGGGGTTGATTCGTCGACCAACTCGTCGACGTAGTCCGGCCAGTCCAAGCTGTCGACGGGGTTGGCCCGCGCCACCGCGGGGTCGTCGGCTCCAAGTGTGCGGGCCGGGCCCGAGCCACTGGCACGGGTCTCGAACCGGACGGTCATCACCCCGTGGCCTGCGCCCTGCACCCAGCCGTGGCCCCACTGGCCGTGATGCACATCGTCACCGATGCGCCAGCCGCTCGTGCTCGCTGCCGGTGTCGCTGCGGATTGCGTGTCGGTTGCCTCGTCCCACGTATCCAGGTCGCGAAACAGCGGTTCTTGGCGCACCTCGCTCAGACCCGAAAACCCCACGCCGACAAGGCGGATGGGGCCGATCTCGAGCGGATCGAGAAGAAGCCGGCGCGCAGCTGCGATCAACGTGGTGGCGTCGGCGGTGGCGTACGGCAGCGTCAGCGAGCGGGTCAGTGTGCTCATGTCGGAACGCTTCAGCTTGACCGTGACGGTGCGCGCGCCACGGCCGTCCTTCATCAGCCGCTGATGGGCATGTTCACCGATCGGGCCGGCGGCCTGCTGCAGCTGCTCGAGGGTCGTCAGGTCGGTCGGGAACGTCGACTCGGCGCTGATCTGCTTGGCTTCGGCGCGCTCGGCCACCGGTCTGTCGTCGATGCCTCGCGCCAGCCGATGAAGCGCCGGCCCGACCGTGCCGCCGAGGATGTCGGCCGCCTCCGCATCGGTGAGTTCGGCCAGCTGGCCGATGGTTTGGATGCCGAGCCGGTGCAGCTTGTCCTCCGCGACGGGACCGATGCCCCACAAACGGCGCACCGGCAGACCCGCCAGCAGCGGCCGCTCCTCGTCGCGCCGGATGACCCTGATGCCGTCGGGCTTGGCCAGCCCGGAGCCGATCTTGGCGATCTGCTTGCCCGAGCCGGCGCCGACGGAGGCAACAAGGCCCGTTGCGTCGCGCACTCTGCCCCTCAGCTCCTCACAGAACCGCTCGACATCCGCGGCCGTGCCGCCTGCCAGTTCGGCGGGCTCGCCGAAAGCCTCGTCGTACGACAGCTGTTCGAGCACCGGCATCATCTCGCGCACGGTGTCGAAGACGCGGCGGCTGGCCACCCCGTAGACGACGCCGCGTGGCGGGAGCACCACCGCTTGGATCCCGACAAGCCGGCGGGCCTGGTGCATCGGCATCGCGGAGCGGGCCCCGAAGACGCGGGCCTCATAGCTGGCGCCGGC
The DNA here is from genome assembly GCA_963744085.1 of uncultured Actinomycetota bacterium. Taxonomy (GTDB): domain Bacteria; phylum Actinomycetota; class Actinomycetes; order Mycobacteriales; family Mycobacteriaceae; genus Mycobacterium. The sequence continues at coordinate 165,343 of CAVUSK010000003.1, forward strand.
GACGACACCGCGGCCGCCGAGCCCGCCGACCAGGACCGGCCGTCCGCGCAGCGTGGGTCGGGTGAGCTGCTCGACGGACGCGAAGAACGCGTCCATGTCGATATGTAGCACCCACCGCGCCATGCCGATCAGGCTACGGTCGCTTCATGGCGATGAACCTTGGTCACAGGCTGTGTTGCAGTTCCAATTACTGGGCCAAGACGGTCGAGCGGAAGCTGCTGCCGTGGGTGTTACGTGACGTCGAGTTGGGCGAGCAGACGTTGGAGATCGGCCCGGGATACGGGGCGAACCTCCGTGTGCTGGCTGATAAGACCGCGCTCACCGCGGTGGAGATCGACGAGCGGCTGGCCGATCGACTCGTGAGCAAGTACGGACGACCGCGCCCGGATCATCCACGGTGACGGCACCGACCTGCAGTTGCCCGACGCCGACTTCAGCTCGGTGGTGTGCTTCACGATGCTGCACCACGTGCCGACGCCGTCGCTGCAGGATCAGATGTTCTCCGAGGCATTCCGCGTGCTGGCCTCAGGTGGCACGTTCGCGGGCAGCGACGGAGTGCCGTCAATTCCGTTCCGGATCGCCCACTTCCGCGACACCTGCAATCCCGTCGACCCGGCGACACTGCCGGATCGGTTGCGTCGCGCGGGATTCACTGACGTCGAGGTCGACGTGAAAGCCGGCGAACAGCGCTGGCGGGCGGTCAAGCCTTCGCGATAGCCACCCGCACACCGTCGCCGATCTCGACGCCGTCGTCCGGCTCGGCGAAATCGAAACTGGTGGCGAGGATTTCGCGCGCGATCAGGTCGCGGTGAGTGCGCGCCCAGTCTTCTCGCTCGGAGGGCACCGCCATCACGATGCTGATCCGGTCGGACACGTCCAGCCCGGTGGACTTGCGCAGCTCCTGCAGTTCACGGATGCGGTCCTTCGCCCATCCCTCGGCTTCGAGTTCGGGAGTGACAGTTGCCGTCGAGCACGACAAGCCCCGCGCCGCCGGGCAGCGCCGCGGTGTACTCGGGGTCGGCGGCGACGAGCTTCGACGAGTACTCGTCAGGCTGCAACACGGCGGCCCCGGCGGTCAGCGTGCCGTCGTCGTTGACGACGGCCTCCCCTGCCTTGACCGCCTTGATCGCCGCCTGGACGTCCTTGCCGAGCCGCGGCCCCGCGACGCGGGCGTTGACGGTCAGGTCGAACTGACCGTATGTGGCGATGTCGTCGGTGAGTTCGACGTTCTTGACGTTGAGTTCGTCGGCGATCAGCTCCGTGAACGGGGCCAGGCGCTCCGGATCGTCCGAATTCTTCAGGGCCACTGTGAGTTTCGGCAACGGCAACCGGACCCGCAGCTTCTTGGCCTTGCGCAGCGACGACGCGGCGGAGGCGACCTCTCGCACCAGGTCCATGTCCGCGACCAGTTTCGGGTCGGCGGGGAGGTCCCCCGGCGCCGGCCAGTCGGTCAGATGCACGGACCGCTCGCCCGTGACGCCGCGCCAGATCACCTCCGTGGCCAGCGGCAGCAGTGGGGCGGCCAACCGGGCCGTCACCTCCAACACGGTGTGCAGCGTGTCGATGGCGTCGGGGTCCTCGTCCCAGAACCGCTGCCGCGACCGTCGCACATACCAGTTCGTCAGAGCCTCGGTGAACTGCCGCAGCTCCTCGCACGCCCCCGAGATGTCGCAGACGTCCAGCGCGTCGGTGAGGTCGTCGCGCAGCGCGGCCAGCTTGGCCAGGATGTAGCGGTCCAGCACATGTGGGGAATCCGTCCGCCACTCACCGACTTTCGGTGCGTACAGCGCCAGGAAGCTGTATGCGTTCCAGAACGGCAGCAATACCTGGCGGACGCCGTCGCGGATGCCCTGCTCGGTGACGATCAGGTTGCCGCCGCGCAGGATCGGCGACGCCATCAGGAACCACCGCATCGCGTCGGAGCCGTCACGGTCGAAGACCTCGGTGACGTCGGGATAGTTGCGCAGCGACTTGCTCATCTTCTGGCCGTCGTCGCCAAGCACGATGCCGTGTGCCACACAGGTGGTGAACGCGGGCCGGTCGAACAGCGCGGTGGCCAGGACGTGCAGCGTGTAGAACCAGCCGCGGGTCTGGCCGATGTACTCGACGATGAAGTCCCCGGGAAAGTGGCTGTCGAACCAGTCGACGTTCTCGAACGGATAGTGCACCTGCGCGTACGGCATCGAGCCCGAGTCGAACCAGACGTCGAAGGATGTCGGGGATGCGCCGCATGGTCGAGCGACCGGTCGGGTCGTCAGGGTTGGGCCGTGTCAACTCGTCGATGTAGGGCCGGTGCAGGTTGTCGGGCCGGACGCCGAAGTCGCGTTCGAGTTCGTCGAGGCTGCCGTAGACGTCGATGCGCGGATACGCCGGATCATCAGACTTCCACACCGGAATCGGCGTGCCCCAGTAGCGGTTTCGTGAGATCGACCAGTCCCGCGCACCCTCGCAGCCACTTGCCGAACTGGCCGTCCTTGACGTGCTCGGGATACCAGGTGATCTCCCGGTTCAGCTCGACCATCCGGTCACGGAACTCGCTGACCTCGATGAACCACGACGACACCGCGCGGTAGATCAGCGGCGTGCGGCACCGCCAGCAGTGCGGGTAGGAGTGCTCGTAGGTTTCGTGGCGGAGAAGCACCGCGCCGTTGGCGGCGGCGGAGCCGGTGGCATTCTTCAGATCCCGAATGATTTGCGGATTCGCGTCGAACACATGCTGATTCGCGTAGTCGGGGACGGTGTCATCGAAACGGCCCTTGGAGTCGACAGGGGTGACGGGCACGATGCCGGCCTTCGCGGTGATCGCCATGTCGTCCTCGCCGTACGCCGGCGACATGTGCACGATTCCGGTGCCGTCCTCGGTGCTGACGAAGTCGCCGGGCAGTACCTGAAAACTGTTGGCGGCGTCCATGAAATACGGGAACGGCGGAAGGTACCGGGTGCCCAGCAGCTCCGAGCCGCGGTAGGTGGCGACGACGTCGGGCTCGTCACCCAGTTCCCGCGCGTAGGCCGCCAGCCGTGCCCTGGCTATCAGGTAGCGACACTGGTCCGATTGCACCAGCACGTACTCGACGTCCGGATTGACCGCGACCGCCTGGTTCGACGGCAGCGTCCACGGCGTGGTGGTCCAGATCAGTAGATACGCACCGGCGAGCTCTCCACCGTCGACTTTGAATCCGACGGTGATCGCCGGGTCCTGCCGGCTTTGGTAGACGTCGTCGTCCATCCGCAGCTCGTGGTTGGACAGCGGCGTCTCGTCGCGCCAGCAGTACGGCAGCACGCGATAGCCCTCGTAGGCCAATCCCTTGTCCCACAACTGTTTGAACGCCCAGATGACCGATTCCATGAAGCTCGGGTCGAGCGTCTTGTAGTCGTTGTCGAAGTCAACCCAGCGGGCCTGACGGGTGACGTACTCCCGCCACTCGTCGGTGTACCGCAGCACCGACTCGCGGCAGGCGTCGTTGAACTCGGCGATGCCCATCGCGTCGATCTGCGACTTGTCGGTGATGCCGAGCTGGCGCTCGACCTCGAGTTCGGCGGGCAATCCGTGGGTGTCCCAGCCGAACCGGCGCTCCACCTTGTAGCCGCGCATGGTGCGGTAGCGCGGCACGATGTCTTTCACATAGCCGGTGAGCAAGTGGCCGTAGTGCGGGAGTCCGTTGGCGAATGGCGGACCGTCGTAGAACACGTACTCGGGGGCGTCGTCGCGTCGGGCGATGCTGGCACGGAAGGTGTCGTCGGCCGCCCAGTAGTCGAGAACCTGCCGCTCCAGCGCCGGGAAATCCGGCGAACCACCGCGCTGGTCGGCGCCCAGGGCGGTGCGCGGATATGCGGTCTGGCTCACGGCTGCGTCTCTCCTGTGCCCGAAGTACAAGGCACGGGGACGACGACGCGCCGGTGCGCGAGCGCCGCGGTACCACCCCGCTTGCCACGTCGAGGCGTGGCCGCTCATTGTCGGCTGTGACGGGCCTACCCGTTCGGTTCTACTGGGCCGCTCGGGCCGTTCTTCCGAAGGCTCCCCGGTGATGGCCGGATCGACGCTGTTACCCCTAGTCTAACCGGCATGGAGCAGCGCACCCTCGAAGCGGTCATCTACCAGCGCGAGCCGCCGATTGCGCGGATCATCCTGAACCGCCCGGACAAGGCCAATACCAAGGACGCTCAGCTGGTGCAGGAGGTCGACCAGTGCCTTCGCGACGCCGACCGGGACGGCGAGATCAAGGTCGTGATCCTCAAGGCCAACGGCAAAGGATTCTGTGGCGGCCACGTGGCGCGCTGGGGCCCTGACGAAAACCCGTATCCCGACTTCGGCGACACCTTCGAGTCGCTGTACAAAGGCACCGCCGACCTTTTTCTGTGGCCGACGCTGTATCTGTGGGAGTTCCCGAAACCGACGATCTCCCAGATTCACGGCTACTGCATGGGAGGCGGGATCTACCTCGGCCTGCTGACTGACTTCTGCGTCGCCTCCGACGATGCGTATTTCCAGATGCCGCTGGCGCAGAGCCTCGGCGAGCCCGGCGGGCACACGATGATCGAACCGTGGCTGATGATGAACTGGCATCGCACCATGGACTGGCTCCTGCTTGCGCCAACGCTGGACGCGCAGCAAGCGCTTGACTGGGGACTCCTCAACAAGGTGGTGCCGCGGGAGGATCTGGAGGACACCGTCGAGGAGATGGCCCGCAAGATCAGCCAGATCCCACTGACCACGCTGATGGCGGTGAAAAGCAACGTGAAGCGGGCCTGGGAACTGATGGGCATGCGAGTTCATCTGCAGGTGAGCCACATCCTGACGAACATGGTCGGCGCGGCTTCCGATGTTCAAGCGCGCCGGGCGGAGCTCATCCAGTCGGGCAAGAACCCCCGCGATTTCGTCGAAGGCGGCGAGACTTCCCACCGCGAGCAGACGTAAAAGCGCCCGACACGCCGAGGCGTGAGGGACTTTTGCGTCTGTTCGCGCAAGATGTCAGGCGCTCATTTCGCCCGCGACCCGGCGGCCCGCGGCGTGCCGGGCGGCGACGTAGCCGAACACCATCGTGTTGGCAATGCTCCCGCCGGCACCCAGGTACGTTCGCCCCATCACCGTGGCGGTGATGTTGCCGGTCGCGTAGAGACCATCGATCACGCGGTCTTGCTCGTCGAGCACCTGGGCGTGCTCATCGGTGATCACACCACCGCACGTTCCGACGTCTGCGGGAAGCACCCTGGTCGCGTAGTACGGCGCCCGGTCGAGTCGGCCCGACCGCGGCGTTGGGCCGATGCCCGGGATCGCCGAGGCAGTCGTTGTACGCCGACTGGCCGCGGCCGAAGTCGGGGTCGAGGCCCTTGGCCGCGAACTTGTTGAAGCGCGGATGGTGTGCGCCAGTTCGTCGGCGGGAACGTCGATCTGGCGCGCGAGGTCACCGATGGTATCACCGCGCATGACGGCGCCCCGCTCGATCAGTTCCTCGGGCAGGGTCGCGCTTCTTCAGCGGGTTTGCGCCCGAAACGTACCTACCGACGTAACCCTCGTCGAAGATCATGCCAGCACGGCACTGCCTTGTTGGCGTACATCGCCTTGCCGACCTCGACGTACGAGTTCGACTCATTGCAGAATCGCCGCCCGGTCGAGTCGACGTAGATGGCGCCGGGTCGCTGACGCCCCGAGCCGAGTTTCTTCGCGGCGGCGCCGCCGTCAGCGATGAAAATCGATGGCAGCCACCAGGCCTCGTCCAGCAGGTCGGTTTTCGCGCCCAGATCCATCGCGGTCTGTAGCACCTCGCCGGTGTCGCCCGGGTTGGCGAGCGACCACTGCGCCTCGTTGGGCTGCTCGCCGCTGTACTTGCGGCGCATCTCGGCGTTGTGGCCGAATCCGCCTGCCGCCAGCAGAACTCCGTGTCGGGCCTCGATGTTCAGCGGCGTGCCGTCGCGGATGACGCGCGCGCCGACGACCCGGCCATCCTCCACGATGAGGTCCTCCATCGCGGCGTTCGTCCACAGTGGCGGCTCGCTTCCACCGAGGTCGATCAGCACCTTCAGCATCTGACCGACGAGCGATGCGCCGTTGGTGAGGATCTCACGACGCCGGACCCGCGCAGCAGACGTCCGCAAGAATACCCGCAGGGCGACTGCGAACGCGCGCGGCGAGCGGTTGAAATACTGCACCGAACGCAGCTCGTTCGTCAGCACCACGAACCCGAAATTCTTCGCCATGGCGGGCTGAACCCTGTCTCTCCAGTTTCCGAGCTCGGCGGCGTCGAACGGGATGCCTTCCACGGCGCGGCCAGCTGCGTTGCCGCCCTTGTGATTCGGGTAGTAGTCACTCCAGCCCGGACATCGCATCAGGCGAACACCCTTGCGCAGCAGAAAGTTGATCATCTCGCAGCCTGCGGTGAGGAACATCTCGCGGCGCGCCGGCGACGACGCCGCACCGATGTCGCCGACAACGTCGGCAAAATACGCCAAGCCGTCCTCGTGGGAGTCCGCGATGCCGTCGGCCCGCATCAACGGGTTGTTAGGCAGCCAGACCATGCCACCTGACATCCCCGTCGACCCACCGACCAGGGCCTGCTTCTCGAGGACCAACGGCTCGAAACCGGCGTCAAGGGTCGCGAGCGCGGCGACCATTCCGCCGCCCCCGCTTCCCGCGATGAGGAGGTCGACGGATTTGTCCCAGTTCATAAGGCCGGCACCTTCTCGGACAGCCCGAGATCGGCGACCGGCACGTCGATGGTGGTATTGGTTCTCTGGATCGCGGGTACGAGCTTGTCGTAGGACAAGCCGGCGAGGAAGCCGTCGATCACCCGCTCGAAGTTCGAGATCAGACCTTCGATTTCGTTCGACAGCCGCATGAACTCAAACCCCTTGGCGTGCAGACCTTTCTGCTGACGCGGCAGGTTGGAGAAGTCCTGGGCGGGAATTGGTGGCCAGCTCGGGTCGTCAGGCGCCACAGGTTCGGGCGGGGTGGGCTTTCCGGGAGAGCGGTCCGACGGGAACCGGGTCAGGGACCAGACCTCGAACAGCGTCTCCTCGGGGCCGAGCGGACGAATTCGGTACGACGAGGCACTGCTGTACGTGGGCAGCAGGAAGTAATGCGGGAAGCAGAACCCGATCGGGTCGACGACGCCTCGGTGATCCAGATCGTTCAGGTCGGGGAAGTCGCAGCCGCGCGCCCGGTGCCATTGCGTGACAGCCTCGTTGACGGCGCTGCGCCAGCCGGCCATCGCCTCGGTCGGATCGTTCGGCAGCGAGATGTTCTGTAAGCCTTCCGCGATCCTGACGTCGTTCTCGTGGGTCATGCCTGCCATGCCGGTCCCGAGTGTCCGCATGAAGTGCAGGCTGGTCTGAACGATCGGGTGGACCGATGACGCCTCCACGCTGTGTGACGACGGGAGCAGCTGGGGATGGGTCTGCGGGACGTGGTAGCCCTCCATGAAGGCTGCCGTCGCCAGCTTCCAGTTCACCGGAAGCAGACACGACTTCCACCATTCGGTGTACAGCTTCTCGACCTTCCATTCTTCATGCTTGGACGCGAACGGCTCGATGCAGTCGCGCAACGCGGGCGCGTCGTCATCGAGGTTGATCCATGCGCAGCCGCCCCACAGCTCGCACTTGACTCCGACAAGGCCGAGATCATCTGCGTCCAAGTTGCTTTCGTCGAAGACCTCGGGTCGCAACACGAATGTGCTGCCGCCGTCGAGTCCCCAGCACCACCCATGGAACGGGCAGACGAAGCTGCGCCGTGAGCCACGACCCTCCACCAGCTTCATCCCGCGATGCCGGCACGAGTTGTAGTAGGCGCGGACGGTATCGCCGTCGAGTCGGACGACGATGATCGATTGGTCGAGGATCTCGTACTCCACGAAGTCGCCGGCCTTCGGGATCTCCTCCAGCCGGCACGCCATCTGCCAGACGCGGGGCCAGAAAAGCTCGGTCTCGAGATGATAGAACTCGGCGTTGTAGTAGCGCTGCTTCGGGATCCGGTCCGGGGTCTCGACCGCCCACGGCACCGGCAGTGGTGTCCAATTGATGTCGGTCATGTGCTCACCTCTGCACTCCTGTTGTGACGTCACAAGATTCGCGACGACCGTTGCATCCAGTACCGGTCGCGGATACGCCTCTTGTAGAGCTTGCCGTTCGGGTCGCGGGGCAGTTCGGCGTCGAAGTCGATAGTCCGCGGACATTTGTACCCGGCGAGGCTCGCGCGACAGTACTCGATGAGCTCCGCCTCCAGGGCGGGGCCGGGCTGAACACCGTCCACCGGTTGCACGACGGCCTTGACCTCTTCGCCGAACTCGTCGTTGGGCACCCCGAAGACCGCCGCGTCAACCAGCTTGGGATGCATCACCAGGAGGTTTTCCGCCTCCTGCGGATAGATGTTCACCCCGCCGGAGACGATCGTGAAGGTCGACCTGTCGGTCAGGTACAGGTACCCGTCCTCGTCGACGTGGCCGACGTCGCCCAAGGTTCGCCAGCCATGTTCATTTGAGATCGACGCGGTCTTTTCCGGATCCTTGAAGTATTCGAACTCCGGCCCGCCCTCGAAAAAGAGCTCGCCGGATGCTCCGACGGGGAGCTCCTTTCCGTCATCGGAGACGACGTGAACGCCGGTGTAGGGCTTGCCGACCGAACCGGGGTGAGCGAGCCACTCCTCAGGCCCGATCGTTGTGCCCGCGAATCCCTCTGTGCCGCCGTAATACTCGTGGATGATGGGCCCGAACCACTCCATCATCCGGTGCTTGACCTGCACCGAGCACGGCGCTGCCGCATGGATCACGCATTCCAGGCTAGAGACGTCATACTTGTTGCGGACGACATCCGGCAGCTTGAGCATCCGGACGAACATGGTCGGCACGAACTGGGCGTGAGTGACCCGGTGAGTCTCGATCAGCCGGAGGACGGCCTCGGCGTCGAACTTGCGCATGATGATCGAGGCGGCACCGACGCGATGCACCGCCATCGTGTAATTGACCCCGGCCGCGTGGTACAGCGGCGCCGGCGAGAGATACACGCTCGACCCCGTCATGCCGTACCGCTGTGTGAGCGAGTACTCCAGAACCTTCTGCGCCCATGAGCCCTCGCCGTCTTCGGGCAGAGGGCGGCGGACAGCTTTGGGTCGTCCGGTGGTGCCCGACGAGTACAGCATCTCGGAGCCGTCGGATGCCGGCGGCGGATCACCGGCGGAGGCCAGGGCGTTTTCGTAAGGCTGCCAGCCCGGCAAGCGCCCACCGACCACGATGTGGGTGTCGACCCCGCGGTTCACATCGAGTATTCGCGACCCCACCTCAGGCATCGACGCATCGATGAACACCGCCCTCGCCTCGGAGTCGGCGATGACGTAGGCGACCTCGTCAGGAGTGAAGTGGGTGTTCACGGCGCTGTAGTACAGGCCGAAAAGCTGGCAGCCCCAGGTGATCTCGAAGAACTCCCGGCAGTTCGGGAGCACCAGAGCCACGCCGTCGCCGCGTTTGAGTCCCGCCCGGTGAAGAAGCGCGCCGACGCGTCGGCTCCTTTCGTGCAGCTCGCGGTACGCGACGGTGTCGTCCCCGACGACGAGGGCCGGCGACTCAGGTGCCGTGATCGCGTGGTCGGCGAGGTTTATTTTCTGCTCCTCATGTGCGCGATGTTCACCGGCAGACCTACGTGGCTGCTGCGCCGTCGTTCGATGCGGCCGCCGCAGCCTGACGCTCCGCCATCTCCGACGGCAAGACCTTGTCCTTGAACACGCGCTGAATCAGCTCTTGCACATCCTTGCTGATCGACGCAAGCGCGACGAGGTCGTTGGAGCTCTGCCAGTGCACCCGCATGCCCATCAGCTCCCAGGCCCGCTTGAGGTTGGCCTTCGTCGCCAGCAGCGTCGTCATCGGGGCCTGGGCGATGTGGCGGGCGATCGCGTCGACGCGATCGTCGAGTTCCTCGCGCGGGACCACCTCGTTGACGAGACCGACCTCCAGCGCGCGCTTCGCGTCGATGACCTCGGCCAGGTAGAGGTAATACGCTGCACGGCGCCAGTTCATGAAGACCCACGGCTCGATCGAGCACTCGCCCGATGGCATTCCGAAGCCCTGCAGGGGCGGGTAGGAGAAATAGGCGTCCTCGGAGGCGATCACGATGTCGGTGGTCAACCCGTAATGGGTGCCGCCGCCGACACAGTAGCCGTGGACCTGCGCGATCGTCGGCTTGGAGAACTCCCACAGGTTCAGGATCGGCTTGACGAAGAGATCGGTCTGCGGCTTCCAGGGCGTGCCCATCACTTTCGCGCCCTCGACGAATGCCGGATAGTCGACGGCATTGTTGCCGATGGCGTGCCCCGAGCAGAACCCTTTGCCGTTGGCCTTGAGCACGAGGACCTTGATGTCGTAGTCACGGTCCGCGTCGAGCAGTGCGGCGTCTACCTCCTCGGCCAGCTTCTGATCCTGGGCGTTCGCCTTCTCGGGCCAGTTCAGCGTGATGCGCGCGATGGGCCCGGTCTTCTCGTAGATGATTCTCTCGCGGGTCTCGTTGAGATCCATAGATGTCCTCCTGGTTGTTCGTTATGACGTGATGACGCCGATTTCGGTGCCGATGCCGTAGGTGGTGCCGACCTCCCCGCTCCATTGCACGGTGCCCGACGCACCCGCTTCGATCTCCTGTTCCGCCTTTTCGGTGGCGATGACGTAGATTGGCGTGCCCTCCTCGACGTGCCGGCCGCCCTCGACGAGCAGGTCGACGAGCTCGGCTTCGGACACGGCAACCGAGACGCGAGGGATGCGAATGACGAAGTCAGCCATGCGCTCCCGCCTTTTGAAGCGTTCGCTGCGCCGCCTCGACGATGCGCGCGGGCGACGGGTAGATCTGCGCCTCCAGCGCCGCCGCTGCAGGCGCCGGGACGAATCGCGCCCCTACGCGTTCGATGGCCGCCGCGAGGTCTCCGAACAACTCCGATTGCAGCGTTGCGACGATCTCGGCTCCGGGCCCGGCAAATTGGACCGCGTCGTGCACGACCACAGCGCGCCGGGTGCGCCGGACGGACTCGACGATGGTGTCGACATCCAGCGGCACGAGTGTGCGCAGATCGACGACCTCGGCGCTCACTCCCTGCTCCTCGAGCGCCGACGCGGCGGCGAGTGCGTCGAGCACGCTGCGCCCGTAGCTGATGAGCGTGACATCAGTGCCGTGCCGCTTGACGTCGGCGCGACCCAGCGGGATCGAGAACCCGGGATCGGTTGGCACGGAACCCTTTTGACCTTGCAGGCGGATCGTCTCGACGAACAGGCAGGGATCCTCGTCGAAGATCGCGGAGGTGAGTAGCCCCTTGCCGTCGCGTGGCGTGGACGGGACGATGACCTTCATCCCGGGGATGTGCATGAACCAGGCCTCGAGTGTCTGCGAATGCGTTGCGCCGGTGGCGAGCCCGCCGTACACCTGGGTGCGAACGGTGATGGGCGCCGTCGTCCGCCCGGCGGTCATGAAGCGCAGCTTGGCGGCGTTGTTGATGATCTGGTCTGCGGCAATGCCGATGAAGTCCATGATCATGATCTCGGCCACCGGCAGCAGGCCGTCGATCGCCGCGCCGATGGCAGCGCCCACGATCGCGGCCTCCGAGATCGGCGTGTCCAGCACGCGATCGTGGCCATACTTCGTAGACAAGCCCGCGGTGGGGCCGGATGCGCCGGGGTCCGCGATGTCCTCACCGAGCAGGAACACCCGGTCGTCGGCCGCCAGCGCCTGGTCGAGCGCGAGGTTCAGCGCCTCGCGCATCGTCATCTCTTTCTCGTCCATCTGCGGCTTCCTCAGACGGGGAACTTGATCGGGGTCGCGTACACGTCTTTGTCGAGTTCCTCGATCGACGGGGCATCGGAGTTCATGACCGTCTTCAGCGCCGTTTCGACCTCGGTCAGCGCGGCTTCGTCGATGGCGCTCAGCTCTTCGTCGGTGCAGATGCCGTTGTCGATGAGGTGCCTGCGGAACCGCGGCACAGGATCGGCTGCCATCGCCGACTCCAGCTGCTCCCTGGGGATGTACGGCGTCCGGTCACCGAAGTAGTGGCCGCGGAACCGGAACGTCACGCATTCGATCAAGGTGGGACCGTCACCGCGGCGGGCCCGGTCCAGAGCCTCGTCGAGCGCCGATGCCACAGCCAACGGATCATTGCCGTCGACCCGGACACCCGGCATGCCGTACCCCGCGGCCCTGTCGGCGACGTGCTCAATCTTCATCGTGTCCGCCGTGGGCGTCATCTCCGCGTACATGTTGTTCTGGCAGACCAGCACTATCGGCAGGTCCCACAGGGCGGCCATGTTCGCCGCCTCGTGGAATGAGCCGGTATTCGTCGCACCGTCCCCGAAGCTGACCACCGTGACCCGGTCCAGCCCTTTGCGTTTCGCCGCCATCGCGAGCCCGACGCCCACGGGCGGTCCGGCCCCGACGATCCCGGTCGACAACATCACGCCCTTCTCCGGCTTGGCGATGTGCATCGTGCCGCCTTTACCGCGACCCGCACCGACCGTGCGCCCCATCATCTCACCGTAGATCTCTTCCAGCGGAACGCCTTTGCCGATGAGGTCATGCAATCCGCGGTAGGTGGTCACCAGCTGGTCGTCGTCGCGAAGCCTGACACCCATCGCCGCGGCGATCGCCTCCTGGCCGCGCGACGGCCAGTACACGCACATGAACTCGCCGGTACTGATGCCCTTACTGAGCCGGTCGTCTGCAGCCTTCATCAGCACCATCAACGCGTAGATGCGGGGCAGTTGCTCTTCGGCCGCGGCGGGAGTCACGTTGTGTACGTCCCGATCTCGCGGTAGACCTTCGGGATCGGCGGCGTCTCCATGTTGAGCAGCTCCAGCGACGACATCTTGCCGCTCGCACCAAGCTCTCCCAGTCGCGGCACGACGGCGTCGATGTCGTCGCAGTCAAGCTCGTAGATCGCGATGAACGGACCGTTCCCGTCGGCCGGCGCGAAGCGGCGCGCCGAGACGATCCCGTCGACCGAGCAGATCTCAGCCAGATGAGTGTCGTTGTACCACTTGTGGTATTCCGCCTCCCGGTCCGGTGACACCGGCATCGTCTCCAGGTAGATGATTCCTCTGGGCATGTTCGCTTCTCCCCTCGCAGTCCTATGACCCCGACCACGGTTTCACTTTGAGGAAGCCGCCGGCGTCGACGCGCAGCTGCTGGCCGGTGATGTAGCGGGCGGCGTCGCTGGCGAGGAACACCACAGCCTCGCTGATGTCCTCGGGTTCGACGTAGGGAACCGGCATCGCCTGCACGACAGGGAAAACCGGCTCAGCGTCCTCGCGGGTCGGGTTCTTCAGGTCGGGCCGGAAGGCGCGGTACATCGGCGCGCTGTGCAGCATGTCGGTGTTCACGTTCGTCGGGTGGACCGCGTTCATCCGGATGGAGAAAGGAGCAAGCGCCAGGGCGAAGTCGTTGACGTAGTGTGCGCCGGCCAGTTTCGCGAACGCATATCCGGCGCCGCCGGGACCGCCGTCGATGCCGGTGGTGTTCATCGACGACATGAACGCCGCGTTAGACCCCGTCACGATGATCGACGCCCCTGCGTGCAGATGCTTCAGGCTCGCGTGGACGAGGTTCAGCACACCGACGAGGTCGACGTCGACGGCGTCGGCGAACGCATGCGGGGGCAAGCCCGCGGTCAGCGGACAGATGCCCGCGTTGGCGACCACGATGTCGAGCTGACCGAACTCGGCGACGCCCCGGTCGATCGCGGCAGAAAGCGCTGCGCGGTCGCGGACGTCGGCGATCTCGGTGTGGGCGCGCTGGCCCTCTTTCTCCACCAGCCGGGCGGTCTCGTCCAGATCCTCTGGCCGGGCGAGCGGGTACTCGTTCGTCTCGATGTCTGCGCAGATGTCGACGGCGATGATGTCGGCACCTTCGGCGGCGAGCATCCGCGCATGTGACCGCCCTTGACCGCGCGCGGCCCCGCTGATCAGCGCTACCTTGCCCGTCACCCTGCCCATGGCCGGTCCCTTCTCGCGGTGCTCTTTTAAGACTGTCAATACACACGAGCCGGTTTGGGGCCCAGCACCGCCGAGCCGCACAGTATCTAAAATACCTAAAATAGAGAAGACACCGACAGAGGGTGCCCGGACGGCCTTCGGAGCAGTTGACCAAATATCTGTTCCAACGTAGAGTCCCGCCTGGCCACAGCCGATCGCAATAACTCGACAGGGGAACGTGGATTTCTCATACCCGGCGGAGGTGGAACAGTTCCGCAAAGCGCTGCGCGCGTGGCTGGCCGCGAATCTGACCGATGACGTCGTGGCCGCCGGACGGGGTCGCGGCCGCGGCGACGCCACGTTCGACACGCTTCGCGCATGGGATGCCAAAACGGCCGATGCGGGCTGGGCCGCGGTGTCCTGGCCGAAGGAGTTCGGTGGCCGCGGAGCATCCGTACTCGAGCAGCTGGTTTACGCGGAGGAAACCACCCGCGCGCGAGCTCCGTTGCCGCTCAACGTGATCGGGATGAACAACATCGCGCCCGCGATCATGCACTACGGGTCGGAGACCCAAAAACGTACACTCCTCCCCCGCATGATGCGCGCTGACGACATCTGGTGCCAGGGAATGTCGGAGCCCGAAGCCGGCTCCGACCTCGCTGCGCTTCGCACCCGCGCGGTGCGCGATGGAGACGACTTCGTCGTGACCGGGCAGAAGATCTGGACATCGCTGGGCCACCGGGCCGACTGGTGTCAGTTGTATGTCCGCACGGACCCTGACGCGCCCAAACACAAGGGTATCTCGTGCCTGATCGTCGACATGGCGCTGCCGGGTATCGACGTCCGCCCGATCCTCACTCTCAACCGGGAAGCCGATTTCGCGGAGGTGTTCTTCAACGACGTGCGAGTGCCGGCCAGCTCTTTGCTGGGTCCACTGAATGGCGGCTGGCAGGTTGCCACCACTACGCTGAGCCACGAACGCGCCGGGGCAGCAAGGCTTTACGCCGAGATGCAGTTACGGCTGCAAGATCTTGTCGCCGATCTGGCCGATAGCAACCTCGACGGTCGGGCTGCACTCGAGGACACCGCGACCCTGCGCCGCCTTGGCGAGATCGCCGTGCGCATCAAGTATCTCGAAATCCTGTGTCTGCGCTCGATCTCGGCAACGCTTCACGGCGGTGACGCGTTCGGATCAGCGAGCCTCGCCAAGACAGTGTGGGGCGAGGTGGGTCAAGAACTGGCCGCCTTGGGTTTTGACACGCTCGGCCCACAAGGTGCCGATGGCCGGTGGGCACACTACCGCCTGTCGTCACGTTCCCTGACCATTGCAGGCGGCACGACTCAGATCAACCAGAACATCACCGCCCAGCGAGTACTCGGATTGCCGCGCCGATGAACCTCGAGCTGACCGATGAGCAGGTGGCGCTGCGTGACACGGTGCGGCGATTCCTCGCCGAGAGGGCAAGTGTGGCAGCACACGTGCGGCCGATGCTCGACGATCCAATTGGCACAACCGATGACGTGTGGCGCGGTCTCGCCGATCTCGGCACCACAGGTCTTCTTGTGCCAGAGGAACATGGCGGTGCGGGCATGACAATGGTCGAAGCGGGAATCGTGGCCGAGGAACTCGGTGCCGCGCTTCACCCCGGACCGTGGCTGTCGTGCGCCGTCGCGGCAACACGGGCCCTGACGCGCATGGGCGCCGACGGCACAGCCGGCGCACTCTTGAGCGGAATCGCCGAGGGCTCGACAATCGCCACGGTTGGCCCCCTCGATGGCCCCCGGCCTACGGCGCGCGAGCGCGCTCAGGGCGTCGTGCTCCACGGCACGATGACCGCGGTACCGGACGTGGCCGCGGTCGACGTTGTGCTGGTGCTGGCCGACGGCCGCGACGGTCCAGCGCTCTTCGCCGTCGACGCATCGTCCTGCAGCACAGAGGGATTGCCGCACGGCGATGTCGACCAAACCCGAAAGCAGTTCCGGGTCACGCTCGACGGCTCACCGGCGCAGCGGCTCGCGTCTGCGTCACCGGATGGGATCGAGGCACTCGTCGACGACGTGCTGATCGCCTACGCCGCCGATGCGCTCGGCGCCGCACAGGCGGTGATGAACCAGGCCGTCGAGTACGCCAAGGTGCGACGGCAATTCGGTCAACCGATCGGCAGTTTTCAGGCGGTACAGCATCTCTGCGTCGACATGTTCGAGACGGTGGAACTCGCGCGCAGTGGCACCATCCATGCACTGTGGGCCGCGGACGCGGCGGAGGGAGAAGAGCGACACCTAGCCGCAGTCCGGGCGAAAGCCTTTGCGGGACGGCTGGCCACCGTTGGCGACACCGCGATCCAGATCTTCGGCGGCGTCGGCTACACCTGGGAGCACAACGCCCACCTCTACCTCAAGCGCCTACTGAGCTGGAGCACTTTCCTCGGCGGACCCGACAGGTACCTCACAGAAGTCGGCGCACACCTCGCGTCTTCTACGACCTAAGCCATGGCCAGGTCGGTCACGCCACCGAACTGAGGGAGCGCCTCTGACGTGAGCTCGATCAGCGCGAGCGGGAACTGTTCGGTGAACTCCTCCACCGTGTGGCGGTCGAGCCGGCGGGTGTCGTACCACCAGTCCATCTGCACCTCGCTACCGCGGCGGTACATCCGAAGCTCGACAGCATGGCCTTGGCTCGGCAGCGCTGCGGGTTCCTGCGGGGCCCCGTGGTAGGAGAAGAAGACGTCGGATTGTCCCGGTAGCTCCTGCAGATCGGCCGCCAACGCGCGGTGGACTGCCTGCAACACATCGGTCGCGCTGGCACGTCGTGCGCTCCTGCACGGCAGGATCGCGGAGTGACCGTTCGCGTCGACGTCGACGGCCAGATCGCCGTCACCGATCGTCCGCGCGATCGTGCGAGTGACCGCGGCAACGAGTAGCTCTTCCGCCGACACGCCCAGATAGCGCTGCGCGCCGTCAAGTTCCGCTGTCAACGTGCTCGTCAGCCGGGCCGAAACCGTCGCCATATCGTCTGCGTGGGGCCGTCCGGCAGCGTAATGGTCAGCTATCCGCAACGTTGCGATCGCCGAGAATTTGGACATGCAGCTAAACGTACACCGATGTCCCAGAAACGGGAGAACCGTGCCAAAAGTGTGACGCCCGTGTCAATTACGGGTGTCAAATCCGATATTTGCTAGGGACTGCCCATTTGCGGCTAAACCGTCTAAGGTATGGGAGTGCCACGAACAGACGAGAACGGCAGACAGCTGAAGGCCCTGCTTGGCTACCTTCTCGACGGGGAAATCGATGCCAAGGAGATCTACGACGCTCTCGGGGTCTCCAGCAGCACCTATTACCGGCGAATCAAAGACAACGACTATCCCAACGCCGAGGAACTACGCCTGGTGGCTGACAGGTTCGACATCAGCTATCCCGACCTTCAGATCCGTTTCGGGCTGATGACGCACCACGAGGTGACAAGCTACATCGAGTCCGGTCCGTTAGCGGTAGCGACCGTGAACGAGGCTCGGGTCACGTCCGTGCGACGGGCGGGGCTGTCGGAATTGAAGCCGCGCTCAGATGCTCCCCCGCTATAGCGTTAGAATTTGCTGACCCAGCACAGCGCAAAGGCAAGTCACGATGGCTTTAGCAACACTCATCACGATCACGATGGCATGCATCGCGTGGAGTTTGTGGATTCGGCGGGTTACGTGGTCTTGCCGCTGGGAGGTGGCGGCCACTCTCAACATTGCGCTCCAGGGTCTTGCAGTGCTATTGATGTCTCCGCTGGCCTCGCGAACGATCGGCGTCGCACTTCACGGGCTCACGGGCAAGTGGAACCTCGAGGACTACATCGGCCATGACTGCTATGTCGTCGCCGCTTCGGCGATCGTCTACAACGCACTGGGCAGGCTTCAGGACGACAACGCCATACAGGAGTCGTTCAAGCAGTATGTCGAGCGGCCCGCGACGCTGTGCATCCCGCTGCTGCTGGCGACATTCTCGATCGGCAACGGTGCGCGGATTTACCGGGCGGACTTTTTCGAGGTGCCCACAGACTTCTGGCTGAACATGTATTGGTTGCTGCTGTGCGGGACCCTCATCTACCTGTTGGGGTACGGTTCGCGGGCGCTGCTGATTCTGCGCAAAGATCCCCGGTCGCGCGTCATGGCAAATGTTTACCTCGCGGCGTCGATAAGCGGCATCCTGGCCTGCGTGGTGCGGATCACCACCGCCTTCGTGACGCCGATCCAAGCCATTGAAGGCGGCACCCTGGTGTGGTTCTTCGCCTGCACGTGCGGCGCTGGGTTCGCGCTCGCGTCGGCGCACTCGTGGCGAATCAAGACGAAGTGGTTCACCAAAGTCACTCATTAGGCCGCTACCCGGATAGGGTGAAATTGCCGGAGGTTCCATACGCGGCAAGAGAGATGCAAAGCGTGATGACCACGACGACGATGAGCGACAACCGCACCGCGTCGCCCGTAGCAACTCCGACGCCCACCGGGCCACCTGCCGCGTTATAGCCGTAATACGTGTGCACCAGCATCACCGCGATCGACATCACGATGGCCTGTAGAAACGACCACAGCAGGTCGGTCGGGATGAGGAAGGTATTGAAGTAATGGTCGTAAAGCCCCTTGGACTGACCGTTGATGTAGACCGTGGTGAACCGCGCGGCGAAGAACGCCGACAGTACCGACAGCGAATACAGCGGGATGATCGCGATCAAACCTGCGATCAACCGGGTCGAGACCAGAAATGACATGGACTGCACGGCCATCGCCTCGAGCGCGTCGATCTCTTCGGCCACCCGCATAGCGCCGAGCTGGGCGGTGGTGCCCGCACCGATCGTGGCGGCGAGCGCGATGCCGGCGATAACTGGGGCAATGATCCTCACGTTGAGAAAGGCCGACAAAAACCCGGTCAGCGCCTCGATGCCGATGTTGCCTAGCGACGTGTAGCCCTGCACCGCGAGGACGCCACCGGAGGCCAACGTTAGAAATGCCGCGACGCCGACCGTCCCGCCGATGACCACCAGAGCGCCTGTTCCCAGCGTCATCTCGGCGATCAGCCGAACGGTCTCCCTGCGATAGCGGGTCGCCGCGAGCGGGACGTGACGCACCGATTGCGCGTAGAACAGCGCCTGCTCTCCAAATTTGTCGACCGCCTTGGGCAGCAGTCCTAAGACTCGCCGCAAGCGCACGCGCGTGTCGTGGCTCAGCAGCACGGGGCGCTCACCGCATGAATATAGATCTCTACCAGGTCCCTGTCGCTGGTTCCCGAGAGGACTAGCGGCGGTGAGCGATAGGCCATTGGACCCTGCCGCTGAACCCGCATTTGAGCAACGATCGACGTATCGGTGGACTGGGTTTGCTCTGGAGAGATGCCTAGACCCGAGCGAGGAGCGATGGACATGACGCTACCGATCGTCGTCGATCCTCGTTGGTACGACGCGGTGATCTTCGACTCTGACGTGGTGATCTCCAACTACGAGTCAACTTTTGCACTCGTGAGCAAGTTGGATGAGCAGGGAATCGCAACCGCCGTCTACTCGTCGAACAGCAGCGTTAGCGGGCTCGGTCAGTTGTTTGCGGTGTGTGTGGACGGTGGGCGTGTTGAGGCGCCGGGACGTGCCGGCGACCCTGATGCGGCCGGATTGTTGGAAGCCGCACGCAGGCTCGCAGTCGTTCCGGAGCGGTGTCTGGTCATCGCGGCAGATGGAACCGAGGTCGATGGAGCTCGTAAGGCCGGCTTTTCGTACATCGTCGGCGTTGACGAAGGCGGCGAACTGTCGCCTCGGGGCGCCGACGTCGTAATCCCCAGCCTTTTCGATCTCGACGTTCGCGCCAGGGACAAACGGACGTCGGAGCGCCCCAATGCGCTGGACTCGTATGGTCAGCTGATCGGCATAGTTGCCGGCCGACAGCCGTTCATCTGTCTGGACTTTGACGGCACTCTGTCGCAGATCGTGCCGGACCCGGACGCGGCTACCCTCGTCGACGGCGCGACCGAAGCACTCAAGCACTTGGCGGCGCAGTGCACCGTCGCCGTCTTGAGCGGCCGTAGCATCGCCGACATCGCAGATCGAGTCGGCGTACCCGGGATCTACTACGCCGGCAGTGACGGCTTTGAGCTGCTCGGACCCGACGGCACTCGTCACGACAGCGCCGCGGCGAGCGACGCGGTGCCCAGCCTGGAGAAGGCGGCGGCCGGCCTGCGTGACGACCTGAAAGAGATTCGGGGCGTGCGAATCGAGCACAAGAGATTCGCCGTCGCCGTCCACTACCGCAACGTCGTCGCGAAGCGGGTCGGCGAGGTGATCGCCACCGTGTACACGCACGGCCAACGACATGGCCTCAGGGTGACACGCGGCCGCAAGGTCGTTGAGTTGAAGCCCGACATCGACTGGGACAAGGCCACCGCCCTGGCCTGGATTCGCGATCACATACCTAAGACGGATCGGGCACTGCCGATCTACGTCGGTGACGACCTCGGCGACGAAATGGTTTTCGACGCTGTTCGGGCCAACGGGGTGGGGATCGTCGTGCTAAACACCGAAGTTGGTGACCACCCGACGGCTGCCGCCTTCAGCCTGAAGAACCCGGACGAGGTCTGCAATTTCGTCCGCCGCGGGGCAAACTGGATGGCTTACGATCACGAAACAGCCACCCGGGCTTGGTCTTTCATGTTTGAGGGTTACGACCCGCAAAGCGAGAAATTGCGCGAAGCGTTGTGCACAGTCGGCAATGGCTACTTCGCCACCCGCGGCGCCGCACCGGAATCGAAAGCCGGTCAGGTCCATTACCCCGGAACATATGCCGGCGGCGTGTTCAACCGGCTCGACGATCTGATCGGCGGCGCCCGCACAGGCCACGAAAGCCTGGTGAATCTCCCCAACTGGCTGTCGTTGACGTTCCGCATCGACGGCGGCGGCTGGTTCGACATCGACGCCGTTACGCTGTTGAGCTACCGCCAAACTCTCGATATGCGCGGCGCGATCGTCACCCGCGAACTACGCTTCCGCGACGACGCCGGCCGCACCACCTTGGTCACACAGCACAGATTCGTGGCGATGAACCAAGCGCATGTGGGTGCCCTCGAGACGGTCATCGTCGCCGAGGACTGGTCGGGCACGATCGAGATCCGCTCCACCATCGACGGGAATGTCCGGAACTCTCTGGTCGAGCGCTATCGAGACCTGGCCAGCAGTCACCTCGAAGTCGTGACGAAGTCCGAGTTATCGGAAAACTCCGTAGTGATGGTCGTGGAAACGAGCCAGTCGCTGATCCCGGTCGCACTCGCTACCCGGACCAGCGTGTGGCGAGGTGACGGTCCCGCTTCGGCGACGTATCGACTGATCGACGAGGAATTCGAGATCGGTCACGAAATCTTCGCCGAGATGGTAAAGGGCGAAGTGCTGTCCGTGGAGAAGATCGTCACCCTGGTGACAGGACGTGACGTGGCCACCTCCGAACCTGCAGCGGGCGCCGAACGCAGGCTTGGCCGCCAGGGGCGATTCGCCGAGATGCGCCACGCCCACATGCTTTCATGGGCGCACCTATGGGAGCGCCTATCGATCGAATTCGACAGTCACGCTGATGAATTGGCTATCCTGCGCCTTCATCTGCTCCACCTGCTGCAGACGGTTTCCTACAACAGCGAAGATCTTGATGTCGGCGTGCCGGCCCGAGGGCTGCATGGTGAGGCCTACCGCGGACACGTCTTCTGGGACGAACTATTCATCTTCCCCGTGCTGAACCTTCGGCTGCCGACGGTGACTCGATCATTGCTCCGGTACCGGTACCGGCGACTGCTGGAGGCACGTCGTGCCGCGAAGCTCGCGGGGTATCGGGGTGCGATGTACCCCTGGCAATCGGGCAGCGACGGGCGGGAAGAAAGCCCCGAGCTGCATCTGAATCCGCGATCCGGCCGGTGGCGGCCCGATCCCAGCCACCGCGCCCACCACATCGGTATCGCGGTCGCGTACAACGTGTGGCAGTTCTACCAGGCCACCGGAGACTTGGCGTACCTGATCGACTACGGAGCCGAGATGCTCGCTGAGATAGCGCGATTCTGGGTGAGCAGAGCGACGTACGACGACGGGCGCGATCGGTACAGCATCAACGGCGTCATCGGGCCCGACGAGTTTCACTCCGGCTATCCCGATCGTCCGTACGACGGCGTGGACAACAACGCATACACGAACGTGATGGCGGTCTGGGTGATCGCGCGGGCGATGGACGCACTAGAGCTGATGCCGCTTCCCAACCGCTTGGACCTGCGCGAGAAGCTCGGGCTGACGGATGAGGAGCTGATGCAGTGGAATCACTTGAGCCGGAGGATGTTCGTACCATTCCACGACGGTGTGATCAGCCAGTTCGAGGGCTACGACGCGCTCGCCGAGCTGGATTGGGACGCCTACAGCAAGCGCTACGGGAACATCCAGCGCCTCGACCGGATACTCGAAGCGGAGGACGACGACGTCAACCGGTACAAGGCGTCTAAGCAGGCGGATGCGTTGATGCTGCTCTTTCTGCTGTCATCGGACGAGTTGCGTGAACTGCTTGCTCGCCTCGGCTACCGATTCAGCCACGAGCAGATTCCCAAGATGGTCGACTACTACATAGCCCGGACGTCACATGGATCGACGCTCAGTGGCGTCGTGCACTCGTGGGTGCTTGCCCGGGCGAACCGCGACCGCGCGATGGAGTTCTTCCAACAAGTACTCAAGTCGGACGTTGCCGACATCCAGGGCGGCACCACGTCCGAAGGCGTCCATCTCGCCGCAATGGCGGGCAGCGTCGACCTCATGCAGCGGTGCTTCACCGGTCTCGAGACCCGCGCCGACCGCATCGTGTTGTCTCCACATTGGCCGGAATCGCTCGGCACGCTGGGATTTCCGATTCATTACCGCGGTCACCGCCTGCACCTGCGGGTCAGCGGCAGGGGCGCAGAGATCAGCGTCGACCCACGCGACATTCCGCCTGTGACAGTCGAATGCCATGGCCGGGTGGAGAAGCTCGAACCAGGAAAAACCGTCAGGTTCACCTAGACCGGCGTCCGTGGTTTGGGTCGCCCGGCGCGTCGGCGCCTACAAACGCCGGCTTCCGCAATAGCGTCCGGGCTTGGCCCACACGTTGCCAAAACCCTGCAGATCGATGTTGCTAGTGTTGCCTCACGGATGGATTACTCGGATTTCGGGACAACTCGGCATGCGCGAAATTAACGTATGGGCCATGACTGCCCGCGACCCGCGGGGCCACCACAAACGTTGCGACGCGGAGGGAAAATGACTTCGTTCGAGACCATGCATGATTCGCCGTCGCGGCCTGATTCGCCGTCGGGCGCAGATTCAGCTGTTCCTTTGCTCGCAACGGGCGCCACACCTGTCACTCCGATTGCCGTTATCGGCATGGGATGCCGACTTCCCGGGGGCATCGACTCACCAGAACGGTTATGGGAGGCGTTGCTGCGGGGCGATGACCTGGTCACCGAAGTTCCGCCCGACCGCTGGGACGCCGATGAGTACTACGACCCCGAGCCCGGGGTGCCGGGCCGCTCGGTGTCGAAGTGGGGCGCGTTCCTCGATGACGTCGCCGGTTTCGATCCCGAATTCTTCGGGATCAATGAGAGAGAGGCGATCGCGCTCGATCCGCAGCACCGGTTGTTGTTAGAGACTTCCTGGGAGGCCATGGAGCATGCCGGTCTCACCCGAGAGACGCTGGCCGACTCGCTGACCGGGGTGTTCGTGGGATTGACGCATGGCGACTACCAAATGCTGGCCGCCGATGCTCACGCCTTGGAGGGCGCCGTACGGCTTCAGCGGCAGCAGCTTCAGCCTGGCGTCCGGGCGGGTCGCTTACGCCCTCGGCGTCCACGGTCCCGCGCTCACGGTGGACACCGCGTGTTCTTCTGGCCTGACGGCCGTGCATCTGGCCTGCCGCAGCCTGCACGAGCGCGAAAGTGACCTCGCGCTGGCGGGCGGCGCTACGTTGGCGCTGGACCCGCGGAAGTTTGCCTCGGGATCAGCCGAGGGGATGCTGTCGCCCACCGGACGCTGCCACGCCTTCGACGCCGCGGCCGACGGATTCGTGTCGGGCGAGGGTAGCGTCGTGGTGCTGCTCAAGCGGTTGCCCGACGCGTTAAGAGATGGTGACCGGATCCTGGCTGTGGTGCGCGGCACTGCCGCCAATCAGGACGGTCATACCGTCAATATCGCGACACCGTCGGAGGCCGCGCAGACCGCGGTGTACCGGAAGGCGTTGGCCGCGGCCGGTGTCGATCCCCGCACGGTCGGCATGATCGAGGCGCACGGCACCGGAACCCCGGTCGGTGACCCCATCGAATATGCCAGCCTGGCCAATGTTTACGGCGTCGACGGCCCATGCGCACTGGCATCGGTGAAGACGAACTTCGGACATTCCCAAGCTGCGTCAGGAACTCTCGGGCTGATCAAGGCGGTTCTCGCGCTGCAGCATGGCGTGGTTCCGCGGAATCTGCACTTCACCCGCCTGCCGGATGAACTTGCCCGAATTGACACGAACCTCTTCGTGCCGCAAGAAATTACGCCGTGGGCCACCAACGGGCGGCAACCACGACGCGCGGCTGTGTCGTCGTATGGTCTGTCGGGAACCAACGTGCACGCCATCGTAGAACAAGCACCAGAACAGTCTCCCGAAGCCGTTGCGTCCGAGGACATCTCAACCGAATCGCCAACTAAGGCACCACTGCTGTTTCCGCTGTCGTCCACTTCGGCCGACGAACTGCGCCGCACCGCCGGCCGGCTGGCCGACTGGGTGCAAACACACGACGACGTGGCGTTGCCGGATCTGGGCTACACCCTGGCGCGCCGGCGCGTGCATCGCCCGGTACGCACGGCCGTCATTGCGAACAACCACTCGGAGCTCACCGAGGCTTTGCGCGAGGTCGCCGACGGCGATAATCCGTATCAGGCGGCTGTCGGGCGCGATGATCGAGGTCCGGTGTGGGTGTTCTCCGGGCAGGGTTCGCAGTGGGCGGCGATGGGTGCCGAGCTTCTGAAGACCGAACCGGTGTTTGCCGCCACCGTCGCGCAAGCCGAGCCGGTGATCGCCCACGAGTCCGGGTTCTCCGTGACCGACGCGATCTCGGCGCCGGAGACCGTGACCGGTCAAGACCGGATCCAGCCGACGCTGTTCACCATGCAGGTCGCCCTGGCCGCCACCATGAAGGCATACGGCGTTCGCCCGGGCGCGGTCATCGGCCACTCCCTCGGCGAGGCCGCAGCAGCTGTCGTCGCCGGTGCGCTGTCGCTGGAAGACGGGCTGCGTCTTATCTGCCGCCGCTCGCGGATGATGTACCGCATCGCCGGCACCGGCGCCACGGCATCGGTGGAATTGCCTGCCCAGCAAGTGCTTTCGGAGTTGACGGCCCGCGGCATCAACGACGTCGTGGTTGCGGTGGTTGCCTCACCGCAGTCGACCGTGATTGCCGGTGCCAAGCAAACGGTTCACGATCTGGTCGCGGCCTGGGAGCAGCGTGATGTGATGGCCCGCGAGGTCCCCACCGATGTCGCCTTCCACTCACCTCAAGTCGATCCGATCCTCGACGAGCTGGCCGACTCACTCGCAGAGCTCAACCCGATGACACCGGAAGTTCCCTTCTACTCGGCGACCCTGTTCGACCCGCGCGAACAGCCGGTGTGCGATGCCCGCTATTGGGTGACCAATGTGCGCCGTATGGTGCGGTTCGCCACGGCGGTGCAGGCCGCATTGGAGGACGGCTACCGGGTCTTTGCCGAGCTGGCGCCACACCCGCTGCTCATCCACGCTCTTGAGCAGACCGCCCGCAGTCGCGAAACGCCGCTGGCCGCTCTGGCCGCTATGCGCCGCCAACAAGCGCTGCCAAACGGGCTGCGTGGCTTTGTGGCGGATCTGCACGCTGCGGGCGCTGAGGTCGACTTCTCCGTGCTCTACCCGAATGGGCAGCTGGTGGACGTACCGCTGCCGACGTGGACGCACCGCCGGCTGTGGTTGAGCGACGGTAGGCAGGAATCCCCAACACATGGTGGTTGCACCGTTGCAGTACATCCACTGTTGGGCTCGCATGTGCGCTTGCAGGAGGACCCGGAGCGCCACGTGTGGCAGGCCGAGGTCGGCACCGCCGCCCTTCCCTGGCTCGCTGACCACCAAATTCGCAATGTGGCTGTGCTTCCGGGGGCGGCTTACTGCGAGATGGCGCTAGCGGCAGCGCGCACTGTGCTGGGTGAGGCCTCTGAGGTCCGTGACATCCGCTTCGAGCAGGCGCTGCTGCTGGATGAGCAGACCACAGTCGGTGCGTCGGCGTCGTTGTCATCGCCGGGCGTCGTCGACTTCACCGTGGAGACCAATCTTGGGGGCGAACAAGCCCGACAAGCTACCGCGGTCCTCCATGCCGCCGAGGACGAGCAGCCACCTGCGCACGACACGTCCGCGCTACTTGCCGCGCATCCGTGTCCCGAAGATGGCGCCGAGGTGCGCAAGCGCCTGGACCAACACGGTATGCAGTATGGTCCGGCGTTCGCCGGTCTGGCCGCGGTGCACACCGGCGAGGCAGAAGCGCGCACCCTGCTGGCCGAGGTCGCGCTGCCCCGCTCGATCCGTTCGCAACAAGACGCGTACGGCGTGCACCCCGCGCTGCTGGATGCCTGTTTCCAGTCCGTCGAGGCCCACCCCGACGTCCAGGCCTTAAGCGGGGACGTGCTGGCGTTGCCGTTGGGTGTCCGGCGGCTACGCGCCTACAGCTCGGCTCGCAATGCTCACTACTGCTACACGCGGGTCACAGGCGCCGATGCCACGGGGATCGAGGCCGACATCGATGTGCTCGACGAGCACGGGACAGTCCTGCTGAGCGTGCAGGGGTTGCGACTTGGCACTGGTGTCTCCGGAAGCGGCCATGACGAGCGGCTGCTCAGCGAGCGGCTGCTCAACATCGAATGGCGGCAACGAGAATTGGCCGAGGTGGAATACACCGACGCCGGATCCTGGCTTCTGATCAGCGCCACCGCCACCCCGGATGTGATGGCCGCCAAGTTGAGCGATGTCTTGAAAGGCCATGGCGCGCAATGCACCAGCATGTGCTGGCCCCATCAGGCCGACCATACCTCGAACCACGAAGACCTCGGAAGCCATCTGCGCGCCGGTCGATTCACCGGTGTGGTGATCCTCACGGCACCGAAGAACGGCGACGCCGCGGACCAGTCCCCGGCGCTCGGCCGGGAGTATGTCCAGCAGCTGGTGCGTATCACTCGCGAATTCCCGGACATACCTGGCGAGCCGCCTCGCATCTATGTGGTGACCCGCAACGCCCAGACCGTCGTGGCCGGTGACGTGGCCAATCTGGAGCAGGCTGGTTTGCGGGGTTTGGTGCGGGTGATCAGCACCGAACATCCGCATCTGGGCGCCACCCAGATCGATGTGGACGACGCCACCGACGCCGAGCAGTTGGCACGGCAGCTGCTCAGCGGGTCCGAAGAGGACGAGACCGCCTGGCGAAACGGCCAGTGGTACGCCGCTCGGTTATCTCCCGCACCGCTGCGCCCCGAGGAGCGGCAAACCACCGTCGCCAGCTATGAGCACGATGGGATGCGTCTGCAGATCCGTACACCCGGTGATCTGGAGTCGATGGAACTCGTTGCCTGCGACCGGGTTCCGCCGGGACCGGGGCAGATCGAGGTCGCGGTCAGCACGTCCAGCATCAACTTCGCCGACGTGCTGGTCGCGTTCGGCCGCTACCCCGCCTTCGATGGTCGGTTGCCGCAACTCGGCATCGATTTCGCCGGAGTGGTGACGGCGGTCGGACCGGGAGTGACCGACCACAAGGTCGGCGATCACGTCGGTGGCCTCTCCGCCGACGGCTGCTGGGGGACATTCATCACCTGCGATGCCAACCTCGCCGTCACAGTGCCGGCCGGCCTGCCCGACGCTGAGGCAGCCGCGCTGACGATTGCGACCGCTACCGCCTACTACGGCCTCACCGATATGGCCCGTATCAAGGCCGGTGACAAGGTGCTGATCCACTCAGCAACGGGCGGGGTCGGCCAGGCGGCGATCGCGATCGCGCGCGCCGCCGGCGCGGAGATTTTCGCAACCGCTGGTAATGAGCAGCGTCGACAATTGTTGCGCAACATGGGTATTGAGCACGTATACGACTCGAGAAGCCTGGAATTCGCCGACCTGATACGTAGCGACACCGAGGGGTATGGCGTAGACATCGTGCTCAACTCGGTAACGGGCGCCGCCCAGCGCGCGGGCCTCGAATTGCTCGCGTTCGGTGGACGATTCGTCGAGATCGGCAAGCGCGATATCTACGGCGACACCCGGTTGGGACTCTTCCCCTTCCGGCGCAACCTCTCGTTCTACGCCGTCGACCTGGCGTTGATGTCGGTCAGCCATCCCGACCGGCTCCGAGAATTGCTGAACACGGTGTATCAGCTCACCGCAGACGGCTCGCTGCCGATGCCTGAGTGCACGCACTACCCGCTTGCCGACGCGGCTACCGCTATTCGGATGATGAGCGGTGCCCAGCACACGGGCAAACTCGTGCTCGATATCCCGCACACGGGGTCCAGTCGCGTGGTGGTGCCGCCGGCACAGGTCCGGGTCTTCCGTAGCGATGGCGCCTACATCATCACCGGCGGGTTGGGTGGCCTGGGGCTGTTCTTGGCCGAGAAGATGGCCGCGGGCGGCTGCGGGCGCATCGTGCTGTCGTCGCGCTCGCAGCCAACTCTCGAGGCGCTGGAGACTATCGAGCGCATCCGGGCGATCGGTGCCGACGTCGTGGTGGAGTGCGGCGACATCACCCAACCCAGCGCCGCGCAACGGTTGGTGGCCACAGCGACCGCCACCGGGCTTCCGGTGCGCGGTGTGCTGCATGCGGCGGCGGTGATCGAGGACGCCGTACTGACCAATATCACCGACGAGCTCATCGAGCGTGACTGGGCGCCAAAGGTTTACGGTGCGTGGAACCTGCACACCGCCACCGCCGACCAGCCGTTGGACTGGTTCTGCTCGTTCTCCTCGGCAGCGGCGCTGGTGGGCTCGCCCGGGCAGGGTGCCTACGCTGCGGCCAACAGCTGGCTGGACGCCTTCACCTTGTGGCGCCGGGCTCAAGGCTTCCCAGCCACCGCGATCGCGTGGGGAGCCTGGGGTCAGATCGGCCGCGGCACCGCGCTGGCGGAGGGCGCCGGTATTGCTATCGCTCCTGACGAGGGCGCTTACGCGTTCGAAGCTCTGCTGCGCCACAACCGCGCCTACACCGGCTACGCGCCGATCACGGGCACACCGTGGTTGACCGCCTTCGCCGAGCGCAGCCCGTTCGCCGAAGCGTTCCGATCCACCGGACAAAGCTCAACAGGCACAAGCAAACTACGTGCCGAGCTCGATGAGCTGCCTCCGGAGGAGTGGCCCACCCGGCTGCAGCATCTGATCTCCGAGCAGGTCAGCGTGATCCTGCGTCGTAGCATCGATCCCGACCGTCCGCTCTCCGAATACGGTATGGACTCGCTGGGTGCCCTCGAACTACGCACCCGCATCGAGACCGAAACTGGAGTGCGCATCCCCCCCACCGACATCACCACGATTCGCGGTTTGGCAGGACTGCTGTGCGAAAAGCTGATGCCCGTGGAAGCCGCCTGACAGCGAAGCGTCGGCTCAGGTCCAAGCGCGCAAGATGACCGGGCAGGTACTGCTCGACGCACGCCGCTCGCCTGACCCTGCCGAACAGCCCAGGAAAGCTTCAAAGAGAGCAAACGGACACCAGCCAGCAGGATAGTGTTTCGACCATGTGGGGCTCCCTGATGGTGCTGGCGCTTCTGGTGGCGCTCAATCCGGTGCGTCTCGGCCTTCTCCTTCTCGTGATCTCCCGGCCACGGCCCGCGCAGAACCTGTTCGCCTATTGGGTCGGCGGCCTGATAGCGAGTGTTGTCAACGTGCTGTTTCCGCTGATAATGCTGCACTTCACACCTGTGTTCAGATCTTTTTCGCAAGATTTGGCGACCCCGGGCACGGTCGCAAACTCCACCGTCGGGCACGTTCAAATTGGCGTGGGTGCACTAACGCTATTGATCGCCGCGATGATGACAGTGCGCTTCTGGGCGCGGCAGCGGGCGCACCTGCCGATACCGGGCGGCAACACGTCGACCCTGGTGCTGGACTCGAATATACCGACCTCAATTTCGCGGCTGCTGGGCCGCGCGCAGGATGCGCCGACGGAAGGTGGATCTGCAATCCGGCGGCTGCTCGGCCGCGTCCGCAGTGCTTGGGAAAACGGGTCCTTATGGGTTGCGGTGGTCATTGGCTTCGGATCCGGGCCGACAGCCGAGGATGTTCTATTCGTACTGGCTATCATCGTGGCTTCGGGAGCTGCGGTCGGCACGCAGTTCAGCGCCGCGATCGTGTTCGTCGTCGCGATGCTTGCGGTTGTGGAGATCATCCTCGTCAGCTATCTGGCCATACCAGCGAAAACCCAAGAGCTACTGCTACGGCTGCATGACTGGGCGCGAGCTCAGCGTCGGAAGATCCTGGTAGCCATGCTCGCTGTGGTTGGCGTCTCGTTAGTGGCCCAGGGCCTGGGTAGCGTCTGATCTTTGGTGGCGACGAGCCCCGCTGCCTT
The DNA here is from genome assembly GCA_963744085.1 of uncultured Actinomycetota bacterium. Lineage (GTDB taxonomy): Bacteria > Actinomycetota > Actinomycetes > Mycobacteriales > Mycobacteriaceae > Mycobacterium. The sequence goes on from CAVUSK010000003.1 coordinate 195,876, forward strand.
GTGCGGCGCCGTTCCCGGCCGAAAGTGGCGCGGTGGTCGCCATGCGATGGCGTGTCAACTTGGTTTCTCGGTGACGATGGAAGCCTGAACCACCAGAACACTGAAAGACCCGGCTCGCGGAATTGGTCGATCAGCATGCTGCTGTGGCTGCGGGCAATCGATGCTGCGCTGGTAGCGTCAGCTCGCGGCGTTTTGCCATCGCGATGTGCACTGTTAGCTTGTGGCACGGAATGCACTACAAGGAGTATCCGTGAGAACCATTCCTAAAATGTTGGTGATCGGCCTTGTTGGGCTTGTCGTGTGCGGTTTGATGCTGTTCTTGTCGGCGTGGACGTTCGATTATTGGCAAGCATGGGTCTTTCTAGTGTTGTTTGCCCTGTCCACGTGGGTGCCGGGCATTTACTTGCTGCGCAAGAACCCAGCTGCAATGGAGCGGCGTACGCGTGCGGGGCCGACGGCGGAAACCCGAACGGTGCAAAAGGTCGTTATGGCTGGCGCATGGTTCTCGCTGGCAGCGATATTCGTGATCAGCGCCCTCGACCACCGCTTTGGCTGGTCGTCGGTACCAACCGTTATCTGCTTGGTTGGCGATGTTTTGGTAGCGGTTGGACTTGCCGTGCCAATGCTGGTGATCATGCAGAATAGCTACGCGTCCGCGACCGTCCGGGTGGAGGAGGGACAGGAGCTGGTCTCGACCGGTCTGTATGGGTTGGTGCGGCACCCGATGTACTCCGCCAACGTAATCATGATGGTGGGCATCCCCCTTGCGCTGGGTTCCTACTGGGGACTCATATTCGTCATACCTGGCGTCCTAGTCCTCGCCTTGCGCATCCGCGACGAAGAAAAGTTGCTCCAGGAAGAATTAGATGGATACCGCACGTACACGCAGAAGGTTCGCTATCGCCTGGTGCCATACATTTGGTGACAGTCGCACGACCTGCATCTGAAACCCCGCCTCTTGACCACCGTTCGACCGTCTCTCCGACAGAGGTGCGTTCTGTCGACGGCAAGCTCCCAGCGCGACCTGTGAACCGCTGCCGCACCTCGTCGTCGGCCGTGACGGCGTGACGATGGAAGTCCGAACATCGGAAGCGTCACGTCGGACAGTGCGATGTGAAAGCCGACGGCGCCAGATAATCGGCGGCAGTTTCTGGAAATGCGGCAGCCGTTCTGGGTCGCCGCTGCCGAGGGCCTCGTCGAAAACGGCGTGGGCATCCTTGTCGGACTTTGTTCGTTCCAGAAGAAACAGAGTTATCGGGCTCTTCGTGAATGAGAGTGCACCGGTGGTTGGCGGATATCCGCGTCAAGGTGTCGTGTCGCTGAGCTGAGGTGGGACCTCGGTGGGTGACGATTCGGGTTCCGATACTCGCCCACCACCGCACCGAGGTGACCCGTGCCTGAGGCTACTGCCTGCCCGCCGTCTGTTGTTGCCGACACGATCATGCGCACCATCGAGTTGGGGGTGACGATCACCGACGCCGCCGTCGATGAGAAGACCACGACGATCTTCTGCACACCGGTCAGGCGTGATCCACGGTGTCCGGACTGTGGGCGCGAGGGTCGCTACCGCGACACCGTGACCCGCCCGTTGACTGATCTGCCGGTGGCCGGCTATCCGCTGGTGCTGAGGGTGGCGGTGCCCCGCTACCGCTGCACCGCCATCGACTGCGGTCGCACGGTGTTCAATCAGGACCTAGGCAAGCTGGCCGCTCCCCGGGCCTCGACGACTCGGCGTTGTGCCCGGTATGTGTTGCGGCGGTTATTGATTGACCGCACCACCATTTCGGCCATCGCCGCCGACCTCGGCGTGTCCTGGCACACCGTGAGCACGATCGCGATGCGCACGACCGCTGACCTGGTCGCGGCCGCGGCACCGGATCGGCTGGCCGGGGTAGGGTGATCGGCGTTGACGAGCACCGCTGGGCACCCCGGCGGATCGGTCCGAACGGCTTCGTCACGCTCATCATCGACCTCACCCCGACCCACGATCGAAGCGGTCCGGCGCGGCTGCTCGACCTGGTGGAGGGCCGCTCGGCGGCAGCACTGGCCACCTGGTTGGCGGCCCAACCTGCCGACTTCGCCGCCGGGGTGCAGGTCATAGCCATGGACGGGTTCGCCGGCTACAAGACCGCCGCCACGGCTGTGGTGCCCGACGCGGTCACGGTGATGGACCCGTTCCACGTCGTCGCGTTGGCCGGGACCAAGGGCATGCCGGGGACCCGCTGTATGGGATCCGCCGCATCGCCCGTATCCGCATTCAGCTGCTTTCAGAGCGCCAGCACCACCGGCTGACCAGCGTGCTCGACCTCGACGAGCACATCGCGGTCAAGGTCGCCCACGTGATCTACCAAAAGATCATCGCCGCCTACGCCGACCCGGACCGCCGCAGCGGGAAACGGGCCATGGCCGCGCTGATCGACTCCATCCGGCGCGGTGTGCCCGCAGGACTGGAGGAGATCGCCCAACTCGGCCGCACCCTGTGGCGCCGCCGCGCCGACATCCTGGCGTTCTTCGACCATCACGCCTCCAACGGACCCACCGAAGCCATCAACGGACGATTGGAAGCACTGCGCAGAAACGCCCTCGGATTCCGCAATCTCACCCACTACCGAATCCGCTCACTGCTCCACAGCGGCGCACTCCACGCACTCGTCAATGCACTCTGAATTACGAAGAGCCAGTTATCGCCTACCGGGTCGCAGCAATTCCAGGGGCAGAAGGCGCCCAGGGAGCCTGTCTTCCCGTCAGCAGGACCGTCCGCGCTTCGGCGCTCCCGCACCGTCGGCGCGGTCAGCGTCGTGGCGTCGATGAACTATCCAGCGTGAAGTCGCTGGCGTGCATCTCGGTGGTATCGCGGCCATGCACCGACGCAGCGGTGGGACCCTTGAGCCAGGGCCTCCGCTTGGCCGCGAGGTCCTCGGCGTGATCTTGCAGATCGCTAGCCGGGCTGACGGTGGGGACGACTTCCACAGTGGTGGCGTGTCTGTCCAACTGCTGGCTCAAGCTTCTGACGGACGGCGCGTCGAATAAGGTGTGCACCGCTAGGTCGACATCGAGGGCTGTGTTGATCGCGGCGATCACCCGCATCGCCGACAGCGAATCCCCGCCTAGCTCGAAGAATGAGTCCTCGACCCCGACCCGCTGCAGTCCGAGGACTTGGGCGTAGATGCCGGCGAGGATTTCCTCGGTGGGGGTGGCCGGGGCGCGGTAATGATCGCCGTCCTGGTAGTCCGGTGCCGGCAGGGCCCGGGTGTCGAGTTTGCCGTTGGGGGTTAGCGGCAGCGCGTCCAAGACCATCACCGCGGCCGGCACCATATAGCCTGGCAGCCGCTCGGCCAGCGCGGCGCGTATCTCGACGGGCTCTGCTGTCCCGGTGACATAGCCCACCAGGCGCTTGTCGCCGGGACGGTCCTCGCGGGCGATCACCACCGCCTGATGCACCCCGTCCAGCCCGGCCAGTGCGGCCTGAACCTCACCGAGCTCGATGCGATACCCGCGGATCTTGACCTGCTCATCGGCGCGGCCCAGATACTGCAGCTGCCCATCAGCACCCCACCGCACCAGATCCCCGGTGCGATACATCCGCGCCCCAGGCTCCCCGAACGGACACGCCACAAACCGCGATCCGGTCAACCCGCCCCGGCCCACATACCCACACGCCAGCCCGGCACCGGCCACATACAACTCACCGACCACCCCCGCCGGCACCGCCCGCAACCACCCATCGAGCACAAAAAAGCCAAGATGGGCCAGCGGCACCCCGATGGGACTGACACTGCTGTCCACGTCGGCGTCGACGATCTCGCGGAACGAGGCATGCACCGTCGTCTCGGTGATCCCATACATGTTGATCATCCGCGGTGATCCCGGATGGTTGGCCAGCCACGTCCCAACACGCTGCGGTTCCAGCGCTTCCCCGCCGAACACCACGGTCTCAAGCTTGAGCTGTTGTCCCAGCTCCGGCTGTAACACGTCGGCGGTTTGCAGCGCATAAAACGCCGACGGGGTCTGGCTTAACACACTGACCTGTTCAGCGACCAGCACGGCCTGCAAATCCTGCGGCGAGCGCGCCACCTCCTCGGGCACCACCACCAGCCGCCCACCATGCAACAGCGCGCCGAAGATCTCCCACACCGAGAGGTGGAAGGCCAACGAATGACACTGCGTCCACACCTGCCCCGCCAGCTCCAGATCGGCGTCCAATGACTCCAACAGCCGGGTCACACTGTGGTGGGCGACCGCGACCCCCTTGGGGACACCGGTGGTGCCCGAGGTGTAAATCAAGTAGGCGATGTCATCGGGGCCCGGCGCCGGCAACGCGGCGCTGGATTGGATGTCAATGCGGGGATCCTCGACATCGATGACCACCAGATCGCACCCGCTCAGCCGCGACCGCAACCCCGCCGTGGTGACCGCCGCCACCGGCGCGGCATCAGCCACCATGAACCGCATCCGCCCCGCCGGCACCGCCGGGTCGATCGGCAGATACGCCGCCCCGGTTTTTAGCACCGCCAAAATCGCCACGATCGCCTCAGCGCACCGCGAAAACAGCAGCGCCACCACATCGCCCGGACCCACCCCGTGCCCGGCCAACAGGTGCGCCAACCGGTTCGCGGCCTCATCGAGCTCCCGATAGGTCCACGAGCGGCCCTCGAAGGTCACCGCCACCGCCTCCGGGGCGCGCGCCACCTGCGCGGCAAACACCACCGGAATCGACACCGCGGCAGGCGCGGGCCGAGCCAACACCGCCCGGTTACCCCACCCATCCAACCGCGCATGCTCACCGGCATCGAGCACATCCACCGACGACAACGACCGGGCCGGATCGGCGGTCATCGCCACCAACACCCGCCCCAACCGCTCGATCAACGCCTCAATGCTGCTCGCTGTCGAACACATCGGTGTCGAATTGGACGCGAAGACCCAGCTCGCAACCCGGCGCGGCTTGCACCGCCAGCGGATAATGGTAATGGTCGTGGCCGGTGAACTCGGTGATGGCCAACCCGTGGGTGCCTAGGAGGGCGACGGTGTCGATCGGGTAGTTTTCGTACACGAAAACGGTGTCGAACAATTGTTCCTGGCCGGTGATGCGGTGAATGTCGTTTAGCGCCAGGTGCTGGTGCTCGAGTGTGTGGTTGTGGGCGCTTTGCAGCTGGTCTAGCAGGTCTGCGACAGTGGTCGCCGGCGTGATGTTCGCCCGCACCGGCACCGTGTTGATCAACAGGCCCACCATCGATTCCGCGCCGATCACCTCGGCTGGCCTACCCGAGATCGTAGCGCCGAATGCGACATCATGGTGGCCGGTCAGCGACATCAGCAACTGCGCCCAGGCGCCCTGCAGCACGGTGTTGACGGTGGTGTGGCATGAGCGCGCCAGCTCACGAAGGGCCCGCGTGGTGTCGGCAGGTACCTGAAACGATTCAACGCCTCGCTGCCCTAGCCCTAACCGGACCGGCGGGCCGACCAGTGTCGGGGTATCAAAGCCGGCGAACACCTCACGCCACGCCGCGCGGGCACCATCAAGGTCTCGATCCGCAAGCCAAGCGACAAACCTGCGATACGACACCGCCGCGGGCAGCCGCTGCCCGTAATAACTGTCGAATATTTCCCGCATCAGGGTCGGCATTGACCAGCCATCGAGCACGATGTGGTGATTGGTCAGCACAAACCGATGCCGGTCTTGTGCGATGCGAATCAAAGCCACCCGAAACGCGGGCGAGTCGGCCAGGTCGCGGACTGCGGCGCGTTCGGCAGCGCATACCCGTTGGATCTCGTCATGGACGTCGACGCCGCCGACGTCCAGTTCGACATACCGCCACGGCATCACCGGGTCGGCCGGGATGATCTGCACTGCCTCGTCGAACTCTGCGCAGAATCGGGCCGCCAGGTTCGGATGCCGGTTGACGACCGTTTGCACCGCATCACGCAGACGATAGGGGTCGAGCGGACCGGTCACGGTGATATCCAGCTGGACCGCATACACATCGGCGCTACCCTGCGCGGTGCTGGCGTGAAAGAGCAGTCCCTGTTGGAGGGGAGTCAGCGGCAGCAGATCGCTGATCCGGTATTGCCGCTGCAGCTCGTCGATCTGGAGCTGGCTGAGGCTGACCGGGGCGATATCGGAGGGCGTCAACCCGCCTCCACCGCGCCTGACGTGCGCGCAGATGCCGGCTAGGGCGTCAAACCACAACCGGCTAAGGCGGGTGACCTGTGCACGATCAACCGCCGAGGGCGCCCACGTCCAGTTGGCGTGCAAATACGGGCCGGCTTCGGTGTCGACGGTGGCGGCGTTTAGCTCCACGGTGTGCGCCAGCGGCACGGTCACCGCCGCAGCAGTGGCGGTGACCGACATGCGTTCTTGGCAGATCCGCCAAACATCGTCGGACACCTCGACCGCCGCAGCGCCCAGCCGGCCCAGATAGTTAAACCCGATCAGCGGGTCGCACTCTGCCAGGTCAACGTCCTCGTTCATGTACCGCAGCACACCGTAGGTCAAGGGATCCGGGAGGGCGCGAAGTTGCTCTTTGGCGTCTTTGATAACCGCCCCCAGCGCCGCCTCGCCGGTGACCACGTGCGCCCACCCCAGCCCACCGACCGCCAACGACACCGGGTATTTGGTCGTGAACCACCCCACGGTGCGTGATAGGTCGACATCGGGGGCCAATTCCTCGTGGCGCCCATGGCCCTCGACGTCGATGCCGATCGGTGCGGAACCGGTGCCCAAGAACTGCGACCACGCCAATCCGAACGCGATCAACAGGATGTCGTGCACCCCGGCGTGAAACGCTGCCGGTACCTCACCCAAAAGCATCCGGGTGGTCTCCACATCCAGCGATGCCGACAAGTGCCCGGCACTGGCATACGTATCCAGCTCGGGGCGCAGCGCCGGGAGGACGGCAGGGGTCGCTACCACTTGCCTCCACGCCTCGGCCTCGCCAACGACTTCCGCGCGGCGCGCGTGCTCACCTAGCAGCGACGCCCACCGGGCAAACGACGTGCCCGCCGGGGGCAACACCAGCGGCTGCCCGCCGCGATGCTGGACCCAGGCGACGTTGAGGTCTGCCAGCAAAATCCGCCACGACACCGCGTCGACGGCCAAATGATGAATTATCAAAGCCAACTGGCCCGTGGAGGCTACCCACAGCGGGCTGAGCATCACTCCGGTCGCCGGGTTCAACCGCGACCGCGCCTCCACTAGCGCCTCATCGGTCAACACATCCACCGCGCGCAGGCAGCCACTCACATCCACCGACCCCGCCTCGGGCACCTGTAACGACCAACCCCCGGCGCCGTCGTCGTCGACGCGCAGCCGCAACATGGCGTGCCGGTCCACCAGGGCTTGCAACACCGCCAGTACGTCAGCCTCGGACGCCCCCGCCGGGGCCTGCACCACTACCGCCTGGTTGAACTGCTCCACTGGGCCGTCCAGGCCGTGCAGCCAGCGCATGATCGGCGTAGTCAGCACCTGCCCAACACCCTCATCGACCACGCTTGCCTCACCGCCGACCACACCGGCCACCCGGGATAGCCCGGCCACGGTCTGCTCGACGAAAATGTCGCGCGGCCGACACAGCACGCCGGCCGCCCGGGCCCGCGCCACCACCTGCATCGACAACACGCTGTCCCCGCCTAGCTCGAAGAATGAGTCCTCGACCCCGACCCGCTGCAGTCCGAGGACTTGGGCGTAGATGCCGGCGAGGATTTCCTCGGTGGGGGTGGCCGGGGCGCGGTAATGATCGCCGTCCTGGTAGTCCGGTGCCGGCAGGGCCCGGGTGTCGAGTTTGCCGTTGGGGGTTAGCGGCAGCGCGTCCAAGACCATCACCGCGGCCGGCACCATATAGCCTGGCAGCCGCTCGGCCAGCGCGGCGCGTATCTCGACGGGCTCTGCTGTCCCGGTGACATAGCCCACCAGGCGCTTGTCGCCGGGACGGTCCTCGCGGGCGATCACCACCGCCTGATCCACCCCGTCCAGCCCGGCCAGTGCGGCCTGAACCTCACCGAGCTCGATGCGATACCCGCGGATCTTGACCTGCTCATCGGCGCGGCCCAGATACTGCAGCTGCCCATCAGCACCCCACCGCACCAGATCCCCGGTGCGATACATCCGCGCCCCAGGCTCCCCGAACGGACACGCCACAAACCGCGACGCGGTCAACCCGCCCCGGCCCACATACCCACACGCCAGCCCGGCACCGGCCACATACAACTCACCAACCACCCCCGCCGGCACCGCCCGCAACCACCCATCAAGCACAAAAAAGCCAAGATGGGCCAACGGCACCCCGATGGGACTGACACTGCTGTCCACGTCGGTGTCGACGATCTCCCGGAACGAGGCATGCACCGTCGTCTCGGTGATCCCATACATGTTGATCATCCGCGGTGATCCCGGATGGTTGGCCAGCCACGTCCCAACACGCTGCGGTTCCAGCGCTTCCCCGCCGAACACCACGGTCTCAAGCTTGAGCTGTTGTCCCAGCTCCGGCTGTAACACGTCGGCGGTTTGCAGCGCATAAAACGCCGACGGGGTCTGGCTTAACACACTGACCTGTTCAGCGACCAGCACGGCCTGCAAATCCTGCGGCGAGCGCGCCACCTCCTCGGGCACCACCACCAGCCGCCCACCATGCAACAGCGCACCGAAGATCTCCCACACCGAATAGTCGAAGGCCAACGAATGACACTGCGTCCACACCTGCCCCGCCAGCTCCAGACTGGCGTCCAATGACTCCAACAGCCGGGTCACACTGTGGTGGGCGACCGCGACCCCCTTGGGCACACCGGTGGTGCCCGAGGTGTAAATCAGAGTAGGCGATGTCATCGGCGCCCGGCGCCGGCAACGCGGTGCTGGATTGGGTGTCAATGCGGGGATCGTCGACATCGATGACCACCAGATCGCACCCGTTCAGCCGCGACCGCAACCCCGCCGTGGTGACCGCCGCCACCGGCGCGGCATCAGCCACCATGAACCGCATCCGCCCCGCCGGCACCGCCGGGTCGATCGGCAGATACGCCGCCCCGGTTTTGAGCACCGCCAAAATCGCCACGATCGCCTCAGCGCACCGCGAAAACAGCAGCGCCACCACATCGCCGGGACCCACCCCGTGCCCGGCCAACAGGTGCGCCAACCGGTTCGCGGCCTCATCGAGCTCCCGATAGGTCCACGAGCGGCCCTCGAAGGTCACCGCCACCGCCTCCGGGGCGCGCGCCACCTGCGCGGCAAACACCACCGGAATCGACACCGCGGCCGGCGCGGGCTGAGCCAACACCGCCCGGTTACCCCACCCATCCAACCGCGCATGCTCACCGGCATCGAGCACATCCACCGACGACAACGACCGGGCCGGATCGTCGGTCATCGCCACCAACACCCGCCGCAACCGCTCGATCAACGCCTCGATGCTGGCCGCGTCGAACACATCGGTGCGAAACTCCACCGACCCGCCAATCCCGACCGGTTCACCGGCCTCGGTCCAGCGTTCGGCCAAAGAAAACGTCAAATCCATGCGGGACAGTCTGGGTGTCCGCCGCCAGCGGGGTGACCTGCAGATCACCCAAACTCAGCCCTGCCGCGGCATCGCCGCTGTTCCACGGAAGGTTCTGCCAGGCCAACATCACCTGGATCAGCGGGTGATGGGTCAGGCTGCGGGTCGGGTTGAGCCGATCGACCAGCACCTCAAACGGCACGTCCTGATGCTCGAAGGCGGCCAGGCTGCGCGCTCGCACCTGCGCCAACAGCTCAGCAACAGTGGGATCACCGCCCACATCCACCCGCAAAACCAGAGTGTTGACGAAAGATCCCACCACCTCGTCGAGTGCGGGATCGCGACGCCCGGCGATCGCGAACCCCACCGCCACATCGCTGCTGGCGCTGAGCTCGGACAACAGCACCGCCAGCGCAGCCTGAACCACCATGAAGCCGGTCGCGTTGTGCTCACGGGCCACCTCGCGCACCCGCTGCTGCAATTCGGCCGGCCAGTCCACCGCCACACTGGCCCCGCGGTAATCGGCCACCGGCGGATAAGGCCGATCGGTGGGCAACTGCAGCCGCTCGGGCATCCCGGCCAGCGCCTGCTCCCAATAGGCCAACTGCGCCGCGATGCGGCTGTCGCCGTCGGCCAGATCACCCAGCTGCGCGCGCTGCCAGACCGTGTAATCCACATACTGCACCGCCAACGGCGCCCACCCAGGGGCGTGACCCACACACCGGCTGGCATACGCGGCACCCAGATCACCCACCAGCGGGGTCACCGACCAGCCGTCGGCGGCGATATGGTGCACCACGGCCACCAGCACGTGTTCGTCGTCGGCGACGCGGAAAAGTGTTGCCCGCAACGGGATCTCGGTGGCGAGACCAAAACTGTGACGCACCACCGCGCCGATGGCCTCCTCCAGCCGGCCTGTCGACCAGCCGCCGGCATCAACAACCTGCCAGCCGAAGTCGGCCGCCTCGGGCGACACCACCACCTGCTGCGGTATCCCCTCGACCGCCGGGAACAGGGTGCGCAGGCTCTCCTGGCGGCCCACCACATCGGCCAGCGCCGCACCCAACGCCTCGACATCCAGCCGCCCGCTCAGCCGCAACGCCACCGCAATGTTGTAAATCGGTGAGGGCCCCTGCAGCTGGTCGAGGAACCACAACCGCTGCTGGGCGAACGACAACGGAACCACCGCGGGCCGCTGTTGGGCCGTCAACGGCTCCAGCCCACCCGAACCCTCACCGATACGCGGCGCCAACTGGGCCACCGTGGGCGCATCAAACACGGTGCGCACCGCAAGGTGGGCATCCAAAGACCTATTGACCGCGGCGATCATCCGCATCGCCGACAGCGAATCCCCGCCCAAATCGAAGAACGAGTCGTCCACCCCGACCCGCTCCAGCCCGAGCACCTGGGCGTAGATGCCGGCCAGGATCTCCTCGGTGAGGGTGGCCGGGGCGCGGTAACGATCGATATCCCGGTACTCCGGTGCCGGCAGGGCCCGCCTGTCCAGCTTGCCGTTGACCGTCAGGGGCAGCGCGTCGATCACCACCACCGCGGCCGGGACCATGTAGGCCGGCAGCCGCTCGGCCAGCTGGCGACGCACCGTGGCCGGGTCTGCTGCGCCGGTGACATAACCCACCAGACGTTTGTCGCCGGGGCGGTCCTCGCGGGCGATCACCACCGCCTGCTGCACCCCATCCAGCCCGGCCAGCGCCGCCTGAACCTCACCGAGCTCGATGCGATACCCGCGGATCTTGACCTGCTCATCGGCACGCCCCAGATACACCAGCTGCCCATCAGCACCCCACCACACCAGATCCCCGGTGCGATACATCCGCGCCCCCGGCCCGCCGAACGGACACGCCACAAACCGCGACCCGGTCAACCCGGCCCGCCGCACATACCCCACCCCCACCCCGGCGCCGGCCACATACAACTCACCGACCACCCCCGCGGGCACCGGCCGCAACCAGCCGTCCAGCACAAACAACGCCGCGGTCGACACCGGCGCACCGATCGGCACCACACCCGACCCCGCCCCCAACGGCGCGCTGATCGCCACACACATCGTGGCTTCGGTCGGGCCGTAGGCGTTGACCATCACCCGCCCCGGCGCCCACCGATCCACCACCTCGGCCGGACACGCCTCACCAGCCACCACCAACGCCACCGATCCCAAACCCTCAGGCGACAACATCCCCACCGCAGACGGAGTCTGGCTTAAGACGCTGACCTTTTCAGCGATCAGCAACGCGTGGAAGTCCTCCGGGGAGCCCGCCACCGACTCGGGCACCACCACCAGCCGCCCACCCCGCAGCAGAGCGCCGAAAATCTCCCACACCGAGACGTCGAAGGCCAACGAATGACACAACGGCCACACCCCGGCGCGCGGCAGACCCCCATCCAACGACGCCAGCAACTGGGTCACGTTGCGGTGGGTGATCGCCACCCCCTTGGGCACACCGGTGGTGCCCGAGGTGTAGATGAGGTAAGCGATGTCATCGGCCGCCGGTGCCGGTAATTCGGTGCTGGAATAGACGTCAATGCGGGGGTCCTCGACATCGATGACCAGCAAATCGGACCCGTCCAGCCGCTCCGCCAGCCCCGCGGTGGTGACCGCGGCCACCGGCGCGGCATCGGCCACAATGAACCGCATCCGCGCCGCCGGCACCCCCGGGTCGATCGGCAGATAGGCCGCCCCGGTCTTGAGCACCGCCAAAATCGCGATGACGGCCTGAGCAGAACGCTCAAACAGCAGAGCCACACACTCACCGGGCCCCGCCCCCTGACCGGCCAACAAATGCGCCAACCGGTTCGCGGCCTCATCAAGCTCCCGATACGTCCACGAACGCTGCCCGCACACCAGCGCCACCGCCTCCGGGGCACGCGCCACCTGCGCGGCGAACAACCCCGGAATCGACACCGCCGGCGGCGCGGGCTGAGCCAAAACCGCCCGGTTACCGATCTCATCCAACCGGGCACGCTCACCGGTATCGAGCACATCCACCGCCGAAACCGACCGGGTCGGATCGTCGATGATGGCCACCAACACCCGCTCCAGGCGCTCGATCAACGCCTCGACGCTGGCCGCGTCGAACACATCGGTGCGAAACTGCACCGGCCCGCCGATCCCGACGGGCTCACCGGCCTCCGTCCAGTGTTCCGCCAAAGAAAACGCCAAATCCCAGCGGGCAGTGCGGGTATCCACCGGCAGCGGCGTGACCTGCACATCACCCAAACTCAGGCTGGCGACGGGGTCATTGTCTAGGCCGGCGAAGTTCTGCCAGGCCAACGCCACCTGAAACAGAGGGTGATGGGTCAGGTTTCGGGTCGGGTTGAGCCGATCCACCACCACCTCAAAGGGCACATCTTGATGCTCGTAGGCGGCCAGGCTGCGCCGTCGCACTTGGGCCAGCAACTCAGCGACGGTGGGATCGCCGGCCACATCGACCCGCAGCACCAATGTGTTGACGAAAAAACCCACCAACTCATCTAGGGCCGATTCACCGCGTCCGGCGATCGCGAACCCCACCGCCACATCGGAACTGGCGCTGAGCTCGGACAATAACACCGCCAGAGCAGCCTGAACCACCATGAAGATTGGTCACGTTGCGCTCACGGGCCACCCGCGCCACCTGCCGGTGCAGCTCCGCCGGCCAGTCCACCGCCACACTGGCGCCGCGGTAATCCGCCACCGGCGGATAGGGCCGATCGGTAGGCAACTGCAGGCGCTCGGGCAGTCCCGGCCAGCGCCTGCTCCCAGATAGGCCAGCTGTGCGGCGATGCGGCTGTCGGCATCGGCCAGATCCCCAGGCGCGCGCGCTGCCACAGCGTGTAGTCCACATACTGCACCGGCAACGGCGCCCAATCCGGCGCCCGCCCCGCGCACCGGCTGGCATAGGCCACCCCCAGATCAGCCACCAGCGGCCTCACCGACCAACCATCGGCGGCGATATGGTGCACCACCGCCACCAGCACGTGCTCGTCATCGCCGACACGGAAAAGCCATGCCCGCAATGGAATCTCGGCGCCAGATCAAAACTGTGGCGCGCCACGGTGTCGATGGCCACCTCCAGCCGGCCCGCTGACCAGCCGGTGGCATCAACAACCTGCCAACCAAAGTCGGCCCCCTCGACAGGGATAACCACCTGCTGGGGTATCCCCTCGGGAGCTACAAACAGTGTGCGCAGGCTCTCGTGGCGCGCCCACCACATCGGCCAGCGCCCCGCCCAGCGCGTCGGCATCAAGGCGCCCGCCCAACCGCAACGCCACCGCCATGTTGTAAACCGGCGAAGGCCCCTGCAACTGGTCAAGGAACCACAACCGGCTCTGGCCGAACGACAATGGAACCACCGCGGGCCGCTGTTGCGCCGTCAACGGCTCACGCCCACCTGAACCCTCACCGATACGGGGGGCCAACTGGGCAACCGCGGGCGCGTCGAACAAGGTGCGCACCGCTAGGTCGACATCGAGGGCTGTGTTGATCGCGGCGATCACCCGCATCGCCGACAGCGAATCCCCGCCTAGCTCGAAGAACGAGTCCTCGACCCCGACCCGCTGCCAGTCCGAGCACTTGGGCGTAGATGCCGGCGAGGATTTCCTCGGTGGGGGTGGCCGGGGCGCGGTAATGATCGCCATCCTGGTAGTCCGGTGCCGGCAGGGCCCGGGTGTCGAGTTTGCCGTTGACGGTCAGCGGCAGCGCGTCCAAGACCATCACCGCGGCCGGCACCATATAGCCCGGCAGCCGCTCGGCCAGCGCGGCACGTATCTCGGCCGGCTCGGCTGTCCCGGTGACATAGCCCACCAGGCGCTTGTCGCCGGGGCGGTCCTCGCGGGCGATCACCACCGCCTGCTCCACCCCGTCCAGCCCGGCCAGCGCGGCCTGAACCTCACCGAGCTCGATGCGGTACCCGCGGATCTTGACCTGCTCATCGGCGCGGCCCAGATACTGCAGCTGCCCATCAGCACCCCACCACACCAGATCCCCGGTGCGATACATCCGCGCCCCAGGCTCCCCGAACGGACACGCCACAAACCGCGACGCGGTCAACCCGCCCCGGCCCACATACCCACACGCCAGCCCGGCACCGGCCACATACAACTCACCGACCACCCCGGCCGGCACCGCCCGCAACCACCCATCCAGCACAAAAAAGCCAAGATGGGCCAACGGCACCCCGATGGGGCTGACACTGCTGTCGACGTCGGCGTCGACGATCTCGCGGAACGAGGCATGCACCGTCGTCTCGGTGATGCCGTACATGTTGATCATCCGCGGTGATCCCGGATGGTTGGCCAGCCACGTCCCAAGACGCTGCGGTTCCAGCGCTTCCCCGCCGAACACCACCGTCTCGAGCTTCGAGCTGATGTCCCAGCTCCGGCTGTAACGCATCGGCGGTTTGCAGCGCATAAAACGCCGACGGGGTCTGGCTTAACACGCTGACCTGTTCGGCGACCAGCAAGGCGTGCAAGTCCTGCGGCGAGCGCACCACCGCCTCGGGCACCACCACCAGCCGCCCACCATGCAGCAGCGCACCGAAGATCTCCCACACCGAGTAGTCGAAGGCCAACGAATGACACTGCGTCCACACCTGCCCCGCCAGCTCCAGATCGGCGTCCAATGACTCCAGCAGCTGGGTCACGTTGCGGTGGGTGACCGCGACCCCTTTGGGGACACCGGTGGTGCCCGAGGTGTAGATGAGGTAGGCGATGTCATCGGCGGCCGGCGCCGGCAACGCGGTGCTGGGTTGGGTGTCAATGCGGGGATCGTCGACATCGATGACCGCCAGATCGCACCCGTCCAGCCGCGTCGGCCAACCCGGCGGTGGTGACCGCCGCGATCGGCGCGGCATCGGCCACCATGAACTGCATCCGCGCCGCCGGCAGCGCCGGGTCGATCGGCAGATACGCCGCCCCGGTCTTAAGCACCGCCAACATCGCCACGATCGCCTCGCGCGAACGCGAAAACAGCAGCGCCACACACTGCCCCGGACCCACCCCCTGACCGGCCAACAAGTGCGCCAACCGATTCGCGGCCTCATCGAGCTCCCGATACGTCATCGAGCGACCCTCGAAGGTCACCGCCACCGCCTCCGGGGCGCGCGCCACCTGCGCGGCGAACACCACCGGAATCGACACCGCCGCAGGTGCGGGCTGGGCCAACACCGCCCGGTTACCCCACCCATCCAACCGGGCATGCTCACCGGCATCGAGCACATCCACCGACGACAACGACCGGGCCGGATCGGCGGTCATCGCCACCAACACCCGCTCCAACCGCTCGATCAGCGCCTCGATGCTGGCGGCGTCGAACACATCGGTGCGAAACTCCACCGCCCCGCCGATCCCGGCGGGCTCACCGGCCTCGGTCCAGCGTTCGGCCAAAGAAAACGTCAGGTCCATGCGGGCAGTGCGGGTGTCCACCGGCAGCGGGGTGACCTGCACATCACCCAAGCGCCAGCCCGGCGCGCAGGTCATCTGCCCGGCGAAGTTCTGCCAGGCCAACATCACCTGAACCAGCGGATGATGGGTCAGGCTGCGGGTCGGGTTGAGCCGATCGACCAGCACCTCAAACGGCACGTCCTGATGCTCGATAGGCGGCCAGGCTGCGCGCTCGCACCTGCGCCAACAACTCAGCGATCGTGGGATCACCGGCCACATCCACCCGCAACACCAACGTGTTGACGAAAAACCCCACCAACTCATCGAGCGCCGGATCACCACGCCCAGCGATCGCGAACCCCACCGCCACATCACTGCTGGCGCTGATCTTGGACAACAACACCGCCAACGCGGCCTGAACCACCATGAAACTGGTCGCGTTGTGCTCGCGGGCCACCTCGCGCACCCGCTGCTGCAACTCCGCCGACCAGTCCACCACCACACTGGCCCCGCGATAATCGGCCACCGGCGGATAAGGCCGATCGGTGGGCAACTGCCAGCCGCTCAGGCATCCCGGCCAGCGCCTGCTGCCAGTAGGCCAGCTGCGCCGCGATGCGGCTGTCGGGGTCGTCCAGATCACCCAACTGCGCGCGCTGCCACAACGTGTAATCCACATACTGCACCGCCAACGGCGCCCAGCCGGGAGCCTGCCCCGCACACCGGCTGGCATAGGCCACACCCAGATCCGCCACCAGCGGGGTCATCGACCAGCCGTCGGCAGCGATATGGTGCACCACGGCCACCAGCACATGCTCGTCATCGCCGACGCGGAAAAGCCGTTGCCCGCAACGGAATCTCGGCAGCCAAATCAAAGCTGTAACGCGCCACCGCGCCGATGGCCTCCTCCAGCCGGCCTGCCGACCAGCCGCTGGCATCAACAACCTGCCAACCGAAATCGGCCTGCTCGGGCGCCACCACCACCTGCTGAGGGATCCCCTCGGCCGCAGCGAACAGCGTGCGCAGGCTCTCGTGGCGACCCACCACATCGACCAGCGCCGCACCCAACGCCTCGACATCCAGCCGCCCGCTCCAGCCGCAACGCCACCGCCATGTTGTAAATCGGTGACGGCCCCTGCAACTGGTCCAGGAACCACAACCGCTGCTGGGCAAACGACAACGGCACCACCGCGGGCCGCTGCTGCGGCCACCAACGGCGCCAGCCCACCCGAACCCTCACCGATACGAGGCGCCAACTGGGCCACCGTGGGCGCATCAAACACGGTGCGCACCGCAAGGCCAGCATCCAGACCTGCGTTGACCGCGGCGATCACCCGCATCGCCGACAGCGAATCCCCACCCAAATCGAAGAACGAATCATCGACCCCGACCCGCTCCAGCCCGAGCACCTGGGCGTAGATACCGGCCACGATCTCCTCGGTCGGGGTGGCCGGGGCGCGGTAACGATCACCATCCGGGTACTCCGGTGCCGGCAGGGCACGGATGTCCAGCTTGCCGTTGACCGTCAACGGCAGCGCGTCCATCACCACCACCGCGGCCGGCACCATATAGGCCGGCAGCCGCTCGGCCAGCTCGGCGCGCACCGTCGACCGGGTCTGCTGTCGCCGGTGACATAACCCACCAGACGCTTGTCGCCGGGGCGGTCCTCACGGGCGATCACCACCGCCTGCTCCACCCCATCCAGCCCGGCCAGCGCCGCCTGAACCTCACCGAGCTCGATGCGATACCCGCGGATCTTGACCTGCTCATCGGCACGCCCCAGATACCGCAGCTGCCCATCAGCACCCCACCGCACCAGATCCCCGGTGCGATACATCCGCGCCCCCGGCCCGCCGAACGGACACGCCACAAACCGCGACCCGGTCAACCCGGCCCGCCGCACATACCCCACCCCCACCCCGACGACCGGCCACATACAACTCACCGACCACCCCCACCGGCACCGGCCGCAACCACCGATCCAGCACAAACAACGCCGCCCCCGGCACCGGCGCACCGATCGGCACCACACCCGACCCCGCCCCCAACGGCGCACTGATCGCCACACACATCGTCGTCTCGGTCGGACCGTAAGCGTTGACCATCACCCGCCCCGGCGCCCACCGATCCACCACCTCGGCCGGGCACGCCTCACCGGCCACCACCAACGCCACCGACCCCAAACCCTCAGGCGACAACATCCCCACCGCCGACGGGGTCTGGCTTAAGACGCTGACCTGTTCAGCGACCAGCACAGCGTGGAAGTCGTCCGGGGAGCCCGCCACCGACTCGGGCACCACCACCACCCGCCCACCGCGCAACAACGCGCCGAAGATCTCCCACACCGAGACGTCAAAGGCCAACGAATGCCACTGCGTCCACACCTGCCCGGCGCCGGCAAACCCGGCATCCAACGACTCCAGCAGCTGGGTCACGTTGTGGTGGGTGACCGCCACCCCCTTAGGCACACCGGTGGTGCCCGAGGTGTAGATCAGGTAAGCGATGTCATCGGCAGCCGGCGCCGGCAAACCCGTGCTCGGGTACGCGTCAATGCGGGGATCCTCGACATCGATGACCAGCAGATCGCACCCGTCCAACCGCTCCGCCAGCCCCGCCGTGGTGACCGCGGCCACCGGCGCGGCATCGGCCACCATGAACCGCATCCGCGCCGCCGGCACCCCCGGATCGATCGGCAGATACGCCGCCCCGGTCTTCAGCACCGCCAAAATCGCGACGACCGCCTCAGCCGAACGCGGACAACAGCAGCGCCACACACTCACCGGGCCCCACACCCTCACCGGCCAACAGATGCGCCAACCGATTCGCCGCCTCATCAAGCTCCCGATAAGTCCACGACCGCTCCCCGCACACCAGCGCCACCGCCTCCGGGGCACGCGCCACCTGCGCGGCGAACAACACCGGAATCGACACCGCCGTCGGCGCGGGCTGCAGCCAACACCGCCCGGTTACCGATCTCATCCAACCGGGCACGCTCAGGCTCACCGAGCATGATCCACCGACGACAACGATCGTGTCGGGTCGGCGCTCATCGCCACCAACACCCGCTGCAACCGTCGGGCTAAATCGGAGACGTCAAAATTCGACAAGGGCTGCCCAGCACCCACCGTGTTCAAAAAGAGCTGGCCATCACCACTCAAGAAAAACAATCCAAAGTGGGCCACGCGGCCAAAACCAGTAACCACCCCCGATGCCGCCGCATTAGCAAAAGGCAGAGCAGTTATCGACGGAACGAAATTAACACCCACTCTATCCGGCGGCCGCCTTGGGCCGCCTAGGTGAGCTTTGCGCTCAAGAGCGTGCACCGGAAACCTCTGATGGTGCAGTACCTCGCGTATCCGCGTGTCAACATGCTCACAAAAACCCGCGACCGTAGATCCCGGCGAAACCGTCAACACCAGCGGAACAACTCCGGAAACCATCCCGGGAAACGTTGCCGACTCCGCAGTCGTTCGCCTACTGACCGGGAAATCAAGCACCACCTGTGAGCCCTCAGCGCACCACCCACGAACCAACAGCGCGCACGCCGCGGTGATCACCGATGACCGGCGCATTTTCAACACGTCAGACAACTCGTGGACCCGACGAAGGACCGAAGGATCCAATCGAACAGGCTCAGAAGCCGAGTACGGATCGTACCCGCCCGCCGATTGCGACAGGCCATAATATGGTGGGCTTTCCGGTGGAAGATTCCCACTCCAATACGCTAAATCCTCGGCGTAATCCTTAGACGCCTCGTATTCTGCCTCGCACTCAATCAGATCCCGCAGGGAGCCGAAAAAAGCAGGAGGCACGGGCGTGCCAGAAACAAGCGCGGAATAGACTGCGGCAACCCGATTGGCAAAAAGCACAGTGCCGAATCCGTCGATGACTAGATGATGAAAGCATAACAACCAGTAGAATTCGTCTAGCCGCGTCCGAAATAACGCAAATTTGAATAGGGGGCCAGTTGGCGGCATCGGCGTGCGTTGGATCAACCCTGCTAGCCGTTGGGCCTCCTCCACGGGATCCGCTAAGTGCCTGAGATCGTAGAAGGGAAGGTCGACGTCCCGGTAGTCAATCGCCCGTTGGAAAACCTGGCCATCTACCTCAGAAAACGCGGCCCTGGTTGGCTCGGCCTCTGCCACGACGTGCCGGATCGCTTGTTCAAGCACATCAGGTTCTACCGCGCCCTCGATTATGTCGAACGTGACGATGTGCCACGCTGCATCGAAGCGACCCTGTTTCCTGCGCAAGCCATACGTCTAGCTGTGCCCGCGTTAGCGGAAGTGCCCGGTCATCGAGTTCCATCCACTCCCCAAACTCCCGCCCGACTCCCCCAAACCCAGAGGGTTTAGTTATCGGAAGCCCGGCTCTCTGCCAGCCTCTCGCGCAGACTCTTCGGCCGTATATCAGTCCAGTTCTGTTCGATGTAGTCCAGACACGCGGCGCGGTCCGCTTCGCCGTATACCACCCGCCAGCCCTCTGGAACATCGGCGAAGGTGGGCCACAGGCTGTGTTGCTCCTCGTCGTTGACCAAGACAAGAAAGCTGCCATTGTCGTCGTCGAACGGATTGATGCTCACCGGTTCTCCAGACATGTAGTCGAGCTAGGCACAACGGTTCCAAACCATAGTGGAGGCCAACAGAGTCCGTCACGGGGTTTCGCACAAAATTAACCGTAACGATAGCGAGTCGGATGACACGACCGACGCTCGGCCCTCCTCGTCGGCAATTGCCGTTTAGGATCTCCGCGATGAGATTTGTGCTGGCAAGCTATGGAACTCGCGGCGATATCGAGCCCAGCGCCGCTATCGGCCGTGAACTGCTGCGCAGAGGGCACGAAGTGCGCATGGCAGTCCCGCCCGACCTGGTTGGCTTCGCCGAGTCGGCTGGGCTTGCGGCGGTCGCCTACGGACCAGATTTGCAGGCCATGCTGGATGCGCACCGCAACTTCTGGACGCGTTTCTTCCGCAACTTCTGGAAGATCCGGGATCTGATCAGGTTGTGGCGCGAAGCTTGGGAGCCCAGGACCCAGGGCTGGGGGGAGATGAGCACGACGCTGACGTCGCTCGCGGACGGGGCCGACCTGCTGTTCACCGGCCTGGTCTTCGAGGAGGTCGCTGCCAACGTCGCGGAGTATTACGACATTCCGTTGGCCACGCTGCACTACTTCCCGATGCGGGCCAACGGCCAGCTCGTTCCGATCCTGCCGTCGCCGTTGGCCCGCTCCGCAATGACGGTGAACGAGTGGCTGTCTTGGCGCGTGACGAAGAAGGTCGAGGACGCGCAGCGCCGTGAACTAGGCCTACCGAAGGCAACGGGCCCCTCGCCGCGACGGATCGCAGAACGCGGATCGCTGGAAATCCAGGCCTACGACGAGGTTTGCTTTCCCGGGTTGGCGGCCGAATGGGCGAAATGGGATGGGCGACGGCCGTTTGTCGGCGCGCTGACGATGGAGTTGTCGACGGATGCCGATGACGAGGTCGCCTCGTGGATTGCCGCGGGAACACCGCCGATTTACTTCGGCTTTGGCAGCATGCCGGTCGAATCTGCCGCCGACACGGTCGCCATGATCAGCGCGGCCTGCGCGCAGTTAGGCGAGCGGGCGTTGGTTTGCGCCGGCGGGAGTGACTTCAGCGACGTCCCCCATTTCGACCACGTCAAGGTGGTGGGCGCGGTGAATTACGCGGCGATCTTTCCGGCCTGCCGCGCGGTCGTCCACCACGGTGGCGCGGGCACCACGGCCGCAGGCTTGCGCGCCGGAGTCCCCCAGCTGATCCTCTCGACGGATCTCGATCAGACACTCTGGGGAGCTCGGGTCAAACGACTGAAGGTCGGCACCGCCCGGCGCTTTTCGACCACTACCCAGGAATCGCTGGTCGGCCGACCTGCGCACAATCCTCGCCCCGCAATACGTCGCCCGGGCCCGCGAGATCGCCACCCGGATGACCAAACCCGCCGAAAGCGTTGCGGCCGCCGCTGATCTGCGTGGAAGATTTCGCCCGCTTGAGGTCGTTGGCTGATCGACGAAGGCGGCCGTCGGGAGATCGGCGGCGGCTAAGTCTGCAAGACGGAGACCCCTCACAGCGCATCGGCGTCGATGCGTGACAGCACGAGGTCGAGCTGCCTTCCGCGCCGCTCTAGTACCGCGAAGTCGCGGAGCCGCTGTGGCGCCCGGACGTCCCTGCGCCACAGGTAGCGCCACGGCGAGTAGTCGGACGGCTAGCAGGTAGACGTGGAAGCCGCGTTCAAGGAAGGGTCGCAGCACGTCGATCGGCCGAAGCTGCGGATCGCTCCACCATCTTGACACCACTTCAACCACCAATTCCGCGTCGGCGGGGAGCGCATCGACGGACGCCAGCAGGCCGGCGAGCACGCGGTCCTCGGCGCCCTCCACATCGATCTTGATCAAGCGCGTGGTCGCCAACTCCTCGCGGGTTACGAGTGAACCGAGCGGTGCCGCCCGCACCCGACCCTGTTCTCGGAGGCCGAAGCGGCGGGCGACCGTCGTGGTAAGGCCGCTGCCGTGGCTCGGCCCAACGAACAAGGGGAGTTCATCATCGCGATCCGACACCGCAGCGGTTACCAGGCGGATATTGGTGAGATCGTTCATCGCCACGGTTTCCTGTAGCGCGGCGTTCGCGAAGGGAGCCGGTTCAATCGCCACAACGACACCGTTCGGACCGACTAGCGTGCTGCCCAACGCGCTCAGGTATCCGACATTGGCACCGACGTCGATAAAGGTGTCCCCGGGCCGCAGTCGGCGGCGCATAAATGCCGCGAGATCGGGTTCCCAAGTTCCGAACAGGTACACGTACATCTGGATGATATCCGGGAGCCGGCATCGTAAGACGGATGCCGTCTTCGGAGGTGCCATCGATGGTGAGCGGCCTCCACAATGCGGCGCGGATGAGCAGCAGCAAACCCACGACCGAGTACGGCACTATCAGCAGCAGCGCCCGCACCCAGCGCTCGGCGACGCCGACCCGTCCCTTATCGGTGCGGAGAAATCGAATGTAGCCCCGCCACAGCGCTACGATCCGCGCTTCGATCATTTTCGCCCACCCGCCTGTCCTCACGCCGACGCACGCGGAGGAGACACGTATGTCGTTGATTCACCAGCATTTACCCGGTTTTGTCCGCGCGTCCGAGTAATCGCGATCTCCCCTCGGTGCGTACAGCTTCCACTCCTGAACCCAACCAAGGGTCCGCGGTCCTGGCGCCGCGCGCCATTAAAGCACAGAGGACCCCAGCGCCGGCGGCCAAATGCTTTGACTTAGGTGGCGGCCCGGCAGTTCGCAGCGAGGGCGCCGTTAACGGCACCCATCATGTTCTACTACAGCACGGCCTGGTACATGTGCGTGATCGCTTGGCTCGGAAGGCAATTCGGGCTGCTCGCCGATCCATTCAAGCAGTGCATGCAGACCGTCCTCGAGCGCCCACTTCGGACGCCAGTGGAGCGTCGTTCTTCGCCGGCTCGATGTTGCAGCTCGCGGCGCGTACGTCACCGTCGCGGAATTTCGGTACGACGATCGGTTCCGGGGCGTCGCAGATGGCGGCGATCTTGCGAGCCAGCTCATGGATGGTGGTCGCGATGCCCGACCCGATGTCGAGGCAGCGTGGCTCAGTCGCAGGCCTCTGCACCGTAGCGAACATCGCGTCGACGACATCGTCGATAAAGACGAAATCGCGCACGATCCGGCCGTCTTCGTAGACCTCCAACGGGCGTTGCTCGCGCGCCAATCGTGCGAAGAGAGTGACTATTCCTGTGTACGAATTGGTCAGCGACTGGCCCGGCCCGTAGACATTCTGCAGACGCAGCACACTGAGATTGGTGTCATGGGCGGCCGTCCAGGCCGCCAACATGTGCTCCTGCGCGAGCTTGGTCGCGGCGTAAATGTTGGTGGGCCGGGGCTCCGTCCGGCCTGCGCAGCTCGGAAGCGGCACCGCAGGTTCGCCGGTGGGCCCCTCGGGATCCCAGATACCAGCCAGCAGCTGAGCGTGGCTGCGAGGCCGCGGATAGAAGGTTTGTGTGCCGCATCGCCAAGCGCCCTCGCCGTAGACGGCCCGTGACGACGCCAGGACGAGCTGGTCGGGCACGAGTGCTGAGCGGCTCAGGGCGTCAAGAAGCTGGGTGGTGCCCACCACGTTGACCGAGCCGTGGCGCGTCGCCTCGGAGAGCGACTGTGCCGTTCCCGTCTCGGCCGCCAAATGGACGATCTGGGAAGGACGGAACAACCGAAGCACAGCATCCCAGTCAGGCGCATGGGTGACATCGCCGGTGAACAACCGCACGGATGGCGGCAGGTCGATCGCTCGACGTCCGGCGTGCACCTGCGGGTGCAGGACGTCCATCACAGCGACGTCGTAACCGGCTTTGACGAGACGGTGCGTGAGCGCGGACCCAATGAATCCTGCCCCACCAGTGACGAGCACGGATGTTGACAAGAGCCGAAGCCTTCCGGTTCGTCTGCGGAGCAAGTAGGTGACCGGCACGCGTTGCCGAGAGTGCGGTCCGGGTCGATCATATCCGGGACTCCGCGGCATCAGCCGGACTCCTGACATCGCCCGGTAATTGGCGAGCGGTCGTCGGTGGGTTCTCACGCGCTAATTACGGTCCCGGTGTCGTGTGGGGCGCCGGTGGTGCCGTCGCTAATCCTTGAAGCCGAGCGGTCAACGCCGCCGATTCGGCGCGGTACGCTGCGGATTCGTGCCACGCTGTCCCGGGGCCCTGAGCTGGCGTCTGCAATCCAGCCCGTTCGTCGCGTAGGAATGGTCAACCAAAGGACAGCCACGAACGTCCCCGAATCGTGCTCGACGGTCGTATGACTGCCAACAGCGAAGGACTAGTCCAGAAACAACTGGTGGTGGCCGACCCCTGATGTCGCCTTACGCGTACGGAAAGTGAAGAGGCTACGATCTCCGCGATGAAATTTGTGCTGGCCAGTTATGGAACTCGCGGCGATGTCGAGCCGTGCGCTGCTGTCGGTCGTGAGCTGCTGCGCAGAGGGCACGAAGTGCGCATGGCTGTCCCGCCCGACCTGGTTGGCTTCGTCGAGTCGGCTGGACTTGCGGCGGTCGCCTACGGGCTGGATACGCAGGCCGTGGCTGGACGTGCACCGCGACTTCTGGACGCGTGTCTTCCGCAACTTCTGGAAGATCCAGGACCTGATCAGGCTGTGGCGCGAAGTTTTGGAGCCCGTTACCCAGTGCTGGGAGGAGATCAGCACGACGCTGACATCGCTGGCGGACGGGGCCGACGTGCTGTTCACCGGCCTGAGTTTCCAGGAGCGCCGCCGCCAACGTCGCGGAGTATTACGACATTCCGTTGGCCACGCTGCATTACATCCCGGTGCGGGCCAATGGCCAGCTCCTTCCATTCCTGCCGGCTCCGTTCGGCCGCTCTGCAATGACGGCGTACGAGTGGCTGGGATGGCGCATAGCGAAGAAGGTCGAGGACGCGCAGCGCCGTGAACTCGGCCTACCAAAGGCCACGAGCCCCGCGCCGCGACGGATCACCGAACGCGGATCGCTGGAAATCCAGGCCTACGACGAGGTTTGCTTTCCCGGGCTGGCAGCCGAATGGGCGAAATGGGATGGCCAACGGCCGTTTGTCGGCGCGCTGACGATGGAGTTGCCGACGGATGCCGATGACGAGGTCGCGTCGTGGATTGCCGCGGGAACACCGCCGATTTACTTCGGCTTTGGCAGCATGCCGGTCGAATCTCCCGCCGACACGGTCGCCATGATCAGCGCGGCCTGCGCGCAGTTAGGCGAGCGGGCGTTGGTTTGCTCCGGCTGGAGTGACTTCAGCCGACCTCCCCCATTTCGAGCACGTCAAGGTGGTGAGCGCGGTGAATTTCGCGAGCGATCTTTCCGGCCTGCCGCGCGGTCGTCCACCACGGTGGCGCGGGCACCACGGCCGCAGGCCTGCGCGCCGGAGTCCCCCACGTTGATCCTTTCGACGGACCTCAACCAGACGCTCTGGGGAGCTCAGGTCAAACGACTGAAGGTGGGCACCGCCCGGCGCTTTTCGACCACTACCCGAAAATCACTGGTCGCGGACCTGCGCACCATCCTCGCCCCGCAATACGTCGCCCGGGCCCGCGAGATCGCCACCCGGATGACCAAACCCGCCGAAAGCGTTGCGGCCGCCGCTGATCTGGTGGAAGATTTCGCCCGCTTGAGGCGTGTTGGCTGATCGGCGAAGGCAGGCCGTCGGGTGATACGACGCCGGCCAACTCTGGCCGATTGCCTCGGCATGGGTTATCGCACACATGACACCCCTTTTCGTGGCGTCGAATTCCTCGTCGAGGAGGGCCGAGTGAACGAGGTCACTAAAGACTGCCGACTATGCGGATCGACTGGTCCCCATCGAACTATTACAGTTCGCGAAATGATGTTTGGAACCCGAGAGCCGTTTGAATATTTTAGCTGCGCTGCGTGCGACACGTTACAGATTGTGAGTGCGCCCGAGGGTGAAGAGCTCAGGCGCCATTATCCCCTAAATTACCACTCCTACAATGTTTCAGCCCAGCCGAGGGTTTTCCGGTGGCTGACTGCGCAGCAAGACCGCTATAAATTGCATACTGGCGGCCGTCTGGTCGGCGCCTTCATAACGGCGCTCTTGCCCGACGGGGTCGTCCGCGCTGTCGTCGGAGGAGACGTCTTAAGAATGCTCGCTCAACTAGCGCTTCAACGTAACGCGCGAATTCTAGACGTGGGCTGTGGTGGCGGTGCGCTGCTTGACCGGTTGGCCAGAGTAGGATTCAACAACTTGTCTGGTGCTGATCCTTTCATTGCAGTCGATGGTGAGACACCTTTAGGCGTGCCGCTAATGAAGCGATACTTAAGCGAAGTGCCTGGCGAATTTGATCTCATTATGTTCAATCATTCGCTTGAGCACGTTCCTGACCCCGTCGCGACGCTTAAGGCGGCATACGAGAAGCTCGCTGCTGGAGGCATTTGCCTGGTTCGCCTGCCGACAACGTCATCCGAAGCGTGGACTATCTATAAGGCGGACTGGGTGCAGATCGATGCACCACGGCATACCGTTATACCTTCACGAGAGGGTATGGCATTGGCAGCTGATACGGCCGGGCTACGAGTGGAGAAGACGTTCGATGATTCGACTTTAGGCCAGTTTATGGGGAGCGAAGCCTATCGACGTGATGTGGCACTGACCGACCCTAGATTCCTTCGAATGTTTGGGCCCAAGCGAATCTGGAAGTGGGAAAAACGCGCGGAACGGCTCAATCGTGAGGGCCGTGGTGACCAGACCGGGTTTGTCTTGCGGGCCAAGTGATGAAGGTGGAGACAACCGTACACGGTCCCAGTGTTACGTTCGGCGAGCATAAGTGGTGCCCTCGCCGAAATCCTTAAAGCCGGGCGCGGTCAACGCGGCCGATTCGGCATGTTCCCGGATTCGTGCCACACTGTGGCCGCAGGCGACGCTTTCACCGCTACCCGCGAATCGCTTGTCGCCGACCTCCGCCGGATCCTCGCCCCGTATTACGTCAGTCGGGCCCGCGAGATCGCCACCCTATGACCAAACCCGCCGCCAACGTTGCGGCCGCCAATCTTCTGGTGGAAGTTCGCCCGCTTGAGGTGTGTTGCCTGATCGGCGAAGGCGGCCCACGGGTCAACCGGCGCAGGCCAACTCTGGCCAATTGCCCTGATCCGCGGCGAGTTTTTCGCCAGCCCGGCGCGATCCCATCAAGCCAAGCCTGCTAGTTGACTAGGTCCGCTTCTTTTTGGCTGGTTCAATGACTCGCTGGACGAGGCCCCGATTGGAAAGCTCGCTCTATTGAGGCTTGACGGCGACCTCGATCGCCATCTGTACTCCAAGCCGGGAGTTGGACCCGACGCATCCGAGCTCCGCGCGGTTGGTTGTCGTTTGAAGGGTCAAACCGCTGCTAAGGCAATACGATCAAGAAAATGAGCAACGTACTCGATCTGCTCGACCAGACCATGTTTGACGTCGGGCGAGCGACAGGAGCTACGAGCCTGATCCAGGCTTTCTGGGTGTACAACCGCCCGATCGACGTCGACGGTCTGCGGCAGTTCCATGACCATCTTCAGCGGGGACGGTTATCCCGCCGCATCGAACGATCACCATTGCCGTTCGGCCGCCACCGCTGGGTATCACACGACGACTCATCCGACATTGAGATCGTCGCGCCGGACCGACCACGTGAAGAATTCGACGCCTGGCTCAACGAACAGACCACCACCCCACTGGATTCCGAGCACGGACCAGGATGGCACCTTGCGGTGCTCCCGTTCACCGACGGCGGCGCCGGGGTGAGCTTGCTCGTCTCACATTGCCTCGCCGACGGCATCGGGCTGTGCGAGGCTCTGGTGGATGCGGCGCTTGGCCGCGACGACTCGATCAGCTGGCCTGCCGCCGCCTCGCGCCGGCGGTGGCAGGCCCTGCGCGAGGACGCCCGACAAACCGCGCGCGATACCCGCGCTATCGGCCGCGCCATGGTCGCCGCAGTACGGTTGGCCTGGCGTAGCCGCGCTGGTGCCGGAGGTGCCACGCCGCTGACTACCAGGCCACCTGCAGTGCCCGCTGGCGCCGACGAACCCATCACGCTCCCAATGGCAACGATCTTTCTCGATGCCAACGAGTGGGACGCCCGCGCACACTCACTCGGCGGGACCAGCAACGCGCTGCTAGCCGGATTAGCGGCCCGCCTCGCCCAGCGACTGGGAAGGGTCAGCGCAGACGGCTCGGTGGCCGTGAGCATGCCGGTCAACGAGCGCGCCGCGGGCGATACTCGCGCCAACGCGGCCAGATTTGCCGACATCACGGTCGACCCTCCATCTGCGACGACGGATCTGCGCGAGATCCGGGCCGCAATTAAGCAAGCGCTGATTCGCCACTCGGAGGTGCCGGACGAAGAGCGGGCAATGTTGTCTATCGTTCCCCTGTTGCCTAGGCGGTTCGTCAGGGTCGCCGGCGGTGCGACCACCGTCGTCTCAACCAACCTCGGTGTGATCCACCCGGCCGCCAGCCGGCCAGATGGCACGGACGCCGACTACTTCGCCATGAGGATTCTCTACTCGGGCGTCACCAATGCGATGATGCACCGGTTCGGCGGAGTGCTGGTCTTGAGCTCGGGAAGAGTACACGGAAAGGTCTTTGTCTCGGCCATTGCCTATCAGCCGGGCTGTCGCAACTTGAATGACGGCTTGCGACGAGACTTTTCGAGCGCCTTGAACGACTTCTCGCTCACTGGCACGCATTTCTGAGCGCCCCGACTCACTTACCATTGAATGAATCCCCAGACCGCACGTCGCGACCAATCATGTCTGCATTCGTGACGGCTTTCTCCAGCCCGCTGACGCTCCCATCAACCCATGCCGAGGCAAACTGCCAGACTTGGCCGGCGCCGATCACCTCGAGGCCTCGATCGCTGATCAGCCAACACGCCTCAATCGAGCGAAATTTTCCACCAGATCAGCGGCGGCCGAAGCGCTTTCAGCGGGTCTGGTCATCTGGGTGGCGATCTCGCGGGCCCGGATGGCATATTGCGGGGCGAGGATTGTGCGGAGGTCGGCGACCAGCGTTTTCTGGGTGGCGGTCGAAAAGCGCCGTCCGGAGCCAACTTTCAGTCGTTTGAGCTGAGCCGCCCAGAGCGGCTGATCGGGCAACGTCGAAAGGATCAACTGGGGAACTCCGGCGCGCAGGCCCGCGGCCGTGGTGCCCGCGCCACCGTGGTGGACGACCGCGCGGCAGGCGGGAAAGATCGCCGCGTAATTCACCGACGCCCACAACCTTGACGTGGTCGCAAGTGTCGGACGTGGCTGAAGTCACTCCTAGCCAGCGCAAACCAACGCCCGCTCACCCAACTGCGCGCACGCCGCGCTGATCATCGCGACCGTGTCGGCCGGAGATTCGACCGGCATGCTGCCAAACCCGAAGCAAATCGGGGGTGTTCCCGCGGCAATCCACGACGCGACCTCGTCATCGGCATCCGTCGACAACTCCATCGTCAGCGCGCCGACAAACGGCCGTTGGCCATTCCATTTCGCCCATTCGGCTGCCAGCCCGGGAAAGCAAACCTCGTCGTAGGCCTGGATTTCCAGCGATCCGCGCTCCGCGATCCGCCGCGGCGAGGGGCCCGTTGCCTTTGGTAGACCGAGTTCACGGCGCTGCGCGTCCTCGACCTTCTTCGTCACGCGCCAGGACAGCCACTCGTTCACCGTCATTGCGGAGCGGATCAACGGCGACGGCAGGAATGGCAGGAGCTGGCCGTGGGCCCGCACCGGGAAGAAATGCAGCGTGGCCAACGGAATGTCGTAATACTCCGCGACGTTGGCAGCGGGCTGCTCGAAAATCAGGCCGGTGATTAGCAGGTCGGCTCCGTCCGCCAGCGACGTCAGCGTCGTGGTCATTTCCTCCCAGCACTGGAGAGCGAGCTCCCGAGTTTCGCGCCACAGCCTGGTCAGATCCTGGATCTTCCAGAAGTTGCGGAAGAAACGCGTCCAGAAGTTGCGCTGTGCTTCCAGAATGGCCTGCGTATCCAGCCCGTAGGCGACCGCCGCAAGCCCGGCCGCCTCGGCGAAGCCAACCAGGTCGGGCGGGACGGCCATGCGCACTTCGTGCCCTCGGCGCAGCAACTCACGGCCGACAGCGACGGAGGGCTCGACATCGCCGCGCGTTCCATAGCTTGCCAGCACAAATTTCATCGCGGAGATCCTAGCCCTTCACTTCCCGTGCGCGTTCTGCGAAATGAAAGCGGGAGTCTCGCGTCCCCCGGCTCAGCCGTCCGGCAGTATAACCCGATACCTGTGCCAGTGATTCGAAATCCAGAAGTTGTGGGCAAGCACGCCGTATGCCGCTCTTCGATCTTCAACGGGCAGTTGTAATTTGGGCGTATTGTTGCACGCGGGGGCCCTTGGCCTCCCGATGTCTGAAGTTGCGATTTCATCCGAATGGAAGGAACCAAAAGCCGTCTTCGCGGCGTATATCGCAAGCCAAGCGCCGGTTCAGGGCATATGTACACAGCCGAATTTCCGACTCGTCTCTGTGATAGGCAACCACGGCAATCTCTCCGTCGGTGGCAACGGATGATACGTTCGTGATTCGCCCAAACCGGGCAAGGCTTGGGCCATCACCCGCTGAGGAACTCGATTTTGGCTGACGGCGAGCTGAACGCGCGCGAGGCGGAACGCGTTGTGTGGGACGTGATTGTCGTGGGCACCGGCATGGGGGGCGGGATGCTGGGCTACTCGCTGGCCCGGTCAGGCCGCAGGGTGCTGTTCGTCGAGAAGGGGCGCTCGACACTGCCCGGGGTGCCGGGGACGATTCGCTCTTCGATGCCGGAAGTGGCCGAGCCGCTGGCGGCCCGTTCCGCAGAGACCTACTACGACGCCTTGGCCCGGGCCGGGCGCTCAACCGACGAGATCGAAGACATCAGCGGGCGCTTCTCGCGGCGGTTTGTGCCGTTCATCGGCAGCGGGACGGGAGGGTCGTCGGCCCTCTATGGCATGGTCTGCGAGCGATTTTTCGTTCGCGATTTCACTCCGCGGCAGAACTTCCGCGACCCCGGCGATTCCACCGTGCCGGAGGCCTGGCCGGTCACCTACGACCAGATGCGGCCCTGGTACGCAGCGGCTGAGAAGCTGCTGGGGGTTCGCGGCCAGCCCGATCCCCTGCGGCCGGAGGCGGCCGAGGTCGGTCTGCCCGCGGCGCCGCCGTTTTCGGCAGACAACCAGCCGCTGGTCGACTATCTGGCAGGCCGCGGATTGCATCCCTACCACCTGCCGATGGCCTGTGATTACACCGATGGTTGTACCACCTGTCAGAGCTATCTCTGCCACCAGTCGTGCAAAAACGACGCCGCCCGCAATTGCGTGCTGCCCGCCGTTGCCGAGCACGGCGCCCACCTGCTGCCGGAATGTCGGGCCGTGCGCCTGGACGCGGACCGCACGCAGGTCCGGCAAGTGATCTGCGAGCATCGCTCCGGCACGCTGGCCCTGAAGGCCAAGGTGGTGGTGCTGGCCGCCGGTGCGCTGGCCACCCCGGTGCTGTTGCTCAATTCCCGTTCGGGCGATTGGCCGCGCGGATTGGCCAACGGCTCGGACTGGGTGGGACGCAACTTGATGCGTCATCTGATCGACTTGATCGAGATCTGGCCGCAAGCCCGACCGCAAGATCACAGCCCAGAACAAGGAGATCGGGCTGAACGATTTCTATTTCTGGGAGGGGCAGAAATACGGCACCGTGCAGTCATTCGGCTCGATGCCGCCGATGGAGATGGCTGACCAACCGCCCCGGCTGGCGGGCGAAGGCGCTGCGCCTGATGAGCCCGGCGGTGCGCCGGATCTACGAGCGGTTCTTCAACGGCGGACTGGTGCTGGCACCGATCATGGAAGACCTGCCCTATCTGGACAACCGCGTCCTGCCATGCGATCGGCCAAGCTCGGACGGCCGCCAGCGGCTGCGAATTCAGTATCGTCTGCACGCCAGTGAGATCGAGCGCCGCGCGGTGTTCTTGCGGCAGTTGAAAGAGGTGTTTCAAGCCGTTTCGCAAAATCACCCTGCGGGGCGCCGAAGACAACGCGGCCCTGGGCCACGTCTGCGGCACGTGCCGCTTCGGTACCGATCCCAAAACCAGCGTGCTGGACCCACAAAACCGGGCGCACGAAGTGGACAACCTCTACGTGGTGGACGCCTCGTTCTTCCCTTCCAGCGCCGGCTTGAATCCCAGTTTGACGGTCGCGGCCAACGCCTTGCGGGTGGCCGCGCACGTGAACCAGGTGCATTTTGCCACCTGACGACCTGTTGAAAACTGGAGTCGTGCCATCTCTCAACGAGCCAAACGCCGAGCATCTTGCCCGGAGCCGCTTTCGGACGTCCTCTCGCGCTGGCCGGCGCTAATCCGTTCGTTCGCCCGCGCGCCATGTGTTGACGCGTCACGCCGCTTGTTATCCGAAGTGCCAACTGGGCGAACGGATTAGCGTTCAGGCCGGCTTGCGGAGCGGAAGGCCGGCAGCGCGATAGATCCCATCGATGACGGTCATGTTCTCGATCGCGTCTTCCGGCGTCGTCTTCACCGGTTCGCCGCGCAGCACCGCCGCGGCGAAAGCGTCAAGCTGATACGCGTAGGAGGCGCGCCGCGGGAAGCGCTCTACACGATTGCCGTCGGCTGATCGGACCGAGAGCCGATGGAAAAGCTGTGGTGTCACCGGATTGAGCACCCGCAGCTCGCCGCGGTCGCCAACCACCTTGGCGCTCAACTGCAGCAGATCCGACGACCACATCGAGCAGCGGATCCGGCCTGTGTGCCCGCTTGCAAACCGCAACTCGGCCGTCATGGCCCGGTCCACCTGAGGATCGCGCAGTTTCGCCTGTGCCGAAACGACTTCCGGGGTCGAACCGCCGAACGTGCGGACCATGTGGACCGCATAGCATCCGGCATCCATTGTCGCGCCACCGGCAAGGGAGTAGTTGTAGCGGATGTCGGAGAACTTCGGCAGCGGGAAGCACAAGGCCGCCTCGACCCGCTCCAGCTTGCCCAGCTCCCCCGAGGCAATGATCTGCTCAACGCGCAAAGTCAACGGATGGTAGCGGTAATGGAATGCCTCCATCACAACCCGGTCTGACTTCGCGGCCAGTTCGGCGATCTCGCGGGCCTCGGCGGCATTGGCAGTGAACGGCTTTTCGCACAGCACGTGCTTGCCCGCGGCAAGCGCAGCTCGAGTCCACCTGCCGTGCAAGCCGTTCGGCAGCGGGTTGTAGACAGCATCCAGGTCTGGATCGGCGATCAGCGCCTCGTAGCTGTCGTGCACCCGGGCGATGCCGTGTTTGGCGGCAAAGGCTTGAGCACGTGACATATCGCGTGCCGCCACCGCGGCCACCACGACCTCGGCGTTTCCCCGGGCCGGGTTGATGAGCGCCAACGGTGCGATGCGGGCTGCGCCCAGGATGCCGATCCGCACCGGGGCCCCGCGTCCAGACACGGACCCGATGCTAGCACTTGACCCGGGTCACTCGGGAGACGAGCAGGGCTCAGGCGGTGCGGTTGCCGGGTCCACGACGGGCGAATGCCGGCGCAAGCTCGGGCCGCCCCAAACCCCGTCGGCGTGGCAGGGCTCTTGATGGCCACCTGCATGGCCGTCTGATTGACCTCGGCGGGATGGCCCGCTCGATTGCCACGCGGATCGGTGATACCGCGACGGTCTTCAGTCAGTTACCGGTGGTCCGACCGAACCGTCAACCCGGGCTGACACTTCTTGGCCGGGGCAGTGGCCCTCCGCTTGAAACGAGATTTCAGAGACACGCGGGCTTCTCGACCAGGATCCAGCTCAGCGCGGCTAGCGGCAAGGTCGCGATGGCTGCAACGATCGCGAACACAATCAGATTCATGATGCCAAGCCCACAGATGACCAGCGACTGCTGAACCGGAAAAGCGTAAAAGTACACGCCATAGGACCCCGACCGGTAATTAGGCAGCAGGCTCAACACTAGAACGATGACCACGCTCACCGCGACGAGTGACCACCGAGCGGGGAATCACGCTTCGGAACTGATACAAAAGCGCCCCAGCCAGAAACATGAC
>CAVUSK010000004.1:0-382554 GCA_963744085.1 uncultured Actinomycetota bacterium
GGCGAAATTGCAGTACGAGTAAAGATGCTCGTTACGCGCGGCAGGACGAAAAGACCCCGGGACCTTCACTACAACTTGGTATTGGAGTCCGATACGGTTTGTGTAGGATAGGTGGGAGACCGCGAAACCCACACGCCAGTGTGGGTGGAGTCATCGTTGAAATACCACTCTGATCGTATTGGGCCTCTAACCTCGAACCCTGAATCGGGTTCAGGGACAGTGCCTGGTGGGTAGTTTAACTGGGGCGGTTGCCTCCCAAAATGTAACGGAGGCGCCCAAAGGTTCCCTCAACCTGGACGGCAATCAGGTGACGAGTGCAAGTGCACAAGGGAGCTTGACTGCAAGACGAACACGTCAAGCAGGGACGAAAGTCGGGACTAGTGATCCGGCACCCCCGAGTGGAAGGGGTGTCGCTCAACGGATAAAAGGTACCCCGGGGATAACAGGCTGATCTTCCCCAAGAGTCCATATCGACGGGATGGTTTGGCACCTCGATGTCGGCTCGTCGCATCCTGGGGCTGGAGCAGGTCCCAAGGGTTGGGCTGTTCGCCCATTAAAGCGGCACGCGAGCTGGGTTTAGAACGTCGTGAGACAGTTCGGTCTCTATCCGCCGCGCGCGTCAGAAACCTGAGGAAACCTGTCCCTAGTACGAGAGGACCGGGACGGACGAACCTCTGGTGCACCAGTTGTCCCACCAGGGGCACCGCTGGATAGCCACGTTCGGACAGGATAACCGCTGAAAGCATCTAAGCGGGAAACCTTCTCCAAGACCAGGCTTCTCACCCATCAAGTGGGATAAGGCCCCCCGCAGACCACGGGATCAATAGACCAGACCTACACACGCAGCAATGCGCACAGGGAACTGGCACTAACCGGCCGAAAACTTACCCACAACCGCAACCACACCAACCACACCCAAAACCACGGCCCCGGCCGTGACCACACCCCACCACCAACAACACCTAAATAGAGTTACGGCGGAACATAGCGACAGGGAAACGCCCGGACCCATCCCGAACCCGGAAGCTAAGCCTGCCAGCGCCGATGATACTACCCACCCGGGTGGAAAAGTAGGACACCGCCGAACACACCATAAGCCCTGTGCCCCCCAATTCAATTGGGGGGCACAGGCATTGGTGGAGTCGGCTGTCGATCAGTCGAAAAGCGTTAAGCCGGCAGACTTTCTGATCTTCTCCAAGCTCGAGAAGTACGCGTCTTGCGATCCAGCCCGCCCCCATAGCCGGTGAGGCTGCCGGTGGCGCCGATCACTCGGTGGCACGGCACGATGATCCCAATCGGATTGCGCCCGTTCGCGAGCCCGACCGCGCGGGACGCACCGGGCGCGCCGATTTGTGTCGGCGATCTCTCCGTACGATCGCGTCTCGCCGTACGGAATTGTTTGCAAGGGCCGCCCACACGCGTCGCTGAAACTCTGTGCCTGCCAACGCGAGGTCGTACGTCGAAACTGGTGAGCTCGCCGGCGAAGTAGGCACCGAGCTGCTCGACGGCGTCCGGGAAGACGTCGTCGTCTGCGCTCCCAACCTGCCCGGCCGGGCTCGTGCGTTTGACCGACCATCCGCAGGTGGGCAAGGGTGTTGTCGCGACCGGCCAATGTCAGCGGGCCAACTGGGCTGTCGATGATGCGAAAATGTATGGTGCTCATGCTTTCTCCTTGGGTGGCCAGTGGTTGATTGGGTGGTCGAGGGTTGCCCACAGGTGCTGTGTCGCGTACGACCGCCACGGACGCCATCGCGGCTGTGGTCGCTCAATGCTACGGGCGTCCGTTGGTAGACCCACATGCTTGGCGGCCGCGCGAACTCCGTCGTCGGCCACGGGAAACGCGTCGGGATCGCCGAGCGCACGCATCGCGATGACCTCCGTGGTCCACGGCCCGACACCGGGCAAGTCCAGAAGCTGGCGGCGCGCCCGCTGCCAGTCGCACCCGGGACTGAGCGTTACGGTGCCTTCCGCCAGTGCGCGAACGAGTCCAATGACGCTGCGCTGACGTGACTTTGGGAAGGCCAGCGCGGCGGGATCGAGGCTCGCGAGTCGCTCGACCGACGGGAACACGTGCGTCAGTCCACCGTCCGGATCGGCGATCGGTGCGCCGTGCGCCTTAACGATCCGCGCGGCGTGGGTCCGCGCCGCCTTCATCGACACCTGCTGGCCGATGACCGCCCGTAGCGCCAACTCGTGTTCGTCGACCGTGCGGGGGATCCGTTGGCCGGGATGCTTGGCGACCACGGCGGCCAGATCGCGATCCGCACCGAGGAAGTCGACCACCGCTTCGGGATCAGCATCGAGGTCGAGCAACCGCCGGCAGCGTGCGATCGCTGTGGAAAGATCACGAAAATCGTTCAGCCACAAGACACATTGGACATGGTCGGGCGTCGGAGTCAGGCTGACGATTCCATAGCCCCAGGGGAGCCCGAGTGTGCGTCGATAGGCACCGTCCCGCACCTCTTCGCAACCGGCAACCGCGCCCGCCGCCAGATGCCCGAACAACCCTTCGAATGCGAACGGTGTCCTCGTTGGTAACCGCAGTGACACTGTTCCGGTGCCTGCTGCGGCGGCGCTGCCTCCGGCGCGGCGGGCTGCTTTTTTGCGGAGATCCGTTGGTGTGGTGTCGCAGACCTCGCGGACCGTGTTGTTGAACTGCCGGATACTGGAGAAGCCTGCAGCGAACGCGACGTCACTGAACGGCAGGTCCGTCGTCTCGATCAGAACCCGGGCCGTCTGCGTTCGCTGTGCCCGAGCGAGGGCGAGAGGACCTGCGCCGACCTCCGCCTGCAGGAGGCGTTCCAGCTGGCGTGCGGTGTAACCGACCTTGGTCGCCAGTCCCGTGACGCCGTCGCGATCCACGGTGCCGTCGGCGATCAAGCGCATGGCACGCGCGACCACGTCACCACGGACGTTCCATTCCGGAGACCCTGGTGATGCGTCGGGGCGGCAGCGCTTGCACGGCCGAAAGCCCGCGCGCTGGGCGGCGGCGGCAGTGGGGTAAAACCGCACGTTGCGTGCGAACGGCGAGCGCGCTGGACAGCTGGGCCGGCAGTAGATCTTGGTGGTCAGGACCGCGGTCACGAACCAACCGTCGAACCGGGCGTCCTTGGACTGGATTGCTCGGTAGCAGTGGTCGAAATCGTCGTGCATATACCGACAATTACACGCCGCCACCGACAAGACTGGCGGAAATCCGACATCACGGTGAAGGCCCTAGTCACCGGCCGGCACCGCGAGCCGGGTGGGCTCGTCGCGGCCGCGCAGAGTGACCTCGTCGTCCAGTGCCCAGTGCCGACGTTCGCTCTCACCGGCCGCCTCGACGGCGCCGGCCGACGCCAGCAGGCGTTGCGGGCGTGACTTCGCCAGTTCGCACAGGCGCGCCGCCTCGTTGAC
This sequence comes from uncultured Actinomycetota bacterium, assembly GCA_963744085.1. Lineage (GTDB taxonomy): Bacteria > Actinomycetota > Actinomycetes > Mycobacteriales > Mycobacteriaceae > Mycobacterium. The sequence goes on from CAVUSK010000004.1 coordinate 3,397, forward strand.
AGGATCACCGATGACGGTGTACTCGAAACGCTCGTAGGCGCCCACGTTCCCCGCGACGGCCTTGCCCGCCGCGACTCCGACGCCCGCCGGACATTCGGGCACGTCCTCGCCGAGCCGACCGGCGACCGCGCGCGCGGCCGCCAGCGCCTGATCCTCGGGACATCTCAGTCGCACTGGCGCTCCGAAGACCGCCAGCGACCCATCGCCTTCGAACTTGTTGAGCAACCCGTGATGACGGTCGACCTCCTCGACGATCACCGCGAAAAACCGGTTGAGCAGATCGACCACCTCGATGGGGGGCTTGCTGCTCACCAGCTGCGTGGAGCCGATCATGTCGACGAAAAGCACTGCCACATGGCGTTCCTCGCCGCCGAGTTCTGGCTTCTCTTTCTCGGCAAGGGCCGCGACTTCTCGTCCGACTTGGCGCCCGAACAGATCTCGAATCCGCTCGCGTTCGCGCAGCCCGGTCACCATCGCGTTGAAGCCGCGCTGCAACTCGCCCAGCTCGGTGCCGTCGAACACCACCAGGTCGCCGTCGAAATCGCCGTCCTCGACCCGCTTCAGCGCCGCCCGCACCACCCGCACCGGGGTGGCCGTGAGCCACGAGACGATCAGCATCAACACGAAGCCGAAGACCAGCGCGAGAATGCCCAGAATGATTACGGCGATCCCGAACTGGGTCGTCGAAAGGTTCCGCAGCGACAGCGTGAACACCGCGGCCAGCACGATGCCGAGGATCGGGACGGCCGAGCCGAGCAACCACACCGTCATGAGCCGGCCCATGATGCCGGCGGCCAGCCGCCGCGGGGGCCGGCCGGCTTCCAACGCCTGCGCGGCGACCGGGCGAAGCGCGAATTCGGTGAACAGGTAGCCGCTGGTGGAGACGACGATTCCAGCGAAGCCGACGGCGAACAGGAACCGGGGAATGAATTTGGTGTCCGCAAGGCCGTACAGCGTCGTGAACAACGCGGAGCCGACGCCCCACAGAACGAGGTGTATCTCGGCGAGCCGCCATGGCGCCAGGAACGTGTTGCGTTGATCCTCGCGGGAGGGCGGTCTGTCCTCGACCGCCCAGCGCAGCGCACCAACGGTTCGTCCGGTGACCCAGAAGACGCCCACCAGCAGCGCGGCTGCGATGTAGGCGGGACCGACGACCCATGTGACCCACCATGGCGCGTCGGTGAAGATGCTGGGCACCGGGAACGCGATGGTCACGAGCAACAGCGCGACCGAGATCCCGAGGATGTTCGCGGTGACGACGAACAGGGTGAGGATCACCTGGATGCGCACCCGCCGGCGGAGCTGGCTTTCCCCGACGCGGCCCAGCAGCCACGATCCGAAGTCAGGTGTCGCGGGAAGCCGGCCGCTTTGCCGAGTCACTCGCTCGAGCACCCGCCCGATCCGCTGAGCAACCGACATTCTGGCAACAATAGAGTGGACGCGTGCGACTCGTGATCGCCCGGTGCACCGTCGACTACCTCGGGCGACTCACGGCCCATCTCCCGTCCGCGCGCCGCTTGCTTTTGGTCAAGGCCGACGGGTCGGTGAGCGTGCACGCCGACGACCGTGCCTATAAGCCGCTGAATTGGATGAGCCCGCCGTGCTGGCTGACGGAGACCGCCGACGGGCCCACGCCGGTGTGGGTAGTCGAGAACAAGACCGGCGAGCAGTTACGCATCACGATCGAGGAGATCGAGCACGACTCCTCTCATGAGCTCGGAGTCGACCCCGGGTTGGTGAAGGACGGCGTCGAAGCGCGCCTTCAGGAACTGCTGGCCGAACACGTCGAACTCCTGGGCGCCGGCTACACGTTGGTGCGTCGCGAGTACATGACGCCGATCGGCCCGGTCGACCTGTTGTGCCGTGACGAACAGGGCCGATCGGTCGCTGTCGAAATCAAGCGACGCGGCGAAATCGACGGCGTCGAGCAACTGACCCGCTATCTGGAACTGCTCAACCGCGACAGCCTGCTGGCGCCGGTCAGCGGGGTGTTCGCCGCCCAGCAGATCAAACCTCAGGCTCGCACCTTGGCCGTTGATCGGGGAATTCGTTGCGTCACACTGGATTACGATCAGATGCGCGGCCTGGAGAGTGACGAGTACCGGCTGTTTTGACGTGCTCTCGCTAGAATGGTCCGATGGGACGACGGATCCGGCGCACACCTCGGAGCAAGCCGTTGCCGCCGTTTGCCGACCCGCGGCGCGTGGAAGTCGGGCCCGACGGCTACGACTACGAAGTGCGCCCGGTCACCACGGCCCGCGCCACCAAGCCGTATCGATGCCCCGGCTGTGATCATGAAATTCGTTCCGGTACAGCCCATGTGGTGGTATGGCCGCTGGATGGGGGCGAGCACGCCATGGAGAACAGGCGGCACTGGCACACCGCGTGCTGGACGCATCGGGCTACACGCAGCCCGACGCGAAAGTGGTCTTAGCGGATCAGGATTCCCGGCCCGGCTCGACGAGTTCGATCAGAACGCCGCCGGCATCCTTGGGATGGATGAAGTTGATCCGCGAGTTGGCGGTGCCGCGCCGTGGCGCGTCATAGAGCAGCCTGACGCCGTTGTCTTCCAGTCGCTCGGTGAGCTGATCGAGGTTGCTGACGCGGTAGGCAAGCTGCTGCAATCCCGGCCCGCGCTTGTCCAGGAACTTGGCAATCGCCGACGAATCACTGATCGGCGCCATGAGCTGAATCTGGGCGCTGCCGACCGGCGCGCCGCGCACCGAGAGCATGGCCTCGCGGATACCCTGATCGTCGTTGACCTCCTCGTGCAACACGATCATGCCGAGGTGGTCGTGATACCAAGCGATCGCGGCGTCGAGATCGGCGACCGCTATGCCGACGTGGTCGAGCGCCGTCACCAAAGCGCTGGCGAGGACGAGGCGGGCATCAACCTGCTCGGTGCTCATAACGTAACGGTAACCTGACGGGAAAGATTCTGCTTCTCCGGTGCGTAGCTAATGGGCGCCGAACCGACCCCTGGAGGTACTGATGACTACGTCGGTGATCGTTGCTGGTGCGCGAACGCCGATCGGCAAACTCATGTGTTCGCTGAAGGACTTTTCGGGCAGCGACCTGGGCGGGATCGCGATCAAGGGGGCCCTGGAGAAGGCGAACGTCGACGCTTCGCTGGTCGACTACGTGATCATGGGGCAAGTGCTGACGGCCGGCGCCGGTCAGATGCCCGCGCGGCAGGCAGCGGTGGCCGGGGGTATTGGCTGGGACGTTCCGGCGCTGACGATCAACAAGATGTGTCTGTCCGGCATCGACGCAATCGCGCTGGCCGACCAGTTGATCCGCGCGGGCGAGTTCGACGTGGTGGTGGCGGGCGGTCAGGAGTCGATGACGGCCGCGCCGCACATGCTGATGGGCAGCCGGGCCGGCTACAAGTACGGCGACGTCACGGTCCTAGACCACCTGGCCTACGACGGCCTGCACGACGTGTTCACCGACCAGCCCATGGGCGCGCTGACCGAGCAGCGCAATGCCGTCGACAAGTTCACTCGTGCCGAGCAAGATGAGTACGCGGCGCGGTCGCACCAGAAAGCCGCGGCCGCGTGGAAGGACGGCGTGTTCGCCGACGAGGTCGTGGGTGTGAAAATCCCTCAGCGCAAAGGTGATCCGATCGAGTTCACCGAGGACGAGGGCATCCGCGCGAACACCACGGCGGAGTCGTTGGCCGGCCTCAAGCCGGCGTTCTCCTCTGACGGGACCATCACCGCCGGCTCGTCGTCGCAGATTTCTGACGGTGCCGCTGCCGTAGTGGTCATGAAGAAGCAGAAGGCCGAGGAGCTCGGGCTTTCTTGGTTGGTGGAGATAGGGGCACACGGCGTGGTTGCCGGACCTGATTCCACATTGCAGTCGCAGCCCGCCAATGCGATCAAGAAGGCGATCGCGCGGGAGGGCATCTCGGTGGACCGGCTCGACGTCATCGAGATCAACGAGGCGTTCGCTGCCGTCGCCCTCGCCTCCACCAGGGAGCTGGGCGTCGATCCGGAGAAGGTCAACGTCAACGGCGGCGCCATCGCCGTCGGCCACCCGATCGGGATGTCGGGTGCGCGGATCACGCTGCACGCCGCCCTCGAGCTCGCCCGGCGCGGCTCCGGGTACGCCGTTGCCGGGCTGTGCGGCGCCGGTGGTCAGGGCGATGCCCTGATTCTGCGGGCGGGCTAACACGACCGTTGCTGACAGCGGCGATCCGGGGCGCGGACGTCCGCGGGTGTGATGTTGGTCATACCGGCTGTAAGCACGGCATTTCAACCGGCCGCGAGCTCGCCGCGATCGACATGACAGACTTGGGAATGTGACTCGTCCGCGTCCACCAGTCGCGCCCGCAATGGCGGGCGCTGTCGATCTCTCCGCTTTGAAAAGACGCGCCACGCAGCCGGGCGACGCCGACAAGACCCCCGGCGCCCCCGGCGCGCAGGCCAGTGTTGAGATCACCGAAACCAACTTCGAGGCCGAGGTGCTGGTCCGGTCCAACGAGGTCCCGGTCGTGGTGGCGTTGTGGTCGCCACGCAGCGACGCCTCGCTTCAGCTGGTCGAGGGATTGGCAAGCCTGGCATCGGCCGATGCCGCGAAGTGGTCGTTGGCGACGGTAAACGTGGACGCCGTGCCGCGGGTCGCACAGATCTTCGGCGTGCAGGCGGTACCGACCGTGGTCGCAGTGGCTGTCGGACAGCCGATCTCCAGCTTCCAAGGGTTGCAGCCTGCCGAACAATTGCGCGGGTGGATCGATTCGCTCATCTCCGCCACCGCTGGAAAGCTCAGTGGTGCAACCGATTCCGAGCCCGAGCAGGTCGATCCGGAGCTCGCGAAGGCGAGAGAGCTGCTCGACGCAGGCGATTTCGACGCGGCGTTGGGCGCATACCAGGCGATCCTGGACAAGGATCCGGCTCATCCCGAGGCCAAGGCCGCGGTTCGTCAGATCTCGTTCTTGGTGCGTGCGACCAAGCAGCGGCCGGACGCCACCCGGGCGGCCGACGCCGTCCCGGACGACATCGACGCGGCGTTCGCGGCAGCCGATGTCGAGATTCTCAACCAGCTCGTCGACGCGGCGTTCAACCGGTTGATCGGCTTGGTCCGGCGCACGTCCGGCGACGACAAGACGAAGGTCCGAACCCGGCTGATCGAGTTGTTCGACCTGTTCGACCCGGCCGATCCGACGGTTATCGCGGGCCGGCGAAACCTCGCCAACGCGCTCTACTGACCTGCGCGAAGCATTATTCGGGCGTGAACCACAGCGCCGACAGAGGTGGCAACACCATCACGGCCGAGGCCGGTCGGCCGTGCCACGGCTCGTCGACGGCCTCGACCGCGCCGAAGTTTCCCACGCCCGCTCCGCTGTAGATGTCGGCGTCGGTGTTGAGCGCCTCGCGCCAGCGACCGGAACGTGGGAGACCCAGCCGGTAGCGCGTGTGCTCACTCCCGGAGAAGTTGAACACGCAGGCCATCGTCGAGCCGTCGCTGCCGAACCGCAGAAAGCTCAGCACGTTGTTCGCCGAATCGTTCGCGTCGATCCACGAGTAGCCCTCAGGGCTGCTGTCATGCGACCACAGCGCCGGGTGGACGCGGTAGATCTCGTTGAGATCGTGAACCATTCGCAGAATGCCGTTGGAGAAGCCGCCTTCGCCGAGCTGGAACCAATCGACGCCGCGCTCCTCCGACCATTCCGCACGCTGGCCGAACTCCTGGCCCATGAACAGCAGCTGCTTGCCCGGGTGTGCCCACTGATAGGCCAGCAGGCTTCGCAGCCCCGCTGCCTTGACGTGGTCGTTGCCGGGCATTCGGCTCCACAGGGTGCCTTTTCCATGCACCACCTCGTCGTGGCTGATGGGCAGCACGAAGTTCTCGCTGAACGCATACAGCAGCGAGAACGTCATCTCGTGGTGGTGATAGCTGCGATGCACGGGGTCCCGGCTGATGTAGTCGAGTGTGTCGTTCATCCAACCCATGTTCCACTTCATCGAAAAGCCAAGGCCGCCAAGGTTAGTCGGCCGCGTGACACCGGGCCATGACGTCGACTCCTCAGCCACGGTGACGATGCCGGGGGCAGCCTTGTGCACGGTCGCGTTCATCTCTTGCAGGAACTGCACCGCCTCGAGGTTCTCGCGTCCGCCGTAGATGTTCGGCGTCCAGCCGCCTTCGGGCCGCGAATAGTCGAGATAGAGCATCGACGCGACTGCGTCCACTCGCAGGCCGTCGACGTGGAACTCCTCCAGCCAGTACAACGCGTTGGCGACGAGGAAGTTGCGAACCTCAGGTCGACCGAAGTCGAACACGTAAGTGCCCCAGTCGAGTTGCTCGCCGCGGTGCGGGTCGGAGTGCTCGTAGAGCGCCGTTCCGTCAAAGCGGCCGAGCGCCCATGCGTCTTTCGGGAAGTGCGCGGGCACCCAGTCCACGATCACCCCGATCCCGGCCTGGTGTAGCGCGTCAACCAGCGCCCGGAAATCGTCGGGGGTGCCAAGTCGCGATGTCGGCGCGTAGTACGACGTCACCTGATAGCCCCACGATCCACCGAACGGGTGTTCTGCGACGGGGAGCAGCTCGACGTGCGTGAAGCCCTGTGAGACAACATATTCCGTGAGCTCGCCAGCGAGCTGTCGATAGCTCAGTCCGGGCCGCCACGACGCCAGGTGCACCTCGTAGGTGCTCATCGGCTCGAACACCGGATTCTTGCTGGCGCGCTGAGCCATCCAGGCCTCATCACGCCAATTGTAGTTGCTCGTGGTCACTTTCGATGCGGTCTGTGGCGGCACCTCGGTGGCGAATGCGAACGGGTCGGCGCGATCGCTGACCACCCCGTCGGCGCCGTGCACGCGGAATTTGTAAAGCCCGCCCACATCGAAGCCGGGCCAGAACAGCTCCCACACGCCGGACGAGCCGAGCACCCGCAGCTGGGCCTCGTTGCCGTCCCAGTGGTTGAACTCCCCGATCAAACTGACGCCCCGCGCGTTGGGTGCCCACACTGCGAACGACACCCCGTGCACCTCACCGTCGGGCGTCGTGAAGGTCCTCGGATGAGCGCCGAGGATGTCCCACAACCGTTCGTGGCGTCCCTCGTTGAACAGGTGCAGGTCGACCTCGCCGAGCGTCGGCAGGAAGCGGTATCCGTCGGCCACCCGGTGCACGTCGAGGGTGCCGTCGGCGCCCTGGTAGCTCACTTCGAGCCGGTAGTCGACGAGACCGGCGAATGGCAGCGCCACCGCGAACAGTCCGCCCTCCAGATGCCGCAGCGGATAGCGCTCTGGCCCGACGACGGCGGTGACTTCGACCGCGTGGGGGCGGAAAGCCCGGATCACCGTATGGTCGCCGTATTCGTGGGCGCCGAGGACGGAATGCGGATCGTGTTGTTCGCCGGCCAGCAGCCGGTCGAACTCCGAGCGGTCCGGCGCCAAGTGTCTGCTGGTGTACTGCTTCGATCGCGTCATTACCGTCACTCCCTGCGCAGTAACTGCGTGCGCGCCGCGTCTGGCACGAGCGGCAGATTCACGATGTGCGCGACGTTCTTCGCCGGATCGAGACGGACGTAGTTGGCCTGGCCCCAGTGGTATTCCTCACCGGTGATCTCGTCGCGAACCCAGAATCGGTCGTACCACTCCATACCCAGTGCGGGCATGTCTAACCACACCGTGGACTCTTCGGGCCCGAACGGGTTGAGTGTCACCACGACGAGCACCGCATCGCCCGTCGACGGGTCGAACTTGCTGTAGGCCATCAGCGCATCGTTGTCCACACGGTGGAAGTGGATCGTGCGCAGCTGGTGAAGCGCGGGATGAAGGCGCCGAATCTCGTTGAGGCGGCTGATGAACGGCTCGAGAGACTCCTCGCCTTCCAGAGCGCCCTCGAAGTCGCGCGGCCGCAGCTGATACTTCTCGGAGTCGAGGTATTCCTCGCTGCCCTCCCGCACGGGCCGGTGTTCGTACAGCTCGAACCCGGAGTACACGCCCCACGACGGGCTCATGGTGGCCGCGAGCACTGCGCGTATCGCAAACATGCCCGGCCCGCCGCGCTGCAGGCTCTCATGCAGGATGTCGGGGGTGTTCACGAAGAGGTTCGGCCGGGCGTAGTCGGCGTGCTCGGCGATCTGCTGCCCGAATTCGGTGAGCTCCCACTTGGCGGTACGCCAGGTGAAATACGTATAGGACTGGGTGAAGCCCAACTTGGCGAGACCGTAAAGACGTGCCGGCCGGGTGAACGCCTCGGACAAGAACACCACGTCCGGGTCGGTGCTCTTCACTTCCTCGATCAGCCATTCCCAGAAGTTCGGCGGCTTGGTGTGCGGGTTGTCGACCCGAAACACCTTGACGCCGTGGTCGATCCAGTGCCGGACCACCCGAAGCACCTCGTGATACAGGCCGTCGGGATCGTTGTCGAAGTTCAGGGGGTAGATGTCCTGGTACTTCTTCGGCGGGTTCTCGGCGTAAGCGATGGTGCCGTCCGGCAGCACGGTGAACCAGTCGCGGTGCTCGCGTGCCCACGGATGGTCCGGCGCGCATTGCAGCGCGAGGTCGAGCGCCACCTCCATCCCGTGGTTCCGGGTGGCGGCGACGAACGCGTCGAAGTCGTCGATTGTGCCCAGATCGCGATGAACGGCATCATGACCGCCCTCGTCGCTGCCGATGGCCCATGGCGAACCGACGTCGCCGGGTGCGGCGGTGACCGAGTTGTTGCGGCCCTTGCGGTGCACCTTGCCGATCGGATGGATGGGCGCCAGGTACACGACGTCGAAACCCATCTCGGCGATCCGCGGCAGGGCGTCGACCGCGGTGGTGAACGTCCCGTGCACCGGCTTGCCCTTGGCATCCCAGCCGCCGGTGGACCGCGGAAACATCTCGTACCACGACCCGAACCGGGCCAGCGGCCGATCGACCCACACGCCGCAGACATCGCCACGGGTCAGCAGCTCGCGCAGGGGATAGCGCGCCAACAGCTCGGTGACCTGCTCGGTGGACGCGGCAGCGACGCGGGTGAGCGGGTCTCCGGGAGCACGCAGCGCCGCAGCCGCCTCCAGCAGCGGGTCGCGCAACTTACGTTGCATGCCCATCGCGGCCCGCTCGAACAACTTCGCACCGACGAGAAGGTCGTTGGACAGCTCGGGTTCGCCCTGTCCGGCGTCGAGTTTCGCAGTGATCGTGTGGCGCCAGGTGCTGACCGGATCGCCCCAGCCGTCGACCCGGAATGTCCAGAGGCCGACGCTGTCCGGCGTGAACTCGCCGTGAAACACGTCCGGCGTGATACCCGGCGACATTGGAACCAGGATCGGCTTGACGCGTTGCGCGGCCGCAATCGACGTGGCGGCGGCGCCGGCAAGCCGTGGGTAGCCGCGGCCCAGGCAGCGCACTACAAGCGTTGCGGCGACGGCATCGTGGCCCTCGCGCCATACGGTGGCCCGAACCGGCACGATCTCACCCACGACGGCTTTGGCCGGATACCTCCCGCAGGAGACGACGGGCCGCACGTCGTCGATCTCGATACGACCGGGCACCCGATACTCCTTCGATGGTGCGGCTGTCCCTCTGTGGCTTGTTCCACCGTAGTGTCGGTCCCAAACGCGGGGGAGCTGATGTGTCGATCCGGCAGCTCCTCTGCCCTGCACAGCCACGAATTCTCAGTAAGGTAATGCCGCGTGAAGGCACTGCGTCGTTTCACCGTCCGTGCTCATCTTCCCGATCGCCTGGCCGCGCTGGAGCAGCTGTCGGTCAACCTGCGATGGTCATGGGACAAGCCCACCCAGGACCTGTTCGCCGCCATCGAACCCGCGTTGTGGGAGCGCTGCGGACACGACCCGGTCGCGCTACTCGGGGCGGTGACTCCGCAGCGTCTGGACGAGCTCGCCGTCCACCAGCAGTTCCTCGAACGGCTGGACCGGCTGGCCGACGATCTCAATGACTACCTGACCCGGCCACTGTGGTACCAGGAGCAGTCCTCGGCAGGCGCCGGGCTGCCAACCGGGATCGCCTATTTCTCGATGGAGTTCGGTGTTTCAGAGGTGCTGCCCAACTATTCGGGCGGTCTGGGCATCCTGGCCGGCGATCACCTCAAGGCCGCCTCCGATCTGGGTCTGCCGTTGATAGCCGTCGGCCTCCTCTACCGGTCGGGTTACTTTCGTCAGTCGCTGACCGCCGACGGCTGGCAACAGGAGACGTATCCGTCGCTGGATCCGCAGGGCTTGCCGCTGCGGCTGCTTACCACCGCGTCGGGTGAGCCGGTGCTGGTGGCGCTGGCCCTGCCCGACGATTACGAGCTGCGGGCCCGAGTGTGGATTGCGCAGGTGGGCCGGATTCCGTTGCTGTTGCTCGACTCCGAGGTCCCGGAGAACGAACATGATCTGCGCGGTGTCACGGACCGGCTGTACGGCGGTGACCAGGACCACCGCATCAAACAGGAGATCCTGGCCGGCATCGGCGGCGTGCGTGCCATCCGCGCCTTCACCGCCGCCGAAGGGCTCGCCGCACCCGAGGTGTTCCACATGAACGAGGGCCACGCCGGGTTCCTCGGCCTCGAGCGCATCCGGGAGTTGATGACCGAGTCCAAGCTGGACTTCGACACTGCGCTGACCGTGGTGCGATCCAGCACAGTGTTCACCACGCACACGCCGGTGCCGGCCGGCATCGACCGGTTCCCGGTCGAGATGGTGCGTCACTATTTCGGCGGAGACGGCAAGAAGGGCTCGGTCCTGGTGCCTGGCGTGCCGTTGGACCGCGTCGTCGCGCTCGGCGCCGAGGACGACGCGACGAAGTTCAATATGGCGCACATGGGTCTTCGTCTTGCCCAACGGGCCAACGGCGTTTCGCTGCTGCACGGCCGGGTGAGCAGGGCGATGTTCAACGAGCTCTGGCCCGGGTTCGACCCCGATGAGGTGCCCATCGGATCCGTCACCAACGGGATCCACGCGCCCACGTGGGCAGCGCCGGAATGGCTGGCGCTGGGCCGCGAACTGCTTGGCTCCGATTCGCCGAGCGAGCCCGCCGTCTGGGAGCGATTGCAGCAGGTCGATCCCGGTCATCTGTGGTGGATCCGCTGTCAGCTGCGCGGGGAGCTCATCGCTGACGTGCGCCGCCGGCTGCGCCTGTCATGGCTGGAACGTGGCGCCCCGGAGGCCGAATTAGGCTGGATCGCAGAGGCTTTCGACCCGAACGTGCTGACCATCGGGTTCGCCCGGCGGGTGCCGACCTACAAGCGCCTGACCCTGATGTTGCGCGATCCCGATCGGTTGCAACGTCTGCTGCTGGACACCCAACGTCCGATCCAAATGATCGTGGCCGGCAAGTCACACCCGGCGGACGACGGCGGAAAGGCGTTGATCCAGCAGGTAGTGCGGTTCGCCGACCGGGAGGAGGTTCGGCACCGGATCGCATTCCTGCCTGATTACGACATGTCCATGGCGCGCCTGTTGTACTGGGGCTGTGACGTGTGGCTGAACAACCCGCTGCGTCCGCTGGAGGCGTGCGGAACGTCCGGCATGAAGAGCGCTCTCAACGGTGGACTCAATCTTTCCGTCCGGGACGGCTGGTGGGATGAGTGGTACGACGGCGAAAACGGTTGGGAGATCCCGACTGCCGACGGCGTTTCCGACGAACGCCGCGACGATCTTGAAGCCGCCGCGCTCTACCACCTGCTCGAAACCACGGTGGCGCCGAAGTTCTACGAGCGCGACGAGTCCGCGATCCCGCGCCGGTGGGTGGAGATGGTCCGGCACACGCTACAGGTACTGGGTCCAAAGGTGTTGGCGTCGAGAATGGTTCGCGACTACACCGAGCAGTATTACGCGCCGGCCGCGACGTCGCTTCATCGGACGGTCGCTCCGGTGGGTGGCGAGCAGTTCGGCAATGCGCGCAGGCTGGCCGACTACCGGGGGAAGGTCGCTGATGCCTGGCCGAAGGTAGCGATCACGGAGGTGGACAGCACCGGTCTTCCGGACACCCCGCTGCTGGGCTCGGAGATGACGCTGACGGCCGCCGTTGCGCTGTCCGGCCTGTCACCCGGGGAGGTCACCGTGCAGGCCGTGCTGGGCCGTGTCGACGCCGATGACTCCCTTGTCGATCCGGTTCGGGTCCCGATGGCGCACACCGGCACCGCGGATTCCGGCGACGAGATCTTCGCCACGACCACGCCGCTGCCGGTTGCCGGGGCGGTCGGATACACGGTCCGGGTGCTGCCCCACAATCCGCTGCTGGCCGGAGACAACGAGCTGGGTTTGGTCACGCTCGCGTAACCGGCGCGGGCGGCGTATCCAGTCCTAGGGGTACCGCTTGAAGCAGCGGTCCTCGTCGCCGAGAACACCGGTGCGGAACGCGTCGATGCGCGAGAACCCGGACGGCACGGAGTCGCCGTTGACGTCGCTGGCCGCAAGACCGTTGGTCAGCATCCCCGAGACCGCTTCGTCGAGGTCGCCCGCGGCCAACTGGACCGTGTGGCCGTCGACGTTGATCTGCTGCGACATCTTGGTGGTGGCGACCCCCGTGAGGCACGCGGTGCGCAGTGAGGCCTCGGCGGTGTCCAGCGCCACCGGACGTTGCTTCTGAATAGCAAGCATGTACCGCGACACCAACACCGAATATGCGGTGTTGTCGCCCACAGGAAGGCCGAAGCCACCGCGTTGTTCGCTTGGAGTGCCCAACTTTTCGAGCTCCGGAAGGTCCACGGTGATGGTGTTGGTGGCCGGGCAGTAGGACGCAGGCGGGCTGGGATGTGCGTCGGCGCAAGACTGCGCCGACGATGCGTCGAAGCTGAGCTTGGGCTGGTTGGCGGGGGAGAACGCGAGAGTCATCGCGTCGACGATCGTTTTCACCGAATCTTCGCTGACCGGCCACTCACCCGTGGAGTCCTGGGTCAGCGCCACCGGTAACTCGCCGCGGCGCTGCTCGATCTCTTTTTTGTCGATGGCCGCGCATGCGCTGGCGCCGTCGGTGAACCCGAACTGAAAAGCCGAGATTCGCTCGAATGCCGAGCCGTGTTCGTCGAGCCCGGGCTCTGATTCGCCCTGCGACTCGATGGGGTCACGCAGTGAAATCATCGTGGCGAGAACGTTGTTGAGGCCTTCGCCGGTGCTCACGGTGAACCGCGGCGACTTGCCTTCGGCTACCCACCGCATGTACACGCCCGCGAAGCAGTCGGCCTGCTGCTCGGAGACCAACGACGGTGTGGCCGGTCCGGCCAGTAGAGCACGGCGCTGAATCGCGTGGCCGTACTCATGGCCGAGCACCAACGGGATCGAGATGTCACCGAACGATTTGCGAAGGATGGGCAGCAGCTGCCCGCGGTCCCAGCCGATTTCGTTGTCGTCCCAGCAGTACATCGCGTTGACGAGGTCGTACGTGTCGTTGCCGCAGAACTCCCGGTTGCTGTATTCCTTTGAGTTCCACGAAACCACGGCGGTTGCGGTTTGGAAGTTGCCGTCTAACGGCGGGCGATAGGCGGCCTTCCAAAACTGCTCGATGTCGCTGACGGATTGAACCGCCAGGTTGTCTTCGTCACCGCCATCACCGTTGTCCACCTTCCGGGTCGGTGCAGCCGCATCGGGTCGCAATCCAGACGGGCCGTCGGTGGCCGGCAACCCTGCCACCCGGAACGGATCGGCGAAGATGGACACCGGTTCGCCGGCCAGCAGGTTCGTGCAACCGCTGGCCACCAGCGTCGCGGTGGCCGCGGCGGCGGCGGCGGACAGAAGGCGTCTCACAGCTGCCAGGATAGATGGGCGGCGGGTGATCGAGTGACGCTGGAAAACGACAACCGCGCCGGTAACGCGTGAAGCACCGATCCTCGTCGCCCAGGACTCCACGGCGAAGCTTTCATGTCGGATCGCCGGTGAGTCGGTTGAGCGCCGCCAGCACAGTTTGGCGATCAGTAGTAAACCAGAAGGGCGGCAACGAGTCTCGGAGGAACGGGCCGTACCGTGCGGTGACCATCCGCGAGTCGAGCACCGCCACCACACCTCTGTCATCGCTTCGCCGCAGCAGCCGGCCGGTGCCCTGCGCGAGCAGAAGCGCGGCATGGCTGGCGGCGACGGCCATGAACCCGTTGCCGCCGCGCGCGGTGACCGCACGCTGTCGTGCTGTCAGGAGCGGGTCATCAGGTCGCGGAAACGGAATCCGGTCGATGATCACCAGGGACAACGACGGGCCGGGTACGTCGACGCCCTGCCACAGAGAAAGCGTTCCGAACAAAGAGGTTTCGGCCTCGGCCGCGAACCGCTCGACCAGCGCCGCGGTGGCATCGTCACCTTGGCACAACACCGGCGTGCTGAGCCGTTCGCGCATCTCTTCCGCCGCGGCGGCGGCCGCCCGCATCGACGAGAACAGGCCGAGGGTGCGCCCGCGGGCCGCGGTTATCAGCGCGGCGATCTCGGCCAGTTGCTCGGCCGAGCCGGTGCCGTCCCGACCGGGAGGCGGTAGGTGGCGGGCGACGTAGAGAATGGCCGACTTGGCATGCTGGAAAGGAGATCCCACGTCGATGCCTCGCCACTTGACGTCCTCGGCATCTGTTCCGGCGAGCCCCCACTGCGATGCGATCGGGTCGAACGAGCCGCCCGGCGCCAGCGTCGCCGACGTCAGTACTGCGGTGGCACGGCTGAACAGGCCGCCGCGCAACAGCGTGGCAACCGAAAGCGGGGCCACGCGCAGCTGCACCGAGCCGCGGTTGTCGTCCCTTGAGAGCCAGACGACATCGCTGCGATCGGGGATGTCGAGCCGGAATGACTCGAGGATCCGCGAGCATGTGTCCACAATGTCGTCGAGCGCGGCGATCGCCTCGATGCGCGCGGCGGCCGCTCGTGCATCGCCGGCCGTTGCGGGGACGGCGCGGCGCGCGGCAGTGGTGGCGTCCCTCAACGCGGTCAACAGGCGGCGAGCCCGTCGTCGAGGTGGTCGATGCGGCCGGGCGCTCCGTCGCGAATCATCGAGGTGAGGGCGGTGCCGGCGGCGTCGAATCGCTCGACCAGCTCAGGTTCCACCATCCGCGCGATCCGTCGGGCCGCAAGGGCCAGCGCGTGTCGGCGAAAGCTCCTGCGTGGCAACGGCGGTGACTCGGTCCACCAACTCGTGTGCCTCGTCGATGACCAGCAGGTCGTGTTCGGGCAGCACCGGCGCTTCGGAGATCGCGTCGATGGCCAGCAGCGCATGGTTGGTCACGACCACGTCGGCTCGGCCGGCCACCGCACGGGCCTTTTCCGCGAAGCACTCGGCGCCGAAAGGGCAGCGAGCCACGCCGAGGCATTCCCGCGCAGACACGCTCACCTGGGACCACGACCCGTCCCGCACGCCTGGCGTCAGCTCGTCACGGTCGCCGGTGTCGGTGCTGGATGCCCATGTCGTCAGCCGCTGGACGTCCCGGCCCAACGCGGTGGTCGCGGTGGGCTCGAACAGCGCGTCTTCGACGGCGTCTGCGCCGGTTCGATCCGCGGATCCGTTATGAACCTTGTTCAGGCACAAGTAGTTTCCACGGCCCTTGAGAATCGCGAAACTGGGCCGACGCGGCAGGTCGCGTTCCAGGGAATCGGCCAACCGGGGCAGGTCCCGCTCGACGAGTTGTCGCTGCAGCGCGATGGTTGCCGTGGAAACGACCACGGGACAATCGGTTTCGACCGCGCGGACGATGGCAGGCACCAGGTAGGCCAGGGACTTGCCGGTGCCGGTGCCCGCCTGCACGGCCAGGTGCTCGCCGGTGTCAAAGGCCTGCGCGACCGCCTCGGCCATAGCGATCTGGCCGGCGCGCTCGCTGCCCCCAAGAGCATCGACGGCCGTGGCGAGCAGGTCGGTCACAGCGGAGGCTGGCGTGGCCCCTCCTCGACCGGATCGGTGACCGGGATCATCCTGGTAGGGATCACCGGCTCGCCGCGGGAAAGTTTCAGGCCCTCCCACGGCAGGCTTTTCAACCCGGCCGCGACCCGTGCCCGTGCGGCGGAGAGGGCCTCGGCGACAACAGGTTCGCCACCGCGAACCAACGGGACGGTCAGCGTCCGACTCTCGTCCGTGGTCGCGGGCGGCCGGCCGGCGGGGTAGACGACCTCCTCGAGGGCGGTGCCGGTGGTCCGCGCCAACCGCATCGCGTGCTTGAAGCCACCGTGAGATTCCTTGCGGGTGCTGCGTTTTTCCACCGGCATCCCGTCGACCTCCACCAGCTTGTACACCATGTGGACGGTGGGCGCTCCCGATCCGGTGACCACCGAGGTTCCGACACCGTAGCTGTCGACCGGTTCGGCGCGCAGCGCGGCGATCGCGAACTCGTCGAGGTCACCGGAGACGACGATCCGGGTGTGCCTGGCGCCGAGGTCGTCGAGTTGGCGGCGAACCTGGCGCGCCAGAGCAAGCAGGTCGCCGGAGTCGATCCGCACGCCGCCCAACCCGGTGCCGGCGACCGCGACGGCGTTGGCGACGCCGGCGGTGATGTCGTAGGTGTCGACCAGCAGCGTGGTGTTCACCCCGAGCGCATCCACCTGCGCACGGAATGCCGCGCACTCGTCTGGGCCATCGGCGGTGGTGTGCAGCATCGTGAATGCGTGCGCGCTGGTGCCCAGCGCGGGGACGCCGTAGTGACGCTGGGCCGCCAGGTTGGATGATCCGGCGAACCCGGCGATATAGGCGGCCCGTGCCGCGGCGACCGCCGCCTGCTCGTGTGTGCGTCGCGAACCCATCTCGATGATCGGCCGGCCCTCGGCAGCACTGACCATCCGCGCCGCGGCAGAGGCAATCGCGGTGTCGTGGTTGAGGATTGACAGCGACAACGTCTCCAGCAGCACGCACTCGGCGAATGTGCCCCGCACTGTCAGGACCGGTGACCCCGGGAAATACAGCTCGCCCTCCGGGTATCCGTCGACGTCGCCGCGGAAGCGGTAGCGGGCGAGGTAGTCGACGGTGTCCGGGTCGAGGAATCCGCGGACCGAGTCAAGCGCGGGGCTGTCAAACTCGAATGACGCCAACGCTTCCAGGAATCGGCCGGTGCCCGCCACGACGCCGTAACGGCGGCCCTCCGGCAGCCGCCGGGCGAACACCTCGAACGTGGTCTGCCGGTGCGCGGTGCCGTCGCGAAGTGCTGCCGACAGCATGGTCAGCTCGTACTTGTCGGTCAGAAGCGCGGTCGGCTCCGCCCGAGTGCTCACACGGGTAACGGTATCGGCTGAACGTGCCGAGGCGGACGGGAAGTGTCGGTCGCCGTCGGTATTCTTGACGCATGGTTACCCCAGCGCGGACCCGTCCGGGGACCCGCGAGGAGGCCGACGTCGATGTCGCCGACGCCGTGGATACGCCGTGGGTCACCATCGTGTGGGACGACCCGGTGAATCTGATGACGTACGTGACGTATGTGTTCCAGAAGCTCTTCGGCTACAGCGAACCGCACGCCACCAAGCTGATGCTTCAGGTGCACCGCGAGGGCAAGGCGGTGGTGTCCGCAGGCAGCCGCGAGGCGATGGAAACCGACGTTTCCAAACTTCACGCAGCTGGGCTGTGGGCGACGCTGCAGCAGGATCGCTGACGGACACGACGAGTGCGCAAATGGAAGCGGGTCGACACCGCCGATGGCCCGCGCTTCCGCTCCACCTTGGCCGCGCACGAGACGTCGATGCTGCACAGCCTGGTGAAGTCGATGCTGGACATGCTCGACGAGCGCGGATCTTCTGCTCCGGCAGACGAATTGGAAGACATCACCGGTATCAGGGCGGGAAACCCGCGGCGCCCGCAGGACGCCACTATGCGACGGCTGCTGCCCGACTTTTTCCGCCCCGAACGCAACCATCCTGCGGGTTCGGCGGCCGCGGAAAGCCTGAATGCCGCGCTGCGCAGCCTGCATGAGCCGGCCATCATCGACGCCAAGCGCGAGGCCGGTGAACGGATGTTGCGCACGATGCCGGCGGGGGGTGGCCGTTTCGAGCTGACGCGCGACGACGCGAACGCCTGGATCTCCGGGGTCAACGACATCCGGCTCGCACTGGGCACCATGTTGGGTATCGGGCCCGAGGGTCCCGAGCCGGTTCCCGACGATCATCCGATGGCCGGACACTACGACGTCTACCAGTGGCTGACGGTGATGCAGGAGTACCTGGTGCTGGCTTTGATGGGCCGGCGCTGATGCCCGGCGCGATCACCGACGTCGGCGGCATCCTGGTCGGCCACCATCACCGGCTCGACGCAGACGCCACCCTTGGCTCGGGGTGGGCCACCGGAAGCACGGTGCTCCTTACGCCGCCGGGAACGGTCGGGGCCGTCGACGTCCGCGGTGGCGCTCCGGGCACCCGAGAAACCGATCTGCTGGACCCGGCGAACTCGATTCGCTACGTCGACGCGGTGCTGCTGACCGGCGGCAGCGGGTACGGGTTGGCCGCCGCGGACGGCGTGATGCACTGGCTCGAAGAGCAGGGCCGAGGCGTGGTCATGGCCGACGGCGCCGGGGAGGACGCGGGGGAGCACGTCGTACCGATCGTGCCGGCAGCGGTGATCTACGACCTGCCGGTCGGTGGGTGGTCATGCCGGCCGACCGCCGAATTCGGTTACATCGCAGCCCAAGACGCCGGTACCGACGTCGCGACGGGAACCGTTGGGGCCGGGGCGGGCGCTCGCGCCGGCGTTCTCAAGGGCGGTGTGGGCACCGCGTCGGCGAGTCTTCACTCCGGCGTCACCGTCGGTGCCCTGGTGGTAGTCAACTCGTTCGGCGACGTGGTCGACCCGGCCACCGGCCTCCCGTGGACGAACTTCGTGGCTGCCGACCTCGACCTGAGCGCGCCGCCGCCGGCTCAGGTCGCGGCCTTCGCCGCGCTGGTCGCCGAGGCCGCGCAGCGCGAGCCACTGAACACCACCATCGCGGTCGTTGCGACCGATGCCGCGTTGAGCAAGGCGGCGTGCCGGCGCGTGGCCGTCGCCGCCCACGCCGGCCTCGCCCGTGCGATCCGCCCCTCGCACACCCCGCTGGACGGCGACACGGTGTTCGCGGTGGCCACGGGAGCGGTCGAGGTGCCACCGAGCCCGACGGTGCCCGCGGCGCTGTCACCGGAAACCGAACTGATTGCCGCTGTCGGAGCCGCTGCTGCCGACTGCTTGGCCCGCGCAGTGCTGGTGGCGGTGACCACCGCCAGCACGGTCGCCGGAATACCCACCTATCGTGACGCGTTGCCGGGGGCATTCGCGTGAAAGGAGCGCACCCTTGCTGCGGACGCGAGGATCAAAACAATGTTGGTGATCCGCGCCGACTTGGTCGACGCCATGGTCGCGCACGCGCGCGCCGACCACCCGGACGAAGCGTGCGGGGTCATCGCCGGGCCGGAGGGCTCCGACCGCCCCGAGCGGCACATCCCGATGCTCAACGCCGAGCGCTCGCCGACGTTCTACCGTTTCGACTCGAGCGAACAGTTGAAGGTGTGGCGCCAGATGGACGACGCCGACGAGGTTCCGGTGGTGATCTACCACTCGCACACCGCGACCGAGGCGTACCCGAGCCGAACGGATGTCTCCTACGCCGCTGAGCCCGACGCGCACTACGTGCTGGTGTCCACCCGAGACCCCGACCGTCACGAGTTGCGCAGTTACCGCATTGCCGACGGTGTCGTCACCGAGGAGGCGGTGACTGTCGTCGACCACTACGACAACGTTTGTGGAGGAGCCCCGAAATGACTGTCAGCGTGTCGATTCCGACGATTCTGCGAAGCCACACTGGCGGCGAGAAGCGCGTCAACGCCAGTGGCAACACGTTGCAGGCGGTGATCTCCAACCTGGAGTCCAACTACTCGGGGATCTCCGAACGCCTCGTCGATAACGGCAAGCTGCACCGCTTCGTGAACATCTACGTCAACGACGAGGACGTGAGGTTTTCCGGTGGACTCGACACCGAGATCAACGACGGCGACACGGTGACGATCCTGCCTGCCGTCGCGGGTGGGCGTTGACCCGCTACGACTCCCTGTTGCAGGCCCTGGGCAACACCCCGCTGGTCGGGCTGCAGCGACTGTCGCCGAAGTGGGAGGGTGACGATCACGTGCGGTTGTGGGCCAAGCTCGAGGACCGCAACCCGACCGGCTCGATCAAGGACCGTCCCGCGCTTCGGATGATCGAGGAGGCCGAGCGCGACGGGCGCTTACAACCCGGTGCCACGATCCTGGAGCCGACCAGTGGCAACACCGGCATTTCGCTGGCCATGGCCGCGCTGCTGAAGGGCTACACGCTGATCTGCGTGATGCCGGAGAACACATCGATCGAGCGGCGTCAGCTGCTGGAGCTGTATGGCGCCCGGATCATCTTTTCGCCCGCCGAGGGCGGCTCGAACACCGCGGTCGCGCACGCCAAGGAACTCGCCGCACAGAACCCGTCGTGGGTGATGCTTTACCAGTACGGCAATGAGGCCAACACTGCGGCGCACTATTACGGCACCGGCCCGGAACTGCTTGCGGACCTTCCCGAGATCACGCACTTCGTCGCCGGTCTGGGCACCACCGGCACGCTGATGGGTACCGGCCGGTTCCTCCGCGAGCATGTTCCCGACATCCAGATCGTGGCCGCAGAACCGCGTTATGGCGAAGGCGTGTACGCGCTGCGCAACATCGACGAGGGGTTCATCCCCGAGCTGTACGACCCGGATGTGTTGACCAGTCGCTACTCGGTCGGTTCCGCGGACGCGGTTCGGCGCACCCGCGAGTTGATATCGGCCGAAGGCATATTCGCGGGCATCTCCACCGGCGCGGTGCTGCACGCCGCGCTTGGCCTGGCCGCCAAAGCGGTGAAGGCGGGCCAGCGCGCCGACATCGCGTTCGTGGTGGCCGATGCGGGGTGGAAGTATCTGTCGACCGGCGCGTACGCCGGTAGCCTGGATGAAGCTGAAGAAGCTCTGGAAGGGCAATTATGGGCATGATCGGGCCGGGCTATTCGACGAAGCCCGAGCCAAAGAAGCGGCGGGTCTGGGTGACCGGCGGCGTCACGATCCTGTCGTTCGTCGCGCTGCTCTACATCGTCGAGGTGCTGAACCAGCTCAGCGGAGACCGCCTCGACAACAACGGCATCAGACCGCTGGAGACAGACGGCTTGTGGGGCATCTTGTTCGCGCCACTGCTGCACGCAAACTGGCAGCACCTGATCGCGAACACCTTGCCCGCCCTGGTGCTCGGCTTCTTGATGACGCTCCTAGGTCTGTCGCGGTTCATCTTCGCCACGGTGATCATCTGGATGGCGGGCGGCTTCGGCACCTGGCTCATCGGCACCGTGGGCAACACCTGCGGTGGCCACTTGAACATCATCGGTGCGTCGGGACTGATCTTCGGATGGCTGACCTTTCTGATCGTTTTCGGGTTCTTCACCCGGTCGCTGTGGCAGATCGTCGTCGGGGTCCTCGTGCTGATCTATTACGGCACCGTCCTGCTGGGCGCACTGCCTCAGGTCGGGTGCACCGGCATCTCCTGGCAGGGCCACCTGTGCGGGGCGATCGCCGGCGTCTTCGCCGCGTACGTGCTTTCCGGACCCGAGCGCAAGGCCCGTGAGTTGCGCCGACGCGGGGCGCCGCCATCGCTGACATCGTGACCTCCGAATCCCCTGCCCGCGGGCGGGGGCCCCACGCGCCCGTCGGCATCTTCGATTCCGGCGTCGGCGGCCTGACCGTAGCGCGCGCGATCATCGACCAGCTGCCCGACGAGGACATCATCTACGTCGGCGATACCGCCAACGGGCCGTACGGCCCGCTGACCATCCCCGAGGTACGGGCTCACGCCCTCGCAATCGGCGACGACCTCGTCGCGCGGGGCGTCAAGGCGTTGGTGATCGCCTGCAACACCGCGTCGTCGGCGTGCCTGCGCGACGCCAGAGAACGCTACGACGTGCCCGTCGTCGAAGTGATCCTGCCGGCGGTGCGCCGGGCCGTCGCCACCACCCGCAACGGCCGCATCGGGGTGATCGGCACAGAGGCGACGATCGCGTCGGGTGCCTATCAGGACGCGTTCGCGGCGGCGCGCGAAACCGTCGTCACCGGTGTGGCCTGCCCGCGCTTCGTCGACTTCGTCGAGCGGGGCGTTACCAGCGGGCGGCAGGTCCTCGGGCTGGCCGAGGGTTATCTGGAGCCGCTGCAGCGCGCCGGCGTCGACACGCTGGTGCTGGGCTGCACCCACTACCCGCTGCTGTCGGGGCTGATCCAGCTGGCGATGGGTGAGGCCGTGACCTTGGTGTCCAGCGCCGAAGAGACCGCGAAGGATCTTCTCCGTGTGCTGACCGAGCTGGACCTGCTACGTCCCCACGACGCACCACCTGCCACCCGGGTATTCGAAGCGACGGGTGATCCGGAGGCGTTCACCAAGCTTGCATCGCGGTTTCTGGGTCCGGCGCTGGACGGCGTGCGACCTGTTCGGCGTCACGTTGGCGCCTCATCATGAGACTCCCCACTTGATCGGGGTGTTTTGCTGCGATGTCTTTCTCAACACAACATCCGGCGTGGCAAGCTAGGCCTGTGCGAGTAACGGTGCTCGGCTGCTCCGGCAGTGTCACAGGACCAGATTCCCCGGCGTCGGGGTATCTGCTGACCGCGGCGGGCGCTCCTCCGTTGGTGCTCGACTTCGGCAACGGCGTCCTGGGCTCGCTGCAGCGGCACGCCGACCCCAACTCGGTGCACGTTCTCCTCAGCCATCTGCACGCCGACCACTGCATTGACTTGCCGTCGCTGTTCGTGTGGCGGCGCTATCATCCGATCCCGGCGGTCGGTAAGGCGTTGATGTACGGGCCGAGCGACACCTGGTCGCGGCTCGCCCAGGCCTCCTCGCCGTTCGGCGGGGAGCTCGACGACTTCTCCGACATCTTCGACGTGCGGCACTGGGCCGACGGCGAGGAGGTCGAGTTCGGATCGCTGCGGGTGATGCCGCGGGCGGTGGCCCACCCGACCGAGGCGTACGGGATGAGGATCATCGACGACTCGGGTGCGGTGCTGACGTTCAGCGGCGACACCGGTCTGTGCGACGCGATCGTCGACTTGGCCCGCGGCGCGGACGTGTTCCTCTGCGAGGCGTCGTGGACGCATGCCCCAGGGGAGCGTCCCGAGCACCTGCACCTGTCCGGCACCGAGGCGGGACAGATCGCCCAGCGCGCCGGCGTCGGGGAGTTGCTGCTGACGCACATCCCGCCGTGGACGTCCCGCGAGGACGTCATCACCGAAGCGAAGGCCGAGTTCCACGGGCCCGTGCGCGCGGTGGTGTGCCAGGAGACGTTCGAGGTCACGCACTACGCACTAAGCGGCCACGATGGAACCGGCCGGCGGCACCCACCGTAAGGTGGTCGGCGTGTCCAGTCGAGAAGACGGCCGCCTCGACGACGAGCTGCGGCCGGTGACGATCACCCGCGGATTCACGTCGCACCCCGCAGGCTCGGTGCTCGTTGAGTTCGGTGAGACCCGCGTGATGTGCACCGCCAGCGTGACCGAGGGAGTGCCGCGCTGGCGCAAAGGAACCGGACAGGGTTGGGTCACCGCGGAGTACGCGATGCTGCCCGCGGCCACGCACACTCGATCGGACCGCGAATCGGTGAGGGGCCGGCTTGGCGGGCGGACGCAGGAGATCAGCCGACTGGTCGGGCGTTCGCTGCGGGCGTGCATCGACCTGACTGCGCTGGGGGAGAACACGATCGCGATCGACTGCGATGTGCTGCAGGCCGACGGCGGTACCCGTACCGCGGCGATCACCGGCGCCTACGTCGCCCTCGCCGATGCGGTCACGTGGCTGTCGGCGGCGGGGAAGCTGTCCGATCCGCGTCCGCTGTCGTGCATGATCGCCGCGGTGAGCGTCGGCGTCGTCGACGGCCGGGTCCGTGTGGATCTGCCGTACGAGGAGGATTCGCGGGCCGAGGTCGACATGAACGTCGTGGCCACCGACACCGGAACTCTGGTCGAGGTTCAGGGCACCGGCGAGGGTGCGACGTTCCCGCGCTCGACGCTGGACAAGCTCCTCGATGCGGCATTGGGAGCCACCGAGAAGTTGTTCGACATTCAGCGCGCGGCGTTGGCGGAGCCGTATCCGGGCGTGCTGCCCGAGGGGCCGCCTGCGAAGAAGGCGTTCGGCAGCTGAGGTGACTCGCCTGTTGGTGGCGAGCCGCAATCGCAAGAAATTGGCGGAGATGCAGCGGGTGCTCGACGCGGCCGGGTTGACCATCGAGCTGGTGTCGCTGGCGGATGTCCCTGCGTTCGACGAGGCACCTGAGAGCGGTGCGACGTTCGAGGACAACGCGCTGGCGAAGGCGCGCGACGCGTTCGCTGCAACCCGGTTGGCGTCGGTGGCCGACGACTCCGGGCTCGAAGTCGACGCGCTGAACGGGATGCCGGGCGTGCTGTCGGCGCGGTGGGCCGGCGTGCACGGCGACGACGCCGCCAACAACAGCCTGCTCTTGGCTCAACTTCGCGATGTGCCCGACTCGCGGCGCGGTGCGGCGTTCGTCTCGGCCAGCGCCCTGGTGTCAGCCGCCGGCGAGGTGGTGGTGCGCGGACGGTGGCCGGGCCGGATCGCACGAGAGCCGCGCGGTGAGAGCGGCTTCGGCTACGACCCGATATTCCTCCCCGCGGCGTTGGAGTGCAGCGCCGCCGAGCTCACTCCTGAGCAGAAGGACTCGATGTCGCATCGAGGCCGGGCGCTGGCTCAGCTGCTTCCGGCGCTGCGGGCGCTCGCAGGTTGAGACGAGCCTCAACCGGGTGTCGTGCGCTTCCACAGTTCGAACGGTTGCCGGCCATCTGGATGCCGCACTGCCACCGTGAAGTGGCTCAACACGTAAGCGCGGGTCGACCCGTCCCACTCCGGCAACGTTGCTGGGCCACTCCGCAGGAGCAGATAGTCGGCGTGCTTCATTTGTTCGATGGTGGCCTCTTGCCAACGTTTGTCAGCGACGAACCCGGAGGGGTAGAAGCTGACCCGGTTGTCCCATGTGGTGTTCTGCGTCAGAGCGACGCCGCGTCCGTCGACGTACGACGGGCAGTGAGGGCTTGGCGCGGTGTAGACGTCGGCCATGAGGGGCAAGGCTGATTGCGTCGAAGTAGACGCAACTGCTGTCGGGGATTTCAGCGGCGGTGGCGCGCAGGTCGCCTTGGCCCCGAAGGTCACTGAGTTGGTTGGTGGTGCGACCGCGAATGCGACAGCGAACGCTGCAACGAGCAGCGCTCCCCATCCGACGTCGAGTGACCGACTTACCGAGCAGAGCGACTGGGGGAGCGAGGAATTCGCCGTAGTGCGTGAAGTACGTCGGCGACGTTGCGAACACAGCGCCGGCGATTATCGAGCACCGACGCCCACAAGCCGACTTGCGGGTCGACATGCCGCAGCGTTACTGCGGCGAGCAGTGCGATCAGCACGAGGGCGAGTGGGATCGCGACGGACCGCGAGCCCGACCATGTCAACGACGCGATCGATATCGATCGAGCACGAATGGGTTTTGCGGCCGGTTGAGCTGAGTCACGACGACGTCGTGCCACGCGTCGCGGGGAGCCGAGACGACAAAGGGCGCGATGACGACTGCCGTGGCGAGCAACCCGCCGCCCGCGAGAGGTACGAGCGTCCTTGGTCGTCGCGTCCATAACAGATAGCCGATCACCGCGACGACGTACGCGGCGGCGAAGAGTTTCAGCGCGATGGCGGTGACGAGGAAAAAGCCGGACGTGACGAGGTCGAACCGCGACGGTATGTCGCAACGCAACAGGAACCACACCGCTGGGAGGCATGCGCAGGTGGCAAGCGGCTCGAGGAGGATCGTCTGCTCGGCGACGACTGCGTTTGGCATGACGGCGTAGAGGGCAGCCGCGAGGAGCGCACGTCGACCGCTAGTCGCCGGGTTTCCGGGCAGGCGGCCGGCGAGCCGGTGCACAAGCACGATGTTGAGGGCCGCGAATAATTCCATCTGAACCCGGCCGGCGACCATTCCGACCGGGTCGCCGAAGAGATACCCGATTACGGCGGCGGGGAGGAGCACGAGCGACATCCCCGGCGGGTGGACGATCGTGAAGTCGCGGTAGGGCAGGTAGCCGTCGAGCAGCAGTCGCGCGGCGGCGTAGTAGACGCCGTCGTCGTACTCGAGCACGCCGAACAGATTGTGCGACGGCCACCACACCAACGTGCGCAGTGCCACGCCGACAACGACGACCGCCGCCAGCGCCGCTACAGGTCGAATGTTGCCTTCACCTGTTTTGTCCGGAAGTGCTCGAGGATGATGCCGAGCAGCGGGATCGTGCCTGCGAGCAGAGTGCCGATCGTGCGCCACAGCGGCCAGCGGACCTTGACAGCGAGGTTGAGCGTCGCGAGCAGATACACGAAGTACACCCACCCGTGCACAACGCCGATCCAGGATGGTGGGTTCTCGACCTGGACGACGTACTTCACCACGACCTCGTAGCAGAGCGCGATGAGCCAGATGCCCGTCGCCCAGGCCATCACCCGATACGCGGTCAGTGCGGTGCGGATTTTGCTTGCGTCCGTCGACGTTTCGGTCATCTAGTGTTCCTGTCGCATCTTCTTGTCGGTCTCGGCGAGTTGAGCAAGGTAGGCGTTGTATTCGGCCAGCGCGGGATCGTCGGCTTCAGTGGCCGGGGCGGGCTTCGGGCGGTTCGGCAGAAGGCCCGCCGGGATCTCGGTGATCTCGCCGGGCTTGTGCAGCTCTGGCGGCTGTTCTTCGTAGCGGACGAACTTGCGGTAGGCGTACACGACGAACGCCGCGAACAGCGGCCACTGCAGCGCATAGCCGAGGTTCTGGCCCGTGCCGGACGCCGATTCGAACCGCTGCCACTGCCACCAGCCGAGCGCGAGGCAGGCCATGGCGGCGACGATCACCAGCACGATGAGCGCTGGTCTGCGACGCCGCGTAGTGGACACGCATCGACGGTACCGCGCTGTAATCTTGGGACGCCCGCGTGAGTGGCGGAACTGGCAGACGCGATGGATTTAGGTTCCATTGTCTTCGGACGTGGGGGTTCGAGTCCCCCCTCGCGCACCGTGTGCGATAGGAGTGCGTCGAGGTCGACGTATTGCAGATAAGTACGAAGAGTGGCCTGCGAAACGTCGATTTCGACTACACGTCAGGCTCGGCGTAATCCGCGGTCGATGACCGAGGACTCGAAGTAGCTCGGCGAACGCGGCGGATAGTGGCGCGTGGGAGCCTTGCGGCGGGAGGTGCGCGTCCACCAGTGCGGCGTGGTGATTCCGGCAGATGCAATAGACATCGGATCGGCCTTCCTTGTTCTGCTGCTGGTGAACCCGAAACTATTGCCAATCGGCACCGGTGGGATGCGTAGTCGACTACCCCACTTCGACGAGCTGGTGACCGGCGTCGAATTCTATGAGCAGTTTGGTCGGCCCGCTCATGCCGAGCAGCGGCTTCCACGGCGCCGATCCGACGCGATGTGGGTTCGGCGGTTCGATTCCGCACAGGTCGCCGACATCGCGTCCGACCTTCTCGTCCGACCACGCATAGCACCCGACGAGTTGCAGCGTCGGGTTCGAGGCGACCGCCCGCACCGATCGCTTACCGACGTTGCCGGTGGTCCATTGAACGACGCGATAGCTCACGGGTGCTGCGCCGCCTGCTGTTGGGCGGCCTGGCGGGCGAGGCGTTCGTCGTGAATTCGGACGAGTTCCCGGAAGCCGATCCGTCGATACTTCGGCGTCGGCTGGATGCCCCATTGGTCCTGGGCGGTGTCCTTCCCGGCGGCGCCCTCAGGCGGTCCGAGAATCGGGTATGGGAATTGGCACTCCAAGGTGTCGTCGGAATATCTGACCTTCAACAGCTCGCTGCAGATCTCGGTGAGGCTCAACGTCGGATAGCCGTAATAGACGGCCATGAATGGCAAAGTGAACGCGCCCTCGATCACGAGGGCGATCAGGCACACCAACACTGCCCGTTTGATCCACTTGTGCATCCGCGCGTAATAGGGCGTCGTACCGGGCGGAAGGTCGTCGGCTTTTTCCTGATCGTCTACCGGTGACGAAGTAGTCATGTTGTGCTCCTTGCGCGGGATTCAGTCGGAAAAGATTTCGCGGTTGACCGTGTGCAGGTACGGGATGGCGAGAAAAGGCGTGATGTAGAAGATGTCGTAGAGCCACCAGCCGACGACCGGGAACACGACGCCTGCGTAGCGCACGTCGGCATACATGGTCATGTTGAACACGTAGCCGATCCAGATCACAGCGCCCATCCAGCAGGTGACGATCATCCATTGGTGACCCCACCGCTTCATCTGCAGGAACCCGATTGCCGCAGCGCAACGCATCGAGAACACAGTCAAAATCAGCCCAGCCACCCAAGCCTTTTCGCCCGGCCCCGCCGCACCGCCGATCCACAACTCGTTGTAGTGCCAGAAGTAACCGGCATCGAACATCGCGCCCCAGCCGACCATCAGCACCCGGTTGATCAAGGTGTGGTTGGCGACGAGATCCAATGCCCAGCCGAGGCTGTTGAGGGCTCCATCGATCAGCACCAGGTAACCGATCAAGGTGACGATCATCGGACGAACCGACAGGCCGGCGCGCAGAGCCTGCCGTTGCAGCCACACGCCCCGCATGAAGATGGGTAATCCGATGATTCCGGGTGCCCACATTCCCATCAAGGCGGCACCGGTGATCATCCACTTGTCCGCTCGGCGCTGGGCATCGCGAGATTCATCGTGATGGTCCTCGAGGCCGACGGATCGGCTCTGCGAACCACGGTTCAGCAGAGGCAGATTCACAGCTCCCACCATCCTCGGGCAAATGACATGTACAGCTGGATGAGGAACATCACCAGCAGATAGCCGTAGATGAAGAT
The DNA here is from genome assembly GCA_963744085.1 of uncultured Actinomycetota bacterium. Classification (GTDB taxonomy): domain Bacteria; phylum Actinomycetota; class Actinomycetes; order Mycobacteriales; family Mycobacteriaceae; genus Mycobacterium. The sequence goes on from CAVUSK010000004.1 coordinate 32,118, forward strand.
CTGGAAGACGATCAGTGCCCTCTTGCGCTTGCGTTCCTGCTGGTCCATGTGCGACTTCCTTTCCTAGTAAGTGGTGAGCAGGCTTGCGGCTGCGACTTCGCGCAGCCCGTCGTGGATCGCACCGTCGGTGGTGAGCGGCGCGAGGATGCAAGCTTCAGCGGCCTCCATTTCGGTTGCTCCGGAGGCGATCAGCTGCGCTGCGGTGACCAGGGCCCGGGTTGAAGGCGGCTCGAAGTGGAAGACTTCGTCGGCCGTGCGGATGGCGATGGCGCACCGGACAAGTCGGCGGGCCGCCGAAATTTCGATGCCGGCTTCGGCGCCGATCACTTCGGCCTCTCGCTCCGGCGGTAGGTAAGCCATTGGGAGGGTGGCGAACCGCTGCCGGAACGAGGGCTTGAGCTCCTTGAGCGAGCTTCGATATGCCGGGTTATAGGAGCACACCAGCATGAAGGAATCCGGTGCCTTCACCACCTCGCCCGCGCGATCCAGGTACAACGCCCGGCGGTGATCAGTCAGCGAGTGCAGGATGGCCAGCGAGTCGTGGCGCGCCTCCACGACCTCGTCCAGGTAGCAGATGGCCCCGGCCTTGACCGCCTTGGTGAGTGGTCCGTCGGTCCACACGACGTCACCGCCGACCACCATGAACCGACCGACCAGGTCCGAGCTGGTGAGGTCGTCATGGCAGCTGATGGTGACCACCGGTCTTTCGAGAAGCGACCCCATGTGCTCGACGAGCCGTGTCTTACCGCATCCTGTTGGCCCGGTGAGCATTACGGGTATACGCCGGTGGTATGCCTGCTCGAATAACTTCACTTCGTTGCCGTTGGCGAAGTAGAGATCGGTGGTCATCGGTTTCCTCGGTGGTTGTCGGTCATATAGCGACCAGCTCTCGGTGAACGTGAGCCAGCACGCGCGGGAGCTCCTCGACGCGTCGAATCCGTTGGGAGCGGCGTGGTCCGAATATCTCCGGTAGAGGATCGACCCGGGTAGGCCCGACGCCGACGTAGTACACGGAGACGCCGCCGTCGTTGGCTTCTTCAACTGCATGCGCCACATCCGCCCAGGCGTAGCGGCCCTCGTAGCCTTCGTCGGACATCAGGCCATCGCCGATCACGATGAGCAGACGGCGTTCGGACGGCTGTGCCAGCAGCCGGCTCGTCAGATGGCGCACCGGTGCGCCGAGCCTGGTGTAGCCGGCGGTCATCAGACCCAGACCGCTGGGAGCCACAAATCGTCCGTCGTCAAAATCCTTCAGGCAGTGCACTTCAACGCGGTGTCGGGTGTTTCCGGTGAAGGCGAAGATGCCGTGTCGTTCACGGGCACGATTCATCGCACTTGACAGCGCATCGGCGCATGCCAACTCCAGACGGAAGATTCGCCCGCTGTGAACTCCCAATGACGAACTGGCGTCGAGCAGCAGCGCCGCGGTCACGTCCCGGCCACTGGGTAGCAATTCGCGAAAGATGCGCGGTTCTTTCGCCTCGCCCGTCAACGTGTCGAGGTAGTGGCTGACGTAAGAGTCGACGTCGAGGTCGGCTCCGTCTTCGAGACGGTTGGTCATCGCTCGATGGGTGTGCTCTTCGAACCACTTCTGCAGATCGGCGGATATCGGTGCAGGTTCGGGACGACGGTCAGGGCGCGCGCGCTCCAGTACTGCGACGTGATCTGGCAGGAAGCTCTCAGTCCAGGCATTCCACTCGGGGTAGGGAATGCCTTGCCTGCGATCCGCAGTGATGTCCGGATCGCTGTCGTCGGGTCTGCTCGGCGGCGGCAGGTTGGGGTTGCGCACGCCTCCGTCGCCGCCAACAGGCACGGAATACGGTCTGGGACGCCGCTTTTGCGTGCTGGTCCACGGCATCCTGCCGAACCGACGAATCGCGCTGGCCAGCCCACGAGACGCCGAAAAGGCCGACGGCAACGTGCCGAGCAGCGGGTGTTCTTCGAGCGGTTGTCGTGTGCGCGCCAGCTCGATCGCGCGATCCAGCATCGCGGTGGCCCCCGTCTCGTCGTTGGAAATATCGAGAGTCGGCAGTACGCGCCGCATCTCGGACAACAGCCCGGGCCACCTCACGGCGACCCATCCCAGCGCCACGCCAGCCTCGACGAGGATGAGCGCGCGAAGTTCACGGCTCGTCAAGTCCGTCAACCGATACTCGGCCAGACGATCCTTTGATGGCGAACATTGCAGGGCTACGCCGCATGTCAATGTTCGTCGCGTCCACCCGCGCGCCGCGGGGTACGGAACATGGACGACGGTCAGAGGGGGGTTCAGACTGAAGCTGCGGTTTTCGCCGGTCATCAGACGCGCGCCGGTACGACGGTGATCGCTCAAGGCGACCGCCGTCAGCGCGCAACTGCGCTCGATCACCAACGGGTGCGCTTCAGAGAGCTCAGGCACGGTTCAGAAGGTTCCGATGCTCGAGAACATCCAGTACCAGAACGCGATGATGAGGCAGGTGCCGCCCCAAGCCGCGACGTAACGAAGAATCTCCCAGAGCCAGGCCATGATTGGACCTCCTTGTTGGTGGATTTCGGATCATCGGATCTGAAGAACGCGGATCGCTGAAGCGACCAGCTCGGTGAGCATCGTCTCGCGGGACTCGAGGTTGTCCGTAGTGGTCAGGACTCCGTAGATACCCAGCAGGAAGAACGTCGCGCTAAAAAATGCGTCAACGTCCGCACGTACCTCGCCCTCGCCGCGTGCCCGCTCGATTTCGCGGACGAGCAGAACGATCAGCGGATGGTCGGTCCAATCGTCCTGCTGAGGTCGCGACGGTGAAAAATGAAGCGCCAGTCGCTCTTTGAATAGAATCCTGCCAAGCCGATCTTCTAGCCCCATGACCAGACGGACAACCTCACCCAATCCCGTGAACTCGGCCGTCGCCGCACTCAGAATCCGTTCGCGCGTCTGTGCCCGACGCATTTCTCTGGTGGAGGGCTTGACCTGTGGCGTCATCGTCCGCTCTTTGTAGTCCAATCACTGACCTAAGTCAATGAGCTTAGTCAGTCAGTGAAGATTTCGCGGTTGACCGTGTGCAGGTACGGGATGGCGAGAAATGGGGTGATGTAGAAGATGTCGTAGAGCCACCAGCCGACGACCGGGAGCACCACGCCCGCGTAGCGCACGTCGGCGAACATGGTCATGTTGAACACGTAGCCGATCCAGATGACCACGCCCATCCAGCAGGTGATGACCATCCACTGATGACCCCACCGCTTCATCTGCAAGAACCCGATCGCCGCGGCGATCCTCATCGTGAACACCGTGAGGATCAAGCCGACCTCCCAGCCTTTCTCACCCGGGCCGGCCGCGCCACCGATCCAGAGCTCGTTGTAATGCCAGAAATATCCAGCGTCGAACATCGCGCCCCACCCGTTGAGCAGCACGCGGGCCAGCAAGGTGTGGTTTGCCACCATGTCGAGTGCCCATCCCACGGTGTTGATGGCGGCGTCGATGATGACCAAGTAACCGAGCAGGGTGACGAGCATCGGCCGAACCGACAGCCCGTCACGCTGGGCGCGCCGCAGCAACCAGACTCCGCGAAGGAACAGCGGAAGACCGAAGACGCCCAACGCCGCGGTGCCGATAAGCATGCTGCCGGAGATGAGCCATTTGTCGGCCTGCCTCTGTGCGAGCCGCGATTGTTGCATGTGTTCGTCGAAACCGAGCCCGTCGCGCTCATTCGCGGCACTGTGACTGCGTCGCCGATTCAACGTTGGCAGGTTCATGAGCTCTACCCTTGACTGGCTACTGACTGAAGTCAATCACCAGTTTCGGGGCGGGGCGACCTACCTCGACCTGGGAGGATCCAGACTGCGTAGCGTTCGTGTCACGTAGTCGTCGAGCATCGCGTTGCGAGTCGGCCACTCGTTCGTAGTGGTCAGCAGCGCGTAGAGGCCCAGCAAGAAGAACACCGCGCTGTTCATCGGGTTGACATCGGGATCGACGTCACCGCTTGCTTGACCGCGCTCGATTTCTTGGGCCACCGCGACGATCAGTGGGTGGTCCTTCTCATTCTCGGCCGGCGGGCGTGTCTGCGAAAAATGAAGTGCCAAAAAGTCTTTGAATAATAAATCGCCGAGTCGGTGCTCCAGTCCCACCACCAACCGCACTGCCTCTCTCAGAGTTGACGGAAGGTCGGGCCGCGAGCCCAGGAACCGGCCGATCTGTCTTGCGATGCGGTCTTCCTCGCGTCGCTCCAATTCCAGCAGCACGTGCTCCTTGGTGGGGAAATGAAAGAAGAAGGTGCCGTGAGCGACTCCGGCGGCGGCCACGATTGCGCCGACATCCGCCTCAGCGATACCCGATCTTTTGAGCTCGGCGACGGCGGCGCCCATGAGACGTTCCCTCGTCCGCAGACGCTTGGCCTCGCGGGCCGAGGGCTTGTCCAACGTTGCCATCTTTATCCTTACCGTCCATAACTGCTACGACAGTACCAATGATTGACTTCAGTCAATTCTCTACATTAGATGGGCACGGCATGACTACCGGTGACCTTTTCATGAGGAGCTTGCATGGCGCTGGAGCAGTTCAAGTTGGATGGCCAGGTCGCGATCGTCACCGGGGCGGGGAAGGGCGTCGGCCAGGGGATCGCGAGGGTCCTGGCGGAGGCCGGCGCAACAGTCGTCGGCACCGCGCGTACGGAGTCGGACATCGTCGGAACGATCGCGGACATCGAAAAGGCCGGCGGCAAGGGGCTGGCGCTTGTCGCCGACGCGATGAGTCGTCCTGACGGCGAGCGGGTTGTTCAAACGGCCATGGAACGCTTCGGCCGCATCGACATTCTCGTCAACAACGTCGGCGGCTCCACGTACGCAAGGTTTCTGGACATCACCGACGAAGACTTCAGGCACACCTTCGACTGGTGCGTCACCTCCGCCTTCATCATGAGCCAGCTTGTCGCGCCACACATGCTCGACGCCGGACATGGTTCGATCGTCAACATATCCTCCGGTTCTGCCCGATTCGGCATTCGCGCTCTGACCGCCTACTGCGTCGCCAAGGGCGGGCTTGAGGCACTCACGCGAGCCATGGCGCAGGAACTTGCGCCGAAGATTCGCGTCAACGCCATCGCCCTCGGGTCGTTCGCCACCGACGGCCTGCAAGGAAGCCTCGACCTCATGCCCGGGTCATTGGAGAAGATGAAGGAGGTTACGCCGCTGCATCGCCTCGGCGACGTCGAGGATCTAGGACGGCTGACGGTGTATCTGTGCACGCGTGACTGCTACGCCACCAACGCAACGTTTCATGTTGACGGTGGGATCGACTCGAACAACTCGCCACTCCCGATCCCCGACTACTAGAGGTAATGATGCGCAGAGTCATCCAATTCTCCACCGGCAACGTGGGACGACATTCGTTGCGAGCGATCATCGGACGGTCAGATCTCGAGCTGGTCGGCCTACATGCGTCTGGCCCCGACAAGATCGGTCGGGACGCATCCGAGCTGTGCGGTCTGGACCAACCGATCGGCATCATCGCCACCGATGACGTTGACGCCCTGGTCGACCTGGGCGCCGATTGCGTTGTCTATACCTCTCGGGGCGAGACCCGGCCGATGGAGGCCATCGAGGACATGGCCAAGTTCCTGGCGGCGGGCACGAACGTGGTCGCTACCTCGATGGTCTGGTTGGCCACTCCTCACCATGCAGACGACTGGCTGCGGGAACCGTTGGAAGGTGCCTGCGAGGCAGGCAATACGTCGCTCTACGTCAACGGAATCGACCCCGGCTACTCCGGCGACACACTTGTGCACACTGCACTCAGCCTCAGCACCCGCGCAACCTCGATCACCGTGCAGGAGATCTTCGATTACGGAAACTACGACGATGCCGAGTTCACAGGTGCGGCAATGGGTTTCGGAACTACACCAGATGACGACCCTCCGATGCTGTTCCTGCCCGGGGTCATCATGTCAATGTGGGGCGGGCAGGTGCGGAGCCTGGCAGACCATCTCGGCATCACGCTCGACGAAGTGCGCCAGCGTTCCGAACGTTGGTTCACACCGGAGCGCATAGAGTGCACGATGATGACGGTGGAGCCCGGAGGGATGGCCGCGGTTCGTTTCGCCACCGAAGGCGTTCGTGACGGCGAACCGGTGATCACCCTCGAGCACGTCACTAGGCTCACCACTGCCGCGGCGCCCGACTGGGAGTTCCCGCCCGTGGGTCACACCGGCGTTCACCGCGTTGTTGTGGAGGGCGAACCGCGGGTGGAGATCAACACCCACGTTTCCCATCCGGTTCTCGATTCCACCGACGCCGGGTGCATCGCCACCGCGGCCCGGGTGGTCAATGCGCTCGACTGGGTGTGCCGTGCTCCGAAGGGATTGATCGCTGTCGAGGACATTCCGCAGTCGGCGACGATCCGCGGCCTGATGTGGAGCCCCTAGGTCACTCGTCGTATGTTCGCGGCGATGAACCTTGATCCGGAGAGCGCGTCCTCGCTGCGCCTGAGGACGATCGACCTGTCGGGACCCGACAGCGCCAAAGGCGGAGCAAAGGGGGGCCCGCTGGTAGCGGTGGGTTCGGCACAAGACATCGCTTCGGCAGCCGCACAGCCCTGGTTGGAGCGGGCCACCTTCACGCTGACGGAAGAGGCGGTAGAGGATCGCCGTGTCATCATCGTGCCATCGGTCGATGCGGCCGTCTCCGAACTCGTTGAGCGCGTCGACCATTGGCCGCAGGCGGCATCCATATGCGACGATGTGCTGCGGTCTCTGGCGCCGGATGCGCCGACATTCGGCGGTCTGGTCACCGAATCGCTTGCCTATTCGACCTTGCAGTCCGGCCGTGAGTTCGAGGACTGGCTGGCCCGCCGCGGACCGGCATCGTCGCCACGCGCCGACACCCCGGTTCTCCTTGACCGACAAGGTGACTCACTGACCATCTGGCTGAACCGGCCCGACCGGCACAATGCGTTCTCCACCGGCATGCGGCAAGCCCTGCTCGACGCGCTCACCATCGCAATCCACGACACCTCGATCTGCGAGGTGGTGCTGGCCGGTAGCGGGCCGTCATTCTGCAGCGGCGGCGATCTCGACGAATTCGGTTCCTTCGACGACCCCGCGACCGCCCACTTCGCCCGCACGCGCTATAGCCCCGCGCTGGCGCTCGACGCGCTGGCCACGCGGCTGGGTAAAGGTCTCACCGCTCGCGTCCACGGTCAGGTGCTGGGCAGTGGACTTGAGATGGCGTCGTTCTGCGGACAGGTGCACGCCCATCCGCAGTCCGAGATCGCTCTGCCCGAACTGGCGATCGGTCTGATCCCCGGCGCGGGTGGGACGGTGAGCATTACCCGCCGAATCGGTCGTTGGCGTACGGCCTACTTGGTCCTCTCGGGTCGCAGCATCAGCGCGCAAACCGCACTGGACTGGGGACTGGTGGACACCGTCGTTTCGACCGTGTGACCACAATAAGGGCGTGAGTTCCTTCGCTCTCCCTTCGGGCTTGCTCCAGCATGCTCAACAGATCGCGACAGCGGTCGAGTGGCGGGTCGGCGTTCGGTTGGATGCCGCCGAACTCATCACGGGTCGCGCCGCGCTTCTGGGACTCGACCCGCCGACGCGCACCTCGTCCGGCGGGACCACGCGGCTACTGCGGGCGACGGACGGCTGGTTCGCATTGACCCTGAGCCGCGCCGACGACATCGAGGCTGTGCCCGCGTTGCTCGAGCTATCCGACGTCGCCGACCCGTGGGAGGCGCTGGCCGCCGTCGCCGCGACGGGACCGGCCGCCGACTTTGTGGCCCGGGCCCGGCTGTTGGACATGCCCGCCGCCGTGCTCGGCGAGGTGGCCGCCGCCGAACCGGCCGTCGTCCGGCACAACCCGCCGTCGGTACGCGCGATCTCCGATCTGCTGGTCGTCGACTTGTCGTCGATGTGGGCCGGGCCATTGTGTGGACGCATACTGGCCGCCGCGGGAGCAACAGTCGTCAAGGTCGAAGCTCCACATCGTCCCGACGGCACCCGAGGTGGCAACCGCGAGTTCTTCGACTGGATGAATGCTGGAAAACTTTGCTACTCAGGGGATTTCGCGCAGCTGCTGCGAGTCGCCGATGTGGTGATCGAGGGGAGCCGGCCGGCGGCGCTGGTACGTCGTGGCCTCGGCGCCGAACAGGTTCACGCACGTCCTGGGCGAGTCTGGTTGCGCATCAGCGGATATGGAAGTGCCCACCCTGACCGCGTGGCTTTCGGCGACGATGCGGCGGTCGCCGGTGGACTGGTCATGTCCGACGGCGATGGTCCGGTGTTCTGCGGCGACGCGATCGCCGATCCGCTGACGGGCCTGACAGCCACCGCTGCCGTGCTCGACTCGCTGGCCAAGGGGGGCGGGGAGGTTATCGACGTTTCCATGGCGGCGGTCGCCGCCGGCTATGCGGGTCCACCGGATGGCCTCGCAGTGCGCGAGCGGCGGGTACCCGTCGTGCAGGGGCACGCTCACGATCTCGGTGCGGACAACTCCCGCGTCCGCGACCTGGTCGAGGCGCGGCTCGTCGCATGCTGATCCGGCGCGCGACCCTGCTGGACGGACGTGTCGCCGACATCCGGGTCGGCGAAGTGATCACCGACGTCGCTTCGACGCTGACGCCGCGACCTGACGAGTCGGTTTTAGACGCGCACCTGGGTGCCGTGCTGCCAGGGCTGCACGACCATCACGTGCACCTGCGGGCGGCCGCAGCCGCGTTCGGTTCCGTCGTCGTCGGGCCGCAGTTCACACAGGTGATCGCCTCGGCGGAGCCCGATGCCGACGGCTGGATCCGTGCCATCGGCTACCACGAATCGGTGGCGGGAGAGTTGGATCGCGCAAGACTCGACGCTGCGCGGCCGGACGCACCGTTGCGGGTTCAGCACCGCAGCGGCGCGCTGTGGATTCTGAATTCCGAAGCACTGGCGCGCATCGATTGTGCAGACCATCCCGACGGCCGGATTCCGAGCACGGATCGGAGATTGGACGCAATACCGCGGCGTGAACCGCATCTTGCGGCGCTCGGCCGACAGCTCGCGAGACACGGGGTCACCGGCGTCACGGACGCCACGCCCGACCTCGCACCCGCTGACGTCGCCGCTCTGACAACCGGTTTGCCGCAGCGAGTGCGCTGCCTGGCCCCCGGCAAGAAGATCCTCCACGACGATCAACTCGACCTCGACGGGTTGACCGAATGGATTGCCGATCGCCACGCGTGCGACCTACCCGTCGCCGTCCACTGCGTGACCGCCGCTCAGCTCATCGTCACCATCGCCGCGCTCCGCGTCGCCGGCATCCATCCGCAGGACCGCGTCGAGCACGCCGCGATGGTTCCGGACGGCTGCCTTGGCGATCTGGCCGAGCTGGGAGTCACCGTCGTCACCCAGCCCAACTTCGTCGCCGAACGCGGCGACCAATACCGGCAAGACATCCCCGCCGACGAACAGGGACAGCTGTGGCGGATCGCATCGTTGGTCGGCGCCGGCATCCCGGTGGCGGGAAGCACCGACGCTCCGTTCGGCGCGCTCGACCCGTGGGCCGCGATGCGCGCCGCCGTCACCCGCGCCGCAGCCTCGGGAAACGTGCTCGGGCCACAGGAACGCGTCGCGCCGGCACAAGCAGTGCAGATGTTCCTCGGCCGCTCAGATCAGCCGGCACGGCCACGACGCGTCGCACCGGGGCAACCCGGTGACCTGTGCATTCTCTCCGTGGGGCCGGCCGACGCACTGCGGACGCTCGCCTCGGATGTGGTGGCCGCGACTCTGGTTGCAGGCGCATTGCTGTGATTTCACAACGGCTGGAATTCCAGAGTTTGTATTCTCAGCGAGTGCAGAAGCGAATGGTCGCGGTGACCGCGGCGACGGTCGCGGTCACCGGTCTTGTTGCCTGCTCCTCAGAACCGCAACCCAACCATCCCAGCCAGGCGACCGTGACGATCAACGGCAACACCGTCGCGAACAAGCAGTCCGTCACGTGCACGCAGCAACAGTGGTATTGGACGATCTCCATCGGTGACCAGAAGGTGTCAGGCGTCAAGGCGACGCTGAACGGCGCCGGCGTATCCCTCACCGCGGAGTCCGTCCACATCCTCAACCTGAACGGGTTCACCGGGACCTACTCGAAGGGTGACGGTGGTGAGGCCAACGCGACGTTCGCGTCGGAAACGTTCACCATCACCGGCAAGGCCGACGGCTACAACACCTACAAGCCCGACGAGACGACCACCGCGACGTTCAAGATCGTCGCCACCTGCTGACGCCTACGATCCGGGTCGTCTGCTCTTCGCGCAAGCGGCTCATCCCCGATTGCGCTTGACCTCTTTGAACGGCACGTCGCGGTCGGCTGCGTATTCGCGGGGGAAGCCCAGGATGCGTTCGCCGATGATGTTGCGCGCGATCTCGGTGGTGCCGCCGCCCAGCGACGCCGACTGCCGGGAAAGGTAAAGCGCACCGACAGGGAGGAGGTCCTCGACACCGTCGACCACGCCCGCGCTGCCTGCGATCGCCAGCGCGGTGTCCATCTCGAGCTGGATGGTTTCGGAATGCGAGATGCGAATGATGGACCCGGCCGCGGGCGGCAAAGATCCGTCATTGACACCGTGATAGACGTGGTGGATCAGTTGTTCTTTGACGATGCGGTGCACCAGCGCACGTCCAGCCATCTCCTGCAAGCGCTCGTTGTCTGGCTGTCCGACGGCCTCGAGGAGTGCCGCGAAGGACACAGGCACGTCGGTCTTGCCTTCAGCGCCGATCCCGCTGGCGAACTCGGAGCCGCCACCGACCGCGCGTCGTTCGTGATAGAGCTGTCGTGACGCGACGCGCCAGCCGTCGTTCACCTCGCCGACCACTGCGTCATCGCCGAGTTCGAGATTATCGAAGAACTCCTCGCAGAACTCGGTCGATCCGTTGACCTGTTTGATCCGCCGCAATGTGATCCCGGGGCTGTCGATGGGCACCAGGAACATCGTCAGGCCCTCGTGTTTGGGCACGTCCCAGTCTGTCCTGGCGAGCAGCAGTCCGTAGTCGGCGGCGAATGCGCTTGTGCTCCAGGTCTTTGCGCCGTTGATCACCCACTTGTCACCGACCCGGTCGGCGCGCGTGATCACACCAGCCAGATCGGATCCGCCGCTGGGTTCGGACAATAGCTGTACGAGTATTTCGTCGCCGCGGAGTGCGCCCGAAATGTGTTGGCGCTTCTGCTCCTCACTGGCCGTGTCGAGGATCGTCGCGCAGCAGATCGTGAACGTCGGCGTGTTGAGGATGATCGGCATCTCGTAGGTGCGCGATTCCGCGTCGAATGCCTTTTGATACTCGATCGGTAGTCCGAGTCCGCCGTATTCACGCGGAAAGCAGATGCCGGCGAATCCACCTTCATAGAGCCGCTTTTGAAGCTCTCTTGCCCGCAGCCACGGTCCTTCGTCTCCGCGCTCAACCCCGGGCGGGTCGGTCGGATCGATGAGTGGCACGTTCTCCGCCAGCCATGCACGGGCCCGCGCCGCGAATTCGGCCACCGATTCGGTGATGGGTGCTGACGCCGTCTCGGTCATGAAGCCGACTCCAGCTCCTTGGTGAGCGCGTAGACCCTCAGGTTGTGGTCTTCGGGTGTGCCGAACATCGACCGGTAGAGCGTGACTCGCCGCAGGAACAGGTGCAGGTCGTGTTCCCAGGTCACGCCGATCCCGCCGTGCAACTGGATGCAGTCTTGGATCATGCCCGGAGCATGTTCACCCACATAGGATTTCGCGACACTCACTGCCATGTCGGCATCGGGGGAGCGGCCGCACACCTCGGCAACGGCGGCACGCGTCGTAGCGCGGCAGGCCTCCAACCACATCTTCAGGTCGGCGAACCGATGCTTGAGCGCTTGGTACGACGCCAGCGGCCGGCCGAAGGAGTGCCTATCGAACGCCCATTGAATCGTGAAGTCCAGCACGGTATCAAGAATGCCGACGACCTCGGCGCACTGCAGCACCATCGCGATCTGGCTCTGGCGCTCGATCAGCGCCGGAGTCTGCTCCGACGTGCCCACCGCCGCGGATTCGTCGACCTCGACGCCATCGAAAGTCACTCGGGCATAACCCTTCACAAGGTCGAGGGAGGGTTGCGGCTCGACCCGGACACCTTCCGCGTCGGTGGGCACCAGGAACTGGCGGATCGCGCCCTCGGACTCCGCGACCACCAACACGAGCCCTGCCTCACCGCCCGCCTCGACACGGTCCTTGACGCCGTCGATGCGAAACCCTTCGGCCGTCGGCGTAGCCGTGACTGCGGACTGTAACGGGGCCCACGGCTTGCCCGGCTCGTACACAGCCCAGGACGCAACGGTTTCACCCGACACCAGCGCCTCGATCGTTGTTGCGTGCTCGCCGTCATTGGCTACGTCGACGAGTCCGGCAAGGACGGTGCTCACCGGGTGCAGCGGGCCGGGCGCGACGGTCTTTCCGATCAACTCGGCGACGATCGCCAAGTCTTCGACACCGTTGCCCGATACGCTGCCGCCCCCGAGCTCCTCGGGTACCAGCAGACTGGTCCAGCCCAATTCTGCTGCGCGCCGCCACCAGTCGGGCTCAAACGAGACGCCGGTGGCATGCAGCTCGCGTACCCGACTAAGCGAGGCCTCTTTCTCCAGGAATGCCTGGGTGGTCGACGCGAAGAGCAACCTCTCCGGTGACGCTTCGCTCACGCGGGAACCGGGCTCGGGATCTTGAAGAGCTTCATCATGTTGCCGCCCATGATCTTTGCCTTGTCCTCTTCGGGCAGTTCCGCGAGGTCGTCGACGAACGTGATCGGATCCTGCAGGCCCTCCGGGTGCGGCCAGTCCGAGCCGAACACGACGCGGTCGGGTCCGACCATCTTGGCGATCTCGACGAAGTTGTCCTCCCAGAACGGGCTGATGTAGACGCACCGCTTGAACGCCTCGACCGGATCTTCGAGGAAACCGCCCGGCATCTTCGCGTAGGTGCTCTTGAACTGCTTGAACAGATAGGGCACCCAGTCGGCGCCGTTCTCGATCGATAGCACGCGCAGTTCGGGGTTACGCGACAGTGCGCCGTGGCAGACCAGCGCGGCCATTGCGTCCTCGATCGGCCGCTTGCCCATCGCGACCGTCCGGAACGCCGTCGGCTTGAACGGGAGGAACTCGTCGCCGGGTTCCCACACGTTCAGGAACTCCGAGTAGCCGCTGTCAGAGGCGTGCATCGACACTGGAATGCCGGCCTGGATGCAAGCCTGCCAGAACGGGTCGAACTCCTCGAACCCGAACGACCGGGTGCCGCGGAATCCTGGCACAGGCGCCGGACGCACCAGCACGGTGCGTGCGCCGCGTTCCAGACACCATTCGAGTTCTTCGAGGGCGCGGTCCACGATCGGCAAGGTGACGACAGGGGTCGCGAAGATGCGGCCCTCGTAGTCGAACGTCCACTGCTCGTACATCCACTGGTTGAGCGCGTGGATGACATCGTGGATGAGCTCCGGGTCGTCCTTCATCCGCTCCTCGACCAGGCTCGCCAGGGTCGGGAACATCAGCGCGTAGTCGATGCCGAGCTCGTCCATCATCTCGAGCCGGGCGCGCGGCTCGCGGAACGCGGCGATCGCCTTCATCGGCTCGCCGAGCACCTCGCGGTAGCTCTTGCCGCCGCTGCCGTGGCGGAAGTACTCCTCCTGGGCGCCGGGCCGAGCGACGACTTCGAAGGTGGGGTTCGGGATGTAGTCGCTGATATGGCCGCGGACGACGATCTTGGTGCGGCCGCGCACCTGCACGTAGTCGATGGCGCGCTTGCGGTTGTCGGGCAGGAATTTGGTCAGCGCCTCCTGCGTCTCGTACATGTGGTTGTCGGCGTCGAAGACCGGATAGGAAAGTTCGCGTGAGGGCATGACCGTCTCCTGAGAGTCGCGTTAGTCCGAAGTGGTAATGACATTACCACGTCTGGAACAGGTAGAACGAGACCCCTTTTCAGGACGTCCCGACGCAGCTCAGAGGGGTTCGCCGTCGGGGGCGAGGCCGCGTGCGCAGAACTCGTAGATGTGGCCGGCGTCGATGGGGACGCCGTTGAGCTCCGCGCCGAGAACACGAAGCCGCATCGCGCCCAGCACGGTCTGCATTGTCAGCGCCGCCGTAGCGTCGACATCGAGATCGGAGCGGAAGGTGCCCTCGGTGATGCCCCGCTTCAGGATGTCTTGGATGAGCTGGTGCAGTGGTGACAGCACACGGGCGTACTCACCCGGCAGGGTCTCGGCCAGGTGGTCGTTGTAGTACGTCAAACCCCGGTTGATGCCTTCCTGGGTGCTGGATTCCGCGGGCGCGCAGATCCGCTCGATCAGCAGGCGCAGCGCCGCCGTGCTGGCCAACGCGGTGGTCTCTTCACGCCACCTGTGCGTCGACTCGGCCATGATCTTGTCGATGAGCGCGAGCAGCAGCTCATCCTTGGTGGAAAAGTGCTGGTAGAAGGACCGCAGCGACGTTTTCGAACGTTCCACCACCTCGAGCACCGTGAAGTCGGTGCGCCCGGTTTCGCCCAAGATTGCAAGCGCGGACTTCATGAAGCGACTGGCACGGGATTCGGTGTCGACGCCGACGGCGGGATTGGATGTCGCCGGCGATCGTCCGGTCGGCTTCGCCATGGATACACCCTTCGCGTCATACGGCACCTGGTGAGAATGACGTTACCGGTTTTGCACAAGCGTAGGTACTGTTGCTCCGACGGCTGGAAGGGTGCGATTCAACATGACAACTGATTCTGCGCAGACGCAGTGGTCGGTCACCGGGCTGCTCGAGTTGTTCGATGTGCGACCGAACGGACCGGACCGCTTCACCGCGGAGACCGGCATCGCCGGCGACGACGAGCGGCAGGTGGTGGAAGGTACACAGGTGCTGGCGCAAGCGATTGTCGCTGCGGCCAAACGGTTTCCGGACAAGTCGGTGCGCTCGGCACAAGCGGTGTTCAGTAGGGCCGTCATGGGCGGCGCGCCGGTCGACCTGGTCGTCGACGTCGTCCACGAAGGCCGGTCCACCGCGACCGCCATCATTTCCGCCCAGCAGAACGAGCGGCGGTGCATGACGATGACCATTTTCAGCGATGTGCCGTCGGAAGATGTGATCCGTCACGAGTTGCCGCGTCCCGACGTCGCGCCGCCGGCGGAAGCGAACTCTTCGCCGATGCCGATGATCGGACGCGAGCTGCGTCTCGTGGACGTGGTGGATATCAACAGCCCCGACGAGGTCGGGCCACCGGAGCTGTACGCGTGGCTGCACTACGACCCGATTCCAACCCGCGACGATCTGGCGAAGGCGCTGATCGCGTATTTCACGGGGCACCTTGGCATTTCGACCACCATGCGGGCGCATGAAGGCATCGGTACCAGCCAGTCGCATCTGACGGTGTCGACCGCACCGATGACGATAACCGTCAGCTTCCACGAGCCGGTGCGATGGGAGGGGTGGCTGCTGTATACCCACGAGAGCACACAAGTGGGTGCCGGCATGTCGTATGTCCGCGGCGCGGTGCACGCAGAGGAGGGACAGCTCCTCGCCTCGTTCGCTCAGGATGCGATGATCCGCCCGCTCCGCACCAGCGACACCTCGATCAAGGCGCAGTCCCGGCTCTAACCTTCCCCGCGAGCAGACGCAAAAGTCCCTTATTTCAAGGCTTTTCGGGCACTTTTGCGTCTGCTCGCGGCAATAGCGAGGTGCGCAGATCGCGCTTGAGCACCTTGCCGTAGTTGTTCTTCGGCAACTCGTCCACGAATTCGTAGTGCTTGGGCCGTTTGAACCGCGCAATGCGCTGAAGCAAGTGGGCCTCCAGTTGGGCTGGGTCGGCTGTTCCGACGATGAAGGCGACGACGGTCTCACCCCACTCGGCATCCGGCGCACCGACCACCGCGGCCTCGACAACTCCGGGATGCTCGATCAGCACCTCTTCCACCTCGCGGGGATAGATGTTGCTGCCGCCACTGATCACCACGTCCTTGCTGCGGTCGCGGAGCGTGAGAAATCCTCGCACATCGAACGAACCCATGTCCCCGGTGTGCAGCCAGCCGTTCTGCAACGTGGCCGCGGTGGCCTCGGGGTTGTTCCAGTAGCCGGACATGACCACGTCGCCGCGGCAGACGATTTCACCGATCTCGTCGGTTTCGGCGCGTGTGCCGTCCTTTCTCACGACCGCGACGTCAACGCCTGAGCGGGCATATCCGACAGACCCCAGAATCGCATCGTCGGCGTCCAAGTGGTCAACTCGCCTAAGGCCGCTAATCGTCATGGGCGCTTCGCCTTGGCCATACAGCTGCGTGAAGATCGGGCCAAAAGCGGCCATGGCCTTCTTGAGGCTGTCGATGTACATCGGCCCGCCGCCGTAGACCACCGTCCGAAGATTGCGCGGACAGGGCCGGCCCGTCGCCACCAGGCGCTGCACCATGGTGGGCGCGAGAAAGCAGCTGCAGCCCGGATGGTGTTCGCAGAGATCGAGAAACTCATCGGGTTCGAATGCCGCCGATTTCGGTACAACCTGTCGGGCGCCGCGAAGCACGTACGGCGGGATGTACAGGCCGGACCCGTGTGACATCGGAGCACCGTGAATGAGGCTCGAATTGTGGTCTGGCGAATCGAAATCCGCGAGATGAGCGACTGTCATCGCCATCAGATTGCGGTGCGACAGCATCGCGCCCTTCGATCGACCCGTGGTTCCGCTGGTGTAGAACAACCACGCCAACGCCGCAGGATCGGTGGACGGGACGGCGGCGGGTTGTGCAGTCAGCCGGTCCGCGTACGCCGGGCCGGAGACGACCTCGACCGGCACACTGGTGACCTCAAGGAGTTCTGCGGCGATCCTGGGCGAAGCGAAAACGATTGCGGCCCTGGCGTCCTCGAGGATTTGTGCCATTTCAAGCGCGTGAAGCTTGTAATTGATGGGCACCACGGCGCACTCCGCGGCCCATGTGCCGAACATCAGCTCCACGATCTCGGGGCGGTTCTCGCTGGCGATCGCGATTCGTGCACCCGGGGAGGCGGACTGCGAAATGGATGTCGCCAGCCGCAACGCGCGCTCACGCAGATCCGCGAACGTAGAGAGTTGACGCTCGCCGAGATAGACGGCGCCCCGATCGGCGAAGCGCGCGGCGGCCTGGTCCAGCAGCGCAAACAGATTCAACGTGCCACCCATTCGGAGTTCAAGGCGAAGTCCGACAGGTATTTCGTCGAACTCCAGCCACCGTCCACGACGATCGTCTGGCCGTTGATGAAACTGCCCCCCTCCGAGCACAAGAACGCCACGGTGCTCGCAACGTCCTCGACCCTGCCCAGCCGCTGATGCGGTGTCATCTCTGTGTTCATCTTGCGGAACCGTTCGTCCTTGAGGCGCTGCTCCACCATCGGGGTGAGCGTGACACCGGGGGCGACGGCATTGCAGCGGATGCCCTGCGCGCCGTACTGGCAGGCGATGTGGGTGGTCAGCGCCGTCAGCCCACCTTTGGCCGCGGAGTACGCCCCGCCACGCAGGCCACCGACGACCGCGAACGTCGACGTCACGTTGATGATCGCCGAACCCGGCGCCATATGCGGTAGCACATCGCGGGCCAGCCGAAACGGTGCGCGCAACATCAGGTTCAAGAAGTAATCCAGTGATTCGTCATCGGTTTCGTGCAACGGCTTGGGGCCACCCACGCCGGCGTTGTTGATGAGGAAGTCGACGTGACCCCACCGGGCGACAGCCGTCTCGATGATCCGTTGTGGCGCATCGTCATCGGTCAAGTCGACGGCCAGTGTCGCGGTGCGATCGGGATCCTTGATTGCGTTGCCCAGCTCGGCGAGCCTGTTCTCGTCCCGGCCGACGCCGAGGACCGCCATTCCCATCTCCGCGAGTTGGGTCGCGCAAGCGAAGCCGATACCGCTGCTCGCCCCTGTGACGATTGCTACCTGCATGTGCCGTTCTCCCTGCTCTTCGCGCAAGCGCTCATCGCCTTTCAAGTACCGCACGGATCTGATGCTTCAGGACCTTACCCGCGTCGTTCTTCGGCAGAGAATCCCAGATAACCACCTGCTCAGGAACTTTGAACCGTGCCACGCCTCGGGCGTCGAGGAAATCCTTCAGGCTGGCGACATCTGGGCCGGGCGGTGCCGCGGGGACGATCACGGCGCAAGCCCGCTCGCCCGTGCGGTCGTCAGGCAACCCGATGATCGCCACCTCGGCAATGCCGGGATGGCAGGCGAGGATGTCCTCGACTTCCTTCGGGGAGATGTTCTCGCCGTGGCGGATGATGATGTCTTTGGCGCGGCCGGTGACGACGAGATATGCGTCATCGACCCAACGGCCGAGGTCTCCGGTGCGGAAAAAGCCTTCGGCGTCGAAGGATTCGGTCTCGTCCTCCGGATGCAGATAACCGATGAGCATCTGCGGGCCGCGCGCACGGATTTCACCCCCGTCTTTGTGCGCGGCGTCGTGGCTGACGAGTTTGATGTCGGCTATCCCGGCGCGCCCGTCGGTATCCGCCGCGTGGTCGGCGTCGTCGCGGCGCGTCACGCCGACGGTCGTCACGGGTACCTCGGTCGAACCGTAAACGCGGGTGACCACCGCATTTTCGAAATATGAAGCGGCTCTGCGGATCAGTGACGGCGGCACCGACGCACCGCCGCAGATGAACACCTTGAGATCGGGCAGGCGGGTGCCGCGGCGCTCGGCGGCGGCAAGCATGCGCTCCAAAAACGGTGTCGCTCCAGCCATGTGGGTGCACCGCTCTTCTTCCATGAGCGTGACGGCCCGATCGGGGTCCCAGCGATCCATCAGGACTGCGGTCGCGCCCAAGAGCAGTGGGCATTCGAACGCGTAGATGGACCCACCGATGTGGGCGATCGGAGACGGAACCAGGAAACGGTCGCCGGGATTCACCAGCCAGTGGTCGTGAATCTGGCGTATCAGCGCGTGAATCGCATTATGGCTGTGAAGAACACCTTTCGCCCGGCCCGTCGTGCCCGAGGTGTACAGAATCATTCGCACCGCATTTGGGTCGAGCGCCGGTAGTTCGTTCGGTCCAGGCCGCTTCGCGAAAAGTGATTCGTAGGAGGTATCGTCGCCGCGTACTACGACGACCTCGGGTGGCGACTCGATCTGAGCGGTCACGCGCGCCAGCATCGATGCATAGTTGTGGCCGCCGAACTCGGACGGCACGAAGATCATGCGGCTGCCCGAGTCCGCGAGGATGAACTGCAGTTCGCGGTCTCGCAGCGACGGGAGGATCGGGTTCACCACCATTCCCGCCAATGTCGCCGCCACGTAGATGACCGCAGCTTCGTGCCAGTTGGGCAGCATGAACGACACCACGCTTCCGCTCGGCAGGCGGTCCAGCAGCGTCTGCGCCAGGGCGCTCGCTTGAGCGTTCAGGCCCGCGCAGTCCAGCCGAACATCGCCATCCACCAACACCGTTCGCTGGGGGGTGGACCGTGCCGCCTCGCGCAGCGAGTCGGCCAACGTGGTGTCGACCCACAGCCCGCGCCGATAGGCGTCGGCGGCGTGTTCATCGTCGAGGCGGACCTTCACCCGAGTTAACCCTTAACCCGGCGCATGGTCATCGCGTGCCGGAAGCGGGACGACGGGTGGATGTTGATCGTGACCTGTGCGACCTCGCCGTCGGACGTCTTGTACGTGCGCTGCATCTCCAACGCCGCGCTCCCCGCCTCGGTTTTCAGGCCCTCCGCAAGCTCGGGCGAGATCACCACCGCGGAAATCTCCTGCTGCACCTCGACGACGCTGACTCCGAACAGGTCCTCGATCAGCGGGAAGATCGGGCCGGTATGGCGCTGCAGCAGCCGCCCCACCGCCGCAAAGGCCCGGTTGATGTAGTACTCCGTTCGGCAGATCGGTGCCGAAGGGCCATCGGCCTGGCGGTAACCGCGCACGGCCAGCCACTCGCTACCGACCGTCAGCCCGGTCCGGCCCGCGAGTTCAGCGTCGATGGTGACGGTCGCATTCGACTCGATCACGAACTGCGTGCCGGCCGCGAACGCGATCAGGTCGTTGATCGACATCACGTCCTGGGCATATGAATTCGACGCCGGGCGGGGAACAACCAGCGTGCCGGCACGTGGCCGCGATGCGATGAGGTTGTCGTCGCGAAGCCGGCGTAGTGCTTCGCGGACGGTGTAGCGACTGACCGCAAAGCGCTCACACAGCTCGTGCTCGGTGGGCAATTGCGAACCCACCGGATACACCCCGTCGACGATCTCCTTCCGCAGCGTTCGCGCGACCTGAAGGTAGCGGTGCTCGGCGGGGGTCAGAGTCATTGGACTCGGCGCAACGCGAGAACGCTGCCGTCGCCGTCGGCGGATACGAACAGAGTGCGGTCCTGTCCGACCGTGATACCCGCGAACGGGCCCTGCGGTCCCGAGAACGGCGGCAGCCCCCGCAGCGGCTTGGGAACCACACCGGGCGGCGGCCCGACCGGCAACCCGGATGCGATCGTGTGCCGGGCCTGGGTGCTCAGGTCGAACTGGATCAGCTCCTTTGCGCCGGCGTCTACGATGTAGAGTTGGCCGTCGGCCACGAGAATGCCTTGTGGACATTGTAATTCGTCGATCACGGTCTCGGCGCTCGACCCCGTCAGCCGGACCACGCGCCCGGCACCAGATTCCGCCACGAGGCACGCACCGTCGGGGGCCATCGCCACGCCCACCGGATCGCGCAGGTTCGACGCAAGCACCTCGACGTTGCCCGCATTGACGGACAGCACTCTGCCACGGCCCAGTTCGGCGAACACGACGCCGGCTGGACTGATCGCCACGCCGTAGAGTTGGTCGAATCCGTCTGCCAGCACCTCGCTTTCGCTAACGGCAGGCCGATAGCGGGTGACCTGACCGCCGGACGTCGTCACGGTGAACTCGCCGTCGCCCGATGGCGTCAGCCCGCGTAGGAAGCCGGGATAGCCCGGCGAGAACAGCATTCCGACCGTCTTCAGAGACCCGTCGGGATCCACGACATAGAAGTACGTCCCGTCGGCGACATAGAGATTGCCGTCGTGGCCGACCGCGAGATCCAGCGGCCAGTTCAACCCGCCCGGCAACAATGTGCGGGTGTCGCCGCCGCGCAGAATCTCGGTGATCTCGCCGGTGAAGTTCGAGACGAACAAGCGGCCATCAACGAACGTGCAGTTGTCCAGGCCGGGGGTGAGCTGCGCGAGAACCGACTGATCGCCGGTGCGGGGATCGATGCGCAGCACCTGGCCGCTTGCTACTTGAGTCGACACGATGAAGCCCTCGGAATCGAATTTCACCGAGTCCGGCACGCCGAGGTCGGCCGCGACGCGTTGCGGCGAGTTATTCGGCGGGCCGTCCGGGTCGATCCGCCATATCTCGTTCGCGCCCATCACCGGGAAATAGAGCAGGCCGTCTGGGCCGACTTCCATCGCGTTCGGCGACGGCACGTTCCCCAGCAGGATGCGGGGCTCGCCCCCGTTCAGATCCATCTCGAGAAGACGGCCGCCCTCGCGACACTCGCCGATGAACAGCCTTCCCCGGTGAAACGTGATGCCGTTTGCGGACGGGACGTCATCGCGCAACACCCGGGCCGCACCGCCAGTGTCGAGCACACTGACGCGGCCGTCCATGACTTCGGTGGCGTACAGGTTGCCCCTCGGATCGAACGCGACGTCGTCGGGCGCGATGATGTCGCCGCCCTTCGCGCTGACGGTGCGCACCTCGCCGCTGTCGAGATCGAGGGCGCTGATCTGACTGCCCGTCACCTGCGCCACGTAGATCCGCCCGTCGGGGCCGGTGCGCAGACCGTTGGCACCGAACAGCCGACTCGGTCCGGTAACCCGCTCGAGACGCCAGCCCTCGGCGACGGCGGGCGCGGATGCCTCTGGATACCGGTTGGCTTGCAGCGACATGGCACTCGACATTATCAAGCACCGCTAGTCCAGACAATAGGTCGCAGAAGAACCGCAGTGCGCCTTGACGGACCGATTACTGCTGCGGAATAGTGTTCTTCAATATGCAGAGGATCATATATTGTCCGGACAATTAGTGCAGCTATGAACGATCTGCTGGGGCTGAACGGCCGCATCGTCGTGGTGTCGGGCGCAGGTGGCGGCGGCATCGGCACGACGGTGACGCGTATGGCGGCCGAGGCGGGGGCAACGGTGATCGCGGTGAGCCGGGCCAAGGAAAACCTCGACGAGCACGTCGCTCCGCTGGCTCGGCAAGGCCTGTCGGTCGTACCGGTCGCCGCCGACGCGTCCACCGACGACGGCATCGCCGCCGTCATCGACCACACCCGGCGGACCGAGGGCCGGCTGTACGGGCTGGTGAACGTAGCCGGGGGAGCGGAGCCGTCGACGTGGATGCCCTCCACCCGGGTGAACCGTGCCGACTGGCGTGAGCTGTTCACTGCGAATCTGGAGACCGCGTTCTTCATGAGCCAGGCGGTGGCCGCAGAACTTCGGGCGCAGGGGCTCCCCGGCTCGATCGTTTCGATCTCCTCGATCAGCGGGATGAACACCGCGCCGTTCCACATCGCCTACGGGACCGCCAAGGCCGCGGTCGTGGCGATGACGCGCACGATGGCGGTCGAGTTGGCGCTAGACAACATTCGCGTCAACGCCGTGGCCCCGGGCGTCACCGCGACCGCGGCGTCGACAACCTACACAGACGAAGATCCCGATCGCGATCGTCAGGCCATCGCGATGGGCCGGCGCGGGCGGCCCGAGGAACAGGCCGGCGCGATCCTCTTTCTGCTGTCCGACCTGTCCAGCTACATCACCGGCCAGACCCTGCTGGTCGACGGCGGGCTGAGCCTGAAATGGAGCCACCTGGGCGCGGACAACACCTCTCTGTTCCTCAAGGACGAATCCTTCCGCGCGGCGATCAAGGAAATGTGATGACGGACATCGAGCACCGGCCCGAAAGCCAAGCAACAGAAGAACTTTCGGGCCCCGTGATGATCAGCGTCGAGGCCTATCTCTCAGAGGACTACGCGCGCGCCGAGCGCGACAAGCTGTGGCGAAAAGTGTGGCTTCAGGTCGGTCGCACCGAAGAGCTGCCCGAAGTGGGCAGCTACCTCACCTACGACATCCTCGACGACTCGATCATCGTTGTGCGCACCGGGGCAGGCGGGTCGGGGGATTTTGCTGCCCACCACAACGTGTGCATGCACCGCGGCCGCAGGCTGGTCGACACCCCGGATGGCGCGAAGAACGCTTGCGCCAGAACGAAAAAGACGTTCGTCTGTGGGTTCCACGGCTGGACGTACGACCTTGGCGGCGCGTGCACGCACGTCCGCGAGCGAGACGACTGGAAGGGTGCTCTGACTCCCGAGAACACACACCTGGCGCCTGTGAAGGTCGACACCTGGGGTGGCTGGCTGTTCATCAACATGGACCCGGATTCCGAGTCGCTGCAGGACTATCTGTTCCCCGCCGCGAAGATCCTCGACCCGTTCGGCTTGGAGAACATGCGCTACAAGTGGCGCAAATGGCTGTACTTCGACTGCAACTGGAAGGTCGCGATGGAGGCCTTCAACGAGACCTACCACGTGTTTACCACCCACCCGGAGTTCAACAAGTTCGGTGAGTTCAAGGGCTGGGCCAAGGCGCAGGGCAGGCACAGCAACATCGGCTATGACGCGCCGGATGACCTGGAGGAGACCAAGAGCAAGATCCGACTGGGCACGGGCGACCCGCGCATCTCGACGGCGGAGATGCAGGTGTACACGATGGAGGAGACCAACGCGACGACCACGCAGACGCTGGTGAACGCGGCGATGCGGCTGGTCGACGAGCTGCCGGAGGGCACGCCGCCTGACCAGGTCCTCGAGCACTGGTTGTCCTCCGCGCGCCGCGATGACGAAGCCCGCGGGGTGATTTGGCCGACGATCCCGCCCGACATCCTGGGTCAGAGCGGAACCGCATGGCAGATCTTCCCGAATTTCCAGATCGGCCAGGGGCTGACGAGCGCACTGTGCTACGCCGCCCGCCCGGATCCGACCTATAACCCGAACAAATGCATTTTCGAGGCGGTGGTGTTGGAGCTCTTCCCGAAAGGCCAAGAGCCACAGACGGAGTGGGTCTACACGCCGGTGGGCGACCCCAACTGGCGGTCGGTACTGCCGCAGGACTTCTCCAACATGGCCGCCGTGCAGCAGGGTATGAAATCCCTCGGTTTTCCCGGCACCAAGCCCAACCCGTATCGCGAACGAAGCACCGTCAATCTCCACACCCAACTGGCGAAGTACATGGGTACCGGCGAACCACGAGAGCTCTAAGGAGAACGCAGCAAGTATGACGATCTTTGATCCGTGCGGTCCGACTGAGACGCCAGAGGACATCGATATCGATGCGTTGCGGGAAAAGTACCTGCACGAGCGCGACAAGCGGTTGCGTCCGGAAGGGTCGAAACAGTACGTCGAACTCAAGGGCGAGTTCGCGGAGTTCTACGAGGTCGACCCGCATACGCCGGTGACCCCCCGCGACCCGATTTCGGAGGATATCGGCGTCGCTGTCCTCGGCGGGGGTATCGCCGGTCTGCTGACAGGGGCTTACCTGAAGAAAGCCGGCGTCGAAGATGTCCGGGTCGTCGAAATGGCCGGGGACTTCGGTGGCGTATGGTACTGGAACCGATTCCCCGGAATTCAGTGCGACAACGATGCGTACTGCTACATCCCGATGCTTGAAGAGCTCGGTTTCGTCCCGTCGAAGAAATACGCCGACGGCGCTGAGATCTTCGAGCACTGCAAGCGGATCGGAAAGCACTTCGGGCTGTACGACGGAGCAATCTTTTCCACCCAGGTTCGCGACCTGCGCTGGGATGAATCGCTGAAGCGTTGGCGAATCGGCACCAACCGCGGTGACGACATCCGTGCCCGATTCGTGGTCATGACGCAGGGCTCATTCAACCGTCCGAAGCTGCCGGGTGTACCCGGGATCATGGACTTCAAGGGACACATGTTCCATTCCGCCCGCTGGGACTACGACTATACCGGCGGGGACGCCAACGGTGGACTGCACAAGCTGCACGACAAGCGCGTCGCGCTCGTCGGCACCGGTGCGACCGGCGTGCAGTTGGTTCCCCACCTGGGTCGAGACGCCCAGCACCTCTACGTGTTTCAGCGCACACCATCATCGGTGGACGTGCGAGGCAACGAGCCGACCGACCCGCAGTGGGCGGCTTCCCTGCAGCCCGGCTGGCAGGAGGAACGCAAGCGCAACTTTCACCGTTGGTCACCGTTGGGGGAAGGTGTGGTGTTCGACGAGCCGGATATGGTCTGTGATTTCTGGACTGAGCTAGGGCGCAACTTGACTGCGCGGATCGCGGCCGCCGACGATCCCGCATCGCTGACGCTCGAACAGATCATGGCGATCCGGGAAGAAGAGGACTACAAGGTCATGGAGCGGCTCCGCCGCCATGTCGAGGCCGTCGTCGACGACCCAGAGACCGCCGAGGCGCTCAAGCCGTACTACAGGTTCATGTGCAAGCGACCGTGCAGCAACGACGAGTATCTGCCGACGTTCAATCGCCCAAACGTCACGCTGGTCGACGTGTCGGAGTGCAAGGGTGTCGAACGGGTCACCGAGAAGGGACTCGTTGCCAACGGCGTTGAGTACGAGGTCGACTGCATCATCTGGGCCAGTGGTTTCGAGATCTCGACCGAGATCAGCCGCCGCTACGCGATCGACCTCATTGAGGGCCGCGACAGCTTGTCGCTCTTCGACCACTGGCGGGACGGCTACAAGTCACTTCACGGGATGACGAGCCGCGGCTTCCCGAACCAATTCTTCACCGGCTTCATTCAGGGCGGCGTATCGGGTAACACCACCGCGATGTTCGAGCAGCAGGCCGAACACATCGCCTACATCATCTCCGAGGTGATGGCGCGAGGCGCCACAACCGTCGAGCCGAGCGAGGAGGGGCAAGACAATTGGGTCAGGACCATCGAGGAAGTCGCGATTGACGGCTCGGAATTCGCGGTTAGCTGTACCCCGGGCTATTACAACAACGAGGGTGGCGGCGGCGGTGAGGGCATCCGCTCCGCCATCGGCGAGCCGTACGCGCCGGGGTTCTATGCGTTCGACGACTTGATCAGAGAGTGGCGCGAAAAGGGTGACCTCGAAGGTCTGGTACTGGGACCGTGAATGTCTGAATTGAGGTTCGACGATCGCGTTGCCGTCGTCACCGGCGCCGGTCGCGGACTCGGGCGTGCGTACGCCACGCTGCTCGCGTCGAGGGGCGCCAAGGTCGTCGTCAACGATCCGGGCGGCGGCCTGACCGGCGACGGCATCGACGCCGGCCCCGCGGACGACGTGGTGCGCGAGATCGCCGCAGCGGGCGGCGATGCCGTCGTATCCACCGAATCGGTGGCGACCGCAGCGGGCGGCGGCGCGGTCATCCAGACCGCGCTCGAGAACTACGGGCGCATCGACATCCTGGTCCACAACGCCGGCAACGTGCGCCGAGGATCGTTGAAGGAGATGACGTACGAGGACTTCGACGCCGTCGTGGACGTGCACCTGCGCGGGGCGTTCCACGTCGTCCGCCCCGCGTTCCCGCTCATGTGCGAGGCCGGGTACGGACGTGTCGTGCTGACCTCGTCCGTCGGCGGGCTCTACGGCAACCACGGCGTCGTGAACTACGCAGCCGCAAAGGCCGGGATCCTCGGGCTGTCCAATGTCGTCGCGCTGGAAGGCGCCGCCGATGGCGTGAAGTGCAACGTCATCATTCCGGCAGCAGTGACGAGAATGGCCGAAGGTCTCGACACGTCGGCGTACCCCCCGATGGGATCCGATTTGGTGGCGCCCGTCGTGGGGTGGCTGGCTCACGAATCCTGTTCCATCACAGGGGAGATGCTCATCGCTATTGCGGGCCGAGTCGCCCGGGCGGTGGTCGCCGAATCGCCTGGTGTCTATCGTCCGTCCTGGACCATCGAGGAGGTCGGTGAGCAGATCGACGCCATCTGCGATGTCTCCGACCCGGTGATGTTTCCCATTGTGCCCGAAGGGCATTCAGACCATATTCGTTACAGCTTCGCAATGGCGGGAGCACACCATGGCTAGCGGACCGCTCGCCGGAGTGCGGGTGGTCGATCTCACCGCAATGGTGATGGGACCGTACTGCACTCAGATCATGGCCGACATGGGTGCCGACGTGATCAAGGTCGAGCCGCCCGAAGGCGACAACACCCGGTTCATCTCGGTCGGTCCGGCGCCCGGGATGAGCGGGGTGTTCGTGAATGTCAACCGCGGCAAGCGCAGCGTCGTCTTGGATCTGCGTTCTGAAGCCGGCAAGACCGCCCTGCGGGCGCTCATCGAGACGGCCGACGTGTTCATCCACTCGATGCGGGCCAAGGCGGTCGCCAAACTCGGGTTCAGTTATGCCGAAGTCGCGGCGATCAACCCGGCGATCGTCTACACGAACTGCTACGGATACGGGCGTCGTGGACCCGACCGCGACCGGCCGGCCTACGACGACACCATCCAGGCCGAGTGCGGACTACCGGCAGTCCAAGAACAGCTGACCGGCGAAGCGAACTACGTCGGCACGATCATGGCGGACAAGGTAGCGGGGCTGACCGCGCTGTACGCCACGATGATGGCGCTGTTCCACCGCGAGCGCACCGGCGAGGGGCAGGAGGTGGAGGTGAGCATGTTCGAGACGATGGCGTCGTTCATCCTCGTCGAACATGCCAACGGTGCGATGTTCGACCCTCCGCTCGGCCCCGCGGTCTATCCGCGCACGGTGGCGCCCAACCGGCGGCCGTACCGCACCAAGGACGGCCACATCGCCGCACTGATCTACAACGACAAGCATTGGAACGCTTTCATCGACGCCGTGCGGCCGCCATGGGCCAGTGACCTGTACGCCACACTCGAGCGCAGGGCACGCCAGATCGACACGGTGTACGCGCTGGTGGCCGAAACCATGAAGGAGCGATCGACCGAGGAATGGCTGACGCTGTTCCGCGAACTCGAGATACCCGCTGCGCCGCTGAATACTCCCGATGCATTGTTCGACAACCCTCATTTGAACGCAGTCGGCATGTTCGAGACGGTCGAGACCCAGTACGGCCCGGTGCGCTTTCCCGGTGTGCCAACGTGGTTCTCGCGCACACCGGGGCGAGTTGCCGGTCCGACCCCGGAGTTGGGTGCGGACACGTCGGCGGTGCTCGAGGAACTCGGATTGCCCGCTGCGGACACAGAACCCATGTTGGGATCGGGATAGGGGGCGACTGTGGACTTTGAGATGGGCCCGGCGGCGACGCGGCTTCGCGGCGAGCTTCGGGAGCTCGTGAAAGCCCATGTGCCCGAGGACTTTCTCGGCGCGTTCACCGATGATTCCGCGGATTTGGAAGTGGCTCAACGGTTCTGCCGGTTGCTCGCCGAGCGGGGGCTGCTTTGCCTGTCCTGGCCCGAGGAGTTCGGGGGTGGCGGGGCCTCGGTGTGGGAGCAGACCGTTGTCCGTGAGGAGATGTGGGCGCATCACGAGCCCCGCGGCGCCCAGTACATGGGCGTGAACTGGGTGGGGCCGATCATCATGCGCCACGGCACGCAGCAGCAGCAGCGCGAACACCTGCCGCCGATCGCTCGCGGCGAGGTCATCTGGTGCCAGGGCTTTTCCGAACCCGAGGCCGGGTCGGACCTCGCATCCCTGCGCACGGCGGCCCGGCGAGACGGGGACGGCTGGCTCGTCAGCGGCCAGAAGATCTGGACGTCCTACGCCACGATGGCCCAGTGGTGCTTCCTGCTCGCGCGAACCTCCAAGGGAGAGAAGAAACAGCAAGGCCTGACCATATTCCTGGTGCCGATGGACAATCCGGCAATCCAGGTGAGACCCATCCGCTGCATGATGGGTCCGCATCACCTCAACGAGGTCTTCTTCGACGATCTGCGAGTCACCGAAGCCGATGTGCTCGGCGAAGTGGGCAACGGATGGTCGATCGTCCAGGACGTGATGTCGTTCGAGCGCGTCGGAATCGCACGGTATGCGCGGTGTGAACGGCTGCTCGCCGCTGCACCCGTGGTGCTCGGCGATCGCTGGGAGGAGTTGCCCGACGAGCTCCGCGGACGCTGGACACGGATGTTGACCCACTGCCGCCGCGCACGGTTGCTCGCCTACCGGGTCGTGTCGCTGCAGAGCTCTGGGCGCGTGAAACCCGGTGACGCTGCGGCATATCGGATCGCGGTGACCAAACTCGACCAGGACAGCGCCGAGGTACTGATGGAGATCATCGCGGCCCTTCCCCGCGACGACAAGGCCGATAACGAGGCGTCGGGGTCCTTCCGCGCCGAGGTGGAAGACCACTGGCGCTACTCGCAAGCGTCCACCGTGTCATCCGGCAGCATCGAAATGCAGCGCATCCTGCTTTCCCGCGCGATGCTGGCGGTGACATGATCCTCGATCTGGGCGACGAAGCCAAAGAATATGGGCGGCAGGCGCTACGCGCGTTCGAAGCAGCCGGCGGCGACCAACTGTTGCAAGATGCCGAGGCCAAACCCGAGATCCGCGAATCCCTCGTCGCGTCGACGCTCAGAGAGCTCGGCGCGTGGGAGCTCGACGCCCGCACGGACATCGACTCGCTCGAGGCCGCCGCGGCTCTGTGCCGAAGCGCAGGGTACTGGGCGCTGCCTTACCCGGTAGCCGAGCGGCTGGCCCGGCCAACCGACCTCGACGTCGATGGGCTGATCGTTGTCGCAGACAATGCGCCCGAAGGAGCGGTGGTCGGCCTCGAGAACCGCTGGACCGCAGTGACATTGGACGGCAGTCGGAGCACGGTGGTCGGTCAGTCCACGGTCCGCCCGGGGTTCGTGGCGGCACTGGAGTTGTCGGCCGTCGACAGCAACGGCGCGGTCGACGTCCCGCTGGGCCTCGCGCTCCCGTGTTGGACGCTGCTGGGAATGCTCGACCGCGCGATCGAACTCACCGTTGCACATGTGGGGCTGCGCAAGCAGTTCGGCCAGACGCTGTCGTCGTTCCAGGGTGTCCAGTTCCAGCTGACCGACGCCGAAGTCGAACGCAGCGGCCTCGACATCCTTGCTAAACACGCGCTGTGGAGCATCGGCACCGGCCGTGACGAAGCCCTCGACGATGCGCTCGCGCTGCGGATGGCTGCGATCGAGGCCGCCGAAGTCGTGTTCCGGGTATGCCACCAGCTGCACGGTGCGGTCGGTTTCTGCGACGAGACGACGCTGTCGTGGCTGTCGCGGTACAGCCAGCCGCTGCGGCGACTTCCACTGGGCCTCTCGGCAACTCGCGACTGCCTGACCCGCCGGCTTGGCGGACGCGCATTGACGGGACTGTTCTCATGAAATACGACTTGCCCGACGAACTCACAGTCGAGGCGGACGGCGCGGTACGCACCGTCGTCATCAACCGGGCCGACGAACTCAACTGCACCAACGAAGCGCTGCACTGGGCGCTGGCCAACGTCTGGCGGCAGCTGGCCTCGGACAAAGAGGCCAAGGTCGTCATCTTGACCGGCGCCGGGCGCGCATTCAGCGCCGGTGGCGATCTCAACTGGATCACCACGTTTCTCGACGACCCGGTCGCCCGCGACGAGAGCATCCGGGAGGGAGCGCAGATCATCGAGGAGATGCTGCGTTTCCCGTTGCCGGTGATTGCCGCGGTCAACGGCCCGGCGGTCGGCTTGGGCTGCAGTATCGCGTTGCTGTGCGACATCATGCTGATCTCTGAGGCCGCGTATCTCGCGGATCCCCACGTCGCGGTCGGATTGGTCGCCGGAGATGGCGGTGCGGCGTTGTGGCCGCTGCTCTCACCGATCATGAGGTCGCGCGAGTACCTCTACACCGGCGACCGGATTCCTGCCAACACTGCGGTCGAGCTCGGACTGGCCAGCCGCGCCGTCGCACCCGAGGACCTGATGGCACAGGCGCGCAAGCTCGCCGATCGTCTGGCCGCTCAGCCCACGGAAGCGCTGCAGGGCACCAAACGCGTGGTCAACATGTACCTGTCTCAAGTGCTCGGCGGCCCGATGCAGGCCGGTTTCGCCGCCGAGAGGGTCACCATGCAGACCGATGAGCATCGGGAGAAACTCCTCGCGTTCCAGAAGAAGTCGAAACGCGCATGACATCGACTGCTGACCTCGACGAGTACCGAGCCGCCGTGGGGACTTGGTGCGCGGAACACATCCCGGCGGACTGGCGAGCGTCCCAGACGAATGTCGGCGACGACGAGTTCGTCAGCTTCCAGAAGTGGTGGTTTCAAGAACTGCGCTCTGCCGGATTCGCGGTGCCGCACTGGCCGCGTGAATGGGGCGGCGGGATGTCCGTCGCAGAGCAGATCGTCCTCTACCAGGAGCTGGCCGCACACGACGCCCCGAGACTGGTCCTCGCGTTCGTCGGAATTCACCATGCCGCAGCGACATTGCTCGCCGCAGGTACCGAAGAGCACCGACGGCGCCACCTTCCGGCGATTCTCGACGGCGAGATCTGGGTCCAGGGGTTCTCCGAACCCGAGGCCGGATCCGATCTGGCAAGCCTGCGCACGTCGGCCCGCAAGGATGGCGATGACTATGCCGTCAGCGGGCAGAAGCTGTGGGCCAGCGGCGGCATGCACGCCGACTGGTGTCTGCTGCTGGCCAGAACTGACCCGAATGCGCCCAAACGGAAAGGCATTTCATACTTTCTGCTCGACATGCGCACCCCGGGCGTCGATGTGCGGCCGATCCGCAACGCCGTCGGCGATTCACATTTCTGCGAGATCTTTCTCGACGACGTGAAGATCCCGGCGGCCAACCTCGTCGGTGCGGAGAACGCGGGATGGCAGGTGGCCCAAGCGACATTGGGCGCCGAGCGGGGACTCACGATGGCCGAACTCGCCGAGCGCCTCGGGCACGCCGGGTTCCGTTGGCTGGTCGAGGCGTGCCGGCAGACCCGGCTGATCAACGACGCCGTAGTGCAAGACCGACTGGCACAGTTCGAGACCGAGATCACCGGCCTGCGCAGCATGTGCCGGGATCTGGTGCAGCGCAACGAGGCCGGGGAGGCCGGCCCTGCCGACGCCTCGATCGTCAAACTCTTCTACAGCGAACTGCTGCAACGGCTCACCGATTTCGGCGCCGAGATCGGCGGACTCGCCGCCCACACGCAACTCACCAAACCGATGTCCAGCGGATGGGAGTCGGGTTCGTGGATGCTCGACTTCATCGGCTCCTGGGAATGGACGATCCCCGGTGGGTCCAGTGAGATACAGCGCTCCATCATCGGCGAGCGCGGTCTGGGGCTGCCCCGAGAACCAGCGGTACCGTGATGGCGCGCGAATATTCCGACATCCACGCCGAACTCCGGTCGGTGGCAACCGACCTGCTGGCGAAGAACCCTGACGCGGACATTCCTCTGCTCGCGCAGGTGGGTTGGCTCGGGTTGGAGGCACCCGACGCAGCCGGCGGGGCGGGTGCGACATTCCGCGAGGTGGCGATCATCGTCGAGGAAATGGGCCGTGCCGCCGCACGGAGCGGCTACTTCGGCGGCGCTGTTCTCGGTGTCGGGGCGCTGACAGCACTGCAGCCCAACAGGTTCCGCGACGTTCTGCTCAAAGACGTCGTCTTAGGTGCTGTCCCCATTGCCGTAGCAGTCTCCAGTGATCACGAAACCATCAGTGGCAGTGCGCCGTTCGCGATGCAAAAGACCGCGAAGGGATTACGGCTCAACGGGCGGTCGGTGTTCGTGCCGGATGCCGGCAACGCGGGCCGGCTACTGCTGCTCGCCGACGAGCCCGCCGGTACCGCGGTGATCGTCGACGTCCCGGCCGACGCGCCCGGACTGTCGATCACCGGACAACCCGTGCTCGACGGCACCCGTCAGTTCGCCGCGGTGAACGCCGACGACGTCCGATTGCAGGAATCGTCGGTGTGGTCGTTCGACGGTGATCCAGGATCGCAAGCGCAGCGGTTGCGTGACCGAGCATCCGTGGCGGTCGCCTGCGACAGCCTCGGGCTGGCCGAAGCGATGCTCTCGGCGACGGTGTCCTATGCCGGTGTGCGCCAGCAGTTCGGCCGCCCGATCGGATCGTTTCAGGCTGTCAAGCATGCGTGTGCCGACATGCTGGTGAAGACGTCCGTTGCACGCCAACTTGTCCGGGCCGCCGTGGACGCCGTCGCCGATCATCGTCCGGCGACAACGGCGGCCTCGATGGCGAAGTCTTACGCCTGTGGCGTGGCGGTCGAAATCGCAGGCAAAGCAATGCAATTGCACGGTGGCATCGGATACACCTGGGAGAGCGGCATCCACGTCTATCTGAAACGCGCGGCGCTCAATCGTTCGCTCTTCGGCTCGCCCGCAGCTCATCGAAAACACCTTGCAGAGCGGTACATCAACACTATTCAGGAGTAACGAACATGGGTGTCCCCGTTTACAAACGCATACTGGACCTGTTCGAGGCCGAGGGTGTCAACACACTGTTCGGCATCCCGGACCCGAACTTCGTGCACATGTTCTCCGAGGCCGACGCGCGCGGTTGGTCGGTGGTGGCGCCGCACCACGAGTTGAGCGCCGGGTTCATGGCGGAGGCGGCGTCGCGGATGACGGGGAAGCCCGGCCTGTGCATCGGCACGCTTGGACCGGGTGTCGCCAACATTGCCGGGGCAATGATGTGTGCGTACGTGGAGAACTCGCCGGTGGTCTTTCTCGGCGGCCAGCGGGCCCGCATCACCGAGCGGCGGGTGCGCCGCGGACGCATCCAATTCGTCCAGCAGGAAGCGCTTTTCACGCCGTCGGTGAAGTACAGTTCGTCCATCGAGTACGCCGACCAGACCGACGAGATCGTGCGTGAGGCGATCCGCCGCGCGATGTCCGGTACGCCGGGTCCGTCCTACATCGAGTTCCCGTCGCACGTGATCCTGGAAGAGTTGGACGTGCCGGATCCGTTGCCGCCGAACCGGTATCGGCTCGTTGACCAGGGCGCGGGTGCGCGCGAAATCGCTGAGGCAGCAAGGCTGATCAGCGAGGCCAAGAGCCCGATCCTGCTCGTCGGGCACGGCGTACACACGTCGCGCACCGGTGCGGCAGTCAAGGAGCTCGCCGACCTGATGGCGTGCCCGGTGATCCAAACGTCAGGCGGTACGTCGTTCATCGCGGGGCTCGAGGACCGCACGTTCGCCTACGGCTTCTCACCATCGGCTGTCGAAGCTGTGGTCAAGTCGGATCTCTGCGTCGCACTCGGCACCGAGCTCGGCGAGCCGGTGCACTATGGCAAGACTCGGCACTGGGCGGAGAATAATGCCACTCGCAAGTGGGTTTACGTCGAGCAGGATCCGGTCGCGATCGGTGTGAACCGTCCGGTGGACGTGCCGTTGGTAGGCGACCTACGCGGCGTCGTGCCGCAGCTTGTTGAGGCGTTGAGAGATAGTCCGCGTTCACCGTCGCCCGATCTGGACGTGCTGATCAAGAACGACGCCGAGGAATTGGCACAGCTGGCGGAGAATGCGCCGACGGGCAGAACTCCGGTGCACCCCGCACGCTTCGTCGTCGAGGCCACCAAGGCGTTCCCGAAGGACGGCATCATGGTGCGGGATGGCGGCGCTACGGTGATCTTTCAGTGGACCTACTCGCAGGCCAAGCCGCGCGACGTCATCTGGAACCAGAACTTCGGCCACCTCGGCACGGGATTGCCTTATGCGGTCGGCGCTTCGGTCGCCGAAGGCGGCAAGCGGCCGGTGATGCTGCTGACCAGCGACTCCGCGTTCCTGTTTCACATCGCAGAACTGGAGACAGCTGCACGCCAGAACCTGCCGCTGGTGTGCGTCGTGGGCGTCGATCACCAGTGGGGCCTCGAAGTCGGCGTCTACAAGCGCACTTTCGAGCAGCCGTCACCGCAGCCCGGGGTGCATTGGAGCAAGGACGTCCGCATGGACAAGATTGCCGAGGGCTTTGGCTGCCACGGCGAGTACGTTGAGAAGGAAGAAGACCTGGGTCCGGCGATCGAGCGGGCTTACGCTAGCGGCAGGACGGCCGTCGTCCATGTCTGCATCGATCCGAAGGCCAACTCGGAGGAGATGCCGAAGTACGACGAGTTCAGGACGTGGTATGCAGAAGGCACGCAGTAAGAGGAGATTGCCATGCGTGAATATCTGAAGTTCTACATCGACGGCAAGTGGGTCGACCCGGTCGAGCCGAAGACCCTGGACGTCGACAACCCGACGACCGAGGAAGTGTCCGGCAAGATCTCGCTGGGTTCCGCGGCTGACGTCGACAAGGCCGTAGCTGCGGCGCGACGGGCGTTCGCGACGTGGTCGGTGAGCAGCCGCGAAGAGCGCCTGGACCTGCTGCAGGCAATCCTCGCCGAATACCAGAAGCGTGCCGGTGACCTGGCCGACGCTATTTCGGAAGAGATGGGTGCGCCGCCATCGTTGGCCGCCGGCCCCCAGGTCAGCATGGGCATGGGCCAGCTCATGACAGCCATCGACGTGCTGAAGAACTTCTCCTTCGAGGAACAGCACGGCACGACGTTGGTGGTCAAGGAGCCAATCGGCGTGTGTGGCCTGATCACGCCGTGGAACTGGCCGGTCAACCAGATCGCCTGCAAGGTCTTCCCGGCGCTGGCCACCGGCTGCACCATGGTTTTGAAGCCGTCGGAAGTTGCGCCGTACTCGGGCCAGATCTTCACCGAAATCATGGACGCGGCGGGTGTACCGGCCGGCGTCTACAACATGGTCTTCGGCGACGGTGCCGGTGTGGGCGTTGCCATTTCGAGCCATCCCGACATCGACCTGGTCTCCTTCACCGGGTCGACCCGCGCCGGCGTCGACGTCGCGAAGAACGCGGCCGCGACTGTCAAGCGGGTCACCCAGGAACTCGGCGGCAAGAGCCCGAACATCGTCATCGACGACGAGAAGTTTGCAGAGAGTGTCGGCGCGGGCGTTGCCACCATGATGGTCAACTCCGGTCAGAGCTGTAACGCGCCGTCGCGGATGCTCGTGCCGAATGCCCGCCTGGAAGAAGCCGCCGCGATAGCACGCCGCGTGGCCGAAGGCGTCAAGGTCGGCGATACGAGCGATAAGACGGCGATCGGGCCGGTGGCGTCGAAGGCCCAGTTCGACAAGGTCCAGGGCCTGATCCAGAAGGGCATCGATGAAGGCGCCACGGTGGTGGCCGGCGGTTCGGGTCGTCCGGAGGGATTGGACACCGGCTATTACGTCAAGCCCACCATCTTCTCGAACGTCACCAACGACATGACCATCGCCCGTGAGGAAATCTTCGGGCCGGTGCTGTGCATCCTCGGCTACGACGATGTCGACCAGGCCGTGGAGATCGCCAACGACACCGATTACGGGCTATATGGCTATGTTTCGGCGGCCGACCTCGATGCGGCCCGTGCCCTGTCGCGCAGGATCCGTGCCGGGGCGGTTGCGATCAACCACGCCTTCGACCTGAACTCTCCGTTCGGTGGCTACAAGCGAAGCGGCAACGGTCGCGAATGGAGCGAGTTCGGCTTCAACGAGTACCTGGAGATCAAGGCCGCATTGGGCTATGCGCCGGAGGGCGCGTCGATCTAGAGGTGAAGCGCGATCACGACGGCAAACCTCTAAGGTAGTGCCGGTGGCCTGGACTTTTCCCGGGCTCTACGATGACGCGCTGCGAAGGGGCCCGTGGTGTCGCGGATCTTCTTGAGTCATTCCAGCGCGGATTGGCGCGAGGCGGTCGCGCTGAAGGCGTGGTTGGCCGATCAGGATCCGCCGCTGGCGAATGAAATCTTTCTGGATCTGGACCGCCGGACCGGGATCGCTACAGGGGTGCGCTGGAAAGACGCCCTCAAACGCGCGAATGCCCGCTGTGAGGCGGTGATCTGCTTGGTCTCCCCACGCTGGGATGCCTCATCGAACTGCCGCACCGAATACTTGACTGCGGAGAATTTGAACAAGCAGATCTTTTGCGTTCGGCTGGAACCGACTGCGGGTGAAGACATTACGGCGGAGTGGCAACGCTGCGATCTCTTCGGCGACGGGCCGATGACAAGCATCGAGGTGCCTGATGGGCCGCCCGTGCAGCTTGCCACCGAAGGACTGTTGCGGTTGCGCGACGGCATCCGGGGGGCGGGAATCGGAGCGGAATCGTTTGTGTGGCCCCCGCCCGGGGATGCGGGTCGGGCGCCGTACCGGGGCTGGGAGCCCTTTGATGAAGTCGACGCCGGGGTGTTCTTCGGCCGCGACGCAGCGATCGTGCGCAGCCTCGACGCGATTCGGGGAATGCGCAAATCCGGGATCGAAACACTGTTCGTGATCCTGGGTCCGTCCGGGACGGGCAAGTCGTCTTTCCTGCGCGCCGGGGTGTTGCCGCGGCTGCGCCGCGAGGACCGCCGGTATCTCCTCCTCGGGATTGTGCGCCCCCAACGGGCGGTGCTGACCGGCCCGACCGGGCTGGCCGCCGCGATTCACGACACCCGGGACCGGCTCGGGTTGGGCGGTCCAGCGTTGGGTGACATCAAAGCCGCCTGCGCCGGCGGGGATGCCGAACGGATCCGTGATTGGCTGGCCGAGTCGCAAGACGCAGCGGCGGCCCGGCTACTGCACACCGACGCGCAGCAGCCTCCGCCGGCGATCGTGCTTCCACTGGATCAGGCCGAGGAACTGTTCACGGCCGATGCCGGCGATGAGGCCGCCACATTTCTGCGCCTGATCCGTCAACTCGCCAAGCATGGTCTGATCGTGGCCGCGACCATCCGCACGGACCGGTTTGAGACGTTGCAGACCGCCCCCGAGTTGGCCGAAGTCACCTCAGTGGTGTTCGAGGACCTCAAACCGATGCCGGCCACCCAGTTCAAAGACGTCATCACCGGCCCCGCCCGGCGGGCAACCGAGGCCGGCCACCGGTTGCGCATCGACTCCGACCTTCAGGACGCACTGCTGGCCGAAGCCACGGCCGATGCCTCCGGAGGTGGGGATATCCTGCCGTTGTTGTCGCTGACGCTGGCCCGGCTGTACACCGACTACGGGGGCACCGGGGAACTCACCCTGAACCAGTACGAGCAGATGGGTGGCATGCGCCACGTCGTGCAAACCGAAATCGATGAGATCCTCGCGGTCGACCCTAACGAGCGAGCCATTCAACTGCAGCTGTTGCGCCAGGCGTTCATTCCGTGGCTGGCCACCATCAACCCCGACACCGACCAACCACTTCGCCGATTGGCCCGCTGGGACGAACTGCCCGCGCCCAGTCGCCCGCTCATCGACAAATTCGTCGACAAGCGGCTTATGGTCAAGGACAGGCGTGTCCGCGACTTTCCGGACGAGACCGTCGTCGAGGTCGCCCTGGAAAGCCTTCTGCGCCAATGGGACGACTTGGACGGTTGGCTGCGCGAACAACGCGCCGACCTCAAAACCGCTGACGACATCGAACGCGCCAACGCCGCCTGGATCACCAGTGACCACAGCACCGACTGGCTGCTGACCGGCACCCGCCTGACCGATGCCGAAACCCTCATCAACACAACCGGATTCGCAGAGCGGCTGGCACACGCCGCCAATTACCTGGCCGCATCGCGTCTGGCTGAGAACGACAGGATTGCCGCCGACGAAGAACGCCGTAACGCCGAACTGCGCCACGCCCAGGAACGCCAACACACCGCCGAGGCCCACTCCGCGGACCTCCGCAAACGCGCCAGAATCCTGCGCGCCGTCCTCGCCGGCACTGCGATCATCGCAGTCCTTGCGGTTATCGGCGGCGCGATAGCGGTTGTCGGCTTCGTCCAAGCCAACCACGCCAAGCACCAGGCTGACGCGCGGACCCGCGACGCGGTCGCGTTGAAACTGACGTCGCAGGGCCAGGCCATGCTGGCCGGTCTCACCGCCGGCGGCGACGTGCGCGCCATTCAACAGATCCTGGCCGCACCCCTGATTTCACCCGCCACCGAGATCAGCGCGCTGCTGGCGGCGGTAGTCGCGCGACAAGGCACGATCAAGATCATCCCGGCACCCCAGACCCCCCTGAGGGCGGTGAGCCCCGACGGCCGCCGCATCGTCACCAGCGACGACGACGACAAGACACTGCGGGTGTGGGACGCCGACACGGGCCGACTGATCGGCGCACCGCTGACTGGCCACGCCGGTGATGTGATCACTGTGGCGTTCAGTCCAAACGCGCGCCGGATCGCGTCGGGCAATCGTGACAATACGGTGCGGGTGTGGGACGCTGACACCGCCCGGCCGATCGGCGCCCCGCTGCGCGGCCACACCGACGAGATTGACAATGTGGCGATCAGTGCGGACGGGCGCCGGATCGTGTCCGGTAGCAAGGACACGACGGTGCGGGTGTGGGACGCTGACACCGGCCAGCCGATCGGCGCCCCGCTGGCTGGCACCACCCCGGTGGACAGTGTGGCGATCAGTGCGGACGGGCGCCGGATCGCGGCCGCCAACGAAGAATCGCTGCGGGTGTGGGAGGCCGACACCGGGCGGCTGATCGGTACTCCGCTGCCCGTCACCCTGCCGGTGTTCAGTGCGGCGTTCAGTCCCGACGGTCGCCGGGTCGTGTTCGCCAGCAGCGACAACGAGGTGCGGGTGTGGAATGTCGACACCGGCGTCCCGATCGCTGCCTCACTGAGCGGGCACACCAACGCGGTGTTCAGTGTGGCGTTCAGTCCCGACGGGCATCGGATCGTCTCCGGCAGCCGCGACAATACAGTGCGGGTGTGGGACGCCGACACCGGTCACCCGCTCGGTGCCCCGCTGACTGGCCCCACTGACGTGGTGTTCAGTGTGGCGTTCAGTCCCGATGGGCGCCGGATTGTCTCTTGCAGCCGCGACGAGACGGTGCGGGTGTGGGACGCCGACACCGGTCAGCCGCTCGGTGCCCCGTTGACCGGCCACGAGGCCCCCGTGTTCAGCGCCGAGTTCAGTCCCGACGGGCGCCGGATCGTCTCCGGAAGCACTGACGACACGGTGCGACTGTGGGACACCGACACCGGCCGGGCGATCGCGGTGCTGCGCACGGATAACGCCCGGGTGTTCAGCGTGGCGTTCAGTCGCGACGGGCGCCGGATCGTGTCCGGTGGCGACGACTCGGTGCGGGTGTGGGATGCCGACAGCGGTCAACCGATCCGCAGAGTGCTTTCCGGGTCCACCGACACTTTTTTCAGTGTGATGTTCAGTCCCGACGGACGTCGGATCGTGTCCGGCAATGACGACAATACGGTGCGAGTGTGGGACGCAACCACCGGCCAGCAGATCGGTCCCCCGCTGACCGGACACACCGACGCGGTACTCAGTGTGGCGTTCAGTCGCGACGGGCGTCGGATCGTGTCCGGCAGCCGCGACGAGACGGTACGGGTGTGGGATGCCGATACCGGCCGGCCGATCGGTGCCCCGCTGAAGGGCCATACGTGGGACGTGACAGGTGTGGCGTTCAGTCCCGACGGGCGTCGGATCCTGTCCGGCAGCCTGGATAGGACAATACGGATGTGGGACGCCGATACCGGCCGGCCGATTGGCGCTCCGCTCGTCGGCCACGGCTATGCGGTGTTCAGTGTGGCCTTCAGTTCCGATGGGCACTGGATCGTCTCCGGCGGTGGCGACAACACGGTGCGAGTGTGGGACGCAACCACCGGCCAGCAGATCGGTCCGCCGCTGCAGGGGAACGACGACGCGGTGCACAGTGTGACGTTCAGTCCCGACGGGCGCCGGATTCTCTCCGGCAGCGCGGATACGACGGTGCGACTGTGGCCTGGGCCGACCGCGTGGCCCGGATTGCTATGCGACAAGCTCACGACGAACATGAGTCACAAACAGTGGCACGACTGGGTATCCCCCGACATCGACTACATTCCGCAATGCCCAGCTCTCCCTGTACCACCCGACTGAGACCAAAGGCGTTGCCGCCCAAAGCTAACCACTCGCCACGGCAGCACTGCGCTTGGCGGCGCGCTTCCTTACCGGCTTGGGGTAAGGCGCGCCGAACTCGGGAACCACGAGAGCGCCCGACGCACGGGCGGTACCGATCGCGGCGCGCAGCGGCCGGGCCAGCACCGCGAATGAACCCATGTCGAACAGCATCGGCGTCAAGAGTCGGTTGTGTATGAAGGCAAACGCGCTACCGGTCTCGGGATCGGCCCATCCGAGGGTTCCGCCCAGGCCGACATGACCGAATCCCTTCAGCAAGCCGGGAACCGGGGATTCGTGATAGCCGAGGTGGAATGGCATCGGCACGATCATGTTCAGGTCGGGTAAGGCCCGGGGCTTACCCGTCAGGCCGCGGGCCAGTTCGGCTGACAGGAACCGCTTTCCGTCGATCTTGCCGTCGTTGGCGATCGCGGCGTACATCTTGGCCAGACCACGACCGGTGACGACGCCGTTGGCAGCCGGAACTTCTCCGTCGAGAAACGGGATGTCGCCCTGCACAAGGGATTTGATGCCGGGGAAGTACATCGAACCGAGTGCGCCAGAAAACGGCAGCCCCGCCACTTTCGGCGCGACGAAGTTGAACAGCGGGTTGGGTCGGGTCCTCTGCGGCGCGAGGATCTGCGCGACCTTGGTCGGCGCATCGGCGGGTGGCCGGCCGAGGTGCAAGCCGTCGGTGTTCAACGGACGCGCCAGCTCGGTGCGGATCAGCTCGCGCATGCCCTTGCCCGTCACCGATCGGGCCAACCCCGACAACAGCCATCCGTAAGTCAGCGCGTGATAGGCGGGTGCGCCCTTCAGGTGATCGGCCGGAGCGGCCGCTAGCCGTCCCTCCATCAGCAGGTGATCCATCAACTCCGTCTTGGTGACGCCCTTCAGGTGCGACAGCCCGCTTCGATGGCGCAACACGTCGCGCACGGTGATTTCCGACTTGCCGTTGGCCCCGAACTCCGGCCAGTACGCGGCGACGGGTTCGTCGTAGGACAGCAGGCCTCGGTCGACCAGCCGGTGAATGACCGTCGATGCCAACGCCTTGGTCGCCGAGAACACCATCGCGCCGGTGTCGGCATCCCACCGAACCTCGCCTTTTCGGTCCGACCATCCCGTCCAGACATCGACGACGGGATGACCGTCGATGTACACCGAAAGCGCCCCACCACCGAATCGCCTGCCGGGGAACAGCTGGGTGAACAAGCGGATGACGCTCGCGAAACGCGGGTCGGCGGCTCCCTGCACGCCGCGCGGCAAGCCGTCACCGGGCTCGAGGAGAGACAGCGCTGTCATGCTGCCCATGATGCGGCGGGGTATCGACGCTGATACATGAGAATGAAATTATCATCTCCGGATAATCACGTAACCGCGGGCGATCGAAGACAGGGAACAGATGCGATACGCGATCACGTACCCGATCATCAGCCACCCCTATAACCCGGAGCTTGTCTCGGGTCCCGGCGTCGCCGAGGTTGCGGCGACGGCCGAGGCCGCGCGGTTCCACGGCTTCGGCTTCACCGACCACCCGGCGCCCACGCAGCGATGGCTCGAGGCGGGCGGACACGATGCCCTCGACCCGTTCGTCGCGATGGGATTCGCCGCGGCGCGGACCACGACGATTCGGCTCATCCCCAACATCGTGGTGCTGCCGTACCGCAACCCGTTCCTGGTGGCCAAGTCAGGGGCGACACTGGATCTCCTTTCCGGCGGCCGGTTCACGCTCGCCGTCGGCGTGGGTTATCTCAAGCGTGAGTTCGCCGCTCTCGGAGTCGATTTCGGCGAGCGGAACGAATTGGTCGACGAGGCGCTGGACGTGATCCGGGCGATCTGGACCACCGACGACGTCAGTTTCGAGGGCAGGCACTTCACGGCCAGGGGGATCACCGCTCACCCGCGACCCGTCAGCACACCGCACCCGCCCATCTGGATCGGGGGCAACACGGGCAAGGCCCGACAGCGAGTGGTCACACACGGGGACGGCTGGTGCCCGTTCCCTGCGCCGGCTGTGCTCGCGAACACGGCCGGGACCGCGGCGATGGACACCATCGAGCGCCTCGGTGACGGCATCGACGACCTGCGTCGCCGCTGCGACGAGGCCGGGCGGGACCCCGCGTCGATCGAGATCAGCTTCAGCAACTTCGTCGGCGGCAGCCCGGGGCGGCCCGACTTCAACGCGGATGCCTACCTGACCGGCGTCGACAAGCTGGCGGCGATCGGGGTGACCTGGGTGCAGGTGGGCTTGCCGGGCGACAGCCTGGCGCACACTTTGGAGGCGATCGAGAGTTTCGGTGAGCTCGTGATCGAGAACGCCTGATGGTGTTGACGCGCGACGCGGTGTCGCTCGACGGCCGCGTCGCCGTCGTCACCGGTGGCGGTTCGGGCATCGGGCGCGGCATCGCGACGGCGTTCGCCGAGTTCGGCGCCACGGTCGCAATCTGGGAGAAGGACGAGGCCACCGCGCAGTCGGCAGCGGCCGAGGCCGGGGGACTGGCATGTGTCACCGATGTCCGGGACTCCGATCAGGTCGACGCTGCGATGGCTGCCACCGTCGAAACACTGGGTGTGCCGACGGTTCTGGTGAACAATGCCGGTGGCGTGTTCTTCTCCTCGCTGCTCGACACGACTCCTGGGGGGTGGGAGGCGCTGATCCGGTCCAACCTGACGCACGTGCTGCTCTGCACTCAGCGGGTGGCCCGGGCGATGGTCGAGTCCGGGCACGGCGGCAGCGTCATCAACATCAGCACAATCGAGGGATTTCGGGCTGCGCCCGGATATGCCGCCTACGCCGCGGCCAAGGCCGGCGTCGTCAACTTCACGAAGACCGCAGCACTCGAGCTGGCTCCGCACGGCATCCGGGTGAACGGCCTCGCTCCCGACCTGACCGTCACCGAGGGAATCCGGGCCATGTCGCAGCCCGGCTTCGAGGAGCGAGCCGGCCTGATGATCCCGATGGGCCGCCCGGGCCACGTCGACGAGATGGCAGGCGCGGCGGTGTTTCTGGCGTCCGGCCTGAGTTCGTATGTCACCGGTCAGACCCTGCATGTCGACGGGGGGACCGCCGCGGCATCCGGCTGGTATCACGATCCGGACGACGGCCATTATGTGCTCGGCGCCGCCCTGTGAGAATCTGACTTCCGCTTTAGGGTAATGCCATTATACTATTGTGCGATGCAGAAGGCGCTCGCACCCGAGATATCCACATGGCCAGACGAAAACCCGCAGCTCATCGGCAGCAAGTGCGGCGCGTGTAGCGCGACGGCATTTCCGAAGCAGGACCACTGCCCGAGGTGCAGCGCCGCCGACATGTCGGAGATTCTGCTGCCGCGGCGGGGAACGCTGGTGGCGTGGACCACTCAGGGCTTCCCGCCCGGTGCGCCGTATGCCGGTGCGACGGGCAAGGATTTCGTCCCGTTCGGGGTCGGCCTCGTTGAGCTCGACGACGTGATCCGCGTCGAGGGGCGCCTCACCGAGAACGATCCGGAGAAGCTTCAGTTCGGGATGGACGTCGAGCTGACCATGATCCCGTTCACCACCGACGATGAGGGCAACGAGGTCGTGACGTTCGCCTTCCAGCCGCTCTGAGCCAGAGGAGTTCTTCAGATGAATGATGTGGCGATCATCGGCGTGGGCCTGCACCCGTTCGGCCGCTTCGACAAGACCGCGATGCAGATGGGCGCGGAGGCGATTCAGGCCGCTCTCGACGATGCCGGCATCGAGTGGAGGGAC
Source organism: uncultured Actinomycetota bacterium (assembly GCA_963744085.1). Classification (GTDB taxonomy): domain Bacteria; phylum Actinomycetota; class Actinomycetes; order Mycobacteriales; family Mycobacteriaceae; genus Mycobacterium. Next base: position 76,612 of record CAVUSK010000004.1, read on the forward strand.
ATCCAGTTCGGTGTCGGTGGCAGCTATGAGGTATCCAACCCCGACGCCGTGACCCGGCTCGTCGGGTTGACGGGGATCCCTTTCACCGACGTGTTCAACGCGTGCGCCACCGCGGCCAGCGCGACCCAGCTGTGCGCTGACACAATTCGCTTGGGCAAGTACGACATTGGGATCGCGATCGGCCTGGACAAGCACCCTCGCGGCGCGTTCACCGACGACCCGGGCAAGCTGGCGCTCCCGCAGTGGTACGCCGAGAACGGGCAGTTCGTCACCACGAAGTTTTTCGGGATGAAGGCCAACCGCTACATCCACGACCATGGCATCAGCCAAGAAACTCTCGCCAAGGTGGCGGCCAAGAACTTCCGCAACGGAGCACTCAATCCGAACGCGTTCCGGCGCAAGCCGATCCCTGAGGAAGAGATTCTGAACTCACCGGTGCTGAACTATCCGCTCACGCAGTACATGTTCTGTGCGCCAGACGAGGGTGCTGCCGCGGTGATCATGTGCAACGCGGACATCGCGCACCGCTTCACCTCGAAGCCCGTGTACTTGAAAGCAGCGGAGATTCGCACCCGTCGCTACGGCGCCTACGAGGTGCACGCGACGTCCGCCCCGCTCGATGAAGATGTGTCGCCGACGGTGTACGCATCGCAGGCCGCGTTCGAAAATGCCGGTGTGGCACCGGAAGACGTCGACGTTATTCAACTGCAGGACACCGACGCCGGCGCCGAGGTCATCCACATGGCCGAGGCCGGGTTCTGTGCCGACGGCGAGCAGGAGAAGCTGCTGGCCGACGGAGCCACCGAGATCGGTGGTGCGATGCCGGTGAACACCGACGGCGGGCTGATCGCCAACGGTGAGCCGATTGGGGCGTCGGGCTTAAGGCAGGTCCATGAGCTGGTCCGCCAGCTGCGCGGAGAGGCCGGCGACCGCCAGGTGCCGGGCGATCCCCAGGTCGGGTTCGCACAGGTTTACGGCGCCCCGGGCACCGCGGCCGCGACGATCCTGACGCGCTGAGCCGCCGGCACGCCGACAAATGAGCAGTTTTTGCGTCTCCTCACGGTGAAGGGGTAGCCCCATGACGAACATCGACTACGACTGTCCGGCTGGGCCGTTGCCCGCATATCTGGCGGTCCCGTCTGGAGATGGCCCCTGGCCTGGCGTGGTCGTCGTGCAGGACGCGTTGGGCATGACCGCAGACCTGCGGCGCATCACCGACCGCTTCGCGTCCAACGGCTATCTCTCTTTGGCGCCCGCGCTGTACCGGCGTGGCCAGAAGCTGCGATGCATCATCGACACAATGAGGTCGCAGCTGGCTGGCCACGGACCCGCGGTCGATGACTTGGTTGCGGCCCGCGAGCATCTCGCCGCTGACGAGCGATGCACCGGGAAGGTGGGCGCCGTCGGGTTCTGCATGGGCGGCGGATTCTGTCTGCTGCTGGCGCCGCGCGGTGTGTTCGACGCGGCCGCACCCAATTACGGCACCTTGCCGAAAGACGTTGACACGCTGCGCCAGTCGTGCCCGGTCGTGGCGAGCTACGGCGCGAAGGACCGCATGCTCCCAGGAGCAGCGGCCAAGCTGGAGAAGGTGTTTACCGATGGGGGCATTCCTCATGATGTGAAGGAATACCCCGATGTCGGGCACAGCTTCATGAACGACTTCCCGGTGCCATCGGCCTTCGGCTTCGTCGAACGCATTGCGGGACTGGCCTACTCGGAGCCGGAGGCCGAAGACGCGTGGCGACGGATCCTGGCCTTCTTTGCGACCCAGCTGCAATGACTGCGGGAAATCTACCGAACCTCGGCAGAAAATGACAGGGCCGGCTCGGTGGCCGCCCTCAGGTCTTCGGGTGTGACGCCGGGCGCGATCTTCACGACGCGCAATTTTCCTCCATCTATGTCGATGATCGCCAGATCGGTGATGATGCGTTCGACGACGCGCCGGCCTGTCAAAGGTAGCGAACATTCGTTGACGATCTTGGCAGAGCCATCACGGGCAACATGCTCCATGAGAACGATGACCCGCTTTGCTCCGTGAACCAGATCCATCGCGCCGCCCATACCCTTGACCATCTTGCCTGGAATCATCCAGTTCGCGAGGTCGCCCGTGGCCGAAACCTGCATGGCGCCAAGGATCGCGACATCGACCTTGCCGCCGCGGATCATGCCGAAGCTGGTCGCCGAATCAAAGAAGCTTGCTCCGCGCCTGACCGTGACGGTCTCCTTCCCGGCGTTGATAAGGTCTGGGTCGACTTCCGCATCGGTCGGGTAGGCGCCCAATCCCAGGATGCCGTTCTCGCTTTGCAGGACGAGCTCCACGCCATCGGGAACGTGGTTGGGAATCAACGTCGGCAGTCCAATCCCAAGGTTGACGTACATGCCGTCGGCCAATTCTTTGGCCGCCTGCGTGGCCATTTCCTCACGGCTCCAAGGCATTACGTGCCACCATTTCCGGATCCCACCGAGGATGATGCACCGTCAACACCCGCGCCGGCGGCGGGCGCCGGCTGTGCAGGATCGGCCGATCTTGTGCATACCTTCTCGATGCGTTTGTCTTGAGCTTGTTCGGGAGTCAGTGCGACGACGCGCTGTACGAATATTCCAGGTGTGTGAACGGCGTCAGGGTCGATCTCGCCAGGCTCGACGAGGTGCTCGACTTCGGCGATGGTTATACGACCACACATGGCTGCCAGCGGATTGAAGTTGCGAGCTGCGCGGCGATATACAAGGTTGCCGTGGCGGTCCCCCTTCCAGGCACGGACGAGGCCGAAGTCAGCGACGATCGCCTCCTCGAGGACGAATTCCCGATCACCCTCCCGAGTCGTGAATACTCGCGTTGGTTTGGCTGGGGAGGCCTTCGCGATGGTGCCGTCGCGATCGTATTTCCAGGGCAGGCCGCCTTCAGCGATCTGAGTGCCGACTCCGGTCGCGGTGAAGAACGCGGGAATGCCCGATCCTCCCGCCCGCATGCGCTCGGCTAAGGTGCCCTGCGGTGTCAGTTCGACCTCCAGCTCCCCATTGAGATACTGGCGCGCGAACTCCTTGTTCTCGCCCACATAGGACGCGACAATCCGGCGTATCCGCCCGTCGTTCAACAGTATTCCCAGACCCCAGTCGTCCACGCCGGCGTTGTTGGATACGATTTCAAACCCCGACCTCCCCGTCCGAAACAGCGCTTCGATAAGCACTGATGGGATTCCGCACAGGCCGAAACCGCCCACGGACAGAGTCGACCCGTCCGGGATGTCAGCGACCGCCTCGGCGGCCGACGCCATCACCTTGTCCACGGGGTCATCAAATCGGCGGCCGGCTCACCGGTCAATAGAGGAATGCAAAATGTCGGCAATCTTCCGCTCCTTAGTGTTCGCTGAGCCTGACGATCTGTTGGGCGCGGCGCAGTACCGGCATGTCGACCATCATGCCGTCCAACTGGAACACTCCGCGGTTCTCGCGCGCCGCAGCGACCACTCGGCGGGCCCAATCGACTTGTTCAGGTTCCGGTGTGTATCCGGCGCGAATCACCGGAACCTGACTGGGATGGATGGCGACTTTCGCGTCGAAGCCGACGGCAACGGCGTCGTCGACCTCCTCGCGCAACCCGTCCAGATCCTTGATGTCGAGGTACACGGAGTCCAGCGCCAGCCGCGAGTAGGCCTTCGCGGCGAGCAGCGATGCCGACCGCACATGCCTCGCGACGTCCCGCAGCGTTCCGTCGGGATTTCTGTTCGCGGTGCCGCCGAGCGCCGCGAAAAGATCCTCCGAGCCCCACATCACGCCGACCGCGTTGTCCACTCGCACGCTTTCGGCCACCGTCACCGCGCCCAGTGGCGTCTCGATCAACACGATCACCTGATGCGGCGTCAACGCGCTGACCTGTTGTGCCGATTCACATTTCGGCAGCATCACGCATGAGTACCCGGTGCGCGCCAAGGTCTCCAGGTCGGCTTGGTAGTCGGCGGTGTCGGCGGCGTTGACCCGCACCACGGTCTTCGCCGGATCCAGCGACGTGTCCAGCAGCGCCGCCCTCGCGGCCTCTCTGTCCGCGGCGGCGACCCCGTCTTCGAGGTCGAGGATGACCACGTCTGCCACCGCGGCGGCCTTCGCGAAGCGTTCCGGGCGATCGGCCGGACAGAACAACCACGCCGGTCCCGTCTGCAGCGTCATGAACCGTGGCCTGATGGGCTTGGCGCAAGCGGCTCATCGCCGGGTTTCGTGCGCACCAACGTCTTTCGCGTTGCGGTCGCGACGATGTCGCCGTGCTGATTCCGGCCGGCGTGGGACAGGGTGATGATTCCCTCGCCCTCACGAGAGCGCGACAGACGCTTGTCGGTCACCACCGTTTCGGCGTACAACGTGTCGCCGTGGAACAGCGGCTTGGGGAATGCGATCTCGGAGAAGCCGAGGTTGGCCACGATGGTGCCCTGAGTCAGCTGCGCCACCGACAGCCCGACGAGGGTCGACAGCGTGAACATCGAGTTGACGAGCCGCTGGTGAAACGGTGCCTGGCCCTCGGAGAACGCTGCATCGAGGTGCAGCGCCTGGGTGTTCATGGTCAATGTCGTGAACAGCACGTTGTCGGCCTCGGTGATCGTCCGGCCGGGACGGTGCAGATAGCGCACGCCGAGGTCGAACTCCTCAAACCACAGACCGCGCTGTTCAACCGTCCTCTCGACCTCACCGGGTTCTGTCACCTGGCCTCCGCCGTTTGCTCTTCGCGCAAGCGCTCATCGCACCTTACTTTCAGCCGATGAACAGGTCGGTGATGGGCTGCGCTCCGCCGCCGTAGCGGGACAGGTCATAACCGCCCGCCGCAACGAGCACGTCCTGGTCGATGTAGCAATCCCCGGTGGCCTCCCGCGACGGTCGCAACAGGACCTCCACGGCGGCGTCGGCCATGATCTCCGGACTGCGTGACGACGCCAGCATATTCTGCCCGTCGGGCGAGTTCGCCACCGCGGCCGTGGCGATGTAGGTCGCCGGCCACAGGCAGTTGAACGCGATGCCGGCATCCGCGAACTCGGCCGCCCAGCCGAGCGACAGCAACGACATTCCGTACTTGGACAGCGTGTACGCCGGGTGAGCGCCCAGCCACCGGGGATTCATGTTCAGCGGCGGCGCGATCGTCAGCACGTGCGGATTGGACGACTTGCGCAAGTGCGGCACGCATGCCTGCGTCAACAGGAAGGTGCCTTTTATGTTGATGTCGGCCATCAGGTCGAACTTCTTGACGGCCAGCGTTTCGGTCGGCTCGGTGGCGATGGCGCTGGCGTTGTTCACGCAGATGTCGACACCGCCGAATTTATCGACCGCGACGTCGACGCAACGGCGTACGTCGTCCACATTGCGGACATCGCCGACCACGGCGGCGGCTTTCCCGCCTGCGGCTTCGATGTCAGCCGCCGCGGTGTGCACCGTGCCGGGCAGCTTCGGGTGAGGTTGGTCGGTCTTGGCCAGCAAGACGACATTCGCTCCCTGCCGGGCCGCACCGAGGCCGATCGCGAGCCCGATGCCGCGACTCGCACCGGAAATAACCACGGTGCGGTCGACAAGCGCATTCGCCATCGGAGCCTCCTCTAGAGTGGATAAATACACGTTTGAGCCGTGTCATTATCGAATGATGGTATTGGCATTCTCATTTTTTGCAAGTACGGTATCCATTGATGAACGACCAGGTGCAGACCTCTTCGGGGATCCCCCTCGAGCCCGTATACGGGCCCGCTGATCGGACGGAGCCGCCGGCGCCGGGCGAGTTTCCGTTCACTCGCGGGAACTTCGCCTCGGGGTACCGGGGCCGCATGTGGACATTCCGTCAGTATTCCGGGTTCGGGACGGCCGAAGAGTCGAACCGCCGCTACCGATACCTACTCGACCAGGGCGGCACGGGCCTGTCGGTGGCGCTGGACCTGCCCACGCAGTGCGGCTTCGACTCCGACGATCCCGAGGTGTCCGAGGAGGTGGGTCGGGTCGGGGTCGCGGTCGACACGCTCGCCGACGCGGAGATCCTTTTCGAAGGGATTCCGTTGGACAAGATCAGCACCAGCTTCACGATCAACGGGACCGCGGCGATCCTGCTGGCGTTCTACGTAGCCGCGGCCGAGCGAAAAGGCGTACCCAGGGCGAAGCTCACCGGCACGATCCAAAACGACATCCTCAAGGAATACGCGTCACGTGGCACCTGGATCTGGCCGCCGGAGCCGTCGCTGCGGCTGATCGCCGACACCATCGAGTTCTGCGCTGCCGAGGTCCCGAAGTTCAACGCGATCTCCGTGGCGGGCGCTCACTTCCGCGACGCCGGCGCCAACGCCGTGCAGGAGATGGCTTTCACGTTGGCCGACGGTGTGACGTACTGCGACACGGTCGTCGAGCGCGGCCGGATGACCATCGACGAGTTCGCGCCGCAGGTTTCGTTCTTCTTCTACACGCACGGCGACTTCTTCGAGGAGATCGCCAAGTACCGCGCCGGTCGTCGGCGATGGGCGACCATCGTCCGGGAACGGTACGGGGCGAAATCCGACAAAGCGTCGATGTTTCGCACCGGGTGCGTGTCCGGCGGTGCCTCGCTGTACGCCCCGCAAGCGCAGAACAACGTCGTTCGAGTGGCCTACGAGGCGATGGCGTCGGTGCTCGGCGGCGTGCAATCCATGTTCACCGCGGCGTGGGACGAGCCGTTCGCGTTGCCCAGCGAGGAATCTGCGACGCTGGCGCTGCGCACTCAGCAGATCCTGGCCTACGAGACGGGTGTGGCGAAGGTGGCCGATCCGCTCGGCGGCTCGTACTTCGTCGAGGCACTCACCGATGCGACCGAGGAACGCATCATCGAGGTCATGGCCGACCTCGAGAAGCATGGCGGCATGGTGAGGGCCATCGAGGACGGCTATCTGCAGGGCCTCATCGCCGACGAGGCGTTTCGGGTGCACAAGGACATCGAGTCGGGGGAGCGGCCGGTCGTCGGTGTCAACAAGTTCGTCTCAGAAGAACCACCGCCCGATGTCGTGATGTACGAACTCGACGCCGAGGGACGCGACCTTCAGCTGAAGCGCCTGGGCAAGGTGAAGTCGGAGCGGGACGACGCGGCCGTGGCGGCGAACCTCGCGGCGTTGTCCCGCGCGGCAGAGGGCAGCGACAACCTGATGCATCCGCTGATCGACTGCGTCAACGCGTATTGCACAGTCGGCGAGATGGTGTCCGCGCTGAAGTCCGTGTGGGGCGAATTCCAGCAGCCGGTGGTGTTCTGATGGCGACAAGGGTTCTGGTCGCCAAGCCTGGCCTGGACGGGCACGACCGCGGCGCCAAGATCGTGGCGCGAACGCTGCGGGACGCCGGCTTTGAAGTGATCTACACCGGAATCCGGCAGCGGATCGAGGACATCGTTTCGATCGCATTGCAGGAAGACGTGGCGCTGGTCGGCCTGAGCATCCTGTCGGGTGCGCACCTCGCGTTGACGCAACGCACCATCGAGGCGCTGCGGGCGGCCGACGCGGGCGACATCGCGGTGGTGGTGGGCGGCACGATCCCGCACGCAGACGTGCCGAAGTTACTGGAGGCCGGCGCAGCGGCCGTCTTCCCAACCGGGACACCGCTGGAAGTCCTTGTCCGCGAGGTGCGTTCGCTCACGGGACAAACAGCATTGGAGGAACCGTGCGCGTCGGAGTGATGATCGGCCCGGAGCGGCGCGATACCGCCCGAAAGCCGGAAGGAATGGTCCGCGACATCGAATGGGCCGAGGCCGCGGGCATGGACAGCGCCTGGATCCCGCAGATTCCAAGCGATTTCGACGCATTGCTCACAATCGCGCTGCTGGCCACCAGGAGCAGCCGTATCGAGCTCGGTACCGCCGTCGTGCCGCTGCAGACCCAGCACCCGATCGCCCTTGCGCGCCAAGCGTTGTCGGCGCACGCGATCTCCGGTGGCCGACTGGCCCTGGGGGTTGGCCCGTCGCACCACTGGATCGTGCGGGACATGCTCGGCCTGCCCTACGAGAAGCCGGCGGCCTACACCCGCGACTATCTCGACGTGCTCAACGCCGCGCTCAAAGGGCCCGGGCCCGTCGACGTCGAAAACGACAGCTTCACCGTCCACAACCCGCTCGAACTCGGGGCCGTCGCACCGCTGCCCGTGCTCGTCGCGGCGCTCGGCCCGGTGATGCTGCGGCTCGCCGGTGAACGCGCCGACGGAACCGTGTTGTGGATGGCCGACGAAGCCGCAATCGGCGACTACATCGCGCCGAGGATCACCAAGGCCGCTGACAACGCCGGACGCCCCGCGCCACGCATCATCGCCGGAATCCCGGTGTGTCTCTGTGCGCCAAGCGAAGTCGACGCGGCGCGCGAACGTGCCAATCGTATCCTCGGGGAGGCCGAGTTCTCGCCCAACTATCAGCGGCTCTTGGACCAGGGCAACGCGAAGGACGTCGGCGACATGTGCGCGGCCGGGGACGAAGAGGCGATCCTCGCGCGGTTCCGCCGGTTCGCCGACGCCGGCGTGACGGACCTGTCGGTGCGGCTGCTTCCGATCGGAGACGACCGCGACGAGCTCATCGCCTCGAAGCGGCGCACCCGCGAGGTGATCGCCGAGCTGGCTTCGCAAGTGCGATGACGGACTCTTCCGACGGGCCGCTGGCCGGCATCACCATCCTCGAGGTCGGAACCATGCTGGCCGGCCCGTACGCCACGATGATGCTGGCCGACCTCGGCGCGGAGGTCATCAAGATCGAGCCGGCAGGCGGCGAGATCTCCCGGCAGGTCAGCGACAGCTATTTCGCCAGCCTCAACCGGGGCAAGCGCAGCGTGTGCATCGACCTGAATTCCGATGCGGGCCAACGACAGTTGGGCGAATTGGTCGCGCAGTCACATGCGTTGCTGGTCAACCTGAAACCGTCGGCTATCCGCCGGCTCGGGCTCACCTACGAGGCATTGCGCCGGCACAACGAGCGGATCGTCTGCGTCGCAATGACAGGCTACGGGCTCAATGGCGGTGACGACCCGGCCTTCGACTATGTGATCCAGGCGGCGTACGGCATTGCGGCGCTGACCGGTGATCCGGACGGGCCGCCGACCCTGCCGGGCTACTCCTCGGCCGACAATTCCACCGGCCTTGCCGCCGCGCTCGGATTGCTTGCGCAGATCATCTCCGGCCGGGGCGGCCAGGTGGACGTGTCGTTGCGCGACGTGATGCTCTCCCAGCTCAACTACCGCGCGTCCGCCTACCTCAACGACAGTATAGAGCCGCGCCGGTACCCGTTCGGTGCTCACTCGTATTACGTTCCCGCGCAACTCTTTGCGACGGCCGACGGCTATCTTGCGCTGTTCATCACCCACGACGGATTCTGGAAATCCTTTGCGGCGGAGGCGAAGATCGACGGTTTCGCGACGATGTCCGAACGGGTGAGTAGGCGGGAGGAGGTGCTCGCAGTCGTCGGCGCCGCGTTGGCCACCGACACGGCGGAGGGTTGGGAAGCGCGGCTGCGTCCTCTCGGGATACCCGCCGCCGCGGTTCGCAGCCTGCCGGAGGCGCTAGAGGTCACCCCTGAAATGATCATCACGGCAGGAGATTTCAAATTGGTCGGCAGCCCCATCCGCGTCGTCGGCTATACACCCGACTATCGGCCGCCACCGCAGCTGGGCGAGCACGATGACGCGGTGATTCACTCGTAGACCACGGTTATCGACTCGCTGTCGGGTACGCCCTGACAGGTGAGGATGTAGCCGTCGTCGATCTCGTCCTGCTCGAGCACATCGTTGTTCCGCATCGTCGCGTGGCCGTCGGTCAGTTTCCCGATGCATGTGCCGCAGTTGCCCGCCTCGCAGGAGAACGGCGGCGACAGTCCCGCGCGCCGCGCGCTCTCCAACAGTGTTTCGCCGGCGACGAGGGGAACCTCCACTTTCTTGCGGCCGAGGTGAATCGTCGCGGTGCCGCTTGTTGCGGGCGGGGAAGCGGCAGGCGCGGCTTCGTGCACCTTCGGCTCGACCTCGAAGTTCTCCACGAACACTCGGCCGGGGCCGGGCAGCGCGGACTTCACGACCGCCATGAAGCCCTCGGGCCCGCACACATAGCAGTCAGCATCGACGTCCGGGCCGACGAACATTCGGACCGTGGGCGCGTCGAGCAGCCCGCGGTCGTCGTCGATGTGACGGACCACCTCGAGCCGGTCGGGGTAGCGGTCGACGAGGTCTGAGATCGCCGACTCGAAGATCACCGACTCACGGTCGCGGTCGGCGCACAGCAACCGGACGCTCCGTTTGGTGGTGGCAAGCGCGCTCTTGGTCAGCGACAGGATCGGGGTGACACCGCTGCCGCCGGCGAACCCGAGCAGCGGAGCGGAGGTGGAGTCCAGGCAGAACGTTCCAGCAGGCCGGGTAAGCACGACCTCGTCGCCTTCGGCGAGGTGGTCGAGCATCCAGTTGGACACCTTGCCGGTCGGCACCCGCTTGACGGTGGTGGCCAGTTCGGGGTCGGTCTCGGGAGCGCTCGACATCGAGTAGGAGCGGTAGAGGTCTTCGCCGTCGACGGTCACGCGAAACGTGCAGTACTGGCCTGCCCGGTAGGGAAAGGGGCCGTCATCGGGGGCGAGCACGAACGTGCTCGCGTCGGCAGTCTCCTTGATGATCCGGGTCACGGTGGCCCGGTGGAACACGTGGGTGATCGCCATCTCGCCTCCCCTATGGTAGTACCATTCTATCATTAAGAGAATCAGGTTCTCAACGCACGGTAGGATCCTCTCGATGGCGACTTTCAGCCCTACGGCGCTCGCATTCGGGGAGCGGCAGTTCAGCCTGCCCGAACTCGATGCGCTGGTCGACGGGCTCGCTGCAACGTTGCTCGAGCGTGGGGTCCGCGGCGGCCAGCGAGTGGCGCTGATGTCGTCGAACCGGCCGGAGTTCGTTGTGGCGGTGCGGGCGATCTGGCGACTCGGTGCCGCGGTGGTTCTGCTCAGTCCCGCCTGGAAGCGCACCGACGTCGAGCATGCCCTCGCGGTCACATCACCCGACCACGCCGTCGGCGACCACGCCGTGCTGGCGGAATTGATGCCGATTCTGCATCTGGACGAGCCGATCAATCCAGGGCGGGGCGGGTTCGCGCCACCCGATCCGGACACCGACGCGCTCCTGGTGTTCAGCTCCGGCACCACCGGGATGCCGAAAGCCGTCCGGCACACCCATCGGTCGTTCGGCGCTGCGATCCGGCATTGGCGCAGCGCGTTGCAGATGACCTCGTCCGACCGGGTCCAGATCGTCACACCGGCCTCGCACATCCTTGGCCTGCTGAACATCATGACGGCCCTGGATACCGGTGCCTGGCTGCGGCTGCATCACCGATTCGACATCGATCGGATGCTGCACCACATCGAGGCAGACCGAATCACCATCGAAATGGCAGTCGCACCAATCGCATTGGCGCTGGCGTCCCACCCGAAGTTAGAGCGCTTCGACTTGTCGTCGTTACGCTACATCATGTGGTGCGCCACGCCGGTGACCGCGAGCGTCGCAGCAACCGTCACCCGCCGAGTGGGTGTGGGCTGGCTGACCGCCTATGGGACAAGCGAATTGCCCGTCATCGCGTGCAGTCCGTTCGACGATGTGCGGCTGGACACGGTGGGCCGCCCGGTGCCCGGTGTGGACGTCCGCTGCGGCGAAGACGGTGAGATCCAGGCGCGATCGGAGTCGCTGATGGCCGGGTACCTGCCTGACGAGGCCAATGCCGGAGCGTTCTCCGAAGGGTGGTACCGCACCGGCGACGTGGGTGCCCTGGATCGTGACGGCTACCTACACATCACAGACCGGTCGAAGGAGATGATCAAGGTCCGGGCCTTTCAGGTGGCGCCGGCCGAGATCGAAGCCTGCCTGCACAGGCACCCCGCCGTCAAAGACTGTGCGGTGTTCGGCATTCCGGATCCCGTCGACGGTGAGGCCATCGTGGCGGCAGTCGCTACGCACACACTGGTCAGCGCGGACGAACTCGTATCGCTCGTGGGCGACCGGCTGGCCTCGTACAAGCAACCCACAGAGGTGGTGTTCGTGTCCGAGATTCCCCGCCTGCCTTCGGGCAAGGTGCTGCGCCGACTTCTGAAGGAGCGCCATGGATGTCCGTCTGACCCCTGAGCAACGCCAACTACGCGACGCCGCAGCCAAATTGGCTGACGACCTCGGCCCGGGAGCCGTGCAAGACCTGTCCGACGACGGCCGGATAGCGCGGCTGGAAAAGGCTGTCGATGCAACGGGCTGGCGGTCGCTGCGATCGGACGGTGCGTCGGGGGTCGAGGTGGCCATTGTTGCCGAGGAGTTCGGGCGCGGACTGGTCGACGTCTCGTTCCTCGGGCCGGCACTCGCCGACGAACTGGGCCGCCACGTCGATGGTGATGCGGAACCGGCAACGCTCCGTGTCGGCGATCAGGCCTTCGAGGCACGAGGCTTCGCGCGCGCGTTGACGCTTTGCAGCACAACGATTTCCGCCGTTGATGTCGGGTCGGCGCGTCACTCCGCGGACCTCACCAGAACCGCGGCGGAACTGTCGGGCTCGTCGGAATCTGTCGGCGAGTTGACGCTGGCGGACTGTGATCGCTTTCAGGCGCTCGCCGTGGTCGCGACGACCGCCGACATTCTGGGGACTGCACGCGGCGCACACGCGTTGGCGTGCGAGTACGCCAAAATCCGTGAGCAGTACGGCAAGCCGATCGGCTCGTATCAGGCCGTGGCCCACATGCTGGCTGAAGGTCTGGCGTTGATCGAAGGCTCGATCAGTGTTCTGCGGCACGCCGCATGGGCGGTCGACGAACTGGAGCCCGCCGAGGCGATTCGCGCCGCCAACATCGCCAAGATCTACTGCGCCCGGGCCGCTCGCACGGTGTGCGAAACCGCCATCCAGGTGCACGGCGGAATCGGCAACACCTGGGAGTGCCTGGCCCATGTGTACTTACGACGCGCATTGACGTCGACCGAACTGTTCCCGGTCAGCCTGAAGGAGATCGATCTTGGACTTTCGTGATTCACCGGAAGAGGCCGTGTTCCGCGAGCGCCTTCGGAAGTGGTTGAGTGAGAAGGCTACAACGTTCGCAACATCCGGCGACGACTACTGGGCGCGCCAGGGTGAGTGGCACCAGGCGCTGTACTCGGCCGGCTTCTTCGGGCTGTCGTGGCCGCGCGAGTACGGCGGCCAGGAACTCCCACCGGTCTACGACGTCATCGTCGACGAGGAACTCGCGCGGGCCGGCGCCCCGCCCCGGCCGAGCCTCGGTTACCTGGTGGTTGGGCTCGGTCACCACGGCAGCAAGGAACTGCAGCAGCGCTTCCTGCCCGGCATGATCAACGGCACCGAACGGTGGTGCCAGGGCTTCTCCGAACCCGGCGCCGGCTCTGACCTGGCGTCGCTGCGGACAAAGGCGACCCGGGACGGCGACAACTATGTCATCGACGGCCACAAGATCTGGACCAGCTACTCGGACGTCGCCGACTGGTGCCTGTTATTGGCTCGCACCGACCCCGATGCGCCGAGGCACAAGGGCATCTCGGCGTTCATCATCAACATGCACCAACCTGGCATCGAGCAGCGTCCGTTGCAGATGATCAACGGTGTCACAACAGAATTCGGCCAGGTGCTGTTCGACGGTGCGGTCGTGCCGGCCGATCAGATGGTGGGCTCGCCCGGAGAGGGTTGGGCGTTGGCGATGACCGTGGTCGGCCATGAGCGCGAACCGTCGACCCTGGGGTATGCGGCCCGGTACGTCAAGCTCGTCAAGGATATGGCCGGCCGGATCGACGGTGACGTCCCGGAAGACTTGGCTTGGGCGGCAGTGGAATCGGAGATGTTGCGCCTGCACGTGCGACGGCGGCTGTCCGAGCAGCTGGACGGCGTCTCGCACGGGCCGGACGGGTCGCTGGACAAGCTGCTGATGACGTGGGTCGAGCAGTCGGTCGGTCATGCCGCGCTGACCGTGGGCGGCACCGAGGATCCCGAGCTGCTGAGCGCCTACCTGTACAGCCGCGCCCAGAGCATCATGGGCGGAACGTCTCAAATTCAGAAGAACATCATCGCGTCCCGCATTCTCGGGTTAGGAGTCTGACGTGTACGACATGCCGAAAGAGATCGACGTCGAGGCCGACGGCGCCGCTGCGGATCATCAGGCTCAACCGGCCCGATGCGCTGAACGCGGTCAACGACGACCTGCATGTCGGGCTGGCGCAGCTGTGGTCACGGCTGAACGAGGACCGCGACGCTCGCGCCGCGGTGCTCACCGGAAACGGGCGCGCGTTCTCGGCGGGTGGCGATTTCGCGTATCTCGACGAGCTCGGTCGTGATGCGGACCTGCGCGCCAAGACGATCCTGCACGGTCGCGAGATTGTGCTGGGCATGGTGCGTACGCGTATTCCGGTGGTGGCCGCGGTCAACGGCCCGGCGGTCGGGTTGGGCTGCAGCCTCGTTGCACTGAGCGACATCGTCTACATGGCAGAGACCGCCTACCTTGCCGACCCACACGTGCAGGTGGGGCTCGTCGCAGCCGACGGTGGGCCGCTGACCTGGCCGCTGCAGATCAGCGTCCTGCAGGCCAAGGAGTATGCGTTGACGGGCACTCGGATCTCAGCGCAGCGCGCGGTCGAGATCGGGTTGGCCAATCACGTTGTCGCCGATCCGCTTTCCGAGGCGATCGCATGCGCGAAGAAGATCATGGAACTGCCGCGCCAAGCCGTCGAAAGCACCAAGCGAATGCTGAACATGCACGTCGAGCGCGCGGTGCTGAACACCCTTGACTACGCCAACGCGGCCGAGGACCAGTCCTTCCAAACCGAGGAATTCCGGCAGATCGTCGCCCGCCTCAACGCACCGCGGGATTAATCGTCGCGAGGCACGACAACCGACTCGGAGCGCTGGATCGTACCGGTGATCCCGTTCGCGTCTTGACGCGCGAGCAGCACCGCAGCGTCGGCCATCGCTTCGGGCGGCTCGACCATCTCCGGCGGAATCTGTTGTCCTCCACCGCCGGCCAACCATCCCTCCGTGAGCACGACACGTGATGGGCTCAGGCAGTTCACCGCGATGTTGTCGGGTTTCAGGTCCGCGGCGAGCCCGAGATAGAGCCGTTCGACGCCGGCCTTCGACACCCAGTACGCATTGGCGCCGTCGCATGGTCACGCCCGTCGTCGTGATCGCCACCAATGAGCCGCCTCCGCGTGCCCGGACATGTGGGATGACCGCCTTGGTCACCAGGAACACCCCGGTGAGGTTGACGTTCAGGCACAGCTGCCACTTTTTCAGCGGCGTCGACTCGATGGGTCCGAGCCACAGCACACCCGCATTCGCGATCAGGATGTCGATGCCGCCGAACTCGGCGACCGTCTCTGCCACCGCGGCATCGACAGAGTCCTCGTCGGTCACATCGCACCGCACGGCGCGCGCCCGGCCGCCGGCCGCGACGATCCCGTCGGCCACCGAATGGATCGTCCCGGGCATCCGGCCTTCTGACTCGGTGCGGGCGGCAATTGCCACTGCCGCGCCCTCTCGCGCCAAGGCGGCAGCCACCGTCGCCCCGATGCCGCGGCTGGCGCCCGCCACAAAGGCGACCTTGCCCCCGAGCGAGCCTGTCATGGCCCGGTCACTTCGGGGCGAACCGCAGCGCCCCGTCCAGTCGGATGACTTCGCCGTTGAGGTAATCGTTGTCGACGATGCTGGCCACCATGGCCGCATACTCGGCGGGCTGACCCATGCGCTTCGGGAACGGGATCTGCGGGCCCCAGTGCGCCTCGAGCTGCTCGGCGGGCATGGGATACGCCGGCGTCAGGAACATGCCCGGAGCGATCGTGACGACGCGGATACCGAGAGGCGAAAGGTCGCGGGCTGCGACCAGGGTCATGCCGATGACGCCGCCCTTCGCGGCCGAGTACGGAAGCTGGCCGATCTGGCCCTCGTAGCCCGCGATCGACGCGGTGTTGACGATCACGCCGCGGGCGCCGGTGTCAAGCGGTTCGGATCGCGCGATCGCGGCGGCGGATAGCCGCATCACATTGAACACGGCCGTGAGGTAGTACTCGATCGTCGTCTTGAATCCGTCGAGATCGAGCGGGGTGCCGTCCTTGGCGACGAGCC
This sequence comes from uncultured Actinomycetota bacterium, assembly GCA_963744085.1. Classification (GTDB taxonomy): domain Bacteria; phylum Actinomycetota; class Actinomycetes; order Mycobacteriales; family Mycobacteriaceae; genus Mycobacterium. The sequence goes on from CAVUSK010000004.1 coordinate 92,686, forward strand.
GGCCACCGCTCGCCGGACCGCCGTGGGCGTCCACCGAGATCCGCAGCGGACCGAGGGATTCCGCCTCGGCCAGTGCGGCGTTGACGTCGTCAGTGCTCGTGGCGTCGGTGCGGACGTAACGGATGCCGAGCTCGTTCTCCAGCGCCTTGCCTTTGTCGTCCGCGACGTCGGCGACGACCACCTTTGCGCCCGCGCCGTGCAGTCGGCGAACCGTGGCTTCGCCGAAACCTCCCGTGCCTCCGACGACGATCGCGGAGCTACCGCTGATCTGCATGTGATTTCCCTTCTTGCAACTCGCACTCTCAGACTGAGAGAATATCATTCTCAGATCATTCGGAAATTGGAGACCTCCCATGCCTGAAGCCGTGATCGTGTCGGCGCTGCGCACGCCCATCGGCACCGCGATGAAGGGAACGCTGCGCGACACCGACGCCTATCAGCTCGCGGAACACGTGGTCGGCGCCATCGCTGCGGACCTCGACGGGAATCCGATCGACGACGTCGTCCTGGGCGAAGGTCTGTACGGCGGCGGGGTCGTGGCGCGGCATGCCGCGCTGACGGCAGGTCTGACTTCTGTCCCTGGTCTCGCCCTCAACCGGCACTGTGCAGCCGGTCAGGCCGCTGTCCAGGGCGCTGCGGCCAGTGTGCGTGCCGGGATGGACGAGCTCGTCATCGCCGGGGGCGTGAACTCCGCGTCGACCTCGCCGCAGTTCAGCAAGATCGTCGACGGCGAACCGGTTGCGTGGTTCCCGCCCACACATCCGGACCGTCCGGACGCACCCAACATGGACATGTCGATCACGGTCGGCTGGAACGCGGCCGTCAAGGCCGGCGTGAGCCGCGAGGAGATGGACGCGTGGGCGGTTGGCTCGCATCAAAAGGCGATCCGAGCCATCGACGAAGGTCGCTTCAAGGAAGAGATCGTTCCGATCGACACGCCGCACGGGCTCTTCTCCGTCGACGAGCATCCGCGTCGCGACACCAGCATGGAGAAGCTCGCGGCGCTCAAGCCGCTGCACCCGGAGATCGACGGGTTCTCGATCACCGCCGGCAACGCGTGCGGCGGCAACGACGGTGCCGCGGTGCTGGCGGTGGCCAGCGACCGGCTCGGGTTGCCGAGCCTGGCCACCGTGCGGTCCTGGGCGTCGGTCGGCGTCGATCCCGCGATCACGGGACTGGCACCAGTCGAGGCGATCCCCAAAGCGCTTGCCAGAGCTCGCATCTCGCTGGCAGACGTCGATCTGTTCGAAATCAACGAGGCGTTCGCATCGATGTGTGTGGCCACGATCAAGCTTCTCGACATCGATCCGGACCGCGTCAACGTGAGCGGAAGCGGCTGCTCGCTCGGCCACCCGGTGGCCGCGACCGGCGCGCGGATGCTGGTCACGCTGGTGCACGAACTGCGCCGGCGCGGCGGCGGCATCGGGGTGGCCGCGATGTGCGCCGGCGGCGGCATGGGGTCGGCGACAGTCATCGAGGTTCCCGCACCTTGACGCGCAACAGCGGTCTTACGCCTTAGATTCTTTTATCGATGCGCGATATCCAGGAGCTCATCGCAGCGGCGCGAGACGGTTCCACGAGGGCTGCCGGTCGGCTGCTAAGCCTCGTCGAGAGCGCTCGTCGCGGCGAGGTGCTGGCAGCGCTGGGTAGCTCCACCGCGCGCGTCGTCGGGATAACCGGGCCGCCGGGCGCGGGCAAGTCGACGACGATTGCGGCGCTGGTTGGCGCGTACCGCCAGGGCGGTCTGCGGGTGGCGGTGCTCGCGGTCGACCCGTCCTCGCCGTACAGCGGCGGTGCGCTGCTCGGCGACCGAATCCGAATGGCAGCGCACATCAACGATCCCGGCGTGCTGATCCGGTCGGTCGCGACGCGCGGGCATCTCGGCGGGCTGGCAGCCGCAGTGCCCGCGGCCATCCGGGTGCTCGCCGAGCTCGGGTACGACGTGGTGCTGCTGGAGACCGTCGGGGTAGGCCAGTCCGAGATCGAGATCGCCGCGGTCGCCGACCCGACGGTGGTCATCCTCAATCCCGGCGCAGGCGATGCGGTCCAGGCGGCCAAAGCGGGACTGCTCGAAGTTGCCGACATCGTGGTCGTGAACAAGGCCGACCGCGAGGGCGCGGACCAGACGGTGCGCGACCTGCGAGCCGAGACCGATGCGCCGATCCTGTCGCTGGTCGCCGCCCAGGGCGAGGGTGTTTCGGAGCTGGTCGAGGCGATCGACGCCCACTACCGCGCCGACACACCCGCGCGCCGGACCGCCCGCGCCCGCGCGCAGATCCTCTCACTCGCGCAGACCAAACTGCGCGCCCACCCCGATCTCGACCGCCTCGCCGCGACGGTCGCAGAGGGGGAGCATGACGCCTACACCGCGGCCGACTTGCTGCTCGGCGCAGCCGAACCCGCGCCGGCGGAGATGGCCCCCGGCTGGCATGCGGCCCGGACACCCGACCGGCCGGCCATCGTGATGGGGTCGAGCGGCACCGTGGTGACCTACCGAGAGCTCGAAGAACGGTCGACGCGGCTTGCCAGGGCGCTGCGCTCGCGAGGCCTGCGTGTGGGTGACCACATCGCGATCCTGATGGACAACAGCCCGGCATTCGTCGAAACCGCCTGGGCTGCACAACGTTCCGGGCTGTACTACACCGCGATCAATCGGCATCTGAAGGCGGCCGAGGTGCAGTACATTCTCGACGACTGCGGCGCAGCGGCGCTGGTGACAAGCAGCGCGATGGCCGATGTCGTTGCGTCCTTGAACTTCTCAGGGATTCCGGTGCGGGTATCGGCAGGAGGAGACCTCGCCGGGTTCGAGCGCTACCCAGAGGTGTTGGCGGCGGAGTCGGCAGCGCCGCTTGACGACGAGTGCGAAGGCCGCGAGATGCTCTACTCGTCGGGTACGACCGGGCGGCCGAAGGGCGTGCGCAAACCGCTGCCGGGTACCCCGCTGGGCGATCCCGCGGCGCCGCCGGTGCAAATCGCTCGCGGACTGTTGGGCGGTACCGCACAGGACGACGTAGTCTATCTGTCGCCGGCGCCGCTGTATCACTCTGCACCGCTTGTGTTTACGATGTCGTGGCAACGGCTCGGCGCCACCGTGGTGGTGATGGAGAAGTTCGATCCGCACGAGTGCCTCGAGTTGATCCAGCGTTATCGGGTCACGCACGCGCAGTTCGTCCCGACGATGTTCATCCGCATGCTGCGCCTCCCGGAGGCCGAACGCAGCGGGTATGACGTCTCGAGTCTGCGCAACGTCATCCATTCGGCGGCGCCGTGCCCTGTGTCCGTGAAGCGGCAGATGCTGGACTGGTGGGGGCCGATCATCGACGAGTACTACTCGGGAACCGAAGATGTCGGCTCGACGTTCATCTCAGCGCAAGAGTGGCTGGCGCATCCGGGGTCGGTCGGACGACCAGTGGAGGAATGTCACATCGTCGGCGAGGACGGTGAGGAACTCGGGACAGGCGAGGTCGGCGTCGTGTACTTCGCGGGCGGGCGCTCCTTCGAGTACCACAACGACCCCGACAAGACCGCTGCGGCCGCTAATGCCAAGGGGTGGCGGACAGTTGGCGATATGGGCTACCTCGACGAGGACGGCTACCTGTACCTGACTGACCGCCAGGCGAACATGATCATCTCCGGCGGGGTGAACATCTATCCGCAGGAGGCGGAGAATGTCCTCGCCGGACATCCCGCGGTGGCCGATGTCGCGGTATTCGGCGTCCCTGACGCCGAGATGGGTGAGGCGGTCAAAGCGGTTGTGCAGACTGCCGATTCGGTGGCCGGGAGCGACGACCTCGAAGCGGAGCTGCTCGCTTACTGCCGATCGGAGTTGGCGAAGTACAAGTGTCCGCGCACGGTCGACTTCGTCGACCAGCTGCCGCGCGACCCGAACGGCAAGCTGTACAAGCGGCTGTTGCGCGACCGCTATTGGCAGGGACACGAATCTCGCGTCATCTGACCTTGGAAACCGCCCGTCGGTGACGTTTCTCTGACTTTCCCGTCGAATTTGCTTTGGTCTGCCGAACCACGGGTAACCATTGCTCCATTGGAGGAGAGGGATGATCAATGCTGACCGCCGTACTCGTAGTGGCCATCATCGGCATCGCCATGTTGGCGGTGGCGGTCGTGACCGAAAACACCATCGTCGCGGTGATCGTCATCGCGCTGGCAGCAGTCGGCCTCGTCCTGCTGGGCCGCGAGTGGATGCGGGAACGCCGGCTCGGCGAACCGACCCGCGAGACTGATCCAGAGCAGATCCGGGAAACGCCGCATCAGGCAGACATCGAGGCCGACGAGTTCGAACCCGATGTGCTGGACGAAGAACCCGACGCGTCAACTGAAGAGACAGCAGAGGACACCCATCGCGAAAACGAGTACCACTAAAAGGGTGGGCCGGGGTCCAAATGATCGTGCTGTCGGCGAGTTCAGCTCGCACACCTCTCGGTAGCGGTGGGTTTCGCCGAAATTCGTTTCGCCTACCGTAAGCCGCTTGTGCACCCGGTGACATCGAACCATCGACGAACACTTTGACCCGGGTTGGATAGGGGCCGACCCTCAACTCACCGAGCCGATGCTGCGGGACGCCGTCGAAGCCTACCCAACCACCATCGACGGGGCTTCAAGCGGCCGTCGTACACGTGCAGAGACGGGACCTTCGGCCGTGGCGGCCGCTGGCGCGCCCCGACGAGAATCGCATCATGACGCAACGCGAGCTCGAAGACCTCTCGCCCGACGAATGCTTCCGCCTGCTCGCTGCCGCACACGTCGGGCGACTCGTGTACCAAGATGACCTCGGTCCGCTCGCCGTGCCCGTCAACTACGCCATGGCCGGACGCGACATCGTCGTCCGCGTCGAGGGTGGCGCGAAACGAGCGGCGATGCAGCAACCGATGCTCGCCTTCGAGGTCGACCACGTCGACGAGGACCGGAAGTTCGGATGGAGTGTCCTGGTGCGAGGCGTCGGCGCCGAGGTCGACCCGGAACGGGTTCCTGCGCTGCTGCAAGCGATGGACGGCCACTTCCCGACGCCGTGGGCAGTCGGCATCCACAACGTGTGGCTTCAGATTGTGCCGCACACCGTGACCGGACGACGGCTCGGTGCGGAGCGGTCGTCGTGGTGACAATTCTCATCGACAGCCGGGGTGCACACTCCATCCGCTGATGCAGGGACTATCGGCCCTATTACCACGCCGGGACCGGGTCGCATTCTGATGCCGTTCACTGCTGCGTAAAGGAGCGCCATCATGGCAGAGAGCACCGAGAAGAAGACCGTGGCGAAGCGAGCGTTGGACTCTTCTGATGACGTTTTAAAACGTCTCGAAGCCAGGCAGCTCGCCGCGATCGAGGCAATGCGCAAGCTAATTGACCGCCTCGACGACGCGATGCCCAACCTCGTCGACGACCCGGCGCTGCGCAAGAAGGTCATCGACGCCATCGGGGACTACTACGAGCAGCTCGTCACGACGACGAACGAGTTCGTACATAACCTCATGCATGGCGGGAGCGGGATGGTGCCGAAGCCAGGCGACGCGAAGGGCATATACAACTTCCTGCGCAGCTTCGCGCCTAGCGGCGCGCGCAAGACGGCGAGCCAGCCCGACGACGCAAAGCCAGCCGCAAATGATAAGTAGGCTGATTAGTCGTTTGCGGGACAGCGGATTGGACCGGGGCCAAGCCGACGGACTTCGTAGGCACCAACGAATTGCCCGTGCAGCCAAGCCGCCGCGACTACCGTGCGCGTCATGTCCTGCTGACAGTTTCCGACTAATGCGACGACCCCTACTTCGAATCAACCTGACTCGGGGCTGACATCGGATCGGCGAAGAACATTTCAGACCAGACGTATGGAGCCACTGAGCCACAGGAGCCGCCGGTATGGCAACCACACGACCGAATTTCTTGCAGTACATCGCGTACTCGTACGGATTCCGACGCCTGCCCGACTCGATGCGAAGTTGGGTCGCTCGCGATCTAGCCGGTAAGGGAGCTGTCCGCCGGTTCATGTTCCTGGCTGCGATTCCCCCGTTCTTAGTCCTCGCACCGTTCTGGCTGCTTCCCGCGTCGCTGTATGTGCATATGGAGATGACAATGCCGATCTACATTTGGGCGCTGTTGATCTCGCTCGCCCTGAACAAGGTGTGGCGGCGGCACCGGTTGGCGCAGCATGGTTTAGACCCCAATCTGGTTGACGCGATCAAGCGCGAGAAAGACGCCAAGATGCACGAGGACTACATTCGACGCCACGGACCGCGCCCAGAAGAGGCCAAGCGGCAGGCAAACACCAATCCCTTCTTCTAGAGGCTGAGCAAAGGGGAGTGAAGATGGGTGTCGCCACCAGTGTCCTGACAGCTCAATGGGATGCGAGTGATATTTACCCGCGCTCGAACAATCCACTGCTACCGGTCAGTGGGCTGCGGTGCCGCCGGCTCGAAATGTCTGCTTGCGGCTGAGAGACGAATCGGGCAGGTTGGCGGGTCCAACGGCTCGTCAGGTGGTGGCAGCGGCACAAGCACTTAGGTTCGACGGGTGGGTCGGCCCTATCGAATACGGGACGCCACCGACTTCGGCTGCTGCGGAGTCCTACCCATCACACGCCCACTCCGCCCGCTTTCCCTCCTGGTCGCCGCGTCGACCGGTGAGCTCGGCGATCGCATTCAACCGCCGCGCCCCGCAGCCGCATCGATACGGGCCCACTCCTCGATTGCGGCCACCACGGCGGCGTCATCAGCGTGACGCAACACCTCGGGCTTCGATGGCACAAGGTATCGAACATATATTCGAGTATGGGCGTTGTTCGATGGAACTATTCGGGAAGCTCGACCATCTTCCGCATGGATTGCAGCAGTTGGAACTTGAGTTCGACGTCCGGGACATCAGCGACGAGCGGGTGCATCACGGCCACGCTGATCGCACCAGAAAGCATCGCGGCCTGCACCCGCGCCGCGGTATCGGCCTCGTCGCCGAGCATCGCGCGATACAGCCGCGTGATGAACTCCTGGAACGGAGCATGTTCGGCGAGCAGTCGCACGATGACGGGATCGAATTGCAGGACGCTGACCAGGCGCCTGTCCTGCACGGCAATGTCGATGACTCGCTCGAGCAGCAGCTCACGCGCGCGCGGCCGGCTTGGCTCGGCCTCCGCGGCTTCAAGAACATCCTCGAGGCCTGCCAATTGCCGCTCGGTCAGCGCGATGACGATCTCGTCCTTGGTCTTGAACTGGTAGTAAATGGCCGCCTTCGTGACGCCCATCGCGTCGGCGATCATCTGCAGGGACGTTGCGCTCACCCCCTTCTCGGCGAACAGGTCGTACGCGGCGTCCAACACACGGGTCTGCGCGGCAGTGCGCGTGACGGAACTGAATCGGCCGCCAACGGCGTCTAAGGGGACCACCCCATGACGCTAGCCACCGAGTATTGACCACGTCTAGCCGACCGGCTAGTGTGCGCTTCTAGCCGATCGGCTAGAAGCGTGAGGGAGACAGTTCATGTCCGAAAAGGAAATCGACCAAAGCGTCCAGAAGGTACTCGACGTGCGAGAGGTCGGCGCCGATTACGACGAGCACCAGCAGGCAAGCCCGCTGGATATCCCCGTCGACTTGCACAACTTCAAGAAGTATCCGGTGGTCGACCCTCCCGGTATTCACAAACCGAGCGGGCCCGACACCCGCTGGGACATCAGAGTCGACGAGAGCAAGGAACTGCCCGACTACAGCGGCCCGTTCAAGGCCGATCTGAGGTTTTCGGATTTCTCCAACGAGGCGCTGGTCGACATGCTTGCGATGAGCGACGAGTACTACCGCGTGTGTGTGGAGGGATGGGCCGCCGAGATCGCCAATCGTTACGGCCACGATTTGATGCGCGAGATCCAATGGGAGGCGTGGGAAAAGATCGTCCTGCCCCAACTGCGCAAGATTCTCGACGACTGGACGCAGCTTACGGACGACGAGGCGGACGCGGCCGTCGCCGAGGTGGCACACGAGGTGGCGGCTCGGAGTGAGGACGGGGGCGTGGTGACGATCAACCCGTTCGGAGCCGATCCGAAGTACGTGGACTATCCCAAAGGCGAACTGGTGAAGCTGGTGTTGGGCAGCCACGAATACCTGTTGACCGCGATCGAGGCATGGGCCGGTGACATCGTGATGCGCTATGGGCTGGATACGATGTTCGAGTTTCAGTGGGAGCTCTGGAGCGAGAAGGTGCTGCCCGCGGTGCGCGACCTCAAGATCCGGTGGATGAACATCGGCGACGGCACGGTCGAGGCCATCATGAAGGATTTCCAGATGGACGCGTCATCGTTTCCCGGGAAGGCTTTCGAGATGACGTTTGACATGCCGGAACCCGAGGTCGGCATCATGACGTTCAACAAATGCATTTCGGTCGATCAATGGGAAGCGTTGGGGCGCCCCGACATTGCCGAAAAGGCGTCCCACGTCACCTGTCCTGCCGCGATCATCGAGACAGCCACGATGTACAACCCGAACATGAAGGTGGAGATCCTGGCGATACCGCCGCGCGTCAGCAAGGAGGACGTCTGCTGCCGGTGGCGGCTTTCGATGCGGACCCCAGACGACCCCGAGTACGTCCAACCCGGTACAGACTAGTCAAGCGATCTGCCGGTAGCTGCGGCGTAGCCGGCCCGGAAGCCGAAAACCATTGCCGGGCCCAGGGTTCCGCCGGCCCCACCATATGCTCGCCCGGTCACGCCCGCCATCGCGTTGCCGGCAGCGTAAAGCCCGGGAATAGGCTTGCCGCTGACATGCAGAACATGGCCGTCACGGTCCGTCCGCGGCCCGCCCTTGGTGCCCATCGCGCCCACGGACACCGGCACTGCGTAGAACGGCGCGGTGTCGATGGGCCCCAGCGTCTTTCCGGCGACAGTGGTGGCCCGTTCGTCGCCCCAGTAGCCGTCGTATGCGCTTGAGCCGCGCCCGAAGTCGGGATCGACGTCGCTGGCGACGTTGCGATTCCACGCTTCGACAGTCCGCGCAAGGCCGTCCGGGTCAATGCCCGTCTTGGCGCCTAGCTCGGCGAAATCGCTTGACTGACAGAACCATTCCGGAACCGGATCATCGGGCGAGACGCCGAGAAAGCCATAACGCTTGAGGTGAAGGTCGTCGAAGACGATCCACGCCGGGTCGTTGACGTAGCCTCCCCGCGGATCGAGGTAGTGGAAAGCGCCCGCCATCGAGTTGTATTCGCCCGCTTCGTTGACGAACCGCCTACCCGCACGGTTGACGATGATGCTCCTCGGGCGGGTGCGCTCGAGTCGCACGCTTCGGCTGCGGGGCTGACCGTCGATCGTGTCGCCGGGAATCCGGACGATGGGCACCCACCACGCTTCGCCCATGTTGGCCAGATCAGCGCCGTGGGCCATCGCCATCCGCAGCCCGTCGCCCGTGTTGTTGGGTGGCGACACCGCCCCATGCATGGGACCACGGAGGAATGCGCCGACCAGCGACTCATCCCACTCAAATCCGCCGGTGCCCAGGATCACCCCGCGGCGTGCCCGGACGGTGACGCTCTCGCCATCGCGTTCGACGCGCACACCGACGATCGTCCCGGAGTCCGCGATGAGTTCGGTTGCGCGGGAATTTGTTTGGGGAACGATGCCGGCGTCGAGCAGTCCCTCCAGAAGTCCGGCGATGAGTGCCGTCCCGGCGACGCAGATCTCACCCGAGGCATCGACCGATGCGTGGATGCGGGCCCGGGTCTCGGCGTCGATGCCGACGTTGCTGAAGTCGGCGGGAAACGATGTGATCCGCTCCGCCCACTCATCAAGTCGGGACAGATCGAAGGGGAGGGCGTTCAGCGACCGGCCTCCGGTGGGGCGTCCGCCCGGCAATTCCGGTTTGTAGTCAGGAAATCCGGCCGCGATCTCGAACTCTATTTCGCTGTGCGCCTCGACAAAGTCGAGCATCACCGGGCCGGTGCGCACGAAAGTTTCGACCAGTCCTTCGTCCATCGAGCCGAGGGACTGTGCCCGCAGATAGCTCATAGCGTCGGCGACCGTCAGCTCGTGTTCGGGCATTCGACGATGCGCCGGGATCCATACGATGCCACCCGAAACCGCGGTCGTGCCACCGACAGTCGGGGTCTTCTCGTAAACCTCGACCGACACTCCGTTGACCGAGGCGGTCAGCGCAGCGGTGAGACCCGCAGCGCCGCTGCCCAATACGACGACATCGGTCTCGCGATCCCACGAAAGCATCGGGTGCGTCCTTTCTTCAGCTGAGGATCTCCGAAAGTTGTCCTGCCGCCTTGACGACTTCGTCCTTCCCGCGCATCACCACGTCCTCCCGATGGGAGATGAGGTTGATGCACGTCGGCGGAGAAGGCGCCCGCCGGCGCACCGGCACCGCCAGACCGTAGGTGTTCGGCTCGATCTCGCCATATGTGATCACCCAACCCTGCTGTCGGGTCTGGCAGACGAGATCCCGTTCGCCCGGACGCGGCGGCATACTCGCGAGCAGAGCGATCCCGGCCGCTCCGCGATCCAGTGGATAGTGGCTGCCCTCGTGGAACGACAACTGGTAGGACACACGGCTGGGGACGATGACGGCGATCGCCACCTGTTGGTCCCCCTCGGCGATCAGCAGCGACACTGTGGTGCCGAGCTCGTCGGCCAGCGCTCGCAACGTCGGCACGCTCAGTTGGCGCACATTGTTGTCGAACGAGGCGCCGAGCACCGCGAGGCCCGCCGCCGATCGATAGCGGCCGTCTTCCCCCTTGGCCACTAGGCGGAACTGGGCGAGCGTGCTGAGCAGGCGATACGCGATTGTGCGGTGCACACCGACGTGGTCGGCGACCTCTTGCGCCGTGAGTCCGATGCGCGAGGTGGCGACCGCCTGCAGGACGGATAACCCCCTCGCCAGAGTCTGCGAACCTGGCGCGCCGTTCGGCGAACCGTCGCCCTTTCCCTTGACAGACATCAGGCCGAAGGTGATGCTCTATACATAGTGCACATCACTGTGCGATATTAGCACACGCAATTTGCACCTAGCGAGAATCGCATATTCGCAGTAAGACCCGGGAGAGGTGACGCGTGTCAGAGCACGAGAGCGTCTGGAGTGACCTCCAGGGCGTCCCGTTCTCGCAGGGTTACCTCGACGTCAAGGGTGTGCGCACTCGCTACCTGCATGCCGGTGATCCGAACCTTCCCGTGCTCGTGCTTCTGCACGGATCCGGCGGCCATGCGGAGGCTTACGTTCGCAACCTGGAGGCCCATGCCGAGCACTTCTCGACCTGGTCGATCGACATGCTCGGCCACGGCTACTCCGACAAGCCCGGGCACCCACTTGAGGTCAGGCACTACGTCGGGCATCTGATCGCGGTGCTCGATGTGATCGGCGCCCAGCGCGCCCATATCAGCGGAGAGTCGCTCGGCGGCTGGGTCGCTGCCCGCGCCGCAGTCGATCATCCGGACAGGGTCGAGCGGCTTGTGCTGAACACCGCAGGGGGCTCGCAGGCCGACCCAGAGGTGATGAAGCGGATCATCACGTTGTCGATGGCCGCTGCCGAGAACCCGACGTGGGAAACCGTGCAGGCGCGGATCAAATGGTTGATGGCAGACAAGTCCAAGGACTACGACGACATCGTCGCGAGCCGGCAACGCGTGTACCGCCAGCCGGGCTTCGTCGCGGCGATGCGGGACATCATGGCGTTGCAGGACCCCGATATCCGGGCGCGCAACCTCATCGGGCCCGATGAGTACGGAGCCATCACCGCGCCGACGATGGTGCTGTGGACAAGTGACGACCCCACCGCGGACGTCAGCGAGGGCCGCCGTATCGCATTGATGATTCCCGGCGCGCGGTTCGAGCTGATGCCCGGATGCGGGCACTGGCCGCAGTACGAGGACCCGACGACGTTCAACCGCGTGCACATCGATTTTCTGCTGGGGCGCTGACCGATGAGTGCGAGCCAACACGTGGACACCGAAGTCGTCATAGTCGGGGCAGGCCCCGTGGGACTGACGCTCGCGAACATCCTTGGCTTGCAGGGCGTCCGGACGCTTGTGGCGGAAGAACGTGACACGCTGATCGACTATCCCCGCGGGGTCGGTCTCGACGACGAGGCGCTGCGCACATTTCAGTCGATCGGCCTGGTTCAGCAAATCCTGCCGCACACCGTCCCCAACCAGATCCTGCGATTCTTCGATGCCAAGCGCCGACTGCTGGTCGAGATGGCACCGCCGGACGCCCGGTTCGGCTGGCCCAAGCGCAACGGGTTCGTCCAGCCGTTGGTCGACGCCGAATTGCTGTGCGGTTTGGACAGATTCGACCATGTCGAGGTGCGCTGGGGCCATCAGATGGAAGCGTGCGAGGAATCCGCCGACGGAGTCACAGTCCGGCTCTCCGGCGAGACCCCGTTGACCGTGAAGGCGCGCTATGTGGTGGGCTGCGACGGCGGCCGCAGCGCGACCCGCCGACTGATGGGCGTGCCCTTCGACGGCACCACGTCACCGACCCGCTGGCTCGTCATCGACATCGCGAACGACCCCCTGGGACATCCCAATAGCGAGGTCGGCGCCGACCCGACGCGTCCTTACGCCTCGATCTCCATCGCACACGGAATCCGGCGGTTCGAATTCATGATTCATGCGGACGAGTCGGACGAAGAAGCGGAGGATCCGGCGTTCATCAGGCGCATGCTGGGCCGGCTAGTACCACACCCAGAGCGGGTCAACGTGATTCGGCACCGCGTCTATACCCACCACTCACGGATCGCGGGGGCCTTCCGCAGTGGCCGGCTGCTGCTGGCGGGCGATGCGGCGCACTTGATGCCCGTCTGGCAGGGGCAGGGCTACAACAGCGGCATCCGTGACGCGGCGAACCTCGGCTGGAAGCTTGCCGCGGTGGTCAACGGCCACGCCGACGACGCACTGCTGGACACCTACGACGTCGAGCGACGCAAGCATGCACGGGCCATGATCGACCTGTCCACGATGATCGGAAAGGTGATCTCGCCGACGAACCGGCGCGTTGCGACGTTGCGCGACCGCGTGATACGCGCTGCATCGGTGGTGCCGACGCTGAAGCGCTACGTGCTCGAGATGCGGTTCAAGCCAATGCCACGTTATGAGCAGGGCGCCGTCGTGCATGACGAACCACGCTCGGACACCTCGCCGTCGGGGACGCTGTTCGTCCAGCCCCGTGTCGACACCCGCGGCGAGAAGGAGGTCCTGCTAGACGACGTGTTGGGCACGGGGTTTGCCGTCCTGTGCTGGAACAACAACCCCCGCCCATTGCTCGGCGACGACGCATTCGAACGCTGGAAGACGTTGGGAGCACGGTTCGTTGAAGCTCGGCCGCTGACTCAGCTGCACTGGACAGGTCACGACGATCCCGACGTCGTGATCGTCGGAGACCGCACGGGTGGCCTCAAGTCGTGGTTCGATGTGCACACCGAATCTGTGTTGTTCCTGCGGCCCGATCGCTGCATCGCCGGCGCGTGCATCGCTCAGCGTGCGCCCGAGCTCAGCGCATCGCTTTTCAAGGTCCTCTATCTCACTTCGGGAGGAGGTAACCGTGCCACTGGCTCTGTGCTGTATGTCCCACAGCCCGCTACTGAACCTTCCCGGACCGTCGCAGGATCTCCTTGACGACATCAATGGCGCGTTGGCCGACGCCCGCAAGTTCGTGCGGGAGTTCGACCCCGAACTCGTCGTGAGCTTTTCGCCCGACCACTACAACGGTTTCTTCTACAAGCTGATGCCCCCGTTCTGCATCGGCACCAGCGCCGTCGGCGTTGGCGATTTCGGCACGCAGTCGGGACCCCTCGACGTGCCTGACGCCATCGCCACCGACTGCGCGCAAGCGGTGCTGGACGCGGGCGTCGATGTCGCGCTGTCGGCGAGCATGGAGGTGGACCATGGCACGGTCCAGCCGTTGCAGACATTGTTTTCAGATGCCGCGGCGCGGCCGGTGGTGCCGATCTTCATCAATTCGGTCGCCACGCCGCTGGGTCCGCTGAAGCGGGCGCGGGCGCTGGGAGCCGCGGTCGGCCGCTTCGCAGCGACGCTGAACAAGCGGGTTCTGTTGCTGGGATCCGGTGGACTGTCCCATGATCCGCCGGTCCCGACGCTGGCGACCGCACCACCCGCTGCCCTCGACCGCATCCTTCATGGCCAGCCGATGACAACCGAACAGCGGCAGGCCCGACAAACGGCGGTTGTCGGCCTCGCGCAGGAGTTCGCGCAGGGTCGCGGCCCGATGCACCCGCTCAACCCCGAATGGGATCACCGTCTACTCGAGATTCTCGACCGAGGCGATCTCACGGAAGTTGACGGTTGGACAAACGACTGGGTCGCCCGCGAGGGCGGCAACTCGGCGCACGAAATACGCACCTGGATAGCCGCTTTCGCCGCACTTGCCAGTCAGGGCACATATGAGACCCTGGCGCGTTACTACCGCGCGGCCCCGGAGTTGATCGCGGGTTTCGCCGTCAGAACTGCCGTTAGCAGGCGCAGCGATGACTGACTTCTTCGATCATGTCGTCGACGTGCTCGTCATCGGATCCGGCGGCGGCGGCATGACCGCCGCGCTGGCCGCCGACGCCTCCGGCCTGGAGACCCTGGTCGTTGAGAAGGGGTCGGCCTTCGGCGGCTCCACCGCATTGTCGGGTGGTGGCATCTGGGTGCCCGGCGCGCCTGCGCAGCGCCGTGCCGGCTACGTCCCTTCTCCCGACGGTGTTTTCGAATATCTGCGACGCATCACGGACGGCCTCGTCAGCGACGCACGGCTGCGGCAGTACGTCGACACCGCTCCCGAGATGATGGAGTTTCTCGAAAACACCAGCCCATGGTTTGAGTTCGTCTGGAAGCCCGGTTATGCGGACTACTACCCGCAACTGCCGGGCGGCTCCGAGCGCGGGAGCACGATCAATGTGCTCGCGATCGATCTGCGCAAGCTGGGCGACGAGGAGCAGAACTTGCTCCAGCCGCTGGCTTTGGCGCCAAAGGGAATCTGGCTGGGGCCCAAAGATCTACGGCTCTTCTACCAGGTACGCCAGTCCTGGCGGGGCAAAGCGGTTCTGGTGAAACTGATCTGGCGGATGTTCCGTGCGCGCGTGTTCGGCGACCGGATGGCCGCAATAGGTCAGTCGTTGGCGGCGCGGCTGCGTCTTGCGTTGAAGGACCGTAACATCCCGCTCTGGCTCGAATCGCCGATGACAGAGTTGATCGTCGACGCCGACGGGACCGTGACCGGCGCAGTGGTCGAGCGCAACGGCACGGTTCAACGAATCGGCGCACGCGGTGGGGTGATCCTCGCGTCCGGTGGTTTCGATCACGACATGGCCTGGCGCAGGCAGTATCTGCCGGTGCTGGATAAGGATTGGAGCTTCGGGAATCCGCTGGCGATGGGCGACGGGATCAGAGCGGGGGAGAAGGTCGGCGGCTCCACGGACCTACTCGATGAGGCGTGGTGGTTCCCGGCCATCCAATGGCCGGACGGCAGGCTGCAGTTCATGCTCAACGAACGGATGATGCCGTCGCAGTTCGTCGTGAACGGTGATGGCAAGCGGTTCATCAACGAGGCCGCACCGTATATGGATTTCGCCCATGCGATGATCGATGGCCAGATTTCGGGCGTCACGCACATCCCGTGCTGGCTCATCACCGACATCCGGTCGTTTCATCGTTACGTGGTCGCCGGACACCTTCCGATCCCCAAGGTCCCGTTCGCGCCGGTGCCCACCGGTTGGAAGGTCCCGCCCGCGTGGCTGGAATCCGGTGTGGTCAAAGAGGGTCTCAGCTTTGAGGAACTCGCCGGCAAGATCGGCGTGCCGCCCGACGCGCTCCGGCGCACCGCGGAGCGTTTCAACGAGTTGGCCCGCAACGGCCACGACGACGACTTCAACCGTGGCGACAGCTCGTATGACAACTACTACGGCGACCCGACCCTGCCCAATCCGAATCTCTATCCGCTGGGCAAGCCTCCTTATTACGCGTTCCAGATCATACTCGGCGACCTCGGTACGTCCGGTGGACTGCGCACCGATGAATATGCGCGAGTACTACGCGGCGATGACAGCACGATCAAAGGCCTTTACGCCGTGGGTAACACATCCGCGGCGGTCATGGGGCGCAGCTATGCGGGCGCCGGTGCCACCATCGGACCGGCGATGACGTTCGGCTATGTGGCCGCCAAGCACATTGCGAACGAGAACAAACAAAGACCAAAAACGCCGTCAACAACGCTCAATCGCTCGGTTGAATCACATCGGAGGTAATCAATGAAAATCTCACTCTTCTACGAGTTCCCCTTGCCCCGGCCCTGGGCGCCGGATGACGAGCACCAGCTCTTCCTGGACGGGCTCGACGAAGTGGAGGCGGCGGACAAGGCGGGCTTCTCCACGGTGTGGCTCACCGAACACCACTTCCTCGAGGAGTACTGCCATTCGACTGCGCCGGAGATCTTCCTCGCCGCAGCAAGCCAGCGCACCAAGGACATTCGTCTGGGATTCGGGATCATGCATCTTCCGCCGGCCGTCAACCACCCCGCCCGGGTGGCCGAGCGGATCTCGACGCTGGACCTCATCTCGAACGGCCGCGTGGAATTCGGTACCGGCGAGTCGTCATCGGTGGGCGAGCTCGGCGGATTCGGGATCGATCCCGCCGACAAGCGCGGCATGTGGGAAGAGGCACTCGAAGTCTCGATCCGCTGCATGATCGAGGAGCCGTTCACAGGCTTCAAGGGTCAGCACATCCAAATGCCGCCGCGCAACGTGATTCCCAAGCCGCTGCAGAAGCCGCACCCACCGGTATGGGTCGCGTGCACCCGGCCGGCCTCCGTGCAGATGGCGGCGCAGAGAGGCCTCGGCGCCCTGAGTTTCGCCTACACCGGACCCGGGCCGCTCACGGAACGTGTCAACGGTTACTACAAGGAGTTCGAGGAGAAAGGCGCTCCCGTCACTCCCCAGGTGAACCCGAACATCCTCGCCATCGGCGGTGACCTCTCGATGATGGTGGCACCTACCGACGAGCAGGCCATCGAACGGCTCGGAATGGGCGGTGGATTCTTCGCGTTCGGCATCATGCACTACTACATGACCGGCATGCACACACCGGGACGGACGGGTGTGTGGAAGCGGCATCTCGAAGAGATCGAAAAGGATCCGAACATCGTCTACGGCCCGGGTCGCGGGCCGATCGGCAGCCCGGCCACGGTGCGTGAGTTCCTGCGCGGCTACGAAGAGACCGGCGTCGACGAACTGATCCTGCTGCTCACTCCGCGCAGCCACGAGGCGACGATGGAATCCATCGAGTTGATGGGCAAGGAAGTGCTGCCCGAGTTCGTCGAGCGCCACGAGAAGGCGGCGGCCGAGAAGTCAAAGCGGCTCGAACCGATCATCGAGAACGTCGAGTCCCGCCGGCCACCGTCGAAGGCCCCCGCGTTCGACGAGAGCTACGCGTTCGGCGGTCTGCCGACCGGCCGCGAGAACTACACCGCCAACGAGGTGTCCTTGGCGATGGACGAGATGAACGCCGGCATCGAGGCGGCGGCCGAGAAGCTCAAGTCAGGAGAGGGGTGGACCAGCAGGAACCCTGCTGCTGACCGCGTGGGAAACTCATGAGCAGTGACACCGATTGACGACCTCTGGCGCTACGACGGCAAGCGCGTCGTGGTCACCGGCTGCGCGTCGGGCATCGGCGAGCACGTCGCCCGCCAACTCACCGAACTGGGTGCAGAGGTCATCGGGCTCGATCGGCGCCGCCCGGCCGTGCAACTCAAGGAGTTTCACGAAATAGATCTCGCCGATGCCGCATCGGTGGAGGAGGCCGCCTCGTCGATCGGCGGCCACGTCGATTCGCTGTTCAACGTCGCCGGGGTGTCGTCGGGAATCGGAGATCCGTTATTGGTCGTCAGGATCAACTTCCTGGGTACCCGACACTTCACCGAATCGCTGATCGCGGCAATGCCGAGGGGATCGGCCATCGCGTGTGTCTCCTCGCTGGCCGCGTCCGGGTATCTCGAGCACAAGGACGTCACCGCGGGACTGCTGAACACCCAGACGTTCGACGACGGCATCGACTGGTGTCATCGCCATCCGGATGCGCTCGCCGACGGCGGATACCGGCTGTCGAAGGAAGCGATCATCCTGTACTGCATGCGCAACGCCGTCCCGCTGGGCGCCCGCGGTATCCGGATCAACTGCACCGGACCGGGCGTGACGGAGACTCCGATCCTCGACCAGCTGCGGTCGAGATACGGCGCAGGGTACCTCGACACGATCCCGAAACCATTAGGCCGCGTCTCTGAACCGTCGGAGCAGGCGGCGGTTCTGGTTTTCCTGAACAGCCGCGCGGCCAGCTACATCACGGGCCAGGTGCTTTGGGTCGACGGCGGCAACGTCGGCGCGCAGATCGCCGACAATCTGCAGGAGGTGGATAGTGGCCAGCCTGAGTGATTTCCGGCGCGTCGCCGATGAAGTCCGCAACTGGGGTCGATGGGGCGACGCCGACGAACTCGGAACGCTGAACTTCATCACCGCGGAGAAGGTTCGGGAGGCCGCCAGCCTGGTCAAGCACGGCAAGGTTTTTCCGCTCGGAGTCGACTTCGGCTCGTCGGGTCCGCAGGGCGCCTTCCACTACCGGCAGAACCCTTTGCACGTCATGACGATCGACGGTGGTGACGCCAGCACGTTGCTCGAGTACGGCCCGAAGTGGTTGCAGAACCCGACGGCCGTTCAATTGAGCGGATATTCCGACAGCGGACCGATGCGCTTCAACGACGACATGATCATCATGCCGCTGCAGGCTGCCACGCAGTGGGACGCACTGTCGCACGTCTACTACGAGGACAAGCTGTACAACGGGTTTCCGGCGAGTTCGGTGTCCAGCCTCGGTGCTTTTTATTGCGGCATCGACAAGGTTGACGGAAAAGGGATCACCTCACGCGGGGTGCTGCTCGACATCGTGCGGTTGCGCGGAGTGCAGACCTTCTGCGAACTCGGTGACCCGATCACTGCCGACGAGCTCGACGAAGCGGCCCGCGCGCAGGGAGTGACTGTCGGGCGGGGCGATATCGTGCTCGTCCGGACCGGTTGGTGGGGAAGGTTTCTCGAGACCGGCGACGGGACCGAGCCGGGGGCGGGACTGGATTGGCGTTGCGCGTCCTGGATTCACGACCACGATGTGGCGGCGGTGGCCGCCGACAACCTTATGGTCGAGAATCCGCGGTCGGGTGTCGACGGCGCAATCCTGCCGATGCACATGCTGTGTCTGCGTGACATGGGATTGATGCTCGGCGAATACTGGGATCTGACGGCTCTGGCCGCCGACTGCGCCGCGGACGGCGTTTACGAATTCCAGCTCATCGCACCACCGCTGCGAGTGACCGGGGCCGTGGGGTCTCCCCTGAATCCGATTGCAATCAAGTAGGAGATGATGACCGCGAACACGGCACAACCTCTCATCGTGGGCCTCGGTGGCACGCTGCGGGAGAACTCGTCAACCGAGCGAGCGTTGCGATATTGCCTGGAATCGGTGGAGCGACAGGGCGGACGGACGAAGTTGTTCTGCGGCAAGGACATCGACCTGCCCATGTACGCCCCTCATGAGCTGGCACGAACCCCGAAGGCGGCGGAGTTGGTCAGCGCGCTCCGGACTGCCGACGCCGTCGTGGTGGCGTCACCCGGATACCACGGCAGCGTGTCGGGACTCATCAAGAACGCGCTGGACTATATCGAGGACCTGCGTGAGGACCCCCGGGTCTATCTGGACAACACGCCATGGGGCTGTATTACGTGCGCATACGGCTGGCAGGCCGCTGTCGGCACTCTCAGCCACCTGCGCAACATCGGACACGCACTTCGAGCCTGGCCGACCCCGCTCGGTGTCGCGATCAACTCCGCAGACCAGATCTGGGACGAAAGCGGCGAGCTGACCGACGAAACCATCAAGAGCCAGCTCGAGCTGATGGCCACCCAGGTGCTCACGTTCGCACGTTCCGCGAGGACGTAGTGACGTTGCAGCGCAAGACCATCGAGGTGGACGGGCTCGTCACCAGCTACCTCGAAGCAGGGCAGGGCGATCCGGTGGTCTTGGTGCACGGCGGGGAGTTCGGCGCTAATGCCGAGCTGGGCTGGGAGCACAACATCGACGCCCTTGCCGCGCATCATCGCGTGTTCGCGCCCGACATGCTCGGGTTTGGTCATTCGGCCAAAGTCGTCGACTTCAACGACGGCCGCGGCCTTCGGATCAGACACCTCGCGCGCTTCTGCGCCGAATTGCGCGTCAAGTCAGCGCATTTCGTCGGCAATTCGATGGGCGCGATCAACCTGCTCGTCGACGCCACGTCAGACGCACCCGTGCTGCCCATGCGAACCATGGTGACGATCTGCGGCGGTGGCGAGATACAGCGCAACTCCCACGCCGATGCGCTCTACAGCTACGATGCCACACTCGAAGCCATGCGGCGGATCGTCGAAGCTTTGTTCCACGATCCTTCGTTTCCCGCCGACGACACCTACGTCCGGCGGCGTTACGAATCCAGCATTGCGCCGGGTGCGTGGGAGGCGCTGGCTGCAGCCAGGTTTCGCCGACCCGGGTTACAGCCGCCCGCACTGCCTTCGAGTGCGCGGCCGTATGAGCGCATCGGCGTGCCGACCCTCGTCGTGGAGGGTGAGCGCGACAAGCTGCTCCCACCAGGGTGGGCAGCCGCGATTGCCGAGCAGATTCCGGGCGGCCAGTCAGCGGTGATTCCCGACGCCGGCCACTGCCCGCAGATCGAACAACCGGCGCTGCTCAACTCGCTATTACTGGACTTCTTGGCTGAACACTCCGCCCAGATCGACGTTTCGCAGGCCATCACTCGAACTCCAGCTGCGAAACGTCGACTTCGGCGCGCGGACCGGCACGAAGGGGCAGCGTCATGAGCGAGTTGGCGGGCAAGGTCGCCATCGTCACCGGCGGCGCGTCGGGACTCGGGTATGCCACCGTCGAGAAGTTCGTCGCTGAGGGTGCGCGCGTCGTCATCGCCGACCTCGACGAACAGCGCGGCAAGGAGTTGGCCGAATCGTGCGGCGCCAATGCCCGGTTCGAACGCGTCGATGTTGCCAACGAAGATCAGGTTGCCCACATGGTCAGTACCGCGGTCGACGAGTTCGGCGGACTTGACATCATGGTCAACAACGCAGGCATCCCGAGTCGCATGCAGAAGAGCATCCTGCACGACGATTTCGCGGATTTTCACCGTGTGATGTCGGTCAACCTTCTCGGTGTCATGCTCGGCACCCGCGAGGCCGGCAAGCACATGTCCACGCGCGGTGGCGGATCGATCGTGAATGTCTCGTCCATCGGCGGGATCCAGGCCGGAGGTGGAGTGCTGACGTACCGCGCATCGAAAGCCGCGGTGCTCTACTTCACCAAGTGTGCGGCACTCGAACTCGCGCCGTATGGGATCCGCGTCAACTGCCTTGCACCCGGCAGCATCCCCACACCAATTCTGGCGTCCTCGGCGAAAGGCATGAGCGAAGAAGCCAGGGAGAAGTTCGTGCAGACATCACGGCAGAGAATGCGAGACACCAGGCCGCTCGAGCGCGAGGGCACCCCTGAAGACGTGGCCGAAGCCGCGCTCTATCTCGCCAGCGACAGGTCGGCGTACGTCACCGGGACAGTGCTGCCGATTGACGGCGGCACTGTCGCGGGCACCCCCGTCCGCCTGCGCACAGACGCCCCAAATTAAATCAGTCGCTTGACTTAATTCGGGATCCGTGCTGAACTGTCGTCATGGCATCCGCCGTGCGAACCGACCGCGCCAATGGCACCCGTGAGGCGATTCTCTCGGCGGCGGAACGGCTGTTCGCCGAGCATGGCGTGTACGCCGTGTCGAACAGGCAGGTCAGTGACGCTGCCGGCCAGGGCAACAACGCGGCCGTCGGCTACCACTTCGGCACCAAGACGGATCTCGTACGCGAGATCGAGCACAGACACCGGGTGCCTATCGAGCGGCTGCGTGAGCAGATGGTCGCCGAGACCGGCGACTCCACCGAGTTGCGCGACTGGGTGGCCTGCCTGGTGCGCCCGCTCACCGACCATCTTGCCGAGCTCGGCAACCCCACCACCTACGCACGGTTTGCCGCCCAGGCGATGGCCGACCCGGCCTACCACAAGATCGTGACCAAGGATGCGCTCAGCTCGGCAACCTTGGTCGAGGTCATCCGCCGGATCAACCGGTGCCTGCCCGACCTGCCGCCCGACGTACGCACCGAGCGCAACGTGATGGCCCGCAACCTGCTGATGCACACCTGCGCCGAGCGCGAACGCTCCATGACCAAATCGAGTTGGCAGGCAGCCGGATCCGGACTCATCGATGCGATCGTGGGGCTCTGGCTGGCACCTGTGACGCCCACCGCTGAGAAAGACTGAGATGAAAGTGATTGTGGACCAGGACAAGTGCGTATCGTCCGGTCAGTGCGTGCTCAACGCAGCCGAGGTCTTCGACCAGCGCGACGAGGACGGTGTCGTCGTCCTGCTCACCGAGAACCCGCCTGTCGACCAGGAATCCAACGCCCGCAAGGCGGCCGCGGCTTGCCCGGCTCTAGCCATCTACATCGAGGAATGAGAAAGACGCCATGTCCGACACCCTGACCGGCACCTCAACCGAAGCGGCCGCCGACATCCCGGAATACCCGATGGAAAGGGCAGCCGCCTGCCCGTTCGCCCCTCCTCCGGGTGTTCTCGAACTCGGCGCGCACAAGGGCCTGAGCAGAGTCCGGATCTGGGATGGCAGCACACCGTGGCTGATCACCGGTTACGAAGAGGCGCGGGCGCTGTTCTCCGACCCGCGGGTGAGTGTCGACGATCGTCGCCCCGGGTTTCCGCACTGGAACGAAGGCATGCTGTCGACGGTGGACAAGCGGCCCCGGTCGGTGTTCACCTCGGACGCAGATGAGCACACGCGGTTCCGTCGGATGCTATCGAAGCCGTTCACGTTCAAGCGAGTCGAAGGCCTGCGTCCCGCGATCCAGCAGATCACCGACGACCACATCGATGCGATGCTGGCCGGACCGCAGCCCGCCGACATCGTCACCGCGCTGGCGCTGCCGGTGCCGTCGCTGGTGATCAGCGAGATGTTGGGCGTGCCTTACGAAGACGCCGAATTCTTTCAGCAGAATGCCAATATCGGGCTGGCCCGGTATGCAACGGCCGAGGACAACGCGAAGGGCGCGCTGGGCCTGGCCAAGTACCTCGCCAACCTCGTCGAGGCCAAGATGGAGAATCCGGCCGAAGACGCGGTGTCCGACCTCGCCGAGCGGGTGAAGGCCGGCGAGATCAGCGTGCGCGAGGCCGCCCAGCTGGGCACCGGGCTGTTGATCGCTGGTCACGAGACCACCGCGAACATGATCGGGCTTGGCGTGTTGGCCCTCTTGGAGCATCCCGACCAGCTGGCCGTCATCCGTGACACCGACGACCCGCAGGTGATCGCGAAGGCGGTCGAGGAACTGTTGCGGTACCTGTCCATCATCCAGAACGGCCAGCGGCGAATCGCTATCGAGGACATCGAAATTGGCGGTGAGCTGATCCGTGGGGGCGACGGCATCATCATCGACCTTGCCCCGGCGAACTGGGATCCCAAGGCGTTTCCCGCACCCGACAAGCTGGATCTCGGACGGTCGGATGCTCAGCAGCTCGGCTTCGGGTACGGCCGGCATCAGTGCGTCGGGCAACAGCTGGCCCGCGCGGAACTTCAGATCGTGTTCTCCACCCTGTTCCGCAGAATTCCGACGCTGCGCCTGGCCAAGCCGATCGAAGAGATTCCTTTCAAACATGACCGGCTCGCATACGGCGTCTATGAACTGCCCGTCCTCTGGTGACGGACTCAGCCAAAACCTTTAGAAGAATCCGATTGGAAGGTCAGTGATGTCCCCTCAGCCCAGCACCGCCACGCTGTATCCCCCCGAAGGTTTTGGCGCACCGAAGAATCGGCAGGCTCACGCCCGCGGCCTTGACGTCGGCCTACCTCCCGGAACGGAGGTGTTCTCCGCCGACAACCACATCTCGGTGGCCGACGACATCTTCTTCGAGCGTTTCCCGGACAACCTGAAGGACAAGGCGCCCCGGATCTGGTACGAGGACGGCGCATACATGGTCGGGCGGAAGGGCCAGAACTTCCTGCCGGGTGATTTCAGCCGTGTGCTGATGCAGTACGACGACATGGCGGGCGCAGCAACCAAAGACATCGAGGCACGCATCCGGGAACTCCACGACGACGGCGTCGACAAAGAGCTGGCATTTCCCAACGCGGTGCTCGCGCTGTTCCATTTCCCCGACAAGGAGATTCGCGAGCGCGTCTTCCGCATCTACAACGAGCTGATGGCTGAGCTGCAGGAACGCTCCGACGGCCACTTCTACGGCGCCGGGCTGATCAACTGGTGGGATCCGAAGGGTGCGAGGCGGACGCTGACGGAACTCAAGGCGCTGGGGCTCAAGACATTCCTCATGCCGCTGAACCCGGGCAAGGACGATGACGGCAACGTGATCGACTACTCGAGCACCGCGATGAGCCCGGTGTGGGACGAGATCGAAGAAGCCGGCCTGCCGGTGACGCACCACATCGGGGAGACACCGCCGAAAACCCCGTGCGAGTTCAACAGCGTGGTCGTCGGGATGATGATCAACATCGACGGGTTCCGGGAGGTGTTCTCCAAGTACATCTTCAGCGGCATCCTTGACCGCCACCCAAAGTTGCGGATCGGCTGGTTCGAGGGCGGAATCGCATGGATTCCGTGGGCATTACAGGATGCCGAGCATCTGGTCGCGTCGTACCAGCACATGTTCAACCACACGCTCGAGCACGACGTCCGCTACTACTGGGACAACCACATGAGCGCGTCGTTCATGGTGGATCCGCTCGGTCTGAAGCTGATCGACGAGATCGGCGTGGACAAGGTGATGTGGTCGTCGGACTATCCGCACAACGAAAGCACGTTCGGATATTCGGAGAAGTCACTCGCCGCGGTCGTTGACGCGGTCGGCCCGGAGAATGCCGCGAAGATCTGCAGCGGCAACATCAAGGCGTTCTTGGGCCTCTAGATGACGACTTCTTTGACTCCCGGCGAGTCGACGATCGACATCCCGGAGGAACCCGACCGGGCCCGTATGCGTCGCGAAACCTCGGACCGGCTCCGATCGGCCATGGTGGACAACGGTGTCGACGCCCTGATCCTGTTGAACAACAGCAACGTCGTATACGCCACGGGTGCCTCCTGGCCATTGGTCGACGCCGGGCTATCGCACATCGAACGGCCCGTCGCGATCGTGCTTGCCAACGATGAGCATCCCCATCTGTTCATGCCGTTCCGTGAGGGTGCATCGTGGGAGGCGGAGATCCCGGCAGACCATATCCACCCTGCGCTCTACCTCGAATTCGACGAGGGCGTCGGGTATTTCGCAGAGGTCATTTCGGGCCTGGTCCCGGCGGGTGCAACCGTTGCCGTTGACGAGCTCACGGGTGCGATGCGCCGGGCTGTCGGCCGGCTGTTCCCCGGCGGCCTGCCTACAGATGCCGCAACTGTGGTCGGCGCGGCCAAGTTGGTGAAGACACCGGACCAGATCGCCTGTATCCGAAGGGCCTGCCGCATCACCGAGGAGGCGATGGTCGACGTCGAGAAAGCCTTGGCCCCGGGGATACGCCAGATCGACCTGTCGGCCGCGTTCGTGCGCAAGGCATTCGAACTGGGTGCGACGGCGAACATGCTCGACGCGATCTGGCAGGTGATGCCGGCCTCGAAGGCCGAAGGGGTTTGGACCACGCACGGCGACCTCGCGTTGCCTCTGCTGACCACGGAGCGAGAGCTGGCGAAGGGCGACGTGCTGTGGACCGACGCGAGCATCACCTACACCGGCTACTGCTCGGACTTCGGGCGTACGTGGTTGGTGGGCGACACCCCTACGTCCAGACAGCAGGATCAGTTCCACCAATGGCGGCACATCCTCGACGCCGTGCTCGGCGTGACGAAAGCGGGTGCCACCTCGGGTGACCTGGCGCGGGCTGCGATCGCCGCGAATGGCGGGAAGAAGCCGTGGCTGCCGCATTTCTACCTCGGCCATGGCATCGGCACCACCGCGGCCGAAACCCCGATGATCGGCACCGATCTGGGGGAGGAATTCGACGACAACTTCGTCTTCCCGGCCGGCATGGTGCTGGTGTTGGAGCCGGTGGTCTGGGAGGACGGCACCGGCGGCTATCGAAGCGAGGAGATTGTGGTCATCACCGAAGGCGGCTGGCAGCCGCTCACCGACTACCCGTACGCGCCCTATGGCGACTGAGATCCAGCCCGACGATCGGGCGCTACGAATCGGCCGACGAGCGCGGGCTTTCGCCGAGATGGAAGCCCACAACCTCGACGTTCTTGTGCTCGGGCGTCAGGCCAACGTCCGCTATTTCACTGGGGCACCGCAACTTTGGGTCGCCGGCACCCGGCCCTTCGGACCCATCTGCACCGTGGTCCGCGCTACAGGTGGGATCTACTTGAATACCACCTGGGACGAGGGGATTCCGGATGACATCCCGCACGAGCATCTCTACGGGCTGGCCTGGAACCCGATGAACCTCATCTCGGTGCTGAAGGGTATCGAGGGTGCCGCCACCGCGCGCCGAGTCGGAACCGACGCGCTGTCACCGACTTTCGCAAAGCTACTACCGATGGCCTTTCCGAGCGCTGAGCTGGTGGACGGCGAGATTGCGATGCGGGCGGCGCGTCGGATCAAGACGCCCGACGAGGTGACGGCGATTCGCTCGGCGCTAGGCGTGGCCGAGGATGGCTTGGCGGCGGCGGTCGCCGAGTTGCGGCCGGGAATTTCCGAACAGTTGCTGACCGGAGCCCTTCTCGAGGCGATGGCGGCCGGCGGTGTGAGCACGCCAGCCACTCAGGACGGGGCGTGGGTGACGTCGCGGGAACACCTGTGGCGCCGGGCAACCGGTGACGGCCGGGTCGCAGCGGGCGATCTGGTTGCATTCGCGGCGGGGGCGTTGTCCAACGGATACGTCGGCGAGGTGGGACGGACGTGGCCCGTAGGAGAAACCGACGGGGAGTCCACCCGCAAGCTGTACCAACGGTGGAATGAGCTGTGGAACAGGCTGGTTGCGGCCAGTCGGCCCGGCGCGGCCGCGGCCGACCTGCTCGGGGCCTACGAGGCGGCCGGTGAGCCGTTGCCGCCGATGCCGGTCGCTCACGGGCTCGGCCTCGGCTTCGACCCGCCCGTCGTGTCGCCGAGATTGCCTGCCACAGCCGCCGAAGAGCGCCTCGATCCCGGCATGGTGCTCGCGCTTACGGGCTATGTGTTCGCCGAGGGAGTCGGCGCGGTGTTCAGCCGCGACGCGATCCTCATCACGGACGACGGTGCCGAGGTGCTGACATCGAGTCCGGCACCAATGAGCGCTCGCGTCGGGATGGGCTGAAGGAGAACGCATGTCAGACAGACCCTCTGCAGAGGAGATCATCCTCTACGACAAGGACCCGAAGACCAAGATCGCGACGATCACCTTCAACCGTCCCGAGTTCCTCAACGCGCCCACCTCAGGTGCGCGGCTGCGCTACGCGGATCTCCTGCGTGCCGCAACGGTGGACGACGACGTCAAGGTGGTGGTCATCCGCGGTGTCGGCGACAACCTCGGCAGTGGCGCCGATCTGCCGGAGTTCATGGAGGGCAACGACAACACCGACCTTCGTCTCGCCGAACTGCGGTTGGAGGACGAGGGCGTCGGCGAGGTCACCTATCCACCCAAGGGATCGTTCCGCCACGGTGCGACGATCAGTACGTGGTATGCGAACGTGCAGGCCGGCAATCGGCCGCTGCAGGAGCTCAAGAAGATCAGCATCGTCGAGGCGAAGGGCTACTGCTACGGATGGCACTTCTACCAGTGCGCCGATGCGGATCTGGTGATCTCGTCCGACGACGCGTTGTTCGGCCATCCGTCGTTCCGCTACTACGGCTGGGGCCCACGGATGTGGACGTGGGTGCAGATGATGGGGCTGCGCAAATTCCAGGAGATGGTCTTCACCGGACGGCCGTTCACCGCCGAGGAGATGTACCAGTGCAACTTCCTCAACAAGGTAGTGTCACGGGAGGCGCTCGAGGCCGAGGTGGACAAGTACGCGCGAGCCTGCGCGCGAAATCGTCCGGTCGACACCGTCTTCCAGCAGAAGATCTTCTTCGAAGTCTTCAAGCAGTACCAGGGTGAGTACATGGGCAGCCTGCTGTCGGCGTTTTTCGAGTCGATGGGCAGCGGCGCCAAGAACGACGGTGATGACGACCTGGACATGTACGAGGCCATCGACAGCGGTCTGGCCGGGGCCGTCAACGACAACGACGACAGATTCCCGCCTGACTTCCGGCTGAGCAAGAAGAATCGCGAGAAGCCGGAGTAGTCGCGCACGTGAGGAGCGAAAAAGCGGACGCGCACGTGAGGAGCGAAAAAGCGGTCGCGCACGTGAGGAGCGAAAAAGCGGAGGTGGAGCCGCTTAACGGCTATGTCGTCGTCGACCTTTCCACCGGAATTGCGGGCGCCTATTGCACGAAGATACTCGCCGACGGTGGCGCCGAGGTCATCAAAGTCGAGCCGCCACAGGGCGATCCGCTGCGCACGTGGTCGGCCTCCGGCGCCCGGATCCCGCCGGACGGAGACGGTGCGTTATTCAGCTTCCTGGCTTCGTCAAAGCGCAGCGTCGTCGTCAATGCGGACAAAGCCGACGGTATCGAGTTCGTCTCAGCGTTGCTGGCTGATGCCGACGCGGTGGTGTGGTCCCCCGGCTCGACAACAGCTGAACACCAGGCCTTTTCGCCTGAGGAAATCCATCGGTCCCATCCACACCTGACCGTCACATCGATCACACCGTTCGGTCGTGCGGGTCCCTGGCGTGACAAACCGGCCACCGAGTTCACGCTGCAGGCATGGTCAGGCGGCATCGTCGGGCTGGGTCGCGGTGCGCCGGACCGGCCGCCGGCGTTCGTGGGCGGCCAGGTCGGAGAGTATCTCGCGGGAGCGTATGCGAGTGCGGCGACGATGGCGTCCAGGCTGCGCACTCTGGCCAGCGGCGAGGGCGAGTTGGTGGACCTGTCGATGCTGGAAACACAGATCCTCGGCCTCACGTATTACCCGGTCACGTATTTCGAGATGCTGGGCCGGCCGTGGCGGGACGCTCGCAAACTCACCGTGCCCGGCATCGCGCGGGCCAAGGACGGTCTGGTGGACCTTGGCTGCGGCACCGCGCAGCAGTGGTTCGACCTATGCGCGATGATCGGCCACGAAGACTGGATCGACGAGGACTCACCGCTGTCTATCACCGAGCAGGCCAACGAGAAGGCCGACGAGATCTACGAGTGGGTCAGGGACCAGACTGTCGACGACATCCGGGACCTCGCAACAGCATTCCGCATCCCCAACGCACCGGTTGCGAACGGAGCAAACATCGCAGACCTGGACCACTTCCGCGCACGCCGGTCGTTTGCGAATGACCCGCGCGACGCTTTTGTGCGGCCCAGTTACCCGTACCGGATGCACCCCGCCAAACTTCGTGCCCCGTCACCGGCGCCCCGGCTCGGCGAGCACACCGAGCGCTACCGCCAGCCGCGAAACGACCGATCGGCAGCACGGAATTCCGTTTCGGCACGACAGGAACTGCCGTTCAGCGGGCTACGCGTGTTGGATATGACGACTTTCTGGGCCGGCCCCAGCTGTACGCACATGCTGGCTCTGCTGGGCGCGGACGTGATCCACGTCGAGTCGCTTCGCCGCCCGGACGGCACGCGGCTCATTGCCGGAGTGTCGGTCACCGAGAAGCAATGGTGGGAGAAGTCGCCGATCTTCTCGGGACTGAACACGAACAAAAAGGGTTTGACGCTCGATCTGCAGAGCGCGCGCGGACGGGAGATCTTGCAGCGACTCATCAAGACCTGTGATGTGGTCGTCGAGAACTTCACGCCGCGCGTGATGGACCAAGTCGGCCTCGATTTCGCTGCGGTCAAGGCACTTCGGCCGGATGCGATCATGGTCCGGATGCCCGGGTTCGGCCTCGACGGGCCGTGGCGCGACAATCCCGCATTCGCCTATGCCATCGAGGCGGCCGCAGGGTTGAGCTGGCTGACCGGCTATCCCGACCGGCCTCCCTACGAGCCGTACTCGGTTGGCGACCCTAACGCGGGTGTGCACGCCCTCAACGGCCTGCTGCTGGCGCTCGAACACCGGCGGCGCACCGGCGAAGGCAGCCTGGTGGAGGCCGCGATGGTCGACGCCGCGCTGAACGTGGCCGCCGAACAGGTCATCGAGTACTCCGCATACGGCTCGCTGCTGCAGCGGGCGGGAAATCGCGGGCCGACGGCGGCACCCCAAAACCTTTACCAAACCAACGAGATCGACGAGTTCGGCCGTGACGACAGCTGGGTGGCAATCGCGGTGGCCACCGACGAGCAGTGGGTACGCCTGCGCGATGCGGTCGGAAACCCTACGTGGACAGTGAGTCCGGACTTGGCCACGGCAGACGGGCGGCGCCAGCATCAGGACTTTATCGACAAGCACCTGTCGGCGTGGTGCCGAAAGCAGTCTGGTGACGAAATTGTCCGGTGCCTGTGGGATGCCGGTGTGCCGGTAGCCAAGGTGATGCAACCGCACCGGCAAACCGAGTTGCCGCAGTTGGCGTTCCGCGGATTTTTCGAAGACGTGAAGCACCCTGTGAATGCTGTCGCGCCGCACAGCACCTTGCCGATGAGGCTTTCCGCCGGACCGCACCGACTCCATCAACGCCATGCCCCTTTACTCGGGGAGCACAACCGCGAAATACTGGCCGAATTAGGCTTGACCAAAAGCGAGATCGACGCGCTGGAAGCCGAAGGCGTTATCGGGCGAGAACCCGCAAGGTAGTCAAGATCGGTTGGCGTTCATCCTCGGTTCGCCGTATCTCATGCGGAGGGCCGTCCATGGGTCGGCATACTGCCCGGCCCAAGTGTGGTATGCAGACTGACGCTTCAGCATGGTACGCAGAAGCGGAGCGGCGAGCCACGTCGAATATCGCTTCCAGCCCGCGATCTCGCGCATCTCTTCGAGCATGTCCGGCCACGAATGATGCTGAAACGACAGGACCTCCTGAGCCCGAGTGACGTCCATCCAGCTGTTGAGGTACCAATCATCGTCGCTTTGCGGGTTGCCCGGTCGACCCTTCGTCGCCTCGGTCAGTCCTCTCAATCCTCTGGCGGCCACGGGGCCCTCTGTCGTGTCGTACTGCGTGAGTCGGTGTGTTTCGTCGCCGGCAATCAATAAGGTTTCGCCGACGACATCTGCCGTGGTGGCCGCGGCGAGTGCGGCGGCTACGTCGCGGGCATCGACGGCGTGCACCCGTCCGTCGGTGGGCAGCGCGCTGCCGAAAAACATGATGTCGGCGTCGTAATTCTCCTCCGCCGGATCGACGCTGAATACAGCGCCGAGTCGCAGGATCACCCAGTCCAGGCTCGACGATCGAACCACATCTTCGGCTTCGAGCTTTTGTTCGCTGTACAAGTCACACGGCCGGGGCGGTGTGTCAACGCAGTAGAGGTCTGTGAACCGGTGCGGGTTGGCCGCGCCATAGATGGCGGAGCTCGACGCATGCACGAACCGGGGCGGATTCGACAGAGACTCGGCGGCACGCGCCAAGGCCGCTGTGCCGTCGACGTTGACCTTGCGGGCGAACGTGGCGTCGCGGTATGTCCGCGGCGGGATGACCCCGGCCAGATGAATGATCGCGGTGGGGGATAGTTCGGACACAAGGTGACGGACGTCGGTGGGGTTCGTGAGGTCGGCCCATTGGACGTCGACACCGGACGGAAGGTTCTGCGCCGCCTTGCGATTGGCTCGACCAACGCGGCCGGTGGCGACCACCCGGCGGCCATCAGCCGCCAACCGCTTCACCATCGAAGTGCCGACCAGGCCGAACGCACCTGTGACAAGCACTGTCTCAGACATGGGCCGCCTCGATATCGTCGCCGAGGCGATGATTATGTCACTGTGTTGTGGCGTCCAACCTGGTTTCGCCTAATCTGAAGCGCATCGCGCCCCACGGATCGGCGTACTTTCCTGGCGAATTGCGGTACGCGGCTTGGCGTTTGGTGTACGCCTTCGCGAACGGGACCAACAGCCGAAAGAAGGGGCGCTTCCATCCCGCCCGGGCACGCATCTCGGCGAGCATGTCCGGCCACGAATGGTGCTGGAAGTTCAGTGCCTCCTGCGCTCGGCTGGCATCCATCCAATCGATGATGAACCAGTCGTCGTCGCTGTCGGGGTTGCCGGGCCGACCCTTCGGCAGCACGCCGGCCAAACCATACGCAGCGGCAAGGGACGCGCCGACCTCGCTTTGCCTCAACTTGTGCGAGTCGTCGCCTGCGATCAGCAAGATCTCACCGACAACCTCCGCAGTGGTGGCTGCCGCGAACGCCGTTGCGACGTCACGCACATCGACACCGTGAAATCGTTGGTCGGTAGGCAGTGCGCTCTCGATGTACGGCGCATCCCCGTTGAACGGCATCTCGGACGGCTCGACGGACAACACGCCACCGAGTCGCAATATCACCCAATCGAGGTCTGACGACCGCACCAGGTTTTCAGCCTCGAGTTTGTGGCCGCCGTAGACCTCGGTCGGACGAGTCGGGGTGTCGACGCCTATCGGGTCGTGTCGATGAGGATTGCGGGAGCCATAGACCGCAGCACTCGATGCCAGCACGAACCGCGGCGGGTTCGGTTGTGTCTCTGCGGCCCGTACCAACGCTCGCAGTAGCGTCGACATTGACTTTCCGGCCGAGTGGGGCGTTGCGATAGATCGCCGGGGCGATCACCGCGGCCAGGTGCACGATCGCGGCGGGTGCCGCCTCGGAAACCAGGCGCTTGACGTCCGCCGGATTCGTCAAGTCCGCCCAGCGGACCTCCGCACCGGCGGGCAGTACGCGTGCCTTCTTGCGACTGGCCTTGTTGTCGAGATCCGTGGCGACCACTCGCCGGCCGTCCGCCGCGAGGCATTTCACGGTCTGAAATCCGACGAGACCGAAGCCGCCCGTGACCAGCACAACATCTGACATGGTTCTCCTACGACCACTGCGGATATCGCATTCTCAAATTTGAGAGTATCATATCCGCAGCTGGGAGAGGAAAATGGCGGCGGACAGGGGAAGCAATGGGCGCTGACGAGACCGGCAAGCCCGAAATCGCCGCGTGGGATCCGGCAATTCACCGAAAA
This sequence comes from uncultured Actinomycetota bacterium, assembly GCA_963744085.1. Taxonomy (GTDB): domain Bacteria; phylum Actinomycetota; class Actinomycetes; order Mycobacteriales; family Mycobacteriaceae; genus Mycobacterium. The sequence continues at coordinate 125,887 of CAVUSK010000004.1, forward strand.
GGTGGTGAATACCGTCGGGCCGTGGGTCAGACGCTATTTCCGCGCTGAGGTCAGAGGGTTCGAAACGTTTCCGGCCGACGGCGGAGCACTAGTGGTGTCCAACCACTCTGGCGGCATGTTAACCCCGGATGTGCTGATCTTCGCCCCGGCTTTCTACAGACGATTCGGATACGACCGTCCTCTGTACACGCTCGCGCACTTCGCCGTTCTCGTCGGACCGACCGCCGGATGGTTGCGACGCCTCGGGACCATCGAGGCCAACCGCGAGAACGCCGGCAAGGCGTTGCGATCGGGTGCCGTCGTCTTGGTGTTCCCGGGCGGGGACTACGACTCGTACCGTCCGACGTTCGCCGAGAACGTCATCGACTTCGGTGGCCGTACCGGGTACGTCCGGACCGCCATCGCGGCCGGAGTTCCGATCGTTCCCACGGTGTCGATCGGCGCCCAGGAGAGCCAGCTGTTCTTGGCCCGGGGTGATTCGATCGCGCGGGGGCTTGGATTCAAGCGATTCCTCCGCACCGAGATTCTCCCGGTGAGCATCGGGTTCCCGTTCGGCCTGTCCGTGTTCTTCCCGCCCAACCTGCCGCTGCCCAGCAAGGTCGTCACCCGTGTGCTCGAGCCGATCGACGTCCTCGGCCAGTTCGGCAGGGACCCCGACGTCGACGAGGTCGACGCGCATGTCCGTTCGGTGATGCAAAGCGCGCTCGACGAGCTGGGCCACGAGCGCCGGTTCCCGGTATTGGGCTGACTAACCGATCGCTGTCGCCGGGCCCATCGCGGTGTCGACGGTGGTCGGATCGCCGGAAAACCCCGCGGTCCGGCGGATTTCGCCGAACGCATGGATCATCGCGTCGGTCGCCTCGTGCACGTCGTTGAACGAACGGTCGTCGGAGAGCACCGCGATATCCAGTTGACCGGCATAACTCCAGACGGTCATGTTGAACGCGCTGCCCGCCGAAAGCACTCCGACAGAATAGATTTCGCTTACCGGAGCGCCCCCGATGTGGCCACGCTCGCGCGGTCCGGGCACATTGGACACCGCGACGTTCATGAGCTTGTTGTGCGAGGTGCGCCTCCCTTGCCGCCGGAAGATGGCAGGCGCCAAGGGCGGCGGCAGGTACTCCATCATTCGGCCTTGCAGCTCCGGGCCGAGCAGATCGTAATCTTCCTTCGCGGTCGCGCTTGACATCGCTGTCAGCCGGACGCGTTCGAGCGGGTCGTCGACGTGGACCGGGAGCGAGACCATGAGGCCGCCGATTTCGTTGCCGGTAATCCGATCAGGCGACCTGTCGGTGCTGACCGGAACCGACGCCAGCAGCGGCCGGTCCGCTCGGCCGTCGTATCGCAACAACAGCTCCCGGAGTCCGCCGGCCGCCATCGACAACACGATGTCGTTGAATGTCACGCCGAGCGCTTTCGCTGTCTCCTTGACTTCGGCGACGGAGAGCGCCGCAGTGGCGAATGTCCGCCGCGGCGAGACGATGTGATTGAGAAATGTCGGCGGTGCGTTGAACGCCTTGGCCATTTCGGGATTGTTCTCGCGGTCCTTGGAGCGCCGTCGCACCCGCGTGACGCCGCGAACGGCATCGCCGATCAGGCCCGGCAAGGCGGCCATCTGCCGGAAGTGGTCGAGTTGGGCTTCCCATAGCAACTGTGTCTTGGACGGCAACGCGCAGCCTGTCTCGCCGGTACCCGCGTTCCGACCCGATCCCGCCAGATCCATCAGCCGAGCAAGCAGGTTCGCTGACGCCACGCCGTCAGCCAGAGTGTGGTGCACCTTCCCGATCAGCGCGAAACGGTTCTCCGCCATGCCCTCTGCGAAGTGGAACTCCCAGAGCGGGCGCGTCCGGTCGAGTGGGGTGCTGGCGATTTCTCCAATGAGCTGGTCGAGCTCGCGCCTCCCGCCCGGGCTCGGAACGCGCACCCGTCGCAAGTGGTAATCGAGGTCGACCTCGCAGTTCTCCATCCACATCGGGTGGTGCAGGCGCCACGGGATGTGGACGAGCCGGTAACGCAGCGGGTCGAGCAGGTGCAGGCGGTTCGCGATAGTGCGGCGGAATATGTCGAAGTCGAAGTCACCGTCATAATCGGTGGCGTCGATGATCCCAACTTTCAGCGTATGGGTGTGCAAATTGGGCGTCTCGCTGTACAGCAGCATTGCGTCCATGCCGTTGAGTCGCTTCATTACTTCACCCCGCTCATCGAAGCACTTGCGCCCGGGGACAGTGCGAGGTCTTCGATATTGTCGGCGATGTTCTCTTGCACAGAGAACGTAGTTCTCGATTACTGGCGGACGAAACCGCGCCCGCAGAAGTCCCACACTTCGTCGGACGTGATCGGGTGAGAGGCGTCCTCGGAGTCGGCGCCGGACTGCTGGGCGACGAACATGACCGATTGCATGGTCATCGCGGCCATCCGGCGTGGATTGACGCCGCTGCGTAGCTGTCCTGCGGCGCTCGCGTCTTCCATCAGCTCGGTCAGCAATGCATGCAGCGGCGCGTGCGCGACTTTGACCTCGGACGGGTGCGAGACCAGTAACCGGGGCGCGAAATCTGTGAACAGAGGCCGCTTCGCGTCGGGGTCGGATCGCGAGGTCTCGAAGAGCAGCTTGACCGCAACGTGAAGTCGCTCCAGCGGATCTGTGTGGCCTTCCGTCGCGGCGCGAATTTGGTCGGCGGATCGGCTCAGCGCGTCCTCGAACAGGGCGAGGAGAAGCTCATGTTTCCCGTCAAACTGCAGGTAGAAGCTCCGCAGGGACTGGCGAGACCGGTCGACGACCTCTTGGACGGTGAAGTCGGTACTGCCCTTTTCGATGATGATGGCCTGCGCGGCATCGAGGAATCTCTGAACGCGCTGTGCGGCCCGCAGCTTGGCGGTCTTGATGGAGCGCTCGACGGCGCGCTGCTTCCAGGCCGGCTCTTCGCTGGGGCTGGTCATCGGCTGCTCGAATGCTTGCCGAAATACGAGAACATGATTGAACTGTAGCGGAGAACGCCGTGCAATCGCGGACTATGGAACCCCTGCCGCCAACGTGTCCGAGATTGTAACTTTCGCATGATGAGAATAGTATTCTCTTTCAGCCTCTTGAGGAAGTCCTTCGTGAGAGGTCGCCATAACCGGAGGAAATCCACGTGTACATCGACTACCAAGTAGCCGCCCGGATAGCGACCATCACCCTCAACCGCCCTGAGGCCGCCAATGCTCAGAACACCGAGCTGCTCGACGAGCTTGACGAGGCGTGGACCAGGGCGGCCGACGACAGCGAGGTGGCGGTGATCGTGCTGCGCGCCGAGGGTAAGCACTTCTCGGCGGGCCATGACATGAGGGGCGGCGGACCGGTTCCCGAGAAAATCACGCTGGAGTTCGTCTACCAGCACGAGAGCCGCCGGTATCTGGAATACACGCTTCGCTGGCGTAACGTGCCGAAGCCGTCTATCGCAGCGGTCCAGGGCCGTTGCATCGCGGCAGGGCTGATGCTGTGCTGGCCGTGTGATCTGATCGTGGCCGCCGACGACGCGCTGTTCTCCGATCCGGTGGCCCTGATGGGCATCGGTGGTGTCGAATACCATGGGCACACTTGGGAATTGGGCGCCCGTAAGGCAAAGGAGATCCTCTTCACCGGACGGTCGCTGACCGCCGAGGAGGCCGAGCGCACCGGCATGGTGAACCGCGTCGTGCCGCGCGAGGAACTTGATGCCGAAACGATGGCATTGGCCAAGCAGATCGCCAAAATGCCGTCCTTCGCGCTCCGCCAGGCGAAGCGGGCGGTCAATCAGACGCTCGACGTGCAGGGCTTCTACGCGGCGATCCAGTCGGTGTTCGAAGTCCATCAGACTGGGCACGGCAATGCGTTGAGCGTCAGCGGTTGGCCGATTCTGGTGAACTTGGAAGAGATGAAGGCGGAAACCAACGGGGGTCGGTGATGATTCCAGCGAACTGGAGTCGGAGCTGGCCACGACGGCGGGAGCTCATGCATCAACGTGGTTGGCCCGTGCGCCGCATCCTTCTGGTCTGGTCCAGGACGTCTTCGGACGGCGACTCACAGGTCCACAAGCCGCGGCGCTGATCCCCGTCTGCGGAGCTCGGCCCCGGCCTCTCGGGTCAGCTCCCGGGTGCTGCCTAGCAGACCGTCGAGGACAAGAACGCGGCGCACATGACGGTGCAAGTCGTGTTCGGCGGTGAAGCCGATCCCGCCGAGCACTTGCTGGGAGTGCCGTGCCGTGGTGAGCGCCGCCTGGCCCGCGGCCGCCTTGGCCAGCAGGCAGCCGAGGTCGTCGGCGGCGGACTGCAGGGTCGCTTCGGCGCCCTCGATAGCAACCAGCGTCTCGGCCAACCGGTGACGGATCGCTTGAAACGACGCGACCGGGCGGCCGAACTGAACGCGATCCAAGGCGTGCTGGCGCGCCAGTGACAGCATCGTCCGGCTGGTCCCGACCAGCCACCAGCCCAGCGCCCGTCGGCCCGCCGCCAATGGCACCGAGTCGCTTTCGGCGACACGATGTATCGGCAGCTCCGGGTCCAGCACAGAACTCGGGTGGCCGCCCCCCGCCGGCGGGGAGTCGGCGCGGCGTTCCCACATCACCCACGAACCGCCAGCGAACGGCAGTGGCAGGGTCTCGCCGCCCGGCCGTCCCGCCGCCCGCAGCACCACGTCATTCAGAACCGGGGCATGGGCGCCCGTCTCGCCGAGCAGCTTGAACACCAAAGGGGTTGCGATGTCGGGCATTTCGTCGAGCATCTCGAGCCAGCCGAGATCGGTGAGAGCCTTGTCGAGTTCGTGTCCCGTTGAGGTTGTCATCGTCTTGCGCAGCGTCTCGCGGAGCAGGTGCAGATCGTCTGCAGCGATAGGACCGGAGTCCACGGTCACTCCTTACCGAGCTCGAGCAGCCGGCGCGCGATGATGTTTCGTTGAATCTCGGCGGTGCCGCCGTAGATAGTCGCTGCCCGCGAGTACATGAACTCGGTGCGCCACGCATTCTGCTCTTCGCGCGAGCGGCTCATCTCCGGAGTGTCGTCGAGTTCGACGGTGCCGGGCATCAGATCGCGCGCGGTGTCGAACAACCGCTGCTCGGCGGTGGCAAGCAGCACCTTGTCGATCGAGGTCTCCGGGCCCAACCGTGCTCCGTCGGCCAGCCGATGTTGGGTGGACCGCGATCGGCAGCGCAGCGTGTGTAGCGCCAGGTAGGCCGAGCCGAGGGCCGCGTCGTCGGGCTCGGTTGTCTCGGCGATGAGTGCGTCGAACCTTGCGTAGAGATAGGCGATTCGCTGCCAAAAGCAGGTGGAGCGCTCGTAGGGGAGGAGGTCCATCGCGAGCTGCCAGCCGTCGCCCGGCTTGCCGAGCATCCGATCGGCCGGGATCATCACGTCGTCGAAGTACACCTCGCAGAACTCGTCGACGTCGTGCATCGTGCGCAGCGGCCGGACAGTGATGCCGGGTGTGTTCATGTCGACGAAGAATGCAGTGATGCCGCCGTGACCGGGTCCCGTACGGGTCAGCAGGACGCATCGGTGGGAGTACTGCGCGAAGCTGGTCCAGACCTTCTGTCCGTTGACGATCCAGTCGTCGCCGCGGGGCGTGGCGCGCGTGGACAACGATGCCAGGTCGCTTCCCGATCCCGGTTCCGAGAAGCCCTGACACCATTGCTCGCGACCGCTGAGCAATCGCGGCACCATCTCGGCGGCGAGTTCTGCCGGCGCGTAATCGATCATCGTCGGCGCGAGCACCTCGAGCATCGAGTACGGGCCCGGTTCCGCCAGGCGGCGGCCGACGACTTCTTCCCCGACGATCGCGCGGAGTATTGCCGGCCCTCCTAATCCGCCGGCTTCCACCGGCCAGCCGTACCGCATCCAGTCGGCGTCATACAGTGCCGCCGACACTCGGGCCATCTGCTTCATGTGTCCCGCGAGCGAGTGATCCGGCCCGGGCGTCAGGTCGTTCTGGTCGAGCCACTTGCGCAGGCCGTCTCGAAACTCTCCGACATCCATGGGAGTCATGCAGGCGGGCGACCGACCGCGTGCGGGCGGCCCGAGTCGTGAGTACCGCTGCGGCGGATGAACGTCATCGCCCGCGTCTTCAGACGCCAGCCTTCCTTCGTCCGCAAGTAGGTGTCGCGGTAGTAGCCGATCCTCATGTCGTGAGACGCGTGGTCGATGAAGCACAACGGTTGTGTCCCGGTCCCCGTGTCGCCGTCGATGTCGACCAACGCGGTGCCGGTGAGGAACAACCCTTTGGGGGCGGCGTCGACCAATATCGGAAAGCGCTCCAGCGCATAGGTTTCGCCGAAGGCACTGTATGTCCCGTCCGGTGTGAACACCTCGAGCAGCCCGCCGATGTCTTGTTGCGTGATCGTCACCGCGTACTTGGCCAGCAGCTGCTGAATCTCAACGAGGTCGTCAGTTCTTGATGGCTCACTTTTTCCCAAAGACCTTGCCTCCTTTCATCACGAAGTTGACGTTCTGCGTAACGGTGATGTCGGCCAACGGATCCCCAGGAACAGCGATCACGTCGGCGAGTTGGCCCTCGGCCAGCCGACCACGATCGGTGACGTTGATCAAATCGGCGGCGACGACCGTGGCCGCTCGCAGCACGTCGACCGGTGCCATGCCCCAATCGACCAGAGTGACGAGCTCGTCAGCGTTGCGGCCGTGGGGGATGGCGGGTGCGTCGGTGCCGACCGCGATCTTTACCCCGGCTTCGTAGGCGGCCTTCACGGAGGTGCGTGCCTTCGGGAACATCTCAGCGGCCTTGGCCTGCAGCTCCGGTGGTGCTTTCGAGACATCCATGCCTTCGGCCAGCCGCCGTGTGGTGACCAGGAACGTGCCGTGCTCGACGAGCATGTCGATCGCGTCGTCGTCGATCAGAAACCCGTGTTCAATGCAGTCGATACCGGCTGCCACGGCGTGCTTGACCGCCTCGGCGCCGTGGGTGTGTGCGGCCACCCGCAAGCCGCGCCGGTGTGCCTCGTCGACGATCGCCCGCAGCTCTTCGTCGGAATAGTGTTGTGCCCCTGGCTCTCCGGTCAACGACATCACGCCGCCGGAACAGCAGACCTTGATCAATTGCGCACCGTGCTTGATCTGGTAGCGCACGGCCCTGCGGATCTCGTCGACGCCGTTGGCGATGCCCTCCTCGACGGTGAGCTCAAGGACATGAGGCGCGAACGCCGCGAACATCGTCGGGTCCAGATGTCCGCCCGTCGGGGTAATGGCATGTCCTGCGGGCACAATTCGCGGGCCGTCGATCCAGCCCGCGTCGATTGCCTTGCCCAGCGCCACATCCAGCAGGTAGCCACCGGTCTTGACGAACAGGCCCAGGTTGCGCACGGTGGTGAAGCCGGCGCGTAGCGTGCGTCGGGCATTACCAACGGCCCGCAAGATCCGGGTAGGTGGATCGTCCTGAACTTGGGACAGCGCAGGGTTTTCCCCGCGACCGCCCATCAGGAGGTTGACCTCCATGTCCATCAGCCCGGGCAGCAGGATGGAGTCACCGAGGTCGATGATCTCGCCTACGGCCGCACCACCGACACGGGTGATCCGGTCGCCCTCGATGCGCAGAATGCCCGGCCGGACGATCTTGCCGGCATCGACGTCAAGCAGCCCGGCCGCCTTGAGCGTCAGCATCCCGCTAGATCACCGGCTCCTTGATCAGTTCCACCCATGCGGCACCGCTGTCCGGAACACGGGGCTGCTTCCACGCCTCCACCGGAAACGACACCATGACGAGCGACTGCATCAGGTGCATGAGCGTCCGTGCGTCCTCCGGCAAATCGTCCAGCGGGAACTTGTCGCAGTAGGCGATCACGTCGTTCATGCGGGGGAACGCGGCGTCATAGAAGGTCTGCATTTCCGCCATCGTCGAGGCCAATCGCTTTGCGTAGCGCTCGGGTTCAGTCGCGAGGTCCCAATCCAGATAGGCTTCCAGGTCAGCGAATTCAGACGGCAGCGCCATTGCGGGCCTCCTTCGCGCCGTTGTTGCGGTAGGTGTTCACGTAATCCCCGGTCACCTTGTGCAGATGACGGATGAGGATCTCCTGGTCGCACAGCAGGAACTCGTTGACCACTTTCGTGCCGATCATGGTCTGGGTCGCCTCCAAAGTGTTGGCGTCTTGAAGCGCGTACTCCTTGAACGTCACCGCGGCCAGCTCCTGGGCCAATCGCTCCCGAGCGTTTCTCGGGGGAACGAAGTAGAGGCTCGTCTCGAAGATGTGCTTGTCGACGGTGGTCGGCCAGTAGTGATAGGTCAAGTACCAGCCGGGCTCCCAGACCAGCAACATGAAGTTCGGGAAGAAGTGCCAGGAATCGATGCCCCATTGCGGCGCTCTGGTCGGGTTGACACCAGGCGGCAGCTCGAGCTTCTCGATCACCTCCGGCGGGTCCCACGGCCCGAACAGCCCGCTGCGCAGCACCCGGTCCATCGGCTTCACCATGTTCAGGTCCGCGGGCGGCGACTGACCGCCCCAGACGGAGATCATGCCGTGGGGGCTCTCGAGGTCGTAGTGCAGCGCCTCGAAGCCGTACTTCATGATCTTGGCGGCTTCCTCTGGGGTGTACTGCTTTTGGTGCAAGACTGGCGCATGGTAGAACTCGACGAACGCGTCGATGAACAGCTTCCAGTTGCTGCCCACCTCGGCCTTGTAGGAGTAGACCTCGGTCATCTCGCCGAATGGATAGCCCTCGATACCCTTGGCCAGCGGTCCGAGATACTCCGTCAAGGGCTGCGCATCGTCGTCGAAATTGATGAAGATGAAGCCTTCCCAGATTTCACAGCGCACCGGCTTGAGGCCGAACTGGCTCTTGTCGACGTCGAAGAATTCGTCTTCCTGCTGAATGTAGGTCAGGTCTCCGTCGAGGCTGTAGCGCCAGGCGTGGTACTTGCAGGTGAATTGGCGGCACGTGCCGGAGGTCTCCTCGTGCGGGTACTCGTTCCACACCAGCTTGTTGCCGCGGTGGCGGCAGATGTTGTGGAACGCCTTGACCGAGCCGTCTTTCGTCTTGACCACGATCACCGACATGCCGGGCCCGGCCGACGGCAGCTCCTTGGTGAAGTAACTGCCCGTCCGCGGCAGCCGCTCGACCCGCCCGACGTTGAGCCAGGTCCTCTTGAAGATCGCCTCGCGCTCGGCTTCGAAGAACGCCGGGTCGATCGAATCGGTGTAATCGACCGGCGCGGTGCCTAATTCTGGATAGTGCTCTGTCCAGCTACCTTCTGCTGGCTTGGTGAAATGGGCCAACGGTCTACCTTTCCTTCTTGGGTTCCGTCTTGTCTCGGCTGCGGTGGTCCTTTTCGACCTCGACGCCGAAAGTGTTCAAAGCCATAGCCAGTGCGGTGTAGCACCCGACCGTGAAAACGAAGTCCATCCGCTGCCGCTCATCGAAGCGCTCGCCCAGTGCCGACCACGTCGCATCGGAGAGTTCAGTTTTGTCGAAGAGCTCGTCGACCCCGGTGAGTACGATGCGATCGAACTCGTCGGCGGCATGACCGCGCCGGACGCCGTCGATCTCGTCCTCGGTAAGTCCCTCCCGCAGCCCGAGGTCGACGTGGTGAGTCCACTCGTAGACGCAATCTGTTCGGTGCGCCACCCGCAGGATCGCCAGCTCCCGGATACGTCCCGGCAACGTCGACTGCATGAGCAGATGCAGGTTGAATCGCAGGAAAGCCTTCGTCAGGTCCGGATGCCAGACGAGCGTGGACAGCACATTGCTCGCGAGCTCCGGATTGCGCCGCTCCTCGGGAAGCATCATGGCGAGCGCTTGCTGAACAGCGTCATCCCACTGGTCCGCGGGCAACGGAGGCAGTCGCACGGTCGATATCCTCTCATATCTGAGAATCATATTCTCCGATTTCGCCTAATAGGTTTCCACGTTTTGCGCCGGCGGTCAATGCCACGGGCTTTGACGTGGTACGAACGTTCCCAGGTGGCCGGGGTCCAGGAGCCCCAGCTAGAGCGAAGGACTAGACTCTAGACGTTGATTCTCGCATGGCGAGAAGATAGTTTCCTCAGATAGAGAACCGCTGCTGAGCTGCGACGCCGAGGACTTCGATCGGAAGGAACGATTCATGAACAAAGAGGACATGATCCTGATCAGTGTCGATGACCACATCGTCGAGCCGCCCGACATGTTCAAGAACCACCTGCAGAAGAAGTACATCGACGACGCGCCACGTCTCGTGCACAACCCGGACGGCTCCGATACCTGGCAGTTCCGCGACGTGGTGATCCCCAACGTCGCGCTGAACGCGGTGGCGGGCCGACCAAAAGAGGAGTACGGACTGGAGCCGCAGGGGTTGGATGAGATCCGGCCAGGGTGCTGGCAGGTCGACGAGCGGGTCAAGGACATGAACGCCGGCGGGATCCTGGGGTCTATCTGTTTCCCGTCCTTCCCCGGCTTTGCAGGGCGCCTGTTCGCTACCGAGGACCCGGATTTTTCGCTGGCGTTGCTGCAGGCCTACAACGACTGGCATGTCGAGGAGTGGTGCGCGGCATACCCGGCCCGGTTCATCCCGATGACGTTGCCGGTGATCTGGGACGCCGAGGCCTGCGCCAAGGAAGTGCGGCGCAACGCCAAGCGGGGTGTGCATGCGTTGACGTTCACCGAGAACCCCGCGGCGATGGGCTACCCGAGCTTCCATGACGATTACTGGACGCCGTTGTGGGAGGCCTTGGTGGACACCGACACTGTGATGAACGTGCACATCGGCTCGTCCGGACGGTTGGCCATCACCGCGCCCGACGCGCCGATGGACGTGATGATCACGCTGCAGCCGATGAACATCGTGCAGGCGGCAGCGGATCTGTTGTGGTCCAAGCCGATCAAGAAGTACCCCGACCTCAAGATCGCGCTGTCGGAGGGCGGCACCGGGTGGATCCCCTATTTTCTCGAGCGCGCCGACCGCACGTTCGAGATGCACTCGACCTGGACTGGCCAGGATTTCGGCGGTAAGAAGCCCAGCGAGGTGTTCCGGGAGCATTTCTTGACCTGTTTCATCTCCGATCCCGTGGGGGTGGCATTGCGCAACGAGATCGGCATCGACAACATCTGCTGGGAGGCCGACTACCCGCACAGCGACTCGATGTGGCCCGGCGCACCCGAGCAGCTCCACGAGGTGCTGTCCGATAACAACGTGCCCGATGACGAGATCAACAAGATGACCCACGAGAACGCGATGCGCTGGTATCACTGGGATCCGTTCACACACATCCCGAAGGAGCAGGCCACCGTCGGTGCACTGCGCAAGGCTTCCGAAGGCCACGACGTCTCCATCCGCGCCCTCAGCAAACACGATCACGGGGGCACCAGCTTCGCGGACTTCGCCGCGAATGCCAAGGAGCTCACCGGCAACACGGACTGAGTCCGTAATCCATTCGCGCCGGTGCGTGAACTGACGTAAAGGAGATGCAGCAGTGCCCGGCGGCGGAATGACCTTCGAGCTGACCGACGACCAAGAGCTGATCCGCAAGTCTGTCGCGGAGCTCGCAGCGAAGTTCGACGATCACTATTGGATGGAAAAAGACCAGGCCCACGAGTTCCCGTCGGAGTTCTACGACGCGATCGCCAAGGGCGGCTGGCTCGGGATGACGATTCCTGAGGAGTACGGCGGCCACGGTCTGGGCATCACCGAGGCCACGCTGCTGCTTGAAGAGGTATCGCGCTCCGGGGCGGCGATGAACGGTGCAAGCGCCATCCACCTCTCGATCTTCGGGATGCAGCCCGTCGTCAAGCACGGCTCCGACGAGCTCAAAGCGCGCACCCTGCCACGCATCGTCAACGGTGACTTACACGTGTGCTTCGGTGTCACCGAACCTGGTGCGGGGCTTGACACCTCGCGAATCACCACGTTCGCGAAACGCGAAGGCGACCACTATCGGATCAACGGACGCAAGGTGTGGATATCCAAGGCGCTGGAGTCGGAGAAGATTCTGCTCCTCACTCGAACCACGCCTTATGGCGACGTCATCAAGAAGACCGACGGTATGACGTTGTTTCTCACCGACCTCGACCGCCACGGCGTCGACATCCGTCCGATCAAGAAGATGGGCCGCAACGCGGTCAGCTCCAACGAGGTGTTCATCGACGACCTCATCGTGCCGGTCGAAGACCGTGTCGGCGAAGAAGGCAAGGGGTTCAAGTACATCCTCGACGGGCTCAACCCCGAGCGAATGCTCATCGCCGCCGAAGCGCTGGGCATCGGCCGGGTCGCACTTGAGAAGGCGGTCAAGTACGGCAACGAGCGCGTGGTGTTCAATAGGCCGATCGGAATGAACCAGGGCCTGCAGTTCCCACTCGCCGACTCACTGGCCCGACTGGACGCCGCCGAGTTGGTGCTGCGCAAGGCGACCTGGCTGTACGACAACGGCAAACCGTGTGGGCGCGAAGCGAATACGGCGAAGTACCTGTGCGCGGATGCCGGATTCGGTGCGGCCGACCGGGCGTTGCAACTCCACGGCGGCATGGGCTACTCCGAGGAATACCACGTGTCGCGCTACTTCCGTGAGTCGCGCCTGATGAAGATCGCACCGGTCAGCCAGGAGATGATCCTGAACTTCCTGGGCGAGCACGTACTCGGACTGCCCCGAAGCTATTGATGGAGTGCTACTGACTATGAATTCTCTCTTCGACCTCACCGGTCGGTCGGCTCTGGTGACCGGCGCGGCCGGCGGTATCGGCTCGGCGGTTGCCGAAGCACTCGCCACTGCGGGCGCGGCCGTGCTCGTCACCGACATCGACAAGGACGCGGCAGCAGCAGTGGCGCAACGGATTTCAGCTCACGGTGGACGGGCTGAGGCCGCTGTCCTGGACGTGTCTGATCGCGAATCTGCTGACGCGGCGGCGGAGCAGGCCGCCGAGCTGGCCGACGGCATACTACATATCTTGATCAACAATGCGGGCGTCACGCAGCCGGGGATGTTTCCCAATCTGACACAGGAGTCCTTCCGGCTGCTGTTCGACATTCATGTGATGGGTGCGTTCAACTGCACTCAGGCCGCGTTGCCACACCTTTCGACCGACGGAACGGGGCGCATCATCAACGTGACGTCCGCGGCTGGGCTCACCGGCACGCTGGGCCAGGTCAACTACTCGGCGGCCAAGGCCGGCATCATCGGCTTCACGAAATCACTTGCGCGCGAGCTGGCTACGAAGAACATCCTCGTCAACGCGCTCGCGCCGCTCGCGGCCACACCGATGACCGAGACGATCCGCACCAACGAGAAGTTCGCCGCGAACATGATGCAGCGAATCCCGTTGAAGCGCTGGGCGGAACCGTCGGAAGTCGCAGGGGCGTTCGTGTTTCTCGCCTCCGACGCGGCGTCCTATATCACGGGTCAGGTCTTGCCCGTCGATGGCGGCATGGTGATGTGATGGCGGCGCCTGCCCGCCCGGCCGCGCCGCTGGCCGGTATCACTGTCGTCACGCTGGAGCAGGCGGTGTCGGCACCCATGTGCACTCGCACGCTCGCCGATTTCGGCGCCCGGGTGATCAAGATCGAGAACCCGCAGGGCGGTGACTTCGCCCGGCATTACGACGACGTCGTCTTGGGCCCCGGGGGCCTGGCAGCGCATTTTGTTTGGGTGAACCGTGGTAAGGAGTCGGTCACGCTCGATCTGAAGTCTGGGGACGGGATGGATCTGCTGCACCGGCTGCTCGACCGTGCCGACGTCTTGGTGTCGAACCTGGCGCCCGGGTCGACCGCGCGTCTCGGCATCGCAGCAGACGACATGGCTGCGCGGCACCCGGACGTGATCGCGGTCGAGATCGACGGCTACGGACCGGGTGGCCCGATATCGCACAAGCGGGCGTATGACCTGCTCATCCAAGCAGAGTCGGGGGTCTGCGCTGTCACCGGCAGGCCCGGCGAGCCCGCGAAGCCGGGACCGCCGGTGGCCGACGTCTGCAGCGGGCTTTACAGCGCAATCTCGATCCTGGCGCTGCTGTGTGGTCGCGAGCGCGGCGGCAGAGCCGTGCAGGTAAGCCTGTTCGATGTGGCGACCGAGCTGATGGGCTATCACCTGACCTACACTCGGCATTCGGGAATCGACCAGCAGCCGCTGGGCATGAGCTCGCCGGCCGTCGCCCCGTACGGCGCGTACCGCACCGCTGACGGGCAGACCGTGATCTTGGGCACCACGAACGACCGAGAATGGCAGCGGCTTGCACGAGATGTCCTGCAGTGCAACGACTTAGCCGATGACCAGCGCTTCCGCACCAACACCGGCCGAGTCGCACATCGCGAGATTCTCGACGAGGCTATCGGTGGATGGTGTGCGCAGCATGATTTGGCGCATGTGCAGAAGACCGCCGATGCGGCGGGCATCGGCAACGCCCGCTACAACGTTCCCAGCGAGGTGCTTGTGCACCCCCAGCTGGCGGCCCGTGACCGCTGGCGGAGCATCGTCACACCCAACGGCGAGATTCCGGCGCTGCTGCCGCCGCCGGTCATCGACGGATACGACCCGCCGATGGGCGCGGTGCCCGGACTCGGACAGCACACCGATTCGGTGCTGGCGGAGCTCGGCCTCGACGACGACGAGATCGCCCGGTTGCGTGCGCAGGGCGCGATCGGGCCCGCTTACCACTGATGTCCATGTCCGACGAACCCGTGCTGCTGTCGAGCGACCGCGATGGCGTGCGGACACTGACGCTCAACCGGCCCAGTCGGAAGAACGCGCTCAACGCGGAGCTCTGGGTCGAACTCGCCGACGCGTTGCGCGCGGCCGCGCGCGACGGCGATCTGCGTGCCCTGGTGATCACCGGCGCGGGTGGCGCGTTCTGCTCGGGCGCGGACATCTCGACACCGGAGGACATTCACCCGCAGCACAAGCTGCGCAGGCTCACCGAGGTGGCGCTGGCGCTACACGAATTGATGGTGCCCACCATTGCGAAGGTGGCCGGGGTCGCCGTTGGCGCGGGGTGGAATCTGGCCTTGGGCTGTGACTTCGTCGTCGCGACACCGGAATCCCGGTTCTGCCAGATCTTTTCGCAGCGTGGACTGTCGGTCGATCTCGGCGGCTCGTGGCTGCTGCCCAAGCTCGTCGGGCTTCAGCAGGCCAAGCGGCTGGTGCTGCTCGCCGACATGATCGACGCGGCTGAGGCGCACTCGCTCGGCTTGGTCACCTGGATCAAGCCGACCGACGAGATCGACGCGTTCGTCGACAAACTGGCCGGACGGCTGGCGCACGGTCCGCCCTTCGCGCTAGCGCAGAGCAAGGGACTGCTCAACGACGGCGCGAACGCGACGTTGCGCGAAGCGCTGGCCAACGAAGCCCGCGCGCAACTGGGCAACTTCGCCACCGCAGACTCGGCGGAGGCATACGCCGCTTTCGCCGAGAAGCGCGCGCCGTCATTCACAGGGCAATGGGCGATTAGTAGAGAGGCGCGATGAGCGCCTGCGCGAAGAGCAGAGGGGTAAGCGATGCGTGAAACGGTCATCGTCGAGGCGGTTCGCACACCGGTCGGCAAGCGCAACGGTGGGTTGTCGGGCATGCATGCCGCGGATCTTTCGGCCGTGGTGCTGCGTGAGCTCATCGATCGCACCGGCATCGAGCCCGAAGTCGTCGACGACGTGGTCTGGGGGTGTGTGTCGCAGGTCGGCGACCAGTCAAGCAACATCGGGCGCTATTCGGTGCTTGCGGCGGGCTGGCCGGAGTCCATCCCCGGGACGACGATCAACAGGGCGTGCGGGTCGAGCCAGCAGGCGCTGGACTTCGCGGTACAGGCCGTGATGTCGGGTCAGCAGGACGTCGTCGTCGCGGGCGGTGTCGAGGTGATGAGCCGGGTACCGTTGGGCGCGGCACGGGCCACGGGCATGCCGTACGGCCCGAAAGTCCTTGAGCGGTACGGGAACTTCTCATTCAATCAGGGGCTGTCCGCGGAGATGATTGCGCAGAAGTGGGGATTCTCGCGCACCCGGCTCGACGAGTACTCGGCGCTGTCGCATGAGCGGGCCGCCGCCGCGCAGGACCGCGGTGCGTTCGATGACCAGATCGTCCCGGTCTTCCCGGACGTCGCGAGCGTGGTGACGGCCGACGAGGGCGTGCGGCGGGGCACCACCGTCGAGAAGCTTGCCGGGCTGAAGCCCGCGTTCGTCGACGACGGAGTCATCCACGCGGGCAACTCATCTCAGATTTCCGACGGCGCGGCGGCGCTGTTGGTGACGACCTCGGAGAAGGCCTTCGAGTTGGGATCTGACGCCGATTGTGCGTTACCGGTCGGGTGCCGTGACCGGAGCCGATCCCGTGTTGATGTTGACCGGCCCGATCCCGGCGACCGAGAAGGTGTTACACAAGGCCGGCGTCTCGCTTTCCGATGTCGGCGTGTTCGAAGTGAACGAAGCGTTCGCACCGGTGCCGTTAGCCTGGCAGGTCGAGACCGGAGCGAACCTCGACCGGCTGAACCCGCTCGGCGGTGCGATCGCGCTCGGACACCCGCTCGGTGCCTCCGGTGCGGTGCTGATGACCCGCATGGTTCATCACATGCGCGACAACGGGATTCGCTACGGACTGCAAACGATGTGTGAGGGCGGTGGCACGGCCAACGCCACCCTCGTCGAACTGGTCGCATAGGAGCATTGGGTGCGCCGAGATCTCTTCACCGACGACCACGAGGCGTTCCGCCGGTTGGCGCGCGCCTTCATCGAAAAGGAAGTGGTGCCGCACTATCCCGAATGGGAGAAGGCGGGCCGGATGCCGCGCGATGTGTTCAAGCAGATGGGCGCGCTGGGCATGCTCGGCATGGCGATTCCCGAGGAGTACGGCGGCGCAGGCATCGCCGACTACCGATACAACGTCGTGCTGCAGGAGGAGGCGGCCAGGGCGCTCGTCACGTTGTCGACGGTCCGCACGCAGCTCGAGGTCATCCTGCCGTACTTCCTGCACTACGCGAACGCCGATCAGCGCCGGCGCTGGTTTCCCGGGTCTGGCGGCCGGAACGCTGCTGACCGCGGTCGCGATGACCGAACCCGGCACCGGTTCGGACCTCGCCGGGATGCGGACGACGGCCGTGCGTGACGGCGACAGCTACGTCGTCAACGGAGCCAAGACATTCATCACCGGCGGCATGCAGGCCGACCTGGTGATCGTCGTGGCGCGAACGTCGACGGATCCGGACAACCGGCGGCGCGGACTCACGTTGCTGGTCGTGGAGGACGGCATGCCCGGCTTCTCCCGGGGCCGCGAGCTGGAGAAGATGGGCTGCAAGGTGCAGGACACCGCGGAGCTGTCGTTCACCGACGTACGGGTGCCGGTGACCAACCGGCTGGGGGAGGAGGGCGAAGCCTTCAGCTACCTCGGCCACAACCTGCCGCAGGAGCGGCTCACGGTCGCGGTCGGATCGGTGGCGCAGGCGCGTTCGGCGCTGACCGCGACGATCGACTACGTCAAGGACCGGAAGGCATTCGGTACCCCGGTCGCCTCGTTCCAGAACACCAAGTTCGAACTCGCGGCCGTCTCAGCGGAGATCGAGGCCGCCCAGGCAATGCTCGACCGGGCCGTGAGCGACCACGTCGACGGCGCGCTGTCCGGCGCGGACGCGGCGCGCGTGAAGCTGTTCTGCACCGAGATGCAGGCCCGCGCCATAGACCGCTGCCTGCAGCTCTTCGGCGGGTACGGCTACATGATGGAGTACCCGATCGCGCGCCTGTACACAGACGCGCGTGTCGCGCGCATTTACGCGGGGACGAGCGAGGTGATGAAGGTGATCATCGCCAAGTCGCTGGGGCTGTGACGAGATCGAGGTGAGCCGATGAAGAGCGATGCTGAGCATGTCGTCGACCGATTCCTTGCGGCGTGGGAACGGGGTGACGTCGACGAGCTGCTCGACTTCTTCACCCATGATGCCGAATGGCATCCGGGGCCGATGAAGCCGGCGATCGGCAAGACCGCGCTGCGCGCGGCGATTGTGGAGTGGTTGCAGGGAGCTGTCGGAGTCCGAGCGGAGGTTCGCCACCAGGTCTCCGACGGCACGATCGTCATGCACGAACGGACCGACCGGTACTCACTGGGCGGGCAGGATATGGCCACACCCGTCGGTGCGGCGTTCGAAGTCCGGGACGGCCGCATCGCCGCGTGGCGTGAGTATTTCGACATGTCGCCATTCATTCGCCGTTAGGAAGGGGAGGCGATGACGTTGATTGAATCGGGCTCACCTGTCGAGTTCGATCCGTATTCAGACGATTACTTCAATTCACCGTTTGAGACCTACCGCCGCATGCGCGACGAGGCACCGGTGTACTACAACGCGAAGTACGACTTCTACGCCTTGACGCGTTACGAGGACGTGGCACCGGCGTACAAGGATTTCGCGACATATTCGTCGGCCAGGGGCATCACCATCGACATGATGAGGGCTTCCAAGGTCGAAATGCCGACGGCAAGGCTCATCATCATGATGGATCCGCCCGAGCACGAGCGGTTCCGGAAGCTGGTGAACAGGGTTTTCACCCCGCGAGCGGTCGAGTCGCTCGAAGCGATGGTTCGCGAGAAGATCAACGAGACCGTCGCGCAACTCGATCCGTCATCGTTCGATGCAGTTGCCGATTTCTCCGCATTGTTCCCCGTCGAGATCATCACGACGATGCTCGGTGTCCCTGCCGAGGACAGGCAACAGCTCCGGCTCTGGCTCGATAAGGGACTCGAACGCGAGCCCGGCTCGATGAGTCCCTCGAAAGAAGGCATCAACGCGGTGATACAGGCGGGCGCGTACTACTACGAGCTGATTCAACGGCGCCGGGCCGAGCCGCAAGACGACATGATCAGCCGGTTGATCGAAGCGGAAATCGTCGAGGACGGTGAAGTCAGGAAGCTCGATGATATCGAGATCGCAGGTTTCGCATCGATGCTCGGCGGCGCCGGTGCCGAGACGGTGACCAAGCTCGTCGGCAATGCGGCGGTGGTCTTCGCCGAGAACGCCGACCAGTGGCAGAAGTTGCAGCAGGACCGCAGCAAGATTCCAGCCACGTTTGAGGAATTGCTGCGCTATGAGGGCCCGTCACAGTACAACGTGCGATGCGCGACGCGCGATGTAGAGCTACACGGCACAACGATTCCGGCTGGCAGCACCGTCCTGCTCATCAACGGTTCGGCCCTGCGTGACGAACGGATGTTTGCGTTCCCTGATCGATTCGACATCGACCGCGAGCGAAAGGTTGGTTACAACATCGGTTTCGGCTACGGAATTCACAGCTGTCTGGGAGCGGCGCTCGCGCGGATGGAGGGACGAATCGCGATCGAGGCACTCCTGGACATGGTTCCGCGGTATGAAATCGATCGTGTGGGTCTGCGGCGAGTACACATGACCAACGTCCTTGGCTGGTCGAACGTCCCAGTGCGCGCCGTCGGTTGAGGGTTTCCGTCCGAAGTCAAGAAGCAAATTCACTCAGACCCTTGTCACGGCGGCCCAACCAACCTACTGTGTGTTCACTAGGTTGGTTTGACAAGGGAGTCAGGTGTCTGCTGCACGCGAGCCTTCTGCTCTTCGCGCGAGCGCTGATCGCCCCTATGCCGCGCTTCTGGCCAAGGGCGAGGACCGTAAGCAGCGGATTCTGGCCGTGGCCGAGCGTCTCCTGGCGCGCAACGGATGGCGCAACACGTCGCTGGCCCAGATAGCCAAGGAAGCCGGGGTGACTCCCGCCGGGCTGCTGCACCACTTCGAGTCCAAGGAGCAGCTGCTCAACGCGGTGCTCGACGCCCGCGACGCCGATGATGACGCGCACGCGGACCGAGCGACGGGAGACCTCGTCACCGAGATCAGCAGGGTCGCCGAGCGGTTCGACCGCGCGCCTGAATTGATCGGCACGTTCACGGTGCTGCTGGTGGAGAACATCCCGCATGACGCTCCTCTGCATGACCGTCTTCTGACACGGCACCGGGCTGCGGTCGACATCCTCGCCGAGCTCATCAGCCGCGGCCAGAGCGACGGCCGCTACCGCACTGACGTCGATGCGGCCGCCAAGGCCGTGGAGATCGTCGCCTTCATAACCGGAATGGAGACCACATGGTTGCTCGACCCTTCGATACCACTGACCGCCGTGTTCAAGGGGTACGCCGAATCGCTCGGACACGAGCTGGCGAACCCGACATGAGATACCGGCTCGACGTGGTCGCGGCAAGCGTCGCCGACGTGGTGGCCTTCGCCGGCGGCTGGCTGTTCGATCGGGTGATGGCGGGCTGGGACGTCACCGTCCTGGTCGCCGGCGAGGAGGACGTCCGGCCGATCCACATCCTCGGAGCTGACACGTTGGATCTGGAGACAGCGCTGGCGATGTGGGCAGAGCGTCCCCGCCCGCACACTCTCGCGGTCTCCGCGGATCTCTTCGCGAGCGACCCGCGCATTCGCACTGGTGTTCTCGATGCCCTCGATCACGGCACCACCGAGGTGACACTGTGGGGCGAGACGTGGCCGCCGGAGCTCGACCGCACCGTCGACTCGGTGCAGCATCCGCTGAGCGCGGCGGCGCGCGCGTTCAAGGCGCAGGCCCTGACCTCCCTGGCGCAGCCAGGGGCCTCGGTCGGCTCGACCGAAACATTCCGCAGCGGGCTGAAGAACCGCCTGTCGGTCGCGGCGGATTTGATTCCCGCCAGCTAGCCCGTCTGAGGCGTTGCGCCCGTCGTTCAGCGCAACTCCTGGATGCGGACCATGTTGCCCGCGGGATCGCGGAGGGCGCAGTCGCGAACCCCGTACGGTTGCTCGGTGGGCTCCTGGACCACTTCGGCGTCAGTGTTCTGCAGCCGCTCGAAGGTGCCGTCGAGATCTTCGGTAGCCAGGAGGATCGTGCCGTAGGTGCCTTTGGCCATCATCTCGGCGATGATCCGGCGCTCGTCGTCGGTGATGCCGGGGGTGGCGGCCGGCGGATACAGGACGACGGACGTGTCGGGCTGGCCGGGAGGGCCGACTGTGACCCAGCGCATCCTGCCCCCTCCGACATCGAGGCGGACCTCGAAGCCGAGGGTGTCGCGATAGAAGGCGAGGGATTCTTCCGGGTCGTCGTGCGGGAGGAAGCTCGAGTGAATGGTGATGTCCATGGCGCTCACGCTAGGTGCAGCTTGGTGATTGGCGCTTCTCGATTCCTGATCGGTCTGGTCACCTGTTTCTCCACGCACGACGGTATCCCTTGCGTCACATGAGACGTCCGTGCGCGATAAGCGCCGGGCGGCATCCCGACCAGCTCCGTGAAGCGAGTGCTGAAGGTGCCTAACGACGCACAGCCGACGGCGAAGCACACCTCGGTGACGGACAGGTCGCCGCGACGCAGCAGCGCCATCGCGCGTTCGATGCGCCGCGTCATCACGTAGGAGTATGGCGACTCGCCATAGGCGGCCTTGAACTGGCGGGACAGATGCCCGGCCGACATGTTCACGTCGCGGGCGAGCGCCTCGACGTCCAGCGGCTGCGCGTACTCGCGGTCCATCCTGTCGCGGACGCGGCGCAGCAGCTTGAGGTCGCGCAGGTGCTGCGCTGCTCTAGGTCTGTTGGTCACCTACCCGATCGTGCCACAGCTAGAGCTCGATCAGCACCTTGCCGATTGCCTGACCGTCAGCGACATGTCGTAGAGCGCTTGCTGTTTCGCCGAGCGTGAACGTGGCGCCGATATGAGGTGCGACACGGCCCGAAGCGAGAAGCTCGCTGAGCTCTCTTTCGTTGCGTTCGAATTCCGTCGGCGCGAGGTCCTGGAATTGAAAGCCGCGGATTTGCACCCCCTTCACCAACACCAGGTTGAGCGGAATGGCCGGAATGACCCCCGAGGCGTAGCCGACCGTGACGAATCGGCCACCGCGCCGCAGTGATCGCAGCGCCGGTTCGGACAGTTCGCCGCCGACTGGGTCGACGACGGCATCGGCGCCGTCGGGCAGAGCGTCGCGCAGCGCGGCCCGCACATCGCCGGAGCGACGGTTGATCAAATGTGCCGCACCGTAGGAGGCTGCGGCGGAGAGCTTTTCGCTCGACGAAGCGATTGCGGTGACGGAAGCGCCGAGCTGATGGCCGAGCTGAACTGCGGCCAGGCCGACGCCGCCGCCCGCTCCGAGCACGATCAATTCATCGCCCTTACGCACCTGCGCGACGGAGCGCAAGGTGTGATAGGCCGTGCGATACGCGACACCGAACGCGGCGGCGGTGCGCGTGTCCACCCCGTCGGGTATCCGGATGAGTCCGGCCGCCGCCACGACCACCTCCTCGGCGAAAGCACCGTACAGTCCGGTTCCGGTGACCCGGTCACCCACCGTGAGATCGCCTGCACCATCGGTGATCTCGTCGACAACGCCAGCGAATTCACTGCCCGGCACAAACGGCGGCGGCACGCTGATCTGGTACTTGTCGGCGATCAGCAACACGTCGGGAAAGTTCACGGCGGCGGCGGTCACCCGGACCCGCACCTGCCCCGCGGCGGGCGTCGGTGACGGAAGCTCTTCGACACGGACCACCTCGGGCGGTCCGTACGCCGGGCACACAGCTGCGCGCACGTCAGCCCGAGTAGTCGGTGCTCTCGGCCAGCTCAGCAGCCGATGCCATCAGCTCCAGCACGACCGGGCCGAACGCTTGCAGCTTCTCGTCGTCCCCGGCGCGCTGGAATCCTTGCTCGAGCACGATGGCGAGTTTCCATTTCGCGAGGATCAGGTAGTAATCGAGGTCATCGACCTGTCGGCCCGACACCTGCGCATAGTAGTCGACCAACTGCGAACGTGACGGCATACCTTGCAGGTCAACATAACTGGCTTCCGCCGCATCGACTGCGCTGGTGTCCTCGGGCCAGCTCTGCACCATCCACGCGAGGTCGAGTTTTGGGTCGCCGACGGTGCCCATCTCCCAGTCGACGATGGCGGCAAGCCGGGCGGGAGCCCCATCGAAATACATGACGTTGGCGAACTGGTAGTCGCCGTGCATCAGGCCGGGGATGAAGTCGAGCGGCCGGTGGGCGCGCAGCCATTTCGTCGCGGTCTCCAGACCGTCGACTTCGCGACCCTTGATGCGGTCGAAAAAGCCTGTCCAGCGGTCGACTTGGCGTTCGTGAAACCCGTCAGGACGGCCGAGGTCGGTGAGGCCCTTCGACCGCCAGTCGACCTTCGACAACAGCGCGATGCCCTCAGTCAGCTGATACGCAAGCCCTTGGCGCGCGTCGAAATCCGTGTCGAACGGTGCGGGCCAGCGCCTGTGATCCATCGGGGACCAGCCGTCGACGAAGCCCATCAGGTAGAACGGCCGGCCGAGAACCGAGGCGTCAAAACACACGGCGACCGCTGCAGTGTGCGGCACGTCCGTGCCGTCGAGTGCCTGGATGATGCGCCACTCCCGAAGGATTCCCTTGTCTCGGTCGGGTGGGGCGTCGGGCGGCGGGATGCGAATGACGCAAACCTCCTCGCCACGCCGGATCTCGTAGATCTCATTCTGGGTGCCGCCCGAAAGGAACCGGGTCTGCACGGGCTCGCCCTTCCCCGGCAGGTTGACGCCGTCCATCCACTCGGCGAGCCGCGGTGCGTCGATCACAGGTTCCCCACTTCGTTGTCGAGGTACTCGGCGAACTTCGCGCGCGCGGCGTCGCGTTTGCGCGGGATCCACTCGGTAGGCCAAATGTCGTCGGTGGGCCGGTAATCCCGCAACACCTGCTTGGCCACAGTCGCCTTGTGCACCTCCGTGGGGCCGTCGGCGAGCCCTAGCGCGGCGGCACCGTGAATCATCGACATGAACGGCATCTCGTTGGTCACACCGAGTGCCCCATGCACTTGCATTGCACGCCAGGCGATGTCGTGCAGCACCGTGGGTAATACCACCTTGACGGCGGCAATGTCCTTTCGCACCTTCTTGTAGTCGTTGTACTTGTCGATCTCCCACGCGGTGTAGAGAACGAACAGCCGGAACTGGCTCAGCTGTGCGTAGGAATCTGCGATGTAACCCTGCACGAACTGCTTGTCGGAGAGGCGGCTGCCAGCTGTCTCTCGGCTCAGCGCGCGTTCGCACATCATGTCCAATGCCTTGCGCGACAAGCCGATGGTGCGCATCGCGTGGTGGATGCGCCCACCGCCGAGACGCGTCTGGGCGATGACAAAAGCCTGACCTTCGCCGCCCAGCAGGGCCGCTGACGGTACCCGCACGTTGTTGTAGTGGATGAGTGCATGCGAACCCTCGCGCTCCGACTCGCCGGACAGGCCCACGTTGCGGACGATGTCGACACCCGGAGTGTCAGTGGGCACGAGGAACATCGACATCCCCTGATATGGGCTGACATCGGGGTTGGTAACCACCATGACGATCAGGAATGCGGCTGTTTTCGCGTTGGAGGAGAAGAACTTCCAGCCGTTGATGACCCAGTCGTCGCCGTCGCGAACCGCGCGGGTCTGGAACTGGGTGGGATCCGCGCCGCCCTGCGGTTCGGTCATCGAGTAACTGGAGAAGATCTCGCCGTCGAGCAGCGGGCGCAGATAGCGCTCCTTCTGCTCGGGCGTGCCGTAGTGCGCGATGATCTCGGCATTGCCGGTGTCGGGCGCCTGGCAGCCGAAGATGATCGGCGCCCACTGCGACCTTCCGAGGATCTCGTTCAGCAGCGCAAGCTTGAGCTGGCCGTAGCCCTGCCCACCCAAGTCGGGGCCAAGGTGCGTGGCCCAGAGTCCTTTTCGGCGCACCTCATCTTTCAGCGGATCGATCACCTTGCGTCGCGTCTCGTTCAGCGGCACATACTGCTGGTGCGGCCATGCCAGGTCGAGCGGCTCGACCTCGTCGCGCACGAAAGCATCTGCCCAGTCCAAGAGCTCCTGGTACTGCGGGTCGGTTTCGAAGTCCCACGCCATCGTGTCTCCTTTAGTTGCTGTAACCGGCGATTAGGGCCGCGATGTCGGCCCCGACAACATCTGTGAACGAGCGGTCCCCGAAGGTGCCTGCCGCCCAGTGGCGGGCACCTTCGCTGACCAGTGTCCCCGCCAGGTGAGCCAGGTGTGCAACGTCGACGTTGGCGGGGAGCTTGCCGTCCCGCTGAGCCTTCACGAACAGCTCGCTGAACATTCCCAATCCCGGGTCGGCCGGTTGTTCGCCGGCGAGTATCCGGTGTTCATGGCGATACCCCTCCAGGATCGTCTCGATGATCAGTTCGGGCGGGTTGCGCGTCATCGATCGTTGCAGGGTGGTCAGGGCTGCGTCGACCACCGTCAATACCTCGTAGGGCTTGTTGAGTAGCTCGCGGACGGTGCGCTGCGCCGACTGAGTCGACAGCACGCCGACGTCGAACAGGACGTCCTCTTTGCGTGGGAAGTAGAAGTAGAAAAGGGCCTTCGACACGCCGGCCGCCGTGCAGATGTCGGCGACCGTGGTGTTCGCGTAGCCGTTGGTGCGCCACAACGCCATCGCGGCCTGGACCAGAGAGCGCTTCGTTTTGACGGACCGCGCCTGTTGATACGAGGCACGGCGCTGACTACGGTCAGCAATTACCACCTCGTCATTGCGCGCCATGAGCTGACAGTATCAACATAAGCTGCCGAGATAAATAGTTGACCCGTGTATAACTTGCCGATAATGTCTGCGGCGTGGCACTGCCGGGGCGGATCCGCCAGATCGGATACGTCGTCGAAGACTTCGACGCAGCGCTCGCATCGTGGCTCGCGGCCGGTATCGGGCCGTGGTTCGTATTGCGCGGCGTGAGGATTCGGGCGAGCTACCGCGGCAAGGCGTGCGAGGTGCCGCTCACGATCGGCCTGGCCAACACTGGGGACCTTCAAGTCGAGGTGATTCGGCAGGAGGACGCCACAGCGTCGATCTATACCGAGTTCCTCGCGAGTGGCCGTGAGGGCTTTCACCAGCTCGCCTGGTGGGCAAGGGATTTCGACTCAGCTGTGCGCGATGCCCAGACCGCCGGATGGCCCATCGTCTGGGCGGGGGGAGAAGAGCTAGGGGTGCGGTTCGCGTACGTCGAGCCGCCGCCAGGTCTGGCGACGGTCTTCGAGATCTCGGAACTCACCGACGGCGTGTCCGCTTTCAGCGAGCTGATCCGAGATGCGGCGACCGGATGGGACGGCAGCGACCCCGTCCGAACGCTGGGCTGATCGCGCCCTAGCTTGAAGGCTGCCGTGCGGAAATGTAATACTCAAACGTGAGAGCAGCATTCTCACTCTGGGAGATCGTCGAACGGAGCAGCGCACAGTGACCGATCCCACCACCATAGATTTCTTCCGCGACGCACGCCTCGTTGAGGACCCCTATCCGCACTTCGCGGCACTGCGCGAGAAGTGTCCCGTCGCTCACGAGGACCATCACGACGTGACAATGGTGACCGGTTGGCAGGAAGCGGTCGATGTGTACAACGACGCTGAGACGTTCTCGTCCTGCATCTCGGTGACGGGTCCGTTTCCCGGTTTTCCCGTTCCGCTGGAGGGTGATGACGTCACGGAGCTCATCGAAGAGCACCGCGACGAGATCCCGTTCAGCGACCAGCTGCCGACGCTTGACCCGCCGACCCACACAAACCATCGCGCCCTGCTGATGCGCCTTTTGACCCCCAAGCGCCTCAAGGAGAACGAGGACGCGATGTGGCAGATTGCCGATCAGCTGCTCGATGACTTCGTCGCGACGGGTGAGGGCGAGTTCATCAATGGCTTCGCGGGTCCGTTCACCCTACGCGTCATCGCCGACCTGCTCGGTGTCCCCGACGAGGACCGCGTTGACCTCATCGACCGGCTCAAGCGCGGCACCCACGGATCCGGGCTGGGCAGCACCGATGAGAAGACCTTGGCGCACACGCCGATGGAATACCTCTACGAGGTATTTGCGGCCTACGTCGAGGACCGCCGGCGCGAACCTCGTGACGACGTGCTCACGGGCTTGGCCACCGCGACGTTTCCCGACGGCACCCTTCCCGAGGTCGGCGACGTCGTGCGCGTCGCCACCAACGTGTTCTCGGCCGGCCAGGAGACCACGGTCCGGTTGCTCGGCACTGCCTTGAAGGTGATCGGCGAACGTCCTGACATCCAACTGGACTTGCGCGCGGACCGCAGCCTCATTCCGAACTTCATCGAGGAGGCGTTGCGCATCGAAAGCCCGGTCAAAGGCGACTTCCGCCTGTCCCGCGTCCCGACCACGGTGGGCGGGACGGATCTGGCCGCCGGCACCATGGTGATGGTGCTGAATGGGGCGGCGAACCGAGACCCGCGCCGTTTCGAAGAGCCCGACACGTTCGATCCCGCGCGCAAGAACGCTCGGCAGCACCTCGCGTTCGGCCGAGGTATTCACAGCTGCCCCGGCGCGCCGCTCGCGCGGGCTGAAACTCGGGTGGGCATTGAACGGCTCCTGGACCGCACATCCGACATCCGCATCTCGGAGAGAAAGCACGGTCCGGCCGGCAACCGTCGCTACAGCTACATCCCGACGTACATCCTGCGAGGCCTGACCGAGTTGCACCTGGAGTTCACGCCTGCCGGAGACGACGCTTGATGAAGGTGTTCGTCGACGACCAGCGCTGTCGCGGTCACGGCATGTGTACGACGCTCTGCCCCGACGTCTTCCAAATCAACGACGACGGCTACGCAGAGGTTCAGGTGCCGGAGGTGCCGGCCGGGCAGGAGGATGCGGCACGCGAGGCCATCGAATGCTGCCCGGAACAGGCGATCAGCGAAGGGGATTGAATGCCAAAGGGATACGTGATCCTGACCGAGGACATCAAAGACCCCGAAGGGATGAAGGCCTACGGCCGAGCAGCAAGGCCCGCTATGAGTCAGGGGGGCTGCAAGGTTCTGTCGGTGGACACCGCGCCTGATGTCCTCGAGGGCACCTGGCACGGCCATCAGACGATCGTCCTCGAGTTCGATTCGGTGGACGCGGCCCGCGCGTGGTACGAATCCGAGGCGTATCAGAAGGCCGCCAACCTGCGGCAAGCGGCGGCCGAGTGCAACGCGGTGATCATCTCCGGCTTGGGGGATTAGTCTTCGACGATCGAAATGGCCTGCCGCGGGCACTGGCGGACGGCCTCGCGGATGTCGTGCTCGTTCTCCGGTGTCACTTCGTCTTTCAGGACGTGCAGATAGTCTTGGTCGTCGAGGTGAAACACCTCCGGGATGATGCCCATGCACACCCCGTTGCTCTCGCACAGCCCGAAATCGACTTCCACCTTTTTCATTTCAGCACCTTCACCGGTACGTTTTGCCAGCCGACGACGTTTTGCATCTGTACCCGTTTGCAGTTGTCGAAATCCACTTCGTAACGCGGCATGAAGTCGAGCAGCTTCTCCAGCGCGATAGCGCTCTCCATCCGCGCAAGTGCGGCGCCCAGACAGCTGTGAATGCCGTACCCCAGGCCGAGGTTCTGTGCTTCGGTCCGGTCGCGGTCGATGTCGAACTTGTCGGCATCGGTCCACGCCAGGTGATCTCGGTTGGCTGAGCCGCCGATCAGGAATACCGGGTTGCCTTCCGGGATCGTAGTCCCATGCAGGTGAACATCTTTCGTTGTAAGTCGCACGTTGTACTGTGCTGGCGCCTCATACCGTAACAACTCCTCTACCGCGGCGGGGATCTTGCTGCGGTCGTCGAGGAGCTTCTGCCATTGGTCGGGGTTCTTGGCGAACATGTACACGGCGTTGCCGACCAGCTTGGTCACCGTTTCAGCACCCGCTGCGCCGAGTAACGTTGAGAAAGCGGCGATTTCGAGGTCATCCAGCTTGGTCTTCTGGCCGCCCTCGCGTTCGAGTTCGGCTTCGATGAGCTGGCTCAAGAGGTCGTCTTCTGACTGGGCGCGCCGCTTTTCCACCAGGTCGTAGTAGAACATCGCGGCTTCGACGTTGGCCTGCATGCCTTTCTCGCTGATCTCCACTTGCCCGATCTCGCGAGTGAGCGATTCATCGATCCAATGCCGAACCTTTTGGGCATCCTCTTCAGGGACCCCGAGCATGGTGGTGATCACCTCGACGGGGAAGGGGGCGGCCAACTCCTGAACGGCGTCGAAACCGTCGGGATCAACGCGGTTCAGGTACTTCTCAACCTTCGCGATGACCATCTCCCTCTGTGCCTGAATCGCTCGTGGCGTGAAAACCTTGTTGAGCAGGCTCCGCATGTGGCGGTGGTCCGGCGGGTCCATCAGGATGATCATTTTGGGTCCGGTCTCAGTCGGTAACCCGTTCCTCACCGACGCCAAGTCGACACCGGCCGCCGACGAGAACGTTTCGAAGTCCTTGAACGCCGGTGCGACGTCCGCGTGTCGGGTGAGCGCGTAGAAGTCGTGCCCGTCGTCGTAGTAGACAGGCGCTTCGTTACGCATTCGGCGGTATGTCTCGTAGGCTCCGTTGAAGAAGTCCTCGGAAAACGGGTCGAAAACCAGCTTTGCCTTGGTCATTGCTACCTCCTGCAGGTCGAGGTCATGTCGGGAGTCCCGAATTGGCGATGTCATCTATGCGGCCCAGGTCGACACCCAGTTCGGCGGCGGTCTTGCGGACCACAGCGACGTCCTTGGCGATGAAGTCCCCGACGGCCCCGACAAACGTCGAGGATGAGCCCGCGGCGGCGATCTTGGTGACTGCGTTACCGTCTGCGCTGCCGTACGTGAGTGCCTCCAGCAGAGTGGATTCCACGATGCCGAGCCGACTGCCTACCTGGACCGCTTCCGCGACGAGGCCGATCTGGGCGGCGAAAAGCAGGTTGTTGAGCAGCTTTACGCACTGCCCCGCACCCAGTGGCCCGACATGCAACACCGGATCGCCGTAGCTGGACAGCACCGGACTGACTTGTGCGACGGTGTCATCTGTGCCACCGACGAAGAGGGTCACATGGCCGGCGGCCACCTCGTGTGGACCTCCGCTGACCGGCGCGTCGATTACGTCGATGAAGTGCCTGTCGGCGCGGGCGGCGATTGTCTCAACGGTCCGCGGGCTTCCGGTGGTATGCACGACGACGATTGATCCAGGCTGCATGGCCGCCATCAGATCGCTCTCCAAGCACACTCGCTGGACCTGCTCGTCAGTGAAGACGCAGATGATGACGACGTCGGCGCCGTCGACTGCCTCTTCGACCGTGGGGACCCCGGTTCCCCCTAATCTTCGTATGGTCGTGCACTTCTCAGCGGATCGTCCCAGCACACGCACCTTGTGACCGGTCGCGGCGAGACGCGCCACCATCGGGGCGCCCATGCGACCCGCTCCGATGAAGCCGACGCGACTCACCGCGGGTGGCCCAACAACGTCAAGGCGGCGTCGGCGGCGTCGAGAACCGCCCCTGGGGACGCACCCGCCTTCTCGGCGATGTCGACCGCAAGCCGAACATCCTTCTGCAGCAACGCCCCAGCGATCTCAGACATGACATCGAGGGAACCCCCAACCCCGGCCATGCTGCTCAGGGCCGTACTGGTCGCGGAGCCGTGGGTGAGGACATCGAGGAGACTGGTTGTGTCGACACCGAGCGCCTCGCCGAGCTCCAACGTGGTCTTGGCGTTCGCCACGTTGGCCGTGAACAACACGTTGTTCAGCAGCTTGGTGACCTGCCCCGAACCGAGCCCCCCGAGGTGGACGATCGGGTTGGCGTAGGTCTCAAAGACCGGACGGCAGCGTTCGACGATGTCCGCGTCGCCGCCGACCATCACAAGAAGGCGTTTCTCGGCCACGGCTGGGGCGCCACCGCTGACTGGGGCGTCGATCACCGAAACCCCCTTAGCTGCAGCAGTTTTTGCCACATTGCGGCAGGTGTCGGGATGCACCGTGCTGTGGATCGCGATGATCCCGCCATCAGCCATGCCTGCTGCTACGCTGTTGTCACCGCCGAGCACTTCCTCGACATCGGCGTCGCCGACCACACAAACGCAAACCAGGTCACTGGCCGCGCCGAGTTCGGCCGGTGAACCGGCGACCTTCGCGGCGGTATCGGCGTACGGCTCCAGCGACGCGGGTCGGCGCGCCCACAACGTCGTTTCGTAGCCGCTGTCGACGATTGCCCGGGCCATCGGTCCGCCCTGGCTGCCCAGTCCGATGAACCCGACGCGCATCAACTGGCCTCCGATTCGATTTCGCGATCGTGGCTGGTGCTTTCGCGGCCGACGATGCACTCCTCTGCAAAGGCCATGACACCGAGGTGGTACGCCGCCGCGGTCCACCCGAGGCTGAGATTGTGCGGGCTGTCGCGTTGTTCGTTGACGACAACCCGCGGCGATGCGGTGAACATGGCAGCGACGTCGGCCAACCCGGCCTGACCTGCTTCCCAGAACTGCTCGTGATCGGCGAGGCTGAACCGAATCGGAACCTGCACTTGCGCTGCAAGGGAAGGAAAGTCGCGCTTCGACCAATTGGCGATGACAGTCGCCTCGTATGCGGGCGACCATGATCCTCGTACGGCGCCGCCGATGACCTCGGCCGGATAAAGATGCTCGGTCTGCCACAACAACTCCCGCACCCCCTTGCGGACGTCCTTGAGCTCCGGCCGACGGAGGACGTCTCGTGCTGCGGGCTGGTGTCGTTGTCCGGTGCCTGCGATTTCGAGGCCGAGCAGCTGCGAGCCGCGATCATCGGCGGCCATCCGAAGCGCGAGTTCGCACCCGGCGGAATGGGCCAACACGAACAGCCCCGCCCCGCGCGAGCGCCCGTCGAGGATCTTGTCCACCGTCGAGTAGGCCAACTCGACGCGCCGTTGCGGTTCGGCCATGAGGTGTTCGTGCTCGGCGGAGCTGCCGAATCCCGGGCGGTCGAGGGCGATGACGGTGAAGCCGAGGGCCGCACCGAGACGAAGCAGCGATAGCCGCGGATGTCCCGGGCAGTCGAAGTACGCCGAGGTAGTCGCCCCACCATGGATCGCGATGACGGTAGCGCGAGGTGCGGGCGCCTCGGTTACCAACGCGGACATCGGGATTCCGTCGACCTCGGCAATGCGCTCGACAGGAGTGGGCCAGAGTTCGCTCATGTGTCCGTCCGCAACAGGATTGCGCCGCTCGGAGTGAGCCCGCCGCTGCTGACGACGCCGATCCGGGCGTCCTCGACCTGGCGTTCACCCGCCTCGCCGCGCAGCTGCGTCACCGCCTCGTGTATCAGACCCATTCCGTGGGTGCGGCCGTGTGACAGCTGGCCGCCGTGAGTGTTCAAGGGCAGCACACCATCTCGGGCGATGTTGCGTCCGCCGTCCAGGAAGTCTTTCGCCTCGCCGATGCCGCAGAACCCTAGCGCCTCGATCCAGGACAGGCAGTTGATCGTGAACCCATCGTACAGTTCGGCGACGTCAACATCCCGGGGGCGCAACG
This sequence comes from uncultured Actinomycetota bacterium, assembly GCA_963744085.1. Lineage (GTDB taxonomy): Bacteria > Actinomycetota > Actinomycetes > Mycobacteriales > Mycobacteriaceae > Mycobacterium. The sequence goes on from CAVUSK010000004.1 coordinate 158,056, forward strand.
AAGTTCGCGTCCACATATGTGCGGCTTGGCCCAGCGACTGCGGTTCGTGCGTCAACGTGCTTTGGTCCCAATCGAGCCGCTCGATGATCTGGGTTCCGACGGCCTCCACCAGCACCGGGGGCTTGGCCATGTCGCGTGCCGCGTCGATGTGGGACACGATCACGGCGACCGCGCCGTCGCACGGCACGTCGCAGTCGTAGAGCCCGAAGGGTGTGGTGATCATCCGCGCCTCGAGGTACTCCTCCATAGTCATCGGCTTGCGGTAGATGGCTGTCGGGTTCAGGGCGGCGTTGGCCCGCTGGTTCAGTGCGATCCAGCCGAGGGTTTCTCTCGTCGTGCCGTAGCGGTGAAAGTGCCGCTGCGCATTCTGCGCGAGCGTGTGGGCCGCGGAGACAGCGCCGAACGGGAAGAACCAGCTGTCTGTGCGCATCATCGGCGGGATCTTGCCCTGCTTCATCAGCTCGCCGTGGGTTGCTTCCCACAAGGTGCGGAAGCACAGAACATGACGGGCGAGCCCACCCGCGACCGCGAGCATCGCGGCGATCACCGAGCCGCCGGGACCGAAGGTTTCCATGCCGCCGTTGTGCCACGTGGGCCGGATGCCGAGCGCCGACTCGAGAGCCGTCACGCCTCCCTCGCTGAACGGTCCGAACCCTCCGCCGCCCGGATACGTCGACAGACCGTCGATGTCTTCGATGGTCAGGCCGGCGTCGGCGATCGCCGCCTCGCACGCTTCGATCGTCAGCGACAGCGGCGGCCGCATCAAGCGTCGGCCGATCTCGGACATGCCGATCCCGGTCAGTGCGACCTTGTCCTCGAACTTGTCCTGACTGAGCATCGGCCGCACGTACTCACCGAACCGCTCAGGGGCGATCTCGTCGACAGCCTGCGGCGCGGGCCGCTCTGGCTGCTCTGGCGCCGACCGGAACAGCGGCAGATAGATGTCGTCGTGCTTGTCGAAGACGACCTGAAGCAGTTGGCCGATCTCCAGCTGCGCGGGATCGCACTCGATGATGTTGGTGGTCAGCCGCACCCGCGGGTCCTCGACGATCGCGACCTGAGCGACCACATAGGGGGCCGGCAGGCCGGGGAGGCTGAACCGGTGGTTGACGGTGAAGCTGGAGAGCGTCGCCTGGCCGGAGACGGCACGCACGCCCATGTCGTGCGAACGGCAGTACCGGCAGACGGGCTGTGGCGGGTGGATGAGCGCGCTGCAGTTGGTGCATTCCTGGAATCGCAACGTGTCGTCGGCGCCCGCGGTCCAGAAGAATTCGGTCTCGTCGGTGACTGGCGGTAGCGGACGGCCTAGCGCTTCTGACACATCACTTCCTGTCACTTCCTGCAGGTCGATACCCAACTGGGGGCCTCACGCACATGGCATTGCGTAGTGATGAGAATCACGTTACCAGTTTCTGCGATTGTGAATCTACAGTCAGACGGGTGTTTTTCATACGGTCGGTCTCGTTAGCCGATGGCGGCGAAATTCACTGTCGCCGTCGCGCTCATCTCGCCGTCGTTGGCTCGGTAAATATCCACCTGCACGACGACGGATCTCTTCCCGGTCCGCAGTATCCGTGCGACGGCGCGCGCCGGACCGATCTTGATCGGCCGCAGGTACCGAATGAAGAGGTCCGTGGTGGCGATGCCGTTGCCGAACGGCGTGCTGCGAGCGGCGAGCTGCCCTGCCGTCACGTCGGCCATCGTCGCAATCAGTCCGCCCTGAAGGCCGCCCGCAGTGTTGACGGTTCGTTCGTCGACGGGCATCTCCATGATGACCGTGCCGTCCGACGATTCGACCTCGCACAAGCCGAGCTGGTCGAACAGCTCCCGCAGTGACCTGGGTGCCGTCATCGAGGCCTCTTTCGGGGTCGGTCGGGATGGTGCCTTCTACCTATCACGGTCGGTCCGTCACATACTGCTCTCTTGACCAGGAGGTTGCTTCATGCGTATCGGTTTGATGGTGGGCTCGGACAAGGAGCGTCCACGTAAAGACCGCGTGGCCGGGCTCATTGACGACGCCGGCGGCGCCGAACGCGCAGGCTTCGAATCATTTTGGATGCCACAGGTTCCCGGCTATCTGGATGCGATGACCGCTCTCGCCCTCATCGGCCAGACCACCAACCGGATCGAACTCGGGACAGCGATCGTGCCTATCCAGACGCGCCATCCCATGATCATGGCGCAACAGGCGATTACCACAGACGTGGCGTGCGGCGGCCGGTTCACGCTGGGCATCGGGCCCTCCCATCATTGGATCGTCAATGGTCAACTCGGACTGCCGTATGACAGGCCGGCGCATCTGGTGCGCGACTATCTCGATGTGCTGGAGTCGTCGTTCGCCGGACCCGGAACGGTTGATGTCGACAACGCGAGCTATCACGTTCACGGGTCCGTGGATGTGGCCGACGCCTCGGAGATACCGATCTTGCTCGCGGCGCTTGGGCCGACGATGCTGCGCATTGCGGGCGAGCGAACTGGCGGCACCATTTTGTGGATGGCCGACGAGCGCGCGATCCGAGATCATGTGGTTCCCCGTATCACCGCCGCGGCGAACGCCGCCGGGCGCACTGCGCCGCGTGTTGTCGCCGGGGTCCCCGTCGCGCTCTGCTCGGACAGCGAAGTCGACGACGCCCGCGCCTACGCGAGTGAGGTTCTGGGACACGCCGACTTCTCGCCGAACTATGTCCGCCTCTTGGAGCACGGAGACGCCCAAGATGTCGGCGACACTATGGCGGCGGGAGACGAGTCGACAATCCTTGCTCGACTGCACCGCTACCGCGACGCCGGTGTCACGGATCTCGCGGCACGGATTGTCCCGCTCGGAAATGACACGACTGCTCGGAGGGATTCCAAGCGTCGGACGCAGGAGTTCCTGGCGTCGATCCGCCCCGAGTCGTAGTCAGATTCGCGCCGAGTTCTCGACGATGATTTCGCACGCCACCTCGTAGAACGCACTGATGAGCGTGGAGAAGGACAACTGGAACGGGTAGATCATGTGCACATCCAGCGGCTCGAGCTTCCACTCCGGCAAGACAGGCACGATGCTGCCTTCGCGCAACTCGGTGGTGCACATGATCTGAGTGGGCATGGCGCCGATGCCGAGCCCCTCGAGGATGTACTGCTTGCACACCTGAAAGTTATTGGCGCGGGCCCGGACCATGGGGGACAGCACGTATCGCCTACTTTCCGCAGCGACCGTGAGCTTGCGTGGCCCGCCGCAGAAACCGAGGTCGACGAACGGCAGGGCGTTCAACTGCGTGGGAACGGTGATCGGCTCCTCGAGCCGGCGCACGAAGTCGGGCGACGCGCAAAGGAACAGTTCGAGGCTGAAGACCTTGCGTGCTATCAACGTCGAGTCCTGCAGCGGCCCCGTTCCGAAAACGACGTCGAACCCGTCCTTGATCGGGTCGACCATGTTGTCCACCAGATGAATATCGAGCCGCGAGTGGGGATGGCGCCGCAGAAACGTAGCTCCGACCCTCGACGCGTAGTCGATGCCGACGAATACCGGTATCGCAACGCGTAGCTGGCCCTGCGGCTCTTGCTTGCTGCCTTCCACCAATGCACGGACGCCGTTGGCCTCGGCCAGGATGTTGACGGCATGGTTGTAGATCTTTTCGCCGAGGTCTGTGACGGTGAGCTGATGCGTGTTCTTGCGCAGCAGCTTGATGCCAAGATCGGATTCCAGCTTCGTCAGCTTGCGGCTGACGGTGGACTTGGGCATGCCGAGTAGCGTCGCCGCCCTCGACAGGCTGCGGCTTTCCACCACCTTGCCGAATATCAGCAGGGCATCGAGATCGAAGGGCAGGTTCTGTTCCATGGGCCGTGTTGCCTTTGCTCCTCGCGTCCGCGGTGTTCCAAATATGCAACACGTTGTTGAGTTTTTGCGTCTGTTTTGCCTATTTCGGTGGCTGTTAGCGTCGGCCCGAATGTAGTCGGGGCCGACGCGAAGGGGGGCCTCATGAGCCACGACGTCCTGGTGACCAAGCCGTCAAGCGGACATTGGACCGATGCCTATCCCGAGTTGGGCCGCGGCCCGGTGTCTCTCGACGACTGCGTTTCGCCAGAGTTCTACGAGAAGGAACGCGAACACGTCTTCAAGAAGACCTGGCTGTACATGGGCCGCGTCGAGCGGGTGCCTCGATCGGGCAGCTACTTCACGCGCGAACTGAAGTTCCTCAATACCTCGATCATCATCGTGCTCGGCAAGGACGACGTGATCCGCGCCTTCCACAACATCTGCCCGCATCGCGGCAACAAGATGCTGTGGAGTGACGACCCCTTCCAAGAAGTCGAGGGCCGGGCGCCGGTGCTCTACTGCCGCTTCCACGGGTGGCGGTACAACCTGGATGGCTCGCTGCACTCAGCCACCCGCAAGGATCTGCTGCTGGACTTCGATGCCGAGTCTTGCCGCGTCCCCGCGATTCAATGCGAAGTGTGGGAAGGCTTCATCTTCGTCAACCTCAACCCTCACAACACCGAACCGCTGCGCGACTTCCTCGGCGAGCTTGCCCATGGCATCGAGGGCTATCCCTTCGCCGGGCCGCATCAGGTGTACCGATTCAAGGCCGAGCTGGCTTGCAACTGGAAGATCTTCGTCGACAGTTTCGCGGAGAGCTACCACGGTCCCTACCTGCATGCGTCCTCGTTCGGCAACCTGACAGCCGAAGCCAAAGCCGCGCTGGACGTGCCCAACCCTTTCACCGATGCGCTTGCCTACCAGCTCAAGGGTCCGCATCGGATGTTCTCCTTCGCCGGAGAGCCATCGCGAAAGACGCCGTATTCCAAGCCCATCGAATGCGTGATGGAAGCGAGCGCGGCCGGCCCGTGGAATAAGCGCACCGATCGCGGTCCTATCCCGCCGGGACTCAACCCCACCCGCTCGGAGAAGTACGGGTTCGACTCGTTCCAGTTCTTTCCCAACTTCGTGCTGATCTTCGGCGCGTCGGGTTTCACGACGCACGCGCACTGGCCCACGGGACCGCACTCGCACACGTTCGAGGTGGAAATGTTCTATCAACCTCCGACCACACACAAGGAGCGGTTGGGGCAAGAGCTCACGGTGACGTTCCTCAACGACATCATTCTGGAGGATGCCAGTCCGTGCGAAGGCGTGCAGGCGATGCTGAACAGCCGCGCGCTGTCGGAATTTCAGATGAACGACGAGGAGATCCTGTTGCGTCATCTGCACAAGGTGGTGTCCGATCACGTGCGTGCCGGCGAGGCGAAGGCAGGTGCGGGCCGATGAATGCGCTTCTTCCACAACAATTTTCGCAGCTCGAACACTTGGTGCCGGAATGGGCCATCGAGGACGGCCATGAGCGCTATGTCAAGCGCGTCAACAGTTCGATGGAAGAAATCCAGGCGTTCTACGACGAGGTGTTTCCGCACGCCGAAGCCGCGGTGGCCTACGTCGACGATTTCGACTACTCCGAGCAGCTGCCCGAGGACGCGGCCAACCTGCGCAATCTGCTGTACTCGCTGATCACTGTCTCGTTGGCGGTCGAGCTCTGGAAGCAGCCGCGAGTGAAACACTCGGCGAACACCATCCTGACGCGATTGAGTTGATGCTTATGGGACTATCCGCAAAGCAACTGCAAGTCACGAATCTCACCGAGCGAATCGGCAGCGAGATCAAAACCGACATCGACACTTTGGTGAGCGGGCGAGAAGCCGAAAACATTCGCGCTACCTTGTCCGACCGCGGGGTGGTCTTCTTCCGCGGCCTGGAGATCAGCGACGAGCAGCAGGTCGCCATTGCCAAGACCCTCGGCAATATCGTGCAGAACGAGGGAGAGGGCGGCATCTACAAGATCTCGCTCGACAAGAACGTGAACCAGAAGGCCGAGTACTTGAAAGGCTCGATGTTCTGGCACTTCGACGGCTCGCTGCAGCCTTATCCGAATCGCGCAACGCTGCTGCGGGCCATGAAGCTATCGGAAACCGGGGGAGAGACCGAGTTCTGCAATACCTACGCGGCATACGAGGACTTGCCGCAAGCCGAGAAGGACGCGATCGCGGACCTTCGGGTTGTGCACAGTGCGGAGCGGTCCCAGTACTACGTGAAACCCGAGATGAGCTATGACGAGATCACGTTCTGGCAGAAATCTCCAACGAAGACTTGCCCATTGGTGTGGACGCATGAGTCCGGGCGCAAGTCACTCCTGCTCGGCGCGACCGCTGATTACGTCGTAGGACTGCCGGTAGAGGAAAGCCGCGCGGTGCTCGCGCGTCTTCGCGACTGGTCCACGCAGCCCCAGTACGTCTATAGGCATGAGTGGCAGCTCGGCGACCTGCTGATCTGGGACAACACCGGCACCATGCACCGTGCATTGCCGTATTCGGCCGACAGTGGCCGGCTGATGCACCGCACGATCCTGGCGGGCGAAGAGCCCCTGCAGTGAAACTCGGGATCCTCACGCCCGTCGTGACCAACATCGGAGGCGCCCCGTTGACGTGGGAGAAGGACGCCTCGATCGAAGATGTCGGCCGCATTGCGCAGACCGCCGATCGGCTTGGCTACCACCATCTCACGTGCAGCGAGCACATCGGGATGCCTGCAAGTGAGGCGGGCCGGCGCGGCTCCCGGTACTGGGATCCACTCGCCACATTCGGTTACGTGTCAGCCCTCACTGAACAGATCCGACTCGCAACCATGACGCTCGTGCTGGGATACCACCATCCGCTCGCGATAGTAAAGCGCTACGGCACATTGGATCACGTCAGCGGTGGACGAGTGATCCTGGGCGTCGGTGTCGGAACCCTCAAGGAGGAGTTCGACCTTCTCGGCGCGCCGTTCGACGACCGAGGCCCACGCGCCGACGATGCGTTGAGGGCGCTGCGAGCGGCATTGCCGACCAACGAGCCGGCCTATGACGGTGAGTACTACTCGTTCGGCGGGCTCACCGTGGACCCGTGCGCATTGCAGCCGCACATGCCGATCTGGATCGGTGGCCGTACGAAGAGGTCGTTGCGACGCGCGCTCACGCTCGCCGACGGCTGGTGTCCCTTCAACGTTTCGGTAGCCACCGCTGCGGGGTGGCTGCGCACCCGCGATGTGCCCCCGGGCTTCGAGGTAGTGCTGTGGGCCGATGAGCCGCTCGACCCGATCGCTCATCCCGAGGCGACGGAGCACACGCTGCGGAGCATGGCCGAGGCAGGCACCACCGTCGTGTCTGCCGTGTTCGTCCATCACTCCCTCGAGCACTACCTCGAGCAGATCCACGCGCTCGCCGAGCTACACGAGAACACATTCGCCGCCGAGGGACGGGCCGCACACTGAGCAGTATCAAGTACTTGTTATTGTTCCGCTGAGGATATAGGGTCGCCTTGCGCCCGAGTTGATTGCCGACAGGAGCACGCATGCCGCGTTTCCCGAAACCCGCCGAAGGAAGCTGGACGCAGCACTACCCCAACCTCGGTACCGCGCCGGTCTCGTACGAGGATTCCACCGACCCGCAGTTCTATGAACTGGAGCGGCAGGCGATATTCAAGAGGGCATGGCTGAATGTCGGTCGGGTAGAACAGCTTCCGCGCAAGGGAAGCTACTTCACCAAAGAACTGAAGGTCGTCAACACCTCGATCATCGTCGTCCGTACTACCAACGGTGAGGTGAAAGCCTTCCACAACATCTGCCGACACCGCGGCAACAAGCTCGTGTGGAATGACATGCCGCTGGAGGAGACCAGTGGGACCTGCCGTCAGTTCACCTGCAAGTACCACGCGTGGCGGTACGACCTCGACGGAAATCTGACGTTCGTGCAGCAGGAAAACGAGTTCTTCGACCTCGACAAGAGTCGCTACGGGCTGGTGCCGGTGCACTGCGACGTGTGGGAGGGCTTCATTTTCGTCAACTTCGCCAAGCAACCCGAGCAGTCCTTGCGGGACTTTCTGGGGCCGATGATCACCGAGTTGGCGGGATATCCGTTCGGAGAGATGACGTCGCGTTGGTATTACCGCTCGGAGGTGAAGGCGAACTGGAAGCTTTACCTGGACGCGTTCCAGGAGTTCTATCACGCGCCGGTTCTGCACGCGAACCAGTCGCCGTCGAAATACTCCAAGGCGGCAGCAGAGGCAGGGTTCGAGGCGCCGCATTACCGCATCGACGGACCGCATCGATTGGTCAGCACCTCCGGCGTGCGCGCATGGGAGTTGGACCCCGAGATGCGCAAGCCGATCGAAGACATCTGCCAGAGCGGGCTGTTCGGCCCTTGGGACAAACCCGATCTCGGTGAGATGCCGTCCGGGTTGAACCCGGCCAAGTGCGACCCGTGGGGCCTGGATTCATTCCAGCTGTTCCCCAACTTCGTGATTCTGATCTGGGGGCAGGGCTGGTATCTGACCTACCACTACTGGCCGACGTCATATAACAGCCACATCTTCGAAGGCACGCTGTACTTTCCCGCACCCCGCAGCCCCCGCGAACGTGTCGCACAGGAGTTGGCCGCGGTGTCATTCAAGGAGTACGGGTTGCAGGACGCCAACACGCTGGAGGCCACGCAGACGATGATCGAGTCGCAAGCTGTCGACAGGTTCCCGCTCAACGACCAGGAGGTACTGATACGGCATCTCCACAAGGAGACGGCGGCGTGGGTGGACGAGTACCAGCGCCTGAATTGTGTATCGACGTGACCGCGATGCTTCCGCGCGAATTCGCCGATCTCGAAGGGTTTTCCGAGTGGTGTCTGGCCAGCGAATCCGAGCGCTATCAGAAGCGGTTGAGCAGCTCGATGACCGACATGCAGACGTTTTACGATGTCATCATCCCCCGGGCTTCCGAAGCGATCGCTTATTGCGACAAGTTCTCCCTCGATGACATGCCCGACGAGGTTGTGAACCTGATGCACCTGTTGTATTCGATGATCATGGTGTCGTTCCCGATCGAATGCTGGAAGCAGCCACGCGTTCCCGACTCGGGTGCGTCCACTCTGGACTGCATGGCTGAACCGTTCCCGTGACAACCACGGAGCGAGGCTTGCCCGAGCGACCATCCACCACTGTTCTGCGCGCTGACCGCTGGGCCGACGTCGAGGCCGGTGAGGTGCGCTCTCCGGCAGTTGTGGTCGTCGAGGGCGAGCGCATCGCGGCGGTGAATCCCACTAAACCCCTGGCGGATTCGGTGACCGAGATCGACCTTGGCGATGTGACGCTGCTTCCGGGGCTGATGGACATGGAGCTCAACCTGCTGATCGGTGGGCCCGGCGGACCCGAGGGCTTGCCCGCTCCAATGCATGGCGTGCAGGACGACCCCGCGTATCGGACATTGCGCGGTGCGGTGAACGCCCGCACCACTTTGGACGCGGGTTTCACCACGGTTCGCAATCTCGGTCTGATGGTCAAGACGGGCGGCTATCTGCTTGACGTCGCGCTGCAACGGGCAATCGACCAAGGCTGGCACGCAGGTCCGCGGATCGTGCCGGCCGGTCACGCCGTCACGCCGTACGGCGGCCACCTCGACCCGACGGTATTTCAGCGGTTGGCACCGGGGATCATGCCGTTGAGTGTGGCCGAAGGCATCGCCAATGGAGTGCCCGACGTGCGCGCATGCGTGCGGTACCAGATCCGGCATGGGGCAAAGGTGATCAAGGTATCGGCGTCCGGGGGCGTGATGTCGCACAGCACCGCCCCGGGCTCGCAGCAGTACTCCGATGAGGAGTTCGCCGCGATCGCCGACGAGGCGCACCGCGCCGGATTACGTGTCGCGGCGCATGCGATTGGCGACAGCGCCATCCGCGCCTGCATCAACGCCGGGATCGACTGTATTGAACACGGCTTCTTGGCCAGCGACGAAACGATTCAGATGATGGTCGACCACGGCACATTCCTGGTATCGACGACTTGTCTGACTGACACCATGGCCATCGAGAGGGCCGCACCCGAGTTGCGGAAGAAGGCCGCTGAGGTTTTTCCACGGGCAAAGGCCATGTTACCCAAAGCCATTGCCGCCGGAGTGCGCATCGCCTGCGGCACGGACGCGCCCGCTATCCCACACGGCCAGAATGCAAAAGAGTTATGCGCCTTGGTAGATCGCGGTATGACACCGATGCAAGCCCTGCGCGCGGCGACGGTAACCAGCGCCGAGTTGATCGACGCCGACGACGAGCTCGGACGGCTTGCGCCGGGATACCTGGCCGACATCATCGCCGTTCCCGGGGATCCGTCCAGCGACATCAGCACCACGCTCGACGTTCGGTTCGTGATGAAGGATGGACGCGTCGTCAAGGGGAGCGACGCCTGATGGAGAAAAAGCGCGAGCGCCGGAATGACGAAGGCATCGATGCTGTTCTGGAGCAGGGCATGGATGTCAACAACGACCTGTTGTGGCTACTGAAGCGGGCCTTTCACCAGGGCTTGCACACTCTCAACGAGGCGATGGGCAACCACGGCGTGACGACGGCGCAATTGGGGCTGATGCGTCTGCTGGCCGAGCAGCCAGGCTTGTCGGGTGCGGACCTTGCCAGGCACTTGCTCGTCACCCCGCAAGGTGCACAACTCGCGGTGAGTGCGTTAGAACGTCGCGGTTTCGTGGAGCGCAAACCGGATCCCAACCACGGCCGCATCTTGCGGGCCTATCTGACTCACACAGGTCGAGACGTGGCCACGGCATGCCTGGCTGAGGCCGTCGCAGCACATCGGGCGTTGTTCGGCGTGTTCGACGACGACGAACAGGAGACGCTCCGACGCCTGCTGCGAAGGTTTTTGGACGACGTGCCGGCGACGAGTAGAAAGTCCTGATCGAATGTCACGTGTTGCAGTCGTCACCGGCGGTGGCTCGGGCATGGGGGAGGCGACGTGCCACGAGCTGGCCCGCCGCGGCCACCACGTCGCGGTGCTTGATATGAATATTCAAGCGGCGCAACGAGTTTCAGAAGAACTGCGCGCGGATGGCGCGAAAGCACTTCCTCTGGGCGTCGATGTGACGGACCGGCCGGCCGTAGAGGACGGCTTCGGCCGGGTGCGAAGCCAGTGGGGACCCGTCGGCATCCTCGTGACCAGCGCGGGCTTGTTCGGGAAAGAACCGTTCGACGAGATCACCCCCCAAGCGTGGGCGCGGATGATTGATGTCAACCTCACCGGCACCTTCCATTGCTGTCAGGTGGCACTGCGGGACATGGTGGCCGCCAAGTGGGGTCGCATCGTCATGATTTCGTCCTCAAGCGCACAGCGAGGCTCGCCGTATGTCGCGCACTATGCCGCTTCCAAAGGGGGAGTCATGGCATTGACCAAATCGCTGGCCCGCGAATACGCGCAGTGTGGCATCACCGTCAACACCATTCCGCCCTCGGGCATCGAGACGCCGATGCAACACCAATGGCAGCAGGCAGGCGCACTGCCGTCGAACGAGGTGATGGCGCAAAGCATCCCGATCGGACACCTCGGCACCCCGGACGACGTCGCGGCGGCCGTGGGTTTCTTGTCGTCGGACGAGGCCGGGTTCATCACCGGTCAGGTGCTTGGCGTCAACGGTGGATCAGTAATCTGACATTAGGGAGGTTCGCATGGGGCGATGGCCCAAGCCCGATGAGGGAAGCTGGACGCAGCATTACCCGGAGCTGGGTACCGGCCCGATCTCGTTTCAGGACTCGACATCCCCCGAGTTCTATGAGCTCGAGCGGGAAGCGATCTTCCGACGCGCCTGGCTCAACGTCGGCCGTGTCGAGGAGCTGCCACGCGTCGGGAGCTATTTCACCAAGCAGATAGAAGCGGCCCGCACATCGGTAATCGTCGTCAAGGGCAAGGACGCTGTGATCCGCGCGTTCTACAACGTTTGCAGGCATCGTGGGAACAAGCTGGTGTGGAACGACTTTCCCAACGAAGAAGTTCGGGGCACCTGCCGACAGTTCACCTGCAAGTACCACGGCTGGCGCTACGACCTCGAGGGCGCGTTGACGTTCGTGCAACAGGAGCAAGAGTTCTTCGACGTCGACAAGAGCGAATACGGGCTCAGTCGCCTGCCATGCGACGTCTGGAACGGGTTCATCTTCATCAACTTCGACCATGAACCCCGCCAATCGCTACGGGAGTTCCTGGGACCGATGATCACCGGACTCGACGAGTACCCGTTCGACAAGCTCACGGAGCGTTACGATTTCGTCGCTCACAACAACAGCAACTGGAAGATCTTCGCCGACGCGTTCCAGGAGTACTACCACGTGCCGTCGCTGCACCCGCAGCAGGTGCCTGCCGAGGTTCGCGACCCGAACGCGGCATTCGAATGCGCACACTTTCAGATCGACGGCCCACATCGCCTGGTTTCTACCGCGGGTACCCGCCGGTGGTTGTTGTCACCCGAGTACCTGTATCCCATCGAACGTGCAACGCGCAGTGGGCTTGTCGGTCCGTGGCGCACTCCCGAGATCGGTGAGTTGCCTGCCGGGCTGAATCCCGGTGGCATCGAACCTTGGGGAATCAGCAATTTCCAGATTTTCCCGAATCTGGAGATCCTCATCTACGGCGGCTGGTATCTCCTGTACCGGTACTGGCCGACATCGCACAACACCCACCGCTTCGAGGCGTACACGGCATTCCACCCGGCGCGCACCGTCCGGGAGCGCATAGAGCACGAGGTCGCGGCGGTCGTGTTGAAGGAATTCGCCTTGCAGGACGCCGGCATGCTCGGCGGCACGCAGGCAGCCCTGGAAACGGGCGTCGTCAACGAGTTTCCGCTCAACGACCAGGAAATCCTGGTTCGCCACCTCCACAAGGTGGTGTGCGATTGGGTCGAAGACTATCAGCGTGAACACCACCTGGTGGGGGTGTGACGATGACCGACAAGAAGACGATGACCGACAAGAAACTGCCCACCGCATTCGCCGAACTCGAAGAATTCGCCCAGATATGGTGCCTGCCAACGGAAGCCGAGCGATGGAATAGGCGTATGGCCAGCGACATGGCCGAGATGCGAGCGTTCTACGACGCGTTCTTTCCGCGGGTGGAGGAGGCGATCGACTATTGCGACAAGTTCTCGCTCGACGACATGCCCGAAGACGCCCTGAACCTTCTGCATCTCATCTACTCGCTGGTGATGGTCGCGATGGCGGTGGAGATCTTCAAGCAACCCAAACCCACCGACTCCGCCGATGCCATGCTCGATCGCGTCGGCGAGCCAGTGCCGTGACCGTCAGTTGAGCGTCAACGGACGAAGTCCGCAGCTTCGCTTCCTTCGGCGGCGGGGTGCGGCTCGGGCACTTCCTCGGTGCTCGGCGGCCTCGGCGCATCGGGTCTGTGCTCGGTCATCGAGGTGATGGCGTGGACCGGGCAATCCATCAGCGCGCGCATGACGGCATCGTGGTCTTTCTCGGGGACTTCGCCGTTGCCGACCAGAGATGCGTAGCCCCAGTCGTCGAGCGAGAAGTATTCCGGCGCGTGCTTGGCGCAGACGCCGAAGCCGTCACATATCGTCCGGTCAAGTTTGATTTTCACGCGCTGGCCTCCACCTCGTAGGGCCGTAGAGCGCTGAAGGCGTCGGCGCGGCAGTCTTCGCACTGACCGCTCATGTGGTGCATGACAACCTGCGGGAACTGAACGAGGAGGCTCGCCGCCACGTTGCACGCCGCGTCGAGCGTGGCGCACGCGCCGCGACGGCGCAGCACCACCGACCATCGCTCTAGGCGCGCCAAGTCCTCGTCCGTCGCGACACCGTCTCGCAGTGCCGTGGTGACAGCGGACATCGCCGCGGTTCCGTTGAAGCACGAGCCGCACTGGCTCGCGTTCTCCCGGTCGAAGTAGGCCATCACGGATGCCGCCACGGCGACGGGACAGTCTTCTGTTAGAAGCGATATGGAGCCGGCGCCTAATCCGCTCCCGAGGCGCCGCAGCGTCTCATGGTCGAGGGTGGCGTCGAGGATCTCGCGGTTCAGCAGGCCCGAGAAGTAACCGCCCATCAGCACCCCCCGGACCTCATCAGGTGAAACACCGTGCAGCCCAAGAAGTTCGGTGAACGCCAACCCATACGGAATCTCGTAGAGTGAGGGCGGCTTACCCCCACCTGTGATCGTCAGCAAAAACGTGCCCGGCGACATCGAAGTGCCTTCGCTGCGAAATACTTCGGCGCCATGCCGGTGCAGAAACGGCAGATTGGCGAGAGTCTCGACATTGCTGACTAGCGTGGGGAGCCCTGATACGCCTCCCTCGAACGGGCGCGGAGGCTTGTCCGTGGGTTTAGCCGGACCGCCGTTGATCGCGCGCACCGCGGCGGTCTCCTCGCCTGCTACATAACCGGGTTCGACCGTCACGACCGTAACGTTCAGATCGCCGAGGGTGTCGTCATCCAGCTCGGCCAGCGCCGTTTCCACGGCCTGCGACCCCGCACTGTCAGACGCGTACACGTACGCACGACGGGATCCGACGATCTGCGAGGCCAGTCGGAGTCCGTCCAGGATGAGATGCGGGCGGTTGCGAAGCAGCCATCGGTCCTTGACCGATGCGGGTTCGCCCTCTTCGCCGTTCGCCACGACTACGGTGTCGCGACCGCGACGACCGGTGTCGCGGACCGCGCGCAACTTGACCGCCAGGGGGAAAGCCGCACCGCCGCGTCCCAGCAGGCCGCTTAGTTCGACCTCCTCGAGCAACCCGTCAGCACCGATGAGCTGCCGGTAGCCGTCGCGCCCGCGGTAGTCGGCGAAGGTCTCGACTTCCGGCTTGGCCAGCAGCAGGCGGGGAGCACAGCCCGGTGAGACTGTGACCGTGAGAGCGGTTGGTGTGTCTGCGGTTTTCATGACTGCAGCTTTCGGACAGTTAGGCTGGCCGACATGAGAACCGCGGTCGTGCGTGTCGACGTGGACCGCGCTTGTGAGTTGACACCGGCGCGGTTAAGCGACGGCATGACGACTCTCCGCGGGCTGGCCGACCATGTGGGCGCGACGGTTGTGGAGAACAACATTGCAGCGATGCCGACCGGTAGGCGCGAGGTGGAGCTGCTGATGTCGGGCGCCGATCCTGAGGAGCTCAAGCGAACCGCAATCGACCTGTGCGCGAAGGCCTTCGGCACCGCACCCGTGTCGGGGGTGCTGACGTACATCAGCCGGGGAACCGATGACGATGCGCACGGCGTGCTGGCCGGCTTCGGGCTGACCGGGGAGGTTCGTCGCGAGCCAGGTGTCCAGGGTTGGGATGTGGTTCACGTGACGCTGTGCAAGGAAGATCTCGAGCGCATCCCAGAAAGCCGGATTCACACGGCTTTGGAGGCCTCGCTCAACTGCGAGGTGCACCTCCGCACGATCTGATCGAACGGACATCAATGGCTGTCTGCTCTTCGCGTGAGCGCTCATCGCTGCCCCAGGAATTCGAGGATCGGCGGGGCTGCGAGCACCCATGTGTCGAACCTGTTGAAATGATCGACCTTGCCCTGCGCAAACTCCTCGCCCGAGCGCTCCCACGCGTCCTCGGGCCACGGCGGATCGATCAGTTGGGATCCCTTGATCAGGCAGTTCACCTCGAGTGACGTTCGCTTCGGGTGGTCGTAGTCGTTCTCGCCGCTGCGAATGATCAGCGTGGGCACCTTGATGTTGTCGAACAGCTCGTCGTCGACACCAGGAATGGTCTGTCCCGGCTTGGACACGTATGCGTTGAGCCAGCGCAGCATCACTTTGAGGAACTCGTCGGCGTCGAAGTCGAGGAACCGCTGCTTGTTGGCCGGGTTCTGCTCGATACGCTCCCGCCATTCACGGATGCCGATGACGGCCTGCATCCCGTTACCGCGAAACGCGAGAAGGCTCGGCACGATGTAGTGGGACCCCAGGACGAACGTGCCGTACACGCCGCCGACGATGTTCCACACCGCCAGCTTTCGCACGATCTCCGGGTAGAGCATGGTGGTCAGCATCGAGTCACGGGCACCGCCAGAACCGCCGGCGATGATGCACGGCCCAATGTCGAGGGCGGTGATCAGCTTGTGCAGTGTCTCGGCCCGCATGTGGGATTCGCTCTGCCCGTAGAACTGAACGTCGGACTTCCCGCAGTTGGGCCGGTCCCAAAGCAGCACCCGGTACCCGCCTTTGACAAGCTCCTCTGCCAGCGGCCGGAGTCCGGGGATGTCCTTGCTGAAGCGGCCGCCCGGTGTCAAAACGATGAAATCACCTGTCGTGCCGAGGATTTCGTAGACGACGTTGCCACCGTTGATCTCGATCGTCTTCTCATCGGGGGTCATGCCATCACCAGCACTTCGTTGCCGACGACCCTCACAGGGTAGGTGCGGATACTCCATTCCGGCTTGACCGCGGTGGTGCCTGTCGCGAGCTCGAAACCCCACTGGTGCCATGGACAGTGGAGGAATTCCAGATCTCGCACCATCACCGCATCGCCCGGAACGCTTTCGTCGACGATGGTTCTGCCCCGGAGGCGTCCTGAACAGAGCGGGCCGCCCTCATGCGGGCAGTAGTTGGCGATCGCGTAGAACGTGCCGTTGACGTTGTAAACGCCGACACCGTGGCGGCCTATCGGCACGAGTTTGTGTGTGCCAGGCGGAATCTCGTCGACGGTGGCGATGACGTGCTCACGCCCCTGCGCCAGCCGGGGCGATTTGACTTCTTCTGCCACCCTTAAAACACCCGCGTCTGGCCCTCGAGGGCCGGGACCGTTTCTGGGAGGTGATAGGTCGCAATCCCGTTGCGGAACATCACATTTTCGCGGGCATGCTCAGGCAGGTGCTTGACCAGCCACCGCGGATCGTCGAATGTCCAGTGCGGGTAATCCGACGAATACAGCAGGATCTTGTCGCACTCCATCCACTCGAAGGCGCGGCTGAGCTCGGTCTTGTCCTCGGGGTAGTCCAGCGGCTGAGTGGTGAACTTGATGTGGTCCTTGACGTATTCCGATGGCTTGCGCTTGATGTCGACCCGTGACTTGCGCTTTTCGTAAATGGCGTCCATCCGCCACATCAACGGAAGGATCCAGGTGAAGGCGTGCTCCACCAAGACAATTCGGAGCGTCGGGAACCGGTCGAAGACACCGTCGAAGATGAGGCTCATCACTTGATTGGCCGCCAGGAGCGAGTAGGTGACCATGAAGTCGTGGTTGTAGCTGGGCAGGCCGACTGGCGGCATCGGTAGCTCTTCGTGGCTGCTGCGGGACAGGTGGCAGCTCACCGTGATGTCATGCTTGGTGGCCGCGGCCCACACCGGGTCGTATTTGGGATGGCCCCAAGACGGACGCGGCTCGGCCTTGATCAGAATTTGCGCCATGTAGGGGTGCCCGGCCCAGCGCTCGATCTCGCGAGCGGCCGCTTCGGGCTCTTCGATCGCCGCGCAGATCGATCCACGCCACCGCTCGTGCCAGTTGTTGTGACTGTCGAGCCAGTGATTTGCCTGCCAGTCATTCAATGCGCACGACATCGCGTGGTTCACTTCCGGCAGGCGGGACGGATAGGTGCCGGGTTCCAGGATCGCGATGTCTGAACCCGCCTCCATGATCAACTGCTTGAAGGCTAGATCGGGGTCGCTGCCGGCGAATTCGCCGTCGGCCGGGAAGGTGTCAACGCGCATCGCGTAGGCATGCGCATAGTCGGGAGCGTCGTAGTAAATGCGCTCGCCGATCTTGTGGGAGAGGACGTGCTTGCTGCGCCAGGGCTCGGGAATGTAATCGACCAATTCGCCGCGCCGGGGCACGGGATGGACGTCGGAGTCGACGCACCGGACCGCGACGTGCTCGACGGCGGGGACCCGCGCCTTGATATCGGTCACTGTCATCGTGGCCTCCTCTAATCTGCTTCTACTGTGCGACGAGATTGGCCGGAATGTCTATGCCGTAGAGCTTCGCGGCATTGCGCCAGGACAGTTTGTCGCGCTGCTCGGGCGTGAAGGCGCTCGGCACGGTCAGGTCGCTGCTATGCCAGTGCGGGTAGCTGGAGCCGAACATCACCATGTCGTCCTTGCCGGTGAAGCCGAACCACTCGCCGGCAAAATCGGTGTCACCAGGACCGTCGAGACTGCCCTGGACGAAGTACACGTGATCACGCAGGTAGTCGCTGGGCATCCGGGGTGCCCACGGGGTCTGCTCGAGGTGGGGCCGGCCGAAGCAGTCCATTCGCCAGATGAACGGCGTTAGCAGGTCAGCCGCCCCATCGGCCCAGACGAACTTGAGATCGGGCATTCGTTCGAATACCCCTTCGGCGATCATGTTCATCAGGTGATAGAGGTAGTTCAGCGCCATGAAGGACAGGTACTGCTCGTACGTCAGGGTGTTCCCGGACGGGGTCGGCGCCGCCGCGATGCCCGAGCCGACCTCGGTGTGCGCGGCAACCGGAAGATTCGCGTCGACAGCAGCTTCCCATAAGGGCCAGAACTGCGGCTTGCCAAACAGTTCCCGGGACTGCAGCGGAATGCCGATCTGCACCACACGTGGGTGGTCCTTGTACTTGTCGATTTCGCGCAGTGCGCCCGAAATGTCGTCGGGATTCACCCGGATGGTGCCGCGGAATCTCTCGCCCAAGTCATCGTGGTTCAGCCAGCGCGACACCAGGATCTCGTTGTGTGCGGCGGCGATCGCGGTGCCCAGATGACGATCGGGCATGATGCCGCGCGTCATCGGGTGCAGGATCGCCACGTCGACGCCACTCTCGGCGAACAGGTGCTTCGCCACGATGTCCGGGTCCGATCCGGGATAGCCGTGTTCGTCTGCGCCCCGCACATACTCGCCGCCAGGTGCGCCGTACCAGTCCATCTCGTAGTCGGGGAACCCGCGGCTCTTGAACGGCTCACGCAGGAAACTGCGCAGGTCCTTATTGGACTGGGCGAAAACGTGCACGCTGGCGTCGATGACCGGCGAACGGGTTCCGTCGGGATGCTCGATCACCAATGCCGTCCTTCGTCGCCTGCTAGCGGATCTAAATGAATTTGCGGCGCAAACCAACGCGCGCCTTCCAGTGTAAAGCTTAGTTCTTCGCTGGCAAGAATAGGGTTCTCTGGAAGGCCGGCACTGAGACGTGATCCGGCACCGTCGAGGCCCGGTCGCGCGACCCTACCTGCCCTGTTAAATGAGCGGTACGCTTATGAGATTGACCCTTCCCAGCATGAGAATGATATTCTCGTGCCACGAGTCGATCGGCTAGGGAGACCATCACATGCTCTTGGAGTTCGACGCCGACCAGAAGCTGTGGCAAGAGACCGTGCGGGATGCGGTGGCAAAGCAGTGCCCGCCGGCGCTGGTTCGAAGCGTGGCAGAGGAGAACGCGGACCCCACCCCGCTGTGGAAGGTCTACGTGGACGCCGGCTGGACGGAAATGAACGATCCGGAAAACGCAGTCGAGCTTGCCATCGTCTTGGAAGAGCTAGGCCGCGGATGCGATCCGACGCCGTTCTTGGCGACGATGACGCAGTACGCACCCCTGGCGAGGGACCGATTCGAACCGCACGAGTCGGGTACCGCGGTGTTCGGCGGGGTGAGCGCGCACCGCGACGCCGACGGGTGGGTGCTGAACGGTACCGCGCGCCATGTTCTCGACGGCGATCGTGCTGACCGGTTGGCCATTGTGACCGACGGTGGCGTGTTCATGGTCGACGCGGGCGAGGTGAGCGCACGGCAGACAGCAGTCTTCGATCCGGTGCTGGATGTCGCGGACGTGGCGGTCGCGCAGCTGCGGGTGCCCGAGAGCGCGCGGGTGGTTGACGCGGATCCCGAGCGATCACGTCACGTCGCGCTGATGGGCATGGCGATGACGACGGTCGGTGCGTGCCAACGCATTCTCGACCTGGTGCTCGAGCACGTCCGCGAGCGCCATCAATTCGGCGTACCGATCGGCTCCTTCCAGGCAATACAGCACAAGGCCGCCGACATGCACGTCGCGATCGAACGGGCCCGCGCCCTAAGCTATTTCGCCGCGTTGACGATTGCGGCCGACGATCCACGGCGCCGCATTGCGGCCGCGATGGCCAAGGCGTCGGCGGGGGAGTGTCAAGCTCTGGCGTTCCGGCACGGCCTGCAATCGTTCGGCGGCATGGGATTCACCTGGGAGAACGACCTTCAATTCGCGCTCAAGCGTGCCAAAGCCGGCGAGCTGCTGCTCGGCGGCACGGCTGAGCATCGGGCGATCATCGCCGAGGAGTACCGTGCAGCTCACCTTTGATCCCGACGTCGAAAACTTCCGCGCCGAGTTCTCAGCGTTCCTCGACGAGCATCTGCCTCCTGCGGCAGAGACTTTGGAGCGGCCGCGATCCGTGTCGCACATGCCGGACTGGGCGCGGCGCTGGCAGCGGCTTCTGTTCGACAACGGCTGGCTGCTGCCCGGCCAACCGCCCGAGTTCGGCGGCCGCAACGCCACAGTGCTGCAGCAGTACGTGCACCTGGAGGAGCTGTGCCGACGGCGGATCTATCACAGCCTCAACCCGCAGGGCGTGAATATCGTTGCAGCGTCGCTGATCTCGTTCGGCACCGACGAACAGAAGCAGCGCTGGGCGGTGCCGATTCTGCGTGCCGAGATCACCGCGTCGCTGGGCATGAGCGAGCCGAGCGCGGGCAGCGACCTCGCCTCGCTGCGTACCCGGGCGGTCCGCGACGGTGATCATTTCGTGGTCAACGGCCAGAAAGTGTGGACGTCGGGCGCCCACGATGCCGATGTGTTGCTGACGTTCGTGCGCACCGATCCCGATGCGCCCAAACACAAAGGCATCAGTGTGTTGGTGATCCCCACCGACACCGAAGGCGTGGTGCGCCGGCCGTTCGCGTCGATCTGTGGTCAGGACGATCTGGATTTCAACGAGGTGTTCTTCACTGACGTCCGTGTGCCCGCCGAGAACCTGGTCGGCCCGCTGAACAAGGGCTGGCAGGTGGCCAACGGGTCCCTCGGACACGAGCGCACGATGATGTGGCTCGGCTTTGCCGACCGCATCAACAACCTGCTCACTGATTTCCGGCCGACCACCGATCTGCAGCGCGACCAGTACGCCACCACGGCGATGGACTATCAGGCGCTGCGTCTGCTCGGCTCGGCGGCGCTGGCGCGGGCGGCGCGCGGCGAACAGGACACGGCGTCTGTGTCGGTGCTCAAGCTTCTCGGTTCCGAGGCCGAGCAACGCGGCTTCGAGAATGCGCTCGCGGCCGCGGGATCCGACGGGCTCATGCACCCGGTGATGACTGGCCCATATGCGCCGATGAACCTCGACCACTACTTCGGGAGCTGGTTCGAGCGC
Source organism: uncultured Actinomycetota bacterium (assembly GCA_963744085.1). Classification (GTDB taxonomy): domain Bacteria; phylum Actinomycetota; class Actinomycetes; order Mycobacteriales; family Mycobacteriaceae; genus Mycobacterium. Next base: position 179,178 of record CAVUSK010000004.1, read on the forward strand.
TACGCGCGCAGCTTCGGCGGCACGATCGCCGGCGGTACGTCGGAAATTCAGCGCAACATCATCGCCCAGCAGGTGCTGGGTCTGCCGCGCCGCTAGTCCCGACGCGTGTGCTCGCGCCACAATCGAGCACTATGACTGCGGACATCGCGCTTCTGCCAGCTCACCAGTTGGCGGACGCCATCCGGCGCCGCGAGGTTTCGAGCCGTGAGCTGCTGGACCACTATCTGGCACGCGTCGATCGGCTGAATGCACCGCTCAATGCGCTTGTCACGCTTGATTCCGACGGCGCTCGTCGCGCCGCCGACGCTGCCGATGCGGCTCTGGCACGCGGCGATGTGCGTGGCCCGTTGCACGGCGTTCCGATGACGGTCAAGGACTCGTACGAGACCGCCGGAATGCGTACCACCTGTGGGTTCAAGGCATGGGATCAAGTGCCCGATCGCGACGCCGAGGCCGTGCGACGGCTGCGCGATGCCGGCGCGGTGATTTTCGGCAAGACCAACACGCCGACTTTCGCGGGCGACTGGCAGACCTTCAACCCGATTTTCGGCACTACCAACAACCCGTGGGATACAGCCCGCACCGCCGGTGGCTCGTCGGGTGGCGCGGCTGCTGCCGTCGCCGCCGGTATGACGGCTCTGGAACTGGGCAGTGACATCGGCGGATCGATCCGCGTGCCGTCGAACTGGTGCGGGGTGTGCGGCCACAAGCCGAGTTGGGGGCTCATACCCCAACGCGGTCACCTCCCGCCCCCGCCGGGAGCGCTCGCCGATACCGACCTCGCCGTGCTCGGCCCACTTGCCCGCGACGTCGCGGACCTCGAGCTGGCACTCGACGCCGCCGCAGGTCCGGCGGGGCACCAGGCGGTCGGCTGGCGCCTCGAGCTCCCGGCCCCGCGGGCCACCACATTGCGCGAGCTGCGGGTGGCCGTGTGGCTCGACGATCCCGCGTGTCCCGTCGAAGCCGACGTCCACAGCGTGCTCGAGGCGGCAGTGGCCGCATTGCAAAGCGCCGGCGCTCGCGTCGTCGACGAAGTCCCCAAGCTTGCGCTGGACGAGGTGGTCCGGACCTACCAGCAGCTCCTGTACCCCGTCATGCTCGCCGGGATGCCGCGGGACCGGTTCGACGGCTTGGCGGCGCTGGCCGCCTCTCTGCCCGCCGAGGACGACGGCCCGCTGGCACGGACCGCGCGCTTCGTGACCTCGCGCCATCGCGACTGGCTGGCCGCCGACGAGCGGCGTGCGCAATTGCGCGCACTGATGGCGGATTTCTTCCGGGACGTGGACGCGCTGCTCATGCCCGTGGCAGTGGTGCCGGCCATTCCGCACGACCACAGCGAGCCGTTCACCGATCGGTTGATCCGTACGAGCCGCGGCAGCCGTCCATACACGGACTTGTTCGGCTGGGTCGCGCTCGCGACCCTCACCTACCTTCCGGCCACGGTCGTCCCGGTTGGCCACACGGCCGCGGGCCTGCCGGTCGGCCTGCAGATCGTCGGGCCCTATCTCGAGGATCGCACGACGCTTGCGGTGGGCCGGTGCATCACGGAGGTGCTCGGCGGCTTTGTCCCGCCACCGGGCGTGTGAGCGCCGACGCCTACTTGGCCCAGTCCTCGCCAAACGACCCCATACCCGGCCAGTCGCCGCCCGAGAAGGTCGTGGCCTTCACCGCCGGGCCGGCAGAGGCCACAGTGGGGGTTGTCGCCGGGCCGGAGGAGGCGGAATTTCCTGTGGCGATGACCGCCGGTGATCCGCCCAGGCCGGCGGAACTGTGCCCCACCGTCACGACACCCATCACCGCCAGCGCCGCCCCCGCACAACAGAGCGACATCAGCTTCAATCTTGTTGACTTCATTGGAACTCGATTGCGTCACTTGAAAACGGTTTCCCGACGAATCGACGTTAATCCCGGCGGAAGACCTTGACGCGAAGTCTCAGTCACTCCTACGGCGATTCACAGTGCCCATGCAGAACAGCGACGCGCGTCAGTCGATGACGGCATCTTCCTTGCGTTCAGTGATAGGCCGTGCGAGTTCCTGTTCGTCGCAGATCCGTTGCAGTTTGTCGAGAGTCTCGTCCAGGCCTGCGCCGACACGAGGACCGGGAGTGAACGTCGCGGGCAGTTTGCGCATCCCCTGGATGACGCCGATCGTCTCGTAGTGCACGGCGCCCTCGGGATCGCAGTGGTAGTCGGGCATCCGGTCGAGCACCGCGGTGAGCATCGACTTGAACACTGTACGCGCCACATTCGACCCGATGCAGCGATGGACACCGATACCGAAGCTGAAGTGCCGATTGCCTCTTCGGTCCATCATGAGTTCGTTGGGGTCATCGAATACAGCCGGATCGCGATTGGCCATCGCCCACGAGATCCACAGTCGCTCACCGTACTTGAACTGTCTGCCTTCGACTTCGACGTCCTCGGAAAACGTCCGACCGTCACCGGGCGCCGGGGTGAAGTACCGCAGGAACTCTTCGGTGGCCGAATCCAGCAAGACGTCACGCTTTGCGCTCAGCAGCTCACGTTGGTCGGGATTCTCGGAGAGCCATTCCAGGGAGTGCGCGGTCAGGGCCGTCGTGGTGTCGAACCCGCCACCGATGATCAGCCCGAGCATTCCCATGATTTCCATGTCGGGGGCCGGCTCGCCGTCGATCGTCATCTGCAGGAGCGCATTCATCAGACCCGGCCGAGGGTGCTCGCGGATCTCGACGATGGTCGTCAGCAGATCGAGGCCCATCTCCCGGCGCATCGCGATGACGTTGTCCATCTGCGGAGAGTCCTCGGGCGTGTACACCGAAGCATGGGTTGGCTCGCTGTACATCGACCACTTCTTGAGCGGTATTCCGAGCATTGCCAACGTCAGCACGGCCGGGACGACGTTGGCGAGATCGTCGACGAAGTCGATTTCACCGCCTTCGATCTTCTCGTCGAGGCACGCGCGCACGATCTCATCGATGAACGGCTCCCACCGCGCAACGGCGGCGGGGGACAGGTACGGGTTGAGGACAGTGCGATAGGCGCGATGCTCCGGATCGTCCATTTCGAGCATGCCACCTCGGACACCGGCGACGCGCTTCGCGTAGGGGATGGCGATGCCCTGGAACGGCGTTTCGCCGGTGAGGTCGTGGTGGTTGGAGACGGCCGGGCAGCGAGCCAACTCGAAGACTTCCTTACTGCCGGCGGCGACCCAGTGGCCCTCGTAGGTGTCCGTCCAGGCCACCGGACACTTCTCTTGCATGTCCTTGGTGATTTCGGCGAACTTCAGCCGGTACTCAGGGGTATGGCGATCGAAGTGATATCGGTTCGCCCTGGGGTTACTGTCTTCTGCTCTTCGCGCAAGCGGCTCATCGCTCACGATGCCTCCTCGATCGAGATCGCCTGCTCGGGGCACGACTGCGCTGCTTCGCGAACCAGCTCCTCCTGATCGCGCGGAACCACTTCGGAGACCGGAGACGATGTGCCGTCAACGTCGTTGAGCTCGAAGGAATCTGGGGCGATCATCTTGCACAGTGTGTGCCCTTGGCACCGGTCGCCGTCAATCCGAACCTTCACGATTTTCCTCCGATACTGCCCGTCGTACCTAGATGTGCCGTCGTACCTAGATGTGGTAGTCGTACCACTTCAGGTAGCCGCCGGCGTCAACCCGGAGCTGCATCCCGGTGACGTACCTCGCTTCGTCGGAGGCCAGCCACAGCACCGCATTGCTGATGTCTTCGGGTTCGACATAGGGAATCGGCATCGCCTGTTGAACGCCGAAGACCGGCTCAGCGTCGGCCCGCGTCGGACGTTCGAGGTCCGGGCGGAAGGACTTGTACATCGGATCGCTCTGCAACATGTCGGTGTTGGTGTTCGTCGGGTGGACGACGTTCGCGCGGATGCCGCGCGGTGCCAACTCGGTCGCCAGATCGTGCACGTAGCTGGACAGCGCACGCTTGGCGTGCACGTAGGCCATGCCCCCGGGGTCTTTTCCCGGATTGGGCTTGTTGGCGGTGTCCATCAACGCCGCGGTCGAACCGGTGGCGACGATCGACGCTCCCGCCGAAAGGTGCGGCAGGGCGACCTGAATGGCGTTGATGGTGCCGATGAGGTTGGTGCTGATCACGTCGCACCATGCCTGCAATGGCGGGTCGCCCTTCATACCGGCAATGCCGGCCTGGGCGACGACGATGTCGACCTTGCCGAACTCCGCCAATCCCTTCTGCAGCGCCTCGCGCAGTTGACCCGGTTCACGCACGTCGGCCTGCGCAGCCAAGATGCCCTGCCCGGTCTTTTCCACCAGCCTGGCCGTCTCGTCGAGATCTTCTACTGAGGCCATCGGGTAACCGATGGTGTCGATGTCGGCGCAGATGTCGACGGCGATGATGTCGGCGCCCTCTTCGGCCAACCGCACCGCGTGGCTGCGCCCCTGCCCGCGGGCGGCGCCGGTCACGAATGCGACTTTGCCTTCAACGCGTCCCACACGTATCCCTTCTTTTTCGTCTTTCGGTAGTCAAATGACTCGTCAGGTGTTTCGGCCGCCGTTGACGCCCAGGATCTGGCCGGTGATGTATCCGGCCTCCTCGGAGGCCAGGAATGCGCATGCCGCGGCGATGTCTTCGGGCTTGCCCATGCGCCGCACCGGCGTCCTCTCGATGTTCTGCTGGACGTCGCCGAGGTAGCCCTGTGATTCCGCGCTGCGCAGCATCGGGGTGTCGATGAAACCCGGCGGCACGGCGTTCACGGTGATGCCTTTAGGTCCGTATTCCAGCGCGAGCGACTTCGTCAGTCCGTTGACGGCCGACTTGGCCGCGACATAGGCCGCCATGAAGGGCTGACCCGAATGGGTGCTCGATGAGGAGATGTTGACGATGCGGCCCCAGCCGGCCTCGATCATGTCCGGCAGTACCGCCTGGACGCAGTGGAAGGTGCCGTTGAGGTTGACGTCCAAGACGCGCTGCCAATGGTCGAAAGTGATCTCGTCGAACCGCTTGAAGCTGTCCAGCCCGGCGGCGTTGACCAGCACCGTCACCGGCCCGAGCTGGCGACGTATCGCGGCGAACGCCTCATCGATCTGGGCCCTGTCGGTGACGTCGGCGGTGAACGCGTTCTCGTCGTCAGACGGGTTGATATCGATGGTGGCGACGTTCAGGCCGTCTTTTACCAGCCGCGCTGCGACGGCCTGGCCGATTCCCGAACCGCCTCCCGTAACGACGGCGTTCCTCACGAAAGAATCTCCCTTCCGGTTTTGAGAACCCTACTCTCACGGACTCGTTCCACGCAACCGACTGACCTGCCTGCTCATAGCGTTTAAGCTGCCGGAACAGCCGCGGATGAGCACCCTAAGGTAGACGGTCCGTCTCGGTTGTCTTCTCGCATATCGAATGTATGATTCGCCGCGGATGAGAATGAAGTTATCAAAGTCGGCTAGGAGGCCGGATGTCACAGCTGGACACGGCGACTGAATTGCCAGAATCTGATGTCGACGGACGGCTGCTGATCGACGGTCGCCTCGTCGCCACCGACAAGACGTTCCCGTCTTACAACCCCGCCACCGGCGAGGTGGTGGGTCATTCTGCCGACGCCACCGCCGCAGACGCGGAGGCCGCGATCGCCGCGGCGCGGCGCGCCTTCGACACCACCGACTGGTCGACCAACGTCGAGCTGCGCATCCGCTGCCTCGATCAACTCCACCAGGCGCTCGTGGAACATCGCGACGAACTGGCCGAGCTGACCATCGCGGAGGTCGGCGCCACCCAGATGTTGTGCGCCGGACCGCAGCTCGATGCACCGATCGCGATCGTGCGCTACTACGCCGATCTGCTGAAGGACTATCCGATGTCCGAGGACCTCGGCAACATCGAGAGCAGAGGCGCCCAGCATCACCGCTGGGTGGAGAAAGAAGCCGCCGGGGTGGTCGCGGCGATCATCGCTTACAACTACCCCAACCAGCTTGCGCTGGCCAAGCTCGCGCCCGCACTCGCCGCAGGCTGCACGGTGGTGCTCAAAGGTGCACCCGACACGCCTTTGGTGACGCTGAAGCTCGGCGAGCTGATCGCCAACCACACCGATATCCCGCCCGGCGTCGTGAATGTGCTCAGTTCGTCGGACCCGAAAGTCGGTGAGGTGCTGACGACAAGCCCCGACGTCGACGTCGTCACCTTCACGGGCTCCACTGCGGTCGGCCGGCGGATCATGGCCGCGGCAAGCGACACGCTCAAGCGCGTGTTCCTCGAGCTGGGCGGCAAGTCGGCGGCGATCGTTCTCGATGACGCCGACTTCTCGTCGGCGGCATTGTTCGCCGCGTTCTCGATGGCGTCTCATGCCGGTCAGGGCTGCGCGCTCACCTCGCGGCTGCTCGTGCCGAAGAAGCATCACGACGAGATCGTGAACATGGTCGCGCAGAACTTTTCGCTTGTGCGGCACGGCAATCCGGCCGAGGAGGGGACGTACATGGGTCCGCTCATCAGCGAGCGCCAGCGGGACAAGGTGGATGCCATGGTCCAACGCGCCGTTGGGGCCGGCGCGACGCTGGTGACCGGCGGCACGCGCCATGACCCCGGCTACTTCTACGCGCCGACGCTTCTTACCAACGTCGACCCGGACAGTGAGATCGCGCAGGACGAGATTTTCGGACCGGTCCTTGTTGTCATCGGTTACGACGACGACGATGACGCGGTCCGGATCGCCAACAATTCGATCTACGGTCTGTCCGGCGCCGTGTTCGGCAGCCAGGACCGCGCGCTGGCGGTCGCGCGCCGGATCAGAACGGGCACGTTCAGCATCAACGGCGGCAACTACTTCAGCCCCGACGCGCCGTTCGGAGGCTACAAGCAGAGCGGCGTCGGGCGGGAGATGGGCAAGGCAGGGCTGGAGGAGTTCTTGGAGATGAAGACGTTCGCCACGGTGGTCCAGTGATGAGCCGCTTGCGCGAAGAACAGCGGGTCCAGTGACCAAGCCGCTGGATGGGATTCGCGTCCTCGAGGTCGCGATGTACGGCTTCGTCCCGTCCGCGGGCGCAGTGCTCGCCGAGTGGGGCGCCGACGTCATCAAGGTCGAGCACGCGGTGACCGGAGATCCGCAGCGCGGGCTGCGGCAGACCGGCCCGTTGCGGGTCGAAGGTGATCCGAACCCCAATATCGAGCACGCCAACCGCCTCAAGCGCAGCATCGGGCTGGACATGTCGGTGCCCGAGGGCAAAGAGGTGTTGCTCGAATTGGCCCGTCGCTCTGACGTTTTCCTGACCAGCTTCCTGCCGGGACATCGGAAGAAATTCGGTATCGACGTCGACGACATCCGCGCCGTCAACCCGAAGATCATCTACGCCAGGGGCAGTGCGCTGGGACCTCGGGGTCAGGAGTCGGTCAAGGGCGGCTACGACATGACCGCGTTCTGGTGTCGCGCCGGCACGGCCGCGACGGCCACCCCACCGGGAATGGACGGCATGATCGCGCCTCCGGGCCCGGCGTACGGCGACACGATCTCCGGCACCAACCTTGCGGGTGGGATCGCGGCCGCTCTGCTCAAGCGCGAGCGCACCGGCGAACCATCGATCGTCGACGTCTCGCTGCTGGGCAGCGGTCTGTGGTCGTTGGGACACACGGTGGCGTTGACCAAGCACCTCGGCCAGTTGATGGTCAGTCCGCCGCCCGGGGTCCACGGTTCGCCGATCAATCCGCTCGTCGGCGTGTACCCGACGGCCGACGGCCGCTACATCTCTCTGGTGATGATGCAGGCCTCCAAGTTCTGGGCCGATGTCTGCCGTCACATGGACCTCGACGAGTACATCGACGACCCCCGCTTCGCCACCGACGAGCAGATCGCCGCCAACACTGCGGACGCGGTGGAGATCCTCAACGCTGCGATGGCCAAGCGAACACTTCTGGAATGGAGCGAACGCTTCGCCACCCTTGCCGGGCCATGGGCGCCGGTGCAGGACACTTTGCAGGCGGCCGAGGACGCTCAGGTTCGGGCCAACGAGTATCTGGTGCAGGCGGGGGAGCTCGAATTAGTCTCGAACCCCGTGCAATTCGACGTGAAGGCGCCAGAGAGTGGCCCCGCTCCCGGGTTCGCCGAGCAGACCGACGAGATACTGCAGGAACTTGGTCTCGACTGGGACCGCATCATCGAGCTCAAGACGGCTGGCGCGGTCACCTAACGCGCATGCCATACGTCGCCTCGATCGGAACCTATCTCCCGTGCTGGGGGACCGTGGACCATCGCGTGCCGGGTGACGACGAGGACGCGATCACACTCGCCGTGGAGGCCGGCCGGGCCGCGCTCGCCGGTAGTGCCGCAGTCGAGAGGGTGGTGTTGGTCAGTCGCGACCTGCCGCTGCTGGAAAGCAGCAACGCCGCTGTACTGCTCGCCGGTCTGAGCCTGGATCCAGAGCTCGAAGTGGACGAACGACTGGGCGGCGCGCCCGCGGCCGTCGATGCGCTGAGTTCCGCCCGCCCACGCACGCTGGTGATCGGCGTGGACACCGAGCCTGCCGGGGCAGCGGCGGTGCTGACCGCTGACAACGGACTGTGGGTGAGAACTGCCGCGGGTCGCCCGCAGCCTGCCGGTTCGCACCAGAAGCGATATCGGCGTCGTGCACGACTACGGCGACCCACGGCTGTTGCACGAACGCGGGCTGGTCGCCTCACTCGGCGCCGCCTGGCTCGATACTCCCGTCGCGCTCGCCGGAGTGGACCACGCGACAGCCGCGGAGTTGTGCATGGGTAGCCCGCAACCGCTGCCTACCGTGGGCGCGAGCTCCGGCCTGTTCGCGTTGGCCGCGATGGCGACGGCCGGAACCACCGGACCACTGGTGGCGGTCGAACAGGCCAGCCTGTCCGGGCTCACCGTGGTCGGCGGCGGACGGCAGGAGCCATCAAGCAACGGTGCTGCGCAACTGCACCGGCGCGAGCCGCCGGCGCGCGCGATGCCTGCCGGCACGATTGTCCCGGGCGCCGACATACCGATCTCGCTCGCGGCATACGAGCGGGCGTTCGAAGCCAAGGTCCGCTGGGAGGCGGGCAAGTTTGCCGACAGTGACGAACTGGACTTTCCGCCGCGCTACCGCGTCGACGCCGACGGCAGGCTGAGTACCCATTACCAGCGGGTGCCGCTGCCGCGCACCGGGACGGTCTACACGGAGACGACGGTGCAGATACCGGTGCCTGGCCTCAAGACGCCGTATTCGCTGGTGATCGTCGAACTCGACGGTGTGGGCGTGCGAGCTCTGGTGAAGGTGACCGGCGCCGAGCCGGGGACCGTCGAGATCGGCTGCCGCGGCCGCCTCGCCCTGCGCCGCGTCGCTGTGAGGTCTGGTGTCCCTGATTACGGATATGCGTTTGAGCCCAAAACGGATGTGACGTGAGTAGTACTCTGGGGACGCTTTCGAAACTGGCGGGGACTGACATTCCGGCGGTGGTAGCTGCCCCCACCTCAGCGGGGCGCAGGAGGGGACGGCATGAGAAAGGTGGCCATCGTAGGCGCCGGCATGACGCCCTTCGCTGAACACTTTGCTCTGGGCATCAAGGATCTTTTGCCGATGGCCTTCACCGAATGCGCGGCCAGCGTCGACAAGGGCATCCTCAAGAGCGACCTTCAAGCCGCCTGGTTCGGTGCGATGGGAACCACCGACGGGTTTCCGTCCGGGATCCTCGCTGACACGCTGGGCCTGCCCGATTTGCCAGTCACCCGCGTGGAGAACTCCTGCGCGACGGGCAACGACGCGGTCCGCAACGCGCTGTTCGGGGTGGCATCCGGCGCCTACGACGTCGCCCTCGTGATGGGGGCTGACAAGATCCGCGAGACGTCCACCAAGGACATGGTGTGGGAGTGGGAAGCCATGGCGCGCGACATGGCGTGGGATTACCCGCTGGGCCTGGTGTCGCCCGCCGGTTTCGCCCTGCACGTTACCCGCTACCTTCACGAGTCACCAGCAACCACCGAACACATGGCGATGGTGGCCGTGAAAAACCACCGGCACGGGGTGACAAACCCCAGGGCGCGGTTGCGGTTCGAGATCACCATGGAGCAAGCGCTCAGCGCGCCGACGGTGGTGACGCCGTTCCGTCTGTACGACTGCGCCCCGCAGAGCGACGGCGCGGCGGCTCTGGTTATCGCGGCCGAAGACGTCGTGGACCGGTTCACTGATCGGCCGGTGTGGATCCGCGGCGTCGGACTCGGCCTCGACTCGGTGATGCATCAGCACAAGCGGGACATGACGACGTTCCCGGCGACCGTCCGGGCCGCGAAGCAGGCGTTCGGGATGGCCGGCCTGACGCCGTCGGATGTCGACGTCGCCGAGGTGCACGACTTCTTCACCGGCATCGAGTTGATCAGCTACGAGGACCTCGGTTTCGCCGACCGGTTCGGCGCTTACAAGCTCATCGAGGCGGACGTCACCTGCGTCGGCGGGTCGTTACCGGTGAACCCGAGCGGCGGGCTGAAGAGCAAGGGCCATCCGCCCGGCGCGACCGGGGTCGCGCAGTGCGTGGAATTGTTCGCTCAGCTTCGGGGGGATGCCGTCAATCAGGTTGACGGCGCCCGAATCGCATTGGCGCACAACATCGGTGGCCCGACCGCGGTGTCAGCGGTCACAATATTGGGAGGGCCGGGGACAGATGGCGACTAAGGCCAAAGGGCCGGAGCGCTGGTCTCCGGGGATTTCGCTGGGGCGAGGCTCCAAGCCGGCACAGGCCATCGGCGGGTTCTTCGCGATGTCGGCGGACGCAATCATCTTCATCTTCCGTCGACCTTTCCAGTGGCGGGAATTTTTGGAACAGTCCTGGTTTGTCGCCCGGGTTTCGCTGGTGCCGACGTTGTTTGTGGCAATCCCGCTGACGGTCCTCGTCAGTTTCACGCTCAACATCCTGCTGCGCGAGCTCGGTGCCGCTGACCTCAGTGGTGCGGGCGCGGCATTCGGCGCCGTCACCCAAGTAGGTCCCTTGGTGACGGTGCTGATCGTGGCCGGCGCAGGTGCCACCGCGATGTGTGCCGACCTCGGCTCGCGCACGATTCGTGAAGAGATCGACGCGATGGAGGTGCTGGGCATCAACCCGGTGCAGCGGCTGGTGACGCCGCGCATGCTGGCATCGGGACTGGTAGCCCTGCTGCTGAACAGCCTGGTCGTCATTATCGGAATCCTGGGCGGCTACGTATTTTCCGTGTTCGTCCAGGACGTGAACCCCGGCTCGTTTGCCGCGGGCATCACATTGCTCACCGGCATCCCCGAGGTGATCATCTCGTGCGTTAAGGCGGCCCTGTTCGGTCTGATTGCCGGGCTGGTCGCCTGCTATCGCGGACTGATCATCACCGGTGGCGGCGCGAAGGCCGTCGGTAACGCCGTCAACGAAACCGTGGTCTACGCATTCATGGCGCTGTTTGTCGTCAACGTGGTCGTCACGGCGATCGGCATCCGGGCGACGGTGAAGTGATGGGGGGCCTTCGGTGGCACTGAGAGCCACCTATCCCCGCCTGTTCCGCTTCTTCGACCAGTACAAGCGGCCGGTCGGAGCACTCGGCCGACTCGGTGATCACACCATGTTCTACGGCAAGGCGATCGCCGGCACCCCGTATGCGACCATGCACTTCCGCCGGGAGATCATCCGCCTGATTGCCGAAATCAGCATGGGCGCAGGCACGTTGGCGATGATCGGTGGCACGGTCGTGATCGTCGGCTTCTTAACACTTGCGGCCGGCGGCACGCTCGCGGTTCAGGGGTACAGCTCACTGGGCAACATCGGCATCGAGGCGCTGACCGGCTTCCTCGCGGCATTCATCAACGTTCGCATCTCCGCACCTGTGGTCGCCGGAATCGGTTTGGCAGCAACATTCGGAGCCGGGGTGACCGCTCAGCTCGGCGCGATGCGCATCAACGAAGAGATCGACGCCCTGGACGCCATGGGCATTCGATCCGTCGAGTATCTCGTAAGCACCAGGATTGTCGCCGGGATGATCGCGGTCACGCCGCTGTACTCGATTGCGGTGATTCTGTCGTTCCTCGCAAGCAAATTCACGACCGTGGTCATCTTCGGGCAGTCCTCGGGACTGTACAACCACTACTTCTCAACGTTTTTGAACCCGATCGACCTCTTGTGGTCGTTTTTGCAGGCCGTCCTGATGGCGCTGGCCATACTGCTTGTGCACACCTATTACGGCTTTTACGCCACTGGTGGACCGTCGGGCGTCGGGTCAGCGGTCGGTAACGCGGTGCGAGCCTCGCTGATCACCGTGGTGTCGGTGACGCTTCTGGTCTCGCTAGCGATTTATGGCGCTAACGGAAACTTCAATCTGTCGGGATAGGGGAGGAGGTCGATGAAACCGTCTGTCGTGCGGCCCTTGTTGGGGCTGGCAAGCATCCTGGTGGTTGTCGCGATAGTCGCCGTCGCGATCAACCTGTTCCGCGGTGGATTCACCACCTCCGTGCCCGTGACGATCATCTCCGACCGCGCCGGCCTGGTGATGAACCCCGACGCCCGGGTGAAAATGCGTGGCGTACAGGTGGGCAAGGTCGCCTCCATTCAGGAGCTTCCGGATGGGCGCGCCGCCCTTCACCTGGCAATGGATCCGTCCTCGCTTCACCTGATTCCGTCCAACGTGCTGGTAAACATCGCCTCGACAACGGTGTTCGGCGCCAAATACGTGGAACTGGTCGCGCCCGCCAAGGAGTCGGGCGAGTCGTTGAAGCCCAACACGGTGATCGACGCCAAGAATGTCACGGTCGAAATCAACACGGTCTTCTCGCAACTCACGCAAGTGCTGTCGAGCATCCAGCCCGAGAAGCTGAACGAAACGCTGGGTGCGATCGCGACGGCCTTCAACGGCCGCGGGGAAAAGATCGGGCAGACGCTTGCCGACCTCGATGCGTGGCTCGCCAAAACCGAACCGAGTCTGCCGGCGTTGCGTCACGATCTCACGGTCGCCCCAGATGTGTTCAACGCGTACGCCGACGCGTCACCCGATCTCGTTGAAATCGTGAAGAATTCGACGCGGATCAGCCAGACCGTCGTCGAGGAACAAGACAACCTCGACGCGTTTTTGGTGAGTGCGATTGGCTTGGCGGACATTGGAAATGACGTGGTCGGTAGCAACCGGCAGGCGTTGACCGATGTGCTGCATCTGCTGGTGCCCACGACCGATCTCTTAAACGAATACAGCCCGGCGCTCGCCTGCGGCCTCGGCGGCATCGCGGACCTGACCCACCAGCCGCCACTGCCGGCCCCGGGTGTGCTGGTGTCGGTCGGTTTGACGCTGGGCATCGAGCGCTATCGATACCCGGTGAACCTGCCCAAGGTCGCTGCGACCGGCGGCCCGCAATGCTCGGGTCTCCCGCATTTGCCCATGAACACCCAAGCCCCATGGGTGGTCACCGATGACGGCGCGAACCCCACTCAATACGGCAACCCGGGAATCCTGCTGAACTCCGATGGACTCAAGCAGCTGCTGTATGGCCCGCTCGAAGGCCCGCCTCGCAACACCGCCCAGATCGGGATGCCCGGATGAGGGGCGGGTGGCGGGCGACGCTGGTTAAATTCGTCGTGTTCGCGGTCGTGATGATCTTCTTTACCGCCGCGTTGTTCTTCATCTTCGGTCAGTACACAACCGGTTCCACCATTGGGTATTCGGCCGTGTTCACCGATGTCTCCCGGCTCAAGCCGGGAGACACTGTGCGGATTGCCGGGATCCGGGTGGGCACGGTGCAAGACGTGGCGCTGCGCGAGGACAAGAAGGTTCTTGTCAAGTTCGACGCCGACCGAAACATTGCGCTCACGAGCGGAACCCGTGCGATGGTCCGCTACCTCAACCTCGTCGGTGACCGCTACCTCGAGCTCACCGACGGCCCAGGATCGACGAAGATCCTTCCGGCCGGATCGCAGATCCCGATCGACAAGACAGCGGGCGCGCTCGATCTCGACCTGCTGCTCGGCGGGCTCAAACCCGTGATCCAGGGCCTGAATCCGCAAGACGTCAACGCGCTCAGCCAGGCGTTGGTGCAGATATTCCAGGGCCAGGGCGGCACATTGGAGTCGCTGCTGTCGAGAACCTCGTCGTTCACGAATGCGCTGGCCGACAACAGGCAAGTCGTGCAGGAACTCATCGACAACCTCAATACGGTCGTCGGCACGCTCGATAAGGACGGCGACAAGTTCAAGGACACGCTGGATCGACTCCAGCGCCTGATCTCTGGGCTGTCGGGAGACCGCGATCCGATCGGCACCGCGATCGTGCAGCTGGACAACGGAACTGCATCGATAGCGGACCTTCTGACCAACGTGCGGCCGCCGCTGGCCGCGACCGTCGACCAGCTCAACAGGTTGGCCCCGCTGCTCGACGATGGCAAGGGCCACCTCGACTACACGCTGCAGAGACTGCCGGAGGACTACCGGAAACTTGTTCGGCTCGGGGCCTACGGCGCTTGGTACAACTACTACCTCTGCGGCATCACCGTCCGGGCGACTACCGTTGATCCGACGAGTCGGCCCGTGTACTTCCCTTGGATCAAGCAAAAGGGAGGGAGGTGCGCAGAGTCCGATGCTTAAGTACCGGGGCGGCAACCTGATTCGGGCCGGATTCATCGGCGTCGTGCTGATCCTGCTCGTCATCGCCGTTGGTCTCCAACCACAGCAATTGTGGTCGCTCGCGTCCTCGATCCGATACCAGGCGCTGTTTTCGGAGGCCGGCGGGCTTGCCAAGGGCAACCCCGTCACAGTGTCCGGTGTCAAAGTCGGGACGGTATCGGATATCTCGCTGCAAAACGGCGAGGCTCTGGTGACGTTCAATATCCCCGGGAGAATCAGGCTCGGATCGGACACCACGGCGCACATCAGAACCGGGTCGCTTCTTGGCGAGCGGGTGCTCACATTGGAGTCAGCCGGCAGCGGAGATATGCATGCGATGGCCGTCATCCCGACGTCGCGCACATCGTCTCCATACTCGCTGACCGAGGCTGTCAGCGACCTCACCACCTACTCAAGGGACACGAATTTCGAAACCCTCAACCAGTCTCTTGAAACGTTGTCGGAGACGCTCGACCAGATTGCGCCGCAACTTGGGCCCGCATTCGACGGAATCACGCGGTTGTCACAATCGCTCAACGAGCGCAACACCAGCTTGCGCGATCTCCTGAAAACCGCAACTAATGTCACGGGCATTTTGTCTGAACGCAGTCAGCAGATAAACACGCTGATCCTGGACGCGAACGATCTGTTGGCCGTGCTCGCCGACCGGCGGAATGCGATCGTCTCACTGCTGGCCAACACGTCCGCGGTGGCGCAGCAACTGACCGGTCTGGTCCATGACAACGAGGCAAAGCTGGCCCCGACGCTGGAGCGGCTGAACCGGGTGAACGCGATGCTGGAAAAGAACCGCGACAATATAGGGAAGGCTCTGCCCGGTCTCAAGAAGTTCCAGATCACCCAGGGCGAAGCGGTGGCCAACGGCTTCTATTACAACGCGTTCATCCCGAACCTCAACCCCGCGCAGATTCTTCAGCCGTTCTTCGACTATGTCTTCGGGTTCAGGCGGGGTGTCGACGCTGGGCAGCCGCCGGACAACGCCGGGCCGCGGGCAACAATACCATTCCCGTACAACGGGATTCCGCAACCGGGCGAGCAGTGGGCGCCGGGAGCGCCGCCGGGGACTCCGCAATGATGCCCAGGAACCGACTTGTCGCCGGCGTAGCGATCGTGTTGATCGGATTGCTCGTCGCAGCGGCGATCTTCGTTGTGCGCCAGACGCTTTTCAAGCCCAAGACCATCACTGCCTACTTCACCACAGCCACCGCTATCTACCCCGGCGACGAGGTGCGGGTGTCCGGCGTCAAGGTCGGCAACATCGCCAAGATCGAACCCGTGGGCACTCAAGCCAAGATGACGCTGCATGTCGATCGCGACGTGCCGATCCCGGCCGACGCGAAGGCGGTGATCGTCGCGCAGAACCTGGTCGCGGCACGCTATGTCCAACTCGCGCCGGCGTACCAGTCCAGCGGCCCCAAGATGGGCGACGGCGCCGTCATTCCGGTCGAGCGCACAGCGGTGCCCGTCGAGTGGGATGAAGTCAAAGATCAATTGATGCGGCTGTCAACGGAATTGGGTCCCAACAGCCAGGTGTCCACACCGTCGGTGGCCCGCTTCATCGACAGTGCCGCCAACGCGCTGGATGGCAATGGTGACAAGCTCAGGCAGACCTTGGCTCAACTCGCGGGCGTGGGCCGCATACTCGCCAACGGCGGCGGCAACGTCGGCGACATCATCAAGAATCTGCAGACGTTTGTCAGCGCATTGCGCGACAGCAACCAGCAGCTCGTGCAGTTCAACAATCGGCTCGCCACCCTGACGAGCGTGCTGGACGACAATCGCTCCGACCTGGACGCCGCGCTATCCGATCTGTCGGTCGCGGTCGGCGAAGTGCAGCGGTTCATTGCGGGAAGCCGCGACCAGACGGCCGAGCAAATTCGGAGCTTGGCCGACGTCACGCAGAACCTGGTCGACCACAAGATGGACCTGGAAAACATTTTGCACATCGCGCCGACCTCGTTCGCGAACTTCTACAACATCTACAACCCCGACACGGGTAGCCAGGTCGGCGCCCCCGTGCTGAACCCCCTCATCCAAAACCCGGTGTGGTTCTACTGCGGGATGATGGGCGCGGTCGAGAACGCCACCGGACCCGAGACAGCAAAGCTGTGTGAGCAGTATCTCGGACCGGCGCTGCGGTTGCTCAACGCCAACAACCTCCCGCTTCCGCTCAATCCGTTCCTGATGCCGTCGTATTCCCCCGACAGGGTGATCTACTCCGAATCCCGCCTTGCGCCGGGCGGCGAGGGGCCCAGACCCGTTCCGCCCGAAGAGCCGCCGTCGGTGTCCGCGTACACCGGGCTGCCGGGTGACTACCCGCCTGCGGCGCCACCTCCGCCGCCACCAGCCCGGATCCCCGGGATCTCGAACCCGGCTCCGACGACACCGCAGGCGCCGCCACCGCCGGCGCCTGCGCCGAGTCTGCCTGACTTGCTGCTTCCGGCGGAAAGCCCACCGTCATGACCCGGGTGACCGCCCTGCGGCGGGTGCTCGCGATGGCTGCCTGTGTCACGGTGGCCGCGACGGGATGCGCATTCCAGGGCTTGAACTCGCTGCCTCTGCCCGGCGCTGTCGGCCGCGGGCCGAACGCCGAGATCTACCACGTGGAAGTTGCGAATGTCGGCACGCTGGAGTCGAATTCGCCGGTGATGATCAACGACGTCGTCGTGGGCAGCGTGGGCAGGATGACGGTCCAGGGCTGGCACGCCAATGTCGAGGTGTCGGTGCGGCCTGACGTGGTGGTCCCCGCCAATGCGGTGGCCAGTGTCGGTCAGACGAGCCTACTGGGATCTATGCACCTGCAACTCAATCCGCCGCTCGGCGAACAGGCGCGTGGACGCCTCGAACCGGGCGGCACCATTCCGCTGAGCAAGTCGTCGACATATCCGTCCACTGAGCAGACCCTGTCCTCCTTGTCGCTGGTGATCAACGCGGGTGGTCTCTCCCAACTCGGGGACATCATCCACAACTTCAGCGCATCAGTGCACGGGCGCGAGCAGCAGATCCGCGATCTGCTGAACCGGCTCGACACGTTCGTCGGCACGCTGGACCAACAACGAGACAACATCATCGCGTCCATCCAGGCCTTGAATCGGCTAGCCAACACATTTGCGGGACAGCGTGACGTCCTCACCGAGGCGTTGAACAAGGTTCCCCCCGCCTTGGACGTGCTCATCAAGGAGCGGCCGAACATTACGACAGCACTGGAGAAACTCGGCACGTTCAGCGACACCGCCACCAGGCTCGTCAACGACAGTGAAGCGGATCTGGTGAAGAACCTGCAGAACCTTGAACCTGCGCTGCGCGCCCTCGCCGACCTCGGGCCGGATCTTGGTCCGACGCTTGGGTATCTGCCGCTTTACCCCTACAGCCAGAACCTCGTCGACCGGGGCGCGAGAGGCGACTACATGAACTTGTTCGCCGTGCTGGACATCTCGAGAGAACGGCTGAAGCGAACAATGTTGCTCGGGACTCGCTGGGCAGAACCAGGCGCGGTACTGCCGGCGGCACCGGGTGAGCCGTACTACATCCGGAATCAGTTCGATCCCGTCAGTGCCCCGCTCAATACCCCACTGGCACCCTCGGCGCCCGATACTCCGCCGGGTGCGCCGCCCGCGCCGATTTCTCAGACATCAGCGGCGGGCGGTCCGGTCGCGGCCAACCCGCCGGCGCCGCCGGCGCCGCCGCTGCCCGAATCACCTTGGCCACCATCGCAAATGGATGCGGGGGGCTGATGCTTACCCGGTTCGTTCGAATTCAGCTGATCATCTTCACGATTGCGTCGGTCGTCGGCATTCTCGCGATGGTCTTCTTCTACGTGCAGGTGCCGACGTTACTCGGTATCGGCAAGATGACCGTGACGATGGAGTTGCCCGGCGCGGGTGGTCTCTACCGGTTCAGCAATGTCACGTATCGCGGCGTAGAGGTCGGCAAGGTGACCTCGGTGGAATTGACCCGTGACGGCGCGAAGGCAGTGCTGCGCCTGAACACTTCGCCGAAGATTCCGGCAGATTTGCAGGCGCAGGTGCGCAGCATCTCAGCGGTGGGCGAGCAATACGTGGAACTGAGACCTCGTACCGACTCCGGGCCCTACCTTCACAATGGCTCGGTTATAGCGATGCGCGACACCACGATCCCGCAAGCCGTCGGCCCGATGCTCGATCAGGTCAGTTCGCTTATCGGCAGCATCCCGAAGGACAAGCTCTCTGCGCTGCTCGACGAGTCGTTCAAGGGCTTCAACGGGGCCGGCTACGACCTGTCGTCACTCGCCGATACATCGTCGAAGGTGTCCGGCGACCTCAACCGGGTCGGCGATGCGAACGCCGCGCTGTACAGCGACAGCGGGCCGCTTCTCGATTCGCAGGCCCAGACAACCGATTCCATCAAGTTGTGGGCACGCAGCCTCGCCGGCGTCACCCAGCAGTTCGTCACCAATGACCCCCAGCTACGAACACTGCTCCGCAACGGGCCTGGGTCCTTCGACGAAATTTCAGCTCTTCTTGACCAGGTAAAGCCCACCTTGCCCGTGCTGCTCGCGAACCTCACCACTTTGGGTCAGGTACTCGTGACGTATCACCCGGCGCTGGAGCAACTGCTGGTGTTGCTGCCTCCGTCGGTTGGCGGTATCCAGGCGGTGGCCCCGAGCCGCAATCCGACTGGGTTGGCGCTGGGCGACTTCG
The DNA here is from genome assembly GCA_963744085.1 of uncultured Actinomycetota bacterium. Lineage (GTDB taxonomy): Bacteria > Actinomycetota > Actinomycetes > Mycobacteriales > Mycobacteriaceae > Mycobacterium. Next base: position 198,403 of record CAVUSK010000004.1, read on the forward strand.
CGATAACCGTCAGCGATCCGGTTCCGTGCACGCTCGGTTTCCTGCCGCCGTCCATGTGGCGAAGCCCCGCTGACACCACCACTATCGACACCCCCGACGGTTTGTACTGCAAATTGCCGCAGGATTCACCGATTCTGGTCCGGGGTGCCCGCAACAACCCTTGCATGGACAAGCCAGGCAAGCGGGCACCAACCGTTGAAATCTGTGAGAGCGACGAGCCCTACCGTCCCCTCGCCATGCGACAACACTCGCTCGGACCATACCCGTTCGACCCCAACCTCGTGAGCCAGGGCGTGCCAGTCGACGACCGAGTGACGTTCCAGGACAACATATTTGCTCCCATCGAGGGGACGCCGTTGCCACCAGGGGCGGGAACGGGTACGCCAACGGGGCCGGCACCTCCTCAGGCGCCGCTCGCACCTGCCGCGGCGACTGTTCCTGCGCCAGAGGCGAATACACCGGCGGACGGAACTCCACCTCTGGCGCCGGCGCCCGCGGGTGATCCCGGCCAGGGTCCTCTGCCCGGGCCGGCTACGAGCGACAACGCAGCAAGTGCTGTGCCGCAGGCAGCGCCCGTCGCCTCCGCGCAGTACGACCCACGTACCGGCCGCTATATGACCGCCGACGGTCAGATGTATCAGCAGTCGAATCTGGCTGAGTCGTCGCCGCCGACGACGTGGCAGGACATGCTTCCCAAGTAAGGGAGCTGTGCTCAGTCGATCTTGACGAGCTTGAACGGCATTGCGATTTCCAGCAAGTTGCTGACACCGCAAGCGCCACTGGGTCCGGTTGTCACCTGCTCACCGGAGAAGGTCGTCGAGTTGGCATCGACCAGCAGGGCCGGATTCGTGCCCACGGGGTAGAACGTGAACACCTGCCGTCCGGTGGCCGCGGTTCCGTCGGCGCACGTTTCCCAATTCGGTAGGTAGCGGATGACTTTCCACATTCCGGACACGTGAGTGATGTTCGCGGTCCAGCCTTGGTCGCTGACGACGGTTCCGGAACATTGAACGGGGTTGACGCACGAGGTCGAGATGGTCCACGTGCTGCGAATGCTCTGCTCGTCGTGATAGCTGTCGTTCGTTCTTGCCCACTCACCGTTCGACGTGGCCAGGAAGGTCCCGTTGATCGCGGGGTTGTTGACGTCCGCCTGAGCCGGCGCGATGCAGAGCCCGCCGATGGCAGCTGCGGCCAACAATGTTGCGCCGGCCGACAGGTTCATCGCACGCACTGATCGGCCCCTTCGACTGCATGCTGATAACGGCATTCTCAGACTCGGAGAATAACACCAACCGTGTTCACAGCGGGTCGAACTTCGAGATCAGCCACGACCCGTTGACCTTGGTCAACGTCGCCCGGACGGTGGCGGGGGTCGCCGCCGGAGCCGGTTTGGCCTTACTCGTAGAAACCTTGTTGACGAACAACAGCACCACCGCCGCGTCCGGGCGCAACTCCGACACGGCGGCGCGCACCACGTTCGCCGTAGTGCTGACCTCTTGCTGTTGCGCCGCCGCCGCGAAGATCTGGTCGGTGAAATGCGTGTAGTAGTTCAGGAATTCACCGGTCAGATAGGACTTCGCCTTCGCGATGTCGTCGCTCAAAGTCTCGGGTGAGTACGACAAGACCGCGACCGTGCCCTCCTCGGCCGCCTTCTTGGCCGCTGCCGACACCGCAGCATCGGTCTGCTGGTCGGCGCGGTACTGAAAGAAGTAGAGCCCGGCCGCGAGCGCTGCGGTGGCAACCACCAGCGCGATGATCAGTATGGGGCGCCACCTCGCAAGGCCGGCGCGAATCGAACGCCTCATGACTGGTTCGTCGTCGGCTTTCATTGCACGAACTCGAATTGTGATGTCTTGAGCTGCCCGTGTTCGCGTTCAAGGGTGAGGCTGATGCGCCATGACGCGGGTGGCAGCTTCGTGTTGTCGGGAGCTGTGCCTTCTGTTGTCGCGGCGACGAGAACCACCGCCGACTTTTGTGTCATCGATTCGATCGCGACGGATTGGACATCGGCCTTCGTGCTGACCTTCGACTGCTCTGCGCCTTTGACGAGCTCGTCTGCCTCACCCGCCTCCAACGCGGATTTGAACTTGCCCGTGGAGTTGGCGATCACGTCCTTCATGTTCTGCTGCGCCGTCGCGGGATCAATCGTCATCATCGTGACGACGCTTTGCCGCGCCGCGGCGGAGAACTCCGCCGCGCGCTGCTGTTGTTGTACGACATGGCGGTGGTGCAACAGCATGACGACGGTGACCGCGAGTGAGGCGCAGATGAGAGCGACGGCTTCGGTGAGCGCGAGCAGCTTCAGTGAGGGCAACCGGAGCCACCGTGGCCGGTTCCAGTCACGGAATTTTTGGGCGAGGGTTCTGTCGTCAAGGTCGTCCACTCGCCGGCGAAGGGTCTCCGCGCGTGCTCGCGCCGCGGCGGCCCGCACCTGCGCCTCTGTGGCCGCGGCCTCGACTTCCTCTATCGACGCGTCTGCGTCGAGCACCGCCGACCGGCGCTTCCGGGGCGACATGACGACCTCCCTGCCGCTTGTCCGTGCCAAGGGCAGCCACACTATCACCCGACCTTGAGGGAATCTTCTCCCAAATGAAGAACTTCCTTCTCGCATGTGCGAGAGTGGCTACGTGAAAATCCGCGCGGCATCCGCGGCGGGTCTATTGGCTGCCGGAATGTTGGTCTCGGCGCCCCCCGCTGCGGCCGGGCCCACCGTGTGTGACGTGCCCGCCTGCGTGCCAGGGATCAGGCCGGGCGTGGTGCTCGGCTCACCGTGCGACAGCACTACCTATTACGTCTTCGGGGTGACGGACTGGGGGCGGCTGGTGTTCTGCGGGTCTCCACGGCGGTATGACCCTCGATGGTTCCGGTCACCGGTGATGCGCGGGATCAGGGACGAGAACACCAACTGCGAGGATGACGAGGGCTATGTCGCGCAGGCGCCCGACGGGTTGTTCCTGACCTGTGTCGCGGTGAGCGGGCAAGCCCTTTGGCTTCGCGGCGACACCTAGCGGACCGGGCTGAATTTGATGTGCAAGTCGGTCAGCCCGCGCAGGATGAATGTCGGCTCGTACGTGTAGTTGCGTTGGCCTGCAGGCCCATGCTTTTCGGCGTCGATCGTGATGTCAGCGAGCCGATCGAGGATGCGCTCCAGCGATACCCGGCCCTCTACTCGTGCGAGCGGTGCTCCTGGACAGGAGTGGATGCCGCGACTGAATGCGAGGTGCTCGCGAACGTTGCGGCGGTCGAGCCGGAAATCGTGCGGCTCTTCGAATCGGGCCGGATCGCGGTTAGCCGCACCGGGGCTGACCATCACGGTGGTGCCTGCGGGCACGTCGACGTCGCCCAGCTTGGTTGACTTGCGCGCCATCCGGAAGACGCTCTTGACCGGGCTGTCCATACGCAGGCATTCCTCGATGAAAACCGGGATGATACTGCGGTCCTCCCGAAGGCGCTGCTGAATGTCGGGCCGGTCGCCGAGCACCCTCAGCGCGGCGCTGAGCAATTTGGCCGTGGTTTCCTGCCCGGCGCCGAACAGGAACGTGGCGGTGCGGACCACGTCGATGACCTCGGGCGTAGATCCATCCGGGTACTTGGCCGTCGCCAAGCCTGTCAGCACGTCGTCCCGCGGGTGCTTCCGCCGGTCCTCGATATAGAAGCTGAACTTCTCGTCGGCCCACTCCAGCGGGTTGGTCGCGATCGGTTCGTGGTCGAGTCCGCCGATGCTCGACCCTGGACGGGCCGCCCCGAACGCTTCGCGGAACTCCTCGTGATCTTCTTCGGGGACGCCGAGCAGGTCGGCGACTACGAGCAGAGAGAACGGCCTCGCATAGGCGGCCAGAAACTCGCATTGGCCGTCAGCGACGAACTCGTCGATGTGGCGGTCGGCCAGCCGCCACATGAAGTCCTCGTTCTCCTTCAGCCGCTTCGGTGTCAACAGCCGGCTCAGCAGTGAACGTGCATCGGTATGGCCCGGCGGATCCATGGTGACCATGTGCTCGTACATCGGGATCTCGGTGCGGTGCTCTTCGATCAGGGCGCAGATGTCATCACCCTCGGGCACGAACGGGATCGGGGTGAACGGGCCGGCGACCGCCACGCACGAGGAATAGGAGTCGACGTCTTTGTAGACCGCGTTCGCCGCCTCCCACCCGGTGACCGCGAGCACGCCGTTGTTGATCGGGCAGCACGTCGCGTTCTGGCTGCGCAGATGGTCGAAGTACGGGTGAGGATCCGGAACAAGCGCCTGATCGGTGAAGTAGTCGACCGAGTCGAAGTTGGTCATGCGGGGCTGGCCTCCTGAGGCACTCGTCCAATCACTGCGAACGACGTATGCTGTGCATCTGCTTAGCATGGTGGCAGGTCGTGGTCAAGGTGATAGGAGGTTGTCGTGGCGACCGGGGCGAGCGAAGCGACAGGGAAGGCGTCCGCCCGAAGAATCGGGGCGCCGGACGCGAAGAATCGCGGCGTGCTGCTCGACGCGGCCGAGCGATTGATGCTCGAAGAAGGCTATGCCGCAGTGACATCCCGTCGGCTCGCCGAACGCGCGGGCCTCAAACCACAGCTCGTGCACTATTACTTCCGCACCATGGATGACCTGTTCCTCGAGGTCTTCCGGCGCCGCGCCGAGGAAGGGCTCAAGGCGCAGGCGCAGGCGTTGGACTCGCCTCAGCCGCTCTGGGCGCTGTGGCGGTTGGGCACCGACGCCGCCGCGAGCCGGTTCAGCATGGAGTTCGCGGCGTTGGCGAATCACCGCAAGTCGATGCGCTCCGAAATCGCGCACTACGCCGAACGATTCCGCGAGGAACAGTGGCGGACTCTGGCAACTGCTTTGGCGCGTTACGACACCGACCCGGATAGCATGTCGCCGATCGTGTGGTCTGTGCTGTTCACCAGCCTGTCGACGGTACTGGTGATGGAGAGGGGACTCGGCGTATCGCTTGGCCATGCAGAGACTGTCGAGCTCGTAGAGCGCTACCTCCGACGTCTCGAGGGTGAGCCACTACCGATGGACGAGCTGGTGCCGCGGGGCGCGCGATGAGCCTCTCGGGCTAAGTCACCAGCGGCGGATGCTGCAGAGCACTCCTTTGCCGCCGTCCTTCGATACGACTACCGCGCCGTCGACCGCGAGTTCGCAATGAAAGTTCGGCGTCCCCGGCTCAGACCCGGTGTTGGCAACGACCATGGCCCACTCTTCGGGCTTTTGCAGATCGAGCTCGTAGGTCCACGACGCATTCGGGCCCAGGTCTGCCTGAACGTTCGGCATGAACTCGTACGGGTTGTGGCTCCAGTCGGCGAAGACCGCCGGCTCGTGATCCAAGTAGTAGATATTCGCGTAGATCGGGTTCTGTGCGGTCAGGGTGTACTTGACGTGGTGAAAGGGAAGATCCTGATCGGCCTGTGCGGGGCCGGCAGCCAAACCCGTCGCCGCCACCAGAATCGCGGATCCGGCGCAGAGGAGAGCCGGTCTGGTCGTCATGCGTCGCGCCTCATCACTTTGTCCGCCGCCTCCCAATGCTCGTCGGCAACCCAGACCCGCGCAAAGGACGCTACCGCTTCATCGGGGGAAACCCCGCCGATTACGCGTTTTATCTCCCCCGCCGGACGATTCGCCAGCGATCTGGCGAGTGCCTGCCAGCTTTCGTCGAATGCCTTGCGGGGCACCACCCGGTCCACCAGGCCGACGCGCTCTGCCTCTGCGGCGTCGAGGACCATCCCGGAGCCCGCCAGAAGCAAGGCCTTGCCTCGTCCGATAAGCGCCGCCAACCGCTCTGCGCCACCCCAGGCGGGCATGATCTCCAACGACACCTGGTTGAAGGCGATCTTGATGTCGTCTGCCGCGATCCGGATGTCAGCCGCGACGGCGACTTCGGCGCCACCGCCGAATGCGTGCCCATTCAGCGCGGCGATGACGGGGGTATGGAAGCCCGCAAGGCGGTCGCAGATCGTTCGCATCCGCCACGCCATCGCGGATGCCTCCTCCTCGGTTCTGATCGCGCTCAGTTCCTTGAGGTCGCCACCCGAGACGAACGCCCGGTCACCGGCGCCCTTGATGACGAGCGCGCGCACAGTTGCGCAGCCATCGAGGGAATCGAGTGCCTTCTCCAGCTCGCCCATCGTGTCGAGCGAGATAGCGTTGCGTGCGTGAGGGCGATCAATGGTAAGCACCGCCAGCCCATCGTCGAGCTCCAAGTCCACCATGCGACCGTTCTCCGATGCGATATTGGCATTCTCCGCAAGGGAGAATAACATCTCCAACAAGATGATTTTCGCCGGTCGGAGCCTCTCCGTACGACCCATCCCCGTCGAGTTGGCCACGCGCTACGAGCAAGAGGGCTGGTGGACCCAGGACACGCTCGGCGACCTACTGGCCCGTGGCTTGGCAGCGCACCCGGACACCAGATTCTGCGTGCATTCGAGCGTGCGGCCGTGGTCGGGCACCTATCGCGACGTCGAACACTTGGCACGCAGGCTCGCCGCTGGATTGCGGGCACGCGGAGTAGGGCCAGGAGACGTCGTCGCGTTCCAGCTGCCCAACTGGATGGAGGCCGCCGCGGTGTTTTGGGCATCGGCGTTCCTTGGTGCGGTGACGGTGCCGATCGTGCACTTCTACGGCCGCAAGGAAGTCGCCCACATCGTGACGACGGCCCGGCCGCGGGCGTTCATCACCGCCAGCCGGTTCGGGCGGATGGAGTACCAGCAGGACCTCTGCGCGGACGTTCCGATCGTCGGCCTGGTCGGAGCTCACCAGCGTTCGCGCGATAGGCATGAACACGGTTTCGAATACCTGCTCGCAGACGAACCGATGTCCGGCACGATCGCCACCGACCCACGCAACCCTGCGTTGATCGCGTTCACGTCTGGCACCACAAGCGATCCCAAGGGTGTCATCCACAGCCACCAGACGATCGGGTGCGAAACCAGGCAACTGCACGCGAACTACACGCCTGACCGGGGCAGACTGCTCACCGCAGCGCCTGTCGGACACGCCATCGGCATGCTCGGCGCCTTTTTGATCCCCTTGCTCGACGGGGCTTCCATCGATCTCGTCGACGAGTGGAACCCCACCCAGGTTCTGGCGTTGATGAAGAGCGAGGGTGTGGCCGTCGGGGGCGGTCCGCCGTACTTCTTCACCAGCCTGCTGGATCATCCCGACTTCACCGACGCGCATCTCCAGCACATGAGGACCGCAGGCCTCGGGGGATCCACTGTCCCCGCCGCCGTGACCCGCCGGCTCACCGACCTTGGCATCCATGTGTTCCGGTCGTATGGCAGTACCGAGCACCCATCGATCACGGGAACGCCGCACGACGGGCCAGAGGATAAGCGGCTCCTGACCGACGGATGTCCCCGGCCGGGTGTGGAGATCCGCCTTGGCGACGACGGCGAGATCTTGAGCCGCGGTCCCGACCTGTGTCTCGGCTACACCGACGAGACGCTGACCGCCCGGGCATTCGACGACGACGGCTGGTATCGGACCGGCGATGTCGGCGTCGTGGACGCCGACGGCTACCTGACGATCACGGACCGCAAGGCCGACGTGATCATCCGCGGCGGCGAGAACATCAGCGCGCTGGAAGTCGAGGAGGTGCTGCTGGCTATGCCGGCAGTTGTCGAGGCCGTGGTGGTATCGGCGCCCGATGAGCGGCTGGGCGAGCACGCCGCGGCCGTGCTGGTGGTGAGGCCCGGCTACACGATGCCAACCCTGGCCGAGGTTCGTGACCACTTCGAGGCCAGCGGCGTAGCCAGACAGAAATGGCCGGAAGAGCTGCATGAGGTCGACGACTACCCGAGGACCGCGAGCGGCAAAATCCAGAAGCACGCGGTACGGCAGGGGGTTGCGGTGCGTGCCCGGCAGCGTATTGCCACCCAACAGAAGTGAGAATAGGATTCTCCCAAGAGGAAAAGGAGTGTTTCATGGGCCAACTTTCGCATAGAGTCGACATACCGTTTCCGCTGTTCGATGCGGACAATCACCTCTACGAGCCCGAAGAGGCGCTGACCAAGTACTTACCCAAGGAGTACAAGGACGTCGTCCAGTACGTGCAGGTCAACGGGCGCACCAAGATCGCGCTGCGCGGTCAGATCAGCAACTACATCCCGAACCCCACCTTCTCGGTGGTCGCCAAACCGGGCGCGTGGGAGGAGTACTTCAAGTACGGCAACCCCGACGGCAAGAGCAAACGCGAACTCTTCGGCGAGCCGATGAGGTCCATTCCGGCGTTCTTCGAGCCCGCTCCGCGCCTGGAACTCATGAACGAGCTGGGCCTGGACCGCTCGCTGATGTTCCCAACGCTGGCCAGTCTGATCGAGGAGCGGCTGCGCGACGATCCGGTCGCGATCCACGTCATCATCCATGCGCTCAATGAGTGGCTCGACGAGGTGTGGGGGTTCAACTACCAGAACCGGATCTTCACCACGCCGGTCATCACCCTGCCCATCGTCGAGAAGGCCATCGAGGAGTTGGAGTGGGTGGTCAAGCGCGGTGCCCGCGCCATCCTGATCCGTCCCGCTCCGGTGCCCGGTTTCCGGGGGCCGCGGTCGTTCGCCCTGCCCGAGTTCGATCCGTTCTGGCAGAAGTGCGTCGACTACGACGTGCTGGTCGCCATGCATTCGTCGGACAGCGGATACTCCCGCTACACCTCCGAGTGGGACGGCGCGGCTCAGGAGATGTTGCCGTTCCAAACCAACGCGATGGCCATTCTCAACGAGTGGCGTCCGGTGCAGGATGCGGTGGCCTCGTGGGTGATTCACGGTGCGCTGTTCCGGTTCCCGGCGCTGAAGGTGGCCGTCATCGAGGCCGGCTCGAAGTGGATGTTCCCGCTGCTGGACAACATGGCCGAGGTGTACAAGAAGGCGCCCGAGGCCTTCCCCGCCAACCCGATCGAGGAGATCAAGAACCGCATCCACGTCAGCCCGTTCTACGAGGAGGGCATCGACGACCTGGTCAATCTCATCGGCGTGGACCGCGTGCTCTACGGCTCTGATTACCCGCATCCCGAGGGTCTGGCGGAGCCGACGCACTATGTGACTGCGCTCGAGCATCTCTCCGTTGAGGATCAGGCGAAGATCATGGGCGGCAACCTGGGTCGCCTCGTCACGGTGTGAGCTCAGCCAGTCCGCAATGGCGGACCATCCCGGAGATGGTCCTTTCCGCAGGCGACCGCTTCGGTGATGCCGAGGCGGTCGTCGACGGGCCGCTGCGAATGTCGTTCACCGAGTTGGTCGATCGGATCCGGCGCGCGGCGGGGGCCTTCGCGACGACGGGAGTGGACAAGGGCGACCGGGTTGCGATCTGGGCGCCCAACTCCGCCGAATGGATCATCGCCGCCTTCGGTCTGCTGACTGCCGGGGGTGTACTGGTTCCGGTCAACACCCGCTTCAAGCCTGACGAGGCCGCCGACATCATCTTTCGCAGCGGCGCGAAAACCGTGCTCGTCCAAAAGGGTTTTCTGGGACAGGATTTCGAAGTTCCCGCGGGGATTCCCGCGATCGACCTGAAGTCGGACTTTCTGTCCGGTGGCGAACCGTTCCAACGAGAGGTGAGCGGCACCGACGTCGCGGACATCATCTACACATCAGGGACGACCGGGCGCCCCAAGGGCGCAATGATGAATCACCTCCAGACGCTGCGGATGTACGAGGAATGGGCGACACTGGCGGATCTGCGCGAGGGCGACCGCTACCTGATGATCAACCCGTACTTCCACACCTTCGGCCTGAAGGCCGGCCTCATCGCATCATTCCTTCGCGGCGCGACGATGCTGCCGGTAGCCGTTTTCGACATCGACAGGGTCGTGGAACTGATTGAGGCCGAACGGATTACGATGTTGCCCGGTCCGCCGACGCTGTATCACTCGCTGCTCACAGTCAGCGACAAGGCGAAGCTGTCGTCGTTGCGCGCCGGGGTGACCGGCGCCGCCGACATCCCCGTCGAGCTGGTTCGCCGGATACACAAGGAACTTCCGTTCGAGACGTTGATGACGGGATATGGGCTCACCGAGGCCGGCAATGTGACGCTGTCTCGTCCCGGAGATTCCTTCGAAGACGTCGCCGCCACCGCGGGCCTGCCGTGTGACGGCGTCGAGGTGCGCATCGCCGACGACGGTGAGGTTTTGGTCCGCGGGTACAACGTGATGGCTGCCTACTTCGACGACCCGGCGGCGACCGCAGAGACGATCGACGACGACGGCTGGCTGCACACCGGCGACCTCGGGACCTTTACTGACGACGGCCGGCTGCGGATCGCGGGGCGCAAGAAGGACATGTTCATTGTCGGTGGATTCAATGCCTATCCCGCCGAGATCGAAGGCTTCTTGATGGAACATCCCGCGGTGGCGCAGGCGGCGGTGATCGGTGTCCCTGACGAGCGTCTCGGGCAGGTCGGCAAGGCGTTCGTAGTGCCGAGCAGTCGGGTAAGCGCGGAGGATCTGCTGTCTTGGGCGCGCGACCGCATGGCGGGCTTCAAGGTGCCCCGGTACCTGCAGTTCATCGATGAGTTGCCGCTCAACGCCACCGGCAAGGTGCGCAAGGATCAGTTGCGCTAGCGGGCCGCGGAAGTGGCACTTTCTGAATAGGGAAATGATGTTCCCGCAGAACAGCCGCGGTTTCTCGGCTGGTCGACGCGGCAGTCATGGATGGCCAGACCCGGGGGGTGGTAACGTGGTTCTCCAAATCTCAGCGCGACAAAGGAGGGGTCCCATGCCGACCGGACACCGACTTGGTTGCACGTCGATGCGCGCTGTTGATGAAAAAATATGGCGCGGCAAGCGATCAGCGCCGCCAGAGTTCGGTATGAAGTTGTCATGGGCGACACGAGAAAGCCGAATGAGGCACTTCAGGACGGTGACGCCGTGACGACTGAATTCAGTCAAGGGGCTTCGGAGACCGAATCCGATCTGCAGGCAATGCTCGCGGAGGCGGAGGCCGAGGCCGCCGAGGCGGAGGCTTCGGCCGCCGCCGCCCGCGCCAAGGTGAGCGCGATGCTTTCGCAACAAGAGGACCCAGCTGCTGCGGTCGAGGAAGAGGGAAAGCGCCGGCGTCGGGGTTGGCCGCCTCGTTGGCCTGCCGTCGCGAAAGTCGTTGCCGGAATGGTCATCGTCGGATCATTGGTGGGCAGCGGGCTGATCGTCTGGCAGCACCACAACGCTTCGGTTCGGCGGCAGCATGCCAACGAGTTCATCGAGACCGCCAAGCAAGGGGTGGTGGCCATGACCTCGTTGGATTTCACCAATGTCAATGACCAACTGCGGAGCATCCTCGACAACGCCACCGGAGCTTTCAGAGATGATCTAGCCACCCGGGCAGATGATTTCATCAAGGTGGCGCAAACGTCGAAGGTGATCGCGAAGGGCACTGTCACCGCCGCCGGGGTCGAGTCGATGACCGACGATTCGGCTGTCGTGCTGGTGGTGGGATCTGAACAGGTCACCAACGCCGCCGGCAATCAACAACCGCGTACGTTCAGGTTCCGGGTGACAGTCACACGGGACGGCGATGCGCGGAAGGTGTCCAAACTGGAGTATGTGCTGTGACAGCCGAAGAGGCACCTGACGTCGAGCACGTCGATAAGTCGCAGGGCGGCGAACCCACCGGCCTCGCCGGCATGAAACGAATCGTGCGCGTCAGGATCAGCACGTTGGTCTGGACCGCGCTTGTGGTGGCCTCAATGCTCACATTGGCCGGGCTTCTCTACTTTCAGTATCGGCCGGATCGACAGACGGATGACGCCGCGGCCCAGGCCGCGGTCGCGGCTGCGAAAGACGGGACCGCCGCGGTATATACCTATTCGGCCGACACTCTTGACCGCGACATCTCCTCCGCGAAGTCATATTTGACCGGGGATTTCTTGTCGGAATACCAGCAATATGCCCAGAGTCCGGCCACCGCCGCCACGAAGCAGAACGCGGTGAAAACAACTGCCACCGTGGCCGGTGCCGCACCTGTGGAAGTGCATCCCGGCACGGCTGAGGTGTTGGTCTTCGTCAACCAGAGCACCACGAGCGCCCAAAGCCCCGGACCGATGCAGGCATCCCGAAGCGTCCTCGTCACCCTGTTGAAAGTCGATGGTAAGTGGCTAATTTCGTCGTTGAAGCCGGTATAGCAGGGCCATGAGCCTTTCGTTATTGCTGGAGATGGCATCGAGCAGCCCGGATCGGGAGGCCTTGGTCTCCGACGGAGCTCGGCTGACAGCGGGTGAATTGAGCGCGCTTGCCGACGGTGGCGCAGGAGTCATTTCGGCGTCCGGGGCCGGCAGTGTCGCGTACGTCGGGACGGGCGGTGTGATGCTGCCGCTGCTGATGTTCTCGTCAGCACGGGCAAACCGTACGTTCACGCCGCTGAATTACCGGCTCAGCGCCGAAGGCCTGCGCGAGCTGATCGAGCGGCTTCCGGAACCGCTGGTGGTGTTCGACGACGAGTACTGTGACATGGTCAGCGACGCCGGCCTCAAGGCCATCGACTCCGAGATGTTCCTCGAGATGGCCCGCGTGGGCGAGCCGGTCTCGGAATTCGCCGATGCCGACGACGTCGCAATCGTGTTGTTCACCTCCGGCACCACGTCGCGGCCCAAGGCCGTCGAGTTGTCGCATCACAACTTGACGAGCTACGTCATGGGCACAGTCGAATTCGCATCGGCGGATTCTGGCGACGCGGCGCTGATCTGCGTGCCGCCTTACCACATCGCCGGTGTGAGCGCCGCGTTGTCAAATCTGTACGCGGGCCGAAAAATGGTGTACCTCACCCGGTTTGACGCTGGCGAGTGGATCCGGCTGGTCCGCGACGAGGGTGTCACCAGCGCCACCGTGGTCCCCACGATGTTGGATCGCATTGTCGGTGCACTCGAGAAGCAGCCGACACCGTTGCCGAGTCTTCGCACGCTGGCCTACGGCGGCTCGAAAGTCGCGCTGCCGCTGGTCCGTAAGGCACTCGACCTGCTGCCCGACGTGGGCTTCGTGAACGCTTACGGGTTGACCGAAACGAGTTCGACGATTGCGGTTCTCACGCCCGAAGATCATCGCGTGGCACACGCAGCGACGGACGAGGCGATCCGTAAGCGGCTCGGTTCGGTGGGCCAACCGGTCCCGGGCATCGAAGTTCAGATCCGCGGTGAAGATGGTGCGGTGCTCGAGCCCGGTGAGCCCGGTGAGCTGTTCGTCCGCGGCGACCAAGTGTCAGGCAAATATTCGGAGATCGGGTCGGTGCTGGACGACGACGGGTGGTTTCCCACAAAGGATGTCGCCGCACTCGACCGCGAAGGCTATCTGTTCATCACCGGACGATCGGACGACACCATAATCCGGGGCGGCGAGAACATTGCGCCGGCGGAGGTGGAGGACGTCCTCGTGGAGCATCCGTCGGTGCGCGATGTCGCCGTCGTCGGGGTCGAGGACCAGCAGTGGGGTCAGGTCATCGTCGCGGTGGTGGTCCCGGCGCAAGGAGCAGACCCGGATCCCGAAGAGCTGCGGGCCCACGTCCGCGACAGCCTGCGAGGTTCCCGCACTCCCGACCGGGTCGTCTTCCGCGATGAATTGCCCACCACACCCACCGGAAAAGTGTTGCGCCGCGATCTCGTCGAGGAACTGAGAAGCCAACAGGCCACGACGTAAGGAAGGAACCAATCATGATCAAGACGGGGACTCGGCTGAAAAGCCAGGTATGTGACACCGAGGTCATTGTGGTCAAGACCGGCGACGGCCTCGACGATCTGCGTGCCGGCGGGGTTCCGATGCGCGAGATCGGGGCCGATGCCGCCTCAGACGCCGTTCTGGACGCGAAGTTCTCCGACGGAAACGTGATGGGGAAACGCTACGTCGACGAGACCGGAGCCGAGGTGCTGGTGACGAAGGCCGGCGCCGGCACACTGAGCATTGGCGATGTGCCGCTGAGCATCAAAGAGGCGAAGCCGCTGCCAGCCAGTGACTAGCGCCGACATGCACTCGCTCGTCATCGCTTCGGACTACCGGGTACCTGATCCGACACGCGTGCCGCGGCTACTGGAGAACCGCAAGTCGGAACTTGCGGAAATCGGCGCGCATCATGTGATCGTGCACGCGTCGACACTCGACCCCGGCCGGGTCTTGGTCAGCATCGCCGTTCACAACCGCGAGCCCGTCGTCGATCTCCTGCGTTCCCGGGTGTTCTTCGAATGGTTCGACGACGTAGGCGTCGAAGACATTCCGGCGGTTTTCGCCGGTGAACTCGTCGACAGGATCGACCTGACCGACGCGGCCGATCCCGGCCCGCCGGGTGTCATCGTCGCCGCGATGACGTCGGTGCACGACGTGTCGCTGGTGATCGAGCACGTGCACCGGGCGCTCGACAGATTCCGGGCCGCCGGTATTCGCAAGACCTGGATCTTCCAGGCTTTCGATGATCCGCGCGAGGTGATGATTCTCCAGGAGATCGACGACGAGGAAAGCGCTCGCCGATGGATCGAACATCCCGATGCGGTCGCGGAGTGGATGGAGAACGCCGGAATGGGTGCGTATCCGCCACTGTTCGTGGGGAAATTCCTGCACGTCATGCGAATCGACGAGGATTGATCGGACCGCGTCGATGTATGTGTGTCTGTGCAAGGGGGTAACCAGCCAAACGGTCTCCGAGGTGGTGGCGCAGGGCGCGTCGACGACGAAGAAAGTGGCAAAGGAGTGTGGCGCTGGTTCTGAATGCGGCCGCTGCCGGCGCACCGTGCAGGCGATCATCAAGGCGTCGGTGGTGGCGCCCGAAATCCGGTGACATATAGGAGGATCCCGTTATGACCATCCAGGCCTACGCCGTCGACACCGGTTTGCTGATCTTGCGACTCTGTCTGGGCATCACCCTGGCCGCACACGGCTTCAACAAGTTCTTCGGCGGTGGACGGATCCCGGGCACCGCTCGATGGTTCGAAAGCATCGGCATGAAGCCGGGCATGCTGCACGCACGCATCGCCGCGACCACCGAAGTCGCGGCCGGCCTTGGCTTGGCCGCCGGGCTGCTGACGCCGATCCCGGCAGCGGGCTTCGTCGCGCTGATGTTTGTCGCGGCGTGGACTGTGCACCGGCCCAACGGCTTCTTCATCGTGAAGGAAGGCTGGGAGTACAACCTGGTGCTCGCGGTGAGCGCGGTGGCGGTTGCAACGGTCGGCGCCGGCCGATTCAGCCTGGATTGGCGATTTTCGGACACAGTTGGTGTGACGGCTGGACCGGCCTCGTCGTATCGGTTGCGTTGGGGCTGGCCGGCGGCATCGGCCAGCTGTTGATCTTCTACCGGCCACCGGTCAAGGCTGAGAGTTAGGAGCCGGCCGGTGCAGGGCGATCCGGATGTCCTTCGCCTGCTCAACGAGCAGCTGACGAGCGAGCTCACCACGATCAACCAGTACTTCCTGCATTCGAAGATGCAGCACTTCTGGGGCTTCACCGAGCTTGCGGCCACGACGCGCGCCGAGTCGATGGAAGAGATGCATCATGCGGAGTGGCTGACGGACCGCATCCTGATCCTCGATGGCCTGCCGAACTACCAACGGCTGTTCTCGCTACGTGTCGGTCAGACGTTGCGCGAGCAATTCGAGAGCGACCTGGCCATCGAGTACGAAGTCGCGGCGCGACTGAAACCGGGCATCATCCTGTGCCGGGAGAAACAAGACTCCACCAGCGCGGTGATTCTCGAGCGCATCATGGCCGACGAGGAGAAACACATCGACTATCTGGAGACCCAACTTGAGCTGATGGACAAGCTGGGTGAGGAGCTCTACGCGGCGCAATGTGTCTCCCGTCCGCCGAGCTGACGTGAGAATCGGATTCTCGCTTTCCGTCATAGGTGATTGACACGCGGCGCTCGCGGGTGACAGAGTGCTGAGCGAGTGCACAACAATCGTCGAAACGAGGTAATGATGGCCGGGCGTGTCGAGGGCAAAGTCGCATTCATCACGGGTGCCGCGCGCGGTCAGGGCCGCGCCCACGCGGTGCGATTGGCGCAGGAGGGCGCCGACATCATCGCGATCGACGTCTGCAAACGGATTGTCGAGGAGACCCCGATTCCGCCGTCCACACCGGAGGACTTGGCCGAGACCGCGGATCTGGTCAAGGGCCAGAATCGCCGCATCTACACGGCCGAGGTCGACGTCCGCGACCTCGACGCGCTCAAGGCCGCGGTGGACAGCGGTGTCGAGGAGTTGGGTCGGCTGGACATCATCGTTGCCAATGCCGGCATCGGCAACGGCGGCGCACACGCTCGACAAGACGAGCGAGTTCGACTGGCAGGAAATGATCGACGTGAACCTGCGGGCGTGTGGAAGACGGTCAAGGCCGGTGTGCCGCACATCCTCAAAGGCGGGCGTGGCGGTTCCATCATCCTGACCAGTTCGGTCGGCGGGCTTAAGGCTCTACCCGCATTCGCGGCCACTACGTCGCCGCAAAGCACGGTGTTGTCGGCCTCATGCGGACCTTCGCCGTCGAACTCGGCCAGCACAACATTCGCGTCAACTCGGTGCACCCGACAAACGTGAACACCCCGTTGTTCATGAACGAGGGCACGATGAAGCTGTTCCGGCCCGATCTGGAGAACCCGGGTCCCGAGGACATCAAGGTCGTGGGGCAGTTTATGCACACGTTGCCGATCGGATGGGTTGAGCCCGAGGACATCGCCAACGCGGTGTTGTTCCTGGCCTCCGATGAGGCCCGCTACATCACCGGCGTGACGCTTCCAGTCGACGCGGGCTGTTGCCTCAAGTAGCTCCCCCTTTCTACCGCGAGCAGGCGCAAAAGTCCCTCATTTCCCTTGGAAATGGGGACTTTTGCGTCTGCTCGCGCGAGGAGGCGACGTAGCCTACATAGTCTCGGCGGCGCGGTGCACGGCGTTGATGATGCCCTGGTAGCCCGTGCACCGGCAGAAGTTCCCGGACAACCCTTCGCGGATCTCCTCGTCGGTGGGAGCCGGGTTGTCGCGCAGCAGCGCGGTGATCGACGTGACGAACCCCGGTGTGCAGAAGCCACATTGCAGGCCGTGGCATTCGCGCATGGCGGCCTGAACGGGGGAGAGCTGGCCGTCTTCGCCGGCGATACCCTCGACGGTCGTCACTTCCTGACCATCCACCTGCACGGCGAAAATCAGGCAGGAGCGCACCGCTTGCCCGTCCAATAACACCGTGCAGGCGCCGCACGCACCGTGCTCGCAGCCAAGATGGGTGCCGGTGAGACCGCACTTTTCGCGAAGGTAATCCGCGAGCGTCAGGCGCGGTTCCACGGTCGCCTCGGTGGGCCGCCCGTTGACAGACAGCTTGACCGGCCACTCATGCATTGCTTGCCTCCGCGGTCGCAGACTCCCAGGCGCGGGCCACCATGGTGGCACCGACCTTGGCTCGGTAGGAGGCCGACCCCTGTAGGTCGGCCGGGATGTCGTCGAGTCCACTTATCACGAGCTCGCCGATCTCGTCCGTGTCGATGTCGCCGAACGAGCGGCCCAGCACGGCCGCCTCGGCCGCCGATCCGCGCAGCGGGGTCGATCCCAGGCCCAGAAGACCAATGCCGCAGCGGGTTACGCGATCGTCGCCGTCCAGCTCGACCGCAACCGCAGCGCCCGCGATCGCGAAATCACCGTGGCGTCGGGCGAATTCCTCGATCGCGAAGCCGGACCGCCCGCCCCACACCGGAAACCGCACGGCGGTGAGTATTTCGGCGGGTCCCAGCGAGGTTTCCCACAGGCCGGTGAAGAACTCGGCCACAGGGATGGTTCGGGTGTCATGCGATGACGTCGCTTCCATCTCCGCGTCGAGCGCCAGGGCGACGGCCGCGTACTCCGCCGCGGGATCGGCGTGCGCGATCGCGCCCCCGAGCGTTCCCCTCGTACGAATCTGGAAGTGCCCGATGTACGGCGTTGCGAGAGTCAGCAGAGGCACCGACTCGGCGACATGGTCGTCCATACCGACGAAGGAGTGCGGAGTCCCCGCACCGATGCGCACCTCGCCGCTGCAGTGGTCGATGCTCTTGAGCTCATCGATCCGCGAGATGTCGATCAGATTCTCGAAGTGCGTGAGCCGCATGGCGAGCATCGGTACCAGGCTCTGCCCGCCTGCCAGGATCTTCGCATCGTCGCCGTACTCGTCCATCAGACCCACGGCCTCCTCGACCGAATCGGGGCGGTGGTAGGCGAATGCGGCCGCTTTCATGACAGTAGCCGCGAGACCGCGGCCAAGAGGTCCTCGGCGGCCGGTTGGGCTTGTGCCCGGCGTCTGGCACGTCCGAGCAGGAATCCGACCACGACACCGGCGATCACCCCAACCACGACGGGTGCAAACCGCTTGGCCATCGGCAGCGCGACCACCTTGATCAGGTCGACGGAGTCAGCGTCGGCGGCCTCGTCGGTGGCAGCGAGTTTTGCTGCGGGAGCCTCGGTTCCGGCGGTCGGAGCCGGACCACTAGAGCCGCCAAGGACATCGGCCTCGAGTCGCTTGGCGAACTGCGCGATCAGGTTGCCTGCCACGTCCGCAAGCACACCGCGGCCGAACTGCGCCGCCTTACCCGAGATGGTCAGGTCGGTCGTGATCACGACGCTGGTGGCATCACCCTCGTCCTTCAGCTGGGCGGTGACCAGGGCGGCGGCGTTGCCGCTGCCTCGCGTCTCCTTCCCGTTGGCCTTGATCGCCACCCGGCGTGCGGCTTCGTCCTTCTCCTGAAACGTCGCTTCGCCTTTGTAGGACACGGTGATGGGCCCGACTTTCACTTTCACTGAGCCGGTGAAGTCGTCGCCGTCGACGGACAGCAGCTGCGCGCCGGGAATGCAGGGGGCCACCCGCTCAACGTCGGTCAGCACCTTCCACGCCGTGTCTGGCGAAACCGGCACCCGAAATTCGTTGACTAGCTCCACTTCTGGGTCCTCACTTGGTAGCTTCTTCGATCAGCGCGACGATCGCGGCCGGGCTGGCGGGCAGTCGCGTCAGCGTGATGCCGAGAGGCGCAAGCGCGTCGTTGATCGCGTTGATCACTGCGGGCGTCGAGCCGATCGCCCCGCCCTCGCCGCAGCCCTTATACCCTCCGACCCCCGGGCCCGGTATCTCGATGTGGCCGAACTCGATTGGCGGCACTTCTGTCGCCGTCGGCAGCAAGTAGTCGACGAATGTTGAGGCGAGCGGGTTTCCGTCGTCGTCATACGCGGACTCCTCCAGCAGCGCGCCGCCGATGCCCTGCACGGTGCCGCCGGCGATCTGGCCCTCGACTACGTTCGGGTTGATCATCGCGCCGACGTCCTCGCTGACGATGTAGCGCGTCAGCGTGACGTGGCCGGTCTTCACGTCGACCTCGCATGTGCACGCGTGTGTAGCGTTGGCCCAGTGAACGGGCGCCGGCGAGGTAAAGCGCGCTGTCGCCTCCAGTGATGCGGACATCCCTGGCGGGAGCCGCTGCGGTTCGTAATGCGCGCGGTAGGCGAGGTCGGCGAACGTCACGCCCTTCGATGAGTCACCGCGGGCGGTCGCCCGTGAGTCCGCCAGTTCGACGTCGGATTCCTCGATGCCCAATCGAGCCGCCGCCATCGCCACGATCTGCTTGCGCAGTATGGTGCCCGCCTTGTTGACGGCGCCCGCCGTCATCGGTCCGCTGCGGCTGCCCTGGGAGCCCGCGCCGTACGGCGTCACCGCGGTGTCGCCCTGGATCGTGGCGACGTCGTCGATGTCGGCGCCGAGCGCGTCGGCGGTCAGCTGGACAACGGTGGTTTCGATGCTGTTACCGGCCGAGCCGCCGTTCACGTAGACGGTTATCTTCCCGGTCGGCTCCATACGGATTGCCGCACCCTCGGTCGCCAGGTTGCCGGTCGCGCCCGCGGTCGGCTCGACATACGCCGAGAAGCCGAGTCCGATGTAGCGGCCCTCGGCCAGTGCGTCCTGCTGTTCCTTGCGAAAGCCTTCGTGGTCAAGGATTTTCACGGCCTGCTCGAAAGTATCGGCGGGGGCCACGTGGTCGTACGGCATGCCATTGGCATTGGGGTACGGCATCTCGTCGCCGCGCAGGAGGTTGCGGCGGCGCAGTTCGGCCGGATCCATGCCCATCTTCTGCGCCGCGATGTCGAGCAGCATTTCTCGGGCTAGGGTCTCGAACTGCCACGGACCGCGATACGCCACCAGACCGGGGGTGTTCGAGAAAATGGCCGTGTACTTGTAGCTGGCCTTGGGAACGCGGTATGGCCCAGGGAAGAGAAAGCCGATGGCCGCTTGATTCACCGGGTGCGGCGTGGGATATGCGCCGACGTCCTGGAGGAAGTCGATGTCGGCGGCCAGGATGGTGCCATCCTCGTCGAACGCCATCCTCACGTCAGCGATGACGTGCCGGGCCTGCCCGGCGGACATCAGGTTCTCGCGCCGGTCCTCGATCCACTTCACCGCCGCGGGGAGCTTGCGGGCGGCCAGCACGATGCACATGTCTTCGCGCAACGGAACGACCTTCTGGCCGAATCCGCCGCCGGTGTCGCGCACGATGACCCGAACACGTTGTGCCGGCAGCCCTAGCAGCCGAGCGCAGAACGCACACAGCTCGTGAGGGATTTGGCTGGATGCCCAGATGGTCACGTCTTCGGAGGCGGCCAGCCACTCGACGACGATGCCGCGCGTCTCCATCGGCACCGGCACGTGCATGTGCTGGTAAATGGTCTCGGACACCACGTGCGCAGCGGAGGAGAACGTCTCCTCGTCGGGTGGCGCACCACTCAATGCGAAAGCGACGTTGTCGGGGTAGGCCTCGTGCACGACAACATCTGAGCCCACGGCCGTGGTGAAGTCGGCGATTGCCGGCAACGGTTCGTAGTCGACGTTGACGAGCTCGACCGCGTCCTCGGCGATGTAGCGACTTTCAGCGACGACGAGTGCGACCGGATCGCCGACGAACTTCACCTCGCGCTCTGCGAGTGGCGGCCGGGGCGTGTCGGGCATGTCTTTACCCGCGGCCGCGTGCCACGCCTCCCTGACGTCCGGGTTCAGATCCGCGGCGGTGAATACCGCATGCACACCGGGCAGCGCCAGCGCCGCCGAGGCGTCGATGCCCTTGATGCGGGCGTGCGCAAAGGGACTTCGCACGAAGCAGGCATGAAGCAGGCCTGGCCGCTTGATGTCGTCGACGAAGGCGCCGTGACCGGTGAGCAACCGCGAGTCCTCCACCCGGGGTACGCGCGTGCCCGCGTAGCGGGTGGTGACGGTTTCCGTCATCGCGTGGGCTCCAATCCGCCGTTTACTTCTGCGCGTAAGTGCTTCAAGAAGTGCGATTATCGTACATCGGGAAGCTGCCTATCCAAATGAGAGAGTTCCATTTCCTGATCGGGCTTCCTCTGCGCGGTCATGGTGGATCCGGCCGGCGACCTCGGTCAACGGCCGGCCCCCGCCACCCCACCGGGACGAGATGATCTCGGCCGCGATCGACACCGCGGTCTCTTCTGGCGTGCGGGCCCCGATGTCCAGCCCGATCGGGCTCGCGAGGCGGCTGAGCTCGGTCTCGGTCAGCCCCACCTCACGCAGCCGGGTGAGCCGGTCCTCATGGGTCTGCCGCGAGCCCATCGCTCCGATGTAGCCGACCTGCGGTAGCCGTAGTCCGACCTGAAGCGCCGGCACATCGAACTTCGGGTCGTGGGTCAGCACGCAGATGGCGGTGCGAGCGTCAATCGCGCCCTGCTCGGACTGCGCGGCGAGGTAGCGGTCAGGCCAGTCGACGACGACCTCGTCGGCCGCCGGGAACCGGGCCGGGGTCGCAAACACGGGCCGCGCGTCGCACACCGTGACCCGGTAGCCCAGAAACGTGCCCTGCTGCGCCAATGCCGAGGCGAAATCGATGGCTCCGAAGATCAGCATTCGGGGCCGAGGTGCATGGCTCGCCACGAACACTTCCATCCCCGCATCCTGCCGCTGGCCGTCGGGCCCGTAGGTGAGCACCGCGGTACGGCCCGCGGACAGCAGGCCGCGCGCATCGTCGACCACTGCGGCGTCGACGCGCGGGGACCCAAACGACCCGTCGACGGCATCCGGTCCGATGACCATCCGACGGCCGATCCACTCGGGGTCGAGATGGGCGATGACGGTGGCGACCGCCGTCGGGCGGTGGGCGGCGATGTCGTCGGCCACCGACTTCAGTTGCGGGAACGTGTGTTTGGAGACAGGCTCGGCGAAGATGTCGATCTCGCCGCCGCAGGTGAGGCCGATGGCGAACGCATCGTCGGCGCTGATGCCGTAGCGCTGCAGCACGGGCCGCCCGGTGTCGACCACCTCGTTCGCGAGTTCGTAGACCGCCGCCTCCACGCAGCCGCCCGACACCGAGCCGGCGACCGCTCCGTCGGGTGCCACCACCATCGCGGCGCCCGGCGGGCGAGGTGCCGAACGGATGGTTCGCACCACCGTGGCGACTCCGGCCGTACCACCGGCTCGCCAGATCGACATCAAGTCGTCCAGCACCTCACGCACGTCTGAAGTCTAGGCGGTTGCGAGATCATTATTCTCAAGCGGCGGAAAGGCTATTTCCAGAACGGGGCAAGCGATGAGCTCACGCGTCGATCGGGCGCCTCGGGTTGTCGGGGTGCTGCTGGCGGCTGGCGCGGGGCGGCGTTATGGCAAGCCGAAAGTGCTTGTCGACGAGTTTCTGACGGCTGCGCTGGGTGCACTGCGCGATGGCGGTTGCGACGACGTCATCTTGGTGCTCGGCGCGGCGGCGGTGCCCGCGCCTCCGGGTGTCACCGCGGTGAGGGCGTCGGACTGGCACACCGGCCTCAGCGCCTCGGTTCGCACCGGACTGGAGCATGCCGACTGCATGGATGCGGACTACGCGGTGCTGCATGTCGTCGACACTCCGGATGTCGGTCCCGCGGTCGTGGCCCGAGTTCTGCAGAGGGCGTTGGCATCTCGTAGCGGGCTGGCCCGGGCGTACTACGGCGGCGAGCCCGGCCATCCCGTGGTGATCGCCCGCCGTCACTGGCCCGGCGTGATAGACCGTCTTTCCGGCGACCGTGGGGCGGGCCCCTACCTGCGCGCTGCGCGCGACGTCGAGGACGTGGACTGCAGCGACCTTGCCGAGGGCCGCGACCACGACGAGCCGGGCTAGCGCGCGGCGCCCACGATGTCGACAAGACGCCGCAGGGTCGCCAATTGGTCGGCATAGCTTTCGTCCAACTTCGCCAGCAGCGTCGTGATGCCGGCGTCGCGGTAGCCGCCGACCCGTTCGGCGATTCCGTCTGCCGTTCCGATCAGGTTTGTGAGGCGGCCGAGATCGAGCGGAACCGCTTGGCGCGCTTCGTCTTTGCGCCCTGCCTGCCATAGTTCGGCGACCCGGCTGACTTCGGCCCCGTAACCGAGGCGTGTGAACGCGTCGTTGTAGAAGTTGCGTCCGTGCCCGCCGCCCCCCGAGCCCATCGCCCCGATCGTGAACGCGTACCCGTCGGCATGGCGGCGTGCCGCGGCGTCGGCGGAAGGCTGATCATCGTGAAACTCGACTGCGACCGGTGCGACCAGATCCAGATCGGCCAGCGCGCGGCCACCGCGTTCGGCCCCTTCCCGCAACGGATCGAGAAACACGTCGGCCGCTTCAGGAATGAACGCGTTGCCCAGCCAGCCGTCGGCCACCTCGCCGGTGAGGCGCAGGTTGTGCGGTCCCAGCGCCGCGACGTAGACGGGCACGTGGGCCGGTCGCACCATGGGGCGCAACGCCGTACCGCTGCTCTGTGGCAGCGGAAGGGGGTAGATCTCGCCGGGATGCTCGAGCCGGTCGCCGCGGCTGACGATGCGGACGATCTCGACGGTTTCCCGCGTGGTCCGCACCGGCTTGCGAAACCGCACGCCGTGCCAACCCTCCATCACCCGGGGCCCGGACGTGCCGACCCCCAACAGGAATCTGCCACCGGACAACTCCTGCAGGCTCAGCGCCGAGGTCGCCAGTAACGCTGGGCTGCGTGAACCCAACTGCACCACAAAGGTTCCGAGCTTGATCGACGACGTCTTCGCCGCCAGATATGCCAGGCCGGTGAGCGCGTCGTAGCCCCACACCTCGGGCACCCACAACGAATCGACGCCGATTGATTCGGCCGCCACGGCGAAATCGGCAGCACCGGGCAGTCGGGGCTCGATTACGACGCCGACCTTCATCGATCAGGCCGTCCTTGGCATGCTTGACATGTGCGTTATAGCGATCAGCCCACCATAGAGGTGTCTGCGCGCGTTCCGTGCGACGTCGGCACGGCATGGGAACACGTCACCGACATCACCCTGCCGACCCGCTGCTCGTCTGAATTGCAGCGGGTCGAATGGCTCGACGGTGCCGACCGGGTCGAAGTTGGTGCCCGGTTCCGCGGCCACAACAAGCACGAGGCGCTCGGCGAATGGCACACCCTGTGCGAAGTCGTCGAGGTTGCGGACCAACGCCGTTGGGTGTGGAACGTCCTCGGCGCCGACGGCGCGGCAGCCACATGGGGTTTCGAGGTGGAACCGACCGGCGACGGCGCGTTGATCCGCCAATGGGCCCGTATGGGCCCGGCCGCGTCGGGACTCAGCGCTGCGATCGCCGCCCAACCCGAAAAGGAAGGCCGGATCGTCGCACGCCGCCTGGCCGAGTGGCAGCAGAACATGCAGGCCAACCTCGACTGGATCAGGTCGCAGCTCCAGCTGTGAACAATTGGGAGCAGTTGAACTCAGCTAGGCGTCGACGTAGTTGCCCTAGCACTGCTGGGCCATGATCGGCGGTGGCCCGACGCTTTGGGGACACAGCGACGCCGTCATCGCGGCGGCGAGAGTCTGAGCCTTGCGGGACTATTGGTTGCGGCGGTGGCGAAAGCCGCCATGGTGATGTCCCCAGTACCCGTGGCTGATCATCGCCACTACACACACCGTGTAGCCGATGGCCAACAGCAGTAGCAGAATGCCCGCTAGCCACAGCGAGATCTGGCCGAGTCGGCGCACACGATCGGATGCGGCCCGGGCGGCGGCCACGTCGCCGCGCGCCCACAACGGATACACACTGAACGCATGAGTGAACGCGGCGAATGAGAGCGGTCAGAAGAACAGCAGCGATGCGACTGCCCACCCAGCATGCGCCGGCGGTGGCAACTCCCGTGGCGAAGACTCGGCTGCGGTTGTCTCGGATGTCTCGGTCATGTCGACCTCCTGGATAGTCGTGTCCCAACCACGCTAACAACGGCGGTTGAGGAAAGGCTGACACGCGGTTTGCCAAGAGCGTTCACAGTATTCGCACAGCCCGGCCCGCCACGATGTCTACGATGAGTGGGCTGACGTACGTCGAAGCTGTGGTCGTCGGTGCGTTCCAGGGGGTCACGGAGCTTTTCCCGGTGTCGAGTCTCGGCCATTCGGTGCTAGTGCCGGCGCTCGTCGGCGGGCGGTGGGCCGAAGACTTGAGCGTGTCCGTCCCGGAGTCGCCGTACCTGGCGTTCATCGTCGGCCTGCACGTGGCCACCGCCGCCGCGTTGCTGGTGTTCTTCTGGCGTGACTGGCTGCGGATCCTGACGGGGTTCGCAACGTCGTTGCGTTACTGGCGAGTTCAGACCCCCGCCGAGCGGCTCGCATGGCTGATCATCCTGGCCACCATTCCCGTTGGGGTTTCTGGACTCGCGTTAGAGCACCTGTTCCGCACCACGTTGGGCAAGCCGATCCCCGCGGCGGCGTTCCTCATGGTCAACGGAGTCGTGCTCTTCGCCGGCGAGCGACTCCGTCGCCGCGTTCCCCCACCGGTCGGGGCGGCCGGGACCGTCGGCGAACCCGAAGTCATCGACAACGGGCCGGGCGAACTCGACGAATCGGATCTACGACTGGCGAAGATGCCGATGGCGCGCGGCGTACTTGTCGGTTCCGCGCAGATCCTTGCCCTGCTGCCCGGCATCAGCCGGTCCGGCATCACGATGGTCGCCGGACTGATGCGCGGGCTGAATCACGATGACGCGGCGAGGTTTTCGTTTCTTCTCGCAACCCCGGTCATTCTGGCCGCCGGCATGTTCAAGATTCCCGATCTGTTCGGACCCCTCGGGCAAGAGGTCCACGGTCAGGTTCTCGTCGGCAGCATCGCGTCGTTTGCCAGCGCTTACTTCGCGGTGCGGTTCTTGACGCGCTACTTCCATACCCGCACCCTCACGCCGTTCGCCATCTATTGCACCGGCGCGGGCGCAGCAAGCCTCGTTTGGTTGACGCTGCGGTAACGGCGTGCGGCGTCTGCCCGACGGTCGATAATCCCATCGTGACCGACGTCAAACCGCCGCAGCCGTCTGCAACCGCTCATCACCGCCTTCGCCGGATGTCCGGCCGTGACCCCCACGAAGAGTTTCGTGTCGCGACGCCACTGGAGTTGCTTTTCGACTTGACGTTCGTCGTCGGATTCGGCGCTGCCGCTTCCGAATTCGCGCACGCACTGTCGGAGAACCATGTCGGGTCCGGGCTTGCGGGATTCGCGTTCGCAACGTTCGCGGTGTGGTGGGCGTGGGTCAACTTCAGTTGGTTCGCCTCGGCCTACGACACCGACGACTGGGTGTACCGGGTGACCACGATGGTGCAGATGGTCGGCGTCATCATTCTCGCGCTGGGCGTGCCGCAGACGTTCGCGTCGATGGACCAGGGGCACCACCTCGACAACCGGGTGATGGTCGCGGGATATGTCGTCATGCGGATCGCGATGGTGACCCAGTGGTTGCGGGCCGCCCAACAGGATCCGGCCCACCGACCCGCGTGCCTGACGTACGCCCTCACCGTCACGGTCGCTCAGATCGGTTGGGTCGGTTCGATCTTCGTCAACACCTCGATAGGGATCACATTTCTTTGCATGGTGCCGTTGTTCGTCATCGAGTTGGCGGGGCCGTTTATCGCCGAAACCCGCAAGGGCGGCACACCATGGCACGCCCACCACATCGCCGAACGGTACGGCCTGCTCACGATCATCGCGCTCGGCGAGGGAGTGATCGGGACCGTCGCGTCGCTATCGGCGGTGGTCACCGCCCAGGGCTGGAGTGTGGACGGGGCACTGGTGGCGGTCGCCGGCATGGGGCTGACCTTCGGGATGTGGTGGACCTACTACGTCGTGCCGGTGGCACCGCTGCTGCATGCGCACCGCGAGCGCTCGTTCACGTTCGGCTATCTGCACTTTCTGGTGATCGGCTCGGTGGTGGCCACCGGCGCGGGGTTGCACGCCGCCGCGTACTACATCGAGCACCACTCGAAGTTGGGATCGGCGGCCACGGTGTCATCCGTCGCGATTCCGGTGGCTGCCTTCATCGCGACGGTCTACGTGTTGTACATGCTGCTCGTGCGCACGCGGGACGCATTGCACGCGCTGTTGGTGACGCTGACGGCGGTGGTGTTGGTGGCGTCCGTGGCCCTGGCCTCGGCCGGCGTGTCCATGTCGGTGTGCCTGTTGATCGTCATGCTCGCCCCGATGGTCACCGTGGTGGGGTTCGAACTGATCGGACACCGCCATGCGGCCGAGGCCGTCAGCCGACACTGACCGACGACGCGTAAGGGGATTCATGCGGGCCCGGTGATGTTTCCTTGCCGGATGTCCTCCCGGCACTGCAGCCGGCTCTTGTGGGTCTCCTCGACGCACACTTCCACCTGCTGCTCGATGCCTGGAGCATATGTCTCGTCGGTCGGGCCCGGGGTTGCCGAAGACGGAGTGGGCACCGCGCTGGTGTACAGCGACCAGACCGAGTCGCCGGTCGTGGGCAGCTTGGAGCAGTACGCCTGGGCACCGTTCGAGGTGAGGCCCGCTGCGCCCAGCGTGGCGCAGTCCGCTCCGAGCAGCACGACCGGCTGCACGGGAGAGGCGGGGGCGGAGTTTCCCGGCGAGTTCGGTTTCGGGGAGGGGGACGCCGTCATCTCCCGTTCACGGCCGAACAAGAGCAGTGCGATGGCCGAAACCCCGATCAGCAGCAGCGCGAGGATCACCACGACGATCACCACAGGCCGTCGTCGCGACTCGCTTTTTTTCGGCCGCTGCGGACGCGATCGATGCTTGTGGCCGACTGCGATCGGTGACGCCGTGGTCGCCTCGGTTGCGCCCGTCTCTGCAGCCACAGCCCCGAGCCGCGCAGCAAGCGCATTCGCGAAATCAACGCAGGTGTCGTAGCGGTCCGCGGGCGCCTTGGCCAGCGCCTTGGAAAACACGGGCCCCAGGTCCGACAGTGCCGGCCTCCGGGTGCCGATCGGTGGCGGATCCGCGGTGAGATGCTGGCTGATGACGACCGCCGGATTCGAATGCTGAAACAGCGGGGTACCCGTGAGCAGGTGAAAAGCCGTTGCGGCCAACGCGTATTGATCGGCGCGCCCGTCCAGTTGCTCGCCCATCAGCTGCTCCGGCGCCGCGTAGGCCACCGTTCCAACTGTCATATTGGTGCCGGTGAGGCCGCTGGCATCGTCGACCCAGCGGGCGATGCCGAAGTCCGCCAAAAGGATTCGCGCGTCACCCGAATCCGGTTGCGACAAAAGGATGTTCGCCGGCTTGACGTCGCGATGCAGCAGTTGGTTTCGATGGGCGTAGTCCAACGCCTCGGCGACAGCCCGGACGATCCTGAGCACCTCATCCGGCGGCATACCGTTCGGGTATTCCTCCTGCAGCAGATTGGCGGCGTCGGTGCCCTCGACGTAGTCCATCGAGATCCACAGTTGCCCTTCGAACTCTCCGCGGTCGTGGACCCCGACGATGTGCGGATGCCATAGCGTGGCGGCGATGTCGGCTTCCCGATTGAACCGCTCGCGGTATTCGTGGTCGTCGGTGAAGGTGGTCGGCAGCACCTTCAGAGCATCGCTGCGCGGCAGTCTGGGGTGTTGTGCGAGGTAGATCTCGCCCATCCCCCCTGAACCCAGGTGCCGCAGGATCGTGTAGCCCGCGAAACTCTGGCCATCGGCCAACGGCATGGGCGCATCCTACAAGTCGAAGGCTGCGCGTGAGTTCGTGCAGGGTCTGCAGGCCGCGCGCCCGGTCTATCAGGCATTGTTCATTACGTGGACGTGGATTCTCTGCTGACGGCGATCCCGGGGCCCGCGGTGTACGCCACGGTGGGCGCGGTCATCGGCTTGGAAAGTCTCGGGATTCCGCTGCCGGGCGAGATCATGCTCGTCAGCGCCGCGCTGCTGGCTTCGCATGACGCCGCCGCCATCAACCCCGTCGGCGTCGGGGCCGCCGCGGTCGTCGGCGCCGTGGTGGGCGACTCGATCGGGTATGCGATCGGACGTCGGTACGGCATGCATGTGTTCGACCGTCTCGAGCGGCGGTTCCCCAAGCACTTCGGCCCCGCCCACGTCGCCTTCGCCGAGCACGTGTTCGCCCGGTGGGGCGCGTGGGCTGTGTTCTTCGGCCGATTCATCGCGCTGTTGCGGATTCTGGCCGGCCCGCTCGCGGGAGCACTGAAGATGCGATACCGCCGTTTCCTCGTCGCCAACGTTGCGGGAGGTCTGTGCTGGGCCGGCGGCACCACCGCGCTCGTGTACTACCTCGGGTTGGCCGCTGAGCGCTGGCTGTCGCGGTTCTCGTGGATCGGGTTGCTCGTGGCCGCGCTGGTCGGGATCACGGCCGCGCTTCTCCTGCGGCACCGTCTCGCAGAGGCGGTCGCGGAGTTCGAACACGACGCACCGGGCGCTCACCCACCCGGGCCGACGTCTAGCTGACCCTCTGCTGGCCCGGCCTGATCGTCAGCAGGGACCCGCCGATTTCTTGACCCGCAGGCGGGAACCGCCGGTCGAGCGCGGCGATCATCCAGTCGATCTCCTGACGCTCCCGCTCAGCGCTGCGAATCAACGGAGTTCGGTCACGGGCATCGCCGCGCAATTTCACGATCGCCACATCGATCTCCGCGCGGCGCTCCGCGAGAAGACAGCGGAAGTACTCGGCCTGTGCTCGTTCGGCTGCTTCCGCAACCGCGGCCCTGCCCTTGTCCGCCGACGGTCGATTCATCGGCACAACTTAACGTGCCTGCCGCCTCGGTGCGCGGTGAGCGAACAACGAGGCGGGGTATCGCGGCGACGGGTCTGCCGCGTATCACCTCGACAGATGCCGTGCCGTTCGCGTGCGAACCCTCACAGGAAACCTTGATTCACGATGAGTAAAAGTCATCGCCCGGCTAATGTCGGTGTGTGCGTGAGGCGTTCGGCCGACGTGGAGACGATGCTGCACGCGCCGGGGCGCTGAGAGTCCTCAGCCGTCCGTCAGGTCATCGGCGACGCGATCGAGGAATTCACGCACCTGGTCCGGGTTTTCGAGTGTGAACTGGGCTGCCGACCGGCGATCCCCGTCCTCGGTGTGACGCACCAGGATGCCGATGCCATCGGTCTTGACCGCGTCGAAAGCGTCCTCGTCTGTCAGGTCGTCGCCGATGAAGATCGGCAGCACCCTCTGCGATTGCTCTATCTGGTCGCGGATCCAGTTCAGCGTCGTGCCCTTGTTCCAGTCGACGTCAGGCCGGAGCTCGACGACCTTGCGGCCGTTAGTGACTCGCAAGTGGCCACGCTGGCCGGCGCGGTGGGTGTTCGCCACGACCTCACCGACGGAGTCTGCTGCGACATCCCGGTAGTGCACGGCGACGGCGAATCGCTTGTGCTCCACCCGACTTCCCTTGATGTGGGCGAGCGATTCGCGCAGTTCCGCCGCGGACTGCTCCAGCACCGGCACCGCGGCCGCGGCCTCATCGTTCTGCCGATAGCTCCCGTCGGGCGCGATCGTCTCGAAGCCGTGGCTGCCCGCATACCACAAGCCGGGCACCGCAACCCGGTCACGGATGTCAGCCAGGTCGCGACCGGACAGGATCGCGACGGGGCACCGTTCGGCCAGCCGAGCCAGGACCTCCGCGGCGCCGACCACCAGCCGCGCCGAATCCGGGTCGGGCACGATCGGCGACAGCGTGCCGTCGTAGTCGAGGCACACGGCCGGTCGGTGACCATCGATGACGTCGGACACCGCGCGGTAGGACTCGAGCGCACTTGCGATTTCGGACATCCGCCTGTCGCCGGTGCGGACCTCGATGTCCGCGAGGTCGTCGATCACCGCATCGGCGCCGCGCTCCAACAGCGCGCCGGCGCTCTCCGAAGAGCTGACGCCGATCACCAACGAGAACCCGCCGTCGCGAGCCGCCGTGATTCCGTCGGGTTCGGTCTCTACCGCAACGGAGCGCTCCGCCCGCGTGCCGAGCCCGCGCGCCGCCTCCCGCAGACCCGCCGCGTCCTGCGCACCCGCGCCGAGAAGCACGGTCTCGACGCCGGCGGTATGCAACCTTGCCACCAGATCGGCGGCCGAATCACTTTGTGGCGCTTGAAAGATCACCGCATCATGGAGGCGCGGATCGATTATCACCTGCGACTTCGTCACGCGGTCGGACGCTCCTCGTGAGCGGCGGACAGCAACCGGTCGACTTCATCGCGAATGCTCCGCGCAAGCAGCCCGGACGTCGTCGCTGCGGCGATGAAGTTGGTGGCGATCGTGCGCAGCTTGGTGTTGGTGTTCGTCGAGCGCCCAACGAGCAGATCGAAAGCCTGATCGGCCGAAACGCTGTGGGTGAGCATCAGAATGCCCATGGCCTGGTTGATCGTGGCACGGCTGGCGGTGATGGCGGCGACGACCTCGTCGAGAGAGTGCTGGACATCGGCGTCGAACTCGTCGGTGACGTCGACGTAGTAGCCCGACGTGCCGAGGACTTCGCCGTCCGATCCGTATTGGAGGTCGCCGACGGCAACCACGACGTGCACATTGCCCCGAGTGTCGATGATCCGGTGCCTGCTGCTGAACGGGACGCCGTGCTTGCGCACCTGCTCGATGAGCTCGGCGACCGTCGGCTTGTCGTCGGGGTGTTTGTGGGAGAGCACCAATTCCGTTGTCGGCGCAACGGTTCCGGGCTCGTAGCCGTGTATCTGGGCAACCTCGTCCGACCACTCCCAGCGGTCCTCGTGAATCAGGAAACTGAACCGTCCTGCGCGCGGCCAGCCCGTCGCCGGACGATCGCCGGGCTCAGACGAAGTCACTTCGGAATCTTGACATACCAGACAGTGGCCTGAGCCGGGATCGCGCTATCGCTACCCCGTGTCCAAGGCCGCGGCCAATGCCCGGATATCGGCGTCGGGCACGTCATAGCCGGGGAAGTACACGCAGACCCGACGCGCCACGTCGCCGAACCGGCGCAGGATCTCGGCGGCGCATTCCTCTGGGGTGCCGCGGACCGCGAGAGTGGTCAACATGTCGTCGTCGATCAGGTCGACCATCGCCCCGATGTCCATCTTCTTGGACAACGCGTTGAGTTGCGGTTGCAGTTCGGCG
The DNA here is from genome assembly GCA_963744085.1 of uncultured Actinomycetota bacterium. Taxonomy (GTDB): domain Bacteria; phylum Actinomycetota; class Actinomycetes; order Mycobacteriales; family Mycobacteriaceae; genus Mycobacterium. The sequence goes on from CAVUSK010000004.1 coordinate 230,628, forward strand.
CGCCCCTCGACCTCCAGCACCGGCACATATGCGGGCGTCGACCCGTAGAAGGCGAGCAGTGCGCGCACCCCGGCGCTGGCCGCCGCCAGCTGCGAATCCGTGCGACCGATCGCCGCGATCACCTGCGGCACGATGTCCAGGTCGGCTCGGGTTCGGCCGGCCCGCCGCAGCCCGTCGTCGATCGCGGGAATTGTTCGCTCTCGGAAGTGCCGCACGGAGTGTAACGGCATCACCAGCAGACCGTCGGCCACTTCGGCGGCCGCCCTGGTCATCAGCGGGCCCAGCGCGCCGAGATAGATGGGCGGAACTCCATACGGATTGGGGCCGGGATTGAACGCCGGGGTCATCAGCGTGTGCTTGGTGAACTCACCGCGAAACTCGAGCCGCTGCTTGTTCTGCCAGGCATCGAGGATCGCGCGCACGGCCAGCACGGCCTCACGCATGCGGGCGGCCGGCCGGCTCCACGTGCTTCCGTATCGGCTTTCGATGTGCGGCCGGATCTGCGAGCCGAGACCGAGGCGAAACCGTCCCGCCGAAAGCAGCTGCAGATCATAGGCGGCATGAGCGAGATGCAGTGGGCTGCGGGGCAATGCGATCGCGACGTTGGTCATCAGCTCGAGATCGGTGGTGGCGGCCGCAGCTGCCAGCGGCAGGAACACGTCGTGGGGGCCCTCGAATGTGAACACGCCCTCGATGCCCGTGCCGGCGAGCTCCCGCGCACGCTCACCCGCCGTGTCGGGTCGGGCGTTGAGCTGCACATGCAGAAACACCCGCCGCACACTACTCCGGGGCAACCCACTCATCGCGACTGTGCGGTTTCGTCGACGACACGCCGTAATGGCCGACGAATCCGCACACTCGGCGCATTCTTCGCCCCGCCGGCGCGAGAAAAGTGATGCCATTGTTACTAGTGGTGATGACGTTAAAAATGGGGTAATTGTCGTACCCTGTGGCTCGTGCCCATCAACCGGCGCGACCTGCTCAGACTCGCCGCCGCCGCGCCGGCCGCCGTCAGCGTCGGCGGGGCCCTGACGCTGCTCGCGCCCAGCGCATCGGCAGCGCCGCTCGGCGTCCTGCTCGACTACGCCGCGGGCGTCATCAGCGCCGCCGATCTGAGGGCGTCGGGCGCGAGCGGCGCGATCCGCTACGTGTCGGATCGTCGCCCTGGCGGGGACTGGATGAAAGGCAAGCCGATTCAGCTCCCCGAGGCGCGCGACCTCTACCAGAACGGGCTGAAGATCGTGTCCTGCTACCAGTTCGGCAAGCAGGACAGCGCGGACTGGCTCGGCGGGCAGGCCGCAGGCGTCCGGCACGCTCAGCGAGGCTGGCAGTTGCACGTCGCGGCCGGCGGCTCCTACGGTGCGCCGATCTATGCGTCGATCGACGACGACCCCACGCCCGACCAGTACCGCCAGCTGGTCGCGCCCTACCTGCGCGGCTGGGAATCGGTGCTTGGACACCAGCGCGTGGGGGTGTACGCGAACGCGCCGACCATCGAGTGGGCCAGGCAGGACGGCTTGGGCGCCTACTACTGGCAGCACAACTGGGGATCAAAGGGTGTGGTCCATCCGGCCGCGCATCTTCATCAGGTCGAGATCGACAAGCGCAGCGTCGGCGGCGTGGGGGTCGACCTCAACGAGATCCTCAAGCCGAACTTCGGCCAGTGGGATTAACTGCAACTCGCAGTTTCAGCTACGCCGCCAGCAAACTTTCTCCGACGGTTTCAGTGAACAATTGTCGACTGACGGACCGAGCAAGTGCTTGTGCGGTTGCGGCAGACTAGCGAGATCTGCCAAAAAAATCTTCATAACGATCTGGTAACAATAATGCTGTGATCAGCGCCGTTGTAGCTACTCGACCGTAACCACCAGCATGCAGGACGTTTGTCACGGTGGGTAGAACGCCCGATTCGGTCCTTTGTTACCTGGCGGATGGTTACTAATGCGTAGAACTCACCAGTAACCATTCACGGCGCCCAATCCCACAATTTCCTATGCGAGTCTTATTGCAACCAGTGGGACCGGTCGCGACCGTGGCGGGCCGTCGGACAAGCAGACCTCGCTGGGATTCGAAGGGGAATCGCATCACCTTGGCGACGCAGGCAAGGACACCCGCGCCAAGAAAGCTCCAAGAGGACGACAAGACCATCACCTATTACACACAGACGACGAAGCTCAGGAGAAGCAAGACGTGACGATCCACGAACACGACAGATTGTCGGCTGGCCGCGAGGGCGATTCCCCGAAGCCCGCGCACAGCACCCACGCTCTCGTTGATCGTCTGAGCACTGGCGAGGCCTACGCGGTCGCGTTCGGTGGGCAGGGCAGCGGTTGGTTGGAGAACCTCGAGGAGCTGGTCTCGTCTGCAGGTATCGAGGCTGAGCTCGCCGAGCTGGTCGGCGAGGCCGAAGTGATGCTCGAGCCAGTGGCGAACGAGCTGGTGATCGTGCGGCCGATCGGGTTCGAGCCGCTGCGCTGGGTGCGCGCACACGCCGCCGGCGAGCCGGTACCCAGCGCCAAGCTGCTCACGTCTGCCGCAACGTCGATGCCCGGCATTCTGCTTACTCAGCTGGCCGCCATTCGCGCGCTGACCCGCCAGGGCATGGACTTCACCGCCACACCGCCCGTCGCATCCGTGGGCCACTCCCAGGGGGTCCTGGCCGTCGAGTCGTTGAAGACGCGCGGTGCCCGCGACGTTGAGCTGATGGTGCTGATCCAGCTCATCGGCGCCGCCTGCACGCTGGTCGCCCGCCGCCGCGGCATCACCGCACTGGGTGATCGCCCCCCGATGGTGTCGATCACCAACGCCGATCCCGAACGGATCCGCGAACTGCTCGACGAATTCACCGCCGACGTCCGCACGGTGCTCCCGCCGGCAATGTCGATCCGCAATGGCCGCCGCTCGTCGGTGATCACGGGCAGCCCGGAGCAACTGGCCCGCTTCGAGCTCTACTGCCAGCAGATCGCCGACGAGCGAGGCCGCCGAGCGCAAGAACAAACTCCGCGGCGGTGCCGTGTTCAGCCCCAACTTCGATCCGGTGGCGGTCGAGGTCGGGTTCCACACGCCGCGACTGGCCGACGGCGTCACGATGATCGACCGGTGGGCCGAGAAGATCGGCCTCGACGCCGAGCTGGCGCACGAGATGGCCGAGTCCATCCTGGTGCGGCCGGTCGACTGGGTCGAGGAGGTCGGCAAGCTGCACGAGGCCGGCGCGCGCTGGATTCTCGACTTGGGCCCCAGCGAAATCCTGACCCGTCTGACCGCGCCGGTGATCCGCGGCCTCGGCATCGGGATCGTCCCGGCCGCGACCCGCGGCGGGCAGCGAAACCTCTTCACGGTCGGCGCGGTGCCCGAGGTGGCGCGGCCGTGGTCGAGCTATGCGCCCTCCGTCGTCAGCCTGCCGGACGGTTCGGTGAAGCTGTCGACGAAGTTCACGCGCCTGACGGGCCGATCACCCATCCTGCTGGCCGGGATGACGCCGACGACCGTCGACGCCGAGATCGTCGCGGCCGCCGCGAACGCCGGTCACTGGGCTGAGCTCGCCGGCGGCGGGCAGGTGACCGAGCCGATCTTCACCCAGCGCATCGAGCAGATGCAGACGCTGCTCGAGCCGGGCCGTGGCTACCAATTCAACACGCTGTTCCTCGACCCGTACCTGTGGAAGCTGCAGGTCGGCGGCAAGCGGCTGGTGCAGAAGGCGCGCCAGTCGGGGGCATCGATCGACGGCGTCGTCGTCAGCGCGGGCATCCCCGACCTCGAAGAGGCAGTCGAACTCATCGACGAGCTCAACGGCGTCGGCATCACGCATGTCGTGTTCAAGCCGGGGACCGTCGAGCAGATCCGCTCGGTGATCCGCATCGCAGCGGAGGTGCCCACCAAACCGGTGATCGCCCACATCGAGGGCGGCCGCGCCGGCGGCCACCACTCTTGGGAGGACCTTGACGATCTGCTGCTGGCCACGTACTCGGAACTGCGGGCCCGGCCCAACATCACGGTCTGCGTCGGCGGTGGCATTGGCACGCCGGAAAGGGCCGCGGAGTACCTGACCGGTCAGTGGGCGGTGGCGCACGGCTATCCGCTGATGCCGATCGACGGAATTCTGGTCGGCACCGCGGCAATGGCCGCCAAGGAGGCGACCACCTCGCCGTCGGTCAAGCGGATGCTCGTCGAGACCAACGGAACCGACAAGTGGATCGCCGCCGGAAAAGCTCAGGGCGGCATGGCATCCAGTCGCAGCCAGCTCGGTGCCGACATCCACGAGATCGACAACGCCGCGTCGCGCTGCGGCCGGCTGCTCGACGAGGTGGCCGGCGACGCCGACGCGGTGGCTGCCCGGCGCGACGAGATCATCGCGGCGATGGCGGCCACGTGCAAGCCCTACTTCGGCGACGTCGACGAGATGACGTACCTGCAGTGGCTGCGGCGTTACAGCGAACTCGCGATCGGCGACGGCACCTCGACCGCCGACACGGCATCCCCGGGCAGCCCCTGGTTGGCCGACACGTGGCGGGGCCGGTTCGAGCAGATGCTCAAGCGCGCCGAGGCTCGTTTGCATCCAAAGGATTTCGGACCGATCGAGACGCTGTTCTCCGACGAGGAGTTGCTGGAGCGCCCGGACGACGCGATCGCCGCGCTGCTGGCCCGCTACCCGGACGCGGAGACGATCCAGTTGCACCCCGCCGATGTGCCGTTCTTCGTCGAGCTGTGCAAGACGCTGGGCAAGCCAGTCAACTTCGTGCCCGTGATCGACAAGGACGTGCGCCGGTGGTGGCGCAGTGACTCGCTGTGGCAGGCCCACGACGCGCGTTACGACGCCGACCAGGTGTGCATCATTCCGGGCACCGAGTCGGTGGCCGGCATCACCCGCGTCGATGAGCCCGTTGGCGAGCTGCTGGACCGGTTCGAGCAGGCCGCCGTCGACCAGGTGCTGGCCTCTGGAGCGCAACCGCGGCCGGTCATCTCCCGCCGCCAGGTGCGCAAGGACGTCACGGGTCCGCTTGCCGTGGTTCTTGACGCGTCGGATGTGATGTGGGCCAGCCGCATGGCGACCAATCCGGTGCACCGCATCGCCGACCCCTCCGAGTGGCAGGTCCGCGAAGGCCAGCCCGGAAAGCCAAGCGCCACACACCATTCCACGGGTGCACGCCTGGAAGCCGTTTCCGATGACGTCGTGATCTTGAGCGTTCCGCTGTCGGGCACCTGGATCGACATCCGCATGACGCTTACCGACGTCGCCCGCGACGGCGGCGCACCGGTGGTATCGGTCGAGGACGCTTCGACGGCGATGCGTTCGGTGCTCGCGATCGCCGCGGGCGTCGACGGGCCTGAGGCGATGCCCGAGGCCGAAGACCGCACGGCGCGTGTCACCGTTGTGTGGAACCCCGAGGAGGTCGCCGACCACACCGGTGTCACCGCGACATTCGGCGCGCCGCTGGCGCCGACGCTGACCGTGGTCCCGGACGCTCTCGTGGGCCGCTGCTGGCCCGCCGTGTTCGCGGCCATCGGTTCTGCCGTCACCGACACCGGCTTCCCGGTGGTGGAAGGGCTGCTGAGCCTGGTGCACCTCGACCATGCGGCCCACGTGTTGGCCCCGCTGCCAACCGAGCCGACCGAATTGACCGTCACCGCAACGGCTTCGGAGGCCACCGACAGCGAGTTCGGACGGATCGTTCCGGTCACGGTCACAGTCACCGCAGCCGACGGGACCGTGCTGGCAACTCTTCGGGAGCGCTTCGCGATCCGCGGCCGGACAGGTGCGGCGGAGCTCGCCGACCCCGTGCGCGCGGGCGGCGCGGTCTCCGACAACGCCACCGACACGCCACGTCGCCGCCGGCGTGACGTCACCATCACCGCGCCCACCGACATGCGACCGTTCGCGGCCGTCTCGGGCGACCACAACCCGATCCACACCGACCGCGCCGCGGCACTGCTGGCCGGCCTGAAAGCGCCCATCGTGCACGGCATGTGGCTGTCGGCAGCCGCGCAGCACGTCGCCACCGCCACGGACGGGCAGGCCCGGCCGCCGGCCCGGCTGATCGGCTGGACGGCGCGGTTCCTCGGCATGGTCGAGCCCGGCGCCGACATCGACGTCCGCGTCGACCGGGTCGGAATCGACCAGGGCGCAGAGGTTTTGGAGGTCGCCGCAAGGATCGGTTCCGAGTTGGTGATGTCGGCGACTGCTCGGCTCACCGCCCCGAAGACCGTATACGCATTCCCAGGTCAGGGGATTCAGCACAAGGGCATGGGCATGGAGGTGCGTGCCCGCAGCAAGGCCGCCCGGAAGGTGTGGGACTCCGCGGACAAGTTCACCCGGGAGACGTTGGGCTTCTCTATCCTGCACGTGGTGCGCGACAACCCGACCAGCCTCATCGCGGCCGGCGTTCACTACCAGCATCCCGAGGGCGTGCTGTACCTGACACAGTTCACTCAGGTGGCGATGGCCGCGGTCGCCGCGGCGCAGGTCGCCGAGATGCGCGAGTCCGGCGCGTTCGTGGAAGGCGCGATCGCTTGCGGACACTCGGTCGGCGAGTACACCGCGCTCGCCTGCGTCAGCGGCGTCTACGAACTCGAGGCACTGCTCGAGGTCGTGTTCCACCGCGGCTCCAAGATGCACGACATCGTGCCGCGTGACGAGCTCGGCCGGTCCAACTACCGGCTGGCCGCCATCCGCCCTTCGCAGATAGACCTGGCCGACAAGGACGTTCCGGGCTTCATCGACGAGATCGCGGCGAATACCGGAGAGTTCCTTCAGATCGTGAACTACAACCTGCGCGGCTCGCAGTACGCGATCGCGGGCACGGTACGCGGCCTGGAGGCGTTGGAGGCCGAGGTGGAGCGCCGGCGTGAAATCACGGGCGGGAAGCGGTCGTTCATTCTTGTTCCGGGCATCGACGTGCCGTTCCACTCGTCAGTGCTGCGGGTCGGCGTGCCCGAGTTCCGTCGGTCGCTGGAGCGCGTGATGCCCCGGGACAGTGATCCCGCGCTGGTCATCGGCCGCTACATCCCGAACCTGGTGCCGCGGCCGTTCTCCCTCGACCGCGAATTCATCCAGGAGATCCGCGATCTGGTGCCGGCCGAGCCACTCGACGAGATCCTCGCCGACTACGACACCTGGCGGAACGAGCGTCCGCTCGAGTTGTGCCGCAAGGTGGTCATCGAGCTGCTGGCCTGGCAGTTCGCCAGCCCGGTGCGCTGGATCGAGACGCAGGACCTGCTGTTCACCGAGGAGGCCGCGGGCGGACTCGGCGTGGAGCGGTTCGTCGAGATCGGTGTGAAGTCCGCGCCTACGGTCACCGGACTCGCACAGAACACTCTCAAGCTGCCCGAATATGCCCACAGCACAGTCGAAGTGCTCAACTCCGAGCGCGACGCGCCGGTGCTGTTCGCCACCGACACCGACCCGGAGCCCGACCACGACGACGAGGAAGCCGCGCCGCAAGCCGCCGCCGAACCTGTCGCCGAAGCGGCCGTCCCGGCCGCACCGGCCGCGGCGCCGACTGCGCCAACCGGTGCTCCCAGGCCCAATGTCGCGCCCAGCGGCGCTCCCAGGCCCGACGACATCGGGTTCGACGCTTCCGACGCGACAGTCGCGCTGATCGCGTTGTCAGCCAAGATGCGCATCGACCAGATCGAGCGGCTGGACTCGATCGAGTCGATCACCGACGGTGCGTCGTCCCGGCGCAACCAGCTGCTGGTCGATCTCGGCTCCGAGCTCAACCTCGGCGCCATCGACGGAGCGGCCGAGGCCGATCTGTCGAGTCTGCGATCACAGGTGACCAAGCTGGCACGCACCTACAAGCCGTTCGGCCCGGTGCTTTCCGACGCGGTCAACGACCAGCTGCGCACCGTGCTGGGTCCGTCCGGCAAGCGGCCGGCGTACATCACCGAGCGCGTCCACAAGACATGGGAACTCGGCGAAGGCTGGGCCAAGCACGTGACCGTCGAAGTCGCGCTGGGTACCCGCGAAGGCAGCAGTGTCCGCGGCGGCGACCTGGGTGGGTTGCACGAGGGCGCGCTGACCGATGTGGCGTCCGTCGACAGGGCGGTCGACGCTGCGGTGGCGGCGGTGGCCGCCCGCCGCGGAATCGCCGTCGCGCTGCCGTCTGCCGCCGGCAACGGTGGTGCCACTGTGGACGCGGCCGCGCTGAGCGAGTTCACCGAGCAGATCACCGGACGCGGCGGCGTGCTGGCCAATGCCGCCCGGCTGGTGCTGAACCAGCTCGGCCTCGACGATACGGTGACGACGCCACCGTCGGCGACCGACGCCGAGCTGATCGATCTCGTCACCGCCGAGCTCGGCTCGGATTGGCCACGGCTCGTCGCGCCCGCGTTCGACGGCCGCAAGGCCGTGGTGCTCGACGACCGCTGGGCAAGCGCTCGCGAGGACCTGGTCAAGATCTGGCTGATGGACGAAGATGAGGTCAACGCCGAATGGCCCACGCTCGCAGAGCGTTTCGAGGGCGCCGGGCACGTCGTCGGCACCCAGGCGAGCTGGTGGCAGGGTAAGGCGCTGGCCGCCGGACGCAACATGCACGCATCGCTCTTCGGGCGCGCCGCCGCGGGTGCCGAGAACCCCGGCAAGGGCCGCTACAGCGATGACGTCGCCGTGGTGACCGGCGCCTCGAGAGGCTCGATCGCGTCGTCTGTGGTCGCGCAGCTGCTCTACGGCGGCGCGACGGTGATCGCGACCACGTCGAAGCTCGACGACGAACGGCTGGCGTTCTACCGCGCCCTGTACCGCGACAACGCCCGGTTCGGCGCCACGCTATGGTTGGTGCCGGCCAACATGGCGTCGTATTCCGACATCGATGCGCTTGTCCACTGGATCGGCAGCGAGCAGACGGAAAGCCTTGGGCCGCAGTCTATTCACCTCAAGGATGCGCAGACCCCGACACTGCTGTTCCCGTTCGCCGCGCCGCGGGTGGCCGGTGATTTGTCGGAGGCCGGCGCGCGCGCCGAGATGGAGATGAAGGTGCTGTTGTGGGCCGTGCAGCGGCTCATCGGCGGGCTGTCTGCCATCGGCGCCGAGCGCGACATCGCGTCGCGGCTGCACGTGGTGCTGCCGGGCTCGCCGAACCGCGGCATGTTCGGCGGCGACGGTGCGTACGGCGAAGCCAAGTCCGCGCTCGACGCGGTGGTGTCGCGGTGGAAGGCCGAGTCGTCGTGGGCGCAGCGAGTGTCGTTGGCGCACGCGCTGATCGGCTGGACCCGTGGCACCGGGCTGATGGGACACAACGACGCGATCGTCAGTGCGGTCGAAGAAGCCGGCGTGACAACGTATTCCACCGAGCAGATGGCGACGATGCTGCTGGCGCTGTGCGACGTCGAATCCCGGGTGGCCGCGTCGCGTGAGCCGCTGCACGCCGACCTGACCGGCGGTCTCGGCGACGCCGATCTGGACATGGCCGAGCTGGCCGCCAAGGCGCGTGAGGAGATGACATCGGAATCGGTTGACGCGCAGTCCGTTCTGGACACGGAATCCGAGGCCGTCATCGCCGCGCTGCCGTCGCCGCCGCGCGGTTACACCGCGGTGCCGCCGCCGGCGTGGGACGAGCTCGACGTCGACCCGGCCGACCTGGTAGTGATCGTCGGCGGCGCGGAGCTCGGGCCGTACGGCTCATCGCGCACCCGCTACGAGATGGAGGTCGACAACGAGCTGTCGGCCGCCGGTGTGCTCGAACTGGCATGGACCACCGGGTTGATCAAGTGGGAGGACGACCCGAAGCCGGGCTGGTACGACAACGCAACCGGCCAGCTGGTCGACGAGGCAGAGCTGGTCGAGCGCTATCACGACGCCGTCATCGAGCGCACCGGCATCCGCGAGTTCGTCGACGACGGGGCCATCGATCCCGAGCACGCGTCGCCACTTCTGGTGTCGGTGTTCCTCGACAAGGACTTCACGTTCGTCGTGTCGTCGGAGGCCGACGCGCGTGCGTTCGTCCAGTTCGATCCCGAGCACACCGTCGCTACGCCGGTGTCTGACAGCACCGACTGGCAGGTCACACGCAAGGCCGGCACGGAGATTCGCGTGCCACGCAAGACCAAGCTGACCCGCACCGTCGGCGGCCAGATCCCGACCGGGTTCGACCCGACCGTCTACGGCATCAGCCAGGACATGGCCACCTCGATCGACCGGGTGGCGCTGTGGAACATCTGCGCCACTGTGGACGCGTTTCTGTCCTCGGGCTTCACGCCCACCGAGCTGATGCGCTGGGTGCACCCGAGCCTGGTGGCCAGTACACAGGGCACCGGCATGGGTGGCATGACGTCGATGCAGACGATGTACCACGGCAACCTGATGGGCCGTAGCAAGCCGAACGACATCCTGCAGGAAGTGCTGCCGAACGTCGTTGCGGCCCATGTGGTTCAGAGCTATGTCGGCAGCTACGGCTCGATGATTCATCCCGTCGCTGCGTGCGCCACCGCTGCGGTGTCGGTCGAGGAGGGTGTCGACAAGATCCGCCTGGGCAAGGCCGAACTGGTGGTGACCGGCGGATTCGACGACCTGACGCTGGAAGCAATCATCGGCTTCGGCGACATGGCGGCGACCGCTGACACTCAGATGATGCGGGCCAAGGGCATCAGCGACGCGCGGTTCTCGCGCGCCAACGACCGTCGTCGCCTCGGGTTCGTCGAATCCCAGGGCGGCGGCACGATCCTGCTGGCCCGCGGCGACCTCGCGGTCAAGATGGGCCTGCCGGTGCTGGCCGTGGTGGCCTACGCGCAGTCGTTCGGCGACGGGGTGCACACATCGATCCCGGCACCGGGCCTGGGTGCGCTGGGGGCCGGGCGCGGCGGCAAGGATTCGCAGCTGGCGCGCTCGCTGGCCAAGCTCGGCGTCGGCGCCGACGACATCGCGGTGATCTCCAAGCACGACACCTCGACATTGGCCAACGATCCCAACGAGACGGAGCTGCACGAACGGCTCGCCGACTCGCTCGGTCGTTCGGATGGCGCACCGCTGTTCGTGGTGTCGCAGAAGAGCCTCACCGGCCACGCCAAGGGCGGCGCCGCGGTGTTCCAGATCATGGGCCTGTGCCAGATCCTGCGCGACGGCGTGGTGCCGCCGAACCGCAGCCTGGACTGCGTCGACGATGAGATGGCGGGTTCCGCCCACTTCGTGTGGCCCCGGGCGACGCTGCGGCTGGGCGAAAAGTACCCGCTGAAGGCGGGGCTGGTGACCAGCCTCGGGTTCGGCCACGTTTCAGGCCTGGTCGCGCTGGTGCACCCGGAGGCGCTGATGGCGACGCTGGATCCCGACGAGCGGGCGTCGTACAAGGAGCGGTCGGATCAGCGGGTGATGGCCGGTCAGCGACGCCTGGCCTCGGCGATCGCCGGCGGGCGCCCGCTCTACGAGCGGCCGGCAGACCGCCGCTTCGATGGCCACGGGTCGGAAAAGCGGCAGGAGGCCGAGATGCTGCTGGATGCGGCGTCGCGCCTCGGCGACGGCGACGTGTACACGCGATGAGCGCTTGCGCGAAGAGCAAATAGCGTGCGTTAGGTTTCCTCTATGGCGATAGTCGGGCTGGGGATCGATCTGGTCTTCATCCCCGACTTCGCCGAGCAGGTCGACCAGCCGGGCACGGTGTTCGCGGAGACGTTCACGCCCGGTGAGCGTCGCGACGCGGCCGACAAGAGTTCGTCGGCAGCCCGGCACCTCGCCGCGCGGTGGGCCGCCAAGGAGGCCGTCATCAAGGCGTGGTCGGGTTCGCGGTTCGCACAACGTCCGGTGCTGCCCGAGGGCATCCACCGCGACATCGAGGTCGTCACCGACATGTGGGGACGGCCGCGGGTGCGGCTCACCGGCGCGATCGCCGAGCACCTCGCGGACGTGACCATCCACGTGTCGCTGACACACGAGGGCGACACTGCGGCGGCCGTCGCCGTGCTGGAATCGACGATCTAGCGCACTAATCTCGGAACCATGAGCGAACTCGTCGAACGGGTCCGAGATGTGCTGCCGTCGGTGCGGCGCGACCTCGAGGATCTGGTGCGGATTGAATCGGTGTGGGCGGACAAGGGTCGGCGCACCGAGGTGCAGCGCAGCGCGCAGGCGGTCGCAAACCTGTTGTCGGCGGCCGGATTTGACGACGTCGAGATCATCGCCGAGGGCGGCGCACCCGCGGTCATCGCGCACCATCACGCGCCGCCCGGCGCGCCGACAGTGTTGCTGTACGCGCACCACGACGTGCAGCCGGAGGGCGATCACGACCAGTGGGCATCGCCGCCGTTCGAGCCCACTGAACGCGACGGTCGGCTTTACGGGCGCGGCACGGCCGACGACAAGGCCGGTATTGCAACGCATTTGGCAGCGTTCCGGGCACACGGAGGCAACCCCCCGGTGGGCGTGACGGTGTTCGTGGAGGGAGAAGAGGAGTCAGGGTCGCCGTCACTGGGCAGGCTGCTCGATGCCCGTCGCGACAAACTGGCGGCCGACGTGATCGTGCTCGCCGACTCGAGCAACTGGAGCACCGACGTGCCGGCCCTGACGGTGTCACTGCGTGGGCTCGCGGACTGCGTCGTGGAAGTCGTCACGCTCGATCACGGCCTGCACTCCGGGATGTGGGGCGGTGTGGTGCCGGACGCGCTCATGGTCCTGGCACGGCTGCTGGCGAGCCTGCATGACGACGACGGCAACGTCGCGGTGGCGGGACTGCACGAAAGCACCGCCGCGGGTCTCGACTACCCGCCGGAGCAAGTCCGCGTGGAAACCGGACTGTTCGAGGGGGTGGGGGAGATCGGCAGCGGCAGCGTGACCCAGCGGCTGTGGGCGAAACCGGCGATTACCGTGATCGGCATCGACACCACGCCGATCGCGCAGTCGTCGAACACACTGATCCCCAAGGCGCGCGCCAAGATCAGCATGCGTGTCGCTCCGGGCGGCGACGCCAAGGCTCATCTCGACGCTCTCACCCGCCATCTCGAGTCGCACACGCCGTGGGGTGCGCGAGTCACGGTCACACCGGGCGACATCGGACAGCCGTACGCGATCGACGCCACCGGCCCCGTGTACGACGCCGTGCGCGCCGCGTTCCGCGAGGCGTGGGGCGCCGATCCCGTCGACTTGGGCCAGGGTGGTTCAATCCCGTTCATCGCCGCCTTCGCCGAGGCGTTCCCGCATGCGAAAATCCTCGTGACTGGCGTGGAAGACCCTGCGACACAAGCACATAGCGTCAACGAGAGCCTCGATCTGCGAGTGCTCGAACGCGCCGCTACAGCCGAGGCGCTGCTGCTGGCGAAGCTCGGTTAGACGTCCAGGTCCCGGCGCAGCTTGTCGACGTGGCCGGTGGCCTTGACGTTCTTGAACGAGACTCGTCACGCGGGTGTGTCACGCGCGGCTAGGCGCCAGCTTCGACGAGCATGAAGGTGGCGGTCGATCGGATCAAGATGCGGTCTGCTGCGTCGACGACCACACACTCCGCACTGAGGAGCCTCCGGCCCTTGTGCACCATCTTTGCTTCGGCGATGAGGGGGCCACCTTTCGGCTGACGGTAGTAACGCACGTGGATGTCTGTCGTGACTGTGAACTGGGGGCCGAAGTCGTATGTGCCCCAAAGGCATGACGCGCAGGCGGCGTCGGCGAACGTCGCGAGCATGCCGCCGTGGACGGTGCCTTCGTAGACGCCCTTGATGTCGTCGGTGAGTGGCATCGACAGCACTGCAACGCCCGGTTCGGAACGCACCACAGTGAGCTGCAATCGCTCATGCACCGGCGATAGGCGTAGCTGCTCGGTACTAAACATTCGGCCCCGATCGGCTAGAGGTCATCTGTACGGCTTTCGAGCACGGTCCACGCCGATTCATGTTATTGCCGCTCAGGGCCGCATAACACAATTCTGACGAGGCGAGGGTACCGCGCCGAATGGCGGCGCGGAGTCTGCGCCGGGGGCTTTCCCCGGATCGGAGAGGAGATGGAAAGCTGTCGTAGCCACCGTGGTGGTGACTAGTGGGCAGCGGTCGCCTGCTTGATGATCTTCTGGATATTTGTTGTCGTATGGGCAGCCTTGACGTTGTACTGCGCCAGCGAGATCTTGCCGGCCTCGTCGACGACGAACGTCGACCGGATCACTCCGGTGTTCGGCTTGGTGTCGAGCCTTCTGCCTAGATCGACAAGTCGCGCCGAAGCTTGGCCACGTGGCCGGTGGCCTTGACGTTGTACTGGGCGACCTCGATCTTGCCCTTTTCGTCGACCACGAAGCTCGAACGGATCACGCCGGTGTTCGGCTTGGTGTCGAGCCTTCTGCCTAGATCGACAAGTCGCGCCGAAGCTTGGCCACGTGGCCGGTGGCCTTGACGTTGTACTGGGCGACCTCGATCTTGCCCTTTTCGTCGACCACGAAGCTCGAACGGATCACGCCGGTGTTCGGCTTGGTGTCGAGCCTTCTGCCTAGATCGACAAGTCGCGCCGAAGCTTGGCCACGTGGCCGGTGGCCTTGACGTTGTACTGGGCGACCTCGATCTTGCCCTTTTCGTCGACCACGAAGCTCGAACGGATCACGCCGGTGTTCGGCTTGGTGTCGAGCCTTCTGCCTAGATCGACAAGTCGCGCCGAAGCTTGGCCACGTGGCCGGTGGCCTTGACGTTGTACTGGGCGACCTCGATCTTGCCCTTTTCGTCGACCACGAAGCTCGAACGGATCACGCCTTGGACGGCCCTGCCGTACATCATCTTCTCGCCGTAAGCGCCCCAGGCCGTCAGCACCTTGCGGTCGGGATCGGACAGCAGCGGGAACGTCAGCTTCTCGGCGTCACGGAACTTGGCGAGCTTCTCCGGCTTGTCGGGGGAGATGCCGACCACGTCGAGGCCGGCCTCGTTGAGGTCGGCCAGGTTGTCGCGAAAATCGCAGGCCTGCTTGGTGCATCCCGGCGTTGAGGCAGCCGGATAGAAGTACACCACGAGGCGTCGACCCTTGTAGTCGGCCAGCGATACCTTGTTGCCGTCGGCGTCGGGGAGGCTGAAGGCGGGCGCTTTGTCGCCGGGCGCAAGCCGTGTGGTCTCGGTCAACTCGGCTCCTTTCTGTACAGCGTCTAGGCAGACGTACGTGTTACCTGCCGCAATACGCCCTGAACCGTCTTGCCGTACATCTTCTTCTCGCCGTATGCGCCCCACTTCGACAGCACTGCGCGATCCGGATCCGAAAGCAGCGGGAACGTCAGACCCTCGGCGTCGCGGAACTTGGCCAGCTTGGCTGGCTTATCCGGGGAGATGCCGACGACGTCCAACCCCGCTTTGTTCAGGGCGCGCAGGTTGTCACGGAAGTCGCATGCCTGTTTTGTGCAACCGGGCGTGGAGGCGGCGGGGTAGAAGTAGACGATCAGTTTGCGTCCCCGGTAGTCGGCCAGCGACACCGTGTTGCCGTCGGCGTCCTCAAGGCTGAACGACGGGGCTTTATCGCCCACTTCGAGCCGCGCGGTCATCTGCAGAGTTTCCCTTCGTCGCGTACCGGAGCGCTGGCAGGCGCCCGGGCTGATCTAGGGTAGTGCGGCAGGGCAGCAACCTTTCACAGCGGAGGACATCGTGGCGGACCGTGACCCCGAGGTCATCAAGCAGGACATCGACCGTGCCCGTGATCAGCTGGCCGCCACTGTTGATTCGCTGACTGTGCGCGCGAATCCGCGCCGGATCGCCAACGACATCAAGGTCGCGGTGATCACTTTTCTGAAGAGGCCGCCCGTGACGATCACTCTGATCGGTGTCGGCACCATTACTGTGGTGCTGGTGATCCGCAGGATCCGCAACCGCTGACTCGCGGCGTGGTTACGCGTGCCGCTTGACGCGGCGACGCAACCAGCCGCTGAACGTCAACCTGGGCAGATCGCCGGTCCGGCCCAATCGGTTGCACGAAACCACCGTCGTATGCATGGCAGCGTGCCTGGTGCGCGATTGCTCAGCAATGTCGGAGGTAGCACCTGGATGAGTCGGATCGGAACCGCTCGGTCGGGCCGTTGGCATCAGCTGAGTCCTCGGGTACCTGTCTGTTAAGGGCATTCTGGCGGATCAGGGTGTGCTTAAGCTAACAGATGCTAGCAGTGTATGAAGGTGAGCAATAGGAATCAGGCAAACCATCATTAATTGCGCAGTCAAGCACATGTTGGCCGGGAACGAAAGCGGTGGCGAACGCGCATAATCCTCGGCAACGTGGATCACACCCGCTCTTGGTGCGCCGCCAGGGCTTCGAACCCCTGCGCCGATGTCCGCTCAGCTACCCTTCCGCTCCGCGTCAGCTAAGCGGATGAAGCCCGACGGCACAGGGCGACAAACAATCTTGCCGCCGGAAAGATCGGGGCGTCTTGCGGACGAGCGTTAGCGGGTTAAGGTGACCCGATGCATGACCCGTGCGTCGGTGGGCGGTCGAATGCCACTTTCTCGGCGTGATCTGCTGAAATATGCTGCGGCGGCCCCCGGCGTTGTCGGACTGAGCACTCTGGTGGCGACACCTGCCGCGGCGGAAGCCGCAAGCGCAACCTGGATGGCCGACGTGAATCAGAAGATCGGCGATGTGCCGCTATGTCGGGTCGCGCTGCCCGGTACGCACGATTCCGGGACGTACGGGATGACGACGCAATCGGCTTTCGACCCGTACAACGAGGGTGCTCGCGCTCGGGTCGTCGATGCGGTAAACCGTGTGGCCGCGCAGCGCGGGATCAGCGCCGGTCCACTGATGTTGGGCTGGTCAAAGGCTCAGGATCTCAGCATCGGCGATCAGCTCCGCGCCGGGATCCGCTACCTGGATCTTCGCGTTTCGTTAGTCGATTCCACTTACCTGCTCGGCCATATCCTGGTGTGCGGGCCCCTGGACGACGCGTTGCAGCAGGTCCTGACGTTCACCCAGCAGTATCCAAGTGAGCTGATCATCCTCGACGTCAATCATCTCTACGGGATGCAAACCATCGAGGCCCAAGTCGCTCTCATTGACTTCATCGCCGGGATTCTCGACGGACGCCTGGTCCAAGGTCCCCCGACGCTTGACCCGAGTAACACGGTCAATGAGATCCTCCAGCACGATCCCACCGGCGAGGCCCGGGTGATTCTGCTCTTCGCTTCGGCCGCCGCCGTCGCAGCGTCGGGGCGTGCCGACGTCTGGTGCTCGGAGGCGGAAAACTACCCCCCGTGTGAGTCGAGCCAGATCATCTCGCTGTGGCCCGATCAGGACAACGCGACCGGCGTGCTCGAGCACATCAGGTCGCAGCCCGAGCGAGACCTCAACCGGTTCTACGTCTCCCAGGGACAGATCACCCCAAGCGAAGAGCTGATAAGTCGGTCGTCGCATCCGGGCAGCCTTCGGGAGGCGGCCGAACTGTCCAATCCCGAGGTTCTGGCTATGGCTGCACAAGGATGGATAGGCACCGGCGCCAACATCATCATCCTGGACTTCTTTGAGGTCCCCCCTCGGGGACTGCTTGACGTCTGCCAACTCCTGAATGGTGCCTAGCCGCTGTGATGGTCGCATGACGTCGCGGCGGCGGTGGGGCTGCTCAGCGGTGGATGGTGTGCGCCTCCCAACGACGGGGAGGTCGTGTCGAGGGGAACCGGCCGTGCAGTCCGTCGATGAGTCGGTGTGCCTCGTACAGTTCTCGGCGCAGGCCGGCCGCTTCTCGCCGCACAAAGCCCTGCCTGCGTCCGTGCGCCTGCCGGCTTTTCGCTTCGGCCACTTCCAGCTTCTCTGAGATCTCGTCGACTTGTGCGTACAGGGAATGCAGCAGCACCCGAGCCTGCGCGGTGTCGGCGTCTTCCTCCACGCGAGCATCCTCCCAAAACGTCCTTTACCGCGCGCGGTGAACCGGGCGGGCTCAACCACGCCATCAACGACAGCTGACGATAGCGGGGGCGCGTTGCGGGCTCTCACCCCGACGGCCGGCACCTTCACCGAAGACTCGCACTGCCGGGTCATCCGTCGACAATGAGTCCGAGAATTCGACTGAACGCAAGCACCCGGTCGCACCGTTGTCCCGAACAAAGGTCGACATCAACAGACGGGCCGCTATCCATGAGCGGCGATCCGTCTCGCAGCGGCGAGCATGCAGCGCTGCTGCGCGCCGTACACGATGAGCACGCCCAAGCGCTGATGCGATATGTGATGCGACTCACGAACGGCGACAAGCGGTTCGCGGAGGACGTGGTGCAGGAATCGTTGCTGAGACTCTGGACGAAGCGTCGCCACACAGTTCGTGACCGTCTTTGTCGACGTTGTGTGCCCGTCTCACTAACAAACGCGGATTGCAATTCGTCTGCAGCAGAACGGAATCTCCATCTGCCCGGGTGTAACTCGCACGCATATCTGTAGGTGACAAGTCACCCTCGAGTGACGTCCGGACACAGGAGATTCGACCATGAAGGACATTGCCATCGGCGCCGGGATCCTCGGATTCCTTGCGGCCGGCGTGCTGGCATCAAGCGGGGTCGCAAGGGCCGCACCCCTCGGTGGATCGTCGGCCAACGATGCGGTCAATCAGCTGCGCGCAGAAGGGTACAACGTGCAACTCAACCTGAACAGCACAAGGGATGTCCCGCTGTCAGAGTGCACGGTTACCGCTGTCCACGGAATTCCCAACACGGCCCAGCCGGGCGGTCAACCGACCGCACAGTTCACGACCGTCTACGTCGACGTCGACTGTCCCCCGGACAACTGATAAGTCGGCCGGTCGCGCGGCGAGTGACGTCCCCGACGAGCTGCGTGGGTCAATCATTCGAATCGGCGAACCGCCGATGTCTTTCACCCAACGCCCGTCGAGGTTGGAACGGCACATCCGCGGTGTGCTCGAAAGTCCAACGTCGCTGAGTACGTGGTCGCTACTGTTGAACTTCCCGAACCACACCTCCACACTGGAGGTTCAGCGGCAGACGGCCGGAGAACGCATGGATGACACCCCGACTCCCGAACCGGCGGACATCGCTGCGGAGCTGGCCTCGGCGGGATTCGTCGATGCCCAGGAAATCGGTCGAGGCGGCTTTGGCGTGGTCTACCACTGCCATCAGACGTCGCTGGGGCGAAGCGTCGCGGTCAAGGTGCTGGGGTCAGAGTTCGACCAAGTCAACCGGGAACGTTTCCTGCGTGAGGGCTACGCCATGGGCGGGCTCTCGGGCCATCCGAACATCGCGCATGTCTTGCAGGTCGGCGTCACCCCGAGCAACCGGCTGTTCATCGTGATGCCGTATTTCGCCGCGGACTCCTTGGCGCAGCGACTGCGTCAGACCGGTCCGATGCCGTGGCCCGAGGCCGTGCAGATTGGCGTGAAGTTGTGCGGGGCCCTGGAAACTGCCCACAGAACCCGCACACTGCACCGAGACATCAAGCCCGACAATGTCCTCCTGAACGACTACGGCGAACCGGTCCTCAGTGATTTCGGGCTCGCGCACATCAGCGGCGGATTCAAGACGGCCTCGGGGGTCTTCACCGGTTCGATCACCTACACCGCGCCCGAGGTGCTGGCAGGAAGTCCGCCGACGGTCGCGGCCGATCTTTACTCCCTTGGCGCCACCCTTCACGCGCTGCTCGCCGGGACTCCTGCATACGAGCGCAACAGCGGCGAGGATCTCCTGGCGCACTTCCAGCGGGTCAGTTCGAGAGCGATCCCGGATCTGCGGCCCGCGGGAGTCCCCGACGCTGTGTGCACGGCGATCGAGAGGGCGATGGCACTCGACCCCGCGAAACGGCCGGCGACCGCGGAAGAATTCGGCCGCGAGTTGCAGGCGGCGCAGCGTGCTAATGGGTTGGTGCCAGACTCGATGGCACTGACCGCCAATGTCGGCGAGACGAGGCCCTTTACCGGTCGTCCAACGGCTTCGCAGTCCAGGCCCGTTGCCCAGCCCGACATGTCTGCAAAGACTTCCATCATCTCGCGCAGGGACCTCCCCAGCTCACGTCGGGAACCTCCCAGCTCACGTCGGGAGCCTCCCAGCTCACGTCGGGAGCCACCCAGCTCACGTCGGGAACCTCCCAGCTCACGTCGGGAGCCACCCAGCGTGCATCGGGAGCCGAGCATCTCGCGGCAGGAACCAACCCCGAAACCTTCCGGGCCGGCTCCGACTCCATCAAGCCACCTCGAGCCGACCCGGATACGCCCCATGCCCTTGGCCGGCCAGCCAAGTAGTTCGGATGCACCACAGGCCTCACCGCCGAAGTGGGTGCCCCCTGGGCCGCAGGGGCCGACGTGGTCCGAGCCTTCGAAGCCCACGCCGAAGAAGAACAATCGCACCCGGATGGTGTGGCTCGCTGCGGCTGCTGTCGTGGTGCTGCTGGTGGGGGCCGGCCTCATCTTCTTCGTCACGCGGGACAAAGGGCACAAAGGCAGCACCCAGGAGAGCAACGCGGCTCAGCCGACCACCGAGGCGCAAGCGGCGTGGCAGCCGATCACGAATGCCCGCATTGACCGCGATGCGGTAGCGACCACGCAGGCCGACGGCACCGTCTGGATCTTCGGTGGGCTTGGGGCAGATGGGGTTGTCAGCGGACGGCACGAGGGTTATGACCCTGCGATCGACAGCTGGAAGGGCGGCGACAATCTGCCGGTTCCGGTTCAACATGCGATGTCGGTGACGTGGCAGGGGAATCCGATCGTCCTTGGTGGCTGGAAGACCGCAGGAGCGAACAAGGTTGCAAGCGACCAGGTCTGGCGGGTGGTCAACGGCCGCTGGGTGGAGCTGCCGCATCTGTTGCAGCCCAGGGCGGCGGGAGCGGCCGCGATGGTCGGGGACCGCATCATCGTCACGGGCGGTGTCGACGCGAACGGCGCACTGCTGAACACCACCGAGATCTTCGACGGCACTTCATGGACGCTCGGTGCCCCGATACCGACGCCGCGGCAGATGCTGGCCGGGGCGGCGGACGCGAAGCTGGTGTACGCCGTGGGCGGATCGAACGGGAATGCCGACCTGAACACCGTCGAGGCGTATGACCCGGCCGCGAACACGTGGTCGCCGTTGCCGGCGCTTCCGCAAGTACGCAGTGACCTCGGTGTCGCGATCGCCGATGGACGTCTGGTGGCGGTCGGCGGACTGTCAGCGGGGCAGGTCCTCAAGAGCGTCGCGGTGTTCGATCTGAGCTCACGGGTGTGGGCTCCGTTGCCCGACATGGCGACCGCGAGGCATGGGATGGCGGTCGCCGCGGTGGGAAAGTCGGTGTATGCGATCGGGGGGTCCACTGATGTCGGCGATGGTCGACTGACCTCGACGGCGGAAACCTTGAAGCTGGCGCCCCGCAAGCTCCAGCCGGCGGCGGAGTGGCGGACTTTACCGAACGCGCCGACCGCCAGGCTGATGATGGCGTGGGCGGTGCTCGACGGGAAGATCTGGGTGATCGGTGGCCTGCGCGAGGGAACGCCGCTGACGACCGTCGAGAGTTTCGATCCGCAGACGGGAGCGTGGCAACCGGGACCATCGCTGCCGATTCCGTTGCATCATGCGGCGGCGGCGACCTACCGCGGTGAGGTGGTGGTGCTCGGGGGCGCGGAGGACAACATCGCGCAGGCATCGAACAAGGTGTTCGCGTTGCGTGGCGGCAACTGGGTCGAGTTGCCGAACCTCAAGCACGCACGGGCAGCGCCGGGGGCAGCGGTGGTGGGCGACAAGCTCGTGGTGATGGGCGGCCAGAACGCCAAGCAGATCGTCACGCAGACGGAGGTCTTCGACGGGAACGGGTGGAGTGATGCGGGGGACATGCCGACCCCGCGCGAGCACCTGGCCGCGGTGTCCGACGGCACCTACGTGTATGCGATCGGAGGCCGGTTCTTGTCGGCCGACAAGAACTCGGCGGCGTTCGACAAGTTCGATCCTGGATCCGGGAAGTGGGAAGCGTTGGTGGACATGCCAACTCCGCGCGGAAGCTACGGTGCCGCGTACATCGACGGCCGGATCGTGGCGGTCGGGGGCGAAGACCCGACACAGGTGCTGAACGCGGCAGAGATGTACGACATTGCTGAGAAGAAATGGATAGAACTGCCGCCATTGCCGACGGCGCGTCACGCGGAGGTGGTCGCCGCAGTAGGCAACACGGTGTACGTAATCGGCGGTGCGAACCGGCCAACCCATGAAGGTGCGGTCGCGACGATCGAGGCGTTGGACTTCACGTAGCGGAGTCAGGCTTGTAACGGTCGCGGTGGCGAAGGCCTCCCCGCAGCGTAGAGGCTTTGTGGAAGCTGTTGCGCCGATATGGGTTCGAACCCGGACCCGCTGATTGACAATCGTCTGCCCTCGTCAGCTCGGGTCCGATAAGCACACTTAACCCGCCCCTTCGGCTATGGCACCTTCGGTTTGATTTCCTCGATCACCCACTGGGCGTAGTCGAGGTAGGCATTCACGTCGTTCACCGGCGGGATGGGCACCGACGACATCGTGACACCCAACTCGGCGAACGAGCCGAGCCGGTCGATGATCTCAGGCGCGGTCATGCCGGGCTGCTGAGTGGGGTCGTCGATCACCACATGGCCTTCACCGATCAGCGAGGTGCCCAAGCCGTAACACACTTCAAACGGCTCGCCGTTGTAGGTCGGCTGGGACTTGATGAAGTCGATCTTCGCCGGGAATTCTTCGGGTCGCGTGAGGAACGGAAACCAACCGGAGGCAAACCGAGCCGCACGCTTTAGTTGCGCGTCGGCGTCGCCGCCGATCCAGATCGGTGGATGGGGCTCCTGCACCGGCTTCGGCGCGAAGGCCACGTTATCGAATGACACGTACTTGCCGTCGAAGCTCGGTGTTTCACTCGTCCACAGTTCGATGATCGCGGCGAGGTACTCGTCGGCCATGCGCCCGCGCTCGTGAAACGGGACCCCGAGAATCCTGAACTCTTCCTCGTCCCATCCGATGCCGAATGTGCACATGATGCGACCGCTGCTCATCCAATCCGCTGTGGCCAAGGCTTTTGCCATGATAATGGGATGCTGCAGCGGCAGCAGTGTGACAGCGGAGTTCACCGGTATACGTTTCGTGGCGCCAGCGAGATAAGCCTGCGCAACGGTCGAGTGGAAGTAGTGCGGTCCGGACAGTTCCAGATGCGTGTGCGGGACGACGAAGTGTTCGGGTATCGCGAGCATGTCGTAGCCGAGTTCTTCTGCGCGTCTGGCCATGACCGTCTGATCGGCACCGCTGACGCTGAACTCCCACGCCTGGGTCAGAGCCTTCAGCTCCATCATGTGCGGCATCGGGAATGCGAATTTCATGGCGACCATCGTCGCGTTTGGACTGGGCGGCAAGGGCTGTTTCGGCAAAACTGGGTCACGGCGACAGCGGTGCGCGGAAGGTCGCTCGCGCCGAGGCGCACAAGCTGACGGCCCGATCTGGACGCCCTCGCGGAGAGAATCGGACTGTTTGCTCGCGCGACCGTGGCTCGACCGGCGTCAGCGGCGCGCTGGCTATTCGCGCAACGCCGTTGTGCGGCAATGCATTACGCGTCAGCGCCGCAGCTATTCGCGTAGACGTTGCATGAAGCCTCGGCTGAATTATTTTGCCTACGCCAGGGATACGTGATGCGCACGTCGCGTCCAAACGATGAGGCACCCGCTCGGTCGGTCTTCAGTGCGGACATCGCCTCGGTAATCCTTGAGCGGCGAATACCACGGAAGCGTTACGGCGCAAGCATGATGATGTGGTCTGGTTCCTTTCAGAATCCGGTCGTGTGTCCCGGTGGGCCCGATGCATACCCTCCTGATGCCACTCACTCCCGTGTCGGGTGCTCCCTGCAGTTCCCACGACGCAGCAGATACCGTTGGCATCCAATCTGACGGGCGGTCGGATCCATCCCGCCGTCGCGCAGCTAATCGACCGCACCATAAACGATGACCCTGCAGCCGATGAGCCGCGAAAATAGTCCCTATAGTGCGCCGTCAGGGTTTCGAACCCCGGACCCGCTGATTAAGAGAACGCGGCCCAGTTAACCGCTGACCTGCCGCGATCGCCATTCATCACTGCTAAATTCTGGGCTGACCTTAGGTTATAGGCGACATCGGGAGACTTGCGGTTGACCTCCGAAGGGTTTCAGTTAT
The DNA here is from genome assembly GCA_963744085.1 of uncultured Actinomycetota bacterium. GTDB lineage: Bacteria > Actinomycetota > Actinomycetes > Mycobacteriales > Mycobacteriaceae > Mycobacterium. Next base: position 254,603 of record CAVUSK010000004.1, read on the forward strand.
CTGTAACCGACCCGAGCGTGGAGGGTTTGTGGAGGGTTCACGCTGTTTGCCAGCTCAGTGCAGCTGTTCACCGCGTGTGCATGCTGGTGCTGGCGGGTTTCGTGCCTCTTGCGGGACTACCGCACTCCCGGCCCCGACAACCCGCCTCGCAGTGCTGCCAATCGGCACGCGTCACGGCATCGGAGTAGCGGTAGTTGAGGTCCTGGTTCGCGAGTCGATCCAGCCATTCGCGCAGTGTTCGGTTTCCTTTTTTCGCCACCCCCGACGGCCCTCTGTGATCAGGAGGGGTGATTCTCCCACCCACCGTGGCGAGGCACCAGGACCATCGTGATTCCGTACGCCAAGCGCTCGGCGATGACACGATACTGAGGTGCGCGACGACGGGCCTGTGCAGCACGGCGACGCCGACGGTGATCGCCGTGCGTCGATCGACGATCTGCTTGATCGCGCCGTGTTCGCGATCAACAGCGGTGATCGGGCAGCTGCTACCGCGCTCGCGGGTGAGGTGCTGGCCATCGACGGCGCCAACACCGACGCCGAGGATCTGCTCGCGGCTCCCGACGACACCGGTGAGATGCGAAGACTCACCATCATCTTCATCGATGTCGTCGAATCGACGAAGCTGTCCACCCGCCTGGAACCCGAGCCCTACCGTGTGCTGGTCGGAAAGTATCGCGAGTTGGTGACGCGCACGATCCAGCGCTACGAAGGCCACCTCGCGTCGACCAAGGGTGATGGACTCCTCGCGGTGTTCGGTCACCCCGTTGCCCACGAAAACGACGTCGACCGCGCGGTGCGGGCCGGGCTGGACATCACGCGCGAAGTGCGCCGGCTCAGCGAACAGGCCCAGCGCCGGTTCGGTGTGGGTATCGACGTTCGGGTGGGGGTGCACCGCGGGCTGGTGTACCTCGACGTCGCCCAGGACGACGTTTACGGGCTTGGCGCCAATCTCGCCGCTCGCGTCTGCTCGCTGGCGCCGCCCGGGTCGGTGGTGGTGTCGGATGTCGTGGCGTCGCTCATCGGCGACGCGTTCGACATGGAGCGCCGCGAACCGGCTTCGGTCAAGGGGATCGCGGAGCTGGTCGCCCACCGGCGGGTGATCGGGGAACGAGCAGAGGCGTCAAGAATCAAGCGAGGCCCATTGATCGGCCGCGACCGTGAACTCGCGCGCCTCGAGAAGACTTGGGCGCGAGCGCAGTCCGGCAACCTGACCACGCCGGGCGTGGTCTTTCGCGGCGAGGCCGGAATCGGTAAGAGCCGACTCGTCGGCGCGGCGACGGAGCTGGCCGAACGCAACAGCGGTGCGGTGCTGGAGCTGAACGGGTCGCCGTTTCACACCGACGTCGGCCTGCATCCATTTCGCGCCTTGATTGAAAATCGCTGCGGCATCGAGCAGTCTACCGACGCCGACGACCGGCTCAGGATGCTCGCAGCCGAAGTACGTTCAGTGGGCCTCGATCCCGCGGACATGGTCCCGTTCCTGGCGCGCGTGGTGGGTGTTCCGGCCGACGGCGGTTATCGGCCGGTCATCGCCGAAGGCCGCGCACTGCAGGAGATGATCGTTTCGGCCGTCGGCGACTACCTAGCGGCATGTGCCGGCGACGAGGCGGCACTGCTGGTGGCCGAGGATGTCCATTGGTTCGACCCGTCGAGTCTGGAGGTACTCGGCACAGTGCTCCGCGGCGGGACCGGCCGCCTGATGGTGGTGGCGACCGGCCGGGACGGAGGATGGTTGCCGACCGACTGGCCCGTGAAGGTATTCGATCTGGCGCCGTTGACCGACGGGGAGACCGACGCGCTGACCGAAGCACTTGGGCCCGGTCTGACGGCCGAGCAGCGAGCCACAGTGCGCGCGCGTTGCGACGGGATCCCGTTCTACATCGAACAGATCACCGCCGAGTTGCGAGCCGCCGGAGAGCAGGGCGAAGCCGGTGTCCCAGAGGCCTTGTACGAGCCGCTGTTCGCCAGGCTTCGGGCCAGCGCACACGCCGTTCCTGTGGTTCGCGCGGCGGCGATCATCGGGAGGCAGGGAGACCGCAGCGAGCTCCAAGCGGTGCAGGACCTCACCGAGGCCGCCATCGACGACGCGATCGACGAACTGGAAGACGCGCAGGTCTTCGAGCCGTGGGGCGTCGACGGTTGGCGCTTCCGCCACGAGCTGTTGCGGGAGGTCGCCGCGGAGTTCGCGCCGCCCAGTGTGGCCCGCGGCCTGCATGCTCGCGTCGCCGACGCGATGGTCGAGCGGGGCGGTGATGAGGCGGATTGGCCGTTGGTCGGCGCGCACTACGAGCAGGGTGAGCGGTTCGCCGACGCTGTGTCGGCATACCGAACCGCGGCCGCCCAAGCACGTCGGCGCGGCGCACTCGCCGAGGCCCGGGTACACCTCACCAAGGCGCTCGACCAGCTGCGCGGCATACCTGCCGGTTCCGAGCGTGACCGATTGGAATGCGGTCTGAGGCTGGAGCGCGGACATCTCGCCGGTTTGGTCGACGGCTACCAAAGGCCATCTGCCGCAGGAGATTTCGAACGGTGCGTGCAGTTGCTCGGAGCGCACCCCAAAGACAATGAGCTGCTGGGGGCCCTTACCGCGATCATCAGCTATCACAGTGTGCGTTCGGATATGAACGCGATGGCTGAGGTCGTCGAGATGCTGCGCGGAAGCACCGATGAGCAGCGTCCCTGGCTGCGATACATCGTCGAGTCGACAGCGGCCTTGGTGGCCTTCTCTCGCGGCGACCGTGAATCCGCTTTCCAGCACCTGGCGGCGTGGGAAGAGATACTGACGGGCGACGGCGAGCAATTCGCTCACACAATCGAATTCGTCGGGCTCGACGGGTTCGTCTATCTCGCCAGTCTGCAAACATTCGACAGCGTCTTAATCGGCGACTTCGTCGGCGCCGATGCCGCGTTGGCATGGGCGGAACGTCGTGTTGAGCGAATCAGTCCGGACCGGCGGGTGATGAACACCTGCCAGGTGAAATTGGTCAAGTTCTGGGTCCTGCTAGAGCGTGGCGATATCCACGGTGCTGCGCAGCTCGCACAAGATGTCCACGAGCTGGCCACATCTCATGGCATCGACACCATCCGGTTGGCTGCCGCCACCGAGCGCGCTGCGGCCGATGCACTGTTGGTCGTAGACGGTGACAAGACTGACCACGACAAATTACCGGCACGGATCGCACGGCTTACCAAACTGCTCGACATGTGGCGGCGCATTGGGCTCGAGGTGAATCGACCGCTCTTCGACGGAGTGGTCGCACGCCTGCTTCTGATTGCCGGTGACCCCAACAGCGCGTGCGCCTGGCTGGACACCTCGCTCGAGGTCACCGCCAGAATTGGTCAGCTCTCCTATGATGCCGAAATTATGCGCCTCCACGCCCACACGGCAACCGATGCGGATCAACGCCAGGAGGAACTCGTCGCGGCGCGGGACCTTGCCCGACGCCAGGGTTTCACGTTGCTGGAATTGCGAGCAGCGCTAGACGATTTCGAGCTGCGCGGCAAATCCGCGCGCGCTGCACTTGTCGACGTGGTCGGCCGCATGCCGGCCGAGCGTGGTGCGCCGGAACTGGCGCGCGCTCAGGAGTTGTTGGCTGAGCCGCCGTGACCCGGGCCTGCGCCAAACTCGATGGGCAGCGTCGGCGTGAAGTCACCTCGCTAGATGCTCGCCGCTGAGGGCGAGCTAATCGACACCGAGATCGACGGCCGCCAACCGCCCAGAAGTATTCACCGGTATCCGGCTGGCGGATAGGACAAAGGAACGCCGGCGGCCTTAAGCATCCGGCGCTGCAGGAGAAAACAGTCGCCCGCGCTAGGAACCATCAGCGCAGATGGGGACCCACGCAGGCATTTAGTTTTAGCTAATGGACTCCCACGGACGGACTGGACATCCGGTCAAGTGCAGACAACCATCGGCGTCATGGCTGTGGCATTTCTGCGGCTGACAGAACCAGCTGGCGAGTCGGGACCGGAGACAGCCGTATCCGACGCGCTGAAGCGAAGCGCACCGCTTCTCCTCGTCACCGATTATCTGGATGAGCGCTACCCCATACGAACAGCAATTTTGATCATCAAGCCGCCTTCGGATGACCCTCAGCTTCCGGTATGGCAGTCGGGAGTGGGACCACACAACGCGCTTCAGTGTCGCGGCGATCGTGGTCGCGGGGAGGCGGGATGCCGTGCCCACGCGATCTCTTCTCGACAAGTATATAGCCGAGCTAAGAGGACAATTGGCGTCCTCCTCGACGCCTTTGTTTTTCTACGATCCTTCAACCGATCAGATTCCACGTGACTTACGCGAGATTTTGATCGATCTGACGCATGACATGCCAACGCTGGAGACTCTTAGTCTTCCGTTGTTCATCCAAGCGGCGGGCGGTGAACAACGGGCGCAGGTCCTCATAAACAGAGCGATAAAGCAGCGCGGCGGTGATGAGCAATCGGCGCTCGAAACGTTCGCTATGGAGACACGCGGGGTGCTTGAGAGTGCAACAGAAAACTGGTCTTTCGACTCAGCCGTGGACTGGCTGCGATCTCCGAACGCTTTTCTCAACGGGGCTCGACCAATCGACGTGCTCATCATGGATGGCAGCAGGCCCGTTGTCGACGCAGCCTATGCAACGACCTGGAGCTTGTTCGGGTAGCGATGCTGCTGTACAGAATTTTTGCATACAACCCGGCAGCTGCCGCTGGAGAACCGGCGCCCCATGTGCAGCAGGACTGAACGGCGCGAACTTCGGATCGGCTGCGCGGCGGAGAAAGAGAAGAACTAGTGATGGCAACATCATCGGCTTGCGCCGTAGGGACACGAACCACTCCAGCCGGGCCGTTCGGTATGAGTCGCAGAACTTTAGTTCTGAGAAAAGTGGATCGAGTGCCAAAGCGCGACCGAACGGCCAGCTCGTTAAGTCTCAGAAGTTGACTCAAAATCGAGCGTCCGTAATTCTGAGATTTACAACTTATGAGACAATGCCACTATCACACCCGCCAAGGCAGGCGGCCAGGTGCTCGGCTACGTCCGCGTCTCCACCGGCCACCAATCGCTAGATCAACAGCTCGACGCGCTGAGTGCCGCCGGAGTCGACCCCGAGCGGGTCTATCGCGACAAGCTGTCCGGCACGTCGACCCGCGAGCAACGGCCTGGCCTGGCCGCGCTGCTCGACTACGCCCGGCCCGGTGACGCGATTGTGGTTGTCGGGATAGATCGTTTGGGGCGCAACGCCGCCGAGGTCATGACCACGATCCGCGAGCTGCGTGACCGCGAGATCGTGTTGCGCTCGCTGCGCGAGGGCATCGACACATCGAACGCGACCGGCCGCATGGTCGCCGGCGTACTTGCCAGCCTCGCCGAGCTCGAGCTTGAGCTGGGCCGCGAGCGCCGGGCAGCCGCACGCGAAGCCCGGCGGGCACGCGGTCAATCGATCGGCCGACCCAAGGCGCTCGACAAGTCCAAGGCTGCGCTCGCGCGCCGGATGCACATCAGCGGTGAACCGGTGTCGACGATCGCAGCCGCGCTCGGCGTTTCCCGCGCCACCGTCTACCGGGTGCTCGGCGAGCAAGACGACGACAACAGAGCAACCGAGCAGACCCACGGCCCGAGGCGCAAATCAGCGAAAACCCCTACAGCGCCAAACAATCTCTAGGGCAACGACCATGGCTTACATCCGCAGTCATGAAACCAAGCAACGCTCGCGCGGCAAGACGGTCAAGACCTACGCGGTGGTGTACCGCGCGAAAGTCCGCACCGACGACGTGCGCTTGGTGAGCCGGTTGCGTCAGGAAACGCACGCGACCAAGGCCGCTGTGGCGGCCCGCGTCTGAGCTGGCGGGCCAGGTGGACACTGCAGCGGCGGGTCAACCGTGATGCCGGGAGACGGCGCCGAGTGTGGGCACGCGCTCCGTAAGAACTGTGCCCAACTCCTGGCGGCTCAACGCGACTTGTTGAGATCCAGGGACTGCTCAGCAGTATCCTCTCGGCCCGCGCGGTTGTGGTGCATGACTCGTCACCAACCAGCGCCGGCGACTAGGCCAACGTCGTCGTCCGAGAAGTCAATTCAGCGAACGAATCGTCCACGCAATCCCCGTAGTGCTCGATATCCGGTAGCACGGCCGGACAGCCGGTGATGCTGACGAGCACGCGTCCGCAGTAGCTGAGCACGTTGTGCATCACCCCGTTCCCTTGGGTGAACGGCGGCAACCCGTAGCCGCCGATCATCCGAGCGCCGATCAGGTAGATCGGAAATTCTGGGCCGCGCATGGTCGTCACGTAAGTGTTCGCAAACCAGTCCGAACGGAAGTACTTTCCGAAGTTTGCCGCCCTCGCGAGACGGATGGCCGGGACGAGAACCGCACCGGGCAGGAACTCCGCATCCTCGACGAACGAGCGTGGACCCGCCCCTTCGATGAAGGCCTTTGACTTGGCGGTGGACTCGTGCACGGCGCGGAGCCGCGCAACCGGGTCGGCGATGTCTGTGCCGAGTGTCGCGCGGGCCACCGCGAGCTGATTCGCCCCGCGCTGGCTTTCGATGTGTTCCGAGATGGCGATGACCGTGACGAGCGAGGATTCGGGCAACTCGTCCTTATTGAGGAGATAGCGGCGCAGAGCCCCTCCGATGCCTGTGAGAATCACGTCGTTGACAGTGGCCCCCGGCACGAGGTGGCGTGCTGCCGATACTTCGGCAAAGTCGTAGGCGCGCGCGTCAAAATTGCGCCGGCTGTCAGTGCGGTCGTTGAACCGGGTATGTGGCACACCGCCGAAAAGCCCGTCTGCGACGCGGTGACCTACCGGCAGGAGGCGGCCCATCTCGTACGGAAGCCGCGCCAAAACGGGGATCGTGTGTCGTGCTGCGGACACCAGCCGTGCCGGCCGACGGGCGTAGGTTACCGCGGTGCGGGCAAGGAGGTTCAGTGATGACGGTCTCTGTTCAGGAGTCCAGTTGTCCACGGGCGCCTTCGCAGCGTCGGGGCTCAGATCGTGAAGCGCGCCGAGGATACCCAGGCCGGTCACCCCGTCGACCGCCGAATGATGCATCTTGAAGCACGCCACGAACGCGCCTTCCGGCACACCCTGAATCTCGCGGAGCCCGTCGATGAAATAGCACTCCCACGGAGGCCGGCGCAGATCCATCTGCTGAGCGTGTAGCTGCGACACCTGTTCGCATAACTGCCGCCAACCACCGGGACTCTGCAGTGTGAGGTGGTGAATATGCCGGCTCAAGTCGAAGTTCGCGTCCTGCACCCAATACGGGTGGTCCAGATCGAGCGGCACCCGGGCAAGCACCGAGCGGAAAAGACGGTCCGCGCCGAGTCGCGAGCCGAGGTGCGCGGCCACATCGTCGAAGCCGACGGCTCCAACTGGCGCCGTCGTCGGATCGTAGATAGCGAAGAAGGTTACGTGTGCCGCGCCGGCGGTCTCGAAGTAAACAAACGCCGCATCCAGGCCGCTCAACTGCTCCACACTGCCTCCCATGATCAGTAGAGTCGCGACTGACCTACCTCACATTGTTGTACCTCTGTTCATGCTCTTTTCTCCGGAAACGCCAATACCGTTGCCGAGGAACGGCAAAAGCCAGCCTGCTGTAGTACAGAAGACGCGGCCGCGAAGACCTCACCACCTCCCGGCCTTATTACCCTTTCGCGATGCACCACGCGGTGATCGGTCCTAGTTGCAGCCGGACTCCAGCGCGGCGACGTAGAGCTCTCGCGCCCATCCCCGCCACGCTAGCCGTCGCCGTTCTGTGTCCTCTCATCTCAGTCGCCACCCCGACGCAGGTCTCGGCGGTGGCAGACGTCGCCGGCATGGCGGTATTCCTGGACCCTGGGCACAGTGGAGCTAACGACTCGGCTATTGCCCGGCAGTCACGAACGGCCGCGGCGGCACCAAAGACCGCCAAACTTCCGGCACCTCGACCAGCGACGGCTACCCCGAACACAGTATGAGACTATACGATCGTACAACATGTATCGCGTGACAAAATGCTCAGACAACCGATAGACGAGGTGAGCATGGCAGCAACGCCCCGGCGTGTGGGCGCCGAAACATCCAAGACGAGGGATGTGCTTCTCGACAACGTCGAGCGGCTGATGAGTGAAGAAGGCTATGCGAGCGTCACTTACCGTGCCGTCGCTGCCAAGGCCGGCGTGACGCCCAGTCTCGTCCAGTACTATTTTCCGACCCTCGACGACATCTTCCTCGCCACAATTCGCCGTCACACTGATCGAAATGTCGCTCGGCTGACCGAGGCCTTGCAGCAACATCCAGATGATCCGCTGCGGGTGCTCTGGAGGTACAGCTGGTCGGAGGCAACCGGCGCCTTGATCACGGAATTCATGGCGTTGGGTAATCACCGCAAGTCGATTCGAGCCGAGATCGCCGAGGTGACCGAACGCGTCAGACGAGTGCAACTCGATGCTCTCAAAGAGCGATTCGGGGACGGTGTTGCTCTCCCCGACGGTCAACTCTCCCCAGGGGCGCTGTTGTTGTTGATCACCGGTATCCCGAAATTCCTCAATCTTGAAGAGGGAATAGGCGTGAGAACGGCGCATGCCGAGGTGGTCGACGTATTCGAGCGCTACCTGGGCGCAGCAAAACCGCGTCGCACGAGCCGGCAGCCCAGTCAGCGTCGGGCGCCCGCTAGCAAGGGACGAACCAAGCGCACACGCTGATCGCCGCCCTGTAATGCGCGATCGAACGCCTCTTGTGGCGTGGATCACGCCGTGCTATGCATGTGTACGGTGTGCTGTACGTATGTATGTATAGCCACCGTGCGTGTTTCAATCACGAAGGGGAGGATCGACATGACTTATCTTTCAACTCATCGCTCGCTCGGTGCGGGCGTTCTCTTGTGCGCCGTCGGCTTGATCGGATCAACGGTGGTCATGAACGCGCCGGCGGGGGCCGATCCCAACGTCCCGAACGATGTTTGGGTTGAGTGCTCTGGCTTCACCTCGAAGTTTCAACCGCCGAGGGATTTTCCGTTCCCTCATCTTCTGACCGGCTGCACTTCGCGGAGCGGGACGGGCACTGGGTACACCGACAACAGCAGCGGGACGGAAACCATTTATTTCGACAAGCCGTTCGAGGGCGGGAAGAGCCTGCAGCTGGCCAATATCACCAATTCACCCGCTGATCCGTCCACGACATGCCCGGAGGGCTATGGCAACCCAACGAACGTTTCGGGCACTATCGCCCCGCGCCAGCCGTATGCGGGTTCGCCGGTGACGGCGACGATCTGCTTCGGACCGAGCGGCTTCACTCTGGCTGATGGCAGCTTGTTCGTCATCCACAAGGTGCCTGGTTCGCCCGGTGACGTGAACCCTCCGACCACGACAACCCCGACCCCGACGCCGTAAATGCGCGCGTAGGCCCCTCCTGTCAGTGCTAGGGAAGGGCCTACGCCCGCCGATGAGCTTGACGCCCAACGGCGAGCAGAGGGTGCAGACTCAGCCCGTCTGCCCGAGTCCGCCGCCAACCACCAGTGACTCGCCGGTGATGTAGCTGGCTTCGCCGCTCAACATGAACACCGTCGCATAGGCGATATCCCAAGCGGTGGCCTGCCTTCCCAGCGGTAACCGGATATGGGACCGCCTTTCGACGTTGGCGCTCCCGTAGCGACCGAGCGGCGTGTCGACCGGTCCCGGTATGACGTGGTTCGCGCGAATGCCCCGCGGTGCGCCCTCGAGCGCAACGTGTCGACAGAGGCCGAACAGGGCGGCTTTCGATGCGTCATAGGCCGGCATGCGCGTGCCGGCGCGCAGGCTTGCCGCCGAACCGATGAACACGATCGAGCTCCCGTCATCGAGAACAGGCAACGCCGAGCGTGCAACGAGGAAGTGCGAGCGCACATTCAACGCGAAGATGTCGTCCCACAGTTCAGGCGAGGTTCCTGCGAGGCCGGCACCCGCGCCGAAACCGACGTTGGCTACGACGCCGTCGAGTCCGCCGAGTTCGTCATGTGCTTCTTGCACAAGCCGCTCGCATGCGTCGGCGTCACGAACGTCCGCGACGATGGTCGCCGCCTGGACGCCTTCCTGCTCGCACAGCGTCGCCGTGTATTGGGCCGCGTCCTTGTCGATGTCAACGCACGCCACGTTGGCTCCCTCCCGCGCGCACAGGACTGCGATCCCGCGTCCGTTGCCGATCGGTGCATCGGGATCCTCGGACGGGCGGGTGCCCGCCCCAACCACCACAATCCGGCGACCGATCAGCCGAGCACGGCCTGGCGCGATGCCAAGTGACTCGGGGGTGAGCGTCATTGCCGGAACATAGCACAGGCGCTGTACGTTTGTACAGCGCCCGACCGAATCGACAGCGACACCTCGGCGTGGTGGCCGAGGTGCTCGACGAGCGTCAACTCGTCGAAATCCCTAATCGCGGTCGGCACTTACACGCGCCTTGTCATCGCCTTCAACGGCTGGGGACTCAGGCGGAGGCAGGCGTAGACACCAGCGGCCTCCCGTTTCCACCGCAGTGATGCCGGCTAGCGCGGACCAGTGAACCTGCCCCGGTAGCTGTACGCGGGGTGTGTCTTGGCGATGTCGGGTGTGTCGGTGTCAAAAAGCTTCTGGCGCAAGGTCCCTGGCCGGTAATCCTTTTGCATGAGGCCTTTCTCCTGAAGCACGGGGACGACATGGGTCGAAGAAGTCTTCGAAGCTTTCCGGCATCAATACGTTCATGATCTGCACGCCGTCTACGCCCGCGGCTTGATACTGGGCCAGCTTCGCTGCGATGGTCTCGGGCGATCCCACCACCATTTGGGAGGCTGCCAAGCTGGTCAAGAAATCGCGGAGTGTGGGTTTGCCGCCGCGCCAAGAGTTGATCACGGCAAGAAAGGCACCCCGTATTCCTGGGATGTGTTCGAGCAGGTCCTCCAAGGGAGTTTCCTGGTCGTAGCGGCCCAAGTCGGTTCCGCTCAGACCGGCAAAATAGGCGGTCTGGGCTTCCTGGCTCCGATAGTGCTCGAGCTCCTGCCACTTCCGGTGTGCCTCTGCGTCCGTGGAGCCGACGACGAACATTGCGCCGAGTAGGAATAGGATGTCTTCGTCGCGGCGGCCGCGTTCGCGGGCCATCCGGCGAACGGTGGTCACCTGCTGCGCGATGGCCTCCAGTGACATGGCTGACAAGAACATCAGTTCTGCGTGGCTGCTCGCGAACGCGAGTCCCGGGGGCGATCCGCCGGCCTGGGCGAGCACGGGTGTGCGTTGTGGAGAAGGCTCCATCAGGTTGAAGCCCTCGACGCGGTAGCGCTCGCCGACGTGGTTGATGTCGTGGACCTTGGCCGGGTCGGTGTAGATGCCGCGGGCCGGATCATCGACTATCGCATCTTCGTCCCAAGATCCTTCCCACAGCTTGTAGACAACGTCGACATATTCGTCGGCCCAGGCGTACCGCTCCTCATGAGACAAGTTGGCCGGCAACCCGACATTGCGGAAGGCCCGTTCGTTGGCGGAGGTGACGATATTCCAGCCGATCCGACCGTTGCTCAGATGGTCGAGCGTCGAAATCATTCGGGCGAACACGAACGGGTGGTGCTGGATCACCGAACTTGTATAGAGGAAGCCGATGTCGTGAGTCTCTCGAGCCAGCGCAGACAACAGCATGCTGCAGTCGCCGATCGGCACGTTCACGCCCATCTCGAAGACGACGTCGCGAGAGCCATTGAATTCACCCTGAATACCCAGAACGTCGGTGAAGAAGAACGCGTCGATCTTGGCCCGTTCGGCTTTCTTCGCTAGATCCACCCAAATGTCCAGTTGTTTGTACTCGCGGTTGTGGGCGCGCGGATGTCGCCAGATGCCGTGGAAGTTGTGGCCGATGGAATCCATCACCAGCAAGGTGAAGAGCATACGTTTTGCTGCTGGTGTGTGCATGTCAGTTGACGATCGCCGGCATCGAATCCCAGCCACGGACCGTGGAGGTGCGTGAGCGGCGGGCTTTGTCAATGTCGATGTCCCACTTCGGGAATCGGTTCAACACCTCATTCAGCGCGATGCGTCCCTCAAGTCGTGCCAACGGCGCTCCGACACAGAAGTGGGCGCCACGCCCGAACGTCAAGTGGCCGCCCGGTTTGCGATGGATGTCGAACCGGTCGGGCTCGTCGAAGTGGCCCTCATCGCGGTTCGCCGAGGCAAGCATGAGCAGCAACGCGCTACCAGCCGGCACCCTCTGTCCCTGATACTCGACGTCCTCGGCGGCGACGTACCGGGCGACGTGTGGCCCCGGCGGCTCATAGCGCAGCAGTTCCTCGATCGCTGCCGGAATAAGCGAGCGGTCCTCGACAAGTTCCTGGCGCTGGTCGGGGTGTTCGGCTAGCACTTTGCCCATCCAGCCGAACATACGGCCGGTGGTCTCGACACCGGCGCCGGCGACGACCGCCAAGAAAATCAACAGCTCCTGTTCGGTCAACCGCCGCACGGTGCCCGTCTCATCTTCGAACTCGACGTTGAGCAGTTCGGTGATCAGGTCGTCGGAGGGATTCTTCTCGCGCCATGCCACATAGTCGGTGAACATATCGCCGTCGAAATAGTGGTCCTTCTTCACCGGCAGCGGCTCGCCTGGCCTGTTGCGCAGCACACGGTGCGCCTGGGCGCGCACAGTCGGCTGATCCGCGTCCGGGATGCCGGCGAGCATGCCGATGGTTCGCATCGGCAGTTCGGCGCCCAGGTCGAGCACGAAGTCGAAGCTCTCAGCGCCCACACGCGGCTCGAGGCACGCGACACAGAACGCCCGCACCTTGTCCTCCAGCGCCCGCATCTTCTTCGGCATGAAGGCCCGAGACACGATGGCCCGGTGAATCGTGTGGAGAGGCGGATCCTCGTTGATGAACACGCCTGGCGGCATGACCGGGTCCGTCTTAACCACTTCGAGGATGTCGCCCTTGGCCGAGCTCAACCTAGTGGGATCTCGCAACGCGGTGTCGACGTCGGCGTAGCGGCTCAGACCCCAGAAATCATGACGCTCATTGTAGTAAAGCGGTGCTTCGGCCCGAAGTCGTTGATATGTCGGGTAGGGATCGAGATCGATGTCGACATTCCACGGGTCGTAGTACAGGTCGCTCACGTTTCTCCTCATTCGGAATCCATACGAGCATACAGCATCTGCTGTACGATCGTATAGGCATCAGCTGACCCGCGCGAGATGCCTGCATCATTAAGCGAATGCAAATATGTCAATGAACCGATCAGCGAGGTGACCATGGCAGCATCGCCCCGTCGCGTGGGCGCGGAGACGTCTAAGACGCGCGACGCCCTTCTGGATTGCGTTGAAACGATGATGCTGGAGGAAGGCTATGCGAGCGTCACTTACCGTGCCGTCGCTGCCAAGGCCGGCGTGACGCCCAGTCTCGTCCAGTACTATTTTCCGACCCTCGACGACATCTTCCTCGCTGCGATCCGCCGCTATTCCGACCGCAATCTCGAGTTGCTGCGACGGGGCCTAGAGAACCGGGCTGAGGATCCGTAGCATGCCATGTGGCAGTACAGCTGGGATGAGGCAACCGGTGCCCTTATCACCGAATTCATGGCGCTGGGAAACCACAGGAAGTCGATACGTTCTGAGATCGCCGACGTCACAGAGCGGATGCGCAAGCTCCAGATAGACGCGCTTAGGGACAAATTCGGATCTGACGCGCACTTCGCAGGTGACCTTTCGCTGGGCGCAATCGTCCTACTAACGACCGGTCTTCCGAAGTTTCTCAATCTTGAGGAAGGGGTGGGGGTCAAAACTGCGCACGCCGACGTAATCCGCGCGTTCGAGCGCTACCTGGACGCGATAGAGCCGCCTGGCAAGTCCCGCAAGCGCAAGACGTTTACGCGATCCCGATCCCGTCGTTGACCTAGACGCCGGCCGACGTCACTCGCCGCCAGGGGTGACCACCATCACCTCCTGTGCTATACACTTGCATCGGCCTTACAGTCGTACAGCAGATACGGAGTGGGCGTGGCGAATCGTGTAGCGGTGGTGACCGGAGGTGGTTCCGGTTTGGGGCAATCGATCTCGACGCAGCTCTCCCGAGACGGTCACCGCGTCGCGGTGCTCGACGTCAACGCCGAGGCCGCTCGCAACGTCGCTGCCGAGCTCCAGGCCGCGTGCGCGCGTGCCATCGGAGTGCACGTTGACGTCGCCGACCCGGATACCGTTGAGACCGCATTCGCCACGGTACGAAGCGAACTCGGGCCGGTCGAAATCCTTATCACCAGTGCGGCGATCGCGGGGTTCACCCGCTTCGACAAGATCACGCTGGCGGAATGGAACCGCTATCTGGCAGTCAACCTCACCGGCACCTTCTTGTGCCTTCAGGCCGCACTGTCCGACATGGTTGCGGGGCAATGGGGCCGCATTGTCACCATCTCGTCGGCTGCTGGCCAGAAGGGTGCTCCTCGGCAGGGCCATTACGCCGCTTCTAAGGGCGGCGTGATCGCGTTGACAAAGACAATCGCAATTGATTACGCGGCCAAGGGGATCACGGCGAACACCGTGCCGCCGTTCGTCATCGACACCCCGATGCTTCGCGAACAACAAAGCGCCAAGAAGCTGCCCCCGACCGAAATGTTGACGCAGGCCATTCCCGCCGGGCGGCTGGGAACCGGCGAGGACGTCGCCGCGCTGTGCGCATTCCTGTGCTCAGACGCTGCCGGCTACATCACCGGCCAGGTCATCGGCGTCAACGGAGGGGCTGTCATCTGACAGTTCACCGCCAAGGTCGTGGGTCAAACGAAAGGAAATTGATGGAACGGGTGAGCGCCCCACATGACGAGCGCGCCGTAGACCGTGAACAGCGCCGCTACCACTTCGACCGGCACAGTCCCGACTACCGCGACAACTTCCTGGCGATCACCCACAAGATGCAACAGCGCTGCCCGCTCGCCTGGACCGATACCTACGGCGGCCACTGGGTCGCCGCGGGTAGCCAAGAGGTCTTCGAGCTCGCGCGCTGTCCGCACGTATCCAACGACCACGACGTGCGGGGTGAACGCCGAGGCTACAAAGGCATCTCCATCCCGACAATGCTTGAAGCAGAGGGCTTTCGCGGCGGCATGCTCGAGATGGACGACCCGGAGCATCGGTACTACCGCAACGCGCTGAACCCGTACTTGTCGCCTACCGCAGTCAAGCGGTGGCAACCGTTCGTCGACGATGTGGTACGGGCATGCCTGGACGAACGCATCGAAGAAGGCCGCATCGACTTCGTCGACGACCTCGCCAACATCGTGCCAGCGGTGCTGACACTGGCGATGTTAGGTATTCCACTGGCTAAGTGGACGATGTACAACGAGCCGGCGCACGCGTCGGTCTACACCCCGCCTGACTCGCCCGATACGGCCCGCGTCCGGGAGTTGTACCTGGCGATGGGTGTCGATCTGTACACGAATCTCATCGAGATCCGTGAGAAGCCCCGTCCGGGAATCATCGATGCGCTGGCCAAGCTGAACATCGACGGCGAAGCACCACCCGACATTGAGCTGCTCGGCATGCTGAATCTGTTTATCGGGGGCGGGTTCGACACCACCACCGCGTTGACCGCGCATGCGCTCGAGTGGTTGTCGAACCACCCGGACGAACGTGACCGATTGAACCGTGAGCGGGACAGCCTGCTGGACCGGCGACCGAAGAGTTCCTGCGGTTCTACACTCCAGCACCCGGTGATGCGCGCACCATCTATGAAGACATGGAGGTCGACGGCGTGCAGTTGAAGGAGGGCGAGCGACTGTGGCTTTCGTGGGCCATGGCAAACCGCGACCCGGCCCTCTTCCATGACCCGAACCGAATTCAGCTAGACCGCAAAGGAAATCGGCACTTCAGCTTCGGGCTCGGAGTTCACCGCTGCATCGGATCAAACGTTGCGCGCACGGTGTTCAAGTCAATGCTCACCGCGGTCCTGGATCGCATGCCGGACTACAGATGCGAGCCCGAAGGCACCGTCCATTACGACAGCATCGGCGTGATCCAGGGCATGCGTCATCTAACCGCAACCTTCACGCCGGGACACAAGCGTGGACCCGGCCTCGACGCGACGCTGGAGAAGCTGCAACGTCTCTGCGACGAGCAGGGCCTCGCCCGACCCATCACCGAACGCAAGGAAGCGGCAGTGCCGCCGTCAGGAGCTTGTCTGACTCTCAACCGATCGTCGTCGTAACGGGGGCCAGCCGCGGTGCCGGGGCGGCATCGCACATGCGCTTGGCAGTCACGGTTGCACCGTCTACGTCACGGGTCGCACCGAGGGTGCGGGGCAGTCCACGCTTGAAGGCACAATCCACGAGACCGCCGACCTGGTGACGGCCGCGGGCGGCAAGGGAATTGCCGTGCGAGTCGACCACAGCGATGACGACCAGGTGAAGGCACTCTTCGATCAGATTGAACGCGAGCAGGGCAGGGTCGACATCCTCGTGAACAATGCCGCACTCATCCGTGACGACATGATGAGGCGGACGAAGTTCTGGGAAGAACCCATCAACGTCATCGACACGCTCGACGTCGGGCTGCGAAGTAGCTACGTCGCCACCGTCTACGCCGCGCCCCTGATGCTTCCGCAGCGCAAGGGGCTCGTCGTTTTCACGTCGTCGTCCGGTGCGGTCCACTATGCGTTTGGCCCGGCATATGGCGTTCCAAAGGCGGGTACGGACAAGATGGCCGCGGACATGGCGGTCGACTTCAAAGAGTTTGGCATTGCTTCGATTTCAATATGGATGGGTTCATTGCTGACTCAGCGCGTCAGGACAATCATTGCCAGCAACCCCGAAAAGCTCGGCCACATACTGGATACCGCCGAAACTCCTGAGCTCACCGGCCATGTCATCTGGGCGCTCTACAACGATCCCAAGCTCATCGATGTCAGCGGCCAGACATTGATCGGCGCCGAACTGGCAGTCAAGTACGGCATCAAGGACGAAGCCGACCGTCAGCCGCCCTCCTATCGTGATCTCTTCGGCGTTCATCCCCACAAGCAATATGCGCACATCATGAGATAGCTCGGCGGGGGAGCTAAGCAGGCTGGCCGGCGAAGGCTAGCCAATTGCGCCGACCAAACAATCGAGAATTCTTCGCACTTCCGCAACGACCACCGCACTGCCACGTGGATGTACACAGTTCAAAAACTTCGTAGGCAGCGACAGTTGGAGATCATTGACCACTTGTGCTCCCGCCACGCCGAACGATTTACGTGCCTCGTCGTGTGCCCATGTTCCGCCGTATCGACCCAGCGCAGCGCCGATGACTGCCAACGGTTTACCTTTCAGTGCACCGTCGCCGTACGGCCTCGACAACCAGTCGATCGCATTCTTCAGTACACCGGGGATGGAGCCGTTATATTCCGGCGTGATCACAAGCGCGGCGCTCGCCGCCGAGGCCGCCCGACGCAACGCTTGTACAGGCTCGGCCACGTCGATCGTGTCGAGGTCTTCGTTATAGAACGGCAACTCGCCCAACCGGTCGAAGAAGTCGATATCCACTTCCGGTGGCGCTAATTCGATTACAAGGTAAGCCAACTGACGGTTGATCGACGCCTTCCGCAGGCTACCCAACAGGATCAAAACCCGCACGATTGTCCGCTCAGCAATCGTCGCATGCATTCCCATGAGCGGGTGTCTCTGGCGGCATGGTAGACCCCATGGAGAGATACTGTACATATGTACAGTATCTGGAGGTAGCCGTGGGGGATTTCCAGTTGTGACTATGCAGATGCCGTGTGCTATACAGGTGTACAAAACCCAGGGCCGTCAAAAGCCTTCGCGGAAGGACAACCCATGACGAAACCCGATGAACTCGATCAGCTGCGCCAGCGTCTGCAGTACGTCGAAGACAGGATCGCCATCCTCGACTGCGTCATGAACCAGGCACGAGGCCACGACCGCCACGACGCCGAGCTGATGGCGAGCGTCTACTTCGAGGACGGCGTCGACGAGCACGGCCCGGTCGTCAAGCTCGGCCCGGAGTACGGCGAATACGCCAACGAGGCGCACAGCACGGTGTTCGAGGACCACCTGCACAACATCACGACCCACACGTGCGAAATCGACGGCGACCAGGCGCACTGCGAGAGCTACGTGATCGGTGCCATGCGGGTGAAGGGCGGCAAGGCGGTGTCCCTGATGGGAGGCCGCTACCTCGACCGCCTCGAGCGCCGCGACGGGGTCTGGAAGATCGCGGTACGGCGCTGCACCGTCGAATGGATGATGAACGGAGACTCGTCCGTCCTGGCGTCCGGCGCGGTCAAGGGCTTCATCAAGGGCAAGTGGGACCGGACCGACCCCTCCTACATCCGGCCTCTCCTCCTGGAGAGCGAACCGGTCGATCGGTGGTGAGCGGAACAACGCGTTCCGACAGGGAGCATCGATGAAGCTCGAGGGACGAGTTGCGCTCGTCACCGGCGGAGGTTCCGGCATCGGTCGGGCGACCGCGCAGCGGCTCGCGGCCGAAGGCATGCGGGTCTGTGTGCTCGACATCGACGGCGACGCTGCCTTCGACGGTCGCCGAGATCGCTCGACGGATTGGGCGCTGGAGTGCGACGTGTCCAACCCCGAGCAGGTGGACAACGCTTTCGCCTCGTGCTTCCGAGGATCTCGGGAGCGTAGATCTCGCGTTCCTCAACGCCGGCATCACGATCCATTGGTCCGGTGACATCGGCTCGCTCGATCTGGCCGACTACCGCAAGTCCGTGAGCGTGAACCTTGACGGTGTCGTCTTCGGCGCCGTCGCGGCAGTCCGGACGATGCGGGCCCGTAGCGACGGACCGACGGCGCGATCCTGGCGACGGCCTCACTCGCAGGCATACTGCCCTGGCACCCCGACCCCGTCTACTCGCTCGGCAAACACGGTGTGGTCGGCTTCATGCGGTCCATCGCACCCAACCTCGCCCCCGAGGGGATCGCAGTCCACACCATCTGCCCCGGGATCACCGAGACCGGCGCGCTCGACAACAGACGCCCGCTGGTCGAGGGCATCGGTGTGCCTGTGATGGAGCCGGATGCGATCGCCGACGCGGTCCTTGTCGCGGCCAGGTCGCCCATCGAGGCCACCGGGTCGTGCTGGGTGGTCCAGCACGGGAAGGCGGCCTGGGTCATGGAATTCGCCGACGTGCCGGGCGCCGACAACCTGCTCAACGTGCCGGTTGCGCCACGCTCCGACCGCGACTGAGCGGACATCGGTGCCCGCGGTCCTCAGCCGACGATGGCGGGCATGCTGTCCCAGCCGCGCACGGTCGCCGTCGGTGCCCGCACCGCGTTGTCCATGTCGATCGTCCAGTCGGGCCAGCGTTTCAAGATCTCCTCGAGGGCTACGCGACCCTCGAGGCGGGCCAGCGACGCACCCAGGCAGAAGTGCGTCCCGCGCCCGAAGGACAAATGATTGGCGTTGCGGTGGATGTCGAACCGCCCCGGATCGTCGAATCTCCGTTCGTCGCGGTTCGCCGACCCGGCCATGAGTAGGAGCGCGCTCCCGGCGGGAACGGTTTGTCCGTGGTACTCAACCTCATTGGCGACGTAGCGGGCGATGTGGTGAACCGGAGGTTCGAAGCGCAGGACCTCCTCGACTGCGCCCGAGATCAGCGACGGGTCCTCGACCAGCTCGCGTCGCTGGTCCGGGTGCTCGCCGAGCAGCTTGCCCAGCCAGCCGAACAGTCGACCCACCGTCTCGGTCCCGGCGTTCGCGATGACGCCGAGGAAGACCAGGAGCTCGTCGGTGCTCAATCGGCGCACGGTGCCAGAGACGTCCTCGAATTCGACGTGCAAGAGCTCGGTGACGAGATCATCGGATGGGTTCTGCTCCCGCCACTCGACATACTCCCGGAACATGTTTCCGTTGAAGTAGTTGTCCTTGCTCACCGGGAGCGGCTCGCCGGGCTTGTTGCGGAGCCTACGGCCGGCGACTGACCGGACAGTCCGCTGCAGCGAGTCGGGGATGCCGACCAGGATGCCGACGACGCGCATCGGCATCTCGGCTCCAAGATCGAGCGTGAAGTCGAAACGATCTCCGTCGGTCAGCGGGTCCAGGCAGGCGGCGCAGAACGCACGCACCTGGCTCTTCGATGGCCTGCATCTTCCTTGGCGTGAACGCGCGGGACACCAGCAGCCGATGCACGGTGTGCAGCGGGGGATCCTCATTGATGAAGACACCTAGTGGCATGACTGGCTCGGCCTTGACCACCTCGAGAATGTCGCCCTTGGCCGAGCTGAGGTTCTCGACGTCGCGGAGGGCGGCCTCGACGTCGGCGAAGCGGCTCAGGCCCCAGAAGTCGAAGTTCTCGTTGTAGTAGAGGGGCGCCTCGTCCCGAAGGCGCTTGTACGTGGGATAAGGGTCCGCGTCGATCTCGACGTGGTAAGGGTCGTAGGAGAGCTGGTTTTCGTCCAAGACGTGCATCGTGCTCCTATGTCCGTGCATCGCCGTCCTGACCTGAGCGTGCCGTACGATCGTACAGCACGCGGACCCCGGAAGGAGTGTCGATGGACCTGGGATTCGTCTCGCTGAACACGCCGCGAGACATCGCTCCTGGAGTGCTCGGGCCGGAGCTCGAATCGCGTGGGTTCGAGTCGATGTGGGTTGGTGAGCACCCGCAGATACCGGTGTCGGCCAAGGACCACTTCCCCGCTGGCTTGCTTGGCGCACAGAAGCGCATGTGGGACCCGTTCCTGTCACTGCTGGCGGCGGCTCAGGCGACGACCGATCTCCGCGTCGGCACGGCCGTTGTGCTACCGCTTGAACGCGAGTTGTTCACTCTTGCCAAGGAAGTCGCCACACTCGACCAGATGAGCGGGGGGCGACTCCTGCTGGGCGTCGGCGTCGGGTTCCGTGCCGAGCTTGAACTGTCCCGCTCGATCGACTGGTCCGATCGCTACCGGGCGCTCGGCGACATGGTCGCGGCGCTCGACGTCGCTGTGGACCGACGACGAGCCGGAATACCACGGCGAGTTCTACGACTTCGACCCGGTGTGGTCGTACCCAAAGCCCCACCAGCGACCGCGCCCGCCGCTCCTGGCCGCCGCCACCGGTCCCAAGGCGACGCGCGACTGCCTGGCCTGGACCGATGGCTGGCTCCCCGGCGACGCCGCGTTCAGGGATGTGGCGAGCCGCGCTGGCTGACTTCCGCCGGACGGCCGAGGAAGCCGGCCGCGACCCCACGACGCTGGATCTCACGATCATGGCGTGGGGCGACCCCTCGCTGGAGGTGCTGGCGACCTACCGGGACCTCGGCTTCAACCGCGCCGTGGTGGGCGGAGGGCGGCGCGACGGCAATGATCCGTCGACGACGCTGTCGTTCCTCGACCGGTATGCAGCGATGGTCGACGAGCTTCGTTGATCGACGTCCAACGCTCCGCAGTGACCGTGCGCCAGCCCGTGTAGACCGCTTCGTGGTGTGGCACCCCGACGCAGGCTGATCGCGTGTGGGTATGCTGTACAGACGTATTGCACACGCACCCGTGACGGCCTTGGATAGGGAGTGGTTCTGTGAAGGACAGGTTCTCGATGGAGGGGCGGGTCGCCGTCATCACCGGTGGCGGAACAGGCATCGGCCGTGCATCGGCGCTCGTGCTGGCCGAGCACGGCGCCGACATCGTGCTCGCCGGGCGGCGGCTCGAGCCGCTCAAATCCACGGTAAGCGAGATCGAGGCGCTCGGTCGCCGCGCGGTCGCGGTGCCGACGGACGTGACCCAGGCGGACGAGTGCCGGGCGCTCGTCGACGCGACGCTTGCCGAGTTCGGCCGACTCGACGTGTTGCTGAACAATGCCGGGGGCGGTGAGACCAAGTCGATCATGAAGTGGACGGACGAGGAGTGGCATCAGGTCCTCGACCTCAACCTGTCGAGTGCCTGGTACGTCTCTCGAGCCGCGGTCCAACCCATGATCGCGCAGGGTAAGGGGGCCATCGTGAACATCTCCTCGGGCGCCAGCCTGCTGGCCATGCCCCAAGCACCGGTCTACGCCGCAGCCAAGGCGGGGCTCAACAACCTGACGGGATCCATGGCGGCGGCATGGACCCGCAAGGGCGTCCGGGTGAACTGCATCGCGTGCGGCGCCATCCGCACCCCGGGACTCGAGGCCGATGTGCAGCGACAGGGTTTCGAGATCGACGCGATCGGGCATACCAATGCCTCGGGTCGGATCGGTGAGCCCGACGAGATCGGCCACGGGGTGCTCTTCTTCGCGTCCGACGCATCGAGTTTCTGCTCCGGGCAGACGCTCTACATGCACGGTGGTCCGGGTCCCGCCGGGGTCTGACGGCAGTGTCTGTATTCACGACGTAGTGGACGGCTGTGTCGCTCGGTCGTTCAGCTGCGCTGGGGTCGGGCCCTTTCTCCGTAGACGATGTCGGCGTGCTCGGGGTCCCAGCGATTGCGGAAGACGACGTCGGCAATCGGACGCCGGCGAACCGGACCGTGGTGCCCGCGCGGCCAGCCGACGACGATGTGCCCGGCGAGGAACCACTCGTCTGGAATGCCGACGGCTTCGCGGAGTACCTGCTCGCCGTCGTAGGACGCCCAGCTTGTGAAGCACGCCCCCAGCCCCTGGGCGCGCGCCGCGAGGTAGAAGTTCTGCATCGCGGGGTAGATCGAACCGCCCTGTAGGTACTCAGGGGCGAACTCGTTCTTGAACGCGGTGAACAACACCGACGTGTACTCACCGGCATGATCATGCAGCTCGTAGGTGGCTCGGTTGTTGCGCGCCGCGCGGCCCTGATCGTCGTCGGTAGGCCTATTCATCCCGTAGATCGACTCGATGGTGCGGAGCGCCATCCGCGCCGCCTCGGCGACGGCTGCTCGCTGTTCGGGTGCGTCGACGACGATGAAGCGCCATAGCTGCGCGTTCGCACCGTTCGGGGCCCACGTTGCCGCCTCGAGGCAGCGGTCGAGCGTCTGATCGTCGACCGGCTCGTCGGTGAATCGGCGGATCGACCGGGCGGTGGACAGCACCTTCCAGACGTCGTTGGTTGGATTCGCCATCTCCCTCTCCTACTCGTAACGCGCAGAGACGTCGATATGCTATACAAGTGTATTGTTGGCACTGGCCTGAGGAGGGTTGGTGCCATCGGTTCCGCCTAGGAGATCGCTACGAGTTTGTTCTCCGCGTATGCGACGCTGCCACATCGAGCCCCAGGCATGGAGGTAGGTATGAACATCAGCCATGTCGGGCTCCGTGTCCGCGACCTCGAGGTATCGAAGCGCTTCTATGAGGCACTCGGGTTCACCGAGGCGAAGCGGTTGACGATCCCCGATGAGGTTGCGGGCGGACTGCTTCCGCTCACACCTCCGATCGGGTTCGAGGCCGTGTATTTGCGCAATGACGGCTTCGTCTTGCAGTTGCTCACGTTCTCCGGGCACCCCGCCCCTTACGGGCCTGAGCGCACGATGGTCGGAGCAGGCCTCACGCACCTGTCGATCGCCGTTGATGACATGGCCGAGGCACAAGCGGCGGTCCGGACCGCGGGCGGGACTGTCATCGCGGATCCCGGCGGGGGCTTCGCATGCATGGTCCGCGACCCGGAGGGACAACTGATCGAATTGATCCACACCAGCGTGCGACCCGTCCCGCACACCTGACGCCTCAACGCGCCGAAATAGCATTCCGGGTTATCTGCAAGGTGTCCCACGACGTGTTGTTCGGTCACAACCCACTTGCGGCCTACCTTGCTTCCGGGGATTGCGCGCGACCTCAGTTTCGTTCAACCCGGGCCTTCGAGGGGGGACGGCTTCGGCACCAACTCATCGGCGAAGTAGGTTTCAGGGAGCACCTGTCGGAGTCTTAAAGAATGCTCATGCGACGAGAACGGTCGGCTCGTGCCTGACCGTCCCCCGGTGGCGGTTGGGCCCCATTTTTGTCCGTGTTGATGTGTCGGCCTTCGTCCCAGCACTAGGCGCCGGACGGCGGCTACGGCCAGCACCGGGCGGACCAGCAATGTTAGCTGAAACGGCAAATCTCATCCCAGCACCATCCCAGCGGCCAGGGCTTTACGCTTGCGATGGCGGCGCGAAGTACCGTGTGGCGCGACGGGGCTCCCGTCCCGGCTAGCTATCGCCTTGTCGACGAGGCAGCAGAAATCGGTCACGATATCGCCGTCGAAGTGTCAGTCGGTGAGGCGTTGACGGTGGAGAAGATCGTGACCATCTTCACCGGGCGCGATGTCGCGACGCCCGAACCTGCTGTCGATGCCCTGTGCTGGCTGAGCCGACTCGGCCGGTTCGCCGAGTTGCGCGACGAGCACCTGAATGACTGGGTACATCTGTGGGAGCGCCTGTCCATCGAGTTCGAAGACTTCACAGACGAATTGCGCATCCTGCGACTGCATCTCCTGCATCTGCTGCAGACGGTTTCACCTAACAGTTCCGACCTCGACGTCGGCGTGCCGGCTCGCGGATTGCACGGTGAGGCATACCGCGGCCACATCTTCTGGGACGAGCTGTTCATCTTCCCGGTACTCAACTTACGGCTGCCCATGGTCACCCGGTCGCTGCTCGGATACCGCTACCGGCGCCTGCCGGAGGCACGTCACGCCGCCAGAGCGGCCGGCTACTCCGGCGCGATGTTCCCGTGGCAATCCGGCAGCGATGGACGCGAGGAAAGCCAACGGCTACACCTCAATCCGCGCAGCGGCCGCTGGAACCCCGACTCAAGCGCTCGCGCGCACCACATCGGCATCGCCGTCGCCTACAGCGCGTGGAACTTCTACCAAGTCACCGGGGATCTCGCCTACCTGATCGACTATGGCGCGGAGATGCTGACCGAGATCGCACGCTTCTGGGTGAGTAGGGCCACCTACGACCAAGAACGCGATCGCTACAGCATCCGAGGCGTCATCGGGCCCGATGAATTCCACTCGGGCTACCCCGACGCGCCTTACGACGGCATCGACAACAACGCGTACACAAACGTGATGGCGGTCTGGGTGATCATGCGGGCCTTCGACGCACTGAACCTGCTACCGCTGCCGAACCGACTCGACTTACGGGAAACGCTCGGACTGCACGGTGCCGAACTGGCGCACTGGGATGAGGTGAGCCGACGGATGTACGTCCCCTTCCACGACGGCGTCATCAGCCAGTTCGAGGGATACGGCAAGTTGGAGGAACTGGACTGGGACCGCTACCGCCGGCAGTACGGCAACATCCAACGCCTGGACCGCATCCTCGAGGCGGAGAACGACGACGTGAACCGCTACAAGGCTTCCAAGCAGGCCGACGCCCTCATGCTGGTCTACCTCATGTCGGCAACGGAGTTGCGTGAGCTACTCGACCGGCTCGGCTACCGCTTGATGCCCGACCAGGTTCGAAGAATGGTTGACTACTACCTGGCCCGCACGTCGCACGGGTCGACGCTCAGTGGTGTGGTGCATACCTGGGTGCTCGCCCGGGCCAACCGCGATCGTGCAATGGAGTTCTTCCAACAGGCGCTCACGTCCGACGTCTCCGACATCCAGGGCGGCACCACGTCCGAAGGCATTCACTGGCGGCCATGGCCGGCAGCGTCGACCTCATGCAACGATGCTTTACCGGGCTGGAGACCCGGTCCAGGTTGCGTCCAGCAGAGTGGTGTACGGCCCGGGCCCTGACGTGAGGTCCGGCGTGTCGTAGCCGAAGGATGAAGGTCATCGCGTGATTCTTCGAGGGACCTACCAAAGTCACTCGAGCAAAGGAACACGCGATGACCGCTGCCCACGATATCGATTGGCCGCAGGTGTTGGCCGAACGACTCACCATGACCCATCCCGACGTGCTGCGCGAACTGCTGGCCACGTTCATCCACACCCTGATGGGCGCGGAGACCGACGCGCTGTGCGGCGCCGAATATGGCCAGCGCAGTGCTGAGCGCACAAATCAGCGCAATGGGTACCGGCATCGCCAATTCGACACCCGGACAGGCACATTGGACCTAGCGATCCCGAAACTACGGCACGGCTCCTACTTCCCGGACTGGCTGCTGGAGCGCCGGAAACGGGCCGAGCGGGCGCTGACCACGGTGGTGGCGACCTGCTATCTGCTCGGGGTGTCGACCCGGCGGATGGACAAACTGGTCGAAACCCTGGGCATCACGAGCCTGTCGAAGTCACAGGTATCGGTGATGGCCAAAGAGCTCGACACCGCCGTAGAGGCCTTCCGCACCAGGCCGTTGGACGCCGGGCCGTACACGTTCGTGGCCGCTGATGCCCTGGTGCTCAAGGTCCGCGAGGCTGGTCGGGTGGTCAACGTGCACGCGCTGATCGCGGTCGGAGTCAACGCCGAGGGCTACCGCGAAATCCTCGGGGTCGACGTGACCACCGCCGAGGACGGGGCCGGCTGGCTGACGTTCTTGCGGTCGCTGACCGCGCGCGGCCTGTCCGGGGTCAAACTGGTCACCAGCGATGCTCACGCCGGGCTGCTGGCGGCCGTCGGGGCAACTCTTCCAGGTGCGTCGTGGCAGCGGTGCCGCACGCACTATGCGACCAATCTGATGGCGATCACCCCGAAAGCATCGTGGCCGTGGGTACGCACGCTGTTGCATTCGGTGTTTGATCAACCCGACGCTGAATCCGTTGCTGCTCAATATGATCGGATCATCGATGCCCTATCGGACAAACTGCCTAAGGTGGCTGCTCACCTCGACGAGGCTCGCGCTGATCTTCTGGCGTTCACCGCCTTCCCAAAGCAGATTTGGCGCCAAATCTGGTCCAACAACCCCCAGGAACGACTCAACAAGGAAATCCGCCGCCGCACCGACGTCGTCGGGATCTTTCCCGACCGCAACGCGCTGATCCGCCTCGTCGGCGCGGTGCTGGCCGAACAACACGACGAATGGGCCGAATCCCGCCGCTACCTCGGTCTGGATGTCCTAAGCAAATCCCGAGCCGATCAGAACCCACCCACAGAACAGGAGGCCACACCGGCGGCGTTGACCGCCTGAACCACCCCATCGAAGAATCACACGACGACGTCGTACACCACGCCCCTGGACTTGACCCCGGTCCAACCGCATCATCCTCTCCCCGCACTGGCCGGAAACACTTGGCGTGCTGGCATTACCGATCCACTACCGCGGTCTGCACATGCATCTGCGGGTCAGCGGAAAGGGCGTGATCATCGGTGCGGATCCACGCGACGCTGCCGGAATCGAAGTGGAATGCCGTGGTCGAGTCGTTCAACTGATGCCCGGCACCACTGTCCGATTTCCCGGCTGATCCCGGCTTTTTTGCTTTCATGTTGGCGCCAGGCTCGTCCGTGTTGTCGTAGTTCAGGCGCGTAAAGCGCGTAACCGGCGGCCCCAACGGGGACTCTTCGATCAAGCGGTGGAAGTCGTTTCCCGGGAGTTGGTCCAACAAATGGTTGACGGGTTGCTGTCCGGTTGTGCTTCAACTTTTTCAGCACCGAACTGATCTGGCGACCGCCGCAGGAGTGAAGGCCTGCCGCGGACCGCCGAGCTTGAGTCGCCGTGCTCACGCACTGGGCCTGTCGCGGCGACGGAGTGTCGATCGCCAGGGCTTTCAGCCAAGTGGGTGGCCCGCGAGCGCTTCCAATTCTGCGCGACGCATCGGCGTGAGGCGGCGCCAGATCTCACCGAAGGACCACCATGGCATGCCAGCGCGATCGTAGCCGCCTGGTTCTCCCCATGGCCCTCTCGCACTTGTTCGTTGAACGTTGCGGCGTCCTCACCGGACATGAACATGGCGAGGTGGCGGTCGAGTCGGCTCGGTACTTCTTGAAATGTTTCGGCAAGCTTGAGCTGGCTGGGCTCGGCTCGCCACTCCGGGTCCATCAAGAACAGCTCCGGGAACTGGTCGGATTGGCCGGCGCGGATGAGCCCCTCGAGCAGATCCGCTGCGGTGTCCTCACGCGGCCATGCTCGAAGCCGTGATCGGTGCGGTGACCGCGATGATCACTGGCGGGTCTGTCATCTGCTGCGCCAGCACCCAGAAGTCGCCCTCATCCGACTGATACCAGTCGTCTCCCAGGTTCAGGTGCAGAAGTCGGTAGACCGACCCGAGCGCGTGGCGGGTGGCCTCTGGTGCCCGGTTCGCCCAACTGCCGGCCTGATTGGGATCCGCTCTAAGTGACACGGTTCCCGGTCGCTTGTCCAGGTGCGCGAATCGGTAGTTCGCCTCGAGGTGGGAACGCAACGTCTGTCAAGGGTTATCGAGGCCGATGGCGTCCGCGCAGTACCGCCAAAGGGATTGGCGGTCACGGTCGCTTTCCCGGGTGAACGGCAGGTAGTGCTCGGGACGGGGCCGCCGGTCGTGGAAAAACCGGCCGGTTGGCGGTGCCGGTGTGGTCGCGGCGAGCCACACCGCGGTATCGGCGCCTTCTTCGGGTGAGCGCAGCAGCGGGCCGGTGACGATGCGAAAGACCGGCAACGCGTCGGCCACCCCCGGTGTGTCGGCCCACCCGGGATGCATGCAATACACCGAGATGTGCCGCGCCGCCCAGCGTTCGGCGAGGATCGGAGTCAGGGCTACCTG
The DNA here is from genome assembly GCA_963744085.1 of uncultured Actinomycetota bacterium. GTDB lineage: Bacteria > Actinomycetota > Actinomycetes > Mycobacteriales > Mycobacteriaceae > Mycobacterium. The sequence continues at coordinate 283,012 of CAVUSK010000004.1, forward strand.
CATCCGTTTCGTGCGCGCATAGGCGATGGCGCCGCGGTATCGGCCATTGCGGTATTCGGGGTCGGCGGCGGGCAGCGCCTGGGTGTACATCCCACCCGAGGACATGAAAATCACCCGTGGATCGGGTGAGTTGGCGAGCACCGGCAGCAGGAGCTCGGTCAACAGCACCGGACCCAAAACATGGGTGGCAAGGGTGATTTCGTGCCCCTCGCCGGTCTCTGTGCGGGTGGCCGGCAAAACCCCGGCATTGTGCACGAGCACGTCCAACCGGGACAGCCGCCCGGCTAAGTCAGCCGCGAAGGCACGAACACCGGCGAGATCGGACACGTCGCAGACCTCGACCCGCACATCGGCGTCGGGCAGCGCGGCGCTGATTTCATCCCGTGCCCGCATGCCGCGCTCCTTGTCGCGGACGGTCAGCAGAACCGTCGCCCCCAGCCGGGTCAGGCCTGCGGCGATCGCCTGGCCTATGCCGCGGTTCGCGCCCGTGACCAGCGCCGTGCGGCCGCGCAGTGCGTCCGGTGCCGGGTCGATGTCCGCCCAGCCGGGTTGCCGCAGCCGATAGCCCACGCGGGTATAGCCGGGGACGACCGCGCGATCCAGCACCGTGTCGAGAAGCGACCTGCCGCCGTTGCGCACACCCATGCCAACCACTGTGCCTGATCGCATGCCGGCGGTTTCGCCGGTAGCGTCGAGCGATGGGTTTGGTGTATTCAAGCGTGGTCGACGCGCCGCGCGACGAGGTGTTCGCCTGGCACAGCCGGCCCGGCGCGTTCCTGCGGCTCTCGCCGCCGTGGCAGCCGATGCGGGTAATCACCGAAGCTGACTCGCTGCAGAACGGGCGGGCGGAGCTCGCGCTGCCCGGGGGTCTTCGCTGGGTGGCCCAGCACCAGGCGGACGGCTACGATCCGCCGCGGTGTTTCGTCGACACCATCGGCGCAGCCGGACTGGCTTCGCTGCCGGCGCGGATTGCGGTGCGCTGGCGGCATATCCACGAATTCGAAGATGTCGGCGACGACCGCACCCGGGTGATCGACCGGGTTGAGACACCGGTGCCCGCGCTGGCGTTGCGCCCGATGTTCGCCTATCGGCACCGCCAGTTGGCCGATGACATCGCCGCGCACAAGCAGGCAGCCGAGCACGGGCTGCGGGCGGCAACGGTGGCGGTCACGGGATCTTCGGGCCTCGTCGGGTCGGCTTTGAGCGCATTTCTCAGCACGGGCGGACATCGGGTCATCCGGCTGGTGCGTCATGCCGCGACTGACGCGAACGAGCGGCAGTGGAACCCGGCCGATCCCGATCCGGATCTGCTCGCCGGGGTCGACGCGGTGGTCCACCTGGCGGGCGCCTCGATCGCGGGCCGGTTCACCGACGCGCACCGACGCGCGATCCGCGACAGTCGAATCGGTCCCACCCGCCGGTTAGCCGAACTCGTCGCGCGGATGCCCGATGGGCCGAGCTTGCTGATCTCCGCCTCTGCGATCGGCTACTACGGCTACGACCGCGGCGACGAGATTCTGACCGAGGACAGCGATCGCGGTGAGGGGTTTCTCGCCGACGTGGTGGCCGAGTGGGAGGAGGCGACAGCGCCGGCGGGGCGGGCCGGGGTGCGTGTCGTGCTGGTGCGCACCGGCATTGTGCAATCTCCTCGCGGCGGGACTCTTCGCCTCCTGCGACCGCTGTTCAGCGCCGGCCTCGGCGGCCGGATCGGCGATGGCGGGCAGTGGCTGTCCTGGATCGGGATCGATGACCTCGTCGACACTTACTATCGCGGGCTGTGGGACACCGCCCTGTCCGGGCCGGTGAATGCGGTTGCCCCAGAACCGGTTCGCAACGTCGACTACACCCGCACGCTCGCGCATGTCCTGCGCCGACCAGCGGTGTTGCCGGTCCCTCGGTTGGGTCCGCGGCTGCTGCTCGGCGACCAGGGCGCCCGCGAACTCGCGTGCGCCAGTCAACGCGTGATTCCCACCAAGCTGCAACAAGCCGGTCACCGATTCCGCCATCCCGACCTCGACCAGGCCCTGCGTCACCTACTCGGCCGCGCAGAAACATAGCGGACATAGAGAGCGCGTGCACGAGGGGTTACCACTGAGCTCACGGCGCCCGATGGCATGAACTTCATTCGTTTAAATGTTAAGAATTGGGAATAGAACGCCGAGTTGGAGATATGCTGCCCACGCATGGAGTCCGATAAGCCCCCAAGGGGCTGGCCCACCCGGACAGACTGAGTTCGGACCTTCGGGCGCCCTGCGAGCCACCACAATTACCTGCGATTGTTGCGGTGTCAGAGACCATGAGCGTGTGAGTTTCGAGCCGTTCGAGCAGGCGGCCGGCGAGGCTTTCGGAACGGGCGCCCGTGGGCATGCAGACGCACGCTCGTCAATGCCCGTCGTGGAACTCGTGGCGGTACCCGGAGCTGCCGACGGGTTCGAAATGTGGCGGATAGGCCTGCGGCGGGCTGTGCTCGCCAATGTCGCCGAGTTCGTCGCCGCACAATGCGCCGCCGGGTTGGCTGCGGTTGGTGTCACGTGGCCGGCGACATCCTGATGGACTTCTTCAACGGTGGCAAGTGCCTACGGTCGACGTTTATGTGTCTCGGTTGGCTGTGTGGCGCGGCGCCGAGCGATGCGGCCTTACGGGCAGCCGCTAGTTTCGAGTTGCTGCACGCGTTCGCCCTGTTGCAAGACGACGTTATGGATGCTTCGGCGTCAAGGCGAGGCCGGCCGGCGGCGCACGTCCAATTCACCCGCTGGCACCGCGAACGCGGGTTATCCTGCTCGGCGAGCCGGTTCGGCGAGTCAGCCGCCATCCTGCTCGGAGACCTATGCCTGATCTGGTCCGAGCAGATGCTCCGCGAGAGCGGCGTCGAGCGCCCCCGTCTGCAGCAGGCGTGGCCGCGCTACGATGCCATGCGCACCGAACTTGCGGTAGGCCAATTCGCCGATATCGCAACCGATGTCCGGGATCTGCCCTCCATGGCCGCGGTGCTCGAAGTAGCGCGCCGCAAGTCAGGCAACTACACAGTGCGCCGGCCGCTTGAAATCGGCGCGGCGATGGCCGGTTGCGACGATCACACCTTGTCGAGGCTCGCCCGCTACGGCGCCGCTCTGGGGGAAGCGTTCCAGCTGCGCGACGACATGCTGGGCGTCTTCGGGTCGGCCGCGGCGACGGGCAAGCCGAGTGGTGGAGATCTGATCGAACGCAAGGCCACCAGCGTGGTGGTGGCCGCACACCAGATGGCGGACGCACCGACCCGCTGTCAGCTCACCGAACTGATGAACAGCGACCACCTCGACGAAAGCGCGCTCGACCGGTGGCGAATGCTGATCATCGCGACGGGAGCCGCGCAGCAGGTCGAGGACATGGTCACCGACCGGGCCGAGTCAGCGCGAAACGAACTCGGCGAAATCCGGATCGACGAATCGGTGCGGGCCGCGCTGGCCAACATGGCCGCCGTGTGCACGGAGCGCGCGGCATGAGCCAGATGAGCTTCAGGAGTGTTCGGTGATGCAGACCGTTCGCGGGCGTGGCGACCACGTGGTTGTGGTCGGTGCGGGTCTGGCAGGGCTGTCGGCCGCGCTGCATCTGGCCGGGCGCGGCCGAGCGGTGACCGTCGTCGAGCGCGACGCCGTCCCAGGGGGCCGGGTCGGCCGGGCCGACATTCGTGGTTACCGCCTCGACACCGAGCCGACGGTGCTCACGATGCCCTACGTTATCGATGACACGCTCGTCGACGCCGTGCAAGACCGGCTGCTCCCCGACCTACGCGACGACGCGCAAGTGCTGCACGTCGTCAACCCCGCCGACTGGCAGCGCCAGGGGATGTTGGCCGGCACACCGTTTTCGCTAGCCCATACATTCGCCCAGACCGGGCCATTCCGCCCGGCCAATACCGTGCGTGGCATCGACAACGCGGTCCTGGCTGGATCCTCCACAGTGCCCGGCGTGGGCGTACCGACCGCGCTGATCTCCGGGCGGCTGGCCGCCGACCGCATCACCAGGCAATCGGCAAAGAGCCTGAACCTGAAAGCCGGATTGCCATGATCCGCAACGAGTTAGACGCCGCCGGGATCGACGATGTGCGCCTGCGCGACGCATATCGCCGCTGTCGAGAAATCAACGCCGCCCACGGCCGCACGTTCTTCCTGGCCACCCGCTTGCTCGCACCGGATCAACGTCCGGCGGTGCACGCCCTATACGGTTTCGCCCGCCACGCCGACGACATCCTCGACGAACTCAACCCAAACCTGGACACCATCACCCGGGCGGAGCGACTGCAGCGGCTGTCTGACAGCTTCTTCGCCGGTGAGCACCGCGACGATCCGGTGCTTGCGGCGGTCAGCCATACCGCACGCCGATACCACATCGCACCTGAACTTTTCACCGACTTCCTGACGTCCATGCGGATGGATCTCACTGTCACCGACTATCCCAACCGCGACGCGCTCAACCTTTACATGCGCGGCTCGGCGGAAGCGATTGGCCTGCAAATGCTTCCGATACTGGGCACCGTCGGCCCCGCGGACGAGGCCGCGCCCTATGCCGCAGCACTCGGTAGGGCGTTTCAGCTCACCAATTTTCTGCGTGACGTCGACGAAGACCTGATGCGACATCGGATCTATCTCCCCGCCGATGAACTGGCCGCCCACGAGGTCGACCGGGATGTGCTGATGTGGTGTCACACTCATCGCCGCACGGATCGCCGGGTGCGGCGCGCCCTGGCCGCTCAGCACGAAATCACACGGGAGGTCTACCGGTTCGCCATCGATGGGATCGCGTTGCTGGCGCCGCGCTCTCGCCCATGCGTGGCAACCGCAGCCACGCTGTATTCGGAGATCCTGGACTGCATCGAAGATAGCGACTTCGCCGTCTTCGGCCATCGCGCCACAGTCGGCACCACACGACGACTCCAGGTCGCCGGCGCCGGGCTGATCCGTTCCTGGCGGGGGCGCAGATCCGGATCTGACCGCCGTAAGCGCGGTGCGGCGTGATGGACCGTTGGCAATACCTGATCGTCCTCGCTGCATGCTTGGCGATCACCGCGCCCCTGGAGGTATTCGGCGCCGGCGTCTACAAGCCACGATAACCGCCCGTCGAACGCATCACCCAGCGTCGGGTGAACCCCCACCCCGCGACCGGCGACTCATCGTCCTCACGGCCACCAGCCGGCCATGCCGCACCGACCGCTTCCAATATGTCTCTAGGCTTAGCGTCGCTTCCCCCGAGGTCGTTTCCACACCAGGTGGAGAAGGACCATCGGCCCTATAGAACGCCCAGGTCTGAGCGCATTCTTGATGCCGAGTCATTCAAGACTCGCGTCTGCATTCAATCCTTGAGGAGCGCGATCATGGCAGAGAGCACCGAGAAGAAGACCGCGGCGGAACGAGCGTCAGACCTGACGGAACGAGCAGCAGGCCTGTCCGACGAAGTGCTCAAGTCGGTCGAATCCGGACAACGGACCGCGATCGATGCCGTGCGCAAGTTCGTTGGCGCTGTCGATGAGTCGATGCCCGCGCACGGCGACGACCATCCGTCGAGACGCAATACCATCGTCGACGCTGCCCTGGATATGGCGGACAAGCTCGTCAAGACGCAGTACGAGTTCATACGAAGCGTCGTCAGCAGCGCGAGCGAGACGCTGAAAAAGCAGGGCGACGCAAAGCCAGGTGCTGATTAGTCGCGCTGCTTGCACCCTGCGCCCCTCAGATCAGTCATCCGGTAGATGTCGTCGCGGGCGCACACCAGCATGCACCCACCCTCGTGCGGTGCGTGGGTCGCGCCGAGCAGCTTGGTGCGGCGGATGTCGGCTGCTGGCCGACTCACCACTTTGGTGCATCCGCTGCGCCAGCGCAGCTTTCGACTTGTCGAGCACATTCGGACGCCCGATGTGCCTCCCGCGTGCTCGTCGCGCCTCTCGTGCTGCTGCGCGGCGTTCCCGGAAAAGTTCGAGTTCCAACTCCGCCAAGCTCGCCTGTACGGTCGAATAGTTCACGTGGCAGTCATCCTCGCCTACGGCTCACCGACGCTGGGCCACTTCGTCCCGGTCAGCGCGCTGCTGTCCGAGCTGATCGGGCGCGGTCACCGGGTGCACGTGCGCACCTTGTCCGCCGGCGCTGCCGCCGGTCGGCGGGTGGGTTTCCGCGCCGAGCCCGTTGACCCGCGCATCGAGGCGATCGCCGGTCGGGACTGGACGGCCCGCAACGCCCTCGAGGTGCTGAAGATGACGCTCGACGTGCTGTGCCGGCGAGCCGTCCTTGAAGTCGACGACCTGCGTGACGCGATCGAGCGGGTGCAACCGGACGCGCTGATCGTTGACGCGAACTGCTGGGGCGCCATCTCGCTCGCCGACGCTGGCCCCATTCCATGGGCGGTGTTCTCGCCGTTCACGCCATACCTGCGCTCGCGCGGTGTTCCGCCGTTCGGTCCTGGCCTGCGTCCGTTGCCCGGTGTGCTCGGCCGCGTCCGCGATGCAGGGGTCCGCTCGGTCGCCACGCGCTTGTTCGACCGTCGAATGCTGCCGCGGGTCAACGCGATTCGAACCGAACTGGGCGCGCAGGCGGTTGGATCGGTCGACGAGCTCATGCGGCGGGCGCCGCTGCTGTTGGCGGTCGGTGGTGAGCCGTTCGAGTATCCGCATCCGGATTGGGGCGACACCGTGCACCTCATCGGCGCCTGCACGCCGCGGCCACAGGACGCGTCGGCACGGGATTCTGACTGGCTGGCGTCCATCGAACAACCCATCGTGTTGGTGAGTACCTCCTCGGTGAGGCAAGCCGACACCGTACTTGGCGTGACGGCGCTTCAGGCGCTCGCCGGGGAGCCGGTTCACGTCGTCGCCACCTTTCCGGCAGGCGTGCCCGCTGGTGTGCCGATGCCGCCCAACGCGACTGTGCGCCAGTTCGTTTCACATGACGCTGTGCTCGAACGCTCGGTATGCGCTGTCACCCACGGTGGAATGGGGACGACCGTCAGGGCACTCGACCGAGGCGTGCCGGTCTGCGTCGTGCCGTTCGCCCGCGACCAGGCGGAGGTCGCCCGTCGAGTCGAGGTGGCGCGCTGTGGCACGCGGGTGGTCGCCAGGAGGCTGACGGCGGCACGGTTGCGTGCGAAGGTGCGGGAGGCGATGACGTTGACCGACGGTGCCGCCCGAGTCGCGGCGGGTTTCGCGGCTACGGGCGGAACCGCCCGCGGGGCACAACTGATCGAACAACGCCTGCTCGCAATGCACGGGGTCGAGTCGCGGCTGTCATGAGTGCGTGATGACCCGGCGCTTGCCGACCACCACGTACGCGATCCACGACACCAATACCGCCGAAAACGCAAGCGCCTGAGCAACTCCGGTGCCGCTCGTCGGGTAGAGCACACCCGCGACGTACTGGTCGATGAACCCCGAGCGCGGCAGCGCGCTCATCCCCGCGTGGGCGCGCGCCAAACCCTCCAGCCATGTCAGCGGGCAGGGGAAATGCAACACGACCACGCCGATTCCCCACAGCACCGCCGGCACATGCAGCCAGATGGTGCGCCGCCAGCGCAGCGCGAGGAACCCGCCGCTCGCCACATAGATCAGGAACGCGAAATGCGCACCGACCGCGAGGATCACGACCGCGATGTACACACCGCCACTGTCGCACGGCGACGGGCTCGGCGCTACGACTTCGTCGTCACTGCGCCGGCGGCATCAAGACCGAGTCAATCAGGTAGACCGTCGCATTGGCCGTCTGCACGCCGCCGCAGATCACCGACGCGTTGTTGACCTTGATGCTGTCACCCATGCCGGTCACCGTGACCGACTCGCCCTGCACCGTCTTGTAGGTGCCGTCGATGTTGCTCGGGCTGATCTGTCCGGGCACCACGTGATAGGTGAGGATGTTCGTCAGTCCGGTCGAGTCGGTCTTGAGCGAGTCGACGGTGGCGGGCGGTAGCTTCGCGAACGCGTCGTCCACGGGAGCGAACACGGTGAACTGCCCACCATTGAGCGTGTCGACGAGGTTGACGTTCGGGTTCAGTTTCCCGGACACCGCGGCGGTCAGCGTGGTCAGCAGTGGGTTGTTCGACGCGGCCACCGCGACCGGATCCTGAGCCATTCCCGCCACCGATCCAGGTCCGGCGGGCACCTTCTGCGCATAGCTGGCGCACCCAGGCCCGACCAGACTGGTCATCGGCTCGGCGCTGGCAGTACCGCTTAACAGCGGCAATGCTGCGGCTGCGGCGATCGCCGCGGCGCCACCGACCAGGACCACCCGTTGTGAATTGCTGCGCATCTTTGTTGAACCTCCCGTGTCGTGCGACGGTCGTCGCCTCGTTGCTCTCACACAGTCATTCGGAACCCGGTCCGCTGCGGATGGGAGAAGAGACGGATTATGTCGTCGTGAGCGAGTCCGGCCCCACGGAGTGGGGATCAGAAACCCAAGGCGTCGGACCCTGGCACGGCCCGCTGCCCGACGATCCGCGCTACGACCCGCGGCTGCTGCGCGACGGCGACACCCGCAACGTCGTCGACGCATACCGGTACTGGACCCGCGAGGCCATCGTCGCCGACATCGACACCCGCAGGCACCCGCTGCATGTCGCGATCGAGAACTTCGGCCACGACGCGAACATCGGCGGTGTCGTGCGGACCGCGAACACGTTCGCCGTCGACACCGTGCACATCGTGGCGACGACGGCCGAGCTGCTCACGTTCGCCGAAAAGGCGGAACTCAGTCGGCCGCCAGCGCAATGACTCAGCCGGACGTCACCGCCGGATACCCGGAGCCGGTGAAAGAGGCTGCCCGCCAAGCACTCACAACAATGGACCCCTATGAGAGTCCTGTGGTCCAGTCATTTCCGCTCCCCGTGAGGGCTTGGGACCAGCCCGCCATCGCGCGTAACGTAAAGTGCGCGGTCGAGTCGATCCGACCGCGGCAGCAGCATCATTTTGGCGTGATGATCGGAACAGCAAAGGGACGGGCGGCCATGGCGCGGGTTGTGACACTGGTATCCGAGCTGGTGAAGGCCTGTTGTTCGGTGGTCGGGGTGCGCACCGGGACCGAGGAGCCACGTCACTCCGTGGAGCAGGTGACCCACGGGCTCGAGATCCGCCGCTACGGGCCGCGCATCGCCGCCGAGACCACGATCTCCGCGGACGAGGAAGCGGCGCGCAATGCCGGATTCCGGCGCCTCGCCGGCTACATCTTCGGCGCCAACCAGGGCCGGGCCAAGATCGCCATGACGGCCCCGGTCACCCAGCAGCCCGGAAAGGGAAGCGGGGGCGAGAAAATCGCCATGACGGCACCGGTAGCGCAGGCGACCAGCCCGGGGGGCGCGTGGGTCATCCGGTTCTTCATGCCTGCGGAATGGACGATGGACATGCTGCCCACGCCCAACGATGTGGCGGTGAAGTTGGTTGAGGTGCCGGCCGAGACGGTGGCGGTGCTGCGTTTCACCGGCGACCGCAGCCCCGACGCGGTCGCGGCCCATACTGCTGAGCTGTTGCGCGCGTTGGAGGACACCGACTGGAGTCCCACCGACACGCCGGTCGCATGGTTCTACGATCCGCCGTGGACCATCCCCTTCCTGCGACGCAACGAGATCGCGGTGCCGGTGACAGCGCGCTGATCGTGTTCGACGAGGCTGTCCGTCAGCACGTGTATCCGGTCGTTCGCAGCGCCAAATATGTCGGTGGCGACACGCATGATTGCGAGCATGACGACCTATGCGGAAATCATGGGCGATGCCCGCCCATGGCAGGGGTGTTGGACCCATCTGCCCTACACGATGACATGGTCGCGGCCGGTCACCGGCTCGCTGATGCGGCGAAAGAACCCGCCACGCCTAGTCTCACACGAGATCATGACAGAAATCGGCCACTATGTGTTCAAGCACATGAAGCACGACGTCTGGAACGCATTGGTACCCGACATGACCGAAGCAGATGAGCGTTGCGAAAGCATCGAGCCCGTCCTACAACCGTGGTCGCTGGCGCTGGACAACGCCGAAAGGGACGCGATCCACGAAATTCGCATGCGGCAGCTCATGGATGGCGGACGAAGCACGAGAACAACGCTCGCCAGCGAGCGCCGTCGCGGTATGAATGCGGCACACCGGGCGCGACCATCCTCACATTCCCCACCGAACCGAGAGGCTGACCGATGGCATGGATAACCACTGTCAACAGCAACCGCCGCGACGAGCGTGGGCGACCGACCAAGCGCTACCGCGTCGAGTGGTACGAGATCGCCCGCGACGACGACGGCCAACCGATCCCGCGCTATGCAAGCCGGCCCGATGGGCCACTCAAGATGGTGCGCCGCCAGGAGACGTTTGACACCCGCGAGGCCGGAGCCGACCGCGTTGACGAGATCAACCCGAAAATAGCGCGCGGGTACTCACCGGCCGTGCAGCGTGACGCCGGTAACCGGCCGCTGTGCCACTACGCCGATGCGTGGCTGGATGGGCTGGCCGGTCAGGTCAAACCGCGCGTGCTGGCCGATTACCGCGCCAACTACCGCCGCTATGTGGCAGAGCCATTGGGAGACAAGGCCGTTGCGTCGATCACCGCTGCCGACGTACGACGCTGGCGGGCGGAGCTGATGGCACCGAGGCCGCGACCCGCCCATGCCCGGCCGAAGGGCACGACCGACGCGGACGCCGAGCTGGTGCGGCTTTCCCGGTCGACGGTCAAGCACGCATTCACGACGCTGCGACGCATTCTCGATGTGGCGGTCGTCGATGGCGCGATCACCGCGAACCCGTGCGCGTCGGTGCCCCGCACCCGGCGGACCGATCCCGATGCCGAGCCGTTCACCGCCCGGCCGCTGACCGCACCCGAGATCGCGGCGGTGGCCGATCACGTCGGCCGCATCCAAGGCCATCCGATCTACGGCCTAGTCGTCATGTTCACCGCGTTCACCGGACTGCGGGCCGGTGAACTGGCGGGTTTGAACGTCGGTGATCTGACGTTGCCGCAGGTGCCCGGTTCGGCGGGTCAGGTGTCGTTGACGCGGACGCGTCGGGCCGTGCGCGGTGGGTGGGAGACCTCGACGCCGAAGTCGGCCAAGTCGCGCCGGGTGGTGCCGATTGACTCGTGGCTGGCTGATGATCTGCGCGCGTATCTGGCCAACGATCATCCGCACGGCGACCCAACGTCGGCCGACCACGATCCGGCCGCTCCGTTGTTTCCCGGCCGTTACGGGATGACTGAGCCTGTGCCGCAACATTTATCACGTGACGAGATAGAGCCGGTTCGGCCGATGGTGGCCGACCAGAACGCGAGGGTCAGCGCCAGGACCGGCCAGCCGGACCGCCGCTACGTCAGGGCCGACCCGCACGCGCCAGCGGTCCGCGTCGCGCCGTCGTCGGGCTACAAGTGGTCGGTGCCGGTGGACCCGGGCGGGATCGCCAAGCACTATCTGGCCCCCGCCTTGGCGGCGTTGGGGTTGGGTCACGTGCGGTGGCACGATCTGCGGCACACGTTCGCGGTGATGAGTTTGACCGCGGGGGAGCACTACATGGCGGTGTCCAAGATGCTCGGGCACGCCAGCTATGTGACGACACTGACTGTCTACGCTGACTACATCACCGAGGGCGACGGTGGCAAGGCGGCACCATTGCGCCGTCCGGTTCCGTCGTCGGTCACCAACGTCGTTCCGATGCGGCGGCAGGGTTAGTACAGAAAGCGCCTAAAGGCGCGGAGTGGATTTTAAGGCTCGCTCTTCGTTAGTTGCTGAATCGGACACTATACCTTTGGTCGGGGCACCTGCAGCCGGTCAGACCATCTCGGGCACACGCAGGTGTGCAACCGCCAACTCGAAGTCGCACTCGTCGAGCACCTCTGCGCGTGCTTCCTGACTGCCCGTAGCTCTGATCCTGTCCAACTGGTCCTTGTTCCGCTCCATCGCTTCGACGCTGTCGAAGGTCGCCGAGGCCACGCCACGACCGGATGCTCGGTCGACTAGCAGGCTGCCACTGCAGAAACCTTCCAGTTCCTCGAGGGCGGGCAGGATCGTCATCTTGTAGAAGTCGATGCCTCGGTCGATCTGATCCGCGCCGACCTTGACCCAGGTGGCTCGGACACAGGCGCCCTCACTCGCGCAGTGCTCGCGATGCATGGCAGCGATCTCCCATTCCTCGACCTGCCTGCTACCACCCAAAAGCTCGGCGGCCCGGTCACGAATCGGCCGAATGGACTCCTCGCTTGCGCGCATCGCCTCCTCGGACTCCCAGGAGGTGGTAACAATGCAGCGGCCGGACGTTCGGTCGACCAATAGGGACAAGCCAACGCACCCGTCGATGCCCTCGAGCGCGGGCATCGCGCTGTCGCGCGTATGCGCGATACCGGCGTCAATGGACGAGGGCTGCCCCTGGATGGTGGTGCTTCGTGCATACATGATCTGCCTCCGTTGTATGTGGGGCAGCGTCCCGACGGCGCCGCCGGACTACTTCATCGTCCTCCCACAGGCAACACATGGCAATGGGTGGCGGGTGTCAGCCTGACGGCAATTCGGATTCGCTAAATCCATTGCGCGCCCGAACAATACGTGGTTCATAAACACGCGACTAATGAGTTCTGAGCTCCGGCAGCAGTAGCGTGCTGTCTCCGAACTAACTGCGCGCGAAATCGAGTGACTCCTAAGTACAACTAACCACCGATAGACCGGGCCGAGCGAGCCGGTGGCCCACAACACAGCTAGCGCGACCAGGATCGCGATGACCACCCCAGCTCTACATTGCGCACCTTCGCCATAGCCCGACGGTAGTTCGACTCACCGACAAGTCACGCCGACGTGCCAGGCAGCGCGGGTTTGCTGTGACGAAGGTCTCCCCGCAGCGTGGAGGTTTTGTGGAAGCTTTTTCGCCGATTTGGGCCGAAATCGGTTCGCCAGCAGACTACATCGAATGCCGAAAACCCCGCTCTGCCTGCGGTTTTGGGTGGTGCGCCGTCAGGGTTTCGAACCCCGGACCCGCTGATTAAGAGTCAGCTGCTCTACCAACTGAGCTAACGGCGCGTCGACGAGCGACAATAACAGGCTAGCGTCCACCCGCGAAACCTGGCACCTGTCGTGGCAACGGCTCGGTGGCGCGCCGCACACCAATCTTGCCCTTAGACTATTGCCAAGAATGCCAGCGAGTTAGCCGCGTAGTGAGGTGGAGCAAGGTATGTGGCAGGTCCATTCTGCGACCCGTCGGCGCCCGTATCGGTTCTGGTCGGTGGCGCTCGCGGTACTACCGGCCTTGGTTCTCGCGGCCAGTGGCTGCAACAGCAACACGCCCCCTCCGGCTCCGAAGGTCATTACCGACAAGGGCACCCCGTACGCCGATCTGCTCGTTCCCAAACTGCAGGCGTCCGTCACCGACGGCGCGGTCGGCGTCGCGGTCGACCAGCCGGTGACGGTCACTGCCGAGGACGGTGTGCTGGGAGCCGTCAGTATGGTCCGCCCCGACGGTGAGCCGGTGGAAGGCAAGCTCAGCCCGGATGGCCTGACATGGTCGACCACCGAACCGCTCGGTTACAACAAGCAGTACACGTTGACCGCCGAAGCGCTCGGCCTCAGCGGTACTGCGCGCCAGCACATGACGTTCAAAACGCATTCGCCGGATAACCTGACCTCGGCCTACCTATTGCCGAACGACGGCGAGGTGGTGGGCGTCGGCCAGCCGGTCGCGATCCGCTTCGACGAGAACATCCCGAACCGGCTGGCGGCCCAGCGCGCCATCAAGATCACTACGAATCCTCCAGTGGAGGGCGCGTTCTACTGGCTGAACAACCGGGAGTTGCGTTGGCGCCCAGAGAATTACTGGAAGCCCGGCACGCAGGTGGACGTAGCCGTCAACATCTACGGGGTCGACATGGGAAATGGTCTGTTCGGCCAGGAGGACGCCAAGACGCATATCTCCATCGGCGACGAGGTGATCGCCACCGCCGATGACAACACGAAGACGGTCACCGTGCGCCGCAACGGCGAGGTGGTCAGGGAGATGCCCACCTCGATGGGCAAGAACAGCACGCCGACCAACAACGGCGTCTACATCGTGGGCGACCGGTTCACGCACATCATCATGGACTCGTCGACCTACGGCGTTCCCGTCAACTCGCCCAACGGATATCGCACCGACGTCGACTGGGCCACCCAGATCTCCTACAGCGGGATCTTCGTGCACTCCGCACCGTGGTCCGTGGGCGCACAAGGCAACACCAACACGAGCCACGGCTGCTTGAACGTCAGCCCCAGCAACGCGATCTGGTTCTACAACAACACCAAGCGCGGCGACATCGTCGAAATCGTCAACACGGTAGGTGGGACGTTGCCGGGCACCGAAGGACTCGGCGACTGGAACATTCCATGGGAACAGTGGAAGGCCGGTAACGCCGGTACGTGACCTTTGGGGTGAGTGACGGGACTCGAACCCGCGACTTCCAGGACCACAACCTGGTGCTCTACCAGCTGAACTACACTCACCATCGCCGCCGGCCCGCGATGAGCGGCGGCGATGGCGATATTAGTCGCTCGTGGCCTCTGGAGCCGAATCCACGTCTGCTGACGGGTCGATCTCCGCGGCGATGGCGGCGACCTCGCTGGCGGACGGTCCGGGGGCAGGCACGAACGCGGCGCGGCGGTAATACTGCAGTTCACGGATCGATTCGTGAATGTCGGCGAGGGCCCGGTGGGTGAGCCCCTTCTCCGGCTGGCCGTAGTAGATGCGCGGATACCATCGCCTGCACAGCTCCTTGATCGAGCTGACGTCGATCATCCGGTAGTGCAGGTAGCCATCGAGCGCGGGCATGTCGCGGGCGATGAAGCCGCGGTCGGTGGCGATCGAATTACCCGCCAGCGGAGCCGTTTTCGCCTGCCGCACATGTGCCTTGACGTAGTCGAGCACCATCGCCTCGGCCTGGGCGACGTCGATGGTCGAGGACCGAACCTCGTCGATCAGGCCCGAGCGGGTGTGCATCTCGGTGACCACCTCGATCATTCCCGAAAGGGCGTCCTCGTCGGCCCGGATCACCACGTCGACACCGTCGCCGAGGACGTTCAGATCACCGTCGGTGACCAATGCCGCGATCTCGATGAGCCGGTCCTTGCCCAGGTCAAGCCCGGTCATCTCGCAGTCGATCCACACCACTTCGTCGCGCACAGCGCTCAACAGTAGGCGTCTCGCCGCCGCAGGGCCGCCATTGGAGGCCCTCGGCAGTAGTGTCTGGGGGCGATGAGCACACAATCCACACCTTCGCCCGCCCAGCAGATCGCCGCTGGCTACTCGGTCGAGGGCCAGGCGCTGGAGCTCGGGACGCGTCGTCGTCGACGGCACCGTCGACCCGACCGCCCGCATCCGCATCCCGCTGGCGACCGTGAACCGGCACGGCCTGGTGGCGGGAGCTACCGGCACCGGCAAGACGAAGTCGCTGCAGGTGATGGCCGAGCAGCTCAGCGCCGCCGGCGTGCCGGTGATGATGGCCGACATCAAGGGTGACCTGTCCGGTCTGTCGCAACCAGGCGTGGCCAACGACAAGATCGCCGCCCGCGCCAAGGACACCGGCGACGACTGGGCCCCGACTGTCTACCCGGTCGAGTTCCTCTCGCTCGGCACCGGCGGCGTCGGCGTACCGGTACGAGCCACGATCTCCAGCTTCGGGCCCATCCTGCTGTCAAAAGTGTTGGGACTGAACGCAGACTCAAGAGTCCACGCTGGGGCTGATCTTCCACTGGGCCGACCAGAAGGGTCTGCCGCTGCTCGACCTGAAGGACCTGCGCGAGGTCATCGCGTATCCTGACCAGCGACGAGGGCAAGCCCGAACTGAAGACGCTCGGGGCGGTGTCGCCGACCACCGCCGGCGTCATCCTGCGCGCGCTGGTCAACCTCGCAGGCCGAGGGCGCCGACACGTTCTTCGGCGAACCGGAGCTCGATCCCCAGGACCTGATGCGCCTCGACGCGCAGGGTCGCGGCGTCATCACGCTGCTCGAGGTGGGCAACCAGGCCGCGCGACCGGTGATGTTCTCGACGTTCCTGATGTGGGTGCTGGCCGACCTGTTCACGTTCCTGCCAGAGGTCGGCGACGTCGACAAGCCCAAGCTGGTGTTCTTCTTCGACGAGGCGCACCTGCTGTTCACCGACGCGTCGAAGGCGTTCCTCGAACAGGTCGAGCAGACCGTCAAGCTGATCCGCTCCAAGGGGGTCGGCGTGTTCTTCTGCACGCAGTTGCCCACCGACGTGCCCAACGACGTGCTGTCGCAGCTGGGCGCGCGGGTCCAGCACGCGCTGCGGGCGTTCACCCCCGACGACCAGAAGGCGCTGTCCAAGACGGTGCGCACGTATCCGAAGACCGATGTGTACGACCTGGAGTCGGCGCTGACCTCGCTCGGCATCGGCGAGGCGATCGTCACGGTGCTGTCGGAGAAGGGCGCACCGACTCCGGTGGCGTGGACCCGGATGCGTTCGCCGCGTTCGCTGATGGACACGATCGGCCCCGACGCGATCGCGGCCGCCGCCAAAGCCAGTCCGCTGCAAGCGAAGTACGGCCAGACGATCGACCGCGACTCGGCTTACGAGATGTTGCAGGCCAGGCTGGCGCCGCCGCCTGCCGCGGGCGAGGCGCTGCCGCCGCCGTACACGGGCGCCGCCACTGCCTCGGGTCAGGTAACCGCGAAGAAAGCGGCCGAGCCCGGCAAGGTGCAGGAGGTGCTGGAAAGCTCGGCTTTCAGGAGTTTCATCCGCTCGGCCGCCACCGTGGCCGGTCGCGAGATCACCCGCAGTATCTTCGGCACCGGCCGCCGCCGGCGCTGACGCAACGCAGGCTAGCCGCCGCCCAGCTTCTTGTAGAACGCGCCGACGATCGGCGCCACGATCGCGCGCGGCGTGTAACCGCTGGCCACCGACATCGCTTTGGACGTCATCCCCGGCACGACGCGCATCTTGTTGCGCTCCAAGCCGTCCAGCGACAGCTTCGCGGTGTGTTCGGTTGAGATCCACAGGAAATCCGGCACGAGCTTCTCGACGAGCGATTCCTCCGAGGCCTCGGGCAGGGCGGTCCGCACGGGTCCCGGGGCCAGCAGCGTGACGTGCACGCCGGCCTTCTTCAGCTCGCCACGCAGCGACTCGCTGAACGTGTTGACGAACGCCTTGGTGGCTGCGTAGGTGGCGTTGTTGGGAATCGGTGAATTGCCTGCTGCGGAACCGGAAATCAGAATGCCGCCGGCTCCCCGTGCAACCATGCCGGGTAGCACGGCCAGCGTAAGGTCATGCACCCCAAGGACATTCAGCGCAACCTGCGCCTTCTCGTCGGCCGGATCGAGTGATGCGACCGGCCCGAACGTCGCGGTCCCCGCGTTCGCGCACAGGATGGAGATGTTTCGTGAGGCCAGCTCGTCGCACAGCTTCGCGCGCTCGGCCGGGTCGGCGAGATCCACGGGCCGCACCTCGACCGTCACGCCGTAACGGTCGGTGAGGCGCGTCGCCAGCGCGTTCAGCAGATCCTCGCGGCGCGCTGTGACGATCAGGTGGTTTCCACGGGCGGCCAGCTCGGTGGCCAGCGCCTCGCCGATGTTCTGGGAAGCTCCGGTGACGACGGCGCGTGCGTCCGGGCTGGGTGCGGGTACTGGCATGTCGAAGATCGTAGACAGACGGTGGATAGGCTCACCCACCATGGGCAGCCCCAGCCCCAGCCCCAGCCCCAGCCTCCGGTCGCGCGTGCTCGCTTGGGCGTTGTGGGACTGCGGGTCGACGGGCCTGAACGCGGTCGTCGTCACATTTGTGTTCAGTGTCTACCTCACGGGCACTGTCGGGGAGAACCTGCCGGGCACAACCACACCGGCGAGTTGGCTCGGCCGCACCCTCATGGTTGCGGGGGTTGCGGTCGCATTGCTCGCGCCCGTCACCGGAGTGTGGGTGGATGTGCCGCAGCGACGCCGACGAACGCTGGGTGTTCTCACTGCGACGTTGGTGCTGCTGACCTCAGGGATGAGCCTGATCCGCGACGACCCGCGCTACCTTCTGCCGGGCTTCGTGCTCCTCGCCCTGACGTCGGCGTGCAGCGACTTGGCCAGCGTTCCCTACAACGCGATGCTGCGGCAGCTGGCGACACCGGAGACATCCGGACGCATTTCCGGATTCGGTTGGGCCGCAGGATATGTCGGCAGCATGGTGCTGCTACTTGTGGTCTACGCAGGGTTCATGACCGGCGACGGGCCCACGCGCGGGCTGCTGGAAATCCCGACCGGCGACGGGCAGAACGTGCGCGCGGCGATGCTGATGACAGCTGCCTGGATGGCGGTGTTCGCGCTACCGGTGCTGATCGCGCCCCCGCCATCGGCCGACATCGACCATGTTCAACCACGAAAGACCGGCGTCCTGGGTGCTTATCGCAAGCTGTGGTCGGACATCGTCTCCGAATGGCACCGAGACCGCAACGTCGTGTACTACCTGTTGGCGAGCGCGGTATTCCGGGACGGACTGATGGGCGTGTACACGTTCGGCGGCGTGCTCGGCCGCACCGTGTTCGATCTCTCCGCGGCCGACGTCTTGCTGTTCGGGGTGTCGGCCAACGTGGTGGCCGCGGTAGGGGCGGTCTTGGGTGGACTGCTCGACGATCACGTCGGGTCAAAGAAGATCATCCTCGGCTCGCTGGCCGCGATGATCGCGGTCGGCTCTGCGCTGCTGACGTTGTCGGGTGCCACGGCTTTCTGGATTTGCGGTCTGCTGCTGTGCCTGTTCATCGGTCCGACGCAGTCGTCCGCGCGAACACTGCTGCTGCGAATGACCGCTCCCGGCAAGGAAGGCGTGGCGTTCGGTCTCTACACCACAACGGGCCGAGCTGCTCTGTTCCTGGCGCCGTTGATGTTCTCCACGTTCGTTGACGCGTTCGGCGCCGACCGTGCCGGCATAGGCGGACTGCTTGTGGTGCTGGCAGCAGGATTCGTGGCGATGCTGTTGGTGCGCACGCCGGCGGCTGCGAAGCGGGGCTAACCCAACGGGCTGCAGACTGTGAGCACCGCGCCGCTGCGTTCCTGAACCTCGACGCCCCCGATCGAGATCTTGCACGTGACGTTGCGGCCGGCATTGATCACCGTGACGCTTGCCGACTCCTTCGCGGGCTTGGTCAGGTCCACTTCCTTATGCCACGGAAGTAGCACGTTGAACTCCGTCTGCATCACCCCGCCGGTGTCGACATAGGTGATGTTGATCGCCCGGCCGTCGCCGTCGACCTCATAGACCACCGGCTCGGTCTCCCCGCTACTGCTCGTGCTCGGCGCCGTCGGCATCGGAAGGGACGGTATCGGGAACGGCAGGATCGGTGGCGTCGATGACCTCGTCGTGGTCGGTGCGGGCGTCCGCGCCGTAGTCGACTGCGGCCCGGCCGGAATCGACGTCGCCTGCCTCGACGGGTTCGTGTTCACGAAGACCAACCAGACGACGATCCCGAGGACAACGGCCAGAACGAACCCCGAGGCTGCCCACAACCAGGGACGTGGACCGCGGGGTGGTTCGGGAGGCTGATCACCGATGGTGGGCGCGGCGCCGGTTTGCGGATAGGTCTGCGTCCAGTACTGCGGGAGGGGTTCGGTCGGCGACGGACCCGGTGCCATCGAGGTGGGGGAGTAGCTGGGGCCGTAGGGAGCGCTGCCCGCATAGGCCGGGTCGGGGTAGGCCTGATAAGGGTCTTGGTGGGCATTGGTGGGGTCCGACGGTGAGCCGGGCCGCGGCGCATCCGTCATATCCACCTCATGGCTGCGAGGGTACCTGCGGAACCGGCGTAGGGTCGCGGAGCATGTGCGGTATCTGCGGAGAGATCCGATTCGACGGGCACTCGGCGGACGTGGGGGCGGTGGCACGGATGACCCGCGCGATGGTGTCGCGCGGGCCGGATTCGGACGGAATCGTCGCTCACGGGCCGGTTGCGTTCGGGCATCGACGGTTGTCGATCATCGACCTGTCGTCCCACGGCGCGCAGCCGATGGTCGACAGCGAGCTGGGCCTGACGCTGGTGTTCAACGGCTGCATCTATAACTACAAGGAGCTGCGCACCGAACTGCAGGCAGACGGCTACCGCTTCTTCTCCACCGCGGACAGCGAGGTCCTCATCAAGGCGTTCCACAAGTGGGGTACGCGTTGCGTCGAGCGGTTCAAGGGCATGTTCGCGTTCGCCCTCGTCAACCACGACTCCGGGGTGGTGACCCTCGGCCGCGACCGGCTGGGCATCAAGCCGCTCTACATCGCCGAGTCACCGGGCAGGCTGCGGTTCGCCTCGTCGGTTCGCGCGCTGCTCGAGGGCGGTGACGTGGACACCGAATTGGATCGGCATGCGCTGCACCATTACATGAGCTTCCACGCCGTTGTTCCTGCCCCACGCACCATCTATCGGGGAGTGCGCAAGTTGCCGCCCGCCACCGTGCGGGTGATCGAGCGGGACGGGCGGTACACCGACAAGGTGTACTGGACACCGGAATTCCGCCGCGAACCGGATCGCAAGGCGTGGTCGATGCAGGACTGGCAGGACGCTCTGATCGACGCGTTGCGTGTCGCGGTCAGCCGCCGGATGGTGGCCGACGTCCCGGTTGGCGTTCTGCTGTCTGGTGGCATCGACTCCTCCGTGGTGGTGGCACTGCTCGCCGAGCAGGGCCAGCACGGCCTTGCCACGTTCAGCATCGGATTCGACTCCGCGGGCGGCCAATCGGGTGACGAGTACTACTACTCGGACATGGTGGCCAAGGCGTTCGACACCGACCACAACAAGATCCACATCGACAACTCGCGGTTGGTGCCCGCGCTGCCGAAAACCATTGCGGCGATGAGCGAACCGATGGTCAGCCACGACTGCGTCGCGTTCTATCTGCTCTCCGAGGAAGTCAGCAAGTCGATCAAGGTGGTGCAGTCGGGCCAAGGTGCCGACGAGATACTTGCCGGCTATGACTGGTACCCACCGTTGGCCAACATCACCCGCGAGGAGGTCACCGACGCCTACGCCAAAGTCTTCTTCGACCGCGACCACTCCGGCGTGATGTCGATCTTTGCGCCCGACTACTGCGTTGACGTCGACGCGAGCCGCGAATTCGTCGCCAAGCATCAGCGCGCTCCGGGTGCTGACACCGCGGTCGACGCGGCGTTGCGGCTGGACACCGAGGTCATGCTGGTGGATGACCCGGTCAAGCGCGTCGACACGATGACGATGGCGTGGGGCCTGGAGGCCAGGGTGCCGTTCCTCGACCACGACTTCGTCGAACTCGCCGCAACCTGCCCGCCCGAGTTCAAGCTCGCCTCCGGCGGCAAGGGTGTGCTCAAGGAGGCGTCGAGAGCTCTGCTGCCCACCGAGGTCATCGACCGCACCAAGGGTTACTTCCCGGTGCCCGGCATTCGTCACCTCGACGGTGAGGTGCTCGATCTCGTCCGTGACGCGCTGACGAACGATGCGGCGAGGAGCCGCGGCCTATACCGGCGGGAGACTCTCGACGCACTGCTGAAGGCGCCGAACGAGGGCCGAACCACACTCGGGGCCAACTCTCTGTGGCAGCTTGGTGTGCTTGAGATGTGGCTG
Organism: uncultured Actinomycetota bacterium; assembly: GCA_963744085.1. GTDB lineage: Bacteria > Actinomycetota > Actinomycetes > Mycobacteriales > Mycobacteriaceae > Mycobacterium. The sequence goes on from CAVUSK010000004.1 coordinate 304,521, forward strand.
CAGAGCATGGAAAGCTAGATTTCATGCAGCACGCGGTGCGCGCGAGCTACGGAGCGTCGCTTTCCCCGGATGCGACCGCGTTCGCGCACATCGTCGATGACGGCGGCTATCCCCGTGCCGTGCAACGATTTTTGGGTCGGCGGGCGTGGGGGCACCTCCCGCTTGCAGGGGATTCGTCGCGTGATGTCGTGCTTCCGGTGGATGGTCCGGTCGAACGGGTGATCCATTCGGCGGACGGGCACTGGCTGGCGTGCCAAGTCGCTCCCGAAGGCAGCGTGCGATCTCAGATCTGGGTCGTAACAACGGATCCCGACGACCGTATGGCACGTCGCATCGACTTCGAGGATTCCGGGATGGCCGAGTTGGTGGCGTGGGACGGCACCAGGGTCGCCGCGGTGCTATTGGGCGAGGACGGTGTCGGGCAGGCCTGCCTGATCGACCCCGCCGACGGCAACCGCATTGTGCTGGACCGCCGGTCGGGTGGCCGGCTGGTCGACGCGTGGGCTGGCACGTCGCTGGTGCGGGTCGGTCCCCGCGGCTATCGAGAGTTGCTCCTCCTGCGCGGATTGACCGAAATCGCCTTGCTTCCATCAGATCCCGGATCGACGACAGACTTCGGCACCATCCTCGACGATCATCAGCCTCGCAGGATTCGCTGCGGGCACACCGGCGAAGAGACGCAACTGTACTACCCGGCGAAGACGTACGGCGTGAACAGCACGGAAGGTTATGTGCGCGTGCTGGTTCGCAGTGACAACGGCTGCGAGCATGCGCGGCTGCTGGAAGTCACTGCGACTGCCGAAGGGGTGTCGTATTACGTGGTGGCCGAGCGTCCGGAGTGTGATCTGGAGGAGTTCATCGTCAGCGACGATCTGTCCACGATCGCGTTACTGTGGAATATTCACGGCTGCAGCGAATTACAGATTCTCGAATACACCGACAACACACTTCACGAGCCAATCCCGCTGCCGGGCATGGTCGCCGGGGAGCTGTCGATCAGCGCGGGCGGATCGATGGTTGCATTGACCGTCCAAAGTCCCTCGCTGCCGCGGACGGTCGAGCTGGTCGATCCGCGGTCACGGGAATGGCAGCGCATCGAACGCGAACCGAGCCGAGGTCCTGTGGTCAGCAGGTCGGCCGTAGGTCCGTCGCTCGAGACGATCATCGGGTCCGACGGGCTGACCTTCACTGCGTGGTTGCATCGGGCGTCGGGGGATCCGACTGGAGCGCTCGTTTACCTGCACGGCGGCCCGGAGGGCCAGTCCCGGCCGGATTACAGCGAGATCTTCCCGGAACTGCTCAACGCCGGAATCACGGTGTTGGCACCGAATGTCAGAGGTTCGGGCGGATTCGGCCGCAGCTTCGTGCACGCCGACGACAAGGAGAAGCGGTTCGCCGCGATCGATGACGTCGCCGAGTGCGTGCGCTTCCTGGTCGACGCAGAGTTGGCCGCCCCTGACCGCATCGCCTGCGGTGGATGGTCATATGGCGGCTATCTGACGTTGGCGGCGATGGCTTTTCATCCCGCGTTGTTCGCGGCCGGGATCAGCATTTGCGGCATGAGCGACCTGACCACGTTCTACCGCAACACCGAACCATGGATCGCTGCGTGGGCCTATCCGAAATATGGTCACCCCGTGTGGGATCGCGAGTTGCTGGAGGAGTTGTCGCCGCTGCGCCGAGTCAGCTCGCTGACGGCTCCACTGCTGGTCGTTCACGGTGCTCACGACACCAACGTGCCGGTCAGTGAATCCGAGCAGATCGTCGAGGCGTTGCTCCAAGCCGGCCGGCAGGTCCGGTTCCTGTTGTTCGACGACGACGGGCACGACATCGAGAAGCGGGAGAATCGTGCGGTGATGACCGCCGCGATCGCCGAGTGGCTCAACGACGCGTTCTCAGCCAGGCGCGCCGCGTCGTAGATACGCTCAGGTTTGAAGTTTTAACGGTCGGGTAACCGCAATGCACCGGAAGCTGCGGAGGAGGCACGAAAGATGCGTGGTAGTGGGATTGTCGGTTTGATTGTCGTGATCTGGCTGCTGATCGGCGCGTTCGCTGCGTTTCAGCGCGATTACTTCAAGACAGGCGCTGAGAACTGCGCCTCAGCGGGCACGATCGCTCTGACAGTCATCGCAGGGCCCCTCAACTACTTCGGCGTGAATCCGAAGGTGACGGACTGCAATCTGCCGCAGCCCAGCAAGTAGCGGCCTTCTGAACTATTGGCAGCAAGTGGCCTAGAGATTGGAGTGACATGATCGTCGTCGGAATCATTCTGTTCCTCGTCGGCTATCTAGTCCACAGCACGATCAGCCAGCCCCTCGAAGTGATCGGCATCATCTTGATCGTGATCGGTGTTGTGCTCTGGCTTCTCGGTCGAGTCGGCCGTCCCGTCGCCGGCCGCCGATACTGGTACTAGCGGAAGTCGCCGTGATGGCCGCCCGCAAGGGCGGCCATGGTCATCGCCCGTAAGACTCCGCGAGACCGCGAAACTGCTGCGTTCCTGGCGCCGTCCGCTTTGAGACTGTGCGGTGTCGAGTTCAGAAGCCCGAAAGCGGCGTGGGCCATCAACCGAGCGTCGCTCTCGTCAATGCCGTCACGTTCGCGCAACAACTCGACCCACACTTCCACGTACTGCCGCTGTGCCTTACGCACCTGACGCCTGGCTCGGTCCGGAAGATGCGCGAGGTCGCGGTCCTGGATACGAATGAGATCAGGCTCGCCGAGCGCGAAATCGAGATGGAAATCCACGAGCCCGTCGAACGCGGCGTCGACGTCGGGCGCCTCCGAGACGACCGCCTGCGCGCCGGCCAGCAGACGGGTGCTGACACCGACCAACAGCTCGACGAGCAGCGCCTCTTTGTTCGGGAAATGCCGGTAGATCGCCGGCCCGCTGACTCCTGCGGCAGACCCGATGTCCTCCAACCGCACCGCCATATACCCACGCTCGGCGATGAGGCGCTCGGCGGCCGCGAGCAGCTTCGACCGTCGGTCGGATTTGAGCCTGCTGCGGCGGGTCTCGGCGTGCGCGGTGGTGGACATTTCGGTTAATCGTAACTAACATAGCGTCGGTTAGTCGACATTAACTCATCTTCAGGGCACGGACGTGGCATCTCGGGTCTCGAATCGCGACGAGCATCTAGCGCTCGTCGGTCGGCTGCGCGGCAAACTCGCTGTGGCGGCCCTTGGCGGCCCGGAGCGGGCCCGCGAGCGACACGTCAGCCGGGGAAAGCTGCTGCCGCGTGACCGTGTCGACGGCCTGCTCGACGCCGGGAGCCCCCTCCTTGAGCTTTCGCCGCTGGCCGCTGACGGCATGTACGACGACGAGTCTCCGGGTGCCGGAATCATCACCGGCATCGGCAGGGTGTCCGGCCGGGAGTGCGTCATCGTCGCCAACGATGCGACGGTCAAGGGCGGCACCTACTACCCGATCACGGTGAAGAAGCACCTGCGCGCCCAGGAAGTCGCGCGGCAGAACCGGCTGCCGTGCATCTATCTCGTCGACTCCGGCGGCGCATTCCTGCCGAAGCAGGACGACGTCTTCCCGGATCGCGAGCACTTCGGCCGGATCTTCTACAACCAGGCCACGATGAGCGCCGAGGGCATTCCGCAGATCGCCGCAGTGCTCGGCTCGTGCACCGCCGGCGGTGCGTACGTGCCTGCCATGAGCGATGAGGCGGTGATCGTCCGCGACCAGGGGACGATTTTCCTCGGCGGCCCGCCACTCGTGAAGGCGGCCACCGGAGAGGTGGTCACGGCAGAGGAACTCGGCGGCGGCGACCTGCACTCGAAAACATCCGGTGTCACAGACCATCTGGCGCACGACGACCGCGACGCACTGCATATCGTGCGGCGCATTGTGTCCACGCTCGGTCCCCGTCAGCCCTACCTGTGGGACGTCGCGCCGACGGTGGACGCGACCGCCGACCAGACCGAGCTTTATGACGTGGTGCCGATCGATTCGCGCGTCCCCTACGACGTCCACGAGGTCGTGACGCGCATCGTCGACGGTGGTGAATTCGCGGAGTTCAAGGCTGATTACGGCACTACGCTCGTCACCGGCTTTGCCCGTATCCACGGTCATCCGGTCGGGATCATCGCCAACAACGGCGTGCTGTTCAGCGAGTCCGCGCTCAAGGGAGCACATTTCATCGAGCTGTGTGACAAACGCATGGTGCCGCTGCTGTTCCTTCAGAACATCTCCGGGTTCATGGTCGGCCGAGACTACGAAGCGGGCGGTATCGCGAAGCACGGCGCCAAGATGGTCACCGCCGTGGCATGTGCGCGTGTGCCGAAGCTGACTGTGGTGATCGGGGGCTCCTACGGAGCCGGCAACTATTCGATGTGCGGCCGCGCGTATTCACCGCGCTTCCTGTGGATGTGGCCCAATGCCCGTATTTCGGTGATGGGTGGCGAGCAGGCCGCGTCGGTGCTGGCAACAGTCCGCGCCGACGCCCTCGAAGCGGCCGGCACACCATGGTCGGACGACGAGCAGGAGGCGTTCAAAGCGCCGATCCGCCAGCAGTACGAGGAGCAGGGCAACCCGTACTACTCGACGGCCCGGCTGTGGGACGACGGCGTCATCGATCCAGCCGACACCAGAACGGTACTCGGCCTTGCGCTTTCGGTCGTCGGCCAGGCCCCGGTCGAGTCGGTTTCCTACGGTGTGTTCCGGATGTGATGCTGATGCCTTCTGCTCTTCACGCAAGCCGTCCCCCGCAAGCGGGAGGTGCCCCCACATCGGCGACGTTTCACACGGTGCTGGTGGCCAACCGCGGCGAGATCGCGGTGAGGGTCATCCGGACGCTACGGACGATGGGCGTCCGGTCGGTTGCTGTGTACAGCGACGCCGACGTGGGGGCGCGTCACGTCACCGAAGCTGACGTCGCGGTGCGCATTGGGCCGGCTCCGGCCCGCGACAGCTACCTGAACATCGAGGCCGTGGTCGATGCCGCACACCGAACCCGTGCGCAAGCGGTCCACCCCGGATACGGATTCCTCTCGGAGAACCCGGAATTCGCTGCGGCCCTCGATGCGGCGGGCATCGCGTTCATCGGGCCACCGACCGCAGCGATCAAGACGATGGGCGACAAGATCACCGCCAAAGCCACGGTCGGCCAGTTCGGCGTGCCGGTGGTGCCCGGTATCGCACGGCCAGGTCTAACGGACGACGAACTCATCGCGGCGGCCGAGGAGATCGGCTATCCGGTGCTCGTGAAGCCGTCGGCGGGTGGGGGCGGCAAGGGCATGCGGGTGGTGAACGATCCATCGGAACTGCCGGGCGCCGTGGCGTCCGCGCGCCGCGAAGCCGCATCGGCGTTCGGTGACGACACGCTGTTCCTCGAGCGATATATCCTGCAGCCCAGGCACATCGAGGTACAGGTGCTGGCCGACCGCTACGGCAACGTCGTGCATTTCGGTGAGCGGGAGTGCAGCCTGCAGCGTCGGCACCAGAAGGTGATCGAGGAGGCGCCGTCACCGCTGCTGGATGGCGCCACACGGGCCCGCATCGGCGCCGCCGCGTGTGACACTGCCCGCAGTGTCGACTACACGGGCGCCGGCACAGTGGAATTCATCGTGTCGGCCGACCGCCGCGACGAGTTCTTCTTTCTCGAGATGAACACCCGCTTGCAGGTTGAGCACCCCGTGACCGAGATGGTCACCGGCTGGGACCTGGTCGAGTGGCAGGTCCGCATTGCCGCCGGCGAGAAACTTCCCGTCGCACAAGACGACATCGCCCTGCACGGCCACGCGATCGAAGCGCGGGTGTACGCCGAGGACCCGGCGCACGGATTCCTTCCGACCGGCGGTGCGGTGCTCGACGTGGTCGAACCCGACGACATTCCCGGCGTCCGCGTCGATTCCGGCTTGGCCGGCGGCATGGAGATCGGCAGCGATTACGACCCGATGCTGTCGAAGGTCATCGCGCACGGCGCCGACCGCGCCTCCGCGTTGAAGCTTCTCGACCGGGCACTGACCAACACCGCCGTGCTCGGCGTCGTCACCAACATCGACTTCCTGCGGTTCGTGCTGGCCGATCCAGATGTGGCTGCCGGTCGCCTCGACACCGGCCTGCTGGACCGAAGGGTCGGCGACTTCGTCGCCGCGACACCGACCGACGATGATCTGATCGCGGCTGCGGCGTATCGCTGGCTGCAGGCATGGGACGACTCGACCGACGATCTCTGGACGCAGCCGTCGGGATGGCGCGTCGGTGGTGATGTTCCGATGACCATGCGGTTCCATGCCGGCGAGCGCACCGATCACGTCCACATCACGGGGCGTCCCGATGACGCCGTTGCTCTGGTGGAGGACAGCGAAAGCCGTTCTCTGACAGCATGTCTCGACGGAACGAGGCTCACCGTCACGCTGGACGGTCTGCGCAACGAATACGTCGTCGCCACAGACGACAGCCAGACATGGTTGGCGGGGACGGCGGGCACGGCAGTGGTCACCGAGGTGCAGGAGGCCGCTGTCCGACCCGACGACGAGCACAGCGGCGACGCTGAGCTCACCAGCCCGATGCCGGGCACTGTGGTCGCGGTCGGTGTCGACACCGCCACGCCCGTCACCGCCGGTACCGTCGTCGTCACAGTCGAAGCGATGAAGATGGAACACGCGCTGACCGCACCGATCGACGGCACAGCCGAACTGATTGTCAGCGTCGGCGACCAAGTCAAAGTGGGCCAGCCGCTGGCCCGGATCACCGCACACCCGAAAGAAGCGCCCTGATGAGCGATTTCCTGTCCACCGGCACGCTGCCGGACCACTACGAGCAACTCGCGAAGACCGTGCGCGATTTCGCGCAGAGCGTCGTCGCACCCGTGTCGGCCCACCACGACGCCGAGCACTCATTCCCCTACGAGGTGGTGTCGGGGATGGCCGACATGGGCCTGTTCGGCTTGCCGTTCCCCGAGGAATACGGCGGCATGGGTGGCGACTACTTCGCGCTGTGCCTGGCGCTGGAGGAGCTCGGCAAGGTCGACCAGAGCGTGGCGATCACGCTGGAGGCCGGTGTGTCGCTGGGGGCAATGCCGGTGTACCGCTTCGGAAACGAGGCGCAGAAGCAAGAGTGGTTGCCGCAGTTGACCAGCGGGCGTGCGCTGGCCGCGTTCGGGCTGACCGAAGCCGGAGGCGGCACCGATGCGGGCGCGACCAAGACCACCGCGCGCCTCGACGACGGGCACTGGATCATCAACGGCAGCAAGCAGTTCATCACCAACTCCGGCACCGACATCACCAAGCTCGTCACCGTCACCGCGGTCACCGGCAATGCCGACGGCAGGAAAGAGATTTCGTCGATTCTGGTCCCAGTGCCCACGCAGGGGCTCACAGTCGAGCCGGCATACAGCAAGGTCGGCTGGAACGCGTCGGACACACATGCGCTGAGTTTTGACGATGTGCGGGTGCCGCACGAGAACCTGCTCGGGGAGCGAGGACGCGGCTACGGGAACTTTTTGCGCATCCTCGACGAGGGCCGGATCGCCATCGCGGCGTTGGCCGTTGGCGCCGCTCAAGGCTGCGTCGACGAGTCGCTGAAATACGCCAAAGAGCGGGAGGCTTTTGGTCAACCGATCGGCCGCAACCAGGCGATCGCGTTCAAGATCGCCCGGATGGAGGCGCGCGCACACACCGCGCGCACCGCGTACTACGACGCGGCCGCACTGATGCTGTCGGGCAAACCGTTCAAGAAACAGGCCGCGATCGCAAAGATGGTCGCCAGTGAGGCGGCAATGGACAACGCCCGCGACGCGACGCAAGTCTTCGGCGGGTACGGGTTCATGAACGAGTTCGCTGTGGCCCGCCATTACCGCGACAGCAAGATCCTCGAGATCGGTGAGGGCACTACAGAGGTGCAGTTGATGCTGATCGCTCGCGAAGCCGGTCTGTAACGAAACGATTGCTGCGCGGTAACGCCGCAGGCTGAGCGGTCACCCCTCGTCGCGACACGTATTCCGGTGCTTGACTGTTACGGCGAAGTACCCGATTTCGAGCGCATAATGGCGAGAGCGCCAGTGCTACGGCGGGTTCCGGCAGACACGCCGCCGGTACCTCACGTGGGCGCGTGTGCGGGTTTGCTGTGACCCGTCGTGCAGTGACGCCGACTCGAGGCTGGAGGCGGCGTGCCAACGAACTTAGAAGCAGTCGATCTGGAGCCGATCAGGTTGATCGGCCCGGATGGCACGCCGACGGCTGAGCACAGGTACAACCGCGCGTTGCCTGACGAAACCCTGGCCTGGCTCTACGAAATGATGGTCATCACCCGCGAGCTCGACACTGAATTCATCAACTTGCAGCGTCAGGGCGAGATGGCGCTCGTGGCATCCTGCCGCGGTCAGGAAGCCGCCCAGGTCGGGTCGGCAGCCTGTCTGCGCAAGGCGGACTGGCTGTTTCCGCAATACCGCGAGCTCGGAGTTTTCCTGGTGCGCGGGATCGCTCCCCGCAACGTCGCCGCGGTCTGGCGCGGAACCTGGCATGGCGGGCTGGAATTCACCCGGAAAAACTGCGCCCCGCTCGCGATTCCGATTGCCACCCATGGCCTGCACGCGGTCGGTGCGGCAATGGCCGCCCAACGGCTCGGTGAGGATTCGGTGACGGTCGCCTACCTCGGCGACGGCGCAACCAGCGAGGGCGATGCGCACGAAGCCCTCAACTTCGCTTCGGTTTTCGTCGCTCCATGCATCTTCTTCGTTCAGAACAACCAATGGGCGATCTCGGTGCCGGTCAGCCATCAGATGGCGGGTCCCTCGATTGCGCACCGGGCTATCGGCTACGGAATGCCCGGGATTCGAGTCGACGGCAACGACCCGCTGGCCTGCTACGCGGTGACGGCAGAAGCCGCCGAACGGGCCCGGGCGGGCGGGGGCCCCACGCTGATCGAGGCGATCACCTACCGGATGGGGCCGCACACCACGTCGGACGACCCGGCGCGGTACCGGTCGCAGGCGGAGGTGGAGCAGTGGGCGGCGCTTGACCCGATTCCGCGATACCGCAACTACCTTCGCCATGTCGGCGTGTTCAGCGAGCGACTCGAAGAGCGCGTGCAGGCGCGATCCGCGCGGTTGCGCACAGAGCTTCGCGACGCCGTCGTCGGCGCGCCGGACATCTCCGTCACCGAGATGTTCGACACCACCTACGCCGACATCACGCCCGACCTCGCCGAGCAGCGACACCAACTTCTGAGCGAGTTGGCGAAGGAGAGCTGACATGACGCAGATGATGGATCGGCCAACGGCCGCACCGGAACCCATCGGCCCGATGCTGACCGATGTCACGTCCGCGACGAACGTGACCATGGTGACCGCCATCAACCGGGCGTTGCACGATGCCATGGCCGCCGACGATCGGGTCCTGGTATTCGGGGAGGATGTCGGAACACTGGGCGGCGTCTTCCGCGTGACCGAGGGTCTGTCCGAAACCTTTGGAGAACAGCGCTGTTTCGACACCCCGCTGGCGGAGTCCGCGCTGATCGGAATCGCGGTCGGGCTGGCACTGCGCGGTTTCGTACCCGTGCCGGAACTCCAATTCGACGGGTTCAGCTATCCGGCGTTCGACCAGATCGTCAGCCACCTGGCGAAGTACCGTATGCGCACCCGCGGCGAGATCGACATGCCGGTCACGGTGCGGGTGCCGTCGTTCGGCGGGATCGGCGCCGTCGAGCATCATTCGGAGTCCACCGAAACCTACTGGACCCATACCGCAGGGTTGAAGGTGGTGGTGCCGTCGACACCCGCCGACGCGTACTGGCTACTGCGGCACGCCATTTCGAGCCACGACCCAGTGATCTACCTGGAGCCCAAACGGCGCTACTGGACACGGGGAGACATCGATACCACCACGCCGGGGCCGCCGATCGGGCGGGCAGCCGTTCGCCGCAGCGGCGACCATGTCACGGTGCTCACCTACGGCGGGCTGGTGCAAACGGCGCTGCGCGCAGCCGAAACCGCTGCGGCTGAGTATGACTGGGATCTCGAGATCGTCGACCTACGATCACTCAACCCCCTCGATTTCGACACCGTCGCCGCATCGGTGCGCAAGACCGGCCGGGCGGTGGTGTTGCACGAGGGTCCACGCACCCTCGGATTCGGCGCCGAAGTGGCCGCCCGTATTCAGGAGGAGTTGTTTTACGAACTGGAGGCGCCGGTTTTGCGTGCGACGGGCTTTGACACCCCTTACCCGCCTGCGCGACTCGAAAAGCTCTGGTTACCCGGACCGGACCGGTTGCTGGACTGCGTGGAGAAGGTTCTGGAGTCGCTGTGAGCAGCCAGCCGTTCCTGGTGCCGGACCTCGGCGAGGGTTTGGAGGATGCGACGCTGACGAGTTGGAGCGTCGAAGTGGGCGATGTCGTCGAACTCAACCAGACGCTGTGCTCGCTCGAGACCGCGAAGGCCGAGGTCGAGATACCGAGCCCGTATGCCGGGCGCGTAGTCGAACGCTGCGGGGAGGTTGGCGACGTGCTGCCGGTCGGCTCGGTGCTGGTGCGCATCGACACCGAATCCGCTCAGCCGCAGAGCCGCAACCCGGTGCTGGTCGGCTATGGAGCCGACGAGGCAATGGACGCCAGCAGGCGATCACGGCGGACCCGCGCCCGCGCGGCTCCGGCTGTCCGCAAGCTCGCCAAGGATCTGCACGTCGACCTCGCCGCGTTGCAGCCCAGTGCGGGCGCCGATGGTGTGATCACCCGCGCAGACGTGCTGGCGTCGACGGGTGCGCCGGACGAGATGACGCGCGTGTCCGGGGTCCGTGCGCGGATGGCGGAGCGAATGACGCTGTCGCGACAGCACATTCCCGATGCACATGCCAGCGTCGAGGTCGACGGGACGCGGCTGGTGCAATTGTGCGAACAGTTCTCGAATGCCGGTGCCGGCGTGTCGCCGTTTACGTTGACCCTTCGGTTGCTCGTGATCGCGTTGACGCGGCACCCGATCCTGAACTCGACATGGGTCGATGGTGAGAACGGGCCACAGGTACACGTGCATCACACGGTGAACCTCGGTGTCGCGGTGGCAACGGATCGCGGGCTGTTGGTGCCGGTGGTCGCCGATGCACAGAGCAAGACGACGCGGGACCTGGCAGCGCGGGTGGCGGAACTGGTTGGCCGCGCCCGCGACGGCAGCATCAAACCGGCCGAATTGCAGGGCTCGACGTTCACGGCGTCGAACTTCGGCGCGCTCGGCCTCGATGACGGTGTGCCGGTGATCAATTACCCGGAGGCCGCGATTCTCGGGATGGGGTCGCTTAAGCCGCGGCCCGTCGTGGTCGACGACGAGGTGACCGTGCGACCGACGATGAGATTGACATGCGCGTTCGACCATCGTATCGCCGACGGCGCGCAAGTAGCTGAATTTCTCTGTGACTTAAGGCAACTCATCGAGGTGCCGGCGTCGGCCCTGCTCGACCTCTAAACCGCGACCGTGCGTGTCTGTTGTCGACACGCCGATGAAATACCAACCAACGCGCACGCTCACGCCGGAGCGAACTAGCGACGTCGCGCCGCGGCCAGGCGCTCGGCGAACGCCGGTGACCGGATGGACTCGGCCTGCGGGCCCACTTCGGCCCGAACGGCGAATGCATGCTGATCGGTGTCGACGGACCCCGGGCTGATCGTGGCCCGCATCGTCGCCTTGGTGGCGATCACCACATCGCGGGGCGCCGACGCGGGGCCGGCCGCCAGTTCGAATGCCGCAGCCACGGGATCGTCGGCCATGCTGAGCGCGACGCGGTGGCGCACCGCGGCCTCGGCGTCAAAACGCATGCCGAACAGCAGCGCGGCTCGCGCGACCTCCGGTCCGGCCGCCCGCTGCAGCATCCACGTCGCGCCCCCGCCGGGGTGGATGCCCAACTTCTGGAACCGCGGATCGAACAAAGCCCGCGGGCCCGCGATGCGCACGTCGCAGGCGAGCGCGAGGTTCAGCCCTGCCCCGACCGCCGGCCCGTTCACGGCCGCAACCGTCGGCAACGTGCAATCCGCCACGGCCAGGAACCCGTCGTAGAGCCGCTGCAGGCCCTCCTCCTCGGCGGTGCTGCCCAACGCGGACAGGTCGGCGCCGGCGCAGAACGAGCTGCCGGCGCCGGTGACGATCACCGCGTGCACGCCACCGTCGGCGTCGGCGCGCGCCACCGCCGCCCGGAGTCCGGCCGAGATCTCGCCGGTGACCGCGTTGCGACGCTCGGGGTCGTTGACGGTGATCAAGGCGACGCGGTCACGCACGTCGAACAGCACTGAGTCGGGCATCCGTCAACAGTAGTGCGGCGTCAGGGGTTAGATTCGTCGACGTCGTCGTCGCAGAGGAGCGAGCATGGCGTTGCGGGTCATCCAATGGGCCACCGGGTCGGTCGGCAAGGCCGCTATCGACTGCATTCTCAACCACCCAGAGCTCGAGCTGGTGGGCTGTTGGGTGCACTCGAAGAACAAGCACGGCAAGGACGTCGGAGAGATCGTCGGCGTATCACCGCTCGGTGTCATCGCGACGACGAGCATCGACGACATCCTGGCCACCGATGCCGACGCGGTGGTGTACGCGCCGCTGATGTGGAACGTCGACGAGGTGGCCGCGCTGCTACGGTCCGGCAAGGACGTCGTGAGCCCAGTGGGGCCGATCTTTCCGTCCGAGCGCCAAGCCGCACCGCTGGCAGCCGCGTGCGCCGACGGCAACTCGAGCTTTCACGGCACAGGAATTCACCCTGGCGGTGTGACCGAGGTCTTCCCGTTGATGATATCGGCCATGTCCTCGGCGGTCACATTTGTTCGGGCGGAGGAGTTTTCGGACATCAGGACATATGGGTCTCCCGATGTCGTCCGCCACGTCATGTGCTTCGGCGGGACGCCGGAGGAGGCCGAGCAGGGTCTGATGGTCAAGGCGCTCGGCAGCGGCTTCAAGCAGTCGATCCACATGGTCCTGCAGGCGCTCGGCCTGGCGGGTAGGGCACAGATTCGCACTGTGCACGGCACCGCGGTCGCCACCGCACCGATCGAGTCGCCGATCGGCACCATCCAACCCGGAGAGGTGGCCGGACAGCAGTTTCACTGGGAGGCCGTGGTAGACGGGCAAGTCGTGATGCGAACGGGCGTGACGTGGCTGATGGGTGAGGAAAACCTGGACCCGCCATGGACATTCGGCAGCGGAGGCGAGCGTTACGAGATTGAGGTGAAGGGGACTCCCGACGCCTTCCTGACGATCAAGGGCTGGACGCCGGAGCTCGTGGACGCCGGGGTGGTGAGCCCAGGAATCGTCGCGACGGCGGCACATTGCGTGAACGCGGTGCCCTATGTCCGTGCAGCGCCACCGGGAGTTGTCACGTCTCTGGAGCTGCCGCTGGTCGCAGGCCGCGCGCATCCGAAGTTGCTTGGAAGCTAGTCGGTGGCCCGCGACGTCGATCTGGACGAATCGGGACTGCTTGACGGCCTCGACGGGCAGGCGCGGCAGGAGCGGGCCGAACTGATCACCTGGTTGCTCGACCGGGGGTTCAGTGTCGAGCAGATCAGCACCGCGTTCACCCCGATCCTGTTGGCGGCCAATCGCATCATCGGCGATGACGGGGAAGTGGTTTCCCTGCAAGAACTCTCCGAGTCAACGGGCGTGAGTGTGCAACGGTTGCAACGACTTCAACGCGCGGTGGGACTCGCCCGGGTCGACGATCCGACACTGGCCGTTCACCCGCGCGGCGATGCGGCGGCGGTGTTGCGCGCGGCCCAGCTGTTGGACCTTGGCTTCGATATGGACCAGGTCGTGTTGATCCTTCGTCTGCTGATGGATGGTCTGACGCACGCGGCGGTCGTGATGCGCCAGACCGCCCTTCGGAGCCTTCTGCATCCGGGTACCACCGAACTTCAATTGGCAGAAGCCGCCGAGGGGTTGGCACGTCAGACCGATCCGCTGATCGGCCCGCTGGTGGAAGATCTCCTGCGCCTGGCGTTGCGGCACGGGTTCCAGACCGAGGCGGTCAACGCCGCCGAGCGAGCCTCCGGGTCGATGCCGGGTGCGCGCGAAGTGTCGGTGGCGTTCGCCGATCTCGTCGGATTCACCCGTCTTGGCGAGGCATTGCCTCCTGAAGAGCTCGCGCAGCTGGCGGGCGGACTCGGTGATCACGCGCGAGATATCGCCCAGGGCCCGGTGCAGTTCGTCAAGACGATCGGCGACGCCGTGATGTTCGTCAGCCCAGAACCCTTGGCGCTGCTGGAAGTCGTTCTTGACCTCGTCGACGCCGTCGCCGCGGACGCCCTTCCAAGGCTGCGTGTCGGCATCGCCCACGGAATGGCCGCCAGCTACACGGGCGACTGGTTCGGCGGCCCCGTCAACGTGGCGAGCCGGGTGACCGCCGTGGCGCCGCCGTGGACGGTGTATGCCGAGGAATCGGCACGCTTCGCGATCGGGGACGCACCGGGCATCGCTTGGCAGGAGATCGGTCCGCGGCACCTGAAAGGGATCCGGGGCGTCGTGCGCCTCTTCCGGGCCACGCGGGCTCGACGATGACTCGACAATGAATAGCGCTGCGGCGGCTTGATAGCTGGTTCTGCACCAACCCGAGCCAGCCATTACGGTTGCGTCAAAGCCGCAGAACCCCCAGGATTTGAGCGCTGTGTCTGACGAGAGCATTTTCAGCAGCACCGTCACTATCGGTGACAGCACCGACAAAAACACCGTGCCCCGCCGGGAACCGATGCAGGCGCTGGACGTACGCGAGGCTGTACGCGGTATGGCGGCCAAGGCGATGCCCTCGACCTCGAGCTTCGAGCAGCTGGATAGCGGCGCCGTGTGGGCGGACGGGCGACGTCAGCCCCTGTGGTCCGACCGGAGTCTTGTCGTCTTCGGCGGCGGCCTCGGAATCGTCGCCGTGATCGTGTTGGTATTAAGCGTCGTCACGGTTTCGGACGACTCCACACACCGCCCCTTACCGGCTCCGTCCTCGGTTGCCCCGTCAAGGACGGCGCCAACAACTGCAGCGGCGCCGACATTGGTTACGACGGTGCCCTCACCGAGTGCACTGCCGCCGCCGAGCACCGCGCCGCCTCCAGCCATTCCGGCGACATCGACGCTGCCGGCACCGCCCGCCGAGACAACTTCCACGGAGCCCGCTCCGGCTCGCGGGCCTGATTTCGTGGTACCTCGACGGCTGCACCGACTCTTCCCGCATCTCTTCCCAGACAACTAACGGCGTACTGTTCAGCCTTCGTCCGGCGGTGTAACCGACGAAAACAGCGGCGACCGTCGGCATAGCGTTGCCGCCGTCGGTCCTACCGCGAAACGAGGCCGCTGAGCAACGCGCGGATGGATCGCGAGACCGCGTCTCGAGTCTTGACAGGCTCTGGTGAGGACGCGATCAACATGGCGCCTCGGGTCAGCGCACCCAGGAGCAGCCGCGTGATCGTCTCAGGATCCTCGACCCGGATGGCTCCAGACTCTGCGGCCTGCTTGAGCGCTGCGACTATGACGGTGAACGCATAGCGTTCGTCGAGCTCGGTGTAGCGGGCCGGACCAAGAACCGCGGGCCCATCCAGCACAAGGATTTGCTGCACGTCGGACCGCAGCGACGCATCGAGAAAGGCGTCAAAACCTCGGGCCAGCGCGTCCACGTCGTCGTGTGCGTCTTGGGCAGCCTCCGCGGAGGCTGCCATCAACTCGGTGTGGGTCTCCTCGAAGACGGCTTCGAAGAGCGCCGTCTTGGTTGGGAAGTGGTGATAGAGCGCGCCGGTGGTGACCCGCGCCTCGCGGGCAAGGTCGTCTACGGAAGTGGATCGAAAGCCCTTGTCGCCGAAAAGCTGCCGGCCGGCGCGGACGAGTGCGCCGCGCGTCTGGGCGACCTGTTCTGCTCGCAGTGACGGCCCCTGCGGCGAAGGGCGCGAATTTGTCATGTCCTCCGTCGGTCGATGTACGCGACACCTATGAGACTATTGACATAGCAATACTATGTGAAATAGTAGCACTATCCATACTGATCCACCGACTGGAAGGACGACCATGACAGCCGCGCCGACCCGCCCCGCAGACCCCGTCGATGACGCCCGCCGCGCTCACGCCGCGGCACTCGCCGCCCTGCGTGCCGCAGTCTCACGCAGTGCCGACCTCTGGCGGCGCACGCCTGACCCGCGCGCCCGTGTCCCGGGTCTGACTTGGACGGCCGCCGAGACCGCTGCACACGTGGTCGGCGATCTACGCGACAACACCGAGGCGCTGGCCGGCAATACAGGCACCGACGATGTCGCCACCCAAGGCGGTTCGCCTTCACGGCGCAGCGCCGTGGTCAACGCACAGCACCTGGCTGCCGTCCAAGAACGGGACATGCGACGCCTTGCCGACATGCTGGAGGGACAAGCCGAGAAGTACATCGCCGCCGCGGCCGGTAGCGACGAGAACGCGGACATCTTGACGGCCAACGGACTTGTGATGAGCCCGCCGATCATGACGAGCCTCCTGCTCGGCGAGCAGCTGCTACACGGCTTGGACATCGCAAGGGCAGCACGCGAAGCGTGGGTTATCGACCGCTCTGATGCCCTGCTGGTAATTCCAGGGGTCCTCGCCGTGGCACCGGGCTATCTGCGCTCGTCCGTGAGCGACAACCTCAACGTGAGCTATGAACTGCGGATACGCGGCGGCGGCCGCTACCGAATGGCCGTGTGCAACGGCGCCGCCGAGATCACCGCCGCAGGCAAGAAGGCCGACTGTGTCATCACTGCTGACCCGGTGGCTTTCCTGCAACTCGGCTATGGCCGAATTCCCCAGTGGCGACCGATCGTTGGCGGAAAGATGTTCGCGTCGGGCCGGAAGCCGTGGCTGGCCGTCAAGTTCGCAACTCTGCTCAGCAGCCCATAGGCTGCTCAGGTTTCATCGCCCGGCGCATCCCCTCTCGACACGACCGGGGCTCCCGTTAGTTCAGCCCAGCTGGATCAGCCCGTCGGGCGGTATGTGAGTGGTGCGATCATTGAGGTGACCAGGAGGGACGCGTCGAATGCCCGATAACTCGGCAGCCACGCCGAGCGCGTTGGACGCCTCCGTTTTTCGTGGTCGCCGACCGACGCGATCCGGGGACCTCGCAGTCGAAACCCACGGAATCACTCCTATCGGCGTAGACCAGCGATACGGCAAGCCCGCGCGGCTGTTCGCTGTGTGGTTCGCCCCGCAGGTGAACATGACCGGCGTCTTCACCGGCACCCTGGCGATCACGCTGGGGCTGGGTTTCTGGCTCGGACTGCTGGCGATGGTCATCGGCACGGTGCTCGGCTCACTGGTGGTGGGGTATCTGTCGACGTGGGGTCCGCGCACCGGCGCGGCGCAGCTGCCCAACTCGCGGATGGCGTTCGGAAACTGTGTGATGCTGCCGGCGTCGCTGCAGTGGTTGTCGTCGATCGCCTGGGACGGTCTCGTGGGCCTCTTCGGTGCCGACGCTCTCGCGGTGCTTCTCGGTATTCCGTTCTGGATCGCCGTGCTGATCGTATTGGCGGTACAGGGCGCGGTGGGCTTCTTCGGCTACGAAGTCATCCACCGGGTGCAGGCCGTGCTGACCGTCATCCTGTTCGTGACATTCGTCGTGTTCGCCGTCAAACTCGTCGGCGGCCACGAGGTCGTCACGCCGGCCGAGCACCACGGTGCCGATCTGGTCGGGGCATTCGTCCTCGAGGTCACCGTGGCGCTGAGCCTGGCGATTTCGTGGGCCAGCTACGCCTCCGACTTCAGCCGCTACCTGCCCGCGAACGCTTCGCGCGCCGCGGTTTTCGGCTTCACGTTCGCGGGCATCGTGTCCGCGTACGTCTTCGTTCAGGGCATCGGTCTGGCGGCCGCGCCCGTCCTGTCGGAATCGGGTGAGCAGACCTCTGAAGGGGTGCGGTCGGTGATGGGCGGCGGGCTGCTCGGCTCGCTCGCCCTGCTTGTCATCGCCCTCGCGGCGGTCGGATCCGCCGCGATGAACGACTACAGCGGCTCGCTGGCGCTGCAGACCGTCGGCATCCGGGTGCGCCGGCCGGTCTCGGCACTCGTCGTCACCGCGCTGGCCTTCGTGCTGATCCTGTGGTTGCACTCCGGCGACATGTCGACGCGGTTTCAGGACGTGCTGCTGCTGGTCAGCTATTGGATTCCCGGGTTCGTCGCGGTGACGGTCATCGACTGGCTGATCCGCACGCGGGGGAGGTCCACGATCAACCCCGCCGCGGAGCACACCTATGGTGGCGACGGCGTGGCCGCTCTCGTCGCATTTGTCTTCGCGTACGCCGCGGCGGTGCCGTTCATGAACACGTCATTGGTCAAGGGTCCGATTGCCCAAGCGTGGCACGGCGCGGACACCGCCTATTTCGTCGGCTTCATCGTCGCCGCACTGCTCTATGGCGGCTACCGCCTGATCCGACGGCGTTCGACGACCGTCGGCTAGCTCGTCTTCTGGCTCAGTACCCGCCTTCGTAAGCCCTCGGTCGCGGTGCTCATCACTCCCTTGGTGGCGCGCTTCAGCAGGAATCCTGGCAGCGGCACCAACGGATCGATGGTGAGCTCGAACTTCACCCTGGTCTTGTCACCCTCTGGAGTAAGGGTGTACCGAGCGTCTTGCGACCGTTGCTGTTTAGCGCTGACCAACGTCCATGACACGCCGTCGTCGTGCCACGAATAGTCCAGGACTTGCTCGTCGGTGATGCCGACCGTCTTCACTTTCATCTTGGTGCGGGTGGCGCGGCCCTGGTCGTCGCGGTCAAGCACCTCGGCGGTCAGGTGGACGTCCGACCACTCGGGGAGGGATTCGGCGGCGGCGAGCACGGCCAAGACCTCGTCGGCGGTGGCTTCGATGAGAACTTCGCGTGTGTCGCTCACGGCCATGACCAACCCTAACGGGACGTCAGGCCCAGCCGTGATCGGGTTCCGGTTCGGACCCGAATCGGAACCGGCGCCCGGTGACTTCGTATGGAAATATCCGCACGTAATGACGCTTGACCGTCGCTATCCACGGAAGTAGTTGCGCGCGTTCGGCTTCCGCTATCTCATCGTCGGTCTTCATCGCCTGCGCCCGTCCCTTGACGATGACGCTCCAGCCTTCCTCGACGTTGTGGTCGTCGGCTTCGAACGCCACCCTGCTGTTCAGCACAGTGCTGAGTAGCTTGGTGCCCTCGGCGGTCCGGAACAGCACAGTGTTGTGCTGGACGACGAAGTTGACGGGGAAGATCTCTGGCTGCCCTGCCACGCTGGTGACCAGCCGGCCGAGTGCCCTGCTGGCCAGTAGTTGCCAACATTCGTCCTCGGGGATCGCGACGATCGGCTCATGAGGCGCGGACATCGCTCACGTCCGATGGGGCAGCGATGCGACGTACGGGGTGTCCACGCCGACTCGGCCGACGGCTTCTGCGCCGCCGGGGGAGCCCAGCGGTGCATCGCGACCGGGCAAGACTCTTTCGAAGAACGCGGCGTTGTCGGCGAGATGTAGCACCTCGTTGTCCGGCAGGTCGGTCTCGTAATAGATCGCGCCGACCTCGCAGATCAATTTGCAGGCACCGCAGTCCACACATTCGTTCGGGTTGATGTACATCGTGCGTGCGCCTTCATAGATGCAGTCGACCGGACACTCCTGCACGCAGTCTTTGTGCATCACATCGACGCATTCCCTGCCAATCACATAGGTCATGACCGCAGGATACGAGTCGGCGGCGTCAAACAGCGGGTGCTGAAAGCCATTGGTTGAGAGGACCAATGGCCCTTTTCGATGCTCGACCGTCCAGCACTTGCACCTCAACACCGGCGTGATCAGCGGATATCTGATGTGTTGCAACGACGACGGTGCGTTCGGGTGCAAACAGTCCGCGCGCCGGATCAAGCAGTGCGTCAAGGATCGGCGCGGCGTCGTTCGCGTCAAGATGCTCAGTAGGTTCGTCGAGCAAGACGATCGGCACGCGCGACAACAGTGCTCGGGCCAGAAGCAGGCGGCGCCGCTGGCCGGCCGAAAGTGCTTGAGCGCCACCGGTCAGCACTGTGGCCAGCCCGTCGGGCAGCCTGTCCAGCCAATGCCGCAGACCCACTCGGTGCAGCGCATCGATCAGCTCGTCGTTGGTGCAATCCCCGCGAGCGACCAGCAGATTGTCCCGGACCGTGGTGGCGAACACGTGCGCATCTTCTGCGAAGAAGCCGACACGACACACCATGTCGTGCTCGTCGATGGACTGCACCGGTTGGCGGTCGAGGGTCACGCTGCCTTCACGCGGCGGCAACAGTCCGGCCAGCGTCATCAGCAGCGCCGTCTTGCCCGAGCCGCTGGGTCCTGTGACGGTCGCCCGTGCTCCTGGCGGAAACGTCACGGTGAGCGGTTCGGTGGTCGTCGTTGCCGAGAAGCCGCTACGCACTTCTACCACGGCGAGTTCGCCGGTGCCGTGCGGAACGACAGCGACGTGTGGGCGCGCCGCCGGCTCCGGGCCCGCGAGCTCAACCAGTCGTCGCGCCGCCAGCCGCGCGCGGGTGAGCGCCACCGCCGCCGACGGTATCGCGGCAGTGGCTTCAAATGCTGCCAGCGGCACGAGCATCAGCACGGCCACGGTCATGGGCGACACGGCGTTCGCCAGCCCGATGCCGGCCACCGCCGCGCCCAGCACACTGACCGCGATCGCAGCGATCGGCATCGCCGACGCGATTGCGCCGGGTGCGGCGGCCCGATCGATGGCGCGCCCCCAATCACGCTGTCGACGTTCGCATTCCGTGATCATCTCGTCGAGCCGTCCGCTGACGCGCAGCTCGGGTCCGTGGTCCAGAGTGGCCATGGTCGCTACGTCGCGCGCCGAATGGTGCTGCAGCGCAGCGGCTTCCGCGGCGGTGACGGCTCGGGCCGCCAACCACGGCGCGATCACCCCGGCCACCGACAAGCACCCGGCCATCACGACGGCGGCGGCCGGCGAGATCATCGCGACAGTAGCGGTGGCGGCCAGCGCGAGAACAGACGCAACGCCGATGGGGATGATCCCGCGCACCAGTACGTCGGCGATGTGGTCGACGTCGGTGCCTACCCGGGTCACGAGTTCACCGCTGTGCCGGCGCATCACGGTGTCGACGCGCCCGCCGGCCAACCTGGCGTAGATCCGCTCCCTGGCTGCGCCCGCCGCTCTCAACGCGGTGTCGTGCGAGGCAAGCCGCTCGCAGTAGTGGAACACCGCCCGTGAAATTGCCAGTGCGCGGACGGCGACCACGGCGATCGTGAGGTCGAGCACAGGAGGCATCTGCCAGGCGCGTGTGATGAGCCACGCCGACAACGCGGTGAGGGCCAGCGCGCTGCCCAACGACAGCACACCGAGTCCGATCGCGAGCAGCAGTCGGGATATGCGCGGCCGCAGCAGCGTCCACGCCAAGGCGAGCGGATCAGACGAGCGCATGCGACTGGCTTTCCATGCGTACGACCACGTCTCCGATCGCCAACACCGGATCACGGTGGGCGACGACGAGCACCGTGTCGCCGGCGCGGGCGCGTGCGCCGATGGCGGCCAACACCTTTGATTCTGTCGCCGAATCCAGATGGGCCGTGGGCTCGTCGAGCAGCAGGACCGCTGCTTGCGATCCGAGCGCACGGGCCAGTCCGAGTCGTTGGCGCTGGCCGAGTGACAGGCCGACGCCTCCGCGCCCGATCGTCGTGCGCAGTCCGTCGGGCAGAGTGGCCAGCACTTCGTCGAATCCCGCGTCCCGGCAGGCTGATTCGCCGTCCCTGAGCGGGCCGAACAAGTCGAGGTTTTCTTGGATGGTGCCCGGCACCAGGACGGGCCGCTGCGCGAGCCAGGCCACTTGCCGCCACCACGCGGCCGGGTCCAGCTCGGCGACGTCGATACCGTCGACCGTGGCCCGTCCTGATGTCGGTTCGGTCAGCCCGAGGATGACTTGCAGCGCGGTGCTCTTGCCGACGCCGTTGACTCCGGTGAGCACTGTCACCGCCCCGGGTTTCGCCACCGCGCACAGCGAATCCGGGCGAGCGCCGTCGCGGCCCGTCACGGTGATACGGTCCAGCCGTATCTCGGCGCCTCTGGCGGTCACAGTGCGTGTCCCCCTTCGGAGGGCGGGCCGCCCGATCAGCTCGAATGCCTTGTCGGCCGCTGTCTTTCCATCCTGGGCGGCGTGGAACTCGACGCCGACGCGCCGAAGCGGCCAGAAGACCTCCGGCGCGAGCAGCAGCGCCGTAAGGCCGGCGGCGAGCGTCATCTCGCCATACACCAGCCGCATACCGACGCCGACCGCGACAAGTGCAACGCCGAGAGTCGCCAAGAGTTCAAGCACCAGAGCGGACAAGAACGCGATGCGCAGTGTCGCCATCGTCGAACGGCGATGCGCCGCAGCGAGTTCGGCGATCCGTCGGACCGACCCGCTGGCGCGGCCCAGCGCGCGCAATGTGGGGATGCCCGCGACGAGGTCGAGCAGCCGCGACTGAAGAGTGGTCGTCGCGGCCAGCGCAGCCTTGGAACGCTCCGCGGTGACGAGACCGATCAGCACCATGAATACGGGGATGAGCGGCAGGGTGATCGCGACGATGACGGCGGACTCGACGTCGTAGCCGCCGATGACTGCCACGGTGGCCGGGGTCAGGACGGCGGCCAGGACGAGCGCGGGCAGATACGACGTGAAGTACGGGCGAAGGCCGTCGAGGCCGCGCGTCACGATGGCCGCGGCGTCGTCGCGCCGTTCGGCGAGCTGTCGCGGCGGCAGGGCGGTCACGCTGCGCAGCACCTGACCGCTCAGATCGGCGATCACCGCGGTGGCGCCTCGTTGCGCCAATCGCGCCTGCAGCCAGTGGGTCGCCACCCGGACTGACCACAGGGCGATGAGCACCGTGAGCGGAAACACCCAGTGCCCCAGCGTCCGTGTGGTCGGATCGGTGATTACGTCGGCGAGGATGTGCGCCAGCAACACGGCCGACGCGATCGTGCATCCCGAGATCACCACGCCGCATGCCACCGTGGCGCCCAGGTGGCGACGCAGCGCCGTCGACCCTCGCCACAGTCGAGGATCGACAGGACCGCGGCTCGAACTGGTCAGGACGCTCGCCTCGCGAATCCGGTTGGGGCGGGTATTTCGTCGGCGGAGATCCGCTTGCGGAACACCCAGTACGTCCATGCCTGGTAGGCAATCACCAGCGGCGTGAAAATCACTGCCGCCCAAGTCATGATCTTCAGCGTGTAGGGGCTCGACGACCCGTTGTAGATCGTGACGCTCCAGTCGGGGTTCAGTGTCGAGGGCACCAGGTTCGGATAGAGGGCGCCGAGCAGCAGAACGACGACCATCGCGATAACGATTGCGGTGCAGAGGAATGCCCAGCCCTCGCGATCACGACGCCACACCAGGGCGACGCCGATCAGTTGGGCCGCGACCGCGACGAGCAGCACCGCCCACGTCCAGCTCTTGCCGTGCGCGAGTTGAGTCCACAGTCCGAACCCACCGACCAGGACGGTGACCGGCAGTGCCAGTGAACGCGCAAACCTCTGCGCGTCGTCGCGCACCGCCCCGCTGGTCTTCAGCGCGATGAACACCGCGCCGTGAAGCAAGAACAATCCGCAGGTGGCCAGGCCACCGAGCAGCGTGTAGGGGTTGAGGACGTCACCGATCGACAGGTGGACATGATGATTCGCGTCGACGGGAAGCCCGCGAACGAGGATCGCGAACGCGACACCCCAGAGGATCGCGGGCAGCCACGAGCCGGCGGCCATGCCGACGTCGGCCCATCTCCGCCAGTGTGAGTCGTCGATCTTGCCGCGCCATTCGATCGCAACGATGCGCAGGATCATCCCGAACAGGATCACCAGCAGCGGCAGGTACAGCGTCGAGAACACCGTGGCGTACCAGTTCGGGAATGCGGCGAACATCGCTCCGCCGGCGGTGATCAGCCAGACCTCGTTGCCGTCCCACACCGGACCGATGGTGTTGAGCACGGCGCGCCGGTGTGACTCGGGATCGCCTTTGGCGACCCGGCCCAGCGGCGCCATGAGCATGCCGACCCCAAAGTCGAAGCCCTCGAGGACGAAGAAGCCGAGGAACAGCGCCCCGACGATCACGAACCAGACTTGTTGCAGTGCCATGGCAATTCCCTCAGTAGGCGAACGACAGTGGTGCCACGTCTTCTTCGTCGGGCGGCGTCGGTGGCGCGGGCTCGGAGTCGTGTTCCTGCGGCCCCTCTGAGGCATAGCGCCGCATCAGACCGAACCAGATCACCGCGAGCGCGGCGTACACGAGCGTGAACGTGACCAACGACACCACCACCAGTCCGGCCCCGTGCCCGGACACGCCGTCTTGCACCGTCAGCCGTATCGCCGGATCGCGGTCCGGGTTGGGCGCGACAACCCATGGCTGACGGCCCATTTCGGTGAAAATCCAGCCGGCGCTGTTGGCCAGGAACGGGGTGGGTATGGTCAGCAGCGCGAACCAGGAGAACCATCGCTGATCCGGAATGCGGCCGCGGCGGGTGAGCCACAACGCGACGCAGGCGAACAGCGCCGGGATGGCCAGCAGTCCGATCATGATGCGAAACGCCCAGTAGGTGACAAACAGGTTGGGCCTGTAATCGCCTGGGCCGAAACGCTCTTGGTATTGTTGTTGCAGATCTTTCACACCCTCCAACGTGACGCCGCTGAGCTGCCCTCTTGCCAGGAACGGCAGCACGTAGGGCACTTCGATGACGTGGGTGACGCTGTCGCAGTTGTTGTGGGTGCCGATGGTCAGGATCGAGAAGTTCGGGTCGGTCTCGGTGTGGCACAACGACTCCGCGGATGCCATCTTCATGGGCTGCTGGTGGAACATCAGCTTGCCCTGAACGTCGCCGCTGAAGAGCATTGCGACCGCGGACACCAGCACCACCAGAGCCCCGAGGATCGTTGCCGGCCGGTACATCGTTGTCGCGTCGGGGCTCTGCTTTCCGGCGCGCACGATCCACCAGGCGCAGATACCGGCGACGAACGCACCGGCGGTCAAGAACGATCCGGCGACGGTGTGGAAGAAGGCGGCGATCGCGGTGTTGTTGGTCAGCAAGGCCACGATGCTGGTCAATTCGGCGCGCTTGTTCTGCGGGTTGAAATCGGTTCCCACCGGATGCTGCATGAACGAGTTCGCGGCGATGATGAAGTACGCCGAAATGTTGACCGCGATCGCGACGATCCAGATGCAGGCCAGGTGAAGCAGCCGTGGCAAGCGGCTCCAGCCGAAAATCCACAAGCCGATGAACGTCGACTCGAAGAAGAACGCGATCAGCGCTTCCATCGCCAGCGGTGCGCCGAAGACGTCACCGACGAAGCGCGAGTACTCGCTCCAGTTCATGCCGAATTGGAATTCCTGCACGATCCCCGTCGCGACCCCGATGGCGAAGTTGATCAGGAAGAGCTTGCCGAAGAACCGGGTCAGCCGGTACCACGCGGTGTTGCCGGTGATGACCCAGGCCGTTTGCATCACCGCGATGATCGGCGCAAGCCCGATGGTCAGCGGGACGAACAAGAAGTGGTAGACGGTGGTAATGCCGAATTGCCAGCGTGCAACGTCGAGTGCGTTCATTAGCACCATCTCCCGAACGGCATCCATCTATCGCTACGACGTATTGTAGTAGGTCAGGACGCGGTGCGACAGACTGAATTGGTCAGAGTCGCGGAGGGCGCCTGCCCGCGCGTGTGCGTCGTCCAGTCAGCGTTCGGCGCGCACGTCGTGCAGAATCGCCATGGCCGGGCCGGTTTCGAGTTCCTCGACAGAATGGCTGAGCAGAATCCGGCTTCGGTTGGGCGACAATAAGATTGAGAGATGATGGTGCGGCTTGTCGCCCGCCGTGAACGAAATACGGTTGACACGAAACACGGGGGCGCCGATCGCGATGTCGAGGAGCCGGGCGTTGCGCGGGCCGGCGATCTCGGCGGTGAACTCGTGTTGCAGGCGCGTGAAGGTGACGCCGGCGTCGGCAAAGAGACTGAACATCGGCGTGTGAACCATCTTCTCGGCGGTGATGTGCTCCGTGAGCCCGGCCGGGAGCCAGGCCTCGGTGGCCAGCAGCGGTTCACCGGTCCGGCGCTGGCGCCGCACTGCCAGGATGTATAGCGCTTCGCCGTCCAACCCGACCTTGTCGGAAATCGATTGTGGTGCCGGCCGCAGCCCGAATTCGAAGACGTCGACCTCGGATTCGAACTGGATCTGATGCATCTCGTCGTCGTAAGACAGGCTGGCGGCGGGCTCCTGCTCGGTCGGGTTGTGTTCACGGACGAAGGATCCGACACCCTGCCGGCGTGTGATGTAGCCCTGGCGCGCCAGATCGGCCAATGCCCGCCGCACAGTGATGCGGGAAACGCCGAACTGATCGCACAACTCTTGTTCGGTGGGAAGAGACTCACCTGCAAGGATGGCGCCTCGCGCGATTTCGTCGTGCAGCACCAGGAAGAGCTGCCGATGAAGCGGCACGCCGACGCCTGCCGTCACCAGCGCGGGTCTGGGCCGCGCATCGTCCATCGTCATCGGCTCAAGCCTTCGGTCGCAATCGCGGTGGTTACCGCCTCGTTGGTTGTCAGACCTTGCCGGTCCAGAGTTGTGATATTAGTATAACAACAAGACGTCCAGCGCACGGCGGAAGTGGAAGTACCGAGTGACAAGAACGTGCCCATGGCCGATGTTGCGGTGAATCGGGAACTGATCCTCGATGCGATGGCGCGGCTGAGTACCGAGCAGCGCGCCGTGATCCGCTACTCCTACTACGACGCGCTGACGACTGCCCAGATCGCCGACGAACTGCACATCGACGAAAACGCGGTGAAGAGCAGGCTGCACTTCGGTGTGCGAGCGCTGCTTCGCTCATTATCGGAACACGGCGTGCGACATATCTAGGTTCACCCAGCTATGTCTCGCGACAAGTTGACACCCTGTCCATCACAGGAACTCGGCGGTGCTGTGGCCGGGAGATTCTCACTGCGGGTGTGTCGCCAGATAGTCGGCGGCGGGGATCGGTGAGGTTGCGGCGTAACCGATGGGGAGGAGCACGTCACCTACAGTCGTGAGGTAGTAGACATCCCACCGGTAGTAGCCGGCGAACACAGCGGGGTCCGCCGCGATCAGGGCGGCGTAGTCGTTGACCGCGCGGACGTATAGGTCGGAGTTGTTGTAGCGGAAGATGGCGTGGTCAGGGTCGTCGGCGAAACCGTTGGCGGCGAGGTAGCGGCCGGCGGCCATGATGCTGTCGTGGGGCGAGAGGATGTCGCCACCCTCGCTGTACTCGGCGAACGTTGGAGGCAAGAACTGCATCGGGCCCTGTGCGCCGGCGGAGCTCATGCCGGCGACGCGGCCGAAGCGTGTTTCGACCAGGTTGATCGCCGCGAGATAGTTCCAGCCGACCCCAGTCGCGGTCTCTGCATCGCGGTAGTAACCGAGCAGTTCGTCGGCCGGCGCCGGCGAGTCGATGCGCCACGCCGGCACTGTGTCCTTCAGATCGCTCTTCACCAGCGCATCGAGCTGAAGGCGCGCGTCGACGTTGCGGTCGTACACGTAGAGCAGCGACGGCGGGATGCGGGGGCGGGCGATCGCGTCCCAGTCGGGATGGCGAGCGAGGGCGCGGTAGGCCGCTTGCTGGCGGCGCGCCGCGCCCAATAGGACGGCCTCCGAGGACGATGGGTCGCGTAGCGCCTGCTCATCGGAGACCAGGTCGTCGGCCAGTTGCGCGGGGTCCGATGCCAGCCGCGGCTGCGCGTTCGTTGCTGTAGTCGATGGTGCGGACGACGTGACGGGCGAAGCTGCGGCCGGTGTGGCGGTCGACGTCGATGCGGTCGAGGACGTGGCCGACCCTGAACAGGCCGCGAGCGCGAACATGACCATCGCAACGAGCAGCGCTGTGCCGCAACGCATCACGCGGGATCGATGCGCGGGATCGATCGTCGATCGGCAACTTGTGGATGCATGGCAGCGTGAGGATTGGGATGACGTCGACAAAAAATTTGGTGACATCGCCGATTCCGTCTAGCGGTCTTGCGAACGTTCTGCCGAACCCTGGAGCGCGGAAGCGGCGAGGCTGCGGTCGGCCCATTCGTCCAGCCGCTTCCGCACATCCTCGACGTATGGGCTTCTTCGGACGATGGCGAGGATGCCTCTCGCGAGCGTGGCTCCGGGGAACCGCAGCGGCCGCGTCACGTGCAACATCAGGTTGATGCGGTAATCGTCGGTGTCGTTGGAGACCTCGTGGGTGTGCATGTCGTCGAAGATGAAGAGTTCGCCTTCGCGCCAGACGTACGGTTGGCCGTCCACGGTGATTCGGCAGCGTTCCCGCGCGTGCGGCACGCGCAGACCCAGATGGGCGGTGAGAATCGCCTTGGTGGCGCCGGTGTGGGGCGGGATGCGCGTGCCTGGCGAAAGTATGGAGAACAGGGCTGTCTGCAAATCTGGGATGCGTTCGATCAGCGCAGCCGTCTGAGGGCAGCGCCGGCAGTTGGCGTCGACTGGTATGCCGTATCCCCGAAGAAAGAACGAGCGCCATTTGTCGTCGACGCTGATTTTTTCATTGTCGGGGGAAATGTCGCGCAGTGGCGGCACATTCTGCACGTCACGCAGGACGTCGTCGGCCTCGCTGCGGATCAGCGGCCAGTTGCGCTCCAGTTCACCCGCCCATGGAAAGTCGGCCGTGTCGAATACTGCTGGGTCGCCAAGACGAGAGCATCGGACCAGGATCCGGTCGACGCCGTCGATCAGGGTGAGTCCTAGGCGGATGACCAGACGGCGCCGCAATGCATGTAGGTGATCGAATAGGCCGGTTGGTTGTGCGGATGCTGAGTCGGTCACGGGTCAGCTACTTTCCGTCCATCGCCGGGCGCCGACATTGATACTGGCCTCGGGCGAGCATCTGCAAAGGGTAAGAGAATTTTCCTTGGTCGTTTGCCGTATTGCGGACCTTTCGTGCGCCGGAATCGGCGTTTTCGCGGGATCGTTCCGGTCACGGCGACGTGGACAGCGCGATCTGAGGTCAGGATCTTGCGGGCCCAGGCAGGCTCCCACAGCTATCGGCTAGCTCGGCTGGGTCGAGCTTGTTGCCGGCGCGTCGATGCTCGGCTCGGGTCCGACGATCTCTTTGATCCTGGCCACCAATGCATCCGCTGTTGACAGCTCGTAATCCTGGCCGTTGATGCGCACCGTCGGCGTGTGGGTGATGTTGGTCGCGTCGGCCATGCCTGACACCGTTGCGGTGTAGGTGCCGTTGTTGATGCAGTCGGCGGCGGCGTCGTTGGCGCCGGCCACGCGGGCGGTTTCGATCAGCGCGACGTTGTCGGGAAAGCTCGCTGCGCTCTCGGCGGGCTGATGAGCGTACAGCGCCGAGTGGAAACGCCGGAAGGCGTCGATGGACTGGTCGGCCACACAGTAGGCGGCGGCGCCGGCGCGTGACGAGTAGTCCCGGCCCGGCCTGTCGAGGATGGCGACCATGTAGTAGTCGGCCGCGACCGCTCCGGAATCGATGAGCTTATCGACGGTCGCGCCGAAAGTGTTCTCGAATTTGCGGCAGTACGGGCACAAAGAGTCCTCGTACATCGACAACACCACCACCGGCTGGCCGGTGCCGGGGTCGGTGATCAGATTGCTCGACGCCACCCGGATCGCCTTGGCGTCAAGGGCCGCCGCCGTGGGGTAGTGGGACAGCATCAGATCGGCAGAAGGGGCCATCATCAACACCACCGCGGTCACCACGGCTCGGGTCAGCCGGCGCAGGTGTCTGGTGGTCGTCACGACACGTAGCCTATCGCCGCGGCCACCCTCAGGTCGCTCAAGCTGCTAGACCGTGCCTTGACGGACATAAGCGATGAATAAACGATGAGCGCCTACTTTTAGCACACGTAGAAACGCGTTCCGATCAGTCCCCCGGGCAAGAAAACAACCTGCGACCAATGCCCGTACTCCCGCCGATCACCAAGACTGTCTGACTGAGCAATTCCGGTTCACGTTGCCTGTCAACAGGACTCACGCGCATGAGGATGGCGGAGCTCCGGCGCACAGCCGGTCGCCGAATGGAGGTGTTCCAACCGCGCTACATCTCTCATTCCATTCGTTCTACCAAGTGAGCGCGTGATGGTCCCGGCTCGAACGCTTCGCAAAAGTACTGCGTCTCACGGACTACCTCCCCACCGTCGAATTCCATGATGCTGACCACGTAATACGGTTGCCCGTCATAGGTAAGGACGAGTTCGCTGATCCAAAGATCGCCGCCACCGAGTATGCGTCGCACGGTGAAGCGTTTCGCGCTCGGCTGGGCGATGCGTGACGCCTCGATATTGGATCGACCGCGGATGCGCTCGCTTGACTGCGGATACTCGAGAACTGCATCGCTTCGGTAGATTTCGTGCTCTGTCGCAAAGTCGTTGGCGTCGGAGGCCGCCCAGTGACGCTCCAGAGCGGCCCGCATGTCGTCGTCAAGCATGGCCATCCCTCCTCTTAGTGGATGCATCGCTCCGCCGCTGGCGCGACTCCGACGCGGGTGTTGATCTGGCACCACAACATTGCCGGACATATTCCGACACTGATGTTGCACGAATCTTGCACGAGAGGAGCCGAACGGATGAGCAAACGACGCGGGTTCGGGCGACTACGACAGCTGCCATCGGGTCGATGGCAGGCCGCCTACGTCGGCCCGATACGAAGCTACACAAGGCAACGCGGACCTACGCGAGCGAGCATGACGCGCAAGGGTGGCTCGCCGCCGAGCGCCGCAAGATCGACTTGGGCACCTGGGGAGCAGCCGAGCGCTCAGAGAAGGGATCACGCTGCGCGCCTACGCCGACCGGTGGATCGAGCAGCGCGCTCTGCGGCCCCGCACCCGAGCGCACTACCGGTCGATGCTTGACCGGTTGATCCTGCCCGAGCTGGGCGACGCCAAAATTGTCACGCTCACCCCGGCCAGGGTCCGCGAGTGGCACGCTGCCCTGGGCGCCGGCCACCTCACTCGCAACGCCCACTGCTATGCGTTGCTGCACGCCATCTGACACAGCCGTGCAAGATGAACTGCTGGACGGCAACCCGTGTCGCATCGCGCCGCCATGACGACCAAGCGCCGTCGCGACGTCGACATACTCACACCCGCCGAGCTCGTTCGACTGGCTGCGAAGATGCCCGCCAAGTTGCGCGCCAGCGTGCTGCGAGTGCGCCGCGCCGTCACCTACCGCGCCGGCCAATCCCACGTTGGCGAACCGAAAACGAGCGCGGGTGTGCGCGACGTGGCGATCCCGCCGCACATCCGCCCGATGCTGAAAGCGCACATGAAGAAACACGTTGAGCGTGCCGCTGACTCGCTGCTGTTCCCCGCCGACGACGGCAAGCACATGCGCGACCACAACTACCGCACCCATTGGAACAAGGCTCGCAAAAGCGATCGGCAAGCCACATCTGCGCGTGCACGATCTGCGACA
Organism: uncultured Actinomycetota bacterium; assembly: GCA_963744085.1. Lineage (GTDB taxonomy): Bacteria > Actinomycetota > Actinomycetes > Mycobacteriales > Mycobacteriaceae > Mycobacterium. The sequence goes on from CAVUSK010000004.1 coordinate 335,839, forward strand.
CGTCGGCGCAGTGCTGGCCGCCCAATCCGGCGCGACCACAGCAGAACTCATGTACAGGCTCGGCCACACCACACCGGCGATGGCGCTGCGTTATCAGCACGTCGCAGAGGGGCGCGACGCCGAGATTGCAGAGCGGCTGTCGAAGCTGGCTGCGGGGAAGTAGCCGGGGGCTCGCTGCCGTTCCAGTCGTGCGTTAAAAGTTCGACGTTCGCAAACGTTCGCAACCGTTTCGGGTGTTCGGAGATCGGTACAGCGGCACCGGCTTTGAGCTGTCGATGCTGATATTTGTTGTTCGGATATCGGTACAGATCATTGTGTTTACACATGAGGGGGGCATATTGTGTGCGCTTTGAGCGGATGAGCGAGTAAGCTCATCGGGAGAGGGATTGACGTGAACAAGATCAAGATCACGCTGTCGACTCAGCCATGAACCCAGTCGTTCCGACCTACCTCTTCGCCTATGGCGCAGTGGTGCTGGTCGTTGTGCTCATGCTGGTGGTCTACCTGGCAATATTTCACCACCGAGACACCCGTCGCCGGTCGGCCAGGCCACACCGGTCGGCCAAGGGGGGCTTCTTCTTTTAGCCCAGCGCCGGGCGCCGCAACGATGCACTCGACAGCCTGAGCTTGTCCAGCAGCGGTTTGCTCGGCAGCTGGCTTGACCGCCGCGCCCCTCCCTGGGCAGGGAGCGCGCTCATACGAGCTGGTCAGCCCCGCGCGGTCGAAGTCTGCCTAGTTGCACGCATCTTGCACGCGCTTGTATTTATGCTGCTCAGACAGTGCCCCCGGCAGTGTCTGGTTTCAGGACATAGTTGGCAGCTGTCTCGCGACATAGTTGGCACCTCAGCGTTGAGGGAGGCCGGCCATGTCGAAGGCGCAGCTCGTCATCACCGCCGTCGTGCTCGAGGGACGCAGCAAAAGCGACGTCGCCCGCGACTACGACATCTCCCGGTACTGGGTACAACAGCTGTGTCGCCGCTACGAGACCGAAGGAGCTGCTGCTTTCGAGCCGCGCTCGCGCCGACCCCACACCAGCCCCGACGCCGTTACCGCCGAGACCGAAGAACGCATCGTACGACTACGTAAGACCCTGTCGCGACAAGGTTTTGACGCCGGCGCTGACACCATCGCCGCCCACCTGGCCAACGATCCCACCATCGCCAACGTCCCTGCCGTGTCCACGATCTGGCGGATCCTGGCCCGCCGCGGCTTCGTCACACCCCAACCGCACAAACGACCCCGCTCGTCGTGGAAACGCTTCTGCGCCGAACAGCCCAACCAGTGCTGGCAAGCCGACGTCACCCACTGGCGCCTGGCCGACCACACCGAAGTCGAAATCCTCAACATCATCGACGACCACTCCCGGCTCCTAGTCGCCAGCCACGCCCGACGCATCACCACCGGACCCGACGTCGTGGACACCTTCGCCGCCGCCTTTTACCGCTGGGGCACACCAGCATCGGTGCTCACCGACAACGGCGCCATCTTCACCGCCAAACAACGCGGACAAGGCCGCACCGCCCTGGAGATCACCCTGGGCGCGCTGAGCGTCAAATACCTGACCTCGCGGCCCTACCACCCCCAGACCTGCGGCAAGGTCTGTGAAGACTTGTCGACGACGCTGCACCGGTTCGGTCTGACCCCGGTCAAGGTGTGACCATGGTGTCCTTCGTTCGATTTGTCGGCCGGCACCGGTGCAGCGTCGCGGCGTGCACCGGCCAGACGGATCTGACCTGATAGGAGCTTGGACTAGAAGCCCCGTCACAGACTTGTCGCTCCGCCCGACCGGTTCGCCCACCCGTCAGATCAGCCCTAACGGAGGAGCGAATTTCATCATGACAACAGAAGACGACGCTGTCATCGGCGGCATCGACACGCACAAACGCACCCACTACGCGGCGGTCATCGACACACTCGGCCGGCTCTTGGGCCATCAGCAGTTTCCCGCCACCGACCGTGGCTACACAGCCTTGCTGTCGTGGATGGGCACCTTCGGACCCATCCGGGCGATCGGTGTGGAAAGCACCGGCTCGTTTGGCGCCACGTTGACCAGGTCACTGACCGCAGCCGGGGAACGTGTTGTGGAGGTGAACCGACCCAACCGTGTAGCGCGTCGCATGGACGGCAAGTCTGATCGGCTCGATGCTGAGAACATCGCCCGCGCCGTTCTCGGCCAGACCTCAACAGCCATCCCGAAGTCCAAGTCAGGAATGGTCGAAGTGATTCGTACTCTGCGCGTCACTCGAGCCAGCGCCGTCAAGGCCCGCACACAGGCGTTCAACAATCTGTTCGGTGTGATGATCGGCGCGCCATCACCGTTGCGTGACGAACTGGTGGATCTGACTAAACGCACGCTGGTCAACCGCTGCCTGCGCCTTCGCCCCGAAACCGACGACCTTGCCACGTTGCGCAGCAAGTCCGAACGGCTTCTCCTGGCCGGCGTGAAGATGGCGTTGCGCGATCTGGCCCGCCGCTGGAAGGCCCTCGACACCGAGATCAAAACCCTCAATCAGCAGATCGCAGCACTGGTCCGGTTGGCTGCTCCCGACCTGGTCGAGCTCTTCGGGGTAGGCGTCGAGATCGCCGGTCAGTTCCTCGTCACTGCCGGTGATAATCCCGAACGCATCCCTCACGAAGCTGCCTTCGCCAAACTCTGCGGCGTAGCCCCCCAACCCGCCAGCAGCGGACGAACCACCGGACGACACCGCCTATCCCGCGGCGGAGACCGCCAAGCCAACAGCGCGCTCTACATCGTGACCATCGTCCGGATGCGCCACCACGAACCCACCCGCGCTTACGTCGAACGACGAACCAACGAAGGACTCAACAAACGCGAAATCATCCGATGCCTCAAGCGCTACATCGCCCGCGAAATCTACGCCAATCTCCCACGCCCAGAAACCAACTCGACGGCCCTCACCACAGCCGCTTGACAAACATAGGAGCATCGAACGATTTCACCAAACACTCAAAAAACACCTCAGAGCTCAGCGCGCCGCCGCCACGCTGGTCGAGCTACAACACCAACTCGACACCTTCAGCGCCTACTACAACACCGTGCGGCCCCACCGCGCTCTCGCCAGATCCACCCCCATCCAGGCCTTCCAGGCCCGGCCCAAAGCCTTCCCCACCGGCTACCACATCCCGCCGCACTACCGGGTCCGCCGCGACACCATCGACACCGGCGGCACCATCACGCTGCGCTACAACAGCCGCCTGCACCACATCGGCCTGGGCCGCCGTCTGGCCGGCACCCACGTCATCGTCCTCGCCAACGACCTCGACATCCGCATCCTGCACCGCAACACCGGCCAACTCATCCGCAAACTGGTTCTCGACCCCATGGGGTTGACCCCTGATGGTGGACACCTGACTGGTGGGACCGCTGGTCCTGCGGGAAGGTTGTCCATATGTCGGGCAAGCGTAGGAAGTACACCCCGGAGTTCCGGGAGCAGGCTGCCCGCCTGGTGATCGAGACCGGCCGACCGGTGGCTCATGTCGCGGCCGAGATCGGCGTTGGTGAACAAGTGCTGGGTCGTTGGGTGCGCCTTCAACGGGAAGCGGCCGACGCTGGCGATACTGCCCGAGTGCTTGATGCCGATGAACGCGCGGAGCTGGAGCGTCTGCGCCGCGAGAACGCCGAATTACGTTTGGACCGTGCGTTTCTGAAAAAAGCCGCGGCCTTCTTCGTCTCCGAACAGAACCGGTAGAGGCCTACCGGGTGATCGAGGCGGAGAAGGCTACCTACACGATCAAGCGGATGTGCGAACTGCTGGAAGTTTCGCGGTCGGGATACTACAAGTGGCGCAAAGCCTGCGTGTCGGGCCCGAGTCCGACGGCGGTGCGGCGCGCGGAGTTGGACGCCAAGGTCGCCGCATTCCACCAGGCGTCCGACGGCGTGTACGGGGCGCCACGCATCCTGGCCGATCTGCGTGCCGACGGCGAGACGGTGTCGCGTAAGACGGTGGCAGCGTCACTGCGCCGCCAGAGGCTGGCCGGGATCAGCCCTCGCACGTTTGTGCCGGCGACCACCGTAGTCGACCTGGATGCTGCGGTGCCCAAAGACCTGGTGGGGCGTCGTTTCGACACCGGCGAGCTGAATCGGGTGTGGACCTCAGACATCACCTACCTGCGCACTGGGGCGGGCTGGCTGTACCTGTGCGCGGTGCGCGATGGCTGCTCACGGCGGGTGATCGGCTGGGCCATCGACGATGCCATGGGCACCGACCTGGTCACCTCCGCGGTGGCAATGGCCGTGGCGATGCGCGGCGAGCTGGGCGGCGAGGTGATCCTGCACGCCGACCGCGGCTGCCAGTACACCTCGGCCCAGCTGGCGCGGTTCGCCCGCGACCATAACCTGGTGCGCTCAGTCGGCCGTACCGCGGTGTGTTGGGACAACGCTGCAGCCGAATCATTTTGGGCCACACTGAAAGTCGAGTTCTACGACCGGTACTTATGGCCGACCAAGTCAGCCGCCAAGCTCGCCGTTGGCGACTGGATCGAACGGGTCTATAACAGGCGCCGACGCCATTCTGCCCTCGGTATGATCAGCCCGGTCGACTTCGAAGACCAACTCAATCAGACGGCACAAGCCGCCTGACCCTGTGTCCACCAAACGGGGTCAAGCCCACCCACGCGCGACTACCAACCACGCGGCGTTCCCTGCGGAAGAAGCCCAAAAAACCGGTGTTGACTGCAAACTATGTCCCAGGACATCTGCCAACGATGTCCCGAGACATCACACAAGTGCCCCCGGCAGGAATCGAACCTGCGACCTAGGGATTAGAAGGCCCTTGCTCTATCCAACTGAGCTACGGAGGCAATGGGCGAAGTCTATCCAACGGCGTGCGTTCACCGATCCGTCGTTGGGCACCCACAATCCCTCCCGCACGGAAGTTCAGCGGACTAGCGTTGTTCCCGGATGCGGGAACGGGAGGGGTGAACGAGACGTGGCTGGCGCAGTGGACGCGGCAGGACTCCCGGAGGAACTCGGTGCGTTCGACTTGCTATTGCATCGCGGCGAGGCGAACCCGCGCACGCGGTCGGGCATCATGGCCCTCGAGATCCTGGACACGACGCCCGACTGGGACCGTTTTCTCGCTGTCTTCGAGCATGCGTCACGTCGGGTGCTGCGGCTGCGCCAGAAAGTGGTTGTGCCGACGATCCCGACGGCCTCGCCGCGCTGGGTCGTCGATCCGGACTTCAACCTCAACTACCACGTTCGGCGCGTGCGCGTCCCGGAGCCGGGCACGCTGCGCCAAGTCATCGACCTCGCCGAGGTGAGTTTGCAGGCGCCGCTGGATATTTCCCGCCCACTGTGGACGGCCACGTTGGTTGAGGGCCTGACTGACGGCCGTGCCGCCCAGCTGCTGCACATGAGCCACGCCGTGACGGACGGGGTCGGCGCGGTCGAGATGTTCGCTCAAATCTACGACCTCGAACGCGATCCGCCGGCGCGAAAGCTCGCGCCCCTGCCGATTCCGCAGGACCTTACCGCCAACGATCTGGCTCGTGAAGGCCTGAACCGGTTGCCGGGCAACGTTCTCGGCGGTGTTCAGGGGGCCTTGACGGGCGCCGCCAGGGTGGTCGGCCGAATGCTGAGCGATCCCGTCTCCGCGGTCGGGGGAGTGGTCGAGTACGCCCGCTCCGGCGCGCGGGTGATGTCGACGGTCGCCGAACACTCGCCGCTGCTGCGCCGCCGCAGCCTCACCTCGCGCACTGAGGCGATCGATATGGATCTCGGCGCCATCCGGGCCGCCGCAAAGGCGGCCGAGGGCTCCATCAACGACGCCTACCTCGCCGCGCTCTGCGGAGCATTGCGGCTCTATCACCACGAACTGGGCGTGCCGATCGACTCATTGCCGATGGCCATCCCGGTGAACCTGCGCGCCGAGGCCGACCCCGCCGGTGGCAACCGTTTCGCCGGCGTGATGATCTCGGCTCCGCTCGGGATCTCGGACCCGGCCGCGCGCATCCACAACGTCCGCACCCAGATGGTCAAGCGACGTGAGGAACCCGCGATCGACATGATCGGCGCTGTCGCGCCATTGCTTGGCCTGCTGCCCGACCCGATGCTGGAATCGGTGGTGGGCTCGGTGGTCTCATCGGACGTGCAGGCCAGCAACGTACCGATGTATCAGGGCGACACCTACATCGCAGGCGCAAAAGTGTTGCGCCAGTACGGCCTTGGACCGCTGCCCGGTGTCGCGATGATGGCGGTGCTGATCTCGCGCAGCGGGATCTGTACCGTTACCACCCGCTACGATCGGGCGTCGGTGACTGATGCCGACTTGTGGGCCCGATGCCTGCTGGCCGGGTTCAACGAGGTGTTGGCACTGGGCGGAAAGGGCCGTGCCACGCCTGCGTCGTTCTCAGAACTCGCCGCCGCCTCCGTCAGCCAGCCGCCATCGCCGAACGGGAGTTCACACTCATGAGCCCCTCCAACAACCGGTCCCTCGATCATCGCGACATCCGGCTGCCCGGCTCTGTGGCCGAGGTCGAGGCCAGCCCGCCCGGCCCGAAAGTCGGCGCCTTCTTCGACCTCGACGGCACCCTTGTCGCGGGGTTCACCGGCGTGATCATGACGCGAGAGCGGTTTCGCCGCCGCGAGATTGGTGTCGGTGAGTTCCTGGGCGTCGTGCAGGCCGCGTTGAACCACCAATTAGGCCGAGCGGATTTCGAGCAGCTCATCTACCGGGGTGCCTCGATGATGCGTGGACGCTCGCTCGACGACATCGACGAGCTCGGCGAGCGGCTGTTCGTCCAGCACATCATCGGAAAGGTCTATCCGGAGATGCGCGAGCTGGTTCGAGCGCACATGGCCCGCGCCCACACTGTGGTACTCAGCTCGTCGGCGCTGACGGTGCAAGTGGAACCCGTTGCGCGCTTCCTCGGCATCGACAAGATCCTGAGCAACCGATTTGAGACCGACGAGAACGGCATCCTGACAGGCGGCGTGCTCAAGCCGATCATCTGGGGCCCCGGCAAGGCCAACGCGGTGCAGAAGTTCGCCTCGGACAACGACATCGACCTGAAGAAGAGCTATTTCTACGCCGACGGTGACGAGGATGTCGCGCTGATGTACCTCGTCGGCAACCCGCGCCCCACCAACCCGGAGGGCAAGCTCGCGGCGGTAGCCGCTAAGCGGGGATGGCCTGTTCTGCGATTCTCGAGCCGCAGCGGCAGCAGTCCGGTTTCGGCGTTGCGCACGCTCGCCGGGATCGCGTCGATGGCACCTGTGGCGGCAGGAGCAGTCGGTGTCGGGCTGCTCGCCGGCAGCAAGCGCCGCGGCGTCAACTTCTTCACGTCCAATTGGGGCCAGTTGCTACTGACGGCAACTGGCGTCAACCTCAACGTGATTGGCGAGGACAACCTGACCGCGCAACGGCCGGCCGTGTTTATCTTCAACCACCGCAACCAGGCCGACCCGGTTATCGCCGGCGCGCTGGTCCGCGACAACTTCACCTCGGTGGGTAAGAAAGAGCTGGAGAAAAACCCGCTCACGGCCACGCTCGGCAAGGTGATGGATGCCGCGTTCATCGACCGCGAAAACCCAAAGGCCGCAGTCGAAGAACTCAAGAAGGTAGAGGAACTCGCGCGCAAGGGGCTATCCATCCTGATCGCTCCGGAGGGCACCCGGCTCGACACCACCGAGGTGGGTCCGTTCAAGAAGGGCCCGTTCCGCATTGCGATGGCAGCCGGAATCCCCATCGTTCCCATCGTGATTCGCAATGCCGAGGTCATAGCGGCACGTGACTCCAGCACGTTCAACCCCGGTACGGTCGACGTCGTCGTGTACCCGCCGATACCGGTTGACGACTGGACAGTCGAGAATCTCCCGGATCGCATCGCCGAGATTCGCCAGCTTTACCTGGACACGCTGAACAACTGGCCGCGCGACGAGGTTCCCGCCACGAAGCTGAGCTCGGGCGCCAAGCCAAAGAAGGCGCCGGCGAAGAAGGCGCCCGCCAAGAAGGCGCCCGCCAAGAAAGCAACGGCAGCGAAAAAGACTGCGGGCGACGGAAATTCGAAAGCCGCGGCTAAGGGGACGAAGCGAACGGGCACGAAAGGGCGCCGATGAGCGCTTGGGCCAACGACCTTGCCGCCGGCTTCACCGCGACCGACGACGCACTGGTCATTGCGTCGGTGTCGTCGCCCGCTGAGCGCGAGCTGCTGAACAACTGGCTCCAACATCAGCGCCGAGAGCATCCCGAGGCGAAGGTCGAGGTGCTGGAGATGCCGACCCAAGATCCGCCTCCGGGCGTCGTGGCCCAGCTCGTCGAAGAGCTCAGCGCGGACGAGGATCGGTCCGTAGTGCCGGTGCGGGTGTTCTGGGTGCCGGGGGGCCTCCCGACGCGGGTGAAGCTGGTGGGTCTGCTCTCCGGCCGGGAGACCTATCGGCCGCCGGAGATGTTGCAGCGCCGCATCCTTCACAGAGACCCGTCCCGGGCAAGGATCGTGGCGGGCGAACCGGCGAAGGTTTCCGAACTCCGTCAGCAGTGGCAGGACACCACCGTCGGTGACAATCCACGTGACTTCGCGCGTTTCGTGCTTCGGCGCGCGGCGCTGGCTATCGAACGAGTCGAGCTACGGCTGCTCGGCCCGGCGTACAAGTCGCCCCGACTGGTCAAGCCTGAGATGCTCGCATCGGCGCGGTTCGTCGAAGGACTCGAACAGATCCCGGGAGCGACTGTCGAGAAGGCCGGGGAAATGCTCGACGAACTCGCCACCGGGTGGAGCAGGTTCTCGGTCGACCTCATCCCGTCTCTGGGGCGTGCGATATTCAGTCGGGGTTTCGACCCCAACATCGACTACGACCGCGCCGAAATCGAGTCGATGCGAGGTGCTTTGGAAACGCACCCGGCAGTGCTGCTGTTCTCGCATCGGTCCTACCTCGACGGCGTGATCGTGCCGGTCGCGATGCAGGAGAACCGGCTGCCGCCCGTGCACACGTTCGCCGGCATCAACCTGTCGTTCGGGTTCATGGGGCCGCTGATGCGTCGCTCGGGCGCCATCTTCATCCGCCGCAAGCTTGACGACCCGCTGTACAAGTACGTACTCCGGCAATTCGTCGGCTACATCGTCGAAAAACGGTTCAACCTCACCTGGTCGATCGAGGGCACCCGCTCTCGCACCGGAAAGATGTTGCCGCCCAAGCTCGGCCTGCTCAGCTACGTCGCCGACGCTTATCTCGACGGCCGCAGCGACGACATCCTCCTGCAGCCGGTGTCGATCAGTTTCGACCAGTTGCACGAGACCGCCGAGTACGCCGCGTACGCGCGCGGCGGCGAGAAAACCCCTGAGGGTCTGTCCTGGCTGTACAACTTCATCAAGGCGCAGGGCGAGCGCAACTACGGCAAGATCTACGTCCGGTTCCCCGAAGCGGTGTCGATGCGCGAATACCTGGGAGAGCCGCACGGTCCGATGACCACGGACGAGCCCGCCAAACGCCTTGCAATGCAGAAGATGGCCTTCGAGGTGGCGTGGCGCATTCTGCAGGCCACACCCGTCAACGCCACGGCGCTCGTCTCGGCGTTGCTGCTGACGACGCGCGGGCGGGCGCTGACGCTCTACCAGCTGCACCACACCTTGCAGGATTCGCTCGACTATCTGGAGCGCAAGCAGACACCGATGACCAACAGCGCGCTGCGTCTTCGCACCCACGAGGGCGTCCGTTCGGCGGTCGACGCGCTGTCTAACGGCACCCCGATCACCCGCGTCGACACTGGCCGCGAACCGGTTTGGCGGATCGCGCCCGAGCATGAGCACGAGGCCGCGTTCTACCGCAACACGCTGATTCACGCGTTCCTGGAGACGTCGATCGCCGAGCTGGCTCTCGCCTACGCCGCTCGTGTCGAGGGCGACCGGGTGGAGGCGTTCTGGGATCAGGTGACGCGGCTGCGCGATCTACTCAAGTTCGACTTTTACTTCCCCGACTCGGCGGCCTTCAGGGAGCACATCGCCGAAGAGATGGCGTGGTACGAGGACTGGGAAGCACGCGTGCGCGCTGGCGGCGCGGAGATCGACGAGCTGCTGCACGTCAAGCACCCGCTGATGTCTCATGCGATGCTGCGTCCGCTGATCGAGGCCTACGAGATCGTTGCGGACGTGCTGCGTGACGCACCCGCGGAGATCGGCGAGAAGGACCTGACGAAGCTGGCGCTCGGCGTCGGCAAGCAGTACGCGGCGCAGGGCAGAGTGCGCAGCAACGAGGCGGTGTCGGCGCTTTTGTTCGCGACGGCGCGTCAGGTGGTTGCCGACCAAGGCCTGCTGGAGACCTCGCCGGATCTCGCCGACCGCCGGGCCGCGTTCCTGGCGGAGTTGCGTGGGATCCTGCGTGACATGGACCGGGTCGAACTCGAATCAATCCAACAGTTCGCCGAACGTGAGGCGCAACAACGCCGGGAACGCCTCGAGGCCGGCTGACGTACACCTCTAGTCGTCGGCGTGTTTGCGCTGCTCCCGGCGCTCCAGCGATTGCTGTGCCGTGTGCAAAGCCAAAGCGGCCAGCGGAATGATTACCGATAACAGCGCTACCACAACAACATTCATAATTTTCTCCTGCCCGGAGCGTACGTCGAGATGACGGTAGGCTCCGGGATCGACACGACCCTTACACCGACTCGGTGCACAGTCGAGACGTTCTCGCTACCGTCGAAGAATGCCAAGGCGTATCGCCCGGGCCGACTTCGTCGGTATGCCGGATCTTCTTGATTTCATCCGACCGCGGCATCGGATGGTGCTCATTACGTTTCGACGTGATAGGTCGCTGCAAGGTTCACCGGTAACCGGTGGAATCGACACCGAGGGGCGGATTGTCGTCGCCAGCTATCCGCAGCGGGCGAAATCCGCCAACATCCGGCGCCACCCCGAGGCCAGCGTCGTCGTGCTGTCGGACGACTTCGACGGTCCCTTCGTGCAGGTCGACGGGGCCGCGGAGGTGATCGACCTGCCCGACGCGCTCGATCCGTTGGTCGAGTACTACCGCGCCGTCGCGGGCGAACACCCCGACTGGGATGACTACCGGCGCGCGATGGCCGATCAGGGCAAGTGCCTGCTGCGGATCACCCCGCGCCGCTGGGGGCCGATCGCGACGGGAGGCTTCCCGCCCGCCTGAATTTCGGTGGACGGGCCATACGCTGAGTCCATGACAGCGCCGCCCACCACCCGAGGCACGGCCATCTGGCCTGTGCTCACCGGCGTGGCGGTGCTGGCGGGGGTGACGGCCGCCGCGATAGGCGCGATGTCGTTGGCCGCGGCGCTCACGGCCACCGGACTGTCGGATCCCGGACCCGTCACCGCCTACGGGTTGCCGTTCGTTCGGGCCGCCGGCGAGGTGGCCGCCGTCATCGCGGTCGGGTCGTTCATGTTCGCGGCGTTCTTCGTGCCGCCTCAAGACAACGGCGTGTTGGACGCCGCCGGTTATCGCGCCTTACGAATCGGCACCGTCGCGTCCGGCGCGTGGGCCGTGTGCGCGACGCTTCTGGTGCCGCTGACGATTTCCGACGCATCGGGTCACCCGGTCCCCGAGTTCCTCAATCCCGTGACGATCTGGTCGGCTGCCGATCTCATCAACACCGCGGGCGCGTGGCGATGGACCGCGTTCCTGGCGGCCCTCGTGACGGTCGCGAGCCTGCCCGTGCTGCGCTGGTCGCTGACGCCGGTTCTGTTCGCCGGGTCGCTGCTGACGCTGATACCGCTCGGGCTCACCGGGCACTCGTCGGCCGGCGGGTCGCATGATCTCGCCACGAACAGCCTGCTCATCCACCTTTTCGCGGGTGCGTTGTGGGCGGGCGGCCTGCTGGCGGTGCTGACCCACGCGCTGCGCAGCGGGGAACACGCGGGCCTTGCCGCCCCACGGTTCTCAAAGGTGGCGCTGTGGTGCTTTGTCGCGATGGCGGGCAGCGGCGCCGTCAACGCACTAATCCGGATCCGGCCGGGTGAGCTGTTCGACACCGCGTATGGCCGGCTGGTGCTTGCGAAGGCGGTGGCGCTCTGCGTCCTCGGCGTCCTCGGCTGGCGACAGCGTCGCGTCGGGCTGACCGCGCTTCGAGACGACCCCACAGCGCGCGGCCCGCTGATCCGCCTGGCGCTGATCGAGGCGGCGATCTTCGGCGCCACTTTCGGCATCGCGGTCGGACTGGGGCGAACGCCGCCACCCGTGCCCACCACGATCCCGTCGATCTCCGAGGTAGCGATCGGGTACGACTTCGATGGGCCGCCGACGGTGGCGCGGGTGCTGTTCGACTGGCGGTTCGACCTCTTCTTCGGCACCGCGGCGGTGGTGATGGCACTGGTGTATCTGGCCGGCGTGCGCCGTCTTCGTCGCCGCGGCGACGAGTGGCCGATGGGCCGCACATTCGCGTGGCTGTGTGGCTGCGCGGTGCTGCTCTTCGCGACGTCGTCGGGCATCGGCAGGTACATGCCCGCGATGTTCTCCATGCACATGGCCGCGCACATGTTGCTGTCGATGTTGACGCCGATCCTGTTGGCGCTCGGCGGGCCGGTGACGCTGGCGTTGCGCGCGCTTCCCACCGCGGGCCGCGGCGAGCCGCCCGGTCCGCGCGAGTGGATCCTGATTGCGTTGCACAGCAAGCTGTCTCGCTTCCTCACACATCCGATCGTTGCGACCGTCATCTTCGTGGCCGGCTTCTACGCCCTGTACTTGGGCGGGATCTTCGACGCCATCGCCGGAAACCACGGAGCCCACGTCCTGATGAACCTGCACTTCCTGCTCAGCGGCTACCTGTTCTACTGGGTGGTGATCGGTATCGACCCGACACCGCGGCCGATTCCGCCGGTGGCCAAGCTCGCGATGGTGTTCGCGTCGCTGGCGCTGCACGCGTTCTTCGGGGTAGTGATGATGGACACCACCGAAGTGCTGGGTGGGGCTTTCTATCGGTCACTGCACCTGAGTTGGCATACCGATCTGCTCGGTGATCAACGGCTTGGCGGCGCAATCGCCTGGGCCGCAGGCGAAGTCCCGCTGGTCGTTGTGATCATCGCGTTGCTCATCCAGTGGCGGCGCAGCGATCAGCGCACCGCCAAGCGGCTGGACCGGGCGGCCGATCGCGACGAGGACGCGGAGCTGGCCGCTTACAACGCGATGCTGGCAGAACTGTCGCGCAGGGATTCGGGAAGTAAACCGCAGGCATAGCCACGGGGCATCCGTCGAGTTCTGCGTCAGGGCTGTGATTTTCGCCGGCCCACGACCATGGTGCAGAAATCGCGGCGCTGGGTCATCCACAGCCCGACCTTCATCCACATGTTCGTTGTCCGACGTGAGGCATCCACGTGTGGGTGTCGGTGCCCGCGCGCTCAATGGCCGTGTCAGACGCGCAAGCGAGCGAAAGGGAACAACAATGTTTGAAACACCATTGACCGTCGTCGGCCGCATCGTCAGCGATCTCAGGCGCCGTCGGGTCGCCGACCAGGAGGTCATCAGCTTCCGCATGGTCAGCAGTTCGCGCCGCCGTGGCGCCGACGGCACATGGGAAGCCGGGAACTCCCTCTTCATCACCGTCAACTGCTGGGGAAACCTGGTCACCGGCGTCGGCGCCGCGCTAGGGAAGGGCGCTGCAGTGATCGCCGTCGGCCAGATCCACACCAGTGAGTACGACGACCGAGAGGGAGTCCGACGTTCGTCGCTGGAGATGCGCGCAACTTCCGTCGGCCCGGACCTGTCGCGATCGATCGTGCGCATTATCGAGAAGGTGCCTCCTGCGACCAAGGACCCGGAGCCGGCGCCCGACGCCGAACCGCAGGACGCGGCGGAAGCCGGACAGGAGCCCGCCGCCGGCGGCAGGGCGCTGCCTCTGTCGGCTTAGCGCCGTTGGGCGGTGCCTAGGATGGTCGGAGCACTAAACCTGACCACGAAAGGCATTACCAACGGCATGGCCGAATACATCTACACGATGCGCAAGGTCCGCAAGGCGCACGGCGACAAGGTCATCCTTGACGACGTCACGCTGGCCTTCCTGCCGGGAGCCAAGATCGGCGTCCTCGGCCCCAACGGCGCGGGCAAGTCGAGCGTCTTGCGGATCATGGCCGGTTTGGACCAGCCCAACAACGGCGACGCGCTCTTGGCGCCCGGCGCCACCGTGGGCATCCTTCAGCAGGAGCCGCCGCTCAACGAGGAGAAGACCGTCCGGGGCAACGTCGAGGAGGGTCTCGGCGAGCTCAAGGTGAAGCTCGACCGGTTCAACGAGGTCGCCGAACTGATGGCCACCGACTATTCCGACGAGCTCATGGAGGAGATGGGCCGGCTGCAGGAAGATCTGGACCACGCCGACGCGTGGGACATCGACTCGCAACTCGAGCAGGCCATGGACGCGCTGCGCTGCCCGCCGCCCGACGAGCCGGTGACGCACCTGTCCGGCGGCGAGCGCCGCCGGGTCGCGCTGTGCAAGCTGCTGCTTTCCAAGCCCGATCTGCTGTTGCTCGACGAGCCGACCAACCATCTCGACGCCGAGAGCGTGCAGTGGCTGGAGCAGCACCTCGCCAGCTACAAGGGCGCGATCCTGGCCGTCACCCACGACCGCTACTTCTTGGACAACGTCGCGCAGTGGATCCTTGAGCTGGACCGCGGTCGCGCCTACCCGTACGAGGGCAACTACTCGACCTACCTGGAGAAAAAGGCCGAGCGGCTGGCAGTGCAAGGTCGTAAGGACGCGAAGCTACAAAAGCGGCTGCAGGACGAACTCGCCTGGGTGCGCTCCGGTGCGAAGGCCAGGCAAGCGAAAAGCAAGGCCCGGTTGCAGCGCTACGACGAGATGGCCGCAGAGGCTGAGAAGACCCGCAAGCTCGACTTCGAGGAGATCCAGATCCCCACCGGCCCGCGGCTGGGCAACCTGGTGGTCGAGGTCGAGCACCTCGACAAGGGCTACGACGGGCGGGTGCTGATCAAAGACCTGTCGTTCACCCTGCCGCGCAACGGCATCGTCGGCGTCATCGGTCCCAACGGTGTCGGCAAGACCACGTTGTTCAAGACGATCGTCGGTCTGGAGAAGCCGGACAGCGGCACGGTGAAGATCGGGGACACCGTCAAGCTCAGCTATGTCGACCAGTCCCGCGCGGGACTCGACCCGAACAAATCAGTCTGGCAAGTGGTTTCCGACGGCCTCGACTACATCGAAGTGGGGCAGAACGAAATACCGTCGCGGGCATACGTGTCGGCCTTCGGCTTCAAGGGACCCGACCAGCAGAAGCCGGCGGGGGTGCTGTCGGGTGGCGAACGCAACCGTCTCAACCTCGCGCTGACCCTGAAGCAGGGCGGCAATCTGATACTGCTCGACGAGCCCACCAACGATCTCGACGTGGAAACGCTGAGCTCGCTGGAGAACGCGCTGGAGAAGTTTCCCGGCTGTGCCGTGGTGATCTCCCACGACCGCTGGTTCCTCGACCGCACTTGCACACACATCCTGGCGTGGGAAGGCGACGCGGATAACGAGGCGAAGTGGTTCTGGTTCGAAGGGAATTTTGCTGCCTACGAGGAGAACAAGGTGGCTAGGCTCGGTCTCGAAGCGGCTCGCCCGCATCGCGTGACGCACCGCAAACTGACACGCGACTAGGGTGGGCGGCTGCGTGCCAGCGCTGGTACGCCGCGCCGACTGAGGAGGCCTCCCATGACCGTCAGGCCTCACTCGAGGAGTGTCGACGCCTCGGGGGCCTGGGAGAAGTTTGCGCCGGGCCTGATGCGGGCCTACATGGAAAACTATCGGGGTCCGCAGGGAGACGCGCCCGCGATCGGCGAGAGAGGCCTCACGGCTCCGGTGCGGGTTCGCGCTCAGCAGGTGCTGACGCCGGCGGTGCTGGCGGCCCACGGCCAGCTGGGCTTCTCGCGCCGGCGTGGTGTGACGAACGTCGCGACTTATGCCGACGACGACAGGGATGGTTTCGGACCGGCCTTGCAGGTGGTTGCCGACGAGGCACCGATGCTCATGGAGTCGGTGACCGTGCTGCTCAACCGGCTCGGCGTGGCGTATGTGTCGATCATGAGCCCCGTGTTCCGGGTACGCCGCAGCGCGGACGGGGTGCTGGAAGACATTCGTCCGACGCCGGGTGGCGACGGGGTCGACGAGTCCTGGATCCATGTCGAGCTGGCATCCGGTGCAGATCGCAAGATATTGGAGGAGGTGAAGCGTCAGCTGCCGTCGGTGATCACCGACGCCCAGCTGGTCGCTCGCGACTGTAATGCGATGAGGGCGGCGCTGCGCACACTCGCCGACACGCTGGATAACGACAACTATGGCCGCTTTCCGGCCAAGAGGCGCCACGAGGTGGCGCGCTTGCTGCGCTGGCTCGACGACGGCCACTTCGTGCTTGTCGGCTACCAGCGTTGCACCGTGGGCAACGGCCGGGCCGAGGTGCACGACTCCAGCCGTCTCGGTGTGCTGCGCCGCCGGCAGATGGAGTTCCCCCAGCTGACCGAGTCCGATCAACTGTTCGCGCTGACGCAGGCCACTGTGCCGAGTTATCTGCGCTACGGCGCATATCCCTACGTCGTTGCCGTGCGCGACGATACGGGCGATCGATCGGTTGAGCACCGGCTGGTCGGATTGTTCACCGTGGCGGCGATGAACGCCAACGTACAAGAAATCCCCGTCATTTCGCGACGGGTGAACGAGGTGCTGGCCCGTTCGGGCCGCGACCGGAACTCGCTTCCAGGCCAATTGCTGCTCGACGTCATCCAAACCTTCCCCCGCCCAGAGCTTTTCGCACTCGGCGTCGACGAGTTGCTGACGATGGCAACCGAGATCACCGATGCTGGTTCGCGTCGTCGCACGCTGCTCTTCATGCGCGCCGACCGGCTCGGCCACTTCGTCTCGGCCCTGGTTTATCTGCCCCGCGATCGCTATACCACCGCCGTGCGCCTGCAGATGCAGGACATCCTGGTGCGTGAGCTGGGCGGCGCTAGTATCGACTACAGTGCTCGTGTCAGCGAATCACCTTGGGCTGCAGTTCATTTCATTATTCGCCTACCTGACGGCATGCGCCAAGACACCATCGACACCTCAGAGGGGAACCGGCGGCGGGTGCAGGCGTTGCTCACCGAGGCCGCGCGGACCTGGGCGGATCGACTGCTCGGTGCGGCGCGGTCGGGTTCGATCGGGCAGGAACAGGCCGAGCACTACGCCGAGGCATTCCCCGAGGTCTACAAGCAAGCCGTCTCGCCGGAGGACGCGATCGCCGACATCGCGGTGATCGAAGCGCTGCAGGAAGATTCGGTCAAGTTGGTGTTCGCCGAGGGTGGCGAGGACCGCATCGCCCAGCTGACGTGGTTTCTCGGTGGGCAGTCCGCGTCTCTGAGCCAGCTACTCCCGATGCTGCAGAGCATGGGGGTGGATGTCCTCGAAGAGCGGCCCTTCACCGTGACCCGGGCCGATGGCCTGCAGGTCTGGATCTATCAGTTCCGGATTTCGCCGCACCCGACGATTCCCGAGGAGCTGGAGGGAACCGAGCCGGAGGAGACCGCGCAGCGGTTCGCCGACACCGTCACCGCGATCTGGCGCGGACAAGCCGAAATCGACAGGTTCAACGAGCTGGTGTTGCGGGCAGGGATGACGTGGCAGCAGGTCGTGATCGTGCGTGCCTACGCGAAATACTTGCGACAGGCCGGTTTTCCCTACAGCCAGGCGCACATCGAGACGGTGATCAACGACAACCCGCACACGGCACGCGCGCTGGTCGAATTATTCGAGGCGCTCTTCGACCCGGCCAAGTCCAACAAGCGTGAAGCGCAGGTGGCAGCCGCCGCCGTCGCCAAGGACATCGACGCGCTCGTCAGCCTCGACACCGACCGGGTGATGCGCGCGTTCGCCTCGATGGTGCAGGCGACCCTGCGGACCAATTACTTCGTGACGCGGGACGGCTCGGCCCGCCGGCAAGAGGTGCTGTCGTTCAAGATGAATCCCGGGCTCATAGACGAATTGCCGCTGCCCCGGCCGAAATTCGAGATATTCGTCTACTCACCTCGCGTGGAGGGCGTGCACCTGCGATTCGGGCCGGTCGCGCGCGGCGGCTTGCGCTGGTCGGATCGGCGCGAAGACTTCCGCACCGAGATCCTCGGCCTGGTCAAGGCGCAGGCGGTGAAGAACGCCGTCATCGTGCCGGTCGGCGCGAAGGGCGGCTTCGTGGTGAAGCGTCCCCCGATCGCCACCGGTGACGCAGCCGCCGACCGCGAGGCCACCCGCGAGGAAGGCGTGGCCTGCTACAAGATGTTCATCGCCGGGTTGCTCGACGTCACTGACAACGTCGACCGCGCAACCAGTAAGGTCACCGCACCGGAGCGGGTGGTCCGACGCGACGACGACGACGCGTACCTCGTGGTCGCCGCCGACAAGGGCACCGCGACGTTTTCAGACATCGCCAACGAGGTCGCGAAGTCATACGGGTTCTGGCTGGGCGACGCCTTCGCGTCCGGCGGTTCGGTCGGTTACGACCACAAGGCCATGGGCATCACGGCCAAGGGCGCCTGGGAAAGCGTCAAGCGGCACTTCCGTGAGATGGGCGTCGACACCCAGAGCGAGGACTTCACGGTTGTCGGGATCGGTGACATGAGCGGCGACGTGTTCGGCAACGGCATGCTGCTCTCCCAACACATTCGGCTGATCGCGGCGTTCGACCACCGGCACATCTTTGTGGATCCCGAGCCGGACGCCGCGAGGTCGTGGGAGGAGCGCAAACGCCTTTTCGACCTGCCGCGGTCCAGCTGGGATGACTACGACAAGTCGCTGATCAGCGACGGCGGCGGAGTGTTCAGCCGCGAACAGAAATCCATAGCGGTGAGCCACCAGGTTCGCAGGGCGTTGGGCCTTCCGGACGACGTCACCGAGATCACGCCGCCGGAACTTGTTCGCGCGGTGTTGTGCACACCGGTGGACCTGCTCTTCAACGGGGGCATCGGCACCTACGTCAAGGCCGAATCGGAGTCCAGCAGCGACGTTGGCGACCGCTCCAACGACGCTGTCCGCGTAAACGGGAATCAGGTGCTGGCCAAGGTGATTGGCGAGGGTGGGAACTTGGGCTTCACCGCACTTGGACGAGTCGAATACGACCTCGCGGGCGGTCGCATCAACACCGACGCACTGGACAACTCCGCGGGCGTGGACTGCTCCGACCACGAAGTCAACATCAAGATTCTGGTCGACTCACTGATCACGGCCGGCAAGGTCAAGGCTGACGAACGCACGCGGCTGCTGGAGTCGATGACCGACGAGGTCGGGCAATTGGTGCTGACCGACAACGCCGAACAGAACGACCTGATGGGCACCAGCCGCGCCAATGCCGCAAGCCTGCTCACCGTGCATGCCCGTCAGATCAGGGATTTGGAGAAGCGTCGCGCGCTGAACCGCGAGCTGGAGGCGCTGCCGTCGGACAAGGAGATCCGGCGTCGGATGGATCAGGGCCTGGGTCTCACCTCGCCGGAACTCGCGACGCTGATGGCACATGTCAAGCTGGAGCTGAAGGACCACGTGTTGGCCAGCGAGCTTCCCGACCAGGAGGTGTTCGCGTCGCGACTGCCCGCGTACTTCCCATCGACGTTGCGCGAGAATTATTCCGGCGACATCCGCTCGCACCAACTGCGCCGCGAGATCGTCAGCACGCATGCTCGTCAACGACGTTGTCGACTGCGGCGGCATCACCTTCGCGTATCGGGTTGTCGAGGAAGCGGGTGTCACTCCTATCGACACGGTGCGCACTTTCGTCGCGGCCGATTCGATTTTCGGGGTCGGCGACCTGTGGCGCCGCGTCCGCACCGCGGGCGAGGAGGGCAGCATCCCGGTGATGCTGTCGGACCGGATGACGCTGGATCTCCGTCGGCTGCTGGACCGCGCGTCGCGATGGCTGATCAACTACCGGCCGCAGCCGCTGGCCGTCGGCGCCGAAATCAACCGCTTCCGCTCTGAAGTGAGAACGTTGGCGCCGCGCATCTCCGAATGGCTGCGCGCAGAGGACCGGCAGATCGTCGTCAACAGGGCGACCGAATTCGGGTCACACGGTGCCGCAGAGGATCTGGCGGGAGCCGTGGCGGCGGGCCTGTACAGCTACAGCCTGCTCGACGTCATCGACATCGCCGACATCCTCGAACGGAACAGCGCCGAGGTGGCCGACACGTACTTCGCGCTGATGGGTCACCTCAACATCGACGAGCTGCTCACCGCCGTATCGGAACTCGAGCGCAACGACCACTGGCATACGTTGGCTCGCTTGGCGATTCGTGATGACATTTACGGTTCGTTGCGGTCGCTGTGTTTCGACGTGCTGGCGGTGGGGGAGCCGCACGAGAGCGGGGAAGAGAAGATCGGGGAGTGGGAGCACACCAACACGTCGCGGATCGAACGCGCCCGCCGCACGCTCTCCGAGATCTATGAAAGCGACGAGCATGACCTCGCGACGCTGTCAGTGGCGGCAAGGCAGATACGCAGCATGACGCGAACGGGCAGTGGGACGTCCGCGTGAGTGCGACCGGCTTCACCACACCGGTGCCGGTGCGGTGGTCGGACATCGACATGTACCAGCACGTCAACCATGCCACGATGGTGACGATCCTCGAAGAGGCGCGAGTGCCGTTCCTGCGGGAGCCTTTTGGCTCCGTGATCACTACTATCGGTTTGCTGATTCACGAGGTGCGGGTGCTCTACAAGGGCCAGCTGCGGCTGGTCGACTCGCCGCTGCAGGTCACGATCTGGAGCAAGCGGGTGCGCGCTGTCGACTTCACCCTGGGCTACGAGGTGCGTCCCGTCAACGCCGACCCCAGCTCAAAGCCGTCGGTGATCGCGGAGACGCAGTTGGCGGCCGTGCACATCAAAGAGCAACGGCTGCAGCGGCTCACGCCAGAACAGCGCGAATACCTGCAACGCTGGGTGCGATGACGTCGACCGCAGAGCGGGGGGTATGGCTGCCTGACGCCGCTCACCGCGCGGACCTTGTGGCGTTCGTCGAACGGGTGCGCCGACTCGACGACGCGGCTGTGATCCGGCTGCGGCAGCGCTCCGAGGATGTGCTAGTGGCCTGGGCGGCAACGGGTTTCGATGTACTGACGGCGCGGGTGGTGCCCGGCTCGGTGCGGCCGCCCGACATCAGCGCCGGCGTGGACGAGCTGTTGCGGGGCCTGGCAGCGCCGGGCCCGTCGGGTTACGTCGACCCCGGGTTTCCGATGGATTCGGCCTGGCGTGGGCCGCTACCACCCGAATCCGGGTTCGTGCACATCGACGACGTGCCTGCCAGCGTGGTGCTGGATCTCGCGCAGCGGGGCGCCGAGGTATCCAAGGAGCAGGGATCACAGGGGCCGCCCGTGTCGCTGCTGGATCAAGAGGTAATCCACGTCAGCGGTGCCGGGGTTACGGTGGGTATACCGATGCGGTGTGTGTTCGCTTTGACGGCAATGGGGTTCGTCGACTCGCAAAGACCCGACGAGGTCGTCCGGGTCCGGACTGTGGGGGCGTGGCTGCGTGTTGACGCGCGGTATGGCTCCGTGTACTACCGCCGAGAGCTGCTGCGTGTCGTCTAGCGGCCCACCTTTCCCGCGCGAGCAGACGCAAGAGTCCGCGACACGCCGACGTTCGGGGTGCTTATGCGTCTGCTCGCGGCAGTTACGGGACCAGCCAAGCGGCGGTGTCGGGTGGCAGCCGGCTGCCGACGAGCGGTCCACTTGCGAACAGCAGCTGGCCGGATGGCAGTTCGACCGGCTTCGCAGCCACGTTGAGCGCGCACACCAGCCCGCCGGCCACCCGGAAGGTCACCGTGTCCGACGGCGCCTCAAGCCATTCCAGCGATGCGCCCGCGAACTCCGGCCGCTCATTTCGTAGCCGCAGCGCCCGCCGGAAGAAGTTCAGCGACGAGTCGGGTTCGCGCAGTTGGCGTTCGACCGTCAGCCGCGCCCACTCCGGTGGGATGGGCAGCCACGTGTTTGGATTGTCCGAGAATCCGAACGGCGGCTCGTCGCCCTTCCACGGGATCGGCACACGGACCGCGTCGCGACCGCGCTCGCGGCCGCCGGAACGGGCCCACACCGGATCCTGCAGCACCTCGTCGGGCAGATCGACGTTCGGCAGGCCCAGCTCCTGACCGTTGTAGACGAATACCGTGCCCGGCAATGCGAGCATCACCAAAGCCATCGCATGCGCCCGTGCGAGGCCGAGTTGCCCTCCGCCGTAGCGGGTGACCTCGCGCTCAACGTCGTGGTTGGCCAGCGTCCACGTCGGCGTAGCTCCCTCGATCGCGGCAGCCGCCAGAGAGTTCGTGATCGCATCGTGGATCTCGATGGCGTCGAACTCGGCCCGCAGCAACCGGAAGTTGAAGCCCAGGTGCAGCTCGTCAGAGCGCAGGTACTTGGCGAACTGCTCGTTGTCGAACACCCACACCTCGCCGATCGCGACCGCATGCGGGTAGTCGTCGAGCACCCCGCGGATTGCGCGGTGGATGTCGTGCACGGTGTCGTGGTTGAACCGCGGGTCGTCGTCGTCGAGCTTCAGCATCTTCAGGCCGGGGTTTTTCATGTCCGGCAAGCCCGGCGGTTTGGCCATTCCGTGTGCGACGTCGATCCGGAAGCCGTCGACCCCGCGGTCGAGCCAGAACCGGAGCGTCTTCTCGAAGTCCGCGAAGACCTCGGGGTTGTCCCAGTTCAGGTCAGGCTGCTCGGCGTCGAACAGATGCAGGTACCACTGCCCGGGGTTGCCGTCGGGCTGGGTCACCCGGGTCCAGGCCGGCCCGCCGAAGACCGACACCCAGTTGTTGGGCGGTAGCGCGCCGTCGGCGCCACGTCCGTCGCGGAAGATGTAGCGCTCGCGCTGGGCGGTACCCGCGCCAGCGCCCACCGCCGCCTGAAACCAGGCGTGTTGCGAGCTGGTGTGGTTGGGCACCAGGTCCATCGTCACCTTGATGCCGCGCTGGTGTGCGGCGGCGATCATCCTGTCCAGCGCGTCGAGCCCGCCGAAGAGTTCGTCGACATCGCGGGGGTCGGCAACGTCGTAGCCGTGGTCCGCCATCGGCGACACTGTGACCGGGTTCAGCCAAATCGCGTCAACGCCAAGCATTTCGAGGTAGTCGAGCTTTTCCGCGACACCGTCGAGGTCGCCGACGCCGTCGCCGTTGCTGTCGGCAAATGAGCGCGGATACACCTGATAGAACACGGCACGCGACCACCACGGGCTGACATCGCTGAGCTCAGTCACGAGCGATCATTGTGCCGCAGAATCGCCGACGTTGATCTCTCAGCCACTTCCCAGGTTGCTGCATTGCCCTCGACAAAGCCCGAGTTGGGGTTACGTTGGCGTCCACGCTCGGAGACGACACAGGAGTACCAGCGAACGGAGGCGGGCCACGATGAAGGCCCCAGTGTTGGTAGCGGCGGCATTCGCGTCCGCTGCGCTTGTTGGAGCGAGTGTGTCAGGCTGCAACAGCACCAAGACGTCAGCGCCGTCCACGTCGTCCACATCGTCGTCGTCACCGACGTCGGCGACAGCGAGCGCAGGTGGGCCACAGAGCTCGACGCCGTCTCAATCAACCGACTACACAACGCTGTTGCTCAAGGCGAGCGACATCGGTGGAAGCGAACCGTGGAAGGCGGACCCCCCGACACCCAACCCCGACGGCCAGCCCGGAGCTGAGGGGGTATACACCAACGAGTCGGGTACGCGAGCCGTCGACATCATCATTCAAGTCTGGAAGGACGCCCCGCAGGCACGGCTCGCGCTAACCGGTGGTAAGGGCTCGTTGCCCAAGGTCGTCACGGGTACCCCGCAGCCTGTCGACGTCGGCGACGGCGGAACGTTGGTCTCCGGGACCAAGCCTGACGGATCCCAGGCACTCACGGTGCTGCTGTTTACCCAGGGCAAGGCGTTCGTCGACATGACGGTCGGCAGCGCCCCGGATGATCCGGCTCCGCCCGACAACGTCATCGACCTCGGCCGACAGCAGGCCTCCAATATCGAGAGTGGACTACCCGCCTGATTCTCGGGCCGGTGTCTGCCCACACGCGGACCGCGCGGGGGCCCGGGCCACCTATATGTTGGACGGCGTGGCACTTCCGAACCTGACCCGCGACCAGGCCGTCGAGCGCGCTGCGCTGGTCACCGTGGACAGCTACAAGATCGAGTTAGACCTCACCGACGGCAACGGCGCGCCCGGCGAACGCACCTTCCGGTCGGTGACCACCGTGACGTTCGACGCGCTCGCCGGCGCCGACACCGTCATCGACATCGCGGCCGACAAAGTCCGCAGCGCGACGCTCAACGGTGTCGAGATCGACGTGTCCGGCTACGACGAGTCCGCCGGCATCGCACTGGTCGGCCTGGATGAGCACAACGTGGTGGTGGTCGACGCCGACTGCATGTACTCCCACACAGGTGAGGGCCTGCACCGGTTCGTCGATCCGGTCGACGACGAGGTGTATTTGTACTCGCAGTTCGAAACCGCCGACGCCAAGCGGATGTTCGCGTGCTTCGACCAGCCCGACCTCAAGGCCACTTTCGACGTCACCGTCACCGCGCCCGCACACTGGCAGGTGGTGTCCAACGGCGCGGCGGCTGAGGTCGAGAACGGGGTCCACACGTTCGTGACGACACCGCGGATGAGCACATATCTGGTCGCGCTGATCGCCGGTCCTTACGCCCGCTGGGACGACAATTACTCCGACAGCTACGGCGACATCCCGCTGGGTATCTTCTGCCGCGCTTCGCTGGCCGAATACATGGACGCCGAACGGCTTTTCACGCAGACCAAGCAGGGCTTCGGTTTCTACCACCAGAATTTCGGGTTGCCGTACGCCTTCGGCAAATACGATCAATTGTTCGTTCCGGAGTTCAACGCCGGCGCAATGGAAAACGCCGGAGCCGTAACGTTTCTGGAGGACTACGTCTTTCGCAGCAAGGTGACGCGGGCGTCCTACGAGCGCCGTGCCGAGACAGTGCTGCACGAGATGGCGCACATGTGGTTCGGCGATCTGGTGACGATGCGCTGGTGGGACGACTTGTGGCTGAACGAGTCGTTCGCGACGTTCGCGTCGGTGCTATGCCAAAGCGAGGCCACCGAATTCGCGGAGGCATGGACGACGTTCGCGAACGCCGAGAAGTCGTGGGCGTACCGGCAGGACCAGCTGCCGTCGACGCATCCCGTGGCCGCCGACATCCCCGATCTTGCGGCGGTGGAGGTGAATTTCGACGGCATCACCTACGCCAAGGGCGCCAGCGTGCTCAAGCAACTCGTCGCTTACGTCGGCTTGGACAACTTCCTGGCCGGGCTGCGCGACTACTTCCGCGCTCACGGGTTCGACAATGCGACGTTCAGTGATCTGCTGACCGCACTGGAGAAGGCCTCCGGCCGCGACCTGTCCGACTGGGGCAGCCAGTGGCTGAAGACCACCGGGCTCAACACGCTCAGCGCCGACTTCGACGTCGACGCCGACGGTCGGTTCACCCGCTTCGCGATCCGGCAGAGCGGCGCGGAGCCCGGTGCCGGAGAGACGCGCGTGCACCGGATGGCACTGGGCATCTATGACACTGGAGCCGCTGAGGCGGCGACACGCGACAAATTGGTCCGGGTGCACCGCGAGGAGCTCGACATTGAGGGCGAACTCACCGAAGTGCCTGCATTGCAAGGTGTTTCGCGCGGCAAGCTGATCCTCGTCAACGACGACGACCTGACCTACTGCGCGGTGCGCCTCGACGAGGAATCGCTGACCACGGCGCTGTCTCGGATAGCCGACATCGCCGAGCCGCTACCCCGCACGCTGGTGTGGTCGGCCGCCTGGGAGATGACCCGCAACGCGGAGCTGCGTGCGCGTGATTTTGTGTCGCTGGTGTGCTCCGGCGTGCACGCCGAAACCGAAGTCGGGGTGGCGCAGCGGCTGCTGCTGCAGGCACAGACCGCGCTCGGCTCGTACGCCGAGCCGGGGTGGGCATGCGAACAGGGGTGGCCGACGTTCGCCGATCGACTTCTGGAACTCGCCCGCGCCGCCGAGCCCGGCTCGGATCACCAACTCGCGTACGTCAACGCGTTGTGCTCGTCGGTGCTCAAGATGCGGCACATCGAGGTGCTCTCCGCGCTGCTCGACACCTCGCCGGACGAGAAGGGCCTGGCCGGGCTCGTCGTAGAC
Source organism: uncultured Actinomycetota bacterium (assembly GCA_963744085.1). Classification (GTDB taxonomy): domain Bacteria; phylum Actinomycetota; class Actinomycetes; order Mycobacteriales; family Mycobacteriaceae; genus Mycobacterium. The sequence goes on from CAVUSK010000004.1 coordinate 361,934, forward strand.
ACCGACTTGCGCTGGCGGATCGTCAGCGCAATGGCAAGGTCCGGCGTGATCGATGCCGACGGGCCGGAGACGCCGTTCATCGACGCGGAGGCGCAGCGCGACCTGACAGCGGCGGGCAAGCGGCACGCCGGGGCGGCGTCGGCAGCGCGCCCGCAGATGGCGGTGAAGGAGCGGGCGTGGACCGAGGTCCTCGAGGACGACACGCTGCCGAACATCGTCGGGCGGGCGATCATCGGCGGCTTCGTCGCACGGGGTCAGGCGGAGCTGTTGCAGCCGTTCACGTCCCGCTACTTCGAGGCCATCCCCGGCGTGTGGGAGCGGCGCTCCAGCGAAGTGGCACAGACGGTGGTCATCGGGCTGTACCCGTCGTGGGACATCAGCGAAGACGGCATCGCGGCCGCCGACCGGTTCCTGGCCGACGAGCTGCCGCCAGCGCTGCGCCGGTTGGTGATCGAAGGAAAGGCCGGAGTCGAGCGCGCGCTGAAGGCCCGCCACTTCGACACCACCGCCTAACCATTTCGCGGACTAGATACGTTGGGGCGTCGTCTGCCTTGAGATTGGCGCCAGTGAGCAGACTGCTGGGGTATGGTCGCCACTGTCGAATCAGCGTTCCCCCAAGCCCATTCGTCAGCGTCTTCTTGCGCCCGTCCTTGTAGGTGAAGATGCCGTCGAGTTTGTCCCAGTCCAGGATGATCGTCGGCGAATCGGGCACATCGCGGATACCGCTTGCGGCATAAGCGCTTACCGCGCTGGCATTCATATCCAGCACGCCCGCCTCTGTCTCTATGGACACCTCGTAGCGGCTCGGGATGAATACCCCACTTGAGGCGAGATACGCCCGGTCGTAGTGCCTGATGTCGAAATCTCCTGCGGGGAAGTACTTCTCCTCCTTGGTCAGATAGAGCGGCATGTCCTTGTTCTGGCTGATCTTGAATTCATCGACGGTGCCGGACATCTCATCGAAGTGAAACCACATCCAGTCATGCCAGCCGCCTGTTTCCGCGGGGCAGGTGTCCACCGCGTAATATCGCTCCCGCACACCGGCACCCTTGATGCCAACTTTCCGACCCCTTGCCAGGTCTTGTCTGGCTTACACACGATATGCAGCCCGCTGAGATCCACGACGACCTCGTCGTCGGATCGGTTCGCCGTCAGCGTGCCTCGAGGGAAGACGTGCCAATCCGTGCTGATGCCGTCAGGGAGTTCGGCAACCTGGTAGACCGATCCAGCAGGTTGAATCACCCTTTTCGGCGTCGTGCGCACGCTCCCGGCCCAGAAGTCGATGTCGCCCCACGTCTTTCGCAACGACATGGCGCCGAAGTTGAACCAGTACTGACGCCCGTCATCCCCGTGAACAGTGGCGACCAGAGCCCAGTCCAACTGCGCTGTGTCGAGTGCTTCCTGAGGAAATCCGTGTCCCTCTTCTATAGGGTGACTTCGGAATTCTCTACGATCACGGTGACGTGCCTCCTCTAGTGATACTGAAATTCCTTTGTTTCCAACCCCAAACGGCCTCAGACGGACCTGTCGACGATCGTCAGCACTTGGAATGTGGCTCAAGATGCCGGGAAAGCGTCACAGGCGTTGCTGTCCCTTCGGGCGTGGACCGCGGGGCACGATGGTGGGGAGGTCCTCGGGCATGAGGATTCCCGGAGGGGCGGCGCAAATATAGGGAATGGCGTTCACCGGCAAGTTCGCGTTGTATGCAGGAACGAAGTCTCCGATCTTGTCGGATGGGACGGGGAAGGCGAGGTCGGCGTCGAACGGCGCGTCGCCGTTCACGCGCACCCGCCATCCGACGTCTCCAATGTCCCAGACCGGGTCCACGTCCTTGGTGACGTAGGCGTACTGGTCGAGCCGTACGATTTCCTCACCGCCGCTGTGTACGGCGATGATGAATCGCTGGGCAGCGACTGTCCCGGCCTTGATCGTGCCGGCGACGATTGACGTATCCTGCAGCGCAGCAGCGACCTCGCCTCTGGCGGACGATCCATCGACGGTGAGGCCAGCCGCGTCCGCCAGCATGCTCAGCGAAGGGACAAATTCGTTGTGCAGGTACGACGCCCATCCCTCCGGGGAGAACTCCGCGAGGGGTTTGCCGAACCCCATCTGGTCGAACAGCATGTGTGGCGAGGGTCGCTGTGAGACGTCGCCGTATTCGAAAATTTCCACGGACTGCACCCGCCGCTGTGCAGAAAGAAACGCCAACGCGATATCCGTGACGAGTCCAGGGTCGGTTCCGCTTGCATATACGGACGAGTTGCCGCGCTCGCAAGCGGCGTGAATGCGCGCGAGTCCCTGCTCGCCAAGCCGGGGATGGCCTCCGGCGTGGAAGTCGGTACAGGTGGTGACGATGTTTGTGCCGGACTCGAGCAGCGTTACGACGTCGTCGAGGACCTCGGGGATAGTCAGGCCGGCTCGGGCGTTCGGCGGCCCCGCGGCGCGCGGCATGTACAGCGCGCAGTCTGCTTTCAACCCGAACACTGCCGTGCGATCGGTAGTCGCCGCAATGCCGGTGCGGGCCTCCCCGCAGAGCTCACCAGCATCGACGCCGTCCTTGGTGGCGTCGTATACCTTAACTCCGACCAGATCGAGCGCAGGATGCCGGATCACTTCTCGCAGGGCACGTTGACCCGTGTTACCCGTCGCCCACTGGAGCACACGATAGCGAGTTGACGTCATGATCTGCTGCTCCTCCACTCAGCTAATAAACTGAGGTAAATCCGAGACGAAGAACCCTCAATTGGACGCATGTCATGGCCTACTTTGCGCCGGTGATTTCAGGTATGAACCAGTCATATATATTTGGATATGGCCGCCATTGGCGAATCACGGTTCCCCCTCGGCCGTTGGTTAGTTTCCTCTTACGGCCGTCGTTATAGGTAAAGGTTCCGTCAAGCTTGTCGAAGTCCAGCATTGCAAAAGGAGAATCCGGCACTTCAGTAACACCCCAACAATAAGTCCCTACCACATCGGCGATCACCTCCATGAATCCCGCCTCTGTTTCCATGGTCACTTGGTAGCGCGTTGGGATAAAAACGCCGAGTTCGCGGAGATATGCCCAATCATGGTGCTCGATGTTGAAGCTGCCGTCCGGAAGGAATTGGTTCTCGTCGATGAGGTGAAGTGACATGACCTTGTGCTTGCTGCGCTTCATCTCGTCCAGGCAGCCGAACACCTCATCGAAATGAAACCACATCCAGTCATGCCACCCCCCTACCTCATCCGAGCAATAATCCTTCGCGTAATACCGTTGTCGACCGCCCTTTCCATTTATTCTCACTTCCCGCCCCTCGATGGTGAGCGTGCCTTCAACAGTCCCGGGCCAAAAGTATCCACCGCCGATGCTGTGGGGCGTATACGCCTCCAGCTTCTCTTTGTCGTGATACCACATCGGGAAACCCACACCGGCGTGAACCAACTCTGCTTTTATCCCCTTTTCCTCGTCCTCCACCCGGTAGTGCCATGTGTTGTCATCCTTGCAGATGAACTGGGAATGCCCCAGACTAACCACGACCTGGTTTTTCGATCTCTCGATCGTTATAGAATCCTCGGGATGACTCTGAAATGTCATCGCACCGACCGGCGGAAAGTCGGCAATTTTATATGCCGATCCAGAGGATTGCAAGACCTTTCCCCGCTGCCAGCGGACTGCCATGAAGCCCATATCTGCTCCCTGCGAAATGCCCGCAGAGGGGAATAAGAGGTTCATATTGCGGTAGCCCACCATACCGGTGTCAATCCAATACTGTCTCCCATCATCCCCTTGAGCATTGACGGTGATGGACCACTCAATCCCGCCATTCCGTCCGGCTCCTTCAGGAAATCCGTGTCCCTCTTCTTCTAGTGTCACTTCCGGATTCTCCACAAACATTGGCTCATACCTCCTCTTTTAAGGACCTCTCGGTATTTAGATGGGCAAACAAACACTCGCGGATTGAGACCTCAGCCGAACCTGGGAGCGATCGGCGGCATTTCGAATGTGCTCAAGATGCCGGGGGGCGCGTCACAGACATAGGGCACCGCGTTCACGGGACGGTTCGCGTTGCCGTAGCCACGTGAAGCGGATGGGAACATCCCGTTTCCCGGGCATCTGCAGCGCGGGCTTATTGGCCCGGAGCGTACTGATCTCGACACGCCACGCGGCGACCGTGCCGGCATCGAAGGTGCGCACCGCGGTTTGCACGGGCGTCACCGGCATGTACACCACGCATTCTGGCTTGGCGGCGATGATGTCGTCGATGTTCTTGGTAGCGATGACGCCCTTAGGCCCGAGACCGCACAGTTCACCGGCGTCGCGGCCGGCCTTCTGGTCCGAGTACACCCTCACACCAACCAGGTCGAAACTCGGGTGTTCGATCACGGCTGGTAGAGAGGCCATCCCACTGTGGCCCGTGCCCCATTCCGCAACCCGGTAGCGCTTGTCACTGCTGCTGGACATCACGTGGGCTCCTCGACTGACTTAGCCGAACGGCTAAGTCAGCAGATTAGCCGATCGGCTTAGGATGTCAATAGCCGATCGGCTAATCTGATCGTCGTGGTTGCCGCAGAACCCGCCGGCGGTAGATTCAGCTCGATTCGACGGAGCCCCGCGCAGACCCGCATCCTGAAAGCCGCGCTCGATTTGTTTGCCCAGCATGGCGTCAGCGGGACGTCGCTGCAGATGATCGCCGACGCGGTCGGTGTGGGGAAGGCGGCGGTCTATTTCCAGTTCAAGACCAAGGACGAGCTGATCATCGCAGTCACCGAGATGCAGCTCGCCAGATTGGAAGACGCGCTGGAGGCCGCAGAAGCCGAGAAAGAGCGCCCCCGAGCGCGTGAGTTGCTGCTGAATGCGGTGATCGACATGGCCGTCGAGCAGCGCAGCATGGTCGCCATAATGCAGTCCGACCCCGTCATCATCCGATTCCTCGCCGAGCACAAGCCTTTTCAGCACTTCCTCGAACGTCTGTACGCGGCGCTGATCGGCGATGAAACCGGGCCGGAGACCCTCATGCAGGCAGCGATGCTTTCAGGCGCAATCGGCAGCGCCGTCAAGCATCCACTCGTCGCGCATCTCGACGACGACACGATGCGGGTCCAGCTCCTGACGCTGACGCGCCGGATGATCGACCTGCCCGAGTAGGAAGCCGCGGCGTGTCGAGGGGCAGACACGCTCGCGGGAAGAGGCGGGAAGAGGAAGGACCTAAGGCGGGGTGATGCCGGAGCCGAGCACCCGCACCGCGCTGATCAGGCCGTCGATCAGGTTGCCCTCTTTGAACGCCGACGCCGCGGCGGACACGCCCAGAGGTGCGGCCGACTCCGCGCCGCGACCCTTCACGCCCGCGCCGTAGACCACCTCGATGGCGTGCTGGTCGGGCGAAACGGCAAGCAGCACAGCGTCGTTGGGGGTCAGCACCTGCGCGAGGATCTCCCGGGCGCGGGCCGCAGGGTCCGCGCCGAGGTCGCCGATGTATACGGCCAGCCGCGCCTTCGACGCGCGCGTGCCGTAGGTCAGCGCGCCGTCGAGCGTCGCCAAGTCGATCGCCCGGAACGGGTAGTGCACCGAAACGTCGCCGGGCCGCGTGACCCCGGAGAGGCGTCCGCTGGACGTGATGACGAACCCGAGCGGCAGATCGGACTCCTGGATGGTTGCGAGCTCACCACTTGCCACTTGCGCCACCTCCCACCGTCAACGTGCCCGACCCGTGACCGTGCGCGTCACCGACACGCTCGTCGGTCGCGGCCCACAGGATCGGCTCGTGCGTCCACGGCTCCGACATCTTGTACGTCGCCGGATGCCGGCTCTTACCGGACCAGATCAACGAGGACAGAATGACGACCAGCAACAGCGGGATACCCACGAACAACGCGTGGACCATGAGAACGCTCACGACGCAAACCGTATCCCAACGCCCGGCTACGCGGCGCCTTCACCCAGATATCGCACCCACACGGGGTCCAGTTCCTTGACCGTCGACAGCAGCCGCCAGTGCTGACCCTTGGGTGTGCTCGGCACCGCCCGCAGCGTCCAGCCGAGTTCGCTGAGCAGCCGGTCGGCCTTGCGGTGGTTGCATGTGGAGCAGCTCGCGACGCAGTTCTCCCACGTGTGATCTCCGCCGCGGCTGCGTGGGACCACATGGTCGACGGTGTCGGCCTTCGAGCCGCAGTAGGCGCACCGGAACCGGTCGCGGTGCATCAGCGCCGCGCGGGTCATCGGGATGCGGGCGCGGTATGGCACCCGGACATAGCAGCGCAACCGAATAACGGACGGCACCACGATGGTTCGCGTGGCCGAGTGGATAACAGGACCGCCGGGATCGTCGTGCACGACGTCGGCCTTGCCGCACAGCAGCATGACCACCGCGCGCCGCATCGGCAGCGCGGTCAGCGGTTCGTACGTGGAGTTGAGCAGCAAGACGCGGCGGCGGCACCAGATCGAGGTCGATTCCTGGACGTAGGTCTCGACGCTATGGAGGGTGCGGTCAGCCGCAAGGCCGGTTTGGCCAGCTGCGGCGCCGTAATGGCGATGGCCGCGGCTCTTCTTGCGCTGCGCCATGTCACCTCCGCCGATCAGTCCACCATGAATACGGCCATAGTGCACGACAATACTGATCGTGTTCGCAGGTCAATCGGTGAACATCGAGTGACGACGCGCCGTGCTCCACAATGGAGGCGATGGAACTGACAGGCCAGCAATCCTTCTATGACGCGGTCGGTGGGGCGGAAACCTTCAACGCGATCGTGTCGCGGTTCTACGCGTTGGTCCGGGAGGACGAGATCCTGCGGCCGCTGTATCCCGAGGACGAGCTCGACGCCGCCGAGGAGCGGCTGAGGATGTTCCTCGAGCAGTACTGGGGCGGCCCGCGGACCTATTCCGATCAGCGCGGCCACCCGCGGCTGCGCATGCGCCACGCCCCGTTCCGCATCGGTCCGTTCGAGCGGGACGCGTGGCTGCGCTGCATGCACACGGCAGTCGCATCGATCGATTCGCAGACCCTCGACGACGAGCACCGCCAGGAGTTGCTCGACTATCTCGAGATGGCAGCGCACTCGATGGTCAACTCTGCCTGGTGAAACGCACGCTGGCCGACCTGGAATCGCTCTATAAGTGTTCGGGCACATTTTAGAACAGTGCCGATTGGCCCTATCGAAGGCCCAGGGGCGGACCGCATTCTGATGACGAGCCATTCAAGAGACGCGACCATGTCAGAGAGCACCTCTCCTCGAACCGAGGACGGCTGGACCGATGGCGAGAGAGGTTACGACCATGAGCGAGACCACGGAATACTGCCGTGTTTGCGGACACGGGAAAGAGCATCACGACCTGAATGTCCATCGACAACCAGGTCACCACAAGATTGATTCGCAAGAACCAGCCTGCAATGAGGTGTCCTACGGCGATCACCGCTGCATCTGTGTCGGGTACATGAGTTGGACTTAAGACACCCCGTGGGCAGGGCCCGCCGATAGCCAACGCGGCTGAGTCCCCCGCGGTCGTGGGTGTTGCGTCCCAATTCCTAGCCGCTACGACATGTGCCTGGACGCGGTATCGCACCGCCGACGCCGCGGCTAGTTCGCGATCGCTGCCGTGGCGGCGGTTCGCCCTCGGAGACGTTCTGCTGGGTGCAGCGAACCATTCGTTCGCTAGCCTCCGGCGATCCGGTCACTGGCAGTGGACCCACCAGTTTTCGCAAAACATTCCGAAGCTGCCTTGGACACTGCTTACGCCGCCCTCGTCGTTCGGGTTGAACCCAACCGCTGGATCCAGCGCCGGTTGATCGATGATCGGGGGCAGGGGCGGTGGAGTAGGCAGTGGCTGCGCCCGAGCTACGCCGACGCCCGCCGCGAAAGCCATGAGGCTCAAGCCAGCAGCCGCCAGTCCACGAACACACCTGTTCAGCCTCATCGCGCACCTCGCGATCCGCTTGACCGCACCGGCCTAGCCACCACTTACGCCACTATATTCAGGCTATGTCGCCAGCGACAGCGATGAATCACAGGCGCGGCACGATGTAGTTCCTCTGAGGTAACAGGAATGGCGCGTCACCCGGCCTAATCGGGCCTGATTGGAATGATCACATCGTCAACCCTTCACACCTCGAGCCGTCGATACCGTCATCGCATACCCAATAGCCAAAACTCTTGTTTCAGGGGCGAATTCTTGTTTCCGTCGCAGGCGTGTGTTAATCATTCGGCCACGTTCCGTCGCGCCGCGGCTATCGCCGCTTGCCTGGTGATGTCCGTGGGCGTCGCGCCACCGGCATGGGCCGATACCGACCAGGACCCCGCGCCTGCGGATGCCGCGGCTCCGATCGACGATGGGCGGGTGCCGTCTGGGCCGCCGGCCAACCTCAAGACGCGGGATGGCTGGACACTGACGCTGTCGTCGGAGGATGAGACGCAGGTGCCGGTGGCGCCATTGACCACCGCGGCCTCGTCGCGCGACTACATCGTGGGTGGCACGTTCACCGCCTCGCTCAGCGGTCCCGACGAGGCCCGCGGAATCCTGGAGGTGGGTTACAACATCGGCTGCGGCATCGACATGAGCACCTCCAACGGAGTCTCGTTGGCGGGCACCGGTGGCCTCGCCCCAACGCTGGGCGCCGCCATTCCTCTTCCAACGGCGATGATGCCGGCCATGATGCAGCCGACGACACTCCTTCCGGCGCTGTCCACGCCCGTGAATGGCGCGATCACAGTGGGCCTCAAGCCCGGCCTCATCAACATCATTCCGGTGGACAAAAAAGAGTTCAAAGGCAACGACCCGTGGGTGACGGTGTCCAACTTCCACGTCAAGATCGATGGTTGCGTTGGTCAGTCATTCATCCGCTCCTACGCGGTGCTGACCCGGCAAACCGATGAGTCCGACGCGGTGCTGTCTTACGTCGGCGTCGCCAAGGCCGTCTGATTGCCTCTATCAAGTGATGGCGAGGCCAAGATTTCCAGTGCCCGGCATAGTCGCAACGAGCTGCTCGACTATCTCGAGATGGCAGCGAACTCGATGGTCAACTCTGCCTTCTGAGCGATGCGCCAGCACGGCGCCGGCGTCGACTTGACGCGCGCCGTGACTGTTGGAACGCTACCGAACATGCCAGGCTTCAGCAGCGAGGCGGCGTTGATCGACGAGGTGCAGCAGCGGCTCGTGCGCAAGTTCTCGCAGGTACCCAAAGATCAAGTCTCCAGCACGGTGGCCCACGCTCATGCACGATTCGAGCACAGCCGGGTGCGTGACTTCATTCCTCTGTTGGTCGAGCGACGCGCCGATGCGGAACTTGCTGCGAAACATGCCGGCGTCGCCGCAGACGCAGCAGCATCCTGACGCCCGGCGAGCCGGCACCGAGATTTGGGACTGTAGGTCACCCTATAGCCCTGTGCCACAACGGATTTCGGACCAGGCAATTCCAGCGATGTAATTCCCCCGAACCTCTTCACACCAGTCGGCGGGAGTGGTACGCCGAAGCTATCTATGACCGAGCACGAAGCTGAGAGCAGCAACCGATTGCGGGAGGGCCGGGCGCGCGGTGAAGCCGCGCACCAGGGTCTGCGGCTGGAGAAGTCGCGCAGCCGCAAACCGCAGGAACCGGAGTACGGCACCTACCGGCTCACCGACATCGCTACAAACACCATTGTCACCTTGGGTCTGCAGGGCGGATACGGGCTGACCCTGGACGACGTGGAGCGTGCGCTGGGAATCGCTACGGCGATGACCAATCCCTTGAGTGCGGCAGACGCGAACGCGCTGTGGGCTCGGCTGGCCGACAGCTTGAGCGATGTCGCAGCGGTGCGTCGAGCGACGGGTGACGCGCACATGCCCGACGGCGTCCGGCAGCACATCCTCGCCATGCGCCGGCAACTACGCGCGGCGGGGATCCCAGACGAGCAGATCGACACCACGCCGGGACTGGAGCCACCCGACAACGGCCACGACGAATAACCGATCAACCCGAACCCGTCCTCGGGTCTGTCGCGGTGTCTCGGCGCCGCTTTCAGATTTACGAATTAGAAACCTGATGTTCGGTTTGAACGCGTAAAGACTGGCAACTCCTGCTCCGGACGAAGGGTAGGTGCGCGCCCGAGCGCATCTCGATTCTGGGAGTGTGATCCACGATGGGCATGGCTCTGGCTGACATGGTCGAGTACGACTCCGAATACGACATCATGATGGACACCCTCGTCGAAGCGTCCGCGCGGTTCGAGGAACTTGAAAAAGCCATAATCGAGGTGCGCCACCTGTGCGAATGCTGTGAAAGCGGGGACGTGCACAGCGGACAGGTCCTCGAAGTGCTTGAACGACACGGCGCATAACCCGCCAGCCCACTCGATGGGCAACTTGCCGTTCTGAGGGAACACGTGGGTTCCCACCGCGGTTGTGCCGAATGGAAGACTGGTCACACCCGCTCGAGAGGACCGCTGATGCCTGAAAAGTCCGTCGCCGATTTCTGGTTCGATCCGCTGTGTCCGTGGTGCTGGATCACGTCGCGATGGATCCTCGAGGTCGAAAAGGTCCGCGACATCGAGGCGAACTTCCACGTGATGAGTCTGGCGGTGCTCAACGAGAAGAAGGAGGACCTGCCCGACGAGTACCGAGAGCGCATGAAGGAGGCGTTCGGCCCGGTGCGCGTGCTCATCGCCGCGGAGCAGGCCAAGGGTTCTGAGGTACTTCCCCCGCTGTACACCGCGATGGGCACCCGGATTCACAACCAGCAGAACAAGAACATCGACGAGGTGATCGCACAGTCCCTGGACGAGGTCGGGCTGCCTGCGGAGCTCGCCGAGGCCGCGACCACCGACAAGTTCGACGACGCGCTGCGCAAGAGTCACCACGCCGGGATGGACGCCGTCGGCGATGACGTCGGCACACCGACGATCCACGTCAACGGCGTCGCGTTCTTTGGGCCCGTGCTGTCGCGCATCCCGCGCGGGGAGGAAGCCGGCAAGCTCTGGGACGCGTCGGTGACGTTCGCGTCGTACCCGCATTTCTGGGAACTCAAGCGCACGCGCACCGAGCCTCCGCAGTTCGACTGACGCGCCGACAGTGGACCCAGCTACGCGACTCGCCGAGTAGACGTCGTCAGATTCACGCTCGGCGTTGTCAGTGCGGGGTGCCCAGGTACGGGAACTCGCTCAGAGTGTCGGTGTGCGGCGAAAGCCCGGTCGGCGGAATGTCGCCCTTGGACAAGAATGCAAGCCGGTAGTCGATCACGTCATCGGTGAACACCCGGCCGTTGGGGTACTTCGCCGGCTCAGAGGGGTTGAAGCTCAACATGTCCGGGAGTGTGCCCTCCTTGTCGATGGCCTCGACCGCCTCCTCGCGCGTGTAGTTGCCGGTGTGTCCCATCAGATGGACGAACTGGTCCAACCAGCGGTCGCGATCGTTGACCGGTTCGCTGGCGTTGTACTCCTCCTTGGTGTCGTCGGTGTTGAAAAAGCTGCTGACCGACGGGTGGCCGGCGCGGTCGACGTGGACGAGTTCGCCGTCGCGGCGCACGCTGCACCGGCCCCAGATCCGGATGCCCGGGTTGCCGCCGAGTTGCTTGGTGGGCAGTTCCAGCACCGTCGAGAACACGTTCGCCTCGGTGTTGGAGTCGACGCCTGTCCAGGGTGACTCGCCGCCCAAATGCGGTTCGGTGAAGTTGCGCTTGCCCGAAGTGTCGAAAAGGTTCTTGATGCCGTCGAAGTCGAAGAAGAAGGCGTCGCTGCGGGCGCCGGCGAAGAAGGTGATGTCCCCGGCCGTGACGATGTTGGGTTGCGGCCCGAACGAGACCTCCACATCGGGGAAGATTTTCTGGCCGACGGCTTCGACCTCGCGGGCCTCGTCGCCTGTCGCCATGTACACGTCGACGGTCTGCTTGCCGTTCTGCGGCTCGGAGAACACATAGCTGAACGCGATGTCGTTCAACAGATCTCCGTCGTTGTCGATCGCCAGCCGGTAGATCGCATCCGGATGCAGCGCGTCGGCGTTGGGGTTGGCGTTGAGGATCAGCACTGTGCGGTTGGGGTCCGCGGGCGACTGGAACGCGTAGAGATCGCAGAGGTCCAGTCGCTGGTCTCCGAGCGGTGGACCGAGGCTCAGCCCGGTGAAATGGTTGGACACCGCCAAACCGTAGGCCGCTGTTAAGCCGTGCCGCAACCGCGCATCGGGGCGGCCTGACACAATGACCGCCATGCGCGTCTACCTCGGCTCTGACCACGCCGGATACGAACTCAAGAGCACGATCATCGACCACCTCAAGAGCACCGGACACGAGCCGATCGACTGCGGCGCGTACAGCTATGACCCCGACGACGACTACCCGGCGTTCTGCATCGCTGCCGCCGAGCGCACGGTGGGGGATCCGGGCAGCCTCGGCATCGTGATCGGCGGTTCCGGCAACGGCGAGCAGATCGCAGCCAACAAGGTGCCGGGCGCCCGCTGCGCGCTGGGCTGGAACACCGAGACCGCGTCGCTGGCCCGTGAGCACAACAACGCACAGTTGATCGGCGTCGGCGCGCGCATGCACACAGTCGAGCAGGCCTTGGCCATCGTCGACGCGTTCTTGTCGACGCCGTGGTCGAAAGCCGAACGCCACCAACGCCGTATCGACATCCTCGCTGATTTCGAGCGCACCCACGAAGCGCCGCCGGTGCCGGGCGCACCGGACTAGACGTGCCGGAAGGTCACACGCTTCACCGGCTGGCCCGGCTGCATCAGCGCAAGTTCGGGGGCCAGCCGGTCGGGTTATCGAGCCCTCAGGGCCGCTTCGCCGACGGTGCGGCGACGGTCAACGGCCGCGTGCTGCGCCGGGCCAGTGCGTACGGTAAGCATCTGTTCCACTACTACAGCGGCGGCCCGATCGTGCATGTGCACCTGGGGTTGTACGGAGCGTTCACGGACTGGGAGGTGCCGGCGGACAGAACACAGCCGCTTCCCGTCGGTGAAGTGCGCATGCGGATGGTCGGCGCCGACTTCGGCACCGACCTGCGCGGGCCGACGGCGTGCGAGGTGCTCGACGAGGCGCAGGTCGACGCAGTGCTCGCGCGACTCGGCCCGGACCCGCTGCAACGCGATGCCGATCCGGCGCGAGCGTGGAAGCGAATCACCAAGTCGCAGCGGCCGATTGGTGGACTGCTGATGGACCAGGCGGTGATCGCCGGCATCGGCAACGTGTATCGCAACGAACTGCTGTTCCGGCACGAAATCGACCCGTACCGCCCGGGCAAGGCGGTCACCGAGGCCGAATTCGACGCTCTCTGGCCTGATCTGGTGGAGCTGATGCGGGTCGGGTATCGGCGCGGCAAGATCCACGTGGTCCGGCAAGAGCATGACCGCGGCGCCCCGTCGTACGCGCCCGGCCGACCACGGACGTATGTCTACCGCCGCGCAGGCGACCCGTGCCGCGTGTGCGGCACCCCGGTACTGACCGCAGTGCTCGAGGGTCGCAACGTGTTCTGGTGCCCGACCTGCCAGACATAGCCGCCCTCTGCAATGAGGTTGATTGAACAGCCCGACGCGGGGAACTCGAGGCGAGTGACGCCAGAGAACGAGCAGATCGCGCCGTCGACGGAATCGGGCGAAAGCACGCGCACGGTGTTGATAGCGCTGGGTGCGAACGCGATGATCGCCGTCGCCAAGACGGTCGCGAGCGTGCTGTCCGGGTCCGCATCGATGGTCGCTGAGGCGGCGCACTCCTGGGCGGACACCGGAAACCAGGTGTTCTTGTTGATCGCCGACCGGCGGAGCCGACGGCCACCCGACGCCCGTCATCCGCTGGGGCACGGCCGGGAAGCATACGTGTGGGCGCTGCTGGCGGCGGTGGGCCTGTTTGTGGTGGGCGCCTCGGTGTCGATCTGGCACGGGGTGACCGAGATCTTGCACGGCGAATCCGACACCGGTGACTACCGCCTGTCCTACATCGTGCTGCTGATCGCGTTGGTCCTGGAGGGCACATCGCTTCTCCAAGCGGTACGGCAGCTTCGCGGTGAAGCCGAACTGTTCAGCCGCGACCTGCTCGAGCATGCGCTGTCGACATCGGACCCGACGACGCGAGCGGTTTTTGCCGAAGACAGCGGGGCGGTGATCGGAATTGTCATCGCGTTCTTGGGGATTGGGCTGCACCAGTTGACCGGCGATGCGGTGTGGGACGCTATCGGCTCGATACTCGTCGGCGTCCTGCTGGGAGTGATCGCCGTTGTCCTGATAGACCGGAATCGCCGCTTCCTGACCGGTGAGTCGGGCTCCGACGAGTTGCGCGAAGCGGTGATCGCCCGGATCAAGGCGTTGCCCGATGTCGCGGAGGTGCGGTTCGTCCGGCTCGTGTTCGTCGGGCCGAAAAGGCTGTTCCTGGTGGCCAGTGTCGATCTGGTGGGTGATCAAGCCGAATCCCATGTCGCCCGAACTCTGCGGCGGCTGGAGGGGATATTGGAATCTGACCCCAGCATCACGGATGCGGTGTTGACAATCGCCGACCCGGACGAAAACGACATCTAACCTGTTGCAGTGACGAGCGACGACCAGGGCATCCGGGGAAGCGACACCGCCGCAGAGACCGAGCCCGACTATCGGTTCACCTTGGCCAACGAGCGGACCTTCCTCGCCTGGGAACGCACCTCGCTCGGCCTGTTGGCCGCGGCGGTCGCGATCGTTCAGTTCGTCCCCGAATTCGGTGGTGTTCCCGGCGCCCGCCATGTGCTCGGGGCGTTCCTCACCATCCTCGCGATGCTCAGCGCGGGTTTTGGGTTGCGCCGCTGGCGGCAGGTGGACTTCGCGATGCGCCGGGGCGTGCCGTTGCCGCAGAACAGGGCGCCCGCGATTCTCGGACTGGGGCTGGTCGCGCTGGGGGTGCTGGTGTTGGGTGTCGTGGTCGCCAAGGCGTTCGTCCATTGACTCAGCCGGGTCCGGTGGGAGGACAGGCCGAGCGCACGACGCTGGCGTGGAGTCGCACGTCGTTGGCCATCCTCGTCAACGGAGTACTGCTGATCCTGAAGGACCCGCGCTACTACGACGGGCCACTGCGGGCGATCGGGGCCGGCCTGGCCGCGATCATCGCGGTCACTGTTTATCTGATCGGGCGACGTCGTCAACGAACGCTTGCGCAGCGGCCGCTTCCGGACGGGATAACCGCGCGCGTCGAGCTACAGCTGGTCGGGGTCGCCGTGCTCGTGCTGATCGTCGTCACGGCGCTCGGACTGTTCGTGTGACGCCGCCTCAGAAGTCCCCGCCGCCGAAATCGCCGCCTCCAAAGTCGCCCCAGCCGCCGCTGTCACCGACGCCGCCGCTGTCACCGACGCCGCCGTTGTCCCAGCCGCTGCCGTCCTGGGCCTGCCCGGCGTCGAGACCCGCGTCATATCCGCTGTCGAAGCCGCTGTCGTAACCGTTCTCGAACTGCGCGCCCGAATAGTCGACCCCGTGCATCCCGGAGAACAAGGCGTCGAACAGCAGCACAGAGCCCACCCCCCAGGCGCCGGCTACCAGCGCCGTCTTCCACCACGGCTCGGAGTACCAGCCCGCGGGCACCGGGCGCCCGGACACCCTGCCGCCGGGGTAGTAGTTCGGTGTGCGGGCCGACGGTGTCGGTGAGGCCTCGATCTCGCGACCTTCGAACTGGACGCGACGGTCCTCGGTGACGGTGCCGGCGGACCGCTGCCCGCTCAGCGTCTCGAGCTCCGGACCCGGATCCATGCCCATCGCGAGGCGGGCCGCGCGCGAATAGTAGAGGCCTTCGAGCGCGCTTTCCTTGGCCAGTTGCGCTTGCCGGACGGTGGTCGCTTGCTCGATCTGCGACGAGGCCGCGGTGTATCGCTCGGACGCGTCGGCCAGCGCCTGCTTGGACGCGTCGTCGGTGGCGGTGAGATTGAACACCTGACCGCCGAGCCGCTCGATCACTCGGCGCGCGTCGGCCTTCGCGTCGGCGAGCGAGGCCGCGGTCCGATTGGCCGTCGCCCGCGACGAGCTGACCACCGCAAATGCGATCGCCGCGACCACCAATACGAGGATGACTACCAACGCCGCGTTCATGCGTCCACACTACGATGCCGCGCGGGCAGGACCGGGTTCCGCGTTCGTCAGTTCAGGTGAAACGGCTGGCAGCGGCGGTTTACAATTTATGGCGAGCAGGGGTCGGGGAAGATTTGGGAGACCCGCGATGTTGCGTCGGCTCGCGATTTTCGTGGCGGCCGGATTTGTGCCGCTCGCAATGGCGGCACTGGTGCCGTCGGCGGTCAGTCATGCGACCGAGTGTGGTGTGGGGACTGTGTACGACGCGCCATCCAATACATGCGTGGCCGCGCCGGCGCCGCCACCTCCGCCGCCGCCCCCCGCGTGGAACGGCGACATCACGCCGTACTTCTCGGTGGGTATCTGCGCACCGATTCCGTTCGTGTCGCTCTGCGCAGGGATCTGAGCGCACCAGTCGCGGCACGTCGTACACGTCCTGCAGGCACTCGCGCACGGCCCTCCAGCACGATTGGGAAGTCCGGGTACTTGCGGGCCACGTCGAGCATTTGCGCGGCCCGCTGCCGTTGATGCCATAGCGGCGAACGCTTGCCCGGGTGGCGGTCGGCGACGTCGATGAGCGTCGGGACTTTCCCCGCTTCGCCGCCGAGCGGTTCACGACGTGGTGGCAGCGGCAATCCGAACCGCCAAACGTGTTGTCGCGCGGGCGGGTTCTGTTGTGGCCCGACACGTCCACGAACAACTTCGAGCCGGACATCCGCCCGTCCGAACACACCTATACCCTCGGACAACTGTTGCGCGCCAAGGCATCCGAATGGAAGCCGCCGCGTCACGGCGGGTCGGCCATCGTGCAGCAGCACTGCCATCAGCACGCGGTGTTCCGCTACAAAGATGAATGCGACCTGCTGGCCGGCGCCGGGGTAGCGGCGAACCTCCTCGACGCCGGGTGTTGCGGCCTGGCGGGCAACTTCGGATTCGAGCGCGGCCACTACGACGTATCCGTCGCCTGCGCCGAAGACAAGATGCTTCCCGCGATCCGCGACAGCGACCCCGAGACCCTGGTGCTTGCCGACGGTTTCAGCTGTCGCACGCAGATTCGTGAGCTCGCCGTGGGGGTGCGCGAGCAGAGAAATCGGAAAGGCAAGACACATGAGGACGCTGCACCCGTCACAGCCAGCCAGTCGGTCGGTTGATTTGGCCAAAGGCATCTTGATCGGGCTGCGTCGATACGGCCCCGACGACGCGTTCGACGAGCTGGTCTCCGCTGCCCGGCGTCACCAAGTCCCGTTGTTCGCGATATCGACCGCGTTGATCGCTGTCGCAAGCGGCGAGACGGCGGCCCATGTCGCGAATTCGGCCGCGCAACAGGCAACGCAACGCGAGTGGCGAAACCTCCTGCAGGCGGCGCCGCGGCGGACGACTGATACGGCCTATTGAACGGTCAGGGTGCCGGTCATGCCGGCGTGGTACTTGCAGTGAAACGGATATGTGCCGGGGGCGTTCGGGGCAGTCAATGTTGAGATACCGCCGCTGCCTGATATCCGGATGTCAAACGCGTTGTTCGCGTCGGCAGTCAGGCTGTGAGCGGTCTCGTCGTTGTTCACCACGGTCAACTTCTGGCCGGGACGCACCGACGCGGGCACGGTATAGCCGAAGTTGGAGATGACGATGTCGGCTTTTGGCTGGGCAGTCGTCGATCTCGGCGCCGACATCGCCGGCATTTCGGTCGTCGATGGCGACGACTGATTGCTGCCGCCGCACGCAGTCAGCACGCCGGCGGAAAATGCGAGAGACGAGATCAGAATGGCCAGGAGCCTCATAGTTTGGCCCTCCTCCCGGCACGCGAGCGAAAAAGTCCACCGACGTGCCAGCTAGCAGACTATCTGTGCGCGCACGCGGGTACCCAATTCGGAGCTGAAGAATTGAGGAGCAAGGAGTCGCAAGTGGTTCGGGAAGGTCAGAAATCTTGGCTGGGCAGCTACTCGGCGGTGTTTGTGGGCTTCGTGCTGGTTTTCGGGGGCTTCGCAGCGCTCGGCTGGTGGTTGGCAGCGGCCGCTGAGCGCGCTGGTTGGCAGGTGCTCGGAACAGGCATCGCCGTGGTGGTGTGCTTTGGGGTGGGGTTCGCGCTGCTGATCCTCGCCGCTAAGCGCCGGAGTGGCTTACTGCGGTGGAGACCGACGCGCTCTGAGAAACAGACGTACCGCGCCGAGTTCCGTCGGTAGCGGCTGTCTCGCATCAGCAGTGCGCAACCGACGACGAGCAGGCCGATCGTCACGAATGTGGCGTAGTCATTGAGCGAGCTGCGCAGGTCTACGTGGAGCGGGCGACGGTGTCTGGTTTCAGGACATAGTTGGCAGCTGTCTCGCGACATAGTTGGCACCTCAGCGTTGAGGGAGGCCGGCCATGTCGAAGGCGCAGCTCGTCATCACCGCCGTCGTGCTCGAGGGACGCAGCAAAAGCGACGTCGCCCGCGACTACGACATCTCCCGGTACTGGGTACAACAGCTGTGTCGCCGCTACGAGACCGAAGGAGCTGCTGCTTTCGAGCCGCGCTCGCGCCGACCCCACACCAGCCCCAACGCCGTTACCGCCGAGACCGAAGAACGCATCGTACGACTACGTAAGACCCTGTCGCGACAAGGTTTTGACGCCGGCGCTGACACCATCGCCGCCCACCTGGCCAACGATCCCACCATCGCCAACGTCCCTGCCGTGTCCACGATCTGGCGGATCCTGGCCCGCCGCGGCTTCGTCACACCCCAACCGCACAAACGACCCCGCTCGTCGTGGAAACGCTTCTGCGCCGAACAGCCCAACCAGTGCTGGCAAGCCGACGTCACCCACTGGCGCCTGGCCGACCACACCGAAGTCGAAATCCTCAACATCATCGACGACCACTCCCGGCTCCTAGTCGCCAGCCACGCCCGACGCATCACCACCGGACCCGACGTCGTGGACACCTTCGCCGCCGCCTTTTACCGCTGGGGCACACCAGCATCGGTGCTCACCGACAACGGCGCCATCTTCACCGCCAAACAACGCGGACAAGGCCGCACCGCCCTGGAGATCACCCTGGGCGCGCTGAGCGTCAAATACCTGACCTCGCGGCCCTACCACCCCCAGACCTGCGGCAAGGTCGAACGATTTCACCAAACACTCAAAAAACACCTCAGAGCTCAGCGCGCCGCCGCCACGCTGGTCGAGCTACAACACCAACTCGACACCTTCAGCGCCTTGGGCTTCCCCTCGAATCGTGAAGGCTTCCTTATGCTGCGGCCGGTTGGTCTGCAGCGAGTCTCTCGTATTGGACGGGCGACATCAATGCGGCGGAGCTGTGTCGGCGTCGGTTGTTGTAGAAGTCCTGGCACCAGGGCACCACAACCTGGCGTGCGTGGGCTTTCGTGGTGAAGTGGTGCCGGGACAGGACCTCGTGTTCGAGGGTCGAGAAGAACGCCTCCGCAGCGGCGTTATCGAAACATGAACCGACTCTTCCCATCGATTGCGACACCCCGAGCTTTCGGCACAGCGTAGTGAAAATTGCTGCGGTGTAGGTAGATCCGCGATCGGTATGGAAGATCACCCCGTCGATGGCCGCGCGTCCGCCGCGCACCGCCGCAGCCATCTTGATCGCGTCGCAGGCCAGGCCGGCGTCGGGGTGACTACAACACCGTGCGGCCCCACCGCGCTCTCGCCAGATCCACCCCCATCCAGGCCTTCCAGGCCCGGCCCAAAGCCTTCCCCACCGGCTACCACATCCCGCCGCACTACCGGGTCCGCCGCGACACCATCGACACCGGCGGCACCATCACGCTGCGCTACAACAGCCGCCTGCACCACATCGGCCTGGGCCGCCGTCTGGCCGGCACCCACGTCATCGTCCTCGCCAACGACCTCGACATCCGCATCCTGCACCGCAACACCGGCCAACTCATCCGCAAACTGGTTCTCGACCCCACGCGCGACTACCAACCACGCGGCGTTCCCTGCGGAAGAAGCCCAAAAAACCGATGTTGACTGCAAACTATGTCCCAGGACATCTGCCAACGATGTCCCGAGACATCACATGGAGCCGATGACGGGAATCGAACCCGCGTAGCTAGTTTGGAAGCTTTATATCGTGTCGAATCTACGTTCGGAAACCTCCCGGTCGCGGGGTCGGTGGCTAACGCAAATCTGCACTGCAACAGCGGTTTTAGTGCGGTTGGCACACGACTACGGTACGGCCCGAGTACGGCTGCGGTTCGGTCGGGTTCGGGGTACGGACGGGGTACCGCGTGCGCCGGTTCGGCTACCCGGACAGGCCCGCGCATGTTCGTTAACATCACAATCGGCCATAGTGGAGTCATGGCATCATTGCGAACCTATGACGTGTTGGCGGCTTACCTAGCGGCGAGCGCTGTCGGCGATGCCATTCCGATGCCGTTCGTGACACAAGTGCTCGATGCGATCGATTTTCCGCCCCGATACCGATGGATATTCGCACCCATCAAGGCCGCTGCTGCGATCGGGCTGCTCTCGGCACGATGGTCGCCTGGGCTGGCGAGACTCACAACTGCGATGCTCACGATCTACTTCGCACTGGCGGTGGGTTTCCACGTCAAAGCCCGCGATCTGAGTGTCGCCGCCCTCGGGGCGGCGGCTAACACCGCGATATTCGCCGCATTGACCTTGAAGGAGCCTGCGCTCGCAGACGTGCGGGCCGTCCGGA
>CAVUSK010000005.1:0-201821 GCA_963744085.1 uncultured Actinomycetota bacterium
GGTCAGTCGGGTGATCGGCGGTAGGCCTCCGATGGCGGAGTGGGCTCGGTGGTGATTGTAGAAGTGCAGCCAGCCGGGCAGGGCGGTGTCGCGCTGTTCGGTTGGAGTCGTAGAGGCGGGCGTAGGCCCAGCCGTCGGCCAGGGTGCGGTGGAAGCGTTCGATCTTGCCGTTGGTCTGGGGCCGGTAGGGCCGGGTCCGCTTGTGGGTGATGCGGAGCTCGGTGCAGGTGTCGCGCCAGGCGTAGGACCTGTAGGCCGAGCCGTTGTCGGACAGGACGCGTTCGACGGTGACGCCGCGCTCGGCGAACCAGGCCACGGCGCGTTGCAGGACGCCGATGGCGGTGGCGGCCTTCTCGTCGGTGCAGATCTCGGCGTAGGCGACGCGGGAGTGGTCGTCGATGACGGTGTGCACGAAGGCCATTCCGATTCGGGGCCGGTAGCCTGCTTGCCGCGTTCGCCGGTGCGGCGAGCGGTCTGCCGAGCGTTGCGGTTGCTTGTTGTCGACCAGGAACGCGACCGCCGCCGTCGGGGATGTTGCCGAACTTGGTGACGTCGACGTGGATCAGCGAGCCGGGATGAGCGTGCTCGTAGCGGCGGATCGGTTCGCCGGTGACACGGTCGATGTGGGACAGCCGGTTGATCCGGCACCGGGTCAGCACCGCGTGCACGGTCGAGGCCGGCACGCCGAGCTGGCCGGCGATCTGGACCGGCCCGAGCCGCTTGCGCCACCGCAGCTGCACGATCTGGCGCACGACCTGCGGGCTGGTCTTGGTCGGGCTGGTGTGCGGCGCGAGCTGCGGTCGGCCATCCCGGCCGGCCCTTCGGCGCGGTAGCGGTCGGCCCACTTCTTGGCGGTTCGCGGGGCGACCATGAACATCTTGGCCGCCGCAGCGTAGGTCCAGCCGTCGATCGACGACGAGCCGGGCGAGCCGCAGTCGAGCGCGAGGGGTCAGAGCAGCGTTAGCGTGGGACACGAAGGCCTCCTGGTTGGTGAAGCGGTTCCTAGACAGCTCCACTTCACAACCGGAGGCCTTCGCCTGTCACGACAGGCTCACCGATACCGGGCGGGACAACCTCCCTGGACATCACAGCTAGGCGGTCGAATGGCCACTTATCGCACACTTTTCGCGAGAAAGCGTGTAGTAACTGGCCATTCGCGCCAGCGCTGACGCGCCGAAATCAGGTCAGCCAGGCAACGGCCTCGTCGACGGTGGCGACGCTGGTGATGCCGGGCGGCAGCGGTGGCCGGTCGATCATCACGACGGGAATGTAGAGCGCCGCTGCGGCGTCCAATTTGGCGCGGGTGTACTCGCCACCGCTGTTCTTCGTGACGAGCGCGTGGATGCGGTGCTCGCGCATCAGAGCAAGCTCAGCGTCGTAGCCGTACGGCCCACGCGACAGCAGGAGTGTGTGGCGGATGGGCAGCGCATCAGCGGCCGGCGCGATGACCACGCGGATCAAAAACCAAGCGCTCGAGTGTGCGAATGCGCCGATGGTGGACCGCCCGCTGGTCGAAAAACGCGCGAATACCGCTGGTGCTCAACCACTTCAGCAGCCTCAGCCGCGGATGCCACCGTAATGGCATCACCGGCGTCCCACGGTGGCCGGACCAGTAGCAGGTGCGGCAAACCGAGGTCGGCACAGACGTCAGCGGTCCGCGCCGTCATCGCCGCGGCGAACGGGTGCGTGGCGTCGATCACAGCGTCCACGCGATTGTCGACGAGCCAGCGCCGCATCGGCTCGGCGCCGCCGAACCCGCCGATCCGCACTTCCCCGGCGGGCCGTGCCGGCTCGGGCACGCGTCCGGCCAGCGAGCTGATCACGTCGACGTCGGGGTGCAGGCGCTCGGCGAGTGCCCGCGCCTCGGCCGTGCCGCCCAGCAGCAATACCCGCATCAGTGCCGCCCGGTGCGCCGACGGGCCGGCGAGTACAGGTAGCTGTCGATGAAACCGTCGGCGGCCAGCACGTCGCCCACAACAATGACAGCGGTGCGGGTGATTCCGGCCGCAGTCATCTGGGCGGCGATGTCAGCGAGCGTGCCGTGCAGGACCTCCTGCTGCGGCCAGGTCGCGAATGCGACGACGGCGCAAGGTGTTTCGGGCCGGTAACCTCCGGCGAGCAGCTGCGGCACGACGGTATCGACTTGGGCCGCCGACAGGTGCAGCACCAGCGTGCCGCCCACGCTCGACAGCGTCGTCAGGTCCTCGCCGGGCGGCATCGCGGTCGACAGCGTCGCCACGCGGCTGAGCGTGACGGTCTGCGCGACCCCGGGCACCGTCAGTTCGCGGCGCAGCACCGCAGCCGCGGCGGCGAACGCCGGTACGCCGGGCACGATTTCGTAGCAGATGCCCAGCGCGTCGAGGCGCCGGCACTGTTCAGCGACGGCGCTGTACAACGACGGGTCCCCCGAGTGCAGCCGGGCGACATCGTGACCGGCCGCGTCCGCGGACGCGAGTTCGTCGACGATCTGATCGAGCGTGAGCGGCCCGGTGTCGATGACGCGAGCGTCCTGGGGGCACAGCGCGAGTAGATCGTCGAGCATGATCGACCCGGCGTAGAGGCACACCGGGCAGCGCTGCAGCAACCGCTGGCCTCGCACGGTGATCAGATCCGCCGCCCCCGGTCCGGCACCGATGAAGTAGACGGTCATCTCTTCGTCACCGCCCACTGCGTGACGGGCATCGCGGGCCGCCAGCCGGTGAACTTGCCCAGCGGCTCACCCGCGTAGTGCTGATACCGCCGCAGCTCACCACCCAGTGACGAATACCACTGCACCAGAACGGCTTCCGACTCTGCCGTGACGGCGTTGGCAACCAGCCGGCCATTGACGGGCAGGCGCCCGAAGCAGGCGTCCAGCAGACCCGGATGGGTAAGGCCGCCACCGACGAAGATCACCGACGGGTCTGCGGCGCCGTCGAATGCGTCCGGCGCCGCGCCGCGCACCTCGACGTCCACACCGAACGCGATGGCGTTGCGTCTAATCCGGTCACGGCGTTGTTCGTCACGCTCGAACGCGACGGCGGCGTAGCACCTCGCAGTGCGGGCCCACTCGACCGCGATGCTGCCGGAGCCGGCGCCGACGTCCCACAACAACTCGCCGGGCCGTGCCGCCAGGGCCGCCAGCGTCACGGCGCGCACGCCGTGTTTGGTGATCTGCCCGTCGTGATCGAATGCCTCGTCGGGCAACGACGCGACGCGTTCGTCTGGCAGGTATTCCACTGCCACCACGTTGAGGTCGCCGACGTCACCGGGCGGGTCGGCAGCCCACTGCAGCGCGGTCGTGTCGCGAACGCGTTCCCCCGTTCCGCCGAGCTGTTCGAGGACGCAAAACCGCGAGTCGCCGCGGCCGGTGTCGGTGAGCAGCACGGCAAGCTCGAACGGGGTCGACGAGTCGCGGGACAAGACGACCGCGCGCCCACCGCGCCGCACGGCAGTGCGCGGCTCGGCCCTCACCAGACTGATCACGTCGGTGTCCTGCACACTCCAGCCCAGCCGCGCGCACGCCAGCGTCACGCTCGACACATGCGGCAGGACCCGCACGTTCTGCGGCCCGAACAGTCGGACCAGCGTGCCGCCGACGCCGTACAGCAGCGGGTCGCCGCTGGCCAGCACATGCACGCCGTCCGGAAGTGTCCGCAGCGCGGGCAGTATCGGCGATGGCCACTCGCGCCGCCGCCCCGGCACGGAGTCGTCGAGCAGGCTCAGCTGCCGACGCGAACCGTAGATCGTCTGCGCACGACTCAATTCGGCGCGGGCCTCCGCCGACAGGCCCGCCAACCCGTCGGCGCCGATGCCCACTACGACGATCACCGTGGCATTCTCCGCCACACCGCCTGCGGCAACAGTCGCATCCCGAAGAAGACCGGCCGCAGCACCCGCGGCACCCACACCGAACGACGGCCCTTCGCCAGCGCCCGCGCTGTCGCGGCGGCGACCTGCTGCGGTGTGCTGGAGAAGGGCGCGGGGGTCATGCCCTCGGTCATCCGCCCGATCACGAACCCGGGCCGCACGAGCAGCAGCTGTATCCCGGAACCGTGCAGTGCGTCGGCAAGCCCGCTGGCGAACCCGTCCAACCCCGCCTTGGCCGAGCCGTACACATAGTTGGCGCGGCGCACCCGCACACCAGCCACCGACGAGAACACCACCATCCTCCCGCGGCCGGCCGCCCGCATGACCCGTGCCAGATGCGTCAGCAGGCTGACCTGCGCGACGTAGTCGGTGTGCACGATCGCAACCGCGTGCGCGGCGTCGCCCTCGGCACGGCTCTGCTCCCCGAGAATGCCGAACGCCAGCACCGCGGTGGTGATCGGGCCGTGTTCGGCGACAAGCGAATCCACCAGCGGGCCATGAACTGCGAGGTCGTCTGCGTCGAAGGCCACGGCATGCACCGCCGCGGCGCCTGCGGCGCGAACAGCCTCGCATTGCTCGTCGAGACGCTGCGGGTCGCGGGCGGCGAGCACGACCGTCGCGTCGGGCGCAAGCCGGACCGCGAGCTCGGTGCCGATTTCGCTGCGGCCACCGAAGATCACGACCACTGCCGGCCCCGTGTCGCCCACGCCCAGAGACTATCGCCTGCGCTAGCGTGGTTTCCGATGGCGAACTCGTCGACCACCCGGTTGACCAACGAAGCGCTGGCCTTTTTGACCGAGCGCCATCTGGCCATGCTGACCACGCTGCGGGCCGACAATTCGCCGCATGTGGTCGCGGTCGGGTTCACGTTCGACCCGAAGACGCACATCGCCCGCGTGATCACCTCCGGTGGGTCGCAGAAGGCGGTGAATGCGGCGCGGGGCGGTGTGGCGGTGTTGAGCCAGGTCGACGGCGCGCGGTGGTTGTCGCTGGAGGGTCGGGCCAGCGTCAACACCGACAGCAACGCGGTGCGTGATGCCGAGTTGCGCTATGCACAGCGCTACCGGACCCCCCGCGAGAACCCGAAGCGGGTCGTGATCGAAGTGCAGATCGAGCGGGTGCTGGGGTCCTCGGACCTCCTGGACCGCGGATGAGCGCTCGCGCGAAGACAAAAAACGGCGATGAGCGCTCGCGCGAAGACGAGAAAATGCGGATGAGCGCTCGCTACAGCGGCACTACCGCCAATTCGTGCGGCCGGTGGTTGACGGGCTCCGCGCCGTAGGGCGTCACCACCACGATGTCTTCGATACGGGCGCCCCATTTTCCGGGGAAGTAGATGCCCGGCTCGATGCTGAACACCATCCCCTGGCGCAGCGGTAACCTGTTTCCGGCGACGATGTAGGGCTCTTCGTGCACCGACAGGCCGATGCCGTGACCGGTCCGGTGCACGAAAGCGTCGGCGAGCCCGGCCTGTGCCAGCACCCCGCGCGCAACGGAGTCGACCTGCTCTGCGGTCACACCCGGCCGCACCGACGCGACTGCGGCCTGTTGCGCCCGCTGGAGCACGGAATACTGTTGCACCACTTCGGGATCCGGCTCACCCAGGCTGTAGGTTCTGGTGGAGTCCGAATTGTATCCCGGCTCGTACGCGCCTCCGATGTCGACGACCACGATGTCGCCGCGCTGCAATACCCGGTCCGAGCACTCATGATGCGGGTCGGCACCGTGCGGCCCCGAGCCGACGATGATGAACGCCACATCCGAATGTCCCTCCGCCACAATCGCCTCCGCGATGTCCGCGGCGACGTCGGCCTCGGTCCGGCCGGGCACGAGGAAATCCGGCACCTGCGCGTGCACACGATCGATTGCCGCACCCGCCTTGCGCAGCGCGTCAATCTCGCTGTGGTCCTTGATCATCCGCAGCTGCCGCAAGACGTTGGTCGCGAGGACGGGCGTGGCGCCCAGCAGTTCGGCAAGCGGCAACAAGTGCAGTGCCGGCATCGAATCCGTGACCGCGGTTGCTGCCGGGGGGCTGCCCAGCGCAGCGATCACCAGCTTGTACGGATCCTCGCCGTCGGTCCAATCACGCACCGTCATACCCAGTTCCGCGACCGCGGACTCTTTCAGCGAAGCCAGCTCCAGCCGCGGCACCACGACCGTCGGGGCACGCCCGGCAGGCAGCACCAACGCGGTGAGTCGCTCAAAGGTCTGCGCCCGCGACCCGATCAGATACCGCAGGTCGTAGCCGGGGGTGACGATCAGACCCGCCAAACCGGCCGCCGCAGTTGCCTTTGCCGCCTCGTGCAGCCGGCGAGCGTAGACATCGACGTTGAAACGGGGTGCGCCCACGTGAGGAGCACCAACAGATGGAGCCATGGGCTAACGCTAACGCCCGAGGCTGCTGGCAGGATGACGACATGCCCGCTCCCCTCCTGCTGCTCGACGGTGCGAGCATGTGGTTCCGCTCGTTCTACGGCGTGCCGTCATCGATCACTTCGCCCGACGGCAGGCCTGTCAACGCGCTGCGCGGGTTCCTCGATGCGGTCGCGACGCTGATCACCCGCGAACGCCCGGGCCGGCTCGTGGTGTGCGACGACTGGGACTGGCGCCCCCAATGGCGTGTCGACCGCATCCCGTCGTACAAAGCGCACCGCGTCGCCGAACCCAATCCTGACGGTGAGCCCGACATCGAAGAAGTGCCCGACGACCTGACACCCCAAGTCGAGTGGATCCTCAACGTTCTCGACGCATTCGGTATCCCGACCGCCGGCGCCACCGGCTACGAGGCCGACGACGTGCTCGGCACGCTGGCAGCGCGCGAACGCCGCGATCCCGTGATCGTCGTCAGCGGAGACCGCGACCTTCTGCAGGTGGTCGCCGACGAACCCGTTGCCGTTAAGGTGTTGTACCTGGGCCGGGGCCTGTCCAACGCGACGATGTTCGGCCCGGCCGAGGTGGCCGAACGCTACGGGGTGCCGGCATACCGCGCGGGACCCGCGTATGCCGAACTGGCCCTGCTGCGCGGCGACCCGTCCGACGGGCTGCCCGGCGTTGCGGGCATCGGCGAGAAGACCGCGATGACGCTCCTAGCTCAGTACGGCTCGCTCGAGCGCATCCTCGAAGCGGCCGACGATCCGAAATCCAAGCTGTCCAAGACGTTTCGCAAGAAGCTGCTGGGTGCACGCGACTACCTGGACGCGGCGCTCCCCGTCGTGCGGGTTGCCACCGATGCCCCGGTCGAGCTGTCGACGAAAACGGACACCCTTCCGCTCGCCGCGGCCCGACCCAAGCGAGTGGCCAAGCTGGCTGAGCAACACGGCGTCGGCTCGTCGATCGGCCGGCTGCAGAAAGCGCTCGACGCGCTGCCGCCTACTATTTAGGCCGGCCGACCTCGTACGTGCCGCTGTTGTCCTGGAACGTCACGGTCACCTGCTTGTGCTGGCCGTCGACGCTGACGTCGCACGTGAAGGTGTCACCCTTCTTCACGGTCGGGTTCTGGCCGTTGTTGCACTTGACGTTGTCGGCCTTCTTGACGCCGTAACCGTTCGTCTGGTCGGTCAGGATCTGCTGCACACCTTGCTGCGCCTTGGTCACGTCGAGCTTCGTCGTCACGAAGAATCCCGGCTTCCAGAAGCCCATCACGAGGACGACGGCCACGATGATCGCGGCGAGTACGCCGATGATGCCGCCGAGCACGGCCATCGAACTCCTCGAGCCCTTGCCGGCCTGGGCTTCCCCGAACGCCGGCGGCGCTTCCCCGTACTGAGTACCGGGTGCGGTGTACTGCGGCGGCTGGCCGTATCCCTCGGTGGTCGGGTACTGCTGCCCGTAAGGTCCAGGCTGGTATTGCCCCGGCTGGCCGTACTGGGTGGGCTGCTGGGCCGCCTGCTCGGTCTGCGAATACGGCTGCTGGCTGTACTCCTGGCCCTGCTGCGGTGGGTACTGCGGCGTGCCGGGATACGGCTGGGGCTGGTCGTATTGCGTCGGCGCATACGCGGGCTCCGGCCAGCCGGCCTGGGCGGTCTGCTCCTCCGAAGTGGGTGGCTCCTGCCCCGGCTGGCCCGATGACCACTGCTGATTGGGATCCTGCCCCTGAGGTCCGCTCATCGTGCTTCCGTTCTCCTACTCTCAGTTTCTGCAGTCGACGCCACCGTAGCGTTTCCCCACCCTACAGGCCATCAACTGCGACAACGCCGCGCCGAATGTCGTCGATCGCGCGGTTCGCCGAGTTCCGCAGTCCCTTTTCGGTGGCCGCGATGCGAATCTGGTCGAGCAGGTCGAGCACCTGGCGGCACCAGCGCACGAAATCACCTGCCGGCAGAGGTGTTCCGGTGCCGCTGACGTCGGAAGCCTCCAGGGCCGTGGCGAGTTCACCGGTGGTGGCCCAGCGGTGGCACGCCGTCACGAACCCCTCGTCGGGATCGCGGCTCGGGTTGAGCCGGTGCGTCTGCTCGTCGGCGCGCAGTTTGGCCGACAATCGCCGGGTCTCCACCAACGCCCGCCGCAGCGGTGCGGTCGGAATGTCTGCCGCACGTGGCCGCGCGGGCCCGTCGGCGCCACGGGACTCGTACACCACGGCCGATACCACCCCGGCAAGCTCGGCCGGGTTCAGGTCACGCCACACGCCGCGACGCAGGCACTCAGCCACCAAAAGATCGCTCTCCGAATAGATTCGGGCCAGCAGGCGCCCATCGTCGGTGACGTGCAGCACTCCGTCGGAACTCTTGCCGATGAATTTCCGTTCGGTCAGCAGCCCGACGATCCGGTCGAAGGTGCGCGAAAGCGAGTTTGTGGCCGCGGCGACCTTGCCGCGCAGCTGCTCAATCTCCCTCTCGAGTCGCAGATATCGCTCGGCGATACGGACTTTGGCCTCCCGGTCACCGATCCGGTGCGCTGGGTGGTGTCGCAGCTCGTCGCGCAGCACCCGCAGCTCGGGGTCAACGTCCGGTTCGTTGCCGCGATGCCCCTTGCGACTCGGGACCGTCAGCCCGGCCGCGGCCGACCGCAGCGCCGACGCCACATCGCGGCGCACCCGCGGCTGGCGGTGCTCGACACGTTTCGGCAGCGTCATCGAGCCCAGTGGCGCTGACGCATCGGAATAGTCGGCCGACGAAATCCGCCCGGCCCAACGGTTTTCGGTCAGGACGAGCGGCCGTGGATCGTCGGAGTCGCGGTCGGCTTCCAGCACTACGGCCAGTCCGCCGCGCTTGCCGTGCGTGATCGAGATGATGTCCCCGCGCCGCAATGACGACAACGCGTCGTTGGCCGCCTGGCGGCGTTGCAGCCGCGAAGACCGGGCCTGCGCCCGTTCCCGTTCCGACAGCTGCACGCGCAGCCGGGCGTAGTCGATCACGGTCTCGGCATCAGCACCGAGTTCTCCGGCGAGCTGCTGCATCGTCTGCTCGTTGCGGCTGGCCGCGCGCACCAACCCGACCACCGACCGGTCTGCCTGATATTGCGCAAACGAGCGTTCCAGCAGCTGATGGGCCTGCTCGGGTCCCATCTGGTGCACCAGGTTGATCGTCATGTTGTAGGACGGCACGAAAGAGCTGCGCAGCGGAAACGTTCGGGTGGACGCGAGGCCCGCGACCTCGGCGGGGTCGATGTCGGGTTGCCACAGCACCACGGCATGACCCTCGATGTCGATGCCGCGTCGCCCGGCCCTGCCGGTCAGCTGGGTGTACTCACCGGGCGTCAGCGGCAGGTGCTGCTCGCCGTTGAACTTCACCAGCCGCTCCAACACCACCGTCCGGGCCGGCATGTTGATACCCAGCGCCAGTGTTTCGGTGGCGAAGACCGCCTTGATCAGACCGGCGGTGAACAACTCTTCGACGGTGTGCCGAAAGATCGGCAGCATCCCGGCATGGTGCGCGGCGATCCCGCGCAGCAGTCCTTCGCGCCATTCGTGGTAGCCGAGCACGACGAGGTCGGTGTCGGACAGGTCCGCGGTGCGTCGGTCGATCACTTCGGCGATGCGGTCGCGCTCGTCGTCGTGGGTCAGCCTCAGCGACGACCGCAGGCACTGGTTCACCGCGGCATCGCAGCCGGCGCGGGAGAACACGAACACGATCGCGGGTAGCAACGCACTTTGGTCGAGCACCGAGATCACGTCGGGCCGCGACGGGGTCCGGTAGAGACGAGGTCGCGCACCGCGGCCACGACCCCGCGGCTGCGCGTTGAGCAGCCTGTCGGCCTCCCGTCGATTGGCGATGTGCCGCAACAGCTCCGAGTTGACCAGGCTGCCGCGCCCGGCGTCGTCAGGTCCGCTGTCACTGGAGTAGT
The DNA here is from genome assembly GCA_963744085.1 of uncultured Actinomycetota bacterium. Taxonomy (GTDB): domain Bacteria; phylum Actinomycetota; class Actinomycetes; order Mycobacteriales; family Mycobacteriaceae; genus Mycobacterium. The sequence goes on from CAVUSK010000005.1 coordinate 10,132, forward strand.
CGAACAGGTCGAACAGCCGCTTGCCGACCAGCATGTGCTGCCACAGCGGCACCGGACGGTGCTCGTCGACGATGACGGTGGTGTCGCCGCGCACCGTCTGGATCCACCCGCCGAACTCCTCGGCGTTGGAGACCGTCGCCGACAAGCTGACCAGCCGCACCTCTTCGGGCAGGTGCAAGATCACCTCTTCCCACACCGCACCGCGCATCCGGTCGGCAAGGAAGTGCACCTCGTCCATCACCACATACGAAAGTCCATGCAGCGCAGATGAACCGGCGTACAGCATATTGCGCAGGACCTCGGTGGTCATCACCACAACCGGGGCGTCCGGGTTGATGGACTGATCGCCGGTGAGCAGCCCGATACTCTCGGGGCCGTAGCGGCGCACCAGGTCGATGTGCTTCTGGTTGCTCAGCGCCTTGATCGGGGTGGTGTAGAAGCACTTGCGGCCCGCTTCGAGCGCGAGATGGACCGCGAATTCCCCGACCACCGTCTTGCCCGCACCGGTCGGCGCGCACACCAGAACCCCGTGTCCGGCTTCCAACGCAGCGCAGGACGTCGCCTGAAACGGGTCGAGGGTGAAAGGCAGCAGCGCAGAGAACTTCGCCGACTCACTCATGCGACGGCAGCGCCTCGGGAGCCTCGATCGGCGCAGCCTCGTCGTCGGCGACGGCCCAGCCGGCGGCCGCCTCCCGTTTGGCCTTGCGCTTGTCATGTACTCGCGCGACCTGAATCGCGAGCTCCAGCAGTACGGTCAGCGCCAAGCCCAGCGCGAGCATCGAGAACGGATCGGATCCCGGCGTCGCGAACGCCGCGAACACGAACATGGCGAAGATCAGCCCGCGTCGCCACGACTTCAGTCGCGCGTAGCTCAGCACACCGATGAGGTTGAGCATGATGATCAGCAGCGGGAACTCGAAGCTGACCCCGAACACCAGGAGCAGGTTGATCAAGAAGCCGAAATACCGGTCACCGGACAGCGCGGTCACTTGGACGTCGCTGCCGACGGTCAGCAGGAAATGCAGCGCCTTGGACAGCACGATGTAGGCGAGCACGGCTCCGGAGACGAAAAGCACCGCCGCGAAGCACACGAACACCACTGCGAAGCGGCGCTCGTTCTTGTACAGGCCCGGCGTGATGAACGCCCACAGCTCGTAGAGCCACACCGGGCAGGCAAGCACCACGCCCGCGGCCAGGCCGACCTTCATCCGCAGCATGAACTGGTCGAACGGCGCCGTCGCGAGCAGCCGACAGCCGCCGTCGGCGCTGATGTCGGCGCGCGCGGACGCCGGCAGTGAGCAGTACGGGTGGCGCAGCCATTCGCCGAGGCTTTCGACGCCGAACAACCCATGGCTATACCAGATGAACCCGAAGATCGTCGTGACCGCTACTGCCGCCAGCGAGATCAACAACCGCGCGCGCAGTTCCCGCAGATGATCGACGAGCGACATCGTCCCGTCCGGGTTGACCCGACTGCGACGACGGCGAGGGTCGAGCCGGCGCAGGAAACCGGGAGTCTTCACAGGCGATGTCAGTAGCGCCGCCGACGCGGCTCAGTGCCGCGCCTCAGGCCGGCCGGGCGTCGGTGTGGTTCTGATCGGGAGCCGGCGTGTCGACCCGCTCGGACTGCACAGGGTTGACCTTTGGCGCGTCGTCCGACTTGCCCTGAGTTATCTGCTCCTCGCGCGAGCGCTCATCGCCGTGCTGCAGCTCGCGTATCTCCGACTTGAAGATCCGCATCGATTTCCCGAGCGAGCGGGCGGCGTCGGGTAGCTTCTTGGCACCGAAGAGCACGATGAGCGCGGCGACCAGGACGATCACGTGCCAGGGTTGTAGGCCGTTCACCATTGTTTTGCCTCCAGACGTCGCTTCGATGCTACCGCAACGGCTGGGCCTGGTACGCCTGCAGCGCCGCCGCGGCCGCGCCTTGCACCCGCGCTGCCAGCGACAACGGTGCCAGCACTTTCACAGTCGCCCCGAACCCCAGCACCAGCCGCGCCATCCACTCGTCCGATGCGTATGTCATCTCCGCCTCGCAGGAGCCGTCGGGCAATTCACGCAACATGCGCATCGGGAAGTAGTCGAACATCCATGTCGCGGCGGGCGCGATGTGCAGCGTCGCCGACGGCAGCGACGGGTCGGCGTCGAACAACGACGTGTCCGGTCCGGCCTCGACGGCGGGCGGCGGCGGCGCCGATGGCTCGTCGAGCACCTCGGCCGCGTCGATGCGGTCGAATCTGAACAGCCGCACGCCCTCGGCGTTGCGGCACCACGCCTCCAGGTAACTCTGGTCGCCGACGAACACGATCCGGATCGGGTCGACAGTCCGTTGCGAGGACGTGTCGTGCGACGCCGAGTAGTACTCGATCGCCAGAGCGCGGTGCCGTCGCACCGCGTCGCGGACGGCTGCGGCCGAAGGGCTTTCGTCGGCCGTCGCGTCCGCGGACACCGCCCGGCCTTCCGGCTCCGCCGCGGACTCGATCTTCGCGATCGCGCTGCGGGCCGCCTGCGGATCGACCATCCCGGGCACCTCCTGAAGCGCGCGCAGCGCGACGAGCACGGCTGTCGCCTCCGGCGAGGTGAGCCGCAGCGGCCGGTCCATTCCCGCCGAGAACGTGACCTCGATGCTCTCCTCCGAGAACGACAGGTCGATCAGGTCGCCCGGGCCGTAGCCGGGCAGCCCGCACATCCACAGCTGGTTGAGGTCGGCCATCAGCTGCTTGGTGCTCACCCCGAGGGCGGCGGCGGCCTCCGGGGCGCTGATCCCCGGGTTGGCCTGGAAGTACGGCACCATGTTCAGCAGCCGCACCAGCCGCGTCGAGAGCTGGTTCATGCGGGCACCGGGCCTGCCTGCGCGCGCAGCCGGGCGAGCACCTCGTCCCGAAGCGATTCGGGTTCGAGCACCACAGCGTCGGCCCCGTATCCGGCGACTTCTCGGGCCAGCCGGTCCATCGAGCCGATGTCGATCGCCACCACGTCGCCGTTGCGGCCACCAAGTGTCATGTGCTCGACCACGGCACCCGCCCGGCGTAACGAGGTGGCTCGGTCGTCGGCCACCCACACCCGGGCCTCCACACCGGTCGGCGCCTCACCGACCGCTTTCGCCACGATGTCGCGCAGATCCACGTCGTCGGGGTTGCGCATGGCGCCGGCAGGGCCGATCGGCGTTACCTCCGCGCCGATCCGTGACAACCGGAACGTGCGCACCGCGTCGCGGTCGCGGTCCCTGCCAACTAGATACCAGCGCCCGTGGTCGGTGACCACGCCCCACGGCTCTACCGTGCGCACGCTGTACGGCTCGACGCGCGAGGACCGGTGCTGAAATTGCACGGCCTGCCCAGAGTCGATGGCGCTCAACAGGATTGGCAACACCGACTCCGAGCCTCGGATACCGGGCAGGGCGGACGCCGACGCGATCGAGATCGGTGTCTCGACGGCTTCGATATCGATACCGGCCGCGCGCAGCTTCAGCAGCGCGCCTTGAGTCGCCGTGACGAGTTCGGGTGATTGCCACAGCTGCACCGCGACGGCGACGGCCGCGGCCTCGTCGGCGGTCAGCGCGATGTCGGGCAGCGCATACGCGTCGCGTTTGATCCGATAGCCCTCCGTGGAATCGAGCCTCGACACCCGACCGGTTTCCAGCGGGATGCCCAAGTCGCGCAGTTCGTTCTTGTCGCGCTCGAACATTCGGGAAAACGCCTCGTCGGTGGGACAGTCCGCGTATCCGGCGACGACCCGGCGGATCCGCTCGGCGGTGATGTATGTGCTCGTGGACAGCAGTGCGATGACTAGGTTCATCAACCGCTCGACTTTGGAGATCCCCACCCGAACAAGCCTAGGCGGTGGTCACATGCTGGCGATCAGTCGCTTCACGCGCTCATCGACGGACCGGAACGGGTCCTTGCACAGGACCGTTCGCTGCGCCTGGTCGTTGAGTTTCAGGTGCACCCAGTCCACCGTGAAGTCCCGGCCGGCCTCCTGCGCGGCGCTGATGAATTCACCACGCAGCTTGGCGCGGGTGGTCTGCGGAGGCGTGTCGACGGCGTCTTCGATTTCCTCGTCGGTGGTGATTCGCGCGGCCAGGCCCTTGCGCTGCAGCAGATCGAAGACTCCGCGGCCGCGCTTGATGTCGTGGTAGGCCAGGTCCAGCTGAGCGATCTTGGGGTCGGAAAGCTCCAAGTGGTTGCGGTCCTGATAACGCTGGAACAGCTTGCGCTTGATCACCCAGTCGATCTCGGTGTCCACCTTCGCGAAGTCCTGGCTTTCCACCGCGTCAAGCTGACGACCCCACAGGTCGACGGCCTGCTCGATCTGCGCGTTGGGTTCCCGTGTCTGCAAATGTTCGACCGCCCGGGCGTGATACTCGCGCTGAATGTCCAGCGCGCTGGCCTGCCGACCGCCCGCAAGGCGCACCGGACGGCGGCCGGTGAGGTCGTGGCTGACCTCACGGATAGCGCGGATCGGGTTGTCCAGCGAAAAGTCGCGGACGGCGACGCCGGATTCGATCATCTCGAGAACCAGCGCGGCCGTACCGACCTTCAGCATCGTCGTGGTCTCGCACATGTTCGAGTCGCCGACGATGACGTGCAGCCTGCGGTACTTCTCGGCATCGGCGTGCGGCTCGTCGCGGGTGTTGATGATCGGCCTGCTGCGCGTGGTCGCCGACGACACGCCTTCCCAGATGTGTTCGGCGCGCTGGCTCAGGCAGAACGTCGCGGCCTTCGGGGTCTGCAACACCTTGCCCGCCCCGCAGATCAGCTGACGGGTGACCAGGAACGGCAGCAGAACGTCGGAGATCCGGGAGAACTCCCCCGCGCGGACGATCAGGTAGTTCTCGTGGCAGCCGTAGGAGTTGCCCGCCGAGTCGGTGTTGTTCTTGAACAGGTAGATGTCGCCGCCGATGCCCTCGTCGGCAAGCCGCTGCTCGGCGTCGATCAGCAGGTCCTCGAGCACGCGCTCGCCCGCCCGGTCGTGGGTGACCAGCTGCACCAGGCTGTCGCATTCGGCGGTCGCGTACTCGGGGTGGCTGCCGACGTCCAGATACAGCCGCGCGCCATTACGCAGGAACACGTTGCTGCTGCGGCCCCACGACACCACACGGCGGAACAGGTAGCGGGCGACCTCGTCCGGACTCAGCCGACGGTGGCCATGGAACGTGCAGGTGACACCGAATTCCGTCTCGATGCCCATGATCCGACGCTGCACGCAATCGAGCGTACTGGTTACGGGTGGAACCCGACGTGTAACCCGGCCGCGAGCCGCAAGAGGGCAGGATAATCAGCCCATGTCACTTCCTGCTCGCTTCAGTGATCCCTACCGCGCCCGACACCGCACCGCAGCACAGATCAGAGCGGGCGGGGCCATCGGCTCCCTCAACGACGGCATCGAGCTGGAAATCCATGGCGTCAGCACTCGGCTGATCGCTTGGCCCGGCACGGGATTTCAGACGCAGAGCCTGCACGTGCTGACGCTGGCGCCGGGCCAGGCGATGGACATGCACAGCTACGGCATGGCCGAGGAGGCGATGCTCGCTGTGCAGGGCGACGGCGAAGCGTTCGTCCGCGGCGAATGGGTCCGCTTTCGTCCCGGCGACATGGCGTTCTTCCCACCTCCCGTTGAGCACGCGATCCGGGCGGCACTGGACGGCCCCGGACTCGTCGTGGCGGCGTCGATCGCGCCGCCCGAGTTCGAGTTGTATGCAACCGCGGGCTTTTACAACCGCGAATACGGCGTGATCAACGCCGAGGCAGCCTGGTTCGCGCGCAGCAACGCCGCGGCCGGCACCCTGACCGGGCCGTCGCAACTGGCGTTCCACGACTCCGACCCGCACGTTCGCGCAGAGAATCTGTCTGTCGATGAAATACGTTCCGGCGGTGCGCTTTTCAACGTCTTCAGCGGCGCCAAGATCGACGTCATCGAGGCGCCCATGGTGTTCGTGTTGTGGCCGGGGTACGGCCCGCGCTCGACGGGCTTCCACTTCGCCAACGGTGAGGAGGGGCTGACGACGGCGGTGCATACGCATCCGGCCTCCGACGAAGCCGTGGTGCTGTGGGACGGTGTCGCCCAGGCGTGGGCGCAGGGTGCCTGGCATGAGATGGAGGTATTCGACGTGGTGCTGGCACCGTGCGGCGTCGAGCACGGAATCGCGATGGTTCCCGGCGAGGCGCTGTGGGGAGGTTTCGCGGCCCCGCCTCAATTGGACCTGTACGCCCGCACCCCCTACTACGAGGGCACGGGCACCTTCGCGAACGTTCCGTTCGGCCGCCTCGACGCCTGACCTGCCCTGTGGACAACTGCGGCGCGGGGTGACGCCCGCGTGCCAGCATGAGGCATGGGGGGAGAACCGACGCTGTCTCAGGCGCAGTCGTGGCGCCCGGATTCACTGCGGCAGGCAGCAGACGCATGGGACGCCGCCGCAACCGACATCCACCGCGAGTTCGATGTGGTTGTCCGCGGAGTGCAAGAGACACAGGACTTTTGGACCGGCGACGCTGCCGACGCCGCTCGCGACCGCGCGGCGAACGTATCGGGTAGTGCTGCGAAGCTGGCCCGCGCATTGGTCGCCGCGGCGGTGGCTGCCCGCAACGGCGCCGATAGGATCGCTGCCGCCCGCGACGGCCTGCTGTCGCAGGTGAATTCAGTGCGGTCGCAAGGGTTCGTGGTGGCCGACGACGGAACCGTCGCACCGCCCGCGCGGCCGCCTGCCTTCGTGTTGGCGCAGTGTGCGGGAAACGCAGCGCTCGCGACCAACGTGTTGTCGGCCATGGCGGCGGAATACACCCGCGAGCTCGCCGGCAAGCTGGACGCGCTCGGCGCCGCCGACGATGACGCGGCCCATCACATCGATGACGCATTCCACGGCCTGACGACACCCGGACCCACGCAGCCCACCGGCCTCGGCGAGAACCCGGTCGCGAACTGGCCCAACATGAGCCAGGACGGCATCTCCGCGACGATCGGTGCGATGACCGCCGACCAACGACTGCAGCTGGTCGACGACTACCCGCAGCAGGTCGGCAACACCGACGGCGTGCCGTGGGACATGCGGGTCGCCGCCAACCGCCTCAACATCGAGCAGGCCGTCCTGGATGCGCGCCGCGAACTGGATCGGGCGCAAGACCCGAGACAGCGCGAGGCCATCCAGAAACGGATCGGGTTCTACCAGGGCCTGCTGTCAGATCGGCAAATCCTGGCCTTCGACCCGGCCCGGGCGTCGTTCGTCGAGCTGATCGGCAACCTCGACACCGCGAGAACCGTCGGCGTGCTGGTGCCGGGCATGAACACCACCATCGAAGATTCGGCCGCCAACACCGAGACCGCAAAACGATTCGTGCAGGCGGCCCACGGCGATCTGGCGATGATCACCTACCTTGGCGGCCCGTTCCCGCAGGGCGATTTCCCCGACGGCATCGACGACGCGATGGACACCCGCTACGCCACCGACATGGCGCCGCGGCTGGTGTCGTTCAGCGAGGACGTCAACCGCGTCGTCGACGCGACCGGTCGAGACATCACGGTCACCTACGTCGGCCACTCCTACGGCGGGTCGATTCTCGGCACCGCCGAAGCTTTGGGCCTGACCGCCGACCGCACGATGTACGTCGAGGCCGCGGGTGCCGGAGTCAATGTGGACGACCTCGGCGACTGGCACGACAGCAACCCGTACGTGATGCGCTTCTCGATGACCGCGCCAGGCGACTGGATCGAGCCGCTGCAAGGCATGCCGCTCAACCCGCACGGCGCCGACCCCGACGAGATGCCCGGCGTGATCCGGCTCGCCACCGGCGATTACGACGACGGGGGCCGGGTGGCCGGCTGGGACTCGCACGGCGACGTGCTGAACGAGCCGTCAGACGCCTGGCGCAACATTCTCGCGGTCATGACGGGCCGGGCCTACACCGTGTACGTCGATCCGTACAGGTTCATGCCGCCGTGGCTGCGGCCCGCCGGCTGAGCGCTACTCGGCGGCCGAATCCGATTTGGGCAGAAGCGATTCCAGTGCTGAACCGGTGATTCGCCGGAACGCCCGGCGCGGCCGATTCTGGTCCAGGATCGCGACCTCGAGGGTGGAGACCGAAAGCGTGTGGGGCTCTGTGGAACTTGACCCGTTCCCGCTCGTGCCCGCCTGCAGCGCCGTCACGGCGAGTTTCACGGCATCCGGCAAGCTAGCGTTCTCTTCGTAGGACTCCTTCAACGCAGCAATGATCGGGTCCGTCGTGCCGCCCATCACCACGTAGTGCGGTTCGTCATTGATCGAGCCATCGTAGGTGATCCGGTACAGCTCAGGTGCTTTCGTCTCGCCGTAGTGGGCAACCTCGGCCACGCACAGCTCGACCTCGTACGGCTTGGCCTGCTCGGTAAAAATCGTGCCGAGCGTCTGCGCGTACACGTTGGCCAGTTGGCGGCCCGTCACGTCGCGGCGGTCGTACGCGTAGCCCCGGGTGTCGGCGAACTGAATGCCGCCGCGGCGGAGGTTGTCGAACTCGTTGAAGCGGCCGACGGCGGCGAAGCCGACGCGGTCATAGAGCTCGCTGATCTTCTGCAGCGAGCGCGACGGGTTTTCTGCGACGAACAACACACCGCCTTCGTACGCCAGCGCCAGCACACTGCGGCCCCGGGCGATGCCTTTGCGCGCGAGCTCGGAGCGCTCGCGCATCGCCTGCTCAGGCGAGATGAAGTACGGAAATGTCACGGGCCGCCCCGGGCGTCCGTGGGCTCACTGAAATCAGAGCGTGAAGTCCTTGTCCGGGAACGGTTTTCGATGATCTCGCGGGCCAGTTCCGCGACGCGTTCCTCGGGCACCTCGACGGCGCCTTCCGCGCTGATCGTCACCGCCGTCGGGAAGATGCCGCGCACCAGGTCGGGGCCGCCGGTGGCCGAATCGTCGTCGGCAGCGTCGTAGAGGCTTTCCACCGCCACCCGCAGTGCGGAATCCCCGTCGACCACTTGGGTATACAGCTTCTTGATCGCCGACCGTGCGAACACCGACCCGGAGCCCACCGACTGGTAGCCCTCGTCTTCGATGTTCCAACCGCCGGCCGCGTCGAACGACACGATCCGCCCCGCCGCTTTGGGGTTGGGGTCGCTGATGTCGTACCCGACCAGCAGCGGTAGCGCCACCAGGCCCTGCATCGCCGCTCCGAGGTTGCCGCGCACCATGATCGCGAGCCGGTTGACCTTGCCGGCGAAGGTCAGCGGCACCCCCTCGAGCTTTTCGTAGTGCTCGAGTTCGACGGCGTAGAGCCGGGCGAATTCGACAGCGATCGCGGCGGTGCCCGCGATGCCCGTCGCGGTGTAGTCGTCGGTGATATACACCTTCTTCACGTCCCGGCTGGCGATCACGTTGCCCTGTGTGGCCCGGCGGTCGCCGGCGATCACCACGCCGCCGGGAAAGTTCAACGCGACGATCGTCGTGCCGTGCGCCAACTGGGCGCCGGCTCCGCCGATGCCACGGGCTCCGCCGACGGGCAGGAGCTGCGGCGCCTGCCGGCGCAGGTATTCAGAGAAGGACGACAACTCCACGGGTACGGATGAGGCTCCGGAAAGAGGATTGGGGAAGGCCGGCTGTTCGCGATCCGGCCAGGTCACTGTCCGCCCTTTTGGACGTACGCGCGAACGAAATCCTCGGCGTTCTCTTCAAGCACGTCGTCAATCTCGTCCAGCAGGTCGTCTGTTTCCTCGGTCAGCTTTTCGCGACGCTCCTGCCCGGCCGCCGCGTTGCCGGTGAGGTCGTCGTCTTCGCCGCCGCCACCGCCACGCTTGGTCTGCTCCTGAGCCATCGCTGCCTCCTGCTTCGTCATCGGCGGCCTCGCAACCGCCGGTATCTCTACCCTACCGGTCAGCACGCAAATTGCCGGGGATGGCTCACGTGGTGGTGAGCTGGTCCACAAGTTCGGCCGCAGTCCGTGCGGACTCCAGCAACGCCCCGACATGGGCTTTGCTGCCACGCAGCGGTTCCAGCGTCGGGATGCGGACCAGCGAGTCGCCGCCGAGGTCGAAGATCACCGAATCCCAACTCGCCGCGGCGATGTCCGCGCCGAACCGCCGCAGGCATTCGCCGCGGAAGTAGGCCCGCGTGTCCGTGGGTGGATTTTCCACCGCGTCGAGCACCTGCTGTTCGGTAACCAGCCGTTTCATGGACCCGCGAGCCACGAGCCGGTTGTACAGGCCCTTGTCGAGGCGCACATCTGAGTACTGCAGGTCGACGAGGTGGAGGCGCGGGGCCGACCAGCTCAGATTCTCCCGGTGCCGGAAGCCGTCAAGCAGTCGCAGCTTGGCCGGCCAGTCGAGCAGATCGGCGCAGTCCATCGGGTCGCGCTCCAGTAAATCCAGCACGTTTGCCCAGGTCTGCACAATGTCGGCGGCCCGCGAGTCGCGGTCGCGGCTGTCGACCAGCTTGGCCACCCGGTCCAGGTAGATGCGCTGCAGCGCCAGGCCCGTCAGTTCGCGGCCGTCAGCCAGCGCCACCGTGGCCCGTAGCGTGGGGTCGCGGCTGATCACATGCACCGCGTGCACGGGCCGGGCCAGCGCCAAATCGGACAGGTCGATACCCTCTTCGATCAGATCGAGCACAAGTGCGGTGCTGCCGAGCTTGAGATACGTCGACGTCTCGGCCAGGTTCGCGTCGCCGATGATGACGTGCAGTCGCCGGTACTTGTCGGCGTCGGCGTGGGGCTCGTCGCGGGTGTTGATGATTCCGCGCTTGAGCGTGGTCTCCAGCCCGACCTCCACCTCGATGTAGTCGGCGCGCTGCGTCAGCTGAAACCCGGGTTCGTCGCCGGCCGGCCCGATCCCGACCCGGCCCGACCCCACGACGACCTGGCGCGACACCAGAAACGGCGTAAGCCCGGCGATCACCGCCGAGAACGGGGTCTGCCGCGACATCAGGTAGTTCTCGTGCGACCCGTAGGAGGCGCCCTTGCCGTCGACGTTGTTCTTGTAGAGCTGCAGCTTCGCGGCGCCGGGCACGCTGGCGACATGGCGCGCGGCCGCCTCCATCACGCGTTCGCCGGCCTTGTCCCAGATGACCGCGTCCAGCGGGTCGGTGCACTCGGGCGCCGAATACTCCGGATGCGCGTGGTCGACGTACAGCCGGGCGCCATTGGTCAGGATCATGTTCGCCGCACCGACCTCGTCCGCGTCGACGATCGGCGGCGGACCCGCGGACCGGGAAAGGTCGAACCCACGGGCATCGCGCAGCGGCGACTCGACCTCGTAGTCCCAGCGGGTGCGCTTGGCGCGTTGGATCCCGGCGGCGGCCGCATAAGCCAACACCGCCTGCGTGGACGTCAGGATCGGATTGGCGGTCGGGTCGGACGGCGACGAAATGCCGTACTCGACCTCGGTTCCGATAATCCGCTGCATGAGTTCAGCCTATCGAGGCGCCTCCGCGGCGATGATGTCCCCATGCCGACGCCCGCTTTCACCCGCCGCGCCGCCGAGCGCTGGTTCCTCGACAACGGGCTGCCGTCGGTGCTGACGCGGCGCGCCCGGTGGCGCGCTTTGTGGGCCCGCTCTGCGCCGGCGCTCACCGGTTACGCGGCTTTCATGCTGGCAAGACTTGTGGTCTATCTGCTCACGGGCAGCGTTGTCGTCGACATCGACGGCGAGCCGACCACCCTCGAGTGGGTCGTACTCGCCGTGCTCGTCTTCTGCATCCCGTTTGCAGTCGCAACCGGATGGCTGGTTACGCGGATGCAAGGGTATGAGCTCCGCGTCGTGGCGTCGACCGTTGCGGCCGCCGTGGTTCTCGCGAGCACGGTCATCGACAGCGACGCGTTCAATGTCGCGTTCGCAGCCGTCGGTCTGCTTGTCGTTCCCCTGTTGACGGCGGCCGGACTGGGCTCGGTGCTGGGGTGGGCGCTTCGACTGGCGGTGTCGCAGCTGGCGGCGATCGGGCAGTTGATGTTGGGCGCCCTGCCCGTGGTGCTGCTGACCGTGCTGGTGTTCTTCAACTCCCCGGTCTGGCTGATGGCATCGTCGGTCACGCGCCCGCGCCTGTGGCTCGCCCTGGTGTTTCTCGGGACCATCGCCGCGGTGTTTCTGTGCTCGAGCACGCTGGAGAGAGTGCGCCCGATGCTCGAGTCGCCGACCGAGCCGCCGGAGCAGGCGCCGCCGTTGACCCGCGTCGAACGACTCAACGTGATCTTCGTATTGGCGGTCACACAGCTGGCTCAAGTACTGATGGTCGCCGTCGTGACCGTGCTGATCTTCTTTGTGCTGGGCCTGATCCTGCTCAACTCCGAACTGCTGGCGGCGTGGACCCGCAACGGCAGAGCCGACGGGACCATCCTGTGGATGACCGTGCCGGTGCCGGACGCGCTTATTCAGACCACGCTGTTCTTGGGGGCGCTGACGTTCATGTACGTCAGCGCCAGGGCCGTCGGCGACGCCGATTACCGATCACATTTCCTCGACCCGCTGATCGATGATCTGCGGAGGACCCTGGTCGCGCGCAACCGATATCGCGCTGCAACGGCGAAGACTCGGAGTGAGTGACGTCAAGCCTTCGCCTCGATGATGCTGAACGGCGACGCGGTCGGAATCACCCGAGTCATCCTGAATCCCGCAAGCTCGAGCAGCGCGCGGTACTGTGCCGCCGTGCGCTCGCGGCCATTCACACCCAACAACATCTCGAGATCGGCCCATTTGCCGATGAAATCGCGGTCGTGCTCGGGAATCACGAGTTCGACCAGCAACACGGTGGCGGTCGTGCCGCAGGCGGCGCGAAGGTTGCGCAAGATCGCCACAGCCTCGTCATCGGACCAGTCGTGGATGATGTGCTTGAGGACGTACGCATCGCCGCCCGTCGGGACACGTTCGAAGAATGACCCTGCCTCAACGCGGACCCGTTCTGCGACATCGTATTTCCTCATCAGCGCCAGTGCCCCGGCGACGACGTCCGGCAAGTCATGGACCACACCGCGCGCGTTCGGAGCCGCCGCAAGGATCGCCGCCAGTAGGCGACCGTGTCCGCCACCGACGTCAACGATCACCTCGCATCGCGTGAAATCGTAGGCGGCGACTATTGAGCTGTCGGCCATCTCCGAAATGCTGGTCATCGCGTCGTTGAAAAGCTTTGCCAGATGGGCATCGTCGCTCAGGTACTCAAAGATTCCCTTGCCGCGCAGCAACGGAACAGTTGCTCTACCGGTTCTGACCGCCTCCGCGAGCATGCTCCAGTGCTCGCGATGTTGCGGAGATCCGTAGAACATCGCTGCGCCTGCCATCGAAACCGGCGCGTCTGCCCGCAGGGTGTCCGCGAGCGCATTGAGGGCATAGGTGCCGTCGCGGCGTCGGCGAAACACGCCGCGGCTGATCAGCGCCCGCATAAGTCGGTTCACCGCGTCGGGGTCCGCACCGGCCTTGCGCGCCAACTCGTCGGGCGCCAGCGGCCCGGCGGCGAGCGTGTCGGCGATACCGAGTTCCGCGGCGGCCTCGATCGCCTGTGACATCCAGCCCGCCAGAATCAGATCCAGCATCGCGACGGGAGCCGGAGCCAGTCTCTGATGGATGCGAAAGGCGCGTTCCCGCAGGCGCTCAGTGAGTCTCACCACCGAGACGGGCGGCTCGGCACGTCGTGTCATCACACACCGAGTTCGTCGAAGCGTGGTACCCGCTGCCCGCGTCGGTGGAGGATTGTCGTCCAGTCCAGAGCGGTGTTTGTGTCGGGAATGGTCGCCATCACAACCTCCGTCCGTATATTAGTTAGATGTGAGTATATTGAATATAGTTAACTATATGGAAGGTGGGCCGCTCGTGTCAATACCGCGTCGGAGCTACGACAACAGTCGCCGCCAGGCGGACGCCGAAGCGCGACAGCACAGAATCATCGAGGCGGCGACAGCATTGTTCGTCGAGCACGGTTTCGGCGGGACGTCGATCGACCAGATCGCTGCCGCAGCCGACGTTTCACCGCAGACCATCTACGCCACCTATGGCTCGAAGGCCGCGGTGTTGTCCCGTGCGATCGACGTTGCGGTGCTGGGCGACCACGGGACCGCCTCGTTAGCCGATCGGATGCCGGTACTCGCCGACATGTCGAACAAACAGCATCACCTGTACTTCGCCACCGCTGCGCACTTCGTGCGGGCGCTGCACGAACGGGTGGCCCCGTTGATGCGGGTCATGGAGCAGTCGGCGGCCACCGATCCGGGGCTGGAAGAGCTGCGCATGAGGCTGGCACGCGAGATTCGCGCCAACTGTGCGTTGTGGGTCGCGCAGCTGGGTCCGGCGCTGCGTCCGGGACTGACGAAGGCTCAAGCCGCAGACGTGATGGTGACAATCCAGTCGCCGTACATCTATTCGATGTTCACCGCCGACCTGGGGTGGTCGTCAGACCGCTACGAAAAGTGGCTCGCCCACGCGCTACCGCACCTGCTGCTGCGCCCGGAACTCCTATCGGGGTAGATTCCGGCGCGTGGACGTGTTCGGAAAACGTTACGGCGAAGTGCTTCTCGTGCGCGCCGGGGACTCGGGTCCCGAAGCCACCGTCTACAACACCTTCCCCCTCAACGACTGTCCGCACGAGCTGTGGTCGAAGCTCGACGCCCACGCCATCGCCCGCGATAACGACGCACAACTGGTCCTGCTCAACGGCCCCCGCTACTGGCTGATGAGCGACATCGAGAAGGTGGCCCAAGGCGCGCCGGTGACCAAGACCTTCGGCGGCATCGAAATGATCCGGCAAGCCACCGTCGCCCTGTCCTCGATGAACCCGGCGCCGTACAGCGTCAACCGGGTGAGTCGCAACGCCGCCTTCACTTTCGACGCCGGGCGCCCGGTGTTCGAACTCATCGGCCCAGACGGGCGGCGCTGGGTGATGCAGACGTGGAGCCAGGCGGTCGACTGCACACTGTCGCTCGACGATCTGCCCGGCCTTGCGACCCGCCTGAACCTACCGGCCGGATGGACCTACGAGTCGCGGATGCTCAGCAGCCCGCTGCGGGTGGACACCACGACAGAAGCCGCTTATGTCACCCAGGACGACCTCGCCAACAGCTACTCGCTGGAAACGGAGTAGCCCGCGGGGACGATGCTCGCGACCACCATCTGCAGGTACGGCCGGTAGAGGTCTACGCCGTCGAGGTGGGTGCTCAGGGTGACGCTGTCGTTGACCGCAAGAATGACGCGGGCTAGCTCCTCGGCGGGCATCGTCAGCGTCGCCCCCAATCTCGCCACGTCCTTGCTGATGAACTGGCCGAGCGACCGGATCGTCTCGACACGGTGAGTAGCGACGCGCTCACGCGCCTCAGGGTTACGCAGCAGAAACAATGTCAGCTCGTAGTTGAGCGCGGCGCGGTGGGGATCGTTGCCGACTTCGCGCCATTGATCGGCGAGTTCCTCCACGTCGAGATCGTCGAGCTTCCGGAATGACTGGATGATTTCGTCGAAGCCGTCGAGAAACCGCTGCCGTTGGCGGTCGATCACCGCAAGGAACAGTTCTTCCTTTGCGCCGAAATGAGAGTAGATCGCGCCGCGGGTGTACCCGGCCGCGTCGGCGATTTCCTCCAGCGCGGCGCCCGTCAGCCCTTTGCTTGCGAACACTTCCTCGGCGGCATCCAGCAGCAGGTTGCGCGTGCGCTCGACACGTCGCTCCTTCGTCCACCGTTCCGGCACCCGCTCATCCTTCCATACACTGCGCTTGCAGCGGTCATCTCAGCTGAACCACCGAAATCGACTGTGCTGCAGCATTATTCACCAGCGAAAGAACACCCCCACTACCCAGAAAAGTCTCGCTAGCCGCAACACTCAAAGATGCGTGTGACGGCCACCACATCAATACAGCATTGTATCTGAGATGCATGAATGTATATCGTGTCCAGCATCACAGCTCCCGAGGTGTGCCATCAACCCTGTGACTAGAGGACTGACGTGACCCAAGCGACACGACCGGGACGGTGGGCGGAACTGGACTCAGGCATCGGTCTCGGCCTTGAAGACATTGGTTCCGACACCTTCAACATGCGTATTTCGACCGACCGCTACACGTCGCGCGAGTATGCACGCCAGGAGCGGGACCGCATCTGGATGCAGACCTGGCAGATCGCCGGCCGCGTCGACGAATTGCCTAAGGTTGGCGATTGGAAGCAGTACCGGATCCTGGACCAGTCTTTTGTGATCGTCCGCGGCAAGGACGATCAGTTGCGCGGCTTCGTGAACGCCTGCCGCCACCGCGGCAACATCCTCTGCAACGAATCCACGGGCAACGCCAAACGCGGGTTCCTCTGCCAGTACCACCTGTGGTCCTACGACCTAGACGGCAAGCTGCGCGGGGTGCTCCGGGAAGACCTCGCCGGTCAGATCGACAAGGACGCGAACTCACTGCTGGAGGTTTGCGTCGACACCTTCGGCGGCTTCATCTTCCTCAACCCGGATCCTAGTGCGCAGCCGCTGACCGAGTTCCTGGGTCCGCAGGTCACCGAACTCCTTGCCCCGTACCACCTCGACGAGATGGTCACCGTAATGGAGGTCCGAGAGTCGTTGGAGTGCAACTGGAAAGTCGTCATGGACGCCTTTGAGGAGGGGTACCACATCAACGGTATCCATCCGCAGTTGCTGCGTGTGCTCGCGATCGATCCTATGACCGCGCGGTACCAGTTCTTTGACAACCACAGCGTCGCGGTTGCTCCGTTCGAAGTGAAGGGTGCCAGCGCAGAGAAGCAGGTCGAGGGGATCCTCGATCTGCCGGAGACCTTTCCCTCGACCGTCGCGGTGATGCCGCGTTTTCAGGAATTGCTCGCCACATACCGTGCGGCGGACGGCTCCGTCGAGTTTCCCGAAGGCGTGACCGCGCGCAAGCTGCTGCAACACGCCACCCGCGACACTCTGACCGGCATGGGTCTGGACGTCAGTGGGCTGACCGACGACCAGATGAGCGACAACCAGGGCTGGGTGCTGTTTCCCAACTACTTCATGACGATCCGTGCCGGCGAATGCCACGTCATCATGGCCGTGCCGCATCCCGACGGCGACCCGAACCGATGCATTTGGCACGTCAGCAGCTACATGTACCTGCCGCCCGAACACCGTGATGCGTTTCGGGTCGGGTTGATCGAAGTCGATGAACCCGGCAGCTACAAGTATTTCGAAGCGCTGCAACAGGATTATGAACAGATGCCGCGCCAACAGCTCGGTCTGCGCAACGACCGGCTCGACCACATGTCGCTGGTGAAAGAGGAAGTCGTCATCTGTCACTACCACTCGGTCATCGACCGGTATATGGCCGACGGCACGCACGCCTGAAACCCGAGAGGAATTCGATGACCCCCGAAGAACGCATTGCTCACCATCGGCGAATGGCCGAAGGCTACCGAAACGCCTACCTGCGCCAAGGAGTTCAAGACGGCCAGAAGTACGAGGCGTGGACGTTCGCCGCAGATGGCGTTTACGCATCCCCATACTTCACCGGCGACCAGGTGTTCCCCTTTAGCGAATTCCCTTCAGACACAGCGAAAGCCGCATCCATAGAGGCCAAGGCATACTCGCTGACCTTCCCCGACTGGAAGCCTGCCGAGTTCAAGCACTGGCCGTCCGACAACGGGTTCGTCATGAAGACTCGGTGGGAGGGCCACACCAATGACGGAACCAAGATGGGCTTTTACTCCTACAGCTTCGTCGAGACCAACGACAACGGTGAGGTTGCCCGGTGGGAGACCCATGTCAACGACGAGTACAGCTCCTTTCTCGAGGTGGCAATCGGCATATCGGGACCGTTCCACGGCACCAGTGCGTACGTCGAGGCATTGGAACGTTGCTTGGCGAGTGCGGGGATGTCGGCGTGACGATCTTGCAAGACGTCGATGACGTCATCGACTCCTACAGCGGACGGTGCAGGGCGGTCCTCGAGTACAGCCTCGCCATCAAACACCTCGTAGGTGAGGCGAAGGCGCCCGGCTTCACGGTCGAGGGCTGGACGCCGTTGGCCCAGCTGGTCGCCGTCGATGAGTTCGAACGGGTAGGTGCATTCAAGGAGGTGATGAATTGGCCCGACTACGTCGAGTTCCTGACAAACTGGGCCACATCCGCCGAATGGGAGTGTTCGTTCAGGAGGCTCACCGAAACCGACGGCCTCGTGTTCCTCGAACTCGAAGAGCGCAACAAAGTCGGTGATTACAGCAGCGTGGTCAATTCGTTGTCCGTTTACGAGTTCAACGACGACGATAAGATCACCCACATCGATCTCTATCTGCAGATGGCAATGCGAGCGCTGACAAGCTGAAAGTGCACAAGTGATGGAAGTCCAACGGGTCGGTGATGAGCTGGAAATCACGGCGCTCGTGAATCGCTATGCCCGTGCAGTGGATACACACGACTGGTCGTTGTACCGATCGGTCTTCACCGAAGACGCAGTCATCGACTACTCGTCGGCCGGCGCCATCGTCGGCACGCGGGACGAGGTCGCCGACTGGCTCAGCCAGGCATTCTCGGCGCTCCCGATGTCCATGCACTACATCACCAACGTCGAGAGCGAGATCGAAGGCGACGCGGCCCGGGTTCGGGCGATGTTTTACAACCCCATGCAATTGCCGGGCACGTCGGAACTCAGTTACTGCGGGGGCTATTACCACCACGAGATGGTGCGCACCACCGACGGCTGGCGCAGCCGCAGCCTGCGCGAGGAGAACGTCTGGTTCATCAAGCCACCGGATGTTGAGCCCTCGGCTGAGCGCTGACCCCGCATCTCCGCGAATCTCCTGCCCGTCTGTAGTAAGTGCGCTACAGGTACTGGCCCAGGTTCGACTCGGTATCGATGGCCCGGCTCGCGCTCGACGACTTGCCGGTGACCAGCGTGCGGATGTAGACGATCCGCTCGCCCTTCTTGCCCGAGATCCGTGCCCAGTCATCGGGATTCGTGGTGTTGGGCAGGTCCTCGTTCTCGGCGAACTCGTCGACGATCGAGTCGAGCAGATGCTGGATGCGCAGACCGGTCTGCCCGGTTTCCAGCACCGACTTGATCGCGTACTTCTTCGCCCGGTCGACGACGTTCTGGATCATCGCCCCGGAGTTGAAGTCCTTGAAGTACATGACTTCCTTGTCGCCGTTGGCGTAAGTGACTTCCAGGAACCGGTTGTCGTCGATCTCGGCGTACATCCGGTCGACGACCTTCACGATCATCGCCTGGATGCATGCGGTGCGGTCACCGTCGAACTCGGCCAAGTCGTCGGCGTGGACGGGCAGGTCCTCGGTGAGGTACTTGCTGAATATGTCCTGCGCCGCCTCGGCATCGGGCCGCTCGATCTTTATCTTCACGTCCAGCCGGCCGGGCCGCAGGATCGCCGGGTCGATCATGTCCTCGCGGTTGGAGGCGCCGATCACGATGACGTTCTCCAGCCCCTCGACACCGTCGATCTCCGACAGCAGCTGCGGCACGACCGTGGTCTCCACGTCAGACGACACCCCGGTGCCTCGTGTGCGGAAGATCGAGTCCATCTCGTCGAAGAACACGATGACCGGCGTTCCCTCGGACGCCTTCTCGCGGGCCCGCTGGAAGATCAGCCGGATGTGGCGCTCGGTTTCGCCTACGAACTTGTTGAGCAGCTCTGGGCCCTTGATGTTGAGGAAGTACGACTTCGCCTCGCGGGAGTCGTCGCCGCGGACCTCGGCCATCTTCTTGGCCAGCGAGTTGGCCACCGCTTTGGCGATCAGCGTCTTACCGCAGCCGGGCGGCCCGTACAGCAGCACGCCCTTGGGCGGCCGCAGCAAGTATTCGCGGTAGAGCTCCTTATGCAGGAATGGCAACTCCACCGCGTCGCGGATCTGCTCGATCTGGCGAGTCAGGCCGCCGATGTCTTTGTAGCTGACGTCGGGCACCTCTTCGAGCACCAGATCCTCGACCTCGGCTTTGGGGATGCGCTCGAACGCATACCCCGCCTTGGTGTCGACCAGCAACGAGTCACCGGGCCGCAGGCGACGCGGCCGGTCGAGGTCGTCGAGCACATCGGCAACCTCGGGTGCCATGTCCTCCACGGCCAGCAGGGGCTCGGCCAGCCACACGATGCGCTCTTCGTCGGCATGACCGACGACGAGGGCGCGGTGGCCGTCGGAGAGGATCTCGCGCAGCGTGCTGATCTCACCGACCGCTTCGAAATGGCCGGCCTCGACAACCGTCAGCGCCTCGTTCAGCCGGACCGTCTGGCCCTTTTTGAGTGATTGCACCTCG
Organism: uncultured Actinomycetota bacterium; assembly: GCA_963744085.1. GTDB lineage: Bacteria > Actinomycetota > Actinomycetes > Mycobacteriales > Mycobacteriaceae > Mycobacterium. The sequence continues at coordinate 30,293 of CAVUSK010000005.1, forward strand.
ATGTTGGGAGAGCAGGTGAGCCGCATCTTGCGGCCTGACGTGAACACGTCGACCGTGTCGTCATCCTGAACGGAGAGCAAGACGCCGTATCCGCTGGGCGGCTGACCGAGTCGGTCGACCTCTTCGCGCAGCGCCAGCAACTGCTGGCGAGCTTCTTTAAGAGTCTCCATTAATTTTGCATTCCGCGCGGCGAGCGAGTCGATGCGGGCTTCGAGCTGGTGAACGTCACGGGCACTACGCAAACCGCCCTGGGCGCTCAGGGTGGACTCGAGCTGTTCGCGAAGAGCTGCGGCCTCACGGCGCAGTTCCTCTAGTTCGGCAGCATCATCGCTGGACATGGGTGTTCCGAACGCTTCGGAACGCTCTGCCTCACTCATGTTGCGCTCCTCTCCCGCACCGGAAAGTTGGTGCGCGGATACCTCAACGCTACCGGCGAATTCCCGTTCATGTGCGGTCTAAAAACTTGGCGCGCCGTCCAACTGCTAGCGTTACGTTTTCATCGGGCGGAACGAAAGGACATTTGTGAGCCTGAAATCCCTAACCACTGGCGTCGCAGCGGCCACTCTGGTCGGTGCTGCGGCCGTCGGTGTGACATCGATTGCATCTGTGCCCACTACCGCGTCGCCGGCCATCACGCCGGTGGTGTTCGGCGCTCCGCTACCGCTGGATAGCGATCCAGCGCTCGCCAGTGAGCTGACCGGCATCCTGAACCAACTCGCCAACGGAGCGACGATCACCGAGAACGCCGGCCTCATTCAAGGCGGCGTCGGCTTCTTCGAGGGCCGCACAGCGAACAGCCTCTTGAAGAACGCCCGCCAGAACGGTGACCTGCCGCTCAATCTCGCGGTGACGAACGTCGCGCCGCCGGCGGCCGACGGCTCCGTCACGGCGACTGTCAACGCGTCCGGGCCGAAGTTGGCCGGCACCACCCAGCAGGTCACGTTCGTGCCCGGCGGGCCCGACGGCTGGCAGGTGTCCAAGGGATCCGCGACGTCGCTGATGCAGGCGGCGCTGGCCTCCTCCGGTTGATCAGTTTGAAAGTGCGGCGTCACGCGGTTATGACCGCGTTCGCCGCCGCACTGCTTTTCTGCGCGCCCGCACTGACGGCGTGCGGCAAGGACAGCCATCCCGCTGCGTCGGAGTCGTCGTCAGCAAACACCATGTCGTCGGCTGTCGTGGCGGCACCCCCGGTCGACGCCCCATTGCCCCCGCCCGAGGCGCTCACCGACGTGCTGTACCGCCTCGCCGACACCTCGGTTCCTGATGACCAGAAGGTGCCGCTCGTCGAAGGTGCGACCAACGACGACGGGCCCAAGCTCGATAAATTCGGCAAGGCCCTGCAGGACAGCGGCTACACACCGGTCGGATTCACCGCCGAGAACATCGCGTGGGCCTCGAGCCCGCCTGGCAATGTCACCGCGGACGTGACCGTGCACAGCCAGAATTCGGCGATGCCGAACGGGTTCACGTTCCCGATGGAGTTCAAGCCCGTTCCCGCCGGCGGATGGCAGCTGTCGCGCACGACGGCCGACATCTTGCTGACGTTCAACCAGAATCCCGCCACCCCGACGCCGTCGCCGACAGGCTGAGCCGCCCCGATGTGGATCGGGTGGCTGGAGCTCGACCTGCTGCTCGGGGACGTGCACTCGCTGAAAGAAAAGCGCTCAGTGGTGCGACCGCTCGTCGCCGAGCTGCGGCGCCGGTTCAGCGTGTCGGCCGCCGAGACCGGAGCCCTGGATCTTCACCGTCGCGTCGGGATCGGCGTCGCGGTGACCGCGCCCGACCGCGCGCATGTGGTCGAGGTGCTCGACGCAGCCGAACGACTGGTAGCCGCCCGGCCGGAGGTCGCGCTGCTCTCGGCCCGGCGCGGCATTCATCGCAGCGACGACTTCTGATCTCGACAGTGGCAGCGCCCTACAGGCGGCGCTTGCGCCGCACCGGTGCCGGAGCGACCGCGCCGGGGGCGAGCCGACGGGCACTGATCAGAAACGCGGTGTGCCCACGCATGCGATGCTCGGGGCGCACGGCCAGGCCCACGACATCCCAGCCGCGCTGCAGCGTCTCCCATGACCGCGGCTCGGTCCAGCACTGCTGTTCCCGCAAGGCCTCGACGGTCCGCGACAGTTGAGTGACGGTCGCGACGTAGACGATGAGCACGCCGCCCGCCACCAACGCGGCAGCGACAGTGTCGAGCACCTCCCACGGCGCCAGCATGTCGAGCACCACTCTGTCGACCTGCTCTCCGGTGTACTGGCAGACATCGGCCACGACGAGCTCCCAGTTCTGCGGCCGATCACCGAAGAACGTGCCGACGTTGCGTTCGGCGTGCGCTGCATGATCCTCGCGCACGTCGTAGGAGATCACCCGGCCGCTCGGCCCGACGGCCCGCAGCAGCGAGCACGTCATCGCCCCCGATCCGGCCCCGGCCTCCAGCACACGCGCGCCCGGGAAGATGTCACCCTCGTGCACGATCTGAGCCGCGTCCTTCGGATAGATCACCTGAGCGCCGCGCGGCATCGACATCACGTAGTCGACCAACAGCGGCCGCAACACCAGGTACTGCTCGCCGTTGGAGGCTTTGACGACGCTGCCTTCCGGCTGCCCGATCACCGCGTCGTGCGCCACATGGCCGCGATGAGTGTGAAACTCTGCGCCCGGGGTCAGCACCATCGTGTAGTGACGGCCCTTGGCGTCGGTGAGCTGCACCCGATCACCGACTTCGAAAGGCCCCGTACGACGCACGGGTTCACCCTGCCAGCAGACGCGCCGAGCGACGTGCCCGGGGTTGTCGGCGCACAGACCTACGCTTCCCCCATGAGCGAGCAGCCGAGCACACCGACTCCTCGGCCCGCCCTGTCGCCGTCGCGGGCGGGCGATTTCAAGCAGTGCCCGTTGCTGTACCGGTTCCGCGCCATCGACCGGCTGCCGGAGCCGACATCGGCCGCCCAGCTGCGAGGGTCGGTCGTTCACGCCGCGCTCGAGCAGCTGTACGCGCTGCCCGCACCGGAGCGCATGCCCGACGCCGCGATATCGCTCATCGCTCCAGCATGGGACCGCGTGCTGGCCGCCGAACCCGAACGCGCCGCCAGCATCAGCGCCGAGCAGCGCACGGCGCTACTCGAGGAGGCGCGGGCGCTGCTGTCCGGCTACTACCGGCTCGAAGACCCCACCCGGTTCGACCCGCAGTGCTGCGAGGAGCGTGTCGAAGTCGAGCTGGAGGACGGCACGCTGCTGCGCGGCTTTATCGATCGCATCGACGTCGCCATCACCGGCGAGCTACGCGTCGTCGACTACAAGACCGGAAAGGCCCCGCCAGAAGCTCGCGCGCTAGCCGAGTTCAAGGCGATGTTCCAGATGAAGTTCTACGCTGTGGCGCTGCTGCGCTCCCGCGGCGTGCTCGCCTCGCGGCTGCGGCTGCTGTACCTCGCCGATGGCCAAATACTCGACTACTCCCCCGATCTCAGCGAGCTGCTGCGGTTCGAGAAGACGCTGATGGCAATCTGGCGGGCCATCCAATCTGCCGGTGCCACAGGCGATTTCCGACCGAAACCATCCCGGTTGTGCGACTGGTGCGCACACCAGTCGCACTGCCCCGCCTTCGGCGGCACGCCGCCGCCCTACCCTGGTTGGCCCAAGGTGCTGGGCACAGGATCAGAATCAGCGGCGTGACGGGCTTCTATTACCGACGGCTCAACGCCGATACATTCGAATCCACCGAAATCACCTGCAGTAATTGGGATCCCGCGATCCAGCACGGGTCGCCCCCACTGGCACTGCTCACGAAGTCGATCAAGGAGCTGCTGGCCGATTCCACGCTGCGCATCGGGCGCCTGACCCTGGACATCCTCGGCGCCATACCGGTCGCGACGGTCAAGGTGCGGGCCTGGGTCGAGCGACCTGGTCGGCGAATCTCGTTGCTGATGGCCGAGATGACCCCGGCCGGTGACGACGACGCGCGGCCGGTAGCGCGTGTCACTGCGTGGGCGCTCGCCACAAGTGATACCAGCGACGTCGCCTCAGACCGATATCCCCCACTCGTCGAAGGCCCGGCGAAGCCGCTGCCGACCCATTGGTGGAACCTGACCGGATATCTCGGCAGCGTGGACTGGCGCAGGCAGGCCGACGACGCAGGCGCGGGGTTGTTCTGGCTCAGCCCGCGAGGACAGCTCGTCGACGGTGAAAAAACCACGCCGCTGGAAAAGCTGGCGCTGGCGGTCGATTCCGCCAACGGTGTCGGACCGGCGCTGGACTTCGATCGCTTCATCTACATGAACACCGACACCGTCGTGCACCTGCACCGGCTGCCTGTCGGTGGGGATTTCGCACTGCGGGCGCGAGGATCGATCGGGCCCGACGGCATCGGCGCTACAAGCGCCGAGATCTTCGATCGCACCGGCTTCGTCGGTACCTGCGCACAAACCCTGCTGATCCGGCGGCGCTGACTGGCTACCTCATATTTATTTGCATCTATATAGATCAGATGCAATACTCGGGCCATGGACGTGTTCGAGGCGGTCGCCGAGCCCAACCGGCGCGCTCTGCTCGATGTGCTCGCCGACGGCGAGCGGACCGCGGGTGAATTGGTTGCGACGCTGCCCGACCTCACCCAGCCGTCGGTGTCGCGACACCTGCGGGTGTTGCGCGAGGTCGGCCTCGTCGAGGTGAGGCCCGATGCACAGCGCCGGATATATGCGCTGCGGGCAGACGGACTCGTGGCGATCGATGAGTGGATCGACCGCTATCGCCGCTACTGGAGCAGCCACCTGGACGCTCTTGAGCGTCACCTTGAGAGGCGGTCCCGATGAGCGACGGCCGGCTGACAGTTCACGGCGATCGCGCCGTCCTGACGTTCGAGCGGCGGCTCCCCTACCCGATCGACACGGTGTGGTCGGCCATCACCGACCCCTCGGAACGCAAGCAGTGGATGGGCGAGACCACCATCGACGCACGGGCGGGCGGAGCCATCGACATGGTGCCGACGGGCCCGGCGTTTCCTCCGGAACGGAAGCGCATGACCGGCCGCATCCTGGTGTGGGATCCGCCGCACGTGTTCGAACATGAGTGGAAGCAGTCGATTGTCGAAGACAGCGTGGTGCGATACGAGCTCATGCGCGATGGCGACGGAACCCTGCTGCGGTTCAGCCATCGTGGCCTGAGTGTGCCCAATGCGACCGGATTCCTTCCCGGCACACACGCATTCCTCGACCGACTGGAGGCGCATCTCGCCGGCGAGCCGCTACCCAACTGGGCCACTCGCTATCAGGAAGTCGCCCAGACACGACGATCGGAGACCAATTAGCATGGCGCACCACGGTTCTAGCATTCATCACCCGAGCTTGGCGGTTGCATACCAGTCGGGGTTCGGCCACACCGCCGTGCTGGCCGACGCGGTCGCGCGGGGCGCGCGCGAGGCCGGCGGGTCAGTGACGCTGATCGCGGTCGATGCCGTCACCGACGCCGACTGGGACGTCCTCGACTCAGCCGACGGCATCGTGTTCGGCACCGCGACCTACATGGGCAATGTCTCCGCCGCATTCCAGGCGTTCGCGGAGCGCACCGGCCGCCGCTGTATGAACGGCACCTGGCGAGACAAGACGGCGGCGGGGTTCACCAACTCCGGCGCCAAGAGCGGCGACAAGATGCATGCCCTGATGTCGCTGGCGGTGTTCGCGGCGCAGCACCACATGCACTGGGTCAGCCTCGGTCTCGGCGCGGGCTGGAACAGCTCGACCGGAAGCGAAAACGATCTCAACCGTCTCGGCTTCTGGTTGGGCGCGGGCGCTCAGACCGACGTCGACGCGAACGCCGACGAGGTTCACCCCGCCGACATCCGAACGTGTGAGCATCTTGGCCGCAGGGTCGCATCAGTGACACGTCAGCTCCTAGCCGGGCGGGCTCTCACGTCAGCGGCATCATCTCCTGCAGCAGCGTCGGCACCAGCTCGCTAACGGTCGGGTGGATGTGCATGGTCCGCGCGAGCGTGTCGTACGGCGCTTTGGCCGACATCACGTCGAGGATCGCGTGGATCACCTCGTCGCCCCCGACACCGAGTACCGCGGCGCCGAGGATCTCGTGGGTGTCAGCGTCGACGACGACTTTCATAAACCCTTGTGTCTCACCCTTTTCCACCGCACGTCCGACTTTGGTCATCGGGCGAAAACCCAGCAGAGCCTTGCGCCCGGACTCGCGCACCTGGCTGACGGTCTGGCCGGCGCGGCCCAGCGGAGGGTCGATGTACAACGCGTAGGTCGGAATCCGGTCGCTGACTCTGCGCGGGTCGTTGTCGAGCAGGTTCGCGGCGATGATCTCGAAGTCGTTGTAAGAAGTGTGGGTGAAGGCTCCGCGCCCGTTGCAGTCGCCCAGCGCCCAGATGTGGTCGACATTCGTTTTCAATTGGTCGTCGACCACGATGAACCCGCGTTTGTCAGTGCTGACGCCGGCGCGGTCCAGACCCAGATCGTCGGTGTTGGGCCGTCGTCCCACGGCCATCAGCAGATGAGAGCCGACGATGGCGCCGGCCCCAGCGCGCGGAGTCACCGCGATGCTCGCGGTGTCCGGGGCGACGCGTACGTCATCGCAACCGAGTTGGACGCCGATGCCCTCATTTTCGAGGATGTCCTTGATCGCCGCCGACACGTCGGGATCCTCCCGGCTCGCGAGGCGTGGGCCGCGCTCGAAGACCGTCACCTCCGCCCCGAACCGCCGGTACATCTGCGCGAACTCCAAGGCGATGTAGCTGCCGCCGACAATCATTAGATGACTTGGGACACGGTCGAGTTCGAGAATATCGACGTTGGTCATGTAGTCGACCTCGGCCAGGCCCGGGGTAACAGGGATGACGGCACGGCCGCCGACATTGAGAAAGATTCTGTCTGCCGAAATCAGTTCGCCGTTGACGCGCAACGTGTCCGGATCTTCGAAACGCGCGTGGCCGCGAATGAGAGTGCAGCCCTTCATGCCCTCGAGCCACGACTCGACGCCCGACCGGTCGGCCAACATGATGTCGTCTTTGCGGGCCTTGACCTTGCCCATGTCGACCGACACCTCACCGGTTCCCACCCCGTACTCGGCGCCGCGGCGCGCTGTCTGCGCCGCGTGCGCGCTGGCGACAAGGGTCTTGGTCGGGATGCATCCGGTGTTGACGCAGGTTCCCCCAACGTGTTTGCGCTCGATGACGGCGACGGTCTGACCTGCCTCCGTCAGACGCCCGGCCAGTGGTGGCCCGGCCTGCCCGGCGCCGACGACGACCGCGTCGAACCGCCGGGTCACCAGCTGCCAAACAGGTAGGCGACAACGAACCCACCGAGCACCGCGATGACGTCCTCGAGGAGCGCGACCGGCAGATCGTGTCCCCCGGTCGCGGCAACCAGGCGGCGGCGGAACTCATAGCCGCCCAGGGTGCCGATCACCGCGCCGACGACGCCTGCCCCGAGACTTGACCATGTGAAGTGATACGCCGCACCGAGAACCGCGCCTGCGAACCCGCCTGTGATCATCCGGGTGAGGAACTGGGGCGGCGTCTTTCGGCTCGGCGTCTTCGGCAGCTGATCGGTGACCAATTCGACGACGGCCAAAATGGTCAGGACAGTCACGGTCGCCGGGTGACCGACCCAGTGAAGCCACCTGTTGTCGAGGTCAATCCACCCCAGACACGCCGCCCAACTCACCACTGCCGGCGCCGTGAGCGCACGCAGCCCGGCAACCACGCCGATGAGAAGGGCGAACACCAGAACCGCAAAGTGTGACATTCCAATCTCCTCGCGTCGTCCCCCGCCCGGGACGCTAGCACCGGAGGCCGCCTAGAAGCGACAGAAGCGAATATCAGACGCCAGAATCGCTTTGGCGCCAATGGCGGCTAGTTCATCCATGATCGTGTTGACGTCCTTGCGGGGCACAAGCGCACGCACCGCGACCCAGTCGGGATCGGCCAGCGGCGCGATGGTGGGCGACTCCAGACCCGGCGTGATCGTGACAGCCCGGTCCACAACCGCGCGGGGGCAGTCGTAGTCGAGCATCAGGTACTGCTGGCCGAACACCACGCCCTGCACCCTGGCGGCGAGCTGATCGCGCGCCGCCGCGGTCGATGCGTCCGGCGTTTCGCGTTCGATCAGCACGGCTTCCGAATCGCACAGCGGCGCACCGAAAGCCACCAGATTGTGGCTGCGCAGCGTGCGGCCGGATCCGACGACGTCGGCGACGGCATCAGCCAGACCCAGCTGAACCGAAATCTCAACGGCACCGTCCAGCCGAATGACTATCGCATCGATCCCCTTGTCCGCAAGGTCCTTCCGCACCAGGTTCGGATAAGCGGTGGCGATCCGCTTGCCGGCAAGATCTGCGACCGTCCAGTCGCGGTCGGCCGACGCCGCGTAACGAAAGCTCGACGACCCGAAACCCAATGCGAGTCGCTCGCGCACAGACGCTTGAGATTCGGCGGCGAGATCCCGTCCGGTGATGCCGAAATCCAGGTCGCCGGATCCGACGTAGATCGCAATGTCTTTAGGTCGCAGAAAAAAGAATTCGACATCGTTGCCAGGATCGATGACGGTCAGGTCTTTGGGATCGCTGCGGCGGCGATACCCTGCCTCGACCAGAATCTCGACGGCCGGTTCACTCAATGCGCCCTTGTTCGGCACCGCAACTCTGAGCATCTACAGCTTCCGATACACGTCGTCGAGCGACAGGCCGCGCGAAATCATCAGCACCTGCGTCCAGTACAGAAGCTGGCTGATCTCGCCGGCCAACTCCTCGTCGCTCTGGTGTTCGGCGGCCAGCCACACCTCGCCGGCCTCCTCGAGGACCTTCTTGCCCAGCCCGTGCACACCCCCGTCGAGCGCGGCGACGGTGCCACTGCCCGCGGGCCGGGTCTGCGCCTTGTCGCTCAACTCAGCGAACAGCGCATCGAAGGTCTTCACGGGTCGCGATTGTTCCATGCCTTACCTGACGAGGTCACGCGGGTTTCGCGACCACGGGCCGCATCACGTCGCGACGTGCGGTTCGTGATGCCGCACCTCTTGGTGCATGTCTTCCAGCGATTTGCCCTTCGTTTCTTCCACGTACTGCCACACGAACAGGAACGACAGGCCCGCGCACAGCGCATAGAACCCGTAGGCGACACCCAGCACGTCGCGCAGCATCGGGAACGTCGAACTGATGATGAAGTTGGCCACCCACTGGCCACCGGCAGCCAGGCCCAGAGCGGCCGCCCGGATGCGGTTCGGGAACATCTCGCCCAGCAGCACCCACACCACCGGGCCCCATGACATGCCGAACGCCACCACGAACAGGTTGGCGGCGATCAGCGCGATCGGGCCTGTCGTGCCCCCGAGGAAGGGCTGCTCCTTGCCGTCCACCATGTGTTTGGTAGCCGTGCCGAAGATCACCGCCATCGTGCCGAGCGAGGCAGCCATGCCCGCCGAACCGATCAGCAGCAGGGGCTTTCGGCCGATCCTGTCGATCAGCGCGATCGCGATCAGTGTCGTCACGATGTTGGTGATCGACGTGATCACGGTGATGGTGAACGCGGATTCTTCACCGAATCCCGACCGCCTGCCACAGCACGTTGGAGTAGTAGAAGATCACGTTGATGCCGACGAATTGTTGGAAGATCGACAGCCCGAGCCCCACCCAGACGATTCCGTACAAGCCGCCTGTCGGCTTGCGCAGATCACGCCAGGACGGCGGTTTGCTCGGAGCGCAACGTCTCCTGAATGCGGTTGATGGTGATTTCCAGGTTCTTCGCTCCCAGCAAAGTTGTGAGTACGCGTCGCGCTTCCGGAATTCGATGTGTGGCAACGAGATACCGCGGAGATTCCGGAATCGTGAACGCCAGCAATCCGTAGACGATCGCGGGTAGCGACATCACGATGAACATCCAGCGCCAGGCGGGTTGACTCAGCCAAAGGTCTTTTTCCGCTCCGCCGGCGAGACGCGCGAGCCCGGCGTCGATGCGCCAGCGACAAGAAGATGCCGGTGACGATGGCCAGCTGCTGCAGAGAACCCAGGCGCCCACGGATACTGGGCGGCGACGTCTCGGCGATATAGGCCGGGGCGATCACGGATGCGACGCCGATACCGAGGCCGCCGATCACGCGGAACACGATGATGAACCAAATGTCGGGCGCAAGTCCGGCGCCGATCGCGCTGATGAAGAACAACCCGGCCGCGATCTTCATCACCGCAATCCGGCCGATCCGGTCGGCGATCCGGCCGGCGGTCAGCGCGCCGATCGCTGCTCCGATCAACGCCGACGCCACCGCGATACCGAGCACGCAGATTGCTCGCCCCGAAGGCCTTCTGCATGGCGTCGTTTGCGCCGTTGATCACAGCTGTGTCGTAACCGAACAACAGCCCTCCGAGTGCGGCGACCGAGGCTATGCGAACGGCGCTGCGACCCGAGGTGAATTCCTCGTCTTCTCCAAAGATCTCTGGTGAATCACCGACCGCACCGTGTTCAGCCATCAGGCGTCCTCTCTCGGCATTGAGTGATGTGACTCACATTCAAACACCGAAATAGAGGTCAGGCAGTCCGTTCCTCCAACTCGTTATCCAGCTCCGCGTGGATCGAACGCAGTGAAGCGACGTCGAGTTGGGCGAGTGATCGCACGTGCCGGCGACGCGGGCCGCCCGGTACGTCGACCTCGTTGAGCACCACCAACACCGGACACCCGGCACCTTCGGCGGACGCCGCTCCGGTCACCGAGTCTTCGATCGCCAGGCAGCGATCCGGGGATTCGCCGAGCAGCAGCGCCGCCCGCAGGTACGGATCGGGTGCGGGCTTGCCGGACGGCACCTCGTCGCCGCAGACGGTCGCCGAAAAATGCTGTCGGCCAATACTGTCCAGCGCGCGCTCGGTGAGCGACCGCCGCGTGTTGGTGACGAGCGCCATCGGGACGCCCTCAATCGCCAACGCCTCCAGCAACTCCCGCGCACCCTCGCACCACGGCAAGCCCGCTTGGAACAATCCGGCGGTGTAGTCGTGCAGCCAGTCGGCGGTGGCGGCCATCTTCGCGGGGTCGGGTTCCAGACCCAGGTCGGCGTACACGATACGCATCGTGCCCTCCGACGAGCCGCCGATGGTGGCCGCCCGCACCTCAGGGGTCAACGTGGCCCCCAGCCGCTCGTAAAGAGCATGCATCGCGACATCCCAGAGCTTTTCGGAATCAACGAGGGTGCCGTCCATGTCCCACAGGACCGCGAGCATCAGAAAGCCTCACACATTGAAGTACTTGGCTTCCGGGTGGTGCAGCACGAACGCGTCGGTCGACTGTTCGGGATGCAGCTGCAGTTCCTCGGAGAGCGTGACGCCGATGCGCTCCGGCTCGAGCAGAGCCACCATCTTGGTGCGGTCATCCAGATTCGGGCATGCGCCATAACCGAACGAGAACCGCGCGCCACGGTAGCCGAGCTTGAAGTAGTCTTCCACCGCCGCAGGGTCCTCCGCGGCCATCGCGTGATCGGAGAACTTGAGCTCCTCGCGCACGCGACGATGCCAGTACTCGGCCAGCGCCTCCGTCAGTTGCACGCCGAGTCCGTGCACCTCCAGGTAATCGCGGTAGGAGTTGGCGGCGTAGAGCTCATTGGCGTAGTCGGCGATCGGCTGGCCCATGGTCACGAGCTGGAACGGCAACACGTCGACCTGGCCGGTTTCATCAGCTTTCTCGCGCGACCGGATGAAGTCCGCGATGCACAGAAACCGGCTGCGCTGCTGGCGTGGGAAGGTGAACCGGAATCGTTCGGGCGCATCGGGTCTCGGTTCGGTCAGCACGATGACGTCGTCACCCTCCGACACCGCGGGGAAATATCCGTACACGACCGCGGCGTTGGCGAGGATGCCGTCGGTAAAGAGGCGGTCCAGCCAGTACCGCAGCCGCGGGCGACCGTCGGACTCCACCAGATCCTCGTACGACGGCCCTTCGCCGCCGCGGGCACCCCGCAGACCCCACTGACCCAGAAACAGTGCCCGCTCGTCGAGCAGTCCCGTGTATTCGGCGAGCGCGATCCCCTTGACGATCCGGGTGCCCCAGAACGGCGGGACTGGCACCTCGACGTCGACGGCGACATCCGACCGCGCAGGCACCTCGACGGGCGTCTCGGCCGCCTTGCGTTGTTCGGCAATGCGTTTCGAGCGCGCATGGCGCGCCTTGCGTTCGGCTTCCTTCTCGCGCGCCGCGACCGCCTCCGGACTGTCGGTGTCGAGCGCCACTCCGCGCTTCGCGTTCATGATCTGGTCCATCAGGCGCAAGCCCTCGAACGCGTCACGTGCGTAATGCACTTCGCCTTGGTAGACCTCCGTCAAGTCGTTCTCGACATAGCTTCGGGTCAGCGCCGCGCCGCCGAGCAGCACGGGGAATTTCTCGGCGATCCCGCGGTGGTTCATCTCCTCGAGGTTTTCCTTCATCACCACGGTCGACTTGACGAGCAGCCCGGACATGCCGACGACATCGGCGCTCTTGTCCTGTGCCACCTCGAGAATGGTCGCGATCGGCTGCTTGATGCCGATGTTGACCACCTCGTAGCCGTTGTTGGTCAGGATGATGTCAACCAGGTTCTTGCCTATGTCGTGGACGTCACCCTTGACGGTGGCGAGCACGATGCGGCCCTTGCCCGCATCGTCCTCGGACTTGTCCATGTGCGGCTCGAGATGGGCCACAGCGGTTTTCATCACCTCGGCGGACTGCAGCACGAACGGCAACTGCATTTGGCCCGAACCGAACAGTTCCCCAACGGTTTTCATGCCGTCGAGCAGGTTGTCGTTGATGATGTCCAGCGGCGGCTTCTGTGTCATCGCCTCGTCGAGGTCGGCCTCCAGGCCGTTGCGTTCGCCGTCCACGATGCGCCGGGCCAGCCGCTCCAGAAGCGGCAGCGCGGCGAGTTCGGCGGCGCGGGACTCCTTCGACGAGGCCGCCGAGACGCCCTCGAACATCTGCATGAGTTCCTGCAGCGGGTCGTAGCCCTCCCGGCGGCGGTCATAGACGAGATCCAGCGCTACATTGCGTTGGTCCTCCGCGACGCGGTTCATCGGCACGATCTTGCTGGCGTGCACGATCGCCGAGTCCAGCCCGGCTTCCTGGCACTCGTGCAAGAACACCGAGTTGAGCACCTGCCGCGCAGCCGGGTTCAGCCCGAAGGAGATGTTCGATAGACCGAGCGTGGTCTGAACCGCAGGGTGACGTTTCTTCAGTTCCCTGATCGCCTCGATGGTCTCGATGCCGTCGCGACGGGATTCCTCCTGGCCGGTGCAGATCGTGAACGTCAGGCAGTCGATCAGGATCGACGACTCGTCGACACCCCAGTTGCCGGTGATGTCGTCGATCAGCCGCTCGGCGATCTGGACCTTCTTCTCGGCGGTGCGGGCCTGGCCCTCCTCGTCGATCGTCAGCGCGACCACCGCGGCCCCGTGCTCGGCGACCAGCTCCATGGTCTTGTGGAATCGCGACTCCGGCCCGTCGCCGTCCTCGTAGTTCACCGAGTTGATCGCGCAGCGCCCGCCCAGGTGCTCCAAACCGGCTCTCAGCACCGGAGTTTCGGTGGAGTCCAGCATGATCGGCAACGTCGACGCGGTGGCCAGCCTGCTTGCCAGCGCGTTCATGTCCGCGACACCGTCACGGCCGACGTAGTCGATGCACAGGTCGAGCAGGTGCGCACCATCGCGCGTCTGCTCCTTGGCGATGTCGAGGCACTTCTGATAATCCTCGGCGATCATCGCCTCACGAAAAGCCTTGGAGCCGTTGGCGTTCGTCCGCTCACCGATCATCAATACCGATGCATCCTGGGCGAACGGCGTCGCGGAGTATAGCGAAGACACCGCTGGCTCGTAGGTCACGTTCCGTTCCGCCCGCTGCAGATCACGCACGGCCTCGGCGACTCGGCGGATGTGCTCAGGCGTGGTGCCGCAACACCCGCCCACCAGCGAGAGCCCGAACTCGGTGATGAATTCGGACAGCGCCTCGGCGAGTTCGTCTGGGCGCAAAGGGTATTCCGCTCCGTGGGCGCCGAGCACCGGCAGCCCCGCGTTCGGCATCACCGACACCGGCGTGCGGGCATGACGGGAAAGATGGCGCAGATGCTCGCTCATCTCGGAGGGCCCGGTGGCGCAGTTCAGCCCGATCATGTCGACACCAAGCGGCTCGACCGCAGTGAGCGCCGCACCGATCTCGCTGCCCAACAGCATCGTTCCGGTGGTCTCCACGGTGACGTGTGCGAATACCGGGATGTGCCGCCCCGCCTGCGCCATCGCCCGCCGCGACCCGAGCACAGCGGCCTTGAGCTGCAACAGGTCCTGGCAGGTCTCCACCAGAACCGCGTCGGCGCCGCCCTCCAGCATTCCGAGTGCAGCCTCGGTATACGCGTCGCGGATCACCGCGTACTCGGTGTGGCCGAGGGTCGGTAGCTTGGTGCCCGGGCCCATCGAACCGAGCACGTAGCGCTTGCGATCGGGTGTGCTCATCTCGTCGGCGACCCGCCGGGCGATCGCGGTGCCCTTCTCCGACAGATCGCGGATCTTTTCGGCGATGTCGTAGTCGCCGAGGTTGGACAGGTTGCAGCCGAACGTGTTGGTCTCCACGGCATCGGCACCGGCCTCGAAGTACGCCCGGTGAATGTGCTCGAGCACGTCGGGGCGAGTGTCGTTGAGTATCTCGTTGCAACCTTCGAGCCCGCGGAAATCGTCGAGAGTCAGATCCGCGGCCTGAAGCATCGTGCCCATGGCGCCGTCACCCACCACGACCTTGTCAGACAGGGTCGCCAGCAGGTCGGTGTCATAGTCACGGTGGGCGGCGGCAGTCATATTAACAGGGTAGTCGGTCTAGCAACTTTGCCTTTCTCCTCTTCGCGCAAGCGCTCATCGGCGGGTATTCGGCCAAGACGCTCCCAGCAGCAAAACACCCTCTACGCTGAACTTATGACCCCGTCGGACGCTACAGGAGGTTTCGAACTGCCCGAGCTGCACGACGCCGTGGTGGTAGCCGCTTTCGAGGGCTGGAACGACGCTGGTGACGCGGCCAGCGACGCGCTGGAGCATCTGGACGCGATCTGGGAAGCCGAGCCGATCATCGAGATCGACGACGAGGCGTACTACGACTACCAGGTGAACCGCCCGGTGATCCGTCAGGTCGACGGCGTCACCCGCGAGCTGGTATGGCCGTCGATGCGGATCTCGCACTGCCGTCCGCCGGGCAGCGAACGCGACATCGTGCTGATGCACGGCGTCGAGCCGAACATGCGATGGCGCACATTCTGCGCCGAGCTGCTCGCGATCGCCGACAAGCTGAACGCGTCGACCGTCGTCATCCTCGGCGCGCTGCTCGCCGACACGCCGCACACCAGGCCGGTGCCGGTGTCGGGCGCGGCATACTCGCCGGAGTCGGCGCACTTCTTCGGGCTCGAGGAAACCCGCTATGAGGGGCCCACCGGAATCGCAGGGGTGTTCCAGGACGCGTGCGTGCACGCCGGGATCCCGGCGGTGACGTTCTGGGCGGCGGTTCCACACTACGTGTCCCAGCCGCCGAACCCGAAGGCCACAGTCGCGTTGCTGCGGCGCGTCGAGGACGTGCTCGACATCGAGGTGCCGCTCGCCGACCTGCCTGCGCAGGCAGAGGAGTGGGAAGCCGCCGTCACCGAGATGACCTCCGACGACGACGAGATCGCCGAGTACGTGGCTCAGCTCGAGCAGCGCGGAGACGCGGAGGTGGAGATGCACGAGGCGCTGAGCAAGGTCGACGGCGACGCGCTGGCCGCCGAGTTCGAGCGGTATCTGCGCCGCCGCGGGCCGGGCTTCCGCGGCAGCTAGACCTTGGCGGGCTTTGGCGCTTGCCACTGCCCGCTCAGCGCTTCCCGTTTCGGCAAGTACAGGCGCAGGACCACGGCGAACGGCCCAGCAGGAGCGGGCAGCCAGTTGGCTTCCCGCTCCGGCCGCGGTGACTTGTTCGACAGGTAGAGCGTGATCCCGCCGTCGGGGTCTGTGATCAGACTGGGCAGCATCGGCGAGTTGATCAGATACCGATCGATCGGGTTGGCCACGAGCAGACTGCGCGGCAGCTCGTACATGGTCAGTGACCAGAACGCGTTCACGGGTGGCAGCTGGCCGGGCGGGAACCGGTACGTGTAGCTGTTGGTCCCGGTCAACGGCGCTCCAGCGGAATCGTTCAACGAATTCGGATAAACGGCTTCGGCAGCGCTGTTGCCATAGATGCCGAGCACCGCGCCTGCCATCCGGTACAGATAGTTGCCCTTCAGTTCGTCGGCGGTGCCGAAGAATTGGGCTGAACCCACCTCGCCGGTGGCGACCTTGCCGTTCTTTAGGGCCTCGAACTCGGCCCAGGCGGCGGCCATTCCGGCCTCGATCGCCGACCGCATCTCGGCAGGCAGCGTGTCGGCGTCGAAGTCGCCGCCGGCGGCGATGCCGATCGTGGCGAACCGGGCGCGTAGATCCAGCTCGGACTGCACGGTGGGTGTGAAACCCATCACGAAGTTCAGGATTTCGAAGAAGCGCGGGTCGGTTTTCTGCTGCTCCGGCGTCAGCGGCGGTATGAAGTCGATCGCCGGCGGCGACGGTGGTGCCGGCTGGTTCGTAAACGCCGACAGCGGCTGGATTTGATAGCCCGCCTGGATGCGCTTGACGTTGTCGAGGTCATCGGGCCCGAACAACTGAGTGCGGTAGACGACGAACGCCAGCTCTGTTGCCGACCGGATGACGTCGTCGATCCCATCCGGCGTGTCGCCCTTCCAATTCGGGCCGGCGAGAAGATATGTCCCGCCGTTGTTGCTGGTGGTCCGGGTGCCGACGTAGGCGAAGTTGTAGGTATAGCCGTCGACGAATTGCAGTGAGTAGTAACGGTTCTGCTCGATCGGCGGAACGGTCAGCACTAACGGTTCGGTGCGCAAGTCCGCACCGACCGTCGAGTATGGCGTATCGGAGTTCGGCGTTTGGATAGCCGTGTCGTCCGGGGTGTAAACCCGGGCCATGCTCTGGATCTGGTTCCACCCGCCCTTGTGCTCCGGATCCTGTTCGTCGACGAAGTAGGCGTACTGCACGCGGTAGCTGTCCACCATCGGAAAGCCGTAGATGTAAGCCTCTTTCGGGATCTCGCGGGCCTGCTCGGGTGAGGTCACCCCGTCGACCCCCCTTCCAGCGCCTGGGTGCGCGCGCTCAATGAGCGGCCGAGCGCGGCGACCTCGGCGTCGACCTTGGGCACTTGATCGGCGGCGAGTTTGATGGTTTGCGACTCGACAACGGGTGAAGACAGCAACGGCTTGAGCCAGCGGAGAACGCCAACCCACCTCGGGCAGTTGATGTGGGACTTGCGCCCTTCGATGCCTTTGACGAACACGGCCGCGCACTTTTCGACCGACGTGGTCTTGCCCAGCGGTCCGGGCAATGAGTCGAGCATCTCGCGAGCGGTCGCGAGGTCAGCCTTGCTCTCGCGAACCAACGGCGTGTCGATCCACGACATGTGCGCGGACCCGACGGCAACACCGCGGTAAGCAACCTCCAGCCGGAGCGCATTCGCGAAGTGCTCGACTCCTGCTTTCGATGTGTTGTACGGCACCATCCCGCCCACCGCCAGATAGGCCGCACCCGACGACACGATCAGCACATAACCGCGCCGCTCGATCACCGACGGGAGCGCCGCCCGCACGGTGTGAAAAACGCCGAGGACGTTCACATCGATCAGCGTCTTGAACGCCCGGGGATCGACCTGGAGCACCGAACCGAACGTCACGATGCCGGCGTTGGCGATCACGACGTCGATGCCACCGAAACGGTCGATGGCGCGGCTGACGGCGCCTTCCATCGACGCCAGGTCGCGGACATCGGCCGTGAGCGTCAACACACGGTCACCGTTGAGGTCGGCGGCGATGTCGTGCAGGGCCGTCTCGTCCACATCGGTCAGCACGACCTTGGCGCCTTTGGCGTGCAGTCGACGCCCGACCGCGGCACCGATTCCGTTGGCTCCCCCGGTGATGAAGACGACTTTGCCGTTCACAGACTCCATGGCCGGAACCTACAGCTCCACGCCCAGCAACGCGTCCACAACGGCGCAAACCAGGCCAGGGGCTCCGCTGTCGCGACCGCCGTATTCCAATGCATCTGTGACCCAACCATCAACGGCTGCAAGGGCTTTCGGGGTGTCGAGATCGTCGGCGAGGTAACGGCGCACATGGGCGACCATATCGGCGGCATCGGGCCCCGACGGCAGTGCGCAGGCTTGGCGCCAGCGCGCCAGCCGGGCCCGCGCGTCGTCGAGCACCTCGGAACTCCACTCGCGGTCGGCCCGATAGTGCCCGGCCAGCAGCCCCAGCCGGATAGCCGCGGGCTCGACGCCCTCGGCACGCAACGCCGACACCAGTACCAGGTTGCCGCGGCTCTTGGACATCTTGTGTCCATGCCAGCCGATCATCCCCGCGTGCACGTAGTGGCGGGCGAAACGCCGCTCCCCCGTGACACATTCGGCGTGCGCGGCTGAGAACTCGTGATGCGGAAAGATCAGATCCGACCCGCCGCCCTGGATGTCGAGGCCTGTGCCGATGCGGCTCAGCGCGATCGCGGCGCACTCGACGTGCCAGCCGGGCCGACCCGGGCCGAAGGGTGACGGCCAGCTCGGCTCGCCCTCGCGGGGGGCCGCCCACAGCAACGCGTCGAGTTCGTCGGCCTTCCCGGGGCGGTCCGGGTCGCCGCCGCGCTCGGCGAACAGCCGCGCCATGGTCTCCCGGTCGTAGCCGGATTCATAGCCGAACTGCGGGGTGGCGTCGGCGCGAAAGTACACGTCCGGACGGTCGGGATCGTCGACGATGTAGGCCGCTCCGGACGCCAGCATCTTCTCTACCAGCTCGACGACCTCGTCGATGGCCTCGGTGGCGGCCACGTATTCGCGCGGCGGCAGCACCCGCAACGCGGCCATGTCGTCGCGGAACAACTCGATCTCGCCCGCGCCCAGTTCGCGCCAGTCCACCCCGTCGCGGTTCGCCCGCTCGAACAGCGGATCGTCGACGTCGGTGATGTTCTGCACGTAGTGCACGTCGTGCCCGGTGTCGAGCCAGACCCGGTGGACGAGGTCGAACGCCAGGTACGTCGCCGCATGCCCCAAGTGGGTGGCGTCATAAGGCGTGATGCCGCAGACGTACATCGTCGCCGTGGGGCCCGAGGCCACCGGCCGCACCTGACGGTCCGAGGTGTCATACAACCGAAGTTCCGGACCACGGCCTCCCACCACCGGGACCGCTTCCGACGACCACGATTGCATGCTGTCGAGGGTAAGCCGGGCCGATTACCAGACCGCTCGCCGGATGGCGTCCAGGAGTTCCTCGGCATTCTCCTCGTGACACATCAGGAAGTCGGGCAGGTAGGGGTCGAGCTGGTTGTACCGCAGCGGCGAGCCGTCCAGCCGTGACGCGTGCAGACCCGCGGCCAGCACCACGCCGGCCGGCGCGGCGTTGTCCCACTCCCATTGGCCGCCGTGGTGCAAGTAGGCATCGACGTCGCCGCGGACCACCGCCATCGCCTTCGCGCCCGCCGAGCCGATAGGCACCGCCTCCATCGCCACCGCGTGACGCATGCGGTACAGCAGCGATGGCGGTCTGGTCGAACTCACCGCCATCCGGATGGGCCGATCCGCTGCGCCGCCGAACCCGTGAGAGCTCACCGTGTCGCTGCGGTACAGCTCGCCGAGAGCCGGCAGAGCGACTGCGGCATCAGTGATTTCGGCACCGGCCTGCCACAGCGCCACATGCACTGCCCAGTCGTCGCGGCCGCGCGCGGAGAATTCGCGGGTGCCGTCGAGCGGATCGACGATCCACACCCGGTCCTTGTGCAGGCGATGCAGATCGTCGTGGGCCTCTTCGCTCAGCACGCCGTCGTCGGGCCGTTCGTCGCGCAGCCGCTCGAGGATCAATGCGTTGGCCCGTTTGTCGCCCGCCGCGCCAAGCGCCCAGGAGTCGCCGAATCCGAGCTCCTCACGCACGCGCAGCAGCAGTTCGCCGGCGTCCTGAGCGAGTTCGGCGGCCAGCGCCGCATCGGTAAGCGTCACGAGTGCCAGGCTAGAACGCCGGCCAGGGGATCGGACGCCGCCGGTCCGGCGTCGGCATCACCGGGTTGTCCAGCAGGGCCTCGGCCCGCCGGCGCACCGCGAGGACCTCCCGGCCGGTGAGGTGCCCACGCAATGCCTCGCCCAGCGTGCCCTGCACGCTGATTCGCAGCTCGTCGACCGTGGCCAGCGTGTCGTCGTCGATGGGCTTGCCTGCCCAGCCCCACAGCACCGTGCGCAGCTTGTCCTCGACGTGCAGGCTCACGCCGTGATCGACGCCGTACACGTTGGCGTCCAGCCCGACCAGGATGTGGCCGCCTTTGCGGTCGGCGTTGTTGATGAGCACGTCGAACACCGCCATCCGCCGCAGCCGGATGTCGTCGGCATGCACCAGGGTGACTTCGTCGCCGGCGTAGTCGTATGCCCGCA
Source organism: uncultured Actinomycetota bacterium (assembly GCA_963744085.1). Lineage (GTDB taxonomy): Bacteria > Actinomycetota > Actinomycetes > Mycobacteriales > Mycobacteriaceae > Mycobacterium. The sequence continues at coordinate 50,746 of CAVUSK010000005.1, forward strand.
ACACCGATAGATAACCCGACGGCACCTTGCCTGCCGGAAACAGGTCGATGAGGTCAGGAGACGTCCGCTCGATATCGGGTGACGCGTCGTCGGGCTCCTCGATCCACAGTTGCGCCATGCCCCTGCCGGCGGGCCCGTCGCGAATGATGGTGTGCGGCACGATGTTCCAGCCCAACGCCTCCGACACCAGATAGGCGGCCATCTCCCGGCCTGCCAACGTGCCGTCGGGGAAGTCCCACAGCGGCGCCTCCCCGGCGACCGGCTTGTACACGCAATGCGTCCGCTGCCCGGCCCATTCGGCCTCGCACAGAAACGTCGCGTTGCTCGCCGAGCGGATTCGCCCGATGACCGTCAGCTCACCGCAGCGCAGCGTTTCGATATCACGACTCTGCGTCATCCGCCGACCCGTACAGTGCGCCGCGCCGAAAACCGTTGGTGCGCACGCAGATATGGCCGGCAGGATCGAGCGGTTCGTCACACAGCGGGCACGGCGGACGGCCCGCCGAGATGACGGCATTGGATCGGGCGGCGAACTGCCGCGCCGACTCCGGGGTCAGAAATACCCGGACTGCGTCGGGCCCTTCTTCCGCATCGTCAAGCACCACCGAAGCGTCGAACTCCGCGTCGGTCACCGCGAGAAGTTCGACGACGACCGTCTGAGCCTCCGAGTCCCAGCCCAGCCCCATCGTGCCCACCCGGAACTCCGCGTCGATGGGCGTCACCAGGGGATTGAGATCTTCCACCTCGCCGGTGTCGGGCGGAACCGGGGTGCCGAACCGGCGGTGAACTTCGGTGAGCAGCGCGCCGATCCGTTCCGCGAGCACGGCCACCTGCTGCTTTTCCAACACCACCGACACGACGCGGGAATCATGAGCTGCCTGCAGGTAAAACGTGCGGTTCCCGGGCTGGCCAACGGTCCCGGCCACGAAACGGTCGGGTGAGCGAAACACGTGAATAGCGCGGGCCATGACATTTCCAAAATACCGGTAGAAGCAGCGCCTTCGTAATCGCGCAAGGTCATTCCGTCGAGCCGCCCACCACCGCTTCCCCGGCCGGCACCTCGCCGTCGCGAGGAGGCGGGGTGAGCGCGGACGCGAGGTCGGCGCCTGTGTGGTTCACGTGCAGGACGAACGGCCGCATCGGTGTGTAGCGGATGACGCTCGTCGACGCCGTATCGGCGACGATGCGCTGAAAACTGTCCAGGTGGGTGCCGAGCGCGTCGGCGACCACCGCCTTGATGACGTCTCCGTGCGTGCAGGCCACCCACAGCGCATCGCCGCCGTGCTCGTCGGCCAGGCGCCGGTCGTGCTCTCGCACCGCCGCCACCGCTCTGGCCTGCACCTGCGCCAAACCTTCGCCCTCGGGGAACACCGCCGCGCTGGGCTGCGCCTGCACCACTTTCCAGAGTGGCTCCTTGACCAGTTCGCCCATCTTGCGCCCGGTCCACTCGCCGTAGTCGACCTCGGAGAGCCGCTCGTCGACGAGCGGCTCGATGCCCAGCACGCCGGCAAGCGGCTCGATCGTGCGCATGCAACGCAGCAGCGGCGAGGACACCAGCGCCCGAATCGGCAACGACCCCAGCCGGCCCACCAGCGCGTCCGCCTGCTCGCGACCCCGCTCGTCGAGGTCGACGCCTTCGGACCGGCCCGCAAGCACGTGCGCGGTGTTCGACGTGGACCGGCCGTGCCGCAGCAGGATGACGGTCATGTCGCGGCCACCACGCCCGTGCCGAGCAGAGCCATGACCACCACACCGAGGATGACCCGATAAACCACGAACCAGTACATGCTGTGCCGAACCAGAAATCGCAGCAACCAAGCGATTGCGGCAAGGCCCACCACGAACGCGATCGTAACGGCCACGAACAGCTGAAGGCCGGTGGCACTCATGCCCTCGCTGACCGGCCGGAACGCGTCGGGTAACGAGAACAGGCCAGACGCGAACACCGCGGGGATGGCAAGCAGAAAACCGAAGCGCGCGGCCAGTTCTCGGTCCAGCCCCAGAAACAAGCCCGCGCTGATCGTCGCGCCCGACCGCGACACGCCCGGTACCAGCGCCAGACATTGGGCCAGGCCGACGGTCACGGCGTCGGGCCAGCGCAGCTGCTCGGCATGCCGGGTCTGCCGGCCGACGTATTCGGCGGCGGCGATCACCGCAGAGAACGCGACCAGCGCGATCGCCACCACCCAGAGATTCCGCACGCCGGTGCGGATCTCGTCCTTGAACAGCAGGCCGAGCACGCAGATCGGGATGGTGCCGATGATCACGTACCAGCCCATCCGGTAATCGACATCGTCGCGGTGCGCCTTGACCACCAGTCCATTGAGCCACGCCTTCGCGATGCGCCAGATGTCGCGGGCGAAGTACACGAGGACCGCAAGTTCGGTGCCCGAGCTGGGTGACAGCCGTGAATGACGCGCCGGCGTCGTCGGCGAAGAACACCCGCGACGCGATGGCCAGGTGGCCCGACGACGAGATCGGCAGGAATTCCGTGAGACCCTGCAGAACCGCCAGGAAGACCACGTGCGACCAGGACATCCCAGGAGACATGGCCGCCGTTCCCACGCGACGACCGTACCTGGCGGCTGGTTAGAGAACCGGTTTGGAGCCTGCGCGACTGACCGGCTCTGCGTTAGCCACCGCGTCGCGCACGGCCGCGATGAGGCTGCGCTTGTCGGTGAGGTCGATGTCGGTCAGCGCCCGGGTGGCGACGGCGACGACGTCCTCGGGCTGCGGCACCGGGCCGGCGAACCGAGGCCGATACACCTCGACTACCAACTGCTTTTGCTGGGTGTGAAATGCGAAGCTGCGCCCATCCCCCACCTGACCAAACCCGTTGGCATGGATGCCCGGCATCACGTCCTCGACCAAAAACTCCTGGTCGGAGGGTCCCCTGTCAGCAGCGAGGGTCATGGCGTGACCATACCGCCGGGCGCACCGTGGAAGGGCCTAGACTGCCCGGTCATTGTCAGCGTATCTGCCACGACGGGAAGCTACCCGTTGCCGAAAACCGTGAAACGTCCACGTGCCGGGCGTTTTCTCTGCGTGGCATTGATCAGCGTTGTTGTGCTGACCGCGTGCTCATCAAACCCGGCGGAAGCGCCGCCGCCGACGATCGTTCCCGCGTCCGCTGCGGTGTCTCCCCCGGTCACGACCGTGCCCGCCGGTCGCGTCCTTCCGCTTCCGGTCGTCGCCAAGGCCGCCGTGTTCGACGCGGCGACGTCTTCGCTGGTGGTCCTCGGCGTCGACGGCGTCACCGTGGTCCCGGCGGCGGGCGAGCCGCACAGCGTCGCGCTGCCCAGCCGGGCCACGGCATTGGCTGGGGACGGGCGTGGCGTGGTCTATCTGTCCACCCGCGGCGGTTATCTGCGCGTCGACGTGCACAGCCGTGAGACCACCGCGTTGAGAGTCGACGGTCACGCCGACACCGAGTTCACCGCCATCGCCCGGCGGTCCGACGGCAGGCTGGTCCTGGGGAGCGCCGACGGCGGCGTCTACACCCTGGGTTCCGACACCGCCGTCGCTGCCGAAGTCAAAGCTTTTAGTCGCGTCGACAGCCTTGTGACACAAGGGAATACAGCCGTCGTTCTCGACCGCGGGCAAACGTCGGTGACCACCATCGACGCCAGCGGCAGCCAGATGCAGCATGCGTTGCGTGCGGGTGAGGGCGCGACCACGCTGGCCGCTGATCCGGTAGGCCGGGTGCTGGTTGCCGACACCCGCGGCGAGGAACTGCTTGTGTTCGGCACCGACCCGCTGATGATGCGCCAGCGCTACCCGGTGAGGAACGCACCATACGGGCTGGCGGCCGCCCGTAGGGTGGCATGGGTGTCACTGACGGCGATCAACGTCGTCGTTGGTTACGATCTGGCAACTGGAATACCTGTGGAGAAGGTGCGTTACCCAACCGTGCGGCAACCCGATGTGCTGGCCTTCGACGAAGCCACCGACACGCTGTTCGTGGTGTCTGCCAGCAAGGACGGCGTTCAGGTGATCGAGAACGCGGGGCGTCAACGGTGACGTTGGCCGGCTGGGACGTCGAGGAGTCCGACGACTACGAATGGGCTCCGCTGCGGCTTCCTCCCGACGTGACGCGCCTGTCCGCGTCGACGCGGTTGGCGATCGAGGCCGAGTACCGCGGCTGGGAGCTGACGCGGGTTCGGCTATACACAGACGGTACGAGGCGAGTTCTGTTGCGGCGCAAGAAGACTGGACGGCCCAGCGACCAGCCGGGGTTGTAATGAACTACCGCGCGGTGCGGCGGGTCATGTTTTTGGTGCCTGCCGAGCAGATTCACACCTGGGTGTTCGCGGCGCTGCGGCTGCTGACCGCGATTGCACCCGCACGCCGCGCATTGCACCGGCGGCTGGCTCCCCGCGATCCGGTGCTGGCCAGCACCGTGTTCGGTGTGCAGTTCCCCGGGCCCCTCGGCCTGGCTGCGGGTTTCGACAAGGACGGCACCGGACTCGATACCTGGGGTGCGCTCGGTTTCGGTTTCGCCGAGGTCGGCACCGTCACCGCCCACCCGCAGCCGGGAAATCCGCAGCCGCGCCTCTTCCGCCTGCCCGAGGATCGCGCGCTGCTCAACCGGATGGGTTTCAACAACCACGGCGCAGCCGAGTTGGCGATGCGGTTGGCCGGCCGCGTCCACGACATCCCGATCGGGGTCAACATCGGCAAGACCAAGCTGGCGTCCGACGAACTGGCGGCCGAGGATTACCGGGCCAGCGCTCGTCTGGTGGGCCCACAGGCCGACTTTCTGGTGGTCAACGTCAGTTCGCCCAACACACCCGGACTGCGCGACCTTCAGGCGGTCGAGGCGCTGCGGCCGGTTCTGACCGCTGTTCGATCGGAAACCTCGGCGCCGGTGCTGGTCAAGATCGCGCCGGATCTCTCCGACGCTGAGATCGACGACATCGCTGACCTCGCCGTCGAGCTCGGACTGGCCGGCATCGTCGCCACCAACACCACAGTCTCGCGCGAGGGGCTGGAGACCCCGGGCGTGGACATGCTCGGTCCGGGCGGCGTGTCCGGACATCCGCTGGCCGAGCGTTCGCTCGAGGTGCTGCGAAGGCTGTACGCGCGCGTCGGCGACAAACTCGTGCTGATCAGTGTGGGCGGCATCGAGACCGCCGACGACGCATGGCAGCGGATCACCGCCGGCGCGTCACTGGTGCAGGGCTACACCGGCTTCATCTACGGTGGCGGGTCGTGGGCGAAGCAGATCCATGATGGCATCGCAAATCATCTGCACGACAGCGGTTTTCGCAGCCTGGCCGATGCCGTGGGATCAGCCGCGCACCGCTAGCCGTCCTTCTGTTCGTACGTGCCGTGGATGACGGCACGTGCGATCGCATTCATGAACAGGTTGAACCCGAGGTAAGCCGGGCTGGCGTCCTCGCTCAGTTCGAGCTTCTCGACCTTCACGGCGTGCACCGCGACGAAGTAGCGGTGTGGACCGTGCCCCGGCGGCGGCGCTGCGCCGATGTAGCGCCGCATCCCGGCGTCGTTCACCAAAGTCAGTGCACTGCCGGGTAATTCACTGCCCTCGCCGACGCCTGCAGGCAGTTCGGTGCACGTCGCAGGCAGGTTGGCGACCGCCCAGTGCCAGAACCCGGACGCGGTGGGCGCATCGGGGTCATAGACGGTGACGGCGAAGCTACGTGTCTCCTCAGGGAAGCCGGACCAGCTCAGTTGCGGCGAGACGTCCTCGCCGCCCGCACCCATGATGCCGCTCACCTGAGCCATGTTCAGCGGCTGACCATCGGTGATGTCGTTGGAGATCAACGTGAAGGTGGGCAGCTTCGGCAGGAAGTCGTAGGGGTTGTATTGAAAAGGCACGGTATGCCATTCCTTTCTCTCTTTTGGTTAGCAGTGCAGCAGGAAATTTTCGAGAACCTGCACACCGAACGTCAGCGAATCCACGGGTACCCGCTCATCGACGCCGTGGAACAGGGCGGAGAAATCAAGCTCAGGCGGCAACCGCAGCGGCGCGAACCCAAAGCAGCGAATCCCCAAGCGTGCGAGGTGTTTTGCGTCGGTGCCACCGGCGAGCATGTAGGGCACGGTACGGGCCTGCCGATCGGCCGCCAGAATCGCGGCGTTCATCGCATCTAACAATCGGCCGTCGAAGGTGGTCTCGTAAGAGGGCAGGTCCACGATCCATTCACGGGTGACGTCCGGCCCGATGAGCTCATCGATTTCCCGCTCGAATGCCTTCAACCTGCCGGGCAGAACTCGGCAGTCGACGACAGCCTCGGCGGTGGCCGGAATGACGTTTGCCTTGTAGCCGGCATTGAGCATGGTCGGATTGGCCGTATCGCGCAAAGTCGCGGCAACGAGGCGGCCGGTCGAGCCCAGTTTTGCAATCGCTCCGTCTAGATCGGGAGAGTCGACGTCGAACGTGTAGCCGGTCTCCTCGGCGACCGCGTGCAAGAACTGCTCGACAGCGTCAGTCAGCACGATCGGGAATTGGTGTCGACCGATCCGAGCGACCGCCTCGGCGACGGCGGTGACCGCGTTTTCGTCGTGGATCAACATGCCGTGACCGGCCCTGCCGTGAGCGGTCAATCGCATCCATCGCATGCCGCGCTCGGCGGTCTGAATCAGATAGAGTCGCCGTTCGCCGCCGCCTTTATGTGGGACCGTCAGCGAGAACCCGCCGACCTCACCGATCGCCTCGGTGACTCCCTCGAAAAGGTCGGGGCGGTTTTCGACAAGCCACTTGCAGCCATACTTGCCGCCGGCCTCCTCGTCGGACACGAACGCGAACACGAGGTCGCGCGGCGGCACGATGCCGTTGCGTTTGAAGTGCCGGGCGACCGCTATGGCCATGCCGACCATGTCCTTCATGTCGACCGCGCCGCGGCCCCACACATAACCGTCCTCGACGGCACCGGAGAACGGGTGCACGCTCCAGTCGGCCGCCTCGGCGGGCACGACGTCGAGGTGCCCGTGGATCAGCAGCCCACCGCGGTTGGAGTCTTCGCCTTTCAGGCGCGCGAAGATGTTGCCGCGGCCCGGGGCGCCGGCCTCGATGTATTCCGTCTGGTAACCAACCTCTTCGAGTTGGTGGGCCACCCATTCGGCGCATTCTTGTTCGCCCTTCGTGGTGGCCGGGTCGCCGGTATTGGACGTGTCGAAGCGGATCAACGCGCTGACGAGATCGACCACCTCGTCGACGGGACCTGTCACAGTCCCCCTTCCTACCATTGGTCATGCGTTTGGGAACGACTACCGGAATCCGATAGCCTTAGCTGCCCACACAGGTCCGAGTGGCGGAATGGCAGACGCGCTAGCTTGAGGTGCTAGTGCCCTATTAACGGGCGTGGGGGTTCAAGTCCCCCCTCGGACACCCAATTCGCGGCGACATCTCATGTCTTGTCGGGGTGTGGCGGCGGTAGCGTTTCCGCAGCTCGGCTGAAGCGGTGATGAACCAATAGGGCGTCAGTCAGTGCGAGGGTCACCACCGGCAGCGGCTGCCACGACCATCACAGCCCTGTAGCCCTGGTCGCATTAACAGAATCAATGTCGGTGCCACGTGGCATAATCGAATGTATGTTCGAAGTCGAGGCGCCTGATCCGGAAGCGCTGCGCCACGCAGACGACGAGACCGTCGTGGCGGCCATCGAAGAGTGGAACCGCATAGAGGCGGCAGCCAGTGCCCGCCGCCTTCATGCGATCGCGGAACTCACCAGCCGACGTTGCGACAAAGAGGACGAGCGAGCCTATTGGGCGTGCGATTTCTGGGACTTCGCGGCCGCCGAAGTTGCTGCGGCCCTGAGGGTTAGCCCGAAGAAAGCATCGAGTCAGATGCAACTGAGCCTCACGCTCCGGCATCAGCTTCCGAAGGTTGCGACGCTCTACATGCAAGGCCAAGTGAGCTACCGCGTGATTTCGGCGATCGCGTGGCATACGCACCTGGTCAACGACGACGGGCCGCTGGTCCAGATCGATGCCGCGCTCGCGGAGCGCGCGGAAAAGTGGGGCGACCTATCGGACTACAAGTTGGCCCAGTCAATCGACTACTGGGTGGATCGCTACGACCCCGACGCGGTGCGCCGTATTCGTGACAGGGCCCGCAGCCGCGACTTGTATGTCGGCAAGAAAGACGACGAGTCGGACACCACGGCGGTCTGGGGACGGCTGTATGCCACTGATGCTGCACTTCTGAACCGCAGACTGATGGACATGGCCCACGGGGTCTGCGACGACGATCCGCGCACCATCGCCCAACGCCGTGCAGATGCCCTCGGGGCGCTCGCCGCCGGCGTCGAGCGGCTGGCGTGCAACTGCGGAAACCCGGATTGCCCGTCAGCGGTCCCCGACGGACGGGCATCCAATGTGGTCATCCATGTGGTCACCGAAGCATCGGTGCTGGACGCGCAGCCGGACCCATACATGTCCGGCGAGACACCCGAACTCGAGCCGGCGTTCGACGATAAGGTCAAGCCGCCGGCCGGCCTGTTGATGGGCGGCGGCATCGTCCCGACGCCGCTGCTTGCAGAACTCATCCGCTCCGGCGCTAAGGTTCGAGAGGTCCGCAGTCCGGGCGCCGCACCGCAACCGGGCTATCGGCCGTCAGTTGCCCTCGAGGATTTCGTGCGGGTGCGCGATCTGACGTGTCGCTTCCCGGGTTGCGAAGAGCCAGCCGCATTCTGCGACATTGACCATACGGTCCCCTACCCGGTCGGGCCGACTCACCCGTCAAACCTCAAGTGCTTATGCCGAAAACACCACTTGCTCAAGACATTCTGGACCGGCATCGGCGGCTGGGCCGACCGACAGCTCGCCGACGGGACGGTGATCTGGACCGCGCCGACCGGCAAGACGTATCAGACGCTGCCCGGCAGCCGCATCTTCTTTCCCGCGTGGAACACCACCACCGCCAAACTCGCGCAAACATACAATCCAAGTCCAGTCGCCTCGCGCGGGGTCATGATGCCCAAACGGCGACGAACACGAGCCGCTAACCGCGCCCACCGAATACAACACGAACGCGCGCTCAATGCCGCGTGCGTCGCACAACACGCCGCCAACGATCCCGCCGAACGCGACCGACCCCCGCCGGCCGACATATGGGACATCGACACCAGGTGTGTCACCTCTGACGAGCCGCCGCCTTTCTAACAAGTGGGCCAGCGCCGCAACTCTGAGCCGGCCACCCAGGTGGAATGTGTGCCGCTGGAAACCCGTTCGGGCAGTTGCAGTTTGCATACCGGGCCGTAGGCGACCCGAGCTGCGTCGAAAACCAGGCAGTAGGACGCGTCGGCGTTCATGTCGGTGGTCAACGTCACCAGATACCCGTCGTCCTCGGCCGTGCTTCCCACCCGTGGCGCCATCGCGGCCTCGCTGCCGTACACGCCGTCGCGGAATGAATACCTCTCCTCGGTGCCGGTGTGCAGGTCATGTTTGACCAACCCGTCGAACAGGAACCATCCCGGCTTGCCTGTTGCGGCATACGTATACCGGTAGGTCCCACCGGCGAAACCACTGTTGATCATTCCGAATTCGGTGATGCTGTCCGACAGTTGCTCCTCGCGGACGGCGCCCGTCACCAGGTTGAAGCGCCACCGGTGCAGTCGCGCCTGCATCCGGTCGAGCGCCAGGAACCGGAACGCGCGCTGCCACTTGTCGCCCCGGCCATTGTCGGCCGGCTCGGGATCGCCTTGGAAGAACCCGTCGAGCACGATCTCGTCGCCATCCTCATAAGCGTTCACGAAATGCAGCACGTAGGTGGGCTCGGCCTCGAACCACCGCACCTCCTCGTGCCCTCCCCTGCGGGGGATCACCCCAAACCGTGAGGGCATGCCTGGGTGGAATCGGGCGGCGTGCACACCCTTGCGGAGCAACTCGGTGTCCCAGAACAACGGAAAGTCGTTGAGAATGGCGTAGTTACGGGTGAACGCCATGTCGTGCGGCAGCCGTGGCCCGGGCAGAGGGATGTCGACGTAGTGGGCCAACTCGCCCTGATTGTCGACGACACCGTAATGCATGTACGGGGCCTGCTTGCTGTAGTTGAAGAACAGCAGTTCGCCAGTGGCGTCGTCGACCTTGGGATGCGCGGAAACGCCCCAGTCGAACGGGAATCGACCGTTCCACGTTTCCTTGCCAAGCGTCTCGGCCGAGAACGGATCAACCCGATACAGGTCACCGCATTGGTAGAAGCTCGTCAGCGCAGTCCCCCGGTGCACGATCACGTCGGTGCTCGACGCATCCTTCATCCGCCCACGCGCGCCCCATCCGTCACGTTCGGCGAGCTTCGGCGACTCCGCCAGTCCCGCCCACAACGGCCGGCCCGCCTCGTTCTCGGCGACAAAACCTTCGGTGCGGATAAACCGGTTGCGGTAGAACGCTTTTCCGTCACGAAAGCCGACGACGTGAATCATTCCGTCGCCGTCGAAGGGGTGATAGGACTTCAGCGCCGGGTGCAGTGGGTTCTCGGTGTTGCGAAGATAGACACCGTCGATGTCAGCGGGAATCTCGCCCTCGACCGCCACCAGATCGTCAGCACACCACTCCGTGGTCTGCGGCCGCCACGGCCCGGTCCGGTACGGGTGATCGTCGTCCTCGGGCAACGTCGACAGGAACTTCCCGACAACCTCAACGTCCATCGGTAGCACCCATCACGAAACTGACTGCCGTTGCGGTGCTTCCGCCGATGTTGAGCGTGCCGAATGTCCGCGCGCCCTCGACCTGGTAGTCGCCCGCCATGCCGCTCACCTGCCGGGCAGCGTCGACGAGCATTCGGACACCCGATGCCCCGACGGGATGGCCACCGCCGATGAGCCCGCCACTGGGGTTGATCGGCAATCGGCCGCCGACGCTGATGTCGCCGTTCTCGACTGCCTGCCACGACTGGCCGGGCGGTGTGAGCCCGATGTGGTCGATCGCGAGATACTCGCTCGGCGTGAAGCAATCGTGCACCTCGAACCCGCCGAGGTCATCGAGTGCCACCCCGGCGCGATCGAATGCATCTTGCACGGTTGCCCTCAGATGTGGTAGGACGTAGGGGTTTTCAGCCGACCGGTCAAGCTTCTGGCGCAGCCCCAGGCCGACGGTGCGGTGACCCCACCCCAGCACCCGTGCCACCGGCCGAACGTCGGGATGAGCACGCAGATACTCGTCGGACACCAGCACCACGCCGGCGCCGCCGTCGGTCACTTGACTGCAGTCGAACCGGCGCAAGCGGCCCTCGATCACCGGATTGGAAACCGCCACACCGAGATCCGGCACCTGCCAGTCACGGGTTTGCGCGTTCGGGTTCTTGCGCGCGTTGCCTAAGTTGAGCTCGGCGATGGCCCGCAGATAGGCGTCGTCGAGCCCGTACCGTCTGTCGTATTCGTTGGCGATGTCGCTGAACATGAACGGCCACATGTACTTCGCGTCATCGCCTTCGTGCCCGATCCAGGCCGCCGCACCGAGGTGGGCCGTGGCGGTGTCCCCGGGTACCGTCTTCTCCAGTTCGACCCCGATCACCAGAGCGCTCGAGTAGGCACCTGCGCGCAGGTCGGCGATCGCGGCAAGCGCGGCCACGCTGCCCGACGCGCACGCCGCCTCGTGCCGGGACGCGGGAGTGCCCCACAGGTCGTCGCAGACGGTCGCCGGCATCGCACCGAGGTGGCCCTGCCCGGCGAACAGTTCGCCGAAGGCGTTGCCGACGTGCACGACCCCGATATCGTCGGCGTCCACCTTCGCGGACTCGAGCGTGCGTCGCACCACCTCGCCCGTGAGGTCCGCGAAGTCGAGGCCCTCCCGGCTGAAGTTGCGCGCGAAATCCGTCTGGTATCCGCCCAGCAGCCACACATCTGAACTGGTCATGGCCGCAGGCTACTCCTGTACGGTAGGTGCGTTGTCTCGCCTCATGCCTTTTCTTTGCGTGCTCGCCCTGCTCACCGGCTGCGGCGCGCCCATCATCTCCCCACCGGGGGCCTCAACCGATCGCGGCAAGGCCGACGCGGTTCTCAAGATCGTCGAGGACACGATGGCGGAGCGGCACCTTAAGGCCGTGATCGTCCGCGTCGCGGTCGGCGGCCACGAGGTGCTGACCCAAGCCGTCGGTGAGTCGGTGACCGGCGTACCCGCCACACCACAGATGCACTTCCGCAACGGGGCGGTAGCGATCTCGTATGTGTCCACTCTGCTGTTGAAGCTTGTCGACGAGAACAAGCTCCACCTCGATGACAAGCTGTCGACGTGGCTGCCCGACTTCCCTCACGCGGATCAAGTCACGTTGGGCCAGCTGGCACAGATGACATCCGGCTATCCCGACTATGTCCTGGGCAACGACGAGTTCTCTGCGGCCCTCTATGCCAACCCATTCAAGCAGTGGACCACCGATGACATTCTCGCGCAGGTGCGTTCGCGGCCGCTGCTGTATCCGCCGGGCACCAACTGGAACTACGCCCACACCAACTACGTCCTGCTGGGACTCGCGCTGGAGAAGGCGACCGGCCAGGACATGCCAACCCTGTTGAACGACAAGGTGCTTCGACCGCTCGGCCTGTCACAGACCGCCAACTCCGACACTCCGGAGATTCCGTCTCCGGTGCTGCACGCGTTCTCCTCCGAGCGTCGGGAGGCGTTGCGGATTCCGCCCGGTGTCCCGTTCTACGAGGAATCAACGTTCTGGAACCCGTCGTGGACGATCACGCACGGAGCCATCCAGACCACGAACATCTACGATCTCGAGGCCACAGCGGTGGGCATCGGGTCGGGAAAGCTGCTGTCGCCGGACTCGTACAAGGCGATGGTCTCCACACACCTTCGCGGCAAGACCCACGCCCAGGAGGGCTGCCCGACGTGCGCCGAACAGAACGATATCTACACCTACGGGCTCGGCATCATCACGTCCGGGCACTGGCTGCTGCAGAACCCGCTGTTCTCCGGCTACGCCGCGGTCGAGGGGTATCTGCCCTCGCAGAAGATCGCGGTCGCCGTCGCGAACACCTATGAGCCGCAGGCGTTCGACGAACACGGCAACTACTCCAACGAGGCCGACACGTTGTTCCGGAGGATCGCAACCGAGATGGCGCCCGACGACGCGCCGCCGGTACCGCCCGCGAAATAGGTCGACGTGGCGCGCACGGTGCTGTTCATCGTCAACGATCCCGTCGCGACGGGTGCGCTGCTCTCACAGGCGTTCGCCGACAACGGCTTCGATATCGAGACGTTCGAGGTGGTGCCGTGGGAGCGGGTCGACGACCCGCCGGCCGACGTGGTGTTCCCCGATCCGGTCGGCTACGACGCCATCGTGCCGTTGGGCGCCCGCTGGGCCGTGTACGACGACGCGCTGCGCGGAAGCTGGCTGGACGCCGAGATGGAGCTGGTGCGAGGTGCACACGACGCGGGCGTGCCGGTGCTCGGCGTGTGCTTCGGCGGTCAGCTGCTCGCCGCTGCACACGGCGGAACCGTAAGCCGCTCCCCTACACCGGAACTCGGATGGTACGACCTCGACACCGACGACCCCGCGCTCGTCCCGCGCGGGCCCTGGTTCCAATGGCACTTCGACCGCTGGACACTTCCGCCCGATGCGGCCGAGGTCTCCCGCAACCCGCAGGCGTCGCAGGCGTTCGTGCTCGGGACGAGCTTGGCGCTGCAGTTCCACCCAGAGCTGGACCGCGCGCTGCTTCTTCGCTGGCTCGCCGACGATCGCGACGGCGACGTCGCCAAGCTGGGCGTCGACGAACGCGAATTGCTCACGCGCACCGACGAATTGCAAGTCGACGCGGCGCGCCGGGTGCATCAGCTGGTGCGCGGTTTCATCGCCCGAGCTGGTGAGAAAGGGCGTCGGTGACGCTGGGCTGCCGGAACCGGTGGCCGAGGTCGAGCAGGCGGTCGGGCGTCACCCGCTGGTTCGCTTCGGCGAGCTCCCGAACCCCCTCGGCGCCGAGCAGCAGCCTGGGTCCGATCGACGGCACCGGCAGCAGCGCCGGACGATGCAGCACGCCTGCCAGCGCCTTGGTGTACTCGCTGTTGTGAACAGGTTGCGGCGCAACGGCATTCACTGCACCCACCAGTCGGTCGTCCCACAGCGCGCGGTGGTAGACGTCCACCAGGTCGTCGATGCCGATCCACGACAGCCACTGCCGGCCGGTGCCAAGCCGGCCGCCCAAGCCGGCGGCGAACAGCGGCCGGAGCAGACGCAGCGTGCCGCCGCGTGCGGCTTGCACGATGCCGGTGCGCACCGCGACGACCCGGAGGCCGGCGTCCTCGGCGGCAGTGGCCGCAGCTTCCCAGTCGGCGACGACGTCGGCGAGAAAACCGTCTCCGCGTGCGCTGTGTTCGGTCAAGATGTCGTTGCCGCGGTCGAACCCGTAGAAACCGATCGCGGATGCGCTGATGAAGACCGACGGCCCGGTGTCGGCATCGGCTGCCGCCTTCGCGAGTCGCCGGGTGGGCTCGATCCGGCTGTCACGAATCGCAGCTTTGTGTTCGGGCGTGAACCGGCCCGCGATCGCCGCGCCGGCGAGGTGGATCACCGCGTCGACACCGTTGAGCAGGTTCGACGCGGGGTTGGCGGGATCCCAGTACCGTTCATCGCGGTCGCGCGCGTGCCGTCGCACCAGCCGGATCACCCGGTGCCTGCCGCTGGTCAAGAATGCGGACAGCGCCGAGCCGACCAGGCCGGAGGCGCCGCTGATCGCGATGACCATCGGGGCCGCCCCGCCCTCGGCCGCGGTGCGGTGTGCGGCCAGGTCGTCGGCCAGCTGACGGTGCCGGTAGACAAACGTCGAGCGCAAGGCCGCCGCGGGTACCGGGGTGTCGACATGATCGCGCACCCGCGTCTTGCCGGGTCCGACGTAGCTGAACTCGTGTGTGTGCCGCCACCACCCGAAGCCGTGCTCGTCGACGAATCGGCGCCCCGGCACGAAGCCCGACGGGTCGTGCTGCGCAACCCACCGCAGCCCTCCCGGCAGACCCAGCACCGCACGGCCGTCTGCCAGTGAGTCAGCCTCGGAAATCACCGTCATCGGCTGCCACGGCGGCACCAGCCGCGGCATGGCGCCGCGCCGGGTATGCCAGGCGAACACGTCGGCCTGCGATTGTGCGATGACACTGGAGTGCTCGATGCCCATAAAGGGTATTCGGCACTGCGCGGCGTCCAGATTGGAGGACACTGGTGACCGGAGGACCGTGATGCGACGATTCACCGGCCTGTCACGAGGCACCGCGAACACGTTCTCCGACCGCCGCGAGGCCGGCCGGGTCCTTGCGGACGCGCTCTCGGCGTACCAGGGCGCCGCCGATCTGCTTGTGCTCGCCTTGCCGCGGGGTGGCGTTCCGGTCGCGTGGGAGGTCGCGTCCGCCCTGCACGCACCGCTGGACGTGTTCGTGGTCCGCAAGCTCGGCGCACCGCGCTGGGAAGAGCTCGCGATGGGTGCGCTCGCCAGCGGCGGCCTAGTGGTGCTCAACGACGACGTGGTGCGCAGTCTGCGTATCAGCGACGAGCAGTTGGCGCAGGTGATCGAGAAGGAAACCGCGGAGCTGACCCGCCGTGAGGCCGCCTACCGCGGCGGGCGACCGCCCATCGAACCCGCCGGCAAGACGGTGATCCTGGTCGACGACGGGATCGCCACGGGGGCAAGCATGTTGGCGGCCGTCCGAGCCGTCCGCCAGGCGGGCCCGGCGAAGATTGTGATCGCGGTTCCGGTGGCTCCGCCAACGCCGTACCGGCAACTGGCCGAGGCCGCGGATGACGTCGTCTGCGTTGAAGTGCCTGCGTCGTTCCTGGCGGTCGGCGAGTACTACCGCGACTTCAGCCAGACGTCAGACGACGAGGTGCGCGAACTGCTGGCCACCCCGACTAGCGGCTAGTCTCGTCCTCGGCCGCCGTGTCCTCGGTGGCCGGCGCCTCCTCGGTGGCCGGCGCCTCCTCGGGATAGTCGGCGTCATACTCGTCGCCCTCGTCGGCGGTTTCGTCACTCGCGGCGGGCGTGGCGTCGCGCCGCCGGCGCTCGCGCAGCGCGTCGATGATCAACAGGATCACGCCGATCACGCTCGCACCGATGCAGACCCAAGCAATGACCTCGTTACTGGTGACCACTGCGGTCACCAGTGCGGCAAGGCCGATGACGGCCATCACAAGTGCGACGATCAGCATTGATCAGCCCCGGGGCTAGTTGTTGCCCCTGTTGAACTGGTTGAAGCCGCCGCCTTCGGCGTTCGCGCTCGAGTCGACCGGAGCCGCGGAGCCGCGTTGGCCCAGCTCTTCGAGCTGGGACTCCAGATAGGTCTTGAGCCGGGTGCGGTACTCGCGTTCGAAGGTGCGCAGCTGCTCGAGCCGTCCCTCCAGCACCGTCCGCTGCTGGTTGATGGTGCCCATGATCTCGGAGTGCTTGCGCTCGGCGTCCGCCTGCAGCGCGTCCGCCTTCTCCTGCGCCTGACGCAGCTGGGTCTCCGAGCGCATCTGCGCGTCGGCGAGCATCGAATCGGCGCGCTGCCTGGCCTCGGCGACGGTGGTCTCGGCGGTGTGACGCGCCTCGGACAGGATCGAGTCGGCGTTCGCGCGGGCGTCCGCCAGAAGCTTGTCGGCCTCGGCCTTCGCAGTGCCGGTCAGCCGGTCCGCCGTGTCCTGGGCCAACGCCAGCACGCGCGCGGCCTTTATGTGCTGTTCTTCCTCATTGACGCCGGGCGCCGCGGCCGCTGCGGGCGGCGCGGGTGGCGCGGCCGGGGGCGCCTCGTACACGGGCTGCGGCTCGGGCTGCGGCGCTTCGTATACCGGCATGGCCTGCGTGGCGCCGGTGGACGGCGCACCCCCGAGCCCCTGCTCGAGCTCGGCGACGCGCTGGCGTAGATCGGAGTTTTCCTCGATCAGCCGTGTAAGTTCAGCCTCAACGAGATCGAGGAAGGCATCGACCTCATCCTCGTTATAGCCGCGCTTACCGATAGGCGGCTTACTGAACGCGACATTATGAACGTCGGCGGGCGTTAGCGGCATTGTCTGCCCCCTCAAATCTGGACGGTCGAAGCTGATCTGGAAGTGTAGACCGAACTGTTGCCAGCACTGTAACTGGCGTCCATCCTGTCACATCAGACCCGGCGGTTGCGGCTGAGGATAATAATTAAGAACTAATTTCAATCTAGCGGGCGCAATTTACGCGGCAGCGCTGAACGCCAGGTTCATGCCGATGAACGCGACCAGAAGCAAGACCATGATCGACAGGTCGAACCGGACCGCGCCGACGGTGAGCTGGGGAATGATGCGGCGCAGCAACTTAACCGGCGGATCGGTGAGTGTGAGGATGACCTCCAGGATCACCACCGTGGCACCCCGCGGCCGCCAGTCCCTGGCGAACGAGCGAATGAACTCGATGACCACGCGAGCGATGAGCAGCAGCCAGAAAGCGAACAGCGCCAAACCCAAGATGTTGAAGAACAGCGGCAACTGGCCCGACCTCACTAAGAGACGTACACAACAGCACCCGCCGCCTATGGGCGGAGCGCTGCCAGCCTACCGACGCCGCTACTGGAAGGCGTAAAAGCCGGCCTCCGCGATGCGGCGGCGCTCCTCGGCGCTCACGTCGATGTCGGCCGGCGACAGCAGGAAGACCTTGGTGGCCACCTTGTCGAACGAGCCACGCAACGCAAACGCCAGACCGGCGGCGAAGTCCACCAGTCTCTTGGCGTCGGCGTTGTCCATGGTGACCAGATCCATGATCACCGGGGTGCCGTCACGGAAACGCTCACCGATGGTTCGGGCCTCGCTGTAATCCTTGGGCCGCAGCGTGGTGATCTTCGACAGCGGACTGCCTTCTTCGAACAGCATCGCCATCCGCCGCGGATCCATCGCAAGCGAGCCGCGGGTGGCGCCGCGCAGGGAGAACCGCGACCGACTCAGCTCGGGACGCTCGAAGTCACGCCCGCCCCGCAGCCGGGAGTCGTAGCGCGGCTCGTCGTACCCACTGCGGTAGCTGGGCAGGTAGTCGTCGGAGTCACGATCGTCGTAGTCGCGATCGCGGCGATCGTCGTACCTGCGCCCAGGGCGGTCGTAGCCGTCGTCGCCGGGAGAACGGCGTGAGTAGCCGCGTCCGCGATCGTCGTCGTCGTAGTACTCGTCGTCGTAGTCCTCCATCGGCGCCATGCCGAAGTAGGCCTTGACCTTGTGCAGCGTACTCATCGGTGACCCTTCCGGGAGGCTCGTGGTTGATGACTACTTGATGTTTATGTGACAGGAGTGACTACTGAAGGTGACGTTAGCGGTCTCGGCCCCAACAAGGCGGTACCGACACGCACACAGGTCGACCCATGTTTCACCGCAATTTCCAAGTCCGCTGACATGCCCGCCGACAGCCCGGTCGCTCGCGGGTGGGTTTGCCGCACGCGACGGTGCTCGGCGGCAAGCCGCGCGAATGCGTCTGCGGGGTCTGCATCGAGCGGCGGCATACCCATCAGGCCGACGAGTTTGAGCGCGCTCGCGGCGCCTACCGCACCGCAGACCTCGTCGACGAGCTCGGGCGAGCGGACGTCCACACCGCCGCGTGACGGATCACCGTCGAGACTGACCTGCACATACACCCGAAGTGGCTCGTCGCGATCGCCCGCGTCGAGTTCCGCGGCGACGGCCCGGTCCAGCGCGGCGGCCACCCTCGTGCTGTCGACGGAATGCGCGGCGTAGGCCCACCGCGCGATTGACCGCGTCTTGTTTCGCTGGATCTTTCCGACCATGTGCCAACGCACGGAATCACCTATCAGGTTTGCCACTTCCACGGATTTGGCGGCGGCTTCTTGTTCGCGGGATTCTCCAAAAGAGCGGCAGCCGAGTCGCGACAAAATCGCCACATCCGTCGCCGGAAAGAATTTGGTGACGGGCAGCAGTTCAATTTCTCTCGCATTTCGGCCCGCGGCCGCGGCGGCATTGTCGACCCGAGTTCGCACAGCAGTCAGTGCCCGCGCCAATTGCCGTTCGCGATTCACTCCATCCATATGACCGATGCCAGCCGTCCCGTCGGCGCGTCCCTGCGGTGGCTGAACAAGCTCGGATCGTCGAAGGTGCATCGCGGGTCGGCGTCAATCGCAGAAACACCCAGACTGTTTAGCTGGCAAGCGATTCCGGCACGCAGGTCCAACGCCGGAGTGCCGCGGCCGCTTGTGGTCCTGCTGCCGGGCAGCGCCGCCTCGACCTCCGCTGCCATCTTTTCGGGCACCTCGTAGTTGCGCCCACTGACCGCCGGGCCGAGCAGCACCGATACGTCCTCGACGTGCGCCCCCGCGGCGGCCATCGCCTCCAACGCCCGTGGCACCACGCCACGCTGCGCGCCGACACGTCCGGCGTGCACCGCGGCCACCACTTTTGCGCGGGCATCGGCCATCAGCACCGGCACGCAGTCGGCCGTCACCACGGCCAGCGCCAGCCCCGGCGTCGTCGTGACGAGCGCGTCGGTGTCGGCAACCGCGGTGTCGCGCGGCCCGTCGACTCTCGTCACCCAGTCGCCGTGCACCTGGTTCATCCAGACCACGTGGTCCTCCTCGAGCCCGATCGCCGCGGCGAGGCGCTTGCGATTGGCTGCGACCGCTTCCGGCTCGTCGCCGACATGGTCACCAAGGTTGAACGTGTCGTAGGGCGGCTTCGAGACGCCGCCTGCGCGGATGGTGGTCACCCGCCGCATCCGAACGGTCACACTGGCCAGTATCCAGCGGCCAACCAACTAGTGGCGCATGAACGGCGGGACGTCGACGTCGTCGTCATCGTCGCCGCCGATGCGAACGGACGCGCCATTGGTGCGGACAGGCACGGCGGCGGCCTCGACGGGTTCGAACAGCGTCGACGTCACCTTGCCCGAGCTTGCCGCCGCGACCTTGGCGCCCGCACCCACCACAGCGGCGCGGTTGGGGCTGTTGGCGTCGAAGCCGGCCGCGATGACGGTGACCCGCACCTCGTCACCGAGCGAGTCGTCGATAACCGTGCCGAAGATGATGTTGGCATCGGGATGCGCGGCCTCCTGCACCAGCGATGCGGCCTCGTTGATCTCGAACAGGCCGAGGTCGCTACCGCCGGCGATCGACATCAGCACGCCCTGCGCGCCCTCCATCGACGCCTCCAGAAGCGGCGAATTGATGGCGATCTCAGCGGCTTTCAGCGCGCGGCCGTCACCGCGAGCCGACCCGATACCCATCAGCGCGGTGCCCGCGCCCGACATGATGCCCTTGACGTCGGCGAAGTCGACGTTGATCAGGCCCGGTGTGGTGATCAGGTCGGTGATGCCCTGCACACCGTTCAGCAGCACCTCGTCGGCGCTGCGGAAGGCGTCCATCAGCGACACGTGCGCGTCGCCCATCTGCAGCAGCCGGTCGTTCGGGATCACGATCAGCGTGTCGCAGCTCTCGCGCAACGAGGTGATGCCGGTTTCGGCTTGCAAGCTGCGGCGCTTGCCCTCGAACGAGAATGGTCGCGTCACAACGCCGACGGTCAACGCCCCGAGCTTGCGCGCGATGCTGGCGACGACGGGTGCCCCGCCGGTGCCGGTGCCGCCGCCCTCGCCCGCAGTGACGAACACCATGTCGGCACCGCGCAGCAGTTCTTCGATCTCGTCCTTTGCGTCCTCGGCGGCTTTGCGCCCGACCTCCGGGTCGGCGCCCGCGCCCAGTCCGCGGGTGGAGTCACGCCCGACGTCGAGCTTCACGTCGGCATCGCTCATCAACAGGGCTTGCGCGTCGGTGTTGATGGCAATGAACTCCACGCCTTTGAGTCCTTGCTCGATCATCCGGTTCACGGCGTTCACGCCGCCACCGCCGATGCCGACGACTTTGATGACGGCGAGGTAGTTGTGCGGGGGGGTCATCTGTCGCCTTCCTCCAAAACTCTAAACCTCAACCATAGGTTTAGAGTTATGTCAAGTAGCTCCGTGCACCCCGAACGGTATGACCACGTCGGGCGGTCTCCATGCAGGCGCGCCGTGTCGGGGTGGGGAAATTTATTTGACCGTCGGCAGGTCGGGGCTCGACACGTCGTAGGTGTGCCCCGGTTGGGTGAGCAGGGCCGCGAGTTTCTCGGCCTTCTCGTCGGTCCGGTCGATGGTCCCCCAGATCACCACCCGCCCGTCGTCGAACGTCAACGTGATGGACGCGACCGACGGGGCGGCGATGCGGTTGACCTGCCGTGCCAGGTCCGGGTTCAAGGACGTGAGCACCTGCAGCGCGGCCTTGGTGGGCGGATCGCTCGGGCCGGGTTTTTCGACGTCGAGGTACGGCACCCCGGGTGGTGGCGCGGCGATCGCGAAATCGACACCATCACGGTCGAAAAGATGCGTCCCGTCCGGTAGATCCTTGACCGCCACCGCGATTCGTTCGACCACCGTCACCCGCAGCGACGAGGGGTACTCGCGCTGCACCCGCACCGAGGCCACTCGGGGGATCGTCGCGACCCGCTCGGCCACCTTGTCGGTGTCGACCTGCAACAGCGGAGTCCCGGTGCGCACCGCCACGGCCCCGGCCACCTCGTCGCGCGGGATCGCCGCAAGCCCGTCGATGGCGAGGTTGCGGACCGACATGATCGGAGTGAAGTACAGCAGCAGCGCCAGGACGACGGAGATCACCGCGATTGCGGCCCCCCACGTCAGCACCTTCAACCCCCGAACAACGCCTCTGCCAACGGGTTTCGGTGCGATCGCCGACGCGGTGGCCTTCCTCTTGGCCTCGCGCCGGGCGTCCTCGATCGCTCGCGCGCGAGCCGCGGCGACGCGGCGCTCTTCGCGCTCACGGCGGGCCCGGCGGCGCGGACCTTCGAATTCCTCGGCTTCCTCGGCGACCTCTCCGGGTACCGGCTCAGTCATTGCCGCATCACCCCCGAACGTCCGGGCGCGCTGCGATTCGCCTTCACCTGCAACGAATTCAAGATCTCCGGACCGAGCATCGTGACGTCGCCCGCCCCCATCGTGATCACCACGTCGCCGGGCGCTGCCACGTCGGCCACCCTGTCTGGCACCGCAGAGAAATCGGGCAGATACTCCACCGGGACGTCGACGTGCTCGGCGACGAGCGCCCCGCTGACGCCGGCCATCGGCTGCTCGCGTGCGCCGTACACATCGAGCACGAACACCAGATCGGCTGCGCCGAGTGCCTGACCGAAGTCCTGCGCGAAAAGCTCTGTGCGCGAATACAAATGGGGCTGAAAGACTGCGATCGTGCGACCGCTGCGATCAGCCGCGCGCGGCGCTTGCCCGATCAAGGTGCGCACCGCCGCCAATGTGGCGCGGACCTCGGTGGGATGGTGGGCGTAATCGTCGAACACCCGAACCGAGTCGGCCACGCCCACCAGCTCGAACCGCCGTCGCACGCCCTCGAACCCGGCCAGCCCGTCGAGCACGCATTCCGGCTCGGCGCCCGCTTCGACCGCCGCCAGCAGCGCACCGAGCGCGTTCAGCGCCATGTGCCTGCCGGGCACCGAGAGCCGCATCACGCGCGGCAGCCGTTCACCTGCCAGCTGTACCTGTGCCACCGCGCCGGTGCCCTGCTGTTCCCAGCTGAGCATGGCGCCCGCCAAGTCGGGGCCCGGCGTGCTGCCGTATCTCAGGACCCGCCCCCCACGGGCCGCGGCCCGCTCGGCCAGCGCTGCCGCGCCCGGGTCGTCGACGCACACCACAAGTGCGCCGTCCGGGGCGACCCGGCCCGCGAAGTCGTCGAACACCGCGGTGTAGGCCTGGGCGCTGCCGAAGAAGTCCAGGTGGTCCAGGTCGATATTGGTCACCACCGCGACGTCGGGCGCGTACTCGAGAAGCGAGCCGTCGCTCTCGTCGGCCTCGGCGACGAAATAGTCGCCGCTGCCGTGGTGAGCGTTGGTGCCCGCCTCCCCCAGATCGCCGCCCACCGCGAACGACGGGTCCAGCCCGCAGTGCTGCAGCGCGACGATCAGCATGGACGTCGTCGACGTCTTGCCGTGCGTACCGGTGACCATCACCGTGCGATAGCCGGCCATCAGCATGGCCAGCACCCTCGGCCGCAGCACCACCGGCACACCGCGCGCACCGGCCTCGATCAGCTCGGGGTTGGTCTTCGGAATCGCGGCGTACGTGGTGATCACCGCGGTCGGCCCGCCCGGCAGCAGATCCAGCGACGACGGGTCGTGGCCGATGCGGACCTCGGCGCCGCGAGCCCGCAACGCCAGCACGCCGCGCGACTCCTTGGCGTCGGACCCGGATACCAGCGCGCCGCGGTCCAGCAGGACGCGGGCGATGCCCGACATGCCGGCGCCACCGATACCGACCATGTGCACCCGATGCAGCTCGGGGGGCAGCGGATGAGGCGTCATCCTCGCCTCCCGATGCGGGCGCCCGCAGCGACCTCCAGCGCAACCTCCGCGACCCGCTGAGCCGCGTCGCGATGACCCGCGAGCGCCGCCGCGGCGGTCATCGCCGTGAGCCGCGGCGCGTCGGTGAGCAGTCCCGCCACCGTGTGGGCCACGTAGTCGGGGGTGAGGTCGCGGTCGGCCACCATCAGACCGCCGCCCGCGTTGACCACCGGCAGCGCGTTCAGACGCTGCTCCCCGTTTCCGATCGGCAGCGGCACATAGACGGCGGGCAGGCCGACGGCGGAAACCTCGGCCACGGTCATGGCGCCCGAGCGGCAGATCGCCAGGTCGGCAGCGGCATAAGCGAGGTCCATCCGGGTCAGGTACGGCACCGCGACGTAGGGCGGATCGCCGTCGGCTGGCTCCGGGAGGTCAAGGCGGTTCTTCGGCCCGTGTGCATGCAGTACCGAAATGCCAGCGGCGGCAAGCTGTTTCGCTGCGGCAGCGACGGCCTGATTGATCGAAACGGCGCCCTGCGAGCCGCCGAACACCAACAGCACCAGCGCATCGTCGGCGAATCCGAAATGCGCTCGCGCCTTCTCGCGCATCGCCATCCGGTCCAACGCCGTGATCGCCGACCGCACCGGCACGCCGACGACCTCGGCATGCCGCAGCCCCGAGTCAGGCACCGCCGACAGCACGCGCTGAGCCCGTCGCGCGCCCACCCGGTTGGCCAGACCCGCGCTGGCGTTGGCCTCGTGGATCACCACAGGGACCCGGCGCCGGTGTCGCGGACCGCCGCGGGCCGCCAGGTAGGCGGGCAGCGCCACATAGCCGCCGAAACCGATGATCACGTCTGCCGCGACGTCGTCAAGGATCGCGCGGGTCTCGCGCACCGAGCGCCGGACCCGTAGCGGCAGCCGGACCAGGTCGCGGTTCGGCTTACGTGGCAGCGGCACGGGCGTGATCAGCTCGAGGTGATAGCCGCGCTCGGGCACGAGCTTGGTCTCCAGGCCCCGGGCGGTGCCCAGCGCCGTGATCCGCGCGGTGGGGTCAAGCGACCTCAGCGCGTCGGCGACCGCCATCGCAGGTTCGACGTGGCCTGCGGTGCCGCCCCCGGCGAGCACAACGGAGACCGTCGCCTGATGGGTGTTCACCCGTAACGCTGTCCTCTGCTCTTCGCGCAAGCGCTCATCGCCGTCCTCTGCTCTTCGCGCAAGCGCTCATCGCCGTCCTCTGCTCTTCGCGCAAGCGCTCATCGCCGTCCTCGCTCTTCGCGCAAGCGCTCATCGCCGTCCTCTGCTCTTCGCGCAAGCGCTCATCGCCGTCCTCTGCTCTTCGCGCAAGCGCTCATCGCCGGGCCCCTGCGCGCGTACCGCTGCGACGCTGGCCATGATGTTGGCCGATTCTATGGTGCCCTGACCTTCGCTCCGCCCCGGACCGGACCGCCTTCTTCGGCTTCGGCGCCTTGGGCGACTTCGGGAGCTTCGGCGCCTTCTGCGGCTTCGGCGAGGTGGGCCGTGAGCGCAGCCGGTCTCGCAACGCCTCGGTACGCGAAGGCACGTACGGTTCCGGCAGCGCAAGACGCAGGAAGCGGTTGACCCGGTCATCGCGGCCCGCCCGGAGCGCCGCCACCGCCTCCGGCTCGTGCCGCGCCGCGTTGGCGACCATACCCATAATGAAAAGTGTTGTGGCCGTGGATGTTCCGCCTGCAGATATCAGCGGCAGCTGGAGGCCGGTGACAGGCAGCAGGCCGATCACGTAGCCGACGTTGATGAATGCCTGTCCGAGCACCCACATCGTCACCGTGGCGGTCAGCAGCCGCAGAAACGGGTCGGCCGACCGGCGGGCCACCCGCATCCCGGTGTACGCGAACAGGCCGAACAGGCACAGCAGCCCGAACGCACCGACGAAGCCCAGTTCCTCACCGATGATGGCGAAGATGAAGTCGTTGTGTGCGTTGGGCAGGTAATTCCATTTGGCGGTGCCCTGCCCGAGTCCGTCGCCGAAGATTCCGCCGTTGGCCAGCGCGAACTTCGCCTGCCGAGCCTGGTATCCGGAGTCCTGCGGGTCGGCGCCGGGGTTGAGCCAGGACCGCACCCGGTCGGAGCGGTAGCCCTCGGACACCGCGAGGACCGCCGCGGCGCTGACCGCAGCGAACAGGGAGCTCAAAAACACCCGCAGCGGCAGGCCGCCGTACCAGAGCAGCCCGAGCAGGATGATGGCCAGCGACACCGTCTGGCCGAGGTCGGGCTGCGCGACGATCAGGCCGAGTGCGACGACGGCCGCCGGCACCAGCGGGATCAGCATCTCGCGCAGCGACGCCTGCTCCATCCTTCGGGCGGCCAGCAAGTGAGCGCCCCAGATCGCGAAAGCGATCTTGGCCAGTTCCGACGGCTGCATCGAGAACCCGGCGACCACGAACCAACCACGAGATCCGTTGGACTCCTTGCCGATTCCCGGCACCAGCACCAGTACCAGCAGCACGATCGTCAGCGCGAACGTGACCGATGCGGACCGCCGCATCACCCGAATCGGGGTCCGCAACGCCAGGTAGAACCCGAACAGGCCGATGATCGTCCACATCACCTGGCGGCCGAAGATCACCCACGGCGACCCGTCGTCGTCGTAGCTGCGCACTCCGGACGCCGAGAGCACCATGATCAGCCCGAGCGTGGTCAGCAACGCCACGACGGCGATGACGAGGTGGAACGACGTCATCGGGCGGCCCAGCCAGGCGCCCACCTTCGAACCCTCGCCCCGGCCCACGAGCCGGGTCATCATGTTGCGCATCGGCGGCTACCGCGATGCGCCGCGCACCGCGGCAGCGAATGCATCGCCGCGATGGGCATAGCCCGTGAACTGGTCGAACGATGCCCCGGCAGGGGCCAGCAACACGGTGTCGCCCGGCCGCGCGAGCCGCCGAGCAGCCTCGACGACCTCGGCCATCACCCGCTCACTAGTCACACCAGTCACTTCAGTCACGTGATTCCCACTGGCCCCTTGCACCACAGCATCGTCCCCCGCCGTTACCTCGACGACGGGGACATCCGGGGCGTGTCGTGATAACGCGTTGGCAACCACTTCCCGGTCCCGGCCGATCAGCACCGCCGCGACGAGCCGATCGGCGACTTGCTGCACCATCTCGTCCACCGACACACCCTTGAGCAAACCCCCGGCCACCCAGATCACCCTCGGATAGGCCGCGATTGACGCTTGCGCCGCGTGCGGATTGGTGGCTTTGGAGTCATCGACGTAGGCGACCCCGTCGACGACGGCAACCAACTGGGCGCGGTGCGGGGCCACACGGAACGACGACAGCGCGTCGGCGATCGCGCCGGCGGGCACGTCGACGGCCCGGGCGAGCGCGGCGGCGCCGAGCGCGTCGAGCACCCCGACGGGGCCGGGCACCGGGATGGCGGAGCTGGACGCCAACGACAATCCCTCTGCAGCGGTGGCGAATGCGCGGTCCAGCAGCGTGCCGTCGTGAACGCCCAGCTCGCCCGCCGCCGGCTCGCCGAGCCGGAACCCGACGCGGACAGGCGCGGCCGCGTCGGCCAGGAGCCGCGCGGCAACCGGGTCGTCGAGGCCGGCGATCGCCACCCGCCCGGTCAGTGCCCCGGCTTTCGCGGCGGCGTAGTGCTCGAACGTTTTGTGCCAGTCCAGGTGGTCCTCGGCGACGTTGAGCACCGCGCCCGCCTCGGGCCGCACCGACGGCGCCCAGTGCAGCTGAAAGCTGGACAGCTCGACGGCCAGCAACTCCGCGGGCTGATCGAGCATGTCGAGCACCGGGCTGCCGATGTTGCCGCACAGCACGCTGCGCCGGCCGGCGGCCAGCAGCATGGCCTGCAGCATCGACGTAGTGGTCGTCTTGCCGTTGGTGCCGGTCACGACGAGCCAGCGCCGCTGTGGCCCGTAGCGCCCGGCCGCGTCCAGACGCCAGGCGAGCTCGACGTCACCCCAGATCGGGACGCCCGCGGCCGCGGCGGCAGCCAGAAGCGCTGTGGTCGGCGAGAAGCCTGGACTTGCGATCACCAGGTCGAAGTCGGTGATCCGCCCAGCCGCCTCTGCCGTCGTCAACGCCGCCTGCGCTGCGGGATCGTCGTCACACACCGTCACCTGCGCGCCCAGCGGCGCCAGCGCGCCGATCACCGCCCGGCCGGTCACCCGGGCGCCTGCGACCAGCACCCGCGGGCCCGGAAGCAGATCCTCGACCATCTCAGCCACCGGTGGCGGCGAGCCATTCGCCGTAGAACAGCGCCACACCAAGCCCGCAGGCGATCGCGGTCAACAACCAGAACCGGATGATCACCGTGGTTTCCGCCCACCCGACCAGCTCGAAATGGTGGTGGAACGGCGCCATCCGGAACACACGGCGCCCCGTGGTGCGAAACGCCAGAATCTGCACCACTACCGACGTGATCTCGGCGACGAACAGCGCGCCCAGCACCACCGCCAGGATCTCGGTGCGGCTGGTCACCGACAGCCCCGCGATGATGCCGCCGAGCGCCAGCGAGCCGGTGTCACCCATGAAGATCTTGGCCGGAGCGGCGTTCCACCACAGGAACCCGATGCAGGCGCCGGCAGTGGCCGCCGCGATCAACGCGAGGTCGAGCGGGTCGCGCACGTTGTAGCAGCCGAGCCCCGGGGCGGTCGAGCAGGCGTTGCGGTACTGCCAGAACGTGATGATGACGTATGCAGCCGTGACCATCGCCATGCACCCGGCCGCCAGCCCGTCGAGCCCGTCGGTGAAGTTCACCGCGTTCGACCATGCGCTGACCAGCACGACGCAGAACAGCACGAAAAGCGCGGGCGCCAGTGTGACCGTTGCGATCTCACGCACGTACGACAGCTGCGCCCCCGCCGGGGTGATCCCGTCGTAGTTGGGGAACTGCAGCACCAGGATGCCGAACAGCACCGCGGCGACGATCTGCCCGACGGCCTTGGTGGTCTTGTTGAGCCCGAGATTTCGTGCTTTCCGGACCTTTATCAGGTCGTCGACGAATCCGACGGCCCCCAGCGCGGTGGCCAGCCCGAGGACCAAGAGGCCGGAGGCGGACGGGCCGCGGCCGTCGAGCGCGATGCCGACGAGGTGAGTGCCCAGATACCCGGCCCAGATGCCCGCGACGATCGCGACACCGCCCATCGACGGGGTGCCGCGCTTGTGCTTGTGGCTCGGCGGGCCGTCGGAGCGGATCTCGTGGCCGAACCCTTGCCGGGTGAACAGGTTGATCAGCAAGGGGGTCAGCAGGATCGACACCGTCAGGGCAATGCCGACGGCGATGAGTATCTGCCTCACGACGTGGCAGCCCTGGCTAGGGTCTGGGCCAGCGCGCCCAATCCGGCCGAGTTCGACGCTTTGACAAGGACGACGTCGCCGGGCCGCAGCTCGGCCCGCAGCAAAGCCAGCGCCGCGTCGGCGTCATCGACCATGGTGGATTCGCCCCCCCACGACCCCTCCATGACCGCTCCGTGGTGCATGGCGCGCATCGACCTCCCGGTTCCGACGACGACGAGTCGAGAAACATCTAATCGCACCGTCAGCCGTCCGACGCGGTCGTGCTCGGAAATCGCGTCGTCGCCGAGTTCGGCCATCTCACCCAGCACGGCCCAGCTGCGCCGGCCGCCTTCGGGTTGTTTGGACATCCAGGCCAGCGCCTGCAGGCCCGCGCGCATCGAGTCGGGGTTGGCGTTGTAGGCGTCGTTGATGATCGTCACCCCGTCGGGGCGCGTCGTGACCTCCATCCGGTGCGTCGACGCCGGACCCGCCTGGGCCAGGGCGGCAGCGACCTGCTCACCGGTCGCCCCGCACTCCAGCGCGACGGCCGCCGCGCACAGCGCGTTGGCAACCTGATGGTCGCCGTGCACCGCCAATTGCACACCGATGTCGACGCCGCCGGCGCGAAGCCGAAAGCGGGGCCGGGCCAGCTCGTCGAGGTGTACGTCCTCGGCCCGCACGTCCGCGCTGCCCGATTCCCGGCTGACCCGCACCACGCGGGCCGCGGTCAGGTCGGCCATCTTTGCCACCACGGCGTCGTCGACGTTGAGGATCACCACGCCGGACGGCGGAACAGCTTGTGGCAGTTCGGCTTTCGTAGCCGCAATGGCCTCGCGCGAGCCGAACTCGCCGAGGTGCGCGGTGCCGACGTTGAGCACGACCGCGACCGAGGGCGGCGCGATCGCGGCCAGCTCGGCGATGTTGCCGGGGCGGCGTGCCGACATCTCCAGCACCAAGAAGTCGGTGTCGGGCGTGGCCCGCAGCACGGTCCACGGGTGGCCCAGCTCGTTGTTGAACGACCCGGGCGGAGCCACCACCTGACCGAGCGGCGCCAGGACCGCGGCGATCAGGTCCTTGGTCGACGTCTTGCCTGACGAGCCCGTGACGCCGACGATCGTCAGGCCGCCGGCCACCAGCTCCGCGGCCACGAACGACGCCAGCCGGGCCAGCGCGGCCAGCACCGCGGCGCCCGAGCCGTCGACGTCGTGCTCCAACACGGCCGATGAGCGCTCGCGGGCCGCCGGGCCCGATGGTGCAACCACGATCGCGGGCACCCCCACCGGCCGTGCGGCCAGCACCGCGACCGCACCCGCGGCCACCGCCGCCGCCGCGTGGTCGTGCCCGTCGGCGCGGGCGCCGGGCAGCGCGAGGAACAGGCCGCCCGGAGTGATCTTGCGCGAGTCGAACTCGACGGTTCCGGTGATGTGCAACCGGGCGGCGTCAGCGGTCGAGATGTCGGCTAGTTCGCCGCCGACGATCTCGGCGACCTGGGCGACGGTCAAATCGATCATGCGCTGGACCGCCGAGCCAGGGCTGCGGCCAGTTCCTCGCGGTCGTCGAACGGCCGGGTGACCCCTTTCGCGGTCTGCCCGGTTTCGTGACCCTTGCCCGCGATCAGGACCACGTCGCCTCGGCGTGCCCACCCGACCGCATGGGCGATCGCGGCACGCCGGTCACCGATCTCGACTATCTCGGCGGAGCTGTCGGCCTCGTCTGCGCCGGCCAGGATCGCCGCGCGAATGGTCGCCGGATCTTCGCTGCGGGGGTTGTCGTCGGTGACGACGACGAGGTCGGCCAGCTCTGCGGCGATGCGGCCCATGGGATTTCGCTTCCCGGGATCGCGGTCTCCGCCGGCGCCGAACACGACCGCGAGCCGGCTGCCGGCCTGCGGCCGCAGAGTCTCCAGCACCGCCCGCAGCGCCCCCGGCTTGTGGGCGTAGTCGACCACCGCCGCGAAATTCTGTCCGCACTGCACCGACTCGAGCCGTCCGGGGACTTGGGCGTCGGCCAACCCGGGAATCGCGTCCTCGGGTGTCACGCCTACAGTGTGCAGAAGAGCAAGCGCGAGAAGGGAATTGGTGACGTTATACCGTCCCGGCAGGCGAATCGTGACCTCGTGACGCTGACCGTCGGGGTCGACCGCGACGAAGTGCTGGCCGCCGGCAGGCGTCGCGGTTATGTCGACCGCACGCCAGTCGGCGTCCGCCCCTTCGGCGCTGACGGTGACCGGGTGGACTGCGCGCGTGGCCATCGCGCGGCCCGCGTCATCGTCGATGCACACCACCGCGGTTTCCGCCCGCAGTAAAGAATCGGCATCGAAAAGCCGTGCCTTGGCGTCGAAGTAGTCCTTCATCGACGGGTGGAAGTCAAGATGGTCGCGCGACAGGTTGGTGAATCCCCCGACCGCGAATCGCACGCCGTCGACCCGCCCGAGGGCCAGCGCGTGGCTGGACACCTCCATCACGACGGTGTCCACATGCCGGTCGGCCATGCCCGCCAGCATTGCCTGCAGCGCAGGGGCTTCGGGAGTCGTGAGCGCGCTGGGCTCGTCGACACCGTCGATGCGGATGCCCACCGTGCCGATCAGCCCGGCGCTGCGGCCCGCCGCCCGCAGGCCCGCCTCGACGAGATACGTCGTCGTCGTCTTGCCTGACGTACCGGTGACGCCGATGACCCGCAGCCTCGCCGACGGCTCCCCGTACACCAGGGCGGCGGCGGCCCCGAGCACCGATCTCGGCGCCGGGTGCACGAGGACCGGCACGTCCGCCGGCAGCATGGCCGCGCCCGCCGGGTCAGTCAGCACCGCAACGGCGCCGCCCGCGACCGCCGCGGCGGCGAACCGGGCGCCGTGCACCTTCGCGCCCCGCAGGGCAGCGAAGAGGTCTCCCGGCAGCACATCCTGTGCCCGCAGCGTTACTCCGGTCACCGCCACCTCGGCGCCGGCGGTGACCTCGGCTCCGATGCTTTCGGCCAACACACTCAGCGGGACGGACACCGTCACACCGTACCCAGGCGCGTCGTCAGGCCTGCAACGTCAGCTTCGGCCCCGGATCCGCTGACAGCGGCACGTTCTCGCGCTGCAGCAGCCAGCCGGCGATGTTGTGGAACAGCGGTGCGCAGGAGGTGCCGGGCTTGCCGTCAGCGGCGCGTTGCGGGTTGTCCATCATGATCCCCACCACGTACCGCGGGTCGTCGGTGGTGGCGATGCCCGCGAACGTCGTCCAGTAGACGTCGTCGTAGTAGCAGCCGCAGCCGGGGTTGATCTGCTGGGCGGTGCCGGTCTTGCCGCTGATCTGATAGCCGTCGACCGACGCCTGCGGTCCGGTGCCCTGCTGCGTGCCCGTCGGATCGCGTTGCACGACGGCGCGCAACATGTTGCGCACCGTCTGTGCGGTCTGGGGCGACACCACCCGGACGCCGTCGGGCCGTTGCTCCTCGGTGCGCTTGCCGTCCGGGGCGACGACGGCGCGGACGATGCGCGGCGGAACCCGCACTCCGTCGTTCGCGATGGTCTGATACATCCCCGTCATCTGCAGCAGGGTCATCGACAACCCTTGTCCGATGGGCAGATTGGAGAAGGTCGAGCCGGACCACTGGTCGATCGGCGGCACGATGCCCGCGCTCTCGCCGGGCAGCTCGACCCCTGTGCGCTGGCCGAGCCCGAACTTGGCCAGCATGTCCGCGTAGCGCTCGGGCCCGACGCGCTGCGCCAACATCAGCGTGCCGACGTTCGACGACTTTCCGAACACTCCCGTTGTCGTGTACTGCATGGTGCCGTGCTCCCAGGCATCGTGGACGTCGACACCGCCCATGCTGATCGACCCCGGCACGGACAGCACCTCGTCGGGATTCGACAACCCGAACTCGATCACCGACGACGCGGTGACGATCTTGTTCACCGAACCGGGCTCGTACGGCGACGATACCGAGGGGTTCCCGAGCTGCCTGTCATCCTGGCGACCGATGTCCTGGGACGGGTCGAACGTGTTGTCGTTCGCCATCGCCAGAACTTCGCCTGTCTTCGCGTCGAGCACCACGGCGGCGACCGTGCGCGCCCCGGAATTGTTCTTGGCCAGCTCCACCTGCTGCTGCACATAGAACTGGATGTCGTTATCGAGGGTCAGCTCGACGGTGGATCCGTTGACCGCAGCGTGCCGGTTGCGGTAGCTGCCGGGGATGACCACCCCGTCGGAGCCGCGGTCGTAGGTGATCGAACCGTCGGTTCCGGCAAGGACCCCGTCCATCGCGTCCTCGAGGCCGAGCAGGCCGTGGCCGTCCCAGTCGATGCCGCCGACGATGTTGGCCGCCAGCGATCCGCCCGGGTACTGCCGGATATCCTGACGCTCGGCACCGACCTCCGGGAACTTCGTCGTAATCGCTGTGGCGACAGCGGGATCCACCGCGCGCGCCAGGTAGACGAAGTTGTCGTTGCTCTGCAGCTTCTTCAGAATCGTCGCGGCATCGGGGCGGTTGTTCAGTCCCTGGGCCACCCCGTCAGCGATCTCGCGCAGCCGCTGCGCGGGGTCGGGTGCGCCGGGTCTTTTCTGCTTCGCCTCGGTGAGCTGTTTACGGACCTTCACCGGCTGGAACGTCAACGCGCGGGCCTCGATCGTGAACGCGAGCTTGTCGCCGTTGCGGTCGACGATGCTGCCGCGCGTCGCCTTGGCGACGTCGGTGACTTTGAGCTGACCCGCCGCCTCCGCCCGCAGCTTGGCCGCGCCGGGCACTTGCAGGTAGAACAGCTGCGCCGCGGCCAGGATCAGCAGCAGGAAGATCACCGCGTTGCCGGCGCGATGGCGGGCGACGAACGACGCGCCCCGATTGGTCGCCTCGACGATCGGTCGGATCCGGCGATCCCGCGCCGACCGGCCGGCTCCCGGCTGCCGGGTCGTCGAGCGTCGGCGGTCCCCGCGTCTCACGTCGGTGGAGCGGCCGGGGGTGCCACGTTGATCGATTGTTCCGGTCCCGCTTGCGCATTCGGCGCATTTGCCGGTTGCGGCGCGTCGGGGGCCGGAGCCGCAGGGCCGGCGACATTCAACCCCGGAGCCGCAGGGTCGGCGAGTGCTGCGGCCGGCGGCCCGGGCAATGGGCCGGTCGGAACAACGGGTTCAACAGGCGGTGTAGCGGCCGGTGTGGGCACCGGCTGGGCCGCGGGCTTCGGCGGGCTGGGCACCATCACGGGAACCTCGACGCGGTTGGCGGGAACCGCCGGCGTCGTTGTCGGATCCGGCAGCTTGGTGTTCAGCGGCGGCGGCGGCGCGCCCTCGGCCGGCTTGGGATCGCCCACGACCACCCAGTTGCCAGCCGGGTCCTGCACCAGGTGGGCGGTGTCGCGTGACGGGATCATCCCGAGATTTCGTGCCGCCTCGGCGAGCGCCGGGGCGGCCTGCGCCTCGAGCACCTGACGTTCGAGGGACTCCTTCTGCTGGCTCAGCACGCGGTTGGTCTCCCGCGCGGTTCCGAGTTGGTAGGACCGCTCGGCGGAGTCCGTGGACAGCCACAGCGTCAGCCCGAGGCCGGCGGCCAGCGATCCGATGACCAGCACGACGAACGGCACTTTGGCCGCCAGGGTCTGTGGCCGCAAATCGATGGACGTCAGTCGGGCGATTAATCGTTCACGCAGCGGTACACGAACCGCTTTGGGCGCCTTGGCTTTTCGAGCCTTCGCTCGGGCCTTGGCCTGACTCGCGCTGCCCGCGGGCGCCTGGCGGCGGATCGGGGTGGTTTCGGGACCCGAACGCGTGGGGCGCTTGGCGCGGACTTCGCGGCTGCTGCGCTCAGTGCGTCTGCGTTGAGGGGGTGCTTCGCGCCTGCTTGTCATGAATCACCCTTTCTGCCAACCTTTTCCAGCGCCCGCAGCCGTACCGATGCACTGCGCGGATTGCGATCGATCTCGGCGGCAGCGGCCTTCTCGGCACCGCGCGTCAACGCGACGAACTGCGGCTCGTGGCCGGGCAGTTCGACTGGCAGCCCGCTCGGCGTTCGGGACGCGACCGCACGGGCGAACACGTTCTTGACGATCCGGTCCTCCAGCGACTGGTAGGCCATCACCACGATGCGCCCGCCCGGTGCGAGCACGGTCAGCGCCGCGGGCAACGCCTCGCGCAACGAGTCGAGCTCCCCGTTCACCGCGATGCGCAGCGCCTGAAACGTCCGCTTCGCCGGGTGCCCGCCGCTGCGTCGAGCCGGTGCCGGGATCGCTTGATAGAGCAACTCCACCAGTTCGCCGGTTCGGGTGAACGGCCGAATTGCGCGACGACGGACCAGCTGCGCGGCGATGCGCCGAGCGAACCGCTCCTCGCCGAATCGCTGCAGGATGCCGGCCAGCGCCGCCTCGTCGTAGGTGTTGACGATGTCTGCGGCCGTCAGCGTCGTCTCCGGATCCATCCGCATGTCCAGCGGCGCGTCTGCGGCGTAGGAGAATCCGCGGTCCGGACGGTCCAGCTGCATCGACGACACCCCGAGGTCGAAAAGCACGCCGTCTACCGGCTCGGCCGCGACGCCGCCGATCGCGTCATACCTCGCCTTGAGGAAGACCACCCGGTCGGCGAACGGTGCCAGCCGCTTGCCGGCGGTCCAGAGCGCATCGGGATCGCGGTCCAGCCCGATGACTTTCAAGCCCTCGAACTCGGTCAGGAACCGCTCGGCGTGCCCGCCCGCGCCCAGGGTGGCGTCCACCAGCACGGCACCCGACCCGTCGGGGCTGTGCCGGGTGAGGGCGGGGCCGAGCAGCTCGACGCACCGATCGAGCAGCACGGGAACGTGGCCGGTCATGAGAACCCGAGCCCTTGCACCCTGGTCCCTGTCCGATGCCGCGAACCTGGCGTTGGGGAAGTACGCCAGGGGCGGCTCGGGCAGAGGCCACGATGCACGGGCGACATGTGGCTCGGCCTCCGAATCAAAGAATGTCGCGCAGAGTTTCATGGGTGGCCGCGGAGAAGTCGTCTTCGTGGGCCTGCTGGTACTCCTGCCAGGCCTGGGCGTCCCAGATCTCCAGGTAGTCAACCGATCCCGTGACGACGCACTCCTTGGACAGGTTGGCGTAGCGACGGTGTTCGGCCGACAGGGTGATCCGGCCCTGGGCATCGGGGTGCTGTTCGTCGGTCCCCGCTGCCAGGTAGCGCAGGAACGCTCTCGCTTCCGGGTCGCCGCGTGATGCACTGGTGGCCCGCCGCGCCATCTGTTCGAACGCCTCCCTCGGGTAAACGGCGAGACTGCGGTCTTGGCTCTTGGTGACCATCAGCCCTCCTGCCAGCGCATCCCGGAACTTCGCGGGCAGCGTGAGCCGCCCCTTGTCGTCGAGCTTGGGCGTGTAGGTGCCAAGGAACACTGCGCGTCCTCCTGCCACACCCTCGGAACCCCCTGGGGTCCCGATGTCCGCCACTTTACCCCACAATCCCCCACATTGCTCCCCATCCTAGCAATTCTGCATGTGTGTCCTCCACCTCTCCCCACAAAAAAGGGGCGACCCGTACTGGGTCACCCCTGAAAGGAGGAAAAGAGGTCAGCCGTCGAAACGACGGCGGAAGCGGTCTTCCATCCGGCTGGTGAACGATCCGCCGGATCCCTTGACGCGCCGCTTTTGTCCGCCCGACGCCGGGCGGTCACCGGTCTTCGACACCCGCGGCCCGGTGATCGCGAAAATCACGCCACCGAACATCACGAGAAACCCGAGGACCGACAGGATGGGGAAGGATCCGATCATCGTGGCCTTGAACGCGACACCGGACACCAGCATCGCCAGCCCGATCACGAAGAGCGCCACCCCCTGGATCCGCCGGCGCGTGGTGGGAGCGCGTAGTGTGCCGCCACGAACACTCGAGGCGAACTTGGGATCCTCGGCATACAGCGCGCTCTCGATCTCGTCGAGCATGCGCTGCTCATGATCGGAGAGTGGCATTCGTCCCTCCTTGCCGCCGCTGCGATCCCGATTGGTGCCCGTATTGTCGAGCAACTGACAGTCATGATACGAGGCCACTGGCGGCCGTACCACCTAGTTGATCGGCCGATTCTATAGGTGCCCAAGGGTGATAGGTAGCGCGGGTGACCTCAGTGTGCACACGATAATGGGGACGTGGTGACATTTCTGATCGATCTGTCGCCGCGCGACATGCAACGCCGGCTGGGCGACGCGCTGGCGATCTACGTCGACGCCATGCGCTATCCCCGGGGGACCGAGGACCACCGTGCGTCGATGTGGATGGAGCACAGTCGGCGCAGGGGCTGGCAAGCCGTCGCGGCGGTCGACGTGGCCGACGGGCCGGACGGCCAACGGCCGTCAGAGGCGCTGCGCGACGCGCCGATGATCGGCGTCGCATACGGCTACTGCGGGTCTCCTGACCAGTGGTGGCAGCAGCAGGTGCTGCAGGGAATGCGCCGAGCCGGGCTGGCACACGCCGAGATCGGCTCGCTGATGAACAGCTACTTCGAGCTGACCGAGCTGCACATTCACCCCAGCGCGCAGGGCCGCGGGCTGGGCGAAGCGCTGACCCGGCGGCTTCTGGCCGGCCGCGGCGAGGAGTACGTGCTGCTGTCGACACCCGAGATCCGCGGCGAGGACAACCGCGCATGGCGGCTCTACCGACGGCTGGGCTTCACCGACATCGTCCGGGAACACCACTTCGCCGGGGATCCGCGCGCGTTCGCGATCCTGGGCCGCAAGCTGCCCCTCTAAGATGACCCCGTGCTGACGCCCCGGCGCCGTCGCGCGGTTGCGCTACTCGTCCTGCTGGCCCTGATACCACTGGCGACCGGCTGCGTGCGCGTCCGGGCGTCGATCACGATCTCCCCGGACGACCGAGTCTCCGGGCAGATCACCGCCACGTCGAAGCCGCGCAACGCCGACGACAAGGGCCCGCAGTTCAACGGCGGCGGGCTGCCGTTCAGCGAGAAGGTCGCGATCTCCGACTACTCCAACGACGGCTACGTCGGATCGCAGGCCGTGTTCTCCGACCTCACGTTCGCCGAGCTTCCCCAGCTGGCGAACATGAACCATGACGCGGCCGGGGTGGACATCTCGCTGCGGCGAGCGGGCGACTCGGTGATTCTGGAGGGCCGGGCGGACCTGACGGCGTTAACCGACCCCAACGCCGACGTGACGCTGTCGGTGTCGTTCCCCGGCGCGGTCACGTCGACGAATGGTGACCAGGTGGATTCGCAGGTCGTCGAGTGGAAACTCAAGCCGGGCGTGGTGACGACGATGACCGCCCAGGCCCGCTACACCGATCCCAGTGCACGCTCGTTCACCGGCGCCGCCATCTGGATGGGGCTGTCGGCGCTCCTGGTTGCGGTGCTGATCGGTTCGTTCGCGTGGGTCAACCGCGACCAGTCGCCGAGGTTCGTCGAACCGCACGGACACTAACTCAAAGATGGTCGGCCAAGAATGTCTCGGCTAATTCATAGAACCTCAGCCGGTTCGTCGGCTTGACGAACCCGTGGCCTTCGTCGTCGAAGACCACGAGTTCGTGATCGATCCCCTTGCTTTTCATTGCCGCCGTGATCTGCTCCGTTTCGGCGAGCTTCACACGCGGGTCGTTCGCGCCGTGCGCGACGAGCATGGGTGCCACGATGTTGTCGACCGCCGACAGTGGTGATCGCGACCACAGAAAGTCCTCTTCGGTCTCCGGATCACCTACCCGTTTCTTGAACATCGCGATCATCGGAGTCCAATAGGGCGGGATCGACTCGATGAACGACTTGAGATTCGCCGGGCCGCACATCGCGATCACGCACTTGTACAGCTCCGGTGTGAACGTCGCCCCCGCCAGCGCGGCGTAACCGCCGTACGAACCGCCGTAGATGCAGATGCGCTCCGGATCGGCGTAGCCCTGATCGATCGCCCACCGAACCGCATCGGTGATGTCGTCCTGCATCTTGCCGCCCCACTCCTTGTCACCGGCGTTGATGAAGTCTTTGCCGTAACCGAGTGAGCCGCGGTAGTTGACCTGGATGCAGAGGTAGCCGCGATTGGCCAGCCATTGCGCTTCGGGGTCGAATCCCCACGAGTCGCGGACCCAGGGCCCGCCGTGGACGTTGACGACGGTCGGCAGGTTTGCGCGCTGGCCGATCGGGAAGCTCAGATAGCCGTGCACATCGAGCCCGTCACGGCTCCTGAACGCAAAGGGCTCCATCGGCGCGAGCTCGTAGGTCTCGAGTTCCGGCTTGTGCGCGAACAGAAACCGCGCGCTCTTCGTCTTGCGGTCGTACACGTAGAACTTCACGGGACCGACATCGCTGTCGAACACGATCAGCCACGTCTCGTCCGCATGATCGCGGTCCATGATCGCGAATTCGCCGGGCTGGATGCTCGCGATCGCGTCGAGGTCGGGTTGGATCGACGGGTCCAGAACGACGTATTCGAGTCTGTCCTTGAGGAACCACGCGATCTGCGGCTTGCGGGTGACCGGCTCGAGCGTGATGTTCACGCAGTCGTACGTGGGATCCTCGGCGATCACCTCTTCCTCGCCTGTTGCCACGTTCTTCAGCAGGACGCGGGAGGCGTTCACGCCGATCGACGACATGATGTACATGCCTGTGTTGTCCCCGTTGAAGCCGACCGGGCCGGCGATCAATGCATCCTCGGCCCCATAGGTCACGAACGGCCGCCATTGCCCGTCGTCGGTGTCGCAGACGACAATCTGCATGCCGCCGTCGGGCTG
This sequence comes from uncultured Actinomycetota bacterium, assembly GCA_963744085.1. Classification (GTDB taxonomy): domain Bacteria; phylum Actinomycetota; class Actinomycetes; order Mycobacteriales; family Mycobacteriaceae; genus Mycobacterium. The sequence goes on from CAVUSK010000005.1 coordinate 89,906, forward strand.
GGGGGCGACGGCTGCACGCACTCTGAGGTCTTGGTCGACCGCCCATCCGACGAAGCCGGGATTCTCCGCGACCTTCTTCAGATCACCCGTCTGGAGGTTCAAGTGCCAGACGTCGTGCAATTGCGGGTTGTCTTTGTTGAGCCTGATCAACACTTCGCTCGGATGCTCGCGCTTGTGCGCGATTATCCCGGCCTGCACGCCTTCGAACGGCGTGCGGTCGACGATCTCATTCGTCTCGAGATCGATCGTGAAAATGTGCCAGTTCTCGTCGCCGGCCTTGTCCTGGGCGTAGATCAGGTGACGATCGTCGTGACACCACATGTAATCGCTGATGCCACGGTCGGTGTCATGTGTGATCGGCTCGAACTCACCGCCGACGGTACCGAGCCACAGATTCAGGACGCCGTCAAGCGGCGCGACATAGGTCAGCCGATTGCCGTCCGGCGAGATCTGTGGACCGGCCTTATCCGGATTACCGAGCAGCACCTCGAGCGGGATCCTCTTCGCGGCCATCGCATCCTCACGTATGTTCCTGCAGCTAAGTGCGGGTTCGCGCCTTACCCTGAAGGACGGCCCGCACTGGTAATGAAGCGTAGTGAAGGGAAGCGCACTGAGCCGTCAAGGTAAGGGAGCAGCCGCACCGTCGGCTCTGCAGCTGGCCGGCGCGGTCACCGACCAGCTTCGCGAGTACATGAGCGCGCGACGCCGCGACGCCGCCTATATCGGCTCCGACTACAGCGCGCTGACCGGTGCGCTCGAGGAGTTCGTGCTCAGCGGCGGCAAGCGCCTGCGGCCCGCGTTCGCGTACTGGGGCTGGCGAGCGGTCACCGACGATCCCGACCCCGTCAACCCTGAGATGTTGCGGCTGTTCGCGGCACTGGAGTTGTTGCACGCCTGCGCTTTGGTGCACGACGACGTCATCGACGGGTCCGCGACGCGCAGGGGCATGCCCACCGTCCACGTGCGGTTCGCCGACATGCACCGCGACAGCGGCTGGCGGGGGTCGGCTTCTCAATTCGGGGTGTCGGCCGCCATCCTGCTCGGTGACCTCGCACTGGTGTGGGCCGACGACATCGTCGTCACCGCCGAGCTGTCGGACGACGCGCGACGACGACTTCAGAACGTATGGGCCGACATCCGGACCGAGGTGCTCGGTGGCCAGTACCTCGACATCGTCGCGGAGGCGAGCGGCGCGGCGTCGATCGCGTCGGCGATGAACGTCAACACCTACAAGACGGCCTCCTACACCGTGACACGCCCTTTGCAGATGGGCGTGGCCGCGGCGGCCGACCGTCCCGACGTGCTCGCCGCTTTCCACGAGTTCGGCACCGCCCTCGGGGTCGCGTTCCAGCTGCGCGACGACGTGCTCGGGGTGTTCGGGGATCCGGCGGTGACGGGCAAGCCGTCCGGAGATGACCTGCGCTCGGGGAAACGCACAGTGCTGCTGGCCGAGGCCGTCGAACGGGCCGAACAGCGTGACCCGGCCGCCGCGGAGCTGCTGCGGACGTCGATCGGCACGGAGCTGTCCGAGGATCAGGTGCGAGAGCTGTGTGAGGTGATCACCACCGTCGGGGCGCTGGCCGCGGTCGAAAGCCGCATCAACACCCTCACCGAGCGCGCGGTCGACGTGCTGGGCGCCGCGCCGATCGCCGGGCCGGCCAAGGTCGGCCTTCTCGAACTCGCCCGATTGGCATCGAACCGGTCGGCATGACGGGCATGCCAAGCCACCTCTCTCGGCTGCGCGAGTTCATCGCGGTCCGCGACGGGCGGCCTGCGCTGCTCGGGTGCCTCGGCGCGGCAATGATCACCGCGGGTGGCCTCGGCGCCGGCAGCACCCGGTTGCACGACCCGCTGCTTGAAACGCTGCACCTGTCGTGGCTGCGTTTCGGCCACGGGTTGGTGCTGTCGTCGGTGACCCTGTGGATCGGTGTCGCGTTGATGCTGACCGCGTGGATTTGGTTGGGGCGGTGCGTCATTGACGGTCACGCCGACGAATACCAGATGAAGGCGACGACCGCCTTCTGGCTCGCGCCGCTGCTGTTGAGTGTCCCCGTGTTCAGTCGCGACACGTACTCCTACCTCGCGCAGGGCGCGCTGCTGCGAGACGGCCTCGACCCCTACTTGGTGGGTCCGGTCGAGAACCCGAATGACTTGTTGGACAACGTGAGTCCGATCTGGAGCACTACCACGGCGCCGTATGGGCCCGCCTTCATTCTGGTGGCGAAGTTCGTCACGATGCTGGTCGGCGACAACGTCGTGGCCGGCACGATGGTGCTGCGGTTGTGCATGTTGCCCGGGCTTGCCCTGTTGATCTGGGCGGCGCCGCGGATTGCCCGCCACATCGGCACCAACGGCGCTGCGGCGCTGTGGATTTGCGTGCTGAACCCGCTGGTGATCATCCACCTGATGGGCGGGGTGCACAACGAGATGCTGATGGTGGGCCTGATGATGGCCGGCATCGCACTGACGATGGACCGCCGTCCGGTTGCCGGTGTTGCGGTCGTGGCCGTTGGTGTGGCCGTCAAAGCCACTGCAGGACTGGCGCTGCCGTTTCTGGTGTGGGTGTGGGTGCGCCAACTGCGGAAGCGGCGTCAACGCGGCGCCCTGACGGCATTCGCGATGGCCGCCGTGGGTTCGGTGTTGATCTTCGTCGCGGTCTTCGCGGTGTTGTCCGTGGCGGCCGACGTCGGTCTTGGTTGGCTGACCGCGCTTGCCGGTTCGGTGAAGATCATCAACTGGCTGACCGTGCCGACGGCGGCCGCCAACCTGATCAACGTGTTCGGCGGCCTATTCGTCGGCGTCCAGTTCTATGCGGTGCTCGAAGTCACCCGACTGATCGGCATCGGCATCATCGTCGTCGCGCTTCCGGTGCTGTGGTGGCGGTTCCGCCACGACGACCGCGAGGCGCTGATCGGCATCGCCTGCGCGATGATCGTGGTGGTGCTGTTCGTGCCCGCTGCGCTGCCGTGGTACTACACCTGGCCGCTGGCGGTGATGTCGGCGCTGACGCAGTCGCGGGCGTGGATCGCCGCGATCGCGGGGTTCTCGACGTGGATCATGGTGATTTTCAAGCCCGACGGCAGTCACGGCATGTACTCGTGGATCCACGTCGGGATCGCGACCGCGTGCGCACTCGTCGCCTGGCGCGCGCTCAATACGCGAGAGCCTGCGCCCGCCGCACCACTTCTCGAGCCTGATGAGAATGCAGGGCATCAACCGGCCGGGCATTCGTGAGCGGCTCGCGAGTGCCATCGCGTATCACGTTCAGCGAGTCGTCCGGAGCGAACAGCCACCGCAACATCTCGGTGTCGCGATAGCCGCCGTCGCGCAACACCGCGAGCAGTCCCGGCAGGCTCTTGACCACGTTCCCGGTGTCGGTGAAGAAGGCCTGCGGCACCATCACGGCGCCGTCGCGGCGCACCGCGAGCAGATGCCCGTCGCGCAGGTGCTGATGCACTCTCGTCACCGCAACACCAAGCATTTCGGCAACTCTGGGCAGGTCGTACATCGGTTCGTCGGGGTCTAATACGTCGTCACCGGCCGGAACACTGCTCACCGCGCTGAGTCTAGAACGCGCCGCGGATGGCTACCATGATTTCGATGGAGGCCCACCGGGTCAGACCCGACCCCTTGGTCGGCGCCGTGCTGGACGGCCGCTACCGCGTCGATGCGATCATCGCCACCGGCGGCATGTCGTCGGTGTACCGCGGGCTCGACGCCCGCCTGGACCGCCCGGTGGCGATCAAGGTGATGGAGTCGCGCTACGCCGGCGATCAGCAGTTCCTGACCCGCTTCGAGCTCGAGGCGCGTGCGGTTGCGCGGTTGAAAGACCCTGGGTTGGTGGCGGTTTACGACCAGGGTGTCGACGGCCGCCACCCGTTTCTTGTGATGGAGCTCGTCGAGGGCGGGACGCTTCGAGAACTGCTGCGCGAACGCGGTCCAATGCCGCCCCACGCCGTCGCGGCGGTGCTGCGCCCGGTGCTGGGCGGGCTGGCGGTGGCCCACCGCAGTGGACTGGTTCACCGCGACGTGAAACCGGAGAACGTGCTGATCTCAGACGAAGGTGAGGTCAAGATCGCTGACTTCGGTCTCGTGCGTGCGGTGGCCGGCGCGAAGATCACTTCTGACAGCGTGATTTTGGGCACCGCGGCGTACCTGTCGCCCGAACAGGTCAGCAGTGGCGACGCGGGCCCGCGCAGCGACGTGTACGCCTGCGGCATCCTGATCTACGAGCTGCTGACCGGTGTCACACCGTTCGGCGGCGACAGCTCACTGGCCGTGGCGTACGCGCGGATGGACAACGACGTGCCCCCGCCCAGCGCAGTCATTCGGGGCGTACCAACACAATTCGACGACCTGGTGCGCCACGCAACCGCCCGCAACGCAGCCGACCGGTTCGCCGACGCCCAGGAGATGGCTGCGGAACTGGACGCGATCGCCGACGAACTCGCACTGCCCGATTTCCGGGTGCCGGCCCCGACGAACTCCGCCCAGCATGCGTCTGCCCGCCAGGCGACCGCCCCGCCGCAGCGTCACCCCACACGACAGATGACGCCCGGCCCGCAGGACTGGCAACGCGACGAATCCCCAAGGACACCAGGTCAATTCGCGGGCATCGACCTCAGCGAATTCTACTGGGCCCGGCAGCGGGCCAGGCGGATGGTGTGGTTCTGGGTGGCCGCGGTGCTGATTCTGACGGGCCTCGTGGCCGCCGCCGCCTGGACACTGGGCACCAACATCATCGGCCTGATCTAATCGCGGAGCATCTCCGCGACGAGAAACGCGAGTTCGAGTGACTGCTGCGTGTTCAACCGTGGGTCGCACGCGGTCTCGTAGCGCCCGGCAAGGTCGGTGTCCGAAATGTCCTGCGCCCCACCGAGACACTCGGTGACGTTCTCGCCCGTGATCTCGACGTGGATGCCGCCCGGATGCGTGCCCAGCGCGCGGTGCACCTCGAAGAAGCCCTGCACCTCGTCGACTATCCGGTCGAAATGCCGTGTCTTCAACCCGGTGGACGACTCGTGGGTGTTGCCGTGCATCGGGTCGCACTGCCAGATCACCTGGTGACCGGTGGCCTGCACCTTCTCGATGATCGGCGGCAGCAGGTCACGAACCTTGTTGTTGCCCAGCCGGCTGACCAGCGTGAGCCGACCCGGCTTGTTGTGCGGATCCAGCCGTTCGACGTACTCAACCGCGAGTTCCGGTGTCATCGTCGGGCCGATCTTCACGCCGATCGGGTTCGCGATCACCTCCGCGAACGCGATGTGGGCGCCGTCGAGCTGACGGGTGCGCTCCCCGATCCACACGTAATGCGCCGACAAGTCGTACAACGCGGGCTCGCCGGCCTCGTTCTCTGCCAGCCGCAGCATGGCCCGCTCGTAGTCGAGCACCAGCGCCTCGTGGCTGGCGTAGATCTCGGCCGTCTGCAGGTTGCGGTCGTCGACGCCGCACGCGCTCATGAACGTCAACCCGCGGTCGATCTCGCTGGCCAGCGCCTCATAGCGGGCGCCCGCCGGCGAGGTCCTGACGAACTCGCGGTTCCAGTCGTGCACCAAGTGCAGCGACGCCAGGCCCGACGACGTGAGCGCCCGGACCAGGTTCATCGCCGCGCTGGCGTTCGCGTAGGCACGCACCAGCCGCGACGGGTCGTGCACACGGGCGGCAGCGTCCGGGGGGAACCCGTTGATCATGTCGCCGCGATAGGACCGCAGTCCCAGCGCGTCGATGTCAGACGACCGCGGCTTGGCGTACTGTCCTGCGACGCGGGCCACCTTGATCACCGGCACGCTGGCGCCGTAGGTCAGCACCACCGCCATCTGCAGCAACGTTCGGATGTTGCCGCGGATGTGCGGCTCGGTGTTGTCGACGAACGTCTCGGCGCAGTCCCCGCCCTGCAGCATGAACGCCTTGCCCTGCGCGACGTCGGAGAGCAGGCCCGCCAGCTTCTGAACTTCTGACGCGACGGTGATGGTCGGCACGCTCTCGAGGACCGTCCGCATCGCTTTGGCTTGATCGGTCGGCCAAGTGGGCTGCTGGGCGGCCGGTTTGGCCAACGCAGCGTCCAGTCGCGCGCGCAAATCCGCAGGCAACGGCGGCAGCGACGGCAGCTGGTCGATCGGGATGTCAACGGTCCAGTTCACCCGTATATGGTAAGGCCCCCGTCATGAGCCGGAATCGGTGCAGGTTGTGACGCGCGTCCACCAGGGCGTCGTGCGCGTCGCGGGGTCGCGGCGGCATCCGGGGGCATCCCCGCTCCTCCCAGTACTGCCGCAGCTCCCGGGTGAACCGCGGGATCGCCGGTGGCAGGGCCGTCATCGGGCCCCACAGCTGGCACAGCGCGACATGGTCGTAGGCGCCCACCCAGGCCCACAGCTCGACGGGCTCCCCGATTCCATCCGGGTCGTCGATGCCGAAGAAGTCCTCCAGCTCGGAGCGGATCTGCCTGCGCGAGCGCCACAGTGGCGACGACGGGGACGGCAGCTTGGGCAACACATGGGTGCGCACCCAGCGGCCCGCGCGTTCGGGGTTGAATTCCGTTGAGATCGCGTAGTACTCGCGGCCGTCCTCGGCGGCCACGCCGATCGAGACGAGCTCGATCGTGCGGCCGTCGTCGATGAACTCGGTGTCGTAGAAGTAGCGCACGCGCGGGCCCTACACAGCCGCTTCCCGCGCGTTCGCCGGGGCTTCCGGCGGCGCCGGCGCGGCGTGGATCTCGCGGTCGAGTTGTTCGTTGACTTCTCTGTCGTCGGGAAAGTGCGGCTCGCCGGCGATGGTGTGCTGCAACCACAGCTTGGCCTGGATTATCGGGCGTCGCATGTACCGCTCCCGATCCAGCGCCCGGTGCATCTTGCGCGGCTTGTCGGTGTACCGCCACCGCGCCCACGGCGCATGCGGCCGCGACAGCCGGATCGCACCGACGAACAGCAGCGGGGTGATGAACATGCCGACAAGCCCGGTCCACACCTTCCCCTTGAGCAGCACGATGACCGCCAGCGCCAACGTCAGCACGGCCAACGCGACCACGCTCGCCCTGATCAGGACCGAATGGTCCTCACGCCAGATCCCGATATTGAAAAAGGACAGCGGACTGAAGCCCATGATCAGCAGCCCGGCAACGGCAACCGCCGCGAACACCGCGTCCACCGAGGTGCGCCCGTCCTCCGCCCAATAGACGTCCTCCAGATGCAGTATCAACGCGAACTCGTCGAGAACCAGGGCCGCACCGATACCGAAAAATATTGCGGCAATCGTGAATTCGGGCGCGCCACCGTCGACGGCCAACGTCACCATCGTGACGCCGGAGATCATCACCAGAATCACCCCGATCACCACGTGATGGATATGCAGACCGCCGTGGCCGATGTTGCGCGGCTGCCACCACTTGCGCGGAGCGTCACTGTCGGCATGATGGCGGATGTAACGCACGATCGTGCGCGTCACGAGGAACGTGAGCAGAAAAGCAATCAGGCAGCAGAACAACGGCAGGCGCCCGTGCGCGACGAGGTCCAACTCCAGCGTGAGGTGCACGGGCAAAACGATAGGCTGCCCGGTCATGGTTGTGCGCTGGTCCTGGCGGGTGTGTCAGCTGCTGACCCTCGGCGCTCTCGCGGTGGCCGCCTGGCAGGTACTCGGGCACACGCCGTACCGCGTCGACGTCGAGGTCTACCGGCTGGGGGCGCAGGCCTGGCTGGCTCACCGCCCGCTGTACGGGGATGTCCTGTTCCACACCGGGAACCGACTGGATCTTCCGTTCACGTATCCCCCACTGGCGGCCGTCCTCTTCGTACCGCTCACCTGGATCGCGTTCCCCACCGCGAGCGTGGTGATCACGGTGATCACGCTGGTGTTGACGATCGTCGCGATGGCCATCGTGCTGACCGGTCTGGACGTGCCGGGACGGCGCGTCTGGCCGGCCGCCGCCATCGCGGCGCTGGCGGTGCTCTACCTGGAGCCGATCCAGTCGAACCTCGCGTACGGCCAGATCAACGTCGTTCTGATGACGCTGGTGCTGGCCGACTGCGTGCCGCGACGCACGCCGTGGCCACGTGGCCTGCTGGTGGGGTTGGCCATCGCGGTGAAGCTCACCCCCGCGGTGTTCCTGCTGTACTTCGCGCTACGCCGCGACGGCCGCGCAGTGCTGACCGCCGTCGTCACGTTCGCTGTCGCGACCCTGGTCGGCGCGCTGTTGGCGTGGCGCGATTCGCTCGAGTACTGGACCTCCACCGTCTACGAAACCGATCGCATCGGCCCGTCGGGGGTCAACACCAATCAGAACATCACCGGCATGCTGGCCCGCCTGAACCTGACGCCCTCGCTGAAAGTCAGCCTGTGGGCTCTGGCCTCGCTGCTGGTGCTGGGGTTGACCCTGTGGGCGGTGCAGCGCGTCCTGCGCGCCGGGGAGCCCATGCTGGCGCTGGTCTGTGTAGCACTGTTCGGGCTGGTCGTCTCGCCGGTGTCGTGGTCGCACCACTGGGTATGGGCCCTGCCGACGGTGACGGTCACCGCGGTGCTGGCCTACCGGCGACGCAACCCGGCTCTGGCCGCGGTGGCGGCCATCGGGGTGGCGCTAATGGTATGGCCCACAATCGATTTGCTTCCCAAGTTCCACGAGGCGACGGCGTCGTGGTGGCGACAGCTCGCGGGCGCGTCCTACGTGTGGTGGGCGCTTGCGGTGATCGCGGTGGCGGGCGCCACCGTCGTTGCGGCGGCGCCGCGGCCCGCTAAGCCGCCGCTGGCTGCCCAGACGTGACGGGCTCGACGGCCTTGCCTTCCTTGACGTCGGCAGCGTAGAGGTCGACGTACTCCTGGCCGGACAGCTGCATCAGCTCGTACATCACCTCGTCGATCACCGCGCGCTCGATGAAGCGGTTGCCGGCCAGACCCTCGAAGCGGGTGAAGTCGAGCGGCTTGCCGACGCGCACGGTCACCTTGCCGAACCGCCACATCTTGCTGCCCGGCGGGTTGACGGCGTCGGTGTTGATCAGCGCGATCGGAATGACCGGCACGCCCGTTTCCAGCGCCAGCCGGGCCAGGCCGGTCTTGCCCTTGTACAGCCGCCCGTCCGGCGAGCGGCTGCCCTCGGGGTACATGCCGAGCAGCTTCCCGTCGTCGAGCAGCCGCTTGGCCGTGTCGAGCGCGGCTTGGGCGGCGTCGGCATTGGTGCGGTCGATCGGCACCTGACCCGCCGCGGTGTAGAACCAGCGCGTGAACCAGCCCTTCAGGCCCGTGCCTGTGAAGTACTCGGCTTTGGCCAGGAACGTGATGCGACGTTTGATGACGAGTGGCTTGACGAAGCTGTCCACGACGGCGAGGTGGTTGCTCGCCAGGATCGCCGGCCCCGAGTCCGGGATATGTTCAAGTCCTTCGGTTTTCGGCCGCGTTACCAAAGTGAGTAAGGGTCCCATGAAGACATACTTGAGCAGCCAATACCACATGGACCCTCCTGGTCGGGGCGCACCGTCGAAGCTTTTCGCCAACTTTACCCACGCGGCGTGGGCGCCGTCATTGTGAATCAATATTGATCGGTATCTTCTGATACCCGTTCGAGGATGGCGGCGCCGGCCCAGCCGGACCGGCCGGCCCGTCGCCGTTTGGCGGCGTTGGCGTCTGGTCGGCGTCGACGAGCGCGCGCACGATCGTCAGCAGTGCCACGCTGTGCTCGGCGACCACGTCCAGCATCGGGTGTTGCTCACCTTGGGCCAGCGCGGCCAGCGCACACACCGGGCACCACACCTGCTGGCACTTTCCCGGCGAGTCGCCGCGGCCCTTCGCGAGCGCCGCGGCCGCACGGACCGCGGGATCCAGGCGATCCAGCATCGCCTGCGCCAACTGCCGCAGCTCCGGGGGGATGTCGGGGTGCACGCCTCTCACGCCGGCCACACCTCCGGGTTGGGTCGAAATCGGACTGTCAGTTCACTGCCTCGCAGCGCGGCGTCGGAGACGATGCACCGTCGCAACACAGACGCTAGCCGGACCCGGCGCCTCATCCCTGAAGAACCGATGATCAGGTCGTCGCCGACTCGACCCAACGTCAACGAGCCGGCATCGACCTGCGGCAACTCTAGACGCAACCGGTAAACGGCCTCGAGACCCGACCCGGACTCGCGGTCGACGACCGGCTGGATCGGCGCGGGCAGAGGCGAGCCGTCGAGGCGGCGCACCGTGTCGAGCAGGTCCATGAGCGCTTTCGGCCCGATCGGCTCGCTGGCCAGATGGGGGGCCAGCACCAGCTCGACGTCACCGATCGTGGCCGCCAGCTCGTCGAGCACCGCCTGCTGTTCGGCGATGCGTTCGGCGTACCAGTCGAACGCCGGATGATCTGGCAGATTGCGGTACTCGTAGGAATCGTCCTTGACGAGAATCTGATTGACGATCAGCTCGTCGACGCGCACGCCCATCAGCGAGAGCGCCCCCAGCGTCCGGGCCGCCTCCGCGGCGACCACGCGCTCGGGTGTCAACACCAGGTGCGCGCCCACCCGCGAGCCGTCGGTCAGCAGCGCGCCGAGGTCCTCCATCCCCGCAGTCATCCGTTCCAGCAGACCCACCACCGCGGCCGAGCCGGCGTCCTCGGCCGCGCGCGCCAGCCGCCGATGCCGCGGCCACGCGCGCTCGAGGTACATGCCGAACGTCGCGGGCAGCGTCAGCATCCGCAACGCGTCGGCTGTCGACGCGCAGTCGACCACGACGTGATCCCACTCTCCCGAGGCAGCGAGTTCGCCGACCTCGTGAAGGCCGAGCACCTCTTGAATTCCGGGCAGCGCCGACAGTTCCTCCGGCGCAACGTCGGCCAGCTCGGAATCGGGGAAACGGTCGGCGAGCGGGCGGGTGACCTCCTGCCAGCGAGACTCCAGCAGCGCAAGGGTGTCGAGCGCGAGCGCGTCGAGGAAACCGCCGTCGGCGTCGACGTCGTCCTCCAGCACCCGGGTGGCCCGGCGTTCTCCGGTGGGGACCACCGGCACACCGAACACGTCGCCGAGCGAGTGCGCCTGGTCGGTGGAGACCGCGAGCACCCGGAAACCGGCGCGCGCATCACTGACAGCGGTGGCCGCGGCCAGCGTCGACTTTCCTACCCCGCCCTTCCCGACGAAGAGACTGATCCGCAGAGCGGCGGGCGGTGACTCACTCAGCCTCGACTCGTTTCTTGAGGTCCTTCAATGCGGTGTCGGTCAACCTACGCTCGGCCTTGCGCTTAAGCAATCCGATCATCGGGATGAGTAAGTCGACCGTCAGCTCGTAGGTGACGTCTGTTCCAGATCCCTTGGGCGACAAGCGGTACGCGCCATTCAGCGACCGCAGCAGCGAACTGGACACCAGATGCCACTTGACCGACTTGTGGTCGGCAGGCCAGTCGTAGGACAGCACCATCGTGTCCTTGAGCACGGTCGCGTCGAGCACCAGCCGGGCCGTCTTGGGATAGCCGTCGGCATCGGCCTCGAGCACCTCGGCTTCGGTGTACTCCGACACCCACTGCGGATAGGAGCCGATGTCGGCGATCACGTCCATCACTGTCTTCGGGTCCGCATCGATGTAGATAGTCTGCGCCGTCGTGTCCGCCACGTCAGAAACGGTACCGTGCTCAGGAGGGCGGCGGCGTCCCCACTGGTCGCGCCCGCTCCAGGCTCATCTTGACCTCGAACGCCATCCGTTTGCCCGCCACCCTGCGCTGATGGTTGGCCTTGGCGAGGTCCATCCGTGCCACCTCCCATGCGGCGGCGCCCGCCGGTTCGGCGTGCAGGAAATAGTTCAGGATCACCCCGTCGAGCATGGGCTCGAGCCACACCTCCATGGTTCCGGTCAGGGCGCCGGTGACCGTCCACCGAATCCCCTTGGCGCCGCGTTCCTCGACCACATCCAGCCGCAGATCCGGCCACCACCGTCGCCAGCGCGCCGCGTCAGACACGGCTTTGCCCACGTCTAGCGGGTTCGCGGCGACGAAGGTCTGGTCGGCGACCTGAATGCTGTGCATGGCCCAACAGCTTCCCATAGGCGTGACTAGGGTGTACGGCGTGCTTGAATTGACTCATCCCGCGTCGTTTTCCGTCGCGGAGAACGACAACGTCGCCAGCTCCGTGTTCGAGCATGAACGCGACGATCCGGATCACGTGATCTTCCAACGCCTCGTCGACGGCGTATGGACGGACGTGACGTGCGCGCAGGCCGCGGCCCAGGTCCGGGCCGCCGCGCTGGGCCTGATCGCCGAGGGAGTGAACGCAGGCGACCGGGTGGCGATCCTGTCGGCTACCCGCTACGAGTGGGCGATCCTCGACTACGCGATTCTGTCGGTCGGCGCGGTGACGGTCCCGATCTACGAAACCAGCTCGCCCGACCAGGTGCGCTGGGTGCTGGAGGATTCCGCCGCGGTGCTGGCATTCACCGAGACCGAGGCGCACGCTCAGACGGTCAAGGAGCTGGCCGGCGAGCTGCCTGCGCTGCGCAAGGTGCTGCGGATCGAGTCATCGGGCCCGGGCGCGATCGAGGAGCTCTCCGAGGCCGGAAAGTCAGTGGCCACAAGCGAATTGGACGAACGGCTGGCCGGTCTGCACGCCGACGACGCGGCCACGCTGATCTACACCTCGGGCACCACCGGCCGGCCCAAAGGAGTCCAGCTCACGCACTCCAACCTGGTGAATGAGATCCGCGGCGCATCCGCCTGCTTTCCCACCCTGTTGCGCAAGGGTGGGCGGCTGCTGGTGTTTCTGCCGATGGCCCACGTGCTGTCGCGGGCGCTGTCGCTGACCGCGTTCGCAAACAAGGTCACGCTCGGATACACCAGCGACATCAAGAACCTGGTGGGAATGTTCGGCCTGTTCAAACCGACGGTCGTGGTGTCGGTGCCGCGCGTGTTCGAGAAGGTGTACAACACCGCCGAACTGAACGCCCGCGACGTCGGCAGGGGCAAGATCTTCGACGCCGCCGCCCAGACCGCGATCGAGTGGAGCAAGGCGCACGACACCGGCGGCCCCGGCGTGCTGCTGCGCGCCAAACACTTTGTCTTCGACCGGCTGGTGTACGGCAAGCTGCGCGCCGCGCTGGGCGGCAACTGCACCGCGTCGATCTCCGGCGGCGCTCCGCTGGGCGCGCGGCTCGGCCACTTCTACCGCGGCGTCGGGGTCTCGATCTACGAGGGCTACGGGCTCACCGAGACCAGCGCCGCGATCACGGTGAACCGGGTCGGCGACCTCAAGGTCGGCTCGGTCGGAAAGCTGGTGCCGGGCAACAGCATGGCCGTCGCCGACGACGGTGAACTCCTGGTCAAAGGCGGCGTCGTGTTCAGCGGCTACTGGCGCAACGAGAAGGCCACCCAGGAGGCCATCGACACTCAGGGGTGGTTCCACACCGGCGACCTGGGCAGCATCGACGACGCGGGCTTCTTGTCGATCGTCGGGCGCAAGAAGGAGATCATCGTGACTGCGGGCGGCAAGAACGTCGCGCCCGCGGTTCTCGAGGATCAGCTGCGCGCGCACCCGCTGATCAGCCAGGCGATGGCGGTCGGCGACGCGAAACCGTTCATCGCCGCGCTGATCGCGATCGACCCCGAGGCGTTCGACGTGTGGAAGCAGCACCACGGCAAAGACGCGACCGCCTCAGTGGAGGACCTCACCGACGACCCCGACCTGGTGTCCGAGATCGACGTCGCGGTCAAGGAGGCCAACCAGGCGGTGAGCAAGGCCGAGGCGATCCGAAAGTTCCAGATCCTGCCGGTCGACTTCACCGTCTCCACAGGCGAACTGACGCCGACATTGAAGGTCAAGCGCAAGGTCGTCGCCGACAGGTTCGCCAGCGAGATCGAGGCGCTGTACAGCTGACTCAACCCGTCAGCAGCGTCGCCAGCCGCGCGGCGTGGGTCTGCCAGCGCCAGTGTTCGACGACCCAGCTCCGGCCCGCCGCGCCCATCCGCGCCGCAAGATCGGGGTCCTTGAGGATCCGGCTGATCGCCTCGGCGATCTGATCGGTCGATCGGCCGTCGACGACCAGGCCGGTGCGCCCCTGCTGCACGGACTCCGGCGCTCCCCCGGAGCGCCCGGCCACGACGGGCACCCCGGTAGCGGACGCTTCCAGGTAGACGATGCCGAGCCCCTCGACGTCCAGCCCGGCCCCGCGGGTTCGGCACGGCATCGCGAACACGTCAGCCATCGCGTGGTGCGCTGGAAGTTCGTCCGGCGCAACGCCTTCGGTGAAGATCACGTGGTCGGCGACGCCGACGCTGCCGGCCAGCCGGCGAAGCGTCGGCAGGTAAGGCCCTCCGCCGACGATCACCAGCGCGGCGCCGTCGACCGTCGACCGGATCGTCGGCAGCGCGCGGATCAGCATGTCCTGGCCTTTGCGCGGCACCAGCCGCGACAGGCACACGATCACCGGCCGCTCACCCAGCCCGTACCGGGCACGCAGCTCGGCTCGCGCCGCGGCATCCGGGCGGAAGCGATCGGTGTCGACACCGGGCGGCAGGTGCTCCAGCGCGGTTCGGGGGCCGAACGCGGACGCGAAGCGGTCGCGGGTGTAGCGGCTGATGTACGTCACCACGTCGCTGTCCTCGCCGATGCGGCGCAGCGCGGAGCGCGCGACCGGAAGCATTGACCAGCCGACCTCGTGGCCGTGGGTGCTGGCCATCACCCGGCTCGCGCCCCCCTGCCGGGCGCGTCGGCCCAGCAGTCCCAGCGGCGCGGCCGCCCCGAACCAGACCGTGTCAATGTCGCGTGCAGCGATCAGTTGACGCATCCGCGCATCCACGTCCGGCACGGGCAGCATCAGCGTGCCGGGATGGCGCACCACTTCGAACGGCGCGTTGCTGTCGTATTGTTCTGCGCGTTTCCAGCGCGATGCATACACCGTCAGCGTGTGCCCGCCCATCTCGGCCAGATGCGTCGTCAGGGCCTCCAGGTATGCCTGAATGCCTCCCGGGCGTGGCGGGAAGTCGTTGGTAACCAGCAGGACCCGCGTCACGGCTGCCCAATCTACCCAGCAAGCCAACGCTGCCAGCGCGACAGAAGATCGCCCATCCCGGTGCCGAGCGCGGTGCGGGCCGCCTGGTCTGGATCGGGGTGCGATGGACCGCACGCCTCGACGTACATGCGCCTCAACCCCGACGCCCCGTACTCGTCGGCGATAAACCGCGCAAACCACCAGGCACGGTCGTAAGCCGCAGAACCCCGTTGTCCCCCGGCGTCGAGGTCGGCGTCGGTTGGCAACCGGGCGGGCACGGCGGTCGGGCCAGGGTGCGGCGCCGCGGGCCGTCCGACGTAATCTGCGACACCCTCGACCAGCCAGCGCGGCGCGTCGAACGCCGTGCGGGATCGGGCCGCATAGTGAAAAAGCTCGTGGCGCAACACGATTCGCAATGCCGAGTCACTCATCGAGTCAGCGCCGGGCGCGAAGACGATGCGTTGTGCGGGCGGCGCCACCGCCGCCGCCGCGACGCCGGTCCAGTCGTGGGCCGGCTCACCGGTCTGCGTCGCGAAATCGGTATCGCTGCCGGTGGTCACCACCACGATCTCGCGAGGCCAGTCGTCGCCCCAAAACGCACTCACCGCATCAACCGCCCCGGGGATTTCCGCCGCGATGCGGCCGGGAAGCCTTGCGGGACCGCCGCGGTCGACAAGCCGCATCGCGTGGGTGGTTTCCGCGACCGCTTGAGGGGTACCGCTTGCGCGAAGAGCAGAACACAAAGCGGCGGCGGTGACGAACTCGACGATCAGAGCGAGCCCGAGCGCCGCGACGATCGGGCGCCGCAGCCGATGCTCAGTAGCGACGGACGTTGTAGATCGGAGCATTGCCCACCGGCGCCACCTTAACCGGTGTGCCGTAGGTGGACGCGTGCACCATCATGCCGTCGCCGATGTAGATCGCCACGTGCGAGGCGTCGGAGTAGTACGTGACCAGGTCACCCGGCTGCATGTCCGACATGGCCACGGGCTGACCTCCCGCGGCCAGCGCCTGGCTCGAGTGCGGCAGCGAGACACCGGCCTGCTGGAACGACCACATCACCAGGCCCGAGCAGTCGAAGGCGTTCGGACCGGCGGCGCCCCAGGAGTACGGCGAGCCGATCCGGCTCAGCGCGGCCTGGATCACGATCGCGGCCTCGGGAGAGCCGCCGTGCGGGCTGCCCTCGACGTCACCGTCCGGCGTAGTGGGCACGGCCGCAAGTGCGGACAGGTCCGGCGGCGGCAGGTCGGGCAGCGCTTCGGGCGCATCGGGCAGCGTCGGCTGCGCCTGCGGAGGCGCTCCCAGCGCCGCACGCTGGTTGGGGCTCAAGGCCATGTACTGAGACTTCACGACGGCGATCTGAACCTGCAGCCGGCTCTGCTTGGCCTGCACATCGGCTCGCACCGCGGCGGCCTGCTCCGCGGCGACGCGGGCATCGCCGGCCGATTTGGCCGACGCGGCCTCGGCCGCTGCGGCCTTTGCACTCAACGAGCGGAAGCCGCTCATCTGGATGGCCATCTCGCTGGCGACCGACTGCTGCGCTGTCATCTGGTCGATGAGGTGCTGCGGGCTGTCCGCGGTCATCATCGCGCTCAGGCTGTCGGTGTGCGCACCCATGTACATCGCGGCGGCGAGCTTGTCGACGGTCGTCTGGTACGACGCCAGCTGCGACCTGGCGGTGTCGGCGGTGGCCAAATCGGCGTCGTGTTTCCGCTCGGCGGTCTTCTGGGCGGCCAGCTTCTTGTCGAGATCGAGCTGCGCCGTGTGCATTTCTTCGGTGGTCTGCTCGGCCTGTCGCGACAACTCGTTGAGCTTGGCTAACGCGTCATCGGCGGGATCGGCGTGCACACTCGCCGCGATAATGGAGCCTAAGACAGAGACGACCGCCAACGCACTGATTAGCGATCGCCGAAGACGGCGATGAATCCACCGCGCACTGTCAGAACTCAAGTTTGGAGAATCCTTCAGATGCCGTTGCCGAGGCGTTCGCTGCTTAGGTCTCAGATAGGTTACGAAACGGCATAGGGGTTGTCCAACAGGACAGCAAATTTAAGAGGCAATCTTATGAACGTGCGTGCTACTAGCGAACTTACGGCCGGACCGCTCAAGCAACGCCCGGGTCTTCGCGGCGATGGATCGGAACCAGGCGCAGCCGCGGCGCCAGTCCCGCGTCGGCAAGCGCCTCCAGCGCAGCGCGCTCGTCGTCGCGCAACGAATCCGGCACACCGATCAATACACTGACCACGCAGTCCTTGCATGCCGCGCCGCGTACCGCGCAGTCGTCGCAGTCGATGATCACCTGTCGACCCTCCTCTCGGTTGTCCTGGTCGCGACGTTAACGGCACCCACCGACAAGGTTTGCCGACCTGTCGGTGCCACTGCCTAGCGTCAGGCCCATGGAGCAACTCAGCTTCGCCGACGTCGACCCGGCGGCGGAACTGACGCTTGCCGAGACCACGTTCGTGGTCGTCGACCTGGAGACCACCGGCGGCAGGGCCAGCGCTACATCAGGGCAGTGCGATGCGATCACCGAAATCGGGGCGGTCAAGGTGCGCGGCGGCGCGGTGCTTTCGGAGTTCGCCACGCTGGTCGATCCGGGCCGCCACATCCCGCCGCAGATCGTTGCGCTCACCGGCATCACCTCGGCGATGGTGTGCGACGCACCGAAGATCGACGTGGTGTTGCCGATGTTCTTGGAGTTCGCCCGCGGCGCAGTGTTGGTCGCTCACAACGCCGGCTTCGACATCGGCTTTCTCAAGGCGGCGGCGCGGCACTGCGACACCGTCTGGCCGCGGCCGCCGGTGCTGTGCACGGTGCGCCTGGCCCGCCGCGTGTTGTCCCGCGAAGAGGCGCCCAGCGTGCGGCTCGCCGCGCTCGCCAAGCTGTTCGCGGTGACCACCATGCCCACCCACCGCGCGCTCGACGACGCCAGGGCCACGGTCGACGTCCTGCACGCGCTGATCGAGCGGGTCGGCAACCAGGGGGTGCACACGTACACCGATCTGCGCGCATACCTGCCGAATGTGACTGCGGCACAACGGCGTAAGCGGGTGTTGGCCGAAGGTCTGCCCCACCGGCCCGGTGTCTACCTGTTCCGTGGGCCGGCCGCCGAGGTGCTCTACGTCGGGACCGCGGTCAACCTGCGTCGGCGAGTCGGTCAATACTTCACGGGCGGCGACACCCGCGCCCGGATCACCGAGATGGTGACGCTGGCGGGCGCGGTCGATTTCGTGGAGTGCGCACACGCCCTCGAGGCGGGTGTCCGCGAACTGCGGCTGCTGGCCGCCCACGCGCCGCCCTACAACCGGCGGTCGCGGTTCCCGTATCGCTGGTGGTGGGTGGTGCTCACCGATGAGGCGTTCCCTCGTTTCGCGGTGGTCCGCGCCCCGCGGCAGGTGCGCGCGATCGGCCCGTTTAAGACTCGTGCCGATGCCGGCGACACCGCTGCGCTGCTCGCCCGATTCACCGGGGTGCGCACGTGCACCAGCCGGCTCGGCCGCTCGGCGCTGCACGGCCCGGCCTGCCCCGAGCGCGAAGTGGCGCCGTGCCCGGCTGCCAGAGGCATCTCCGCCGCCGATTACGCCGACGCGCCGAGCCGCGCGGCGGCGCTGATCGACGGACGCGACAACTCTGCGCTGGCGGCGGCGGTTGCGAAGATCGAGGAACTCGCATCATGCCGCCGCTACGAGTCCGCCGCCCGGCTGCGCGATCACACGGCCGCGACGATCGACGCGCTGTGGCGCGGCCAGCGGCTGCGAGCATTCGCCGAGGTCGGCGAGCTGGTCGCCGCCGCACCGGACGGCGACGGCGGCTGGCACATCGCGGTGATCCGGCACGGGCAGCTGGCCGCTGCCGTCACCGCACGCCGCGGCGTGCCGCCGATGCCGGTCATCGACGCCGTGCGCGCGGGCGCGCAGACCGTGCTGCCCGCCCAGGCTCCGTCCCCCGCAAGCGGGAGGTACCCCCTGGCCGGCGCGCTGGTCGAGGAGACCGCGCTGATCGCCCGGTGGCTCGAGGCGCCCGGCGTGCGGATCGTTTCCGCCGAGCCCGGTTATGCGATACCAGTCAGCTCGGCTGGATCGTGGGCGGCCTGGGCGTCGACGGCCCGGTCGGCGAAGCTGGCCGCGGAGCAGGACCTCCAGGCCCCGCTAGAGCTTCTGGGTGAACTGCGCCCAATGCGCGAGCAGCTGTTCGGCCGCCCCGGAGTCGATCGCGGTGGCAGCGCGGCCCAACGCCGTCTCCCAGGCTCCACGCCAGCCGACATCGCCGGCTAGCCCGGCGTGGGCCACCATCGCCCCCGCGGCGTTGAGCAGCACGGCATCCCGCACCGCGCCGGCAGCGCCGGCCAGAATCGACCGCGCGACCTCGGCGTTCGCCTCGGCGTCACCTCCGAGCAGGTGGTCCAACTCGGCGCGGGCGAGCCCGAAGTCGGCGGGGTCGAAGCTCAGCCGCTCTACCGCTCCGCCGTGCACGCGCCAGATCGAGCTCGTCGTGGTGGTGGTGAGCTCGTCGAGGCCGTCGTCGCCGCGCACCACGAGCACGCTGGACCCGCGTTCGGCGAATACCCCGGCCATCACCTCGGCGACCTCTTCGAACGCGCAGCCCACCAGCCCGGCCCTGGGCATCGCCGGATTGGTAAGCGGCCCAAGCAGATTGAACACCGTCGGCACGCCGATCTCGCGGCGGGCAACGGACGTGTGCCGAAACGACGGATGAAACAGCGGCGCGAAACAGAAGCCGATGCCCACCTCCGAGACGCTGCGGGCGACGTCGTCGGGCGCCAGATCTATTCGCACGCCCGAGCGCTTCGAGTACGTCGGCGCCGCCGCTGCGGGAAGTCGCGGCGCGGTTGCCGTGCTTGATCACCGGAATTCCGCTGGCGGCCACCACAATTGCCGCCATCGTCGACAGGTTGACCGAGTTCGAGGCGTCCCCGCCGGTGCCGACGACGTCGACGGTGTCGTTGCCGATCTGCCCGGTGGGCACCCGACGGGCGTGGTGGAGCATCGTGTCGGCGAGCTCGCGGACCTCTGTGGCGGTCGGTCCCTTCATCTTCATCGCCACACCGAACGCGGCGATCTGGGCGGGTGTCGCCGCGCCGGCCATCACCTGCTCCATGGCCCAGGCCGCCTCGCCGGGCGCCAGCGCGCGGCCCGAGGTCAGCTGCGAGAGCACCCGGGGCCACGACAATGCTGACGGCTCGGCCACGCGCCGATGTTCGCACGCGGCGGGCCCCCCGACATAATGGGGCGACTTTGTGACCAAATCCCTCCCCCGCTGGAGTTCGACAACTACAAAGCGTCATACTTCTTCCTGTGACGAGCGCTGTAGGGACCTCGGGAACCGCGATCACGTCGCGAGTGCATTCGCTCAACCGCCCCAACATGGTCAGTGTCGGCACCATCGTGTGGCTGTCCAGCGAACTCATGTTCTTTGCCGGGCTGTTCGCGATGTACTTCACGGCCCGGGCGCAGGCCGCCGGGAACTGGCCGCCGCCCCCGACCGAACTGAACCTCTACCAGGCCGTCCCGGTGACGCTCGTGCTGATCGCGTCGTCGTTCACCTGTCAGATGGGCGTGTTCGCGGCCGAGCGCGGCGACGTGTTCGGGCTGCGCCGCTGGTATGTGATCACGTTCTTGATGGGCACCTTCTTCGTCTTGGGCCAGGGCTACGAGTACCTCCACCTCGTCTCGCACGGCACCACGATCCCTGGCAGCGCCTACGGCTCGGTGTTCTATCTGGCCACCGGTTTCCACGGCTTGCACGTCATCGGCGGACTGATCGCGTTCATCTACCTGCTCGTACGCACCACGTTGAGCAAGTTCACCCCCGCCCAGGCCACCGCGGCGATCGTCGTCTCGTACTACTGGCATTTCGTCGACATCGTCTGGATCGCGCTGTTCGCCACCATCTACTTCGTCCGATGAGGAGCCGAGCTGTGAAGAGACGCCGGTTACGCCGACGCCTATCGGCCGGCCTGCTGTTGTTGGCGGGCCTGCTTCTTGCCGGCGGTCTCGCTGCCACACTGACGCCCAAGCCTCAGGTCGCCGTCGCCGACGAATCAACACTTTCGTTGGTGCGCAACGGGAAACAGGTCTACGAAACGTCGTGCATCTCGTGCCACGGCGCGAATCTGCAAGGCATCAACGAACGCGGCCCGAGCCTGGTGGGCGTCGGCGAGGCCGCGGTCTACTTCCAGGTGTCCACCGGCCGCATGCCCGCGATGGGCCAAGGCCCCCAGGCGCCGCAGAAGCCGCCGAACTTCGACGAGCACCAGATCGACGCTCTGATGGCCTATGTGCAGGCCAACGGGGGCGGTCCGACCGTGCCGCGGGACGGACCCGGCGGCCAGATCGCCCAGGAGTCGTTGATCGGCGACGACGTCGCCCGCGGCGGCGACCTGTTCCGGTTGAACTGCGCGTCCTGCCACAACTTCACCGGCAAGGGCGGCGCGCTGTCGTCGGGCAAGTACGCGCCGGACCTGGGCGGGGCCAACCCGGCACAGATCTACACCGCGATGCTTTCCGGACCGCAGAACATGCCGAAGTTCTCCGACCGCCAGCTCACCCCGGATGAGAAGAAGGACATCATCGCCTACATCAAGATGGCCACCGATACCCGCAACGAAGGCGGCTACGGCCTCGGCGGCTTAGGGCCCACGGCCGAGGCCTGGGCGATGTGGCTGATCGGGATCGTCGGTGTCATCGCCGTGACTCTTTGGATCGGATCGCGCGCATGACAACCGACCCGAAGGTGCCCAACGAACAAGAACTGAGCGAGATGTCTCGTGACGAGCTGGTCAAGCTCGGCACGGCGCTCGACGGTGTCGAGATCCTCTACCGCGAACCCCGCTGGCCGGTGTCGGGCACCCGGGCCGAGAAACGCGCCGAGCGGCGGGTGGCGTTCTGGTTGCTTCTCGGCGGGTTCTCCGGTCTCGCGCTGCTGCTGATCTTTTTGTTCTGGCCGTGGGAGTGGAAGCCCGAGGGCGCCCCGGGCAGCATCTGGTACACGCTGGCCACCCCGCTGTACGGGCTGACGTTCGGGCTGTCGATTCTGGCGATCGGCGTCGGCGCGGTGCTGTTCCAGAAGAAGTTCATCCCCGAAGAGATCGCCGTTCAGGACCGCCACGACGGGCAGTCGTCGGACGTGGACCGCAAGACGATCGTCGCTGAGCTGGCCGACACGCTGGACACCTCGACGTTGCAGCGCCGCCGGCTGATCAAGATGTCGCTGGGTATCAGCCTTGGCGCGTTCGGCCTCGGCACCGTGGTGGCGTTCATCGGGGGCCTCATCAAGAACCCGTGGAAGCCGGTGGTGCCGACGTACGAGGGTCCGACCGCCGTGCTGTGGACCTCGGGCTGGACACCGCGGTTCATCGGCGAAACGATCTTCCTCGCGCGCTCCACCGGCAAGAGCGGCCAGACGCCGAACACCCTGCTCAAGATCCGGCCTGAGGACATCGACGCGGGCGGCATGGAGACCGTGTTCCCGTGGCGGGAATCCGACGGGGACGGCAGCACCGTCGAGTCCCACGAGAAGATCTCGGAGATCATGATGGGCGTTCGCAACCCGGTCATGTTGATCCGGATCAAGCCCAACGACCGGTCGAAGGTGCTGAAACGCCAAGGGCAGGAAAGCTTTAACTACGGCGACCTGTTCGCGTTCACCAAGGTGTGCTCGCACCTGGGTTGCCCGGCGTCGCTTTATGAGCAGCAGACCTACCGCATCCTGTGCCCGTGTCATCAGTCGCAGTTCGACCTGCTGCACTTCGCCAAGCCGATCTTCGGCCCGGCGGTACGGGCGTTGGCGCAGTTGCCAATTACGATTGACAAGGGCGGGTATCTGGTTGCCAACGGCAACTTCATCGAGCCTGTCGGACCGGCATTCTGGGAACGGAAGACGACATGAGTCCCAAACTGAGCGATATGCGCCTCCCAAGCTGAGCGATATCGCGGCCGAACAAGCCGAGGCGATGGATCAGCGTTACCACCTCGCGTCCGGGATGAAGCGCCAGATCAACAAGGTCTTCCCCAGTCACTGGTCGTTCCTGCTCGGCGAGATCGCGTTGTACTCGTTCATCGTGCTGTTGCTCACCGGTGTGTACCTGACGTTGTTCTTCGACCCGTCGATGCAGGAAGTCGTCTATCACGGTGCGTACCAACCGCTTAACGGCCTCGAGATGTCGCGGGCGTATGAGACCACACTGGACATCAGCTTCGAGGTGCGCGGCGGCCTGTTCGTCCGGCAGATCCACCACTGGGCGGCGTTGATGTTCTCCGCGGCGATCATGGTCCACCTGGCCCGCGTGTTCTTCACCGGCGCATTCCGCAAGCCGCGCGAGGCGAACTGGGTGATCGGCTCGCTGCTGTTGATCCTGTCGATGTTCGAGGGCTACTTCGGCTACTCACTGCCCGACGATCTGCTCTCGGGCATCGGGCTGCGGGCCGCGCTGTCGTCAATCGCATTGGGCATGCCGGTGATCGGCACCTGGTTGCACTGGGCGCTGTTCGGCGGCGACTTTCCCGGCGATATTCTGATCCCGCGGCTGTACATCATCCACGTGTTGCTCTTCCCGGCAATCATCTTGGCGCTCATCGGCGTTCACCTCGCGCTGGTCTGGTACCAGAAGCACACTCAGTTCCCCGGGCCGGGCCGCACCGAGCAGAACGTGGTGGGCGTGCGCATCCTGCCGGTGTTCGCGGTCAAGTCCGGCGCGTTCTTCGCGATGGTCGTCGGGATCCTCGGGCTGATGGGCGGTCTGCTGCAGATCAACCCGATCTGGCAACTCGGACCGTACAAGCCGTTCCAGGTGTCCGCCGGTTCGCAGCCCGACTTCTACATGATGTGGACCGAGGGGCTGGCGCGTATCTTCCCCGGGTGGGAGATCTACATCAGCCATTACACGATCCCCGCGCCCGTCTGGGTGGCGCTGATCATGGGGTTGGTGTTCATCCTGCTGCCCATCTACCCGTTCATCGAGGCGAGGGTGACCGGCGACCGCGTGCGCCACAACCTGTTGCAGCGGCCCCGCGACGTTCCGGTGCGCACGGCGATCGGGGCGATGGCGATCGCGTTCTACATGGTGCTGACCTTCAGCGCGATGAACGACGTCATCGCGCTGAAGTTCCACATCTCGCTGAACGCCACCACCTGGATCGGCCGCATCGGGATGGTGGTGCTGCCGCCCATCGTCTACTTCATCGCGTACCGGTGGGCAGTCGCGTTGCAGCGCAGCGACCGAGAGGTGCTGGAGCACGGCGTCGAAACCGGCATCATCAAGCGGCTACCGCACGGTGCGTACATCGAACTGCACCAGCCGCTGGGCCCGGTCGACGAGCACGGCCACCCGATCCCGCTCGAGTACCAGGGCGCCCCGTTGCCGAAGCGGATGAACAAGCTGGGCTTGGCCGGCGCACCCGGCCTGGGAAGCCTGCTGCGGGCCGACCCGGCCAACGAGCAGGAGGCGCTCACCGACGCCGCCCACGTTCAGGAACAGCGCGCGATCACCGCTCTTCGCGAGCGGCAGGAAGGCGACGGCAACGGTGCGAACGGGCACCACTAGATCGCAGAACTAGATCTGGGCGTGTAACTGGCGCAGCTGCCGCCACGGGATCAGCGGCATCAGTACGGTGATGATCCCTGCGACGGTGAGCGCGGCCCAAGCTGCGCCGTCGCTCTTGACACCCATGAAGTAGGTGGCCGTCGCCACAGCCAGCGTCGCCGCGCCCATCGCGGTGGCCATCGACGCGGCGAAGCGCAGCCACATCCGGTCAACCAGTTCGGACGACATTCCGCCCGCGTACGGTGACCGCGGCGGCACGCGCGGGTCGCCGTGACTCTCGCGGCCGACCGGCTCGGTGACACTGCCGAACACGCGCAGCTTCTCGGTGGATGCCTCGACAGGACGCGGAGGGACGGGCGCCGGCGCTCGCCGCGGCGGCGGCTCCTGCGCGGCGCGGCGCGCGCGGATCAGCAGCGGAATCGACCCGAGGATGATCGCCGCGGAGATGCCGATCACCACATAGAGGCCCCAGGGCGTGCCGGAATCGCGCGCGGGGTCGCTTGCCCGTCCGGAACCCAGTTCGACCAGCGCAACAATGGCGGCGACACTGACCCCGATCACGGCAAGCCACACCACGGCGCACGCGGCCAGCAGCGCGCGCTCGACACTGGCTCGGTCCATCAGCAGCTCGTCACCGGTGCGTTGTCAGAGCGCTGGGACAGCACCGTTCCGTCGCTGGCGGTGATCGAGCAATTCAGCCTGCTCACCCGGAAGAAGCTGGACGCCTCCACCGACCCGATCTCCGAGTTCGAGATCGGCGTCAGCGTGAACGACCACGGGATGTACACGTTGCGCTGCGTACGACTGCGTCCCGACGAGTCGGTGAACGTGATCGAGATGATGTCGCCGGGAGCCTTGGTGCCGGTCACGGTGTAGGTCACTTGCCGCGGGCCCGCCGCTGTGGTTGTCGTGGTCGGCGGCGCAGCCGACGTGGTCGCAGGCGGCGGGGCCGACGACGGCGGCGGCGGGGGCGGCGCCTCGCTGCTGGGTGGCGGAGGCGGAGGCGATGGCTGCGACGTGACCGTGACCGTCTCCGTCGGTGGCGGTGGCGGAGGCGGCTCGCTTGTCGGCGGCGGTGGCGGCGGTGGCGTCGTCTTCGTGATCTCGTCCTGCACCGGCGGGGCGGGCGTCGTCGTGGTGGGGGCGGCCACGTTGGAAGTCAGGCCGGGCACCACCAGCAGTGACACCGAGGTCACCAGCGCGATGGCCGCCAGGATCGCCGCCACGCCGACCACCCACGGCCAGCGCGGCGTCGCGGGCTGATCGACGTAGTCGGCGGCGGGGTCATAGGTGTCGTAGTCGTAGAGGGCGGGATCGGCAGGTAGATATGGGCCGCTGGTGAACTGCTCGGACTCCGGGGCAGAGTATGCCTGCGAGAATCCGGTGTCGGTCGAGACGTCCTGGGTCTCCTCGTCCTGGACAGGCTCGTCACCAGCGTCATCCCCGAGTTCTGGCGGATTCGGCCCGCTCATCTCTGCATTTCCTTCTCAACCACTGCTCCACAGGTGCGCGGGCCAATGGGCCCTCGGCAACATTACCGAACGGCGCCGATCGAACGAATCCACGGGCGGCGTGGTCCGGCCAACTGACTGCCGGATTGTGACCTTTGCGCGGCCTAATGCTTCTCGGGCCCGATGTAGTACTCGAAGACCAGGCCGGCCGCACCGCTCAGCACGAAAACCACACCCGTAACGATCAGCCACGGCAGCCACAGCCCGATCCCGACCGCGGCGACCGACGCGGCGAGCGCGATCAGAATCGGCCACCAGCTGTGCGGCGCGTAGAAGCCCAACTCCCCGGCGCCGTCGGCGATCTCGGCGTCCTCGTAATCCTCAGGCCGGGTGTCCAGCCGGCGCGCGACGAACCGGAAGAACGTCCCGATGATCAGGCACAGCCCTGTCGTCATCACCAGTGCCGTTACACCGGCCCACTCGATCCCACCCGGGAAGAAGTAGGCGGTCAAAAAGCCATAGACCAATGTCGCGAGCACGAAGAACGCGGTCAGGATCTCGAACAGCCGGGCTTCGATGTGCATGGCGGTCCTTACTTCTGCGCGGAGAGTGACTGTTGGCCGCGGCGAGTATCGAACGGCGTGGTCGTGACCGCCCTTGGCGGCAGCCCGATGATCTGCAGGGCCTCTGCGTTGGTCTTACCCGCGATGCGGGCGTCGAGGTAGGCCTTGAAGTCGTTGGGCTCCACCACCCGCACCTCGAAGTTCATCATCGAGTGGTAGGTGCCGCAGAGTTCGGCGCAACGTCCGACGAATGCGCCGGTCTTCTCGATCTCGGTGACCTGGAACTTGTTGTCGGAGTGGTTGGCCTGTGGGTCGGGCATCACGTCGCGCTTGAACAAGAAGTCGATGATCCAGAAGGAGTGCACGACGTCAGCCGAGGCGAGTTGGAACTCGATGCGCTTGTGTGCGGGCAAGACGAGCACGGGGATCTCGTCGCTGGTGCCGATCGTTTCGACCTTGTCGAAGTTGAGGTAGGTGCGGTCCTCCGGGTTGAGCCCGCGGATAGCACCGACCAGCTCCTCCCCGTGGCTGTCCTTGCCTTCGGGCTTGGACACCTCGGCCAGCTTGCGCTGCTCGTCGGCGAGGTTGACCTTGTACGTGCCGTCGGTGAAGTTCACGTTTTGATAGCCGAACTTCCAGTTCCACTGGAACGCCGTCACATCGACGACGACCTCGGGGTTGGACTCCTTGTGCAGCATGCGTTCCTGCACGACGACGGTGAAGTAGAACAGCACCGCGATGATCAGAAACGGCGTGACCGTCAGCACCAGCTCCAGCGGCATGTTGTACCCGAACTGGCGCGGCAGGTCGGTGTCTGTCTTCTTGTGGCGGTGAAACGTCGTCGTCCAGAACGTCAGGCCCCACACGATGACGCCGACAACCAACGCGGCTATCAGCGAACCGATCCACAACTTGAGGTTCTCGTGGGCCTCCGGTGTGACTCCCTCGGGCCAGCCCAGTTTCAGGGCGTCGTAGCCGTTGCATCCGGTGAGCGTGATTGTCGCCACACCCAGCGTGGCAGCCAGGCCGAGAAGCCGCAGCCGTGTCACCTCGGCGCCTCCTGTATCGGGGACAGTCGCAGTCGAATACTACGCAGCGTAGACCACCCGAAGCTTGCGGCATACTTGGCTCGATGTGCGGACTGCTGGCCCTCGTGTGTGATCCCGGCTCGGCCGCAGTCACGACCGAGACGGTCGGCGCGGTAGCCCACTCGTCGCACCTGATGCGGCACCGCGGTCCCGACGAGCCGGGTACCTGGTCCGACGACCAGGTGGTGTTGGGCTTCAACCGGCTCTCGATCATCGACATCGAGCATTCCCACCAGCCGCTGCGCTGGGGCCCCGCGGACCCCGCGGAGCCTGATGCTCATCGCGGCCGCTACGTGCTCGTGTTCAACGGCGAGATCTACAACTACTTGGAGCTGCGGGCCGAGCTCGCGGCCGAGCACGGCGCAGAGTTCGCCACCGACGGTGACGGCGAGGCGATCATCGCGGCGTACCACTACTGGGGTGCCGACGCGCTTTCCCGGTTGCGCGGCATGTTCGCGTTCGCACTGTGGGACACCGAGCGCCACGAGCTGTTCTGTGCCCGTGACCCGTTCGGCATCAAGCCGCTGTTCTACGCCACCGGACCGGGCGGGACCGCGGTCGCCAGCGAGAAGAAATGCCTCTTGGATCTCGCCGCGATTCTGGGCCTGGACCTCGGGATCGACGAACGGGCGGTGCAGCACTACACCGTGTTGCAGTACGTCCCCGAACCCGAAACCCTGCACCGCGGTATCCGGCGGCTGGAGTCGGGCTGTTCGGCAGTGATCCGGCCGGGCCAGCCGCCCGAGATCACCCGCTATTTCGTCCCCCGGTTCGCCGCGGTGCCGTTCGTCAACTCACGCGAGCAGGCCCGCTATGACGAGATCACCGCGGTGCTCGAAGACTCGGTGGCCAAGCACATGCGCGCGGATGTCACGGTGGGGGCGTTCTTGTCCGGCGGTATCGACTCGACCGCCATCGCGGCGCTGGCTATCCGACACAATCCCCGGTTGATCACGTTCACGACCGGATTTGAGCGCGAAGGGTTTTCGGAGGTCGACGTCGCTGTCGCGTCCGCCGAAGCGATCGGTGCCCGGCACGTGTCCAAGGTGGTCAGCCCTGCCGAGTTCGTCGAGGCGCTGCCAGAGATCGTCTGGTACCTCGACGAGCCCGTCGCCGACCCGGCGCTGGTGCCTCTGTTCTTCATCGCCCGCGAGGCGCGCAAGCATGTCAAGGTGGTGCTGTCCGGCGAAGGCGCCGACGAATTGTTCGGCGGCTACACCATCTATCGGGAACCGTTGTCGCTGAAGCCTTTCGAGTACCTGCCGGGCCGGCTGCGCCGGTCCATGCGGAAGGTGTCGGCCCCGCTGCCGGAGGGCATGCGCGGAAAGAGCCTGCTTCACCGCGGTTCACAGACGCTCGAAGAGCGTTACTACGGCAACGCCCGCAGCTTCAGCGATCCCCAACTGCGGGCCGTGCTGAAGATCTTCCGGCCGAAGTGGACCCACACCGATGTCACCGCGCCGGTGTACGCGCAGTCGCGAGACTGGGATCCGGTGGCCCGCATGCAGCATGTCGACCTGTTCACGTGGCTGCGCGGCGACATCTTGGTGAAGGCCGACAAGATGACGATGGCCAACTCGCTGGAGTTACGGGTGCCATTTTTGGATCCCGAGGTGTTCGCGGTGGCCTCGCGCCTGCCGCTGGACCAGAAGATCACCCGCACCACCACCAAGTACGCATTGCGCCGGGCACTGGAGTCGATCGTCCCGCCGCACGTGCTCCACCGGCCGAAACTGGGCTTCCCCGTGCCGATCCGGCATTGGCTGCAGGCCGGCGAGCTGCTCAATTGGGCGCACGAGATGCTGGCCACGTCGCAGTCCGACGAACTGATCGACATTCCCGCGGTGCGCCGCATGCTCGACGAGCACCTCGCCGGCACCAGCGACCACAGCCGCAGGCTCTGGACGCTGTTGATATTCATGCTGTGGCACGCGATCTTCGTCGAGCACAGCGTGGTGCCGCAGATCAGCGAACCGCAGTACCCGGTTCAGCTCTAGAGCGCGTGGCCGATTTCATCGGCGGCCTCAGCGCCGTACGCGTCGGCCAGCCTGGACAGCGCGACGTCGCGGTCCCACTTCCATTCCTGAGTGCCGTTGGTCTCCAACACGAACACCGCGACCAGCGAGCCGAGCTGCGCTGAACGTTCCAGGTCAAGGCCCGCACTGCGGCCGGTGAGGAATCCGGCGCGGAATGCGTCGCCGACACCCGTGGGGTCGACTTTGCTGGTTTCAGACACCACGCCGACGTGGACACACTCGCCGTCTGGGCTGACCATGTCAACTCCCTTGGGGCCCAACGTCGTAACTCGCAGACCCACCTGGCGCAGCACATCATCCTCGGTCCACCCGGTCTTGGCCAGCAGCAGATCCCACTCGTAGTCGTTGGTGAACAGGTAGGTGGCGCCATCGATCAGCGCACGAATCTCATCCCCGGACAGCCGCGCCAGCTGCTGGGACGGGTCCGCCGCGAAGGCCAGTCCCAGCCTGCGGCACTCGTCGGTGTGCAGAAACATCGTGTCGGGGTCGTTCGCACCGACGATCACCAATTCCGGTGTGCCGATGGACGATACGATCTTTTCCAGCGAGATGTTGCGTGCCTGCGACATCGCACCCGGATAGAACGACGCGATCTGGGCCATCTCGGTGTCCGTGGTGCAGACGAATCTCGCGGTGTGCGCGGTGTCGGAGATCCACACGTGATCGCAGTTGACCCCGTGCGCCTGCAACCATTCGCGGTAATCGGTGAAATCCATGCCCGCAGCACCGATCAACGCGGCGTCGCCGCCCAGCACCCCGATCGCGTACGCCATGTTCCCGGCTACGCCGCCGCGGTGCACCACCAGATCGTCGACCAGAAAGCTCAACGACACCTTCTCCAGGTGATCCGCGAGAAGCTGCTCGGAGAACCGGCCGGGAAACCGCATCAGATGGTCGGTCGCAATCGAACCGGTCACAGCAATCGTCACGAGGTCTACCCCTTACCACGGCTTGCGCTAGCCTGCGTACCATGGCCGGCCCGTACCCGCAGTACTCCGACCCTGAGCTTAGTCAGCCAAACTATAGCGAGCCCTACCCAAGCCACCCAATCCCGGCCGCGGCGTCCGTCTACCCCGGGATGCTTCCGCCGCCCGTGCCCTACCCCTCCCGGCACCGCGGGCGCCTGATCGCGGCCATCGCGCTGGTGGTCGCGGTACTCGCCGGTGCTGCCACCGCCATCGTCTACGCCGTGAACGCCGGGTCGGGCAGCCCGGGGGCGGCCAGCTCACCGAAGCCAGCGCCAAGACGGCGATCCAGAATTACCTGGACGCGCTGCAGAACGGCAACACCGAAACCGTGGCCCGCAACACGCTGTGCGGGTTCTACGACGAGGTCAAGGAGAAGCGGTCCGACCAGGCATTGGCCCGGCTCTCGAGCGAGACGTTCCGCAAGCAGTTCTCCAAGGCCGATGTCACGGCGATCGACAAGATGGTGTTGTTTTCGCCGAATCAGGCCCAGGTGCTGTTCTCGATGCAAGTCGTCCCGGCCACCCGGGGCTCGAAACCGCACCAGGAGCAGGGAATCGCCCAGGTGCTGTCCCAGGACGGCGAGCTGCTCGTCTGCCAGTATCTGCTGCGGTCCGCGGGTCTGTACTGACGCACTTGAGCGGTCAGTTAAACGAGTCCCCGCACGCGCATGAACCAGTGGCGTTGGGGTTGTCGATGGTGAAGCCCTGCTTTTCGATCGTGTCGACGAAGTCGATGGTCGCCCCCTGCATGTAGGGCGCGCTCATCCGGTCGACGGTCAGCGTGACACCGCCGAACTCGGCGGTCAGATCGCCGTCCAGCGACCGGTCGTCGAAAAACAGGCTGTAGCGCAGGCCCGCACAGCCGCCCGGCTCGACCTGGATTCTCAACACCAGGTCGTCGCGGCCCTCCTGATCCAGCAGCGCCTTGGCCTTCGCGGCCGCGGCGTCCGTCAGGACCACCCCGTGGGTTGCGGTGCTGGTGGCCGACTCGCCCTGAACAGTCATTGCGTCTCCTAGAAGCGGCGATGAGCGCTCGCGCGAAGAGCCAAGCGCATGAACTCGCGGGAAAACCGCCAATTCACGTGTTCAACGGTACCTTGTCCGGCCCCTATTCCCTCATCTGCGATGCGGTCCTGCGCGCCAGTCCGACCAGCTGACTGGTTGCGTCGTTGATGGCTACCCGCACGGAACCGGCGAAATCGACCAGCGCATGCGCGGCCGATATGCCTGCCTCGTGCAGCGCCGCGTCGTCGAGCGTGACCTGGCCCGCCAGCACCACCACCGGTGTCCCCCGGTCTGCCGCCCCCGCCGCCAGCGCACTGATCACCTTTCCGTGCAACGACTGGTCGTCGAGTCGGCCCTCACCGGTGATCACGAGGTCGGCCGCGCCCAGGTCTTCTGCCAGCCGGGTGTGCGCGGCGATCACCGCAGCGCCGGACTCCCGCCGGGCTCCCAGGGCCAGCAATGCCGCGCCCAGCCCGCCGGCCGCCCCCGCCCCGGCAAGGTCGCGGACCCGATGCCCCGCGCTGTCGTCAAGGTCGCCGGCCCACGCCGTGAGCTGTCGTTCCAGCAGGGCGACCGTGTCTTCGTCAGCCCCCTTCTGTGGCCCGAACACCCGCGCCGCGCCCATGGGGCCGAGCAGCGGGTGCTCGACGTCGGTGGCCGCGATCACCTCGATGCCCTCCAGCCGCTCTCGAGCGCTGGAGAGCCCGCCCAACGCCTCCACCATGCCGCGGCCGCCGTCGGTGGTCGCACTCCCCCCGAGGCCGACCACGATCCGGGCGGCCCCCGCGTCCAGCGCCGCGGCGATCAGCTGGCCGACGCCCCTGGTGTGCGCCGTGAGCGCCGTGTGCGGCGTCGGCAGGCCGTCGAGCAGCGCCAGCCCGCAGGCCTGCGCGGACTCGAGGTAGGCCGTCGGCGGCTCGGAGGGCTCGAACACCCAGTCGGCCTCGACGTCCGCGTCCAGCGGCCCAGCGACACGCAGCGTCTTGCGCTGGCCCAACCGGCTGGCGATCACATCGACGAACCCCGGGCCGCCGTCTGACTGCGGTGCGCGGGTCAGATCGTCGCCGGGACGCGCCTGGCGCCACCCCGCAGCGATCGCATCGGCAGCCTCCACGGCCGACAGGGAGTCGCCGTAACAATCGGGAGCTATCAGTACGCGCATAATCACCGCACCTTAAGGGGAAGTACCCTGACGGCGTGAGTCTGCTTGGCCGCAAGAAAGACACAGACACAGACGTCGTCGAGCCCGACGACGAGTCCACTTCGCCCACCAAGAAGACCGCCCCGAAGGGCCGGCCCACACCCAAGCGCGACGCCAAACGCCGCGGGCCGGTGGCTCCCGCACCGATGACGGCGGCGGAAGCCAGGCGCCGGCGCAAGGACACCAAGCTCACCAAGGCC
This sequence comes from uncultured Actinomycetota bacterium, assembly GCA_963744085.1. Taxonomy (GTDB): domain Bacteria; phylum Actinomycetota; class Actinomycetes; order Mycobacteriales; family Mycobacteriaceae; genus Mycobacterium. Next base: position 122,898 of record CAVUSK010000005.1, read on the forward strand.
GAACGCCGGGAGGCCAAGGCGGCTCAGCGCGCGAACATGTCGGATCGTCGCGAGCGGATGATGGCGGGCGAGGACGACTATCTACTTCCCCGCGACAAGGGACCGCTCCGCCGGTACGTGCGCGACGTTGTGGATTCCCGCCGCAACCTTCTCGGCCTGTTCATGCCGGCCGCGGTGGCGCTGATCCTCATATCGTTTGCATCTCCCCCCAAGGTCGGGCTGCTGGTTTCACCGGCCATGCTGGTGCTGGTGCTGATCATGGTGATCGACGGCTTTTTCCTGGGTCGCAAGATCAACAAGCTCGTCGACAAGAAGTTCCCAGAGCACACCGAAAGCGGTTGGCGGCTGGGCTTTTACGCCGCGAGCCGAGCCTCGCAGCTGCGCCGGATGCGAACGCCGCGCCCACAGGTCGAGCGCGGCGCCAACATCACCTGACCCTCGTGCGGACATTGGTGCTGGGCGGTATCCGGTCGGGCAAGTCACGGTGGGCAGAGTCGCAGATCGCCGAGTCGCTCAGCCCCGGCGAGCCATTGCGCTACGTGGCGGCGGGACCCGAAACCGACGCCGACGCGTCGTGGTCGGCACGCGTGGCCGCCCACCGGATGCGGCGGCCTACACACTGGTCGACGGTCGAAACCGGCGATCTCGCAACAGTCTTGAGAGAGAACACGGCCACCGCGACGCTGATCGACGACATAGGCGGCTGGCTCACGGCCATGCTGGACCGCCGTAGGGCATGGACCCATGACTCCGTGTCGGTGAGCGCAGATATCGACGAATTGCTCGACGCCATAACTGGTTTCGGCTCGGAGCTGGTTCTGGTCAGTCCGGAGGTAGGACTTACGGTGGTGCCCGCCACCGCATCGGGGCGGCGGTTCGCCGATGAACTGGGAGCGCTGAATCAGCGTCTCGCCGACATCTGCGACCGGGTGGTGCTGATCGTCGCGGGACAGCCTGTGCTCGTGAAGGACACCGCCGATCAGCGCTTGCGCGAAGATCAACCGCGATGAGCGGCAGTGGGTTTCCGAGCATCGTCGCGCCCGATGCCGACGCGGCCGCAGCGGCCCGTGAGCGGCAGAAGACGCTGACCAAGCCTCCCGGCTCACTTGGCCGTCTGGAAGACCTTTCCGTGTGGGTGGCGGCCTGTCAAGGTGTCTGTCCGCCAAGGCAATTCGCTCGGGCTCGTGCGGTGGTCTTCGCAGGCGACCACGGCGTGGCGGCGGCCGGGGTGTCGGCATATCCGCCGGAGGTCACCGCGCAAATGGTCGCGAACATCGACGCCGGCGGCGCGGCGGTCAACGTGCTGGCCCAGGTGGCGGGCGCCGGGGTGCGGGTCGTGGACATCGCGGTCGACTGTGAGGAGCCGCTGACACCGGCGATCGGCGCGCACAAAGTCCGCAGGAGCAGCGGCAACCTGGGTATCGAGGACCCGCTGACCGCCGACGAGGCGAGCGCCGCGGTCGAGGCCGGCAGGCGGATCGCCGATGAGGAGGTCGACGCCGGCGCAGATCTGCTGATCGCCGGTGACATGGGGATCGGAAACACCACCGCGGCAACCACTTTGGTGGCGATGACCACCGGCGCCGAGCCCGTCGTCGTGGTGGGCCGCGGCACCGGGATCGACGACGCGGGGTGGATGCGCAAGACGACGGCGGTCCGGAACGCGATGTACCGGGCGACGCGCCACGCGGGTGATCCGATGGCGCTGCTGCAAACCTGCGGCGGTGCGGACCTCGCGGCGATGGCCGGGTTCTGCGCGCAGGCCGCCGTGCGGCGCACCCCGCTGCTGCTCGACGGCGTCGTGGTGACCGCCGCCGCGCTCGTCGCCGACCTGCTCGCGCCGGGCGCCCGAGAGTGGTGGCAGGCGGGACACCGATCCACGGAGCCCGCGCACAGCCTGGCGCTCGATCGGCTCGGTCTCGAGCCGATCGTCGACATGAAAATGAGGCTGGGTGAAGGCACCGGGGCACTCGTCGCGCTGCCGATCGTCCGGGCCGCGGTGGCGACCTTGGCATCGATGGCGACGTTCGGCGAGGCGTCGGTGACCGATCGACCGACAGAGTGATCCGCTCTGTCGCAAGCGCTTTCGCGTTCGGCACGGTGATACCGGCCCGCGGCGGAAGGATCGGGCGCGGCACGCTGACCGCGTTACCCGTCGTCGGGATCGCGCTTGGTGGGGTGGTCGGGGCCGTGTTGTGGGCGGGGTTCCGCGCGTTCGGGGCGCACAGCGCGCTCGCCGGCATGCTGGCGGTCGCGGCACTCCTGGCGTCCACCCGTGGCCTGCACGTCGACGGGCTCGCCGACACCGCCGACGCGCTGGGCTGCTACGGGCCGCGTGACCGCGCGCTGGCGGTGATGCGGGACGGGTCGACGGGGCCGTTCGGCGTGGCCGCGGTCGTGGTGGCGGTCGTGCTGCAGGGCCTGGCGTTCGCACAGGTGCCCACGGGCCCAGCGGGGTGGGCGGCGTTGGTCACCGCGGTGACGGCGGGCCGGATCGCGGCGGTGTGGGCGTGCCGCAAAGGCGTCCCGGCGGCCGACGGCAGCGTGCTCGGCGCTCAGGTGGCCGGCACGCAGCCGCTGGTGGTGGTCGCGGCCTGGACCGTGGCAGTTGCAGCCGCGGCGGCGGCCGCCGGTCCGCGGGTCTGGCAGGGACCTGTCGTCGTCCTGCTCGCGCTCGGCGTTTCCGCGCTGCTGGTCGCGCACTGCGTGCGACGCTTCGGTGGGATCACCGGCGACGCGCTCGGTGCCGCGATCGAACTGACCACGACGGTGACCGCGGTGGGGCTGGCGATCCACTAACCGAGCTGCGTCATCCACCCGTGCGTGTCGGCGAATGTGCCGCGCTGAATGCCGGTCAGGGTGTCGCGCAGCGCCATCGTCACTTCGCCGGGCTTACCGTCGGCGATGGTGAACTCGCCGTCGGCATGCTTCACCGACGAGACGGGCGTGATCACCGCGGCGGTGCCGCATGCGAACACCTCGGTGATCTCCCCCGCCGCGGCCTTCTTCTGCCACTCGTCCACGTCGATCCTGCGCTCCTCGACGGCGAACCCAGCGTCGGTGGCCAGCTGCAACAGCGAGTCGCGGGTGATGCCCGGCAGCAGCGTGCCGGTGAGCTCGGGCGTGACCAGCCGCGCCGACCCGCCGCTGCCGAACACGAAGAACAGGTTCATGCCGCCCATCTCCTCGACGAAGCGGCGTTCCACGGCGTCCAGCCAGACGACCTGTTCGCAGCCGTGAGCGGCGGCCTCGGCCTGTGCCAGCAGCGAGGCGGCGTAGTTGCCGCCGAACTTGGCTGCGCCCGTGCCGCCGGGGGCAGCGCGCACGTACTCGGTGGACAGCCACACGCTGACCGGCTTGATACCCCGCGGGAAGTAGGCGCCGGCCGGCGACGCGATCACCAGGTAGCGGTATTGCTTGGCCGGCCGCACCCCCAGCCCGGGCTCGGTGGCGAACACGAACGGCCGCAAATACAGCGACTCCTCGCCACCCGCGGGCGGCACCCACGCATCGTCCACCGCGATCAGCTGCCGCAGCGACTCGACGAACAGCTCGTCGAGCATCTCGGGGATCGCCAGCCGCCGCGCCGACGACCGCAGCCGCGCCGCGTTGGCGTCCGGGCGGAACGACACGATCGACCCGTCGGCCCACCGGTACGCCTTGAGCCCCTCGAAGATCTCCTGTGCGTAGTGCAGCACGATCGCCGACGGGTCCAGCTCGATCGGGCCGTACGGCAACACCCGTGCGTTGTGCCAACCCTCGCCGTGGGTGTAGTCGACCGAGACCATGTGATCGGTGTGGTACTGGCCGAACGGCGGATTCGTCATGATTACGGTCCGCTGCTCGTCGGTCGCCGGATGCGCGTTGCGCTCGACGGTGAACTCGAGAGGGCCGGTTTCCATGCGAGCGATTGTACGTGCGCGCGCTACCGAGTTTTCGGCTCGACGAACGGTGGATCGACCAGTTCGCATTCGAGCTTGCGGCCACGGACGTCGACGTCGACGGACTGTCCCGCCTCGATGCCGGCGGCCGTGTCGATGAGCGCCAGTCCGATGCCGAGTTTCATTGTGGGAGAGAATGTTCCCGACGTAGTGACGCCCACCGGAACGTCGTTGGACAGCACCGTCAGCTCCGGGCGAAGCACGCCGCGTCCTGTTGCACGCAGCCCACGCAGCAATCTGCGCGGCCCGGCCGCCTTCTCGGCCAGCAACGCGTCACGACCCCAGAATGCGTCCTTCTTCCAGCCGATGGCCCAGCCGCAGCGGGCCTGCAGCGGCGAGATGTCAAGCGACAGCTCATGGCCGTGCAGCGGGTAGCCCATCTCGGTGCGCAGCGTGTCGCGGGCGCCCAACCCGGCCGGTTGACCGCCCACGTCCGCGACAACGTCCACCAGCGCGTCGAACACCACCCGAGCGTCATCCCATGACGGCAGCAGCTCATAACCGTGCTCGCCGGTGTACCCGGTCCGGCACACCCTCACCGGCGCGCCGGAAAAGTCGGCGTCGACGTAGCCCATGTAGTCCATGTCCGTCGGCAGGCCGAGCCGGGCCAGCACGTCGGCCGAGCGTGACCCTTGCACCGCGAGCACGGCATACGAGCGATGTTCGTTCGTCACCGAAATATCTTGAGGCGCAGCTGCTTTCAAAGCTTCCACAACCGCTGCGGTGTTCGCGGCGTTCGGCACCAGAAACAGTTCGCCGTCCGAGACGTAGTAGACGATGAGGTCGTCGATGACACCGCCGGATTCGTTGCAGCACAAGGTGTACTGCGCCTTTCCCGGACGGATGCGGCGCAGGTCGTTGGTCAGCGCGGAGTTGACGAACGCTGCCGCGCCCGGCCCCCGCACCGCCGCCTTGCCGAGGTGGCTGACGTCGAACAGGCCGACGGCCGTGCGGGTGGCGGTGTGCTCACTGACGGTGCCGGCGTAGCTGACCGGCATCAGCCATCCCCCGAACTCGGCGAACGTCGCGCCCAATTCCCGGTGACGGTCTTCGAGTGGCCCGTGCTGGATGTCGCTCACCGCCGATACCCTAAACCCGTGGTCGATTTCGATGCGCTGGAAGCCGCCGGAATCGCGAACCCACGCGAACGAGCCGGTCTCATCATGTACCTGGAAAGCCTCGGATTCACCGCCGAGGAAATGATCGAGGCCGAGAGCCGCGGGCGGTTGTTCGGCCTTGCCGGTGACGTGCTGCAGTGGTCGGGGCGTCCCACGTACACCATGCGGACGGCCGCCGATGCGCTGGGCGTAGAAGCCGACGACGTCGCCCACGCCTGGGCCCTGCTCGGGCTGACCGTCGCCGGAGCGGATCAGCCCACGCTGAGCCAGGCCGACGTCGACGCGCTGGCGACGTTCTTCCGGTTGAAGGTGCTGCTGGGCGACGAGGGCGCGTTTGGTCTGCTACGAGTGATCGGCTCGGCGATGGCCCGCCTGGCGGAGGCCGAGTCGGCGGTGGTCCGCGCCGGAGCGCCGGACATCCAGATCCAGCACACACAGGACGAGTTGGCCACCGCGCAGGCGTACCGCGCGGCCGCGGAGTTCATCCCGCGCATCGGAGCGCTGGTCGACGTGGTTCACCGCCATCACATGATCAGCGCGAGGAGCCATTTCGAACGTGTCGTCCGCGACTCGTCGGCCAGCGTGGTGTGCGGTGTCGGTTTCGCCGACCTGTCCGGCTTTACCGCGCTGACGCAGATGCTCACGCCGGCAGAGTTGTCGATGTTGCTCAACGAGTTCGGCGCCACCGTCAGCGACGTGGTGCACGCCGACGGCGGGCGGGTGGTGAAGTTCATCGGCGACGAGGTCATGTGGGTCAGTTCGACGCCGGAGCAGCTCGCCGCGGCCGCCCTTGATCTCGTCAACCATCCGAAAGCGCGCGAGGCCGGGCTGCACGTGCGCGCCGGCCTGGGATACGGCGAGGCGCTGGCCATCAACGGCGACTACTTCGGCACCACGGTCAACCTGGCCGCCCGGCTGGTCGCCGCGGCGAAGCCCAGGCAGGTTCTTGTCTCGGAGGCGCTGCGCGACGAGCTGCCGGACTGGGCCGCCACCGTGTGTGACCCGTTGACGCTCAAGGGTTTCGATGCTCCGGTGACGGCGTACGAGCTGCACGGCCTCCGCTGCCGATAGGGTGGATGCCCGTGAGCACAGAACCCGGCTATCAAGCGCCCTCGGTCACCGTCGCCTCGTCACTGCCGAAGCGCGGCACGTCAGATTCCGTCTTGATCGTGCCGGTGGTCAGCAACGACGACCGGGCGACGGTTCTGGCCGCAGAGCCCTACCTGGACAGCGGCGCCGTTGCGGCGATCGAGGACGGGCTGCGCGCGGTGGGCGCGACCGGCGGTGCCGATCAGGTCCACCGCGTTGTGGTGCCGTCGCTGCCGGTGGCGAGCGTGCTGGCCGTCGGCTTGGGCCCCGGCCGCGACTCGTGGCCGGCCGAGCGCATCCGGCGCGCCGCGGGAGTGGCCGCACGATCACTCGACAAGGCGCAATCGGCGGTGACCACGCTGTCGGCCATAGACCTGGGCGCTGCCGCAGAAGGACTGATCCTCGGCGCGTACCGATTCAGCGAGTTCCGCAGCGCCAAGACCGCCCCGAAGGAACCCGGACTGCGTGCGATCACCGTGCTCGCGCCGGACACCAGGAAACGCACGAAGGAGCAGGCCGAGCGCGCCGCGGCGGTCGCCGCGGCCGTGGCCACCGCCCGGGACTTCATCAACACTCCGCCGAGCCACCTGTTTCCCGCCGAATTCGCCTCGCGTGCAGTAGCTTTGGCGCAAAGCGCCGGCCTGGAGGTGGAGGTGCTCGACGAGAAGGCTCTCGCCAAAGGCGGATACGGCGGAGTGATCGGGGTGGGCAAGGGATCCTCACGACCACCGCGGCTGGTTCGGATCACCTACCGCGGCGCGCCGAAGCGCAAGGGCGCCAAGACCGTAGCGCTGGTGGGCAAGGGTGTCACGTTCGACACGGGCGGCATTTCGATCAAGCCGGCGCAGAACATGCACCACATGACCTCCGACATGAGCGGCGCCGCGGCGGTGATCGCGACAACGGTGCTGGCCGCCCGCCTCGAGCTGCCGATCAACGTGATCGCGACGGTGCCGATGGCTGAGAACATGCCGTCGGCAACCGCCCAGAGGCCCGGCGACGTGCTGACCCAGTACGGCGGCACGACGGTCGAGGTGCTCAACACCGACGCAGAGGGCCGACTGATCCTTGCCGACGCGATCGCCCGTGCGTGCGAGGACAAGCCGGACTATTTGATCGAGACGTCGACGCTGACCGGCGCCCAGACCGTCGCCCTGGGCGCGCGAACACCGGGCGTGATGGGCAGCGACGACTTCCGCGACCGGGTGGCCAGAATCAGCCAGCAGGTCGGCGAGAACGGCTGGCCGATGCCGCTACCCGAAGAGCTCAAAGACGACCTCAAGTCGACGGTCGCCGACCTTGCCAACGTCAGCGGATCGCGATACGCCGGAATGCTGGTCGCCGGAACGTATCTGCGCGAGTTCGTCGCCGACGACGTGCAATGGGCCCACATCGACATCGCCGGGCCGGCGTACAACACCGGCGGCCCCTGGGGCTATACCGGCAAGGGCGGTACCGGGGTGCCGACACGGACGATGTACGCGGTCCTCGAGGACATAACCGCGAGCGGCTAAACAGCGTGAGCCGCGAGCGGCGGTCATAGGGGGTTGCGACACGGTTACGGATGCATATCTATTAGCGCATCACTGATCACACATGTCACACAGAACACTAGCGTCACATCAGTCAACTGCTGACGTCAATGCGACGTCTTCCCCTTGAAGAGGTGTGACATGTCGCCGCGTCCTCGAAGCGCACCGGTATCTGTGGCGTCGGCGGCCGCTATCGGATTCAGCCTCGTGATCGGAGTCGCACCGCCGGCCGCGGCCGAGCCTTGCACGGGCGCTGCCGCAGAAGCCCAACCCCCGGCGCGTCAAGCGACTCCGACCGGGCCGACGGAACAACTGCCTACAGGGCGCAAGCCTCGCAATGCGAATGAGCGCGCACCGCTACCCCGTCTCGGCCAGCTGCCAAAGATCATCCTCAACGCGCTTTCTCCACACTCGTCGACGTATTCCGCACCAGTGCAACAGCAGGCGGCGGTTGCACCCCCGCCCGCTCCTACTCCACCTGCTCAACAAGCTCCGGACGCGGCCGCCGCAGCGCAGCCGGCACCGCCACCCGCGCCTGGGACGACAGCAATCGTGGGCTGGGTGACCGGGCCGGACAGCCCGGACAACACTGTCCAACGTTTCAGCATTACCGGGGCCGACCTCGGAATCATGTGGGACAACGGCGATCCCGTCAACAATCAGGTGCTCATTACCTTCGGCGACACGTATGGCTATTGCAGCGTCAAGAACCAGCAATGGCGGTACAACACGTTGTTCCGCACCCAAGATCGTGTCCTGGCCCGCGGAATCAACGTGCCTGACGGCGTGGTCAACAACAGATACTCCGGTTCGCCGCTGTGGCAAACGGGCGTTTCCAAACCAATACTTCCCAGCACCAAGTGGGCACAAACGGAGACGGGATTGATTCCGAGCGCCGGGATCTCCGTCGGGAGAAACCAGTACCTCAACTTCATGTCGATTAAGAGCTGGGACAGCCCAGGCCAATGGTCGACAAACTTCTCGGCCCTCGCGGTGTCCCCCGACAACGGCCAGAACTGGGGAATACTGCCCGGGACCGTCCGCACCGCCGCGCCGGACAGCATCGCGCAAGCCCAGTTCGTTCCGGGAAATGAGAATTTCCAGCAGGGGGCGTTCCTTCGGCCCGGGCCCGGCGACCCCTATCTCTACTCGTTCGGGACGCCGCCCGGACGCAGCGGCTCTGCGTACGTGGCGCGAGTTCCCCAAGGGCTTGTGCCGGATCTCACAAAATACGAATACTGGAACTCCGACAGCGGAGCCTGGGTCCCGGGCAATCCGGCCGCTGCGACGCCGGTGATCCCGGGCCCGGTGGGCGAAATGTCGGCCCAATACAACACATACCTCAAGCAATACCTGGTGCTTTACTGCAACGGTTTCAACGACGTCGTCGCAAGGACAGCGCCGGCTCCGCAAGGACCATGGGGTCCGGAGCAACTGATCGTGCCGTCATCGCAGATCCCGGGCGGCATCTACGCGCCGTTCCTCCATCCATGGTCGACAGGCAAAGAGCTGTACTTCAACCTGTCGCTGTGGTCCGCATACAACGTGATGCTGATGCACACCACGCTCCCGTAGCCCTAAATGACCTGCCCGCGGGCGGTGCTGCGCAGCGCTTGGGGCGCCAATCGTGAAGTGCCGTACAACAGGTAGGCCTCCGGCGTCACCGGCCGCATCGGCTTGTTCTTCTGTACGGCCGACACGATCGCCTTCGCGGCCTTCTCGGGGCCGTAACGCCTTGCGGCGAAAAGCTTTTCCCACTGCTTGCGCCGCCCCGAGGCCTGGGACGACTTGTCCGACGGGGCATTGAATCGCGCGGTGCTGACGATGTTGGTGTGGACCGGCCCGGGGCACACCGTCGTCAAACCCACTCCGGCGGCGTCGAGTTCGGCGCGCAGGCAGTCGGAGAACATGTACACCGCGGCCTTGCTGGTGCAGTACGCGTTGAGCGACTGCAGCGGGGCGAACGCCGCCGCGGACGCGACGTTGACGATATGTCCGCCGGTGCCGCGTTCTACGAGCCGACGCGCGAACGCCCGGCAGCCGTTGACGACGCCACCGAGATTGATGGCGAGGACCCGGTTCCACTCGTCAGCCGGTGTGTCGGTGAACCGGCCCGCCTGGCCGACACCGGCGTTGTTCACCACGATGTCCGGCACGCCGTGTTCCTTGCACACCTCGTCAGCGAACGCCTCGAAGGCGTCCGCATCGGACACGTCCAGCGTGTATGCGTGCGCAATACCACCTTGCGCCGCAATGTCTTTGGCGGTATCTCGGACGCTGGTCTCGTCGATGTCGCTGACCACGACTTCGGCGCCCAGCCGGGCGAATTCGGTCGCAGTGGCCCGCCCGATGCCGCTGCCCGCACCTGTGACCGCCACCAGTACGTCGCTGAACGGTTCCCGACCACGGCTCACCTGCGCGCGACGCATCGCGCGGCTCGGCGGCCGCCCCTCGACCACGTCCACCATCTCCGCGACCGAGGCGGCCAGCACCTGCGGATGCGAGAACGGCGACCAGTGCCCCGCTTTGATGTCGCGGCGCCACAGCCGCGGCACCCACCGGGATTCGTCGTCGAAGGAGTGCGGGCGGACGTATGGATCCTCGGTGTTGACGATCACCTGCACCGGGACATCGACGTAGTGGTCCCGTCTGATCCGTCCGGAGAACGAGCGAAAGTAGTTGGCGCGGTAGACCTTCAGCGTGTTGGCCGCGTCGCGGGCGAGATCGTCGGAGTGGTGGATCTGGCTGGTGGGGATGCCGTCGGTGAGCGAAAGGGCCCGCTGCACCCGGCCCGGCGTGACGATGGCCCGCACGATCGCGGGCGTCAGCACCGGTATCGAGAACACCCCCATGTAGCTCAACCGTAAGGCCTGGGCCAACGCCTGCAGGAACTTCCTCGGCCGGTAGGGCCGCTTCAAGCTGTCGAACATCCACGCGACGAGGTGGTCCAGACTGGGACCAGACACCGATGTGAACGACGCGACGCGGGTGCTCGCCTCGGGGCGCGCGAGGTACTCCCACACCGACACGGAACCCCAATCGTGGGCGATCACGTGGACCGGCCGGGTGGGGCTGACCGCGTCGACGACGGCAGCGAAGTCGTCGGCGAGGCGTGCCATCGTGTACTCGGTGTGCTTCTTCGGCGACGACGACGGGCCGACCCCGCGGTTGTCGTAGGTGATCACTCGGAACCCGTCGGCCAAGAGCGCCGCCACGCCGCGCCACAGCGCGTGGCTGTCAGGCCAGCCGTGGACCATCACCGCCGTCGGTCCGGCGGGGTTGCCCTGCTCGTAGATGGCGATTCGCACGTCGCCGTTGCTGACGAATCGCTGTGTCGGCGCGGTCGCCGATGCTGCTGTCATGAGTCGGGATCGTAACCAGCCCGTCGCTGGGCCCGGCGGCGTGCGTCGTGGTCACGCATCCGCTGGGGATATCCGACGCGCTCTACGTCGTAGACGGGGATGTGCAGCTTCTCGCCGAGCTGGCGCGCCCCCGACTCCCCGCCGGCCCGTCGCCGCGTCCATTCGCCGTCGCCGGCCACCAGGACCACCGTCACCTCGGTCACGGTGGTCTGAGGTTCGACGAATGCCTCCACCCCTGTGCGCGCACGGGCCCAGTCCCGCAGATAGCGAAAGTCCGCGGCGGTGTCCACGTCTGACCCGCCGCGGCGACCACCCCGAATTCTGTCGAAGAATCCCAACGAACCCGTCTCCTCGATACTCGTAATCGATAGTGCCATGCGGCCGGACACCCCCGAGAGGTTCGCGAGAGCGCGTGGTGGGGAAAGATGATGTGGTAAGCCAGAGGTCGACCCGTACGACTGAGCTCGAGGAGTCAGCAGACATGGCCTTCTCCGTCCAGATGCCAGCACTCGGTGAGAGCGTGACCGAAGGCACCGTGACCCGCTGGCTCAAGCAGGAAGGCGACACGGTCGAACGCGACGAGCCCCTGCTCGAAGTGTCAACCGACAAGGTCGATACCGAAATCCCGTCGCCGGCGTCCGGTGTGCTCAAGAAGATCGTCGCTGCCGAAGACGACACCGTGGAGGTAGGCGGGGAGCTGGCAGTGATCAGCGATGAGCCGTCAGGCGAAGAGCAGACAACCAGCGAGGACGGGAGGCGTCAGGCGAAGCAGCACCGCGAGGACGGTGACGAGCAGCTCGCGGAGGAGCCTGCGGCGCAACCCGAACCCGCGGCCGAGGAATCCGAGAAGCCGGCGGCGAAGTCGTCGGAAGGCGGCAAGGCGACGTCGGTGAAGATGCCCGAACTTGGCGAATCGGTCACCGAGGGCACCGTGACCCGCTGGCTGAAGAAGGTCGGCGACACGGTCGAGGCCGACGAGCCGCTGCTGGAGGTGTCCACCGACAAGGTCGACACCGAAATCCCCTCCCCCGTGTCCGGAACGCTGTTGTCGATCACGACCGAGGAGGACGACACCGTCGCGGTCGGTGGCGAGCTGGCGAAGATCGGTCAGCCCGGTGCAGACGCCGGCGATGAGCCCTCGGGCGAAGAGCAGAAAACCACCGAGGCGGCCGCCAAGCCGGAACCCAAGCCCGAGCCCGAGCCGGAGCCGGAACCTCAGGAAGAACGCAAGCCGGAACCCAAGCCCGAGCCAAAACCGGCGGCGGCGTCGACCGACGGCGAAGGTACCCCGTACGTCACCCCGCTGGTGCGCAAGCTGGCCTCCGAGCACAACGTCGACCTCGGGCGCATCAAGGGCACCGGAGTGGGCGGGCGGATCCGCAAGCAGGACGTGCTGGCCGCCGCGAGCGAGAAAGAAGCAGCGAGCAAGGCACCGCCGCCGGAGCAGCCCCAGGCGGCACCCGCCAAGGCGCCTGCCGCCGCGGCCCCGGCGTCGGCGCTAGCCCACCTGCGAGGTACCACCCAGAAGGCCAGCCGGATTCGTCAGCTCACCGCGAAGAAGACACGCGAATCCCTGCAGGCGACAGCGCAACTCACGCAGACCCACGAAGTCGACATGACCAAGATCGTCGCGCTGCGGGCGCAGGCCAAGAACAAGTTCGCCGAACGCGAGGGCGTCAACCTGACCTACCTCCCGTTCATCGCGCGGGCGGTCATCGATGCGCTGAAGATGCACCCGAACGTCAACGCCAGCTACAACGAGGAAACCAAGGAGATCACCTACTACGACGCGGAGCATCTGGGCATCGCGGTGGACACGGACCAGGGGCTGCTGTCCCCGGTGATCCACAACGCCGGTGACCTGTCGCTGGCCGGGCTCGCCCGCGCGATCGTCGACCTCGCGGAGCGCGCCCGCAGCAACGACCTCAAGCCCGACGAGCTGTCCGGCGGCACGTTCACGATCACCAACATCGGTAGCCAGGGCGCGCTCTTCGACACGCCGATCCTGGTCCCGCCGCAGGCCGCGATGCTCGGCACCGGCGCGATCGTGAAGCGGCCGAGGGTGATCTCCGACGAGCTCGGCAACGAGTCGATCGGCATCCGCTCGGTGTGTTACCTGCCGCTGACCTACGACCATCGGCTGATCGACGGGGCCGACGCCGGGCGGTTCCTCACCACGATCAAACGGCGACTGGAAGATGGCGCGTTCGAGGCCGACTTGGGTCTGTAGAGAAGGGCGTTCAGCACTATGGCCGATGCACTGGTCGCGATCGCGGGATCGTCCGGCCTGATCGGCTCGGCGCTCGTCACCGCGTTACGCGCCTCCGACAACCGCGTGGTGCGGATCGTGCGCCACGCCCCGTCCAACGCCGACGAACTGCATTGGAATCCCCAGACCGGCGAGTTCGACCCGGACACGCTGCGCGGGGTGGACGCCGTGGTGAACCTGTGCGGCGCCGGCATCGGCGACAAGAGGTGGTCAGGCGCCTACAAGCAGCTGTTGCGCGACAGCCGGATCACACCCACCGAGGTGCTCGCGACCGCGGTCGCAGACGCCGGGGTAGGCGTTCTGATCAACGCGAGCGCGGTCGGGTATTACGGGGACACTAAAGACCGCGTTGCCGACGAAACCGCCCCTGCCGGAACGGGTTTCCTCGCGCGCCTGTGCGTGGACTGGGAGGCTGCGACGCTGCCTGCGCAACACGCCGGCGTCCGGGTGGTGACGGTGCGTACCGGTCTGGTGATCTCCCCGAACGGTGGTCTTTTCGGTCGTCTGCGCCCCCTGTTCTCCCTCGGTCTGGGAGCGCGGCTGGGCAACGGGCGTCAGTACATGCCCTGGATCAGCCTCGAGGACGAGGTGCGCGCGCTGCTGTTTGCGATGTCGCACGAGTTGTCCGGCCCGGTGAACCTGACCGGCCCCGCGCCGGTCACCAACGCCGAGTTCACCGCCGCGGTGGGCCGCGCGGTCAACCGGCCGAGCCCGTGGCTGCTGCCCGGGTTCGCGCTGCGCCGGCTGCTGGGCGAGTTCGCCGACGAGGGCCTGCTTTCAAGCCAGCGGGCGATACCGGCTGCGCTGGAGCGCACGGGCTTTCAGTTCCACCACAACACGATCGGCGAAGCGCTGACATATGCGACAACGCGCGCGGTGTCGCACTAGTACCGTCGAGGTATGCGTTCCATCCGCGCCGGCACCGCACCGATCCAGGTGCAGCAGCTGGGCACGGTGGGCTACGACGAGGCGTGGCAACTGCAACGCGAGCTGGTCGACGCGCGGGTGGCCGGCGGTCCGGACACGCTGCTGCTGCTCGAGCATCCGGCGGTGTACACCGCCGGGCGCCGTACCGAGCCGAACGAGCGACCCGTCGACGGCACACCGGTGGTCGACACCGACCGCGGCGGCAAGATCACCTGGCACGGTCCGGGTCAGCTGGTCGGTTATCCGATCATCGGCCTGGCCGATCCGATCGATGTCGTGAATTACGTTCGGCGCCTTGAGGAGTCGTTGATCTCCGTGTGCACCGGGTTGGGGCTGGCCACTGGCCGCGTCGCGGGGCGTTCCGGAGTGTGGCTTCCTGCCGACTACGCCCGGCCGGCCCGCAAGGTGGCCGCGATCGGCGTTCGGGTACAGCGCGCGACCACGCTGCACGGGTTCGCGCTCAACTGCGACTGCGACCTGGCGGCCTTCGGCGCCATCGTGCCGTGCGGGATCGCCGACGCGGGCGTGACGTCGATCAGCGCGGAACTGGACCGACACGTCACCGTCGACGATGTCCGTTCCCAGGTCGCGGACGCCGTATGCGACGTCCTCGACGGCCGTCTCGCACTAGCATCGATCCCATGACCACCGCGCCGGAGGGTCGCAAGCTGCTGCGCCTCGAGGTGCGCAATGCGCAGACGCCTATCGAGCGCAAGCCCCCGTGGATCAAGACCCGCGCCAGGATGGGCCCGGAATACACCGAGCTCAAAAACCTGGTCCGACGCGAAGGCCTGCACACCGTCTGCGAGGAAGCCGGCTGCCCCAATATCTACGAGTGCTGGGAGGACCGCGAGGCGACGTTTTTGATCGGCGGTGAGCAGTGCACGCGCCGCTGCGACTTCTGCCAGATCGACACCGGAAAGCCCGCCGAACTCGACCGCGACGAGCCGCGGCGGGTCGCCGAGAGCGTGGCCGCGATGGGTCTGCGGTACTCCACGGTCACCGGCGTGGCGCGCGACGACCTGCCCGACGGCGGCGCGTGGTTGTACGCCGAAACGGTGCGCGAGATCAAGCGCCTCAACCCGGACACCGGCGTCGAGTTGCTGATCCCGGACTTCAACGGTGACCCTGATCTGCTGGCGCAGGTGTTCGACGGGCGTCCAGAAGTGTTGGCACACAACGTCGAAACCGTCCCGAGGATCTTCCGCAGCATCCGGCCCGCGTTCCGCTACCAGCGCAGCCTCGATGTGCTGACCGCCGCACGCGACCACGGACTGGTTACCAAGAGCAACCTGATCCTGGGCATGGGCGAGACCACCGACGAGGTGCGCGGCGCGTTGCGCGACCTGCGCACCGCGGGCTGTGACATCGTCACGATCACGCAGTACCTGCGGCCGTCGCTGCGACACCACCCCGTCGACCGCTGGGTGCGGCCCGAGGAGTTCGTCGAGCTGTCGGAGTTCGCGAAGGGGTTGGGCTTCGCGGGTGTTCTCGCCGGGCCGCTGGTGCGGTCGTCGTATCGCGCCGGGCGGCTCTACGAGCAGGCGGCGGGCCGGACTAGGGCCTGACCGCGACCCGTATCCTTGGCTGCATGGCCAAGACCCGCGATCCCAACGCCATCAAGGCCTCGAAGGCCGAGGCAAAGGCAGCCCGCAAGACGGCATCAAAAGAGCGCCGCATTCAGCTGTGGCAGGCCTTCAAAATGCAGCGCAAAGAGGACAAGTGGCTTCTGCCCATGATGATCGGCGCATTCGTGCTGATCGTCGGTGCCGCAGTGGTCGCGAGCCTGTTCGTCAGGGGCTTCGCGGGGCTGATGCTCATACCGCTGGGCGTGGTGCTGGGGGCATTGGTGGCGTTCATCATCTTCGGCCGCCGTGCTCAGAAGTCGGTGTACAGCAAGGCGGAGGGACAATCCGGCGCCGCGGCATGGGCGCTGGACAATCTGCGTGGTAAGTGGCGGGTGACGCCCGGGGTGGCCGCGACGGGTCACTTCGACGCGGTGCACCGGGTGATCGGGCGCCCCGGCGTGATCTTCGTTGCCGAGGGGTCGCCTGCCCGCATCAAACCGCTTCTGGCGCAGGAGAAAAAGCGCACTTCCCGTTTGGTCGGCGATGTTCCCATCTACGACGTGATCGTCGGCAACGAAGAGGGGCAGGTGCCGCTGGGCAAGCTGGAACGGCATCTCACGCGGCTGCCGGCCAACATCACGGTCAAGCAGATGGACTCACTGGAGTCGCGGCTGACCGCTCTGGGAACTCGCAGCGGCTCGGCCCAGATGCCGAAGGGTCCGATGCCCACCACCGCGAAGTTGCGCGGCGTGCAACGCACCGCGCGCAGGCGCTGAAACTCAGCGGCGCACCATCGCCGTCGCGGTGAGCCGGTCCTGCAGGCCACGGCCGTCGGAGTCGGCGAACAGCGGCGGCACCACGAGCGCCACCAGCAGCCCGCGCACTACAGCACGGCCGATGCCCACGTGAAGCCGGTCGTCTACCGAGACCACTGACAGGCCGAGCGCAAACTGGCCGGGAGTGAAGCTGAACAGCCGCACGAACACCGCGCCGAGCACGAACCAGATGGCCAGCACCGCCGTGGACAGCGTCGCGGGGGTCACCCACCCCACCGACATCGCGACCGCCGCCAGCCCGTAGGCGATGAGCCAGTCGATGAGCAGCGCCAGAAACCGCCTGCCGAACCCCGACAGCGAGCCGGAACCGCTCCGCGGCAGCCCCAGCCGCTCGCCGGGATAGCCGGCGTCGGTGTGCGCAGTCATGCGCCCAGGATATGTGGGCGAAACCATGGTCCCGAACTGTCACCGGGGGCCCCATTACGTAACGTCAGCGCAACATACGGTTGACTGGCGTGCAACATCGGCTCCCTAGCGTCAGTCCGCGGGTTTGATCGGGTTTGGATAGAGAAGGAGACCTCCGACAGTGGCAGAAAAGACCGCCGACGACATCATCAAGCTGATTGCCGACGAGGAGGTCGAGTACGTCGACGTCCGGTTCTGCGATCTGCCCGGCATCGTCCAGCACTTCACCGTTCCAGCGTCGTCGTTCGATCAGAGCCGTGTTCGACGAAGGACTGGCGTTCGACGGTTCGTCGATCCGCGGGTTCCAGTCGATCCACGAGTCGGACATGATGCTGCTGCCCGACGCGGACACAGCGAAGATCGACCCGTTTCGCGCCGCCAAGACGCTGAACATGAACTTCTTCGTGCACGACCCGTTCACGTTCGAGCCGTACTCGCGCGACCCTCGCAACGTTGCCCGTAAGGCAGAGAACTATCTGAAGAGCACCGGCATCGCCGACACCGCGTTCTTCGGCGCGGAGGCCGAGTTCTACATCTTCGACTCGGTGGCGTTCGACTCCAAGGCCAACGGCGCGTTCTACGAGGTCGACGCGATCTCGGGCTGGTGGAACACCGGCGTGGCCACCGAGGCCGACGGCACCGCGAACCGCGGGTACAAGGTGCGCCACAAGGGCGGCTACTTCCCGGTGGCGCCCAACGACCAGTACGTCGACCTGCGCGACCAGATGACAACCAACCTGATCAACGCCGGGTTCGTGCTGGAGAAGAGCCACCACGAGGTGGGCAGCGGCGGCCAGGCTGAGATCAACTACAAGTTCAACACGCTGCTGCACGCCGCCGACGACATGCAGCTCTACAAATACATCATCAAGAACACGGCATGGCAGAACGGCAAAACCGTCACGTTCATGCCGAAGCCGCTGTTCGGCGACAACGGCTCGGGAATGCACACCCATCAGTCGTTGTGGAAGGACGGCGTCGCCGATCTTCTACGACGAGTCCGGCTATGCCGGGCTGTCGGACGTCGCGCGCCACTACATCGGCGGCATTCTGCACCACGCGCCGTCACTGTTGGCCTTCACCAACCCGACGGTCAACTCGTACAAGCGGCTGGTGCCCGGCTACGAGGCCCCGATCAACCTGGTGTACAGCCAGCGCAACCGATCGGCGTGTGTCCGGATCCCGATCACCGGCAACAACCCGAAGGCCAAGCGGCTCGAGTTCCGTTGCCCCGACTCGTCGGGCAACCCGTACTTTGCGTTCGCTGCGATGATGATGGCCGGCCTCGACGGCATTAAGAACAAGATCGAACCGAACGCGCCGGTGGACAAGGACCTCTACGAGCTGCCGCCGGACGAGGCCGCCAACATCCCGCAGGCACCGACCTCGCTGTCCGCGGTCATCGATCGCCTTGAAGCGGACCACGAATACCTCACGGAGGGCGGCGTTTTCACGCCGGACCTCATCGAGACGTGGATCTCGTACAAGCGGGAGAATGAGATCGAGCCGGTCCAGATCCGGCCGCACCCGTACGAGTTTGCTCTGTACTTCGACGTGTAAGCGAGTTACTGAACCGCGGCGGCGACAGAGACCGAGGTGTTCGGAGCACTGCTGGCGTAGTCAACTAGCAGGGGCCAGTTGCGCACGCAGTGGCTAACCACTGATGCCACGACGATGCCCGCCGCCTCGTAGCGCGAAAAGCCGTCCGCCTGAACGGTGTAGACCGTTCCATCGACGGCTTCGAACGTGTGGTTGTAATCCAACATTGGGCAGATCACGCTATCGCCGAACAGGCCAACATAGCGCCACCCGGCGGGCGAAAGATCAGGCCCTGCTGCCGCACCAGCGGACCCGGCGCCTTCTGGCCGTCCCCGCTACGCGCTAGTACGTCATGCTTGCGAGCCGTAGGTTGCGTATGCGCTCTTTGATGTTCCACCATTTGGGAACTAGCGCGCATGGCGCCCCAGGCTCATGCGACTCACGCACGCAACGCCAGCCTCGTGGTTGCTTGCACTCACACATCTCGTCACCACTCCCGTTTCATGCGTGGCCGTGGTTCTGCTGGGGCGCTCTGTCGCGGTTGGTCGTTGGGACTGGTATGTCCATACCCTTAACTTTCGCCAGCGTCAACTGCTGGTCGTCGCCATCGGGGCCGGCGCGCGGGCATGGTTACCAACGGCCGGGAACCGGCCGGTCCGCGATCGCCAAGAATCCTCCAAGGCCAAGCGCCCACCATTAGGACCAGACGGCGTTCAGTGACCAGGGGAACAGCAAATGACTACGACAAACGAAATACACATGGTGTCATTCCGTCGCGCCCGCAAGCACTACCGAAGCGCATGGGGACACCGGGTCGGCTTTGTGCGTGTCGCCGCGCCGGCACGTGAGCCCGTCGGTACCCAAGCAACGCCTTCGGGGGCCGCAACGCCGGTCGAATGCCGCGGGCCACAGGGCGTCCGCCAGATTTCGAGTAGTTGACTACCCTGGTCGGCTCCCGCCCGCACCACGAAGATCGTGCGCATGACGGCATTCATCAATTCGGCGGCCGAAGCCCGCATCGCGTGGGTGTCGAAGGCACGGTGTCGCTCCTCTGACCCTGACGAGCTCTTTGTTCGCGGAGCCGCGCAGAGAAAAGCGGCGGCGATCTGCCGACACTGTCCCGTCATCACCGAGTGCTGTGCGGACGCCCTCGACAACCGCGAGGAGTTCGGGGTGTGGGGCGGCATGACCGAGCGCCAGCGGAGGCTGCTGCTGAAGCAGCATCCCGACGTGGTTTCCTGGGCCGAATTCTTCGCCGCCCGACACAAACAGCGCAATGGCGGCGATACTTAGGGGCCTAGCGTTCTAAAGGTCGTGATGTCGCTCAAGTCGAACTGATGCGAATTCTGGTGCAGCGAGTGTCGTCTGCCGCCGTGTCGGTCGACGGCGACGTGATTGGTGAGATCCGGCCCGACGGCCAAGGCCTGCTCGCGCTCGTCGGCGTCACCCACAGTGACACCGAGGAGATATCGAAGCGGCTCGCCGAAAAGCTCTGGTACTTAAGGATTCTCGACGACGAGCGATCCGCCGCCGACGTGAACGCGCCGATCCTGGTGGTCAGCCAGTTCACGTTGTACGCGAACACTGAGAAGGGGCGGCGGCCGTCGTGGAATGCCGCGGCACCGGGCCACGTCGCGGAGCCGCTGGTCACGGCATTAGCCGATGCACTGCGCGGGCTCGGCGCCACGGTCGCGACCGGGGTGTTCGGTGCGCACATGCACGTTGAACTCGTCAACGACGGTCCGGTGACAGTGATGCTGGAGTCGTCACAGCCAAGTCTCTGAAAGTTCACAGACTGCGAGTAGTGTCCCCCGCCATGACTTCACCAAGCCTCGACGCAAGGCTCAGCTCAGGCGCATCCGCGGTAATCAGTCTCTTCCGCCTGGTTGTCGGCTTCCTGTTCGCCATCCACGGAGCAATGATTATCTTCGGCTGGCCGATCGCGATGCCGACGCCGGTCCACGTCGGCGACTGGCCAGGATGGTGGGCCGGGTTGATCGAGTTCATTACGGGTTTGCTCGTGATGCTCGGATTATTCACGCGCCCAACGGCTTTCCTTGCGTCAGGAACGATGGCGGTCGCCTACTTCTGGCAACACCAGCCCAATGCTCTCTGGCCACAGGAGAACGGCGGCGAGTTGGCAATCCTGTTCTGCTTCTCGTTCTTCCTGCTGGTCTTCATCGGCCCGGGAAGCATCGCGATCGACAGAGCCCTGCGCAGAAGGCGCTAGCTCCCAAAAACCTTGCGCACCACAGCCTTTGCCCGACGCGTCACCCGCAGATAGTGATCGAGGAACTCGCTGCCGTCGGGACTCGACCAACCCGCGGCGACGGCCACGGCGTTGAGCAGCCTGCCTGGTCCCGGCAGCTGGTCGCTGGGCTTTCCCCGAACCAGCACCAGCGCGTTGCGTGCCCGCGTCGCGGTCAGCCAAGCCTGGCGCAGCATGTCGACGTCGCTCTCGGCGATCAACTCTGCTGCCCCGATCGCGTCCAGGGTCTCCAGCGTCGAAGTGTTGTGCAGCGCAGGCACGTTGTGCGCGTTGCGAAGTTGAAGCAACTGCACGGTCCACTCCACGTCCGCCAGCCCGCCGCGACCGAGTTTGGTGTGCGTGTTGGGGTCGGCACCGCGGGGCAGTCGCTCGGCGTCCACTCGCGCCTTGACGCGCCGGATCTCCTGAACAGATTCCGGCGACACCCCGCCGGGCGGGTACCGCGTTTTGTCCGCCAGCAGCAGGAACCGCTGACCCAGGTCCTCGTCGCCGGCGACACGATGCGCCCGCAGCAGCGCCTGAACCTCCCACGGCAGCGCCCACTGTTCGTAGTACGCCGCATACGAGTTCAGCGTTCGCACCAGCGGGCCGCTGCGCCCCTCCGGACGCAAGTTGGCGTCCACCTCCAACGGAGGGTCGATGCTCGGTGTGCCCAGCAAGGTCCGCACCTGCTCGGCGATCGTCGTCGACCAGCGCACCGCCGCAGCTTCATCCACGCCATCGAACGGCTCGCAGACGAACATCACGTCGGCGTCGGACCCGTAGCCGAGTTCCTGGCCACCAAGCCGGCCCATCCCAATCACCGCGATCCGCGCGGGCGCTTTCCCGTCCTCGGGCGTGTTGAACCGGATCACTGCGTCGAGGGCCGCCTGAAGCACAGCCGCCCACACCGACGTCAGCGCGACGCAGACGTCGCGGACCTCGAGCAGCCCGAGAAGATCGGCCGACGCGATGCGAGCTAGTTCCCGTCGGCGCAGACTCCTGGCCGCGGCGATCGCCTTCACCGGATCCGCGTGCCGCGACGCGGCGGCCAACAGCGACCGCGCCACTTGCTCCGGCTCGACGTCCAGCAGCTTGGGCCCGGCGGGTCCGTCGGCGTACTGCTGGATCACCTCCGGCGCGCGGATCAGCAGCTCCGGCACGTAAGCCGACGTGCCCAGCACGTGCATCAACCGCTTGGCGACCGGACCTTCGTCGCGCAGCGTGGACAAGAACCACCGTTGATCGGACAGCGCTTCGCTGAGTTTCCGATACGCCAGCAGCCCGCTGTCGGGGTCCGGGGTGTCGGAGAGCCAGTCGAGCAGGGTCGGAAGAAGCACCGACTGCACACGGCCACGACGCCCGCCGGCACTGGTCAACGCCGCCAGGTGCGTCAGCGCGTTCTGCGGGGCCTGGTAGCCGAGCGCGGCGAGTTGTCGTTCGGCGGCATCGGCGCTCATGCCGCGGGCCAGCCCGACGTCGGGCCCGATGGACTCCAGCAGCGGTTGATAGAAGAGCTTCGCGTGCAGCCGCGACACTCGCACGTTCTGTCGCTTGAGTTCCTCTCGCAGCACCCCGAGCGCGTCCTGACGACCGTCGGGACGCATGTGCGCGGCGCGGGCCAACCAGCGCATCGCCTCGTCGTCGTCGAACTTGGGCAGCAAGTGGGTGCGTTTGAGCCGCTGCAACTGCAGGCGGTGCTCGAGCAGCCGCAGGAATTCGTACGAAGCGGTCAGGTTGGCCGAATCGTCGCGTCCGACGTAGCCACCTGCGCCGAGCGCGACGAGCGCGTCGACCGTCGACGACACGTGCAGGCTCTCATCGTTGCGTCCATGCACGAGCTGGAGCAGCTGCACCGCGAACTCCACATCGCGCAGACCGCCTGTCCCCAGCTTCAGCTCGCGGTCGCGGACATCGGCAGGCACCAGCTCCTCCACGCGGCGGCGCATCGCCTGGACCTCGGCGACGAAATCCTCGCGTTCGCTTGCGGTCCACACCATCGGCATCAACGCGCTGATGTACTGCTCGCCGAGCTCGGCGTCACCAGCAGCGGGCCGGGCTTTGAGCAGTGCCTGAAACTCCCACGTCTTGGCCCAACGCTTGTAGTAAGTGACGTGGGACTCCAGCGTGCGCACCAGCGCGCCGTGCCGACCCTCCGGCCGCAACGCCGCGTCGACCTCGAAGAACGCCTCCGACGCCAGCCGCATCGCCTCGCCGGAAACCCTGGTCTCGAGGGCTAGATCTTTTCCGGTGACGTCTCCCCCGACGAAGATGACGTCGACGTCGCTGACGTAGTTCAGTTCGCGCGCACCGCATTTCCCCATCGCGATGAGTGCGAGCCGCGGCCGAGTGCCCTGCTCGCACACCCGGATCATCGCCAGCTCGAGCGCAGCGGCCAGCGCGGCGTCGGCGAGGTCGGAGAGGTGAGCGCCGATCGTCGCGAACGGCAGCACCGGCTCGTTTTCCACCGTGGGCGCCACGTCCATCGCGGCGAGCACCATCAATCGGCTCCGGTACAGCTTGCGCAGCGTGGGAAGTGTTGCGTCGGCGGGTGTGTCGGCGACGCAGGCGAGGAATTCCCGGCGCAGCTCGTCGACCGGCAACAGCGTGGCCTTGCCGGCCAGCTGATGCCAGGCCTGCGGGTTGGCGACCAGGTGATCGCCCAGTGCGAGCGACGAGCCGAGCAGCGCGAACAGCCTGCCCCGCAGCGAGCGGTCCTTAAGCAGAGCGCCCTTGAGCTCGTCCCAGCCGTCGCCCAGCGCGTCGGCCAGCCGCACCATCGTGCGCAGCGCGACGTCGGCGTCGGGCGCACGGGACAGCGACCACAGCAGTTCGACGTAGTCGTCGGTGGTCCAGCCGATTCGGGCGAGATCCGCGCTCGCGTGCTCCGCGATCAGCCCCAGGCGACCGGGACTCGGCAGCCGCGGTCGTTGCGTCGCTGGTTTGGCCACACCCCGACAGTAACGGGGCCGCTACAAGGATGCGGCCTACAACGAGAGGTAAGTCTTCAGCTCGTACGGCGTGACTTGGCGGCGGTAGTTCTCCCACTCCGCCCGCTTGTTGCGCAGGAAGAAGTCAAAAACGTGCTCCCCCAACGCTTCCGCGACCAATTCCGAGCTCTCCATCTCGACCAGCGCGACGCCCAGGCTGCCCGGCAACTCCTTGTAGCCCATGGCGCTGCGTTCCTCGGGGGTCAGGTTCCACACGTTGTCCTCGGCCTGCGGACCAAGCGTGTAGCCCTTCTCCACGCCGCGCAGCCCTGCGGCGAGCAGGACCGCGAACGTCAAATACGGATTGCATGCCGAGTCGGGGCTGCGCACTTCGACGCGGCGCGACGACGTCTTGCGCGGCGTGTACATCGGCACCCGCACCAGCGCGGACCGGTTCGCCGCACCCCAGCATGCGGCCGTGGGCGCCTCGCCGCCGACCACCAGCCGCTTGTAGGAGTTCACCCACTGGTTCGTCACCGCGCTGATCTCGCCGGCGTGCTCGAGGATGCCGGCGATGAACGACTTGGCGACGTCGGAAAGCTGCAACGGGTCGTCGGGGCTATGGAACGCGTTGACCTCGCCCTCGAACAGGCTCATGTGGGTGTGCATCGCCGAGCCGGGATATTCGCTGAACGGTTTCGGCATGAACGACGCGCGGACTCCCTCGCCCAGAGCGACCTCTTTGACCAGGTACCGGAACGTCATCACGTTGTCGGCCATCGACAGCGCGTCGGCGTAGCGCAGGTCGATCTCCTGCTGCCCCGGCGCCCCTTCGTGATGGCTGAATTCCACCGAGATGCCCATGGACTCGAGCGCGTCGATGACATGTCGCCGGAAGTTCGGCGCGGCCTCGTGCACGGCCTGGTCGAAGTAGCCGTCATCGTCGGCGGGGATCGGCGGCAACCCGTCGTCCGATGCGCTTTTCAGAAGGAAGAATTCGATTTCGGGATGCACGTAGCAAGAGAATCCGAGATCGCTGGCCTTGGCCAACTGCCGGCGCAGCACGTGCCGGGAGTCCGCCCACGACGGCGAGCCGTCGGGCATCGTGATGTCGCAGAACATCCGGGCCGAGTGGTGCTGGCCGCTGCTGGCGGTCCACGGCAACACCTGGAACGTCGACGGATCCGGGCGGGCCACGCAGTCCGATTCCGAGACCCGCGCAAACCCTTCGATGGCTGAGCCGTCGAAGCCGATGCCCTCCTCGAACGCGCCTTCGAGTTCGGCCGGTGCGATCGCCACCGACTTCAGGTATCCGAGGACGTCGGTGAACCACAGCCGAACGAATCGGATGTCCCGTTCCTCCAGCGTGCGCAGCACGAATTCCTTCTGGCGATCCATGATCGCAGCGTAGGCACCAGCTGTTAATTCTGTGTTACGCGTGCACGTCGAGGTCAACGACCTGGGTTACGGCCGAGCAGGCAGAAGACGTGAGCCCCCAAAGGCCGCTACTCAAGGACGAAAGTGACCAACATGTTGACGCGGTAGGCAACAATCCCGCCGTTCTCCATATCGACCGACTGCTCCTTGATCCAGGCCGATTTGACACCACGCAGCGTCGACTCGGCCCGAGCGAGGCCAGTCGTCACGGCGTCTTCGAAACTGGTGGTGGACCTGGCGCTGATCTCAGTGACGCGAGCGACGGTGTCTCCTGACATGATGACCTCCCAGAGTCGATTCCGGACTGTGACCATTTAACTGCGGCGCGACAGAAGCAAGTAGGGATGATGTGCCCCGCGCCGGGAGGACTTTGGGCCACTCCTTGCCGCACCGCAGGGGTTTAGCAGTGCAGGTCGCCGGGCCCGGTCAGATCGACGAAGTAGCTGACCACCGCGGCGTCGACACACTGCACGCCCTTGAACACCACGGTGTGCTGGGTGCCCTCGAACGAGATCAACGACGCGCCGAGCTGACGCGCCAGGTCGACCCCCGCTTGGTACGGGGTCGCCGGATCGTGGGTCGTGGACACGACGACCACCTTGTTAGGACCTGGCGACACGGCCGCGTAGGCCGTGGTGGTCGGCGGTACCGGCCAGAACGAGCAGACGTCACGCGGCGCGAAGCCGGTGAACTGGCCATAGCTCATGAACGGCGCGGCCTCCCGGATCCGCCGGTCGGCTTCCACCCAGGACGCCGAATCGGTGGGCGTCACGTAGTCGACGCACCGGACCGCGGTGAACGCGTCCTGCAGGTTTGAGTAGTGGCCCGACTTGTCCCGGCCCCAGTAATCGTCGGCCAACAGCAACAGTTCTTCGGCCTCCGTGCCGTGGCCCAGAGCACTGAGGCCGTTGGCCAGGAACTCCCAATAGCGCGGCGTGTACAAGGAGTTGGCCGTGCCGGTGATCGCGTCCTGATAGGACAGCCCACGCGAGTCCTGCGTCGGACCCGGCTTGGCCACCAAGGGATCCACCAGCGTGTGATAGCGGTCGTTGGCCTTCGTCGGATCCGTGCCGAGCGCACAATCGGAGCCCGTCGCGCACTCTTGGGCGAAATCGTTGAACGCCTGTTGGAAGCTCGCCATTTGGCGGACGTTCTTCTCGACGGCGTCGAGCTTGGGATCGACCGCGCCGTCGAGCACCATCGCCCGGATGTTCTGCGGGAAGGCCTGCGCGTACGCGGTGCCGAGTTGCGTGCCGTACGAGTAACCCAGGTAGTTGATCTGCGCGTCACCGAGCGCCTGACGGACGACGTCCATGTCGCGTGCGACGTTGACAGTGCCGACGTGGGCGAGGAATTCGGATCCGACTTTGTTCAGGCATTCCGCCGCGTATTGGCGGTAGAGGTCTTCGATGTGAGCCACGCCGGCCGGGCTGTAGTCGACCAGCGGCTCGCGCCGATAGGCGTCGAATTCCGCGTCGGTGCGGCATCGCACCTCCGGCGTGGAATGGCCGACGCCGCGCGGGTCGAACCCGACGAGGTCGAAGTGGCGCGTTATTTCGTTGTCCGCGAAAGACGCAGCCATTCCGGCGACGACGTCGACGGCCGACTGGCCCGGTCCACCCGGGTTGATCATCAGCGCGCCGATCCGCTCCCCGGTGGCGGGGATCTTGATGACGGCGAGTTGAGCCTGCGCGCCGTCCGGCTTCCCGTAGTCGACGGGCACCGACACGGTGGCGCAGCGCGCGGCCGGGAGGTCGCCGGTGTCGCCGAGCCACTGCTGGCAGCTACCCCAATCCGCTTGCGGGACAGGCGACCCCGTTGCCCCGGCATCGGGGGCCGCCACGGCCGTCGGCAGGACGGTAATGAACGTCGACGTGAAAATGAGCGGCGTCAAGCACAGTAGTGTCCGCCGCAGCATGGCGATCATGGTCGCACGCCCCCCGTTGTTCCCGCCCCGCAGTGCCCATCGTGGTAGCGAAACGTTACCTACCCGGCATGGATTTCGGTGGGAGGGGTCAGCACCTCGCGTCGCGGGGCGGCAGTTTCAGGTCGATGAGGTACTCGACCACGATGTCGTCGACGCAGGCATCGCCATAGAAGGCGGCGGTGTGCTGCGTGCCTTCGACTGTGAGCAGGCTGGCGTTCAACTGTTCTGCCAGATGGACTCCGTCCGTGTACGGAGTGGCCGGATCTCCCGTGGTGGAGATGACGAGAATCGGCGCCACGCCCGGGGCGGACGCGCGGTGTGGTCGACCGGTCGCGGGCACGGGCCAGAACGCGCATGGCCCCCTCGGGGCGTAGCCGGTGAATTCGCCGTAGCTGTCCCACGGGGAGACTTCGCGTCGGCTCTTGTCGAAGGCCTCCCACGGCGGCGGGTCCGTTGGAACAGCGGTGTCGACGCACGTGATCGCGTTGAACGCGTCGGACGAATTGTCGTAGCGGCCGTCGCGATCGCGGCCCCAGTAGTCATCGGCGAGTTCCAGTAGGTCGTCGGCCGGGGCACCGTTGCGCAGAGCGGTCAACCCGGAGGTGAGCTTCTCCCAGAAGCCCGGTGAGTACAGCGAAGACGTCACCGCGGTCACCGCGTCCGGGTAGCTGAGTTCACGGGGATCCTTGGTAGGCGCGGGTTTTGCCACCAGCGGATTGACAAGCGAATGGAACTCGTCGACGGCCTTGGCGGGGTCGGTGCCAAGGGGACAGTCAGGTGATTTCGCGCAGTCGGCGACAAAGTCGTTGAACGCCTTCTGAAATGCCTCTGACTGGCGCAGCATGCTGTCCATCGGCTGGACTGCCGGATCGACCGCGCCGTCGAGGACCATAGCCCGCACGCGTTGAGGAAAGGCTTCCGCGTATTGCGTACCCAATTCGGTTCCATACGAGAAGCCCACGTACGTCAGCTTGTCGTCGCCGAGTGCGCCGCGAAGTGCGTCCATGTCCTTGACCACAGATGCGGTGCCTGCGTTGGCCAGGAACTCTTTGCCCATCTCGTCGACGCAGCGCTGCACGAATTCCTTGGTCGTCTGTTCGATGTGGGCGACACCTGCCGGGCTGTAGTCGACCTGAGGGTCGGCACGTTCCCGATCGTTCTCGGCGTCGGAGTTGCACCGCACCGCCGGACGCGACAACCCCACGCCGCGTGGGTCGAAGCCGACGATGTCGAAGCGTTCCCGCAGCGGCTGCGGTAGGTCCTTCAGGATGCCGGCCGTGAACTGCACGCCCGATCCGCCCGGTCCCCCGGGATTCATCAGCAGGGAACCGATCTTGGCCCCGCTGCCACGGAAACGGATCAATGCGATTGTCGCAACGCCGTTTTCGGGCTTGCTGTAGTCGATCGGGACGGCCAGCTCGCCGCATTCGGCGCTGGGCGGAGCTCGACATGGACGCCACTGAATCGGCGCGCCGAGATCCGGATGGGCCAACTGCGCGTGACCGTCGACGAGGTTCGTACACGAGGCAAGCACAAGGACAGCAACGACCGTCATCGTCAGGCCGGTATACCCACCGCGAGTGCGGGACACCGTGATTAGCACCTGGCGCCGGGTGGGGGCACCGTCACATCGATGAAGTAGCGGACGACGATTTCGTCCACACATGAATTGCCCTCCAACGCCACCGTGTGCTGGGTGCCTTGGAAGGTCAGCAGCGCACCGTGTAGCTGATTGGCCAAGTCAACGCCGGCCTGATAGGGCGTGGCCGGGTCTCCCGTCGTCGAGATCACAAGTACCGGCGGCAGATCCTTCACTGCGATCGGGTGCGGCTGGCTCGTCGGCGGGACCGGCCAGAACGCGCACGTGCTCAGCGGCGCGTAACCGGTGAACTCGCCGTAATTCATGAACGGCGCCACCTCACGCAGTTGGCGGTCCTGTTCAACCACGCGGCTGCGGTCGGTGATCGGCGGGCGGTCAACGCAGTTCACGGCTGACCGGACGTCTGTGGAGTTCGAGTAGTGACCGTCTTCGTCGCGCTCCATGTACTGGTCGGCCAGGGCGAGCATCTTGTCGCCGTGCCCGTCCTTGAGCTCTGTGAGCGCAGCCGTCAGGTTCGGCCACAACGTCGGCGAATACAGCGGCAGGATGGTGCCGACGATCCCGTCCGGATAGGACAGTCCGCGCGGGTCTTTCGTTGGCGCCGGCTTGCCCACGAGTGGGTCCACCAGGCTGTGGTAGACCTCCACCGCCTTCGCCGGATCGTCGCCCAGCGGGCAGTCCGGCGACTTCGCGCAGTCGGCGGCGTAGTCGTCGAACGCCTTCTGGAAGGCCTCGGCTTGCCGAATGTCGGCCTCGAACGGGTCGGCGTTCGGGTCGATCGCGCCGTCGAGCACCATGGCGCGCACATTCTCTGGATACGCCTCGGCGTACGCGGAGCCGATGCGTGTCCCGTAGGAGTAACCGAGGTACGTCAGCTTGTCATCGCCGAGCGCGCGCCGCAGCACGTCGAGGTCCTTTGCCACGGTGGCGGTCCCGACGTTGGCCAGGAACTCCTTGCCCATCTTGTCGACGCAGCGCTGCACGAATTCCTTGGTCGTCTGTTCGATGTGGGCGACACCTGCCGGGCTGTAGTCGACCTGAGGGTCGGCACGCTGCCTGTCGTTGTCGGCGTCGGAGTTGCACCACACCGTCGGCTTGGAGAATCCGACACCGCGGGGATCGAAACCGACCAGATCGAATCGTTCGCGAAGTGGCGCCGGCATGTTCTGGAACAACGACACGGCGGCGTTGACTCCGGATTCGCCTGGCCCCCCCGGGTTGATGATCAGTGAGCCGATCTTGGCGCCGGTGGCAGGGAATTTGATGAGCGCGATCGAGAGGCTGTCGCCGTCGGGCTTGGCGTAGTCAACGGGCACACCGAGCTTGCCGCACTGGGCGTCGACCAGAATCGAGCGGGCCTGGGGCGAGGCGGGAATGCAACGGTCCCACGCGATCGGCGCGCCCACCTTCGGTATCTCGAGCTTGGGGTGACCGTCGACCAGCCGCGTGCAGCTGACGACCGCGACTGCTATCGCGGCGACAGCGGCCACGCGGCGAGTTCGGTTCATGGCTCAACATGCTGCCATGAGGCCGCGAGCAGTTCGTCGAGGCTGATCGCGAAGTCGTCCGCGAGATCCCACAGGTCTCCCAGCAGCTCGGGGCACGAGATGATGCCGACGTCGAGTTTGCCGTTGAGCGACATCACCGTGATGTTCAACCCCGAGCCGTGGAAGATCGGCCCGAGCGGGTACATCGCCTTGATCTCGGCGCCGAGGAAGTACAGCGGCATCTGCGGCCCGGGCACGTTGGAGATGACGAGGTTGTGGACGGGTCGGCTCTCGGTGAGCCGGCTGTTCGTGTACACGCGCATCGCGATACCGAACACCGCGGGCGCGGCGAACTGGGACCAGTCCTGCAGCAGCGTGGCTGCGATCGCCGAACTGTGTTCTTTGGCAGTCGAATTCGTTTTGGCGATGGCCCTCAGCCGCTCTGCGGGATCGTCGATGTGGGTCTCGAGCCGAGAGAACATGCCCGACACCTGGTTGCGGCCCGCCCGATCGGACTTCTCTCGCACCGACACCGGGACCATCGCGACCAACGGCTCGGCGGGCAGCTCGCCGCGGTCGAGCAGGTACTGGCGGAGAACGCCGGCGCACAACGCCATCACGACGTCGTTGAGCTTGACGTCGAACCGGTTCTTGACGGTCTTGAGGTCCTCGAGGTCGAGCTGCGCATAGGCGACGTTGCGGCGGCCGGTGACCTTCGCGTTGAACGCGGTCTGCGGCGCGCGGAACGGCGCCGTCATCGCCTTTCCGCTGATGCCGCGCCGCACGGTTTCAACCGCGCTGGCCACGGTGAGCGGCAGCACCCGGGCCAGGTGCAGTGGCCGGGTGGCGAACCGGAACAGTCCGCCGGCCACGAGTTCCAGCTGATTGATGCCGCCGGGACCCTTTACGGGCTCGGGCGGCGGTGCGTCGGGCTCGGTGCTGCACAGGACGGTCATCAGGTTGGCGCCGCTGACGCCGTCGACGCCGGCGTGGTGCACCTTGGTCAGGACGGCCAGGCGCTCACCCCCTTCGATCACCCACGTCTCCCACAGCGGCCGGCTGCGGTCCAGCGGCAGCGACGCGAGGTGGCCGCAGATCTCGGACAGCTCGCGGCGCCCGCCGGGGGCAGGCAGACCGATGCGGTGCACGTGCCGGTCGACGTCGAAATCGTCGTCCTCGACCCACACCGGATGGTCGAGATTGAAGGGGCTGTCGGCGAGCTTCTCGCGGAAGATCGGCATCCCCTTGATCCGGGAGGCCAATTCGTCCTTCAACCGATCGAACGTGTAGCCGCCCGGCATCGTCGAGGTGTCCAACTCCAGAATCGAGCACACATGCAGCGGCTGCTTTGCCGTTTCGAGGTACAGGAAGCTGGCGTCGAGTCCGCTTAGCCGTTGCATGCCGCCGATGTTAGGTGCACGACCTGGGAGAGATGTGAGGAAGTCCACTCCACCTCCCGTTCACCTTGAGGTCTCCAGATGGCAGACTGAACCGGTCAGACGAACCCGGGGACCCGGCTTGGGCCACGAGGATCGACCCGACGATTTGAAGGACAACGATGTCTGAACAGACCGTTTACGGTGCTGCCGGCACACCGCGCACCAAGATCCGGACGCATCACCTGCAGAAAATGAAGGCCGAGGGCCACAAGTGGGCGATGCTCACGGCCTACGACTACTCGACCGCACGCATCTTCGATGAGGCCGGCATCCCGGTGCTGCTCGTCGGTGACTCGGCGGCCAACGTCGTCTACGGCTACGACACCACGGTGCCGATCTCGATCGACGAGCTCGTCCCGCTGGTGCGCGGCGTGGTCCGCGGCGCGCCGCATGCGCTGGTGGTAGCCGACATGCCGTTCGGCAGCTACGAGGCCGGCCCGCAGCAGGCACTGGCGAGCGCGACCCGCTTCATGAAGGAAGCCGGCGCGCATGCGGTCAAGCTGGAGGGCGGCGAGCGGGTGGCCGAGCAGATCGCGACGCTATCGGCGGCCGGCATCCCCGTGATGGCGCATATCGGATTCACCCCGCAGAGCGTGAACACGCTCGGCGGTTTCCGGGTGCAGGGCCGCGGCGACGCCGCCGAGCAGACCATCGCCGATGCGATCGCCGTCGCCGAGGCTGGTGCGTTCTCGGTCGTGATGGAGATGGTGCCCGCGGAACTGGCCACGCAGATCACCGGCAAGTTGACGATTCCGACGATCGGGATCGGCGCCGGCCCCAACTGCGACGCGCAGGTACTGGTCTGGCAGGACATGGCCGGGATGACCGGCGGCAAGACCGCGCGTTTCGTCAAGCGCTTCGCCGATGTCGGGGCCGAATTATCTCGTGCCGCACAGCAATACGCCGACGAGGTGGCCAGCGGGGCCTTCCCGGCGGAGGAGCACAGCTTCTAGGGTTCACCTTGGTATGGCACGCTGTGCCTGATGGCAGGGTCCGAAGGAGCCTCCAGGCATCTGGAGGTTGAGCGCAAGTTCGATGTCGTCGATTCGACGGTGTCGCCGTCGTTCGACGGTTTAGCGATGGTGGCGCGTGTCGCGCGCGCACCGTCCCATGCGCTCGACGCCGTCTATTTCGACACCCCTGGCCGCGATCTTGCGGCGCACCACATCACGCTGCGCCGACGCGCCGGTGGACTAGACGCCGGTTGGCATCTGAAGTTGCCTGCCGGGCCGGAAGCCCGCACCGAGGTGCGCGCGCCGCTTGGCGACGGCGATGAGGTTCCCCGCGATCTGCGCGACGTGGTGCTCGCGATCGTGCGAGATCGTCCGCTGCAGCCGGTCGCGCGCATTACGACCAGCCGCACCGTGGACCAGTTGTACGGCGCCGACGGCTCGGCGCTGGCGGAGTTCGCCGACGACCAGGTGACCGCGTGGGCTGAGGGCGACGACGCCGAGCAGCAGTGGCGGGAATGGGAGCTGGAGCTCTGCGAGGACGCGGTAGCCGCGGGAGTTGCCGACACGCAGTTTCTGAACAGGTTGACGAACCGGCTGCTGGACGCGGGCGCACAGCGGGCCGGCCATGGGTCGAAGTTGGCACGGGTACTGGAAAGCTCGGCCAGCCCTTCCCCGACAACGGATCTCGAGCCGGCGATCGACGACCCGGTGCACCACGCGGTCGCCGAGGAGGTCGGCAACCTGCTGGAGTGGGATCGCGCCGTCCGCGCCGACGTCGACGACTCGGTGCACCAGATGCGGGTGACCACCCGGAAGATCCGCAGTCTGCTGCAGGCGTCGGAGTCGGCATTCGGGTTATCCGACGACGCGTGGATTCTCGACGAACTACGTCAGTTGGCGAGCGTTCTGGGTATTGCCCGAGACGCCGAGGTGCTCGCAGAAAGGTACGAGAAGGCGCTCGACGAGCTGCCCGACGAGCTCGTGCGGGGGCCGGTGCGAGAGCGGCTTGTCGAGGGTGCACGTCGCCGATACCGCTCCGGTTGGCGAAAGTCATTGGCGGCGATGCGTTCTCAACGCTATTTCCGGCTACTCGATGCTCTGGAAGGGCTGGTCGCCGCTGAGCCGCCGGTGCCGCCGGAGGGCGAGCAGCCGACAACGGATGCCACGATCGAATCGGGCTACAAGCGCGTGCGCAAGCAGGCGAAACGCGCCAAGAATGCTGAGGTCGAACAGCGTAACGAGGCGCTGCACCGGATTCGCAAGGGCGCCAAGCGGTTGCGCTACACCGCCGCGGCGACCGGCGCGAAGAAGGTGTCGGATGCGGCGAAGAACATTCAGACGGTGCTGGGCGACCATCAGGACAGCGTGGTGAGCCGCACGCATTTGGCTCAACAGGCCGAAGCCGCTCATGCGGCGGGCGAAGACACGTTCACGTACGGGCTGCTCTACGAACGCGAGGGCCAGCTGGCGCGCCGCTGCCGCGATCAGCTCGCGCCTGCGCTGAAGGCACTGGCCAACGCTGTCCACAAGGCTCTATAGGGCGGACGAGCTGACCTATAAGCCGGATTCTGTTCCGCGCCGCAGCAGTTAGCCACCACGGCGCGGCGGCGACCATCCATCTGGGCACACCGTCACCGGGTGCCTCAAGCGGCCTACCCGCGTGCTCGGGCGAGCAGCCCTCGAACGCACGCGCAGCCGCACCAGGTGCGGCCTCTTGGCCTTGCTTCAGGTGGGGTTTACCTAGCCATTCCGGTCACCCGGAATGCTGGTGCGCTCTTACCGCACCGTTTCACCCTTACCACCGAAAGGTGGCGGTCTGTTTTCTGTGGCACTATCCCGCGAGTCACCTCGGATTGCCGTTAGCAATCACCCCGCTCTGTGAAGTCCGGACTTTCCTCGGGTCGTATCGCTACGACACGCGGTCGCCCGGCCAACTCGTCCGCCCTATAACGGTACTCCGGCCTTCAGGTCAGAAGGGCGGCGGTTCGTCGGACTCCCGTCTTTCCAGACCACCGGACACGCCGCAGTGATCATCGTCATCGCAATCATGATCGTGCTCACGACGTGGTTAGGCATGCGATACAAGAAATAGACCCGGTTCTTGATCTACGTACTCTGTTGCCATGCCGGGCATGGGGGATCGCGGTTCGTTCGGAGCAAGTCCATTCGCGGTGTGGGCAATCAAGCATCTGGTGGCACCCGTTCACCGCTGGGTCTACCGCCGGACGGGCGGGCGGATGTTCGGGTTCGGGAGCCTGAACCGCAACATTCTGTTGTTGACCACCACGGGCCGAAAGACGGGGAGGTCCCGCACTACTCCGGTGTTCTTCCTTCGTGATTCCGATCGGCTGGTGGTGTGCAACGTCAAGCCCGGTTCCGAGCGCACGAACCCATGGGTCCTCAATCTGCGTGCCGATCCAACGGCCACGGTCCAAGTCGGCTCTGATGTCATCACTTGCGATGCGCGCGAGCTGCACGGCCCCGAACTGGATCGCTACTGGCCGCAATTGGTCGCACTGTGGCCCGCCTACCGCGAGCATTACCAGCGTAGTGATGACCGAGCAGTATTCACGCTCGAACCTCGCGGCGAGGCGTAGGCATTAATTGCGCTGCACTTGTACTTCGGTGCGGTTGGGCCCTTCCCACGGTGTCATGCCAGGGGGCGAGGGAACTTCTCGTTTCGCTTCTTACATAATTTGCGCCATGCGGATGCAATCGATGCGAAAGAGCCCGCCCGTCGTTTCGCAACGCGAACGACTCAGATCGGGTATCTGCGGCGTCATCCTCGCAAGCACCGTGACCCTCGCTGGGTGCAACCAGAGCAACAATGCCGAACCGTCTTCGGGCACATCGACTCCGCTTACCGCGAGCACCACGGTGGCCGGCAAGACACCGAGGTCGCCGTCCCCCGGGGAATATCCATCTGAACCGACTGGCGGCGATCAGGCGAGCGCGGAGATTGCGGTCAAGCAGGGATACGCCAAGAAGTTGGCCGACTGCTACGCAACCCATAATGCCGTCGCGAACGTCGTGGAGATCAATTGGCTCGATTTCCGTGACAACCAGGAGGCCGCAGGAATCATTAGAGACGCCAATCCCGGTCTCGGTGGAAATTTCAAAGCCAAGTATGAGGATGGCCGCTGGTACATCGAGTACGCCTGGTGCTGATGTTCATGGGTCATCGCGATGAGCAGGTGGTGACACCGAACGGCCGAAGGGCTGTTTAGGGAGCGAAGGCAGCCAGCCACGACTATCGCCGATGGCGACGATATGTTCTGTGAATTTTCCTTTACGAAGTTGGCAGCGGCGTCTAGCGTGTCTGCCCGAAAGCGCCAGCACCGCAAGGGCGGGAAAATCTCTTGGTCCAGGTTCACGTGGAGCGGACGATCGCAGCATCGCCGGAACGGGTCTTTGACTGGCTGCTCGACCCGGCCAACCTGACCGTCTCTCCTGTGTTTCGCAAGGCCGTTTGGGCAAAGGACTCGTCGGGTCCCGGCGTGGGAGCGACGCGGGAAGTGACCGGAATTGGCTTTTGGGCGCACGAACAGATCACGACATACGTTCGAAGACCGCGGCGGTCACGAGCTCAAGGGCGTGCCCGGCGAATGGCAACTTCTCGCCGTCACCTCTAGATAAGGAGCGGGATCGACTAGAACGGTGGCGGGTCATTGGCGGCACGCGCTTCTCGGCGTTTTTCAAGTTCCTCGAAAAGCAACCGTTGCCGTCGCAGCCGCTGCTCGTTGATGCTCCGTTCGGCTTCGACGCGCTTCTGCTGGTCCTCCTGACGGGTCCGCTTGCGCCTCGGCATCATCAGCCCGCGGTTCTCCCCCGGCTCTGCGGTCAGCTTCTGGATCGCCACTTCGCCTGTGGGACTGGCGAATATCGGAAAGAAGAGACTGCCGCCGGGTTTGGTCGTGTACATCCGTCCGCTCGGCGCTGTCCAGACCACCGTGCCGTCGGGCAACTGGTTGTCCGCCCAGCCATCGACACCGGTATAGAACGTTTTCAGCAGATGATGGCATCGATTACGCGAAGAACATTTCAGCTTTCGAGACCGAGACCCGTCTGACACCCGGCTTTCATGTTGCAGCGGTCGCTATTCCGCACGATGTGAGGCTCTAAACCGCGTTGCGTATCAACGCATTTCTGTTCATCTGCGGTCGGCGGCGGGGGCGAGGCGGGCCACCCCGCGCAGGACCCACGGTGCGCGCCTGGCCATCGCCTCCACGGCGCGGTCCGAGCGGCGCATCGCGGTCCGACGGCCAGGAGTGGGCATTGACACCAGTTCCGCCTCAGGCGATCCCGCCCGCGGGCCAAGGGGATCGACCGCGAGGAGTTGCCAGGTGCCGGGCACGCCGCGAAGCTCGACGCTGCCGCGGTCCTCGAAGCCCGTGCCCGAGCCGACGACCAGGTCACGCACGGTGCGCGAGACGAGGATTTCGCCTGCGCCGGCCTGGCCGAGAATCCGCGCCGCGATGTGTACGGCGAGCCCCCCGATGTCGGTGTCCAGCAGTTCGCACTCGCCGGTGTGGATGCCGGCGCGGATCTCGATGCCCAATGTCTCGGCGTCAGCGCGCAGGGCCTCGGCGCAGCGAATGGCCTGCGTCGGCCCGTCGAACGTGGCGAGGTGGCCGTCGCCGGTGCTCTTGACCACAGTGCCGCCGAACTGTTGCGTGAGTTCGGTGGTGATCTCACCGAAGCGGTGCAGCACCGCGCGCCATCGCTCGTCGCCCGTCGCCGCGGCGTGTTGCGTCGACGCAACGATGTCGGTGAACAACACGGTGCGCAGGGCGCGATGTGACTGTGCAGGCGCGGCATGGCTGCCGGTGAGGAACTCCTCGATCCCGGTGAGGATCTTGTCGGGCTCGGTCAAGAAGGGTGCGTGGTCCACACCCCCGACCTCCAGGTAGCGCGCGCCGGGGATGTGGTCGGCGAGATACCGGCCGCCCTGCACCGGAACTGCGGGGTCCTCGCGGGCATGGATGACGAGGGTTGGCACGGTGATCGTTGGCAGGATCGGTCGCACGTCAGTCGAAAAGGCCGCTTCGAATGACGCCCGCGCCATTCCCGGGCTGGCGCTCATGCGCTCCAACATTGCGAGCTGGCGTATCGAACGGACCGACGGCGCGCTGATGCTGGCTGCCGCACCGCTGCCCCACCCGGAGCGCACGGCGCGGCAGGCTTCCAGCCAGCGGGCGAGCTGTTCAATCGACGGCGTGTAGTCCTCGCCCACCTCGGAGAGGTAGCGCGCCCGCAG
This sequence comes from uncultured Actinomycetota bacterium, assembly GCA_963744085.1. Taxonomy (GTDB): domain Bacteria; phylum Actinomycetota; class Actinomycetes; order Mycobacteriales; family Mycobacteriaceae; genus Mycobacterium. Next base: position 160,762 of record CAVUSK010000005.1, read on the forward strand.
CTCGGCCGGGTCGCGATTTATGTCTTCCCACTCGCCTGGGTTGAACGCGTATGTGGCGCAGAGGATCAGCGCCCGCACTCGTTCCGGCCGTGTTGCCGCGAACATCATGCACGCCGGTCCACCGTCACTCAGACCGGAGACGACGGCCTGTGTGAAGCCGACCGCATCCATGACAGCCTCGATCTCGGCCGCTCGATCCTCCAGCGTGCGAACTTTCGGCACCGGGTCCGAGAGCCCGACCCCGGCCTTGTCGAACAGGGCAACGCGGCAGAACGTGCCGAGCTGCTCGACGAACGCCTTGAATTGGGGCAGGGTCCAGGCCAGCTCGATGTGGCTGACGAACGGCATGACGACGACGAGTTCGATCGGCCCGTCGCCGAACACCTGATACGCCAGGCTCAGATCGCCGCACGGTGCGTACGACGTTTCCGGCACCGCATGAGCGTACTGCTGCCGGGCGCTAGCCGTACCGTATCGACTGCGTCGGCCTGGGCCGCGCGTGAGCGCCCTGGCCGGGCCGAACGATGTACTCGTGTCCAGCACCCTGCGCGACCTCGTGATCGGGTCCGGGCTCGAGTTCGAGGAGCGCGGCGCTCACGAGCTCAAGGGCGTGCCCGGTGAGTGGCGTCTGTTCGCCGTGGCCTCTCCGTAGCAATCGGTCTCGGCGAAACGCATTCGCCTGCCGCGGCAAGGTGATCGAGGTAGTCACCTTGCCATTGATGCGCTCGCTCACCTTCCGCGCGATCCTCGCTGGCTGCGCGAAGGCGCTGGAGAGCTAGTGGCAGCGAATTGCTGAGGAACATTTCAGAGGAACGCTCTTGAACAGCATGATCGTCTGTCGAGGCGCTCCCTGGGAATTACACTTCCGCAATGTTCTCCGAGACGCGCTATGCGCTAAACGGGGACTTGCGCGTCGCCTATCGCGCGTCGCGTGAAGGTCCTCGCGACATCGTGTTCGTCCCGAACTGGTTCACCTGCTGCGAGCACCTGCCGGAGCTGCCCTCCCTTCAAGGGTGGGTCGAGGCGATGACATCGCTGGGTCGGCTCATTTTCTTCGACCAGCCGGGCACCGGGGCGTCCGATCCCGTCACGCCGGGTGCGCTACCGACCTTGGAGCAATGGGCCGACAGCATCACCGCGGTACTGGATGAGCTCGGGAGTCGCGAAGCGGTACTCCTGGCGAGCGACGGCGGGTCCATGACAGGGGCGCTGTTCGCAGCAACACATCCCTCCCGCACAACCGCGCTGATCGTGCTCGAGGGCTACGCACTTTCGGCGGGTCAAACTCCCGATGGGCTCGATCGCGAGGAAAACCAGGCCGCCCTGTTCGCCATGTGGGGCACGGGCGAGATACAGCATGTCTTGAATCCGGACATGCCGTGGAACGAGGAGATCCGGGCAGCCTGAGCGCGAGAAGAACGCCTGGCGGCCAGCCCAGGGACTTACGCTCTCATGATCCCTCTGGTGACCGAAATGGACGTGCGGGCGGTGCTTCCCACAATCCGCGTGCCCACCCTGGTCATCCAGCACGCCGGAGACCCGTTCATCCCGCCGGCGTGGGGCAAGTACGTCGCTGATCACATACCGGGAGCGAACTACGCCGAGCTCTCGGGGCGCAACGTGTACCACTTCGTCGAACCGGGATGGCGCGCTTCGTTCCAAGAGATCGCCGGATTCCTCACCGGTAAGCAGGCAGACGTGGCCGACGATCGGGTCCTTGCCACTGTGTTGTTCACCGACATCGTGGACTCAACCCGGCGTGCCGCCGAAATGGGTGACCGTGACTGGCGGGCCTTGTTGGACGCGCACGACGCCATCGTCCGCTCACAGCTATCTCGATTTCGCGGCCGCGAGGTGAACACGTCGGGAGACGGCTTCCTCGCGATGTTCGACGGCCCGCAGCGCGCGATCCGCTGCGCGATGGCGATCCGCGACGCCGTGCAGGCGCTCGGCATCGAGGTGCGGGCAGGGTTGCACACCGGCGAGTGCGAGGTCCGTGGCGATGACATCGGCGGGATCGCCGTGCACATCGGCGCGCGCGTGAGCGCCCTCGCGGGGCCGAACGAGGTGCTCGTGTCCAGCACGCTGCGCGACCTCGTGATCGGGTCAGGGCTCGAATTCGAGGAGCGCGGCGCTCACGCGCTCAAGGGCGTGCCCGGCGAATGGCACCTCTTCGCCGTCGCGTCTCCGTAGCGGTGGGTTCGGCGAAATTCGTTTCGCCTGCCGTAAGCGCCGTAAGCGCGTGTGCACGCGGTGGCACCGAATTGGTTAAGAACTGTTTAGGGAATCGGAGGCGCGCGCCCCCGCCATGACCGCCACCTACACCGTCCGCGACAACCCCACCGACCCGCGAGGCCGCCGGATGACGGTGAGCAGGGGTATACATCGGTCGGTCACTTTCACCGGGTGATCGGCGCGAGCGGGTCAGTTATCGACGACCGTCAGGATGCCCGAAGGGGCGTCGAGGGCTTCGAGGGTTCGAGCGGCGGCAATGTCGATGTGCACACGCGGCGCCGCCGGAAGTTCCCCCTCGTAGTAGGTGCCCGGCCCGTAGAACTGGCCGTAGCGGAGGACGACGCCGTTCACCGCGAGCACGGCTTCCTCGAGTGAGGCGACCGCGTCGGCTTCCAGACCGGGGCGCATCGGCCACGCGACGCTTTGGGCCACGATCTTCGTCTGGTCCAAGCCCTCCAACGCGTCGAGGAGATTGCGGGTGCCCTCGACCCGCATTCGGGCAGTGAGCAGCGATCCCTCCGCCAGCTGTTCCAGATCGTCGGGAAGATCCGTCAGCTCATGCAGAACCAGGTCGGGCGAAAACGAGCGAACGGCGCTCGTGAGGGCCGAGCGGTCGAAGACGTCGCAGACGATCGGTTGCGCGCCAAGGGAAGCCAGCCGGCCAGCCTTCTCGGCCGATCTCGTCATCGCGCCAACGGTGTGACCAGCGTCAACGAGCAGTGGTACGAGGCGACTACCGATGACACCAGAAGCACCTGCGAAAAAAATGCGCATGTGCTTCGACGATACGCGGCTCGCGCCACCTTCCCGACCGCATCGACGGCCGCAAAATCAGCGCCCGGCGGGGGTCGGCGCTGGAACGGGCTAAGGCACGTCTGAAATCGGCAGAGCAGCTTCAGATTCGACGGATGCGTCAAGCCGCCCACCTGATACGGGATCGTGTGATCGATGTCGCAGACCTCAGCGGGCCGCTCACAGCCGGGAAACCGGCATGTCAGATCGCGGCACCGGATGAACTCGGCCAATGCCGCCGACGGGCGATACCGCCTCTCCGGTGGCGCTGTCGGGTCGGGCACCGTCAGCGGCCTGACCTTGGCCGAGGCCGCTAGATCTTGCACGACGCTGGCCGGGATTGGCCCGTTGCCGACCATGTACCCCGGGATGGCGCTGGTCCCCTCGACGGTCGATTGTTCGGCCAACACGTGGATGACGACGTTGGTGCCCGTCGGTCGTTGCGCCGCTGTGCAGTCGGCAGATTCGCATTCACACCGCAACTCAGTCAGCCCGGCGGCCAAGGCACCCAGCCCGTCGGCGCGGCGTTGGTCTCGCGTGCGCGGGTCGTTGGGGCAGACACTATCGGCCATTGCATCGAGCCGCTTGTCCAACACCGCACCGTCGGTGGCACGCAATTGCGCACAGATGGCGTCCAATCCGGCTGCCGCCGAGAAGAACTCGACATACCGCTGCTCCGGGGTTGCGGCCAGTTCGCGGCGTCCGGCGGGGTCGAAGCGCTCCACCCACCAATCGATGCGCTCCTCAAGCTTGGGCCCCGACAACCGCATCCACCTCGGCGCCCACTTCGCCAGCGCCGCATCGATCTTGGCCATCAAAGCCTCGTCCTGAATCAGCTCCACACGGTTGACAATCGTGATCACCATTCGCATGTCGATCGCCCCCGTCTTGAACACCCCCATCACCTGCGGCAGCTTCTCGCGCAAACGGATGGCATAACGCAGCTGCCCCTGAGCCCGGCCGCGACTGATCCCCAACTCCGCCGAAACCTCGGCAACCAGGCTCGCATGGCCATCGATCGCCCAGCAGTCACGCTCGGTGTCGTCCTCGGGCGCGCGGCGCTCATACAGCTCGCCCATCGCCTCCAACCGGCGCGCACACGCGGCGTTCTCCTCAACCGCCGCGATACTCATCGCCGCCGCCACGCCGGCGTCCGCCACCCCGGAAAACGTGTCTAGTAGCGTCGATGCCACCGATTCGAACATACATTCGATTATAGACGAAGCCGCCGACATTGATCCTCACGTCATTGCCTCGGCCATTGCGATATGCCCCTCGAAACCCAGGTCCGTAGCCATTCGGAGGTAGCGACGCGCCAGGTCCCGGTAGCCGGCCTCGTCGCCGCGCGACCGCGCCACGCGGGCCCGCATACGCAACAGCCAGATCTCATTCAGGACGACACCTGGATCCGTCGGCATGGCGGCCAACCGGTCAATCACGGCGTGCGCCTCCCGGATGTCCGCATCGATTCCCCGGCGCAGCAGCGCATCCACGAATACGTCGGCGGCCAGCGGGTTCCAAATCGACCCACCCTCGGCGAACAATTCGTCGACCACAGTCCGGGACAGTCCGATGGCGCCGTCGAGATCACCGCGCAAGATCTTCTCCCGCGCGATGTATGTGTCAATGAGTGGCACGACCGTGAGGGTGTACCGCTCACGAAGCGTTGTGTCTCGCACCCCCGAGAGCAGTTCCAATCCCTGCTCGCGGAATTCGCCGCCTCGGTGGATCATCACGAGGCCGCGAGCGTTCTGAGCAAGAGTCCCCACGGTATCCCCGGCGGATTGCTCTGCCATCGCCAAGTATTCGGCCGTCTCTCGCAAGGCAGACTCGTCGGGCAGCAGGACTCCGTTCACGATCGCGTTGACTTGCGTGTACCAGATCACGGGCACGGTCACGAGTGCAGCACCCGTTCCGTGCGCCATCGACGCGGCTTCGCCGAAATCATCTTTCCAGCCGGCCATTCCCAAACACCAACGCGCGAAGCCTCGCATGCCGATGGCGATTGCCAACGGGGATGGGGTGAAGAAGTTACCTCTGACGGGATCTCCCTCGGCCAGGTCGATGATGTGCTGGACCAAGGGCAGCAGTTCGGCCACCTCAACGGTCTCAACCTTGACCGCTGATGCCGCGCTGAGCAGTCCGATCGTCAACATCGGGTCACCGATCGACTCGACGAGTCGGACCTGTTCGGTGGCAAGGCGTGACGCCTCGCGCCGGCGCGCGTTCAGGAAGTGTTCCATCATCGGACCCGACATCCCGATGGCAAGCGACCGTTGGTCGCCTGCTGCGATGCAGAGTTCCCGGAGCTCGTCGAAGCCGGAATCAACGCCGCGTCCGCCCATCTGATAGCCGACCCCGCACAGCACGGTTCGTGGCGCGATACGCATAGTGACCCGATCTGGGTCGTCGTCAGGCAGCCGATCAGCCGCCTGCCGCGCCCTGCGCCAGCTCGTCTGCGCGGCAGGAATATCGCGAATGGCCGACCACGTCCCGGCACGCATGTGCCAGTCGAACGCGGCATGCAAGTCCCCCGCGGCCTCATAATGCTCGGCGATCAGCGCCGCGTTCTCATCGGCCTCGTCGATCGCCGCCGCCAGACGTCGGTGCAGTTGTGCACGATCGGATTTCAGCTGCGACTCGTATGCCACCGTGCGGATCAGCGGGTGGTGGAACACGTATTCAGGCTGCGCTGAGAAACGCACCTGGTCGACGAGCTCCGCCTCGATCAGCGGCGCGACGTCCGCCGTGTCGACCAGGGTAGTCAGCAGGTCCATGTCGAAACGCGCACCAATCACCGCCGCGGCGTTCAACGTCTGCTTGGCAGTGGCACCCAGTCGGTCAATGCGTGCGCCGATCGTGGCCTGGAGGGTGGCAGGCACCTCCACGTCGGCAACATCTGCGCGTAATTGATAGGCCCCGGGCTGTCCTCGCAGCACACCGCGCTCGGCGAGATCGCGCACCATCTCCTCGGCAAAGAACGGATTCCCTGCGGCACGGGTCGCAACCTGTGTGGCCAGCTGACTCAGCGACGGGTCGGCACCCAGCAGTTCGGCAGTCAGGGCGGACGTCTGCGCGTCGTTGAGCGGCCGGAGGGCGAGATTCTGTGCGCCCGAAACTCGCATCAGTGCATCGCGATACTCGGGCCTGTGGGTAATCAGCACTAGCGATGTTGTCTGCGGGATGACCGCGAAGAAATCTGCCAACATCGACTCACTGACCTCGTCGACCCACTGCGCGTCCTCGATGACATAGACCGCGGGGTCCTTGCGCGCCAACGATGCGCCGATGATCAGCGCAGTCAATCGCCGACGCCGCGCATCAGGAGCGATCTCGGGCAACGGTGTTGCGGAGTCTCTGATCCCCAGCAGATCGTCGAGCAACAGCAGGTCTTCCGGATCGGCGTCGACGAACTGTTCGCGTGCACGAGCCCGCGCAGCTTCGGCATCCAAGCTTTCGATGCCCATCCCTGTGCGCAACAAACGTGAAACCGCTTGAAAAGGAACGTCGCTGGCATGCGACTCGCAAAATATCGTCGACACCGGCACACCGCGGTGTGCTGCGATCGCAGTCGTTTCGCGCACGAGTCGGCTCTTGCCGATACCCGGTGGCCCTTCGAGCGTGATCACGTACCCCGAGCCGCCGATCACGTCGTCGAGGATCCCCGTGATCGTGTTGATTTCCCAGCTACGTCCGATGAGCGCCGACTCACCGCGGTGACGTAGCTGGTGATCGCCGACGCCCAGCAGGCGCCTTGCGCGCAAAGGTGTTTCAGCGCCTTTGATACCTACGAGTTCGGGCTCACCCAGCAAGACTAGGTGTTCAACGAGGCGGGCAGTCGATTCAGTGAGCATCACCCCACCCGGCGGTGCGACAGACTCCATCCGCTGAGCCATCCCCACCTGCTCACCGATAGCAGTGTAACCTAAAGCAGCAGAGCCGATTTCGCCGGCTATCACCTGCCCGGAGTTCAGGCCGACACGGACCCGCAATTCGACACCGTCACGCTCGACCTCCGACGCGAGCCGTTGGGCCTCCTCCTGAATACCCAACGCAGCAAGACACGCGCGAAAGGCATGATCCTCCAACGCCACCGGCGCGCCGAACACCGCCATGATGCCGTCGCCGGTGAACTTGTCCACCGTCCCGCCGTAGCGCTTGACGAACGCCGTGGCCCGGGTGACCAACTCGGTCATGATTTCGCGCAGGCGCTCGGCCCCCACCGACGCGGCGATGTCCATCGAACGAACGACATCGGCGAACAGCACCGTCACTTGCTTGTACTCCGCCGGTTTGGCGGTCCCGCCGAAGGGCGCGCCGCACTCGTGGCAGAACTTGTCGCCTTCGCGTCGTTGCGTGCCACAAGCTGTGCACTGACTGTGGCTCACGTCAATATCGTGTCACCGCTTCAGTTCGGGGACACCGGCTTTACGAAGATGTCGTTGAGCGTGACGGACCGGAGTTTGCGATCGCGGATCAGGTCGACGAAGTGGCCGTAGACATGGGTGACCGGCGGATGGTTCAGGTGGCCGATCACAACGGTTTGCGGTGTGAAGAACTTGTCGGCCGCCTTCACGATGGACTGTTCGCTGACAAGATTCGAGTCGCCCAGATCCCCCGACCACAGCGTCATGATCGTGTAGCCGAGGCCCGCCGCAACCGCGTCGACCGTCGCGTTGTGGGCGCCATACGGCGGCCTCAAGTAGGGCCTGGCGTCGGCGCCGAAAGTCTTTTTCAGGAAATCGTCATTCCGGCTGAGTTGGTCCATCATTTGGTTTATCGGCAGCGTGGTCAGATCCGGATGCGACCACGTGTGATTTCCCAATTGGATCTGCCCGGAGTCCACTAACGGACGCAACAGATCCTTGTTATCCGTCCACGATCTGTAGCGGCCGTTGACGAAATACGTGAACCGCAGGCCGGTGTCCTTGGCGAATTGCGTGTACATCCGCAACACGTCGCTGTCGACGCCGTCATCGAGCGTCAAGGCCAGCGAGTCCCCGTTCCCGGGCAGACTCCACAGAGTTCCCCTGCCTGGCAGTTCGATGCGTGATTCCGGTGCCGGCGGCGGCAACAGGCCGGGCAGTCGGACGGCCGGCGATGGAGCGGCATCCTTGGCCGCAGCAAGCACCCGCGGCGCTGCGCCGGCTTCGCAGCGCGCGATGCCGACGCCCGAAACGATGGCGGCGGCAAGGCCCGCCATGAATTTGCGCCGATTCAGCTCTGACACGCGATCACCGCCGCGGACCGTACCAGCAACAATGCCAAAATCGGGGTTCACACGCGGAGGACGGCGACGCTTTTTGTGAGAACGTGTTCGCGTGCACGACGACATCGACCTGACGGACTTGGACCGGTTTGCCGCCGGCTTTCCTCACCACGTGTTCGACGAGCTACGACGAGAGTCGCCGGTGTGGTTTCACCCTCCGACCGCGCACGCCCCCGGCGGCGAAGGGTTCTGGGTACTGAGCCGGTACTCGGACATCGTGAACGCCGCCGCGGACGCGGCCACCTTCTCCTCGGAGACCGGCGGCACCCGGGAAGCCGGCGGTACGACGCTCGAGGACATGGCCCGTGAGTGGGCGATCGGGGTCCTGCTCAACATGATGGACGACCCACGCCACGCGAAGTTCCGGCGGTTGTTGACACCCCGCGTGGCGCCGCGAACCTTGGCCGCGATCGAAGAGGACCTGCGCGGCCGAGCGGTCCGGATCATCGACGAGGCGCTGGCCAAGGCCGACTGCGATTTTTTGGTCGACGTGGCCGCCGAGTTGCCGCTGCAGGCGGTCGCGCAGCTGGTCGGGGTGCCCCAGGAAGACCGTCATCAGTTGCTGAACTGGGCCAACGTCACCCTCGACTACGAGGACCGCGAGGTGGGTGAGGCCACCGCGCGCACGCAGCAGGCGTCAGCGGAGATGTTCGCCTACGGCACCACGCTGCTCGAGCGCAAGCGTCGCCAGCCCGCCGACGATCTGCTGTCGGTGGTCAGCCATGGGCTGATCGACGGCAAGCCGCTCACCGACATGGAGCAGCACATGTTCTTCAGCCTCATCATCGCGGCCGGCAGCGAAACCACCCGCAACTCGATCGCGATCGGCATGCTCGCACTGACGGAGCGCCCCGACGCGCTCGAGAAGCTGCGCAACGACCGATCGCTTCTCCCCAACGCCGTCGAAGAGATTCTGCGCTGGGCATCTTCCACGCCGTACAACCGGCGCACGGCGACGCGTGACGTCGAGATCGGCCGTCAGCAGATCAACGCAGGCGACAAGGTGACGCTGTGGTGGGCATCGGCGAACCGTGACGAGGCGGTGTTCACCGACCCCTACACATTCGATATCGACCGAAACCCGAACCCGCACTTGGCCTTCGGCCGCGGCACGCACTTCTGCCTGGGTGCGGCGCTGGCGCGGATGGAGATACGCGTCATGTTCGACGCGTTGCTCGAGCAGGTCGGTGAGGTGGCGCTGACCGGCCCGGTCGAGTACGTCCGGAGCAACAAGCACGCCGGCGTGCGTCACATACCCGTGCACCTGACGCCGCGCTAGTGCAGATAGTCCGTCTGGTTGACCAACCGGACCGACGCCTTTCCGTCGGGATAGAACTCCGCGATCGACAGCGACGCCAAGTCCAGATGCATGCGATAGAGAATGTTGGGCCCGGCATCCAGCGCCAACTGAAGCACCGTCTTGATCGGTGTCACGTGCGACACAACGAGCACGGTGGCGCCGGCGTATTCGGCGATGATGCGGTCGCGCGCGCGCCGCACCCGCTCTTGCACACTGGCAAAGCTTTCGCCCCCCGGCGGCGCAATGCTGCTGTCACGCAGCCACTCTGGATGCAATTCGGGATCGCGTTCGGCGGCTTCGGCGAAGGTCAGCCCTTCCCAGTCGCCGAAGTCGGTCTCGATCAGGTCATCGTCGACGACGACGTCGACGCCCAGCGCCTTGGCCACCGCGGTGGCCGTGTCGTGAGCGCGCTGAAGTGGAGAGGTCACGACGGCGGCGATGCCCCCGCGCCCGGCCACGTACTCCGCGGCGGCGTCGGCTTGACGCCGGCCCAGATCGGTCAGCGCCGGGTTCCCTCGGCCCGAATACCGCCGCTGGACAGACAGTTCCGTCTGACCATGACGCAACAACAGCAGCCTGGTCGGCGCTCCCTGCGCGCCTGTCCAGCCCGCCGGATTCGACGACGCCACCGCGGGGAGCGGGTCGGCCAGTGTCGCCGCGGCATCCATTGCCTCGTTTGCCAGACGGTCGGCGTGCGAATTCTTCTCGCGCGGAACCCATGTGAACGCGATGCGCTCGAAGCCGGACGCCAGTCGTTGCGCCTCCCGGTGAAGATCGGCGAGGTCGGGATGCTTGACCTTCCAGCGGCCCGACATCTGCTCGACCACCAGCTTGGAATCCAGCCGGACATCGACCTCGGCGGCGCCCAGTCTGGCGGCCTCGGTGAGGCCGGCGATCAGCCCGCGGTATTCGGCGACGTTGTTGGTCGCCGCGCCGATGGCCTCCTTGATCTCGGCCAGAACCGTCGAGTGGTCTGCCGACCACACCACGGATCCGAATCCGGCCGGACCCGGGTTGCCGCGCGACCCGCCGTCGGCTTCGACGATCACCTTCATTTGACCCTCAACAGGATTGCACGGCATTCCGGGCACCGCAGGACGTCGTCATCTGCCGCCGCCGAGATGCGGGCCAGCTCGCCACGGTCCAGTTCTATGCGGCACGCGCCGCAACGCTTTCCCTGCAGCAGCCCGGCACCGACACCGGCCGACGAGCGCTGACGTTCGTAGAGCTCGACGAGTGCGGAATCCAGACTCGCCATCAGTTGCGCCCGCCGCTGGGCACGATCCTCGCTCGCCGTGTCGATTTCGGCCTGCGCCTCGTCACGCGTCTGCTCGATGGAGGCCAACTCGGCCTGAAGTTTGTCGATCGCGGTCAGTTCGCGGCTCTGGTCGGTTTGCAATTCCTCCCGCTGCTCCATCACCTCCAGCAACGAATCCTCCAAGCTGGCCTGACGCCGCTGCAGAGTCTCCAGCTCGTGCTGTAAGTCGGTCAGCTGCTTGGCGTCTGGCGTTCCGGACTGCAAGAGCGACCGATCGCGCTCCTCCCGCTGCCGCACCGAGTCGATCTCAGACTCGAAGCGATTCACCTGCGTCTGCAGGTCCTCCAGGGCGAGCTCGATCGCGGTGAGGCGATCGTTGGTGCTGCGGTGCTTGGCCTGCACGTCTTCGTATCGCTGCAATTCGGGCAGATGCGAGCGGCGGTGCGCCATCCGCGCAACCTCGGCGTCGATCTCGACGATCTCCGCGAGCGAGCGTTGTTGGTCCACAGCAGCTTTCATCACGTCACGTCCTCAACGTTCCAAGGGTCGGTGCGGATGTCCGACACCCGCACCGTCAGGGATGGACCCAACTGCTCGCGTAACACGTCGGCGGCCTGGCGGCACCAGGGAAATTCACTGGCCCAGTGCGCGACGTCGACCAACGCGACGTCGGACGCGCGTCGGTGCTCGTCGGCCGGGTGGTGACGGAGGTCTGCGGTGACGTACGCGTCGACATCGGCGGCGGCCACGACGTCCAGCAGCGAATCACCCGCTCCCCCGCACACAGCGACCCGCGACACCGGGCGGTCGGGGTTGCCCGCCGCGCGGACGCCCCACGAGGTATCCGGTAGCGCGCGCAGGACCCGGGAAGCGAACTCGCGCAACGATTCCGGAGACGCCAGCGTTCCTACCCGGCCAAGACCCACGTCGCCGGGCAGCGGCGCCAGCGCGAACACATCGAACGCGGGCTCCTCATAAGGATGCGCGGCGCGCAACCCACTGAGTACGGCCGACCGGGCGGTCGCAGGCGCGATGGCTTCGACGCGGTCTTCGGCGACCCGCTCGACGGATCCGACGGTGCCGATCGCGGGTGTGGCGCCTTCGTGCGGCAGGAATTGCCCGGTGCCGGTCACGCTCCAACTGCACTGCGAGTAGTCGCCGATCTGCCCGGCGCCGGCGTCGAAAATCGCCATCCTGACCGCGTCCGCATTCTCCGGTGGCACGAACACCACCCACTTGTCGAGTGCAGGCCCGCCGGAAAGCGGCGACAGCACGCCGTCCACCTCGATCCCGATGGCTTCGGCGAGCGCGTCGGACACCCCCGGACACGCCGAGTCCGCGTTCGTGTGAGCGGTGAACAGAGCACGGCCGGAACGAATCAACGTGTGTACCAACGAACCCTTGGGTGTGCCGGCCGCGACGGTGTCGACACCGCGCAGCAGCAAGGGGTGGTGCGCGAGCAGCAGCCCGCCGTCGGGCACCTCGGCGGCCACCGCCGCCGTTGCGTCGACCGCGACGACCACGTCGGCCACGGCGTCGTTCGGGTCTCCACACACCAGACCGACAGAATCCCACTGCTGAGCCAGCCGCGGCGGGTACGCCTGCTCCAAGACATCGATGATGTCGCCCAGGCGCACGCTCACGGCAGGATCTCCGCCAGCGCCGCAAGGAGCGTCGGCCACTCCGGACGCACCGCGGCGCGCAGGTACTGTCCGTCGAGGCCGACGAACGTATCGCAGCGGCGCACAGCGATTCCATTGGCGGACAAGCGCTTTCGTACAAGCTGCGCGTCGGGAACCTGGAACAAAACGAACGGCGCGGAGCCGTCGACGACACCAATGCCCAACCGTGCCAGCGCTTCCGCCATCTCCGAGCGCGTTGCCGCGAGCTGTGTCGCCTGCCGAGCCGCGGCGGTCACCGCGTCAGGATGGTTGCAGGCACCGAGAGCCTCCAGCTGCAGCGTGCCGAGCGGCCAGTGCGGGCGTGTGGCCGTCAAGCGGCGCAGCAGCCGCGGATCACCCAATGCGTAACCGACCCGAAGCCCCGGCAGCGACCACGTCTTCGTGAGACTGCGCAGCACCAGCACATCCGGTAGCGGCTCACCGGCCAACGACTCCGGCTCGCCGGGTGTCGCGTCGGCGAACGCCTCGTCGACCACCACGACCCGCCCGGGACGGCGCAGCCGAAGGATCAGCTCGCGCGGATGGAGCACCGACGTCGGATTGGTCGGATTTCCGACCACCACCAGATCGGCCTCGTCGGGAACGCCGACTCCGACCATGCCGAACGGCGGGGGCAGCACGACATGGTGAATCGGGACCCCCGCGGCCGTCAGCGCAGCCTCGGGCTCGGTGAACGAGGGCGCGATCACAGCGGCCAGCCGGGGCCGCAGATTCGCCAACAGCGAGAAGCCCTCGGTCGCCCCGGCCAGCAGCACCACTTCGTCGTCGGCTCTGCCATGGCGGACGGCCACCGCAGCGGCCGCGGCGTCCACCTCCGTGCGACTCGGGTAACGACCCAGATCGCGAAGGCGAGCGGCCAGCCGGTCCACCAACCAGGGCGGCGGGACCTCCGCGCGGACGTTCACGGCGAAGTCGAGCATGCCTGGCAATGCCGCCTGGTCGCCGTGGTATCGCACAGCAGAAACAGTAGTGCGCGGCGATCGGGGACAATGTACGGGTGACCGCACGGCCGCAACTGGTGATCTTCGACCTGGACGGCACGTTGACCGACTCGGCTCGGGGCATCGTGTCCAGCTTCCGCCACGCCCTGGCCCACGTCGGTGAACCGGTCCCCGAGGATCCGGACTTGGCGAGCCTTCTCGTCGGGCCGCCGATGCATCAGACGCTGCGCGGCCTTGGCCTCGGCGAGAAGGCCGATGCGGCGATCGCCGCCTACCGCGCCGACTACACCGCCCGCGGCTGGGTGCGCAACGAGGTGTTCGACGAGATTCCGGAGCTGCTGACCGACCTGCGTGCGGCGGGTGTGCGGCTCGCCGTGGCCACCTCCAAGGCGGAGCCGATCGCGAGGCAGATCCTCGCGCACTTCGGCCTCGATGACCATTTCGAAGTCATCGCAGGCGCAAGTCCTGACGGAGTTCGCGCGACCAAGGCCGACGTCGTCGCCCACGTTCTTTCCCAACTCGACCCGCTGCCCGAACACATCCTGATGGTCGGCGATCGCTCGCATGACGTGCACGGCGCGTCACGCCACGGCATCGACACGGTGGTGGTCGGGTGGGGTTACGGCAGAATCGATTTCGACGACCCGGCCGTCGAGCGTCCACTCGCCCATGTCCCCACCGTGGCTGCTCTGCGTGAGGTGCTCGGTGTCTGATCCTCTGCACATCACGTTCGTCTGCACGGGCAATATCTGCCGGTCTCCCATGGCAGAGAAGATGTTCGCCCATCAGATCCGCGAGCGCGGCCTCGACCAGCACGTGCGTGTGACCAGCGCGGGCACCGGCGACTGGCACGTCGGATCCGGGGTGGACGAACGCGCCCACCGTGTGCTGCGCGCGCACGGTTTTCCGACCGGGCACCGAGCGGCACAGCTCGAAGACGACCACCTGAGCGCGGATCTCGTTGTCGCGCTGGGCCGCAACCACGTGCGGATGCTCGCCCACCTTGGTGTGCCCCATGACCGGATCAGGCTGCTGCGCTCGTTTGACCCGCGATCGGGTGCGCACGCGCTGGATGTCGAAGACCCGTACTACGGTGCGCACGCCGATTTCGAGGAGACCTACCAGGTGATCGAGGCGTCGCTGCCGGGCTTGCACGATTGGGTCGACGAGCAGCTCGCCGCCCGCGGTGTGGCGAGCTGATGCGGCGCTGGGCCTTTGTGTTCCGGCCGGGCTGGCTGGCCCTGGCGCTCGTCGTCGTGGCGTTCGCCTACCTGTGTTTCACCGTGCTCGCACCGTGGCAGCTCGGCAAGAACACCCGAACGTCGCGGGAGAACAATCAGGTCGCCGCGTCGCTGACCGCGGATCCGGTGCCGGTGACTTCGCTGCTTTCACAGTCCGATTCGGCGCAGTGGCGACGGGTGACGGCGACCGGCCACTACGTGCCCGAGGCCACTGTGCTGGCGCGGCTGCGGGTGGTCGACGGCCAGCCCGCATTCGAGGTGCTGACGCCGTTCGCTGTGGACGGCGGACCGACGATCCTGGTCGACCGCGGGTATGTGCGACCGCTGGAGGGCTCGCAGGTACCGCCCATTCCGCCGGCACCGTCGGCTCCTGTGACCATCACGGCCCGACTGCGGAACCCGGAGCCGCGTGCCGAGAAGGCGCCGATCACCGAAGCCGGCATGACACAGGTGTATTCGATCAATAGCCAGCAGGTCGGCCAGCTGACGGCAACCCGTTTGGCGGAGCCCTACTTGCAACTCGTGGAAAACCAGCCGGGCGGGCTCGGCGTGTTGCCGCTGCCGCACCTCGACGCGGGACCGTTCCTGTCGTATGGAATTCAGTGGATTGCGTTCGGGATTCTGGCGCCGGTCGGCCTGGGCTACTTCATCTATGCGGAGATCAGGCAGCGCCGCCGCGACAGGACCGGACATGAGCCGGCCGAACCCGTCACCGTGGAGGACAAGCTCGCCGACCGCTACGGCCGCAGGCGCTGACGTTCGAGTTCTGCTCGGGCTTGGTCGATTTCCTCGTACGCATATGCCGCGATGGCCGGGGTGGTCATCGTCTCACCCTTGCGGGCCAGTGATTCGTAGGTCTGGTCGCCGAGGATCTCGCGCAGATGGGCGATTGTGGTCTCCAGTTCGGGGAAGGACACAGCCGTCAATGGACTGAACGCCAAAGCCGCTATGGTGGCCGCCGAGTCGAACCGTCCGAGCCGGTCGAGAATGGTCGCGAGCCAAGCCAGGGGTACCCGCATGACGGCCGTGTTGCCCGAGTCGTGGAAATTGCGCATCGCCAGAGCGGTGTGATCGAGCGCGCCGAACAAGTCACCGAGTTCGGCCTCCTGTCGGGCCAGCGTCATCGCCAGATTTGATTCGTTGTTGCGGTTACCGCTTTCTTGCGCGATCGCCAGGCCCCGGCGCAGGGCGGCCAGCGCACGGTCAGGATGCGCCTCACGACAGGCGAAGGCGTAGGCGAGCAGCGCGAACCCCAGTGCAAAAGGGTTCTGCGTGGCTTCGGCGGCGTCGATCAGGCCGGGTGCCGCAGCAACCGCCTCATCACCCGACCCGACGACCGTCAGAGCAAGAACCAGGTTCGCCCTGATGAATGCGTGCGTATCGGGTACCTGCGTCAGCCGGGCGCGGCACCACTCGACCCACCGTCTTGGCTGCCCGTTGGCCAGATACGCTGTGCCCGAGAAGGCCTCGAAGCCGAACGGCACGTTGCCGCGTCCATCTCGCATAGCCCTCTGGTCCGCATCGCAATAGCCGACAGCCACCTCGATCCGTCCAGCCAGGAAGCACAACGACGCCATCGCATACAGGAATCCGAGCCGGGGATGGTCCGCCGCACGGGCGGGTTCGATCAACTCTTCGACCCAGGCTATCGGCTCGAAACTCTCGATCATATAACCGAGGAACGCCCCGTATGTCGCAATGGCGGCGGCTATATCGAGATCACCGTGGTCTGCGGCCCATCGAAAGGCGGTGCGCAGATTGGCCAGTTCGGTGGTGACCCAGGTGTACGCCTCGCGTTGCCGCGGGCTGTCCCAGAGGGGAATGATGTCGGATTCACGCCCGGCGAAGTACCGGGAGTGCGCGGTCCGAATTTCCGCGGCCTCGTCGTGGGCGACGAGTTGTTCCTCGGCGAATTGACGGATCGTCTCCAGCATCGAAAAACGAGTTCGCTCAGCGGCGCGGTCGGCGACCAGCAGCGACTTGCGCACCAAGGTGTCGAGTAGATCCATGACGGCGTAGTCGTCGACATCATCGGATCCGGCTACCGCGCAAGCGCTTTGGAGGTCGAATCCGCCGGCGAACACCGAACAGCGCTCCAGTAACGTCTTTTCCGCGTCAGCGAGCAGGTCGTAGGACCACTGCACAGCGTGACGCAGCGTCTGGTGGCGTTCCAATCCGCGTCGTGACCCGACCAGCAGCCGAAAACGGTGATCGAGACGGTCACGCACCTCGTGCGCCGTCATCGACGCCAGCCGGGATGCCGCCAACTCGATCGCCAGCGGAATCCCGTCCAGGCGACGGCAGATCTCCACCACCGCGGCAGCCTCGGCAGGTTCGGCCACCGAGAAGCGCGGCGCAACGCTCTGCGCGCGCTCGACGAACAAGGCCACCGCCGCCGAGTCGATCCCGGGGCCGACGTCCAGCGAGGGCACCGGCCACAACTGCTCGTCGGCCACACCCAGTCCCTCGCGGCTGGTAACGAGAATTCTTACCGTCGCCGAGTGCGCGAGGATCGCCTCCACGAGGTCAGCGGCGGCATCGAGCACGTGTTCGCAGTTGTCCAAGACCAACAGCCGGGCTCGGCCCTCCAATGCGGCGGCCACCGACTCGCTCACACTCTTGCCCGGCTGTTGGATGATGCCCAGCACCGCTGCTACCGCGTCGGGCACCGCGGCCGGGTCAGAGACCGCGGCCAACTCGAAAACCCAGACACCATCGGGGAATTCATCGGGGAGTCGCGCCGCGACCTCCATGGCCAGGCGCGTCTTGCCGACCCCACCCACCCCCGTCAACGTCACCAGCCGATGTGCGCGCACCGCCGCTTCGATTTCGGCGACCTCTGATTTGCGCCCGATGAAACTGGTGGTCTGAGGACGCAGGTTGCCAGGACTCGAGTCGAGCGCCCTCAGTGGCGCAAAGTCGGTCGCCAACCCCGGTGCGCGTACCTGAAACACCCCAACTGGACTCGGCAGATCCCGTAACCGGCGCCGCCCCAGATCGACCAGGTCAACTCCGCTGAGCAGACCCGCCGTCGAATCCGCAACCAGGATCTGGCCACCGTGGCCGGCGGCCATCACGCGTGCGGCACGATTCAGCACAGCACCGAAGTAATCCCCCTCGCGCAACTCTGCCTCGCCGGTGGCCAATCCCATCCGGACCGGCAACTCCAATGCCCGCTGCGCCGCCACCGCCGCATCCACCGCCGACCGCGGCGACGGGAACGCCGCGCATACCCCGTCGCCGGTGTGCTTGAACAAAAAGCCGCCGTGCGCCTCAATTGCCCCGCGCAACACCTCATCGTGCACGGCCAGCGCGGCACGCATCGCGTCAGCGTCTGCCTCCCAGCGACGCGTCGACCCCTCTACATCGGTAAACAGAAATGTCACAACGCCCGACGGCAGACCTGTCGGATCAGCGGACACGTGCGCAGAATGCCACAAGGGCAGCTGCGGTCTGCACCATTCGGGAGAGCCGGACCGCGCGGCGCAGATCGTCAAGCTGTGGCGCGGGTCCATCACCGAGTGTCGGCCGGATTTCGAGCCCGTGCGGGTAGCGGGTCGGGCCGCCGAGGCGAACACCGAGTGCACCGGCGAACGCGGCCTCGACCACGCCGGCATTGGGGCTCGGATGCCGTCCGGCGTCACGGCGCCAGGCGCGCAGCGCGCCCCAGGCCGATCCGCCGACCAGCGGGGCACATACGACGACGAGTGCCGCCGTGATCCTGGCGGGTGCAATGTTCGCGACATCGTCCAATCGGGCTGCCGCCCAACCGAATCGGGCGTAGCGGGGCGACCGATACCCGATCATCGCGTCGAGCGTGTTGACTGCGCGGTAGACCAGCGCGCCCGGCACACCGTCAACCACCATCCAGAAAAGCGGGGCGATCTGCGCGTCAGACGTGTTCTCCGCCAACGACTCCAGCGCCGCACGGGCAATGCCGTCGCCGTCCAGCGCCGCAGGGTCACGGCCGCAGAGCGACGGCAGCAGACGCCGAGCCGCGACGATGTCGTCGGATGCCAACCTGTCGGTCACGTCGGAGACCGTCCGAAGAAGCGACGTGCCACCCAGCACCGTCCACGTCGCCGCGGCCACACCGGCGCGGCCGGCCAACCGGTCGACGGCGGTACCGAGAAGCGCAACGGCGCCCAGAAGGCCGGCGGCGTGCGCGACGCCGGCCCAGCGCGCGTCGCGATATGTCACGCGTTCCAGTGCACCGGCCACCGCTCCGAAACCCGCGACCGGATGATGCCGTCGGGGGTCGGCGAACACGAGATCCGCGAGCCAGCCGACTAACAGCCCCTCGGCTCTCGGACCCGGCACCACCACCTCCGCAGGGTCTCACAGTACGGAAGTTTCAAAGACTGCGTGCCCCGTGGTGTACTGCCTGGATGAAGCGGCGTCCGAAGCGAGTCGCGGACTTGCTCAATCCGGCGGGCACACTGCTGCCTGCGGCGAACGTCATCATGCAACTGTCGAAGCCGGGCGTCGGGTATGGCGTGCTGGAGAGTCCGGTGGACTCCGGCAATGTCTACAAGCATCCGTTCAAGCGGGCCAGGACAACCGGCACTTACCTGGCGGCGGCGACCATCGGCACGGACGCTGACCGCGAGTTGATTCGCCGCGCCGTCGACACCGTGCATGCGCAGGTTCGCTCGACGGAGCGAAGTCCTGTGTCCTACAACGCATTCGACCCCAAGCTGCAGCTGTGGGTGGCCGCCTGCCTGTACCACTATTTCGTCGACCAGCACGAGTTCCTGTACGGGCCGCTGAATGATGCTGCGGCTGACGATGTTTACCGCGATGCGAAGCGGCTCGGCACCACACTTCAAGTACCCGAGAGCATGTGGCCGGCGGACCGGGTCGCTTTCGACGAGTACTGGAAGCGCTCGCTGGACGAGTTGGAAATCGACCCGCCTGTGCAACGACACCTCTACGGAGTGGCGAGCCTGGCGTTTCTGCCGTGGCCGCTACGCGTTGTCGGCGGCCCGCTCAACCTGTTCGCGACCACCGGCTTTCTGGCGCCCGAGTTCCGCGCGCACATGCGGCTGTCGTGGACGGCGAGCCAGCAGCGCCGGTTCGAACTGCTCCTCACGGCCCTGCGGCTGGCCGACCGGGTTATCCCACGACGACTGTGGCTGCTCGGGTTCGAGACGTACCTGCGAGACATGCGAAGTCGGGCCCGCCGAGGTAAGCGCATCGTCTAAATTGCATCCATGCCCGATTTCCCAGGTCTCGCCCATGTCGCACTTACCGTGAAAGACGTCGAAACCAGCGGCCCGTGGTACCGGCAGTTGCTCGGTACGGACCCGGTGCTCGACGAACACACGGACGCGGGATTCCGACATCTCGTCTGGTTGCTCGACGGCGGAACGCTGCTCGGCATCCACCAGCATGAGCGTGGGGTACCGGACGAGCGGTTCACCGAGTTCCGCGTCGGCCTCGATCACGTCGGCTTCGGAGTTGCGAGCCGCGCCGATCTGGAGAAGTGGATGGAGCGGCTCAACGAGCTCGGGATCAGCCACGGCGGCATCGTCGACGCCGGATATGGGTCGGGTCTGAGCTTCCGCGACCCCGACGGCATCGCGTTGGAGTTCTTCGCGCCGCCCTCGTAGAAGCTGCGCAGGCGGTGTGGTAGCAGCTTCAGCAGGTTTGATGGTTTCGATCAGCGATTCGGCGGGCATCATCGTTTACGCGCGATGAGCCTTGGGTAGAGGGTCGCTTATATGTGGCTTGTCGTAGACGCGATCTCCGCAGCGGGTGCGGCCCCTCGACGTTGAGACCACAGCGTTGGCCCGGTGGTCGCCGACCCTTGGTGGGCGCGGACGGTATCGAACCGCCGACCGCTGGTGTGTAAATCCGAGCCGGACTGTCCACGGCGTTTCGCGCGGTGCCGTAGCGTCTTGGAATGCCCAGTTCAGCGGCCGGTTCGTGTCCCACTCTGTCCGCGGAGTGTCGGGCTGTGTTCACCCGTCTTGGCACACTCTTGGCACAACGGGGGTTTGGTCGTCAGGTGTTCGGTCACTTTTGCGTGGCAGACTTGTCTTTTCGCTGCCAGGCCGCACGATCCACCTACCTGTGGAGCTAAGGGGATTCGAAATCCCTCGCGCCGACCCTCGGAAATAGCCTCTGAGCAGCGGAAAGTCGTGCTCACGTAATGCCTGAACCTACGCGAGAAGACGTGGCACGACCTGCGGATACGTCGAGAGGTGTTGACGGCGTCAACAGGCGCAGGTTCACTTCATGCGTCCTGCGCGTCGCTACCCGATGCCATGCGGAAGGGGTTCGACCAGGCGCTGAATGCCAGACCTCTGCTCGGCCCTTCACGTCATGTCGGCCGATCTCCGCGCAGCTGATCGCGCTCATCGAAAGTCCTCAGGCGTGCTCGCCGAACTCCTCCACCAGTGGGAGGTGGTCAATGTAGTAGATGAAAACGTCGCCCAAGGTGAAGGCGGCCTGCGATGGCCAAGTGTGGTTGATGGGAAAGGAAACTTGGCTCGGGCTTATGGCCCTGGCGGGCCAGTTTGGGTGGAGCTGCCGGGAATCGAACTCGGCGCATAAAATGGCTCGACCTGCAGAAATGCTGAATTTGGCTACGCGAAAGTACGCGAAACGACGCGAAACGACCTGCGGATACGCGAGAGGTGTTGATGGCATCAACAGGCCGCAACCGGCCCTGGCTGGAAGCCGGACCCACAGGGCCGGCGCCGCTGGGCCAGCGCCGGATGGGTGTAGTGGTGATGTCCCGAAGTGAATCCAGGCAGCTGCGGGTGGTGCGCCTAGCTGGTGCTGACCTATTCGATGCGCCCACGGAGTCGCTGTCGCCTTTTCCCGTCGATACGCGGGCTTGCGCATACGTGTGGTGAGCACCGTGAAGTGTTACGCGTCGAGAGGTTGTCACTTGACTTTTACGACCACCTTGCCCTTTGCGCGCCCCTTTTCGACGTATGCAAGAGCTTCTATGGTCGATTGGAATGGAAAGACCCGGTCTACAACGGGACGAATAGCACCGGAATCGATGAGCGAGCCGAGCTCGCGTAATTGGTCCCCGCTTGCTTTCATGAATAAGAACGAGTAGGTGACCCCGCGGCGTTTGGCTTTCCGCCGGATCTGGAAGCTGAGAGCACGCATCGCTTG
Organism: uncultured Actinomycetota bacterium; assembly: GCA_963744085.1. Lineage (GTDB taxonomy): Bacteria > Actinomycetota > Actinomycetes > Mycobacteriales > Mycobacteriaceae > Mycobacterium. The sequence continues at coordinate 182,614 of CAVUSK010000005.1, forward strand.
TATCAAGAACCAGTTCGCCCCGAACTCCTTGGCGAAATCGGGCTCAGGCGGCCCTGCGACCGAGATGACTTTGCCGCCGGGTTTGAGCACCCGGAGGGACTTTTCGAGCGTCTGACCGCCCTGGGTGTCGATGACGACGTCGTAGTCGCGAAGGATGGTTTCGAAGTCATTACTCCTGTAGTCGATGACGACATCGGCTCCGAGGCGCTTCACCCATTCAACGTTCGCGGTGCTCGTGGTGGTGGCGACGGTGGCCCCGAGATGCTTTGCCAGTTGAATGGCGATCGTTCCAACACCTCCGGAACCGGCGTGAATGAGCACCTTCTGTCCGGCTTGCAGCTCCGCTTTGTCTACCAGTGCTTGCCAAGCGGTCAAACCGACTAGAGGTACCGAAGCTGCTTGTTCCATGTCCAGTCGATGCGGCTTTTTCGCGACGTCGTTCTCACTGATTGCGATCAACTCCGCGAAGGCGCCTATCCGATCCTTGTCTGGCTTTGCGTAGACTTCGTCTCCCGGTTTGAATCGGTCGACATTTGCTCCGGCCTTAATGACAATGCCAGCGAGATCGTTACCCAGCACCAGCGGCAACTTGTACGGCAGAAGGGGCTTGAGCTCGCCATTTCTAATCTTGAGATCCAAGGGATTGACGCTGGCGGCGTGAATCTGGACCAAGACGTCGCCCTCCCCCAGTTCGGGCTCGGGAAGTTCAACGGCTTCAACGCTGTTCGCTTTCCCATACCGACTGACAACGAATGCTTTCATCGTGTGCTTCCGCCGGACTGGTTCCTGGTTGATGGCGTGGGTGGTGTCGTTCATGTTGTTCTCCTAATAGTTATGAGTGGTGCGCCGCGGCGTGGGCTGCCCGCTGGGTGGGCCGGGTGGAGGTGGCGGGTGAGAAACTCGACCTGGTCGCGTACCAGCGCTTCGAAGGCGTCGCCGAGGTAGAAGTCGAAATGGCCGGCGTCGTACCGTTTGATCTCGCCCCGTGGTGCGGTGCGCGCGTATCGCAGGGTTTGGGCCGGTGGCGTGACGCTGTCGGTGTTGCTGACGCAGAACAGGATTGGGAATTTGATCTTCTTCGCCGCGCGCCCGGGCCGGTAGGCCATGATGGTCGGAGCGACCCGCGCCGCTAACCTCGTTCCGGAAGGTCGTGTCGGGCGGCAGCAGCGCCTGGTAGCCGGGAAGGGCGTCCGGGGCGTTCATCAGGGCGAGCGAACCGGGGGGGCCGGCGAGGGGAATCATCGTGGGCGCCCGGCGACCGATCATCGAAGCGAAATCCTTTGCAACAGTGGGCAACACCTTGAGGGATTCAGACGGGCCCAGTGCGAGTGCGGAGGCCAAGCCGTCGGTGAATGGGCATTGGGCCACCGCCGCTTTCAGTTCGGGGTGGCGTGAGGCGACGGTGATGGCGTGGCCGCCGCCAAAGGAGCTGCCCCAGACGGCAATTCGTGTGCCGTCGACGTCGCGACGAGTCTTCACCCAGCGCGATGGCGGCATCCCAGTCGGCGAGCTGTCGCTTGATCGACAGGAGCTGGCGGGGTTGGCCGCCGCTGTCGCCGAAGTGCCGATAGGTGAAGGCCAAGGCGGCGATACCGGCCTGTGCGAACCGCTCGGCGAAGGCGTCCAAGCGCATCTCGCGGGTGGCGCCGAGGCCGTGCCCGAGGATGACCACGGGCGGCGCGGTGACTCCGGTGGGCAGGTAAAGCCATGCGGCACAGGTGTCCTCGCCGGAGGTGAACGAGACGTCGTGACGGGTAAAGGCTGCGCAGTGCTCATTACCGGCTCACCGCCCCGTTGGTCGAGCCGAGCCTGCGGCACCCGGCCCGACTCGAGCGCTTGGGCGTAGGTGTCCGGCGGTAGAGGGGTAGTTCGCCGGTGGCCTCCGTGGTCGCGAGGTAGTCGAGCATCAGTTTCTGACCGACATCGGACTGATCGGTTTGGAGGAATTCGGTGCGCTCGACGTGCAAGCCCTTCCGACAGCGACATCGAGCCGCCGAAGTACACCGACCGCTTGACGGCCGCGACTGCCCCTTTGGTCCGCTTGCCGAAGTGTTCGGCAAGTTCGGTCGCCCGCGCAACAACGTCGTCCGGCGCCACAACCTCGTCGACGGCCCCGTTGGCCAGCGCCTGCGCGGGCGTGAACGGCTTGCCCTCGAGGATGGCTACCAAGGACCGGTGGGTACCGATCAGTCGGGTCAGTCGCTGGGTTCCACCACCGCCCGGATTGATTCCCAGCAGTATTTCGGGCTGGCCGATGAAGAACTCCCCATCGGCCATGACACGCAGATCGCACGCCCAGGCGAATTCCGCACCCAGGCCCAGCGCGGAACCGTTGAGGGCGGCAACGAAGATGACGCCGCTGGCGTTCATCCGCATGAACGTCGCGTGCAGGCGATCGAGCTGGACGGCGCCCCGCAGCGGAGTCCTGCGCACCACCGGCTCGGGGACGCGGGCCGCGCGCTCGGGCGACGCGTGCGACAGCGGAGGCGCCGCGTCGGCCCAACTTCGGGACCGCAGCGCCCTCCTCTTGCAGCCACCGCACGTCGGCATGGCTGACGAACCGGCCGGGACGCGCCCCGGTGAACACGACGGCATGCGACGTTTGGATCGCGGTCGACGCGGTCCACCAACTCGTCGAGCTGGTTGGCGATGTCCAGGCCGAACAGGCTGTGCTGCCCGCCGTCGACCCGCACGATCAGGACTGCTCCGCGATCGTCTATCTCGAAGTGGCCAGTCATCGGTGTGTCCTCCCGTCGAAAACGGCTCTATAACGAAGTTACACGATTAATATAACGAAGTTACACTGGTCGGGCAAGGGACCAGTTCGACTTCCCTCGGGACTGCGCTGAGAGATGAGGTAGAAACGATGCCGGACATGTCAGATGAGGAGACAGCGGAGGGTGCGCCGGAGCGGCTCATTCAGGCCACCATCAGTCTGCTCGCCGAGCAGGGGCCTTCCGCCATCAAGGCGCGTACGGTGGCTGCCGCGAGTGGGCTCTCGACCATGTTGGTGTACCACTACTTCGGTGGGGTTCCTGAGCTCACGCGTGCGGTGATCGACCGAGGGTTCAAGGAGCTCGACAGGGCGTTTTCCCAGTTGCCCGTGACGGAGGATCCGATCGCGGATCTGGCTGTCCAGGCGTTGACGTGTCGGCGGGTTGCCCGCGAGAACCCCCACCTGTATGACCTGATGTTTGGGCTGTCCACTCGCTCGACCTACCGACCGGTGGCCGATTCAGAAGTTCGTTTGAGTGGTCGGTCGCCGGCATTCCGGGGCGCTTACGCTCACGTGGCAGAAGCGTGCGCTCGGCTGGTGAGTTCGGGCAGGGTCAGACAACAGGACCCCGCCGTTATAGCTGCCCAGTTGTGGAGTTTCGTGCACGGCTTCATCACCCTGGAGCTGGCGGAGACCTTCGTCGATTTTGACGAGCCGGTCAGGCAGATCCTGCTGCCACTGGGCGTGAATCTTTCTGTGGGACTGGGCGATACGCGTGAGCGTGCCCAGGCCTCGCACGAGGCGGCTGCGCGCATTTATACCTCGATCGCGCGGGCTGGCGAAAGCCAGGCAGGCGTAGAGGACGACGTGATCTAGGACGTGGTATTGCCGACACTTGGCACGAGTTGATCGTGCCTCCCCAATGCCTCAACCTCACGCTCGAGGGTGGGAACGACCTGGGCCGCGAAGCGCCTCATCCAGGGCCAGGCCGCCGGCGAGTTCACGGCCGCCTTCGCCCAGTTGGCCACGACGACGGCGCGCGGTACATAAACCCGGCTGCGACGGCGCACGAGTCCGTCGACTATCGCGACCGCTGTCCGGTCGACACTGGTCGTGACGTTGCCGGGATATGGCAGCCGCGCGCGCAACTCCTGAAAGGAGGGAATGTCCGCCTCGGCGCCCCGAATGAGGTCGGTGTCGATCCATGAGGGATGCACAAGCCCGACCGTGACACCGAGGTGCGCCACCTCTTGGCGATACGCCAGGGCGAGCATTTCGACCCCGGCCTTGCTTGCGGCGTACGAGGCCATTCCAGCCAGCGGCGTGAACGATATCGCCGACGCCACGACCATCACATGGCCGCGACTGCGCTCCACATGCGGCGTCGCGTACTTGAGGGTGCGGAACACACCGTTCAGGTTGATGTCCACCACTCGCTCAAACGACGCCGCATCCATCTGGCGCACTGTCCCGTAGGCCACAACCCCAGCATTGGCAACGACGATGTCGATACCACCCATCGTCTCGGCACAACCATCGATCGCCGACCGCAGAGCAGCCCCATCGCGCACATCGGCCTCCCACCACGACGCGCCGGTGCCCAGGTCATCGGCGAGGGTGCGCAACCGATCGGGCTCCAGTCCGATCAGCGCCAGCCGAGCGCCCCGGGCAGCGGCGACACGGGCGACCTTCTCCCCGATGCCACGTGCCGCTCCGGTGATAACCACTCTTCGACCTGCTAGGTTGCGACGCATCGGACGAATATAACTTCGTTATAGATGGAACGCAAGCCGATGTCCCACTGACGCCTGCAAGCAGCCGCGCCAGGTGCTCGACCGAGGAGCCAGGGATACTCACCCACGGTCCAGCAGGGTCTGTGCATTGCGAATGCCGGATTCGAGTAAGTCGTCGGAGAGTTCCCGATCGGATACGGCGCGTGCGAGTTGCATGGTGGCAACGAGAACCGTGAACAGCCCGAGCGCCGTTGTGCGTGCGGCGGGCGGGTCGTGTGGAGACAAGTGCGTCGCGATTACGTCGACGATGGATTGCATTCCCTCGGTGTAGGAATCGCGGACGGCGTCATCGCAGCGGCCGATCTCATCGAGCAGGGCAGCGGAGGGGCAGCCCGTGCTCGGATTATCGCGATGATGCGGCGCGAGGTAGTCGCGCACGAATTCCTCCAGCGCCGCCCGGCCCTCGGGTAGCGAGGCGAGGACGGCACGCTGGGTGGCTAGTTGATCGGCGACCACGTTGGCGACGAGATCGTCCTTGGACTCGAAGTGTGCGTAGAACGCACCGTTGGTCAACCCCGCATCAGTCATGAGCGCAGCGACACCTGAACCGTCGATGCCGTCCTGCTTGAGACGTCGGCCGGCGGTTTCGATGATCCGCCGCCGTGTTTCGGCTTTGTGCTCTGCGTCGTACCTCGCCACAGCTCGCGTCCTCCGTCGTCGCTGAAAGTCGTCCTTGCGAATCATACCCGATTAACTTACAGTCATAATATTACATTCGTACGCCAATAGCCTCTACAGCGAGGAAGACCATCGATGACTTCTCTGCATGACCCACTGCGGCTGCCCTGCGGGCAGGTGCTCCCGAACCGCCTCATGAAGGCCGCGATGAGCGAAGCGCTTGCCGATTCGGCGCACTCGCCCGATGCCCGTCTCGAGCGGCTCTATCGCACGTGGAGTCGCGGCGGATACGGGTTGCTGGTCACCGGCAACGTGATGGTCGATCGCACCCAGTTGGGCGAGCCCGGCAACGTGGTGATCGAGGACGACCGTGACCTGGACGCACTCACCCGGTGGGCCAAGTCTGCCCATGACGCCGGCGTACCGATCTGGGTTCAGCTCAATCACCCAGGACGCCAGTCCAACCCGCTGGCTCTGGGCCACATCCCGGTGGCGCCGAGTGCGGTGCCGATGAATCTTCCCGGTTCGCCGACACCGCGCGAGCTGACCTCGTCCGAGATCGAGGACATCATCGAACGATTCGTGACGGCGGCGGCGGTCTGCGAGACGGCCGGCTTCGACGGCGTCCAGGTGCATGGTGCGCACGGCTACCTCGTCACGCAGTTCCTCTCCCCGCTGACCAATCTGCGTGACGACGACTGGGGCGGCGATCCGCCGACGACGGATGCGGTTCCTCCTCGAGATCGTCCGCCGCATCCGCGCGCGGGTATCGCCTGGCTTCGCGGTGAGCGTGAAACTCAACTCGGCGGACTTCCAACGCGGTGGATTCAGCGAGGACGAGTCACGCGACGTGGTCGCTGCCCTGGCCGGCGAAGGCCTCGACATGATCGAGATCAGCGGCGGCAACTACGAGTCGCCGGCCATGTCGGGCTCGGCCGCGGCCAGTACCCGTGACCGCGAGGCATACTTCCTCGATTACGCCCGCACGGTGCGGCAACTGGCCGGCGATGTGCCGCTGGCGGTCACGGGCGGATTCCGGTCACGCGCGGCCATCGCAGACGCGCTGCGCGCCGGTGACTGCGACGTCGTCGGACTCGCCCGTCCGACGGTGACGACCCCCGACGCCGCGGCCGCCATCCTGTCCGATCGCATCGAGGTGCTGCAGACCCGGGAGTTGCGCTACGGGATGCGCCGGGTGCTCGGCAGATTCGTCGACGTCAAGGCACTCGACGGCGTGCTCAACATCAGCTGGAACACCGATCAACTGCACCGACTGGGCGCCGGCCACGAGCCGGACCTCGACCGGGGTCGGCTGGCCACGACGGTGGCCATGCTCCGCCGCAACGGCGCGTCCTCCTTCCGTCCCAAGCGGGGCATCCGATGACACGCCAGTCCTACGACGTGGGCGGCAAGGTCGTCCTCATCACCGGCGGAACCGGCGGAATCGGCAGCGCCACCGCCCGCGAACTCCTCCGCCGTGGCGCGAAGGTGGCCATCGTCGACGTCGACCCCGAGACACCACAGATCGCCGCGCGCATGTCGTCGCACTCGGCCATCGGAGTGGTCGCCGACGTACGGGTGCGCGCGACACACTCGACCTCGCCGTCGCCGAGGTCGTCGACCGCTTCGGGCGGATCGACGTCGCGATCGCCAACGCCGGCATCCTGTCTCGCGCCGCCACACTGCGCACCACACCGACATCGTCGATCGAGTCCGTGCTCGCGGTCAACGTCACCGGCGTCGTCAACACCGTCCAGGCAGCCATGGATCAGGTCATCGCTCACCGCGGCCAATTCGTCCTCATCAGTTCGGTGTTCGCGTTCCTCAACGGCATGGGCACCATCCCCTATGCGATGAGCAAGGCCGCCGTCGAGCAACTCGGCCGCGGGCTGCGCGTGGAACTCGCCGCACACGGCGTCTCGACGACGGTCGCCTACTTCTCCCTCATCGACACCGACATGATCAAACACGGCGTCGACGACGATCCCGTCGTCGACGAACTCCTCGCAGCCCTGCCGCGGCCCCTGCTCAAACGCCTCCAACCCGACGCTGCCGCAACAGCACTCGCCGACGGCCTCACCCACCGTTCGCCACGCGTCATGGCGCCGGCCAGATGGAAAGCCCATCTCGGCGCTGCGCGGACTCGTCGCCCCCGCACTGGATCCACGCCTGGCCCGCAACCCCGGACCCAGGCCGCACTTGTCCGAACTCGACGCACGAACCCACACCGCACCGTGACAACCAAACCTCCCAATGTCCCTGCGAGGACGCACGATCACATCGAAAGGCACGAAATGACCACCTGGAAAGACACACCGACTCGCACCATCAACGTCGACGGCGTCGACGTTCGCCTACCGCGAACTCGGCACCGGCTCAGACGTTCCGGTGGTGTTCCTGCACCACCTGACCGCGGTCCTCGACGACTGGGACCCGCGCATCATCGACGGTATCGCCGCGCACCATCGCGTGATCGCCTTCGACAATCGCGGGGTCGGCGCGACCGGCGGGTCGGTGCCACCCACCGTCGAGCAGATGGGCACCGACGCGATCGCCTTCATCCGCGCCCTGGGCCTCGAAAGGGTTGACCTGTTCGGGTTTTCGCTCGGCGGCGGCGTCGCCCAGATGGTCGCACTACAGGCACCGGAACTCGTCCGCCGCATGATCCTCGCCGGCACCGGGCCCGCGCGGCGGCGGCGGCATCGACAAGATGGCCACGATCGTCGGCAGCGCGTACCTCAAAGCGGCACTCACGCTTCAGCGATCCCAGGAACTTCCTGTTCTTTCCCCGCACCCCCGAGGGCAAGCGCGCCGCGTCGGACTACCTCGACCGACTCAAGGAACGCACCCACGACCGCGACAAGACGAATCTCGATGCAGGCCCGCATCGCTCAGCTCAAGGCCATCCGGCACGCCGGGCAGAGCCAACCCGACGACCTGTCGGTCATCACCCAGCCCGTCTTCGTCGCCAACGGCGACCACGACCTCATGGTCGACAGCAGCCACTCCGCCGACATGGCACGCCGACTGCCGAACGCCCAACTGAAGATCTACCCCAACTCGGGACACGGCGGAGTGTTCCAGCACCACCGAACCTTCGTACCCGACGCACTGCAATTCCTCGCCAAGCTAACCAGCTTCAGACACCATCAGGAGAACGTCATGAACGCACATCAGAGTCAGCACGACGACGCGATCACGTCCTACCGGCATGCGCCGTCGCGCACCGTCACCGCCGGGGGTGTCACCTACGCCTACCGCGAACTCGGACCCAAGGGCGGGATTCCCGTCATCTTCTTCGTCCACCTCGCCGCCACGCTGGACAACTGGGATCCCCGGATCATCGATCCGATCGCACAGCAGCACCACGTCATCGCCTTCGACAACCGCGGCGTGGGAGCCTCCACCGGCACCGTCCCCGACACCGTCGAGTCGATGGCCGACGACGCCTATACCTTCATCACCGCACTCGGTTTCGACACCGTCGACATCTTCTCCTTCTCCCTCGGCGGGATGGTCGCCCAGGCACTGGTGATCAAACATCCCGAACTCGTCCGCAAGCTGATCCTCACCGGAACCGGACCCGCAGGCGGAGAAGGCATCGACAAGGTCGCCGGAACCACCTATTACGACACGTTGCGTGCCACCCTCACCCGTAAGGACCCCAAGGAGTTTCTGTTCTTCAACCGCGACGACATCGGCAAACGCGCCGCACGCGCATTCGTCGAACGCCTCGAGGAACGCACCGAGGACCGGGACGCGACGATCAGGGTGAAGGCCTTCCGAACCCAACTCAAAGCGATCAAACGTTGGGGCCGCTCCACACCCGCCGACCTGTCGGTGATCACCCAGCCGACACTCATCGCGAACGGCGACAACGACCGCATGGTCCCCACGGCGCTCTCCGAAGACATGCACCGTCGGATCGCCGGCTCGAAACTCATCATCTACCCCGACTCCGGACACGGCGCGATCTTCCAGTACCACCACGAGTTCGCCTCTACCGCAATCAAATTCATCGACCACTGACCAGGGAGCCACGCCGCGCGCTGACGACGGCGCGTTAGGCCGCAACGAAAGAGGCCAGGGCTTGTGGCCCTGCCCTTTTCCTCTCAGTGGAGCTGCCGGGAATCGAACCCGTTTCGGGGTGCTGGTCTCTGAGCCGCGGTCAGCGGGCGATGAGCGACGACTCTGTTGCGTGGCTGTATCGAGCAATTGGATCCCATCGGGGCGTTCACCCGCGTGTGGAGCGAAATCCTGGTCAGTACCGACTTCGAAGGCGGCTGCCCAGTCGTGTCGGCGGCGTTTAGCCGCGATGAGGCCCCCGAGGCGGCCAGCACCGCCGCGAATGTTTTCGCCGAGTGGGGTCAGCTGCTAGCGGACAGGCTCAGTGCAGACGGCATTAAACGCTCTGCAGCCCAGTCGTTGTCGACGACGATCGTCGCCGAGCTTGAAGGGGCGGTAATACTTTCCCGCGCCGCGCAGTCGACTGCACCGCTCGAGCAGGTCGCCCGTCACCTCAACGAACTCATATCCCAGCACCGCCCGGCTGAAACCCGAGATCGGCGTCGCCGACGGTAACCCACCACCTTCATTGGCCGATCGCTTGATCGATGAGCGTCGTGGCCGCCTTACGTGCGTGCGTCCAGGGAGCGGGGTCGTCGAGCGAGGTCGACAAGGCGGCAGCACCTTCGTAGAGAAGGCCGAGTTGGTTGCCCAGCAGTGTGGGGTTGGCCGCTCCGGCCTGCCGGGCCAGCTTGATCAGGCCCTTGATGTAGGCGCGCTTGTGTTCGTGGACGATGTCTTGAATTTCGGGCATGACCTCGGACGCCTCGACGGCGGCATTGTGGAAGGGACAGCCGCGCATCTGCCCGTCCGGTGAAGGGGTCTCGAACAGGGCAAGTATCCGCTCGCGGGGTGTGCGGTTGGCGGCGTCCGGGCCGGGACGGATGGGGTCACCGACGCCTTGCTGAATGCAACGCAGGTACTCCTCGACGACGGCCGCTTTACTCGGAAAGTGTTGATAGAGGGTCCGTTTGGACACCGACGCTTCGCTGGCGAGTCGCTCGACACCGGTGGCGTTGATGCCCTCGCGGTAGAACAGGTCGGTGGCCGTATTAAGGATGCGCTGTCGGGCGCCGCGGCCGCCGCGTCCATCGGTGGAGCGTGCCTCACGCTGGGTGGTCATAGCCCAAGCATACCGATGGGTTTACATCGCCCGCAAAGGCGTGTAGCGTCGACCGGGAGAAGGTACACCGATCGGTATACAAGGAGTGAGCGTGAGTCAGCAAAGTAGCGGCAGCCGGCGAAGATTGCAATGGACGCTCGGGGTGCTCGCGGCGATACCCGTGGCGAGCGCAACGGGTGAGATTGTTCGAGGCGCGCAGGGGGTGCCGGGCGGCTCACCCGATGTGACTACCGACCGTGGACAGTTCTCTCCGCTACGCCAACGTGTTCAAATTCGCGGTCGGACCTGTCATCTGGTCTCAACTCGGACGAGTCGAGCGTTCGCCGGCCTTGTCTTTCGCGGCTACAACCATCGCCATTGGCGGCCTGGCGCGGCTGAGGTCATGGCAGCAACGCGGGCGCCCGCACCCCGTCACCGTGGGGGCGGTCGCCCTCGAGACTATCGGAGTGCCGATCCTGCTCGCCTGGCAGCGGCGCGTTTCTGCGAAGGCGGTGTGAACAGATGCCGTCCGTACTGGTTACCGGCGCAGGCAGAGGGATCGGTCTGGCGATCACCGAGCACATGAGCCGGCGAGGCTGGAACGTCTACGCCACCGCGCGATCTGACGCCGCGCTACACAGCCTCGACCGCTTGCCCAATGTGCATGCGGTCGCGCTCGACATCACCGACCGATCCGCGATTGCAGCACTTCCCGATCAGCTTCCCGCCGAGCTGAACGGCGTCGTCAACAACGCCGGCATCATCGTCAACGGGCCGGTCGAGGGTCTATCTCTCGATGATCTGACACAGCAACTCGACATCAACGTCATCTCGCAGATCGCAGTGACGCAGGCGGTGCTGCCGAAAATCCGTAACGCCCGGGGGCGGGTGGTATTCATGTCGTCGGTCAGTGGATTGTTCACCACACCGGGCACCGGCGCCTACAACGCATCGAAGTACGCGATCGAGTCCTTGGCCGATGCACTCCGTATGGAGTTGCGTCCGTGGCGCATTCCCGTGTCACTCATCGAGCCAGGGCCGATCCGTACCGATATGTGGGCTGACGCGCTCGACGACTACGACCGTATGACCAAACAACTCAGCGACGAGCATCGCCGACTGTATGCGTCGCACCTCGCTGGGAGTCGGAAGTTGTTGGGACGTCTGCAAAAACTTGCTGCCGATCCCACGAGGGTCACGAAGGCCGTCGATCACGCACTGACATCGAGGCGTCCTAAGCGTCGCTACCTGCTAGATTTCGTCAGTCGCGCCCAGAAAGCCGTCGTCGCAATCACGCCGACCGCGGTCAACGACGCGGTTCTGGCAGCGGCAACCACATCGAAATGAGGGCCTCGGCCGCCGCTCGGGCACGCGCCCCGGGGCGCCGGATCGTTGACCGAGGTCGACAGTGCAGATGCACCCTCATAGAGCAGCGCGACCTGGTTGCCCAGCATCTCCGGGTCCGCCGCGCCCTGCGGCCTCGCTGATGATCGCCTCCGGAGCCAACGTCAAGACGGTGCAGTCGCAGCTAGGCCACAAAACGGCGACCATGACGCTCGATCAGTACGGACATTTGTTCCCCGATGACCTTGATGACGTGGCCGACAAGATGGACACTCTCGTTCAGCGTGTGTCCAAAAGGTGCCCACGAAGGCCGGATCTGCGGGTGATAACACCCTTTGAACTGCATGTTCTGTTGTGGAGCTAAGGGGACTCGAACTCCTGACCCCACACTGCAGTGTGGAAGCGCATGTGCGGCGCTGTGGTCTGGTGTCTACAGCCGATCGAAATGTCCACTTCAGTGCTTGATTCCGTGCTGATGTGTCCAAGTGATTGACTGATTTAGGACACCGCTAGGACAGCCGAACAGCTGTTCGCACACCACCCGCCGTCCGAAACGAGACGAACCGAATGGAGTTCGACGAGCAGTTCGCCAGCCCGGGCGCACACGTGCTGTTCGCCAGGGGCCGCCGTCCGTGTTCAGTGGTCCGATGATGGAGCTTCGCCTTGATCAGCGCCAATCGCTGAGCGCCTCGTGGCTGCTACGCTTTGTCCGCGAAGCGGGATACGACGTTCCGCAGACCAGCCTGTCGACGGCGCCATTCATCATCGGTCGGCCTGACGGCTTCCACATCACGGTGACGCCGCAGAACAACTCCCCATGGATCACCGCGGTCTCAAGTGACCAGGGCCGCCAGGACGGGATCGACGAATTGGTTCGGCGCGGCGGCGAGTTGACCTCCGGCGCTTTGGCGTCCGAGGCCGATTTCGGTGGCCACGTGTGGTACACCTGCACGCTCGGTGGTGAACAGCCGAATCTGGCAGATCCAATGTTCTTCTCACGCATGCAGGAAATGCTCAGCACGCAAATCAGGATCGTGAACGAGTGGCGGCGTCTCGGCACCGACGTGCTGCTTAACTTCCGCGAAGATGTGCCCGACGGCGGCGTGCAGGACGAAAATATTCTGTTCCCCCCGAGGCCAATCGTTGATGTCTACGTCGCGGTTGCGGGACCGATCGACGGACCGTTCACCCGTCCCATCGCGCACCGCGCCATGGAGTTGGTCGCAGCGATCTGCACCTTCGCGCTAGGCCGCCCGGTCAACCTGCCGCCCACCGTTTGGCCCCCCCAAGACGAGATGCTCGCAGAACTAGAAACCCGTCGCACGGACATGACCATTCTGACGTCGGCGCGACACGGCATGCCGCTCGACATGTTCCATCTGGTCGCCCTGGGCGACATGGACAGCTGGGCCCGCCTCCAGGGCGCACTGCTGAGCTACGACGCGGCCATCCGCCAGCAGCGTGAGCAGGTCGCCGTGATCCTCTACGTCGTCGCCGCCGAGTGCCTGACAAACCCATTCCAACCGTGGAAGACAGAGCGTCTGACGACGAGATTCATCAAGTTCTTCGACGAGTTGATGCCGGGTGAACTCGATTCGATGGTCCAGCATGGCAACTTCGAGCAGGCTTTCGGCATCGTCCGAGGATCCAAGTCGCCTAAAACGCTGCGGCGCTTGATGCTTGACAGCCTCTACGGATTCCGGTCCGAGCCCGTCCACGAAGGTCTCGCGATGGCATACGAGGGCTTCGCATTTTCCGGCGCGGCCAGCCAGCGGCGCATGTTCGCGTCGTGGTTTGCGCAATGGGCGATCCTCCGCTACCTCGAATCACCCCGCACCACCTTGATCGGCCACCCCGCCACCGCCACCGCCACAGGGGCCGAAGGACTAACACCCGGTTAAACATTGCCATGCGTCTCGCACTAAGAGCAGGTGCAGCCGAATGAGATGTCGCCTAGAGCAAATGTGTACGCTAGAGGGAAATAAAGTGTACAGTACAAAATACTCACGTTTCCGCAGCTCACCGACAGATATTTCGTACTGTACGCTTTAAATCGACGCAACGTACGAATTCAACGCAACATAGGAGAGGTCAAGGAGCGCTGTGGCCACAAGGGGCCGACCGGCACGATCGGAGGTCTACAACCGACTCGACACCCAGATATCCGAACTGTGGAACCGGCTTGGCGGACTGCCGAGCCCGCTAGAAGCCGCGGGGATCTGGAAAGACATCTGGACAGCCGAAGCGCATCACTCGACAGCCATCGAAGGCAACACTCTGGTCATCAGCGAAGTCGAGAAGCTACTCGACGAGGGCCGCGCCGTCGGCGCCAAGCAACTCCGCGAATACATGGAGGTGAAGGGCTACGCTAACGCCGCTGACTGGGTCTACCGCGAAGGCATCCAGCCGACCAGCTACGACCCCGGGCGCCATATCACCATGCAGGACGTCCGCCACGTCCATCAGCAAGTCATGGCTCTCGTATGGGACGTCGACCCACATCCCGACGCGACGCCAGCCGAAGGCCCAGGCTCATTCCGCCAACACGAAGTCGAAGCATTCCCGGGCGGAATGAAGCCCGTGACCTGGCCACTCATCGACGCGGAAATGGCCTCATGGCTCGACCAAGCCAACGACGTCGAGGCCCGCTCCCCGAACTTCCCGGAACAGATCGCCAAGGTTCACCGCGACTTCGAGGCGATCCACCCGTTCCTCGATGGCAACGGACGCACCGGACGGCTCGTACTCAACCTCATCCTCGTGCGCCTGGGATACCCGCCAGCCATCATCTACAAAAACGACCGCCGCAAGTATTTGCGAGCGCTGCAGCGCGCCGACGCCGGCGACTACGGCACACTAGGCGAGTTCATCGCCCGAGCCATCCTCGACAATCTCTACAAATTCATCGTGCCGGCAATTGCCGGGCCGGCGCGCTTAGTCCCACTGGCCGCGCTCGCGACTGACGAGTTCAACGCCACGGCGCTGCGCGTGGCCGCCAACCGCGGTGCGCTGCAGGCCACAAAAGGCTCTGACGGACAGTGGCGCTCAAGCCGTCAATGGGTGGAGGAGTACGCCCAGAATCGCTACAAACGCCGAGGCTGACACGACAGCACCCAAGCGCGCCTGCCGGCGACAACATCTCCCAGCGGGCCGGTTCGACCTCTAGGTTATGAGCTACGGGCCAGGGATTTTTGGGTGTTCGTAGAGTCTCAAACGCGCAGGTCAGCGAGGGTCGAACGTCCCGCCTGTCGCGCCGTGTCACACCGATTTGAGGCTGTTTCACCGCGTTTTGTTCCCAAATCTGTTCCCAAATCTCGTGGTCGAACTAAGCACCGGCGCCTCAGCAGACGAGCTGCGTCGACTCATTTTCGGCGGTCACCCTGCTGTCTTCGTGGCTGCATTCGGGGTCAGGCGCGAACCGTTCGTCTCGGAACACGGCGTTGATCGTGCGGACCGCGCTGTTTGTCATCAAGTCGCGGCCGATATTGATAAGCACGCCGCTGGCGGTGAGTTCGTCAGCGATGTCGCGTGGGTCCGGGACGGACCGGGCGAGGCGGTCGAGCTTTGTCACGACGAGCATGTCACCGCTGTGGCAGGCGGCTAGCGCTTGGCGCAATCCGGGCCGCTCTCGGTTCGTGCCCGTCAGGCCGTGGTCGACATAGATCCGCTTCGGGTCCACACCAAGCGCCGCGAGCGCCTCTCGCTGCACCGTGAGATCTTGATCCACCGTCGACAACTGGGCGTAGCCGATCTTCAGCTCCGTCGCGCCAAATAGTGTGCCGCTTAGCCCCCCTTCACCGGGAAGGATCACCGAACCAGTCTTACGGGACTCGGGGGTCCGGTCCGGCCGGGCCGGCGGTCGTTCGGTGTCGGCGTGCCGTTTGAGGTTCCCCTTGCGAGCAGCCGATTGACACCTTGCCACGCTTCAAAAACGTTTTCGGGACATCTCGGCGTTTCAGTACATCAAGGGAACAGCGCGGGGCGACCAGGCCCGAACAGAACTGGAACGCCGTCTCGAAATAGTTATGGGGCCCCTGTGGGGACGCCGTGCATGCGGGAAAATCGGGTGTGGTCGCTCGCCGAGGTCGAGTGTTCTTGGCGCAGGTGAGCCCGTGAAATAGTTTGATCCTGGGAGTCGTTGGCGGAGCTGCGCATTGTTGCCATGAGCACGAGGGTCCGACTCGATCCGTTCTTCCGTTGACTCCTGCGGGCGGCCGCGATTGTGTTCGGTTGCGTGGAAAGGACACCGGGAATGGAAGAGGTCGACGAGGTCGAACTGGTGGTGCAGCGGGTGGCGGCGCTGGATCTGGGTAAGGCCACGCTGGAGGCGTGCATGCGGGTGCCGCACCCAGGTAAGCCGGGGCGGCGGATGCAGGAGATCCGGGGCTATGCCACCACCACCGCGGCGCTGCTGGAGATGGCGATCTGGTTGCGGCAGTGGGGTATTGAGCGTGTGGTGATGGAATCGACCAGCGATTACTGGAAGGGTGTTTATTACTTGTTGGAGGCCGAGGGGTTCGACTGCTGGCTGGTCAACGCCCGCGAGGTCAAGAACGTGCCGGGGCGGGCCAAGACGGATCGCGCTGATGCGGTGTGGCTGGCGAAGGTGGCCGAGCGCGGCATGTGCCGCCCGTCGCTGGTGCACCCGCCGCCGATCCGCCGGCTGCGCGATCTGACCCGCTACCGCCGTGCCCTGGTCTCGGACCGGAGCCGGGAGATGCAGCGGGTGGAGAAGCTGCTCGAGGACGCCCAGATCAAGATCTCGTCGGTGCTCAGTGACATCCACGGCGTCTCGGGGCGGGCGATGATGGAGGCCCTGATCGCCGGCCAGCGCGACCCGTGGTCACTGGCCCGGTTGGCCAAGGGCATCGCCCGCAAGAAGACCGACCGGCTCGAGGAGGCGCTGCGCGGGTTCTTCACCGACCATCACGCCACGATCCTGCAGATGATGCTGGACAACATCGACCGGATCAGCGCCCAGATCGCCGCGCTGGATGCCCGCATCGCGGAGGCGATTGGCCCTTTCTCCCGCCAGGCGGCCCAGCTCGCTGACATCCCCGGTGTGGACACCGTGGCCGCCGCCGAGCTGATCGCCGAGATCGGCGTCGACATGGCCCGGTTCCCCACCGCCGCGCATCTGGTGTCGTGGGCCAAGTTCTGCCCGCAGATCCACCAGTCGGCCGGCAAGTCCCGCAGCAAGGGCCGCGGCAAGGGCAACCCCTGGCTGGCCGGCACCCTCGGGCGGATCGTGTTCAGCGCCACGCGCACCGACACCTTCCTGGGCGCCCGATACCGGCGCCTGGCCCGGCGTCGCGGTAAGCCCAAGGCCATCGTCGCCGTCGGTAACTCGGTGCTGACCGTCGTCTACCACCTGCTCTCGGACACCGACCTCAGCTTCTGCGAGCTCGGGCCCGCATACTACGAATCCCGCATCAACAAGCATCGTCGCGCCCGTGATCTGGCCACCCAGCTCCAAGCGCTCACAGGTCAACACATCGTCATCCGCGACGGCAAAGCCATCATCACCGACAACGCCGCGTAATCCCTACGCACACAACATATCCGGCTTCGCCGGATGCCTTCGGCCTGCCCACTCACCATCCGATTTTCGGGTCAGCCCCCAGTCCCTCCGGGTGACGCCTCGCAGGCGTGAAAAATGGGCTTGGGTCGCCTGCCGACGCCGACATTTCCTTGGGTCATGTGAGCCCGTGGGTCAGCCTGGCGCCGGGGCCCGACCTAGAAGGGTCACGCACTGTTGCTTCGAGCACGCCGATCAGAATTTCGGTTCCCCTTGACCGAGGCCCCCAGGCAACCCGCCCTATTGGAGTGGAAACGATTGGAGGACAAAGAAAGTGCAGCCAGAAGTGGAGGAGATCCCAGACGCCGAGCACGAGCTGCTGGTGGCGCGGGTGGCCGCGATCGACGTGGCCAAAGCGTCAGGCAAGGTGTGCGTGCGGCTGCCGGGGCGCGCAGGGCGGCGGGTCAGCCGAGTGTGGGACGTGGCCGCGACCAGCGGCGCGGTCACCGAGCTGGCCGAGCACCTGGTGGGGCAGGGGATCGAGAAGGTCACCGTCGAATCAACGTCGGACTACTGGCGGATCTGGTACTACCTGCTCGAAGCGGTGGGGTTGTCGGTGCAGCTGGTCAACGCCCGCGATGTCAAGAACGTCCCCGGCCGAGCCAAAACGGACAAGCTAGACGCAGTATGGCTGGCCAAGCTGAGCGAGAAGGGCCTGCTGCGGCCGAGTTTCGTGCCGCCGGCGCCGATCCGGCGATTGCGCGACTACACCCGGCTGCGGACAGATCTCACCCATGACCGTTCCCGGCAGGTGCAACGGCTGGAGAAACTGCTCGAAGACGCCCTGATCAAGCTGTCGGCGGTGGCCACCGACATCATGGGCGTGTCCGGACGCGCCATGGTCGAGGCGCTGATCGCCGGACAGCGCGATCCCAAGGTGCTCGCCGGGCTGGCGCGGGGCCGGATGAAGACCAAACACTCGGCTTTGCTCGCCGCCCTCGATGGCCGGTTCGACGACCATCACGCCGAACTCGCGCGGATGCTGCTGGACCAGATCGATGCCCTGACCACCCAAATCGACGCCCTGTCGGCCCGCATCGATGAGTTGCTGGCGGCGATGCCCGACGCCCAGCCCGTCGACCCGCACCCCGGCGGCCCGACCCCCGGCCCGTCGACCGACACCATGTCCGACGCCGCACTTGGCGCTGTGAATCGCCTCGACGAGATCCCCGGCATCGGGCCGAACGTGGCACAGGTGATCCTCGCCGAGATCGGGCTCGACATGAGCAGGTTCCCCACTGCCGCGCACCTGGTGTCGTGGGCGAAACTATGCCCGCGCACCATCCAGTCCGGACCGCTCACCCGCGGCGGCAAAACCGGCAAAGGCAACCCCTACCTCAAAGGTGCACTCGGCGACGCCGCTGCCGCAGCCGCCAAGACCAACACCTTCCTCGGTGAACGCTACCGTCGCATCGTCAAACGCCGCGGCAAACTCAAAGCCCTGGTCGCGGTCGCCCGCTCCATCCTGGTCATCATCTGGAACATGCTCAACGACCCCACCGCCCGCTTCCACGACCTCGGACCCGACTACCACACCAACCGCATCGCCACCGAACGCAGGATGCGCAACCACATCGCCCAACTCACCGCCATGGGCTACCGGGTCACCCTCGAACCCGCCGCCTGAACCCAAACCCACACCGGCACAACATCACCCGGCTCCGCATGCCCCGCCGGGTACTGTCGCCTGCCCACTCACCTCGGGTATTTTTCCGATCAGACGACATACGAGGGTCTCGAAACTTTGTATCAGGGATAGCGCGGCGATATGACGGACAGCCGACGAAGGTCCTGCCGCTGCGGCGGGCACACGGCTGACGAGTACTTCGGGTCTCTGTACCGACTACATTGGGTTCTGGTCTCGGGAATACTGCGCTGCAACCAAAGCACCATCAGAAAGGAATCCCAGCGATGGTCACGACACGTGCCGAAGCGGCGCAGTACGTCAAGAATGCCGGAGGCTTGAAGCTTGTCGTTTTCGGAGCCGATGGG
>CAVUSK010000006.1:0-157639 GCA_963744085.1 uncultured Actinomycetota bacterium
GATGTCCAGGGAGGTTGGTCAGTCGGGTGACCGGTGGCTGGCCTCCGATGGCGGAGTGGGCTCGGTGGTGATTGTAGAAGTGCAGCCAGTCGGATAGGGCCGTGTTGCGTTGTTCGGTGGACTCGTAGTGCCGGGCGTAGGCCCAGCCGTCAGCCAGGGTGCGGTGAAAGCGTTCGATGCTCCTATGTTTGTCAAGCGGCTGTGGTGAGGGCCGTCGAGTTGGTTTCTGGGCGTGGGAGATTGGCGTAGATTTCGCGGGCGATGTAGCGCTTGAGGCATCGGATGATTTCGCGTTTGTTGAGTCCTTCGTTGGTTCGTCGTTCGACGTAAGCGCGGGTGGGTTCGTGGTGGCGCATCCGGACGATGGTCACGATGTAGAGCGCGCTGTTGGCTTGGCGGTCTCCGCCGCGGGATAGGCGGTGTCGTCCGGTGGTTCGTCCGCTGCTGGCGGGTTGGGGGGCTACGCCGCAGAGTTTGGCGAAGGCAGCTTCGTGAGGGATGCGTTCGGGATTATCACCGGCAGTGACGAGGAACTGACCGGCGATCTCGACGCCTACCCCGAAGAGCTCGACCAGGTCGGGAGCAGCCAACCGGACCAGTGCTGCGATCTGCTGATTGAGGGTTTTGATCTCGGTGTCGAGGGCCTTCCAGCGGCGGGCCAGATCGCGCAACGCCATCTTCACGCCGGCCAGGAGAAGCCGTTCGGACTTGCTGCGCAACGTGGCAAGGTCGTCGGTTTCGGGGCGAAGGCGCAGGCAGCGGTTGACCAGCGTGCGTTTAGTCAGATCCACCAGTTCGTCACGCAACGGTGATGGCGCGCCGATCATCACACCGAACAGATTGTTGAACGCCTGTGTGCGGGCCTTGACGGCGCTGGCTCGAGTGACGCGCAGAGTACGAATCACTTCGACCATTCCTGACTTGGACTTCGGGATGGCTGTTGAGGTCTGGCCGAGAACGGCGCGGGCGATGTTCTCAGCATCGAGCCGATCAGACTTGCCGTCCATGCGACGCGCTACACGGTTGGGTCGGTTCACCTCCACAACACGTTCCCCGGCTGCGGTCAGTGACCTGGTCAACGTGGCGCCAAACGAGCCGGTGCTTTCCACACCGATCGCCCGGATGGGTCCGAAGGTGCCCATCCACGACAGCAAGGCTGTGTAGCCACGGTCGGTGGCGGGGAACTGCTGATGGCCCAAGAGCCGGCCGAGTGTGTCGATGACCGCCGCGTAGTGGGTGCGTTTGTGCGTGTCGATGCCGCCGATGACAGCGTCGTCTTCTGTTGTCATGATGAAATTCGCTCCTCCGTTAGGGCTGATCTGACGGGTGGGCGAACCGGTCGGGCGGAGCGACAAGTCTGTGACGGGGCTTCTAGTCCAAGCTCCTATCAGGTCAGATCCGTCTGGCCGGTGCACGCCGCGACGCTGCACCGGTGCCGGCCGACAAATCGAACGAAGGACACCATGGTCACACCTTGACCGGGGTCAGACCGAACCGGTGCAGCGTCGTCGACAAGTCTTCACAGATCTTGCCGTTGGTCTGGGGCCGGTAGGGACGAGTACGTTTTGGAGTGATCTGCAATGCGGTGCAGGCATCGCGCCAGGCGTAGGACTTGTAGGCCGATCCGTTGTCGGACAGCACTCTTTGCACGACGACACCGTGGCCGGCGAACCAGGCCACGGCGTTCTGCAGTACATCGATTGCAGTGGTTGCCTTTTCGTCGCTTCGGATCTCGGCGTACGCCACGCGAGAGTGGTCGTCGATGACGGTGTGCAGATACGCGATCCCGATCCGGGGCCGATAGTCTGCACCGCGCTCACCGGTGCGATGAGCGGTCTGCTGTTTGTTGCGCCTGCCTTGGCGTCGGCTCAGGAACTTATGCCCGCCACCGTCGGGAATGTTGGCGAATTTGGTGACGTCGACGTGGATCAACGCGCCAGGTGAAGCGTGCTCGTAGCGACGCAGCGGTTCGCCGTTCACACGGTCGATGCGCGAGAGCCGGTTGATCCGGCACCGGGTCAGCACGGCGTGCACGGTCGAGGCCGGCATGCCGAGTCGACCGGCGATCTGAACTGGCCCGAGGCGGTGACGCCACCGCATCCTCACGATCCGTCGAACGGTCTCGGGTCCGGTCTTGTTGGGACTGACGCGTGGTCGCGAGCTGCGATCGACCATCCCCGAGGCACCTTCGGCGCGGAATCGGTCGGCCCACTTCTTGGCTGTACGCGGCGCGACCATGAACATCTTGGCCGCTGCAGCGTAGGTCCAGCCCGACTCGACGACGAGGCGAGCCAGCCTTAACCGCGCACGTGGAGTCAGAGCAGCGTTAGCGTGGGACACGAAGGCCTCCTGGTTGATGAAGCGGTTTCTAGACAGCTCCACTTCACAACCGGAGGCCTTCACCTGTCACACAGACTCACCGATACCGATCAGGACAACCTCCCTGGACATCACACCTAGGACGGGTAGCGGCGGGGGGTGAACACCCGGTCGCCAGAATCCCCGGCGTACCACTGGGTCTGCGAGGAGCCGACGATCAGCAGGCACCGCATGTCCACGCTGGCCGGATCGAGGTCGGCCAGCCGCACCACGCGCACCTCTTCGTCCAAGCCGGACACGTCGCGCCCGATCACCACCGGCGTGCCCGGGTCGCGGTGGGCCAGCAGCACATCCCGCATCGCTGCGACCTGCCAGGTGCGGCTCTTCGACGCCGGGTTGTAGATCGCCAGCACGAGGTCGGCCCCGGCGGCGGCGGCCAGCCGCGCCTCGATGACCTCCCATGGCTTGAGCCGGTCGGATAGCGACAGCACGGCATAGTCGTGGCCCAGCGGCGCGCCCACTCGGCTTGCCACCGCCTGTGCCGCCGTCATCGCCGGGACGACCCGCACCGCGACACCGGGCCACTGCTTGGCCTCCTCGAGCACCGCTGTCGCCATCGCAAACACGCCCGGGTCGCCCGAGGACACCACTGCTACCGCGCGGCCCTGCTCGGCAAGCGTGCACGCCAGCCGCGCGCGGGCCGGCTCGTCGGTGTTGTCGCTGGGATGGCGCTGCTGTCCGTCGCGACGGGGCACGCGGTCCAAATACGGCCCGTAGCCGATCAGATCGGTGGCCGCCGTGAGTTCGCGGCGGCTCTGCGGCGTCATCCAGTCGAGCGCACCCGGCCCGAGTCCCACCACCGCGACGCTGCCCGTCGAAGTGCGGCGGGGTCGGGTGCCCGGGACCAAGGCCAACGAGAAATACGGCACCGAGCCGCCGCCGACGTCAGCGGCGGGCAGCACCCGCTCTGCCGGTGTGCTGGCCCGCTCGACATACAACGCGTCGTCGAGCCGACCGGCCTGCGAAAGTGCTTCTTGCACAGCAGGATACGATCGACCGAGCTTGAGGACGACGGCTGCGTCGGCGTCGCACAGATGGGCGGCCAGCTCGGCCACGGGCAGGGTGCCGGGCAGTACGACGAGCACGTCGTCGCCCTCCACCAAAGGCGTCGCCGTGGCCGCCGACGCCGCGCTGACCGACGTCACACCCGGCACGATCACCGCGTCGAACCGTTCGGTGAGCCGGGTGTGCATGTGCATGTAGCTGCTGTAGAACAGCGGATCGCCCTCGGCGAGCAGAGCCACGTCGCGGCCCGCCTCCAAATGAGCGGCGATCCTCTCGGCGCACTCGCGGTAGAAGTCCTCCATCGCGCCGGCATAGCCGCCCGGATGGTCGACGGTCTCGGTGGTCACCGGGTAGACCAGGTGTTCCTCGATCTGGCCCGGCCGCAGATAGGGTTCGGCGATCCCGCGCGCGATGCTGTGGCCGTGCCCCGCGCTGTGGTAGGCCACCACGTCGGCCTCGCCGATAACTCGCACGGCCTTGACGGTGACGAGCTCGGGGTCGCCGGGCCCGAGGCCGACTCCCCACAACGTGCCGCGCCTGCTCACGCGGGGCCGCCCGCTATCGCGTTCACCGCGGCGGCGGCCATCGCGCTGCCGCCGCGCCGTCCCGTCACCAAGAGAAAGGAGATGCCGCGCGGGCGCTCGATCAGCTCCTGTTTGCACTGCGCAGATCCCACAAAGCCGACCGGCCCGCCGAGTACCGCCGCCGGCGCCGGCATGCCGTCGTCGACCAGCTCCAGCAGCCGGAACAACGCGGTCGGGGCGTTGCCGATGCCCAGCACGGCGCCGCCGATCCGGTCGGCCCACAGCTCGACCGCGGCCGCCGACCGGGTGGTGTGCAGCCGGGCGGCCAGGTCTGCGGCACGCGGATCGGCGACCATCGAGACCACCTCGTTCGTCCCCGCCAGCCGCGTCACGCCGGCGGCCACCATCGAGGAGTCGCACAGCACCGGGGCCCCGGCCGCCAACGCGTCACGCGTCTTCGTGACTACGTCGTCGCTGAACGCGACATGCTCGGCGAGGTCGACCTGCCCGCACGTATGGATCATCCGCACGACGACGTCCGCGATCTCGTCGGGAAACCGGGACAGGTCGGCCTCGGCGCGAATCGTCGCGAACGACTGCCGATAGATCTCGGCCGGGTCCCGGATGTAGTCGAGCACGCGCTCACCCTACGAACGCAGGCGCCGGTAGCCGTCACCGGTGGCCACCAGCACCTCGTCGCCCGCCCTGCTGCCGCAGGCCCGTTCGCATCCGACGTAGTGTCGATGGCCGCCGCCCGCGGTATCCAGGGCGCTCGCCGCGTCGGCGCGCACGTCGGCGGCGGAGTGTTCGCAGCCGGGGCTGCCGGTGCACGCGCTGACGTCCAGCCACGGCGAGTTCTCGTCGAACACCAGCGCCTGCGGGGCCAGCACACGCAGCGATGTGTCGGCGATCCCGTCGTCGAGGTCGCACAACAGGAGGGACCGCCACGGGGTGATCACGATCGGCGCCTCGATCGTCGCCACGAATTCAGCAGTGCGGGCAGCCAGCACCCCGAACGGAACGCACGCGCCCAGTGCGGTCCGGCCGTCATTCTGCGTCAGCCAGCCGACAGCCGGCCGGGTCACCGGCGGCCACGTGGCTCCAGGCTGAGCCGACACCGGCAGCCCGTCGAGGAGCGGACCGACCTCCGCCAATTCGGCTACGCGCCAAGCTTTTCCGCGCACACCGACAAACCTCGCCGCCAGCAACACCAACGTCGTCACCGCCTCGGCGCACGGCACCCGGACCCCGGTGTCGCGCCCGGCCAGCAGCAGCGCCGCCGTGTCGCCGAGGACATGCACACCGACGTCGGGCGCCAGGCCCGAAACGTCGCCGCGGCCGTCGTCGATGCCGAACCAGAACCGACCCGGCAATCCGGCCAGCGCCGGCTCGGCCTGGATCAACGCGTCGAGCTCACCGACCCACCCACGAATATCGGGGTGCTCGCCTACCCGCCCCGACAGAGGAGACGCGACGATGTTGCGCGCCTTCTCGTGGGTCGCCGACGGCAGCAGCCCGACCGCAGCCGCCGCCTCAGCCACGGCCGCTTCGTCGGTGATGCCGCGGATCTGGATGTTGCCGCGCGAGGTCAGCTCCATCGCGGGCGAGCCGAACTTCGTCGCCGCCCGGGCGAGCGCCTGAAGTTGGGGTGCGGTGATCATTCCGCCCGGAAGTCTGATCCGTGCCAGCGACCCGTCGGCGGCCCGATGAAGCGTGAGCGCGCCGGGACACGCGTCGACGTCGCGACTTCGGAGCACCTACTCACCGTAGGGGACCGGGACGTGCCACGATGGGTCATGGTGCCTGGTACCGACCGGGCGACAGGGCGCGTCGTCGCTCTGGTCGCGCTGCTGCTCCTGACCGGGATCGCGCTGCGCGGATACCTGCCGGGTGACAAGCACGGACCCGCCGATCAGCACGGCAACAACCCGGCCGCGATGATCGCCGTGATCGCGCTGCTCGGCGCGGCGATCGTGATCATCACCATCGCGATCGTGGCGACGCTGCGCCAACCGCGTACCCCTCGCCCAAGCGCCCAGCACCTAACCAGACCGTACGGCGGCGAACGCACGCGGCCGTCGTGGCGTCTGCTGCTCATCGCGCTCGGCTTGATGCTCGCGTGGTTGGTCTTGGTCGTGCTGCTGCTCCAGGTGAGCGCGGTCATCGACCTCGGCCACCCGTCCTCGCCTCCCACACCACCCACCACTGCGCCCACCACCGCCCCTGCGCAGCCCGCGGCACCGCCGCCGGCACCGCACGAAAGCGGAGACGTCTTCTGGTACCTGCTGGCGACGACGGTGTTCATCGTGCTCGTGTGGGTTGCCGGGGTCGTCGTCGCGTTGCGACGGCACCGGCGCGAGCCGCAACCGCAGCCGATTGCCGACGATGCGGGATCCGCGGATGGTCCTGCGGCACCGCACTCGCTCGCGGTGGCGGCCGAACGGGGTTTGGCCGAAATGGGCGACCTCAGCCGCGAACCGCGCGAGGCGATCATCGCCTGTTATGCGGCGATGGAGAAGGCGCTCTCGAACGCGCCGGGAGCCATGCCGCAGGACTCGGACACTCCGTCGGAGGTGCTGGCCCGCGCAGTGGAGCACCACGCGATCCACGCCGGCACGGCCACCGAGCTGGTCGACCTGTTCGCCGAGGCCCGGTTCAGTCCGCACGTGATGAACGAGGAGCATCGCGAGATCGCGGTGCGCGCGCTGCAGATGGTCCTCGCGGAATTGAAGAGTGCGGCATGAACAAGCTTGTCGTAGTGGGACTCGCACTGGTGGTCGCGGTGGAGGTGATGGCGTTCGTGACGGCCAATCACCGTTTCGTGCTGTGGTTTTCGGGTGCGGTGGCGGCCTTGGTGCTGCTCGCCGGACGTCGACTTCTAAACCGCGAACCGGCGGCCGAGGAGCCCGAGTCGCTCGCAGACGGTCCCGCGGAGTCGATGCGCCGTTGGATCTCTCGCACCGAGACGATGATCCGGTGGGCGGACTCCAGCCGACGCGATTGGGATCGGCATTTGCGGCCCAGGCTCGCAAGGGAATTCATGCTGGCCACCGGACAGCGGGCGAACAAAGACCCATCGGCGATGGCTGCCACTGGCCGGATGGTCTTCGGGGACGAACTCTGGCAGTGGGTCGACCCAAGCAACGTCGTGACGACCGGCGGCCGTGAGCCGGGGCCGGGACGCAAGGCGCTCAACGAAATACTGGAACGATTGGAGCGGGTATGACGATGCCGGCTACCGTGACCACGGCCCACTCGGAGGCGGTGCTCGACGAGATCGAGCGCGTGGTGGTGGGCAAGCGGTCTGCGCTCACCCTGATCCTCACCACGGTGCTCGCCGGCGGGCACGTGCTGATCGAGGACCTTCCCGGTCTCGGCAAAACCCTGATCGCGCGATCGTTCGCTTCCGCGTTGGGTCTGCAGTTCACCCGGGTCCAGTTCACTCCCGATCTGTTGCCCGCCGATCTGCTGGGATCGACGGTCTACGACATGCAGTCGGGCCGTTTCGAATTCCGCCGCGGTCCGATCTTCACCAACCTGCTGCTCGCCGACGAGATCAACCGCACGCCGCCGAAGACGCAAGCTGCGCTGCTGGAGTCCATGGCCGAGAGCCAGGTCAGCATGGACGGCGAAACGCACCGGCTCCCATCGCCGTTCATCGTGTTGGCCACGGATAACCCGATCGAGTACGAGGGCACCTATCCGCTACCGGAGGCGCAGCTGGACCGATTCGCGATCAAGCTGGAGCTCAAGTACCTGTCGCAGCGGGACGAGACGTCGATGCTGCGCAGGCGGCTGGAAAGAGGCTCGGCGCAACCGAAAGTGAACGAGGTCGTCGCCGCCGGTGACCTGCTCGCGATGCGGGAGTCGGTCGAGCGGGTCACTGTGCACGACGACATCCTTCACTATGTCGTGTCGTTGGCGGCCGCCACGCGAAACCATCCGCAAGTGGCCGTCGGTGCCAGTCCCCGGGCCGAACTCGACCTGGTTCAACTCGCGCGGGCGCGCGCATTGCTGTGTGGCCGCGACTATGTGATACCCGAGGACGTCAAGACACTGGCCGTTCCGGCGATCGCGCATCGCATCAGCCTGCGCCCCGAGATGTGGGTGCGCAGCGTCCACGGCTCAGACGTCGTCGCGCAGCTGTTGCAGCGCCTGCCCGTTCCGCGGGCGCACGGGCCCCGTGAGTAACGGGAACGTCGGCGCGACCGAACCACGTCGCACCGGCGCCGAATTCCACTGGCGCGCTTCGCCGTTGAGCCGGGCGCTCGCCACCTGCGTGGCGGTGGGGCTCGCCGCCGCATTGATCGGCTCGCGCCTGCAATTGATCGCGTTCGTGGCGCCATTGTTGGGGGTCTTGTGCTCGGTCCGATGGCAGCGACCCGCCTCGAAGGTCCATGTGCACGCGCAGCCCGGATTGTTGCGCTGCTTCGAAGCGGAACAGGTGCAGACGTCCGCGTGGGTAACCACGGAGTCCACCGATGTCGCGGTGTCGTTCGGGGTCACCGCGCCCTCGGGGATGGATGTGGAGCTTCTCGACGATAGTTCTGACGAGTTGAAAAAGGTTGTTGCGCAGGCGCAGCGGTGGGGCAGGTACCCGCTGTCGGCCCGCATCGACGCAATCTGCGCCGGGGGATTGCTGTCCGGGACGGCGATCGTCGAGATCGCGGAGATCTTCGTGTTCCCGGTGGCCCCGCCCCAGTCGACGGGACTCCCGCGCACAGAGTTGCCCGACCGCCTGGGCACACACCTGACCCGACATATCGGGCCGGGAGTCGAATACGCAGACGTGCGCGCGTACTTGCCGGGCGACCAGTTGCGCACCGTCAACTGGCCGGTGAGTGCGCGACGCGGCAGCCTTCACGTCACCGAACGCCTGACCGACCGCGCAGCAGATGTGGTGGTGCTGGTCGACGACAGCACGCAGGCCGCAGGACCGGCGACCGAGGCCACCGAACGAGTAGTCCGCGGCGCCGTGCAAGTGGTGCAGAGCGCTCTGCGCAACGGCGATCGCGCCGGGGTCGTCGGACTCGGCGGCCGTCGCCCGCGCTGGCTCGGCGCGGACATCGGGCGGCGCCAGTTCTACCGGGTGCTCGATGCGATCCTGGCCGCCGGCAATGAATTCGAAGTCACCACAGGCACGTTGGCGCCGCGCGCGGCGGTGCCCTCCGGCGCGATCATCATTGCTTTCTCGACGTTGCTGGACACCGAGTTCGCACTGGCGCTGATCGATCTGCGGAGGCGAGGACACACGGTCGTGGCCGTCGACGTCCTGCACGGCGCACCGTTCGAGGACCAGGACCCCATCCTCACGCGAATGTGGGCATTGCAGCGTTCCGCGATGTACCGCGACATGGGTGTCATCGGAATCGACGTGGTGTCGTGGCCGGCCGACGTCACGCTGGACCAGTCGATGCGACTGGTGCCCGACCATCTTCACGCGGGGACGGGGCGGGGATGACATGACACCTCCGATGCAGCCCGCGCCGCTCGCATTCTCGACCGCGTTCGGATGTCTGATGGTTACCGCCGCCGCGTTCGGCGCCGACAGGACGGCATCTGCTGCGCTCGGCGCCGCCGTCGTCGCCATGCTGATCGGGCTTCGATATCGAAGTCTCGCAACGGTTTCGGTGGTGCTCGTCGTCGCCGCGATCGTGTGGTCCAATCCACCGCCACTGTTCGCGGCTCTTTCCGGGCTGTCGGCGGCCGCCTATCTGGTGCTGCGGCATGCGGCCGGGCCTGCGGGTGGCCTCGTCACGACGACGCGGCCGACCGTGGTCGGGATGGTCGGCATGACTCTCGTCGGAATCGCTGCGACGTCGGTGCCCTTGCGGCTGCCGTGGCTTCCCTTACTGGCACCACCCGTGGTGGTGGTGATCTTCGTGTTGGTCACGCTGCCGTTCCTGCGCGGTCGCCGGCGCACCGACCCCCTGGAATCGGGAGTTACGCATGCCTGACGAGGACCTCGTTCGCGCGTGGGACGACCTGATCGGGCGTCACACCGCCGACCCGACGGCAGCAGCGACGGGGCAAGCCTTGTTGGCGTCCTGGGCGGAGCCGCATCGGCGGTATCACACGCTGGGCCATCTTCGCGAAGTGCTCACCCACGTCGAAGAATTGGCCGACCACGCAGTCGACCCCGACGCGGTCCGGCTGGCGGCGTGGTACCACGACTCCGTCTATCAGGGTCAGTCGGACGACGAGGAGCGAAGCGCGCAGCGCGCGGAGACCGATCTCGCGGCGCTGGGCGTCTACCCGTCGCTGGTCGCCGAGGTGTCTCGGCTCGTGCGCGTGACCGTCAGCCACGAACCCCAGGACGGCGACCTCAACGGTGAGACGCTCTGCGACGCCGACCTCGCGGTCCTCGGCGTGGATCCGCATCGATATCGGGCGAACACGGCCGCGGTTCGGGCCGAGCACGCCCACGTGCCCGACGCCGACTTCCGCACCCGGCGCGCCCGTGTGGTGCGAAAGCTGCTGTCGGATCCGGCGTTGTATCACTCGCCGCTGGCGCGTAGCCGTTGGGAATCGCGTGCGCGCGCCAACCTCAACGACGAACTGCGCCAACTCGACGGTGATGGGACCGCTTGAGGTCGCGTTGGGTTCATGAGACGGCGAATCGTGCGGCTTGCGACGACTGCGCTGTTAGCCCAGCATCCAAGAATGCTTTCAGCCCGGCCTCACTGCGTCGGTCTCGGCGACGGTTCTTCGTCCGGCGCGCTGACGATCAGTATCCACACCACCAGTGTTGTCAGCGCAGTGAAGATGGCCTGCAGTGAGACCTCGAACGCGAGATACTCGTGCCAACGGGCCAGCATCTCCGGGCAACCGATGCCGCCCCACGGCAGCGTGGACAGCCCGAACAGCATGCCGGCGGACATGACCGTCACCGTCGCGGCGGTCGCGGCGAGCTGTGCCGGATCGAGCAGAGCAGGATGCCCAGGTCGGCCACGATCAGCGCGATCCGCCATTTCTCCGCGTCGCCCTGACCGATGGCTTGGAGGAGGACGATGACGATTTCCTCGCTGTACGAGAACGCGAACACCAGCAGGAAGACGACCCCGAGAATGGCGCGGTCCGGTGTGCGTTGGACTTCAGTATTGGCATCAGGCTCGGTCACGACGACCTCTCGTCACCAGACCGGCGCTTGGTCGACAGTGCCGCCAACACTAGCGACTGACCTGCTGGGCTACTTGAAGTTCGCCCCACCGCCGAACGCAGCATCGACGAGCAACATCGAGAGGCGCTTGCCGCCGACGATCCGCCGTCCTTCTAGGGTTTACGAGTGGCTAGGTCCTCGTCGATGCCGACCGTCCTGCTGCTGTCGACGTCTGACACCGACCTGATCACGGCTCGCTCCAGCGGCGCGGCATACCGGTGGGCCAACCCGTCGCGCCTGGTCATCGACGACCTGCCGGATCTCCTTGATGGCGTCGACATCGCGGTCGTGCGCATCCTCGGCGGGTATCGCTCCTGGCAGGACAGCATCGACGCGGTGACGGCCAGCAGGGTGCCCGCGGTGCTGGTCAGCGGTGAACAGATCCCCGACGCGGAGCTGATGGACCGCTCCACCGTTCCGGCCGGAATCGCGGTGCAAACACACCTCTACCTCGCCCACGGGGGCGTCGACAACCTCCGCCAGATGCTCGCGTTCCTGTCCGACACCGTGCTGATGACCGGATACGGGTTCGCACCGCCCGTGCCGTCGCCGACCTGGGGGGTGCTTGCGCGGACTGCCGCCGCAAGTGACGGACCCACGGTCGCTGTTGTGTACTACCGCGCACAGCAGCTCGCGGGCAACACGGACTACATCGAGGCCATGTGCCGTGCGATCGAGAGAGCAGGCGGCCGCGCCCTTCCGGTCTACTGCGCATCTCTGCGGACCGCCGAACCCGAGATGATCGCGCTGCTGAAAACCGCTGACGCGATGGTGGTGACCGTGCTGGCCGCCGGAGGCACCGTTCCGGCCACCGCGACGGCAGGAGGCGACGACGACGGCTGGAACGTCGCCCACCTCGCCGCGCTCGACATCCCGATCCTGCAGGGGTTGTGCCTCACCAGCCCGCGCGCCGCGTGGGTCGCCAACGACGACGGGCTCACCCCACTCGACGTCGCTACGCAGGTGGCTGTGCCCGAGTTCGACGGGCGCATCATCACAGTTCCGTTCTCGTTCAAGGAGATTGACGACGAGGGGCTGATCGCCTATGTCCCCGACGACGAGCGCTGCGCGCGCGTCGCGGGTATCGCGATGCGGCAAGCACGGCTGCGGAGCGTCGCACCGTCCGACAAGCGGGTGGCGATCGTGTTCTCGGCCTACCCGACCAAGCACGCGCGCATCGGAAACGCGGTCGGCCTGGACACGCCCGCCAGCGCGATCGCGCTGCTGGAGGCGATGCGTGGCCGCGGCTACCGGCTCGGCGACATCCCGGGCCTCGACGCCGGCGATGGTGACGCGCTGGTGCACGCGCTGATCGAGCGCGGGGGACAGGACCCGGACTGGCTGACCGCGGGTCAGCTCGAAGGCAACCCGGTCCGCATGCCGGCGCGCGATTACCGAAAGTGGTTCGAAACGCTGCCAACCGAACTGAAAGACCGGGTGCAGCAGCACTGGGGGCCGCCACCGGGCGACCTGTTCGTCGATCGCAGCCGTGATCCTGACGGCGAAATCGTAATTGCGGCAATGCAATCCGGCAATGTCGTGCTGATGGTGCAGCCGCCGCGCGGATTCGGCGACAACCCGGTCTCGATCTACCACGACCCCGACCTGCCGCCGAGCCACCACTACCTGGCCGCATACCACTGGCTGGACAGCGGGTTCGGTGCCCACGCGGTCGTGCACCTCGGCAAGCACGGCAACCTCGAGTGGCTGCCCGGCAAGACCCTCGGCATGTCGGCGGCCTGCGGGCCCGACGCGGCGCTGGGCGATCTGCCGCTGATCTACCCGTTCCTCGTCAACGACCCGGGCGAGGGCACGCAGGCCAAGCGCCGCGCGCACGCCGTGCTGGTCGACCACCTGATCCCGCCGATGGCGCGTGCCGAAACCTACGGCGACATCGCGCGGCTCGAGCAGTTGCTCGACGAGCACGCCACCATCGCCGCACTGGACCCCGCGAAGCTGCCCGCGATCCGCCAGCAGATCTGGACGATGCTGCAGGCCGCGAAGATGGACCACGACCTGGGACTGAGCGAACGGCCTGCCGAAGACCAGTTCGACGACGTGCTGCTGCACGTCGACGGCTGGCTGTGCGAGATCAAGGACGCCCAGATCCGCGACGGCCTGCACATCCTGGGTTGCGCCCCGGAGGGCGATGCCCAGCTTGACCTGGTGCTGGCGATACTGCGGGCGCGTCAGCTGTGGGCCGGCGAGATGTCGCTACCCGGTCTGCGCGAGGCGCTCGGGCTCGCCGAGGACGCCGTCGACCGCGTCGCCGTCGACGCCGCCGAAGCCGACGCCCGGGCGCTGGTCGCCGGCACTGCAGAAGGCAGATTGGGATCCGGCGGCGGTCGACGACCTGACCGACGATCCGCAGGTCGCCGCGGTCCTGAGGTTCGCGGCCACCGAGGTGGTGCCGCGGCTGGCCGGCACCGTGGCCGAGATCGAACAGGTGCTGCGCGCGCTGGACGGCCGGTTCATCGCTGCCGGGCCGTCGGGATCGCCGCTGCGCGGCCTCGTCAACGTGCTGCCCACCGGACGCAATTTCTATTCGGTCGACCCCAAGGCGGTGCCGTCGCGGCTCGCTTGGGAAACCGGTGCGGCGCTGGCGGATTCGCTTCTGGCGCGCTACCGGGATGAGTTCGGGCGGTGGCCGCAGTCGGTCGGGCTGTCGGTGTGGGGCACATCGGCGATGCGGACCGCCGGTGACGACATCGCCGAAGTGCTTGCGCTGCTGGGGATTCGACCCCAGTGGGATGAGGCGTCGCGCCGGGTGACCGGGCTGGAACCGATAACCCTGGCCGAGCTCGGCCGGCCCCGAATCGATGTCACGGTCCGCATCTCGGGGTTCTTCCGGGACGCGTTCCCGCACGTCATCGCGATGCTCGACGACGCGGTCCGGCTCGCCGCGGGGCTGGACGAGCCCGAGGCCGATAATTACGTGCGGGCCCACGCGCAGGCCGACCTCGCTGAGCATTCCGATGAAAGACGTTCTACCACAAGAATTTTCGGCTCCAAGCCGGGACATACGGCGCCGGACTGCTGCAGCTGATCGACAGCCGCGCGTGGCGCACCGACGCCGACCTCGCCGCGGTCTACACCTCGTGGGGCGGCTTCGCGTACGGTCGCGGTCTGGACGGCGCCCCGGCCGCCGATGACATGCGACGCCAATACCGGCGGATCGCGGTGGCGGCGAAGAACACCGACACCCGTGAGCACGACATCGCCGACTCCGACGACTACTTCCAGTACCACGGTGGCATGGTCGCCACGGTCCGGGCGCTTACCGGCCACGATCCTGCGGCGTACATCGGCGACAACACCCGTCCCGACGCCGTGCGCACCCGCAGCCTGTCGGAGGAGACCGCGCGGGTGTTCCGTGCCCGCGTGACCAACCCGCGCTGGATGGCCGCGATGCGCCGGCACGGGTACAAGGGCGCCTTCGAGATGGCTGCCACCGTCGACTACCTGTTCGGCTACGACGCCACCGCGGGCGTGATGGCCGACTGGATGTACGAGCGGCTCACCGAGCAGTACGTGTTCGACGATGTCAACCGCAAGTTCATGGCGGAATCGAACCCGTGGGCGCTGCACGGAATGGCCGAGCGGTTGCTCGAGGCGGTCAGCCGCGGCATGTGGGCGCAGCCGCGCTCCGACACCGTCGACGGGCTGAGGCGCGTCCTGCTGGAAACCGAGGGCGACCTCGAGTCGTGAACGCCCGCTAGATTGAAGCGATGCCGACATTCGCCGACATATCCGCGGCCAAATACATCCTGCTGACGACGTTCACCAAAGACGGCCGACCCAAGCCGACGCCGATCTGGGCGGCGCCCGACGGTCACCGGCTGCTGGTCATCACCGAGGGGGACTCGTGGAAGGTCAAGCGGATTCGCAACACTCCGCGCGTGACGCTGGCGGTATGTGACGTGCGCGGCAACCCGCAGAGCGAGGCCATCGAGGCGACTGCAACGGTTCTCGACAAGTCGCAGAACGGGCTGGTGTACGACGCGATCGGCAAGCGATACGGGCTCGTCGGTCGGGTGTTCAACCTGTTCAGCAAGTACCTGCGCAACGGGATGGCCAAGAACGTCGGCCTCGAGCTGAAGGCCGCGTGATGGCTCTGACCTTCGAGGACGTCATCCAGTCCAAATACGTGTTGCTGACGACCTTCACCGAGGACGGAACGCCCAAGCCGACACCAGTGTGGGGGATACCCGACGGCGATCGATTCCTCATCATCACCGACGACGGGTCGTGGAAGACCAAACGAATTCGCAACACTTCCCACGTGACGATCGCCAAGTGCGGCGTGCTGGGCAAGCCCAAGAGCGAGACGGTCGAGGCGGTGGCCCGCATTCTGCCGAAGTCGGAGACGCGAGGCCTCTACAGCTCGGTGCTCAAGCGCTATTGGAACCACGCGTTCTACTTCTATCCACACACGCTCCTGCGCGGTGGCATCGACGAGGTGCACATCGGCCTCGAGGTCAGAGCGGCCTAGGAACCCAAGCCGGTGCCGAGGCGTTTTCCTGACATGGTGTTGCGGTGGTTCCTCGTCTACGCGGTCGTCGAACTGGCGGCCGTCGTCGCCCTGGCGTGGACGATCGGCGTCGGTTGGACGTTATTGCTGCTGCTGGCCACGCTGGTCGCCGGGATCGCGCTGGCCGGTTCCCAGGTCAAACGGCAGATCCGACGGCTTCGCGGTGGATTCGACCACCCGGTACTCACCGACAGCGCGCTGATCGGGGTTGGCACACTGCTGGTCGTCATCCCCGGACTCGTCACCACAGCACTCGGTGCGCTGCTTCTGCTGCCACCCACGCGGGCCGCCGCACGTCCGGTGGTTGCGCTGCTCGCGGCCAGGCGAATACCCCTGATCACCGTGCCTCGGCGTGACTACATCGACGGTGAGGTCATCAACGTCGTCGACGTCGAACCTCGGGCGCTGCCGCGCTCGTCGTCGTAGTTTCCCCCTTCGGTGACGACCCTTCTTGTCCGCGGGCGGGTGCACAACCCGACCCATCCCGACGCGACCGCGATGGCGGTCCGCGACGGCGTCGTCGCGTGGTTGGGCAGCGACGACGTCGGCCGGGCACAGTTTCCGGCCGCCGAGATCGTCGATCTGGACGGAGCGTTCGTGGCACCCGCGTTCGTCGACAGCCATGTTCACGTCATGGGCACCGGCCTCACGCTGGCCGGGTTGGATCTGCGTACTGCGACGTCGCTCGAGCATTGCCTGCAGTTGATCGCCGAACACTCCGGCGCTCACCCGGACGGTCTGCTGTGGGCGCATGGCTGGGACGAGTCGGCGTGGCCGCGGCCGGTCCCGCCGGTCACAAACGACATCGACGCTGCCGTCGGCGACCGGCCCGCGTACCTGGCCCGCGTCGACGTACACTCCGCGGCCGCCTCATCAGCCCTGCGCCGGATTACGCCACATCTGGTGCACTGCAACGGTTTTCATCCACAGGCACCTCTGACGGCGGACGCCCATCATAAGGTACGTTCCGCCGCGCGCGCGCTGTTGACATCGGCCGAGCGGGCGCGGGCCCGCACAGCAGCGCTCGACGCCGCTGCCGCGCTGGGCATCGTCGCCGTCCACGAATGTGCGGGGCCCGACATCGGTGGACTCGGCGACTGGCTGGAGCTGCGGGACACCGAGCACGGGGTCGAGGTCGTCGGCTACTGGGGCGAAGCAGTGACGAGCGCCGACGAGGCCGCCGCGCTGCTTGCGAGCACCGGCGCCAGCGGCCTTGCCGGAGATCTGTTCGTCGACGGTGCACTAGGGTCGCGCACAGCCTGGCTGCGCGAGCCGTACGCCGACGCCGGCCACTGTGCCAATCCGCACGGCAACCGCTATCTCGATCCAGCCGCGATATCCGCGCACGTGCACGCCTGTACCGCGGCCGGCATCGCGGCGGGATTCCACGTGATCGGCGACGCCGCGGTGACCGCAGCAGTCGAGGCTTTCGCCGGCGCGGTCGAGGGGTTCGGGGTCGCCACGGTCGCCCGCTGCGGTCACCGGCTGGAGCACCTCGAAATGATCAACGCCGAGCAGGCAGCCCAGCTGGGGTCATGGGGCGTGATCGCAAGTGTGCAACCGAATTTCGACGCTCTCTGGGGCGGCGACGACGGCATGTACACCGAACGGTTGGGCGCGCAGCGGGGCCGGCAGTTGAACCCGTTGGCGCTGTTAGCATCCGAAGGCGTGCCCCTCGCTTTCGGCTCTGACACCCCGGTGACGAGCATGAATCCCTGGGAGACCGTGCGGGCCGCAGCGCACCACCGCACGCCGGGCAGCGCCATCTCGGTGCGTGCGGCGTTCGCGGCTGCCACCCGCGGCGGCTGGCGGGCCGGCGGGGTCCGCAACGGCGTCACCGGGACCTTGGTGCCCGGCGCGGTGGCCTCGTACGCGGTGTGGGACACCGGGCCGCTGACGGTCCGCGCGCCGTCGGACGCGGTGGCGCGATGGTCCACCGATCCGAGGTCGCGGGTCCCGGCGTTGCCCCGGCTCGAGTTCGACGACCCGCTCCCGCGATGTCTGCGCACGGTTCACCGCGGCGAGGTGATCCATGGCTGATGCCGACGCGCAACCGGCTCGGTCGA
This sequence comes from uncultured Actinomycetota bacterium, assembly GCA_963744085.1. Lineage (GTDB taxonomy): Bacteria > Actinomycetota > Actinomycetes > Mycobacteriales > Mycobacteriaceae > Mycobacterium. Next base: position 17,665 of record CAVUSK010000006.1, read on the forward strand.
GGCGGCATGCCGCTATCGACGAAGACGAGACCGACGAAGATAAGCCGACCGGCGCGCAGCTGCCCGCGTGGGTGGCTCGACTGGGCCGTGCGGTCGTCGACCGGTTGCCCGCCATGGGGGTGGCGATCTGCGCAGGCCTGCTGCTGTGCGTGAGCTTCCCGCCGTTCGGGTGGTGGTACACAGCGGTCGTCGCGTTCGCAGTGCTCGGGTGGGTGCTGTTGCGGGAGTCCACCACACCGGTCGGCGGCTTCGGCTATGGCTTTCTGTTCGGCCTTGCGTTCTACATCCCGCTGCTGCCTTGGACCGGTGAGCTGGTCGGCGCCATCCCGTGGCTGGGGCTGTCCGCCATGTCTGCGCTGTTCCCCGGACTGTTCGGTATCGCGGCGGTGGCCGTCAGGAGGCTGGGCGGCTGGCCGATCTGGTTCGCGGCGCTGTGGGTCGTCTCGGAGTGGCTGAAGTGCACCATCCCGTTTGGTGGATTCCCTTGGGGTGTAGTCGCTTTCGGTCAGGCCAGCGGCCCGATGCTTCCGATCGTGCGTTTCGGCGGGGTCCCGTTGCTGTCGTTCGCGGTAACGCTGGCAGGGTTCAGCCTGCTTGCGCTGGCCGACGAGGTGTACCACTGGTGGCATAAGCGGCCCGACGCCCCGCCACGCGTCCTGCTGCCCGGCGTGTGCATCTGCGTGGTGTTGGTCGGAATCGCGGCGGCGTGGCCGGGGGTTCGGCAGTCGGGCACCGGCGCCGGCAGCGACCGCGTCATCAATGTCGCCGCGATTCAGGGCAACGTGCCCAGGCTGGGATTGGATTTCAACGCCCAGCGCCGCGTGGTTCTCGACTACCACGTCCGCGAGACCCTTGCCCTGGCCGACGACGTCCGGGCGGGGCGGGCACCGCAACCGCAGCTGGTCATCTGGCCGGAAAACTCGTCGGACATCGATCCGATCCGCAATTCCGATGCAGCACAAGAGATTTCAACTGCCGCGGCGATCATCCACGCGCCGATTCTCGTCGGGGCGGTGCTCGAACGCCCCGACTACTCCCCGGACAACCCGGCGTCGACGAACACGGTGATCGTCTGGGAGCCCGGTCACGGCCCGGCAGAACGCCACGACAAGCAGATCGTGCAGCCGTTCGGCGAGTACCTGCCGTGGCGAAGCTTCTTCGCGCATCTGTCCCCGTACGCCGACCGGGCGGGCTACTTCGTCCCGGTCGACGGCGACGGCGTGGTGCACGCGGCGGGCGTGCCGGTGGGCGTCACCACCTGCTGGGAGGTGATCTTCGACCGCGCCGCCCGCGAGTCCGTCATCAACGGCGCCCAGCTACTGGCGGTCCCGACCAACAACGCGTTGTTCGGGCAGTCGATGAGCGAGCAGCAGTTGGCGTTCGCGCGGGTGCGGGCGGTCGAGCACGACCGGTACGCGATTGTGGCGGGCACCACAGGGATCAGCGCCGTGATCGCCCCAGACGGCCACGAGGTGGCCCGCACGAACTTCTTCGAGCCCGCCTACCTGGACAAACAGGTGCATCTGAAGACGAACATGACGCCCGCCACACGGTGGGGACCGATCGTGGCCTGGGTGCTGATCGGGATCGGAGTGGCTTCCCTGTTCGTTGGGATATTGCACAATGGATGGTTCATCCGTCGGCTTCGGCCGGCCGGCAAGACAAAGGAGCCACATGACCACCGGAGCAAATCCCGGCGGCCTGGGTAAGACGCGAGGCGATCGGCCAAGTCGGCGCACGCTGGCGATCATCCCCACATACAACGAACGTGAAAATCTACCGCTGATCGTCGAGCGTGTGCACAACGCGCTGCCCGACGTGCACATCCTCGTCGTCGACGACGGGAGCCCCGACGGCACCGGCGACCTGGCCGACCAACTCGCGTTCGCCGATCCCGACCGGATCCACGTGATGCATCGCACCGCCAAGGACGGGCTGGGCGCGGCGTACCTGGCCGGTTTCGCGTGGGGGCTGAGCCGCCACTACGCGGTGCTCGTCGAAATGGACGCCGACGGCAGCCACGCGCCCGAACAACTGTCGCGGCTGCTCGACGCCGTCGACGCGGGAGCGGATCTGGCGATCGGTTCGCGCTATGTGGCCGGCGGGGAAGTGCGCAACTGGCCGTGGCGCCGGCTGGTGCTCTCGCGAACCGCGAACTGGTACTCGCGCACGCTGCTCGGCACCGACGTCAACGACATCACAGCCGGCTACCGCGCCTATCGGCGGGAAGTGCTGGAGAAGATCGACCTGTCGTCGGTCGACTCGAAGGGCTACTGCTTCCAGATCGACCTCACATGGCGCACGATCAACGACGGTTTCACCGTCGTCGAGGTGCCGATCACATTCGTCGAACGTGAACTGGGCGTTTCCAAGATGAGCGGATCCAACATCCGCGAAGCGCTGGTCAAGGTCGCCCGGTGGGGCATCCGCGGCCGGATGGACCGGGCCCGCGGGGTGGCCGCCGCCGAACGGCGCTAGCCGCTCGGGTCGTTTTGGCGGCTCAGCCGCGGCGGCGCTGGCGGATGATGTCCAGCCGCTCCTTGAGCAGCTCGTCGAGCTCCTCGACCGAGCGGCGCTCGAGCAGCATGTCCCAGTGGGTGCGGGGCGGCTTGGTCTTCTTGGGCTCGGGCAGGTCACCCTCGATCAGGGTGCCTTCCATGCCGTTGCGGCACAGCCAGGTGCCGGGAATCTCGGCGTCGTCGGCGAAAGGCACCTCGAACACCTCGCCGTTCTCGGTGCGATACCGCGCGATCTGACGCGGCGCCAGGTCATGGTTGCGGTCAGTCTCGTAGCTCACGGCTCCAAGCCGGCTGCCCCTGAGGACGCGATCAGCCATCGTCAACACTCTCCATCCACTGCAAATCTGCGCATATATCCAGCTAAGCAACGCATTTAACGCGCTGGCAGTTCCCATGCCGTACGCGACGCGACACTCTAGGGTACCGGGTTTTGCCATCTGAGCCGTCTAGAGTCGTCGGGTGTGGCCCGCCGCACGCAGCCGTGCCTTTGGTGCGGACGAGAAGTCGCCGACACCGGTATGGGGCGCCGACGGCAGTACTGCCGCCAGTCGTGCCGTCAACGGGCGTATGAGCACCGTGCCGCGGTGAAGGGCACGGCGTTCCCCTCCGACGCGGTGGTCCTGTCGGCTGATGAAGCCGCGCGGCTGTCAGATCGCGTCTATCAGCTGCGCTGCGCGGCCGAAGACGTCGCGATGGCCGTCGACGAGGGCGCCAACGCGGCCGAACTGCGCGAACTGTGCGACACCCTGCTGACGGCGGCGAAGGCCGCAGACCGCTGGCGCTGATGAGCGCTCGCGCGAAGAACATCTGGCGCTGATGAGCGCTCGCGCGAAGAACATCTGGGGCTGAGCCAGGGCGCTATTATCTGCGTATGAATGCAGATAACCAGTCATGTGGTCTGCTGCTTGCCGACGATCACGCCCACCTTGTCGTCGAGGTGTTCCGGATGCTGGCCGACGCGACGCGCGTTCAGCTGCTGTGGGCACTGGCCGATTGTGAGCTCTCGGTCAACGACCTCGCCGAGCGGATCGGCAAGCCGGGGCCGTCGGTATCGCAACACCTCGCGAAGCTGCGGATGGCCCGGCTGGTGCGCACCCGGCGCGAGGGCACGCAGGTGTTCTACCGGCTGGAGAACGACCACGTGCGCCAGTTGCTCACCGACGCGGTGTACAACGCGGAGCACGCGGCGGGCGGAGTTCCGGCGCACCATCGGGCAGGTGCCTGATGGGTGTCGGGCATAGTCACGATCACGCCGACCACGTCGACGACGCGCTGTCGGCAAGCACCGCGGGCATCCGCGCCGTGAAGACCAGCCTGTTGGGGCTGGCTGCCACCGCGATCGCGCAGTTGGTGATCGTCGCGGTCTCCGGGTCTGTCGCGCTGTTCGCCGACACCGTGCACAACTTCTCCGACGCGCTCACCGCGGTGCCGCTCTGGATCGCGTTCGCCGTCGGCCGCCGCGCGGCCACCCGGCGCTATCCTTACGGGCTCGGCCGGGCCGAGGATTTGGCCGGCCTGTTCATCGTCGCCGTCATCGCAGTGTCGGCGGTGGTGGCCGCTGGTCAAGCTGTGTACCGGTTGATCGAGCCGGTGCCGCTGAACCACCTCAGCCTGGTCGCCGCCGCGGGCGTCGTGGGCTTCGTCGGCAACGAACTCGTGGCGGTCTACCGCATCCGCGTCGGTACCCGCATCGGCTCGGCCGCGTTACGGGCCGACGGCCTGCACGCCCGCGTCGACGGCCTCACGTCGCTTGCCGTCGTGCTCGGCGCAGGCGGCGTCGCGGCCGGCTTCCCCGCGGCGGACCCGATCGTCGGGCTGGTCATCGCGATCGTGATCGTCGGTGTGCTCGCCGTGGCGGCACGGGATGTGTTCCGCCGGCTCCTCGACGGTGTCGAGCCCGGATTGATCGACACCGCGCGCGAGGTTCTGGCCCGCCAGGACGGCGTTCACGCGGTGCGGCGGGTCCGGATGCGTTGGCTGGGCCACCGGCTCGTCGCCGACGCGGAACTCGACATCGACCCGCAGCAGAGTCTTGCGGACGCGCACCGCATCGCGCATGCTGCCGAGCACGCGCTCACCCATGCGGTGCCGAAACTGTCCGAGGCCACCATTCACGCGTACCCGGCGCATCCAGCGGGTGTCAGCAGCTGAAGCGCAGCCCGATGTCGGGCGGGGGCGGCACCGACACCAAGCAGCCGAACGGTTCGATACCCGCGTCACTGAAGCGCGCTGCGGACTGGTGTGCGAAGTTCGCGCAGTAGAGCCCGACCTGGTCCGAACGGCATTGGTAGTCACCGAATTTGAGCGATTTGCCGTACGGCAGTTGCGGACCGTCTCCATTGACGAACCGGCCCGGGTCGCCATGAGGACCGCCCACCGACACCGACTGGCCATCGAAGTCGACCCAATCGCCGACCCATGCCGTCGGGAAATCGGGGGGCCGCGGCGGCGGGTTGATGAATTTCACCAAGCAAGCCAGCGCACCGCCCGCGTATTTGGAGTCGGTCATGCATTTGGTCTTGCCTGACGGGGTGACGAACGCCACGTCGTCGCCGAGGTCGTTAGAGGTGCCGTTGTAGTTCGCGGTGTGAAACGCGGCCGTATCGGCGGCCTCGCCTGCGCCGATCCACGCGATCACCTCGGCGATCGGCGCACCGGGTTCTGGCGGAGTTGTGGGCGGCGGCACTGACGCCGACGTCGACCTGGATCTCGACGGCGGGGTCGGTAGCGGCGTCAGCTTGGTCGGTTGGGACTGACCCCCGACGGTCTCCGAACATCCGGCCACCACCACCAACGCCGCCAGCAGCGCGGCCCAACAACGCATGGCTGCCACGGTATCCGCCGAGTACGTAATGACGGGTCAACGCTGGCTGGCGAGTCCCGGCCGAACAGATGGCGGGAACTTCGCTACCGTCGAGGAATGGTCGATCGCGATGTCCGAGTGACCACCACGAGCGGCACAGTCGAGGGTTTGACCCAGGGGGGCGTGACGCGATGGCGCTCGATCCCGTACGCACGCCCGCCCGTCGGTCGGCTGCGCCTGCGCGCACCGCGGCCACCGATTCCGTGGCGGGGCGTTCGGTACTGCCACGACTTTGCGTTCTGCGCGCCACAGCAGCGCCGGTACACCCTGATCGGCGTGAACAAGTACCAGCCGATGAGTGAGGACTGCCTGACGATCAACGTAGTGGCCCCAGCCACGCCGTCAGACGAGCCGCTGCCCGTGCTGTTTTTCATCCATGGCGGTGGATACATGCTGGGCAGTTCAGCGACACCGATTTACGACGGCGCCGCGCTCGCGCGCCGCGGCTGTATCTACGTGTCGGCAAACTACCGGCTCGGAGCCCTTGGCTGCCTTGACCTTTCGTCGCTGTCGACGCCCGAGTATCCGATACAGAGCAACCTGTTCCTGCGCGACCTGGTGCTCGCATTGGAATGGGTACGCGACAACATCGCATCGTTCGGGGGCGACCCGGATCGGGTGACGATCTTCGGCGAGAGCGCCGGTGCGCACGCGGTCGCGACTCTGCTTGCGGTACCCGCCGCCCGTGGACTGTTCGCGGGGGCGATCTCCGAAAGCCCTGCGAGCGGAATGGTTGTCCGGCCCGACGCCACAACGAAATTCGCAGCGGAATTCGCCGAGATCCTCGGTGCTGACGGCAGTGACGCCGCCGCCACGATGATGCACGCCGAGCCCCGCCGCTTCGTCAAAGCGCTCACTCGGCTCCTCGAGCGCGCGACTCAGGAGATGTCCGCCGGGTCGTTCGCGATCGGGCCCACCGTCGACGGTGACTATCTGCCGCGGGATCCGTTTCAGGCGATGGCGCGCGGTGAAGCTCACCCGGTTCCGGTCATCGTCGGCAACAACGCCGAAGAATCGCGGCTCTTCACGCGGTGGCTCAAGATGCTGCCAACGACAGAGCACATGATCGAACGGCTGCTCGCGGGTATCGATCCTGCCGCTCGCGAACGCATCCAGGCCGCCTACCCCGGCTATCCACACCCCGACGAATGCATGCGGCTGAGCGCCGACATGTTTTTCGGGTCGTCGGCGTGGCAGATCGCCGAGGCGCACAGCAAGCACGCACCGACCTACATGTACCGATACGACTACGCGCCGCGTCCCCTCAACTGGAGTGGGCTCGGCGCCACCCACGGGATGGAGCTGCTCGCGGTATTCGACCTGTATCGCACCCGGATGGGCACGCTGCTGACCGTTGCGGGTGACCGGCGCTCGGCGCTGCGGGTGAGCAACAACATCCAATCGCGCTGGCGCCGGTTCAGCAGGACCGGTGTGCCCGGGACCGGCTGGCCGACCTATGACCAGGACCGGGCGATCATGGTGTTCGACAAGCACTCGCGGTTGGAATACGACCCGCACCCGGCGCGCCGGCAGGCGTGGGAGGGTTTCACGCTCGCCCGCTGAACTCTAGGGTCAGCGGCATGGCCGACACCGAGCCGACTCTGTTCGGCAACTATCAGTTCGAGATCTACCTGAAGGGAATGGCAGGGGAGACCCCGGATTTCCCGATCGGTTGGGCAGATCTCGAGGCACAGGCATCGGCGGCGATGGACGCGGGCGCCCACGGCTACGTGTTCGGCAGCGCCGGCACGGAGGACACCGAACGCGACAACCGGGCAGCGTTCATGCGGCACCGGATCGTGCCGCGGATGTTGCGCGACGTTGCGGCGCGCGACCTGCGTACCGACATCTTCGGTGTCCAGCACGCGGCACCGGTGTTGCTCGCGCCGATAGGCGTGCAGTCGATCGTGCATCCCGACGGCGAGTTGGCCGCCGCGGGCGGTGCGGCGAAGGCCGGGGTGGGTTTCGTTGCGTCCACCGCGGCGTCGTATTCGATGGAGGAGATCGCTTCGGCCGGTGGCGACGTTCCCCGCTGGTATCAGCTGTACTGGCCCAGGGACCCCGAGCTCACTGCAAGTTTCGTCGCGCGCGCAGAGGCGGCCGGGTACGGCGCACTCGTCGTCACGCTGGACACGGGTCTGCTCGCCTGGCGTCCGCGCGACCTGCAGACGGCATACTTGCCGTTCCTGAAATCGGTGGGAATCGCAAACTACTTGTCGGACCCCGTCTTTCGTGCCGCACTACCGGAGCCGCCCGAGGCGAACCCGACGGCTGCGGTTCTGCACTTCGTGAGCGTGTTCAGCAATCCGACGGTCAGCTGGGCCGACCTGGCGGCGCTGCGTGAGATGACGAAGATACCGATCCTGCTGAAGGGGATCCTGCATCCCGACGACGCCCGGCTGGCTCGCGACCATGGTGTGCAGGGCGTCGTCGTGTCGAACCACGGCGGCAGGCAGGTGGACGGGGCGATCGCGGCACTGGACGCGCTCGCGGATGTGGTCGACGCCGCCGGCGACGAGCTCACGGTGGTGTTCGACAGCGGGATACGGTGCGGGTCTGACGTGGTCAAGGCGCTCGCGCTCGGTGCCCGTGCAGTGCTTCTGGGCCGGCCGTATCTGTGGGGGATGGCGCTGCGCGGCGCTGAGGGCGTCACGCAGGTGATTCGCAACCTGCTCTCGGAAGTCGATCTGACACTGGCACTTTCGGGGCACACATCGCCGAGCACGCTCAATCGTGACGTGCTACGGCGCCGACCGGCTTAGGGTCAGGGCCATGCGTGTCGACGATCTGAGTGCCGAGTGGCTGAGTGCTCAGCTGAATGCGTCGCTGTCTGGGTTCACCACTGAGCGCATCGGAACCGGACAGATGAGCGAGTGCTATCGCGTGGTGCTCGAATACGACGACGGTGCGGCGGCACCCGCATCGGTGGTCCTGAAAGTCGCCGCGTCGGACCCGGTGAGCCGTCAGACCGGTGTTGCGCTCGGCCTTTACGAACGCGAGGTGCGGTTCTATGCGGAGGTGGCACCGCGGCTGGTCGGTCCGATCGCGCCGTGTTATCACGCCTCGTTCGACGCCGAGGCCAAGACATTTGTGTTGCTGCTCGGCGACGCCGGGCCCGCGGAGGTCGGCGACGAGATCGAGGGCACGTCGCTCGAGCGGGCCAGGCTCGCGGTGTCGGAACTCGGCCGGCTGCAGGGGCCGACGATCGGTGACCAGACGCTGTCCGGTGCGGCGTGGCTGAACCGCGAAGCGCCGGTAGGCCAAGCGTTGATCGCTGCGCTGTACACCGGGTTCATCGAACGCTACGAGACCCGCCTCGCGCCGCGGCACCGCACGGTCTGCGACCACTTGGTCGCAAGTTTTGACGCGTACCTGGCCGCCGGCGAGCAGGCGGGCGGTCCGCGCGGCCTGGTGCACGGCGACTACCGGTTGGACAACATGCTGTTCGGCACGCAGGGCGCGGACCGGCCGCTGACGGTCGTCGACTGGCAGACCGTCAGCTGGGGAGCCGCGATGACGGATCTCGCGTATTTCTTGGGCTGCGCGCTGCCGGTGCCGCTGCGTCGGGCGCACGCCGAGGAGCTGATGGCCTGCTACCACCAGGCGCTCGGCCCGACGACGACCGTGACGCTGGAGGATGTCCGCGAGGGGGTGCGACGCGCGAGCTTCTTCGGGGTGATGATGGCGATTGTGTCGCCGATGCTCGTGCAGCGCACCGAGCGCGGCGACGAGATGTTCATGGCGATGATCGAGCGCCACTGCGAGCAGGTGATCGACACCGACGCGCTGGCGCTACTGCCGGAACCTGTTGCACCGCAACCGTTGACACCCGATCCGGCCGACGAGTTCGCGCATCCTGCCGGCGTAGAACCACTGTGGAACGAGAGTTGGTACTGCGACTTCACCGATCCGCGGCAACGTATGGGCGGATATGTTCGGCTCGGGTTGATGCCCAACGAGGGCATCGCGTGGTTCACCGCACTGCTTTGCGGGCCCGATCAACCGACGGTCGCGGTGCTCGACTTCAAGGCCCCGCTCGACGACCCGTACACGGTGCACACGGAGGCTTTCGACTTCGCCCATGCGATCGTGTCGCCGCTGCAGAGGTACCGTCTGGTTCTGGCTGGCCGCGGCGAAGCACACGACGATCCTGCCGCGCTGCTGCGCGGAGAGCCCGGCCGCACCGTGGACGTCAGCATGGATCTGGAGTGGTCCACCGTCGGCACGCCCTATCAGTACCGCCTCACGCCGCGGTACGAAATCCCCTGCGCGGTAACCGGAAGCGTCGCCGTCGACGGACGGCGCACGCGCCTCGAAGCGGTGCCCGGGCAGAGGGACCACTCGTGGGGAGTCCGCGACTGGTGGGCCATGGACTGGGTGTGGAGTGCCCTGCATCTCGACGACGGCGCCCACCTTCACGGCGTGGACATCCGACTTCCCGGCGCCCCGCCGATCGGTGTCGGCTACATTCAGCACCCCGGCGTCGCGCTGACCGAGCTGCAGGGCGTCACCGCCCGAGCATCGTTCGCGGACAACGGGTTACCGGTGGCCACCGCGATCACCCTCAACCCTGGTGCGCTTGAACTGGTCGCCGACATCAAAGGCCACGCCCCGTTGCGCCTCGAGGCACCCGACGGCAGGGTGGCGTGGTTCGCTCGAGCATGGGCGAGCATCACCGCTTCTGACGGCCGCGAGGGCGTCGGGTGGATCGAGTGGAACCGCAACTTGCAGTGACCCGCACTCAGCAATACCTCGTCTTCGCGGCCGCCATTCTGGTCACCGGCGTGGTCAGCGGTATCGCGGGCGGCTTCACGACGGTGGTGGTGAAGGCCATCGAGCACCTCACGTACGGCTACGAGCAGGGGCCTCTGCTGACCGGCGTGAAAGATGCTCCGATCGAACGGCGGCTGGTTGGACCGGCCATCGGATGTGCACTGGCCGGGCTGGGCTGGTGGCTGCTGCGCCGCAAGGCGACGGTGCCGAACCTTACCGAGCAGATCCGCGAGGGCCGTCCATTCGCGCACGGCCCGATGGGAATTGACGCGCTGCTTCAAGTCCTGGCGGTGGGTTCCGGTGCGTCGCTCGGCCGCGAACAAGCGCCTCGTCTGTTCGCGGCCTCGTTCACCGAACTGTGGATTCGCTTCGGCTCAATTCCGCCCGCGCACCGACAGATTCTGCTCGGCAGCGCGGCGGGCGCTGGGCTTGCGGCGGTCTATAACGTGCCGGCGGCCGGCGTGCTGTTCGCACTGGGCATCGTGCTGCGCAGTTGGCGTCCTCTGGCGGTGCTGGTCGCGGTGGCCACGTCGTGTATCGCGACGGTCACGGTGTGGCCGATCACCCACGGGGCACCGACATTCGTCTGGCCCGAAACGCATTTCACGTGGAAGGCCGTCCTGTTCGCGATCACCGCAATGCCGCTGGCCGCGCTGGTCGGCACGGCGTTCAACAGTTTGATCGCTCGGGCGAAACCGAAGATACCGAAACAATCGTGGACGCTGATACCCGCTGTCGGTCTCGCCGGACTCGTCACCGGCACCACCTCGATCTGGATGCCGCAGATGCCGGGCAACGGCAAGAGCATCGTGCTGGAAAGCCTTGCGGGCGGCGACACGCTGATCGCGGTGACGGTGGCGATGTTCCTCAAGCCTGTGCTCACCGCGCTGTTCATCCGGGCCGGCGCGGTAGGCGGCATGCTCACGCCCGCGCTGTCCACGGGTGTCGCGACGGGCGCATTCGTGGCGCTCGCGGTAAACCATCTCGGTGGACAAGCCAGCGTTCCGACGCTGGCGCTCGTAGGAGGTGCCGCCGTGCTCGGCATCACCCAGCATGCCCCGCTTTTCGCGGCGGTCTTCACCGCCGAGCTCACGCATCCGCCGTGGGAGGTGTGGGGAATGCTGCTGTTCGCCGCGGTCGGCGCTCACATCGTGCGCGCGGCCTTCACGCGCCGTCGCACCGCCGCGAAGGCACCCGCCGAGCGCTGACGGGCCGACGGGTCGGATTCGCTGATGTACGAGGTAAGAGCGCGTCCGTTGTGAGATTCTGCGTGGGTGTCCGCTGATTCGGCGGCTGCTCCTTTGGAGGTGGTGACATTTCTGTTCACCGGCGTCGAGGGGTTGCGCGAAGAGATCGAGACCCGCGGCGGCCTCTTGTTCAAGCACACCGGTGACGGTGTGTGCGGTGTTCGCGTCACCGAGAACAGCGGTCGATGCCGCGGTGGCTGACAGGGTGGCAACGGCGGAGCTGTGCACCTCTCCTCGCAGGAATGGCCAAAGTCGATGAGCAAAGTGTGGCTACCACGTGAGCCGGAAGAGATAACTGCGGAATGGCTCAGCACTGCCTTACGCCACCGATTCCCCGATATCACCGTTGAGCGAGTCGACATCGTCGAGGTGATTCCGGGAACGGCAACGAAGATCCGGGTGCACGCCGTCTACATAGACACGCCTGACCACCCGCCTCAATCACTTTGCATCAAGGGAGGTTTCGACCGGCGGTGGCACCGCACGGTTGCCGGTGCGATGGTCAAGCGGCTGGGATTGATGGACGTTGGCCGTGCGTACCAACTCGAAGCTGCGTTCTACAACTGCATAGCGCCGACGATGAATGCTCCCCTGCCCAATTGCTGGTTTGCAGATGCCGACAACGAAAGCGGGCAGGGCATCGTGATTCTCGATGATCTCGTCGAAGCGGGAGTGTCGTTCGGCGATCCGACGGAGCCATGGCCGGTCGACAGTGTCGCCGCTGCGCTGGAGGTCCAAGCGGCGTGGCACGCCGCGACCTGGCGCAAGCCACGAAGTGGCTACCCCTGGCTGCCACGGACGTCGATCATCGCCGGGCTGACACCGATCCTGTTTAGCCCGCTGCACTGGAACACCCACTTCAGATTCCCGCTGTCACCGTCGTTGCCGTCGCCGCTAGATGATCGGCGCCTTGTGCGCGCGGCGCTCACGCAGATGTGGGACCGTCATGCGCGCGAAGCTATCTGCCTCACCCACGGTGACGCACACTTGGGTAATACGTACATGACGGCGGACGGTCAGCCGGCCTTTTTCGATTGGCAAGCCGTGTGCCTGGGCCCGCCGTTAGATGACGTCGCCTACTTTCTGACCGGCGCACTCGAGACGGCCGATCGGCGTGCCTGCGAGCGTGATCTGCTGCGCCACTATCTGCGCGCGCTCACCGCGCACGGTGCTGCGGCGCCGAGTCAGGACGAGGCGTGGAATTCATACCGGTGCTATAGCGTACATGGCATCCTGTGGGCGGTCACACCGCCGATGATGCAGACCCGCATCAATGTCCGCGCGATGGCGGAGCGCCACGCCGCCGCGATTATCGACCTGGACGGTCTGCACGCGGTCAGCGAATGAGCTTGTAGGGCAGCGAGATAGATGACGTGCCGGAGCCGACTGTGTTCGTCAGGCGGGTGCCAGGTTCTTTCCGAGTGCTTGTGCTAATTCGTCGTACACCGTGCGCAGCGATGAAGGATTGAAAGTACGCTGCGTCATTTGCATGCCGGTCAATGTCGCGAGCGCGATGGTGGCGTAGGTATTGGCCTTTGGTTCGGGGGGAAGGGGCACATCGCCATGGCCGAGGCGATGGGGTGATTTGGGCCTGCGCAATGTCCTCCACGTGGTATTACGCGGGTCTGGGATTTAACCAGTCGATTCGACGGAGATCGACAAATTAGCCCGCCCCGGGATGGAGGAGGGAGGCTGAGGCTAGGGGCGCCTGGCGGCCCGTCGTGGACAGACCGGTCGGCCGATTCCGAACATCGCGAAAGCCCCAGTCGGTAGCATTGCTTGCTGCAAACGGCACAGCGAGCCCATCTCCAGAGGCAAACATGACGACGAAAGGCAAGATCGTCGCGGTCTCCTCGATTTGCACTGCCTCCATCACTGTCCTCGGCGCCATTACTGGTTTCCCTGCGCGCGCAGACGATTTGGGGACTGCGGTGTACAACGGCGTCAACCGGCTTCGCCAGACATGCGCGGCGATCGGCGACGACCCGCGTTTGACAGTAGCGGCGCAACGGCACGCCAACGACATGCTGAAGACTGGCGTGGACGGACATACCGGTTCGGACGGCTCTTCACCGCAAGCCCGTATCGCGGATGCGGGCTACACCCAGACCGGGTACACGGGTGAGATCGTCTACTGGGGCACCGGATCGGCTGCGACTCCGACCGAAGCGCTCGACTTGTGGATGAAAAGTCCTCCGCACCGCGCGATCATCTTGAATTGCGCCTTCACCGCAGGCGGCTTCGCCACCGCCTGGGACGGCAACAAGATGACCGCCGTTGGCGACTTCGCGGGCCCTTAAAACCCAAGGCCGGCCAAGCTGTTCTGGGTCGCGCTGCCAGTTCTCGTCGACCTTGACACGCAGGTCGAGGTAAATTCTTGTCCCTAGCAACTTCTCGATCTGCGTACGCGCAACGGTGCCTACTTCGAAGCTATCCCGGTGTCTCGAAGTCCGTCCCGAAAAGTAAATGACTCAAGACCGGTTCAGGTGGGCGCGGTCGTCGTCGAGGTCGTCGCGGCCCAATCCCATCGGCGTCATCGCCGGGATGTCACCTCCCGCGATGACCCGCCGGGTGATCGGCGTCAGCGCTTCAAACAGCGCCTCCACTTCGTCGTCCCCGAGCGCGTCGAGCGCCGCGAGGGCCAGCCGGTCGGTAGTGGATTCGATGTGGTTCTTCAGCTCGGTGCCGGCCGCAGTCAACGCACCTTGACGGTCAAGCAGCCCGCGCTGGGCCAAGGCGGTCTGATGCTCATTCCATGAGTGCTCGTCGTAGTCGCGGGCGCGCATCATGTACTCGCGCGGCACCCGTCCCGCCGCAACATGCAGTACGTTCGACTCTCTGCCCGAGATGCCCTCGGCGACCAGCACGGCGACATGAGCATCACCGCGATGCTCCCGTAGCAGCGTGACGGCGTGCCACAGCGCCGACACCGGATCGTCTGGCCAGGGCAGTGCCCGGTTCGCGGCGAACAGCGGATGCCCGTCGACGCCAGCATGTTTCGCGGCCCGACCGGACAGTTCCGCGGCGATTCGCATGCTCTCGTCGTCGACTATTCCGTACCGGCGCAGCGCCGCGACCGCCGACTCGGAACGCGCGCGCAGCGCCGACTCGGGCCCGGCGACGGCCCACGCCCCGCTCAGCGCCTTGGCGACCCGCTCCGGCGCGAAGTTGTAGAACATCGCGGTGACCACCTCGGGCGCCACCTTGCCGAGCGGCGCCGACCGGGCCGCGAAGTAACCCATCCAAAATCCGCGGTAGCCAAGGCCATCGAGGGCCGCGCGTGCCTCGGGAGCGAAGTAGGTCACCGCGTGCACGGGTTCGAAACGATGGAAAAAGCGTCGGGCGAGTTCGGGTCGTCGGTCCACCTTTCGAGTTAACCTCAGCCTGCGTACAAGTGCGTTGACCGGGGTAAGGACAGGGCATGCGGTCGATCGTTGTGATGGGGGTGTCCGGATCGGGCAAGTCGACGGTCGGGGCCGCATTGGCGCAGCGGCTGGGCGTGCCGTTCGCCGACGCCGACGACTTTCACCCGCCCGCCAACATCGCGAAGATGTTTTTGGGGGCGCTGGTCGGTGGGGCGGAACCCCCATTCACCTGCCCGGATACCTCACATCAGATCACAAGAGGTATCTGTAACTGTGGGCAGATTGTGGGCACGGTGTGGGCACGGGGCCGGTTACAGATACCGCGTCGAGGGCACACGCAGCACGGGCGGTCCCTTCCACCGGAATCACGCGGCGCGGACAGATCTGCTCGCAACGAGCAGGAAGCTCATCGGGAGGAAGAGGTTGACGGGGTGAAGTCCCTGGTGACGAGGCTGAAGCCTCTTTCGGGGCGCAGAGGTGTCACAGGCGTCACAGGCTGGAAGTTGGTCCGAATACCTTAGACTCGGCAAACGCGACGTAGCTCACGAATCAGCTTGGTCAGCAGGTCGCGCTGTTCGACCAAGCCCTCTAGGTGCTCACATGCGGCACCGGCAAATTCGCCATTCTTCTCAATGGCGTCGATGACAAAGCTGATGTCGTCGGCGAGCGCCATGTACCGCTTCACGAACATCTGGCGCGCCGTTATCGCTGCCTTGCTGCGCTTGCCCTTTGGCTGGTACGAGGGCTGTTCGGGGTTCTTCGTGATCGCATCCAGCGCCGCACGGATGGACAGCGCCGAGTCCAAATGCGCAGCGCTCTGCGTATTTTCCGCGATCTGCATGTACACCTGGGCAGTGCGTTTCGAGCCATGGAAGTTGGCGTCCAACCAGGGGAGCCACTCACCGTGCTCGCACCGTTCCTTCGCTGTCCGCAGTGTATGACCGGCGCTCCACGCCGCCACCAGCATGCTGGTGCCAGCAGCCTCGACCTCGTCGTGGAACTTGTTGGCGATCACAGCCAGTTCGCCCAGGTCCGCTTCCTCCAGATCTTCCGGGCTTACCGGTTGCACCATCAAGGCTTTGGACTTCTGCCGCAGCGCTTTGACCTTCTCGCGACACGCTGCTGCTTCTGCCGCTGGTGTGCCCTCGTGTCCAGCACGTTCCAGCAGTTTGTCGATCGTGCTCATGTCATCCTTCCTACACGCTGGGCACGATCTTAGGCCACATCTTGGTTCCCGCAAGCGGCGAGTTCGCCTGCCCCGCAAGGAGTCCCAAAAGTCTGAGAGCTTTGTTCTGGTTAGAATTCCAAAAAGTCTGAGAGCTACGAATCGGATCTGGCACCTCCACCAAAATTGGTGAAAGTTACACCGACATGCCGTAACAGGTGGTGCTGCGGCCCTCGGGGCGGGCCACAGGACGCGGTAGGAGCGACTTTTACCGTTGCCGGGGTGTCTGTGGTCATCTGAACCTCACTGGCCGTCACAGGGGCTTCTGAGTGCTTATTGTCATCGGAAGTCCTTGCCACGTAGTAGGATAGACGGCAGATATACATCGACTATTAGGTCTTCATCCAGGCCCATAATGCCTTGGGAATCCTTGCATTACGCCGAACGGCAGGTGAGCCCGTCACCAAAGCTGTTGTCAGCGAACTCTTTTATAGAGTTACTCAATCACCCAGAGGATTGCCCCTGCGGTGACTGTGGGTGGGTGCAGGAAGCGAAGCCGGATCTCGTTGTGCGGACAGCAGAATATTGGGGCAAACACCAACACCGTTGCAGCCGTGGGGTTCTCGGGTAAGAAAACCACCCTGCGCTCGAACTGGCTCACCGCAAGGAGGTGCGGGTCATGGCCAGCGATAGTGCTACTCGATGGCGACGATGCCTAATGGGCAAAGTCTAACCGCCGCAACCCATTTCACGCAAGGTGGTGGTCTCTTACCTTACGTCGGGCCAGGGACGAAGGCCATTGTTGCCGTCCGTCAGCGGTGTGGAACTCGGCTCGTAAGGCATGATCTGCGGATGCTTAGTCGCGGGTGATGTAGGCGAGGACTTCCTTTTCGTGGTCGACGTAGTGCTCGCCGCTGACGTCGACAACGACGCGCTCGATCGTGCCGCCGACGAACGAGAAGGGCGCGGTGTAGTCGGTGGTGACGGCGGAGCCACTGTCGCGCCCGACGCAGAGACCGTCGCCGGCGAGGGCGAAGATCCCCGGTTGCGTCATGATCTCGCCGCTGGCAACTGCCTCGGTGTCCACGTAGAGGGTGAGTTTGCCGACCGCGCTTCCGTGGCTTGGTCGTCGCCGGTCTTCTGGAACTCCGCTGTCAGCACGTGGGTGCCGGTGGGGATCGGGTTCGGGTGAGCTGACTTTCTGGATGCGTTCGCCGAGCCAGTTGTAGACGTAGTGCAGCCGCCGTCCTTGACGTAGAGGCTGTGGCCGCCGGCCACGCCACCGTGAGCGAACAGCACACCTTCGGCCTCGGGGGTGTCGATGCTGACGCCAGCGGCGATGGTGTAGGAGCGGCGGCGGATGTTGACCGCGACGGACTCGGGGACATCGGCGGTGTCGGGATAGTAGATGTAGCGCCCGCGCGGCTCGCTCGGCTCGGGCCGCGGCGAGGTCATGATCTCCAGCGCGGTGCGGTCATCGAGCGGAAGGCCCTTGTAGACGCCGGCGTAGTAGAACCACAGCCCCTTGAGTTCTTCGAGCAGCGCGGGTTTCTCGGCGGCCAGATTGTGCAGCTGGCTGCGGTCGGTGCGCAGGTCGTAGAGCTCCCACACGTCGTCGTCGAAGTGTCCCCACCCCGAGATCGGCGGGTGCAGCGCTGTGGCCAGCCAGCCCTGGTGATAGAGCGCCCGCATGCCCAGCATCGAGTAGAACTGGGTGTCGCGGCCAGCGGCGCGCCGATCGGTGAACGAGGCGGCGAAGCTCTGGCCCTCGATCGGGTTTTGTGTCCAGCCATTGAGCACGTCAGGTGGCGTGACGCCCAGCAGCTCGTAGAGCGTCGGGCACGATGTCGACGGCGTGCACGTATTGGTCGCGGATTTCACCGTGCGCGGCTGATGCGGCCGGCCAGGACAGGATCAGCGGGTCGGCCACCCCGCCCTCGTAGCCAGCGAAGCGCTTCCAGTACGGGAACGGTGTGTCGAACGCCCACGCCCAGCCGGTGTTGTAGTGGTTGTAGGTGGTCGGGCTGCCCAGGTCGTCGAGGTGGGCCAGGTTCGCCTCGATGGTGTCGGGCACGTTGTTGAAGAACTTGTTCTCGTTGAACGAGCCGTTCGGACCGCCCTCACCGCTGGCACCGTTGTCGGAGACGACGACGATGATGGTGTTGTCGAGCTGCTCGGACTCCTGCGAGGTAGTCGATGAGTCGTGCCGATCTGCGTCATCGGTGTAGGACACGAACCCCGCGTACACCTCGGCCATCCGCACAAACAGGCGCCGCTCGTCGTCGCTCAGCGAATCCCACGGTCGCACGAAGTCCAGCTGCGGCCACGGCTGGCCGTCCGGCCCCGTCACCTCCGGTTCGCCGTGCGGGTTGATCGGCGACAACTCAACGTCGTCGGGCAGCAGTCCCATCTTCTTCTGGTTGGCGAGAATCCCGTCGCGGATCGCCTCATAGCCCTCGTCGAAGCGCCCACGGTAGCGGTCGGCCCACTCCTTGAACACGTGATGCGGCGCGTGCGCGCAGCCGGGGCAGAAGTACATGAACCACGGCTTCTGCGGCGCGACCGCCTTAGCGTCGCGGACGAACCGCGATCGCCTTGTCGACCAGATCGGCCGACAGGTGATAGCCCTGCTCCGGGCGTCGCCGGCGGGTCGACGGTGTGGTTGTCGTAGACCAGGTCCGGATACCATTGGTTGGTTTCCCCGCCCAGAAAGCCGTAGAAGCGCTGGAATCCCCGCCCCAGCGGCCAGCGTCCCTTCCAGGAGGACGCATCGCATTCGTCGCCGGGTGTGAGGTGCCACTTGCCGACCGCGTAGGTGTTCCACCCCTGAGCGTTGAGCACCTCGGAGATCATGCCGTTCTCGAACGGGACCCGCGCCGAGAACCCCGGAAACCCCGCCGACGCCTCGGTAATGCAGGCCATGTTGTTCGACGTCGCGTTGCGGCCATTGAGCAGGCTGGAGCGCGTCGGCGAACACAGCGCGGTGGTGTGGAAATTCGAGTACCGCAGACCGTTCTCGGCGATCCGACGCATCGTTGGCGTCTCGATCGGACCACCGAACGGTTCCAAGGCCCCATACCCGACGTCGTCCCAGACGATCATCAAGCACGTTCGGTGCTCCCGGCGGGGCAACCGGCTGCAAGAAAGGTCCCCAGTCCGGCTCTGCATCCCGAATATCTACCGCGACCCTGCCTGTCCACGTTCGGGGTGTCATGCCGCTCACCACCTAGTACCAAAGTTTCCGGGAGATCCTCTGCCATCATCGCGCCCGGTCGACAAACCGCTGAGGACTTTGACCAAACCGGCGAGAAATCTTCTCGCGATGAGAACAAATCCGTTCTTGGTTGTCGGACTAATCAGATGAGTTGGCAGCACCTTTATTGCCACGATCCGCTCGGTGACGGTGTCGTAGGCCCGCCACCGCTGCTGCCGACAACTACCTCACCGAATCGCACAATATGTTGTGCGGGGTGTCACCCGACCCTACTTTGCCCGCTGATGGGGTTGTCTGCAAAGGTCCCTTCACGCAGAAGCTGGGGTGGGCCGCTGTGGTCAATGCCGACGGTGCGTTCTCGTGGCAGCAAGGCGACCTCAGCATCGGCAACCCGACCACCACCATGGCCTACGGGCAGACCTACCACCACGGGGATTGGACGATCTACCCCGACGAGAGCGGCCAAGTTCGTCAACGACCGCACCGGCCACGGCATGTTCGTCAGCATCGACAACGTTTACTCGTTCTAAGGACAGCGGCCAACACGAACGGATGTGGATCATGATTCGTGCGCTGTTCGTCGCAGCAGCAGTCGCGGCTGCAATCGGCGCATCTTCACTAGCTGATCTGGTCCAACCGCTTCCGTGCCCGCTTCTGCGCTTTCGTGGCGGCCTTGTCCGCACGCTTCCGCGCCTGCTGGGCGGCCTTGCCGCCGCGTTTCTTCGCGGTTTCGGCCCAATCGCTGCCTCGATCGAGCGCAGTGTCGGCCAGTTCCGAGCCACGCTCACGGGCCCGCTGCGCCAGTTCGCCGCCACGCTCCCGCGCGACATCCAGAAGGGGGGAGAGCCGCTCGCCGGCCACATCAGCAAGCTCGCGTCCATGCTCGGCGCCGGCTTGCAGGCCGTGTCCCACCTTCTCGCCCACCGTTTCGAGCAACGCGCTGCCCGACTGCGTCGTCCCACCTGGCAGCGCGGACGACACGGCCTCGGATGCCCGGCGGGCCGCCTGCCTGCCCCGCCAGCCCAGCGACGGCTTGCCCTCGGTGTCGACCGAGGCGATCATCAGGCCGCCGAGCAGGCTCAGGTCCGTCAGGAAATCGCGCCGCTGCTGCGCCTTGCGCTGCGGGTCGGTCTCGTTCCAAAACAGATGGCCGCCAAGGCTGCCCGGCACCACCGTGCACGCCAGAGCGACCGACGCGAAGCGGGGGAGCTTGCCGCTCGCCAGCAGCAGACCGCCGCCGATCTGCACCCCTGCGGTCACCCGGGCCAGCGTCATGGGGTCGCGGGGGGCCTTCGCGGCCGCGGACTCCGGCAGTTTCTGCAGGCCCTCGACCATCGGGCGGGCGGTTTCGGCGGCTTGCTCGGGCTGGCGCAGGGACTCAATCCCCTGCCCGATGAACACCGCTGACAGAAGTGGACGCGCAACTCTACGAACTAGCATGAGTCCGAATGCCCTTCCGCGCGGGTTCGCAAACCCCAGGTCAGCAACCTGGCGCCGTCTTCGGGGCGCACCGTGGTGCGCGAAGATTGGGTGCTGGTTGCTCTTGTTGACCGTGCTGGCTGAGGCGGAAACTGGTCGGGTTCGTCGTGGTTGATCCCGATCTGCTCTGTGGTGCCGGTGAGCCTGTAGGTCAGCATGGTGACGGAGGGCTTCCACGGGAACCGTGGATTGGTGCCATCGAGCCCGAGCGTCAGATTTTTGAATTTCCCTGCCCCTCCCCACGACGGACACCGTAGGTGTGCGTGGGAAGGGAGTGAGGGACCGTGGAAGTCGTGCATGCCCGCTGTGCGGGACTGGATATCTCGAAAAGGGACGCCAAGGTGTGCGTCCGGGTCGCTGGTGCTGGGCGGCGCAAAACGGTTGAGACGGTTACGACCTGGGGCTCGATGACGAGCCAGATCCTGGCGCTGCGTGAGCATCTGATCGACGAGCGGATCACGTGTGCGGTGATGGAGGCCACTAGCGATTATTGGAAGCCGTTCTACTACCTGTTGGAGGATGCGGGATTTGATGTGCTGCTTGTTAATGCGCGGCACGTGAAGAACCTGCCCGGCCGCAAGACCGATGTCTCCGACGCGACCTGGCTGGCCCAACTCGGCGCGCACGGTCTGGTGCGGGGCTCGTTTGTGCCACCCGAGCCGATCCGGCAGCTTCGTGATCTGACTCGGGCGCGCACTGCGATCACCCGGGAACGCTCACGCGAGGTACAGCGATTGGAGAAGCTGCTCGAAGACGCCGGGATCAAGCTATCCGCTGTCGCCTCCGACATTCTCGGCGTGTCCGGACGCGCCATGCTGGAGTCGTTGATCGCCGGCAACCGCGACCCCGTCGCGCTGGCCGATCTGGCTAAACGCCGGCTGCGCTCCAAGATCCCGGCGCTGACCGAGGCGCTGACCGGTCGGTTCACCGAACATCATGCGTTCTTGGCCCGGGTTCATCTGGACCTGATCGACCGGCACACCGCAGCGATCGATGAGATCACTACCCGCATCCAGGAGACGATCGCGCCCTTTCACGGGTTTCGCGACTTGATCTGCACCATCCCGGGGGTCAGTGCCCTCACCGCCGACGTCATCATCGCCGAGACCGGCGCCGACATGACTCGCTTCGCTACGGCAGCTCAGCTCGCGTCCTGGGCCGGAACTACCCCGGGCAACAACGAATCCGCCGGCAAGGTGAAGTCGAGCCGCACACGCCCGGGCAACCCGTACCTGCAGGGTGCGCTGGGCGCAGCCGCCATGGCGTGCGCCCAGAATCCACGCACCTACCTTGGCGCCCGCTACCGCCGGATCGCCTCACGCCGCGGACCCCAAAAAGCCAATGTCGCTATCCAGCACTCGATGCTGATCGCCATCTGGCACATGGGAACCAGCGGCTGCCTCTATCACGATCCCGGCGCCGACTACTTCAACCGACTTCACCCCGAGCGAGCAAAAAAGCGGGCCATCAACCAACTCCAGGCCATGGGCTACCAAGTCACCCTTACCCACGCCAGTTGAGCACGGACACCCAGGAAATCTTCGCGTCAGTGCTGTTCCGGACTCCCGTCATCGGTCACGCGCTCAAACATCGGAAGAAGGATCCACAAGACGAACGTCGCGACCGCAGCACACGCACCGGCGATCCAGCCCGCAGCTGCGCCGGATACCGCATCGAAGATCACGACAGCGACCCCAACCATGGCTGTTCCCAGTAGCACCACTCCCGCGATCGCGCACCGGTGTGCCGTGGACACCAGTGTCAGCAGGCGGTGCTGACGGAACAGCACCCGGTGTATCGCGACCGGCGCGACCAGCAACAGAGTGGCGCCGATGGCACAGGCGACGGTAGCCAGGTAGACGCTTTTGATGAGCTCGCTCAGCCCATCGAAACGCTGCTGGAACGGAAGAGTCAGCAGGAAACCGGTGACCAACTGTGCGCCGGTCTGCGTCACTCGCAGTTCTTGCAGCAGACTGGACCAATTGCGGTCCAGCCGTTCGGCTTCGCTCTCGTGGCGAACGGACTTGTCCCAACGCTCGTCGCGTTCAGGATGATCGACATCCACCCCCGGGGGTTACCCCCGTGGGCGCGGTCTTATCCCTGCGTGCCGTACCGAAGAAGGACGATTCCCGACGAGAACGACTTCGCCTCACCGAGCCGTCGCAGCTTCTGACGCGTGTCGGCGGGAAACAGCCCCCGGCCCCGGCCCTGGACCACGGGATAGACGAAGATCCGGTACTCGTCGACGATGCCGGCGCCGATCAGCGTGTGCGCGAGGCTGATGCTGCCGGTCAGCACGATGTCCTTGCCGTCCCGCTCTTTGAGTGCCTCGGCCTCCCGCACTGGGTCACCGCGCAGCACGGTCGAGTTCGCCCAACCCGGATCGTCGATCGTCGATGAAATTACGTATTTGGCAACCCGATTCAGGTAGTCCGTGATGCCAGTGCGGTCGTCGGTCTGAGCGGGCCAGTAGCCGCGGAAGTCCTCGAACGTTTGCCTACCTACGAGGAGCGCGTCGGCTTCCACGTCTTGGCGATGGGATTCCTCCATCAGGTCGCCGTCCTGTAACTGCGGGTCGAACCAGTCGTCGAGCATCTCGATACATCCGTCGAGGGTCATGTTCTGCGTGATGACGAGCTTGCGCATCGCGTACCTCCCATACTCGGCTACAGGTACCGACCGTCGGCCGTCGCCAAAATCATCGCACTAGGGCACTACCGTTATGAAGTGAACTTTGTCTGGGAGCGGCTGGCCGACGGAGTGCATCGCACGCGGTTGGCGTTCCTGGACGTCACCATCGGTCTGATCGAGGGCAAGACGGGCGCGATGCTGGTCGACACCGGCACGACACTGACCGGGGCGGCCGCGATCGATGCCGACGTGCGAGCCATCGCGGGGCAGCGGGTTCGCCATATTGTGTTGACGCACAAGCACTTTGACCATGTGCTTGGCGCATCTGCGTTCGCTGGCGCCGAAATTCATTGCGCCCCAGAGGTTGCCGAATACATGTCTGCGACGGAGGAGTTGCGTACTGATGCGCTGCGCCATGGCGCCGACGCAGCGGAGGTGGACCGGGCGATCGCGGCGCTGCGCACGCCCGACCGCACGGTTTACGACGCTGTCGTCGACTTGGGCGATCGCTCCGTATCGATCCGTCATCTCGGCCGTGGCCACACGGACGCCGACTTGATCGTCGTGGTGCCTCCCGCCGCCAGCGCGGCCCGGACCGTGGTGTTCTGCGGTGACTTGGTGGAAGAGTCAGGCGACCCGGCGATAGACGCCGATTCGGACGTGGCCGCTTGGCCTGCCACGCTCGACCGGCTGCTGGACGCCGGCGGTGCGGGTGCCGTCTACGTGCCCGGCCACGGCGCTGTTGTCGACGCCGCGTTCATCCGCTGGCAGCAAGAGTGGTTGCGACAATATCGCCACTGTGACGAATCTCAATCGGGAAACGTGACGTAGGTCATTGTTAGCCGGCGGGCTGACCTGGACCCTTGTCGTTTCGACCACGAAGAGTTGCATTGGGGATGCCCGTGGCCCAAAAACAGAATGAACTCGCGTTTGCCTACGATCTGACGCTCGACGAAGCGCGCCGGCGCAGTGCCGTCGTCGAGGCGATCGGCGACGATTGGGACCCGATCGAAGTGCTCGCCGAGGAGGAGCTGGCATGGGACATGCTCTACTCCGGCCTCGACGACGACCAGCAGCGCATCTACGACGAGCTGGTGAGCGCCGGCGTGCTGCCGGACCGGGCGGTCAACCGTGTTGCCGATTGATCCTCACGCCGACCGGAGCCGCCGTGCCTGGCTGGCGTGCCCTCGCTGCGACCACGGCGCACGGTGCGCGGAATGCCACAGCGGCCGCAACTGCGGTACCCATTGGCAATACCTGCTGAGCCATCAAGCCTGGCTCGTGCATCTGCAATGCCCCGGTTGCGGCCACGTCTGGACGACCGACACCCGCCGGCGCCGCAGCCGGCGTACCGACGAGGCAGCCTGATCCCCGGTCAGCCGCCGGTCACCGCGGCGTACATGTCGTCGAACTCCTGAGTCTGCTCATCGGAGAGCGTCGGCCACGTTTTCACGTTGTCGAGCACCGACTGAGGCGGGATGATCAGCGGATTCGACGCGAGCTTGGGGTCGATTTTGGCCAACTCGTCCACCATGTTCGACAACACTGGCACGTAGTTTGTGTGCGCAATCAGCTTGGCGTAGTTGGCCCGGTCGTAGACGTAGTTGATCCAGGTTTCGGCCCAGTCCTGGTGCTGGGTGGTGTAGGGGATGACCATCGTGTCGACGAAGGCGGTTCCACCGGCCTGCGGCACGACGAACTGCAGATCGGGGTTATTTCCCTGCAGCTGAACGGCGTCGCCCGAATATGCTTGTGCAACAATGACATTACCAGCGGAGAGGTCGTTGGTGTAGTAGTCATTGCCGGTGAACATGCGTACCTGCCCTTTGCCTTTCTGTTCCTTGACGAGGTCTACCGCCTTGCGCACGGTGTCGGGGCTCGGGTGCTCGAGCGAATTCCCTTGCGACAGCATGATCATCCCGAGCGCGTCCTGCGCGTCGGAGAACAGACTGACCCTGCCCTTGAATGCGGGATCCCACACGTCGTCCATCGTTTTGATGTCACGTCCGGTGAGCGCCCTGTTGTAGGCAAGCCCAACCAGGCCGGACATGTAGGGGGCGCTGAACTTTCGGCCGGGGTCCACGCTGGCGTTGAAAAGGTCGGGCCGCATGTTCTTCAGGTTCGGGATGTTGGCCGCGCTGAAATCATTCAGCCAGCCGAGACTGTGCAACCGGCCCACCATGTCCGACGTCGGCACCACGAGGTCGCAACCGATGTCCTGCTTGCGCGACAGCCCTTCCTTGACCTTGGCAAACCACTCCTGATTGTCGTTGAAGTCCTCCATGTAATCGACGGTGATGCCTGTCTTGTTCTGGAACTCGGCGATGAACCCGTCGGCCATGTAGTAGGGCCAGTTCGAAATCCGGAGCGCGTTTGAGATCGGTGTGGGCTGGCTGGGTTCCGACCCGCACGCCGCAAGGAAAGACGGACCGAGAGCGAAGGCAGCCGTTGCCGCCGCGCCGCGGCCGAGGAATTGCCGTCGCGTGGTGCGGTTCGTCATAGTCGTGCCCGGCCTTTCAGGCGCAGTCCCGGTCTCTGTAGCTACCTTCTCGAATCGGAGCGGCCTTCGCAGCCGATTGATGGCTGTGGCACTGTCAGGTTGGATCGGAATCGCACCCGACGACGGAGGAGAACCAGTGAAGCTACGCGACGCTCTCGATGCGATCTCGACCGACGGTCGACTAACGCATGTTTACAGCCAGCCGTTTGAAATGGCCGATGGCACGACCGTCATCACGGTCGCGAAGGTCCGCGGAAAGGTCCGACCGGTGAAGGCCGATCCGCTGGAGGAGGCCACTGAGCCGGTCGCGGTACTTGCGAAGCCGGTCGGCGTGTATGTCATCCGCGCCGGCGAGGCGAAGTGGGAGCCTGCGGTTCGACGAGACGGCGATCGCGCTCATAGGCGTGCTGACCGGGCTCGTCGCAGCGACGCTGGCGACGCTGGCGATCCTTCGTCGTCCGCCGTGGCCCGATCTGCACGGGACGATCTAGGCGCGCGATCGCGGTCATGCGGCAACCGGCTGGTGCACATCCACTTTCGCGTCGGCCAGGCGCAGGCGTTCGAAGAACAGATATCCCAGCCCGGTGCCGGGTCGCACGGCCAGCAGCCACACGACGGCCGCGGCGACGGGAACGCCAATCCACCAGCCCAGCAGGTGAATCAGCGCGCTCGACACGATCGCGGAGCCGAGCGCGCATGCGAACACGAAGCCCAGCACCACCCCGACGGTCGCGGCCGTTCCCGGTGAGTCTCGCAGGCCGGCCAGCCGGTAACCCTCTTTCAGCCACGCGGACATGATCCACAGCAGCACCACCACGATCACCGACATGCCCGCCAGAGTCAACGCAACGGGCGAGGACAGCCACCGCCCGGCGCGCTCCAGCGCGTCGCCGACGGACGGGTTGTGCGGCCACGACTCGAACACCGCGCGGTTCGCGGAGAAGAAACGTTGATAGCCGCGGCCATCCCAGCCGTGCACGAGGATGAAGAACATCCCGAAATAGCCCAGGGCGACTTGTAGGAACGCCGCATATCGGCGTCCGGCGCGGATCAGCTTCGCGGTCACCCAGTAGCCGAGGATTCCCTGACTGACGTTCGTGATCGCGAACAGCGTGACGAGCCACGCCGGAAGCGACATGTGGTTGTGGGCGACTTGCATTGTCTCCCAGTCGGGGAACGCCCAGAGCAGATATGCACCGCTTGGCGCGAACAGCAGCGCGCAGTACAGCAGGGTGACGGTGAAATAGGGGGAGGAGACGTACCGTTGCCAGCCGCGCTCGGCCGCACCGGGCGGGTGGTCCTTGCCCAGGGCGATCTGATGCGTTGCGGCGGCGGCGAATCCAGCACCGAGGCCATACGCCCAGAAGACGTCTACTTCAACCATGTGAACCTCCGGTGGTCACCGTCGTTGCCAGTCCGCGCACGAGAGTTCGCGCCGTGAAGCGAACCGTCTCGTCCCAGGTGTTGTGCAGCAGTTCGTGTCGCGCGCTGGTGAAGTGGTCGGCCAGCCCTGTGATCGTCGACCACAACAACGCGAGCGTGAGTTCGGTGTCGGCGACGCCCGCGCGATCGAGGATCGCGCGGGTCTGGTCCAACACGCGAGCCGACGACGCGGCCAGTTGGTCGCGCGTCGCGTGGTCGACCTGCGGCCGCTGCCCAATGACAGACAGGATGTCGAGGTCCTTGCCGAATTCCGCGTACACGTCGCGATAGCTGGTCGCGACGAGGACGAACAACTCCTCGAGGTCGGTCGTCGCCGCAAGCTCCGGTGCGAGGTCGCTCAGCATCTGGTCGAGTCGCTCGGCGTACAACGCCGCGAACAGCGCCTCTTTCGTCGGGAAGTACGTGTAGACGGTGCCCAGCGCGACGCCGGCGCGACGGGCGACGTCGCGCATCTGCAGCCCAGCCAGGCCGTTCTCCCTCAGCAGGGACCGTCCGGCGCCTGCGATGTCACCGCGACGAGCGGCCCGGTCGCCCCATTTCGTCCGCATCGACGAATCCAATCTGAACCATGTTCAATATGAACACTGTTCATATTGTGGCACGGCGTTCGCCGTGTCAACCCTCGCCCGTCGCAGAGGCGCTGCCCTGGCGTTACCCGATTATGTATGTCAGCATATATAACGTGGCCGGTCCTCGGGAGCGCATGGTGCGGTCTGCCGCTCTGCTTATCCGCGAGCGTGGGGCGAAGGCGACGGCCATCTCCGACGTGCTCAAACACAGCGGAGCGCCGCGTGGCTCGGCGTATCACTATTTTCCCGACGGCCGCACGCAATTGCTCTGCGAGGCTGTCGATTACGCGGGGGAGTACATCGCCAAGCGAATCATCAAGGGGGAGAGCGCGATCGACGTCCTCGACACGCTCGTCGACGCGTATCGCGATCAGCTTACGAGTAGCGACTTCCGCGCGGGGTGCCCGATCGTCGCGGTCGCAGTCGAGGCTGGTGATCCCGACGACGTTGCTCGCACGACGCCGCTGATCGAACGCTCTGCAGCGGCGTTCGCCTACTGGACAGACCTGATTACCGCGCGCTTGGTCGCCGACGGCGTCGAGCCGTCGCGCGCAGGGGAGCTCGCCATGTTGATGACCACCTCGATCGAGGGCGCAATCATCGTCGCCCGCGCTTCGCGAGATGTGAAACCCCTCGACCTCGTCCATCGCCAGCTGCGCGCACTGCTGCAGGCAGCAACCCCGGAAGGTAGAGCAAGCGATGACCGCTGACTGGAAGTCCACCGCGTGCATCTTGTGCGAATGCAACTGCGGCATCGTCGTGCAACTCCACGGGCGCCATCTCGCCAAGATCCGCGGTGACAAAGACCACCCGGCCTCCCAGGGTTACACCTGCAACAAAGCGTTGCGGCTGGACCACTACCAGAACAACTCCAGTCGGCTGACCTCCCCGATGCGCCGACGCCCCGACGGCAGCTATGAGGAAATCGATTGGGACACCGCGTTTTCCGAAATCGCCGACGGCTTCAGGCACATCCGTGACACCCATGGTGGCGACAAGATCTTCTACTACGGCGGTGGCGGCCAGGGCAACCATCTCGGCGGCGCCTACGCCGGTGCGTTCCTCAAGGCGCTCGGCTCCCGCTACCGGTCCAATGCCCTTGCGCAGGAGAAGACCGGCGAGCACTGGGTCGACAGGCATCTCTACGGCGGGCACACGCGAGGCGAGTTCGAACACGCCGAGGTGTCGGTGTTCGTCGGCAAGAACCCCTGGATGTCACAAAGCTTTCCGCGTGCCCGCGTCGTCCTCAACGAGATCGCCAAAGACCCTGACCGCGCGATGATCGTCATCGACCCGGTGATCACCGACACCGCCAAGATGGCCGACTTCCACCTACGGGTGCGGCCGGGAACTGACGCGTGGTGCCTGACGGCGATGGCTGCGGTGCTCGTGCAGGAAAACCTCTGCAATGAGAGGTTTCTGGCAGAGCACGTCAACGGCGTGGACGGTGTGCGGCAGTTGCTCGCAGACGTACCTGTCAACGAGTACGCGCAGCGCTGCGGCGTCGATGAGCAGTTGTTGCGCGCGGCGGTACGCCGGATCGCACGCGCCGACAGCGTTGCGGTGTTCGAGGACCTGGGCATTCAGCAGGCGCCCAACAGTACGCTGTGCTCCTATCTGAACAAGCTGCTGTGGATCCTCACCGGCAGCTTCGCCAAACGCGGTGGCCAGCATCTGCATTCGTCGTTTGCGCCGCTCTTCGCCGCCAGTGAGGTCGGGCGCACCCCGGTCACCGGCGCGCCCGTCATTGCGGGCCTCGTGCCGTCGAACGTGGTGCCCGAAGAGATCTTGACCGATCACCCGGACAGGTTCCGGGCGATGATCGTCGAGAGCAGCAATCCTGCTCACTCCGTGGCCGACTCGGCGACGGTACGTGCAGCGCTTGAATCGCTGGAGCTGGTGGTGGTCATCGACGTTGCGATGACCGAAACCGCTCGCGCGGCCCACTACGTGCTGCCCGCAGCCAGCCAGTACGAAAAGCCCGAGGCGACGTTCTTCAATCTCGAGTTCCCGCACAACAATTTTCACCTGCGCCACCCGTTGCTCGAGCCACTCGCCGGCACGCTGCCTGAGCCCGAGATCTGGGCACGACTGATGCGTGAGCTCGGCGTTGTCGACGAGGCAGAACTTCGATCGCTCCGCGACGCCGCGAAAGAAGGACTCGCGGCGTATGCGCAAGAATTCATGGCGGCGGTCAGCACCAACCCCGCGTTGAACCGAGTGCTGCCGTTCGTGCTGTACGAGACGTTGGGCCCGACACTGCCCGACGGGCTGGCCGGGGCGGCCGCGTTGTGGGGGCTGGCACAGAAGACGGCGTTCACTTACCCCGACGCGGTCCGTCGTGCCGGTCATGCCGACGGCAACGCACTCTTCGAGGCGATCCTGCAGAACCGCTCAGGAGTCACCTTCACCGTGCACGAGTATGAAGACGACTTCGATCTGATCACCCATCCCGATCACAAGATCGCCCTCGAGATGCCCGAAATGCTCGACGAGATCCGTGCTTTGCGCGGCGCGCACTCCAGCCTGACGACATCGGAGTTCCCGATCGTTCTCTCGGCCGGCGAGCGCCGTGCGTACACCGCCAACGACATCTTCCGCGACCCGTCGTGGCGTAAACGTGATGCCGACGGGGCGCTGCGCGTCAGCCTCGAGGATGCCGAGTTGCTCGGACTCGTCGACGGCGGCCGCGCGCGAATCACGACCGCGGCCGGCAGCGCCGAGGCGAGCGTGGAAGTGAGCGAGGCGATGCTTCCCGGGCACGCGTCGTTGCCGAACGGGTTCGGCCTCGATTTCGCCGACGACGAGGGCGGCACGCACATTCCCGGTGTCGCGCCGAATACGCTGACGTCCACCGAGTGGCGAGACGCGTATGCGGGAACCCCGTGGCACAAACACGTGCCCGCGCGGATTGAACCCGTGCCCGAAGCGCTGGTCGCGGGCTAGGCGTGCTGCGCGAGGAAGCTTCGCAGTAGGGCGGTGACGGCCTCGGGCTGCTCCAGCGAGCCGCTGTGTCCGCAGTTCTCGATCTGCTCGAGACGCGCCCCTGGAATGCGCTCGGCGATCCGCTCGGACTTGTGGGGTGGTGTTGCGGCGTCGTCGGCGCCGACGATCACCAGCGTGGGTGCGCCGATGCGGGAGATTTCGTTCTCGACGGGCAGCCGGTCCGCGACGCCGAGGACGGCCTTGCTGACGCCCGCGCGCCGACTGCGGCTCAGGCGCAACTGCCACTCGTTGATGATCTGTTTGCGCGACGTGTCAGCCAGGAAGGCCGGACCGAACATGATCGGCAGCACCGCTTTTCGCACCGCCGCAATGCCGGTGATGCGGTAGATCCGTGCCAGCAGCCTGTACCGCTTCACTTTTTCGGGGTCTTCCGGACCGGCGCTGGTGTCGATAAGCGTCAGCGTGCGCACCAGCTCGGGGCGGCGCGCGGCAATGCGCTGTCCGATGAAGCCCCCCATCGAAAGGCCGACATAGTGGACCGGCGCGACGCCGAGGGTCTCGATCAGCGCGACAGCGTCATCGGCGAGGGTGTCCATGTCGTAGCCGCCTTTGGTCGCGCTACTTTCGCCCTGGCCGCGCCAATCGATTGCGACACAACGGAATTCATTTCGTAGCGCGGCGATCTGTGGATGAAACATCCAGCCGCTGAACAGCAGTCCGTGCCCGAAGAACACGGTCGGCGCCTCGGGTCTGCCATCGGGCGCGTGAGTATCGGTGTAGTGAAGCGTGGCGTCGTCGCGGGTGAAGGTCGGCATTGTGCTCAGGAAAGTGCAGACTTCGCGGCGGCAAGGTCGTCCGCGGCGAGTACCAGCCGAGTGTTGGTTGCGAGGTAAGCGGTTGTCAGGTTGACGTCGGCAATGCCGAGCTTTTGGGCGACGTCGCCGAGCGCGCCCGGGCGGTCCTCGATCGACAGGACGAGCACTTCTTCCTCGGCCGCGATCCTGATACCTGCGCGTTGCAGTGCTTCGAAAGCGGGCGTCGGATCATGAACGAGGATGTGAACTTCGGCCTGGCCACCACCGCCGGCCAGCGCGCAGAGGCCTTCGATGTTGGCACCCGCCTGGCCGAGCACGTCGCCGACACGAGCCAGTTCGCCGGGCTGGTCGTTGAGATAAAGCGTCAGATCGGTCGCCATGATGCGCGCTCCTTTCGTCCCGCTGTTCAGCCGATGTCGGCTACGAATACGCCCATGTTGCGCGCCGCCCGCCGCGCTATCGGCGGCAGCGAAGGGTCATCGCTGCCGGCGGGCACGATGCGCGGGTTCGTGATGTGCACGTCCCGCCGAAAGAGGTGCACGTCCGCCTCACCCGCGGCCAGCACGTTCTTGACCCAGTCGGTCTTCCCGTGACCCAACGTCACGGCGAGCACGTTGCCTTTCCGGAAGGGGTTGACCACGGTCTCGTACTGCTTGCCCGACTTGCGGCCGCGGTGCTTGATGATCGCGAAACCCGGCAGGAAGCGGGCGAGCTTGCCGACCACCGGATTCATGTACTTGATCTGTAGGCGTTCCACTGCGGGCGGAAACCTCATCGGTACGCCTGGCGCGTTGTTGGGGTGATCCTTGGCGGGCATAACGGCTCCGTTCCCGAACTGGTCTGCGGTCACTGTACGACGTAATCCTTCAGTGCAATCGTGTCATGAAGCCGGATGTTGCCGGTGTTGAGTTTGGCGATCGCGCGGCTCACCGAGCCCGGCACCAGGTTGATCACCCGCGCCGCGGCCACGAGTGCCCAGAGATCGGATCGACGGGCCGGCACGACCTTCTTGGCTGCCGTTATCGCGAATTTGCGGCTGCGTCTCACGTAGTCGGCGATCTCGCGCTCGTACGACGCGAACGCGGCGGAGTAATCGGGCGCATGGGTCGCGAGCTCTCCGGCCAGGATGTACGCACCGACCACGGCCAGACTGGTGCTTCCGCCGACCGCGGGACCCGGGCAGAAGCCGGCGTCGCCAACCAATGTGATCCGGCCGCGCGACCACGTGTTGAGCCGTAGTTGCGTGATCGAGTCGAAGTAGAAGGCGGGCGTGTCGTCCAGTTCGGCAAGCAGCCGCGGAACCTCCCAACCGATGTCGGCGAAGTGCTCACGCAGCAACCGCTTTTGTCGCGCCACATCCCGGTAGTGGTACTCCAGAGGCCGGGGCGTGCGAAACAGGAACACCGCGCGTGCGTCGTCCATGTGGGCGGCGCCGTACACCCCGGCGATGCGCCCAACCTCCGCGACGACCTCCATGACGCGGTTGAGGTTCAGGTAGTTGGGGATTGAGGCCACTGCCAGGTAGGCGCCTATCCACGTCGAGAAGTGCGACTCGGGGCCGAAGGTCAGCGCACGAACATTCGAGTGCAGTCCGTCGGCGCCGACGATCACGTCGAAGCGACGCGCCGCGGCGTGCTCGAAGGTCACATCGCCGTCGTCTGAGATGGAGGTGACGGAGTCGGCGAAGACGTATTCGACGTTCTGGCTGGTGGCGTCGTAGAAGATCTCGCTCAGGTCATCGCGCATGATTTCGACGTGGTCGTCCGAGACGGCTGTGTAGACCTTGCGCAGGTCCAGGGTTAATGCCTTCGCGCCGACGCGGTGGATGACGAGAGTTTCAGTGCCCGTGACCTTTTCGCGGATCGCATCTACAAGGCCCATTTTCGCCGCGATCTGCATCGCGGGCCGGAACAGGTCGACGGCATGACCGCCCGTTTTGCGCAGTGTGGGCGCTCGCTCGACGACGGTGACGTCGAACCCGTACTTGTCGAGCCAGTAGGCCAGCACGGGACCAGCGACGCTTGCACCAGAGATCAGGATGCGCATTTGGTGCTTTCAGGTTGGGGGTACAGGCGCACGACGGCAGGTGAACCCGCACCGTGAATGACGATGCTGCCGAGAACGACGAGAACCACTGCCATGACGGTCGAGTCGGCCGCCGCGTCTGCGTCGAGGTCATTGAAGGCGAGTAACCCGAAGACGATCGAGGGAGTGCCGCGCGGCGCCAGGCAACTTATCGCGAGGCGGTCCCGCCACGACAAGCGAGAGCGGAAGGTGGACAGCATGATCGGCACAACGCGGATGATGGTGAGCACAAACAACGCAAACACCACTGTTCGCCACGGGATGCCGTCTGCGAACGCCATCACAGTCGCGCAGCCGAAGACGAACCACATGAGTGCGGCAAGGAGAAAGCCGATGTCGTCGGCGCTGGCAGCCTGTTGGTGGAAGGTCTCGGCGCGACGAAGCCGGGTCATCGCAATCCCGCAGACGAATGCCGATATGAATCCATTCCCCCCGATCCCGATGCTCAGACCGTAGGACAGGATCGGTGCGACGATGATCAGCAGCCGTTTCGATTGCTCGGTCATGACATCGCGTCGCTCGGCGGCGTTGGTCATCAGAGCCAACGCGCCGCCGACGATGACGCCGGTCAACAGCGCCTTGATTACCGGCGGAATCGACATGTTCAGCGCCTCCCGCACCGATTCCCGGTGCGGTTCACCGACGGCCACGGCCAGAGCGCAAACGAACACCGGCGAGATGATCCCGTCGCCGTATCCGCTTTCGACTTTCAGCAGACTTCGGACGCGCTCCGGGATGCGCTCGTCGCGCAGAATTGTTGGGGCCGCGGCGAAATCGATCGATGCCACCGCGCTCGCGATCGCCACCAGAACGGCCCAGGACAGGCTCGGCAGCAGCCAGCGGCCGACCAGCACCGAGAACGCCACGCTCAGCGGTAGTGCGATGAACAGCAGTCGGACCGCTGACCAGGGATCGCGCCCGAAGAAGCCGCCGCGGATGTCGGTGGCGTCGAGGAACAACAACACGGCAAGGATGAATTCAGCGACATACCGGGCGACCTCGGCATTGAGCGTGGACTCCAGTGAGCCGCGCGTCGCGACTCCGACTGCTACGCCGGCCAGGACCAGAACGATAGGTGCGGTGAGGTGCCACCGCTGTAGTCCTTTCGCGAAGATCGACCAGCCCGCGACGACCAAAGCGGTGGCGATCAGCCACAGAGTCACACCGCGGGATCCTTCCAGATTTCCGTGCTGTTGCGCCCGCATACTGCCGGAGGGTCGACCACAATTGGGTCAGCCACTGCGGGCGGGGTGTAGGTTCGCATTGTGGCGGGAGTAGCAGTGGCGGGAGTAGCCCTTGCGAAAGTAGCTGCGATACAAGGGCACATGGAACACAAGCCACAAATCGGCGCAGAATGGCCTCGTTCGGTCCGACATGGGTGCACTATCTACATGGGGTCAGCGACGAGTAGGGGTAGGCGTTATGCCCGCTAGTGCGCAGATCGGCGCCGCGAAGGTGAAGTGGGGCGTAGCCACGCACATCGGTGCCGAACACGAGCACAATCAGGACTCGTACTGCACGCAGCCGCCTGTGTTCGTCGTCGCCGACGGAATCGGCGGCCATGCTGACGGTCACCTTGCGAGCCACGAGGTGGTTGAGGCACTGCTGGCACTGACCGGGCGCGATTCGGTTGACGCCGACTTGCTTGCGGAAGCCGTGCGGGATGCGCGGGAGCGGATAGGCCGGATACCGGCTGCCGGCGGGCGGCCGGCCGGAAGCACCCTGACCGGTGTGCTCGTCACGGAGATCGAGAAGGCGGCGTCCTGGATGGTGGCCAACATCGGTGACTCCCGCACCTACCGGTTGGATTCGGCGGGATTGACGCAGCTGACCGTGGACCATTCCGTTGTCCAGGAACTGATCGACGCGGGCGCGGTGGTTCAGTCCGCGCGACAACAGATTCCGTTTCGGAACATGCTCACTCGG
This sequence comes from uncultured Actinomycetota bacterium, assembly GCA_963744085.1. Taxonomy (GTDB): domain Bacteria; phylum Actinomycetota; class Actinomycetes; order Mycobacteriales; family Mycobacteriaceae; genus Mycobacterium. Next base: position 53,205 of record CAVUSK010000006.1, read on the forward strand.
GCGATCACCGCGGAATCAGAGCACATGCCCGATGTGTCGTTCGTCCCGATGGCCGGTGGTGACCGGATCCTTGCCTGCTCGGACGGCGTTCACGGCGCGCTTGACCTCTCGGACGTCGAGCGCGTGTTGCGCGCAAACCGGGATCCACAGTCGGCGGCCGAAGAGCTGGTCAAGATGGCAGTCGAGGCTGACGGCCACGACGACATGACGGCAGTTGTGGTCGACGCGGTCAAGATCTTTGGGGATCCGCTCCTGCCGACACAACCGGCCCGCCGACCCGGATGACGACGGTCTTCGCGACCCATCCCCGATACACCGAGCACGATTACCCCGGACATCCTGAGAACGCGGATCGGATTCGCGCGGTATGGCGCGGCCTTGACGAGAGTGGCTTGAGCGAGCGGATGCAATCGCTCGAGCCGCACGAAGTCGACACAGATTGGGTGCTGACCGTGCACACCGCCGGCTATCTTGACTTGTTGCGGCGTGTGAGCGCTACACCGCGCGTCACGTTCCTCGATCCCGACACCTATGCGGGACCTGATGCGCTGGCGATCGCGCTGTTGTCAGCAGGCGGCGCCGTCGGAGTGGTCGACACGGTTCTCGGCGGATCTGCGGGCAACGGGCTGGCGGCCATTCGGCCACCGGGACACCACGCAATGCCCAGTCGTGCCATGGGTTTCTGCCTGCTGGGAAATGTCGCGATCGCGACGCGGTACGCGCAGAGGCAGTACGGGATCGACCGGATCCTGATCGTGGATTACGACGTGCATCACGGCAACGGCACGGAGGCGATGTTCTACGACGATCCGTCCGTGCTCTACGTCTCGACGCACCAGTACCCGTTTTATCCGGCGACAGGCGCAGCGTCCGACATCGGCACCGGCCCGGGCGAAGGCTATACGGTCAACATCCCGCTGCCCGCCGGGAGCGGTGACGCCAACTACGCGGCGGTTTTCGAGCAGATCATCTGGCCCTCGGCGGAGCGGTTTCAGCCGCAGCTGGTCCTTGTTTCCGTGGGCTTCGACGCCTACCGGGAAGATCCGCTGGCGGAGATGCGGCTCACGCTGAGCGGGTATTCGCACCTTGCCGCAGAAGTGATTCGCATGGCACAGCGGTTCTGTGGAGGCAGGGTGGTCTTCCTGCTCGAAGGCGGCTACAACCTTGACGCCCTCCGGAACGGCGTCAGCAATATTGCGCGGCTGTTGCTGGGTGAGCCGCCGACCGATCCGCTCGGCCCCTCGTCGGACATGCGGGCGGACCCGGACATCGCCGGACTAGTCGCGCGGCTTGCGCAGCTGCACCGGTTGTAGCCGGGCCAAGAGAAGCGCCGAGCCGGAGAACCGACGCGGCGTCGCTCCTGATTCTTTTACTGCCAGATGATGAGGTCTTGGGCACCGTTGTTGTAGGCCACCTGCGTCGGAGCGCCTCCGGTCACGTCGAAGTAGACCTTGCCCTTGGAGGAGTCGCCCTGTTGGACAGTGGCGCCACTGATGCCACCGGGCGTGGCGGCCTGCCAGAGGACCGGGTAGTTCTGGCCGTCGGCGCTGCGCGCGTTCAGGTTCGGGATGATCGGGGTGCCCGGTCCTTGGATGGCCTTGAAGCCGGCGGTGGCCTCATACAGCTTGCCCGCCAGCGGGTAGCCGGGGATCGTGTCGCTGCTGGGCTTGGGCTTTGAGATTCCCCAGGCGGTGATGGTGGTGACCGTTCCGTTTTGGTCAGTGAGTTTTTGCCAACTGCCGAAGCTGCCGGTGACGGTCGCGGAGGCGTTCGGCGCGCCGATGATTCCGGCGGCCGCGATTCCGGCGGACGCTACTACCGTCATGATGCCGGTGCCGATCTTCATAACTCGCTCCTATTCGGTCGAAAGGTGGGCCTCGCCGGGTGAGGCAACCCGCTGGGGCTTGACGGGGTTTGACAAGCGGTTTTGCAGGTTCTGAGCCTAGCCCATCTAAGTGCAGGGGAACATCCTTCACCCTTGCGGACGGAAGGGGCCGGGCTCCAGAGCGCGTATGTCGGCCTGCCGGGCCTCCGAAGTAAGTCTCCCGGGACTGACGCAAACCGCTGTGCGACGATGCGCGAATGGCAGCGGACGTAGCGCACTTCACGATCACCGAGGACGGCGATTTCCTACCGACGCGCTTCGCGCGCAGCCATTGGGGCGACGATCACCTCAATGGGCCCGCCATTGTTGGGCTGGCGGCACGCGTGGTCGAATCTCACTACGGTTCGCCTGAGTTCATGCCCGCGCGCTTGACTGTTGACTTGTTCCGGGCGGCACGCGCGGTCGCGACAGCCGTTGAGGTGCGTATGGTCCGGGACGGACGCAGGGTGCGCAGTGCGGAATGTGATGTGGTGCAAGGTGGCCGCCAGGTAGCGCGCGCGACGTTCGTGCAGTATCGCCGTTCGGAGGCGCCGCCGGGTCACCTGTGGACCGCGCCCATGGCAAGCATTGAGTTGCCTCCTACTGACGACACGGTGCTGCCACACGTCGGCAGCGACGACGGCGAGTGGACGCGGTCGCCGGCGGCCCATCAGAACGGCTCCCGAAAGCGCTTCTATAACAATGCGATCAACGTAGTTGCGGGGGAGAAGAACTCGCCTTTTGTGCGGGCGGTGATGATCGCTGAGGCGACCAGCCTGGTGACCAATTTGGGCACCAAGGGGATCGGCTACATCAACGGTGACCTGACCGTGGCGTTGTCGCGGTTACCGGTCGACGAGTGGATCTGCGTACAAGGCGATTCGCACTGGGCGTCTGATGGCGTCGCTGTCGGGACGGCGACGCTCTTCGACACCCGTGGCGCGTTCGGGTCTGGGATGACAACCGCGGTAGCCAATCCCGCGGCGCAAATCGACTTCTCGAAGAGCTCGTTCCCGTTGACGGAGCTGAACTACGAATAGCGTCACAGTGACGCATACTTTTCGGCCACGGCCTTGATACGTTGAAGTGTCTCTTGAATGCCTCGTTCGACCTGACGCCCTCGGGGGATCAACACCTCCGTCGATCGACTCCACACCGAGCACCACAAGAACTGGAACGCCTCGGTCAGCAGGGTCCCGGCATCCGATGGCCGCATCACGTACCGCCAGTGGGTTTCGTGTCGTCCGGTGCGGTCGTTGACCGTGGTGAACGCGAATTCACGTCCGCGGGCGGCGGTGTCGACGATGGCGGTCCGTTCCCACCGCATGACACCAAGACGGTTGTATCCACGAAAGCGCGCCCCTGGAGCCGCCATCGTTGCGTCGTCAAGCCATTCGCAGCGGTAACACTCAGGACTCCATTCGCCCATGCGGCTCACGTCGGTGATGAGGTCGTATACGACGTCCGGTGGAGCGGCGATGTCGATGATGGCGCTGCCGCGCTTGGCTGTGGGCATGGTGTCAATCCTTCGCTAAAACGTCACGGTGACGCATTGAGGCGGGGCGGCGGAAAGGCGCAGGACCGTCAATCGTCGCGCCGTGCGCGGTGGGAGTACACGCTTCTGAGGTTTGCACATCGCGGAGGCTCCTACGTGTGATTACGCGCGCGAGGGGAAGAGGATGACAGGACGCCCTGTTCGGCCGCTTCACCAGGCTGCCGCAAATGCCGATAAGCCACATTATGTTAGGTAAAGGTTGCCCACGACGATTTCCTTCTGCTGCACAATTCATTTCGATGATTACCTGCCATCGCCGATATCACAGGTCCAGCACAATCCGCAGGGCCGCGTCAACGCGGCGCATCTCTTCGAGGCTGAGATAACCCACGCTATTGCCGAGTCGGCCGGGATCGACTGCCGCGGTTTGTTCAGCCAGTACCCGCGTGACGAGGCCGTCGATCTCGACCTCGGGCCGAAAGCTTGCGGCTCGAGCTGAGGTGGATGTCGGCGCTACGAGCCACGTCGATAGTGGTAGCCGGTCGGATTGGACGACGACGGCATATCGCGAGCCAGACTGCTCGTGGCCACGGTTGCGGCGGGGCGTGTGGAGCCGGAAAACCTCACCACGCACGCAGCGTCTCCATGTCCCGAAGCACCTGCATTGCCTCGGCGCGGTCTGCCGCGTCCGCCGCGAGCTCCTCCGCCTCGGCGCGAATCGCTGCCGCAGCCTTTCGGCGCGCGGCCTCGATGAGGGCCGCCCGAACTGCCGTAGATATCGGAGTCCCGTCCCTGGTCAAGACAGCAAGTGCCCGAGATGCATCCTCATCGGGCCGGAAGGTGATGGTGTCAGCCATAGACACAGCGTAATACAAATTGTAAGACAGCTGTCACGTACCGCCCGGTTCCCCAGCGTGCGCGGTGCGCTGCGGCTCGGTGTTGTCAGTTGGGAAGCTCGGCGCCCGTGTACTCACCCACCATGAATCTGGCGTACCAATCGGGCTAGGTATATCGCTCGCCACGCGAAGGCCAGCGCCGCTACCGTAGGCGTGACTGTGGCTGATGGCCAGCTGCGTCTTACCGTGCGCGACAACGGTATTAGCATTACCGCCGTCGACCCACACCGGGATGGTCGCCGAAACATCCACCGCCGAGTCCACGCCGTCGTCAACTCTCGGGCCACCCGAGTGCGTTGAACACGGCGACTGGGTTGAGGTAGTCCCGCCAATGCGCGATCTCGCGGTCGCGGATGGTGATCACCGAAATGAATCTGTTGGCGTAAGGGCGGTTGCCGTCGACGGTGTGGCCCTCGGACGCGTACTCGAGGACGGCGACGCCCTCGTCTGGGTCGTAGTAGACGGCCAGGTCGAAGCAGCGGTCGAGCTCGATGGCGTCCCCATAGGGACGATAGAGGTCGGCGAGCGCTTGTCGGCCCTCGACCCGTGGCGGGTAGCCGGGCACGGTGATCACATACTCAGTGACGACGTCCTCGGCCATCAGGTCGAAGAAGTGTCCTGGTTCGACTAGGCCCTGAAGTCCTTGCTCGATGAGTCGGAAGAACGGGTCGAGAGCGGCGAAATCCTCGAGGTCCGCAATGGGCGTCTTCATGATTGGCTCCCTAACGTTAGCCGGATGAGCGAGTTGGTCAGCGCTGAAGGTGCCCGCGGCGGCGACGAGTAACACCCCACAGTCCCACGCCGATGCCGACGCCCGCGCCGCCGAGCCCGATGATCTGCTGCGAGCGCTTCATTTCGTGGTGAACGCTCATCCCGCCGAGCAGGTCTGCCGCATCGGCTCCGCCCGAGGCCAGGAACCATCCGCGCGTGTCTTGACCCCGGAGCGCCGCCGCCATGAGCAAGCCTCCAATCAGCGCGTCACGGTAACCCATCGAGCGCAGGAGGAGCCGCGCCGTCGGAACTGGCTGATCGGGGTCACCCCAAAAGCGGTTTGCGCGAAGCGGATCGACGAGAAACGAAATGCCCGACGCCAGGCGGATTCCGCCCACGGCGAGCGCTGCTCGGTCTATAAACATGGCATGCAGCCTAGGGACTCACCGGTTGTTGGCCGCTCACATCACGGGATTCCATCAGGGCCCAGGGCCGAGCGAAACTAGGGTGCAGCCATGACCCTCGTCACCTATGAGCTGGAAGACCACGTCGCGACCATTACGCTGAACCGCCCCGACGCTCGCAACGCCATAAACGGCCCGCTCCGCCAGGATCTGAACGCGGCCTGGGACCGGTTCCGCGACGAGGAGGACGCCTGGGTCGGCATCCTGACGGCTAACGGCAGCGTGTTCTGCGCCGGGGGCGACCTCAAAGACGGCGAGGGATCCGTCGGCACCTTCGGCGGCACGTTCTGGGAGAAACCGACGATCAACTCCTTCGAGAGCGGGATGGAGCTGTTCAAACCGACCATCGCCGCCGTGCACGGTCCCTGTGTCGGGTACGGACTGACCGGCGTCTTGTTCTGCGACTTTGTTATCGCCAGTACCGAGGCCACGTTCTCCTTCCCCGAGGTATCGATCGGGGTTCCCACCATCGTCGGGGCGATTCGGCTCCCCCAGCGGGTGCGTTGGGCAAATGCGATGGAGTTGCTGCTGACCGGGAAGCCGATAAGCGCCGAGCGGGCCAAGGAGATCGGTTTGGTGTGGAAGCTGGTCGAGCCCAACGAGCTGCAGACGGAGGCTCGGACTTGGGCCCGGACCCTCACCGAAGCCGCCCCCCTGGCCCAACGGGCGACCAAGGAGGTGGCGTGGCGAAGCGCCGACATGGGCTGGATCGAGTCGGTCCGCTTCGGTGAGACCATGCGCAAGGTGGCGGGGGCGACCGAGGATGTGGCCGAAGGGGTGCGGGCATGGAGCGAGAGGCGCAAGCCCGAGTGGCGGGGCCGCTGAAATCCCTTAAGGGAGAGAAAGAGTGGAGCTTCCGCAGACGCTGCACGGCCAACTCTTTCTGTTGGCCTATGACCGACGCAGAGACCGGTTCGATGGCGACGCCCGTTGGCGTTTCGGCCTCGCGCTGCGCACCGCAATGCTCGCCGACCTCTACCTAACCGGCCAGCTACAGGACAACGAAGGAAGGCCCTGCCCCGTCGTCGGCACCCGTCCCGGTGATCCAGTGCTGTGTGCGGCGCTCGACGACATCAGTGACAACACGCAGAAGAACTGGGCGCAAGCAGTCGCCCATGACCAACGAGAAGCCTCTGCAATTGTCCGCTCCCAACTCGAAGAGGTGGGTTGGCTAGAGGTGCGTCGGCGCCGCGTGCTCAGCATTGTTCCCTCGACCCTTTTTCGGCTGCACGATCCAGATTTGGTCAGCGGTCTGGCCGACCAAGTGACCACGGCGTTGCGCAACGCGGTCGATGGTCGCCCAACCGACGATCGGCCGTTCGCCGTCGGATTGCTCGGCGCTCTAGGACAATTGCCCACGGTGTTCAGCTTCGAAGAGTCTTCGCGACACCATGTCGAGCTGGAGGACCTCGTTGATCGCGCCCTTCCGCCCATCACCGGCATGCGCCACGTCATCGACGTTGTTCAACGTGAAATGCGTGCGAACACCTCGTACGACCCGCCGTCCTGAGCCACGATGGCTGTCGTGATCGCGTTGGTCTGCGCCATGCCGATGGAGTTGCGCCCGCTGCGACGGCGGTTGCGGCTCAGGAGAACTGGCCTCGGTTATGCCGGGCGGGCCGGCGACCGGGAAGTGATTGCGATCGTCACCGGGATGGGCACCGCACTCGCCCGCGCCTCGGTGGTCGAGCTGCTCGATGCGGTCGACGTCGAATGGGTGATCGTCGTCGGTATCACAGGCGCTGTCGAGAACGAAACACCCATCGGCACACTGATTTTTCCTGAACTCGTCGTCAACGGCTCGGACGGGTCCGAGCACCGACCCAAGCCTCTCCCCCTCGGCGGCGCTCAGGGGAAGATGTGGACCACCGACGAACTCCTCCTCGACCCGGCAGTCCACGCCGAGCTACGGGCCCAAGGCGTCGTGTCACTCGACATGGAGACGGCAGCGGTCGCGGAGGAGTGCGAAAAGCGCGACGTGCCATGGTCGGTCGTGCGCGCGATCAGCGACCGGGCCAGCGATGGCAGCGTGAACGCAGAGATCTTCGGCCTCAGCCGATCCGACGGCTCCGCGAACTTCGCGGCCGTCGCCCGCTATTTGGCCAAGCACCCCGGCGCCGTGCCCCGCCTGGTCCGACTGGCCCGCGGGTCGAAGCTGGCGACCGAACGGGCGGCCGCCACCGCCATCCGCGCCATCACCATTCGATGATCCGGGTGAGATACGGAGTCATGTCCTTGGTGCGCACTGGCGAGACCGTCACGACGGGGTCGGTGGCCTCCACCATCTGCCCGTTACCCAAGAACATCGCGACGCTTTGAGTGCCCTCGGGCCCGAAAAAGATCAAGTCGCCGGGAAGCGCCTGCGCCGGCGGGATCTTGCGGCCAACCTTGTACTGCTCACTCGAAGAACGCGGCAACTTGATTCCGACGCCGCCGAACGCGTACACCATGAGGCCAGAAGCGTCGAACCCGACGACGGTTGCCGCCGGGTCTAATCCGACGACGCGGCCAGCCGAGTCCAACCCGATGGCGTTGGTAGCAGGGCCACTGCCACGAGTGGGGCCCGCGGCGTCGCCGCCTCCATATGAGAAGGGCACGCCGCGCTGCGAAAGCGCGCGCTGGATTACGAAGTTGATGGCTTGCTGACGGGTTCCTGTCCAGGTGGTCGTGTCAGCGGTTGCCAGACCGGGCGTCGCCACCAACAGGGCGAGGCCGATCGCTAGGGCGTAGATGCGTCTCATTCGGGTTCCACTTCTCCGGAGCGTCAGCGCGATGACTTCGCGCCTCGCTGCTATTCACAACAGTCACTTCTGTAACAATGGTGCCAGTGGCTGTTGGCTTCGGGCGAATCGCGGAGGACGAATTTTTCGTACCGTGACCGAACGGTGACCGCGTGCAGGCGTTTACCCGACGCCACTCCCCTTACCTGGGCCGACGGCGTCGCGCCGGGTGATCTTGGTCAGCCGGAATCAGCGGACGACGCGGTGCACATTCTGCTTCGCCTCGCCCCCGCCCTGCGCGATCCACGGCCCCTCGATCGACGGGTCGAGGACACCCTCCTCCAGCCACGTGTAGCGCCCATCGAGCACACCGCGAGCCAGCGTCCGGTCTGAGTCGTCGCAGTTCTGCCAGAGTTGGTCGAACAACTGCTCGGCGCGAACCCGAGCCTGGTGACAGAACGCATCGGCGAGCTCGACCGCGGTACCGTCCGCGCGGTCACGCTGTGCCCGGACGCAGACCGCCGTCATCGCGAACAGCTCCGCGCCGATATCCACGATTCGGCCCAGGAACCGCTGCTTGTGCTCGAGCTTGCCCTGCCACCGCGACATCGCGTAGAAGGTGCTGCGAGCCAGTCGTCGGCTGGCCCGTTCGACATAGCGCAGATGCCCTGCCAGAGGCCCGAATTCGCTGAACGACGTGGGCAGCTGGCCCCTGCCGGTAACCAAGGTGGGCAGCCAGCGGGCGTAGAACTTGCCGGCCTGGGTGGCCGCTTTCGCCTTCTGCCGCAGGTCTGCGTCCGGGTCGATGATGTCGCCGGCAACGGAAAGGTGCGCATCCACTGCCTCGCGAGCTAGCAGCAGATGCATGATCTCCGTGGACCCTTCGAAGATCCGGTTGATGCGCAAGTCACGCAGGACCTGTTCGGCGGGTACCCCTCGCTCGCCGCGGGCGGCCAGCGACTCGGCGGTCTCAAAGCCGCGCCCGCCGCGAATCTGCACCAGCTCGTCGGCGATCAACCAGGCCATCTCCGAGGCATAGAGCTTGGCCAGCGCGGCTTCGATCCGAATGTCGGTCTGGCCCGCATCTGCCAGCTCGCTGGCCAGATCGAGCATCGCCTCCAGGCCGTAGGCCGTGGCCGCGATGAACGCGATCTTGCCGGCGACCGCTTCGTGCTCACCGACGGGCCTGCCCCACTGCACCCGTTCCCGAGACCACTCCCTCGCGATCTTCAGACACCATTTCGCCGACCCGGTACACACTGCCGGCAGCGAAAGCCGGCCCACGTTCAGCGTGGACAGCGCAATCTTGAGCCCTTCGCCTTCACGGCCGATCCGGTTGGTCGCCGGCACCCGCACGTCGGCCAGGCGGGTGAGGCCGTTCTCGATGCCGCGCAACCCCATGAACGCGTTGCGATTCTCAACCACGATGCCCGGTGCGTCCGCCTCGATCACGAATGCGGAGATTCCCCCCTTGTGTCCCTCACTCTTGGGTACCTGGGCCATCACCACCAGCAGATCGGCGATCACGCCATTGGTGGTCCACAGCTTGACCCCGTTCAGCACATAGTCATCGCCGTCCGGCGTGGCGGTTGTGTGAAGCCGGGCCGGGTCGCTGCCGACGTCCGGCTCAGTGAGCAGGAACGCGCTGATCTCCTTGGTGCAGCGGGGCAGCCACGTCCGCTTCTGCTCATCGGTGCCGAACATCTTGATCGGTTGGGGCACACCGATCGACTGGTGAGCGGAAAGCAATGCGCCCAAAGACGGATGGACCGAGCCGACCAAGGCGAGCGCTTTGTTGTAGTACACCTGGGACAGGCCGAGGCCGCCGTACTCGGTTCCGATCTTCATTCCGAACGCGCCGAGGTCTTTCAAGCCCCGAATCACCTTGTCCGGGATTTGCGCGTCGCGCTCGATCACAGCGGCATCGATCTGGGACTCGCAGAACTCGCGCAGCCCGGTCAGGAACGCCTCACCATGTTCCTGAGTCTCCGCCGAGCCGCTGGGGTGCGGATGGACCAGGTCCAGCCGCAATCGGCCGAGGAACAACTCCTTGCCGAAACTGGGCTGGTGCCACTGCGCCTCTCGCGCTTCCTCGGCGACCTGCCTGGCCTGCCGCTCAGTGACTTCCTCGGTAACGGTCATGCCGGACCTCCACAATCGGGCTCTACTGGACAGTAACTTGGGTTCTACTCGACAGTAACCCCGATCGCCGGTACCGAGAACGACTTCCGCGCGGTCAGGAATCGGTGAAGCGCGGCGATCGTCGCTGCTGGAACGCGGCCGCGCCCTCGACGAAGTCTGGCGATTCGAGTAGCACACTCTGGCCGCGTTTTTCACGCTCCAACGCGGCCTCAAGTCCGGTGAGGCTGGCGGCATTCACCGCCTGCTTGGTCTTGCCAAGTGCCACGGCGGCGCCGGCAACCAGCCCGCCGAGCAGCTGGTCGACCTCGGCGTCGAACCTGTCGGCGGGGTAGACCGCGGTCAGCAACCCCCATTGCAGGGCCTCGGGCGCCGAGATCCGCTCGGCCAACAACGCCATGCGCATCGCACGGATTCGGCCGGCCGCCGCGGCGACCAACGACGACATCCCGCAGTCCGGCATCAGACCGATCTTGATCGCAGAGAGCATGAAATATGCGGCCTCGGAGGCCAATACGACATCACAGGCCAGCGCCAGCGCCAGACCCCCACCGACCGCGGGGCCGTGGATGGCCGCGACCACCGGACGCGGGAGCGCCGTGATCGCCCGAATGGCTTGATTGGCTGCCTCGATCAGATCCGCGGGAGGGCGCGCCGAAGCAGCCGCCCGATCCTCGGCGCTAATGCTGCCGCCCGAACTGAAGGCGCGGCCGGCACCCCCTAGTCGCACCGCTCTGACGTGCGGATCGGTGCGCGCATGTTCCAGCAGCTCGGCGATTCCGAGGAGCATCTCTTCGTTGAGCGAATTCAAGCTGTCGGGCCGGTTGAGCGTTATCCGCAGGACACCGCCGGCCAACTCGGCGGCCAGCCCAGGTCTGACCACGCGTGCCTAGGGCTTGCGCCGGAACCATCCGGCGAACGCTACGGCGATGCCGATCACCGCGATGATCGGACCGAGGACGGACCACGTCGTGGTGTTGCTCATCGGGCTGCCCGACACCGCTCCGAACCCTTGCAGCGTGAAGAGCAGACCGGCCAGTGCAACAAGCACGCCAACTACGATGATGACAGTGCGCATACCTCGACAGTAACGCGCGAAATATATTTCTTAGCAAGCGGTTAGCTGCTGCTCTACGTCGCCTTAGGTTTGGCGGTTAACGTTCGAGTTAATTCGGTCCGCCCCTGCGCTGGCCACCTTGTCACCATCGAGAATGGGGCTGCCCATGACCGCCACAATCACCACGTTCGACTGCGGGGGCGCCCAGATTCGGCCTCATTTCCGTCACTTGGTAATGGTCGTAACGATCCAAGGCAAGATCAGCGCCCTCAACGTCGATCCGGCGAGCGCCTACCTCCGGCGTCTGATCCTCGCGCGTGACCCCCTGGTCCTCGATCTGAGCAACGTGAATTCTTTTGCAGCAGAGGGCATCTCGTTCTTATGTGTAGTTGCCGACGAGTGTCGCACCGCTGGGGTGGAATGGACGCTCGTCGCAAGCCCCGCGGTCACCGCCCGCCTGCGCGACTCCGACTATGAGGCCATGTTTCCGATTGCGCACTCGGTCCCCGAGGCCCTGCACCACTTCGCCGACGAGATCGACCGGCGCCGCCAGGTGTTGCTCCCTCTCGTGAGAAAGTCGGCGTAGGCCAGACGCCGCGGTGCTGCTTGCGCCCTGATGGGTGGAGTCACGGGATCCTTGACCCATTCCAGAAAAACTCTTGACTCATTCCAGAAAAGCGCGTAATCCTGGTCAAGTGACACCGACGCCGGATTACGCGGAGCAGCTGAGGCTGGCTGATCTGCGCGTGACCCGCCCTCGGCTCGCGGCGCTCGAGGCCGTGCACGCACATCCGCACGCTGACACGGACACGCATTTTCGGTGCCGTGCGATTCGCCCTGCCCGAGGTGTCCCGGCAGGCTGTCTACGACGTGTTGGCCGCCCTGACCGCAGCGGGCCTGGTGAGGCGGATCCAGCCGTCCGGCCACGTCGCCCGCTACGAGTCGCGGGTCGGAGACAACCACCACCACGTCGTCTGCCGGTCCTGCGGTGTCATCGCGGACGTCGACTGTGCTGTCGGCGACGCACCGTGCCTGACGCCGGACAGCGGTGCTCCTCTGGAGGGCTTCCTCCTCGATGAGGCCGAAGTCATCTATTGGGGTCTGTGCCGCGACTGCTCGACATCAGACGCATCCCGATCACTCCCGTGATCGCAGCCGATTCACCTGCACCCGAAAGGAACGTTTGTGCCCGATAGCAAACCGCCGCACCCAGAAACGACGACTGGCAGCCGCAGCGAAAGCGAAAACCCGGCGATCGCCTCGCCAACTCCCAAGGCGCATCGGCCCCTGACGAACCAGGACTGGTGGCCGAATCAGGTGGACCTGTCGCCTCTTAAAAAGCATGCCCCGCAAGCCAATCCGATGGGCGACGACTTCAACTACGCCGAGGAATTCGGCAAGCTCGACGTCGAGGCGCTCAAGCGCGACATGTTCGAGCTGATGACGACTTCGCAGGACTGGTGGCCTGCCGACTACGGCCACTACGGTGGACTGTTCATCCGGATGAGCTGGCATGCTGCCGGCACCTACCGCATCGCCGACGGCCGCGGCGGCGGCGGCGAAGGCGCACAGCGCTTCGCCCCGATTAACAGCTGGCCCGACAACGTGAGCCTGGACAAGGCGCGCCGGCTGCTCTGGCCGCTCAAGCAGAAGTACGGCAAGAAGATCTCGTGGGCCGACCTCATCATCTTCGCGGGCAACTGCGCGTATGAATCCATGGGTCTGAAGACGTTCGGCTTCGGCTTCGGGCGCGAAGACATCTGGGAACCCGAGGAAATCCTCTTCGGCGAAGAGGAGGCTTGGCTGGGCACCGATAAGCGCTATTCCGGCGATCGGGACCTTGCGAATCCCTTCGGCGCGACGACCATGGGTCTGATCTACGTGAACCCGGAGGGCCCGGAAGGCCAACCGGATCCAATGGCTGCCGGCAAGGACATTCGCGAGACGTTCGGTCGGATGGCGATGAACGACGAGGAGACGGCTGCGCTCATCGTCGGGGGCCACTCGGTCGGCAAGACCCACGGCGCGGGCGACGGCGACCTCGTCGGTCCCGAACCCGAAGGCTGCCCGCTCGAAATGCAGGGCCTCGGCTGGAAGAGCTCCTTCGGCACCGGCGTGGGCAAGGACGCGATCACCAGCGGCCTCGAGGTCGTCTGGACGCCCACCCCAACCAAGTGGGACAACACGCTTCCTGGAGATCCTGTACGGCAACGAATGGGAGCTGACCAAGAGCCCGGGTGACGCCTGGCAGTTCACCGCGAAGGACGCCGAGGCCACCATTCCCGACCCGTTCGGTGGCCCGCCTCGCAAACCGACGATGTTGGTCACGGACATCACGATGCGGGTGGACCCCATCTACGGCGAGATCACCCGGCGCTGGCTGGACCACCCGGAGGAGTTGGCCGAGGCGTTCGCCAAGGCGTGGTACAAGCTGCTGCACCGCGACATGGGACCGATCTCGCGCTACCTGGGTCCGTGGGTTGCCGAGCCGCAGCTGTGGCAGGACCCCGTCCCCGCCGTCGACCATGAACTGATCACCGACGACGACGTCGCGGCCCTGAAGGCCAAGATCCTCGACTCGGGTCTGTCGGTCTCGCAGCTGGTCTCGGCGGCTTGGGCGTCGGCGGCCAGCTTCCGCGGTACCGACCTGCGGGGCGGTGCTAACGGCGCACGCATTCGCCTTGCGCCGCAGAAGGATTGGGAGGTCAACAAGACCGCCGACCTCGACACGGTGTTGCCGGCCCTGGAGAAGATCCAGTCGGACTTCAACAGCTCGGCCTCCGGCGGGAAGAAGGTCTCGCTGGCCGACCTGATCGTGCTGGGCGGCTCCGCGGCCATCGAGAAGGCGGCCAAGGACGCCGGCCATGACATCACGGTGCCGTTCGCGCCGGGGCGCACGGACGCCTCGCAGGAGCAGACCGATGTGGAGTCGTTCGCGGTGCTCGAACCGCGGGCCGACGGCTTCCGCAACTACCTGCGGGCCGGCGAGAAGACTCCGGCGGAGCATCTGCTGGTGGACCGGGCCTACATGTTGAACCTGACCGCACCTGAGATGACGGTTCTCATCGGCGGCCTGCGGGCGTTGGGCAACGGCAAGACCAAGCACGGCGTCTTCACCGACCGTCCGGGCACGCTGACCAACGACTTCTTCGTCAACTTGCTCGACATGGGCACGGTCTGGAAGGTGTCGGAGTCGACGGAGAACGTGTACGAAGGCAGCGACCGTGCCACGGGCAAGCCGAAGTGGACCGCCACCGGTGCAGACCTGGTCTTCGGCTCGAACTCGATTCTGCGTTCGCTGGCCGAGGTCTATGCCACCGACGATGCGAAGGACAAGTTCGTGGCCGACTTCGTCGCGGCCTGGGTCAAGGTGATGAACAACGATCGGTTCGACCTGCACTGATCGTCGCAACCAAAAGCGACACCCCGCGGGCTGACACGGCTCGCGGGGTGTTTGCTTTTGATCCGGTGTGTGCACCACTGTCGATAGATTCGAAACAGCATGCCTACAGCCCACGCCCCGTTCTTGCTGCTGTCGATCCGAGAGGAGGCAGCGGCCGACGACGAGTATTCAGCGATGGTGCGCTTCGCCGGGCTCGATGACGGTGGCCTGCATACTATCCGCCTGACTCAACAGCCGTTGGGTCCGATCGACCTCGCCGAGTGGTCCGGCATCATTCTCGGGGGCGGACCCTACAACGTGAGCGACGCCGCGGAATCGAAATCGTTGACGCAACAACGCGTCGAATCCGAGCTGCTCGCCCTGATCGAACGCATCGTCGAGGGAGACTTTCCGTTTCTCGGCTGTTGTTACGGCGTGGGCACGCTCGGCTCGGTCGTCGGCGCTACCGTCGACCGCACTTACCCGGAGCCGGTGGGAGTGGTTCCCGGGATCACACTCACGCCCGCCGGTCGCGACGATCCGCTCTTCGTAGACCTCCCTGATGCGTTCGACGCGTACGGAGGGCACAGGGAGGCGGCCAGTTCGCTTCCCTCGCATGTGGTATGCCTCGCATCCTCGGCCGTCTGTCCAGTCCAAGCCTTCCGGGTGGGCGACAACGTGTACGCCACGCAATTCCACCCCGAACTCGATGCCGATGGCCTGTGCACGCGAGTCGACGCTTACAAGAACCACGGCTACTTCGCTCCCGAGGCGGCCGACTCGATCAAGTCAGCTGCGCGACAACGGGATATCGAACACCCTCCGGCGATCCTGCGGAGGTTTACACAGCGATACGCGCGATGACCGACAGACCCGATCCGGGGCTAGCCGGCTATCCAGTCACACTACCGGCGCTGCGACGTCCGGTCGTCTTCGACCAGCACTGGCGCGACGTCACTTTCGTGCATTGGCCGGTGCGACCCGAGAGCGTCGCCCACATGTACCCGCCCGGGACTCGTCCGGACGTCTTCGTCGGCGGGATGACGTATGTGGCTTTGGTGCCGTTCGCGATGCGTCGCACGAAAGTAGGGACGTGGCTGCCGCTCCCCTACTTCGGCACGTTCCTGGAGACCAACATTCGGCTGTACTCGATTGATGACGCCGGCCGACACGGCGTGCTGTTCCGGTCGCTGGAGACGGCCCGTCTGGCGGTTGTGCCCGTCACCAGGATCGGCATGGGTGTTCCCTACACGTGGGCGAAAATGCGAATGACCAGATCCGGTGACCAAATCAGCTATGACAGTGTGAGGCGCTGGCCGCGGCGCGGGCTGACGAGCCGGGTCGCAATCACTGTGGGCGACTTCGTCGAACCGACGCCGCTCGAGGTTTGGCTCACCGCGCGATGGGGCGCGCACACCCGCAAAGCGGGCCGCACATGGTGGGTACCGAACGAGCACGAGCCGTGGCCGCTGCGCGCGGCAGAGATCGTCGAGCTCGAGGACGACCTGCTCGACGCCAGCGGCGTGTCACCCGCGGGCGAACGCTTACGTGGGCTGTTCTCCCCGGGCGTGCGAGCCCGTTTCGGCCGACCTGCCCGGGTGCAGTAGGTCACTGCGGTCGAAGAAGACCTCATTTCGGCGGATAAGCCCGTCCTCGACTGTCACTGTGCACACACCGTCACATTCGACGACCCGGTCACCGTCGAGAATTGTTGCGTGCCAATAATTCAAGAATCCTCCGTCGAGCGGTCGCACCCGGGTGTTCGTCCACACCCAGTCCGGGTAGCGGGCGAGCAGTCGCCGGAAGTACGCCAGGATTTCGTCGTGGCCCCGTATGCCGGCGGGTACGGCCGGATCACTGTAGACCGCGTCGTCGGCGTAAAACGCCACCAAGCGTTCGGGGTCGTTGCCGGTCCACGCGGGCAGCCAGCGATCGGTGAACTGTTTGCCTTCGGCCTCAGACATTCCGGAAAACGTGTTCACGATCAATCCCGGTCGTATTCGTCGTGCCAGCGCCACCATTCGTAGGGTGGGGTCTGCGGGTAGCCCGCCGGAGAGTCCTCCCACGTCTCCTGTCGCCCGAGCGCGGTCATGTCGAGATAGTGCCACGTGTTCACGAATATTTCGTCGCCGCGGTTGTTGATGAAATAGGTGCGGTACACCTCGTCGCCATCGCGAATGAACGCGTTCGTGCCATGCCACTCATCCACGCCGAAGTCGGTGTCGAACGCAGACCCATCCTCCTGAGGGAGGATTGTGTACCAGGGTATCTGCCAACCCATCCGCGACTTGATCCGCCTGATGTCGGATTGCGTTGCGCGAGAGGCGTATACAAGCGTGGTATCGCGGGCGTTCAGATGGGAGAGGTTGCCGACATGGTCGGCCATCAAAGAACAGCCGACGCACCCGTGTTCAGGCCAGCCGTGGATACCGGGTTCGACGAACGCGCGGTAGACGAGCAGTTGCCGCCTACCGTCGAACAGATCTGGCAGGCTCGCCCTGCCCTCGGGTCCATCGAATGCATACTCCCTTTCGACGGCTAGCCAGGGCATGCGCCGACGCTGCGCGGCCAAAGCATCACGGGCGCGGGTCAGCTCCTTTTCTTTCTCGAGCATCGTCTGCAGTGCCGCCTCCCATTCATGGGCCGACACAATAGGTGGTGTCTTCATGATCACTCCCCCAATTAGGTTGTCGCAGTAAGGTTGTCGGAGCGGCCAGCTGCGAGTCGGGACCACTGAGCTATGGGGCGGCCATTAGTGCGCGTGTTGGAGCCGTCGACTTGCCATTGTTGTGGCCAGCCGGGCGGCGAATCCTCCCAGGGCTCCTGGCGTCCGTACACGGTGAGGTCCATGAGCGCGTAGCTGTAGTCCATTGCCTCTACGCCGCGACGGGTCGTCCAGTAGGTTTCGAAAACGCGGTCGCCGTCGCGGAGGTAGCACACGAGGTGCATCAATCCGATTTGGCGGCCGACAAGAAGGTTGTCGAGGGAGGCCTGTGCCGAGTACCACGGCATATCCCAGCCCATGAAGTTGCGGTAGCGGACGCTTTCGTCGTAGGGCCCCCCTGACAGAAGACCGCGTAGGTGATGTCGCGTGAATGAAGGTACGACAGCTCCGCAACCTGGGTGGTGCACCACGTGCAGCCTTCGCATTGCTCAGGCGCGGGTCGGCCCGGGTACCACATGAAGTAATACGCGATCAGCTGGCGGCGGCCCTCGAACACGTCGAGCAGGGTGCTCGGTCCATACGGACCGAGCAGTGCAATGGTCGGGTCGATTTCGACCATCGGCAGGCTCCGCCGCGCCGCGGCGATCGCGTCGCCATCGCGAACGTGCGCTTTTTCGCGGACTCGCAATGCATCGAGTTCGGCCCCCCAGGTGGCCCGGTCGACCACCGCTGGCATGCCGAAGGTTTCGGCGCTCATGACTGCTCGAGCTCGGTCTTGAGGTTGGCGAGCTTGGCCGGCCACCCACCAGAGATGAGCTTGCGCACCGTGCTGTCTGGCTCGAAGTCGTCGTGGATGACGGTCAGCTTGACCTGATCACCTTCTGGTTCGAGATCGAACGACACCCTGGAGCGCCGCTCGGCAGCGCACTTCGCAACGGTTTCTTCGTCGAGTTGGTCGACCGCCGTTGCGAGTTCAGGAACGAAAGTGTGGAAGGTGAACGCGAGCCGGCGATAGGGGTCAGATTCGAGGATGACCTGATCGGGATGCTCGATCTTCAGGCCATGGTCTTCCCAGGCGTAGGTGGATCCCTTCTTCCAATCGGACACCATCGCGTGGCCCATGTATCGGTGCGAGAAGGCTGGGTCGGTGATTGCTTGCCACAGCCGCTCGGGCGTCGTCCGGATGTAAGTCGTGTATACGAATTCGGTTCTGCTGCTCATGCTTTCGGTCTCCAACGCGGTTTTCAGGTCCGCGAGCGTCTGCGCCCGCGCACGGTGGTATTGATTGATCCAGCGGTCGGCGATGGCGTTGATCGGCTCGGCGTTGAGGTAATGCAGCTTCTCCCTCCCCCGCCACGCCGTGGTGACAAGGTTGGCCGCTTCAAGCACCGCCAGGTGCTTGCTGACCGACTGGCGCGCCATCGAGAGCCCTGCGCACAACTCGGTCAGGGTTTGTCCGTTGCGCGCGTTGAGGCTGTCGAGCAGCAGACGCCGGCTTGGGTCTGCCAGCGCTTTGAACACCGCGTCCATCTGTGCCATTCCAATATGCAGCTAATTGGCTGCATATTGGACTATAGGCAGCCGGGTGGCTGCATGTCAATGGTGGCGACGCTAGTCGGACCGGCCCCGATTGAGCTTGTGGAACTCCGCGAGCGCGGCATCGAGGTCTGCTTCGTCGAAAAGCTCGCTACGGTCGATGAGGTCGCCGTCGACGGTCAGAAGTTCGATCATCCGCCACTCGGCATCGAGACCCTCTGGCGAGGTGCCGCGTGCCGCGTGGGTGACGACGGCTCCGAGGTCGCTCAGCCGATGCACAGCCGCGACGTAAATCCTGAGGGCCGGCGTGAGTTCCCACGCGGCGCGAAGGTATGCGGGCAGATCGCCGGCCTCGACCGTTGTGCGTAGCCGGTGGTCAACGTTCACCCAGTCCACCGCCGTCGCGGGCTGTTCGCACCGGTTGAGCGCGGCGTATGCCCGCGTGATGACCGACCATGTGTGCGCGTAGGGGGCCGCTTCCCCGGCCAGGTACCGGGCGTCGAGCTCCTCGAACGCGCCGTTGATGTCGTCAGGATCGAAAAGCACTAAGGTGCGCCCGAGGTTGTCGTTCAGCGTCAGGTGTTCCAGTGTGATCGGCCGCGTGGCACCAGCCATGTCGCGGTACGTGTCGCGGGTCAGTGCGAGGCGAGATCCCCTGATGGCGACGGGTTCTGTCGTTAACCGCCACCCGGTGGTTATTTCGAGGAGCGCGCGCATGACCTCTGGCCGCGCCGGGCCTTCGTCACGCAGCACCTTTCGACGGTCCTCATATCGTGCGTCCGCTCCGGCGAGGGCCAGAAAACTGTCCACGTCACGGCAGTTGATCACATCGACTACACGTGCCCAGGCCCGGGTCGCGGCGTTGTCAACCAGCGTTGCCGGCCGATCGAGCTCGTCGAACGTCGCGAGGGCGGCGTCGATGTCTGCCTCGTCGAATAGCTCGCAGCGGCTGACCAGTTCGCCTTCGACCGTCAGAAGGTGGATCTCCCGCCACTCGGCGTCGAAGCCCTCTTGAGAGGTCGCATACGCCGCGTAGGTGACGACCGCTGCGCGGTCGCTCAGCCGATGTACAACCTCGATGTAGACGCTTACATCTCGTTCGAGGTCCCACGCAGCACGGATGTATGCAGTCATTTCCCCGGGCGCGAACGCTGTCCCCTGGCGGTGATCGATATTCACCCAATCCGGCGTAGTCGGTGGCAGTTCGCGCCGGTTGAGCGAGGCGTATCCAACCGTGATGACCGACCATGTGTGTGCGCAGGCGGCCGCCTCGCCGGCGAGATACCGGGAGTCGAGCTCCTCAAACGCAGCGTTGATGTCTTCGGGGTCGAAGCTCACGACGCCGTGAATCAGGTCGCCGTCGCCGACCTCTATGACGTGCAACAGCTCGGCGGTGATCGGTCGATCGGCATCGTCGGCGTCGCTGTAACACTCGCGGACCAGCGAGAGGCGAGATCCCCTTATGGCGATGGGCTGCACCCCCATATGCCAGCTGCTGGGGACCGTCCCGAACATCGCGCGGACGGCGTTTCGCCGTGCTGGGCCTTCGACAATGTCACGCAGGCCTTTTCGCCGGTCCTCGTATCGCACGTCGGCGGCGGTGAGGGCAAGAAAACCCTCCATGTCGCGGCGATTGAATGTGTCGGCGTGGCGTGCCCAGATCCGGGTCGCGGCGTTGTCAAGCAGCGGCGCCGGCCGACTGAGTTCGTCGAACCGGGCGAGCGCGGCGTCGAGGTCTGCCTCGTCGAACAGCTCGCAGCGGTTGATCAGGTCGCCGTCGACCGTCGATATGTTG
This sequence comes from uncultured Actinomycetota bacterium, assembly GCA_963744085.1. Lineage (GTDB taxonomy): Bacteria > Actinomycetota > Actinomycetes > Mycobacteriales > Mycobacteriaceae > Mycobacterium. The sequence goes on from CAVUSK010000006.1 coordinate 73,929, forward strand.
ATCATCCCGCCACTCGGCGTCGAAGCCCTCTTGGGAGGTCCCATGCGCCACGTGGGTGACGACCGCTCCGAGGTCGCTGAGCCGATGCACAGCCTCGATGTGCACTGCTGACGTCCGGCGCGAGGTCCCACGTGGCACGGATGTACGCGGTCAATCACCCGGCGCGAACGCGATCGCTCGTCGGTGGTCGATGTTCACCTAGTCCGGCGTCGATCTGCGGGAAGTTCGTGTCGGTTGAACGCAGCGTAGGCCCCCGCGATGACCGACCACGTGTGCGCGTGGGCGGCCGCTTCGCCGGCGAGGTACCGCGCGTCGAGCTCCTCGAAGGCGGCGTCGATGTCGTCGGGGTCGAACGACGACGCGTCGCCGCGATCCGATCGTCGGCGTCGATCTCGACGATGCTGAGCACGTCCGTGACGAACGCCTCGGGCCGCTGATCGCGGCCCGAGAAGCGGACACGGCTGAGGACGAGGCGCTCCCCGCGGGTCGCGATGACGCGTCGACGAGACGTTCGTCGACCCCGAGGTCGGCAATCGCCCGCATGTCCGCGATTTCGGCATCTCGACCTGTCGGACTCCCGCGCCCACGACCCGACGGCGATCGTCAGTCGAAAATGTCGTCGGCCAGAATCTCGGCCATGGCGTCCCAGTCGCGGGCCGCGAAGTACGCCAGATAGCGCTCGCCCACTTGGCTTGCCGCGTTTTCCAGCCGCGGCGCCTGCGGCTGCAGTTCCTCGAAGCGGGCGAGCGCGGCGTCGAGGTCTGCCTCGTCGAAGATTTCGCAGCGGTTGATCCGGTCGCCTTCGACAGTCAGAAGTTGGATCATTCGCCACTCGGCGTCGAAGCCTTCTTGCGAGGTCCCATGCGCCGTATGGGTGACGACCGCTCCGAAGTTGCTCAGCCGATGCACCGCCTCGATGTGGATGCTGAGGTCTGGCGTGAGGTCCCAAATGGCGCGGATGGTTGCGGGCAGATCACTCGCGTCGATCGTTACGAGCGCGCCGGTGGTCGATGGTGACCCAGTCCGCCGTCGGGGAGTTCGTGCCGGTTGAACGCGGCGTAGATCCGTGCGATGACCGACCACGTGTGCGCGTGGGCGGCCGCTTCGCCGGCGAGGTATCGGGCGTCGAGCTCCTCGAAGGCGGCGTCGATGTCGTCGAGGTCGAACACGACGCGCGCGACGATCCGCTCGTCGGCGTCGATCTCGACGATGCCGAGCACCTCGGTGTGGAACGCCTCGGGCCCTGGTCGCGGCCCGAGAAGCGGATACGACTGAGGGCGAGGCGCTCCCCGCGGGTCGCAATGACGGTCGACGTGCAATGTTCGTGACCCCGAGCCTCGGCGACCGCCCGCATGTTCGCGATCTCGACATCTCGACCGTGTCGGATCCCGGCGTTCACGACCCGACGGCGATCGTCGCGTGGAAATGTCGTCGGCCAGCATCTCCGCCATCGCGTCCCAGTCGCGGGCCGCGAAGCATGCGTCCAGAAGCGTTCGTCCACTTGGCTTGCCGCGTTTTCCAGTCGCGGCGCCGGCGGGCTGAGTTCGTCGAACCGCGCGAGCGCGGCGTCGAGGTCTGCCTCGTCGAAGATCTCGCAGCGGTTGATCAGGTCGCCGTCGACCGTCAGAAGGTCGATCACCCGCCACTCGGCGTCGAAGCCCTCTTGCGAGGTCCCATGCGCCGCATGGGTGACGACCGCTCCGAGATCGCTCAGCCGATGCACAGCCTCGATGTAGATCGCTGATGTCCGGCGTGAGGTCCCACGTGGCACGGATGTATGCGAGCCAGATCACCCGCCTCGAACGCTGCGAGCGGCCGATGGTCGATGTTCACCCAGTCCGGCGTCGTCGCGGGTAGTTCGTGCCGGTTGATCGCGGCGTAGGCCCGCGTGATGACCGACCACGTGTGCGCGTGGGCGGCCGCTTCGCCGGCGAGGTATCGGGCGTCGAGCTCCTCGAAGGCGGCGTCGATGTCGTCGGGTCGAACGCGACGCGCGCCACGATCCGCTCGTCGGCGTCGATCTCGACGATGCCGAGCACCTCGGTGTGGAACGCTTCGGGCCGCTGGTCGCGGCCCGAGAAGCGGTCACGACCGAGGGCGAGGCGCTCCCCGCGGGTCGCAATGACTGTCGACGTTATGTCCGTGACCCCGACGTCGGCGACAGCCCGCATGTTTGCGATCACGGCATCTCGACCATGTCGGACCCCGGCGTTCACCACTCGTCGACGATCGTCGTCGGACGACGTCCTCGGCCAGTATCTCCGCCATCGCGTCCCAGTCGCGGGCCGCGAAGTGCGCAGCTGAAGCGCTCGTACACTTGGCTTGCCGCGTTTTCCAGCCGCCGTGTCGGCGGCTGAGTTCCTCGAACCGGGCGAGCGCGGCGTCGAGGTCGTGCCTCGTCGAATAGCTCGCAGCGGCTGATCAGGTCGCCTTCGACCGTCAGGATGTCGATCACCCGCCACTCGGCGTCGAAGCCCTCTTGCGAGGTCCCATTCGCCGCATGGGTGACGACCGCTCCGAGGTCGCTCAGCCGATGCACAGCCTCGATGTAGATGTTCAGGTCCGGCGTCGAGCGTCCCACGCGGCACGGATGTATGCGACTCAGGTCACCCGGCGCGATCGCGGCCACGCGCCGATGGTCGATGTTCACCCAGTCCGGCGTCGTCGCGGGGAGTTCGCGCCGGTTGAATCGCGGCGTAGGCCCGCGCGATGACCGACCACGTGTGCGCGTAGGCGGCCGCTTCGCCGGCGAGGTATCGGGCGTCGAGTTCCGCGAAGGCGGCGTCGATGTCGTCGAGGTCGAACGTGACGCGCGCCGCGATCCGCTCGTCGGCGTCGATCTCGACGATGTCGAGCGCGTCGACATGGAACGCCTCCGGCTCGCTCGCCACTGCCCGAGAAGCGGGCACGAATGAGGACGAGGCGCTCGCCGCGGGTCGCGATGACGTCGACGTCACGTTCGTGACTCCGACGTCGGCGAGTCGCGCGACATGTTCGGCGATCACGGCATCCCGACCGTGTCGGATCCCGGCGTTCACGACCCGACGACGATCGTCGGTGGAAATGTCGTCGGCCAACATCTCGGCCATCGCGTCCCAGTCGCGGGCCGCGAAGTACGCCAGGAAGCGCTCGTGCACTCGGCTTGCCGCGTTTTCCAGCCGCGGCGCCGGCCGGCTGAGCTCGTCGAAGCGGGCGAGCGCGGCGTCGAGGTCGTGCCTCGTCGAATAGCTCGCCGCGGCTGATCAGGTCGCCTTCGACCGTCAGAAGGCCGACCACTCGCCACTCGGCGTCGAAGCCCTCTTGCGAGGTCCCATGCGCCGCATGGGTGACGACCGCTCCGAGGTCGCTCAGCCGATGCACGGCCTCGATGTAGATGCTGATGTCTGGCGCGACATCCCACGTGGCGCGGATGTATTGCGATCAGCTCACCCGGCGCGAACGTTGTCCCTCGTCGGTGGTCGATGCTCACCCAGTCCGGCGTCGTCGGCGGGAGCTCGTGCCGGTTGAGCGCGGCGTAGCCACCCGCAATGACCGACCACGTGTGCGCGTGGGCGGCCGCTTCGCCGGCGAGGTACCGGGCATCGAGCTCTTCGAAGGCGGCGTCGATGTCGTCGGGGTCGAACACGACAACCGCCGCGATCCGCTCGTCGGCGTCGATCTCGACGACGCTGAAGGACATCGGTGTTGAATCGCCTCGGGCCGTCGCGGCCGGAGGCACGAACACGCGTGAGGACGAGGCGTTCGCCCCGGGTCGCAATGACGGCCGACGTCATGTTCGTGATCCCGACGTCGGCGGCCGCCTGCACGTCCTCGATCTCGGCATCTCGACCATGTCGGACCCCGGCGTTCACGACCCGCCGGCGATCGTCGCTGAAAACGTCGTCGGCGAGCAGCTGCGCCATGGCGTCCCAGTCGCGGGCCGCGAAGTGCGCCAGGACGCGCTCGACCACTTGGCTTGCCGCGTTTTCCAGCCGCGGTGCCGGCGGGCTGAGCTGATCGAACCTCGCGATCGCGGCGTCGAGGTCTGCCTCGTCGAATACCTCGCAGCGGTTGACCATGTCGCCTTCGACCGTCAGAATGTCGACTCCCCGCCACTCGGCGTCGAAGCCCTCGTGCGAGGTACCATGCGCGGCGTGGGTGACGACCGCTCCGAGATCGTTCAGCCGATGCACAACCTCGACGTAGGTTCGGATGTTCTGGTCGAGTTCCCACCCGGCACGGACGTATGCGATCAGCTCACCGGGCGCGAACGCTGTCCCCCGACGGTGGTCGATGCTCACGCAGTCCGGCGTGGTCGGCGGTATCTCGTGCCGGTTGAGCGCGGCGTAGCCATCCGCAATGACTGACCACGTGCGCGCGTGGGCTGCCGCTTCGCCGGCGAGGTATCGGGCGTCGAGCTCGGCGAGGGCGGCGTCGAAGTCGTCGAGGTCGAACACGACCCTGGCTACCATCACCCCGACGGAATCGACCTCATTGATCTCCAGAGTTTCGACGCTGAACGCGTCGGGCCGCGTGTTCTGCCCCTCGAATCGCACGTGGCTGAGGCAGAGACGATCGCCTCGAAGGACCAGGGGCGTGTTCGTGATGTTCGCGCCCAAGCCCGCGATCGCACGGACATTGTCAACGGCTGTGGCCCGATCGTTGCTCTCGCGACGAAGTCCTTGCCGCCGGTCTTCGAGCCGGATGTCCTCGGCGAACAGCGCACCGATCTGATCCCAGCGCCCGTCGGCAAAGAGCCCGAATGCCTGGTCATCGGCTCGAGACGCGGCGTTTTCGAGTCTCCGCGTCTGCGGGTGCAGCTCCTCGAACCGGGCGTGCGCGGCGTCGAGTTCGGCGATCGCGGCGTCGATGTCTTCGATGTCGAACGACACGTGCAGCGCGATTCGACCCTCCTCGTCGAGGCCGAACAGATGGAGCATCTCGTCCTGCGGCGCCCCAGGGCTCGCGTCAGTACCGCCTATCTCCAGTCGGCTGAGAGCCAGGCGCTCGCCTCGCACGGCGATGACCGTACGACGGAGCCGCACCGCGCCGAGCTCCCAAATACGTCTTACCCCGCGTGTCCATTCGCGAGGCGATAGGACGGCGCGGGGGAAGCCGACTATCTTCCGGCGATCTCTCAGCGGAGATCTCGGTTGCGAACTGCTGCTCGACCTCATCCCAGGCCTCGCGTTCGAGAGCATCATCGAGGCGGCCGATCGCTCGCACGCACGCATTGTCCAGCTCGACCTGGCCGGTTCCGTGGCGGCCGGCGCAGTCGATAGTTCGGCACCGAGAACGAGGCGCGCCTTCTCAGCAAGTGCCGCAGCCCCTTTCCGTTCGTACAGGTCGACTGCCCGCTCGGCGGCGGCTCGCGCCCCCGCGGCGTCGCCGGCGGCGTCCAACACCGTCGCCAGCGCCAGACATGCGTCGCCGTGATCGACCAATGCGTCGGTGCGCTCGGCCAGGGTGACAGCGGCCTCGGCGACCCGCCGGGCCTCGTCGTGATCACCTCGGCGCGACAGCAGCTGTGCCCGAAGCGTGCGCCAGGCGATCGACGCCTTCAGCGCGTGGCCGGCGAGACGCTCACTCTCCGTGCACAATTCGTCGGCCTCGGCGTCTCGGTCGAGCGCCAGACAGGCGCGGCCCAGCAGCGCGGCGGTTTCGGCGGTGTCGGCGTCGAGGCCCATCCGACGAAAACCGTTGTAGGCCTGACGCAGATGCGGCTCGGCCGCAGCAGGATCGTCGACGACGAGCTCGACGATGCCGGCGAACTGCTCGACCTCGAGAAGGGCATGGCGCAGGCCGAGCTCGGTGACCGTGCGCCGGGCCGAGTCGATCATCCGTCGCGCCGCGGCGGCGCGGCCGCGAAACGCCTCCAACACGGCCTGGCACCGCGTCGACGTCGCTTCGACGGCGGGCGAGTCGGTCGTGATTCGGAGCAGCCGCACCACGTCAAGACACCGCCCGCCCGCGCGCGGAACCGGGTTGGGGCCCCACAGCGCCGCAAGTGGCGCGCCCGCCAGCACCGCGTTCACCCGGCGGTGTTCACGCGCGCGCCGCGCCGCGGTGAGAGCGTCGTCCAGGGCGATTTCGCAGTCGCCGATTCGCCCGAGGCGGGCGAGGCACGTGGCTCGGACGGTGTGCGCCTTGGCTTCCCCCGCGGCGTCGTCTAATTCGGCCAGCTTGTCGGCGGCCGCCCCCAACGCGGCTTCGACCTCGTCCAGTCGCTCGGGATGGATCAGCATCGAGAGTTGGCCGTCGAAGCACGTCGCCCATGCCGCGAGACGGGCTGAATCGAGCGTCGCTTCTTGCAGTTGCGCAACCGCGCCCGCCGCCGAAGCCACGTCACCCGCGGCCAGCAGCGCCTCGCAGCGCGCGACCAGCAGTTCGGCCAGCTGGTCGTCACGGTCGGGCAGCTCGTCGTCGAGCTCCTCCAGCGCGTGCAGGGCGTGGTCGTAGAGGTCGGCGGCGCCTTCGTAGGCCAGGCGGGCCATCGCCTGGTCCGCCGCACGCCGGCAGTACTCGACGGCCTTGGCCGCGTTTCCCGCCCACGCGCATTCGAAGTAGTGGTGAGCCAGTTCGGCCAGCAGCTCGTCGTCGGCGCCGGGCTCGTTCTCCAGCGTCGTGGCGATGCGCTGGTGCAGCCGCATGCGCCGCACGGACGCCAGCTCGGCGAGCAGCGACTGTCGGACGATGGCGTGGTTGAACCGGTAGCGACCACCGGGCTCTTCGATGACGATGCCGGCCTTGCACGCCTCGTCGAACGCGTCGACGAGGTCCTCGTCGACCACGCGCTCGACCAGGTCCAGCGCGAACCGGCTGCCGACGACCGCGGCCGCGGCGAGGGCCTTGTTCGTCTCCGCCGGAAGCCGAGAAAGTCGGCGGCTCACGGCTTCACGAACCCCCTGCGGCAGGGTGCTCGGATCCCAACGGCCGCCACTTTCGTCGACATGACGCAGGGCCTCGATGAGGAAGAACGGGTTGCCACCGGTGACCGACGCCAACGCCCGGGCGAGTTCTTCGTCGTCGTAGCCGGCCTCGGCGACGTACGCGGTGACGTCGTCCTCGTCGAGGCCGCTGAGCTGAATGCGGCTGGCGGTGCCGTCGCGGTGAAGGTCGGCGAGCATCGCCGCCAGTGGGTGGGAGCGGTCGAGGTCGGTGCTGCGGTACGTGCCGACGATCTGCACGCGGGCGTGCTCGCCGAAGCGCAGGAGATGCCGCAATAGCAGCAGCGTGGGCTTGGCTGCCCAGTGCAGGTCGTCGAGAATCAGGACGACGGGCGCGCTCGTGGAGGCGACTCCCAACAGCGCAACGACGGCGTCGAAAAGTGCGTAGCGTTCGGTGTCCGGGTCGGCGCGGGTCGGCGCGGCCAGATCGGGCAGGACGTCGGTCAGCCCGGGAACCAGTGAAAGCAGTGCTTCGACGCCGCGCAGCCCGCGCAGCCGGTTGGCACCGAGGCACGGCACCAGCGAACGCAGGGCCTCCGCGAACGGCTGGTAGGGCGCACCGAGGTCCTCGTCGCAGCGGCCGTAAAGCACGACGGCGCCCTGCTCGTAGGCCTGCCGGGACCATTCGCCGGCCAGCCGCGTCTTGCCGACACCCGGTTCGCCGGCGATCAGCACCGCGCGCATGCCACCGGCGAGCGCGGTCTGCCACGTCGGAAAACAGTCGCTCGAGCTCGCGGCCGCGCCCGACGAACGGCCCGGGGCCGGCCAGCACCGCGGGCAGGCCGGGCCGCTCCATAGGCGCATCGCTTGTGCGCGTCTCGGGATCGTCGTCGGCGGTCTCCAGCCGGAGCTCGAAAACGTGCTCCGGGCGCGCGAGGTTGCGCAGCTGGCGCATCCCCAGATCGGCGAGCACAACGTCGTCGGGCAGTGAGTCGATGACGAGCTCGGCGGTCGCACCCGAGCACAGGATCTGGCCACCCGCGGCCAGCGACCGCAGGCGGGCGGCGCGGTTGACCGCCCGACCGAAGTAGTCGCCGTCGCGCAGCTCGACCTCGCCGGTGTGCAGTGCCACGCGGATACGCATCGGCTCCCGCAACGCCCACGGCTCGTGGATGATCGCGTCTTGCAGCTCGATGGCGGCGGCGGCCGCCGCCGACGGTCGCTCGAAGACCGAGAACGTGGCGTCGCCCTCGCCGCGCGTCTTGATCAGCCGTCCTCCGCGGGACGTGACGACCTGTTCGACGAGCTCGTCGTGGCGGGCGAGCGCCACCGCCATGGCGTCGGCGTCTGCCTCCCATGCGGCGGTCGACCCCTCGATGTCGGTGAGCAGGAAGGTCACGGCGCGGGTCACTGTCGGAAGGTGTTGTGCCACAGCGATATCCAACGCGACGTCCTGGGCGACGATCGCGGCCTCGAGCCGCCGAAGATCCGGCCCTGGATCGACCCCCAGCTCGTCGGCCAGCAGCGACCGTGCCCGTTGATAAGCGCCAAGGGCTTCACCCTGCCTGCCGGCGCGGTAGAGGGCGAGCATCAGCTGGCCCCATCGCCTCTCGCGCAGCGGCGCGTCGGCCACCGCGGCCTCGAGCTCGCCGATGATCTCGGCGGCGCGACCCGTCGCGAGCAGCGCATCGGCCCGGTCCTCCACCAGCGCGGCATGGCCCTCGATCCAGCGCGTCTTCTCGGATGCTCCGCGCCGGCCATCGGGCAGTTCGGGGATTCCGCGCCAGAGGGTCAGCGCCTCCTCGAAGCGGGCCACCGCCTGGCTGGTGTCGCCGGCGGCGGCGGCGTCACGGCCCATCCTGGCGGCCAACTTGTAACGCGAGGCATCAACCTCGGCCCCGGCGAGGGTCCAGCCCGATCCCTCCGTCACCACGACGCCGTCGCCGAGGGTGCGGCGCAGCGAGGAGATGTGGGTCTGCAGGGCCTTGGCGGCGGTGCGCGGCGGATCATCGCCCCAGAGCAGCTCGACCAGCGTGTCGGCCGAGACAACCGAGCCGCCGTGCAGCCCGAGCATCGTGAGGATGGCGCGCGGTTTGGCGCCCGGGATCGCGACGGGCGCACCGTCTTGCCGGACCTGGAGAGGTCCCAAAACCCCCAGTTCCACCGATGGAAGCGTACTCACGTCGACCATCGTCGGTGGGACGATTCAACACGCGGTCAAGATCGAGTAAAGCCGCCTTACCTGCGGCCGAAGCGCCCGTACTCTGAGACGGTGATTGCCACCGTTGTCGTGACGATCTTGCTGGCGCTTCTTTTCGCGTTCTCGAGCTCCATCAAACTGCTCAGTGCTCCGCAATCGCTGGCGATCCGTGATCATCTCGGGGTCTCGCCGACGCTGTGGCGGGTGATCGGAATACTCGAGCTGGCCGGCGTCATCGGCGTGTTGGTGGGCCTGGCATGGGCACCGATTGGCATCGCCGCGGCGATCGGCCTGGCTCTTCTGTCCGTCGGAGCGGTCGCTTTTCACCTGCGCGCCCGCGATGGCGTCGTCAAGACCGCGCCCGCGGTGATCGGCATTCTGCTGGCTGCAGCGACCGCGGTACTGCAGGCTTTCGCTATTTTGACGCGCTAGGGGCCGTCATCCTCGCTGTCCATCCGGAAGTAGCGTTCGGGATGCCAGTAGCCGTTGGTGCGGGGTTTGCCGAAGTCAAGGTGTGGTGGCGGTATCCATTCGGTGATGCCATCGGCATTCTTGCGGGTGGTCCAGCCTTCCTCGTCGAGCAGTCGGTGATCGGGCCCGCACGCGAAAGTCAAGGTGTCGATGTCGGTGCGGTGGTGGGCGGCCCATTCGTCGACGTGGTGAACCTCCGACAGGTATCCAGGTGCGGTGCAGCCGGGGCGGGTACAGCCACGGTCCTTGGCGTGCAACACAATTCGCTGAGCCGGGGTGGCGATACGCTTGGTTTCACCTAAATACAGCTCACGGCCGGTGTGTTTGTCGTAGATGCGCAGATAGTGGCGTGCGTGGCCGGCCATTCGGATCACGTCGGGCATCGGCAACCAGCTGCCCCCGCCGGTGCCGGCGATGCCCGCCGCCGATTCGAGTTCCTGAAGCGTCGTCGTGACCACGATGCTGACAGGCAAGCCGTGATGGCTGCCAAGCTCGCCGGATGCCAGCACGCTGCGACACATTGCATTCAGTGCGTCGTGATTGCGCTGGGCCGCGCTGCGGGCATCGGCTTTGACAGCTTCCTCAGGCGCGCTGCCGTCCATTCTCGGGGACTCGTCAGCGGGATCACACATGCCCGGAGCCGCCCACTTGCTCAGCACCGCATCGAATCCTGCGCGGGCCTCCGGGGTGAGCCACCCAGTGATCTTGGTCATGCCGTCGATGTCTTGGCGACCGAGCGTGATGCCCCGGGCGCGGGCGCGGTCCTCGTCGGTGAAGTTGCCGTCGGGGTTGATGCAGTCGGCCAGCTTCTCCGCCAGCATGCGAAGCTCATCGGGGCGGTGTTTGGCGGCATTTTCAGCGAGTTGTCGTTCGGCACGCTCGCGGGTGGACCCATCGACCCAGCAGGGCAGTTGGCAGAAGAACCGCCGGATCTCCCTAACATGGTCGGCGTTGATTTCACCTGCCCGCTGCCCGGCCGCGGTGGCCGTCCACAGCGGCGCCAACGGTTCCCCGGTCATCGCTGAACGCGGCGCGAGCATCTCCGCGTCCGCAATCCGGCGCCGCGCTTCACCCGGCTTGATGCGCAACCGGTCGGCCAGCACCTTCTTCAGCGACTTGCCGATCTGCTCCGGGGTGGCCTGCGCCGCGATCTTGTTGATGGCGCAGTGCTCGACCGCCGGCACCTGGCACCGTCCGGCCTCCACGGTGTCGAGCACCGTGAACAGATCGGGTATGTCCAGCACGTCCAACGGCAAGTCGACAAGCTCGGACACCGCCGCGCGATATTTCTCGAGCACGGCCATCACGCCGTCCCGATCAAGTAGCGCAGGCGAACGCATATTCGAATTATGACGCGAGCCAGCGACGCGCGCTCCGACTGTCCACAACCCCAAATCGCCTGTGGACAAGAGTATTTCGATATGGGCGATCTGTCAGAGGCATATGGTAGGGCGCTCGCGCCGCAGCACGATGATTGTGGCCGTTGAGCCGCGACCCTGGCAGGCTGAAAAGCATGAGCCTGCCGCGGCCGGACCCGGGCATTCCCCACCTTGCGGACGTGGTGCCATCGGTGCTGACCGCGATGGGCGTGCCCGGCTTCGACAGCCGAATCCGCTTGCGGGAGAATGTCTTTGGAGCGTGCGTGCTGCTTGTCGACGGACTCGGCGCCGAGCTGCTGGACAACTACGCGGGAGACGCCCCTGTGATGGCCGGGCTGCGGGGCCAGACGCTGCAGGTGGGGTTTCCCTCCACCACGGTGGCCGGGCTCGCCGCGATCGGCACCGGCTGCCGTTCCGGCCTGCACGGCATGGTCGGCTACTCCTTCCGACTACCCGGCGCCGGCGTGATCAACGCGCTTCGTTGGCGTCCGCACCCGTGGGGAAACGACCTCCGCGACGACCTCCCGCCCGAGCACGTGCAACCGATGCCGACGACGTTCGAGCGGGCGGCGTCCGCGGGAGTCGCGGTGAGTGTCGTCTCCGGTGCGGAGTTCACCGACTCGGGGTTGACCCGCGCCGTTCTGCGCGGCGCTCGGTACGTCGGCGTGCAAGCCCTCGGTGACCTGGGCGCATCTGTGCGGGCCGCGGTCGCGGACGGTGGTTTCTGCTATGGCTATCACAGCGAGCTCGACCTGCTGGGGCATCTCTACGGCCCGGGGTCGGCGGCGTGGCGGATGCAGCTGCGGCAGGTCGACCGTCTGGTGGAGTCCGTCGTGGAAGGGCTGCCGCCCGGTGGGCTGCTCGCGGTCGTGGCCGACCACGGAATGGTCGCGGTCGAGACCGCTGATGTCGTGGACGTCGACGATTGTGAGCCGCTGACGGATGGTGTGCAGGCCATCGGCGGGGAGCCGCGGGCGCGGCATGTGTACGTTGCCGACGGGGCTGCCGATGCCGTGCTCTCGGCATGGCGGGAAACGCTCGGCGAGCGGGCATGGGTGGTGTCACGAGAGGAGGCCATCGCCGCCGGATGGTTCGGAGACCGGATTGGCGACGCGGTGCGGTCGCGCATCGGCGACGTGATCGCGGCGGCTCGCGGCTCGTCAGCTGTGGTGAGGCGGACTGTCGAACCGCTGGAATCGTCGCTTGTCGGGCATCACGGATCGGTTACCAGCGCGGAGCAACGCGTGCCGCTGTTGCTCGCCTACGCGTAAGCTGCATCCCTGTGAGGTTGAAAACCATGGCGTTTGCCGCTGCAACGCTTGTCGTTGTCGCTTGTGGCCCATTGTCGGGCATTGCCAGCGCCGACCCGCCTGTGCCGCCGTCGCCCGGGCCTCTCCCCGGGCCGCCGGCCTCTGGTCCGGCCGCGGCTGCGCCCCAGACGGCCATGGATCACGACGGCACGTACGCGGTGGGGGCAGACATCACGCCCGGGACGTACAGCTCGCCCGGACCTGTCACGGACAGCACGTGCTACTGGAAGCGGGTGGGCAGCGACGGGAACACGGTCGACAACGCGATGACCAAGAAGGCGCAGGTTGTACAGATCGACGCGAGCGACAAGTCGTTCAAGACAACTGGCTGTCAGGCGTGGCAGATGACAACGGATACGGCGCCGCCCCCTCTCTCTCGCCGATGCAAGCCTGGCTTCAACTGGGCGGCATGATGGCTCAGGTGCCGCACCCCTAATAGAGCGGCGACCAGGCGGACGTCCGCAGAAGTCGGCTCTCCCACTGATCGCGGTACTGCAGCGCGTCGAACATGTAGGTGCCCGGTCCCCGATGCTCGGGCGGGATGTCGTTGGTCAGCAGGTGTACGAGAACCGCGTAGTTATTGGCTGCGTCAATCTTCTGCCACAGCATCGCTTCTCGTCGTTTGTAGCTCCCGTGTGCCACCTGAAAGCACGCCTGGATGTCGAGCAGCCGTGAGGACTTGGAGATCGGCCGGTAGTAGATCTCGTCCCACGAGCGGATGTAGTCGTCGAGCGGTGCGGAGGGCCAGCCAGTGTCCTCCATGAACAAACTCAACGGATGCGTCGCGGCATCGGTTGGCACGGTTGCCAGGTCCACTTCCTGGAGCGGCGACCACTCGACCGGCAGCAGAATCTTGCCCGTCACCTCGTGGCGGAGGTTGTCCAGGTCGCGCATCCACGGCCGCAGATCCCCGGTCTGGGCGCGCCGGGCCAGGCTCTCCCACGCGGCACCGTCGGCGATGCCGGTGATCGTGACCACGTTGTAGGACATCCCGGAGCCGTGAGCGTGGTTGGTGTACCAGAGAAGTCGCGCGTCGTCCGCCTTCGGCGAGCGTGGGCATCCAGCCCTCGCGGTAGGCGGCCTCGAAATCGTCTTCGCGCGCGCCGACCACCTTGTGCGTCTCGTGAAGGAACAGCACGGCGACTCCTCTCGCTGGTTCAGGTCCCGTCCGCAATCAGCGCCGCAAGCTGACGGCGATTGACCTTGCCGGTGTCGTTGTACGGGATGTGGTCGACGGCGATCATTCGCTCGGGGAGCTTGAAATAGGCGATCAATTCGCGACAGTGCGATCGCAGCTCCTCGAGCGTCACCGGAGAGCGTGCGACCACCGCGGCCCCTACCCGCTGGCCCATCTCCTCGTCGGCGATTCCGGCGACGGCCACGTCACTCACCGCCGGATGGGAACGTAGCGCCTCCTCGACCTCGATCGGCCCGAACTTCTCTCCCCCGCGGTTGATGGTGTCCTTCAGCCTGCCGCTCGGGTAGATGTAGCCGTCGGCATCTTGGCGGGCGAGATCACCGGTGTGCAGCCAGCCTGCAGTGACGTTCTGGCTGGTGTTCACCCACAACTCGCCGACTGTCCCCGCCTCGACGTCGATCCCTGTGTCGGGGTCCACGACGCGGATCTCAACCCCCGGTAACGGACGGCCCACAGAACCTGCGCGGGCGGGGTCGCGGTGGTCGTCGGGCAACAGGGTGGTGTAGGCGCCGAGGGTCTCTGTCTGACCGAACACATTGGCAAACCCCACATGCGGCATCGCGACCATCGCCCGACGCACCAAGCTGAGGGGCGCGGCGGCCGCCCCGTACGCGATGGCGGAAAGGGACGACAGGTCGGTGCTGGCGAAGTCGGGATGGTCGAGGATTCGCTGGAGCATCGTCGGCACCATGAATGTGACTGGCCACCCGGTGCTCCTGCACGAGACGCAACCACTCGCCTGCGTCGAACCGATCCTGCACCACATAGGTGTTGCCCGAGTACAAGTTGCCGAGCGTGCCGATGGCGCCGCCGACGTGGAAGAAGGGGACGCACATCATGCTCACCGTTGGCGGCGTGTCGGCGCGGAATGGTGCTGTGACTCCGCCGATTCGCGCACTCAGCTGCCCGTTGGTGATGCCGATCGCCTTCGGGAGCCCGGTCGTGCCGCTCGTGAAAAGGACCAGAGCCTCCCGGTCGTCGACGTCCCCGGCGGGCGGCGCCGCGGAGGCCGGGCCATCGCCCAACAGGTCGGCGACCGTAAGCACCTTGGCCGCACCGGCTTCACGGAGCCGGTCGGTGTACGCCTCTCCCGCAACCCCCACGGTGGCGCACCCGGCGTTCGCCAGTAGCCCCCGCAGCTCGGGCGGTGTCAGTGCGGGGTTCATCAGCGCCGCGGCTGCGCCGATCCGTGCGGCACCGAGCATCGTCGCGATCGACAGCATGCTTCCGACGTCGACGACCGCGACGCGCATGCCGGCCAGCCCCTCGGCGGCCAGGCGAGCGGCGCACTGGCCGACCGCCGCGGCCAGCTCGCCGTAGCTGATAGTGCGCCCGTCGATGATGAGTGCGGCGCGGTCCGGATCACCGGCCGCGGCGGCGTCGATGATCGTGCCGATATTCATGCGCGGCTCAAAACAGCGGTGACCACGACGAGGTCCGCAGCAGCCGGCTTGTCCACTGATCGCGCAGCTCCAGGGCGTCGTGCATCCACGTGCCGCGGGCGCGGTGTTCGGGGGCAATCTCGGTTTGAAGCAGTTTGAGCAGCGCCTCCGGTTCGATGGATGCGCTGCATCAACGCCACTTCGCGGCGCAGGTGGCTGCCGAGGGCCGGCTGAAATGCGGCTTCGATCGTCAGCAGCGGCGTCGGGCCGGTCGATGCTCTTGGCGTACACCTCGCCGCATCGGTCGATGTACTCATCGAACTTGTCCTCGTACGGCCACATCGTGTCTTCCATGTAGAGGGTCAGCTCGTGCTCGCGCCCATCGACGGGCATCTCGTCGAGGTCCAGCTCTTGTAGCGGCGACCATACAAGCGGCACAAGCAGTTTGGCCTCGACGTCGTGGCGGAGTTCATCCAGCTCGCGCATCCACTGGCGCAGGTCGCCCTTCTGGACCCGCAGGGCGAGGCGCTCCCACGCCGGTCCGTCTCGAACGGCGGTCACCGTGACGACCGTGTATGCGGGGCCGCTGCCGTGCGCGTGGTTGGCGTACCACAGCAACCGGGCGTCGTCACCGGCGGCGAGCGTGGGCATCCAGCCCTCGCGAAATGCGGCCTCGAATTCGTCCTCGGCGCGCCCCCGCACCTTGTGCACTTCGTGCATGAACAGCACGCCGCGACCCAATCCCGACGTCTCGACCTGTCCACGGTTCACAAGATGAGCGGGTTCGGGGGCGCTTCGACCGGGCATCACGCCGTCGTAACCCTCGTGACCCGCGAAGCGGTAGATCACCGGCAGGCCAGGGTGTTTCGAGTAGAACATCTCGACCTCGGCGAGCTTGGCGGTTGGGCGTGCCCAGAACCTTGACGGAGGCATCTGGACAGCGATGCCGACAATCTGGTTTCCTCAGAGGCGTATTGGTGTGCGCGTGCAGGAAGTTGGCTCATGGCTAGGCTCGACGTGCCGGACGGTCCCGGTGGCGAGGCCGCGATGATCTGGACGTTGCGGCCGCAGCTCGGCGGCATGGTCGAGCGGATGATCCGCGGCGCCTATCAGGAAAGCATCCTGCCGGCCGAAGAGCGTGAGCTGGCGAGGATGCGCATCGCACAGATCAACGACTGCATCGCCTGTTCGGGCTTCCGCGCCCCGTCGGTGCTCGACGCCGGCATCGCGCCAGAGCTCTACGAGAACGTCGCGGCGTACGCCACCTACCCCGGCTACACGCCGCGGCAGCGCCTTGCGATCGAGTTCGCCGAGCGCTTCGCCAACGAGCATGCCTCCATCGACGATGCGTTCTTCGGGCGCCTGCGCGCGTTGTTCAGCGACGAGGAGATCCTCGACCTCACGCTGTGCGTGGCTGTCTTCCTCGGCCTCGGGCGGTCATTGACCGTGCTCGGCGTCGACCAGTCCTGCGCGATCGACGTCTGAGCGACGGGTGGACATCTCCTCGGTCGACGAGCTGCTCACCACCACGCGGGCGGTGCGCAAACGCCTCGACCTGACGCGGCCGGTCGGCCGCGACGTCATCCTCGAGTGCGTGCGCCTCGCGATGCAGGCGCCCACCGCGAGCAATGCGCAAGACTGGCGCTGGGTCGTGATCACCGATGCCGACAAGCGCGCCGCCATCGCCGACATCTACCGCAGCATCGGTGCCGAATATCTCGCCCAGGCCGCTGCGGGCGCATCGGACCCTCAGACCCAGCGGGTGTACCGCAGCGCGTTCGGTCTCACCGAGACTCTGGCCCAAGTTCCCGTCCACGTAATCCCTTGTCTGGAAAGTCGTTTCGACGGCAGTAACCTGCTGGTCGCCGCATCGGCCTGGGCGTCGATCATTCCTGCCGGGTGGAGTTTCCTGCTCGCCCTGCGGTCCCGCGGTCTGGGATCGGTGTGGACGACGATGCATCTGGCCAAGGAGCGCGAGGTGGCCGAGGTGCTCGGTATCCCCGACACCGCGACGCAGGCTGCGCTGTTTCCGGTGGCGTACACGATCGGCACCGACTTCCGGCCTGCTTCGCGCCCGCCGCCGGAGACGATCACCTACTGGAACACCTGGGGAGAGAACCGATGAGCGCTCGCGCGAAGAGGAGACAGTGCTGATGCAGACCTACACTGTGCGATTTCATGTCGACGCACCCCCGCGGAAGGTCTGGCGGGTGTTACATCCGAAGGTGCCACCGAATTCGCCGCGGCCCCGCGTCCTCGAGTGGCCCACCGGCAGCATGGAGATCCTGAACGAAGGTGACGAAGCCGGTGAGGGTCTGGTCCGCACCTGTGTCTTCGAGGTGCCCAAGTACCTCCTGTCGGGCGGCAAGGGGCGTTCGTGGGAGACGGTGACCGAGGCGAAGATCGACAGGATTTCCCGTTACGTGGCGGTCGGCAAACCGCTGTGGTCCCGTGCGGAGGGCTACCACGAACTCGAGGAACAGCCGGACGGCACCACCATTCTCACGTTCCACGAGACGTATCACGCATACAACCCGGTGCTGCGCTTTCTCTTGGAACGCCCGGTGCACGCCAAGATTTCTCGCGACAACCTCGAGACCTACGAGCACGCACTGAGCTACGCCGGCCGCGTCAGGCGACTGGGCTAGGCGGCTGCGACATGGATTTCGCGCAGCGCACTATCTCGATCGCTCGAGCCAATGTGGCAGAGGGCGGCCGCCCGTTCGCGACGGTCATCGTCAAGGACGGTCAGGTGTTGGCCGAGAGCCCGAACCGCGTGGCTCAGACTCATGACCCGACCGCGCATGCGGAGATCCTCGCGATCCGCGAGGCATGTATCAAGCTTGGCACCGAGCATCTGACAGGGACCACGATCTACGTTCTCGCCCACCCCTGCCCGATGTGTCTGGGCTCGCTGTATTACTGCTCGCCGGACGAAGTCATCTTCTTGACTTCGCGCGACGCTTACGAGCCGTATTACGTCGATGACCGAAAGTACTTCGAGCTGAACAACTTCTACGACGAATTCGCTAAGCAGTGGGACCAGCGGCGCCTTCCGATGCGCTACGAACCGCGCGAGGATGCCGTCGAGGTCTACCGGTTCTGGCAGGCCCGCAACGGCGGTGACCGCCGCGTGAAGGGCGCGCCGGCACCGTCATCCGGGTGATCGGCGGAAGGCGCTGTTCATTCGCTGTTTGAATGCTTCGTCGAAACGACGGTAGGTGCTGCGCAACGCGCGTCCAGGCCAGCGTTCAGGGTTGAGCTCGGCAGGTAGCAGCGGGTCGAGCTGAAGGTGGCGGACCACCGCGATCGACAAGGCGAACTGGTAGGTGAAATCCCCCGGTCCTGTGGCGTCGAGCTCGTCGGTCATCGCCTCGATGAGGCTTCTTGCATCATCCGCCCACGCATCGAGGTCGAACAGTGATCGCATGGTGTCGGCGGTGATATCCGTTGCGGCGCCGTGAAAGTGGGTGCACTGCTGGTCGAGTACGGCGCGTGACGCCGGAAGCCGTTGCGGGTCAAGGTTGTCCGGACGTATCCACACACCCTCGCGCAGCTCGGCGAGGTGCAGGGCGATCGCTGCCTTCCGAAGCTCCAGGCGATCGGACGCCGGCCTGCGCTCCAGCGAGACGATCGCCAGCTCCCAGGTCCCGTCCCACACCCGCTCGGCGATGTCGTCGATCCTGGAAGCGTCGTCGACGCGCCGGCGCCGTTCGAGCAGCCGCCCGGCGAGCGCGTAGGTCCCGTCGTCGCTGGTGAGTTCTCCGCTGGAGATCATTCGCCACAGGCATGTGCGTGCGGCGCCGGTGCTGATGCCGAACAACGAGGCCATCGCGACGAGCGCGCTCACCGGCAGTCGAGGCTGATCTGCGCCCAATAGCGCCGACGCGAGCACCGACCGAGCGCTGAGCGGCTGGTCGCCGATCAGCTCGCTGACGCGGGCCTTTTGCGTGTCACGGAATCGTTGACGCGTGGTGCCCATAGCGTGATACTGACATACATGAGCACGCCGACAAAGTCCTTGGTTGCCGATGACGTGGAGATCGTCCGGCGGATCCTTGCTCATATCGACGCCGGCACGACCGACGAAGGGGACGCTTGGCGTGAGCCCGTCGAGAACTACCTCGACCCCGCTCGATTCGCCGACGAACTCCGGCTGCTGCGCTCGATGCCGAGCGTGCTCGCCCCATCCGCCGCGATCCCCCGCCCGGGTGACCACGTCCAGCGTGACGTCTTCGGCGCGCCCCTGTTCGCCGTGCGCGGGTCTGACCGTCGGGCCCGGGTGTTCCGCAACGCATGTCGTCATCGTGGGATGTCGCTTGTCGAAAGTGCCGGTTGTTCCCGTGCGCTGGTGTGCCGCTACCACGGCTGGACGTACCGGCTCGACGGCTCGCTTGCGCACGTTCCTCACGCCGACGCATTCCCCGATCTGGACATGTCGACGCGCGGTCTGGTCGAGGTCGTGAGCAACGAGGTCGACGGCCTGATCGTGATCGGCCCGCTGAACTCCCCCGGCATCGCCTCGTTGCAGGGCTACGCCGACGGGAGTCCGTGGCGTGACAAGTTACTGCCGGCGCAGCGGCTCGTGAATGTGAATTCCACTGAGCGGGCGATGAACTGGAAGGTGCTCGTCGAACAATTCTTGGAGGGCTATCACATCCGCTCGACGCACGCGGAGACCTTCTTCCCGCTGCAGTACGACGACCTCAACGTGGTGGAGAAGTTCGGTCCGCACAGTCGAATCACATTCCCGTACCGCAATATTGAAAGGCTGCGCGATCGTCCGGAGGCAACGTGGTCGACGAACGCACGGGTGACGTACGTGTATCACCTGTTTCCGAACGTCATGGTGGCGACATTCCCCGACCTCGTACTCCTTGTCGTGATCGATCCCGTCGACGTCGAGCACTCCACGGTCACCATGTACTCCATGGTCACACCCGATGTCGCCCAACGGGCATCGATCAACGCCGGCCAACAGAACGAGGCCTTGGGTCGGGCCACCCTGCTTGCGCGGGGCGGGGTGGAGGACAACGAGATGTCGGCGGGCGTACAACGAGGCTTGCATGCCGGCGCCAACCCGTTCGTGGAGTTCGGCACTCACGAAAGCGCTATCGGGCACTTCCACGCCACGCTCGATGAGCGGTTGGCGCAATTGACCGACGTGCTCTGAGCTACCAAATCCTGGGGCCGCCAGCCGAGATCTCACATCGCCGACGGCGAGCGCCACCACCGCGATGTATACCTTTGCCGAGACTGGGTAAGCACTGTGAAGCAACGGGTCCACACCAGGGAGGAATGGGATGCGAAAGTACGTCAGCCGTCTGGCCGCTGTGATCGCATCGGCGATAGCTTCGATGGCTTTTGTGACGGTCGTGTCGCCGGGCGTGAGCTCGGCGGATTGCGACAGTGACCAGTGGTGGGATCCAGTGGGCAACGTGTGCCGGTCGCTGGTGCCGCTGGCGTGCGATTTCGGCCAGTGGTGGGACCCGATGGGCAACGTGTGCCGGCCCGTCGCACCTACGCCTTTGGCGTGCGACAACGGTTGGTGGTGGGATCCGGCAGCCAACGTCTGCCGTCCTCCGCTGGTGCCGTGACGCCACTGTCGGGTTCTCGCGCAGGGTCTTCGAGAGGTCATTCGAGTCGTTAGTGTCAGGACATGTTGATCTCGTGCGCGTTTGCGACGTCGTCTGACACTCCGGCGCATGCGGAGTTCGCCGAGGCCCTCGGATTCGAGCGGGCGTGGCTCTATGACTCTCCGGCCCTCTACCCCGACGTGTGGATGGTGCTGAGCAGGTGCGCTGAGCGCACGTCGCGCATCGGTCTGGGGCCGGGGGTGCTCGTCCCGAGCCTGCGCCATCCGATGGTCAACGCCGCCGCGATCGCCGAGCTTGTCGGCCAAGCGCCCGGTCGAGTCGCGGTGGCGATCGGCTCGGGTTTCACCGGGCGGATGGCGTTGGGCACCCGACCAATCCCGTGGCGGCGGGTCGCCGAGTACGTCCGGTGTGTGAAGTCTCTGCTCGCCGGTGAGTCCGCGGAATGGGGCGGGGCGGTCCTGCGCATGCTGCACCTGCCCGGCTTCGGAGCGGAGCGACCGATCGACGTGCCGATCCTGATCGGCGCCGACGGCCCGAAGGGGCTCGCCGTCGCGGCCGAGCTCGGCGACGGCGTCTTCTCGGCAGCAGTACCGCAACCCGACGCCGCGAACGTCACCGACTGGCGGGCGCTGCTGACTTTCGGCACCGTGCTCGACCAGGGCGAGGAGCTGACGTCGCCGCGGGCCATCGACGCAGCCGGGCCCGCGGCGGTGGTGCTCTACCACGCCCTGTACG
Organism: uncultured Actinomycetota bacterium; assembly: GCA_963744085.1. GTDB lineage: Bacteria > Actinomycetota > Actinomycetes > Mycobacteriales > Mycobacteriaceae > Mycobacterium. Next base: position 95,067 of record CAVUSK010000006.1, read on the forward strand.
AGCGCGGCGGTGCGGACGCGGTCGACGCGCTACCGGGCGGGCGCGGATGGCGCGAGGCGATTGAGGCGTACCCCGAGGGCGAGCGCCATCTCGCCATTCACGCGGGTCATCTGGTGAAGGCCAACGCACGTGATGAGCCGCACGTCGTGGACCTCATCCCGCTCGCCAGCTCCGCGGGGTTGACGGGCACCGCCGATCAAATCCCGGAAAAGATCGCCGGGCTCGCTGCCCTCGGTGTGACTGAACTCGTCTATCAGCCCGCAGGATCCGATATCGAGCGCGAGCTCCGCGCCTTCGCCTCCGCAGCCGGGCTGCAGGGCTGATTACTGTGGGCACCCGGTGGCGCGGAAGCGGCTTGCCGCGCGGCGACGGTTACGACGCACGGTGGGATTCCCTGGCTGCCAAGGGCAAGAACATTCATGGCGAAGCTGATCTGGTTGAGACGCTGCTTCGCGAGTCGGGCGGCACCCGTGTGCTCGACGCCGGCTGTGGTACCGGACGGGTGGCGATCGAGTTAGCGCGGCGGGGTATCTCGGTGGTTGGCGTGGATTCTGACGCGCGAATGCTCGCTACGGCGCATGCTAAGAGTCCCGAACTACGTTGGATCCAAGCAGATCTCGCCGATCTTACGGCGAGTCTCGACGACGAGTTCGACCTTGCAGTTCTTGCCGGAAACGTGATGATCTTCGTTGATCCGGGAACCGAAGGACCCGTTCTGCACGAGCTTGCCCTGCATCTTTTCCCCGAGGGCTTGCTCGTGTCGGGCTTCCAATTGCGGCCGGACCGCGTGTCTCTCGCGGAATACGACCGGCTCGCGGAGGCGGTTGGCTTTGCGCCGGCGGCGCGGTGGGGGACCTGGGACCGCGAGCCGTACACCGGAGGCGATTACGCGGTCTCGATCCACAAGCTGGCGCACTGCGCGCCGTAGGACCGAACGACCGTGCTCACCCGGCATGTTCGTCGAGCCAGGTGGAGATGGCGGCGACCGCGTCGCGGTAGAAGATCGTGTACGGGCGATCGGCGACGTATCCGATGTGCGGGGTGGTCAGCACGTTGTCGAGGGTCCGCAACGGATGCCCGGCGGGCAGTGGCTCCGCATCGAAGACATCGAGTGCCGCTCCCCCGATCGACCGTGATCGCAGCGCGTCCACCAACGCCGACTCGTCGACGATCGGTCCGCGAGAAGTGTTGACCAGCAATGCGTTCGGCTTCATCATCGCCAGCTCAGCGGCACCGACCAGGTTCCGTGAGCGCTGACTCAACTTCACATGAATGGTCAGCACGTCAGATCCGTTGAACAGTTCATCCTTGGAAACGCGGGTTGCGCCGGCCCCGGCCGCGGCGTCCTCGGTGAGGTTCTGACTCCAGGCGACGACCTCCATGCCGAACGCGGCACCCACCCGCGCGACTCGCGTGCCGATGTGGCCGAGTCCTAACACACCGAGGACGCGGCCAGCCAACTCGCGGCCTACCGATGTCTGCCACCCGCCGCTGCGTACCGCCAAGCTCTCCCCGACGATGTTGCGTGACGCCGAGAGGATCAGCGCCCAGGTCAGCTCGACTGTCGAAGCGATCGTGCCGCCGGTCGTTCCGACGTGAATCCCGTGGTCGGCGGCGGCCAGCATATCGATTGAGGCGTTGAACGGACCGGTGGATGCGATCATCTTCAGTCGCGGAAGCCGTTCGATGATCACCCGGGGAAGCGGTGTCCGTTCCCGCATGACGAAGATGACGTCGAACGGGGCGAGGCGGTTCACCAAGAGGTCGGGATCGGTGATGTGGTCGTTGAACACCGTGATGTCGGCGCGCTCTGTGACCGGGGTCCAGTCCGTCATGCTCAGCGCAACATCCTGATAATCGTCCAGAATCGCGACCTTCATCCGGGCGTTCATGGCCTAGAGGATCTCCTGCATCGCAGTCAGCGTGACGGGATCGAGTATGCAGGTGAAGTGGTTGCTTTCCGGTGTCTGGACCACGCGTACCGCGGGGTTCGTCGCCGCGAGCGCCTCGACGGCGCGATCGGGAACGATCAGCGCGCCGTTGAGTGGCTTCATCGCGCGCACGAGCACGGTCGGCATGGTCAGAGCGCGCCAGTGGTCGCGCCAGTCGTTCGGCCACTCCTGGTACAGGTCCTCCTCCGCGGCAGCGCGCGACGTCGAGGGGCTCCACAAGCCGTCGGGGAGCTGTCGGAGTTCGTACGTGTAATACGCGTCCCAGAACGGCGACCAAGGGTCGATCACGCCGCCGGCGCGGACCGCCTCGAGGTAGGCGTCCGGCGCCGGCACGACGGCGTCAAGACGGGCCAGACCGTCACGGATCGGCGCCAGCGCGGCGGCGTCCGCCGGCCCGGCGTGGTCGATCAACGTGACAGTGCGCAGGCGGTCGCCGTCGCGGAGCGCGACTCGCATGGCGATCAGCGCGCCCAGCGACCAGCCGGCGAGGTCGAATTCGTTGGCGCCGAACGCGGTTGCGACGTCGAGGATGTCACGGGCGTGGTTCTCGACCCCGTAGCTGCCGGGCGGCGTGATCTCGCTGCGCCCGCGCCCGCGCAGGTCGATGGCGACGACCTGACGGTCGGGGCTCGCCAGGTGCTCGGCCACATCGGTGAATCCGCAGAGGTTCGCCGACAGGCCGCGAACACACAACAGCAGGGGTGCGCCCTCGGCGCCCCACCGCCGCGCCCGAATGCGCCCGGACGGCAGGTTCAGGTCGATGTCCACCGCGCGGACTCTACCGGCGCTAACCTCGCAATCAACTTCACTTGGAAAGATGCTAAGGATGGACGAGTCAAGGCCCCCGTTTCCGCCCTTCGATCTCGAGAGCGCTGTCGCGAAAACCCAAGCGGCCGAGGATGCTTGGAACACCCGCGACCCGCATCGCGTCAGTCTGGCCTACACCGAGGACTCCGTCTGGCGAAACCGCGACCTTTTCGTCACCGGGCGCGACGATATCGTCGCGTTCCTGACCGCCAAATGGGAGAAGGAACTCGACTACTGCTTACGTAAGAGCCTGTGGGGCTTTCGCGAGAACCGCATCGCTGTCCGGTTCCAGTACGAATGGCACGATCTGTCGGGTCAGTGGTATCGGAGCTATGGCAACGAGCTGTGGGAATTCGACGACAACGGTCTGATGCGGCGGCGTGAAGCCAGCATCAACGATGTTCACATCGATGCGGCAGAGCGTCGTTACTTCGGCCCGCGACCTGCGAATGAACGCGGGCAAGGGCACGACATTCCGCTCCGTTGATAGGACCGCAGCAACATCGTCGCGGGGGTTAGGCGCTCTTCCGTCCGGCCGACCTGATTTTGTCGGTGCCGTTGATTATTGAAGAGGAATACCGCAGACGCAGCACCAGAAACCGGCGGTGTGTCTCGAAGCACAGCGACAGCGGATCACGCCAGACCGGCGTGGCGGTCGTCGTCCTCGTATTTTGTGTCATCGTGTTCCACTGTGCCACAGCGGTTCCCTTGCAGCAGCACAACACACTGCCCCACTTGGTGGTCCCGAAGTGAAGCGTTGGTGAACGTCAGCCCCCTGGCGCCGGGTTGGTCGGCGGGACCGTCTCCGTGGTGGTGGTGACGGCGCTGCTGCTCGGAGCGGTGACTGTGGTGGTTCCCGTGCCGCTGGACTCCGAAGTAGGCGCCGTCGTGGTGGCGCCCGTGGTCGTCACCGTCGTCGTCGCCGTTGTGGTGGGGGCCGTGGTGGTAACCGTGGTGGTAGTGGCGGTGGCTGCCGTCGATCCGATCACACCGCACGCGATTCTCTTGCCGGAATCACCGGTGGACATCGTCTCCTGGTCGGGGCCCGGCGCGCCGTTCTCCTGGGTATAGCGCGTCGGGATGTTGCCGAAGTTGTCCGGCCCCTCGTGGATGATCAGCGCCGTCTTCTCGCCCGCGAGCAGGTCTGCAGCCGTGACCGCGTCGGTGGTGGTGACCAGCTTCGCCGAGCCGTCGTTGCGCACCTCCAGCGACGTCAGGTCCCCGCTGGCCGGCTGTCGGGTATGGCCGGGAGCCTGAAAGTGGCCACCGGCGGAGTTGAAGTCACCCGGCGGACCGCCGGTCGGCGAGACCGAGTTCGCTTCGCATTTGCCCACCGAGTGGATGTGAAGGCCGTGGAAGCCCGGCGTCAAGATGCCGGGGGCCACGGTCTCGACGGTGACCGTTCCGAAGCCGTTGGCGAAGTCGAAGGTCGCGTTTGCGACCGCAATCCCGTTGGCCGTTTTGAGTTGAGTGGTCAGCGCGCCGGCCGGTGCGGCTGTCGTGGTGGTGGTCCCTGACGGGGACGGTGAGGGCGATTCCTTGCTGGGCTGGTTGGTTGTGCAGGCGCTGAGCACGACGACGGGCGCAACGAGCACAGCGCTGAGGGCGGTGACGGGTTTAACCATGGGCTCGGCATACCCGGCGCAGCGGTCATCAAACGGTCAGCGGCCGGTCATTCTGCCCGTGCTCGATCCACCACTGCGACGATCTGGTCGGCGACGAGTTGGGGCTGGTAGAGCATCAGGTTGTGGCCGCTGTCGGTGGTCGTCATGTTGACGGTGTCAAGCGCGTCTGCCAGCAGGGTGTTGGCCTGCTGGACTTGGGCCAGGGTGTAGTTGTCGGGCTTCAGCTGCGCGGGCGGCGGGAACTTGTCGGAGCTGAGAACGATCGCGGGGACGTGCGGCAGCGGCGGCGCCGCGCTGATGCGGGCATATGCGTCGTCTGGGAAAAAGCCCTCACCGTCGGGGTCTTCCGCGGTCGGCGCGTCCCGGTTGAACGCGGCATTCTGCTCGGGGTTGCCCAGTGTGGGTAGGAACTCCGACACCGGATCAACCAGGACGAGTCCGCTCACCAAGTCGGGACGGGTTCGCGCCAACAGGTCGGCGACCAAGCCGCCGTAGGAATGGGCGGCCACGACGACCGGTGTCGAAATGCGCGCTGCGGAAAGCAAATTCACGATGTCATCGACGTCCTGTTGCACGCTGTGTGGTTGTGGCACGGGCGTGGACAGATCCGCACCATCGGGGCGGGTGTTGGGCCGGTCGTAAGCGCACACACGCGTCGTTCGTGCCACGGTCGGCTGCGTGGCGGCCGGGCTGGGCTCGATCTTGGCGTCGCTGATGAGGTCGTACGGCGACGACCGGATCGGGTCGTCCGAGGGCACGACCACGTTCCACACCTCGGCGTAGCTGCCCTTGCCCGGGATGACGAACACCGTCGGCGAACCGTCGCCCTGGCAGTCCAGATAGATACTGCGGCCGGCGCCGATCGGAACCAAACCCGCCGAATCGTCGTCGGCGGCCGCAGATCCGCTACCAAGTGAGGCCGCGGCCCAGACGAGAAGCGCGACGAGAACCGGCCGAACTATCGTCGCCATGCCTCACGGTAACGTCTGTGTGCATGACTGCCGCCCCGATTACAGACATTCCCCTCACCACACTCGATGGCGATCCAATTTCGCTGTCGCAGTTCGCCGATCGGGCGCTGCTCGTGGTGAACGTGGCCTCCAAGTGTGGTCTGACACCTCAGTACAGCGCGCTGCAGAAATTGGCCAGCGACTACGCCGAGCGAGGGCTGACGGTGATCGGTGTGCCGTGCAACCAGTTCATGGGACAGGAACCGGGCAGCGCTGAAGAGATCAAGACCTTCTGCTCCACGACGTACGGGGTCACCTTCCCGCTGTTGGAGAAGATCGAGGTCAACGGCGACGGACGCCACCCGCTGTATGCCGAGCTGACCAGGACAGCGGACGCCGACGGAGTGGGCGGCGACATCCAGTGGAACTTCGAGAAGTTCCTTCTCGCCCCCGGCGGACAGATTGTGAACCGGTTTCGGCCCCGCACGCAGCCGGACGCACCCGAGGTCATCGAGGCCATCGAGGCTGTCCTTCCGCGGTAGGAGGGAGCTCGTCTTACCGAGCATGCGACACTCTCGGGATGGCAGTGGCAATTACTCGTCCCAAGCTGGAAGGCAACATCGCGGTCGGCGAGGATCGCCAAATCGGATTCGCTGAATTCGGCGACCCGCAGGGCCGCGCGGTCTTCTGGCTGCATGGAACTCCCGGCGCCCGCCGTCAGATTCCGACCGAGGCTAGGGTTTTCGCAGAGCGCGAGAACATCAGGCTCATCGGCATCGACCGGCCCGGTATCGGCTCGTCGACACCTCACCTGTACCGCTCGGTTTCTGCGTTCGCCGACGACTTGGAAACCATCGCGGACGTTCTCGGAATCGACAAGATGGCGGTCGTCGGACTTTCCGGCGGCGGGCCCTACGCGCTCGCTTGCGCAGCGGCGATGCCGGATCGCATCGTGGCCGCCGGTATTCTCGGCGGTGTTGCCCCGGCCAGCGGCCCCGAGTCCGTCGGCGGCGGCCTGATGGCCCTCGGCACGGTGGTCGCTCCATTGCTCAGGGTGGCGGGCACCCCCATCGGCTGGGTTGCGACCCTGTTGATCCGGTTGATCCGACCGGTTGCCTCCCCGGCGGCCGACCTCTACGGTCTTGTCTCTCCCCCGGCCGATCGTCAGCTACTGGCACGACCCGAGGTGAAGGCGATGTTCCTCGACGATCTGCTCCACGGCAGCCGCAAGCAGATGGCCGCGCCGTTCGCAGACATCGTCGTGTTCTCCCGCGATTGGGGCTTTCATCTTGACCAGGTGAAGGTCCCCGTTCGCTGGTGGCATGGGGACGCCGACCACATCGTCCCGTTCGCCCACGGCCAGCACGTCGTCGCGAGGCTGCCCGACGCCGAGTTGTACACCCTGCCGGGCGAGAGTCATCTCGCGGGTCTGGGTCGCGGTGAGGAGATCCTGCGCACCATGCTGGAGGTCTGGGACCGCGAGGACCAGAGGTAGCTACCCGGCGGCGGCTACGTCGGCGCTCCGGCGGGCGCGCCGGTCAGCGCACTCCGTAGAAGGTGCATTGCGACCGTCGTGGAGCGCTCGCGGATGTCGGATCGATCGCCGGGCAGCCGAAGCGTCCGCGTCAAGGTCGGGCCATCGGTCAGCATCACGCTGAAACAGACCGTGCCGACAGGTTTTTCTTCCGTCCCTCCGCCGGGTCCGGCGATACCGGTGATCGCCACGGCGGTGTCCGCCCCGAAGCCACTCAGCGCGCCTTCGGCCATCGCTTCGGCCACCGGCTCCGAGACCGCGCCGTGCGTCTCGATCAACGCCGGGTCCACACCGAGCAGCTCCGCCTTTGCTTCGTTGGCGTAGGCCACCACCCCACCCGCGACGTACTCCGACGAGCCGGGTCGCTCCGTCAGCCGTGCCGCCAGCAGCCCGGCGGTGCACGACTCCGCCGTCGCGATCCGCCGTCCCCCCAACAGCTGCGCGACTTGATCGTCCACGCGAGAGCCGTCCTCGGAGAAGATGTCACGCCCGTGGCGCTGGCGCATCAGCTCCATCAACTTCACGTACACGTCCCCGGCATCGGGCTCGTAGCGGGTGACCATCTCGATCTCCCCGCGCCGCAGGCACGTCGTGATCTCGAGCATCTCGAAACCGGGGACTTTCGTTTCGGCCTCGCGCAGCGTCTCTGCCAAGCCTGATTCGGGCAGACCGAACATACGCACGGTCTCCTGCCGGTACGTCGTCCGCCCGGCGATCGCTTCGGCCACGGCATCTGTGCGGACGGCCTTGGGCCACATCGGCTGCAATTCGCGCGGCGGCCCCGGTAGTACGACGACCGTCGGCTTGCCCGGCACGACGACGCCGGGCGCGGTGCCCACCGGGTCGATGACATGCGACCCGACCGGGATCATCGCCTGTTTTCGGTTCGCGGCGCGCACGGCCTCCATGTCCACGTTGTTGAAACGTGCCATGAAGCGCCTGAGGATCTCGGTGATCTTGTCCTCGAGCTCAGCATCGAGCACCAGCTCGCGCTCACAGAAGCGGGCCACCGTTGCGACGGTCATGTCGTCGGCCGTTGGCCCAAGGCCGCCGCTCGTGACGATGAGATCCACGCCCTCGTCCGCCAGAAAACGCAGTTGTGCCTCGATGTCCTGGGGACGGTCACCGCAGATAGTGATGTGTGCTAGCTCAACTCCGAGCTCCAAGAGCCGGTCGGCGATCCAGGGGCCGTTACGGTCTTGGACCCGCCCGGTCAGGACCTCGGTTCCCGTGACAACAATGCCTGCGCGTGCACTCACCGCGTATGAGGCTACGCAGTCGGACATCGTTCGTGAGCCGGCAGGGCACTTGCGAGACGATGTGTCGATGATCGAGTTAGAGGTAATCCAGGCGGACGTGACGAAGCTCGAGGTGGACGCGATCGCCAACGCGGCCAACACGCGACTCAAGCACGCCGGCGGCGTGGCAGCGGCGATCGCACGCGCCGGTGGGCCCGAGGTGCAGCGCGAGTCGAACGACAAGGCCCCCATCGGACTCGGAGACGCAGTCGAGACCACCGCCGGAGACATGCCGGCGCGGTATGTGATTCACGCTGCGACGATGGAGCTCGGCGGCCCGACGTCGTCCGAGATCATCTCGCGTGCAACCGATTCGGCCTTGCGCAAGGCCGACGAACTCGGCTGTCGCTCTCTGGCGCTAGTGGCATTCGGCACCGGTGTCGGCGGCTTCCCGCTCGATGAAGCCGCACGACTGATGGTCGACGCAGTCCGAGAGCACGAGCCCGGCTCACTGGAACGGGTGGTGTTCGCGGTCCATGGCGATGAGGCCGAGCAGGCGTTCCGGGCCGCGACCGAGGCATGAACGGAATCAGCGAACCTGTTCAGCCTCAAGCTCTTTGAGTAGAGCATTCAATAGATAGCACGCCTCGTTGAACCGGTCATAGCCGACAAGGTTGCCCCAGTGCTCTTCTATCTCGGTCACCCGGACTGCCGCGGCTGCAAGGGCCTCGTGACCGCGGTCGGTGGGCACTATGAGCTTTGCCCGGCCGTCGCTGGGATCCGGTACACGCTTGAGATACCCGATCTCTTCGAGTTCATTGACCAGTTCGGAGGTTGCCGACAGGCTCAGTTCGGCGCGGGCCGCGAGGTCCGTCAGCCGCCGGCCGTCCCAGCCGATGTTGCCCCAGATCTGCAGATGCGGGCGGCGGATGTCGCCATACCCGCGTTCCTCCATGGGCTCGCTGAGTTCGCGGCGGAATTCGCTGAGCAGCCGGACCAGCAGTTGGCCGATCGCGTGCCGATCGGTCGGCAAGCCTCTTGACACCGTCACAAGCCCGGATAATACTACGGATACCGAAGCTTCTGTTTCCGAAGTATTTGGAGGTCGCGATGACGACGACCAGCGAGATGATCGACACCACCGTTGGGCGGCTGCACGTCGAGGTCGAGGGCGACGGCCCTCCCGCTGTGTTGTGGCACAGCCTGTTCGTCGACTCCGGAACATGGTCGCGGCTGCGCCCCCTCCTCCGCGACGAGCGACGGCTGATCCTGATCGACGGACCGGGTCACGGCCAAAGCTCAAGCCCTCCGAGTACGTTCGACGTCGAGGAATGCGCGGCGGCCGCGATGGAAGTGCTTGAGGCGCTGGGAGTTTCGGATGAATTCGACTGGGTCGGCAATGCCTGGGGCGGACACGTCGGGCTGACACTTGCTGCGACGTCGCCGAGCCGGTGCCGCACTGTCGCCACCATCGCCACCCCGGTGCGTGCTCTCAACCGCCGCGAGCGGATGGCAATCGTGCCGATGGTGTGGGCATACCGGTTCATCGGTGCCCCACCGCCGATCGCCAACGGAGTCGGGCGTGCCCTGCTCGGCGATGCGTTCATGCGATCGCGGCCGGATGAGGCAGCACGCGTCGTGAAGTCGTTTCGTGACGCTCCCCGATCGGGCATGCATCGCGCGATGACCAACGCGATGCTCAGGCGCGTTGACCTCGACTCGCGACTGCCTGACGTCACAACACCGACACTGATGGTGGTTCCCACGGCGGACGCCATGCTGCCGGCCGAGCAGATCCATCACGCGGTGAGTCAAATGCCTTGCGCCGCCGCGGTAGAGGTTCCGGCCGAGGGACACGTGGCGCCGATCATCGCGAACGCCGACGAACTGGCGCTTGTAATCAAGGCATTCTGGCGGGATCCGAAAGGCTTCGTCCTACAGCACTCATGACCACACCAGAAAACTTCGAGTTCGAAGCTGCGGTGACAAGCTGAAGTAGCCTAAAGCCGTGGCGCAGGCTCCGCGGACTCGCTACGCGAAGTGCGGCGACATCGACATCGCCTACCAGGTCTTCGGCGAAGGGCCGACCGACCTCCTCGTGCTGCCAGGGCCATCGATCCCGATCGACTCGATCGATGACGAGCCGTCGATGTACCGGTTTCATCGGCGCCTTGCGTCGTTCAGCCGAGTGATCCGTTTCGACCAACGCGGGATCGGCCTCTCGTCGCGGGTGCCGTCCTTGGACGTGCTCGGCCCGAAGTTCTGGGCCGAGGACGCGATCGCCGTCATGGACGCGGTCGGATGCGAGCAGGCGACCATCCTCGCGCCGAGTTACACGGCGACGACCGGACTCGTTCTGGCGGCCGATTATCCCGAGCGGGTACGCAACCTCGTGATGGTCAACGGAGCGGCGCGTGCGATGTGGGCGCCGGACTATCCGATCGGCGCGAAAGCGGGATTCGCCGAGCCGTTCTCGACGGTGGCGATCGAGCCGGACGCGGTGGACCAGGGACTCGACGTGCTCAAGCTCGTTGCGCCTAGCGTCGCCCTCGATGACGCGTTCCGCTCGTGGTGGGATCGCGCGGGAAACCGCGCGATGTCGCCGAGCATGGCCCGCGCGGTCTCCAGGGTGGTCGCCGAATCCGATGTGCGCGATGTACTTGCGCGCATCACCGCGCCGACGCTGATCCTGCATCGCGACAGCTCGCTCTTCGTCCCGGTCGAGCACGGTCGCTATCTGGCCGCGCACATCGCCGGGTCGCGCTACGTCGAGTTGCCGGGAGCAGATGTCCCGTACTGGATCGGCGACGCCGCGCCGGTGCTCGACGAGATCGAGGAGTTCATCACCGGTGTGCGTGGCGGGTTTCACGCCGAGCGTGTGCTCACCACGATCGTGTTCACCGACATCGTCGGCTCGACGACACGCGCCGCTGCGCTCGGCGACAGCCGCTGGCATGACCTGCTCGACAAGCACGACAGCATCGTCCGTCATGAGCTCGATCGGTTCCGCGGGCGCGAAGTGAACACGGCCGGAGACGGATTCGTCGCAACGTTCACCAGTCCCAGCGTCGCGATCGACTGCGCCGACGCCATCGTCGACGCGGTCCGTGTGCTCGGCATCGAAGTCCGAGTGGGTATTCATGCGGGCGAGGTCGAGGTGCGCGGGAACGATGTGGCCGGCATGGCCGTGCACATCGGTGCGCGGGTGGCGGCGTTCGCCGGGCCGAGCGAGGTGTTCGTGTCATCGACGGTCCGTGAGATCGTCACCGGGTCGCGGCACAGGTTCTCGGGGCGCGGGGAGTACGAACTCAAAGGCGTGCCGGGCGTCTGGGCGATATACGCACTGGTCCGTGAACACGCGACCAGCAACCGGTGATCCCATGACCAAAGCTGAACAGGAGACCGAGCGGGATGGCGAACGGACCCTGTTCGGTCACCCGATCGGGCTGGCGAACCTGTTCGGAGTCGAACTGTGGGAACGATTTTCGTTCTACGGGATGCTTACCATCCTCGGCTACTGCACTGGGTTTAACGTTGTGCTCGCCTGCGTAAACCGTGTTCATCCCCGAGCGGTGTGACACCTAATATCCGTGAGTAACTCTGTCTGGCCCAGGACGCCCGCCCCACCGATCACACCAGCCCTGCGGTGAAAGTCGCTCAGAATCGCGTACAGCCCCCGGATCTGCCGGTATTCGCCATTTCAGCAATTACACGGGCCTGACACCTTGCTAACTGTTACGTCTGTAACAGTTCGCGGGCCGGAAGCCGTTACGGCTGTAACACCTTTTCTGCCACCGGCCCACCCCCGCGACGATCGACTGGAAGGTCGGCTAGACGGGCGGGGTAGGCCTCGACGCCCTCACGGAGGAAGGCGGAACGACACACGCGCGACAGCCATCGGCGAGCTAGGCGTCTTTCTGCTGAGTGAGGTACCGCGCCTCGAGCTCGAAGATCGCCTCCCTGAGCGCCGCGGCCTCTCTGCCTAGGTACCGATCCAGTGGACGTATCTCGCCCGGAACGCCCTTGACCTCTTGTTCCCACGCGCTAGCAATTTGGTCGCGGAGTTTGATGCTGACGACAGCCTCCGCGGGGAAGTCGCGTGCTCGGAGCGAGCTGATCAAGCTGGGGTCCCAGTCGGGAATATCAGAGTCGGGCATGCTCACCGACTCTAATGTTGACAACGACAGTTGTTGACAGCGATTGCGCGAAGAACACTTTAGCCGCGAGGCCGATGCACCTGCTGAGAGTGGCCTGAAGAAGCTCGGGGAGTGGATAACATCTCGGTGGAAATGCAGCCACCGCAAGGCAGGCAATCTCATGGTCCAGGTTCACGTGGAGCGGACGATCGCAGCATCGCCGGAACGGGTCTTCGACTGGCTGCTCGACCCGGCCAACCTGACCGTCTCTCCCGTGTTTCGCAAGGCCGTTTGGGCAAAGGACTCGTCGGGTCCCGGCATGGGAGCGACGCGGGAAGTGACCGGATATGGCTTTTGGGTACACGAACAGATCACGGCCTATGACGCGCCCCGGAGCTACTCCTATCTCGCCGTCCGCTCGTTCCCGGCCTCGCAGCACAAGGGCGGTACGCTCACGTGCACTCCGTCGGGCGACGGCACGCATGTCGATTGGGTGAGCACCTACACGCTTCCGGCTCGCGGGGGCGGCAAGGTGATCGAGGTACTCACCGCGCCGCTGATCCGCTCGCTTACCTTCCGCGCGATCCTGGCTGGCTGCGCGAAGGCATTGGAGAGCTAGTGGCACCGAATACGCAAAGAACACTTTTGTTTCAGCTGGTTGGATGACAGCGAAACTCGACCCGTTCCTCGGCTACTACCTGTACTACTCCCTCACCGACGGCGGATTAGGGCTGCCGAAGACCACCGCCACGGGCATCGTCGGCGCGTACGGCGGCCTGGTGTATCTCTCGACGGTTCTCGGCGGCTGGATCGCCGACCGCGTGCTTGGGATGGAGCGCACGGTCCTCTGTGGCGGCGTCGTCGTCATGGCGGGACACATCGCGCTCGCGATTCTGCCGGGACTGACCGGCGTCGGCGTCGGCCTGGTACTCGTCGCACTCGGGTCCGGGGCCCTGAAGGCCAACGCCTCGTCGCTGCTGGGCACCCTCTACGAAAAGGGTGATGCCCGCGCCGATGGCGGGTTCACCCTGTTCTACCTCGGCATCAACCTCGGCGGGTTCATCGGTCCGTTGATCACCGGCCTCCTGCAGACTCATCTCGGCTTTCACTACGGTTTCGGCGCCGCGGCGATCGGGATGGCGGCTGGTCTCGCGCAGTACGTCGTGTTCCGTCGCAACCTGGGCACGCATGGCCGCCATGTGCCGAACCCATTGCCTCGCAGCGCTATTGGATGGGTCGTCGTCATCGTCTTTGCCACGGCGGCGGTCGTCGCCGTCATCGCGCTGACCGGCGTGGTCACGTTGTCGAATCTGTCGCAAGTCACGACCGGGGTCATCGCGGTTGCCGCCGCGGCCTACTTCGTCACGATGCTGGCCAGTTCGAGAGTCACGTCCATCGAACGAACGCGGGTGCGCGCGTTCATACCGCTGTTCCTCGCGAATGCGGTGTTCTGGTCGCTGTTCCAGCAGATCTTCACTGTGCTCGCCGTGTACTCGGACGAGCGAATGAACTGGTCGGCCTTCGGCTGGGTCGGGCCGTCGAACTGGATCGGCTCGATAGAACCGGTCTGGATCATCGTGCTGTCCCCCGTGTTCGCGGTCATCTGGACACGGCTCGGCACGCGCGCCCCGACCACCCCGCGCAAGTTCGCCTACGGCGTGATCGGGATGGGCATCGCATTCCTGTTGTTCCTTCCGATGGCAGGCACCTCCGGCAAGGCTGTGCCGGCTCTGGTGGTGGTCGGCGTCATGGCCGTGTTCGCGACATCGGAACTGCTGATCTCTCCGATCGGCCTTGCGGTCACCACAAAGCTTGCGCCGGAGGCCTTTCGGGCCCAGATGATGGCGCTGTACTTCCTCTCCGTCGGTCTTGGCACCTCGATGTCCGGTGTATTGGCCCGCTATTACGGGCCTGCCCACGAATTCGCATACTTCGGTATTACCGGGGCCATCGCCGTGGTGGCCGGCATCGTTGTGTTCGCTTTGACCCCTTGGGTAAGCCGCCGGATGGAGGGCGTCCACTAGGTCAAACGCCCGACGCTGCCTCGCGGCTAGAACTGCTTATGCGGCACGTCGGTCACCAGCCCGCCGTCCATGACGAACTCGGAGCCGGTGGCGTACGACGACTCGTCGCTGGCCAGGAAGAGCACGAACGTCGAAACCTCGTCGGAGGTCGCCGGCCGGCCCAGCGGAATCGTCACCATGTCGTCGGGCAGGTGCTTGGTCATCGGTGTTCGGATGAAGCCGGGATGAATCGAGTTGACTCGGATGTTCTGCGGCGCCAACTCGAGCGCCGCGGACTTGGAAAGCCCCCTGACCGCCCACTTCGACGCCACATACGGGTGCACCATCGGCGCGCCGCGCAGGCCTTCGATGGACGAGACGTTGATGATCGAGCCGCCGCCCGCGGCGATCATCGAATCGATCGACGCGCGCATGCCCAGGAATGTGCCGGTCAGGTTGACGTCGATGACCTTCTGCCACTTGGCCATGTCGAACTTCTGGAGCTGGCCGAGCGCCACGATGCCCGCGTTGTTGACCAAGACGTTGAGCTTGCCGAATTCCTCGACCGCCGTGGACACGGCCGCCTCCCATTGATCCAGCTGCGTGACGTCGAGGTGAACGTAACGGGCAGCCTCGCCGAGCTCGTCGGCCAGCGCCTTGCCCTCGTCGTCGAGGATGTCGCCGATCACCACCTTGGCACCCTCGGCAACCAGCATCCGGGCATGGGATGCCCCCATGCCCCGCGCGCCGCCGCTGATCAGTGCAACTTTTCCGTCCACGCGTCCCATGACCGGTCACGCTACCTCAGATTAGAACCTGTTCCAGTTCGGGCCGGTCGTCCTTCGCGTCCTCTACCGTGCTAGTTAGCCCTCTCGCGGGCGCTCATTGACAAGACACAAGGTTGAACAGTCCAGGTCATGCGAAGTTTCCCGGCAGCGCCCCTGTCAGCGTCGGTTGCGGCGATCGCCGCGAGTCCGGCAGGGTCGCACGTCGGCGCGTTCTTCGACCTCGACGGAACGCTGGTGTCCGGCTTCACCGTGACGGCTCACGCCGGTGATCGAATCAGACGCGGGCAGGCGAGCATCGGCGAGGTGCTCGGCATCCTCGAGACATTCGCGCGGTACAGACTCGGCCGCGTGCGATTCGAGCGGCTACTGGTCAGGGCGGCGGGCTATCTGCGTGGCGAGCTGCTGAGCGACCTCGACGAACTCGGCGAGCAGCTCTTCGTCCGCGACATCACGGCACGGATCTACCCGCACATGCGCGAGATCGTCCAGGCACATCAGGAGCGGGGCCACACCGTGGTACTGAGTTCGTCGGCGCTCACCATCCATGCCAAACCCGTGGCCCGTTACCTGGGCATAACGCGGGTGGTGTGCAACCAATTTGAACTCGACGAGCGTGGGGCGTTGACCGGCGGCATCGTCACGCCCGTCGTATGGGGACCACAGAAGGCTTCAACAGTTCAGCAGTACTGCGGCGCCAATGACATTGACCTGCAATGCAGTTATTTCTATGCCGACGGTGACGAAGACGTGGCGCTGATGTCACTGGTCGGCAATCCGCGCCCGGTGAACCCACGGCCGGCGCTCGCGGCAATGGCTGCCCGACGAGGCTGGCCGGTGCTTCGCATCGCTGAGCCGGGAGGTCGAAGCCGTGGAAGGTCGCTGCGGACCGCGGTAAGTCTGGGATGGGCGGCGCTGACGCACTCCGCCGTCAGCGTGGCACTGCGCCGCCAGTGATGGGCAGTTTGACGCTGTTGCTCGCCGCATGCGGCGGCTTCTTGCTTGCCGTGCTGTGGATGGATCTCATCTTCGACAGTCAGGTTCTGGCGCACCGCCATTCTTCTGAGCAGTTGCCCGAACCCGTCCTGGCTTCGATCGCGGGGTATTACCATCGCGCGACGACGTCATCGCGTCCGATGAGTACCCTGATCGCGTTGGTCATGGTGATTCTGTTGGCCGCGTTGGCTTTTCGGGCGGTCTCGGGCGACGATCCCGGTTGGGTGCTGGCCGCTGCGGCCGTGTTGGCCGGTGGTCCGATTTTGTTGGCGCTGATCCGCACGGTGCCCAACGCGGTTCGCCTCGGCAAGCGCGCGGACAGCGTGGCCGCTCAGACACGCCTTGCCCGGTCGATCTTCACCGACCATGTCGTGTGCTTCGTCCTCATGCTCACGTTCGTCGGCCTCTGGCTCGCTGAGGCGGCCTAGTCTCGACGGTGTGACGAACACACTTACCGATCCCAGAGTCGCGTCCGCCCTCGAGCGCATGTATCACGAAGCCAACGAGCAGTGGAGCACGCTGCGCGAACGACAGGCCGAACTGGCGCAACTCGCAACGGCAACCCCGCAGGAACGCGCCGACGCGCTCAGCGACATCTACATGCCGGTCACCCCGGTGGCGGGCCGATTGCTCTATATGCTGGTGCGGTCCTCGCGCCCGAGCACCGTCGTCGAGTTCGGGATGTCCCTAGGCATCTCGGCGATCCACCTCACTGCGGCGGTGCGCGACAACGGACACGGCCGCGTCGTCACCACAGAGCTCAGCGCCGCGAAGGTGGCGGCCGCGAAGAAGACCTTCGCCGAGACAGGGTTGGACGAACTGATAACGGTGCTCGAAGGTGACGCACTGACCACGCTGCCGACACTCACCGGGCAAGTCGACTTCGTGCTGCTCGACGGGTGGAAGGAGTTGTACCTGCCGGTGATCAAGCTGCTTGAACCGCGGCTGTCGGCCGGAGCGTTGATCGTCGCAGACAACACCGAAATGGCCGACACGCAACCGTATTTGGATCACGTCCACGACCCTGACAATGGCTACGTCAGTATCAATTTCCCGGTCAGGGACGCCGACAGCATGGAAATCACCTGTCGCGCAGTCACTTAGACGGCCCGAATTCGGGCGGCCGCCGCTGCGCCCACGGCGCCGCGAGTTCGAGTTGTCGCGCCAGACGCAGCAGCAGCCTCTCGCCGTTCAAGGGCGCGACGAACTGCACGCCCATCGGAAGCCCCGCCGCCGTCCAGTGCAGCGGCAGGCTGATAGCAGGGCGGCCGGTGACGTTGGCCAGCTGCGTGTACGGAACCCAGGCCAGGTTGCGCTGGATGATCTGGTCGGAGATGCCCGTCAGTTGCAGGACCTTGACCGTCCGCGTTCGCAGGAAGGCGTCGGCCGTCTTGCGGAGCACGGCGGGAAGCTCGAGTGAACCGATCCCGATCGGCGGCTCGCCCAACGTCGGTGTCATCAGAAGGTCGCGGCTGGCGTGAAGCTGCGCCAGCCCGACGATGTGGTCGTGCCGACGCTCCTGGGCGGCCTGCAGTTCGACGGCGCCGAACGCGCGGCCAAGGGCGGCCATCAGCCGGGTGTCCTGCTCGAAACCGTCGTCCTTGGCGCCGATTTCACGCTTGATGCGCGCTACCTCGATCGCCTGGGACACGAACCAGACGGTCAGGAAATCGCGCGCAAGTTGATGGTCATCCCACGAAGGGGTGACCTCCTCCACGTCATGGCCGAGTTCAGTCAGCAGCTGCGCGGCCACCTCGACCGCGCGGGTGGCCTCGGGATGGGCCGATCCCCTGATTGCCGAGTAGGTGGTGAACCCGATGCGCAGCCGGCTGGGCGGCGTATCGAGGTCGTCGACAAACGGGCGGTCGGGCATGGCAGGCGCGAACGCCGACACGGCGTCGGGGCCGGCCAGGACGTCGAGCATCGCCGCACTGTCACGCACCGAACGCGAGATCACCCCCTGCGTGGCTTGCCCGTTGAGTGGATCGCTGGCGTGGGGACCTGAGGGGATCAACCCCCGACCCGCCTTCAGGCCCACCAGTCCGGTGCATGCGGCGGGAATCCGGATCGAGCCGCCGCCGTCGCTCGCGCCGGCAACCGGGATGATGCCCGCCGCCACCGCCGCGGCCGCGCCACCCGACGAGCCGCCGGGGGTGCGATCGAGATCCCACGGATTTCGTGTCGGCCCAAAGAGTTCCGGTTCGGTGATGCCTTTCGCGCCGAACTCCGGCGTGTTGGTTTTGCCGAAGATCACCACGCCTGCGTCGAGCCACCGCTGCACCACGGTGCTCGTATCGGGCGCGACTCTGTCTGCCAACGCCCGGCAGCCGTCTGTGGACCTCGTGCCCGCGAAGTCCTGGTGGAGATCTTTGAGCAGGAACGGCACGCCGGCGAACGGCCCGCTGAGGTCGCTGGTCAGCCGCTGCTCGCCGCGCTCGTCCAGGCGGGCGCAGATCGCGTTGACTGCAGGGTTGAAGCGGTCGGCGCGGGCCTGCGCGATCCGGAGAAGCTCTTCGGCGCCGACGTCTCCGGCGGCGACCAGCTGCGCCAGGCCAAGCCCGTCAAGTTCGACGTACGAACGCTCATCCACTCTCGCAACGTAGCGCAGCCGCCTGCCTACTCCTCAAAGGCAAGCGGCTGCGCGGATCAAACGCTGCGTCAGGCGGTTCCCGCTCAGGGAAGCGCGGAGAACGGGTTCAGATTCGGCGGGAGCGCGGGTTGGCCCGGCGCCGCCGGGGTGGCCGCAGCGGCCGGAGCGGCCGCGGGGGCCGCGGGGGCGCTCAGGTTCGGAAGGGGGAGCCCACCCAGTCCGTTCAGGGTGCCCGGCAGGCCGAGCTGGCTCAGCAGCGGCAGGGCTGCCGCGGCGGCCGGGTTGGTTTCGCCGGCCGGCACTGTCCCGACCGCGCTGGTCATCGGCGCCGACAATGGTGGCTGCGGGAGATTGAGCGACGCGCTCGCGGTTGGCGTCGGTGCTGCAGGCGCGGTTGGTGCGGCCGCGGTGGCCGGTGCCGCCGGCGCGGCCTGGAACATGGTCGCGGCGCTCTGCAGCATCTGTGACGCCAGCGCAGGAGCGTTGGCCAGCTGCTGAATCACGTTGATACCCCCCGGCAACGCGGGGACAGCCGGCGCAGCCGGGTCGGCTGCGGCGGTTGGGCTCAAAGCGAAAAAGGCCGTGGCGAGGCCTCCTGCTGCGGCCGCGATGGTGGCGATGCGAGTGCCGATCCGTGACATTGTGTGTTCCCATCCCTTGTGTTGTGGAAGCCCAGCCCGAAGGTATGGGTGTGACTGAAGTTACTCAAGTGACGCATGTGAGCTTTCCCGAACCGATATGAAGCAGACGCGGGGCGGTTATGCGGCGGGCGGGATCGTCGAGGCGCATTAGCGACCCGTGAGGGCGTCCCCCAGTGCAACGACGACTGGAATCGGTACTAAACTAGAACATGTTTCAGTTCGCTGACCGCTTCCGAAGGAGCAGGCATGCACACCGCCATCTGCGACGAGCTGGGTATCGAGTTCCCGATCTTCGCCTTCACCCACTGTCGCGACGTCGTCGTCGCCGTGAGCAAGGCCGGCGGCTTTGGCGTGCTGGGCGCCGTCGGGTTCACACCGGAACAGCTCGAGATTGAACTCAACTGGATCGACGAGCACATCGGCGACCACTCCTACGGCGTGGACATCGTGATCCCCAACAAGTACGAGGGCATGGACTCCAACCTGTCCGCCGACGAGCTCGCGAAGATGCTGCAGTCGCTGGTCCCGCAGGGGCACCTCGACTTCGCGCGCAAAATCCTCGCCGACCACGGCGTTCCTGTCGAACACAGCGACGAGGACGCCCTGCGGCTGCTCGGCTGGACCGAGGCGACCGCGACGCCGCAGGTCGAGGTCGCGCTGCGGCACCCGAAGATGACGCTGATCGCCAATGCGCTCGGCACTCCGCCGGCGGACATGATCAAGCACATCCACGACGAAGGCCGTAAGGTCGCCGCGCTGTGCGGCTCGGCGTCCCAGGCCCGCAAGCACGCCGACGCCGGCGTCGACATCATCATTGCCCAGGGTGGCGAGGCCGGCGGGCACTGCGGAGAGGTCGGCTCGATCGTGCTGTGGCCGCAGGTCATCAAGGAAGTCGCGCCGCTACCGGTGCTGGCGGCGGGCGGCATCGGCAGCGGCCAGCAGATCGCCGCGGCGTTGGCGCTGGGCGCCCAGGGGGCGTGGACGGGTTCGCAGTGGCTGATGGTCGAGGAAGCCGAGAACACGCCTGTTCAACAGGCCGCTTACGTGAAGGCCAGTAGCCGCGACACCGTTCGGAGCCGGTCCTTCACCGGGAAGCCCGCGCGGATGCTGCGGAACGACTGGACTGAGGCCTGGGAGACACCCGGCAATCCCGAGCCGCTCGGTATGCCGTTGCAGTTCATGGTGTCCGGCATGGCAGTCGCCGCCACGCACAAGTACCCCAACGAGACCGTCGACGTCGCATTCAACCCTGTCGGCCAGGTGGTGGGCCAGTTCACCAAGGTCGAGAAGACCTCGGCCGTCATCGAGCGCTGGGTGCAGGAATACCTCGAGGCGACGAACACTCTCAACGAGCTCAATGAGGCCGCCTCGGTCTGAATGTGCCACATCGGGCAAGTCCCGCAACGAATTTGGCGATGCACCCAAAAGCGCCCTTCGAGTATCGCCACCTCGATATACTCCAGTCTCCGATCGAGGAGATGACTGTGATGGCGCGTTGGATCCGCTCGTGGAAGATCGTGGCGGCGATCGTCGTGGGGCTTGCGTCGATTCCGGGAGCGATCGTGATCATCGAAACCCCGGCAGTGGCCGGAGCTGACGTCTGCGCGAGCGTCGGCCGGCGCGTTTCGGTAAGCGGCTGCGCCAACCTGGCTGACACGGTCGCCGATTATGTTCCGCCGCCCGCGTACTACGCACCCATGCCTGACGACGAACCGGCGCCGGAGTACGTCGCGCCTCCCCCGCCGCCACCTCCTCCGCCGCCGAACGTCAGCGTGTGCGCGAACGTCGGTCGGCGGGTCAGCGTCAGCGGCTGCATCTAGCGGTTCGCTTCCGCGAAGTCGTTTCGGATTCGTGACTCCGACACGGCGCTCAGACAGAGATTTCCGCGGGCACAGGGTGGTTACCTGACCGCGAATACTCGGCTGCCTGAAGGACCCACCGCATGGCTCGCTTGCGACCGCCCTCTGCTGGCAAGCTCGCGCCGTTGGCCGCAGTCGTCGCGGTGCTGGCAACTCTGGCCTTCGTCCACGACGTCGCGAAGGAGTCGTGGAGAACGGGCTCGCCGCCGACCGCCGACGCTCAGGCGCCCGTCAGCGGAACACCGTTGCGTTCGCCGCCCGGCCCGTATGTCTCCGACGACAAGGGCTTTCTTCAATCCAGCGCCAGATGCGACGGCGCCCTCGCTGCGGCCGCGATCGCACGCACAGACGCGTCGCTCGTGACGATCTGCGTCGACGAAAACGTCAACTACACCTACCGCGGCGTGCGATTGGCCGACGGCGCGGCCCTCGATCTGCCCGCCGAAGCGACCGGCGTTCGCGAATTCGTGGCGCGCAATGACGGAGTCACGTACTCGTTGTCCAACCAGCAGCTCGTCATCACTGCCGGCGACACCGTCGTGCGTCGAGAGCCGGTGATCGAGTACAAGGAACCACACGCCGGCTAGGCCCGCTGTCGTCGAGGATCGACCACCAGTAGTCCTCCGGTATCTCGCCACCGGCTCGTAGCACCATGGCCAAGCCGGTAGCCATCGCGATGCCGAGAAGCCCGAGCCACAGTCCCGCGAGCGCGATCAGCACCCAGAGGACGGTGGTGATCACCGGCCATGGCGATGCCACTGCGAGCACCGGCGCAAAGAAGAAACCCATGCCGACGTACCACGACGATCCGGCGCGGTCGGAGATCATCACGAAACGCAGCCACCGTGGAATCGGGGGCCGGGTCGTGTCGTCGCACATCATCGCTGCCCTCCTGCGTTGATTTCAGACTGCCCTCGACAGGTAGGCGTCGCAATGCCTCCGAGGCAGTGGTGGTGACTACTGACATTCCTATGCACCGCCACGACGTTCGGCACCGCGATCGACTGACCGCGGCCCAACCGAGCATGGAGACGTTTCTGCCCGCTGACCAGGCCAGTGCGGCGGCGCTGCGCTGACAGACGCTGCCAGCTTCGTCGACCGCGTGACGGGGCACGGGTTTGTGGTGTAGCAATGCGGTAGGGCCCAACAGGAACACGTTCTATCGAGGAAGTGCGTCAAATGCCGACTCCGAACCTCCCGCCGGGATTCGACTTCACCGACCCGGACATCTACGCCGAGCGCCTCCCGGTCGAAGAACTGGCCGAGATGCGCCGCACCGCGCCGATCTGGTGGAACGAACAACCGATTGGCGTCGGCGGCTTCGACGACGGCGGCTATTGGGTGGTCACCAAGCACAAGGACGTCAAGGACGTGTCGCTTCGCAGCGACGTCTTCTCCAGCCTCCAGAAGACCGCGCTGCCCCGCTACCAGGACGGCACGGTGGACGAGCAGGTCGAGCGCGGCAAGTTCGTCCTGCTCAATATGGACGCGCCTCATCACACCCGTTTGCGCAAGATCATCTCGCGGGCGTTCACGCCGCGGTCGGTCGAGCGGCTGCGCGACGATCTGAGCCAACGCGCCCGGACCATCGTGAAGGCTGCGGCGGCTGAAGGCTCCGGTGACTTCGTCGAGCAGGTTTCCTGCGAGCTGCCGCTGCAGGCGATCGCGGGGCTGATGGGCGTGCCGCAGCAAGACCGAATGAAGCTGTTCCACTGGTCGAACCAGATGGTCGGCGACATGGATCCGGAGTTCGCCAACAACGACGCGATCACCGCGTCCATGGAACTGATCATGTACGGGATGAAGCTGGCTGCGGAACGGGCCGACAAGCCCGGCGAGGACCTCGTCACCAAACTAGTCCAGGCCGACGTCGAGGGCCACAAGCTGTCCGACGACGAGCTGGGCTTCTTCGTGATCCTGCTGGCGGTGGCGGGCAACGAGACGACCCGCAACTCGATCACCCAGGGCATGATGGCGTTCACCGATTTCCCGGACCAGTGGGAGCTGTTCAAGAACGAGCGCCCGGTCACCGCCGCCGACGAAATCGTCCGGTGGGCAACGCCGGTCACGTCGTTCCAGCGCACCGCGCTGGAGGACACCGAGTTGAGCGGCGTGAAGATCGAGAAGGGTCAACGGGTGGTGATGTTCTACCGCTCAGCCAACTTCGACGAAGACGTCTTCGACGATTCCTACACGTTCAACATCCTTCGCGATCCCAACCCGCACGTGGGTTTTGGCGGGACCGGAGCGCATTACTGCATCGGCGCCAACCTCGCGCGGATGACGATCGACCTGATGTTCAACGCGATCGCCGACGAGATGCCCGACCTCACGCCACTTGCCAAGCCGGAGCGGCTGCGGTCGGGGTGGCTCAACGGGATCAAGCACTGGCAGGTCGACTACACCGGCAAATGCCCTGTCGCACACCAAGAATGAGGCGACCCGGCGCCTGATTTACGGCGACGGCGGAGCGCCCGGCGGCTGCGGGTCCGGGTGAAGGCCGGGGATGTGTTGCAGGATTCGGGTCAATAGCGGCGGCTTCTGTCCTGACGTCGTGGGTGGCGGCGGAACAGGCGCCGGCGGCGCCGCCTCCGGCGGGGCTGCTTCCGGCGAGGGCGCGAACATGTCGCCGGGGGGCGCCTCGTCGGGCTGGGCGGCGGATGCGTCCTCGACGGGGCCGATCGGCGCCGCCTCCTCAGGTGGGGCGGCATCCGACTCCGGAGGTGGCACCGGCGCCGCCTCCGGTGGCGGGGCGACCTCAACGGGCGGCGGCGCGGCCGGAGGCACCACCACCTGCACCGGCGGTGGCACGGGCTTGGCCGCCGGCTGCTGGGAAGAGGAAGAGGCTGCGCCAGATCCGCTGTTCGATGTCAGCTTCAACCCCGCGACGAGCGAGACAGACACGACCAACGCCACGACGCCGACGACCAGCATGGTCAGCGCCGCGGTGTACGGCAGCGGCCACCGCCGCCAACGCTCCGGGTGGCCGGTGCCCGAGAGGTTGTCATCGCCGAAGGTGAATTCGGGGCTCTGCGCAGATGCCAGTGCCGCGCCGCGCGCCAGGGCGAGCTCGGCCTCAGGGGGCGCGAACACCGGAAGTTTCAGGGCGTGCTCGAGTTGCGTCGCGAGCCCGGTGAGGCCGGCATCGGGGCCGACCAGGATCAGGCATTCGGGGTCCCAGTCGTTGATGTCGAAAACGCCGCAGAGCCAACCGATTAAGTCGCCGTCGGTGTCGGGCCCGTGATAGCCGACCGTCTGCACGGCTCCGTCGTAAGTGTCGACCATCGACACGACGATGGATTCCGGTTCGAGCAAACAGACCGCGGTCTCGTGATAGCCGACGGCGCGTCCGATCCCCCGCGCCAGGGCCTCGCCGGCCTTCGGGGACCGGATCGCGACGACGTTGTCGAATCCGGCGTCGGTCAGTGACTGGACAAGTAGTGACGCCTCCAACTCGGAATCGTCGCTCCACGTCACCCCGATGGCGTGCGGCCGGCGGCCATCTGCCATCGCGCGGGTCCGCGACATCGTGCCGGCGACATATTCGGAGGTGCTGATCGCGGTCGCACCCCGGCGGGTGGGGATATCGAAGGCGTCTTGCTCCATGATCTCGCCGTCAGCACTGTGGCCTTCGACGAGCACCAGGCCGACCGCGGTCGGCGTCATGGATAGTCCGAGTACCGTGTCCAGTTCGCACCCCTGCCGTCCTGTTTCGACGCGCTGCGACGTGCGAGCTCGCGGCGATTACCGCCGTGCGAAGCCTCAAAACAGCGCTGCGCGAACCGGGACAAAGGTTGTTCGTCCAGTTACGTCGGCTGAGCCTACCTGCCGTCGCCAACGGCGTCGCGGCGGGTCTCACCACAGGGAGGATTGGTCTGACCACTTGACGTCTGGCCGTTTGTCGGCAATCGTAGAGAGATGGCATTGCAGCCCGTCAATCGCCGCTCAGTCCCTGAGGACGTGTTCGAGCAGATCGCCGCCGAAGTGCTCAGCGGTCAGATGCAGCCCGGTGAAAGCCTGCCCAGTGAGCGCCGCCTCGCAGAGGTCCTCGGGGTATCGAGACCCGCGGTGCGCGAGGCGCTCAAGAGGTTGTCCGCGGCAGGCCTAATCGACGTCCGTCAAGGAGATTCGACCACGGTGCGCGATTTCCGGCGGAATGCGGGACTCGATCTGCTGCCCAGCCTGCTGCTGCGCGACGGTGAGCTCGACATCGCCGTCGCGCGAAGCATTCTCGAGGCTCGGCTGCACAATGGCCCGAAGGTCGCCGAGCTGGCCGCCCACCGTCGCGCGCCGGAATTGGCTTCGCTGCTGGATGATTCGGTTCGGCAGCTGGAAGCCGAGGACGACCCGATCGAGCGCCAGCGCGCTGCCCTGACCTTCTGGGATCACGTAGTGGACGGCGCCGATTCAATCGTCTTTCGGTTGATGTACAACACGCTTCGCGCCGCATACGAGCCGGCATTGCCCGCGCTGGGCACCGTTATGCACGCCGAGGTCGGCAGGCCCGACGCCTATCGACTTCTCGCCGAGGCAATTACGGCGGGCGACGCGAACGGCGCCACTAACGCCGCCCGACAGCTGCTCGAACCGGCCACCACCGCGCTGATCGCCGCCCTCAACACGCTGGAGAATCAACGATGACCACGCAGACGCGCAGAGCGTTCACCCTCTCGGACGCCCGGCGCGAGTTCTGGAAGCACCCCTCGCCGTGGATCATCGCTGCCACGCTGTCAGCCGCAGTTGCCGCGCGCATGGTGGTCGGCGACTGGCAGATCACCGATGCGATCGTGCCCGTGGCGATGATTGCGGGTTTCCCGTTCCTGGAGTGGGTCGTCCACGTGTTCATCCTGCACTGGCGGCCGCGCCGGGTTCGCGGACTGACGGTGGATTCCCTGTTGGCCCGCAAGCATCGAGAACACCATGTCGACCCCCTCGATGTGCCCTTGATCTTCATCCCGTGGCAGTCCTTGCTGTGGGTGTTGCCGCTGGCCGTTGCGATTGCGCTACTTGCCTTTCCGCGACTCGGCATGGGCCTGACGTTCCTGGCCTTCATCACCGTGCTCGGTCTTGGCTACGAGTGGTGCCACTACCTCATCCACAGCGACTACAAGCCGAAAACCAATGTGTATCGCGCTGTCTGGCGACACCACCGGCTTCACCACTTCAAGAATGAGCACTACTGGTTCACCGTCACCAGCGCTGGCACCGCGGATCGGGTATTGCGGACCTCGCCCGATCCGGCCACCGTGCCCACCTCACCGACCGCCAAGGACTTACATGGCGGACGGCTGCCGACCCCCGAGCCTGGCATTGTCGCGAATTCTGCATGAGGGTCGTGGTCGCTGTCGCATTCACAGCCCTGGCGCAGAACTGGATGTGTGAGTAACCGCTGACTGTGCGGCGTAGTAGCCCATTCCGCCGGAAATGGCGATCACAACCCGCACACCCAGGGCAGTAGTTTCCGTTCTGTAATCGCTTTGGTACAAAGGCGTTTTCAAGACAGCCGTGCGTCGCTGACATGATTGCGCGCATGGGGCGGGTGACGCGTCGAACGGTCTTGCGGGCCGGTGGACTGGTGGCGGGCAGCTACGCACTCGCAAATCTGTTGCAGCCCGCGGTTTCTCGAAGCGAACCGCCTCCCGCAGCAGCCGCTGCGCCGACATATCTCACCGGCTCGTTCATCTCCGCCGCGCGCGGCGGGATCGAAACCAACTGGGCGATCACCCGGCCGCCGGGACAGACTAAGACGTTGCGCCCGGTGATCGCGCTGCACGGCCACGGCGGCAACGCGACTGCCGTGATGGACCTTGGTATTCCGGACGGGCTGGCGCGGGTGGTCAGCGCCGGCCATCCTCCGTTCGCCGTCGTCAGCGTCGACGGCGGCGACACCTACTGGCACAGACGGGCGTCGGGCGCCGACTCGGGGGCGATGGTGCTCACAGAGCTGTTGCCGATGCTTGCCACCCAGAACCTCGACACCTCACGGGTCGCGTTCATGGGCTGGTCGATGGGCGGCTACGGCGCACTGCTGCTGGGCGCGCGGCTCGGCCCGGCACGGACGGCGGGTATCTGCGCGGTGAGCCCGGCGCTGTGGACGTCGTACCTGACAACCGATGACGGCGCCTTCGACAGCTCGGCCGACTGGGCAGCGAACACGGTCTTCGGTCAGCCGGCGCTGACGTCGATCCCGATCCGGGTGGACTGCGGCACCGATGACAGGTTCTACGCGGCCTCCCGGCAGTTCGTGGCGCAACTGCGCAGACCACCTTCTGGCGGCTTCTCGCCGGGCGGGCACGACGTCTCGTACTGGCGCCGGCAGTTGCCCGACGAGCTGACCTGGCTGGCGTCTTAGCCGACGCCCCGCCCGACCGAGATCCAGCGTTTCGCCAGCTTGCCGTGGCAAGATCGCTGCTCGAGTGAACACACTTGCGCCCACAGCACCGTCCCGACGCGGCAGGACTCCCCGCGCAGGGCGACGCCGCGACTTCCGCCCCGACATCGAGGGTCTGCGCGCCGTCGCGGTGCTTGCCGTAGTTCTGTTTCACGCGGGATTCCCCGGTGTCAGCGGCGGCTTCGTCGGCGTCGACATCTTCTTCGTGATCTCGGGGTTCTTGATCACCGGCCTTCTCTTACGGGACGTCACCTCACACGGACGCATTCGACTCGCCAGGTTCTACGGTGCGCGGGCACGTCGTCTGCTGCCCGCCTCGGTCACGGTCCTTGTCGCCACCGCGGTCGCGTCGGCCGCGCTGCTGGCGCCCCTGCAGGCGCGGAGCGTGCTCGGCGATGCCATCGCCTGCGCGCTGTACGTCGGCAACTACCGCTTCGCCGTGCAAGGGACTGACTACCTCGCCGCCGACGCTCCCCCATCGCCGTTCCAGCACTACTGGTCGCTTGGTGCCGAAGAGCAGTTCTACCTGCTGTGGCCCGCGCTGATCATCGCCACGGTGTGGTTGGTGCACCGGATCAGCCGCCATCGCACAAACAAGGTGCGGCCGCCGTACGTGATGGTGCTTGCGGTCGTCGCGGCCGTCTCGTTCGCGATCTCACTGGCCTGGACGCACACGCTTCCGTCGTGGGCGTTCTTCTCGTTGCCGTCGCGGGCGTGGGAGCTGGCGGCGGGCGGGCTGGTTGCGTTGACCACCAACCGTTGGCGCCACCTGAGCGGCCGTGCCGCGTCGATCGCGGGTTGGGGCGGTCTGACGCTGATCATTCTCACCTGCATGGTGCTGGGCGAGAAGACACCGTATCCGGGTACCGCGGCACTGCTGCCGGTTCTTGGTACCGCGCTGGTCATCGGCGTCGGCTGCGCCGTGCCTGACGCGGGCGTCGGCCGGGTGCTCTCGCAACCGCTGATGCGCGTCATCGGGCGGGTGTCGTACTCGTGGTACCTGTGGCATTGGCCCGTGCTGCTGCTGGCGCCGCCGCTCATCGGGCATCCGCTCGGGCTCGGGGGCCGACTCGCCGCGGTAGCGCTGTCCTTCGTGCTCGCGGTGCTGACGCTCGGGCTCATCGAGAACCCGTTCCGGTTCGCGCGGCCCATCAAACAGTCGGCCGCGCGCAGCCTCGCGCTCGGTGCTGCTGTCACCGCGATCGCCGTGTGCGTGAGCGTGGTGCTGTTGGCTGCCAACCCAACTCCTGTCGGCCACGGGACGGCCGCCGCGGCGGTGACGGCCAATCCGCCCGGCCCACCGGTGTCGGGTGCGGACCCGCATGACCCTGTTGCGCAGATGACGGCCCAAATCCAGGCGGCAGTGGCGGCATCGGCTGCGGTGCGAGCCATTCCGTCGAACCTGTCGCCCACTCTCGCCGCCGCCGCGGGAGACAAGCCGACCGTCTTCCTCAACGGATGTGTGCGGTCATGGCAGGAGGTCGGTCAGGCCGAGTGCGCTTCGGGCGATACCGCGTCGCCGACTACCGTCGCATTGGTCGGGGACTCGCACGCGGCGATGTGGGATCCGGCCCTGGAACCTGTTGCCGAACAGCGCCACTGGCGGTTGGAGACTCTGGGCAAGGTCACGTGCCCGTTGATGGACCTGCCGATCACCAGCCCCTACCTCGGGCGTGAGTACACCGAATGCGAGCAGTGGCGAAGCGACATCGTGAGCAGGCTGCAAAAAGAGCGGCCGCGGCTGATCGTGCTCAGCATGTCGCGCCGGTACGGCGCCGACTTCGGGTTCACTTCATATGACCCGGCGTGGCTTGCTGGGCTGAACCGGTTGGTCACCCGGTTGCGGTCAACGGGCGCAGCGGTTCTGGTGCTCGGCCCGATCCCCGACCCGCGCAGCACCGTGCCGGCATGCCTTTCCGGCCATCTCGACGACGCGCTGGCCTGTTCGCCGCGGCGGCCCGACGCGGTGAACGACACCGGCATCGCGGCTGAGGCGGCGGCCACCACCGCGGCCGGCGGGCAATACGCGGACCTCACCACGCTGTTCTGTACCGCTGATCGTTGCCCGGTGATCGTCGGCAACAGTCTCGTCTACCGCGACGACAATCACGTCACGATCGAATACGCGCAGGCGCTCGGGCCCGTCCTCGGCGCCATCGCCGGCCGCGCTCTGGCCAAAAGTTGAGTTCGTTAGCGCGGAACGAAATCTCTTATGGCGGACACGATCTGCGCGGCGGCGTCTTCCTGCACGTAGTGGCCGGCACCCTCGAGCATTACAGTGTGGTGCGTCGGGAACAGCGCTTCCCACCGGTTGCGCTCGGGCTCGCGGAAAGCGAAGTCCTTGGTCGGCCAGACGAGGAGCGCGGGTCGGTCGGAGACTGCCGGCAACGCGCTCGCGACTTCGGCCAAAAATGGTCTGCTGCCCAGGATTTCGCGCGGGAAAACGGCCACCGGCAGTCGGGACTCAGGGGTCGGGAAGGGTCCGCGGTAGGCATTCATCTCGTCGTCGGAGAGACGACGACTGCGGACGCCGCGGGGCAGGATCGTTTCGACGAAGAAGTTCCGCCGCTCGATCAAGTACCGGCCGAGCGGGCTACCGAGGACCCTCGAGAAGGCCTGGGTGCCAAAATCGGATTTCGGCCACGCCCAGGTATTGGCCAGGACGAACCGGATAAACCGTTGGGGCTGACGGGTGGCGACGGAGAAGCCGATCGGGCCGCCCCAATCCTGCACCATCATCGTCACCTCGGTGAGATCGAGTTCCTGCACGAACCGCGCGACGACATCGGCGTGCTCGGCCGGTGTGAAGCCATACCGAAGGGGTGCTGCCGACAGCCCGAAGCCGGGGTAATCCAATGCCACGCAGCGGTATTCGCTTCGCAGCCCGATGATGATCTCGCGATACAGAAACGACCACGTCGGATTCCCGTGCAACAGCAGCAGAATCGGGCCGCTGCCTTCGTCGACGTAATGCACCATCGATCCGTCGATGTGCAGGTAGCGGTCCCGGAACGGGTACAGCCGGTTGGGCACCCAGGCCGGCCGGTCCGGCGCAGTTGTCATCGAGTCGATCGTCCTTCTACACGTGGAGCTGATCGGTGATATCTGTCCAGCCTGTGGTGTCGTTGCGGTGGTTCGCGATGTTTCGGCATTCGCCGTACACCTTCATGATCCCAGAGGTGCTGCGATCAGGATCCCGGTACAAGATGGCCGTCACGCCGTCCTTGTACAACGTGGTGCCGAACAGATACTGATTCGGCGGCAAGCCCTTCTGCCACCCTTGTGGAACCATCGCCGCGGCAACCTGATCGAAGTAGTCCACCGATCCGGGCAGGTCGAAGGTCAGATAGATCGCGCCCTGGTACGGCGGATCGGTCTCGTTCTTGCACGACATCAAGATGTAGCCGCCGGCGGCGCTTCGCAGCCCGCCGAGCGCGACGATCTGTTTCGCCGGTTCGATGACCTGGGCCCTGGTCTGTTGGTCACTCAACGGATGCGCCGGCCGGTCCACCGCGTTGCCGCGGCTGCGGAGCACGACGAACGCGGCGCCCCCGGCCACCACCGCGATGAGCACCACCAGCAGCAGCAAGAGCGATCGAGGCGGGCCGCCCCGCCTGTTCCTGTTGCCGTCGATTTTCGCCACTTCGAGCACCTCTGGTGTGCTTCCAGCGTAGTGGACGCTCTGCTTAAATCACTTCATGGAAGGGTCAGTGACGGTGCATATGGCCGCGCCCCCGATGAAGATCTGGGAGCTCGTGGCCGACGTTCGCAACACAGGCCGGTTTTCGCCGGAAACCTTCGAGGCCGAATGGCTCGACGGCGCCACCGGCCCGGCGGTGGGGGCGCGCTTCCGCGGACATGTGAAGCGAAATGAGATCGGTCCCGTCTACTGGACGACGTGTCGCGTCACTGCCTGCGAGCCGGGCCGCGAGTTCGGGTTCGACGTGCTGATGGGCGACCAGCCGGTCAACCACTGGCACTATCAGTTCACGCCGAGCGGTGACGGCACCGATGTGACCGAGTCGTTCAAGCTGACGATGTCTCCGGTGCTTCGGGTGTACACGGCAACCATCGGGCCGCTGCGCCGACGCCGGAACGTCCGCGACATGCGCAAGACGCTCGAACGGATCAAGGACGTCGTCGAGTCGGCTTGAGCCGGGCCGGGGGCAGCGCGGCGACGTCCCGGCCGGCGATGCCGGCGATCATTCGGTCGCACACCAGCTCCATCTGCTCGCGTGCGTCATCGACGTCGGCGGCGCGGGCGATGTACAGCGCGGCCTCGTCGAGCGCGGCGATCAGTACGTGCGCCGTCGGGCGCAGCGGCTGGTCCGGTATCACCCCGTCCGTGATGCCCTGGCCCAGCATCGCCTCGATGATGCCGAGGCCGTATTTGATGCCGACCGCACGCCACTGTTCCCAGCCCAGCACCGCCGGTGCGTCGATGAGCACGATCTGCTGGACGTCGGGGGCCGAGACGAGGTCCAGGAAGAGGCGGGCACCGACCCGCATCGCCTGCAACTGGTCGCTGGGACCGGCCTCAACGATGCGTTCCGCGACGTCGGCGACCAGCTCGTTCTCCACCTCTTCGTACACCGCCGCGAACAGCGCGGCCTTGTCGTCGAACTGGTGGTACAGCGCGCCGCGGGTCACACCGGCCGCCGCGACGATCGCCTCCGTGGACACCGCGCTGAAACCCTTCTCGGCGAACAGCTTTCGGGCGCTGTCGATCAACAGCGCCCTCGTCGCCGCCGTCCGCTCGGCCTGTGTTCGGCGCGTCGGCGGTGCGTCACCGGTCTTGACTTTCATACAGAATGCACGTAACTTTCATACACATAGTACCTAAGTTGGACATTGGAAGGATAGCGGACATGCCTCAGGTGACGCTGAAGCAAGCGACAATCGACTACCGCGTGTTGGGTCCGGAGGACTCCCCGCACCCGCCGGTGCTGTTCGTCCACGGAATTCTCGTCGATCACCGGCTGTGGCTGACGGTTGCAGAGGGCTTGGCGCGCCGAGGATTCCGGTGCATTTTGCCGGATTGGCCGTTGGGCTCCCACACGATTCCCGTCAACGATCGCGCCGCCCTCTCGCCGCGCGGGGTCGCGACGATGATTCACGACTTGATCGTGGCTCTCGACCTATCGGACGTGACGCTGGTCGGCAGCGACACCGGCGGCGGGTTGTGCCAGCTGACTATCGACGCCTACCCCGACAGCGTGGGCCGCGTGGTGCTCACCAATTGCGATGCGTTCGATAAGTTTCCGCCCTTCCCATTTGACGCCGTATTCGCGCTGCTGCGGGGTCCGGTGTCGATCAAGATGCTCTTCGCGCAGATGCGCCTCAAGGCGCTGCGCCACTCCCCGCTCGGCTTCGGACTGCTGATCCGCGATCCCGATCCGGTGCTGACGGATTCATGGTTGCAGCCGTGCCGCACGGACGCGCGCATCTGTCGCGATCTGGCCGCGCTGCTGCGGCAGGTCGCAAAGACCGATCTCACGGACGTGGCCACCGCTCTGCCGCAATTCAGCAAGCCCGTCACGGTGGTGTGGGGCCAGGCGGACCGCTGCTTCACGCCCTCGCTCGGCCGCAGGCTGGCGGAGCTGTTCCCGAACGGCACGCTGATCGAGGTGCCAGACGCTAAAACATTTGTGGCACTGGATGTTCCAGCGACGGTCATCAGCGCGATCGAAAAGATCGGCTCTAGCGCTTCTCGCAG
Source organism: uncultured Actinomycetota bacterium (assembly GCA_963744085.1). Taxonomy (GTDB): domain Bacteria; phylum Actinomycetota; class Actinomycetes; order Mycobacteriales; family Mycobacteriaceae; genus Mycobacterium. The sequence goes on from CAVUSK010000006.1 coordinate 128,290, forward strand.
GTGAATTGGCAGATGTCGGTGTAACCGTCGCGGAACAGCTCCGCGCAGCCGGTCAGGTACTTCATGTAGCGGTCATAGACCTCTTGCGACTGGATTGCGACCGCCTCGTCCTCACGGGCCTCGAGGGCGGCGGCCCAGGTTTCCAGCGTTCGCTGGTAGTGCAACCGGAGCTGTTGCTTGCGGGTAATGGCGAAGCCGGCTTTGGTCGCGTGCTCCTCGACTACCGCGACGTTCGGCAGCCGACCGCCGGGGAAGATCTCGTCCATGATGAACTTGAAGAACCGCAGGTGTCGCATCGTGATCGGCAACCCACGCTCTTCGAATTCTTCGTCGCTCGGCTTGATGATCGTGTGCAGCAGCATCACGCCGTCCGGTGGGAGCACGCGGTACGCCATCGCGAAGAACGGGTCGTAACGGTCGAAGCCGAAGTGCTCGAAGGCGCCGATGGAGACGATGCGGTCCACCGGTTCGGTGAACTGCTCCCACCCCTGCAGCAGCACCTTCTTCGAGCGCGGGCTGTCGGATTTCGCGAACAACCTCTCGACGTGCGCCTGTTGGTTTTTTGACAGCGTCAATCCGATGACGTCGACGTCGTATTTTTCGATCGCGCGCATGAGAGTCGCGCCCCAGCCGCAGCCGATGTCGAGCAACGTCATCCCCGGCTTCAGACCCAGCTTGCCCAGCGCCAGGTCGATCTTGGCGATTTGCGCTTGCTCGAGCGTCATGTCGTCGCGCTCGAAATACGCGCAGCTGTAGGTCTGCGTGGGGTCGAGGAACAAGCGATAGAAGTCGTCGGAGAGGTCGTAGTGGTGCTGCACGTCCTCGAAGTGAGGCGTCAGCGTCTGACCTTCAGCTTGTTTGTCTGGCAATGTCGATCCTGGCCCGTCGGCGGTATATGTCGGGTTGACGTGTCCCCCGATGGTACGAGATGTTCGCCTCGGCGAGGCGCAGGGCGTCGCGTCGCTGCCGACGCGAGGGTAAGACCTCAGTCCGGGCTGTCGGAGTCGTCGCTGTCGGAGTCCTCGCTGTCGGAGTCCTCGCTGTCGGACCCTTGGGCACGCTGATTACGTTCGCGGTCTCGCTCAGCGGCTTCTTTCCTGTTTTCGTCGATCTCGCCGTGAATCGGGTTGCCGTCGTCGTCGATCCAGTCGTTGACCGCTGTCCCGGTCACCGTCGAATCAGAACCGGGCAGGACAGTCGTGGGCCGCTCCTCGACGTAGGACTTCGCCATCTCCTCAGCATGCTTCTTCTGCTCATCGCTGGGTTCCGGCTTCTCGGCGATCTGGCCTGACTTGTACCGCTCGAGGTCATCTTGTTGACCAGTGTCATCCTTGACGTCCTGCTGACCAGTGTCTTCGTCGCTCACGGTCCGTCCCATCTCCCGATTACTTCAACGGTGGTTATGGGGGGACTGCCCGCAACCGCCCCGGGCCAAACCCGGCGCGGCTACTACCCGGCCGGGGTCGCGCCGAGGACCCGCTGCAGATCAGGCTTCATCGCCTGCAGTTGGCCACCCCAGTAGCCCCAGCTGTGCGTCCCGTTGGGCGGGAAGTTGAACACGCCGTTGCTGCCGCCCGCCGCCTGATATCTGCTCTGGAACTCCTTGTTCGTGCGGATGGTCAGCCCCTCGAGGAACTGCGCGGGAATCTGAGCGTTGCCGAGACCCGCGTCGAGGTCTGTCGGATTGCCGTTGCCGCTGTACACCCAGATACGCGTGTTGTTCGCGACAAGCCGTCCGATCTGGAGCATCGGATCGTTTCGCTGCCAGGCGCCACCGCCGTACGCACCCCACATGTCGAGGGCGTTGAACCCGCCGGCGTCGGTCATGGCGATGCCGATCAGGACGGGCCACAGCCCCGCGGACAGGTTAAGGAAGCCCGACAAAGACGCCGCGTAGACGAATTCGTTCGGGTGATAAGCCGCCAGGATCAGTGCCGAGCTGCCCGACATCGACAGCCCGACTACGGCGTTGCCGCTCGAGCTGATCTTCCTATTCGCCGCCAGCCATCCCGGTAGCTCCGAGGTCAAAAACGTCTCCCACTTGTAGGTATAGGTATGCCCGTTGCCGACCGCCGGCCGGTACCAGTCGGTGTAGAAGCTCGACATGCCACCGACCGGCATCACGACCGACAGCCCGGAACCGATGAACCACGAGAAGGCCTGCGTTTCGATGTCCCAGCCGTTGCGGTCGTCCCGCGCACGCAATCCGTCTAGGAGGTAGACGGCCTTCGGGCCGCCACCCTGGAACTGCACGGGGATATCGCGGCCCATCGACGGCGACGGCACCATCAAGACTTCGGGGGCATCGGCCCTCGCAGTTACCGGCTCCGCGATGACATTGATCAGTCCGGCAGCAAACACCGACGCGACAACAGCGACCAACAGCTTCATTCGGAAAACGCGCATCTTTCTAATCCACCCTGCTCCCCGGCCCCTGAGTTGTATGTCGACCTATCGCACGAAAAGACCGGCGGGTTACACCGCCGAAACTGGTGTTGCGCCTGTTAAAACTGTGTTGTGCTCCGACACCGGAAATGGCTCTGTGCCCTCGTATTGACCTCTCTCGCCCTCGTGTCGGCGCCCGGCGCCGAGGCGGACGAGGCGAGCCCGCTAACCCCGTTGGTCGACGCCGCGGCGACGCGGTTGCAGACCGCCGACCCGGTGGCGGCGTTCAAGTGGCTGGCGAACGGAAGCATCGAAGACCGTGCGCGTGCGGATCAGGTGCTGGCGGCGGTGACGGCCGACGCGCGCACGGCCGGGATCGATCCCGACTACGTCAGGCAGGTCTTCACCGACCAGATCAACGCCACCGAGGCCGTCGAGTACCGGCGCTTCTCGGAATGGAAGCTCGACCCCGCCGCCGCGCCGTCGACCGCACCCGACCTGTCCGAATCTCGGTCGGCCATCGACGCCCTCAATGAGGTGATGGTCGCCGAGATCGCCGCCAACCGGCAGCTGATGCAGTCACCCGATTGCGTCGACGATCGTGACGGCGCCGTCGCAGTAGTAGCGAGCGGGCACCAACTCGACGCCCTCTATCGTGACGCTCTGGACTTCGCCACTCGCTCCTACTGCAGCCCCGCGGGCTAGCCGAACAGCGGCAGCGTGCGTTTGCGCGCCAGCGCGTCCATGCCGGCCTGGATGCTGTTCTGCACCTCGTCGTACTTGCGTTCGACGTACTCGTCGTCGTCCGCCCGGTCCGGGTTGTTGTCCACCTCGACGGCCGGCATCAGCCTGGTCCGGATTTTCGCCGGCAACGGGAACTGCGGCAGCGCCGCCGGGGCGATGCCCCACGGCAATGAGACCGCCAGGGGAAAGACTTTGAGCCGAAACACCTTGTCCAGGCGCAGAGTTCGGGATAGTCGGTCCCCGCGAATCAGCACCGGCATCGCGTCGGCGCCGCCGATGGTCGCGATCGGCACAATCGGTACTCCGGCGTGGATGGCCATCTTCACGAACCCTGTGCGGCCCGCGAGGTTCGCGCGGTCACGCTCGCTCCACGGCCGCAGCGAGTCGACCTCTCCCCCGGGCCAGAGCGCGACGTCGCGCCCCTCGGCGAGGGCTGTGGCGATCGAATCGGGCGCGGCGGGCAGCACCCCCATCGCCCGGAAGTAGCGGCCGATGAGTGGGATCGCCATCAGCGCGTCATGCGCCGTGCCATGCAACTGGCGGTCCTGGCCGAACTTCCGCCACCATTGCACGCCGACCGTCCAGGCGTCCCATACGAACGGCGCGCCGGAGTGAATGCCGATTAGCAGCACGGGAGCTTCGGGAAGGTTTTCCCACCCGTCCATCTCCATCCGGAACCAATGGTCGACCAGCGTGTTCCAGAAGTACTTCTGCCGCTGCATGGTCTGCTCGTCCATACCGCTCAAGTCCCATTCGCCCGCGCGCTTGCCCAGCCAGCCACTGATACCGTCGCCCTTTTCGGCGCGGCGGTCATCCATCTTGGTGCGTGCCTGCTCGGCGTAAGTTTGTGCTTGCTCGCGAACGTCCGGTGATCGGTGATCCGTAGTCGTCATGCAGAACGCATACCCGCAAACCGAGACCGACAACACTCGCCAGGGATTGTGTGGTAACACAACGGCATGGGTCGTTGGTCACGCAAGGAGATCGAGTCTGCGTTCGCGCAGCACGAGCAGGTGGTGGTCGAGATCGGACAGAGCTGGGACTGGTCCCGGTTCGCCGACGAGTTCACCGAAGACGCTCTCTACGTAGAGCACGCATTGGGTACTTTCCGCGGACGGGAACAGATCCGTGAATGGATCGTGTCCACGATGAACACCTTCCCGGGGAACGAAATGCCCCTGTTCCCGACGTCCTGGCATGCGATCGACGACGAGAAAGGCTGGGTCTTCTGCGAGGTTCTCAACAGGATGAAAGATCCTGGCGACGGCAGCATCCACCAACAGGCGAATATCACCGTGCTGAAATATGCGGGCGACGGGCTCTGGAGCTATGAGGAAGACGCATACAACCCAATGAATTTCACGGTGATGCTGCGCGGCTACATCGAGCGCTGCGCGAGCCTGGGAACTGCCTCCGACGATGCGCTGACTTTCGCCAAGAACATGAACCGGGAGCTGACGTAGTCGCTACTGCACGGTCAGCACGCCGTGCATGCTCGGGTGGTATGTGCAGTGGAACGGATAGGTGCCCGGCTGCGTCGGCGCGGTGAACATGACCTGATCCTTACCCTCGACCTCGACGTTGAATCCGCCCGACGCATCCGACGTGACGGTGTGTTCAGCGGAATCTTTGTTCACCACCGTGATCTGCGCGCCGGGAGGAACAGTCACGTCGGTGTATTTGAAGCCGTCGATCGTGATTGTCGTGGCGGTGGCAGAGGCGGGCGACGGTGCGGCAGAGGATGACGACGACGCCGGCGCGCTTGCCGCGGTGGTGTGTTGCGTGACGTCGGACTTCCCGCATGCTGGGACGATCAGGATTGCTGCCGCCGCCAACACCGTTGCCGTCATTCTGACTCGAGCGGTCATCGCTTTCCCCTTGCTGCGGTCGCGAAACTCCTACAAGAGAAACGACGCCGACCGCGAAAGGTTCAAACTGCCGCTCCGCCGGCAGCCCGGGAGCGACTCGTCAGGTGGCGTCTCTTCGCGCGTCCGACGTGGCTTGGTCGACCGTTTCCTGCGGATGGTCGTCGCCGTTCACGCGTTCCTCGCGGGCACCGGGGTGTAGACGGTCGGCCCGTTCCGCCTGCGTATTGAGTTCCTCCCGGGACTCCGCGATCTCATTGCGATGCGTGGCGGCGCGCTGTTCGAGCCGGGCCGCCTCCGCTGCCTTGGCTTCCGCTTCCGCTTTGGCTGCCCGGGCCCGGGCAGCGGTTTCGTCGGCGAGTGCTTCCCGTCGTTCTACTTTGACGGTTTCCTGGGTCACTTGTTCACGGATGTGCGCCGCCTCGGCGCGGCGCTGCCTATTACGACTATTGACCGCAAGGAGGACGACCGCTGCGATGAGCAGTATCGCGACCACGACGGCGATGATGATCCACACGGTTGTATTCATGACCGCTCCTTAATTGACGCGACTGTCGGTCTCTTACGGCGTGCCCGTCCAGCGGCGGGTTGAAACCCTGCCATCAAAAGAGGTCCGCAATCGGCGAGTCGTCGATGTGCTCGCAAAGGTCGCGGACGTCGCGATATACGGCAGCCGCGCCGCCGTCCATCAGTTCGGCTCGAGAGATCCCACCACTGAGGACACCGATGCACGGCACACCGGCTCGCCAACTGGCTTGCGCGTCCCACACCGAATCACCGACGAAGACCGCCCGGTCGGCCGCGACGCCGGCACGGTCCAGCGCGATCTCGACGATGCCCGGCTCCGGCTTGGCGGTATCGACGTCGCCCGACGACGTCACAGCCGAAACGAGGTCGGTCCGGCCCAGCAGGTCGCACAGAATGGACAACTCATCTTCGGGAGCCGACGTTGCCAACACCACCTGCAGGTCCATCGATGCGACGCGACTGAGGATGTCCCTGCCGCCGGGCAGCACCCGCAACAACGGGGTGAGCTCCTTGTAGACATCCGAGTGCAAGTCCTTCAGCCGCTGTTTCACGTCGTCGTCTGCGCCGCCGGACAACGCGTCGACCAGCTTCGAGCCGTCCATTCCGATCGACTGGTGGATGCACCATGCGTCGACATCGATCCCGACCTCGTGAAAAGCGCGGGCCCAGGCGTGCACATGCAGGTAGTTGGAATCAACGAGGGTGCCGTCGATGTCGAAGAGGACGGCGGGCGTCTTCCCGCCAGCTGACGCGCTCATCCGGCAGTGATACCCGCGTTACGGTTCCTTACCCTTTCGCTCGTCGACGATGAACAGCACCACAGTGACCGCGAGAAACGCCGCGGGCAGCCACACCGCGCGGATGCCCCAGAACAATGTGGCGTACGCGCCGATCACGGCGCCGCCGGCGAACGTCGCCGTCAAGGTTCCGTAAACCCGGAACGCCAGGCGCGCCGCGTCGTCCCTATCGACCAACACCGAGTACGCCGATTCGACCAACCGCATCAGATTGCCCGTGGTCGCCACCGCGATGTAGGTCAGGTCGCCGATGCTGCGAAACAGCGTGAACTGCATGGCCGCCAGGAAGGAGATCGGGATCGTGACGAAGCCGCTGGGCACGGTGGTCGGCACGAAGCCGACCACCGCGAAAGCGATCGCCTGAATGAGCATCGTCCAGCGCAGCGGATGGGACACCCGTTTCTCGGCGCGGCCCGATTTGATGTGCGCCGAAAGCAGCACGCCGACAAGGAAAGCGAAGATTGGCCACAGGTGCGCCAGCGTCTTTGCCAAATGGCCCTGGCTCAGGTCGACCGCGAACAGGATGACGTTGCCCGTCTGCACATTGGCGAAGACGCCGCCCCGGGTCATGTAGGTGTACGCGTCCAAGAAGCCGTTCGCGGCCGTCAGCAGCATCGCGAATCGCAGTGTGGTCGAGGTCTTGATGGCGGGCATGGTCACGCGTCTCGGGCGTCGGCGTTAAGTCCGTACACGCGAACGGCATTGCGATATCCTATCAACTCGGTGACCCGGATCGCGTCGGCTTCGCTCCACTCCCCTGCGTCGACGAAGCCCTGCAGTAGATCACGAATCCCGTTGCGCCACAGTACTGCTCCCAGAAAATGCAGCTCCGGGGGCCCGAACCCGTCCGACGAATACAGGATCTTGCGGAACGGCGCCAGCTCGAGCAGCCGGGCCACGACGCCGCCCCCGCGCGCGCCGAGATGGTTGATCGACAGCCCGCCGTCGACGTAGACGTTGTTGAACGCCTGCGCAAGGTATCCCGCTTCGCGCTCGTAGGGGTAGCAGTGCAGCAGCATGATCGGGGTGCCGGCGCTGCCCCGCAGAAAATCCAGTAGCAGTAGTGGATTGGTCTTGTGTAGATCGCAGTCGCGGTCGCCCAGGCCGATGTGGACCTGCAGCGGCTTGCCGAGGGCGAGGGCGCGGTGCAGCCCGAACCGCAGCAGCACCCGGTCCGTCAGGCGACCACCGCCGGCTTCTCGCCACCGGGCGGCCGCAACAGAAACCTCCGTCGGCGTCGGCTCCGAGAGGTCGCCGTCGAAGCCACCCCGGTAGGCCAGGATCGATTTGGTGGCCACCGCGGTGGCCACCCGCCGCTGCAGGCGGTCGTCGAATGCGTCGAGGTAGTCGCCGGCGTCTGCGGCAGCCTGTTCGGCGACCTGCTCCAGCCGAACCACCTCGTGGGCGCGACCATCCGCGAACCCCGCAACACCCTGGACGTCGGCGGTGCGCTCCGGCAGTCCTGTGTCGACCAGCCAGTCGGACACCCCTGCGGCGCGCAGAAACAGTTGCGCCAACTCGACTTCGGTGAATTCCGTTCGGCGTCGCCAGTATTCGTCGGGCGCGGCGTGCGGCGACAGGCCCAGCAGCGGGGCGCAGTGCGTGCGCACCGCGAATCCCAGTTGGGTGTCGAAGCCGGAGTCGAAATCGGCGATCGGCTCGGTGTTGGCCTCGTTGAGCGCGTTCTCGAATCGGCGACGGTCGCCCGCTTCGACCCAGCAGCCGTGCGCGTGGTGATCGATGAGCCGCAGACGGCCGACATGCTCCGCCAGCGCCGACGGCACGTCACAGACTCCAGGCCATTCGGAACTTGTCGGCCAGCTCGGCGGGCTCGAGATCTCCGTAGGTTTCGTGCTCGTAGCGGCGCACCGCGACGATCGCGTCGACGGCCGCGTCGCCCAGGATGCTGCGGATCCGGCTCGAGTCGTCGAGCGTGGAGATGACCGTGGCCTGGTCGGTGCGCAGCAGCGTGACGCCCGAACTACCGCGCTCGTCCTCGGACAGGTTGGCCGGGTCGACCGTGATCTCCGGTGGCAGCGGCGCGCGCTGTTCGATTCCGTCGAGGGCCAGCCCGAGAATCGCGGCGGATGCGAAATACGGGTTGGCGGACGGGTCGACGACCTTGATCTCCACGTTGGCTCCGTAGGGGTTGCCAGGGCCACCTGTCAGGAATCTGACGGCGGCCTCCCGGTTCTCGGTGCCCCAGCACACATTGGCGCCGGACCAGAAGCCCGGCTGCATCCGCAACCCCGACAAGATCGACCCACTGAGCACGCCGTGCGCCTCCGGCAGCCCAGCGAGAATCCCACCGACCGCGTGCTCGCCGTCTTGGGTCATGCCATTGGTGCCCGAGCCGCCGGAGAACACCGGTGCACCGTCCTTTGTCAGCGAAAAGTGTTGGTGTGCACCCGATCCCACGCTCCCCGCAAATGGCACAGGAGAGAAGCTGACGCGCACGCCGTAGCGACGGGCCACCCGGCCGATGATCGTCCGCATCAGGACCAGTTGATCTGCCGCGGCGACAGGAGCCAGCGGGGACAGCGAGATCTCGAACTGGTTCTGGCCGTATTCGGGGTGGAACTGCTCGATGCCGACGGCGGCGTCCGCGGCTGACGTGATGACGTCGCGGACGAACCCTTCATGTTCGAGCACACCGGCCAGACCGTACTGTGCCCACAGCGTCGAAGGCAGCCGGCTGCCGTCGGGTCCGACGAGAAGGAACTCGATCTCGTGTCCGAACAGCGCCTCGATGCCGGCGCTTCGAAGCCGTTCCGCCACGCGCCGCAGCGTGCCGCGGCTGCAGGTCGGCACCGGGGCGCCGTCCTGGCCGAAGAACGAACCCGGTGCCCAGGCCAGCCCGTCGCCGATTGTTCGGAGCGCCGTCGGGTCGATGCGGATGCGTTCATCGCCGACCACCCCGATGTCTTTCGTGAACGCGATGCCGGTCTGGTCGATGGCGAACACATGCCAGACGGGACTGGCGCCGAGACCCGGGTCGGCGAACGCCGTCAACCGGCGCAGCGGCACAGTCTTGGCGTGCGTGAGGCCCGCGGGATTGACCACCGTGCCGATCACGGCCTCGGTTCCACTGGCCTCAAGCCCGGCGATTGATGGTGCGGAAGCCGCATCGTCTGTCATCTCAAACATTGTGCAGGGCAGTGCCGCGCTTCGTGGCCGAGCAGACGTAAAGGACCACGAATCAGGCCGAAAATGGGGGCCTTTGCGACTTCTGGGCGGGAGATCCGGACAACAAGATGCTGAGCATCCCGTCGGCGGCTCGCGACCAGCTGAACTGCTCGGCTCGGCGGCGGGCGCCCCGACGGCGCCGTCGGAGCGGCCGGCTGATGATGTCGACCACCCCATCCGCGATCGAGCTGGGATCGTTCGCGGCATGAGCGCCGCTGTCGGCGGTGACGATCTCGCGCAGCGCGGACGTGCGCGACACCACGGCAGGCGTGCCACACGCGAGCGCCTCCAGCGCCGCCAGCCCGAAGGTTTCGTGTGGTCCCGGCGCCAGGGCAACGTCCGCAGATGCCAGCAGCGCCGCAACCTCGTTGCGGTTGTGCACAAAGCCGGTGAAGCTCACCGGAAGCCGGGCCGCCTGGCGTTCGAGCTTTCGGCGCAGCGGGCCCTCCCCGACGATCAGCAACCGCGCATCAACGCCTGAATCACGCAGTGCCGCAAGCGCGTCGATGCTGCGATCGACGCGTTTCTCCACCGACAGCCGGCCGCAGTGCACCAGCAGCGTCTGGCCCGGTGCCGCCCAGTGTCGCCGCAGGGGCAAGGAGTGGTGGCGTGGATGGAAGGTGTCAAGGTCGACACCGAGCGGCACGGTGGCGACGTTCGATGCGTTGATACGGTCGAATTCCTCGCGCGCGAAATCGGTGGTGCACACGACCATGTCGTAGGTCGACGCCGTGCGCCTGTTCGCGAAATCCGCGAGGCGCCGGGCCAAGCCGGGCGGCAGCAGTAGGCCGACGAGACGGTCGAGACGCTCATGGGAGATCATCACCGTTGCCGCGTCGTGTTCGCGGCCCCAGCGGCCCATCGATCGCAACGTCAGCCGGTCCGACACCTCGAGAGCGTCCGGGACGAGCGACGCAACAATATTCTTGACGCGGCCAGGCAGCACCGCGCGGTAGCCACCTGTGAACGGAATCTGTCTCGCCGGCAACGAAATTCGGGTCACGCCGCTGGGCAGGAGAATCCGCGACGCGCTGGCACCGGGGACGACGAGGTAGGCGTCGTGGCCTGCGGCGCAGTATTCGGCGCCGAGTCGGTCGACGGCGGTGCGCAGTCCGCCCGAGCGCGGCCCGTAGAAGTTGGCCACCTGAACTACCCGCATCTGGCTCATCAGAGACGGCCCGCATGTTCGGCGCGCCACACCACGTCGACATGTCCTTGAACACGGGGTGAACAGCGCAGTCGGCAACCCGTACTCTGCGAAGTGCGATGACTGACGACGCGAAACAATCCGCGTTCGACCAACTCGTCGGCCTGCTGGACTATCCGATGTTCGTGGTCACCACCCGCGCAGGTGATGAGCTGGCGGGCTGCCTGGTCGGTTTCGCCAGCCAGGTCAGCATTGCGCCGTCCAGGTTTCTTGTCGGGCTCTCGAACAAGAACTACACGTTCCGGGTCGCGCTGCGGGCGACGCACCTGGCCGTGCATCTGCTGCCGCGGGAACGGGCGGACGTGGCGCGGCTGTTCGGCAGCGAGACCGGAGACCGGGTGAACAAGTTCGACCGCTGTGCCTGGCACCCCGGACCGGCTGAACTCCCGATACTTTCCGACGCCGTCGGTTGGTTCGCCGGCAGCATCCTGAACCGTTTCGATGTCGGCGATCATGTGGGGTTCCTGCTGGAGCCGATTGCCGGGCACTCACCAGAGCAGTTGGGCGAGCTCGTGTCGCTGGCTGACGTCCGGGATGTGGATCCGGGACACGACGCCTGACGAGGCCGGGTTTGTACACGGCGAGCGCGGGCGCTCCATATCGATAACCGCATACAGGAGGGGCCGCATGCACGCCGAACGCTTCCGAACTTTGCTCACCGCGGAAGGACCGTTCGCTTCCGTCTATTTCGACGACTCGCACGACACCGAGGATGCAGAGGCGCAGCTCGAACTCAAATGGCGTGGAATACGCGAAGATCTGCACGCGCAGGGTGCCGATCCGCTGGTCGCGGCAATCGAGCCTGCCGTGCTGGCAAGCCGTCCGGCCGTCGGTCGCAGCGGCCGTGGCGTGGTGGCGAACGCGGACGGCGTGATCCTCAACGAACACCTGATCCGGCCGCCCACCGCGACGCTGACGCGGGTGTCGGAATTGCCATACATCGTTCCGCTCGTCGAGCACGCGGCCGAAAACCACGCCTACCTGCTGGTGGCCGTCGATCATGCCGGAGGTGACATCACCGTCCATCGCGCCGAGAACTCGCAGTCTGAAACAGTGGATGGTGAGGGCTATCCCGTACACCACGCCCATAGCGCAGAGACTTCCGGCTATGGGGATCCCCAGCGCGCCGCAGAGAACGCACGGTCGAAGAACATCCGCGCGGTGAGCGAACGCCTGACGTCGTTGTTCGACGTGGCCAAACCGGACTTCGTGTTCGTCATCGGGGAGGTCCGTTCGCGGGCCGACTTCGTCGGCGACCTGCCGGAACGTGTTGCCGAGCGTGTCGTCGAGTTGCACGTCGGGCCCGTCACAGCGGCATCGATGACGACGAGGTGCGTCATGCGATCGACACCGAGTTCCAGCTGCGCCGGGTTGCGACCATCGACGATGCGGCGCAACGCTTTCAGGCTGAGTCGGGACGGGAGTCGGGGTTGGCTGCGGAAGGCTTTGATGCGGTGTGTGCCGCCCTGCGCGACGGCGCGGTCGAAACGCTGATCATCGGTGACCTCGGTGACGCGACCGTGGTGATCGGAGACGGGCCCACGACTGTCGCGCCGAACGAGAACGTGCTGTCGGAACTCGGTGAGTCGGCCCGCGTGGTTCGTGCCGACGAAGCGTTGCCGATGGCGGCGGTCGCGACCGACGCGAATCTGGTGCGCACCGACGAGCGGATCGCACCCGCGGACGGGGTCGCCGCGGTGTTGCGGTATGCCCGCACCCACCACTGAGTCGCGGTAAGCGGTAGGGCCTACGGATCAATGACGTTGCGCGGATCCGGTTTGCGGGCGTCGGGCGCCTTGCTGTAGTCGCCGAAGGGGCTGTCGCGGTCTGCGAACGCCGACGGAACACCTTCTGCGGCAGCGAGATCGATGAACGCATGAGCCTCGGGGATGTTGCGCATGATTCCGTCGAGGATCGCTCCCAGCGTCTGCGTCGAGGCGAGTCCCATGTTTTCGTAGGCCTGGTTGACCATCAGCTTCTGGGCTGCGAGTTGACCCATCGGCAGCGACGCCAGTTCGTCGGCCTGCTCGCGCACTACCGTCTCCAGTTGCGCGAACGGCACGGCCCGGTTGATTAGTCCGATGTCGGCAGCCTCTCGGCCGGACAGCGGCTTGCCGGTGAGCGCGTAGTACTTGGCGCGGGTCAAACCGAGGCGGTAGATCCACATCCCGGACAGGTACGCGCCCCACACCCGCGAGTACGGCGTGCCGATCTGCGCGTCCTCGCTGGCGATCACGACATCCGCGCACAGCGCGTAGTCGCTGCCGCCGCCGACGCACCAGCCGTGTACCTGGGCGATGACGGGTTTCGGCGAGCGCCAGATGCTCATGAACTTCTGGTGGGGTGAGGTGGCCGCGGCGGTGGTGTGCATCATGTCCTTGCCCGGATCCCATCGCCCGTCGGTGCTGAGAAACTTTGCGCCGTACTCGAACCCACCGCCGAAGTTCCAGCCGGCGCAGAAGGCGCGCCCGGCCCCGCGCAGGATGATCACCTTGACCGACTGGTCTCGGACGGCGGCGTCGACCGCGTGCTCCACTTCGTCCGGCATAGGCGCGACGATCGTGTTCAGCTCCTCCGGACGGTTCAGCGTGACCGTTGCGATCGGGCCGTCAATGGCGTACAGGATCGTCTGGTAACTCATAAGCGGCTCCTGCCAGGATGGTGACATGCAACTCGAGCGACTGATACTGCGTGCCACGCCGATAGTCAATGCCCCCGTGGCCGCGATGACCAGATCACCCCGATTGAGCCGCCTCGTCGGGCGCAACTTCGCAATGGTCACGTACACGGGTCGCCGCTCCGGCCGGCTGATCAGCCTGCCGGTCGGTTATCGACGCCGCGGCGACGAGATCATCATCGGCGTGGCCATGCCCGACGCCAAGACCTGGTGGCGCAACTTCCTGGGTGACGGTGACGCGGTGACACTCACCCGAAACGGGCGCGACGTGCCGGGGCACGCGGTCGCAACCCGCGACGAGAAGGGCGCGGTGACCGTGCGGGTTCAGCTCACACCGTGATCTTGCAGGCCTGGCCGATGTCCAGCGTGCGCAGCACGCGTCCCATCCCGATCCACAGCGCACACGACAGCGCGAGGTCGGCGAGGATCTCATCCGAGAGGTGTTCCTTGCAGCGCGCCCAGAACTCCTCGTCGTCGCGCAGCCCGGTGTGGTCGGACGCGAACCGCTCGCCGAACTCGGCAGCGATCCGCTCCTCCTCGCTGTAGCCGGCCCACGTCCGCCACTCGGGGACGTGCGCGTAGAACTCCTCGTCGACACCCTCGGCGGGGCCCTCCCCGAAGCGGGTGTTCTCGCAGACCGCGCATTCGTTGTCGAGCGCGATGGCCATGCGCGCGATCTCTCGCATCCGCAGCGGCAGCCGGCTGCGGTGGTAGACGGCGTCACTGAAATTTCCAATCGCGCCGCCAAGTTCGGGCGATGCTGCGAACCAGCTGGTCAGGTCATCGTCGGCGAAGTTTCCGATTCGGGTCATGACACGCGATGCTACGCCGCGTGAGCCGGATCTGGAACACGTTCTAGTTTCGCGGCCGTGATGCCGCGCAGCCGTGGCGGCAGCGCGAGTTTCACGATCTTGCGCACGACGGTGCCGAACTGCCGGTGCAGCGGACCGGTGTTGTACGGGACCCCGTACCGCTCGCAGATCTCCCGGACCTCCACGGAGATCTCGGCGTGACGGTGTGCCGGGATGTCGGGAAACAGGTGATGTTCGATCTGGAACGACAGGTTGCCCGACAGGATGTGAAACAGCTTGCCGCCGGACAGGTTCGCCGAGCCGAGGATCTGCCGGTAGTACCACTGCCCGCGGGTCTCGTTCTGCGTCTCCTCGATCGAAAACTCTTGCGTGTCTTCGGGAAAGTGCCCGCAGAAGATGATCATGAAGGACCAGACGTTGCGAGCCAGGTTGGCGGTGAGGTTGCCGGCCGCGACGAACGGCGCGAACGGACCTGCCAGCAGCGGGAACGCCACGTAGTCCTTCAGCAGCTGCGTGCGGGTCTTGCGCCAGATGCCGTCGAGAACGTCGCGCTTCTCGGCCAACGTGATCTCGCCCGCTTTGATCCGCTCGGTCTCGAGCTCGTGCAGCGCCACCCCGTACTGGAACAACACCATCAGTAGGAACGCGTACGCCGGGTTACCGAGGAAGTACGGGCGCCAGCGCTGGTCGGGGCTCATCCGCAGGATGCCGTAGCCGACGTCGCGGTCCATGCCGACGATGTTGGTGTGCGTATGGTGCATGTAGTTGTGCGAGTGACGCCACTGATCGCCGGGGCACGCGGTGTCCCATTCGAAGCCGCGGCTGGATATCGCCGGATCGCCCATCCAGTCGTACTGGCCGTGCATCACGTTGTGCCCGATTTCCATGTTGTCCAGGATCTTTGACAGCGCCAACATGGCGGTGCCTGCGAGCCACGCCGGCGGCAGAATCCCTGCCATCAGCAGGCCGCGGCCGCCGACCTCCAGTGCCCGTTGCGCCTTGATGACACGACGGATGTAAGTCGCGTCGCGCTCGCCCAGGTCTGCCGTGACGCGCTCCTTGAGCGCGTCGAGCTCACGGCCGAAGGCCTCGGCCTGTTCGGGGGTCATGTTGATGTGTTGTTTCGTCACGGTTGGCTCCTCTCTCTCTGTATGTCACAGCGCGAGTTCGACATCGCCGACCGGGATGGACACGCAGATCTGCACGTCCTCCTCGTCGGATGTCGACACTGCGCCGGTGATCAGGTTCTTGACCGCGCCGCGGGTCTTGCGGCGGGTGCAGCTGTGGCAGATGCCCATCCGGCATCCGCTTGCGGGTGCCAGACCAGCCTTTTCGGCTTGTTCAAGTAGCGGGCGGCCGTCGTCGGTGCGGTCAATGCCGCTGTCGCTGAACGTGATTTGGCCGCCGGAGCGACCATCCAGCACTGCCGGCACCTCGAACACCGGCGGGACGAAGCTCTCGGATTTGACGTTGTCGCAGTGTGCGAGCACCGCTTCGGCGAGTGACGGTGGTCCGCATACGTACACCGCGTCAGGTGACGGCATCGCGGCGGCCAGATGGCTGGCATCGAAATGACCGTCCACGTCGCCTGCTTCGCCGGATCGGGTGTAGCCGTGCAGAACCCGCACTCCGGGGGTCGCGGCAAGGTCGTCGGAATAACACGCCTCCTCGGCCGACCGCGCGTAGTGCACCAGCGCGAGCTGGCCGTCGAAGTTCTCGGCCGCCAAAGTGCGCAGCATCGACATCACCGGGGTGATGCCGCTGCCGCCCGACACGAACAGGATGCGGCGGGGCCGAACCTCGGGCAGCACGAAGTCGCCACCGACGTTGTCGAGTCCGACCACCATGCCGGGCCGCGCATTCTCGTGAAGATAAGTGGACACCAGACCGCCGTCGTGCAGGCCGATGGTCAGCTCGATCAGCGGCGCGCCCTCGGCACTGGCAGGTGAATAGCAGCGAGTGCGGCGGCGACCGTCGATCTCCACGGTGAGGTTGACGTGCTGGCCGGCCCCGAACCCCTGGAAGGCGTCGTTCGGCGCCAGCGTCAGCGTGACGCTGCGGGGGGTGCGCCGCTGCACGGACACCACCTTCGCCCGGGCATCGCCGAGCGACCAGGTCGGCGTCACCAGCTCGGTGTACCGGTCCACGCCATGTGGTCCGGTGAGCAGGTCGACCAGGCCGGAGCCCAGGACCCGCCGGGTAAGCGTTTGAGTGAACATATGTACACCATGAGTTCTGAACAGGCTGAAAGTCAACGGAAAACGCCAGGTTGTGGTAGGCTTCACAATAGTGAACAGTCGTACGCCCAGCTCACGGTCGCGCCGGTCGGGCCGATCCGGGTCGTCTGCTCTTCGCGCGAGCGGCTCATCGGGGTCGTCTACTCTTCGCGCGAGCGGCTCATCGGGGTCGTCTACTCTTCGCGCAAGCGGCTCATCGCCGACGCGGGTGAAGATGTCCCGCGAGGAACGCAAAGAAGCCACTCGCCGCGCGATCGTCGCGGCCGCGCTGAAGCTTCTCGACGACCGCAGCTTCAGTGCGCTGAGCCTTCGGGAAGTGACCCGCGAGGCCGGCATCGTCCCCGCGGCGTTCTACCGGCATTTCGAATCGATGGAGGCGCTCGGCCTCGTCTTGATCGACGAGTCGTTCCGGGTGTTGCGCGACATGCTGCGGTCGGCGCGCGCGGGCAAGCTCGACCCGAATCGCGTGATCGAATCGTCGGTCGAGATCGTGGTGGGCAGCGTCGCTGCGCAGCGAGAGCACTGGCGGTTCATCGGCCGCGAACGCTCAAGTGGTGTGTCGGTCTTGCGATATGCCATCCGCACCGAGATCCGGCTGATCACCTCCGAGCTCGCCACCGACTTGGCGCGCTTTCCCGGCTTGAACGACTGGAGCACCGAGGATCTCAACGTTCTCGCCAGCTTGTTTGTGAACTCGATGATCGTGGTCGCCGAGGCCATCGAGGACGCGCAGGATGCCGCAGCGCAGGAGCAGATCAGGCGCATCGCGGTCAAGCAGTTGCGGATGATCGTGGTCGGCGTCGCGGGCTGGCGCAGCACCAGCAGCGCCTAACGCTTGCAGCGGAGGCTATTCCGGCGAGACGTTTAGACTGTCAAACATGGCTGGCCCGCTGACTGAACAGGCCCCGGGGCCGGACAGCACGATGGTCAGCCCGCAGCGTCGCAACTTCATCTTCACCGCGATTCTGCTCGGGATGCTGCTTGCGGCGTTGGACCAGACCATTGTGGCGACCGCATTGCCGACGGTGGTGGCCGATCTCGGCGGTGCCGGTCACCAATCCTGGGTGGTGACAAGCTACTTGCTCGCCTCGACGATCGTCACCGCGATCGTCGGCAAGCTGGGTGATCTCTTCGGCCGAAAAGCCGTATTCCAGACAGCGGTGGTGTTCTTCCTGGCGGGCTCGGTGCTCTGCGGGTTGTCGAACTCGATGGCGATGCTGGTCGGTTCACGGGCCCTGCAGGGCATCGGTGGCGGCGCGATCATGGTGACTGCCGCGGCGCTGATCGGCGAAGTGGTGCCGTTGCGAGAACGCGGGCGGTACCAGGGTGCGCTCGGAGCGGTGTTCGGCGTGACGACGGTGATCGGTCCCCTGTTGGGCGGCTTCTTTACGGATCACCTGACGTGGCGGTGGGCGTTCTGGATCAATGTACCGGTGGCGGTCGTGGTGCTGCTGGTCGCCGTTGTCGCGATTCCGGCTTTGGGACAACGAAGTAAGCCCACCATCGACTACGCCGGCATCGTGTTTGTCGCTCTGGGCGCGTCGGGCCTGACGTTGGCCACGAGCTGGGGCGGCAGCATGTACCCGTGGAACTCGCCGATCATCATCGGGCTGTTCGCGGCGTCGGCGGTCGCGCTGGTGATTTTCGTGTGGAACGAGTTGCATGCCGTCGAACCTGTGCTCCCGCCGCGGCTCTTCTTCAACCCGGTGTTCACGGTGTGCTGCGTGCTGTCGTTCGTCGTCGGCTTCGCGATGCTGGGCGCCCTGACATTCATGCCGACGTTCATGCAGTTCGTCGACGGGGTGTCGGCCACCACGTCGGGACTGCGGACGCTGCCGATGGTCGCGGGTCTGTTGCTGACGTCGATCAGCAGTGGCGCGCTCGTCGGGCGCACGGGCCGCTACAAGATCTTCCCGGTCGCCGGAACGCTGATCATGGGTGTCGGCTTCGTGCTGTTGTCGCGCATGGACGCGGCGACGCCGATGTTGGTTCAGTCACTGTATCTTTTCGTCCTCGGCACCGGCATCGGCATGTGCATGCAAGTGCTGGTCCTGATCGTCCAGAACACCTCCGACTTCGCCGACCTCGGTGTTGCGACCTCTGGCGTGACGTTCTTCCGCACCATCGGCAGTTCGTTCGGCGCGGCGATCTTCGGCTCGCTGTTCACCAACTTCCTGACAGACCGGATGGGCCCGGCGTTGGCCGCCGCCGGCGCCCCGCCCGAGGCGGCCCGGTCGCCGAAGGCTCTGCACGAACTGCCGCACGGGGTCGCGGCGCCGGTGGTGCATGCGTACGCACAGTCGCTCGACCTCGTCTTCCTCTGCGCCGCACCGGTTGCGGTGGTCAGCTTCATCCTTGCGCTGATGCTCAAGGAGGTGCCGCTGCACGATAGAGAGGCGGCGAGTCTGGATCTCGGCGAGGGATTCGCGATGCCCAACAGCGAGTCCCCGGACATGCTGCTGGAGAACGCGATTGGCCGGATGACGCGCAACAGCCCCGCTGTCCGGTTGCGCGCGCTGTGCGACCGCATCGGGTGTGAGCTGGACATCGCAGAGACGTGGGCGTTGCTCCAGATCTATCGCTACGCCCAGGTCTTCGGCTCGGCGCGCCTCGACGACATCGCCGAGCGGGTGCGCGTGCCGAAGGAGGTACTTGAGCCGACATTCAAGGGGTTGGTCCAGCGTGGGTACGCGCTGCGCACCGGCGACAATCTATGGCTGACCCAGCCGGGTCGTCGGCAGGTCGACTTCTTGTCGTCGGCGATGGTCGAGTACTGGGTGGACAAGCTCGAACAGTCACCGACGTTCGAGGGCAGGCCCGATCGCGACGAGGTGCAGGCCGCGCTCGAGCGGATCGCGCATCGAGTGCTCGTGCAACGGGATTGGACCGATGAGTCCGATCGTCGATTGCCGGTGATGAGTTCGGCGACGCAATAGCGGCGATCAGGTTTGAATCGCGTTGGGCGCGGGGATCCGCAACACAGCGGCGTACTGGGATTGGTTGCGTCTGCGTCCGCCGTCAGGTGATGAACGCGCGCAACCCCGCCGTTAAGAAGCTAGCGACCGGCCGGCCATCGCCGCAGCCATCACGCTGGAGTCAGCTGGGCGGGCGCGACACGCATTGGGCCGCGTAGAGCGGCTCGCCCAGCTTGTCCATCAACTCCAGCTGTGTTTCCAGCCAGTCGATGTGCTTCTCCTCGTCAGCCATGATCTTCTCGAGGATGACGGCGCTGGTGGAATCTTCCTTCTCGCGGCACATCACGATGCCCGGTCCGAGGCGGGCCTTGACCTCGAGTTCGATCGCGAGATCGCTCTCGAACTGTTCCCGCAGTGACTGCCCCACGCGAAGCGAGAAGAGGCGTTGGTAGTTGGGCAGGCCGTCGAGGATGAGGATGCGGTCGGTGATCCACTCTGCGTGGTGCATCTCCTCGAACGACTCGTCCCGGGTGCGCTTCGCCAATTCGGTGAAGCCCCAGTTGTCCTGCATCTTTGAGTGCAAGAAGTACTGATTGATCGCGGTCAGTTCGCTGGTGAGCTGCTCGTTGAGGAGTTTGAGAACGTCGGGGTCACCCTGCATGGGTCATCAATCTAGTGCAGGCGGCCGTGCAATCCGGTCATTGCGGGCAAGATATGGGGCCGGGAGCCCTTGACATAGGTAAGCCTAACCTGTTTGAGTGATGGGGTGTTCGTGTGTCTGTGCACCGGAGCGACCAGCCATGCGGTGGCCGACGCGGTGGCGCGCGGCGCGTCCACATGCAAGGAGGTGGCGATCGCGTGCGGCGCAGGGTCGGACTGCGGCCGCTGCAGGCGCACCGTGCGGGCGATCATCGCGGCGACGGACCTTGCGCTCGAAACCTGTTGAGTCGCAACGGTTCTAGCCGAAGCTGACCCGGTCGAGCCAGAAGTTGAGAAGGTCCACGTCGCCAAGCACCTCGACCGTGCCGTCGCCGGGCGACCGCCGCCGGTAGACCACCAGCAGCAGTTCGACAACCGGTCCACGCACGGCGACCGCGGACTTCTCGTGGGCACGGCGCCACGCGAGCGCATCGCCGGTGAGGTCGACCACCCATTCGGCGGCGTCGTCGGGGTCGGTGTCCGTGGCGTGGAAATGCAGCGTACGGCCCGGACCCGGCAACTCCCGTGTCCACGGATGCAGCTCGAAATGCATTGGCAGCGAACCTAATTCCATCCACTCGTCAAGGCAGTCGATCGCGACGGCACGCTCCAGCGTGAACGTCTTCTCGAGCGCGAGCATCGCGTCGGCGCGGTGGATGGCCGTCTCGTGAGTGAACCGCCGCGCGTAGAACGCGGCGACGCCGTCGGGTATCGGCCCGGTGGTGACGGGTGCGTCCGGTCCGGCGGCATGCAGTGCGGCGGCAAGCGTGGCCGCACTGTCCACCAGCCACGGCGCCAGCGCGGCCGAATCCTCGTCGGTGTAGGCGGACAGGTCGCGAAAGTGTTCGTCCGGCAACGGCTCGGTTGCGTGGGTGCGCACCATCTCCGCGGCCCAGCGCTGCGCACCGCCGAGATGCCGGATGAGCTGGCCGGTGTTCCAGTCGGGGCATGACGGCACACGAACGTCCATGTCTTCGTTGTCGATGGCCGTGCTCAACAGCTTCGCTTGCGCGACGATCTCGGTGCAGTAGCGGTCGAAGCCCAGACCTGACATCACCGGGCCCACTTGGGCACGACGAACACGCCTTCGGCCTCGACCGTGATGCCCTCGTCGTCGGCGAGATGACCGACCGCGAACGTTTTGACCCCGTCGACCCGCTCGATCACGGCCTCGGTGTGAAGCGCGCCGAGCCGGGTGGCGCGCAGATAGCGACAGGTGATCGTGCCGGTGAACGCCGGCCGGGTCAGGCCGCCGCTCGCCGCCTCGCCGAGCACGTGATCGAGAACCAGCGCGCAGACTCCGCCGTGGACGTGACCCGGAGGGCCTTCGTATGCGGCGCCGAGGTGGAAGTCCGCGGATACCTTGCCGGAATCGTCGAAGTTGAGGGCGAGCGGCGGCGCGATCGGGTTGCGCACTCCGATCACCGGGTTGCCCCACGCCATGCCGCCGGCGTCGAAGGTGTAGCGCACGCCGAATGGGCCGGGCAGCTGCTTGCTGCGCAGCAGGGCCGTTGCGGCGTCGACCTGCGCGGTCACTTCGGCCACCGCCGCGGCGTCGACCTCGGTCCTGATCGTGGCGTCGATCAATTCACGGACCGACTGCGTCAAGGGCTCGTAGATCCGACGCAGCTGTTCCACGTCTGCGGCGGTCAGGTCCTCCCTGGAGAACTCAAGCATGCCTGCACTAGAACATGCCGATTGTCGCTCGGACAAGCCACGCTCCGTAGACTGCGCACCCGTGGCGCTCGAATGGGTGCAGCACGCGATCTGGTGGCACGTCTACCCGTTGGGCTTCGTCGGCGCATATCCTGCGGACCCGCCTCCCCCGGCTGATGAGCACCGGCTGCGCCGCATTGTCGGTTGGTTCGACCACGCCATCGAACTCGGTGCCTCCGGCATCGCGCTCGGTCCGATCTTCGCGTCGCGCACTCACGGTTACGACACCACCGACCACTACCGCATCGATCCGCGTCTCGGTGATGACGCCGACTTCGACTTCCTGGTCGACGAGGCGCATCGGCATGGGCTGCGTGTGCTCCTCGACGGCGTGTTCAACCACGTCGGAACCGACTTCGGCCGGCCATCGTGGTTTCGACGCGGCCGCAACGGCTTCCACGCATTCGAGGGTCACGGCGAACTGATCACGCTCAACCACTCCAACCCCGAGGTGGTCGCCTACGTCGGTGACGTGATGCGCCACTGGCTGAGCCGCGGTACCGACGGGTGGCGGCTGGACGCCGCGTACGCAGTGCCGGACTCGTTCTGGGCAGCGGTCATTCCGGGTGTCCGCGATGCCTATCCCGACGCATGGTTCGTCGGAGAGGTCATCCACGGGGACTACTCCGCCCGGGTCCGCGACGCCAAGTTCGACTCCGTCACACAGTACGAACTGTGGAAGGCGATCTGGAGCGCATTGAACGACAGCAACTTTCATGAACTCGACTGGGCGCTGCAGCGACACAACGACTTCCTCGCCACGTTCCCGCCGCTGACGTTCGTCGGGAACCATGACGTCACGCGCATCGCCACCCAGCTGGACGATCCGCGGCATCTTGCACATGCGGTCGCGATCCTGATGACCATCGGCGGGATTCCCAGCGTCTATGCCGGCGACGAGTTCGGGTACCGCGCAACGAAGGAGGAGCGGTGGGGCGGCGACGACGCGGTCCGACCCGAGTTCTCGCCCGCGCCGGAGCCGCTCGACGGGCACGCCGAGAGCGTGTTGCGCTTGCACCAGTTCCTGATCGGGCTTCGGCGACAACACGCGTGGCTGCATCAAGCGACGACAACGGCCGCGCTGTTGGACAACCGCCGCTACGTCTATGTGAGCCGCCACCACGATGATGCGCTCGTCGTGGCGCTGAACATCGACGACGCTCCCCTGTCCCTTGCGTTGCCGGACTTAGGTTTTCAGCGCGCACATGTGCTCGGTGGTGGCGCGGCGCCGGCCCTCACCGAGGTGGAGAAGACGGTTGTCGGGCCGCACGGCTGGCTAGTCCTGCGGCCGTGCTGAGAGCAGCGTCACCGTGGCGGGGTCCTGCTCGCCGCCGTAGAACTTCTCGAGAAGACGAACGAACTCAGCGTTGTCGTCGGTGGCCCGCGCGAACAGCGTCATCGAGGATCGAACCTTGAGGTTGTCGGGCCAGCCGAAGATGGCGTCGACCGATCTCCCCTCGATCGCGTTGACCAGGTGGGTGCATTCGCGCAACCGCGGGCCGAGCACGTCGTGGTCCAGGTACGCCTGCGCCTCGGCCAGCGACGAGATGGCGAAGCGCTGCGCGGTCGGGCTGCGGCCGAGGCCGTCGAGTTGCGGAAAGATGAACCAGATCCAGTGGCTGCACTTGGATCCCGCCCTCAGCTCGGCGACGACGGTGTCGTAGACCGGCGCCTGGGCGTCGACGAACCGCTGCAGATCGAAGTCTTCGGCCGCCGATGAGCGTTTGCGCGAAGAGAAGGCCACTGTGTCAGCCCATCAGGGACGGGATGACGGCATCGATCAGGTGCGGCCCCGGGGTGGCCAGCGCGTCGGCCAGCGCAGCGGCGAACTCTTCGGCGGTGGTGGCGCGTCTGGCAGGCACCCCCATGCCGGTGGCCAGCGCGACGAAATCCATTCGCGGCGGGTAGAGATCGAGCATGGCTTCGGCCCGCGGACCCGGTGCCGCGCCGTCGGCCTGGGCACCGACACGCTGCAGTTCCAGCCGAAGAATGTCGTAGGCGCCGTTGTTGTAGATCACCGTGGTCACGTCGAGCTGTTCGCGGGCCATCGTCCACAGCGCTGCAGGCGTATACATCGCCGAACCGTCGGCCTGCAGGCACAGCACCGGACGGTCCGGCGCGGCGATCGCAGCGCCCACCGCGTTCGGCAGCCCATACCCGATCGCACCGCCCGTCAGCGTCAGCCAGTCGTGCGCGGGAGCACCCGCCGTGGCGGCCGGCAAACCCAGTCCGGCGGTATTCGACTCGTCGACCACGATCGCGCGTTCGGGAAGCAGCGCGCCGACCGTCTCGGCGATGGTTTGCCCCGTCAACGCTCCGGTGGGCAGCGGCGGCCGGCGCAGCGGCGCGACAGCCGGCGCAGCGTCGCCGGCGATCTCATCGGCCAGCGCCGTCAACGCGGCGGTCGCCTGACCGGGCTCGGCGAGGGTGTGGACGTCGCAGCCGGCCGGTACCAGATCGCTCGGCCTGCCCGGGTACGCGAAGAACGTCACCGGAGCACGGGCGCCGGCCAGGATCAGATGCTTCACACCGTCGAGCTGTGCCTCAGCAGCCTCGGCGAAGTAACCGAGCCGATCGACCGCAGGCAGGCCGGCGCCGCGTGTGAGCCTGGTGGGGAACGTTTCACACAACAGGCGGGCGCCGGTCGCCGCGGCGATGCGAGATGCCGCCACTAGCCCCTGCTCTCCGGTGGCATCGTGACCAAGGAACAACACCGTCGGCTCGCCGCTGCGCAACAGCTCCGCGACCAGACGCAAAGTCCCCTCATCGACCGGCGTGTCGAGGTGCTTTTGCGTCAGCTCGGCGGGGAGAGGGTGGGGTTCGGCGCCGTCGGTCCAGGACACGTCAGCGGGCAGGATCAGCGTGGCGACCCGCCCCGGCGAGGCGGTGGCGGCGGTGATCGCGTCAGCCGTGTCTGCGCCCACGTCCTGCGCCGCCGCACTACGGCGCACCCAGCCTGACACGCTGTGGGCCAGAGCGTCGATGTCCGACTCCAGCGGCGCGTCGTAGCGCTTGTGGTAGGTCGCGTGGTCGCCGACGACCACGATCATCGGCACTCGGGCCCGCTTCGCGTTGTGCAGGTTGGCCAGTCCGTTGCCCAGCCCCGGACCGAGGTGCAGCAGCACCGCCGCGGGCCGCCCGGCGATGCGGGCATAGCCGTCGGCCGCGCCGGTCGCGACGCCCTCGAAGAGGGTCAAAACGCCCCGCATCTCGGGCACGGCATCCAGCGCCGCGACGAAATGCATCTCCGAAGTCCCAGGGTTGGCGAAACACACGTCGACATTGGCGTCGACGAGCGTGGTGATGAGTGCGCGGGCCCCATTCACAGCTGTCCTCCCTTTCGACGAATGGTTTTCAAGCTAGTCTGCTGCCTGATCGACGCGCTGCCAGTGAGAGGAAGCCGATGCTGCAATCGTCTGACGACGAAGCGGTGACGGATTCGCAGACGTCCGAGCAGGCCACCGACGAGCAGGCCACCGACGAGCAGGCCACCGAAACGCGAAAGGTCAGGCGCCGACGGCGACGCAGGTTGCTCTCGCGCGTGTCCATCCAGTCGAAACTCGTCGTGATGATGGTGCTGTGCACGATCGTGGCGGCCGCTGTCGTCGGGTTCATCGCCTTCCACGCCGGGCGCAGCTCGATGCGCATTCAGGTGTTCAACCGGCTGACCGAACTGCGCGAGTCGCAGTCGCGGGCGCTCAACAGCGAATTCACGGATCTGAAGAACTCCATGATCATCTACTCCCACGGAGCCACCGCCGTCCCGGCGCTCCAAGCATTCATCGCGGGCTTCGACCAGCTGGCCAACGCGACCATCGATCCCGCGCAGCAGCAGTCGATCGTCGACTACTACAACAACACATTCCTCAACGAGATCGAGCAGTACAGCAACACCAAACCCGATCTCGACGCGGTGTTGCCGACCAGCAACGCGCAGAAATATCTCCAGGCCAACTACACCGCACGGCGTAAGACCGACGATGTCGCGATCAACATGGACGACGCGCACGACGGCAGCATCTGGTCGGCCGCCAACGCCCGGTACCAAGATTTCTTCCGCCAAATCGTGAACCGGTTCGAATTCCAGGACGTGCTGCTTCTCGACACCCGGGGAGACGTCGTCTACAGCGCGTACAAAGACGTCGACCTCGGCACGAACATCCTGACGGGGCCGTACAACGGATCAAAGCTGCGCGCCGCATACGAAAACGCGTTGGCGTCCAACTCCGACGACTATGTCGGGATCACCGACTTCGAGATCTATCAACCCGCGGAGGGGCAGCCCACAGCGTGGATGGTGTCGCCGGTGGGCATCGATGGACGAACCGATGGCGTAATGGCACTGCAGTTTCCCATCACCAAGATCAACAGGTTGATGACGTTCGACAAGCAGTGGGCGGAGTCCGGAATGGGTAACACCGGTGAGAGTTACCTCGCCGGTCCCGACGATCTCATGCGCTCCGACTCGCGGTTGTTCCTTGAAAACTCAAGCCAGTACAAGCACGACGTCGTGCAAGCGGGCACACCCGCCGACATCGCCGACACCGCGATTCGGCTGGGCAGCACCACGCTGGTACAGCCCATCTCGAGCGACGCCACGCGCGCAGCGGAACGCGGCCAGTCCGGAACCATGATCACGACGGACTATCTCGGTAACGAGACGTTGCAGGCGTACGCCCCTGTGCAGATTTCGGACAGCGGGCTGCACTGGTCGATCGTTGCCAAGATCGACACCGCCGAGGCCTTTGCAAGGGAGACCGCGTTCACCCGGATAATGGTGCTGTCCACCACCGGAATCATTTTCCTCGTCTGCATCGCGGCGATGTTCGTGGCCCAAGTGTTCGTACGACCGATTCGGAAACTGGAGGCCGGCGCACAGAAGATCAGCGCGGGCGAATATGACGTCGCGATACCGGTGGAATCACGCGACGAGATCGGCGATCTGACACAGGCCTTCAACGAGATGAGCCGCAACCTCGGAATCAAAGAAGAGCTGCTCAACGAACAGCGCCGGGAGAACGACAGGCTGCTGTCGTTGCTGATGCCGGAGCGGGTCATGGAGCGTTATCGGCAGGGCGAAGAGATCATCGCTCAGGATCACCACGACGTCAGCGTGATCTTCGCCGACATCGTCGGCCTGGATCGGCTGCAAGCCGAGCTCAGCTCCGAGGAATCGCTGGCCCTCATCAACGATCTTTCTCACCAAATCGATGCTGCCGCTGAAGATTTCGGCGTCGAACCGGTGCGCACCGTGCACAACGGCTACCTGGCCAGCTGTGGGCTCAACGTTCCGCGCTTGGACAACGTCCGTCGCACGGTTGATTTCGCCCTCGAATTTCAGCGCATCATCGACTTGTTCAACACCGAAACCGGCCACGATCTGAGCCTGCGCGCGGGCATCGACACCGGCCGGGTCAGCAGCGGACTCATCGGCCGATCCTCGATCATCTACGACATGTGGGGCGCAGCCGTCAATCTCGCGTACCGAGTTCAAAGCGGTTCGCCGCAACCGGGGATCTACGTCACCCAGCAGGTGTACGAGACCATCGGTGACACAGAGGTCTTCACCTCGGCGGGCACCATCACCGTCGACGGGTCGCAGGAGCCGATCTGGCGCGTATCGGAGCGATCGGAATGAGCAACGTCCTGGCGTCGGCGTGGTTCTACTGGGCCGTCGGTGTGGCGGTGGGACTACCGGTCGGCCTTATCCTTCTCACCGAGTGGCAACGGGCGCTGGTGCGCAGGAAGAGCTTCCTCGCCAAGCCCGTCGGCCTCCTGCGCAACTACCTGCTGCCACTCGGGGCGCTGCTTCTGCTGCTCATCAAGGCGACGGAGATTCCGACACGAGAAACACCGGTGAAGGTCGTCGCCACGCTGTTCGGCTTCGTGGTGATGGTGCTGTTGCTCTCCGGGGTCAATGCGACGCTGTTCCAAGCCGCGCCCGAAGGCACGTGGCGCAAACGTATCCCGGCGATCTTCGTCGACGTCGCGCGGTTCCTGCTGATTTCCGTTGGCCTGGCGATCATCTTCTCCTACATCTGGGGGGCGCACGTCAGAGGCCTGTTCACTGCCTTGGGTATCACCTCGATCGTCATCGGTCTGACGCTGCAGAACTCGGTTGGCCAGATCATCTCCGGCCTGCTCATGCTGTTCGAACAGCCCTTCCGGTTGGGCGACTGGATCGAAACATCGGCAGCCCGGGGCCGCGTCATCGAAGTCAATTGGCGCGCAGTGCATATCGACACCGGCACCGGGCTGCAGATCACCCCGAACTCGGTGTTGGCGGTCGCGTCGTTCACGAATCTGAGCCGTCCGCCCGGGACGTACAAGGTCAAGATCACCACGGTCTTCTCCGTGGACGATCCTCCAGACCGGGTGTGCGCCATGCTCTCGCGGTTGGCCGGCGAACTTCCGCAACTCAAGCCCGACGGCACACCGAAGTCGGTTCCGCTCGGGGGTCTGCAGTACCGCACCAGCATCCCGCTGCAATCACCGGCCGATGACGGCGACGCGAAGGCCACCTTCTTGCGATGGGTGTGGTACGCCTCGCGGCGTGAGAGGCTGCACCTCGACGAAGCCGAGGATGACTTCGGCACACCAGAATTCGTCCAGGACGCGCTCCGCACGGTGGTTGCGCCGATGCTGCGGCTGAGCCCGGTAGATCAGCAGCACCTGGCCCCGCACGCGACACTGCTGAGATATGGCGCTGACGAGATCATCCAGCACATCGGTGACGTGCCGACGCACATGACCTTCATCGTGTCGGGTCGTGTCCGGGTGACCGCGCCGACCGAGGACGGTTCTTACGTGCCGGTGACAACGCTCAACGAGGGGTCGTTCCTCGGGCAGACGGCGCTGACCCGGCAGCCGGTTCTTGCCAATGCGCAGGCTGCCGGAGAAGTCACCGTCGTGCAGATCGGTCGCGAGCACATCGAAGAAGTGCTGCAGCGCAAGCCCTCACTGCTTCAAGAGTTCGGCCGCCTCATCGAGGAGCGGCGCGGTCACGTCGAGCGCACGACGGCGGCCGTCACGGAGTACGACTAACCCATGCGGCGGCAGCTCCCCACGGCCCGCGATCTCGCGCCACTGATCCGGTTCAAGAGACCCGAATTCAACCCCACGACACGGCGGCTGGCCGCGGCACTGACTATTGAGGACCTGCGGACAATCGCGCGCCGACGCACTCCGAAAGCCGCGTTCGACTACACCGAGGGTGCCGCTGAGGCCGAGATCTCGTTGGCTCGGGCGCGGCAGGCGTTCTGCGACATCGAATTCCATCCCGCGATCCTTCGGGACGTGTCGCACGTGCGCACGGGGTGGGATGTGCTCGGAGCGCCGGTGTCGCTTCCGTTCGGCATCGCACCCACCGGATTCACCCGGATGATGCAGACCGAAGGCGAGATCGCCGGCGCCTCCGCCGCCGGACCGGCGGGCATTCCGTTCGCGCTGTCCACGCTGGGCACCACCTCCATCGAGGATGTCAAATCTGCAAACCCGCACGGGCGCAACTGGTTTCAACTGTACATGTGGCGAGACCGCGACGCATCGATGGCGCTGGTGGAGCGAGCGGCAAAGGCCGGCT
>CAVUSK010000007.1:0-73272 GCA_963744085.1 uncultured Actinomycetota bacterium
ATGGGTGAGGTATCCGCGGTCGGCGTGCTGGCGCTTGGGTAGCCGCACACCATCGCACGGGTTGTGCGCAATCCTGTTGTCCTCCAATGCCCCTCCCATGATCTGGCGCAGCAGCCCGAACGCGTTCTCGATAGTCGCAGCGCCGATCTCATCGGCGACCATCGCGGCCACCCACGCTGTGATCGCAGATGTCTTCACATCCCCGACAGTGACATGGCTCCACTGCGGCTCAACGCGGCTGTGCCAGGCGCTGCGCCGCGTTGCGGCGGTCTTGGCTGAGATGTGCCCCTGAGATGTTGACCACGACTTGTACACCGCGCCGACGGTCACCCTGCCAGCCTCGGGGGCTACGTAGGTGCCGGTGGCCAGCTTCGCGGTGATCTCGTTGTCCAGCCACCGCTGCGCGTCGGCCCTGCGGGTAAACGACTTCTCCCGCTCCCGACCGTTGTCATCGACATACCTTGCGCGCCAACGCTTACCGTTGCCCCACTTGTAAGCATGGGAAGGCGGCGTGCGCTCACGTTCCGGTGGTGGCTCCCCCAGCCACCCGCGCATAGCCCTGTCTTTTTGATGGCGGATCTGCTCGCCCGTCAGGATGCGCCAGATGGTTCCGCAGTCGCAGTCCCACCGCTCCGGATTCTCCTTCGTCGGCGCGGAATGCGGGTGGTGGCCCATCATGCGGTGGCGTTCGGCCCAGGCCTCGACGCTGTGTTTGCGTTGTTCTGCCGTAGGCTGCGGGTCGCCGATCCAACCGCGCTCAGCACTCATGAGCGACGTGGCCGTCCGGCGGCATAACGCGGCGCAATCTGCAGCCTGGTATCTCCTGAGATCTGGGAAGGGGGTTCCCAATCATCGGCAGGGTTGCCAGACCTATCAACGTGCTTGAGGTGTCCCCAGCGTGCGACGTAGCGACGGTACTCCTCAGGGTTCTCACCCAGTCGCTCACGCGCATCCATCTCAGCCTGAATCTCTTCGACGTGACGTCGAGCGGCCTGGCGAATGGCCTTCGCCCTTATCTTGGACAACCTGTCTTTGTCTTCCTCGGTGAGGAATTGGCCGTTGCCCATCATGATGCGCCACTTGCGTTCCTCGCCAGGAATGGAGGTGCGTTGGGGCTGAGGTTGCCCGATCCAGCCTCGCTCGGCGCTCATTGCTCACGGGCCTCATGCTCAGCCACTCGCCGCTTAGCCTGCCGGATTTGTTCTTGCCACGCAGGATCATTGTTCCAAGGCAGTTGAGCGTCCAGCTGCTCCTTTGTCCAACCGCGATTGCAGGCACAGCGCGTGCGGTACTGCTTGTAGCGGGTGGCGTACCCGCAGACAGGGCACTTGCTGTGGAAGTACTCACCACTATGGCCGTAGATGTCAACGCCCATCTCGCCCTCCTACAATCCATGGTGCCCCCATCTTCTGCCATTTCAGGCCCTGGGGGTCGTGGGCGTTCATCCGGTCGAAGCGCTCGTTGTCGGCGCGGAGTTTCTCGAGTTGCTCGTCGTCGGTGGTGGCTGGCCAGTACCCCAACTCGGCGGCCAACTCGCGCAACCTGGCCATATCCAACTCAGCCATACTTATGCCCAGCCACGTACCGGTTGGCTATCCGCAGGGGCGGCCCGCTAGGGTTTCCCGACGGGAGGTCGTCGGCGGGCCCTCCTGGTGGACCGGCGTTTTTCGAGCCCCGATACCCCGATATACGCAATAGGGCTCTTGCCGTTTCGAGGCCGATGTCCGGATAGCGATCCCGGTACAGGCTCAGCAACTCCTCATCGGACATCCCGACCGTCAGCTCGTCCATCGGCGACCTCTCACATACCGGTCGGCTATCCGCAGGGGCGACCCAGTCGGGGGCGGGCTGAGAACCAGGTGATCAGGGTTGGTTGAGTTACGCCGATACGGCGTGTATTCGTAGCGACCAGACCGATGCCAGACCCAGTCATCATCTGTCACGGCGATGCATTCGGTGCACCCAGTGGCCCGGACGGTACGACCCGCCGGACGGATCGATTGGTTGGGTGAATCTCGTCGTTCGGCATGCACTACTCCAATTGCCGAGCCTCCCGCTCGGAGGCGCTCCTGCCCGCACCGGTTGGTGCCAGGCCGCTTCGTCATCCGAGCCACCCACGAGCGTGGGGTTGGCGTGCCGTCCAGTCGGAGCTTGGCGACGGCATCTCGTGAAGCAAACCCACTATACGACGGACGGCCGACATTCTCCGGACCCGGAGGGCCCGCAGACCAAGAGGCACCTATGCGTTGAAGCGGAACGTGTCAGCCCCTCCTCTTGGTCGGCGCGGCGGGCAACCTAGCTTCTTCGTGGAAGGAGATCTTCTATGAGGGATTGAACGCGACGGCCTAAACGAACATGGCGAAGCGATCACGCCAACGCGGGAAGCTCGCTGCCTGGCCGGGCTTCAGGCGGTGGCCGCGTGAAGGCCCCCAATGACAGCGGACGATGGGGAGCGTCGATAATCGGGGAACCCTGAATACCGAGCAATCGAACTGGCAGGACCACCCCACCGAGGGAGACACACCCGCATGACTGCCACGCTGAACCATGACGCCGATGTGTGCATTGTTTGCATGCAGGCCCCCGCGCGCACCGATCTGGGATACGCACTCTGCGAAGCCTGCCTCGCCGAGGTGCCCTGGCTCACCGACCGGCGCACATGGTGACCGGCGATAGCGCAACGTCTTCGCCCCTACCCACCGCGACCGCAGCGCGCACTGGCGACATCACAGGGCTTCGAGGAACACATGAAGTGGGCCGAGGCGATGCCATGACGGCGGTCGTTCTGCACCCATATTGATCATTCGCTTCATCCAGTCGCCGGTCTCGCAGTCTGCCGACGCCGGGTGCGGGCCCGCAGGGATCGTTGGCGCTCGCGTGGGTCGCCAGCGCGATATGGCACGTGTTGGGTGACCGGCGGTGACACGATATTGACGTGAGCGACGGCAGCGTGCGCTACGAGCAAAACGGCGACGCCCGCCCTGACCACGGTGGCTCGATCGATGAGCTGCTGGATCGCGCGGTGGCGGCGATAAACCGAGGCGATCAGGTAACAGCGGCGACGTTGGCGGAGCAGGTGTTAGCGGTCGATCGCGGGAACGCAGAGGCCGGGGACCTGCTGACCGCTCCTGACAGCGGTGGTGAGATTCGCCGGTTGACGATTCTGTTCGCGGATCTGGTGGATTCGACGGTGCTTTCCGGTCGGATCGAGCCGGAAGCCTACCGGACCATCGTCGGGCGATACCGCGATGTGGTGCTGGCGGTCGTGGACCGCTACGAGGGGCACATCAGCTCAACGAAAGGTGACGGCCTGCTGGCGGTGTTCGGTCACCCCCAGGCGCACGAGGACGATGTGCGTCGCGCGGTGCAGGCGGGTTTGGAGATCACCCGCGAGGTGACCAGGCTCAGTGAGCAGGCGCGGCGCCGCTTCGGCGTCGACATCAGTGTGCGGGTGGGGGTGCACCGCGGGCTGGTGTATCTAGACACTGCTCAGGACGATGTATACGGCATGGCCGCGAACCTGGCCCAACGGGTGTCGGGCCTGGCGCCGCCCGGCGCCGTCGTGGTTTCCGAGGCGGTGGCACCCCTGATAGGGGAGGCGTTTGAGTTGCAGGGCCGTACGCCAGTCCGCGTCAAGGGGGTGGAGCGGCCGATCGGCTATCGCTTGGTCGCGGGTGAGCGCGCCGACGGCGCCCGGCTCGGCGTTGGGCGTGGACCGCTGGTGGGCCGCGAACGCGAGCTCGCGCGGCTGCAGAAGTGCTGGCACCGCGTGCAGGCGGGCACCCTGCGCACCCCGGGCGTGGTGTTCCGTGGTGAGCCCGGGATCGGGAAGTCACGGTTGGCAGCGGCGGCCGAAGAATTGGTCGCGGGCTCGGACGCGGTGGTGCTGGAGTTGATTGGGTCGCCGTTGCACACCGACGCCGGCCTGCACCCAGTGCGGGCCTTGCTGGAACGGCGCTGCGGTATTGATCGCCGCACGGAGTCGGCCGAGCGACTGCGGCTGTTGGAAGCGGAGGTGGCCGGCCAGTCGCTGGATCCGGCGCGGATGGTCCCGTTGTTGGCGCCGGTGCTCGGTCTTGGGGGGCAAGCGGGCTACGAGCCGGTGGCCGCCGAGGGCCGCAAGCTCTACGACCTGATCAGATCGGCGGTGCTCGAGTATCTGCTGGCCTGTGTCGGCGACGGCGCGGGGCTGGTGGTGGCGACGGATGTGCAGTGGTTTGATCCGTCCACCGTGGAGGTTCTGGGCCGCCTGCTGGATCGCGACCGGGGTCGGCTTCTGATAGTGATGACGGGCCAGGACGGCGGCTGGCTACCGGCCTGCTGGCCGGTCAAGGTGTTCGACCTCAAACCCTTGTCTGACGAGCAGGCCGACACGCTGGTCACCGCGTTGAATCCGCGCCTGTCGGCGCAGGACCGGGCGGTGGTGTGCGCCCGCTGCGACGGCATCCCGTTCTACATCGAGCAGCTCGTGCGGGGATGGAACGACGAGAGTAACGGGGTCACGGGCCAAGTACCCGATGCGCTGTATGAGCCGTTGGTCGCCCGGTTGCGCGCGACGGAAAGCGTGGTGCCGGTGCTGGAAGCGGCAGCCGTCATCGGTCGCCGATTCGATCGTGGCCTGCTCTGCGCGGTGTGCACCCAGTGCGAAGACGAGGTCGACGACGTCCTCGACGAGCTCGAGGACGCCCTGGTCATCGAGCCCACGGGAACCGACAGCTGGCGGTTTCGCCATGAATTACTGCAAGAGGTGGCCCGCGAGCTGGCCCCGGCCAACGTTCGCCGGGTGCTGCACGCGAAGGTGGCCGATGCCCTGGTACACGGTGTGGGAGGCGATCCGGACTGGCGGTTCGTCGCCGGCCACTACGAACAGGCCGAGCGGTTCGACGAAGCTGCATCGGCCTACCGGCAGGCCGCGGCCGCGGCGGGTCGTCGCGGCGCGCTGGCCGAGGCCCGCACCTACCTGACCCTTGCCCTCACACAACTCGACCGCGCCACCGTCGGCCCGGACCGCAACCGCCAAGAAATCGCGATGCGGCTCGAACGGGGATTTCTCGCCGCGGCTGCAGAGGGCAATCAAACCCGCGCAGCCGTCAGCGATTTCGAGCGCTGCCTGCAGCTGGGCGGGACGGACCTGGGTGACGACGAACTGGTCGCAACGATGGTCGCCCTGATGGTTTACTACTTCACCCGCGCCGATCTGCGCCGGGTAGTGCGGGTGCTCAGGTCGCTGCGCGCCGGCCTCCAACAGGACCGGCAGTGGTTGCGCCCGGTGATCGAGGCTTCCTTCGGCGTGGTTTCGTGGCTCCGCGGCGAGTTCAATGCCGCCAATTCGCATCTTGAGCACGCGATACCCGATCTGAGCGCGACAGACCAGCTCGACGTGCTGTGGTACCAGCCCAACGACCCCATCACGACAGCGCGCGTCCACCTGGCCTTGGCCCGATTCGTGCACGGTGACCTCACCGGCGCCGAGGACGAGCTAGCGGAGGTGGCGCGCCGAGTCCAAAGGCTGCCATTCCCCGAGGGCCCGTTCAGCGCGGCCTTCGCCGGGTTCGTCGAGATCTGGATGCGGATCGAAGCCAGCCAGCTCGACCGGGCCGCAAACCTGGCTGATGAGCTGACCGACCAGGCCGAGCGCCACGGCTTCGACGCCTGGCATCTGTGGGGAGGTACCCAGCAGGCCACCGTCAATGCGTTGACCGCGTTGAACGCCGAGGGCCTCGATTCCTCTGCGCTGTCGAGTCACGTATCCACCATGACGAAGCTCGTCGACATCTTGGGCAAGGCCGGCCTAAATGCCTACCTAACCTTCTTCGACGGCGTCCTCGCTCGGCTGTTGACCGCCGTCGGCGAACCGCAGCAGGCCCGCGACCGGTTGGACGCCGCACTGACGCTGGCCCGGGAGTCCGGGATGCATTTCTACGACGCCGAACTACTGCGGCTGCGGGCCCGCACCCACACCGACCCCGACGCCCGCCAAGCCGACGTCGGCGCCGCCCTGCAACTGACCCGCCGCCAAGGCGCCACCCTATTCGAACTGCGCGCCGCCCTTGACGATTTCGAGCTGCGCGGCGAGCCCGCGCGTGCAGCGGTCGTTGATGCGGTGAACCGCTTCCCCGCCGACAGTGCGTATCCCGAACTGGCGCGGGCACGGGACACACTGGAGTCATCCGACCCGCAACTAGGGTAGCTCGTCGGTCGTTGATGACAGTTGCAGTCGAAGATCTGTAGCTTCCTCAGAGACCCCATCGACACCTGGCTTCACCATCATGCCGTTGCCGACCACCATCGCGACGTGCTCGTCCCGCGCTGCGAGGTCGCCGGGCAGGAGCGCGGTGGCGACTGGTTTTCTGTCACCAGCCGCGTGTGCCGCTCGTCTAGGTGCGGGACGCTCCGCGCCGAGGCTGGTGTCGTGACCGTGACCTGGTTAGACAACGGTTCGTCGCCGAACTCGGCGAAGACCTTGCTACGCGGGACTCACCCCCACCATGGCGGTTCCCGGGTGTAGTGACATCGTTGAGTCATGAGTACTTCGGATGGCGCTATGGGAGGGTCGGCTGGCGAATACAGCGTGGATGAGGACGACCAACTTCAGCCTGAGGACACCCTCGTCGACCGTGGCGTCGACGACGTGCTCGACGAGGGATATTCGCCGCCCGAGCGGCCGTACGGTCATGGCTCCTTGGGCTCGACGCCGGAAAGCTTGGAGCAGCTGCTGGCCGAAGAGGAGCCGGATCCGGCAACGCAGATATATGACCCGTTCGACAGGGACGAGCAGCAACGGTCTGACGAAGCCGAGCGGGAGACCGAATTTCCGCAGCGAACTGAGGTTGGACGCGCGCGAGCAGGTCGACTTGTCGCGCCGGATCAGGGGTTTGGCGAAGACATAGACGCCGACCTGGTGGCTGATGACGTCGGTATCGACGGAGGCGCAGCCTCCGCCGAGGAGGCCGCCGTTCACCTCATCGACGATGAGGAGTAGCCGGCCTCGCGCGCGAATTCAGCTGGAGAACAGGTCGGGAGGGGACGCGACGTACTGTTCGACCGTCTGTGCGGGCTCGGTCAGGCAGCTCCAGTTGGAGTGGGCCGGTCTGTCCCTGCTGCACTGCAAGCACGAAGCGGCCCGCGCCGTCGAGCGGCACCTGCTCTATTGCATGTTCCGGACTTATTACTCTCCCGGATCGTCGCGGTAGGTGGATTGACTCCACAAACCGCTCGTTGCCTTCTTAGGCTTTCGGTTCCTGGGCGACCGACTCTGAGATGACCGTGATGGTCCTCCACTCCGCCTCGACGTACTGCGTCCCTTCGACCACTAGAGCATCTCCATCCCACTGTGGGGGGCCTTGTTGCGGGACCGTGGGGCCGTTGACCCCAGGCGTCCATAGGACCACGAAGTACATAGCTCGGAGTGTTGCATTGAGGGCTGGCCCGAAGCTGGCAGTTGACGAAAGTCCCCTGCCTTGGAGTCCCCGGTCGACCGGCTCGGCCGGTTCGCTGCGTTCTGTGAGCGATTTGTGAGGGTAGGTTTTCAAGGACCGTCTTGTGGTGCCATCGCGTGGCGCGTCGTTTACTTGCTTACCAGGCTCTCGGGCTTCCCTTGAGGGCCAGGACTTCACGCTGGCGACATGATAGCGGCCCGGCTGCTGCTGAAAGACCCGGAACTGCAGCAGCTTTGGCGGCGGATCGCCGAGCACCGGGTCGCTGGTCAGGGACGCTTTTACGCCTTCCTGGCGTTTGCACGAGCGGTGGTGACACGGTGACGGTCGACCCGCTGCTCCATGCGGTCGAATCCGGCGCCGTCGACTTCGACGAGCTGATCCCGGAGTGCGAGCGCCGGTGGCAGTAGTACAGCGACTGGGCGCGCCACTCGCTGGCCCGGGTTCGTACACCGACGATGACGCTGAACGCGACGGGCTGGCCGTGGGCTGGATCTGGGTGGCGTCCACCGACACCTGCGAGAACGTGCGCCCAGTCTGGATTACTGCGTGCGAAAAGCGTTGGCCGCCTGAGCTTTCGGCGCGGTCGCCCCGTCTACTGTTACGACTCTGGAGCGATTGGCAAAACATCTGCTATTTCTTCACGCTCGCTGGATGACCGGCTACCAGAACGGGATCCACAGCTCCCCTCCTTGCTGGTATTCAGCTACGACGACCACGCCACCTGCTGGGGAGCCCTGCTCGGAGACCACGCAGGCGGGGAAGGCGTCAGTCCGTACGCCGCTCCCGCCAGAGCCGATGACCTTGGCGACCTCCCTGGCGCCTACATCGAAGTCGCCCAGCTCGATGTTCTCCGCAATGAGGGCATCGCGTACGCCCTGCGACTGGCCGACGCGGGCGTGCCAGCAGAGCTGCACGTGCACCCGGGATGCCCCCGGCGTCGAATTAATCGCACCCAACGCGGGCGTATCCCAACGCGCAGTCGCCGACCGCATCAGTTTGCTCTAGCGCGCCGTCTTCATAGCAAGTTCAAACATTCAATTTCACTTGAACTCAACTTCGAGAATTTGAACTCGCCTCTGAGGCCCTACGGTGACAACTACGCTGTGCCAGTGCCCTGTGCCAGCATGACCCGACGCAAGACGCTGACAAGAGCGCGGGCATTGCCGCGGGCATTGCAAGGCATCGGATTCTGACGTCTGTCATCGGACCGGGTCGACATGGCTCCGTACGGAACGGAGTTGAGCCGAAGTCCCGAGGGCGATCAGGATCGTGTCCGGATCCAGGCGCGTGTCCGGAGCCGGGTTCGCGATGAACTGGCCACTCGCGGTCCTTATGGCCAGCACCAGCGCCCCGTTCGTCAACCCATGCGCCGTATCGGCCAAGCACCGACCGACCAGAGGCGAGGCGGGAGTGATCTTGATTTCCTCGATTCGGTAATCGAGAGTCTCGTCGTGCATGACGACGTCGAGGAACTCGGCCACGTGAGGCTGCAACGCAAACGCCGCCATCCGCCGCCCGCCGATCAGTTGCGGATTGACGGCCCGGTTGGCGCCAGCCCGCAACAATTTGGACTTCGACTCCTCTGTGCGGGCACGGGCGATGATGACGAGATCGGGTCGCAACGCTCGACTGGACAAAGTCACGTAAACGTTGTCCGCATCGGTGTTCAGCGCCGCAATCAGCGCATGGGCATGCCCGATGCCGGCGGCTTCCAGGATGCTGTCGTCAGTGACATCGCCCAGCACCGTCGGATAGTCGAGACCCTGCAGGCGGGCGGGGTCTCGGTCGACGACGACGATCTGCTTGCCGAGCGCGTCGAGATACAGCACGCTGGCCCGACCAACGCGGCCCCATCCGCAGATGATGAAATGACCAGTCATCCGGCCTATCTGCCGGTCCATCCGCCGCCTCCCCACTTGCTGGCGTAGGTGCCCCTCGATGAGCGCTTCGAGGAGGACCCCGAACATGTACAGCGCGGTTCCCACACCCACGAGGATCAGCGCGATCGTGAAGAACTCGCCCACCGTGGACAGCGGGTGAACCTCGCGGAAACCTACCGTCGTGATCGTCGTGACCGTCTGGTACAAGGCATCGACAAATCCGAACCCGAGGATCACATAGCCCACAGTCCCGGCAACGATCACCAACCCAAACGCCAACAGCGCTCGGCCAATCCGCCGCAGAGAACTCACTTCGTAGATTGTGCACCCGCAGGTATGGGTCTTTGGGTGAGCTCCAGTTCCTGGTGGGGTATCGCAACACCTCTAGCCCGTCGCGGACGGGCAGCCCGCGGTCGACAATTAGGGCGCGGTATCGCCGAGTCAACCCCAGATGCAATCCGGCTTGCCCGTCACCGGCGACCTGTACCCGGTAGCCCTCCTCGGCGAGCAACGTCGTCAGCATCGTCGCCAACTGCCGATCGTCCTCGACGAGCAGAATCTCGGCACCGGCTGCGCCGCCCATGGTTCGAGTATCGCGCCGTATCTGCAGCCGGGCGAAGTGTCGACGAAGTCCCGTGCCGCATCACGGTCGAAGACCACGCCGCCGCAGTCCAACCATGCCGCATCGTGTGCCAGTCGCGCACGCATTACGCCATCTCAGAAGTTTCCCAGAACTACTGCATAGATTCGGCTTAGCGGCCCTGACCAGGCACTTAGCTTTGGCTGGCCCGTCGCTCAGCATGACAAGAGAGGGTTGAAAGGGAGCGTTATGCCTGCCAGCCGACGGGTTGCTCGTGCGGTGTCGGCCGTGCTGAACACGGCGCCCCGCCACGGCGAGGTGTCCATGGTCCGCCTCGTGCAGGCGGTCGCGGAGAGCCGCGACCGGCCCATCGAAATCCAGATGGAGGAACTGCCGCCGGGTGTCTGCGGCCAGTGGCGGCAGTATCGTGACCACGATGTCTTTCTGATCCAGCAGGGGCTGCCTGCCTGGGATCGGACCCTCGCCCACGAACTGGGCCATCTGATGCTCGGACACGAGGGCATCTCGGTGGTGGACGCGGCACGCGAGAGTACCGAGTTCGTCAGCGACGACCTCATCCAGTACATGCTGAACCAGCGGACGGGCTGCATGGGCCCGGCGGGCGAGGACGCCGAACAGGAGGCCGAGGACTTCGCGGCGCTACTCGGCTACCGCCTGGGTCGGCTGCGCTCGGACCGGGCCTCGATCGTTCAGGTCCGCCTTGGCGAGGCATTCGGGTGATTGTCTGGGTCATCGCCGGACTGCTCGGGGTGGCCACTGGACTTCGGGTCGGCTGGGCCCTGGTGAACAAGCAATCCGTCGTCAGCGCGGCGATGATGCTCGCGCTCGGCAGCATGGGGTTCGTCGCGGCCCTGAACTGGCAGCCGCTCACCCTCCTCGTTGACACCGTGCTGCACTGGCCGAACATCTCGCTCGCAATTTCTCAAGTCGCACTTACGCTCTGCGCTGCGGGCAGTTGCGTCATGATCACCTCCGCCGCGTCCTCCCAGCGGCCCGTCGTGACCCGCCGACTGGCCCTGCTCAACTACGGAATCGCGGGAGTCATCGCGACGGTCAGCGTGGTGCTCTTCTTCGCCGACGGCCGTCAACCAGAAATGTCACATCAATTGGTACAGGTGCTATAGGCCGGAGTGATCCGGCCCGCGGGCTTAGCATCGTCTCTCCCGGCGAACCCGTTTCCACGTCAGGCGGAGCGGGGACCATCGGCCCTATCAGAACGCCGGGTCGGAGCGCAATCTGATGCCGAGATTTGTTTCTATTCGACCCGAGGAGCCACCATCGCCGGCGGTGGCAGCTAGCCGCAACGAACTTGCCCGCTTGCGACGGGTCGCGCCCCGGGCATAGGGGCGCGTTCCTTTCGGCCCCGAAGGCGCGGCGGGTGAGACCGGGTCCGTCGCCGCTGATCCCCTCCTCTAACCGGGCGGCGGCGGGCCTGGGCGGCGAGGATGGAGACATGGCTGACGCCCTCCTGCACTGGTCGCAGGTCGACCCGACCGCGCGCTACCCCGACCACCGGTGGCGCGCGCGCAGCCCCGACCGGCGCCTCGAGTTCAGGATCTTGGTGCACCGGGTCAGTGATCATGACCGCTTTCACTTGCATTGGATCAACCTCGACGAGGAGGGCGAGCCGACCGGCCGCCTCTGGTACGGGCCGTCTTGTTTCGGCACGCTTGAGCAGGCGCAGGCTGCCGCCGAGGACTGGCTGGCAAACGCCTGAGTCAGCATCATAGCAGGTAGGGAGGGTGGGGGCGCGATCCTAGTTAACCCCTCGCCAACCCGCTCTGCATAGGGGCCGGGATGCGTACACTTCCCAGTGCCCGTCGCTGCGAGTGTTGTTCCGGATCCCCCAGGAGGTCATCGACCGCGGCGTGGGCGAAGTTTGGAAAGAGTTGCAGCCGTTAGGCAAAGCCTACGACTCGATCAGGGCTGCTCAGAGTTGGGTGATGGCCGGTGAGGACCTTCTGACCTGGTCGCGTAGCGATTATCTTCTTGATGATCCTCTAGCCAGCGACATTATGGTCCGTAATCTTGATGAGCTGTACCCGGAGTGGAAAGCCAAGTCCGGCGATGGTTTCAGAATGGGTCAAGTCCAGGGGCGTGGTGTACGACGTCGTCGTGTGATTCTTCGATGGGGTGGTTCAGGCGGTCAACGCCGCCGGTGTGGCCTCCTGTTCTGTGGGTGGGTTCTGATCGGCTCGGGATTTGCTTAGGACATCCAGACCGAGGTAGCGGCGGGATTCGGCCCATTCGTCGTGTTGTTCGGCCAGCACCGCGCCGACGAGGCGGATCAGCGCGTTGCGGTCGGGAAAGATCCCGACGACGTCGGTGCGGCGGCGGATTTCCTTGTTGAGTCGTTCCTGGGGGTTGTTGGACCAGATTTGGCGCCAAATCTGCTTTGGGAAGGCGGTGAACGCCAGAAGATCAGCGCGAGCCTCGTCGAGGTGAGCAGCCACCTTAGGCAGTTTGTCCGATAGGGCATCGATGATCCGATCATATTGAGCAGCAACGGATTCAGCGTCGGGTTGATCAAACACCGAATGCAACAGCGTGCGTACCCACGGCCACGATGCTTTCGGGGTGATCGCCATCAGATTGGTCGCATAGTGCGTGCGGCACCGCTGCCACGACGCACCTGGAAGAGTTGCCCCGACGGCCGCCAGCAGCCCGGCGTGAGCATCGCTGGTGACCAGTTTGACCCCGGACAGGCCGCGCGCGGTCAGCGACCGCAAGAACGTCAGCCAGCCGGCCCCGTCCTCGGCGGTGGTCACGTCGACCCCGAGGATTTCGCGGTAGCCCTCGGCGTTGACTCCGACCGCGATCAGCGCGTGCACGTTGACCACCCGACCAGCCTCGCGGACCTTGAGCACCAGGGCATCAGCGGCCACGAACGTGTACGGCCCGGCGTCCAACGGCCTGGTGCGGAAGGCCTCTACGGCGGTGTCGAGCTCTTTGGCCATCACCGATACCTGTGACTTCGACAGGCTCGTGATGCCCAGGGTTTCGACCAGTTTGTCCATCCGCCGGGTCGACACCCCGAGCAGATAGCAGGTCGCCACCACCGTGGTCAGCGCCCGCTCGGCCCGTTTCCGGCGCTCCAGCAGCCAGTCCGGGAAGTAGGAGCCGTGCCGTAGTTTCGGGATCGCTAGGTCCAATGTGCCTGTCCGGGTGTCGAATTGGCGATGCCGGTACCCATTGCGCTGATTTGTGCGCTCAGCACTGCGCTGGCCATATTCGGCGCCGCACAGCGCGTCGGTCTCCGCGCCCATCAGGGTGTGGATGAACGTGGCCAGCAGTTCGCGCAGCACGTCGGGATGGGTCATGGTGAGTCGTTCGGCCAACACCTGCGGCCAATCGATATCGTGGGCAGCGGTCATCGCGTGTTCCTTTGCTCGAGTGACTTTGGTAGGTCCCTCGAAGAATCACGCGATGACCTTCATCCTTCGGCTACGACACGCCGGACCTCACGTCAGGGCCCGGGCCGTACACCACTCTGCTGGACGCAACCTCAGAATGACCGACGCGCCCGAAGACGATCCGCGCCCATGGCCCCAGGAACCGATTGAGCAACTCGTCTGGCTATGCGCGTCGGACGCTGAGCCTTGGGTGCCGACTCTCTCGGAGTTGCATGAGCTTCGCCGTGAACGCTCAGCGCGGTTGAACCTGGAGCCGGAAGTTGTTCGGGAACGTCCCGATCATGTCCTCAACCGCCGCATCCCCGAACGAATCCACTGATAGGAGCAACTGTGTCCGACACCTATGATTCCTGGCAGCAGGACCCCGCGTCCGTGCCCGCCCTCACTGCCGCGATAATCGATACCTTCCCAAAAACCTTGGCCGGCAACTCGATTGGTCCGGTCGCGAGTGATCGATCTTTGCGGGCGGTGCTGGACGCGTTCCACGCACTCGAAGACCGGATCATCGCGCTCGAAAGCTAAGTAACTAGACCATGTTCACGTTAGCGGCGGCGATGGGCGTCAAACTCGTCAGCTCTTTTCCGGGCAAGCGCGGTCACGACGGCGGGTCTGTCAACGCTCGAGCCGTAGCTGCGCCATACGCCGCCGCAACACGTCACAACGTGCGACGAAGCGTCGGCAACCCCAGGCGAACCCGCAACGCGACGAGCATTCCATCAACCGTCCGAAGCTCAGCCTCAAGCGCCTTCACCATCCGTCGATGGCGCCGAATGCCACCCAGACAGCCACTACGCTGGACCCTCGCCAGTGCATCGAGCTCCGCTTCCAACCGCTCACAGACCTCGCACTTCCGACGGTCAAGCAACCCACGAAAGTACTCGGCTTGATCCGTATCAGCAGTCCCCCGCACGGGACGAGTCGCAACCTCCACCCCCATGCGCACAAGATAAACCCCACAAGCAACCCTTGTCCCACAAATGGACAATTGCCACTGCAGGCGCATTTGAACCAGACGATCCCGTCCTCCGCCACTCACCGGAACGCCCACGGCGGGAATGCCTTCAAACCTGCGCCACGCCGCCGCGATCAACCGAGCAGCAAGAAAACGTAGGTGACCACGATTGAATGTGACCAAGCCCCGCGACCCGACGACAACAGCGGGCCGCGGAACCCAGCCACCCAGCACCACCAAAGGCTGTGACCTAAGCAGCCAGCGCAGCACCTTGATCGACGATTACCCCTGCGGTTGTTCGAGCAAACGGCGCCCGCAAATAGAAACGAAGCGGAAACCTACAACTGATTGTCGGCGACCGCCAGGCCAACGCTGTGGTCTCAACGCCGGGGCCGCACCTGCGGGCCGCCTCCACGACGAGCCAAACCGAAGCAACCCTCTTCGCAAGCCCACCGCGTTCAGCACGAGCAGCATTCCCGCGAAATTTCTAGTCAACACCATCAAAAAGGGAGGGGTAGGGAGGTCTCCGGCCCGCCCC
This sequence comes from uncultured Actinomycetota bacterium, assembly GCA_963744085.1. GTDB lineage: Bacteria > Actinomycetota > Actinomycetes > Mycobacteriales > Mycobacteriaceae > Mycobacterium. The sequence continues at coordinate 14,824 of CAVUSK010000007.1, forward strand.
TCGGGACGCCGATCAGGCCCTAATAATTCCGGTCTGTACGTATCCCAGGGTTTTTCTCCGCACGGCGTTCCCGAGCGACTTCACAGACTGTCGGTGCCGCAATCTCGCCCAGCCCTAGCCGCTCCCGCAGCACCGGGCCGTGATACACCTCGTCGGTGTTGGCGGCCATCTAGAGGCAGCCGGGGTAGTTGAGTTGGCAACGGTCGTCATCCCGCCCGAGAACAATCTTTCGGGTGCGGCGCCAGGCGCGGGTTGAGCCTGCTCCCCGCCATGGCATCAGGTGCTCCAGCCAGACCTCATGGCATAACTGTGGCGTGCGATCAGAGTTGAAGGCAACCTCGGACATTCCGAAGCTGGACTGAACTATCGGTTCCGGGGGTTGCCCGCCACCCCGACCCGGCCCTGCGCTCTGCTTCACCTGACGTCAGCGGGGTCCCTGTCTTCTAGTCCGTGAGGCCGTGTGGAGCGGCAACGCCGTGGACCGATCCATCCCGATCGCCGCAGCCGAGGGCTCACGTGGTCCACGGCGGCCGCGGTCACAGTGCCGGGGCGTGCTGGACGTCGGTCGCATCGTGAAGGTCGGCGCATAGTAGAACCACCGAGTGTGCGTCCGCCCTATACGTTGCGCCCCAGACCGGCGGTGCGCTCTTGAGATCGGCGACGTCGTCGGGGGGATCGAGGGCGGTGTCGGCGACGCGGCGCCACGGCAACGTTGGTCTGGCGACCGGGGGGAGCTCGAAGTCGAGGGGATGCCGGTAGCTGTTGAGGATCGCGTGCACCATCCGCGTCCCGATCACGCTGCGCACAGTGAGCCCCAGTGTGTGGGAGTCGTCCGACCAGTCGGGCTGATGCAGTCGAACGCCGTGGAACTCGACCAGCGAGCGGGTCAGGAACTCCCGCAGCGACAGCCCATGCATGACTCGGGTCATGTCCAGCTCGAGCCGGACGTCGATCAGCCCGCGCACGAAGCGGCGAATGTCGGCGTATCGATCGGTCAGTGACCAGTCGAACCAGCTGATCTCGTTGTCCTGGCAGTAGGGGTTGTTGTTGCCCAGCTGGGTGCGGCGAACCTCGTCGCCCATACCGATCATGGGCACTCCCATGGCGATCAAGGTGATGACGAGCAGGTTCTTCACCCGACGGGTGCGCATGCGCTCGATCACCGGGTCATCGGAAGGCCCTTCAATCCCGCAGTTGGTGGAGTTGTTGTCGTCCGTGCCGTCCCGGTTGCCGGAGAGGTTGGCCTCGTTGTGCTTGTGCGCGTAGCAGACGAGGTCGTTGAGGGTGAACCCGTCGTGACAGCAGACGAAGTTTATGCTGTGCTCGACCTCGGCAGGTCGGCCGCCGAACAGATCGGGGCTGGCCAGCAGCCGGTTCGGGAGCAGCGCCACAGTGCCGCGGTCACCGCGGACGAATCGGCGGATGTCGTCACGGAACTTCCCGTTCCACTCGCGCCAACGGTCCCCGACGAACGACCCGAGCTGGTACAGGCCCGCGACGTCCCAGGCCTCTGCGATCAGCTTGGTGCCGGCCAACACAGGGTCGCTCTCGATTTGCCAGATGACCGGCGGGTTGGCCATCGGAGTGCCGGCCGGGTCCCGCGTCATGGCCGAGGCGAGGTCGAAGCGGAAGCCGTCCACGTGCATCTCGTCTACCCAGTGATGCAGCGCGTCGACGGTCATGCGACGCACCACGGAGTGGTTGGCGTTGACGGTGTTTCCGCAGCCGGTGTAGTCCCGGTAGGTCGCCTGATTTGCCGGGTCGAGAAGGTAGTAGGCCCGGTTGTCGAGCCCGCGCCAGCAGAACGTGGGTCCGGAGGCGTCGCCCTCGGCCGTGTGGTTGAAGACCACATCCAAGAGCACCTCGATGCCGGCCCGATGCAGTTCCTTGACCATGGTGCGGAACTCGTCCAAGGCGCCGAGGGGGTCACGGGCGGAGGCGTAGGCCGCGTGCGGGGCAAAGAAGGAGACCGGGCTGTAGCCCCAGTAGTTGACCAGGCCCGACGGCGCGTCCTGAGGGTCGAACGCCTGCACCGGCATGAGCTCCACCGCAGTCACCCCCAGGGAGCGCAGGTAGGGGATCTTGGCGATCAGGCCGGCATAGGTGCCGGCGACGTGGCGGTCCACCCCGCTGCTGCGATGAGCGGTGAAGCCCCGGACGTGCAGCTCGTAGATGACAGTGCGCGCAAAAGGCCGCCCGAGAGGGACGTCGCCGTCCCAGTCGAATGCCGAAAGATCGGCGACCACGCTCTTCATCGCCGTGCACGGATCCCTGCCAGGCCGGGCTCCGGCCATCCGGTCGTAGCCGGTCGGCACCGTCACCGCGACCCCGTAAGGATCAAGGAGCAGCGCCGACGCGTCGTGCCGCAACCCGGCGGATGGATCGAAGGCGCCGTGAACGCGCCACGCGTAGACCTGTCCCGGCTCCACGTCGGGCACGAGCACATGCCAGAAGGACGCCGTCCGGTTCCGCACAGGGTCGAGCGGGAGTACGCGCGACGGCCGCGCGTCATCGACATCGTCGAAGAACAGCAGCTTGAGCTGTGCCGCCGTGCGGGACCACACCGAGAAATTGGTGCCGCCGTCGACGCGATGGGCACCCAGCGGATAGGGGCGACCCGAGGCCACACTCCGACCGAGGTCCATGCTTTCCATTGTGAGCCGAGCCGGGTCCACGGAGCCTAAGAGCCGAGTGCCGCCGGTGGTGGTTGTATTCCGACTTCCAGTCGGTGATCACGACCCGATCGTGGGTCTGTGACCAGAACATGTTGATGGTGAGGCATTCGTGGCAACGCGTCGTCAATGTCGATGCGCTGCCTTCGGGCGCCATAGAGCGCGGCGATGGTGTGAACCGCCTGTAAGTCTTTGTGGTGGCTGGCCCGGTGCTGGCTGACAGGATCGGTGTTGCCGTCCTGGCTGGGTGTGACTCCCCGGGATCGGCCCGTCATCCCGCCTTACATCATTGTGATGAGCCGAGATCCAGCCGATCCGGGCGATAATCCCATGGGACCCTCGGTGGGGTAGCAACCCATGCCAGCAAACCCGACGGCAGCCTCAGGCTTCGCCAGTTTGCACACAAAGAAAGACCGCAGGCGAATTGCGTTGCGCCACAACGATATTTAGGCGCGAAGTGGTTGATATGCAAGGCTTTTCGTGGATATCTGCTGGTGCAGGGCTGTTTGCTGCTGGTAGCTGGCGGCGGATCGTCGCCGGGCTGACCTCAGGCGCGATGAAGGGATAGCGGCGTAAGAAGAACGGCGCGACGCCCCCTGGCCGATCAGCGCGACCAGCAACCCGGCCAATCCAGGCGACCGCACCCGCGCGCGACGTCACGCTGGAATTGCTCGCCAAAGAATTGTTCTGACGTCTAGCCGGTGGTGGCCATCTCGAGGACGAGCTTGTGGCCGGGCACGAGGGTGGCAAGTTGGCGATGAGCGTCGACGACCTCGGCGAACGGCACCGTCGTCACCGCGGGCCCGCTAAGGCTGCCGTCGACGATCCGATTCAGGTCATCCTGCAGCATCTGCCGGTACTTGCCCGGCCGCAGTGCGACCAGCATCGGCACCGAACAAAGACGCTCGCGCGGATGCGCATACCACCGGGCAATCGTCGCGGGCCCGCCGAGTGCTGCGTCTGTGCGTCCCCGTCCCGGCCGGCCGCTCCATGCCGTGCGCACCACGGTGCCCGAATGGGCGGTCGCCGATCGGACCAGCGGGCTGCCGGTGTGGTCGATGCTGGCGTCGGCGCCGCCAGATGTCAGTTCCCGCACTCGCGCAGGCCAATCCGGATCGCGGTAGTCCACGACGCGGGCGCCGAGCGATTCGGCGAAGCCGCGCGTGCGGTCTGACGCCGTGCCGACGACTGCCATGCCGTCGGCGACCGCGCGTTGGGTGATCAGCGCGCCCACCGAGCCGGACACGCCCTGCACGAAAATCGTTGCACCCTCGGGTGGACGGGCGAGTTCGATCGCCAGCGCAGAGGTCACCAGGTCGAGCGGCAGCGCCGCAGCGTGTTTCGAGTCGAGCGCATCCGGCAGCGGCACCAGGCGATCGGGCGGAACGTCGAGTTGGGTTGCGTAGCTGCCCATCCGCGCCAGGCAACCCGTCACGCGCATGCCCGGTCGAAGTTCCCTGTGGGCTGCGGCGGCATTGACCGTTTCGAGCACGCCGACGAAGTCGTAGCCGGGAACGAAGCCCGGCAGTGGCTGCAGGAGGTAACCGCCCGAACGTGCCATAGCGTCGGTCGGCCCGACCGAGGCGTGGGTTACCCGCACCCGCACCGTTCGCCGTGGCGGCCGTCGCGGCGTGAATTCTTCCAGGCGCAGCACTTCCGGTCCGCCGAACCGAGAGACCCTGGCTCGCACCGCTTTCGGCGGCCCGGCCATTCTGGTCAGGCCTTCGGTGTCAGAACAACCACTGGAATCGGCCGCGACGTCTTCTTCTGGTACTCGACATAGCGGTTGACGTTGTGCTTGTTCGTGTTGACGATCTGCCACACTCGCGCGTAGTCGGGATCGTCGGGTAGCACTGGGCGGGCTTCGACGGGGAAACGCTTTGGGCCGACGTTGATCTCGACGTTGGGATTGGCTTTCAGATTGTGATACCAGCCGGGCGACTTGGGATCGCCACCTTTCGACGCAACGACCAAATAGTCATCGCCATCCCGGGCATAGGACAGCGACGTTGTGCGCGGCCGACCTGTCTTGGCGCCTACCGTATGTAGTAGCAGGCTGGGCGGCGCACCTGGCAACCGATGCCCGATCCGGCCGTTCGTCGCTTGGTAGATCTTGTCGTGGGCACGGAGGAACGCGTATAGCGCCTGCTCGGCCAAGGACGTCATCGCCTCAGTCTTGCGGAGTCGCATCGAGTTGCGCCAGGCGTCGTTCGCCAATCCAGCCGCTTGGTCCCAGGCACGCGGCCAGCGTTTCACTCATGAGTTACCCGCCGCCTCGCCTAGCGAGGAGGGCGGGGCCAGCGGGACTCGCCGATTCCGTCGTTGTCGTTGCCGTGGAATCCGTGTCGGTCGGGGGCGGGGGCCCATCGCGCTCAACGCATAGAATCACACCGAAGATCACGTGGTGCCGTCTTCATCCACCACGACCGTGGACTCGACCGATCACCCCTCCAGCACGCGCCGGCGCACGGTCTCGACGTCCGAGGGACGGAACGACTCGTCGGCTATCCACGGGCCAGTGCCCTCCGTGAGGTCGATGATCCCGTCGTCCAGCCAGGCGTACTTGCCGTCGACCAGTGCTGCCGAGAGCTTCCTATCGGCGGCGTCCGTGTTGTCCCACAGAGCATGGAACAGCGCGTCGACCCGGACACGTGCCTGCTGGCAGAAGTAGTCGGCGAGCTCGTGGGCCTCGGTGCCACGCGTGCCTCCCTGCTGCATGCGGATCTGCTCGGCCTTCACGATCGCGGCCGACATGGCGAAAAGCTCTGCACCGATGTCCACGATCCGTCCGAGGAACGCCTGCTCGTACTCCAGCCTCGCCTGCCACCGTGACATCCCATAGAACGTGGAGCGGGCCAGCTTGCGGGCGCTCCGCTCCACGTAGCGCAGGTGGGTGGCGAGGTCGCCGAACTCGGAGTAGCTGGTGGGGACGAGGCCCTTGCCCACGGCGAGCTGGGGCAGCCACTTCGCGTAGAACCCCGCGGCCTGCAGCCCCGCCTTGGCCCTGTCCTTGAGCTCGACCTCGGGGTCGATGATGTCGCCGGCGGCCTGCAGGTGAGCATCGGTGGCCTCGCGGGCCAGCAGCAGACGCATGATCTCCGTGGAACCCTCGAAGATCCGGTTGATGCGGGTGTCGCGCAGCTGCTGCTCGGCGGGGACCGCGCGCTCGCCGCGCGCCCGCAGCGACGCCGCGGTCTCGTAGCCGCGACCCCCGCGCACCTGGACGAGCTCGTCGGCGACCTGGTAGGCCATCTCGGTGGCGTACAGCTTGGCGATCGCCGATTCGATGCGGATGTCGTTGCGACCCTGGTCAGCCATGATCGCGGTGATCTCCTGCAGGGCGTCGAGCGCGAACGCCGTGGCCGCCATGAAGGCCAGCTTCTGGGCCACGGCGCCGTGCTTGTCGATCTGGCGCCCGAAAGACGTGCGCTCGCCCGCCCACTCTCGCGCGATCTTGGTGGACCACTTCGCACCGCCCGCGGACATCGCGGGGATCGCGAGGCGCCCGGTGTTGAGGGTGCTGAGCGAGATCCGAAGGCCGTCTCCCTCCATCCCGAGGAGGTTCTCCTTCGGGACCACGACGTCGAAGAACCGGGTCACGCCGTTCTCGATGCCGCGCAGCCCCATAAACGCGTTGCGGTTCTCCACGGTGATGCCGGGGGAGTCCATCTCGACGACGAAGGCGGAGATACCGCCCTTGTGCCCCTCGCTCGCCGGCACCCGCGCCATGACGACCACGAGCTCGGCGATGACTCCGTTGGTCGTCCACAACTTCACGCCGTTCAGGACGTAGCCGGTCCCGTCCACGGTCGGCACCGCGGTGCTCTTCATCCGGGCGGCGTCGGAGCCGAACCCGGGCTCAGTGAGCAGGAAGGCCGTGATGGCGCCCCTGGCGCAGCGCGGGAGGTACCTGTTCTTCTGCTCCTCGGTGCCGTAATGCTTCACCGGCTGCGGGACCCCGATCGACTGGTGGGCCGACAGCAGCGCGCCGAGAGAGCCGTGCACCTGCGTGAACAGCATGAGGGCGCGGTTGTAGGTGTACTGGGACAGACCGAGGCCGCCGTACTCCTTGGGGATCTTCATCCCGAAGGCCCCGACGTCGGCGAGCCCCTTGAGCACTCGGTCAGGGATGACGGAGGTCCGCTCGATCTCGAAGCCGACTTCACGCCACTCGGTCTCGCACAAGGTGCGGATCTTCTCAACGAAGGCGTCGCCCTCGGCCCGGACCTCGGCGGGCTCCTCGGGGAAGGGCGAGATCAGGTCCAGGCGGAGCCGACCGAGGTAGAGCTCCTTGCCGAACGACGGGAGGTTCCACTCGGTCTGGCGACCGGACTCGGCGATCTTGCGGGCCTCGAGCTCGGCCTCGCGGGTGGTGTTGTGCGCCATGACGGTTCTCCTCCTGACCCGGTTGCGCGGATCGCGCGACGGCGCCCGACGGCGCGGTTACCCGTCAATGTTACTCGCGAGTAACTCCGAGACGAGAGCGCCAAGTATCCTGGGTGAGCCGGGCGACCTTGTACCGCTACCTCACCGAGGACGGCGCTGCCTGATCGGCAGGAACGTCGAAGCCAGACGGCGGTCGCGCAAAGTCCGCGACCTTTAGTCTCGTTTGTCGTGACGGCGCTCGGCGATCTTCTTGGGCCCGTTGAATTGCAGCCGGCGCTCCGCAGCGCCGGCACCCCTGGTGCACGCGCAGGGTGGAGTGCTAAACCATAAGGGCGCAGCCAGCCGACACCCGTCGCGGTGGCGAGGTGCGGCCACCAACATGTAGGAGGTGGTTGCTGTGCTTCATCCCGATCCATTCCGTGACATCGACAGACTCGCCGCGCAGCTACTGGGTACCTCGCCCGGATCCGCCCGAGTCCCACTGGCCATGCCGATGGACCTGTACCGCTCCGGCGATCACTACGTGCTTCACGCCGACCTCCCGGGCGTGGACCCCGATTCGGTGGACATCATCGTTGATGGCGGCGTCCTCACCGTGACGGCGCAACGCAGCGAACGCACCGAACACGACGTGCAGTGGCTGAGCTCCGAGCGCTTCACCGGCGGTTACATGCGTCGCCTGTCCCTGGGTCAGGACATCGACGCCGACCACATCACCGCCACCTATCAGAACGGGGTGCTGACCGTAACCCTCCCCGTGGCGGCAAGGGCCAAGCCGCGCCACATCGAGATCACCCCAGGGGCACGTGAAGAAACGAAGGTCATCGAGCCCAGCGACTCATCCGACCAGCACACCACGACCTAACCTCTGTCCACCTGACGGGGTCCAGGCGGGTCATGCCGCCGGGCAGCAGCGCGTTGGGTGACACCGCGGCGCCGACGTCCTGCTCCGGCGCCAGTCGGGGCCGCTGAGACCATGATGGTGAGGTGAGCGAGCCCGTTGCACCGGCCGGCGGCCGGTCGGCCAAAGTCTCGGCCAAAGTCTCGGCCAAAGTCTCGGTGGTCGGCATCGGCAGCGTCGGCACCGCCATCGCATATGCGTGTCTTATCCGCGGCTCTGCCGGCGCGCTGGCGCTCTACGACATCAACGCCAAGAAAGTGCGCGCCGAAGTGCTCGACCTCAACCACGGCAGCCAGTTCGTTCCGCACTGCGCGGTCAGCGGATCCGATGACATCGCGGTTACCGCCAACTCGGCCATCGTCATCGTCAGTGCGGGCGCCAAGCAGCATCCTGGTCAGAGTCGGCTGGAGCTGGCAGCCACGAACGTCGCGATGGCCCAAGCGTTGACACCTCGACTCCTCGAGCAGTCGCCCGACGCGATCATCGTCTTCGTCGCCAACCCGGTCGACGTGGTGACCTATGCCGCGGCCAGTGTCATCCAGGCTGCACCGGGGCGGATCTTCGGTTCCGGAACGATATTGGACTCAAGCCGGTTCCGCTATCTGATCGCTCAGCGGGCAGGCCTAGCGGTCGGCAACGTGCACGGCGTCATCGTGGGGGAACACGGCGACTCCGAAATACCGCTGTGGTCAACGGTTTCTATCGGCGGTGTCCCGGCCGACCGCTTTCAGTCGGCCGGCACGCTGGTGTTCGATGAGCCAACCCGCGATGTGATTTCGGAAAGCGTGGTCAGCGCCGCCGACGAAATCATCGCTGGCAAGGGCGCGACCAACTTGGCGATCGGCCTGTCGACCGCTCGAATCATCGAAGCCATTCTCGGCGACCAACACCGGGTGTTGCCGGTGTCGACGGTGCAGCAGGGCGCCTATGACATCACCGGCGTCGCGTTGTCGCTGCCGACAGTGGTCTCCGCGGCCGGCGCCGGGCCGATACTGGAGGTGCCGCTGTCCGCAGACGAGTTGCAGGGGTTGCAGGCTTCGGCACAAACCCTGACGGACGTTCAGCGGTCGCTGGGCATTTAACGCCACCAACACGATCGCGCCCCACCCGACCAGCGTGGCCGCCGGGCATGAGGGTCATCGTGCGCAAGGAACGCCCCCACCCCGGCGCTTGCCGTCGGTGGCTGGCTCACCGATCAACTGCTCAAGCGCGCCCGGTGTCACCGCCGCGATGGGCACGTGTCCCAGCTCCGGCAACACATAACGGTCCAGCAGTCGGCCGTACTCGTCGAGCGTGCGCGCTTGAGGTGGCCGCTGGCCACCTTTACCCGCTGCGAGGCCAACCAGTCCGTCGACCAGTCGGCGACGCTGCGTTGGCCGCGCTTTCGCCGCTCGGCCGGGTCGGTGGTGTGGCTGTGCCGATGCGCGTTCAACTCGGCCACACGCGCCTCAGCGGCGGCCTTGGTGGCGTGCGTTTCCTGACGCAACCGGGTGACGATCCGACCGTCGTCGGTGCGGACCTTCGCACGGTAGACCACAGCGTAGGTTTTAACCAGCTTGCCGCGTGAGCGGTGCTTGGTCTCGTGCATGCGGATGTATGCCATGACCGTTGTCCGGCGTCACCTGCGCCGGTGAACGCGACATCTTGGGGCTGTGGGCCGGCGACGGCGGCGAGGGAGCCAAGTTCTGGCTCGCCGTGCTGACCGAGATCAAGAACCGCGGCACCGCCGATGTGTGCATCGTGGTCTGCGACGGGCTGAAAGGACTACCGGCCCGCCACCCCAAGGAGGATGACGGCGAGGGTCCGTTATCGCACCCGGGCCGCGCAGCAGGCACTCGCCGCCGACTGACCACCGCGCTCAAGGTCACCTGACGGCTCAGATTTGCTGGGCGCATCCTCCCGCCCGGTTTCCAAGGCGAGAGGCTAAGAACTTCTGTAGTCGCTAATTCTTGCCGTAGACCCGCTCCTGCATGGCCGTGTCCCCGAAGCTCTCGACTTTGACGGCTTTGCCGCCGCGGAAGGTCAACACATCGACTTCGGCCCCAGTTTCCCCGCCGGCGGTGACTTGGCCGATGACGACCACGACATCGCCCTCGGCCAGGAAACGGTCGGGCGCTGTTGTCAGGGACTTCTCCGCGAGCTTCCCGAACAGATCCATGACCCCGGATTTGCCGCGATACGTGCCGCTGACCTTGCTGTTACCGTTCAATACCCACTCGCAATCGTCGTCGAAGAGGCCCAGCGTCGCTTCGACGTCGCCCGCTGAGAACGCCTCATACCCCTTCTTGGCCGTCTCGACATTTTCACTTGTAGACACGATCACTCCTTTGTGTCACTCCCTTTGAGACGCCTTTTCATGCGCCTCGGGACTTGAGTGTGCGCTTGACCCACCGCGCTTTCACAGGGCCGATGGTCCCTGACCCCTCGCACGACGGTGTCGGGGCGTGGGGGTCACCACCGCGCCGGGCGTGGCTGCGCTGACCCAGCGCAAAAGCCCAGTTCCTGGGAATTGCACGCATCCCGACGCCTATGCTTCGCGGCGAAAAACAGGGGTAACTGGGGGTATCCTCCCATCCCTCCTATAAGCGTGTTTACCGATAGCATTGTTTGCTGGATGAGTACGCAGCCGGTCCAGCCCGGATCGGTTTTCCGGCGGGTAGCGGTGCCGCCCGGTGTCCTCGGGCATGCGGTGACGACCCATGTACTCTCCGGGGACATCGTGCTCATTGAAACTGTTCACTGATTCCTCTTTAACCTTCGGCGGATCGGGTCAGTATCTCCCCAATCGGCCAGGATCTCCCGGCAGGATCTCCTTTCACAGGAAGTCAGCCGGATCGTGGCCGGGGGTGATCCAAGCCCAGTCGGGAAACGCCGGGCGGCCCGAAGGAAGGCTTCAATTATGTTTTCCGCCCTGCCCTGCCAGATGCTGCTCGGTGTGGGTCGGCTTGGTACTGGCAGGCTCGGTGCGGATCGGCTTGGGGGCCTGCTGCATCGCAACCGACTCGGTGACCTGCTGTGTAACCTGCTCCGTGGCAACCGGTTTGGGTGTAGACATGCTGGGCTGCGCTGCCGCAACAGGCAATACAGGCAGCGTCAGCTTAGGTGTAGACGAGCTGGACTGCACTGCCGCGCTCACCTGCTGGAACGTCTTGACCGGCGGGGCCAATTGAACCGGCAGGTGCGGTGCAAGGCTAGGCGTGGTGCTGGGAATGAACACGTCGGTCAGGTTCCCCGTCTTGGTGACGACGTCGCCGGGTGCATAGTTACCCGACGCGATCATCGCGGGCGTGAGGACGGTGTTGGTGTAGTCGTGCGGGCCGGGACTACCCGTGAACATCTTCGCCAGGCCAAGGACGATGGCCAGCGGGTTCGCCAGGTTGAAGTTGGCGAACGGATCGCCTTGATTGGTGACGTTGATGATCGTCGGACCGTTCGTCGGAGTCGGTGCCGACAGCACACCACCGCCGACGGTGAGCACACCGGGGATGGTGATGCGGATGGGAATCTGGGTCAATATCCCGCCGCCGCTGGGAGCAGCCCGATTGGGATTCCCGGCCAGAATGAATGTGACGTTTTTGTATGCGGAGGGACCCTGCGCCTGTAGAGCCAATGCTTCCACGGTTCCCACGACCGCCCCCTGCGAAAGGCCGATCACGTCAATTTGTGCATTCGGGTCAGCCGCTTGATCTGCCTTAATGATGGCATCGAGATTCTGCACACCAATGGCAACACTCCGATTCAACGTCGGCGGTAGAAGACCGTAGCCCCCTTTGTAGGTCAGCACACTCAGCAGCCCGAACGTGGCCGGATACGACACGTTCTGGACGGTGTTCCCGGCGTTGAAGGACCCATTGAAGATGGTGCTGATCGGCACATTGGGCGTAAGCGGGTTGAAGTTATTAGTCCCTTGCACGTAGATGACGTATGCCGCCCACGCTGGAGCGGCCAGCAGCACAGCGATACCGAGGACGAACATGAGGAACAGCAGTCGGAGCAAGAAACGGATCTGGGTCATGGGCCACCGCCTTCTTTGGGGTACTGCCTGAAGACCGCGCTGTAGGCATTAACCCACCGCCTCCGCCGCCGTCCCGCAAGGGGTCTTTCGACACTTCTTGGTGCTTCACCCGCCGTGGTCTACACGCCGTGATTTGATCGATTCAAGATCGCCGGACTCGACTCGTCCTCGGCGAAATACCGTTACAGCCTGGTCCGGGCGATACCTAGAGCCCCCCGCAGATGGTTGCGGGACCGCAAGCTGGCCGACTCCACGATCTCGGGATCGGTCGTGGCCACAAAAGCTCAAATCGTCCCTCCAGAGTGGTGTGCCAGAGTTCCCAATGTCCAAGCCGAGTCGAAACCGTCTTTATTCTTCTTTCTTCCCGGCCGCCAACGGTCTGCTGCGGGGGGAATCCCGGCCCTGTGAATATCGTGCGGCGATTCGCAGGTGCGCCACCACTGCTGAGCTTGGGATCTAGATGATCCGGCTTGGTGAGGTGCTCGGGGGTGCGCAGGTGCGCATGGCGCCGGTTGAGGCCGGTCAGACGACGGTGTGCACTCCGCGGACGGCTCGCCTCCCTACGTGGTGCGGTGGCTCGCCACCGGCCATGTGGCGACGGTGGTTCCCGGCCCTGACGCCATTGTGGTGACACCAGAGGAGCAGGAAGCAGCGGACGAGCGGGCACAGGAACGGGCCGCACACCGCGGCAGCAACGACTAGGTGCTGCGGGTCGCCGTTACCGCCCGCAGGCTTGCTGGCGGCCTGGTTAGGCCATCACGTGATGGGCTCTCGCGCGCATGCGGGCGGACGGGACTGAGTTGGATGTCGGTCGGTCTAACCTGACATCGCCATGTCCCAGAAGCCTCGCTCGTAGTGGGTCACCCAGACGAAGGCGTCTTCGGCTTCTCGGGCCTGTTCGCCGATGGAGGCCTCGAGCTGGCGATCGACGGAACTCTGGAGGTCGCCGACGTAGGAACGGAAGCCGTCGGTGGTCCACCTGTTCACGAACTCCCGGTAGGGGTGAGCACCTGGGCGGGCGCTGTCCCAGCTTTCCAGGTAGCTGCGTTCGAGCGCCCAGATGGCGGTGATCTGGGCCGGGTAGCCGGAGTAGGTCACGGCCAGCAGGAAGTCGCAGTAGGCCCGAGTCGTCGGATGCTTGGGGGCGTCGAGGGCCAGGCCGCGCCGCGCCGCCATCTCCTCAAACCAGCCGAGCTCCCCCACGGTAGCGACCACGCCGCCCGCGAGGAGGGCGACGTCGGCGAGGGGGGCCGTGGCCGCGATGCGGGACTGGGCGCGCACCAGGGCCTGCGCGAAGAGGTAGTCCTGGGCCAGCCACCGGTCGAAGGAGTGCTCGGGCAGCGATCCGTCCCGCACGCCCGCGAGGAAGGGGTGAACAGTGGCCGCCTGCCACGCGGAGGTGTGGCGGCTCATCAACGCATCAGCAGTCATGGTCTCTCCCATCGGCCGGCAGCGTCGAAGAACCGCAGTTCGAGTTCCATCGCCTGGTGAACAGGACGGCCAGGCGGTCGTGATCACCTCCGTAGCGGTTGAGCAGGCCCTCTAGACGTCGCGCTAGGGCCTCGAACTGCGCGCTGGAGTAGGTCATCACCACTCGCGATATGGACTGTCGGGTTTTGTCTGAGCGGCCAGTTCATGGCCGAGGTAGGCGTAAAGCCGCATACACGGCGTCATCGCCGCCGCGATGTGGCCAACCGGCTCCAGCGCAGCGACCGCCAGCAAGAAGTTGGTATAAGCCGAGGTGGCGGGGTCTGGCACTGGGTGAAGGTCGACCTCCCAGCGGTCCGCGTAGCCGCGGTGAAGGCGAAGCTCGTCGGCGGCGGCGTCGAGCAGCTCCCGGAATGCGATCAGCCCGTCTTGGTCGGGGCTTTTCGCCAAAGCCAAGGCGTAGGCGCGGCAGAACGCATCGAGGAACGCGGCGTCTTGCCCCACGTAGTAGGCGAACGTAGCTGGGACCAACTCTCCCGACGCGATGCCCTGGACGAACGGGTGCTCCAGCGCGGCCTCCGCCAGGACCCGGTTCCGGTGCCATAACGAGTCGGCAAGCGAGGCCACCAACCAAGCCTAAGCCTCGGCATCGGCTCGGCCACCGCGAGCGTCGACCACCCGAATCGCAGCCAACGCTCGGACCCATGGATTGAGCTGGATCGTCAATCCGTGGGCCGAGGCGATGACATAACGGCGGGTGTATCTGCACACCCATTGATCCACGCGGCGTGCCCACAAAATGCCCACAATTTGCCCACAGTTACAGACATCCCCGGTGATCTCCGGTGATGAGCTTCCGCTACTAGCGAGGGCTTTTGGGCTTCTCGCCTGCGCCGTCGGAACAGTTCAATCCTGACGGGGCATGCGCAAGCAGTTCCATTTGCACTCTGTAGAGGAAAATCGTGACCGTGACGCCTCGGGATTCTGCGTAGCGTTCGACAGGGTTCCGCACTGACTTGTCGGGATGAACGGTGATCAGGATGAGGTGCGCCGAGTGGGGGCCACGATCGAGCTGCGCCCGGGGGCTCGCGTGTCAAGCTGCAGGCCGTGCGGGCTACCGCGCTGCGAGGTATTTGGCAAGATCGCCGACGACAACGATCGGCGGGTCCAGTTCCCACAGCCTTTTGGGCCTAGCCGGGCGGCCCTCGTCTGGCATGACGACCACGACAGAGCTGCAATCGCAGCGTTTGCCGATGGCTACAACTCGCTCGGCGGGATTAGGACCTGACGGGGCACAGGACACGCCGACCCGTTGCTGATCTCTACTGGCAATGAAGTTGAGCGGGGCGGGATTCTGGGTGTCGTCGACCGTGTAACCGGCGCGACGAAAGATCATCTTGGCATCCGCACGAAGCGCAGCACGCTCGTCCCAACTGAGCGGGCCACGGACCATCGGCGCGTTCTTCTGCGCACGCCTCTCTAGATGCGTAAAAAGGGCAAACCTAAAGCCGATATAGATCACCGAAAAAATCAAAACACCGAGCAGCCCTGCGCCCACAATTGCCAACAAGTTGCGCGACCCAGCTGAAAAGGCCACAGCACCGCCAGCGCAGAACGCGAGCAGAACCCAGTTCCTCAAATCGAACATATGCCAGCTGGTCTATCGGTCACCGATCGGGGTTCGCTAGGCTCGGGCCCAGAGGATCGCCGGGAATCTCGCCGTAGATGCGGTCCGCCATGGCCTAACCGTAAAGAATCGGGCTCCTATCGGGGAAGGCCGTCCCATTCCTTGTGTGCAAGGCGCGTCAAGCGACTCGGTGTTAGATTCCAGCGACCGGGCCGGGCCGCAGTGCTCGCGTCACACCGCGGCGGCGCATCGATCAACGCAGCCGTCAAAGCATCCGCGATCAATTACAGGACTGCGCAGCGGATCGTGGAGGCTGTCGCAGAGCGTCGGCAGCGGCAGCTCGTGGCGGTCGGCTGACGGATGATCACCGCCCCGCAACGGCTTCGTGCCTGGGTGCTATCGGGTCCGGCGGCGGTGCGGTGGATACGTCCAGCAAACTGTTTGCTGGTGGGTCGTCAGCCCGCAGCCAGCCCGCAGCAGAATTTTCAGTTTCTTCTTGCAACCGTCAGAACCAACCCGTTGACCTGCGGTTTATCCGCGCAACCGTTGCAACTTGAAACTACAAACGCCCAGAAATTCTCGTTCGGATCGAGTAGGTCAGGGGTTCGAATCCCCTTAGCTCCACGCATAGACTCGCGTCATCGCTTCACGTGCGTCGGGTCATCGGTGACAGATCGCCCCAGCCATCGGCCCGGGGCGTTTTTGTTGGTTGCGTCAGTAGTTGCGGGCTGGGGTCGATGGTGTGGCCTGACCGCGAACGTTAAACCGGATCTCGACGCCTACGCGGCAGGCCGCGCCGTGGTTTCGATAGGCGCATTGTTAGCCGGCGGGCTGCTGGGTCCGGTCCCCGGCCCTTGCTTCTTGAACGCAGTGGTGCCGGTGTACACGCCATCTGTGTAATTGTCGCAGCCAGTCTTGCCTTCGGCGTCTTTGTAGCAGCAAGTCTGGAATATGTGTCCGGTGGCGTTGGCGTTGGTGTAGAGCTTGCCGCCCGCATCGGCACAATTTTCTTCGGGGGTTCCTGCGTTGGCGACGGCCGCCAGCGTGATTATCGCCCCGAACGCGACGACACCGGCGGCGACAAGGTTTCTGAGCACGGGACGGTCGTCGCCCGCCGGTGAAGGGCCGCCGTAGCGAACGTGGGACGGATAAGTTAGTGGTCATCGTTGCGCTCCTTTTGTGGGTTGCCGGCCTGTATTGACGTAGTCATGGGTACGAGCATTAGCTCGCACGCCCGGGGACATTTTTCTGCAAATGATTCCTTTGCTCCCACGCGGAGCGTCCGATAACCGCCGGTGGGGTGAATTATGCCAACGTGTTCGGATCAATTGTTGGGAAATGCACAGTTCAGGCTGCTCTAGGAATCATGCGATTTGGCGTCCGCTCGATTACTGATAGCCAACTGCAGATTATCTGTTGACATCCTTGGCAGACACTGCGTATTCGCCACAGTTGTCATATGCCTGAATTTCTCAATCGCCGCCACGATTATTGGGTTGAGCGAGGGCGCTACGGAACCAGCCCGAGCGAGCCTGTGCCGGGCATTAGGAGGAACGCCGCGCTTACCGCAGCGAGTACTAGTGACCGCCCGGTTTTGGTTGTGGCGCTCACGGTTTGGCGGTTGTCAGTGGTGATGACGGTTCCTCTTGGCTCATGCGGGGCGGTGCCCGACCGCAGCCACCGATGTAGGTGTGGAATCGTGGGGTCGATCATTCAGCCCTGGAAACAACTTGACAATCAATTGCGCAAGCTCGCAAATTTGCTGTGAAGTCGCTGGTCACACAAGGATTGCGGGTATGTTGGCTGACCATCCACCTCACTAGCTGGTGATTGCCATGCTGGCCGCGATCGGGTTGTTAGACGCACCGAGGAATCAATTTATGCTTGGTGCGGTCCAAGGTCTTCGTGGCGCGGGTTGCCCCGTTGGGGATACAGTTCCGTCGGCGACCCGGACAACTCGTATTGTGGCGCCGCGCAGTTTGTCGGACCGATCACCGAGAGCCGTGCAATGTCGATAACGCCGAAGGCGCCGATCACGGCGCTCTCCGACACGCTGAGCGCCGAGTTGGTGGCTGCGGCCCCGGTGGATGAGGTCATGGGCTGGCTCGACAGCTCCGCTGAGGGTTTTCCCAGTGCGGAGGTGTCCGCGCGCTTGGCGCGTTACGGCCCCAATGCCGTTCGAACCCATCATGTTAATGCACTCGCGGTGCTGGGGCGTCAGCTGCGCAACGCCGTGCTCATCTTGTTGGCGGGCACCGCCGCCGTCTCGTTCGTCCTCGGCGACAGCACGCAGGCGATCATCATCGGGGTGATCCTGGCGGCCAGCATCGGTCTGGGCTTTCTCAACGAGTACCGCGCCGAGCGGGCCGCCGCTGCCCTGCATTCGGGGGTGCGCCACACCGCGGTGGTGCGCCGCGACGGGGCATTCATCGCCGTCGACGTAACCAAACTTGTTCCCGGTGACGTGGTCCGGCTGTCGTTGGGCGAAGCCGTCCCTGCGGATCTGCGGCTGATCGAGGTCACCGGTCTGGAATGCAACGAAAGCATCCTGACCGGGGAATCGACGGGTTCGGAGAAGTCGCCCCAGCCGGTGCCTGCCGGCGCGGAGCTGGCCGAATCCACCGATCTGGCGTTCATGGGCACGATCGTCAGCGCCGGGGAGGGGATCGGGGTGGTGTACGCCACCGGCAGAAATGCCGAGTTCGGGCGCATCGCGGCAGGATTGGGTGAGCGGCAGCCGGAAACCGATTTTCAGGTTGGCCTGCGCCGGTTCTCCTATCTGCTGCTGGAAGTCGCGATCGCGCTGACGGTGCTGATCTTGATCAGCAACTTGGCGATGCGCAAGCCATTGATCGATTCGGTGCTGTTCTCACTGGCGATCGCGGTCGGTATCACGCCACAACTGCTGCCCGCGGTGGTCAGCGCCAGCCTGGCGACCGGTTCGCGGCAACTGGCCAAAGCCAAAGTGCTGGTCAAACGATTGGTGTGCATCGAAGACCTCGGCGACATCGACATCCTGATCACCGACAAGACCGGCACCCTCACCGAGGGCCGCATCAGCCTCGTCGACGCGGTCAGCCCCACCGGTGCACACAGCGAGTCGGTCCTGCGCCTTGGGCTGCTGGCCACCGATGTCGACCCCGAGTCGGGCGGTGTGAGCACCAATGCGTTGGACGCGGCGCTGTGGGAGTCCCCTCAGGCTGGAGGCCTGGTAGGCGGTGGTGTGCACCGTATCGCCGCCGTGCCGTTCGACCATGTCCGGCGCGCCACGTCGGTGCTGGTCGATGACAACGGCAAGCGCGTGCTGGTTCTCAAGGGCGCACCCGAGCAGGTGCTGGGCCGATGCCAGATGACCCCGGAGGCGGCGCAGGACACGCTGGCCGCGTTGTTCGCGGCCGGCCGTCGGGTGGTGGCGGTGGCCGCCAAGCCCGCAGCAGAGCTGACCACGATCACCGCCGACGACGAGTCCGATCTGATGTTGGCCGGGTTCGTGGTCTTTGCCGATGAACCCAAGGCCGCCGCACGTCAGTCGCTGGCGCAGCTGGGCGCGCTGGGTATCGAGCTGAAGATCGCCACCGGCGATAATCCCCGGGTTGCCGAAAAGGTCTGTGCCGATCTGGGTTTGGTGTCGAAGGGCACTATCACCGGCGCGGACCTGGAGAAGCTTGGCGAGGACGAGTTCAACGACGCCTCGCAGAACCACACCATCTTTGCCCGTATCTCGCCGGAGCAGAAGGCGCGGCTGATCACCTCGGCGCGGCGCACCGGGCGATCGGTTGGCTTCCTCGGCGACGGTGTCAACGACGCGCTGGCCCTGCATGCCGCCGATGTGGGGATCTCGGTGGACAGTGCCACCGATGTCGCTAAGGACGCCGCCGATGTGGTGCTGCTGGAAAAGGACCTGGGTGTGCTAGCCACCGGGGTGGCCGAGGGCCGGCGGATCTTCGCCAACACCATCAAGTACGTGCTGATGGGCACGTCGAGCAATTTCGGCAACATGTTCAGCGCAGCCGCCGCCTCGGCATTATTGCCGTTCCTGCCGATGCTGCCGAGCCAGATCCTGCTGAACAATCTGCTCTACGACAGCTCGCAGCTGGCGATCCCCACCGACCGCGTCGATGACGAGCTACTGCACGCGCCGTCGCATTGGAACATTGCGTTTATCCGCCGGTTCATGCTGACCTTTGGACCCATCAGTTCGCTGTTCGACTTCCTGACGTTCGGCTTGATGCTGGGCGTGCTGCATGCGAGCGCCATCGAGTTCCGCACCGGGTGGTTCGTGGAATCGCTTGCCACCCAAACGTTGATTATTTTCGCGATCCGCACCCACAAGGTGCCCTTCTTCCGCAGCCGAGCCAGCGGGCCGTTGACCGTCACCAGTCTCACGGTGGTTGCTGTCGGCGTCGTGCTCACGATTTCGCCTCTGGCGCACACCCTCGGCTTCACGCCGCTGCCGTGGCAGTTTTTCGCCGCGCTCGGCGCGTTCGTCGTCACCTACCTGATCCTTGTTGAGATGACCAAGATGTGGTTTTACGCTGAGCCGATCCGCCCAGCCGGCCAGCCGCGCCGCACCCGCGGTACCGAACATCGCATTCATCGTCGCGCCGCACGCTTCAGTCACGCCGGCGGCCATCGCGCCATGCGGCGAACGTCGGCCTGACCACGCCGCCACCCTCATCCGCCACATCGTCGACGCCGTCGTACAGGCGCCTGCCCCGACTGATTGAAGGCGCGATGTCGGCGAGTAGCCCCGCGCAGCAGAGCAGATCGTGTCTGGGAATTAATCGATGTCGGACCGAATCACGCCTTCGAAGCCATTCGCAGTCCGTCCGCAGTAGCCGGTCCCAGCACCCAAACGGCAAGGCACGTTCGGAGCAACGCGGTTGTTGGGCTCTTCCCTACGCGTTACCGCGGCGAAATCATCTGGGATCTCGGGTCGTTGTGTGAAAGCGCAACTCGCACGGTGGGGTGACCGTATAACGAACTGGTTAGTGGGACCCATCGGATTGGTGGCGAGAGACTCACCTGGCAGGCCCCCTGGTCTCGGAATCTTCCCAGGTTAATGCCGGGTGTACGCGGGTAGCCTCATGGATTACCAAGGCAGATCCGGTTGGTTAAGAGACATACGGTCAGGAAGTCTGAGATGGACATAGTTGGCGGCGCAGTGCGCGTCATCACCCGAACTGCAGATGCGACGACAGCCGCCGCGGGGGCCGTGGGAGGCGCGGCCATCACCGGAGTGATCGGCGGTGTCCAAGGCACCGTTTCCGGAATCCGCAACGGATTTGGGACCGGGAGCCATTCGACTCCCATGGCCGCAATGACCCTCGGCGCGATTGGAGCAGCGGGCCTCGTCGAATGGCCGGTGCTGTTGACGATCGGCGGCACGGCACTCGTGGTTCATCAACTCAGCCGACGCTCTGATGTGGAGTCGGCCCCCGCTGCTCCCACGCCGTTGAAGGCCGTTGCAGACGGGGATGCGCGGCGAAAGTCCACACCGCGCAAATCCACACCGCGGAAGTCCACACCACAAAAGTCATCGGCAACGGCACGGGGGACACGCCCGCGCAAGAGCACCGCAGCTCGTCGTCGCACCAGCTCCCAAACGTCGTGACCGCGTAAGCGGCGAGCAGCGCAATGGATCTGAGGCGACTGCTGCGGATGTCCGCGGCCTCACCGATTCATGCGGCAGAGGCGGCAGTAAATACCACCGCGGCCCTCGTGACCGGGTCCGTGCGCGTTGCCACGTCGGCGACTGCCGCTGTCGTCGGCGCCGGGATAGGGCTCGCGACGGTGCCGGTCCGTGGTGCAGCCGGCGTTGTTGCGGGTATGTCCGACGTTCACTCGCCCGGCGCCCTCGTAGCGGAGTTCGTCGGATGCCCCCCGGTCAGGCGGTGTTCGCGGGCAGCGGGGCGAGCGTGGATCGAGGTTCGCGGTCTGCACGACCCTGAGCGGGGACGCACCGTTGCGGAGCACGTAGAGTCCGCGCTCCACGCTCACCCTGGTGTGGAGTCGGCCAAATTCAATTTTCCGTTGTCGCGGGTGGTCGTATCCCTCGGTCATGGCGCGCCGACCATCCGTGAGCTGTGCGAGATCGTCGAGGCGTCCGAAGCCCACGACTCGGCTGGCGAAGGCCACCGTCGTCCGGTCGATCTTCCCGGCGACCCAGAGGTGCTCGCCGGGCGGCTCGTCTCGTTGGCCGCCGCGTCGGCGGGATTGTGCGTCGCGTTGGCGGGGCGAGCATTGCTGTGGGCCAAGGTGCCTGCCGTCGCCGTCGCGGCACCGATCGTCGTCGACTATCAGCCGCGCCTTCGCCGCCGCCTCGAAAACCGCTTCGGCCCAAGTGTTACCGACACCGGTCTCGCCGTGGCGACCGCGGCCGCTTACACCGCCACCCACGCGTGGTCCTCGCTCGGGGTAGACGTGCTTTTGCAGTTGTCCAAGATGGCCGAATCCCGGGCGCATCAGCGTGCGTGGGCCCGGCGCGAAGCGCAGCTGGCCGCGCACGCCGATGAGGCACGCGTGTTTTCCGCAACGCGGCCACGGCCGCTTCCGCCGGGACCGGTGGAACGTCACGGCGACCGCAGCGCGCTCACCCAGATCGTTGGCGCCGCGACGATCGGCGCCGCCACGCGCAACCCCAACATGTCCGCCACCGCCGCTCTGGTGGCTGCCCCCAAGGCAATTCGCACCACGCGGGAAAGCTTTGCGAGCACGCTCGCCCGCGGACTGTCCGACGACCACGGCGTACTTACGCTGCGGCCCGAGGCGTTGCGCCGGCTCGACCGTGTAGACGCGGTGCTGATCGACCCGCGCGCGTTGTCGGGCGAGGACCTGCGCGTCAGCAGAATTCGTGGGGCGCCGGACCACGACCGAGCCGCGGTTTGGCAGTGGGCGCACGCGCGATTGAGATCTTTGCCGATTGGATGGAGCGCGGTCGGCGGCCCGTGGGCGACCAACGGCAACGGCCGCTCCGTGGTCCAAGTGTTTGTGCGGCCTGCGCATCACCCGCTGGCATCGGCGCTGATCGGCGAGGCTCGGCGGTCCGGCGCGGCCGTGGTCTCGCTCGACGTCGACGAGCTGGACGATCTGCGGCCGACCTTCGATGACCTCGAGCCGGTGAGCGGAGATTCCCTCGACGCCGCGCTAAGCGATGCAGTAACGAAAATGCAGCGCGACGGCCGGACCGTCCTGGTGTTGACAAACACGGCGGCGCAAGCCCTTTCCGTGGCCGACGTCGCGATCGGTGTGATGGCCGACGGGGGCGAGCCGCCATGGTATGCGCACCTGATTGTCGACGACCTCGCGGGAGCGTGGCGTCTGTCGCACGCGCTGCCGTCCGCCCGTGCGGCGAGCCGTCGGGGAGTGAAGATATCGACGGCCGCATCCTTGCTCGGCGCGTTGCTGATGGTGCCCGGCGTGCGCGGCCGAGGGCCCGGACCGGTCACCGCCGGTGCAGCAGCTGGGCTGTGGGCGGGATATTCCCTGGCGCGCAAGGTGATTCGTGCTTCCACACCGCCGCCGGCCGCCACGGACGACTGGCACGCGATGTCAGTTGAGCAGGTCCGGCGGCTGCTGCCGGCGCCGGTCGATGACGACGGGAAGCTGCGCCCAAGATCGCGCTTGTCCACCACGATGCGAACAACCGCCGGGAGCGTCGGCTCCGTCCGACGGGCGGTTTGGGAGTTCGCGACCACGCTGCGCGACGAGTTCTCGGACCCGCTGACTCCCGTCCTGGCCACCGGCTCGGCGGCGAGCGCGGTCCTGGGCTCACCCGTCGATGCGGTGCTCGTCGGCTCGGTGCTCGCATTCAATTCCGCGCTCGCGGCCACCCAGCAGGTGCGGGCTCAGCGGCTGCTGCGGCGCTTGTTGGCGGTGCAGATTCCATCGGCGCGAAGGGTCTTGACCGACGCGCCCGGGGGGCGCGCATATGCCGACACCGAAGCAGCCAGACTGGTTCTGGGTGATGTCATCGAGGTACGGGCGGGTGAGGTAGTACCCGCGGATGCGCGCTTGACCGACGTGGCCGGTCTGGAAGTCGATGAATCCACCCTCACCGGCGAAAGCTTTCCCGTGGAGAAACAAGTGGACGCGACGCCCGGGGCCGCGTTGGCCGAGCGAAGCTGCATGGTGTTCGCAGCGACGACTGTCGTCGCGGGCACCGGCGTGGCCGTCGTGACCGCCGTCGGCCTGCAGATGCAGGTCCGACGTGCCGCTGAGCTGACGTGCGCGGAGCGCGGCCCCGTCGGTTTGCAGGCCCAACTGCGGGAGCTCACGGATCGCGCATGGCCGGTCAGCCTGGCCGGGGGCGGGCTCGTCACCGCGCTGGGGCTCTTGCGTGGCACTGGCCTGCGGAAGGCCATCGCCAGCGGCGTTGCAGTCACGGTGGCGGCAGTCCCGGAAGGACTTGCGCTGGTAGCGACGCTCGCCCAGCAGGCCTCTGCGCGTCGGCTGACCCAGCTGGGCGCGTTGGTTCGCGAACCGCGATCTGTTGAGGCGCTGGGCCGCGTTGACGTGGTGTGCTTCGACAAGACCGGAACGCTCAGCGAGAATCGGTTGCGCGTCATCAAGGTCCACGCGCCCAGGGGATGTTCGCGCGACCAGGTGCTGACGTGCGCAGCGCTGGCCGCTCCATCGCCAGACGGCAACGGCAAGCACGCGCACGCAACCGATTCGGCGATCATCCAAGCTGCCCGCGCGCCGTGGGTTGCGTCTGCAAACCTGTTGGTGCACTTGCCTTTCCGGTCCGGGCGCCCCTTTGCAGCAACGGTGTACCACGACCAGCTGACGCTGAAGGGCGCTCCGGAAGCGATTCTTGGGGCGTGCGCCGACATCGGCCCCGATATCTTGCGGGCAGTGCGCGACATGGCCGGTGAAGGTCTGCGTGTGATCGCGGTGGCGCAACGGACGCTGACCACACGCCAGACTCAAGCAGCGTGTGATGATCCCGACGAGTTCACCGAACTGTGCCGATCCGGGTTGCGATTCATCGGGCTGCTCGGCCTGGCCGACACCCCCCGTGCCGAAGCGGCGGGGCTGTTGGCGTCTCTCGCGGCTCAGAACATCAGTGTCCGACTCATTACGGGGGATCATCCGATCACGGCCGCCGCGATCGCCGTCGAACTCGGGATGCCGGTCGCCGCCGACCACGTGATCACCGGAACCGAATGGGAGGCGTTGTCGCGTCGCGTACAGGAAAAGGCTGTGGCGAATCGACGTGTATTCGCGCGGATGTCTCCGGAGAACAAGCTTCAGGTGGTGCAGACCCTCGAGCGGACCGGCAGGGTATGCGCGATGGTCGGCGACGGAGCCAACGATGCCGCCGCGATCCGCGCTGCGACGGTTGGAATTGGAGTCGCCTCGCGCGGCAGCGATCCGGCGCGCACAGCTGCCGATGTCATGCTGCTCGATGGCCGCATAAGTTCTTTGCTGGACGCGCTCGAGGAGGGCCGCAAGCTGTGGCTGCGGGTCCAATCTGCGGTGTGCGTACTGCTCGGCGGGAACGCCGGGGAAGTGGCCTTCGCGATTATCGGAAGCGCGATCACCGGACGTTCGCCTTTGAACGCCCGCCAGCTCCTGCTGGTCAACATGCTGACGGACGCGCTGCCGGCGGCCGCCCTGGCGGTGAGCGAACCCACTGACAACGGCCGGGCGGCGAGGCGGGGACCTGACGAGGCATTGTTGTGGCGAACGGTCGGTGTCCGCGGAGCCACAACCGCAGCGGGCGCGACTCTCGCGTGGGCCTTGGCAAGCGTCACGGGACGGCGACAACGCGCCTCGACCGTGGGCCTGGTGGCGCTCGTCGCCACTCAGCTCGGTCAGACGCTGCTCGACTCGCGCAGCCGGCTCGTCGTGCTGACGGCGATCGGATCATTGGCCACGATGGCCGCTCTAATCAGCACCCCGGGCATCAGCCAGCTGCTGGGCAGCACGCCGCTGGGACCCGTCGGCTGGGCTCAGGCCCTCGGATCAGCGGCTGCCGCGACTGTCGCGGCCGCTGCAATCTCGCGGCTCCTCGCTCAGCGGCGAGCCGCATCACCCGTTGGCCGATCGCCGACCTCGACCATGCCCGCGCGCCACAACGTCGCGTACAGCTCACTAAACGGGATGGTCAACGACCGCGCCACCACATCGGTCAGCGGATCGGCGCCCACGCCGCCAGGCCGGTTCGACACAATGCTTACTGTGACCGAGACCTAGCCTCCAACCGTTTGAATTGGTCATGACGGAAAGGCAGACGATGTCCGAAAAGTCGAGTCGTAACGTTTCGCACCGCAGCGCTGTGGACGTGGTCCGTGACGCCGAGACCATCGCCGTCACGCTGCCGGTCGTCGGCCGCGTCCGGATCCCGCGGCCGGATCAACTCGTGTACTACGGAGCGCTGGCCGGTCTGGCCGCACTGGAAATCATCGACTGGCCGATCGCACTGGCCATCGGCGCAGGCCATGCGCTGGCCAGCAATCACCACAGCAAGGTCGCGCAGGAACTCGGTGCGGCCCTCGAAGACGCCTGAATCAGGTCGCCCGTCGGCGCAGAGTCGGCGCGGTTCAAATCCACAGAAGGGACCCGGGACGATTCCAACCACGACGAGCGGCAAGATCAGACGGGTCGCCTGTGTCGAGCAGTATCGGCACGACCGGTTCACTCGGTCGGACGTGTAGCGGGCCCAGCGAGACCGAAACCAACTCCCCATGTGGATCACCATCCTGGTGATGGCCATCGCAGTGAGCCTGGAACCGTTCCGGATCGGTATGACGGTGCTGATGCTGAACGGACCCAGACCGATGCTGCAGCTGCTCGCGTTCCTGTGTGGCGGTTTTGCGATGGGAACGACCGTGGGTCTGGTCGTGCTGTTCGTCCTCGGGCCCAGGCTGTCGGGGTCTACGCACTTCACCTTGCCCAAAGTTCAGATCGCGGTTGGCGTACTGGCTCTGCTGGTTGCTGCCGTACTGGCCACGAGGGTATTGGCGCGGCAATTCGACCGTCGACACCCGGCCGGTGCTCCCGTCGGCGGCGACGACGGCCCGGGAAAGCTGTGGACACGTGTACGGCGCCTGCTGAACGGCCATTCGCTGTGGATCGCGGGAGTGGCAGGCCTGGGAATCGCGCTGCCGTCCGTCGACTACCTGGCGGCGTTGGCCGTCATCCTCGCGTCCGGTGCCGCACTCACGACGCAGGTCGGTGGGCTGCTGATGTTCAACGTTGTGGCGTTCGCGCTTGTGGAGATCCCACTTCTCGCCTACCTGGCAGCGCCAGACAAGACGCGCGTGTCGGTGGCCGCGGTGCAGGACTGGATCCGGTCGGGTCATCGCCGCGCGGCCCTACTGGCAGCGGTCGGCTGCATCCTGCTTGCGGTCGGGATTGCACGTCTTTGAGGCAGTGAACGATTGCTCGGCCGCAGGATTCGGTACCGGTTCGCAACTTCCGAACCCGCGTATCCGTCAGATGACTCTCCGAGAGCGCCCCGACCAGCGCGGGCATCGGGTCTGAGAGCGGGTCCCGGCAACAGGGAATCGTAAGGTGGCCGCCATGGGCAACCCCGGGTCGGTTTCGCACACCGCCGGGCGGTGGCGGGTGCTGGCATGGGCTCTGTGGGACTGGGGCGCGACGGGCTTGAACGCGATCGTCGTGACGTTCGTCTTCTCGATCTATCTCACCGGCACCGTGGCCGCCGGATCACCGGACGGAACCTCGCCCGCGAGTTGGCTCGGGCGGGCGCTGACGGTTGCCGGCCTGACCGTTGCCCTGCTGGCGCCCGTCACCGGGATCTGGGTCGACGAGCCGCGCAGGCGACACCACGTGCTGGCCGCACTGACCGGACTTGCGGTGCTGCTGACGGCAACGATGAGCCTTATCCGCGACGATCCCAGGTACCTGTGGTGCGGGCTGGTGCTACTGGGCTGCACCGCCGCCTGCAGCGAGCTGGCCACCGTGCCCTACAACGCGATGCTGCGGCAGTTGACCACCCCGCAGACATCGGGCCGGGTGTCCGGATTCGGCTTGGCGGCAGGCTATCTGGGCAGTGTGGTGCTGCTCCTGGTGATTTATCTGGGATTCATCGCAGGCGACGGGCCCACCCGCGGGGCGCTGGGCATCCCGATTGACGACGGCCAAAATGTTCGGGCGGCCATGCTGCTGGCAGCCGCTTGGTTCGGGCTCTTCGCGCTGCCGCTGCTGTTCCTGGTGCATCCGCCGGAGCGGCACCCCGACGAACGCCGTGACACTGCCGGTTTCATCGGTGCCTATCGCAAACTCTGGGCGGAGGTCGTCGGCGAATGGCGACGCGACCGCAACGTCGTCTATTACCTGGTGGCGAGCGCTGTGTTCCGGGACGGGCTGACCGGCGTCTTCGCATTCGGCGCGGTGCTCGGCGTCAGGGTCTACGGGATCTCGCAGGCCGACGTGCTGCTGTTCGGTGTGGGTGCCGGCGTCGTCGCCGCGATCGGCGCCGTGCTCGGTGGCTTTCTGGACAACCGAGTCGGGTCCAAGCAAGTCATCGTCGGCTCACTGACTGCATTGATCGCGGTCTTGCTCACACTGATGATGCTGTCCGGCGTGATCGCCTTCTGGATCTGCGGCCTGCTGTTGTGTCTGTTCATCGGTCCGACGCTGTCCGCGGCCCGGACGCTGATGCTGCGGATGTCGGCAGAGGGAAAGGAGGGTGTGGCCTTCGGCCTCTACACCACCACCGGACGCGCGGTGTCGTTTCTCGCACCATGGCTGTTCTTCGTCTTCATCGATTGGTTCGGCTCCGATCGCGCGGGCATCGGCGGCCTGTGCGTAGTGCTCACCGCCGGACTGATCGCGATGATGGCGGTACGCGCTCCGCGCGGCGTGCCGGCGCGCTAGACGACTCGGCAACGGCCTCGGCTATGTCCCGGGCGGCGGTGGCGGCGGTGCCAGCCAGTGCAACGCGATCGGGGGGAACCCGGGAATCTCGATGACCGGCGCAGCGGCGGCCTCCACGTCTGGCGTCGATGCGGGACTAGGTGAGGGACTAGCAGTAACGCTCGGGGGTATCTGAGCTTGCGCCGGGCCGGGAGCCGGGCTGGGAGCCGGGGACGGCGACGGCGACGGCGTACTCACGGTCGTCGACGCCGCGATCGGTGGCTGATCGGCCGCGTCCTCACGCACGTCGGAGACAGACCGCACAGTTGCCACTCCACTGATCCGCACTCGGTCCTTCGCGCTGCCCACGAGCGTCGCCCAGCCCCGATCGCCTAACGTCGCGCCGATCCGGCACAGCACCTGACGGCTGCCGGCCGACCAACTCTGCGGTGACACCGTGCGGTAGACCAGTGTCAGCCCGGTCGTCTCGAGCGCGGTCGGCGAGAGATACGCGTCCGTCGTCCGCGCGCATGCATCCGCGATGTAGTCATCCTGATCGTGCTCGGAAGGCGGCCCGTCGTGCCACTGCTCGCCGAGGTTCACTACACCCGTGATCTCCTCCGCGTGGGGTGCCGAGCAGTCCACCGGGACAGCCGTCGATTGATCCGACGCGGCGTCGATGCCCAAACAGGTGCCGGCCGGCCAGACCTTCGACTGATCGAGCTCAGCGACCTTGCCCCTCAGGGCTATTGGCTCTCCGTCGGGCCCGTGCAGCTGCAGTCCGCACAGCCGAGTGTCCGGCGCGCCCGACGACAGCACGGCGATCGTGAACTTGCTGTCCGGGTCGTACCGAGTCCCGAGGTAACGCTGCACCGCCTGCTGGCACAGCTCTTGGGAGTTGCGTGTGTCGACCGACCCTGCGACCTCGAACACATGCGGGGTGGTGCACTGGACAAACCTCGCCTTGTCGGGAGCGTTCATCGGCCAGTTCAGGCAGTCCCCGCTGCGGGCGTTGTCGAAGACGGCGTTGGTAGGACGTGCGACGCTGGGCGCCGTATGAGATTGTGACCTCACAACGGTGACGCCCGCGATCAACAGCCCGCCGAGCGCGATGATGGTCAGGGCCCGACGGGTAGCGGCAATCCGCAGCAGTCGGCTGTTCGCTGACGGTTCGAATTCCGTCGATGCGACTGCCACGTCAGCCGAGCATGTTTGCTCATTCTGTGTCGAATCCAACGACGCCTCTATCACGGGCATGACCGTGGGGGAAGCGAGTTTGCCAGACATGGACGCAAAGCTTCGCACAGATGGTCCGGTCCCGCATTTCGAACGGTGGCCGGGCAGGCTCAGTTCACCGGCACGTCCAGAATCGGGCGCTCGACCCCGGCGCCGGGGCCGTCGAAATGCCACCACTCACCGGAGTACACCGCGAGCCCGCCGGCGCTCATCGCATCGCGGAGCCGGGCCCGGTTGGCCTGAGCGTCCGCGCTGACACCCTCGGTCGCGTAGGCCGTCGCGCGGGAGGAGAAGTCGTCGAAGTCGGTACCCATGTCGACGAGACACAGCCCGCCCACCGCCCGCTCCGGCGGGCACTGCGGCTGCTGGCCCGCGAGTGAGACGTCCACCGAGCGCCCCGCCTCGTGACTGCGCGCGTACGGGCCGGGGCGGGCCACCCAAGCAGGGTTCGGGACCGCCGCCCACATCTTGACCTGCACGTCGTGCGGTCGGTAGCAGTCCCAGAAGACGAGAGCGTCGCCCTGAGGCCGCAGCTTCTCCACGGCAGCCGCGAGGCCGGGGGCCATGGATCCGTCGACCAGGCAGCGGGCGTCCGCGGGATACAAGGGCACGCCTACGAAGTTGTTCGGTGTCGCGTAGCGCAGGTCGACGACCGCGTCGGGCACGACGGAGCGAACGTCGACGAACCCTGCCGACGCCGCCGCGGCGCTCAGCGGGGGCACGCCGCTGTTCGGCGGACTGGTGGTGGTGGCGACGACCGTCAGATCCGGCGAGGGGAGGCGCGACGACGGACCCGCGCCGGGTGCACCGCACCCTGCGCATGCCACGACAACGAGGGAGACAAGGAACCACCGCCGGCTACGCATCTCCGCATTGTCTCGCGAGAGACGCATCCACAGGATCCGGTCAGGCACTTATCAAATTCTCAACAGATTCTTTGCAGCCGGCGAGCTTGTCTCCAAGAGTTTGGCAAGGCGCGTCGCGCAGCATTAACTTCGCCCGCTTTGTCCGAGCTTATGGAGTGCTCATGAGGACCGAATCGTTCGACACGGAATTGATCGAACGCTATCTGCGCACTCGCAAGCTGCGGTATTTCCGCGGCCATCACGACGGCGAATTCTTCTTCATCCACACCGTCGGCCACGAGCGGTTGCACGTGCACCTGGAGATCGACCCGGCCGATCCCGAAACCCTGACGATCCGAGTTACTCCCGCACACTTCTTCCCCGCCGCTGACCGTGCACGGCTGATGCATTTCGCCGACACCTGGAACGAGGACGCCGGGCGCGTCAAAGCGGTCGTGCACGAGTCCTGCGACCTGAATCGGATCGCGGTGGTGGCGGAGAACTGCTATCCGATCGCGGGCATGCCGTTCGACGATTTCGCCACCGTGGCCGATGATGCCATCCGGTCGGGGGTGGAGCTCTTCGCGGGGATTCCCCCGACGCGCCGGCTGGGCGCGTGGCTGAAAGACGCCGGCTGACTCAGAACGCGGTCTCGGGCAACTGCATGATCTCGTCGTCGATCGACTCGATGATGCCGCGCACCGCGGTGAGGTTCGGAAGCATGTTCTTGGCGAAGAACGCCGCGGTCGCGATCTTGCCTCGATAGAAGTCCTCGTCGCTCACCGGCGGTGAGGCGGAAAGCGCGGCGTGCGCGACATCCGCTTGTGCCAGCAGGCGCCAGCCGATGAGCAGATCCCCGACGGCCAGCAGGAAGCGCACCGAGGCGAGGCCCACTTTGTAGATCTCGGTCGGCTTGTCTGCGGCACTCATCAGGTATCCGCTGAGCGTTGCGGCCATCGCTTGGACGTCGCTCAGCGCCGTAGAAAGCCGGTCGGCGTGCTCGCGCAATGCCGGATCGCATCTCTCGATGGTGTGGTTGATCTGCGATGCCACATGCGCCAACGCCTCGCCGCGATCCCGGACGATCTTACGGAACATGAAGTCCAGCGCCTGGATGGCGGTGGTGCCCTCGTAAAGCGAATCGATCTTGGCGTCGCGGATGTACTGCTCGATCGGGTAGTCCTGCAGGAAGCCGGACCCGCCCAGCGTCTGCAGCGATTCGGTCAGGATCTCGTAGGCGCGTTCTGAGCCGACCCCCTTGACCACTGGCAGCAGCAGGTCGTCGACGCGATGCGCCATCTCGGGGTCAGCTCCCGAAATCTGTTGCGCGACCGCGTCATCCTGGTGTGCAGCCGCATACAAGTACAGCGCCCGCAGGCCCTCTGCGTACGCCTTCTGCGTCATGAGGCTGCGACGGACATCCGGGTGGTGAATGATCGTGACCCGCTGTGCGGTCTTGTCGGTCATCTGGGTGAGGTCCGAGCCCTGCACCCGCTCCTTCGCGAAGGCCAGCGCGTTGAGATACCCGGTCGACAATGTCCCGGCGGCCTTGATGCCGATTGTCATCCGGGCGTGCTCGATCACGGTGAACATCTGCGCGATCCCCTTGTGGACGTCGCCCACCAGGTAGCCGACCGCGGGCACCCCGTGAGCGCCGAACGTCAGCTCGCACGTCGGCGACGACTTCAGGCCCATCTTGTGTTCCAGCCCGGTCGCGAAAACCCCGTTGCGAGAACCGAGTTCGAAGGTCTCGGGATCGAAGAGGTACTTTGGCACGTAGAACAGGCTCAGGCCTTTGGTGCCCGGCCCCGCGCCCTCGGGACGGGCCAACACCAGATGAAAGATGTTCTCGGCGGTATCGCCGACGTCGCCGCCGGAAATGAACCGCTTGACACCCTCGATGTGCCAGGTGCCGTCGGGTTGCGCGATGGCCTTGCTGCGACCCGCTCCGACATCGGAGCCCGCGTCGGGTTCGGTCAGCACCATCGTTGCCGCCCACCCGCGCTCCAGGCCCGTCGCCGCCCACCGCTTCTGCTCCTCGGTACCCTCGACGGCCAGCGCGTTGGCCATCGCCGGGCCCAGCGCCCAGAAGAAACCAGCCGACGGGTTCGCGCACAACAGCATCTCGTTGATCGCCCATACCAGCGGCGCCGGTGCAGGAACGCCGCCGATCTCCTCGGCGAGCCCGATGCGCCACCATTCGGCGTCCTTGACCACCTGCACCAATTTCGCCAATTCGGCGGGAACGGTGACGGTGTGGCTTTCCGGGTCGAAGACCGGCGGATTGCGGTCCGCGTCGGCGAACGAGTCGGCGATGGGACCCTCGGCCAGTCGAGCGACCTCGTCGAGCATCGTGCGGACCGTGTCGACGTCGAGATCGCCGTAGCGGTCCGAACCGAGAACAGCGCCGAGTCCGAGCACCTCGAAAAGGTTGAACTCGATGTCGCGAACGTTGGCGATGTAGTGCCCCAATGCATTTCCCTTCCCGGCGTGCGATAAAGAAAGTGTGCGTGAGCAGGGAAAACGTACGCAAGCGTAACCATTGCGAACCTACGGTGACGGAACCGTAGGGAACGAGGTCATTGCCTAGTGTGACCTCCGTCACACAGGGTTCGACGCAACTTCATAGTGGGTGCCACGCGGCTCGCGGACCCACAGCAGACCATCGCCCGCCGTCGGTCCCTGTGCGGACAATTCCCGTTTGAGAACCTTATGCGTTGCGGTAGTGGGCAAGTCGGCACCGACGCGGACATACCTCGGCCACGCCTTCGGTGACAGATCAGGTTGGGCAGCCAGGAACTGCTCAAACCCCTCGGGGGTCAGCGTGGCACCGGCCGTGGGGACCAAGGCGGCCATGATCTGCTCGCCGGCGTGCTCGTCGGTGACCGCGTAGACGGCGACCCGGTTGATGTCGTTGTGCCGCGCCAGGATTCGCTCGATAGGCGCAGCGGCCATGTTCTCGCCGTCGACCCGAAACCAGTCGCCTGTGCGCCCCGCCAGGTATATCCAGCCGTCGGCGTCGCGGTAGGCCAGATCGCCCGACCAGTACATGTCGTGGCGGGTGCGTTCAGCCGTGGCCTCGTCGTCGTTGTAGTAACCGCTGAAGAAACCGTTTCCCGACCTGTTGACGAGTTCACCCACCGCCGCGTCGGCGTTGAGCACTGCGCCATTCTCGTCGAATACCGCAGGCGGGCACTCGGTGAGCGACTCGCGGTTGTACACAGCCACGCCGGGAAAGCCCTTGCCGAGTGAGCCTTTCGGCGTGCCTGGTTCACGCGTGATGATCACCGCGTTCTCGGTGGAGCCAAAGCCGTCCCAGACCAGCGTGTCGAAGCGGCGCTGAAACTCGTCGATGTCACGATCGCTGGCCTCGTTGCCGAACGCCACGCGCAGTGGGTTGTCGGCGTCGTCGGGTCGCTCTGGGGTTGCGAGGATGTAAGCCAGCGGCTTGCCGACATAGTTCATGTAGGTGGCACGGTATCGGCGAATGTCATCGAGAAATCGAGAGGCCGAGAACTTCGCCGGTGCCATCGCTGCACCCGTTGCCACGGCGACTCCCCAGCCGGCCACCAAAGCGTTGGAGTGGAATAGCGGCATCGACAGATAGCAGGTGTCGTCACTGGTCATCGAAAACCGTTGCACCAGGTTGCTTCCCGACATCAGCACCATGAAATGCGACACCCGTACGGCCTTAGGGTTACCGCTTGTCCCTGACGTGAAGATCAGCATGAACGTGTCCGTCGCGTCGGTTTCGCGGTGGGGCGTCAATGGGCCGGCCGTGTTGATAAGATGCGTCCACTCAGCGCTAGACACGTCGAGGATCGAGATCCCGCTCAGATCAAGGCTTTTCAAGAGGTGGCGATGCTCGGCGTCGGTGACGACGATCTGGCAGTCGGCTCTCTTGATGTCGGCGGCCAACGCTTCGCCCCGGCGTGTGGTGTTGATTCCGCACAGCACATACCCACCGAGAGCGGCAGCGGCCATCTGATTGAGGAACTCGGGGGTGTTTCCCAGCAGCGCGCCTACGTGCATCGGCCGATCCCGATCCGCAAGAGCCAACAGGGCCGCGGCGCGTGCCGACGCGTCGTGAACATGCTCCCGCCACGTCCAGCATCGATCCTCGTACTTGACCGCGACGGCGTCAGAGGATGCGCGTTCCCGCAGCAGCTGCTGGATGGTGTCGCTCATGTGGCTATTATCGTATCTTTAGCAAATGCGGATCATTGACGCCGACGGACACGTTGCCGAGGGCGCGTCGCTGGCTGTGGAAGCGATGCAGCGCTGGCCGCAACACATCACGCCGCGCGACGACGGACGCGGCCTGCTGATCGAGGGCCGCAGCTATCCCGAGGACAGCGGTCCGGGCGCAGGTTGTCCACGAGAGCATGGGCTCAGCACCGCGGATGGCATCAACCACTCGTCCGCTGACGGTGTACTGCAGGACGCCGACCGCGATCACATCGACACGATGGTGCTGTATCCGAGCCTCGGACTCTGCGTGCCCACTCTCGAGGACCCCGAACTCGCCGCGGGATTCGCGCGGCTCTACAACCAGTGGATCGCGGACTACTGCGCGTCCTCCGACGGCCGACTGCGCGGCATCGCGGTGACCCCGATCGAGCATGGCCAGGTGGCCATCGACGTCATGCGTGAGGCCAAGGATTTCGGGCTGGTGGCGACTCA
The DNA here is from genome assembly GCA_963744085.1 of uncultured Actinomycetota bacterium. Lineage (GTDB taxonomy): Bacteria > Actinomycetota > Actinomycetes > Mycobacteriales > Mycobacteriaceae > Mycobacterium. The sequence goes on from CAVUSK010000007.1 coordinate 49,445, forward strand.
CATCCCGCCGGCACTGCGGACGCGCAACCTCGATCACCCCGACCTCGACCCCTTCTACGCCGCCGCCGCCGACATGGGCATGCCGCTCGGCATTCACGGTGCTCCCGGCATGCATCTTCCGAAGATCGGCGTCGACCGATTCACGAACTACATCCAGGTGCACTGCATCAGCTTTCCGTTCGACCAGATGACCGCGATGACCGCGCTCGTCTCCGGCGGCGTCTTCGAGCGGCATCCGCAGCTGCGGGTCGCGTTCCTGGAGGCGGGCGTGGGCTGGGTTCCGTTCTTCATCGACCGACTGCATGAGCATTTCGAGAAGCGCGGCGACTGGATCGAGCGCGGCTGGCGGCGCGACCCGAACGAATACCTGCGTGCCGGGAACATCTGGACCACCTGCGAACCGGAGGAGCCGATCCTGCCCGGGGTGGTCGACGTGCTCGGCGACGACTTCATCATGTTCGCCAGCGACTACCCGCACTGGGACGGCGAGTGGCCGGAGAGCACCAAGCATCTGCGCACCCGCCCCGACATCAGCGAGGAGACGCGCGCGAAGATCGGCGGGTCGAACGCGCAGCGCTTCTACGGGCTCAACTAGGCCTTCGTCACGCAGACTTCTGCACAGGGGCTGTGGTTTTCGCCGGATCACGACCCTGCTGCAGATTTCGGCGAACCCCGGTCACCGATCAGGATCGCGGCGCGGCTTCTTATGACACTGCGCGGAAAGTGACCGGAAGGTTCTTCGGGGAGCGGAACGGCATGCCCACGATCCTCGTGTCGTCGTCGGGCACCAGCTGCAGATCGGTCACGCGATCGAACAGGCTGCACAGCATCGCACGCGTTTCCACCCGGGCCAGATGCATACCCAGGCAGCTGTGAATGCCGGCGGCGAAAGAGATGTGCGCGCGACGTGACCGGTGGACGTCGAAGGCGTTGGGCTCGGGCCACCGCGTTTCGTCCCGGTTGGCGGCGCCCATACACAAGTTGACCTGCGCTCCGGTCCGGATCGGTATGCCATTGATTTCCACGTCCCGGGTGGTCGTGCGCGGAACGCTGACAAGCGGCGTCTCGTAACGAAGGGCCTCTTCAATCGCCGCCGGTATCAAGTCGCGGTCTTGCTGAACTGCTGCGAGCTGCTCGGGATGCGTCAGCAGTAGATAAAGGAGATTGCTCGACGACCGGAACGTCGTCTCGAGCCCGGCCGGGAGAAGCAACCGCAAGAACGAGATGATCGCATCGTCGGTGAGCTTTTCTCCGTCGATCTCGGCGGCGACGAGATCGCCGATGATGTCACTGGTCATCTTGCGGCGCCGCTCGTCGATCTGCTTTTGGAAGTAGTCGCCCAGCTCGACCGACGCCCGCAAACCCGCCTCGATGTCCAGATAGATCGTGATCAGATCGAACGACAACCGCCGGAACAGATCGAAGTCGGATTCCGGCAGTCCCAGCAAGGAGGCGGTGACCCGGGTGGGGAACTCGAGGGTCACCGATGTGATCAGGTCGGTAGCGCCGTTGTCTTTGATCTCGTCGACGAGTTGGTCGCAGATCGGGTCGATCACTGCGGGTTCCCACCGTTCGAGAGCGCTCTGCCTGAAGGCCTTGGAGATCAAGCTTCGGTGGTCGTGATGTTGTTTGCCGTGCATGCCCAGAATCGTTGGGCCGAAAACCAGTCCGATCGTGTTGTTGTATTGCTCCGAGCTGAACGTGTCGTCGTCGCGGAAGGCCGCAAATACGCTGTTGAAGTCGAAGAGTGTCCATTCCTCGTCGGGCACCAGCTCCGGGGGCGACATCGACTGATCCATGATCGTCCCGCGCCACACGGGCTCGGTCTTACGCATGTACTCGAAGTACTGATACGGGTCACGATCACCCGACGGATCAAACGTGATCGGCTGACCATCGGTACTGATCGTCACACGTGCCTCCCGGGCGGCTGACCTCCGGAGCGGAGGCAGGGGGCCACCGACTCTTGAACGGCGCTATGGCCCTATCTTTACTATTTTAGGTATTCTAGGTCAAGGAATCCTCAAGTAAAGGAACACATGCGTCGGCACCTGGTTTGTGCGATCGGGGACCTGCCGCCGGGATCCATGAAGCTGGTCCCCGTCGGTAAGTTCGGTGTGGGCGTCTACAACGTCGACGGCTCGGTGTATGCGATCGCAAACTACTGCGCGCACGAGGGTGCGCCGCTGTGCGCGGGATTCGTGGGCGGCACCAACGAATTCGCCCCCGACGCTCCCGATCAACTTCGCCGGGTGCGTGAAGGCCGCATCCTGCGGTGCCCCTGGCACCAGTGGGAGTTCGACATCACGACCGGACAGAACGTGGCGGACCCGCGAAAGCGCGTGCGCACCTTCGACGTCGAGGTCACCGACGGGGAGGTGTATCTCACCGCATGAGTCATCCCGTCATCGACGCCAACGTCCAACCTCATTTCCGGTACAACGCGGAGATCCGGCGCTATCTGCCGCCGGCGCACAAACTGCGCGCGATCCCCGACGTCGAGCAGCAGTGGTACCAGGCCCCGGGTGGTGACTACCGTCAAGACCTCTACGGCGATCACTATCCGGGCTCCGACCCGGAAACGCTGTGCCGGAATCTGTTTGACGAAGGCAGTGCCGATTTCGCGATCCTCAATCCGCTCACGCGCGGCAACATCGCCGACTATCTGCTGAACAGCAGAATCTGTGCGGCGGTCAACGACTGGTTGCTCGACCAGTGGATCGACGCCGACGCGACCGGGCGGCTTCGCGGGACGATCCGTGTCAATCCGGAAGACCCGAAAGGTGCCGTCGCCGAAATCGAAAGGCTTGCGTCACATCCCAAGCTGGTGCAGGTCGGCGTTCCGTTGCAGTCGCGCGAACCGTACGGCAAGCCGGTGTTCGAGCCGATCTGGGAAGCAGCTGCGGCGCATAACCTACCCGTCGCCGTGCACATCAACGGCGGCAACGGTGTTGACTATCCGCCTACCTTCGCCGGCCACGCCAACACCTACCCCGGATATGCGGCGTTCATGCCGTTGAACTACTTCGTACACCTGGCAACGCTCATCGTCGAGGGTGTCTTCGGCCGGCATGCGGGGCTGCGGTTTGTGTTCGCCGACGGCGGCTATGACATTCTCACCCCGCTGATGTGGCGGCTCGACACGTTCTGGGTGTCGATGCGCGACCAAACGCCTTGGGTGGACCGGTATCCGAGCGAGTACCTGCGTGACCATGTCCGGTTCTGCTCCTCAACGTTCGACGGCCCGACCGATCCGGGTGCCGCCGAACGCTGGCTGGATTTCACCGACAAGGCCGACCTGCTGATGTACGGGTCGAGTTATCCGCACTGGTCGACGTCAACGCCCGACGCCGTGGTCAGTGGGCTCAACAGCGAGCAGCGCGAAAAGGTGTTGTGGCGAAATGCAAGTGACCTCTACGGGATCGCGGCGGAAGTGCAAGGAAGTGTGCCATGACGGCCGATGAGCGCGTGCGCGAAGAGCATCGTGTCGTGGAACGCGGGGAGGCCGGCGCCGCACAGGCCCTGCAGGACATCGAGGTCACGATCGTTGACACCGACGTGCACCCACTGCCGGTGTCGGCCGATGTGCTGAAGTCCTACGCGCCGGCCGAGTGGAGGGACAAGGTCTGGCCCACGGGTAACGCGGTCGCGCCGGTCCCGCACTTCTACGACACTCCCGACTCGTACAAGACGATGTCGCTTCGGGTCGACGCCGCGCCGCCCGGGGGCGGCGTGGCGGGCAGCGATCCGGACTTCGCCGCACAACAGTTGCTCATCGATGCCGGGGTCAGCATCGCGTCGCTGGAACCGATGTGCGACGCGCAACTGCCGCAGGCTGAACACGTGCTCAAGTCCACCTACAACCACTGGCTCGCCGATGTCTGGTTGGGCGAGAACAACTGGCACGGACGCTGGCGAGGATCCATCAGCGTCAGCGCGCAGGTTCCCGAGCAGGCGGCGCGCGAAGTCGAGCGCTGGGCGCCGCACCCCTACATGGCCCAGGTGCTCATGACCCCTCAGACGAGGGGAATTCCCTTCGGCAGCCCGCACTTTGACCCGCTGTATAAGGCCGCCGCGCGAAACGGATTACCGATCGCCACGCATCTGATGGGGCAGACGCCGTTCGAACTGATTCCGCTGTACCCCGTGGGCAATCCTGCCCACTGGCACGACTTCTTCGCGTCGTGGCCGCTGCTGTACGTGTCGCATCTCATGAGCCTGGTGTTCGACGGCGCGTTCGACCGGCATCCCGACTTGCGGGTGGTGTTCATCGAGGGCGGCTTCACCTGGGCGATGCCGGTGGTGTGGCGGATGGACCGGATCTGGGAACAGCGCCGGGGTGATCTCCCGCATGTCCGTCGCCGGCCCTCGGAGTACGTCCGCGAACATGTTCGGTTCACCACGCAGCCGATCGAGGACGTCGACACCGCCGCCTTCCGTGACTACATGGACATGATGGATCTCGGCGACAACCTGATGTTCTCCACGGACTATCCGCACTGGAGCTACGACTCGCCGACCTGGGCGATCAAGCGGTTCCCCAAGGACCAGCGGGACCGCATCATGCGCGGAAACGCAACGGAGCTTTACAGATTGCCGTCGACGGTGAAGGCGCTCCCAGGCGAGTCGTAGCAGCGGTCAGAGGATTGCCCCGGACTCCTTAGCCCGCAGGATGTCGTCCCAGTCCAGGTCGAGCTCGAGCAGGATCTCCTCGGTGTGCTGCCCGTGTTCGGGCGCGCGTGCCGGTTCGGGTGGTGTCTCGTTGAATTGCACAGGGGCAGCGACGTTCTTGTACTCCTTGCCGTCGGCGTCGCGATTGGTGATCACGTAGCCGTTCGGTTCGGTCTGCGGGTCATTCAGCGCTTCGCGTGGCGTCGCGAGAGCACCCCACACGCCCGGCTCGTCCTTGAGCGCGGTCCGCCAGTGATCGAGGTCGTGGGCAGCGAACGTCTCACCGACGATCGCGCACGCCTCGGCAGCGTTGGCGATCAGGTTGCTTGACGGCACGAAGCGCGGGTCGGTGGCCAACTCGGGCAGGCCGATCCGTTGGCAGAAACCGGCCCAGTACCGATCGGGCTGCAGGAAGACAAGCTGGATCCACCTGTCGTCTTTCGTCCGGTACCGGTTCACGAGCGGGTTGATCGCCAAACCCGGTGGGGCACCGGGAATCCCGTCGATGCCGAAGAAATCGGCCGCCATCACCGACGGTGCGATGGTCCACAACGCCTGCGCCAACAGCGAGGAGTCGACGATGCTCGGCTCGCCGGTGCGTTCACGGTGGAACAGCGCGGCGCACACTCCGCCGGCCAGCGTGATGCCGCCCTGCAGGTCACCGAATCCCGGGCCCTGCACCGCGGGCGTCTCCGTGCCGAACGGGGTGAGCGTGTAGGCGACACCGCCACGCGAAAGGTAGGTGGCCGCGTCGAATCCGCCCCGATCGCGATCGGGGCCGCGTACCCCAAGTCCGGTGCCGCGGGCGATGATGATGTTCGGGTTGAACGCGCGGATGTCGTCGACGGTCAGTTGTGCCCGTTCCAGCGCCCCGGGCAGCCAATTGGTGAGGAACACATCGGCTGTGGCGAGCAGGCGACCGAAGAACTCACGACCGGTTTCCGACTTGATGTCGATCGCGATGCTGCGCTTGCCGCGGTTGCCGAGCTCGAGGATGAAGTCGGCGTCGACGCGGGCGGCTTCGCGAGTGAAACCGCCGACCACCAGTGCGCGGCCCGGGTCGCCGGTGGCGACACTTTCGACCTTGATGACGTCGGCACCCCAGTCCGACAGCGCGGCACCCGCCGACGGTACGTATGTCCATGACGCCAGCTCCACCACGCGCACGCCACTGAGCACCATCGACATCGCAGACCTCTCGGTTGGGTGTTATTGGCGGACTTCGGACTTCGCCGCGCCGGCACGGCGCTCAACTTCGATCGGCACCACCGGTGCACGCGCCCAGGGTCCCCTGGTCATCGCGTTCAGCCGGATCTCCGGGAGGTCGACGGACGGGTCGACGGTGTCGAGCCATGCAACGGCCTCGGCGACGTCGGTGGCCCGGATCGCGTACATCTCGAACGGCACATCCTGCAGCATCTCGGTCTCGACCGGTCCCGGCGTGACGATGTGAACGCTGATGCCGTCACGGTCGACCTCGAGTGCCAGCGCCCGCGCGAACGCGTTCATTCCCGCCTTCGACGCCGAATACGCGGTCCGCGCCCGCATGGGTTCGTGTGCGGCGGACGACGAGATGAACACGAAGCGTGAACCGGCCGGCATCTTCGGCAGCGCAACCGATGTGACGGCGAAGCACGAGTCCAGGTTCGCTGACATCGTCGCCCGCCACTGCTCGAAAGTCTGCTTGCGGGCGTACGTTCCACCGAGCACGCCTGCCGCGTGCACGAGCAGGTCGATTGTCTCGACCGCCTGCACCGCAGGTTCGAAAGTTTCGGGCTGCGCCGCATCGGCGACGACATATCGCGCGCCCATTTCCCGTGCTGCCGCGCGCAGCGACTCCTCGCGCCGGGCGGTCAGCACGACGTCGTAGCCGAGTTCGGCGAGCTTGCGCCCGCAGGCCTTACCGATGCCGCCGCTGCCCCCGGTGATCAATGCTGTTCGCACGCGATCATGCACCTCTCAGCGGCGGCGCGTCATCGCTTGTGGCGACAACGCCACGATCCGCTGCTCGGGATCGCCTGCCATGAAATAAGTTTGGGTGTCGGCGAGATGCCGGGCGGCCAACCGGCGCGCACGCTCGCCGTCGCCGGCTTCGATCGCGTCGGTCATCTTGTTGTGGATGTTCAGCGCGATGCGGCGCTTGCTCATCGACGGGTACTCACCTTTGGCAGCGGTCTTGTCTGCCCACTGTTGCAAGTGGCTGGTCCACAGCGTCTCCAAACTGCCGACGACCGCGATCATGGTGTGGTTGCCGCAGCCGCGCACCACCTCGTCGTGGAACTGCCCGCCGATCTCGGTGAAGCGCGCACCCTCTTCGATGTGCTCGGCCATCGAGTCGTTGATTTCCCGCAGCTTGGGGATGAGCTCGTCTTGGCGGTCGGGGCGCCGAGCCGCCAGCGCCGCGCACATCGGCTCGAGTTCCTGTAGCGCCGTGCCGAGATCGCCCAGCGGAACGTAATCGCTCTGCAGCAACAGCCCGAGCATGTAGGCCGCGCTGGCCTTGGCGGGCGCGTGGACGACGGCACCTCCGCGGTTGCCGCGGCGGACCGACACCAGACCCTCGGTCTCGAGAATCCGCAACGCCTCACGCAGCGACACCAGGCTGACGTTGAACTGCTCGACGAGCACTTCCTGCCGCGGAAGCAGGTCGCCGTCGGCGAGTTCGCCTTCGATGATCTGCCTGCGCAGCTCGTCTGCGATGATTTCGGCCGTCCTGCGCGCGGAGAGCCGACGGCGGACTTCGAGGCCAATCCCCTGGGTAGTCATTGTCTTGGCAATCCTAACAGCGAAGATCAGCTATCCGTCAAAACTAACTAAGATAGCGCTGATAGCCTGCCAGGGAGGATGTGTACGTGAGCGACGCAACACGCACCCCGCTCACGGACGTACGCGTCGTCGAGGTCAGCGACCGGGTGGCCGGCGACTACTGCGGCAAGTTGTTCGTCGACGCCGGCGCCGACGTGCTGAAGGTGGAGCCGGCAGCGGAAGCCCGTTGCGCGGCTTCACGGCGACCGGTACCACGCCGGCGCCCGGGGCGGATTCGCCGTTGTTCAGTTATCTCAACGCCGGAAAGCGACAGTGTCGACAACGCTTTCCGATGATCTGCTCATGTGCGCCGACGTCGTGGTCGTGACCGCGACACGCGCCGCACGCGATCCGTCGGGGCATCGATCCGCAGCGGCTGCTCGAGGCTCACGCCGCAGCTGCGTCGTCGTCACGATCTCCGACTTCGGCTGGACCGGACCGTGGTCTGATCGCGCCGCGACCGAGTTCACGCTGCAGGCGTGCGTCCGGCGTTGCACCGGATTCCGCGGCGAGCCGGACGGGCTGCCGATCTCGATCGGTGGCGACCTGGGGGAGTACATGGCCGGCGCGTTCGCTGCGTTCGGTGTGCTCGCGGTTCGCCGCCGCGTGCGCCGTGGCGGACGCGGCGAGCACCTCGACTTGTCGGTGCTGGAAACGATGACGCTGATGCAGAGCTGCGAGTGGCTACACCGCAGCTGATGGCAGTGCCTCCGATCAGGCGCTCTATCGAGGTACCGTCGATCGAGCCGGCCAAGGACGGCTACGTCGGCATGACGACTGATCACCGGTCAGCAGTGGCTGGACTTCGCGGCGATGGTGGAATGCCCTGAACTGGCCGAAATCCCCGAACTGCGTTTCCAGTTGGGCCGCTGGGAGTATCGCGACTGATCCGGCAACGCATCGGCGGGTGGCTGCGTGAGCGCACGGTCGCAGAGATCGTCGAGCTCGGTCAGCTGTTCCGTCTTGCCGATCGCCCCGCTCGGTAACGGCGCGACGATCCCCGACATGGAGTACATGCGCGAGCGTGGGGTTTACGTGAAGAACCCGGCCGGGTTCCGCCAGCCGCGCACCCCCTGGCTGATGTCTGTCGCACGCGCGGCCCCTGTCCGCCCCGCACCCGCGGTCGGTGATGCTGACCGTGAGATCCGTTGGTCGCCAAGGGAACCCGGGGCACCGCGAGCGGCGTCATCGGGGTTGCCGCTTGACGGAGTTCGCATTGTCGACCTGACAGCCTTCTGGGCGGGGCCGTCGGCGACTCATTCCCTCGCCAGTTTTCGGGGCCGACGTGATCAAGGTCGAGTCCATCCAGCGTCCCGACGGCATCCGGTACTCGGGCGGGATGCGCAGCGACGTCGACGATTGGTGGGAGTACGGCTGGCTGTTCCACGGTGTGAACACCAACAAGCGGTCGGTGACGCTAGATCTGCAGTCCCCGGACGGCGTTCGGCTTTTCAAGAAGCTGGTCGGTCAAGCCGACGCGGTCATCGAAAACTTCTCCCCGCGCGTGATGGAACAGTTCGGGCTGGGCGCTGATGCCCTGCTTGATCTGAATCCGCGGCTCGTCGTCGTCCGGATGCCCGCGTTCGGGCTGGACGGTCCCTGGCGCGACCGGGTCGGTTTCGCTCCGACGATGGAGCAGATCGCCGGGCTGGCGTGGGTGACGGGGATGCCCGACGGCCCGCCAGTCCCGCCGCGCGGCGCCTGCGACCCGCTGGCCGGCGTGCACGCGGCGTTCGCGCTACTCGCTGCGCTCGAATTCACCGAGGACACCGGCCGCGGCCAGCTCGTGGAGCTGCCGATGATCGAGACCGTGCTCAACGTAACCGCCGCGCAGACAATCGAATCCGAGGTGTTCGGGCTTACGCTGCAACGCCGAGGCAACCGCGGCCACCCGGACACGACGCAGAACATTTACCGGTGCGCCGGTGAGGACGAGTGGATCGCGGTGACGGTCCGCAGTGAGGCGGAGTGGAAGTCGTTGGCGCAGCTGATGGGTCAGCCCGCGACGGAACCCACGGAAGACGCCGATAGCCTCCTGCAGGAGTGGTTCGCGACGCAGAAGCTCAACGAGGTGGTGGAGCGCCTCGCCGAGGCCGGCGTGCCCGCCGCGGCGGTGGTGTCGCCGTCGGCCGTGACCGACAATCCGCAACTGCGCCATCGGGGCTTCTTCGAGCGGCTGGAGCATCCGCGCACCGGGCCCGGCTGGTATCCGTGCCCGCCGTTCACGTGGCTCGCCGGTACAACGAGCTGGCTGCATAGGCCTCCGCCCACGCTCGGGCAGCATAACGCGGAGGTCCTAAGTACGTTGTGCGGGTTGACCGACAGCGATCTCGAAATGCTCGCCGCGAACGCGGTGATCGGCACCCGCCCGAAAGGCCTATGACCTCGCTTCCCTCTCCCGCGAGCAGACGCGAAATCCCTCGAAAACACTAGTTTTCGGGGATTTTGCGTCTGCTCGCGCGGAGACGGGAGATCACCGTCAGCTGTCGGCCGTCCCGTCCCGGTGCCCACAGCCCGATGAGCACCGCCGCGATGGCCACGATGATCGCGATCACCAGCACCGAGGTCTGCATCGCGTGCAGGAAAGCGGCCTCGCTCGCCGCGGCGAGCTGATTCCCCTGTGGGCCAAGCTTATTCGACACCTCAAGCGCCTCGGCGAGCGAGTCCGACGCCGGCCCGCGCACCGGTTCGGGGAACACCGCAAGCTGCGGCAGCAGCCGGTCGGTGTAGCGGGCGGCCAGGATCGAGCCCGCGACCGCGATTCCCAGCGCCGCACCGATCTCACGGGCCGCGTCGTTGACCGCCGACGCTACACCCTGCTTGTTGTCCGGAACGGCGCTCATGATCGCCGATGTCGTTGGCGCGGTTATCAACCCGATGCCGACGGCGAGCACCAGCCACCGCCACAGCTGGTCGAGGTACGACGCGTGCAGTTCGATGCCGTGCAGAAAGAAGAAACCGGCGGATATCAGCAGCAACCCGGCGAACAGCACCACCCGCAGGCCCAGCTTCGGCAGGTACCAGAACGACAGGCCTGACAACGTGGCGATCCCCGCCATCAGCGGGCTGATGGCGACAGCCGTGCCGATCGGGGAGTAACCCTGGATGAGTTGGAGATATTGCATGAGGAGGTACAGGAATCCCAAGTTGGCGGCGAAGAACACGACGATGGTCGCCGCGCCGGTCGCGAAGCCTGGATCGGCGAACAGCCGGACATCAAGCAGCGGTTGTCGGCGCCGGACTTCCACAAAGCCGAACACCACCGCCAAACCGATGCCCGCGGACATGCAGCCAACGACAAGCGGGTTCATCCACCCTCGGGCGGGCGCCTCGAGGATCCCGAACACGAACACGGCGACTGCAGCACCGATCAGCACCGCACCCGTCCAGTCGACCGGTGGTGCGTCGACGGCCCGCGACGATGACATGGTGCACGTCAGCACCAACAGCAACAGGGCGGACGCTCCGAGCGCCCAGAAGATCGACTCCCAGGACCAAAAATGCAACAGCGCGCCGGAGCCGAGCATGCCCAGGATCGCGCCCGAACCGGTGACACCCGCCCAGATGCCTACCGCCTTGGTGCGGTCCTCGGGCGGGTACACCGCGCTCAGTAGGGACAACGTCGCGGGCATGATGAACGCCGCACCCGCTCCGGCCACGGCCCGCGCCGCAATGATCTGAACCGGGCTGTCGAAGACTATCGGCGCGAACGACGCCGCCGCGAAGATCGCGAGCCCGGCCAGCAGTGCGCCCCTGCGTCCGTAGCGGTCGCCGATCGCCCCGGCCGGCAGCAGCAGGCACGCCAACACGAGCGTGTAGCCGTCCACCATCCAGGTCAGCTGCGTTTGGCTCGCGCTGGTGGACTTGGCGATGTCGCCGACCGCGGTGTTCAGCGCGACCATCGACGCCACCACCAGCGCGACGCCGGCGCAGACTACGGTCAGGGTCCAAATCCGCTGCCAGCCTGGACCGCGCAGAGTCGGCGACTCGGTAGCCTGGTCAGGCGAAAGAACGTCGAGTGAAGTCATATGCCTCTCCTTTGGGTCGAGGACATAAAATTGAGACTAACAGTCTCGTAGATAGACCAAAAGTCTTGTTTGCTGAGAGGTGTCATCAATGGCCGGTGAGCGACGCGCCGATCCACGGCCGGCACTGTCGCGTGCGCGCCTTCTCGACGCCGCGACGTCGCTGCTGCGTTCCGGTGGTCCCAGCGCGGTAACCGTCGACGCCGTCACCCGCGCCGCCAACGTGGCACGGGCCACGCTGTACCGCCACTTCCCGAGCGGAAATGACTTGTTGGCCGCCGCCTTTCACTCGATGATCCCGCCCGCGCCGATGCCTGCGGAAGAGGGCCCACTGCGTGAGCGCTTGACGGCTTTGGTGCAGGCCTGGGCCGAGTCGATGGCCGAGGCGCCCGCGGCGCTGTCGGCGATGTCGTGGTTGGCGCTGGGCAGCCCGATGGAACAGTTGCCGAGCGGGCGTGCCGCGCGGGACAGCCCCGAGGTGCAGACCCTTCGCGAACGCATCGCGCAGCAATACTCCGCGCCTTTCGACGCGATCCTCGACAGCCCGCAAGCAAAGGCCGAACTGGTCGATGTCGATCGCGCCCAAGCTATCGCGCTCCTCTTCGGCCCCGTCGTGCTCGGGAAACTGAGCACGCTCGCGGATTTCGACTACCGCGAGTGTGCTCGCGTCGCGGTAGAGGGATTCCTGGCCACGCATGCCAAGAGCCCCGACGAACTCCCCTCAGCGCGAAGTCAGTGAGATCGCCATCTCGTCGAAGATCGACATGTTGTTCGTCAGGTTGGGGTAGGTCACCTTCGGCGGACCAAGGCTGATGTCGTCGGCGCGGCAGAGCAGCTCGTCGAGTACCGCGCGGATCTCAGCGCGGGCCAGCATCGCGCCCAGACAGTGATGCGGACCACCGCCGCCGAACGTCACGTGCGGGTTCTCGGTGCGTCCGATATCGAATGTGAAGGGGCTGTCAAAGACTTCTTCGTCGCGATTGGCCGAGCGCAACATCGACACCACTCGATCGCCTTTCGGGATCGTGACCCCGTCCATCTCCACGTCGACTTTCGTGCTGCGCGTCCAGAACGCGACCGGTGTCGACCACCGCAGCACCTCTTCGACCGCACTCGGCCGTATCGCCTCGTCCGCGCGATACCGTGCGATCTCCGCGGGGTTGGCGACAAACGCCTGTAGCCCAGAGGCCAGCGCGTTCTTCGTGGTGTCGCTGCCTGCGAACGCGAGTACGAAGAAGAAGATCTCCAGCTCGTTGGCGGGTATCGAGAGCTGCTCACCGTTCTCGTCGGTGACCACCGCTGAGGTCAGCGTGCTCCAGATGTCGTCGGCCGGGTTGCGTCGCTTTTCCGACGTGAGCTCGAGCGCATACGTGAAGACCTTGCCGAAGAGTTCGAGACTCTCCTGCGTAGTTGACGGCGCGTCCGGCTCATTGGCCTTCAGGATGCGATCGAGCGTGTCGAAGATCTCCGGGCGATCTTCGTCGGGTATGCCGATGATGTCGCCGATCACCGTCATCGGGAGCACATCGGCGACGTCGCCGATCCAGTCGCCGCCGCCGGACGCCAGCAGCATGTCGATCAGCGAAGCAGCCCGTTGGCGAATGCCGTCCTCGAGCTTGCCGATGGCCCGCGGGGTGAAGGCGTGGGACATGACCCTGCGCCGCTTGGTCAGCTCGGGGGGATCCATGTTGATGATCGTCGGGAACGAGCCCACGACACCCACTCCTTGGATGAGCGGACCGTCGACGGCGGTGAACGAGTCCGTGTCACGGTGAATGCGCTGGGCGTGCCGGTGTTTGGTGGTCATCCAGAAGTCGCGGCGAACGGTCTCGGCGACGCCGGGGGTGAGCTCGTGATGGAAGATCGGCCGCTCGCGGCGCAGCTCGGCGAACAGTTCGTCGGGAAAACCGTTGCGCCACAACGCGAAATCAGACAGGTCCACGGTGCCAGTCGCGGTCATGCGTCATCCTCGTTTTCGCCAGCTTGACCTATAGTGTCTAAAATACTAAAAATAGGCTACAGAACGTGGTCCGCTCGCCTGGCGGTCGGGCGTACGCTTCGTCCTGCAGAAGCGTCGGAACGGAGGACGTCATGACGGACACCGCGGACGTGAGGAGCGAAAAAGACACCGCGGACGTGAGGAGCGAAAAAGACACCGCGGACGTGAGGAGCGAAAAAGACACCGCGGACGTGAGGAGCGAAAAAGACACCGCGGACGTGAGGAGCGAAAAAGACACCGCGGACGTGAGGAGCGAAAAGAGACACCGCGGACGTGAGGAGCGAAAAAGACACGGACTCGACCATGGATCCGTCGGAACGCGAGTTCGGGCCCAGCGGGATCTCGCTGTCGCCGTACCGGTTCCCGACGGGGTGGTTCATCGTTGGGTTCGCTTCCGATCTGGCCGCCGGGCAGGTCAAGCGCGCCCACTACTTCGGCGAAGAGCTGGTGATCTTCCGCACCGAATCCGGGCAGATCAACGTGCTCGACGCGTACTGCCAGCACCTCGGCGCGAACCTGGGCGTCGGCGGGACCGTCGAGGGCGAACACATCGTCTGCCCGTGGCACGGGTGGCACTGGAACGGCGACGGCACCAATGCGCTGATTCCGTACAGCAAGATCGGCTGCAAGAACAACGTCCGCGTCCGGCCCTACCCGTGCACGGAATGGTACGGCTTCATCCTGGTCTGGCACGAGCGCCACGGCCGCGCACCGTACTGGCAGCCGCCGGTGCTGCCCGAGCTCGAAACCGACGAGTACTACCCGCTGCACCCGCACACCCGCATGCTCAACCGTGTCAAGGTGCATCCCCAGATGATCATCGAAAACGCCGCGGACCCCTACCACGTGCAGTACGTGCACAAGGCCGACAGCGCGGCGACCACCGCGTCCTTCGACGTCAGCGGCTACCACCTGCACGCCACCGTCAACGCGAACTTCGGTGGCGGCCGGGCAAAGACGTGGTTGACGCCCAACGGGCCGGTCGACGCGAAGATCATCTACGACAACTACTCGCTGGGTCTGGGGATCGTGCGGTTCCCGTCAGAGCTCGTCGCAACCATTCAGGTGACCGGTCAGACGCCCGTCGACGAGGACTACACCGACTACTTCTACACGCAGGCTTCCATTCGCGAGCCCGGCGACTCCGAGGACAAGCCCACCGGCCGTGCCGCGAGGTTCCTGCAACTGCAGCAGGAAGTCATCAAGCAGGACTTCTTCACCTGGGAGAACATGAAATACCTGGAGAAGCCCAATCTGGCGCCAGAAGAAGCGCGCGACTATGCCGCGCTTCGTCGCTGGGCGCACCGCTTCTACCCGGGCACCGAGCCATCGCCAAAGGATTTCGGCTACAACGTAGACGGCACACCGGATCCGGCGGCGGCCAGCGCGTAATGCTCGTGGGAGTCGACCCGTCGGCGTTCGGTGTCGAACGATTCGCGGTGCCTTCGGTTCTCGACCTCCGCGCCGAGCAGCATCCCGACCGGGTGATGATGTCGATCGCGGGCGAGCCGGTCACCTTCGCGCAGATGCGCGACCGGTCCTGCGCTGCGGCCAACGTGCTCGCAGAATTCGGTGTGCAGCGGGGTGAGACCGTCGCGCTGTTCACCGGCACATGCCCCGAGTGGGTGTACTTCTGGCTCGGCGCAGCGAGGATCGGGGCGGTCACCGCGGCAGTGAACGGGGCCAACAAGGGCGAGTTCCTGTTACACGCGCTACGGCTCTCGCGCGCGAAAGTCGTCATCACCGACGCAGAGAGACATCCCCGTGCGCTTGAGGTGGCCGACGACGTCGAAACTCTCGATCATGTTGTGGTGATAGGTGACTCACTCACCGACGCGCTGCACAAGGCGTCCATGCGAGCGCCGCAGGCAACGCCCGCCGACCCGGACGACGTCGGCGTGCTGTTCTTCACCTCAGGTACCACCGGACCGTCCAAGGCCGTCGCCACCACCTGGCACTATCTGTTCTCCGTGGCCGCCGCCGCTGCGTCGGCGTGGGAGTTCGCTTCTGGCGAGGTGTTGTGGACCGCGATGCCGCTGTTTCACCTCAGCGCGGCACCCGTCGTGCTGGCGCCGATGCTCGTCGGCGGGACGAGCGTGCTGGCAGCCGGGTTTCACCCAGGCCGTGTGTGGGATGACGTACGTTCCTGCGGTGCAGTCGGTTTCGTCGGCGCGGGCGCGATGGTGTCGATGCTGTGGAATCAGCCGCCTGATCCGCGAGATGCGCGGCTTCCGCTGCGTTTCATCTCGGCAGCGCCGATTGCGGCGGACATCTACCGCGGCATCGAAAAGCGCTACGGTTGCCGCATCGTGACGATGTACGGGATGACCGAAGCGTTCCCTATCGCGGTCAAGGCGGTCTTCGACGAGGGTGTCCCGGGGATGTCGGGTACCGTCAACCCGGCGTTGGAGGTGCGCATCCTGGATCCGCACGGCCAGGCTGTATCGCCGGGCGTGGTGGGTGAGATCGCCTGCCGCCCAAGGCTTCCACATGTGATGAGCGAGGGCTACGTGTCGGACGTGGGCCTCAACCCCCACCCGGACTGGTTCCGGACCGGAGACCTCGGAACGCTCGACGGCGCCGGGCAGCTCAGCTACGTCGATCGCGTCAAGGACTCGCTGCGCCGGCGCGGTGAGAACGTCTCGTCCGTGGAGATCGAGACGACGGTGATGCAGCACCCCGCGGTGCTGGAGGCCGCAGCGGTCGGCATACCGAGCGAGCTGGGGGAGGACGACATCCTCGTCGTGCTCACGTTGCAGCCGCAGGCAAACCTCGAGCCCGCCAACCTGCTGGATTTCTGCGCGACGCGCATGCCGTACTTCTGCGTGCCGAGATATCTGGAAGTGCTCGATGAAATCCCCAAGAACATCCTTGGCCGCATCCGCAAAGACGTGCTGCGCACAAGGGGTCTCGGTGCCGACGTGTGGGACCGAGAAGCCCACGGCTACATGCTGACTCGCTAGAAGGTGGGAGAACACATGACCTTGACGTATCAACAGCAGTTCGTGCTCGACGGGGTGGCCGGGCGCGCGGCCATCATCAATTTGAACGCCCGCCACAACCGGCTGTACTCGGCCGGAGATCTCGCCGGCTGGATCGCCACGTTCCGGCATTCCGGAGCGACGTACGTCCGTGCGGGGGAGAACTTCACCGACCTGAGCGCGGCCTTCGACGGCGGCAACGGACAACGCTTGGTAACCGTAGACCACGAGATATCGGTCGACGGCGTCAACGCGACACAGCGCTGTGTCGCCCTGCTGTTCGTCGGAACCGAATTGCGTGCCACCGGGATATACACCGACAGTCTGACCTACGAGCGTGGTGGCTGGTATTTCACGTCGCGCCAACTGGATTGGGACCCGGCGCCCCGCGAAGACGTGCTGCCGGTGTGAACGCAGACATCAGCTACGAATTCGCATTCGGCAGCTTCCAGGACGCGTTGCAGATGGTAGGCGTCCGCACCGAGCCGCGGTTCGTCGGGACGGCCGTAAGCGCCGCAAGGATCCAGCACTTCGCGGCGATGGTGCGCGACGGCAACCCCTCGTACTGGGACGAGGAGTTCGCCCGTAGCGTCTGGGGCGGACTCGTCGCACCGCCGGCGCTGCTGATGGGGCTGATGATTCCGCCGCCTTGGCTGCCTACCGGTGCGCCACGTGTGGCGTCGATATCGATTCGCGTCCCGCTGCCCGGCACCACATTCATCAATGCCTCTAACGAGGCCGAGTTTCTGACGCCGATCCTGGAGGGCGACCGGCTCAGTGTCATCGAGGAAGTCGTGTCGGTGTCGTCGGAGAAGAAGACGCGGCTGGGCCTAGGGCATTTCGTGGAGACCTGCGACAGCTTCCACAGGGACGACGGCACCTTGGTCGCCACGAATCGAAACACGTTGTTCCGCTTCACCCCGGCGCAATCATGACGTGGGACGAGATCAGCGTTCCGGCCGACCTTCCCGAGGTCGTCGACGAGATCAGCTACCAACGGGTGGTGATGAATGCGGCGCGACCTGGGATTACTTTCCCGGACATTATGATCCGGCGTACGCCCAAAATCAGGGCCAGCCAACGATTTTCGTCAACACGATGCACATCGCAGGCTTCGTCGACCGGATTGCGACCGATTGGGCCGGGCCGTACAGCCGGGTGGTGCGCCGCAAGATGAACGGTGGTGGGCTCGATCTACGCCGGCGACTCGATGGTCGGGCGCGCGCGCGTCGATCGAGAAGCGTTGCGACACGACCGGCGCCGCACCGCGATATTTCGTCGACCTCGAGATCACGGTCTCAAACCAGCACGGCGAGCTGTGCTGCCCCGCCGAAGTCACCCTCGAGCTGCGCGACTAGCGTTCGGCAATCGCCCAGATCTACCTTTTGCAGCGAGTTACTCGCACTTTCCCTGCTGAACGTCGATTTCGGCGAGGGGGGCTCACCGAAGCTCCGGCAGCCTGCCCGCGCTCACCGTCGACTGCAGCTCCACGTATTCCGACAGGCCCTCGGCCCCGAACTCACGTCCGATGCCCGACTGCTTGAAGCCGCCGAACGGGCAGGTGGTGTCCAGCGTGTACATGTTGATTCCGTAAGTGCCGGCGCGAATCTCAGCGGCGATGTCGAGGCCGTGGGCGACGTCGGCGGTCCAAACCGAACCGGCCAGACCGTAGTCGCTGTCGTTCGCGATTCGGACGGCGTCACGTTCGTCGGAGTATTTGAGTACCGTCAACACGGGACCGAAGATCTCTTCGCGGGCGATCTGCATTTCGTTGGTCGCGTCCGTGAACAACGTCGGCTGCACGTACCAGCCACGCTCATAAGGCTTTTCGGTACCGCCGACGACGATCCGCGCTCCTTCATCGAGCCCGGCCTGGATGTAGCCCTGCACGCGTTGCTGCTGACGCTGCGCGACAAGAGGACCGATGTCGGTCGCCTCGTCGGCGGGATCACCGACCGCAAGTCCCGACATCATGTCTGCGAGCGCGTCGACGACCTCGTCGTGCCGTCGCTTGCTGACCAGGATCCGGGTCTGCGCCACGCACGCCTGCCCGTTGTTCATCAGGCTCGCCATCTTGAGGCTCTTGACGGTGTGGTTGATGTCGGCGTCGTCCAGGATTATCGCCGCCGATTTGCCGCCGAGCTCGAGGCTGACTCGTTTGAGCTGTTCTCCGCAGATGGCGGCGATGTGGCGGCCCGTCGCCGAGGAACCGGTGAACGAGATCTTGTCCACGCCGGGATGGCAGACCAGCGCTTCCCCGGTTTCGCGGCCGCCGGGGACGATCGACACCACGCCTTCGGGAAGGTCGACCTCTTCGAGCATTTCGGCCAGCCACATCGCGTCCAATGGCGTTTCGGGCGCCGGCTTGACGACGACCGTGCAACCGGCGATGAGAGCCGGGATCAGCTTGGGCATGATCAAGAACTGAGGGACGTTCCACGGCACGATCGCGCCGACAACACCGACCGGCGCCCGGCGCACGTGAACCTCGCCGAACAAGCCCTGACGCCTTTCGGCCCAAGGGAACTCGCGAGCGGTCGCCATGACGAGGTGCATCTGCGCGAGCGCTCCGGCGGACTGTCCCAGCCGGCTGAAGCTGCGGGTCGTTCCCATCTCCGCGGTGATGAGGTCGGCCATCTCGTCGGTGTGGCCGGCGTACACCGCGGCGAGTTTCTCGACCTTTTCCATCCGCTCGAACGGGGAGAGCCGCGGCCAGGGTCCATTGTCGAAGGCTTCCCGGGCCGCCGCGACGGCCTTGTCGACGTCCGCTGGTGCGGCTTCGGGGGTCTCGCCGATGGGCTGCTCGGTATGCGGTGAGACGACCGACAGCCGCTGCCCGGTTGCGGGTGCCTGCCAACGGCCTCCGATGAAAAGCTGGTCGTAGGTAAGGGATCTCATGCGTGCCACCACCCTGTCACGGCTATCCTTGCTATTGCTGTTAACATAACAAAAAAGCGACTTGGCGGGCAGACAGGTGGGCGCGCTGTGAGCGACGACTGGCGCCGGTACCCGTTTGATCTGGTGCCCGACGATCCGCAGATGCGCTTTCCCGACGCCGAGGGGGAGCATCGTGAGTGCGAGTCGGACACCTGGTTCGTCGCCGGCGAGTTGACCGGCGACACGACCGGCCGAAAGTTCGCGTTTCTGACGATATTCAACAAGAACCGGATCGGCCACAAGATTGTCGCTGACTTCCACACGTTCGCGCTGTTCG
Organism: uncultured Actinomycetota bacterium; assembly: GCA_963744085.1. Taxonomy (GTDB): domain Bacteria; phylum Actinomycetota; class Actinomycetes; order Mycobacteriales; family Mycobacteriaceae; genus Mycobacterium. The sequence continues at coordinate 69,140 of CAVUSK010000007.1, forward strand.
ACCTCGACAACGGTACGTACGGTACGTACACCGATTACGACGTGCCGCCCGACAACATGCGACCCGAGGCGGTCCACAAATTGTCTTCCGCGGTGGGGCACCTCGACATCGCGTATGTGGGTTCTGACGGCACCTCCGAGTGGCGGGCGTGCCGTGACGAGAAGCAGAAGCTGGTCCCGTACACCTACGATGTGGCTCTCGTCGGCGCCGATCAGAACGGTGAGTTGATGGAACTGCGGCTGCACGTGACACCTACGCGGGCGCCGGTACCGCTGGGCGCCTCGACGTACAACGGCAAGATCACGTGCTTCGGCCAAGACGACACCTACTCCTACTTCCAGACCGGCCTGACGATGACGGGGACCCTGCGGTGGAGCGCCGTCGAGGAGACAGTCGCTGGGGACGCGGGCCACATCGATCGGCAGTGGTTCCCGCGGTATGCCGGGGCGGGCGGGTCGGGCGGTGACCCGCGGTCGCGTTCGCACGAGTGGCGCACGATCAACCTTGACAACGGCGTCGACCTGAGTATCTGGCGCCAGTTCGACCGGACTGATCGCAATGCGCTGCAACCGTTCTCAGGAGCGACGACGAGCTCAGCCGATGCCAGTGTCCAACCCGAATGCGCCGAGGACATCAAGGTCAGCATCGCCGACTACGTGCGCTGGCCGGGGTCGATACACACGTTGGTTCCGCCGCCGTCTGCGGCACGATACATGCCGGATCGGCATCGACTCACCTCGCAGCAGCTCGAACTCGACCTGACGGGGGAACCACTGGTGCCCGCACCCGCGCACGGCCTGCCGATCGACTACATGGAGGGCCCGTACCGCTATCGGGGAACGCTGCACGGAAAGCCGGTGAGCGGCTTCGCCTTTTACGAGAGAACACTTGCGATGCACCGGGATTGGGAGTTGGTCGACGTCCTGGCAACCGAGGACGCATCGATGGCAGGCACGGTTCGCGAGCTGATCGACGCCGGCCGACGAGATGAGGCGGCCGCCTATATCGAGAAGGTGGATGCACCGAGCCGGGCGGCGGCACAGATCATCGCTGACTTGGCGACTGCGCTTCGATAGTCGAACGTCGACTTCTGTGCGTGATTTCGCTGACAAGTGTGCAATATGTCGACGTTCGGCGACATCAGGTGAGCGCCGCAGACCACGTCGAGTGACGGTGCTGCAGGCCGGGTTCGTTACGGCCGAACACCAGATGTCCGCGCGCTCCCGATTCGAGATTGGCCTGCAAGCCGCTGACGAGCCGATAATCCTCATCCCGGACCGTGGCATGCGCGTAGTCGAAGACGGCCTGCGCACCGGCAGCCACGGATTCGACCGAGAGGTCAAGCGGCGTCGAGTTCTGGTGCACGGTGATCGAGCGGCCCGGCTCGTCCGTCGGATACACCCGGAACAGCTCGCCGTTGGCGATGGTCGCCGAAATCACGATGTTCGGGAAACAGTGCGTAGATGACGACCATGTTCTGCAGCGGATCCCACTCCTCCTGCGGCACTCCCTCGAGGTCGCAGATTCCGTTGAGCGGGAACACCAGTCGGTGGTGCGGCCCGAACGCATCGAACACCGTGCAGTTGCTGCGAGCGATCGTCGCGAACGTGTTTTTGTGCACGGTCGCGAAGTGATAGTTCTCAGCGAACGTGTCGATCGCGAGCTTCCAGTTGATCGGCGTGTCCAGCACCTTCTCGCCAAGCGGTGACCACTGCCCGATGCCCCATGACTCGAGTTCGTCGGCCAGCGGTCCGAGGTGCGCGGCGACGTCGAGCGACGCCTTCGGGTCTAGCGACAGCCACAGGAACCCGGCGTGCTCGGTGGCCGGCAGCTCGGTCAAACCTGCTGAGCCCGAGGAGCTTTCGGGGAAGCCCTCCTTGCCGGGCACACCGACCAGCCTGCCGTGAAGATCGTATGTCCACGCGTGGTACGGGCAGGCGAACCGGCGGGCGGTGCCGCATCCCGCCACGACCTGTGACTGGCGATGCAGGCAGACGTTGTCGAACGCCTTCACGGTGCCGTCGGAGACGCGGGTCAGCAGGATCGAGCGATCCATCACCGTCTTCGTGCAGTACGTGCCCGGCTTGGGCAGTTCGGAGGCGTAGCCGACGAGTTGCGGGCTGGCCATCAGCATCGCCCTGTCGCGGGCAAGGCGATCCGGCGGACGTGTAGTCGTGCGCCGGCACGGCGAATTCCGACGGGGCCAAGTCGGTGGTCTTGTCCCGCGCCAACTTCAGCGCACGGCGGGTGAGGTCGATCAGATGGTCGCGGTCCATCGTTGATCCTTCGTCGGTGGCAGGCCATTACGCTGTTTTTACAATGATAGCGGTCTGGCCTATCCGGTCAGCGGCCGGCTCAGCTCGAAGCGGTTTCCGTCGAGGTCGTGAAACCACAGGAACTCGTTGTTCGCGCTCTGGCGGATCTCACCGACATCGACCCCGTTCGCGATCAGCGCTTGCCGGGCGGGCTCGAGGTCGCCCTTCATGACCGCGACCACGTAGGTGTTCCGATCGTTGTCCTCGGCGACTCGCGTATGGCCCGCGGGGAGCTGCCACAACGTCACGATCGAACCGGCGATCGCATAGGTGGCGATCGGATGGTCCGGCCCGTCGGCGCCGACGTGGATGGGTTCCAGTCCGAGCTTCTCTCGATACCACCGGACCGAGGCGGCGACGTCACGCACCCGCACGATGGTCGCGACCATCGACGCATCGTCGAAAATCCCCGGCGTGACGCTCACCAGGTATCGATCCCACTGTGGCGGTGAGGATTTGTCCACCCCTCGCCCGTGGCCGTCGGGCGCGATAGCAGCGTCGCCGCGATGACGGCTCGCGTGTCGGCGGGGTCGATCACTTCGTCGATCTCCAGGTGCGAGGCCGTGTTCAGCGCACTGCCCTGCCGATACGCGGCCGCGAGCATCTCGTCGTAAGCCCGTTGGCGCTCATCGTCATCGGCGATGGCGTCCAGGGTGTCGCGCGCGCCGATCCGCACTGCACCTTCGAGGTTCATCGGACCGAACTCGCCCGTCGGCCACGCCACACTAGCGGCGGTGTTGTGGAAATGCCCGGCGGTCATCGCCATTGCGCCGAGACCGTACGCCTTTCGCAGCACGACGGTGATCATCGGCACGGTCATGTGTCCGCCGAGCACGAACAGCCGCGAGAAGTGACGGACCGTTGCTGTCGTCTCCGCGTCGGGGCCGACCATGAAACCCGGTGTGTCACAAAGGGACACCACCGGTAGGCCGAATGCGTCGCACAGTTGCAAGAACCGGGCGAACTTGTCCGCGCCGTCGGCATCGATCGCGCCACCAAGCACGGCGGGGTCGTTGGCGATGACGCCCACGGGCCGGTTTTCGATACGTGCCAGCGCGGTGATGACGCAGGTACCGAAGCCGCGACGCAATTCCTGCACCGAGTCGACGTCGAACACGGTGGTCACGATAGGGCGGATATCGTAGGCGCGCTGGCGGTTTTCGGGCACCAGGTGGCGCAGCAGCCGCTGATCCGCCGCTTCGTGGTCGGCGAGACTGCCCTGGAAGTAGGCCAGGTACTTCTTCGCGGCGGCAACCGCCTCGGCTTCGTCGGCCACCGCGATGTCGACGACACCGTTGCGTGTTTGAACGTCGATGGGGCCCACCTGTTCTGGCGTGAACGAGCCGAGGCCACCACCCTCGATCATCACCGGTCCGGCCATGCCGATGTTCGAATCGGCGGTGGCGATGATGACGTCGCATGTGCCGAGCAGGGCGGCGTTGCCGGCGAAGCAGCGCCCGGCTACGACACCGATCGTGGGCACGACACCGCTGAGCGCGCCCATCGCGGCGAAGGTGGTGTAGTGCAGGCCCGCGACGATCTGTGCGTCGGTGTCGCCGGGACGCCCGCCGGCGCCCTCGCCGAACAGCACCAGCGGATAGCGGTGCAGCCGCGCCTGTTCCAGGATTCGGTCGGTCTTGCGGTGACTGAAGTGCCCCTGGGTGCCGGACATGACCGTGTAGTCGTAGGCCACGATGGCGCAGGTCGAGCGGTGCGGCGGGAACAGCCCTGCGTTGATCCGGCCGAGGCCGGTGATCACCCCGTCAGCCGGAGTCTTGGCCTCCAGCTCGTCTGACGGGCGGCGTCCGCGTTGCGCGG
>CAVUSK010000008.1:0-937192 GCA_963744085.1 uncultured Actinomycetota bacterium
AGCAAAACGCGCGGCGATCATGCCCACGGTTTGCGCGACAATCGCAACGTCGACGTGTCCCTGCGAGGCTGCTGGTACGTCATCAAAAATGTTCCACGGCGGCAGTAGCGCCGACCAGAACAGCGCCAGTGCCAGCGCCGCACGAACAAGCCACTTCCTCAGTCGCCGGTGGAGTCCGACGACGCCGACACCAGCAACAGCGATGTAGCAGAACACCTCCCATAGGAGTGTCCAGAGAGAACCGTCCCACCCGTGCGGCCAGGGAACCCCGCGCGGATCGGCTACTCTCAGGCCATGAATCGGTTCGACCCCACCAAGGCCCGCGCCGTCCCGCGCAGCGTCACCCTCCATGACGAGGTCTACGCCTCACAGGGCGTCACAGGCGAATCGATCCGTGTCGTCGGAGGCTGATCAGTGGCAGTCCGGATACGTCCTGCACGAGCATCCTTCGACAGCCGCGCATCCAACGGTGATGGGCGGCTGGACAATCGGCTCGCGTTCATGGACCAAGCCTTGTTTGCGGGTCAGCGCGCCATCGGTCAGCGAGGAAGCCGCACAGGTCGTGTGGGTTTATGAGCACGCTATCGACTTCGATGGGCTGAGGCGTTTTCACCACAATCTTGGTCACGGGTTGTTGGGACGGCGCATCGAGCGTTCGCCGCTGCCTTTCGCCCGGGATCGGTGGATCTCAGATCGGGGCCCGTCCGACATCGATGTCGCTGAGTGCGCCCGTCCACGCGCTGAAGTCAGCGAGTGGGCTGATGAACGCGCACAACTGCCCACCGATTCGGAACGGGGGCCCGGCTGGCATCTCGGCGTCCTTCCACTTACGGACGGCTCGACCGCGGTCAGCCTCGTGGTTTCCCACTACCTGATCGACGGCCTCGGCCTCGTCGTCGCGTTAGTTGATGCCCTCCTGGGTAACACGCGCGATCTTGGCTACCCACCACCACGTTCACGCACTCGACTGCGCGCGGTCGTACAGGATGCCCGCCAAACAGCGCGGGACGCACCTGAGGTTGCCCGTGGGCTTGTCGTGGCGGCAAAACTGGCGCGCCGTCGCCGACACGATGTTGCCCGATTCCCCGCATCGCGACCCATCGCCGTCGGTGGAGGAGATGGCGATGACGCTGTCGTCGTGCCGGGTATCACGATCTGCATGGACCTGGATGATTGGGATGCCCGTGCGAAGGCTCTTGGTGCAACGAGTAACACGCTGGTCGCCGGGTTGGCTGCGAAACTCGGGGAGCACATGGGGCGCCGACGTGCCGCTGACGGCGCCGTCACCTTGCAACTCCCTATAAGCGAACGCGCCGAGGGCGATACGCGTGCGAACGCAATGTCATTTGCGCGCGTCACCGTCGACCCGACGCGAGTAACAACGGATCTGCGTGACGCCCGCGCCGCCATCAACCAGGCGCTGAGGACTCTGCGGGAGACGCCGAACGAGGCATTACAGACCCTTTGGCTGACCCCGTTCACACCCAAGCGGGCGTTGAGACGGATGGCCGATTCGATGTTCGCCGACCCTGATCTGCCGGTGTTCTGTTCGAATCTCGGCGACCTCGGCTCGGTGGTGAACCGCCTCGATGGCACCGACGCCGAGTACGCATACGCACGAGGGATCAGACAACACGTAACGCGACAGTGGCTTGAGCAGATAGGCGGCCAAATGCAGCTCCTGTCTTTACGCATCCCCGGCAAGATTGTTATCACCGTCCTCGCCTACCAACCGGGCGCCGAGAACACGAAGCCCGCTTTACGTGAGCTGGCCGCGCGCACGCTGGCTGAGTTCGACCTCACCGGCGAGATCGACTAAGAAATCGCCTACGGATTCAGCCTAAAGGTCCACGCGCGCGAACTGACCGTGCCGGTACTGCTCGACACACGACGCTCGCCTGACCTTGCCGCTTGTGGTGATCGGTATCGAACCAGGGGCCACCAAAACCAGATCCGCGACGCTAAGACCGTGCGAGTTGGAGATCGCCGAGGTCACTTCACGCTTAACGGCGGTGAGCTTGTCCGCTACCTCCTGGTCGGACTCGCCCCGCTTCCTGACTTCGATGATCACGACAAGCTGCTCCGTGCCCGCATCCGGAACCGCTATCGCCGCGCACCGACCCCCTGTGATCTCCTGGATGGTCGCCTCGATGTCGTCGGGAGAGTGGTTACGCCCGTACACGATCAAAAGATCCTTGATGCGCCCGATGATGAACAGCTCATCATCAAAGAAGAAGCCCGAATCCCCGGTGCGAAGCCAAGGCCCCTCGGGTGTGCCAGCCGACGGAGCGACAAGGGTTCCACCGAACGTATTTTCGGTCTCGTGAGGTTTGCGCCAATAGCCCGTCGCGACGTTGTCGCCGTGCACCCAGATCTCACCAACGGTTCCCGCCGCACACTCGACACGCGTCTCGGCATCAACGACGCGGATCACCGGTGACTGCGGCACCCCGTAACCGACCAGCGGTGTACCACCGTGTTCGCATCGCTCCGCTTTGCCAGCGGTCAGCTTCTCGGATTCGAAGCGCACGATAGCCGGTGGTTGACCGGCTGCGCGGGTCGACACATACACGGTTGCTTCCGCCAGTCCATATGACGGTCGCAGCACCTCCTCGCGCAAACTGAAACGGGCAAACCGCTGGGTGAAGCGCTGCAGCGTCGCCGGGTTCACCCGTTCACTACCGGTAGCGATGCACAGCACGTCCGACAGATCGAGCCTGGCCATGTCGTCGTCCGATGTTTTTCGCGCCGCTAATTCGAACGCGAAGTTCGGTGCTGCCGAGTATGACTTGCTATTGCTTGCCAGCAATTGCATCCACCGGGCCGGCCGCTGCAGGAACGCTACCGGGCTCATGAGCACAGCGGGCATCCCAGACAGAACCGGCCCGCAAACTCCCAGATACAGACCCATGTCGTGATAGAACGGCAGCCATGACACGATAGTTGTGTCGGGCGGGGGAACTTTTGCAAAGTAGTCGGACATCACCTGTTCGAAGTTGGCGAGCAGGTTGCTGTGCGACATCATGACCCCCGCCGGCTGGCGGGTCGATCCGGACGTGTACTGCAAATAGGCGGTACTCGGGAGGTTCTCGCTCCCCGCGCCGGACCTCGTCGGGGCGTCTAGCTCCAGCAGGTCGACCTCGACGATCGCCGGAGCGGACGGGCCGGACTCCGACTTCACGTACTCGGCTACGATGCCCGCGACCGGGGACGTTGTGAGAACGACGGACGGCGACGCGTCACGCAGCACCGAACTAACACGCTCATCGCTGACGCCACCTAGCGGCACGGAAAGCGGAACCGCGATCCGTCCCGCCTGCAATGCGCCGAGAAACGCAACGATGTAGTGAAGCCCCTGCGGCGCCAATATCAGAGCGCGGTCACCAGTCGAGCCGTACTGTCGAAGCGCGTCTGCGACATTCAGCGTCCGGCGATGCAGTTGCGACCAAGTCAGGCTTTCCGCAACCCCGTCCCAGTCCTGCTCGTAATCGATAAACGTGAACACCGCGTCGTCTGGCTGCAGGCTGGCGCGTTCACGTAGCAAAGTCAACATGGAAGTCTCAACCACGGGCCTCAGATTACCGTGGCGACCGCCGCCGTTAGCCAAGAACAGCAAATTTCGTGCGGATCTTTCAGCCGCTGTCCAGACAGAGAGGAGCGGGTCAGCTTGATCGTCGCTGACCCAAGCAGCGGTGGAATAAGGTAAGGGCCTGAGCGGGCGAATCGACGGGGCCAGTACTGCCCGCCACCCACCGGTCGCCCTGACCTTGCCGCTTGTGCTGATCGGTATCGACCCGGCGCCACCAGCTAGATCGACGACGCTGAGCTTGCCCGCTGCCTCCCCGTATGGGACTCACCCGCTTATGGATGAAGTCGACACACTGCTCGGCGTCTCATCGCGAGACGCCGTCAACAGCTCAACGTCATAGAAGAAATCGCGAGTCCACGGTGGGCAGCCGAGACCCCTCGGGTAATGGCTTCCCGGCCCCGCGATCCTCCAGGCCGCAGCATCACTCGTTGGCGAAGCAACCCATCCGCCAACAGACCTCCTTTTGTCACAACTTGCAGCGGGCCCTCGCGTCTACCATTCGACGAAGAACGCCGGAAGTATGACAGTGATGGCTCGTGCTAGCGCAGCACATTCTTCGCCGGCCCGCGCGCAAGCTGCTCACCGATGACTATTTTGGTCTAAGCCGCGTGGCGCACCGCCCATGTCGCCGGTCCCACACAGGCGATTAGGTTCGTTTCAAGCAGACCATAGCATAGGCGAATGGCTTGCCGGCGAGCCCAATATGGTGGGCCACTTCTGCGCGGAAATGGACCCGAAGGACAGGTGCGCGGCGCAGCCCTCACGCCCGCGACCAATCGTGCGCCAGATCGGGCCAGAACAATCCAGCGAAGCTTGAAAAGCATTAACCTCTGCGTAGTACTTCTGGACGAGATCGGTAAAAACAAGGTGTTGCATCACAAACTCCCTAGGACACTTGCCGTTTGGACCGTTGAGCAAGACGCCGCGCATCGACTGGCCAGTGTACGATTTAAACAATTTGGCTCCGAGAGATGACCGAGTCTTCGTACCTCTGAAGAAAGAGCGAATCGCGCGACCGCCACATATTGGAGCGGTTGAGCATCACCTTCTTTCAGAAAAGACATGACACAGGGTGCTCGAGAATCTGGCCTAATTTACTTAAGTTTCTAATACATGCTTGAGTTGTTCGCCATACATATCCAGCGATCTGACGGTCAACATCTCATAATGTACGCAATCGACCGAGTATTCCCTAATGTCGCCAGCAACGTAAGGCCGCCAACTTTGTCGACGGGATCGGGTAGCCATTCGGGTTAGCGGTCCTCGCCATCGTGACCCCGGTCCGACGTGATGTCGTGTAGTGGAGAACATGACCATATCTCCATCAAACACATCCGGCACGTGTTCCAAGAGATACAGCGTGTTAGCATTAAGACTTTTTACCATAAACTCCAACATCTGTGTGGGCGGAAGTGTAAACTTCACTTCTTCTTGTTTGTCAATTAATTCCTCTGCCTGCCGGTAGGTAAGAGGGCCCGACCGTATTGGGCTATCTATACCATTGGCTCTCAACATGTATTCCAGAACTGTACTCTCGGCTAAAGGTTGAGTGGTGACTCTATTAGCGATGAACCTTGCGACGCGCTTGTTCGTGAGGAGTACAGCGTCTAGCAGGACAAGGCGTTGGACTTCGCATCCACGGCGCTGAAGCTCAATGGCGAGCTCATGGGCTATGACGCCACCAAACGACCAGCCGAGAAGCTTGTAGGGCCCGTCAGGATAAACGGCCTGGAGCCGGTCTGCATAGTTTACCGCCATGCTCCGAATCGATGCGGGTTCAGCTTCGCCATCTTGTGGGATTTGGTTAATTCCGATAATCGGGCAATCCAAGTATTTGCCCAGAGCCCGATATGTCCAGCTCAGCCCGAAACCACCATGAATACAGCACAGCGGAACACCCGTACCTTTCCTGAGGGCCTCGACGGGGACCACTTCCATGGCGCTGTTAGGTCTGCGCAGCTGCTGGCTCAAGCTTCGCACCGACGGCGCAAAGAACAACGTGCGCACCGCAAGGCCGGCATTCAACGTCTTGTTGACCGCGGCGATCACCCGCATCGCCGACAGTGAATCCCCACCGAGGTCGAAAAACGAGTCGTCGACCCCGACGCGGTCGAGCCCGAGCACCTCGGCGTAGATGCCGGCCAGGATCTCCTCGGTGGCAGTGGCCGGGGCGCGGTAATGATCGGTGTCCTGGTCGTCCGGTGCCGGCAGGGCGCGGGTGTCGAGTTTGCCGTTGACCGTCAACGGCAGCGCCTCCACCGCCACCACCGCGGCCGGCACCATGTAGCCCGGCAGCCGCTCGGCCAGCGCGGCGCGTACAGCGGCCGGGTCGGCGGTCCCGGTCAGATAGCCGACCAGGCGCTTGTCGCCGGGGCGGTCCTCGCGGGCGATCACCACCGCCTGATCCACCCCATCCAGGCCGGCCAACACCGCGCGCACTTCACCCAGCTCGATGCGATAGCCGCGGATCTTGACCTGCTCATCGGCACGGCCCAGATACCGCAGCTGCCCGTCAGCGCCCCAGCACACCAGATCCCCGCTGCGATACATCCGCGCCCCAGGTTCTCCGAACGGACACGCCACAAACCGCGACGCGCTCAACCCGGCCCGCCGCCAATACCCAACCCCCACCCCGGCGCCGGCCACATACAACTCACCGACCACCCCGATCGACACCGGGCGCAACCACTGATCCAGCACGAACAACGCCGCACCGGGCACCGGCGCACCGATCGGCGGCACCCCCGACCCCGCCACCAGCGGCGCACTGATCGCCACAATCACCGTGGTCTCGGTCGGACCGTAGGCGTTGACCATCACCCGCCCCGGCGCCCACCGATCCACCACCTCACCCGGGCAGGCCTCAGCAGCCACCACCAACGCCACCGACTCCAACCCCTCACCCGAGAGCGCCGCCACCGCAGAAGGGGTCTGCAGCAACATGTTGACCTGTTCGCTGACCAGCAGGTCGTGGAACTCTCCTGGTGAGCGCAGGTCGTGGAACTCCTGCGGTGAGCGCACCACCGCTTCGGGCACCACCACCACCCGCCCGCCATGCAGCAACGGAGCCCAGATCTCCCACACCGACGCATCAAAGGCCAACGAGTGACAATGCGGCCACACCTTTACCGGGGGCAGGCCGGCGTCCAGCGCCGCGATCAGTTGGGTGACGTTGTGGTGGGTGACCGCCACCCCCTTGGGCACCCCGGTGGTGCCCGAGGTGTAGATGATGTGGGCGAGGTCATCGGGATCCGGCGCCGGTAGTGCGGTGCCGGGTTGGGTGTCGATGCGGGGATCCTCGACATCGATGACCGCCAGATCGCACCCGTCGAGCCGCAAGCGCAGCTCCGCCGTGGTGACCGCGGCCACCGGGGCGGCGTCGGCCACCATGAACTGCATGCGCGCCTCCGGCACGATCGGGTCGATCGGCAGATAGGCCGCCCCGGTCTTGAGCACCGCCAGAATCGCCACGATCGCCTCAGCCGACCGCGAAAACAGCAGCGCCACACTCTGCCCCGGGCCCGCACCCTGACCGACCAGCAGATGCGCCAACCGGTTCGCGGCCTCATCCAGCTCGCGATAGGTCATCGAGCGGCCCGCGAAACTGATCGCCTGCGCTTCGGGTGTGCGCGCCACCTGCGCGGTGAACAACGCCGGAATCGACGCCACCGACGGTGCCGGCCGGGTCAACGCGGCGCGGTTGCCGATCTCATCCAGGCGGGCATGCTCGGGCGCGTCGATCACATCCACCGATGACACCGACCGGCTCGGGTCGGCGGTCATCGCCACCACCACCCGCTCCAACCGCTCGATCAGGATTTCGATGCTGGCCGTGTCGAAAACGTCGGTGCGAAACTCGACCGTCCCGGAAATCCCGGCGGGCTCGCCGGCCTCGGTGAAGCGTTCGGCCAACGAAAACGCCAAATCCATCCGGGCGGTGTGGGTGTCCGCGGCCAGCGGCGTGGCCTGCACATCACCAAACGCCATCCCGGCCTCGGAATCATCGTCTGGCCCAGCGAAGTTCTGCCAGGTCAAAATCACCTGGATCAGCGGGTGATGGGTCAGGCTGCGGGTGGGGTTGAGCCGATCCACCAGCACCTCAAAGGGCACGTCTTGGTGCTCGTAGGCGGCCAGGCTGCGCGCTCGCACCTGGCCCAGCAGCTCAGCGACCGTGGGATCACCGCCCAGATCCGCCCGCAGCACCAGGGTGTTGACGAAAAACCCGACCAGCGCATCCAGCGCCGGATCGCGCCGCCCGGCGATCGCGAACCCCACCGCCACATCAGAACTGGCGCTCAGCTTCGACAGCAGCACCGCCAACGCGGCCTGCATCACCATGAAGCTGGTCGCGTTGTGCTCGCCGGCCACCCGAGCCACCTGCTGCTGCAACCCCCCGGGCCAGTCCACCGCCACACTGGCGCCGCGGTGATCGGCCACCGGCGGGTAGGGCCGATCGGTGGGCAACGCCAGCCGCTCAGGCATCCCGGCCAAAGTCTGCTCCCAATAGCCCAGCTGCGCGGCGATGCGGCTGTCGGCATCGGCCAGATCCCCCAACTGGGAGCGCTGCCACAGCGTGTAATCCACATACTGCACCGGCAACGGCGCCCACCCGGGCGCCCGCCCCGCACACCGGCTGGCATACGCCACAGCCAGATCACGCACCAGCGGGGCGATCGAGGAGCCGTCGGCAGCGATATGGTGCACCACGGCCACCAGCACATGTTCGTCATCGGCGACACGGAAAAGTGTTGCCCGCAATGGGATCTCGGTGGCCAAATCAAAACCGTGACCCACCACCGCGCCGATGGCCTCCTGCAGCCGATCAGCCGGCCAGCCGCCGGCATCAACGACCTGCCAGCCGAAGTCGGCCCGCTCCGGCGCCACCACCAGCTGCTCGGGTATGCCCTCCACCGCCGGGAACACGGTGCGCAGGCTCTCCTGGCGGCCCACCACATCGGCCAGCGCCGCACCCAACGCGTCAGCGTCGAGCTTGCCGCTTAGCCGCACCGCCACCGCCATGTTGTACACCGGTGACGGCCCCTGCAACTGGTCAAGAAACCACAACCGCTGCTGGGCATACGACAACGGCACCACCGCAGGCCGCTGCTGCACCGTCAACGCCGCCCACCCCCGATCCCCGCCATGCGCGCTGATCCATTCGGCCAGCCCAGCTACGGTGGACACATCGAACAACGCCCGGATCGGGACTTCCACGCCCAGGTCCGCGCGCACCCGCGCGATCAACCGCGTCGCCGACAGGGAATGCCCACCCAAATCGAAAAACGACTCGTCGATACCCACCCGGGCCACCCCGAGCACCTCGCCGAACAGCGCAGCCAACACCCGTTCTTGTTCATCCCGCGGCGCCCGGTAGGCCGCCGCACTGACAAACTCCGGGGCCGGCAACGCCCGCCGATCCAGTTTGCCGTTGACCGTCAACGGCAGGGACTCCATCACCATGACCGCCGCCGGCACCATGTAGTCCGGCAACCGCTCGGCCGCAAAGGCGCGCAACTCGGCCACCCGCTCCACCGCCGCCGGATCGTTGACATAGCCGGCCAGCGAACCCACTTCAGTGGCCGGCAGATACAGGTCCGACAGGACTGGCTGGCCATCAGCCGGTTGGCCGGCGTGGGTGAAGACGACATCCACCAGCCCAGCCGTCGGCGACCAGGTCACCGCCGTGACATATCCCAGCTGCTGGCCCAGCAGATGACACTGCTGCGCCACCACCGCATCAGCAGGGGCCGCGATAGGCCGGCACGCACGTCGCTGACCGCCACCCGATCCTCGGCCCGCGCCAACGCCCGCGCCAACGCCACCTCCGGCCCGATCCCGGCGTGCGGCACCCCGCTGACCCGCAGCTCCGGCAGCTCCTGCCAGCGCAGATACTCCCCCAGGCGGCCAGGCTGCCGAACCGTCCCCACGGCTGCGACGGCAAGTCGGCCACCGAGCGCACCGCCACCGGCGCCTTGCGCAGCACCACCTCATAGCGGTAACCGCTGAGCTCGTTGACCGCACCCATCGCCTTGAGCTGCACATCCACCGCCGCGACCTCGGGAAGATGCTGAGGCAATGCCACAAAAAACTCCGGCGCCACCAACAACTCCTGCTCGGCCAGCATCTCCCGACGCACCCGCTCCCGGATCACCGCGGCGGTGTCCCCATCGGTGCTGTCAGCAGAAACGATCCCGGCGGTAAACGCCCCCAACAACGACAAGTTACGCACATCGCCGATAAACACCGCCCCACCCGGGGCCAACAAACCCATCGCCGCCGCCAACACATCCAGCAGATAGCCCGCGCTGGGGAAATACTGGATCACCGAGTTGAGCACCACCACATCGAAATAGCCCGCCGGCAACCCCTCGGTCACATCGGCGGGCTGCACCCGCAACCGCACCCGATCCCCCCACGACTGCGCAGCCACCGCGCCCTGCAGGGTTTGGATCGTGGGCGCGGAAAAGTCGGTGCCCCAATACTCCACACACCCCGGAGCCAACGGCGCCAGCAACAACCCCGAACCCACCCCGATCTCCAACACCCGACCCGGACCCAACCCCCGGATCCGCTCCACCGCGGCCGCCCGCCACTCCCGCATCTGCTCCAGCGGGATCGGCGCCCCGGTATAACTGCTGTTCCAGCCCCCGAAATCCTGCCCCAACTCCGCCCGGGGACCCTCGGTGAAACTCTCCCCCGAATACAGGCCCGCATACACGTCCTGCCACTGCTCGACCAGCTGCGCTTCCCGCGCCGGCTCCCGGACCAGCATCATCTGCGGATCCAGCACCACATAACCCACCAACTGCTTGTCGGCGGGACGGTCCTCGCGGGCGATCACCACCGCCTGCCCCACCCGCGGATGGCCCGCCAACACCGCCTCGATCTCCCCCAGCTCGATACGATAGCCGCGGATCTTCACCTGCTCATCGGCGCGCCCCACATAGCGCAGCTGCCCATCCGCGCCCCAACACACCAAATCCCCGCTGCGATACATCCGCGCCCCCGGCCCCCCGAACGGGCACGCCACAAACCGCGACCCGGTCAACCCCGCCCGGCGCACATACCCAACCCCCACCCCACGACCGGCCACATACAACTCACCCACCACACCGGCCGGCACCGGACACAACCACCGATCCAGCACAAAAAAACCAAGATGCGCCAACGGCACCCCGATCGGACTGGCAACTGTGTCGGTGTCGGCTGCCACGATCTCCCGGAACGAGGCGTGCACCGTCGTCTCGGTGATGCCGTACATGTTGACCATCCGCGGTGAATCCGGGTGGTTGTTTAACCACGTCCGAAGACGCTGTGGTTCCAGCGCTTCGCCACCGAAAACCACGATTTCGGGCTTCAGCCCGGGCCGTTCCGCGTCGACGGTTTGCAGCGCATAAAACGCCGACGGGGTCTGGCTCAAGACGCTGACCTGTTCAGCAACCAGCAAGGCGTGCAAGTCCTGCGGTGAGCGCGTCACCGACTCGGGCACCACCACCAGCCGCCCGCCATGCAACAGCGCGCCCCAGATCTCCCAGACCGAGTAGTCAAAGGCCAATGAATGACACAGCGTCCACACCTGTTCCGACGTCAGCTCCAGCTCGGCGTCCAGTGCCTCCAGCAGCCGGGTCACGCTGTGATGAGTGACCGCCACCCCCTTGGGCACACCGGTGGTGCCCGAGGTGTAAATGAGGTAGGCGATATCATCCGGCCCTGGCGCCGGCAAAGGCGTACTGGGATAGCTGTCAATGCGGGGGTCTTCGACATCGATCACCGGCAGGCCACACCCAGCCAACCGCTCGGCCAGCCCCGCTGTGGTGACCGCGGCCACCGGCGCGGCATCAGCCACCATGAACTGCATCCGCGCATCCGGGTGCGCCGGATCAATCGCCAGATACGCAGCCCCGGCCTTGAGCACCGCCAACACCGCCACGATCGCCTCAGCGCACCGGGGAAACAGCAGCGCCACACACTCACCGGGCCCCGCACCCTGGCCCGCCAACAGATGCGCCAACCGGTTCGCGGCCTCATCAAGCTCGCAGTAGCTCATCGACCGGCCTTCGAAGGTCACCGCCACCGCCCCCGGGGCGCGCGCCACCTGCGCGGCGAACACCCCCGGAATCGACACCGGCGCGCTCGCCGGCTGGGTCAACATGGCGCGGTTACCGATCTCATCCAGCCGGGCATGCTCACCGGCATCGAGCACATCCACCGACGAGAGCCGCCGGGCCGGATCAGCCGTCAGCGCCACCAACACCCGCCGCAACCGCTCGATCAGTGTTTCAATGCTGGCCGCGTCGAACACATCGGTGCGAAACTCCACCGCCCCCGAAACCCCGGCCGGCTCACCAGCCCCCGTCCATTGTTCTCTCAGAGAGAACAACAGATCCCAGCGGGCGGTGTGGGTGTCCACCCCGAGCGGCGTGACCTGCACATCACCCAAACTCACCGCGGCGGTGAGGTCACTGTGACGCCAGGGAAAGTTTTGCCAGGCCAACGCCACCTGAAACAGGGGGTGATGGGTCAGGCTTCGGGCCGGGTTAAGCCGCTCGACCAGAACCTCAAACGGCACATCCTGATGCTCGTAGGCGGCCAGGCAGCGCGCTCGCACCTGCGCCAACAGCTCACCGACCGTGGGATCCCCGTCCAGATCCACCCGCAAAACCAAGGTGTTGACGAAAAAACCCACCAACTCATCCAGCACGGGGTCACGGCGCCCGGCGATCGGGAACCCCACCGCCACATCGCTGCTGGCGCTGAGCTTCGACAACAACACCGCCAAAGCGGCCTGCACCACCACGAAGCTGGTCGCGCTGTACTCACGGGCCACCCGCCGAACCCGCTGCTGCAACTCCGCCGGCCAATCCACCACCACACTGGCCCCGCGGTGATCGGCCACCGCCGGATAGGGCCGATCAGTGGGCAACTCCAGCCGCTCGGGCAACCCGGCCAAAGCCTGCTCCCAATAGGCCAGCTGCGCGCAGATGCGGCTGTCGCCGTCGGCCAGGTCACCAAACTGCGCGCGCTGCCACAACGTGTAATCCACATACTGCACCGCCAACGGCGCCCAACCGGGGGCGTGCCCGGCACACCGGCTGGCATAAGCCACACCCAGATCACGGATCATCGGGGTCAGTGACCACCCGTCAAAAGCGATGTGGTGCAACACAATCCCGACCACATACTGCTCGGGCCCCACCGAATAGATCTGCGCACGAATCGGGATCTCGCCCGACAAATCAAACCGATACCCCGCCAGCGCCGCCAACTCGGCGAGCACATCCTGCTCGGACACCGACACCACCGCCGCGCCCCCGCGCCGCCACATCCCCGCCTCTGCCGGCACCACCTGCTGACACGGCACACCGTCAACGTCGGGAAATACGGTGCGCAGCGACTCGTGACGGGCGATCACATCATCGAAGGCCGCGTCGAGCGCCTCAACATCCAGCGCGCCGCTGATCCGAAAAGCAGTCGGCATGTTGTAGGTCGCCACCGCGCCCTCGAACCGGTCCAGGAACCACAACCGGCTCTGGGCAAACGACAACGGCACCACCGCAGGCCGCTGTTGCACCGTCAACGGCTCACGCCCACCGACACCCTCATCGATACGCAGCGCCAAGTGGGCAACGGTGGGCGCGTCGAACAACGTGCGCACCGCAAGGCCGGCATCCAAGGATTTGTTGATCGCGGCGATCACCCGCATCGCCGACAGCGAATCCCCGCCCAGCTCGAAGAACGAGGCATCCACCCCGACCCGCTCCAACCCCAGCACCTGAGCATAGATGCCGGCCAGGATCTCCTCCTTGAGGGTGGCCGGGGCACGGTACTGATCGACGTCCCGGTATTCCGGCGCCGGCAGGGCACGGGTGTCGAGTTTGCCGTTGGGTGTCAGCGGCAGCGCGTCGATCACCATCACCGCGGACGGGATCATGTAGCCCGGCAGCCGCTCGGCCAGCGCGCTCCGCACGGCGGCCGGGTCCACCACCCCGGTCACCGACTCGGTGACATAACCCACCAGACGCTTGTCGCCGGGACGGTCCTCGCGGGCGATCACCACCGCCTGCTCCACCCCATCCACCCCCGCTAGGGCGGTCTGAATTTCACCGAGTTCGATGCGATAGCCGCGGATCTTCACCTGCTCATCAGCGCGCCCCACATAGCGCAGCTGCCCATCCGCGCCCCAACACACCAAATCCCCGCTGCGATACATCCGCGCCCCCGGCCCCCCGAACGGGCACGCCACAAACCGCGACCCGGTCAACCCGGCCCGGCGCACATACCCAACGCCCACCCCACGACCGGCCACATACAACTCACCCACCACACCGGCCGGCACCGGACACAACCACCGATCCAGCACAAAAAAACCAAGATGCGCCAACGGCACCCCGATCGGACTGGCAACTGTGTCGGTGTCGGCTGCCACGATCTCCCGGAACGAGGCGTGCACCGTCGTCTCGGTGATGCCGTACATGTTGACCATCCGCGGTGAATCCGGGTGGTTGTTTAACCACGTCCGAAGACGCTGTGGTTCCAGCGCTTCGCCACCGAAAACCACGATTTCGGGCTTCAGCCCGGGCCGTTCCGCGTCGACGGTTTGCAGCGCATAAAACGCCGACGGGGTCTGGCTCAAGACGCTGACCTGTTCAGCAACCAGCAAGGCGTGCAAGTCCTGCGGTGAGCGCGTCACCGACTCGGGCACCACCACCAGCCGCCCGCCATGCAACAGCGCGCCCCAGATCTCCCAGACCGAGTAGTCAAAGGCCAATGAATGACACAGCGTCCACACCTGTTCCGACGTCAGCTCCAGGTCGGCGTCCAGTGCCTCCAGCAGCCGGGTCACGTTGTGATGAGTGACCGCCACCCCCTTGGGCACACCGGTGGTGCCCGAGGTGTAAATGAGGTAGGCGATATCATCCGGCCCTGGCGCCGGCAAAGGCGTACTGGGATAGCTGTCAATGCGGGGGTCTTCGACATCGATCACCGGCAGGCCACACCCAGCCAACCGCTCGGCCAGCCCCGCTGTGGTGACCGCGGCCACCGGCGCGGCATCAGCCACCATGAACTGCATCCGCGCATCCGGGTGCGCCGGATCAATCGCCAGATACGCAGCCCCGGCCTTGAGCACCGCCAACACCGCCACGATCGCCTCAGCGCACCGGGGAAACAGCAGCGCCACACACTCACCGGGCCCCGCACCCTGGCCCGCCAACAGATGCGCCAACCGGTTCGCGGCCTCATCAAGCTCGCAGTAGCTCATCGACCGGCCTTCGAAGGTCACCGCCACCGCCCCCGGGGCGCGCGCCACCTGCGCGGCGAACACCACCGGAATCGACACCGGCGCGCTCGCCGGCTGGGTCAACATGGCGCGGTTACCGATCTCATCCAGCCGGGCATGCTCACCGGCATCGAGCACATCCACCGACGAGAGCCGCCGGGCCGGATCAGCCGTCAGCGCCACCAACACCCGCCGCAACCGCTCGATCAGTGTTTCAATGCTGGCCGCGTCGAACACATCGGTGCGAAACTCCACCGCCCCCGAAACCCCGGCCGGCTCACCAGCCTCGGTGAAGCGTTCGCCGAGGGAAAACGTCAAATCCATGCGCGCGGTGCGGGTATCCGCGCCCAGCGGGGTGACCCGCACATCCCCCAAGGCCAGCTCGGCGTCGGCGTCCTCAGCGAAGTTCTGCCACGTTAATGACACCTGAACCAGCGGGTGATGAGCCATGCTGCGGGTCGGGTTAAGCCGCTCGACCAGAACCTCAAACGGCACATCCTGATGCTCGTAGGCGGCCAGGCAGCGCGCTCGCACCTGCGCCAACAGCTCACCGACCGTGGGATCCCCGTCCAGATCCACCCGCAAAACCAAGGTGTTGACGAAAAAACCCACCAAATCGTCCAGCACGGGGTCGCGGCGCCCGGCGATCGGGAACCCCACCGCCACATCGCTGCTGGCGCTGAGCTTCGACAACAACACCGCCAAAGCGGCCTGCACCACCATGAAGCTGGTCGCGCTGTACTCACGGGCCACCCGCCGAACCCGCTGCTGCAACTCCGCCGGCCAATCCACCACCACACTGGCCCCGCGGTGATCGGCGGCCGCCGGATAGGGCCGATCAGTGGGCAACTCCAGCCGCTCGGGCAACCCGGCCAGCGCCTGCTCCCAATAGGCCAGCTGCGCGCAGATGCGGCTGTCGCCGTCGGCCAGGTCACCAAACTGCGCGCGCTGCCACAACGTGTAATCCACATACTGCACCGCCAACGGCGCCCAATCCGGCGCACGGCCGGCATACCGGCTGGCATAAGCCACACCCAGATCAGCCACCAGCGGGGTGATCGACCAGCCGTCGGCGGCGATGTGGTGCACCACCGCCACCAACACATGCTCCTCCTCCGCAACCCGGAAAAGCGTTGCCCGCAACGGGACCTCGGCGGCCAAATCAAAGCAATAACGCACCGCCGCGTCGATGGCCTCCTGCAGCCGGGCCGCCGACCAGCCGCTGGCATCGACGACCTGCCAGCCGAAGTCGGCCCGCTCAACAGACACCACCACCTGCTGGGGTATCCCCTCGGGGGCGGCGAACAGGGTGCGCAGGCTCTCCTGACGGCCTACCACATCGGCCAGCGCCGCCCCCAACGCGTCGGCATCAAGGCGCCCGCTCAGCCGCAACGCCACCGCCATGTTGAAAACCGGCGACCGCCCCTGCAACTGATCCAGGAACCACAACCGCTGCTGAGCAAACGACAACGGCACCACCGCAGGCCGCTGCTGGGCCACCAACGGCTCACGCCCAACCGAGTCCTCACCGATACGGAGCGCCAACTGGACCACCGCGGGCGCCTCGAACACCGCGCGCATCCCAAGGGCGGAATCCAGGCGACTGTTGATCGCGGCGATCACCCGCATCGCCGACAGCGAATCCCCACCCAAATCGAAAAACGAGTCATCCACCCCGACCCGCTCCAACCCCAGCACCTGGGCGTAGATGCCGGCCAGAATCTCCTCGGTAGGACTGGCCGGGGCCCGATACCCACCAACGGTGTACTCCGGCGCCGGCAGGGCGCGGGTGTCCAGTTTGCCGTTGGGGGTCAGCGGCAGCGCCTCGATCACCACCACCGCCGCCGGCACCATGTAGCCCGGCAGCCGCTCGGCCAGCGCGCCCCGCACGGCGGCCGGGTCCACCACCCCGGTCACCGACTCCGTGACATAACCCACCAGACGCTTGTCGCCGGGGCGGTCCTCGCGGGCGATCACCACCGCCTGCTCCACCCCATCCACCGCGGCCAGCGCCGCGCGCACCTCACCGAGCTC
The DNA here is from genome assembly GCA_963744085.1 of uncultured Actinomycetota bacterium. Classification (GTDB taxonomy): domain Bacteria; phylum Actinomycetota; class Actinomycetes; order Mycobacteriales; family Mycobacteriaceae; genus Mycobacterium. The sequence goes on from CAVUSK010000008.1 coordinate 16,902, forward strand.
GATGCGATAGCCGCGGATCTTGACCTGCTCATCGGCACGCCCCACATACCGCAGCTGCCCGTCAACGCCCCAACACACCAGATCCCCGCTGCGATACATCCGCGCCCCGGGCCCCCCGAACGGACACGCCACAAACCGCGACCCGGTCAACCCGGCCCGACGCACATACCCCACCCCCACCCCGGCACCGGCCACATACAACTCACCAACCACACCCGCCGGCACCGGGCGCAACCACGCATCCAGCACAAACAACGCCGCCCCCGGCACCGGCGCACCGATCGGCGGCGCCCCCGAACCCGCCGTCAACGGCGCACTCACCGACGCATAAATCGTGGCCTCGGTCGGGCCGTAAGCGTTGACCATCAGCCGCCCCGGCGCCCACCGATCCACCACCTCGCCCGGACAGGCCTCACCGGCCACCACCAACGCCACCGACTCCAAACCCTCAGGCGAGAGCACCCCGACCGCCGAAGGGGTCTGGCTTAACACGGTCACATGTTCAGCGACCAGCAACGCGTGGAAGTCCTGCGGCGAACCCGCCACCTCTTCGGGCACCACCACCAGCCGCCCGCCATGCAGCAGGGCACCGAAGATCTCCCACACGGAAACGTCGAAGGCGTACGAGTGCCACTGCGTCCACACCTGCCCCGGCGCTGCCAAACCCGGATCCGCTGACTCCAGCAACTGGGTGACGCTGCGGTGGGTGACCGCCACCCCCTTCGGGACACCGGTGGTGCCCGAGGTGTAAATCAGGTAAGCGATATTGTCCGGGTCCGGCGCCGGCAACGCCGTGGCCGGGTAGCTGTCGATGCGGGGGTCGTCGATATCGATGACCAGCAGATCGCACCCGTCCAGCCGCTCGGCCAACCCAATGGTGGTGATCGCGACCATCGGCGCCGCATCGGCCACCATGAACTGCATCCGCGCCGCCGGCAGCGCCGGGTCGATCGGCAGATACCCCGCCCCGGCCTTGAGCACCGCCAACATCGCCACGATCGCCTGGGCTGAGCGCTCCAGCAGCAGCGCCACCACAACGCCGGGGCCCACACCCTGACCTTCCAACAGATGCGCCAACCGGTTCGCGGCCTCATCGAGCTCCCGGTACGTCATGGAGCGGCCTTCGAAGGTCGCCGCCACCGCCTGCGGGGCACGCGCCACCTGCGCAGCGAACAACTCCGGAATCGACACGCCCGGCGGTGCGGGCTGGGTCAGCACCGCCCGATTGCCCCACTCATCCAGGCGGGCGTGCTCATCGTCGTCGAGCAGATCCATCGACGACAACCGGCGCGTAAGGTCGGCCGTCATGACCGCTGCCCCGCATCGGCGGTCATCGCCACCAACACCCGCCGCAACCGCTCGATCAACGCCTGGGATGCTGTCCACATCGAAACCATCGGTGTGAAACTCCACCGTCCCCCCAATCCCGGCCGGCTCACCACCCTCGGCCCGGTGTTCGTACAGGAAAAACGCCAAATCCATGCGGGCAGTGTCCACCGGAAGCGGCCCTGTTCCTATGGCGTGAACATCGCGTCATTTGACTACCCGGCTCCCGCGTCTGCTCAGCAAAGTCGAAACGGAAGTCTCAACCACGGGCGTCAGGTTATCGTGCCCATCGCCGCCGCGTGTTCGGAAACAACAGCGAAGTTCATGCCGATCTTGCAGCCGGCCCTCAGACAACAGGAGCGAGTCTGTTTGATCGTCCCTGACCAAGCAGCGGTGGAATGAGGCAACGGTCTAAGCGGGCGACTTGACCCGGCCGGTAGTGTTCGGACCTCGCAGCTCGCCTGACCTTGCCGCTTGTGCTGATCGGTATCGATCCCGGCGCCACAAACCAGATCGACGACGCTGAGCTTGCCCGCTGCCTCCTCGCGACTCGCCCGCCTATCGATGACGAGACGCTGGTTGGCGGCTCATCGAAAGCCACAATCGCCGGCCCAACGTCAACGAAGAATCCCGAGTCCACGATGCGCAGGCAAGACGCCTCGGGTGTGCCAGTCGCGAATAGCTCAGCAAGCCCGGGCGATCCTGCCGGGCGCCGCATCACTCGTTGGCCAAGCAACACATCCGGTAAGAGACCGCTCCGTTTCGCAAGTTGCGGCGGGCCCCCGCCTAACATATCGACGAACAACGCTGGAATATCGCGAAACGCAGCATATTCTTTGCCAGCCGCGCGCAACCTGCTCACCGATGACCCTGTTCGATATGAGCCGCATGTCGGCGACGTCCATGTCCTCCTTCCACTTTCACGATTGGGTTCGCGTCAAGGAAACCGGCGAACAGGGGAAATGGCTTGCCGGGCACCGTATGTGGGCCCTTTTGACAAGGAAACGGGGCCCGCAGGCTAGGCTGCGCGGCGCAGCTTCTACGCCCACGATGGAATCGTGCGCCAGACCGGCCCAGAACAACCCAGCGAAGCTAAAAGCGTCAACAGCAAAGCGTCAACAGCAAAGCGCCAACAAGGTAGGGTTCCCGCCATGTGGAGCTCAGTGCTGCTTATGGCACTTCTGCTAAGCCTCGATCCGGTGCGTTTCGGCATCGTCCTTCTCATCATCTCCCGCCCACGGCCCGTGCAAAACCTGCTCGCCTACTGGATCGGCTGCATGATAGCGGGCATTTCCGCGTTGCTGGTTCCGCTGATGGTGCTGCACTTCACACCAACGTTCACATCTTTTGAGCATGATTTGGCCGCCCCGGCCACGGCCGCGAGCTCCGACGTCCGGTACATTCAGATCGGCGTGGGTGTGCTCGCACTAGTGATCGCGGCGCTGATGACAGTGCGTCTGTCGGCGCGTCAGCGGGCGCCACGTGCCGACAGCCGCGCGGCAAAACGGCGACGCTGGTGTTGGACCCGGATACACCGACCGCAATCTCGCGGCCGCGGAGCCGCGCGCAGGATGCGGCAACGGAGAGTGAATCTGCAATCCTGCGGATGCCCGGCCGCATCCGCAATGCATGGGAAAACGGATCCCCGTGGATCGCGTTTGTGATCGGACTCCAAGCGGGGCCGCCAAACTCCACGTATCTATTCGTACTCACTACCATCGCGACCGCGGGAGCCACGATCGGCGCGCAGGTCAGCGCCACCATCGTGCTCGTCGTCGTGATGCATGCGGTTGTCGAGATCATCCTCGTCAGCTACCTGGCCACGCCGACGAAAACCCAAGCGGTACTGCGACGACTGCACGACCGGCTGCAGCCTTATCGTCGGCAGGTGTTGGTAGCCATCTTCGCAATAGTCGGGATCATGCTGGTGGCCAAGGGCATGGGCACCATCTGAGCTGGTGGCTACAGCCCGGCTGCCTTGCGTGGCACCCATCCGGGCTGAAAGTAGCGTGGTGGTCGCCCTACAACCCCGCGTCACCTTGGTTCTTCCTCAAGGCCTGAATAAGTGAGCGGGAACCCGGTGAGGCGATGGGCGTGCAAGAATGAAAATCCTTGTGCATTGGGACATAGCGGATGGTGAATTCCGCCTTTGTCCTGCAGTCTGGGAAGGTGCTTCGATGCAAATCTTGCACACTCTTTCGGTCGACCCGAGGTCGGTAGCGGGGCCTGGTGCCGGTACTGAAAGTGGCTGAAACGAGGCTTTCGGTTGATCGATGAAGATGTCGATTTGCCGTCGGCTCCAGTCAGGGGACGCTCAAGCTGGCGCTAACGTGGCCGAAGTCGGCTTAACACACGAAATCACGCGGCAATCCCAACGCACCGATGGACTCTTATTATGGATTGCCAACTTGCTCAAGTTTCTATTAAAAGTTTGAGTTGTTCGCCATACATACTGAGCGATCTTTCGGTCAACATCTCATAATGTGTGCAGTCGACCGAGTGCGCAGTAATGTCGCCAGCAACGTAACGTCGCCAGCGTTGGCGATGGGATCGGGCAGCCATTCGGGTGAGCAGTCGCTGCCATGGTGACCACGTTCTGAGGCCACTTCGTGCAGCAGAGAATATGACCACGTCGCCATCAAACACACCAGGGGTGTGTTTCATAAGATACACCTGGTCAGCATTAACACTGTGAACCATGAACTCGAACAGCGCTCTGGGCGGAAGAGCAAACTCCACTGCTTCTCGCTGCTGAATTAGTTCCTCAGCCTGCCGGTAGGTAAGAGCCCCCAACTGCACGGGAATATCTATACCGTTGCTTCCCAAGATGTATTCCAGGACTTGACTCTCGGCCAACGCTTGACTTCTTGCGACGAGCCTCTTAGCGCTGAATCCTGCAATGACCTTCGCGACGAAGGTAGCGTCTAACAGCACAAGGCGTTGGACCTCGCATCCGCGTCGGCGAAGCTCAATGGCGAGCTCATGGGCCACGACCCCCCCGAACGACCAGCCGAGAAGCTTGTAGGGCCCATCAGGATAGAGCGCTTGGAGCCTGTCGGCATAGCGTGCCGCCATGCTACGAATCGATGCAGGTTCCGCCTCGCCATCGTGCGGGACTTGGTTAATTCCGATAATCGGGCAATCCACATAATTGCCCAGAGCCCGATACGACCAGCTCAGCCCGAACCCGTCATGAATACAGCACAACGGAACACCCGTACCCTCCTTGAGGACCTCAATCGGCACCACTTCTGCCGCGCTGTCATCTCTGTCCAACTGCTGGCTCAAGCTTCTCACCGACGGCGCAAAGAACAACGTGCGCACCGCAAGGCGGGTATCCAACGTCTTGTTGACCGCGGCGATCACCCGCATCGCCGACAGCGAATCCCCACCCAAATCGAAGAACGAGTCGTCGACCCCGACCCGCTCCAGCCCGAGCACCTGGGCGTAGATGCCGGCCAGGATCTCCTCGACCGGGGTGGCCGGGGCGCGGTAACGATCGGTGTCCTGGTAGTCCGGTGCCGGCAGGGCCCGGGTGTCTAGTTTGCCGTTGGCCGTCAGCGGCAGCGCCTCCATTACCACCACCGCCGCCGGCACCATGTAGCGCCGGCAGCCGCTCGGCCAGCGCGACGCGTACCGCGGCCGGGTCGCGCGGTCACCGGTGACATAGCCCACCAGGCGCTTGTCGCCGGGGCGGTCCTCGCGGGCGATCACCACCGCCTGCTCCACCCCATCCAGCCGCGGCCAGCGCCGCGCGCACCTCACCGAGCTCGATGCGATACCCGCGGATCTTGACCTGCTCATCGGCACGCCCCACATACCGCAGCTGCCCGTCAGCGCCCCAACACACCAGATCCCCGCTGCGATACATCCGCGCCCCCGGCCCCCCGAACGGGCACGCCACAAACCGCGACCCGGTCAACCCGCCCCGGCCCACATACCCCACCCCCACCCCGGCGCCGGCCACATACAACTCACCGACCACACCCGCGGGCACCGGGCGCAACCACTCATCCAGCACAAACAACGCCGCGCCGGGCACCGGCGAGCCGATCGGCGGCACACCCGACCCCGGCACCAGCGGCGCACTGATCGACGCATATCACCGTGGTCTCGGTCGGGCCGTAGGCGTTGACCATCACCCGCCCGCGGCGCCCACCGATCCACCACCTCGGCCGGACAGGCCTCAGCGGCCACCACCAACGCCACCGACTCCAAACCCTCAGGCGACAGCGCCGCCACCGCCGACGGGGTCTGCAGGAGCACGTTGACGTGTTCAGCGACCAGCAAGGCGTGGAAGTCCTCCGGTGAGCGCACCACCGCCTCGGGCACCACCACCAGCCGCCCACCATGCAACAGCGGCACCCCAGATCTCCCACACCGAGACGTCAAAGGCATACGAGTGACACTGCGTCCACACCTGTTACCGCGCGGCCAAGCCCGCATCCAGCGACTCCGATCAGCTGGGTGACGTTGTGGTGGGTGACGGCCACCCCCTTCGGCACGCCGGTGGTGCCCGAGGTGTAAATGAGGTGGGCAATGTCATCGGCGGCCGGCGCCGGCAAGCCCGTACCCGGGTAGGTGTCGATGCGGGGATCGTCGACATCGATGACCGCCAGATCGCACCCGTCCAGCCGCTCGGCCAACCCGGCGGTGGTGACCGCGGCGATCGGCGCGGCATCGGCCACCATGAACTGCATCCGCGCCGCCGGCACCATCGGGTCGATCGGCAGATACGCCGCCCCGGTCTTGAGCACCGCCAAAATCGCCACGATCGCCTCAGCCGAGCGCGAAAACAGCAGCGCCACACACTGTCCCGGGCCCGCACCCTGGCCGGCCAGCAGATGCGCCAACCGGTTCGCGGCCTCATCAAGCTCCCGATAGGTCATCGAGCGGCCCTCGAAGCTGATCGCCACCGCCTCGGGTGTGCGCGCCGACCTGCTCGGCGAACAACTCCGGAATCGACACCCCGGCTGCCGGCTGGGTCAGCACCGCCCGGTTGCCGATCTCACCCAGCCGGGCATGCTCACCGGCGTCGAGCACATCCACCGACGACAACGACCGGCTCGGGTCGGCGGTCATCGCCACCAACACCCGCCCCAATCGCTCGATCAGGGTTTCGATGCTGACCGCGTCGAACACATCGGTGCGGAATTCCACCATCCCGCCAATCCCGGCGGGCTCACCGGCCTCGGTGAAGCGTTCGGCCAACGAAAACGCCAAATCCATCCGGGCGGTGTGGGTGTCCGCCGGCAGTGGGGTGACCTGCACATCACCCAGGGCCAGCCCGGCCGCGGGATCGTCGTCTTGCCCGGCGAAGTTCTGCCAGCCCAATATCACCTGCACCAGCGGATGATGGGCCAGACTGCGGGTGGGGTTGAGCCGCTCCACCAGCACCTCAAAAGGCACATCCTGGTGCTCGTAGGCGGCCAGGCTGCGCACTCGCACCTGGGCCAGCAGCTCAGCGACGCTGGGATCGCCGTCAGATCGACCCGCAGCACCAAGGTGTTGACGAAAAAACCCACCAACTCATCCAGCGCCGGATCACGCCGCCCGGCGATCGCAAACCCCACCGCCACATCGGCACTGGCGCTGAGCCGAGACAGCAGCACCGCCAGGGCGGCCTGAACCACCATGAAACTGGTCGCATGGTGCTCACCGGCCACCCGCGCCACCTGCTGCTGCAACTGCGCCGGCCATTCGACGGCCACACTGGCGCCGCGGTGATCAGCCACCGGCGGGTAGGGCCGATCGGTGGGCAACGCCAGCCGCTCGGGCAACCCCGCCAGCGCCTGCTCCCAGTAGGCCAGCTGCGCGGCGATGCGGCTGTCGCTATCGGCCAGATCACCCAGCTGCTCGCGCTGCCACAACGTGTAATCCACATACTGCACCGCCAACGGCGCCCACCCCGGCGCCCGCCCCGCACACCGGGCGACATAGGCCACACCCAGATCAGCGCATCAGCGGGGTCGATCGACCAGCCGTCCCCGGCGATATGGTGCACCACCGCCACCAGCACATGCTCGTCATCGCCCACGCGGAAAAGTGTTGCCCGCAAAGGGATCTCGGTGGCCAAATCAAAGCAATAACGCACCACCGCGCCGATGGCCTCCCCCAACCGGGCCGCCGACCAGCCGGTGGCATCAACAACAGCCCAACCAAAGTCGGCCCGCTCGGCCGGCACCACCACCTGCTGGGGTATCCCCTCCCTCGCCGGGAACAGCGGTGCGCAGGCTCTCCTGGCGGCCCACCACATCGGCCAGCGCCGCACCCAACGCGTCGGCGTCCAGCGCCCCGCTGATCCGAAAAGCGGTCGCCATGTTGTACACCGGCGACGGCCCCTGCAACTGATCCAAAAACCACAAGCGGCTTTGGGCGTACGACAACGGCACCACCGCCGGCCGCTGCTGGGCCGTCAACGGCGCCCACCCCCGGTCCCCGGCATGCGCGCCGATCCATTCGGCCAACCCGGCCACCGTGGGCGCATCGAAAAACGCCCGGATCGGCGACCTCCACCCCCAGGTCCGCCCTGATCCGCGCGATCAGCCGCGTCGCCGACAGGGAATGCCCACCCAGGTCGAAAAACGACTCATCGATACCCACCCGGGCCACCCCGAGCACCTCACCGAACAGCGCAGCCAACACCCGTTCTCGTTGATCCCGCGGCGCCCGGTAGGCCGCCGCACTGAGGAACTCCGGGGCCGGCAACGCCCGCCGATCCAGTTTGCCGTTGACCGTCAACGGCAGCGCCTCCATCACCATGACCGCCGCGGGCACCATGTACTCCGGCACCCGCTCGGCCACAAAGGCGCGCAACTCCGCCACCCGTTCAATCGCCGCCGGGTCGTTGACATACCCGGCCAGCGAACCCACCCCGGCGGCCGGCCGATACAGATCCGACAACACGCGGATCGGCGGCGCGGGTGAAAAGGACATCCACCAGCCCCGCGGTCGGCGACCAGGTCACCGCGGTGACATACCCCAGCTGCTGGCCCAGCAGATGACACTGCTGCGCCAACACCGCATCGGGGCCGCGATAGCCGGCACGCACCTCACTGACCGCCACCCGATCCTCAGCCCGCCGCCAGCGCCTCGCGCCAACGCCACCTCCGGCCCGATCCCGGCGTGCGGCACCCCGCTGACCCGCAGCTCCGGCAGATCCTGCGCCCGCAGATACTCCCCCAGTGCGGCCAGGCTGCCAAACCGCTGCCACGATTCGCACGGCAGCTCGGCCACCGAGCGCACCGCCACCGGCGCCTTACGCAGCACCACCTCATAGCGGTAACCGCTGAGCTCGTTGACCGCACCCATCGCCTTGAGCTGCACATCCACCGCGGCGACCTCGGGAAGATGCTGAGGCAATGCCGCAAAAAACTCCGGCGCCACCAACAACTCCTGCTCGGCCAGCATCTCCCGACGCACCCGCTCCCGGATCACCGCGGCGGTGTCCCCATCGGTGCTGTCAGCAGAAACGATCCCGGCGGTAAACGCCCCCAACAACGACAAGTTACGCACATCGCCGATAAACACCGCCCCACCCGGGGCCAACAAACCCATCGCCGCCGCCAACACATCCAGCAGATAGCCCGCGCTGGGGAAATACTGGATCACCGAGTTGAGCACCACCACATCGAAATGGCCCGCCGGCAACCCCTCGGTCACATGTGCCGGCTGCACCCGCAACCGCACCCGATCCCCCCACGACTGCGCCGCCACCGCGCCCTGCAGCTTGTGAATCGTGGGCGCGGAAAAATCCGTGGCCCAATACTCGTCACACCCCGGAGCCAACGGCGCCAGCAACAGCCCCGAACCCACCCCGATCTCCAACACCCGACCCGGACCCAACCCCCGGATCCGATCCACCGCAGCCGCCCGCCACTCCCGCATCTCCTCGAGCGGGATCGGCTCCCCGGTATAACTGCTGTTCCAGCCCCCGAAATCCTCCCCGAACACTGCCGGCGCGCCCGTCGTGAACATCAACTCCGAATATTGGGCGTCGTACACGCCCTGCCACTGCTCCACCAACTGCGCTTCGCGCTGCGGCTCCCGGACCAGCATCATCTGCTGATCCAGCACCACATAACCCACCAACTGCTTATCGCCGGGACGGTCCTCGCGGACGACGACCACCGCCTGCGTCACCCGCGGATGGCCCGCCAGCACCGCCTCGAATCTCACCGAGCTCGATGCGATACCCGCGGATCTTGACCTGCTCATCGGCACGCCCCAGATACCGCAGCTGCCCATCAGCACCCCACCGCACCAAATCCCCGGTGCGATACATCCGCGCCCCCGGCCCCCCGAACGGACACGCCACAAACCGCGACGCGGTCAACCCGCCCCGGCCGACATACCCAACCCCCACGCCGCGACCCGCCACATACAACTCACCGACCACACCGTCGGGCACCGGGCGCAACCACTCATCGAGCACAAACAACGCCGCCCCCGGCACCGGCGCACCGATCGGCACCACCCCCGACCCCGCGACCAACGGCGCACTGATCGCCACATCCACCGTGGTCTCGGTCGGGCCGTAGGCGTTGATCATCACCCGCCCCGGCGCCCACCGATCCACTACCTCAGCCGGGCAGGCCTCACCGCCGACCACCAACGCCGCCGACTCCAACCCCTGCGGTGATAACACCCCCACCGCCGACGGGGTCTGGCTGAGCACGCTGACATGTTCGGCGACCAGCAACGCGTGCAAGTCTTCTGGTGAGCGCGTCACCGACTCGGGCACCACCACCAGCCGTCCGCCATGCAGCAGCGCACCCCAGATCTCCCGCACCGAGGCGTCGAAGGCATACGAATGCCATTGCGTCGACACCTTTGCCAGCCCCGGCGCTGTCATGCCTGCATCAAACGAGTCGAGCAGTTGGGTGACGTTGTGGTGGGTGACCGCCACCCCCTTGGGGACACCGGTGGTGCCCGAGGTGTAGATGATGTGGGCAATGTCATCGGCCGCCGGCGCCGGCAACGCCGTGCACGGGTAGGCGTCAATGCGGGGATCGTCGACATCGATCACCAGCAGGTCACACCCGGCCAACCGCTCGGCCAGCCCGGTCGTGGAGACCGCGACCATGGGTGCGGCATCGCCCACCATAAATCCGATCCGCGCCGCCGGCAGCGCCGGATCGATCGGCAGATACGCCGCCCCGGTCTTCAGCACCGCCGCCATCGCGATGATGGCCTGAGCGGAACGCTCAAATAGCAGCGCCACGACATCGCCGGGGCCTACACCCTGCCCGGCCAACAGATGCGCCAACCGGTTTGCGGCCTCATCCAGCTCCCGATAGGTCCACGACTGCGCCCCACACACCAGCGCCACCGCCTCCGGGGTGCGCGCTACTTGTTCGGCGAACAACCCCGGAATCGACACCCCCGTCACGGGCTGGGTCAACACCGCCCGATTACCCCACCCATCCAGACGGGCGTGCTCACCGGCATCGAGCAGGTCCACCGACGACAGCGACCGGGTCGGATCGGCAGTCATTGCCACCAACACCCGCTGCAACCGCTCGATCAGCGTCTCGACGCTCTCGGTGTCGAACACATCGGTGCGAAACTCCACCATCCCCGAAATCCCGGCGGGCTCACCGGCCTCCGTCCAGTGTTCTCTAAGAAAAAACGCCAAATCCATGCGGGCGGTGTGGGTGTCCGCGGGCAGCGGCGTAGCCTGCACATCACCCAAAGCCACCCCGGCGGGATCGCCGCTATGCCAGGGAAGATTCTGCCAGGCCAATACCACTTGGACCAGCGGGTGATGGGTGAGCGACCGGGCGGGGTTGAGCCGCTCCACCAGCACCTCAAACGGCACATCCTGGTGCTCGAAGGCGCCCAGGCTACGCTGTCGCACCTGGGCCAGCAACTCGGCAAAGGTGGGATCACCGGCCAGATCGACACGCAGCACCAATCGGTTGACGAAAAACCCCACCAGCTCATCCAGCGCCGGATCACGCCGCCCGGCGATCGGGAACCCGACCGCCACATCGGAACTGGCGCTCAGCCGAGACAACAGCACCGCCAAGGCGGCCTGCACCACCATGAAGCTGGTCGCGTTGTGCTCGCGGCCCACCCGCGCTACCTGCTGCTGCAACCCCGCCGGCCAGTCCACCGCCACACTGGCGCCGCGGTAATCGGCCACCCGCGGATAAGGCCGATCGGTAGGCAACGCCAACCGCTCGGGCAACCCCGCCAGCGCCTGCTCCCAGTAGGCCAGCTGCGCGGCGATCGGGCTGTCGCTGTCATCGAGATCACCGAACTGCGCGCGCTGCCACAACGTGTAATCCACATACTGCACTGCCAACGGCGCCCAATCCGGCACCCGCCCCGCACACCGGCTGGCATAGGCCATACCCAGATCACGCACCAGCGGGGTGATCGACCAGCCGTCATAAGCGATGTGGTGCAAGACAATTCCCACCACATACTGCTCGGGCCCCACCGAGTAGATCTGCGCACGAATCGGAATCTCCGCCGACAAATCAAACCGATACCCCGCTAGCGCCACCAACTCGCCGACGACATCCTGCTCGGGCAACGACGCCACCGCCGCGCCGCCGCGCCGCCACATCCCCGCCTCCGCGGGCAACACCTTCTGGAACGGCATCCCCGTCAATGTCGGGAAAGACGGTGCGCAGCGATTCGTGGCGGCGTGATCACATCATCGAGGGCCGCGTCCAGCGCCTCGACATCCAACGGCCCGCTAATCCGAAAAGCGATCGGCATGTTGTAGGTCGCGGCCCCGCCCTCGAACCGGTTGAGGAACCACAACCGGTTCTGAGCAAACGACAACGGCACCACCGCAGGCCGCCGCTGCGCCAGTCAACGGCTCACGCCCACCGACACCCTCATCGATACGGGGCGCCAACTGGGCCACCGACGCCGCGTCGAACAAGGTGCGCACCGAAAGACCGGCATCCAAAGTCTTGTTGATCGCGGTGATCACCCGCATCGCCGACAGCGAATCCCCGCCCAGATCGAAAAACGAGTCATCCACCCCGACCCGCTCCAGCCCGAGCACCTGGGCGTAGATGCCGGCCAGGATTTCCTCGACCGCATTGGCCGGGGCGCGGTAACGATCGACATCCTGGTACTCCGGTGCCGGCAGGGCGCGGGTGTCCAGTTTGCCGTTGGGGGTCAGCGGCAGCGCCTCGACCGCCACCACCGCGGCCGGCACCATATAGGCCGGCAGCCGCTCAGCCAGCGCGGCGCGTATCGCGGCCGGCTCTGCTGTCCCGGTGATATAGCCGACCAGGCGCTTATCGCCGGGGCGGTCCTCGCGGGCGATCACCACCGCCTGCTCCACCCCATCCAATCCGGCCAGTGCGGCCTGGACTTCACCGAGCTCGATGCGATACCCGCGGATCTTGACCTGCTCATCGGCGCGCCCCAGATATTGCAGCTGCCCATCAGCGCCCCAACACACCAGATCCCCGGTGCGATACATCCGCGCCCCCGGCCCCCCGAACGGGCACGCCACAAACCGCGACCCGGTCAACCCGGCCCGGCCCACATACCCGACGCCCACGCCGGCACCGGCCACATACAACTCACCGACCACACCGGCGGGCACCGGCCGCAACCACCGATCCAGCACAAACAGCGCCGCCCCCGGCACCGGCGCACCGATCGGCACCACCCCCGACCCCGCGACCAGCGGCGCACTGACCGCCACACACATCGTGGTCTCGGTCGGGCCGTAGGCGTTGACCATCACCCGCCCCGGCGCCCACCGATCCACCACCTCGACCGGACAGGCCTCACCGGCCACCACCAACGCCACCGAATCCAAACCCTCAGCCGACAACGCCGCCACCGCCGACGGGGTCAGGGTGAGCACACTGACCTGTTCCGCGACCAGCACGTCGTGGAAGTCCTCCGGCAAGCCCGCCACCGACTCGGGCACCACCACCAGCCGCCCACCGCGCAACAACGCCCCCCAGATCTCCCACACCGAGACGTCAAAAGCCAACGAATGACACAACGGCCACACCCCCGCTGACGGCAGACCGGCATCCAACGACGCCATCAGTTGGGTCACGTTGTGGTGGGTGACCGCCACCCCCTTGGGGACACCGGTGGTGCCCGAGGTGTAAATGAGATAGGCGATATCGTCGTCCGCCGGCGCCGACAACGCGTGTGCACGGGTAGCTGTCGATGCGGGCATCGTCGACATCGATGACCACCAGATCGCACCCGTCCAGCCGCGATCGGCCAGCCCGCGGTGGTGATCGCGGCCATCGGCGCGGCGTCGGCCACCATGAACTCGCATCCGCGTCGCCGGCGCCGCCGGGTCGATCGGCAGATACGCCGCCCCGGTCTTCAGCACCGCCAACATCGCCACAATCGCCTCAGCGCACCGCGAAAACAGCAGCGCCACACACTCACCGGGGCCCACACCCTGTCCCGCCAACAGGTGCGCCAACCGATTGGCGGCCTCATCAAGTTCCCGGTAGGTCATCGACCGGCCCTCGAAGGTCACCGCCACCGCCTCCGGGGCGCGCGCCACCTGCGCGGCGAACATCACCGGAATCGACACCGCCGGCGGTGCTGGCTGGGTCAACACCGCCCGGTTACCGATCTCATCCAGCCGGGCATGCTCAGACGTCGTCGAGCACATCCACCGACGACAACGACCGGGTCGGATCGGCGGTCATCGCCACCACCACCCGCTCCAACCGCTCGATCAGGGCTTCGATACTGGCCGCGTCGAACACATCGGTACGAAACTCGACCGCCCCGGAAATCCCGGCGGGCTCACCAGCCTCGGTGAAGCGTTCGGACATCGAAAACAACAGATCCCAGCGGGCAGTGTGGGTGTCCGCCGGCAGCGGCGTGACCTGCACATCACCCAACGCCAACCCGGAGTTATCGTCGAGCCCGGCGAAGTTCTGCCAGGCCAACGCCACCTGCACCAGCGGGTGATGAGCCCGGCTTCGGGTCGGGTGGAGCCGATCTACCAGCACCTCAAACGGCACATCCTGATGCTCGAAGGCGGCCAGGCTGCGCGCCCGCACCTGCCCCAGCAGCTCAGCAACGGTCAGATCACCGGCCACATCAACCCGCAAAACCAGGGTGTTGACGAAAAACCCCACCAACGCATCCAGCGCCGGATCCTCGCGCCCGGCGATCGGGAACCCCACCGCCACATCAGCACTGGCGCTGAGCTCAGACAACAGCATCGCCAACGCGGCCTGGACCACCATGAAACTGGTCGCGTTGTGCTCACGGGCCACCTCACGCACCTGCTGCTGCAACCCCGCCGGCCAGTCCACCGCCACACTGGCCCCGCGGTAATCAGCCACCGGTGGATACGGCCGATCAGTGGGCAGCTGAAGCCGCTCGGGCATACCCGCCAGCGCCTGCTCCCAGTAGCCCAGCTGCGCGGCGATCGCGGCTGTCGCTGTCGGCCAGATCACCCAACTGCGCGCGCTGCCACAGCGTGTAATCCACATACTGCACCGCCAACGGCGCCCAACCGGGTGCGTGCCCTGCACACCGGCTGGCATACGCCGCCTCCAGGTCAGCCACCAGCGGGGTGATCGAGGAGCCGTCGGCGGCGATATGGTGCACCACGGCCACCAGCACATGTTCGTTACCGGCGACGCGGAAAAGTGTTGCCCGCAACGGAATCTCGCCGGCCAGATCAAAACAGTGACCCACCACCGCACCGATGGCTTCTTCTAGCCGGGCCGCCGACCAGCCGCTGGCATCGACAACCTGCCAGCCGAAGTCGGCCCGCTCGGGCTGTAGCACCAGCTGCCGGGGTATCCCCTCCACCGCCGGGAACACGGTGCGCAGGCTCTCATGACGATCCACCACATCAGCCAGCGCCGCACCCAGCGCCTCGGCATCGAGCCGCCCGGTTAGCCGCAACGCCACCGCCAGGTTGTAAACCGCGGACGGCCCCTGCAACTGGTCCAAGAACCACAACCGCTGCTGGGCGAAGGACAACGGCACCTCCGCCGGGCGCTTTACCGGCACCAACGGCGCACGCTGACCCGAACCTTCACCCACACGCGGCGCCAACTGGGCCACCGTGGGCGCCTCGAACACCGTGCGTACCGCAAGGCCGGCGTCCAGGGCAGTGTTGATCGTGGTGATCAGGCGCATCGCCGACAACGAATCCCCACCCAGACCGAAGAACGAGTCATCCACTCCGACCCGCTCCAGCCCCAACACCTGAGCGTAGATACCGGCCAGAATCTCCTCGGTAGGACTGGCCGGGGCCCGATACCCACCAGCGGTGTACTCCGGTGCCGGCAGGGCGCGTGTGTCGAGTTTGCCGTTGACCGTTAACGGCAACGCCTCCAAGACCACCACCGCGGCCGGCACCATATAGCCCGGCAGCCGCTCACCCAACTGGGCGCGTATCTGGGTTGGGTCTGCGGTACCGGTGATATAGCCGACCAGCCGCTTGTCGCCGGGACGGTCCTCGCGGGCGATCACCACCGCCTGATCCACCCCATCCACCCCGGCCAGCGCCGCCTGGACTTCACCAAGTTCGATGCGATACCCGCGGATCTTGACCTGCTCGTCGCCGCGTCCCAGATACTGCAGCTGCCCATCAGCACCCCACCGCACCAGATCCCCGGTGCGATACATCCGCGCCCCAGGCCTGCCGAACGGGCACGCCACAAACCGCGACCCGGTCAACCCCGCCCGGCCCACATACCCAACACCGACCCCGCGGCCGGCCACATACAACTCACCAACCGTCCCGGCCGGCGCCAGCTGCAAGGACCCGTCCAGCACGAACAGCGCCGCGCCGGGCACCGGCGCGCCGATCGGCACCACACCCGAACCCGCAGTCAACGGTGCGCTGATCGTCGCATAGCACCGTGGTCTCGGTCGGGCCGTAGGCGTTGATCATCACCCGACTCGGCGCCCACCGATCCACCACCTCGGCCGGACACGGCTCCGCGGCCACCACCAACGCCGCCGAATCCAAACCCTCAGGCGAGAGCACCCCCGACCGCCGACGGGGTCTGGCTCAACACGGTCACCTGCGCAGCCACCAGCAAAGCGTGGAAATCCTCCGGTGAGCCGGCCACCTCCTCGGGCACCACCACCAGCCGCCCGCCGTGCAACAGCGCACCCCAGATCTCCCACACCGAGTAGTCGAAGGCATACGAGTGACACTGCGTCCACACCTGACCCGGTGCCATCTCCAGAGCCGACATCCAGTGACGTCGAAAAGGCGGGTCACGTTGTGGTGGGTGACCGCCACCCCCTTCGGGTACCAGTGGTCCCCGAGGTGTAGATGATGTGGGCGATGTCATCGGCCGCCGGCACCGGCAGTGCTGTGCTGGGTTGGGTGTCAACGGCGGGGTCGTTGACATCGATGACCAGCAGATCGCAGCCGTCCAGCCGCTCCGCCAGCGCGGTGGTGGTGATAGCGGCGACCGGGGCGGCATCGGCCACCATGAACTGAATCCGCGTGTCGGGATGCATCGGGTCGATCGGCAAATAAGCCGCTCCCGTCTTCAGCACCGCCAGGATCGCCACGATCGCCTCAGCCGACCGGGAAAAAAGCAGCGCCACGCACTGCCCCGGGCCCGCACCCTGGCCGGCCAACAGATGCCCCAACCGGTTCGCGGCCTCATCGAGCTCCCGGTACATCATGGAGCGGCCTTCGAAGGTCACCGCCACCGCCTCCGGGGTGCGGGCAACCTGCGCGGCGAACAGCACCGGAATCGACACCACTCGTCGCGGGTGCGCTCAGCACCGCGCGGTTACCCCACTCATCCAAGCAAGCGCGCTCGTCCTCGTCGAGCAGATCCATCGACGACAACCGCCGAGTCAGATCGGCGGTCATGACCGCTGCTCCGGATCGGCGGTCATCGCCACCAACACCCGCCGCAACCGCTCGACTAGCGCCTGGACGCTGTGCGGGTCGAACACATCAGTGCGAAACTCCACCGCCCCCCCAATCCCTGCGGCCTCCCCGGCCTCAGTCCAATGTTCTGCCAAAGAAAATGTCAGGTCCACGCGGGCGGTGTGGGTGTCGACCGGCAGCGGGGCGACCTGCAGGTCACCCAGGGCCAGTCCGGCCATGGGACCGCTGCTGCTCCAGGGAAGGTTCTGCCAGGTCAGCATCACCTGAACCAGCGGGTGATGGGTCAGCGATCTGGTGGGGTTGAGCCGATCAACAAGCACCTCAAAGGGCACATCTCGGTGCTCGTAGGCGGCCAAGCCGCGCTGACGCACCTGCGCCAGAAGCTCAGCAACGGTGGGATCACCGGCCAAATCGACACGCAGCACCAAGGTGTTGACGAAAAAGCCCACCAGCTCATCCAGCGCACGGTCACCGCGCCCGGCCATCGCGATCCCCACCGCCACATCGCTGCTGGCGCTGATCTTCGACAGCAACACCGCCAGAGCGGCCTGGACCACCATGAAGCTGGTCACGTTGTGCTCGCGGCCCACCCGTGCAATCTGCTGCTGTAGCTGCGCCGGCCAGTCCACCGTCACCGTGGCGCCGCGGTAATCCGCCACCGCCGGATAGGGCCGGTCGGTGGGCAGCTGCAGGCGCTCAGGCAGCCCGGCCAACGCATCCTCCCAGTAGGCGAGCTGCGCGGCGATGGGGCTGTCGTTGTCGTCGAGGTCGCCCAGGTGCTCGCGCTGCCACAGCGTGTAATCGACGTATTGCACCGGCAATGGCGCCCATTCCGGCGCCCGCCCCGCACACCGGCTGGCATACGCCGCGCCCAGATCAGCCACCAGCGGGCTCACCGACCAGCCATCGGCAGCGATATGGTGCACCACGGCCGCCAGCACATGTTCGTCATCGGCGACGCGGAAAAGTGTTGCCCGCAAAGGGATCTCGGTGGCCAGGTCAAAACTGTGACGCGCCACTGCGCCGATGGCTTCCTCCAGTCGGTCCGTCGACCAGCCGCTGGCATCAACGACCTGCCAGCCGAAGTCCGCCCGCTCGGCCGGCACCACCAGCTGCTGGGGTATGCCCTCGGGCGCGGCAAACAGCGTGCGCAGGCTCTCCTGGCGGCCCACCACATCGGCCAGCGCGGTACCCAACGCGTCGGCATCCAGGCGGCCGCTCAGCCGCAACGCCACTGCCATGTTGTAAATCGGCGAGGGCCCCTGCAACTGGTCGAAGAACCACAATCGCTGCTGGGCATACGACAACGGAACCCGCTCCGGGCGCGGCATCACCCGCAACGCCGGGCGAGCAGCCTCGCCACGATGCCGGTGCAGGTAGTCGGCGAGACCCCGGACGGTGGACGCGTCAAACAGAGAACGCACCGACACTTCCCTGCCCAACGCCGACTGCAGCCGCGCACTCACCCGGATGGCGATCAAGGAATCTCCACCCAGGGCGAAGAAATCGTCATCGAGCCCGACCCGATCCACGCCCAACACCTCGGCGAAGGCGTCGGCGACGATTTTTTCGGTCTGAGTCTGCGGCTCCCGGAAGAGAGTGGCGGCAAACACCGGTGCCGGGAGGGCCTTACGGTCGATCTTGCCCGAGGAAGTCAACGGGAACTCGTCCAGCACCACAATCTGCGCCGGCACCATGTAATCGGGCAACCGCGCACTCAGCCACTGACGCACCGCGCTGACCTTGGTATTGGTTTGGGGGTCGTTGGAGTAGGCGGCGCGTCGGTGAGTCGCGGTGGGGGGCAGGTAGAGGTCGGTCAGCCGTGGGGCGTGCTCGGCGTGGGTCGGGGTGATGAAGACCGCATCGAGGGTGCCGGGTTGGGCCCCCCAGGTGACCGCGACGTGGTATCCGGTGGCTTCGGCGAGGCGGTGCAGCTGTTCGGGGGTCGCGTCACGGCTCGCGGGGGCGCTGGCGTGGTCCAGTGCCTCGGCCAGGGGTAGCCCGGCGGCGAGGGCGTGCTCGATCTGGACGTCGGCGATCACTCCGGCGCGGGGGATCTCGGTGACGCGGACGGCCGCGGGACGCTCGGATGTCAACTGCCTCTGCAGGCCGGGCAGGCCTGCGCATTGGGTCCACGCCCAGGTGGGTGCGGTGGCCAGGGAGCACACCGATGTGGGGGTCCTGTGGATGGTGACGTCGTAGCGGTACCGGTTCAGTTCGTTGTCGCCTAATCCGCGTTTGACTTCGATGCCGAGTCCGGCCACCGACGGATGCTCGGCTGCCCACGTGGTGAAAAACTCTGGGGCCAACAGCAATTCGGGTTCGCCGAGCATGGCGCGGTGGACTCGTTGGCGGATCTCGGCGGCGTCGGTGGTGGAGGTGCGGGCCAGCGCGATTGCGGTTTGGAACGCGCCCTGCAGGTTGTGGTTGCGGACGTCCCCGATGAAGAGTGTCCCGCCCGGTGCCAGCAGCTCCATAGCGTTGTCGATGACATCGGTCAGGTATTGCCCGTTGGGGAAGTACTGGACGACCGAGTTGAGAATGACGGTGTCGAAGTAGCCCTGCGGGAGTGCCTCGGTGACGTGGGCAGGTTGGGCCAGCAGCTGGACTCGTTCACGCCACGGGATCTGCAACTGCTCCAGCGAGGACCCGAGGTTGGCCATAGCCGCCGCCGACATGTCGGTGCCCACATAGTGCTCGCAGTGCGGGGCGATCTGTGACAACACCAGCCCAGAGCCGGCGCCGATTTCCAACACTCGCCGCGGCTGCAGCGCGAGAATCCGATCGACTGTGGCCGAACGCCATTCCACCATCTCCTCGAGCGGAATCGGATCGTCGGTGTAGCTGCTGTTCCAGCCCCGGAAATCCATGCCGAACTCCGGCACCTCGACCTCGGCGCCGTACAGCTCGTCGTACATGTGTTGCCACTGGTCGACGACTTCGGCGTCGTCGTCGGCGGTGGTGGTGTGCTCGAGGGTGGTGTAGGCGATCAGGTTGCTGCCGGCGTTGCTGTGGTGCACGGTGACCGCGGCGTGGGTGACCTGCGGGCAGCTCAGCAGGGTGTTTTCGATTTCGCCCAGCTCGATGCGCTGTCCGCGCAGTTTGATCTGGGTGTCGGCGCGGCCCAGATAGTCCAGGGTGCCGGCCGATGTCCAGCGCGCCAGGTCACCGGTGCGGTACATGCGCGCACCGACGCCCTCGTAGGGGTTGGCCACGAACCGTTCGGCGGTCAACTCCGCTCTGCCGACATAGCCACGCGCCAGCGCCGGCCCGCTCAGATACAACTCGCCCACCACCCCCACGGGCGCCGGATTCAACCGCGCGTCCAGCACCAGCGCGCACACGCCGGGGATCGGGGTGCCGATGCCCACCGACTGCTCCGCCGACAGCGGCGCAGTGCAGGTCGCCCAGACGGTGGCCTCGGTGGGGCCGTAGGCGTTGAACATCCGCCGACCCGGCGCCCAGGCGGACACCAACTCCGCTGGGCAGGCCTCGCCCGCGGTGATGAGCGTGTCCAACCCGTCCAGCCGGGCCCGATCCAGCGACGACAGCACTGTCGGGGTCAACACCGCCGCGCTGACCTGCCGGCCCTGCAGCAACGCGGTCAACGCCTCCCCGGCATACGCGTCCGGCGACGCCACCACCAACGCCGCCGCCGACCCCGTCGCCAAGATCACCTCGAAGACCGACGCGTCAAAGGTCGGCGCGGCCACCATCAGCACCCGCGCATCCGCGCCCAACCCGAACACCTCGCGCTGCGCCGCCGCCAACCCCAGCAGACCGGCGTGACTGACCGCCACCCCCTTGGGGACACCGGTGGACCCCGACGTGAAGATCACATACGCGGCGTTGTCCACCTCTAGTGCCGCCAGCCGGTCAGCGCCGGAAATCGCGTCCGCGCACCGCCCGGACAGGTCCAGACCGTCGATTCGCACCACCGGGCGCGACCCGGCCCCGGCCACGGTGTCGGCGCCCGCGGTCAACACACACACCGCATCTACCGCGTCCAACACCGTGGCGATCCGCTCGACCGGATAGGCCCGATCCACCGGCACATACACCCCGCCGGCCTTGACCACCGCCCACCACGCCACCACCAGCTCCACACACCGGTCCATCGCCACGCCCACCGCACGCTCTGGACCCACCCCGGCCTCGATGAGCACCCGCGCCAACCGCGTCGACCACTCATCAAGCTCGCGGTACGACAGGCTTTGCGCACTATCGACCACCGCCACTGCGTCCGGGTCCGCCGCCACCGCCGCGGCCAACAACTCCGGCGCCACACCCACCGGCGCCTCCACACCGGCGCCAGCCCAGCCCGACATCACCAGATCACGCTCACCGTGATCCAGCAACGACACATCTCCTACCACCACCGAGGCATCGGCAACCACCGCCTCGATCACCCGTCCGAACCAGGTAACCAACCGCTCGATGGTGGCCCGGTCGAACAGATCCGTGGCATACGTCACGATCCCGGTGGCCCTCGGCGCGCCCGGATCCTCTGTGCGCACCTCGGTCAGGTCGAAATCCAGGTCCCACTTCGCGGTGCGGGTAGACACCACCAGCGGCTCGACGCTGGCCCCGTCGAGCGTTACCTCGGGGCGCACATTGTTCTGGAAGACCATGCCCACCTGAAACAGTGGATGATGCGCTGCGGAGCGCGTCGGGTTGAGCTGCTCCACCAGCAGCTCGAACGGCACATCCTGGTTGCCGTAGGCATCCAGCGCGTCCTGACGCACCTGCTCGAGCACATCGCTGAACCGCTGCGCAGAGTTGACACCCACACGCAACACCCACGTGTTGACGAAGAACCCGACCAGCTCATCGAGCGCCTGATCCAATCGCCCGGCGATCGGCGTGCCCATCGCCACGTCCTCACCGACCCCGACCCGGTGCAACAACACCGCCATGACCGCCTGCAACACCATCGAGGTCGTCGCGTTGTGCGCCGCCGCCAGAGCCTTGACGCCCGCCCACATCTCTGGGTCGATGCCCATCTCAACCCAATCACCGCGGTAACTGGGCATCGGCGGACGGGGCCGATCCGTCGGTAGCGACACCACCTCGGGCAGATCAGCCAACTGCTGCCGCCAGTAACGCAACTGGCCAGCAATCACACTGTCCGGATCAGACTCCGACCCCAACCACTCTTGTTGCCACAGGGTGTAATCGACATACTGCACCGCCAACGGCGCCCACTGCGGGGCCAGGCCCTGACGCCGCGCCCGATACGCCTCGCCCACATCACGGACCATCGGCGCCATTGACCACCCGTCAAAAACGATGTGGTGCAACACAATTCCCACGACATACTGCTCAGGCCCCACCGAGTAGATCTGCGCACGAATCGGGATCTCCGCCGACAAATCAAACCGATACCCCGCCAGCGCCACCAACTCGCCGACCACATCCTGCTCGGCTACCGAGACCACCGCCGCGCCGCCGCGCCGCCACATCCCCGTTTCCGCCGGCAACACCTTCTGGAACGGCACACCGTCAACGTCGGGAAATACGGTGCGCAGCGATTCGTGACGGGCGATCACATCGTCGAGGGCCGCGTCAAGCGCCTCGACATCCAGCGCCCCGCTGATCCGGAAAGCCATCGGCATGTTGTAGGTGGCGACTCCGCCCTCAAACCGGTCAAGGAACCACAACCGGCTTTGAGCAAATGACAACGGCACCACCGCGGGCCGCTGACCGGACGCCAACGGCTTGCGGCGACGACCATCCCCACCGATACGCGGCGCCAGCTGGGCAACCGTGGGCGCGTCGAATAGGGTCCGCACCGCGAGGCCGGCATCCAGGCTGGTGTTGACCGCGGCAATTACTCGCATCGCCAACAGCGAATCCCCGCCCAGATCGAAGAACGAGTCATCGACTCCGACCCGCTCCAGCCCGAGCACCCGGGCGTAGATGCCGGCCAGGATCTCCTCGGTCGGACTGGCCGGGGCGCGGTAACGAGCGGTGTCCTGGTATTCCGGTGCCGGCAGGGCGCGGGTGTCCAGTTTGCCGCTGACCGTCAACGGCAGCGCGTCGATCACCACCACCGCGGCCGGCACCATGTAGGCCGGGAGCCGCTCGGCCAACGCGGCGCGCGCGGCGGCCGGGTCCGCTGCCCCGGTGACGTAGCCGACCAGGCGCTTGTCGCCGGGGCGGTCCTCGCGGGCGATCACCACCGCCTGCTGTACGCCGTCCAGTCCGGCCAGGGCGGTCTGCACTTCACCCAATTCGATGCGATAGCCGCGGATCTTGACCTGCTCATCGGCACGCCCCAGATACCGCAGCTGCCCATCAGCGCCCCAACACACCAGGTCCCCGGTGCGATACATCCGCGCCCCAGGTTCTCCGAACGGACACGCCACAAACCGCGACGCGGTCAACCCCGCCCGACGCACATACCCACACGCCACGCCGGCACCGGCCACATACAACTCACCGACCACTCCGGCGGGCACCGGCCGCAACCACTGATCCAGCACAAACAACGCCGCGGTCGACACCGGCGCACCGATCGGCACCACATCCGACCCCGCCGTCAACGGCGCACTCATCGACGCATAAATCGTGGCCTCGGTCGGGCCGTAGGCGTTGATCGCCACTCGCCCCGGTGCCCACCGATCCGCCACCTCGGCCGGGCAGGCCTCACCACCGAGCAGCAACGCCACCGATCCCAAACCCTCAGGCGACAACGCCGCCACCGCCGACGGGGTTTGAGTGAGCACGTTGACTTGTTCGGCGACCAGTAAGGTGTGGAAATCCTCTGGCGAGCCCGCCACTGCTTCGGGCACCACCACCAGCCGTCCACCGGTCGACAGTGCAGCCCAGATCTCCCACACCGAGAAGTCGAAAGCATAGGAGTGACACTGCGTCCACACCTGTGCCGCCGGTAGGGCTGTGGGCATTGACTCCGCCACGTGCGCCAGGTTGCGGTGGGTGATGGCCACCCCTTTCGGGGTGCCGGTGGTGCCCGAGGTGTAGATGAGGTAAGCGACATTGTCCGGATCCGGTGCCGGCAATGCCGTGCCCGGGTAGGTGTCCATGCGGGGATCGTCGACATCGATGACTGCCAGATCGCACCCGTCCAGCAGCTCAGCGAGGCTGGTGGTGGTGATCGCGGCCAGCGGCGCGGCATCGGCCACCATGAACTGCATCCGCGCTGCCGGCACAATCGGGTCGATCGCGAGGTAAGCCGCCCCCGTCTTGAGCACCGCCAACATCGCCACGATCGCCTGCGCTGAGCGCTCCAGCAGCAGCGCCACCGCATCGCCGGGGCCCACACCGTGGGCGACCAACAGATGCGCCAGCCGGTTGGCGGCCTCCTCAACCTCCCGATAGGTCATCGAGCGGCCTTCGAAGCTCACTGCCACCGCTTCGGGAGCCCGCGCCACCTGTTCGGCGAACAACCCCGGAATCGATACCCCGGCTGCCGGCTGGGTCAACACCGCGCGGTTGCCGATCTCATCCAGCCGGGCGTGCTCACCGGCATCGAGCACATCCACCGACGACAACGACCGGCTCGGATCGGCGGTGATCGCCACCAACACCCGCCCCAGCCGCTCGATCAGATTTTCGATGCTGACCGCGTCGAACACATCGGTGCGATACTCGACCGTCCCGGAAATCCCGGCGGGCTCGCCGGCCTCGGTGAAGCGTTCGGCCAAAGAAAACGCCAAATCCATCCGGGCGGTGTGGGTGTCCGCGGACAGCGGCGTGGCCTGTACATCACCCAAGGCCAACTCGGCGGCGGGGTCCCCGGCGAAGTTCTGCCAGGCCAACATCACCTGGATCAGCGGGTGATGGGTCAGGCTTCGGGTCGGATTGAGCCGATCCACCAGCACCTCAAAGGGCACGTCTTGGTGTTCGTAGGCGGCCAGGCTGCGCGCTCGCACCTGGTCCAGCAGCTCGACGACGCTGTGATCACCGGCAAGGTCAACGCGCAGCACCAAGGTGTTGACGAAAAAACCCACCAACTCATCGAGCGCCGGATCACCACGCCCGGCGATCGCGAACCCAACAGCCACATCGGAACTAGCGCCTAGCCGAGACAACAACACCGCCAAAGCGGCCTGCACCACCATGAAGCTGGTCGCGTTGTGCTCGCGGCCCACGTGAGCAACCTGCTGCTGCAACTCCGCCGGCCAATCCACCACCACACTGGCCCCGCGGTAATCGGCCACCGGCGGATAGGGCCGATCGGTGGGCAACTGTAGCCGCTCGGGCAATCCGGCCAGCGCTTGCTCCCAGTAGCCCAGCTGCGCGGCGATCCGGCTGTCGCTATCGGCCAGATCACCCAGCTGCGTGCGCTGCCACAGCGTGTAATCGACATACTGCACCGCCAACGGCGCCCAACCGGGGGCTTGCCCCACACACCGGCTGGCATAGGCCATACCCAGGTCAGCCACGAGCGGGCTGATCGACGAGCCGTCCCCGGCGATGTGATGCACCACCGCCACCAGCACATGCTCGTCATCGCCCAGGCGGAAAAGTGTTGCCCGCAAAGGGATCTCGGCGGCCAAGTCAAAGCAATAACGCACCACCGCGCCGATCGACTCCTGCAGCCGGGCCGCCGGCCAGTCACTGGCATCAACGATCTGCCAGCCGAAGTCGGCCTGCTCGGGCGGTACCACCAGCTGCCGGGGTACGCCCTCGACCGCCGGGAACACGGTGCGCAGGCTCTCCTGGCGGCCCACCACATCGGCCAGCGCCGCACCCAACGCCTCGGCATCCAGCGTCCCGGTCAACCGCAATGCCACCGCCATGTTGTAAACCGGCGACGGGCCCTGCAACTGGTCGAGGAACCACAACCGCTGCTGGGCATACGACAACGGCACCACCGCAGGCCGCCGCTGGGCCGTCAACGGTTCCAGCCCGCCCGAACCCTCACCGATACGCGGCGCCAACTGGGCAACCGTGTGCGCGTCGAATAGGGTGCGCACCGCGAGGTGGGTGTTCAGGGTGGTGTTGATGGCGGTGATCACCCGCATCGCGGACAGCGAGTCACCACCGAGGTCGAAAAATGAGTCGTCGACGCCGACGCGGTCGAGCCCGAGGATCTGGGCGTAGATGCCGGCCAGGATCTCCTCGGTGGGACTGGCCGGGGCGCGGTAATGATCGGTGTCCTGGTATTCCGGTGCCGGCAGGGCCCGGGTGTCGAGTTTGCCGTTGACCGTCAACGGCAGCGCCTCCACCGCCACGACCACGGCCGGCACCATGTAGCCCGGCAGCCGCTCGGCCAGCGCGGCGCGTACAGCAGCCGGGTCGGCGGTCCCGGTGAGATAGCCGACCAGGCGCTTGTCGCCGGGGCGGTCCTCGCGGGCGATCACCACCGCCTGATCCACCCCATCCACCGCGGCCAGTGCGGCCTGCACTTCACCCAGCTCGATGCGATAGCCGCGGATCTTGACCTGCTCATCGGCACGCCCCAGATACCGCAGCTGCCCGTCAGCGCCCCAACTCACCAAATCCCCGCTGCGATACATCCGCGCCCCAGGTTCTCCGAACGGACACGCCACAAACCGCGACGCGCTCAACGCGCCCCGGCCCACATACCCGACCCCCACCCCGCGACCGGCCACATACAACTCACCGACCACCCCGACCGGCGCCGGGCGCAACCACTGATCCAGCACGAACAACGCCGCCCCGGGCACCGGCGCACCGATCGGCGGCGCCCCCGACCCCGCCGCCAGCGGCGCACTGATCGCCACAATCACCGTGGTCTCGGTCGGACCGTAGGCGTTGACCATCACCCGCCCCGGCGCCCACCGATCCACCACCTCGCCCGAGCACGCCTCAGCGGCCACCACCACCGCCGCCGACTCCAAACCCTCAGGTGAGAGCATCCCCACCGCCGACGGCGTCTGCAGCAGCATGTTCACCTGCTCGGCAACCATCAAGTCGTGGAAGTCCTGCGGTGAGCGCACCACCGACTCGGGCACCACCACCACCCGCCCGCCCTGCAGCAGCGGAGCCCAGATCTCCCACACCGAGGCGTCGAAGGCCAACGAGTGACAATGCGGCCACACCTTTACCGGCGGCAGCCCGGCATCCAGCGACGCGATCAACTGGGTGACATTGTGGTGAGTGACCGCCACCCCCTTGGGCACCCCGGTGGTGCCCGAGGTGTAAATAATGTGGGCCAAATCATCGGCGGCCGGCACCGCCAACGCGGTGGCGGAGTAGCTGTCGATACGGGGATCGTCGACGTCGATTACCACCAGATCACACCCGCCCAACCGCTCAGCCAGCGCGGCGGTGGTGACCGCGGCGATCGGCGCGGCGTCGGCCACCATGAACTGCATGCGTGCGTCCGGTACAACCGGGTCGATCGGCAGATAGGCCGCCCCGGTCTTGAGCACCGCCGAAATCGCCACGATCGCCTCAGCCGACCGCGAAAACAGCAGCGCCACACTCTGCCCCGGGCCCACACCCTGAGCGACCAGCAGATGCGCCAACCGATTGGCGGCCTCGTCCAGCTCGCGATAGGTCATCGAGCGGCCTTGGAAGGTCACCGCCGCCGCCTCGGGGGTGCGCGCCACCTGCGCGGCGAACAACGCCGGAATCGACACCGGCGTCGCAGGCTGGGTCAGCACCGCCCGGTTGCCGATCTCATCCAGCCGGGCGTGCTCAGGCCGACATCCAGCAGATCGACCGACGACAACGACCGGGTCGGATCGGCGGTGATCGCCACCACCACCCGCTCCAACCGCTCGATCAGCGTCTCGATGCCGGCCGTGTCGAAAACGTCGGTGCGAAACTCGACCGTCCCGGAAATCCCGGCGGGCTCGCCAGCCTCAGTCCAGCGTTCGGCCAACGAAAACGCCAAATCCATCCGCGCGGTATGGGTGTCCGCGGCCAGCGGCGTGGCCTGCACATCACCCAACGCCATCCCGGCCGCGGGATCATCGTCTTGCCCGTCGAAGTTCTGCCAGGCCAACATCACCTGGATCAGCGGGTGATGGGTCAGGCTGCGGGTGGGGTTGAGCCGATCCACCAGCACCTCAAAGGGCACGTCTTGGTGCTCGTAGGCGGCCAGGCTGCGCGCTCGCACCTGGGCCAGCAACTCGGCAACGGTCAGATCCGCAGCCACATCGACGCGCAGCACCAAGGTGTTGACGAAAAACCCGATCAGCTCATCAAGCGCCGGGTCCTCGCGCCCGGCGATCGGGAATCCTACGGCCACGTCGGTGCTGGCGCTGAGCTGCGACAGCAGCATCGCCAGGGCGGCCTGAACCACCATGAAGCTGGTCGCGTTGTGCTCGCCGGCCACCCGAGCCACCTGCTGCTGCAGCTGCGCCGACCAGTCCACCACCACACTGGCGCCGCGGTGATCGGCCGCCGGCGGATAGGGCCGATCGGTGGGAAGTTGCAGGTGCTCGGGCATCCCGGCCAGAGCCTGCTCCCAGTGGGCCAGCTGTGCGGCGATGCGGCTGTCGGCATCGGCCAGATCCCCCAGCTGCTCGCGCTGCCACAGCGTGTAATCGACATACTGCACCGGCAACGGCGCCCAGCCAGGGCCGTGCCCGGCACACCGGCTGGCATACGCCACAGCCAGATCACGCACCAGCGGGGCGATCGAGGAGCCGTCGGCAGCGATATGGTGCACCACGGCCACCAGCACATGTTCGTCATCGGCGACACGGAAAAGTGTTGCCCGCAACGGGATCTCGGTGGCCAAATCAAAACCGTGACCCACCACCGCGCCGATGGCCTCCTGCAGCCGATCAGCCGGCCAGCCGCCGGCATCAACGACCTGCCAGCCGAAGTCGGCCCGCTCCGGCGCCACCACCAGCTGCTCGGGTATGCCCTCCTCCGCCGGGAACACGGTGCGCAGGCTCTCATGGCGGCCCACCACGTCGGCCAGCGCCGCACCCAACGCGTCGGCATCGAGCGCCCCGCTGATCCGATAAGCGGTCGCCATGTTGTACACCGCTGACGGCCCCTGCAACTGGTCGATAAACCACAACCGCTGCTGGGCGTACGACAACGGCACCACCGCGGGGCGCTCTTGGGCCGTCAACGCTATCCCTACCCGGCCCTCGGCGTGCGCGCTGATCCATTCGGCCAGCCCGGCTACGGTGGGCGCGTCGAACAACGCCCGGATCGGGACTTCCACGCCCAGGTCCGCGCGCACCCGCGCGATCAACCGCGTCGCCGACAGGGAATGCCCACCCAAATCGAAAAACGACTCGTCGATGCCGACCCGGGCCACCCCGAGCACCTCGCCGAACAGCGCGGCCAACACCCGTTCTTGTTCATCCCGCGGCGCCCGGTAGGCCGCCGCACTGACAAACTCCGGGGCCGGCAACGCCCGCCGATCCAGTTTGCCGTTGACCGTCAACGGCAGCGCCTCCATCACCATGACCGCCGCGGGCACCATGTATTCCGGCACCCGCTCGGCCGCAAAGGCGCGCAGCTCGGCCACCCGCTCCACCGCCGCCGGGTCGTTGACATACCCGGCCAGCGAACCCACCCCGGCGGCCGGCCGATACAGATCCGACAACACCGGCTGGCCGCCAGCCGACTCGCCGGCGCGGGTGAAAAGGACATCCACCAGCCCCGCCGTCGGCGACCAGGTCACCGCCGTGACATACCCCAGCTCCTGGCCCAGCAGATGACACTGCTGCGCCACCACCCCATCAGGGGCGGATAGGCCGGCACGCACGTCGCTGACCGACACCCGATCCCCGGCCCGCGCCAACGCCCGCGCCAACGCCACCTCCGGCCCTATCCCGGCGTGCGGCACCCCGGCGACCCGCAGCTCCGGCAGATCCTGCGCCCGCAGATACTCCCCCAGTGCGGCCAGGCTGCCGAACCGTCCCCACGGCTGCGACGGCAAGTCGGCCACCGAGCGCACCGCCACCGGCGCCTTGCGCAGCACCACCTCATAGCGGTAACCGCTGAGCTCGTTGACCGCACCCATCGCCTTAAGCTGCACATCCACCGCGGCGACCTCGGGAAGATGCTGAGGCAATGCCACAAAAAACTCCGGCGCCACCAACAACTCCTGCTCGGCCAGCATCTCCCGACGCACCCGCTCCCGGATCACCGCGGCGGTGTCCCCATCGGTGCTGTCAGCAGAAACGATCCCGGCGGTAAACGCCCCCAACAACGACAAGTTACGCACATCGCCGATAAACACCGCCCCACCCGGGGCCAACAAACCCATCGCCGCCGCCAACACATCCAGCAGATAGCCCGCGCTGGGGAAATACTGGATCACCGAGTTGAGCACCACCACATCGAAATAGCCCGCCGGCAACCCCTCGGTCACATCGGCGGGCTGCACCCGCAACCGCACCCGATCCCCCCACGACTGCGAAGCCACCGCGCCCTGCAGCTTGTGAATCGTCGGCTCGGAAAAGTCCGTCCCCCAATACTCCACACACCCCGGAGCCAACGGCGCCAGCAACAACCCCGAACCCACCCCGATCTCCAACACCCGACCCGGACCCAACCCCCGAATCCGCTCCACCGCGGCCGCCCGCCACTCCCGCATCTCCTCGAGCGGGATCGGCGCCCCGGTATAACTGCTGTTCCAGCCCCCGAAATCCTGCCCCAACTCCGCCCGGGGACCCTCGGTGAAACTCTCCCCCGAATACAGGCCCGCATACACGTCCTGCCACTGCTCGACCAGCTGCGCTTCCCGCGCCGGCTCCCGGACCAGCATCATCTGCGGATCCAGCACCACATAACCCACCAACTGCTTGTCGGCGGGACGGTCCTCGCGGGCGATCACCACCGCCTGCCCCACCCGCGGATGGCCCGCCAACACCGCCTCGATCTCCCCCAGCTCGATGCGATAGCCGCGGATCTTCACCTGCTCATCAGCGCGCCCCACATAGCGCAGCTGCCCATCCGCGCCCCAACACACCAAATCCCCGCTGCGATACATCCGCGCCCCCGGACCCCCGAACGGGCACGCCACAAACCGCGACGCGGTCAACCCGCCCCGGCGCACATAACCCAACCCCCACCCCACGACCGGCCACATACAACTCACCCACCACTCCCGCGGGCACCGGACGCAACCACCCATCGAGCACAAACAACGCCGCCCCCGGCACCGGCGCACCAATCGGCACCACCCCCGACCCCGCCCGCAACGGCGCACTGATCGTGGCGTACACCGTGGTCTCGGTCGGCCCGTAGCCGTTGATCATCACCCGCCCCGGCGCCCACCGATCCACCACCTCCCCCGGACACGGCTCCGCAGCAATCATCAACGCCGCCGACCCCAACCCCTCACACGAGAGCACCCCCACCGCCGACGGGGTCTGACTCAACACACTGACCCGCTCAGCCACCAACAACGCGTGCAAATCCTGCGGAGAACGCGTCACCGCCTCAGGCACCACCACCAACCGCCCGCCATGCAACAGCGCGCCCCAGATCTCCCAGACCGAGTAGTCAAAGGCCAATGAATGACACAGCGTCCACACCTGATCCGGCGACAGCTCCACCCCGACATCCAGCCCATCAAACAGCCGCGTCACATTGTGATGAGTGACCGCCACCCCCTTGGGCACACCGGTGGTGCCCGACGTGTAAATGATGTGGGCGATGTCATCGGGATCCGGCCCCGGCAACGCCGAGCTGGGTTGGGCGTCGATGCGGGGGTCCTCGACATCGATGATCACCAGATCACATCCGTCGAACCGGGCACGCAGCCCGGCAGTGGTGACCGCGGCCACCGGCGCCGCGTCGGCCACCATGAACTGCAACCGCGCATCCGGCACCGCCGGATCGATCGGCAGATAGGCCGCCCCGGTCTTCAACACCGCCAAAATCGCCGCGATCGCCTCAGCACACCGCGAAAACAACAGCGCCACACACTCACCCGGGCCCGCACCTTGGCTAACCAACAAGTGCGCCAACCGGTTTGCGGCCTCATCCAGCTCGCGATAGGTCCACGACTGCCCCCCGCACACCAGCGCCACCGCCCCCGGAGCCCGCGCCACCTGCGCGGCGAACAACCCCGGAATCGACACCTCAGACGCCGACTGGGTCAACACCGCCCGATTACCCCACCCATCCAACTGGGCGCACTCACCGGCATCGAGCAGATCCACCGACGAGAGCCGCCGGGCCGGATCGGCGGTGACCGCCACCAACACCCGCCGCAACCGCTCGATCAACGCCTCGATACTGGCCGCGTCGAACACATCGGTGCGAAACTCCACCGACCCCCAAATCCCGGCGGGCTCATCGGCCTCAGTCCAATATTCGGCCAGCGAAACCACCAGATCCATCCGGGCGGTGTGGGTGTCCGCGGCCAGCGGCGTGATCTGCACATCACCCAAACTCGGCCCCACCGTGGGATCGGTGCTGTGCCAAGGAAGGTTCTGCCACGCCAACATCACCTGAATCAACGGATGATGAGTCAAGGAGCGCGTTGGGTTGAGCCGATCCACCAGCACCTCAAACGGCACATCCTGATGCTCATAGGCGGCCAAGCCACGCCCTCGCACCTGCGCCAACAACTGCTCGAACGTCGGATCCCCCGCCACATCCACCCGCAACACCAACGTGTTGACGAAAAAACCCACCAACTCATCCAGCGCCGGGTCACCACGCCCGGCGATCGGGAACCCCACCGCCACATCCGAACTGGCGCTCAGCTCAGACAACAACACCGCCAAAGCGGCCTGCACCACCATGAAACTGGTCGCATTGTGCTCATGGCCCACCCGCGCAACCCGCTGCTGCAACTCCGCCGGCCAATCCACCCCCACGCTGGCCCCGCGATAATCCGCCACCACCGGATACGGCCGATCAGTAGGCAACACCAACCGATCCGGCAACCCCGCCAGCGCATCCTCCCAATACGCCAACTGCCCCGCGATCGCACTGTCACCATCAGCGAGATCACCCAACTGCGCACGCTGCCACAGCGTGTAATCCACGTACTGCACCGGTAACGGCGCCCAATCGGGAGCGTGTCCCGCACTCCGGCTGGCATAGGCGACACCCAGATCACCCACCAGCGGGGTGATAGACCAGCCGTCGGCAGCGATATGGTGCACCACCGCCACCAGCACGTGTTCGTCATCGCCCACGCGGAAAAGTGTTGCCCGCAACGGGACCTCGGCGGCCAAGTCAAAGCGGTAACGCACCACTGCGCCGATGGCCTCATCCAGCCGGCTTGCCGGCCAGTCGGTGGCATCAATGACCTGCCAACCGAAGTCGGCCCGCTCAGCAGGGATAACCACCTGCTGGGGTATGCCCTCGACCGCCGGGAACAGTGTGCGCAGGCTCTCCTGGCGGCCCACCACATCGGCTAGCGCCGAACCCAACGCCTCGACATCCAGCGCCCCACTGATCCGATAAGCGGTCGACATGTTGTAGGTCGCAACCCCGCCCTCGAACCGGTTGAGGAACCACATCCGGCTCTGGGCATACGACAACGGCACCACCGCGGGCCGCTGTTGCACTGTCAACGGCGGCAGCCCACCCGAATCCTCGCCGATACGCGGCACCAACTGGGCCACCGTGGGCGCGTCGAACAACGCGCGCACCGCAAGATGAGCATCCAGGCTGGTGTTGATCGCGGCGATCACTCGCATCGCCGACAGCGAATCCCCACCGAGATCGAAAAACGAGTCATCCACCCCGACCCGCTCTACGCCCAGCACCTGGGCGTAGATCCCGGCCAGGATCTCCTCGACCGCGTTGGCCGGAGCGCGGTAACGATCGCCATCCTGGTATTCCGGTGCAGGCAGGGCGCGCTTGTCGAGTTTGCCATTGACCGTCAACGGCAGCGCTTCCACCACCACCACCGCGACCGGAACCATGTAGGCCGGGAGCCGCTCGGCGAGCGCGGCGCGTATGGCGGCCGGCTCTGCTGTCCCGGTGACATAGCCCACCAGGCGCTTATCGCCGGGGCGGTCCTCGCGGGCGATCACCGCCGCCTGATCCACCCCTTCCAGCCCTGCCAGTGCAGCCTGAACTTCACCGAGTTCGATGCGATGTCCGCGGATTTTGACCTGCTCATCGGCGCGGCCCAGATATTGCAGCTGCCCGTCGGCGCCCCACCGCACCAGATCCCCGGTGCGATACATCCGCGCCCCCGGCTTCCCAAACGGACACGCCACAAACCGCGACGCCGTCAAGCCCGACCGCTGCCAATACCCACACGCCACGCCGTCCCCGGCCACATACAAGTCACCGACCAACCCGGCCGGCACCGGCCGCAACCAGCCGTCCAGCACAAAGAACGCCGCCCCCGGCACCGGCGCACCGATCGGTACAACACCCGACCCCGCTGTCAACGGCGCACTCAACGCCACCCACATCGTCGTCTCGGTCGGGCCGTATTCATTGATCATCACCCGCCCGGGCGCCCACCGTTCCACCACCTCGGCCGGGCAGGGCTCACCGCCGACCAGCAAGGCCACTGAATCCAAACCTTCAGGTGACAGCGCCCCAACGGCAGTGGGGGTTTGGCTTAAGACGCTGACCTTCTCACTGACCAGTAAGGCGCGGAAGTCCTCCGGTGAGGCCGCCACCACTTCGGGCACCACCACCAGCCGTCCGCCACGCAGCAGCGCGCCGAAGATCTCCCAGCCCGAGATGTCGAAGCTGTAGGAGTGCCACTGTGACCACACCTGCCCCGGTCCCGGTAACAGGCTGGCATCCAGTGAGTCGATCAGCTGGGTGACGTTGTGGTGGGTGACCGCCACCCCTTTGGGAACTCCGGTGGTGCCCGAGGTGTAGATGACGTAGGCGATGTCATCGGCCGCCGGCACCGGCAATGGGGTGCTGGGTTGGGTGTCAATGCGGGGATCGTCAACATCGACGACCACGAGATCGCACCCGTCCAGCCGGTCGGCCAGCCCCGCAGTGGTGATCGCGGCCATCGGCGCGGCATCGGTGACCATGAACCCGATCCGCGCCGGGGGCAGCCCCGGATCGATCGGCAGATACGCCGCCCCGCTCTTCAAAACCGCCAAAATCGCCGTGATCGCCTCGGCCGACCGGGAAAACAGCAGCGCCACACACTCACCGGGGCCCACACCCTGTCCCGCCAGCAGGTGCGCCAACCGGTTCGCGGCCTCATCCAGCTCGCGGTAAGTCCACGAACGCTCCCCGCACACCAGCGCCACCGCCTCCGGGGCGCGCGCCACCTGCGCGGCGAACAACACCGGAATCGGCATCGCAGACGCCGACTCGGTCAGCACCGCCCGGTTGCCCCACCCATCCAGCCGGGCGTGGTCACTCCCATCGAGTACATCCACCGACGACAACGACCGTGTCGGGTCGGCGGTCATCGCCGCCAACACCCGCTCCAGCCGCCCCGGTAAATCGAAGACGTCGAAATTCGAAAACGGTTGCCCCGCGCCCACGGTGCTGAGAAAAAGCTGATCACCGGCGCCAGAGAAGAACAACCCAAAGTCGCCTACAACGCCGCCATTGACTAATGACGCCGATGCCGCGACACCACCGAAATCCAACGTAAACGTAGCCGGAAGGAAATTAACGCTCACCCGCTCGGCCGACTGTCCTGAGCCGCGGTTGGCTTTGCGCTCAAGGGCATGCACCGGAAACCGCTGATGCTGCACGGCTTCTCGTAATCGTGTGTCTACATGCTCACAAAAACCGGCAACCGAAGATTCCGGCGAAACTCTTAACACCAGCGGCACAACCCCGGCAACCATCCCGGGCAGCGTCTTTGACTCCGGATGTACTCGCCTGCTGACCGGGAAGTCGAGCACCACCTCTGAGCCTTCAACGCACCAGGTATGCACCAGAAGTGCGCACGCCGCCGTGATGATCGATGATCGAGGCACGTCCCACGCATCGGATAGCTCTTGAACCCGACCGATGATCGACGGGTCCAATTGCACGGGCGCAGAAGGCCAATGCGGATCCTGCTCGCTCGCGGCCTGAGGCGACCGAGGACGCGGTTCGCTTTCCGAGGGAAGGTTCTTATTCCAATAGGCCTGATCTTCGAGATAATCATCGGACGCTTCGTATTCAGACTCGCGATCAACCAAGTCCTGCAACGAGCCGAACAACGAAGGGGGAATGGGTGCGCCAGAGACGATTGCAGAGTAAATAGTTGCAATCCGCTGACCTACCAGCGCAATGCCGGCACCGTCTAGGACAATGTGATGGCAGCAGCCGAGCAGGTAGTATTCATCCAACCGCGTCTCAAATAGTGCAAATTTAAACAGCGGGCCAGTGAGCGGCATTGGCGCACGCTGGATCGATGATGCTAGCTGGCGGGCTTCCTGCGCAGGATGGCGCGAGTCGCTCAGGTCGTAGAAGGCCACCTCGACACCTGGGTGATCGATCGCCCTTTGGAAGACCTGGCCATCCACTTCGAGGCAGGCGGCCCTGACAGGTTCGGCCTCTTGTACCACTTTGCCGATCGCCCACTCGAGGGCATCACGGTCTATCGCGCCCCCGATTCTCGCGAACAGGCCAAGCTGCCACTCCGTACCGGTGCCACCGGTTTCCTGTGCGAGCCATATGTCTAGCTGTCCGCGCGTCAGCGGAAGGGCCCGATTATCAAGCTCCATCCGACTCTCCCAATCCAGCCGGTTTACTTATCAAGCCCTCCCCTCCAGCCTCTCGCGCAGACTCCTCGGCCGTATATCGGGCCAGTTCTGTTCGATGTAGTCCAGACACGCAGCGCGGTCCGCTTCGCCGTACACCGCCCGCCAGCCTGCCGGGACATCGGCGAAGGTCGGCCACAGGCTGTGCTGCTCTTCGTCGTTGACCAAGACGAGAAAGCTGCCATTGTCGTCATCGAAGGGATTGATGCTCACCAATTCTCCAGAGATCTAGTCGACATGAGTGGAATCGCTGCAAACCATACTGGAGTTCAACAGCGTCGGCCCGAGGTTTCGGCAAAGTTGCTGATGTGACTGCTGAGACAGCGCATTAACTACCCGGCAGGGGTTCTGGCGATGGTCGACTTCAAGGGCTGTGACCAGCAGTGATGGATTTGACTTCGTGGCGTTCGGTAATGGCCAGGGACCGAGCTCTCGAGGACGGTGAAGTTCGGCCTTCGGGTGTGCGCGAGCGAACACCGCCTTGCTGTTGGGACATGGATCAGCAAAGAGGGTGGAGGTGGTGAGATCTGGCCGGTCGGCGTCGCGAATTGCGCTCGAGGTGGTGATCGCGTCACCTCGTGGAGCGAGGCGCGGCCGTCACCTCGGTTGCGCCTCACCCGCGGGTGCAATCTTCGTGTCGGCGTTGCTGGCGTCTGGGAAATGGCGAGTTCACGAAAGGATGTCTTTCGAGCAGATCCGCCGGGATCGACGGACCCGGGGGGTTGTCGATCCGGGAACCACCCCAGCGGGATCGGCTCGGCTGTCAGGTGCGATTTCGCTGAGTGTATTCGGAGAGGAGACCGACGCAGATAGCGGTCAGCAGTTGCGTGAGCGCGGGTGCGAAATCGAGGTTCCAGTCGCGTGGGAGTTCGGGCTCCTCGGCGAAGGCGTCAATCAGCCTCTGCGGCGCGTGGGCGATCTGCCACAAGGGTGCCGCCAATGTGTAGGCGGCAAGAAGGACGTTTAGTGCGCCCGAGCGCCCCAGCGCCGGC
This sequence comes from uncultured Actinomycetota bacterium, assembly GCA_963744085.1. GTDB lineage: Bacteria > Actinomycetota > Actinomycetes > Mycobacteriales > Mycobacteriaceae > Mycobacterium. Next base: position 54,629 of record CAVUSK010000008.1, read on the forward strand.
AACGCCTGCTCGATCGCTTCCGCGAGCGACATTTCGGCAGCGGCGCTGGTCCGCCTGATCTCGATAACCCTGTCGAGATCCACCTCGTGCTCGAGGTGCAGGTGAAGGTTGGCGAGCAGGTCGCAGAAGAGTGGGTCGGCGGCCAGACCGTTGGCTAACGTCTCGGCGACCCGCGATGGCGACATCGAGCCGGGTTCGCGCAACGCCGCGCATACCGTGTTCGACCACCGCGTCCAACCTTCGGCTCCGAGATGCAGGAGCACCTCTTTGTGGGAGCTGAAATAGCGGCGTACCGCGGAATAGTGGATCCCTGCGCGGTCGGCGACTCCAGTCAACGTCACTGACGCGACACCTGTCTCCATGGCTAGCGAGCGCGCGGCTTCTACGATCGCCGCCGCACGTTGGCGCTTCTTCTCTTCCGTGCGGGCACGCTGGAAGGTAAGCTGCACCACCCGCCGAGGATATAACGCACATGACGTGATTTGCGGGTGGATGCTGAAAATCCCGTACCGTGCTTTTACGCACGCGGTATGCATTACGATCCCGTATCGTGTTCAGATCGAGCCGATATGGAGACAACCGGCATGGTTTACTCGTCACGACCTCGTCGCGCTCCCCGAGGCGCCGAACGTTTGAGGTGGGCGTCGCAAGGCTAGCCTGCGGCACCCACCTCATTAGGGTTGGCGCCGTCTGGCGCGTCGCGGACGGTGTGTAGTTGCATGTTCGAGCGGGCGCCCAAGCGGGGGAACAGGTGGAGGGGGTTTTCGATTTTCAGGGCTTTGAGGCGGCTGTGGATTCCGCTAGTCGTACTGATGGTGATCGGTGCGGGTGGATTCACTGTGTCGCGGCTGCATGGCGTCTTCGGCTCTGAGAAACGACCTTCGTATGTCGACAGCAATGTCAAGGAGAGCCAGCGGCCTTACAACCCCAAGCACCTGACGTACGAGGTCTTCGGACCGCCGGGGACCGTGGCCGATATTAGCTATTTCGACGTCAATGCTGAGCCGCAGCATATCTCAGGAGCAAGCCTGCCATGGTCGGTGCAATTCGCGCTCACCGAGGCGTCAAGCGTGGGAAGTGTCTTGGCGCAGGGCGATAGTGACAGCATTGGCTGCCGCATCATGGTGGACGGTGAAGTCAAAGCCGAAAAAATATCGAACCAAGTGAACGCCTTTACCTCCTGCCTGCTGAAGGCCGCATGAGCAACAAACACACCACCCCACCATTCGTAGCGCGGACGATCCATCGATTTTCGGTGCTCGTCATCCTGGCGTGGCTGGCGATCACCGTCGTCATGACTATCGGCGTACCCCCCCTGGAACAGGTGGCGAAAGAACATTCAGTATCTCTGGATCCCACCGACGCGCCGTCGTTCAAGGCGATGAAGCGCATGGGTGAGGACTTCAAAGAATCTAATTCCAACAGTGTGGCGATGATCGTCCTGGAGGGTCAGCAACGCCTCGGCGACGATACTCACCAGTACTACGCTAATTTGATTCGCCAGCTGAAAGACGATCCGCATGTAAAGCACGTCCATGATTACTGGGGCGACCCCCTCACGGCGGGCGCCGCGGAAAGCGCCGATGGTAAGGCCGTGTTTGTTCAACTGGACCTCACCGGCAACCTGGGCGAAACATCGGCAAACGAATCGGCCGATGCCGTCAAAAACATCGTGGATCGGACACCACCGCCGCCGGGGGTCAAGGCGTATATCACGGGCTCCGCGGCGCTCGCTGCGGATCTAGGGAAAAGTGGCAACAGCACCGTCGTCAGAGTCACTGCGTTGAGCATGGCAGTGATCCTCATCATGTTGCTGCTCTTCTTTCGTTCAATTATCACCGTAATTCTCTTATTGCTGATGGTCGGCATAGAATTGCAGGTGGCGCGAGGAATCGTGGCATTTCTCGGCCATCATGAGTTTATTGGTCTTACTACCTACGCCGTCAATCTGCTGGTATCTCTCGGGCTCGCTGCTGGAACGGACTACGGGATATTCTTTTTCGGTCGGTATCAAGAGGCACGCCAGGCCGGCGAGGATCGGGAAACGGCTTACTACACGACGTATCGCGGGGTGGCGAAGGTTGTCTTGGCGTCCGGCTTGACTATCGCCGGAGCCGTTTTCTGCCTCAGCTTCACTCGGCTGCCCTCTTTCCAAACCCTGGGCATCCCGTGCGCAGTGGGCATGCTCGTCGCGGTCGCGGTGGCCCTCACGCTGGTTCCGGCCGCGATTGCCGTAGGCAGCCGCTTTGGGCTATTCGAGCCCAAGCGCATTGTCCGGGCTCGTCGGTGGCGACGGATAGGCACCGCGATCGTCAGGTGGCCCGCGCCCATTCTCGCCGCGACATTGGCAGTCGCGCTTATCGGGCTATTGGCGCTGCCGGGATACAAGGCCAGCTACAACGACGCGAATTATATTCCCAAAGATATTCCCGCCAATCAGGGGTTGACGGCCGCAGCGCGGCACTTTTCGCAATCCCGGATGACGGCACCCGATATCCTATTGGTCGAAGCCGATCATGATCTGCGCAATCCAACAGATTTTCTGATCCTGAACAAACTCGCCAAGGCCGTCTACGCCGTTCCAGGCATTTCCAGTGTGCAGGGCCCGACTCGGCCGGCGGCAGGCCCGATCGGACACACTTCGATACCTTTTCTGCTCAGCATGCAAAGTGCGAGCCAGCTAGCAGTCTTGCCGTTCCAGAAAGAACGCATGAACGACTTGCTCAAGCAGGCCGATGAGATGTCGACAACGATTAGCCTAATGCAGCGGATGTACGACCTGATGCAGCAGCTCGTCAACACGACTCATCACATGGTCGCCGAAACGCATGACATGGCCGCGATCACGGATGAGTTGAGAGACCATATTGCGGATTTCGACGATTTCTGGCGGCCGATCCGCAATTACTTCTACTGGGAACCACACTGCTTCGACATTCCCATCTGCTGGTCGCTGAGATCGGTATTTGACACAATTGACGGTGTCGACGAGATTAGCGATAAGCTGCACGATCTCACCAAAGACCTCGATCAACTGGATGCGCTAATGCCGCAGCTGCTCAACCAGTTCCCGGCGATGATCGCGACCATGCAGAGCATGCGGACCATGATGCTAACCATGCACAGCACCATGTCCGGCATTTTCGGCCAGATGGACGAAGTGAGCCAAAACGCCAGCGCCATGGGAAATGCGTTCGACGCCGCCAAGAACGACGATTCGTTCTACCTGCCGCCCGAGGTTTTCAAGAACCCAGACTTCAAACGCGTCATGGACGTGTTCCTGTCGCCGGACGGGAAGGCTGTCCGTCTGTTCATTTCGCAGAGGGGCGAGGTGATATCACCCGAGGGCGTCGCGCGGGTCGACGCGATAAAGACCGCGGCCGAAGAGGCGCTCAAAGGAACTCCGCTAGAAGACGCGAAGATCCAACTCACCGGCAGCGCGGCGATGGTGAAAGACGTGATCGACGGGACAACATACGATCTCTTGATCGCGGGCATCTCTGCGCTGTGCCTTATCTTCATCATTATGCTGCTCATGACGCGAAGTCTTATTGCCGCCCTTGTCATCGTGGGTACGGTAGTGCTTTCGCTGGGCGCATCCTTCGGATTATCCGTGCTCGTCTGGCAGTATCTTGTCGGCCTGCAAATACACTGGGTCGTGATGGTCATGTCTTTGATCATCCTTTTGGCGGTGGGGTCTGACTACAATTTGCTGCTGGTATCAAGGATAAAAGAGGAAATAGGCGCGGGTATAAACACGGGCATCATCCGAGCAATGGGCGGTACCGGCAAGGTCGTGACTGCTGCAGGCCTGGTGTTCGCCTTCACTATGGCGTCCATGATTGTCAGCGACTTGCGCGTCATAGGTCAGGTCGGTACCACCATTGGCCTCGGCCTCTTGTTCGACACGTTGGTCGTGCGTGCGTTCATGACGCCATCTATCGCTGCGCTGCTGGGACGCTGGTTCTGGTGGCCGCAACAAGTGCGGCCCCGCCCCGCCAGCGCCCTACTTCGGCCGGTAGGGTCGCGTTCGCTGGTACGTTCCTTGATGCTGAGGAACTAGCGAAGGCCGCATGAGCACCGAACGCCCCCGGCCGCCCTTCATAGCGCGGACAATACGCAGGTTTTCGCCGTTTATCATCCTGGCTTGGCTGGGGCTGATTCTGATTGTAACTCTGGCATCCGTCGGCGGGGACTGGGCAGCGGCAATCCCATCGCTGGAACGGGTCGGGCAAAAGCATTCCGTATCACTCATGCCCAAAGATGCACCGTCGGTGCAGGCAATGACACGCATGGGCAAGAACTTCAAAGAATCCGATTCGGATAGTTTCGCGATGATCGTGCTGGAAGGAGAGCAGCCGCTCGGGGACGAGGCTCACCAATACTATGCGGGATTGGTTCGTGAGTTAAGAAACGATCCGCAGTATGTGGAGCATGTGCAGGATTTCTGGGGCGATCGACTCACGGCGACGAGCGTAGAAAGCCCCGATGGCAAGGCTGCATACGTGCAACTGAATCTGGCCGGCAACCAAGGCACTACCTTGGGGGACGAATCAGTTGCCGCGGTCCGGAATATCGTGAACCGGTCTCCGCCGCCTTCCGGGGTCAAGGTCTATGTCACCGGTCCGGCACCGCTCGTTTCGGATACGCAACACAGTGGGAACAGATCCATTCTGAAGATCACTGTGGTAACCGTCGCGATCATCTTCACGATGCTCCTCCTTATCTACCGTTCAGTCGTTACCGTGATTCTGCTGTTGGTGATGGTCGGCGTCGAATTAGCGGCGGCCCGAGGAATCGTGGCGTTTCTCGGCCATAACGATATTCTTGTGCTCTCGACCTTTGCCATTAATATGCTGATTTTCCTCAGCATCGCGGCCGGAACCGATTACGGGATATTCTTCGTCGGTCGATATCAAGAGGCACGTCAGGCGGGCGAGGACCCGGAAACGGCCTACTACACCACGTATCGCGGGGTCGGTCGCGTTGTCTTGGCGTCCGGTCTGACGATCGCCGGGGCAATCTTCTGCCTGAGCTTTACCCGGCTGCCCTACTTCGAGACCATGGGCATCCCGTGCTCAGTTGGCATGCTCGCTGCAGTCGCGGTCGCGGTGACGCTGGTTCCGGCGGTTCTGGCCGTAGGAAGTCGCTTCAGGCTATTCGAACCCAAGCGCAGAATCAGGGTTCGGCGATGGCGACGGGTGGGCACGGCGATTGCCCGCTGGCCCGCGCCCATTCTGGCTGCCGCTTGCGCGATCGCGCTGATCGGTCTACTGACGCTGCCGGGCTATACGACAAGCTACAACGACCGACTCTATATACCCAAAGACATTCCAGCCAATTTGGGCTATGCGGCGGCTGAACGGCATTTCTCCCAGTCACGAATGCAGCCAGACATTCTGATGATCGAGGCCGACCACGATATGCGTAATCCGGCAGATTTTCTGGTGCTGAACAAACTCGCCAAGGCAATTTTCCGGGTTAAAGGGATTTCTCGGGTGCAGGGCATAACTCGACCCGAGGGAACCCCAATCGGCCATACTTCGATACCATTTCTGATTAGCGTGCAAAATGCTGGCCAGCTACAAACTATGAATTTCATGAAAGCCCGCATCAACGACATGCTCAAGCAGGCCGATGACATCGCGACGATGGCCAACGTAATGAAACAGATGTACGCATCGATGCAACAGCTCGTCAACACGACTCATCGCATGGTCGGCGAAACGCATGAGATGGCCGCGATCACCAGTGAGTTGAGGGACCACATTGCAGATTTCGACGATTTCTGGCGGCCGATCCGCAATTACTTCTACTGGGAACCACACTGCTTCGACATTCCCATCTGCTGGTCGCTGAGATCCATTTTTGATTCGATCGACAGCATTGACGAGGTTTCCAATAAGCTGCAAGATCTCACCAAAGATCTCGATCAACTGGATGCGCTGATGCCGCAGCTGCTCAACCAGTTCCCGCCAATGATCGAGACCATGCAGAGCGCGCGGACCATGATGCTAACCATGCACGCCACCATGTCAGGCATGTTCGGCCAGTTAGACGAAATGGGCCAAAACGCCAGCGCAATGGGAGAGGCGTTCGACGCCGCCCAGAACGACGATTCCTTCTACCTGCCGCCGGAGATTTTCCAGAACCCGGACTTCCAGCGCGCGATGAATGCCTTCCTCTCTCCGGATGGAAAGGCGGCTCGATTCTTCATTTCGCATAGGGGCGATCCCGCGACTCCCGAGGGTATAGCGCGTATCGACCAGATTAGGTCGGCCGCCGACGAGGCGCTCAAGGGGACACCACTGACGAGCGCTAAGATCTATATGGCCGGCACGGCGTCAACGTATAAAGACTGGGCAGACGGCTCGACATACGATCTCTGGATCGCGGGAATTGCTGCGCTCTGCCTTATTTTCATCATTATGCTGATCATCACGCGAAGTTTTATCGCAGCATTGGTGATCGTGGGGACGGTGGCACTTTCCTTGGGCGCATCCTTTGGCCTCTCGGTGCTGCTCTGGCAGTATATTCTGGGCATGAGATTGCACTGGATGGTCCTGGCGATGTCTGTGATCATCCTTCTGGCCGTGGGGTCTGATTACAATTTGCTGCTCGTATCGCGAATGAAGGAGGAATTAGACGCCGGCATAAAGACGGGGATCATCCGAGCAATGGGCGGTACGGGCAAGGTGGTCACGTCGGCAGGGCTGGTATTCGCTTTCACTATGGCATCGATGGCGGTCAGCGATTTGCGGATTATCGGTCAGATCGGTACAACCATCGGTCTCGGTCTGTTGTTCGACACCTTGATCGTGCGCTCGTTCATGACACCGTCGATCGCCGCGCTGCTTGGACGCTGGTTCTGGTGGCCGCAAGTAGTTCGTCCGCGCCCGGCCAGTCAAATGCTTCGACCGTTAGGACCCCGTCCGCTGGTGCGGTCTTTGCTGCTCAGGGGGGACCAGTCCGACGACGACGCAGACACAACCGAGTTCCCGAGACCGTCCGTCTAGTTCGCAAAGAAACGGGTTCGGCGCCCCATGGTTTACGGTGTCCGCTCGGCATGTCGTGCGTGGCGGCACTGAAGTCGCGCCGCTGGATCCATCGGCGTTACGGCTCACCCACCACTCGCGGTAACGACGGCAACGCCACTGCGGGAAGAGCCCGGTAGCGAACAACATTGGCGACCTGTACCGGTGACACCGGTACTGGGGCCAGCAAGCCGAGCTCGCGCACGCCTTGCCTGCGAAGGAAATAGGGCAGCACGCTAAGCACATGGACGCGGGCGAAGGCGCGGCGTACCCACGGCGCTGAACCGTGCTCTGGCTGATTAGATGGTGCTAGTTGGCCGATGTTGGGCCATCTCGGCCCAAGGTTTGAGTTGAGCGGTTACAGTCGGTGCAAGAGGGGAAGGAGCCCACAAATGATCAAACTGCCGTTGAGCAGACTGGCCGTCGCGGTTGGCGGTCTGGCGTTGTCGTTAGCCGCTGGGGCCGGGGTCGCGTCCGCAGATCCCGATCTGGGTCCGATCGTCAACACAACCTGCAGTTACCCGCAGGTGATGTCGGCGCTCAATGCGCAAGATCCGGCAATGGCTGCGCAATTCAGCGCATTCCCGCAGAATGCGTCCGGTTTGCAACAGTTCCTCGCCGCGTCGCCGGATAAACGGCTGCGCATGGCCCAGATGATGCAGAGCCAGCCAGGGGCTCAGCAGTACTTTGGAGTTATCCAACAGGTTTTCAATAGCTGTAGTAACTTCTGAGCGGATTGGGCACGAGCCTCTCGGGGTGGGGGTGGCCGAGGAGACGATGCGTTGGCGGCGTGAGTCGCGGCGATCCGCAAATGGCCAGCTCGCCGACGGCGCGGTCGCGTATGTCCAGGTGACGATGAAAGTCGGCTTCCGGATGGAAGACGCGTAGCCAACTAACCCGCAACCTCGCTGGGCGGCTCCGGATACGGCGCGCCGAAATGCGGCACGACCTGCGGTCCCCGCTTGCGCGCCGCTTCGGCGCCGCGGCGCATCAGGCTGCCCAGTCCCACGAACGTCGCCTGGTCGAACAACATCGGCGTCAGCAGCCGGTTGTGCACAAAGCCGATCGACATTCCACTGCTCGGGTCAGCCCACCCGATGGAGCCGCCAAGGCCGGCGTGCCCGAATCCGGGCAGCACACCGGGGAGCGGCACGGAGTGGTAGCCCAGGTGCCACGCAAGCGGCACCATGATGTTGAGGTCGGGTCGCAGGCTCGGCCTGCCAGTGAATCCGCGCACGAGCTCTGCCGACAGGTACCGAATCCCGTCGATACGACCGCAGTTGGCGATAGCGCCGTACATCTTCGCCAACGCGCGAGCGGTCACCACCCCGTTGACCGAAGGGATCTCGGCTATCAAGGAACGGAATGTCGCCTTGCACAAAGGACTTAGCGCCTGGGAAGTACATCGACCCGAACCCGCCGGAGAACCATAGCGCGGCGTATTTGGGCGCAAGAAAGTTGAACAGGTGGTTGGCCCGGGTGGATTGCGGCGTAAGGATCTGCGCACACTGGGTGGGCGCATCGGCCGACGGTCGCCCCAGATACAGTCCGTCGGTGTTCAGCGGGCGTGCCACTTCGGTTCGGATCAGTTCACGCATGCCGAGGCCGGTCACCGCGCGTGCCAGACCGGAAACCAGCCAGCCGTAAGTCAATGCGTGGTATGCCGGGTGGCCCAAGAGGCGGGTGACCGGAGCGGCCGCCATCCGGGCCTCCATCAGGAGGTGGTCAAGCAGTTCGAACTTACTGACACCGTTGAGGTGTGACAGCCCGGCGCGGTGCCCCATCAGGTCCCGGACCGTGATTGACGACTTGCCGTTCGCGCCGAACTCGGGCCAGAACTCGGCAACGGGCACGTCGTAGCTCAGCAGCCCGCGGTCGACTAGGCGGTGAATGACGGTGGCGGCCACACCCTTCGTTGCCGAAAACACCATTGCGGCGGTGTCGGCCGACCACAGCACATCACCGCGGCGGTCTGACCATCCCGTCCACACGTCGACCACCGGTTGGCCGTCCAGGTATACCGCCAGCGCACCGCCCCCGAACCGGCGGCCCGGGAAAAGCTTCGAGAACAACCTGATCGCGCATGCGAACTGCGGGTCGGCTGCGCCCTGAACGCCGTTGGGCAACCCGCTATCGATGAGATGCAGATTCGCGCGCGTCACAACCCCAATAATGACCCGTTAGGTGCCCAAAGAAACCCAAAGTTATCGTTCTGTTAACTGCCTGATGTGGTGTCGAGAATACGCTGCGCGCCCAGCGCTGCCGTCAACTCGCCGTCACGAACCTGCCGTTCCACCTCCGCGCGAATATCGTTCACCCCCGGGTCGGACAGCACGCGGTCGAGCACCGTGTCACGCACCATGGACCACATCCAGTCCACCTGCTGTTGGCGCCGTTTCGTCTCGAACTCCCCCGCCTCCGTCAGCACGTCGCGGTGCCGCAGCACCGTGTCCCACAGTTCCTGGAGTCCAGTGCCTTCCAGCGCGCTCATCGTCAGAACCGGCGGGCGCCACAGGGTGTCGCGCGGATAGATCAGCCGCAACGCCATCGTCAGTTCGCGCGCCGCCGCCTTCGCCTCGGTGGTGTGTTCGCCGTCGGCCTTGTTCACCACCACGATGTCGGCGAGTTCCAGGACACCTTTCTTGATGCCCTGCAACTGATCTCCCGTCCGGGCCAGGGTCAGGAACACGAAGCAGTCGACCATGTTGGCCACCGCTACCTCGGACTGGCCCACACCGACCGTCTCCACCAGGATCACATCGAACCCCGCGGCTTCCAGCAGCACGATGGTCTCGCGGGTGGCCTTGGTGACACCGCCCAGCGTTCCCGAGGTCGGCGACGGACGCACGTAGGCATCGGGATTTACTGCCAGCCGGGCCATTCGGGTCTTATCGCCAAGGATCGAGCCGCCCGTTCGCGTCGACGACGGATCGACCGCAAGCACCGCGACGCGGTGGCCCTGCTCGGTCAGCATCGTTCCCAGCGCCTCGATGGCCGTCGACTTGCCGACGCCCGGAACACCGGTGATGCCCACGTGCAGAGCACTCCCGGCATAGGGCAGCAGCCCGAGCAGCAGCTGCTGCGCCTGCTGCCGATGATCGGGGCGGGCCGACTCGACCAGCGTGATGGCACGCGACAGTTCCGTACGGTCACCGCGGCGAACGGCCTCGGCGAGCGCCTCAATGTCTGCTGCGCTTGATGTCGCCGGCCCTCCGGCTCCAGCGGAGTTGTCCATCAGCTCAGCGTGTACCCCAGCCGCTCGGCGAGCTTGTGCAATAGGCCGACAGCGGCGTCGGCGATTACCGTGCCGGGTGGGAAGATCGCGGCCGCGCCGGCGGCGTACAACTCGTCGAAATCGCCAGGCGGAATGACACCGCCCACCACGATCATGATGTCGGGTCGGCCTACTTGGGCCAACGCGTCCCGCAGTGCCGGGACCAACGTCAAGTGCCCGGCCGCCAGCGAGGAAACGCCGATCACGTGCACGTCGTTGTCGGCGGCTTGGCGCGCCACCTCCTCAGGCGTTGAGAACAGCGATCCGACATCCACGTCAAAGCCGATGTCCGCGAACGCGGTTGCGATCACTTTCTGTCCCCGGTCGTGGCCGTCCTGCCCCATCTTGGCAACCAGGATCCGGGGTCGCCGGCCGTCGGCCTCGGCGAACTTTTCGACGAGCTCGCTAGCTTTGGAAAACGGCGTGATGTTTCCTTTCCCTCCGACCTCGTGGCGGTAGACGCCGGAAATGGTACGGATTTCGGCCTGATGGCGCCCGAACACCTTCTCCAACGCATCGGAGATCTCCCCGACGGTGGCCTTGGCACGTGCGGCGTTGATCGCCAACTCCAACAGGTTGCCGTCCCCGCCGGCCGCCCTGGTCAACTCGGCCAGCGCTGCGTCCACCTGCGACTGGTCGCGATCGGCGCGCAGCTGTTGGAGCTTGGCCAGTTGCTCGGCGCGCACTCTGCTGTTCTCGACCTTCAGCACCTCGATCGCCTGGTCCTCGTCGACCTGATACTTGTTCACCCCGATCACCGGCTGTTGACCGGAGTCGATGCGGGCTTGTGTGCGAGCGGCGGCTTCTTCGATGCGCAACTTCGGGATGCCGTCGCTTATCGCCTGGGCCATACCGCCGTGTTCGGCAACCTCGCGGATATGCGCGCGGGCCCTCTCGACCAACTGATGGGTGAGCGATTCGACGTAATACGAACCGCCCCATGGATCGATCGGTCGCGTGGTGCCGGACTCCTGCTGCAGCAGCAACTGCGTATTGCGGGCGATGCGTGCGGAGAAGTCGGTGGGCAGCGCGAGCGCTTCGTCGAGCGCGTTGGTGTGCAACGACTGGGTATGGCCCTGGGTTGCGGCCATCGCCTCGATACAGGTTCGCGCGACATTGTTGAACGGATCCTGGGCAGTCAACGACCAGCCGGAGGTTTGCGAATGCGTACGCAGCGAAAGGGATTTCGGGTCTTTCGGCTCGAACTGGGCCACTAGCTCGCTCCACAGCACGCGGCCTGCGCGAAGCTTAGCCACCTCCATGAAGAAATTCATCCCGATGCCCCAGAAGAACGACAGCCGCGGCGCGAACTGGTCGATGTCCAAGCCGGCATCCAATCCCGCCTTGATGTACTCGACGCCGTCGGCAAGGGTGTAGGCCAACTCGAGATCCGCTGTCGCACCGGCCTCTTGGATGTGATAGCCGGATATCGAGATCGAGTTGAACTTCGGCATCTTTGCGCTGGTGTACGCGAAGATGTCGGAGATGATCCGCATCGAGGGCTTCGGCGGGTAGATATAGGTGTTGCGGACCATGAACTCCTTGAGAATGTCGTTCTGGATGGTCCCGGTCAGCTTCTCGGGCGGCACAGCCTGTTCCTCGGCTGCCTCCACATACAGCGCCAGGATCGGCAGCACCGCGCCGTTCATCGTCATCGACACCGAAACGGTCGACAGGTCGATGCCGTCGAACAGCTGCCGCATGTCGAGAATGGAATCGATTGCCACCCCGGCCATTCCAACGTCACCCTGAACCCGCGGATGATCGGAGTCGTATCCGCGGTGAGTGGCGAGGTCGAACGCGACGGACAGCCCCTTCTGGCCCGCGGCCAGATTGCGCCGATAGAACGCATTCGACTCGGCTGCGGTGGAGAAGCCCGCGTATTGGCGAATCGTCCACGGCTGATTGACATACATGGTCGGGTACGGTCCACGAAGGTACGGCGGTTCACCCGGGAAACTGTCGAGGGGATAGCCCTCGGCGACTGTCGCAGCGCGGTCCGCAGCGGTGTAGACCGGTTTGACGACGATGCCTTCGGGTGTGTGCCAGTCCAATTGCTCGGGGGTGTAGCCGTGCGCCGCGGCAGCCGCGGCGACGTGCGCGGTGACCTCGGCTTCGGTGGGAGCGGTGGCGACCTCGTCGCCGTGCAGCGGCACATCGGCGAAGCTGCCGACTGCTTGACCGGTGACATCAGAACTCGTCATCTGTTCACGCCCCCAATCGACTGAGCAGGTTCGACAGCGCATGGACGGCGTCGATCGTGGCTGTCAGGTAGTCATCGGGCAAGTGCGACTCGTCCAGCTCGGCGACCGCTTTCTGCGGTCCGGCCAGATAGATCGTGCCGATGCCGGCCGCATGCGCAGCCTCGACCACCCCCGCGACTTCAGCGCCGTATCGGGCATCGGTACCGCAGATCACCGCGATGTCCGTGCCGCCGGCTTGCTCCACCGCATCGGCAATCGTCGTCTCGCCGAGCGGTCCGCGGTTGACTGCCTCAATACCGCCCGACGCCAACAGGTTTGTCGCGAACGTGACACGGACGTTGTGCTCGGCAAGCGGTCCCAGCGGCAGCAGCAACACTCGCGGCCGGGTTCCGGTGCGCTGCAGGAACTCGTCCGAGCGGTCGCGCAGCGCCTCGAAGTCCGTTGCGTATCTGCGGATGCCGGTCACGTCACCGGTCTGCGGGAGGGGCGGCTCTGCGAGGTTCGGGTACTCGTTGACGCCGGTGATCTTGGTGCGCCGGTGATCGATGTCGTCGATTCGCTTGTCGCGCACCGCCGCAAGCTCGGCGATGAGGAAGTCGTGTGCGTCGACGAACCCGCCGCGCGCCTCGATCGCCTGGAAGTGGCGCCACGCCTGCTGCGCCAACGCTTCGGTGAGGTCCTCGGCGTACCACGAGCCGCCGGCCGGATCCAGCACTCGACCGATGTTGGACTCTTCCAGCAGGAGCAGCTGGGTGTTGCGCGCGATCCGGCGCGAGAAGCCGGGGCTGACGCCGGGCGCGCCGCCGGGGATCGCGGCGTCGAACGGTTCGACCAAAACCGTATCCGCTCCGCCGACACCGGCGCCGAACGCTGCGACCGTGGTGCGCAGCATGTTCACCCATGCGTCCCGCTGTGTCATCATCGGCAGCGATGTGACAGCGTGCATGGTCGCCGCCCCCGCGCCTGACGCGCCGGCCACCTCGGCGATCCGGGCCCAAAGCTGCCGCGCCGCACGGAATTTCGCGATCGTCATGAACTGATCGTCGTCTGCGGAGAAGCGAAAGCTGATCTGGCGCAGCGCGTGCGCCGGGCTCAGCGCAGGAAGCAAGCGCACGTAGGCCACACCCGCCGCGATGCTGGCCGCCAGTTCCCATGACGCGCTGGCGCCGCGGTTGTGAAACACCGGCCCGTCCACGGTTATCGCCCGCACTCCGCCGCGATAGCCGCCGGTGTGCGACGCGGTCGCGATGACGTCCTCGAGGCTCGGCGCCGCGCGGCCGCTCACCGTGGCGGTCAGCGGATCCGCGCCCAGATCCACCGACAGCATCGGGTGCTTGTCCTCATCGACCCGAGCCACCAGAGCCAGCACTGCGTCGGCGGCCGCGACGAAATCGGCACCCGCATCGATGACGATCGGGACCAGCTCGAGGAACACGCCCTCGAGCAGACGATCAAGGTCGCCGGGCGCTATGCCTCTTTTACCGCCGGCCTCACCCACCCGAAGCACCAGCGCGCCGACTCCTTCCGTCAACGCCAGCAGCGCCGCGCCGTTGAGCTCGCCGACGCCCGTGTCCTCCGGCGACGGAAATGCCTCGGCGACTTTCCATCCCGTGTTGACGTCGCGCAGCGCGTCACCGCCGCGAACGAACGGCCACCGGCCCGGCAACGGGCCTTCGGGCCGGGCGTCCAGCGCGGTATAGAGCGGACGGACGGGGAAACCTTCATAGGTCGGCGTATCGAGCAGACGTTCCGGATCGGCGGGAAGATCGGCCGGATCGCGACGCGTGCTCTTGGCCAGCACAGCGGCCACCTGCGACCGCCATTCGCCGAGGGCTTCTACTGACACGCCACCAGGCTAAATGATGCACAGCGGCCCAACGCCGTAGGGTAAATAGGCGTGATCACGGGCAAAGTGCGCGACGGGCTTTCTGGCCTGCGGTTTGCGGTCGCAGTGACTGCGCGGCAGGTGTCGCAACGGCGCATCGTCGCCACGCTGATCGCCATTGTGATCTTGGTCGCAATCGCCGTGTTCGTGCCGATGCCCACCGCCGTCCAGCTTCGCGACTGGGCGACGTCGGTCGGACCGTGGGTCCCGCTGGCGTTCCTCGCCGCACACGTCGTCGTCACGGTGTTCCCATTCCCCCGCACCGCGTTCACGCTGGCCGCCGGCCTGCTGTTCGGACCTCTGCTCGGCGTCAGCCTGGCGGTGTTGGCGAGCACGCTCAGTGCGCTGATCGCGTTGTGGCTGGTGCGTGCGGTCGGCTGGCAGCTCGACCACCTCGTCAGCCATCCCGCGATCGAGAAGGTCGACGCACGGCTGCGCCGGCGCGGCTGGCCGGTGGTCGTATCGCTGCGATTGATCCCGGCGGTGCCCTTCTCGGTGATCAACTACGCCGCCGGCGCTTCGGCGGTACGGGTCGTGCCCTACACGCTGGCCACGTTCGTCGGCCTGCTACCCGGCACCCTGGCCGTGGTGGTGCTCGGCGACGCGCTGACCGGACACATCAGCCCGCTGCTTTTCGTGGTGTCGCTGTGCACAGCGAGCATCGGCATCGTCGGACTGGTGCGCGAACTCCGAGCGCACCGCCGCGACCATGTCCGCGACGAGCCCGCGGAAGCCGTTCCGGCCTAGCCGATCCGCTCTCCCGGCCCCTTTACCGTCATCACCGCGAACGTCACCAAGAACGACGCCGCCGGGATCGCGTTCACGATCCGGTCGCGCGCACGGATGTGCGCGCCCACGGCGAGCACGAAGTACAACGTCAGCATCGCCGTGGTCAGCCTCGCCAGACCGGGAAAGCGCACCACCGACAACAACCCGACCGCGGCGGCCGCCTTCGCGACCGTAATGACCCAGCGAATGCCCGGCGGCATTCCCAGATCGTCGAGAATCTTCGCAATGAACCGAAGCGGGATCGCGCACGCCACCGCGTCGCCGGCCTCGAAAGCGGCAAGCGCGACGTAGGTCTTCGGCGAGGTCAGCGTGCCGCTGCTCACAGTTCCAGCGAATTGCCGTGCCGCGGTCCCGACGACGATTGGTCCTGCTGCGACAACGGCGGGTACTGCATCGGCGGGAGCGGGTCCGCAGGAGCCGCGCCGATAGCGCTGACGTCTGAAGATCGCGCGTCAGCCACAGCGGCGGCGACCGCTTGCGCTATCTCGGGGTCGGTTTGCGTGTTGAACCAGTCGGCCACCTCCGCCGAGTCGTCCTCCGGCTTTGGCAGATTTTCGTCGACCGGCGACGGTTGGTAGCGGAACACGCCGTCGTCACCCGGCGCACCGAGCAGCTTCGTGAAGCCCTGCAGCGCCGAACCGAAATCGCTCGGCACCACCCACACCTTGTTCGCCTCGCCCTTGGCCATCAGCGGCAGGGTTTGCAGGTACTGGTAGGCGAGCAACTCCGGGGTGGGCCGGCCGGCCTTGATCGCTGCGAACGTCTTCTCGATCGCCTTGGCCTGCCCCTGTGCTTGCAGGTACTGCGCGGCGCGCTCGCCCTGTGCCCGCAACATCCGCGACTGCCGGTCCGCCTCGGCGGCCAGGATCGCGGCCTGCTTGGCACCTTCGGCCGCGAGGATCTGCGCCTGCTTCTGCCCCTCGGCCTGCTTGATGGAGGCCTCGCGGCTGCCCTCGGCGGTCAGGATCATCGCGCGCTTCTCGCGGTCGGCCCTCATCTGCTTTTCCATCGAGTCCTGGATCGACGGCGGCGGATCGATGCTACGCAGCTCTACGCGCGCCACCCGCAGGCCCCACCGGCCGGTGGCCTCGTCGAGCACACCGCGGAGCTGGCCGTTGATCTGGTCCCTTGAGGTCAGCGTCTGCTCGAGCGTCATACCGCCGACCACGTTGCGCAATGTGGTGGTGGTCAGCTGCTCGACACCGACGATGTAGTTGCTGATCTGGTACACCGCCGCCTGTGGATTGGTGACTTGAAAGTAGACGACGGTGTCGATGTTGACGGTCAGGTTGTCCTCCGTGATCACGGGCTGCGGAGGGAACGACACCACCCGCTCGCGCAAGTCCACCCGCGCGCGGATTCTGTCGATGAACGGCAGCAGCAGCGTCAGCTGACCCGACACGGTCTTGCTGTAGCGGCCCAGCCGCTCGATCACCGCGGCCTCGGCCTGCGGGATCAATGCGACGGATTTCGCCACGATGATGATCGCTAACACCACAAGCACGGCGAGAAAAACCAGGCCGGCGACGGCACCATCCATTGCGGATTCCTTCCTTCTTCGTCCAGTCTTCTCTAGACGATCTTTGACACGACCGCGGTGGCGCCGTCGATCTGCACGACGGTCACATGGTCGCCAGGGTGGTAGACATCGTTCTCGTTCAACGGCCGGGCCGTCCACACCTGGCCGTCGAGCTTCACCTGACCTTCATGGCGCGCCACTTTGTCGAGCACCAGCGCGCTCTTGCCCTCCAGCTCCTTCATCGGTTCCGGCAGCCCCCTGCCAGCGGTCAGGTGACGGCGCAGTGCCGGACGCACACCGACGAGCAGCAGCACCGACACGACGAGGAACACGAGCCCGTCCGCCCAGATGGGCAAGTCGAACAACCAGTTGGCTCCCGCCGCGGCGAGCGCGCCGCCGCCCAGCATCAGCAGGAACAGGTCGCCGGTCAGCACCTCCGCGCCCGCCAACACCAGCGCTGCGATCAGCCAAATGAGGGCCATAGGCATGTTTTCACCCTAGCGCGTAACCAGCCGGGGCCGCGGCGAACTATTACACTCGGCCATCATGTGGTGCCCGAGTGTGTCGCTGTCGGTGTGGGCCAACGCCTGGCTCGCCGGCTCGGCTGCGCCTGACGACGTTCTCGACGCGTTATCACTTTGGGCACCAAAGCATTTCGTTACCGCCTATGATTCCGTGACGGCCGGCCATACCGGGCTTCCGTGGCCGGATTTCGACGAGGCCAGCGTCGTCACTCTGCTGCAGACGTTGCGCACGACCGCAACCCGCAGCGGCATCGGTGGGCCCGCCATCGGCATCTTGGCGCCCATTCCCGGCGACGTGCGGGGGTTGGCCGCGGACACCCAGTTCGAGCGCGACGCTCTGGCCGCCGGCGAGGCGGTGGTGGTGGCGGGTGGTCCCGGACCGGCCATCGGCCTGGTGCCTGAATTCGACTTCGGCGATGGTGAATCCGACCCTGACGAGGTCGAACCGCAGGCGCTGATGTGGACGGTCTACTCGTTGCCCGGCGCGCCGCCGCCTGATCACCTCGATCTGGCCGAGGCCGAATACGCGTTGCGGTCCGCGGTGCGCTCAGCCGCCGACGCGCTCGGGACCATTCGTCCCGGTTTCGACGTCGCTGACCCGCGCGGCATGGTGGAAGAGCTGCTCGAATCCGCCCGCGCCCATCGCGCTCCCGGCGGCGCGCCGCCGCGGGCCCTGCGGGTACTGGAGAACGCGGCACACGTCGACGCGATCCTGCGAGTCAGTTCGGGCCTTATGCCGATCGGCACCCAGTTGTCGGAGGTGCAGATCGCCAGCGATGCGCTCAAACCCCTCTCCACCGTGGTCCGGTCCGCCCGGATGGCGGCAGTCGCCGCGATCCTTCACTCAGCTTGGCGCCGGTAGCCGCAGTCCCCCGTGCAGAGCGCGCCGTTCACCGAAAACCCGTACAGCGGTGGCGGATTCTCGGCGGGCATGCGCGCCGGCTCGCGCCCGTAACGCAATTCGTCGACGAGGTCCACGGCCAGCCGTGCGAATCGGCGGTCCGCATTCGGGGTGGCTGCCCGTGCGAATGCGATGCCCAATGTCTCCGCCTGCTGCCGCAGCTCCTGGTCGAGGTCCCAGACGACTTCGATGTGGTCGGCGACAAAGCCGACCGGGCAGACGATCACCGCCACGGTGCCCTCGGCCGCGAGATGGGTCAGATGGTCCGCAACGTCAGGTGCCAGCCACGGAATTCGCGGCGGTCCCGAGCGTGACTGCCACACCTGGTCGTACTCGGTAAACCCTGCCGCGGCGGCGACCAGCCGGGCTGCGTGCCCGACCTGGCGGCTGTAGAGGTCAGGCCCGCAGCGTGAACTCGCCTGCACCGGAATCGAATGCGCTGTGAATACGAGCCGGGCCTTGTCACGCAACGCGTCCGGCAGCGTCGCGGCGGCCGCGCCGATCCCCTCGGCGAACATCTCCACAAGCCGCGGGTGGTCGAAATACTGATGCAGCTTCACCAGCTCCGGCGCACCATCGCCGGCAGCCGTCCGGGCCCGCGCGATGTCTTCGAGATACTGTGTGCAGCTGGAGTACCCGGCCCAGGCCGACGTCGTGAACACCGCGGCTCGTCGGATCCCATCGTCTCGCATCGTCGCGACGGTGTCCTCGACGTAGGGCTCCCAGTTGCGATTTCCGAAGTACACGGGCATCTCGCTGCCGCGGTCGGCGAGCTCGGCGCGGATCTGCTCGATCAGCGCGCGGTTGATTCCGTTGATCGGCGAGACACCACCGAAATGCAGATAGTGCTGGGCGACGTCGTCGAGCCGCTCAGGTGGCACGCCCCGGCCGCGGGTGACGTTCTCGAGAAACGGCCGTACTTGCTCCGGCCCCTCCGGGCCGCCGAATGACAGCAACAGGAGACCATCGAGCTTCATTGTTCTTCGCGCAAGCGGCTCATCAGCCTCCATTGTGCGCTACAGCAATTGGGTACTGGCACCGCCGTCGGCGTAGATCACCGTTCCGGTGGTCGCGGGAAGCCAATCAGACAGCAAGGCACATACCGTCTTCGCAACCGGGGTGGGATCCTTCATATTCCAGCCGACCGGAGCCCGCTGATCCCAACCCTCTTCAAGCAGCTGGATCTGGCCACTGGCCTCGTCGCCGAGCGCGCCGCCGACAATCGCACTCATGGCCAGCGTCCGAATCGGACCCGCCGCAACGAGATTGGACCGTACGCCGTACTTGCCGGCCTCGCGTGCGACGAACCGGTTCACCGACTCCAGTGCGCTCTTGGCCACCGTCATCCAGTTGTAGGCCGGCATCGCGCGGGTCGGGTCGAAGTCCATGCCGACGATCCCGCCGCCACGGTTCATGATCGGCAACAGCGCCTTGGCGAGCGATGCGTACGAGAACGCAGAAATGTGAATACCCTTGGCGACGTCCTCGAATGGCGCGTCGAAGAACGGGTTTACACCCATCCCGCTCTGCGGCATGAAGCCGATCGAGTGCACGACGCCGTCGAGCTTGTTGCCCTCGCCGATCACCTCGGTGACGCGGTCCGCCAACGAAGCCAGATGCTCGTCGTTCTGCACGTCGAGCTCAAGCAGCGGAGCCTTCTGCGGCAGGCGGTCGACGATTCGCTGGATCAACCGCAGCCGGTCGAAACCGGTCAACACCAGCTCCGCGCCGGCCTCCTGTGCTACCCGGGCGATATGAAAGGCGATCGACGAGTCGGTGATGATCCCGGTGACCAGGATCCGTTTGCCTTCAAGCAGTCCTGCCATGTGCGTCCTTCGTCTCAGTGGCCCATGCCCAGGCCGCCGTCAACCGGGATGACCGCGCCGGAGATGTAGCCGGCGTCCTCGGAAGCCAGGAAGCTGATCACGCCTGCGACCTCCTCGACGTGGCCGATACGCTGCAGCGGGATGGCCTGCAGTGCGGTTTCCTGCTGCTTCTGGTCCAGCGCACGGGTCATGTCGGTGTCGATGAAGCCCGGCGCGACGACGTTGGCGGTGATGGACCGCGATCCCAGCTCGCGCGTGAGCGACCGCGCCATGCCGACCAGTCCGGCCTTGGATGCCGAGTAGTTCGCCTGCCCCGGCAGACCGGTGAGCCCGGCCACCGAGCCCATGAAGATCATCCGGCCGAACCGCTTCTTGATCATGTTGCGCGACGCCCGTTTGGCCACCCGGAACACACCGGTCAGGTTCGCGTCGATGACCTTTTCGAAGTTCTCCTCGCTCATCCGCATGATGAGCATGTCGGCGTTGACGCCCGCGTTTGCCACCAGCACCTCGACCGGCCCCTGGTGCTCCTCCACCCGGGTGAACGCCGCGTCGACGGCGACGCTGTCGGTGACGTCGCACTCGACGGCGAACAGGTCGTCGCCGGGGGCGCCGGAACCGCGGTGGGTCACGGCGACCTTGTGTCCGTCGGCCGAGAGCCGACGTGCGACGGCCAGTCCGATGCCGCGGTTTCCGCCGGTCACCAGCACGGAGCGGGAGACGAAGGCCGGTCGCCCGGCAGCGGCCTGACCCGCGGTGTCGGCCGGATTGTCGGTCACAGTCACTTGCTGCTCCTCGCGTGCGCAGTCATGACCGCCAACTTAACGTGCGAGGAGTCCTCCCCGAAATCAGTTCGGCAAGCGCCGGTTGATCAGCACAGCGGCGAGCGCCGCCAAGGCCAGCATCAGCGAGCCGAGCCGCAGCCATCCTGTGCTGGCATCGCCGCGGATGGTCTCGTAGCCGATCTGCTCCTGCAACGTCGCGTAAACGCTCTTCAGCTCGCTGAGGTTGGACGCGCTGAACGCCTCGCCACCGGAGAGTTCCGCGACTTTCTTCATGGTCTCGTCGTCCACGGGCACCGGCTGGCGCTGGTCGTTGATCTCGACATAGCCATATGGCGTGCCGAACGAGATCGTTGAGATCGGCACACCCTGATCCTTGGCCGTGCGAGCCGCGGTGTAGGCGCCCTTCGGGTTGTCGGGGTTGGACGGCACCGTCTCCTTGCCATCCGAGAACAGCACGATCCGCGCCGGCGGCGGAGCATCGCCGCCACCGATCACCGCACCCACGGTCGCGATGGCCTGCAGCGCGGTGAAGATGCCTTCGCCGGTCGCCGTGCGATCGGCCAGTTGCAGCTTGCCGATCGCGACCTTGGTCGCCTCGCGGTTCGTCGTCGGTGACACCAACACGGTCGCGGTGCCCGCATAGGAGATCAGGCCCAGGTTGATCCCGGGGGTCAGCTCGTCGGCGAACTGCTTTGCCGCCACCTGGGCCGCGGCCAGCCGACTGGGTTCGATGTCGGTGGCACGCATCGACTGCGACACGTCGATGACGAGCATCACCACTGCGCGGTTGCGTGGGATCCGCACGTCTCGCGTGGGCCCCGCCATCGCGACGGTGAACAGAAGGAGGGCAATCACCAGCAGAATGGCCGGCAGGTGTCGCCAGCGGTTCGGGCGTTGCGGCGCAACGCTTTCCAGCAACTCCATGTTGGCGAACCGCAGCACCCGGCGTTGACGCGCGATCTGCGCGGCGATGTAGAGCCCGACGAGGAGAAGGACCACGAGCAGGAACAGCAACCACCACGTGTGCTCGAAGCCCGTCAGCGACATCGGACCCAAAAGCGGGACGTTCATGCGTATCCGACCCGTGTCATTACGCGCGTGTCATTAGGCCTTGTCATTTCAGCTGTGTCATTTCAGTCGTGTTGATCGGGGCTCTACCGCTGCCTTCTGCTCTTCGCGCAAGCGCTCATCGCTGCCTTCTGCTCTTCGCGCAAGCGCTCATCGCTGCCTTCTGCTCTTCGCGCAAGCGCTCATCGCCCCGCCATCGCTCCCCGACGTCTTCTGCTCACGAACCGCACCACGTCGGCGATCCAGTCGCGGTCGGTGCGCAGGGACAACAGTGGCGCATCACACCGGCGCAAGGTGCGCGCCACCTCCGCCCGGTGGGCCTCTGCGGCCTTGGCGAAGTCGTCGCGCAGCCTGGCGTCGATGGTGAACTCCTTTGTGACGCCGCTCTCGACGTCCTGCAGGATCACATCGCCGACGTCGGGCAGCTCAACGTCGCGCGGGTCGAGGACCTCGATACCGAGCACCTCGTGACGGCCTGAGATCGCACGCAGCGGACGCATCCAGTTGATCGGCCCGAGGAAGTCGCTGATGATCACCGCCATCCCCCGCCGGCGTTCGGGCCGGCGCAGGTCGTCGATCGCGGCGGCGAGATCACCACGCACACCGACGGGAGCCCGCGGTGAGGTCGCGATCGCTCGCAGCAATGTGTTCTCGTGCATCCGGCCCGACAGAGCCGGTACCCGAATGATGTCCTGCCCGTTGGCAATCAGAGCACCGAGCCGGTTTCCGCCACCGCTGTTGAGGAACGCGATCGCGGCGGCTGCGGCCACCGCCAGGTCGCGCTTCTCACATCCGGTGGTGCCGAAGTCGAGGCTGGCCGACATGTCGACCACAAGCCATGTCTCCAGCTCGCGGTCGGCGATCATCTGCCTGACGTGCGGGTGGGTGGTGCGGGCGGTCACCGACCAGTCCATCCGGCGGACGTCGTCGCCGGGCTGATACAGCCGCGCCTCGCCCGGCTCGCTGCCCGGCCCGGGGATGAGCCCGAGGTGGTCGCCGTGCAGCACGCCGTCGAGCTTTCGCCTGACCGTGAGCTCCAATTTGCGCAGCGCGGCCGACAGCTCGGGGTCGCGGATCTGGCCGCGCTGCAACGACGGCAGGTCGACGGTCCGACCGGCGGACGGACTCACCGACCGCTAGCCGCGGCCGCCGCAGCGGGCACCACCGGGTGCACCGAATGTCCTTGCTGCGGGACGGCATTCACCTGCGGCAGGGCGACGGTCTGCATGATCCTGGTGATCACGGTCTCCGGCGAGATCTCGTCGGCCAGCGCGTCGTACGTCAGCACCAGCCGGTGGCGCAGCACGTCGGGGATGACCTCGATGACATCCTGCGGGATCACGTAGTCGCGGCCGCGAACCAGCGCGAGCGCCCGGGCGGCCGCGATGATGCCGAGCGAGGCACGCGGCGAGGCGCCGTAGGCGATCCAGGCCCTGGCGTCGGGCATGCCGAACTGGTCGGGGCGGCGAGTGGCGGTGACGATGCGCACGACGTAGTCGACAAGAGCGTGGTGGACGAATATGTTGCTGGCGACGTCCTGGAGCCGCACCAGGTCCCCGGGAGCGAGGATCTGCTTGGGCTCCGGCGGCTTTACGCCCATCCGGTAGATGATCTCGCGCTCTTCCTCAGGTGACGGGTAGTCGATGTTGAGCTTGAAGAGGAAGCGGTCCCGCTGCGCCTCCGGCAGCGCGTACACGCCCTCCTGCTCGATCGGGTTCTGGGTAGCCATCACGAGGAACGGGTTCGGCATCGAAAAGTCCTTGCCGCCGATCGAGATCCTGCGTTCCTGCATCACCTCGAGAAGCGCGGACTGCACCTTGGCCGGCGCGCGGTTGATCTCGTCGGCCAGCAGAAAGTTCACCACAACAGGGCCGAGTTCGATGTCGAACTCCTCCTTGCCCTGGCGGTAGATCCGGGTACCGACGATGTCGGTGGGCACCAGGTCGGGCGTGAACTGGATGCGGGCGAACGTGCCGCCGACCACTCGGGCGAACGTCTCCACCGCCAGCGTCTTGGCCACGCCGGGCACGCCTTCGAGCAGGACGTGACCCTTGGCGAGCAGGCCGACCAGCATCCGCTCGACGAGTTGGTCCTGTCCCACGATGATCCGCTTGACCTCGTAGACGGCCCGCTCCAGGGTGTGTACCTCCGACGCGAGCCCGCCGTTTCGGTCAGGCGGAGGACCACCGGCGGGGGTGCCCTGCCCACCCGGGACGCCGGGTGCAGGCGCCGGCCCCGAAAAACTTCCGGTGGCCTGCGGCGGCCCACCTGGTGACGTCATGAAGGGTCCTCCCACGCTGTCGATAGGGGTGTGTCCTCGTCAACTATTCCAGGCGTCCGGAGTTCCGTCGACGCAGGTTCGCTGCCAACAGGCTGCGCGTCGCCTCAGCTCTCGATGATGCGAGTCAGGTACGGCGTCATGCCGGCGGTGCGGACCGGGCTGACCGTAACCTTTCCGGCGAGCGACGACGCTTCCAGCATCTGGCCGTTGCCCAGGTACATCGTCACGTGCTGGCTGCCGCCGGGGCCGTAGAAGATCAGGTCGCCCCGTTTGGCCTCTGACGGCGGAACGTGCCGCCCCGCGTTGTACTGGTCGCCGGAAAAGCGCGGGATCAGCACGCCGACACCGGCGAACGCGTATCGCATCAACCCCGAGCAGTCGAACCCGACAGTGCCGGCGCCGTCTTCCACGCCCGTGGTCGGCCCAGTCAGGCTGCCGCCGCCCCACGAGTAGGGCACCCCCATCTGCGATCCGGCGCGGCGGATCACATACTCGATCGCCTGCGCGCCGTGGACCCGCCCGCCGGGCGCGGCGGCGGAATTCGGGAAAAGGCCCAGGCTGCCAAGGAATTTGCGGCCCAGGTCCATCGTCGTCTGGGCGGCCTGCGCGCTCGCCTGCAGCGACGCGTTCGCGATCGCCACCGGGTCGCCGGGCGCGCCGGCGCTCATAGTCTGCGGCAGAGTCGGGTCCCACTGTCCGTCGCCAGGCTCGGCCGCCGCGGGTGAGGCGAATGCGATCAGCAGCGGCGCGAGAAGCACGCAGACGATTCGGATCAGTCGTGTCGGACGCAAAAGCGAATCACCACCTGGTCAGTATTCGATGTAGCGCACGACATACGGCGTCATGCCGCTGGTGCGCACTGGCGAGACCTTGACAACGGAGCCCGTGTACGGCGCTTCGAGCATCTGGCCGTTGCCGAGGTAGAGGGTCACGTGCTGGCTGCCGCCGGGACCGTAGAAGATGACGTCGCCGCGGCGCATCTGCGACGACGGGATCTTGCGGCCCATGTCGTACTGCGCCCCGGAGTAGTGCGGCAGTTTGATGCCCACGCCGGCGAACGCGTACAGAATCAGCCCTGAGCAGTCGAAGCCCCGGTGTTGGCGCCGTCGTCGATGCCGTTGCTGGCTCCCCCTGCGTTGCCGCCGCCCCATGAGTACGGCACGCCCATCTGCGACATGGCCCTGCGGATGACGTATTCGGAGGCCTGTTGGCCGTACACCCGTGGAATGCGTCCGTTGGTGATGCCGGTCTCGGTGGGCTTGAGGATTCCCATGCTGGTCAGGAACTGGCGGCCCATGTTCGCGGTGAGCTGGGATGACGACGCCGATATGCCCAACACCGTGTTGATGATCGCGATCGGGTCGCCGCTGACGAACGCGCTCGGTATCGCGGGCAGCGTCGGGTCCCACAGCGAGGTGTCCCACTTGCCGGTGTTGCTTTGCGGCGGCGCCGAACTCGCGCCCGGGGTGTCCCAGCGATCCGCCGGCGTATTCGGTGCCGAGGCGGCGGGAATCGGTGCGGCCGACGTCGACCACTGGGCGCGCGCCGCGTCCAACCGCGCCTTCGCGGCGTCGCGCTCGGCGACCAGCCGATCGAGATCCGTCTTCTGTTGACCGAATTGCCGCTGCGCATCGGTCAGCGCCGCGACTGCTTCGTCCTGGCTGTGCTGTGCGTCGGCGGTGGCCTGGTCGGCCTTCTGCGCAGCGGCCCGGGCCGCCGATTGCTTGTTGACCTGCTCGATGCGGGCGC
The DNA here is from genome assembly GCA_963744085.1 of uncultured Actinomycetota bacterium. GTDB lineage: Bacteria > Actinomycetota > Actinomycetes > Mycobacteriales > Mycobacteriaceae > Mycobacterium. The sequence goes on from CAVUSK010000008.1 coordinate 80,468, forward strand.
GCTGCAGATCGGTAAGCGTCTGTCTGGCGCTGATCGCCAGCGTCTCGCCCGCCGAGGCCGTCGCGATGAAGTCCTCGGGGGTCGTCGCCGCCAGATACGAACCGGACGGTCCGTTGATGTACGACGCCGCGGCGAACGTGTCGAAGCGTTTCTGCGCCGCCGCGATCGCCGCGTTCGCGTCCTGGACCCCGCGCTGGCTGGCATCCACGTCTGCCCTGGCGGCATCGGCCTGGTCCCGAGCCGTCTGCAGGTCGACGATCGCCTTGTTGACGGATTCCTGACGCGATTGCACCGACGCGCCGAGGTCCTGCAGCTTCTGGTTGGCGTCAGCGACCGCGGCGATCAGTGTCGCGATGTCATTCGGGGAGGACGGCGGCTCAGCCGCTCCGAGTCCGGGAGTCGATAACAACAGCCCGAGCGCCACCGCGGCCGCGCATACCGAGTGGCGGGTGCGTGTCATTTCACTCCCGTCTCCGGTGCTTACGTCTCTTCGCGCAAGCGCTCATCGGTGGCCGTTTCCCTGAGTCCGGGAAACACATATACAACATGAGTTGACATAGGCACCGTACGTCACTTCTGACGCGTAAGAAACTTTGGTCACAAACTACAGTCGTGTAATTGAGGTTGTTGTGACCAATTAGTTATGCGGCGAATTCAAATGCCGCCGGGGTGCGAATAGGTGCGGACGTCAGTGCGCCAGTTGGGACGGCGGTTCTGCCGGTTCGGCTGAGCGCCTGGCGCGGACTTGAAGCACCCGGGTGAGCACGGTCCCGACGGCGACCACGACGAGCAGGACGACCGTCATCGCGGTCCACGGGAAATCCGGCGTCTGCAGTTGACTGACGAAATTCTTCGTCGCCTGCACCGGATTGTTACCGGCGGTCTTCGCGACGTCCTGTCCGGCTTCGAGGGTCACCCGGTCGTAGCTCTTGCTATAGGTGCCCGCCCAGCCGGGACTGATAACCAGCACGGTCGACCCCGGGTTCGCCTCGCCGATCTCGGTGGCGATGTCGCGCAGTGGCGTGTCGATCGGCGGGTTGTCGGGCACCACGACGACTTTGAGATCGATGCCGTTGTGCTTGGCATCGGCGACTGCCTGGCGCAGACCCGCGATGTCCGCGTTCTTGGGCGCGCTCACCCCGTCGTCGGCGACGTCCGTGAGCACCTGATTCATGCACTGATCGGGCGGCGTCGCCGGGGACGCGCCGACGGTCGCGCACACCTCTTTCGGGATATAGAGCGGGATCTGCGGCATCGTCACGGCCATGACCGTACCGCGACGATCAGCCGCTTGCGCGAAGAGCAGAAGGTGAAGCGGGAACACAGTCATTCAAGAAATCGACCCGAGGCCTCGTGAAACAGGACAAGCGTACTGTTAGGATCGGAGGTACCGGCGACAACAGCCCGCCGCCGGTCGACAACTTAACTGGGAGTGAATGTGAGCAGCGCAGAGTCGGTGAATTCGTTTGGGGCCCGCGACACCCTGAAGGTCGGCGACAAGAGCTACGAGATCTATCGCCTCGACGCAGTCGAAGGTACCGAAAAACTCCCCTACAGCCTGAAAGTCTTGGCCGAGAACCTGCTTCGCACCGAGGACGGCTCCAACATCACCGAAGATCACATCCGCGCCATCGCGAAATGGGATCCGAAGGCCGACCCGAGCGTTGAAATCCAGTTCACGCCAGCGCGCGTGATCATGCAGGACTTCACCGGCGTGCCGTGCATCGTCGATCTTGCGACGATGCGCGAGGCGGTCGGCGATCTGGGCGGTGATCCCGACGAGGTGAACCCGCTCGCGCCGGCTGACCTGGTGATCGACCACTCCGTGATCGTCGACCTGTTCGGTCGTGCCGACGCGTTCGAGCGCAACGTCGAGATCGAATACCAGCGCAACGGTGAGCGCTACCAGTTCTTGCGTTGGGGCCAAGGCGCTTTCGACGACTTCAAGGTCGTGCCGCCCGGGACCGGAATTGTGCACCAGGTCAACATCGAATACCTCGCGTCGGTAGTGATGGACCGCGCTAAGGAGAGCGGAGCGACGGGAGAAAGCACCAGCGTGGCGTACCCGGACACCTGCGTCGGTACCGACTCGCACACCACGATGGTCAACGGCCTCGGCGTGCTGGGCTGGGGCGTCGGCGGCATCGAGGCCGAGGCCGCGATGCTGGGCCAGCCCGTGTCGATGTTGATCCCCCGGGTCGTCGGTTTCAGGCTGACCGGCGAGATCCAGCCCGGAGTCACGGCCACCGACGTCGTGCTCACCGTCACCGAGATGCTGCGCAAGCACGGTGTGGTGGGCAAGTTCGTGGAGTTCTACGGCGAGGGCGTGGCCGAAGTGCCGTTGGCCAACCGCGCGACGCTGGGCAACATGAGCCCCGAATTCGGCTCCACCGCAGCGATTTTCCCGGTCGACCAGGTCACCATCGATTACCTGAAGATGACGGGCCGCAGCGACGAACAGTGCGCGCTCGTCGAGGCATACACCAAGAAACAGGGCATGTGGCACGACCCCGAACACGAGCCGCAGTTCTCCGAGTACCTCGAGCTCAACCTGGCCGACGTCGTGCCGTCGATCGCCGGCCCGAAGCGCCCGCAGGACCGCATCGCGCTCAGCGACGCGAAATCGGCCTTCCGCAAGGACATTCACAACTATGTCGGCGGAGACTCCGCGCAAGATTCCGTTCCGCACACCAAGCTCGATGAGGCGGTCGAGGAGAGCTTCCCGGCCAGCGACCCGGCCGAGCTGACGTTCGCCGAGAACGGCGCCGTCGATGTGGTGTCCGCGGCCAGCGGCGCCGAGGGCCGGCCGACTGACCCCGTCACCGTGAAGTCGGACGAGCGCGGCGAATTCGTGCTCGACCACGGCGCGGTGGTGATTGCCGCGATCACGTCGTGCACCAACACGTCCAACCCCGAGGTGATGCTGGGCGCGGCGCTGCTGGCGAGGAACGCCGTGGAGAAGGGGCTGACGTCCAAGCCCTGGGTGAAGACGTCGATGGCGCCCGGCTCGCAGGTGGTCAGCGACTACTACGACAAAGCCGGCTTGTGGCCTTACCTGGAGAAGCTGGGCTTTTACCTTGTCGGCTATGGCTGCACCACCTGTATCGGCAACTCCGGTCCGCTGCCCGACGAGATCAGCAAGGCCGTGAACGACAGCGACCTTTCGGTCGCCGCGGTGCTGTCGGGCAACCGGAACTTCGAGGGCCGGATCAACCCCGACGTGAAGATGAACTATCTTGCGTCTCCCCCTCTGGTGATCGCCTACGCGCTGGCCGGAACCATGGATTTCGACTTCGATGCCAACCCGCTCGGCGCGGATTCCGACGGCAACGAGGTGTACCTGCGCGACATCTGGCCGTCGCAGAAAGACATCACCGACACCATCGCGTCATCGATCAACCGGGAGATGTTCGTCAAGAACTATGCGGACGTGTTCAAGGGCGACGACCGGTGGCGTAATCTACCGACTCCCAGCGGCAAGACGTTCGAGTGGGATCAGGAGTCGACGTACGTGCGCAAGCCGCCGTACTTCGACGGGATGCCGGCAGACCCGGAGCCGGTGAGCGACATCTCCGGAGCCCGGGTGCTCGCGCTGCTCGGCGATTCGGTGACCACGGACCATATTTCGCCGGCGGGCAGCATCAAGCCGGGCACGCCCGCCGCCCAGTACCTCGACGAGCACGGCGTGGACAAGAAGGACTACAACTCCTACGGCTCGCGGCGCGGCAACCACGAGGTGATGATTCGCGGCACGTTCGCCAACATCCGGCTGCGCAACCAACTGCTCGACGACGTCTCGGGTGGGTACACACGAGACTTCACCGAGGATGGCGGCCCGCAGGCGTTCATCTATGACGCGGCGCAAAACTATGCCGCGCAGGGCATTCCGCTCGTCGTGCTCGGCGGCAAGGAGTACGGCTCGGGTTCGTCGCGGGACTGGGCCGCCAAAGGCACCCGGCTGCTGGGGGTGCGCGCAGTGATCGCCGAGTCCTTCGAGCGCATCCACCGCTCCAACCTCATCGGCATGGGCGTGATCCCGCTGCAGTTCCCGGAGGGCGAGTCGGCGGCGTCGCTGAAGCTGGACGGCACCGAGGTCTACGACATCACCGGCATCGAGGAACTCAACGACGGCTCGACGCCACGCACTGTGCATGTCAAGGCCGCCAAATCTGGCGGTGGCGCCGAACCGGGCACAGTGGAGTTCGATGCGGTGGTCCGCATCGACACACCGGGTGAAGCCGACTACTACCGCAACGGCGGCATTCTGCAGTACGTGCTGCGCGGCATGCTGAGATCCTGACCGGTTAACCGACGATGCCCCGAGTCAGCGAGCAGCACCTGGCGGCTCGTCGCCGCCAGATTTTGGACGGTGCTCGACGTTGCTTTGCGCAGTACGGATACGACAGGGCCACCGTGCGTCGGCTCGAGCAGACGATCGGGTTGTCGCGCGGAGCCATCTTCCACCACTTCCGGGACAAGGACTCACTGTTCTTCGAGCTGGCCCGGGAGGACGCGGAACGGATGGCCGATGTCGCCTCGCGCGAGGGATTGATCCAGGTGATGCGGGAGATGCTCGCCGCCCCCGATCAATTCGACTGGTTGGCAACCCGATTGGAGATCGCCCGGAAGCTCCGCAACGACCCGGCATTCCACCGCGGCTGGTCCGAGCGGTCGGCGGAATTGTCGGCGGCCACATCCGACCGGATTCGGCGGCAGAGGAAGGCCGGGCGGCTGCGCGATGATGTTCCCGGCGACGTGCTGCAGTGCTATCTCGATCTGGTGCTCGACGGGCTGGTGGCCAGGCTGGCGTCGGGAGACGACCCGGTGCGGTTGTCCGCGGTCCTCGACCTCGTCGAGGAATCGGTGAGGAATCGGTGAGGAAAGTTAGGTCAGCCGACTCGTCTTCGAGTGTGGTTCGGGCCGCCGCGGCTGCGCATCGTCGTGCCCGATTCGCGCAACATGCTGTGAATCGAACCGTAGGAGCGACCGGTCGACGCAACCAACTTTCTGATGCTCGCCCCGTGCTCGTATTGGTCCCGAAGCTGGTGTAGCAGCTCGTCGCGACCCTTGTCCGGCTTTCTCATCACCATCTCCCCGCTGTGTCAGCACCCAATTCTCGAGCGTAGAAAAAGCGGGACCGCGATGTGAGCGATTGGCCGAAATCAGTTGCAGTTTCAGGCCAGCTCGATCAGGTCGCGATAGTCGTCGGACCAGTAGTCTTCGGTACCGTCCGGCAGCAGCACCACCCGCTGCGGGCCGAGCGCCTCGGCGGCGCCTGGGTCGTGGGTCACGAGCACCACCGCACCGACATAGCTGCGCAGTGCGTCGAGGACCTGCTCACGCGACGCCGGGTCGAGGTTGTTGGTGGGCTCGTCGAGCAACAGCACGTTCGCAGTCGACGCCACCAAGCCGGCAAGCGCAAGACGTGTCTTCTCGCCGCCGGACAGCGTGCCCGCTAACTGATCGAGCTGCGGCCCGCTGAACATGAACGCACCGAGCAGTCCGCGAAGATCCTGCTCCCGGGTGTCCGGCGCCGCGTGCCGGATGTTCTCCCACACCGTCGCGGCGTCGTCGAGCGTGTCGTGCTCCTGGGCGAAATAGCCGATCTTGCAGCCATGTCCGGGCTCCAGCACGCCGATGTCCGCGGCCTCGACGCCGGACAACAGCCGCAGCAGCGTGGTCTTGCCCGCGCCGTTGAGCCCCAGCACTACGACTCTCGACCCGCGGTCGATCGCCAAGTCGACGCCGCTGAACACCTCGAGGGAGCCGTAGGTTTTCGTCAGCCCCTTGGCCACCAATGGGGTTCGCCCGCACGGCGCCGGTGTCGGGAACTTGATCCGGGCCACCTTGTCGGCCACCCGCTCCTCGTCCAGGCGAGCGATCATGCGGTCGGCGCGCCGCAGCATGTTCTGTGCGGCAACGGCTTTGGTGGCCTTGGCGCCGAGCTTGGCGGCCTGCGCTCGTAACGCCGCCGCCTTCCGTTCGGCGTTGGCGCGTTCGCGGCGGCGCCGCTGCTCGTCAGTGGTCCGGGCGTCGAGATACTTTCGCCACGTCATGTTGTAGATATCGACTTCGCCACGCACTGCGTCGAGGAACCACACCCGGTTCACGACTTGGGCGAGCAGATCGACGTTGTGGCTGATCACCACGAGGCCTCCGGCGTGGGCTTGCAAGAAGTCGCGCAGCCAGCCGAGCGAATCTGCATCGAGGTGGTTGGTCGGCTCGTCGAGCAACAGCGTTGCGGCCGAACCCGCGCCAGTATCTGAAGCCGCGAACAGAATCCGGGCAAGCTCGACCCGGCGACGCTGGCCGCCCGACAACGTGCGAAGCTGCTGCGTCAGAATGCGGTCCGGCAGGCCCAGGCTCGAACAGATGCGGGCGGCTTCGCTTTCTGCGACGTAGCCCCCGAGTGCGGCGAACCGCTCCTCGAGTTGACCGTAGCGGCGCACCGCATGGTCACGCTCGACGTCGTCGACGACCTCGGCCATCACCGCCTGTTGTTTTTCAAGGTCCGCCAACAGGCCGTCCAGCCCGCGCGCCGACAGCACCCGGTCGCGTGCCAGTACGCCGAGGTTCCCCTCCTTGGGGTCCTGTGGTAGATAACCGATTTCACCTTTGCGCTGCAGGATGCCCGCGTACGGTTCGGCTTCGCCGGCGAGGATCCGCATCGTGGTGGTCTTGCCGGCGCCGTTGCGGCCCACCAGGCCGATCCGATCACCGGGCTGCACACGCAACGTCGATCCCGCCGCGGACAACAGGATCCGCGCGCCTGCGCGGACCTCCAGATCCGTTGCGGTGATCACGGCACACCTTTCCGGCTATTCGCGATCGTCGGTGAATACCGGGGATCGCTTTTCGGCGCGCGCGGCGACGGCCTCTTCGAAATTTGTGGTGAGCAGACGCACGAAGAGCTGCCCAAGGCCTTCGGCCTGCATGTGTCCCTCCAGGGTACCGGCCTCCAATCCCGTCCACAGTGTGCGCTTGGTCAACTCCACTCCCGGACGCGAGAACGCGGCGATCTGCTCGCCGACCTCGTAGCAGGTCTGGAGCAACTGGTCGCCGGGCACCTTCCGCGACACCAACCCGATACGCTCTGCCTCGTCGGCGTCGACGTCGCGGCCCGTCAGCATGATCTCGAAGGCCCGCGACGACCCGATTGCCCGCGGCAGCAGATAGGACAGGCCGAGTTCGCTGCCGGTGAGGCCGTTGTTGATGCCGGCCGCGCGGAAGTAGGCATCCACCGATGCGATGCGGATATCGGCGGCTAATGCCAGGCACAGGCCGCCGCCGATCGCGGGCCCATTGACCGCGGCGATCACCGGCTGGTGCATCCGTCGCAACCCCATGATCACGTCGTCGAGCACTTCCATCGACCGCAGTGCGAACGTCGGGCGCGTCAGCCCGTCGATGTTCGGCACGGATCCGGCGGATTTGTGGTCGGCGCCGGACGAGAATCCGCGCCCAGCGCCGGTCAGCACCACGACGCGGACGTCGTTGTCGTATCTGATTTCCTCAATGACGCGCCGCAGCGGCACCATCACGTCGAAAGCCATCGAGTTCATCCGCTCAGGCCGGTTCAGCGTGATCAGCGCGATGTTGGGGCGCGGGCGGTCCACCAAGACGAAGCTGTTGTTCACGGGTGCACGCTATCGCGTGCGCCGGTTACGGCTGTTCGCCGTCGTTCTGTGCGGCGAGGGCGGCCTCGACGTCGAGAGCCTCCACCTGCTGCACCAGATCTTCCAGCGCCGCAGGTGGCAGGGCGCCGGCCTGGTTGAACACCAGCGTGCCCTTCTTGAACACCATCAGCGTGGGGATGGCGCGGATCTGTGCCCGAGCGGCCAATTCCTGCTCGGCTTCGGTGTCGACTTTCGCGTGCACGACGCCGGGATGCTTCTCCGACGAAGCCTCAAACGTAGGTGCGAACTGCTTGCAGGGGCCGCACCACGAAGCCCAGAAGTCCACCAGCACGATCTCGTTGTCGTTGATGGTCTCATTGAACGATTCGGCGGTGATGTCTTGGGTTGCCATGCATGGCTCAACGTTCGTCAGCAGCGCAAATGTTCCCGCGCAATAGCCACCCCCGCGGTTCGCCGAACCTTGCGTGGCTAGGGGTGGTCGTCCTCGCTGTCGATCCGGAAGTAGCGTTCGGGATGCCAGTACCCGTTGGTGCGGGGTTTGCCGAAGTCAAGGTGCGGTGGCGGAATCCATTCGGTGATGCCATCGGCATTCTTGCAGGTGGTCCAGCCTTCCTCGTCGAGCAGTCGGTGATCGGGCCCGCACGCGAAAGTCAAGGTGTCGATGTCTGTGCGGTGGTGGGCGGCCCAATCGTCGACGTGGTGAACCTCCGACAGGTATCCAGGTGCGGTGCAGCCGGGGCGGGTACAGCCACGGTCCTTGGCGTGCAACACAATTCGCTGAGCCGGGGTGGCGATACGCTTGGTTTCACCTAAATACAGCTCACGGCCGGTGTGCTTGTCGTAGATGCGCAGATAGTGGCGTGCGTGGCCGGCCATTCGGATCACGTCGGGCATCGGCAACCAGCTACCCCCGCCGGTGCCGGCGATGCCCGCCGCCGATTCGAGCTCTTGCAGCGTCGTCGTGACCACGATGCTGACAGGCAAGCCGTGATGGCTGCCAAGCTGGCCCGACGCGAGGACGCTGCGACACATTGCATTCAGTGCGTCGTGATTGCGCTGGGCCGCGCTGCGGGCATCGGCTTTGACAGCTTCCTCAGGCGCGCTGCCGTCCACCCTCGGGGACTCATCAGCCGGATCACACATGCCCGGAGCCGCCCACTTGCTCAGCACCGCATCGAATCCCGCGCGGGCCTCCGGGGTGAGCCACCCGGTGATCTTGGTCATGCCGTCGATGTCTTGGCGACCGAGCGTGATGCCCCGCGCGCGGGCGCGGTCCTCGTCGGTGAAGTTGCCGTCGGGGTTGATGCAGTCGGCCAGCTTCTCCGCCAGCATGCGAAGCTCATCGGGGCGGTGTTTGGCGGCATTTTCAGCGAGTTGTCGTTCGGCACGCTCGCGGGTGGACCCATCGACCCAGCAGGGCAGTTGGCAGAAGAACCGCCGGATCTCCCTAACATGGTCGGCGTTGATTTCACCTGCCCGCTGCCCGGCCGCGGTCGCCGTCCACAGCGGCGCCAACGGTTCCCCGGTCATCGCTGAACGCAGCGCAAGCATTTCCGCGTCCGCAATCCGGCGCCGCGCTTCACCCGGCTTGATGCGCAACCGGTCGGCCAGCACCTTCTTCAGCGACTTGCCGATCTGCTCCGGGGTCGCCTGGGCGGCAATTCTATTGATGGCGCGGTGCTCGATGACCGGCACCTGGCACCGGGCGGCTTCCGTCGTGTCGAGGAGTGTGAACAGGTCGGGCACGTCGAGTGCGTCCAGTGGGAGGTCGGCCAGCTCCGACACCACAGCCCGGTACCGATCGATGACAGCCATGACGCCACCACGATCGAGAATCCGGATCGAACGCATATGCGAATGATATCCGGACCGGCCGACAGGCTCTGCCGCCATCCACAGACGAAAACACCTGTGGATAAAGGTCTTTGGGAGAGCACCGCTTGTCGGCGGCATGTGGTACGGAAGCGGCGCCCGTCTCACAGCAGCTTCATACCGCCATCGGAGAGCGCCGACAGATTCGCCGCTCACCGTTAACTCCATGCGATACGCCATCCTTGCCCTTACCGCGGCGACTGCGGTGTCCGTGGCCGCATGCGGGTCGTCGTCGTCGAGCAACACTCCCGCCCCGGCAGCCTCGAAAAGCTCGAGCAGCTCCACAAGCGCCGCGCCGACACCCCAGGCAGCCAACGGAAAAGACCGGGTCGCGGGCATGACTGCATCGGTGTCAGGCACCTCGATTCAGGTGAACCAGCGCAACGGCACCGCGAACGTCGACCTAACCGGGTCGACAAAGATCGCTGAACTCGACCCGGCACAGCTCACCGACCTCACCCCGGGGAGCTGCATGACAGCCCGATTTCCACATGACAGCCCGCCAGGCACACCCGCGCGCGCAATCGTGATCGCGACCGCGAACAACGGCAGCTGCAATGCGCCTCAGAACGCGCGTGCAGGTATGGTTCGCGGCACCGTCACGTCGGTCAACGGAAACACATTGGTGGTCAACGTCAGTCAGAACGGAAGCACCTCGCCGACGAACGTCACCGTTGACAACGACACGACCTATACGAAACGCGCTGCGGCGACATCCGCGGCGATCGCTCAAGGAAAATGCCTGACAGCGCGGGGCACCAATGACAGCGGTGGCACGCTACAGGCAACGAACATCACCGTCGCGCCGGCCGAGAACGGGGACCTGCCCTGGCGCTAGACGGTGAACCCCAACGCCCGCAACTGTTCCCGGCCGTCCTCGGTGATCTTGTCCGGGCCCCACGGCGGATTCCACACCCAGTTGATCCGCAAGTCGTTCACGAGTCCGGCTCCCACGAGCGCAGTGCGTGACTGATCCTCGATCACATCAGTCAGCGGGCAGGCCGCCGACGTCAGCGTCATGTCGATCAGCGCGACCGTGCCCTCCTCGCCCTGTTCGATGCCCAGACCGTAGACCAGTCCGAGATCCACGACGTTGATGCCGAGCTCAGGGTCGACGACGTCGCGCATCGCCTCCTCTAAGTCGGCAATCAGCTCGTCACCAGGTACGGCCGTGTCGCTCATCGTCCACCTCCGTTGGAGTCTCCAGTATGCGATGCCTGCGCTACCGCGTCTTTGAACGCCATCCAGCCCAGCAACGCGCATTTCACACGCGCGGGGTATTTCGAAACACCAGCGAACGCCACTCCGTCGCCGATGACGTCTTCGTCTCCTTCGATCGTGCCGCGCGAAGACACCATCTCCGTGAACGCGGCGACCGTCTTGAGCGCATCACCGACGGTCTGGCCGATCACCTGGTCGGTGAGCACCGACGTCGACGCCTGGCTGATCGAGCAGCCCTGGCCGGCGTAGGAGACGTCGGCGACGCGCTCGCAGTCGTCAGTGAGCGCCACCCGCAACGTGACCTCGTCACCGCAGGTCGGGTTGACGTGTTGCACCTCGGCGCCGAAAGGCTCACGCAGGCCGCGATGGTGCGGATGCTTGTAGTGATCGAGGATCACTTCCTGGTAGATCTGGTCCAGCCGCAAGGATCTCACGCTCCGCCGAAGAAATCGACCGCACGACGAACACCGGCCACCAGCCGGTCGACTTCGTCGAAGGTGTTGTAGAGCGCGAACGATGCCCGGGCCGTCGCGGCAATGCCGAACCGGCGATGCAGCGGCCACGCGCAGTGGTGCCCCACGCGCACCGCCACGCCGCCGTCGTCGAGCACCTGGCCCACGTCATGCGCATGAATGCCGTCGACAATGAACGACACCGGAGAACCGCGGTCGACCAACGACGTCGGGCCGATGAGCCGAACACCGTCGATACGTGACAGTCCGTCCAGCGCGGCGGCGACCAGCTCACGCTCGTGCGCCTCGACCTTGTCCATGCCGATCGCCCCGAGATACCTTGCCGCGGCCGCCAACCCGACAACCTGTGATGTCATCGGCGTGCCGGCCTCGAATCGCTGCGGCGCCGGCGCGTAGGTGGTGCCGTCCATGGTTACGGTCTCGATCATCGAGCCGCCCGTGATGAACGGCGGCATGCTGCTCAGAAGCTCACGGCGGCCGTACAGCACACCGATCCCGTTGGGGCCCAGCATCTTATGGCCGGAGAACGCGGCGTAGTCGACGTCGAGCGCGTGGAAGTTCACGGGCTGATGCGGGACCGACTGGCACGCGTCAAGTACCGTCAAGGCTCCGACGGCCCGTGCCCGTGACACCAGTTCGGCCACCGGCGCCAACGCGCCGGTGACATTCGAGTGGTGGGTGAAGGTAACGACTTTCACCCGCTCGTCCAGTTTCAGCGAGTCCAAATCGATGCGACCGCCATCGGTGACGCCGTACCAGCGCAGGGTTGCACCACTGCGGCGCGCCAGCTCCTGCCACGGCACCAGATTTGCGTGGTGCTCGAGCTCGGTGGTGACGATCACATCACCCGGCCCGACGGCACGGCCTTCGAAGCGGCTGTCGCCGAGCACGTACGAGACGAGATTCAGTGCCTCGGTGGCGTTCTTGGTGAACACCAGCTCGTCGGCCTCGGCGCCAACGAATGCGGCGATGTCGGCGCGGCCCTGCTCGTAGGCGTCGGTGGACTCCTCCATCAGTTGATGGGCGCCGCGGTGCACCGCGCCGTTCGACGTGGTCAGGAAATCCCGCTCGGCGTCGAGCACCTGCACCGGCCGCTGTGATGTCGCACCGGAATCCAAGTACGCCAACTGATTTCCGCCGCGCATCACCCGCTTGAGGATCGGGAAGTCTGCCCTGATCGCCGTGATGTCGAGTGGGGTAACCGACGCCGTCATCGCTACGCCTCCGCGGCGGCCGCATGCGTGAACCGGACGTACCCGTTCGCGTCGAGCTCGTCGGCCAGTTCGGGGCCGCCGGATTCGATGATGCGACCGCCGACGAACACATGCACGAACTGCGGCTGGATGTAGCGCAGGATGCGCGTGTAGTGGGTGATCAGCAGGATGCCGCCGCGGGTCTCCTCGGCGTACCTGTTGACGCCCTCGCTGACCACCCGCAGGGCGTCGACGTCGAGACCGGAGTCCGTCTCGTCGAGGATCGCGATCTTCGGCTTGAGCAGATCGAGCTGCAGGATCTCGTGGCGCTTCTTCTCCCCGCCGGAAAACCCTTCGTTGACACTGCGTTCGGAGAACGCGGGATCGATGTCGAGGTCGTCCATCGCGGACTTGACCTCCTTGACCCAGTGCCGCAGTTTCGGCGCCTCGCCGCGCACCGCCGTCGCCGCGGTGCGAAGGAAGTTCGACATCGACACACCGGGCACCTCGACGGGGTACTGCATCGCGAGGAAAAGCCCTGCGCGGGCGCGTTCGTCGACGCTCATCGCCAGCACGTCGTTGCCGTCAAGAGTGATCGAGCCGGACGTCACCTTGTACTTCGGGTGACCGGCGATCGCGTACGACAGCGTCGACTTGCCGGAACCGTTGGGCCCCATCAGCGCATGGGTCTCACCGGACTTCACGGTCAGGTCGACACCGTTGAGGATCGGGATCTCGGCCTCTTCGGGCGAGATCACCGAAACGTGAAGGTCTTTGACTTCCAGTGTGGTCATGGTTGGGATGTTCTCTCATCTTTTGAATTGGCCTGAGCCGTGATCGCTAGTTCTCTTTCGATGGCTTCCGTGAGCCGCTCACGCACCGCGCGTACGGCGATCTTGGCGATGATCTCGCCGAAGAAGCCCCGCACGATGAGGCGGCGCGCCTGGTGCTCCGGAATGCCGCGCGCCTGCAGATAGAACATCTGCTCGTCGTCGAAACGCCCTGTGGCGCTGGCGTGGCCGGCGCCCACGATCTCACCTGTCTCGATCTCGAGATTGGGCACTGAATCAGCGCGAGCACCGTCGGTCAGCAGCAGATTGCGATTGGTCTCGAACGTGTCGGTGCCGGTGGCCTCAGCGCGGATCAGCACGTCGCCGACCCATACCGTGTGAGCATCGGGCTTCGACGACTCCGGGTCCCCCTGCAGCGCACCCTTGTACAGCACGTCGGAACGGCAGTTGGGGTACGCGTGGTCGATCAGCAACCGCGACTCGAAGTGCTGGCCGTCGTCGGCGAAGTATGTGCCGAGCAGTTGAGCGTCGCCACCGGGACCGGCAAAACGCACCGTCACCGAGGTGCGGACGACATCTCCACCGAGCGTGACGGCGACATGCCCCAGCACCGCGTCCTTGCCCAGGCGGGCATGATGCGCGCTGACGTGGACCGTGTCGTCGGCCCAATCGGCGATCCAGATCACCCCGAGGGCCGCCGAGTCGCCGACGATGATTTCGACGTTGTCGGCGTAGGTTCCGCTGCCGCGCAGGTCGACGACGACGATGGCCCTGACGAGTTCCTCGACCCGGATCTGCAGGTGTCCATAGGCCACCGCGCCCTCACCGGGACCGGTGACCGTGATTTCGATGGGATCGGCCACCTCGGTGTCGCGGGCGACAGTCACCACCGTCGCGGAGTTGAACGACGAAAATGCCTGGGCCGCAACGCGGTCGGCAGGCACACCGCCCTCACCGAGTCGTTCGTCGCCGCGACGAACCGTCTCGACGCTGACGCCCGGACGTTCGGCGACCTCGATCGTGGCGGCACCTGTCGCCGGTGCCGACCCGTCGTGCAGACCGCGGAGCCTCTTGAGCGGCGTGAACCGCCAGATCTCGTCGCGGCCGCCGGGCACCTCGAACGCGTCGACGTCGAACGAGGTGAAGATCTCGCCCTTATTGGCGGTAGCAAGGGTCGAGCCCTCCACCGCCTCAGTCAGGTTCGCCAAAATAGTTCCCGTCGCTTCGCTCGCCCCGCTGTATTTCCCGTCGCTTCGCTTGCCCCGGTCAGCCGACCGCGCCTTCCATCTGCAGCTCGATGAGGCGGTTGAGCTCCAGCGCGTACTCCATCGGCAGTTCCTTGGCGATCGGCTCGACGAATCCGCGTACCACCATCGCCATAGCCTCATCCTCGGTGAGTCCGCGGCTCATCAGATAGAACAGCTGGTCCGCGCTGACCTTGGACACAGTGGCCTCATGGCCCATCGTGACGTCGTCCTCGCGGATGTCGACGTACGGGTAGGTGTCGCTGCGGCTGACGGTATCGACCAGCAGCGCATCGCATTTCACACTCGACCTCGAGCCGTGTGCGCCCTTGTTGACCTGAACCAGGCCGCGGTAGGAGGCACGGCCGCCGCCGCGTGCCACCGACTTGGACACGATGTTGCTCGACGTGTTCGGCGCCAGGTGAAGCATTTTCGCGCCGGTGTCCTGGTGCTGGCCCTCGCCGGCGAACGCCACCGACAGCACCTCACCCTTGGCATGCTCGCCCGTCATCCAGACGGCCGGGTACTTCATCGTGACCTTCGAGCCGATGTTGCCGTCGATCCACTCCATCGTGGCGCCGGCCTCCGCGCGGGCGCGCTTGGTCACCAGGTTGTAGACGTTGTTCGACCAGTTCTGGATCGTGGTGTAACGCACCCGAGCGTGCGGCTTGACGATGATCTCGACGACCGCGGAGTGCAGCGAATCCGACTTGTAAATGGGAGCAGTACACCCCTCCACGTAATGCACATAGGCGCCCTCGTCGGCGATGATCAGCGTTCGCTCGAACTGGCCCATGTTCTCGGTGTTGATCCGGAAGTAGGCCTGCAGCGGGATGTCGACGTGCACGCCCGGGGGCACGTAGATGAACGAACCGCCACTCCAGACTGCGGTATTCAACGCAGAGAACTTGTTGTCCCCGGCCGGAATCACGGTGCCGAAGTACTGCTTGAACATGTCCGGGTGTTCGCGCAGCGCCGTGTCGGTGTCGAGGAAGATGACGCCCAAGGCCTCCAGGTCCTCGCGGATCTGGTGGTAAACAACTTCGGATTCGTACTGTGCGGCAACGCCCGACACGAGGCGCTGCTTTTCCGCCTCAGGGATGCCGAGCTTGTCGTACGTATTCTTGATGTCGTCCGGTAAATCGTCCCACGATGCGGCTTGCTTCTCGGTGGACCGCACGAAGTACTTGATGTTGTCGAAGTCGATGCCCTCGAGGTTGGAGCCCCACTTCGGCATCGGCTTGCGATCGAAGATCCGCAGCGCCTTCAGCCGCGCCTGCAGCATCCACTCGGGCTCGTTCTTCTTCCCCGAGATGTCGCGCACGACATCCTCGGACAAGCCGCGCTTGGCGCTGGCGCCCGCGACATCGGAGTCGACCCAGCCGTAGCCATACCGGCCCAGCGAGGCGATCGCCTCTTCCTGGGACAGCGGTTCGCCGATCTTGTGGGTCGACGTGTCCGGCGTAGCCGTCATATCGAGGCTCCTTCGAGTTTCGTCGTCCTCGGGCGCGGGCTGTGCGCCGAAGGGTCAGGCAGTGGTACGTGCGTGGTGCATGCGCAGTCGCCGTTGACGATGGTCGCCAGCCTCTGCACGTGGGTTCCGAGGATCTCTGCGAAGGCGTCCCGTTCTGTCTGGCAGAGTTCCGGGAACTCCTCGGCGACGTGCGACACCGGGCAATGATGCTGGCATATCTGAATGCCATCGACCGGGCCGCTCACCCGGGTGGTGGTGGTCGCGTATCCAGCTTTCGTCAGCGCCTCGGCGACGCGGGCTGCAGTCGATTCAACGTCACCGGGGCCATCGCTTACTCCCGACAGGATCGTGTCGATGCGGCGCCGCGCGAACGTGCGGACGGCCTCGTCGCCGCCGATCTCACGGAGTTGGCGCATCGCCGCCGCCGCGAGGTCGTCATACGTGTGGCCGAGCTTCGCCCGTCCCGCCGCCGTCAGCCGGTACCGCTTTGCGGGCCGGCCCCGACCGTGCTGCTGCCACGGCGCCGCAGGGCTGGCGTGCGCCTCCCCGGCATCCAGCAACGCATCCAGATGCCTGCGCACGCCGGCGGCGGAGATGCCCAGCCGCTCGCCGATCTCGCCGGCTGTGATGGGTCCGGCCTCCAGCAACAGCTGGACGATTTCGCCGCGCGTATGGCCTGTGATCTCCCCGGGTCGCAGCGCTCCCACCCCAGGGGCGGCCTCCGGATGGATTTTCACAACACCATTGTGACGGAATTCGCCCGGGCGGTCTAGGAAGGGCACCCTCACTGACTCGGTGAGATCGGCCACCTCACACGGGCCGTTACGCTGCTCAAATGGCAGCTCGCCGCCATGGCTCCCTGAGCTCGTCGATTGCCCGCTGGCACGGCGATGAGCTGGCCGTCGGCTCACCGCTGAACGACGCCGAGGTCGTGGCGCTGAGGCATACCCGGCTCTTCGGCGCAACCGGCACCGTCCTGATGGCGATCGGCTCGCTCGGCGCAGGGGCGCGGCCCGTCGTGCAGGACCCGACGTTCGGGGTCCGGCTGCTCAACCTGCCGTCACGCATCCAGACCGTGTCGCTGACGATGACCACCACCGGCGCCGTGATGATGGCCCTGGCGTGGCTGATGCTAGGCCGCTTCGCGCTCGGCGATCGCCGCATGACCCGAGGCGAGCTGGACCGGACACTGCTGCTGTGGATCCTCCCGTTGCTGATCGCGCCGCCGATGTACAGCAAGGATGTCTACTCCTACCTTGCGCAGAGCCAGATTTCGGCACTCGGTCTCGACCCGTACAAGGTGGGCCCGGCCCCGGGGCTGGGCCTCGATCATGTCTTCACGCTGTCGGTGCCCAGCCTGTGGCGTGACACGCCCGCGCCGTACGGGCCGCTGTTCCTCTGGATAGGCCGGGGCATTTCCGCACTCACCGGCGAGAACATCGTCGGGGCCGTGCTGTGTCACCGCCTGGTCGTGCTCGTCGGCGTCGGGCTGATCGTGTGGGCCACGCCCCGCCTGGCCCGTCGCTGCGGCGTCGCCGAGGTGAGCGCGCTGTGGCTGGGCGCCGCCAACCCGTTGCTGATCATGCACCTGGTGGCAGGCATCCACAACGAGGCGCTGATGCTCGGCCTGATGCTGACGGGCACCGAGTTTGCGCTCCGCGGTATCGACTCGGCTCGCCCGCAGGTGCCGCGGCCGCTGCGATGGCCTCCACACCGTGCCGACTGGGCACAGTGGTCGCCGCTGACCATGTTGGTGGTCGGTGCGGTCCTGATCACAATGTCTTCCCAGGTCAAGCTGCCGTCGCTGCTGGCGCTCGGGTTCGTGGCGATGGCGCTGGCCCGACGATGGGGTGCCGGATTCTGGGCGGTGGTCGGAGCAGGCGGACTCCTGGGCTTGTTGTCGCTGGCCGTGATGGCCGCGATCGGGTGGGCCAGCGGGCTGGGCTTCGGCTGGATCAACACTCTGGGCACCGCCAACGTCGTGCGAAGTTGGATGTCACCGCCCACGTTGCTGGCGCTGGGCACCGGCCAGGTCGGGATTCTGCTCGGCCTTGGCGATCACACCACCGCCGTGTTGTCCCTCACCCGCGCCATCGGCGTGCTGATCATCGCGATCATGGTGTCCTGGCTCCTGGTGGCCGTGCTGCGGGGCCGGCTCCATCCAGTCGGCGGACTCGGTGTGGCGCTCGGCGCGACGGTTCTGCTCTTCCCTGTGGTACAGCCCTGGTATCTGCTGTGGGCGATCATTCCGCTGGCCGCGTGGGCCACCCGACCCCGGTTCCGCATCGCGACGATCGTCGTCACGCTTGTGGTCGGCATCTTCGGCCCGACCGCCAACGGCGATAGGTTCGCGCTTTTTCAGATCGTGGACGCGACCGTGGCCAGCGCGATCACCGTGCTGATACTGATCGCGCTCACCTCTTCGATATTGCCGTGGCGCAGCGTCCCCCATCCCGTCGCGAGCAGCGAGGGAGCAGCGGCGGCGGAACCCCCCGGCCCACCGCCGGACAACGATGGCCGGCCCACGCCGGGGCCGGCGCCGACCGCCGTGCCCGGCGCATACGCTGAGTCCCCGTGAGCCCGACGCCCGCGCAATGCTCTTCGCGCAAGCGCTCATCGCGGCCGATCCCCGTGCGACTGCGCGGGGTCTGCAAACGGTACGGGTCGACGACCGCGGTTTCGGGCCTTGACCTCGACGTCGAACACGCCCAGGTGTTTGCGCTGTTAGGTCCCAATGGCGCAGGCAAGACCACGACGGTGGAGATGTGCGAAGGGTTCGTCCGACCCGACGAAGGCACCATCGAGGTGCTCGGCATGAACCCGGTGACTGACAACGCACGTGTGCGTGAACGCATCGGCGTGATGCTGCAGGGCGGCGGCGGATACCCGGCCGCGCGGGCTGGCGAAATGCTGAATCTTGTTGCGGCGTATGCCGCAAACCCGCTCGACCCGAAGTGGTTGATGGACATGCTCGGGCTGACCGATGTCGCCCGCACCACATATCGCCGCCTGTCCGGGGGCCAGCAGCAGCGGCTCGCGTTGGCGTGCGCGCTCGTCGGCCGGCCGGAGCTGGTGTTCCTCGACGAGCCGACCGCCGGTTTGGATGCCCACGCTCGGCTGGTGGTGTGGGAGCTGATCGACGCTCTTCGCCGCGACGGCGTGACCGTGGTACTGACCACCCATCAGCTCAGCGAAGCCGAGGAATTGGCCGACCGGCTGGTGATCATCGACCAGGGCGTCGCCGTGGCCGCCGGAACCCCGAGCGAGATCATGCGCAGCGGCGCGGAGAACCAGCTCCGGTTCACCGCTCCCCGGATGCTCGACCTCTCCCTGCTGTCGGCTGCGCTGCCCGAGGACTACCACGCCACCGAGGTGTCGCCCGGCCAGTATCTGGTTGAGGGACCGATCAATCCGCAGGTACTTGCGACGGTGACGGCATGGTGCGCGCGTCTCGACGTGCTCGCCACCGACATGCGCGTCGAGCAGCGAAGCCTCGAAGACGTGTTCCTCGACCTGACCGGCAGGGACGTGCGATGAGCCTCTCGGGCGAAGAGCCGAAGACCCCGATGACCGACACTCGCTTCGCCGCAGGCACATTCGCGCCAGACCCGCGACCCAACACCGTCACGCGAATGCTCGCCGCCCAGTACGGTCTCGACCTCAAACTGCTGCTGCGCAACGGAGAACAGCTGCTGCTCACGCTGTTCATCCCGGTCACGCTGTTGGTCGGGCTCACGCTCCTGCCGCTGGGCTCGTTCGGTCCGAACCGCGCGGAGACATTCGTGCCCGCAATCATGGCGCTGGCTGTGATATCGACCGCGTTCACCGGGCAAGCGATCGCAGTGGCGTTCGACCGACGCTACGGCGCCCTCAAACGGCTTGGGGCAACGCCGCTTCCGGTGTGGGGCATCATCGTCGGAAAATCACTTGCCGTCGTCACCGTTGTGTTCCTGCAGTCAATCATCCTGGGCGGCATCGGCATTGGCCTCGGATGGCGGCCACAGCCGGCCGGCCTGCTTCTCGGCGCGGTCGTCATAGCGCTCGGCACGGCGGGATTCGCCGCCCTCGGCCTGCTGCTTGGAGGGACCCTCAAAGCCGAAGTCGTGCTGGCTGTTGCCAACCTGATGTGGTTCGTCTTCGCGGGTCTCGGCGCGCTCACGTTGGGCGCCGAATTGGTGCCGCACGGCATCGAGTGGGTGGCACGGCTGACGCCGTCGGGTGCCCTCACCGAGGCATTGACACGGGCGCTGACGCTGTCGGTGGACTGGTTCGGCCTTGTCGTGCTCGCAGTCTGGGGCACTCTCGCGGCGCTCCTGGCCCGGCGCTTCTTCCGGTTCACGTGACTGTGGTGCTCGGCGTCGACGCCTGCCCCCGCGGCTGGGTCGGTGTCGAGCTGCACGACGGAGACTTTGCCGCCGCGCACGACGGGGCGGCGCTCGAGGATGTGATCGGTCGAGTGCCCGGCGCCGCGATCGTCGCGGTCGACATCCCACTTGGTTTGGTCGAGTCCGGCTGGCGCGTCGCCGACACCGCGGCCAAGACGTATCTCGGCAGACGTTCGTCGAGCGTGTTCATGACCCCGCCCCGCGCGGCACTGGCCGAGGACACGCATGCCCTGGCGACCGCACGGTGCCGCGAACTGACGGGCAACGGTTTCAGCATTCAGGCATGGGGGTTGAAACCCAAACTGCTGAAAGCTAATTCGCTGTACGAATCCGGCCGTTACCCGCTGCGTGAAGTGCATCCCGAGGTGTCGTTCACCAAGATGGGGTTGCTGGCTTCCGACGGCGTGAAGAAGTCGTGGCGCGGTCAGTGCGCCCGGCTGCGGGTGCTGCACGGCAACGGCGTCGAGTTGCCCGACGACGTGGGCGTGGCGGGGAACTCGCCCACCGACGACCTGCTCGACGCCGCTGCGGTCGCATGGAGCGCTCATCGCATCGCCACCGGATGTGGACAGTCGCTGCCCGACCCGCCACAGCTCAATGAGCGTGGCCAGCAGATCGCGATCTGGTTCTGACCGCCATGCACGTCTACTACGAGCTGTAGTTCTGGTGCTTTACGATCGTTTCGTGAATCTGCTCGCCCCGCCGAGCGTGCGCACGCAGCGCATCATCGCCGCCCTCGTGATCCTCACGCAGGGCGGCATCGCGGTGACCGGCGCGATCGTCCGGGTGACCGCATCCGGACTGGGCTGTCCGACCTGGCCGCAGTGCTTCCCCGGCAGCTTCACACCCGTCGCGGTGTCGCAGGTGCCACGCATCCACCAGGCGGTGGAATTCGGCAACCGGATGATCACGTTCGGTGTCGTTCTGACCGCGATTCTGGCCGTGTACGCCGTCACCCGCGCCCGTCGGCGCGTGGAGGTCAAGGTGTACGCGTGGTTGATGCCGGCGTCGACGGTCGTGCAGGCCGTCATCGGCGGCATCACCGTGCTCACCGGCTTGTTGTGGTGGACGGTGGCACTGCATCTACTCGCGTCGATGACGATGGTGTGGCTCGCCGTCCTGCTCTACGTCAAGATCGGCGAACCCGATGACGGTAGGTCGCGGCTGGTGGTGCCAAAGCCGTTGCGCTGGTTGGCTTTTCTGAGTGCTGCCACGATGGCGGCGGTCCTCCTCACCGGCACGCTGGTGACGGCCGCAGGGCCGCACGCGGGCGACACGAGCCCCACTCGCACGGTGCCGAGGCTGCAGGTCGAGATCACCACCCTGGTGCACGCACACTCGTCGTTGTTGATCGGCTATCTGGCGCTGCTGGTCGGCCTGGGCTTCGGGCTGCTCGCCGTGTCCGCTCCGCGGCCGGTGCTGGTGCGGCTCGCCGTGTTGATCGCGCTGGTCTGTGCGCAGGGCGTGGTGGGGACGGTGCAGTACTTCAACGGTGTGCCCGCGGCCCTGGTCGCGGTCCACGTGGCGGGTGCCGCGGCCGTGACGGCAGCCACCGCCGCCCTATGGGCGTCGATGAGAGAGCGGACCCAGGCCGAGGCGCTCGAGCGCTGACGCCAGACACCGCGCGAACTCCCGCTGCGCAAGGTCGCGTGTCTGCTCGTCGAGCTGGGTCCACCCCAGCGACGGCTCGATGAGTTCGAGCTCCAGCAGCCGCGGATCCTCGATGCCGCCGATGATGTCGACGCGAGCGTACAGAAAGTCGCGTGCCGCGATGTTCAGTTGACCCGCGGCCGCGTCGAGGGCCGCGAACCCGACGTCCCACACCTCGAAGTCCGGTTCGGCGGGCGTGAGCGTCTCGATCGCGTACGTGCCTGTGGCGTCCAGCGGGGTGCGGTGCCCCGGCGGCGGCAGGATCGCCGCCTTGGTGAACGCGTGCGACGCCTTGCCGGCGAGGAACACCAGCGCCGTCTCCCCCGCACTTTCGACCCGGTCGTCGTACGGCTGTACCAGCACGCCGCGACCCTGCGCCTGCAATGCCGCGGCATGGGCCCGCGCCGCCGTGCGGTCGGTAAACCGTTGCATATCAACCGATCCCGCTCCGATCGACGGCTTGACCACGACCTCTGCGGCCTTGGGCAGGCGCACCTGCTGCTCCGGGCTGAACACCGCGCTGGGCACCGTCGGCACGCCGCGCCTTGCCAGATCGAGCAGGTAGCGCTTGTCGGCGTTCCATGCCACCACCGCCGGGGCGTTCAACAACTGGGGCACGGTCGTCGTCCACGCGAGAAACTCCTCGAGCCGCTCGGCGTAGTCCCATGTTGCCCGCAGGATGACCACGTCGGCGCGCAGCACATCAGGGTTGTCCCAC
Source organism: uncultured Actinomycetota bacterium (assembly GCA_963744085.1). Classification (GTDB taxonomy): domain Bacteria; phylum Actinomycetota; class Actinomycetes; order Mycobacteriales; family Mycobacteriaceae; genus Mycobacterium. The sequence goes on from CAVUSK010000008.1 coordinate 103,126, forward strand.
GACAGCCATCTGGCGTGTAGGCCGCGCCGGCGCAGAGCGGCAACCAGCCCGCCATCATCGCCGTCGCCCTCTGGAAGCTGCCGACAGCCGGCCAGCACGATCCGCGGATGGAACACCTCTGGCCGGGCGAGCTTCATGCCCGGGATGATAGGCAGATGCACGCAATCGAAGTTGCCGAACACGGCGGTCCAGAGGTCCTGCGCTACGTCGAGAAACCCGAGCCCTCTCCCGGGCCGGGCGAGGTGGTGATCAAGGCCGAGGCGATAGGCGTCAACTACATCGACACCTACTTCCGCTCCGGGGCGTATCCGCGAGAGGTGCCGTTCGTCCTCGGCCAGGAGGTCTGCGGCACGATCGCGGCCGTCGGTGACGACGTCGCGGCGCTGAAAGTCGGTGACCGGGTCGCCACCGTCGCGACCAACGGGGCGTACGCCGAATACAGCGTCGCCCCGGCCGATTTCGTCGCGTATGTGCCCGACGGCGTAACTTCCGACGTTGCCGCCTCGGCGCTCCTCAAGGGCATGACCGCGCACTATTTGATCAAGTCCGTCTACCCGATCCAGCAGCGCGACACCGTGCTGGTGCACGCCGGGGCGGGCGGCGTCGGCCTGATCCTCACGCAATGGGCGACCAGCCTGGCCGCGAAAGTGATCACCACGGTGTCGACGCCGGAGAAGGCCGAGCTGTCCCGGCAGGCCGGTGCGGTCGAGGTGCTCGACTATCCCGAGAATCCCGCGAAATTCGGCGCGCAGATACGCGAACTCACCGACGGCGACGGTGTCGCCGCGGTGTACGACGGCGTCGGCAGGACGACGTTCGACGCCAGCCTGGCCAGTCTTGCGGTCCGTGGGACGCTGGCGCTCTTCGGCGCGGCAAGCGGCCCGGTACCGCCGGTGGACCCGCAGCGGCTCAACGCGGCCGGCTCCGTGTACCTGACGCGGCCGTCGCTGGTGCATTTCACCCGCACTCCCGACGAATTCTCTTGGCGGGCAGGCGAAGTCCTCGATGCGATCGTTGCCGGGTCGATCACCGTGACGGTCAGCGCACGCTACCCGCTCGCCGAAGCTTCGCGCTCACACGCCGATCTACAGGGTCGCAAGACGACGGGCTCGGTGGTGCTAGTCCCCTAGGAGCGTCGGCAACGCCAACGCGGAGTCCACCGCCAGCGCGCAGAACACGACGGCCAGATAGTTGTTGGACTGCAGGAAAAGTCGCAGCGGTTTCACCGGCTCGCCGCGGCGCACACCCGCGTACAGCTGATGGGCCATCGCCAGGAACCAGACCCCGGCCAGTGCGGCCACCGATGCATATAGCCACCCCGCGGACAGCGCCAGTACCAGCGTCGCGGCGACTGTGAGCCACGTGTACACCAGGATCTGCTTGGTCACGTGGCGCTCGGTGGCCACGGCCGGCAGCATCGGCACGCCTGCCGCCCGGTAGTCCTCCTTGTAGCGCATCGCCAGCGCCCACGTGTGCGGCGGCGTCCAGAAGAAGATGATCGCGAACATCGCCAGGGCCGGCCAGCCGATGGTCCCCGTCACCGCGGACCAGCCGATCATCACCGGCATGCATCCGGCTGCCCCACCCCAGACGACGTTCTGAGAGGTCCGTCGTTTCAACAACAACGTGTAGACGAACACGTAGAACGTGATCGTGGCGAGGGCAAGCAATCCCGAGAGAAGGTTCGTCGTCCACCACAACCAGAAGAACGAGGCCGCCGACATCGTCACCCCGAACACCAGCGCGTTGCGGGTCGGCACCGCCGCCCGTGGCAGCGGCCTGCGCGCGGTGCGTTTCATCACCTTGTCGATGTCGGCGTCGGCGACGCAGTTCAGGGTGTTCGCGCCGCCAGCGGCGAGCATGCCGCCGATCAGCGTGTTCAGGATCAACAGCGGGTTCACCGTGCCGCGGTCGGCGAGCAGCATCGCCGGGATCGCTGTCACGAGCAGCAACTCGATGACCCGCGGCTTGGTCAGGGCGAGATAGCCGAGTAGCGCGACACGGGTGCGGTTGGGCCATGACACCCCGGCCCGCTCGCGAACGCTCACGCATACTCCTCGGGACTGTCGCTCTTCGCGCGAGCGCTTATCGACGGTCTGTTCGGCTGTTCGCGCGAGCGCTCAGCTTCTACTACAGGGGATGGTAGACCGCGAGTCTGCGCTTCCCCTACTTCAGGGTCTATTCACAGCGATTCCGGTGCAGTGAACCCGGGTATTACGCGATCCTTAAGGGCCGTTAACCGGAGCGATCGACCAGGCCGCCCTGCCCGCATTAGGGTTGAAGTCGGGCCTGCCTGCTGACGTGAGGAGCACGTTTGTGACCACGCTTGAGGACTTTTCCACCCTGACCCGCCCCAACCACCCAGACGATTGGACGGACGTCGACTCCGCGGCCGTCGACACCATCAGGGTGCTCGCAGCGGACGCGGTACAGAAGGTGGGCAATGGTCACCCCGGCACGGCGATGAGCCTCGCTCCCCTGGCCTACACACTGTTCCAGCGGAGCATGCACCACGATCCCAGCGACACCCACTGGCTCGGCCGGGACCGGTTCGTGCTGTCCGCCGGGCACAGCAGCCTGACGCTGTACCTGCAGCTGTATCTGGGGGGCTTCGGGCTCGAGTTGTCCGACATCGAGTCGCTGCGGACGTGGGGCTCCAAGACTCCTGGCCACCCTGAGTTCCGCCACACCAAGGGCGTCGAGATCACCACGGGGCCACTCGGCCAGGGCCTGGCCTCGGCGATCGGGATGGCGATGGCGTCGCGTTACGAGCGCGGCCTGTTCGACCCCGACGCGGCGCCGGGCACGAGTCCGTTCGACCACTACATCTACGTGATCGCGTCCGACGGTGACATCGAGGAGGGCGTGACGTCGGAGGCGTCCTCGCTGGCCGGTACCCAGCAACTCGGCAACCTCATCGTGTTCTACGACCACAACCACATTTCGATCGAGGACGACACCAAGATCGCGCTGAACGAGGACACCCCGGCCCGCTACGAGGCCTACGGCTGGCACGTCCAGATCGTGGAGGGCGGCGAGAACGTCGTCGGCATCCAGGAGGCGATCGCCGCGGCCCAGGCCGTCACGGACAAGCCGTCGTTCATCTCGATACGGACCATCATCGGGTATCCGGCCCCGCACCTGATGAACACCGGCAAGGCGCACGGCGCAGCGCTCGGCGACGAGGAAGTCGCCGAGGTCAAGAAGATCCTCGGCTTCGACCCGGACAAGAACTTCGAGGTGCGCGACGAGGTGATCGCGCACACCCGCAAGCTGGTGGACCGCGGCAAGGAGGCGCATCAGAAGTGGCAGGCCGAGTTCGACGCCTGGGCGCAGCGCGAGCCGGAACGCAAGGCGCTGCTCGACCGGTTGCTGGCACACGAGATGCCCGACGGCTGGGATGCCGACCTGCCGTACTGGGAGCCGGACAGCAAGCCGCTGGCCACCCGGGCCGCATCGGGGGAGGTGCTCAACGCGCTGGGGCCGAAACTGCCGGAGCTGTGGGGCGGCTCGGCCGACCTGGCGGGCAGCAACAACACCACGATGAAGGATGCGCTTTCCTTTGGGCCGCCGTCGATTTCGACCAAGGATTACACGGCCGACTGGTATGGCCGCACGCTGCACTTCGGCGTGCGGGAGCACGCCATGGGAGCGATCCTGTCCGGCATCGTGCTGCACGGACCGACCCGCGCGTATGGCGGGACATTCCTGCAGTTCTCCGATTACATGCGCCCGGCCGTGCGCCTCGCGTCGCTGATGGACATCGACACCATCTACGTGTGGACGCACGACTCGATCGGGTTGGGTGAGGACGGTCCCACCCATCAGCCGATCGAGCATCTCGCCGCGCTGCGCGCGATTCCGCATCTGTCGGTCGTGCGACCCGGCGACCCCAACGAGACCGCGTACGCGTGGCACACGATCCTTTCTCGCGGCGCCGGCAGCGGTCCGGTCGGGTTGATCCTGACCCGCCAAGGCATTCCGGTTCTCGAGGGCACCAGCCATGAGGGTGTCGCCAGGGGCGGCTACGTGCTGGGCAGTCGGCCCGAAGAGCAACCCGACGTCATTCTCATCGGCACCGGTTCAGAGCTCCAACTCGCCGTTGCCGCCCGAAACATTTTGGCGGACAAGGGTATCCAGGCCAGCGTGGTCTCGATGCCGTGCGTGGAGTGGTTCGAATCCCAGCCGGTGGAGTACCGCGATTCCGTGCTGCCGCCGTCGGTGTCGGCGCGGGTTGCCGTCGAAGCGGCGGTCGCTCAGAGCTGGTACAAGCTCGTCGGTGACACCGGCGAGATCGTGTCCATCGAGCACTACGGGGAATCCGCCGACGCGAAAACGCTGTTCCGCGAGTTCGGGTTCACCCCCGAAGCCGTCGTCGCCGCAGCCGAACGATCACTGGACAACTAGAAAGGGCAATCAGATGACTCAGAATGCGAACCTCGCGAAGCTGTCCGCGGCGGGTGTGTCCGTCTGGCTCGACGACCTGTCGCGCAACCGGCTGCGGACCGGCAACCTCCAAGAGCTGATCGACACCAAATGCGTTGTCGGCGTGACCACCAACCCGACGATCTTCCAGGGCGCGCTGTCGCACGGTCACGCCTACGACGAGCAGACCGCCGAACTGGCCGAGCGCGGCGCCGACGTCGACGCCGCGATCCGCACCGTCACCACCGACGACGTCCGCGAAGCGTGTGATGTGCTGCGGCCGCAGTGGGAGGAATCCGACGGCGTCGACGGCCGAGTATCCATCGAGGTCGATCCGCGGCTCGCGCACGACACGGACAAGACCGTTTCGCAGGCGGTGGAGTTGTGGAAGATCGTCGATCGGCCGAACCTGCTGATCAAGATTCCCGCCACCGAGCCCGGGCTGCCGGCCATCACATCGACCTTGGCGGAGGGCATCTCGGTCAACGTCACCTTGATTTTCTCGGTGGAGCGCCACCGCGCGGTGATGGACGCGTACCTCGCGGGGCTGGAGGCGGCCAAGCAGGCCGGCCACGATATCTCCAAGATCCATTCCGTCGCATCGTTTTTCGTATCCCGCGTAGACACCGAGATCGACAAGCGGCTTGACAAAATCGGCTCGGACGAAGCGATCGAGCTCCGTGGACAAGCAGGTGTCGCGAACGCACGGCTCGCCTACGCGGCCTACGAAGAGGTGTTCGTCGGAGGCGAGCGTTTCGAAGCCCTCAAGGCCGACGGTGCGCATGTGCAGCGGCCGTTGTGGGCGTCCACCGGCGTGAAGAACCCGGACTACTCGGACACCCTGTACGTGACGGAGCTTGTCGCACCGAACACGGTCAACACGATGCCAGAGAAGACCATCGACGCGGTGGCCGACCACGGCGTGATCACCGGAGACACCGTCACCGGCCACGCCGAGGAGGCGCAGGCGGTGTTCGACCGGCTGGCCGCGGTCGGCATCGATCTCCGCGACGTGTTCCTGACCCTGGAGAACGAAGGGGTCGAGAAGTTCGAGAAGTCGTGGCAGGAACTTCTGGACGCCACGCGGGAACAGCTCGACGCCGCGAAGAAATGACCGCGATGGACACACAATCCGCAGCGTCAGCCGCGGAATGGCGTAACCCGCTGCGCGACAAGCGAGATACCCGTCTGCCCCGCATCGCCGGTCCATGCGCGGTGGTGATCTTCGGGGTCACCGGCGACCTCGCGCGCAAAAAGCTGATGCCGGCGATCTACGACTTGGCCAATCGTGGACTGCTTCCCCCGACGTTTTCGCTCGTGGGTTTCGCCCGGCGGGACTGGGCGAACGAGGATTTCGGACGCGTCGTATACGACGCGGTCCAGCAGCACGCGCGTACTCCGTTCCGCGACGAGGTCTGGGACAGGCTCGCCGAAGGAATCCGGTTCGTGCAGGGCACATTCGATGACGAAAAGTCGTTCCAGCGGCTGGCCGAGACACTCGACAAGCTGGATGTCGAGCGCGGTACCGGCGGAAATCATGCGTTCTACCTTGCGATTCCGCCGAATGCGTTTCCCGTCGTGTGTGAACAGCTGTCGAAGTCCGGGCTTGCCCGCCAGCAGCAGGGCCGATGGAGCCGGGTGGTGATCGAGAAGCCGTTCGGTCACGACCTGCAGAGCGCGCGTGAGCTCAACGCGGTGGTAAACAGCGTCTTCCCCGAAGAGACGGTCTTCCGCATCGACCACTACCTGGGCAAGGAAACCGTTCAGAACATCCTGGCGTTGCGGTTCGCCAACGAGCTGTATGAACCGATCTGGAACGCCCACTACGTCGACCACGTGCAGATCACGATGGCCGAGGACATCGGGCTGGGCGGACGCGCCGGGTATTACGACGGCATCGGCGCGGCCCGTGACGTGATCCAGAACCATCTCATGCAGCTGCTGGCATTGACCGCGATGGAGGAACCGATCACGTTCGAACCTCACGAGCTGCGGGACGAGAAGGTCAAGGTGCTTTCCGCCGTTCGCCTGGCTCAGCCGCTTTCCGAAACGACCTCGCGCGGGCAGTACACCGCGGGTTGGCAGGGCAGCGAGAAGGTGCTCGGGCTCCTCGACGAGGAGGGGTTCTCGAAGGACTCCACGACCGAGACCTTCGCCGCCATCACGCTCGAAGTCGACACCCGGCGATGGGCCGGTGTGCCGTTTTATCTACGCACCGGAAAACGGCTGGCCCGCAGGGTGACCGAAGTTGCGTTGGTGTTCAAACGGGCGCCGCACCTGCCGTTCGACCAAACGATGACCGAGGAACTGGGCCAAAACGCGCTGGTGATCCGGATACAGCCGGACGAGGGTGTGACACTGCGGTTCGGTTCCAAGGTGCCGGGCTCCACCATGGAAGTTCGGGACGTCAACATGGACTTCTCCTATGGCTTGGCGTTCGCCGAGGACTCCCCGGAGGCCTACGAGCGGTTGATCCTCGACGTGCTGCTCGGCGAGCCGTCGCTGTTCCCGGTCAATCAGGAAGTCGAATTGTCCTGGGAAGTACTTGATCCCGTGCTGGATTATTGGGCGACGCATGGCCGGCCGGATCCGTACGAGGCCGGCACCTGGGGCCCGGAGTCGTCCTTCGAGATGTTGCGGCGCACGGGCCGGGAATGGCGGAGACCCTGATGAGCGCTTGCGCGAAGAAGAGACAATCATGATTGTCGACCTGCCGAAGACCAACACCAACGAGATCAACAAGAAGATCACGTCGTTGCGTGAGGAGGGCGGTGCGATCACTCTCAGCCGCGTGCTGACGTTGGTGATCATGGCTGATTCCAACGATCAAGCCGAGGACGCGATCACCGCTGCTGCCGCGGCCAGCCACGAGCACCCGTGCCGGATCATCGTCGTGGTGCCCGTCGACCCCTTCGCCGATGCCGCGCGACTGGACGGTCAACTGCGAGTCGGGGGTGACGCCGGCGGCGGAGAAGTTGTGGTGCTGCGCATCTCGGGTCCACTGGCGAAGCATGCAGACAGCGTGGTGCTGCCGTTGCTGCTGCCCGACACCCCGGTGGTGGCGTATTGGCCGGGAGTCGCGCCCGCGGTTCCGGCGCAGGATCCGGTGGGACAGCTGGCGAATCGCCGGCTCACCGACGCGACCGGCACCGAGGACCCGTTGGCGTCGATCGAGAGTCGGCTGCAGGGCTACACGCCCGGCGACACCGACCTGGCGTGGAGCCGCATCACCTACTGGCGGGCGCTGCTCACGTCGGCCCTGGACCAACCGCCGTGTGAGGCCCTCGACTCGGCCGTGGTGTCGGGCTTGAAGGGCGAGCCGGCGCTCGACGTCCTGGCCGGCTGGCTGGCCAGCCGCATCGAGGGCCCCGTGCAGCGTGTGGTTGGCGATCTGAAGGTCGAATTGGTGCGTCGGACCGAAACGGTGACGCTGAGCCGCCCGCAGACCGGTTCGACGGCGACGTTGAGCCGTACAGGCCGGCCGGACGCATTAATCCCGTTGCCACGCAGGGAAACTCGCGAGTGCCTTGCTGAGGATTTGCGTCGGCTCGATGCCGACGAGATCTATGAGGAGGCCCTGCGGGGCATCGACAAGGTCCAATACGTATGAGCAAGGTCATCGTCGAAAAGTATCCGGATAGTACCGCGTTGGTGGCGGCGGCCGGCGACCTGCTCGCCGACGCGATCGTGTCCGCGGTCGATGCGCGCGGCCGGGCGCTGGTCGTGTTGACCGGCGGTGGCACCGGTGTCGGCATGCTGTCGCACGTCGGCGAGCACGGCGAGCGCATCGATTGGTCCAAGGTTCATCTGTTTTGGGGTGACGACCGGTTCGTTCCGACCGACGACGACGAGCGCAACGAGAAGCAGGCGAGAGCCGCGCTACTGGACCACGTCGACATCCCGGCCGAGAACGTGCACGCGATGGCGGCCAGTGACGGCGAGTTCGGAGGCGACATCATCGCAGCGGCGACGGCGTACGCGCGTGAGCTCACCGCGCTTGCCGAATCCGGTGAACCTGGCCCCGATTTCGACGTCCACCTGCTGGGCATGGGCCCGGAGGGTCACATCAACTCGTTGTTCCCGGACACCGACGCGGTGCGTGAGACGACCCGACTGGTGATGGCGGTAGAGGATTCGCCCAAGCCGCCGCCCCGACGAATCACATTGACGCTCCCGGCAATTCAGCGATCCCGCGAGGTATGGCTGATCGTCTCGGGGTCAGGCAAGGCTGACGCCGTCGCCGCCGCGATCAACGGTGCTGATCCCGTCGAGGTGCCCGCGGCCGGTGCGGTGGGCAAAGAGGCCACCGTCTGGCTGCTCGACGAAGCAGCCGCGGCAAACCTCGGCGACGGGTGATAATGACCGGCATGGCAGACAAAGGTGCGCCGCGCACAGGTCGGGAGCGAATCAAGACACTGGCGCAGGCCGCGCTGAACGCGGACCTCACCGTCGAACAGGTCGACACCGTCTTGAGCAACTTGACCACTTCGCTGGAGGCTCTCGACAAATCCATCGCCGGGCTCGACGGGTCACTTGTGACGTTCAACGACAGCCTGACCTATCTCAACGACACCCTCGGCCGGCTCGAAGGCATCGTCGACCGGGTCGAACGCATCGTCGAGATCGGCGAGGCGGCGGTCGCGCCGCTGGCGGCCACAGAATCGGCGGTTCAGAAAGTGGTCAAGACAATTCGCGATCGCACACATCTCTAGCCGTGATCCCCGCGGACGCGGCACCGCTCGCCGAGGGCACCGGCCTCCCGTGGGATGTCGCGGTCGGCGACGCCGTGCAAGCGATCGCCGAAGCGCGCGCTCGGCTCGGCGACACGTTCGTCGTGAACAGCGGCCCGGACCGGTACCTGTTCACGTTCTCCCCCAAGGGCGTCGAGTCGTTCTACGCACTACCCGATGAAAAGGCGAGCAAGGGAATCGCGGACTACCTGATGTTGCGCCGCAAGCTTCCCGACGAGATCTTCAATGGGCGGCGCATTCTTCCGACCTCACTGTTCCGCCGCGAGGACGTGGCGACTTACCTGACCAACCTCCAGCAGGCTCTGGAGCAGACCGCGGTCGAGCTGGGCCCCCGCGGACGCGTGGACGTCTTCGACCTGTCCCGCCGGCTCGCGCACCGGATGGGAGTCGCGTCCTGGGCAGGGCCGGGATCAGCCGAGGGTGACGCGTTCAACCGTCTGGTGGTCGCGTTCGACACGCTGGACGGCGCCGAGGCATTCGTCCACCCGGACGCAATGACCGCGGTTGCCGCGTCGGGTAAACGGGCCGAGCGAGCGGCCCTGGACGAGGTCGTCGCCGTGGTGGGCGCCGCGGTCAGACGGGACGACAGCGCCGACGGTGAGTCGCTTTTCGGCAGGATCGTCGACGCGTGGTCGTCCGAGCCACCCGCCGCGCGTGTCGGGAACCATGTCCGGGGCATCGCGCTCGACGTCGCGCTGATCCACGTCGCCTCAATGTCCAACCTGGCCGCCGCGTTGGGCTGGGCGTTGGTCGACCTGCTGGAGCACCCGGCCCACCTGCCGCGGGTGCGCGCCGGCGAGAGCGACCTCGCGCGGCGTTGCGCATTGGAGTCCACCCGCATGGCTCAGCGATCGATCATGACCCGGGCGGTGTTGTCCCCGGTTCCCGTCGACACGGGCGACGTCACCTACGAGGTGCCGTCCGGCTGGATGGTCGCGACGCTGCTGCCCCTGCTGAACACCACGGCTGCGCCCGATCTGTCGCGATGGGATCCAGATCGGTGGACGGGCCACCGACTGACCCATGCCGGCTCGCTGCCCTCGCCGACGCTCGTCACCGCTTTCGGGCACGGCAAGCACTCCTGCCCTGCGCAGCCGTTCTCGCTCGCCGCGATGACGACCGCCATGATTAATCTGCTCGGCCACTACCAGATGACGCCGGGCTGGACGGAGCATCCTCGCCCGGTCCCCGCGCAGATCGGCGGCGTCGCGAGGGCGGCATTGCCGTGTGAAATCGAGTACCAGAGAAGGACGGATTTGCCCGCCGCGCCAGCCGCAGGTGGAGGGCACGTCACTCGCCGATGACCGGCGGTGCCACCAAGGGTAGTTCACCGATCAGCTCGTTGGTGTTGCCCGCGGAAATCAGGTATCGCGGGGTACGGTGTTCTGCGCCGTCGTCACCTCGCACATGGCCGGGATACGCCGCGCCGAGAAACGGTGAGATCGGTTGCGAGACAGCGCGTGCCGCAGGGCCGGGCATCTGGCCGGGTGCAGTCGGCGACGAGCCCGCCATCGCCGGACTGGGTGTCGTGGACGGGGACTCCGGTCGCGCGGACGGGGCGTCGCTCGCAGACAGTGCGGCGCTGTGAGTGGGCGCCTGCCACAACGGGTTTGGGCCCGCCGCCGGAAGTGCTGGCTCAGGATGCGCCGGGCGGTGAGAGTCGAAAGCAGGCGGTACCGTGGACCCCAACGGTGCCGCCGCCGATGGTGCGCCTGTGGCAGGCGGGCTCTGCCCCGGCGACGGGGCGACCGGCGGCACCGTTGCGGGTTGGTCCGGAAGCTCGAACGGCTCTGGTGGCGCGGGAATGTCGGCGACCGCGTTGCCGGCCGCAACCGCCGGACCGCTGTAGAGCTGACGAACCCGCTCCAGCACGTCGGCGAGCCGGCCGGCGTCCGGCGGCGTGATGCAGGCGCGGACATCACCGGCGGCCCGCGACAATTCGGACAGGCGCACCGCCACGGATCGACATGCCACGAGGCCGTCGACCGAGCCGCCGACGTAGCGACGCAACGCGTCGAGCGCCGCGTCGGCGCCGTGCCCTCGCCACGACGAGTCCAGCTGTGCGGCAACGCGGCGGTTCGCCTCGACGAGGACATCCCCAATCGCGTCGACGGCGCGCTGCCAATCGTCGGCGTAGCGCGCCATCCGAACGGGGTCGAGTCTGGCTTGCATGTCCATCACCGCGGTGTGCGACCAGACCGTGGGGATCCAGTCATCCGGCCTCACGCGGTCGACCACCGCTGCCCCATCACGTTGCTGTCGGTGTCGCCGTATGACCTTGTGGTGCAGCGGAACTGGTCGGCGATGGTCTTCAGGTTGGCGATATGCCGTTCGAGCAGCCAGCGCAGTGAATTCGCGCCGACCGCCTTGTCCTCGAGGAGTCGGGCCCAGCCGCGGCCTTCCTCACAGTCACCGAGCCAGCCGTCGTGCAGCCCGTCGACGAATGCCGTTGCGTTCTGGGCCTGCGCCGCGAGTCGTGCGGCGGCCTCTTCGCACAACGCTGCGGCGTCGTGTCCACCGTCCGGTGTCAGGAATACGTCGATCATGTCGGTTGGACGTGCGTGCGGCCGGCGGCGGTTCCGTCAGCCGCTGTTGCGCAACGCCGAGGCGAGACCGTTCATCGTGAGCAAGATGCCGCGCTGCACAAGCTCGTCGTCATCGCCGGAGCGGTATCGGCGCAGCAGCTCCACCTGCAGGTGGTTGAGCGGCTCGAGGTACGGAAACCGGTTGAACACCGAGCGCGCGAGCGCCGGATTATCGGCGAGCAGGTCGTCGTGCCCGGTCACCTGCTGGTGCATTCTGATCGTGCGGCCGTACTCGTCGACGATCTTCTCGAACACGCGGCGGCGCAACGCCTCGTCGGCCACCAACTTCGCGTACCGGGCCGCCAGCCCCATGTCCGCCTTGGCCAGCACCTGCGCCATGTTCGACAACACGGTCGAAAAGAACGGCCAGCGCCGGTAGAGATCCTGCAGCACCTCCAGGCGGTTCCCCGGACCCTCGGCAATCCACTGCTCGAATGCCGAACCCGTGCCGTACCACCCCGGCAGCATCACCCGCGATTGGCTCCATGCCAGCACCCACGGGATCGCCCGCAGATCGGAGATCGACGTGGTCTGCTTACGCGACGACGGGCGGCTGCCGATGTTGAGCGCGCCGATCTCGCTGACGGGAGTCGACGCCATGAAGTAGTCGACGAATCCAGGTGTCTCGTGGACCAATTCGCCGTAGGCGCGCTGTGCCAACGCCGCCAGCTCGTCGAGGACCCGGTACGCCGGCTCCGCGAGATCGCCGAGGCCCTCCACGTCAAGCAGGGTGGACTCCAGCGTGGCGGCGACCAGACTCTCGAGATTGCGTCGCGCGATCCGCGGCTCGGCGTACTTGGCGGCAATGACCTCGCCCTGCTCGGTGAGCCGTAGCGATCCGGACACCGCCCCGGGCGGCTGGGCGAGGATCGCGTCGTAGCTGGGACCGCCGCCGCGGCCGACGGTTCCACCCCGACCATGGAAGAGGCGCAACCGGATACCGGCCTTGCGTGCCGTTTCGACCAGGTCGAGTTCGGCGCGGTACAGCGCCCAGTTCGCGGCCAGATAGCCGCCGTCCTTATTGGAATCCGAGTACCCCAGCATCACCTCTTGGCTGTCGCGGTGTGCCCGCACCAACGCCCGATACACCGGAAGGTCCAGCGCCGCTTCGAGAATCGAGGCGCCCCTTTGCAGGTCGTCGATCGTCTCGAAAAGCGGCACGATACCCACTGGAGAACTCGGCGGGTCGCCGGACGGGTCCAGCAGCCCGACCTCCTTCAGCAGGATCGCGGCCTCAAGCATGTCCGACACGGATCGGCACATCGAGATGATGTAGTTCGGGACCGCTTGTGGCCCGAAGACGTGAATCGCCCGGGCTGCGGCCGCGACGATGTCGAGTTCCTTACGCGCCAGCTCGGACAGTCCCTCGCAAGCGGGTGGGCCCACCGCTTGCGAGGGGAGTGCCCCCACGGCGAAGTGTCGACTCAGCGGACGTCTTGTTGCCAGCTCGGCGGCCAACAGTTCGACCCGTTCCGGCTCGGACAATGACGCGTAGTCCGAATGTACGCCCGCCCACGCCAACAGCTCGGCGACCACCTCCTCGTGCACGTCGGAGTTCTGCCGCATGTCGAGTCCGGACAGGTGAAAACCGAAGACCCGCACCGACTCTCGAAGCTGTGCCAGCTGATCATCGGCGAGCAGCGCGCCGCCGTGGCTGCGCAGTGACGCGTCGATGACGTCCAGGTCGGCGAGGAACTCGGCGGGTGTCTCATACCGCTGAAGCCCCATGTCGAGCTCGGATTCGGGTTGGCGGTCCAAGATTTCGCGCGCGGTCGCCGAGAGCCGGCCGTGGATGACCCGGAGCGCGCGTCGATACGGCTCGTCGAGGCGATCCTGCTCATGGCAGCGGTCGGCGAGTGCGGCGAGTTCTTCGGTGACTTTCACCAACCGCGCCGACATCGAAAGCTCTTCCTGCAGCGCGGTGAGTTCGACGAAGTAACGCTCGACCGCGGTGTACGCCGCACGGCCGGTGGCCTGCCGCACGACGTCGGCGGTGACGTTCGGGTTGCCGTCGCGGTCGCCGCCGATCCATGACCCGGGTCGCAGAATCGGCTCGTCGGGCAGATATGCGTCAGGCCAGCGAGCCTGCAGAGCGTCCCGTACTTCGGCGTTGACCTGCGGTATCACTTCGAAGAACGCCGCATGGTAATACCGCAGGCCGACTTCGATCTCGTCTTGAATCTTCAAGCGCTGCAACCGGATCAGCGCGGTCTGCCACAGCATCAGGATCTGGAGGCGCAGCTCGGTTTCGATGTCGCGGCCCTCGGGCGTTTCGGAGTACCCGTGCAATCGCAGGCGCATCAGTTCGGTGATCCGGTGCTGGGTGTCGAACACGGTGCGGCGTCGGGTCTCGGTGGGATGCGCGGTTATCACCGGTGACACCCGCGCGTCTTTGAGCGCGTCGGCGACGGTGGCCGAATCGAGTTGTGCTGCATCGAGCTTGAGGTAGCTGGCGGCCAGGCTGCTGTCCTGCGGTGGCTCGCCGGCCTCGACGTGGATTGCGCGACGCCGTTCGCGGTGGATATCCTCGGCGACGTTGGCCAGCAGCGCGAAGTGGGAGAACGCCCGGATCACGGGGATCGCTTCGTGGATGTCGATACCGTCGAACATCCGGGCGTGTTCGGCGCGGTCGATTTCCGAGCGCCGCACGCGGAAGGACTCGACGCGCGCGCGTTCGACGAGGTCGAACACTTCCTCGCCGTCCTGCTCGCGAACGGTGTCGCCCAGGATGGAGCCGAGCAGTCGGATATCCTCACGCATCGGCTCGGTGGCCTCACGCCCGATGCGGGTACGCTGCACCGAGCCGATTGGTGCCAGCGCCGCGTCCATGTGTCAAGTATCGGTGCGCGCCGCGCACGGCGCATGGCAGGTGCCGGCCGTCAGGCCGCAGAGGAGGTCAGCTGTATCGGATCATCAGGCCGACGCCGATGATCGAGACCACCCAGATCGCGGTCACGAACAGCGTGAGGCGGTCGAGGTTCTTCTCGACCACGGTCGAGCCGGCCAGGCTGGATTGGACCCCACCGCCGAACAGCGTGGACAGGCCACCGCCTTTGGCGCGGTGCAGCAGCACCAGCAGCACCACCAGGAGGCTGGTGATGACAAGCAGGATCTGCAGGGCCATCTTCATGGCCGCCACCCTACCTGTTCACGGCTTGCCGCTACGGCAGGGGGCCGCCGGCCGCGATCGCGCACATCGCCGCGAACTGTTCGCCGTCGAGCGACGCGCCCCCGACCAGCGCGCCGTCGACGTCGTCCTGGGCAACGATGTCGCCGATGTTCTTGGCGTTCACCGACCCGCCGTAGAGCACCCGCACAGTGTCCGCGATCTGCGACGATGCCAAGTTGCCCAGCTCCTCGCGGATGGCCTTGCACACCTCCTGGGCGTCGGCGGAGCTCGCCACCCGCCCGGTGCCGATCGCCCACACCGGTTCGTAGGCGATCACCGACTTCGCGATCTGCTCGGCGCTCAAACCGGCCAGCGAGCCGCGGAGCTGCTCGATGTTGTGAGCGACGTGGTCGCCGGCCTCTCGCACCTGAAGGTGCTCACCAATGCACACGATCGGGATCAGCTCGTGCCGGAACGCCGCGGCCGCTTTCGCGGCGACGAGCTCGTCGTCCTCGCCGTGGTACGTCCGCCGCTCGGAATGTCCGACGACGACGTACGTGCAGCCCAGCTTGTTGAGGAAGACGCCGCTGATGTCGCCGGTGTAGGCACCGTCGTCGTGCTGCGACAGGTCCTGACCGCCGTAGGTCAGCAGCAGCTTGTCGCCATCGACCAGCGTCTGCGCCGACCGCAGGTCCGTGAACGGCGGTAGGACCGTGACGTCGACCTTGTCGTAGTACTTCTCGGGTAACGAGAACGCGATTTTCTGCACCAGCGCGATCGCTTCGAAGTGGTTGAGGTTCATCTTCCAGTTGCCAGCGATCAGCGGCTTGCGGCTCACGACTCTCCTAGTACTTCGATGCCGGGCAGTGTCTTGCCCTCAAGGTATTCCAGCGACGCACCGCCCCCGGTCGAAATGTGCGAGAAGCCGTTTTCGGGCAGGCCCAACTCCCGCACCGCGGCGGCGGAGTCGCCTCCGCCGACGACGCTGAACGCGCCCTTGCCGGTGGCACCGATGATCGCCTCCGCAACGCCTTTGGTGCCCGCTGCGAACGCCGGGAACTCGAACACCCCCATCGGGCCGTTCCAAAACACGGTTCTCGCGTTGGAAAGCAGAGCGGTGAATCGCTTCACCGACTCCGGCCCGATATCCAAACCCATTCTGCCGTCTGGAATCTGGTGCGCGTCGACCGTCTCGGGCGGGGAATCGGGCGAAAACTCCTCGGCAACCACGATGTCGATGGGCAGGTGGATGACGTCGCCGTAGGTTTCGAGCAGCCCGCGGCAGGTGTCGATCATCTCATTCTGCAAGAGCGAGGTGCCCACCGGACACCCTTGCGCGGCAAGGAAAGTGAAGCACATACCGCCGCCGATCACCAGGCTGTCGGCCTTCTTCGCCAGCTGCTCGATCACCGCCAGCTTGTCAGACACCTTCGACCCGCCCAGCACGACCGCGTATGGCCGCTCCGTCGAGCTGGTCAGCTGCTCCAGGACCGCGAGTTCGGCGGTGACCAGCTTGCCCGCATAGTGCGGAAGCAGCTTCGCGATGTCGTACACCGAAGCCTGTTTGCGATGCACCACGCCGAACCCGTCGGACACGAAAGCGCCGTCTTCACCAACCAATTCGGCCAGCTGCTTGGCCAGCGCCGTCCTCTGGGCGTCGTCCTTACTGGTCTCCCGCGGGTCGAACCTGATGTTCTCGAGCAGCAGGACGTCGCCATCGGTCAAACCCTCGGCTCGGGCCAGCGCGTCGGGTCCCACCACGTCGGCCGCCAATTGCACATGCCGACCGAGCTTTTCACCGAGTGCGGCCGCCACGGGCGCGAGCGAGTACGTGGGATCTGGGCCGTCTTTCGGACGGCCCAGATGGGCAATGACCACGACCTGGGCCCCCGCCTCGGCCAGCGCGCTGAGCGTAGGCACCGATGCCGTGATGCGGCCCGGATCGGTGATCTGACCCTCGTCATCGACCGGGACGTTGAGATCGGAGCGCACGAGTACACCACGTCCCGAAACCCCTTGTGCGAGAAGGTCGTCGAGAGTCGGCAGGTCGACCATGTCTACAGCGACTTACCGACCAACGCGACGAGGTCGATGAGCCGGTTCGAATAGCCCCATTCGTTGTCGTACCAGGACACCACCTTGGCCTGGTTGCCGATCACCTTCGTCAGCCCCGCGTCGAAGATCGACGAATGCGGGTCGGTGACGATGTCCGTGGAGACGATCGGCACGTCGTAGTACTTCAGGATGCCCTTCATGGGGCCATCGGCGGCGGCCTTGAACGCGGCATTGATGTCTTCCACGCTGGGCGACTTGGAGAGCTCGGCGGTCAGGTCGGTCGCGGAGCCGGTCGGGATCGGCACCCGCAACGCGTACCCGTCGAGCTTGCCCTTCAATTCCGGCAGCACAAGACCAATGGCCTTGGCGGCACCGGTCGAGGTCGGCACGATGTTCAGCGCGGCGGCGCGGGCGCGGCGCAGGTCCTTGTGCGGACCGTCCTGCAGGTTCTGATCCTGGGTGTAGGCGTGGATGGTGGTCATCAGGCCCCTGACGATTCCGAACTCGTCGTTGAGCACTTTCGCCAGCGGCCCAAGGCAGTTCGTGGTGCACGACGCGTTGCTGATGATGTTCTGGCTGCCGTCGTACTTGTCATCGTTGACACCGAGGACGACCGTCAGGTCTTCGCCCTTGGCCGGTGCGGAGATGATGACCTTCTTGGCGCCCGCTTCGAGGTGGCCCTTGGCCTTCGAGGCGTCGGTGAAGATGCCGGTCGACTCGACCACCACGTCGACGCCGAGCTCGCCCCATGGGAGCGCGGCCGGGCCCTCCTTGACCTCGAGGGCTTTGATCTTGTTGCTGCCGACCACGATCGTGTCGTCGCCCTCCAGGCCGACGTCTTGTGGCAGCCGGCCGAGGATGGAGTCGAACTTCAGCAGATGCGCCAGCGTGGCGTTGTCTGTGAGGTCGTTGACGGCGACCACTTCGATGTCGGTGCTGCTGCCTTGCGCCTTCTGCGCCTCGAGCGCCCGGTAGAAGTTTCGTCCGATGCGGCCGAAGCCGTTGATGCCTACCCGGACAGTCACGATGTCTCCCTCGTCTGCTGTTTCTGTCAGGCTCAGCCTAGTGCGGAGGCTGCCAGGCTCGCGCGGGGTATGCGGGGCGGATATCCGGTTTTCGCCTCGCCGGGCCATGGCAGAATCGACCATATACTCGAATCTGAGACATCGGCGCAGCACGAGGACGTTGGGACTGCCCGCCGCCCAGATCTTCCGGATTCCACCTCGGGCGTGGCCAACCGCCCGCCGCGGTCGGCTACTCTCCCGGGTCGGCACAGCGGGCGGCCATCGAGAATGCCGGGACGCTGACCGGTGCGCTGCCGTTTGCGCCAGTTGACACCGGCGTAAGATCGCTGATGAGTCACAGCGCGGTCGGCGCGGCCGCCGACTCAGACCGCCGCGCCGGGCATTAACTGGGCACTGGGCCTGAGAAAGATTAGATGGGCGAATCGCCGAAGAGGCATCGCCCTGACAGGTTCATAACGGAGCCTGTCTTGGAGGGCGCAGGAGCATGTCAGCTATTGATGAACGCGTCGCTTATATCCGCATGTTCACGGTGCCGAGTCGACCGGTGGAAGTCGCAGTGGTGTTCCAGTACGCCGCGATCGCGGCAGACTGGGAGCGGCTAAGACTGCGGCTGCACCGCGATCGGGTGCTGGTTCGAGACGACGACGAGCGGTTTTCGACGCTGAGCGTTAATCTGCGGCGGTTATCGGTTGCACTCGGGCTCAAGACATGCACGTCCAAGACGGAGGGCACCGACGGCGTTGCAGGAATTACGGGTCGGCGTGGATTCCTTCCCAACGATCCGGGTTACCTGCGGTCCAGTACATGGTTCGAATCCGCCGCCAGATGGTGCAGCTGAAACCGCCTTGACAAACGTGCGCCATCGCACGACACCTGGTGGCATCAACCTATTCCCAACCCTCAAGTCGCCAGCCTGCGTGGCGCCAAAGCCGAGGCGCCGCAGCCACTCTCGGGCCAGCGCTGCCCGCATTGCCAACCCGACGAGCCGCCGTTCTGAGCCCGCCTAGATCGGGTGGGTGTCGAACCATTCGAGCAACAGATCGGCCGCTTTGTCGGGTTGCTCGTCGGGAATCCAGTGCGAGCCATGAAGGATCTCGAAGCGGTACTCACCGGTGACGTAGTTCGCGGTGTCCCGGGCCGGCTTCTCGGTGAGCGCCGTGTCGCCGTCAGTCCACACGTACATCGTGGGCACCGTGATCTTCCCCACCGCGCGCCGCGGGTCCGTCAACGGCATCGCCCGATACCAGTTGAGTGCTGCGGTGAGCACACCCGGGGCGGCCATGGCCTCTGCATCTCGCGCAGCGGCCTTGGGCGACTGTCCGGCCGATACCAGCATCTCTGACATCCTGGCCGTCGAATTGTTTCGGCCGAGCAGCAGCCGCTCCGGCAGCCACGGCAACTGAAAGAAGTACATGTACCACGACGCAAGGCCCTGGCGACTCGTCACGAGCGCCTTCAAAAATGCCGAGGGATGCGGAACCGAGAACGACGTCAGGGTCGCGATGCGGTCGCCATGTTCCGACGCCGCTGCCCAGGCGGCTGCGGCACCCCAGTCGTGCCCGACCAGATGCACCCGCTGTGCGGCTGAGGCATCGATCAACGCCCGGATGTCCTCGACGATCTCAGGCATGCGGTAATCACGCCGTCTGGGCGGCCGCGCGCCCGGCGAATACCCGCGCTGGTTGGGCGCGAGGCATCGATATCCCCGCGCCGTCAGCCGGTCGATGACATCGTTCCAGCTCGTGTTGAGCTGAGGGAAGCCGTGCAACAACACGACGACCGGCCCGTCGGCGGGCCCGGCGTCGATGTAGTCGAAAGTCAGGTCTCCGCGACGGTATTGCTTCACTACGCGTCCTCCAGAAGATCCGGGGTCACCGCCGACTCCGTGTCGGGGATGCCCTCCTGCTTGGCTTTTCGATCCGCCATCGACAACAGCCGCCGAATGCGGCCTGCCACGGCATCTTTCGTCATCGGCGGATCCGCAAGTCGGCCCAACTCCTCCAGCGATGCCTGACGGTGTTCGACGCGGAGCTTGCCCGCCGCGGCGAGATGATCCGGCACCGTATTGGCGAGGATCTCCAGTGCCCGCTCTACCCGGGCCGCCGCCGCCACGGCCGCCCGCGCCGAGCGTCGCAGGTTCGCGTCGTCGAAGTTCGCCAGCCGGTTCGCGGTCGCGCGCACCTCACGGCGCATGCGCCGCTCCTCCCAGGTCAGCCTGGTGTCCTGTGCCCCCATCCGGGTCAACAGAGCACCGATGGCCTCTCCGTCGCGCACCACGACGCGGTCGGCGCCGCGCACTTCGCGAGCCTTCGCGCTGATGCCCAGCCGCCGCGCCGCGCCGACGAGCGCCAGCGCCGCCTCGGGTCCCGGACAGCTGACTTCGAGCGCCGACGACCGCCCGGGCTCGGTCAGAGACCCATGCGCCAGGAACGCACCCCGCCAGGCCGCCTCCGCGTCGGCGACACTCCCGCCGACGACATGCGCCGGCAAGCCGCGCACGGGCCGGCCCCGCAAATCCAGCAGTCCGGTTTGCCGCGCCAGTGCCTCACCGTCCTTGGCGACCCGAACCACATACCGCGTGCTCTTGCGAATCCCACTGGCAGACAACACATGCACGACCGCGTTGTAGCCATACAGGTCGAAGATGTCCTTGCGGAGCCGACGCGCGATGCTCCCGAGATCCACCTCGGCTTCGACGATGACCCGGCCGGACACGATGTGCAGACCGCCGGCGAAGCGCAGCAGTGCGGACACCTCCGCCTTGCGCGCGGTCACCGAGTTCACAATCAGCCTGCTCAGCTCGTCCTTGACCTCGGCGGTCATCGCCACGGGTCGTCACCTCCCGGTCCATTCAGACTCGGTTCGTCCGACGGGCCGGCCGCAGGGGTCGGGACCGTCGGCGTGCCCGGCATCACGGGTGCTCGTGTTCGCACGCTGTCCAAGACCGCGGCCAACTTCGCCGGGTCATGTAGAGATGTACCAGGCCGAGCCACGTCAGCAAACCTCACGTCCGCATTGAGCACGGTCGCGGTGCGCTGCAGCTGCTGGCGCTCGCGGTCGCTCGGCACCCGTTCGGCGTCGACGACGATCTCGTGCACTTGGAACCCAGGAGCGTGTTGTGCCAGCACATGGAGGTGACGCTCCGCGGAGAATCCAGCGGTCTCCCCCGGCTCGGCGGCAAGGTTCAGCACCAGCGCCCGTCGGGCGGTCGTCGCCTGTAGCGCCGCCGCCAGCCCCGGCACCAACACGTGCGGAATCACACTCGTGAACCACGAACCCGGGCCGAGCACAACGAGATCCGCGTCCAAGATCGCATCAACCGCCTGGCGGGTCGCCGGTGGTTCGCCCGGCAGTAGCCGAACCCGTCGGACCTTCCCGGGCGTCGTAGCGACGGCCACCTGTCCGCGAATCACCCGGCTCATCCGCGGGTCGGATTCCAGGCCTGCGACGTCGGCCTCGATCTGCAACGCGATCGGGCACATCGGCAGCACCCTACCCTTGACGCCCAGGATTCGGCCCAGCTCGTCGAGCGCGGCCACCGGGTCGGCCAGCACTTCGTTAAGCCCCGCGAGCAGCAAGTTGCCGATCGGGTGACCGGCCAGCGCTCCGCTGCCGCCGAAGCGGTGCTGAAAGATGGTTGCCCACAATCGCCCGTAGCGACTGTCAGAAGCCAACGCCGACAACGCCATTCGGAGGTCGCCCGGCGGAACGATGTCGAGCTCGCTGCGCAGCCGCCCGGACGAACCCCCATCGTCGGCAACGGTGACCACCGCGGTGACGTGCGGGGTGAGCCGGCGTGCAGCGGACAGCGTGGCGTAAAGCCCGTGCCCGCCGCCGAGGGCGACGATGCGGGAGCTCATTCGCGACCCAAATCCCGGTGCAGTACCCGCACCGACAGTTCGTCATTCGGTTGCAGATGTTCGGCCAACGCCTCGGCCATCGCGACGCTGCGGTGCTTGCCTCCCGTGCAGCCGATGGCGACGGTCATGTAGCGCTTCCCCTCCCGCCGGTATCCCTCGACGACGAGGGATAGCAGTCGATGGTATGTGTCCAGGAATTCTTCGGCACCGGGTTGGGACAACACATATTCCCGCACGGCCGCCGACTGCCCCGTTTGAGGCCGTAGTTCGTCGACCCAGTGCGGATTCGGCAGGAACCGGACGTCCATCACCATGTCGGCGTCCATCGGGAGCCCGTACTTGAACCCGAACGACTCGACCGTGACGGCGGTGTGCGCGACGGCCTCCCCGCCGAACGCCCGCTCGATGCTCTCGCGCAGGCCCCGAACGGACAGCGTCGACGTGTCGATGATCAGATCCGCACCTTCCCTCAGTGGGGCCAGCATCCTGCGCTCGGCGGCGATCCCCTCCGCCAGCGTCTGGTCGCCCTGCAGCGGATGGCTGCGGCGGACCTGCTCGTAGCGCCGAACCAAGATGGCGTCGGACGCCTCGAGGAACAGCACTCGCGGGAAGATAGCACGCGTCGCCAAATCCTTACGCACCCAATCCAAGTCACCGGTGAATCCGCGCGAGCGCACATCCAGCACGACCGCCAGTTGAGTGATCCGGGACCCGGCCGCCAACCCGAGGTCCACCATCTGCGCGATCAGCTCCGGCGGCAGGTTGTCGGCGACGTACCAGCCCAGGTCCTCGAGCACCTTGGCGGCCGTGCCGCGTCCCGCTCCGGACAGCCCCGTGACCAGGACGACGTCGATACCGGATTTCGCCGCAGCCGCCTCGTCCCGGGGATCACCCCGCAGCTCTTCACCCGTGCCCTGATCTGTCATCCAGATGCCCTGGTTCGATCATCACTCATCGCGGCGTCATCCGCGTTGGTTCCCGTGGAATCAGCCACACCGAGTGCCTCCAGCACCGCCCGGGCGGTCGCCACGCCGATACCCGGCACCGCGGTGATCTCCTCGACCGACGCCTGCTTCAGCCTGGCCACCGAGCCGAAGTGCGCGACCAGTGCCTTGCGCCGCGTCTCACCCAGCCCGCGCACCGAGTCCAGCGCCGACGCGGTCATCCGCTTGGACCGCTTGCTGCGGTGGTACGCGATCGCGAACCGGTGCGCCTCGTCGCGGACGCGCTGCATCAGGTACAGGCCCTCGCTGTTGCGGGGCATGATCACCGGGTCCGGCTCCGACGGCACCCACACTTCTTCCAATCGTTTCGCCAGACCGATCACAGCGACGTCGGTGATGCCGAGTTCGTCGAGCACCGCCTGTGCCGCATTCACCTGTGGCGCGCCGCCATCGACCACGTAAAGGTTTGGTGGATAAGCGAACCTACGCGCCTTGGTCTCGCCGACCACGGGTTTCGCCGCAGCGTCCGACAGGTGCCGCAAGAACCGGCGCCGCGTGACCTCCGCGATCGACGCGACGTCGTCAGACCGTCCGTCACCGGCCGCTTCGCGGATCGCGAAATGCCTGTAGTCCGAGCGCTTCGGCAACGCGTCCTCGAACACCACCAGCGACGCGACGACGTCGGTGCCCTGCACGTGGCTGACGTCGACGCATTCGATGCGAAGTGGCGCGTCAGCCAGCCCGAGTGCATCTTGAATGCTCTGCAACGCTTCGGATCTCGCGTTGAAGTCGCCAGCACGCTTGAGCTTGTGCTGAGCCAGTGCCTCGCCCGCATTGCGTTGCACCGTGTCGGCCAGCGCGCGTTTGTCGCCACGCTGCGCCACCCTGAGCACCACCCGTGAGCCGCGCAGCCCGGACAACCACTCGGACAACTCGTTTGCGTTGGACGGCAGCACCGGGACCAGCACCTGACGCGGCACCGGGTTGGTGTATTCGTCTGCGGCACCGTCCAATTCCGCCTGCTCGCCGTAGAACTGCGTAAGA
The DNA here is from genome assembly GCA_963744085.1 of uncultured Actinomycetota bacterium. Lineage (GTDB taxonomy): Bacteria > Actinomycetota > Actinomycetes > Mycobacteriales > Mycobacteriaceae > Mycobacterium. Next base: position 126,924 of record CAVUSK010000008.1, read on the forward strand.
AACTGCTCCACGAGATGTTGTGGGCCGGATTCACTTTCGTCATCTGTCGCCGCCGGGGCAACTGCGGGGCCGCCGGACTTCTCGACGATCCATCCTCGTTGACCGCGCACCCGCCCGCCGCGGACATGGAACACCTGCACCGCGGCCTCGAGTTCGTCGTCGGCGAAGGCGACCACGTCGGCGTCGGTGCCGTCCCCGAACACCACCGTCTGCTTCTCCATCGCCCGCCTGAGCGCGGAGACGTTGTCGCGCAACCGCGCGGCCTTCTCGAAGTCGAGTGCCGCCGCGGCGGCGTTCATCTGGTGCTCGATGTCGCGGATAAGGCGATCGGTCTTGCCCGATAAGAAGTCGCAGAAGTCCAGAACGATCTTGCGGTGCTCCTCGGCGCTCACGCGGCCGATGCACGGCGCCGAGCACTTGTCGATATATCCCAACAGGCACGGCCGATCAATCTGGCTGTGCCGCTTGAACACTCCTGCCGAACACGTACGCGCGGGGAACACACGGGTCAGCAAGTCCAGGGTCTCGCGGATCGCCCAGGCGTGCGAGTACGGACCGAAGTAGCGGACACCTTTGCGGCGCGGTCCGCGGTACACCATCAGCCGCGGATACTCCTCGTTGAGCGTCACCGCGAGCACGGGGTACGACTTGTCGTCGCGGTAGCGCACATTGAACCGCGGATCGAACTCCTTGATCCAGTTGTATTCGAGTTGCAGCGCTTCGACCTCGGTGTTGACCACCGTCCAGTCGACGTTCGCCGCGGTTGTCACCATCTGCCGGGTCCGCGGAGGCAGGCTGGAGATGTCGGCAAAGTAGGACGTCAGCCTGCTGCGTAGGCTTTTGGCTTTGCCGACGTAGATCACCCTGCCGTGCGTATCGCGGAAGCGATAAACGCCCGGTTCGACGGGTATCGACCCAGGGGCGGGCCGGTACGTCGCGGGATCGGGCACCTTCCCAGGTTAGTACCGCCATTCCGCGGCCCCGATCGGCTACGGTCCACCCATGTTGGGCGGACGTGTTGCCCGCACCACGACGGTCGTACTCGTCGCCACGGTGCTCGGTGTTGGTGTAGGTGGTCACTCCGATGCCACTCCCGGTGGCGGTGACGGCTCGTGCGCGATCGTGTCGAACGGCACCCCGACACACAAGTCTGTGTCGACTCAGGCCGGTGGGCCAGAGATTGCGACCGGCTACCGCAGCGATATGACCGCCGTGCACACCGCGCACTACGCGGTGGCCACCGCCAATCCGCTCGCCACGCAGGCAGCGTGCCGGGTGCTGCGCGACGGCGGCACCGCCGCCGATGCACTGGTCACTGCGCAGGCGGTACTGGGTCTGGTGGAGCCGCAATCCTCCGGCATCGGCGGTGGCGGCTTTGTCGTCTACTACGACGCTCGCACCGCGTCGGTCCAAACGTACGACGGACGGGAAGTCGCGCCTGCGGCCGCGACCGAGAACTACCTCCGCTGGATCGACGACGGCAACCGCTCTGTTCCGCAACCCGACCCGAGGTCCTCGGGGCGCTCGATCGGCGTGCCGGGGATCATGCGAGCGCTGCAGCAGGTTCACAACGAGCACGGTCGCACCCCGTGGCGTGAGCTGTTCGCTGGAGCGGTCGCGTTGGCCGACGGCGGCTTCGACATCAGTCCGCGGCTTGCCAGCGCTATCGCGTCCGACGCACAGCACCTGCGTGGCGACCGGACGGCAAGCGAATATTTTCTCAACCCGGACGGCAGTCCCAAGCCCGCCGGGATACGGCTGACCAATCCGGCTTACGCAAAAACCTTGGGCGCCATCGCCTCCGACGGCGCCGACGGACTCTATACGGGTGCCATCGCCCGCGACATCGTCGTGGCGGCTGCCGACAGCTCCGGCGGCCGCACGCCGAGCCTGATGACGGTCGACGACCTCGCGCGCTATACAGCCGTTCAGCGCGAACCCCTGTGCACGGCCTACCGCGGGAACGAAATCTGTGGGATGCCGCCACCCGCGGGCGGCATCGTGGTGGCCGAAACGCTCGGCGTACTCGAGCACTTCCCGATGGGCGCGTACGGACCGACCGATGTGGACGCCAACGGTGGTCGCCCGTCGGTGATGGGAGTCCACCTGGTTTCCGAAGCGGAGCGGCTGGCCTACGCCGACCGCGACAAGTACGACGCCGACCCGGATTTCGCGCCGCCACCCGGCGGCTCCCCAGACACGCTGGTCGGGACCGACTACCTGGCAGGCCGCGCGGCGTTGATTTCCCTTGCCGACACCATGGGAACGGCGCGACCCGGCGAATTCGGACAGGCGCCGTCGCAGGGATCGCCGGCACTCGAACACGGCACCAGCCACATCAGCGTCGTCGACGCCTACGGGAACGCGGCGTCGATGACGACCAGCGTCGAGTCCAGTTTCGGTTCGTTCCACATGGTCGACGGCTTCATATTGAACAACCAACTGACGGACTTCGCCGCCGAGCCGGTGGGTCCCGACGGCGCCCCCGTCGCCAACCGCGTCGCACCAGGCAAACGCCCTCGCAGCTCGATGTCGCCCAGCATCGTTTTCAGCCTGGTGGACGGGCGACGCGGACCGCTGTACGCGGTGGCGGGCTCGCCGGGCGGAGCGGTGATCATCCAGTTCGTCACGAAAACCCTTGTCTACATGCTTGATTGGGGTCTCGACCCGCAGCAGGCGGTGTCCGCGGTGGACTTTGGCGCAGCAAATTCACCCCAGACCAACGTCGGTGGAGAGCACCCGGCGATCGACAACTCAGACAACGGCGACCACGACCCGCTGGTGCAGGCCCTGCGCGCGCTGGGCCATCAGGTCAACGTCGCGGACCAGTCCAGCGGGGCGTCGGCGATCGTGCGGACGCCGTCCGGATGGTCGGGTGGGGCAGACCCGCGCCGCGAGGGCGTGGTGATGGGCGATGCCGCCTGACGCTGACTAGGGCGCGGGCCGGTACCGGGACAGAAGCTCGCGCACCCTGTCCATCGCGGCGACCGCCCGCTCCTTGTCCACCGCCTGGATCGCCATCAGCGGGACGTACTCGTCGTCGGCCAGATCAACGCGTGCCCAGCGGGCACCCGCCGGAAACGACACGCCCTCCACATCGGACCATGCAATGTGCTTCTCGCCCAGCATGTTTCGCACCGCCAGTCCGGACTTGCCGGCACGCAGCCGTGGCCGCGCGAACAGCAATACCGCACCGGCGATCACCACACCCAACCCGGCGATCGCCACCTGGTCGGCCGTCTGGAACACCACACCTGTGGACCTCACCTTCAGCAGCACGCCAACCGCGATGTGCACCGCCAGGATCAGGATCGCTGCGCCGTACGCGAAGTAGGGCGTCAGGTGCGGACGGACCCGCAGCTCCCAGCGCTCATCAAACTCATGCTCTTCGCGCGAGCGCTCATCAAACTCATGCTCTTCGCGCGAGCGCTCATCAAACTCATGCTCTTCGCGCGAGCGCTCATCGGTCATGACCGCAATTGCCGCAGGGTCAGCGCCGTGGACAGGGCCGCAGCCGTGGCCTGGGCTCCCTTGTCCTCGGCCGACGACGGCAACCCGGCGCGGTCCAGCGCCTGCTCCTCGTTGTTGGTGGTGAGCACACCGTTGGCCACCGGCGTGGCCTCGTCGAGGGACACCCGGGTCAGACCCTGGGTGACGGCATCGCATACGTAGTCGAAATGCGGTGTCTGCCCGCGGATGACGACACCGAGGGCTACGACGGCATCGTGGTTTCTTGCCAATTCCTGCGCTACAACAGGGATTTCGATCGCACCGAGCACTCTGACCACTGTCGGCTTCCTGACCCCGGCGTCCCTGGCCAGCCGCTGCGCGCTCTCGAGCAACGCATCACAGATCGTCTGGTGCCAGGTGCTCGCAACGATCGCAAGCCGCATCCCCGACGCGTCAAGCGCCGGCATGTCCGGCACCCCACGCGCTGGACTCAAAGGGCACCGCCGAATTCGCCCGGCAGGTGGGCATCGAAGTCGTCGAGTCCGGACAAGTCATGGCCCATCCGGTCGCGCTTGGTGATCAGGTACCGGATGTTCTCCGCGTTGGCCCGCACGGGCAATGGGACCCGCTCGATGATGTGCAGTCCGTACCCGTCGAGGCCGACGCGCTTGGCCGGGTTGTTGGTGAGCAGGCGCATCGAGCGCACTCCGAGGTCGTACAGGATCTGTGCGCCCAGGCCGTAGTCGCGGGCGTCGGCCGGCAGACCCAGCTCGAGGTTCGCATCGACGGTGTCGGCGCCGGCGTCCTGGAGCTGGTACGCCTGCAGCTTGTGCATCAGCCCGATGCCACGGCCCTCGTGACCGCGCATGTAAAGCACGACGCCGCGTCCTTCCCTGGCGACCATGGCCAGCGCCGCGTCCAGCTGCGGTCCGCAGTCGCAGCGGCGGGAGCCGAACACGTCTCCGGTCAGGCACTCGGAGTGCACGCGCACCAACACGTCGTCGCCGTCGGCGATGTCGCCGCGCACCAGTGCGACGTGCTCGACGTCGTCGTAGATGCTCGTGTAGCCGACGGCGCGGAACTCGCCGTGCCGGGTCGGGATCCGCGCCTCGGCGATGAGTTTCACGTGCTTCTCGTGCTTGCGGCGCCACTCGATCAGATCGGCGATCGAGATCAGCGCCAGCCCGTGATCGTCGGCGAACACCCGAAGTTCCTCGGTCTGCGCCATCGCGCCTTCGTCCTTCTGGCTGACGATCTCGCAGATCGCGCCCGCGGGCTGCAGCCCGGCCATCTTCGCCAGATCCACGGCCGCCTCGGTGTGGCCGGGCCGGCGTAACACGCCGCCCTCCTTCGCCCGCAACGGCACCACGTGGCCGGGGCGCGTGAAATCGTTTGCGTCGCTTGCCGGATCGGCCAGCAACCGCATGGTCGTGGCTCGATCGGATGCCGAAATACCCGTACCCACACCATTTTTCGCGTCAACAGTCACGGTGTAAGCGGTGCCATGCTTGTCCTGGTTGACCGCATACATCGGCAACAGGCCGAGCCGGTCGCAGATCTCGCCGGCCAACGGCACGCACAGGTAACCGGAGGTGTAGCGCACCATGAAGGCGACCAGCTCAGGCGTCGCCATCTCGGCCGCGAAGATCAGATCGCCCTCGTTCTCGCGATCCTCGTCGTCGATGACGACGACCGCCTTGCCCGCCGCGATGTCGGCGACAGCGCGCTCGACACCGTCCAACCTGGTCATCGGCCGGCTCTCCTTCGCGGCGGCAGGGCAGTGCCCGCGCAGGCGCTGCTGTCATGCAAGTCTATCGACCTGCACCATCAGCATCTCGACCTATGCCGCCCCGGGCCCGCCGCTGTCTGGGGTGCAAACTTCACACCTCCAGCGACGGGGAGCCCGCGCCAGTTGTGGCGCGGGCTCCCAGCAGCGGATTCTCACCCAGTGGAGTGCTGAAACGTTGGTAATTGAATCGTGGTTTTGGTTCCGTCTGCGCTGGCAACGACCGGGAAATCGAAGTTGGCGGTGGCGGGCACGGTGGTGGTATTGCCGGGATTGTTGGGGTCCGGGACGGTGTTGCCCTGGACGGGGAGGAACGTCGTCGCCCTGGAGTTGTAGCACTTGCCCCCGGGGCAAAAGGCGTTGTTCCCGGCCTGGTCCGTCGTGGTGAATTGCGAAGGAATGTTTTCGTAGTGCGGGATGGCCACGCCGGTCACGGTCCCCACAGGGGGCGCCGCCGCCGGGCTGGGCGCGGCCGCCGGGCTGCTGGTCCGGTTCAGCCCGCTGAACAGCCCGCCCGGCTTTGCTTGCGCTGTGCTCGTCCCGCTGCCCGAGTTGCTACCGCCGAGGCCGCCGAACCCGAACCCGTGCGGCTTCGCTTGCGCCGTGCCCGCCCCGGTGGTCAGAGCCAGCGTCGCCGCCGCTGCCGCGAGCCCAGCCGCACCCACAATCTTCGTCCCGTTCGTCCGGCTTGGCTGCCGCCGATGTTTTGCCACTGATCGATCCTTCCCGATTTGCTGTGTGGGGGTGGTCCTTCCCACCCGCGGGGCTCACGGTAATAGCTGCGCGGCAGAGCACCACGCCTTTCCGGTGAACGCAAAGTAGCTAGAGGGTGACAAAACGAGTTAGCCGAGAGCCCGTGGCGGCACTACTGCAGATTTGCCGGCATTACCCAACACGGCTAGTCATCGGTGACCAGGCTGCTCCCGGAGAGCCGCGTCCCGAAGTAACGGGCCTGTGGGTCGACAACGACGGTCTTTGAGTCGTCGCCTTGCCGGGCCAACGCCTCGCGGGCCATCTGCTCGAACGAGATCTTTTCCGGCCCACCGATGTTGACGATGCCCACCGGTTGGCCGACGGCTACGCGCGCGACATTGGCAGCGACCTCGTCGGCGGCGATCGGCTGGATCAACGCGTCGGGGACCCGCACTTCGTCCCCGCTCGTCAACGACGCCGTGATCGCATCGGTGAACTCGGCGAACTGGGTCGCACGCACGATCGAGTACGGCAGACCCGATTCGGTGATGAGCTTCTCCTGCGCGACTTTCGCGCGCAGGTAGCCGCTCTCAGGCAGCTCGTCGCAACCGACGATCGACAACGCGACGTAGTGCTTAACGCCTGCGGCTTTCGCGGTGGCCACCAGGTTCGTGGTCGACGTCGTGAAGAACTTCATCACCGGATCGTCATCGAACGACGGCGAATTCGTCACATCGACCATTGCGTCGGCGCCGCTGAGCGCGTCGGCCAGACGCTCCCCGGTCAGCACGTTGACTCCAGAAGAGAGCGACGCCCCGACGACATCGTGTCCGCCGCCGCGGAGAAGGTCAACGACCTTCGTGCCGATCAGGCCACTGGCTCCGATGATGGTGACCTTCATGCTTTCAATCCTTTCCTTTCTATCCAGCAATCTCTCGACGTACTTCGCAGCTAGACGCGAGTCGACGCTGTGCGCCACCTGCATAGACGCAGTCCAGCTCACAGCGTTATGGGGCGAAATATGTTTGACAAAGCTACCCGCTCGACTCGAGCGATTAAAAGAGAACCAGCCATGAGCACGACACCTGCGCAGGTGCGGACCTCTGTCGGTGAGATACGCACCGTCGATCAGCGGTTGAACTCGGCGGTTCGGGCCATCCTGCGAGGCGGGCCCGCCACGGAGAAATGACTGACTGATACGGGAACACATCAAGCGCCGTCGTCACGGCGGGCACAACGATGATGTGAGCCAACAAGAGGTCGGCCCGCCACCCAAGCAGGGTGACGGGCCGACCATTTACGAGCTGTGGTTTACGGTGCGCGGTGGTCGCACCCCCAAGGGGCAGTTCGACTGTCTGGAGTAGAACCCATAGTCGGGCTTGAATGTATTGAGTTAGCAGATTGCCGTTTGCGTCGTACGCAGAAGGTGTCGGGAATTTCTAGCCAACGACGAACCGTGGTAACCGTTGCCGCGCGGTGCATATGCGCTGGTCATGACTTACGCTGGAACCCTGTTGGCTAAAAGAAAGTGAGACCCCGGCGTCGAGCAGAACATCTCAGCCCGGTGACTGCCCGGAGAACCCCTCAAAGTTTGCGTTTATCTCCGACTGCAATTGCCTTGTGAAGTTCTCCACGCACTCATTGATTAGCGACCGAAAAGAGCCGGGGTCGCCATAGATCTCCGGAGGGAAGGTCACCGAGCCGCTCCAGTGGGCGACTACGTTCCCTTCCTCATCGCGCCTCACGGTCACAATGGTCGAACTCATTTTGTTGTCCCTTTCATTCGGCTGCCGAAGCCAATCAACAACGCCACAGCCAGCAGCGCGATAAACGCGTCGGCGAACATCCATACCACGAACACCTGCCACCACCGCGGCGGCGCGCACAGCAACCCGCCCCAGACCAATATCCCCGCGGAAGGCGGCCCCGCGAGGAGGTTGACGCCCAACCGCCCACCGGTCTTTTCCACTTAGGGAGGTCCCGGTTCATCGGGCGAAAACGCCGGCTTTGGCTGTGCCCTTGGTGACCGCAGGCGGTCCTCATGCTCGTTGGCTTTCGGCCCGAACACAGTGTCGATCTCGTCGTACAGGATGGTGGGCAGCCCGTCCGGATCGCTCACCTTGCGGAACAGATACGCCGGGGTGGTGTTTGACCGCGTGAACTGGTCGTGGCACCAGGGGCTCGGTCACTTCGAGGGCGCAACTCTTTCCGCTGCCCGGTTCCGGCGACAGACGCGAGATGCGCGGAGTGGATTCCCAATGATTCATGAACCAGCAGTGCCCGATCCACAACACATGAGCGTTCAGCTCATGATCGCCGGGATAGACAACGAACAGGGACAGGAACTCTTTGATGCCATCGAGTCGTTGGGCACCGTCCGGTTCAGATTTTGAATACCAGTCGCGCACCTCGTCGGAGCGGTCCTCGATCATGAGGCCACCCGCTTCAGCCACGGCCGCGAGGCGAGAAGTCTGCCCTCTGGTTGATCTCTCGTGTGAGGGCAGACCAGTCGACGGCGTCTGAAATCTCCCGGCTGGCATCACACCGGGCCCGCTGGCAAGACTCCAGCCTCAACGCCCAATGCTGGGCGCCATCGAACAGCGCCGCGATCTTCACCGGGTCGTGGTCGTCAAGCTGCTGCCATCGACGGTGCCGATCATCGGCCACGACCCCACCCGCGCCAGCACTGGAGCCACATACTCGGGACACCCACCACGACACTTGCTGCGATGAGGCGCACTCGCCGGCTGCGTTTGTAGGCTTGGTTTCCGCGATTGGCGTCGTCGAGGTGGCCCGGGCCGTAGCACCCAGGTTTCTTCGTTTCACGCCGCACCTGCCTTGCGGCGGGCGCGGGGCCTGAGCTGGCCTACGCGCCGACGCCGCACGCTTAGGGTCGCCGCCGGCATCGTCGAGGAACTTCTGTTCAAATGCTGTACGCCCGTTGCTGGTGCGGGCAGACCAGTCCTCTGTTTTCGTCCAACTGTGGTAGGCGGCAACTTGGTGCTGTAGAGACTTTTCTGATGGGGGTGCGGACACACTGAACCTCTGCGTGACGAGGTGGTGCGTTCCCCGCCGAGCAATTCGGTCACAGGTCGCCCAGGTTCAGGCCGCGGGCCTCCGCCGCAGCCCGCTCCGACGCGCTGGCCCCGGTATAGCGGTCAAGCATGGCCCGCGTCGACCACCCGGCCACCGCCATCAGTCCTTGCTCAGACCCGCCCGCCCGCAGCCAGCGGGTCGCGGCGGTGGTCCGCAACAGATGTAGATGAAACCGTTCGATGCCGGCGTCGGACGCGCGGCGCTTGAGCGCCACATTCAACCCGTGATACTGGAAACTCCGCCCACCGCCGCCGAGCCACAACGGCCCGGTGTCGGCCAGCCGATGCGTCCGGCGGGCACGCAGGTAGCGGTCCAAAGCGGTGGCGGTCTGCGGCCCGAACGGCACGACACGACCCTTACCACCCATGCCGCGGCGCACCGTCGCCACACCGCCCTGCGGGTCCACATCAGACACGCTCATGCCGAGCAGTTCGCCGGCCCTTAACCCGGTTTCGCTCATCAGCCGCACGATGGCCTCGTCGCGGCGGTCCCCAAACTCCTTGCCCTCGCACGCCTTGATCAGCCGCTTAAGCTGATCGTCGCTGAGCGCCTCGGTGACTTTGGTGTCCAGCTTCGGCGGCTTGACACCGATCAGCGGATTGGCGTCCAATTCACCCTCATCGGTCAGCCACGCCGCGAACCGGCGCAACGCCATATGCCGGGAACGTGCGGTGGCGGGTTCGGCCCCGTTGTCCAGCAGCGCAGCCGTGAACGCCTGCGCGGTGGTCTGGGTCATGTGAGGCGTGGTGTTGGTGTCGGCGCACCATCGCAGGAACGCCAGTACGCCCTCGCTGTAGGCGGCGACCGTGGCGGGAGATTTGCGCTCGGCACGAAGGGCCAGCTTCCACGACGGCAGCAGTCCGGCCAGGTCCGGCAAACTCTCACGCACACAGTTATTTTGACATACAGGGCTGTGCGGGTGTGTTATTTTCGACTAGACCTGCAAATCTGCAGGTTGAAGCGAATTATCGGGAGAGTAGTCTCTCGACATACTTCGCAATGACATCGACCTCGAGATTCACCTCGCCACCGTCCGACACGCGCGATAACGTTGTCTCGGCGAGCGTGGTGGGGATCAGAGACACCTCGAACCAGTCTTGGCCTGCGTCATGGCCGATACCCGACACCGTCAGTGACACGCCGTCGACGGCAATCGACCCCTTTTCGACGACGTAGCGCGCGAGGTCCGCTGACAGCGCGATCCGGACGACCTCCCAGTGCTGCGACGGCGTGCGTGAAATCACCCGTCCGGTGCCGTCGACGTGGCCCTGAACGATGTGCCCGCCGAGCCGCCGGTCGACCGTGACAGCCCGCTCAAGGTTCACTTGGGGCCGCTCGCCGACGTGGCGCAGCGTCGAGCGGTTAAGCGTCTCGGCCATCACATCGGTGGTGAACTCGCCGCCCGGCAGCACCTCGACCACCGTCAAACACACGCCGTTCACCGCGATCGAGTCGCCCGGCGACGCGTCGCTGGTGACGAGGGGACCGTTGATTTTCAACCGGACAGCGTCGGGCAGGTCTGACTTTTCGACCACGCGGCCGACCTCTTCGACGATCCCGGTGAACACCAACACAGGCTAGTCGCGAACCGGAGGCGCCAGCGCGACCCTCTACGATGAACGCCATGCCCTTGCGTCGAAGTACTGCCGCCATGCTCGCCGTCGCCGCGTTGTCCGCTGCACTTATCGCGGGATGCTCGAAATCCAAGAGCGAGCAATCGAGCGCGCCGTTACCGGACGCCGCGACGCTGCTGAAGCAGTCCGCGCAGACCGCCCGCGACGTCAAGAGCGCGCACCTGGAACTGACTGTCGATGGCAAGCTCAAAGGCTTGGCGATCAAGACGCTGAGCGGCGACCTCACCAATGTCCCAGCCGTCGCCGCGAAGGGCCATACCCGGCTCACCCAGGCCGGGAGCGACCTCGAGGTAGATTTCCGCGTGCTGGACGGCACGTTGTACGCGGCGCTCGAGCCGGACCAGTGGAGCGACTTCGGGCCTGCGTCCAACGTCTACGACGTGTCGGTGATTCTGAATCCCAAGAAGGGCCTTGCCAACATCCTGTCGAATTTCAAAGACCCGAAAGCTGACAGCCGGGAAACGATCAACGGCGTGCAGACCGTGAAGATCACCGGTCAAGTCGACGCGGACGCGGTCAACAATCTCGCCAAGATCGCGGAAGGAAATGTTCCGGCCACCGCGTGGATCCGTGAAGACGGCAGTCACGACTTGGTTCAGGCCAAGCTGGAACCGAGCTCCGGCAACAGCGTTCAGATGACCCTGTCCAAGTGGAACGAGCCCGTCACCGTCGAAAAGCCACCCGGCGTCTGATGAACACCAACCGCAGACTAGCGATCGCTGCGGGCAGCCTCGCTGTCCTGCTCGGCGCCCTCGACACATATGTCGTGGTGACGATCATGCGCGACATCATGGGCGACGTCGGTATCGCCGTGAACCAGGTCCAGCGGGTCACTCCGATCATCACGGGCTATCTGCTCGGGTACATCGCCGCGATGCCACTGCTCGGTAGGGCATCCGACCGGTTCGGCCGCAAACTGCTGCTGCAGACCAGCCTCGCCGCCTTCGCGATCGGGTCAGTGGTGACGGCAATGTCGAACGACTTGACGACGCTGGTGGTGGGTCGTGTCATTCAGGGCACCGCCAGCGGTGCACTGCTGCCGGTCACGTTCGCTCTTGCCGCAGACCTGTGGTCGCAGCGCAGCCGGGCCGCGGTACTCGGCGGAATCGGCGCAGCTCAGGAGCTGGGCAGTGTGTTGGGGCCGCTGTACGGCATCTTCATCGTGTGGCTGCTGAACACGTGGCGCGACGTGTTCTGGATCAACATCCCGATGGCCGCGATCGCGATGCTGATGATCCATTTCAGCCTTCCCGCCAAGAGCCGGGGTGAGGGTCCGCCGGAACGCGTCGACGTCATCGGCGGGGTGCTACTGGCCATCGCGCTGGGCCTTCTCGTCGTCGGCCTGTACAACCCACAGCCGGACGGCAAGCAGGTGCTGCCGAGTTGGGGCCTTCCTGTCCTGTGCGGTGCGCTGGTTGCGGCGCTGGCGTTTGCGATGTGGGAGCGGTTCGCGCGCACCAGGTTGATCGAGCCGGCGGGGGTGCGCTTCGGGCCGTTCCTGTGCGCGCTCGGCGCGTCGATGTGTGCGGGCGCGGCGCTGATGGTGACGCTGGTCGACGTCGAACTGTTCGGCCAGGGCGTGCTCGGCATGAGCCAGAACGAGGCGGCGGGGCTGCTGTTGAGATTCCTGATCGCTCTGCCCATCGGCGCCCTTCTCGGCGGGTGGTTGGCCACGAAGATCGGCGACCGCGTGATCGCATTCGTCGGCCTTCTGATCGCCGCGGGGGCCTACTGGCTGATCTCCTTTTGGCAGATCGATGTCCTCAGCGCCCGGCACAACCTGGTGCTGTTCACCGTGCCGACCTTTGACACCGACCTGGCCCTGGCCGGGGTGGGACTGGGCCTCGTGATCGGTCCGCTCACGTCGGCGGCGCTGCGGGCGGTTCCGCCCGCCCAACACGGGATCGCCTCGTCTGCGGTGGTGGTGGCGCGGATGATCGGGATGCTGGTCGGTATCGCAGCGCTGTCCGCATGGGGCCTGTACCGGTTCCAGCAGATCCTTCGCAGCCTCCCGAAGCCGAAGGGAAGCCCGCTGGAACTCGCGGAGCAACTCACCAACAACTACCAGACCGCCTTCACGAGGGAGTATGGCGAGATCTTCATGGTCACCGCGATCTTGTGCCTCGTCGGCGCCGTGCTCGGGCTGTTCATCGGCCGTAGCGAAGAGCACGACGAGGAAGGCGAGCCACTCGAGGACGCGCCGGGAACGCTCGCGCCTCAGCACTGACTAATTGCTGCCTCACTGAACCAACTCGTGACGAAATTCGTGACCGCCTAGACCGACCGGAAAGAAGAGCTCCGACGGGCGTGAGTTCCCCGCACCCGATTTGAGGCATTTGCCCCACGTCGTCGCGCCATGTTGGAAGCACAATTCCTGACGTGTCACACGCGACGAAGGAGGTTCACGTGTCCAGTTCGACGAGCACCACCAATCCCCGCGCAGCGGGAATCCTCGCTGTCGCATACGGCCTTGCGGCGTATGTGCTCTTCGTCGTCGTCTTCCTCTACGCGATCGCGTTCGTCGTCGACGCGAACTTCACTGTCGCGGGGTTGCACATCGTGCCCAAGACGATCAATCGCGGAGGTCTGGGCGACGGCGACCTCACCGCAGTCGCTGTGCTGGTCGATGTCGCGCTGCTGATGCTGTTCGCGGTCCAGCACAGCGCGATGGCCCGAGCGGGCTTCAAACGGTGGTGGACCAAGTACGTGCCGGCCACGGTGGAGCGGTCGACGTATGTGGTGGCATCCAGTGCGTGTCTGGCGGTCCTGATGATCTTCTGGTGGCCGATCACCGCAACATTGTGGGACGTCAGCGCGCAACCGTGGCGCGGGCTGCTCGTCGCGGTTTCTCTGACGGGCTGGGGCATCGCCCTGGTGAGCACGTTCCTGATCAATCACTTTGATCTTTTCGGCTTGCGGCAGGTGCTCACACGCGTGCGCCAGGCGCCACCGCACCAGTATTCGTTCGCGACCCCGGTGTTCTATCGCTTTGTGCGACATCCGCTTTACCTCGGGTTCCTGGTCGCGTTCTGGGTCACCCCCACCATGACGCTCGGCCATCTGCTCTTCGCGGTCGCCACGACAGGCTACATTCTGGTCGCCATCCAACTCGAGGAACGCGACCTCGTCCGGACGTTCGGGCAGCAGTATCGCGATTACCGCGAGCAGGTGCCAATGCTCGTCCCCGGTGTCCGCCGGACCACCTGAGTCGGATTGCCTCATACCGTCGTGGGTACACCGCTGGTGATACCTAGTTGAGGGGAGGCACCAATGAGTCTCGAAGGTAAGAAGATCGCATTCCTCGTCGCGCCGGAGGGCGCCGAACAGGTCGAGCTGACCGACCCATGGAAGGCGGTCGAAGATGCCGGTGGCACCCCGGAACTGGTTTCCACCGAGGTCGGCAAGGTCCAGGCGTTCAATCACCTGACACCCGCGGACACGTTCGAGGCCGAGAAAGCGGCCGACGACGCCAGCGCCGCCGACTACGCGGGCCTGGTCCTGCCGGGTGGGGTGGCCAACCCCGACTTTCTGCGCACCAATTCCGATGCGGTGGCGTTCGTCAAGAGCTTCTTCGGTGCCGGCAAACCGGTCGCGGTGATCTGCCACGGCCCGTGGACGCTTGTGGAGGCCGACGTGATCCGCGGCCGGACCATCACGTCCTGGCCGAGCTTGCAAACCGACATCCGCAACGCCGGCGGCAACTGGGTGGATGAGGAAGTCGTGGTCGACGACCGTCGCGGCAACACGTTGATCTCCAGCCGCAAACCCGATGACCTGCCCGCGTTCTGCTCGAAATTGGTGGAAGCCTTCTCCCAATAGCTCGCTGGGTGGGTAACGTCCTCCCCATGCGGGGCCTCACAACGTGCTGACCGCGGCGCTGCGCGACCTGCAATGGCGAAAGCGGCGATTCGTCATCGCCATCATCGGCACAGGGCTGGTGTTTGCGATGACGCTTGTTCTGACGGGGCTGGCCAACGGGTTTCGCGTCGAAGCGGGCCGCACGGTCGATTCGCTGGGCCTTGATGCCTTCGTGATCAAGTCGGGAGCCGCTGGGCCGTTCGTCGGGTCGGCGCCGTTCGCGCCCACCGACATGGAGAAGGTTGCGCGCAGCCCGGGCGTCAGTGTCGCGGTGCCGATGGTCTATGGCACGACGACAATCCCCGACCGCGGTTCGTCGCGCAACGTCAACGTGTTCGGCGTGCCGGAGATGGGCCCTGGGATGCCTGCAATATCTCAGGGCCGCGTCCCGGCCAATCCCGCCGAGATCGCGGTGTCGAGCACGATGAAACGCGGCGTCGGCCAGGATCTCGAAATCGGCTCGCGGACACTGCGAATCGTGGGCATCGTGAACGACTCCACCGTGCTCGCCCGCCAGGCCAATGTCTTCCTGACGGTGACCGGCGCCCAACAACTGCTGTTCTCAGGACAGCCGTTGATCACTTCGATCGGCATCCGCGGCACATTGGCCCGGGCACCGGACGGCTATCGCGTCGTCGACCGCGCAGGCGCCGTCGAGGACCTGGTGCGCCCACTCAAAGGCGCCCGCACCTCGATTTCCTTGATGGCGTCGCTGCTGTGGGTAGTCGCGGCCTTGATCGTCGGCTCGATGATCTATGTGTCGGCGCTCGAACGTGTCCGTGACTTCGCGGTGTTCAAGGCGGTCGGGGTCTCGACCCTGTCGATCCTGGCCGGGCTGGCCGTGCAAGCAGTCGTCGTCGCCCTGTTCGCCGCCCTGCTCGGCGGCGTCGTCTCGGTTCTACTCGGACCGCTGTTCCCGATGCGGGTGGACATTCCGGTGTTGGCCTTCGTGCTGCTGCCGGTGATCGCGGTCGTGATCGGACTGCTCGCGAGCGTCGCGGGGCTGCGCCGGGCGATCACGGTCGATCCAGCGCTGGCATTCGGGGGTCCGTGAGCGATGGCCGATCTGCGCATCAAGGATCTTGTCGTCGAGTACTCCAGCGGCGGCTACGCGGTCCGTCCGATCGACGGCCTCAGCCTCGACGTGAGCGAGGGCTCGCTGGCGATTCTGCTGGGACCCAGCGGCTGCGGGAAGACGACACTGCTGTCGTGCCTCGGCGGCATCCTCGAACCCACCGAGGGTCGCATCGAGTTCGGCGACGTCGACCTCACCAAGCTCGACCGCCGGGCCCTGTCGGCGTACCGGCGCAACACCGTCGGCATCGTGTTCCAGGCCTTCAACCTGGTGCCGAGCCTCACCGCACTTGAGAACGTGATGGTGCCGATGCGCGCGGCCCGGATGTCACGGCATGAGGCGCGAGAGCGCGCCGAGGAACTGCTCATCCGAGTCGGGCTGAAGGACCGCATGCGGCACCGGCCCCGCGATCTGTCCGGCGGGCAGCAACAGCGGGTCGCCGTGGCGCGCGCGATCGCGCTGGACCCGCCGCTGCTGCTCGCCGACGAGCCAACGGCACACCTGGACTTCATCCAGGTCGAAGAGGTGCTGCGGCTGATTCGTGAGCTGGCGTCGGGCGAGCGGGTGGTGGTGGTCGCCACACATGACACCCGCATCCTGCCGCTGGCCGATCGCGTGGTCGAACTCGTACCCCACATTGCGGCGTCGGACCACCCGCCGGAGACGGTGCATCTCGAGCCCGGCGAGGTGCTGTTCGAGCAGGGCACGATGGGCGACTGCATCTACGTGGTGTCCGAGGGCGAGGTCGAGATCGTCCGCGAATTGGCAAGCGGCGGTGAGGAAGTGATGAGGACCACCCTTGCGGGCGACTACTTCGGCGAGATGGCGCCGCTGTTCGGTCTCCCCCGGTCCGCGACTGTGCGCGCCCGAACCGCCGCAACGGTCATCGGTTACACCGTGCAGCAGTTCCGGGAGCGGCTCGGCGCCACCGGTACTCGCGACATCATCGAGCACCGCGACCTGAAGCGCGAGGATTAGTGGGCGCGTAGTTCGCCGAATTCTGCGTCAGGGTCGTGATTTTGGGGCGGCCGACGACCCTGGTGCAGAACTCGGCGCGGGGACGCTCGTGTCAGCCAGGGACCACGCTCAGCAGCAGATCCGGCCCGATCTGCTCGACGCCGTCGAACTTCCATCGCAGCGCCTTGCCGATGGTCGACACGCCGACGTCGTCGACGACCGTGATGGGTCCGCCCAGCAGGATCGGCGCGATGTAGGCCAGGATCCGGTCGACGAGACCCGCCCGGAGGAACGCGCCCGCGAGCGTGGGACCGCCCTCCAGCAGAACATCGGTGCGGTCGGCCAGCGCCTTGATCACCTCGTGAGGGTCATGGGTGCGGATCAGCATGGTTCGCGAATCGTCATTGAGAATCCGCGCCTCCGAGGAGATTTCGCGCTTGCCGACCACTACTCGCAGGGGCTGGCGATCCGCCAGGCTTCCGTCGGGCAGGCGCGCGGTCAACGCTGGATCGTCGGCGAACACCGTGCCGGTGCCGACGATGATCGCTTCGGCTGTGGCCCGGCGCCGGTGCACGTCGGCGCGCGCCGTTTCGCTGGTGATCCACTGGCTCGTCCCGTCAGCGGCTGCGCTGCGCCCGTCGACACTCGCGGCGAATTTCCAGGTGACGTGCGGCTGTCCGGTTCGCTGCTTATGCAACCACTCCCGCAACGTGCCCCGCTCGACGACGTCCGCCAGCACACCGCCGACCACCTCCACGCCGGACTCCGTCAGCCGTGCGGCTCCCCCGCCCGCCTCCGGATTCGGATCGGCTACTGCATACGCCACGCGTGAAACCCCTGCTGCAACAAGCGCATCCACACACGGCGGCGTCCTGCCGTGATGATTACACGGCTCGAGCGTGACCACCGCGGCCCCGCCTTTCGCCAAGTCACCGGCACGGCGCAGTGCCATCACTTCGGCGTGCGGGCCACCCGTCGGTTCGGTGCCGCCCACGCCGACGACCTCACCGGACGCGTCGAGGATGACCGCGCCCACAGGCGGATTCGGATACGTCGCGCCCTTGACTTGCCCGGCGTGTTCGATCGCCAGACGCATGGCGTCGGTGTACGAAGTCATAACCGAAGGTGCGGCGACGCCGCAGCCGCCTGCCGCCGCAACGACTCCAAGGCGGCGACAGGGTCGTCGGCGCCGTACACCGCCGACCCGGCGACGAAACAGTCCACACCCGCGGCGGCGGCCTCCTCGATGGTGTCTTCGTTGACCCCGCCGTCGATCTCGACGAGGATCGTCAACTCGCCCGCGTCGATGAGACGACGTGCAGTGGCGACTTTCACCAGAACTTCCGGGATGAAGACCTGTCCGCCGAATCCCGGCTCCACGGACATGATCAGCAGCGTGTCGAACTCGCGCAGGATCTCCAGGTACGGCTCCAGCGGGGTGCCGGGTTTGACGCCCAGCCCCGCCTTGGCGCCGGCCGCGCGGATGTCGCGTGCCACCGCGACGGGGTTGTTCGTCGCCTCGGCGTGGATCGTGACGTTGTAGGCGCCGGCCTCGGCGTAGGGCGGCGCCCAGCGGTCGGGGTTGTCGATCATCAGATGGCAGTCCATCGGGATGTCGGTGACCGCGAGCAGGCTCTCGACCACCGGCAGCCCGATCGTCAGGTTCGGCACGAAGTGGTTGTCCATCACGTCGACGTGCAGCCAGTCGGCACCCTCGACCGCCGCGGCCTCGTCGGCCAGTCGGGCGAAGTCCGCCGCGAGGATCGACGGCGCAATCATCGGAGACGGCATGGGCTCAACCCTAATTGGCTCGCTGGTCGACACGGCGCAGCGCGGCGGCGAACATCGCGTCGGTGCCGTGGCGGTGCGGCCACAGCTGCACGTACGGCCCGCCGCCGAGGCGGTCCACCGGCTCGAACAGGGGGCGGGCATCCAGGGCCGCGACCGGGTGGCGGCGCAACGCGTCGGCGACGACGCCTAGGGTTTCGGCCAGGTGCGGGGAGCACGTGGCGTACAGCACCACGCCGCCGGCACGGGCCAGCTCGATCGCCGACGCCAGCAGCTCGCGCTGTAGTTTGACCAGCTCCGGCACGTCGCCGGAGGTACGCCGCCATCGTGCTTCCGGCCGGCGCCGAAGCGCACCCAGGCCGGTGCACGGCACGTCCACGAGAACTCGATCGAAGCCCGGTTCCACGTGCGGCTCGCGACCGTCGACCCGCAGCACCTCGACATCGAGGCCGCGGGTGTTCTGTTCGACCAGGTCTGCGCGGCGAGGGGCCGGCTCGATGGCGGTGACGCGTGCACCCGATGTTGTGCCGAGCGCGGCCACCAGTGCGGTTTTGCCGCCCGGCCCCGCGCACAGGTCCAGCCACCGTCCGCCGTCGGAACCATCGAGCTCGGCGAGGACCAGCGCACGCGCCACCAGCTGGCTGCCCTCGTCCTGGACCAGTGCCTGCCCGTCACGCACGGGCTGCAGCCGGCCGGGATCGCCACCGGGCAGATACACCGCGTAAGGCGAATATCGGCCGACGGTGCCGTCGACCGCGGCGGCGAGCTCGGCGCCGGTGATGATGCCCGGGCGGGCTGCCAAATGCACGGCGGGGCGGGCGTTGTCGCTTTCCAGCAGCGCCTCGAGCTCACCCGCGTCCGGGCCCAGTGCGTCCGCGAACGCCTGCGCGATCCAGCGCGGATGGGCGTGCACGAAAGCGGCGTGCCCGACCGGGTCGACGACCGGGTCTGGCGCAAGCTCGGCAACCCACGACTGCTCGTCGCGCGACGAGATCGTGCGCAACACGGCGTTGACGAAACCGGCACGCACAGAATCGAATTCGAGCCCAGCCTGCTCGACGGTGGTGGAGACGGCCGCGTGGGCGTCGACGCGTGTGCGCAGAAGTTGGTACGCACCAAGCCGCAGCAGGTCGAGCAGTACCGGGTCGATGCGGTCGACCGGCCGATCGGCAGCCCTCGCGATGATCGCGTCCAGCAGGCCTCGGGTGCGCGACGTGCCGTAGGCGAGCTCGGTGGCAAATGCCGCGTCCCGGCCGGTGATGCCGCGTTCCTTCAGTAGCGCGGGCAACGCGAGGTTGGCGTAGGCATCGCGCTCGGATACCGCCCGCAGCACGTCGAACGCCGCGCGGCGGGCCGGGTCGAGCGGCTTGCGCCTCTGCCGGGCGGTCACGACGCGTGCGCGGACTCGTCGAGGCGTGCCCCTCGCGCCCAGTCGGCGGCGGCCATCATTTTCTTGCCGGGTGGCTGTACCTGGCCGAGCAGCACCGGCTGCGAGCCGGTGCCCACCCGAACCCCGTGCCGGGTGACGCGCAGCTGCCCCGGCTGCACGTGACCGCTGGCGTCGGGGTCCGCTTCGAGCGCGACAGGACCGATCTTCACGCGCACGCCGTCGATCATCGTCCACGCCCCGGGGTTGGGTGTGACCGCCCGGATCCGGCGCTCGACGGCCTGCGCGGGCAGTTCCCACTGCACCCGGGCGCTGTCGACCGTGATCTTCGGCGCGACGCTGACGCCGTCCGCGGGTTGCGGCACCGGGATCAGCGATCCATCGGCGATGCCGTCCATCGTGGACTCCAACAGCGCAGCCCCGGACAGCGAAAGCCGTTGCAGCAGTTCGCCGGCCGTGTCATCGGGACGCACCGTTTCGGTGACGACACCGTAGACGGGTCCGCTGTCGAGGTCACGCTCGATGCGGAACGTGGTGGCACCTGTGACGCTGTCGCCCGCGGCGATCGCGGCCTGCACCGGCGCGGCACCCCGCCAGGCCGGAAGCAGCGAGAAGTGGAGGTTCACCCATCCGTGCGGCGGAATGGCGAGCAACGGGTCGCCGAGCAGTGCGCCGTAGGCGACGACGGCGCAACAGTCGGGCGCCAGCGCGGCGAGCTGCTCGACGAACTCGGCGGAGTTCGGCCGCGCTGGCGTGAGCACGTCAATGCCCTCGTCGTGGGCAAGCCGCGCGACCGGAGACGGAGTCGGCTTGCCGCGGCGCCCGGAGACGGCGTCGGGGCGGGTCAGCACCGCGACCACGTCGTGTCGGGGCGAGGCGATCAGCCGCCGCAGCGCCGGCAGCGCGGGTTCCGGCGTGCCGGCGAAGACGAGACGCACTGCCCGGCCTAATGGTCTTCGCGCAAGCGGCTCACTGCGACATAGTCTTCGCGCAAGCGGCTCATCGCGACATAGTCTTCGCGCAAGCGGCTCATCGCGACATAGTCTTCGCGCAAGCGGCTCATCGCGGAACCTTGTAGTACTCGCGCTGCGAGACGCCGGCCGCACCGGCCAGGAACATCCACGGGATCGTCGTGACCACCCGGTTGCAGGTGGCCACCGCGTCGTTGTAGTACTGCCGGGCGAACGCCAGCTTGTCCTCGGTATCGGCCAGATTCCGTTGCAAATCAAGGAAATTCGCAGACGAACTCAAATTCGGATACAACTGTCCCAGTGCCAGCACGTGACCCACCGCGGTGTCCAGCTCTTTCTCGGCTGCGCTTCGCTGAGCCACCGAAGTTCCCGTGGTGGCGCTGGTCAGGGCCGCCTGTGCCTTCGTGACGTTGTCCAGAATCCCCCTCTCGTGAGACGCGAAGGCCTGGACCGTGTTGACGAGGCTGGGGATCAGCGATGCCCGGCGCGTCAGCTGAACGTCGATGCCGCCGAGCGCCTCGTCGACGCGAACGGCGGCGCCGCGCACTTTGTTGTAGCCGACCACGAACATGATGAGCACCGCTACGGCGATCACCACCAGCACTACCAGCAGATAGGTCACCAGGAACCGCCTCCTCCTCCGCCCCCACCGCCGCCTCCGCCTCCGCTGAAGCCGCCACCGCCGCTGCTGGACGACGACGACTGGGAGGCGGTGTAGGCGCCGATCGACGACGACAACGTTGACTCGAAACTGTCGAAGTTCGGCCCGTGCGAGCCGACCACACCGTAGCCCACCGGGGTGGTCGTGTGGTACCAATCTGGCTGCGGTGCAGCCGTTCCCGTTGCGCTCTGATACTTCTTCGCCCACAGGGCGGCCGCGCCTGCGGCCACCGCGAACGGGACATAGGCGGAGTAGAGATCCTTGCGGGCACCGAAGTCGAAGCGCGCCTCGGCGGAGTCGGTGGTCAGCATGCGGTGGAATCCGCCGACGCGCGACCACAATTCGCGTCCGGCCGGGGTGCGGCGACTGCCGACTCCCTCACGCCAGGCGAACATCGTAGCCACGAAGAACACCGCGAACGGCAGGCCCCACAGGGTGATCGTGAAGCCCCAGGTGAGGAAGCCGCACACAGCCAGTGCCAGCGCGACGATGTTGGCGACCCGGACCCACAGTTCGACTCGCCGTTTGCCTACCAGTTTCTCCCGCTTGGCCCACTTCTGGACCTCCTCGGTAATGTCGGTTTTCGCGGCGGACAAGGTTTTTCCCGAGGACACCGTCTTGTCCGCCTCGAAGTCCGCGCCGGGCTCGTCGACGCGCAGCGCCCTGCCCACCGCCGTGCTGACCGGATCCATCGCCGCCCACGCAGCCGGCTCGGCGAGGCCACTGACGGTCCAATGCTTGTCGCCGACCTGGGTGAGTGAAATCAACCGCCGCTCGGCCAGATAGAACAACGTAGCGGTGAGAGCACTGCGGGGAACGGCCTCGGTGCGGATGTATTCACACTGCACCGGTCCGAGTCCTTCGGGCGGCGCATATTGCAGCGGGAACGGGGGCTCGCGCTCAACCGTGGTGCGCCACCAGGCGAACCCCAGCAGACCGGCCGCGACGGAGGCACCCAGCAGGGCGAGCACGTTGGTCACCGACCTGCCGAGGACCCGATCAAACTTGTACGACCACGGAATTTCGTCCCGTGGCGGGGTGGCGATGTCGACACCTGCGCGCACCGTCACCGGCGTGTGCGGGCCGAGGTTGAAGATCGTCATCTCGATCCGATTGCCGGTGATGGTGGGCTCGGGGCACGCGTCACCTTCCCCCCAACCGATTGAGCACTGAAGACCCGTGACGCGAGCGGGCAACGTGACCGAGATGTCGGCGCGATCGATTCGGTTGTTCCAGCTCTTGACGAGGAACCAATAGAACACCGAAGGGCTGCTGCCGGTTTCGCCTGTCGACGAGGCAAACGAAAGTTTGTCGCCGATGCTCGCCGGCGCGAGCGCGTTCGGCACGGCGGAGTGGATCACGAACTCATGGCTGCCGGGCGACAGATAGTGGTCCGGGTCGCCGATTTTCGCGGTGAGGAACCTGCGGTTGTCCTCCCACAGCATCTGATACTGCATCGGCTCGCCGTCGACCGTCACCGCCGTCACGGTCGGAACCATGCGGACGCGTGGGTCGTGGGGCGCTGCGACATCCCAGAATTCGAAGAGACCGTGTTTGCCACCCGGAAACTGCGCATTGATCGTCTCGACGACATCCGCCCGACCGTCAGCGTTCACGACGTAGTCGGCCTGATAGTGCGAGAACCACACGGGATCTGACGTGCTGCCCGACTGCGACGTGCCGGTGAACACCAACGGCCAGAACAGGCCGATGATGATGAGGGCCAACGGAATTAACAACGCCGCGGCACGGCGACCCCAACCCATCGACTCCTCCTCTGTTCCGCTCCTCGCGTGCGCGGCTGTCGGCTGCCCGGCCCTCACCCTATGTGCAATGGATCGATTTGGACGCGAACCGGTTCATGGTCATGGCGGGCGGACATCGCGCCGACGGCGCGCCGAAGCGCCGCGGAGAGCGCGAGCCCCCGATCCCGGCTCACCCGGACGAGCATTCGCGTCACCGTGTCGTCCTCACCCGCCCCCGCGGGCCGCCGCGCGGCGACGGGCAACTCGACCGGTCCGAGCAGCTCCGCGCCGTCCGGCAATTCCGTCCGCTCGAGCAGCGCACTCACCGCCTGCGGCGGCCCGTCCAGTGCCGCGATGTGCACGCTCGGCGGAAGACCCACCTCGGATCTCGCGTCGAGTTCGGCTTCGGCATGACCGACCGGGTCCCAGCGGACCAGCGCCTGCACGGTCGGGATCACCGAGTCGGCGACCACCGCAACGACGCCGCCGTCGGCGCGGCTTTTGACCAGCGCCGCAGCGGCCATCCACCTTCGCAATGCGTCCTCGGCGGCGCGCAGGTCCTGCCGGCCGAGGAGGGCCCAACTGTCCAGCAGCAGTGCCGCGCCGTATCCGCCGGAGGCCAACGGCTCGGCGCCCGGGGTCGCGACGACGAGCGCCGGGTGTCCGTCGACCTCGCGAATTACGCCCTCGCCACCGGACGTCACGACCGTCGTGCCGGGAAATGCGCGGCCCAGTTCCTCGGCCGTCCGCCGGGCACCCACAACGACCGCTCGTACGGCTTCGGCGCCGCAGCGGACGCACTTCAGCGACACGTCGACGCGCCCGCACCACCGGCACAGCGCGCCGCTGTGATCCGGGCCTGGAAGGGACAGCGGCCCTCTGCAGTGCCGGCAGCGGGCGATCGTGCGGCAGCGCGAGCAGGCGAGCGCAGGCAGATACCCGCGGCGTGGGACTTGCACCAACACCGGCGATCCGGCGTCCAGCGCTGCCCGCGCCGCTCGCAACGCGATCGACGGCAGCCGCGCCGTGCGCGCCGCCGGGTCTCGCGCGTCTGCGTAGCCACTGTCGTCGAGCGCGATCACGCGCGGCGCGCGCGCACGCACCGTCGGCCGGGTGGCCACCACGTCGTGTGCCCACCCACTCCGCACGAGTGCGTGTGCCTCGGCGGTACGCGCGTAACCACCGATCACCGCGGCGCATCTCAGCTGGTGGGCGCGCAGCATCGCGACCTCGCGGGCGTGCGGATACGGCGTCCGCGGTTCGGCGAGCGTGTCGTCGCCGTCGTCCCAGACGATCACCAGGCCGAGGTCGGTGACCGGCGCGAACACGGCACTGCGTGTGCCGATCACCAGCCGCGCGGTGCCGCGCAGGGCGGCGAGCCAGCGCCGGTAGCGCTCGGCGGGTCCCAGACCCGCGGACAGGGCGACCACGGTCGCCGGGTCGATGAGCCGGATGCTGTGTGCCAGCAGTGTGTCGACATCACGCTGGTCGGGGACGACGGCCAGCACTCCGCGGCCCGCGCTGACGACGACCGCAGCGGCCTCAGCAAGTCGGGTCGCCCACTGCTCGCCAGGCAGAGCCTGCCACACCGCGCGCGCGGCGCGGCCCTCAACCAGCGCGGCCAGGAAACGTTCGCCCCGCTGGTATGAGCTCCAGCCGCTTGCGCCAAGAGCATCCGCGGGCGATGAGCCCGGGATCCGCACCGGGCCGACCTCACGCTCGACGCGCGCGTGCCGCGGTGGCACGGCGAGCCTCAACACGTCGGCACGGGTGCCGGCGTACCTGGCCGCGACGGCGTCGACCAGGCGGCGCACATCCGGCGTCAGCACCGGCTCCGGCGAGATGACGCGGTCAAGCCAGCCGAGCTCGCCGACATGGTCGGTGTCGGACCGCCGCTCCAGCACGAACGCGTCGACCAGACGGCCATGGAAGCGCACCCGCGCGCGGACACCGGGTTGAGCGTCGTCGGACTGAGCGGCCGTGACGAGATAGTCGAACTCGCGGTCCAGATGTGGTACCGAAAGCACCGGCAGCACACGGGCGATGGGCTCGTGTTCGGCCCTGTGGCTGGTGCTCACTCCTCGGGTGTATCAGCGAGGTCCGACTGGTCCGCCTGCTGTTCCTCGGCGGCGACGCGGCTCATCGGGATCTGCCGCCCAAAGAAGAAACCCGCGGTGATGAGCAGCTGAGACATCGCGTACACCCACCAGATCGGCACCCCCAGCGCGTCGGACTGCAGGATGAACTGGTCGATGCCGATCATCGCGTCCGACAACGCAAAACACGTGGCGCCCAACGCCGTCCACAGAGTAGGCAACCGCGCGAGCAGTGCCGCACACACCATCGCGCACAGCACCGTGATGTAGATCGTGACGGGCAGGGTCAGCTTGTCCGGGCCCAGATACGGCCAGAACCAGATCAGCAGCGCCACACACAACACGCACACCGCGGCGACGCCGACCAGCCGCCACCGTGACCGCGCGGCCAGCGGCGCCAAGGCGCCCAGGTAGCACAGATGCGCCACCAGGAAGGCGCCCAGCCCACCGACGAAGGACGGTGCCCACCAAGGGATCGCCAGCAGGAAATCGCCGAGCGCCGAGAACACCAGCGCCACCATCAGCCAGCGCCGCTCCCGCACGATCGGGTGCGCCACCGCGGCCAGCGCCAGCAGCACCGCCATCAGCGCCTTGAATGCCGGCTGACCCACCCAGCGTCCGGTCAGCGGCTCTCCGGGCACAGAGCTCAGCGCGGTGAACGTCAGGAACACGCCGTAGGCCACCCCCGCCCAGCCGGCGGCCACCCATGACCCGACCAGCAAGCGGGGCGCATACGGTGCTGCCGCGCCCGACGAGCCAGACGACGAGTCGGCCACCTCGGCCCGTTCGGATGACATCTTGCAGAAGCTACTCGCCTAAAGTTGATCCATGAGCACCACGACGGCGCCCGACTATCACACCGCAATCGTCGGCGCCGGTTTCTCCGGCATCGGCGCCGCAATCAAGCTCGACAAGGCCGGGCTACACAACTACATCATCATCGAGGCGGCCGACGGAGCCGGCGGAACTTGGCATTGGAACACTTATCCCGGTGTCGCCGTTGATATTCCGTCGTTCTCCTACCAGTTCTCTTTCGAGCAACGGCCGGACTGGAGCCGCACCTACGCGCCCGGCCGCGAGCTGAAGTCCTACGCCGAGCTCTGCGCCGACAAGTACGGCATCCGCCAGAAGATCCGGTTCAACACCAAGGTCGTCAACGCCGCATTCGACGACGAACACGATCTGTGGCGGCTCGATCTGGGCTCAGGCGAACAAATCACGGTCCGATTCCTGATCAACGCCGGCGGCGTGCTCACCACGCCGAAGCTGCCTGACATCGCCGGTGTCGACAGCTTCGACGGCATCACAATGCACACCGCGCGCTGGGACCATACGCAGGACCTGACGGGAAAACGCGTCGCAATCATCGGCACCGGTGCATCGGCCGTCCAGGTCATTCCCGAGATCGCGCCGATCGTCGATCACCTGACCGTCTACCAGCGCACACCGATTTGGTGCTTCCCCAAGTTAGACGTGCCGCTGCCGCGGTCGGCGCGTTGGGCGATGCGCATACCCGGCGGCATGGCTTTGCAGCGGCTGCTCAGCCAGGTGTACGTGGAACTCACCTTCACCACTGCCGCGCAGTACTTCACGGTGAATCCGCTGACCAAGCGGTCCGAGGCCATGGCACGGTCATATCTCAAGAAGGCTGTCAAAGACCCAGTGGTGCGGGAGAAGCTCACTCCGAACTACGCGGTGGGCTGCAAGCGCCCGGGTTTCCACAACACCTACCTGACGACGTTCAACCGCGACAACGTCGAACTCGTCACCGATCCGATCGACAAGATCACGCCGAACGGGGTGGCGACGGTGGAAGGCGAGCTTCGGAAGGTTGACGTGCTGATCCTGGCGACCGGGTTCAAGGTGATGGACGTCGACACTCTCACCTATGGGATCATCGGCCGGGCCGGCCTCTCGTTGAGCCGATTCTGGGAAGACAACCGTCTGCAGGCCTACGAGGGCGTCAGCATCCCGGGCTTCCCGAACTTCTTCACCGTGTGCGGACCCTACGGGTACGTCGGAAACTCATTTTTCGGACTCATCGAGACGCAGACCCACCACATCGTGCGGTGCCTGAAGCGAGCTGAGCGAAAGGGCGCAAAGCGGGTCGAGGTGACCGAGGCGGCCAATGCCCGCTATTTCGACGAGATGATGCGCAAGCGGCACACGCAGATCTTCTGGCAGGACAGCTGCAAGCTGGCGAACAGCTATTACTTCGACTCGCACGGCGACGTCCCGCTGCGACGGGCCACCACGCTCGAAACCATATGGCGCAGTAAACGATTCCCCCTCGACGACTACCGCTTCACGGCCTAGGCATCGACGGCGAAACCTACGTTTCGCAGAAGAAGTGCGAGTACGCGCCTGCGAAACGTGAGTTTCGAGGAAGCCCTAGGGCCGATCAAGCTAACTCAGCGTGAACGTATCGCTGCGCGCAGAGTCACATATGGGACCATCTGAGGTTGCTGTGCCGTTAAGTGTCGCTTCGTCCCACGAATAGTGAACGGTCGCCTGCTCGATGTCCCCGGCGCCGCAATAAACGCCGCCCGTAGACACCGTCATCGTCCACTGACCGTTGACCAATGAAGCTTTCGTTGCACTGAAAAGACTGCCGACACCGTCGTTGACCGCCGGCGGTGGATCAAGAAGAGGGACCTCGAAGGCGCTTAGTTCGACCTCGCACGTGTCGGGTCCGGTGCACAGATCGTTTATGCCAACCCAGACGTTTGACGGGCGCCCACTGGCCCACGTGACCGTATGACTTCCGGCCATTCTCGACGCCGACGCCGGGCACGCCGTTCCGACCGCGACAACAGCGAGCATCAATGCGGGGGCCAGGCCGCGCGCAGCGTGCACCGAGTATTACTGGGTTGATACAAGCAAGTCCGCGGTTTCCACCGAACGAGACAGTCGGGCTAGACGGCGTTCTTCAGGTCGTCGACCTTGTTGAGCTGCTCCCACGGCAGCTCGATGTCGGTGCGGCCGAAGTGCCCGTAGGCCGCGGTCTGCGCGTAGATCGGGCGGAGCAGGTCCAAGTCGCGGATGATCGCGCCAGGCCGCAGGTCGAACACCGACGTGATGGCCTTCTCGATCCGCCCCGGGTCGACGGTCTCGGTGTCGAACGTCTCCACGAACAGCCCGACCGGGGCGGCCTTGCCGATCGCGTACGCGACCTGCACCTCGACCCGGTCGGCCAGGCCCGCGGCAACCACATTCTTTGCCACCCAGCGCATCGCGTAGGCGGCGGAACGGTCGACCTTGGACGGATCCTTACCGGAGAAGGCGCCGCCGCCGTGGCGGGCCCATCCGCCGTAAGTGTCGACGATGATCTTGCGGCCGGTCAGCCCGGCGTCGCCCATCGGGCCGCCCAACACGAACTTGCCGGTCGGGTTGACCAGCAGCCTGAAGTCGGAGGTGTCCATGGTGTCGTGGTTCAGGTCGGCTAGCACCGTGTTGACGACCTTCTCGCGGATGTCCGGGGTGAGCGTCTCGTCCAGGTCGATGCCGTCGGCGTGTTGTGTCGACAGCACGACGGTGTCCAACCGGACCGGGGTGGTGCCCTCGTACTGGACGGTGACCTGGGTCTTGCCGTCGGGGCGCAGGTAGTCCAGCACACCGTTCTTGCGGACCTCGGTCAACCGGCGTGCCAGCCGGTGCGCCAGCGCGATCGGCAGCGGCATCAGCTCGGGAGTGTCCTTGATCGCGTAGCCGAACATCAGGCCCTGGTCACCGGCGCCCTGCAGGTCCAACGGGTTCTGCTCACCCTGTACCCGCGCCTCGTATGCGGTGTCCACACCTTGCGCGATGTCGGGGGATTGCTTTCCGATCGCGATGTTCACCCCGCACGAGTTGCCGTCGAAGCCCTTGTCCGAGGAGTCGTAGCCGATCTCGAGGACGCGATCCCGGACGATGGTCGGGATGTCGACCGTGGCCGAGGTGGTCACCTCGCCTGCGACGTGCACCTGGCCCGTGGTGACCAGCGTCTCCACGGCCA
Organism: uncultured Actinomycetota bacterium; assembly: GCA_963744085.1. Taxonomy (GTDB): domain Bacteria; phylum Actinomycetota; class Actinomycetes; order Mycobacteriales; family Mycobacteriaceae; genus Mycobacterium. The sequence goes on from CAVUSK010000008.1 coordinate 156,115, forward strand.
CCCGCGAGCGCGAGTCCTGACCGAGCAGCGCGTCGAGCACCGAGTCGCTGATCGCGTCGCAGATCTTGTCGGGATGCCCTTCGGTCACCGACTCACTGGTGAACAGCCGACCTGATTGGCTCACGATTTCGTCCTCTCGATCCTCGAAACTTAGTTAAGCAAATAATAATGCCATGCCCGGCTTGGCAAGGTTTTCGCGCAGCGCGGTTGGTACGCCTACCCGGTCCGGCCGCGCAGGAACGTCACGATCGCGTCCACAATACGGCTGGACATCAGCGCCTTGGAACTGTGCTCCAACGCCACCTCGGTGCCGTCCGACGCCAGCAGCCAGCCGTCGTTGCTATCCACCTCAAACGCGCGGCCTTCCCCGACGGCGTTGACGACGAGCAAATCGCACCCCTTGCGCGCCAGTTTCGCGCGGGCGTGGTCAAGGACGCTGCCGTTCGCATCGCCGGTCTCGGCGGCGAACCCGACGATCGCCCGCATATTCGGCAGCTGCCCGTCGGCTCGGGCCCGGACCGCGCCCCGCAGCACGTCGTCGGTGCGGGTCAACTCGATCGTGGGCGGCTCGGAGGTGCCCTTCTTGATCTTGCTCGACGACACCTGCGCGGGCCGGAAGTCGGCGACGGCTGCGGCCATCACGAGCACGTGCGCGTCGGGCGCGTGCTTTGACACGGCGTCACCCAGCTGCTGCGCGGAGCTCACATGAACCACATGGACGCCTGCCGGGTCGGCGAGCCCCGCGGTGTGCGCGGCGATCAACGTCACGTCGGCGCCGCGCTGGGCCGCGACGCGGGCCAGCGCATAGCCCTGCTTGCCGGAGCTACGGTTGCCGATGAACCGCACGGGGTCGATCGGCTCCCGGGTGCCGCCGGCGGTCACCAGCACCTTGCAACCGGCGAGGTCGTACGGCATGGCATCACCGCGCGCCAGCAGCAGCTCGGCGAAGGTGGTGATCTCCTCGGGTTCGGGCAGCCGGCCGGCACCCGTGTCGGATCCGGTCAACCGTCCCGACGCGGGTTCCAGCACGACGACGCCGCGCCGCCGGAGCGTGGCGACGTTGTCGACGGTCGCGGGGTGCAGCCACATCTCGGTGTGCATCGCGGGCGCGAACAGCACCGGGCAGCGAGCAGTCAGCAGCGCGGCGGTGAGAAGGTCGTCGGCGCGGCCATGGGCCGCACGCGCCAGCACGTCGGCGGTGGCGGGCGCGACGACGACCAGGTCGGCCTGTTTCCCGATCTGCACATGCGGAACTTCGGGCACGTCCTCGAAGACACCCGTGTGCACGGGTTCACCGGACAGCGCCTCGAACGTGGCCGCGCCGACGAACCGCAACGCCGACTCGGTGGGAATCACCCGGACGCTGTGGCCGGCCTCAACGAGCTGCCGGACCACCGAGCAGGCCTTGTAGGCGGCGATTCCACCGGAGACGCCGACGATGATCCGCTTACGGTCTGTCATGTCTGCTCTTCGCCCCAGAGGCTCATCGACGTGCTACTCGGGGGTTACTCGCCCTCGGTGTGCTCGAGCAGGTCGGCGTGGATCTCGCGCAGCGCGATCGACAGCGGCTTCTCCTGCAGGCCGGGCTCGACGAGCGGCCCAACGTACTCGAGGATCCCCTCGCCGAGCTGGTTGTAGTAGTCGTTGATCTGGCGGGCGCGCTTGGCCGCGTAGATGACGAGCGCGTACTTGCTCGACACGCGCTCCAGCAGCTCGTCGATGGGCGGGTTGGTGATGCCGAGCGGCGTGTCGTAAGCGCCTGCGTCCGATGCCCGATCAGGCACCGCGGCAAGCGGCGAATCGTGGGAAATGCTCACTAAAGACTGTCTCCTGAGAGTGAAGAAGTTGGTTTGTGCGGTCCATCACGCCGTGCCCGGCGCGGTTTCCCCAATTAAGGCTATCAATTCTGCGCAGGCCGACTCCAATTCGCTGTTCACGACGACCGCGTCGAAGTCCGCCTGAGCTGCCAATTCCTCGCGAGCGGTGGCGAGCCGGCGCTGCATCACATCCGCGCTCTCGGTGCCTCGGCCGGTCAAGCGTGCCTCCAGCGCCTCCCAACTCGGCGGGGCGAGGAACACGGTGAACGCCTCGGGCATCACTTTCTTGATCGCCCGCGCGCCGGCGAGGTCGACTTCGATCAGCACCGGCCGTCCGCTGCGCGCGCCATCGCGCACCGGCCGGGCAGGTGTCCCCGAGCGGTGCAGGCCTCCGTGAATCTCGGCCCACTCCAGCAGCGCCCCGTCGTCGATCAAGCGCTGGAACTCGTCGGGGGTGACGAAGTGGTAATCGACACCGTCCACTTCACCCGGCCGCGGTGCCCGCGTGGTCGCCGAAACGCTGAAGTACAGGTCAGGGACGCGGTCCCGCAGGCAGCGGACCACGGTGGACTTCCCGACGGCAGAGGGACCGGACAGCACAACCACGCGCGAGTCCGGCCCCCCGCCGGGGGTCACGCCCCGTCGAACTTTTCCAGCAGGGCCTTCCGCTGGCGATCGCCCAGGCCGCGCAGCCGGCGGGTGGGGGCGATTTCCAGCTCGGTCATGATTTCCTGCGCCTTGACCTTGCCGACCTTGGGCAGCGCCTCGAGCAGCGCGGAAACCTTCATCTTGCCGAGGACCTCGTTGGTCTCGGCGTCCTTGAGCACCTGCCTGAGGTTGGTGCCGCCTCGCTTGAGCCGATCTTTGAGCTCGGCCCGCGCCCGACGGGCGGCAGCAGCCTTCTCCAACGCCGCCGCGCGTTGCTCGTCAGTCAACTGGGGAAGGGCCACGATTCCTCCGTCTCATCACCATCGATTTTTTTCTCTCGGCTGGACTAATCCAGCCAGCGACGACGACCGTACCCACGCCGTCCGACGATTGCGAACCCCACCCCCTGGTTACGTGCGCAAAACCCCTGCGTGTCGCATTGGCCCGGGCAGCCGACAACCGACCCTGAGAACCTGCCGTTGGCGACGCAGCCGGTTCTCACGGCACCCGGAAAGCCCAGCGTATGAACGTTTTTCGCGTTTGCAGACGCCGTCGTCGCGCCGTGCAGCTGCCGGGCACGGCGAGACATTTCGGCTGCAAATCGAAAAACCGCAGGCAATTGACAGTTTTTCGACCCGCTCCGGCGTGTCGTCCGACCCGACGCGCGGTGGAGTGCCGCCTGCCTCCGTCTACTACTTAGCGTAGGAGACTGGTTTTCGGAGTGGCTGCGGCGCGCGTCCGGGGCTTTCCAGGGCGGTTCAGTGTCGTCCCAGGTAGGCGACAATGTCGCGCAACTGTTCCGCGGCCGCCCGCAAAGCGGTGATGTCCGGCCCGGCACGCAGCACCTCGCGAGACACCGCCGGCAACAGCTGGCCGGGCAGCGCGCCGCCGAACCCGGCCAGCGCGTCGGGCCGTCCGCCCTGCACGCCGATCCCCGGCACGAGCACGGGACCGCCCAGCGAGCTGAGATCCGGCACCTGCTGGACCGTGGCCCCGACGACGACACCAACCGACCCCGGCTCGGGCAGCGTGTTCCGGTTCACTGCGGCGGCGGCATCGACGATCGACTGCGCCACCGAGCGGCCGTCGACGTGGGCCCGCTGAATCTGGACCCCTTCCGGGTTGGACGTGGCCGCGAGCACGAACACCCCCCGCTGACGCGCGGCGGCGGCGTCCAGCAGCGGGCACAGCGACCCGAACCCGAGGAAGGGCGAGGCGGTGACGGCGTCGGCAGCCAGCGGGGAGTCACCTACCCATGCGGCGGCGTAGGCGGCCATCGTGGAGCCGATGTCCCCGCGTTTGGCGTCGGCGAGCACCAGCACGCCGGCCTCCCGCAGTTCGGCGATGGTGCGCTCCAGCACCGCGTACCCGGCCGCCCCGTACGCCTCGAAGAACGCGACTTGCGGCTTGACCACTGCGAAACCGCTGAATGCTTCGACGCAGGTATCGGCGAATCTGGCGAGGCCGTACGGGTCCTCCGGAAGTCCCCACGCCCGCAGCAGCTCCGGATGCGGGTCGATGCCCACGCACAGCGGGCCCCGTTGCGCTACGGCGTCCGCCAGTCTGGCGCCGAAGCCTGTCCGTCTGCTCTTCCCGCTAGCGCTCATCGCCGCTCCGCTAATGCCCACCGTTGCTCAGCGTGTTGTGCAGCTCTTGCAGCGACATCACGCCGATGTCACCGCGGATGCCCGCCTCGATGCCCTGCACCGCCGCGGACGCGCCCTGCACCGTCGTGACACACGGGATGTTCATTGCCACAGCGGCGGACCGGATCTCGTAGCCGTCGATGCGGGGGCCTGAATTGCCGTACGGCGTATTGATCACCATCTGGACCTCGCCCGCCTTGATGGCGTCCACCGCCGACAGCGCGGGCCGGTCGGGGCTGGGCTGTTCAAAGTGCTTACGCACCTCGTCGCAAGGAATTCCGTTGCGCCGCAACATCTCCGCGGTACCCCCGGTCGCCAGCACTCGGAACCCAAGATCCGCCAGCCGTTTCACCGGGAACACCAGCGACCGCTTGTCGCGGTTGGCCACCGACACGAAAACCGTGCCCTGGACGGGCAATGAGCCGTAAGCCGCGGTCTGGCTTTTTGCGAACGCGCTGCCGAAGTCGTGGTCGATACCCATCACCTCACCGGTGGACTTCATCTCGGGACCCAGCAGCGAATCGATGCCCGACCCGTCGGCACGGCGGAACCTGTGGAACGGCAGCACCGCTTCCTTGACGGCGATCGGAGCGTGGGGCGCGGCGTCGGCGCCGTCACCAGTGCGGGCCAGCATCCCCTCATCACGCAGCTGGGAGATGCTCTCGCCCAGCATGATTCGCGCGCAGGCCTTCGCGAGCGGCACCGCGGTTGCCTTGGACACAAACGGCACTGTGCGGCTGGCCCGCGGGTTCGCCTCCAGGACGTAGAGCACGTCGTCCTTGAGCGCGTACTGCACATTCAGGAGCCCGACAACGCCGATGCCGTGCGCGATCGCCTCGGTTGCGCGGCGGACCTTCTCGATGTCGCTGCGGCCCAACGTCACCGGCGGAAGCGCGCAGGCCGAGTCGCCGGAGTGAATGCCGGCCTCCTCGATGTGCTCCATGATCCCGCCGATGTAGACCTCGGTTCCGTCGCACAGCGCGTCGACGTCGATCTCGATCGCGTCCTCGAGGAATCGGTCGACCAGCACCGGATGTTCGGGCGACAGCTCGGTGGCGCGGGTGATGTAGCCGTTCAGCGTCTCGTCGTCGTAGACGATCTCCATGCCGCGGCCGCCGAGCACATACGACGGCCGAACCAGCACGGGATAGCCGATCTCGGCGGCGATCTTGCGGGCGTGCTCGAAGGTCGTCGCTGTGCCGAACCGCGGCGCGGGCAGTCCGGCGTCGCTGAGCACCTCACCGAACGCGCCACGGTCCTCGGCCAGGTTGATCGCTTTCGGACTGGTGCCGACAATCGGCACGTCCGCATCGGCGAGTCGCTGCGCGAGTCCAAGCGGCGTCTGCCCACCCAACTGCACGATGACACCGGCCACCCCGGCACCACCTGCGCCCGACTGGGATTCGGCGTAGTACACCTCGAGCACGTCCTCGAACGTCAAAGGCTCGAAGTACAGCCGGTCGGCGGTGTCGTAGTCGGTGGAAACCGTCTCGGGGTTGCAGTTGATCATCACGGTCTCGAATCCGGCGTCGGACAGCGTGGTGGCCGCATGCACGCAGCTGTAGTCGAACTCGATGCCCTGCCCGATCCGGTTGGGACCCGATCCGAGGATCAGCACCTTGGGCCGGTCGGTCTGCGGTGCGACTTCGGTTTCGGCGGCGGGGTCCAGTTCGTAGGCGCTGTAGTGGTACGGCGTCTTGGCCTCGAACTCCGCGGCACAGGTGTCGACGGTCTTGAACACCGGGTGGATGCCGAGACGCTGCCGCAGCGCGCGGACGCCGACCTCCCCCGCCAGTTCCGGTCGCAACGCGGCGATCTGGCGATCCGACAGGCCATTGTGCTTCGCACGGCGCAGCAGGTCGGCGTCGAGCACAGGTGCATCGATCAGCTCGGCGCGCAACGCGACGACCCCGCTGATCTGCTCGACGAACCACGGGTCGACGCCCGAGACCTTGGACACCTGTTCGACCGAAGCGCCCAGTCGCAGCGCCAGCTCGATGTCGTAAAGCCGGCCCTCGCTCGGCGTCTTCAACCGCTCGAGTGCACCGCCGACACCACCTTCGGGATCGGGCGCCGTCCAGAAACCCGCCCGCGTCGTCTCCAAGCGACCGCATCACCTTGCCCAGCGCCTCGATGAAGTTGCGGCCCAACGACATTGCCTCGCCAACCGACTTCATCGTGGTGGTCAGTGTCGAGTCAGCGCCGGGGAACTTCTCGAACGCGAACCGCGGCGCCTTGACCACCACGTAGTCCAGGGTCGGCTCGAAGCAGGCCGGGGTCTCCTTGGTGATGTCGTTGAGGATCTCGTCGAGCGTGTAGCCGATCGCCAGCTTGGCGGCGATCTTGGCGATCGGGAAGCCGGTGGCCTTCGACGCCAGCGCGGACGAGCGCGACACCCGTGGGTTCATCTCGATCACGATGACCCGGCCGTCGTCGGGGTTGACCGCGAACTGGATGTTGCAGCCGCCGGTGTCGACGCCCACCTCTCGCAGTATTGCGATACCGAGGTCGCGCAACCGCTGGTACTCGCGGTCGGTCAGCGTCATCGCGGGCGCAACGGTGACCGAGTCGCCGGTGTGCACGCCCATCGGGTCGACGTTCTCGATCGAGCAGACGACGACCACGTTGTCGTGACCGTCGCGCATAAGCTCGAGCTCGAATTCCTTCCAGCCGTAGATCGACTCCTCGATCAGCACGTTGGCGCTCGGAGACGCAGCAAGCCCGTCGCCGGCCATCCGGCGCACTTCGTCGACGCTGTGAGCGAGGCCGGAGCCCAGCCCGCCCATCGTAAACGAGGGTCGCACGACGACCGGCAGCCCGAGCTCCTCGACCGTCTCGGTGACTTCCTCCATCGTGAAACACACACGGGAGCTGGCGGATTCGCCGCCGACCTTGGCGACGATGTCCTTGAACCGCTGGCGGTCCTCGCCGCGCTGGATAGCCTCGAAGTCGGCACCGATCAGCTCGACGCCGTAGCGCTCCAACACGCCGTTTTCGTACAGCGCGACGGCCGTGTTCAGAGCGGTCTGGCCGCCGAGTGTCGCCAGCAGCGCGTCGATCTTGTTGCCGCGCTCGGCTTGTTGGGCGATGACGCGCTCGACGAACGCCGCCGTGATCGGCTCGACGTAGGTGTGATCGGCGAACTCGGGGTCGGTCATGATCGTCGCCGGGTTGGAGTTGACGAGGCTGACCTGGATGCCTTCCGAGCGCAGCACCCGGCACGCCTGGGTGCCGGAGTAGTCGAACTCGCAGGCCTGTCCGATGACGATCGGCCCGGAGCCGATCACCAGCACGTGGTTGAGGTCGGCACGCCGCGGCATCAGCGTCCCCTCGCAAGCTGGGGGCCCACCCCGGCCATCATGTCGACGAATTGGTCGAACAAATACTCCGCGTCGTGGGGCCCGGCGGCGGCCTCCGGATGGTACTGCACCGAAAACGCTTGCCCATCGACGAGTTTGATGCCCTCGACCACACCGTCGTTGGCGCAGGTGTGGCTGATCTCGGCCGTCCCGAAGGGGGTGGCGAAGCGCTCCCCCGCCTCCCCCTCCAAAGCGAACCCGTGGTTCTGCGCGGTCACCGCGACCCGCCCGGTCGCGTGGTCGATCACCGGAATGTTGATGCCGCGGTGCCCGAACGTCATCTTGTAGGTGGACCGGCCGAGCGCCCGGCCGAGAATCTGGTTGCCGAAACAGATGCCGAACAACGGAATCCCCGCTCCGATCACTTCACGGGTGACGGCGACGACGTGATCGGCGGTGGCTGGATCGCCGGGCCCGTTGGACAAGAACACGCCGTCGGGTCGCAGGTCGGCGATCTGCTCGAACGTCGTCGACGACGGTAGTACATGACTGCGGATGCCGCGTCGCGCGAAATTGCGCGGGGTGTTGGTCTTGATGCCCAGATCGAGCGCGACAACTGTAAACCTTTGTGGTCCTTCGGGTTCCACGATATAGCCGTCCGCAGTACTAACCTGGCCCGCCAGGTCGGCGCCGAGCATCGCGGGTTGCTCGTTGACGCGTTGCAGCAGCTCGTCGGTATCGGCGAGTCCATCGCCGGAGAAGATGCCCGCCTTCATCGAGCCGCGGGTGCGCAGGTGGCGAACCACTGCGCGGGTGTCGATCCCGGCGATGCCGACGATGCCCTGCCGGATGAGTTCCTCGACGAGCGTGCCGGTGGCGCGCCAGTTGGATGCTCGGGGCGACGGGTCGCGCACCGCGTAGCCGGACACCCAGATCCGCTCGCCCCGGCTCTCGGCGTCCTCGTGGTTCCAGCCGGTGTTTCCGATCTGCGGAGCGGTGGCGACGACGATCTGGCGGTGATAGCTCGGGTCGGTCAACGTCTCCTGGTATCCCGACATCCCGGTGGTGAAGACCGCCTCACCCAGCGTCTCACCGACGGCACCGAACTCCGTGCCGGTGAACACCCGGCCGTCCTCCAACACCAGGACCGCTCTGTTCAATTGGCCGCCTCCCTTATCGGTGCTCCTCACGTCCGCGCTTCCAACCAGTCCGCATACTTCCGGCGGTCGTCACCGCGAAACCCGGTATCGATCTCGGTGCCGGACGGCAGCCGCCACCGGATCGCGAGGATCCCGTCGAAAGTCAGCGCCTTACCGGCGATGCCTTTCTCCGTGCGGATCGCGGTGATCGACGGCTCGGGAATCCACAGCGGGGTGGCGCCACTGCGCTCCATCAGGATGCCTCGTGTGTGACGGGTCAGCACGGCCTTTGCGCGGTAACCCAAATCCCCCACCGCGATCCTGTCTTGCCAACTCGGCGCGATCGTGCTGCCGACATACAGGCCCTTTGTCGGCGCGACGGTAACCGGCCCCGGATCGCCGGGCACTTCGGGCAGCACACCGATCAGCGCCGCCTGCCGTTGCCCGCGACGCAGCCAACCGCGCATCATCGCCGTGATCGCGACGAACGCCAGCGCCGCCAAGACTGCGGCCATCACCAGCGATGCGATCAGGGTCTGTGAGTTCATGCGCGATCGGCCTTCGCTTCTCGCTGTGAGTTCATGCGGGACACTTTCCGTCTCTCGCAGTCACCTTGCCGCGCAACAGCGTTGCGGTGACGGTCGCGGGCAGCGTCATCGACTCGTACGGCGTGTTGTCGGACCGGCTGGCCAGGTCGGCGCCGTGCACGCTCCAGGTGGCGTCGGGGTCGACGATCGTGATGTTCGCCGGCTCACCGATGTCGAGCGGGCGACCCTGGTCCGGCAGGCCCGCGATCCGCGCCGGGTTCTCGCTCATCACCCGGGCCACGTCCCGCCAGCTCAGCAGCCCCGGCTCGACCATCGTCTGCACCACCACCGACAGCGCGGTCTGCAACCCGAGCATGCCGGGGCGGGCATTGGCGAACTCACAGACCTTCTCGTGTTCGGCGTGCGGGGCGTGGTCGGTGGCCACACAGTCGACGACCCCATCGACCAGAGCCTGTCGCAATGCCTCGGCGTCGGTGGACTCGCGCAGCGGCGGGTTCACCCGGTTGCGGCCGTCATAGGTGATCAGCCGGGTGTCGTCGAGCGCAAGGTGGTGCGGGGTGACCTCGGCGGTGATCGAAATACCTTGCGCCTTGGCCCATCTCATGATCTCGACGGTGCCCGCGGTGGACGCGTGGCAGATGTGGACCCGCGCTCCGGCGTCGCGGGCCAGCAGTGCATCGCGGGCGACGATCGACTCCTCCGCGGCCCGCGGCCAACCTGCCAGCCCGAGCCGCGCGGCGTTCGCGCCCTCGTGTGCGACGGCGCCCGCGGTAAGACGCGGCTCCTCGGCGTGCTGGGCGATCAGCACACCCAGGCCGGTCGCGTACTCCAGCGCCCGGCGCATCACCAGCGGGTCGTGCACGCAGATGCCGTCGTCGGAGAAGATCCGCACCTGACCGGCCCCGGCATTCATCAGCCCCATCTCGGTGAGCTGGCTGCCGGCCAACCCTACCGTCACAGCGCCGACGGGGTGCACGTCGACCAGACCGACCTGCTGCCCGCGATGCCAGACATGGTCGGTGACCACCGGGCTGTCGGCAACGGGGTTGGTGTTGGCCATCGCAAAGACGGCGGTATAGCCGCCCAATGCCGCAGCGGCAGAGCCGGTTTCGATGTCTTCCGCATATTCCCGGCCGGGTTCCCGCAGATGCGTGTGCAGATCCACCAGCCCGGGTAACAGCACCTGTCCGGTCGCGTCGATGACGTCGGCATCGTCAGGAATGTCGAGCGAAGGCGCGATCGCCGTGATCTGTCCGCCGTCGACGAGCACATCGACCCGGTCGCCTTCGCCGTAGGGGCGCACACCGCGAATCAGCACGCTCATGTGCTCACCGCCGCCTCCGCGCCGAGGAGCAGATGGAAAAGCACCGCCATCCGCACGTGCACGCCATTGGAAACCTGTTGCAGCACAGCCGATTGCGAGGAGTCGGCCACCGAGAACGAGATCTCCATCCCGCGCACCATCGGCCCGGGGTGCAAAACCACAGCGTGACCGGGCAGCATGGCCTGCCGCCGCTCCGACAATCCGTACAGCACCGAGTACTCCCGCGCCGACGGGAAGAATCCGCCGGTCATGCGTTCGGCCTGTACCCGCAGCATCAGCACCGCGTCGGCCACAGGGAGTTCGGAGTCGAGGTCGTGCGAGACCGTGACCGGCCAGCCCCCAACTCCGACGGGCAGCAGCGTGGGCGGCGCGACCAGCACGACCTCCGCGCCCAGGGTGTCGAGCAGCAGCACGTTGGACCGCGCGACCCTGCTGTGCAGGACGTCGCCGACGATCACAACGCGCTTTCCCTCGATGCCGCCGAGCCGCTGTCGGATGGTCAGCGCGTCGAGCAGCGCTTGGGTCGGGTGTTCGTGGGTGCCGTCCCCGGCGTTGATCACCGACGGGCCGTCGTCCTCGGTGGCGGTCCACTCGGCGAGCTGTTGCGCCGCACCGGACGCCGAGTGCCGGATGATCAGCGCGTCGGCACCGGCGGCCCGCAGCGTCAGCGCGGTATCGCGAAGCGACTCACCCTTGCCCACCGACGATCCCGTCGCGCTGACGTTTATCACGTCGGCGCTCATCCACTTGCCGGCGACTTCGAACGACACCCGGGTGCGAGTGGAGTTCTCGTAGAACATCGTGATGATCGTCCGTCCGCGCAGCGTCGGCAGCTTCTTGACCTCGCGGCCCAGTAGCGCCTGCGCGAACCGGTCGGCGTCGTCGAGGATCGCCGTGGCCTCGTCTCGGCTCAGGTCGCCCGCGGACAGCAGATGCCGAGTCATAGCTGTGTCTTCTTCGCGCGAGCGCTCATCAGCATCGTCTCTTCTTCGCGCGAGCGCTCATCAGCGGCTCATCACCACTCCGTCGCGACCGTCGTCCTCGACGAACAGCACGTGCACGCTCTCGCTGCGAGAGGTCGGGACGTTCTTGCCGACGTAGTCGGCGCGAACCGGCAGCTCACGGTGACCGCGGTCGACGAGCACCGCCAGCTGCACGGCCCGCGGCCGGCCGAGGTCCCGCAAGGCATCTAGTGCCGAGCGCACCGACCTGCCGGAGTACAGCACGTCGTCGACGAGGATCACCAGTGCGTCATCCAGACCGCCTTCGGGGATCGACGTATTCTCAAGCGGCCGTGGTGGTTTCATCATCAGGTCGTCGCGGTAAAGGGTGATGTCGAGGGCGCCGTGTGGCACCGCGACGCCTGCGAAGTCGCTGATCCTGGCGGCGAGCCGCGCGGCAAGTGTCACCCCACGAGTCGGGATGCCGAGCAATACCACATGAGGTTTATCGGGTCCCGCCGACTCGTCTAAGGCGGTCTTTTCGATGATCTGGTGGGCGATGCGGGAAATGGTGCGGCCGACGTCCGCCGCGGACATCAATTCCCGGTCAGTGGTGCTGCCCACGCTCGACCCGGACCTCCTTCTCCGCCTCGCGGGACGGATCGTTAAAGGATGTCAATCGCCGAAAGGTTACCACCGGGCAGAACGCTGACGGGAATGACAAGCCCGAAACGTCGGCGAGACCCGACGCCGGGTATGCGTTTCCCTCGTCGCCTAGTCCCCCGCGTGCCTTTGCTGAATCCAGCCCTCAAGCAGGTTCTGTAGGCCGTGAAGGGCGACGCTGACTAACGGGACGGCTACTGCCAAGCAGATTATCAGCAACATACCAGTCTCACTCTTATATCGTATTTCGCTTGGGGTACCACACGGTTGTCCGCTATATCAGCAAACCTCATGTTGGCACCTGGCTATAGTGGCACAGGCTGATACCTGATCGGGGCAAAACTAGATAATTGAGTAGTCCACTACTCGAATTGTTTTGCTGTAGCCCCCGGCCACTCCTCGTGACCGCGAAGTTGCTGCTCAGTAGGCTGTCCTAGTGAACCTCGACAACAACCAGGCGTCCATCCGCGAGGTCGTCGACGCAGGGTTGCTGGCCGGGGCGGTGACGATGATCTGGCAGCGTGGAGAAGTGCTGCAGATCAACGAGATCGGCTATCGCGACGCCGAGGCTCGGATACCCATGCAGCGCGACACCGTCTTCCGGATCGCGTCGATGAGCAAGCCGGTCACCACGGCGGCGGCGATGATGCTGGTCGAGCAGGGCAAGCTGGCGCTCGACGATCCGATCACTCGCTGGCTGCCCGAGTTCGGCGACATGCGTGTTCTCGACGACCGCAAGGGCCCCCTGGACAAGACCGGCCCGGCGCACAGGCCGATCACCGTCGACGACCTGCTCACCCACCGCAGCGGGCTGGCGTACGCGTTCTCTGTCACGGGCCCACTGTTGCAGGCCTACCTGCGGCTGCCGGTGCGCCAGGATCCCGACACGTGGCTGGCGGAACTGACGGCGCTGCCGCTGGCGCACCAGCCTGGCGAGCGGATGACCTATAGCCACGCCACCGACGTGCTCGGCATCATCCTGTCGCGCATCGAGGGCAAGAAGCTGCACGAAGTGCTGGCCGAACGCATCTTCGAGCCGCTGGGCATGCACGACACCGGATTCTTCGTCACCACTGACGGCCGGCGTCGTGCGGCGACGATGTACACGCTCGACGAGAGCAACCGGCTGTGCCATGACGTGATGGGGCCGCCCCCGATCACACCGCCCAATTTCTGCCACGGCGGCGGCGGGCTGTGGTCCACCGCCGACGATTACTTGCGGTTCGCGAGGATGCTGCTCGCCGAGGGCGAGCTCGACGGCACCCGGGTGCTGTCCACCGATGCGGTGCGGCTGATGCGCACGAACCGCCTGACCGACGAGCAGAGGCGCCAGCCGTTCCTCGGCTCGCCGTACTGGGTGGGTCGCGGGTTCGGGCTGGGCCTGTCAGTGGTGACCGATCCGGTGAAGTCCGGTCCGCTGTTCGGTCCCGGCGGGCTCGGCACGTTCGGTTGGCCGGGCGCGTACGGCACGTGGTGGCAGGCCGATCCGATGCACGACCTCATTTTGATCTATCTCGTGCAGAACCATCCGACGCTGTCAGGGGACGCCGCTGCGGCGGTGGCAGGCAACACGTCTCAGGCGAAGCTGATGACCGCGTTGCCGAAGTTCGTGCGGCGCACGTACAAGGCGCTGGATCGGTGAGCATGCCCCAACCCACCGTGGTGATCAGCGGCGCCGGGATCGCTGGACCTGCTCTCGCACACTGGTTGTCGGCGACCGGCTACCGCGTCGTCGTCGAACTCGCTCCCGGGATCAGACCCGGCGGCCAGACGGTCGGCTTGCGCGGCGCGGGACGATCCGTGGTCGAGCGGATGGGGCTGCTGGATCAGATGGTGCAGCGGTCCCCGTCAGGTGGGTCGGTGCGTGGCGGTGAGTGAGAAGGAGCTCGGCGCTACGGGCGCGTCGTAGTGGGAGTTGTTGTCATTCCTCCCGGTCCCATACCACCGGGTCCCATACCACCGGGTCCCATAGGCGGCGTGGTTGTCGGTGATGAGGTTTGACCGGGTCCCATACCACCGGGCCCCATCATCCCTCCGGGGCCCATCATGCCGCCCGGTGTCGTCTGGCCGGGTCCCATCTGGCCGCAGTAGTGGTAGTAGCCGCGATGATCGCCATAGCGATGACCCGAGGACCATCCCAGGAAGAGCCCGGAAAAGAAGATAATCGCGACGATGAACAGGACACCGGCGACGATGCCCACCCACGCCAAGACTTGACTCAGCCGACTAGGTCGGTCATATCGTCGATCGTCGTACCGGGGTTGCCCAGACACGGTGGCCGGTTCAGCTCTGGATTCAGGTGTTTCCGACATGCTTCGAATGATGCAGCACGCATACCCCCTGAGGGTAGGGACTAACGGCCCTAAGGGAAGGGCCGCACTTCGCGACGCACCGGGACTTGGCGGTCGGCCGCATGTCGTGGTGCGCCCCGATGGGATCGGCACCTTCACCATCACCCAGCCGGGCAGCTAAGGCGGCGCGCCCGCTTCGCTTGCTATTGCCCTGGCCAGCCGCCGCCGTGCCATTTCTTGGTCTTCACCGGCGGCACGGCCATCGATCGACCTACCGGATTACCCGCGCACGTCGTAGTTTCGGCATCGTGCCCGACCTGATGAACCGCCAGATCTTGCTGCGTCGCCGCCCGAGCGGGCTGGTGCAGCCCGGCGACACCGAGCTCGTCACCTCGCCGGCACCCGAGCCCGCAGAGGGTGAGGCATTGCTCCGCAACACGTACTTGGGGATCGACGCCGCCGTCCGCACCTGGCTCGACGGTCAGCCGGGCTACCTCCCGCCGCTGCAGCTCGGCGACGTCATCCGGGCCGCCGGGGTCGGCGAAGTGGTGGCATCGCGCTGCAACGCCTACGCCGTCGGCGACGTGGTCACCACACTCTCGGGCTTCCAGGAGTACGTGATCGTCCGCGACGACGTGTTTTCCACGGTCATCCCCGGCGTGGTCGACCAGCTCGCGATGATGTCGGTGTACGGGTCGACCGGCGCCACCGCCTACTTCGGGATGATCGACATCGGCAGGCCCCGGCCCGGGGAGACGGTCGTGGTGTCGGCCGCAGCGGGTGCCACCGGCTCGCTGGCCGGGCAAATCGCCAAGATCGCCGGCGCCCGGGTGGTGGGCATCGCGGGCGGGCCGGAGAAGTGCCGGGTGGTGGTCGAGGATTTCGGGTTCGATTCGTGCATCGACTACCGGGCCGGCGACCTGGCGGCGGCGCTCAAGGAGCACTGCCCGCGCGGTGTCGACGTCTACTTCGACAGCGTCGGCGGGCCGATCCTCGACGCCGTCCTCGGCCGCCTGGCACACAATGCGCGTGTCGTGCTTTGCGGCGTGATCTCCAGCTATGTGACCGGCGACCACCCGGGACCGGCCAACTACGTGAACCTGCTCGCCAAGAGCGCGCTCATGCAGGGGTTCAACACCCTCGACCAGTGGGGCCGCTTCGACGAGGCCTTCGCCGCGATCCGGCAGTGGGTGCAAGAGGGGCGTCTTGTGCACCGCGCGCACGTCTTCGAGGGCGTCGAGTCGTGCGTCGACGCTCTCAACGGGCTGTTCACCGGCGCCAACATCGGCAAGACGGTGGTCAAGGTCGCCGAGCCAACACCGGCTTGAGACGCGGCTTGGCTGCGCTTCACTAACGAACTTCCAGATAGCCCTGTGCTGCACGCAGTTTCAACTCTGCCAACCGGTAATGAATCTCAAGGGCTCCGAGCGGCACGTCGATGTACTCGCTCACCACCTCGGGAGCGAAGCCGGCGTCGCGTAGTTGCAGGGCGAGGGCATAACGGGCAGGCAGCCGAAGCAGCGCGTCCTCACGAGTTTTCGGTGTGTCGGTCATGCGCTAAGCGTGAGGCCGACAGGCACTCACCGAACGAGTAGAGCACTACTCGATTTCTTCGCGAGCGGAGGCGGCGGTCTCCCGCACCGCGGCGGCGGCGGCCCGGATCTGCGGGGTGACGAGCATGATCTGGCCCAGCACGCCGTTGACGAAGCCCGGCGACTCGTCGGTGGACAACTTCTTGGCCAGCTCCACCGCCTCGTCGACAGCCACTGGCTCGGGAACATCGTTGGCGTGCAGCAACTCCCACACCGCGACCCGCAGAATCGCTCGATCCACGGCGGGTAAGCGGTCCAGCATCCAGCCCTGAAGGTGCGCGGAGATCAGGTCGTCGATGTGCGCTGCGTGCTGGGTGACGCCCCGCGCGACAGTGACGGTGTACGCGTTCAGCGGCGTCACGTCGGCCTGTTCCTCGGCCCGCGCATTCCGCGCGTCGGCGACCTCAGCAGGCGTCAGGCCACGCGCTTCGGCCTCGAAAAGCAAGTCGACAGCACGTTTTCGCGCTTGGTGACGACCTCGCTCAGGCATTCACCCGGCCCAAATAGCTGCCGTCGCGCGAGTCGATCTTCAGCTTGTCGCCGGTATTGATGAACAGCGGCACATTGATCTGCGCACCGGTCTCGACCGTCGCGGGCTTGGTTCCGGCGCTTGAGCGGTCGCCCTGCAAACCCGGCTCGGTGTGCGTGACCACCAGCTCGACGGTCACCGGCAACTCGATATAGAGCGGGCTGCCGTCGTGAAACGCCACCTGCACCGGCATGCCCTCGAGCAGGAACTGCGCGGCTTCGCCGACCAACGACTCGGGCAACGGGTGCTGCTCGTAGTCCTCGCTGTCCATGAACACGAAGTCCGACCCGTCGCGATACAGATACGTGGTGTCGCGCCGGTCGACCGTCGCGGTCTCCACCTTGACCCCGGCGTTGAAGGTCTTGTCGACCACCTTGCCGGACAGCACGTTCTTGAGCTTGGTCCGCACGAAGGCCGGCCCCTTCCCCGGTTTGACGTGCTGAAATTCGACGATCTGCCACAGTTGTCCGTCGATCTGCAGGACCAGGCCGTTCTTGAAGTCGGCAGTCGATGCCACGGTCGGTTGTTCTCCTAGCTTGGGTCAGCGTTCTTGCCCGGCGACGATCAATACGACCCCTGCCGCGCTCCTTGCCATCCTGGCAGGCTACCCGCAGCAATTGGGGTCAAGAACCGAGCACAGCGCAACAAGCGCATCTCGTCGCGGCCGGTGGTACACGTGCATACCGCGGCGTTCTGACTCCACCATCCCGGCGCGCCGCAATTGCGACAGGTGATGGCTGACGGTCGATTCGGACAGCCCTAGTCCGGTCGCGAGATCACGACTGCACTCCTCGCCCGCCTTGCTGCCGAACAATAGTGACACCAGCTTGACCCGCACAGGATCGGCTAACGCCTTGAGTCGTAGCGCAATCTCTAACGCCGAATCATCGGCGAGTGGCCCGGCCGCAACCGGTGAGCAGCACACCGGCTCGGACATGTCCACCACGGGCAGCGTCTTGGGCATGGTGTCCATACTGCCATAGGATCTTGACATATATCGAAGAGGCGGCATTATCGGTGTGGCTACAAGTTCGACATATGTCTCACAGGTATGGAGGCGGTGATGTCCCGAATTCAACTCGCCCTCAACGTCGACAACCTCGACGAAGCGATCGACTTCTACTCGAAGCTGTTCGACACCACGCCGGCCAAGATCAAGTCGGGCTACGTCAACTTCGTGGTCGATGAACCGCCGTTGAAGCTGGTGTTGATCGAAAACCCCGGCCACGGCGGGACTCTCAACCATCTCGGCGTCGAAGTCGAATCGAGCGATGACGTACTCAAGGAAATCACCCGCCTCAGCGGCGAAGGGATGTTCACAGAGGAGCAGATCGGAACCACCTGCTGTTTCGCCACTCAAGACAAGGTGTGGGTCACCGGACCCGGAGGAGAGCGATGGGAGGTGTACACCGTGCTGGCCGACACGGAGACATTCGGCAACGCCACGGCCGCCTCGGTTGAATGCACTTGCGACTCTTGCGATGCCGGCGACGGACAGCCTGCGCACGCAACCTCCTGCTGCTGAGGCCGTGAGCACACCGATGGGAAATCGGCTGCGCTCACCGGTCGCCGAGTTCACCGGCTCCGCGCTACTGGTCGCCGTCGTCGTCGGTTCCGGGATCGCCGCTCAGCGACTGTCCCCGCGGGACGTGGGACTGCAGTTGCTTGAAAATTCCATTGCTACCGCACTCGGGCTGGGGGTGCTCATCCTCATGTTCGGGCCGGTATCCGGGGCGCATTTCAACCCTGTTGTCTCACTGGCCGATTGGTTGTTGGGTCGACGATCACAGACGGGCATCAGCGGACGGACGCTGCTGCTGTACAGCACCGTGCAGGTGCTCGGCGCGGTCGCCGGCGCTGCCTTGGCCAACGTCATGTTCGACAGGCGCTTCATCGAGATCTCCAACAAGCCGCGAACCACCGCGGGGCACCTCATTGGTGAAGTCGTGGCCACGGCGGGACTGATCGCGGTGATCTTCACGTTGGCCCGCACCCGGCGCGCGGGACTGTCGGCAGCGGCGGTTGGGGCCTACATCGGCGCCGGTTACTGGTTCACGAGCTCGACGTCTTTCGCCAATCCTGCAGTGACCGTCGGCCGTATGTTCTCCGACACCTTCGCAGGCATCGCACCCAACTCCGTCATACCCTTCACCGCCGCCCAGATCATCGGTGGGATCGTCGGTCTCGTTCTCACCGTCTACCTCTACCCCGATGCCGCACGCACAGCCGACGAAGCTGTCATCCCGCACCACCCATCGACCATGGAGCAGACATGACCAAACCCGCGGTGCTCTTCCTGTGCACCCACAACGCCGGCCGGTCTCAGATGGCCATGGGATTCTTCAAACACCTCGCCGGAGACCAGGCGGCCGTCTACTCCGCGGGGTCCGAACCCGCCGATCAGATCAACCCCGCCGCCGTCGCCGCGATGGCCGAGAAGGGCATCGATATCGGGACAGGACAACCAAAACGCTGGACAACCGACATGCTCGAAGCAGTCGACGTAGTGATCACCATGGGCTGCGGCGACAACCGTCCCGTCTTGCCGGGACTCCGATACGAGGAATGGGTACTGCCAGACCCCGCATGTCAACCCATCGATGTCGTGAGATCCATACGAGATGACATCGAGAAACGCGTTCACACACTGCTGGAACAACTCGGCGTCGAGAGTGGCCGCAGTGATCACGGCTAACTCGGCGTCGGCTACGTCAGAACCGTCAGCTCTAGAGGTCGCATCAGTGGAATCGGCGCCGGGTGTGCGCGGCCATGTGGGAGAACGGAACCTGTGCCGGTGTGTCGGGGAGGAGCCGCGTCGGTTCGGGCCAGCGGTGGCGGGTCTGCTGGAGCAGGGCGGCGCAGCCGAGCTGGTGGCGCTCGAAGCTGATCGTGCGCATCCCGCACCCGTGAACTGCTCCACTCCCCCTGTCGTCTCTTAGACAAGGGGGGTGCAGAGAGCGAATGCAGAGAGCGAATGCGTAACTCCGACCGAGCCTGGCTGACCGGCCTTCATTTCATTAGGCGGCATAACGCGATGGTGCGACCCGTTCGCGCTGTCGTTCGCGGCATATCGGCAGCGCGACGGCTGCCGCAGCTCTGAACACGACGATCGGTTACATCCCCTATTTCCCCGACGGAGGCTCACGGTGACATTCGGTCACACTGGCCATATTCGCCTCATCGACGGATCAGTGATCCGCCTTGATCTCGAGTGTGGTCACTATGTTGGAAGCTTCTATGCGCCCGATATGCAAATCAAAGCGCAGGCCACGGGCTCACTCGCCGAAGTTCACTCAGCGATGTTGAGTTGGAGATGACCACTGCGCTCGCCGGGTACTGCACGAAAGACCAGCAACACGCGTCGACATTTGTGCCCGCCGCGCGCTGCAGGAATTGCATTAACGCCGCTCAGAAGTTTCCCAGAACTACGGCACATGCTGGGAGGTAGCGGCCCGACCCGGCACCCGCCGAGCTGGAAAGTCGCTCAGCACGAAAAGAGACTTCAATGACGAAGCTCGCCATCACCACGCTTACCGCAACCGGAATAGCAGCCGCAACATTGGCATTGGCGGCACCGACCCTAGCGGCCCCGTCGAGCGGAGCGTCTGCACAAGACACCATCGCGCAGCTGCAAAGCGAGGGGTACACCGTCAAAATCGACCGGGTCGGCGGCGGCCCGCTCTCCGCGTGCACAGTGACCAATGTCCGTAATCCGCAAACGTTCACCTACACAAACCGGACAGCCAACAACAACATCCAGACCACCGTCATCAGCAAAACGATCAGTATTTCGCTGGACTGCACCGGGGCATAAACCAAACGCTTAACCACCACCACGACCCGCCGCGGTTCGCAGATCGCCACCAGCAGCCAGATCGGCGCCCACCAGCCACATGTCAGGATCGTCAGACACAGGTGCAGCGCATGATTGCAGCCGCCGGTAACCACCACGACGATAGGCACCGGAGGTCTAGCCGGGCGGCTCACAGCCCGAGTCCGAGCACTGTCGCGGCGATGTTTAGCGCCCGCGCCACCCGGTCGCGGTCGCGGTCGCGCCACATCATGCCGTCGGTCCCGGCGAGAACGTCGCGGGCCCGGTTACGCAGGAAGTCGGCCGCATTGTCGCGGTTGGTGATGTCGAAGGACACGGCGGCGCGACCGCCTTGGCGTCGGGCCAGCACAGGCCGGTGAAGCATCCTTGGGCGTGCAGCAGGGAGCAGTATTGCTGCAAAACGGTGGTGAACGCGGTCGAGTCGAGGATGTCGGCGGGCAGGCGCACGATCAGCTCCAGCGCGGCGTGTTCGGGGTCGGCGGGGTCGGTGGGGACGGTGTAGGCGGTCATGGTGGCTCTCTCCCGTGTCGTGCGCCGGGGGTTAGCTGGTCCCTAAGATAATCGGCACTACAGCGGTTGCCTCTGACCGCGTTTTTACTGGTCAGCGCACAGCGCAACCTATGTCAAAACCGTCAGTTCCTTCGGGAACTTGGTCAACAGTTCCGGGCTTTTTGCGCACACGATCAAAGTGTCCTCGATACGGACGCCGCCCCGGCCGGGAAGGTAGACACCGGGTTCCACGGTCACCGCGAAGCCGACTCGCAGGGTCGCGGCGGACGAGGCACTGATCCCTGGCGCTTCGTGGATCTCAAGACCGACGCCGTGGCCGAGGCCGTGGCCGAAATTCTCGGCGTAGCCGGCGTCGGCGATCACCGCGCGCGCCGCCGCATCGACGTCTTTGCAGGCTTCGCCGGGCGACAGCGCCTCCCGTCCGGCCTGCTGTGCGGTGGCCACCAACTCGTAGATGTCGCGCTGCCACTGCGCGGCCTGCCCGAGCACGAATGTCCTCGTCATGTCCGAGTGGTAGCCGGCGACCAGCGCGCCGAAGTCGATCTTCACGAAGTCCCCTGACGCCAACTCAGCGTCAGTGGGGCGGTGATGGGGAATCGCCGAGTTCGGACCCGCCGCGACGATCGTCTCGAATGACACCCCGTCGGCGCCGCGGTCCAGCATCAGCGCCTCGAGGTCGCGGGCCACCTGCCGTTCTGTGCGTCCCGGACGCAATCCGCCGCGTTCGATCAAGTCGGCCAGCGCGGCGTCGGCGGCCTCGCATGCGAGCCGAAGCAGTGCCTTCTCCCCGTCGTCCTTGACCTCCCGCAAGGCCTCGATCGTTCCCGACGCCGGCACCAGCTTTACCTCGGCAGCCGCCCGGGCGAGCAGATCGTAGCCGTCGACCGTGACGACGTGGCTCTCGAAGCCCAACCGGGCCACGCCCCCGGCGGCGGCCAACCGGGTCAGGTGCGGCCCGCACGCCCGCTCGATCTCCAGCCGCATGTCCGGCGCCTGCTGCGACGCTTGCGTGCGATACCGGCCGTCGGTGGCCAGCACTGCGCCCGCCCCGTCGCCCGCGTAGACGAGCAATGCCGCATTCGACCCGGTGAACCCCGTCAGATAACGCACGTTGACCAGGTCGGTCACCAGCATCGCGTCCAGCTCCGCGGCCTTCAGGCGGCGGCATAGGTTGCCACGTCGCTGGGAATATGTCACGGCAGTTGACGCTACCCGCTAGGCTCACGGGCCATGAGGTCATGGTTGCTGCGCGGACTGATCTTCGCGTTCGGAATGGTCGTCCTGCGCATCATTCAAGGCGCGATGATCAACGCCTGGGAAACTCAGGCTCAGGTGATCAGCATCTTCCTGATCGTGATCTTCGCCCTTTGCGCGCTCATCTGGGGATTCTTCGACGGCCGTGCCGACGCGCAGGCGCAACCTGACCCCGACCGCCGCGGTGACCTTGCCATGACATGGCTGCTCGCCGGGCTCTGCGCCGGCGTTCTGTCGGGCGCGGTCGCCTGGTTGATCTCGCAGTTCTACAAGACCATGTACGTGGCGGGATTGGTGAACGAGATCACGACGTTCGCCGCGTTCACCGCGCTGCTGGTGTTCGTGATGGCAACGCTCGGCGTCGCGATCGGCCGCTTCCTGGTTGACCGGCGCTACAACAAGGAGCACCCCGTACCCGCGCACGAGGGCGGCCACGGCCCGGACACCGACGTGTTCGCCGCGGTCGGCGGGGGCCGTGCGGAGGGCGAAGAGGCGGAGGGCCAACCCGCCCACGAAGGACGGACCCAGGAAGCGGCCCTTCACGAAGGACGGACCGAGGAAGCGTCCCTCGATGAAGGGCGGACTCAAGAGGCACCCCTTCATGAAGGGCGGACGCAGGAAGCTCCGTTTGATGAAGGGCGGACCCAGGAGCGCTGAGCTAGGACTTCAGCGCGTCCGCAAGGTAGCGCAGGGCCAGTAGATAACCCTGCACGCCCAAGCCGACGATCACCCCGGTTGCGACCGAACTGATGTAGCTGTGGTGCCGAAACTCCTCGCGCGCGAACACGTTTGAGATGTGCACCTCGATCAGCGGCGCTTTCAGTTCCGCACACGCGTCGCGTAACGCGACCGAGGTGTGCGTCAGGCCGGCGGCGTTGAGGACAACCGGCTCGCCCGCGTCGGCCGCGCGATGAATGAAGTCGATCAGCTCGGCTTCGCTGTCGCTTTGCCGCACAGAGGCTTTCAGTCCGAGTTCGGCGGCCGTCCGCTCGATCACCGCCACGAGGTCCGCATACGTGGTGTCGCCGTACACATCCGGCTCGCGCAGACCCAACCTGTCCAAGTTCGGACCGTTCAGCACGTTGACCGTCGTCACTGCGTCGTCTCCTCTTCGCCCAAGAGGCTCATCGGAAGGCTCCTAACTCGGCGTAAGCGGCGGCCAGCAGCGACGGGTCCGGCCCCTCGAGCCGGCCCGGCTTGGCCAGACCATCGAGCACCACGAACCGCAACACCCCGGCGCGGGTCTTCTTGTCACCGGCCATGAATTCGATCAGCTGCGGCAGCGCATCCGAGTCATAGCTGACCGGCAGGCCCAGCGACGTGAGGATCGACCGGTGCCGGTCGGCGGTCGCGTCGTCGAGCCTGCCTGCCAGCCGGCCCAACTCGGCCGCGAACACCAGTCCCACCGAGACAGCGGCGCCGTGCCGCCATTGGTACCGCTCGCGGCGCTCGATGGCGTGGCCCAGGGTGTGGCCGTAGTTGAGGATCTCGCGCAGCTTCGATTCCTTCTCGTCGGCGGCCACGACCTCGGCCTTGACGGCGACCGCGCGGCGGATCAACTCGGGCAGCACCGCTGCGCCCGGGTCGAGCGACGCCTGCGGGTCACGCTCGATGATGTCGAGGATCGTCGGGTCGGCGATGAAACCGGCTTTGACCACCTCTGCCATCCCGGCGACGATCTCGTTGTGCGGCAGCGTCTTCAGCGTCTCGAGGTCAACGAGCACTGCCCGCGGCTGGT
Organism: uncultured Actinomycetota bacterium; assembly: GCA_963744085.1. Taxonomy (GTDB): domain Bacteria; phylum Actinomycetota; class Actinomycetes; order Mycobacteriales; family Mycobacteriaceae; genus Mycobacterium. Next base: position 179,886 of record CAVUSK010000008.1, read on the forward strand.
GGAACGCGCCGACCAGGTTCTTGCCGGCCTCGGTGTTGATTCCGGTCTTCCCGCCGATCGCGGCGTCGACCATGCCGAGCAGCGTGGTCGGCACGTGCACGATCGACACTCCGCGCAGCCACGTCGCGGCGGCGAATCCCGCGACATCGGTGGCCGCTCCACCACCGAGGCTGACGATCGCATCGCGGCGGCCAACACCGATGCGGCCCAACACTTCCCAGATGAAGCCGACGACCCGCAGCTCCTTGCCCGCTTCGGCGTCTGGTATCTCGATTCGGTGTGCATCAATCCCATTGTCGGACAACATCGTTCGCATCTGCTCCGCCGTGGCGGCCATCACGGGTTGGTGCAGAATCGCAACCTTGTGGGTGCCGTCGAGCAGGCGAGTCAGCTCGCCTAGCAGCCCGGAGCCGATGATCACCGGATACGGCGGCTTCACCAGGACGTCGACCGTCACAGCGTCAGTCATGTTTCGTCCGCTCCGCACTGCGCGCGGCCAGCGTCGCGGGGCTTGGTGGCGCTTGCGTGGTTTCACTGGGCGTCAACGAGATCGGCGACCGTCGCCACGTGTGACGTCGCTTGCGCCGCGCCCGCGGATTCGGGGGTTGGAGCCGCGTGATGATCTGGCGCACTACGGCTCCGGGATTGCGGCGGTTGGTATTGACGCGCATCGTCGCGGCGCGGCGGTAGAGCGGAACCCTGTCGGTCATCAGCGCACGGTACTTCGCACCCGGATCAGGACCGGCCAGAAGCGGGCGCACGGTGCTGCCGCTGGTGCGGCGGACTCCCTCGGCGGCGTTGATCTCCAGGTAGACCACGGTGTGTCCGGCCAGCGCGTCGCGGACGCCTGGGCTGGTGATCGCGCCACCGCCGAGCGCGAGAACGCCGTCGTGCTCGGCGAGCGCCGCCCGAACCACCTCTTCCTCGATTCGGCGGAATTCCTGCTCGCCGTCGGTGGCGAACAAGTCGGCGATGGTTCGGCCCGTCTTCGCCTCGATCGCCGAATCGGTGTCAACGAACGTCACGTCCAGTGCCCTGGCCAGACGCCGTCCAATGGTCGACTTGCCGGAGCCGGGCAGCCCGACCAGTACGGCTTTGGGTGTCATCGCACTACCCCGGCGCCCGCGCGTCGCATGAACGGTCCCGGGAGGCGATGGCCGCCAGATACGACGCGATGTTGTTCTTGGTCTCGGCGATCGAGTCGCCGCCGAACTTCTCGAGCACGGCGCGGGCGAGCACCAGCGCGACCATCGACTCGGCCACCACGCCGGCCGCGGGCACCGCGCACACGTCGGAGCGCTGATGGATCGCCACCGCCTCGTCGCCGGTGGCCATGTCGACGGTGGCGAGCGCGCGCGGGACCGTGGAGATCGGTTTCATCGCAGCGCGCACACGCAGCGGCTGACCGTTCGTCATACCGCCCTCGAGACCACCGGCGCGGTTGGTGGAGCGCAGCACGCCTGCGGCTCCCGGGTACATCTCGTCGTGCGCGAGACTGCCACGGCGGCGCGCGGTCTCGAACCCGTCGCCGATCTCGACGCCCTTGATCGCCTGAATTCCCATGACCGCGGCGGCCAGCTGGCTGTCGAGGCGGTTGTCGCCGCTGGTGAACGATCCCAGTCCGACCGGTAGGTTCACCGCGACCACCTCGACGACGCCACCGAGCGTGTCGCCGTCCCTCTTGGCGGCCTCGATCTCGTCGACCATGGCCTTCTCGGCCTGCTCGTCATACGCGCGCACTGGGCTCGCATCGATCGCATCGAGGTCGGCCGGCTGCGGAGGAGGGCCGTCGTACGGCTTGGACGCGCCGATGGAGATCACGTGCGACAGCACCTCGACGTCCAGTGCTTGCCGGAGGAATTCCCGCGCGATCGTGCCTGCCGCGACGCGGGCCGCGGTCTCCCGCGCGCTGGCCCGCTCCAGAACCGGCCGGGCGTCGTCGAAGCCGTACTTGAGCATGCCCGCGTAGTCGGCGTGCCCTGGCCGCGGACGGGTCAATGGCGCGTTGCGGGCGACATCGTGCAGTTCCTCGGGGTCGACCGGGTCGGTGGCCATCACCGTTTCCCACTTCGGCCACTCGGTGTTGCCGATCTCGACGGCGATCGGCCCGCCGAGGGTGACGCCATGGCGGACCCCGGTCAGCACGGTGACGTCGTCAGCCTCGAACTTCATCCGGGCGCCCCGGCCGTAGCCGAGCCGGCGCCTGGCAAGCTGCGTCCGGATGTCGTCGGAGGTGATGCGCACACCGGCGACCATGCCCTCGAGCATGCTCACCAGCGCACGACCGTGCGATTCGCCGGCCGTCGTCCATCGCAACACGCGTCCCATCTTCCCATGCGGCAGGTTGACGACCCGCCGAGATCAGCCTTAGTGCACGCAAAACGGGCGGATGGCGTGTCGGTAACCTGATTTCGGGCTAGAAGACGACGAGGGCGGCGGCGGCGGCGGTGGCGATGCACATCGCCGGGCCGTGCGGCACCGGCGGGCAGGGGCGAAACGACCGGGGAATGGACCCCGTACGGGCTCCGCGGCGGAGCACCTCGATGATCGCCCACCCCGCCGTGAACATCGGCGCGGCCATCGCTGCCAGCAGCCAGACGTCGACGCCGAAGTAGCCGGCGATCCCGCCGACACCGAGCGCCAGCTTCACGTCTCCCGCGCCCATCGCCGACGGCGCCAGCGCATGAACCGCCAGATACAGAACGCTCAGCGCGGCGGCGCCGGCCACCGCGGGCAGGCCCCGGCCGGCCAGCGCCGCGATCATCACCGCCGCGGCGGCGCCGGGCAGCGTCAACCAGTTCGGCAATCGGCGGTACCGCACGTCGTAGATGCACAGCGCCGCGAGCCACAGCAGCGCGGCGACACAGATCCCCACTCCCACGAACAAAAGCTACGTCAGCGCAAGGCCGCCGCCATCGCCTCTTTCGGCGCGGGCCGGCCGGTGAACTGCTCGACCTGAGCGAAGGCCTGATGCAGCAGCATCTGCAGCCCGTCGATCACCCTTCCACCCGCCTCGGCGACCGCGGCGGCCAGCGGTGTCGGCCACGGATCGTAGATCGCATCCAACAGCACCCGCGCGGCTGAAAGCGCTTCGAGATGACCGGCGACCGCGGCGGACGGAATCGTGCTGACGACGGCACCGGCGGCTGCGACATCGCCGGCGAGCTCGGGGGCGTCGAACGCGCGCCATCGGCCGTCGACCCCGGCCGCCGCAGCGAGTTCCAGCAGCGGGTCCGCCTTGGCGGGGTCGCGGGCCACCACGGTCACTCGGTGAGCGCCGAGGTGCGCGGCCGCAACGACCGCCGCGCGTGCGGTGCCGCCCGCACCGACCACGACGACGTCGCCGTGCACAGAGCCCAGCGCGCCGATGACACCGTCGACGTCTGTGTTGTCGGCCCGCCAGCCGTGCTCGGTGTGCAGCAGCGTGTTGGCCGAACCCACCAGCTGTGCCCGCTCGGTGCGTTCGTCGGCGAACCGCAGCGCCGCGAGCTTGCCCGGCATCGTCACCGACACGCCCACCCACTCGGGGCCGAAACCGCTTACCACACTTGGCAATTGCTCTGCGGTGCACTCGATGCGCTCATACGTCCAGTCGTGAAGACCCAGCGCCTGGTACGCGGCAAGATGCAGTTGCGGAGACTTGGAGTGCTCGATCGGTGACCCCAAAACCGCGGCCTTACGACCAGTCATCGCGCGCTGTCGAGGACACCGTTGCGTTTGGCCAGCTCGATGTTGGCCAGATGCTCCTGGTAGTCACGGGTGAACAGCGTGGTTCCCTGCATGTCGACGGTGACGAAGTACAGCCAGTCGCCAGGTTCGGGCCGCTCGGCGGCGGCCAGCGCCTGCTGACCCGGCGAGCAGATCGGAGTCTTCGGCAGTCCCTCGTTGAGGTATGTGTTCCATGGGGTGTTGCGGCCCCGGTCGACGTCGGCGGTCGCGACTTCCTGCCGGTCCAGCGAGTAGTTGATCGTGGAGTCGAATTCGAGCTTCTGGTGCACCTGCAGCCGGTTGTAGATCACCCGGGCCACCTTCGCGAAGTCGGCCGGTTTCGACTCGCGCTGCACCAACGACGCGACGATCAGCGTCTGGTATGCCGACATCGAGGTTCCGTCGGGTGAACTGCCCAGGCCGTGTTGCGCGAGAAGGGCTGCACTGTCACCGATCAGCTTCGCCAGCATTTCCTGCGGTGTCCACGACGGGTTGATGTCCCACGTTCCGGGCGCGATCAGGCCCTCGAGCCGACGGTGGTCACCGCCCATGGCAGCCACCTGGTCCGCAGCCCAGGACGGCACATTCAGCGCCGACGGCGAGTCGACGCCCGCGACTTGCCGCAGGTCATTCACCGACGCGCATCGTCGCTTGCCGTCCAACTGCACGCACGACGCGTGCGAGATCAGCGTGAAGATGCCGTCGGTCACCGCGTTCGTCTTGACGTCCTGGACGTCGTCGAGTTGTCGCCCTTCGGGAATGACGAGCTTGCCGACCCGGTTCGCCGGGTCGGTCAGCCGACGGACCGCGTCGGACGCCGAGATCTCGGTGCGCATCTGGTAGTAGCCCGGCTGGATGGACGACATCGCCGAATTGCCATGCGCCGCATCGACAAACTTCTGAGCCGATGCGACCACGTGACTGTCGACGAGTGTCTGGGCGATCGCCCTTGTCGAGTCCCCGTCGTGTACCTGGATCACGACGTCGCTCTTGCCGTCACCCGAGTAGTCGCTGTACAGGCCGTGCCACATCCGCGAGCCCACGAAAACCGCCGAGATCACGACCACCACGAACACGGCCAAGATCACCAAGCGAATGTTTTTGCGCTGCCGACGGTTTCGCTCTTCCCGCGCACGAGCGACGCGGGACTTGCGCCGCGGCGCCCCTACCGCCACGGGCTGCTTGCGCTCACTCCCCCAGCCGTCAACCATTGCCGGCCTTCCCACGGGGCGAAGCCTTCTGCTCTTCGCGCAAGCGGCTCATCGCTGCCCGGCGCTGGTCGAGCCACCCCTGCAGTATCTCGACCGCCGCGGCCTGGTCGATCACCGAGCGCTGCGCCTTCGCGCGGATTCCGGCGTCATGCAACGACCGCTGCGCGCTGACAGTGGTCAACCTCTCGTCGGCAAGCCGCACCGGAACCGGGGAAATACGCCCGGCGAGCGCGTCGGCGAGCGCGATCGCATCCTTCGCGGACGACCCGGCGCGGTCGGCCAGCGTGCGGGGCAGGCCGACGACAACCTCGACGACGTCGAGGTCCGCGATCAGCGCCGCGAGTCGGCGCAGATGGCGTCCGGAGCGGTCGCGGCGCACCGTCTCCACGGGTGTGGCCAAGATGCCGTCGGGGTCGCTTAACGCAACCCCGATGCGTACGGCGCCGACGTCGATGCCCAGCCGGCGACCCCGCCCGGGATCGTCGCTGCCAGGCCGGTCCGGCAGGCGGTCTTCGCCGGCAGTCACGCAGCTAACTCCGTGCGATCTCTGCTCGGAGTGCGGAGAGCGCGGCGTCGATTCCGCCGGGGTTCTTGCCCGACCCCTGTGCGAGCTCCGCTTTCCCGCCGCCGCGGCCATCGACCGCAACGTTGACTTCCTTGGCGAGCTCATTGGCGCGCAAACCGAGGTCGACGGCGGCCGGATTGGCAGCCACCACGTAAGGCACTGCACCGTTGTCACCCTCGGCGATCAACGCCACCACCGCCGGTTCGCTGCCCAACCGCCCGCGAATGTCGCCGACGAGGGTTCTCAGGTCCCCCGCTGTCTCCCCCGACATTCGCTGGGCCACGACTCGGACCCTACCGATTTGTTCGGCACCGGCGACCGCATTCGCGGCGGTAGCGCGCGACGAGGCTTGCCGCGTTCGCTCGAGTTCCTTTTCCGCCACCTTGAGCCGCTCGACCAGCGTGGCGACCCGCGCGGGGACCTCCTCGGACGGCACCTTCAGCGACGACGCCAGCCCCGCCAGCAACGCGCGCTCCTTGGCCAGGTGCCGGAACGCATCCAGCCCCACGTAGGCCTCGACGCGGCGAACACCCGAGGCGATCGACGATTCGCCGAGGATCGTCACTGGACCCACCTGGGCCGAGTTGTGCACGTGCGTGCCGCCGCACAACTCCAATGAGAACGGCCCGCCGATCTCCACCACGCGGACGTCGTCGGGGTAGCTCTCGCCGAACAGCGCCACCGCGCCCATCGCCTTGGCCTTGTCCAGTTCGGTAGTGAACGTATGCACCTCGAAGTCGGCCTCGACCGCCTCGTTGGTGACTTCCTCGATCTGTGTGCGTTGGTCTTCGGACAGCCCACCTTGCCAGTTGAAATCGAAGCGCAGATACCCCGGGCGGTTGAGCGAACCCGCCTGAACCGCATTGGGGCCCAGCACTTGTCGCAGAGCGGCATGCACCAGGTGGGTGCCCGAGTGGCCCTGGGTGGCGCCGTGACGCCAGCGGGGGTCGACGGCGGCGACCACCGTGTCGCCCTCGACGAACTCGCCCGACTCGACGTTAACCCGGTGTGTCCATAGCGTTTTCGCGATCTTCTGGACGTCGGTGACGGCGGCTTTCGCGGTCGCTCCGGCGCCGGTGCCGGTGATCGTGCCCTCATCGGCGATCTGACCGCCGGACTCGGCGTAGAGCGGGCTGCGGTCGAGGATCAGCTCGACGCGCTCGGCCGCTTGGGTTTCAGGGTCGTGAGCGACCACCGGCACCCGCTTGCCGTCGACGAAGATGCCGAGAATTTTGGCCTCCGAAGCCAATTCGTCGAAGCCGGTGAACTCCGTGGGTCCCGCGTCCACCAACTCGCGGTACGCGGACAAGTCAGCGTGGGCATGCTTGCGGGCCGCGGCGTCGGCCTTCGCGCGGTCACGCTGCTCCGCCATCAGGGTGCGGAAGCCTGCCTCGTCGACCGTCAAACCCGCCTCGGCGGCCATCTCGAGCGTGAGGTCGATCGGGAACCCGTATGTGTCATGCAGCGTGAACGCGTCCGCGCCGCTCAGTACCGACGCGCCAGAGGCCTTCGTCGCGCCGGCGGCCTCCTCGAACAGTCGAGAGCCCGACGCCAGCGTGCGGTTGAACGCGGCCTCCTCCGCCTCGGCGATCCGCGTGATTCGGTTGAAGTCGGTGATCAGTTCCGGATACGACGGTCCCATCGCGTCGCGCACGGTGGCCATCAGCTGCCCCATGATCGGGGTGTCGATGCCGAGCAGCTTCGCCGCCCGGACGATGCGGCGCAGCAAGCGGCGCAACACATATCCGCGTCCGTCGTTGCCCGGGCTGACACCGTCGCCGATCAGAATCGCAGCGGTGCGGCTGTGGTCCGCGATGATTCGGTAGCGGACGTCGTCCTCGTGGTTTCCGGCGCCGTACCCCCGCGGCGCGATCTCGGCGACCTTGTCGATCACCGGGCGCAGCAAGTCCGTCTCGTAGACGTTATCGACGCCCTGCAGCACACACGCTATCCGCTCGATACCCATTCCGGTGTCAATGTTCTTGCGCGGCAACGGTCCAAGGATTTCGAAATCGGTCTTCGAGGTGCCCTCGCCGCGAAGGTTCTCCATGAAGACGAGATTCCAGATCTCCATATAGCGTTCCTCGCTGGCGACGGGGCCGCCCTCCGGACCGTACTCCGGCCCGCGGTCGTAATAGATCTCCGACGACGGTCCGCAGGGTCCGGGAATGCCCATAGACCAGTAGTTGTGGGCCATGCCACGGCGCTGGACACGTTCCGGGGGCAGGCCCGCGACCTCCTGCCACAGTTCGGCGGCCTCGTTGTCATCCAAATAGACGGTGGCCCAGAGTTTTTCCGGATCCAACCCGTATCCGCCCTCCGCGACCGGATTGGTCAGCAGGGTCCACGCCAGCTCGATCGCGCCGCGCTTGAAATAGTCCCCGAAGGAGAAGTTGCCGGCCATCTGGAAGAACGTGTTGTGCCGGGTGGTGACGCCCACCTCGTCGATGTCGGGTGTGCGGATGCACTTCTGGATGCTGGTCGCCTTGCGGTACGGCGGAGTGCGCTGACCAAGGAAGTACGGCACAAACTGCACCATGCCGGCGTTCACGAACAGCAAGTTTGGGTCGTCGAGGATCACCGAGGCACTGGGCACCTCGGTGTGACCCGCCGTCACGAAGTGGTCGGTGAACCGCTTCCTGATTTCGTGTGTTTGCACTTGCCGTCGCTGTCTTTTCTGGTTCCGGTCGTTCGACCCGATTACATTACCGGTCTGGTTCAGCCGCTCACGAAGCTCAACCGCACCGACCGGCGCGGGTTGTCACGGTTGAGGTCCACCAGCACGATGCTCTGCCATGTCCCCAACAGCGGTTTACCCGCTTGGACGGGCACTGTCACCGAGGGCGCCACCAGCGCGGGCAGCACGTGGTCGGCGCCGTGGCCCGGCGAACCGTGTGCGTGCCGGTAGCGGTCGTCGCGCGGCAGGAGTCGTTCGAGAGTGTCGACGAGGTCCTCGTCGCTGCCTGCGCCGGTCTCGATGACCGCCACGCCTGCGGTGGCGTGGGGCACGAACACGTTGCACAGGCCATCGCCCCGTGACATGCAGAACGACCGCACCTCGTCGGTGAGATCGACGATGCGCCGTCGCGAAGTCTCGATGTCGAGCACATCGGAGTCCATAACTCCAGCTTACGGACCCGGCGATGAGCGCTCGCGCGAAGAACAGCGACCGGCGATGAGCGCTCGCGCGAAGAGCAGCGACCATTGCCAGGCTCGGCGCAGAGGAGGAGCGTAGTCAACGGACCGGTGGCGCCACCGGGGCGCTGCCCCGAACGAGGGAGTGGACCGTGTACGCACGCTCTGCGACGATTAACGCGCAACCCGAGGCCATCGACGCGGGAATCGCATTCGTTCGCGACCAGATGATGCCCGCCCTTGAGGGGGAGAACGGTTGCGTCGGCATGTCACTGCTGGTCGACCGCGAATCCGGCCGGTGCATTCTCACCACCGCGTGGGAAACCGCAGAGGCGATGCGCGCGGGACTGCAGCAGGCGGCACCGATTCGCGATCGGGGCCACGAGATGTTCGAGGGCAACAGAAACTACGAGTGGTGGGAGATCGCTTTGCTGCACCGAGAACACCGCTCCGGAGACGGCGCCTGCGTGCGGGCCACATGGTTCAAGGTTGCGGAGCGCCAGATGGATCGGTCCGTCGAGTTCTACAAGGACTCCGTCCTGCCGGCGTTGGAGGAACTCGAAGGTTTCTGTAGCGCAAGCCTGTTGGTCGATCGGTCGTCGGGGCGGGCGGTGTCGTCGGTGACATTCGACAGCGCTCAGGCGATGGACCACAACCGCGAACAGGCCCGGTCGCTGCGGACGGCGCGACTGCGGGACTTGGGCGCCGACCAGCTCGACGTCGGCGAGTTCGAGCTCGCGCTCGCGCATCTGCGGGTTCCCGAGTTGGCCTGACGCATTCGTGACTTTCGGCCCTCACCGCGAACCGGCGTCGGCCGCTAACGTCGCGCCGTATGAGGAATGCGGCACGATGGCTTGCGGTCTTGGCGGCCGGTATCGGCGTACTGCAGCTGTACCGACGGGTGGTACGCCCGTGGGTGTACACCTGGGGCGCGTACCCCGACGAGGTCAACGCGTTTTTGCCCGGTGACGAACTGGTGGCGCCGCTGACACCGTGCACCACGCGTGGCGTGACCGTCGACGCGCCGGTGGAGCGGGTGTGGCCGTGGCTCGTTCAGATCGGCGAAGACCGCGGCGGCTTCTACAGCTACGACTGGCTCGAGCGGTCCATCGGCACCCGCATCCACAACGCGCGGACCATCAATCCGGACTGGCAAGAACTCCATGTCGGCGACACGGTATGGCTGGCCCAGCGGTACGGCCCTTTCGGCCGTCAAGTGGTGGCGGCTATGAAGACGGACTCGTACCTGATGTTGATGTCCGAGGGCGACTACGACCGGGGGCTGCGCGGCGAAAAGGCGCACGGGTCATGGGCGTTCTACCTGATCCCCGACGGAAAGCGAACCCGGCTGCTGGCGCGCGGAAGCGGAGGCGCTGTAGGCAACGCCATCTTCGACGTCCCGCACTTCCTGATGGAACAGAAGATGCTGCGCGGAATCCGCGATCGCGCCGAACAGATCGACTAATTTTCTCCCGCGTTTATTCGCTCCCGCCGTGGGTATGCGGCGTGCATCACTTCGTTGGGAGGCATCATGACAATTCACAGCATCCTCGGTGCGATCATCATCGGTTTGGTGGTCGGCGCCTTGGGGCGACTCGTGCTCCCGGGTAAGCAACCACTTCCGATCTGGCTGACGATGCTTGTCGGTATCGGGGCTGCGTTCGTCGGGACCGCGCTCGCGAGGTGGATGGGAATTCCCATCGATACGCCAGGGGTCGACTGGGGCGAGCTGCTCGTCCAGGTGATCGTCGCGGCGCTGGGCGTGGGATTGGTTTCGATGGCGTTCGGGCAACCGTCCGGCATGTTCGGGCGCCGCTCATTCGGGCGGCGTTCACGGCTGACCCGGCGGTGGTAAGCCGGCGCTAGCCGACCCTGGCGTTCGCGCGGGCGTGGTTCCAAGAATCTTCCAAGGCGTCCGTCGCAACCTTGGCGTGACTGGCCACGGCGCGCCGGCGTCAGGGAGGAAGCCGCCATGAAACCGGGAATCGCAAGGCTGGCAACGGCTGTGTTGGTGTGCGGCGGTTTGGGCTTGGCCGGTTTGGGGCTGGGAGCAGGCCCTGCCCAGGCCTATACCTATGGCCCATTTCAATGGTGTCCGGGGCAAGACATGCCGAATGATCCACCGCGATCGGATGCGGAGCTCGTCTGGGACATGAGTGTCTGCCACACCTACTACTTCGACTACGACGTGCGGACGAAGGCTCCGGCCCACTATTGGGAGGGACCCAACCTGTTCCCCACTCCGATCCCGCCGCCTCCGCCGAGTGGGCCTCCGCCGAACATATTCGAGCAATGTCCCGGACTCATACCCTTCGTCACTTGTCTGCCGGGCCTGTAGTCAGGCGCGTGCCTTGCGGATGATGGCCCGCAGCCGATCCAGCCGCTTGGCAATCTCGCGCTCGGCGCCGTGCTCGGTGGGTTTGTAGTAATCGACACCGACCAGCTCGTCCGGCGGATATTGTTGTGACACAACACCATCGGGATCGTCGTGGGAGTACACGTACCCCTGAGCATTGCCCAGCGCGGCCGCGCCGAAGTAGTGGCCGTCGCGCAGGTGTGCCGGCACGAGCCCTGCCTTGCCGGCTTTGATGTCGTTCATCGCCGCGGAGATGGCCTTCACCACCGCGTTGGACTTCGGCGCCGTCGCGAGGTGAATTGTGGTGTGCGCCAGAGTCAATTGCGCTTCGGGCATCCCGATCAGCTGGACCGTCTGCGCGGCGGCGACCGCGGTCTGCAGCGCGGTCGGATCGGCCATGCCGATGTCCTCGCTGGCCAGTATCATCAACCGTCGGGCAACGAAACGAGGGTCCTCCCCCGCGACAAGCATGCGCGCGAGGTAGTGCAGCGCGGCGTCGACGTCGGAGCCGCGGATGGATTTGATGAAGGCGCTGATGACGTCGTAGTGCTGGTCGCCCTGGCGGTCGTAGCGGACGGCCGCCTTGTCGAGCGACTGCTCGATGCTCCCAACGGTCACCGGCGCGCCGTCGTCTGCCACGGTTTCCGCCGCGACCTCCAGGGCGGTCAGCGCTCGGCGAGCGTCGCCGGCGGAGAGTCGCACCAGCAGCTCGATGGCGTCGGACTCGACCGGCACCGTGCCCCCGAGACCCCGAGGGTCGTCGATCGCGCGCTGGATGACCGTCCGGATGTCGTCGCCCGTCAGAGGATGCAGCTGCAGGATCAGCGAGCGCGACAGCAGCGGAGCCACCACGGAGAACGACGGGTTCTCGGTGGTGGCAGCCACAAGCAGCACGACCCGGTTCTCGACCGCGGCGAGCAACGCGTCCTGTTGGGTCTTGGAGAACCGGTGCACCTCGTCGATGAACAGCACGGTCTGCTCGCCGTGGGCGGCGGCGCGACGTGCAGTATCGATGACTGCGCGGACCTCCTTCACCCCGGCGGACACCGCTGACAGGGCCTCGAACCGGCGGCCGGTGGCCTGGGAGATCAGCGACGCGAGCGTGGTCTTCCCGGTGCCGGGCGGCCCGTAGAGGATGACGGACGCGGCCCCCGAGCCCTCGACCAGCCGGCGCAGGGGCGACGCAGGCGTGAGCAGATGCGACTGCCCGACGACCTCGTCGAGCGACACCGGACGCATCCTGACCGCCAGCGGTACGGGCAGCGCGCCGCCGCGGCCCTGCCAGTCGGCGGAGTCGCCGGAGCCGGGAAGGTCAAACAGACCGCCGGACGACACGGTTCAGGCATACCACGAGAGCCGAACATACGATCCACCGATGAGCGCTTGCGCGAAGAGCAGACTGGCACCGATGAGCGCTTGCGCGAAGAGCAGACTGGCACCGATGAGCGCTTGCGCGAAGAGCAGACTATCGCTGTGCTGCTGAATCGCGCCACGGCGGACGGGATCGCCGACGGCAGCATCACGCTGGTGCTTCGCAGCTGGGACGCGGCGCGTGCCAAGGCCGGTGGCAGGCAACGGACGGCGGCGGGCACGATTCGGATCGGCGACGTCACACAGCACCCGGGCGACTACCGCGTCACGGCTGCGCAGGCCCGCGCCGCGGGGTATCGCGACGCGGCGTCCGCGCAGGCGGCCCTTGATCGGCGGCCGGCCAAGCATGTCTACGTCATCAAGGTGTCGTACGTCGGCGCGGACGAACGCCCCGCGCTGGCGGCCGACGATGCATTGACGGGCGACGACATCGCGGCGATCAGCGAGCGACTGGCCCGGCTCGATGCCGCGAGTCGCACCGGACCATGGACCCGGCGGTATCTCGAAATGGTTCGCGACAACGAGGCGGTGCGCGCACCCGACCTCGCGGCGCGCGAAGGCCTCGACGTCCCGCGGTTCAAGCGACGGGTCCGCCAACTCAAGGGCCTCGGCCTGACGATCAGCCTTGACGTGGGCTACCGAATCTCGCCGCGCGGCAAGGCTTTTCTGCGGCTCACCAATTAGCGCGAGCAGACGCAAAAGTCCCCGCATGCTCGGCGTGTCGGGTACTTTTGCGTCTGCTCGCGGAAGAAAAGTCGGGAGGATGCAGCCGTGACGGATCTCGCAGCCTACGGTCCGTGGGCGCTGATCGCCGGTGGATCCGAGGGTGTCGGTGCAGAATTCGCGCGACAGCTCGCCGAGGCAGGGCTGAATCTCGTCCTGGTCGCGCGCAAGCCCGGCCCTCTCGAAGACACCGCGACCGCCTGCCGCGAGCACGGTGTCGACGTCCGAACGCTCGCAACCGATCTCGTCGACGCGACGGCCGTCGATCGCGTCGCCGAGGTATCCGCAGGCCTGGAGATCGGTCTGCTCATCTACAACGCCGGCGCCAACACCTGCAGCGAACAGTTCCTCGACGCCGAATTGGCCGACTTCGGACGCGTCATCGATCTGAACATCACAGCGATGATGGCGCTGGTTCACCGGTACGGTCGCCCGATGCGGGACCGGCGCCATGGCGGCATCCTGCTCGTCGGCTCGATGTCCGGTTATCTCGGGTCGGCGCGTCACACGGTGTACGACGGCGTCAAGGCATTCGGCCGGATTTTCGCCGAAGGGCTGTGGCTGGAGCTTCGCGAACACAACGTGCACGTGCTGGAGTTGGTGCTCGGCGTGACCCGCACACCGGCGATGGAACGCGCCGGGCTGAACTTCGACATTCCCGGCTTGCAGGTCGCCGAGCCGCGCGACGTCGCCCGCGAGGGCCTGGCACAGCTGCCGAACGGGCCGGTGTATATCGCCGGGGGCAATGCCGACGACGCCGGGCGACGCAATGATCCCGACCGCGCGAAAGTGGTCTTGAGCGCCCACCAGTTCATGCAGCGGCTTCTAAGCGAGTAGAACGGTCGTGGTGCGGATCGGATTGTCCACGCCCATCGTGATGCAACTGCCAGGAGTCGCGGGCGCGTGGGAACAAGATGGCGACGTCGACGACATCGCCCGGGTCGCGCAGGCGGCAGACGAGCTCGGGTTCGAGTACCTGACGTGCGCAGAGCACGTCATCGTCCCGGACGACACTGCTGCCATCCGCGGAGCGACGTACTGGGATCCGCTTGCCACGCTGGCGTTCCTGGCCGCGCGCACGTCGAGGATCCGTCTGGCGACCTCGGTGGTGGTGCTCGGGTACCACCATCCGCTCGAAATCGCGAAGCGGTACGGCACGCTTGACCGGATCAGCGGCGGTCGTCTCGTGCCGGGCGTCGGGGTGGGTTCGCTCGCGGCGGAGTTCGAGTTGCTCGGCGCCGCTTGGGACGACAGGGGGGCGCGGGCCGACGACGCGATGCGCGCGCTGCGGGCATCACTGTCGAACCCACGACCGGCGTACCACGGCGATTACTACCACTTCGACTCCGTGGTCGTTGAGCCCTGCGCAGTGCAGGCGCGGGTCCCGATGTGGGTCGGCGGTCGCACCCAACGCTCGCTGCGGCGAGCGGTCGAGCTGGGCGATGGCTGGATGCCGTTCGCCCTGCGGCCTGATGAGGTCACGAAAATGCTTGCGCGGTTTGAACTTCCACGGAGCTTCGAGGTCCTGTTGCCGGCCGCCCGGGCGGTCGACCCGATGGGGAGCCCGGCTGAGACCTCGCGCCAGCTGCGGCTTCTCAGCGATGCAGGCGCCACCGCGGTGACATGCTCGGTCACCGCGCGATCGGCGGTGCACTACTGCGAACAGCTGGCGGCCCTACGAGCACTGGCGGATGAGATCGGAGAGGAGACGCGGTGATCCAGGACAACACGCTTGAACAGCGGCTGCGGCGGATCGAAGACGAACGCGCGGTCGAGCGGTTGATCGCCTCGTACGGCCCGCTGGTCGATGCCGGTGACGCCGACGCGGCCGCCGCGCTGTGGGCGACGGACGGCAGTTACGACGTCGAGGGTGGTCGATGAAAAGTCGGGCGGACGTGGCGGCCATGGTCCGCTCCCACGCCCATCAGGGTCTGATCGGCCACGGCAGTTCGCATTTCCTCGGGCCCGCAGTGGTCACCGTCGACGGCGACGAGGCTGTCGCGGTCTGCGAGTCGGTGCTACTGGAGCGCCGCGACGACGGCTACGTCGTTGCACGCGCCGGTGCCAACTACTTCCGGCTGCGACGAATCGGCGGCCGGTGGCAGATCGTCACTCGGACGACCCGCACGCTCGACGGGTGTGCCGAAGCTCGCGAGTTGCTGTCGGATGGCGTCGCAGGGCGGCAACGATGAACATCGCGCTGGGCGGAAAGGTGGCGCTGATCACCGGCGCCGGCGCGGGTATCGGTGAAGGCATCGCGCGGCGTTTCGCCGATGAAGGCGCACGCGTCGTCGTCGCGGAACTCGACGAAGCCACGGGCCGGGCCATCGCGCAAGCGATCGGCGGCGTGTTCGTCGGCACCGACGTGTCCGACCGTGACCAGGTCGAAAATGCCGTCAACACAGCGGTTTCCGAGTTCGGCTCGATCGACATCGTCGTCAACAACGCATGGGGCGGCGGATCCATCGGGCGTGTCGAGAACAAGACCGACGAGCAGCTCACGGCGGGCCTCGCGGTCGGGTTCCACGGGCCGTTCTGGATGATGAAGGCCGCATTCCCCCACATGAAGGCCAAGGGCTGGGGACGGATCATCAACATGTGCAGCCTCAACGGCGTCAACGCGCACATGGGGACGCTCGAATACAACGCCGCGAAGGAGGCGCTGCGCGCGTTGACCCGCACCGCCGCCCGTGAATGGGCGCCCACCGGCGTGACGGTCAACGCACTGTGCCCGGCGGCCAAGAGCCAGGCGTTCTTTCGGGCCATCGGTGAACACCCGGAGCTGGAAGCGCTTGCCGATGCGAGCAACCCGATGGGCCGGATGGGAGACCCTTACGAGGACATCGCGCCGGTCGCGGTGTTCCTAGCCGGGGAGGGCTCAGGGTATCTGACCGGCAACACGCTGTTCGTGGATGGTGGCAGCCACATCAACAGAGCCCCGTGGGCGCCGGACCTCGACGCCGACTGAGTCGAGCCATCGCGGCGGCCGAGCGTGCGCGTTTGCACGTCCAGCACGGCGTGTCGCGATGCAGACAACCACGCTCGCGGCGGCTAGCTCGGCCGGGTTTGGATGTAGAACTCGACGTCGTCGCCGTCGACCTTCGTGACCTTGAGGTGGGCCGTGTACGGCGCGCCTTCTGGACCGGTGAAGTGACAGTCGAATTCCTGACCAACTTTGGCGTCGACCCCGGACGGGCACTTCACATCGGTCGGCTTGAACTTCGTCTGCTGAGACACAAGGTCAGTAACAGACTTCGCGGCGCGATCGGGCTTGATCGTCGCACCACATCCGGTCAGCTGCAGAACCATCACACCCATAACCAAGGCCGCGCCGAGACGAACTCCAAAACGATTGATCATCCGCGAGATGCTAGCCGGGGGTGCCGCTGGCCGCGGCGAGTTTCGTTGGGTCGGCAGTCACCTCGTCGATGATCGTGTGGATGAACCGCATCTTGTCGAGCACAGCTACCGGCAGCACGAAGGGGTAGAGGTCGTCGCTGCCCATCGACCGGTTGACCATGTTGAGCCCCCACGACAGCGGCAGCCACATCTCGATGATCGTGTCGAACCCGCTGGGGCCCAGCACCCTTCGTTCGTAGGTTGCATTGGCCGGCGCGAAGCCGAATGCCGTTGCGGTGTCCAACGTGTCGCGGATGTGCAGGTAGTGGGCGAACGTTTCGGCCCAATCCTCTGCCGCGTGCATGGTCGCGTAGGACGAGACGAAATTCTCTTCCCAGTCCGGTGGCGTCCCCTCGCTGTAATGGCGGTCCAGCGCGGCCTGGTAGTCGGCGTCGGGGTCGCCGTACAACTCCCGGAATCGCTCGGAATAGTGTTGCGACGGCTCGACGAGCCGATAGAAGTAGTAGTGGCCGATCTCGTGCCGGAAGTGTCCCAGTAGTGTGCGGTACGGCTCGTCCATCTCGATCCGCAACTGTTCGCGATGAACGTCGTCGCCCTCGGCGAGATCCAAAGTGATGACGCCGTTGTCGTGACCGGTGAACACCTGGTCCCGCTGACTGGACAGCAGGTCGAAGGCCAGGCCGTAATCCGGGTCTTCGTCGCGGCCCACGATCGGCAGCCGCATCTCGTGAAGCTCGACGATCAGTCGGCGCTTGGCCTTCTCGGCATCGGCGAACGCGGCCAGCGCCGAGAGATCCGCGTCGTGGGGCCGGGCACGCGTGAGTCGGCACGACGCACACAACCGCCGTACCGGCTCCTTCGGCACGAGCCAATTGCATTTGGCCAGGTGCAGATTCGCGCAGAGCTCGAACTCGCCGGCATTGACGAAGCCGGGCTTGGCAGCCTCGGATCCCTCGGCGATCACCAGCATCGCCATGTCGTCGAGGGAGAACCCGAGCGAGCTGTCGCACGACAGGCAAACCGAGTTCTCGAACGCCAGATGCTGACCGCAGTTGGGACAAATGAAGTCACGCATGAACCACCTCCCCGTCAAATGGCGCCACGTCTACCGATACGTCGATCGCACTGCGCTCCGAATCGGTGTAGATGATGCCCCGCAGCGGAGGGATGTCCGCGTAGTCGCGACCCCAGCCCACCACGATGTAGCGCTCGTCGACCATCTGGTCGTTGGTCGGGTCCAATGCCAGCCACCGATCTCCCGGTGTCCATACCGCTACCCAGGCGTGCGTCGCGTCGATGCCGACCATGCGTTCTTTTCCCTCCGGCGGGTCAGTGGCCAGGTAGCCCGAAACGTAACTCGCGGCAAGGCCGTTCGCGCGCAGGCACGCGATCGCCAGGCGCGCGAAATCTTGGCATACCCCCTCCCGCGCGGCCAAAACCTCGGCGACCTGAGTTGACACCGTAGTGGATCCGGTCCGGTAGGTGAAGTCGGCATAGATGCGTGACGACAGGTCACGCAGCGCGTCGACCAACGGGCGCCCCGCGGTGAAGCTGGGCGCTGCATAGTCGCGGACGGCGTCGGTGATCTCCGGCGGACGCAGGTCGAGGCTGAACTCGGTGGCCAGCGCTCCCTCCAGTCCCCGCGGCTGCGCGGCCTCCCACGGTGCCACCGCGGTCCCCGTCGAATACTGTTGTGGGGGAACCGGATCCACTTCCGCGACCGACGCGCTGGTCACCGACAGCGCGCGATGGCTGGTCGTGACGTGGAAGTACGTGCTGATGTTGCCGTACTCGTCGCGGCTAGTCGAGCGGTCCGCCGGTTCGGGGTCGATGCGCAGTTCGTGATGCAGGCAGCGCTGGCGTGCGGTGGCGCGTGGCGTCAAGAACCCCCGGCCATACGAGCTGGTGACCACGTCGGAGTAGCGGTACTCGGTGCGGTGGATGATCCGATACCGGCGCGCGGTCATGGAACCAGCCTGCGTTCGTCGGGTCCCCACAGCGGCTGCATGCCACCGGGCAACGACAACTGGGTCTCGGTGATCACGTCGGACAGGTCACGCAGCGAGGCATGTATGCCGTCCAGCAGCCCGGCCAACTCGCGGCGCCGGCCGTCGTCGACGTGCTCGAGGTCGTCGGGGTCCAGCCGCCGCAACCTGGTGCTGATCTCGGCGACGAGTCGCTCCGGCCGCGACGACCCGGAGGCCCCCGGCAGGGCCTTGAGGTCGGCCCGCACCCGCTCGAGCGAGTAGACCAGCGATCGCGGGTTGGTTGCGTCGAACAACACCAGGTCCGCCACGGCAGCCACACTAACCTTGCCGAGATTGCGCCGCCGGTAGATGACGGATGATTCGCACGCCACCAATGCCGACTCCGTGATCGCTTGCTCGGCACCCGCGCTGCGGGTCTGCGTAAGCGTCGCGCGCAGCAGGGCGGTGAGCCCGAGGGAACGTTCGATGCGCTTGCCGATGTCCATCATCATCCAGCCCACGTCGTGCACCATCGACTCGGCCGCGACCCCTGCCAGTGCCAACATCCCGGCCAGGGTCTGCTGTTGGGCCGCCGCGAGCAAAGCGTCCCCTTCTGCGAGCGATTCCGGCGGCGAGTCCGACCTTCGGGCCACGGCCCGCTCCACCGCGACCAGGACACTCCATGTGTCGGAGGACAACTGGTCTCGGACTGCGCGCGCGGCCAGGCCGAGCCCTTCCACCGACTGCGCCAGCGACCCCGGGCGGTTGCGGTCCACGGTCAGCGACCAAAGAGTGGACGGCGCAACCGCAATCATCTCGTGGTGGTCGCCCCGGGCGCCGGTGTCGGTCCCGGTGATCTGGCCCAGCGCGGTGAGAAGCACCGGGACGCATTCGCTTTCCTCGGCGCCCTGGCGGTGACGGAATTCGTGATAACGCTCGCGCGTGACGATCAGCAGCCGGGCCAGGTTCTCGGCCCGCTCGCCGTAGCGGCCCAGCCAGAACAGATCGGACAGCACGCGCGGCGAGCTGACGCCCTGGGTTCCCGCACCGGTCATCGTCGGCAGTTGGGCCGACGGAATTGTCACTGTCTCGGCCCGAGCGCGTTCTGTCGGGCGAACCCAAACATCTTTGGCGGCAACCGTATTCAGCTTGTAGGCGGCGTTACCGGGCGCCAGCACATAGCCAAGGCCCCCGATCATCGGGGCGTAACCGCCGCGCTGAGACACCGTGAACAGCCGTAGCCCCACGCCCGCTGACGTGAAGGCCCCGGCGCGATAGCTCGTCGGCGCCGACGAGAACTGCGGCAGCTCCTGGCCGACCCACTGCCACGGTGCCGCCTCGATGCGCGCGGTCAGGTCGGCGCGTTGCCGCGACGAGAGCGCGGGCCCGACGATCGCGTCCCCGCCTATGGTCGGCTTGATCAACAGGGAGGGCAGGTGCGCAATGATGTGGGAACGTTCCGCCTCGATGCCGCCCCAGTACACCGGCGCAGTTTGAAGCAGCGGAGTTTCGCCGAGCAGCAGGCCGGCGAGTTCCGGCAAGAATCGAAGCAGCCCAGGGCTTTCCAACACACCGCTGCCGAGGGTGTTGACAACGGTGACCGCGCCGCGACGCTGCACCTCGACCAGTCCGACCACGCCGAGCCGGGAGTCGGCGCGGAGGTCCAGCGGGTCGGCGTAGTCGGCGTCGACGCGCCGCAACACCACGTCGACGCGTTTCAGGGTGCCCAGCGACCGCATCCACAGCTTGCCGTCGCGCACCACCAGGTCGGCGCTCTCGACGAGGGGGAAGCCCAGCATGGTGGCGAGATAAGCCTGGTCGAACGCGGTCTCGGAGTGAATGCCGGGACTCAGCACGACAACGTCGGGATCCTCGGCGGCGTCGGGGGCCGCATCGATCAGCGCAAGACGCACCGCCTGCGCGAACGGCGAAGTGGGACGCGGCCCGATCCGCTCGTACAGGTCGGGTATCGCGTGCGCCACGACGCGGCGGTCGGCCAGGGCGTAGCCAGCGCCCGACGGCGCCTGCGTCCAGTCGGCATTCACCCGGAAGGTTCCAGAGCCATCCCTGCTGACGTCGCAGCCGTGCATGAACAGCTGATGCCGGCCGGGGATGTCGATCCCGCGGGCCGCGCGCACGTAGCCCGGATGGCCGAACAGGAGTTGCGGTGGCAGCAGGCCGCTGGTGATCGACCGCAGTGGGCCGTACAGGTCGGTCACCACGGCGTCCAGCAGGCGCGACCTCTGCAGGAGACCTGCCTCCAGCACCTCCCAGTCGGCCGCCGAGAGCAGCAGCGGAAGCCCGTCGAGCCGCCACGGGCCGGGCGACGCACCGTGACCGTTCGTGACTGCGTCACCGTTGTGGTCGATCTTGATGTAGATGATCCCGTCGTTGTCGACGAGCTGGCGCACGGTGGTCCGGAGCAGGTCAAGCCCGGCCCGGCCGCGCTCGCTGACGGCGTCGGCCAGTTCCGTCCAGGCGGGCCGGATGCTGCCTGCGCCGTCGACGAACTCGTCGTAGCCGGCTTCCGGTCCGCCGCGCGGTTCGAATAGCGCCTCCTGGGTCCGCGCGGCTCGGTAGCCGGCGAGCAGGCGGTCAGGGTCGCGGCGGGCCGAGGCCGCCTTCTCGACGGGCGAGGTGCCGCTGGCAGGGACCATTACCGAAGAACGGTACGCATACGCCGCAGGTCAAGGATGCCCGGCGCGCCGACGTCGGTGGACAACCGCGCCTGCTTCTCCCGGATGCCGGCCATGTCGATCGGACGGGGGGTGAAGCCGGTCGCCTCGAAGCGCCGGCTGCGGCGCGACTCGGCCTCGACCGCGTTCACGGGCGGCTCGTCGTAGGCCCGCCCGCCGGGATGGGAAACGTGGTAAGTGCAGCCTCCTCGCGACACGCCGGTTGCGGTGTCGACGAGCTCGAATCGCAGCGGACCGTCGACGCTGATGGTCGGGTGCAGTGCGCTGGGCGGCTGCCATGCGCGGAATCGGACGCCGGCGACCTGAACGTCGGGGTTGTCGGTGGCCATCAGCGGCACCGGGTAACCGTTGGCTGTTACGACGTAGCGCTGCCGGTCGGCCCCGATCGTCCGGACCTGGATGCGTTCGACCGACGAGTCGACATAACGGGCGGTACCGCCGGCGGTGGATTCCTCACCGAGGGTGTTCCACGGCTCGATCGCGCCGCGCAACTCGATTTCGACGCCGTCGAACACCGCGGTGCCGATGCGGGGGAAGCGGAACTCGGTGAACGGGTCCAGCCAGGCGGTCTCGAATTCGATGCCGTGCGCCCGCAGATCCGCGGCGACGTCGGCGATGTCGTGAATGATGAAGTGCGGCAACAGGTAACGGCCATGCAGGTTGCTGCCGTGGCGGATCAGCGGGGCGCGAAGCGGCTCGTCCCAGAACCACGCGACCAACGAGCGCACCAGAAGCGACTGCACCATCGCCATCTGGAAGTGCGGAGGCATCTCGAACCCGCGCAGCTCCAACAGCCCCAGCCGGCCGCGCGCGCTCTCGGGGCTGTAGAGCTTGTCGATGCAGAACTCTGCGCGGTGGGTGTTGCCGGTGATGTCGGTGAGCAGGTGGCGCAGCGCGCGGTCCGTGACCCACGGCCTGGCGCGTCCCCTGCTCGTCAGGCGGGCGATCTCCGCGAACGCGATTTCGAGTTCGTACAACGCCTCCGCGCGGCCCTCGTCCACCCGCGGCGCCTGTGACGTGGTGCCGACGAACCGGCCGGCGAACAGATAGGACAGCGCCGGGTGCCGCTGCCAGTACGTCAGCATCGACACCATCAGGTCGGGGCGGCGAAGCAGCGGCGAGTCGGCCGCGGTGATGCCGCCGAGCGTGATGTGGTTGCCGCCACCGGTGCCGCCGTGGGTTCCGTCGACGTCGAACGACTCCGTCGATAATCGAGCCAACCGCGCTTCGTGATAGAGGGTCTCCAGCTGCTGCTTCTGCTCCGCGAAGCTGGCCGTCGGCGCGATGTTGACCTCGATGACGCCTGGGTCCGGGGTGATCGTCATCGACTTCAGCCGCGGGTCCGGCGGCGGCCCGTACCCTTCGATCACGACCGGGCACGCGGCCTTCGCCGCCGCCTCCTCGACGCGCGCGACAAGCTCGATGAAGTGCTCGAGATGCTCGGTCGGTGGCAGGAACACGTGCAGCAACTCGTCGCGCACTTCGGCGACCATCGCGGTGATGGGGGCGGTGTCGTCGTCGGCGACCTCGGAGTCGCCAGGTTCCGGCTCCACCCGCAGCGCGGACCGTTCGGCCAGCGGATCGGCTTCAAACGACGCACGTGGCGGACGCCAGCTGATCGCATCGAGCGGCAGCCGAAATCCTGCCGGAGAATCGCCTTCCAACAACACAATTCGGCCGCGCCGCAGCCTCCAATCGGCGCTCGCCCAGCCGGCGTCGTCGTCGCGGCGGTGCAGCGGAAGCACATACGCGGCCGGGTCAACGACGGCCTCGTCGAGCCGGTCCAGCAGCGCGGCGCGCACCGCGGCGCTGTCGTCCTCGAGGTCGTCGTCGGCCGCGACCGCGTCACCGGCCGGCATCCGCACCTTGGCGGCCAACCGGCTCAACGGGTCCTCGTAGGCGGGCCGCACCTGGCCGGGCGGCAGGCCGAGACTGCCGGCGACCGTCGTCAGCACCGAACGGGCAACGCTGGACGCCGGATTCGTGGCGGTAACGTCCGCCCACGGATCCGCCAGCAGCGCGTCGTCATGCCACAGCGGGCGTCCGTCGGTGCGCCAGTGCAACGCAATCTGCCAGCGCGGCAACGGTTCTCCGGGGTACCACTTACCCTGTCCCCGTTGCACCAGGCCGTGCGGCGCCCACACCTTTTTCAGGCGCGCGGCCAGATCTGAAGCGCGGCGGCGTTTGTGTGGCCCGTCGGCAGCTGTTGTCCACTCGTCGTCGACCTGATTGTCGATGGAGACGAATGTCGGCTCCCCGCCGATCGTCAGGCGAACGTCGGCGGCGGCGAGCCGTTCGTCGACCTTGGCGCCGACGTCGCAGATCGTCGGCCACGCCGCGGCGGTGTACGGCAGCGTGACGCGCGGGTCCTCGTGGATGCGGGTGACGGTGTTGGAGAAGTCCAGCACGGTGTTGCAGACTCCGGTGCTGCCGGTGATCGGTGCGGCCGACGCCGGGTGCGGTGTCGCCGACAGCGGGATGTGGCCCTCGCCCGCGAACAGTCCCGACGTCGGGTCCAGCCCGATCCAGCCCGCGCCGGGGATGTAGACCTCGGCCCAAGCGTGCAGGTCGGTGAAGTCGGCAGCTGGGCCCGACGGTCCGTCAAGAGCCTCGATATCGGAGGCCAACTGCACCAGATATCCCGACACGAACCGGGCGGCCAGGCCCAGTTGCCGCAGGATCGACACCAAGAGCCACGCCGAGTCGCGGCACGACCCGATCCCCACGCGCAGCGTTGTGTCCGGCGTCTGGACGCCCGCCTCCATGCGCACGGTGTAGGCGACGTCAGCGTTGATGGCCCGGTTCAGCGAGACCAGGAAATCGATGGTCCGGGTTCCCTGCGGCACGGAAAAGCCACGCACCCACTCTTGGACCAGCTCACCCGGACCCGAACCTTCGGCGTCCTCGTCGACGGGCCGCAGATACGGCCTGAGGTCTTCGGCCATCGCCTTGGGGTAACCGAACGGCGGCGATGAGGGGGCACCTCCCGCTTGCGGGGGACCACTCGGGCGAAGAGCAAAGGGCACCTTTTCGGCCCAGTCCTCGATGAAGAAGTCGAACGGATTGATCACCTTCATGTCGGCGATCAATCCGACCGTGATCGTCAGCTGCCGGGCCCGGTCGGGGACCACGATGCGAGCCAGGTAGTTGCCGAACGCGTCCTGCTGCCAGTTGATGAAGTGGTCGCGCGGGCTCGACCGTCAGCGAGTACGCCTCGATCGGCGTCCGCGAGTGCGGCGCCGGGCGCAGCCGCACGACATGGGGATATACCTCGACCAGCCGATCGAACGTGTAGCTGGTGCGATGCTCCAGCGCCACCTTGATACCCACGGTGCCGATCCCACCACAGGAGTCAGCGCATTGCAGCGCTGCCGGTATGCGACCCGCAGGTCAGCGGCCGTGGACTGGAGATTCTGAAGATGCTTCGCCCTCGTTGGTATCGGTCAGCTGCATTTCACCGGGTGCGCCGCCCGGCTCGTCGATGGCGGGGGGCTCGCAGTCCAGTGAAGCGTCTCCTGGGTCCAAATTGGTGACGCATCCCGCGAGGATGCGGGGCGCCGAAATGGCGGGGGCACCCGCCAATGCCGCCACCGCCGGTGCGCCGATGACTGCGATGGCGGCGGCGATCGCGAATAACGCGCGGCGTCCTGTGAGTTGACTGGTCGACATCGTCATACTTCCTGTCTGTAGTTAAGTCTCAGCGAAAGTTAGCAGATCCGCTCACTTAAGAGGCTGAATCCACTGTAGCGCTGGAATTTACGCCGGGGCCACAATTGGGACAAAACGTCTATCTGCGACGGGCCGCCCGAACGGCGAGCTCGTCAGGCGGCACGAGATGGCCATGGCTGCAACGCATTTCGACGTCGACGGCCGCCGTGCACCCGGAATGCGTGAGGCGCAGCGGCGCCGGATCGGGTAGGTGCCTGCTGGCCCCACTGGAACAGTGCCCACACCACAGGCATGAAATCCGTGCCCGCCCGGGTGAGCACGTACTCGTCGCGCGTGCGCTGGCCCGGTTCTTTGTACGGCCGCCGGGTCAGCACGCCGGCCTCGACGAGTTCGTCGAGTCGTGCCGCGGTCGCCGCCTTGGTGATGCCGACGCGGCGGCAGAAGTCGTCGAACCGGGTCGTGCCGTAGTACGCCTCGCGCAGGATCAGCAGGGCCGACTTGGTGCCCACCACGTCGATCGTCCGCTCGATCGGACACTCTCCCACCGCTGACCAGGCGTCTCTGTCAGCCAGCGCGCCGTGCAGCACCGTCATGGAATCACCCCCGTGTCCGTGTTGTTAGGCTGAGTATAGATAACTTTACCCAGGAGGATTCTCATGGCCGGATCAGCGGGACGGGACGCAGTCATCGTCGGGGCGGTGCGCACACCCATCGGCAAGGGCAAGCCCAGCGGAGCGCTGCACGGCGTCCATCCGACGGACCTTCTCGCCCACAGCCTGCGCACGCTCGTGGACCGGACAGGTGTCGACGGCGCCCAGATCGACGACGTGATCGCCGGCGCAGTGACGCAGGTTGGCGACCAGTCCGTCAACATCGCCCGCAATGCCCTTCTGGGCGCAGGATTTCCCGAGTCGGTACCCGGGACGACCGTGACCGTCAGTGCGGAAGCAGCCAGCAGGCAGTGCATTTCGCCGCCCAAGGCGTGATCGCGGGAGCGTACGACATCGTCGTGGCCGCAGGCGTCGAGTCGATGAGCCGCGCTCCGATGGGCACGTCGATCCTGCCGGGCACCAACCCCTTTGGCGACGCGTTCAAGAAGCGCTATTCCGAAGGTCTGGTGCCGCAGGGCATCAGCGCCGAGTTGATCGCGGCGAAATGGGGTCTGTCTCGGTTGCAGCTCGACGAGTTCTCGGCGGGCAGCCACGAGAAGGCCGCGCACGCCACCAAAGAAGGCTTGTTCGACAACGAACTCGCACCGATCGCCGGGCTGAGCACCGACGAGATCATCAGGCCCGGCACCACCGCGGGCACGCTGGCGGCGCTTTCGCCGGCGTTCTACAACGAGGCCTACACCGCACGCTTTCCCCAGATCAACTGGGAGATCACGCCTGGCAACTCCTCGCCGCTGTCCGACGGCAGCGCGGCGGTGATGATCACCACGAGCGATGTCGCGCGGCGGCTGGGACTGCGACCGTTGGCCCGCATCCATTCGATGACCGTGGTGGGTTCCGATCCGCTGTACATGCTGACCGGCGTCATCCCCGCGACCGAGAAGGTGTTGCAGCGGGCCGGCCTGACGCTTTCGGACATCGACCTGTTCGAGGTGAACGAGGCGTTCGCTCCAGTGGTGCTGGCCTGGGCCAGTGTCGAAGATGGGGTGCCAGATCCCGGCCTGCTAGGCCGGACGAACGTCAATGGAGGGGCGATCGCGATCGGCCACCCGCTCGGCGCTAGCGGTGCCCGCATCATGACAACACTCGTCAATGCGCTCGAACAGCGCGGAGGTCGGTACGGCCTGCAGACCATGTGCGAGGGCGGCGGGATGGCTAACGCCACCATCATCGAGCGTCTGTGACGCTCGCAGAACAGAAAGCCACCAACAATGTCTTCTCACACCACCTCCAAAATCTTTGTCATAGGCGGCACCGGAGCCCAAGGCATCCCCATCATCCGTGCCCTAGTCGCCGACAAGAAATACTCCGTTCGATTCCTCAGCCGCGACTCCGCTTCCCGACGAGCCACGGACCTCCTCGCACTCGACAACGTCTCCACCCTGGAAGGCTCATTCGCCGACGAAGCCATCCTGCGGGAAGGATTCCGCGGTTGTGACGGAGCATTTATCAACATCGACGGGTTCAACACCGGCGAGAAAACCGAGACCTACTGGGCGATCCGCAGTTACGAGATAGCCATCGAAGAAGGAATTGAGTTCTTCGTGTATGGAAACCTAGACTACGGGCTCAAGAAATCAGGATATGACTCTAGATTCCGCACCGGCCATTACGACGGCAAGGGCCGTGTGGGCGAGTGGATCTTGTTTCAGAATCAGGTGAATAGTGATCGGATGGGAGCAGCGCTCTTCACTTCGGGTCCGTACATCGAGATGGTGATTTCGCCCGGGACGCCCATGACACCTACCGTGGAGGACGGTGTCTTAACTTGGCGAGTTCCGCTTGGTGAGGGAGCTGTGCCGCATGTGTCTCTTGAGGATTGCGGATATTATGTTCGTTGGCTTTTCGACCATCCCGAGCACGCGAATGGCATGGACCTCGAAGTCGCTATCGATCATGTTGCCTATGCGGATCTTGCTGCGGCGTTTGAGAAGGTCACTGGACATCCAGCACAATACATCGACACCGATTTAGATACGTACTGGAGAAACGGTCCGCTCAATGCAGTCGCAGATACGCCTGCTGGGTACAACGCGGACCCCAATGACAAAAGCACCATGAGCATCCGCGATAATTTCACGGGATTCTGGAATCTTTGGAAGTACGGAGTCGTTAAAAGAGATTATTCTTTGCTCGATGAGATTCACCCGAATCGGATTAGGAGTGCTGAGGAGTGGTTCAGGAGAGAAGATCAGCGGGGAAGAGAGCTGGGGAAGGGCGACCTGTGGGAGAGGGTCCAATCGGAGAACTGGACTCCGATTCTTAAGGTTGGTGAAGATATGAGGACAGGAAAGCTGTAGATCAGATGCTCGATCGGTCTGAAAGGTACAGGTAGGCATGGGTTTCCGTCTTCGTACCGTATCGCTTCACGCCGACAGTGATCGACCTATCAGCTGGGTCGCGGAGCACCTGGCACTCGCCTGGGCCGCCGACACCGGCGCCGATCTGGCCAAGACCAACGTCAACGGCGGCGCGATCGCGATCGGCCACCCGCTGGGCGCCAGCGGCGCGCGAATCATGACTACGTTGGTCAATGCCCTCGAGCAGCGCGGCGCGCGCTACGGTCTGCAGACGATGTGCGAGGGCGGCGGCATTGCAACGCCACGATCATCGAACGGCTGGGCTGATCCCCGCGAGCGCTAAACTCGGCTGAGCTCGAAGAGCGGGATGACGCGGCTGGTGTTCGCCTGGTATTCCCCGAAACCCGGTGCCACGGCGACGATCTTCTCCCAGGCCGACTCCCGCTCATCGGGCGGCAGCTCGCGGGCGACGACGTCGTAGGAATCTGTGCCGACTTCAATGTATGCCTGCGGGTTGGCCCGCAGGTTGTGCACCCACGCCGGGTTGATGTCAGCGCCGCGGTATGACCCGATGATCAGCATCTTGCCGTCGACACGCTGATAGGCCAGCGGGCTGAGCCGCGATTGACCGGACTTTGCGCCCGTCGTCGTCAGCACCAGCAGGTCGGCGCCTTCGAACGGTCCGCCGACCTTGCCGCCATTGGCACGGAACTCCTCGATGATGTTGGCGTTGAAGCCTTGCAGCTCAGCTGGATCGGGTGTCTGGCTCACTTCTTCTCGTCCTTTCCGGCGATGACGGCGATGCCGACCTCCTTGAGTTGCGCAGGAGTGATCGGCGCGGGGGCTTCGGTCAGCGGGTCCACCCCGCCGCCCGTCTTCGGGAATGCGATCACCTCGCGGATCGAATCCATCCTGGCCAGCAGCGCCGTGATTCGGTCCCAGCCGAACGCGATCCCGCCGTGCGGGGGCGCGCCGAACGTGAACGCGTTCAACAGGAAGCCGAACTTCTCCTCCGCCTCGGCCTTGTCGATACCCATGACCGCGAACACCCTCTCCTGAATGTCGCGGCGATGGATACGAATTGAGCCGCCGCCGATCTCGTGGCCGTTGCACACGATGTCGTATGCGTCGGCGAGCACGCTGCCCGGATCGTCTTCGATGGCACCAACGGAATCGGCCCTGGGCGCGGTGAACGCGTGGTGCACCGCCGTCCACGCGCCGGAACCCACCGCGACGTCGCCGTGCGCGGCGGCTTCGTCGGCCGGCTCGAACAGCGGTGGGTCGACAACCCAGACGAACGCCCACGCTTCGGGGTCGATCATGTTGAGCCGCTTGGCGATCTCGATGCGCGCCGCGCCCAGTAGCGCTCGCGACGACTTGGGCGGACCCGCCGAAAAGAAGACGCAGTCGCCGGGTTTCGCGCCGACGTGCTCGGCGAGCCCGTCGCGCTCGGCGTCCGAAAGGTTCTTGGCCACCGGCCCACTCAGCGTGCCGTCGTCACCGACGAGTACGTAGGCCAATCCGCGGTGTCCGCGCTGCTTGGCCCAGTCCTGCCAGCCGTCGAGCGTCCGGCGTGGCTGCGACGCGCCACCCAGCATGACGACCGCGCCGACGTATGGCGCCTGAAACACCCGAAAAGGCGTGTCGCGGAAGAACTCCGCGCACTCGACGAGCTCGAGGCCGAACCGCATGTCGGGTTTGTCCGAGCCGAAGCGCCGCATCGCGTCGGCGTAGGTGATCCTCGGAAGCGGCCGTGGCACCTCGTAGCCGATCAGCGCCCACAACCCGGCCAGGATCTCCTCCGATATCGCGATGACGTCCTCGGCGTCGACGAAGCTCATCTCCATGTCCAGCTGAGTGAACTCGGGTTGCCGGTCAGCGCGGAAGTCCTCGTCGCGGTAACAGCGCGCGATCTGGTAGTAGCGCTCCATCCCCGCCACCATCAGCAACTGCTTGAACAGCTGCGGGCTCTGCGGCAGCGCGTAGAACGTACCGGGCTGCAGCCTGGAAGGCACCACGAAGTCGCGGGCGCCCTCCGGAGTCGAGCGCGTCATCGTCGGGGTCTCGATCTCGACGAAGTCGTGCCGCGCCAGAACTTCTCGCGCGGCCGCATTCACCTTGGAGCGCAACCGGATTGCGCCGCCCGGGCCGTCGCGGCGAAGGTCGAGGTAGCGGAATTTCAACCGCGCCTCCTCCCCGGCGGGCTCGTCGAGCTGGAACGGCAGCGGCGCACTTTCGCCGAGCACGGTCAGCGATGTGGCGTTGACTTCCACTTCCCCGGTGGCGATTTCGGGATTCGCGTTGCCTTCGGGCCGGATCTCGACGACGCCTTCCACCGCGATGCAGAACTCGGCGCGCAGTCGGTGCGCCTGCTCGAGCACATCGCCCTCACGGAACACCACCTGCGACACGCCGGACGCGTCGCGCAGGTCGATGAAGATGACGCCACCATGATCGCGCCGACGCGCCACCCAGCCGGCCAGCCTCACCGTCTGACCGGCGTCGGTGGCCCGCAACGAACCTGCGGCGTGGGTGCGCAGCACAAAAGACTCCTGTCTGGATCCCGGGATGACAGCCCAGTCTAGATGCGGCCTTCTGCGCCTCGCGCCAGCGCTCATCGCCGTCGCCATCTGCTCTTCGCGCGAGCGCTCATCGCCCAACCGCCCGGTAGCGTGGCGCCCGTGGGTACGAGCATCGCAGTGGTTGGTCCGGGTGCGGTCGGAGCCACGGTGGCCGCAGGCCTGCACACTGCCGGCTACGCCGTCACGCTGTGTGGCCGTACCCGTCGGGACGGGGTGGAAGTGCGGCCCGACGGCGCGGACCCGATCGTCGTCCCGGGTCCGGTGCACACCGATCCAGCCGAGATCAGCGGGCCCTTCGACCTGGTGTTCCTGGCCATCAAGGCTACGCAGGTCGACGAGGCCTCGCGCTGGCTGACCGCCCTGAGTGACAAGGACACCACGGTCTGCGTGCTGCAGAATGGCGTCGAACAGATCGACCTCGTGCAGCCGCTGTGCCCGCTTTCCACGGTCGTGCCCGGCATCGTCTGGTTCGGCGCGGAGACCCAGCCGGAAGGCTGGGTGCGGCTGCGCGGAGAGCCGCGGGTGACGCTGCCGGCGTCGGCCACGGTCGTTGCCGACGTTCTTCGCGCGTGCGGCTGCGCCGTCACGACAGCGACGGACTTCACCACCGAGGCGTGGCGCAAGCTGCTGGTGAACGCTCTGGCCGGGTTCATGGTGCTGTCCGGCCGCCGCTCGGGGATGTTCCGGCGCGACGACATCGCGGCGCTGTCCCGCTCCTACCTCGGCGAGTGCCTTGCGGTGGCCCGTGCTGAGGGCGCCGACTTGGACGAGGACGTGATCGTCGAGATGGCAGACATGTTCTCGCACGCCCCCGAGGACATGACCACGTCGATGCTCGGCGATCGCGAGGCGCATCGGCCTCTGGAGTGGGACATCCGCAACGGCGTGATAATGCGCAGGGCGCGCAAACACGGGCTGGCAGTACCGATCAGCGAGGTGATCGTGCCACTGCTTGCCGCTGCCAGCGACGGGCCCGGATAGCCAGACATCAAGCCCGCTCGGGGATATCGTCACCTGGCGAAGTGCCCTCTCCAGGGCTGACGGAGAAGGTCGGATGGGTTCACAAGTGCGCTGTCCGGCGTGCGGTAGCACGCCCCGGGGTGGGGCACGGTTTTGCGACGGCTGCGGCGCGCACCTCGAGCCGGAGCGTCAGCCGGCCGAATACAAGCAAGTGACGGTGCTGTTCGCAGACGTGGCGCGGTCGATGGAGATTGCGGCCGCGGCCGGCCCGGAGCGCCTGCGCGAAATCATGACCGAACTGTTCGACCGTTCCACTGCGGTGGTTCAACGTTACGGCGGCACCGTCGACAAGTTCATCGGCGATGGGATCATGGCGCTGTTCGGTGCCCCCGTCGCGTTGGAGGATCACGCGTTGCGGGCCTGCCTGGCAGCGCTTGGCATTCAGGCTGAGACCAAGCGTCTCGCAGCCGAGTTGGTTGAGCGCGACGGTATCACGCTACGAGTACGTGTCGGGCTCAATTCCGGAGAGGTAATTGCTGGCGAAATCGGTTCCAGTGCAATGAATTACACAGTAATCGGTGAGCAGGTCGGCATGGCGCAACGGATGGAGTCTGCCGCGCCGCTCGGCGGTGTGATGCTCAGCGATTCCACCGCGCGACTGGTGGAACATGCCGCGCGACTCGGTGAACTCCAGATGGTGCGCATCAAGGGCGGTGCTGCACCCGTGGCCGCACGCGCGCTAATTGCCGTCGCCGAGGGCCGCCGTCCCCGAAAGCGGCGCGACAACACGCTTATCGGCCGCCAACACGAGATCAAATTGTTGGTTGAGACGCTCGATCGCTCTATCGCCGGCCGGGGATCAGTGACGGCCGTAAAAGGCCCGCCGGGCATTGGGAAAAGCCGCATCACTCGGGAAGCCGCCGCAATCGCTGCCAGTCGCGGTGTCGAAGTCATCCCGACGTTCTGCGAATCGCACTCCCGGGAGATTCCGTTTCACGCGGTGGCCGGCCTGTTGCGAGGGTTCTTTGGGCTGGATGGACTCTCGGGCGCGCAGGCGAGGGCAAAAACGCGCGCGGCGCTGCCCCACTCGAGCTCAACGGATCTGGTGCTGCTCGACGACCTGCTCGGCATCGGCGAGGCGGAGACGACCGGAAGCGATATCGACCCCGACGCCCGCAGCCGCCGGCTCACCACCCTGCTAAGCACCGCCCTTCTAACGCGTCGCGAGGCGGCCGTCTACGTCATCGAGGACGCGCACTGGATTGACGATGTCAGCGAATCGATGCTCACCGACGTCATTTCCGTGGTGCCACAAACCCACGCGATGGTGCTCATCACCTATCGTCCTGAATACCGGGGCTCACTTCAAACCGCGGATGCGATGACGATTTCGCTTGCCCCGCTGGATGATTCGCAAGCCTCGAATCTGACCGCCGAGCTGTTGGGCTCAAACCCGTCCGTCGTCCGGCTTGCTGCGCAGGTCGCCGAACGCGGGGCGGGCAATCCCTTCTTCATTGAGGAGATCGTCCGCGACCTCGCCGAACGCAATGTCCTCAACGGCGACCGCGGCGCGTACATCTGTGAAGCTGACGCCGAACCAACAGTGCCGGCCACCGTACAGGCGACAATCGCTGCCCGTATCGACCGCTTGGGCGCCGCCGCCAAGCACACTCTTCACGCGGCGTCAGTGATCGGTTCACGGTTCGACTCCGAGCTGCTGTCCACTGTGCTCGGCGACGTCCTGCTGAGCGAGCTCGTGGAGGCTGAAATGATCGAGCCAGTCACCGCCTCCGCGCGCGCTGAGTTTGCATTCCGCCATCCACTGATGCAGGCGGTGGCCTACGAATCGCAGCTCAAATCAGATCGAGCACAGCTGCATCGCGCGATTGCGGGTGCGATCGAGCGCCGCGAACCAGAGTTGGTGGGAAAAAACGCGGCGCTGATCGCCACCCATCTGGAGGCTGCCGGTGATCTGCCTGCGGCGTTCGACTGGCACATGCGAGCCGGAGCCTGGTCGACACACCGCGACATCACAGCGGCGCGGATAAGTTGGGAGCGGGCGCGTCAGGTCGCAGATCGGCTCCCGATCGATGATGACCGTCGTACGCCGATGCGCATCGCCCCGCGAACACTGTTGTGCGCAACGATCTGGCGAGTCGGCGGAAGCCTCTCCGATATCGGTTTCGACGAACTGCGGGAGTTGGCGACGGCTGCTGGTGACAAGCGCTCGCTGGCCATTGGCATGTCGGGACTGGTGCAGATGTTGAATTTCTACGGCGAGTACTCCGAGGCGTCCCAACTGGGCTCAGAGCACGCAGAACTGCTGGAGTCGATCGGTGACCCGGAACTGACGGTCGGGCTCATGATGGTGCCAATCATCGCCAAGTGGAACATGGGCGAGATGGTCGAGGCATTGCGGCTATGCCAGCGCGCCATCGACCTGTCACGCGGTGACCCCACGATGGGCAATCTGATCGTGGGATCACCGCTGGCCTTCGCCCTTGCGATGCGCGGGTGCGCGCGGTGTACTTTAGGGATTTCCGATTGGCGCAAAGACTTGGACCAAGCCATCGCGATCGCCCGCAAGACGGACAAGTTCACGTTCTCCGCCGTGGTCATGTTCAAGTACATCGCTATCGAGAATTGGGCACTCCTGCCTGACGACGATGCGTTGCGCGACACCGCAGAGGCTCTGGAAATCTCGGAGCAGTTCGGCGACAACTTCACCCTCATCAACGCCGAATTCACCCATGCGCTCGTGATGGTGCGTAGGGAGGACACCGACCGGAAGTTGGGTTTCGAGCTCCTGGCGAAAGCCAGTCAGGTTGCGCGCGAGCACCGCTACACCATCATCGCCGCGTGGGCTAACGATCTCGACGTCGCCGCAGAGAAGAGCCGGACCGGAGACTATGACGGCGCCATCCGCCTCTGCCGAGGCGTTCTGGAAAACGAGATCCGCAGTGGTGAAGGGATCAATCGCGGTTGGACTACATCGGTTCTCGTCGAGGCCCTTCTCTACCGCGGTACCGACGAAGATCTAGAGGAAGCGCAGGCCGCGGTGGACCGGCTGGCGGCCATGCCAACCGACCCGGGTTTCTTGTATCACGAGCTTCCGCTGTTGCGGCTCAACGCGATGGTTGCCAAGGCCCGAGGCGACGAGGATCGCTACCGCGACTTTCGACAGCGTTACCGTGCGCGGGCCGAGGCCTGCGGCTTCGACGGTCATATCGCGATGGCTCACGCAATGAGCTAGCACAACCCGGCTGACTTCTCAACGACCGTGAGTCAGTAAGACCCGGCCCACGCTTCGCGGCGCTCGCGATCCGGGTCGTCGACAACGACGTCGCGGGTCGACTTGATCAACCGCGTGGCGCGCCGCGGAACCTCGTAGCGCGGCCAGTCGTCACTGGGTGCCGCGGTGGCGAAATCCAGCCAGGCGCGCTGCATCCGACGGCCCACCGCCGGCAGCATCGCGCGGCCGAGCGGATGCATCATTCGGCCCAGATACGAACCGTAGGTGTGATGGATGTGCACGATCTCGCTGCCGTGGGTGGCGCCGAGGCCCAATGCCCGCAAGCTGACGCCGATGTGCTCGAAGCGGTACATGTACGTGGGAGCCACAGCGCTGTAGGCGTCGGCGAACGCCCACGTCGGTGCCCCGAACATCACGTCGGAGCCCACCGCGATCGCAGCACGCCGCCGGGGATAGCCGCGGTAGGCAGCCAGCACGCGGTCGCGAGCATCGGGGGCTACCCGCTGGAAGTAGGCGTCGACGAGGGCAGGCGTGGTCGGAAGTATCGGTGGTTTCGCCCACGCGAACATCGTCGCCTCATGGCTGTTCGTGCCGACGATGAGCGGCATTCGGGTCGCGGTGCCGCTGCGGGCGGCCTCGATGGGATGTCTCGGAAGTAGGTCGACGCCGTAGGTGAGACCGTATGCGTACGTCGGCATTGACGCGACGCTGCGCATCTGCACTTGACCGGCGGCGTGGCGCAACTGCCGCTGTGGCAGAGACTTCACCTCGCTCGCGTCCACACCGAGTTCGCGAATAAACTCCTCTGCATTTTTGGCCCGGAACTCGGGGTCGGCGATCAACGGCAGCGGTGGACTCTGTGCGATTGCGCGGCCGAACAACCCGTCGGCGGCCGGGCAGCTCAGCAGCGCCAGCACCGAGGTTCCGCCGGCGGACTCACCGAACACCGTGACGCGCCGCGGATCCCCGCCGAACGCAGCGATGTTGTCGCGCACCCATTGCAGCCCGGCGATCTGGTCACGCAGGGCGAGGTTGTCATCGAAACCGTCTCCGAGGCTGGACAGTTCGAAGCCGCCGAACACCCCGATGCGGTAGGTGATGTTGACCACGACGACGTTGCCGTTGGCGGCCAGCCGCGCTCCGTTGTAGAGCTGGAACTGCCCGGCGCCGAACACGAATCCGCCGCCCGGGATCCAGACCATCACGGGAAGCGACGCGGTGGTGTCGGGTGACCACACCGTCAGCGTCAAACAGGCCTCGTCGCGCACCTTCGGGTCGTCACGGCCGCCGCCGACGAACGTCTTGCCTTGCAGCGGAAGCGGCCCGTGTTCGACGGCGTCACGCACGCCCGTCCAGCGCGGCAGCGGTGCCGGGGCGCGGAACCGGCGGTCTCCCAACGGCTGTTGGGCGTATGGCACGCCACGCCAGACGCCGACCCCGAGCTCGGTGGTCCCGCGCAGGTCGCCGCAGTCCGGGTGCGCGATCGGCGCAACCTCGAGATCTACGGCCACCCAATGATCGTAATGTGCAAAGCTGGACCCAACCGGACCTGCGAGGCGATGGAGCGGTGCGATGACCTTCAGCGAGGGCATGCAGATTGATACGAGCACCACATCGAGCAGCGGCGGGGGGCCTGGCCGCGGACTCGCAATCGGTGGCGGGATGGCCGGCCTGGTCATCGTCGTGGTCGCGCTCCTCCTGGGGGTGGATCCCGGCAGCGTGTTGCCGGCAGAGCCGGCCGGCCAGCAGCAGAGCGAGGTAGCAGGCTTCGACGTGAGCCAGTGCAAGACCGGCGCGGACGCAAACAAGATCCTGGGCTGCCGGATCATCGCCACCGGCAACTCGGTGGACGCGGTCTGGGGTCAATTGATGCAGGGGTACACCCGGCCCAAGGTGGAGCTTTTCAGCGGCTCGGTGAACACCGGATGCGGCGGGGCCACTACCGAAGTCGGACCGTTCTACTGCCCGGTTGACCAGACGGCATACTTCGACACCGCGTTCTTCCAAGTGCTCGTCGACCAATTCGGTTCCAGCGGTGGGCCGTTTGCGCAGGAGTACGTGGTGGCCCACGAGTTCGGCCACCACGTGCAGGATCTGCTCGGCGACATCGGCCGGGCGCAGCAAGGCGCGCAGGGATCACGGGGTAATGGCGTGCGCACGGAACTCCAGGCCGACTGCTATGCGGGCGTCTGGGCGCATTACGCGTCCACCGTCAAGCAGAAGAGCACCGGCTCGACTTACCTGAATCCGTTGACCGACAAGGACATTGCCGACGCTCTGTCGGCGGCCTCATCGGTGGGCGACGACTGGATCCAGAAACAGTCAACCGGGCGGGTCAACCCGGAATCCTGGACACACGGGTCCTCCGAACAGCGGCAGCACTGGTTCACCGTCGGCTACCAGACGGGTGATCCCAAGCGCTGCGACACCTACAACGCCGCAGACCTGGACAACGGCTGACGCTCCCCCGCGGGAGGGCAGGGCCCCTGCCGCTTCCGCGGCCATCACTCTGCCATTGACAAATGGTGCCATTAGCTGTTGTATGCATTTGTGGCTCACGACGGCGTGGTTCCCACTCGCGGCTCCATGCGGTCCCGGGGCGCTGCGGTTGCCAGCGCACTGACGCTACGGCAGATCAGCACGGTGCTTCCGCCCGAACGGGCCTGGGGTTTATGGCTCTCCCGGCGCATCGTCTCGACAATCATGGACACGTTCGGGCCGAGCCTGACAGGCACGAGGATCGATAGCGTCGAGACACTGACCCACGACGCGCGACGGGTTGCCGGCGAATGGGTACGAGGCCCGGGCGCGCAGCGCACAGACGCCGCCGTCTACTACATCCACGGCAGCGGTTTCGCGCTGTGCTCGCCGCGCACACATCGACGCCTGACGGCATGGTTGTCGCGGTTGACAGGGCTGCCCGTCTTTTCCGTCGCCTACCGGCTCGCGCCGCGGCACCGCTTCCCCACCGCAGCAGACGACGTGCACGCCGCCTGGGAGTGGCTGCTGTCCTCGACCGGATTACCCGCGGACAAAGTAGTCGTCGCCGGTGACTCCGCCGGCGGCCACTTAGCCGTCGACCTGATGCTGCACGGCGATCCGGCGGCTCGACGGGCGGCCGCGATGGTGCTGTTCTCACCGCTGGTCGATCTGACCCTCTCACTCGCCCGCGCACGCGAGGCACTTCGCCGCGATCCCGCGATCAGGGCCGCCGATGCAGCCCGCCTTGTCCAGTTGTACTGCCGCGGCATCGATCCCGCCCACCCTCGACTCGCACACGATGTCGCGAGCGGGCCGGTGTTGCCACCAACACTGATCCAGGCCGGCGGTGCCGAGTTTCTCGCGGCGGA
Organism: uncultured Actinomycetota bacterium; assembly: GCA_963744085.1. Classification (GTDB taxonomy): domain Bacteria; phylum Actinomycetota; class Actinomycetes; order Mycobacteriales; family Mycobacteriaceae; genus Mycobacterium. Next base: position 217,763 of record CAVUSK010000008.1, read on the forward strand.
CGCACGTCGGCTCGCCGCAGATGTCCGAGCGTCCGGGACGACGTGCGATCTGCAGGTGTGGCCGGACCAGGCGCATGTGTTCCAGGCATTACCGCGGCTGACGCCCGAGGCCAGGCCAGCGATGCGCTATGCCGCGCAGTTCATCTCGAACGCGTTGAGCAACAGCACATCTGGCGGCATCGCGAGACAAGAGACGGGATAGCCATGTTCGGATCGGCGAAACGCAGTCGCAACGCCGCCGCGGTTGTCACCGGTGCGGGCAGCGGAATCGGCGCCGCGTTCGCGGTAGAGCTGGCGCGCCGGGGAGGGCGAGTGGTGTGCAGCGACATCGACGAGCTGGCCGCCCAGCGCACCGTCGACGCGATCACCGACAAGGGCAGCACCGCAATCGCATTGCGCTGCGACGTCTCCCACTCCGAGGACGTATCGCGGCTGGCCGCCGAAGCCCAAGAATGGTTCGACGGCGCGCCGACACTCGTGGTGAACAACGCCGGCGTTGGCGCGGGCGGCAGCGCCGTCGGCGAGTTCTCGCTCGAAGACTGGTCATGGGTGCTCGGGATCAACCTGTGGGGCCCGATTCACGGCTGCCACGTGTTCGCCCCACTCCTGCGTGACGCGGGCTACGGCGGCATCATCAACGTCGCCTCCGCCGCGGCGTTCGGAGCTGCGCCGAACATGGCCGCCTACAACGTCAGCAAGGCCGGTGTGCTGTCGCTGTCGGAGACGCTGGCCGCCGAGCTCAGCGGCACCGGCGTCAACGTCACGGTGCTGTGCCCCACGTTCGTCAAGACCAACATCGTCGAGGCCGGCCGGATCACCGCACAATCGAGCGATCTCGCGAACACGCTGATGCGGTGGACCGGATTCTCGGCTGACCGCGTCGCGAGGACTTGCCTGGACACACACGACCGCGGCGGGCTCTACTGCATGCCGCAATTCGATGCCCGGATCGGCTGGGGCATCAAGCGATTCGCACCAGCGGTCTACACCCGCGCCATCGGTCTCGTCGGCCGTATCCAGCAATAGAGGAGGTCACCATGGCGATCGACATGGATGCGATGCTCGAGAAAATCAAGGACCGGCAGTGGGCGCTGGCCGACTTCGACTGGCACGAACCCGGGGCCGAAACGATCAGCGACGAGTTCCGGCCGAAGCTGAAGGCGTTCATGGCCGACCTGTGCTGGATCGAGAACATCGGCGCGCGCGGTTTCGCCGCAATGGCCAAGAAGGCGCCGACGCCGACGGTCGCCGAGATCTACCGCTACTTCCACGCCGAAGAGCAGCGGCACGCCAATGCCGAGCTGGCGCTGATGAAACGGTGGGACATGTTGGACGACGGCGAAATGCCGGAACCCAATGTCAACATCCGGCTGGCCATCGAATGGCTGGATCGCTATTCCGACGACATGCCGCTGTCGGTGCTGGGCACCGTGATCCCGATGCTGGAGGTCGCGCTCGACGGCGCGTTGCTGAAATTTCTGCTGGACGAGGTCCACGATCCGTTGTGCCACAAGGTGTTCGAAAAGATCAACAATGACGAATCACGCCACCTCGCAGTCGATTTCGAAGTGCTGAACATGATCGGGCACGCAACCACCCGTCGGCTCGCGATCCAGTTCGTCGGAACCGTCGCCACGCCCAGCCTCATCATCGGCGCGTTGATGTATGTTCCGCTGCTCAACCGCGTGCGTAACGAGATCGCGGACATGGGAATGGAACCCGAGCGGCTGTACAACGCGATGAAGCGGTTCAAGCAACTCGGCGAGCGAGGCGAGCACACCTGGCGGGTGCCGACGTACCAGGTGCTCAAGCGCCACGCCGCGATGGTCGTCAACCCGCGTCACCCCTACCACCTGCTGGCCAACTCGATGGTCTGGCTGTCGGACCGATATCCCAGGGTGCTGCTGCGGCCGATACCGAGCTGGTTCAAGGAGCTCACGCACGAGCCGGCGGCGTAAGGAGACTCACGTGCCCAACCACATCCACTCGACCATCGTCGTCGGTGCCGGCTTCACCGGCCTGGGCGCTGCGATCAAGCTGGCCGAAGCAGGCGTCGACGACATCGTGATCCTCGAACGCGCCGAGCAGGTCGGCGGAACATGGCGCGACAACACCTATCCGGGCATCGCCTGCGATATCCCGTCGCTGCTGTATTCGTTCTCGTTCGTCAAGAATCCGAACTGGTCGAGCGCATATCCGTCGGGATCCGAGATATGCCGGCACATCGAAGAGATGGCCAGCCAGTTCGACCTGGACAGCCGCATCCGATTCGGCGCCGAGGTCAACGGCTTGTCCTTCGATGCCGATGCGGGTGTGTGGACCGCGACAACCAAGCAGCGCAGACGGTTTCGTGCCCGCACCGTCGTCCTGGCCTCGGGTCCGCTGGCCGACTCGTGCTTCCCCGACATCCGCGGGATCGACAGCTATCGCGGGCACAAGATCCACAGCGCCCGCTGGGACCATGATTACGACTTCGCAGGTAAGCGCGTCGGGGTGATCGGCACCGGCGCCAGCGCGATTCAGATCGTGCCGGAACTGGTCAAACATGCCGAGTTCGTCAAGGTTTTCCAGCGCACTCCCGGCTGGGTACTGCCGCGCTGGAATCCGTCCACCCCGCCCGCCGTGCAGACCCTGTTCGCCCAGGTGCCGGCCGCCCAGCAGCTGGCCCGTGAGGCGCTGTTCTGGGGCCACGAGATCAGTGCCCTTGCGCTGGTGTGGAATTCGCCGCTCACGTCGGTGGTGGCCAGCCTCGGCAAGCTGCACCTGCGGCGCACGGTCAAGGACCCGTGGCTGCGCCGCCAGCTCACGCCGAGCTTCACCCCGGGCTGCAAGCGGATGCTCATCTCCAGCGACTATTACCCGGCGCTGCAGCGGGACAACTGCAAGCTCATCGATTGGCCCATCGCGACGCTGAGCCCCGACGGGTTACGCACCAGCGACGGCATCGAACACCACCTCGACTGCATCGTGTTCGCGACCGGCTACGACGTGCACCTGCAGGGGCCGCCGTTCCCGGTGACCGGGCTCGGTGGCCGCTCGCTGGCAGCGGAATGGGCCGGCGGGGCCCAGGCGTACAAGAGCATCAACGCGCACGGCTACCCCAACCTTTTCTTCATGACCGGGCCCAATTCCGGGCCGGGCCATAATTCGCTGCTGGCCTACGTCGAAGGCCAGCTGGACTACGCGGTGGCCGGCATCACCGCGATTCTCCGCGACGACGTGGCCTACCTCGACGTGCGCGAGGACGAACAGCGCCGCTACAACAACGACATCCAATGCAGGCTCAAGGCCACAACGTGGATGTCGGGATGCAGCAGCTGGTACCTCACCAAGGACGGGTTCAACGCCGCGATGTATCCGGGGTTCGCCACACAGTATCTTCGGCAGATGCGTACCTTCCGGCTCGATCACTACCGCGTCGCGGCGCGAGAGCGCCCGGCTCGCACACCAACGCGGTCGTTGGCCTGAGATGGCCGAACAACGACCGTCGCGCCACCAGCCCTCCGGCATCACCGCGGTGCTGGCCAACCTGCGGCGTGCGCCAGGGCGTGTGCGCCGGCAGTCACGCGACATCATCGATACCGCGGTGGCGCAGCTGTTCGACGCCGCGACCCGGGAGCCCTACGGCACAAGCATGTCCGGCGAATACCGCATCGACGACCTGGCGCGACTGGCCGGTACGACAACCCGCAACATCCGCGTGTACCGAGACCGCGGGCTGCTGCATCCGCCGCTTCGGGTCGGTCGCATCGCGCTGTACAACGACAGCCATCTCACCAGACTGCGGTTGATCACCTCGATGCTCGACCGCGGCTACACGATGGCCCACGTCGACGAGATGCTCAGCGCCTGGGAGGAAGGCAAAGACCTCGGTGACGTCCTCGGCCTGGAGAACGCGCTCGTCGGGACATGGGCCGCGGAGAAGCCGCAAACCCGTCCGCGCGCGGAGGTGGAGAGGCGCATCGACGACCCCGCGGCGCTCAACCGCCTTGTCGCGCTTCACCTTGTGAAGATCGACGGCGACAACGCCACCGTGATGCGGCCGAGGCTCATCGACGCCTTCACCGAAATCCGCGGGTACGGAATAAGCCTCGACAGCCTGATCGACCTGCACGAGCAGGTGCTGCCGCTCATCGACGAGATCAGCGCCATTCTGGTGCGCGCCGGCGCGGAGCACGTCGTCAAACTCATCGAGCCCGGCGAGACACTGCCGAAGGACGCCGAGGTCGCCGAGTTGATCACGATGCTCGTCAGATTCCGTACCCAGGCCGTCGCGTCGGTCGCCGCGACACTGGCCTCCTCGATCGAGTCGAGAATCGAAACGGTGGTCAGCCGGCTACTGGCAGAGTTCATCGACAAAGCGGCAGATTCCCAAGCCATTTGACGCCGATCAAGGCGTATGACCTCAGAACAGGGTCGGCTGCACGGCCGCGGCCACACGTGCGTTTGCGGGCGGCGCTGTGAATGTCCGCTTGTCGCCGGTCAATCCATGCTTGGAGACCAGCGGGGCGGCGCGCCTACGCAACATATTTCGGTAGTCGGCAGGCAGGTACGCGCCGCGGCGATACAGTTCGCTGTATCGCCCGACCAGTTCCGGGTGCGAGCGGTCCAGCCAGGACATGAACCAGCCGCGGGTGGAACCGCGCAGGTGCAGCCCGAACACCGTGACGGAAGTGCCTCCGGCGTGGGCGATCTGCCGCAGCAGCCCGTCGAGATGCCCGACCGAGTCGGTCAGATACGGCAGCACCGGTGCGACCATCACGTGGCAGTCGAAGCCGGCCTCGCGGATCGCCGCGATCAAACCCAGCCGCGCCTGAGGGGACGGGGTTCCGGGCTCGAGATCGCGGTGCACGTCGGGGTCGGCGACCGCCAACGAGATGGCGAGGCTGATCGGCACGCTGTCGGCCGCCGCAGCGAGCAGGCCGAGATCGCGGCGCAAGAGCGTGCCTTTCGTCAGGATGGAAAACGGTGTGCCCGAATCAGCAAGTGCGCCAATGATTCCCGGCATCAAAGCATACCGCCCCTCGGCCCTCTGGTAGGGGTCGGTGTTGGTGCCCAGCGCGATGGTGTCGCGCTGCCACGACGGCCGGTGCAACTCACGGCGCAGCACGTCGGCGACGTTGGTCTTGACGACGATCTCGGTATCGAAGTCCGTGCCGGGATCGAACTCAAGGTATTCGTGGGTGGGCCGGGCGAAACAGTAGCGGCAGGCGTGCGAGCAGCCACGGTAACCGTTGACGGTGTAGGTGAACGGGAGCATGGCCGCGTTCGGGATCTTGTTGATCGCCGACTTGCACAGCACCTCGTGGAACGTGATGCCCTCGAACTGCGGTGTGCGCACGCTGCGCACGAAGCCGATGCGCTGCAACCCCGGCAGCGCTCCGTCGTCGACGCGGACATCCTGGCCGTCCCACCGCATACCTCTATTCGAACGCCTGTTCGAGAACCTGTCAAGTCGCCGCGCTGCTGCTTGACTGTGGGGCGTGACGGAGTTGCTGTTCTCGTACGGCACGCTGCGACAGCTTGAGGTCCAGCTGACGACCTTCGGTCGCGAGCTCGACGGGCGTGACGACGCGATCGTCGGCTTCGAGCTGGACCACGTGACGATCACCGAGCCGCACGTGATCGCGACGAGCGGCAGCGACCGCCACCCGATCCTGCGGCCGACAGACCGCGCAGGCGCGGAAATCCAGGGCACTGTGTTCGCGATCAGCGAGGCGGACCTGGCGGCCGCCGACGAGTACGAGGTCGACGACTACCGGCGGGTGCTCGTTCCGCTGCGCTCAGGTGCGCAGGCGTGGGTGTATGTCTTCAGTGGGTGACTGAGTAGCCGTCGATCAGTTCGTGTGCGCGAAAGACCTGATGTCGCTGGGCAATTCGTCGAACGGCACCAGATACGGTGTCTTCTTGCGGTCGGGGTCCATGGGGCCTTGCGTCCATCCGACTGGCGGCGCTCACGAACCCAGCGGTCGTGCTCGGCGACCGCGAGGATCTCCAGCTCCGCAGGGGTGAACTTGAACTCGGACGCGGACCAGTCGCGCAATGGCAAAATCTCACAGCCGGTGCTGCGCAACTTGGCCGCGATGTCGCGCGCCTGCGCCCGATTCGACTCCTTTCGTCAGTCCGCCAACACTTTTCGCGTCCCTGATGAGCCGGGTCACCCCTTCGAAGCGCGACAGTGCGACGACCAACGGGATGTCGGAGTCCAGTTCGTGCCGCAATGTGAGCGCGGTCTCAAGTGCTTGCTCGTCGCTGTCCGCGGCCAGGTACGCGCGGGTAGGTCGCGGGAGGTTGGCGTCGCGGTGTCGCCCCGGTAGCCCGCGGATATTGAGGACGGACGGCGAGCCGTGGACAAACCGACATACCTGGTCGAGAGGAGGATTCTGGCCAAGCAGCTCGCGCAGGCGCCGCTCGCCGTCGTGGTCGAGAACGGTGACCAGCAGCGGGGTGGCGTCATCGCCGCGCCGGTCAAACCAGTCCCGGGCCGCGTGCACCACCAGCCACGCGCCTAGCAGGATGTGCGGCCGGTGATGCTCGGTGACTGCGGGATACTCCTCGAGCAGCAGTCGGGCACTGATCTCGTCGGTGTTGAAAAAGTCCAGTGACGACGCCCCGGCATCGGTGCGCTCGATCTCCTGAATCCGCAGCAATGCCCGCAGCTGCGGGTCACCGATCTGGGCCAGACAGCGGAACTCACCGCGGGACCGGCCGGTCACGGCCTGGCGTGCGACGGCGACGATTTCGGCGTTCACCGCGTCGAGCGAACAGACAGCCAAAAGTCGTGACGCCCGCCCGATACCGACCGATTGCAGGGTCCGTTTCAGCCACCACGGCGCGAATTCCGGCCTCCCGCAGGTGGCGAAGGAAAACAGTGCCGACATAACCAAGACCGCACAGCACAACGTGGCCGCGCATCAGCGGAATCCGCATCTGTTGCCCGCGATCGATCCGTTACCAGGCCCGCAGCGTGCATTGCACGCCGCTCTCTCCGTCCTGCTGCACGACTACCTGGCCGTCGACTGCAATCTCGCAATGCGGGTTCGGAGACCCGTTATAGTGCGCGGCGCCTCCAGCATTGACATAGGCCCAGCTGGTGTCCTTCAACGTCGTCTCGAACACCCACGGAGCGCCCGGAGCGATGGAGACTCGCTCGTTGCGCAGATATGCGTTCGGGTCCGCATCCAACGCGGCCCGGCTCGCTGGCTCAGCTGCCAGGTAATTGAGGCTGACGGAGGTATCCATGCCAGTCGTGATCGTGTACTGGACCTGGTGCACATCGGGATCGGCGCCGGCAATTGCGTGGGTAGACATGAGGCCCGCGGCAGCAAGCAATGATGCGCCGAATCGGGTAGCCGCTTTCCGCATGTAAGTCACATCGCGGCACGGTACCGGATCGTTACGCAGGCCCGAGGTGCTAACGGCCGAGACGGGAAAGGACCTCGGCGATGACAGCGTCGGCGGCGACGTCGACCTGCTCCCCTGTCGAGAGGTCTTTGACCTTGATTTCGGCGTCGTCGTCCTTGATGAGCGCGACGGACGCGCCGGACCGGTCGGCCGCGCGCATCGTCGCCTTGAGTCCGCGGTCGCCGTACGCGACGTCCACCCTCACGCCGGCGGCTCGCAACGTCTTGGCGACCGCCGTCATGTCGAGCTTGGCGTCCTCCCCCACCGGAATACAGAACACGTCGCATCGTGACGCATCGCCGACCGTCTTGCCCTCCGCCCGCAGCGCGAGCATAGTTCGGTCGACGCCGAGCCCAAAACCTATGCCGGACAAGTCTTTTCCACCGAGCTCGCGCATCAGCCCGTCATAGCGGCCCCCGCCACCGATTCCGGACTGAGCTCCGAGGCCGTCGTGGACGAACTCGAACGTCGTCTTCGTGTAGTAGTCCAGACCGCGCACCAGGCGGGGGTTGATCGCGTACGGCACAGCCAGCCTGTCGAGGTGGGCGAGAACGGATTCGAAGTGGCGCTTGGCCTCCTCAGAGAGGTGATCGAGCATCACCGGCGCCTCAGCGAGCTGATCGCGGACGTGCGCGCGCTTGTCGTCGAGCACGCGCAACGGGTTGATGCGGGCCCGCTGTCGGGTTTCTTCGTCGAGATCGAGGGTGAGCAGGAACTCCTGCAGCAGTTCGCGATACTGCGGACGGCACGTGTCGTCGCCGAGGGACGTGACCTCCAGCCGGTAGTCCGCAAGTCCCAGTGAGCGGTACCCGGCGTCGGCGATCGCAATCACCTCGGCGTCGAGCGCCGGGTCGTCGACGCCGATCGCCTCGATCCCAACCTGCTGCAACTGGCGGTAGCGGCCCGCCTGCGGGCGCTCGTAGCGGAAGAACGGCCCGGCGTAGCACAGCTTGACCGGTAGCGGCCCGCGGTCCAGCCCGTGCTGGATCACCGCGCGGATTACTGGAGCCGTGCCCTCGGGGCGCAGCGTGACGGATCGGTCACCTCGGTCGGAGAACGTGTACATCTCCTTGGAGACCACATCTGTGGACTCGCCGACGCCGCGGGCGAACAGCGCGGTGTCCTCGAAGATCGGCAGCTCGATGTCGCCGTAGCCCGCCAGCCGTGCCGCGGTGAGCAGCCCGTCGCGCACTGCGACGAATTCGGCCGACTCGGGCGGCAGGTAGTCGGGTACGCCCTTGGGCGCTTGAAACTCGGTCACGGGCTCAGGCCTTTGAGGAATGGGTTGGTGCGGCGTTCGGCGCCGATGGTGCTCGATTCGCCGTGTCCCGGTAGTACCACGGTGTCGTCGTCGAGCACCAAGAGTTTTGTCACGATCGAGCCCAGCAGGTCACGACCGCTGCCGCCGGGGAGGTCGGTGCGGCCCACGGACTGTTTGAACAGCGTGTCGCCGGTGAAGACGACGTCGGACGGGCCGGCTCCGACCTCTCCGCTGAAGCGAAAGACGACCGACCCGCGGGTGTGACCCGGCGTGTGGTCGACGGTCACCGTGATTCCTCCGAGGTCGATCTTGTCGCCGTCGCGGTCGAGCTCCACCACCTGCTTGGGTTCGCGGAACAGTGCGCCGAACAGCAGCTGGCCGAGGCGCGGCCCGAGGTCCTTGATCGGGTCGGCCAGCATGAACCGGTCCTCGGGGTGGATGTAGGCGGGGCAGCCGTAGGTGTCGGCCACCTTCTGCGCCGACCAGATGTGATCGACGTGCCCGTGGGTCAGCAGCACCGCCGCGGGGGTCAGCTCGTGCTCGTCGAGGATCCGGCGCAGCGGCGCCATCGCCCGCTGCCCAGGGTCGACGACGATGGCGTCCGCACCTGGTCGTTGGGCCAGCACGTAGCAGTTGCACTGCAACATGCCCGCCGCGAATCCGGTCAGCAACACGGGTCTAGTTTCCCACTGCCGAGCGGGGCACTCAGTGCTGCATGGCACACTCGGTGGCCATGAGTGCCGATTCGGGCGAAGAGCAGACACAGGAGGACACCGGCGTGCCGACCAGCAAGCAGCGGCGTGCGGCAGCGAAGCGCAAATTGGAACGCCAGCTCGAGCGGCGTGCCCAGCAGGCACGTCGCCGCCGAATCGTGACGATCGCGGCGGCGGTAGGGGTCGTCGTCATCGTGGCCGGTCTGGCGGTATGGCAGTTCGTTTTCAACAAGAGCTCGAACACCACCCCGACGGCCTCGAGCACCACCAGCTCGGTGGCACCGACGCAGGACACCACCCCTCCGCAGGCCGGAGTTCTGCCGCCGTTCAAGCCGCCGGCCGGCCTGGGCGCCAATTGCCAGTACCCGGCCACACCGAACGAACCTGCGGCCAAGAAGGTCGACCCACCGAAGTCGGGCACGGTGCCCACCGATCCGGCCAACATCAGCATGAGCATCGCCACAAACCAGGGTCCGATCGGCGTACAGCTGAACAACGCCCAGGCACCGTGCACAGTCAACAGCTTCGCCAGCCTGGCCCAGAAGGGCTATTTCAACGACACGCACTGCCACCGGCTGACGACTGGAACCGGCTTGTTTGTGTTGCAGTGCGGCGACCCGAAGGGTGACGGTTCAGGGGGCCCCGGCTACCAGTTCGCCAACGAGTACCCGACCAACCAGTACCTGCCCGACGATCCCGCGCTCAGCCAACCGGTCATCTACCCCCGCGGCACGCTGGCCATGGCCAACGCCGGGCCAGGGACCAACGGCAGCCAGTTCTTCATCGTCTACAAGGATTCGCAGCTGCCACCGGGTTACACCGTCTTCGGCAAGGTCGACGACAAGGACATGGGCGTACTGGACAAGATCGCCCAGGCCGGAACGGTCGACGGTTCGCCCGACGGCAAGCCGAAGACCGACGTCGTAATCCAGTCGGCGCGGCTGGACTAACAACAACCGCCGCGACAGTGAACTCAGCGACGCGACACGCCGATCCGCCGTCGCCAGATTCACAGTCGAGCGTCGCGCACTGGCCTACCGCGGTGGGCGCAGCATTTTCATCGCGACCTTCATGATCGGCTCCGGCACACGGTCTCTCATCGCGAGCGCGGTGTCCGCGGCGCGGCTTCGCAGCGGCGTGCCACGCCCGAACATCTTGTTCAGCGGCCCTCCCGACGGCTCGAGCTCGAAATGCAAGGGCGGCTTTCCGTCGGCTGCACCAAGCGCATTGGAGATCACGACGCGCTGAATCTCGCTGGTGCCTTCGAAGATCGTGTATAGCTTGGCGTCTCGGTACCACTTCTCGACGGGATGGTCGGTGATGTAGCCCCACCCACCCATCGTCTGGATCGCCCGCTCGGTGGCCCTGACCGCGACCTCGCTGGCCGCGAGCTTCGACATCGAGCCCTCCCCGCGTTCGAGCGCAACGCCGTTGGCCGCCATCCACGACGCCCGCCACGTCAACAGCCGGGCCGCGTCGATCTGGGTCGCGATTTCGGCGAGCGGGAACGCGATGCCCTGGTTGTCGATGATCGGCGCACCGAACGCCTCCCGTTGCTTTGCGTAAGCGGTCATGTATTCCAGTGCAGCCCTGGCGATTCCGAGCGCTTGCGCGGCGACCATCGGCCGCGTCTGCTCGAAGGTGCCCAGCGTCGCCGAGCCGGACCGCTTGCCCTTCGACGCCTCACGCACCTTGGCCAGTTTGTGCTCGAGCTTCTCCTGACCGCCCAGCAGGTTCTCCCCCGGCACCCGGACGCCGTCGAACTTCAGCTCCGCGGTGTGCGACGCGCGGCACCCGAGCTTGTCGAGTTTGCGCACCATCTCCAAACCCGGTGTGCCACCGCGCACCACGAACAGCGCCTGGCCGCGGTGACCCAACTCCTGGTCCACGACCGCGTTCACCACATGCACGTTCGCGATGCCGCCGTTGCCGATCCACATCTTGTGGCCGTCGATGATCCAGTCGTCTCCGTCGCGAGTCGCGGTGGTGCGCAGGTTGCGAACGTCGCTGCCGCCTTCGGGTTCGGAGATCGCCAGCGCGGCAAGCTTCAAGTCTCCAGGTGTGCCGAAACATTCGGGCGCCCACTGAAGCATCTGCTCCGGTGAGGCGGCCTGGCCGATCGCCGACAAGGCCAGCGCCGGCATCACGATCGCCAACCCGATGCCCGCGCAGCCCCAGAAGATCTCCTCCATGAACATCGGCAGCGACAGGCCCGTCGGGTCGCCGATCAGATCGCGATAGAACAGCGGACTGTAGAACCCCCGCTCGGCCGCCTCCTCGAGGACGGGCCACGGGAATTCCTGTCGCTTGTCATACTCGCCGGCCACCGGCCGGATGCAGTCCTCGGCGAACTCGTGCGCGCGCTTGGTCAAATCGTGTTGCGCCGCCGTCGGCGTCAGGTCGAACGTCACGAAACCGCGATACCCGCGGTATCGACGCACAAACATCTGTTCACCAAGCTGCGCGCCGAGCAGGCGCAGAACCGCGGGAGAAGGTCAGGCGGCGGACGTCACGCGGTAGACGTCGTAGACGCCCTCGACGTTGCGAACCACATTGAGCACGTGGCCCAGATGCTTCGGGTCGCCCATCTCGAAGGTGAACCGGCTGATCGCCACCCGGTCGCCGGACGTGGTGACCGACGCCGACAGGATGTTGACCTTCTCGTCGGCGAGCACCCGGGTCACGTCGGACAGCAGCCGGTGCCGGTCGAGCGCCTCCACCTGGATGGCCACCAGGAACACCGACGACGGCGACGGCGCCCACTCGACGTCGATGATCCGCTCGGCCTGCTGCTGCAGCGACTCGACGTTCGTACAGTCCGTCCGGTGCACACTCACACCGCCGCCGCGGGTGACGAAGCCGAGGATGTTGTCGCCCGGCACCGGGGTACAGCACTTGGCCAGCTTTGTCAGCACGCCGGGCGCTCCGGGCACCGCCACGCCGGTGTCCTCGATATTGCGTTGACGGACCGGCATGGTGGCGGGCGTCGAGCGCTCGGCGAGCTCGTCTTCGGCGGCTTCGTCGCCACCCAATTGCGCAAGCAACCGCTGCACCACGTGCCGGGCCGAGATGTGACCCTCGCCCACCGCCGTGTACAACGCCGACACGTCCGCATAGCGCAACTCGCGCGCCAGCGCACCCATCGACTCGGCATTCATCAAGCGCTGCAACGGAAGTCCACCGCGGCGTACCTCGCGCGCGATCGCGTCCTTGCCGGCCTCGAGCGCTTCCTCGCGACGCTCCTTGGCGAACCACTGGCGGATCTTGGCCTTGGCGCGGGGCGACACCACAAACTGCTGCCAGTCCCGGGACGGACCCGCGTTGGGTGCCTTGGACGTGAAAATCTCGACCACTTCGCCGTTTTCGAGTTTGCGTTCGAGCGCGACCAGACGGCCGTTCACCCTGGCCCCGATGCAACGGTGACCCACCTCGGTGTGTACCGCATAGGCGAAGTCGATCGGCGTCGACCCGGTGGGCAGCGTGATCACGTCGCCCTTCGGCGTGAACACGAAGATCTCCTGCACCGCAAGGTCGTAGCGCAAAGACTCCAGGAACTCGCCGGGGTCGGCAGCCTCACGCTGCCAGTCCAGAAGTTGACGCATCCAAGCCATGTCGTCGATTTCGGCGGCGGCATGACTGTGCGGTAAACCGTTACGGCCCTTGGCTTCCTTGTACCGCCAGTGCGCGGCGATTCCGTACTCTGCGGTGCGGTGCATGTCCCGGGTGCGGATCTGGATCTCCAGCGGTTTGCCCTCCGGGCCCACCACCGTGGTGTGCAGCGACTGGTACACCCCGAACCTCGGCTGCGCGATGTAGTCCTTGAACCGTCCGGCCATCGGCTGCCACAGCGAATGCACCACGCCCACAGCGGCATAGCAGTCGCGAATCTCGTCGCACAGGATCCGCACACCCACGAGGTCGTGGATGTCGTCGAAGTCGCGGCCCTTCACGATCATCTTCTGGTAGATCGACCAGTAGTGTTTGGGCCGGCCCTCGACAACCGCGTTGATCTTGGACGCGTTGAGCATTGAGACGATTTCAGCGCGCACCTTCGCCAGGTATGTGTCGCGCGACGGCGCGCGATCGGCCACCAACCGCACGATCTCCTCATACCGCTTCGGGTGCAGGATCGCGAACGAAAGATCCTCGAGTTCCCACTTGACGGTCGCCATGCCCAGCCGATGTGCCAGCGGTGCAATGACTTCCAGCGTCTCCCGGGCTTTGCGCGCCTGCTTCTCCGGCGGCAGGAACCGCATCGTTCGCATGTTGTGCAGCCGGTCGGCAACCTTGATCACCAGCACCCGGGGATCGCGGGCCATGGCGATCACCATCTTGCGGATCGTCTCGCCTTCGGCGGCGGTGCCGAGCACGACCTTGTCAAGCTTCGTGACCCCGTCGACGAGATGGCCGACCTCCTCACCGAAGTCGGCGGTCAGCGCGTCCACTGTGTAGCCCGTGTCCTCAACGGTGTCGTGCAGCAGCGCGGCGATCAGCGTGGTGGTGTCCATGCCGAGCTCGGCCAGGATGTTCGCGACGGCCAGAGGGTGGGTGATGTACGGGTCGCCGGACCGGCGGAACTGGGTGGCGTGCCGTTCCTCGGCGACTTCGTACGCTCGCTGAAGCATCGTCAGGTCGGCCTTGGGGTAGATCTCCTTGTGCACCGCGACGAGCGGCTCGAGCACAGGGTTGACGGCGCTGCGCTGGGCGGTCATCCTGCGCGCGAGGCGCGCGCGAACACGCCGCGACGCGCTGGACGACTTCGTAGTCGCAGGAGTCTCAGCAGGCACGGGCGGCGCCTGAACAGCCTGGCCCACGCCTTGGTCGTCAGCCGCCATCGCCACCTCCTACATACCGAGGATAACGCTCAGACCTGCCGCAAGCTGATGACCGGCAGTGGAGCCACCGCATCGCGGCCACCCAGTTCCGTCAGCTCCAGCACCACCGCCGCGCTGGTGACCGCCGCGCCGGCATAGTCGAGCAACCGCGCGGTCGCCGCGAGCGTGCCGCCGGTGGCCAGGACATCGTCGATGATCACGACGTTGCGCCCGAGCAATTCGATGCCGTCGGCCGGGATCTCCAACGTGGCGGAGCCGTACTCCAGGGTGTACGTCTCGCTGAAGACCGGCGGGGGCAGCTTGCCGCCCTTGCGGACTGCCAGCACCCCGGTGCCCAGCCGGGCCGCGACCGCGCCGCCGAGCAGAAACCCCCGCGCGTCGACACCGGCGATGAGTTCGGCGCCCGAGGCGATCTCGGCGAGCGCGTCGGTCACCGCGGCCAGCCCGTCGGGATCGGCCAGCAGCGGCGTCAGGTCCTTGAACTGGATCCCCGGCGACGGGAAGTCGGCAACATCGCGGGTCAGCGACGCGATCACGTCGGCGATCTCTGCCGGGTTGCTCATTCCTTCAGCACCCATCGGTCCATGTTCCAGCCCGCGCCCCACCGGGTCGGGTTGCTCGTCACCGCGTAGGTCTTCTTCGAGGTGACCAGCGTGCGCTGCTGTCGGTACAGCGGCAGCGTCGGCATGTCGTTCCACAGTGTCCCGGCGCCGTCGGTCAGCAGCTGGGCGATCTCCTTCGGGTCGGTCGTGGCGGCCAGCTTGTCGATGATGCCGTCGATCTTCGGGTTGGAGTAGCCGGACAGGTTGTTGCCGTTGGCGGTGTGCAGGTCGTACGCGTCGATCGCCGACGAGCCGCTGGAGCCGCTGCCGGTCGCGCCGCCCGTGCTGGCCAGCAGCACGTCGATCTGGTTGCCCGTCAGCGTCTGCGGACCGGTGCCGTCAGAGGACACGTCCTGCACGGTGATGCCCGCTGCCGCACAGGCCTTCGTGATCGCGCCGACGACCGCGTTCAGCCGGGCGTTGGGCGCCTGGTAGCCGATCCGCACGGTCAGCGGCGTGTTATTCAGGGCGGCCCGGGCGGCGGACGCGTTCGCGGCCACGTACTGGTTGTTGGCGGCGCCGCTCTCCGCGGCCGCGAACGCGTCGTCGCCGGCGGGGTTGAGCCGCGCGTTGGCTATCGGCACACTCGCGGCGGCTGCGATGCTGTCCCGCGGCGTGCACAGCGCCAGCGCGCGGCGCGCCGCAGGCGCCGCCAGAGGTCCCTGCCCGGAGAAGATCAGCTGCTGAATGCCCGCCGACGAGGTGTCGGTGCGCTGATAGCCGTCCGGCACGGTCAATCCGCCGACGAGCCCGGTGGCCACGTCGACGACATCGACGGAGCCGTTCTTTAGTCGGCCTGCGATGTCGGCGCCGCGCGGCCATACCGTGATCTGTTTCGTCACCGGCTTGGTCGCCCACCAGCGGTCGTTGGCCACCAGCACCACCGTGCCGTCGGGCCGCACGGAATCCACCTTGTAGGGCCCCGACGACGGGAACCATCGCGGATTGATGCCGGGCTTGAGATCCCAGATCGTGTTCCAGGCGTCGGCGATTCGCCCGACCGCCGGCTCCTCGTTGTTCTGCAGCGCCGCGGTGACATCGATGCCCAGCAGGTCGGCGAGGACATGCGACGGCATCATCGACGTGGCGGTGAACAGCTGCGAGTAGTCGGTGAACGGGCGGCCCGCGGCGAACGTCACGCGTGCCTTTTTCTGCCCCGGCGTGCAGTCGACGGTGGAGATGTCGGCGTAACCGGCGTGGGTAGCGGCGTTGAAACCGGCAAGCCGACCCGACTGCGCCGCCCAGGCGAGCACCATGTCATCGCATGTGATCGGCTTGCCATCGGAATACACCGCGTTGTCGGCGATTGTGTACTCCAGCAGAAGTGGCTCGCGGCCGATCACGGACACCGTGCCGAAGTCGTGGTCCGCGACGATCTGCCCGTCGGGACCGTGATAGCCGAACCCGGCGAGCACGCGGGCGAACGCTTGCGGTGCTGCCGACGCCGCTCCGGCGACGGTGTTCGGGTTGTAGGTCGTCAGCGGGCCGTCGACCGCGTAGTCGATCTGCTCCGCGGGGGTGCTGGAGCAGGACGTCAGCGCACACCACGCCAGCAGCGCGACCGCGGCGAAGACAGCCGTCCAGTGGCGCACTAGCGCCGCCGCTTGCCCGACGGCCGTCCGGATCGCGTGGCCGTCGGCCGGATCGGGCGCGCACCGGGCGCCGGCTTGCCCGCCAGCGCCGCGACGGGTTCGTTGCCGGTCTCCTGGTCGTCGGATGACGCTGGCTCATCGGGTGTGTCCGCCACGCCCGCCGCGTTACGGCGGCGCAGGACCCGGCGTGTGTGGGTGCGGACGAGCTCGGTGCGTTCCCGCAGGCTTACCAGCAGCGGGGTGGCGAAGAAGATCGACGAGTAAGTGCCGACGATGATGCCGACCAGCTGCACCAGCGCCAGGTCCTTCAGCGTCCCGACGCCCAACAGCCATACCGCCACCACCATCAGAGACACGATCGGCAGCACTGAGATCAGGCTGGTGTTGATCGACCTCATGAACGTCTGGTTGACGGCCAGGTTGGCCTGCTCGGCGAACGTGCGCCGGGTGGTGTGTTGGAAGCCGTGGCTGTTCTCCTCGACCTTGTCGAAGACGATGACGGTGTCATAGATCGAGAAGCCGAGGATGGTGAGCAGACCGATGACGGTGGCAGGGGTGACTTCGAAACCGACCAGGGAGTAGACCCCGGCGGTGGTGATGATGTCGAAGAACATCGTCACCAGCGCCGAGATCGCCATGTAGCGCTCGTAGCGGATGGTGATGTACAGGCTGACCAGCACCAGGAACACGGCGAGTGCGATCAGCGCCTTCTTGGTGATCTGCCCACCCCATGTCGACGACACCGCGGAGTCGCTGATCGCCTGCGCACTGGGCTTGCCGTCGGTCCCGACGGGGTGGAACTGGTTGAACAGCGCGTCGCGCAGCTTGGCGGTCTGGTCGTTGGAAAGGGTTTCGGAGCGGATCTGCACGGCGGCCGAGGCACCGTTCCCGACCACGACAACCTGCTCGGGCTCCGTCCCGAGCGTCGTGCGGAACACGTCCTCGACCTGCTGCACCGTGGCCCCGCTGCGAGGGAACGACACCTTGGTGCCACCCTCGAAGTCGATACCGAAGTTGAATCCGCGGATCGCGATGCTGGCGATCGCGATCGCGATGATCAATCCGCTGACCGTGAACCACAACTTGCGCCGTCCGACGACCTCGAACGCACCGGTGCCTGTGTAGAGCCGGATGAAAAACCCGTGGCGAGGCACGTCCGACGATTCGAGCTTCTCCTCGACCGCGCGCGATTCGACCGCTTCGGCCGTCGAATCCGCGTCCTCGGGCGCGCGATGACGGCTCTTGTTCTCGGTATTCTTACCGGTAGCCATGCCTACCTCTGTCCCGTCGGGTACGCGGCCGCACGACGTTCCCGAGCGATCTGCTGAACGGCGCCGAGGCCGTTGAGCGCCGGTTTGGCCATCCGCGCCGACTTTGACGCCAGGTACACCAGCGGCCACGTCACCAGGAACACCACCACCACGTCGAGGATCGTCGTCAGGCCGAGGGTGAACGCGAAGCCCTTCACTTGGCCGATCGCCAGGAAGTACAGCACCGCGGCGGCCAGGAAGGTCACTGCGTTGCCCGACACGATTGTCTTTCGTGCCCGCGCCCAACCACGCGGCACCGCAGATCTGAACGAACGCCCTTCGCGTATCTCATCTTTGATGCGTTCGAAGAACACGACAAACGAATCCGCGGTAGTGCCGATGCCGATGATCAGACCGGCGATGCCGGCCAGGTCGAGTGTGTAATTGATATAGCGACCCAACAAGATCAGGATCGCGTAAACCACTGCGCCGGAGGCCACCAACGACAGACCGGTGAGCAGGCCGAGCACGCGGTAGTACAGCAGCGAATAGATAAGCACCAGCGCGAGCCCGATAGCACCCGCGATCAAACCCGCCTTGAGCGAAGTCAAACCCAATGTGGCGGAGACTGTTTCGGCCTCGGACGATTCGAACGACAACGGAAGTGATCCGTACTTCAGCACATTGGCGAGGTCGCGTGCCTTCGACGCGGTGAAGTCACCGGTGATCTGGGTGTTGCCGCCGGGGATCGCCTCCCTGATGGCCGGGGCGCTGACCACCTGCGAGTCGAGCGTGAACGCGGTCTGGGTACCTACGTGCGCGGCGGTGTAGTCGGCCCACGTGTTGGCAGCGGCAGACTTGAATTTGAGGTTCACCACCCACTGGTTGCCCTGTTGGTCGTAACCCGCGCTGGCGGTGTCGATCTGGTCGCCGCTGATGATCGACTTGTCCAAGTAGTAGATCTGCGTGCGGTCGGTCGAGCAGGTCACCAGCGGCTGTTGGGGATCGTCGTTGCCTGCAAGCGGGTCGGGGCCCTGGCACCGCTGCTCCATCAGCAAGCTGAGCGCCACTTGGGCCAGCGCCGGGGTCTGCCGCAGCTGCTTCTGGAAGGCGATGCTGTCGGCCAAGTCCTTCCGCGGGTCAGGCGGCGGGGGAAGCGGTGCGCCCGGCGTCGGCGCGCCGGGGGCAGGCGCGGGCGCGGGTGTCGGCTGTGACGGTGTTGGGGACGGCGGCGGATCCTGGGGATAGGGCCGCGGCTGCGGCGCGGGTTGTCCCGGCGGCGCCGGCGCCTGCCCAGGCGCCGGTCCCGGCGCTTCAGCAGGAGGCGCACCCGGCTCTGCACCGGGTGGCTGCCCCGGGATAGCACCCGGCGGCAGACCCGGCATCGTTCCCGGCGGCCCGCCCGGCACGGCACCGGGCGGCTGCTCCCCGGCCTGGGGAATCGGTACGGCGTCGATGACCGGCCGGATGTACAACCGGGCCGTCTGTCCGAGGTTGCGCGCCTCGTTGCTATCGCTACCCGGGACGGTGATGACCAGATTGTCGCCGTCGATGACGACCTCCGAGCCCGACACACCCAGCCCGTTGACGCGTGCGCTGATGATCTGCTGCGCCTGGCCAAGCGCCTCGCGGCTGGGACGGGAACCGTCCGGGGTGCGCGCGGTCAGCGTCACCCGGGTGCCGCCCTGAAGGTCGATGCCGAGCTTCGGCTTGGCCTGCTTGTTGCCGGTCAGGAACACCAGCAGGTACACGCCGATCAGAAGGATCAAGAACAGCGACAGGTACCGGGCAGGGCGCACCGGCGCTGACGACGACGCCACGGTCCTTTGTTCTCCTCGCGTTCGATTCGGCTACCCCGGCAGAGCGTACGTGCCGACGGGGTGCTGTTAGTCCTGGTCTGGTTGTCGCCGGCCCTGCGGCTCCGCGGTGATGCGGTCGGGTTCCTCCGCCGCGTCGGTTTCGGTGATTTCGGCGTCTTCGGCCTCGTCGTCGACGTCGGGCTCGATGCGGTCGCGGATCGCCAGCTTCATCCAGGTGGTGACCACGCCGGGCGCGATCTCCAAGTCGACGGTGTCATCGGTGATGCCGGCGATCGTGGCCTGCAGACCGGACGTGGTGTGTACCCGGTCCCCGACCTTCAGCGAATCGTGCAGATCGATGGTGGCCTGAAGCGCACGCTTCTGACGCCGCGACGCGATGTACATGAACCCGCCCAAAATGATGAGCAGGGGTAAGAAGATGATCAACTGATCCATGAAGGCACGTGTCTTTCGTGTAGTGCAGGCAGGGTCTCGCAACTGACCAGTGTGCCATCCGGTCCCACGGCGCTGCCTTCTGCTCCTGATTGCGCCCGGCATCAGCCCGGCAAGTGCGACTATTCCTGTATTCCTGCGGAGGCCGCGCCGCGGCAGAGGGAGGACTGTCGGGTGCGACGCGTGGGACGCGGGTCGGCGCTGAAACCTGTGACGGCCTGCACCGTCGCGATAGTGGTGCTCGGCTATCTCGGGCTGGTCGCGTTGTTTCCCGGCATTCCAGACCACTTGCCGTCCGGGTTGACGTGGCTGGGCAAACCTGCTTCGTGGCCGACCTTCACCGTGGGGCTGGCGGCATTGGCGGCCGGCTGCGTCGCGGTCTACCAGATATCGCGCGGGCGGCGCTCGGGTGGGTCGATCGCGCTCGTCGTCGTGCTGAGCATCACCAGCCTGTTGCTCGCGCTGGCCGCCTACGTTCCGTGCGGCGCCAAGGGACGCACCCCCTTCTTTCTCCCGCTCATCTGGGCCGGTGCGCTGGTCAGAGGCAACACCGGCGACATCACCGTCAAAGAAGGCAGCTGCCCGGTGCCGGTCCCCATCGCGCTCGAGATGGCACGATTCGCCGGACTGGCCGCCGTGTTCATCGCCGTACTCGGCATTGCCGCCGCACTGCTCCAGTCGCGGGTGGACCGAACGCGCGTGTTCTTCGCGGATTCGATCACGGCCGTCGTCGGCATCGACGAGGACGCGCAGTCGATGATTGCCGCGATCGCCAACTCCCAGGACCCGGACAGCACCTTGGCCGTGATCACGGCGACCCCGGATGGTTCTTGCGAACGGTACTCCCGCACGCTGGGCGCCCACGTCATCGTCGCCGAGTTCGACGAGCCCAGGACGCTGCCGAACCCGCGGTTGTGGCGGCGGCTGAACCGGTTGTACCTGATGTCGCCCGACCCGTGGACGAACCTGCAGCGTCTCGGCTGGATCAGTGACCAGTTGCCGCCGACAGGCGGCCGTCTCCGCGTCCCGCTGATCGTCCGGATCGACGACCCGTGGCAGGCCGAGGCGTGGCGCGCGCAGCAGTTCGGCGGATCGGACAGTCACTGGGTGGCAGACGCCGTGGGAATGTACGAGGTCACCGCGCGCCGGCTGCTGGACCGGATCTTCGGGCCGGGCGACGTGAAACGGCTCGTTGTGGCGGGCACGTCGCCGCTGACCCTGGCGCTGCTCTCGGATGTGGCGCGGCGCCAGGCCGAGCATGACTTCTACCCGGATGCCCACGAGGCGCCGATGCCGGCTTTGACGCTCGTCGCCGAGAACGCCGACGAGTATCGGGAGGACCACCAGCGTCATCGCGTGGACATCGGCCTGCCGGCCGATCGCCCGCCGATCGACGCCCTCAACCGTGCGCCCTCCGTCGGCGTGCTGTCGGGGCTGCTCACCAACGGTGACTCAGCCTCGGCGGCAGTCATTTTCGTCGATACGAAGGCCGGCGGCGGGGCGCCCATCGACCCGACCGCCGCGACCCGCCTTGCCGGCCGCTTCCCGTCGACACCGGTGTTTGCGTGGGATCCCAACGCCCGCGTCACCGAGGACCGGGTGCCGCTGATCGGGAAGTTGCGCACCTACCGGCTCGCGATGGACCTGCCCGAGGGTCAGGCGCACGACGCATGGGAGCGCGCGGCCCGGCTGATCCACGAGCGCTACGCCGCTACAGCGGGCCACAGCACCGAGGCGACGTTGCCGTGGGCGCAGCTCGACGAGTTCTATCGCGGGTCGAATCGACGCATCGTGCGCAACGCATTGTGGATGGTCGAGCAGATCGGCGAGCACACATGGAGTACGCACGGCAGACGCACGCCATATGCCGCGATCCCCAACTTGGCCAACCTCGAGCCCCTGGAGCAACTCGAGCGGCTGGGCTTCGACCGCATGGCCGCGCTGGCAATGGCCCGCGCCGAGCACGAGGACTGGTGTCATTACTACCGCGAGGCCGGGTGGAGCTACGGTCCGGTGCGCGACAACGCGCGCAAGATCCACGACAAGCTTGTCGACTGGGCGCAGGTGCAATCCGACCCCGATCGGCTGACGGCAGCCACCGCGAGTGTGGCCGACACCCTGCTGGCCCTGCGCGAGCTGGGCTACCGTTCCCGGCCAGTCTGGGAGAAGTTCCGGCGCAGCGGCACGGTGCTCGCCGACCAACGCCACGAGCCGTGGACGTGGACGACCTCGTCCGGAGAAACCATGCACGCCAAGGCCGGCGACTGGGCTGTCGAAGGCAGTGACGGAGACCTTCATTCGGTGACCGACGAGATCTTCCGTGCCACCCATGAACTCGAAAGCGGCCGCCGCTGGCGCAGATGCGGGATCGTCGAGGCCCGGCCGGCGCGCCACGGCGAGATCGTCGAGACGCTGGAGGGACCGGCGAAGTCGGCCGCCGGGGACTGGGTGATCCGCGGCGCAAAAGGCGAGATGTGGTCGGTGCCGGGCGCCGACTTCACGAGCGGATATGAAGGGCCTCTGGAAGATTCGGTAAGCACCGGGCAGACGGCCTGATTCGCACTAGGCTCGATCCGGGAGGGGCCGCCTGAGGAGAGCGTTTGACCGTCCTCGAACAGAGCCGCCGGCTCGTCACCGAGATTCCAGGTCCCAGGTCACGGGAACTGATCGACCGCAAGGCCGCGGCGGTGCCGCGGGGGGTCGCGAACACGATGCCGGTGTACGTCGCCCGGGCCGGGGGCGGCATCGTCGAGGACGTCGACGGAAACCGGCTGATCGACCTGGGCTCGGGAATCGCGGTCACCACAGTCGGCAACGCCGCGCCCCTGGTCGTCGACGCGGTGCGTCAACAGGTCGCCGATTTCACCCACACCTGCTTCATGATCACCCCGTATGAGGGCTATGTGGCGGTGGCCGAGCAGCTCAACCGGCTCACCCCCGGCACCAGTGAGAAGCGTTCGGCGCTGTTCAACTCGGGCGCGGAGGCGGTCGAGAACGCGGTAAAGATCGCCCGCGCGTTCACGCGCAAGACCGCGATCGTCGCATTCGACCACGCCTACCATGGGCGGACCAACCTGACGATGGCGATGACCGCGAAGTCGATGCCCTACAAGAGCGGTTTCGGGCCGTTCGCTCCCGAGGTGTACCGCGCCCCACTCTCGTACCCGTACCGCGACGGGCTGCTCAGCAAGGAGCTGGCCACCGACGGGGAGGTGGCGGCAGCCCGGGCGATCGCCGCGATCGACAGGGAGATCGGTGCCGACAACCTCGCCGCAGTGGTCATCGAGCCGATCCAGGGTGAGGGCGGCTTCATCGTCCCGGCCGACGGCTTCCTACCTGCGCTTCTCGGCTGGTGTCGCGACAACGACGTCGTCTTCATCGCCGACGAGGTCCAGACCGGATTCGCGAGGACCGGCAAGATGTTCGCCTGCGAGCACGAGGGCATCGAACCCGACCTGGTCGTCACCGCGAAGGGCATCGCCGACGGGCTGCCGCTGTCCGCGGTGACGGGGCGTGCCGAGATCATGGACGCGCCACACATCAGCGGGTTGGGCGGCACATACGGCGGCAACCCGATCGCATGCGCGGCGGCGCTGGCCACGATCGAGACCATCGAGGCCGACGGGCTCATCACGCGCGCGACCGAGATCGAGCAGGTGATGAAGGGCATCCTCGGCCCGATGCAGGCCGAAGACGACCGGATCGGCGACGTGCGCGGCCGCGGCGCGATGATCGCGATGGAACTGGTGAAGCCCGGCACCGCCGAACCCGACCCCGTGCTGACCCGCACGCTGTGTACACGCGCGCATTCGGCCGGCGTAATCGTCTTGTCCTGCGGGACATTCAACAACGTCGTGCGGTTCCTGCCGCCGCTGCCGATCAGCGACGACTTGTTGACAGAAGGCCTCGACGTCCTCGCGCTGATTTTGAAGGATCTCTGACGAACAGGAGCACACCCCATGACGACGGTGCAGAACTTCATCGACGGCAAGCTCGTCGATCCGGTCAGCGGCGCGACGATGCCGCTCGTCGACCCGACCACCGGTGAGAAGTACGGCACCGCACCGGTTTCCACCGACGAAGACATCGACAACGCGTATGCCGCTGCGGAGCGGGCATTTTCGGAATGGAAACGCACCACCCCCTCGCATCGGCAGAAGGCGCTGTTGGACTTCGCCGACGAAGTGGAGAAGGCCGCCCAACAGCTGGTCGAGGCCGAGGGCCGCAACACCGGAAAGCCGAATCACGTCACCATGGCTGAAGAGATCCCTCCGATGGTCGACCAGATCAGGTTCTTCGCCGGTGCCGCAAGGATTTTGGAGGGCAAGTCCGCCGGCGAGTACATGACGGGCCACACCTCCTGGATCCGGCGCGAACCGGTCGGCGTAGTGGGGCAGGTCACGCCGTGGAACTACCCGATGATGATGGCGATCTGGAAGTTCGCGCCCGCGATCGCGGCGGGCAACACGGTCGTCATCAAGCCCAGCGACACCACGCCCGTCACCACTGTCATGCTGGCCGAGCTCGCGTCCAAGCACCTTCCGCCCGGCGTGCTCAACGTCGTCACCGGAGACCGCGTCACGGGGGCGGCGCTGGTGGCGCACCCGACGCCGCAGATGGTGTCGATCACCGGCTCGGTCGCGGCCGGACGCGCCGTCGCGGTGTCGGCGGGTGGCCACCTCAAGCGCACCCACCTCGAACTCGGCGGGAAGGCGCCGGTGATTGTTTTCCCCGACTCCGACATCGCCGCGGCCGCAGAGGCCATCGCAACCGCCGGGTACTTCAACGCCGGCCAGGACTGCACTGCTGCGACGCGGGTGATCGGGCACGCGTCGGTGGCCAACGACCTCGTCGATGCGCTGGCCGAGCAAGCCCGGAGTGCGGCAACAACTTTCGGCAGAGCGGCCGACGACGAAGACGCCTGGGTGCCGCCCGTCAACAACGCCAACCAGCTGGAGCGGGTGCTCGGTTTCCTCGCCGAGGTACCGGACCACGCGTCGGTGGCGGTCGGTGGCCACCGGCAGGGCCACGCCGGCTACTACGTCGAGCCGACCGTGATCGGCGGATTGCGCCAGGACGACCGGTTGACCCAGAACGAAATCTTCGGACCGGTGATCACCGTGCAGTCATTCGACGACGAAGACGACGTCGTTCGACTGGCCAACGGCGTGGAGTATGGACTCGCGTCGTCGGTGTGGACCAAGGACGTGTCGGTCGCGTTGCGGGTGTCCGCCGCGCTGGACTTCGGGTGCGTGTGGATCAACACCCACATCCCGCTCGTCGCTGAGATGCCGCACGGCGGCTTCAAGTCGTCGGGCCACGGCAAGGACCTGTCGATGTACGGCTTCGAGGACTACACCCGCGTCAAGCACGTCATGGCCAAGATCGACTAGCCGCGACATGGAGTCCTCAACCGCATTCGTCACCGGTGGATCAGGGTTCATCGGCGGTCGGCTGATCGAAAGGCTTGTGGCCGAAGGCATCTGCGTGCGGGCGCTGGCGCGGTCAGACAGCTCCGCCACTGCGGTCGAGGCACGCGGGGCCGAAGCGGTCCGCGGCGATCTCGCCGACGTGGACGCTCTACGGGCAGGCGCACAGGGCTGCGACACCGCCTATCACTTGGCCGCAAACGTCGAACAATGGGGCCCTTGGGAGGATTTCGTCCGCGACAACGTCATCGGGACGCAGAACGTCCTGTCCGCGGCGAAGGCGGCCGGTGTCACGCGCTTCGTGCATTGTGGCACCGAGGCGGCCCTGATCGCGGGTGAGCCGCTGCGTAACGTCGACGAAAGTGCGCCGCTTCGGCCCGATTCGAAAGCGCCTTATGCGGCGACGAAGGCGCGTGCCGAGCTGGCGGTGAGGGGCGCCAACGGCAACGGGTTCGATACCGTCGTCATCCGTCCGAGATTCGTCTGGGGCGCCGGGGACACCACGCTGCTGCCGGCGATGGTCGACATGGTCAGATCCGGCAGGTTCGCCTGGATCGGCGGTGGCAAGCAGCTCACCGACGTCACCCACGTCGACAATGTCGTCGAAGGACTTCTCCTCGGTGCACGCAAAGGCCGCGGCGGCGAAGCCTACTTCGTCACCGATGGCGACCCCGTGGTGTTTCGTGACTTCGTTTCCGCGCTGCTCGAAACGCAGGGAGTCACGGCACCCGCGCGCTCGATCCCGACCTGGCTGGCCGGGCAGATCGCGGGCGCCTGTGAGGTGCTGTGGCGCACAGCACCTCTTCCGGGTCAGCCACCGCTGACGCGGTTCACCTATTGGGTGTCGTCACAGGAATGCACGATTGACATCGGCAAGGCCCGCCGCGAACTCGGCTATCGTCCCGTCAAGGGACGGGCCGACGGGCTCGCCGAGTTGCGGGCGGCGGACCAAACTTGATTAAGGAGCGGCCGTTGTGGTTTCGCGGTGGCGGGCGGCCTTGTTGCGGTCACGGCGGAACAGGTTGCCGAGAGTGCGGCGGCGGGGCGTCTCGGGTTCGGCGGTCTCAACCCGTTCGGTCGGCTGCTCCGTGACCGGGGCGTCCTCGTCGGTCGCCGCCTCGGGCACGTCCGCAGGCGCCGGCTCCGTCGTCACCGGACGGTGCGTGTACTGCATATCCCGCAGGCTGCGAACAGACAAGCGGCCCAACGCAAGTGCGCCGAGGAACACGATCACTGCGCCAAGTGCGGAGAAGTAGGAAAGCTCAAGCGCCAACCGCTTGGTGTCGGTGGCCGCGTCCGGCGCGCCGGGATCACCGAGGTGCAAGGGACCCGCGAACGCGCGCCCGACGACGAACCACGCCCCGGCGAGCACGGTGAGCCAGCCGCCCAGCATCGCAGCGGCGCGATTGCCTGAGGTCAGCAGCAGCAGGCCGCCGACCGCTGTCGCCGCCCCGGGCAGCACTTCCAGCCAGCCGCGTGCCGCGGTCCAGGCCTGGCCGGTGGTGTACGCGAAATCGAAGTTCGGGCCGATGAACGGAATCAGCGCGCCCCACGCACCCAACAGAATCAGCAGAAATCCGCTTGTCGCGCCGCGGCTGCGGGGAATCCGCATCCGTCCGCCGCGGACGGGAACATCGGTGTCCAGCTTGTTCATGACGTCTCCTTATGTCCGACCCGGTGATGGGTACCCGGGCGCGGCGGAGACGTAACGTCAGCGCGCCAGATGCGCGACGAGCAGCACGATCGCGATCGCCGGGAATAGACCCTGGACGAGCGCGGCCCGTGCCTTGTCCGGCGACGACACCACCAGCACGACGGCAGCCAGCACCATCGACCCAGCGCCGGCGAAGATGAGCGCCGAGCCCACAGCCGTGCAGCCGGTCGCGAACGCGATGATGCCCAGCGTGGTGATGATGGCCAGGAACAGGTTGTAGAACCCCTGATTCAGCGCCAACGCCTTGGTGGTGGCGGCCTCTTCCTCGGACGTCCCGAACACGGCGCGCGTGCGCGGAGAGGTCCACATCAGCGACTCCAGGACCCAGATGTACACGTGCACCAACGCCGCAAGGGCGGCGAAGACCAGTGCTGTGGCGGCCATGTCAGTTCCTTATCCCCGGTGCGTTGTCGTTGACGTGCAAACGTGATTCCTGCGTGCCGCCGGGCGCGACGAGCATGACGACCCCGATCAGGAAAATCCACACCAGACTGGAAAGCGCGGCAGGCAAGGGAATCCACGTGTTCACGAGTGGCAGGAAACCGAGGACAACGCCCGCCGCGGTCCACCTTGGCAACACGCCGGTTCGCCACACGATAGCCGAAGCAGCGAAAATCATTGCAACCGAGCCGATTTGGCAGAAGTGGTACAACCACGTCGCCAGCGTCAGCAGTGGTTCGTTGAACTCGGTGATCGTCGCATCACCGAACCGCACGACGGCTGCGGGATAGGCCACCTCGGCAGCGAATCCTACTGCGGTGAGCGTGAAGAACAGCACCCCGCCCGCCAACGCGGTGTACACGCCGGCAGTGGGCCCGGCCGCCCGGCGCAACATCGCGACGAGCACACCGAGGAACGCGAGGCCGAAAAGGATGTGCAACAGCGGCACCATGCCGTTGGCTGTGGCGAACGTAGCGCTGCTGTCGTGAGTGCGCCCGACATAGGCCGGGATCATCGCGAGCGCGCAGATCACCCCGAACGCGCCGCCGAATCGGATTGTCGTGATGTCCAACGTCGCCTCCTCGCTCGCAGCTAGTCGAACAGGCCCGCCTGACCCAATCCGTTGAACCCGCTGGGCGGCGGGATACCCAGATGCGTCCACGCTAACGCCGTCGCGACGCGCCCCCGGGGTGTTCGCGCGATCATCCCGGCGCGGACCAGGAACGGCTCACACACCTCCTCGACCGTCGTCGCGTCCTCGCCGACCGCGACCGCCAGCGTCGACACACCGACCGGTCCGCCGCCGAAGCTGCAGATCAGCGAGGTCAGCACCGCGCGGTCGAGGTGGTCCAAGCCGAGTTCGTCGACGTCGTAGACCGCCAGCGCCGCCTTCGCGACGTCGCGGGTGACCACGCCGTCGGCCCTGACCTCCGCGTAGTCGCGGACGCGCCGCAGCAGCCGGTTGGCGATGCGCGGGGTTCCTCGTGAGCGGCGGGCGATCTCGGCGCCGGCGTCGGCACCCACCTCGATGCCGAGAATGCCCGCCGAGCGGGTGAGCACCTGCTCCAGCTCGGCCGGCTCGTAGAAGTTCATGTGCGCGGTGAAGCCGAACCGATCGCGCAGCGGGCCGGTGAGTGCGCCGGACCGGGTGGTGGCGCCGACGAGCGTGAACGGCGCGACCTCGAGCGGGATCGATGTGGCGCCCGGGCCCTTTCCGACGATGACGTCGACGCGGAAGTCCTCCATCGCCAGGTACAGCATCTCCTCGGCGGGCCGCGCGATGCGGTGGATCTCGTCGATGAACAGCACGTCGTGCTCGACGAGATTGGACAGCATCGCGGCGAGGTCACCCGCACGCTCGAGCGCCGGACCCGACGTCAGCCGCAGCGAGCTGCCCAGCTCCGCGGCGATGATCATCGCCAGCGACGTCTTCCCCAGCCCCGGCGGGCCGGACAACAGGATGTGATCCGGTGTGCCGCCGCGGTTTTTGGCGCCCTCGATCACCAGCTGCAGTTGCTCGCGCACCCGCAGCTGGCCGATGAACTCGTCCAGCGTGCGTGGCCGCAGGCCGGCGTCGACGTCGCCCTCACCGACCGTGAGTGCCGCTGACACCTCGCGCTCGTCGGCCTCGTCCACCGGATCGAAGCGGCTCATGCGGACTTACCCAACAACGACAGCGCGGCCCTCAATGCGCTCGACGTGGTTGCGCCGTCTTCTCCGGCCAGCACCCGGTCCGTGGCCTCCTCGGCTTGCTTGGCCGCAAAGCCAAGTCCCACAAGGGCTTCTATCACCGGGCCGCGCACGGTGTGCCCGTTGGTGACGGGTGCACCGGCAGTCGCATAGACCGTGCCCATCTTGTCGCGCAGTTCCAGGACCATGCGTTCGGCGCTGCGCTTGCCGATGCCAGGCACCCGCGTAAGCGCGGTGACGTCACCGTCGGCAAGCACCTGGCGCAGCGCCGGGGCCTCGTGCACGGCAAGCGTCGCCATCGCGAGCCGGGGCCCGACCCCCGAGACGGACAGCAGCGTCTGGAAGAGGTCGCGGGAGTCGGAATCGGCGAAGCCATACAGCGTCATCGAGTCCTCGCGCACGATCATCGCGGTGACGAGCCGGGCCTCCGCGCCGCGATGCAACGTCGCCAGCGTCGACGGTGTCGCATTGACGCGATAGCCCACTCCGCAAGCTTCGATGACGACGTGGTCGAGTGCCACTTCGAGGACTTCTCCGCGGACAGAAGAGATCATCGTGCCGCCTTCACCTTGGCTTCGAACTTCTTGCGTTGCTCGGCCACCCGCGCCTCGGCTTGCGCCATCCTGGCCAGTGTGGGCGCCCGCCAGCAGTGACAAATCGCCAACGCCAATGCGTCGGCGGCGTCAGCCGGGGCCGGTTTTGCTTGCAGTGCAAGGATTTTGGTGACCATCGCAGTGACCTGAGCCTTGCCTGCGCCGCCGTTGCCGGTGACCGCGGCTTTCACTTCGCTTGGCGTATGGAAGTGCACGTCGATGTCGCGGCGCGCGGCGGCCAGCGCGACCACTCCCCCGGCCTGGGCGGTGCCCATCACGGTCGACACATTCTGCTGCGAGAACACCCGCTCGATCGCGATCACCGCGGGCCGGTGGGTGTCCATCCAGTATTCGGCCGCATCACTGATCGCAAGCAGCCGCCGGTGCAACGGCATGTCGGTGGGCGTGCGCACCACGTCGACGTCGAGTGCGATGAGCTGCCTGCCGCCGCTGCTCTCGATCACGGACAGCCCGCAACGGGTCAACCCCGGATCGACTCCCATGACACGCATGCCCAACCCTTCCCGAACAGCTGTTCGATACCCTAACGGCCGGGTCGGACAGTCTGTGGGAGCGACACGAGTCGAAGTACATTCCGGTGATGACCCGCATCATCTGGACGGTCGGCGACGTGACGATCACGCGCATCCCCGAGGTCGTGGTGCCGTTGCCGCTGACGGGCCTCGTGCCCGAGGCGACCGCGGATGCGTTGGCGCCGCACTGCGACTGGCTGGAGCCCCACTTCCTGCGTGAGGACGGGCGGGTCGACATCTCGATCCACGGGCTGCTCGTCGAGACCGGCGAGTTGCGGATCGTCGTCGACACCTGCCTCGGGCGCCATGCTGTGCCCGGTTACGAGCTTTGGGCCGAAGATTCCGGCGACTTCCTTGGCGCGCTTGCCGACGCCGGCTGCGAACCCGACGCGGTCGACGTGGTGCTGTGCACTCATATGCACTTCGACCACGTGGGCTGGAACACGATCCCTGACGGCGATGGCTTCGTCCCCACCTTCCCGAACGCGCGGTATCTGTTCGCACGCGCGGAGTGGGAACACTGGTCGAAGGCCGACGACCGCGACGCGTCCACGCCCACTTTCGACAAGGCTGTACGACCGATCGTGGAAGCGGGACTTGCAAATCTGGTGGAGCCCGACCACAAGATCTGCGACGCCGTGCGACTGGCGCCGACCGCGGGTCACACGCCCGGCCACGTCTCCGTCGAGATCGCGTCGCTGGGCGAGCGCGCCTTCATCACCGGTGACACGACGCATCATCCCGTGCAGTGGGCCGAGCCGGACTGGACGATGAATGCCGACACGGACCCGGCCGCCGCAACGGCGACTCGGCGGCGCATCGCCGACGAGCTTATGGACACGCCCGCGCTCGTCATCGGCACGCACTACGCGCCGCCGTGCGCGGGGCACCTCGTGCACGGTGAGCGCGGGGTGTGGTTTCGCGCCGCGGTGTAGGTGTAGGGGCTACTCCTCGTCGAGCTCGGCCATCACCTCGTCGGGGATGTCGGCGTTGGTGTAGACGTCCTGGACGTCGTCGCTGTCTTCCAACGCGTCGACCAACTTGATCAGCTTGCGGGCCCCGACGGCGTCCAGCGGCACGGTGACCGATGGCTGGAAGCCCGCCTCTGCCGATTCGTAGTCGATGCCGGCGTCCTGCAGCGCGGTCCGCACCGCCACAAGGTCCGACGGCTCGCTGAGGATCTCGAAGCTGTCCCCGAGATCGGTGACGTCTTCGGCACCTGCGTCGAGCACCGCCGCCAGCACGTCGTCCTCGGTCAGCCCGTCCTTGTCCAGCGTGACCACTCCCTTGCGGGAGAAGAGGTACGCCACCGAGCCCGGGTCGGCCATGTTGCCGCCGTTGCGTGTCACCGCGACGCGCACCTCGCCCGCGGCGCGGTTGCGGTTGTCGGTCAGGCACTCGATCAGCACCGCGACACCGTTGGGCCCGTAGCCCTCGTAAGTGATGGTCTGCCAGTCGGCGCCGCCGGCCTCCTCGCCGGCGCCCCGTTTGCGGGCGCGCTCGATGTTCTCATTGGGCACCGAGCTCTTCTTGGCCTTCTGGATTGCGTCGTACAGCGTCGGGTTGCCGGCCGGATCACCACCACCGACCCGCGCGGCCACCTCGATGTTCTTGATCAGCCGGGCGAACATCTTGCCGCGGCGAGCGTCGACGACCGCCTTCTTGTGCTTCGTCGTGGCCCATTTGGAATGGCCGCTCACTTGGGCCCTCTGCTCTTCGCGCAAGCACTCATCGCCCGTCCTACCTCTTTCTTCACACAGACCGAACCGAACGAGTCTACGTGGCGACTCAGACGTCGCCGTCGACGTAGCGCTGCGGGTTCGGCGCCACCGCGGTCAACAGCTCGTCCGCGGACATCGACGCGATCGGCTCGATCTTCCACACATAGCGCATCATCGCGAGGCCGATCAGCCGGCTGGCACGCAAGATGGAACTATGACGCGAACGCTCAACGGCCCGCAGACCACCGGACGCGACTACCGCAACCTCAGCGAGCCCCGCTACCCCTCCCGAACCGACAACAACACCGCGATCACGGTGCGCGACGGCACCACGCTTCTGGCCGATGTCCACCGTCCCGACTCCGACGGCCGCTTCCCCGCGCTCATCGCCGCCTCCCCCTACCCACGGCAGATCCAGGACCTCGGCGCTCCGGCCGGGTTCATCGAGGCCGGCGTGACGGACTTCTGGGTGCCACGCGGCTATGCGCACGTCATCGCGAACCTGCGCGGCACCGGCGGCTCGGGCGGCACGTTCGGTTTCTTCGACGGTCAGGAACGCCAAGATCTGCATGACCTCGTGGAATGGGTCGCCGCGCAACCGTGGTGCGACGGCAATGTCGGCATGATCGGCATCAGCTACTTCGCAATGGCCCAACTCGAAGCCGCAGTCGAACGGCCGCCACACCTCAAGGCGATCTTCCCCGTCGCCGTGACGGCCGACCTCTACGAGGGCGCGAATCACCATGGGCTGCTTAGCTCGTCGTTCGTCACCCCGTTTCTCGCGATGATCGGGCTGACCTCGGAACGCACGGACAGGTTATGGCGAAGCAGCGCCGTCGGAGTGGCCCGCCGGATCCTGAACACACCGCGGCTGCACCGCAAGTTCGCCACAATGAACGGCGAAGCGGCCGTGACAATGATGCGCACGCTCCTCAAGCTGCCGCACGACCCTCACCCCTGGGACGAGCTGTGGCTCGACGCTGCGGTCAAGCACCCCACTCGCGACGAATGGTGGGAGCAGCGCAACCTGCTGCCCTTGCTGAAGGAAATCAACATCCCGGTGTATCTCGGATGCGATTGGGAGAACGTGCCGCTGCATCTTCCGTCGACGTTCGCCGCGTGGAAAGCGTTGGCGGACAACCCCGCTGTGCGTGTGGCCATGCTCGGCGAGTACGGCCTGACGTGGCCGTGGGAAAGCCTGCACACCGAGGCGCTGGCCTGGTTCGACCACTGGCTCAAGGGCGCCGACACCGGGATCCTCGACGGGCCCCCGATCCGCTACTTCTTGCCCGGCGCCGACGAGTGGCGCGCCGCCGACTCGTGGCCGCCGGCGGGCTCGGCCCATCGCGAACTCGCGCTGCGCGCCGACGGCGTGCTCGGCGATGAGGAGGGTGCGCCCGGTAGCCGAGACTTCATGGTGCTCGCAGCTGGCCTCAACAGGGCCAAGCCCAGCGCCATCGACCCACCGTCGACGCTGTCCTGGACCAGCGGGCCGCTCGACGGGGACGTCGACATGGTTGGCGACGTCGAACTGCGGCTGGTCGCGTCGGCGACCGCCATCGACACGGCATGGATCGCGGCGCTCGAAGACGTGGGGCCCGACGGTGAGACCTCCGCTGTCACCGCCGGGTGGCTGCGGGCAAGCCTGCGTGAGGTCGACGAGTCGGCCAGTCGGCCGGGCGCACCGGTGCTGCCCTGCCGGAACGCCCAGGCGGTGCCGATCGGCGATGACGTGGTGTATCGGATTCCGTTGGTGCCCAACGCCCGTCGGTTCAAGGCGGGCCACCGCATCCGGCTGGTGCTCACCAGCGACGACCAAGACCACTCGACGCCTGCGATCATGAACTTCCGGCATGCCAGCGTAGGCACCAGCACCCTGAACACTGTGCGTTCGTCGTCGCGGCTGCTGCTCCCGGTGCTCGGCTAGGCATTTCGGCGCGTTCAGGCGCGGTTGCGCCGCAGATGCCACCATCGACCCCGCGACCCTGGATCCATGAAATAGACCATGCGGTCGTTGAAGTGGAGATGCGCCAATTCCGGCGGCGCCGGTACGGGTGGTGGGCCCTCGATGATCACTGGAATGATCGCCGGCGCCACATCGTCGCGTCCCCCTTTGCGCGTGAGAGCGTAGTGCACTTCCTTGGCAACCCACTGCGACTTTCGCGCCGCCGATGACCAGAACAGCAGGAAGAGGTCGCAGCGGTCGATTTCGCTGTAAAGCAACCGCTCCCACTGCTGCCCGGGCTTGATCGTGAGGATGTCCTGAAAGAAATCGATGCCAACACCTGCCAGCATCTGAGTCCGCTTGAGTACCTCGTTGCGGTCGGCCGACGCGTAGGAGATAAAAGCCCGGCGATAGCGGTGCATGCCCGTCACCGGAGCCCAGGGTTCTGCGGATGTAGTGCCCGATCCACCCGGAATTCGCACGGATACTTTGAAATTGACGTGGCCAATTGGCACCCGGTAGCGACTGACCGTGACCGTGCCGATGACCGTTTGCGGCGGAAATCCGGACGGAGCGCGCGCACTGAACTGCACCGCCTGCCGCATCCCGTTCCAGACCATTGACCGGACGGGCTGATCGACGGTCAGCCCGGGTAGCACCATTCGATCGACAAGTGCTCGCCTTCGCCCACCGGTGCAGTGAGGCCGCCAGAACCTCTGGGCTCTGCGGCGGAATCGAAGGAACGCGCAAGGGTTTCGACTCTGGAGTACTCGTCGGGCACGTGAATGAAAACTTGCACCATGAACATTTCTCCGGGTTGCACGACAGGCGGGGCAAAGACAGACAAGTTGATCGGACGGGCCGCTGCTATCCGCTCCCCGCGGGCTGCAGGCGTCGGATACGCCGGCTGCCCGGCGGCCACACTGTATGGAGGCCGGGCCATCGGAGGCGGCGGCGCAGATGAAGTAGCCATTTGAGGCGGCGGCGCAGATGAAGTACCCATCGGCGGCGGGCCCGAAGGAGCCGCACCGAACGGTTGACTCGTCGCGGGTTGCGCCGCGTCAGCAGCTGAACGGGCGCCAAGCGACGCCAACATCGCGTCGACTTCGGTACGGGTCCGGAAAGTCACGTCCCGGCGGTCTCTCAATACGCGAAGCAGCTCGATGATGTCGTGTTGCACGCCGATATCGGCGCCGGCGTCGTCGAGGCTCGCCCTCAGCTGCGACAACACCAGGCTCTGCTCGCGAGCATTGAGCGCCGGACCAGAGACCGTCGAAGCCAGGTGCGTCAGATTCGCAAACGGCATCGGCGGGCCGGCGGGCAAGGGATCCGGCAGCGGCCGCGAATCCGCCCGCCGCGCATACACACTCGACACCAACTCGATCCCGGTATCGAGGCCGGGATTCCTGAAATCGATGATCTGCATCGCCGCCAGCGGATTTGCCCGCGTGCCGTCCACCGGACCGATCAGGATCGGCAGGATCGGCTTCCCCAATGCCTGCGCATACTGCAGTTGCGCCCCGCACACCTTCGACGCAAGAAAGTTCTGTGAAAACGCGACGACGAACAGCTCGCACGAGCGGATCCGCTCCAGAATGCTGCGCCACCACATCTCACCGCCGCTGAACTCCTCGTCGAACCACGTCTGCACCTGCGCACGATGAAGCGCCCCCGTCAACGGTTCCAGCAGGGAGCCGTCCCGGTCTGCGTAGCTCACGAAAACAGCCATCGAAAGGCCCCCTTCAGCCGCAGAACTCACCAGAATCGGTAAAGCCGGCAGAATCTCGACGGTAACAAGGACTACGGCTCAGGTCCGCCCATATGGATGAGAGCCTTCGGGCTGACGCTTACGCCCGGCCGTTGAGGATCTCGACGAACAGCCGGTGCACGCGCCGGTCGCCGGTGATCTCCGGATGGAACGCGGTGGCCAGCATGCGGCCCTGCCGAACTGCAACAGGGTGGCCGGCAGCGCGAGCCAATACTTGCACCCCGTCGCCAACGCGTTCCACCCATGGCGCGCGGATGAACACCGCATGCACCGGCCCGTCAAGGCCCGCGAACGGGATGTCCTCCTCGAACGAATCGACCTGTCGACCAAAGGCGTTGCGGCGCACTGTCATATCGATTCCCCGGAGCGGGATAGCCCGTCGCCCCTCCGCGCCCGCGTCGGCGATCTCGGTAGCCAGAAGGATCATCCCCGCGCAGCTTCCGTACACCGGCAT
Organism: uncultured Actinomycetota bacterium; assembly: GCA_963744085.1. Taxonomy (GTDB): domain Bacteria; phylum Actinomycetota; class Actinomycetes; order Mycobacteriales; family Mycobacteriaceae; genus Mycobacterium. The sequence goes on from CAVUSK010000008.1 coordinate 253,959, forward strand.
GCCGTCGGCGATCCTGTCCCGCAGCGGCTCGAGCAGCTCGAACTCGGTCAGCAGGTGGCTCATCGTCGTCGACTCCCCACCGGGAATCACCAGTGCGTCAACGCCGTCGAGTTCGGCCTGTCGGCGGACCGTCGTCGCGTAAGCTCCGGCCTCACGCAACGCCGCGAGGTGTTCGCGGGTGTCGCCCTGCAGGGCTAGTACGCCGACACGCGGCGTGTCCGAGCGACCATCGGGCATGTCACTCGGAGGCCGGTGCGTAGTCGCGCAGATAACGGGTCAACCCCTCCTGCATCACTGCGGCCGCCATCTCGCCATTGCGCTTGAAAATCTTGCCCTGACACAGTGCGCGACCACCGCATGCCGACGGCGATGACTGGTCGTAGAGCAGCCACTCGTCAGCACGGAACGGTCGCATGAACCACATCGCGTGGTCCAGTGACGCCACCTGCAGGTGTTTACGTTCCTCGGGGTGGATCACCTGCCCCGAAGCCAGCAGTGTCAGGTCGCTCATGTAGGCCAGCGCGCAGATGTGAAGCACTCGGTCGTCCGGCAGCGGATCGCGGTGGCGGAACCACACCTGTTGGCGTGACGCCTTTCCCGGCACCGGCTTGAGCAGATCGCGCGGCACGATTCGCAAGTCCCACTCCTGAAACTGTGCCCAGCCCTCGCTGTCGATGTAGTGCGTCGCGCGCACTTCGGTGAGATCCTCCGGATCGGGCGCGGGGGGCATCTCATCCTGATGCCTGATGCCGTCCTGGTCGGTCTGAAACGACGCGGACATCGAGAAGATCGTTTCGCCGTGCTGGATGGCGTTCACCCGCCGGGTGCAATACGAGCTGCCCTCACGAAGGCGTTCGACAAGAAACACGGTGGGCGCCTTCGGGTTTCCCGGCCGCAGGAAGTAGCCGTGCAGCGAGTGCACCTGAAACTTCGAATCAACCGTGCGCACCGCGGACACCAGCGACTGGCCGGCGACGTGGCCGCCGAACGTGCGGGTGGGAACACCCGGCCCGACGCCGGCAACGTTGCCCCGGAAAATGTTGATCTCGAGTTGCTCGAGATCAAGGATCTCCTCGATGGCCATGCGGTTATCTTTGCTCTTCGCGCAAGCGGCTCATCGGAATCTTTTGCTCTTCGCGCAAGCGGCTCATCGGAATCTTTTGCTCTTCGCGCAAGCGGCTCATCGGAATCTTTTGCTCTTCGCGCAAGCGGCTCATCGGAATCTTTTGCTCTTCGCGCAAGCGGCTCATCGGAAGTTTCTACCAGCCGCGCTGTGCCAGTCGCTGCGGCTGTGCGATGTCCTCGACGTTGATGCCCACCATCGGCTCGCCCAGCCCGCGCGATACCCGTGCCAGCACGTCGGGGTCGTCGAAGAACGTGGTCGCCTTGACGATCGCCGCGGCACGCTGGGCGGGGTCACCGGACTTGAAGATCCCGGAGCCGACGAACACGCCCTCGGCGCCGAGCTGCATCATCATCGCCGCGTCGGCCGGGGTGGCGATGCCGCCCGCGGTGAACAGCGTCACCGGCAGCTTGCCCGCCCGTGCCACCTCCACGACCAGCTCGTAGGGCGCCTGCAGATCCTTGGCGGCCACATAGAGCTCGTCGTCGGACAGCGACGTGAGCCGGCGGATCTCCCCGCCGATCGCACGCATATGCGTGGTCGCGTTGGACACGTCGCCCGTACCCGCCTCGCCCTTGGAACGGATCATCGCCGCGCCCTCAGTGATCCGGCGAAGCGCCTCACCGAGATTCGTCGCGCCGCAGACGAACGGCACAGTGAACTTCCACTTGTCGATGTGATGCTCGTAATCGGCCGGAGTAAGCACTTCGGACTCGTCGACGTAGTCGACGCCGAGGCTTTGCAGAATCTGGGCCTCCACGAAATGCCCGATGCGGGCCTTGGCCATCACCGGAATCGTGACGGCGGACATGATGCCCTCGATCATGTCGGGATCGCTCATGCGGGAGACCCCGCCCTGAGCGCGGATGTCGGCCGGAACGCGTTCGAGCGCCATCACGGCCACCGCGCCCGCGGCCTCGGCGATGCGGGCCTGCTCCGGGGTGACGACGTCCATGATCACGCCGCCCTTGAGCATCTCGGCCATGCCGCGCTTGACCCGTGCAGTTCCGGTCTGCCCGTGTGCGCCGGTCTCCACTGCTGCCTCTTCCTGTCGGTAATCCCCGGTACCGCACCAGTCTAGTTGGTGACCACCAGCGAATTTCGGGCCGATGGTGCGCCCGACTGCGGCTGCTTTGGCGTGGCTGTGAATCGCCGTATGGGTGCCTTGGGCCGTCTCGCGCGCCGGCGTCATCGCAAATAGCGTCGAACTACTGAAGAAAGCCCAGATGTACGAGTCCAATTGGAGTTCCGATGAAATTCAAGATTGCCGCGCTGTGTGCCGGTGTGGGCGCGTTGGTGATCATGGGGGCGGTGACGCTGGAACCCTGGTTGTCCCCCCGTCCGCCCTGGCTCGGTGTACGTCGCCTACACCGACACAACACCGCCGACCACGCCTGCGGTGGCCTCGGCCGTTCCAGCGGTGAAGGCCACCACGTTCGTGGGTGGCGATTGGCCGGGCATGGCCACCGGTAAGTGATCCCGTCCCACTCCCGCGCGGGCAGACACAAATCAGCGGATAGGCTGCGGCTCTCGGCGCTCGCCCGCGCTGTGCACGTCCGCCAGCGCATTCGCCTCAGCCAGCAGCTCACCCAGCTGCAAGGGGTACACCGCCTGCCCCGTCGCGACCAGATCCGCGATGTCCTCGGCATCGCACCAGCGATGGCTGTGGATGTAGCGCCGCTCAAGTGCGGTGTGACCGGCGGTCGACGGGTCGAACTGGCGTGTGCGATGCACGAAGAACAGCTCATGACTGCGAATCACCGCGTTGTTGAAGTCGATGATCGCGTCGCGCCTCCACACCGGGCCGATCATCTCTTCGGGATCGGCAAGCAGACCTGTCTCCTCGCGCACCTCCCGCGCCGCGGCGCGCTGCAGCGTCTCCCCCGGCCGCGCCCGGCCGCCGACGGTGAACCACCACCTGGGTGCGTCGCCGTCTGCCCGTGCCGGGTCGGATCCGCAGAACAACAGCACGCGGCCCTGTTCGTCGAGAAGCACCACGCGCGCCGACGTACGCACCGTGACGACGCCTTCATCGTCCTCTGAGACCTGCGCGCGCTCTGCGATCTCGAAATAGGTTGGCAGCGGCGCGGTTCCGCCGAGGCGCAGAAATCGCACAGGTAGCCGCTCGCGCAGGGCCAACGTGTCACGCACCGCGTCGTTGTGGAATCGACGGGCGAGCAGCACTCGAGCTTCGGCGTCGGCGAGCTCGGCGATCAGCGCGGGACCCAGCACGGCGGTATCGACCATCGCCAGCTCCGTGGACAGCTCGTTTTCCGCCGTCTCTCGCGTCGACCGCGGTGCCCGTTCCGCCGCGTCGGCCAATGCGGTCAGCCGCCGGCAACGCTCGCCCGGGCCGTACGCGTCGGCGGCCACCGCACGGGCCACAACGGCTCGACGGGCCAACGCGCTGTCCAGCGCCTGCCAGGACAGGTCGTAACGGACGTGGAGCCGGTCAAGCCGGTGCGCTGTCTGCAGCGCCCAGACCGCCGTCGCGATGATGATCACCAGCAGCAGCGCGGTGGCGACCACTGCCCATGTGATCAACTCGCCACCTCAACCTTTGCGCCCGTCGCCGCCACGGTTTCGTAGACCCGCATGATTTGCTGCGCCACCACCGACCAGTCGTATCGACGAACCGCGTCTTTGGCGGCCTTGATGTAGCGCGCCCGCAGCGCATCGTCGCCGAGAACTTCGATCAGCGCCTCGGCCAGCGCAGCGCCGTCGTCGACGGGAACCAACCTGCCGGCCTCCCCGTCGCGCAGCACGCGCCGGAACGCGTCGAGGTCACTGGCCACCACCGCCGTGCCGGCGGCCATCGCCTCCACGAGCACGATGCCGAAGCTCTCCCCGCCGGTGTTCGGCGCGCAGTAGACGTCCGCGCTGCGCATCGCCGACGCTTTCTCCTCGTCGTCGACCTGGCCCAAAAACCTCAGATGGCCGGTTAGCGGTCCGGCTTCCTCGCAGAGCTCGTCTTCGTCGCCACGGCCGACGATCAGCACCTGCACGTCAGGAAACCGCTCCGCCAACGCGGGCAGCGCGCGCAGCAACACATCCATGCCCTTGCGCCGTTCGTCGAAGCGACCCAGGAACAGCACGGTCTTGGCGGGTCGCGGATATCCTTGCAGCAGAGGCGCATTCGCGAAGCTAGACACGTCCACACCGTTCGGAATCTCCACCGCGTCCGATCCCAGGGCCTCCATCTGCCACCGCCGGGCGAGATCTGACACCGCGATGCGGCCGACGATCTTTTCGTGGAAGGGCCGCAGGATGCCCTGAAACACCGACAGCGTCAGCGATTTGGTGGTGGACGTGTGAAACGTCGCTACGATCGGGCCTTCCGCCACCGCCAGCGCCAGCATGGACAGGCTCGGCGCGTTGGGCTCGTGCAGGTGCAGCACGTCGAAGTCACCGTCGGCCAGCCAGCGCTTGACCTTGCGGTGGGTGGCCGGGCCGAACCGCAGTCGTGCGACGGAGCCGTTGTATGGGATCGGAACCGCCTTGCCGCCGGACACGACGTAATCGGGCAACGTGACGTGTGGCGACGACGGCGCCAGCACGCTGACCTCATGGCCGTGGGCCCGCATCACCTCGGCCAGCTGCAGCACGTGCGACTGGACCCCGCCCGGAACGTCGAACGAGTAGGGGCACACCATCCCGATGCGCATGTCAAGAATTCTCCACCCGCAACCGGGCCCGGCGCTCGTCGGACAGGTCGGCCAGCCACTGCGGCTGCAGCATGTGCCAGTCCTGCGGGTGGGCGGCGATGTTGACGGCGAACTGATCCGCGAGCTCCTGCGTGATCGCCCGGACATCACCGGAGCTGGTGTCCAAGGGCGGAAAAATCCGGACGCAGCATGTGTCGCCTTCGTACCAGGTATGTGCCGGCAACAGCCGGGCACCGGTGGCGATTGCCAGCTTGGCTGGCCCCGCGGGCAGCAAGGTCGGTTCGCCGAAGAGGTCGACTTGCACGCCGGTTCGGGTCAGATCGCGGTCGGCCATTAGGCAGACGAACTTGTTCTGCCGCAGCCGTTCTGCGCACACGTCGAACGGGGACCGGTCGCCACCGGAAAGCGGCACCACCTCGAAACCGAGGGTTTCCCGGTACTCGATGAAGCGGCGGGCCAGCGACTCGGGTCTGAGCCGCTCCGCGACGGTTGTGAAAGTGCCGTGGTGCTGCACCAGCCATACACCGGCCATATCCCAGTTACCGCTGTGTGGTAGCGCGGCAACCGCCCCGCGCCCTGCTTCCAAAGCTTCGTCGAAATGGCGCGCGCCGTAGAAGTTCTCGTCGACCCGCTTGCCCACTTCTTGAAGGTCCATCGACGGCAGCCGGAACGCCTCACGCCAGTACCGGGCATACGAGGCCAGCGACGCCCGCATCAGCGAATCAGGCACTCTCGATGGGGGCACACCGATCACGCGTGCCAGGTTCTTGCGCAGCTGCTCCGGTCCGCCGCCCAGCGAAGCGTACAAGGCGCCGGTATCAAAAGCCGTGCGCGCCAACATATCCGGCATAGCCCGCACGAGGCGCCACCCGGTCGCATAGCCCCAGTCGGAGAGCTGCCCGCCCAGCTGTGCACGCCTGGTTTGCATCCACCGCGGTCTTGCCGGGATAGGGATCACGGTTCGCTCTTCTCCGGATTCTCGATCTTGTCGGTCGCCCCCGGCGATGTGCGAACAGAATGCAGCCTCTGCGCCACGGTGACGAGGCTGGCCCCCGCCAGCAGCCACAGCGCAATGGGCAGCAGGAAGCGCATCGGGTAGAACGGCAGGTCCGACAGCCCGGCACCGACGAGCACGATGATCAGCCGCTCAGGGCGTTCGATGAGCCCGCCGTCCCCGCGCAGGCCACTGGCCTCCGCGCGCGCCTTGATGTACGAGATCACTTGCGACGTCACGAGGCAGATGAGGATTGCCACCATCAGCGCCGGGCTCTTCAACCCGAACGCGGCCCACCACAGCAGTCCGCAGAACACCGCACCGTCGCCGATCCTGTCGCACGTGGCGTCGAGCACGGCGCCGAAGCGGGTCCCGCCGCCGCGCAAGCGGGCCATCGCGCCGTCGAGCATGTCCGCCAGCACAAAGATGCAGACGGCGACCGAGCCCCACCACAATTGGCCGATTGGGTACATCGTCAGCGCCGCTATCACCGTTCCCGCCGTACCGATGATCGTCACGCTGTCCGGCGTCAGGCCCATCCGCAGCGCCACCCTGGCCACCGGCGTGCTGAGCTTCTCGTACGCCGCGCGCGTCATCAGGTAGAAGTTGCTCAGTATTTCACCCCCCGTCGCTTCGCCCGCCCGGCTGGTTCGCCCATTCCGTGGCCAGCAGCTGGCGGGTCTCGCTGAGCAGCTGTGGGATCATCTTCGTTTGACCGATGATCGTGATGAAGTTCGCGTCGCCGACCCACCGCGGCACGACGTGCATGTGCAGGTGTTCGGCAAGTGATCCGCCCGACACTTTGCCGAGGTTCAAGCCCACGTTGAAACCCATCGGCCTGGACACAGCCTTGATCACGCGAATTGCCTTCTGCGTGAAGGACATCAGCTCGGCGCTCTCGGCGTCGTTGAGGTCCTCCAGCTCGGACACCCGCCGGTACGGCACCACCATCAAGTGGCCCGGGTTGTAGGGGTACAGGTTGAGCACGACGTACACCTGCTCGCCGCGGGCCACAACAAGTCCCTCTTCGTCGGTCAGCGTGGGGATCTCGCTGAACGGCTGCTCCGGCGTGGTGTCGTCGCGTTTGACCGGCGCCTCGGCGATGTAGGTCATCCGATACGGCGTCCACAACCGCTGCAGCCTGTCGGGCACACCGACACCGCGATCGACGATGGCGTCGTCGTCAGTGGGCTCGGGCTGGGTCACTGCGAGCCACCTGGTTTCAGCAGATCAGCTGTCGGCGAGGCGTTTTCGCGCGCGTGAAGCCACCGTGTGATCGCCTTGACAGCTTCCTCGCGCGGAATGCCGTTCAGCTGGCTGCGGTCACGGAAGCGGAAGCTGACCGCGTCGGCTTCGACGTCGCGGTCACCGGCCAGCAACAAGAACGGCACCTTCTGGTTGGTGTGGTGGACGATCTTCTTGGCCATCCTGTCGTCGCTGGTGTCCACCTCGACCCGGATGCCGCGCGAGTTCAGCTCGGCCGCAATGCCTTCCAGGTATGGCACATGTTCGTCGGCGATCGGGATGCCGACCACCTGCACGGGTGACAGCCATGCCGGGAAGGCACCGGCGTAATGCTCGGTGAGCACACCGAAGAACCGCTCGACGGACCCGAACAGAGCACGGTGGATCAGCACCGGACGCTGGCGGGTGCCGTCGGCGGCGGTGTACTCCAGTTCGAACCGGTCGGGCATGTTGAAGTCCAGCTGGATCGTCGACATCTGCCAGTTGCGGCCCAGCGCGTCCTTGACCTGCACGGAGATCTTCGGCCCGTAGAACGCCGCACCGCCGGGGTCGGGCACCAGGTGCAGCCCGGAGGCCTCGGCCACCTCCCGCAGTGTCTCGGTGGCCTCGTCCCACACCTCGTCTGAGCCGACGTACTTGTCCGGGTCCTTGGTGGACAGTTCCAAGTAGTAGTCGTCGAGGCCGTAGTCGGCGAGTAGGTCGAGCACGAACTGCAACAGTGACGCCAACTCTTCGCGCAGCTGGTCACGCGTGCAGTAGATGTGCGCATCGTCCTGGGTCATCCCGCGCACTCGGGTGAGACCGTGCACGACGCCGGACTTCTCGAGGCGATACACACTGCCGAATTCAAAGAGCCGCAGAGGCAGTTCGCGGTAGGACCGGCCACGCGATCGGTAGATCAGGTGGTGCATCGGGCAGTTCATCGGCTTGAGGTAGTAGTTCTGCCCCGGCTTGCGCAGCGTGCCGTCGTCGTTGAACTCGGCATCGATGTGCATCGGCGGGAACATGCCGTCGGCGTACCACTCCAGGTGCCCCGAGATCTGGTACAGCTGCTCCTTGGTGATGTGTGGAGAGTTGACGAATTGGTAGCCGGCCTCGAGGTGCTTGTGCCGTGAGTAGTCCTCCATCTCCTTTCGGACGATCCCACCCTTGGGATGGAAAACCGGTAGGCCCGAACCGAGTTCATCGGGAAAGCTGAACAGGTCCAATTCGGTACCCAGCTTGCGGTGGTCGCGGCGCTGGGCCTCCTCGATCAAGTGCAGGTGCCGCTCCAGCGCCTCCTGTGATTCCCACGCGGTGCCGTAGATCCGCTGCAGGCTGGCGTTTTCCTGATTGCCGCGCCAGTACGCCGCCGAGCTGCGGGTGAGCTTGAACGCCGGAATGTAGCGGGTGGTCGGGATGTGCGGACCGCGGCACAGGTCGCCCCAAACCCGTTCGCGGGTACGGGGATTGAGGTTGTCATAGGCGGTCAGCTCGTCGCCGCCCACCTCCATGACCTCGGGGTCGCCGGACTTGTCGTCGACGAGCTCGAGTTTGTACGGCTCGTCGGCCAGCTCTTCGCGGGCGGCGTCCTTGGACTCGTAGACCCGACGGGAGAACAGCTGCCCCTCCTTGACTATCTGGCGCATCCGCTTTTCCAGCGCCTGCAGGTCCTCGGGGGTGAACGCGTCGGCCACGTCGAAGTCGTAGTAGAAGCCGTCGGTGATCGGCGGCCCGATTCCGAGCTTGGCGTCGGGAAACATACCCTGCACGGCCTGGGCGAGAACGTGGGCCGCGGAGTGGCGAATGACGCTGCGGCCGTCCTCGGTGTCCGCAGCCACGGGCACGACCTCCACGTCGGTATCGGGCGTCCAGCTCAAGTCCCGCAGCCTGCCGTCGGCGTCACGCACGACGACGATCGCGTTCGGCTCACCCCGACCCGGAAGCCCAGCGTCGCGGGCCGCTGCCCCGGCGGTGGTCCCGGCAGGCACCCGCAGCGGGGCTCCGGGTCTCACGGGTGCAGCGGCGGTCATCGCGAAATCTCCATCGGGTCTGATGTGCTCGATCGCGGACCATGCTATCGGTGAAGAAATTCACCGTCCGATCGCAGTTTGCGTGTCACGGCTGGCCAGGGCGCAGCCGAACGAACAGCGCCTGGCCGTCGGCCAGCACTGCGTCACCGTCCGTCAGCCTGCCCTCCACGAATATCTTGCGGCCGTCGATGCGCTCGAGGTCGGCGTCGACCTGCAGTTCCTTTTCGATCGGCACGATCTGGCGGTAGTTGATGTGCAGGAAGGCCGTGCGCTGGTACGGACCGCGGGTGAGCTTCGCCGCGGTGTAGCCGAGCAGCGAGTCGAACAGCATCGCGACCGACCCGCCGTGGACAGCGCCGTTGCGGCCCAGGTGAAAGCGGCGGAAGCGGACGGTGCCGCGGACGTCGCCGTCGTCGGTCTTCTCCAGCTCCGCCGGCACTTGAAGGATGTTGCCGCGATTCGGCAGGTCCATCCGCCGGCCCGACGGGGATGTCCATTCGTCGGTCCAATACGGCGCCAGCAAGTGGTTGATGTCTTCGATCAAGCCGGCGGCCCGGGTGATGACGTCGACGGGGGCATCGACAGCCTTGGCGTGATCCTGCAGGGACCGCACGGCATCGACGAACCGGCCGTAGTCAGGTCCACCCTTGGTGGTGGGTACGGGCGGGTTGAACCCGCCGCCGCGATGTTCCTCGACACCTGTTGCCACCCGGTCACGCTACGTGAGTGCTGCCACCGCGAGTGCGCGGCGTTGGTGAGTAGCGACCACGTACAGTTCCGGCCATGAACCAGCCGTTGACCGAGGAGCAACAACTAAGGCACCGGCAAGCGCTGAAAGACGTGATGCCCAAGACGCCGTTCATGGGGTGGCTCGGCATCGTATTCGAGCGCTATGAGCCCGACGACGTCGTCGTCCGGCTGCCGTTCCGCGACGACCTGACCAACGATGGCATCTATTTCCACGGCGGCGTGATCGCATCCGTGCTCGACACCGCCGGGGCCTCGGCTGCTTGGTCTAATCACGACTTCAACAAGGGCACGCGCGCGTCGACGGTCGGGATGACGGTGCAGTACGTCGGCGCCGCCAAGCGCTCCGACCTGCTGTGCCACGCCCGCACCGTGCGTCGGCGCAAAGAGCTGATCTTCACGGAGATCACCGCGACCGACGCCGACGGCGAGGTGGTGGCTCACGCCGTGCAGACCTATCGCATCGTCTGAGTCGGCGACGCCCCGTCGGGCGGCCAGCTGTCGACGCCGTCCTCCAGGGGCACCTCGAGACTGCGCAGGATCGACGCGATCATCCGCCAAGCCCCGATCGCGGTGACCATCTCGACCAGGACCGCGGGATCCGGCCCAAGCTCACGTTCACACGCTCTCCAGCTTTCGGCACTGACAAGGCCGTCGCGCACGACGTCGTCGGTGGCGGCCAGCACGGCGCGTTCTGTGGGTCCAAAACCGTTGTGCGCCTGCCAGTCTCGTACCCCCAGAAGGTCCTCGGCCGACACGCCAAGCCCGAGGGCGACCCGCCAGTGCCGGGTCCACTCGTAGTCCGACGCCGTGAGCCACCCGATGCGCATGATCGCCAACTCCCGCAGCCGGGCGTCCAGGCTGCCGTGCCACAGCATCGTGGCGAGAAGGTCGTTGACGGCCCGGGCGAGCAGGGGGTGATTCAGCAGCACCTGGAAGATGGCGAGTTCGGCCATGTAGTTGGGCACGCCGGCTTCGTCGGCGGCAGCCTTGGCCTCCTCGACCGGTAGGCGGGGAACACGCGGTTCGGTCACGGCGTGAGCACTCCGTGCACGGGAGGCACATCGTCTCCTTCCCCGCCCATGACGGCGAGCAGCTCCGCCGCGCCGTCGAAACCCACGCTGCGACGGGGCATGCTCTCGAACGGGTAGCGGCCGGACGCCAGCAACTCTAGGGCCGCACGGTACGCCGTCGCATCAACTCCGAGCGCGCCGATGATGCGCAGTTCCTTGTAGACGACGACGTCGGGCGAGAAACCCGGCGCTTCGCTGCCCCTCCCGCGCGTGCCGGCGACCACGACGGTGCCTGCGCGGCGGACCAATGCAACGGCTTGAGCGAACGCCGCCGGCGCCTTGGGGGTGACGTCGACGACGACATCGGCAAGCCGGCCGGTCGCCCGCCGAAGGGCGCTGACGGGATCGTCGACCGCGACGTCGATGGCGAGGTCAGCCCCGAACTCGCGCGCAAGCCTCAATCGGGGCCCATCGCGAGGGCCCAACCCCGTGACCATCACGAAACCGGCGCCGGCCTCTTTCGCGGCGGCCGCTGCGCACAGACCGCGGATGCCCGGGCCCAGCACGGCCACCACATCACCTACGGCCGTGCCTGGAACTGTTGCACCCCAACGGATTCCCGCTCCAAGCGGGTTGAACAGCGTCGCCACCACGGGGTCGAGTCCCGCCGGTACGCGCACCACCATGGAATCGGGTGCCAGATACTGGTACTCGGCGTAGCCGCCCCACAGACCGGGCGTGCGATCGACCGGGATGAACCCGTACATGTCGCCGATGCCGTGCCGCTCGCACCGGCGATACTCACCGGCCAGGCACGCGTCGCACTCACGGCACGACTTGAACACCTCTACCGCCACCCGATCGCCGGCAGCCACTCCCCACCGCTGCGCGGCCCGCGGCCCGACTGCCTCGATCACGCCGACGGTCTCGTGGCCGGGTACGAATGCGAACCCGCCCGCCAACTCGCCGGTGTACTGCTCGTGATCGGTTCCGCACAGACCGCACGCCGCCACGCGAACCAGCCCGTCGTCGTCGCCGATGTCCGGAATCGGCAACTCCCGGGGGGCAAGTCGTCGCGGCGCCTCCAGCACCAGCGCCCGGGCCGTCCCGGCGTCAGCCATCAGCCTGCGGAACCGGCGTCGGTCAACTCCTCGAATTCATCGTCGCTGAGCGTGATTTCGGCGGCCGCGACGTTTTCCTCCAGATGCGTAACCTTCGACGTTCCCGGGATCGGCAGCATCACCGGTGACCGCTTCAGCAGCCATGCCAGCGCCAGCTGCGACGGGGTCGCGTTGTGACGGGCCGCGATGCGCTGAAGCGGGCCGTCGGTGGCGGCAAGCGGTCCCGACGCCAACGGGAACCACGGGATGAACCCGATGCCCTGGCCTTCACATGCCTCGAGCACAGGCTCCGCGGTGCGGGCCGACAGGTTGTACATGTTCTGCACCGAAACGACGGGCGTGATTTTTTGGGCGGCGTTGAGCTGATCGACATTGACTTCGGAAAGCCCGATGTGGCGAATCTTGCCCTCCTGCTGCAGCGCAGCGAGCTCGCCGAGTTGCGCCTCGGCCGGGAACTTCGAATCGATCCGGTGCAACTGGAACAGGTCGATGCGATCGACACCGAGCCGACGCAGGCTCATCTCGCATTCCTGACGCAGATACGGCGGGAAGCCCAGCTGGTGCCACCCACCCGGCCCCGTCCGAACCAGCCCTGCCTTGGTGGCGATGACGAGATCGTCGGGATACGGATGTAATGCCTCCCGGATCAGCTCTTCCGAAACCTCCGGCCCGTACGAGTCGGCGGTATCGATGAAGTTCACCCCGAGCTCGTAGGCGCGGCGCAGCACGCGGACGCATTCGTCGGGATCGGTGGGCGGACCCCAGACACCGTCTGCGGTCAAGCGCATCGCGCCGAACCCGAGCCGGTTGACCGAAAGGTCCTCGCCAAGAGTGAAGGTGCCTGATGCCGCAGCGATAGTTTGTGTGGTCACTTTTCGACCGTACGCCGTCTTGTTTCGGTGATTTTCCGGTGTTGGACGACGCGCGTGCGATGATACGAGCACCCAAACATCGTCGACGCCAGCGCATGCCAACGCATCCCTACGAGCACGGAGTTCCCATGTCCTCACGCCGCCGGTTCCCACCGGGTGTCCGGGTCGTAATTGTGGCAATCACCGCCGTTGCCGCATCCTTCGGCTTTCCCGCGCCAACCGCCCACGCGTTCTTCATTCAAAACCACGAGATGATCACGCGTAATGCGTTACCGGCCGATCAGGTCAGCGAGGCGGCCATGCCCCAAATACTCGTCGGCCCGCCGCCGGGAGGTGGCGCCGTAGGAAGCGATGCATTTCCGACAGATGAGTGGCGACATCTCGACAACTCGATCACGCCGGCCGACATCTGTGCCCGTGCGCAGACAGCGTGGAATACCTTCTCACCGGTCCTGCTGAGCGGATCGCAACTCGCGGGCGCAGATTTGGCGAACGGAGCCGCAGCCCGCGCGGCGTTCGGTGGCCTGCTTCACGCACAACAAGACTTCTACGCCCACTCCAACTGGGTAGAAGACAACATTGCCGCGGGCAACCTGTATCAGATCGCTCCCCCGATTTTCCCCACCTGCAACCCGGCCGACTTTCCGGCCGATCTGCACACCGGTTACTTCAACATCGACTTCTCGCAAGAGTTCCCCCTCGAGGGCTGCCCGCCCGGAGGTCCCCCGCCCGGATTCCAGGAATGCCACTCGACCCTGAACAAGGACGGCCCAGACACCGCGCGGGGTAGTCAGCCAGTCCCGGGGACCGACATGAATATGTTCGACCTCGCAGCGCAACTTGCCACCACGGCCAGCACGAATCTATACACACAGTTGCGTGACCTCGTGGCGAGTACCAACGGGGAGAATGCCGCCAATACGCTGTTCCAGACGGGTGGACCCGCGTGGGTTTTGCCAGCGCTGGCCAGCGTGTATCCGGGAAAGTAGGACAAACATCGGCCGGTTCGATCTGGCCCGGCTTGCCGATAAACCGTTCACTTACACCGACATTGGTGCGACGGGCGGCGAACTGCCGGACGGTTATCACCACCTGAACGAGTCGGCGCGGATCGGAACGGGCCGCGCGCGTTTCGACGAAGCCGCGCAGCGGGTGATGCGGTGGGGCATGCTGCGCGGCGCCGGCGCACGCGTGACAGCAAGCACCGAGGTCGTGCAGGTCGGATCCGTGGTGGTGGTTGGCCTCGGGCCGGTCCGGGCACCGTGCCGCGTGGTGTCGGTCATCGACGAGGAAAACCGTCGGGGATTCGCGTACGGCACGCTGCCCGGCCATCCGGAGTCCGGCGAAGAATTGTTCGCCGTCCGCTACGACCCCGCCGACCACGGCGTCTACGCCGAGGTGGTGGCGTTCTCACGGCACGCGACGTGGTGGAGCAAAGCCGCCGGGCCTGTCACGTCCATGCTGCAGCAACTTATGACGAAGAGGTACCTTTCGGCGGTGTGAGCAATGCGCGGCGCACGTTATGGCGACCGCGTAGTTTGAGGCCCGTGGGCGAACCGCTCGAAGCACACACCGCGCACCGCCGCATCGCGGAGATCGTGCGCGCCTTATACGACCGGCCGGAGACCGACGCCGACACGGTGCTCGCCGAGCTGGCCGAGCATGCGGCCAACGAGATCCCCGGCGCGAAATACGCAGGTGTGACGGTCGCGACCAACCGCAAGCGCGTCGACACCCCCGCGGCCACCCATCGCTACGCATTGGTGCTCGACCAGATTCAGCAGCGTCACCAGGAAGGGCCGTGTCTCGCGTCGGCGTGGGAAAAACAGACATTCCACGTCTCCGACCTGGAGACCGACGGCCGGTGGCCGAAATACCGCGACGACGCGCTGGCCGAGACGCCGGTCCGGTCCATCGTGGCGTTCCAGCTCTTCATCGCCGACCAGTCGATGGGTGCACTGAACGTCTACGCCGAGGAACCCAACGCTTTCGACGACGAGACCGAAGAGATCGGGCTGATTTTTGCCACTCATATGGCGGTGGCATGGAACTCTGCGCGACGTGACGAACAGTTCCGAAGGGCGCTGGCGAGCAGGGACACCATCGGCCAGGCCAAGGGCATGATCATGGAGCGCTACGGCATCGGCGCGATCCAGGCGTTCGAGATGCTGAGGAAGCTATCGCAGGACTCGAACGTGCCGCTGGCGCGAATCGCCCAGGAGCTGGTCGACAAGTCACGCTCGTCGGCAAGCTAGCGTGGGCTTGCCCATGACGAACGCCCGAAGGCGGCAGCGGCCGGGGCCCAGCGAAAGGCATTGATGGCTCAGCAGGGGCTGGTGGTCCTCTTCGCATTGCTGGCTGCTGTCTGCATGGCTGTCGGGATCGTGGTTCGGCAGCGCGCCACGATGGACGTGCCCGAAGACCAGGGCGTCAGCACCGCCATGGTGGCGGCACTCATGCGCAAGCGGCTGTGGTGGATCGGCACCATCGTGGCGCTTCTGGGTTACGTGTGCCAGGCAGTCGCGTTGACGAAGGGCTCGCTCTTGGTGGTTCAGCCGCTGTTGGTCTCGTCACTGCTGTTCGCGTTGCCTCTGAGCGCTCGGCTCGCGGGTCGCCGCGTCACAAGTAGCGAATGGGCCTGGGCACTGGTGCTGACCGCCGCGCTCGCGGTGTTCGTACTGATGGCACGCCCGCGTACGGGTCTGTACCGCGGCCAGGAGATCGCCTGGGCGGTGGCCATCGCGGCGATCGGGCCGATCGTGCTGTTCTGCGTGGTGTTCGGCGCGCGGTCGACGGGCAGGCGGCGCGCCGTGCTGGTCGCGGTCGCGGTGGGTGTGCTGTTCGGTGTCAACGCGGTCTTGACCAAGTTGGTGATGTTCGAGCTGGCCGAGGACGGCGCGCTTGCCGTCCTGAAGCTGCCGTCGGTGTATCTGCTTGTCGCACTGGGGGTTTTCGCGATGGTGCTGCAGCAGTCAGCCTTTCACGCCGGAGCCTTGCAGATGTCGGTGCCGACGATGCTCGTGCTGGAGCCGGTGGTGGCCGTGCTGCTCGGCAGCCTGGTGCTCAACGAGCACCTGACGGTGTCCGGCTACGAAACGTTCGCGCTGCCGATCACGGTCGCCGCGATGGCGGCGGCGACGATCGCCCTGGGCCGCGACGAGGGCGCCTACGAGGCGCAACTCGAAGCCGAGGTGACGCGGCGGTCATCGTCGCACAGTGCGTGACGTCCGGCATATAACGAGGCTGCGGAATCCGACTGCGCCGCACCGTATTTCGCTTTCGCCAGCCCGCGTTCGAGCTCGACGATCCGGTCTTCCGGATCTTCGGACTGTCCGCCCGCCAGTGAGCAGGTTGAGCCGGAATGCCGGCATGGCCCGCGGACACCGACAATCTGCGATGATTTGCAATGTCGCGGTGGAACGGGAGCAGGACTTGGCCACACGAGATCGTCACACGACGGCACCCCCGGCACCGTCATGGGTGGCGGCCAATGGGCGGTAGCGAAGAAAGCTCGCGCGCGGGCACTCATTTCGGGCCGTACCGGCTCATCCGGCTGCTCGGCAGTGGCGGCATGGGCGAGGTGTACGAGGCCGAGGACACCGTCCGCGAGCGCAAGGTCGCGCTCAAGCTCATGTCGGCGGCGTTCTCGCAGGATCCGGTGTTTCGGAAGCGGATGCAGCGCGAGGCCCGCACTGCTGGCCGGTTGCAGGAACCGCACGTCGTCCCGATTCACGATTTCGGTGAGATCGACGGTCAGCTGTTCGTGGACATGCGCATGATCGGGGGCATCGACTTGGGCACGATGTTGAGCCGCTTCGGGCCGATGGCGCCGCCACGTGCGGTGGCGATCATCCGCCAGATCGCCTCGGCGCTGGACGCCGCGCACACCGCAGGCGTGATGCACCGGGACGTCAAACCGGCCAACATTCTGTTGACCGGCCACGACTTCGCCTATCTCGTCGACTTCGGCATCGCCAGCGCAACAACCGACGAGAAGCTGACGTCGATGGGCAGCACGATCGGGACCTGGCGGTACATGGCGCCAGAGCGGTTCACCAGTCATGACCTGTCCTACAGCATCGACACCTATGCGCTGGCATGTGTGTTGTTCGAGGCGCTCACCGGGTCCCCGCCATACCGGGGCAAGGGCCCCACTCTGATGACCGAACACCTGACCCACCCGATTCCGCGGCCGAGTTCGCTGCGGCCGGGCATCCCAGCTGCCCTGGACGAAGTGATTGCCCGAGGCATGGCAAAAGGTCCCACCGACCGCTACCCCACCCCAGGCGATCTCGGGTTGGCCGCCCACGAGGCGCTCAGCGAACCCGACCAGGATCGCGCCGAAGACATCCTGAACCGCAGCACAATCGCGACCCTGCCGAAGAGCGCGGGAGTGACAACGCCGCTGCAGCCCATCCGACGTAAATCGACGCCACCACCGCAGCGGACGCCACCTCCGCGCCCGACGCCACCACCGCAGCGGTCGGTCACACCAACCCCACAGCCTTACGCCACGCCAACCCCGCAGTCTTATCCCACGCCTCAGCCATATCCCACGCCCACACCGCCGCCTTACCCGAGCAGCGCGCCGACGTCGGGCCCGCTGCCACGGACGGCGCCACCGTCCGCTGGGCCAGCGTTTGGTTCACAATCTGGGCCGAGTCAACCTATGGCCGGTTGGGCACCGTCGCAAACCGCAGGCGCACAACAGGTTTGGGCGCAGCCGACGGCGCAACCGCCACGCAGAGGGAAGATGTGGCTGCTGATCGGCGTAGCCGCGGCCGCAGTGGTTGCCATCGTCGTGGGGCTGGTCATCTGGGTGGTGCCGTCACCGTCGCCTCCGGCCAACGCCGTCAAGCTTGAGGTGCTCGACGATGCCGTGTCCGTCGGCGCCGATGACGCCCCGAAAACCATCGACGTCTTCAATGAGCCCATCTGCCCGCAGTGCGGTCAATTTATCCGGACGTACTCGACCGACATGCAGAATGCGATCGACGACAAGAAGATCAAGGTGCACTACCACCTGCTCAACTTCCTCGACGCCAAGTCCGCAAGCGGCGATTACTCCACCCGTGCCCTGGCGGCGTCGTTGTGCGTCGCATCGGCCAACGACCCGAAGCTGTACACGCAGTTCTACGCAGACTTGTTCGCGAGCGCCTTTCAGCCGACGGAGAACGCTTCCAGCGACCCCAACGACGATAAGCTCGCCCAACAAGCCGCATCAGCGGGCGCGTCGAGCACTGTCACCGATTGCATCAAGTCAGGCCAGGAGCTGGGTTCGGCGAAAACGAAAGCCGCGAACGCCGGCGACACGCTGCAGGGACTGATGTCAGACCCGAGCACGCCTCAAGTCTTCGACGGACAGACCAAGGTGGACACGTCAGACAGCGATTGGCTCAACCGGCTTTCGTGACAACGCCCTTCGCGGCCGGCGGTCGCCGGCTACCCGATCGGTCGTCCCGGCGTCACCGCGGGAAATGCCGGCAGGGTGAAATTCTGCACGGATGCCGGCCACGCGGTACCCGCGCAGATGAGGTCGTGCGGCATCGACAACTGGTTAGGCAGCAATAGCGGGTACTGGGGCAGATTGGCGAGCGTTGACAAGGCGAGCGGTATCGGCAACGCACCCGGGGTCGTCCCTGCGGATGGAACGAACAGCGCTGCCGCCGGAGCGAACCCAGGCGCAGGTGCCGCGGCAGCGGCGTCGGCAATGCCTGCGGCGTCGGCAACACCTGCAGCGTCGGCAACACCTGCAGCATCGGCGACACCTGCGGCCGGAACAAGCGGAGCCGCCGCGGCCGGCAGGGCTTCCATCGCGCCTGCTGCAGCAGTGGCCGGAAGGGTCGCGAGAGTCGGGCCGGCACTGTGCAGTGACTCGAGGATGGCCTCCAAGGCGCTGCCGCTGGGAGCGACGGGAACGACCGCAGCCTCGGGCGGCAGCGCGCCCATCACGTCGGGGACGGGAATGGTCGCCGCGGCGGGGGGTGCCGCAGCCACCGCAGCGGCGGGCGGAGTAGCGGCGGCGACGGGGACGGGTGGAGCCGCGACCGCCGCGGGGGGAACAGCTGCGGCGACGGGAACCGGCGGAGCCGCGGCGGCGATGGGGACCGGTGGCGTGGCGACCGGCACCGGCGGAGACGCCGCCGCGAGCGGAATGGGCGGAACGCCCGCAGCAATCGGAATGGGTGGCGTGACGATCGGCACCGGCGGAGTCGCGGCGCCCACCGGAACGGGCGGAGCCGCGGCAGCGACCGGGACAGGGGGAACCCCCGCAGCAACTGGGAGGGGTGGCGTGGCGACGGGCACCGGCGGAGACGCCGCCCCAACCGGGACCGGAGGAGTCGCGACAGCAGCCGGAACCGGAGGAGCCGCCACAGCAACCGGCGCAGGCGGAATCACCGCAGCAGCAGGAAACATCGGAGCAGCCTCAGCCGCCGGTGGTCCGCCCGCGACAACGCCTGCCGGCGGAGCAGCCACGGCGGCTTCGGCGGGAGGAGCCACGGCAGCCGCCGGAATCGATGGGGCAGCCGCGGCAGCGGGTGGCGTGCCGTCAACAGCACCGGCCGGCGGAAGTGCTGCGGCGGCCTCCTCGTGCGAAGCCGCGGCGGCCTCCTCGTGCGGGGCGGCGGCGGCCTCCTCGTGCGAAGCCGCGGCGGCCTCCTCGTGCGGGGCGGCGGCGGCGGCTGGCGGACCCGCTTCAACCGCGCCGTCGGGCGGGCTCGGTGCCGCGGCTTCAGCAGGTAGCGTCGCCGCGGCAGCTTCAGCGGGTGGAGCCGCCGCAGCAGCTTCAGCGGGCGGAGCCGCCGCAGCAGCTTCAGCGGGCGGAGCCGCCGCTGCGGCTTCAGCGGGTGGACCTGCCGCTGCGGCCGGCGGTCCGGATTCCACGGCAGCGGCGGGTGGAGCAGCCGCTGCGGCGTCAGCCGGTGGAACTTCCGCGGCGGCAGGGACCACCGGAGCGGACGCCGCCGCCGGCGGAACGGCTTCCGCAATTTCCGCAGGCGGAACGGCCGCCGCCGCCGGAATGACCGGAGCGGCTGCGGCGGCGGGAACGCCCGGAGTACCCGCGACAACCGGCGGCACGGCCCCGAGGACACCCGCCGGCGGCGTGGCCCCGACCACCGGCGCACCCGGGACTGCGGCTGCTGCAGGCGGCGCAGCGGCTACAACTTCGGCGGGTGGAGCGGCAGCGGCGACCGGCACCCCCGGGGCCGCCGCTTCAACCGGCGGCGCAACCTCCGCAGCAGCCGCGGGCGGAACGGCCGCAGCAGCTTCCGCTGGTGGAACTGCCGCGGCGGCTGGCGGCGCGGCGGCAGCAGCCTCCGCAGGTGGAACTGCCGCGGCGGCTGGCGGCACGGCGGCAGCAGCCTCCGCAGGTGGAGCGGCCACAGCCGCCTCCGCAGGTGGAACTGCCGCGGCGGCTGGCGGCACGGCGGCAGCAGCTTCAGCGGGTGGAGCAGCCACGGCCGCCTCCGCGGGTGATGCCGTAGCAGCAGCCGGAACCGCCGGAGCCGCAGCCTCGATCGGCGGCGCTCCTGCACCGACAGGCGGAGCAACGGCGGCGGCGGGGACCATTGGCGCTGCCTCGGGTAGCACTTCAGCGGGAGTCAGCGCACCGGGCGCATCGGCAGCAGCGGGAACCGCGACAGCCGCTGGGGCCGGAGGCTGCACGATGCTTTGCAGGGCTTGCAGGTTGTCGCCGGGCTTCGCCGCAAGGTCTTGCAGGATGTTCAGGCACGGCACACCAGGACTTATCTGCGTCGTCGGGGTCGCGGCCGCAGGATGGCTGAGCATCAGAACAGCCCAGTACAGCCCTGCGGTCACGAAGGCGACGATCGCCAAGCGGTTTGTGGTCCGCGACATGTCTCTCCAGCTTCTTTGAACACCGATGCCTCCAGGCGAACGTAGGTGGTGTTACTCAATCTTCGAGCGCGACAATTGTGCGTTTATGAAAACGATGCGAAGGAGAGGCGCTCCGGTTACTGGACCCCGGCCAGTGGCAGGAATCAGTAGCTGCACCGATGATGCGGCGCCGCAGGGAGTCGGCAGCCCACGGTGCGGCAGTTGCCCGGTTATCTCAGCGGGATAATCCCCAAACACATTGCGAGGAAAGAGAATTCGTGACCAACAAATGAGCGCGTAGCGAAGTACTTGCGTCTCAATGTGTCAGCACACCCGCTGACTAGTCTGCGTTTGCGCGAAAGGCGATCCGAGGCCCCACGCCGGCGATGGTCGGACAGAGCTGTTCAGAGTCCGAACTGGTCCTCGGCGATGCCGAGCCAGATCTGGGCCGCGTCGATAGCTACCTTTTCGCTGATGAACGCGTGCTGGGTGCCCGTATACATGTCGCGAAACGCGCGCTCGAGTCGGCTGCCCTCGCGAATCGCGGTGGTGCCGGCCGCCAGGTGAGCCCACTCCGCACATGCCTTGGCCGTGTCGGTGGCGTACACCGCCGCCACCCTCGTGTCAGCCCGCAGCCGGGGCGTCAGGTCGCTGCCTGCGGTGACTGCGGCCTCGGCTTCGGCGAAGGCGTCGAGCACCAGCAGACGGGCGGCCCGCCACGCTGCAACATGGTGAGCGAGACCTTTTTGGAAGGTCGGACGGGTGGCCAACGTCGCCATGTCGCTCATCCGCACCTTGGTGGCGGCGAGTTCCTCGACGTCATCGAGCATGCTTTTGGCGACGCCGAGCGCCCACGACGCGTGGCCGGCGGCGGTGACGGGCATCAGACCCATCCGGGTGGCAGCCGAGGTGCCCCGGTACGGCTCACGGGTGAACAACTCCATCGTCCGGTATTCCGGCACGAACACGTCCTGGACGTTGTAGTCGTAGGAGCCGGTGCCTTTGAGCCCCTGGACAAACCATCCGTCGGTGAAGGTGATCTCGTCTCGGGGCACAAATGCAACCCGCATTTCAGGAATGCCCTCGCTGACCCAGCGCACCTCGCCGTCGTCCATCGGCATGAAGCCCGCGGCGATATACGCCGAGTGCGCAGTGCCGGAGCCAAAGCTCCATGCGCCGCTCAACCGGTAGCCGCCGTCGACCACAGTTCCCTGGCCATTGGGGAAGAACTGACCACCCATAGTGACGTGATTGTCGTTGCTGGTGAATACCTCCGCGAAACCCTCATCGGGAAGATACGCCGCGGCAGCGAACGTCGACGGCAGGTTCGCGATGCCGACCCAGCCGAAAGAGCCGTCCTGCCAAGCCATTTCGATCCATGTCTCGATCATCTCGCGGAACGACGGTTCGACGCCACCCGCCGCCACCGGATTGAATGCGGACATCAGGCCACTGGCCCACATCTCGTCGACGATTGCTGGTGTCAGCGTGCGCGCCCGCTCGGATTCTGCAGCCTCGGAACCCACCAGGTCGCGCATCCCACGAGCTCGATCCACGACTCGATCACGCACATCGGGCACGACATCGACCCTTTCCTTGTGTCCTTCAAGTGGATTCGCGACGGCAGGGGTCGCCGCTTCCAACGAACCGACCCTAAATCAATGTCTTAGGTCAACGGCTCGGATTGGGCACTTCGCCCCCGGTGTCATGCCACACAGACCTGCGCGCCCAACAACTGCCAGGGCCACAACGCACCCGTCGTCAAGAACGCCGCCATTTCGGAGCCCGCCGGCATCCGCGTCCGCAACTGGTCGTCTAGCTGCTGCACCTGCTCAGCGTCGAAAAACGCCCACGTCAGTCCGATCAGGACGTAGACAGCCAGGAACCACAAAGAGGCCTCGATCATCGCTTCGACGCTCACACGACGACTCAAGATTCGACGCAACATGACAACCGCCCTCAAACCAGCGCACGGTGGTTGCGGACGCGCAAGCGCACGTCCGCCAAGAGCAGGTAGCTGCCGCCCTGCCGGATGAATACCGGCAAGAACCTGTTGACCAGGGCGACGAATCGAAAGAGCCATTCAAACTGGCGCTGACGGGAGTCGCTCCAATGCAACCCCATGGCGTCGCGGAACACCGGCGCAAGAAAACCCACGGTGAGAAACTTCAGCAGCGGACGGAACGGGAGCGCGAGGACGGGATTGATCATCCGCAGGTTGAGCAGATCGAGTAGATAGCGACGCACCGGCTCATCGATGGACACGCGCGAACAGGCCTCGTTCCAGTGGGCATCGAATGCCGCACGCGTGGGCGGCCACTGATCCTCAGTGACTTGCAAGGTCGTTCCCAGTGTCCAGGCGGAGCGATAGAACTGCTCGGATTGTTCGCGAGTCATCTCACCGCGCAGCAGCTGGTAGGTGTCCTCCAAACCGACGAAAAGGCAAGCAGCAACCCAAAACTGGAGGTCGCGGTCGAATGCGTCGTATCGCACCGGACTGTCGGCAGTTGACTTGACGTGCCGATGAGAGCCGTTGACCGCTACCCGAAACGCAGCACGATCGTCGGGCTTTCCAAGCGTCGCCACCGCCAGATACTGGAGCGTCGTGCGGGCCCGTTTCCACGGGTGTTTGAGCAGATTGCCCAAGTCCACCTTGCTCTCGACAACCCCGTACCCAACCTCCGGCCATGACAGTTGCATGATCACATTCGCCGCGCCAGCCGCGAACGCCCAGAAGTCCATCGCCTCGCCAGCAGTGACCGCCTGGGTGTCCCATCTGGCGGTCCGTCGCCGGATCTGTATGCGGTATCTGCTGCCGCAATCGTCGGATATGCGTGGTCCCCTCACTGAATCCCGGTCAGGTGAAGCACCCGTCGGCGACCAACAACGCCGGCCACGACGCGATGGTCCCGAGGAACAAGACGATGCGGTGGAGTGCGTCGCCGTTATTGGACTGATCTAGGTGGAAGAGCAGCCAGACGACGCCGATCGTGAGGTAGGGAACGACGAGTATGAGGGCTGTGCCGATCCACTCAGCGATGGTCATCTGAAAGCTCAGGACTTTGCGCACCGCACTGAGCATGCCGTCCCTGTCCATCACGCACCCTCCCGCCTTTCCGGATGATGTTAATAACTATTCCGTATAAGGACGGGCGTTCTCTAGGAATAGGACCTTCTCCGATTCTGCAAATGGCCCCTAAAGACCCTAAAACAGCTCGCCACACCGCGTCGGGCGCACAGAGAAGTGAATCAATGTTCTGGCCTCCTACGTAGCTGGAGGCACCCGCGACGGGAAGAATTCACCTGGGACGAGCTGCCGCTGGCCCCTCAGCACGTGGCGATGCTGATGGCCTCGGGAATCTCGCCCGAGCAGGCCTGGGGGCGGGGCTATGAGACGATCGACCACGACTGGAAGCGCCTGCGTGACGAGTTCGGATTCTCAGAGAGGGTCGCCAAGCGTGCCCCGGGGCTGTTGATCCCACGCCGAACCGTCTTCGGTAGCACGGTCTACGACCAGTTTCGCCCCGACTGCTCGCAGCGCCCCGACGGGGAGACGGTCAAGTACGAGAACCTCCACGGCATGCCCCAGGGGCTCGACATCCCGGCGGGGTTGCCGCTGGACACGGTGTTCTGCTGGTAGTGGGCACACGTTGAACCGACTGCCGGACCAACGAGACTTGGGTCATCAGCGTGGGCAACCGGGGCAGCCAAAGCCATCCCCACACGGAAAGCTGCCACCGCGACGGTGAACCGCCCCGGTGAGCTGGAGACTTTCTGATCTGAGATTCAGATTCGGGATACCAGCCTGTTCATTGCAATGGTGCAGTAATCGCTCCCGTTGGTCGTGGGCACCACGTTGCCCTCCGAGACCCGGCAACAGGGACTTTCGACCTGCGATACGCGATCCGAACTTGGGGAAGGAGGTCGGGCACTGAAGGTGCGCCTCGGGGGGACGAACGGCCCTATCCGGTGGATCGCGGGAGGTGCAGCCTGGATTCGTTACCGGACTTTCCTGATTCAGACTAGGGGAATTGCGGAACATGTCGGTTTTTCACAGCGGAACGGGGAAGGCCATGGCTGAGGCTGCGTTGTTCATAGGCTGGGGGAGCATGGTGGACGGGCGCGAGAAGCGCGCCCTCGAACTCTTCAACAAGTCGATGCACTACTTGAGGAGTCTTCATGAAGAACGCCGGATCGATCGCTTTGACGTAGCCGTTCTTCCGTCAAACGACAGAGACCTGCGCGGCTTCATTCTGATGCGGGGCACGGCGGAGCAGCTCGGCTCGGTTGGCGATGACGAGGAGTTTCAGCGACTGTTCAGCGATGTGCAGGTCGTCGTAGATCGGGTCACGTTCGTCGACGCCTTCGTCGATGAGGCACTCGCTCGGACGATGCATCCAATCCAGGATGTGGGTCGGATCGGAGAACTGGACTGAGCCGACGCCACCTGACCATCGGACTTGTTCCTTTTCGGTTGTCGCTGACGGGATCTCGTGGCAGAGCCGCCGTCGACGCGGGGGCCTGCTTCTTATCCTAGTCAATCCCGTGCGGTCGACTCTGCTTGGAACACTTATGTTTTCGCTATAGCTGTTCTATAAGCTCCGCTGTCCTTGAAGGACAGCGACAAGATCAGTGGCCGTTGCGATACGTCAAGGCGACGAAGGCGACCACGGTGCTGTTCCACTCGCTCACGAACGGCCGGCCCGTTCGGCACCAACAACAAAGCCCGAGCCGTCGGCAACCGCACTGAACACTAACTGAGCCAAGTCGGGTCCTGCGCGAGGCTGCCGGGTTGGTATCAGAGCCTAGGGGTGACGATCTGACCGCGGATTGAGCGCTCTGTGCTGCTCGGCCCAGAGCTGTCGGACGATCCTTCGACGGGCGTACTTGTGCTCCAGCCGGAGACGGACCTGCTCGTCGGTCATGTTGTCGGTGATGTGTGACGGCATCATCAGCCGGTCCTGCCAGCCGTATTGCCGGGCTCGGACTGGGCCTAGATGATCCGGGTTGGTGAGGTACCTACACAGTCACTAACGGAGGGGTAGATGAAGCCAATCGGCTACTAGTTGAAGTTCCTAGGGTTCACCCCGCCGAGGGGCAGCATCGCGGTCGAGCCCACTGATGGCTTTGGGTGGGGTGTTCCGGGACTGCCGTTCTCGGTAGGTGCATAGCATTTCGTGTTGCCTTGTGAATCCCTATCGTTTGGGTCTTTCGCAATAACTCCCCCCGCATCGAGACAGCAGATATCTGGGTCCCTGAGCGTCTTCTCCATACAGGCGTCATACGCACCGACATCAAATTCGCCCCCGTTGTTTGGGTCGGCGTTAGCTGTCGCGGCGGAGCCAAGCGCGGTATTGCCGATGGCAATGGCCGCTGCGACGAGGGCGGCACACGTTGTCTTGCGCAGCCGGGGAGTAACGGGGTGACGAGCGATTGTCATGGTCATGGTGTGGTTCCTTGCTGTTGTGCGCGTGGCACCCGACCCGCCACCAGCGATTCTGGAGGTTTCCTTCCAATATGACGTTGTTTGGCAAAGATAAACCTCTCAGCAAACTGGGACACTCCTTTCAGCCCAGCCTGAAAGCTTGCTGTGGAGTCGCTGGTTAACACTTGAACATCCACCGTGGAATAGCTCCGAGCGCGAACCACGCAGAGCCGCCTCGAAAGTTGCCCGGAACCACGGCATAACGTTCGGCTAGCGACCGATGTCATCGCCTCGACCCAGCCCTGAATGGACGGCAGCTCCGGAAAGACCCCACAGTTCGTGATCCAATTGGAGACGACCACGATGGGGTTGACCCCTGATGGTGGACACCTGACTGGTGGGACCGCTGGTCCTGCGGGAAGGTTGTCCATCTGTCGGGCAAGCGTAGGAAGTACACCCCGGAGTTCCGGGAGCAGGCTGCCCGCCTGGTGATCGAGACCGGCCGACCGGTGGCTCATGTCGCGGCCGAGATCGGCGTTGGTGAACAAGTGCTGGGTCGTTGGGTGCGCCTTCAACGGGAAGCGGCCGACGCTGGCGATACTGCCCGAGTGCTTGATGCCGATGAACGCGCGGAGCTGGAGCGTCTGCGCCGCGAGAACGCCGAATTACGTTTGGACCGTGCGTTTCTGAAAAAAGCCGCGGCCTTCTTCGTCTCCGAACAGAACCGGTAGAGGCCTACCGGGTGATCGAGGCGGAGAAGGCTACCTACACGATCAAGCGGATGTGCGAACTGCTGGAAGTTTCGCGGTCGGGATACTACAAGTGGCGCAAAGCCTGCGTGTCGGGCCCGAGTCCGACGGCGGTGCGGCGCGCGGAGTTGGACGCCAAGGTCGCCGCATTCCACCAGGCGTCCGACGGCGTGTACGGGGCGCCACGCATCCTGGCCGATCTGCGTGCCGACGGCGAGACGGTGTCGCGTAAGACGGTGGCAGCGTCACTGCGCCGCCAGAGGCTGGCCGGGATCAGCCCTCGCACGTTTGTGCCGGCGACCACCGTAGTCGACCTGGATGCTGCGGTGCCCAAAGACCTGGTGGGGCGTCGTTTCGACACCGGCGAGCTGAATCGGGTGTGGACCTCAGACATCACCTACCTGCGCACTGGGGCGGGCTGGCTGTACCTGTGCGCGGTGCGCGATGGCTGCTCACGGCGGGTGATCGGCTGGGCCATCGACGATGCCATGGGCACCGACCTGGTCACCTCCGCGGTGGCAATGGCCGTGGCGATGCGCGGCGAGCTGGGCGGCGAGGTGATCCTGCACGCCGACCGCGGCTGCCAGTACACCTCGGCCCAGCTGGCGCGGTTCGCCCGCGACATAACCTGGTGCGCTCAGTCGGCCGTACCGCGGTGTGTTGGGACAACGCTGCAGCCGAATCATTTTGGGCCACACTGAAAGTCGAGTTCTACGACCGGTACTTATGGCCGACCAAGTCAGCCGCCAAGCTCGCCGTTGGCGACTGGATCGAACGGGTCTATAACAGGCGCCGACGCCATTCTGCCCTCGGTATGATCAGCCCGGTCGACTTCGAAGACCAACTCAATCAGACGGCACAAGCCGCCTGACCCTGTGTCCACCAAACGGGGTCAAGCCCACACGAGGTCGCGAGGACCTTCGCGTGACGTGCGATAGGCGACGTGCAGGTCGCCGTTCAGCGCATACCGCGTCTCCGCGAACATTGCGGAAGTGTAAGCCGAGGTTGGGCAAGCCTTATCGGGCTTTGAGCCGGTGGCGATTCGGAGATTCGGGCGGCGATGGTGGGCGCGAATCCGGCAGGTAGCGTTTACCGCTTTGCGGAGCTGCTTGGGGTGTGCAGGTGCGCATAGCGCCGATTGAGACCCGCCTGGGGCAGCCTAGGGATCTGTGACTCCTTGGATGGGGTCTCGGTGCAGGGTTTTACCTGCTCGGGCTGTGACCACCAGAACATCCCGTAGCCCCTGGGTCGCGGGCTAGGCGTGTTCGCGTTGGTTGTGCTCGTGGAGGGCCGTGCGAATGCTCCTGACGAACCCACGCAGCGCAAAAAAGGCCGTGACCGCCGACATCAGGCTTACCGCAATAAACAGTGGAAGCCAGTGCCACTTGTGATGGTCGGAGTACCAAGCGATCACAGTGAACAACACGGCGGTCAAGAACAGCACCGCGTCGCGCCAATTGCTTGCCTCGGTCACGTACCTGGCCTTCCTCTTTAGTGACAGAGCCTTTTCATTGGCCGCGACCAGATCATCGATGTGGTTTTCAATGGTGCGCTCGAGCGCCGCCCGCCGGATCACCTGGTCCTGCGGTAACCGCTCCAGCAGTTCCAGTTCCGCTTTGATGACGCCTCGCAAGTCCGCGTTCGCCTTCGTGCTCGTTTTGCCCGCCTGCGAGCCGAGCAGCAGGCCACCGAATATTGGAGCCGCACCTATCGCGAATCCGCCCAGACCAGACATGTACCAATGTCTCCTTCAAACACTCCGCCGCCGTCAGTGTGGCACCGAGAATCTCGGCACGGAAGTAACCCTGTGCCCGCCGAGCTGTCGGTGACCCTCTTCCACGGCCGGAAGGCGCGGCGTAGCGTCGATATATATCCGGTCCGCTCCTCGGACCGAGGACGGACCGTCGTCCTCGAATCGGGAGACAATTCCATGTCCATGAAATCGAAGAAAATCGTGGCCGAAGCCATGATTGCCGTGGCGCTGAGTTTCTCCGCCCTTGGACTCGGCGCGGGTTCAGCACAGGCTGATCCTGGTTGGGGCCCGAACATTCCGTGGATTCCGGGGCCGGGAGATTGGGTTCCGGACGTTGACCTGTGGCCGGGGCCCGGCGATATCAGCCATTGGTGCCCCTTGCACTCCCCGCCTGGTCACTGGATTGGGGGTCCACACGGCATTCCCTGTACCTAAGGTCACACGAATGGCTGTTTAGGTTATAAAGGCAGAACTGCCATCCGCGAGCGGGCTAGCAAACACAGAGTTGCAAGCCATCGTGCTCTGTCGGCTGCCAGCTGGAAGGGACCACTTCGGAGCCGGTTTTGCCATGAGCATGGGACCACCCGTTTGCCATTGATGGGACCACCTGGCTAGCTGTTTTGCCAATTATGGGACCACCCGGCGTGGCTGCGGGGCTTCTGGTTGCTCGGCCGCTGTATTGGCCGAATGAGCTACCGGGAGGTGTCGGTGATCGAGATCAGGGAGATGCTGCGGCTGTGGCTGCAGGGTTTGGGCTTGCGGGAGGTGGCCCGGCTATCGGGCACCGACCGCAACACGGTGCGCCGGTATGTGGACCGGGCCCGCGCGTGCGGGCTCGACCGCGACGGCGACGCCGGCCAGCTGAGCGATGAGTTGTTGGCGGCGGTGATCGCCGGGGTGCGACCGAGTCGGCCCAACGGCAAGAGCGAGGCGTGGGAAACCATCGCCGCCCAGCATGAGCAGATCAAGGCGTGGCTGAAGCAGGGGCTGACCCTGACCAAGGTGCCCACGCTGCTCGGGCGCCGCGGCGTGATGGTGTCGTATCGAACGCTGCACCGGTATGCCACAACGGAATTGGGTTTCGGCCAGCGGCAAACTACGGTGCCGGTGGCCGACTGTGAACCCGGCGCGGAGGTGCAAGTTGACTTCGGCCGGCCGGCTGGTCGAAGAAAATGAGCCGCCCGAGCGATGTCATCGCCTCGACCCACCCTGCTGCGACGGCAGCTCAGGAAAGACCTCACAGTTTGTGAACCAGTTCTGCACGAACACGATGTCGCGCGGACCTTCACGCGACGTGCGATAGACAATGCGCAAGTCACCGCTCAGCGCGTAGCGCGTCTCCGAGAACATTGCGGAAGTGTAAGCCGAGGAGCGGGTTTCGGTTTCGGTGTCTTGTGACCAGCTCTGAGCGCGTTTTTTAGGGCACAGGTCCGGCCGGGAACTCCAGTCAACTTTTGGTCTAT
Organism: uncultured Actinomycetota bacterium; assembly: GCA_963744085.1. Classification (GTDB taxonomy): domain Bacteria; phylum Actinomycetota; class Actinomycetes; order Mycobacteriales; family Mycobacteriaceae; genus Mycobacterium. Next base: position 283,980 of record CAVUSK010000008.1, read on the forward strand.
CTGTAAGCGATTCCGCATGTCTATACCTGTGACATCTGTTGCGCGCCACCATGATGATTGGCGACGACGTTGAGCCGGACTCCGTCCTGATCGCAGGTCGTTTCGGGTGCCCGACGTTTAGTGTCGCGGGATGGATCGCATCTGGCAGTGGGCGTGGGATCGGTACGGGGCGAGCTACTCGTGGGCGATTTGCGCGATCTCGTTCCCGATACTGCTAACGACCTACCTCGTTTTGTCGTTTGTCGTTGTCGCTTTCGAAAAGTCCGGTGACTACGTCGAGGCGGCCGCCGCAACCGTTGTCGCCGTGCTGGTGCTGGTGTATGTGATCGTTCTTCCCGGCTGGGGCCGGAGCCGCTTTGGCGAGTTGTGGGCAGCTGGCCGCGAGGTCGATCGGGTAAGGGCACTGGACGCCACCTACACCTGGGCTCGCGCGGCTGTTGCGCGAGCGGTGGCGGCCCACGCTGTTTCGGCCGCCCTGCTTGGGGTCGTTGTTGGTGCGATCGCCGGGGCGACCCGGTGGCGACTCGTCCAGTACGGGGTCCTGGGCGCCGTCATCGGAATCGCTGTCCAGCTGATCTCTGCGCACAGCTTCGTGGAAGGAGCGCTGCGGCCGGCCAGGGTCGCCATCGCCGGTGACACCGGGATCGGTGACTCCCTGCCCCGCGCTCGGCCGACTTTTGCCGCGTGGTCGAACGTGTCGATGCTCGCGGTCGCCTTCGTGTTCGCCGTCGTGGGCGCGGTCATGGCGGCCGTGTTCGATCGGACCCGTGAGTTCCCCGTGCTCGCCGTCGTGATCGGTGGTGCGTTGACGCTTGGTTTCGGGGTGCCGTTGGCCGTCGGCGCCTCGTTCGCACCGTCCCTGCAACCCATTCGCGACCTCGCCGAAGGCACTGAACGTGTTGCGGCCGGCGACTACAGTCAACGCCTGCCGGTGGTTCAAGACGATGACCTCGGGGCGCTGGCAGCGTCGTTCAACCGAATGCAGGCGGGTTTGGCTGAGCGGCAACGACTTCATGCGGCATTTGGGACCTACGTCGACCCAGCCCTGGCGGCGAGGCTACTTGCACAGGGTGACGACGTGTTCACCGGTGAGCGCCGCCAGGTCACGGTGATGTTCGTCGACATCCGCGACTTCACCCCGTTCGCCGAGGCCAACACCGCCGAGGACACCGTCGCCCGGCTCAACGCCTTGTTCGAGATCGTGGTGCCGGCGGTCGTCGATGCCGGTGGGCATGTCAACAAATTCCTCGGCGACGGCGCGCTGGCCGTGTTCGGCGCCCCGAACGACCTTGCCGATCATGCTGATGCGGCGCTGAGCGCAGCCGTGCTGATTCACCGTCTCGTCGCCGAGCGGTTCGGCGGCGCGCTTCGCATCGGCATCGGGATCAACACCGGTGTGGTGATCGCCGGCACCATCGGCGGCGGTGGCAAGCTGGAGTTCACCCTGATCGGCGACACCGTCAACGTCGCGGCCCGCGTCGAACAGCTCACCAGGACCACCGGCGATGCGATCCTTCTCACCCACCAGTGCGTCGACGCCCTAGTCGCTCGACCGTCGGGACTCATCGAGCGGGGATCCCACGCCCTGAAGGGCAAGTCGGCCGCCGTGCAGGTCTTCAGCCTCGACCCAGGGACCGTTTCTCCTTAAGAATGTGCGGAGGCGCACGATCAGCTCAGAGCGCGGCCGCGGTGCGATAGGCGGTAGCACCCCGCAGCTGCGCAAAGTCGGGAGTCGTAGCACCCGGCAGCAGTACGCTCATGCCGTGCCGGAAACGTCATACGCACCGTGTGGCGATCTCAGCCTGGCGTATCAGGTGTTCGGCGACGGACCGATCGAGCTGGTCTTCGTCGGGCCGTTCGTCACCCACATCGAGCTGTTCTGGACCATCCCCGAATTCAAGGCCTTCTTCGACCAGCTCGCCAGGTTCTGTCGCGTCGTAGTGTTTGACAAGGCCGGGGTCGGGCTGTCGGACCCGGTCCCGCACGTTCGCACGGTGGATGATCGAGCGACTGAGATCGAGGCTGTCATGGATGCCGTCGGCTTCGGAAGGGCCGTTCTTTTCGGCATGAGTGACGGCGGATTTGCGTCCATTGTTTTCGCGGCAACACGACCGGAGCGAACCCGGGCGTTGATCCTCACCGACTCGTATTCGTTCTACGGCTTCGCGGGGGGGTGGGACGACGTCGAGTGCGACCCGGCCCAGCTGTGGGTCCGGGCCCGCAAAACCTTGGGTGAAGACTATATGCCGTCGGTGGAGCAGATTGCCCGCCTTCAGGAAATCGCCCGCGCCGTCCGCTCGCGGTGGGGCAGCGGTGCGACATTCAGCATCACCGCGCCGTCAGTGTCCGGTCGATTCCGCCAGCTCGCCATGTTTGAGCGCATGTGCGCCAGCCCGGGAATGGCGCGCGCGTCACTCGAAGCGGCGTTCCGGATCGACGTGCGGCCGATCCTGCCGACGATCACCGTGCCAACCCTGGTCATCCATGCCCGCGAGGACCTCGTCGTGCCGGTGCAGGCGGGCCGCTATCTTGCCGACCACATCCCGGGCGCGCAATACCTCGAGGTCGACAGCGCCGACCACCTGCCCTGGTTCAGCGATCCGGACAGGATCCTGACCGAGATCGAGGAGTTTCTCACCGGCAGCCATGCCGCCCCGTCCTCGTCACGTCGCGCCCTGCGCACGGTGTTGTTCACCGACATGGTCGCCTCGACGCAACACGCCGCGGCGACCGGCGACGAGCGGTGGCGTGCGGTGCTGCACCGGTTCGACGAGATCACCGCAGAGCTCACGCGACGATTCGGCGGCAGTGTGGTGGAGGGGACGGGCGACGGCCACCTCATCACGTTCGACGGCCCGACGCAGGCCATCCGCTGCGCCGAGATATTGCGCGATGACGCCGAGACAATGGGTATCGAGATCCGCGCTGGCATTCACACCGGCGAGTGCGAACTGCGGGACAACCGCATCGGCGGGATTGCCGTACACATCGCGGCGCGGATCGTCGGTCAGGCCGGGCCCGGCGAAATCCTCGTCTCCAGCACCGTGCGTGATTTGGTCGTCGGCTCGGGCACCGGCTTCGAGGACCGCGGCAGCGTCGAGTTGCGCGGGGTACCCGGCACCTGGCAACTCATGGCGGTCGATCGCCACGGCCCGCGGGCGGGATCGCCCGAGGCGGAACTGGCGTCCACACCCACGCCCGGCCCTCGCACCGCGATGCGCCGCTCGGACCGCGCCGTGGCGGTGATGGCCAGGCGCACACCGTGGATCCTTCGCGGGGTGGCCCGCCTCGCACCGGTCACCGGTCACAGTCTGTCGCAGGGTTAGCGGACTGTCGGATAACTACCGGCACAACGCTTGTGAGTCTTTTAACGTCACCTTTGTGGCACGTTTGTGGCACACGCTTCGCCGAACTGCCAGAAAACCGCCTCTGAGCTGTGCTTTTAGTGGTGGTCCCGGCTGGGATCGAACCAGCGACCTTCCGCGTGTGAAGCGGACGCTCTCCCACTGAGCCACGGGACCGCGCACCCAATCCGGAGGCGGCGGACGAACGAGGTCGAACACTAGCATGGGTGGCGGATTCGGCCAGAATACGCTGGGCTGTCAGCTGTTTGGATAGCCGCGGAGAGATTTGTGTGGCCATACTGGGTTGGACTATCGTTGCGGTTCGCACGAGGCGACTTTTCGTCGCGTGACGCGCGGATGTAGCGCAGTTGGTAGCGCATCACCTTGCCAAGGTGAGGGTCGCGGGTTCGAATCCCGTCATCCGCTCGAAGGTGCAGTCGCATCAACCCCAGCGGTGGAGTGGCCGAGTGGTGAGGCAACGGCCTGCAAAGCCGTGCACACGGGTTCGATTCCCGTCTCCACCTCGATAGTTCGATCCCGGCGCGGTTAGCTCAGCGGGAGAGCGCTTCCCTGACACGGAAGAGGTCGCTGGTTCAATCCCAGTACCGCGCACCAGTGTCGTCGCAGTTCAATGAATGGTGGATAGATCCCCTAAAGAGATCTTGCACCACATATGCACGACATAGCCGCGCGGTTGGGGACAAAAATCGCCACACCGAGCACCCCTTAGGACCAAATGCTCTCGTACGTCGTGACACCGACCCCTAGTTCTCCGCATGCAGAAATCAAAGGTGGGATCACACGCTCTGGAGCCGATGAATGGACTCGGCCCGCCGCGCCCCCTCCTTATCAGCGACGGGCGGAGTCGCGCCAATGGGAATTAACGATCAATCAATACGAATAGGCGGACATGAGCAATATCTGCGCTCGGGCCAAAGTCGTGGCGGCGGCAATCGGCGCTGGTGTGGTTGTGGCGATGGGTGCGCTGACCGTGGCGCTCAGCGGCACCGAGGCGCACGCGGTAACGGCAACAATCGAGGGTCCCGCCAACACCAACACTCAGGGGACGCCACCACCGGCACCGCCGACGTCAGCAGCCGTGCCGACGATGAAGTCCCCGAAATGGAACGGCGGCGGCAGACCAGGGCAATAGCAAGCGCGCGGGGCCCCGACCTTTCGGCCCGTCATCCTGCTTGGGTGGCGGGCCGAACTTCGTTGGTCCACCCGGGCGTCAGGATGCTGCTGCGCCTGCGCCTGCAGCAACGCCAGCTTGTTTCGCGGCAAGTTCCGCGCCAGCGCGTCGCTCGACTAGCAACCGCAAGGAAAGATCGTCTTGCCGCCGAAGCTCAAGTGGTTATTGCGCCGTGGCTTGCGAGCAGTTTGAGGACTTGTTCGCTGTACAGCACGTCCTCGCTTTCGCACAGGTGGCGCAGCTCGGTTACGGCTGTTTGTAGGACGTCGAGGCGCGTGGACGCTTCAGTGAGGGTGTCTATCCAATTGTCGTAGTCGCGGTCCTGGTAAACCATGGGCAGTGCAGTCACGAAAGGGACCATGCTCATCGTGTTGATCACACTCCTCGAAATCGAGATGGGTTCGGCGCACCCAGCCTTCGTTAATGAGTAGGGGGTTGGCCCATTCATCAGCTTCAATGACGTCTTTGCGATCAACATCCTCATGCGAAAGTGGGTTAACCGCAAATTGGCCCGGTTGCCTAAACCCGAAATCTTGGTGCCGTCAAATCGAACGGCGAACTAACAGCTGTCTTGTGACGGTCCCGCGCTCGTCGGCAAGCGAGATTACGGCCATTGGCTAACAAAGAGTGACGCGCTGCCCTACGCTCAGGGCATGCGCGATCGCGAGACGATCGACTCCGAGTTGCGCCGGCTGGCTGGTGTGCGCCGTTCAATCCGCGAGCACGGCGTCGAGCCGTCGAGTCGTCAGATCGACGAACTTCTTGATGAGCGCCTAGGGCACCGCGTGGAGGCGTCGAAACCGAGGCGGTTGAAGCGTGTGGGATCGAGGTTGTCGCCGACACCTGGTCGCATCGCGACGAAACCGAGGACATCACGCCTTACCGGAGGTAAGGGTGTGCTGCGCCGCTTTGGCCCCCTCGCGGCGTTGCCGCTATCTCTGGTAGCCGTCGCCACCGTGTTTATGGTGATGTTCGCGGTTCACAACCCACACCCGGCGGCGCAGCCGACGGTAGTCCCGCCGTCGAGTGCGCCACCCAACCCGGCTGCGCCGAAAGCACCCGCCCCGGCTGCGCCGAATGCATCCAACCCGGCTATTGACATCGTCGACAGGGCGTTCATCGACGTGTTGAAACAGGAGGGCGTACCAGTTCCCAGCCACGAATACGTGATGAACCAAGGGCACGCAGTTTGCGACTTCCTAGCGCACCAACCCCACTTCGCAGAGGCCGTCAGCTTCGTGCAGCGAACGTCGATATGGGACGCCAATCAAAGCACCGACTTCGTCGCTGGTGCCATCGTCTCGTACTGCCCTCAGTACAAACCAAGCCCGGACGAGATGCAGCAGGCATTCCAGAATGCTGTCTCTGATCTGCAAGGCATTCAAGGTAATCTGCAAGGCATTCAGGGTGATCTGCAAGACATCCGAGATGATCTGCCAGCCATCCCAGGCCCTCAATCTAACTAGAGCCCTTGCCGCTTCGGCCCGTCGTCCTCTCTGGAGTGGCAGTTTGGCCGCTAGGTCCGCCTCGCGTGCGAATCGGGCGCGATATTCGGGATCCGCGGAGACATCGAGCGGGAGCACCTTGAGGGCGTCCTGGCGCGGCAACCTCGGATGCTGCGCGAGGTACACCTCGCCCGTCTCTCCCGAGCCGAGGAGCCTCAAGATGGTGTACCCAGCAAACGTCGCACCGTTGGGCAACGGCATGGGCGGATATTGGGTTTCCGCTGCACAGGTATAGGGATTCGCTCCTAAGGCGCGGCCGGGCGGATCGGTATCCCTAGCGAGGCGTCAGACCCTCGGCGCCTCTGAGTATGCGCTGTTGTTCTCGCTTCTCGTTGTCGATGTGCAGTGCCAGCTGGCCATTCCAGTTGCTAGGGGTACGCACTTCGCGTGCCCCGACCACCTCAGCCATCAGCGTGCCTGATTATCGACGTCCTCGATGAAGCCTCTTTCGACCCACTTAGCGGCCGCGCCGCACGACTTTGCACACCCCTACCCGGTCAGCGCCAGGTTGCTTATTCGTACCGGTCCACCTGTTCGACCCTGGGGGAAGGATCGGGGTGTGGCGGGTCGCGGCTGGCTGTCGGCGAAGCTCGACTTGCCGCCGGAGGATCCCGGGTTCCTGCCTGGGGTGGCAGCCGATCTTTGTTGTGTCCGCAGAGAAGCACAGCGGCGGTCAACGCCACGTCAAAGAGTCGGGTTGCACTGTTCTACTTGACGTTACGAGTGCTCGGTACTGGTGGCGACGGCACGGGACTGGCCGGGCGATACCGGACGTGTTGCCCCAAAGCGCAACTGGTTATGCGCCGTGCCGTTCAAGCACTTCGAGGACCTGTTCGCTGTGCAGGTCCTCGCTTCCCCAGCTTTCACATAGGTGGCGCAACTCGATTATGGCTTTTTGTTGTTCCCCAAACCGCGCAGACGCTTCGGCGAGGACGTTTAGCAAGATGTCGTACTCAGAGTCGCCGCCGACCATGTCAGCCGCCGGGGCGTAAGCCATGTCACACCGCGGATCACATTCCCCATGATCGAGATGCGCTCGGGCGCATCCATCTTTCCTCACGAGCATGCGCTTCGACCTATCATTAGGCGCTAACTGAACATTAGGCGTCTAAACCGAAACATCTCACGAGGCGCGCCGAGATACCTCTGCTACAGCCAGCGCCGGGCCGATACATGACCTAGGACGCGAGATTTCAGACCGGCTTACGGCCTTTGACCATCGCTGCCGTGCCTGGGGTCAGGCGCCGTCCTCGAGGGGGTTGGCCGCGATCCGCCCCGCGGCATCATTTGCAACCGAAGCTGCAGCGGCGCTGCCCGGCTTGCGCCTGGCCTGATCTTTGAAGCACCCCAAAAACTCGGCGCCAACCCCCTTCCTGGGATAGCGAGCGAGAATCTCCGCCCTCGCCTCCCGTGGAAACTCCTCGGGCCGTCGTCCGACTACCTCCCAGCTCGTAGCGACCTGCAGTATGTGCGACTCGGGGTCGGCGTCAGGTGAAACGTCGTCACGCATGTGCAGCACGATGATCTCCGTAGCCCTGGCCGCCCGATCAGCCGACCACCCAGCCGCAACGCCGAAGACCCATGCTAGGTCGCCTCCCGCCTCTTCAAACGCCAGCGTGTGACTGTCGAACGGCTCGGTGAGTCCGATGTCATGGAGCAGCGCCGAGACGTAGTACAGCTCATCGTCGAAGGCGATCCCGTGCGTGGCGGCGTACATCGTGCCCCACTGGTAGGAGCGGACGCAGTGGTTGAGTAGGGCCGGCGAGTAGAAGCGGGTTGCCACCGACAGCGCGGCCGTCGCAGCCGGAGTCTGCGGAAACATAGGGTGAGTTTTCCACAACCAAGACTGGCTAGTTCAGCACCACCAGCAGCGCCAAAGTCGTCGCCGCGGCCTCGACAGGCCGTCCTCATCCCGTAGACCAAAGACCAACCGCTGTAATACGCGAGGTTGGCGGTGGATCACTGAGGCGACAGTGGAAGATCTCCGATCTGCGATCCCGGCGCTGGCTGTGTCGGCGGGACTGACACGACCGGTGGAGTGCTCGGTCCCGGAGGTCTTTTATTCACGATGAAGTAGTTATGGATTGTGTTGTATTGGTAGAACCACTTCGCGTCGTTGTATTCGTCCCATAATTGGAGTGCGCAGACTTCATTCAGGTCTTCGCCACTCCGGTAGGACGAATATTGGCCGTACTTGCCGTCGACATTCGACGGACCCCAACTCGCGCAAGTCTGCTGGAAGGGCGTGGCCGCATTGGCGGTGGCGGTCGACGCGAGTGCGCCGAGCGCCATGACGGTCGCTCCGACGCCCGTCGCCGCGATCCGGTGCCAGGCTCGGCGGGTGTGGTTGGTGTTCATGGCGTCTCCTAAAGGTTTTCGCCGCCTCGGTGGACTGCGTTCACCTGTTAGGAGCGGCCAACCGCCCCAACGGGGACACTTTTTCGGGCCGGCTCCGGCCGAAGGAAAGCGGGTCTGCGCGCCCCTGGTATTTACCTGTGCACAACCTGCCGGTTGGACACACATACAGGTGGGTAGCCGCTCGTACCACGCGTACAAGGCATTGCAAGACCGAAGGAGAGGACCATGCTGCATGGGCTGGTTCTCGCGGCGCAGGAAAATCCCCAGGCCGCCGGCTTCATCTTGCGCGGGATCAAGGGCTCTTCGTTGCGATCGGCAGCATCATCGCCGCCATCATCTGCGCGGTAGTTGCTGGAGCTAAAGGACGCAACCCTATCGGTTGGGGGATCCTCGGGTTGTTCTTCAGCATCCTGACGCTGATCGTCATCGCGATCATCCCCAGCAAGAAGAGCTAAGCCACCGGGCGCAAACGCTCGTCGTGCCCAAGCAGGCTTGGTCCTTGGATTCCCAGGCCCGCTAAAGGGGCTGCTCACAGGAATTCAACAGGACCTATTCAGGCTGAACCAAAAGGTGCGCAGATTGCTGACAGCAGGTTCAGACTTAACGCACAACTTTTTTCTCACTCAATTCGGGGAGTGGCGGGGCGCTGATTTCGAGCAATTGCCACCAGTGTGGCAGGAAGGACAACCCTAATGACTTCCCATACATGGACGCCAACCACCACCGCGGGCGCCACGCACCGTTCCCGCCTGTTAAGCCTCTTCGCTGCGGGGGCCATCGGGTTGGGCTACCTGGCCATCGGGATCGGATATCCCAGCATCGCCGCTGCCGACCCCAATAACGGTTCCGGCCCGGGCGGCGGCGAATGGGACATCGGCATATATGACAACTGCATGAAGAACCACCCGACTGCGGGATTGACAATCGACGAGCAATACGACCAGCAAAGGTATTGCTGCGACGTGTCGGGCGGGGTTTGGACGTCGCACGGATGTACGGCGCCGCCGGGCGAGGCCAGCTCTCCGCTCAACCCCGGGCAACCGCCCAGGCAGGTTTCACCGCCGAACATGCAGGCGCCCCCTGCCACGACGAAACCACTCGGCCCGGCAAATCCGGGTAGCTTCGGCTGAACGGGAGGCGCATCGTTCGTCGCCGCCCGCGCGCTCAACTGATCGCCTACGTCGAAGACGAACACAGAAGGCAGTAGCGGCTCCGTATCGGTCGCAGATGACGACGAAGGTCGCTGGTGAAAACCTGCATGGACTTCCGGTAGGGGTGGCGATGATCCCCGGAGGCTTCCGGAGATGCCCGGTGGAAGTGGGACGGGTAGGCCGACCTCGGTTCGGCCAGAGCAAGTGCTGGTCGGCCCGCCACCCTAACGGGCCGAGGGGTAACGCGGTCGTCGTGCTGGGTGGCGGGCCGTCATTCGTGACTTTGTGACAGCTGATTGCCAGCACTGGTCAGGGTAGCTTCTCGCCGTCGATCAGCTAACAGTTTTGGCGATTGTGGTGCCCGTTATTTGCTGATGCAAATTCCTACTGACCTGACTGTTTCGCGGCGGTTGGTCAAACAAGCAGTTCAGGGATTTACGTAAACTAGCAAACGAAACTAGCCATCTTCAGAATTTCCGCAGACGTCAGCACGACGACCTCGCTGACGTTCTGGCGGCATGAGCACGGCTGGACCGTTCCTCGGCAAGCACATCAAGGGAAGAATCGTCTGCACCGAAGCTCAAGTGGTTATTGCGCCGTGGTTTGTGAGCACTTCGAGGACTTGTTCGCTGCTGTGCACGCTCTCGCTTTCGCACAGCCGGCGCAGCTCGGTTACGGCTGTTTGCAGCACGTCGAGGCGCGTAGACGCTTCCATGAGGGTGTCTATCAATATGTCGTAGTCGCGGTCCTCGGAGACCGCAGAGACCATGCTCAGCGTGATCACACTCCTCGAAATCGAAACGGGACTCGGCGCACCCATTTATCAGCGCCTTGATTGAGAGCTTGGTGCTTTAAATCGTCGGGCGAATTAAGAGGTTGTAACATGTTGATGAACTTGACTTCGGATCTGCGGCTAGCTTCTATCATCCGCCTCTCACTGCCACTTCCAAGCTTGGGTCACTTTAGGTCCGTGACAAATGAGGGACGAATCGTCACATGCGCAGCGGACCGCAGGGGCCGACATCCAGCGGGCACAAGTCTCCCACCCTTACTCGCTGAGCGCAGGGCAGAGTTGTGTGATCACCAGTCCCTCGCAATCCGTCACCCCCTGTCAGCGACAGCGGCATCTGAGTCGTCGGGATCGGGTCGCCCCCGCCGAGCCGTGCGTCACTCGCGAATTTGCCGGTAAGTCAATTGATTCGAGTGGCGCGCGTTGGGTACCGCAGTGCTCAGCGGGGGCTTTGATGAATCGGTTGCGTTCGGCCCCTGCCAGGGAAGCAGCTCCGGCGTTAAGCAGCTAGCGTCGGCCCGCCCTGCGGCTGGTCGGCGGCCAATCCGCGTCGGCTACAGGAAGTCGGCGGTGGCCGACCCTCGTCGGCATTTTCTACATTGCCGTCCGCGTCTCGCTACTACCCGAAGAGAACCGGTGCGCTACTGGGCATCGTCTTCATCCTGCTCGAGGTTGTTGGGCGCGTGCATCTGGTCCGTATCGGCAAGTACCCGTCGAGAGGCCCGGACTTCGTAAAGAGCGTTGTTGGCGGCGCAATCGCACTTCTGCTCGCCGTCTACTTGGCCACCCAGTGGCGAAGGTTCGATGCAGGACAAAGCCACACCTCATCGGCATAGACGACTCTCGGTGGTGCTCGGCGATTTGCAAGCCGCCATATCGTTCTGCTTGCGTCGCGCCGAAGCAGAGCGGCGCCCGCCCGGTGATGTCTGCGTCGGCGGCGTACTTCAGGACTGTCGGGGGGCGCGCAAGGCGTACGACGATGACGGCCAATCCGCCGCGAGGGAATGCGACAGTCGACATACTCACACGGGCCGGGGCCTGGCGAAGGAGCACGAGATGAAGAAGCTGGCAGCAGCGCTATTGACGGCCATGGCGATGGCGGTAGCGCCATTGTCTGCCGCGATAGCACCGGTAGGACATGCCGACGTATGCGGCGACGTCGGTGGTCGCCACGTCGACGTGGGCGGGTGCACGCACATCGCAGGCGACATAGCGGCCGGAACCGTGGTGGCCGAATCAGATGACGCGGCCGCGCAGGCCGCCGCTGGACAGCCGCCCTGCTATACCCCCTCCGGGGTGCCCTACTACACACCCGACGGCGACCCCTGCTCGTAGTGCGAATCGAGGCGCACACGGAAGGAGCACGGTCAAGATCACAGCGACCGCAGCGCAAAAAACTCAGCACACCGCTGCGGTCGCAGACCCGATCTAGCCGGAGCCCAATACCCGCTGCAGATCGGGCTTCATCGCCTGCAATTGCGCGCCCCAGTACGCCCAGCTGTGCGTGCCATTGGGCGGGAAGTTGAACACGGCGTTATGCCCACCGGCCGCGATGTACTTGTCCTGGAAGGCAGTGTTGCTGGACCGGGTCAGGTTCTCGAGAAAAACGGCCGGGACGTCGCCGTGGCCCAATTCCGACGGGGTGCCGTTACCGCAGTAGACCCAAAGTCGGGTGTTGTTGGCGACGAGGAGCGGGATTTGGACAGTCGGGTCATTCCGCTGCCATGCCGGGTCGCTCGACGGCCCCCACATCGCATCGGCTTTGAAGCCGCCGGAGTCGTTCATCGCCATACCGATCAACGTCGGCGACATACCGTCGGACGGGCTGAGCCACCCCGACAACGAGCCGGCGTAGATGTAGTTGTCGGGGTGGTAGGCCGCGAGAATCATCGCCGCTGATCCCGCCATCGACAGGCCCACGGCGGCATTGCCGGTCGGGCTGATATCCCTATTGGCCGCTAGCCACTGCGGCATCTCGGATGTCAGGAACGTCTCCCAGTTGTATGTCCATGTGCCGCCGTTTCCGACCGCCGGCTGGTACCAGTTGGTGTAGAAGCTGGACATGCCGCCGACGGGCATCACCGTCGCCAGCCCGGAATTCAAGAACCACTCGAACGCCGGGGTCTCGATGTCCCAGCCGTTCCAGTCGTCGCGGGCCCGCAGGCCGTCGAGCAGAACTACCGAGTGCCTGCCACCGGGTTGGAACTCAACCTTGATGTCACGACCCATCGAGGGCGAGGGAATCATCAGGTACTCCACCGGCAGACCAGGGCGGGAGAACGCTCTGGCATCCGGAGCGCCCGCGAAAATGGTCGCAAGGCCCGGCAGCAGAGCCGTGACAACAGCGGCGATCAACAGCCGACGCACCCCTCGAGCGGGCCGCCCCTCGGTTACTCGCATTTGCACCCTCCATCCGGTAGCCGTCCTGCGGAAACTTACTACCCGCCCCTCATGACCTCAATCACATGTGGCGATTCGTCCAGTCGTGTCGTCAACCTCGAATTGACGATGGACAACCGTCAACCTAGGGTTGACGCATGGCCGCCGATGCACAGGTCAACTACCCCGTCCGTCTCGATGACTTGATCGACGCGATCAAGAAGGTCCACACCGACGTGCTCGAGCAGCTGTCCGACGCCGTTCTCGCCGCCGACCACCTCGGTGAACTGGCAGACCATCTGATCGGCCACTTCGTGGATCAGGCGCGACGATCCGGGGCGTCCTGGACCGAGATCGGCAAGAGCATGGGCGTGTCCAAACAGGCGGCGCAGAAACGGTTCGTGCCCAAAGCGGAGGCCGCCACGCTCGACCCCGAGCAGGGCTTCGCCCGATTCACCCCCCGGGCACGCGCCGTCGTGGTGGCGGCTCAAAACAAGGCACATGAAGCGGGCAATGCCGAGATCACGCCCACGCACCTGCTGTCTGCCCTGGCCGTCGACAAGCACTCGCTCGCGATGAAGCTCTTAAAGCAGCAGGGCGTCGACGCCGAGGCCGTCCGTGACGCAGCGCCGCTGCCTGCGCGCGAGGATCAGGTTCCGGCTCTCGTGCCGTTCAACGGGCCGTCCCGCAAGATCCTCGAACTCACCTTCCGCGAGGCGCTTCGCCTGGGACACAACTACATCGGCACCGAGCACATCCTGCTGGCGATGTTGGAAGCCCAGGACGACGCCGGGCCGTTGCATCGCCTGGGTGTCGACAAGACCCGAGCGGAGACCGATCTGATCGCCGCGCTGCAGTCTTTGGGCGGCGCGGAAGGTGACGCCCCCGCGTAATGTCCGCGGCATGAAACTCGACGAGCACGCGCATGTCCTCATCGGATACGGCGCCGACGCAACCCTCGTCACGCTCAACCCCGACGGCAGCCCACAGGTGAGCGTGGTGTGGATAGCCGTGCGCACCACGCCGGACGGCGACGACGAGATCGTCACCGCACACCTCCTCGAGCACAAGAAGGTCCGAAACATCCGGCGCGACAACCGCGTCGCGCTGACCGTCTTGTCCACGGACCGCGGCAGCGCGATGACGCCGTACTTGTCGATCACAGGGACCGCGCGCGTCGAGGAGGGCGGCGCGCCGGAACTGCTGCGCGAGCTCGCCAAGACGATGATCGGGCTCGATGCGAAGTTCCCTCCGATGGACGATCCGCCGCCCGGCTTCGTCACTCACATCACGATCACGAAAGTCGGCGGGCACGGCCCGTGGGCGGGCTAACCGCAGCGGCGCTGGCGACGTCGCCCAACCCCTCGTTCCCGGCGGGTTCCTGTGTCATCATGCTGGGACAGCTAAGGAGGTGATGATGCGCCGCTGGTTCGTCGGACTCCTTTCCGTCATGGTTTCGGCCGCGGCGTTGGTGGCACCCCCCGCCTCGGCTGACGACTCCCCGATCGGCCACCTCGGCGACACCCTGCGCGTCACCAACGGCGACATGGTCGCCGATGTCACGGTGCTCAACGTGCTGCCGTCGGACATCCCGCCAGGCTGGGGCTATCCGCCACGGTGGCCGCGCAGCGAGGTCGTGCGCGCGCAGGTGGCCGTGACCGCAGTCAAGGTGCCCGCCTCGTATTCGCTGTCGAAGCTCGCATTCCACGGAGTCACCCAGACCGGCGATTCGTACATCGCACGCAACACCGATGCTCCCGATGCGCTGCAGTACGCGCTGCTAAACGTGCCGCAGGGGTCCACAGTGGGCGGCAGTGTGTGGTGGGACTGCTACCGCGACTTGGTGTCCAACGTGGTGCTGATCGATCCGAAGTCCGGCGCCCACCTGGCTCAGTGGAACATCTAGGGGTCGCTACGGTATAGCCCGTCATGGCCGTATACGTAGCGGTGGCTCAGACCGGGGACGCCACGGAACTTGCCGCCGTCGCCGCACGAACATTCCCGTTGGCCTGCCCGCCAGCCGCAACGATCGAGAACATCGCTGCGTTCATTGACGCCCACCTGTCGGCAGAGCGGTTCACCGAATACCTCACCGACCCGGATCGCGCAGTGATCGCCGCCTACGACGACGGCCGAATCGTCGGCTACTGCATGCTGATTCGCGGTATACCCGGTGACGACGCCGATGTGCAGCGCGCGGTCACGCTGGCGCCCAGTATGGAGTTGTCGAAGATGTACGTACTGCCCGACAACCACGGCGCCGGCATCGCCGCGATGTTGATGCAAGCCGCTGTGGACCACGCCGCAAACATGGCGGTGAAAAGCATGTGGCTCGGCGTGAACCAGCAGAACCGGCGCGCGCAACGCTTCTACGCCAAGCACGACTTTACGATCCAGGGCACCAAGACATTTCACCTCGGCAGCGCAGTCGAGAACGACTACGTGATGGTGAGGCGGATTTAGCGATGCTCGCCCTCACTGGTTAACGCGATGAGCCGCGACGTCGCCCGCAGATACTTCTTGCGAAAACCGCCTTGCAGCATCTCGTCGCTGAAGATGCTGTCGAGCTTCTCTCCCGAGGCGATCACGGGAACGCCTGCGTCGTAGAGGCGGTCGGTCAACGAGACCAGTCGTAGCGCTACGTTCTGGTCGTCGATCCGATGAACCGCGGTGAGAAACACCGCCCGCACGCCCTCGATCAGCGTCAGGTATCGGGACGGGTGCATGGTCGCCAAATGGGCGCACAGTGCGTCGAAGTCGTCGAGCGTGGCGCCATCGGTGTGTTCGGCACGGGCACGCACCTCGTCGTCCGACAGAGGTGCCGGAGCGGGCGGCAAGTCGCGGTGGCGGTAGTCCGGTCCGTCGATCCGCACTGTCGTGAAAATTGCTGCCAGCGTGTGGATTTCACGTAGAAAGTCCTCCGCGGCGAAGCGGCCCTCGCCGAGCTGCTCGGGCAGCGTGTTCGACGTCGCGGCCACCGACACCCCGCGCGTGACAAGCTCGGACAGCAACCGCGACACCAGCACCGTGTTGCCTGGGTCGTCGAGCTCGAACTCGTCGATAGAGACCATCAGGTAGTGGGCCAGCAGGTCGATGCACTCGACGAACCCGAACACGCCCGCGAGCTGTGTGAGCTCGCCGAAGGTCGCGAACGCCTTGGGATGCGAATCGTCTTCTGGCAGAGCGAAATACAGCAATGCCAGAAGGTGCGTCTTGCCGACGCCGAAGCCGCCGTCAAGGTAGAGCCCCACGCCGGGCAGCGCCGAGGGCTTGCCGAACAGTCGCTTCTTCCCCTCACGCCGCCGCACCGCCACGCTGCCGAATCCACGGCAGGCGCTCAGCGCCGCGGCCTGGCTGGGCTCGTCCGGACTCGGGTGATAGCTGTCGAAGCTCACCCCGGCGAACGTGGGCGGCGGCACCAGCTGCGCGATCAGCCGTTCCGGCGAGACGCTCGGATGCCGATCGACGAGGCGACCGGCGGGCCGATCGTCGGGTCCGGGCATGGTCGCACTGTATCGGCGTGCTGCAATCTTTCCCGTGACCGACGACGATGCTGCCGCGCGCTTCACGAAGCTGGACTCGCTGACATCGGTCGATGCAGGCGAACTGACGCGGCTATACACCTACCCGCCGACTCTGACCCGATGCTGGGTGCGGGCCAACATGATCGCCTGCGTGGACGGCGGCGCGACGGTCGAAGGCCGCGCGGGCGGTCTGGCGGGTCCCGGCGACCGCTTTCTGTTCAAGTCGTTGCGCGATTTGGCCGACGTG
The DNA here is from genome assembly GCA_963744085.1 of uncultured Actinomycetota bacterium. Taxonomy (GTDB): domain Bacteria; phylum Actinomycetota; class Actinomycetes; order Mycobacteriales; family Mycobacteriaceae; genus Mycobacterium. The sequence goes on from CAVUSK010000008.1 coordinate 300,470, forward strand.
GTGCTGGTCGGCGCGGGCACGGTCCGGACGGAGAACTATTCCGGGGCCCAGCTGAGCATCGCCTCCCGCCAGGCCCGCCAAGCCCGCGGCCAGTCGGAGGTCCCGCCGATCGCCGTGGTCACGGCCTCGGGCGCACTCGACCCGACCAGCCGCCTGTTCGAGCTGACCGAGATACCGCCGCTGATTTTCACCACCACCGCGTCTTTCGATGCGACCCGGGACCGGCTGCAGGGCCGGGCCGACGTGCTTGACGCCTCTTCCAGCGACCCCATCCGCGTCGATCCGGCCGCGGTGCTCGCCGAGCTCGCGCGGCGCGGGCTGTACCGCGTGTTGTGCGAAGGTGGCCCGACACTGCTCGGGGACATCGTCGAGCGGAACCTGCTCGACGAACTTGTCCTGTCAGTGGCGCCGATGCTGGTGTCCGGGCCCGGGCCGCGAATCGTGACCGGTCGCACACCGGTGAGCACCGGGCTGCGTACCGAGCACGTCGTGACCGACGACGACGGTTATCTCTACCTCCGCTACGTCACGGCGCGCTGACTCTCGGCCTGTTGGTCTTCGAGCAAGCAGCTCAATTCGCCTCCTCGCTACTCTGGGCAGCATGCCGTTTCCCGGGTGTATTCGTGTCGCCGTGACGGTGATCTCAACGGTCGCCGTGCTGGCCGCCTGTGCACCGGGACTGGCGGCCAACCCCAAGTACGCCACCGACTCCGGGCACGGGCCCCAAGGCAATCCGGCGCCGCCGCCGACGCCCCAAGGCCCGCCCCACGTCGAGGCGCCGAAGAACGACCTTTCGTGGCGCGACTGCACGTCGAGATTGTTCTCCGAGGTGTCGGTCGCCCCGCCCGTCGGTGTCACTCTCGACTGCGCCACGTTCGACGCGGACCTCGACCCGATCAACAACGCCACCGGCACCATCAGCATCGGCGTGGTGCGCGCCCGGTCTCCGCAGACGCCGCCCGACGCGGGTCCGCTGGTGATCACGACGGGCTCGGACCTCCCGTCATCGGTTCAGCTGCCGACGTGGCTTGCCCGCGCGGGCACCGACATGCTGAAGAGTCGTCCCATCGTCGCGATCGACCGTCGCGGCATTGGCTTGTCCGGCGCGCTGGATTGCCGCGACACGTTCGACCGACGGGAAATGCACGACCAGGCCCAGTTCGAATCCGGCGACGATCCGGTGGCCAATCTCGGCGAGATCGTCGTGACCGCCACCACGAACTGCACCGACACCATCGCGCCTGGGGATTCGGCGTACGACAACTCGCATGCGGCCGAGGACATGGAGCGGCTGCGCACGACGTGGGATGTGCCCGGCCTCGCGCTGCTCGGCATTGGCAACGGTGCCCAGGTGGCGCTCGCGTACGCCGGTAGGCACCCGGACAAGGTGGCCCGCCTGGTCATCGACTCGCCGGTACCGCCTGCGATCAACGCCGAAGGTGCCGGACTGCAACAGGTCAAGGGCGAGCAAACGGCACTGGACGCCTTCGCCGCACAATGTGCGGCCACCAACTGCCCGTTGGGTCCCGATCCGAAAGCCGCGGTCAACGCGCTCCTGGACGCCGCACGTGGCGGGAGCGGACCCGGAGGCGCGTCGGTGGCGGCAGTTTCGGAGGCGATCAGCACCGCGCTGGCGTTTCCGCACGGCGACCGGGTGTCTGCGACGAACGCCCTCGCCGCCGCGCTGGCAGGCGCCCGCTCGGGCGACGTCAACCAGTTGAACAACCTGATCAACGAAGCGCAATCGCTGCGCGGGACCGACGGTCAGTTCGTCAACAGGTGCAGCGACTCCCTCAACCGTCCGACGCCTGACCGGGTCCGCGAACTCTTGGTCGAGTGGGGCAAGGAGTTCCCGCAGTTCGGCAAGGTCGGCGCCCTCGACCTGGTGAAGTGCCTCAACTGGCCCAGCGGCACCGCGCCACCGGATCCGAAGAATCTCAAGGTCAACGCGCTGCTGATGGGTGGGCAGAACGACGCAGTGGCCGGCAACGAGGGCGTTGGGGCGGTATCCGCCACCGTGATCAACGCGGGCGTGGCCAGCAAGCGGGTTGTGTGGCAAGGCATCGGCCACGGCGTGAGCATCTATTCGGCGTGCGCGATGCCCCCGATGATCGGATACCTGGACAGCGGAAACCTGCCGTCGACCGACACGTACTGCCCCGCCTGATCCGGGCTGTCGCGTCGGGTACGGTGCGCTGGTGGCGATCTCAGATCCGACCGGCGGCACATCGATTGGGGGTTCGCTACTGAACGCCTTCCGGCCCCGCACCACTCCCCGGGCGACGTCGGCGGTGCTGCGCTCGATTCTGTGGCCGCTGGCGATCCTGTTCATCATCCACCGCAGCTACGTGTTGGCCACCAACGGCTACATCACCGACGACTATGGCCCTGTCTACCGCGCGGTCGTCAACTTCAAGCGCGGGCTGGACATTTACAACGAACACCTCAACTACGTCGACCCGCACTACCTGTACCCGCCCGGCGGCACGTTGTTGATGGCGCCGTTCGGATACCTGCCCGTCGACGCGTCACGCTACTGGTTCATCTTCTTCAACGCCGTCGCGATGGTGCTGGCGGCGTGCCTGCTGGTGCGGCTGTTCAAATTCACCCTCGGCTCCGTCGCGTTGCCCGCGTTGATTACCGCGATGTTCTGCACCGAGGCGGTGGTCAACACACTCGTCTTCGCCAACATCAACGGCTGCATCCTGCTGCTCGAGGTGCTGTTCTTCCGATGGCTGCTCGACGGCAAAGCCAGCCACGAGTGGTGGGCCGGCGTGGCGATCGGACTATCACTCGTCGTCAAACCGCTCTTGGCGCCGCTGCTGTTGCTTCCGCTGCTCAATCGTCAATGGCGCGCGCTCGGCACCGCGATCGCGGTGCCGCTGGTGTTCAACCTGGCGGCGTTCCCGTTGGTCAGCGACCCGATGAGCTTCTACCGAAAGACGCTGCCGTACATCCTGGGCACGCGCGACTACTTCAACAGCTCAATTCTGGGCAACGGCATTTACTACGGGTTGCCGATGTGGTTGATTGTGTTGCTGCGCATCCTCTTTGGGCTATTGGCCGTCGCGTCGCTGTGGCTGCTGTACCGTTACTATCGCACCCGCGACCCGTTGTTCTGGTTCGCGACGTCGTCGGGCGTGCTGTTGATCGCGTCGTGGCTGGTGCTGTCGCTGGGCCAGGCCTACTACTCGATGATGTTGTTCCCGTTCCTGATGACCGTCGTGCTGAAGAATTCCGTGATCCGCAACTGGCCGGCCTGGCTGGCCATTTACGGCTTCATGTCCGCCGACAAGTGGCTGCTCTGGCATTGGCCGTCCACCGGTCGGGCGCTGGAGTATCTGCGAGTCACCTGGGGCTGGTCGCTGATGCTGGTGGTGGTGCTCGCGGTGCTGTACTTCCGCTATCTCGACGCCAAGGCCGAGAATCGGCTGCAGTTCGGCATCGACCCGCCGTGGATGACGCGCGATGACCAGCGGGCTAGCGTAAAGGCATGAGCACCCGAAGGCGATCGCGAGTGAGGATCGCAGCGAGGAACGAGCGAGGACCGGAGCGAGCGGGAGCCGAGGCGTGAGCGCAGAGACGTCACGGCCGAAACTCGAACTGTCCGATGCGCAATGGCGTGAAAAGCTCACGCCTGAGGAGTTCGACGTGCTGCGGCGGGCCGGCACCGAGCGACCGTTCATCGGTGAGTACACCGACACCACCACCGAGGGTGTCTACGAGTGCCGCGCTTGCGGCGCCGAGTTGTTCCGCAGCACCGAGAAGTTCGAATCCCATTGCGGCTGGCCGTCTTTCTTCGACCCGACGCGTTCTGACGCAGTCATCCTTCGGTCGGACGACTCGCTGGGGACGACGCGCACCGAGGTCCTGTGCGCCAACTGCCACAGCCATCTCGGTCATGTGTTTTCCGGCGAGGGTTATCCCACGCCGACCGATCAGCGCTACTGCATCAATTCGATTGCGCTGCGGTTGGTTCCAATTACCTAACCCCACGCCGGGGTTACGGGAGCTTTTCGACGAGCTGCTCCTGCGACACCCGCGGTCCGGTGAAGAACGGCGTTTCGAGGCGAGTGTGTCGCCGCGCGTCGGTGGCACGCAACTCCCGCATCAAGTCGACGATGCGGTGCAGCTCGGGTGATTCGAACGCGAGGATCCACTCGTAGTCGCCCAGTGCAAACGCGGGAACGGTGTTGGCCCGCACGTCCTTGTATTCGCGCGCGGCCATGCCATGCTCCGCAAGCATCCGACGGCGTTCGTCGTCGGGCAGCAGGTACCACTCCAGCGACCGCACGAACGGGTACACGCACACGTACGCGCCGGGCTCTTCACCGGCAAGGAACGCCGGGATGTGACTCTTGTTGAACTCGGCGGGCCGGTGCAGCGCCACGCTGCTCCACACCGGGGTGCTGGCCCGGCCCAGCGCGGTCGTGCGCCGGAAATCGGAGTATGTCGCCTGCAAGGCTTCGACCCGGTCGGCGTGAGTCCAGATCATGAAGTCGGCATCGGCGCGCATGCCCGCGACGTCATACAGCCCGCGCACCACGACGCCGTTGTCTTCCTGCTGCTTCAGGAACGTCGTGACCTCGTTGACGACGGGCGCGCGGTCGTCGCCGAGAACTCCCGGGCGCACCGAAAACGCCGAAAACATCAAGTAGCGGATCGTCGCGTTGAGTTCGTCGTAGTCCAGCCGAGCCATGCCCCTATCGTGCCATTCTTTCTCGCCCGGCAGCGCCGAGGAGCCGCTCGGCCGCCGCCGCGCCCGACGCGATGCATGCGGGCACCCCGATGCCGTCGAGGTAGTTGCCTGCCAGCGCCAACGTCGGAGGCAGTGATGCCCGGATCTCAGCGACGAGCGCGCCGTGGCCGGGACCGTACTGCGGCATCACATCGACCCACCGCGCCACATGCGCCTCGACCGGATCGACCGTGAGCCCGAAAACGCGAGACAGGTCCTCGACCGCCCAGGTCACGAGCTGGTCGTCGCCGGCGGTGCGGGCCGCGTCGTCACCGAAGCGGCCGAAGCTCAGCCGTATCAGTTCGACGTCTTCTGGGCGGCCCCATTTGCGGCTCGACAGCGTAATCGCCTTGGCGTGCAACGACTCTCCGCTTGCCACCAGCACCCCAGACCGTTGCGGCAGCGACGCGCCTGCCGGTACGGCCAGTGCGACCACCACCGACGACGCGACAGGTATACGCCGTGCGGCGGCCGCCACCGACGGCAGGACGTCAGCGACTACCGCCAGCTGCGGGACGGGCACCGCCAGCGCCAGCGCGTCGGCGCGCCAGACGTCGCCGGCGGTGCCGGCGAGGTGCCAGCCGTCGTCGTCGCGATCGACCCGGGTCACCGCCGTTTGCACGACCTCGGCGCGACTCTGCCGCAGGAGCTCGTCGACGAGCCGCTGGTATCCCCCGCCGACCGCGCGGAAGACGGGCCCCGCCGACGCGGTCGGCAGGGCGGCGCGCGCCGCCTCGGTCAGGCTCGCGGCGCCGCCGTCCAGCGCCGCAGTCACACCGGGGGCGGCCGACCGCAGGCCGATCGTGGCGGCCGACCCGGCATAGACGCCGGCCAGCAGCGGGTCGACCGACCGGGCGACCACCTGCGCACCGAACCGGTCAGCCACCGCATCCACGACCGCAGGGTCGGCTCCGGCTTCCCAGTGCAACGGCCGTGACGGCTCGGTACGCACGCGGGCGAGGGTCTCGTCGTCGACCAGACCGGCCAGCGACTCCGCCGACGTCGGGATGCCGTTGACGGTGCGTTCCGGCATCGGGTGCACCGCGCCTGCGGCGTAGATCAACGGCCGCACCCCCGTGGTGTCGACCTGCGCGTCGGCCATCCCGAGTTCAGCGAGCAGCTCCGGCACTTCGGGCCGACGCGCGACGAAGGCCTCCGCCCCCACGTCCACCGGGTGGCCCGCGACTCGCACGGTCCGCAGCGTCCCGCCGAGCCGGTCGGCGGGGTCGAACAACGTGATCAGCGCGTCGCCGCCGACGGCGCGACGCAACTTGTAGGCCGTGGTGAGACCCGAAATGCCCCCGCCGACAATGGCATACGAGCCGACATCCGACGTCACAGCGAATGCACCAGCGCCACCAATTCGGTCACGATCCCCGGATCGGTGTCGGGCAGTACGCCGTGGCCGAGGTTGAACACGTGACCCGCTGCGCCGTCGTCCACGGCCCGACGGCCGTCGTCCACCACTCGGCGGGCCGCCGCCTCCACCACCGGCCAGCGGGCCAGCAGAACCACCGGATCGAGATTGCCCTGCAGCGCTGTGCCGGTCTGCGTGCGAGCCGCGGCGTCGGTGAGCGTTGTGCGCCAGTCGACGCCGACCACCGTCGCGCCCGCCGCCGACATCGCGCCGAGCAGCTCAGCGGTGCCGACTCCGAAGTGGGTCATCGGAATGCCGGTCGCCGCTAGTGTGCCGAAAACTCTTGCGCTGTGCGGAAACACGTATTCGGTGTAGTCGGCCAGCGACAGCGCCCCGGCCCACGAGTCGAACACCTGGATCGCGTCGACGCCCGCGTCGATCTGCGCCTGCAGGAACGCGATCGTCACATCGGTCAGCGACGACATCAGCGCATGCCACGTCTGCGGTTCGCCGAACATCATGGCCTTGGTGCGCTCGTGGTGCCGACTCGGCCCGCCCTCGACGAGGTACGACGCCAACGTGAAGGGCGCCCCGGCGAAGCCGATCAGCGGAACCTCACCCAGCGCGTTGACCAGCAGCCCGATCGCGTCGGTGACCGGCGAAACATTCTCGCGCTCAAGCGGTCTCAGCGCGGCGGCATCGGCGGCGGTGCGGATCGGGTGCTCGATGACGGGTCCGACGTCGGGCACGATGTCCAACGCGATGCCAGCCGCACGCAGCGGCACCACGATGTCGGAGAACAGGATCGCTGCGTCGACGCCGTGCCTGCGCACCGGTTGCAGGGTGATCTCGCAGACCAACTCGGAGTCGAAACACGCCGCGAGCATGCTGTGCTGTGCGCGCAGCTCCCGGTACTCCGGCAGCGACCGACCGGCCTGGCGCATGAACCACACCGGGATGCGGGCGGGCTTGCGGCCGGTCGCCGCCGCCAGGTACGGGGCATTGGGCAGGTCACGGCGGGTGTTCATGTCGTCCCCCATGCTGCCACGGACATCCGGCGCGCCTGCCGCCACGCGGCGGTCGATGGACTACCGTCGAAGTTCATGAGCTCCGCCGAACCGGCTCAGTTCCAGGCGGCCGTAGCGGCGATGAACGCCGTCGAGGTGCGTCCGGAGATCGAGCTCGGACCCATCCGGCCGCCCCAACGGCTGGCGCCGTTCAGCTACGCGCTGGGAGCCGAGGTCAGACACCCCGAAGCAGCGATCGTGCCGGAGCAGTCGGAGGGCGACGCGTTCGGTCGGCTCATCCTGCTGCACGATCCCGACGGCGCCGAGGCGTGGGACGGAACGTTGCGACTGGTGGCCTACATTCAGGCCGACCTGGACTCCAGCGAAGCCATCGACCCGCTGCTGCCCGAGGTGGCGTGGAGCTGGTTGGTCGACGCGCTGGAGGCGCGCGTCGGGCACATCACAGCGCTGGGCGGCACGGTCACCGCCACGACGTCGGTGCGCTACGGCGACATCTCCGGACCGCCGCGAGCGCATCAGCTCGAGTTGCGCGCGTCGTGGACGGCAACGAACCCCGAGCTCGGTATCCACGTGCAGGCCTTCTGTGAGGTGCTCGAGCATGCCGCGGGACTGCCACCGGCCGGAGTGACCGATCTGGGTTCGCGAACACGGGCATGATCCGGGCGATACCGCGCTGAGTGTTGCAGTGTTCTCGGACGCCCGAGCCGTAGAGTTGGCACTCATGTCGGATGCGGTGCAGGAGGTTCCGCCTGATGAGCCCGAACCCACGCCGCTTCTGCAGCCGTCCGACGGCATGCCGACGCTGACCGCGACTGACAGCGAAATCACTGCTGCCGCTGAGCTTTTGGCGTCCGGCCACGGGCCATTTGCCGTCGATGCAGAACGTGCCTCGGGATTCCGGTACAGCAACCGCGCGTATCTGATTCAGATCCGGCGCGCGGGCGCGGGCACCGTGCTGCTGGACCCCGTCGCCGGTGACGGCGATCGGATCGAGGCACTGCTGCCGATCGCCGATGTGCTCGGCACGGACACGTGGATCCTGCATGCGGCCGATCAGGACCTGCCGTGTCTGGCCGAGGTCGGGATGCGCCCACCCGCGCTGTACGACACCGAGCTGGCAGGTCGGCTGGCCGGGTATGACCGGGTGAACCTCGCCGCGATGGTGAGTCGGCTGCTCGGGCTGGGCCTTTCCAAAGGACACGGCGCTGCGGATTGGTCCAAGCGTCCGCTGCCGCCGGCGTGGCTCAACTACGCCGCGCTCGACGTCGAGGTGCTGCTCGACCTGCGCGGCGCCGTCGCCCAGGTACTGGCCGATCAGGGCAAGACCGAGTGGGCAGCGCAGGAATTCGAGTACCTGCGGACCGCCGATCCCACGCCGACGCGGCGAGACCGGTGGCGCCGGACGTCGGGCATTCACAAGGTGCGGGATCCGAGGGCGCTGGCCGCCGTGCGGGAGATGTGGACCGTGCGCGACGAGATCGCCCGCGGCCGCGACATCGCCCCCGGACGGATCCTTCCCGATTCGTCGATCGTCGAGGCCGCGCTTGTTGACCCGAAGACGGCCGCCGACCTGACCGCGCTGCCGGTATTCGGCGGTCAGCGCCAGAAGCGCAAGGCTGCGACCTGGCTTGCCGCACTCGCGAAGGCCCGCGACAACCCCGAGCCGCCATCTCCCCCCGAGCCGCCGAACGGGCCTCCGCCGGTGTCGCGTTGGCATCGCCGCAAGCCGGAGGCCGCAGCGCGGCTGCAGGCCGTCCGTGACGGGCTCGTGGAATTGTCGGAACGTGTCGGTGTGCCGACCGAGAACCTGGTGTCGCCGGAACTGTTGCGGCGGCTGTGCTGGGACTGGCAGGACCGCGGCGACGACGCGGCGGTCGAGGTCGAGGCATTCCTGCGCGACGGGGGCGCGCGGCCGTGGCAGCGCGAGTTGGTGGTGACGGTGGTTGCCGCGGCGCTGACGTAATCCGTTCAGAATCGCAGTCTCAGCGTCGGACGACGCGCTCCACATGGGCTAGGAAATGCTCCAGCACCGCGTCGGGTGCTTCGAGCTGCGGCCAGTGGCCGATGTCATCCGCGAGCATGACCACATCCGCGTCGGGGATGACCTCGGCGTACCGGCGGGCCATGTGCGCGCCCGAATTCGGGTCCGCGGGACCGTCGATCAGGCGCATCGGCACTGTCGTCTCTCGCATCGCCCGCACCCACCGGTTGCGGTGCAAGTAGCGGTCTGTGACGAACCGACCGACCTTGTGGGTTACGCGCTTGCCGTCGTTGTACTCGAGGATCTCGTGGAACTGTTGCATCAGGTGAGGCGACGGCTTGGTGTTCGGACCGAACAACTCGTTGAGGGTGGGTTCGATCATCCGACGCATCGGCCGGCTACCCTGCAGTGGACTCATGATGTCCCCCAATGGAGTTCGTGACAACGCCTTCTGCAGCAGCCGAGGGGTGTAAGTCTCGTTGAAAAGGCCCCCGTTAAGCCAGGTGATCGAATCGATCGTCAACGCTCCATAAGCGTGCTGACCGGATTCGAACCGGGCCAACATCTCCTGCCCGACGGAGTCTCCGAGATCATGGGCCAACACATGGCACCGGTCGACACCGAGGTGCGTGAGCAACGCTTCGTGGATGTCTGCGTGGTCGTGTACCGAGTACTCGTATTTCACCGGCTTTTCGGAGAATCCCATGCCGATCATGTCGGGCGCGATGACGGTGAACCGCTCAGTAAGCGACGGCCAGACCAGCGTCCAGTCCCAGGTGTTGAACGGGTATCCGTGGATGAGCACCAGCGGCGCGCCGGTCCCCTCGACCCTGTAGAAGATGTTGAAACCCAGGTAGTCGAAGTACTGGCCAGCCGCCTTCCACCGCTCCAGTTCGGCGTCCATGGCGGCAGTGTAGGCCCGTGTGCGCGGGCAGTGGGCCGGTGCGCAGCGGACGGCGAAGCCTAGGCGGCCACTCCCTGCACCGTGCGCTGAAGGAAGGCCACTTGATCGGCCTTGACCTGCGGATCGTGATAGATGTCGAAGTGACCGTACGGATAATGGCGCAGTTGCGCGCGCGGTGCGCGCTCTGCGGCCTTGACAGCCGGTGCCACCGGCGTCGTCGCGTCCTCGCCGCACACACACATCAGCAGCGGCATTTTCAGCCGCGACGCCTTCCTGCCCGGCCGGTACAAGCCGAACTTCAACATCAATCGAGCAGCAAACTCATTGCGCCACTTGGAGTTCGGCCCAACCAGAGCATCGAAGCCGGGCATGGCCTCTGGTGCGGTCATCGCCGCGACGGTGCCGGGCTCGCCGACCGCGGCCAGCAGTCGCGGCGGGCGAGACAGCCACGCGCCGAACTGATCTCGCAGGGCCGCGACCACGAAGCGGACGATGTTTCTGGGCGGGATCAACATCAGCGTGGGAATGCTGTCGGTGTATGGCGCTTGCGAGATCACCGCAGCTATCCGCGGATCGTCGGCCGCAACGGCCAGAACGTCCCCGCCGCTGAACGACGAACCCCACAACACGATGCGATCGAGGTCCACTCCGTCGAGGCCGCGCGCCCACGCGATGACCGCGCGGTAGTCATCGTGCTGGCGGGCAATATCCAATAGTTGACGGGGCTCACCGGTCGAGGCGCCGAAGTGACGGTAGTCGAACAGGATGACGACGAAGCCGGCGTCTCGGAACGCCTCGGCGTACGCGGGAAGCCCGTCATCGCGGGTTGCCGAGAAGCCGTGCGCCATCACGACACAGGGCGCATCACCGTTCGTCGGGTCAGGCCGGTACACGTAGGCCGCGAGTTGTTCGCCGTGGGAAGGAATCCAAACGTCTTCGCGCATGGCGCCCATTCTGCGCCGAAACTGCATTCCAGCAGGCCGCTACTCGAACTTTTGCTGCGAGGTTTCAGTCTCGGCGCACACAGAATTGGACTCCAAGGCGGCTACCCAGCCGGTGATCTGGCGGGCCACATCCTGATCGGTGAGCCCGACGTCGGCGAGCACCTCCTTGCGCGACGCGTGCGCCAGGAATTGTTGCGGTACCCCGATGTCGCGGCACGGCACGTCGATCTCGGCGCGCCGCAGCGCCGCCGAGACCGCGGACCCGATGCCGCCGGCCACGCCGTGATCTTCCAGTGTGACGACGAGCTTGTGCCGGCGAGCCAGGTCGACGATGGCGTCGGGAACGGGCAGCACCCACCGCGGGTCTACGACCGTCACCCCGATGCCCTGGTTGCGCAGGCGCTCGGCGACGGCGCGCGCCATGGCGCCGAACCCGCCGACCGACACCAGCAGCACCTCTTCGGACAGCCCCGCCGCCGGCTCCGCGAGCACGTCCACGACACCAAGTCGCCGCAGCGCCGAAATATCCTCGCCCACATCGCCTTTCGGGAACCGAATGGCGGTAGGACCGTCATTGATGTCGAGCGCCTCGCCGAGTTCCTCACGCAGCCGGGCCGCGTCGCGCGGCGCGGCGACCCGGATACCGGGCACGATGCCGAGCATCGACAGATCCCAGATCCCGTTGTGGCTCGCGCCGTCGTTGCCGGTGACGCCTGCGCGGTCGAGCACCATCGTCACCGGCAGCTTGTGCAGCGCGACGTCCATCATGATCTGGTCAAACGCGCGGTTCAGGAACGTCGAGTAGATCGCCACCACCGGGTGCATGCCGCCCATCGCGAGACCCGCCGCGGAAGTCATCGCGTGCTGCTCCGCGATCCCGACGTCGAACAGCCGGTCCGGAAACCGCTCGCCGAACTTGGACAGGCCCGTCGGGCCCGGCATCGCAGCGGTGATCGCGACGATGTCGCGACGTTTCGCCCCATAGGCCACCAGCGCCTCGGCGAACGCCGACGTCCAGCCCGGCGCGGCCACGTTGGTCGCGGCGCCGGTCAACGGATCGATGACTCCCGTCGAGTGCATCTGTTCGGCCTCGTCGTTCTCGGCCGGCGGATAGCCCATGCCCTTTCGCGTGACGACGTGCACGATCACCGGGCCGCCGAAGCCGCGAGCGCTGCGCAGCGCGCTTTCCACCGCATGTTCGTCGTGGCCGTCGACCGGCCCGACGTACTTCAGCCCCAGATCGGTGAACAGCACCTGCGGCGACAGGGCGTCCTTGATGCCCGCCTTGATGCTGTGCATGGCCTGGTAGCACATCTCGCCGATCACCGGCATGCCGCGCACGGCGCGCCGGCCGCCCTCGAGCATCCGCTCGTAGCCGGGCTGCAGCCGCAGACGGGCGAGGTGCTCGGCGAAGCCGCCGATGGTCGGCGCGTAGCTGCGGCCGTTGTCGTTGACGACGATCACCATCGGCCGCCCGGCGGCGGCGATGTTGTTCAACGCCTCCCAGCACATACCGCCGGTCAGCGCGCCGTCACCGACCACGGCGACGACGTGCCGGTTGCTCTGGCCGGTCAGCTCGAAGGCCTTCGCGAGACCGTCGGCGTACGAGAGCGCCGAGGACGCGTGGCTGGATTCGACCCAGTCGTGGATGCTCTCGGCCCGGCAGGGATAGCCCGACAGGCCGTCCTTCTTGCGCAGCGTGTCGAAGTCGTGGGCGCGGCCGGTCAGCATCTTGTGCACGTAGGCCTGATGGCCCGTGTCGAAGAGGATCGGGTCGTGTGGCGAATCGAACACACGATGAAGCGCCAGCGTGAGTTCGACCACACCGAGGTTGGGCCCCAGATGTCCGCCCGTGGCAGCCACCTTGTGGATCAGGAATTGGCGGATTTCGGCCGCGAGGTGGGTGAGTTGCTGCTGTGAGAGGCGTTGCAGATCTGCGGGACCGCGGATCTGTTCAAGCATCCAGCCAGTGTACGCACCGAGGGTGGTTCAATCCTGTTGAGACGCTCCAGCTGTAAGCAGCGCGACACATTCGACATGGTGGGTCAGCGGGAACGCGTCGAACACCCTCAGCTCCTGCACAGCAAATCCGTGCTGGCGGTAAAGGCCCACGTCGCGAGCGAACGCGGCGACCTCGCAACCGATGTGGATCACCCGTGGCGCCCCCGCGTCGGCGAGCAACTTGATCACTTCTTTGCCAGCCCCGGCGCGCGGCGGGTCGAGCACCGCGACGTCGGGCCGCTCGCGCAACCCCTCCAGCGCCTTCCGCACCGAGGCGTTGACCACGCGAACCTGCGGCAGGTCAGACAACGCGCGTGACGCGGCGCGGGAGGCCGCGCGCCCCATGTCGACCGTGAGGACCTGGCCGATCTCGCCGACGCCCTCGGCCAGCGCCGCCGCGAACACACCCGCGCCGCCGTACAGATCCCATGCCGTCATGCCCGGCGCAAGGTCAGCCCAGGAACGCACCAGGTCGCTGTAGACACGCGCCGCGTCACGGTGCGACTGCCAGAACCCGGTCACCGGAATCTGCCACGTCCGGTCCCCGACGCGCTGCACCGATTCGCGGCTGCCTTCGACGACCTGGAAGTTCGGGCGTGGGAAGCCCCGGCCCCGCGGCCCCCGCCCTTGCCACGGGCCCGCAGACACCACGTGGCGCTGCCCGTCGTCGTCGATCACCACGTGCACATCGGCACCCGGCGGGAATGCGCGGTCACTGACACCGTGCAGCATGCCGTGCGGCAGTTGCCCGCAGTCCGGAGCAGGCACCAGTTCGGTGCTGCGATAGCGGTGATAGCCGGGACGGCCGTCGAAGCCCACCTTCATCCGCACCCGGGTCCGCCAACCGGTCGCCTCCCCGCTGCCCATCGGCTCGGCGCGCAGCTCGTGCTCCGGCTGATAGCCGGCGATCCGGTCGAGCTGGTTGAGCACCACCTGACCCTTGAGAACGCGGGCGGCGTCCGTCTCGACGAACGCGAGGTCGCAGCATCCGGCACCGCCCGGCCCCGCGATCGGGCACAGCGACGCGATGCGGTTCGGCGACGGCTCGAGGATCTCGACCGCCTCGGCGTGCCAGTACGCGTCCTTCTCGGCGATGAGCCGCGCCCGTACGGTCTCGCCCGGCAGCGCGTAACGGACGAACACCACCCTGCCGTCGTGGCGCGCCACACAGCTGCCACCGTTGGCCGGCGGCCCGACGGAGAGCGTGAGTTCGGTCAATCCAGGAATCCGCGCCGCGCGTCACCCGGCGCGTTCTGCGGCAGCAGTGCCTTCACCCGTTCCGACGAACTCAGTTGCCACGGAACCGAAGTCACCATCACACCCGGCTCGAACAGCAGCCGTCCCTTCAGGCGCAACGCGCTCTGGTTGTGCAAGACATGCTCCCACCAATGCCCGACGACGTATTCAGGGATGAATACCGTCACTACGGTCCGAGGGGATTCGCGGCTCACCCGCTTGACGTAATCGAGCACAGGGCGGGTGATTTCGCGATACGGCGAGGCGATCACCTTCAGCGGCACGGTGATGTCACTCTCCTGCCACTTGTGCACGAGCTCACGGGTTTCGGCGTCGTCGACGTTCACCGTGATCGCCTCGAGTATGTCGGGGCGGGTGGCCTTGGCATAGGACAGGGCCCGCAGCGTCGGCAGGTGCAGCTTGGACACCAGCACCACCGCGTGGTTGCGGCTGGGCAGCACGACTTCGCCCTCCTCCGCCGCCTGCTCAGCCAGCTCGCGGGCGACCGTGTCGTAGTGGCGGTGGATCATCTTCATGATCACGAAGAGGGCGCCCATCGCCAAGATCGCGATCCAGGCGCCGGCAAGGAACTTCGTTATGACGACGATGATCAGCACGGTGCCCGTGCAGAAGAATCCGATCGTGTTGATCACGCGGGAGCGCTGCATGTGGCGCCGTGCCGCGGTGTCCTGTTCGGTGCGCAACAGCCGCGTCCAGTGCCGCACCATGCCGATCTGGCTCAGCGTGAACGACACGAAGACGCCGACGATGTACAGCTGGATCAGCGCGGTCACCTCGGCGCGGAACGCGACGACGAACGCCATCGCGGCGAACGCCAGAAACAGGATGCCGTTGGAGAACGCGAGCCGATCGCCACGGGTGTGCAACTGCCGCGGGAGATAGCTGTCCTGGGCGAGGATCGAGCCGAGCACCGGGAAGCCGTTGAACGCGGTGTTCGCGGCCAGCACGAGGATCAGCGCGGTGACGCCGGCGATGATCCACAGTCCCAACGGGAAGCCGGCGAACACCGAGTCGGCGAGTTGAGCGACGAGTGTCTTCTGGTGGTAATCCGGTGGGGCGCCGATCAATTGCTCATGTGGATTCTCGGCGATCTTCACGCCGGTCTCCCTGGCCAGCATGACGATGCCCAGGAAGAGCGAGATCGCGATCAGGCCGAGCATCAGCAGGGTGGTTGCGGCGTTGCGGGACTTGGGCTTTCGGAACGCAGGCACTCCGTTGCTGATCGCCTCGACGCCCGTGAGTGCGGCGCACCCCGAGGAGAACGCCCTGGCCACCAGGAATACCAGCGCCGCTCCCAAGATCTCGCCGTGCTCGGAGTGCACCTCGAAGGACGCCGATTCGGCCTGCAGGTGGTGGCCGAGCACGTGGATCTGGAACAGGCCCCAGCCGAGCATGATGTACATGCAGATCATGAACGCGTACGTGGGAATCGCGAATGCGGTGCCGGATTCCCGGATCCCGCGCAGGTTGGCGGACGTGAGCAACACGATGGCGCCCACCGCGAACGCGACCTTGTGCTGCGCGACGAACGGCAGCGCCGAGCCGATATTGCTCATCGCCGAGGCCATCGACACCGCGACCGTCAACACGTAGTCCACCAGCAGCGCGCTGGCGACGGTGAGGCCGGCGGTCTTGCCCAGGTTGGTCGAGACGACCTCGTAGTCGCCACCGCCCGACGGGTACGCGTGCACGTTCTGCCGGTAGCTCGCGATGACGATCAGCATCACCGCGGCGACGGCCAGGCCGATCCACGGCGCCATCGTGTATGCGGCGAGTCCGGCCACCGAGAGCACCAGGAAGATTTCCTCGGGTGCGTACGCCACCGACGACAGCGCGTCCGAAGCGAACACCGGCAGGGCGATCCGCTTGGGCAGCAGGGTGTGCGACAACTTGTCGCTGCGGAATGGCTGTCCCAGAAATATCCGACGGGCAGCGGTCGATAGTTTCGACACGATGACCAACACTAGGCCCAGTAGGGGCCGGGCTGTAGCGTTGTCCCGACAGTTTCCCGGGCCCGACGCCGGAAAGGACCGAAGTTGCGTGTCGTGGTGATGGGGTGCGGCCGCGTCGGTGCATCGCTTGCCGACGCTCTGGCGCGAATCGGCCACGACGTCGCGGTGATCGATCGCGACGGCACTGCCTTCAACCGGCTGTCCCCCGAGTTCTCCGGCGAGCGGGTGCTGGGAATGGGTTTCGACCGAGACGTGCTGCTGCGTTCGGGCATCGAAGAGGCCGGCGCGTTCGCGGCGGTGTCGTCGGGGGACAACTCCAACATCATCTCCGCGCGGGTGGCGCGCGAAACGTTTGGCGTGCAACGGGTGGTGGCACGCATCTACGACGCCAAACGTGCGGCCGTATACGAGCGGCTCGGCATCCCGACGGTGGCGACCGTGCCCTGGACCACCGACCGCCTGCTCAACGTGTTGACTCGCGAGACCGAAACCACCAAGTGGCGCGACCCGTCCGGCAACGTAGGCGTGGCCGAGGTTGCGCTGCACGAAGACTGGGTGGGCCATCGTGCCACCGACCTGGAAGCCGCGACCGCTGCGCGGGTGGCGTTCATCATCCGGTTCGGCAATGGCCTGCTGCCGGAGCCCAAGACCGTGATCCAGGCAGGCGACCAGGTGTACATCGCCGCGATCTCGGGCCATATCGCCGAAGCGCTGGCCATCGCCGCGTTGCCGCCCAGTGAGGACCTGAGCGGGTGAGAAGGGGCGGGAAAGGCAGGGCCGGGTGAAGGTCGCGATCGCCGGGGCAGGCGCGGTCGGCCGCTCGATCGCGCGCGAGCTCATCGAAAACGGGCACGACATCATGCTGTTGGAGCGCAACCCGGAACACGTCGACGTCGATGCGATTCCCGCCGCGCACTGGCACCTCGGCGACGCGTGCGAGCTGTCGCTACTCGAGTCGGTGCGCCTGGAGGAGTGCGACGTCGTCGTCGCCGCGACCGGTGACGACAAGGCCAACGTCGTGGTGAGCCTGCTCGCCAAGACCGAATTTGCGGTGCCGCGGGTGGTGGCCCGGGTCAACGACCCGCGCAACGAGTGGCTGTTCGATGACGCGTGGGGTGTCGATGTCGCGGTGTCGACGCCACGGATGCTGGCCTCACTGGTCGAGGAGGCCGTCGCGGTCGGAGATCTCGTGCGGCTCATCGAGTTTCAACACGGCGATGCGAACCTCGTCGAGATCACGCTGCCCGACGACACTCCTTGGGGCGGTCGGCCGGTGCGAAAGCTCGAGCTGCCGCGCGACGCTGCGTTGGTGACGATTCTGCGCGGGGCGCGGGTGATCGTGCCCGAGTCCGACGAGCCGCTGGAGGGCGGTGACGAGCTGCTGTTCGTGGCGACCACCGAGGTCGAGGACGAGCTGCGCCGACTACTGCTGCCCGAAGCCTAGGTTTCGGCGCTGGGCGCCGGGTCCGCCTCTGTTTTCTGCTCGACGCGCAAGCGCTCATCGCCCACAACCTCGCCGCGCTCGGCTTCGTGCACCGCGTGCTGAGCCACTCTGATCGGGAGGTACATGGACAGCGCGGCCAGCACCGTCAGCGGCCAACCCATTGCGATCCGGGCGAACCCGAGCCAGCCGGTCTGGTTCATGTCGTACAGATAGTGCTGGACGATGAAACGGGACAGGAACACCACAACCCAGATCAGCGTCGCAATGTCATAGGCCCACAACGCTTTTCGCACCAGGCGCCAACTGGAGTCGTGCTCCTTGATGAAGCCCCAGATGTAGCCGACGATCGGCCGTCGGATCAGCACGGAACCGGCGAACACCCCGGCGTACAACAGCGAGCTCCAGATGCCAAGCAGGAAATAGCCTTTGCTCTCCCCCACCACGTATGCGATCGCCGTCGAGATGCCCACGCCGATGAACCCCGACACCGCCGGCTGCACCGTCTCGCGCCGCCAGAGCCGCCAGAGCAAGATCAGCGTCGCAACACCGAGCGCGGCGATGATCGCGGGCATCAAACCGAACACCGTGGAGACGGGCACGAACACCACGACTGGCACCGACGAGTAGATCAGCCCGCTGATGCCGCCCATCTGATCGAGCAGCTCGCGCGGGACGTTGCGGTTCTCGGTCACACGTCTCCGGCAGCGAAAAAGCTCAGCGCTGAATCTCGTAGTGCGGGTTATAGATTGCCTTCGACCCGTTCTCCAGCTTGCCGAGCCGGCCGTGCACCCGCAGCGTCCGCCCGGGTTCGATTCCCGCAATGCGGCGCTGGCCCAGCCAGACAAGCGTGACCGCGTCCGTGCCGTCGAACAGTTCGGCTTTGACCCCGCCGGCGCATCCCTTGGCGTTGGCCTCGACGCTGCGCAGGGTGCCGACCATGGTGACCTCCTGGCCACGCTGGCAGTCGATGGCCCGCTGCGCACCAGTGCTCGCGGCCTCGTCGGTCAGTTCCTCGGCGTCACGTTGCTCAGGGTCTTCCGTCAGCCGACGAGTGAGCCGGCGGAGAATTCCATCGGCCGTAGCCATCACCAACTCCTGACACGTCTGTGTGTACCAACCCTGCCTTCGCCACGGTAGACCTGTTGCAACCGTTATGCCACGCGGCCTCCGGGTTGCTGTAAACGCGTCGTCCGAGGACAGGCAGGATCATGTGATGGCTGTCGACCTCGGCGGGGTCTGCACCGTGTTGCTCCCCGGCACCGGATCCGACGACGACTACGTCTACCGGGCATTTTCCGGCCCATTGCACGACGCGGGCGCGGCGGTCCGGGCGGCCGCGCCACGACCCACAGGCCTGATCGCGGGCTACCTCGCCGACCTCGACAACGCAGCCGCCGAGGAACCGATCGCAGTGGGCGGCGTGTCGATCGGCGCAGCGGTCGCCGTGGCCTGGGCACTGGCTCACCCGGGCCGTTCGGTGGCGGTGCTGGCCGCTCTGCCGGCGTGGACGGGATCGCCGCGCGGCGCCCCGGCGGCACTGGCAGCCCGCCAGTCTGCGCTGGCGCTGCGCCGCGACGGGCTGGTCGCCGCGATAACGCAACTGCGCGCGTCGAGTCCCCGGTGGCTGGCCGACGAGCTCAGCCGGTCCTGGGAAGGCCAGTGGCCAGGTTTGCCCGACGCGATGGAAGAGGCCGCGGATTATGTAGCGCCGACGTGTCCCGAGTTGGGGCGGCTCGCGATCCCGATGGGAGTCGCCGCCGCAGTCGACGACCCGGTGCACCCGGCGGAGGTCGCGGTGGAGTGGGTGACGGCCGCGCCCCGCGCGGCGCTGAGAACGGTGACACTCGACGAAATCGGCGCCGACCCGTCAGCGCTGGGCGCGGCCTGCGTCGCCGCGCTCAACGCGGCTTAAGCACCGCGCGTTCTCTTCTTCGCGCGAGCGCTCATCGCTGCCGTCTCTTCTTCGCGCGAGCGCTCATCAGCCGCCCATCGTCGTGCGCAGCTGCTGCATCGCCGAGCCAGGCGCGGCGCGGCGCGCCGTGGGCTGGGGTGGCTCCTCCTGGGTGGGGACCTGTTGAGCGGCGGCCTGGCGCAGCTGTGCGGCCATCTCCTCGGGCAGCTCCACGGGCAGGGGTGTGCGCACCGGCAGCGGCGTGTCGCCGCGCTTTACCACTGTGTCGGCCAACGCTTTTCGTGCCTCTGCGGCCAACGCCTCGACCGTCTCGTCCGCTCCGTTGACCACGCAGCGGATCATCCAGCGGTACCCGTCGACCCCGATGAATCGCACGGTGCCATTCGCGCCGGCGCCGACTACTTCGCGCCCCCACGGCCCCATCTCGATCGAGACTTTCTCCATGTCTTTACGCACCGCGTCGGCCAGTTCTGTGGCGACTTCCCGCCACAACCCGGTGCTCTTCGGCGCGGCGTACGCCGCGATGGTGAACCTGCCGTTGGGGGTGATCACCCACACCGCGCTCGGCACGCCCGTATCCGTGAGTTCGACTTGGAGCTGGCCGGTTTCGGGTATCGGGATCAGCACCGACCCCAGGTTCAGCCGCGCGAGTTCAGCCTGTGTGGGGTCGTCGAAATCTTCGAGGTCGAAGGGGCCGTCGTCGTCAGGCTCGATGGTGGGCTCCTCGTCGTCGCGTTCCTGCTCGGCTCGTCTACCTTTTGCGTCTGTCATGACAGGCTCGCATGTCCTCCAGAGGAGCCGTGTCCGCCGTCACCGCGCGTGGTCTGCGCCAGTCCCGCTTCGTCGAACGACGTCACCTCAATCAACTCCGGCAATTCGACTCGTTGCACCAGCAGCTGGGCGATCCGGTCACCGCGGTGCACCGCGATCGGTGTCCGCGGGTCCAGGTTGACAAGTGAAACCTTGATCTCCCCGCGATAACCGGCATCGATGGTGCCAGGGCTGTTGACGATCGAAAGCCCAACGCGGGCAGCCAATCCCGACCGTGGGTGCACCAATCCGACCATCCCGTACGGGATCGCCACGGCGATTCCCGTCGGCACGAGTGCCCGCTCGCCCGGGCCGATCTCGACGTCTTGCGCGCTGTACAGGTCGACGCCCGCGTCGCCGTCGTGGGCTCGGGTGGGCATCGGCAGGTCACGGTCCAATCGCATGACCGCAAGAGGAGTGGACACGACCTCAAAGACTACCCTTGGCCGCGTGTCGCGAAGCCCCGCCACGTCGCAATCCGTGCGATACCGCGAACGGCTGACGGTGCCGTGGTGGTGGTGGCCGCCGGCATTCGGCCTGGGCGTCCTAGTGGCGTTGGAAGTCAACCGCGCGGCCCGCGACCTGGCCGGCTGGATTTCTTTCGCGGTATTGTTCGCGATCGCCGCGGGCGTGCTGATCTGGTTCGGCCGGGCCGAGATTCGAGTGCTCGACGGCAGTGACGGACCGCCGGTGTTGTGGGCTGGTCCCGCGCACCTGCCTGCCGACATGATCAGCCGCTCCGCGGAAATTCCTGCATCGGCGAAGTCTGCGGCACTGGGACGCCAGCTCGACCCCGCCGCCTTCGTTCTTCATCGACCGTGGATCGGACCCATGGTGCTGGTGGTTCTCGACGATCCCGACGATCCGACACCGTATTGGCTGGTGAGCAGCCGTCACCCCGAGCGGGTGCTCACCGCGCTGAGGGAATCCCCGGCCGGCTAGGCGGCGCAGTCCGTACAGATCATCCGGCCGTCCTTTTCACTGGCCAGACGGCTGCGATGGTGCACGAGGAAGCAGCTCGAACACGTGAACTCGTCGGCCTGCTTCGGAATGACACGCACGGACAGCTCTTCACCGGACAGATCCGCGCCGGGCAGCTCGAAGGATTCCGCCGACTCGGATTCGTCGACGTCTACGACGGCTGACTGTGCTTCGTTGCGCCGCGCTTTCAGTTCTTCAAGCGAGTCTTCGGATACATCGTCGGATTCGGTACGCCGTGGGGCGTCATAGTCGGTAGCCATCGTTTTGCCCCCATTTCAAACTATGTGCAGCAAGGCTTTGTACCAGCGTCGAACGCATCCATCAAACGATTCGTGCCCGGATTGCGGAGTGTTCAAGTGTGATTTACGTCACACTCTGCCTCGCGGGGTTGTCAAGGCCTCCAGCACCTGCCTTTACAGTGCAGGGGTGGTCGCGCAAATCACCGAAGGAACCGCCTATGACCGGCATGGACGCCCGTTCAGACGGCGGAACTACATGCCCGGCATCATCGCGGGGGCGGCTCTATTCGTAGTCACCCTGATCATCTGGGTAATTACGTTGACGCGTCCGTCCGGCACGCACGAGGCCATTGCGTGCAATCCGCCGCCCGGCCGTAGCGACCCGTCGCAACCAACTCTCGGCGAGCAGGTCTCGCGGACCAACATGACCGATGTCGCACCGGCAAAGCTCGCCGACACCAAGATCCGGGTGCTCAACGCCAGCGGACAGGGCGGACAGGCCGCCACCGTCGCAAGCAACCTGCACGACCTCGGGTTCGGCCAGCCGAGCGCGGCCAACGACCCCGTATACGCCAACACCAGGCTGGTCTGTCAGGGTCAGATCAGGTTCGGCAAGGCCGGGCAGGCGGCCGCGGCGGCCGTATGGCTGGTGGCGCCGTGTGCCGAGCTGTACCAGGACCAGCGGCCCGACGACACCGTGGACCTGGTGGTGGGGACCGAGTTCAAGGCGCTCGCCCGCAGCGACAACATCGAGGCGATGCTGGCGAGCCTCCGACCGGAAGCGACAGCTCCCCCGGATCTGTCGCTGCTGCCGAAAATCCACACCGGCGCCTGCTGACGGTCAGGTCTCGGGCAGTTCGTCGCCGGCGCCGAGACGCTCGAGCAATGCGCGAAGCCCACTCGCCACCCCGGGCGCGGCCGCCATCATGAGCCCGTCCGACCGCGGCAATTGCACCCACGCACCGGCCTCGGCAGCGATCAACGCACCGGCCGCCCAGTCCCAGACGTGGAGGCCGTGTTCGTAGTGAGCGTCCAGTCGACCCGCGGCGACCATGCACAAGTCCAAGGCGGCCGAACCGATCCTGCGGACGTCGCGCACATGCGGCAAAAGGCCCGCCAGAACCGCGGCCTGGGCCGATCGACGCTGTGGCGTGTACGCGAAGCCGGTACCCACGAGTGCCATCGACAGGTCGTCAATGGTGTTGCAGTGCAACGCCTCCCGGGTGCCTGTCGCATCGACGACGTGCGCACCCAGGCCGAGGCCGGCCGAATACACCCGGCCGGCGGTCACGTCGGCCACTGCCCCGGCCACCGAAACCCCGTCGATCTGGGCGGCCACCGACACCGCGTATGCCGGGATCGCGTACACGAAGTTGACCGTGCCGTCGATCGGATCGAGTACCCACGTGACCGACCGCCCGTCAGCGTCGTGGGCGTGATCCGCCTCCCTCCTCGCCGAGCACAGACTCCCCGGGCCGCAGCCGGGCC
The DNA here is from genome assembly GCA_963744085.1 of uncultured Actinomycetota bacterium. GTDB lineage: Bacteria > Actinomycetota > Actinomycetes > Mycobacteriales > Mycobacteriaceae > Mycobacterium. The sequence continues at coordinate 323,506 of CAVUSK010000008.1, forward strand.
AACCGGTCGCGCAGCAACCGCTCCGCCTCGGTGTCGACCACGGTAACCGGGTCGGTGCGCGTGCTCTTGGACTGCACAGTCGCATCGTCGGGATCCGGTCGGCCGCCACCGAATACTTGCACGCGGCGCGCCCGAACGAACTCCGCCGCCTCTGACGCGAGTTGTTCGGCGACCGAGCGCAGTTCGGCCGCGGTCGACGTTACTTACGGTCACCGAAACATCGCAGCATGCGAATCGCTACTCGCGCCACCACGCGCCCCACCAGCCAGTAGGGTTGGGTCGCGTCAACAGTCGCCCGCCTCGCCGAGGAGTGCCCCATGACCGCTACCGACACACCCGTCACCGAAACCGAAAGCCCCGGTGGGTCGAGTCATCGCGGGTTCGGCATCGACGTCGGAGGAAGCGGAGTCAAGGGCGGCATCGTCGACCTGAATACCGGCCAACTCATCGGTGACCGCTACAAGCTGCCGACGCCGCAACCGGCCACGCCCGACGCCGTGGCCAAGACCATCGCGGCGGTGGTCAAGGAATTCGGGTGGACGGGGCCGCTCGGCGTCACCTACCCGGGCGTGGTGACCCACGGGGTGGTCCGCACGGCCGCGAACGTCGACAAGTCATGGATCGGAACGTGAAAGCCACCGAGATGATCGGCGCGGCGCTGGACGGTCAGGCGGTGACGGTGCTCAACGACGCCGACGCCGCGGGTCTGGCCGAAGAGAAGTTCGGAGCGGGCAAGGACAACAGCGGCGTCATCGTGCTGTTGACGTTCGGCACCGGCATCGGTTCGGCGGTGATCCACAACGGAGTGCTCCTGCCCAACACCGAATTCGGTCATCTCGAGGTCGGCGGAAAAGAGGCCGAGCATCGCGCCGCGTCATCGGTCAAGGAGAACATGGGCTGGAGCTATAAGCGCTGGGCGCCGGAGGTCACGAAGGTGCTCGTAGCGATCGAAAACGCAATTTGGCCCGACCTCTTCATCGTTGGCGGTGGCATCAGCCGCAAGGCGGACAAGTGGGTCCCATTGCTGAAGTGCCGGACGCCGGTGGTGGCTGCGGCGCTGCAGAACACTGCGGGCATCGTCGGTGCGGCCATGGCCGCACAAGTGGATCCGACCAGGGCAATCAGCCCGCTGAGCGGGGTTTGAGCGAGCACTGTCGTTACAATGGTCCGCGGCGGCCGCAGAGCGAAGAGAGCGGCGAGTATCCAGGACTGATAACACGCCGACATTCGACATAGCGCAGGGCAGCCGGCCACGGTGTCTGCCGTGCGCTAGGCGGCTCCGGCCGCGGCGAGGTCGGCAGAGGCGAAAGGGAGTACGTGGCAGCGACGAAGGCAAGCCCGGCGACAAAGCAGCCGGTGAAGCGCACCGCTACCAAGACCCCCGCCAAGCGGACATCGGCGAAAGTGCCGAAGGACTCCAAGGTCGTGAAGGTCGCGAAAGCAGCGAAAGCCACGAAGGCCCCCGCACCGGCTAAGCGCGCGACCAAGGCGGCCAAAGAGACGGCGAAGACGGCTGGTACCAAGGCGCCGGCAAAGGCAACCGGGAAGGCACCTGCAAAAGGCGCGGACAAGCCACGCGCCTCTCGTGCGAAAGCGGCGAAAGCCGAGCCGGCCGCAGCGCCCACGCGTAGCCGCTCGAAGAAGGCCGCAGCGCCGGAGAAAACCGAACCGAAGGCCCCCGTCGACATCGACGAGACCGTCGAGGAACTCGACGAAGACGCCGAGCCCGAGGACGTCGAACCCGGTGACGACATCGAAGTCGACGAAGCCGATCTCGATCTTGACGACCTCGAGGAGGTCGTCGAAGACGAGGTGGAGGTCGCAGACGAAGCCGAGGAAGACGCTGAGCCGAAGGCAAAGGCCGCGACCTCCCCGGCGGCCGAAGAAACACCGGCCGGCGAGGACGACGAGATCATCGAGCCGACCGAGAAAGACAAGGCATCAGGCGACTTCGTCTGGGACGAAGAGGAATCCGAGGCATTGCGCCAGGCCCGCAAAGACGCCGAGCTCACCGCATCCGCCGACTCGGTGCGCGCATACCTCAAGCAGATCGGCAAGGTGGCACTGCTCAACGCTGAGGAGGAAGTGGAGCTGGCCAAGCGGATCGAGGCCGGTCTCTACGCCACCCAGTTGATGTCCGAGTTCACCGAGAAGGGCGAGAAGCTGCCCGCCGCCCAGCGCCGCGACATGGCGTGGATCTGCCGCGACGGCGACCGAGCCAAAAACCACCTGCTCGAAGCGAACCTTCGGTTGGTGGTGTCACTGGCCAAGCGCTACACCGGACGCGGCATGGCGTTCCTGGACTTGATCCAGGAGGGCAACCTCGGCTTGATCCGCGCAGTCGAAAAGTTCGACTACACAAAGGGTTACAAGTTTTCGACGTACGCCACCTGGTGGATACGTCAGGCGATCACCCGGGCGATGGCCGACCAGGCCCGCACCATCCGCATTCCCGTGCACATGGTCGAGGTGATCAACAAGCTCGGCAGGATTCAGCGCGAGCTGCTGCAGGACCTAGGTCGCGAGCCGTCACCCGAGGAGCTCGCGAAGGAAATGGACATCACACCGGAGAAGGTGCTGGAGATCCAGCAATATGCGCGTGAGCCGATCTCGCTGGATCAGACCATCGGCGACGAGGGCGATTCTCAGCTCGGCGATTTCATCGAGGACTCCGAGGCCGTGGTGGCCGTCGATGCGGTGTCGTTCACACTGCTTCAGGACCAGTTGCAGTCGGTGCTGGAGACGCTGTCGGAGCGCGAAGCCGGCGTGGTTCGGCTACGGTTCGGATTGACCGACGGGCAGCCCCGCACACTGGACGAGATCGGCCAGGTCTACGGCGTCACCCGCGAGCGGATCCGCCAGATTGAGTCGAAGACGATGTCAAAACTGCGGCACCCCAGCCGTTCTCAAGTCCTGCGCGACTACCTGGACTGACAGCTAAACGACACTAGCGCCCTGAACAGCGCTTTTGCTGCTCAGTTAAGAAATATCAAACAGCCATAACGGTGTCAGTTAGATATTGACATGGCCGGGCGTACCTCGCCCCCACCGCTCGACCTGACCGCGCTGCTGCCCTCCTGGGAGTTGGCGCTGCGTGCTGAACGCAAGCCCGCACAGACGATCAAGAACTACACCACCGGCGTGTATCAATTTTTGGACTGGCGTGAGGACAACGACGAGACACGGGTGCTCGACCGCGATCTGGTGCGCCGGTTCGTCGCCTAGTTGCTCGCCACAGCACATCGCAGGTCTCGGGCGTGCACAGCTAGCGGTGGTGATGCAACTCCTGTTCGCCGAGCTGACAGCAGGCCACCAAAACCATTGCGGTCCAACGGTGGAACCATGACGGAGGGGTACTCCTCATCGCGCAACAGCGCGGGGACGAGGACAGCACTGACGCTGAACCATGCGAGCCGCGACACCGCTCGTCCGGCGGAACACGGCCCTGAGGGAGAAGCCGCGGGCGCTGCGCTTCTTCGACCCACCCTCGTGAAGACCGAAGCCAAAGCACCTCGGTGCGCTTAGCGCTCGTCCCGGCGTGGTGCGCAGGCGAACACACCTTTGCGTGCGACCATCATCGGATGACACCACCGAGACAAACCTGACACTCGACGGTGTAGAGAACGCGCCGTCATTGCCAACCGAAGTCATGCCGAATCGGCCTCGCCCCGCGACTGGTTCCACCGCGAAAGGGATGAGAGATGAAGGTCAGTCAGAAATTGCGGGTCGCCCGCAATCTGGTCGCGCAAGGCTGGATTACTGGCGGCCTCGTCAGTCGAGGGATTGACGGACGGTTCAGTTACTGTGCCAGGGGCGCTCTCAACAAGGCGTTCTTGGGCCGGGCCACATCTGAGGCGAGGCCCGACGATGACTTGCGTTTGGCCCAGCGGCTCCTCGCCGAGGCAATGCACGGTCCGTTACTCGTCGGGTCAGACTCAATGGCGGTGCGCCGCGCGATCAGCACATGGAATGACAGCCAGGCTGGACGGGACCCCAAGGCACATGTGGTGGCTGCCTTCGATGCGGCGATTGCCGAGTGCAAGCGGCTAGAGAACGACGCCAAATGGGTCGCATCAGCGCCGCGCCCAGCCTCACTGTCATCCGCGACGACGATGACAGGTGATGCAGATTGATCCAGCGAAGTCGTGAAAAGTGCTGGTATTGCAGGCAATGGGAGGCTGACCGCTCGCAATGCACCCGGCTCTATCGGGAACCGCGCCGCCGAGCACCGCGATCAGCTTCGCCAAGGCGAAGCGAACACAAGCGAAACCCGCCGCGCTAGCCCGTCTCACCGGGGCCGCGAGCACGCAGCGAGGAGTGGGAGTTTTCCCGCGCCATTTCACCGACAATCGGTCGGTTCTCCCCTCGCGTGTTGCCAACCCTGCATGAAAGAAGCTCTTCCACAATGAAACTCACTCTGAGCCATTCGCAGGCGGTCGACCGTTTGCATGAAATCCATGAACGCATGGAGGAAATCGGCGCGCAAGACACCATCAGCCGTGCCGAGCACCGCGAATTTGACAGGCTGGTCGAGGAGTTCGATCAGGTAAACGAGCCTCTACACCACGCTGGCGCACTCCCTCGACGCTTGTGCGCGACCGCGGGCAGTGGGCGCCGGATTGAAAATCCGAACTGATCACAACGTGAGCGATTGTCACGTCATTTAGGAGCTGTTCGTGAACCGAACGTTCCCTGGGTCAAAGCCGAAAACTTGCACTGGGGCTGACTTTCCCTTCAGCGCATGCGATCCGCGGTCGGCGAGTCCGGGCGGTTGAGAAACCAGCGCGTCGACGGACTGCTGGGTGAGAAGGATCGGATCACCGGTGGTCTTGGTGAGCTGCTCGACGCGGGCTGCCACGTTGACGGTGTCACCGATGAGGGTGAACTCGAGCTTACCGCCGCCGATGGTTCCGGCGATCACCACACCGGTGTTGATCCCGATGCCGATGCGAAGCTCCCCGCCGAATCGCTCGGCGACACGGCGGTGAATCAACACCGCGGCGCTCACTGCGGCGTCGGAATGCTCCGCGAGGTCGTTCGGGGCGCCGAAGACGGCCAACGCCGTCGCCGAGGAACTTGTTGACGTGCCCACCGGCGTCGACGACGGCAGGCACGACGATCTCGAACAGCGCGTTGAGGCGCGGGACCGTGTCCTCGGCGGTGTTGGCCTCGGCGAACGGGGTGAAGTCACGGACGTCGACGAACATCACGGTCACCTCACGGCGCTCACCGGTGAACACATCGTCACCCTGCTCAAGTAGCCGCGCCGCCAGGGCGGGGTCGACGTAGGTGCCGAACGCCGCGTGAAGTCGTTGCCGCTCAGCCAATCCGGCCTGCATGCGGTTGAACGACGCCGCCAACGCACCGAGGTCGTCGTCTTGAACCACCGACAGCCGTTGGCTGTAGTCGCCGGCCGCCTCCCTTTCAGTTCCTTCGGCGAGGTCGCGAATCGGTCGCAGGGACGGTGCGAACGCGGCACCGACGGTCAGCGGCACCGCGAAGCCTAGTGTCAACGCACTCCCGATCACAGCGAAGAGAACAGGTTCCGCACGGGCCCGATCGAACACGGCCGCCATGACCGCGCCCACGACGGCGAACACGAACACGGTCGCGAGCATGGACACGCTTGCCCACGCGGCAAAAGTCGGCCGAGCGCGGGGCAGGGAGTCACCGATCCCGGTGTCACCGGCGATCGCGACCCTGGCGGGCCGCAGCGCTACCTCGCCAAAGCTGTGCACAGCGCCCACCTGGACGGCCGTTCCTACGACGGCGCCCAGGATCCCGTACTGGACTAGCCGCAACCCAGTCGCCCCGGCGATCGCCCCGACGACGACGGATAACAGACCGGCCCAAACAGCGTTGAACGCCACCGCTCGAACAACCGCCCCCCGGGTCAAGGCGTAGGTGGCGTCCAGTGCCCTGGCCCGATCGACCTCGTGGCCGGCTGCCCACTGCTCCACAACGCGGCGCCGCCTCAAACCGGGAAGCATGACCACGTACGCCAGCACCAGCACGGCCACAACGGTGACGGCGGCCGCCTCAACGTAATGACCGGACTTCTCGACAGCAACAATGAGAAACGACCAAAAAAGGTAGAACGGCAGGAGCAATGGGAACCCGACGGCGAAGACCGCCCACGAGTACCTCGCTCCGTGCCGATCCCACGCCCACTGCCAGATGCGATCCATGCCGCGAGACTAAACGTCAGGCACCCGAAACGACCTGCGGATACAGAGAGAGCATTCGCGGCCCGGCATGTGCCGCACGTCGCGCTGCCCCACGCGTCATTCCCAGCGCCAGATCGACGCTGGCGGGTCAGAACGTGCAAGCGTGTGTGACCGCAGCGTGCAGCGTCGAGTGATTCAGATGAATCACTACCTCAGTCAAAGCTATTCGTACTATGTGCACTCACCGACCAGCAGCGATTATGCACATGAGCCACAGCGCACAGCGATCCCTAGTGCGCGACTACTTAGACTGAGCAACTCGCCGATGTATGTTGGTCAGTCGGTCTTCTGCCAGACCTGGCAGCTATGCGTCAGGAACGCCACGTCACTTGGCTGGATCGCCACTACCTGAGGACCAGTGCTGATGTTGTTATCGATGATGTGCGTCGGATTGAGACTGTTCAGCCTCGCCCAATAGCAATCGGATTCGCCTTCATCGCTCCGACCGGCCGAGCGATAGGTGCCCGGCACGATGTCGGTTCCGACTCGATATGTGCCATCGGTTTCCATGGTCGTTTTGGGGACGGGCGGCGGTGGCGGTGGGTAGGTCACCGTTACTGTCTTAGTGATTACCGGTTGCAGTGTGGACGTCACCGTGACCGTGGCTGTGTGGCTTGACCCTCCGCAACCTGCGAGAAGTATCGCCGCTCCCGCGATAGCAGTTTTCTTCCCCTGCATTGAAGGAGGGTAAGCACGGGAAGTACCTGCCCGACGCCGTTTTCGCGGTGAAGGAAACGTGGGCATATCTGCCATTTAGACCTCCATGCGGTGGCGTGGCCATTGCCCGACCTGCCCAGAATCGGATTCAGACTGTACAGCAACCCTCAGCGATTGCGACCGCCCCGCTGCATGAGCCAGATGCTTAACGCGACTGAGGCGATCACGACGATGGCGAGCACGATGGGGGTTGTCATCGCACTAATCTATCGGTGAGCAAGAGCAAGCTTGTCATAGGTCGAGCGCCCCGGTCAGACCCTCGATAACAGCGTGGGCCGCGTCGTCGCATGTGTGGCCGTAGGCCTCACTGGTGACGCTGATGCTCCTATGTCCGAGTAAATCAGCCACCGCCGAAACGTGGCAGGCGAATCTGCGCTACTTAGACATCCACGTTAGACATCCACGCGGTGTCATGGACGCTGGCGCGCCTGTGCCGCCGGGTGACCGCAATGTGGTTCCGTCAGTTCAAGATATTTCCGCCTACACCGCTTCGATCCCAGCAGCGTTTCCGCAAGCCGAGCACAGCGCTAAGCGGCTACTATTGCGCGACTTCCTGGACTGAGCGATACGCCAGGATAGTGTCTTGACCGGCCGCTCTGCCGGTCAGCGTGCTCGTTTTGTTGTGACTTCTATGCCAATTGGGTGCTGTGGTGGCCGTCGCGCCACCACCAGTGGGTGTCTGATATCCCGCGCCGGCAGTGCGCTAGTGTCGACTTCCGTTGTTGGAGAACGGCGGCGACGCGAACGCCGCGCACACACCGTCACCGGTGTGCTTGAAGAACCAGCCCCCGTGCGCCTCGATCGCCACGCGCAACACCTCGTCGTGGGCGGCGAGAGCGCTCCGCATCGTGTCGGCGTCCGTCTCCCACCGACGGGTCGAACCCGCGACATCGGTGAACAGGAACGTTACAACCCCCGACGGCGGACCCGCCGGATCAGCCGACACCCACGCACAATGCCACAACGAACACGGTCCCACCTCGAACATCGGCGGACGGATCGGACACGGGTTCCTTCTTCGGCAACTCCGAGAGCATCAGGGCGCAGGTTCAATGAACCTTGCGCCGTGCCCCGGGTTACGCCGGTTTGCTCGCATCGCGGTGTGTGCGCTGGGCGGCGAAGAATTGGGCCCAGGAATCCACCTCAGGGTGCTGCTTGAGCAAAGCCCGCCGCTGGCGTTCGGTCATGCCGCCCCAGACACCGAACTCCATCCGGTTGTCGAGCGCATCGGCGGCGCACTCGGCGATCACGGGGCAGTGCCGGCAAATCGTTGCTGCTTTCCTCTGCGCCGCTCCGCGAACGAACAGATGGTCAGGATCGGTAGAGCGACACCGCGCCTTCGACACCCATCCGATGCGGGTGTGGGCCACCGAGGTTTCCGAGTAAGAAATCATGATTCGCACGCGATCCCATCGTCGTCGCGATCCAACTTGGACGAGTAAGCGGAGTCCCCTCTCGGGATGTTGTAGCGGCCGTCATTTGCCGCTGCCTTACAGTTTGCGTAGGGCGGATCAGCGCTGGCCATCGGCGCTGCGGCAACCCCAACTCCGGCAATCGCACCCAGTGTCAGAGTGCCGGCAAGTAATCCACGAAACATGAATTCCCCCTTGCAATGATGATGGTTCAACTTATTGACGCTTGCGGAAGTCAGCAAAGATGATAAAACGGCGGTGGTGCAAATCACAAATTGTTCAACCGCCAGTGACAATAGTTGCTGGTGCCAGACCCCGCAGGGGCCAAAGGTCACACGGAATCGAGGCCTAGGGACCTTTGTTGTCGACGCCGCTGTAGCTCAGCGTCGTCCATGTGGCGCGGGCCGATCTCAGGGCGTTCCAATTGACGAAACCCCGGCCAGCAAAGACGATGGTCAGCCGAACATGGCCCCGCACTCTGCTCTGGTCAGCTCGCGTTGTCACGTCATCAGCGTTTTCGACAATCGGCGGCGCAGCTGGCTCAACCGCTGCACTTCCTAGGTGGACTGCTCGGTTGGCGAACACGAAGTTCTCCATCGATGGCTTCAACAGCAACATCCGATTGTGCGAGTGACTGCTCATGGGTTCACCGGTGCGTGCGGGTTTTCATCACATCTCGCACCCCAGGCTGGCGGCTGCTGACAGTCGCCGCGATCACCATCCAAGTCCCATGAGTCGGCTGTTACCAGCGTTTTTACTAGCGAAGCCATCAACAGGCGCGAGCCTCCGAATCAATCTGCAGGGCTCATTGCGGGGATCCCGACGCGGTCAGCGCCCCTGAGCAGCACATACAGTTGACGGATTTGCAAATAACGCTAGCAAACCAATTGCGTGAGCAAAATCATCAATGCAGCTATCTCGAAAGTGTTCGAGCCCCGGCGCAGCTGCGCGTAAGATTCCGACAACCTCGGAACTTGTCAGGAACGTGCTGTGCATGCCTGGCGGCACTGATCGAGGCTTATATCGGGGAGATGATCATGAACTCAGCTAAGTCCACGCGATACGCCTCTTACGTGGGACGGGTCGGAGCGCTGGCCGTCGCGCTAGGCGTCGGCGCGGCTGTCGCCGGCTTCGGCGGCACCGCCTGGGCCGACGGAGACTCCAGCAGCCCAGCCAACTCAGACGGCGCCCCCGGTTCTGATCCCGGCGCGGGGGCCAAAACGGGGCAGACCGCGGGCCAGCCGCCGAGCACCACCGACTCCTCTTCCCCGAACACGCGGAAGCCGCGCCTGCATCTCCCCCAGGTGATCGTGCGCAGCAGTGGCGGCCCACGCACCAGCGCCGGCACCAATAACGACACCGGCCCGACAACAAGATTCGGCTCGCAATCGCTGACCGATCTGTCCGGTCTGCTGCGTCCGAGTAAGCCCGCCGACGATGCACCCGAAGGCTTGCCGGCCAAACCCGCGCCGCAGCAGCGTTTCTCGTCGTCCCCGCAGCAGCAGGACGCCGACGGCTACGCGCCCACAGCGTCGCCTGCTCCGCAGACGCGCCGCTCACTGCCCACCATCGCCGGCAATGTGTCCGCGCAGGTGACCCGCGTCGTCGATGACGCGAAGGCCGCCATCGATTCCGGTGCGCTTGCGCCGCGGCCGCCCGTCACCAAGTTGCCTGCACCCTTCGCCCGCACCGGTGTCACCGTTTCCAATCTGCGGCTGGCCGATACGTCCAATCTCAATGTCCAGACTGTTCAACAGGTTTCGCCGAGCACGCCTGCGGGCCCGGTCGGCCAAATCGTGTCCGGCCTGCTCGCCGCGATCGGACTCAACCCGCAGGCCAATAACAGCCCGGTGCCCGCCGTGCCCGGCCAAACGATCATCGGCGTCCTGCAGTTGATCCGCCGCGAAATCGAACACACTTTCCTCAACAAGACGCCCAACCTGCCCGACACCCCAATCAGCCTGACCGTCGACGAAGACCAAACCAGCGACCCAGTCCCATCGTTGCCGGCCACAGACGCCGACGGCGACACCGTCACCTACACCGTCTCCGCGGCGCCCACGCACGGCACCGTCGACATCGACGGCAACACCATCACCTACACCCCCAACCCGGGCTATACCGGGACCGACCAATTCAGCGTCACCGCAAGCGATGCCAACAACGGCTTCCACCTCCACGGCCTCAACAGCCTGCTCAATCCCACCGCCGCACACACCGACACCGCCACCGTCAACGTCGACGTCCAAGCGGATGGTGGTCCACCGGATGTCGATGTGATCGTGCCGCCCCAGCCGCAGCAAGACGGGTCCTATACCGGTTCGTTCCACGTCGACCCCACCAAGAACTTGACCATCGGGGTTGCGCCCGACGCCAAACCGAAGTATGGCGATGTGGAAATCGTCGTCGCCGATGACGGCACAGTGACGTACCACTACAAGCCGAACCAGGCTGGTCAGCTGCTGGCGGGTCTCAATGAGACGCCAGAGGATTCGTTCGTAATCAGGGTCACGGAGAACCAACCGATTGCGGCTAGCGCGTTCGCACTCCGGGCCGCCGAGGTCCCGACAGCACTTGCAAGTGACGAAGGTAGCTCAACGGATGTTCCCGTCGATATCCCGTCGTCATTCCCGCCGAAGCACTTGGCGGTGGATGATTCCGCGATCGGAGTCGGAAGTAATCCGGCCGGCGTGGTAGTCACCGACAGATATGCGTATGTGCTGAACCAAGGGTCCGGGACGGTTTCCGTCATCGACACCAGCGACAACACAGTGGCGACGACGATCAACGTCGGCACCTACCCGACGCTCGGAACCGTAAGCGGGAACAACCTTTACGTCGTCAACATTGGGGACGGCACCAGCTCAGTGATCGACACGTCGACCAACACGCTGGTCGACGCGGATCCGGACAACGCGCTGGACACCATCGACCCGATAAGCGTCAAATCCGGCATAGTCTCTCCAGCCGCGAGCCCGGACGGCAAGCGTCTTTACGTGGCCAGCCAAACTGATGGTGGCGTGTACGTCGTTGACATCGACCCCAACAGCGACACCCGCAATACCGTGATCGACCAGGACACCAGTACTGAAGAGATCGACCCGATCATGGTCGGCTCTCCGGGGGATGGTTACCTCACGAATGGTGGGATCGCCTTCAACAGTGACGGCAGCCGTCTGTACGTGACGCGCCTCCACTTCAGCAATGGTCAGACGACTCTCGATGGCGGCGACATCAAAGTCGTTGACACGGACCCGAACAGTGCCCACTTCAACACCGTGGTCGACACCGTGCAAGTCGACGGCCTGACACCCGGGTTCATTACCACCAGAGGTGACCGCCTTTACCTCACCGCCCTGGCCGGCCCGTACGACGGCCTTCATCCGGAGAATATTCCGCCGGGAGCAGTGGCTGTCATCGACATAGATCCCGACAGCGCCACCTACAACCAGGTGATCGACGTCGATCCGACGGACCAAGATGTCGACAGTATCCCTGTAGGTTCATTCCCGGAGGAGTTAGCGCTGAGCCCCGACGGCAGTCTGGCTTACGTTGTCAACAGTGTCGACGGAACCGTCTCGGTGATAGACACCGCCGGCTTCCGGGTCATTGACACATTCGACTACAACGCCAATGGCCCCTTGAGCCTCGTCGGTCTCAGCCCCGATGGCACCAAGCTCTACGTGACGAATTACTTCGGAGGTACTGTCACGGCTGTCTCGATCCACGACGGACCGGCTCCGGAAGTACCGTCTGACCTTTGATGCGTGGGGACGGCTCCCGACGCCTACCTCATCACCGGCAGGAGGTAGTTTCTGCCGTCCAGCGTCAACGTCGATCGCGCACTTTGAATGTCGACGGCCAGGACTCCCGGGTCTCGTCGCCGACGAGCGGAGTTCCCTTGCCCCCGATCCTGATGTCGTACGCCTCCTTACCGGGCCCGACTTCGCGGTTGGCGTGTTCGGTGGCGAGGTACATCAACTGGTCGATCTCCGCTTCAGCGAACGCGACGAACGTCGTCTTGCGGACCACGTCCTCCGGGTCGGGGACCATTCGATCGGGCAACACGCGCGACGCCAGCGCGGCCAGACCCAGCAGCGTGAACGGGATCACCCAGTAACAGACGAAGGACAGCGGCGTCTTGGTGTCGAGAATCGTGGCGTTCCCGTACAAGATCGGCGGGATCGACGACGACACCGTCATGCCGGCGAACGCGGCGACCCAAATCCATGTCAGCAGCGTGGTGATTCGGCGGAACAGCTCACTCTCGATCACCTCGGGCGGCTGGTCGGCCACGGCGAATTCACGCACGAACGGCCTGCCGATCAGCACACCGGTAAGCGCGACGAGAAAAATTCCGGCGTTACTCAGCGGCTGCATCCACCGCTCCATGAACGACTGGCTCAACGTGAAGGTCAGAACCGTCAGCACCAAAAACGTTCCGATAGCGCCGATTTCGAGGGTGCGACCCGGCGTACCCTTGACGCGCCCGATGACGAACGACACGACAGCGATCGCCAACGCCACCAAGACGGCGGTGGTGAACGGGACGTTACCGACGAGCACCCAGTAGACGATCCACGGCGCGAAGCCCAGCAGAATTCCCACGATCGGTCAGTGTAGGCAGTCCAGCGATCGCCGCGGCGCCCCGGTTACGCTCCCCAAGGTGCGCCGCAACGTGTCGTCGGGCTCGGCGTACGAATCCGCGGTGGGCTACTCGCGCGCCGTGCGCCTCGGGGCGCACGTCGCCGTCGCGGGCACGACCGGCACCGGCGACGACGTCGCCACCCAAACGCGGGATGCGTTGCGCCGCATCGAGGCGGCATTACAAGAGGTGGGCGCGTCGCTGCGCGACGTGGTCCGTACCCGCATCTACGTCACCGACATCACCCAGTGGCGTGAGGTCGGCGCCGTGCATGCCGACGTGTTCGGCGACATCAGGCCGGCCGCGACCATGGTCGAGGTGTCCGCGCTGATCGACCCGGCGCTGCGGGTCGAGATCGAGGCCGACGCCTACTTGGCCACCGACTGAACCGGGCCGAACCGGCCATCCTCATCCGGGCGATACTCGGTGACGGCGATCACAGCCCGCAGCGGTAGCGGGCCGTAGAGATGCGGGAACAACATCGACTCCGGGTCGGTTGCATCGCCTGGTTCCCAACGCACCGGCGCCTCCAGTCGCGAGGAGTCGACGTGAAGGAGTCGCAGGTCGGTTCGGCCGGCGTAGAGGCGGTTGGCCGGGAGGTGTACCTGTTGGGGTGTCGACAGGTGTACGAACCCGACCTCGCGCAGTGAGTCGGGGCGGTGTTCACCGCGTCGCTGCGCCTCTGCCAAATCCGATGACGAACAGAGATGTAACAAAATCGACATTTGGGTAACCCTGCGCCTACCACGGGCGATGCAAAACGTGAGACACGACACACCCGGCCAGGCCCTTGGAACAAGGCCGGACCGGAATGTGTCTGTCACAGTAGAGATACGCAAAAGCGGCGAGCCGCTAACGCGAGAACGGAGGCGTCATGAACGCAACGCTTGCCAGTCCGGAACTGACCAGGGCTGACCGCTGCGATCGCTGCGGCGCCGCTGCTCGTGTCCGCGCCAAGCTGCCGTCCGGCGGGGAATTGCTGTTCTGCCAGCACCACGCCAACGAGCACGAGACCAAGCTGGTCGAGCTGGCCGCGGTTCTGGAAGTCAGCGCTCCCCTGGAGGCTTAACCGCCCACCGGCTGGGCAAGAACACCCTTTTCGGCAATGCTTGACCGGTCATGACTGACCAGGCACCGGTGAAACCGTCGAAGCACCACATCCTGCGCATCTTCAAGCGGACGCTGTCGAAAGCCTGGGACGACTCGATCTTCTCGGAGTCCGCCCAGGCCGCTTTCTGGCAGGTGTTGTCACTGCCCCCGCTGCTGCTGGGCTTGCTCGGCAGCCTCGCCTATATCGCACCCTGGTTCGGGCCCGACACGCTGCCCGTGATTGAGGACCGGCTCGTCGGCGCAGCCGACAGATTCTTCTCCCAAAACGTGGTCAACGAGATCATCGCGCCGACGATCACCGACATCGTGCAAGGCGCCCGCGGCGAGGTCGTGTCGGTGGGGTTCGTCATGTCGCTATGGGCAGGGTCGTCGGCAATCTCCGCGTTCGTCGACTCTGTCGTCGAGGCTCACGACCAGACCCCTCTTCGCCACCCTGTGAGGCAACGCTTTTTCGCGCTCGGCGTCTACGTGGTCATGCTTATCGTCGCGATCGCTGTGCTGCCGCTGATCGCGCTCGGTCCGCAGAAGATCGCTCAGTGGATTCCCGACAGCTGGGACAACGCGCTGCAGTACGGCTATTACCCGGTGCTCGGTCTGGGTCTGGTGGTCATCGTCACGGTGCTCTACCGGGTCTCGTTGCCCCAGCCTCTACCAACGCACCGGCTTGCGTTCGGCGCTGTACTCGCCACGCTGGTCTTCCTGTTGGCCAGCTACGTGCTGCGGCTATATCTGCGGTGGATCACCAGCACGGGCTACACGTACGGCGCCCTGGCCACCCCGATCGCCTTCCTGCTGTTCGCATTCTTTTTGGGGTTCGCAGTGGTGATCGGCGCCGAGCTGAACAACGCGATTCAAGAAGAATTCCCGGCTCCGGATACCCATGCGCGACGGTTCCGGTGGTGGCTCAAGGCCCGCGCCGAGCAGATGGTCAGCGACCAGCCCTCCGCCACGACCAAGAACGAGCCCGCCGAGGCGGAGCGCGTCAGCCCTTCTTGAGTTGTTCGTAGATGCGCTTGCAGTCCGGGCATACCGGCGACCCGGGCTTGGGCGAGCGTGTCACCGGGAACACCTCGCCGCAGAGCGCGACCACGTGCGTGCCCATCACGGCACTCTCGGCGATCTTTTCCTTCTTGACGTAATGGAAGTACTTCGGAGTGTCGCTGTCGGTCCCGTCGTCGACGCGTTCGTCGGGCTTCGTCCGTTCGATCGTCTGCGTCTGCATGCACGCCATTCTGCCCGGTAATACGGCCGTAAGAAACCGGCACCGCAGCTTGCGCCAGGTTGTGAAACAGTGGAGGTATGAAACAAAGCCACGAGCTGAGTTTCGATGATGAGGGGCGGCCCGTCCTGATCACCGCCGCCGCGCTGCCCTACGAGGAAGAACACCGCCAGCGGGTGCGGAAGTACCTGACATTGATGACGATTCGCATCCCGGCGCTGATCCTCGCCGCGGTGGCCTACGGCATCTGGCACAACGGATTGATCTCGTTGCTGATCGTGGCGGCGTCGGTCCCGTTGCCATGGATCGCCGTGCTGATCGCCAACGACCGCCCGCCGCGGCGCGCCGAGGAACCCCGCCGCTTCGAGAAGTCCCGGCACCGGACGCCTCTGTTCCCCACCGCAAAGCGCCCGGAACTCGGACCGCCACGGGGCGCCGTACCGCAATCCGAACGTCCGAATCAGGCTGAGTCCGAGCCGAATTAGGACACTCTGGCCCTATTCTCAGTACATTCTCAGGTCGACCCTGCGTAACTGCAGTTCAGACGGGTATCCGATGGCTTGCGCGGGAACTTCCACCGCGCCTTGAGCGTTGCACTCCATGACGGTTCTAAGTGATCAGGAGGCCGCAATGGCAAACGCCACCACCAGCCGAGTCGACGGCGATCTGGACGCACAGAGTCCGGCTGCCGACCTTGTGCGGGTGTACTTGAACGGCATCGGCAAGACCGCGTTGCTCAACGCGGCAGACGAGGTTGAGTTGGCCAAGCGAATTGAGGCTGGGCTCTACGCTCAGCATCTGCTCGAGACGCGCAAGCGCCTCGGCGAGAACCGCAAGCGGGAGCTGGCCATGGTCGTTCGCGACGGCGATGCGGCGCGCCGGCATCTCCTCGAAGCGAACCTTCGACTCGTGGTGTCGCTGGCGAAGCGGTACACCGGCCGCGGCATGCCGCTGCTCGACCTCATCCAGGAAGGCAATCTCGGCCTGATCCGCGCGATGGAGAAGTTCGACTACGCCAAGGGCTTCAAGTTCTCGACGTACGCCACCTGGTGGATCCGTCAGGCGATCACACGCGGTATGGCCGATCAGAGCCGCACCATCCGACTGCCCGTTCACCTGGTCGAGCAGGTGAACAAGTTGGCCCGCATCAAGCGGGAGTTGCACCAGAACCTCGGCCGCGAAGCCACCGATGAGGAATTGGCCGCGGAGTCCGGCATTCCGGCGGAGAAGATCACCGATCTGCTCGAGCACAGCCGGGATCCGGTGAGCCTGGACATGCCGGTCGGCAGCGACGAGGAGGCACCGCTCGGCGATTTCATCGAGGATGCCGAGGCGATGTCCGCCGAGAACGCGGTGATCAGCGAGTTGCTTCACACCGATATCCGCAGCGTGCTGGCTACGCTCGACGAGCGCGAGCATCAGGTGATCCGGCTGCGGTTCGGCTTGGATGACGGGCAGCCCCGAACTCTGGATCAGATCGGCAAGCTGTTCGGACTTTCCCGTGAGCGGGTGCGCCAGATCGAGCGCGAGGTCATGGTCAAACTGCGCCACGGCGAACGCGCCGACCGGCTTCGCTCCTACGCGAGCTGAGCTCCCTCACTGTGTGGCCCTGCCTCTCGAGGCGGGGCCACACGTGTTTGTAGCGGCGGTTCAACGCACCCGTATCGCCAGCTAGACCGGTAGACTCTGGCCGACGGAGGGCGCACATGAACGAGCTGATCGACACCACCGAGATGTACCTGCGGACTATCTACGACCTCGAAGAAGAGGGCGTGATTCCGCTGCGCGCCCGCATCGCCGAACGCCTGGAACAGAGCGGGCCCACCGTCAGTCAAACCGTGTCACGGATGGAGCGTGACGGGTTGCTGCACGTCGCCGGTGACCGCCATCTCGAGCTCACCCTGAAGGGCCGCAATCTGGCCGTTGCCGTGATGCGCAAACACCGCCTCGCTGAACGGCTGTTGGTCGACATCATCGGGTTGCCGTGGGAAGAGGTTCACGCCGAGGCGTGCCGGTGGGAGCACGTCATGAGCGAGGACGTGGAGCGGCGGCTGGTTCAGGTGCTCGACAACCCGACGACGTCACCGTTCGGCAACCCGATCCCGGGCCTCGCCGAGTTGGGTGTCGATCCGAAAGCCGCGCCTGCGCGCGGCGATCTCGTCCGCCTCACCGAATTGCCCTCAGGCGCGCCGGTAGCGGTGGTGGTGCGCCAACTCACCGAGCACGTGCAGGGCGACGTCGAGCTGATTACGCGGCTCAAGGACGCCGGCGTTGTACCCAACGCCAGGGTGACCGTCGAAACCAGTCCGGGAGGCGGCGTCACAATCGTGATCCCGGGCCACGAAGTCGTCGAGCTGGCCCATCACATGGCGCACGCGGTGAAGGTCGAAAAGGTCTAGCCCACCTTCCGGCCGAACGTTCGTCGCGGCGGCAGGCTGACCCCAAGCCGATCCGCCAGCTGATAACCCGTCACCGCCAAATCCCGGATCTGTTGCGGCCGCAGCCCCGACTGCAAGGCGGTGTCCAGCATCGACGCCATCCGGTGCTCGGCGCTGCACCGCAGAGCCGCGTCGAGTGCAACGCCGGCCAGCGGCCCGTCACCGCGCGCATAGGCCGAAAATGCCAGCAACACAAGCGCTTCGACTCGCCACGGCTTGGGCAGGACTCGCGATAGCATCGCCCACATCGTTTCCGCTTCGGCGGACTTGTCGCCAACAGCCAATGCGTACAGAGTGTCTCGCACCATGATGTCCGTCAATGCGCACGCCAGCTCGGCCGCCTCGGCGTCGGACAAAACTGCACCATTGCGCAATCGATCGGCCACGCCGATCGCATATTCAATGTCGCGCCGCGCGGACTCGTCATCGCGGTCTGTTCGTGCCTTGAGCTGCTTGCGAATCCGTCGCGAGACCCGCTGGACGCGCGCCGTGTCCTTGACTTCGATGACCTGCTGCAGCTCCTCGCGCCGCGCGTAGAGCCGACGGCCGTCAAGCACTGCGGCCATCGCCAACGGTGACGACGACGGGTCGTCGACGGTACCTCGCGCCCCGCACATGTCGGCGCAGTGCCAGCGTCCGCCAGCGGCAATGCGGTCGACCACGTGCACCGCCAGCAGTGTGATCCGTTGCAGCGCAAGCATATCCGTCAGCGCCTGGCCCAGCTCACGGAAGTCCTCGGCGCACATCGGGCACAATGCGCCTTCGGCGTCCACGATCACCGCTATCGCCGCGTCCGGCTTGGCGGCGGCGGCCACCTCCGCGATGCGGTCGACGGTGTCGGCTAGCCGCGGCGAAAGGTCGACCCGCATGACTGCACCCATCTCGCCCCGGTCGACGGTGACGAGCACAAGTGATTTCTCGGGAATGAAGCCGAGCACGGCGGGCAGGGCCGCGATCAACGCGCCTGGCCGGTTGAGCATGAAGTCGGGCTGTGAAGTGGTCATGCCCGACAGTGACCGCTGCCACCGTCACCGACGACTCAGCGCCGGCTGCAACGCCGCCGGCTGTGGACGAACACGGATGTGGGGATGAGCCGCGCTGCTATTCGGCGCGGCGCAGCTTCTGCACCTGCGCGGTGAACACGGAGTCGAGAGTTGCGGTGTCCAGATCGTCACCCGGCAAAGCCGTCAGCTGCGCCATCACACGGACGGGACCGACCTGCCCGACCAGCGTCAGGCTGTCGAAAAACCACCTGCCCCGCTGCGTCCGTTGCGAGGCGAACGCGTCGTCGACGTTCAGAACCGGTGGCGGGAGCATCTCGACGTTGACATCCCACGATCCGCCGTCGTTCTCGCTGACTGAATAGGACGAACAGCGGGCCACTTGGTCCCGCCGGGCGCTCAGTGGCCCCACGCCCCGCGCCAGCACCACCAGCAATTCGGTGGTGTCGCGGGCGCCCTGCACAGCCGCGACCTCAGGCGGGGTCTCCGGCGCGCAGTCGGGCGGGCTGACCCGTGCCCCTTCGGGTACGCCGTCGGCCATCGCGAGGGCGCCCTTGCCCTTAGCGGACTCGACGTGCGCTGCCGGGTAGTCGGGAGGAAACTCGGACGCGTCGAGCACCAATGCCAGCAACGGAATCGACGCGAGCGCCGTCTCGATCGGCGCGCCCGAGGCCTCGACGGCCGTACCGGCGGTCGTCGCACTGCAGCCGGCAAGTGTGGCGGCGGTCACCACGCAACACATGACAATCGCCCCTGTTCTACTGCGCGGTGGCATCGTGCCGATCATCGACGTCATGGTCTCATCGGCGACGTCGCGCAGGTGCGAGACGCGCGCGACGGACGCCGACACGGTTTGTTCACACGGTATTGATGCCGTCCGCGTGCGAGATTCGGCAAAACGGCGTACACCTCTTGTCATGGCAATGGAGTACGACCTCGTCGTCATCGGCTCAGGCCCAGGGGGCCAGAAGGCCGCGATCGCGGCGGCAAAGCTGGGCAAGTCCGTGGCGGTCATCGAGCGGGGCCGGATGTTGGGCGGCGTCTGCGTGAACACCGGGACGATCCCGTCCAAGACGCTGCGCGAGGCAGTGCTTTACCTCACCGGCATGAGTCAGCGCGAACTCTACGGCGCCAGCTATCGCGTGAAGGAGAAGATCACCCCCGCCGACCTGATGGCCCGCACCACGCACGTCATCAACAAGGAGCAGGACGTCGTCCGGTCGCAGCTGCTGCGCAACAACGTCGAGCTTTACAACGGTCACGGCCGGTTCCTCGACGAGCAGACCGTGGCGGTCGAAGACCCGAACCGCGGCGACCACATCACCGTGACCGGCCGTTACATCGTGATCGCCACCGGCACCAAGCCGGCACGTCCGGCGGGTGTCGAGTTCGACGAAGAGCGGGTGCTCGACTCCGACGGCATCCTGGACCTCAAGGCGCTCCCGTCGTCGATGGTCGTGGTGGGCGCCGGCGTGATCGGCATCGAGTACGCGTCGATGTTTGCCGCGCTGGGCACAAAGGTCACGGTCGTCGAGAAGCGCGACACTATGCTCGACTTCTGTGATCCCGAGGTCGTCGAGGCATTGCGATTCCACCTGCGCGACCTCGCTGTCACATTCCGGTTCGGCGAGGAGGTGACGGCCGTCGACGTCGGCTCCGCGGGAACGGTCACGACACTGGCGAGCGGCAAGCAGATCCCGGCCGACACCGTGATGTACTCCGCCGGGAGGCAGGGCCAGACCGACCACCTCGATCTGATCAACGCCGGCCTCGAAGCCGACAGCCGCGGCCGCGTATTCGTCGACGACCGGTTCCAGACCAAGGTGGACCACATCTACGCGGTGGGTGACGTGATCGGGTTCCCCGCCCTTGCCGCGACCTCGATGGAACAGGGCCGGCTGGCCGCCTACCACGCGTTCGGAGAACCGACCGCAGGGATGACGGATCTGCAGCCGATCGGGATCTACTCGATTCCCGAAATCTCCTACGTCGGCGCCACCGAGGTGGATCTGACGAAGGACTCGATTCCCTACGAGGTCGGAGTGTCGCGCTACCGCGAGCTGGCGCGCGGCCAAATCGCCGGTGACTCGTACGGGATGCTCAAACTGCTCGTCTCGACCGAGGACCTCAAACTGCTGGGCGTCCACATCTTCGGGACGAGTGCCACCGAGCTCGTGCACATCGGCCAGGCCGTGATGGGTTGCGGCGGCACCGTCGAGTACCTCGTCGACGCGGTGTTCAACTACCCGACGTTTTCCGAGGCATACAAGACCGCAGCACTCGACGTGATGAACAAGATGCGCGCGCTCAACCAGTTCCGCAGGTAATCAGCAGTCGTTCTCGAACACCTCGGGCGCGGTGTCGGCCGGCCCGCCCGCCTCGGCGCGCCGTAGCAGATCGACGACCCGGCCGTCGAAAGGCGGTGAGTACGAGACGGTTTCGTCACACCCGCCACCGTCGAGGCCTCCGATCACACCGACCACCTTGGAGTCGGTTCGCCACGGCGCGCCGCTGGTGCCGTCGGTCAGCCCGGTGCACCGCACCGAGGGGAACCCACCGGCCGAGGTCGCCGTGCCGACGCGGCACCCGATCGGGTCCCCACCGACAGCGAGCAGATAGCCGGTAACGGTGACGGCGGTCCCCGGGGTGGGCGCCGTGCCCAGCACGAGGCCCGTCCCCACGGCCGACTCGACCGAGCGTCCGTCCTGCCTGCTCACCCGCGCGACAGCGAAATCCGCGAGGGGATCCTGAGTGGCCACCCAGCGCGAGTCGAGGTAGATCGCGTCGATTTTCCATGTTCCGGCCGGCCCGGACTGGCCGCTGAATCCCGGCGTGAACGTCGCCGGAAAGGTGGACGCGAGGCAGTGAGCGGCGGTCAGGATCAGGTTCCCGGTGCTCGAGTGCAGGACGGACCCGGTGCAGGTGTGCAGGTCGGAGGCACCCAGGAACACAGCGCCCACGAGCGGTTCGGCGTGGACCGGCGCTACTGTGGCCGACGTCGGTGGCGACGAAGACGCCGCGGCGGTTGAGTGCGCACGGACACAGCCCAGAGGCCAGAAAACCACGCTGAGCAGCAGGATCACGAAGACCGGACGAACGCGCATCACGGTTGATCATGCCCGAGCCGATGCGGGTGCGTCCTCCGTGGAACGTTGCACCCCGCGTGCCGCGTTCATCAATCAGGACTACGCGCGTTTGCAGAATCGCGGTTGGGTGGCGCCCGTCACGTAGCCAAGCGACACTAGAGATTCTCCGGAAGGAGACGAAACGATGGATGACCACCGCGACGAAAACCGGCCCGAACAGACCGGCATGTATGAGCTCGAGTTCCCCGCGCCGCAATTGTCGTCACCCGACGGCCGTGGTCCGGTGATGATCCACGCGCTCGAAGGCTTCTCGGACGCAGGCCACGCGATCCGGCTGTCGACCAAATATCTCAAAGAGGCGCTGGACACCGAGCTCGTGGCGTCGTTCGCGATCGATGAACTACTGGACTACCGGTCCCGCCGTCCGCTGATGACGTTCAAAACCGATCACTTCACCAATTACGAAGAGCCGGAGCTGAGCCTGTACGCGCTGCACGACACCGTCGGAACGCCGTTCCTGCTGTTGGCCGGCATGGAACCCGACCTGAAATGGGAGCGGTTCGTCACCGCAGTCCGGCTGCTGGCTGAGCGCCTCGGGGTACGCCAGACAATCGGCCTGGGGACCATTCCGATGGCCGTGCCGCATACCCGGCCGATCACGATGACCGCGCACGCCAACGACAGGAAGCTGATCGCTGAACATCAGCCTTGGGTCGGCGAGGTCCAGGTCCCGGGCAGTGCGTCCAACCTTTTGGAATACCGGATGGCTCAGCACGGCCATGAGGTCGTCGGATTCACGGTGCACGTCCCCCACTACCTTGCGCAGACCGATTACCCCGAAGCCGCGGAGGCGCTGCTCGCCGAGGTCAGCAAGGTCGCTTCGCTTCAGATCCCGCTGGCGGCGATGGCCGAAGCCGCGGCCGAGATCCGGACCAAGATCAACGAGCAGGTGGACTCAAGCCCCGAGGTGGCCCAGGTGGTGGCGGCGCTGGAGCGACAGTACGACGCGTTCGTCACCGCACAGGAGAACCGGTCGCTCTTGGCCCGCGATGAGGAACTGCCCAGTGGCGATGAACTCGCCGGAGAGTTCGAACGCTTCCTGGCCCAGCAGACCGGAGACCCGTCGGACGGTTTCCGGGACGGCGACGAAAAGAACTAGTCGAGGCGGGCCGTCGGCCCGACGTGGAGGTGGCGCCACATGAGCGTTCGCACAGCCAACCTACGGCCAGTGCGGGAAGTGCAGTCGGCGCTGCGGTTTCGCACAATCCACGGATACCGGCGGGCGTTCCGGATCGCCGGTGAGGGACCAGCGATCCTGCTGATCCACGGCATCGGCGACAACTCGTCGACATGGGAGACAGTGCTGACCAAGCTGGCCCAGCGGTTCACGGTGATCGCGCCGGATCTGCTCGGCCACGGCAAGTCCGACAAGCCCCGCGCCGACTATTCGGTGGCGGCTTACGCCAACGGCATGCGCGACCTGCTGGCGGTGCTCGATATCGAACGCGTGACGGTCATCGGCCACTCCCTCGGCGGCGGCGTCACAATGCAATTCGCTTACCAATACCCGCAATTGGTGGAGCGGATTGTGCTCGTCGGCACCGGCGGGGTGACAAAGGATGTGAACTTCGCATTGCGTTTGGCCTCGCTGCCCATGGGCAGTGAGGCGCTGGCGCTGCTGCGGATGCCGGGCGCGTTGCCGGCGCTGCAGATCTTCGGGCGCCTCGTTGGCGCGGCGCTGGGGTCGACGAAGTTCGGCCGAGACCTGCCCGACGTTCTGCGGGTGCTGGCCGAGTTGCCCGAGCCGACGGCGTCGTCGGCGTTCTCACGAACCCTGCGCGCGGTGGTGGACTGGCGGGGCCAAGTGGTGACGATGCTGGACCGATGTTATCTCACGCAATCCGTTCCGGTGCAATTGATTTGGGGTGAGGACGACTCGGTGATCCCGGTTAGCCACGCAAACATGGCACACTCGGCAATGCCCGGCTCGCGGCTGGAGATCTTCGCCAAGTCGGGCCACTTTCCCTTCCACGATGAGCCCGACCGCTTCGTCGAGGTCGTCCAGCGGTTCATCGATTCCACCGAGCCCGCCGAGTACGACCAAGACCTACTTCGGTCGCTGCTGCGCGCCGGCATCAGCGAGGACACCATTTCCGGTCCCGTCGACACCCGTGTCGCGGTGCTCGATGCGATGAGCTCGGACGAGCGCAGCGCCACCTGACCTGGGCCCGGCAGGACGTCGTAGAGTCGGCGCATGGGTACCGACGTGTCCGTGGTGCGTGTGTTCTGCGACTCGGAGGGCAACTTCGGAAATCACCTCGGCGTGGCCGATGCCAGCACGGTCGCTCCGGCCGACCGGCAGCCGCTTGCCACCCAATTGGGTTATGCCGAAACCATTTTCGTCGACATTCCGGCATCCGGCTCGACCACTGCCCACGCCCGCATCTTCACACCGACTATCGAGTTGCCATTCGCCGGTCACCCCACGGTCGGGCTGGCATGGTGGCTGAAGGACCGCGGGATGCCAATCCACACGTTGCAGGTGCCGGCCGGCGTGGTGGCGGTCGGCTACGAGGACGATCTGACCACTGTGCATTCCCGGGCAGACTGGGCGCCCGAGTTCATGTTCCACGAGCTGACGTCGCCCGACGACGTGACGGGCGCGGACCCGGATGACTATTCCGACGATGCCGCGCATTACATCTGGGCGTGGATCGACGAGCCGCAAGGGCATCTGCGTTCCCGCATGTTCGGCGGGGCTGAATTGGGCGTCGTTGAGGACGAGGCGACGGGCTCCGCTGCAGTCCGCATCACCGACATCCTCAGCCGCGACCTCACCATCACACAGGGCAAGGGCTCCATCATCCGGACCTGGTGGAGCCCGGAGGGTTGGGTGACGGTGGGCGGCCGCGTGGTCGACGACGGCATCATCCGCGCCGACTGACCCCTACTTCGTGGCGCTCACATTGCGGTGAGCGCGCAGTGCTTCGATCTCGCGCTCGAAGTCGTCGGCCGACGAGAACGACCGGTAGACCGACGCGAACCGCAGATACGCGACCTCGTCGAGCTCGCGCAGCGGCCCGAGGATCGCCAGTCCCACCTCGTGGCTGGGCACCTCGGCAGAACCTGTGGCCCGGACGGTGTCCTCGACCTGCTGCGCCAGCAGGTTCAGCGCGTCGTCGTCCACATCGCGTCCCTGGCATGCCCGACGCACGCCACGGATGACCTTTTCCCTGCTGAACGGCTCGGTCACGCCGCTGCGCTTGACGACGGCCAGCACGGCGCTCTCGACCGTGGTGAACCTGCGACCACATTCAGGACACGAACGCCGACGCCGGATCGCTTGGCCTTCATCGGTTTCGCGTGAGTCGACAACACGGGAATCGGGATTGCGGCAGAACGGACAGTGCATGACTGCTCCTTCGCCGCGAAGACACTCGGTCAAGTCGAACGCTCCCGAGATTACCCGCGCGGGCAACGCCGCGGGCATCAGCCGACCGGGGCGATCAACGTCTGCCCTGCATCCAGCGCCGCCGAATCCAGTTCGTTGAGGTCCCTGATCCGTTCAACGACGCTCCCGACCGGCGCGTCGGGCGCGACGCGGGCGGCCAGCCGCTGCAGATTCTCGCCCCGCTGCACCTGCACCACCGCGAGCTGTTCGGGCACCGAGGTACCCGTGTCGGCGCTGCGCGACTGCGCCAGCGTCAGGAGCCAGACCGTGATCAGCGCTGCAACGGCAGCCAGAGTGACGGTCATCATGACGCTGACGGGCCGCGGCCGGTGCGGCGCCCGCGACATCCGAACCCCAGTGCCGCGATAGGCCATCGCGCCGCCGACGGGCCGCACCGCCACCCCCCGGCGGGGCCGGTGGGTTAGCACTTCGTCGCTGCAGTAAGCCGGCGTGCGTACTGGCCGCCGCCCGGCGTCGATCACTGTCATGTGCGCCCCTTCCGTCGTCATTTTTCGCTCCTGTGTTCGAATATAATCGATCATGCGTTCGATGACCGAACATTTGATCGATTTTTATCAGAGGCAACCGACAGGCGGCCGGGCGCACGGTCACGAACGCGACACACCTCGAACACATGTTTGAATATGTCGGTGACGACGGTTACATTCGGGGCATGAGCGACAGCAGCGGCAAACCACACACCACGCCAGAGGCGGGGCTCACCCAGCGTCAACGCACCATCTTGGATGTGATCCGCGCGTCGGTGACTACACGGGGATATCCGCCGAGCATCCGCGAGATCGGCGACGCCGTCGGCCTCACATCCACGTCCTCGGTCGCCCACCAGCTGCGCACGCTGGAGAAAAAGGGCTACTTGCGCCGCGACCCGAACCGGCCCCGCGCTGTCGACGTCCGCGGTGCCGACGAGGTCAGCGCTGTCACCACCGATGTCGCCGGATCTGACGCGCTGCCCGAGCCGACGTTCGTCCCGGTGCTCGGACGCATCGCCGCCGGCGGACCGATTCTCGCCGAGGAAGCCGTCGAAGACGTTTTCCCGCTTCCCCGTGAGCTGGTTGGAGAAGGCTCGCTGTTCTTGCTCAAGGTCGTCGGCGAGTCGATGGTCGACGCAGCGATCTGCGACGGCGACTGGGTGGTGGTGCGTCAGCAGAACACCGCCGACAACGGCGACATCGTCGCTGCGATGATCGACGGGGAGGCAACGGTCAAGACGTTCAAGCGCACTGGGAATCAGGTGTGGCTGATGCCGCACAATCCGGCTTTCGATCCGATTCCGGGCAACGAGGCCGCGATTCTCGGGCGTGTCGTGACGGTGATCCGCAAGATCTGACGACGCAATCAGCGAATCGGGTGCATGCTGGCCGTATGGGCGCGCTGAGCAGTCGCGCCGTCCGACTGATTTCGGTAACGGCAGTAGGTGTCGCCGTCGCGGCGCCGTTCACCGCGGCACCGAGCACTCTGAACATCGCGATCTGCCCGAACGGCATGGTCAACAACCCCGGTGGCTACGGCTGCGTGCCGTCTCAACCTGGCATCGGCGCGCCCAGCCAGGAAGTTCTCACCCGCTGCCACGGCAACTACTGGATCTGCGTCTGGCCGTATCCCGTTCCGTAGCCCTCTGCGCCGAAACGATAATCCACGTGGCCCTGCTAGACGCCCAGGCTGCGGCCGATGATCTCCTTCATGATCTCGGTCGTTCCGCCGTAGATCGTCTGCACGCGGGAGTCCATGAACGCCCGGGCAATCGGGTACTCGCGCATGTAGCCATAGCCGCCGTGCAGCTGCAGACAACGGTCCACCAGCCGCACTTGTGCCTCGGTGGAATACCACTTCGCCATCGCAGCCTGCTCCACGGAGAGCTTCTCGTCCAGGTGCAACCGGATGAACTCGTCGACCATGATGCGCACCATGGTGGCCTCGGTGGCCAACTCGGCGAGCACAAACCGGCTGTTCTGGAAGCTGCCGATCGGCTTGCCGAAAGCCTTGCGCTCCTTGGCGTACTGCAGTGTCAACTCCAGTACCCCTTCCATCGCCGCGGCCGCCATGATCGCAATCCCGAGCCGTTCCTGAGGCAGGTTCTGCATCAGGTAGACGAAGCCCATGCCCTCCTGCCCGAGCAGGTTCTCCGCCGGCACCCGGACGTTGTCGAACGACAACTCTGCGGTGTCCTGCGCGTCCAGGCCGATCTTGTCGAGCTTGCGGCCGCGTTCGAAGCCCTCCATCCCGCGCTCGACGACGAGCAGTGAGAACCCCTGTGCGCCTTTGTCGGGATCGGTCTGGGCGACGACGATGACCAGGTCCGAGTTGATGCCGTTGGTGATGAACGTCTTCGCGCCGTTGAGCACCCACTCGTCGCCGTCTCTGACCGCCCGGGTCTTGATGCCCTGCAGGTCGCTGCCAGTGCCGGGCTCGCTCATTGCGATCGCGGTGATCAGCTCGCCGCTGCAGAAGCCGGGAAGCCAGCGCTGCTTCTGCTCCTCGCTGCCCAGCCGCAGCAGGTACGGCGCCACTACGTCGTTGTGCAAGCCGAACCCGATGCCGCTGTAGCGACCCAAGGTGGTCTCCTCAGTGACGATCGTGTTGAAGCGGAAGTCCGGGTTACTGCCGCCTCCGTACTCCTCAGGCACCGCCATACCCAGGAAGCCCTGCTTGCCGGCCTCGAGCCACACGCCGCGATCGACGATCTTGTCCTTCTCCCACTGCTCGTGATACGGCGCGACGTGGCGCTCCAAGAATGATCGGTACGACTCGCGGAAAAGATCGTGCTCGGGTTCGAACAGCGTGCGCTGGTACTTGACGGCACTACCCATGGGGACCTCCGGCATCGGGAACTTCCGGCCCAAGATATACCAACCGGATGGTTGGTTTGTCGCTCAGGTGGTGACCAGGCGCCATCCAGAACGACCCTGGCCGTCATCTCGACGTCTTGTCGATGCCCGCCGGCGGCATAAAGTCGGCGGCGTGGCGGAAACCATCCGTGTCCAGGAGGGCGGCCGGATCATCGAGTTCTCGATCGAGGACCTGATGCGCTACCACGGGCCCGGGTCACCGGGCGGCGTGGCCAACGCGTTCAAGGTGCTGCAGCGTGCGTTCGCGGTCCTCTCACCCGACGCACCGCCGCCGCGGCGGTCAATCGTGGTCCGCACCTCGTTCCGCGGGCCCGGCGCACGCGACGGTGTCGAGGCGGCGACACGCGCGGTCACCGACGGCCGTTACACCGTCGACCCAGCGCTGGCTCGGCCTGACCTCGGCCGGTTGAGGGAAAACTTCGTGTTCGAGGTGAGCATCGGCGAGAAGTCGGTGACACTCCTGCTACGCGACGGCTTCGTCACCGAGGAATTCATCGACCTCGCGCAGAAGGACGGCCGCACCGCCGACGAGGAGTCGCGGCTCGATGAGCTGAAAGTCCAACTGGCGCAACGGGTGATGGCCGCCGACGCGGCCGACGTGTACGAGGTCGCGCGCTAGGTCGACGCGAACTCACGCAGGCTGGCGGCCAGCGCCACCGGAACCCGCGCCCTGATCCGGGTGCCGTCGGCATTGTGCTCGGACTCCTGCACGCGGCCGTCGGCGTGTACCCGGGCAACGAGATCGCCGCGGTGATAAGGGATCACGACATCGACAGCCATGTCAGCAGGTGCTGCCAGTTCGGCCATCCGCCGCCGCAGCGCATCCAGCCCCTCCCCGGTGTGTGCCGAGACAAACACCGCACCGGGTAACGCACGGCGTAGCTTCGCCATCGCGAGATCGCCTGTGGCATCAACCTTGTTGACGACGATGAGTTCGGGAGATGGCTTCTCGTCATGATCGGCCGCCACCTCGCGGATGACCTTGCGCACGGCATCGATCTGCGCCAGCGGGTTGACGTCGGAGCCGTCGACGACATGCACGAGCAGGTCCGCGTCGACGACCTCTTCCAGCGTCGAGCGGAACGCCTCGACGAGCTGCGTCGGCAGGTGCCGGACGAATCCCACCGTATCGGTGAGCACGAACGGACGACCATCATCGAAATGTCCACGGCGCGTGGTGGGTTCGAGGGTGGCGAACAACGCATCCTGCACCAGCACGCCGGCGCCGGTGAGCGCATTGAGCAGACTCGACTTACCCGCGTTGGTGTACCCGACGATCGCGATCGACGGCACGTCACTACTCAACCTGCGGTCACGCTGAGTGTCGCGGGCTTGCTTCATGCCCTTGATGTCGCGGCGCAGCTTGGTCATTCGTTCACGGATGCGCCGACGGTCAGTCTCGATCTTGGTCTCGCCAGGACCGCGCAGACCCACGCCGCCGGTGCCGCCGCCCGCCCGGCCACCGGCCTGACGCGACATCGACTCGCCCCAACCACGCAGCCGCGGGAGCATGTACTCCATCTGGGCCAGCGAGACCTGGGCCTTGCCTTCGCGGGTGTGTGCATGTTGGGCGAAGATGTCGAGGATCAACGCTGTTCGGTCAATGACCTTGACCTTCACGGCCTTCTCGAGCGCGGTCAGCTGGGCGGGGCTGAGCTCGCCGTCGCAGATCACGGTGTCGGCGCCTGTGGCGACGACGATTTC
The DNA here is from genome assembly GCA_963744085.1 of uncultured Actinomycetota bacterium. Lineage (GTDB taxonomy): Bacteria > Actinomycetota > Actinomycetes > Mycobacteriales > Mycobacteriaceae > Mycobacterium. The sequence continues at coordinate 353,383 of CAVUSK010000008.1, forward strand.
GCGGAGTTCTCGGGCCTTGCCCGAGCCGATGTATGTCGACGCGTCGGGCTTGTCGCGGCGTTGGATCAGGCCCTCGAGGACCTGCGATCCCGCGGTCTCGGCCAGCGCCGCCAACTCGGCGAGGCTGGCCTTTGCATCAGCGGCGCTGCCGTCGGTCCACACGCCGACCAGCACGACACGTTCGAGGCGCAGCTGTCGGTACTCGACCTCGGAGATGTCGGCGAGCTCGGTCGACAGACCGGACACGCGACGCAGCGCAGACCGGTCTTCGAGTGCGAGTTCACCCGTGCTGGGTGTGTCGTCTACGGGAAATTCTGGATGTGTCATGAGTGATTACGAATGTCGCACGCCGTCACCCGGTCGCGCACCTCAATTAACGCCCCTGGGCCCGCCACCATTCCTCCGATATCTCTCCCCGCGCCACCAGCACGGACGGACCGCGCAGGAAGCTCGTCGCGTCGGTCACCGTCACGTCCACTTCGCCGCCCGGGATGCGAACAACCACCTGGCCCGTCGACGCGCCGTCGTGGGCCAGTGCCGCAACCGCCGCCGCGACGGTTCCCGTTCCGCACGAACGAGTTTCGCCGACACCTCGCTCGTGTACGCGCATGGACACGGCGCCGTCGATCGGCGCGGTCACCACTTCGACGTTGACGCCGTCCGGAAATTGCCCGCGGTCGAACGACACCGGAGCGGCGACGTCGAGTTCGGCGAGCGCATCGACGGTCAGGGCCGGGTCGATGCACGCCAAATGCGGATTGCCGACATCAATAGCCAGGCCACGGAGGCTCCGGCCACCCACGATGGCCTCACCAGCCCCAACCTGATTGGCCTTACCCATCTCGACGGTGACGTCGGCGAATGTGTCGTCGAAGCTGTGAACCTGCACGGGCCGCGGCCCCGCGAGCGATCCGACCACGAACTCATCACGCCGTTCCAACTCGTTGGCCCGCAGGAAGTGGGCGAACACCCGCACGCCGTTGCCGCACATCTGCGCCACCGACCCGTCGGCATTGCGGTAATCCATGTACCAGTCGCCACCGCTCACTCCCTCCGGCAGCCCGTCCAGCACCCCTCGTGCCACGGCCTCCTCGGCGATGCACATCCGCAGTACCCCGTCGGCGCCCAGACCGCGTCGTCGGTCACACAGCGAGACAACAGCCTCGGGCGTCAGGGAAAGCCTCGCCTCGACGTCCACGAGCAGCACGAAATCGTTCTCGGTGCCGTGCCCCTTGGCGAAGATCACCTGCTCAGGATACGTGGCGCCAGGCACGCAGCGTGTCCGCCACGGTGTCGGCGTCGCTGCCGTCGAGCCAGCGGATCCGGTGATCGCGCCGGAACCACGACCGTTGCCGGCGCACGTAACGCCTGGTCGCGACGAACGTCGGCTCACGCGCGGCCGTACCGTCGCCGCCACTGTCGAGCGCGGCGACCACCTGGGCGTAGCCCAGAGCCCGTGACGCCGTCACACCGTCACGCAGGCCGCGCTCCATCAGGCCGGCCACCTCACCGACCAGCCCATCGTCGAACATCTGCTCGGTGCGCGTCGCCAGCCGTGCGTCGAGTTGGGCTGTCTCCCAATCCAATCCGACAATCGCAGTGCCCCAGCGCGGTGCGCCGATGGTCGGCGCGGACGCCGCGAACGGGCGGCCGGTCAATTCCACGACTTCCAATGCCCGCACGATCCGCCTCCCGTCGGAGGGCAGGATTGACCGCGCCGCGGCTGCGTCCACATGCGCCAATTCGCGGTGCAACTGTTCGACGCCGACTTGTGCGAGCCGTTCCTCCCAGCGCGCGCGGACCGCGGGGTCGGTGGCGGGAAAGGCCCAATCGTCGAGCAACGACTGGATGTAGAGCATGGATCCGCCGACGATGACCGGCACCGCGCCGCGCGCGATGATCGCCTCGACGTCGGCGGCCGCGCCGCGCTGGTAGTTCGCGACGGTGGCGGTCTCGGTGACGTCGAGCACGTCCAGCTGATGGTGCGCGATGCCGCGCCGCTGGCCGACTGGCAGCTTCGCGGTTCCGATGTCCATGCCGCGGTAGAACTGCATCGCGTCGGCGTTCACGATCTCGCCGCCGATGCGCTCGGCGACCGCGAGTCCGAGCTGCGACTTGCCGGTGCCTGTGGGCCCGACGATCGCGATCGGTCTTCTCATGGTTGCCAGACGCCCACGAAGTACCCCACCCCGAACGGCGCACCCCGGTACAGCTCTTTCACCGAGCGCGGCATCGCTCCGGCCAGCCCGGCGAGCACCTGCCACGCCACGCGGCCGGTGATCGCCGCCGGAAGCTGTGTCAGTGCCGAAACATCGCCCGCGGCCAGCGCGTCGTCGAGCGCGGACTGGACGCCGACGGAGGCCGGGTCGTGGCCGCCGGGAGCCTTCGGAGTCAATGTGTTGGCGCCGTCGGCGACGACCAAAACACCGACCGGGCCGTCGGTTTCATCGATCGCCGACCGCAGCTGCACCCCGCGCCGGATCGCGTCCTCTGCACTGTGATGAGGGGCGAACACCCGCACCTCAGCGCTCGCGGACGGCCGGACCTGTGCGCGCACCCACGCCGTGATCAGCGCGCTCAACGGCAAGTCGCGGAAATCGTCGGCCTGCGGCGACAATCCGGCCCTCACGTCGACCCCGTATCCGGCGAACGTGCCGGCGGCCTCTGGGCCGACAACCGCATCCTCAGCCCCGACACCGACGGCCAGCCACCGTCCGGGCAGCCCGCCCGCGGCCGCAAACACTGCCTGACGCAAGTCCGTCAGCTCGGCGGCGGCCTCACCGACGAGCTGCGGCACCAGCACGGGCGCAGACGGGATGAGCGCGATGGCCGTCAGCACGATTTCACGTTAGCTATGTGGCGGCGGCTTTCGCGTCCGCGGTCGAGCCGGTAACCAGCGCCGCCCCGCGGGCAAGTGCGATCGTGGCCACCACCATCGCGACGATGGCCAGCCCGAGAGTGAACCAGCCGGCGTCGTTGGTCTTCAACGTTTCGCCGAGGACGACGATGCCGAGCACAGACCCGACCACCGGCTCGGCCACCGTCATCGCCGGCAACGACGCGGTCATCGTGCCGGCGCGAAACGACGACTGTTGCCATGCCGTGCCCGCGATCGCGACCAACGCCCACGCGTACAGCTCGGGAGTGCGCAGCGGCGCCCACAGGCCGTCATCAAGTTGATCGACGACCCCCTTCGTCAGCACGGCGAAAACCCCCCACAGCGAGCCGGACACCAATGCCAGCAGGACCGCGCTGACCGACCCGGACCAGACGCGCGCGCCCAGGACGCACAGAACCAGAGCCGGACCCATCACCGCGATCACGGCGGCCCAGGTCTGAAGCGATGCGCGGGACTGACCGGCCTGGGGGTTGCCGACGGTGACGATCACCGCGACGCTCGACGCGAGGACCACCGCCCACAGCCACTCCCAGCGGGTGACCCGGCGGTGCGCAACTCTGGCGGCGATCGGCAACGCGAATAGCAAAGCGCTGACGAGCAACGCCTGCACGAGCAGCACCGAGCCGAGGCCCAGCGCCGCCGCCTGCAGCCCGAATCCCACAGCGGCCACCAGGCTGCCGAGCCACCACTGACGGTCACGCAGCAGCCGGGTGAACAGCTCGACGTGACCGACCGGCTCGTCGGTGACGTCATGCGCTGAGCGCTGGTGGATGACATCACCGATCGCGATGAAGAGCGCAGCGCCCAAGGCAAGCAGAGCGGCGATGTCGGCCTTGTTCATGCACGCCTCCTCGGGAGTAGCGGATCGTGGGAGCACGCGACCGCGCAACCTGCTTCAATAGCGAGGTCGGGACGGTTGCCGTCTCGACCATAGCTAGCAGGCGCCGCGTAGCGCGGCAGGTGGGCGGGCTCCGGCCCGCCGGAGGTGCACGAGATGACGGAGAGCGAACCAACCCCTCCCAGGCCAATGCCGAAGCCGGGACCGGCACGCCCGGCGGCTCGACCAGGGCACGCACATGCCGCGGGCATCGATCCCCATCGGTTCGGGCGGGTTGATCCCGACGGCACCGTCTGGCTCGTTACCTCCGCCGGTGAGCGGGTCATCGGATCGTGGCAGGCAGGCGATCTCGAGGCGGCGTATGCGCATTTCGGGCGGCGCTACGAGGACTTGAGCACCGAAGTGGACTTGCTGGAGCGCAGGCTTGCGTCGGGCACCGGCGATGCGCGCAAGATCCGGTCATCGGCGGCCGCGCTGGAAGAGGGGCTGGCCAGCGCGGCAGTCCTGGGTGACGTCGACGCGATCGCCGCCCGGCTCAGCACCATCCGCGAGCGCGCCGAAGAAACCGCGCAGGCGGACAAGGCGCGTCGTGAGGAACAGCGTTCCGAGCAGATCGCCCGCAAGGAGGCGCTGGCAGCGGAAGCCGAAGAGCTGGCAGCGAATTCGACTCAGTGGAAGGGCGCCGGCGATCGACTCCGGGCGATCCTCGAGGAGTGGCGAACGATCACCGGCGTCGACCGCAAGACCGACGACGTGCTCTGGAAACGGTATTCGGCGGCCAGGGAGACGTTCAATCGAAGGCGCGGCTCGCATTTCGCCGAACTCGACCGCGAGCGCGCCAGTTCGCGTCAGAACAAGGAGGAGTTGTGCGAGCGCGCCGAAGAGCTCGCCGATTCCACCGACTGGGGCCCGACGGCGTCGGTGTTCCGCCAGTTGCTCACCGAGTGGAAGGGAACGGGACGCGCGGCCAAAGACGTCGACGACGCGTTGTGGCGGCGGTTCAAGGCCGCTCAGGACAGGTTCTTCTCAGCGCGCAACGCCGTGAGCGCCGAGCGGGACGCGGAGCAGCACGCGAACGCCGAAGCAAAGGAACAGCTACTGTCACGCGCGGAAAAGCTGGACACCAGCGACCTGGACGCGGCGCGGACCGAGCTGAGGTCCATTTCCGCAAAATGGGATGCGATCGGCAAAGTGCCGCGGGAGCGCAGCGCCGAGCTGGAACGTCGCCTCCGGGCGGTGGAGAAGCGGGTGCGCGAGTCGGCCAGCTCAGACTGGACCGACCCGCAAGCCGAAGAGCGTGCCGAGCAGTTTCGTTCTCGCGCTGAGCAATTCGAACAGCAGGCGGAAAAGGCGGAGGCCGCGGGCCGCACCGCGGAGGCGGATGAGGCCCGCGCCAGTGCGCAGCAGTGGCGCGAGTGGGCCGAGACCGCACAGGGCGCACTCGGCAGAAAGAGCCGCTAAGGGTCGCCGTGGCGCGCAGCTTCTTGGGCTAGCTGCACGCGCGAGGTCAGGCCGAGCTTGCCGTATACGTGCGTCAGATGGGACTCGACGGTTCGTGGTGAGACGAAAAGCCTTGCGGCGATGTCCTTGTTGGCAAGACCCTCTCCGACGAGGTGGGTTACATCTCGCTCCGTCGGCGTAAGCGATGCCCAACCGGTGTCGGGGCATTTACGTTCACCGCGGCCACGCTGGGCATAGGCAATCGCCTCATCGTTTGACAGAGCGGCGCCCTCGGCCCACGCGATTTCGAAGTCCTTGCTGTCCATGGAATTCCGAAGCGCCAGGACTGAGAAATCGTATCCGGCTTGGTAGATCTGGAAGCGCACCTCGCCGGTGCGTTGGCGCATACCGTCGGCCGCGCCGAAGAGTCGGGCCGCCTCCCGGTGACTGCCGGCATCGCCGGCTAGACCTGCGAGGACCTCGAGGATGTCTGGAACGTTCAGATACGCGCCAACGCCGGCGCTGCATGCAAGAGCATCATGGGCGTCGCGATCGGCTCCTTCCAGATCACCCTCCGCAATTGCGACACGGGCACGAGTCGTCAGCGCCGCCGCCAGGTACCACCCCGTAGTAACCGCGATGGCATCGTCCACCCAGCGTCTTGCAGCAGCCAGATCGCCGCGCGCCAAGGCAGCTTTGGCGATGTACGCGCCGTGCAATGTTGCGGTCCCGTACAGATCACCGAGATGGGACCAGGCGGCCTCGGCCGCGTCTGACGCCGACCCGATGTCGTCGGCGGCCAGGTGCGCGGCCATCAATGCGGTGTAGCTGCCACCCAGGTAGACATCGCCGAGCTCGGCGGCGGACTCGAGGCCCGCTTCGGCCGCAGCCCGCGCCGCAACCGCGTCACCGTGAAACGCCAGCGCAAGCGGCAGCATGAGGAGCACCGTGGACCGCAGCATCACGTCGTGATCGGCCTCGGCTTCGGCAGCCAGTGCGCGCAATTCGCTGATCCCTCCGATCAGATCGCCATCCCAGATTTGTGCGCCCGCAAGCCGCCACCGACACTGCCGCGATCCGAAGCGGTCACCGATGGCATCGGCAAGCGCGCGACCTTCTTCGGCGGTCGCCCGAGCGGCGGCGGGATCTCCTGCAACGAACGCCACGTGCGCCTGCTGGCCGAGAATCTGGATCAGCCTCCATCGGTCCCCGACTGCCCGCGCCAAGCCGATCGCCTCGTCGAAATATCGACCCGCCGCCTCGGCGTCGTAAACGGCGGCGCTGCCACAAGCAAGGAGTGCTCGTACCAGCAGCGCCGGGTCATCGAGTTCGCGCGCGATCGAGAGCGCTTGTTCGGCGTCACCCAAGTTGTAGACGTTGACAAACGAATCAAGCACGGCCTTATCGGCGAGCGCCGTGCAACGCACGGGAGGTGGCATCTCATCAAAGGCTCCGTGGTCGTCACCCAGAATGGCATCGAACCAGGCGAGACCTTCCTGAATGCGGCCGCGGGATAGCCACAACGGCAGCAGCGAGGACGCCAGCTCCAAAGCGCGCCCGACGTCTCCGGTTTCGATACTCCAGCCGACAGCGCTCCGGAGATTGTCCATCTCCTCATCTGCCTGGTCGACTCGCTCGTGATAGTCATTGCGAGCCGGCGCATCGAGCAAAGCCGCCGTCGAGGTGTAATGATCGCGGTGACGCGACCGCACAGTCTCGGCCTCGCCGGAGTCGCCGAGCTTCTCCTGCGCGTATTGGCGCATCGTTTCGAGTAACCGGTATCGCGTTCGGCCACCGGTGTTTTCGGCGACTACCAACGACTTGTCGACCAGCAGCGCGAGCTGATCGAGGATTTGGTATCGCTCCACTTCTGCATCACCGGCAACGGCTTGGGCAGCATCGAGATCAAACCCACCGAGGAAGACGGCGAGCCGGCGAAACAGGATCTGCTCGGTTTCAGTCAGCAACGCATGCGACCAGTCCACCGACGCGCGCAAGGTCTGCTGTCGGCGCACCGCCGTACGTGCGCCGCCGGTCAACAGGCGGAAGCGGTCATGCAATCCACCGACTATCTCGTCGAGGGACAACGCTCGCACACGCGCGGCCGCCAGTTCGATGGCCAGCGGCATGCCGTCGAGCCGGCGGCAGATTTCGGTCACGGTGGCGGCGTTGTCATCCGTGACGCTGAAATCGGGCCGGCCCCGGCGGGCCCGATCGGCGAACAGTTCGACAGCCTCGTGGTCGAGCGACAGCGACGGTACAAGGAACGTCACCTCGCCCGTGAGGCCCATGGGCTCGCGGCTCGTCGTCAGAATGCTCAGAGCGGAGCAGGCGCTCAGCACTTCAAGGGCCAGGGACGCGGTGGCATCGAGCAGATGTTCGCAGTTGTCCAGCACCAGGAGGATTTGGCGCTGGCCGACGAACTGGACGAGCGTGTCGATCGTCGACCGGCCGGGTTGATCGGGCAGACCCAGCGCGCGGGCCACTGCAACCGGTACGACTGCGGGATGAGTGATCGGCGCCAAATCCACGTAGCTGACCCCGTCACGGAACTCGGGTGCGACGCGAGCCGCGGTTTCCACGGCGAGACGGGTCTTGCCGGCGCCGCCTGCACCGGTCAACGTCACGACGCGGTTGCCGGTTAGCAACGCTCGCACCTTATCCATCTGCGCGTCACGACCCACGAAACTGGTCAGCTGCACCGGAAGATTGTGAGTACCAACACTTTTAGGTGCCCGCAGCGGCGGGAAGTCATTGCTCAGGTCAGGATGACACAGCTGCGTTACCCGTTCGGGACGCGCCACATCGCGCAGCTGGTGTGTTCCGAGGTCGGTGAGCCAGGCGCCGTGCGGGAGCTGATCGAACGCCAACTCCTCAGTCGCAACCGACAGCACCGTTTGCCCTCCGTGCGCCAGATCGCGCAGGCGCGCGGTGCGGTTGATCGTGGGGCCGATGTAGTTGCCCTCGTCACGCAGCTGCACGTCGCCGGTGTGCAGGCCGATGCGCAGACGAATAGGTGCGAGTGGCGCCCGCTGCAATTCCAGCGCGCACGCGACCCCGTCGCGCGCCCGCGCGAACGCGACCACAAAGCTGTCGCCCTCGCCCTGCTCGACGGGCCGGACTCCGCCGTAAGCGGAAACCAGGTCGGTCAAAGTGCGGTCGAGTAGTGCCACTGCTTCGGTCATCTCGTCGGGCCACGTTTCCCAGAGCCGTGTCGAGCCTTCGACGTCGGCGAGCAGCAGCGTCACCGTTCCGGTCGGCAGGTCGCTCACGCCCAGGTCGCTCCAATTCAACGGCGGCGTGTCCGCTCGTGGTCCGCTCATGCTAGCCAGCATGGGGCGGCGACGAGCCGCAAAACATCAGCGGAAACTCGGAGACTTCGTCCCCGGCACACTGATTTACCTCAGGTCTCGGAATCGTCCTCGTCGTCGAGGCTTTCCAGAAGGTCCTTGGACTGGTGTTCGGCCGCCACGCGACGGCGCTCTTCCTCGGCGGCCAAGTGGACAGCGGTGCGACTCCAGACCACCCGCGCCCAGTGAAAGGTCAGCAGGATCACCGCGATCCACGCGACGATGAGCCCGATGCCGGGCCCGGGGTGTCCGGCGCCGGCAGTTTGTCGCGACCACACCGCGAACATGCCCTCAACGCTGGCCACCGCCGAACCGGCAAGCGCGATCCAGGCCAGCGCCCAGCGGCGGGTCAGCAGCGCGAGCATCGAGAACCCGACGGCGAACACCAGCGCAAGCCAGCTGAACACCCGCGACGGCAAAGAGATCGCGGCCTTCGCCGCGGCTGGACCACCCACCAGCGCGTCGAAGCCCCGGGCGTCGCCGGTATGCGGCAGCACGAACGACACCAGCAACACGAAGACCAGAATCGCGACGACCAAAGCCCGTGCACCGGGCTCGATCTCGCCGGCCACCCGCCGCTCCGCCGCGTCGATGTCTTTCTTGAACGCCTCGAAGTCGCCGTTCTTGCTCATGTCTGCGTGCCGATGCGAGGCAAGCCCAGTCCCACGGAGCGTGGGCGTCGGCCTGCCTCGTGCGCATCGCCTGCCCGAGTTCGCCGGTGGGTCAGCACCGGACCATCTGCGATCAAGAAATGGGGCGCAGCGTCGGTGACGACCGTCGTCACGACATCCCCCGGGCGAATCGCCGCATCACCGGGAGCGAAGTGCACCAGCCGACCGTCACGGGCCCGGCCGCTCATCCGGAATGTCCTCAGGTCCTTACGGCCCTCGCCCGCGGCCACCAGCAGCTCGACAGTTGTGTCGAGCTGTGCGCGGTTCTGTTCGAGCGAGATCCGCTCCTGCACGGCCAGCAGTCGCTCATAGCGTTCCTGCACAACATCTTTGGGCAGCTGCCCGGGCATCTCGGCGGCCGGCGTGCCGGGACGCTTCGAATATTGGAACGTGAACGCGCTGGAGAACCGCGCGCGCTCGACCACGTCGAGGGTGGCCGCGAAGTCGTCCTCGGTTTCGCCAGGGAACCCGACGATCAGGTCGGTGGTGATCGCGGCGAGCGGCATCGCGGCCCGCACGCGGTCGATGATCCCCAGGTACTTTTCCGCCCGATACGACCTGCGCATCGCACGAAGCACCCGATCGGAGCCGGATTGCAGCGGCATGTGCAACGCGGGGCACACGTTCGGCGTCTCGGCCATCGCCTCGATGACGTCGTCGGTGAACTCCGCCGGGTGGGGCGACGTGAATCGAACCCGCTCCAGCCCGTCGATGCCTCCGCAGGAGCGCAGCAAGGACGCAAAGGCTCTGCGGTCTCGCGGCTGTCGCGGGTCGGCGAATGACACACCGTAGGCATTGACGTTCTGCCCCAGCAGCGTCACCTCGAGCACACCCTGGTCGACGAGTGAAAAGACCTCAGCGAGGATGTCATCGGGGCTGCGGTCGACCTCCTTGCCGCGCAGCGACGGCACGATGCAGAACGTGCAGCTGTTGTTGCAGCCGACCGAGATGGAAACCCAAGCAGCGTAGGCGGATTCGCGAGCAGCGGGCAGCGCCGAGGGAAACTCTTCGAGCGCCTCGGCGATCTCGACTTGTGCGGATCTGTTGTGCCGGGCACGTTCGAGCAGAACTGGCAGAGAACCGATGTTGTGCGTACCGAAGACGACGTCCACCCATGGCGCCCTGCGCAGCACTGCGTCACGGTCCTTTTGCGCCAGGCAGCCGCCGACGGCGATCTGCATGCCCGGGTCGCGGTGCTTGCGCGGCGCGAGGTGGCTGAGGTTGCCGTAGAGCTTGTTGTCGGCGTTCTCCCGGACGGCGCAGGTGTTGAACACCACCACGTCGGCGTCGGACCCGTCATCCGCCTTGACGTATCCGGCCGCTTCCAGCAGCCCGGCAAGGCGCTCGGAGTCGTGCACGTTCATCTGGCAGCCGTAGGTCCGGACCTGGTAAGTCCGGCCTGCCAGAGAAGGTGCGGCCGTGGAAGTCACGTGCCCATGGTACGGAGGGGGCGAGATCGGAAATATCATCACCGGGCCAATCTGTGCGTTGGCTGGGTAGGGTCAAACACATGGCCGATGCCGCGTCAGGGCTTGTTTCCTCTTCGCGCGAGCGCTCATCGGCAACGCCGATGGTGTCGCTTTCCGGCGTGAACAAGCATTTCGGCGCGCTGCACGTGCTGAAAGACATCGATCTCGAAGTGCAGCGCGGCGAGGTGGTCGTCGTCCTCGGTCCGTCAGGGTCGGGGAAATCGACCCTGTGCCGCACCATCAACCGGCTCGAGACGATCGACTCCGGCACGATCAGCGTCGACGGAGTGCCGGTACCAGCGGAGGGCAAGGCACTCGCGCGATTGCGGTCCGACGTCGGGATGGTGTTTCAGTCGTTCAACCTCTTCGCGCACAAGACGATCATCGACAACGTCACGCTGGCGCCGATGAAGGTCCGCAAGCTGCCGAAGGACCGCGCCCGCCGGAAGGGCCTGGCGCTGCTGGAGCGGGTCGGGATCGCCGATCAGGCCGACAAATATCCGGCGCAGCTGTCGGGCGGACAGCAGCAGCGCGCCGCGATCGCGCGGTCGCTGGCCATGCAGCCGAAGGTGATGCTCTTCGACGAGCCCACGAGCGCGCTCGACCCGGAAATGATCAACGAGGTCTTGGGCGCGATGGTGGACCTCGCCTCTGCAGGCATGACGATGGTGGTGATCACCCACGAGATGGGGTTCGCCCGACGCGCCGCGAACCGGGTGGTGTTCATGGCCGACGGAGCGATCGTCGAGTCCGCCGAACCGGCCTCATTCTTCGAGTCCCCGCAAAGCGACAGAGCCAAAGATTTCCTGGGCAAGATTCTCAACCACTAGCACTCGAGGAGCGACTGATGCGTTTGAGGACGATTCATCTGGCTGTGGCCGCCGCGCTCATGCTGGCGCTGGTGCTGTCCGGCTGCGGCGGCAACGAGCACAAGCTCACGATCGGCGTCAAATTCGACCAACCTGGCTTGAGCATCAAGAAGCCCGACGGTTCGATGAGCGGCTTCGACGTCGACGTGGCGAAGTATGTGGCCGAGCAGTTGGGTTACAAACCCGACGAGATCGAGTGGAAGGAAGCGCCGTCAGGACAGCGAGAAACGTTGATCCAGAACGGACAGGTCGAATACATCGTCGGAACCTATTCGATCACGCCAGAGCGCAAGGAGAAAGTCGGGTTCGCCGGGCCCTATTTCCAGACCGGACAGAGCCTTCTGGTGCGTCAGGACAACACCGACATCGTCGGCCCCGAATCGCTCACCGGCAACAAGAAGGTGTGCTCCGTGTCGGGATCCACGCCCGCGCAGCGGATCAAGGAGAAGTATCCGGACGTGCAGCTGCAGCTGTTCGACACCTACTCGGCATGCGTCGAATCGCTGAAGAACGGCGCGGTGGATGCCGTCACGACCGACGCCGTGATTCTCGCCGGGTATGCGGCGCAGAGCCCGGGCACGATGAAGGTTGTCGGACAACCGTTCTCGATGGAGCTGTACGGAATCGGGCTGTCCAAGAACAACAACGACCTGCGGGCCAAGATCAACGATGCACTGCAGAAGATGATCGACAGTGGCCAGTGGCAGGCGGCGTTCGACAAGAACCTCGGCCCGTCCGGTTACAAGCCACCACCCCCGCCGCAGATCGACCGCTACTGATCGCAGGCTGTCGCCGTGGACATCTCGCGCATATTCGCTGAGTACCGCGACGAGATCTTCGCGTCGTTCTGGGTCACGATCAAGCTGACGGCGTATTCCGGGCTGGGCGCTCTGGTTCTTGGCACTGTCCTTGCCGCGATGCGGCTTTCGCCGGTGCCGGCGCTGCGCTGGCTGGCGGCGGGCTACGTGATGATCCTGCGCAACACGCCGCTGACGCTGATCCTGCTGTTCTGCTCGTTCGGGCTGGCGCAGACGTTGGGTATTACGCTGGCCGACTCGCGCTCGCCGACGTCGATCGCCGACGGCAACTTTCGGCTGGCGGTACTCGGCCTGGCGGTGTACACGGCCGCGTTCGTGTGTGAGTCGGTGCGGGCCGGGGTGAACACCGTCCCGGTCGGACAGGCCGAGGCGGCACGGTCGCTGGGGCTCACGTTCACCCAGAATCTGCGAATCATTCTGCTGCCCCAGGCCTTTCGGTCGGTGATCGCACCCCTGGGCTCGGTGCTTATCGCATTGACCAAGAACACCACGATCGCGTCGGCGATCGGCGTCGCCGAGGCTGCGCTGTTGATGAAGGGGATGATCGAGAACACCGCTGCCCTACTGTCCGTGGGGGCGATCTTCGCGGGCGGGTTCGTGGTGCTGACATTGCCGTTGGGTCTGCTGTTCACCTATTTGGGTCGACGCCTGGCGGTGGCCAGGTGAGCGCGCCGACCGTCCTCTACGATGCGCCAGGGCCACGGGCGGTGGTGCGCAACCGCGTCATCTCCGTCGTCACGTTGGTGGCGCTGGCAGTTGTCGTCTGGTTTGTTCTAACGAAGCTGCAGGCGAAAGGTCAACTGACAGCAGCGAAGTGGGAGCCGTTCGGGACCGCAGATCTGTGGCAGACATATATCTGGCCGGGCGTGAAAGGCACGCTCACCGCGGCTGGACTGTCGATCGTGCTGGCGTTGGCGCTGGGTGTGGTTCTCGGTGTCGGCCGGTTGTCGACGGTGAGGGCGGTGCGGTGGATGTCCGGAGCGGTGGTCGAGTTGTTCCGCGCCATTCCGGTGTTGATCATGATGGTCTTTGCGTTCTTCCTGTTCGCGCAGTACGACGTGTTCCCGGCCAAGCAGCTGGCGTTGGCCGGCGTTGTGACAGGGCTGACGCTCTACAACGGCGCGGTGATCGCGGAGATCATCCGGGCGGGCGTCAACGCGCTGCCGCGCGGCCAGTCGGAGGCGGCTTCTGCGCTCGGTTTGCGGCCGGGCCAGACGATGCGGTTGATCCTGCTGCCACAAGCGATCACGGCGATGCTGCCCGCGTTGATCTCGCAGCTGGTGGTGGTGCTCAAGGACACCGCGATTGGCTACCAGATCACCTTCGTGGAGATGGTTCGACAGGGCACCGTGATCGGCGCGCAGTACAGCAACTACGTGCCGGCGCTGATCGTCATTGCCGTGCTGATGATCGCGGTGAACGTGACGCTGTCCTGGCTGGCGACGTGGCTTGAGGCTCGGCTGCGCGGACGGGGCCGCAGTGCCGCGGCAGCCGGAAGCGTCACCCGAACGGCCGAAATGGACACGGCCGGCGCGTAGTTGGGGTCCGACTCAGAAGACAGGACCGACAAGCAGCTTGGGGTCGACGTTGGCGAGTGCATACGACACCGCGTCGTCCATGCTCATCGAGGCGCCGGTATCGCGAAGCTCGCGTTGGCGCTCTTTCCCGAGCGCAGCCGCGACAATCTCGCCGGTCTCGCGCAGCGCTTGGGTAACGAAATTGACATGCGAGCCGGTTGGCTCGGTTTTCGGTCTCGGTGTGCTGGGCGCACCTAGGCCCGCGGCGCGGTAGGCGGCGATAGCCGACCCTCGCAATACACCCGCTACCTCGGGTAGGCGCTCGGCGACCGCTCGTGCGCACAACGCGAGACAAGGCGCGCTCTGCATCAGCGCAATGTTCCAGCGCCATAGGTACATTGTCCGAGCAGCCAATGTGAGGGCGAGTTCCCAGTCCCGAAGCCGGCCCGCGACCATGGCGGCGGTGATAATGCCCGAAGAAATCTCCTCGCCTGGTGTGGTGGCGAGGTCAAGGCTTTCTCGAAGGAGGGCTCGCGACCGGGCAGGGTCACGGTCAACCGATACGAGCGCCAGGGAGTTGAGGCTTATCACAATGGCGCTGGGCATACCGGACCGCCGAGCCAACGCAACCGCTTTCTCGGCCATCTGGGCCGCTTGCTCGAGCGCGACGCTGCCCAACACAGCGGAGCTGACGCCGTATGCAAGATAGATAGCGGCTAGCCCGAGATACCCGTTGGCTGCGGCGAGTTCCGCGGCGTGGTTATAGCCCGAGACGGCATCTGCGTAATCATTGCCCGCCAATGACGCTTGGGCCTGAAGGTTGCGGACATCCATCTCGATTCGACCGCCGTGACGCGAGGCGGTGCCCCTTCGTTCGGCCTCCAGCGCCCGGCGGCACAACTCATGGACCGTGTCCCAATCACCGGTGTGCTGCGCGACGTATGCCGCCACCAACAAGGCCAGGGGATATCCCGGCTCCTGGGCGGCTCCCGGCAAATCGAGTACCTGCAATGCCGGTAGCGCGACTACTTCGCCGGTTGGACCCTCGGCTCTCTCCTGGAACGGCTGGTCTGCCACGAGCTCCACAGCCACCGCGGCATTGCCGGAATCGATTGCATGAGCCAATGCCGCGCGGATGTTGTCGCGCTCGGCGTTGACCTGCCTCGCCCATACGAGTTGATCCGGACCGTAGAGGTGTTGGCTAGCTCGTGCGCAAAGTGCGGCATAGAAACGGCCATGACGGAGCAAAGCACCTCGGTCTCGCCCGAGTCGGCGAGCCGTTCCTCGGCGTACTGACGGATGGTCTCCAGCAAGCGATAGCGAGTACCTAGCCCGGTGTCTTCGGCAATCACGAGTGAGCGAGCCACGAGCCCGGTCACCAAATCCACCACTGCCTCGCGGTCCACGGCATCACCGCTGCAGATCTCCTCGATGGCTTCCAGCGTGCAGCCTCCGCTGAACACGGACATGCGTGCCAGCAGCTGCTGCTCGGCGGCGCTCAGCAGCTCGTAGGACCAGTCGATCGCCGCGCGAAGCGTCGCGTGGCGCTCGACGGCGCCGCGTCGACCGCCGGCCAGCACGTGGAACCGCCGATCGAGTCGTCGGACCAGTTCGGCCGGACTCAACGCGATCACTCGCGCCGCGGCCAGCTCGATGGCTAGCGGGACGCCGTCGAGGCGCTGACAGACTTCTACGACGGCCGCGCCATTGGCGTGGATGAGCGCGAAACCGGCCTTGCCCTGACGGGCTCGCTCCACGAACAGACTGACGGCATCGGTCTGAATGAGGCGTTCGATGTCTTCTCCCGGCTCGCCGACTTCCAACGGCGGAAGGGCGATCACCTGCTCGCCATCGATCGCCATGCCTTCACGGCTGGTCGCCAGTACCGCCACCCCGGGACACTTCCGCTCGATGCGCGTGACCAGCCGCGCTACCGACCCCAATACGTGCTCGCAGTTGTCCAGCACGAGGAGCAATTGCTTGTGGGACAGCTGGTCGATCAGAGAATCCTCCAGGGACTGCCCGCTGCGAGGCGTGAGGTGGAATGTCTCTGCGACTTCGTCGACCACACTCCCCGGATCGCGTACAGCGGCGAGCTCGACCAACCAGGCGCCCTCCCGGTAGCGAGGAAGCAAGTCGGCGGCGACCTGAATTGCCAAGCGGGTCTTGCCCACTCCACCAACCCCGGTGATCGTGACGACCCGCGAATTAGTCAGCGCTGTAGTCACTCTCGCCACGTCAGCCTGGCGCCCGATGAAGGAACTCACCTGTGCCGGGAGGTTTCCGGGGAACGAGTCGAGGGTCCGTAGCGGCGGGAAGACTTCATGCTGGCCGTCTCCGGTCAGCTGGAAAACCCTTATGGGACGACCGAGATCGCGGAGACGGTGCTCGCCGAGATCGACCAACCCCATACCTTCGGGGAGGTCGTCGCGGACAAGCGCTTCGGTGGCGCCGGAAAGAACCACCTGGCCGCCGTGGGCTGCAGTCATCAACCGAGAGCAGCGGTTCACCGGCTGGCTGGCGTAATTGTTATTGACGACGACCCCCTCGTCGGTGTGCAGCCCCACCCGCGCCCGCAGCGGCCGGGTAGTGCCCCACGACTCGTCGGCCAGCGCCCGCTGAAATACCGCCGCCGCCGATATCGCATCCCTGGCCGTCGGGAATGCGGCAGCCATCCCGTCGCCCATCCGGGCGAACACAAAGCCCCGGTTGGCCTCTATCGCCTTCTCGAGGAGCTCGTCATGGCGGACCATGGCAGCCCTCATCGCCTCGGGATCCTGCTCCCACAACCGCGTGGACCCCTCCAGGTCGGTAAGCAGAAACGTCACCGTGCCGGACGGTGGGTGCCCGGCCATGCGAAAACCCTGCGCCGAGTGCGGACTTCTTGCACAGGTTTTCCGAAGAAACTGTCCATGAAGTTCACTTTCGACCAGGCCGCTAGGTTCGGCGCCGTTCCAGCTCCAATGCAAGCTCGGTCTTCACCACATCGAAGCACAACGTCTCGCTGTAGCCCCGCCGTGCCAGCATCCCCACCAGCCGGCGGGCCACCTTCGCTTGATCGCCGTCGAGGTTCTCCCGCCGCAACCGGTTCTGCACCAGCTTGGCCGCCCGATCGTGCTCGGTGGCCGTGTCGATTCCGCTCAGTGCCGCGGCAATGACGTCGTCGCCGAGACCCTTCGTCCGCAACTCACCTTCCAACGCGCGCTTGCCTTTCCCTGCGTTGGCGCGGTGGAACTGGACCCACTGCTCGGCGTAGGCGTCGTCGTCGATCAGACCGACCTCGGTGAGACGGTCGAGCACTTTGCAGCTCACGGCATCGGGATAGCCGCGTTTCTTCAGCTGACCCGCCAGCTCGGCCCGCGTGCGGGCCCGTGCGGTGAGCAGGCGCAAGCACAGTGCGCGCGCCTGCTCCGCGCGCTTCTCAGAAGTCGACGGGGGCGGGCAGGACGTCGTCATCTGTAATCACGGCGCCAATGCCGAGCTTCTCCTTGATCTTCTTCTCGATCTCGTTGGACACGTCAGCGTTCTCCAGCAGAAACGTACGGGCGTTCTCCTTGCCCTGCCCCAACTGTTCGCCCTCGTATGTGAACCACGAGCCGGACTTGCGGATGAAGCCCTGCTCGACACCCATGTCGATCAGCGAGCCTTCCTTGCTGATGCCCTTGCCGTAGAGAATGTCGAACTCCGCCTGCTTGAACGGCGGCGAGCAGTTGTGCACGACAACCCCTTCCGCGACGAGGTTGTGCAGTTCCTCGACCTCAAGGTCGAACGTCCGTACCCGCCGCGTCGGCAGCACTTCTCGGATCACGGAGTACCGGAGTTCTTCCGCCAGCACATCGTGCAGGAACTTGTCATCCAAGGCGTCCGCGAGCGCCTGCACGCGATCTCGGCGGAGACGGCTGGCGCCCAGGACCTGCTTCATTCCACCACGTGGGTTTCCAGAACCTGAACCGATCATGGCTGCGGCGTCCTGCACGGTCACGCCACGTTCGTCAAGGTAATTGAGCACGGCATCCGCCATCTCCGCGGACAGATACGCCGCCTGCGATCCACGCCGCCGCCCCTGCATAGCTTCTGGAATCGCCTGGATAAGAGCGATACCACGCGGCCCCCACATTGGAACCGATTCCGCGAATGCGGTGACGTTCTCCATTCCCGAGATCCGGACCTCGAACATGCGGCGCTTGCCCTGGATCCGTCGACCGTTGACGATACTCGGCCGCTTCTGGGTCGGATCGTAATCTCGAACGGCGCTCACGATACCGAATCGCAGCAGCAGCCAATGAATCTGTTGCGCAAGCTGTTCAGAGGTCGTCGCGTAACCAACCCGAAGCGCGCCCGTCTGTTCCCTGCTCACCCAGCCGTCGCTCTCGAACAGACCGAAGAGCAGATTGCTGACAACATCGGCCGCGATATCTGGTTTGAAGAACCAGTTCGGAATCGTCTTCTCCCACGCGAGCTTGCCGTGAATACCGGCCTGCCGGCAAAGGTCTAGAACCCCGTTGCGCTCACCAGGTCGATGAGCGATCGCAAGTGACATAGGCCCCTGCGGATGGGCCGCACAACCGAGCGTCGCAGCGATTCGCGTCACGTCATCAATGAGCGCCTGCTGAACATTGATGAAGTTGATCGGAGTCTTACCCCCCACGTAGCCATCCCCGATCAGATAGCCGAGCAGCCGTGCATGATCCGCCGAAATCGGCGCACTGTTACCAAATCCATCGAAGCGCCGCGGTTGCGCCACCCGATCTCCCTTGCGGAGTTCCCCGGCCTGGCGCCAGCCGTATTCTGTCAGCACCTTGTGATCGGGTGTTGTCCACACGGTTGCGCCACCGGCGATCCGCAACCCGATCACATCCTGCATTCCCTGGTCGAACCAGGACACCACGGGCTGCACATGCAGCGTTCCGTCCTTAGCCGCGGCCACGACATGAATTTGCTTCCGCCCATCGACAACATCCTCAATGCGATGCGTTGTACCGGTGACCGGATCGAAGATCCTAGTGCCCTCTGCGAGGCATTTGTTCTTGACGACCTTGGCCCGGGTGCGGTTACCGACCGCATCGGTGCCGTCCTTGAGTGTCTCAATTCGCCTGACATCCAACCGAACTGAGGCGTAGAACTTCAAAGCCTTTCCACCCGTTGTCGTTTCGGGCGAGCCGAACATTATTCCGATTTTTTCTCGCAGCTGGTTGATGAAAATCGCGGTGGTGCCTGAATTATTAAGTGCGCCGGTAATTTTCCGCAGCGCCTGGCTCATCAGCCGGGCCTGCAGACCCACGTGGCTGTCGCCCATCTCGCCCTCGATCTCGGCGCGCGGCACCAGCGCGGCCACCGAGTCGATCACGATGACGTCCAGCGCACCCGAGCGGATCAGCATGTCGGCGATCTCCAGCGCCTGCTCGCCGGTGTCGGGCTGGCTCACCAGCAGCGAGTCGGTGTCCACACCGAGCTTCTTGGCGTAGTCCGGGTCCAATGCATGCTCGGCGTCGATGAATGCCGCGATGCCGCCGTCGGCCTGGGCGTTGGCCACTGCGTGCAGCGCGACGGTGGTCTTGCCCGAGGACTCCGGACCGTAGATCTCGACGATCCGGCCCCGAGGCAACCCTCCGATACCCAGCGCCACGTCCAGCGCAATCGACCCCGTCGGGATGACGGAGATAGGTTGGCGCACCTCGTCCCCGAGGCGCATCACCGAGCCTTTGCCATGAGCCTTCTCGATCTGCGCCATCGCCAGCTCGAGGGCCTTGTCGCGGTCAGGGGTCTGCGTCATGAGTGATGCCTCTCCAAGTAGTCGGGATCGGTTGATCGAGGTTTCGATCAGTTGGCGGTGACGCTAGAGGCACACACCGACAAGTCGGCTTGACCAGCATCTCGACGCCGCACATCGACTACATTAGACGAACACGTGTTCGACTCAAGCGTGACACGCCGTGCCTGGCGAGACCCTTACGCGGCGCGTTCCCGGGCACAGACAACCCCTGCCAGGGCGCACAGCTAGCTGAGAATTGTGCGCAGGTTTTCACGAATTGCCTGCTGGCAGCGTCCCCGACGCGCCAGCATTGTGAATCTGCGGGGACGGGTGGCGAGTAATGGCGAGCAGGACTCCGAATTGAAAGAGATCTTCCTCGACATCAATCCACACGCCGGTCTGGCACCCGGCATGCAATGGAAAGAGGAGCTGCTCATGGCCAACTCCCGGTGTGAGGCAGTGATCTCCCTGTTGTCGTCATCTGAGAGGTGAGGATGAACCCATGACCGAGCCATTAGTCCTTGCGCCCGAGGATTTCCCCGCTCTGCATCAAAGCGCCGACCGGCAGTCAGTACAGGCACAGAACTCATTCCTGTTCTGGTTCAAGATCCGCTTGGTCGGCATCGTCCTTGCCGCCGTGGGAGGGGCGATCGGCTGGACCACCGGACGTCTCAATATCGGGGGCGCCATCGCATTCCTGGCATTCGCGACCGCGCTGGCCGCAGAACTCATCCTGGCGACCCGGCGACCGGAACGCACCTGGTACGAGGGTCGGGCCGCCGCCGAGTCGGCGAAAACGCTGGCGTGGCGATACATGATGCACGGGAAGTCGTTCGAGGCCGATGACCACGATGCGGATGCGACCTTCCTGACCGAGGTGAAGGACGTGCTGCACGACCTCGACGCGCTTCCGGTGCACGTGTTGGCGGAACATCAGCTGCAGATATCGGCCAAGATGCGTGCCATCAGGGCCTTGCCGTTCGAACAGCGACGAGCCCTCTACCTGTCGCAGCGCATCCAAGACCAGCAGGACTGGTACGCGAATAAGGCGGCGTGGAACGCCACACGCGGCAACGCCTGGCTGATGACGAGCGTTGCCTTGGAATTCCTCGGCCTGATCGGCGGCGCGTTGAAGGCATTTGGCTGGGCCGAGATCGATCTGCTCGGGATCTTCGCGGCGGCCGCGGCCGCGGCCACGGCCTGGTTGCAGGCCAAACAGCACGAGCACCTTGCCACCGCCTACGCAGTAACCAGCCAAGAGCTGTCGGCTGTGGCTTCCGAGCTGCAAGCGGTGACAGATGAGACCGCATGGGCCAAGTTTGTCTCCGAAGCCGAAACGGCGATCTCCCGGGAACACACCCTCTGGCGGGTATCGCGCGGTATCACCACGGATTCGGGTGACACGTAATCACCCGGTGGACTTGCTGGCGGCGAGCGGGTCAATTCGGCCGGCAGTGGTTGTGCGACAGCGGAATCGGCGTGACCAGATCGCACAAGTTCACCTGCACAGCTGCACAGCAACATTTCAGCAAATATGCAGCTATTACACAGCCCCTTCGGCGATGTCCATCTCTGGCGAATCATCGAAGCACGCGCTCAGGAGTGGTTTACCCCGGCCCCGTCGGACTGAGGGCATCCTGCTGGAAGCGAAATCGCTTCTGACACACAAGAGTACAGCAGCAGAGCACCTGATCATCAACTGACCTCCGCGGGAGCGGTTCACACCCCAGCAACCGAAACCGTGTGCGGATGAATGGAGTTCGCCGAACTAGTAGGCCCATCTCCCTCGAAAAGCCCTACAACGATGGCTGCGCCGAGTTATCGTGCGGTCGTGCAAACGGATTGGTTTGCGCGCCCTCCATCGCACGGGGAGGAGCCACCGAGATGGCTGGCACTAGCCGGGTCCTATCTGCTCGCCGATCAGATAGGAGGAGACGATGAATTGTCCCAATTGTGCGACGCCGCACCCGGATGCCGCGCGATTTTGCTCGCGCTGCGGCCATTCGCTACATGCTGGGATTGATCGGAGCCGCCATTTCGCGGCCTATCCCGAAGAGCCGGTGCGTGCGCTGGCGGTGATGAGCACGCTGATGCCGCACCTGTCGGGCGGGCGTCATCACATCTACCGCGCAGCCATCGCGGTGGCGCTGCTGGCTGCGCTGCTTGCCGCTTCGTTCGGGTCGCTGTCAATCGCTTTGGTGGTGGCCGCGGTTGCGCTGCCCTCCATCGTGCTGACGTATGTGCACGACCACGATGTGTGGCGTGGCGAACCGGTCACGATGATCGGGCTGGCTTTTGTGCTGTCGCTCGCGTTGGGTATCGGTGTCGGCTTCCTCGAGTACTACCTCGCGCAGCCCGCGCTGATGCTGGCGCCGAATCGCCAGCTGCCGTCGATCACCGACATCCTCGCACTCGGCGTGCTAGTCCCGATCGTGGCATTCGTCGCGGTCTTGATCGCGCCGATGCTGGTCACCGTCCGGTCGGCATTCAGCCACCCGGTCGATGCCGTCGTCGCCTGCTCGCTCAGTGGGGCCGCCCTGTCACTCGGACTGAGCATCGTTGTGCAACAGGGCGCGTTCACCCACCTCACCGCGACCGCGGGTAATCCTGCGGTGGTGGCGTTCATCGCGCTGACGCTGGGGTTCCTGCAACCCGTCATCTTCGCCACGGCGGCCGCTGTGGCGGTGCTGCCGATGCGCGGCGCGCCGGCCAACGCCGCGCTGGGCCTGGTTACGGGAGCGGCGTTGGTGGTGCTGTATGAGCTGGCGGCAACGCTCCTCGTGCCGTACGGCTCCCGCGGTGTCGTGCTCACCACGCTGGTGGCGCTCATCGTGGCCGCAGCGGGCCTAGTGGCCACACGCGCCGCGCTGCATCGTACGCTTCTCGCGGAAGCTCAAGCGGCACTTAGCGGCGACAAACCGTTGCGGCGTTCTCCCCACGCCGACCAGATCTGCGCGCAGTGTGGCGCCGAGATCGGCGCCCGTGCGGCGTTCTGCCAGGTCTGCGGTACGGCGACAGCCACACTCGCTCGCCATCCCCTACCCGCCGCGTAACCGTCCTCCTGCCGCCGGCCAGAAAAGAGGAACCATGTCAGACACAGCGCCGGACAGATATACCCCTGCGCCGTTGCGTTATCCGGGCACCGGCGGACCCATCGGGCACCGGTTGCACGCACGGGCGATCCTCGCCGCCATCCTCGTGGTCGTTCTCATCGCTTTCTTGATCACCGGCGGGATCGTGTTGCCCCCCAAGACAAATCAGCCGCCGACACCTCCGCCCCAACTTTCCGGCAAACCGGTTGCGATGGCCACCCTGGGCCAACCGCATACCGCCCAGGTGAAGCTGGCCGCCACGGACGCGGTCGCGCTGCGTTACGGGGTGTCCATCACTCCCGCTGAAGGCTGGAAGGTTTCCCAGCAGAAGGAGGTTGGCGACTGGCTGTGCAACTCAGACTGCTCTGCGACGCTGTGGGTCGGGGTCGGCATCAGGAATGACACCGATGTCGCCGCCGCACTCCAGACCGACATCAATACCACTACAGGTGGGCCTAATTCGGGTTACAGCAATGTGAAGCTCACTGAAGTACAGAAACAGTCGAAAAGCGGCGAGACCTTCACGCAGTACGCCTTCGTCGGCTACACGGCCACCCTGGTAAACCAGAACGGCACGATAGCCGTCAGCGGAATATTCGGTGAGCTTCTGAATCCGACTACCGAGGTGGTGGCCTTCCTCAACTTCGCGTGCGGTGGCGCAGAAGCGTACGGACAGGCTTTGCCCGACTACAAGTCCATGGTCCAATCGATGCTTTGACTTTGGGTTAATGCAGTTCGTAGGAGTCGCGCGACACGAAGAAAAAAGTCCGGTGCCGGCGTCCCTGCAGGTTATGCCGGACAGCTCACTGTCGCAGCTAACGGCCGGCGGAATAGCTCTGTCCTTAGCCCAGGATCTCGCAGTGCGCGAACGCCTTGCGTCCATCATGCCGATGCCGCAGTCAATATTGCCCGACGGAGGCTGGAACTGGTAGTAGTGTCAGACCCCGGCCGGACATCACTCTCACCGCGGCGGGTCGCCCTTCCACCGGAAACTGTTGACGTAGTAGCCCAATACGAAAGCAATTGCCAGGTTGGCGCCCGAACCGTGGTTGATGGGGTTGTTGAACTTGGGCCAGTAGAAAGGCCCGTTGGCTTCAGTGACCAGGGCCAGCCCGTTCTTCACAGCTGCCATTACGATCGCGCGCTGACGGTTGTAAGGCCCGCTGCCGCTTTGCGGATCATAGGTTGCGACTTGTCCGAAGCCACTCTGATAGCCGACTTTCGCGTTCGGTATGTCGTAATCCACGGTCGCGTTCGGAAACTCAGAGGTCATGAATTGGCTCACGACTTCCTGTGCCGTCAAGCCCTCTGCGGGAACTCCGAAGAACTTCGCCACGCCACCTAGGTACGTCCAAGTCACGAAGTTCTTACCCAGAGTGATCCTGGGCCCATATATGGGATCAGGCATCGGATAGGCAACCGAGAATGAGCCGTCGCCGGCATTCATGCGCGGATACGTCTGGATCGCTTGCACGGCCGCGGGAACGGCGGCAACCACCGCCGCCGGCGACTGCGCTGGACCCCTCTTGCTGTCAACGGAATTCGAGGCAGCACCGGTCGGGGGATGCGGCAACCTGGTGGGTGCCGTCGGCCCGGGTCCCACGCCGGGCAGGACACCGCCCGGCGGTCCGATTGGTGGTCCCACGCAGTCCGGCGGGCAGTGTTGCGGCGGAGTGGGTTTGACGACCAGCGCCCGGATACCGAACGCCGCGCCGATGATCGCCGCCAAGCTGACCGCGAATATCACCAAGAGCCGCAGATGCGATGTGTGGCGCACCGGCGGTGCCGGGTAGGACGAGTCAGGCAATGCGTAAGCCGGGGACGAGGACTGCTCGGTGGGGGAGTTCATGGCTTCTCCGAGGGGATGTCGTCGGTTTCAGCGGCGGGAAGGCGCCTGACCTGACGTGAGGAGCGCGACGAAGCGCGGGTGGCGACCCCGCAGTTGGGACAGAAGGCCATATCCGGGACGACGTGGTGGCATTCCGCACACACAGCCTGCTCTCCCGCCATCTCCTCGCGGGTCTCCTTCAACAGCGCCAGGTGAATCCCGATCCTCAACACCAGGACGGCGACAGCGGCGAGGAGCAGGTGCACGCCCAGCTGAAATCCTTGGTGCCGCACGGCGATATCGGTCACACCGATCGCGATGTAAAGGGCAACAACGACCAGAACTGCCGGTACAAGCGCGATCACGAACCGCTTCAGCTTTTCCTGGCGCGGCACCTCCTGGAACGTGTACCACAAAGCGGCACCCACCACGCCGCCGGCCGCGGCGGCGGTCACCGGCACGGCGACGCCCTGGATACCGGCCTCCACCAGAAAGGATCCGACCGGCAGGGTGTGGTCGACCAGGGCGTGCGCCAGCTGAGGCGCCAGCCGGACCAGTGTTGCCGCGGCAGTAAAGGCGACCGCGCTCAGTGCACCGACCAGGAACCCGTCCAACGATTCAAGGTTGCGTGGGCGCAATAGCCGCACGACCACCGCCGGGACAAGCATGACCAGCGCGCCACCGACCGGGATCGCCAACCCGACCTGCCACACCATGTCTGCGGGCAGATTCGGAAGCAGCGGGTAGGACCGGGCGACGATGGGCCCGGTCCACATCGCCCATCCGACGCCAAGCAGCGCCCCCAGCACCGCGGTCAGCAGCATTGTCATGACAGGCAGGTCGTCGTCGCCGTAGACGTCTGATTCTTCGATGTAGATCAAGAACAACATCGGGAATCCCAGCGCGCTGACTGCGACCAGCGGCGTCAGCCACCGCAGCAGCGCGAACACCACCAGCGCCACAACCAGGGCGGCGAGCCCCCAGCGAAACGCCGTCCGCGAGCGATGCGGCAGGTGCGGGAACAACGTACTGACCGCCGACAGCCGCAGCAGATTCTCGCCCAGCGCTGCGTCGTATGCCCGCACCCGTAGCCAGTCGGGTCCGTTTCCGGGTTGCGGGGAAAGGGCAGCGCCGCAGAATCCGCAGAATGCGCCGTC
This sequence comes from uncultured Actinomycetota bacterium, assembly GCA_963744085.1. Classification (GTDB taxonomy): domain Bacteria; phylum Actinomycetota; class Actinomycetes; order Mycobacteriales; family Mycobacteriaceae; genus Mycobacterium. The sequence continues at coordinate 379,083 of CAVUSK010000008.1, forward strand.
GGGAACCGACGTGCCGCACACCCGGCAGGTCACCGTAGCTGCCGCGGGTGGGTTCGGAGATGCAGCAGTGCCGTGGGATGTCGACTCGGTGCTCATCGCCACATCACCTCTTCTGGATGTCAAGGATGTCGTTGACCAAGTTGTTGGTGTCGGGCGTGCCCAGCCCGGTGGCCAGATCGAAGCCCGGCGCGCAGTCGTACACGGAGTTTCCGCCGATGACGACATCGTGAAACGCCGGCCGGGTGCCGTTGGCCGCCACCTGATACAGCAGCGGGTTGAGATCGGCGCCGACGGTGCGCCCGCCGTGACTGGTCAGATACTCGTTCATCAACGCCGTCAACGCGGCCCAGATCGGCGCCGACTGGGAGGTGCCGCCCGGCTGCGGCTGGCAGTCCGTGTCGGCGTCCTGGCAGACGAAGATCGCGGCGCCCGTCGCTGGGTCGGCATCGGCGGCGATGTCAGGGGTCAGCCGATGCACGGCGGGGTCGGGAATCTGTTGCGTTGTGCCGATCGATCCCGGCGGCACCGACACCGCGCGCTGCCAATCGGGACGCTCGAAGAGATTGGACACTCCCCCGCCGGTGCCCTGAGTGACCGGGTAGTCGGCCCACCCCGCTTCGCCGGCCCACGCCCCGCGCTTATCGGTCGGACAGGCTCGTCCCACCGACGTCGGTCACTTCCGGTATCGATGCGAGTGAACTCACCCCGATTTCGTCGCCGGTCGGCGGGGGAGTGTACTTGTCCGGCGGATTGTCGTTGTAGCCCTTGCATTCATAGCCTCCGGTGTCGCCGCTGGAGATGAACACCGACGTGCCGTGTTTCTCAGCCGCTCTCACCGCGTCCCGCACCGGATCCAACATGTTGGGCTTGTCGATCAGGTCACAGCCGTAGCCGAGGGACAGGCTCCACAGTGCGCCCGGGAACTTCTTGTCGACCTCGGTCATCTGGTCCGCCATTTCGTCATAACCACCGCCGGGGAGGTAATACACCACTTTCTTTGCGGCGGGCGCGATCCCGTGCGCCACTTGAAGATCCATCGCGGTCTCGCCCACTTGCCAGCCCGGGTCGGTCCCATACACCTCCGGCTGGAATCGCGGCACGCCGAACTTGGCGGCGAACCTGTCCAGATCCTTCTGGGTGAACGAATCCACCTCGAAGAAGACAATTGTCTGTCCGCTGCCGAGGCCCAGCGGGGCCGCGCCATAGGTCTCCCGTAGTTCATTGGGCGATAACCCGTTATTCGGCACATCCAACGGAATAATCGGCGGTTTGACCAAATTCGGGGGCCGGTAGCTGAGGATCCGGCCGATGTCGGTGACCTCGCCGGCAACCGCCTCCGGAATCCGGGGGTCCTGCTGCGCCGCATAGAACAGCTGCCCGTCGGGGCTGCGGTAGTCGTGCACCGCCACCGCGAAAGCACCTGCCACATCCTGTGACGCACCCTCCAGATAGGCCCACTTGTGGTCGGGTCGCCACTGTACCGACAGGCGACGGCTTTCCGCCCAGGCGGTCAAAGCTTGCGGAGAGCTCGAATCACGCAGTGCAACAGTAAGTTTCACTGGTTCACCGCGCGCGGGACCGAGATCGGTCGAGGCGACGAGAAATTTCGCCAACAGGCCGCTGACGGGGTTCGGGGCCGCCGGCGGTTGCCCAACGCGGGCGCACGACGCCACCAACACTGCCGTAACAGCACAAACCAGCAGCCGTAACCAGCGTCCCACAGTGCTTGAGAACCCCGCCTCGCCCAATTTTTGACCACCCACTTCGGCGGCCTCCTTCGAAGGCTGACACAGCGCGCAGGTCTGGATCGGCCGCGCGGGCGCACCGTACCGCGATCCGCCGACCCGGGGCGGCTTTTCAACAGAAACGTCACCCGATTCGACCGCGGCTCACGGCGGGGCCAAGACCAGCCGGCGGGCGCTGCGAACTGCGTCCCTGTAGCCAACACGACGTAGCGAACTGCCGGTTGCCGTTGGGAAACAATGGAATCCGCAGTAAGGACGGCCTCGTGGCGTCATCAGGACCGCAAACTCGCACCAGGTTATCCAAGCTACTGCCGTCAGCCGGGGGCCATCAGGAAACACGGAAAAGGCCAGACCAAGGTGCAACGCCGTCGTACGCTTGCGGCGCGTACCGATGTCGGCGAGAAGCCTGTGAACTCGCTGATGAACGGGAGGACACGATGGACTGCCCGAACTGCTCCACCCCGCATTCGGAAGCTGCCCGGTTCTGCGCGCGTTGCGGCACACCGTTGCACCGCACCATCGATCGCGCACAGCATTTCGCGGCTCTGCCCGAGGAAACGGTACGTGCGCCACATCTGCTGAGCACCCTGATGCCCCATCTGGTGAGCCATCGTCTGCACGTGTATCGCGATGCCATCGCACTGGCCTTGCTGGCGTCGTTGATTGCATCGGCGTTCGGCATGCTGTCGGTCGCCCTGGTCTTGGCGGCGGTGTCGTTGCCCGCCGCGGTGCTGACCTACATCCACGACCACAATGTGTGGCGTGGTGATCCGGTCTCCGTCGTCGGCGTCGCGCTGTTGCTGGCTCTGGTGCTCGGGGTGGTGGTCGGTGAGCTGCAGAGGTTATTCGCCGAGCCTGCGCTCCTGCTGACCCAGCCGAGTCGGCTGCCGTCGCTCACCACGATCCTCGAACTCGGCGTCCTGCTGCCGGTTGTCGGCTTCGTCGCGCTGCTGATCGCACCCGTCGTCGTCACCACGCGTCCGGGGTTCCGGCACCCGATCGACGCTCTGGTGATGTGCACGCTCAGCGGTGCCGCGCTCTCGTTGGGTTTCTCAGTCGTGGTGCAGATTGGCGCATTCACCCAGGTGATCCACGGCGACCCGACACAAGTGGCTTTCATCGCGTTGACACTCGGATTCCTGCAGCCAATCATTTTCGGCACCGCAGCGGCCGTGGCAATGACCGCGCTGCGCGGCGCGAGCGCCAATACTGCAGCGGGTCTGGTGAAAGGCGTGCTGCTGGTAGTGATTTACGAGCTGGGGACCACGGTGCTGACCCCGTACGGGACCCGTGGCCTCGTCCTCACTTTCGTGCTGGCCGCCCTCGTGGCCGCGGCCGGACTGATCATGACCCGAGCCGCCTTGCACACGGCGCTGCTTGCCGAAGCGCAGCAAGCCCTCAGCGCCGACAAGCCGCTCGCGCGTGCGCCCGATACCGATCGCATCTGTGGACAGTGTCACGCGGCGATCGCCGCCGGCGCCGCGTTCTGTCAAGCGTGCGGGACAGCAACGGCCGCACTCGCCAGCGGCGTGCCGACCAAGTCCGCGGCCAGGACGTAGCACCGTTCGCCTGCTCGATGTCACGCGAAGCGAGGACCCAGGATGTCAACCACACCAGCGCCATCGGCCGGACACACGCCGCCTCCGCTCAGCTATCCGGACGCTGACGATCACACACGACACCGGTTCGGAGCAGTTGCCGTCATCCTGATCATCGCGGTGGTGGCGGCGGTCGCCGCGGCGGTAACCCTCGGCGTCGTCCTGATCGTCCTGACCAAGAAATCACCGCCGGCTACGCCACCTGACCCGTCGGGAATCGTCGTCGGTCCGACTGCCACCGCAGCGGCCACGCCGGCCGCCACCCCAGCCGCCACGCCGGCCGCCGCGACGCCGACTTCGCCGCCCTTCGCCCAACCCATGTCGCCACCCACCGCCACACCGATGGCACCGTCCGACAACGCGAAAATAGCGCTCGGCCCCGGAATCTCGCTAATCCTGGCCGACGGGTGGCAACGCATCTACGGCAGTGACAACAGTGTCGCCATACTGCAGCCCGACATCCCCGCTCGACTCGAGGTCACGGTCGGGACTGGTCAGTCCAAGGATGCCAGTGTGCAGCTCGATTACGACCTTCAAGAGCTACCAATGCAATCCCTCTTGAGCAATATCAAAGTTGAACATTGCCGCTTGGACACACTCGCCAGCAGACAGTTCCAGCAGGCCGACAAGTGCCCGTTCACCGCCGATTTCGTTACAAGTCAAGGGACCGGGTCAGTCGTCGGAGTGCTCGTCGAGCTGATGAACACCGCATCTGGAATCGGAGCATTGGCAGCGGTTTACGCCCCGGACAACGATGGGTTCACCGCGGCCGCCCCCGATGCGACCGCGATGCTCAATTCGATGCTCTGATCCCGTCACCACCGGTCGCGGGGAACATCGAAGTCGACGCACAGCGCCCGCCACACGTCACGCGGATCGACGCCGTCCTCGATTGCCTGCGCGGCGGTGCGCCCGCCGAGGTTGCTCAACACATGGTCGGCCAGCACCGACGTCCCGTAGGCAGCCCCGAACCAGCCAGTGACGAGCTCGTTGAATTCGGTCAGACGCATCGACCCCAAGCTACGCCAGCGCGTCGTGGCACACCCGTACCGGATCGGCGACGTCGGCGATGCTCGCACTCGCTTGCCGCGCAGCGTCGCGATAGCGCGGCGACGACAGCACTTCCGCCACCTCGGCGACCAACGCTTCCGGGCTGACCGGCCGGATCAGTCGCGCACTGCCTTGGCGCACAACACGATTCGCAATCTCCCATTGATCGCCGCCGCCCGGCACCACCACCATCGGCACGCCGGCCAGCAGCGTCTTGGACACCATTCCGTGGCCGCCTCCGCAGACGACGACGTCGGCATTCGACAACAGCCGGTCCTGGCGCCCCAACCCGATCACCGCCCACGGCGGAGCCTGCACAGCATCACCGGCCAGCCGCGACACCACCAGCCTGGCACCCTCGGGCAACGTACTTCCCGGGACCAGGTGATCCAGCGCCATCTCCGCCAAACCCGGCGCGCCGGTCGTCGCAGTCGACGGTGCGACGACGACCACCGGCCCGTCACCCGGCGGCAGCCGCAACTCGCTGTCGGTCGGTTCGAAGTGCAGCGGTCCGACGACGACGGCTTCGGCCGGCCAGTCCGGTCGCGGCACCTCCAGCGCGGGCAGCGTCGCGATCAACCGTCGCACCGGCTCGACGCCTGTCGCCGGCAGCCCGACCCCGAGCCGGGCAACCGTCCGGTGCCGCAGCCCCTCCCGCAGCGAGCGCGCCGTCAGCCGGCGCATCAACCGATCTCGAAACCGGCCGCGCAGCCCCTCCCCCGGCGCCAGCCCACTCCCTAACGGCGGCAAGCCTTTTGACGGCAAATACAGCGGATGCGGATTAAGCTCGACCCATGGCAGTCCGATAATCTCCGCGGCAAGCGCGCCGCATGCGGTGATCACGTCGGACACGATGAGGTCGGGCGCCAATGCCTTCAATCCGGGAGCGTTGAGCACGGCCATCCGCGCGGCCCGCTGGTGGATCTTGGCGCCGGCATCGCGGTCGTCATCGAGCGGAGTGGGATCCAGCCCGAGCAGTTCGGTCGCGTCGACCCCGGCGGCGCGCGCCGTGTCCAGCCATTGCACGCCCGTCAGAAGTGTCGGCTCGTCGCCGGCGGCCAAGAACTTCAGGCACAGCGCGATCGCCGGAAACGAGTGCCCCGGATCCGGCCCGGCGACCACGGCGACGCGCACCGGCCTACCCTGCCACATGCGGTGGTCACTACGCTGACGGGCATGACCGATCAGTTGCCCCAGCAATCAGTGACGACCGACCCCGTGCGCGTCGTCGAAACCTTCCTCTACGCGCTGCGCGACAAGGATTTCGACGGCGCGGATGCCGCACTCGACGACGACCTCGTGTACCAGAACGTCGGCCTGCCGACCGTCCGCGGCCGGCAGCGGACGATGAAACTGATGCGTGGCCTGGACCGACCGAGCACGAGGTTCGACGTGAAGATCCACCGCATCGCCGGCGAAGGCAACGCGGTGCTCACAGAGCGCACCGACGTACTGGCGTTCGGTCGGTTCGAGGCGCACTTCTGGGTATGCGGGGTGTTCGAGGTCCGCGACGGCCGAATTACCCTCTGGCGGGACTACTTCGACACCGTCGACTTCCTCAAGGGGATCGTCCGAGGGCTGGCCGCGATCGCGATCCCGTCGCTACGCCGCAGCCTCTAGCCGATCAGCCGTCGGGGCCCGTTGAGTTCGTCGAACGCCTGCGCCCAGCCGAGCAGACGGTCGGTGGCCCCGACCAGGTCGTCGCGATACTGCTGGCGTGCCATCGGCGAGCTCGACGTCGATACCAATTGTGCTGCGGCACCGACCATTTCGTCGTACTGTCGCACGCCGTGGTCAAGCTGCGCCGCGAACGCGTTGATCGTCGGGATCAACGAAGAGCGTGATGACGGGGTGGCCCGCACCGCCTTCTCCATCGACACGATGTCGGCGGCCGTCGCCGACATGGTGGCCGCCACGTGGTTGGCCGCTGAGGTGACTTCCCGAATCTCATCGGCCGGCAACAGCCCCGCGCGCTCGATGACGCCGAGCAGCGAGAACATGCCGCGTTCGGCCGCCGACAGTGTGGTCATCGGTCCCCTGGCAGCCGAACCGAACGGCGGCAGCCGCCGCACCACACCCGGCCGGGGCGCGGGCAACGGCTCTTTGCACAGCCAGCGGTAGCGCAGCAGCCACAGCGTCGTGGGCACGGCCGCTCCCACCGCGATGGCTCCGGGGATGATCAGCGCCCACGCCGGCGTGCTCCACGACGCCAGCAGCGCGGTGACCAGCACCCAGAACACGCATGTGATACCGGAGAAAATGCCCAGCCGCAACGCCCAGCGACGCTTGCGCATCAACCGGGCCCGCGGGTCGGCCGCTCGCCTGATTGTGGTGGCCGCCACGTCGACATACTCGCTGGCGGTGTCGATGCCCCGCTGCAAGAGCGAGCGGCGTCGGGTTCTGACCTCGGGTTTGACCGCCATCGAGAGTTCCTACTGCTGGCTGACGGGATTCTGCGATTCGGGCTCGGCAGCGGGGGTGGCCGGCGTCGGAGTGGACGCCGCCGGGGAGCCACCCGCGGGCAACGCCTCGCCGCGCATCGAGGCCCTGATCTGTTCGAGCCGCGAGTGCCCGGCCATCTGCACACTGGCCTGCTGCACCTCGAGCATCCGGCCCTGCACCGAGTTCTGCGCGAGCTCCGCCTCCCCCATCGCATTGGCGTAGCGCCGTTCGATCTTCTGGCGAACCTCCTCGAGGCTGGGCGTGGTGCCTGGCGCCGCCATCTCGCTCATCGACCGCAGCGACGCGCTGACCTGCTCCTGCATCTTGGCCTGTTCCAGCTGGCTGAGCAGCTTGGTGCGCTCGGCGATCTTCTGCTGCAGCATCATCGCGTTCTGTTCGACGGCCTTCTTGGCCTGACCGGCCGCCTGCAACGCCTGGTCGTGCAGCGCCTTGAGGTCTTCCACGCTCTGCTCCGCGGTGACCAGCTGCGCGGCGAACGCTTCGGCGGCGTTGTTGTATTCGGTGGCCTTCGCCGCGTCGCCGGAGGCTGTGGCCTGATCGGCCAGCGTCAACGCCTGGCGGACGTTGACCTGCAGCTTCTCGATATCGGCGAGCTGACGGTTGAGGCGCATCTCGAGTTGGCGCTGATTGCCGATCACCTGGGCCGCCTGCTGAGTCAGCGCCTGGTGCTGGCGCTGGGCCTCCTCGATGGCCTGCTGAATCTGAACCTTCGGGTCGGCGTATTGGTCGACCTTCGAGCTGAACAGCGCCATCAGGTACTTCCACGCCTTGACGAACGGATTGGCCATGAGTTGCTTCCGCCTTCGTGTCTTCGTTGATGTCGGTCTACCGGACTAAGTGCGCGTGGTGCCCAATTTATCCGTTCGGGGCCGTCCGGCGCAGGGGGTCAGGCGACCGCCATGGACACCACGGGCGGAATGACGACCTTCGTGCTCGCATCGATGTTGGCCGCGCCGGTGACCACCTGGGCGCGTTCCTCTCGCTCCATCCGCTGGCCGGCGTCGGTCAGCACCGCAGATAGCGGAACGTCCAGCGCACCGCAGATGGCCGTCAGCAGCTCGCTGGACGCCTCTTTGCGGCCGCGCTCGACCTCGGACAGATATCCCAGGCTCACTCGTGCCGAATCGGAGACCTCGCGCAGGGTCCGCCCCTGCGACATGCGGGTGCGGCGAAGCACGTCGCCGATCACCTCGCGCAGCAACGCGGCCATGATGCACTCCTTCGCGTGGGCAGACATCTACTCAGTGGCAACGTCGGCCGCATGCCGGATGGTTCCCGGTCAATCGGCGGGTTGAGCACGGGTTTCTCTGACCGCCTGGACGACGTAGTCGACGCCGGTGACCGCGGTGAGCACGATCGCGACGGCCATGGTCACCCACGCCGCGGTGTGCCAGACGCCGGACAGCGGCAGGATGAACAACCCGATGGCGACGGCCTGAACCAGCGTCTTGAGCTTGCCGGCGTGGCTGGCCGGGATCACGCCGCGGTGCAAGACGACGAACCGCAATATCGTGATCCCGATCTCGCGCAGCAGGATCACGACGGTCACCCACCACGGCAGCTCGTGCAGCAGCGACAGCCCGATCAACGCGGCACCCAGCAGGGCTTTGTCGGCGATCGGGTCGGCCAGCTTCCCGAATTCGGTGATCATCCCGTGGCTGCGTGCCAGCGCCCCGTCGAAGCGGTCGGTCACCATCGCGACCGCAAATATGACGAAAGCCACTATGCGCCAATGCGTTTCGTGTCCGCCATTGGCAAACAGCGCGAACAGGAAGACCGGCACAAGGACCATCCGCAAGGCGGTCAAAACGTTTGCGATGTTGACCAGCCGCGCTGTCGGCGACGTCGCCGCCGCCGCCGGGTCGCGTGAGGGGGATGCTGGCACCGCATCAGACTATCGGTTGCTCTGAGCCGATACTGTTCGGTCTGTGAGCGCAGCAAGCGGTCCGCGTGACGATGCACTCGTGATCCGGCGCGCCCGAACGTCGGACGTGCCGGCCATCAAGAGCCTGGTCGACCACTACGCGGGAAAGATCCTTTTGGAGAAGAACCTCGTGACGCTCTACGAAGCGGTCCAAGAGTTCTGGGTCGCCGAGCTCGACGGCGAGCTGATCGGCTGCGGCGCTTTGCATGTGATGTGGTCGGACCTCGGCGAGGTGCGCACGGTCGCCGTGCATCCCAAGGTGAAGGGACAGGGCCTCGGGCACGCGATCGTCGACCGGTTGCTCGAGGTGGCCCGCGAACTTCAGCTGCAACGGGTGTTCGTGCTCACCTTCGAGACCGAGTTCTTCAGCAGGCACGGCTTCGTCGAGATCGAGGGCACCCCCGTCACCGCGGAGGTCTACGAGGAGATGTGCCGCTCGTACGACACCGGCGTGGCGGAGTTTCTCGACCTGAGCTACGTCAAACCCAACATCCTCGGGAATTCGCGAATGCTGTTGCTGCTCTAGGCGTATTCGTCGTCGTCCCCGGCGTCATCGAGGCCTCGGATCGATGCCAGGGTCGCCGCCAACTCGTCGGGTTTGACAAGCACCTCGCGCGCTTTGGAACCCTCGCTGGGCCCGACGATCCCGCGCGTTTCCATCAGGTCCATCAATCGTCCGGCCTTGGCGAACCCGACCCGCAGCTTGCGCTGCAGCATGGATGTCGAGCCGAACTGGCTGGACACCACCAACTCGACGGCTTGAAGGAAGACGTCCATGTCATCGCCGATGTCCGGGTCGACGTCGGTGCGCTCGGAGGTCGGCTTCGCAGTGGTCACACCGTCGGTGTACTGGGGCTCGGCCTGTTCCTTGCACGCGGCGACGACGGCGTGAATCTCGTCGTCGGTGATGTACGCGCCCTGGAAGCGGATCGGCTTGTTCGCGCCCATCGGCAGGAAGAGCCCGTCCCCCATCCCGATCAGCTTCTCGGCGCCCTGCTGATCGAGGATCACGCGGCTGTCGGTCAGCGACGACGTGGCGAACGCCAGCCGCGACGGCACGTTCGTCTTGATCAAGCCCGTCACCACATCGACCGACGGCCGCTGGGTAGCCAGCACGAGGTGGATGCCGGCGGCTCTGGCTTTCTGCGTGATCCGCACCACCGCGTCCTCTACGTCGCGCGGAGCGGTCATCATCAGGTCGGCGAGCTCATCGACGATCGCGACCACGTATGGGTAGGGCTGGTACTCGCGCTGGCTGCCGAGCGGTGCCGAAACGGCACCCGATCTGACCTTTTGGTTGAAGTCGTCGATGTGCCGCACCCGTGACGCCTGCATGTCCTGGTAGCGCTGCTCCATCTCTTCGACGAGCCACGCCAGCGCCGCCGCGGCCTTCTTCGGCTGGGTGACGATCGGGGTGATCAGATGCGGAATGCCTTCGTAGGGCGTGAGTTCCACCATCTTCGGGTCGATCAGGATCATCCTGACCTCTTCCGGGGTGGCACGGGCAAGCAGCGAGACCAGCAGCGAGTTGACGAAGCTGGACTTGCCTGAACCCGTAGAACCCGCGACGAGCAGGTGCGGCATCTTGGACAGGTTCCAGGAGATGTATTCGCCCTCGATGTCCTTGCCCAGCCCGATCACCAACGGGTGGTGGTCGCGGCGTGTCGACGGGTCGGTCAGCACGTCGGCCAGCCGCACCATCTCGCGGTCGACGTTGGGCACCTCAATGCCGACGGCCGACTTGCCGGGAATCGGCGCCAGCATGCGCACGCTCTCGGTGGCCACCGCGTACGCGATGTTCTTCTGCAGCTGGGTGATCTTCTCCACCTTCACGCCCGGCCCGAGTTCGACCTCGTAACGCGTGACGGTCGGGCCGCGGGTGCAGCCGGTGACTGCGGCATCGACCTTGAACTGGTCGAGCACCGACGAGATCGCCTCGACCATATGGTCGTTGGTCGCGCTGCGCCGCTTCGGCGGATCACCGGGCATCAACAGGTCGAGCGACGGCAGCATGTACGGGCCATCGACGACCCGATCCAGTCCGGCGAAGTCCCGCGGGGCTTGTTTCTTCCCCCGGCGGCGGGACGGCTCGGGATCGAGGTCCTGCACCGCGGCGGGTTCGGGGATGGTGGGCGTGTCGTCCTTCAGCGGGTAGTCGTCGTATGGCGCGGGCTCCCAAGCCTGTGCTTCGTCGTCATGATCGTCGTAGTCGTACTCGTCGTATTCGTCGTCGGTCGGCAACGGGCCGCCCAGGCCGCGCACGCCGAACATCGCCCGCAGCGTCGCCGGCACTTCGCGAACCGTCGTGCCGGACAGCAGCAGAACCCCGAACATCACACCGATGAACAACAGCGGTGCGGCGATCCACGCCGTCACACCGTCGGACAGCGGCCCGCCGATCGCGAAGCCGATGAAGCCGGCCGCGTGTTGGCGGCCCGCGGGTGTTGCCGGCGAGCCTGCCCACAGGTGCCAGAGACCCAGCGCGGGGAGCGCGATCATCACCGAGCCGAGAACCACTCGTGGCCGCGAGTCCGGGTCGGGCTCCGACCGCATCAACGCCGCTGCGACCGCCAACGCGACGATCGGCAGCAATACGACCGCGGAGCCGATCAGCGTCCGCAGCAGGGAGTCCACCCACTGCCCCACTGGTCGGGCCGCGTCGAACCAGCTACTGGCCGCGATCAGCACAGCGACGCCCAGCAGCGCCAGCGCGATCCCGTCGCGGCGATGACCCGGATCGATGTCGCGGGCCCGGCCGACCGAGCGGGCGGCGCTTCCGGCCCCCCTGGCCACCATCAACCAGGACGTCTGCACCCCGCGGCCGACGGCGAGTGCGCCGGAGGCGAGCGATCCACCGCCCCGGGACCTGCGCCGTTTGACGGGTCTCCTGCGGGGCGCCGGCCGCTTGCCGCTTCGCGAACTGGCCTTTGACCTGGTCGTTCGGCCCCCAGAGCGGGTGGCGGTCTTGCTGGGCATGCGAACAAGCCTAGTCGCATACGCCTCATTCGCACCATTCGCCACACTGGTCACGGCGGGCGGCGGATCCCGGCGGACTGGCGGACGTCAGGCCGATTTGGCGCTCACGATTTCGTCAGCAAGCGGAGCGATGGCCGCGATGATCTGCCCGACGATGTCGGGCGGCACGCCTGCGGCCTCGAGCGCGCTGCTCAGATGTGTCGCAACGAGGTTGAAGTGGTGCATCGTGATGCCGCGGCCCTGGTGGACTTGGCGCATCGAAGCGCCGGTGTAGCGGCCGGGGCCGCCCAGCGCCGCCGCGAAGAACTCGGCTTGTTTGCCTTTGAGCCGAGCCATGTTGGTGCCGCTGAAGAAGCCGGCCAACTGTTCATCTCCGAGTACGCGGTCGTAGAAGTCCTCAACAACGGTTTCGAGCGCCTCAGCGCCCCCGATTTGCGCATATTGGTGGACACGCGGGTGTTCCTTTCTGTATCGCATCTGTGTCGCATCTGTGTCGCATCGAATGGAACAAGAGAACGTCGTCGCCGTTGCGGATCAGTTTTCGCGTGATGGCGTGATCGCTACGAACTCGTCACATCCCAACGGGTCCCTGCGGTGAGGTCGTTCACGGTGCGGTTACGGTGAAGCGTTCCCACCTCACCAAAGGAGCTGACCCGCATGCCCGTTGTCGTCGTCGCCACCATGACCGCCAAACCCGACTCCGTCGAAACGGTGCGTAAGGCATGTGAACGAGCCATCGAGGCGGTACACCAGGAACCGGGTTGCGACCTCTACGCGCTGCACGAGGGCAACGGCACATTTGTGTTCGTCGAACAGTGGGCCGACGCGGACGCCCTGCAGAAGCACAGCACTGCACCTGCGGTCGCGGCGTTGTTCACCGAGGTCGGCGATCACCTCGATGGCGCGCCCGACATCAAGATGCTGCAGCCCGTCGTCGCCGGCGACCCCACCAAGGGCCAGCTGCGTCCCTGATGGCCGCGCTCGAAGACAAGGTCGCGTTCATCACCGGAGCCGCGCGCGGGCAGGGTCGCGCGCACGCGGTGAAGCTGGCGTCCGAAGGCGCCGACATCATCGCCGTCGATCTCTGCGACCAGATCGCATCGGTGCCCTACCCGATGGCGACGGCCGACGACCTGGCCGCGACCGTCAAGCTCGTGGAGGAAACCGGCGCCCGCATCGTTGCCAGCCGGGCCGACGTGCGCGACCGCTCATCGTTGAAGACCGCGCTGCAGGCCGGCCTCGACGAATTGGGCCGCCTGGACATCGTGATCGCCAACGCCGGGATCGCCCCGATGGCAGGCGAGGACGCGTGGCAGGACGTGATCGACGTGAATCTGACGGGCGTGTATCACACCGTCGACGTCGTGATGAAGCCGATGATCAAGCAGGGCACCGGCGGATCGATCGTGCTGACGAGTTCGGTGGCGGGTCTGGTGGGTCTGGCCGCCCCCGCCGCCGGTTCGCTCGGCTACGCGGCTGCCAAGCACGGCATCGTCGGGCTGATGAGGGTATACGCCAACCTGCTTGCACCGCATAGCATTCGGGTCAACTCCGTGCATCCTGCCGGTGTCAGCACGCCGATGATCGACAACGAGTTCACCCGAAAGTGGCTGGAAGGTTTGGCCGAAGAGACCAAGGGCGGGCCCGACATGGGCAACGCGCTGCCCGTCCAGACGCTGGAGCCCGAGGACATCGCCAACGCGGTGTTGTGGCTGGTGTCCGACGCGGCGCGCTATGTCACCGGCGTGGCGCTGCCGGTCGATGCCGGATACGTCAACAAGCGCTAGCCGCCGCGGTGACTCACACTTCGATGACGGTCGGCACGATCATCGGCTGACGGCGATAGGTCTCGCCGACCCACTTGCCCACAGTGCGGCGCACCGCGAGTGCGATCCGCGGCGGATCGGTAATCCGCTCCTCCGCAAGCAATTCCAGTTCCTCTTCCACCTTGCGGGCGGCGGGTTCCAGCGCCTTCGGGTCTTCGGAGAAGCCCCGGGAATGCAGATGCACGGGGGCCGCCGGCCGGCCCGTCCCCCGCCGCACCACGACCGTCACCGCGACGAACCCGGACGACAAGATCAGCCGTTCACCCAGCGTCGCGTCTCCGACATCTCCGAGCACCAGACCGTCGACGAACATCTTGCCGACAGGGACCGCTCCGGAGATGTGGGCGCGGCCGGCGATCAAATCGACGCTGACGCCGTTCTCCGCCAACAGGATTGACTCCTCCGGCACACCCGTGGATGCGGCGAGTGCAGCGTTGGCGCGCAGATGCCGCCATGTGCCGTGCACGGGCATCACGTTGCGGGGGCGCACTCCGTTGTACAGAAACAGCAACTCCCCCGCGTGGGCATGGCCCGAGACATGCACGCGCGCCTGGTTGTTGGTCACCACCCGTGCGCCGATCTTCGACAGCGCATCGATGACGCCGTAGATCGCCTCCTCGTTTCCCGGAATCAGCGACGACGACAACACGATCAGGTCACCGGACGTCAACGTGATGCTGCGATGCTCGCCGCGCGACATCCGCGACAGCGCCGACATCGGCTCGCCCTGGGTGCCGGTGGTGATCAGCACCACCCTTTCGGGGGGCATGAGTTCCGCGGCGCCGATCTCGAGCACGTCGTCGTCGGCGACTTGCAGGAAGCCCAACTCGCGTGCGATGCCCATGTTGCGGACCATCGACCGGCCGACGAACGAGACCCTGCGGCCGAGCGCCACGGCGGCATCGATGATCTGTTGCACCCGAGCAACATTCGATGCGAAGCAGGCGACGATGACGCGTCCCTCGGCCGAGCGGATCAGCCGGTGCAGCGCCGGGCCGATCTCGCTCTCGGACGGCCCGACGCCGGGCAGTTCGGCGTTGGTCGAGTCGACCAGGAGAAGGTCGACGCCGCTGTCGCCCAGCCGCGACATGCCGGGCAGGTCGGTGGGACGACGGTCCAGCGGCAGTTGATCGAACTTGATGTCGCCGGTGTGCAGAACGGTGCCTGCCCCGGTGTGAATCGCGAGGGCCAGCGCATCCGGCACCGAGTGGTTGACCGCGAAGAACTCACAGTTGAACACGCCGTGGGTGGTGCGGCTGCCTTCGGAGACATCGACGAACGTCGGCTTGATTCTGTGCTCCCGGCATTTCTCCGCCACCAGCGCCAGCGTGAACTTCGACCCGACGACGGGGATGTCTGGGCGCAGCTTCAGCAGGAATGGAATCGCGCCGATGTGGTCCTCGTGCGCGTGAGTGAGCAGCAGGGCCTCCATATCGTCGAGGCGGTTCTCGATGTGGCGCAGATCGGGCAGGATCAGGTCGACCGCGGGCTCGTCGTGACCGGGGAACAGCACGCCGCAGTCGACGATCAGCAATCGACCGAGATGCTCGAAAACGGTCATGTTGCGGCCGATTTCGCTGATGCCGCCGAGCGCTGTGACCCGCAGGCCGCCCGGCGCCAACGGGCCGGGCGGGCTGAAGTCCTCGTTCATTAGCGCAGCACCGCCGTGGCCCGCATGTCAGCTGCCAGCGCGTCGAGTTGTTCCGCGGTGGCGGGCACCTGCGGCAGCCGTGGATCACCGACGTCGATGCCCTGCAGACGCAGGCCCGCTTTCGCCATCGTCACGCCGCCCAGCCGCTTCATGGCGTCGCACAACGGACTCAGCGACACGTTGATCTTGCGGGCAGTCGCGAGGTCCCCAGATTCAAAGGCGGACAACAAGTCTCGTAGCTGCCCGGCGGCCAGATGCGAGATGACACTGATGAATCCCGTGGCACCCATCGCCAGCCAGGGCAGGTTCAACGGGTCGTCGCCGGAGTAATACGCCAGTCCCGTCGATGCGATGACATCCCCGGCGCCCTGCAGGTCACCCTTCGCGTCTTTGACGCCGACGATGTTCGGGTGCTCGGCGAGCTTGCGGATCGTGTCGAACTCGATCGGAACCACGGACCTCGGTGGAATGTCGTAAAGCAACAGGGGCAACGCCACCGCATCGGCGATTGCGGTGAAGTGAGCGAGCAGTCCGGCTTGCGGTGGCCGCGAGTAATAGGGCGTCACAACCAGAAGACCGTGCGCGCCTTCGGCTTCGCTGGCCTTGGCCAGCTTGATGCTGTGTGCGGTGTCGTATGTCCCCGCGCCGGCGATCACTCGGGCCCGATCGCCGACGGCCTCGAGCACGGTGCGCAGCAGCGCGACCTTCTCGTCGTCGGAGGTGGTCGGCGCTTCGCCGGTGGTACCGGACACCACGATCCCGTCGCAACCGGAGTCGATCAGGTGGGTCGCCAGCCGGGCGGCGGCAGGAAGATCCAGAGCGCCGTCGGCGTCGAAGGGCGTCACCATCGCGGTCAGCACTGTGCCGAGTTGCGCGCCGACATCCATTCCGCTGGTGCTCACGGGCTTCAAGGTTACCCGGCTGGGCCCAACGATTTATGGCAGCGCCTCACGCCTCCGTCGCGAGCGGACTGGTGGCCACCTCGCTGCCATCCGCCAGCGCGCTGATCTCGAAGTCCGCGAACACGGCCGGGGCGAGGTCGGCGAGCTGGCGCAGGCAGGCGATCGCGAGCCGCCTGATCTCCACGTCGGCGTGTTCGCTGGCCCGCATCGCGATGAAATGCCGCCACGCGCGGTAATTACCGGTGACGACGATGCGGGTTTCCGTGGCGTTGGGCAGCACGGCCCGGGCGGCCTGGCGCGCCTGCTTGCGCCGCAGGACGGCGTTCGGTTCGCCCGCGAACTTCGCCTCGAGCTTGCCCAGCAATGTGGTGTACGCCTCACGGCTGGCGTCGGCCGCGGCGAGGAACAGCTGTTGAAGCTCAGGATCGTCTTCGATGCCCGGCGGCAACACGACCCGGGAGTCGCGCTCCGGCACGAACCGTTGCGACAGCTGCGAGTACGAGAAGTGCCGGTGCCGGATCAGCTCATGCGTGCACGAGCGGGAAAGCCCCGAGATGTAGAACGACACCGATGCGTGCTCGAGCACCGAGAAATGGCCGACGTCGATGATATGGCGCAGGTACGCCGCGTTCGTCGCGGTCTTCGGGTTCGGCTTTGACCAACTCTGATAGCACGCCCGGCCCGCGAATTCGGTCAGCGCCTGGCCGCCGTCTGCGTCCGTGCTCCACGGAACGTCCGGCGGCGCCACGAACTCGGTCTTCGCGATCAGTTGCACCCGTAGCGGCGTGGTCTCGGCCACGGCAGAACCCTAGCGCGAGGAAGCTCGGTTACCGATCTGCGGGGATATGGCTGTATGACTTCGATAGTATGGGCGGCAGTATGAAGACGACGGTAAACCTCCCCGACGAGCTGCTGCGCGAGGCGCAGGAGTTGGCCCGACGACAAGGGACGACGCTTCGTGAGTTGATCGAAACCGGCCTGCGCACCACGGTCAGGCAACGCTCGAACGACACTCACTTCACCCTGCCCGACGCGAGCGTCGACGGACGCGGACTACAGCCTGCATACCGTGACGCGGGCTGGGATCAGCTCAGAGACACCATCTATGGCGCCGAATGATCGCCGTCGACACAAACGTCTTGGTGTATGCGCATCGCCGCGACGCTGAGTTTCATACGTCAGCCACCGCTCTCATGAGACAGCTGGCCGAGGGGCGGTCTGCGTGGGCGATTCCGTGGCCGTGCTTGCACGAGTTCTTCGCGGTCGTAACACACCCGAGGATCTATGATCCACCGAGTACACGGGAACAGGCGACTGGTCAGATCGACGCTTGGCTCGGCTCGCCCTCTGCGACGCTGCTCAGTGAGCCCGCCGGTTACTGGGAAGTGCTCAAGCCCCTCCTTTCGTCGGGTCGAGTCGCCGGCGCGATGGTGCACGACGCCCGCATCGCGGCACTGTGCGCATCTCACGGGGTGCGCGAATTGTGGTCTGCGGACCGCGATTTCGGGCGATTCGGCTCGTTGTTGACCGTACGAAATCCGTTGGTCGGCTAGCTCGAGGCTCGGCGAAGATCACCTGCCAAATCGCCGCGTTCGCCTACCGTCACTTTCCCCAGCTCAAGCCATCCGGCCATCGACTCGAGTTCGCCGGCCAGTGCGGCGGCAACCCGAGAAGCCGGCTCACCGGGCTCCGCGAACGCGCCAACGACCTGCAGAGCGTCACCCGCCCGGTCGGCCTTCAAATCGACACGCCCGACAAGCCGGCCATCGAGCAACAGCGGCCAGACGTAATAGCCGTACTGGCGCTTGGCTGCAGGCGTATAGATCTCGATGCGGTAGTGGAAATCGAACAGTTGCTGCACCCGCGGCCGGAAGAAGATCAGCGGGTCGAACGGACACAGCAGCGCGGTTCCCCGGTCCATTCGCGGCACGATCTGCCCGGCACGAAGATAGGCCGGCGCCGTCCACCCTTTGACCTCGACGCGCTCCAGCTCCCCGGAGGCGACGAGGTCGGCGATCGCCGGTTTGATCTGCTTCGGGGACAGCCGGAAGTAGTCGCGGATGTCGGCCTCGGTGCCGACACCCAGCGCCGTGGCGGCGCGCAACGTCAGTTCCCGGACGGCATCCTCGTCGGGAATGTGCCTCGCGATCACATCCGGCAGCAGCACACGCTCCGCCAGGTCGTAGTGACGCGCGAAACCGACGCGCGTCGCGGTGGTGAGCACCCCGGAGGCGAACAGCGCCTCTGCCACCCACTTGGTGTCGCTGCGGTTCCACCATGCGCCCTTCGCGCCGCGCGGCTCAGCGGCCAGGTGTGCCTCGATCTGGCCGGCGGTGCTGGGCCCCAATTCGGCGACGGCCGCGACGATGTCGTCGGCGAGTTGCGGGTTGGCCTTCACGATGTGGCTGCCCCAGCGGCCGTGGCGGTATTGCCGCATCCGCCAGCGCAGCGACGGCCAGTCGTCGACCGCCATCAACGCCGCCTCGTGCGCCCAGTACTCGACCAGCAGCCGCGGCGAGCGCGCGGTGTGGCTCCACGCCGCGCGGTCCAAGATCGCGCGGTCGTACACGCCGAGTCGACTGAACACCGGAGCGTAGTGCGCGCGTACGGACACTGACACCGAATCTAGTTGCAACACTTGAATTCTTGAGATCAGCCGTCGTAGGTGTGCCCTGGTGACCGATCCGCGCGGTTCGGCCTCGGCGAAGCCCTGTGCCGCGACCGCGACCCGGCGGGCCTGGTCGCGCGTCATCCCGCTCATCGGCACTCTCTGCTCTTCGCGCAAGTGCTCATCGGCACTCTCTGCTCTTCGCGCAAGTGCTCATCGGCACTCTCTGCTCTTCGCGCAAGTGCTCATCGGCACTCTCTTGGACATCCCCCAAAACCGTGGAGGCATGGACTATCAGGAGTAGTCATGCCAGATTCGCGAAGGAAGTTCGACCCGGAGTTTCGGGAGGGTGCGGTCCGCATTGTCCGTGAGACCGGTAAGACGATCGCCCAGATAGCCCGCGACTTGGGCGTCCACCCGGGCACTCTGGGTAACTGGGTTGCCAAGGACCGTGCCGAACACGAAGGCACACAAGGGCTTTCGACCGGGGATGCCGCGGAGCTGAAGCGGTTGCGCGCCGAGAACGCCCAGCTGCGGATGGAGCGCGATGTTTTAAAACGATCGGTGGTCCTGTGGGTCAACGAGGCGACGAAGTGAGCGTGGCCCGCTTCGTCGCCGACCAGAGGACCATGCACCGGGTGCCGCACACCGTGACCTGCGCGATCCTGGGGATCAGCATCTCCTGGTTCTACAAGTGGACCGGTCGCGGGCCCACCGAGCGGGCTCGTCGGCGCGCCGCCCTGGACGTGAAGGTGCGCGAGCTGTTCGAGGCCTCCCAGGGCACCTACGGCTCGCCCCGCATCCACGCCGACCTGCTCGAGGCCGGCGAGACGGTGAGCGTGAACACCGTCGCGGACTCGATGCGCCGGCAGGGCTTGCAGGGCCGCAAACCGAAGCGGCGCCGGGGGTTGACCCGCCAAGACCGGACCGCGCCGAAGTTTCCCGACCTGCTGCACCGCGACTTCACCGCCCCGACACCGAACGCGAAGTGGTGCGGCGACATCACCGAGATCCCCACCGACGAAGGCAAGCTCTTCTTGGCCTCGGTGCTGGACCTGCATTCGCGCCGGCTGCTGGCCAGCGCGACCTCGGAGCACCCCGACGCCGGCCTGGCCTGCGACGCGATCAAGATGGCTGCGGCGGTGCGCGGCGGACGCGCGGCCATCGACGGGGTGATCTTCCATACCGATCGCGGATCTACCTACACCGCAGCAATTTTCACTACGCTGTGCCGAAAGCTCGGGTGTCGCAATCGATGGGAAGAGTCGGTTCATGTTTCGATAACGCCGCTGCGGAGGCGTTCTTCTCGACCCTCGAACACGAGGTCCTGTCCCGGCACCACTTCACCACGAAAGCCCACGCACGCCAGGTTGTGGTGCCCTGGTGCCAGGACTTCTACAACAACCGACGCCGACACAGCTCCGCCGCATTGATGTCGCCCGTCCAATACGAGAGACTCGCTGCAGACCAACCGGCCGCAGCATAAGGAAGCCTTCACGATTCGAGGGGAAGCCCATCTGCTCTTCGCGCAAGCGCTCATCGGCACTCTCTGCTCTTCGCGCAAGCGCTCATCGGCACTCTCTGCTCTTCGCGCAAGCGCTCATCGCCGCCGGTAGCTGCTGAACCGGTAACGCAGGCCGTTGCGGCTGACCTGCCAGTCCCCGTCCTCGGCCGCCCACCCCTCGTCGAGCACCGGCGCGACGGCGTCGTCGTCCTGCCGGGGCAGATCCATCTCCACCTCAGTGACTTCGCAGCGCGAGGCGTGGGGCAGCGCCAACGCGTATATCTCGGCGCCGCCGATCACCCACACGTCGTCACCCACCAACGAGTCCTCAACCGACGTCATCACATCCGCACCCTCGGCCATGTAGTCAGGTTGCCGGGTGAGTACGACATTCCGGCGACCCGGCAGCGGGCGGAACCGTGCCGGCAGCGACTCCCAGGTGCGTCGGCCCATCACGACGGTGTGGCCCATCGTGAGGCTCTTGAACCGCGCCATGTCCTCCGGCAGGTGCCACGGAATCGCTCCCGCGCGTCCGATCACCCCCGAGGCCGACTGAGCCCAGATCAGGCCGACCGAAGCCGTCATACGGCCACAGGTGCCTTGATCGCCGGGTGAGGGTCGTAGTTCTTGATGGTGATGTCGTCGAAGGTGTAGCCGAAAAGCGAATCACGATGTGCCAGAACAAGTTCCGGATACGGCCGCGGTTGGCGGCTGAGCTGCTCGGTGACCTGTCCGATGTGGTTGTCGTAGATGTGGCAGTCGCCACCGGTCCAGATGAACTCGCCGACGTCGAGGTTGGCCTGCGCGGCCATCATGTGTGTCAGCAGCGCGTAGCTGGCGATGTTGAACGGCACGCCGAGGAACAGATCGGCGCTGCGCTGGTACAGCTGGCAACTCAGCCGGCCGTCGGCGACATAGAACTGGAAGAACGCGTGACACGGCGGCAGCGCCATGTCCGGGATCTGCGCGACGTTCCACGCCGACACGATGATCCGTCGCGAGTCCGGGTCGGTGCGCAGCAACTCCAAGGCCGCGCTGATCTGGTCGATGTGCTCGCCCGACGGCGTCGGCCATGACCGCCACTGCACGCCGTAGATCGGACCGAGATCGCCTGCGTCCGAAGCCCATTCGTCCCAGATGCTGACGCCGTGCTCATGCAACCAGGCAACGTTGGAGTCGCCTCGCAGGAACCACAGCAGCTCGTAGACTACCGACTTGATGTGCACCTTCTTCGTGGTGATCAACGGAAACCCGGCGGCCAGGTCGTAGCGGAGTTGCCGCCCGAACAGGCTTCGCGTTCCGGTTCCGGTGCGATCGGATTTCGGTGTCCCCTGCTCCATCACCAGGCGCAGCAGATCCTCGTAAGGCGTGGCGATGGGCACGCCGGTCAGCTTACTTGCAGACCCGCAGGGTAAAACGGAACCATGCCGAGCGTCTCCGCAACCGTCACCACACCCGACGGCACATGCCCCGTCAGCCTGCACACCCCGAATGGCAGCGGCCCTTGGTCGGCCGTCGTCATGTACCCCGACGCCGGCGGAGTGCGGCCCACCTTTCACGAGATGGCCGACACTCTGGCCGGCTTCGGCTACGCCGTACTTCTGCCCGACGTGTACTACCGCCAGGGCGATTGGCAGCCGTTCTCGATGCAAACCGTGTTCAGCGACCCCGAAGAGCGCAAGCGGCTTTTCGGCATGATCGGCAGCGTTACCCAGGACATGATTGCCGCCGACGCGGGCGCGTTCTTCGACTTCCTCGGACAGCGGCCAGAGGTGCGCGGTGACCGGTTCGGTGTCTGCGGCTATTGCATGGGCGGGCGGACGTCGCTCATCGTCGCCGGCCGGGTGCCCGATCGCGTCGCCGCCGTCGGCTCGATCCACGGCGGCGGACTGGTGACGGACGGCCCGGACAGCCCCCACCTGCTAGCTGACCGGATCACCGCGACGGTCTATGTCGGCGCCGCCGAGGACGACGCATCCTTCACACCGGAACAGGCGGAGACACTCGACAAGGCGCTGGAAGCCGCGGGGGTACCGCACACCATCGAGACGTATCACGCCGCGCACGGGTTCGCGGTGCCCGACAACGCGCCCTTCGACGCGGAGGCCGCCGAACGGCATTGGCTGGCACTTCAGGGGCTGTTCGAATCGGCGCTGTCCGGGTAGTTCTTCTGCCGGCGAAAGAACGTCGCCACACTTCGGCGGAGCCCGCGGAATGCGTAGAACGCCGTCACAGCGCAGATGACGATCAGGACGATCAGCATCATCAGCCAGTTGGCGCCGTGCTTTTCTTTGGCGGCCCAGACGATCGTGAACAGCACGGCGGAGATGAACAGCACGATGTCGCGCCAGTTGCCCTCGTAGCTGGCCGCGGCGGCTCGTAGGCGTCGGCTTCGCTCATTGGCTTCGACGAGGTCATCGATCCGTTGGTCGATCGTGCGCTGCAGTGCGGCGCGGCGTGCCTCCTGCTCAGGCGGAAGTTCCTCGAGCAGGTCGAAGTCGGCCTTGATCTGGGCCCGGAAGTCGGGGCCTTTGATCTGACCGGCCGCGACACCGAGCAGCGCACCACCGAAGATCGGAGCGGCGCCGATCGCGAGTTCGGCAAGTCCAGCCATAATTGCTTCCCTATCACTCGATCAACAATGCGGCCAGCGTGCCACCGACTTCATCCGATTGTTCGCGCATTGCGGAAGTCATGGCACCGGTGACTTCGAGTATTGGCGGACGCGGTCGCAGCGCATGATCGACGACAGCGCGCCTTTCGGCGGCCAGACATAGACGGCATTCTCAACCTCTGACTTAGGGTTTCCGGGCTAAGTCATGAGTTGAGCGGCGACCGTCGCGCCGAGATTCCAGCACGCCTCCACGTCGGCCTTGGTCGGCTTGCCCATCACCACCACGGTCTCGGCAGCTTGCACCCAACCGAGCCCGGTCGTGATGGCGGCGAGACCCCGCTCAGCTCCCTCGGTGCCCTCGTTGCCGTGCAGGTAGACGCCGAACGGACGCCCACGGGTCGTGTCGAGCAGCTGGTAGTAGGCACAGTCGAACGCGTGCTTGAGAGCCCCCGAAATGTAGCCGAGGTTCGCCGGGCTGCCCAGCAGGAAGCCGTCGGCCTCCAGCATCTCGAGCGGCGACACGGTGAGCGCCGGTCGCCGCACCACCTCCACGCCCTCGATCTCGGGGTCGGTTGCACCGGCCACCACCGCCTCGAACATTTCCTGGCAGTGCGGAGACGGCGTGTGGTGGACGATCAGCAGCGTCTTCGTCATGCTCGTTCCTCGGCTGCCTGCATCTCAACAGCCTTGCTCATGACCTGGCGGGCCCTTGCCCGGTCACCTGCATAGTCGTAGGCCCGCGCCAGGCGATACCAGTGCCGCCAGTCGCCGGGGTCGCGCTCCACCTCCTCGCGCACGGTCTGAAACAGTTCGTCGGCGGCGTCACGGCGGATCCGGCCCGAGGGCATCCGCGGCAACGCGCTGACGTCGAGCTCCATCCCCTCACCGTGGATGATGCGGGCGAGCCGCTGATGAGCCAGCCCGGCCCGCACCGTGCTGACCATCACCCAGACGCCGATCAGCGGCAGGATCATCAGCGCAAGGCCAAGTCCGACCGCGGCAGGTCGACCGGACACGACGAACTCCGTTGCGATCCTGCCCAATAGCACGAAGTAGACGATCAGCGCGACGCACAAAAACGCGATCAGCAGCTGAATGCGCAGAACCGAGCGACTCGACTCACAAGTCCATGAGGGGTTCGATGCCAACGGTCAGGCCCGGCCTTTCCCGGACGCGGCGCACAGCGAGCAGTACTCCTGGCACAAACGACGTCCTGTCGATGCTGTCGTGCCGAATGGTGAGCGTCTCGCCCTGTGTGCCGAACAGCACCTCCTGGTGCGCGACCAGGCCGGCCAGCCGGACCGAATGCACAGGGATGCCGTCGACGTCAGCGCCGCGTGCCCCGGGGAGTGCCTGCGACGTGGCATCGGGGTTGGGCGGCAGGTCTTTTCGCGCCTCGGCGATGAGTTTGGCGGTGCGGGCCGCGGTGCCCGACGGGGCATCGGCCTTGTTCGGATGGTGCAGCTCGATGACTTCGACGGATTCGAAGAACCGAGCGGCCTCCTGCGCGAACCGCATCGACAACACAGCGCCGATCGCAAAGTTCGGCGCAATCAGCACGGCCGTGCCGGGCGAGCCCGACAGCCAGGACTCGACTTGCGCCAACCGTTCGTCGGTGAATCCGGTGGTGCCCACGACCGCGTGAATCCCGTTTTCTATCAGGAACTTCAGGTTGTCCATGACGACGTCGGGATGAGTGAAATCGATGACGACCTCGGTGTTGCTGTCGACAAAAAGCGAAAGAGGGTCGCCCGCGTCGACTTCGGCCGACAGCGTGAGGTCGTCGGCCTTCTCGACGGCCGCGACCATCGTTGCGCCGACCTTGCCTTTGGCGCCCAGCACTCCGACTCGCATGGCTTGCAGCGTACTGCCGGTCAAGCCACCCATGGCTGCGATCCCCTCGTGGTAGGTCGGGTATTTGGGCGACCAGCCAAGGTCACGTTTGGCCTTCGCGTTCGAGACCAGCATTGAGGTGTCGAACGCGAACGACGTCACGTACGGGGCTGCCAGTCGCAACACCCACCGGGGAAGATTGCGCGGGCGCGGTGCGCCGAGCTCCTGCGCCATCGCCGTGAACACCTCTTTCCAGCTGGCAGGCTGGTCGTCGACGATGTTGTAGGCGTTGCCGGCCTCGCCGCATTCCAGCGCCGCGACGGTCGCGACGGCCGCGTCCTCGTGATGGATCCAGCCGAGCAGCCCGCCACGCGCGACCGGAATCGCCCGCTTGGCCAGCGCGGCACGTTTCTCTTCGACGTCGCCCACATAGAACAGTCCGTAGCGCAACGCGATACCGACCGGCGCGGTGAACGCCTGCTGCTCGGTGGACAGCATCGCCGCGATGTGTGGATCGTTCGCGTCGCCGCCGGGTTGACCGAACGGGTCGTCTTCGGTCAGTAGTCGATCGCCGTGATCGCGGTAGCCGTAGCCCATGATGATCGACTGGGTGACGAACGTGGTCACTGGTCATTTGACTTGTCAAGTGGTCACCCCGCGAGTCCACAAGTCTGTGGATAAAGTTGGGATTGTGGATAATTCGGGCCGAATGTGGTTGGGGCACAACGACTTGTCGGTGACCGTGGATACATTGCGGGTATGAGTCCGGTGGTGTTCAAGCAGGCGCGGGAGGCGTTCGATGCGGTCGCCGAGCTTGCCGACGAGCCCGCTGAACTGTTGACCACCGGGCAGCGGCTCGATCAGCTGGAGCGCATCACCACAGTGGAGCGGATCCTGCCTGCGCTGCGCCACGAACTCATCAACGAACTGGTGGCGTGCGCCAGCGAAGACGAGTTAGGCGGCACGCTGGTGCGGGTGCTGGCCGACCGGCTGCGCATCTATCACGGTGACGCCAAACAGTTGATCGCCGAGGCCGCCGATCTGGGAGACCGCCGCGCGTTCACGGGCGAACCGTTGGCGCCCAAGCTGGAGCACACCGCCGGCGCACAGCAGGCCGGGTCGATCAGCGCCGAGCATGTCCGGATCATCCGGTCGTTCTTCGAGCAGCTGCCCTGCTTCGTCGATGAGCCCAGCCGCGCGGACGCCGAACGCAAGCTGGCCAAGGTCGCCACGGCCTATCGCCCCGATGAACTCAAGCGCTTCGCCAAATGGTATGAATCGGTGCTCAACCCCAACGGCAACTTCTCCGATGAGGACCGCGCACGGCGGCGCGGGATCACCATCGGCGCGCAAGGATCCGACGGGATGTCGGCGATCAAGGGCTGGCTGAACCCCGAACTGCGCGCCGGACTGGACGCGGTGCTGGCCAAATGGGCCGCCCCCGGCATGTGCAACCCGGCCGACGAGCAGCCGACGGTGGAGGGCAGCCCCAGCGAGGACGCGATCGGCGGCGACCACCGCAGCGCACCGCATCGAAACCATGACGCTGTGAACGCGATGGTGCGCTCGGTGCTGATGTCCGGTGAGCTGGGCAGCCATCAGGGGCTGCCGGTGACCATCACCGCCACCGTCGCGCTGGAGAATCTTGCACGCCAAGACGGGATGGGCCGCCGGCGGGACACCGTGCGCCGGTACAATCTGTCGGATGGCCTCACACGCCTATAACTATCTGCTGATCTTCGACAAGGCCAAACCCTTAGAGCTGTACCGTGGCCGCGACACCCGGCTGGCCACCCCCGCGCAGCGGCTGGTGCTGTATGCCCTCGAGCGCGGGTGTTCGCATCCCGGTTGCACGGTGCCCGCCTACTGGTGCCAAGGCCATCATGCCGACAAAGATTGGGCCGAGGGCGGGCAAACCAACATCGACGAGCTCACCCTGGCGTGTGGACCGGACAATCGCCTGGTCGAAGACGGCGGCTGGCGCACCCGTAAACGCAAAGACGGCACCACCGAATGGATCCCACCCCCACACCTGGACCGCGGGCAACGCCGCACCAACACCTATTTCCACCCCGAAAAGATGCTCGCCGACGACGAAGACGGCGACGGGCCGACCTAGTCAATCGACGGATGCGCTCGGGTGGCATCTCGGTAGCGTCAATTGCCGTGGCAGAAACCGGATACATCGACGTCCACCATCACATGCTGACCCCCGGGGTCATCGAGGCCCTCACCGAGCACGGCGTGTGCGCGGTTGGTGGCGAGCCGCTCCCATCATGGTCGCCGGAAATCTCCTGGCCGTGATGGACAGCGCCGGCATCGGACGCGCCGTGTTGTCGACCCCAATTCCGTTGCATTTCCTCGACTCTGGCGCCGCGGCAGCGATGGCTCGGGAGTTGAACCGGTACGGCGCGGGCCTCGAGCACCGCTGGCCGGATCGGTTCGGGTACTTCGCGACCCTGCCACTGCCCGACGTGGCGGCCGCCGTCGACGAGGCAGTGCGCGCACTCGACGAGGACGGCGCGTCGGGGGTGCTGATGTTGAGCAACCACGCCGGCCTCTACCAGGGCGACACCATGCTCGACCCGCTTTACGAAGAGCTCAACAGCAGGCGCGCGGTGGTGTTCGTCCATCCGGCCGAACCGGGCGCCGGCAACCCGCTGCCGCAGATTCAGACCTCACAGCTGGAATTCGGCTTCGACGCGACCCGCGCAGTGGCCAACCTCCTGATCAACGGAGTGCCGCAACGGTTTCCGGCGATCCGGTTCGTGCTCACCCACAGCGGCAGCTGCGTGCCGTCCGTGGCGCACAAGCTGATCAACCGCAAACCCATGGTCGCCGCCTACACCGCGTACGTCCGCGAGCACGGAACGCCACCTCCGGTCGATGAGCTCCTCGATCAGCTCAGCGCGGCGGAAAATGCGGCGCGACAACAGATCGCCGGACTGTACTTCGACACGGCGCTGTCGACGGCCGCGCGGGTGCTGGACGCGTTGGCGGCGCTGGTGCCGACGTCACACATCCTGCTGGGCACCGACTTTCCTTTCGGCCAGGAGATCGGACTGCGCTACACGCTCCGCGGTATCGAGCGCTACCGCGGATTCGACGACGACGATCGTGCCGCGATTCTGCGGAGCAACGCTATAGATCTGCTAGCGCACGGTACGCCCGCCACACCTTAGCGATCCCGTACTCCGCCGTCAGCAGCAGTGCAGCACAATGCCAACTTAGCCACCGGCGCGAGCGCGCGTGTCGCGCCGACGCCACGCCGGTATGGCTGGCATTTCACGCACGTTCGCGCACCGGACGGAACCCTTTCCCGGCGAGCCAGCCCCGCGCTCGGCCGCGCTGACGATCGTTTGATATCTGGTAGTAGCGCTGGAACTGCTCCGGCCAACGCGACAGCACGTCCTTGAACCGGCCGAAGGCCCCCTTGCCCGTGATCGCAATCTCGAGGCGATCGACGATGTCGGGATCTTCCACAGTGGCGATGAAGACCTGCATGTCGCGGTAGCCCTCATGCGAGCCTATGGGGTCTGCATATAGCCACTGGCCCACGTCGTCCGCGTCCTCTTCGTCCTCGACAAACTCGTCGCTTACGGGCCAGCACCCGCCCCTCTTAATGTCGATCCGGCAACCGCCAAGCAACGGGTCACCCTCGCGTAATGAGGCCAGCATGTCCAGATCGACGGGGAGTGCGCGCAGTAACGGCACGGGTCCATTGCGCAAAACCGCATCAAGTTGGTCGGCTAACTCCTCGTCACCGTCCCACGACCGATTTCGCAGCGCCGCTGCACATTCGGCAGCTAGTTCGGTCGCTCCGTCAACCTTCTGAGCGACCGCCTCCAGCAGACCCTCACCTGCCAACTGCAGCACGTCGTCTGTCAGTCGTCCGCGCACCAAGTCGATTACCGTGCCGTCACCTCGGTACACCGACCCGCGAAGTTCCTTGAAATCATCGCCACTCCACGTGCTTACTCCACCCACCGTAGTCAGCGCTTCTTGCGTGCGAGCGTGCGTTGCGGCAAAGGCGGCCTCACAGCGGCGCACCGCCGCGCAGATGTTCGAAAATCAGCGACGTCTGGGTTCCCGCGACATCTG
This sequence comes from uncultured Actinomycetota bacterium, assembly GCA_963744085.1. Taxonomy (GTDB): domain Bacteria; phylum Actinomycetota; class Actinomycetes; order Mycobacteriales; family Mycobacteriaceae; genus Mycobacterium. The sequence continues at coordinate 407,878 of CAVUSK010000008.1, forward strand.
GGTCAGCATTGAGGTTCTCCACGACGAACGCGCGCAGGTCCTCGGTGTCACGAGCGGCGACATGCAGGATGAAGTCGTCGGCCCCGGCCAGGAAATAGACGTCGATCACTTGAGGCAGCCGGCGGATCTCGGAGATGAAGTGGCGGATACGTCCGCGGGCGTTGGACTGCAGACTGACCGAGATCATCGCCTGCAGCGGACGCCCGATCGCGACCGGGTCGACGTCGGTGTAGAAGCCGCGGATGACGCCGATGTCCTGAAGTCGGCGCAGTCGGCCGTGGCACGTCGACGGAGCAATGCCCACCATGTCGGCCAGCACACTATTCGGGATCCGCGCGTCGTCGAGCAACGCGTTGAGGATGCGCCGGTCGACATCGTCGATTGCCGAGGGCCGAACATCCTTCGGCGGACGCGGCGAGTCCATCACCGACTTCGATGATCGTTCGGGCATGCCATATTATAGCGACAATTCATCGACCTATTTGCCTCACCCTCGAATGTTCTTCAGAATTATCACATCATTCGCGATAAAGGAGCGATCATGCGCGTCGGAGTCCCGACCGAGATCAAGAACAACGAATACCGGGTCGCGATCACCCCGGCCGGCGTCGCCGAACTCACCCGGCGCGGCCACGACGTGGTCATCCAAGCGGGTGCCGGGGAGGGATCATCGATCTCCGACGCCGACTTCAAGTCGGCGGGCGCCGAAGTCATCTTTGGTGCTGAGCACGTCTGGGCGGAAGCCGACCTGTTGCTGAAGGTCAAAGAGCCGATCGAGCCGGAATATGCGCTGATGCGCAGGGGCCAGACACTTTTCACGTATCTACACCTGGCGGCTTCGCAGGCTTGCACCGAAGCGCTGATGCGTTCGGGCGTCACCGCGATCGCGTACGAAACTGTGCAGGCCGCCGACGGCGCGCTGCCGCTGCTTGCGCCCATGAGCGAGGTCGCGGGTCGGCTGGCCGCGCAGGTCGGGGCGTACCACCTGATGAGGCCCGCCGGTGGCCGCGGTGTGCTGATGGGCGGCGTGCCCGGTGTGGGCCCTGCCGACGTCGTGGTGATCGGCGGCGGAACCGCCGGCTACAACGCTGCCCGCGTGGCCAGTGGAATGGGCGCGCACGTGACCGTGTTCGACGTCAACATCGGCAAGCTGCGCGAGCTGGACGCCGAGTTCGGCGGTCGAATCCGCACCCGCTTCTCGTCGGCGCTGGAGCTCGAGGGGGCACTCAAGCGCGCCGACCTGGTCATCGGGGCAGTGCTGGTGCCCGGAGCGAGGGCACCCAAGCTGGTGTCGAATTCACTTGTCGCACACATGAAGCCGGGCGCCGTGCTGGTGGACATCGCGATCGATCAAGGTGGCTGCTTCGAGGACTCCCGGCCTACCACCCACGACGATCCGACGTTCAGCGTGCACGGCACGGTGTTCTACTGCGTGGCGAACATGCCGGGCGCGGTCCCGCGGACGTCGACGTTCGCGCTCACCAACGCCACGATGCCCTACGTTCTGGCGCTGGCCGACCATGGCTGGCAGGCGGCGTGCCGGGCTGATTCGGCACTCGCGAAAGGCCTCTCAGCGCACGAGGGCGCGTTGCTCAACGAGCAGGTGGCACACGACCTGGGCCTGCCGTTCACCGACCCGGCGAGCCTACTCGCCTAGCGTCGAAACCAACTGCGTGGTGAGCTCACCGATCACCGTCCGCAAGTTCTCGGCCTTCGGGTCGTCGGCGGAACGAGTCATCATCGCCAGCAGCAGCTTCCGGCCATCGGGCCCGTAGGCAATCCCAACGTCATTGGTGCTGCCGTAGTCGCCGTTACCCGTCTTGTCGGCGCTGGTCCATCCGACCGGCAGCCCCGCCCGCATGCTCGACGTCACATTGGCGCGCATCCACTCGTCGAGCTGCCGGCGACTCGGCTCGGTGAGCACAGGGCCGGTGAGTAGGTTCTGATAGCCGCGCGCAAACGCCCGCGGCGTGGTGGTATCACGCGGGTCGCCCGGCAGCGCCGAATTCAGTTCCGTCTCCCAGCGATCGAGCCGGGTCTCGTTGTCGCCGATACTGCGGGCGAACGCGGTGATCTCCGGCGGGCCGCCGATCGTGGTCAGCAGCAGGTTGGCCGCGGAGTTGTCGCTCTGCTGCAGCGCCGCCGCACACAATTGGCCCAGCGCCATGGCGTGTCCGGCCTGCGTTTGGGTCACCGGCGAGTTGGGCAGAATCCCAGCCGGATTGACGAACACCTGGTCGTCGAGCTGAAGCTCGCCGCGGTCGCATCCTTGCAGTACGCGCGCGGCGGCATACGTTTTGAACGTCGAGCACATCGCGAACATGTCGTCGGCGTGGTATTCCACGGTGCGCCCCGAATCCAGATCGACCGCGAACACGCCGATCCGGCGGTCATACTGAGTTTCCAGCGCGCCGATCCGGTCGTCGATCGGCGGCAGCGGCCCGGCCGGATCGCTCAGCGCGGGCTTTGTACTGCACGCCGCCCCGAACACCGCCGCACCGACAATCAGCGCACGGCGTCGCGACAGCTCAATCATCGGCCACCAATCGCCCTCGGTACCGACGCATCCCCGCGATCCAACCGTCGTAATCCGCACCCTTCTGGCGATACATCTCCAGCACTTCCGGATGCGGCAACACCAGAAACCTGTTCTCGCGCACTGCATTCACGGTCAACTCGGCGACGGCATCCGGGTCGAGCACCTTGCCGGACTTGACGACTGCGTTCGCCGCCAGTCGGCCATCAGGCTCGGGTGACTCGCGCAATTCGGTCAGCAGCGGGGTGTCAACACCCATCGGGCATACGCAACTCACGCCAATCCCGATATCGCCGTATGTAATCGACAGCCATTCGGCGAAGCCGACGGCGGCGTGTTTGGTCACCGCATACGCCGCGGCGCCGAGCTGGGTCAGCAGGCCCGCCGCAGACGCGACGGAGACGAAGTACCCTCCCCCGCGCTCCACCCAGACCGGTACCAGCTGCATCGCGGCCCGGATGTGAGCGCGCAGATTCACGTCGAGCACGCGGTCCCAGTCGCTCTCCGGAACGATAAGCCCGGGTGGCCCGCCCACGCCGGCATTCGCGACGTAGATGTCCACGAGCCCGAATTGCGTTGCGGCGAGATCGATCAACGCGGCGATGTCCGCTTCGGCACTGGCATCGGCCTCATGTGAAACCGCCTGGTTGCCGCGTGCCGAGATGATGCCGACGGTCTGCTCCGCCGCTAGCCGGTCGATGTCACCGACAACGACCCGCGCCCCGGCTGCGGCCAGCGAGGTGGCGAGCGCGCGCCCGATCCCGGACCCTCCGCCGGTGACAACCGCTACCCTGCCTTCGATATCCATGCTGTCCTAAAGCGTTCGAAGTCGTTGCGGCAGTTGGCGTTTGGCCTTATACGGTCCCAGCACCGCCACGCCGCGCGGGCCGGCCAGCACCCGTCGCGCAGTCGCGTTCACCTCGTCGAGGGTAACGCTGTCGATCTGGGCGAGCGTGTGGCCGATGCTGTGGTGCTCGCCGTAATTGAGCTCGCTGCGGCCGATCCGATTCATCCGGGAACCTGAATCCTCCAGCCCCAGAACCAAGCCGCCGCACAGCGAGCCTTTGGCGATGCGGCATTCGTCGGCGGTGATGCCGTCGCGGGCGACGGTCTGAAGCACGTCGGTGGTGACGTCCACGACGTCACCGAACCGCTCCGGTAGGCATGCCGCGTACACCGACAGCGCGCCGGTGTCGGCGAACATGTCGACAGTCGAGTACACGGTGTACGCCAGCCCGCGTTGCTCCCGGACCTGCTGGAACAGCCGCGAACTGAGGCCGCCGCCGATCGCGGTGTTCAGCACCGTCAACGCCCAGCGGTGCTTCCAGTGCCGGCCCGGCGCACGAACGCCGAGTGTCATGTGGGTCTGCTCGGCGTCGCGGGTGCCCAATGTCAGCGTCGGGGTGCCGGCGACGCGGCCGGCGCCCTTGCGCGGCGGCACCGGCGTACGTCCGCGCTGCAGCCGCGCGGCGAAGTAGTGCCGGACCAGCGACACGACCTCATCGTGGTCGACGTTGCCGGCCACCGCGACGACCATCCGCTCGGGAATGTAGCGGCGAACGTGGAACGACTGCAGCTGCGTGCGCGTCATCGACGACACCGAGTCCACCGTGCCGATCACCGGGCGGCCCACCGGATGCCCGCCGAACAGCGCCGCCAGAAACACGTCCCCGATCGCGTCCTCGGGATCGTCGTCGCGCATCGCAATCTCTTCGAGCACCACGTCACGTTCCAGCTCGACGTCGTCGGGCGCGCACACCCCGTTGAGCACCACGTCGGCGACGAGGTCGACCGCCAATTCGAGGTCCGTGTCGAGGACGTGAGCGTAATAGCAGGTCTGCTCCTTGGCGGTGAACGCGTTCAGCTCACCGCCGACCGCGTCCACGGCCTGCGCGATCTGCACGGCCGAGCGCGTCGGCGTCGCCTTGAACAAGAGGTGCTCGAGGAAGTGAGCCGCGCCGGCGACGCTGGGTGCTTCGTCGCGGGAGCCCACACCCACCCAAACGCCGACCGACGCCGAGCGCACCGAAGGCACCCTTTCGGTGACCACGCGCAGACCACCGGGAAGGGTGGTGCGCCGCACCGCGGTCGACGTCTCGTCGGCGCGTGTGCCGCGCCGGAGTTCAGCTGGTTTGCGCGGCATCCGCTGGTGCGGCTGCGTCCGCTGTCTCCGCTGCGTCCTCGTCGGCGACCAGGATCAAGGAGATCTTGTTCCGGTTGTCGATGTCGGCGATCTCTACGCGCAGTTTGTCGCCGACCTTGACCACGTCCTCGACACGTGCGATGCGCTTGCCCCTGCCGAGCTTGGAGATGTGCACCAGGCCGTCACGTCCGGGCAGCAGCGACACGAATGCGCCGAAGTCGGTGGTCTTGACGACCGTGCCGAGGAACCGCTCGCCCACCTTTGGCAGCTGCGGGTTGGCGATCGCGTTGATCTTGTCGATCGCAGCCTGCGCAGACGGGCCGTCGGTGGCGCCGACGAATACAGTGCCGTCGTCCTCGATCGAGATCTGCGCTCCGGTCTCCTCGGTGATCGAGTTGATCATCTTGCCCTTCGGCCCGATCACCTCGCCGATCTTGTCCACCGGGACCTTGATCGTGGTGACCCGCGGCGCATACGGGCTCATCTCGTCGGGCGAATCGATGGCCTCGGCCATCACCTCGAGGATGGTCAGCCGGGCGTCCTTTGCCTGCGACAACGCGCCGGCCAGGACCTGCGACGGGATGCCGTCGAGCTTGGTGTCGAGCTGCAACGCGGTGACGAAGTCCTTGGTGCCTGCCACCTTGAAGTCCATGTCGCCGAACGCGTCCTCGGCGCCCAGGATGTCGGTCAGCGCGACAAAGCGCCGCTCTAGAACACTTCCAGTCGCCGTCTCCGTTTCCACGTCGTCGGAGACCAGGCCCATCGCGATGCCGGCCACCGGCGCCTTCAGCGGCACACCGGCATTCAGCAGCGCCAGCGTGGACGCACACACCGACCCCATCGACGTCGACCCGTTGGAGCCGAGCGCTTCGGACACCTGCCGGATCGCGTACGGGAACTCCTCGACGCTGGGTAGCACAGGCACCAGTGCGCGCTCCGCCAGCGCGCCATGGCCGATCTCGCGGCGCTTCGGCGAGCCGACCCGGCCGGTCTCACCGGTGGAGAACGGCGGGAAGTTGTAGTGGTGCATGTAACGCTTGCTGGTCTCCGGGCCCAGCGAGTCGATCTGCTGGGCCATCTTGATCATGTCGAGGGTGGTGACCCCGAGGATCTGGGTCTCGCCGCGCTCGAACAAGGCGCTGCCGTGCGCGCGCGGCACGACGGACACCTCCGCCGAGAGCGCGCGGATGTCGGTGATGCCGCGCCCGTCGATGCGGAAGTGGTCGGTCAGAATACGCTGCCGCACAAGCTTTTTCGTCAGCGAACGGAACGCGGCGGAGATTTCCTTCTCGCGGCCGGCGTAGGTCTCGGCAAGTCGCCGCACGACGTCGGACTTGATCTCCTCGGTGCGTTCGTTGCGCTCGGCCTTGCCTGCGATGGTCAACGCCTTGGTCAGCTCGTCGGTGGCCACCGACGCCACCGAGTAGTACACGTCGTCGCCGTAGTCCGGGAAGACCGGGTATTCGCCGGTCTCCTTCGCGGCCTTGTCCGCCAGCTCCTGCTGAGCGACGCACAGCGCCTTGATGAACGGCTTGGCGGCCTCGAGACCTTCGGCCACTACGGCTTCGGTGGGGGCCTGCGACCCGCTACTGACCAGTTCAACGACGTTCTCGGTGGCCTCGGCCTCGACCATCATGATGGCGACATCGTCACCAATGATGCGGCCCGCGACCACCATGTCGAACACCGCGCGCTCGAGCTGGGTGACCGTCGGGAATGCCACCCAGGTCCCGTCGATCAAAGCCACCCGCACCGCGCCGACTGGGCCCGAGAAGGGCAGGCCTGCCAACTGGGTGGACGCCGACCCGGCGTTGATCGCCACCACGTCGTAGAGCTCGTCGGGATCCAGGGACAGGATCGTCACTACGACCTGGATCTCGTTGCGCAGGCCGTCGACGAACGACGGGCGCAGCGGGCGGTCGATGAGCCGACAGGTCAAGATCGCGTCCGTGGAGGGACGTCCCTCGCGGCGGAAGAACGAGCCGGGGATGCGACCGGCGGCGTACATGCGCTCTTCCACGTCGACGGTCAGAGGGAAGAAGTCGAAATGCTCCTTCGGGGACTTGCTCGCGGTGGTCGCCGAGAGCAGCATGGTCTCCTCGTCGAGGTAGGCGACCACAGAGCCGGCGGCCTGCTGGGCGAGGCGGCCGGTTTCAAAACGGATGGTGCGGGTGCCGAAGCTCCCGTTGTCGATCGTGGCGGTTGACTCGTAAACGCCCTCGTCGATTTCAACTACAGACATAACAGTCCGGTTTTCCTTCGTTCGGTTGTTCGTCGCATTGAGAGGCAGTGGCGAACAACCTGAACGGTACGGGCCTGAAATGCGGCTACGGCCGTCGATCGAAGCGGCCGGAGCTCTGACCCCGGCTGCCACTACCGATGACCGCCCGATCGCAGGCTGGCCACTGTCTTGACATGCGAGTCCGAGCCGGGTGGCTCGGAACGGCCCCTACTTTACACCGGCGCGGTTGGCAAACGGGATCAGCGCCGAGGCTACGGTTGTGTACGGAAATCGGCCGAAATCCGTCATCAACCGTAGTCTCGGCGGCTAGGGCTATCGGGCGCCCTGCGTCAGCGGCGCATGCCGAGGCGGTCGATCAGCGAGCGGTACCGCTCCACGTCGACCTCCGACAGGTATTTCCCGAGCCGACGCCGCCGGCCGACGAGCAGCAGCAGCCCCCGCCGTGAGTGGTGGTCGTGCTTGTGCACCTTGAGGTGCTCGGTGAGGTCGTTGATGCGCTTGGTCAGCAGCGCGATCTGCGCCTCGGGCGAACCGGTGTCGGTCCCGTGCAGGCCGTAGGTGGCCAGGATTTCTTTCTTCTGTTCGGCACTAAGCGCCACGAATTAACTCCATGCTTCGGTCCGCGATCAGGGGATTTAGGCGCGGCCACCGCGGACAGCAGCGCGTCGCCATGTCGGCGGCGAGTTTATCAGCACATCAGCGTGCGAGCAGAATCGCGCGGGCGCGCTCGGTGTCCGCCTCCATCTCGGCGATCAGGGCGTCGACCTCGGCGAACTTGCGTTGTCCGCGGATTCTTGCGACGAAGTCGACCGCAACGTGCTGGCCGTAGAGGTCGGCCGACGTATCCAACACATACGCCTCGACGGTGCGGGTACGTCCGGAGAACGTCGGATTAGTGCCCACGGACACGGCGGCCTGGTAGCGCTCCCCCGGCGCGACGGCGCCGACGGCCGGTCCGTGGCCGAGGACGGTGAACCAGGCCGCGTACACGCCGTCGGCGGGGATCGCCGAATACATCGGCGGGGCGACGTTAGCGGTGGGGAAACCCAGCACGTGGCCGCGGCCGTCGCCGCGCACCACCACGCCCTCGACCCGATGTGGCCGCCCCAGTGCCTCTTCGGCGGCCACCACGTCACCGGCATCGACGCACGAGCGGACATAGGTAGCCGAGAACGTCACAGTCTCGTTGTCGTGGCGTTCAGCGGCGAGCGGGATGGTCTGCACTGAGAACCCGAACCGGCCGCCCGCTTGGCGGAGGGAGTCGACGTTGCCCGTCGCCTTCTTGCCGAACGTGAAGTTCTCCCCGACCACGACCTCGACGACATGCAGATGCTCCACGAGCAGCTCGTGGATGTAGCGATCGGGCGTGAGCTTCATGAATTCCGGGGTGAACGGCACCACGAGGAAGACGTCGATGCCGAGTTCCTCGACGAGCTCCGCGCGCCGGGTCAGCGTGGTCAGCTGTGCCGGGTGGCTGCCCGGGTGCACCACCTCCATCGGGTGCGGGTCGAACGTCATCAACACCGTCGGCACATTGCGCTCGCGGCCGGCCTTGACGGCCCTCGCGATCAGCTCCTGGTGCCCGCGGTGCACACCGTCGAACACACCGATCGTCAGGACACACCTGCCCCAGTCGGTGGGTATCTCGTCTTGGCCGCGCCACCGCTGCACAGCGGCAAGCCTACGGCTCACGCGAGCCGACGCGCGAGATCCCCGATCTAAACGGGAAGTGCCTAGACTTTGACGTGTGACAGCAGCCGACGACGCCCGCGGGTTGACGTCGGTCGCCCAGGACTATCTGAGGGTGATCTTCAAAGCCCAGGAATGGTCGGGCGAGAAGGTGAGCACCAAGATGCTGGCCGACCGCATCGGTGTGTCGGCCAGCACCGCATCCGAATCCATCCGCAGGCTCGCCGATCAAGGCCTGGTGGAGCACGAAAAGTATGGCGCGGTGACCCTGACCGACAGCGGTCGACGAGCCGCGGTGTCGGTGGTGCGACGGCACCGCCTCCTGGAGACGTTTCTGGTGCAGGTACTGGGTTACAGCTGGGATGAAGTGGACGACGAGGCCGAGGTGCTCGAGCATGCGGTCAGCGACCTGATGATCGAGCGGATCGACGCCAAACTCGGCTACCCACAGCGTGACCCGCACGGCGACCCGATCCCGGCTTTCGACGGGCGAGTGCCGACACCGCCGGCCCGACAACTGTCCACGTGCGCCGACGGCGACCACGGATCCGTCGCGCGGATCTCTGACTCCGATCCGGAGATGTTGCGCTACTTCGATTCCGTCGGGATCGCACTGGATTCCCATCTGACTGTGCTGACCCGGCGTGATTTCGCAGGCACGGTGTCGGTGTCGATCGGTGACAGTCACGACGGCGACCCGGCGGCACGCACAGTGGAGCTGGGAAGCCCTGCAGCCGAATCGATTTGGGTGGTGCCCTGCTAGGTCCCGTGGGCTCAAGCAGCCGCGTGGTCAGCAGAAGGTTGCTTGAGGTCGGACGCCCGCACCAGCACCGCGAGCACGATCGCTATAACAAGCAACGCCGGGACGTCTCCCCACAGGTGTCCCATGTGGTGTCCTCCGCCGCCAAAGGATTGCACCGCCATGACGGCAGCGTGAACGACGCTGGACCACACGGTGAACCAGATCAAGGAGAGGTTGGCTCGCGGGTTTCGCGCCGCGTTCAGCAGGAAGACTCCCAGCGTTGCGTAAAGGCCGACAATCATCATGAAGTACTGAGACTGGTAGGGCGCGCCCGCATGCCATGCCCACCCCGACGGCCACACCAGAGACAGGGGGTAAAGAAGGAGCACCAGTGCGCCGAAAACGGCCAAGGCGAGTTGCAGGAATTTGTAGGCGGATGTCATTGGTGCCTCCGATCTTTCCAAGGGATGTCATTGTGCGGCGGCCAAAATTTCGCAGTAAGTTCACGCTCGGCGTTGGAGACTGTTGGGCGTTGCGATCACGCGGTGTTGGGGTCGGCCACATCGACGTCGGGCGGCACATCACCCACCCGCGTCGCAGTGAAAGGCGTGACAATAGGCGCGCACGGTGACTGCAAACCCGTGCTGACGCCCCCGAACGTTCCATCGGCACGGACCTGGAATGCCAGCGTTTCGGTTCCCTGGGTGGTGGTGTTGTTGCACGTATACATTCGCCACCTGGTGGCTGCCCACTGGTCCTTGTCCTCGCGAAAGACGAATGCGCCTTGGTACGGCGGTTGAAGCCAATTCGGACCGATCGAGGTGTCGGTCGCTGGCGCAACACATCCCGAAGATGGGCAAGCGGAGCGGATGGCTATCAACGTCGAATACGGCTTCGTCGGGTTCGGCTTGCCATCCAACGTCTGCTTGCTTCCGTCGAAGTCGAACCGATACATGCCCTCGGTCAACGCAGACGCCGCGGCGGATCCGGGGATGACCAACGCGAATGATGACGCCGCGGCGGCCATGACCACGGTCACCAGGACACTGCGGGTGAACGTCATGATGGCGGCCTCGTACTCATAAGGCCACTATCACAGAGCAGGGGTCGGGCCACACCGTTACCGCAAAATTCGACTACAGAGTTGCCGGGCGCAGTACCACGTCCGACATGGTGCCTGCGCCCTCGTCCCGCAATAGCGCGATGACGCGGCCGTCGGGCCCCGTGGCCGCGTAGAGCCCGTGTATGCCCGCCGGCGCCAATGTCCTTCCGTGGGAGGCGGCCTGAGCCTCCTCGGCCGTGAGATCGCGGCGGGGAAACGTCAGAAGGCAGGCCTCGTCGAGCGTGTAACTGAGCTGTGGTGCAGCGGCCAGCGCGTCCAGAGTGTGCGCCTGCTCAAGGCCGAAGCGCCCGACGCGGGTGCGCCGCAACGCAGTCAGATGCCCACCGACGCCAAGTGCCGCGCCGATATCTCGGGCGAGCGCCCGAATATACGTACCCGAGGAGCAGTCCACCTCGACGTCCACATCGACGAATCCCCCCTCGCGCGTTGTCGCGAGCACGTCGAATCGCTCGATGTGCACTGTGCGAGCGACCAGTTCGACCGTATGACCCTCTCGTGCCAACCGGTATGCGCGTTTGCCGCCTACCTTGACCGCGCTCACCGCAGACGGCACCTGCCGGATGTCGCCGCGCAGCGGCGCGACCGCCTCTTCGATCTGTGCCTCGGTCAACGCATCTGCGGCCGTGGTGCTGACGGCGTCGCCGTCGGCATCGTCGGTGGTGGTGGTCTGCCCGAGCCGGATGGTCGCGGCATAGGACTTCGTCGCCGTCATCAGCAGCCCGAGAATCTTGGTCGCGCGCTCGATGCCGATGACCAGCACACCCGTGGCCATCGGGTCCAGCGTGCCGGCATGGCCGACCTTGCGGGTGGCGAAGATTCGACGGCAACGGCTCACCACATCGTGGCTCGTCATACCGGAGGGTTTGTCGACAATCACCAAGCCCGGGCCTAACGTCGCCGGACCCGCGGCTCCGGGCCCGGTCACAGCACGATCGCCGTCAGCACCAGCCCCTCGCGCACTGACCAGCGGCCGCGCAGCGCCTCCAGTGGCGGTCCCGACAACGCGCCCGGGTCGATCAGGATCTGCGAGACGAATTCGCCTGTGGCGCCGGCCGGATCGGCTTCGCGGTCGACGTCGAAGACGATGTGGGCATCCTCGAAGCCGAGCCAGCGCCGCGTCAGCGGGTACCATGCCTTGTACGTTGCCTCCTTGGCGCAGAACAGGATTCGATCCCAATGCAGCCCGTCCGGCATCACCGCGAGTTCACGTCGCTCCGCGCTCAGGCTCACCGCGTCCAGCACCCCGTCGGGCAGGACCCCGTGCGGCTCGGCGTCGATGCCCACCGACCGCACCTGTCCGGCGTGGCCCACCACCGCACCTCGGTACCCGTCGCAGTGCGTGAGGCTGCCCACGGCTCCTTCGGGCCAGCAGGGTTCCCCCTTGTCCCCCTTCAGGATCGGCGCCGCGGGCAAGCCGAGCTCGCCCAGCGCCAGCCGGGCGCAGTGCCGAACGGTGACGAACTCGTTGCGCCGCTTGGCAACCGAGCGCGCAATCAGCGGCTCCTCGTCGGGCAGCGGCTTGAGGCCCGGCGGATCGGAGTAGAGCTCGGCGGCGACGACGGAGTCGGGCACCACAGTGGACAGCAATGTCATTTCCGGGCCCGCTGCTGTATTCGCGCCCGGACCCGCTCCGCGTTCGCCCGCAACTCGGGCGTGATAACGAAGTGCCCGCCGAATTCGTTGAGGTAGCCCGGCGCATACTCCGGGTCGGGCAGCACTTGGCGCAGCCATCGATAAGGCTTGCGGCGCCGCCACTCTCGCGGGTAGCCGACGGACACCTCCTCGAAGCGCACACCGTCGTGCCACGTGGTCCGCGGAATGTGCAGGTGGCCGTACACCGAGCAGAGCGCGTTGTAGCGGGTGTGCCAATCCGCTGTCGCGGTGGTGCCACACCACAGCGAGAACTCGGGGTAGAACAGCGCATCGCAGGGCTCGCGTACCAGCGGGAAATGGTTCACCAGCACCGTCGGCGTCATCCAGTCCAGTTCCTCGAGCCGGTTGCGGGTGTACGACAGCCGGTCGCGGCACCAGGCTTCCTTGGTGGCATACGGCTCGTGGGACAAAACGAACTCGTCGGTGGCCACCACACTGCGCTCCCGCGCGATCGCCAAACCTTCGGCCTTCGATGTCGCGCCGTCGGGAAGAAAGGTGTAGTCGTACAGCAAGAACATCGCGACGATGGTCGCGGGACCGCCCTGGTCGGTCCACACCGGATACGGATGCTCTGGGGTCAACACTCCCATCTCGTCGCACATCGCGACCAGGTAGTCGTAGCGCGCCCGGCCGAAGACCTGGGCAGGGTCCTTGCCGGTCGTCCACAACTCGTGGTTACCGGGCACCCAGATCACTTTCGCGAATCGCCGCTGTAACAGGTCCAACGACCATCGGATGTCGTCGACGCGTTCGGCAACGTCACCGGCGACGATCAACCAGTCATCCGGTGACGATGGATACAGCGACTCGGTGACCGGCTTGTTGCCGGTGTGACCCGTGTGCAGGTCGCTGACTGCCCAGAGCGTCGCCACAACGGACCAGATTACTGAACACGCGGCACACGGCTGCACAGCGAACTAGAACAGGTTCTCGTTTACCGTCGTGCCGACGGCGGCGCGCCGCTACACTCCCGGCAGGGGTGCAGCATAAAGCGCGAAGAGCAGACGGCCCAGCGGAGGGGATGCCATGGCCACCAGGTTGCGGCTTTTCGGCGTGCTGTGCGCACTGATTGCCGCCGTCGCCGTGGTGTGGCAGTCCTCGCCCACCGGCCTCAGCGTGGCCAGGGGTGTTCAACTGCGGTCCACGGCCGCGCCCATGGACGAGCCGAGCACCACGATCAAGTCGCCGGTGATCGCGTTCACGAACCCGAGCCCGTTCGACCCGTGCCAGGACATCCCGCTCGACGTGATCCGGGGGCTCGGGTTGGCGTTCACCCCACCCGAACACCAAGACGGTCTGCGCTGCCACTACGACGCCGCCAACTACCAGATGGCGATCGAGCCCATCATCTGGCGCACGTACGAGCAGAGCCTGTCGTCCGACGCCGTCGAGACCACGATCGACGGCCACCGGGCCGCCTGGGTCTGGGTGATGAAGCCCACCGACTGGAACAACAAGTGGTGGTTCTCCTGCATGGTGACGTTCAAGACCAGCTACGGCGTGATCCAGCAGTCGCTGTTCTTCTCGCCGGTCTACTCGGACCCCGACGTAGACTGCCCGCAGGAGAACCTGATGCGGGCTCAACAACTGGCGCCCTATTACAAGTTCTGACGACACACTGTGACGACCACCTCTGAGCGGCCCGCCGGGTCGCGGATCCGACAAATGGCGCGACGATCCGGCCACAGGGCCATGTCGCACCTGTTGCGGCTGCCGGCGCCCACGACCGACTACACCGTCGAGCGGGGGCTTCGCGTCCCGATGCGCGACGGCGTCGACCTGATAGCCGACCATTACGCGCCGACGGACAGCGCGAAAGTCCTTGGCACGCTGCTGGTTCGCGGCCCGTACGGTAGAGGCTTTCCCTTCTCGACTTTCTACGCCCGGCTTTACGCCGCCCGCGGCTATCACGTTGTACTGCAAAGTGTGCGAGGCACTTTCGGCTCAGACGGCGAGTTCGAGCCGATGATCCATGAAGTTCCCGATGGCGTGGACACGGTTGAGTGGCTGCGCCGCCGGCCGTGGTTCACCGGCCGGTTCGCGACGATCGGACTCTCGTATCTGGGCTTCACGCAGTGGGCGCTGATGATGAACCCGCCGCCGGAACTCGCCGCGGCCGTGGTCACTGTCGGGCCGCACGATTTCAGCACCTTGATCTGGGGCACCGGCTCGTTCAAGTTGAACGACTGCCTGGGTTGGGCGGACCTCGTCGCTCACCAGCAACAGACTCGGCTGGAGACGCTGAAGTGGGGCGTGGGGTCGCGACGGCGACTGGCGCGGGCGACGGCCGGTCTGCCGATGGGCGAGTCGGGCCGCGCCCTGCTGGGCGCCGGCTCACCGTGGTACGAGGGCTGGCTCGAGCACAGCGATCCCGATGACGCTTATTGGGAGCAATTCCAGCTCGGTGCGGCGCTGGACCTGGTCTCGGTCCCAGTGCTGTTGATCGGCGGCTGGCAGGACCTCTTCCTGTCACAAACCCTCGAGCAGTATCGCCACCTCCGCAGCCGGGGGGTCGACGTCGCGCTGACCGTCGGCCCTTGGACCCACTCGCAGATGTCGCAAAAGGGTGCCGGGCACGTCGCCCGTGAGTCACTCGAATGGCTCGAGAGACATCTGGCAGGTGTCCAGAACGAACCGGCGCGCAGTCCCCTCCGCGTCAGCGTCACCAACGATGGCTGGGTCGAACTTCCCGACTGGCCGCAGACGTCTCCGGAGGTGCTTCATCTGTCGTCTGTGGGAGCGCTCGCGAACTGGTCTGCGGCGGACGCGGCGGGGTCGTCGAGCTTCACGTTCGACCCGGCGAACCCGACACCGACCGTCGGCGGACCGCTGCTGGCACCTCAGGGCGGGTATCGGGACGACAGCGAGCTCGCGCTGCGCGCGGATGTGCTGAGCTTCACTGGCGACGTCCTGCCCACCGATCTCTATGTGGTGGGCAACCCGGTGGTCGAACTCTCACACGCCGCGGACATCCCGCACGTCGACCTTTTCGTGCGGGTGAGCGAGGTCGATGCCCGCGGGCGCTCGCAAAATGTCAGCGACGGCTACCAACGCCTGACCGCCACCCCGGAACCGGGCGGTGTCCGCGTCGACCTCGACGCCGTCGCGCACCGCTTCCGCGCCGGGTCGAGGATCCGGCTGCTCATCGCCGGCGGCGCCCATCCACGCTTCAGCCGCAATCCGGGCACAGCCGAGGCTCCGATCAGCGCGCAGCGCCTCGTGGCTGCGACCCATACCGTGTTCCACGGCGGCGATGCGCCCTCGCGCCTGATCCTGCCGACGACGAACGGCCGCCCGTCAGCCGACCGCGCGACGGACCCGCTCGGCGACTCCGCGTAGCGTCGTCTCGTCGTGCACGGGCGGACCCCAGTCCGGTAGCACCGGCAAGTCGACCCAACTGGTGCACCCTGCGTAGTCCGGTGTGCGGGCCAGCCGCACCGGCTCGACCAGCGGACAGGAAGCAACGACGAGCACGGTCAGCCGGTGCCGGGGACGAAAGTCCAAGCGGTCGCCGCGCACCGACTTCTCCGTCCAGATGTGCAGGGACTCAATGTCGGCCAGTCCGTCCGGATTCGAAACAGCAATGGCGGCAACGACATCCGCACCCGCGCGCAGCACGACATGATCGGTGTCACTGTCCGTCTCGGCTCGCGCCAGCAGGTCCCGGTGTTCGGGCCGCACCCGTTCGGCGTGGCTGTGTGCCACAGTCGGGAACAGCAGGAACCGTTCGGCGGCGACCTCGAAGCGCTTCTCGCCGATACCGCCCTTGCGCAGCAGTACCGTCTGCCTGCCGTCGAGCAGCGCATGCACCGCCGCGCTCCATTCCTTGAGCGCGGGCTGGCTCAGCGCCATTTGCTCGTCGCGCAGACGTTCGTCGCCGTGCCGGGTGGTCATGCCCTCAGCCGGGCGCGCACTTCGGGTCGGCGCAGCGGCGGCACCGTCTTCGGTGGCTGCCTGCGCCGCGGCAACGACGCCAGCAGCCGGGAGGTGGTCGCCGCCACCTCTGCGACCGCCGCCTCGAACGCGTCGGATACGGCGTCCGATGGCCGGGTGATTCCGCTGACCTTGCGCACGTACTGACGGGCGGCCGCCTCGACCTCCTCGTCGGTGGCGGCGGGCTCCAGCCCGCGAAGCTCCGTGATGTTTCGGCACATACCCCGACGATAGGCTCACTGAGTGGCTGACGACGTTCTGCTCATCGAAACCGCCGACCGAGTCCGGACTCTCACACTCAATCGCCCGCAGGTGCGCAACGCGCTTTCGATGGAGTTGCGAGATCGGTTGTTCCCCGCGCTGCGCGAAGCCGACGCCGATGACGACGTCGACGTGGTGATCCTGACCGGGACCGATCCCGCGTTCTGCGCGGGCATCGACTTGACGGAAATCGCCGGCGGTTTGGACAAGGGTCTCCCCGACTTGTCGCCGGCGTGGCCGCCAATGACCAAGCCCGTCATCGGCGCGATCAACGGGGTCGCCGTGACCGGCGGGTTCGAACTGGCGCTGTGCTGCGACATCCTGATCGCGTCGGAGAACGCCCGCTTCGCCGACACCCATGCCCGTGTCGGGCTGCTGCCCAGCTGGGGCATGTCGGTGCGACTGCCGCAGGCGGTCGGGCGCGGGCTCGCCTACCGGATGAGCCTCACCGGCGATTACCTCGACGCCTACGACGCCCTGCGGGCCGGTCTGGTGACCGAGGTTGTCTTACACGACGATCTACTCGATACCGCCCGAGGCGTGGCCGCGGCGATCGTCGGCAACAACCGCGCGGCGGTCCGCGCGTTGCTCGTGTCGTATCACCGCATCGACGGCGCGCAGACCGACGAAAGCTTTGCGATCGAACAGGAATCCGCGGCGGAGTGGATACGCACCAACGCCAGCAGCGCCGACATTGCAGCCAACCGCGATGCCGTGATCAAGCGCGGCCGGGCGCAGATTCACGACTGAAATATCCACTCCCGCAATGGCTTTTGCGGAATTCGATCGTCAGTCGAGTCATTAGGTGTATCGTCCCACCCGTCGAAGTCGGGCGCACGACTCCGGGCTGACCGGCGACGAAAGAGGGCGCGACCATGGCGACTTGCTTTACTCGGCGGATTAGGGCGGGAACAGCGGGGGCCGTTGCGATTGGATTGTTGACCGCCGGAGCGATGCCGACAGCGAATGCGCAGAACGACCAGCTCGCCGCGTGGCTGTCGCGCGTCTTCGGTCCCATCTCAACGATTCATCAGGTAGAGGGAGGGCTGCTCGACGCACTCGGCGGCCAAGAGCCAGATGTCGCCAAGTTGAAAGTTGTTTGTCCACAGTTGAACGACGGGAAAAGCGCTGTCCAGGCACAGCTTCCGAGTCCGGATCCCAAGCTGACCGCTGAAGTGCAACAGGCTGTCGACAACTTCGAGACCGCCGCAATGGAGAACTGTGATGCTGTGGTTGGCTGGCGCCCCGACCCGAACAAGAACGCAGGCGAGAACGAGGCGGACAGGGAGAACCTGGTGAATGAGCTCTGGGGATCCCT
Organism: uncultured Actinomycetota bacterium; assembly: GCA_963744085.1. Taxonomy (GTDB): domain Bacteria; phylum Actinomycetota; class Actinomycetes; order Mycobacteriales; family Mycobacteriaceae; genus Mycobacterium. The sequence goes on from CAVUSK010000008.1 coordinate 425,518, forward strand.
CGGCGCAGCCGAAAAACATCTGGTCAGCGCCGACACAGTACTGGCCGGACTCACCGCGAAGAGCCAACCATGACTTGGCCGAGACGGCTATCGGGTGTCGCGGTCGCCGCGGCGACTACAGCGCTGCTGGTCTCGGGCTGCCCGAAAACCGCTGAGTCCCCGAACCTTCCGCCGCCGCCCAACCCGACCACGGTCGCCGGCAAACCGGTCGCGGAAGGACCGTCCGGTCTGCGTCCCAACCCGCCCGGGCCGATACGACCAATCGTCAACGGCGACAACGGCGACATCGACCGCATCGCCGGGTTGGCGATCGCCGATATCGAGCAATACTGGACCGGCGCATACGCAGAGCCGCTCAAGGGCAAGTTCACTCCGGTCAGCGCCCTCTTTTCGTGGGACGAGCGATACAAGCACGGGAAGTTCTGCGGTGACGGAACGCACAATTTCTACAACGCCGAGTTTTGCAACAATCAGAGTGGCCAGAACTGCCTCTCCGATGGTTCGACGTGTTCGCCCTCCTACAACACCATCGGCTGGGACCGCGGAATGATGTTCCCGGACATGCGCGACCTCGCCGGCGACGTGGCCATCCCGCTGGTGCTGTCGCACGAATACGGGCACGCGATCCAATCCCTGATGGCGCATCTCATCGACGACTACAACGAGGACACCGCATTGGCGGCCGAACAGCAGGCCGACTGCTTCGCCGGGGTGTACTTGCGCTGGGTCGTCGACGACAAATCGCCCCGGTTCACCCTCAACACCGGCGAGGGCCTGACCAAGATCCTGGTGGCCATGCTGACCATCCGCGACCCAATGCTGCCCCAAATGCTGACATATCAGCACGGTTCTGCGTTCGAGCGGGTGACAGCGTTTCAGTTCGGGTTCGACGAAGGCACGCCGGCATGCGTGAAAATCGACCCCAAAGAGGTCGAGCAGCGCCGCGCCAAGTATCCCAAAGATCTTGTGGAGCAGGGTAAAACCGGTGAAGCACCGATAAACCAGGATACGGTCAAAGACGTCACCGAGGCGTTGACCCAACTCTTCTCCCCCGCCACCGCGCCCACTGTCAACTTCGACATGCAGCCCTGCCCGGACGCACGCCCCAGTCCGCCCGCCTCCTACTGCCCGTCAAGCAACACGATCTCTGTCGGCGTCGACAAGCTCATCGTGATGGGCACCCGGCTGAGTCGCGGCTCCCCACTGGGCAGTTCGGCACCAACGCCATTCGGTGACTTCACCGCGTTTTCCACCGTGATGTCGCGTTATATGCTTGCCGTGCAGAAACAACGGGGCGGCCTGTCCCTGAACGACACCAACGCCGGCTTGCGTACCGCCTGCCTGACCGGGGTGGCCAGCGTCAAACTCGCGAAGGGCGTTCCGGTGTCAGGCGGCAAGACGATCACACTCACCGGAGGCGACCTCGACGAAGCAGTGGCGGGCCTGTTGAACAACGGCCTGGTCGCGGCCGACGTCAACGGCGACTTCGCGCCCTCGGGCTTCGCGCGGGTCGACGCCTTCCGCAGCGGCGTGCTCAGCGACGAGGACACGTGCCTCAAGCGGTGGCCGTGACATCAGCCGGTGCCGAGGACCGTCCAGCGACCCGACGACGCTCGCCAGCCGACGAACGCCAACCGCAGCACCAAGAAAGTCGATAGGCCTGACCAGATTCCGGCCAGACCCCAGCCGAACATCAGCGACAGCCAGACCAGCGGCAGAAAACCAACCAGCGCGCTGATCACCGTCGCGTTGCGCATGAACTTCGCGTCACCGGCGCCGAGCAGAACGCCGTCGAGTCCGAAAACCACTCCGGCGACAGGCAATTGGGCGACCAGGAACCACCACGGCACACCGATGGCGTCGAGCACCGCGCGGTCGTTGGTGAACAGCTCAGGCAGGACGGTGGCACCCAGCGCCAGCACCAACGCCAGCACCGCCGCCGCGACCGCCGAGAACGTCGTCACCCGCCACGCCACCGATTTCGCGTGAGCGGCCTGGCCGGCCCCCAGCGCCGCCCCGACCAGTGACTGCGCGGCGATCGCGAACGAATCCAGCACCAGCGCAAGGAAATTCCACAGTTGCAGCACCACCTGGTGTGCGGCCACCGCGGCGGCGCCGAACCGGGCCGCCACCGCGGCGGCCGAGACGAAGCACGCCTGGAACGCGAGGGTCCGAACGAACAGGTCCCGCCCCATCGCCAGCTGACTGCGCAAAACCGGCACGTCGAGGCGAAGCGGAACGCGTTCGACGACCAGCGCCCAACAGAACAGCAGCGCCGCCATCCACTGCCCCACCACGTTGGCCACCGCGGAGCCGCTCAACTCGAGGCGAGGCAGTCCCAGCCAGCCGTAGACGAGCAGCGGGCACAGCACCGCCGAGACCGCGAAACCGGCCACCACGAAACGCAACGGCCGGATGGTGTCCTGCACCCCGCGCATCCAGCCGTTACCGGCAAGCGACACCAGCATCGCCGGCGCTGCCATGACGGCAATGCGCAGCCACGACAGGGCCTGCTCACTGATGTCGTTCCTGGATGCGATCGCCGACACGATCGGTACCGCCGCCGCCTGCACGACGACAACGAACAGTGCACCCAGCGCCAGCGCCAGCCAGGTGGCCTGCACGCCCTCTCGCACCGCCGACGCCCGGTCGCCGGCCCCGAAATGGCGAGCGGAGCGGGCCGTCGTCCCATAGGACAAGAAGACGAGATTGGAGCCGACCAGGCTGACGATCAGGCCGCCGACAGCCAACCCGGCCAGCGCCAGCGCCCCGAGACGCCCGACCACCGCGGTGTCGAAGAGCAGGTACAGCGGCTCGGCGGCCAACACCCCGAGTGCGGGGAGAGCCAGCGCCGCGATCCGACGAGTGGTGCCGACGGCTCCCGGGTGCGGGGAGTCAGCCAAGAGCCGCCTGCAGCGCCGCGACTACATCGTCGATCGGCCCCGACGCCGAGTACCCGGCGGCCAGCTGGTGACCACCGCCGCCGAATTGCGTTGCGACAGAGGCAAGATCGAAGGATTTGGCCCGCATGGAGACTGACCAGTGCTGCGGTTCGATCTCCTTGAACACCACGGCGACTTCGGCCTGCTGCGTCGTGCGGACGATGTCGACGATGCTTTCGACCTCTTCCGACCGGCTGGCCGTCCACTCGTCGTGGCCGACGACCACGTACACCAGTCCCGTGCCACCGACCGCATCCGGCACCAGGCGTGCGCTCGCCAGCACCCGGGACAGCATCGGCAACCACGCGAACGGGTGAGTGTCGAAAAGCTGGCGGGAGATCGCGGCATTGTCTGCGCCGGCCTCGACCAGCCTCGCCGCCAGTCGCAACGCTCGCGGGGAGGCCCACCGGAACGACCCGGTGTCGGTGGTCAATCCCGCGTAGAGGCAGGCGGCCACGTCAGCGTCGATCGTCTTGCCCCAGGCGTCCAGCAGTTGAGCGACCAGCATCGTCGTCGAATCAGCCGTTGCGTCGACAAAGTTCAGGCTGCCGAACAGACGATTCGATTTGTGGTGGTCGATCACGAGCACGGCGTTGCCCGCCGAGGCCAGGTCCGCCAGCTCCCCCAGCCGCCTCTCGCTCGGCGCGTCCACGGTCACCACCAGATCGGCGTCGCGGCGCAGGTCTTCAGGCGCCACGAGCAATTCACAGCCGGGCAGGGTCCGCAGCGAATCGGGCAGGCTCGACGGTTCGGCGAAGCTCACCTGCACATCGGCGCCCTCACGGTCCAGCACCAGCGCCAGCGCCAGGCCCGCGCCAACGCTGTCGGCGTCGGGGTGAACGTGGCAGATGATGCTCACCGTCCGGGCGGCAGCGAGCGCGTAGGCCGCACCTCGCGCGTCGACGCGAGTACCAGGCCCGGCTTCAGTCGTCTCGATCGCGGTCACCGCTGTCCTGAGCATCCGTAGTGGAATCCTCGTTATCTCCTACCACACGGTACGGCTGCGCGTCGCCCGCCGGCTTGGCGCCCTGTCTGACCCTGGCCAGCTCGGCGTCGGCCTCCCGCGCCCGGGCCAGCAGCTCCTCCATTCGGTGCGCCGTGTCGGGCACGGTGTCCAGGACGAACGTCAGCGTCGGGGTGAACCGGACACCGGTCCCCGCGCCCACTTTCGTGCGCAGCACACCCTTGGCCCGTTCGAGCGCCGCCGCGGCGCCCGCAAGGTCGGGCTCGTCCTCGAGCGTGCGGCCCATCACCGTGTAATACAGCGTTGCGTCGTGCAGGTCCGCAGTGACCTTGGCGTCGGTGATCGTCACGCCGGTCAGGCCCGGATCCTTGATCTCGTACTCGATCGCCGACGCGACGATCGTCGAGATCCGCTTGGCCAGCCGCCGCGCGCGAGGAAGATCAGGCATGTCGCTCTTCGCACAAGCGCTCATCGGGCACTAGGCGCGTTCCTTTTCAACCAGCTCGTACGTCTCGATGACATCGCCTTCCTTGATGTCGGAGTAGGTGAGCGTCAGACCGCACTCGTAGCCATCGCGCACCTCGGTGACGTCGTCCTTCTCACGGCGCAGTGACTGCACGGTGAGGTTCTCGGAAACGACCACGCTGTCGCGCAGCAGCCGCGCCTTCGCATTGCGGCGGATGACGCCAGACGTGACGAGGCAGCCCGCGATGACGCCGACCTTCGACGAGCGGAACAGCGCCCGCACCTCGGCACGGCCCAGTTCGCGCTCCTCGTAGACCGGCTTGAGCATGCCCTTCAGCGCGTTCTCGATGTCGTCGATCGCCTGGTAGATCACCGTGTAGTAGCGGATCTCCACACCCTCGCGGTTGGCCAGTTCCGTGGCTTTGCCCTCGGCGCGCACGTTGAAGCCGATGATGATCGCATCCGACGCCGACGCCAGGTTGACGTTGGTCTCGGTGATGCCGCCCACCCCGCGGTCGATCACCCGCAGCTCCACCTCGTCGTCCACTTGGATCCCGAGCAAGGCCTCTTCCAGCGCCTCGACCGTGCCGGCATTGTCGCCCTTGAGGATCAGGTTCAGCTGGCTGGTTTCCTTCAGCGCCGAGTCCAGGTCCTCCAGGCTGATCCGCTTGCGGGCTCTTGCCGCCATCGCGTTGCGCTTGCGCGCGCTGCGCCGGTCGGCGATCTGGCGGGCGATGCGGTCCTCGTCGACGACGAGGAAGTTGTCGCCCGCGCCGGGCACCGACGTGAAGCCGATCACCTGCACCGGCCGCGACGGCAGTGCCACCTCGACGTCGTCGCCATGCTCGTCGACCATCCGGCGAACGCGGCCGTAGGCGTCACCGGCCACCACTGAGTCGCCGACGTGCAGCGTGCCGCGTTGCACCAGCACGGTGGCCACCGGTCCGCGGCCACGGTCCAAGTGCGCCTCGATCGCCACGCCCTGCGCTTCCATGTCGGGGTTGGCCCGAAGGTCGAGTGCGGCGTCAGCGGTCAGCAGCACGGCTTCAAGCAGTTGCTCGATGTTGGTGCCCTGCTTGGCCGAGATGTCGACGAACATGGTGTCGCCGCCGAATTCCTCTGGGACCAAACCATATTCGGTCAGCTGACCGCGGATCTTCTGCGGATCGGCGCCTTCCTTGTCGATCTTGTTGACCGCGACCACGATCGGCACGTCCGCCGCTTGCGCATGGTTGACGGCTTCCACCGTCTGCGGCATCACACCGTCGTCGGCGGCCACCACGAGGATCGCGATGTCCGTGGCCTTCGCGCCGCGGGCTCGCATCGCGGTGAACGCTTCGTGGCCCGGGGTGTCGATGAAGGTGATCGGCCGCTTGGCCCCGTCCAGGTCGACCTCGACCTGATAGGCGCCGATGTGCTGGGTGATGCCACCCGCCTCGCCCTCGCGCACGTTGGCCTGGCGGATGGTGTCCAGCAAGCGGGTCTTGCCGTGGTCGACGTGACCCATCACGGTGACCACCGGCGGTCGGGTCTGCAGGTCTTCTTCGCCGCCTTCGTCCTCGCCGTAGGACAGGTCGAACGACGACAGCAGCTCGCGGTCTTCGTCCTCGGGGCTGACGACCTGGACGTTGTAGTTCATCTCGCTGCCGAGCAGCTCGAGCGTCTCGTCGCCCACGGACTGGGTCGCGGTGACCATCTCGCCGAGATTGAACAGAGCCTGCACCAGGGCAGCCGGGTTCGCGTCGATCTTCTCCGCGAAGTCCGACAGCGACGCGCCGCGGGCCAGCCGGATCGTCTCGCCGTTGCCATGCGGCAACCGCACGCCACCGACGACCGGCGCCTGCATCGAGTCGTATTCCTGCCGCTTCTGCCGCTTGCTCTTGCGTCCGCGCTTGGGTGCGCCGCCTGGACGTCCGAACGCGCCGGCAGCTCCGCCGCGCTGGCCTGGCCGGCCGCCGCCACCGGGACGGCCTCGGAAGCCGGTACTGGCCGGCGGGCCACCGGGGCCGCCGCCGGTACCGCCGCCGCGGTAGTTACCACCACCGCTCGGGCGTCCGCCCGTTGGTGCGCCCGGACCGCGCCCACCTGGGCCGGGACGGGGAGCGCCGGGACGTGGCCCGCGGCCGGGCGCGCCGCCTCCGGGGCGCGGCGGCATGTTGCCGGGTGACGCACCGGGGCGTGGCGCACCGGGCCGGGGGGCCTGTGGGCGAGGGATCGGCCGCTCAACCGGCTGCGCCGTGGAGAACGGATTGTTGCCGACGCGCGGCGTGCGCGGCATGGGCTTGGGCGTCGGACCGGGACGCGGGGCACCGGGCTCCGGTCCCGGGCGGGCCGGGGCCGGAGCGGGCGCGGGCGCGCTGACGGCCTGGGCCACCGGCTGGGGCGTTTCCGGCGCGGGCGGAGCGGGCGCAGCAGGGGCTGCAGGCGCTGCCGCCGAAGCGGTGGCCTTCTTCGCGGGTGCCTTTGCGGGTCCGGTGGCGACACCGCCGTCGACGTCCTTCTTTGCCGCCGCGCCGTTGCCGGCCGCGTCCTTTCCGCCGCCGAACGACTCGCGAAGCCGCCGCGCTACCGGGGCTTCCACGGTCGAGGAGGCCGATTTGACGAATTCGCCTTGTTCGCTCAGCCGGGCGAGAACTTCTTTACTGGTGACACCGAGTTCCTTTGCCAACTCGTGTACACGGGCCTTACCTGCCACTACCTCTCCATCTCTCGAGGCGACAGCTGTGGTTAGGCCAGCGCCCCGGGTTTAGCTATGACACATGGTCATCGGGACTTCACGGTGTGCTCATGTTCTTCGCTACCTGTTCTCCTGCCGGGTCGCCGAGCGTGTTGATGTGCTCGACGGCCGCGGATGTGTCCGTTGGACCGCTGATGCGCAGCGCTCGGCCGAAAGCTCGCCGCCGGATCGCTGCGCTCAGACACTGCTGGTTGGGATGCAGCCAGGCACCCCGCCCCGGCAGATTACCCGCAATATCAACGGAAACGGCAAACTCACCGTTCCCAGTCGACACAGCCACTACGCGAAGCAGTTCAACGGCCAGCTCGCGTTTTCGGCACCCGATGCAGGTCCGCACCGGTCCTGTACCGGAAGCCGAAGTCTCGCGCTGGATCACGGCTTAGTCTACCGTCGCGTTTTTGGCGGCCGAACCACCCCGCCAGAAGCTCTTCGCGCAAGCGGCTCATCGGTGCCTAATGCTCTTCGCGCAAGCGGCTCATCGGTGCCTAATGCTCTTCGCGCAAGCGGCTCATCGGTGCCTAATGCTCTTCGCGCAAGCGGCTCATCGGTGCCGGGTCAGCTCGCCGGCTGGCCCTGTGGCGCCTCGTTGTCGCTGCGGATGTCGATTCGCCACCCCGTAAGACGGGCCGCCAGCCTGGCGTTTTGCCCTTCCTTGCCGATCGCGAGCGACAGCTGGAAATCGGGGACGACCACGCGCGCCGCACGCGCGTTGGCGTCGACCACCGACACCGACACGACCTTCGCCGGCGATAGCGCGTTGGCGACGAACCGCGCCGGATCCTCGTCGTAGTCGATGATGTCGATCTTCTCGCCCGAGAGCTCGCTCATCACGTTGCGGACTCGCTGACCCATCGGGCCGATGCACGCGCCTTTTGCGTTGAGCCCCGGCAACCGCGACCGCACCGCGATCTTGGAGCGGTGACCGGCCTCGCGAGCAACCGCGACGATCTCGACCGAACCGTCGGCGATCTCGGGAACCTCCAGCGAGAACAGCTTGCGCACCAGGTTCGGATGCGTCCGCGAAAGCGTGATCAGCGGCTCTCGGGAACCGCGGCTGACGCCCACGACGTAGCAGCGGAGCCGGTCGCCGTGCTCGTAGCGTTCGCCGGGGACCTGCTCCGCGGCGGGGATCACGCCCTCGGAGCCCTTGATCTCGCTGCCCATCCGGACGACGACCAGCCCGCGGGCGTTGGCGCGGGCGTCGCGCTGGATCACGCCGGCCACGATGTCGCCTTCGCGCGCCGAGAACTCGCCGTAGGTCTTCTCGTTCTCCGCGTCGCGCAGCCGCTGCAGCATCACCTGACGTGCGGTCGTAGCGGCGACGCGGCCGAACCCTTCGGGGGTGTCGTCCCACTCGTTGATGACGGTGCCGTCCTCGTCGGTTTCGAATGCGATGACCGTGACCTCACCAGTCTTGCGATCGATCTCGATGCGGGCGTCGGGCTGGTGCCCTTGAGTGTGTCGGTACGCGGTGAGCAGTGCAGATTTGATGGTCTCGAGCAGTTCACCGGCAGACATCCCTCTGTCGACCTCGATGGCGTGCAGCGCGGCCATGTCGATGTTCATCTGCCGGCCTCCCCCGAACCGATCCCGGCGAGTTCGAGCTCGTGTGGATTCGGCGACGAGAACTCCACCTGGACAACACCTTTGATGATGTTGTCGAGCGGAATGTCGCGGATCTGCCAGTCACGATTGTTGGGACGGACCACCACGCGCAGCGCCCCGTTGTCGGTGGCACCGAGCCGGCCGGTGATCGATGAGCCGTCGGTGAGCGTCAGCTCGGCCCTGCGCCCGCGGGCGCGTCGAAAGTGCTTCTCGCTGGTCAGCGGCCTGTCGACCCCGGGTGAACTGACCTCGAGCACGTACCTGGTAGAGCCGGTAGCTCCGTTATCCAGGTCATCGAGCAGTGCCGACGCTCGCCGGGACAGCGACGAAATGGTGTCCAGGTCCAGCGGACGATCACCGTCGGCGATCACTGTGATGCGGGGCGGACGGGCCGCGGCGTCGACGACCACGTTCTCGATCTCGTAGCCGGCGCGCGCGAACTCGTTATCGAGTAGCTCGATCACCTGTTCCTGCGACGGCAGCCCCGTGGCCACGGCGAGCTCCTCATCTTGAGTTGTCCGGCCCAAGCTCCGCAATGCGGAGCCAACTGTTAACGATACGCCAGAACCGGCTGTTCACGACGCGATCGAAAGTTCAGCAATCCTCTCCGCCGCGCCACGCTCGGCGGCCCCGACGGCACGGATGGCAGGATGTCGCCCATGCCCGGCGCCGCTCCTCGATTCACCCGGCGCCGCGTCCTCCTCGGTGCAGCCGCACTCGCCGCGCTCGGCGCAACAGTTTCCGCCTGTGGCTCTCCCGAGCCGCCCCAGCCCGAAGAACTGGAGTCCCAACTCGGCCTCGCCCAACGCGACAGCGCAATGGCCCGAGGGGCCGCGACCGCGGCCGGCCCGTTCTACTCCCCAGTGCTCAACGTCGTCGCCGACGAGCGCGCCGCCCACGCGAAGGCGCTGTCACAAGAGATCGCCCGTGCGGCCGGCGAGACCACGACGTCGTCGAATCCCCCGGCCCCGACCACGTCAGCAGCCGCATCTGAACCTCCCACGCGAGACGATGTCATCGCGGCCCTGCACGAATCGGCCGACAGCGCAGCCAAACTGGCCGCGAATCTCTCCGGCTATCGAGCCGGCCTGCTGGGCTCCATCGCCGCGGCCTGCACCACCTCGGTCACCGTCTCACTGACCATCACGGAGCCGGCGCATTGACGTCCCCGCAGCCCACTCCGACCAAGCAGCCCGCGTCAGCTGATGACAAGGCAGTGGCTGACGCCATCGCCGCCGAGCACGGGACGATCTACGGCTACGGCTTCGTGTCTGCCCACTCGATGCCGGAGCTCAACGATCTCGTCTCCGATTCCCTCGCCGAACACCGCGCCAGGCGGGATGCGGCGATTCAGATGCTCGCGTCCCGCTCGGTGATCGCGCCCGTCGCCGCGGTGGGCTACCAATTGCCGATCGCGGTGAAGAACTGGAAAGACGCCGCCACGCTGGCCCTCAGGATGGAAACCGACGACGCGGTGGCCTGGCGTGCGGTGCTGGAGCAGGCGAAGTCGTCCGCGGACCGGGACTTCGCGGTGACCGCGCTGACCCAGTGCGCGGTGCGTGCGGCACGCTGGCGGCAGGTGCTGAACGCATGGCCGTTGACAGTGCCGTTTCCCGGCGGCAGCGAATAACGCTCACCCGGAGACGGCGGCCGCGATCTCCGTCGGCGCAGCATCGACGGGAACCTCGCGCGTCTCGCCGCTGAATCGGTTGCGCAGCTCGACAATTCCGTCCGCCCAACCGCGGCCGGCCACCACGATCCATGGCACACCCAACAATTCGGCATCCTTGAATTTCACGCCCGGCGATGCTTGCCGATCGTCGAGCAGGACGTCGATGCCGAGGCGATCCAGGTCGCGGGCCAACTCCGCGGCGCCGTCGCGCGCGGCGGCGTCCTTGTTGGCGATCACCAAGTGCACGTCGAACGGCGACACCGACGACGGCCACCGAAGCCCGATGTCGTCGTGATGCTGTTCGGCGATCACCGCCACAAGTCGCGACACCCCGACGCCGTAGCAACCCATCGTGAGCCGCACCGGCTTTCCGTCCTCGCCGAGCACATCGACCGAGAACGCGTCGGTGTACTTGCGGCCGAGTTGGAAGACGTGACCGACCTCGATGCCGCGCGCCGACACCAGCCGCCCCGCACCGTCGGGCGACATATCCCCGTCGCGTACCTCGGCGGCTTCGATCGTGCCGTCCGGCACGAAGTCGCGACCGGCGACCAAGCCGACGACGTGCTTGCCCAAAGCGTCGGCGCCGGTGATCCAACTCGTCCCGTCGACGACACGGGGATCCACTAGATAGCGGACTCCATTCTCGGCCAATGCTTTTGGACCGATGTAGCCCTTGACCAGAAAGGCGTACTTCTTGAAGTCGTCGTCATCGAGCAACGCATACTCGGCGGGGTCCAGCGCGGCACCCAGCCGCTTCTCGTCGATTTCGCGATCACCCGGCACGCCGACGGCCAGCAGCTCCCACTCGCCGCCGGGCTCGCGAACCTTGATCACGACGTTCTTCAGTGTGTCCACGGCGGTGATCTTGCGGCCGAGACCCGCGGAGTTGGCCCAATCGACCAGCGTCGCAATCGTCGGCGTATCGGGTGTGTCGTGCACGACGGCTTGCGGCAGGTCGTCGAACGGCAGCGGTTCGGGTCGCGCGGTGATCACGGCCTCTACGTTCGCGGCATAGCCGGACTCCATGCAGCGCACGAAAGTGTCTTCGCCGATGAGACTTTCAGCCAGGAACTCTTCGGATGCGCTGCCGCCCATCGCCCCTGACACCGCCGAGACGACCACGTAGCGTATGGCCATCCGATCGAAGATCCGCTGGTAAGCCTCGCGGTGCGCGTGGTACTGCGCCTTCAGTCCGGCGTCGTCGATGTCGAACGAATACGAATCCTTCATCAAGAATTCACGGACGCGCAGAAGGCCGGCGCGTGGACGCGCCTCGTCGCGGTATTTCGTCTGGATTTGATACAGCAGCAGCGGAAAGTCCTTGTAAGAGCTGTACTCCCCCTTGACCGTGAGCGTGACGAACTCTTCGTGCGTCGGCCCGAGCATGTAGTCGCTGCCGCGACGGTCCTTGAGCCGAAACACTCCGTCGCCGTATTCCGCCCAGCGGTTCGTCGTCTCGTAAGGGCCGCGCGGAAGCAGCGCAGGGAACAGAATCTCCTGCCCGCCAATCGCGTTCATCTCTTCACGGACAATGCGCTCGATTTTGCGCAGCACGCGCAAACCAAGCGGCAGCCACGAGTACAGGCCGGGCCCGATGGGCCGTATGTAACCTGCCCGGATCAACAGCTTGTGGCTTGGCACCTCGGCGTCGGCGGGGTCCTCGCGCAGCGTGCGCAGGAACAACTCGGACATGCGGGTGATCACAGCCGACAACCTTATAGCGGGCCTAAATCTCGCCGGCTTCCACCGCCTCGCGAGTGTGCTGGGCGGCCGCGATCTGCCGAGCCGAGAATCCGATCCAGAACGCGCTGATGCCGACCAGCACCGCGATCGCGGCTATCCAGAGCAACGAGTAGGTGTAACCGTGGTCGAGCGCGTCGAGCTGCGCGGGAGTCATGTCCCGAACCGGCCCTGTAGTCCCCCCGAGGTACAGCGTCCGCGAAGTCTGCACCGCCTGGATCGCGACAAGCACCAGCGGTCCGCCGAGGTTCTGCACCATCAGCGTGATCGCCGACACCGGGCCGATCTCGCGCGGACCGACATTGGCCAGCGCACACAGCGGAAGCACCACCGAGATCACGCCGATGCCGAACCCGCCGATGATGATCGGCACGAACAGGTCAGGGAAATACGAGATCTTGCGGTTCAGTGTCGAGCCGTACAGCATCGCGCCGAGCACGAACGAGCCGCCGCCGATGATCAGCCAGCGCGGGGCGATCAGTGGCGCCACCCGCGCCGCCGACACGTTTCCCAACCCGAGTGCGACGGCGAACGGGATGAAGCTGATGCCGGCGCGCAACGCCGAATAGCCGAGCACGTCCTGCACATACAGCCCGATCATCACGGTCAGCGTCAGCAGCGCACCACCGGCCAGAAACAGCGACACGAACGTCATCACCCGGTTGCGGTGGGTAAACAAAGACAACGGCACCAGCGGGTGCTCGGCCGTGCGTTCCACTGCGAGGAATGCAGCGAACAGCAGCACGGTGGCCACCCCGGCGCCGATCACCCACGGATTGACCCAGCCCACCGGCGGGCCCTGCGTGAACACCAGCACCGCCGTGGTGCAGGCGAGCGTCGCCAATACCGCGCCGGCGGCGTCAAGCCTCAGCCGTTCGCGGTGGGTTTCGCGCAGCCGGGTGTGCGCGATCGTGATGATCACGATGCCGATGGGCACATTGATCAGGAACGCGAGCCGCCATGAAATCACCGTGAATGCACCGCCGAGTACCAGGCCCAGCACCGAACCCACGCCCTGCATCGCCGCCGACACCGCCATCGCCTGGTTGCGGGCGTGCCCGACCGCGTACGTCGACGCGATCAGCGCCAGGCCGGTCGGTGCCGCGACCGCGGCACCAGCGCCCTGCACCGCCCGGGCCACGATCAGCATCGCCGGATCGAACGACACCCCGCAGACCAGCGACGCCGCGGTGAACAGGCCGACCCCGGCAATGAACGCGCGCTTGTGCCCCACCGCGTCGCCGACGCGTCCGCCGAGCAGCAGCAGACCTCCGAACGTCAGCACGTATGCGGTGATCACCCAGCTTTTCGCCGAGTCGGACATGCCCAGTTCGGCCTGCATACGCGGCAGCGCGACCACGACGATGGTCCCGTCGAGGGTCGACATCAGCTGCATGCCGGTGATCGCGACGATCGCGATCCCGACGACGCTGGAAGCCAATGCGCGCGACGACCGTGGGGTGCGCCGCGCCGCGAACATGGCTGCCTACCCTACCGACGCGTAGGTTCGGGCGGCGAACGGCCACTTATGACACGGTTTTCGGCAAAAAGCGTGCACTAAGTGGCCGTTCGGCGCGCCGACAAGCAGGGCCACCGCTGCCACCCACAGCAGGCCATAGGTGTAGCCGTGGTCGAGAGCGTGGAGCTGCGCGGGGTTCATGTTCTTCACCGGGCCGGTGGTGCCGCCCAGATACAGCGTGCGCGAAGTAATGACGGCCTGGATCATGCCGATCCCGAACCCGCCGACGGTGATCGGCAGCACCAGGTTCGGGAAATAAAGGATGCCGCCGCTGAGCGTCGAGCCGTAGATCATCGCTTCCAGCACCAGCACGCCGCCGCCCATCACGAGTAACGCGGCGGGAACAGCGACACCAGGTGCGACGACACGCCCAGCCCGATGCCGAGCGCGATCACGAACGGAATGAAGCCGACGCCCGCGCGCAGCGCGCTGTAGCCCATGATGTCCTGCACGTACAGACCGATCAGCACGGTAAGTGTGAACATCACCCCGCCGGCAGTCGCCTGCGCACGAGGTCTACTTGTTCGGGGATCGTGGCTTCAGACCGAACCGGCGTATCCCGCGGCCAGCCGCCGCCCGCATGACACCGAGCGCCACCCTGATGCGGCGCCGAGACACCGGATACCACAACATTTCCTTGGCCTGTGTGGGAATGCGCGGGGTTGTGATGGCCTGTTGGCGGCAATACTTCAGCACTCCTGCAGCCCCACCGGAGCGGTAACCCACGCCCGAGTCCTTCCAACCACCCATCGGGATGCCAGGGATAAACAGGTTGGCCAGCGCGTCGTTGACGTTCACCGCACCGACGTCGAGTCGACGCGCGACACGTTCACCCCGTTCCTTGTCGCCGGTCCACACCGTGGCAGACAGCCCGTAGGAGGAGTCGTTGGCCAGTCGGATCGCCTCCTCCTCGTCGGCGACCTTGACGACGGGCAACGTGGGACCGAAGGTCTCCTCCTGCATGCACGACATGGTTTGGTCGACGTCGGCGAGCACCGTCGGTTCGAAGAACGTGCCGACACCGGTCGGCTTGCCACCCGTCAACACCTTGGCGCCGTTAGCAACCGCGTCATCGACATGGCGCTTGACGATGTCACGTTGGGCGGCGGTGGCCATCGAGCCGACGTCGTACCGATAGCGATCCTTTCGCCCCGCCCCATCCTGGCCTTGCCGCAACTGCCGGATGTTGTCGGCGAGCTTGGCGAGGAATTCGTCATACACCGGCGCCTCGACATATACGCGCTCCACCGACGTGCACACCTGTCCGGAGTTCCACATGCCGCCCCAGGCGATGCCGTTCGCCGCGCGGTCGAGGTCAGCGTCGGCAAGCACAAGCGCGGGGTCCTTGCCGCCGAGTTCCAAGCTGTACGGAATCAATCGTTCGGCGCACTGCCGGGCGATGACGCGGCCGGTTTTGGTGGAACCGGTGAACTGAATGAAGTCGACGTTGGCGACGAGGGCGGCACCGGTCTCGCCGTAGCCGGTGGCGATCGCCAGAACCGGCGGCGCACCGATCTCACGCCAACCCCGGACGAACTCGACGGCGCTCAGCGGCGTCACCTCGGACGGCTTGAGCAACACGGCCGCGCCGGCGGCAAGAGCCGCAGCCACATCGATGCCGGGCATCGCGAACGGGAAGTTCCACGGCGTGATGACACCGACCACTGGGTACGGTCGGTGGACCACGGTCAGCTTCTTGCCGACATCGAGCGGGCCGTGAGGCTTCGCGCGCGTGTCGGCGAGGAAGCTCTCGGCGTTGCGTGCCCAATAGCTGACGTAGTCGGCAATGCCGGGCACTTCCACGCTGGCGTCGGCTCGCGTCTTTCCGGTTTCCGACTGCAGCACATCGGTGATGGGATCGGCATTGTCAAGCATCCAATCGCCGAACTTCAGCAGCCATTCTTTACGGCCCCGCGGCCCAAGCGCTTCCCATTCCGGCTGGAACAGCCGCAGTTCGCGGACCTTCGCCGCGACGGATTCGGCCGTTTCGACCGGCACTTTCCCGACGAGGCGGCCGTCGGCTGGGTTGCGGATCTCGATGGTGAGCTGTTCAGTCGCTGAGCCGGATTCGGTGGTGGTCATCCAGAAAGTAAAGGCGCAAACGTCAATCTATGCCGCGAGTTGGCGCAAAAGGTGGGCGAAAAGTCCGGAGCTAGGCCTAAAGCTCTCGGGTGCCGGATGTCGAGCTAAAGCCCGAGCTAAAGCTCTCCGGCGTCCACCGCGTCCTTGACTTCCTGCGCGTGCGCGACCTCATTCGAGGTGTAGCCGATAAACAGCGCCGCGGCGCCGACAAGCACGGCCACCGCTGCCACCCACAGCAGGCCATAGGTGTAGCCGTGGTCGAGCGCGTGGAGCTGCGCGGGGTTCATGTTCTTCACCGGGCCGGTGGTGCCGCCCAGATACAGCGTGCGCGAAGTAATGACGGCCTGGATCACGGCCAACACCACCGGTCCGCCGAGGTTCTGCGCCATCAGCGCGATCGCCGACACCGGACCGATCCGGTCGAACCCGACGCCAGCGATCGCCGACACGGTCAGCGGGACGACGATCATGCCGATCCCGAACCCGCCGACGGTGATCGGCAGCACCAGGTTCGGGAAATAAGGGATGCCGCCGTTGAGCGTCGAGCCGTAGATCATCGCCGCCAACACCAGCACGCCGCCGCCCATCACGAGTAACCGGGGCGGGAACAGCGACACCAGGTGCGACGACACGCCCAGCCCTATGCCGAGCGCGATCACGAACGGAATGAAGCCGATGCCCGCGCGCAGCGCGCTGTAGCCCATGATGTCCTGCACGTACAGGCCGATCAGGACGGTGAGTGTGAACATCACCCCGCCGGCCAGGAAGACCGCGGCGAACGTCGCCACCCGGTTGCGGTCACGGAACAGGTCGAACGGCACCAGCGGGTTTTCGGCGGTGCGTTCCACCAGCGCGAACGCGCCGAGGAACACCAGCGCAGCGATTCCGGAGCTCAGCGTCACCGGTGACAGCCAGCCCTGTTCCGGGCCCATCGAGAAGCCGAACACGGCCGCGGTACAGCCGAGGGTGGCCAGGATTGCGCCCGTTGCATCAAGTTTCATCGGCTCGCGGTGCGTCTCGGTCAGCGTCGTGTACGCCAGGTACAGCATCAGCACGCCGATCGGCACGTTGACCAGGAAGGCCAACCGCCAAGACACCTCGGTCAGCGCGCCGCCGACGATGAGTCCCATCACCGAGCCGATGCCGGTCATCGCGGCAAAGATTGCCGTCGCGGCGTTGCGGGCCGGTCCCTTGGGAAATGTGGTCGCAATCAGCGCCAGCGCGGTCGGTGATGCGATCGCCGCGCCGATGCCCTGAGCCAGCCGCGCGGTAACCAGAGTCGCCTCGTCCCATGCCAGCCCGCACAGAATCGATGCGATCGTGAACATCGCGACGCCCGCGATAAACGTGCGCTTGCGGCCGATAGTGTCGCCGAGCCGGCCGCCGAGCAGCATCAGGCCGCCGAAGGTCAGCACGTAGGCCGTGATCACCCAGCTACGGCCGGCGTCGGACAGGTTCAGCTCGTCTTGGATCTTGGGCAGCGCGACGATCGCGACCGTGCTGTCCATCGTCGCCAGAAGCTGCATTCCTCCGATCGCGACCACCGCGGCGATGAACCGCCGCGACGGCAGCCACTCAGGCCGGGACCATGTGGTGCGTCGGGAAGCGTCGAGGGCGGCACGATTGGCGCGATCCAGGGCTGTCCGTCCTGGGGGTTTCCCCACGGCCGGGCGCCCCGCGTCATTGAGAGCCGTCATGCAGCGTTACCTTACAGTACTCTTAGTCTTTCTTTAATTCCGCGAAGCCTGCGACCGTCCCGATCACGATGATCGCCGGAGGTCGAACGCCTTCTTCGCGAATGTTTTTAGACGCGTCAGCAAGCGTCGTGCGCACAGTCCGCTCGGCTGCCGTCGTGCCCTGCTGCACCACCAGAACCGGTGTTTCCGCAGGTCGGCCGCCTTTGAGCAACGCTTCGGCGAATAGCTCGATGCGTTCGACGGCCATCATCAGCACGATCGTGCCCGACATCGCGGCCAGTGCGTCCCAATTCACTAACGATTCCGGGTCTCCAGGAGCGACGTGGCCGCTGACCACCACGAACTCGTGCGTGACCGACCTATGTGTGACCGGGATGCCGGCCAGCGCAGGCACGGCTATGGCGCTGGTTACACCCGGCACAACCGTCACCGGGATGCCGGCGTCGGCGCACGCCAGCACTTCTTCGTAGCCGCGGGCGAACACGAACGGATCGCCGCCCTTGAGGCGCACCACGAACTTTCCCTCCCTGGCCCGGTCGATGAGCACGGTGTTGATGGCGTCCTGAGCCATCGCACGGCCGTACGGGATCTTCGCGGCGTCGATCACCTCGACGTTCGGCGGCAGTTCGGCGAGCAGCTGCGCGGGCGCCAGCCTGTCCGCGACGACGACGTCGGCGTGCGCCAGCAGACGCCGTCCCCGCACCGTGATCAGTTCCGGGTCACCCGGTCCGCCGCCGACGAGCGCGACGCCGCCGTGCACGATCTCCGGCGTCTCGGCAGTGATGATGCCCTGTTGCAACGCTTCGTGAATCGCCGATCGGATGGTGGCGGATCGCCGATGTTCGCCACCGGCGAGCACTCCGACCGCAAGGCCTTCGTATTCGAACGACGCCGGCGTGACCGCGGTTCCGTCGCGGGCGATGTCGGCACGGACGCAGAAGATGTGGCGCGTCTCGGCCTCCGCGACTATCGTCGCGTTGACGGCCGGCTCGTCAGTTGCCGCGATCGCGTACCAGGCGCCGTCGAGATCGCCATCCCGATACTCCCTGAGTTCTAAGGTGATTCCGGGCTCCTGCCGGCTCAGTGCCTCGACTGCCGGGGTCGCGGACCGGGTGATCACGTGCACGGCGGCGCCGCTGGCGATCAGCAGCGGCAGACGGCGCTGGGCGACGCTGCCGCCGCCGACCACGACGACCTTCTTGCCGTCCAGCCGGAGTCCGACCAGGTACGCGTTCTCGGTCACTGTGTTGAATCCTCTTCGCGCAAGCGGCTCATCGGCGCGAGCCTAGAACCCGCGGCATGTACGACGAAGCGCGCCACCGCACCCGGCGATGCGGCCGGATGTGTGTGCAGATACGACGCGTGTACGCCTAAATGGACGGCGCCCTCGCGCACCGCGGGGATCTGGTCACCCGAATAGACCCACGCCGGTTGATAACTTTCCACGAATTCCACAGTGGTGCGGTGGAATTCGTGGCCAACCGCGCGCTCGCCCGTCGCGTGGACCGGCGAGTCGGTGATGGCCACGGCGTCGCGATAGCCGAGAGTGAGGTGATCGCTGAACCGTGCCGACCCCGCCAGCACGTCGCACATCGGATGCCCGTCAAGCTCCGACACCAGGTAGGTCAGACCGGCACATTCGGCGTGCACCGGCGCTCCACTTGCGGCCAGTGCCCGGACCTGTTGCCGTGCAATGTCATTGGCGGCGAGCTCGGCGGTGAACTGCTCCGGGAACCCGCCCGGGAGCACGAGTGCGTCGGTGCCCGACGGCAGCGTGTCAGCGAGCGGGTCGAAGCCGACGACCTCCGCGCCCGCGGCCTGGAGCATCTCGACGTGCTCGGCATAACCGAACGTGAACGCCTTTCCCGCGGCGATCGCGACAGTCACGTGGCCGGCAGCGGAGCGACCGACTGCGGCCACCGGGTCCCACGGCTCGTCCGCCACGGTGGCGGCGGCGACACGCACCATGCCCGCGAGTTCGACGTGTGTGGCCACGACATCGGCCATCGCATCGACCGCATTGACGGCGAGCGCACCGTGCTCGGCAGCCGTGACCAATCCCAAATGCCTTGAGGGAAGGCCTAATTCTGGATGCCGGGGAATCGCGCCGAAAACCTGCATGCCGACCTCCGCGCAGGCCTGACGCAGCACTTCTTCGTGACGCGCCGAACCGACGCGATTGAGGATGACCCCCGCGATGCGCACACTGGTGTCGAACGTCGAGAACCCGTGCAGCAGCGCAGCGATGCTCTGGCTCTGGCCCCGGCCGTCGACGACCAGAACCACCGGCGCGCCGAGCAGACCCGCGACATGCGCAGTCGAGCCGCGCGCAGGCCCCACCGCGTTCTCGCCGATGCGCCCGTCGAACAGGCCCATCACGCCTTCTACGACAGCGATGTCGGCGCCGCCGCAGCCGTGCCGGTACAACGGTCCGATGAGCTGCTCGCCGACGAGCACGGGGTCGAGATTGCGGCCGGGGCGGCCGGCAGCCAACGTGTGGTAGCCCGGGTCGATGTAGTCGGGCCCCACCTTGAACGGCGCAACGGTCTGGCCGGTGCGGCGCAGGGCACCGATCAAACCCGTTGCCACGGTGGTCTTTCCGCTACCCGACGACGGCGCGGCGATCACCAGAGCCGGCGTGCTCACGCCCCTCCCGCCCGCCGCGAGCGTGCGTAAAGTTCGACCCCATGACGGCGTGTCGCGCTGCAAACACGCACGCTCGCGGAGGTTCTCGCGGAGGTTAGGGAAGCGGGGCTCACCACTCGATGCCCTTCTGGCCCTTGCGGCCGGCGTCCATCGGATGCTTGACCTTGGCCATCTCGGTGACCAGGTCGGCCGCGTCGAGCAACCGCTGCGGGGCGTCACGCCCGGTGATCACGACATGTTGCGTGCCCGGCCGGCCGGTGAGCGTGGCGACCACGTCGTCGACATCCACCCAGTCCCACTTCAGCGGGTAGGTGAACTCGTCGAGCAGATAGAAGTCGTGGCGCTGCTGCGCCAACCGGCGTGCGATCTCGGCCCAGCCATCGGCGGCCGCTGCAGCGTGATCGTCGGAGGTGCCTTCCTTGCGCGACCACGACCAGCCGGCTCCCATCTTGTGCCACTCGACGCTGCCGCCGATGCCCTGCTCGTCGTGAAGCCGGCCGAGTTCGCGGAATGCGTTCTCCTCACCCACTTTCCACTTCGCGCTTTTGACGAACTGGAACACCGCGATGGACAAGCCAGCATTCCACGCCCGCAACGCCATCCCGAATGCCGCTGTGGACTTCCCCTTGCCCGTTCCGGTATGCACCGCCAAGAGTGGGGTCTGCCGACGCGCCCGGGTGGTCAGCCCGTCGTCGGGTATCGCGATCGGCCGGCCCTGCGGCATGGTCGTTTCTCCTTCTCAGGCGGCGCCGCGCACGACGTCAGCCAGGCCGTCGGCCCGCAGCTGTGCCAACCGGACCGTCGGCGCATCCAGTCGGCCGGCAAGCTGCTCGGCCAGTCCGAGCCGCACCCACGATGTTTCGCAGTCGACGACGATGGCGGCCGCATCCTCGGCGACCAGCAGCGCCGCTGCCGCGCCCGCCCGTCCCACCGGGTCGGTGCCACCGGTCGCACGACCGTCGGTAAGCACCACGACCAGGCTGCGCCGGGCAGGGTCGCGCACACGTTCCCGCGCAACCATGTCGCGGGCAGCCAGAAGTCCCTGCGCCAGGGGCGTTTTGCCGCCCGTCTCGAACCGCGTCAGCCGGCGCGACGCAATGTGCACCGAGGACGTGGGCGGCAGAAGGACTTTCGCGCTTGCGCCCCGGAACGTGATCACAGCGACCTTGTCGCGGCGTTGGTAGGCGTCACGTAACAGCGACAACGTCGCGCCGCTGACCGCGGCCATCCGGTCACGGGCGGCCATCGACCCTGACGCGTCGACGACGAAGATCACCAGGTTGGCCTCCCGCCCTTCGCGGATGGCCCGGCGGAGGTCGCCGGATTCGACGCGAGGCGGCCCGGGCGTGTCCGCGCGGCGGGCGGCGGCCAGCACCGTGCCGAACAGATGGACTCCGAAACCGTCGGATGCGTGCGCGCGCACCGCCGTGCCGGACCGGTTTCGCGCGCGCGAGCGGCGGCCGGGGGCACCGTCGCCCACTCCCGGCACGGTGAGCAGACGGGTGCGAAACGGCGCGGCCGGTGGGGCGCTCGGTCGCGGAGGCGAAGCAGCTGACGACGCTGCTGCTTTCGAATCGCCCAGCGAATCAACGGGATTCGACTCGCCACCGCCGGGCGGATCCGGGTCGGGCCCGTCGCCATCTGGCCCCAGAGCCTGGGCGAGCGCGTCGTCGAGCGTCTGCGGGTCAAGCCCGGGCTCGTCGAACGGGTCGCGGCGCCGGCGGTGCGGCAGCGCGAGTTGCGCCGCCACCCTGATGTCCTCTTCGTCGACGGTGCCTGCGCCCCGCCACGCGGCATGCGCCGCCGCTGCGCGCGCCACCACCAGATCGGCCCGCATCCCGTCGACACCGAACGACGCACACAGCGACGCGATTCGGCGCACCTCCGGGTCGGGCAACACCACGTCGCCGACGGCGGCGCGGGCAGCGGCGATCCGCTGCGCCAACGCGGCATCGGCCTCGGCGTAGCGGCGCGCGAAAGCCGCGGGGTCTGCCTCGAACGCCATCCGCTGCCGGATCACTTCCACACGCTCGTCGACGTCCCGGGACGACCGCACATCGACCGTCAGCCCGAACCGGTCCAGCAGCTGCGGCCGCAGCTCACCCTCTTCCGGGTTCATGGTGCCGACCAGCACGAACCTGGCCTCGTGGTTGTGCGAAACACCTTCGCGTTCGATGTGCACGCGCCCCATCGCGGCGGCGTCGAGCAGCACGTCGACGAGGTGATCCTGCAGCAGGTTCACTTCGTCGACGTAGAGCACACCGCCGTGCGCATCGGCCAGCAGGCCGGGGGTGAACGCATGCTCGCCCTCGCGCAGCAGGCGCTGCAGGTCCAGCGATCCGATCACCCGGTCCTCGGTGGCGCCGATCGGCAACTCCACCAGCCGGCCGAAGCCGGTCTCGGCCAACACCGCCGCCAAACCGCGCACCGCCGTCGACTTCGCCGTGCCCTTCTCACCACGGATCAGCACACCGCCGATCTCCGGGCGGACCGCACACAGCACCAGCGCAAGACGGAGCAACTCATGTCCGACGATCGCGCTGAACGGGTAGATCGGCGGTGTCATGGTGCCTCGCCGTACCGCGTACCGGCCCGCACCATCGGCACATGCGGGATGCCATCGTCAAGGAACTCGTCTCCGGAGCGGACGAATCCGTGGTGGGCGTACATCTCCTCGAGGTAGGTCTGAGCATCGATCCGGCACGGGTAGTCCCCGACGTCGGCCAGCGCAGCTTGGAGCAGCCTCGTCGTGTGGCCGTGTCCCCTGGCTTCCTTGCGGGTGCACAGCCGGCCCAGCCGGAACGCTTTCTGGCCGCCGGCGTGCTCCTCCATTAAGCGCAGGGTGCAGATCACCTCACCCCGCGGGCCTTCCAGCCAGAAGTGGCGAGTCTCGGGGAGCAGGTCGCGGCCGTCGAGTTCCGGGTAAGGGCAGGCCTGTTCGACGACGAACACCTCGACCCGCAGCTTGAGCAACTCGTAGAGCGTCGCGGTGTCCAGGTCCTTGGCCCAGGACCGGTGCAGGGCCACCGTCATGTCGGAACCGCCGTGTTCAGTCCGAGCACCTTCGTCCCCCAATCCCGCACTTCCTCGAAGAGCCGCGGCTCGTCGGACAGCGTCGTCCCCAGTGACGGCACCATCTCCTTCAACTTGGGCAGCCACGACTGGTAGCGGTCGCCGAAACAACGCTCCATCACGCCCAGCATCGCCGGAACAGCCGTCGACGCACCCGGCGATGCACCGAGCAGGCCGGCGACGCTGCCGTCTGCGGCGCTCAGCACTGTGGTGCCGAATTCCAGCACTCCGCCTCTGCCCTTGGGACGGATGATCTGCACGCGCACCCCCGCATCGATGGTGTTCCAATCGGAATCGGTTGCAGCCGGGACGAACTCGCGCAGCGCTTGCACTCGGTCCGTGTCTGAGAGCATCAACTGGCGAACCAAATAGTTGACCAAGCTCATCTCGGTCACGCCGACATTGAGCATCGAAGACAAATTGCCGGCTTTGACCGAGGCGGGCAGGTCTGTCAGATGGCCGTGCCTCAAGTACTTCGGCGTCCACCACACGAACGGGCCGAACAACAGCCATGGCTTGCCACTGATGATTCGCATGTCGAGATGCGGCGCCGAATTCCCGGGCGCACCCGCCGCCGGGAACCCGTAGACCTTGGCCCGGTGGGCGTGCACCAGCGCGGGATTCGACGACCGCAGGAACTTGCCGCCGATCGGGAAGCCACCAAATCCCTTCGCCTCAGAGATACCTGACTTCTGCAGGAGTGGCAGCGCATAGCCGCCGGCGCCGACGAACACGAATTTGGTGTTGATCCTTCGCTTCTCGCCGGTGCGGTTGTTGCGGATCGTCACAGTCCACGTGCCGTCGGACTCACGACGCAGACCGCGGACCTCGTGGCCGAACAACGCGACGGTGCCGCTCTGTACCGCATAGCCGATCAGCTGCTTGGTCAGCGACCCGAAGTCGATGTCGGTGCCATCCTGCGACCACTCCAGCGCGACGGGTTCGGACAGGTCCCGCTTGGCGGCCATCAGCGGCAGTCGGCGGACGAATTCGTCTGCGCCGACGATGAATTCGATGGACGCAAACAGCGGGTTGTGCGCCAGGGCGTCACGGCGCCGGCGCAGGAAGTCGACCTGGCGGGCGCCGTGCCCGAAGCTGACGTGTGGCACCGGGTTGATAAAGCCGCGCGCGTCGGTGAGCACCCCGTTCTCGACGGCGTACGCCCAGAACTGTCGGGAGACCTGGAACTGCTCGTTGATTCGGACACCACGGGTGATGTCGATGAAGCCGTCGGCCGACTCCGGGGTGTAGTTCAGCTCGCACAACGCCGAGTGCCCGGTGCCGGCGTTGTTCCAAGAACCGCTGCTCTCGGCGGCCGCGCCGTCCAACCGCTCCACCAGAGTGATCGACCAGCCCGGTTCCACCAGCCGCAGCAGCGCACCCAGTGTGGCGCTCATGATCCCGGCGCCCACCAGCACGACGTCAGTCTTCTCGACTGCCTTGCGGTCTGACACCAGTTGGATCGTCCTTTGTGGCGGCGGGCACTAACTGACCTCAGGTTATCGCGGCGGGTGCGGTTGACCTGGCTAAGGTGAGTCCTGTGAGAGGGCGAACGCGATGAGCCGCGTGCGCGAAGAGCAGACTGACTGGCAGCCCGACGTCCTCGATGGATATTGGCAGCGCACGCTGCCCCTGGGCGCCGATCCCGACGGTGAGGGCGAGATCGCCGCCACCCTCGTCGGCAAAGGCTCGGGTGAGAACGCCGCGTCGCCGGCCAAGCATGCCGTGCTTGCGGTGCACGGTTACACGGACTACTTCTTCAACACCGAACTCGCAAAGGCATTCACCGCTCGCGGGTTCGCGTTCTACGCGCTCGACCTGCGCAAATGTGGGCGGTCGTGGCGTGAGGGTCAGACCCCGCACTTCACCACGGACCTGGCGCGCTACGACCGCGAACTCGAGGACGCGGCATCCGTCATCGCGGCAGAAACGGGGGGCGCAAAGATCCTCGCTTACGGCCACTCCGCCGGCGGGCTGATCGTCACGCTGTGGCTGGACCGGCTCCGGCGCCGGAGCGCGACACCGGCGGTAGGCATTGGCGGGCTCGTGCTCAACAGCCCGTTCTTTGATATTCACGGCCCGGCGATCCTCCGCGCCACTGTGGCTTCGGCGGCAATGGGTGCCGCGTCGCGGTTCGGCAGCAAGCGCATTGTGCGCGGGTCCACCGAGGGCGGGTACGGGAGCAGCCTGCACCGCGACTACGGCGGTGAGTTCGACTACAACCTCGCGTGGAAGCCGCTCGGCGGGTTTCCCGTCACGGTCGGGTGGATCCACGCGGTCCGGCGTGGGCAGGCCCAGTTGCATCGCGGGCTCGACGTCGGTGTGCCGAATCTGATCCTGCGCTCGGACCGCAGCGTTGCCGAGACCAGGGATCCCGCGGCGATGCAGCGGGGCGACGCGGTGCTCGACGTCGCACAGATCGCGCGTTGGGCGGGGTGCGTCGGCAATCGCACGCGGATCGTGCCGGTCGCGGACGCCAAACACGATGTGTTCCTGTCGCTGGCCGAGGCCCGCCAGGCCGCGTACCGGGAGTTGGAGGCATGGCTGGATTGGTATACGGCACTCGTGGAAAGGCCGGACAGCACCGACGCGAGGCAGATGTCATGACGCATTACGACCTCGCGATCATCGGAACCGGCTCGGGGAACACGATTCTCGACGAGCGTTACGCCGACATGGCCGTGGCGATCTGCGAGCAGAACGTGTTCGGCGGCACCTGCCTGAACGTCGGCTGCATACCGACGAAGATGTTCGTGTATGCCGCTGAGATAGCTGAAAGCGCCGACGACTCAACGCGATTCGGAGTCGACGCCCGCGTGGGCGGAGTGCGGTGGCCCGACATCGTTTCCCGGATCTTCGGCCGTATCGATCCGTTGGCGCTCAGCGGCGAGAATTTTCGGCGATCGTCGCCCAACGTCACGGTCTACGACCGGCACGTCCGGTTCGGGCAGAGCCGAAACGGGCACCACACGCTGCGTGTCGACGGAGGCGAGGAGTTCACCGCCGAGAAAGTGGTGATCGCCGCCGGCTCGCGCGCGGTGGTACCCAAGGAGATCGCCGACTCGCAAGTGCCGTACCACACCAGCGACACGATCATGCGGATCCCTGAGCTGCCACGACATCTCGTGATCGTCGGCGGCGGCTATGTCGCCACCGAATTCGCCCACATCTTCTCGTCGCTGGGCAGCCACGTGTCGTTGGTGATCCGGGGCAGCGCGCTGCTGCGCGGTCACGACGACACGATCATGATGCGCTTCACCGACATCGCCGCCAAAAAGTGGGAGATCCACACCCATCGCCGCATTGTCGACGCTCATGAGGTCGGTGACGAGGTGGAAGTCATCTGCGAAGACGGCTCCGCCGTGCGAGGCGACGCGCTGCTGGTCGCCACCGGCCGCGCACCCAACGGTGACCTGCTGGATGCCGAGGCGGCGGGCGTCGAGGTGACCGGTGGCGGGCGGGTACGCGTCGACGAGTACCAACGCACCTCGGCCCGCGGCATTTTCGCGCTGGGCGATGTCAGCTCCGACTACCAGCTCAAGCATGTGGCCAACCACGAGGCCCGGGTGGTGCGCCACAACCTGCTGCAGGAGTGGGACGACACCGACGCGCTCGTCGCCTCCGATCACCGGTTCGTTCCGTCGGCCGTATTCACCGACCCGCAGATCGCCAGCGTCGGGCTGACCGAAAACGGGGCCCGCGCACAGGGTTACCGCATCAAGGTCAAGGTGCAGGACTACAGCGATGTCGCCTACGGCTGGGCGATGGAGGACACCACCGGCATCGCGAAGGTGATCGTCGACGACGAGACGGGCTTGATTCTCGGTGCGCATCTGATGGGGCACCAGGCGTCGTCGCTGATCCAGCCGATCGTGCAGGCGATGAGCTTCGGGCTGGGTGCGCAGGACATGGCACGCGGCCAGTACTGGATTCACCCGGCGTTGCCCGAGGTTATCGAGAACGCGCTGCTGGCGCTGTGCGGCGAGCCCCAGTGGCCGCCGTCTCGCCAGCACTGACTTCGTAGCACTCCGGCGCGCGCAGGCGTACAACGGCAGTATGGCCAGTTTCGATGACACCTATCCCACTCGACTACGCGGCGACTACGACGGGTCCGTGTCCCGGTGGCTGTGGTTGGTCAAGTGGCTGTTGCTCATTCCGCATTTCATCGTGTTGTTGTTCCTGCACATCGCCGTGTTCGTAGTCACAGTGATCGCGTTCTTCGCGATCCTGTTCACTGGCCGGTATCCACGCGCGCTGTTCGACTTCAGCGTCGGCGTGAAGCGATGGACGTGGCGCGTGCGCTTCTACGGGTACGGTGCCCTCGGCACCGACAAGTACCCCCCATTCACATTGCGCAGCACCGACTACCCAGCCGATTTCGACGTTGACTACCCCGAGCGCCTCTCCCGCGGGTTGGTGTTGGTGAAGTGGTGGCTCTTGGCGATACCGCATTACCTCGTCCTCGCGGCAATCCTCACCGGCGTGGTACAGCTCTCCTACGACGAAAACAGCCGCCCCGCGGCAATTTCGTTGTTCGCCGTCTTGATCGTCATCGTGTTCGTCGCCCTGCTGTTCACCGGCCGGTATCCCCGCGGGCTGTTCGACTTGCTGCTCGGCATCAACAGGTGGATGTACCGGGTTCGCGTGTACTCGTCGCTCCTGCGCGACGAGTACCCGCCGTTCCGGCTCGATCAGGGTCCGCGCGAACCGGCAGGTGGGCCCGACGAGCGAGCGCGAGCAGACGCCCCCCTGCCCCAGTAACAGCTCGTCGAGCGCAGGACGTGACTTAGCGTTAGACGGCGTCAGCCCAAGAAGCCGTGCAGTAGCGACTCCGATCTCGCGACGTGTGCCCGCATCGGCGCCTCTGCGCTGTCTGGATCGCCGGCCAGGATCGCGATGACGATCGCCTCGTGCTGCTCGTTGGAGTGTGCGATGTTGCGGGACAGCAACGGGATTCGGTCCAGCAGCCGGCTCACCCGCATCCGGTTCTCAGCGACCAGCGGTACCAGCGACGCCGAGCCGGATGGTCTGCAGCGGCCGGCCGACGGCGTCTTCGAAGGCGTTGCCGGGCCGTACCGGTCGCAGCAGCGCTTCGCTGACCCGCTGGGCACTCATAGCGGCGTGACGTAGGCCGAACTGATCCCGCCGTCGACGAGGAACGTCGACGCGGTGATGAACGATGCGTCGTCACTCGCCAAAAATGCGACGGCAGCGGCGATCTCCTCGGGTTCGGCGAACCGGCCGACCGGCACATGGACCAGCCGCCGCGCCGCGCGCTCGGGGTCCTTGGCGAACAGCTCCTTGAGAAGCGGGGTGTTGACCGGTCCCGGGCACAGCGCGTTCACCCGAATTCCGCTGCGCGCGTACTGGACACCGAGTTCACGTGACATCGCCAGCACCCCGCCCTTGGACGCCGTGTAGGAGATCTGCGATGTCGCCGATCCCATCACGGCGACAAACGATGCGACGTTGACGATCGATCCCTTTCCCGCGCCACTCATGTGGCGCAACGCTGCCCGGCAACACAAGTACACCGACTTCAGGTTGACGTCCTGTACCTTCTGCCACGCCGACAGCCCGGTGGTCTCGATCAGGTCGTCGTCGGGCGGAGAGATTCCCGCGTTGTTGAATGCGATGTCGACCGAGCCACACCGCTGCACCGCGGTGTCGAACAGCGCGCTGACTGCGGCCTCGTCCGTGACATCGACCTGAACGAACAGGCCGCCGAGTTCGTCGGCCACCGACTCGCCCGCGTCGCGATCGATGTCGGCGACGACGATCGTCGCGCCTTCGGCACGCATCCTGCGCCCGGTCGCCAGCCCGATTCCGCTGCCGCCGCCGGTGATCACGGCAACTCTTCCTGCCAGCCGCTTGGTCAGATCGATGTGAGTCATAGGGGCCCCCGGGCTAGATCTCTTCAATGGCGAAAAAGACGTTCTTGGTCTCCGTGAACGACAGCGGCGCGTCGGGGCCCAGTTCGCGGCCCAGCCCTGACTGCTTGAAACCGCCGAACGGCGTGTTGTACCGCACCGACGAATGCGAATTGACCGACAGGTTACCGGATTCCACGGCGCGCGCCACCCGCAGCGCGCAAGAGAGATTGTCGGTCCAGATCGATCCCGACAAACCGTACGGCGTGTCGTTGGCCAGCGCGATCGCGTCGGC
The DNA here is from genome assembly GCA_963744085.1 of uncultured Actinomycetota bacterium. GTDB lineage: Bacteria > Actinomycetota > Actinomycetes > Mycobacteriales > Mycobacteriaceae > Mycobacterium. The sequence goes on from CAVUSK010000008.1 coordinate 454,827, forward strand.
TTCGTCGTCGAACGGCAGCACCGTGACGACGGGTCCGAAGATTTCTTCCCTGACAGTGCGGTCGGACCGCTCCGGGGTCAGCACCGTTGGCGGGAACCAGAACCCGGGCCCTGACGGCGCGTCGCCCCGAAACGCCACCGGAGCGTCATCGGGAACATAGGAGGACACGGTGTTCCAATGCGCGCGCGACACGAGCGGTCCCATTTCGGTGTCGCGACGGCTCGGGTCCCCGACGACCACGCCTTTCACCGCGGGCTCCAGCAGTTCCATGAATCGATCGTAGACTTTGCGCTGCACCAGGATCCGGCTGCGCGCACAGCAGTCCTGACCGGCGTTGTCGAACACTCCGTAGGGTGCGGTCGCGGCGGCGCGCTCCAGATCACAGTCTTCGAACACGATGTTGGCGCTCTTGCCGCCCAGTTCAAGCGTCACGCGCTTCACCTGAGCGGCCGCACCTGCCATCACCTTGGTGCCGACTTCGGTGGACCCGGTGAACACGACCTTGCGCACGTCGGGATGCGTGACGAACCGTTCGCCCACCACCGAGCCCTTACCGGGCAACACCTGGAACAGGTCGGCGGGCAGCCCCGCCTCGATCGCCAGTTCGCCCAGCCTGATCGTCGTCAACGGTGTCCACTCGGCCGGTTTCACCAGCACCGCGTTGCCGGCGGCCAGCGCGGGGGCAAGACCCCACGACGCGATCGGCATCGGGAAGTTCCACGGCGTGATCACGCCGACTATGCCGAGCGGCTCGTTGAACGTGACGTCGAGGCCGTCTGCGACGGGAATCTGCTTGCCGGACAAACGTTCCGGGCTGGCCGCGTAGTACTGCAGCACATCCCTGACGTGGCCGGCCTCCCACTCGGCCGCGGAGATCGGGTGACCGGAGTTGGCGACCTCCAGCGCGGCCAGGTCGTTGACGTGCTCGTGCACGGCTGCCGCGAAGGCCCGCAATCCGGCAGCCCGGTCGGCGGGCGCGAGCCTGGCCCACTGCCGCTGCGCACGTCGGGCGCGGGCCACCGCCTCGTCGACCCCGGCGGCGTCCACCCGTTCGACGGTGCGCAGAACCTCCTCGGTCGCCGGGTTGATGACATCGGTCACGTGCTCGCCCTGTCAGTTGCGTGGGCCTTGGCCGCCTCGACGACGGCCGCGAACACCCGCAGGTCCGACAGCCGCTCCTCCGGATGCCACTGCACCGCAAGAACGAAAGCGTCTCCGGGGAATTCGACCGCCTCGATTACGCCGTCGTCATCCCGGGCACTGACGATCAGGCCCTCACCCAACTCGGCGATGGCCTGATGGTGGTAGCACTGCTCGTCGGAGTACTCCCCGATCAGCGACGCCAGGCGAGTGCCCGGCACGACATGGATGCGCGACGTGGAGAACACCGCGTTGCCCGCCTGATGGCGGCTGTGTCCGACGACGTCGGGCAGGTGCTGGTGCAGCGTGCCGCCCAGCGCCACGTTGAGCACCTGTGCGCCGCGGCAGATCCCCAGCACCGGCAGTCCCCGCTTCAACGCACCAGCGACAAGGGCGAATTCCCATGCATCACGGTCGTGACGGGGTTCGTCGGTGTTCGGGTGCGGCGCCTGCCCGTAGCTGGCCGGGTCGACATCCTTGCCGCCGGTAATCACCAGGCCGTCCAAGCCGTCGAGCACTCGGTCCGCGATCCCGTCGTCGACGGGCTGCGGCGGCAACAGCACGGCGATACCGGCCGCCAGGGTCACGCCCTCGAAATAGATGTGCGGCAAGAAGCTTGCCCGCACGTCCCATATCCCGGTCTGCGCCTGCTCGAGGTAGGTGGTCATGCCCACGACTGGACGCAGCACTTCAGAGCCGCTCAAAACCCCGCATCCTCTCCCAGTCGGTGACCGCGGCGTTGTAGGCGGCCAATTCAACCCGCGCATTGTTGAGGTAGTGGTCGACCACGTCGTCGCCGAACGCCTTGCGGGCGACCGTCGAACCCGCGAAGAGCCCGGCGGCCTCGGCGAGTGTGGTCGGCAGCCGCTCGGCGCCGCTCTCATAAGCGTTGCCGGACAACGGTTCCGGAAGATCGAGCTTTTGGTCGATGCCGTGCAGGCCGCCGGCGATCAACGCGGCCACCGCCAGATATTGGTTCACGTCGCCGCCCGGCGCCCGGCACTCCATCCGCATGCCGGGGCCATGGCCGACCACGCGCACCGCGCATGTCCGGTTGTCCATGCCCCACGCGATGGCTGTCGGCGCGAAGCTGCCGTCGACAAACCGCTTGTAGGAGTTGATGTTCGGCGCATAGAACAGCGTCAGCTCCCGCAGCGTCGCCAATTGCCCGGCGACGAAATTGCGGAAGAGTGCCGACATTCCGAGCTCGGCATCCGGGTCTGCGAACACCGCTCTCCCGTCGTCGCCGCGCAGCGAGATGTGAATGTGACAGCTGTTACCCTCACGCTCGTCGAACTTCGCCATGAACGTCAGGCTCTTGCCGTGTTGGTCGGCGATCTCCTTGGCACCGTTCTTGTAGATCGTGTGGTTGTCGCACGTGAGAAGCGCGTGGTCGTAGCGGAACGCGATCTCCTGCTGGCCCCGGTTGCACTCGCCCTTGACGCCTTCGCAGTACATGCCCGCGCCTGTCATGCCGAGGCGGATGTCGCGCAGCAGCGGCTCGAGCCGGGTGGAGGCGAGCATCGCGTAGTCGACGTTGTAGTCGGAGGACGGCGTCAACCCGTGATATCCCATCGACCAGGCTTCCCGGTAGGTGTTGTCGAACACCATGAACTCGAGTTCGGTGCCCACGTACGGCACCAGCCCGCGCTCGGCGAGCCGGCCGATCTGGCGAGCCAGGATGCTGCGGGGCGCCGCGCTGACCGCGCTGCCGTCATCCCACGAGAGATCGGCCATCACCAGCGCCGTGCCGGGCAGCCACGGGATTCGCCGCAGCGTGGAGAAGTCGGGCGTCATCACCATGTCGCCGTAGCCGGTTTCCCAACTGCTCATCGCATACCCGTCGACAGTGTTCATGTCCACGTCGACCGCCAGCAGGTAGTTGCAGCATTCGGCGCCGTGCTTGGCGACCTCCTCGACGAACAGCCGCGCCGATACGCGTTTGCCGGTCAGCCGGCCCTGCATGTCAGCGAACGCGACGATCACGGTGTCGATGTCGCCGGCGTCGATCAACTCCTCGAGCTCCGCCTGGGTCAACATGTCGGAAAGTCAACCATTAAGCATTCCTCCATAGCGCGTCGCACTTCGATTCAACCCAACTGTCACTGCCAAGGTAGGACTTCAGACCTTTGACGTTTTATTGTCCCCCAACGGAAAGGAGACGCGCGGTGGCCGAGGGTCATGAATATCTTCGATTCCGATGGGCGGCAAGCTGCTTGCGTTGTGGGTCTATTGGCACCTGTCGGTGAAGAAGTGGTTCACGGGCCCGATCAGGCAGATCGACGTCATCGAGCCCGAGCCGGAGCCTGCGTAATCGATTACAGCGCTTGGCACTTCGGGCACAGGCCGTGAAGGGTCAACCCCGCCCGGTCTGACAACGTGAACGAGCTGCCCTCGATTGCATGCTCCAGTGCCGAAGTCAGTCGCTGTGCCGGCACCTCGATGATCGTTCCGCAGCGAGTACACACGGCATGGTGGTGCGGGTTTTCTGCGACACCGTAGGTGGTGACGCCGCCTTCGATGGTCAGCGCATGCAGCACCCCGGCCTCGACCAGCGTGGTCACCGTCCGGTAGACCGTCGCGACGTCCGGCGGCGGCGCGTCGGCGTCCTGAGAATCGAGCAGCCGCTGGCGGATTTCCGCGACTGACAGGTGCCCGTGGACCGGCTGCAGGGTCGCCAGCACCGCGATGCGCGGCGCTGTGCGCCGCAGCCCGTGCGCACGAAGCAACTCGCCGATCCCCTCGGACGGTCGCGACACCTGCTGACTCACCAGATAAGTGTCTCGCCTTCAGCGGATGCTGCCAACGGGCGAACATTCCCTCTTGCGAATCGCTTGCAACAATGCTTACGGTCAGACCGTGGTGGCCAACGCACCCCAACGCCTGGTGTCGCGGCTCCCCCGCCTGCGTTCGTCGCTGACCGCGCGCGAATGGCTCGGGCTGTCATCGATGTTCGGCTTCATCGCCCTGCTGCACCTGATCGGCTGGATCACGCTGATCGTCTTCGTCGCACCTGAGCACTACAGCGTCGGTGACAAGGCGCTGGGCATCGGCGTCGGGCTGACGGCGTACACGCTCGGGCTGCGGCACGCGTTCGACGCGGATCACGTCGCCGCGATCGACAACACCACCCGCAAGCTGATGAGCGACGGCCGGCGGCCGCTGGGCGTCGGGTTCTTCTTCTCGCTCGGCCACTCGACGGTGGTGTTCGGCCTCGCGGTCCTGCTGTCGATCGGCGTCAAAGCGCTCACCCGCCCGGTCGAAGACGATTCGTCGGCGCTGCACCACTACACCGGGCTCATCGGCACCAGCGTCTCGGGCCTTTTCCTGTACCTGATCGCTGCGATCAACCTCGTGATCCTGGTCGGGATCGTCCGGGTGTTTCTTCGCATGCGCGGCGGCGGCTACGACGAGGCGGCGCTGGAGCGACAGCTCAACAATCGCGGACTGCTGAATCGGCTGCTGGGCCGTTTCACCAAGTCGATCACCAAGTCGTGGCATATGTATCCGCTCGGTCTGCTGTTCGGGCTGGGCTTTGACACCGCGACGGAGGTCGCGCTGCTGGTGCTCGCCGGAACCAGCGCGATCGCCGGGGTGCCGTGGTACGCGATCCTGTGCCTGCCGGTGCTTTTCGCCGCCGGCATGAGTCTCTTGGACACGATCGACGGCACGTTCATGAACTTCGCCTACGGCTGGGCGTTTTCGAAGCCGGTGCGCAAGGTGTACTACAACCTCGTCATCACCGGGCTGTCGGTGGCCGTGGCACTTATCATCGGCAGCATCGAACTGCTCGGCCTTTTGGCCGAGGAGCTCAGCCTGTCCGGTGGTTTCTGGGACTGGATCGCGGGCATCGACCTCAACGCGATGGGCTTCGTCATCGTCGGCATGTTTGTGGTGACCTGGATGGTGGCACTTCTCATCTGGCGAATCGCGCGCATCGAGGAAAGGTGGGCCGTACCCGTCGACAACTGAGTGCTCACCGACAGGAAGCCAAAAGTGGCCGGTAGTGTCAATCGGGTGAGCTCCGGCGACGACGGTCCCGAGGCAATCACGCTCGGCCTGCACGACGTCCTACCGGCCCACTTGGTCGAGGCGATGCCCGACAATGTCGTGCTGGACCTCGGCTGGGGCAGGCTCGTGTTCGGTCAGACGTTCTCCGACCCGAACGACCTCACGGAGGTGCTTCGGCGTGAGGGGCCGGGGCGGCGCGACGTCTGCATGTATGCCAGCGAGGCACACGTGATCGTCGCCCGCTCGCCGCACGAGCTGTTCATCGATCCCAGTCACACCTACCGGTTGCGCTTCTCCGACGAGAGCCTCGGCTGGTCGTCTACCGGAATCACCGTCCGTCCGCTCGAGTCCCAACAAGACGCCGAGGAGATGAACCGCGTCTACGTGCGCTGCGGGATGGTGCCCGCACGCACGCAGCAGATCTGGGACAACCACGTCGGAAACGACGCGGTGACCTACCTGGTTGCCGTGCGCGACGCCGACGGGGCCGTCGTCGGCACCGTCACCGGCGTCGATCACCAGCGGTTGTTCGATGACCCCGAACACGGCTCCAGCCTGTGGTCGTTAGCCGTCGACCCCGCCGCGGGACTGCCCGGCGTCGGCGAACTGCTGACCCGGGCGGTCGCCGAGCACTATCGCACCGAGGGCCGCGCCTACATGGACCTGTCGGTGGTGCACGACAACGCCGCGGCGATCGCGCTATACGAAAAGCTGGGGTTCCAGCGCGTACCGGTGCTGTGCATCAAGCGCAAGAACGCGATCAACGAGCCGCTGTTCACCGCGGTCACGCCGGAGACCGTCGACGACCTCAACCCCTATTCCCGGATAATCGCCGACGAGGCAATGCGGCGCGGCATCCAGGTCGAGGTGCTCGACGCCGAGACCGGCGAACTGCGGCTCACCCACGGCGGGCGCAGCGTTATCACCCGGGAGTCGCTGTCCGAGTTCACCTCGGCGGTCGCGATGAGCCGCTGCGACGACAAGCGCCGGACCCGGCGCATCGCCGTCGAGGCCGGAATCACCGTGGCGCCCGGGCGGTTGGCCACGTTCGACGAGAACGACCACGCGTTCCTCTACGAAGTCGGCGACGTCGTGGTCAAGCCCACCCGCGGCGAGCAAGGCAAGGGCATCACGGTGGGGGTCGACGGTCCCGATGAACTCGACGCCGCACTCGCGCGGGCCCGGGAGCACTGCCCCGAGGTGCTGATCGAACAGCGGGCGCGCGGCGACGACCTGCGCCTCGTGGTGATCGACGGCAAGGTCGTCGCCGCCGCAATCCGCAGGCCGGCGGAGGTCATCGGGACCGGGCAGCACAGTGTGCTCGACTTGATCGAGGCCGAAAGCCGGCGCCGGGCCGCGGCAACCGGCGGCGAGTCGCGCATTCCGCTCGACGACGTCACCGAGGGGACCGTGCGGGAGGCGGGCTGGTCCTATGACGATGTGCTTCCGGAAGGGACCCGCCTGCGGGTGCGGCGCACTGCGAACCTGCATCAGGGCGGGACGATCCAGGACGTCACCGCGAAAGTGCACCCGGAACTCTGCCGGGTCGCTGAGAGGATGGCCGACGCAATCGGCATCGCGGTGACGGGCATCGACTTGCTCGTCCCCGTCGTGACCGGGGACGACTACGTCTTCATCGAAGCCAACGAACGGCCCGGGCTGGCCAACCACGAGCCCCAGCCGACTGCCGCGGCGTTCATCGATTTCCTGTTTCCGGGGCATCCGCGGCTGCCGCAGGCCTGGACTCCCGAGTCGCCGCAGCCGTAAATGTCACCAGGTGCTGGTGCGCAGCACGATTTCGGCCGCCAATTGCGCGGTCGATTCCTGCGCGTTGCGCCGGCCCAGCAGTTCGACCAACCGGAAGTCGCCGTACACATAACGCTGGCTGGCCTTCGCGACCGCGCGGGCGGCCGGCGAGCTGACCAGCGCAGTCGTGTTGATCTCCACCGGCGGACAGTCCTCGTCGCGGACTACGCCCGTCATGTCCGCGACCCTGGGATGGCCTCGGTCGATGACGACCAGGCCGATGAACCGGTCCAGCCGGCTCGCGGCCAGTTCCCACGCTATTTCCCCGCCGATACGGTCACCGACCAGCAGCGCCCACTTGACGCCGAGTGAATCGAGGATGCTCAGCACCGACTTGGGGGTGAGCCGGCGGTCAGGGGAGATGACGATCGTGCGAAGTGACGCCGTGTGCAACCGCTGGCACACCGCGTCGTACGCGCCGGGCGCATGATGGGCGGCGCCAAGCAGCACGACGACAGGACCCTTCTCGGGACCTGCGACATTGACCGCTACCGGGAATCCGTCGACGGTGACCATCGTCGAGGGCACCTGTGGCACGGTACAGGCTTCGGCAGTCCCGCCGGGTGGTTTTGGCGGTCTGGCAGCAGATGTTCAGTTTTCAGCTGTCCTCGATGCGTTGCGCTTGGCGCTCGGCGATCTCGGTGAACGTCTGCGGCAGCGTGCCTTTCGGCGGCGGCGGCTGTCCCTCACCGATTTGTATTGTCGGAAAAGCGATTCCGAACACCGCCATCCGGCCGATGTTCTCGAACGACATGTAGACAGTGCTGTTACTTCCTTGTAACAGCATCGTCTGCTGATACACCAACTCATCCGGCCGTGACGACGGCGAGCTTGGTCGTGGTGATGGGAATCGCGTCGGAATTCCGGTCGAAGTAGACGTTGAACTTCTCGCAGCGGATCGCTTCGTTGGCGAGTTCGTCGAGGTTGAGCGGCGACGTGAGCACCGTCATCAGGATCCGGGCGCCGTCGTAGGTGACGCCGTACTTCGCAGCTGCGCCGGGCCCGCGCTCGGCGTGTGCGGCGATCACGTCGGTGAGTCCGTTCGAGCAACCCTGCGGTATCGACAGCATCGACGGCGGGGCCGCCGCGTTGTCGGGCTTGCCGGGATCGCTCGACGATGCGACCGTAGGCGACGCCGGGCGGAAAATCGGCCTCGTCGAGCAGGACCTTGTCGAGCTTGGCCCCCGGCCACGTCGGGGTGCCGCTGATCGGTGCGTGCGCACACCCGGCGACGAGCGCGGCGGCGGCGATCAGGACAAATGAGCCGGGACACGCTGACAGGTTACTGTCACCCGGTCGTTTCTTCTTGGCGCGCGCTCATCAGGATCGTTTCTTCTTCGCGCGAGCGCTCATCAGGATCGCTCCTTCTTCGCGCGAGCGCTCATCAGTGCGCTGATCACACTCGGACGCGGCGGCGGGCCGGTGTCGAGCAGCTCACAGACGGCGTCGACGTCGAGGTGTGCGGTGAGCAGATCGGCCAGCGTGTCCAGTTGCGAGTCCCGGCGGGCGGTGACGTCGATGTCGTCGGCGACGACGAAACCGTCCCGCCCCGCAGCAGCCGCCACCTCGGACAACCATTCCCGTCGGAACGCGTCGTTGTCGAAGAGGCCGTGCCAGTGCGTGCCGTAGATCGCGCCGCGACGGATCCCGACGTCGCGACCACTGCGCCTCGGTGCAGCGGCTGATCTGGCCGTGATGGATTTCGTAGCCCGACAGCGGAGTTTCGGCGCGCAGCAGCGTTTTCTCCCGGCGGAACTCGATGTCGGCGTCGAGCAGGCCGAGCCCGTCGATGACGCCCACGTGTGACTCGACGCGATCGTCGATCCGGCGGCACAGCATTTGAAAGCCCCCGCAGATCCCGAGCACCGGCTTGCCGCGTACCGGCGTGGGCGACGACGGCGTCGGCCAGGCCGCGGTCGCGGAGCCAGGCCAAGTCGGCCGCGGTGGCCTTGCTGCCGGGCATCAGCACGACGTCCGCGTCGGCGATGTCGGCGGGGTCAACCGTCCATCGGACCACGACACCGGGTTCGCAGGCCAGCGCCTCGACGTCGGTCGAGTTCGACGTGCGCGGCAGCCGGATCGCCGCCACCCGCAGCCGACTCGCGCCACGCGGTGGTTGCGTAGTGCCCACCACGCGACTGGCCACCACCGACAGCGAGTCTTCGGTGTCCAGCCACAGGTCGTCGACGTAAGGCAGCACACCGTAGGTGGGGCGGCCGGTGAGCTGGCGCAGCTGGTGCAGCCCGGGCTCCAGCAGCGCCGGGTCGCCGCGGAACTTGTTGACGACGAAGCCGGCGATCAGCGCCTGGTCGGCCGGTTCGAGCACTGCAAGGGTGCCGAACAGGTGCGCGAGCAGTCCGCCGCGGTCGATGTCTCCAACCAGCACAATGGGAAGGCCAGCCGCGCGGGCAAGCCCCAGATTCGCCAAATCGGTTGCGCGCAAATTGATTTCAGCTGGCGATCCGGCACCCTCGCAAATGACGGCGTCGAACTCCGACCGAAGCGACTCCAGCTCGACGGCCACCACCGCGGCGAGCCGGTCGCGATGCTCGATGTAGTCACCCGCAGCGACAGTGCCCACCACCTCACCGCGCACTACGAGTTGCGACGAGCGGTCGCCACCCGGCTTGAGCAGCACTGGGTTGAACCGCACGCTCGGCGCAAGTCCTGCGGCCCGGGCCTGCATCGCCTGCGCGCGGCCGATTTCGCCGCCCTCGACAGTGACCGCGGAGTTGTTGGACATGTTCTGGGCCTTGAACGGCGCCACGCGGACACCCTTGCGGGCCAGTAGTCGGCACAGCCCCGCGACGACCATCGACTTGCCGGCGTCGGAGCTGGTGCCGGCGACCAGCAGTGCCCCGCTCATCTTTTGCGTGAGCCGGTCATTACGGGAGCGTCAGGATCTCGGCGCCGTCGTCGGTGACCACCAGTGTGTGCTCGAACTGCGCGGTCCACTTGCGGTCCTTGGTGGCGACCGTCCAGCCGTCGTCCCAGATCTCGTAGTCGAGGGCGCCCAGGTTGATCATCGGCTCGATCGTGAACGTCATGCCGGGCTCGAGCACCGTGGTGACAGAGGGTTGGTCGTAGTGCAGCACCACCAGGCCGTTGTGGAATGTGGTGCCGACGCCGTGGCCGGTGAAGTCGCGAACGACGTTGTAGCCGAAGCGGTTTGCGTACGATTCGATGACCCGGCCGATCACCGACAGTGATCGACCCGGCTTCACGGCCTTGATCGCGCGCATCATCGCCTCGCGCGTGCGCTCCACGAGCAGGCGGTGCTCCTCGGAGACGTCGCCCGCCAAGAACGTGGCGTTGGTGTCGCCGTGCACGCCGTTGATGTACGCGGTCACATCGATGTTCACGATGTCGCCGTCCTCGATCACGGTCGAATCCGGGATGCCGTGGCAGATGATCTCGTTGAGCGACGTGCAGCAGGACTTCGGAAAACCCTTGTAGCCCAACGTCGACGGGTACGCGCCGTGGGAAACCATGTACTCGTGCGCGATACGGTCCAGCTCGTCGGTGGTGACGTCCGGGGCGACGGCCTCGCCGGCTTCGGCCAGCGCGCCCGCAGCGATGCGGCCCGCGACACGCATGTTCTCGATCACCTCGGGCGTCTGCACCCACGGCTCGCTGCCCTCGGCAGCGGTTCGCTTGCCGACGTATTCGGGCTGAGGGATCCACGACGGCACCGCGCGGGTGGGCGACAGCACGCCGGAGTGCAGCGCGGAACGAACGGTCATCTCGCCAGCCTATCGAGGGCCGGCCCGCCGAAGCCTGCCGAGCTTCTGGCGTCGCGGCCCGCGGATCTTCACTGAGCCCATCACCATCCGCCCGGTCAGCACGACGTGCGGCGTGCCTTCGGCCGGTGCGTCCTTGCGAAGGTCGCGTGCGCTGCCGCCGTAGACCGTCACGTCGTCGATCGACGCGCTCGCCCCGTCCGGCAGGCGAATCCCCACCGAGCCGCGGATCATGTCGAGCTCGATCACGACGACCGGCCCCGCAAAGCGCGCTTTGGTCAGATCCAGTTCCACCGAGCCGACACGCCGCACCAGTGCCAGCCGGGTGGGCACGACCCACTCGCCATTCCGTTTCAGCGAGCCCATCCACCCGCGCAGTTCGACCCGGTCGGCCGCGGACGTGACGATGGCGCCAGGTCCGGGCAGGTCGCCGACGAGGGAGTCGAGCTCACTTTGGGTGCGGGCCTGCGAGACCCGCGACGAGCGCTCGTCGAATTCCTGGATGTCGAGCAACCCGAGGGCGAGTGCGTTCGCCAGCCGGCGCAGCGTGCCGTTGCGGTCGGCGTCCGACACGCGCAATCCCACCTGCTGCTCACCGATGCTCGTCATGGCCATTCCAACTTACCGCGACGGCACCGTGGAATCAGGCCATGTAGTCCGGCGGCAACGAGGCGAACATGTGCTTGATCATCCGCACCGCGTATTCCGAGCTGCCTCCCCCGACGATCAGCGCCGCGAACGCCACATCACCGCGGTAGCCCGCGAACCACGAGTGCGACCCGCCGTTGAACTCGGCCTCCCCCGTCTTGCCGTGCACGTCGCCGGTGTCGGAGATGTCCTTCGCGGTGCCGTTGGTGACCACCAATCGCATCATCGGGCGAAGGCCATCGAGCATGAGCGGGGTGATATCGGCGCGATCGCCGGTGATCTCAGTCGGCCGACCCAGAATCAGTTGTGGCACAGGCGTTTTCCCGGCGGCGACCGTCGCTGCGGCCAGTGCCATCCCGAACGGGCTGACCAACACCTTGCCCTGCCCGAAGCCGTCCTCCGTGCGCTCGGCCAGGTTCACCGTCGGCGGCACCGACCCGGACACCGTCGCGATTCCCGAGATGTCGTAGTCCGGCCCGATACCGTACTGCGCCGCCGCGACCGTCAACGCGGTCGGCGGCATCCGGCTGGCCAACTCGGCGAACGTCGTGTTGCACGAATTCGCGAATGCCCGCGACATCGGCACCACCCCGAGGTCGAAGCCACCGTAGTTCGGGATGGTGCGATGGCCGATGTCGATCGTGCCGGGGCAGCCGAGCAGCGTGTTGGGGGTCGCCAGGTCCCGCTGGATCGCCGCGCCGGCGGTGATCATCTTGAACGTCGACCCCGGCGGGAACAGGCCGGTGGTCGCCAGGGGCCCTTGCGTATCGGCCGCGGCGTTCTGCGCGATCGCGAGGATCGCGCCCGTCGACGGCCTGATCACCACGATCATCGCCTGCTTGCCGACGGTGTTCACCGCGCCCTGGGCGGCGTCCTGGATCGAGCGGTCCAACGTCAGCGACACCGAAGGAGCCGGTGTGGCCGGCACCTCGTTGAGCACCCCAACGTCGACGCCGTTCTGGTTGACGCTGACGACGCGCCAGCCGGCCTGGCCGTCGAGTTGGTCGATCACCGTCTTCTTGACCTCGGCGATCACGTCCGGTGCGAACCCTTCGTCGGTGGGCAGCAGGTCGGACTGCGGCGTGACCACCACCCCCGGCAGATTCCCGATCGCCGGCGACACCTTGTCGTTGTCGTCGGGCTTGAGCGTGATGAGGTCCAGCGGCTTGGCCGACGCGCTGGCTTGTTCGGCGAGCCTTTGAGCGTCGAGTGTGTCGTCGAACGGCCGCAACGCTTCGACGACGGAGCGCGCCGTCGACATCAGTTGCGCGCCGGCCTTTGTCGCGTCGAGCTCGTAGTGGTAGAGGAAGCCCGGCTTGAGCACGTCGGTGCCGCCGACCTCGTTGACCGAGGCGCGCCGCGGCGGGTCGGCGCGCAACGCGAACGTCTGGTGTTCGCCAAGCTTGGGGTGAAGCCCCGCCGGTGTCCACCTCACCTCCCAGCGGCCCTCCTCGCGGATCATGGCGAGCCGGCCGTCGTAGGTCCAGGTCCGGTTCTTGGGCAGGTGCCAGGTGTAGCGGTAGTCGACGCTGCCGGTGTCCTCGTGGAAGCTGGAGCCCAGAATCTGCGCGTCGAGGTGCTCGGCCTGCAAGCCGGCCCACGCCCCGTTGAGCGCCGCCCGGGCGTCCTCGGGCCTGTCGGACAGAGCGGCGGCCGCCGACGTGTTGCCGGTGGCCAGGGCGGCGAAGAACTGTTCGGCGACCGGCGAGGGTCCGTCTGGCCGTGGCGTGCAGGCGGCCGGTCCGCCGGCCAGGAGGACGGTCACAGCCAACAAGGGTGTTACTCGTGTTGCCATTGTGGCTGATGTTACGAAGCGGTCACGGTACGGCGGTGGAGGCGCACCGCGCCGGCTCCGATTTCTGCGTGAGGGTCGTGAAGTTAGCCGACTCGACAGCCCTGACGCAGAAATCGCGTCAGTCGAACGCGCCGAAATCGCTAATCCAGCAGAACGGTCGCGAACCGGCCGACCTCGGCGAACCCGACGCTCGTATAGGCCGCACGGGCCACGGTGTTGAAGTCGTTGACGTACAGGCTGGCCATCCGGCCACTTTCGATGACGGATGCGACCACCGCTGCAGTCCCCGTCGTTCCCAGCCCGTGCCCCCGGTATTCGGGATGCACCCAGACGCCTTGAATCTGACCGACAGCCGGCGACTGCGAACCGACCTCTGCCTTGAAGATCACTTTGCCGTGCTCGAAGCGCGCCCACGCACGTCCCGCCGCGATCAGGCCCGCCACGCGTCGGCGGTATCCGCGGCCGCCGTCACCGAGCCGCGGGTCGATACCGACTTCGCTGATGAACATGTCGATCGCGGCCACCAGGTACGGCTCGAGCTCGTCGACGCGGACGCGGCGAACGCCCGCATCGATCGGACACAACGGACGTGACGCCATGGCCATCAGCGGCTGGTGCTCGCGCACGTCGCGGGCGGGTCCCCACGTGTGCTCGAGCCGCTGCCACATCGGCAGCACGAATTCGGCACGACCCACCACCGAGGAGCACCGACGTGCCACGCCCATCGCCTTGTCCGCGAACGCGTGCATGTCCACCGGTGCACCCCGCAGCGGGATCAGGTTTGCCCCTGCGTAACAAAGGGATTCGTCGGCCCCTAGGCGGGTCCACAGCTCACCGCCGATCGCTGAGGGATCGATGCCGTGCTCGGCGACCCGGGCGGCGACCATACAGCTACCAGCCGGATCGGCGTCGAGAACCCGCTGCACCGCGCCGGCATCGCGCACTACCGACACGCGTCGTTCGTCGACCAGACGAAAGATCGGAGGAGCCGACATGAACGCTCTTTCTGCGGGGATCTACCCCATCAGCTTACGGTCACGATCGGCGAACCGCTGGCATCATCGACACCACGTTCTGTGCTCTTTTCACTGGCGATCCGCATCGCCTCTTCGATCAGCGTTTCGACGATCTGCGATTCGGGCACGGTCTTGATCACCTCACCCCGGACGAAGATCTGGCCCTTGCCGTTGCCGGAGGCCACGCCGAGGTCGGCCTCTCGCGCCTCGCCGGGCCCGTTGACGACGCAGCCCATCACCGCTACCCGAAGCGGGACATCGAGCCCGTCGAGACCCGCCGTGACCTCGTTGGCCAGCGTGTAAACGTCCACCTGGGCACGCCCGCACGACGGACACGACACGATTTCCAGAGAACGGGGCCGCAGGTTCAGCGATTCGAGGATCTGGTTGCCGACCTTGACCTCTTCGACCGGCGGCGCCGACAGCGACACCCGGATGGTGTCGCCGATGCCCTCGGAGAGCAGCGCGCCGAACGCAACCGCGGACTTGATGGTGCCCTGGAACGCCGGACCGGCCTCGGTGACGCCGAGGTGCAACGGGTAGTCGCACTGCGATGCCAGCAGCTCGTAGGCGGCGACCATGATCACCGGGTCGTTGTGCTTGACGCTGATCTTGATATCGCCGAACCCGTGCTCCTCGAACAGCGACGCCTCCCACAGCGCGGACGCCACGAGCGCCTCCGGCGTGGCCTTGCCGTACTTTTCCATGAACCGCCTGTCGAGCGAGCCGGCGTTGACGCCGATGCGGATCGGGATGCCGGCGTCGCCTGCGGCCTTGGCGACCTCCTTGACGCGGCCGTCGAACTCCTTGATGTTGCCGGGGTTCACCCGCACCGCTGCGCATCCGGCGTCAATCGCCGCGAAGATGTACTTCGGCTGGAAGTGAATGTCGGCGATCACCGGAATCTGGCTGTGCCGGGCGATTTCGGCGAGCGCGTCGGCGTCCTCCTGGCGGGGACACGCCACCCGCACGATGTCGCAGCCTGTCGCCGTCAGCTCGGCGATCTGCTGCAGCGTGGCGTTGACGTCGTGGGTTTTCGTCGTGGTCATCGACTGCACGGCGATCGGGTGATCGCTGCCGATGCCGACGTTGCCGACCATCAGCTGGCGGGTTTTTCGTCGCGGGGCCAGCGTGGGAGCCGGCGGTGCCGGCATGCCTAAGCCGACGCTCATGGGGTCTCCTACTGGAAGAGTTTGATCGGGTTGACCACGTCAGCGGTCACGGTCAGAAGCATGTAGCCGACCACCACTATCAAGACTACGTATGTCGCGGGCATCAACTTGAGGTAGTTGACCGGCGCCGCGGCGGCCCTGCCACGCACTGAGCGGATCATGTTGCGGATCTTTTCGAACACCGCGATCGCGATGTGACCGCCGTCGAACGGCAGCAGCGGAAGCAGGTTCACCGCGCCGAGCACAAAATTCAGCTGGGCAAGGAAGAACCAGAACGCCACCCACAGCCCGTGGTCGACGGTCTCGCCGCCGATCCGAGATGCGCCCACCACGCTGATCGGGGTCTCCAGGTCACGTTGGCCCCCGGCGATCGCATGCGCCAGCGCACCGACCTTGGTCGGGATGTTCGCGAGTGATTTGCCGAGCTCGACGGCAAGGCCACCGGTGAACGTGAACGTCGCGGGCACCGCTGTCGCCGCGTTGAAGTGCGTCAAGCCCGCGGATTCGGTTGCGCTGATCCCGATCGCCCCGACCTGCGACGACGTCTGGGCATCCTTCGAGGTGAACCGCCGCGTGGGCGTGACGTCCACCATCGTCGTGATCTCTCGGCCGTCCCGTTGCACGACGATCGCGGTGGGCCCGGTGAGCGGCCGTACCGCGTCCACCACCTCATCGAAGCTGCGGACCTCGGTGTTGCCGACCTTGACGATCACGTCTCCGGCGCGGATGCCCGCGATGGCCGCCGGCCCCGCGCCGGTGCACGGGGCGAGCTTGCCCTTCTCGACTTCCGGTGCCACGCAGGTCGTTTCGCTAACCACCGCGGTATTCGTCTGATGCAGATTCGGCAGGCCCCAAACGAGTGCTATGCCGTAGATCAGCACTAGGCCGATGATGAAGTTCATCCCGGGCCCGGCGAACATTACCGCGACTCGCTTCCAGACCTTCTGCTTGTACATCGCGCGGTCGACCTCGTCGGCCGCAAGTTGTTCGACCGAGGTCATGCCGGCGATGTCGCAGAAGCCGCCGAGCGGGAGCGCCTTGACGCCGTATTCGGTTTCGCGGCGGCGCGTCGACCACAGCGTCGGGCCGAACCCGACGAAATAGCGACGCACCTTCATCCCGGTCGCGCGCGCCACCCACATGTGGCCGCATTCGTGCAGCGCCACGGACACCAGGATGGCGAGTGCGAACAGCACGATGCCGATCACGAACATCATCGGGCGGGTATGACCTCCTGTGAGACGGTTTGCGAAATAGCACTGCCGGCACGGGCGCGCGCCCAGCGCTGCGCGTCGACTATCTCCTCCACGGTAGCTGGTTCCGCAGACCAGTGGTCCGCGTCGGCGAGCACTTTGGCGATGGTCTGCACGATCGCGGGGAATCGGATCCGGCCGGCCAGGAAAGCGGCGGCCGCTTCTTCGTTTGCCGCGTTGTAGACGGCGGTCGTGCAGCCGCCGCGCCGGCCGGCCTGACGGGCCAGCTCCACGGCCGGGAACACGGCGGAGTCCAGCGGCTCGAATTCCCAGCTGGAGGCGGTGGTGAAGTCGCAGGACGCGGCAGCGCGCGGCACTCGGTCGGGCCAGCCGAGGGCGAGCGCGATCGGCAGCTTCATGTCGGGTGGACTGGCCTGGGCGATCGTCGACCCGTCGGTGAAGGTGACCATCGAGTGCACGATCGACTGCGGATGGACCACCACCTCGATGTCGTCGTACGACACGCCGAACAGCAGGTGTGCCTCGATCAGCTCGAGGCCCTTGTTCACCAGCGACGCCGAGTTCAGCGTGTTCATCGGGCCCATCGACCACGTCGGATGGGCGCCGGCCTGCTCGGGCGTGACGTCCTCGAGGTTGGCGGCCGACCAGCCGCGGAAGGGGCCGCCCGAGGCGGTCAGCACCAGTTTGGCCACCTCGCCGACCGTGCCGGCGCGCAGACACTGCGCCAGCGCGGAGTGCTCGGAGTCGACGGGCACGATCTGGCCAGGACCGGCGGCCTTGAGGACCAGGGGGCCGCCGGCGATCAGCGACTCCTTGTTGGCGAGCGCCAGCCGGGCACCGCTCTCCAGCACGGCCAGTGTCGGCTTCAGCCCGAGCGCCCCGACCAGTGCGTTGAGGACGACGTCCGCGCTGGTGTTGCGCACCAACTCAGTGGCCGCATCGGGACCGCTGTAGATGACATTCCCCACGGCGGCGGCCGCCTTCGGGTCGGCGACGGCCACATTGGTGACGCCGGTCGCCTCGCACTGATCGGCGAGCAACCGGGCATTCGCGCCACCAGCCGCCAGCCCGACCACCTCGAAGCGGTCCGGGTTCGCGGCGATGACGTCCAGTGCCTGGGTGCCGATCGAGCCGGTACTGCCCAGGATGAGCACACGAGTGCGATTGCTCACCCTCCTATTGTGCCCTGGCGAGCGCGGTTAGCGCTCTAGCGGACTACTGCGACGAACGCTTCGGACCGGCGATGCCCCCGGCGAGCGAATCAGTCGCGCGCTTGATGGCACCGGCCAGGTTTTCCTTCTTCGAGCCTGCCAAAGATCCCGGGTTAGGGGCCGAGAGGTTCGGTGCACCGGCCGACAGGTTCGGCGCACCGGCCGACGAGTTCGGCGCACCAGCGGACTGGATCGTCCCGATCACCGAGTCCCTGAGATCGCTCAATGCATCGCGCAGGGGGGTCCTGCCGCGAAGCGTGGTCGTCGTGTCTTGTGACGGGTTCAGCTCGCTCCCAATGTTGAAGGGACTGAGCTTTCGCAGATCCTGCGGACCATTCGACGGGCGCATGTCCTGCTGATCGAACGACGGGCGCAGATCCTGCGGACCATTCGACGGGCGCACGTTCTGCTGATCGAACGACGGGCGCACGTCCTGCGGACCATTCGACGGGCGCACGTCCTGCTGATCGAACGACGGGCGCAGGTCCTGCGGACCGGACGGCGGGAGCGTGTTCGCCTCGGCCACGTCCTCATCCGGCTTCGGGTTGAGGACCTTTATCTGGATTACGGGAACTTGAACTCCGGCAACTTCCCCGGTTGTGATTCCGACAACTTGTATTGCGACAAATTGCCCCCGTTTCAGTCCGGCAGCCTGCGCGCTTTCCGGGAGGTCAGTGCCGAAGAGGCTGCCCACAAGGTCAACCGGCGCACCTGCCGGCGGGCTCGTCGTCACCCCGCCCGAGCCCTCACCCGGCTTCGGGTTGAGGACCTTTACCTCGATCACGTGAACTTGTACTCCACCAACTTCCTCGGTTCTTACTCCGACAACTTGTATTGCTACAAGTTGCCCCGTTTGCAGTCCGGCAACTTGCCTGATTTCCGGCAGATCGGTGCCAGCCATGCTGCCCACAAGGTCAATCACCGTGTTGTTTATGTCCTGCACCGCGGCGCCCAACCTCGGCGGCGTCACGGTGGGTCCCAACCAGTCCTTCAGCGAGAACGGATCGAACGCTGCCGCCAGTCGGACGTCCGTCCGCATCTGAACGCTCGGCGCAGGCGCAGGCGGGGGTTGCTGAACCGGCGGCGCGACCGCGATTGCGCCGGCAGTGATGACCGCGGCACCCGCCGCCGTCGCTTGCTTTGCGAGACCACTCACTTCAAGACACCTCGATCGCATCCCTAGACGGTCAATCAGACGACGTATGGGCCGCACCCAAATCGGACCTTAGCCAGCGAGCGCGTTTCAGGCGGGCATATTGATGAATACAGCGTTAGGTCTCGCGAATGGTGCGAGCGCTGCGGCGACCCAGCCACGCCCAAGATCACGCTGCGAGCAGCAGCACGACGAGGACCACCAGCCACGGCCAGGCGCCGTGCCGGTGCACCCACCCGGCGAGCGCGCTCTGGCAAGCGTCCCGGCGGCCACAACTACCGGATCATCCAGGTTGCCGTTCGCATCAAAGAGTCGCACCTCGTAGACACCGTAGTAGCCGACGTACAGCCCGACCACGATCAACAGTGCCCCGCCGAGCCGGTTCACGAAGGGCAGGACGCGCCGCATTCGCTCGGTCAGAGCCGTACTTGCGAACGCGGTCGCGACCGCCAGTGAGCCGACTACCAGCGTAATCCCGGCCGCGTATGCCAAGTAGACGGATATGCCACCGAGGATCGTCGCGCCGCGAAGGCTCGCTCCGGTAACCGCCAGGAACGGGCCGATCGCGCATGACAGCGATGCGATCGCGTAACTGACCCCATAGCCGAACATGGAGCCGAGCCGGGCAGTGGGCGCCCACCGCGCGCCGCGACCAAACCAGCGGCGCATGACGCGGCCTATCAGGAGCCAAACACCAAGGGCAACAAGCACTATGCCGATCAGCACCGTCACGTAGGGCAGATAGTGCTCGAAGGTCCATGCGGCCGATACGGTGAGAGCCCCGAAGAGGCCGAACACCGCGACGAACCCGGCGGCCATCGCGGCTGTGGCCGCCAGCGCACGGGTCAACGCTTCCAGGCGGCCCGTATCTTCACCCCGCACCACCAAGGCCATGTATGCGGGCAGCATCGCGAATCCGCAGGGATTAAGGGCAGCCACCAATCCGGCAGCGAACGCCAAGTCGAGCAGGTCTTGGTTCACTCGGCGGGCGGTTTAGGCCGTCAGCGCCTGCACGCGGCTCGCAAGCTCGGTCTGGGGCATCGCCGAAGTCGTATTGTTCACGAACGTCGACGAGCCGTCCGGCTTGTAGAACACCCACGCCGGCTGCCACGGCACGCCGTAGCGCGCCCAGAGCGACCCATCGGCGTTATCGAGGTTCGTGAAGTTCAGGCCGCACTTGGACACGAAGTTCTCCATCGACCCGACGTCCGACCGTCCGGCAATGCCGACGAACGTCACTTTCGGATTCGCTGCAGCGACTTGGGCGAGCCCACGAGCCTATGCGTTGCAGAACGGACACTCCAGCCGCCAGAACCACACCACGGCGGGCTTGCCCTGCAAGCTCGCCCCTTTGAACGATGCGCCCGAGAGCGTCGTGCCAGTGAAATTCAATCGGTCATCGCCCGCCAGCGCTTTGGGCGAAACGCTGAACCCGAAAACCAAGGCCGCCACGG
This sequence comes from uncultured Actinomycetota bacterium, assembly GCA_963744085.1. GTDB lineage: Bacteria > Actinomycetota > Actinomycetes > Mycobacteriales > Mycobacteriaceae > Mycobacterium. The sequence goes on from CAVUSK010000008.1 coordinate 475,187, forward strand.
CCAATACCATGGCGAACATCGTGGAAATTCGCGCAAGCCGACCGTTCACGGCGTCCCTCCCCGTCCAGAATGGTTCCCGGTCAAGTAGTCACACGGAAGGCGTCCACCCCCGGGTCATTTGCTCGAGCTGAGACGACGCCATGACGATCTGGCCCGCGCGTTTCAGCCGGTGTAGTTGCGGGCAGCATGAGTGCTATGTCGACGCTGTTGTGGTTCCGCCGCGATCTGCGGCTGCGGGATTTGCCGCCGCTTCTGGACGCAGCGGGCAGCGACGACGATGTGCTGGCATGTTTCGTCCTCGACCCGCGGCTGGAGAAGTCGCCCGCGCAGCGGCGGCTGCAGTTCATGTGCGACTCACTGCGAGAGATGCGCGACGAACTCGACGACCGGTTATTCGTCACCCGCGGTCGCCCGGAGAAGCGAATTCCCGCTATCGCCAAGGAGATTAGCGCCTCAGCCGTACACGTCTCCGCGGATTTCACACCGTTCGGGCGCAGACGCGACGACCGAGTGCGCGACGCGCTTGGCGACATACCGCTGCAAGCGACGGGCTCGCCGTATCTGGTATCTCCCGGGCGGGTCACCAAAGACGACGGCAGCCCGTACAAGGTCTTCAGTCCTTTCTTCGAGCGCTGGCGCGACATCGGCTGGCGAGACCCAGCGCCGTCGAATGCCCAAAAGGCCCGCTGGCTGGACCCCGCCGGCCTGAAGGGTGCAGCCAAGATCCCCGATCCCGGCGCAGAGATTGACGTGAAGGCCGGTGAGCGAGCGGCGCTGCTGCAGTGGGCTCGATTCCGGGACAACGCCCTCGACGACTACGCGGAGGACCGCAATCGACCGGACAAGGACGGCACCAGCCGAATGTCCGCGCACCTGAAATTCGGCACCATCCATCCGCGGACGATGGTCGCTGATCTGAACGGTCGTCGCAAAGGTCACGCGGCATATCTGCGCGAGTTGGCTTTTCGCGACTTCTACGCCGACGTGCTGTACCACTGGCCGGACAGCTCATGGTGGAACTGGAACCGCAACTTCGACACGATCGACGTCGATACGGGCCCATCGGCCAAGACGGCATTCGAAACGTGGAAGGCCGGTGAGACGGGCTTCCCGATCGTGGATGCGGGCATGCGCCAGCTGCGCGAAACCGGATTCATGCACAACCGGGTTCGGATGATCACCGCGTCGTTTCTCGTCAAGGACCTCCATCTGCCGTGGCAATGGGGCGCGCGATGGTTTTTGGAGCAGCTGGTCGACGGCGACATGGCGAACAATCAGCACGGGTGGCAGTGGTGCGCGGGCTCCGGTACCGATGCCGCGCCGTATTTCCGGGTGTTCAACCCGACGACGCAGGGCGAAAAATTCGACCCCACAGGCGATTACGTCCGACGTTGGGTGCCCGAGTTCGGTACAGAGGAATACCCCACGCCGATTGTCGACCACGCCGAAGAACGCAAGGAGGCGCTGCGCCGCTACGGGCAGATCAGTTGATTTATTTGACCGCGTATCCCGCGTCGACGGGTAGCGAGATGCCGGTGATGTAGCGGCCCGACTGTCCGCACAGGTAGACCATCGCCTCAGTAATGTCAACCGACTCAATGAGTTCGACGGCCAGCAGGTTCAACAACGAAGAGGCCCCTTCGGGGTGGTCAGCGATGTGCTGTCCGATCTCTTCGTTGAGCAACATCGGGGACGCCACGCCAGTCGGATGAACGGTGTTGACCCTGATGTTCTTCTCCGCCAACGATTTCGCGTAGTAGCGCATCAGTCCCACGACGCCGTGCTTCGCGGCGGTGTATCCGGCGCCTCCGTGGGTTCGGCCACTGAAAGGAAACAAACCCTTGTACCCCGCCGTCGAACTGGTGATCACGATCGCACCGCCCTCTTCCCGCTGTAGCAGCACCGGAAGAGCCGCCTCGATTGTGAAGTAGACGCCATTGAGCATCACGTTGACGGCGTCTACGTACGCCGACATCTGGTGAGCCTGATCACCGGCGATCGGCAGGATCCCCGCGTTGGCGAGCACGAAGTCGATGCGCCCGAGTTCGTCGACGCCGTTGGCGACAGCGGCCTTGAGTCGTTCGAAATCACGAACGTCGCCATGCTCGGCCACAATCCGCCGACCGGTCTTCTCGACGAGATTGACGGTCTCGTCCAGATCCTCCGGCCGGGCTAGCGGGTAGGCCACGCTGTCGATCTGGTCGCATAGGTCGAACGCGATGATGTCGGCGCCTTCCTCGGCGAACCGAATCGCGTGCGATCGGCCCTGGCCCCTTGCCGCGCCGGTGATGAAGGCGACCTTGCCTTCGAATTGCCCCGCCATCGTTGCCTCCTGTCGGTTCGGCGAACATACGCTGCGGGGGTTCGTTCTGACAGCGATTCCCGGCGCATGCCAGAATGTCGGCCATGGCCAGCACCGAGGTTGAACGACACAACGGAGTTGACGTCGAGGACGTGCCGTCCGCCCAGTGGGGTTGGACCGGCGACGCACCGCGACTGTGGCATGGGATCGGCATCTTCACCGCCTTGTTCCTGCTGGCAATGATGCGGGGCAATCACGTCGGCTGGGTGGAGAACTGGTTCCTCATCGGTTTCGCGGCGCTGATCCTGGTTGTCGTCGGGCGCGACATCTATCTGCGCCGTCGCGGCATCACCCGCTAAATCTCTGCTGCCAACTGCCCGCACGCCGCGGCGATTTCGCGGCCGCGTGTGTCGCGCACCGTGCAGGACACCCCTTGGGTCCGGACCCGCTTGACGAACTCACGCTCGACGGGTTTCGGGCTGGCATCCCAGCGGCTGCGCGGCGTCGGGTTCAGCGGAATCAAGTTGACGTGGACGAGTGGCCCGAGGGCCGCGTGCAACCGCTTCCCCAGCAGATCCGCCCGCCACGGCTGGTCGTTGACGTCCCGGATCAGCGCGTATTCGATCGACACCCGCCGTCCTGTCACGTCCGCGTAGTAGCGCGCGGCGTCCAGCGCCTCGGCGACGTTCCACCGGGTGTTCACCGGAACCAGGCTGTCGCGCAGCTCGTCGTCGGGTGCGTGCAGCGACAGCGCCAGCGTCACACCCAGGCGCTCGTCGGCGAGCTTGCGAATGGCCGGCACCAGTCCGACCGTCGACACGGTGACCGAGCGCGCTGAGATGCCGAAGCCGTTGGGCGGCTTGTCGATGATGCGGCTCACAGCGGCCAGCACACGGCTGTAGTTGGCCAGCGGCTCGCCCATCCCCATGAACACGATGTTCGACAGGCGGCTGCCTGTTTCCCGCAGATGCGCCGCCGCATAACGCACCTGCTCCACGATTTCGGCCGTCGACAGGTTGCGGGTCAACCCGCCCTGCCCGGTGGCGCAGAACGGGCACGCCATCCCGCACCCCGCCTGTGACGAGATGCACACCGTGTTCCGCTGGGGGTAACGCATCACCACCGACTCGAATGCGGTCCCATCGACCGCGCGCCACAACGTCTTTCGCGTCTCGCCGGCATCGCATTCGATTTCCCGCACTGTCGTCAACAACGGCGGGAACATCGCATCGGCCACCGCTTCGCGCACCGCTGCGGGCAGATCGGTCATCTGTCGAGGGTCGGCGATCAGCCGTCCGTAGTACTGCTGCGCAAGTTGCTTGGCCCGAAATGGCTGCAACCCAACTTCGATGACGGCGTCGATGCGACCGGCTTCGTCGAGGTCGGCCAGGTGCCGCGGCGGCATCGCGCGGCGCGGTGGCGAGAAGACAAGCTCGGCATGGGCCATGACGTTGTCAGTATCTCATCGAAAGATGGCCGAAATTGATTGGACGAACGCCGCGACTGCACACCACCATGGGTGGAGTGTCCCTCGCTGTGATGCCGTTGCGTTCCGCGTCGGCTTTGACGTTTCTTTACGCACTCGGCTATCCCATTGGGGCGCTTGCCGTTTCGGCGATGTCACCGATGGCGGTGCTGATCTTCCGGTTCGGACTGGCCGCGGTGATTCTCGGCTCGTGGGCGCTGCTGGCGCGTGTGAACTGGCCCACAGGTATCACGCTCATGCATGTGCTGGTCAGCGGCTTACTGGCGCAGGGCGTGCTGTTCGTCTGCTTGTACATCGCGTTGCAGCATGGGGCGCCCGCCGTGCTGGGCGCCGTCGTGGTGTCGATGAACCCGGTACTGACCGCGCTGCTGGCAGCGATATTCCTCGGAGAGTCGCTGACCGGGACGCGGGTGGTCGCCCTCGTGCTCGGCGTGGCCGCGGTGCTGGCCGCCTGCGCGGGTCGGTTGTCGACGGTCGGCGGCGTGGACCCCGCGATGTGGTTGCTCCTCGCCGCGCTGGTGGGCATCGCCGCCGGTGGCGTCTACCAACAGCGGTTCTGCGCGGACGTCGACTTCCGGGCGACGGCGACGTTGCAGAACGCCGTCTGTGTCGGACCGGTGGCGGTGCTGGCGGCACTGTGGCCTGTGACGGTTCACAACCCCTGGCATGCCGCGGTCGCGGTGGCAGCGGTCGTGCTGCTGAACGCGACGGTGTGCATGACGATGTACGTGCGCGCGATCAGCGTCTACGGCGCGGCGACGGTGTCGATGCTGTTCTGCGTGATCCCTGCCGTCGCAGGTCTGTTGGCGTGGGTGATGCTCGGCCAGCGACCTGACATCGGTATCGGGGTCGGACTCGCGCTCGGAGCCGTTGCGTGCTGGTTGAACGCGTCAGCGCGCCAAAAGCGTCAGCACGATCCAGCCGGCGACAGCCGACGGCAACATCGCGTCGATCCGGTCCATCACGCCTCCGTGGCCGGGTAGCAGGGTGCCCATGTCTTTGATGCCGAGGTCGCGCTTGACCTGCGACTCGACCAGGTCGCCCAGCACCCCGGTGATCACCAGCAGCAACCCCAGCGGCACGCCGACCCACCACGGCTTGTGGAGCAGGAACGTCACCGCGAGCACGGATGCGGTGGTCCCGAACAGCAGCGACCCCGCGAGCCCCTCCCACGATTTCTTGGGGCTGATCGCCGGCACCATCAAGTGCTTTCCGAACAGCACGCCCGCGGTGTAACCGCCGATGTCGGCGAACACGACAGTCGCGATGAGGGCGAACACCCGGCCGCCGCCGTGATCTTGACGGATCAACAGTGCACTGAAGGTCGCGAACAACGGAATCCAGGTTGCCAGTAACACCGTGGCGGAGATGTCCCGAAGGTAATTCACCGGCTGCTGGGTCAGGCCCCGCCCGAAAAGTCGCCAGACCATGCACACCACGACCGTCCCGGCGTACCCACCCAGCGCGCCGGCCGGTCCGAACGGCCACGCCAGCCACAGGATGGCCTGGCCACCGATCAGCAAGGGCACGACCGGAATCGCGTAGCCGGCCTCTTGTAGCCGTCGCGTCACCTCATGGGTGGCAATCGGGAGGGCAACCGCGAGCACCACGAACCATCCGTGCGGGGCGAACAGCAGGATGGCGATCGCCATGGCGCCCAGCGCAGCGCCGACGGCAATCGCAGCGGGCAGGTTGCGTCCAGCCCGCGATTTCTTTGGCGTCTCGGGTTCAGCCACGGAAGTTCGCTGCTCGGTCTGGTCAGACCTCGAGCAGCTCGCCTTCTTTGTGCTTGACGAGTTCGTCGATCTGCTCGACGTACTGATGAGTGGTCTTCTCGAGGTCCTTCTCGGCGTGCTTGACCTCGTCCTCGCCGGCTTCACCGTCTTTCTTGATGCGGTGGAGTTCTTCCATTGCCTTGCGACGGACGTTGCGCACGGACACCCTGGCGTCCTCGCCCTTGGACTTGGCCTGCTTGACCAGATCGCGGCGGCGCTCCTCGGTCAGCTGCGGAATCGCCACCCGGATCACGTTGCCGTCGTTGGTCGGGTTGACGCCGAGGTCGGAGTCGCGGATCGCCTTCTCGATCGGGCCCAGCTGCGACGGCTCGTACGGCTTGATCACGACGAGCCGCGCTTCGGGCACGTTGACACTCGACAACTGCGTGATCGGGGTCATCGCGCCGTAGTAGTCGACGTGGATGCGCGAGAACATGCCGGGATTGGCACGGCCCGTGCGAATCGACGCCAAGTCGTCGCGGGCGACGGCGACCGCTTTCTCCATCTTCTCTTCGGCGTCCAAGAGGGTTTCGTCGATCACGGCGTCCTCTTTCCCATTGCTGTCCGCGGCCTCAGGTGCTTACCAGTGTTCCGATCTTCTCACCTGCGACGGCTCTGGCGATATTGCCGTCGACGAGCAGGTTGAAGACCAGGATCGGCATACCGTTGTCCATGCACAGGCTGAATGCGGTGACGTCGGCCACCTGGAGCCCCCGGTCGATGACCTCGCGGTGGGAGATCTGAGTGAGCATTTCGGCATCGGGATTAAGGCGCGGGTCGTCGGTGAAGACGCCGTCGACGGCCTTGGCCATCAGGACCACGTCGGCGCCGATCTCCAGCGCGCGCTGCGCAGCGGTGGTGTCGGTGGAGAAATACGGCAGGCCCATGCCGGCACCGAAGATCACCACCCGACCCTTCTCGAGGTGGCGACGTGCGCGCAACGGAATGTACGGCTCGGCGACCTGACCCATGGTGATCGCCGTTTGCACGCGGGTGGCTATGCCTTCTTTTTCCAGAAAGTCTTGCAGCGCAAGGCTGTTCATGACTGTGCCGAGCATGCCCATATAGTCGGAGCGGGTTCGCTCCATGCCGCGCTGCTGAAGCTGCGCGCCGCGGAAGAAGTTACCGCCGCCAATCACGACGGCGACCTGGACGCCGCTGCGGACGACCTCGGCGATCTGGCGGGCAACCAGGTGGACGACGTCGGGATCAAGGCCGACCTGTCCGCCACCGAACATCTCGCCGCCAAGCTTGAGCAGCACCCGTCTGTACAGCGGGCGCAGCGATGTTGACGGCGGTGGAATTGCCGCCTCCGGCGGCGGCGGTGGAATTGCCGCCTCCGGCGGCGGCGGTGGACCGTTGAACTCCGCCATCAGCCTCCTTCACGCTCCTGGCATGAGAGCGCCATCGGAGGCGATCGGCCCACGACGGCATCCTTATCCTGCCTCATCGATGACATCGCATGGGCAAAAGGGGCCGACAGAACCAGATTCTGTTGTGACTTTCTTTGCGGGGCCCGCGCGGGTGCGCCACCGGGTACCGTGACGTTGCTGTTCACCAATGCCGAGGATCAACCATCGGCGGGCGGGAAGCGGACACGGAGCTGCGCGCTTGCCGACCTACGTTATGTCCTTGGCGGCCCATCACTCGCCCGCAACGGTAGGACCATTACCACCCTCCCCATTGTCGACATACACATACGATCAAATCGACGTGGCCCGAATATAACTCGAAGATTTCGTACGTCGCTAGGACCTGGCAGTAAGCCCCAACGCCACCAACGGGATCTGGTTTCAGCCTTACAACACAATTGAATTGGTGGCCTGTCTCCGCCGATCGCAGTCACAGCATGTTGCTGTGATCACCCGCGGGGTTATTCACAGGGACAGCATGTCGGCCGACCGAGCGCACTGAACTAGAAAGTCGGAGTTGGTCGCTCTCCGTTTCCCCGCTCGCATATCAGCCGAAGTGGAGAAACTTATGGACCCTTCGGCTTAGCATCGTCTCTGCCGACAATGTCCCTGGCTTTGTGCCCGCTTACCTGAAGGAGCCAGCATGGTGCTCTCAACAAACATTGCACGCCGGACGGTTGCCGCCTGCGCCGGCACCGGCGCAATCGCCGGTGCGATGTTTTTCGGTGCCGCTGCGACGGTGGCGGCTGATCCACTCAACTGCACGGCCGCTGACTTGGCCAGAGTCTCTTCCAACATATCCGCGGCCACGTCGGACTACCTGTTCGCGCACCCGGACGTGAATACGTTCTTCACCGGGCTCAAGGGGCAGCCCAGGAGCGAGATCAGCGACGACGTGCAGAACTACCTCAATGCCAACCCCCAGGTTCAAGCCGACCTGCAGGGCATCCGTCAGCCGCTGATTGACTTCCGGAATGGATGCGGCGTGTCCGCCCCGGAGTCGGTAGCCCCTGCCCCCGATTCCCTAGGGCCTGCCCCAAGTGGCTAGCGCCGAACGGCACTGGCCAGTGAGTGATACGCGAGGCGGTTAAGGCGCTCAGCGCGGGCCGATGCCGCCTGGGCGCCCGGGTCCACCTGGCCCACCGGGTCGACCCGGATCCCAAATTGGGCCCCAGACGATGTCTACGCCGTCATTGCATAGCCAGTCATCCGCGCAGGGGTACGGGTAAACCGGACCGGATACGGGCCCGGTGTCAGCTCCGCGGACGTCCCCTTGCGCGCATACGGTGGCATACCCGCTCGACGTACAGTCCGCCGTCGCCGGCGGTGCGATGACCAGTCCAAGTACGGCCGGGGCTGTTACCAACGCGGGGATTAGGCAACGTTGCGTCAGCTTCATGACAAATCCTTTGGGAAAGTAGCTGGCCGCCCTAATGCGCGTGAGGCGCAGGGTCTTCCGCGCGTGCACCGCACGATTGCCACACCGGCCAGCCACGTATGGCATGCCAGTGAGCTTAGGTTCTCACCAGCCGAAAAGAGGCATAACGAACGAAACCCCACGGCCATGCCAAAGAAGCTGCTCCTGGTCGACTACGAGGAATTCGCGGCCCTGTCCTGGATGCGCTGCCACGGCCGCGCCTCTTCCAACTCGTACGCAAGCTCGAGCAGACGGCGCTCCCGTCCGTGCGCGGCCGAAAACATCATGCCGACGGGGAGACCCGCCGCGGATTCGGCGAGCGGCAGCGAGATCGCCGGATCGCCGGTGGCGTTCTGCAGCGGCGTGAACGCGACCCAGTCGATGAGCCGGTTGATGATCTGCTCATAGTCGGCCCCCGGGTCGAAGTGCCCGATCGCGGGCGGCGGATCGGCCAGCGTCGGCGTGAGCACCGCGTCGTAGGTCCTGAAAAGCCTCGCGGTACGCCGACGCATCGCGCGAAGCCGGGCAATGGCCAGCGGGAGCCGATGCAGGTTGCGTGCGGCATGACGCTCGAAACCCAGCGTCAGGTTGTCCAGCTTTGCGCGGTCGAAGCTCTTGCCGAACATTCTGCGCCCGCCACGCACCAACGCGAAACTCAAAAAGCCGTAGTACAGCACGAAGTCGTCGGCGAAATACGTTGGCACGGGAGGGCTGTCGAGATGCTGGACGCGATGGCCGAGTTCCTCCAGCAACGCGGCGGCTTTCAGCGTCAGTTCGCGGATTTCAGGACTGGATTCCCGGAATATCGAGCGGGTGATGACGGCGATGGTCAGCCGTTCGGTGCCGGGACGGGTGACATCGCCGATCGCCGGTAGCTTGCGACCGGGCCAAATCTGTTCGGCTTCACGGTAAAACGCCGCGGTATCGCGCACAGAACGGGTCACCACGCCGTTGTGTACCACCCGCAGCGGCATCTGGCGCATCTGCTTGTCCAACGGCAGCCGGCCGCGGGTCGGCTTCAATCCCACTAACCCGTTGCACGACGCCGGAATCCGGATCGAACCGCCGCCGTCATTGGCGTGCGCGATCGGCACCACCCCGGCGGCGACGAACGCGGCGGACCCCGCCGACGACGCTCCCGCCGTGTGGTCGAGGTTCCACGGGTTGCGAATCGGCCCGATCCGCGGGTGCTCGGCCGCCGCGCTGAACCCGAACTCGCTCAACTGAGACTTGCCGAGCGGAATCAACCCGGTGTCGAGGAACGTGCGCGCCCAGTCGCCGTCCTCGCGGGCGGGTTGCGGCGTCCACGCGTCGGTGCCCTGCATGGTCGGCATGCCGGCCACGTCGACGTTGTCTTTGACAAACGTTGGGACTCCGGCGAAGAAGCCCCCGGACTGCTGGGACGACGCCTGCTGTCTGGCTCTGTCGAATGCCTCGTGCGCAACGCCGTTGATGGCCGGGTTCACCGTTTCGGCACGCGCAATCGCCGCGTCGACGAGTTCAGCCGCCGACACGTCGCCCGACCGTATCCGCTCGACGAGCCGAACCGCGTCGTCGTCCGCCAACGCGTCGTCGCGAAAAGCGTGCACGGAAGGCACTTCTAAGCCTGACCCACCTCGAAGCGCGCGAACCGCGTCACCGTGACGCCCGCCTCGTCGAGCAGCGCCTTGACCGTCTTCTTGTTGTCGGAAACCGACGGCTGATCAAGCAGCACAACGTCTTTGAAGAACCCGTTGATGCGGCCATCCACGATCTTCGGCAGCGCCTGATCGGGCTTGCCCTCGTTGCGGGCGGTCTCCTCGGCGATCCGGCGCTCGTTGGCCACGACGTCGGGGGGCACGTCGTCACGCGTCAGGTATTTCGCCTTCAAAGCAGCGATCTGCATCGCGACGGCGTGCGCAGCCTCGGCGTCAGAGCCCGTGTACTCCACCAGAACACCCACTGCGGGCGGAAGGTCGGCGGCGCGCTTGTGCAAGTAGGCCTCGACTGTGCCGTCGAAGTACGCGGCACGGCGCAGTTCCAGCTTCTCACCGATCTTGGCAGACAGGTCGGCAACGGCCTGCTCGACGGTCGTGTCGCCGATTTTCGCGGCCTTGAGTGCGTCGACGTCGGCTGCCTTCGCGGCCACGGCGGCCGCCACGACGTCGTCGGCGAGCTTTTGGAATTCGGCGTTCTTCGCGACGAAGTCGGTCTCCGAGTTCAACTCGATCAGCGCACCGTCCTTCGCAGCGACCAGGCCCTCGGCGGTCGCACGCTCGGCGCGTTTGCCGACGTCCTTGGCGCCCTTGATGCGCAGCAACTCGACGGCCTTGTCGAAGTCGCCGTCGCTTTCGGTGAGCGCGTTCTTGCAGGCGAGCATGCCGGCGCCGGTCAGCTCCCGCAGTCGCTTGACGTCGGCAGCGGTGAAGTTCGCCATCTCAGCCTTCCGTGCTATTCGTTTCGGTGGGGGCGTCCGCGGGTGCGGCGGCAGCCGCGTCGGCCGTCGCGCTGGCAAGCAGCTCCTGCTCCCACTCGGCCAGCGGCTCGGCGCTCTCGGCGTCGGCCTTGTCGCCGTTGCCAACGCCGGCCCGAGCCTGCAAGCCCTCGGCGACGGCGGCAGCGACCACCTTGGTGAGCAGGGCCGCCGAGCGGATCGCGTCGTCGTTGCCCGGGATCGGGTAATCGACGAGGTCGGGGTCGCAATTGGTGTCGAGGATCGCGATGACCGGGATACCCAGCTTGCGGGCCTCGCCGACGGCGATGTGCTCCTTGTTGGTGTCGACGACCCAGACCGCCGACGGCACGCGGTTCATGTCGCGGATACCGCCGAGGCTGCGCTCCAGCTTGTTCTTCTCGCGGGTCAGCCCGAGGATTTCCTTTTTGGTGCGGCCCTCGAAGCCACCGGTCTGCTCCATCGCCTCGAGTTCCTTGAGGCGTTGCAGCCGCTTGTGCACGGTCGAGAAGTTGGTCAGCATGCCGCCCAGCCAGCGCTGGTTGACGAACGGCATGCCGATGCGGCTGGCCTCGGCGGCGATGGACTCCTGCGCCTGCTTCTTGGTGCCGACGAACAGGATCGACCCGCCGTGCGCCACGGTCTCCTTGACGAACTCGTACGCCTTGTCGATGTACGTCAGCGTCTGCTGCAGATCGATGATGTAGATGCCGTTGCGGTCGGTGAAGATGAACCGCTTCATCTTGGGATTCCAGCGACGGGTCTGGTGCCCGAAGTGGGTGCCGCTGTCAAGCAGCTGTTTCATGGTTACGACAGCCATAGTCGGCTATGTCCTTATGTTGTCGGTTGGCGCCCGGCATCGGGTGATGACGGGCCCTGGCACCTGCTCGAAGACCGGACCCGTGGTTCAACGGGACCGCCCGGCATTCGGTAGCAGCAGGCGCGCGAAGTCAGCCCGCGCGGCGGGCTGCGGAATGGAGTTTACACGTCCCCAGCAGGTGGTTTGTCCACAGCTTCCTCGAGCGCTCTGGCGCAGCAGCACGGGCACGGGTCAGCTTGAACGATGCGATGGCTGGCACTCATCCTCGCCGTGCTTGTCTTCACGCCGCGGGCCCATGCCGACGGGGACCGGTTCGACTGGCCCATTGAACCGCGTCCTCAGGTCGTACGGACTTTCGACGCGCCCACACCGAACTGGAATCGCGGCCACCGCGGGGTCGACCTGGCGAGCGCGCCGGGCCGCCCGGTGCTGGCGGCCGGCGCGGGAACCGTGATGTTCGCGGGCGTGCTCGCCGGCCGGCCTGTGGTGTCGATCGCACATCCGGGCGGGCTGCGAACCACCTACGAACCGGTGCAGCCGTCGGTGCAGGTGGGACAGCTCGTGACGACGGGCACCGTGATCGGTGAGCTGACGGCGGGCCATCAGGGCTGCGCCGCGCCCGCATGCCTGCACTGGGGCGCGATGTGGGGCCCGGCCTCGACGGCCGATTATGTCGACCCGCTGGGACTCCTTCAGACCACGCCGATACGGCTGAAACCGGTGGCGAGCTGACGTACCAGTTTCACTGCGACAGCGTGGTGATGGCCCGCACGATCGCGATGGCCTCATCGGCGACGAAGTAGCCGCAGGCGTCGACGTCGACCACGATGTTGGATTTCGACGCCATCGCATGTGCGCATCCCCAGCCGTCGGTCGCGTCATTATTGATCGCGATGATCTCGCCGACGGTTCGCAGCGACCCGATGGTCCATGGATCGGTCTCACCGTCGGTCCCGGTATAGGTCACGTTCCTGCTTGCGCAGCCCTGCCACGCAGCCGCCGCAGCATCGACGAATTTGCGTGCATCACTTGGGCTTTCGAAAGCGATCACGGCTTGATCGACGTCGTGGGTCATGCTGTTCACGTTCTCGGCGATCTTCTTACCGCGGGTGATCACATAGCCGCTGTCGCTGTACGCCGGCACCGTGGTGTTGAACAGTGCGACGGCGCACTGCGGGTCTGAGTAGACCTCACCCGGCTGGACTGGAATCTCGGTATAAGTCCGGTACGTCACCATCGCGGTGGCGGCCATGATCGTGTTGATCTGAGCGTCGCTGAGCAGCATCCGGTCCAGTTCCCGCTGCGTGAAACTCAGTTCGGAGCTCGACGGTCCAGAAGGGCCCGCGATGCGCGGCTCTCCGTCGACCGTTCGCGCGCATCCCGCAGTGGTCGCGATCACGGCAAGCAGCGACGCGACACCTCGCTTCATCCGGCCATTCTGCCGCTGTAGCGGAGTTCAAGCGCGCGGATGTGCCTGGTCATGCACGGCCCGCAGCCGTGCGACCGAAACGTGGGTGTAGAGCTGAGTGGTCGCCAGGGTCGAGTGGCCCAACAGCTCCTGGACGACGCGCAGATCTGCGCCGCCCTCGAGCAGGTGCGTGGCGGCGCTGTGCCGCAAGCCGTGCGGACCGATGTCGGGTGCGCCGTTGACGGCCCCGATCGTCTGATGGACGACGGTGCGCGCCTGCCGTTGATCCAGCCGGCGACCCCGGATGCCCACCAGCAGCGCACGGCCGGAGGCCGCGGTGGCCAACGCCGGCCGGCCATCGCTCAGCCACCTCAAGATCGCCAGCTGAGCCGGTTCGCCGAACGGCACGGTCCGCTGCTTGTTGCCTTTGCCGAGAACGCGCACCACCCGTCGTTGGGTGTCGATGTCGTCGATGTCCAGGCCGCACAGTTCGCTGACGCGGACGCCGGTGGCATAGAGCAGTTCGACGATCAGCAGGTCCCGCAGCGCCACCGGATCGTCTTCGGCTGCACCGGATTTGGCGGCGGTCATCGCGTCGAGAGCCTGATCCTGGCGCAGCACGGCGGGCAGCGCGCGATGAGCCTTCGGCACCTGCAACCGGGTAGCCGGGTCCGAGGGCAGCAGGCCCCGTCGGGTCGCCCACGCCGTGAACGTCTTGGCCGCAGAGGTGCGACGAGCAAGTGTGGTGCGCGCGGACCCGGCCGCGGCTTGCGACGCAAGCCAGGACCGCAGCACCGGCAGCGTCAGATCGGCTAGCCCGGCCTGCGGCTGACTCGAGGCGAGGAAGTCGAGCAGCGACCCGATGTCGCCGAGATACGCGCGCCGGGTGTGGGCGGAGCGTCCCCGCTCGAGCACCAGGTAGTCGGCGAACTCGTCGAGAATCGCGCCGAACGCGGGGAACGTCATCACCCCACCGTGGCAGACTCCCGCCGTCAAACACGCCAAGCCGGCCGCGTGTCTAGTCGGCCTCCCCGGCCTCCCTGTGTCTAGTCGGCCTCCCTGTCTCCTAGTCGGCCTCGGCGGCCTCCGCGGCCGCCAACTCCTTTTTCCACTGGCGGAACGTCTCCTCGGTGCGGCCGCGACGCCAATAACCCGATATCGACGCCCACTTCGCGCCCACACCGCGCTCCTTGCGGATATAGGGCCGCAGATTGTGCATGACGGCCTGGGCCTCGCCGTGGATGAACACCTGCACCTGGCCGGGCTTCCACGGCGCCTCTTTGACCGCGTCGATCAGAGGTGCGTGATCGCTTGTCGCACGCCAGTCGCACGCGGGAGGAGGTAGGCCATGAGCACCAGACGCAGCCGACGCCGGTTCGGTTCTATCCGCAAGCTGCCTAGTGGACGCTGGCAGGCCCACTACACCGCACCCGATGGCAGACGCGTCATCGCACCCAAGACGTTTGCCGCCAAGGACGATGCACAGGCTTGGTTGACCGATAGACGACGTGAGATGGACTTGTCCCTGTGGAACCCCCACGCGGCCCTCAAGCCGCAGCAACAGACCTTCGGAGAGTACGCCGACCGGTGGTTGGTGCAGCGCCGAACAGAAGGTCGTCCATTGAAGCCCAGAACGGTGGCCAACTACCGCTACCAACTGGACAACCACCTGCTGCCCGTGTGGGGCCAAAAAGCACTGTCTGCCATCACCGCAGACGAGATCAAGTCCTGGTACTCGGGACTGCTGCCCGACAAGCCCTCCATGCGGATGCTGGTGTATTCGCTGTTGCACGCCATCATGAGAAGTGCTGTGGCCGATGGGCTGATCACCGTCGATCCTTGCCAGGTGCGTGGTGCAGACCGGGTCGAGCGCGCCCACAAGGTCATCCCCGCCACGGTGGCCCAACTGGACAAGGCCACCCAAGCAATGCCACCCAGGCTCAGAGCCGCTGTGGCCCTTGCTTCTTGGTGTGCCCTGCGCCGAGGAGAAATCCTTGAGTTACGACGCGCAGACGTGGATCTGGAGGCCGGGGTGATCCACGTCCGCCGTGGTGTGGTGCGGGTCAACGGACAGTGGATCGTTGGTACGCCCAAGAGCAAGGAAGGTTCTCGGGATGTGACGATTCCTCCACACCTGCTCCAGACGATTGCCCACCATCTGTCCAATCATGTTGACCCACAACAGGATGCGCTGCTGTTCCAGGCAGCCAACGGTGGACGCCTCCATCCTGGCTCACTCTACCGGGAGTGGAACAAGGCGAGGAAGGCAGCAGGATGGCCCACAGGACGGTGGCATGACCTGCGCCATTCAGGAGCCGTGCTGGCCGCAGCCACAGGCGCAACCTTGAGCGAGTTGATGCAGCGCCTCGGCCACTCGACCCCGGCTGCCGCGATGGCCTACCAGCATGTTGCCCGTGGCCGGGACCACGAGATCGCAGCTCTGCTGAGCAAGATCGCGGAGAACAGTTGACAATATTCGTGTTAACTCTATGTAAATAGCATATTACATTTTGATTAAGCCTTCTGAATTCCTCTATAACTGGCCTGGACAGGAAGCCATTCTCGGGAAATGTGTTTCGAGAACTGTATTTCTTACGTGTCTCCCCTCCTACTTGCCCTTCCCCGGCGTTACTGGATAGGATAAGTGAGAGCACGAAATGCAAGGACCAGTATTATGGATCATAGCGACGTTTACGATACGCAATTACGCCCTCGCTGGGTAACGACGGCTGAGGCTGCCGACATCATCAGTTGTGCGCGCAAGACAATTTACAACATGTGTGATGATGGGCGTCTGACCAGGCACTATCTCGGCTCACGCGTTCTTCGCATTGACCGCAATGAAATCGACGCCATCTTGGCGGAAGACACGACAAAAAAGAGCCGCGCCGTTATGTGTGACGAGCAAGTCGAGCGGATCAACCAGAAGGACCAGTTCCAGTACCAGGACACCCCAAGGACAAGGAAACCGATAAGCACCCCGGATAGGTAGGTAATAGCATAGCATGAATTCCCCCGACACCGGGAAGCTAGAAATACCGGAAATCCCACCGGGCGCCCCCGACCTCGAAACCAGAGCAGAGGAGATGCGGCGTTACTTCGACACCATATTCGGGGACAGGACCGGGTGGTTTGCACCTTGCTGGCGGCTTCGGGCCATTCATCAACGCCAACGGCAAATACCAATTCCGCAATTTCTGGTCCGACTCCTTTTACTGGCCCGACCCCGAGATCAACACCTTCATTGACTTCCTGCTGAGGGAGTCCGAGGAAGTCGATATATACGTGTGCCCCTACCTCATGCGAGAGGACAGGCGGGCCAAGGGCATGGCGGTGGACCACCGTCTACTGCATTCTGACATAGACCGGGAACCCTTCGACTCAACGAAAGCCGAAAAACTCGACAGCATAGGCGGATTCGCGATTGAGTCGGGATCACCCGACCATGTGCATGCCTATGTGCCGCTGTCGGAATCAGTTTCGGTCGAGCAGCACGAGGCGTTGTGTATCGGGCTGGGCAACTACCTCGGTGGCGCTGATCCGGGCAAGCACACGGATGAGAATGTGCTTCGCCCACCCGGCACCTTCAACCACAAGCCCCGTGTGTTCGACCGTGAGCCGATAGCCCCGGTGAGGTGGCTGTCATGACCGGCACACCACAAGACCCGCGTGAACTTGCCGTGAAGCTGGGCGTGGACCTGGACAACCTCACGACAAACAAGGCCAAGCCAAAGGCGAAGAGCAACAAGGCCAAGGCCACCGCGAGCAACAAAGCCCAAACCAACGGACAAGCACAGACCCACGGACAACCACAGGCAGCGCCGGTTGACCACGGTGCGTATCCGCGTGTACTGAAGGCGCTGGAGTTAGTGACTGTTCGGCGCGACGGCTCGACGGATCGTTCGGCTGACGCCCACCGCGTTGCTCGTGCCTGCTTCGAAGCTGGGCTGACTGCTGACGACTGCGAGGCGGTAATGCGCACCAGGTCAGACCTGGCCGACTGGCTGGATGAGAACCCCGCCGACGAGGTGGCAAGGTCATACGCCAAATTCGAGAGTGACGAGGCCGAGGAGGAGGACAAGCAGGGCAAGCAGAAGGCCGTCGATGGTGCGACGTTCGTTCTCAGCGCACCCGAGAAGATCCCTGCGGTGTGGGGACGCGACGACGAGGTGCTGTGGCCTGAAGGCGAATCCCTGATGATCGCCGGTGGTCTCGGCCTGGGCAAGACCACACTGGCCGGGTTGCTGGTGCGTGCGCTGCTGTTTGGAGGTGAGGTCCTCGGGCTGCCGGTATTACCAGCCGGTGAACCCATCCTGTACCTGGCCATGGACCGGCCCCGCCAGATCGCCCGGTCGATGCGCCGTCAGTTCACCGAACAACACCAGGCCAGGCTGAAGGATCGGCTGATCGTGTGGCGCGGCCCGCTGGTGGAGGACCTGGCCAAAAGGCCCGAGTTGCTGATGGAGTTGGCCGAGAGGTTCGGGGCGGGCCACGTGTTCATCGACTCGATGAAGGATGCAGCTATCGGGCTGTCCGATGACGAGGTCGGGGCCGCATACAACCGCGCCCGCCAATTGCTGATCGCCGAAGACCGGCAGTTATGCGAACTGCACCACCTGGTCAAGCGGGCAACCGGTTCCGCTGACGACGTGTACGGATCGAGGTGGCTGACCGCAGGGTGCGGGTCGCTGATCGTGCTGACCGGAGAGCCGGGTGACCCGGTCGTTTCGTTCCAGCACCGCCGACCACCTGCTGCCGAGGTCGGTCCCTACCAGCTGCTGTCCTATCAGAACACCGGCGAGATCAGCATTTGCCATTCCATCGACCTGATCGAACTGGCCAGGGCGGTCGCTGACTCGGGCGGACTGGCGGCCAAGGCCGCCGCTTGTGCCCTCTTCGAGAAGAAGGAGCCGGACAGGAACGAGATCGAGAAAGCCCGCCGCAAGCTCGACAGCCTGACCAAAAGGGATCGGCTGATCCAGGTCGTGGGCCATCGTGGCGGCACTGATGGGGAGGGGGAGACGAAGTGGATTCCGGCATGAGGGAGAACAATCACGGCCAGTCACGTTTTTTGGTGAAGCCGCTGGTAGAGCAATCACGGGCAATCACGTTTTTGGGTGAAACCGCTGGTAGAGCAATCACGCTCCTTTTTCGCCCCAAACCAATCACGGCAATCACGTTTTTTGCAAAAGCGCAGGTAGGGCAATCACCAAAGCAATCACGCCAATCACGCACCACCAATCACGTTTCCCACAGCCCTTATAGGGCTGGGAACGGTGGAGAAGAAGAGTCTGTGCCAAGAGGAGAACCCGCCTTCCCACCCACGAATTAGCAAGCGCAACAACATAACACAGAAGGAATATGACGATGATCATCCCCCTGGGGGGTCTCAGGATTTTGAAAGACAATGGATTGTTTTTTACCTCTACGTGGATTACGCAGACGCCAAGTCTGGCGGTGTGGAGTTGTGGACCCAATGATGCGTTTCTTATAGCCCAGTCCAAGGCCCAACTCCCCAACTATACACTCTCCCAACGTATTCCGGATTGCAGGTTCACCCCCACACCCAAAAACCTCCCAAATGGGACGGTTAGTAGTACAAACAAACCCGCATACATACATGACTATAGTTTGAAATCGCCTATAGCCCAACGACATTGGCCCACCGTGCGAAAACGCCTGCGGCCTGGAATAATTGAGTACAAGGGAAACCTGCCTGGGTTTTCGAAGACGCTCACACATGCCCCAGCACCCCATTATCCCCCACGGTGTCTATTGCTGAAAGGACAAGTGAAACAATATGACTGACCTCATGACCGAAACTGTCGACTTCATCCAACAGAAGAGAATCCGCCGCCGTGAAACAGGCGCTGCAGGCGGCGAAGGCTCTGCACGACGCTCTTGCCCTGAAACGAGAGATCGGTCTTCCTGCATTGCTTGAAACCCGAGCGGCAATCAACGAATTGGAAGAGCGGATCGTCTCCCTGAAGCTGGAATCGCTGCGGGCACCTCATCATCCAGAACAGTTGGTGCTGCCCGGGATGGAAGACCTTGCTCCCAAGGAAGGCGGCATGAAACCGGCAGCCGCGTCGTGATGATCTTCACCACACCTCCGGCTCTTGGCCCTCCTCAAGCGCTCTGAGAAGGCGTATAACCTACTGCGCTATAGCATTGGCCCAGAAGGGATTTCGTGGCTCCTGTGCCGCCTACAGGGCCAAGAACGTGGATACAACCTGCTCCGCAGGGTGTGAAAGTCCAGGTGGTCACATGGACGCTCGCCATCCCCGCCCGTTACGGCAGCTGTCCGGTGACGAAGACGCACTCGGGAATAGAGACGGCGTCATCTTTGGGCACCGCGCGTTGGTAGCTAGCCATCACGTCGTGGACATCGACCGCATCGACCTGCCAACCATGTTGTTCGAGCCAGTCGGCGACTTCGGTGCGTTCCTCCTCGTACCAGAGACCTGGATAATCTGGCATGTCGTCTCCGCCCTCTATCAGGGCAATGCGGAGTTCGTCGTAGAAGGCCTTGAGGCGAGCGTTGTTCTCGGGTTTGTAAAACGCGGCGGTCACCGCGTCGACCGCGATGCGACTGCCGTTTGCGCTGAGCCCGTGGACCCGTTCGAAGAAGAGATCCTGGGCGGCCCCAGGTAGGTATGGCATTAGACCTTCTGCCGACCATGCTGTCGGCTGGCTGGGATCAAAACCCGCGTCGCACAACGCCTTCGGCCAATCCTGGCGCAGATCGATCCCCACAGCGACATAGCGGGTGGCCGGTTCAGCGTCGTGGGAGCGCAACGTCTGGTCCTTGAACGCCAGCACCTCTGGCTGGTCGATCTCATAGACGGCGCTGACTGAGTTCCAGGGTAACCGCCAGGCCCGAGTGTCTAACCCAGCGGCCAGAATTACGGCTTGCGCGAAATCGCCGCTACTCGCGGTGAAGAAGTCGTCCAACCATTTGGTTCGCGACCCGATGAATGCGGCCTGCGCAAGCACCCGCCGCATTGTGTGCGGATGATTCTGCTGCAGCCAGGGGAACAGGTTGCTGTGGATGATCGAGGACCCGCCGCGGGCGGTCACTTCGTCTAGGAAGAACTGTGCGTAGCGGTCGGTGAACAGCGGGCGTTCGTGCTCGCCTTCCCTGGCCCGCCATTCCGCGCATCCGAATGCCGTCGCACCAACACTCTCCGTGATATCCCACGTGTCGTCTTCAACCCTAGACATCGTCCAGCCTTCCTTCAGTGCCAACCCAGCTACAGCAAAGGGTGGCCCATCGACTGGCCGCGCGGACGGGAACGGCGACAAACGGGCAAGCAAACTTCGGCCCGTCATCCTGCCTTGGGCGGTGGGCCGAATGCCACGTACCGTGTAGCAGCACCACGGGCAGCCGACCGTGAGCCATTGCCTTAGCCATTAGTTCTGCTAATTCGTTGCCTTTGCGGTGACGTGGCCGCTCACCACCGGCGTGCCTTCAGCCGCCCCCGTGTGAATTCGATTGGTCAGCTTGGCGGGGCTAGTGCGACTTTCTTCATCTATTTCCCTCTTTCTTTCCAGTCACCCGACGCGGTGCCAGCAGCAATACTCGACGCAGCGCGTCATCAGCACAGTGCCACGTGAGCAGGATCCGCTCCTGCAAGCCAGCCGAATTGACACCTGAATGTCAAGTGGGGCAAGGGAACTGGCCCGGAAATCGGATACACAGGGGCGGCAGCGGCTGATTCGGGCCTGTGGTGTGCGCCGAGCATGGTTTGGCGCCGGCTGAGCATTGACCGGGTGTGTGTCACCCTATTTCGTTTTGTACGCGACCACTTCACCCGCCGTGATCTGGGGCGGGTTCGGCATCACCGCGGCCATATCATTCTGCTGCACCCAATCCGCAGCCTTCCTGTCTGATTCTTCCCCGCTGGCCTGATCTTGAAATACGCTAGTGGAAATCATCACGCCACCTCCTGCGTCCACCCAGGAGTACGCGACGAAACCTGGAAGCTGGCTGATCAGCGGCACAAAGCTTTCATTGACCCGCCGGCCTGCCTCACGAGGATCGGTCACACCTTCGTACCGCCGTACCGTTGCATACATAGTGCATCTCCTGAGTTGGCATAACGTAGAGCCGTTCACTGGCCGCGGCTGCGCCAACAGCCATCCGAATCACGGTAGTCGACACGATTCCTGGCCAGGGGGCATTTCGGGTCGGAGGAGATATACAACTTACGGCGTCACCAAGTCGACGGCGCCGACGCCCGCGTCATGCTGCAGCAGCGCGAAATACGTTTCCGCGCGCAGCTTCACGGTGTTGTCCGACAGGTTCGGCAGCGACGCCAACAAAACATCGGTGCCGTGCGCGGTCGCGTTGTTGGCGTGTTCAGGTGTCCGCATTTGTCCCACCTGAACACTCTGTGCAGTCTGTTCCTGAGTGGTCGAAGGTTTCCGAGTGCTCACTTGCCGCTCCTGTGGGCCGCTCTTCGGGTTGGGTCGACTGAGGCCGCGGATCCCGGCCGCTCGTCTAGAGTTGTTGGCCGTGCGCATCTGGGTCGCCGCGCTTGTCCTGGTTGTGGTGGTCACGGCGGCGATCACCCTCAAGTTGCTGGTGCGCCGCCGCGCGTCAGTGGGCGGCTGGTTCGCCGACTCGCCGCGTAGCGCCGGTACGTTGTCGGTGATCGGCACGATGTTCGCAGTCATGCTCGCGTTCGTGATACTCCTCGCGCTCCAGAGCTATCAGCGTGCGCGGGAGGGCGCGAGCGTCGAGGCCATCGCCGTCGCCGAACTCCACTCGGTCGCTGGTGTTTTTCAGTCGCCCGTGAGCGATCGTCTGCGCGGCGAACTGGTCTGCTATGCGCGCGCAGTAGTCAAGGACGAATGGCCCGCCATGAGGGAGGGGCGCTCCAGCGATCTGGTGCAGTCCTGGATCGACAAGCTGGGACAGGAGTCCGCGATCGCCGAGCCCCACGGCGTGCGGGAGGAGACGGCTTACGCACAGTGGTTCGACGAAAAGGCGCAGCGCCGCGACGGTCGGCGCGAACGCCTCGCCGAGGCGACTCCGTTCGTCCCCCTCCCGCTGTGGTTCGTGCTGTGCTTGGGCGCTTCGCTCACGCTCGCCTACATGGTCGCGCAGGCTGACCGGCGCGAGGGACTCTTGATCCAGTCGATACCGATCGGCTTCGTCAGCGCGCTTGCAACCGCCGGCCTGCTCGTGGTCTTTTTCCTCGACCATCCGTACACAAACGAAAGTGGCAGCATTGCGCCGACCGAGATGCGCCGGACGCTCACGCTCATTGATCACGGGAGCACAACGCTTTGCAACGAACGCGGCATCCCCTATTCTCCCTAAGTTTTAGACCCAAAGGGACACGACGGGACGATTTCGGATACGCAAGGTGGGGCCAGTGACGCCAGGACGGCATGATGTTCCTCCTTGTGCGTGACGGTGGAATTTCAGGAGAGGCGAACTGTGGCCCCGCCAGAGAACATCGAGTCGTGCACTCGGTCGGGATGTGGCCGCGTCGGTAGTTGATCATGCGTCAGCCCCGCTTTTGCTGGTGGCGATCACGCAGTAGTAGCAGGGTTTAGGCGCGGTGATGCAGACGCAGCCTGGGCGTCGTTTCCCGTTGGATGACGGGTCCCTGTTTTCTTCTGTTGCGGGCTGCGCCGGGTGGGGGTCTCCTTTTGAACCGGTCGGATCGGTCGAACTGGTCGAACCGGTCCGGTTGTGACCGCTTTGACCAGTTTGACCACTTCGACCGGTTTGTAAGGGGGCTATGCCGAGTCGATGCCAGACGAGTTCAAGCTGCGTGCGCGAATAACCGCGAGGAGAGCCACCACCACCGGGTCTGCATCAGGTGATCTTGGCGGCCTGAGACAGCAACCGCCCCAGGCGGTGCTTGGTGAGTTCCTTGCCGTAGGCGCTGTGAGCGCGCCAATAGCGAGGGTTGAAGTGCGTATCCTCTCGCGGTGTCTCTTCTTTTGCGGGTGGCCTGAGATCGACAGCACGGCGCGGAAAGGCCGAAGCGCCAACCCAGCCGCCGTCATGGCATCGCCTCGGCCCACTTCATGTGCCCCTCGAAGCCAAGCGATTTCGCCATGTCGCGGTAGCGATCCCGGTAGTCGCGCGTAGGCGGCGTCGTCGCCGCGAGCCCGCGCCAGCAGAGCGCGCAGCCGCAGCAGCCAGATCTCGCGTATCACCAGACCCGTCATCGGCTGGCGCGGCCGCTAACCGCTCGATCGCGGCCTCGGCTTCGGCCACGTCACCGTCGGCCCCGCGATCGAGCAGTGTCTCCACCAGAACACCGGTCGCTGGAACGCCCCACGCCAGCAGCTGTCCCTCGCGGAACAGATGGTCGACGGCGGCCCGCATGAGCGGTATCGCATCATCGCGATCTCCACGCCGAGCCCTCTCACGCGCCGAGTACACATCGACGAGCGGTAGCTCGCCCAGGTTGTGTCCCCGGCGTACGAAGACTTCGCTGACCTCGGCCAGGAGGTCCTGTCCGTGGTCACGCTCCGCACTCGTGTGGCGGTGCACCAGCGCAAGGCCCAACGTCACCCGGACGAGGGCCACCGCGAGGTCATCACCGGATCGTTCGGCAATCCGTAGCGCATCCTCGATCTCGCGCATCGCGGAATCGTCGGGCCTCAGCACGCCGTTCGGTATCCCCGGGAAGTAGACGTAGGCGATGGCGAACGGCGTACGACATGGGGTCGGCGCTGCGGGCCATGGCCAGGCCTTGCGATAGGTCGTCGCGCCATCCGGGACGACCCAGGCACCAACGGGCCATACCCCGCGTCGTAAAGGCGAGCGCTAACGGAGACCCGACAATGAAGTTGCCTTTCGAGGGATCACCGTCGGCCAGGTCGATGACCCTTTGTGACCATCGCAGCACGTCAGACCACTCGGCGCTTTCAGTCTTGGCGTAGATGGCCAGCGAAGGACAGCCCGACCGTCAAGGTCGGATCGCCGATCGACTCGATCAGGGCCATGGCTTCGGATGCCAGCTGCGACGCCTCGCGCATCCGGTCCTGATGCATGTGATCCATCACCAGCCCCGCCATGGCGATGGCCAGTGACGCCTTGTCCCCGGCGGCGGTGCACAACTCCCGCAGTTCATCAAAGCGGTCACCGGCAACGTCGATATGGACTCGCCAGGCGATCCCGCACAACATGGTGCGCGGAGCGATGCGCATGGCTGCCCGGTTCGGGTCCTCGGCGGGCAGTGCGTCGGCGATCTTTGCGGCGCGCTCCCAACTCAGTCGCGCCGCGGCGATGTCGCGGTTGGTCGCCCACGTTGCGGCGCGCATGTGCCAGCCGTAGGCGGCGTGCAGATCACCGGCGGCCTCCAGATGTTCGGCGATCAGCGCCGCGTTTTCATCGGCCGAGGCCGGGTCACGCGGCTTCGATCGCGGCGGCCAGCCGCCGGTGCAGCTCGGCGCGATCGGATTTGAGCTGTGATTCGTAGGCCACCGTGCGGATCAGCGGATGGTGGAACACATACTCCGGTCGCTCGGGTGAACCTGACCTGATCGATGAGCTCGGCCCCCACAAGATCCTCTAGGACAGGTTCAATCCCCAGCGTTTCCAGCAGGTCCCGGCTGAACCGCGAGCCGATGACCGCCGCTGCGCTCAACGTGCGTTTGGCCTTCGGGTCGAGCCGGTCGATGCGCGCGGCGATGGTCGCCTGCAGGGTGGCAGGCACACTCACCTCGGCAACCTCTGCCGTCGACACGTATGCGCCGCGGCTCGCCGCGCAGCACACCACGCTCGGCCAGTTCGCGCACGATCTCCTCGGCGAAGAACGGATTACCGGCGGCCCTCTCGGCGATCGTCTGGCCCAGCCCGCCAACCGAGGGGTCCGGCCCGAGCAGCTCCGAGACCAGTGCTGCGGTCTCCGAATCACTCAGCGGCGCAAGGGCTATCGTCTGCGCACCGTGCACCCGCGTCAGCGCGCCCTCGTACTCGGGGCGGTAGGTGACCAGCACCAGCGAGGGCGTCTGCGGGATCACGGTGAGGAAATCGGCCAGCATCGACTCGCTGACCTCATCGATCCAATGGGCGTCCTCAACGACGTAGACCGCCGGGGTTTCGCGGGCCAGCGACGCGGCATTGACCAGCGCGGTCAACCGCCGCCGACGCGCATCGGGATCAATGGCCGGTAACGCTGCATCGGGGTCGGCGATGCCCAGCAGGTCATCGAAGAGCAGCACGTCCTCCGGGTCTGCGTCGGGAACCCGGGCGCGCACTCGATCGCGCGCGGTCTGTCCGTCAAGACCCTCGACGCCGGTGGCCGCCCGCAGCAGCCGCGCGACCGCATGGAAGGGGATCTGGCTGGTGTGCGACTCGCAGAAGGTCGTGAACACCTCGACATCACGCGCGACTGCCATCGCCGCAACCTCGCGCACCAGACGGCTCTTGCCGATACCAGGCGAGCCCGACCACACCGACCACCGCGCCGTGACCGTCGACTGCACGGTCCAACAGGCCCTCGACGGCGGACATCTCCCACCGCCGACCCACCAGATTCGACTCCGCACGCCCGACGGCGCGATGCCGTTCGCCCATGCCCAACAGCCGACGGGCGGCCACCGGCTCGTCGGCACCCTTGATCCGAACCGACTCGGGCTCCCCGAGAGCCGCTGCGCCCTCAACCAGTCGCGCTGTCGATGCACTGAGCATCACCCCACCCGGCGGCGCGACCGACTCCATCCGCTGCGCCATCCCCACCTGCTCACCGATGGTGGTGTAACCCAAAGCGCCAGAACCGATTTCACCGGCGATCACCTGACCAGAGTTCAGGCCGACACGCAACCGCAGGTCGATCCCATCGCGGTCTTGGACCTCAGCGGCCAGCCGCGACGGTCTCATCCTGGATGCCCAGCGCCGCAAGACAGGCGCGGACTGCGTGGTCCTCCAACGCCACCGGCGCGCCGAAGACCGCCATGATCCCGTCGCCGGTGAACTTGTCCACCGTGCCGCCGTAACGCTTCACGACCGCTGTGCGCGCTATCGACCAGCTCGGCCATGATCTCGCGCAGCCGCTCAGCCCCGACCGCCGCCGCGATGTCCATCGAATGCACCACATCGGCGAACAGCACCGTCACCTGCTTGTACTCCGCCGGTGTGGTGGCGGTCGCAACCGCCGCGCCGCACTCGTTACAGAACTTCGAGTTCGGCGGCAGCTCAGTACCGCACGACCCGCACACCAAGGCTGCCGCCGTCCCGTCACGCGGCCACCCCATGAGCTCGTTCACGTCAATATCGTGTCACCCCTGGCCAGCCAACATGTGCCTAATCGCCGCGCCATCTCCGACACGAAGTTTTCAGACCCTCGTATGCCGGTCCCGGTCAGCGTCGCTGTGACTACGGCACCCGACATTCGGTCGCTGTCTGGGGCGTAATCACGATATGTGCTGCCCGCGACTGGCCGTAGTACCGCATTCGCCGCGCCCATAGCCGTATGTGACTCAGCTCGACAGACGCGAACCGTGGTTGCAGATAGTAGAGCCAAGCTATCCCAGCAAGCACCGCCGGAGGTGGCGTGCTTCGGACCGATCGCGCGCGTCCGCGCACGAGGAGCCGATCGGCGTTGTCCCGACCCTCGCCGCCGAGCAATAGGGCCACCTGCGGGGAAGTAGCCACATTACGTACCGTCCAGGACGACGCCGAGGTCGCCGCATAGATGCGGCCGTGGTGCGGAACGAACCACAGCGGCACCGCGAACGGCGTTCCCTTCTGCGAACGGCTAGCGAGAATCATGACTCGCGACCTGCGAACCGCCGCTTCAAGACTCGGCGACTGGAACGGGTGAACGTCGTCCTTCTCATCGGTACCCGAAAACAATGCCCGTCGTGGAGTTGAGGTTCCTGGCGGTGTCGGTACCTCGCGGAGTGAACCGTAGTCCCAGGCCACGGTTCGATTGGGCACTACCCGATAAGTGCAATCGCCCATGGCTTTGGCCATCCCTCTGACGGTCAGCGAGCGCAATCGGAACCATTGCGGGCCATCGTCGGCGATCACCACGACATTGCGACCGGCCAGATCTGGGTCACCCTGCGGCATCTGCACAATACGCGGCGACGAGGCGGGATCGGTCGGCTCTTCAAGAGTTACGCTCACCGGAAGCACGAGGATCTCATCGTCCACGGTGGTGGCCAACGCCGCGCGTGGGGGCGAAAGCGCCAAGTCGGCGACGGCGCTCGCGTCGACATCACGAGTTATCACGAGCGGTGTGCTTCCGGTAGAAGCGCCTCCATCGGCACAGCAGGCCGATCGTCTGATTTGGAGTTCTGTGGCAGTTCGGTACCGCACGACCGCACACGACAGTCCCGCCGCTGTCACCGCACCGCGACGATCGTCCACGTCAGTATCGTGTCACCGCTGGCCAGCCAGCATGTGCCATATCGCGCTGCGATCCTGCCGCTACGCCGTGCCTCGAGCGTGGGTGTCTGGGGCGGATTCCGCCGATGTGGCAGGTAGGAGCGGGTCTGTTGTGAGATTCTGCGGGGGTGTCCGCTGCTGCGGCGGCTGCTCCTTCGGGGGTGGTGACGTTTCTGTTCACCGATGTCGAGGGTTCGACCCGTCGGTGGGAGACCGACGCCGATGGCGATGCGGGCGGCGCTGGCCGCCCATGACGAGGTGTTGCGCACGGCGATCGAGGCGCACGGGGGCTGGTTGTTCAAGCACACCGGTGACGGGGTGTGCGCCGCGTTCGCCTCGCCGAGGTCGGCGGTGGATGCGGCGGTGGCCGCACAGCGGGCGCTGGAGTTGCCGGTGCGGATGGGGCATGGCGACCGGCGAGGCCGAGCTGCGCGAGGGCGACTACTTCGGTGCGGTGCTCAACCGTGCGGCGCGGGTGATGGCCGCCGGGCACGGCGGTCAGGTTCTGCTCGACGACACCACTGCCGGGCTGCTGCAGCGGCATCGACCTGATTGCCTTGGGGCCGCGGCGATTACGGGACATCGCCAAACCCGTCGAGATGTTCCAGGTCCTGGCCGTCGGCCTGCGTAGCGAGTTTCCGCCCCTTACAGACGCTCGACGCGACACCGGGAAACCTGCGCCCTCAAACGACGAGCTTCATCGGACGCGAAGCAGAGCTGGCCGAGGTGCAAGAGGCGCTGAAGGCTCATCGGTTGGTGACGTTGACCGGGGTGGGCGGGGTCGGCAAGACCCGCCTGGCGACCGAGGTCGCGGCGCGGCTGGCCGATGAGTTCCCGGACGGCGTCTGGTTTTTCGAGCTGGCCGCGGTCACCGATCCGGCGGCGGTGCCCGACGCGGTGGCGGCGGTGCTGGGCATCACCCAGCAACCGGGCAAGAGCCGTGAGCGAGTCGGTGGCCGCCGCGTTGGAGGGCAGGGTCCGGTTGTTGGTGTTCGACAACTGCGAGCACGTGCTCGACGCTGCGGCCGATCTGGTCGAGGCCATCCTGGCGCAGCTCGGCGACCGTGCAAGGTCTTGGCGACCAGCCGCGAAGGATTGGGGGTCGCCGACGAGCAGTTGTGGCTGGTGCCCTCGCTGGACGTCGGCGCGGGAATCGACTCCGCCGCGGTGAATCTGTTCGTCGAACGCGCCCGCAGCGTTGCGCTCGCGCTTCTCGATGGCCAACGGCTGACGAGGCGGCCGCGGTGGTGGAGATCTGCCGCCGCCTCGACGGGATCCCGTTGGCCATCGAGTTGGCGGCCTCACGGATGGCGTCGATGACGGCCAGCGAGGTGCGTGATCGTCTCGATCAGCGGTTCCGGCTGCTGGTCGGCTCGCGGCGCGGCCTGGAACGCCACCACACGCTGCGCCACGCGGTGGCGTGGTCCTACGACCACCTCGACGACGCGGAGAAGACGCTGCTGGAGCGGTGTTCGGTGTTCGCCGGTGGGTTTGACCTCCAAAGCGCCTGCGCGGTAGCCGGATTCGATGACATCCGACGACTACGCCGTGCTGGATCTGCTCGACGCGCTGGTGCGCAAGTCGCTGCTGGTCGCCGACCGGTCATCGGGGCGGACCCGGTTTTCGATGCTGGAGACGATCCGCCAGTTCGCCGAGGAGCAACTCGTCGCCGGCGGCGAGGCGCACCGAGGTCCGGACCGCCCATGCTCGCTACTTCGCCGGGCGCGAAGCCGACATCCTGGCCCTGTGGGACAGCCCCCGCCAGCGCGAGGCCTACGACTGGTTCACCGCCGAGCTGGCCAATCTGCGCACCGCGTTCCGGTGGGCCGCCGACCACGGCGACCTCGACGTCGCCGCCACCATCGCCACCTATGCGGCGTTCCTCGGCCTGTGGGTCGACAAGTACGAGCCGATCGCCTGGGCCGAAGAGCTCATCGAGCCCGCCCGCGCCGTCGACCATCCCCGGCTCGCGGCTCTGTACGTGATGGCGTCGCAGTGCTACCTGGCCGGACGGATCGAGGCCGCTGTCCGCTACAGCGACGCCGGTCAGACGGTGGTGATCGGCAGCGGGAGCGACGAGGTGCCGTACGGCATCGAGGGCTTGCTCGGCACTGCGTACGCGGTTCATCGGCCAGCCCGAACGGTCGGTCGAGTGGTGCCGCGCCCAACTCGCACGCGGTCGCGACACCCATACCCTCACCAGGGCATCCCTGGTTCTCGCACTGGCGCTCGCCGGTTGCGCCGATGAGGCGATGGCCGCCGCGAGCGGTCTGATCGACGCCGCCGAGGCCACCGGCAACCCATGTGCGCTCTCGTTCGCGCTTCACGCCTACGGCTTCGCCTTCCGCGACGCCGATCCCGTCCGCGCGCTGTGACGCCCTGCGCCGGGGCCTGGTGATCGCTCAAGACAGCGGCAACCGTCGACGAACCCACCTGGCAGCCTGCCTGGCCCGACTCGAAGCCGAACACGGCGACCCGCTGGCCGCGCTCGAATACTCCGCCGTGGCCATCCGCAACTATCACGACTCGGGCAACACCGCCACTATCCGTGCCAATCTGGCTGCCCTCGCGGCGTGTCTCGATCGGCTCGGACGCTACGAACCGGCGGCCACCATCGCCGGATTCGCGTTCAATCCCCTCACCGCAACGTGCGGTCCCCGAGATCAACACCGCGATCGCCCACCTACGCGATGTCCTCGGCGACCAGACCTACGAATCGCTCGCCCGCAAGGGCGAGACGATGACCACCGCCGAGATGGTGACCTACGCATACGACCAAATCGACCAGGCCCGAGCAGAACTGAACGCTGTCTCGAAATAGACCACAATCTGCGACTCGCAGAAGTTCGTCTCAGAAACCTGCCCTCAACGTTCGGTGAACAAGGGTCCGAGGAATCGCTCGATCAGCTGTAGTTCGGTGCCGGGCTCATTCACGGGCCAGTACCACAACGAAAGCACAACACGGATGAGCCATTGCGCCGCCGCCGGGTCGGGCTGAGAGCCGCCGATCATCTCCTCGGCAAGGGCTGATATCACTGGCGATGCGATTAGCCATGCGACGTCGTCGGCGTGTCGGGCGGAGCCCATTATCAGATGGCCCAACGGCTCGGCTCGGATGTGCTGCAATCCCACGACGACAGCTGTCACAACGCGATCCGCGCCGTGCAGGTCCTCGATGGTGTCGCGCACAGCTGCCACCACGCGGGCCGACAACCGAACGGTGACGGCATCGCGGATGGCGGTCTTTCCGCCGACGTGGCGATAGATAGTGGCGGGCGA
The DNA here is from genome assembly GCA_963744085.1 of uncultured Actinomycetota bacterium. Taxonomy (GTDB): domain Bacteria; phylum Actinomycetota; class Actinomycetes; order Mycobacteriales; family Mycobacteriaceae; genus Mycobacterium. The sequence continues at coordinate 505,882 of CAVUSK010000008.1, forward strand.
ACAGTGAGCCTTCTTGGCCAACGCCTCGATCGTGAACGTGTCGAAGCCGTTACGCGAAATCAGGTCGGCGGCTGCGGCATAAATCCGTTCGGTGGCCTCGTCGCGGCGGTCCCGCCCAACCAGCCAATCTTGCGCCATCGGCGACCTCCCTTCCGGAGATGGAGGCCGAAGCGATTCTCTCACGGTGAGAGATTTACGTCATATTTTCTCACGGCTGTGCCCAGCTCACCGATGGTGTCGTGCGCCCCGGACCAGCCACGCCTTCTGATTGGGCCTTTCAACTTGTTGGCTCGCCGTTGACGGTGGACGCCGCAGCCGATCAACCTGAGCCCATGGCCGTCCTCGACGATCCGATCCAGTTCTTCGGTGACGAACCGATCCAGGACCCCTACCCCCTGTATGACCGCATGCGCAGCGAGGCACCGGTGCACCGAATCGGCCAATCGGTGTTCTACGCGGTGTGCAGCTGGGACGCTGTCGTGGAGTGTATTAACCGCGTCGAGGACTTCTCCTCCAACCTCACCGCCACCATGGTGTATCAGGATCGACGGCACCGTCACGCCGTTCACCATGGGGCCGCTGGACGATCCTTCACATGTGCTTGCAGTGGCCGACGATCCCGCACACGCTCTGCATCGCAAGGTGCTGGTTCCACATTTGGCGGCCAAACGCATTCGCGACATCGAGTCCTTCGCCACCCACACAGCTGACCGACTGTGGCGGGAGAGCGTGCATGGCGGGCAGATCGAGTGGATGAGCGCGATGGCCAACCGGTTACCCATGATGGTGGTCGCTCGGCTGATCGGCGTACCAGACGACGACGTCGACCAGCTGATCCGCTGGGGATACGCCACCACCACGTTGCTCGATGGCATCGTCGAAGCGGATCAACTTCAAGCTGCCGGAGTCGCCGCCATGGAGTTGGGTGGCTACGTCTTAGAGCACTTCGAAAAAACAGCAACCAACCCGGCAGACAATCTGCTCGGCGACCTCGCAACCCGTTGCGCCAGTGGTGAGCTGGACCAAATCACCGCGCTAGGGATGATGCTGATCCTGTTCAGTGCAGGAGGCGAGTCCACTGCCTCGCTACTGGGCAGCGCCGCATGGATACTGGCCACCCACCCCGAGATTCAGCGAGAAGTCCGCGACAACCCCGAACTGTTGGGACCGTTCATCGAAGAGGCGCTGCGATACGAACCGCCGTTTCGCGGCCACTATCGGCATGTACGCCACGACACCACCCTCGGCGGTGTGGAACTACTCGCCGATTCGCATCTCTTGCTGATGTGGGGGGCGGCCAACCGCGACCCCGATCACTTCGAAAGCCCTGACGAGTTCCGGCTCGATCGACCTACGGGCAAGGGCCACATCACGTTCGGTAAGGGCGCGCACTTCTGCGTCGGGGCCGCACTCGCTCGGTTGGAGGCCCAGATTGTGCTCGGTCAGCTCCTTGAGCGCACTTCGATGATCGAAGCCGCTGAAACCGGGCGGTGGCTGCCGAGCCTCCTCGTGCGGCGTCTCGAACATCTGAAACTGGCAGTGAAATGACCGAGCAAGCCGAGATCACCGCGTTCCACGAATTGTCCCAAGCCAAGGCCCGATACCGGCGGGCTCTCGATACCCGGGACTGGGACGCGCTGGCAGAACTGATGACAGCCGACGTCGAGTTCGGTCTGAGCGACGGCGATACCGAGGCCGTGATGACCCCTGGCCGCAACCAAACGCGGGCGACGCTGCAGTCGCACACTCGACGATGAGCGCCGCCACCAAGTTCGTCAGCTACGTCGTCAGGCCCCTAGGCCGCGCGGTTCTTCTCAATCTCCAAGCGGCGGCTCGAACCCGACGGCTGGGTACGGCGGGGTGGACGGGTGCGGTGAACACCGACTATGACCCGATGGATCCTGTCACCGCCGCGCAACCGTTCGACGCTTACCGGGCGTTGCATAGGGGTGGCCGGGTGCACTACAACCCGAAGCGGGCCACCTGGATTTTGAGTCGCCTGGAAGATGTCAGAAGCGCGCTCCGCGACACCGACCAGGTAACCAGCACCGAAGGGGTCACCCGGCTGAAGTTCTCGGCTCCGCTTGCAGTGCTCACCGATGGTGAGGAGCATGCGCGGCTGCGCAAGCAGGTCCAGCCGGGGTTTAGCAAGGGGGCGATGGACAGCTGGCGGGGAATAACCGAGAAGCTGGCCGTTGAACTCGTTGCCGACCTGCTGCGCAACCCCGGTTGTGATGTGGTGCAGCAGTTGGCGATTCCGATGCCCATACGGCTGATTGCTCAGATTCTGGGAGTTCCCGAATGCGACGTCCGCGACTTTCGGCGATGGTCGGAGGACGCCGTGCGAATCATGGACTTCGCGCCGACACCGAGCGGCCTGGTGGGAACCGCCAAGGCCATGGCAGCTGTGGCCGCGTTGCGCCGATACTTCCTGCGGCAGTTCTCCACCGGCGGGCTGAAGGGGTCCGGCACCGTCTTGGGTCGGCTGCTCGAACACAACACCGACGGCAGCCTCACCGACCAACAACTGTTCCTCATCGCAGTACATCTGCTGATCGCTGGCAACGAGACGACCACCAACCTGCTGGGCGGGATGTTCGACACCTTTGCCCATGATCCCGAACAGTACGATCTGATCCGCGCCAACCCCGACCTCATACCAATGGCCATCGAGGAGCAGCTACGGATCACCACCCCGATCCAGAATCTCCACCGCTACACCTGTGCCGACTATCAGGTCGGCGACGTCACCATCCCGAATGGATCACGGGTCCTGCTGTCCTTCGGGGCGGCCAACCGCGACCCGCTGGCGTTCGACGACCCCGACGAATACCGCGCCGACCGCAACCCCCGCACGCACGTTGGATTCGGCTACGGCGCACATATGTGCCTGGGCGCGCCACTGGCACGGATGGAAGCGCAGGCGGTCCTGCGCGAGTTGGTGAGCCAAGTTTCCCGTATCTCAGCAGTCAACGAGACGATATGGTCGACCCACAGCTCACTCAGAGGGCCAACTCACCTACCGATCTGCCTAACACCGGCCTGACCATCCGCGAGTTATGTCCAGCCAAACCGCAGCCCCCAAATCCACCGCCACGCTGGTGGACGTCGAATGACATTCTCCGAGAGCGCGTCGCCCTCGATCACAACGACAAGCACACCCTCGACGAGCTGGAGCTGTTCCGGAAGGATGTGGGCACATTCCTGCGGCAGTACGACTTCCTGTCACAGATCGTCGACTATGAGGACCCGTCGCTGGAGAAGCTGTCCATCTACCTACGCCATCTGGCCCCGCAGATCACCCGCGAGCAGCTGAACCACGAAATCGACCTGTCCACTGTAGATTTCGACTACATCACCCAACGTGAGCAAGCAACTGCATCGTTGAAGCCCGGTACTGGCGTATCGCTCCAACCGGTCAAGGAGTCGGGGACGGGAACCGCCCGTGATCCGGAAATGGTGGCCATGGATGAGGTCATCGCCCAGATCAACGACCTGTTCTCGGGTGATCACCCCGACTCGAGTGTCCGCAACGTTGTCACCCACATCAAGGATCGGCTCGAGGACAGCGAGACCCTGCAACAGCAGGCGCAGAACAACACCCTGCCTCAGTTCTCGGCAAGCCCGGACCTGCACGACGAGTTCGTGGCGGCGGTGATCGCGGCCATGGATTCCTCGGCGGACCTGTCGGGGCAGATTCTCAACAGCCCCGAGCTATCGCAGAGACTTCTCGGCGAGCTTGTGCCGATCATCTACAACCGGTTGAAAGCGTCGGCATAGGAGAGGTGAGCCGAATCGTGACAACCCGCAGCTCCTTGCGGTGAGCCAGCAGACGGGCGCAGGGTGGTCCTTACCCCTCAGTCCTCCGTGGTCGTGATCGTGTCGTCGTTGAGTTCCGCCAGCCTTGCCAGGCTGGACAGGTTGCTGGACAACCTCGTGAATCTCTAAGACTTCCGTCAACACCAAAGCTCTAAGACTTTTGGATTCCTTTGCACCACAGGCGAATCCGGGAACAAGATCCCCACTCGGGGCGTAACCCTGTTGTAGAGTTGGAGGAACGATGACAGACAACAGTCCCGTCCCCTTGATCCACCCACCGGTTGAGGTACCGGCGTTCCCCGTCGATGCCTTCCCCGAGCGGATCGCCGCGATGGTGACCGAACTTGCCGAGGCAACCCAGGTTGACCAGGCGATGAAGGGCGCGTCGGCACTGGCGGTGCTGGCGGCGTGTATCGGTGGTCACGCCATCGTCCAGGTGAACCCAAGCTGGCGGGAGCCGTTGTGTCTGTACGTCCTGACCATCGCCCGCTCCGGTGAGCGCAAGAGCGCGGTCCAGACAACGCTGATCGCGCCAATCGGCGAGGCCGAGGACGAACTGTCGCTGGCCGGTAAGACCGAGCGGCTGGAGTTGCAGGACGCGCTGGACATGGCGACGGCTCAGGTCAAGAAGCTGAACACTGCTGCCGCCGACGCGGTCTACAAGGCCTCCAAGCCTGACGCCACACCGGAGGAGAAGCAGACCGCGACCGACGCTGCGCAAGCAGCGCGTGATGCCGCGACGGAGATGCGCCGGATTCAGGTTCCGGCGATCCCACGGCTGCTGACCGACGACACCACCCCGGCAGCGACCATCGAACTGCTGGCGACCCACGGTGGTCGCATCGCGATTATGTCCACCGAGGGCGGCATCTTCGACATGATGGCTGGACGGCGAGCCGGAACCATCGACTACGACCTCTACCTCAAGGGGCACGCGGGCGACCCGATCCGGAAGAACCGGGTGAGCAAGTCGCCCGTCTACATTCCGCGCCCCGCGCTGACGATGGGGCTGATGGCTCAACCCCGCGTACTGGAGACGATTGCCTCCGACCGAGACCTTGTCGGGCGTGGCATCCTGGCCCGGTTCCTGTACGCCACCCCAGCGTCCAGGATCGGGCAGCGCAGCAGTAGCGCTGCTCCGGTCAGCGCCAGCACTTCGGCAGAGTACAACCTCGCCGTCCGGGAATTGGCGTCCCATATGGCCGAATGGGTGACCGACCCGGCAGTGCTGACTCTCACTCCAGCCGCCGTGAGAGCGGTGCGCGCCCTCCATGACCGCATTGAGCCGACGCTGGCCGAGGCCGATGGGTTGGGGGCCTCAGCAATCCTCACCGCCTGGGGCAGCAAGTTCGTGGGTGCCTGCGTCCGCATCGCTGGGCTGCTGCATCTCAGCGAGAGGGGTGAGGCCGGGTGTCGGGAGCCGATTCAGGCCGAGACGATCAGGCAGGCCGAGCGGATCGGCCAGTACTTCCGAGCCTGCACGATCAACAAGTTCACTGCGATAGGCCACGATCCCGACACCGCTGACGCGATCTATCTGCTCGATGTGGTCGAGCGCCTTGGCCGGGACGAGGTGTCCGAGCGCGAGCTTTTCACCGCCGCCAGCCGGTCCAGGTTCCCGACCAAGGTGGACATGACGCCCGCGCTGAAGCGGCTCATCGAGCACCGCTACCTGACCCCGCTGGAGACTCCGAAGCCGACCGGTGGTCGCCCCGCATCGCCGCGCTACGAAGTCGCCGCAGAAGCCGCAGAAGCCGCAGAAGCCGCAGAAGGGTCACACCACCCCGGTCGTGTTCGTTGCCCTACGGCCTTCTGAGGCCCCAGGACAGGCGGATACGGTCGGCCTGTTGGCCGCGTAACAGGCCATCTTCTGTGGTGGCATGAAATGAAACCGGACAAGTGACGGTCTGTAGGGCCTTACCTGGGTGCCCCTCAGGATGACCCAGACGATACGGTCAGCCTGTCCTGTGGAGTCATCGTGGCCACCGTTGGCTGTGTAGCTCTCGGTGGTGGTTTGAATGGAGCTTCTGGGTGGCTGCCGTATATCTTTACTCTCGTGCAGATCTACTTCCCGTTCATCGAAGTCGCATATTACTCGCACGCTGTTTGTGAGCAGCCTCAAGAACCATCCATGATCTGTGTCACTGACCGCCTTCTTGGGCCGCCTCGGCTTCGGCCAACTCCTTTTTCCACTGGCGGAACGTCTCCTCGGTGCGGCCGCGACGCCAATAACCCGATATCGACGCCCACTTCGCGCCCACACCGCGCTCCTTGCGGATATAGGGCCGCAGATTGTGCATGACGGCCTGGGCCTCGCCGTGGATGAACACCTGCACCTGGCCGGGCTTCCACGGCGCCTCTTTGACCGCGTCGATCAGAGGTGCGTGATCGCCGGCGCGGTCCTCGGGGACCAAGTCGGCACGGCCGCCCCGGTAGATCCACTTGATGTCGGCCTGCGCCGGCGAGTGCAGCTCGATTTCGTCTTCGGGGCCGGCGACCTCGATGAAGACCTGGGCAGTGGTGTCGGCGGGAAGGGCCTCGAGCGCTGCGGCAATGGCCGGCAATGCAGATTCATCCCCGGCCAGCAGATGCCAGTCGGCGCTGGGATCAGGCGCATAGGCCCCGCTCGGTCCCATCAGGTACACGGGATGTCCAGGTTGGATCGTCGATGCCCACGGTCCCGCCACCCCGTGGTCGCCGTGCACGACGAAGTCGATCGCAATCTGGCGGGTTTCGGGATCGGTCCATCTGACGGTCAGAGTGCGGATCACCGGTTGACGATCGGCGGGCAACATCTCAAAGCTGCTCAAAGTGAGCGGCGCGGACAGCGCCGCGACGTCGACGTCCTCACGCAGGAACAGGACCTTGCAGTAGGCATCCGCGAACCGATTAGGCACGAATGTGTCGAACCCGTTGCCGCCGAGCACAACTCGCACGATGTGCGGCGACACCTGCTCGGTGCGCACCACCTCGAAGCTGTGCACTGGCCGTCCTGACACATCGCCTCCCGATAGTGATCGACCGATCTTGACTATACGGAGGTCAGGTACCGCGTGGTCGGCCTCATACCGTGGTGATGAAGCCCCCGTCGATCCGGTAGTCAGACCCGGTGGTGTTGCCAGAACGGTCACTGGCCAGGAAAACCACGAGATCGGCGACCTGCTCGGGCGTGGTGAAACGGCCTGTGGGCGTGTCTTCTTCGATCATCACCTTCACCTGGTCGGCCGTCTGCCCGGTCACGCTGCCGAAACCGTCCGCGACGCCACCCTCATCCATCCATAACCCCGTCGACACCGGACCGGGGCTGACGGAGTTGACACGAATGTTCTTGGACGCCAACTCCTTCGACAATGCCTTTGCAAAGTTGGTGACGGCGGCCTTGGTGGCGCAATAGTCGTAGATCGCGGGATCGGGATAATAGGCGTTCACCGATCCGACGATCACGATCGAGCCACCGCCCCTTCGCAGGATCTCCGGCAGCGCTGCCCGTGTGGGTCGCACAGTCCCCATCACGTTGAGGTCCCACGCCGCCTGCCATTCGTCGTCGGTGATGCCGGCGAAGCCGCCCGCGCGTACCGTGACCGCTCCCACGTTGTTCACCAGCACATCGATCCCGCCGCGGTGGGCGGCCGCGGCGACGAGCGCCTCGGCTGTGTCTGGTTTCGCGAGATCGACGGGTACGAACGACACTTGTCCGCTGTCCTCGAGCGCCTCCAACGCGGAACCGCGGGTTCGTGCGCCCGCCACCACGTGTGCGCCGGCTTCAACGAGCGCATGGGTGACGGCGAGCCCAATGCCCTTGCTGGCCCCGGTCACAACGGCGGTTTTTCCCGACAGATGCAGGTCCATCGCGCTCCTTCGGTCACCCCGGTGCGCCACGCTACGCGCCCCACGCCGGGACACTCTGTCAGGCTCGAGATGGTGGCGCACATTACCGCAATCCCTGATCATTTCGGCGGTTGTTTCAGTCGCCAACGGCCGTCGTCTCGAACGGCGAGGCCGGCCAGTTCGAGAAGTGCCAGCTGCCCTTGCAACTGTGCAACCGGAAGCCCGGACTCGACTGACAATTCGTCGGCGGACCGCACGCCGCGCGGCGGCAGCGCTTCATACACGCGCTTTCCGATATCGGTCAGCTCGTCAAGCGCCGACGAAGGGTGCTCCGGCTCATCGGCGAATTCACCAGCCCTGCCGATAATTTCGACGACCTCATCGGCGCGTGTCACTAACTCGGCGCCGTCCCGGATCAACACGTGACAGCCCGTCGACACGGATGACGTGACTGGACCCGGGACCGCGCACACCACCCGGCCTAACGCCCGCGCCCAGGCCGCGGTGTTGGCGGCGCCGCTGCGCAAACCGGCCTCCACGACCACGGTGGCACCCGACAATGCGGCGACCAAGCGGTTACGCACCAAGAAGCGGTGCCGCGCAGGACGAATGCCCGGCGGATACTCGCTGACCACCAGCCCCGCGTTCTGGACGCGGCGCAGCAACGCGGAATGACCCGCCGGATACGGAACATCGCAGCCACCCGCGAGTACGGCAACCGTGCGGCCGTCTACCGCCAACGCGGCTCGGTGCGCCGCACCGTCGATTCCATACGCACCACCGGACACCACCGCCGTGTCGCGCTCGCACAGCCCCGCGGCCAGATCAACAGCGACGTGTTCGCCGTAGACGGTGGCCGCACGGGTGCCGACGACCGCTGCCGCCCGGAACGCCACCTCGTCGATCTCGGCGCCGCCGAGTGCCCACAGCGTCAGCGGCGCGATGCCGTCGGGATGGCGGCGCTTTTCGACTCCGTTGAACGCGGTGAACGCCAACGTGGGCCACTCCTTATCGTCGGGTGTGATCAATCGGCCGCCCAGCCGATCGATGCGGTCAAGATCTCCCGCGGCGCAGTCGATGTCGCGGCGTGCCTCGGTGTGGCGCACCAACTCGGCCGAGACCGCACCGCGACGCACCCGCTCTGCCGCCTCGACCGGGCCGACTCGGGCCGCCAGCGCCGCGAGATCGGCGCACGGCGGCTCAGCCACCCGTGACAGGTACGCCCACGCTCGTCGCTCGCGGCTCATCGCTCGACTCCTGTCTGCCGGAATCCCATGGCGGTGGTCACGTCGTCGACACCGGGCCGGTCGCGACCTACGAGGTCGGCGATCGTCCACGCGACTCTCATCGTGCGGTCCACTCCCCTGATGCTCAGCAAGCCCTTGTCCAATGCCTTTCGCAGTGGGTCCATCGCATCGTGAGGGAGCCGGAACCGTTGGCGCAGAAGCGGACCCGGTACTTCCGCGTTGGTCCGCGCGCCGTAGGGCCGCCACCGCTCCGCCGCGGCCGCCCGCGCATGGACGACCCGTTCGCGCACGACATGGGTCGCTTCGCCGACGTCGGCGTTCAGTGCGCCGTTTCGCACCGGATGCATCTGTATCCGCAAGTCGACGCGGTCGAGCAGCGGACCCGACAACTTACGCAGGTAGCGACGCTTGGCCGGCGACGCGCAGATGCAGTCCCGCGGATCGGCGGGCGCGCACGGGCACGGGTTGGCGGCCAGCACTAACTGAAAGCGGGCGGGGTAGACAGCGACGCCGTCGCGACGGGCGAGCCGAACTACACCATCCTCCAACGGAGTTCGCAACGCCTCCAACGCCTGGACGCCAATCTCGGCGCACTCGTCGAGGAACAGCACGCCGCGGTGCGCGCGACTGACCGCGCCGGGTCGGGCCATCCCGGTGCCCCCGCCGATCAGCGCGGCCACACTCGAGGAGTGGTGGGGCGCGACCAGCGGCGGCCGCGTGATCAACGGTGTCGCGCCCGACAGCAGCCCGGCGACGGAATGAATGGCGGTGACCTCCAACGACTCCTCCTCCGACAACGGCGGAAGCAATCCCGGAAGGCGTTGAGCCAGCATCGTTTTGCCGATTCCGGGAGGTCCGGTCAGCATCAGATGGTGCGCACCCGCGGCGGCCACCTCAACCGCGAAACGCGCCTGGGGCTGGCCCACCACGTCGGCCAGTTCCGGCCCCTCCTCAGCCAAGGCGGCATCCGAGCCGGCGCTCCGCTCGAGCTCACCCGCGCCGTCGAGCCAGGACTGCACCTGCCGCAGTGAGCCGGCGCCGCGCACGTCGATGCCGTCCACCAGCGCGGCCTCCGCGAGATTGTCGACCGGCACGACCACCGCGGGCCAACCTCCGCGTTTCGCCGCGATCACGGCGGGCAGCACCCCGCGGACCGGGCGCACACGCCCGTCGAGTGCCAGCTCACCCAGCAGCACCGTCTTCTCCAGCCGCCCGGCGCGCACCTTGCCGTCCGCAGACAGCACAGCGGCGGCCAGGGCGACGTCATAGACCGAACCCACCTTCGGCAACGTCGCCGGCGACAGCGCCAGCGTGAGTCGCGACATCGGCCAGCGATTGCCGCAATTCATGATCGCGGCACGGACCCGGTCGCGGGATTCCTGAAGCGCGGCGTCCGGCAACCCGACCAGGTGAACCCCCGGAAGGCCGGAAGTGATATCGGCCTCGATTTCGACGATCTCTCCGGCCACGCCCTGCACGGCGACCGAGAAGGCCCGGCCCAGTGCCATCACCCGACACCTTCCAGGTGTGTGATCTCGGGCGTGCGGCGACGCCCGACGCGCACACCGATCACGTCGATTCGGATGGCCGCCCAAGAGCGGCTCTGTGCAGCCAGCCATAGGGCTGCAAGTCGACGCAGCCGGCGCACCTTGTCGCCGGTGACGGCTTGCGCGAGCCCGCCGAACTGGTCGGACCTACGCGTCTTGACTTCGACGAACACCACCGTGCGCGCCGGGACATCGGCCGCTATCACATCCAACTCGCCGTAGCGGCACCGCCAATTGCGATCCAGCACAACAAGACCCAGGCCCGTGAGATGGTCAGCGGCCAGTTGCTCGCCCAGTGCGCCGAGCTCGGCGCGGGTCAACGATGTCATGGGCTCAGCCTCGCGCGGGCCCCCGACAAGATGCCGTCGCGATGCAGCCAGGGTCGGCCGATCAAGTCGGGTTATCCCCAGGCGGCGCCTCATCCACAGGCATCGGACACGAAACCGCCGCCGCAGCGGTCGGGCTGCGGCGGCGGTTCGTCTTATTTCTACGAAGTGAACGCCTGTAGAAGCGCGGCGAGTTGCGCCCCAGACACGTTCGTATTGCACGACGTCCGCAGGTCGCTCAGCGGCCGCGCGATCGTACGCAGATCGTTGTACTGCTGCGGATGGCTGACGAAGTAGTTTCGCAGATCCGCCTCCGCCTGCGCGGGCGTCTGAGAGCCGGCTCCGGTGATCGCCTCATTCGCGTCAGGATGCGAGTCGAGATACTGTCCCGCTTCAGCGGTCACCCCGCTGACGGTGCTCGACAGCCCCGCCGCCGTGCACGGCCCAGTGTCCGCGCTCGCCGCCGGGGCCGTGATCGTCGCGGTGACGGCTGCACCGAGCGCGCCGGCGGCGAATACACTCACCGTGCCTCGGCGCAGAGTGGAATAACTGAATTTCATTGGTTTTGTTTCCTTCTGATTCGCGATTCGGTCGCTTCCCCCGACCTCCGATTACAACGTACAGCAAGTCGCAAGCGGCTAATATCGAGCCAATGAGCGCGATCATCGAAAATGCCCGGCGTTACTCATATCTCGTGTGACATGGGCCTCAATAGCAACATTTATTGCACAGACACCGAGCAATTCATGAGGCGTTATTCAGATTCGTGAGAAATAGCCGGGAAAGGTCTTAAGACATCGTGATCAGCTTGAGACCATTCTGATGATCTGCTCGCCCGTGACGCCGCTTTCAGCGCCGATCACGACTCGGGTCGGGTCGACGACGAAGACGTGCACGGCCGACTAGCGCCGTAGTCTTCCGGAATGGCTGCGCGATCGGCGAACGCTGGCGACGTCCATGAGATAGCGGCGGGCATGCCGCACACCACCCGGATCGAAGGACCGAAGGGAAACCCGATCTATCAGGTCGGCGGCAAGTCGTTTGTGTTCTTTCGAAACCCGCGCTCCGATGCCCGAGACCCGGTCACCGGCGAACCCTATGCGGACGTCATCGTCATCTGGGTCGACTCCGACGCCGAAAAAAAGGCGCTCATCCAAGACGAACACAGCCCTTTTTTCACCACTCCCCACTTCGATGGCCATCTGTCGGTGCTGGTGCGCGAGTCGGAGCTGCACCGCATTGGACGCGACGAACTCGCGGAACTGATTCAGGACGCCTGGCTGTCGCGCGCCTCCAAGCGGCGCGCGACGGCGTGGCTGGCCCAGCGCGGCCTGAAAGACCTAGAGGCTTGACACAAGTTGCACGCGGCTCAGTCGGGCAGGCGCAGCTCGGGCTTCTCGACTTCTTCGATGTTGACGTCCTTGAACGTGATGACCCGGACCTGCTTGACGAACCGGGCCGGCCGGTACATGTCCCAGACCCAGGCGTCGGCAAGCCGCAGCTCGAAGTAGACCTCGCCGTCGGCATTGCGGGGAATCAGCTCGACACTGTTGGCCAGGTAGAACCGCCGCTCAGTTTCCACGACATAGCTGAACTGACCGACGATGTCCTTGTATTCGCGGTAGAGCGAGAGCTCCATCTCGGTTTCATACTTCTCGAGATCTTCGGCACTCATCTACAGAGCTGTCCTTTTCGTCATCTACGTCGTATCTTCCCTCACGCCTGCTCTGCCCGCTCATCCGGCACGACGAACTCGATCACCGAACGGCGCACGTTGATGAACGAGTACCGGTGCACCTTCGACGGCCCGAGCTCGGTCAGCGCCTCGGCGTGGCCAGACGTGCAGTAACCCTTGTGCTCGGCGAACCCGTAGCCCGGATACTCCGCATCCATCGCGACCATCAACCGGTCACGGCTGACCTTCGCCAGCACGCTGGCCGCCGCGATGCACGCAGCCGCGGCATCCCCGCCGATCACCGGCAGCGACGGCATCGGCAACCCGGGCACCCGGAAGCCGTCGGACAGCACATACCCGGGCCTGATGGCCAGGCCGGCCACCGCACGGCGCATGCCCTCGATGTTGGCGACGTGCACACCCCGACGATCGACCTCGCCCGGCGGTACGAACACGACGTGGTACGCCAGCGCATACCTGCGGATCAGCGGGAACAGCGCCTCCCGCGATTTCTCGGTCAGCTTCTTCGAGTCGTCGAGATCGGCGAGGCTCTTGAGACGGTTCGGCCCGAGCACGCAGGCGGCGATCACCAGCGGTCCGGCACAGGCGCCGCGGCCGACCTCGTCGACCCCAGCCACCGGCCCCAGCCCGCTGTTGTGCAGCGCCGCCTCGAGCGTGCGCAGCCCCGACGACTTGCGGATCACTGCCCGCGGAGGCCACGGGCGGTTTGGCGCGCTACCCTCTGCTCTTCGCGCAAGCGGCTCATCGCTACCTTCTGCTCTTCGCGCAAGCGGCTCATCGCTACCTTCTGCTCTTCGCGCAAGCGGCTCATCGCTACCTTCTGCTCTTCGCGCAAGCGGCTCATCGCTGCCTTCTGCTCTTCGCGCAAGCGGCTCATCGCTCCTACCCATGGCGGGCTACTGCCCTTGCTGGATATCCACCGAACTGACCCCGCCCCATCGCGACGGCGGCCAGGCGATGAATCTCGCCTTGCCGATCACATTGTCGACCGGAATCGTGCCCGACATCGGGTCGCCGGTACACACAACGCCTCGCTGCAGGTCAGCCGGAAGGCTGGTGCAGTGCGCGCGAGAATCCGCCGAGTGCGTCCGGTTATCCCCCATCACCCAAAGCCGGTCTTTCGGCACCGTGACGGGTCCGAACTCAGGACCCAGGCACCGGTAGTAGACGGAAGAAGGGTCGATGTCGAGCGTCTTCGGATCGAGGAACGGCTGGTTGAGCGGCTTGCCATCCACCGTCAGGCCCGAGGCTACGCGGCACTCAACAGTCTGACCGCCGACCGCGATCACCCGCTTGACCAGGTCGTTCTCGTCCGGCGGTACGAAGCCGATGAACGATAGCGTGTTCTGCAACGCCCGCTTGACCGGGTTGGGGGACCGGATCGACTTGTAATTGATGTTCCAGGCGGGCGGCCCTTTGAAGACGATGACGTCGCCTGGATTCGGTGACCCGAAGTGGTAGGTCACTTTGTCGACCATGATGCGGTCGCCCGTGCAGCCCGTGCATCCGTGCAGCGTCGGCTCCATCGACTCCGACGGGATCAGGTACGGGCGTGCAACGAACGTGAGCATCACGTAGTAGAGGCCAACCGCGATCACGATCAGGATCGCGGCCTCTTTCAGGGTGGACTTTTTCCGCTCCGGCTTGGACGTGTCGTCCTCGGTGTCGTCCTTCGCGTCAGCCGTCGAGTCAACCGTTGAATCCTCGGTGGTGTCGCCCTGCGGAGGATCCGTGGCCAAGGGCTCCTGCGGCGAATCTGCCGATTCCGTCTTGTCCGTCACGGGATCAGCGTAGCTACGCGCACGCGGGGAGCGAGACAGCCCCGGCGGTCAGCGCCGCTCCTTGATCTTGGCCTTCTTGCCCCGCAAATCGCGGAGGTAGTACAGCTTGGCCCTGCGCACGTCGCCACGCGTGACCACCTCAATGTGGTCGATGTTCGGCGAGTGCACGGGGAACGTGCGCTCGACACCCACGCCGTAGCTCTCCTTGCGGACCGTGAAGGTCTCCCGGATCCCGCCACCCTGTCGGCGAATCACGACGCCCTTGAATACCTGAATGCGTTCCTTGGACCCCTCGATGACCTTGACGTGCACGTTCACCGTGTCGCCCGGGTTGAATGGCGGGATGTCGTCGCGCAGAGATGTCTGGTCGACGAAGTCCAGCGTGTTCATAGCGAAATACTTCCTCGCGGTCGCGGCGGGGCACATTGCGTCCGACAGCAACGCAGCCCGGAGCCGTAGGGTTCTGACGTCTTGATCTCTGCGTCGCGGGAATCCCACCCCACGCAGACAACTGGTCAATTGTGCCAGATCACCGGCAGCCAAGGAAATCGCGCTCGGCACCGTCACGACACACCGCGCCCGGGCTGACTGCTAACCCCGCGAGCAGCTAACTAACCAGTTAGGCTAGCGAGACAGCGGGCGGCGGTGCGGTCGAGCCCGGTACGGGGTTACGTAATTGAGGAGAGACATGTATCGGCCGCGGTCAGTACTAAGGACAGTGACTGCGGTGCTGGTGTCGGCCATTCTGGTCGGTGCATGTGTGAGCAACGAGCATCGCGGCGCAACCGGAGTTCCGCGCATTCACAGCGCGGTTGCGGCGATGGCGACTGCAGTACCCGCCCCAGACACCCCGCCCAACGTCACCGGTGCCGCCTTCGACGGACTGGACGCCCGAATCCAACAGGCCACCCTGCAAGCCACTGAGAGCGGGGCGGAGGTCTCGGTCACGGTGATGGACCGGGTAACCGGCAAAACGGTGTCCAACGGCGACAATTCGCCTTTTCCGATTGCCTCGGTGGCCAAGCTGTTCATCGCTGACGACCTGCTCCTGCAGGAGGCCACGGGGCAGACTCAGCTCTCACCCGCCGACCGCACGGCGCTCGCCGTCATGCTCCGATCTTCCGATGACAACGCCGCCGAGGATTTCTGGAACCGCAATGGTGGCAGTGCGACCATTACGCGCGTCGCCCAACGGTACGGGTTGACCGGCACGACGGCCCCTTACGACGGACGCTGGTGCAACACCTTGAGTACGGCGAGTGACCTTGTCCGCTACTACGCAATGCTGCTCGATGGCACCGGCGGCCTGCCGGCCGATCGGGCCGACATCATCCTGTCCAACCTCGCGCAGTCGACACCGACGGGCGTCGACGGCTATTCACAGCGATTCGGCATCCCCGACGGCTTGTACGCCGCGCCTGTCGCAGTCAAGCAGGGCTGGATGTGTTGCTGGAACGGCCCCAACTGGATGCATATGTCCACCGGCGCGATCGGAGGCGACCGTCGCTATGTGATAGCCGTCGGCTCACTGCAACCCAGCGATGACCTCACCGCGCGCAACACGATCACCCAGGCCGTCAAGACGATGTTTCCGGACGGCCACATCTGATCTGAGCTAATCGAGAAGATCCGGGCGGCGTTCGGCCGTTCGGCGCCGCGACATCTCGCGACGCCAGGCCTCGATGCGCGCGTGATCGCCGGATAACAGGACGTCGGGTACGTCGAGGCCGCGCCAGCTCGGTGGGCGCGTGTAGCTCGGCCCTTCGAGCATCCCGTCGGAATGCGAATCCTGTTGGTGTGATTGCGGATTGCCGATCACTTGCGGCAGCAGCCGGACTACCGCCTCGATCATCACCAGCGCGGCCGACTCCCCGCCGGGCAGCACGTAGTCACCGATCGAGACCTCCTCGACGCGCATGCGGCGCGTCGCGTCGTCGACGACCCGCTGATCGATTCCCTCGTAGCGTCCGCACGCGAACACCACGTGAGCTTCCTGGCTCCACCGCCGGGCGGCGGGCTGCCTGAACGGCACGCCAGCAGGTGTTGGGACGACGAGAAGCGTTTGTGGTGAACAGATTTCGTCGAGGGCCTCCCCCCACACCGGCGCCGTCATCACCATCCCGGGGCCCCCGCCGTATGGCGCGTCATCGACGGAGCGGTGCACATCGTGCGTCCATCGCCGCAGATCGTGCACGCGCAGGTCGATGATGCCGTTTTCGATTGCCTTGCCCGGCAACGACTGTCGCAACGGCTCCAGGTACTCCGGGAAGATGGTGATGACGTCGATGCGCATCTCTACATCAACTCCAGCAGGCCGTCCGGCGGATCGATCTCAATCACCTTGTCGGTCAACGACACCGACGTGACAATCGCGGACACGAAGGGCACCAGCACTTCGCCCGTGCCGTCGTCGCGGCGAACGGCAAGCAGTTCGCCGCCGGCGGTGTGCAGCACCTCGGCGACACTGCCCACGTCGCGCCCGTCGGTGGTGCGCACCAGCAGGCCCTCGAGTTGGTGGTCGTAGAACTCGTCGGGGTCGTCGATCGGCGGCAGGTCGGCGCTGTCGACCACGAACACGACTCCGCGCATCGCTTCGGCGGCGTCGCGATCGCCGATCCCCGCCAGGCGCAACAACAATCGCGTGCCGTGCTCGCGGACCGACTCGATCGTGTAGTTGCGCGGCGGTCTCCCTCTTGCGGGTTTAGCCGTGAGTGTTGAGCCGGCCGCGAAGCGGCTGTCCGGGTCGTCGGTGCGAACCTCGACCACCAGTTCACCGCTCACGCCGTGGGCCTTGGCGACCCGGCCGACGACCAGCTCCATCGACTTATTGGTCGGTGTCCACCACGTCGACGCGGATTCCCCGGCCGCCGATGCCGGCGACGAGAGTGCGCAGCGCGG
The DNA here is from genome assembly GCA_963744085.1 of uncultured Actinomycetota bacterium. Classification (GTDB taxonomy): domain Bacteria; phylum Actinomycetota; class Actinomycetes; order Mycobacteriales; family Mycobacteriaceae; genus Mycobacterium. Next base: position 523,024 of record CAVUSK010000008.1, read on the forward strand.
TCGCGGTGCGCCCGCCGCGTCCGATGACCTTGCCGAGATCGTCGGGGTGGACATGCACCTCGACCGTGCGCCCGCGGCGGTTGGTCACCATGTCGACCCGGACATCGTCGGGGTTGTCCACGATCCCGCGAACCAGATGCTCGACCGCATCGACGACGACAGAGCTCATGACCGGCTCAGCTTTCGGTGTCCGCGGCCGGCTCGGCCTCGGACGGCGTCTCGGTGGCCTCGGCAGGTTCTGTCGTATCGGTGCCGTCTTCAGCCTTCGGCGCGGCCTTCTTGGCGCTGCCCGATGTCGCCGCCTTCGCGGCTCCGGCCTTCTTCGCGGGCGCTTTCTTCTTCGGCGTGGTGGCCTCGGCGCTGGGGCCGCCCTCGGCCTCGGCCAGCGCGGCGTTAAACAGCTCCAGCTTGCTGGGCTTCGGCGGGGCGATCTTCAGCGTGCCTTCGGCACCGGGCAGATCCTTGAACTTCTGCCAGTCGCCGGTGATCTTCAGGAGCTTGAGCACCGGTTCGGTGGGCTGAGCGCCCACGCCGAGCCAGTACTGCGCGCGCTCGGAGTCGATCTCGATGAGGCTCGGGTCTTCCTTGGGGTGGTAGCGACCGATGATCTCGATCGCGCGCCCGTCACGACGGGTGCGGGAATCGGCGACGGCAATGCGGTATTGGGGATTGCGGATCTTGCCAAGCCGGGTGAGCTTGATCTTCACAGCCATGGTGGAACAAATCTCCTCGAGGTATCACGCGGCAATTCAGCGATCGCGGGCGGTTGCCCTGATCCGGTTTTGCCTCGCGTGTGTATGACCGTGCGGCGGCGTGCCGGTGGATGTCGCCGGCAGACCGGCTCCGGCGCCATCGCGCAGACAGCCGCCCATTGTGCCAGAACCCTGGTCAGCGGTAAAAATCGCGGGTCAGACGATCCGGTCGAAGCACTTCTCCTCCACCCGCCGGGTCATCCGCCAGCCGTCGGGGGTGCGGGCGAACTCGTCGACGTACCAGATCCCGCAAAACATGACCTGGCTCTTTTCGCCGCCGAGCACCATCGGGTTGAAGCAGATCGTCCGCGACGACGCGGTGTCGCCGGCCGGGGAACGTGAGATGCGGACGTCGAAATTACCGATCATGTGCGAGTAAGCCGGAAAGTTCGGCAGCACCTCGGCCAGCCACGCTTTGACTTGCGGATACTGCCCGTCGATTCCGCCCATCGCCCGATAATCGATGTACGCATCGTGCGTGAACACGCGATCGAGGTCGTCGAAGCGCCGCGAATCGATCGCCGTCGAGTAGTCGATCAGCAGCTGCTGGATTTCGAGACGGTCGGAGATTTCCTCGAGGCTCAACATGCGTCGATTGAACACGATCGCCAGCCCCCGCTAGGCTGACCGCCCATGCGTAGAGTCCTCGCATCATTATCCGTGGCCGTCGCCGCCGTGTTGGCGTTCTCCCCCATCGCGCATGCCGACACCGAGGTTCAGCCGCCAGGCACCGCGGTGGCTCCCGTCGGTCCCGCCCCCCAGTGGATTGTCGCCGACATGGACACCGGCCAGGTCCTCGCCGGCCGCGACATCGACGTGCGCCACCCACCCGCAAGCACGATCAAGGTGCTGCTCGCACTCACCGCCCTCGACGAGGTCAGCCTCGATTCGACGGTCGTCGCGAACCAGGCCGACACCCAGGTCGAGTGCAACTGCGCGGGCATCAAACCCGGTCGCACATACACGGCACGCGAGCTGCTCGATGCCGTGCTGCTGGTGTCCGGCAACGACGCGGCCAACACGCTTGCCGACATGATCGGCGGTGTCGACGCCGCGGTCGCGAAGATGAACGCGAAGGCCGTCGCGCTGGGCGCGCCGGACACCCACGCGGCCACCCCGTCGGGGCTAGACGGACCGGGTGGCACCGGCTGGACGACGCCGCGCGACTTGGCGATCATCTTCCGCGCTGCGATGGCCAACCCCGTGTTCGCCCAGATCACCGCGCAGCCGGCCGCAATGTTCCCCGGCGACAACGGCGACCAGCCCATCGTGAACGAGAACCAGCTGCTGCAGCGCTACCCGGGCGCGCTCGGTGGCAAGACCGGCTTCACCGACGCCGCCAGGAAGACGTATGTGGGCGCCGCGCAGCGCGACGGCCGGCGTCTGGTGATCGCACTGATGTACGGGCTCGTGTCCGAAGGCGGCCCGACGTACTGGGACCAGGCCGCGGCGCTGCTGGACTGGGGTTTCGCGCAGAGCCCGCAAGCCAGCGTGGGCGCGCTCTAGATCGACACGCCGCGCAGGATCACCACGTCCGGCCGGTTCAGAACCGCCGCGCCGGTGCGCGGATCGTCGGCGAAGCAGATCAAATCCGCTGAGGCGCCGTGCTCCAGCGCTGGTCGACCCAACCACCGCCGCGCGTCCCAGCACGCCGCCCCGAGAGCGTCCGTCGCGGTCATGCCGATGCCCTTGAGCGCCTCGACCTCGTCGACGATCCGGCCGTGGGCGACCATCGAGCCGGCGTCGGTGCCGGCGTAGATCGGCACTCCCGCCTCCCGCGCGGCGGCCACCCGCTGCCTGCTCGCGGCGTAGAGGTCCCGCATGTGCGCCGCGTAGGTCGGATATTTCGACGCGCCGTCGGCGATGCCGGGAAAGTTGTCGATGTTGATCAGTGTGGGCACCAGCGCGGTGCCCCGTTGGACCATCAGCTCGACGATGTCGTCGGTGATCCCGGTGCCGTGTTCGATGCAGTCGATGCCGGCCTTCACCAGGCCGGGCAGCGCGTCTTCGCCGAACACGTGAGCGGTCACCCGCGCGCCGAGGGCATGGGCCGCGTCGATGGCCGCGGTGAGCACGTCCTCGGACCACAACGGCGCCAGGTCGCCCACGTCGCGGTCGATCCAGTCGCCGACGAGCTTGACCCATCCGTCGCCACGGCGCGCCTGCTCCTCGACCGCCGCAGGCAACTGTGACTCGTCCTCGACGTCGATCGGCAACCCGCGGCTGTACCGCTTGGGACGGGCCAGATGACGGCCCGCCCGGATGATGCGCGGCAGGTCGTCGTGGTCGTCGAGACTGCGGGTGTCGATCGGCGAGCCGCAGTCGCGCAGCAGCAATGCGCCGACGTCGCGCTCGGCCTCGGCCTGGGTGATCGCCTCATCGAGGTCCACGGGGCCGTCGGCGCCGATGCCGACGTGACAGTGGGCGTCGACGAGACCGGGCAGAATCCAGCCGCCGTCGAACACGGTGTCCGCGCCGGGCACCGGCTCGGCCGACAGCATGCCGCAGTGCCCGTGCTCTTCGCGCGAGCGCTCATCGACAATCCACCATTCGACGGGCTCACCGTCCGGCAGGCCGCGTCCGCGAATGTGGAAGCGCAAGCTAGTTCTTTGGGAGGTTCAGCTTCGACAGGTCGAAATCTGCCAGCGCAGGCGGCAATTCATCCAGACCGGGCGGCATCTGGGACAAGTCCGGCATCCCAGCGCCCAGCGGCCCGCGCACCTTCGGCGGAGTGGGGCCTCGTCCCTTCTGCGCGCCCTTTTTCCCCTTCTTCCCCTTGCCGCCCTTGGCTTTCCGCGAGCTCTTGCGCGCGAACGGCATGCCCATCTGGCCGGCCATCTGCGACATCATCTTGCGCGCCTCGAAGAATCGGTCGACGAGCTGGTTAACCTCCGACACCGTCACACCCGAGCCGTTGGCGATCCGTAGCCGACGCGATGCGTTGATGATCTTCGGGTCGGCGCGCTCCGCTGGTGTCATCCCGCGGATGATCGCCTGCACACGGTCCAGCTGCGTGTCATCGACGGCGGCCAGCGCTTCCTTCATCTGGCCCGCGCCGGGCAGCATGCCGAGCAGGTTGCCGATCGGGCCCATTTTGCGGATCGCGAGCATCTGTTCGAGGAAATCTTCGAGCGTCAGCTCGCCGGTGCCGATCTTTGCGGCGGCAGCCTCGGCCTGTTGAGCGTCGAAGACCTGTTCGGCTTGTTCGATCAGGGTGAGCACGTCGCCCATGCCCAGAATCCGGCTGGCCATCCGATCGGGGTGGAAGACGTCGAAGTCCTCGAGCTTCTCCCCCGCCGACGCGAACAGAATCGGCACCCCGGTGACCTCGCGGACCGACAGGGCCGCGCCGCCGCGCGCGTCGCCGTCGAGTTTCGTCAGCACCACCCCGGAAAAACCGACGCCCTCGCGGAACGCGTCGGCGGTGGCGACCGCATCCTGGCCGACCATGGCGTCGAGGACGAACAGCACCTCGTCGGGGTCCACCGCGTCGCGGATCGCCGCGGCCTGCGACATCAGCTCCTCGTCGATGCCGAGCCGGCCGGCGGTGTCGACGATGACGACGTCGAAATGCTTGGCTCTGGCCTCGGCCAGACCCGCCGCTGAGATAGCGACCGGGTCGCCGGGGCCGATGTCGGCCGACCCTTCGGGCGATATGCCCGGGTGCGGTGCGAACACCTGCACACCTGCGCGCTCGCCCACGATCTTGAGCTGGTTGACCGCGCCGGGCCGCTGCAGGTCCGCCGCCACGAGTAGCGGGGTATGTCCTTGTGCCTTAAGCCATTTCGCGAGCTTGCCCGCGAGTGTCGTCTTGCCCGAGCCTTGCAGGCCTGCCAGCATCACGACGGTCGGGGGCGTTTTGGCGAATGCCAGGTGGCGGGTCTGCCCACCCAGGATGCCGATCAGTTCGTCGTTGACGATCTTGACGACTTGCTGGGCCGGGTTGAGAGCGCCGGAGACCTCGGCGCCCTTCGCTCGCTCTTTGATGCGTGCGACGAACGCGCGAACGACCGGAAGCGAGACATCGGCCTCGAGCAGCGCCAGGCGAATTTCGCGCGTGGTGGCGTCGATATCGGCGTCGGATAACCGCCCCTTCCCGCGCAGGTTCTGCAGGGCACCGGTCAACCGGTCTGACAGGGTTTCGAACACGTGGGCAAGCCTAATGGGAGTCGATCAGCGCGTCTTTGATCGGGTTGGCCCTGGTTTGGGAGAAGCTGATCGCTGAGCCGCCGGCTGGTGAGCACTGTTGCAACCCGGAAATGATCGTCGATTCCTACCGCTAGACCGTGCCCCAGCCGGTTGGTGAGGTCGCCTGTAGCGCTGATGGGATGTCGTGCCGGTTCGAGCACTGATCCATTAGGTCGCCGCCGGGTGTCCTCGGGCTCGAAATAGGTTGATCGGCGGCCGAACCGAGGAAGGCGGTGATCGATGATCTTCGTGGGCGATGACTGGGCCGAAGACCATCACGACGTGTATCTGATAGACGAGACAGGCAAGCGGTTGGCGTCCCGGCGGTTGCCCGAAGGGCTGGCCGGTATCGGGCAGTTGCATGAGCTGATCGCCGCGCTCGCCGAGGGACCGGATCAGGTGGTGATAGGCATCGAAACCGACCGCGGCCTGTGGGTCGGGGCACTGGTCGCGGCCGGCTATCAGGTGTATGCGATCAATCCGTTGGCGGTGGCCCACTACCGCGATCGCCACCACCTCTCGGGCGCCAAATCCGATGCGTCGGATGCCAAACTGCTGGCCGATCCGGTGCGCACCGATCGGCACAACCATCGCCCGATCGCCGGCGATAGCGCCGATGCCGAGGCGATTAAGGTGCTGGCCCGGGCGCATCAGAGCTTGATCTGGGCACGCACCCGCCACGCCAACATGTTGCGCTCGGCGTTGCGCGAGTACTACCCGGCCGCGCTGGTGGCCTTCGAGGACCTCACTCACGGCGACGCGCTGGGGGTGCTCGATCGCGCCCCCACCCCCGAACAGGGGGCACGGTTGCCCCTGCCGGCGATCCAGTCGGCGCTCAAACGCGGTGGGCGCCAACGCTATATCGCCACTCGCGCCCGCGAGATCCGGGCCGCGCTGCGCTGCGAGCAGCTGGCCGCGCCCAGCGCCATCAGCGCCGCGTTCGGCGCCACCACCCGCGCCGCGGTAGCCATCATTGCCGAGCTCAACCGCCAGATCGCCGAGCTCGAGGCCAGCCTGGCCGCCCATTTTGAAACACACCCGGACACCGACATCTACCTCTCCCTGCCAGGACTCGGTGTCGTGCTCGGCGCCCGGGTGCTCGGTGAGTTCGGGGACGACCCGAACAGATACACCGACGCCAAGTCTCGCAGAAACTATGCCGGAACCTCACCCCTGACCATCGCCTCCGGCAAGAAGCGCGCCGTGCTGGCCCGCCACGTGCGCAATCGGCATCTCTATGACGCCATCGACCAATGGGCCTTCTGCGCCCTATCAATCAGTCCGGGCGCCCGACTCTTCTACGACCAACACCGCGCCGCCGACGACACCCACCACCAAGCCCTACGAGCCCTAGGCAACCGCCTCGTCGGCGTCCTCCACGGCTGCCTACGCCACCACAGCCGCTACAACGAACACACCGCCTGGGCACACCGCACCCAGCCGCAGCTTGACACGCTACGACCCTGGGATGTCTAGCGGCTGAGAAGTGTGCGACTTAGCTCGCGTGCTCAGCGGCCTCTTCCGCCTGCGGAGCAGGCAGGACGGACAACAGGTCTTGTTCGAGTGCGTCCCGAAGACGGTTGACGTCGTCGTCACCAAACGACGGTGCGACGATGCAGAACACGTCGTCCACCGAGGAACCCAATGTGGTGACCTTCGCCCAGGTGATGTCGACGTCCGCTTTCTCGAACACCCGGGTCAGTACCGCCAGCAGGCCAGTGCGGTCCGTGGCGCGGATTTCCACCAGCAGCTGGCCGGATGCGCTGCCGTCATGCCAGAGAATCCGCGGCGGCGCGGGCACCTGGTTCGCCGGCACCCCAGCGAGCACCTCCCCGACGCGGCCCGAACCGTATTGCGCGGCCTCGCGGTTGCGCTGTTCCAGGATGCTGATCACGTCGAGATCGTCGGCGAGCGCCTGGATGAGTTGCTGCCGCAGCAGTTCCGAGGCCGGGGGCGACCCGAAATGCGGGGAGACGACGAACGTGTTGATTGCCGAGCCCTCGTGGCTGTTGACCGACGCCGAATGGACGCGCAACGAGTTCAGCGCCAGCACGCCTGCGGCCTTGGACAACAGACCGCGCCGGTCGGGTGCGACCATGGTCACGTGATAGATGTGGGCACCCCCGCCGGGCGCCAGCTCGACGTGGACGTTGCCGTCCGTTGCGAGCGAAAGGTATTGCTGGTCAATCGGATCCGCTTGCGGTAATGATTCGCCCGCCATGATCATCCGGCACCGGCGAACAAGATCGCCGATCAGCAGGGCCTTCCAATCGCCCCAGACCCCGGGACCTGTCGCCAACGAATCCGCTTCGGCCAGCGTGTGCAACAACTCGAGCAGCACCGGATCGCCACCCAGCGCGTCAACCACCATCGTGATCGTGTCGGAATCTTGCAGATCCCGCCGCGTCGCCGTGGAGGGCAGCAGCAGGTGGTAACGGACGATGTTGGAGAGCACCTCCACATCCGAGGGCCACAGGCCCAGTCGGGTGCCGATCTGCGTCGCGAGTTCTGCGCCGATCACACTGTGGTCGCCGCCGCGGCCCTTGCCGATGTCGTGCAGAAGAGCACCCAGCACAAGCAGATCCGGCCGCGCCACCCGGGTGGTAAATGCGCTTGCCTTCGACACTGCTTCGGTGAGATGACGGTCCACGGTCCAGGTGTGGACGATGTCGCGCGGCGGAAGGTCCCGCACCGCGCCCCACTCCGGAAAAAGCCTGCCCCACAACCCGGTTCGGTCCAGCGCCTCGATTGTCGAGACCGATGTCGGTCCCGCCGAGAGCAGCACCAGCAGGTCTTTGAGTGCCTGGGGCGGCCACGGGGTGCGCAATTCCGGCGCCGAGTCCGCGAGTCGCCGCAGCGTGGACGCCGCCAGCGGCAGCCCGGTGGTCGCCGACGCCGCCGCGACGCGCAGGATCAGTCCAGGGTCACGTTCCGGACGTGCGTCGCGGGCCAGAACGACTTCGCCCGCGAACTCGACGACCCCCTCGTCCAGCGGCCGTCGCATGGGTCGGCGCAGCGCCGCTAACCCTTTGCGCGGCAATGCGTTCGCGGCGGTACGCAACCCTGCGTCGACGTAATAGCTGATCGTGCGCGCGGCATCGCTGAGCATGCGCGCCAAGTCGAATCGGTCGCCGATGCGCAGCGCCGCACCGATCTCGTCGGCGTATTGGGCCAACAACAGCTCCCGGCCACGGCCGGAAATCCGGTGAAGTTCGGTGCGAACGTCGAGAAGGGCCAAATGCGCGCCGGCCAGTGAGCCGGTGAGGCTGTCGAGGTTGCCGGTCGGGTGATGGTCGGCCAGCTGCGCGATCGCCAGCGCGTTGAGCAGCTGAACGTCACGCAGCCCCCCGCGCCCGCACTTGAGGTCGGGCTCGGCGCGGTGGGCGATCTGTCCGCTGCGCTGCCAACGTGCGTAGGTGTGCTCGACGAGTTCGTCGAATCGCGAACGGATCCCGGTGCGCCATTGGCGGCGCGCCCCGCCGACGAGCAGTGCCGACAATTCGGGGTCGCCTGCGATGTGACGGGCCTCTAGCATCGCGAGCCCCGCGGAGATGTCCTCCCCGGCCACCTGTAGCGCCTGGGACACCGTGCGGACACTGTGGTCAATTTGAATGTTGGCGTCCCACAACGGATACCACAGCTGGTCGGCAGTGCTGCTCACGATGTTCGCAGCCATGTTGTCGTGCAGCAGCATCAGGTCGAGATCCGAGTACGGGAGCAGTTCCCGGCGACCGAGACCTCCGGTGGCCACGATCGCGAAACCGCTCGCGTCGGTGACGCCGATCTCGGTGGCCTTGGTGGTCAGCCAGAACTCATGAAGATCCAACAGCGCATCGCGCAGTGCGGCGGAGTCGAGGTGACGAGATCCGCCCGCCATCAACTGCTGAATGGCGGCGACCAAATCCTTTGCGGGACGCGGTGATCCCGCTGCCGGCGGCTGCGCACCGGCGGCCTCGGCAGCGGGATCGGGCGTCTGCTGTGTCATTCACTCACAGCGCGTCGGCGCCCCGCTCCCCGGTGCGCACCCGCACGACGGCTTCGACGGGGCTGACCCACACCTTTCCGTCACCGATCTTGCCGGTGCGTGCGGCCTGGACGATGACGTCCACCACCTTGTCCACGGCGGAGTCGTCGACAAGGACCTCCACCCGCACCTTCGGCACAAAGTCGACCGAGTATTCGGCGCCCCGGTAAACCTCGGTGTGGCCCTTCTGCCGGCCGTAGCCCTGCACCTCGCTGACCGTCATCCCGAGGATGCCCGTTTGCTCCAGGCCGGTCTTGACGTCTTCGAGGGTGAACGGCTTGACGATCGCGGTGATCAGCTTCATTCTCATGCCTCCTTGCCGGCGTCGGCCATGCTCAGTGCAGAGCCCGATCCGACACTAGCGAAATCGTAAGCGGTTTCAGCGTGTTCGGCCTCATCAATGCCGAGTTCTTCGTCTTCCGGCGTGGCGCGCAGGCCGAACACGACCTTCACCACCAACGCGATGATCAATGCCATGGTGAACGAGTAGAACATCACTGAGAATGCCCCGATGGCCTGCATGCCGAGTTGGTGCCAGCCACCTCCGTAGAACAGCCCGGTGACCGCGGCCGGCGCCTCGGCCGTTGCCACCAGCCCGACCATCAAGGTGCCGACCAGGCCGCCGATCATGTGAACACCGACCACGTCAAGCGAATCGTCAAAGCCGAGGCGGTATTTCAGGCCGACGGCCAACGAGCAGATGATGCCTGCCACCAAACCGATGATGATCGCGCCGATGATGTTCACCGACGAACAGGACGGCGTGATCGCAACCAGGCCCGCGACGATGCCGGACGCCGCACCCAGCGACGTGGGTCTGCCATCGCGGAGGCGCTCCACCAAGAGCCAGCCGAACATCGCGGTCGCGGTCGCGGTGAACGTGGTAAGGAACGTCACGCCCGCAATGCCGTTGGATGCAACCGCCGACCCGGCGTTGAACCCGAACCAGCCGAACCACAGCAGGGCCGCGCCCAACATCACGAACGGCAGGTTGTGAGGTCGCATTGGTGTCGTCGGCCATCCCCTGCGCCGTCCGAGCGCGATGCACAACGCGAGACCGGCCGCACCGGAGTTGATGTGCACCGCGGTGCCGCCTGCGAAGTCGATGACGTGCAGGTTGTTGGCAATCCAGCCGCCCTTTTCACCGGTCACGCCGTTGAAGCAGAACACCCAGTGCGCCACGGGGAAATACACCAGCGTCGCCCACAACCCCGAGAACAGCAGCCATGGCCCGAAGCGCAGGCGGTCGGCTGCGGCGCCGGAGATCAGCGCGACTGTGATGATCGCGAACATCGCCTGGAATGCGACGAACACGGTCTGGGGAATCGTGCCCGCAAGCGGGATGCTGACCGCCGGCGCGCCGTCCGTGGCGGCCTGCAGGTACGTACCGCCGATGAGGCTTTTCATGCCCCAGTACTGGGTCGGATCACCCAGCAGACCGCCGTAGTCGGTCCCGAGAATGTCGTTGCCGAAGGATACGGAGTAGCCGTAGAGCACCCACAGGATGCCGACCGTGCCCAACGCGCTGAAGCTCATCATGAGCATGTTCAGAACGCTCTTGGCGCGCACCATGCCGCCGTAGAAGAAGGCCAGCCCGGGCGTCATCAATAGAACGAGCGCCGAACTGGCCAGCATCCATGCGGTGTCGCCGGTGTCCGGGACACCCATTACAGGGAAATCAGCCACTCGTGGTTTCCTCCTTCGCCGAAGCTCCGCACGACCGGCTGGCCGCCAGATATTCGACCGTTGACCTGGTCCAAGACAATGCTGAGTGGTTGTTTCGGGTAAGACGCCGCGGTGTTTCGCTCGTGTGAACGGATAACGCGGTCACGTTTCTGCGGTGTTACACCGGCAGAGTGCGGTATCTCCCCTTTATCCACGAACAGACGCAAAAGGCCCCTCGTCTTCGGCGTGTCGGGGATTTTGCGTCTACCCGGCGGAATTTGGTGGGTCAGCCGAGCAGCGCGTCGACGAATGCCGCAGGCTCGAACGGCGCCAGGTCGTCGGGGCCTTCCCCGAGCCCGACCAGCTTCACCGGCAGGCCCAGCTCCTGCTGCACCCGAAACACGATGCCGCCCTTGGCAGTGCCGTCGAGTTTCGTCAGCACCACGCCGGTGATGTCCACGACGTCGGTGAAGACACGGGCCTGAACCAGACCGTTCTGTCCGATCGTCGCGTCGAGCACCAACAGCACCTCGTCCACGTCGGCGCGCCGGCTGACGACGCGCTTGACCTTGCCGAGTTCGTCCATCAACCCGGCCTTCGTGTGCAGCCGCCCCGCGGTGTCGATGACGACGACGTCGGCGCCGTCCTTGATGCCCGCATCGACGGCATCGAACGCGACCGACGCCGGATCGGCACCCTCGGCACCACGAATCACGTGCGCGCCGGCCCGCTCCGCCCAGGTCTGCAGCTGGTCGGCCGCCGCGGCACGGAACGTGTCGGCCGCACCGAGCACGACACGCCGGCCGTCGGCCACCAGCACGCGGGCGAGCTTGCCCACGGTGGTCGTCTTTCCGGTGCCGTTCACCCCGACCACCAAGAGCACCGACGGGCGGTCGGCGTGCGGCAGCGCTTTGATCGAGCGGTCCAGTCCGGGCTGCAGCTCGGAGATCAGCACTTCCCGCAGCACCGCCCTGGCGTCCGCCTCGGTGCGGATCGTGGTGCTGGCCAGTTTCGATCGCAGGGCCGAGACCACCGAATCGGTGACGGTCGGCCCGAGATCGGCGACCAGCAAGGTGTCCTCGACCTCCTGCCACGAGTCTTCGTCCAAGTCTCCACCGCCCAGAAGACCGAGCATGCTTTTCCCAATTGCGTTCTGGGACTTGGACAGTCGGCCGCGCAGCCGTTCCAGACGGCCTTCCGGAGGAGCTATGGCTCCGACATCAGACTCCGGAGGAGCTATGGCTCCGACATCAGACTCCGGAGGAGCTATGGCTCCGACATCAGGCTCCGGAGGAGCTATGGCCTCCGGGGCGGGCGCTTCGACATCCGGCAGGTGGACGTCGGCGATCGGCCGTTTGACCGAGTCGCGAGGAATCGTCGCGTCGTCACCGACAGCGGGCAGGCCGGTGGTGTCGATCCGCTCGGGAGCTTGCGGAGGTGCTGACGATTCTGTGAACGTGATGCCCGACGAGGCGGTATACCCGCCGGACCTGTCGATCGGTGTGGCAACCTCTGACTTTGACAGACTGATCCGTCGCCGCCGGTACAGCAGCAGCCCGACCACAATGGCGGCGACAAGCAGAACGGCGACCACAGCGAGTGCAATCCACAAACCTTCTCCCACCCGGCCATTGTGACAAGGGGGCGACGCAGTGACCTCCAGCGGGATGGCGGGGCGCAAGCGCAGGCACATCGACGTCTGCCTGACGGAGGACGTCGATCATGGCACCGTGACCACGGGGCTGGAGCGCTATCGGCTGCCGTACAACGCGCTCACCCAGACCAATCTCGGCGAGGTCGACCTGACCACCGACTTCCTCGGCAGCCGGCTGCGCGCGCCCCTGCTCGTCGGCGCGATGACGGGCGGCGCGGAGCTGTCCGGCACGATCAACCGCAATCTGGCCGCGGCGAGCCAAGAGCTGGGCATCGGGATGATGCTCGGGTCGCAGCGGATCATGCTCGACAGCGCTTTGGGCGAGAGCGCAGCCAGCAGCTTCGTGGTCCGCGACATCGCGCCCGACGTGCTGCTGATCGGCAATATCGGGCTGTCACAGCTGACCAAGTCGACCATGCCTGACCTGGTCAAAGCGCTCGAGGCAGTGGGCGCCGACGCGTTGGCCGTGCACACCAATCCGCTGCAGGAGGCGATTCAGAGCGGCGGCGACACCGACTTCTCCGGATCAGTGACCCGGCTGCGCGACGTCTCCGGCGCCCTCGGTTATCCCATCCTGCTCAAGGAGGTCGGTCACGGACTGGGCGCAGCGGCGGTCGACGAGCTGTTGCGGGTGCCCGGTGAGCCGCCGGTGGCCGCGATCGACGTCGCCGGCGCCGGTGGCACGTCGTGGTCGCGGGTCGAGCAGTACGTGCGATACGGCGAACTGCGTCACCCCGAGCTGGCCGACTGGGGGGTGCCGACCGCGCAGGCGATCGTCGAGGTCCGACGCGCGCTGCCGAATATTCCGCTGGTGGCCTCGGGCGGTATTCGGACTGGAATGGATGCGGCGAAGGCGATCGCGCTGGGCGCTGACGTGGTGGCGGTGGCCAGGCCTCTGCTGGCACCGGCGATCGCGTCGCCCTCGGCCGCGCTGGAGTGGCTGCAGCGGTTCATCGACGAGCTGAGGATCTGTCTGCACGGCTGCGGCGCAAGCGATTTGGCCGCGCTGCGGCGAACCGGATTGACGCGAAACTGACGTTTCGCAGAGGAAGTCCGAGGCGGACCTGCAAAACGTCAGTTTCGACGCAAACTAACCCGCCGCCACCATCTCCTGGCCGCGCATCCGCTGCGAGATCACCGCGGTGATGCCGTCATCGCGCATCGTCACGCCGTACAGCGCGTCGGCCACCTCCATCGTCGGCTTCTGGTGCGTGATCACCAGCAGCTGCGACTGGTCCCGCAGCTGTTCGAACAGCCCAAGCAGCCGGCGCAGGTTCACGTCGTCGAGCGCCGCCTCGACCTCGTCCATCACATAGAACGGCGACGGGCGGGCCCGGAAGATGGCCACCAGCATCGCGATGGCCGCGAGCGCCTTCTCGCCGCCGGACAGCAGCGACAGCCTCTTGATCTTCTTTCCGGGCGGCCGTGCCTCGACTTCGATGCCGGTGGTCAGCATGTCGTCCGGATTGGTCAGCAGCAGCCGTCCCTCGCCGCCGGGGAACAGCGCCTCGAACACCGCGCGGAACTCCCGCTCGACGTCGGCGTAGGCCTCGCTGAACACCGACACGATCCGTGCGTCGACGTCGGCGACCACACCGAGCAGGTCCTTGCGGGCGGCTTTGACATCTTCTAACTGCGTGGACAGGAAGTTGTATCGCTCCTCCAGCGCGGCGAACTCCTCGAGCGCAAGCGGATTGACGCGACCAAGCTCGGCGAGCTCGCGCTCGGCCTTTTTCGCACGACGCTCCTGCGTGGGCCGGTCGAACAGCATCGCGGCGGGCGCGGTCACCTGCTCGCCGCGATCGCGCGCCTGCTCATACTCTGCAATCTCGAGTTCGGATGGCGGCAGTGGCACGTCGGGACCGTACTCGGCGATGAGATCCTCTGCGGCCGTACCGAACTGCTCGAGGATGTGCTCCTCCAGCTGCTGGATTCGCAGCTCGGCCTGCGCCTTGATCACCTCATCACGGTGCAGCGCTTCGGTGAGCGTGGCGATCTCGGCCGTCAGCCCGGACACGGTCGAGCGGACCTCGCCCATCGCGGTGGCCCGGTGGGTACGTTCGGCAGCCAGCGCATCGCGGGTCCGCGACGCCGCAGCGACGGCCTCGGCGAGCTTGCGCGCCACCTGTTGACCCGCTGCGGCGACCGCTGCGGCGACCGCCGCGGCGTGGCGTCGCGCCTCCCATGCGCGCTGCGCCCGCACCCGGGCCTCTCTCTCGGCTGCGGCAGCCCGGCGCAGTGAATCAGCCCGTCCCCGAACGGCATTGACGCGCTCCTCGGCGGTCCGCACCGCGAGCCGCGCCTCGATCTCGATTCCCCTCGCCGCCTCGGCAGCGGCCACGGTCGCCTGACGCTCGGCGGAGTCGTCGGCGACGGGGTCCTGTGTCTGCTCGGCATTGGTCAGCCGTTGCTCGAGTTCGGTGAGCTCGCCGACGGTCCGCACGCGAGTGGCCTCGAGTTCCTCCCGCTGGTCGGTCAGGCGCCGCCACTCCTCCTCGGCTGCGCGGGCGTCCTGTCCCAACCGGCCCAGATGCTCGTACGCGGAAGCGATCGTCGCATCCGACTCGTTGAGCGCCGCCAGGGCCTGTTCGGCCGCGTCCTGCCGGGCGGTCTGCTCTGCCAGCGCGCCGGCCAGCGCGGCCGCCAGCTCATGCGCCTGAGTCTCGGCGGCGGTGAGTTCGCCACGGGCGCTCTCGATTTCGGAGGTGATCTCCAGCGTGCTGGGGCGCCGGTCGGAGCCGCCACTGACCCATCCCGCACCCACCAGATCTCCCTCGAGGGTGACCGCGCGCAGCTTGGGGTGGGCGCTCACCAGATCAAGCCCGGCCTCCAGCGTCCCCACCACCGCCACCCCAGACAACATCGCCGCGACCGCGCCGCGCAGCCGATCGGGCGCCTCGACCAGATCGACTGCCCACCGCGCATCGGCAGGCAATGCGAAGGGACGGGGATCGGCGGGTGCCGGCCAGTCGCCGAGCACAATCGCGGCCCGGCCGCCATCGGACGCCTTGAGTGCGGCCACCGCGGACCGAGCGGCCTTCGCATCTTCCGCAGCGATTGCGTCGGCCGCTGCGCCGAGGACCGTGGCCACCGGTATCTCAAACCCGCTCCGAACTTTGACGAGCTTTGCCAATGGGCCGAAAAGTCCTGCATTGCTAAGGTTTTCGGTGATCCACGCGGCGCCGTCCCTGCGATCGAGTCCCATGGACAGTGCCTCGATGCGGGCCCGCAGAGATGCCACCTCGCGTTCGGCGCTGCGCTCGGCGGCCTGTAGTTCCGCCACCCGTTCGTCGGCCCGTCGCAACGCGGCGACCGAACGGTCGTGGTGCTCATCGAGGCCGACTTCGCCCTCGTCGAGCTCACCGACGCGGGCTTGCACGATCTCGAACTCCGCCTGTGCTTGTTGTGCGCGGGCGGCGGCCTCGTCGATCGCCTCGGTGAGCCGGGCCACCGCGTCGTCGGTCGACTCGACGCGGGTGCGCATCGTGTCTACCTGGCCCGCCAGCCGGGCCAGGCCCTCGCGTCGGTCCGCCTCGGCCCGCACCGCGGCCAGATGGGCTCGCTCGGCCTCGGCGGCGACCCGCTCAGCCGCTGTCATCTCCGCACGGGCCGCTTCCAGGCGCCCTCGGGCCTCGTCGAGGTCGGCGACCAGCTGGGTTTCCGTCGCGGCGATCTCCTCGGCCTCGGCCTCCAGCATGTCCGGGTCGACGCCTGCCGTCGGCACCGGCTCGGCGTCCAGGTGCTGGGCGCGTTCCGTCGCGATCCGCACCGTCGCGCTGACCCGTTCCGCGAGTGCCGAAAGCCGAAACCACGTCTGCTGCGCGCGTTCTGCCCGCTCGGTCAGACTCGCGACGGCTTCTTCATGCCCGGTCAGCGCCGCCGAGGCTGCCTCCAACTGCGCGGACGCCTCGTCGTGTTCGCGGCGGAGCACGGCTTCCGCGTCGCCGACCCCGGCGAATTCGTCGCGCCGTGCGACCAGATCGTCGGCGGCCAGCCGCAACCGGGCGTCGCGCAGGTCGGCCTGGATCGTCTGCGCCCGACGGGCCACCTCGGCTTGCCGGCCGAGCGGCTTGAGCTGGCGACGCAGCTCGGTGGTGAGGTCCGTCAGCCGCGCGAGGTTGGCCGACATCGCCTCCAGCTTGCGGACCGCCTTCTCCTTGCGCTTGCGGTGCTTGAGCACGCCGGCGGCTTCCTCGATGAACGCCCGACGATCCTCCGGGCGGGACTCCAGGATCTCCGACAGCTTGCCCTGGCCGACGATCACGTGCATCTCGCGGCCGATGCCCGAATCGGACAGCAGCTCTTGAATGTCCATCAATCGGCAAGAGCTGCCGTTGATTTCGTACTCGCTGGCGCCGTCGCGAAACATCCGCCGGGTGATCGAAACCTCGGAGTATTCGATCGGCAGCGCATTGTCGGAGTTGTCGATCGTGACGGTCACCTCAGCGCGGCCCAGCGGCGCCCGCGACGACGTGCCGGCGAAGATGACGTCCTCCATCTTGCCGCCGCGCAGCGTCTTGGCGCCCTGCTCCCCCATCACCCAGGAGAGCGCGTCGACGACGTTGCTCTTGCCCGATCCGTTGGGGCCGACGACACAGGTGATGCCCGGTTCGAAGCGCAGAGTCGTCGGCGAGGCGAAGGACTTGAAGCCCTTGAGCGTCAGACTCTTGAGGTGCACGAGGTGTGAGACTAGCCGCCCCGGAAACTAGCGTTCCGTGAATCCCCGCATGGGCTCTGTTGGCTCAGACCAGTCTGCGACCACGTTATCGATGCTGCCTGGCGTGTTGCCGCTCTCGAGGTGGTCGAGCAGCCGCTGGCATTTTTCGCGCGGACCCTGGACCACCACCTGCACCCGGCCGTCCGGCCGGTTCGACGCGTATCCCGTCAGACCGAGTTCCAGCGCCCTCGACCGGGTCCACCACCGAAAGCCGACGCCCTGCACGTAGCCATGCACCCACGCGGTGAGCCGCACCTCATCCGCCACTGTCGACCACCCCGAACGTGACGGTAGTACCCGATTTGAGCGTCCGGCCCACTGTGCAGACCTGATCGACCGCCCTGCTCACGACCACCAGCAGCCGGGCCATGTCGTCCTCGCTCAATCCGGACAGGTCCACCTCGAGGGCCTCCTCGAGCAGCGGGTAGATCTCCCGTTCGCGGTCGGGCGGCCCGGACACCCGGACTGTGGCGGCGTAGTCGTCGCCGAGGCGACGCGCCAGCGGCTGATCGGTGGCCATCCCGCTGCACGCGGCCAACGCGATCTTCATCAGCTCGCCGGGGGTGAACACGCCGTCGACGTCCTCCGAACCGACCAGCACCTCAGCACCGCGCGAGCTGCGGCCGGTGTACCGGCGCACGCCCGTGCGCTCGACCCACAGTTCCGTCATGCCGAAACGGTATTCCACGCGGGATACCGCTCCGGCGCATTCACCCGCGGATGCGGGGACGCGGTTGGCATCGCGGGCAATAGAACGACGAACGGTTCATGAACTTCTCGCGTCGGATCACCGCCCCGCAGCGCCGGCACGCCAGCCCCTCGCGTCCGTACGCGTCGAGCGACCTGTCGAAGTAGCCCGACTCGCCGTTGACGTTGACATAGAGCGCGTCGAATGAGGTGCCACCCTGCCCCAGCGCGTCGGTCATCACCTCGGCCGCGGAGTCGATAACCAGGCGCAGTTGCTTACCCGGAAGCGACGACGCGACGCGGGCACCGTTGACTCGCGCGCGCCACAGCGCTTCGTCCGCGTAGATGTTGCCGATGCCCGAGACCACCGTCTGATCGAGGAGCTGGCGCTTGATCTCGGAGTGCTTGCGGCGCAACACCGTGACGACGGCGTCGGGGTCGAAGCGCGGGTCCAACGGGTCGCGCGCCAGGTGTGCAACTGGAGCGGGCACGACGCTGCCGTCGACCTCCACCATCTCGGCGAGCATCCAGCCACCGAACGTGCGCTGGTCGACGAAGCTCAGCGTGGTGCCGTCGTCGAGCAGCGCAGCGATCCGGATGTGGTCCGTGCGCGGCACCTCTCCGAGCAGCATCTGGCCGCTCATCCCGAGATGGACGACGAGCGCACCACCATGGGAGAGCTTGAGCCACAAGTACTTTCCGCGCCTGCCCGTCTCGCAGATGTGGGCTCCGATGAGCCTGGCGGTCAGGTCGGCTGCGCCCGCCTCGTGCCTGCGCACGGCCCGCGGATGGTGGACCCGAACCGCGGTGATCGTTCGGCCCGTGACATGAGCCGCCAATCCGCGCCGGACGGTCTCGACTTCGGGAAGTTCGGGCACTGACTCAAGCGTTGTCTAGGGCGTTCCACGCCGCGGCGGCCGCCTTCTGCTCGGCTTCCTTCTTGGACCGCCCGACACCGGACCCGTACTCGGTGTCCATCACGATCACCGTCGCGGTGAACTCCTTGTCGTGGTCCGGTCCCGTCGACGTGACCACGTAGGACGGCACGCCTAGCCCGCGCGCGGCAGTCAGTTCCTGCAGACTCGTCTTCCAGTCGAGGCCGGCACCCAGCGTCGGCGCGGTGTCGAGCAGCGTGCCGAACAGTTGCAAGATCACCTCACGCGATGTATCGATGCCGTGCTGCAGGTACACCGCACCCAGCAGCGATTCCATGGTGTCGGCCAGGATGCTCGATTTGTCGGAGCCGCCGGTGTTCTCCTCACCGCGGCCCAGCAGCAGGTACGCCCCGAGCCCCGTGTCCGTGAGACCGCGTGCCACATCGGCCAGCGCCTGCGTGTTGACGATGCTCGCGCGGAGCTTGGCCAAATCACCTTCCGAGCGCTCGGGATGGCGATGGAACAACTCGTCGGTGATCGTGAGGCCCAGCACCGCGTCGCCGAGGAACTCCAGGCGCTCGTTGGTCGGAAGCCCACCGTGCTCATAGGCATAGCTGCGGTGGGTCAACGACAGCGTGAGCAGTTCGTCGGACAACTCGACGCCGAGCGCCGCGATCAGCGCCTCGCGTGATTGGTTCACGGGCCGTCCGGATTGTCGGAGAACATGCCGGACAGTTTGGCCCACCGGGGATCGATCTGCTCATGGTGGTGCCCCAGTTCGGCTTCGGCGAGCGGCACGCCGCAATCGGGGCACAGGCCGGGACAGTCGTCGCGGCACAACGGAGACAGCGGCAGCTCCAGCGCAATCGCGTCGATCAGCGGCTGCTCGAGGTCGATCCTGCCGTCCACGACGTGGCCGACCTCGTCCTCCTCGGTGGTCGCCTCCGTCGTGCTGTCCGGGTACGCGAAGAGCTCGGTGAGCGCGATCTGCACCTCACCGCTCGTGGAGGTCAAACAGCGGGCGCACTCACCCGATGTCGGCGCCGTCACCGTACCCGTGACAAGCACCCCCTCCGACACCGACTGCAAGCGCAGGTCCAGGTCCAGCGGCGCGCCGGCCTCGATCGCGATCAAGTCGAGACCGATGCGCGAGGGGCTGGGCACGGTTTCGGAGACGGTCTGCATAAAGCCGGGACGGCGGGGAAGCCGGGAGATGTCAAACGTGAGCGGCGACCCGGGGCCGTGCGGGATTGCCGCGCCCGACTGCGTGGCCATGACAACCATGGTAGGCGGAGCACGCGCTCGGCCATGTCAAGCGCGCTAGTTGCCCGGCGGGGCGCCCATCGGGGGCGGGCCACCCCGGCCGGCGTCATTGCCTTCGTCGATGGAAGTCGCGGTCGCCGTGCCGTTAGCGAGCGTCCCGTGAACGGTGACCGTATCGTTCACTGCCAGTTGCCTATTCGGGCGATTGCCCGGCGCGATCGCGTACGTCTGCGTGAACCCGTCCGCACTCTTCGCGGTGATGGAAGTGTCCGACGTCGCGGTGAGCACTCCCGTCTGCGTCAACACCGTTTTGTAGCCACCGGCGTCGTCGCGCACCACGAACTCACCGTGAAGCGCGCCAGCCGATTCGTCCGCGTCCCTACTGTTGGTGCCGTGCGGGCCTGGGCCACCCGGACCGGAGCCGTGCATACCGGGACCCATTTCGTTGCCGCCTGCGCTGGTCGCGGCGTAGATCGCTGCGCCCCCCAACACGGCGATCACCGCCGCCACCCCGAGTGCCGCCAAGGTCTGGGCGCGCGACCATCCCCGACGTGGCTGCGGCGCACCCCAGACGGCTTCGTCCGGGCGGTCCTGTGGTGCGTCGGCCGAGGTATCGGAATTCATGGGACTTACCATCTCGCGCGAAGATGGGCGCTTGCTGTGTGCCGGTTCAGCAACGGATATGCACAACATTCACAGCGGGCACATAGGATCGGGACAGTGCAGCCCCAAGTCCCGCACAGATAATCGTTGCCGTGTCCAGTGCTCACGACTCCGCCCTCGACGAACCGGATCGCCCGGATCGCGTCGTCATGCGTCGCGCCGACGGTAGCCCGATCCACGTCCTTGTGGTCGACGACGAGCCCGTGCTGGCCGAACTGATGACGATGGCGCTGCGGTACGAAGGCTGGACCGTGGCTACCGCGGGCGACGGTGGTGCGGCGATCGCGTCGGCACGCAAAGCTCCACCCGACGTCGTGGTGCTCGACGTGATGCTGCCCGACATGAGCGGGCTCGACGTGCTGCGCAAGCTCCGCGACCAGATTCCAGGTCTGCCGTTGCTGCTGCTGACCGCCAAAGACGCGGTCGAGGACCGCATCGCCGGTTTGACCGCGGGTGGCGACGACTACGTCACCAAGCCGTTCAGCCTCGAGGAGGTGGTGCTGCGACTGCGGGCGCTGCTACGCCGCACGGGAGTCACCACCGAAACCAGCGGCGCGAAGATCGTGGTCGGCGACCTCGCGCTTGACGAAGACAGCCACGAAGTCACTCGCGGGAGCGAGGAGATTGCGCTCACCACAACAGAATTCGAGCTGCTGCGATTCCTGATGCGCAATGCGAACAAGGTGTTGAGCAAGGCGCAGATCCTCGACCGCGTCTGGAGTTACGACTTCGGCGGACGATCCAACATCGTCGAACTTTATGTGTCGTACTTGCGCAAGAAGATCGACAGCGGTCGCACACCGATGATCCACACGCTGCGCGGCGCAGGCTATGTCCTCAAACCCGCCGATTGAGGCGGGCGAACCCGGCCGGCTCCGTCGGCTGGGCTCCCCGCGCGCCTGGTCATTGCGGACCAGGCTGCTGGTCACCGTGGTGAGTCTGCTTGCCGTCGTCTGCGTGGGCATCGGGGTGGGTACCGAATTCGCGCTGCACCGCTTCTTGATGGGCCAGCTCGACGAGCAGGTCATCGATGCCGGCCACCGGTCGGCAACCATCTTCGACCTCGGGCCACCGCCGCCTCCCCAGCCCGGATTCCCGCGGCGACCACGGCCGTTCGAGCTCGAAAGCGGGCCGGGCCCGGCGTTCCTCGACGCGCCCGGCCAGGCGACGCACACGGTGGGCGCGGTGGTGGCGGGAAAAAAGGTGCTCGACGCGGGCGTCATCACCTCCAACGGAACGCGCGCAGCCATCAGCGACGCCGCCGCGGCCCAACTCGCCGGCATCGTCCCCGACAGCCGCCCGGTCACCGTCAACCTCAGCAGCCTGGGCCGTTACCGCGTGGTCGCCCGGCACTCCCACAGTGGTAACACGATCGTGTCGGGTCTGCCGACGGCCGGAGTCGACGACACGCTGCTGTCGGCCGCGGTCATTTTCGTCATCGTCGCCGGCATCGCGCTGGTCGCGGCGACCGTGGCAGGATTTGTGATCATCCGCCGTCAGCTGGCCCCCGTCTCGCGGGTTTCGGCGGTCGCCCGCGATGTCGCCAACCTCGAGCTCGACCGCGGTGAGGTGACGTTGCCGACGGCGGTTGTCGCGGTGGACCCGGCCGCCGCTCACACCGAGGTAGGCCAGCTCGCGACAGCGCTGAACCGCATGCTCGAACGGATCTCGGACGCGTTGGCCGCCCGGCACGCCAGCGAAACGAGAGTGCGCCAGTTCGTCGCCGACGCGAGCCACGAACTTCGCACCCCGCTGACGGCGATCCGCGGCTACGCCGAATTCGCGCAACGCCACCGCGGAGACGTGAGCCCGGACGTTGCGCATGCCATGGGCCGCGTGGAGTCGGAGGCCGCCCGGATGACGCAGCTCGTCGAGGACATGCTGCTGCTGGCGCGGCTGGACAGCGGGCGTCCGTTGGAGCGCGAATCCGTTGATCTGTCACAGCTCGCGGTCGATGCCGTGGCCGACGCGCACGTCGCCGGGCCCGATCACGAATGGTCACTGGAGCTGCCCGACGAGCCCGTGGTGGTCACCGGTGACGGTCCGCGGCTGCAGCAGCTGCTCGTCAACCTTCTCGCGAATGCCCGCACGCACACTCCCGCGGGCACATCGGTGACGACATCGCTGGCCGACGACGGCGCGGGTGGTGCCGTGCTGACCGTCACCGACAACGGCCCCGGCATCCCGGCGTCGCTGCAGCCCGAGATCTTCGAACGCTTCGCCCGCGGTGACACATCGCGATCGCGCCGCGACGGAAGCACGGGGCTGGGCCTGGCGATTGTCTCAGCGGTGGTCAAGGCGCATCACGGCAGCATCGACGTGGCGAGCGGCAACGGCGACACCGTGTTCACGGTGCGGTTGCCGGGCTTACAGTCAGCGCCCGCAGGCATCGACACATGACGCGCACCGCGCCGCCGCCCGTCGTCGAGGCGCCCCTTCGCCGGGCGGTGCCGCGAGGGACTCGCGTGCATCGGGTGGCGTTCGCCGGCATGATCGCACTGACGGGTGCGCTCTATCTATGGGGCCTGTCGGCCAACGGATGGGCCAACAGCTTCTATTCGGCTGCGGTGCAATCAAGTTCACAGAGTTGGACGGCGTTCCTGTTCGGTTCCACCGATTCGGCCAATGCGATCACCGTCGACAAGGCCCCGGGCGCACTGTGGGTGATGGACGCTTCGGTGCGGCTGTTCGGGTTCAGTTCGTGGAGCCTGCTTGTACCGCAGGCCCTCGAGGGCATCGCGGCGGTGGCGCTGCTGTACGCCGCGGTGCGACGCATCAACGGGCCGGCGGCCGGCCTGTTGGCAGGGTCGGTGCTCGCGCTGACCCCGGTCGCGGCGCTGATGTTCCGGTTCAACAACCCCGATACGCTGCTCGTCCTGCTGCTCGTCGCCGCCGCATACTGCGTGCAGCGGGCGTGTGAAAACCCGGGTGGGCGTTGGTGGTTGCCGCTCGCAGGGGTCGCCGTCGGCTTTGCGTTCCTCGCGAAGATGGGTCAGGCCTTCCTGGTGGTGCCCGGTTTCGCCGCCGCCTACCTGCTCACCGCTTACGCACCGCGCAAGACACGCGTGATGCGGCTGGCCTTCGCCGGTGTCGCGTTGCTGGCTTCCGGCGGTTGGTACCTGATGCTGGTCACGCTGTGGCCAGCCGACCACCGGCCCTACATCGGCGGTTCGGCGCACAACAGCATCGTCGAACTTGCGCTGCGCTACAACGGATTCGGCCGGCTCACCGGCGACGAGCCCGGTGGGCTCGGCAATACCAACCGCGACGTCGGGTGGAGTCGGCTCTTCGACAGCGGCATGGGCGCTGAGATCGCCTGGCTCATCCCGGCAGCGCTGATCTGTATCGCGGCTGCATTGATCATCACCTGGCGGGAGCCGCGTACCAACGCCATTCGAGGTGCATGCGTGCTGTGGGGCGGCTGGCTGGTGGTGACGGGTCTGGTCATCTCGTACTCCAACGGCATCATTCACCCCTACTACACCGTGGCGCTGACCCCCGCCGTCGGCGCAGGCATCGGCATCGGAGCGCCGCTGCTGTGGCAACGGCGCCGCGATGTCCGCGCCGCCACAGCCATGTCCGGCACGGTGCTGATCACCACGATGCTGGCTTGCGTGCTGCTTGCACGCACCGAAACCTGGTTGCCGTGGCTGCGTCTGGTCATCGCGGTCGCGGGTGTGGGCGCCGCAGCTCTGCTCATGGTGGCGAGTCGGCTTCCCGAGGCGACCGGCCGGGCGGTCGCCGTCCTGGCTCTCTCCGCATGCCTGGCCGGACCGGCCGCGTACTCGGTCGCCACCGCAATGACCCCGCACACCGGTGCGATCCCCAATGCCGGTCCGTCGGGCCCTCCCCACGGCGGTTTCGGCGGTTTCGGCGGTCTCCTCGATTCGCCGAACCCGCCGCCCGCGTTGGTGGCCGCGTTGCGCACAGACGCCGACAGATACACCTGGACCGCCGCGGCGGTCGGCTCGATCAACGCCGCCGGTTATCAGTTGGCCAGTGGGACACCGGCGATGGCGGTCGGTGGCTTCAACGGAACCGATCCTGCGCCCCGACTCGACCAGTTCCAACAACTGGTCAAAGAGAACAAGATCCACTATTTCGTCGGCGGGAAGATGCGCTGGCCGATGCGCTCACGCTCCGGCGGTAGCCGCGAGTCGACCGACATCGCCGCGTGGGTGGCCGCGCGCTTCCCGGCGCGCAGCATCGGCGGCTTCACCGTGTACGAGCTGCGCAACGGCTCATAGCTGACGCATAGCGTGCGCCAACGGTCTACCCACCGACAGCTGTGACGATCGAGCCATGACTGACATCGCGGCAGACCTCGACGCCGGCATCAACGACCTCTTCCGTGCGCGAACCAACGCATCAATCCTGGCGCGCGCCCGCGGTGTCCCCGTGCTGGACGTCGTGGTGCCGGTATACAACGAGCAAGGGGACCTCGCGAGCGCGGTCCACCGCCTGCACCGCCATCTCGAACAGAGCTTTCCGTTCACCGCGCGGATCACGATCGCCGACAATGCCAGCACAGATGACACGCCGCAGATCGCTGCGCAACTAGCAGATGAGCTGACGGATGTGCGTGTCGTGCGGCTGGAACAGAAGGGTCGCGGACGCGCTCTGCATGCGGTGTGGTCGACGTCGGACGCTCCGGTGCTGGCGTACATGGATGTCGATCTGTCCACCGATCTCGCCGCCCTCGCACCGTTGGCTGCCCCGCTGATCTCGGGGCACTCGGACCTTGCCATCGGCTCACGTTTGGCGCGAGGTTCGCGGGTAGTGCGCGGCACAAAACGGGAAGTGATTTCGCGCTGCTACAACCTGCTCCTCAAATCCACACTGGCCGCTGGCTTTTCGGATGCGCAATGCGGGTTCAAGGCGATCCGCGCCGATGTGGCCAGCCAGCTGCTGCCGCACGTCGCCGACACCGGATGGTTCTTCGACACCGAACTTCTCGTGCTCGCGCAGCGCAGCGGCCTGCGCATCCACGAGGTGCCCGTGGACTGGGTCGACGACCCCGACAGCCGAGTCGACATCGTCGCGACCGCCGTCGCAGATCTCAAGGGCATCGCCAGGCTACTGAAAGGTTTTGCCATCGGGGCGATTCCGGTGCAAACCCTGGCAGCGCAGCTCGGCCCGTCGAGCAAGTCGGCGGCTCCCGGTTCGCTGCTGCGTCAGGCGGTCCGGTTCACCGCGGTCGGCGCGGCCAGCACCATCGCGTATCTGGCACTGTTCCTCGCACTTCACCACACTGTGGGAGCGCAGGCCGCGAATCTTCTTGCGCTGCTGTTGACCACCGTCGCCAACACCGCTGCCAACCGTCGGTTCACGTTCGGCGTCCGCGGCGCCGGCCGCGTAGCCCGCCACCAGTTGGAGGGACTCGCCGTCTTCGGCATCGCGCTCGCCGTCACCAGCGGGTCGCTGGCCGTGCTGCACATGATGAGCCAACCCCATCGGGCGGTGGAGCTCGCAGTGCTCGTCGGAGCCAATCTCGTCGCGACAGCGATCCGCTTCGTCCTGCTGCGTGGCTGGGTGTTTCACCCGCGCCGTACCAATTGACCTCGACCACAACACCTTTCGGAGACAGCGTGATCCTGCTTGACCGCCGCGTCGCCCAGGCACCATTGCAATCCCTGTCACCAGCTCTTCCCCGCTGGGAGCGTCGCGCGCTGCTGGCGCTGCTGGCCGCCACCGTCGTCCTGTACCTGTGGGGCCTGGGCTCATCGGGGTGGGCCAACACCTACTACGCCGCCTCAGTCCAGGCCGGCACCCAGGACTGGAAAGCGTGGTTGTTCGGTTCGCTGGACCCCGGCAACACCATCACCGTGGACAAGCCGCCCGCAGCGCTGTGGGTCATGGTGCTGTCGGCGCGATTGTTCGGCTTCAGTGCGTTCTCGATGTTGCTGCCTCAAGCGCTGATGGGTGTCGGGGCTGTCGCGCTCGTGTTCGGGACGGTGCGGCGGTGCAGCGGCGCGGCCGCGGGCATGATCGCCGGCGCGGTGCTGGCACTGACGCCGGTGGCGGCGGTGATGTTCCGATACAACAATCCCGATGCGCTGCTCGTGCTGTTGTTGACGGCCGCAGGCTATTTCATGGTGCGCACGATCGAGTCAGGTTCCACCCGCTGGATCGCCCTGACGGGCACGATGATCGGCTTCGCGTTCCTGACGAAGATGTTGCAGGCCGCACTGGTGGTGCCCGGGTTCGCACTGGTGTTCCTGCTCGCAGCCCCCGGCACTGTGTGGAAACGGCTGTGGCAACTTCTAATCGGTGCAGTGGCGGTCGTCGTCTCGGGAGGCTGGTTCATCGCGCTGGTGAGCTTCTGGCCGGTGGCATCGCGGCCCTATGTCGGCGGATCGACCGACAACAGCCTGCTGCAGTTGACATTGGGTTACAACGGCATTCAGCGCGTGGCCGGTCAGCAAGGGCCCCGCGGCAACAGCTCGATGTTCGGCGGCCGCAGCGGAATCGCGCGTCTGTTCGAGCAGTCGATGGGCACCGAGATCTCGTGGCTGCTCCCGGCAGCGCTGATCGGCCTCGTGGCCGGCGTGTGGTTCACCGCGAATACCTCACGGACCGGACGGGTCCGCGCCAGCCTCCTTGTGTGGGGCAGCTGGTTGCTGGTAAGCGGCGCAGTGTTCAGCTTCATGCAGGGCGTCATCCACCCGTACTATGCGGTCGCGTTGGCACCGGCGATCGCCGCGCTGATCGGTATTTCGGTTCGCGAGCTATGGCTAGGGCGCGAATTCCGCAGCAGCCGAGCCGTTTTGGCGGCGATGTCTGCAACCACTGGTGTGTGGGCATTCATCCTGCTCGCACGCACCCCGATGTGGCTGCCTGCCCTGCGGTGGATCGTGCTGATCGGGTCGATCGCGGTGGCTTCGGTGATCGCAATCGGCGCGCACCGACTGAGCCGGGCCACCGCCGCCGTCGCTGTCGCCGCACTGCTGGTCGGCGTCGCGGCACCGGCGGCCTACGCGATCGACACCGTCGCCCGGTCTCACAACGGGCCGGTACCCGCATCCGGGCCCAGAAGTAGCACCTTCGGTCCACCGGGTGAGCATGGAACTGCCAACACCGCCCTGCAATCGCTGCTGAGCAGCAGCGGCACCCACTGGGCCGCAGCATCGGTCGGATCAATGACCACAAGCGGCCTGCAGCTTCGGTCGGGTGCCTCGATCATGGCGATCGGCGGATTCAGTGGATCCGACAATTCGCCGACGCTGCAACAGTTTCAGCAGTACGTCGCGCACCACCAGATCCACTACTTCATCGCCGGCAGGGCGCAAGGCCCGTCGCCGGGCCACTCCGGCAGCGCAGCCGGCATCACCGCTTGGGTGCAGCAGCACTTCAGACCGATGGATGTCGGCGGAACGACGGTGTACGACCTGCTCTCACCGGCTTGACCACACCGCCACTAACATCGGCTCACATCGGCGCGTTGGCCGGCATGAAAACGCCTGTGCTGTCGGACTGCTCTTCAGCGCGGATCACGTGCACCACGGCGTTGATCAACGCCAGGTGAGTCAACGCCTGGGGGAAGTTGCCCAGATGCCGACCGGTGCGCGGATCCACCTCTTCGGCGTACAGATGCAACGGGCTTGCGAGCGAAAGCAACCGCTCACAGAGCCGTTTGGCGCGCGACACTTCCCCGATCTCCACCAGCGCCGAGACAAGCCAGAACGAGCAGATCGTGAACGCGCCCTCCTCACCGGACACACCGTCGTCGGTTTCCTCGACGCGGTAGCGCAACACCAACCCGTCCCGGGTCAGTTCATCGGCGATCGCCAACACCGTGTCGCGCACCCGCGGATCCTCCGGCGGCAGAAACCGGGTCAGCACCACCAGCAGTGACGACGCGTCCAGCGCGTCCGACCCGTACCGCTGGACGAACACCCCGCGGGAGTCCACGCCATTGGCCAGAATGTCGGCCTTGATCTCCTCGGCGACCGCCCGCCACTGCTGGGCACTTTCCTTCTCCCCCTCCAGTTCCGCGAGTTTGGCGCCGCGGTCCAACGCCACCCAGCACATCACCTTCGACGACGTGAAGTGCTGCGGTTCGCCGCGCACCTCCCAGATGCCACGGTCAGGCTCGCGCCAATGCTCGATCGCCGCTTCGACCTGGCCCTTCAACACCGGCCACAACGCATCGGAGATCTGGTCACGCGACTTGGCGTGCAGGTACACCGAATCCAGCATCGCGCCCCAAATGTCATGCTGGTCTTGGTTGTACGCGTTGTTGCCGATCCGCACCGGCCGCGCACCGTCGTAACCCGAGAGGTGGCCCAGCTGCTTTTCCTCCAAGATGCGCTCACCGTCGACGCCGTACATCACCTGCAACGGATGCTGCTCGCCGTCGTTGGCACCCGACACCTCTGCGATGAACGAGAAGAAGTCGTCGGCCTCGCGGTCAAGGCCAAGCGTGTACAGCCCCCACAACGCGAACGTCGAGTCGCGCACCCAAGCATAGCGATAGTCCCAGTTGCGTTCTCCCTGAGGCGTTTCCGGCAACGACGTAGTGGGCGCAGCCAACAATGCGCCCGTCGGCGCGTATGTCAGGCCCTT
The DNA here is from genome assembly GCA_963744085.1 of uncultured Actinomycetota bacterium. Lineage (GTDB taxonomy): Bacteria > Actinomycetota > Actinomycetes > Mycobacteriales > Mycobacteriaceae > Mycobacterium. Next base: position 552,077 of record CAVUSK010000008.1, read on the forward strand.
CAAGGTGAGCGCACTTCGTTGAATGAAGGACCGCCACGGATGGTCCGGAAAGTCGCCGATGTTGATCCACTGCCGCCAGAACTCGGTGGTGTTCCACATCTTCTTGGCGGCTTCACCGAAGGTCTCCGGAGGCGGATATCTCGACCAGCTCAGGGCCACGAAAACCTCGTCGCTCTCGTTCATCCGCGTTCGCGCCCGGGCTTCCCTGCCTTCCAGGCCGATCCGCAGATCCGTTGTCAGCGTGAGCTTCGGGTACTGTTCCGGATTCTCCTCGGCCTGCGCGACCGCCTGCGCATACGCCGGGCCGGAATACTCCCATGTGGCGCCGACCCGGTGATAGTCGAAGGACGGAGAACAACTCATCACCAATTCGGCGGTGCCGCTCACACAGCGCACCGTGCGCAACAACATGTGCTCCGATTCCCAGTCCATCGGTGTGCGACGGTGGGTGCGCGAACGCGTTCCGAAGTCCTCCCACGGACCCATCACCAACGCGTCGCGGACGATCAGCCAGCCGGTGTGCGTCTGCCACGTGGTCTCCAAGATCAGGCTGCCGGGCAGGTAGCGCCGCGCTACCGGCACCGCAATCCCGTACGGGCCCAACCGGAAATGCCCCGCCGAGCGGTCCAGGATCGCACCGAACACGCTCGGTGAGGCGGGCCGCGGCACGCACATCCATTCGATGGACCCGCTGGAGCTGATCAAGCAGGTGTTCTCGCAATCCGACAAGAAGCCGTAATCCGCAATCGGCGGGAACGGATTTCGGCTGGTTCTGGTTTCGAGGTAGGGCATCGGCCCTGTCACCGACAGCGGCGCCGAGCTGGCACCGTTCGTCGTCGAGTCCGCGCTGAGGACCATCTGCTCATCATCCTCACCGCAGGCGCGATCAGTCCAGGATCGCGCCGAACTCAGGTGCTACGCGTGTTGCACGTAGTCGTGCGTACCCGCGGCAGTGCGCAGCTGATGCCGTCCGCGGCCGACCGACCGCAGTGTGCCGTTGAGGTAGTCCTCGAAGTGGGCCAGCTTGCTGTCCACGTAGATGTCGCACTCGCCGCGCAACCTGTCCGCCTCGGCGTGTGCCGCATCGATCATGCGGGTCGACTCGGCCGTCGCCGATTGCACCACCTCGGTCTGCGACACAAGCCGCTGCTGCTCCTTGATGCCCTCCTGGACGGCCTTTTCATAGGAGATGTTGCCGTTCTCGATCAAGCGGTCGGCCTCGCTCTTGGCGCGGGTGGTCATGACCTCGTACTCGCGCTTGGCGGTGGCGCTGATGCGGTTGGCTTCGTCGCGGGCCTCGTTGACGATCTGGTCGCAATGCGCCCGCGCTTCGCCAACCATCCGGTCGGCCTGCGATTTTGCGTCCGCGAGCAACCGGTCGGCCTCGGTGCGCGCATGGTTCAGCAGCGAGTCGGCCTCCGATGTCGCTGTCGACACCATCGAGTCGGAGTGCTCCTTGGCCTCCCGGAGCATCGTGTCGCGCGCATCGAGCACATCCTGGGCGTCGTCGAGCTCACCGGGGATGGCGTCCTTGATGTCGTCGATCAACTCCAGGACGTCGCCCCGCGGCACCACGCAGCCGGCCGTCATCGGCACACCGCGAGCCTCTTCGACGATCGCGCCCAACTCGTCGAGCGCCTCAAAAACTCGGTACACGGCGATACCCTCCAGCCCTAGTCGTTGTGACCAGTGTGCCTGGTGTTACGCCTGTGGCTGGGGAAGCCGGTCGGTGTGTCGGCGCGCGCCGCTACCTCAACGCGGTTTGGATGGCATCTCGCGCCCGGTCGAGCATCGACGCGAACGGGCCGACAGCGAAGTTCGCTGTTGCCGACTCGACGCCGGCGTGCGGGCGGGTCGGCGCAATGTTCTCGGCCGCGCGGACGGCACCTTCCATCCGCTTCAACTCCTCGGGCTCGAGTGCGCGCTGCAGGCCCGTGAACTCCTCGGACTCCTCGCGTTCGGCGTGCTCGACGACGTCGTCCCGGAAGGCTTTGAGTGCGTCGAGAAACTCCTGCGAGTCCATGTCCATGCCTTCGATCTTCGACAGCTGCTTCTTGGCCTCATGCTCTTCTTCGAGCCGCGCATCCACGACTTTGTCACCGGCCCCCAACTCGCGGCGCGCCCGCGGGTGCACCACCATCTCCTCGGCGGTCTCGTGCACGGCGAGCAGCTGCCGTAGGTCGATGAACGCCTTTTCCCGCCCCTTTGCATCTGATGCGTGGAACACCTCGTCGAACAGATCTTTGATCAGGTTGTGCTGTGCCTTGAGAAACTCCACGACATCCTGGGTCGACGTCACAGTAGCCACTGTTGACCACCTCCGATTGCTTGGTGAAAACTCTGGGATTCGATGGCGCGAATGGGCTGAGCGCCGTCGTGTTCGCATACCCGAAGCGGGGCGGGTCAAACCGGGGTCAGCGTGCGCGCAGCTTGGCCGCCAGGCGCCGATTCACCGGCTCGGGGAGCAGCGCAGACACGTCTCCGCCCAGTGCGGCGACCTCCTTGGCCAGCGACGACGAGACGAACGAATACTGCGGCGTGGTGGCCACGAAGAAGGTGTCGACGCCTGCGATGTGCTTGTTCATCTGCGCCATCTGCAGCTCGTATTCGAAATCGGTGCCGGTGCGCAGACCCTTGACGATCGCGGTGAGCCCGTGTGACTTGACGAAGTCGACCACGAGGCCCCGCCCCGACTCCACCCGTAGATTGGGCAGGTGGTCGGTGGCTTCCTCGATCATCGCGATCCGCTCGTCGACGCTGAACATGCCCTGTTTGCCGGGGTTGACCAGCACCGCGACGATGACCTCGTCGAATTGGGCAGCGGCGCGCTCGAATACGTCGATATGCCCGAGCGTCACCGGGTCGAACGACCCTGGGCAGACCGCGCCGCTCATGGAGGACGACGGTATCAGCCGGTCACTTTACTTCGGCGATCTCCAGCCGGGTGTCGCCGTAGCGGCGCTCGGGCCAGACGGTCCAGCCGTCGGGCCACCTCAGCGGTGCCGACGACGCTCGCCTTTCGACGGCGACGACCGTGCCTTCGGCCGTCCAGTCGCCCGTGCTCAGCGCCGCCAGCATGGCATTCACCTCGTCGACGGGAACGTCGTAGGGCGGGTCGGCCAGCACCAGGTCGACGGGGGCGCCGCCTGCGCCCAGGACTGTCTCCACCGGACGGGCGAGCACCGTCGCGCCGGCAAATCCGAGCGCTTCGACGTTTCGCTCGATCACCGCGGCGGTGCGCGGATTGGCCTCCACGAACGTCGCGTGCGCCGCCCCTCGCGACAACGCCTCGAGCCCCAGCGCACCGGAACCTGCATAGAGATCGATCACCGACATCCCCGCGAAGTCCAGCCTGGCGGCCAGCACATTGAAGAGCGCCTCGCGGACCCGGTCGCTGGTGGGCCGGGTGCCCTTCGCCGGGACGGCGATCCGGCGGCCCCCGGCGCGGCCCGCGATGATCCGGGTCAGCTGACCACCATCAACAGATCGCCGCCCTCCACCTGTGCGGTCTTGCTCACCGCGACCCGCTGGACCGTCCCCGTCTTCGGCGCGGTGATCGCGGCCTCCATTTTCATCGCCTCGATGGTGGCGACGGTCTGCCCGGCGGTCACCTCGTCGTCCTCCGAGACGGCGACCGTGACGACGCCGGCGAAGGGCGCGGCGATGTGGTCGTGGTTGGACCGGTCGGCCTTCTCTGCGGTGGGCACATTGCTTGCAATGCTGCGGTCGCGCACCAGCACCGGACGCAGCTGGCCGTTGAAGATGCACATCACCGTACGCATCCCGCGTTCGTCCGCTTCGGAGATCGCCTCGAGGCCGATCAGCAACTCGACGCCGCGCTCGAGCTCCACGCGATGCTCGTCGCCGGAGCGCAGCCCGTAGAAGAACTGGTTGGCCGACAGCCGCGAGGTGTCGCCGAACTGTTCACGATGCTCCTCGAATTCCCTTGTGGGGCCGGGGAAGAGCAGCCGGTTGAGCGTAGCCTGACGCTTCGGGCCGGCGAGCGAGAGCGCCTCCTCGTCGTCGGCGGTCAGCTCCTGCTGCGGCTTCGCGGGCGGACGGCCGGCAAGCGCCTTGGTGCGCAGCGGCTCCGGCCAGCCGCCGGGCGGATCGCCCAACTCGCCCCGCAGGAATCCGATCACCGATTCCGGAATGTCCAAACGCGCTGGGTCCGAAGCGAATTCGTCTGCGGTGATGCCCGCCCCCAGCAGCGCGAGAGCCAGGTCGCCGACCACCTTCGACGAAGGTGTGACCTTGACGAGACGGCCCAGAATCCGGTCGGCTGCAGCGTAATTGGTCTCGATGTCCTCGAACCGGTCGCCGAACCCCAGCGCGATCGCCTGCTGCCGAAGGTTGGACAGCTGGCCTCCGGGGATCTCGTGGCTGTACACCCGCCCGGTCGGTGCGGGCAGCCCGGACTCGAACGGCGCGTAGACCTTTCGCAGCGCCTCCCAGTAGGGCTCGAGCTCGCAGACCGCCGACAGCGACAACCCGGTGTCGTACTCGGTGTGCGCAGCGGCCGCGACGATCGCCGACAGTGCGGGCTGGCTGGTGGTGCCGGCCAGCGGGGCGGCCGCGCCGTCGACCGCGTTGGCTCCCGACTGCCAGGCCGCCAGGTAGGTGGCCAGCTGCCCGCCCGGAGTGTCATGGGTGTGCACGTGCACCGGAAGGTCGAACCGACTTCGCAGCGCAGTGACCAAAGTCGTGGCGGCGGGCGGCTTCAACAAGCCTGCCATGTCCTTGATCGCCAGCACGTGTGCGCCGGCATCGACGATCTGCTCGGCCAGCTTGAGGTAATAGTCCAGCGTGTAGAGGTTTTCACCGGGATCAGACAGGTCGCCGGTGTAGCTCATCGCGACTTCGGCTATCGCCGTGCCTGTTTCGCGAACCGCATCGATAGCCGGACGCATCGACTCGACATTGTTGAGCGCGTCGAAGATACGGTAGATGTCGATTCCGGTGGCCGTTGCCTCCTCGACGAACGCCTGCGTCACCAGTTCCGGATACGGCGTGTAACCCACGGTGTTTCGGCCGCGCAACAGCATCTGAAGGCAGATGTTGGGCACCGCTTCACGGAGCGCGGCCAGCCGCTCCCACGGGTCCTCTTTCAGGAACCGAAGTGCCACATCGTAAGTCGCTCCGCCCCAGCACTCGATCGACAACAGCTGCGGAGTCAGCCGGGCGACATACGGCGCCACCATCAGCAAGCCCGTGGTACGCAGCCGGGTGGCAAGCAGGGACTGGTGTGCGTCGCGGAATGTCGTATCTGTAACCCCCACGGCTGCAGACTCTTTCAGCCAGCGAGCGAATTTCTCCGGGCCGAGCTCGGCCAGTCGCTGCTTCGATCCCGGCGGCGGCGGAGCCGAGAGGTCGATCTGCGGCAGCTTGTCGTGCGGGTACACCGTCGACGGCCGCGGCCCGTGCGGCTGGTTCACGGTGACGTCGGCGAGGTAGTTGAGAATCTTGGTGCCGCGGTCGGCGGGAGTGCGCGACGTGAGCAGGTAGGGCCGGTCATCGATGAACGAGGTGTTGATCCGGCCGGCGCGAAAGTCCGAATCGGTGACGACAGCCAACAGGAACGGGATGTTCGTCGACACACCGCGGACGCGGAATTCGGCCAGCGCGCGACGGGCCCTGGCAATCGCCGCCGGGAAGTCGCGGCCACGACACGTCAGCTTGACGAGCATCGAGTCGAAGTGAGCGCCGATCTCAGCGCCCAGATGCGTTGCGCCGTCGAGCCGGATGCCCGCCCCGCCAGGTGTCCGGTAGCTGGTGATGCGGCCGGTGTCGGGTCGGAAGCCGTTGGCCGGGTCCTCGGTGGTGATCCTGCACTGCATCGCAGCGCCGCGCGGTAGCACCGACTCTTGCCGCAGACCGAGCTCCTCGAGTGACTCGCCGTCGGCGATGCGCATCTGGCTGGACACCAGATCGACGTCGGTGATCTCTTCGGTGACCGTGTGCTCGACCTGGATGCGCGGGTTCATCTCGATGAAGACGTAGTGGCCCCGCTCGTCGAGAAGGAACTCGACGGTGCCCGCGTAGGTGTAGTCGATCTGGCGTGCGAACGCGACCGCGTCGGCGCAGATCCGGTCGCGCAGTTCTTCGGGAAGGTTTGGGGCCGGGGCCAATTCGATGACCTTCTGGTGCCGGCGCTGCACGCTGCAGTCCCGCTCGAAGAGGTGGATGACATTGCCGTGGGTGTCGGCGAGGATCTGAACCTCGATGTGGCGCGGGTTGCGCACGGCCTGCTCGAGGTACACGGTCGGGTCACCGAACGCCGACTCTGCTTCGCGGCTGGCGGCCTCGATCGCCTCGGCTAGTGCCTCCGCGTCGGTGACCCGCCGCATCCCCCGGCCGCCGCCGCCGGACACCGCCTTGACGAACAGCGGGAACTGCATGGATCCGGCCGCGGCCATCAGCTCATCCACCGACGTCGAGGGCGTCGACGAAGTCAGGACCGGCAGACCGGCGGCACGGGCCGCCTCGATCGCGCGTGCCTTGTTACCCGTGAGCTCCAAGATCTCGGCGCTCGGGCCGATGAACGTGATCCCGGCCGCGGCGCACGCCGCAGGCAGTTCCGGATTCTCCGACAGGAAGCCGTATCCCGGATAGATCGCGTCGGCGCCGCAGCGCTGCGCGGTCGCGACGATCTCGTCGACAGACAGGTACGCCCGTACCGGATGTCCCTTCTCGCCGATCTGGTAGGACTCGTCGGCCTTGAGTCGGTGCTCTGAGTTGCGGTCCTCGTACGGGTAGATCGCGACAGTGGCTATGCCGAGCTCGTAGGCGGCTCGAAATGCGCGGATCGCGATTTCGCCGCGGTTGGCGACAAGAACTTTGTGGATCACTAGATCAGGGTCGACCAGTAATACCAGAACTGCACCAGGATCAGCAGAATCACCGCGGCGAACCACAGTGCGACCAGCGACCATCGCAAGCGATACAGCACCCGCACAGCGGGATTGGCGCCAAGCGGTTGCAGCGCGATCGAGGACACCACCACGAACAGCGGGATCGTCACCGCCCACACCACCATGCAGTAGGGGCACAACGCGCCGATCCGGTAGAGGCTCTGGAAGATCAGCCAGTGCACGAACACGACGCCGAGGAGAGTGCCGCCCGCGAGTCCGAGCCAGTACCAGCGCGGCAGCGGCAGGCGGGCGATGGCAAGCACACCCGTGACCACGACGACGCTGAACGCGACGATCCCGATCAGCGGGTTGGGGAAACCGAACACCGACGCCTGCCGGGTGACCATCACCGACCCGCACGACAGCACCGGGTTGATGCTGCACGACGGGACATACGAGGGATTGGTCAGCATCGAGACCTTCTCGACCGTCAAGGTCAACGCGGCCGCTAATCCCGCAACCCCGGCGATGAGCACCCACCACGCGCTCGCCGGACGAACCATTGCGCCCCCGGGACGCTCGATCTGCTCACCCGGTCCTTCGGCGGCAGACGCGGGGCTCGGCGCCGCGACGGTCATGGCGCCGCGGGGGCCGGGGTCGGCGTCGGCGCGGGGGCGGGTGCGGTTGCCGTCAGCCCGGGGACGGGCCCGGTGATCTGGGTGACCTTGTTGATCAGGTCCTGCGGTGTCGTCGTATCGGAGAACGCGAACTCGTCGCCGTTGACGCGGATCGTGGGCGTGTAGCTGATGCCGGTGGCCTTCACCAAGCCCTGCACCATCGCCGTGTACTTGCCGTTGTTGATGCAGTCGCTGAGGCTTTGGCTCGCCAGCCCGGCCACTCGCGCCGTCTCGATCAGCTGCTCATTGGTCGGGAAGGTGGTGGCGGTTTCGCCGGGCTGCTGGGCGTACAGCGCGGTATGGAAGCGACGGAACGCGTCCTTGCCCGGCGACGTGTCAGCGTCGGCGACGCAGTACGCGGCGTTGCCTGCGCGCGACGAGTAGTACTTCGTTTGCGGCTGGTCCAGCGGCGGAAGCGCCACCATGTAGTAGTCCGCCTGCACCGCGCCGGTATCGATGAGCTGCTGGACAGTGGGACCCATCTTCTGCTCGAAATTCCCGCAGTGCGGGCACAGGAAGTCCTCGTACATCGACAAGACGACCTTCGGCTTGCCGGCAGCGTCTTTGATCAGCTTGTCCTGCACCGCGACGCTGATCGAGCGCTTCTCGCCGGCGGGCGGTCCTTCGGAGCCCGCCTTCTTGTGGCTCACGACCCACAACACCACGGCCGCGAGGAAGACGATGACGACCGCGGTCAGCCCCACCTGGATCAGCAGGTTGCGTCTGCGGTCGGCTGCCTTGAGGTCGTATCGCTTGATTTTGTTCGCCACCCGGTCAGACTACCGGCGAGGCGGCTACGCCTGAGCTCACGTCACGTGGCACAGGTGCGCGCGCAGGGCGGAGGTGATCTCGAGCATCGCGACGGCGCTGCCGCCGCCGAGCGGCGCAAAGTTGCAGAAGGCGTGGATCAACGATGACATCCGCCGGCTGTCGACGGTCACCCCGGCGTCGCGCATCCGTTCGGCATAGGCCTCGCCTTCGTCGCGCAGCGGGTCGAAGCCGGCGGTGACGACGAGGGCGGGCGGCAGCCCGGCCAGGTCGTCGGCGAGTAGCGGCGACACCCGCGGATCGGTGACGTCGAGCTGCGATCCGCCGAGGTACTGCTCTCGGCAAAAGTCCGTGTCGTGCGCAGTGAGGAAGAATCCGTTCGCGAACAGCGCACGCGACGGTGCTTGGCCCCGCTGGTCCGTCACGGGGTACAGCAGGAGCTGCAGCGCGGGCGGCACACCGTCGTCGCGCCCCCACCGCGCAATGATCGCCGACAGATTGCCGCCGGCGCTGTCGCCGCCGACCGCGACCACGCCCGGCCGCGCGCCCAGCTCGGCACCGTGCTCCAGCGCCCACCGGTAGGCCGCGTAGGCGTCCTCCAGCCCGGCCGGCGCGGGATGCTCCGGCGCAAGACGGTAGGCCACCGACAGCACGTGGATGCCGGCGTCGCGGCAGATCGTCCTGCACACGTTGTCGTGCGTGTCCAGATCACCGAGGACCCAGCCCCCGCCATGCAGGAATATCAGCAGGGGCCCGACCTCGTCGTCGGGTCGGTAGTGCCGGGCCGGGATGTCTCCCGCGGGCCCGGGAATGGACAGATCGGTGACCCCGCCGACCGGCACAGGGTTGCGGTCGATCATCTCCGCTGTCTCACGGATGCGTTGTCGGGAGTACACGACGTCGTCGCGAGCAGTCAGGCCCTCTTCGCCGGAAAGCTTCAGGGTGGTCAGCGTGAGTTGCAGCGTCGGGTCAAGCGTGTTGCCGTCGATCATCACGGATCGGGTCATCATCCGCTTCGCCGCGTCGGGTATCGCCGGCATCAAACCTGTTCCGACACGATTGGCGAAGGCAGCGGCCGCCACCCGGGCGCGGGTCAGGCGGTCGTCGTGGTTCGACATTGACTGCGATGCGGGGGCGGCTGCGCTGTCGGTCACACCTGTGGACGGTAATCGCTTCAAGCTCGCGCTGGCACACTGGTCGCCATGACCGCCCCCTTGATCGCGCTCAATGACGGCAACGCCATTCCCAGCGTCGGTCTCGGTGTGTTTAAGACGCCGCCCAAGGAGACCGAGCAGGCCGTCAGCGCCGCGCTCAACGTGGGTTACCGGCACATCGACACGGCGTCGGCATACGGCAACGAGCGGGAGGTCGGCCGGGCGGTCAAGAAGTCGGGCATCCCTCGTGAGGAGATCTTCGTGGTCACCAAGCTGCGGAACGCCGACCAGGGTTACGACAGCACGATGAAGGCGTTCGAGAAGAGCGCGAAGCGGCTGGGCTTTGGTGGCGACGGCGGCTATCTCGACCTGTATCTGATCCACTGGCCGGTACCCGCAATCGGTGAATTCGTCGACACCTGGCGGGCATTCGGGGCGCTGCGCGACCTCGGGCACATCCGCTCGATCGGTGTCTCGAACTTCGCCCCGGAACACCTGGACACGCTGATCGACGCGACCGGCATCTTCCCGGTGGTCAACCAGATCGAGCTACATCCGCTGTTGACCCAGGTTGAGCTGCGGGAAGTTCACAAGAAGCTGGGGATCGCGACGGAGGCGTGGAGCCCGCTGGCTCGAGGTCGGCTGCTGGACCATCCGACGATCACCGGTATCGCCGACGGCTACGGCAAGACCGAGGCGCAGGTGATTATTCGCTGGCATTTGCAGATCGGTAACATCGTCATCCCCAAGTCGGTCAACCCCGAGCGGATTGCGAGCAACTTCGACGTGTTCGACTTCGAGCTCAGCGAAGACGACGTGACGTCGATCTCTTCGCTCGACAACGGCACGCGGCTGGGGCCGGACCCACGCACCTTTAATTTCACGGGAAGTTGAGAATGACGTCGACAGAATCGTCGAGCCCGACCATCACGCTCAATGACGACAACATCATCCCGGCGCTCGGTCTCGGCGTAGCCGACCTGTCAGAGGACGACACCGAACGTGCGGTCAGCGCGGCCCTGGAGGCCGGCTACCGCCTGATCGACACGGCATCGGCGTACGGCAACGAGGCGGCAGTGGGCCGTGCGATCGCGGCGTCAGGCATTCCGCGTGACGAGCTGTTCGTGACCACCAAGGTGGCGAACGCCGATCAGGGGTTCAACTCCACCAGGGACGCACTCGCCGCCAGCCTGGAGCGGCTCGGGCTAGATTATGTGGACATGTACATGATCCATTGGCCTGCAGCGCAACTCGGCAAATACGTCGACACCTACGGTGCAATGCAGAAGATCCAACAGGAAGGCGAAGGGCAGATCCGCTCGATCGGGGTGTGCAACTTCATGGAGGAGCAGCTGGCCACGATCTCCGATCTGACCTACACCAACCCGGCAGTCAACCAGATCGAACTGCACCCGCTGCTGAACCAGGCGCAACTGCGGGCCGTCCATGCCGATCGCGGCATCGTCACCGAGGCGTACAGCCCGCTGGGGGTGGGCAGCCTGCTGGACAACCCCACACTGGTGTCGATCGCACAGGCCCACGGCAAGTCGCCGGCACAGGTGGCGATCCGCTGGAGCATCCAACTCGGCAATGTCGTGATCCCGCGATCGTCGAACCCGGAGCGGATCAAGGAGAACATCGCGGTGTTCGACTTCGAGCTCACCGATGACCAGATGTCCTCGATCAACGGTCTCGACGACGGAACCCGCTTCCGGCCGGACCCGGCGACTTACACCGGCCCCTAGCCGGTCGGGCAGGTGCCCGCGGCCTCGCGCAATTCGGCCGCCGACCGCTCGTCGATCGGCAGCGCGTACCCGCGCAGCAAGTCGGCGAACTGCACCGCATATTGGCACCAGAACGCCCTGTTTGGTGGCATCCACGTCGAGGGGGCCTGGTCACCCTTGTCCTGATTCGCCTGGCCCTGAACTGCGAGCAGGTTCGCGGGGTCGTTGGCGAACCGCACGCGCTGTTCGTCGGTCCAGGTGCGCGCTCCCAGATCCCACGCCAGCGCCAGCGGCAGGATGTGATCGATCTGCACAGACGCCCCGGTCTTCTCCCCGCGCGCAAACGCGATCGTGGCGTTTGTGTACGGGTCGTGCAGCGTGCCCGTGGCGACCGCCCGCGGGCAGTGGCTGATCGCGACGTAGGTTTTGTCGACGAGGTCGCGGTCGAGGATGTCGTCTCGGGTGTCACAGCCGTTGTGGCCGCCGGGCGCGTCGTTGTCGTCGGTCCAGGCCTCGCCGAACGCCGCGCGGCGGTAGTCGTAGCCGCGGACCCGGGCGGGGATCACCGCCACGCCCGCGAGCACGTCGACACCCGGCGCGACGGTGGGAACGTCGGCCTGCGCGACGAACGCGTCCGAACGGTGCCGCCACATCGTGGTGCCGGAGTGGTAGGCAACCATCAGCGCGACCGCAACGGCCGCGACGAGCAGCATGAAAATTCGGCGGCTCACGACTTGTCCAGATACTCGATGCGATCGGTGTCGGTGAATTGTGCTGCTAGCCTTGCCATTCCGCGGTCCCGGGGGTTTCGTTCATAGGCCGACTCGCAGAACTCACGGGCCGCTTCGATGACCTCTTGATGCTCCGACAGCGACAGAAACCTCAACGTGATGGGTCGACCGGACTGACTGAGGCCCAACACATCTCCCTCCCGGCGCTCCCGCAGATCGAGGTCGGCGAGTTTGAACCCATCCAATGTGCCGGCCACGGCTTTCAGCCGCTGCCCCGCCTTCGACCCCTCGGGCAGCCGGGTCGCGAGCAGACAGAGGCTGGGATACTGTCCGCGCCCGATACGCCCGCGCAGCTGATGTAGTTGGCTGATCCCGAAGCGGTCGGCGTCCATCACGAGCATCACTGTCGCGTTCGCGACGTCGACGCCGACCTCGATGACGGTGGTGCACACCAGCACATCGATCTGGCCATTGCGGAACGCGGCCATGACCGCGTCCTTTTCGTCCGCCGGCAGCCGCCCGTGCATGAGACCCACCCGCAGCCCGGAGAGCGGCCCGAGCCGCAGACGGTCGTACAGCTCGAGGACTGTGGTGGCGGGCGGACCGCCCGCGGCCCCTCCCGACGAGTCGTCCTCGTCGATCCGGGATGCCACCACGTAGGCCTGGCGTCCGGCCTGTACCTCTTCAGTGATCCGTTGCCATGCTCGGTTGAGCCACTGCGGCTTTTCCTTGATGAAGATCGTGTTGGTGGTGATGGGTTGGCGTCCGCGGGGTAATTCCCGCAATGTGGACGTCTCCAGATCGCCGTAGACGGTGAGCGCGACAGTGCGCGGAATCGGGGTTGCAGTCATCACAAGCAGATGCGGTGTCAACCCGCCAGGGGCTTTGGCGCGCAACCGATCCCGCTGCTCAACCCCGAACCGGTGCTGCTCGTCGACAACCACCATACCGAGTTGCTTGAACTCCACCGCGTCCTGCAGCAGCGCGTGGGTCCCGATGACGATGCCGGCTTGACCAGAAGCTACTTCGTCACGCACCTGTCGTTTCTGTTGCGCTGACATCGATCCGGTCAACAATGCCACCGCGGTTCCGCCCTCCGCGCCGCCGAGTTGTCCGGCCATCGCGAGCGGACCGAGAATGTCTCGGACGGACCGGGCATGTTGGGCAGCAAGCACTTCCGTCGGCGCCAACAGCGCGCACTGGTAGCCCGCGTCGACCATCTGCAGCATCGCCAGCGCCGACACGATCGTCTTGCCCGACCCGACCTCGCCCTGCAACATCCGATTCATGGGGCGGCTGCCGGCCAGTTCCGTTGACAGCAACTCCAGCACGTCGCGCTGTCCACTCGTCAATTCGAAAGGCAATTGCCGCAGCAACGCGGCGACCAACCCGTCGTTGCGACGTGGTGCGGGCGGACCGGATTCGCTCAATTCGCCGTATCGCCGTGCCACCAGCGCCCATTGCAGCCCGACCGCCTCGTCGAGAGTCAGACGCTCTTGGGCCCGGTCACGCTCCACCGCGTTCTCCGCCAGGTGGATGGCGCGTAGTGCCGCGTCTTCGGAAATCAAATTCCGTTGTCGCAGAAACGATTCCGGCAGAGGTTCCTCGATGGGATCGAGTACGGCCAGCACTTGACGAACGCACGCATAGATATCCCAGCTCTGCACTTTGGCGCTGGCGGGATAGATCGGAAAGAACTCCCGCTCGAACGCCGCAAGCAGTTCATCCTCCCCGGTTGCCCCCGCTGCCGTGGCGATGGTCTTCAGCGACTTGGTTCCTGGCGTCTTACCGCTCGGCGACGCGAGGACCAGGAATGCGGGATGACTCAATTTCATGCCGCCCTTGTACTCGACCTCGCCGGACAGCATGATGCGGGTGCCTCGGACGAGTTTGTCGATCATCCAGTTGGCGTTGAAGAACGTGGCGGTGACCTTCGGCCGATGCTTGCCCAGCGTCACGCGCAAATACTTGGGTTGCGGCTTGCCGGGCCGCGGCTTCATATCACCGACGGTGGTGTCGGTGATCACGTCGACGAAGGTGACGTGTTCGCCTTCCTCGAGGTCGAGTTCCTCGTCCTTTCCGCGCACCGTCATGCCCTCGCTGTACTTGCGGGGATAGTGGCGCAGGAGGTCGTTGACGGTGCGCATCCCGAAGTTCTCTTCGAGCTTTTTCGCTGTTGTCCCACCGAGGACGTAGTCGAGGCGGTCGTCGAGCGTGGCCACCGCTACTCGACTCCGATCAGCAACAGGTCACCGCGGTGGTCGGTCTGATAGGTCACCAACTCTGCGCCGGGGTGGTACTTGTGCATATGCGCCTCGAGTTCGGCGGTCACCGAATCGTCGACACCGACGCCTGTGAGCACCGTCACCATCTCGCCGCCCGCGGCCAGCAGCAGGTCGATCAGCCCACAGGCCGCGGTGGCCGCCTCGGGATGCACCACCAGCACCTCGTCGCCCGCGATGCCGAGGGCATCGCCCGGCTCGCACGGCCCGGCCCACGTCAGCGCCTGATCCGCGGCTACCCGTACCGAGGCGTGCCGGGTGCCCGCCGCCGCCTGCGCCATCGAGTACCCGTCGTCGACGACGGCCCGGCCCGGCTCGTGGACGGCGAGCGCGGCCAGTCCCTGCACCATCGATCCGGTGGGTACCGGCACGACATCGAGCCCCCAGCCGGAAGCAGCGGTGCAGCCCGCCACGAGCTCTTCGGCGGCGACGTAGCCGTTCGGCAGCACCATGATCTGACCCGCGCCGGTGCCGACGACGGCACGCAACAGGTCCTTGGCGCTGATCGAGGCGCCCGGATCCGGCCGCTCTGCGCTGCACCGCAACACGTGCGCGCCTTCGGTGGTGAACAACTGCTCGGCGCCGTCGCCGTCGACCACCGCGAGCACCGCGCGTCGCCGCGTCCACCGGCCGGACGCCGCGCCGCCGCGCAGCGTCGAGATCTGGATGTTGCTGGGCGTGCCGACGGCCAGGGCCGCCTCGACGGCCGCGCCGGCGTCGTCGGCGTGCACGTGCACCGAATATCCGTCGCCGTCATCGCCGGCGATGGCCACCGAGTCGCCGAGCCGTTCGAGCCGCTCGCGCAGTTCTTCGAGCCGCTGGCCGGGGCCGCTGATCTGATACATCACCTCGTAGTGAGGCGGGCGGACGTCGGGGCTTGGTTCCGTCGCCGTCGCGCTCTCGCCGGGCGGTGACGGGACGTATTCGCTGCGCACGGGCGTGTGGCCGGTGAGCGTGGCGGCCAGCGCGTCGAGCAGGACGACCAGCCCACGGCCCCCGGCATCGACGACCCCGGCTTCGGCCAGAACGCCGAGCTGTTCCGGCGTCTTCTCGAGCGCGACGACGGCAGCGTCCGCGGTGGCGACCACCGCGGCGGGCAGGTCGTCGCCGTCGGAGGCGCAATGTTCGGCGGTGGACGCCGCGGTGTGCAGCACCGACACGATCGTGCCCGGCACCTCCTCACCGATCGAGCCGACCACCAGGCCCACCCCGTGGCGTAACGCGGCGCCGAAGACCACCGCGTCGACGTCGGCGAGCGCGTTTTCGGTGTCGGCGGCAGCGGACGCCGTCACGTCGGCCAGCCCGCGCAGAATCTGCGACAGGATCACCCCCGAGTTGCCTCGGGCGCCGTGCAGGGCGCCGCGGGCCAACGCGGCCGCCACCTGCGCCACATCACCGGATCTCTTGGCGCGCTTCTCCGCATCGGCGAGCGCGGCCCGCATGGTGAAGAGCATGTTGGTGCCGGTGTCGGCGTCGGCGACCGGAAAGACGTTCAGGCGGTTGATCTCCTCGGCGTGCACCACGAGGCCACCGACCGCGGCGTGCGCCCAATCGAGCAGGCCGGACGCGTCCAACCGCCGACCTGCCATCGCACCCTCCTATGCGCGTACGCGCCCGCTGCGAGCCTAGCCACTGCCCGTGACAGGACGAGCCAGCAAGAGCCAGGCAGAGCCAGGGCCCTCGACGTCTTTTTTGGCGATCATCCACGCTGCCGGTATTCTGGTTCGGTTGTCGGGTCACCCGAATTTCGGTTGTTGGCCAGCGATGAGCGCTTGCGCGAAGAGCATCCGACACAACGACGCACAGACTGATCGATCCGAATGGAGTTTGCGCTATGGCTGCCGTCTGCGATATCTGCGGGAAGCGTCCGGGCTTCGGCAAGAAGGTGTCGCACTCGCACCGCCGGACCAGCCGGCGGTGGGACCCGAACATTCAGACCGTGCGCACCCCGACGCGCCCCGGTGGCAACAAGCAGCGCCTGAACGTCTGCACGTCGTGCCTGAAGGCCGGCAAGATCATTCGCGGCTAAGAAGCTCTACCAGCCGACACATCTTGTTCGATGTGTTCGGCTTCCTCGACGGCCGCAAGCGAATCCAGGCTCTGCGCCAACGTATTCATCGCCAACCTGGCGTAGATCATCTGGCTGGTGATCGCCATCTGCCCGCGGCTGCGTCCCATGAACGAGACGAACCAGTGGATCACCGTGGTGAACCGGTTCTTGAAGCCGACAAGGTAGAACAGGTGAAGCACTAGCCACGCCATCCACGCGAAATAGCCGCTGAACTCCAGCTTGCCGACCTTCGCGACGGCGTTGTGGCGCGACACCGTCGCCATGCTGCCCTTGTCGTGGTATTTGAACGGTGCGCGGTGAGCGGGATCGTCGTGGCCCTTCAGGGAGTGCTTGATCAGCTTGGTCGCATACTTCGCACCCTGGATCGCGCCCTGCGCCATGCCGGGCACGCCAGGCACCGACATCAAATCGCCGACGACGAAGACGTTCGGGTGGCCCTTGAGCGTGAGGTCGGGCTCAACGATGACACGTCCGGCGCGGTCGACTTCGGTTCCGTCGGACTGCTCGGCGATCATCTTGCCGAGCGGACTGGCCTGAACGCCCGCTGCCCACACCTTGCAGGCACATTCGATACGGCGTTCGGTGCCGTCTTTGTTCTTGACCGTGATGCCCTGGTAGTCGACGGCGGTCACCATCGCGTTGAGGTGGACCTCGACGCCCATCTTCTCCAGCTTGCGCTGCGCCTTCAGCCCGAGCTTCTCGCCCATCGGTGGCAGCACAGCGGGTGCGGCGTCCAGAAGGAGCACGTGGCAGTCGCTTGGCTGGATGGTCCGAAACGCACCCGCCAAAGTGCGCTCGGCTAGTTCTGCGATCTGCCCGGCCAGCTCGACACCGGTCGGCCCGGCACCGACCACCACGAAGGTCAGGCGGCGCTGGCGCTCGGCCGGGTCGGTGGCCACCTCGGCCGCCTCGAATGCGCCGAGGATTCGGCCGCGCAGCTCCAGTGCGTCGTCGATCGTCTTCATTCCCGGTGCGAACGTGGCGAACTCGTCGTTGCCGAAATAGGACTGCTGCGCGCCGGCAGCAACGATGAGGCTGTCGAACGGCGTCACCGTCTGCATGTCCATCAACCTGGACGTCACGGTCTGCACGGTCAGGTCGATCGCCACGACCTCACCCAGCAGAACCTGGACGTTCTTCTGCCGACGCAGGATCAGCCGGGTGGTCGGAGCGATCTCGCCTTCGGACAGGATCCCCGTGGCCACCTGATACAGCAGCGGCTGGAACAGATGGGTGGTCGTCTTCGAGATGAGGGTGACATCGACATCGGCGTGCCTGAGATTCTTGGCCGCGATCAGACCTCCAAACCCAGACCCGATGATGACGACGTGGTGGCGCTTGGCGGGAGTCGAGGACATGCTGGGAATTTAATGCGGTTTTGTTTGCCGAAGAAGAAATCGCGCCAACGTCAGGGCAGCCGCCAGTCGACGGGTTCCGCGCCAAGCTCGGCGAGCAGCGCGTTCGCGCGGCTGAAGGGGCGCGACCCGAAGAATCCGCGCTGCGCCGACAGCGGTGACGGGTGGACGGATTCGATGGTCCCGACGCGGGAGTCCCCGGCGGCGAGCATCGGCTTCAGCGTTGACGCGTCACGTCCCCACAGAATGGCGACCAACGGCTCAGGGCGGGCGGCGAGTGCCCGAATCGCACATTCCGTGACCACTTCCCAGCCTTTGCCGCGGTGTGACGCCGGGTTTCCCGGCTGCACTGTCAGCACTCTGTTGAGCAGCAAGACTCCCTGCTGCGCCCACGGCGTCAAGTCGCCGTTGGAGGGTGTCGGGTACCCGAGGTCGGCGCAGTACTCCGCGTAGATGTTGTCGAGGCTGCGCGGCAACGGTCTCACGTCCGGGGCGACCGAGAAGCTCAGCCCCACCGGATGCCCTGGGGTGGGATAGGGATCCTGACCCGCGACCAGAACGCGGACCTTATCGAACGGAAATGTGAACGCGCGCAACACATTTGACCCTTCCGGCAGGTAGCGTCGCCCGGCCGCGAGCTCGGTGCGCAGAAAGTCGCCCATCACCGCGACCTGGTCTGCGACGGGCTCGAGTGCCTGCGCCCAGCCATCTTCGACGAGCTCTGCCAGCGGGCGCGCCGTCACGGCCGACAACCTACGCCAGCCCTTTAACGAGCAGCACGACTGTGTCGGCACCGGCGTGGCGGTCTTGCGCGATCAGCCGGTATTCGGGCGACTCGGCCCAGTCGCGGAAGCTGGCCTCGTCAGGAAACGACATCAACACCACCTTCTCGCGGTCCCACGCTCCCTCGACGACCTGTGGTGACTCGTCGGCGGCCAGCAAGGTCCCCGGGTGGCGACGGAAGACCTCCATGAATCGCGCCTGATAGCGGTCGTACAGCGCACGGTCGGTGAACTTCAGCTCGGCGATCGCGTACACAGTCACCGGGCCACCGTAGCGGCTCGTGGCGGTCAGTCGAACGACTGCCAACCCGCGGGTCCGGCCCACTCGGCGCCGTCGACGAGCACGCGGGCCGGCCCGTCGACTACGGCGCCGATCACCCGCCAGCCGTCGGGCACCCGGCCGTCGAACACCGCGACGAGGGCGTGGTCTTCCCCGCCGCCGAGAACCCACGACCACGCGTCGGCACCGAGCACCTCGGCAGGCTGGAGCACCGCGTCCCGGTCGGCGGCCAGCGCCGCTGTGGACAGGTCGATGCCGACGCTCGACGCGTCGGCGATGTGCCGCAGGTCGGCGACGAGCCCGTCCGAAACGTCGGTCATCGCGCGTGCGCCGGCTAGCGCCGCGACCGCACCCTGACCGTAGGGCGGCTCCGGCACCAGATGGCGACGGCGCAGTCGGTCGAATCCGTGAAAGTTACTGTGCCACAAGGAATAACCTGCAGCTGATCGACCGAGCTCCCCACAGACCGCGACTACCGAACCGGGTGTTGCGCCGCTACGCGTGACGGGTGAGCGGCCGGCCAGGTCGCCCAGAACGGTCACCGACACCACCCACACCGGACTGCTCACCAGGTCGCCGCCCACGATGTCGGCGCCCACCCGGGCGGCCTCCTCCCACATCCCGTCGGCCAGTTCGTCGGCCTTCGCCGTCGGGGTGTCAGGGGGTGCACCGAAAGCCACCACGAAGCCGGTCGCCGTCGCGCCCATCGCCTCGATGTCGGCCGCGTTCTGGGCGATCGACTTGCGCCCGACGTCGTGCGGCGTGGACCAGTCCAAACGGAAGTGCCTGGTTTCCACGAGCATGTCGGTGGACACGACGACCCGGCCGTCGGGCGCGGCCACGACCGCCGCATCGTCCCCAGGGCCGAGCAGGGTCCTCGCTGAAAGCGGGCGTCCGGCGACCAGTCGGTCGATCACGGCGAACTCCCCCGCATCCGCTAACGTCGGCTCGTCGCTCATCCCTCACTCCGGTGCCCTGATGTGTCGCTGCGATACTTTTGATTTCCGCGGGTCAGGAGCACCGGCCAGTGTATTGCGGTGAGGAGAGTCGAGGGTGAGCGACGGTCCGCCGCGTGCGCTGCTGATCGCCGCGGTCGGCGTCGCGGTGGCAGCGGCGGTGGCGGTGCTGGTAATCGCCGCGGTCCGGTCGCGGCCGTCGCCGGAACCGGCGCTGGTGATCCCCGCCGTCCCGGTGCCGCAGGCCGGCACCCCTGAATGCGCGACGTTGATGGGCGCGCTGCCGCAACGCCTCGGCGACTACCAGCGCGCCACACCCGCCGACCCGGTTCCCCCGGCCACCGCCGCCTGGCGCTCCGGCGATACCGAGCCCATCCTGCTGCGCTGCGGAGTCGGCCAGCCCGCGGACTTCGTCGTCGGCGCGCAGATCCAGGTCGTCAACACCGTCCAGTGGTTTCGGGTGGCCGAGCAGGGCACTGGCCGCAGCACGTGGTTCGTCGTCGACCGGCCCGTCTATGTCGCGCTGACCCTGCCGCAGGGGACCGGAGCCACGCCGATCCAGGAGATGTCGAACGTCGTCGCCGCGAAGCTGACGCCGGTGCCGATCAGGCCGGGACCGCCCCGATAGCGCCTCAGCGCAGCCCGACACCGCGAGCGAGCGCGGTGTCGACCATTGCCGCCAGCAGCGTCGGATAGTCCACACCGCTGGCGGCCCACATGCGCGGATACATGGAGATCGTCGTGAAACCGGGCATCGTGTTGACCTCGTTGACCAGTGGGCCGTCCTCGGTGAGGAAGAAGTCGACCCGGGCGAGACCCTGGCAGTCGATCGCACGGAACGCCCGGATGGCGAGCTCACGCACCTCGGTGGCGACGTCGTCGTCGATCTTCGCCGGCACGTCTAGTTCCGCCCCCTCATCGAGGTATTTGGTGGCGAAGTCGTAGAACCCGTCCTCGCGACCCCGGACGCCCTCGACGCGAATCTCCCCGACCGCGCTCGCCTCGACCGAGCCGTCGGGCAGCTCGAGAACACCGCATTCCAGTTCTCGGCCACGAATCGCCTTCTCTATCAACACCTTCGGATCGTGGCGACGGGCATCGGCGATTGCCGTGGGCAGCTCGTCCCACGTCGACACGCGGCTCACACCGATCGACGACCCGGCGCGCGCGGGCTTGACGAACACCGGCAGGCCCAGGCGTTCCTTGTCGTATTCGGCCAACGAGGCTTCACGGGGATGCAGCACCGCGTGATCGCCGATCGGCAGTCCCTCGACGCGCAGCAGCTTCTTGGTGAACTCCTTGTCCATACCGGCCGCGCTGGCAAACACGCCCGCACCGACGTACGGCACGCCGGCCAGTTCCAGCAGACCCTGGATCGTGCCGTCCTCGCCGTACGGTCCGTGCAGGACTGGGAAGACGACGTCGACGGATGCCAATGCCTCTCCGAGGCCCCGGCCGAGCGAGATCAGCTCGCCGCGCCGCTGCGGGTCGGCCGGCAACACGAGTTCTGCTCCCGAGGACGTGCTGACCTCTGGTAGCCGACCTTCCTGAATCGCCAGGTGCGCGGGGTCCGCATCGGTGAGCACCCAGGTGCCCGCCTGGGTGATGCCGATCGCCACGGTGTCGAACCGCTGCGGATCCAGGTGACGCAGAATGCTGCCTGCGGAAACGCACGAGATCGCGTGCTCGTCGCTGCGCCCGCCGTAGACCACGGCAACGCGGATCTTGCGCGCGGCACCGGGCGGGTTGCTGGCAGTCACAAGCTAGAGACGCTACCGGTCAGCTTGCGGACAACGCGCGCTCGACGTCTGCGAGCAGGTCATCGGTGGCCTCGAGACCCGCCGACAGGCCCGCGAATCCACCGGAAACCGAGTCGCCCCGTGAGGCCGCCGGTCCACCAACGCCGAGAAGGAAATACATCGAGGCAGCACCGCTACCGGCACGACGGGCTGACCGGGAACAGCTTATGGGCTAACGGCTTTCATGCAGCTGGTGGAGTCACCGTATGGCGCGGACAACGCCGCTCACTCCGGTTTCGTGTTGCGCCCTTGCAGCAGCGCCATCGCGTCACCAACCGACAATCCCTGATGGCACACCCGATTCACCGCATCGGTCAGCGGCATCTCGACGTCATAGCTCCGAGCCAGTGCGAGCACGGACTGACACGATGTCACACCTTCAGCGATATGCCCGGCAGCCGCCTCCAACGCCGATTCCATTGTGCCGCCGCGGCCCAACCGTTCGCCGAACGTGCGGTTGCGTGAATACGGCGACGTGCAGGTCGCCACGAGATCGCCGACGCCTGCCAGCCCCGCCAGCGTTGCGGGCTTGGCGCCCAGTGCAATACCGAGGCGCATGATCTCGGCGAGGCCACGGGTGATGATCGCTGCGGCCGTGTTCTCGCCGAGCCCCACCCCCGCCGCCATTCCACATGCCAAAGCGATCACGTTCTTGCACGCCCCGCCGATCTCGACACCGATCACGTCGGCGTTGGTGTACGGACGGAAGTAACCGGCGCTCAGCATCCGTTGCACTGCCACCGCCCGCCCGGAGTCGCTGCATGCGATGACGGTGGCGGCAGGTTGGCGCTCGACGATCTCGCTGGCAAGGTTCGGTCCCGACAGCACCGCGACACGGGAGGAGTCGACGCCGGTGACCTGGACCACCACCTGGCTCATCCGCATCAGCGTGCCGACCTCGACGCCCTTGGCGAGACTGACCAGCGTCGCATCACGGTCGATCAGATCGGTCCACTCGCTCAAGTTGGCCCGCATCACCTGCGAGGGCACCGCGAGCAACACGGTCGTCGCACCCACCAGCGCCTTGGCCGGGTCTGCGGTGGCCTGGACCTCCGTCGGCAACACCGCGTTGCCCAGATAGCGGCGGTTACGGTGCTCAGTGTTGACTTCTTCGGCGATCTCGGGCCGTCTCGCCCACAGGGTCACCGGATTACCGGCATCCGCGAGTACCTGGGCGAGCGCGCTTCCCCACGCTCCGGCACCCATCACCGCGACGTCAGCCACCGCTTCACCCTAGCGGCCCGCCCTTGGCTGGCAGGATGACTTCCATGGGCGGGGACGTTGGCCTGATCATCGCCGTCAAGCGCCTCGCGGTAGCCAAGACACGGCTGGCGCCCGTCTTCTCGGCGCCCACCCGCGAACGGGTGGTGCTCGCCATGCTCCTCGACACGATCGCAGCGGCAGCGAAGGCGCCGGCACTGCGCGGCATCACCGTCGTCACCCCCGACGGTGTCGCCGCGGAGGCCGCACGCCAGTTGGGTGCGGATGTACTCGCCGACCCGACACCAGACGGCCACCCGGATCCGCTCAACAACGCGATCGTCGCAGCCGAATCCTTGATTGCCTCCGCACCCGAGCCGCCCCCGAATATCGTTGTGCTCCAAGGTGATTTACCGGCGTTGCAACCACAGGAACTCTCGCAGGCGATCGCTGCAGCGCGCGCGCATCAGCGCAGCTTCGTCGCCGATCGTCATGGCAGTGGAACCGCCGCGCTGTTCGCCTTCGGCAGTCCGCTGCAGCCGGCGTTCGGAGCGGATTCGGCCCAACGCCACCGCAGTTCGGGGGCAATGGAACTCACCGGGGCGTGGCCGGGTCTTCGGTGCGACATCGACACCCCTGACGACCTGCAGGCCGCGCGCCGACTCGGCGTCGGCGGGGCCACCGCGCAGGCCATCGCGCGCCGCATGTAAACAGCAATCCAACAGCGGGTGGACTGCGGTCACATCTTCACTAGTAAGTAGCCTGTCTCGCGGCAGATGAGGAATGATCGAAAAGGTGACCGAGACCGAAGCCGACCTAACTACTCAAGACACCGTGTGGCCATCCTCGGCCGAACGAGACAATCGCGATTCGGCCGGCGATTCGGCGCCGGAAGCGCCGCCGGCGGCCACCGCGGAAGCCGTCGTCGACGCGCTCCCGGAAGACCGTTACCTCAATCGCGAACTCAGCTGGCTGGACTTCAACGCCCGGGTACTGGCGCTGGCCGCCGACACCTCGTTGCCGCTGCTGGAACGTGCGAAGTTCCTCGCGATATTCGCGTCCAACCTCGACGAGTTCTACATGGTCCGGGTGGCCGGACTCAAACGTCGCGACGAAATGGGGTTGTCCGTCCGCTCCGCCGACGGGCTGTCACCGCGCGAGCAGCTGCGGCGCATCGGCGAACGAACGCAGCAGCTTGCCAGCCGCCACGCTCGGGTGTTCCTCGACTCGGTGCGGGCGGGGCTTGCAGGCGAAGGCATCCTGATCGTCACCTGGGACGACCTCGACGATGCCGAACGGTCCGAGCTGTCGACCTACTTCCACGAGCAGGTGTTCCCGGTGCTGACGCCGCTGGCCGTGGATCCTGCCCATCCGTTCCCGTTCGTAAGCGGCTTGAGCCTGAACCTGGCGATCACGGTCAAGCAGCCCGAGGACGGCGGTCAGCACTTCGCCCGGGTCAAGGTGCCCGACAACGTTGATCGATTCGTCGAACTTCCCGGCCGTGAAGGCGGCGACAGCGTCGCGCGGTTCCTGCCGATGGAGGAGCTGATTGCAGCATTTCTGCCGGTGTTGTTCCCGGGGTTGGACATCGTCGAGCACCACGCGTTCCGCATCACCCGCAACGCCGACATGGAAGTCGACGAGGATCGCGACGAGGACCTGCTGCAAGCGCTCGAGCGTGAGCTGGCGCGGCGCCGGTTCGGCTCACCGGTACGGCTGGAAGTGTCCGGCGACATGACCGAGCACATGCTCGAACTCCTGTTGCGCGAACTGGACGTGGATCCCGGGGACGTCATCGAGGTGCCGGGACTCTTGGATCTATCGTCGCTCTGGCAGATCTACGGAGTGGACCGGCCTGCATTGAAGGACGCGCCGTTCGTGCCGGCGACGCATCCCGCATTCGGCGAGCGCGAGACGCCCAAGAGCATCTTCGCCACGCTGCGCGACGGCGATGTGCTGGTGCACCACCCGTACGACTCGTTCTCCACCAGCGTGC
This sequence comes from uncultured Actinomycetota bacterium, assembly GCA_963744085.1. Classification (GTDB taxonomy): domain Bacteria; phylum Actinomycetota; class Actinomycetes; order Mycobacteriales; family Mycobacteriaceae; genus Mycobacterium. Next base: position 576,703 of record CAVUSK010000008.1, read on the forward strand.
AACGCTTCATCGAGCAGGCTGCGGCGGACCCGAGCGTCCTTGCGATCAAGCAGACGCTGTACCGCACGTCAGGTGACTCCCCGATCGTCAACGCGTTGATCGACGCGGCCGAGGCCGGCAAGCAGGTGGTCGCGCTGGTCGAACTCAAGGCGCGGTTCGACGAGCAAGCGAACATCAAATGGGCCCGCGCGTTGGAGCAGGCGGGCGTCCACGTGGTGTACGGGCTCGTCGGGCTCAAGACGCACTGCAAGACATGCCTCGTGGTGCGCCGCGAAGGGTCGACGATCAGACGCTACTGCCACGTCGGCACGGGAAACTACAACCCGAAAACCGCCCGGCTGTATGAGGACATCGGTCTGCTGACCGCTGCGCCCGACATCGGCGCCGACCTGACCGATCTGTTCAATTCGTTGACCGGTTACTCCCGAAAAGTCACGTACCGCAATCTGCTCGTCGCGCCACACGGCGTCCGCAAGGGAATCATCGAGCGAATCGACCGCGAGATCGCGGCGACGCGCGACGGCGCCGACGGGCGAATCCGACTCAAGGCCAATGCGCTTGTCGACGAGCAGGTGATCGACGCGCTGTACCGGGCGTCGCGAGCGGGAGTGCGTATCGAGGTGGTGGTGCGCGGGATCTGCGCGTTGCGCCCTGGCGCTGCAGGCTATTCCGAGAACATCACCGTACGGTCGATCCTCGGCCGGTTCCTGGAGCACTCGCGAATCTTTCATTTCAGCGCGATCGACGAATTCTGGATCGGCAGCGCGGACATGATGCATCGGAATCTGGACCGGCGCGTCGAAGTGATGGCTCAGGTCAAGGATCCCAAGCTGACAGCTCAGCTCAACGACATCTTCGAGTCGACGCTGGATCCGTCAACCCGCTGCTGGGAACTCGGACCCGACGGTCAGTGGACGGCGTCACCTCACGAAGACCGCACGGTGCGCGATCATCAGGTATCTCTGATGGAGCGGCACCGGCACCCCTGATGGCCAAACCCATACTGGCGGCGGGCGCCGTGCTGTGGCGACACGTCGACGGCTCGTCAGATGTCGAGGTGGCAATCATCCACCGTCCCCGGTATGACGACTGGTCTTTGCCCAAGGGCAAATTGGACTCGTTCGAAACCGAACCTGCCGGCGCGGTGCGCGAGATCTACGAGGAGACCGGGCACCGCGCGCATCTCGGTCGTGCGCTGGCTACGGTCCGCTATTCGGTACCGGAGGGCCCCAAGCGTGTGCGGTATTGGGCGGCCCGCGCGCTTGGTGGGGAGTTCACCGCGACGGCGGAGGTGGACGACCTCGTGTGGATGTCGGCCAGGGACGCGATGGGCAAGGTGTCGTACCCGCACGACCGGAAGGTGTTGCGCCGGTTCACGAAGCTGCCCGCCGACACGAAGACGCTGCTGATCGTGCGGCACGGCACGGCCGGCAGCAAGAAACGGTACAAGGGCGACGACCGAAATCGTCCGCTGGACAAGCACGGTCGGGCGCAGGCCGAGCTGCTTGTCGGCCAACTCCTCGCGTTCGGGCCGACATCGGTATACGCCGCCGATCGGTTGCGGTGCGTTCAAACGATCGAACCGCTCGCCGACGAACTCGGGGTCGACATCAGCCTGGAGCCCACGCTGACCGAGGAAGCATATTGGGAGAATCGCCAAGACGCCCGTCACCGAGTGCTGGAGATCGCCGGAACAGATGGCAATCCGGCGATTTGCTCACAGGGGAAGGTGATTCCGGACCTGATCCAATGGTGGTGTGAGCGCGACGGGGTCAAACCCGACAAGTCGCGCAACGGTAAGGGCAGTACCTGGGTGCTGTCGATGCACGCCGGAAAGCTGGTTGATGCCGACCACATCGCCAGCCCGTTGCCGCCGGAGTGACCACAAGACTCTAACCGCCGCGGGCGGATTCACCCGCGGCGGTTAGACGTCGCCGAACTTACTTACGGCCGCGCTTGGCCGGAGCCTTCTTCGCGACGGTCTTCTTGGCAGCTGTGCGCTTCACGGCCTTCTTGACCGCTGCCTTCTTGACGGCCTTCTTGGCAGCTGTGCGCTTCACGGCCTTCTTGACCGCTGCCTTCTTGACGGTCTTCTTGGCAGCTGTGCGCTTCACGGCCTTCTTGACCGCTGCCTTCTTGACGGCCTTCTTGGCAGCTGAGCGCTTCACAGCCTTCTTAACCGCTGTGCGCTTCACAGCTTTCTTTACGGCTGCCCGCCGCACGGCCTTCTTCGCGGCTGTGCGCTTCACGGCCTTCCTCGCGACTGCCCGCCGCACGCGGCCACCGCCGCCGCCAGCGCCCGAGCCGCGCTTCACGGCCGGACCCTCTGCCGGAAGACGCTGCGCCCCAGACACAACCGCCTTGAACTGAGCGCCGGGCCGGAAGGCCGGAACGGACGTCGGCTTCACTTTCACCGTTTCACCGGTGCGCGGATTACGCGCAACCCGGGCCGCGCGACGGCGCTGTTCGAAAACGCCGAACCCGGTAATCGTGACGCTTTCACCCTTGTGCACAGCGCGCACGATGGTGTCGACGACGTTTTCTACCGCGTCCGTTGCCTGCCGACGATCTGAGCCCATTTTCTTTGTGAGTTCGTCGATGAGCTCTGCTTTGTTCATGCAAACCCTCCAAGCCAGTGGTCCTTTCTGGACCGACTAGAGGACACGGTAAACCCTTGACATGCTGATTTCCAAGAGCCACGCGCAATTTCGATGAAACTCAGCGAACTTCTCAGGAATCCGGTTGGCGCGCTTAGGAGGTGGCTGAGGGGTCCCGAAACGGCCCTGAGAGACCCGCTTTTGGGTGATCTTGATCCGTTTAGGAGCCCTTCAAAGTGGTCGGTTTCCAGCCCGGCCGGGTCGCTTCAAACGTCTCGATTTCGTGGAGTTTCCGCAGCGTAAGGCCTATATCGTCGAGTCCTTCGAGCAGCCGCCACGCGGTGTAGTCGTCAATCGCGAACGGCACCACCACGGTTCCCGCGGACACAGTTCGATCTTGAAGATTGACAGTGATTTCCAAGCCCGGATTCTGCTCGATCAGCTTCCAGAGCAGTTCCACATCGGGTTGCGCAACTTCAGCCGCAACGAGGCCCGCCTTGCCCGCATTGCCCCGAAAAATGTCGGCGAATCGCGATGAGATGACCACCCGGAAGCCGTAGTCCATCAGCGCCCACACGGCATGTTCGCGCGATGATCCGGTGCCGAAATCGGGCCCTGCAACCAAAACCGACCCCTTGTCGAAGGGTGCGAGGTTCAAAATGAAATTCGGGTCGGTACGCCAGGCGGCGAACAGCCCGTCGTCGAATCCTGTTCGGGTGACCCGCTTCAGATAGACCGCCGGGATGATTTGATCGGTGTCGACGTTGGACCGTCGCAGCGGGACTCCGATTCCGGTGTGCTCACGAAACGCTTCCATTGCCTATATCTCCTAAAATTTTCGGTCGCAAACTTTCGGACACTCAGGTCAAGTCCGCCGGTGCCGACAATGTGCCGCGGACCGCGGTTGCGGCGGCCACAGCTGGTGACACGAGATGTGTACGGCCGCCCTTGCCTTGCCGGCCCTCGAAATTCCGATTGGATGTCGAGGCGCACCGCTCCCCGACCGACAGCTGGTCCGGGTTCATGCCGAGGCACATCGAGCAGCCCGCGAGACGCCACTCCGCCCCGGCTGCGGTGAATACCTTGTCCAGACCCTCCGATTCGGCCTGGGCCCGGACCCGCATCGACCCGGGCACGATCAGCATTCGCACGCCGTCGGCCACTCGGCGGCCACGCATGACGTCGGCCACCACACGCAGGTCTTCAATCCGACCGTTGGTGCAGGAGCCGACGAACACCGCGTCGACAGCAATGTCGCGCATCGAAGTCCCGGCACGAAGATCCATGTACGCCAACGCCTTTTCGGCATCGTGACGCTGGCCTTCGTCGGTGATCAATTCCGGGTCCGGGACTGATCCGGAAAGCGGAACGCCCTGCCCGGGATTGGTTCCCCACGTCACGAACGGGCTCAGCGACGCGGCGTCGATGTATACCTCAGTGTCGAATTCCGCGCCGTCATCGGTGCGCAGCTGATCCCATTCGGCGACCGCAATCTCCCAGTGTGCGCCCGTCGGGGAATGCCGGCGGCCACGCAGATATTCGTAGGTCGTCTCGTCGGGCGCGACCATGCCGGCACGGGCGCCCGCCTCGATGCTCATGTTGCAGATCGTCATCCGGGCTTCCATCGACAGAGATTCGATGGTGCTGCCGCGGTATTCGATGACGTGTCCCTGCCCGCCCGCGGTGCCGATCTTGGCGATGACAGCCAGGATGACGTCTTTCGCGGTCACTCCCGGCGGCAATTCCCCGTCGACATTCACCGCCATCGTCTTGAACGGTCGCAGTGGCAACGTCTGGGTGGCCATCACGTGTTCGACTTCCGATGTGCCGATGCCCATCGCCAGCGCGCCGAACGCACCATGGGTCGAGGTGTGGCTGTCGCCGCAGACGATCGTCATACCTGGTTGGGTCAGCCCCAGCTGCGGGCCGATGACGTGAACGATGCCTTGTTCGGCATCCCCCATCGGATGCAGCCGGATGCCGAATTCGGCGCAATTGCGTCGCAATGTCTCCACCTGCGTGCGCGACACCGGATCGGCGATCGGCTTGTCGATGTCGATCGTCGGCACATTGTGGTCTTCGGTCGCGATGGTCAGATCGGGCCTGCGAACCGGGCGTCCGGCCACGCGCAGACCGTCGAACGCCTGCGGGCTCGTCACCTCGTGAATGAAGTGCAGGTCGATGTAGATCAGATCGGGCTCTCCGCTACCCGCTCCGGGGGCGACCACATGGGAATCCCACAACTTCTCCGCCATAGTGCGGGGGCGATCCGGGCTCACCATAGCTAGCATTCTCACATTCTGGGAAGTTAGTATCTCGATATGAGACAGGATAGCGGCATCGGCGTGCTCGACAAAGCCGTGGGTGTGCTGCACACCGTCGCCGAGTCACCGTGCGGGCTAGCGGAGTTGTGCGAGCGGACCGGCCTGCCCCGCGCGACCGCCCATCGGCTGGCCGCGGGCCTCGAAACGCATCGGCTGCTGTCCCGCGACGGGCAGGGCCGGTGGCGCCTGGGGCCCGCGCTGAGCGAGTTGGCGCGGCAAGTGCACGATCCGCTGTTGGCCGCCGGGGCGGCCGTTCTGCCGCGTCTGCGCGAGATCACCGGAGAGAGCGTCCAGCTGTACCGGCGCGAAGGCACCTGGCGCGTGTGCGCGGCAGCGATGGAACCACCTGCGGGTCTGCGCGATACGGTTCCGGTCGGGACTCGGCTGCCGATGACGGCGGGCTCGGGGGCCAAAGTGCTGCTGGCTTTCAGCGATGCCGCCACTCAGCAGGCGGTGCTGCCGACAGCGAAGTTCACCGAGAGAACGTTGGCCGAGGTGCGGCGTCGCGGCTGGGCGCAGAGTGCCGCGGAACGCGAACCAGGAGTGGCGAGTGTCTCGGCGCCGGTGCGCGACGGGCGCGGCAATGTGATTGCCGCCGTATCGGTGTCGGGCCCGATCGACCGGATGGGTCGTCGGCCCGGTGCCCGCTGGGCGGCCGACCTGCTGGCCGCATCGGAGGCGCTCACCCGTCGGCTGTGATCACCTGACAAACTGACCGTCATGGGCACGAAACAACGCGCGCAGATTGTCATGTCGGACGCCGAGATCGAGGACTTCGTCACCTCCAGCCGCGGCGGCACACTGGCCACAGTCGGTCGCGACGGCCAGCCGCACCTGACCGCGATGTGGTACGCGGTCGTGGACGGCGAGATCTGGTTCGAGACGAAGGCGAAGTCGCAGAAGGCGGTCAACCTGCGCCGCGACCCGCGCATCACGTTCCTGCTTGAGGACGGCGATACCTACGACACTCTGCGTGGGGTGTCGTTCGAGGGCACAGCCGAGATCGTCGACGCTTCCGACGCCATTTTCCGTGTGGGCGTCAGCGTGTGGGAGCGCTACACCGGTCCGTACACCGAGGAGGCCAAGCCCGCGGTGGACATGATGATGAACAACCGCATCGCGGTTCGCCTGGTGGTGAAGCGGACCCGCTCGTGGGACCACCGCAAGCTGGGGATGCCGCCGATGCCGCTGGCGGGATCGACCGCCCCGGCGGGATAGCTCTTCGCGCCGCAGAGGCCGTCCAGCCGTCGGCATCGCAATTCCCTTGGTGCTCAACCTGACCCGTCTCACGACAGAGACTATGGGTCGTCCCTGTGGTCTTTGAGGTAGCGCTCGGGGTGATGGAAGTTGTTGACCCGTGGTGTGAGTCCGAGGTGCCTAGGAGGTATCCATTCGGCGATGCCCTCGGCGTTGAGCCGGGTGGTCCAGCCTTCGTCGTGCAGTTTGTGATCGGGCCCGCAGCCGAAGGCCAGGTTGTCGGGTTCGGTATCGCCGCCGCGCGCCCAGGCTTTCATGTGCAGCACCTCGCACAGATAGCCGGGTTTGTCACAGCCCGGAGCGGTGCAGCCACCGTCGCGCGCGTGCAGCACGATGCGCTGGTCGGCACTGGCGATGCGGGTGCGACCCAGATGCAGCGGCCGGTTGGAATGCCCATCGAACACCACCAGATAGTGATACGCGGCGCTGGCCATGGCGATGGCGTCACGCATCGGCAACCAGGTGCCCCCACCGGTATCGGCCTTGCCCGACGCCGATTCCAGATCCTGCAGCGTGGTCTTCACGATGATCGTGGCCGGCAGCCCCCGATGCTGACCCAACTCACCCGACGCCAGCACGCTGCGGCCCATCGCGGTCAACGCGTCGTGGGCGCGCTGCGTCGAACTGCGGGTGTCACGCCGAACGGTCTCCTCGCAGGGTTCACCGTCGATGGTCGGATTCGCGTCGTCGGGATTGCACATGCCGGGTGCGGCCAGCTTGGCGATCACGGCATCCAGCGTCGCCCGCAACTGCGGGTCAGCGATCAGCGTGCCGGTACTCATCCCATCGGATCCCTGCGCCGCCCATCGAAATCCGCGCTTGCGAGCCCGATCCACATCCGAAAACGTGCCGTCGGGGTTTATCCGCGCAGCAATCTGATCGGCGGCCTGCTGCAATTGATCGGGTCGCAGATCGGCGGCCATCTCGCCGAGCATCCGCTCGGCGCGCTCGCGCTCCCCCGCGGGGACACCGACCGGCAACTGATGAAAAAAGCCGCGAATCACCGCGACGTGCTCGGCCCCGATCTCGCCGTCGCGTACCTTGCCCGCCGCGGTGGGCCACAACGGCGCCAACCGCTCCCCCGACATCGCCCGCCGATGCCCCAGCTGCTCGGCCTCGGCGATCATCCGGCGCGCCGCCGCCGGGCGAATGCGCAGCCGGTCAGCGATCACGATCGGTAACCGGCCCCCGATGTCTGAGGCCACCGCCCGCTCGGCCAGCTGGTTGACCAGCTCGTAATGCCAGCTCGGCACCAGGCGCGCCAGCCGCATCAGCCGCTGCATCACCGCCACGCAGTCCAGCTCGCTGAGCACATCAAATGACAACGCCCCCAACGCCTCAGCATCGGCTTCCAGCCGATCGAGCGTGGCCAGCACGGCCTCCTGGCAATCCACCATACTCGAACGCATATTCGAATAGTAGCGATGGCCGCTGACAACCGCAGGAACCGTCCACAACCGAAAACACCTGTGAATGAACCTGATTCGAAGGCAGCGGATTGTCAGACCGATACGCTAGAGGCAGTCGCAGATTTGTATCACATTTTGTAGCCCCGATGGGATTCGAACCCACGCTACCGCCGTGAGAGGGCGGCGTCCTAGGCCGCTAGACGACGGGGCCATGAACAAATCCGGCTTGTCAGCATAGCCGACGACCGAGGATGCTCCCTAATTCGCGAAGAGCTGGGGTACCAGGACTCGAACCTAGAATGGCTGAACCAGAATCAGCTGTGTTGCCAATTACACCATACCCCATTGACCGCCATAAACCCTGGTCAGAGCCATAACTGGACTGCCGCCGGGGTTACCGGGCCGACGTGCAGACTACCAAAGATTGAAGGCGCGTTTCTCACGCCTGCACGCCGGCCACGCGCCGGCGGGTCTCCCGCAACCGGTTCAGGCTGCGGTCACGGCCGAGCAGCTCAAGCGACTCGAACAGCGGCGGGCTCACAGATGAGCCCGTAGCCGCCACCCGGATCGGCCCGAACGCCTTTCGCGGTTTGAGGCCCATCCCGTCGATCAGCGCCGTCTTCAGCGCCCTCTCGATGTTCTCGACGGACCAGTCCCCCACGCCGTGAAGCGCGGCCACCGCGGAATCGAGGACCGGACCTGCATCGGGACCCAGTTCCTTGCCGGCGGCCTTCTCATCGATTTCGTAGGCGTCGTCGTCGAGGAACTTCAACAGCCACCACGCGTCACCGAGCACCACGATGCGGGTCTGCACCAAGTGCGCGGCCTCAGCGAACGCAGCATCGTCAAGACCCAACTCGTGGCCGTGCTCGACGAAGTAGGCACGCAGCCGCGCAGTGAAGTCGTCTGGGTCGAGCAATCGGATGTGCTCAGCGTTGATGGCGTCGGCCTTCTTCTGGTCGAAGCGCGCCGGATTCGCATTGACGTCGGCGACGTCGAACGCGCGGACCATCTCGTCGAGGCTGAAAACATCGCGGTCCGGTGCGATCGACCAACCCAAAAGGGCAAGGTAGTTCAGCAGACCCTCAGGAATGAATCCCCGGTTACGGTGGGCGAACAGATTCGATTGCGGATCCCGCTTGGAGAGCTTCTTGGTGCCTTCACCGAGAACGGTTGGCAGGTGACCGAATTCGGGAATCCCCTCGGCGGCCCCGATGCGAATGAGCGCCTGATACAACGCGATCTGACGCGCTGTCGACGGCATGAGGTCCTCGCCGCGCAGCACGTGGGAGATATTCATCAGCGCATCGTCGACCGGATTCACCAACGTGTACAAGGGTTCTCCGTTGCCCCGGGTCAGCGCGAAGTCCGGCATGTTGTCCGCACCGTACGACATTTCGCCGCGTACCAGGTCATGCCAGCCCAGATCCAAGTCGGGCATCCGAAGCCTGATCACCGGGCGGCGGCCCTCGGCGCGATACGCCGACCGCTGCTCGTCGGTCAGGTCGCGGTCGTAATTGTCGTAGCCCAGTTTGGGATTGCGGCCCGCGGCGACGTGGCGCGCTTCGACCTCTTCCGACGTCGAGTACGCCTCGTAGGCCTCCCCCGCCGCGAGCAGTCGCGCCAGGACATCGCGGTAGATGTCCATCCGCTCGGATTGACGGTACGGACCGTAGGGCCCACCGACCTCCGGTCCTTCATCCCATTCCAGTCCCAGCCAGCGAAGCGCGCCGAGCAACGCCAAATAGCTTTCCTCGCTGTCGCGTTGGGCGTCGGTGTCCTCGATGCGGAACACGAAGACGCCATCGCAGTGCCGGGCGTAGGCCCAGTTGAACAGCGCCGTGCGAATCAGTCCGACGTGCGGAACTCCGGTTGGCGACGGGCAGAAGCGAACGCGGACCTTCATCACTTCCCCTTGCGGACAACGGGGTTCGTCAGCGTCCCGATACCCTCCACGGTGACACTGACGGTGTCGCCGTCTTCAATCGGCCCCACCCCTTCGGGTGTGCCGGTCAGGATCAGGTCGCCGGGCAACAGCGTCATCACGGCCGAGATCCATTCGACGATCGTGCCAACGTCGTGGATCATCATCGACGTGCGACTATGTTGGCGCACTTCGCCGTTCACGTCCGTCCGGATTTCCAGATCGGACGGGTCGATGCCGGTGACGATCCACGGCCCCACCGGGCAGAACGTGTCGTGCCCCTTGCCGCGGGTCCACTGCCCGTCTTTACGCTGCTCATCACGCGCCGTCACGTCGTTGGCGATCGTGTATCCCAGGATGTTCTCCGCCGCCCGCGCCGCCGGTACGTCCCTGCAGGGCCTGCCGATCACGGCGGCCAACTCGCCTTCGTGGTGCACAGGGTTGGCATCTTTGGGCAGCACAATCGGTGCGTTCGGCCCGACGATCGCGGTGTTGGGTTTCAGAAACATGATCGGGTCCTCGACCCGGTCACCACCCATCTCGGCGACATGCGCGGCGTAGTTCTTTCCGATACACACCACCTTGCTCGCCAGAATCGGCGCGAGCAGCCGCACGTCGGCAAGGGGCCATTGCCGCCCGGTGAATGTCGGAGTGCCGAAAGGATGCTCGGCAATCTCTCGGGCGATGGCGTCGGCTGTATCCCCTTCAGCGGACCCTTCGATACTGACGAAGGCAACCCCGTCGGGGCTCGCAACTCGACCAAGGCGCATTTGCAAGAGCCTAGCGACCACCACCACGATGATTATGTGGGCGCCGATACCATCAGCACCGCTCGGCGGTGGTCGATGCTGGCAATAGCATTGTCCTCGACGCTGTTCGCCAACGTGTTCATCAACGGCGCCGCGTTTTTGATTCCCACGCTGCACGAGCGTCGCGGGCTGGATCTGGCCCAGGCCGGGCTAGTCTCAGCGATGCCCAGCATCGGCATGGTGTTCACGCTGTTCGCCTGGGGTTATGCGGTGGACAGGCTCGGCGAGCGCATCGTGCTCGTTCTCGGATCGGCGTTGACGGCCGTCGCCGCGTTCGCGGCAGCCGCGGTATCCAGCTCCCTCATCCTGACCGGCGTTTTCCTGCTGCTCGGCGGGATGGCAGCCGCCAGCAGCAATTCCGCCAGCGGCCGGCTCGTGGTCGGATGGTTTCCGCCGGAGCGTCGGGGCTTGGCAATGGGCATTCGCCAGACTGCGCAGCCGCTCGGTGTGGCGTTGGGCGCATTGGTGATTCCTCGACTGGCGCACAGCCACGGCATCGGTGCGGCGCTGCTATTTCCGGCGATCGTGTGTGCAGCGTCTGCGGTGGTGAGCGCCGTCGGCGTGCTCGACCCGCCGCGACCTGCGCGCGAGCAGGCCCCGCAAGAAGATCTGGCCAACCCGTACCGGGGTTCGTCTGTGCTGTGGCGCATCCACGCCGTGTCGGTGCTGCTTGTGGTGCCACAGGTGGTGGTCTGGACGTTCACGCTGGTGTGGCTGATGATCGACCGAGGTTGGTCGGCCGCTTCGGCCGGAGCCCTGGTCACCGGGGCACAGGTGCTCGGTGCGCTGGGCCGGGTGGCGGCAGGCCGATGGTCGGACCGCGTCGGGTCTAGGCTGCGGCCCATCCGCACGATCGCGGTGGCCGCCGCGCTCGCGATGGCTTTGCTCGCGCTCACCGATGAGCTCGGGTCGCCGCTCTCCATCGCGGTGATGATCGTCGCTTCGGTGATCACCGTCAGCGACAACGGGCTCGCGTTCACCGCGATAGCCGAAATCGCGGGGCCGTTCTGGAGCGGTCGTGCCCTGGGCACGCAGAACACCAGCCAACTGCTGACCGCCGGAATAGCGCCGCCGATATTCGGTGCGTTGATCGCAGCGGCAGGTTATCCCGCTTTGCATTTGCGGCGTGCGCGGTGTTCCCCTTGGTGGCGCTGCCGCTGGTTCCCGTTCGATCGGATTGAATCGCGCGGCGTGACATGATCCATCCATGAGCGAACGGATCGAGGTCGAGCGGACCATCGCGGCGTCGGCCGCTGACATCTTCGCCGTGCTCTGCGATCCGCAGGGACATGTCGCCATCGACTCCACCGGGATGCTGCAGGACGCGGACGGCGACCCGGTCACGGCCGCCGGCGACAGTTTCGTCGTCCACATGGATCGCGAGTCGCTCAACGACTTTCCCGAAATGGGCAAGTACGACGTCACGGTCAGCATCGTCGAATTCGAGAAGGATCGGCTCATCGCGTGGACCGTCCTGGGCCGCATCCGGCCACAAATCGGGCATGTCTACGGCTATCGTCTCGAGCCGGCTGAAGACGGCGGCACGGTCGTCACCGCCTTTTACGACTGGTCGAACATCGACTCGCAATGGCGTGACGCGGGGATCTTCCCCGTCGTTTCAGAAAGCGCGCTTCGTGCCACGCTCGGGATCCTGGACCGCACCGTGCGTCGCGGCTACCCGCGCGGCGTGCGACTCGTCTAGCTGACGCAAACGTCCTACAACCGGCCGAGGATCCGCTCGCCGATGTCAGTGGTGGAGAACGTGGCATCGCCGCGGCTCGCGAGATGCTCCTCGACCGCTTTGTCGACGCGCGCAGCGGCTTCCGGCTCGCCCACATGCGTCGAGCAGCAACGCCACCGACATGATCGCCGCGGTCGGGTCGGCCAGACCCTTGCCCGCGATGTCGGGGGCGCTGCCGTGCACCGGTTCGAACATCGACGGGTTCATGCGGGTGGCGTCGATGTTGCCGCTCGCCGCCAGCCCGATGCCGCCACACACCGCGGCGGCCAGGTCGGTGATGATGTCGCCGAACAGGTTGTCGGTGACGATCACGTCGAACCGTCCGGGGTCGGTGACCATGTGGATGGTCGCCGCGTCGACGTGCTGATACGCGACCTCGATGTCCGGATATTCGGTCGCCCATCTCCTGCACCGTGCGCCACCACAGATCACCGGCGAACGTCAGCACGTTGTTCTTGTGCACCAGCGTCAGGTGTTTACGACGCTGCGCGGCCCGCTGAAACGCGTCCTGCACCACCCTGCGCACTCCGTAGGCGGTGTTGACGCTCACCTCGGTGGCGATCTCGTGCGGGGTGCCGACGCGGATCGCTCCGCCGGTACCCGTGTATGGCCCCTCGGTTCCCTCGCGGACCACCACGAAGTCGATGTTCGGGTTGCCGGCCAACGGGCTCTCGACTCCGGGATACAAGCCGCGCGGGCCGCAGGTTGATGTGGTGATCGAGCGCGAAGCGGATCTTCAGCAGCAGCCCGCGCTCGAGCACACCGCTGGGCACCGACGGATCACCGATCGCGCCCAGCAGGATTGCGTCGTGGCCGCGAAGCTCGTCGAGCACCGATGTCGGGCAGCACCTCTCCGGTCGCGTGATAGCGGCGCGCTCCCAGGTCGTAGCTGGTCTTCTCGACTCCGGGAAGCACCGCGTCGAGCACCTTGACGGCCTCGCCGACGACTTCCGGGCCGATCCCGTCGCCGGCGATGATCGCCAGCTTCACGACAAGTCCACCAGCTCAAGCATGTTCGCGCCGACGGCCGGCGCGATCGCAGGACAGCACGTCGTCCGGCGGTCGCTGATCGAGTCGCAGCAGAATCGTCGCGCCGGGACCTTCGGCGTCCTCGGACAGCTGTGCGGCGTGAATGTTGACGCCCGCCTCGCCGAGCAGCGTGCCGATCCTGCCGAGCGCACCGGGCCGATCGACGTAGTTGATGATCAGGTTGACGCCCTCGGCCCGCAGATCGAAGTTGCGGCCGTTGATCTGAACGATCTTCTCCACCAGCTGCGGACCCGACAAGCGTGCCTGCGACGTTGACCACCGAGCCGTCGGAGGTGACCGCCCGCACGTCGACGACACTGCGGTGATTCGGGCTTTCGGTGGCAGTGCTGATGCTCGGCCTCCACGCCGCGCTCGGCGGCCAGCGCCGGCGCGTTGACGAACGTCACCGGATCCTCGATCACTGCGGAGAACAGCCCACGCAGCGCCGAAAGCCGAAGCACCCCAACCTCTTCGGACGCCAGCTCGCCACGCACCTGCACCGACAGTGAAGCCGGCAGCTCCGGCGACAGCGCGCCGACCAGCAGCCCGAGCTTGCGCACCAGGTCCAGCCACGGCGCCACCTCTTCGCCGACGACACCGCCGCCGACGTTCACCGCGTCGGGCACGAATTCGCCGGCCAGCGCGCAGCTTCACGCTGGCCGCGACGTCGGTGCCCGCGCGGTCCTGCGCCTCGGCCGTCGACGCGCCCAGGTGCGGCGTCACGACGACCTGCGGCAGCTCGAACAAGCGGGCTGTCGGTGCACGGCTCGGTGGCGAACACGTCGATGCCGGCGCCACGCACGTGGCCGCTGGTGATCGCGTCGGCCAGCGCGGTCTCGTCGACGAGCCCGCCGCGGGCGGCGTTGACGATGATCACACCCGGCTTGGTCTTGGCCAGCGCTTCCTTGCCGATCAGCCCGGCCGTCTCCGGCGTCTTCGGCAGGTGCACCGAGATGAAGTCGGCCCGGCTCAGCAGCTCGTCCAGCGTGAGCAGCTCGATACCGAGCTGCGCGGCGCGGGCGTGCGACACGTACGGGTCGTAGGCCACGACGTGCGCGCCGAACGCGGCCAGCCGCTGCGCGACGAGCTGGCCGATTCGGCCGAGCCCCACGACGCCGACGGTCTTGCCGAAGATCTCGGTCCCCGAGAACGCCGAGCGCTTCCAGGCGTGCTCGCGCAGCGACGCGTCGGCGGCCGGTATCTGGCGCGCGGCCGCCAGCAGCAGCGCCACTGCATGCTCGGCGGCGCTGTGGATGTTCGACGTCGGCGCGTTGACGACGAGGATGCCGCGCGCGGTGGCGGCGTCGACGTCGACGTTGTCGAGGCCGACGCCGGCGCGGGCGACGATCTTGAGCTTGGTGCCGGCGTTGAGCACGTCGGCGTCGACGGTCGTGGCCGACCGCACCAGCAGCGCGTCGGCTTCCGGCACCGCGGCCAGGAGCTTTTCGCGGTTCGGTCCGTCGACCCAGCGGACTTCGACTTGGTCGCCGAGCGCGGCGACGGTGGATTCGGCGAGTTTGTCGGCGATCAACACAACGGGCAGGCTCACCCGGCCAGCCTAATGGGGTCTACTTGTGGGGTGGACGTCACCGTCGTCGGCAGTGGGCCCAACGGCCTGGCCGCCGCCGTCGTGTGCGCGCGGGCCGGGTTGTCGGTGCAGGTGCTCGAGGCGCAACCCACGCTCGGCGGCGGCGCCCGCACGCTGCCCGACCCCGACTATCCCGGCGTGCACCACGACGTGTGCTCCGCCGTGCATCCGCTGGCGCTCGGATCGCCGTTCTTCGCGGAGTTCAAACTGCCGGCGCGCGGTGTGACGCTGGCCGCGCCGGAGATCTCCTACGCGAATCCGTTCGTCGACCGCCCCGCGGCGATCGCGTACCGCGACCTCGACCGCACAGGCCGAGGGTCTCGACGACGGTAAGTCGTGGCGCAGGCTGCTCGAACCGATGGTGGATCGCGCCGACGAGGTGGTGGACTTTCTTCTCGGCGACAAGCGTTCGCTGCCCGCAGACCCGGTGACGATGCTGCGGCTCGGCATACGCATGGCGTGGCAGGGCACCCCGGCGTGGAAGGCGACGTTTCAAGGCCGCGACGCGGAGGCGCTGTTCACCGGTGTTGCGGCGCACACGATTTCGCCGCTGCCGTCGATCACGTCGGCGGCCGCGGGAATGCTGTTGGCAAGCCTCGCACATTCTGTCGGCTGGCCGATACCCGTAGGTGGCAGTCAGGCCATCGTCGATGCGCTGATCGCGGATCTGCGTGCCCACGGCGGCGTGCTGCACACCGACGCCGAGGTCACCGCCCCTCCGGGTGGTGTGGTGTTGTTCGATACCGCGCCGACGGCCCTGCTGGGAATCTACGGCAACCGTCTGCCGTCCTCGTTTGCAAACCGTTTGCGCCGCTATCGGTTTGGATCCGGGGTGGCGAAGGTGGACTTTGTCCTGTCCGACGACGTGCCGTGGTCGGATCCGCGGCTGGCGGCCGCTGCCACATTCCATCTGGGCGGTGATCGCGAGGACATGGCGCACGCCGAGGCGATGGTCGCCGCGGGTGCGCATGCCGAGCGGCCGATGGTGCTGGCCGCGTTGCCGCACGTCGTCGACCCGGGCCGCGTGGACGACGGCGGTCGGCGGCCGTTCTGGACGTACGCGCATGTACCGGCGGGATCGACCGTCGACCAGACCGAGGCCGTCACCGCCGTCGTCGAGAGCTTCGCGCCCGGATTCCGCGACGTCGTCGTCGCCAGCCGCAGCGTCCCGGCCGCCCGGATGGCCGAGCACAACGCCAACTACGTCGGCGGCGACATCGCGGTCGGCGGCAACAATGCATGGCGCGCGCTCGCGGGCCCCACGCCACGGCTCAACCCTTGGGCCACACCGCTTCCCGGGGTGTACCTGTGCTCCGCGGCAACCCCGCCCGGCGCGGGCGTGCACGGAATGGCGGGTTACTACGCCGCGCGCACGATGCTTCGCCGCGAGTTCGGCATCGAGCGGCCGTCTAGTCTGGCGCCATGACGAAGCTCGCGATCATCTACTACTCGGCCACCGGGCACGGCACCGCGATGGCGCAGCACGTTGCCCGTGCGGCGGAGGCAGCCGGAGCCGAGGTGCGGCTGCGGCACATCGCCGAAACCCGCGAGCCGGCGTCGTTCGCGTCGAACCCCGCGTGGTCCGCGAACTATGAATCAACCAAGGACCTACCGGTCGCCACCGGTGACGACATCGTCTGGGCGGACGCGGTGATCTTCGGGTCACCGACCCGATTCGGTTCGCCGTCGTCGCAATTCCGGACGTACATCGACTCGCTCGGTGGGTTGTGGGCCCAGGGCAAGCTGGCCGACAAAGTGTACGCGGGCTGGACGTCGTCGCAGACCGCGCACGGCGGCCAGGAAACGACGCTGCTCGCCTTGTACATCACGCTGATGCACTTCGGCGGAATCATCGTGCCACCCGGCTACACCGATCCGGTGAAGTTCGGCGACGGTAACCCGTACGGCGTCGGCCACATCACCGGACCCGAGAACAAGGACGACCTGTCGGAGGCGACAGTCGCAGCCCTCGAACATCTGGCCCGGCGGGTGGTCACCGTCGCAGGGCGGCTGGCGTCGCCCTAGACGCCGAAACGGCGCAGACTAGGCGGTTTCGGTGATCGGGCGGTCCACCCAGCTCATCAGGTCGCGCAGCTTCTTGCCGGTGATCTCGATCGGGTGCTCGGCGTTGCGCTTGCGCAGCTCCTCGAGCTCCTTGTTGCCGCCCTCCACGTTGGCGACGAGCTTCTTGACGAACGTGCCGTCCTGAATCTCGGTCAGCAGCTGCTTCATCCGCTCCTTGGTGCCCGCGTCGATCACCCGCGGGCCGGACAGATACCCGCCGAATTCCGCGGTGTCGGACACCGAGTAGTTCATCCGCGCGATGCCGCCCTCATACATCAGGTCGACGATCAGCTTGAGCTCGTGCAGCACCTCGAAGTACGCGAGCTCGGGCGCATAGCCGGCCTCGACCATCACGTCGAAGCCGGTCTTGACGAGTTCCTCTGTGCCGCCGCACAACACGGCCTGCTCACCGAACAGGTCCGTCTCGGTCTCGTCGCTGAACGTCGTCTTGATGACGCCGGCGCGGGTGCCGCCGATGCCCTTGGCGTACGACAGCGCGAGCGCGAAGCCCTCGCCCTTCGGATCCTGTTCCACCGCAACCAGACACGGCACGCCCTTGCCGTCGACGAATTGGCGGCGCACCAAGATGACCCGGGCCCTTCGGGGCCACCATGCCGACGGTGACGTTCGCCGGCGGCTTGATCAGCCCGAAGTGGATGTTGAGGCCGTGCCCGAAGAACAGCGCGTTGCCGTCTTCGAGCTGCGGCTCGATCTCGTTCTTGAAGATGTCGGCCTGCGCAGTGTCGGGCGCCAGAAGCATGATCACGTCGGCCCACTTGGCGACCTCGGTGGGGGTGTCGACGTCGAGGCCCTGCTCGGTGACCTTGTCCCGCGACTTCGAACCCTCGCGCAGTCCGACCTTCACCTCGACACCGGAGTCGCGCAGGCTCAACGAGTGCGCGTGCCCCTGGCTGCCGTACCCGATGACGCCGACCTTGCGACCCTGGATGATCGACAGGTCCGCGTCGTCGTCGTAGAACATCTCAACTGCCACAGTCAATTTCTCTTCTGTCTCGGTTACTTGCCGCCGGTGATACTTCGTGGGCCGCGCGCCATCGACACCATGCCGGACTGGACGATCTCGCGCACACCGTACGGCTCGAGGACTCGCAGCAGCGCCTCCAACTTTGCCGGCGTGCCGGTGCATCTCGATCGACAAGCGACTCGGGCGCGACGTCGATGACCCTGGCGCGGAACAGGTTCGCGGCCTCGATCACCTGGCTGCGGCTGCCCGCGTCGGCGCGCACCTTGATCAGCGCCAGCTCGCGGGCCACCGAAATTGTCGTCCTCGTGCTCCACCACCTTGATCACGTTGACCAGCTTGTGGAGCTGCTTGCTGACCTGCTCGAGCGGCAGATCTTCGACGTTGACGACGATCGTCATCCGCGAAATGTCTTTCTGCTCCGTGGCGCCGACGGCCAGCGACTGAATGTTGAAGCCACGCCGCGAGATCAGCGACGCGACGCGGGCCAGCACGCCGGGCTTGTCTTCGACGAGCACACGACAACGTGTGTGTGGACGACATCGACATCAGACGAGATCCTCCGTGTCGAAGAGCGGCCGGATCCCGCGTGCCGCCTGGATCTCGTCGTTGCTCGTCCCGGCCGCCACCATCGGCCACACCTGTGCGTCGGCGCCGACGATGAAGTCGATCACCACCGGGCGGTCGTTGATCGCGCGTGCCTGATTGATCACGTCGACCACGTCTTCTTCGCGTTCGCAACGCAATCCGACACAGCCCAACGCCTCGGCCAGCTTGACGAAGTCGGGGATCCGATGCGAGTGGGTGGCCAGGTCGGTCTGACTGTAGCGCTCGTCGTAGAACAGCGTCTGCCACTGGCGCACCATGCCCAGGTTGCCGTTGTTGATGATCGCGACCTTGATCGGCGCGCCCTCGATCGCGCAGGTGGCCAGCTCCTGGTTCGTCATCTGGAAGCAGCCATCGCCGTCGATTGCCCACACCTCGGCGTCGGGTCGGGCAAGCTTCGCGCCCATCGCCGCGGGAATCGCGTAGCCCATCGTGCCGAGGCCGCCGGAGTTGATCCAGGTGCGCGGCTTCTCATAGGAGATGAACTGCGCCGCCCACATCTGGTGCTGGCCGACGCCCGCCACATACACCGCGTCGGAGCCGGCGATCTTGCCCAGCGTCTCGATGACGTACTCGGGGCTGAGGCTGCCGTCGCTCTGCGGGCCGTAGCTCAGCGGGTAGGTGCTCTGCACACCCCTGAGGTACTCCCACCAGTCGTCGAGGCCCTCGCGGCGCATACCGGTCTTGCGCAGCGCCTCGGTGAGCTCGGTGATGACCGCCTTGATGTCGCCGACGATCGGTACGTCGGCGTTGCGGTTCTTGCCGATCTCGGCGGGGTCGATGTCGGCGTGGATCACCTTCGCCTCCGGCGCGAAGGTGGCCAGCTTGCCGGTCACCCGGTCGTCGAACCGGGTGCCGAGTCCGATCAGCAGATCGCTGCGTTGTAGCCCGGCCACAGCCGCGACGGTTCCGTGCATGCCCGGCATGCCGAGATGTTGCGGATGGCTATCCGGGAACGCGCCGCGGGCCATCAGCGTGGTGACGACGGGGATGCCCGTCAGCTGGGCGAGGTCCAGCAACTCGGCGCCGGCGTCGCCGCGGATCACGCCGCCGCCGACGTACAGCACCGGCTTACGTGCGGCGGCGATCAGTCTCGCGGCCTCCCGGATCTGCTTGGCGTGCGGCTTCCTGTTCGGCTTGTAGCCGGGCAGCTCCAAGACGGGCGGCCAGCTGAACGTGCACTGCCCTTGCAGCACGTCTTTGGGGATGTCGACGAGCACCGCTCCGGGACGGCCGGACGCGGCGATGTGGAACGCCTCGGCCAAAACCCGGGCGATGTCGTCGCCGTTGCGGACCAGGTAGTTGTGCTTGGTGATCGGCATCGTGATCCCGGTGATGTCGGCCTCCTGGAACGCGTCGGTGCCGATCATCGGCCGCCCGACCTGTCCGGTGACCGCGACGACGGGGATGGAATCCATCTGCGCGTCGGCGATCGGGGTGACGAGGTTGGTGGCGCCCGGCCCCGAGGTCGCCATGCAGACGCCGACGCGACCGGTGGCGTGCGCGTAACCGCTGGCGGCGTGACCGGCGCCCTGCTCGTGGCGTACCAGCACATGGCGCAGCTTCTGCGAATCGAACAGCGGGTCATACACCGGAAGCACTGCGCCGCCGGGGATTCCGAAGATCACGTCGACGCCGAGCTCCTCCAGCGACCGGATGACCGCCTGGGCGCCGGTGAGCTGTTGGGGCGCAATTCTTTTCGCGTGACTCGGCAGGTCGCCGGCAGCGGCCCCGCCGTTGGCAGGCTGTGCCGGAGCAGACCAGTCCTGTGGTCGCGTGGTAGGTGCGCTCACGGTGTCCTCTTTATCTCGGTGTCGTCTGGACGTTGCTATCTGGATTGTTTCGCGGTGTTGAGCAAGAAAAAACCCCCGTCAGCTCTGCTGCTGCGAGGGTTGCGCGTCGGTGATTGCTGGATATACCCGGCTACGCACCCACGCGCCGAATAAGTACTACGAGCAATCCACGAGCCTGCATAGCCTTCGACGGTAGCCTCCGCACTGGTCAAAGGTCAAATTCCTGCTGATGCGATGATGCCTGCATGGACAGCGGCGATCCGCGACCGGGCCCCAAGCCGGTCGTGTTGCGCATTTCCCCGACGGCACATCTCGCGTCGGGCTTCGGCGCGCTCGGCCTTCTTGCGGTGGTACTCGCGGTGCCGTGGACCGCTCCGTTGCTGGTCGTTCCGGTGATTGCGTCCGCGATGATCGTGCGGCTGCGGACGGTGGCCGACACGCAGACGGTCACTGCGCGCACGCTGCTGGGGAGTCGCACCGTCGACTGGGCCGATATCAGGGGTCTGCGGTTCGTCAAGGGGTCATGGGCGCGCGCGGAGCTGGCGTCAGGCGGAGACTTGCGACTGCCCGCGGTCACTTTCGCGACGCTGCCGCTGCTGGCCGAGGTCAGCGGCGGGCGGGTGCCGAACCCGTACGGGTCGGTGGCCGACTAGGCGAGCGGATTGCTGCCGTTCAGCAGAATCCAGGTGCCCACCCCTACGGCGACGCCCAGCAGCAGGGCCGCGAACGAGCCCAGGAACGGCCGTCGGGCCCACCCGCGGCCCGCGTCGAAGCCGTAGCGGCCCGGGCCGACGAGGATGATCGACGCGGCCGCGACTATCAGCAGGATCTGGTACTCGTTGCCGCCGGGCAGAAAGAACCCGATGTAGCCGGCGTCGTGCTGGGCAGCGACGTTGGCCGCCAACCCATTGATCAGATACGCCAGCGCTGCCGCGGCAGCCAATGGCGTGAACAGGCCCAGCACCAACAGCACGCCCGCCACGATCTGCGTACCGGCCGCCCCATACGTCAGCAGGTCAGCGTGCTGATAACCCATGTCCGACAACGAATTCCTGAACGAGTCGAATCCCTGGCCGCCCCACAGGCCGAACGCCTTCGCCATTCCGTGCGCGATGAAGATGCCCCCGACCGCCACGCGAAGCAGCAGCAGTCCCAGATCCTGGGTGCCACGGCGCTTGGCAGCAGCAACCCGCGGGTCGGCAGGGTCGTGGGTGTCGTGGGTTTCGATGTCCGGCGCCATCCCGTCATGTCGACCTGAGAAAGATGGGTCGACGTAGGGCAGCGGGTCGGGGTCCGCAAGGAGGTCGAGTCCCGATGGGCCGGACACCGGGTCGACGGAGCTGTAGTCCGGGATTCTGGTGGTTTCGTAGTCACCGCCGTAGGTCGCTGACGGCAGATCATCCTCAGGGTCGACCAAGCGTGCCGAGGCGGGCGCCGAGCCGGAAGGCCGTTGCCAGGCGTGCGAGTCATGCGGGTGCATTGTGCCAGCGTAAGTGCAAGTAACCCCTGAATCGTGGATTTGTACCGGGCCGTCACCGCACCTTTATCTGTCCGAAGCCAACGCGACGGCCCGCACTCGCTGTGTGTCTGCGTGGCGGCGCCGGTCCAACTATCCGTAACCTGGCGGGCATGCGGGTGCGCGGACCGGTGCGAGTGGCGTTGTCGGCGCTGTTCGTGGCGGTGCTGCTGGCCACGGGCTGCGCCCGGTTCGACAACGCCACTTCCCAGCCGTTCACCACCAAACCCGAGTTCGCGCCGCCGCCCACCTCGAGCCCCCCGCCCCCTCCTCCGCTGCCCGATAACCCGTTTCCCAAGGAGTGTCCCGCCCCGGGCGTGATGCAGGGCTGCCTGGAGAGCACGAGCGGCTTGGTCATGCTCCCGGACAGTAAGTCGGCGCTGGTCGCCGAACGCACCACCGGTGCGGTCAAAGAGGTGTCGGTCAACGCGGAGCCGAAGGTCAAGCTCGTCATCCCGGTCGACCCGTCCGCTGACGGCGGGCTGATGGACATCGTGCTGTCGCCGACCTACCAGCAAGACCGGCTGATGTACGCCTACGTCAGCACACCGACCGACAACCGCGTCATCCGGATCGCCGACGGCGACGTCCCCAAAGACATCCTCACGGGAATCCCGAAGGGCGCGACCGGCAACACCGGGGCGCTGATGTTCACCAGCCCCACCACGCTCGTGGTTCTCACCGGCGACGCGGGTAACCCTGCGATGGCGGCTGACCCGAATTCGCTTGCGGGCAAGGTGATTCGGATCGAACAGCCCACCACTGTCAATCAGGCCCCGATCACCACGGCCATGTCGAACATGGGGTCGGCCGGTGGCCTGTGCGTCGACCCCGCCGACAACTCGCTCTACATCACCGACCGCACGCCCACCGCGGATCGGCTGCAGCGGATCACCGCCGACTCCAAGACCTCGACGGTCTGGACGTGGCCGGATAAGCCCGGCGTGGCCGGCTGCGCTGCGCTCGGCGGCACAATTCTGGTGAACCTGGTCGACACCAAGCAGACGGTCGCTGTGCGGATGGCGCCGGAGAGTGGGTCGGTGACCGGTGAGCCCGAGGTGGTTCGCCAGGACGAGCACGGGCATGCCTGGGCGCTGGCGGTGTCTCCGGACGGGAACATCTGGGGCGCGACGGTCAACAAGACGTTCGGGGACGCGATGAAGCTCGACGACGTGGTGTTCCCGCTGTTCAAGACCGGTGGCGGCTTCCCGCGGCCGAAGGACGACCTGGTCTAACCGCAGGCGGCCAGCACCAACTCGCGCACGCGCGCGGCGTCCGCCTGCCCCTTGGTGGCCTTCATCACCGCACCGACGATCGCGCCCGCGGCAGCCACCTTGCCGCCCCGGATCTTCTCCGCAACGTCTGGATTGGCGGCCAGCGCCTCGTCGACCGCCGCCTGAAGCGCCGAATCGTCGCGCACCAGTTCCAGGCCGTGCGCATTCATCACCTGCCCGGGTTCGCCCTCGCCGGCCAGCACCCCCTCGACGACCTGACGGGCCAGCTTGTTCGACAGCTTGCCCTCATCGACCAGCGTGACCACCTCGGCGACCTGCGCGGGCGTGATCGGCAGAGCGTCGAGTTCCACACCTGCCTCGTTGGCCTTCTGCACCAAGAAGTTTCCCCACCACGCGCGAGCGGCCTCGCTGGATGCGCCGGCCTCGACCGTCGCGGCCACCAACTCGACCGCACCGGCATTGACCAGGTCGCGCATCACCTCGTCGGAGACGCCCCACTCCTCCTGAATTCGCTTGCGCCGCAACCATGGAAGCTCAGGCAACGTTTTCCGCAGCCGCTCCACCAGGTCCGCGGCGGGCGCGACCGGCTCCAGATCGGGCTCCGGGAAATAGCGGTAGTCCTCCGCCGATTCCTTGCTCCGGCCCGGCGAGGTGTACCCGTCCTCGTGAAAGTGCCTGGTCTCCTGGTGAACCCGGCCGCCCGATGCGAGAATCGCCGCCTGCCTACGCATTTCGTAGCGGACGGCCACTTCGACGCTTCTCAGCGAGTTGACGTTCTTCGTTTCCGTGCGTGTGCCGAATTCCGTTGCTCCGATGGGCATCAGCGACACATTGGCGTCGCAGCGCATCGAGCCCTGGTCCATCCGCACATCCGAAACACCCAACGCGCGCAGCAAGTCGCGCAGCGCCGTGACATACCCACGCGCGATCTCGGGTGCGCGGGCACCGGTGGCGACTATCGGTTTCGTGACGATCTCGATCAAAGGCACACCGGCCCTGTTGAAGTCCAACAGCGACATCGTGGCGCCTTTGATGCGGCCCGTCTCACTGCCCAGGTGTGTGAGCTTGCCGGTGTCTTCTTCCATGTGGGCCCGCTCGATGTCGACGCTGAAGCTGGTCCCGTCGTCGAGCGGGACATCGAAGTGGCCGTTGATCGCGATCGGCTCGTCGTACTGCGAGATCTGGTAGTTCTTCGGCATATCCGGATAGAAGTAGTTCTTCCGGGCGAACCGGCACCAGTCGACGATCTCGCAGTTCAGCGCAAGGCCGATCCTGATGGCCGATTCCACCGCGGCCTCGTTCAGCACCGGCAGCGCGCCCGGCAGGCCGAGGCAGACCGGGCACACGTGCGTGTTCGGCTCGGCGCCGAACGTGGTCGGACACCCGCAGAACATCTTGGTGGCGGTGGACAACTCGACATGCACCTCGAGGCCGAGAACAGGCTCGTATCGCGCTACGACCTCGTCGTAGTCGAGCAGTTCCGCCGTGGGAGCCAGAGTCATGCCGTCGATGTTAGTTGGGCGATCATGGTCTGATCACCCTCACGCTGTCACGAGGCGCCCACTTACGCACAGCTTCGCCAGTTCATGGACGGTCGGGCCGGCCGGGACGGTTGGTCGCCAACCCGTCTGATAGATCTGCCTGGCGCACGCCTCGGCGATCGACAGGCTCGCCGGGAGTGCGTCCATGGTCAGGTACGGCGCGAGAAGGGGCCGCAGTCGGGGATCCGCCTCGGCCGCGTCGACGATCAGGTCCGATGGCAGGGGTCGGGTCAAGTCGATGTCGTGGCCTGCCCACCTCCGCAAGCGTTCTGCGTCCGCGTAGATGTGGTCGTCGAACCATGGCTTGATGTTGTCGAAACACCACTGGTCGAAAGCTGCTGTGCACGTGAAATAGTCACGACCGTGTTCGTCGAGCAGCCAGACGATGGCCCGCGATTGCATCAAGGCGAGCGTCACTCCGCGGCCCGCCAACGGCGTTGTCGTACATACCGCATCGCCGATCGAGACCATGCCGGGCAGGGCAGGGCAGCCGTGCTCGTTGAACTGCCCGCGGTAGGTGTTGTAGATCCTGCCCCCGGGAAGCACATTGGTGATCGGATAGGAGCGATCCGGATCGACCCATTCCCCCAGCGCGGGAATAGAATTGAGCGCCGACTCGAACACGGCCGCATGTCTGAGCTCGCGCAACGCGCGTTCGGCGCCGTCGTAGATCAACACCACGGAAAAGGTCCGATTGTCATGCAGGAAAACGACCGCGCTGTATCCATCGAAGCTCAACGAAAGACCGACTGGAGAGTCGACCGATCCCACCGTTGCGTCGTCGCGCAGTTGATAGTGGCGGCTGACATACGCCGCGCCGCATGGGTGCCCGATGGCCGGCGGCCGAATGGCGGCGGTCACGCGGCTCGCCCGCCCGGATGCGTCGATGATGAGCTCGGCCGACAGTGTCCTGCCCGCGACCCGGATACCGGCCGCATGACCTCGCTCGCGAACGATCTGATCCACATGCCCGGTAACCAGGGTGACGCCGGGCTCGGTCGACGCTGTCTGACGCAAGACCCGCTCGAACAGGATTCTTCGGCAGAGCAGCCCCGTCGGCCGCGAAGTGCCGGACGTCGTCACCGCACCCCTTGCAATCAACTGCCGCAGCGCATCCGGCAGCTCGATCTGCAACGCCTCCACGACCTGCCCGCGAAACGCGTGTGGGTGATGAAACTGCATGACGCCCCTGCGGTCCCACCCGTAGGGCGCATGCCGCATCGGTCCCGCGTCGCGATCGACCACGACGACGTCGTAGCCGCGCCGAGCCAGCGCGACCGCGGTGAACAAGCCAGTCGGGCCCGCCCCGAGGATCACAGTTCGCACGTCCTGCTCCAAATTGAGGTAGTCTAGGGTTAAATGATTACACTAGGAGTCACCTAAATGGCAAGCCCTGCCCGGCGGCAGTACAGGTCGATGCTGAGAGCCGCCCAAGCGCGGCAGACGCAGCAGACGATCGTCTCCTCGGCCAGCATGCTGTTCACCCGCGATGGGTTCGGCGCCACCACAATCGATGCCATCGCCGATGAAGCGGGCGTCAGCCGCAAGACCGTGTTCACCGCCGTGGGCGGCAAGATCGACTTGCTCAAGCTTGCGCTTGATTGGTCGATCGCCGGCGACGACGAGCCGGTGGCAGTGGCGGATCGGCCTGAGGTGAGACGGCTCCTACGAGACCCAGATCCCACCGCGATGCTGCGCGGATGGGCACGCGTGCTGGTGGAGATCGACGAGAGA
Source organism: uncultured Actinomycetota bacterium (assembly GCA_963744085.1). Classification (GTDB taxonomy): domain Bacteria; phylum Actinomycetota; class Actinomycetes; order Mycobacteriales; family Mycobacteriaceae; genus Mycobacterium. The sequence goes on from CAVUSK010000008.1 coordinate 602,852, forward strand.
GTCGCCGCCCTTGTACAGGCGATGGAATTCGCCGCCAACGTTGACCCCGCGGCACGAACACTCTTCGAAGATGCGCAGAACCAACGTCGTGAGGGTGCCCGCAATATCGTGAACCGGCTGATCGATCTCAATGCTCTGAACAATGAGCTGACGGCCGACCAAGCCACCGATCTTGCTTGGCTTTTCAGCGACCCTGCGCTCTACGACCGCCTGGTGCGCCGACGGGGTTGGCCCCTCGACCGTTTCGCGGACTGGCTGGCCGACGCATTGTGCCGCGAGTTGCTCGCTCAGCCGAAGAACGCGGCAGCGTCGTCGTAGCGGCTCTGCGGCACCAGCTTCAGCTGACGGGTGGCCTCCGCCAGCGGCACCCTGCCGATCTCCTGGCCTCGCAGCGACACCATCATCCCGTACTCGCCGGCGTGCGCCGCGTCGGCGGCATTGACCCCGAATCGGGTGGCCAGCACCCGGTCGTACGCCGTGGGGGTGCCGCCGCGCTGCACGTGCCCCAGCACGGTGACCCGCACTTCCTTGTTGATGCGCTTGTTGACCTCCAGCGCCAGTTGCGCGGCCACGCCGGTGAACTTCTCGTGGCCGAACTCGTCGAGGCCGCCCTCCTGCAACGACATCGAGCCAGCCGCCGGTTTGGCACCCTCGGCCACCACGCAGATGAAATGCGACTCGCCGCGCTGGAATCGACGCTTTACCAGTCGGCACACCTCTTCGACGTCGAATGGCTGCTCGGGAACAAGTGTCATGTGCGCGCCGGTCGCCAGCCCGGCGTTCAACGCGATCCACCCGGCGTGCCGACCCATCACCTCGACCAGCATCACGCGCTGATGCGACTCGGCCGTGGAGTGCAGCCTGTCGATTGCGTCGCTGGCCACTTGCAGCGCGGTGTCGTGTCCGAATGTCACATCGGTGCAATCAATGTCGTTGTCGATGGTCTTGGGCACCCCCACCACTGGAACGTTCTCTTCGGAGAGCCAATTCGCGGCCGTCAGCGTGCCTTCACCGCCGATCGGTATCAGCACATCGATGCCGTTGTCGTCGAGTGTCTGCTTGATCTGGTCCAACCCCGCGCGCAGTTTGTCCGGGTGAACCCGAGCGGTTCCGAGCATCGTGCCGCCTTTGGCCAGCAGACGGTCGTTGCGCTCGTCGTTGGCAAGCTGGACCCGCCGGTCCTCGAGCAGCCCGCGCCAACCGTCCTGGAAGCCCACAACGGACGAGCCATACCGGGATTCGCACGTGCGTACCACCGCGCGGATCACCGCGTTCAAGCCGGGACAGTCGCCACCGCCGGTGAGTATTCCGATCCGCATGGTCCTTATCCTGCTCCCTCCAGTCGATACGGGCAGGCCGATGCTCAGATCGCAGTGGGCAGCGGCCCGCGCGCGGCCTCGTACGCGGCGCCCACCCGGTACAGCCGGTCGTCGGCCAGGGCGGGCGCCATGATCTGCAGCCCGACGGGCAGCGAGTCGTCGGGCGACAGCCCGGACGGCACCGACATTCCCGCGTGCCCGGCCAGGTTCAGCGGCAGCGTGCACAGGTCGAACAGGTACATCGCCAGCGGGTCGTCGACCTTCTCCCCCAGCCGGAACGCCGTAGTCGGCGTCGCCGGAGACACCAGCACGTCGACCTTCTGGTACGCCTCGGCAAGGTCCCGCGCAATCAGCGTGCGCACCTTCTGCGCCTGGTTGTAGTACGCGTCGTAGTATCCGGCCGACAACGCGTACGTGCCAATCATGATGCGGCGCTTGACTTCCGGGCCGAGTCCTGCCGCGCGCGTCAGCGCCATCACCTCTTCCGTGGTGTGCGCGCCGTCGTCACCGACCCGAAGCCCGTACCGAATCCCGTCGAACCGGGCCAGGTTCGACGACACCTCCGACGGCAGGATCAGGTAGTAGGCCGCCATTGCGTGTTCGAAATGCGGGCACGAAACCTCGCTCACCTCTGCGCCCAGCGCGGTCAGTTGCTCGACGGCGGCGTTGAACGACTCCAGCACGCCCGGTTGGTAGCCGTCACCGCGCAACTGGCTGACCACCCCGATCCGCACCCCCTTCAGGTCGCCGGCGGCACCGGCGCGGGCCGCGGAAACGACGTCAGGCGCCGCCGCCTCGACCGAGGTGGAGTCCTTCGCGTCGTGGCCGGCGATCACGGCATGCAGCAGCGCGGTGTCGAGAACGGTGCGTGCGCAGGGCCCGCCTTGATCCAGCGACGACGCGCACGCCACCAGTCCGTATCGCGACACCGTGCCGTAGGTGGGCTTGACACCGACGGTCGCGGTCAGTGCCGCGGGCTGGCGGATCGACCCGCCGGTGTCAGAGCCGATCGCCAGCGGCGCCTGAAATGCGGCGAGCGCCGCGGCGCTGCCGCCGCCGGATCCGCCCGGCACCCGCTCGACGTCCCACGGGTTGAGAGTCGGGCCGTACGCGGAGTTCTCAGTCGAGCTGCCCATCGCGAACTCGTCCATGTTGGTCTTGCCCAGGATCGGGATGCCCGCTTGGCGAAGCTTCGCCGTCACCGTCGCGTCGTACGGGGAGCGCCAGCCTTCGAGGATCTTCGAGCCGCAGGTCGTCGGCATGTCCTTGGTGGTGAACACGTCCTTGAGGGCCAGCGGAACCCCGGCCAGCGCCGACGCGGGCTCCTCAGCAGCGTCAACCCGGGCCGCATCGGCCAGCGCCCGCTCGGCTGCTACGTGCAGGAACGCGCGATATTGCGCGTCGGTGGCCTCGATCTGGTCGAGGTGGGCCTGCGTCACCTCGACCGACGACACCTCGCCGCTTGCGATCTTCCCGGCCAGTGTCGCGGCATCAAGGCGGATCAGCTCCGTCACGGTGCGGCCTCTCCTCGCGCAAGCGGCTCATCGGAATCTTTTGCTCTTCGCGCAAGCGGCTCATCGGAATCTGTTGCTCTTCGCGCAAGCGGCTCATCGGAATCTGTTGCTCTTCGCGCAAGCGGCTCATCGAAGTCATCCCCGAGGATCTGCGGCACCGCGAACCGTCCCTCGGCGGTGGCCGGCGCCTCGGCCAGCGCCTCCTCCTGCGACAGACAGGGCTCGACGACGTCGGCACGGGTGACATTGACGTCCTTGAGCGGGTTGCCGGTGGGCTTGACGTCGGTCACGTCGACGCCCTGGACCTGGCTGACGTAGCCGAGGATCGCGTCGAGTTGTCCGGCGAAGCTGTCCAGCTCGGCGTCCGTGAGCGCGAGGCGGGCCAGCTTGGCCAGCCGGGCAACCTCGTCGCGGGAGATCGCGAAGCGACGCTTGCGGAGCGACCCTTCAATCTCGAAGCGACGCTTGCGGAGCGACCCTTCATCAGCCACGATCGCCGAGCCTAGTAGTGGTGCCGCTGGCATGCTCACGCGAGCATGCTGTGCGACAGTGTTGCCCGTGTCTTCGTATCTGCTGCGGGTTCAGCTCGTCGACCGGCCCGGCAGCCTCGGCTCCCTCGCGGTGGCGCTCGGCTCGACAGGTGCGGACATCCTGTCGCTCGACGTCGTCGAACGGACGTCCGGGATCGCGATCGATGACCTGGTGGTGGATCTGCCCCCCGGCGCGATGCCCGACACCCTGATCACCGCGGCGGAGGCGCTCAACGACGTTCGGGTGGTCAGCATCCGGCCGCACACCGGCCTGCTCGAGGCGCACCGCGAGCTCGAGCTGATCGATCACATCGCTGCCGGGCCCGACCGAATGGGCAAATTGCAGGTGCTTGCCGACGAGGCGCCGCGCGTATTGCGGGTCGGCTGGTGCACCGTGGTCCGGCTGCACGACCACGGATTCGAGCGCATTGTCGGCAGTCCGGGCTCACCGGAAACGGCCGCCGACTCGGCGCCATGGCTGCCACTGGAAAACCCGACGGCACTCGACGGCTCAGCGGACTGGGTGCCGCAGGTGTGGCGCGACATGGACACCACCTTGGCGGCGGCGCCGCTGGGCGACCCGTGTTGCGCAGTGATGCTGGGTCGCCCCGGTGGCCCGGACTTCCGCCCTTCGGAGGTGGCTCGGTTGGGTTACCTGTCCGGGATCGTCGCGACGATTCTGCGCTGAGGCGCGGTGCCGGCGCTCACCCCGTGGGGGCTGCTTCCAATTGCGGTTCCGCTTCTTTGGATAACGGTTCGCGGCCTCGGGGCCCTCGTGTTGCCCCGCGCCGGGATGCAGTCGGTGTTGGCGGGCGCGACGGTCTCGGCGGCGCTGATCGCGGTGTGCGTGCGTCTACTCGGCGCGGTGGGACTTTTGACCACCTGGGCACTGTTCGGCGCGCTGGTGGTGGTGGCCTGTGTCGTGGTTCTGACGGTGTGGGTGCGCGGCCTGCCGTGGCGGCTGCCGTGGCGACGGGCGGTCAGCGGGCCGACGTCGCCGGGTTCTTCTCGTCGCGGCTGTCGCGGTCGGGATCCCGGTTGTCGCCGCCTACTACCTGCCGGTCTGGCAATGGGACGCGCTCGGCTATCACCTGCCGTTCGTCAACTTCGCTCTGCAGCGCGGCACGCTGGCCGACGTCCCATCCGACGTGCCGTACCTGTCGACGTATCCACACATAGGCGAGTACCTCTTCATCGCCTGGCGCGCAATGCTTCCCGACGATCGCTTGGTGGACCTGGCCGGTGTGCCGCTCGGCTTGATGGGAGCCGTGGCCGTTGCGACGATCGCGCGCGGCCAGGCCGCGCGTACCGATCATGCCGTCGCGGCCGGCGCGGCGTGGTTGACGCTTCCGGCGGTGTTTCTGCAGTTGCCGACGAACTATGTTGACGTTGCGTCGGCGGCGTTCTTGCTGACGGCCGCTGCGTTCGTACTCGGGCCGCTCGATGTCAGGCGCGTACTGCTGTCAGGCATCGCGATCGGGCTATTTCTCGGGACTAAACCCACTGCGTTGCTGGATGCCGCTCTGTTGCTGGCGGCGTTGGCTTTTCGCGCGCCGCGAAGGCGTGTTCTCGACCTTTGTGCCAGCGGGACTCGTCGCACTGGTCCTCGGTGCCGAGACATACGTCGTGAACGTCGTTCGCCACGGGAACCCCATCTGGCCGGTTCGTGTGGATTTCGGGCCGGTGCACCTTCCGGGCCTGCACGTGACGACGGAGCTACTGTCGTCCGGCGCGAACACCCCACGGACGCAAGGCAATTTAGTGCTACGTGTCTTTTCCTCCTGGACAACGGTTTTCCCGCCGGTTCCGGTGTTCGACATGCGCGTCGGCGGGCTGGGGCTGCTGTTTCTCATCGCGCTTCCGGTCGCTGTCGTTCACACGGTGCGCGCGCGGTCACCGGCTGTGGCACTCGTCGCGGTCGCAATGCTGGCGGTGCCGGACCCGTCGTTGACGCGGTTCGTGCTGGGGTTCGCCGGATTGGCCATCGCGATCGCGGTGCCCTGCGTCGATCGCATCCGAAACCCAGCCCGCTGGCTGGTTTTCGGCGTGGTCGCGCTCGCTGCGGTCCAGAGCATCGTCGTGGCATATCGGCTGACGGGCGAGGGTCCGCCGCTGCAGGACTACGTGCACATGAATCTCGCAGAACGGCAACGGGCGGTCGGGGCCGACGGACCCCCGTGGCCGTACCTCGATACGATAAACAAAGTCCGCCCTGGCGAGATAACGGCATTCGATCAGACAGCCGAATTGCCCTACTATGCCTGGCCTTTCGACCTGTCACGCGATGCGCAACGGATCGCTGATGACGCGACCAGGAGGAAGCTCGTCGCTTCATAGACGACGCCAGGGTGCGGATGCTGATCGTCGGGGACGACACGGTCACCTGCGCACTGGCCCGGAGAGACCCGAGGTTCGCTTACAAATTCCATTGCCACACCGGGACGTGTGCGGTTTACCTGCGACGGTAGCTCACTGCGTCGGTGGGCCGTTCTCCAACAGCGCACGGAAGCCATCCTCGTCGAGGATTGGCACGCCGAGCTCGACGGCCTTGTCGTACTTCGATCCCGGTGAATCACCGGCGATCACAAAGGCTGTCTTCTTCGAGACGGAACCGGCGGCCTTTCCGCCGCGGGCGACGATGGCCTCTTTGGCCTCGTCGCGGGAGAATCCTGTCAACGATCCGGTCACCACGATCGACAGCCCGTCCAGCGTGCGAACGATGCTGGTGTCGCGTTCGTCTTCCATGCGCACACCCGCCGCCCGCCACTTGTCGACGATCGCCCGGTGCCAGTCGACGGTGAACCATTCGGTGACGGCCTCGGCGATCGTCTGCCCGACCCCCTCGACGGCGGCCAACTGCTCTTGAGACGCCTCCTCGATCGCGTCGATGCTGCCGAATACGGTGGCCAGCGCACGTGCGGCGGTAGGGCCGACGTGACGGATGGACAGCGCGACCAACACCCGCCACAGCGGCCGCGACTTCGCCCGGTCTAGGTTCTGCAATAGCCGTACGCCGTTGGCGGACAAGGCGCCGTCCTTGGTTCTGAACAAATCGGTGCGCAGCAGATCGTCTTCGGACAAGGTGAACAGGTCGCCCTCGTCGGCAATCACATCGGCCTTCAGCAGCGCGATTGCCGCCTCGTAGCCGAGCCCCTCGATGTCCAGGGCGCCACGGCCGGCCACGTGAAATACGCGTTCCCGCAACTGCGCTGGGCATGACCGCGCATTCAGGCACCGGATGTCTGCGTCGCCCTCCTTGGCCGGCGCGAGCGGCGTGCCGCACTCAGGACAGTGCGTCGGCATGACAAACTCTGTTTCGGTGCCGTCGCGCAGGTCCACCACCGGGCCCAGCACCTCCGGGATGACGTCGCCGGCCTTGCGGATCATCACCGTGTCACCGATCAACACGCCTTTGCGCTTGACCTCGGACGCGTTGTGCAGCGTCGCCAGGCCAACCGTCGACCCGGCGATGCGAACGGGCGTCATGTACGCAAACGGCGTGACTCGCCCGGTCCGGCCGACGTTGACGCGGATGTCGAGCAGCTTGGTCTGCGCCTCCTCTGGCGGGTATTTGTAGGCGGTCGCCCAGCGGGGCGCGCGCGATGTGGAGCCCAGGCGGCGCTGCAGCGCGACGTCGTCGACTTTGACGACCACCCCGTCGATTTCGTGTTCGACATTGTGACGACTGTCGCCCCAATACGTAATGCGGTCCTCGACGGCCGCGAGGCCGCAGACGCGGGTGGTGTGCTCAGAGACCGGCAGACCCCAGGCCGCCAGCGCGGTGTAGGCGTCGTGCAGCGTCGCGGGGCGGAAGCCTTCGGTATACCCCAGGCCATGGCAGATCATTCGTAGCTTGCGCTTGGCCGTGATCGCCGGGTTCTTCTGCCGCAACGATCCGGCCGCACTGTTGCGGGGATTGGCGAACGGGGCCTTGCCCTCTTCGACCAGGCTGGCGTTGAGATTTTCGAAGTCGGCGACCCGGAAGAACACCTCACCGCGCACCTCCAGCACAGTCGGCACCGGGAAATCGCTTGACTGTGTGAGCCGTTCGGGTACATCGTCGATTGTGCGGGCGTTGAGGGTGACGTCTTCACCGACCCGGCCGTCGCCGCGGGTGGCGGCACGTTCCAGGCGTCCGTCGCGGTATACAAGTGCGAGCGCCACCCCGTCGATCTTGAGCTCGCACAGGTAGTAGGGGTCGGCACCGATCTCGTTCTCCACCCGAATCGACCAGGCCACCAGCTCATCGGTATTGAACACGTCGTCGAGACTCAGCATCCGCTCGAGATGCTCGGCCTCGTTGAAGTCGGTGGCGAAGCCCGCACCCCCGACCAGTTGGGTGGGCGAATCGGGGACCCGTAGCTCCGGGTACCGGTCTTCCAGGGCGACCAGCTCGTTGAACAGCTTGTCGAATTCGGCGTCGGAGATGACCGGCGCGTCCTTGATGTAGTAGCGGAACTGGTGTTCGCGGACCTCGTCCGCGAGCTCTTGCCAGCGCCGCCGCACGTCAGGGTCGATGGGGTCGATCTCCGATGTTGCCTCTTGCGCCACCATCGCAGGCTATCGGAGCGCACCAACGCCACAGCCTGGCGTCGATACGGCGTCAAACGGGTTCCCGGCGACCGGAGCTGCGTTCATGCGCCGGAAACGGTGGATACTCGCAGGAGCCGCGCTGGCCCCTTACGTCGGCACCGCAACCCCCAGCGCGAGGCAGCACTCCGGGCACAGGTGGCGCACGCTGAGCACGGTCTGGCTCCAGTACGGGCCGACGCCGATGCGGACGTGGTACCACGGGTCATCGAAGGACCGCTGCAGCCCGCACTCGTCACACGTCCCCGGCAGGTCGCGGTAGCGCTCGCCCCCGGTGATCACCGGTCGCCTTCCTCGCTGTTCAACGCGGCCAGTGGCGCGAGAAGGATTGGGATTGCTTTGCGAGAGTGCATGATTAGTCCTTTTGACCTGTCGAGGGCATCCGGGGGTGCCGACCGTAGGCGTCCGGCGCGAAGAAATTATTTGCGGCATGAAACCTCGACATCACGATCATTCGCTTCTGACGCCGACCCGCAAAGGGTCCTTCGGCCCTGATGGGTACGGCATAGTGCCGACTGCTCATCGAGGCACGCGGCTGCCGAAGACCGGCGACAGATCGGCGTGCGGTGAAATAGGAGACCTGCGGCTAGGTCAGGACTTCCGGGCGGTGGAAGGGCGCCGCGAATTCGACTTGCGTGCGGCTGCCCTCTTCGCGGGTGCCTTCTTAGCCGCTGCCTTCTTCGCAGGTGCTCGCTTCGCAGGCGAATTGCGCGCTGACGATGAAGATGCCGCAGAAACAGCGGGCGCTGACCGCGATGAGGTCCACGGTTGGCCGTTGCGATGATTGGAGAGTTGGTGCACCACAAGCACAGTGCCACCCACGGCGAGCAAGACGGGCCACTCGACCAGTCCCACCGCGCCGACTGCGCCGAGTGTCAAGGCGGCCATAGCCGTCGAGTGGCTGCCGCTGCTTACGCCATTGCGGACCCCGGTGGCTACGCCCTGCACACCGCCGACCACACCATTAACCGCAGCGCCGCCTACTGCGCCTGCGGCTGCCGTCGTCGCATCAGCGGTCTTGGTCACAGCGCGACCGGCAACCTGGAAAACCCTCATTTGTTCACCCCCTATGGGTACGGGTGAAGTAAGACAACGGTCTACCAGCGTTCACCTGCTGTAAACCCGTCGCTTCCCGCTCAGGCCGCGCTTGCAGGCGCAGATGCGACTATCGGGATCGCTACCGCGCAATGGCGACATCTCTTGCCTTCGAGCTGATCGACCAGTATCGGTGACCGGGGGCCGGATCCGCCGATGTGCGAGGTAGGAGCATGTCTGTTGTGAGATTCTGCGAATTTGGGTGACGATCCACGGTGAACTCTAGGCGGCGGCACCGACAGTTTCGGTGCCAGTGCGGTGTCGTGGAAGACCTTCCGGTCGCAGAGGAAGGCAAACAAGAGGCCAGTCATCGGGGTGACATGGCGTCGTGACCCCTGCCCTGTTGAGCCACACGCCCGATCTTGGCCCTCCAGAGCGTCTGAGAAGGCCGTATAAGGACCGGCGTATAGAGCAAGGCCATGCACGCCCTCAGGCCCTGGCCGACCCGACATCGTGTGGCGCTCACGACGATCCGCTGATCTGCTCACCCAGACGGGGCATGCCGCCCAACGAGGGTGAGTCGAAGTTCCTCGCCGCAATTCCGTCCGACATCCCGTACGAACAAGGCTTTTGGAAACCGGGCCGTGGTATTTGCAACATGTTGATCGGCAGCGAGACCGACACCACCATCGTGCCAGATGTCGCACAGCACTTAGGGATCACTTACGCGCAGGCCCACCAAGTGGAGTATTGGCGGGCGCGTATATCTGTCCCGGCGCGGGTCCGCCGCCGAGGTGTTGAACTTCAGATTGGATCTACGTGTGTCTGCCCCTGGTATGACGGTATAGCACTCTGCGGCAAGGACTTTCGACCCTTGCAATGATGAGCTTTCGGCCCTTTCAATCATGAGTGCATGAGTGTAGTGCAGTTGGGTATGCGCTACTTCATCGACCCCGAGCGCACACTCGTCAGCGTCGACGCCAACCGCACTGTGAGCCGCTACACGCCGACCGGCTGGGTGGCCGTCGACTGCCCCGACCTCGTGACAGGCGAAAACGAAGTCGGGCTGGCGGGCGATCAGTGCGAGATAGGCGGTGGAGTTGCAGCGGGAGATCACCTTCGGCCATCGACGACCGGCGGGATGACGAAGCCCCTCTGACCAGCATCTGAACTCGCCCCTTCCGTGGCTGTTCAAGGCATAGAGTCATCGTTGTTCGGTCGGTTCGAGCGGGACGTGGGCGTCTGGGACCGATTCGAATGGGTCGTTGGTCGGTTCGGCGGGACGTGGGCGTCGGGGATCGGGCGACGGGTCATAATTGCACCCAATCGGGTTCGAATGTGTTGGGCACCTGGTGCCCGATGATCGCTGTGCCTTGAGGAGGCCATCCGTCGTGGTCGGTAATGACAAGACCAACAAGGAAAGCACCGAGTCCCTGCTGCACCGGCTCTGACCGCCGCGCAACTGGATGAACTAATGGCGAAATTCCGCCAACGGTTTGTGCTTGGTCGCTAAGTCCATTTCGTTGGGGCCATTGACTCCACCACCGTGTTAGGTCCGGTGCGTGCCCCAGTGGCCGGGGTCGTTTCGACCTGGGGGACCCCGGCCATCATGCTTCCCCGCCCGCCGTGCCCTCATGCAAGAGCGGGCCAGGCGGCGCGGTGAATCACATCAGTCGAAAAATTTAGTGGCACAACTGATTTAGGTAAACACGGTTGTCGTTCACCCACCGTTGTCAGCACACCGCAGCGGCGCGGCTGATCTCCATGAACCGCTGTGATCACCTGCGGTCGTGGCCACGATACCGTAGGCAAACCCGTCGTCGGTGACGCCGCCGATAAAGACGAGACGGCTGGTATACATCTCGACGTGGTTGTTTCCGTCGATGTATCCGTTTACCTGGCTCAACACTGCCGGTCCCCCATTGGGCGGAATTGCTCTAACCAACGTGGGTTCGTTGAACGGGATGTTGGGACCCCAATAAATGAATGTGAACTTTCCGCCGTCTGAGTAGTCGAACTCGGTGTACCCGTCGAATCGCCATTGCTTGCATGGGGTATCAGCGTGGACGGCGCCAGGGCTAGCCGCACCGATGGCGACCACCGTGGCGCAGCCCGCCAAGGCTGCCCGAGCGTTCTGAACCCGCATCAGTCTCCTCACGCGAAAGAGGGGTCTTGTAAGGAGACTAATCCGGCTAGTCTGACGTTGCTTTACGTTTCAGCGGATGTTTGCACCTTCACCGCTGCGCCTGGGGCACGTCGAAAACTCGGCCATGAGGTTGCCGGCTGGCGGGCACCCCCTGGGCCACGCTGGCGCAGCTATCCAAAATCTGCTATCGGCATGGGTATTACAGCGTCGGCTTGAGCGACGGCGCGACCGCCCCAGCCAACCCGCGCACCGTGGCCTTGAGCATGTCGAGGATGTCGAAATAGTCGCGCCACAACGTGATCTTGCCGTTGCGCACCTCGAACACACCACACACCCAGAAGTGCATCCGGAACGGCCCGAAGACCATCACATCGGTGCGCTCGGTCAACACCGAGGTGCCCTCGACGGCGATGCGGTGAATCTGGACCTCGAAGCCCGCGCTGGGCCGGTCGAACATGAGACGCAGGAACTTCACTGTCCGGTAGCGGCCGTTGATGATCGGCGTGCCGACGTTGTGGTAGACGACGTTGTCGTCCATCGCGGAGGCGAAGGTATCCCAATTCTTATCACGCAGCGCATAGAGAAACGCCTCCACGATGCGCGCAGGAGCCGCTATTCCGGTTTCTCCGGGGACCTCGTCGGTCATGCTCCGACCTTATGCGCGAACCGGCCACGCGCCGGGGTTGGGGGATGACCCCCGTCGCAGCAGTCGTGGCCCGCGGCATAGCGTCCCTGCCATGACGCATTACACCCGAACTTCGGCCGGGAGTTTCGCACGTTGGTTGCGATCGGAAGTTTGCCAAAACCGACGAAACTGCCGCATTAACCACAGCGGCGGCGAACACTGATTCACAGCATCTTCCGAGGATGGAGGCCATGTGGTGCGCGATGACAAGTATTTCTTGGGTTACCGACGAGCGGAGCAGGAACGGTTGCAGGCGCAAGCCCGACAACTCGCACATGAGTCAGAATGGCTATTCAACCAGCTCGCCATCGGGACGGGCGACCGGGTTGTCGATATCGGTTGCGGACCACAGGGGTGCCTGGACCTTCTTGCCGCACGGGTGGGTTCGACCGGCACTGTCGTTGGGGTGGAGCGAAGTGCGGACGCCGTCGCACTCGCTCAAGCCATGGTGTCCGAGAATGGCCTGGGTCACGTCGAAGTCATCGAGGGTGACGCGCGTGCAACCGGTCTGCGGCGGGCAGCTTTCGATGTCGCGACCGCGCGGCTGGTGTTGGTCAATGTGCCGCAACCTGAAGAAGTCGTCAGGGAGGCGGTCGCCCTGGTAAAACCCGGCGGTAGGGTCGCGTTCCACGAGGCCGACTTCGTTGCGCACGTCTGCGATCCGCAATTGGACGAATGGACGCGTGCCGTCGAGTTGCTCGACGCGTATTCGCGTGCGAATGGGATCGATCTGTATATCGGCCGAAAGACTCCGCGTCTGCTACGCGACGCTGGTCTCGTTGATGTCCAGGTCAACCCGATTGTGCACGTTTACCCGCCGGGATATCAGCGCCGTTCGATTCTCGCCGATTTCGTCGAGAACCTGCGTGACCGCCTCGTTGAGGGCGGGTTTGTTGAGCACGACGAGCTGACCTCGATCACACAGAAGATCACCGATCATATCGCCGATCCGGACACGACGGTGGTGTCTCACCTATTCATCCAAGCGTGGGGGCATAAACCATGACTGACTGTTCCCCTTCCCCCCGGATGTTGGGAACCATCCGCAGCGGCCACCATCGCCGGGTTCACTGTCGTCAGCGCCTTAACCACGGCGGCGGCCCCCGAGATCAACACCGCGGTCGCCCACCTCCGCGATGTCCTCGGCGACCAGACCTACGAATCGCTCGCCCGAAAGGGCGAGACCATGACCACCGCTGAGATGGTGGCGTACGCATACGACCAGATCGACTAAGCCCGAACAGAACTGGACGCGGTCTCGAAATAGACCACAACTGCGACTCGCAGAAGTTCGTCTCAGAAACCTGCCCTCAACGTTCGGTGAACAAGGGTCCGAGGAATCGCTCAAGCAGCTGCAATTCGGTGCCGGGCTCATTCACCGGCCAGTACCACAACGAAAGCACAACGCGGATGAGCCATTGCGCCGCCGCCGGGTCGGGCTGAGAGCCGCCGATCATCTCCTCGGCAAGGGCTGACACCGCTGGCGATGCGGTTAGCCATTCACCGTCGTGGGCGTGTTGGGCAGAGCCGATTATCAGATGGGCCAACGGCTCGGATCGGATGTGCTGCAATGTCACGACGACAGCCATCACGACGCGATCCGCGCCGTGCATGTCCTTGATGGTGTCGCGCACAGCTGCCACCATCCACAGTTACAGATGTCTCTTGTGATCTGATGTGAGGTATTCGTGCAGGTGAATGGATGTACGGCGGCAACGAGAAGAGGTCCGGGGCTGAGATGGTGCCGTTCCCGTACTCGATGCTGGTGAAGGTCGAGGAGGTCGACCGCCCAGCACTCGAGCAGGACAGCCGCTTCTTCTATCCCGCCTATATGAGCGCCTCCGGCTGGCTGGGCTTGGATTTCTCCGTCGGCACCGTGGACTGGGACGAGGTTCGCGATCTCGTCGACGCGTCCTACCGGCCGGTGGCGCCGAAGAAGCTGATCAAGGAGCTCGTCAGCCGCTAGATCGCCTCCGGGTCTCGCACGAACGCGTCGGCGACCTTTTGCGCCAATTCGACGGCCGTGCAGGCCCATTCGGGTGTCGCGCCGGCCAGCCCGCATGCCGGCGTCACGCCGATTCGCTCGGACAACAGATGCCGCGGAAAGCCGAGCCGGTCGGTCACCTTGGCAACCTGCCCGGCCAGCTGGTCGGCCGGCGGCGTGCGTTCCCCTGCCGCGGCGGGTACCGCCCCCATCATCACCGTGCGCCCACTGTCCACAAGCTCGCCGACGCCGTCGAGGTCACCCGCGGTCAACACCGAGAGATCCACTCCGACCGCATGTATCCGGCTGCGCCGCAATATCTCCCATGGCAACTCAGACGCACAGCAGTGCACCGCCACCTCACTGCCCACCGCAGCCACGCATTCGTCGAACAATTCGACCAACACCGTTTCGTCCACCGGATGCACGGGCGTCAACGCGGTCACGCCCGTCAGTCTGCCCGCCAACGCGGCAGGCAACGACGGCTCGTCGAACTGCACCACCACAGGGCACTCCAGCCGCCGTGACACCTCCGCCCTATGCGCCGCAACGCCTTCCGCCAACGACGTCGTCACATCGCGCAGTGCCCCCGCGTCGGTGATCACGCGGTGCCCGGTCGGCAGCTCGAGCTGCGCCGCCAACGTCACCGGCCCCGGGGCCTGCACCTTGACCATTCGGTCGGCGCCACGCAATGCGGCGCGCTCCCACGCCTCCTCCAGCGCATCGATGTCCTCGTTCAGAAAGCTGCGAGCCCGCCGGCTCACCGCGCCGGGCCGCGCCGCCACCCGGTATCCCCGTGGTGTCGTATCGATCGCGATGTCCACCAGAAGCGCGCCCGCCCGGCCGATCATGTCCGCCGCTACGCCTCGCGCCGGCAGCTCGACCAGATGCGGCAGTGTGTGCAACTCGCCCACCACCACTTCGGCGGCCCGCGGGGGCGAGGTGCCCGGCCACGATCCCACTCCTGTCGCGGCCGCGAAAGCACTCACGTAGGCAACAGTATTCTCAAGTCATCATGGCCCGGTGCAGCAGCGCGCTGCTCAGCTGCCTGGCCGCGGTGACGCTGGCCAGCGGATGCGCGCATGTCGTCGGCGGCCTCGCGCTGATGCCGCCGGCGGAGGGCCCCTACCTGGACGGCATGGACGTCGACGAGCTGTTGCTGACCACGCCCGAGCTGCGCGACCTCACCGGCGCCGGACTCGACCTGAACGGCGTGCCCGGTATGGACTCGAAGCAGATGGTCGACAACGAACTGCTGGTCGACTCCGCACCACCCGAGTGCCAGTTCGTCTTCCGCGAAACCGCGATCTTCGGTCCCGACGTCAAGCAGTTCCACAAGACCAGTTTTCAGACGCCGCCCAAGGGAGCGCTGCTGTCCGAGGCCGCGGCAGCCTATGTCGACGCCGACACCGCTGTCCGCGCGTTCGACAATGTCACCGATCTCGTGAAGACCTGCGGCGCAACGAGTTCCGGATACGCATTCGTCTACGACTGGACTGCTGATCCGCAGACATTGCGCGCCGAAAGTGCCGGTGACTGCGGTCGCATCTACCGCCTGCAGTCCACGGTGCTGATCGAGGTCACCTACTGCGGGTACACCCATGTGGTGCCTGACCTTGTTGCCACACGCATCGCCGCGAAGGTGGGAGCTAAGTGATCGTCGCGCTGCCGATCACTTCGTCGCCGTCGGCGTCCGGCCGGTAGAGCACCATCGTCTGCCCGGGCGCCACACCGCGCAGCGGCCGCCGCAGCCGGGCCTCGAGCCGGTCCCCGACGAGCTCCGCCACGGCGTCGGCCAGCCCGCCGTGTGCGCGCACCTGCACCGCGCACTCGACCGGTCCTGCCGGCCCTGCGCCCGACGTGAACACCGGGCGCTCCCCCGACACCTGCCACACCTGTAGATCGCAAGCGTCGCCAACCGTCACCATCGCGGTGCGCGCGTCGATCGCAGTGACGTAGCGCGGCCGCCCGTCCGGCCCGGGTCCGGCAATGCCGAGGCCTTTGCGCTGTCCGATCGTGAAGCCGTGCACGCCGTCATGTTCTGCCAGCACGGTCCCCGCGGAGTCGACGACCGCCCCGCGGCGCACGCCGATCCTCTCGCCGAGGAACGCTTGCGTATCGCCGGACGGAACGAAGCAGATGTCGTGACTGTCGGGCTTGCCGGCGACCGCCAGTCCCCGCTCGGCGGCCTCAGCCCGGATCCGCGGCTTGGGAGTGTCGCCCACCGGGAACAGCGCATGCCGTAGCTGCTCGGCCGTCAGCACTGCCAACACGTATGACTGGTCTTTCTCGGCGTCAACCGCCCGTCGCAGCCGACCGTCCGACAGCCTCGCGTAGTGACCGGTGGCCACCGCGTCGAAGCCCAGCGCCAGCGCCCGCGCCGCCACCGCCGAGAACTTGATCTTCTCGTTGCATCTCACGCACGGATTGGGAGTCTTGCCACGCTCGTAGGACGACACGAAGTCGTCGATCACGTCCTCTTTGAACCGATCCGCGAAGTCCCAGACGTAGAACGGGATTCCGAGCTTGTCGGCCACCCGCCGGGCGTCGCCCGCGTCCTCCTTCGAGCAGCAACCGCGCGACCCTGTGCGCAGTGCGCCGGGCGCCGACGACAACGCCAGATGCACGCCGACCACGTCATGGCCCGCATCGACCATCCGCGCTGCGGCCACCGACGAATCCACGCCACCGCTCATCGCGGCGAGCACTCTCATTTCGCCCCCGCACTCGCCAGCGCGGCCTGCCGCGCGCGAGCCACCGCACGGGGAAGGACGTCAAGCACAGCGTCGACGTCTTCGGGCACGCTGGTGTGCCCCAACGACAGTCGGATGGAACCACGCGCAGCCGCCGAGTCGGCGCCCATCGCGAGCAGCACATGCGACGGCTGTGGAACGCCCGCTGTACACGCCGATCCCGTTGAGCACTCGATCCCGTTGGCGTCCAACAACATCAACAGCGAGTCGCCTTCACATCCGGCAAAGGTGAAGTGCGCGTTGCCCGGAAGCCGCGCGTCTCGAGGCCCGTTCAGCCGAACATCGTCGACGACCGACAGCACGCCGTCGATGAGTCGATCACGCAGCGCCGTCAGCTTCCCGCTGTGGGTCTGCAGCCCATCCACCGCAAGCCTGGCCGCCACCGCCATGCCGACCGCACCGGCGACATCGGGTGTGCCGGAACGCACGTCACGCTCATGGCCGCCGCCGTGCAACAGCGGAACGCAGGCGGTATCGCGGCGCAGCAGCAGCGCGCCGGCACCGGTCGGTCCGCCGAACTTGTGCGCAGCGATGCTCATCGCCGACAGGTCACTCGAGGCGAACGAGACCGGCAGTTGCCCGATCGCCTGTACCGCATCGCTGTGGATCGGCACGTTGAATTCCGCTGCAACCGCTGCCAATTCGGTGATCGGCATGATAGTGCCGACCTCATTGTTGGCCCACATCACCGACACCAGCGCGACATCGTCGTGTGCCCGCAAGGCATCCCGCAGCGCGGAAGCCGACACCGCGCCGTCGCTCTCGGTGGGCAACCACGTCACGTCGGCGCCCTCGTGCTCGGCCAACCACTCGACTGCGTCGAGCACGGCATGGTGCTCGACCGCACTGGTGATGATCCGCCGCCTGCGCGAGTCGGCGTCGCGGCGTGCCCAGTAGATGCCCTTGACCGCGAGGTTGTCGCTCTCGGTGCCCCCGGCGGTGAAGACCACCTCCGACGGGCGGGCACCGAGCTTTTCGGCCAGCGTCTCGCGGGACTCCTCGATCGTGCGGCGGGCGGCGCGGCCGGAAGTGTGCAGCGACGACGCATTGCCGACCGTGGCCTGCACAGCCGACATCGCCTCGATCGCAGCGGGATGCATCGGGGTGGTGGCGGCGTGGTCGAGGTACACCGAACGGGCTAGCGATGAGCCGCTTGCGCGAAGAGCAGAGGGCGGGGTCATAACCGGTCCAGCTTAGCCGTCGCCCGGGCGGCCTCCGGTTGGCTGCTGTCAGGCGACCAGGGCGTGTTCAGGCCGGACGGCGCCGGGGTCCCGGACGGCCACCTGGCAGCGCAGGGCCAGGTCGCGGCGGTGGTCCCCCGGCAGCTGCAGCTCCTCGACGTGCACGTGCGCGACCGTCGCGCGGGCCGACACCAACCGCCAGAAGGACGAGAGCAAAGTGTCGTCCCCGACGAACGCGGGACTGGTGGACGGCCGGCCGTCGCGCTGGTGATAGCTCAGCCGCAGCGGCTGCACCGGACGGCCCGCGTCGATCGCGGCCTGGAATATGGCCGGCCGAAACGGCCCGTACGCCAGGCCGCACCAGGTGGTGCCCTCCGGAAACGCCACCACGGTCTGGCCCGCCCGCAGCCGCTCGGCCACGGCGTCCACCACACCGGGAAGCCGCCGCAGCTTGGTCCGTTCGATCGGGATCACCCCGATCACGCGAGCCATCAGGTTCGCCCCGGGCCACTGGGTCAGTTCGGCCTTCGCAACGACGTTGCCGGATACAAGTGTGTAGATGACCAACGCGTCCGCCCAGGAAATGTGGGGGCTGACCACCAGCACGCCGGGCACGTTGCGAATCGGGCTGCCGGACTTGGTGATTCGCATCCCCATGCAGCGCAACAGCATCCTGAAATACAGCTGAATCGCCCGGGTGTGGCCTAGGCGCGGAATGGCCAGCAGCGGACTCGCGGACAGCAGTGTCAGCACGAGAACCGTGCGAGCCGTGCCGCGCAGAGCACGCGCCAGGCGTCCCCAGGCGTCGACCGGCCCTACGCGCACACAACTTTCGTCGCAGGAGGCGCGTGGCAGCCACGCGTGCGCGCCGGTCATTTCAGCGCCTCGGTGGCCGCGCCGACGGATCTCAGCCGCTTCAGGTAGCGGATGTCGGCGCGGCGCTTGTCGAGCAACGCCATGAAGTCGGCGACTCCGAAATCCGGGTCATGGGCGGGCTCACCGCACACTCTGGCGCCGAGCCGCAGATAGCCGCGCATCAGCGGCGGAACCGTCACGCGCCGGGGCACGGGCGCGTCGGCCAGCGGTATCGGCCGATGTGGCCGCACTTTGTAAGCCGAGGGATATCGCTGCAGGACGAAGTCCCGCACCCCGCGGGCGTCGCACAGCGGTACGGACACGCAGCCGGTGACGTAGTCGTAGTCGCAGCGATCCAGGTAGGCCAAGATGCCGGCCCACATCAGCAGCACGACCGCGCCGTTGCGGTGTTCTTCGCGGACGACCGCGCGGCCCATCTCGACCAGCGACGGCCGCAGCGGGTCCAGCGCCCGGACGTCGAACTCGGTGGCGGTGTAGAGCCCGCCCGCGGCGATCGCGCCCGGCGGCGGCAGCATCCGGTAGCAGCCCACGAGCTCGCCGGAGGCGTCTTCTCGCACGAGTAGGTGGTCGCAGTACTGGTCGAAGCGGTCGGCGTCAGTGGTGGCTGTGAGCTCGAATCCGGGTTCGGAGGTGAACACCTCGTAGCGCAGCCGCTGTGCTTCTTCGACGAGGTTCTGGTCGGTGGACAGCAGCATCGTGTACGTCGGTGCCGCGTCCGGCGAGCCGGACATCGATCCTTCGGTGGCCAGCAGAACAGATGCGGTGCTCATGCCTGCAAGGTCGCTGACCCGCATCTCGGGACAGCGTCGTGCGCATGACGTGTCCGTGCACGCTAGATGACGATTTGGGCGCGCTCAGCAGCGTCTACCGCGTCTGAGCGCGCCCAAACCGCTGAAGAATCAGCCCTTGCGGGCCTTGACGGCCTCGGTCAGCTGCGGCGCGACCTTGAACAGGTCGCCCACGATGCCGTAGTCGGAGATCTCGAAGATCGGCGCTTCCTCGTCCTTATTGACGGCGACGATCGTCTTGGACGTCTGCATGCCGGCGCGGTGCTGGATCGCGCCGGAGATGCCGAGCGCGATGTACAGCTGCGGCGACACGGTCTTGCCGGTCTGGCCCACCTGGAACTGGCCCGGGTAGTAGCCGGAGTCCACCGCCGCACGCGAAGCGCCGACCGCAGCACCCAGCGAGTCGGCCAACGCCTCGACCACGCTGAAGTTCTCGGAGCTGCCGACTCCGCGGCCACCGGCCACCACGATCGTGGCTTCGGTGAGCTCCGGGCGGTCGCCGGCGGCGGCGGGCTCGCGGGCTGTGATCTTGGTCGCATTCTCCGCAGGCTGCGGCACCTCGACGCTGACCTTCTCGCCGGCGCCCTCGGCGGGCTCGGCCTCGATCGCGCCGGGGCGCACGGTCATCACCGCAACGTCGGTCTCGACCTGTGCCTCGACGGTGTAGGCGCCACCGAAGATCGAGTGGACGCCCTTGTTGCCGGCCTGGACGTCGACGACGTCGACCAGCACGCCGCTGCCGATCCGTGCCGCGAGCCGACCCGCGATCTCCTTGCCGTCGGCGCTGGCAGCCAGCAGCACAGCCGCCGGGCTTGCCGACTCGACAAGCGAACCCAGCACGTCGACCTGCGGAACCAGCAGGTAGTCGTCGACGAAATCGGCCTCGGCGACATAGATTTTCGCCGCGCCCCCGGCCTTCAGGGCGTCAACCAACGGGTCGGCGGTGCCCGGCGCGCCGACAACGACAGCGGACGGTTCACCCAATGTCTTTGCGGCGGTGAGCAATTCGAGGCTCACCTTCTTGGGCGCACCCTCCGCATGCTCGATGAGAACAAGTACTTCAGCCATTAGTGATCGATTGCCTTCTCTTAGATGATCTTCTGCGAAACCAGGTACTGGGCGACCTTGTTGCCGCCCTCGCCGTCGTCCTCGACCTTCTCGCCTGCGGTCTTGGGCGGCTTCGGCTGCGACTGCAGCACCTTGGAGCCCGCGTTGGCCAATCCGACCTCATCGCCTTCGACGCCGACCTCCGCCAGCGTCAGCGTGGCCACTTCTTTCTTCTTGGCGGCCATGATGCCCTTGAACGACGGGAACCGGGGCTCGTTGATCTTCTCCGTGACGCTCACCACGGCGGGCAGCGACGCCTCGATGGTGAACAGGCCGTCGTCCGTCTCGCGCTCGCCGGTGACCTTGCCGCCCTCGACCGACAACTTGCGCACGTGGGTTAGCTGCGGCAGGCCGAGGTACTCGGCGATGATCGCCGGCACCGCGCCGCCCACTCCGTCGGTGGCCTCGTTACCGGCGATGACGAGCTCGGTGCCCTCGATCGTGCCGAGCGCCTTGGCAAGCACCCATCCGGTCTGCACGATGTCGGAGCCGTGCATGCCCTCGTCGAGAACGTGCACCGCTTTGTCGGCGCCCATCGAAAGCGCCTTCCGAATCGCCTCGGTCGCCCGTTCGGGGCCCGCGGTCAACACAGTGACTGTGCTGTCGTCGCCCTCTTTCTCCTTGATCAGCAGCGCCTCTTCGACGGCGCGCTCGTTGATCTCGTCGAGCACCGCATCGGCGGCGTCGCGGTCGAGCGTGTAGTCGTCGTCCTTCAGCTTGCGCTCCGACCACGTGTCTGGGACCTGTTTGATCAGGACCACGATGTTCGTCATGGGTGTGGTTTGCCCTCCTCAAGATGGCCGAGTGACCCGGCCAGCAGTAAAACGATTCGCCTGCACGCCATGTTACTAACGGGTAACTTAGCGAGGTTCGCCCGTACACCATAGCGGGTCGTCGCAGGTGATCTGTCTGCGCGTTGTCTCCAAGTGTTCGCCGACCGGGTGAATCGGGATAGCCTGCCTTGCGATGAGCGCACACGACTCCCTGGCGCTGACCGGCGAACGCACGGTCCCCGGCCTGGCGGAGGAGAACTACTGGTTTCGCCGCCATGAGGTGGTGTACCGGAGGCTGGCCGGGCACTGCGCGGGTCGCGACGTGCTCGAGGCCGGGTGCGGCGAGGGATACGGCGCCGACCTGATCGCTGACGTGGCCCGAAGCGTCATCGGCCTGGATTACGACGAGCTCACCGTCGCCCATGTGCGCGCCTGCTATCCCCGGGTCGACGTGCGCCACGGCAACCTCGCCTCGTTGCCGCTGCCCGACGCATCCGTGGACGTCGTGGTGAACTTCCAGGTCATCGAGCACCTGTGGGACCAGCCGCAGTTCGTCGCCGAATGTGTCCGTGTGCTGCGACCGGGCGGTCTGCTCATGATGTCGACGCCGAATCGGATCACGTTCTCCCCCGGCCGCGACACCCCCGTCAACCCGTTCCACATTCGAGAGCTCAACGCCGACGAGCTCACGAGGTTGCTGGTCGACGGAGGTTTCGGGTTGAGATCGATGAGCGGCGTGTTCCACGCACCGCGCCTGGCTGCGCTCGATGCGAAGCACGGCGGCTCGATCATCGACGCACAGGTCAAACGCGCGCTGGCGGACGCGCCGTGGCCACGAGAGCTGCTCGCCGACGTGGCGTCGGTGACGGTCGACGACTTCGAGCTGGTTGTGGCCGGGGACCGCGACGTTGACGGCAGCCTCGACCTGGTGGCGATCGCGGTGCGGCAGTGACCGACAGCACACCAGGCATGTTCACCCTGGTCCTCCACACCCACCTGCCGTGGCTTGCCCACCATGGCCGATGGCCCGTCGGCGAGGAATGGCTCTACCAATCCTGGTCGGCGGCCTACCTGCCGCTGATGCGGGTGCTGCGGAAGCTGGCCGCCGAGGACCGTCGCGGGCTGGTGACCCTGGGCATCACGCCGGTGGTGGCGGCCCAGCTCGACGACCCCTACTGCCTCGACGGCATGCACCACTGGCTGGCCAACTGGCAGCTGCGCGCACTCGAGGCAACCACACTCCACGAGCGGGACTCGTTGCGCGAGTTCGGGATTCGCGAGTATGGCGAAGCCGGTCAGGCGCTGGACGACTTCGCGACGCTGTGGCAGCATGGCGCCAGCCCGCTGCTGCGCGAGCTGATCGATGCCGAAACAATCGAGTTGCTCGGCGGTCCGCTGGCACACCCGTTCCAACCGCTACTGCACCCGCGACTGCGCGAGTTCGCGCTGCGCGAGGGACTGGCCGACGCGCAGCAACGCTTCGCCCATACGCCCGCAGGCATCTGGGCGCCGGAATGCGCGTACGCGCCGGGCATGGAAAACGATTACGCCGCAGCGGGAATCCGGCACTTCATGGTCGACGGACCTTCGTTGCGTGGCGACACCGCGTTGGGCCGGCCGGTCGACGGGTCCGACGTCGTCGCGTTCGGCCGCGACCTGCAGGTCAGCTACCGGGTGTGGTCGCCGAAGTCGGGCTACCCCGGCCACGCCGCGTACCGCGACTTCCACGCCCTCGACCACCACACCGGGCTGAAGCCTGCCCGCGTGACCGGACGCAACATCCCGTCTGACGACAAGGCGCCGTACGACCCCGCGCGCGCAGAGCGGGCGGTGAACGGCCACGTCGCCGATTTCGTCGACATCGTCCGTCAACGCCTCGTCTCCGAAACCGAGCGGCTCGGCAGACCAGCGCATGTGATCGCCGCGTTCGACACGGAGCTGTTCGGCCACTGGTGGTACGAGGGGCCGATGTGGCTGGAGCGCGTTCTGCGGGAACTGCCTGCCGCCGGCGTGCGGCTCGGCACGTTGGCCGACGCAGCAGCCGCAGGATTCGTCGGCGCACCCGTCCAATTGCCGCCCAGTTCTTGGGGTTCCGGCAAGGACTGGCAGGTGTGGGCCGGCGAGCAGGTGGCCGATCTCGTGCGGCTGAACGCCGAAGTGGTCGACACCGCGTTGACGACGGTGGACAAGGCGCTGGAGCAGACCGATTCGCCGCATGCCCGCGACTTCGTCGCCGATCAGATCCTGCGCGAGACGCTGCTGACCGTGTCGAGCGACTGGCCGTTCATGGTGAGCAAGGACTCGGCGGCCGACTACGCGCGCTACCGCGCGCACCTGCATGCCCACGCCACCCGCGAGATCGCGGGCGCACTGGCGTCCGGTCATCGCGACACCGCGCAGCGGCTGGCCGATGGGTGGAATCGCGCCGACGGGCTGTTCGGCGCGCTGGATGCCAGGAGGCTTCCCCGCCCGTGAGGGTACTTCCCCTGCGCGAGCGTGCGTGTCGTCCCCACGACACGCCGAAAAAGGGGGCATTCCACGCACCCTCGCGGTCATCGAAGGCGCCCACGTGAGGGTGCTCATGTTGTCGTGGGAGTACCCGCCGGTGGTGATCGGCGGCCTGGGGCGGCACGTCCATCATCTGGCGACGGCATTGGTAGCGGCAGGCCACGAGGTGGTGGTACTGAGCCGTCGCCCGTCGGGTACGGACCCCAGCACGCACCCAACCACCGATGAGGTGCATGAGGGCGTTCGGGTGGTTGCCGCTGCGCAGGACCCACACGGATTCGAGTTCGGCAGCGACATGATGGCGTGGACCCTGGCGATGGGGCACTCGATGGTTCGGGCCGGGCTGTCCCTGGACTTCGCGCCCGACGTCGTCCACGCCCACGATTGGCTGGTAGCACACCCCGCCGTGGCGCTGTCCGAGTTCTTCGATTTACCAATGGTTTCCACCATCCACGCTACTGAGGCAGGGCGGCATTCGGGCTGGATCAACGGCTCGATCAGCCGCCAGGTGCATGCGCTTGAGTCGTGGTTCGCACGCGAATCCGACTCGCTGATCGCATGTTCGACGTCGATGCGCGACGAAATCTCCGCGCTGTTCGGTCCGCGTTTGGCCGAGATTCACGTCATCCGCAATGGAATCGATGCTGCACGTTGGGTTTTCTCGAAACGAAAGAAGCACTCGGGTCCGGCGCGCCTGCTCTACGTCGGGCGGCTCGAGTACGAGAAGGGCATTCATGACCTGATCGCCGCGCTGCCGCGGATCCGTCGGACTCATCCCGGCACCACGCTGACTATCGTTGGTGAAGGGACGCAACTGGATTGGCTGATCGAGGAGGCCCGACGCCGCCGCGTGCTCAACGCGACCGTGTTCGTCGGGCACTTCGACCACGGTGATCTGTTACAGGCTCTGCATGACGCCGACGTTATCGTATTGCCCAGCCACTACGAACCGTTCGGGATCGTCGCGCTGGAGGCGGCTGCGGCAGGCGCGCCGCTGGTGACGTCGAACGTGGGCGGCCTGGGTGAGGCAGTGATCAACGGGCAGACCGGAATGTCTTTTGCGCCAAGGGACATCGCAGGCATGGCCGCTGCCGTGCGTCACGTCCTCGATGATCCCGGCGCGGCCCAGCAACGCGCTATCGCCGCACGGGAGCGGTTGACGTCCGATTTCGACTGGGGCAATGTCGCTCGCGAGACCGCGCAGGTTTACTTGGCGTCGAAACGTCGGGAACGCGAACCGCTGGCTCGGCCGGTCATCGTGGAGCGCGCGCTACCCGACCGCTAACTGTTCGATCCCTGTCGAATCATTTCGCACCTAGCGTGCGGGTATGGGCACGAACAGGATGACGTACTCATCGATTGTCACGTTGATAGCGGCTTACCTGGGCCTTTTCGTCGGACTGATCGACGCTAACGCGGTCAACCTGGCATTGCCGGCGATCCGCGCGGATCTGGGCGGCGGCATCTCGGGCGCACAGTGGACGATCGACGCATACAACGTCACGTTCGCCGCGGTGCTGCTGACGTCCGGATCCCTCGGCGACCGATTCGGCAGGCGCGCCCTGCTACGGTTCGGCTTGGTCACGTTCGTCGTCGCATCGCTGGGCTGTGCAGCGGCCCCATCCCTCGCTGTGTTGCTTGCGGCGCGTGCGCTTCAGGGAATCGGCGCCGGCCTGATGCTTCCGCAGGGCCTTGCCATCGCGGCCCACACGTTTCCGAACGCGGCGGACCGCGCCCGGGCCACCGCCGCGTGGGCGATCGCGGCGGCGACGAGCACCGCTATTGGGCCGGTGCTCGGCGGCGTGCTGACCGACACGTTGGGCTGGCGTTACATCTTCTGGATCAACGCGCCCGTCGGATTGTTGGCGCTACTCATGTCGCACCGCTATCTGTCGGAGTCGCGCGATCCCGACGCCGGCGGGATCGACCTGCCCGGACAGACATTCGCGATCTTCGGCCTGGCCACGTTGACATTGGTTCTGGTCGAGGGCCGCACGATGGCACCGGGGTGGACATCAGCACTCGCTGTCGTGGCGGCGGTGTGCATTGGGGTGTTCTTCTGGACCCAAGGCAAATTCGCCAACCCCATGCTGCCGCTCGAGCTACTGCGAGAACGGCAGTTGATCGCGGCGTTGATAGCGACGTTCGCGATGACGTTCGGCACTTACGGGATGCTGATGGTGAACAGCTTTGCGTTCCAACAACAACGAGGCGAAAGCGCATTGGCTACTGCGGTCCAGTTCCTGCCGATGCCGCTGGCTTACCTCATGCTCATCCCGATAGTCAATATCGTGGCGGGCCGAACCGGTCCGCGGCTGCCGATGGTCGCCGGTTTGGCCTTGATGGCCGCGGGCATGTTGCTTTACGCGGGGGTGGGCCCCGACGCCGACCTGTGGCTGCTCGAGTTGGGCTTCGTCCTCACCGGAGCAGGGCTTGCGTTCAATACCGGTCCGGCCGTGGGCGTGGCGATGTCGGCGATGCCGCTGACGCGGGCGGGGTTGGCCTCCGGTGTGGTGAATCTCGCGCGGCTTGTGGGTATCACCGTGGGCGTGGCCGCACTCGGCACGGTGCTGGCGGTCAGCGGGGCGCGGGCTGCGCTGCTTGCAGGCGGAGTGGTCGAATTGCTGGCAGTGCCGGTGGTTCTGCGGTGTGTTGCCACTGGGCAGGCGTCGCTGGAAAGGGAGGTGTGCCATGCGTGACGCAGCCGGGCTGCCTTCGGTCGGTGACGCGGACATCGCCGCGGTCGCATCGCTGTTCGCCGATCCGGCCCGGTGCGCGGTGCTCCTCGCGCTCGACGACGGCCGCGCGCTGCCGGCGAGCGTGCTGGCCGAGGAGGCCGGCGTCAGCCGGCCCACTGCAAGCAGCCACCTGACGAAACTGACAGAGGCGGGTCTGTTGAGCGTTGAGACTCATGGCCGGCATCGGTACTACCGGCTGGCCGGCCCGGAGGTCGGGGAGCTGATCGAGCAACTGGTGAAGCTGGCACCCGCGAGACCCGTCCGGTCGTTGCGCGAGGGCACGAAGGCGGCGCGGCTGCGCTCGGCCCGCACCTGCTACGACCACTTCGCGGGCCGGCTGGGCGTCGAGTTGATGGGAAGCCTGCTGGCGCGGAAAGTGCTGACCGGTGGTGACGGGTTATACGAGCCGACACGCGACAGTGGTGACGCGCTGGCCAGTCCCGGCCACGATGTGCGCTACGAGCTGGCCGACCGCGGCCGGATGTTCCTGACCGGACTCGGAATCGAAATCCCCAGTGGCAAAAGGCCGTTGATTCGGTACTGCGTGGACTGGACGGAACAGCGTCATCATCTGTCCGGTGCGCTCGGCCGCGCGATTCTGGACCGGTTCGTCGATGCCGTGTGGGTGAAGCGGGTGCCGCGCGGGCGGGCGGTCAAAGTGACACCGGAAGGCCGGACGGCGCTAGCCGACTGGTTCGGCATCGACTGGACAGACTGACCCCCGTCCCCCGCGACCAGACGCAAAAGCCCCCAAAGTTGTCGGTTTTGAGGCGCTTTAGCGTCTTCTCGCGGTATGAGGTGAGGCGGTCACATCGTCGCGGCGATCGCCATATGGCCTTCAAAGCCAAGCTCATTCGCCATCGTGCGATAGCGATCAGCGAACTGCCGATATCCGGCTTCGTCACCGCGGGCCCGCGCCAGCAGCGCACGCAATCGCAGCAGCGGCAGTTCGTGGAACACGAACCCAGGGTCAGTCGGTACGGCCGCCAATCGGTCAACGGCTGCGTGCGCTTCCGACAGGTCTGAGTCTGCGCCACGCTGGAGCAGACATTCAACCAACACCGTCACGGCAGGTCCCCGGGCGATCATGTCTCCCGAGGTGAAGAGGAAATCAACCGCCTCGCGTGCCGTCGCGATGGCGCCCTCGACATCGCCTAATCTGGCCTTCTCCCTGGCCATCTCGGTGTCGACGAACCGTATCAGCCACGACGAGTAGCCGTGCCCCACTGATGCAGAGCGGTACTGCTCAAGGAGTTTGAAGCCCACCGCCCGCTGCTGGCCGGGCTGGTGGACAAGGACGAGGCCGCGAGTCAGTCGGGCGGAGTCCCGTGCAAAGTCGTCACCGAAGCGCTCGGCCCGCTCCAGCGCGTCGGCGGTCTCCTGAAGGGCGAGCTCGTCGGCTGACACGGCACCGTTATGAACCGGAAAACCGTACTTGAGCATGACCATCGCGACATAGATCGACATATCCTGGCCAGCGCGCGCCTTCGCTATCGCATCATCCAAGTCGTCCAGAGACCCCGGAAGTCCGAGGCAAAGTCGGTTGGAGCCACGCATCCCCAGCGCGAAGGCCAACGGCGATCCCAGGAACGGGGTGTCCTGCGTGGGATCGTCACTAGCTGCGTCGATGGCGCGCTGGGCCACCCGCAGACCTTCGGCCGCTTCGCCGGCCTGGAACATTGCGTTGCTCGCCGCCAGGTATCCGACAAGAGTCGACGCAGGATCGTCGATCGTCTCGAGCAAAGTACGGCAGTCCGACGCAACGCGGGCCGCTTCACACAACTTGTTTTGGAACACCAGCGCGGTCAACATCCCCGCCATGCCAAGCGCCAACGACAACTTGTCTTCAGCGAAGATGCAAAGCTCGCGCAGTTCGTCGAACCCGGTCCCTTCGACGCCCAAACCGACTCTCCAATTATTGCCGCAAATCAGGACGCGAGGGGCGATCCGCATCGCGGATCGATCGGAGTCGTTTACCGGCAACCGGTCAGCCACCTCACGCGCCCGCTGCCAACTGCGGTACGCCGCGTTGATGTCACGGAACCGCACCCATTCGCCAGCGCGCATGTGCCAACCGAAGGCATCGCGGAGATCGCCCGCCGCCTCGAGGTGCTCAGCGATGAGCGCTGCGTTCGCGTCTGACAACTCGGGGTGATGTTCTTCGATCGCTCTGGCAAGGTTCCGGTGGATCTGGGAGCGGTGCGACTTCAGTTGCGATTCGTACGCCACCGCATGGATCAGCGGATGCCGGAAGGCGTACTCGTCTCCGTGCATGAACCTCACCTGGTCGATCAGTTCAGCGCCGATCAGCTCGGATAATTCGACGTCCTCCACCAAGCCGGCAAGCAGGTCGGCGGCGAAGCGCAATCCGATAACCGCCCCAGCATTCAACGTGCGCTTGGCCGCCGGACCAAGACGGTCGATACGGGCTGCAATGGCTGCGTGCAGCGATGCAGGGACGCGCACATCGTCGGCGTTACGGTGTTGGGACACATATGCACCGGCTTCACCAGCCACCACGCCGCGTTCAGCGAAGTCATGGACGATCTGTTCGGCAAAGAACGGATTTCCGGCCGCCCTGTCAGCCACTTGCGCGACGAACTCGACGACCGAAGGGTCGGGTCCCAATAACTCGGCGGCAAGCGCCGCCGAGTCAGAATCTTGAAGTGGGGCTAGAGGAATGCGGTGTGAACTCGGTGACTGGTCGAGCGCGCCGTGGTATTCGGGTCGATATGTGACCAACATCAATACGTGCGTCTGCGGCACGACGGCGGCAAAGTCGCGGAGCATCGCCTCGCTGGTCTGATCGATCCAATGCGCATCCTCGATCACGAAGACAGCGGGCGTGGTCCGAGCGATCGCGGCTGCGTTCAACAATGCCGTCAGCCGCCGGGTCCGCGCGTCGGGATCGATGATGGGCAACGAGACGTCGGGGTGAGAGATGCCCAGGAGGTCATCAAGGAGCAGGAGGTCTTCGGGTTCAGCTTCCTGCATCCGACCACGGATACTTGCTCGCGCCTCGTCATCGTCGAGACCGCTGATCGACAAGACATCCCGGAGCAACCGCGTCCCTACGTGGAACGGGATCTCGCTGGTGTGGGATTCGCAGTACGTCGCAAACACCTCGAACCCCCGCTCGGCGGCAATCGAGGCAGCTTCGAGCACCAGGCGGCTCTTGCCGATCCCAGGCGGGCCTACGAGGCCGACCACACGACCCCGTCCATTGGCTGCCTGGTCGAGAATCCCCACGATCGTGTTCAATTCCCAATCGCGACCAACCAAAGTCGACAACTGCCGCTTAGGGAGCGGCTCATCGGCCTGTGCCACGAGACGGCGGGCGATCACAGGAGAATCGCTTCCCTTGATGTGCACCTTCTCCGGCTCGCCCAGCACGGCGCCGCGCTCGACCAGACGAGCTGTCGATTCGCTGAGCATCACCCCGCCAGGCGGCGCGACCGATTCCATCCGCTGTGCCATCCCGACCTGCTCACCAACAGCGGTATAACCCGATGGGCCCGAACCGATCTCACCCGCGATCACCTCGCCGGAGTTGAGCCCGACCCGCAACTCGAGATTCACACCGTCATCACTCATGACGTCAGTCGCCAACGAGCGCGCCTCACGCTGGATCTCCAACGCAGCCAGACATGCACGTAAAGCGTGGTCCTCCAACGCAACCGGCGCACCGAACACCGCCATGATCCCGTCGCCGGTGAACTTGTCCACCGTCCCCCCGTACCGCTCCACCACCGCCGAGGACCTGTTGAACAACTCGGCCATGATTTCACGCAACCGCTCCGCGCCCACCGCGGTCGCGATATCCATCGAATGCACCACATCGGCGAACAGAACGGTCACCTGCTTGTACTCAGCAGCAGGTGCTATCGCTTTGACAGGCGCACCACATTCGCTGCAGAACTTCGCCGTCACGGTCAACTCCGCGCCGCACGACCCGCACTCCAGTGCCACTGTCGTCATGTCATCGCCTCGGCAATCGCCATATGCCCTTCAAAACCAAGATCATTCGCCATCGTGCGATAACGGTCGGCGAACTCCCGATATCTGACTTCGTCACCGTGAGCCCAAGCCAGCAGCGCACGCAGTCGCAGCAGCGGCAGTTCGTGCAGCACAAAGCCTGGATCGACTGGCACGGCCGCCAATCTTTCGATAGCGTCCTGCGCTTCAGCGACGTCGCCCTTTGCGGCACGGGACAAGAGGGATTCGACCAGAACGGTCGCCGCCGGTCCCCGTGACATCATGTCGCCCATTTCGAAGAGGTAGTCGACGGTCGTCCTGGCCTGCTCGATCGCGCCGTCGAGATCCCCGAGCCTGGCCTTCTCTTTCGCAAGCTCGGTGTCGGCGAACCGGACCGCCTTTGCCGACGAGCGCCGTCGGAGACCGACATCTCGATACTCATCGATCAGCTCAAAGCCCTTCGCGCGCTGCGGTCCATCACGATAGATGAAGACGAGAGCGCGCGACAAGCACGCCGCCTCGAACGCGAAGTCTTCGCTCGCCCGCCGTGCGAACTCCAGCACATTTGTGGTATCCCGCTCGGCCACCGCGTCCGGCAGCAGTGCGCCGTTGTGCACCGCAAAAACGTACTTATACATACTGCATGCGCCATACGCGGTCGCGTCGACCGCGTTGGCCATCGCGATGGCTTTGTCGAAATCTTCTCTCCAGCCGCTGATTCCAAGGCTGTATCGACACGTGCCACGGATCGCGATCGCCACCGCGGTCAGGGAGTTGACCCCAAAACTCGCCAGCGACTGCTCGTCACGTCCGGTATCAATCGCAATCTCGACTATGCGCAACGCCTCCCGCACCTGCCCACCCTGCATCATCGAGTTGCCTGCACCGAGGAGAAGCTGGCTGAGCGCGGGATGACCAAGCGATTCGACCAGCGCGGCCAATTCCGATCCAAGACGCGCGCCGTCGCGGAATCTGTCCTCGAAAATGAGAGCGACTGCCAATCCTGTCATGCCGATTGCCTTCGACATCGAATCGCCGGCTTCGGTGCACAGCCGGTTCAACTCATCGAAATCACGCTCGGCGGTTTTAGCGAATACCCGCCAGGTGGCCGCACACAGCTGGACGCGAGGTGCGATTCGCTTTGACATCCGGTCAGGATCATCGCGAGGGAGTTTGTCGGCGACGTCTCGAGCCAGCTGCCAACTCGCTCGAGCCGCACGCGCGTCGCGGGAATCCGCGAATGCTGCAGCACGCATGTGCCATACGTATGCAGTACTGAGGTCGCCTGCCGCCTCGAAGTGTTGCGCGATAAGCGCGGCGTTCGCGTCAACCGCCTCTGGGCCGGACGCCCGGATCGCATCGGCGAGATGCCGATGCAGCTGGGAACGAGTCGATTTGAGTTGCGATTCGTAGGCCACCGCGCGAATAAGGGGATGGCGAAACACATACTCGCTCTGCGTCGTGAACGTCACTTGGTCGATCAACTCTGATTCGATCAGCTCAGGGATTCCACCATCCTCGACCAGACTTGCGAGCATGGCAGTGTCAAATTGCAATCCGATGACGGCCGCCGCATTCAACGTTCGTTTGGCCGTCCCGCTCAGGCGGTCAATGCGAGCGCCGATCGTTGCACGCAAGGACGCGGGTACCGATACATCGGCCGAATCCAGCCGGCACGCATAAGCGCCAGGCTCGCCGACCACCACGCCTCGCTCCGAGAGATCCCGAACCATCTCCTCGACGAAGAACGGGTTACCCGCTGCCCGTTCGGCAACCTGCCGGACAAGAGTGGTGATCGATGGGTCCGTACCCATGAGCTCGGTGGCAAGAGCGGCAGCTTCCGAATCATCAAGCGAGTCAAGCGCAATACGATGTGAGCCTGGCAACCGGTCTAGGGCTCCCCGGTACTCGGGCCGGTAGGTCACGAGCACCAATGACTGGGTCTGCGGCACGACGGTGGCGAAGTCGACGATCATGGCCTCGCTCACCTCGTCGATCCAGTGTGCGTCCTCGATGACGAACACGGCCGGCGTCGTGCGCGCGACCGCCGCCGCATTCAACAGCGCTGCCACCCTCCTCCTGCGCGCATCGGGATCGATGTCCGGCAGCTCGACACCTGGCTCGAGGATGCCGAGCTGGTCTTCAAGCAAGGCGACGTCTTGGGGATCGCTGTCCTGCATGCGGGCTCGAATCCTCGCCCGTGCCACGTTAGCATCGAGATTGCCGATCTCAAAAACGTTGCGCAGGAGGCGCGATCCCACGTGGAAGGGGATCTCGCTGGTGTGCGATTCGCAGTATGTCGTGACGACCTCGGCGCCGCGTTCACGAGCAAGAGACGCGATCTCGGCCACCATTCGGCTCTTGCCGATACCCGGCGGCCCCACCAGACCGATGATGCGTCCCCTGCCTTTGAGCGCCTGGTCGAGGATTCCACCGATGGTGCTGATCTCCCAGTCGCGACCCACCAGCGTGAAAAGTCGCCGGGCGGGACGCCCTTCGGCGGCAACCGCCATTAGACGGCGCGCGATCACCGGGCTGTCCGAGCCCTTGACGCGCACCGACTCGGGTTCGCCGAGCACGGCGGTGTCCTCGACCATGTGCGCCGTCGACTCGCTGAGCATCACCCCGCCCGACGGTGCCACCGACTCCATCCGCTGCGCCATCCCGACCTGCTCACCAACAGCGGTATAACCCGAGGGGCCCGAACCGATCTCACCGGCAATCACTTCGCCGGAATTCAGCCCGACGCGGAGTTCGAGAGCGACCGCGTCGTCACGTTCGACGGCAGTCGCTAACGTGCGCGCCTCACGCTGGATATCCAACGCAGCCAGACATGCACGTAATGCGTGGTCCTCCAACGCAACCGGCGCACCGAATACCGCCATGATCCCGTCACCCGTGAACTTGTCGACGGTCCCGCCGTACCGCTTTACGACGCCCGACGAGCGATTGAACAACTCGGCCAGGATCTCGCGTAATCGCTCCGCGCCCACCGCCGCGGCGATATCCATCGAATGCACAACGTCGGCGAAGAGCACGGTCACCTGCTTGTACTCGGCCGTTGATGGCGCCGCTTTGACCGACGCGCCGCACTCACTGCAGAACTTCGGTGTCCCAATCAACTCCGCGCTACATGAGGCGCATACCAAGGTCACCGATGTCATGCCATCGCCTCGGCCCACGCCATATGTCCTTCGAAGCCAAGGTCGTTCGCCGTCGCGCGGTAACGGTCGCGAAGGTCACGGTAACCCTCTTCATCGCCGCGAGCCCGGGCTAGCAGCGCACGCAGACGCAGCAGCGTGATGTCGTGTAGCACGAATCCAGGATCGGCCGGCACCGCAGCCAGTCGGTCCATCACCGACTGTGCATCGTCGAGATCCCCGTCACCGCTACGCTGAATGAGAGCCTCCACCAGGACGGTGGTGGCCTGTGCACACCAGATCGATCCGCCCGATTCGTACAAGCCGTCGAGAAGCGCTCGCGAGAGTTGGACCGCGCCATCCAGATCGCCGATCCTGGCTCTCTCTTGGGCCATAGGGATGTCGGCATGCGGTACAGCCAACAAACAGAACCGCTCGGTCACCGCCCTATCGCGCATGTTCGCCAGCATTTGCAAACCGACTTCACGGTGCGGGCCGCCGTAGTGAACCAGCGTGATGCCTCGCGTCATCTGAGCGAGAAAGACGTGCATGTCGTCAGCAGAATGCTCTGCACTTGCGAGGGTTTCGGCGGTTTCGCGCATCGCAATGGCATCGGGCAGCGAAATGCCGTACGGGATCGGGAGAGCGAATCTGTAGTGCGCCGCAGCCTGCCGTGTCAGCGGGTCAGATGCCCGCGCAATGGTCGTGGCTTTGTGCAGGTCCTCTTTCCAGCCCGCAATCCCCAAGCACCATCGCGCGTCGCCGCGCAGCGCAAGTGCGATAGCCACTGGGGATTCCGAGAAGAGGGCATCCTGCCTGGGGTCATCGTCGGCAAGGTCGATTATCCGCTGCGTCAGCCGCAGGACCTCGAGCATCTCGCCGCTCTCATGCTTGACCGTTGCCGCCGACAAGGACAGAGCGATGGTCAATGCGGGATCATCGATGGATTCGAGCAATGCGATCAGTTCGTCGGCAAGACGAGACGCCTCCAGCCGACGGGCGGCAAACAGATTCACCGCCGCTAATCCGTTCAAGCCGATCGCCAGCGAGCGTAGATCACCCGATGCTGTACACAGTTCGCGGAGCTCATCGAAGCCGGTGTCCGCGCCGCCGCCAAGCCGATGTGCACTTCCACACAACAACGCGCGTGGCGCGATACGCATCGACGCCCGCTCCGGGTCATCGTCGGGTAAGTCGTCAGCGACCTGCCGTGCGCGTCGCCAACTCCCACGCGCTGCCGCGATATCGCGGTTGGCGAGCCACGTCCCGGCTCGCAGGTGCCAATTGAAGGCCGCATGGGGGTCTCCCGCCGCCTCGAAGTGCTCAGCGATCAACGCGGCATTCTCGTCAGGCGATGACGGGTCACGGGCTTCGATGGCGGCCGCCAGACGTCGGTGCAGTTCCGCGCGACCGGACTTGAGCTGTGATTCGTAAGCAACCGCTCGAATCAACGGATGGCGAAACGCATACTCTTCGCGCCGGCCAAACCTCACCTGGTCAACGAGTTCCGCTTCGATGAGCGGTGATACGTGCACGGTGTCGAGTGCGGCGGTCAGTAGATCCTGGTCGAATCGTGACCCGATCACGGCGGCGGCGTTGAGGGTGTGCTTCGCCGCCACGTCCAGCCGATCGATGCGCGCGCCGATCGTCGCCTGCACGGTAGCCGGCACATCGACGTCGCGCACATCCCCACCCAACGAAAACGCGCCAGGTGCGCCGGTCAGCACTCCACGCTCTGCCAAGTCGCGCACCATCTCTTCCGCGAAGAACGGGTTCCCGGCCGCGCGAGCGGACACCTGAACGGCCACATCCACCAGCGACGGGTCGGCACCCAGCAATTCGGTGGCCAGCGTCGAGCCTTGCGCTGCACTGAGTGGTCGCAGCGCCACCGTCTGGGCGCCCGACACCCGACTCAGCGCGCCGTGATATTCGGGACGAGACGTGATGAGAACCAGCGACGGGGTCTGCGGAATCACCGAGAGAAACTGGGCCAACATCGACTCACTGGCCTCATCGATCCAATGCACGTCCTCGATCAGATAGAGGGCTGGTTTCGTCTGAACCAGCGCGGCGGCGTTGATCAGCGCAGTCAGACGGCGCCGCCGCGCATCGGGGGCGATATCCGCCGACTCCACCCCTGTATCAGCGATGCCGAGGAGATCGTCAAGCAGGCGTAGATCTTCGTCGTCGGCATCCGGAAATCGATCATGAACGCGCGCCCGATCCGCAGCGTCATCGAGATGATCGATTCCTATGCCAGTGCTGAACAATCGCGCAATCGCGTGGAATGGGACTTCGCTGGTGTGGGACTCGCAATAAGTGGTGAAAACTGCCACTCCCCGCCGCGTTGCAAGGGCCGCGATTTCGCGGGCCAACCGGCTCTTGCCGATGCCGGCCGGCCCGACGATGTTGACGACGGATCCCGCGCCGGCGAGGGCCTCGTCCAGAAATGCGGTGAGGAAACTGAGTTCCCGGGTGCGCCCCACCAACGTCGACTCGCTGCGCCGGCGCGGCTGATGCTCATCGATGGCCAGTAGCCTTCTCGCCCGCACCGGACTCCCAGCGCCTTTGATCTGGTGCAACTCATGATCGCCCAGCACCACGGCGTCCTGCACGAGCCGGGCCGTTGATTCGCTGAGCATCACCCCGCCGGCAGGCGCCACAGACTCCATCCGCTGGGCCATCCCCACCTGCTCGCCGACCGCCGTGTAACTCAAAGGGCCCGAACCGATTTCGCCGGCGATCACTTGACCCGAGTTGAGCCCGATCCGCAGCCGCAGCGCGACGCCGTCGTGATCTGCGACCTCTTCGGCAAGCCGTTGCGCCCCCTGCTGAATATCCAACGCTGCCAGACATGCACGTAAAGCGTGGTCCTCCAACGCAACCGGCGCACCGAACACCGCCATGATCCCGTCACCGGTAAACTTGTCGACCGTCCCGCCGTACCGCTTCACCACCGCCGACGAGCGGTTGAACAACTCGGCCATGATCTCGCGCAGTCGCTCCGCGCCCACCGTGGCCGCGATGTCCATCGAATGCACAACGTCGGCGAACAGCACAGTCACCTGCTTGTATTCGGCATGCGCACGGTCGACCGCGATCGGGCAGCCACACCCGTCGCAGAACCGGGCATTGTCCCGTGGCTCGGTGCCGCAAGAGGGACACGGCGCCGCCGTCGTCATGGTCAATATCGTGGCACTCCCGCGCCTTGAGACCCCCCGAAACCGGTGGAAGAATCGAGTCACGGAATCGAGGTCACCATGATTTCTTGGGCAGTGGCCGGCGCAGTCGGCGCGGCTATTTTCTGGCTGGCAACAAACCTCCGCGTCGTCAAACAGTTCGAGAGAGGCGTCGTCTTCCGGTTCGGGCGCGTGCAGAAAGGTGTTCGCGGGCCGGGACTTACCATGCTCGTCCCGGTCGCCGATCGCATGCAGAAGGTCAACATGCAGATCGTGACGATGCCGGTGCCGGCCCAGGACGGGATCACCCGCGACAACGTGACGGTCCGCGTGGACGCCGTCATCTACTTCCGCGTCGCCGATCCCGTGAAGGTCGCCGTCGACGTGCAGGACTACGTCTCCGCTATCGGCCAGGTCGCGCAGACCTCGCTGCGCTCGATCATCGGCAAGAGCGACCTGGATGACCTGCTGTCCAATCGCGAGGGCCTCAACCAGGGTCTCGAGCTGATGCTCGACAGCCCCGCGATGGGCTGGGGCATTCACATC
Source organism: uncultured Actinomycetota bacterium (assembly GCA_963744085.1). Classification (GTDB taxonomy): domain Bacteria; phylum Actinomycetota; class Actinomycetes; order Mycobacteriales; family Mycobacteriaceae; genus Mycobacterium. Next base: position 640,219 of record CAVUSK010000008.1, read on the forward strand.
GACCGCGTCGAGATCAAGGATGTGGCCCTGCCCGACTCGATGAAGCGATCGATCGCACGCCAGGCCGAGGCGGAGCGCGAGCGACGGGCCCGCGTCATCACCGCCGACGGCGAACTGCAGGCGTCACAAAAGTTGGCTCAGGCCGCCGAGGTGATGGGCGAGCACCCCGCCGCATTGCAGCTGAGGCTGCTGGAAACCGTGGTCGAGGTGGCCGCCGAGAAGAACAACACGCTGGTGCTGCCGTTCCCCGTCGAATTGCTCCGATTCCTGGAGAAGGCGACGCCGCAGCCGCACCCCGATGCGACGAAGCCGCGGGTTCCCGACGACCCGCGCAGCCTGCTCCCCTGACGTGCCGCTACCCCGCGAGCAGACACAAATCGCCCGAGATTCCCAATTTCGAGGCGATTTTGCGTCTGCTCGCGGTAAAGAACCGAAAGAACTAGCGGGATGCCTTCTTGCGCTCGATGTCGGCCAGCGCGGCGGCAAGCTCGGCGCGCTCGGCCGCCGAGGTCTCCCAAGCCAGCTTGCGGTTCTTCACCACCCTGGCCGGGGCGCCGACCGCGATCGAGAAATCCGGGATGTGGCCCTTCACCACGGCGTGCGATCCCAACACGCATCCGCGGCCGACGATCGTGCCGCGCAGGATCGTCACTTTGGCCGCGATCCAGGTGTCCGGACCGATCCGCACCGGGCTCTTCACGATGCCCTGGTCTTTGATGGGCGTCTTGATGTCGTCCATGATGTGGTCGAAATCGCACACATAGACCCAGTCCGCCATTAGGACCGAATCGCCCAACTCGATGTCGAGATACGTATTGATGACGTTGTCCCGGCCGAGCACGACCTTGTCCCCGAAGCGCAGCGAGCCCTCGTGGCAACGAATCGTGTTCTTGTCGCCGATATGCACCCAGCGTCCGATTTCCAGCTGCGAGAGCTCAGGGGTCGCCATGATTTCCACGCCCTTGCCGAGGAACACCATGCCGCGCGTGATGATGTGCGGGTTGGCCAGCTTGAACTTCAGCAACCGCCAGTACCTGACCAAGTACCACGGTGTGTAGGCGCGGTTAGCCAGCACCCATCTCAACGAAGCCAACGTCAGGAACCGCGCCTGACGCGGATCGCGCAATCGCGAACCCCGCCACCGTTTGTGCAGCGGGGCACCCCACATCGTCGTCATCACCGGAAAGCCTATCGCCGGGTTACCGTTGCCATTGAGCGTGCTTGAGTTGCACGCTCCCTGGTAGTCGTGTGATTGCTCACGCGGCGTTGCCCTCGTGGGGCTTCCCGTGGCTGTACCCGCGGCCAGCGTGGCTGGTCTTACGTGAGTTTCCAGTGGGCCCGTTTATCGTCGCCCCGCAACTCGAGGAGGACGCGCCAACGGTTGCCTCGTCGACGAGTGCGGCAAGATTCCGGGCGGCATTTAAATCGCGATCCATGCCCATGCCGCACGCATCGCAGTGATAAATCCGTTCTGAGAGGCGCAGTTTGCCTTTCACCACGCCACAGTTCGAGCAGGTTTTCGAGCTGGCAAAAAACCGACCCGCGACGATGAGCTCACCGCCGCGCCAGGCGGTCTTGTAGACCAGTTGACGACGCAACTCACCCCAACTTGCGCTAGCAATCCGGCGGGACAACCGGCGGTTGCGCAGCAGCCCGGCCACGTTGAGGTCCTCGATTACAATTAGAGCAAATCGGGTAGCGAGCGCGGCGGTGAGCTGATGCAGCCCATCGGTGCGTCTATTCGCCACTCGAGCATGAAGTCGGGCAACCTTGACCTGCGTGCGCTGCCAGCGCCGCGACGGTGGGGTATTGGCGCGCTTATCGGGGCCGCAGCGACGCGCGGCCTCGCGTTGCAGCCGACGCAACTCCTTCAGGGCACGTTCGAGATGGTCCGTGTTGGCCACCATCCCTACGTCATCAGACACCCCGACCACCGGGGTCGACAGCACCGCCAGATGGCGCACTCCAAGATCGACCCCCACGACCATGTCGGGTTGCAGTGGCTCACGTTTGGTGTGCTCGACTTCTACCGAGAAGGACACCCACCAGCGACCCCGCCCGTAGGAGATGGTGGCCGAGCGGAGCCGGACCGTGCCGGCAGTGATGCGGCGGGCCAGTTTGCGGGTGGACTCGTGAGTGCGCACCACGCCGACGCGGGGTAACCGCACATGGCGGCGGTCGGTCTCGAGCAGTCCGAATGCGCCGGTGCTAAACCGACACGAAAGATGAGACTTCTTGGTCTTAAACCGTGGGAATCCCGTACGCGGCCCATTAGGCTGCCCCGACCTCGACTCCACCCAATTACGCAGCGCCGCGGCCAGATTCGCTAACCCCGATGCATACGCTTCCTTAGAGTTCTCCGGCCACCACGGCGCGGCATCGCCCTTGAGGTGGTTCCAAGTCTTGCGCAGGCCGTAGGCCGACCAGTTCACCGCAGGGGTGAGCTGGTCATCGGCCATACCGTAGGAGCGTTCCGCGGCGCGCTGGTCCAAGTTCTTTTTCACCACCGCGAACATGTGGTTGAACGCAAATCGGGCACCCCCGCAATGCGAGCGCAACCGCTGTTCCTGCGCCGGTGTCGGGTCCAACGCGAACCGATAGCCGCGCACCAACCGCGTCTCCGCCGCGGGCGCCTCAGATGGTGCGCACAAACCACCGCGTCGCTTCACAAGGATCACGATCTCACCGGGCACCGACAAGAGGCAGCCGACTTCGCCGCAAACTAGACCCATTCTCTCACACCCAAGTGCGCCCAGGCGGCCGCTGCTCACTACCCTCGGGGACTGCCCACACAATGGAAGGACGTATGTACTCGCGACACTGCACGCCTCGGCGACTAGCGGCGTTCGCGGGCACGGTCGTTCTCATTGCGACAGCCGGATGCGGAAACACCGATCACTGGGTGGACGCCGCACCCGCGACGGGCTGGTCGGCCCAATACGCCGACGCCGCCAACAGCAGCTACACCCGCACGGCGGGCGCCGAGTCGCTCAAACTCGAGTGGAGCCGGTCAGTCAAGGGCAGCCTGTTCGCGTCGGTCGCGCTCGGCGCCGGGGACTACCTGGCGGCCAACGGGCAGACAGCGGCCGGCTGTTCGCTGATGGTCTGGGAGTACACCAACAACGGCCGGCAACGCTGGTGCACCCGGATGGTGCTCGGCGGCGGCTTCGCGAGCCCGCTGTTCGACAAGTTCGACAACCTCTACATCGGCCAGCCCGGGACCATGCTGTCCTTCCCCTCGACGCAGTGGGTGCGCTGGCGCCACCCGGTGATCGGGATGCCGCTGACCCCGCGTTTTGTCGACGACAACCGCCTGCTGGTGGCCACTCATCTCGGGCAGGTGCAGGTGGTCGATGCCCATCGCGGCGAGACGATCGGTTCGGCGGTGGACCTCGTGCAGGGCGTCGACCCCACCGACAGCCAGCGGGGACTGACCGACTGCCAGCCCTCGGGCCCCCGCTGCCCGGTCGCGGCCGCGCCCGCCTTCTCGCCGTCGACCGGGCTTATCGTCATCGGCGTCTGGCAGCCGAACGCCCCGGCGGCGACGCTCACAGCGCTGACATACAGGGGGCAGGCACTGGCGCCCGAGTGGACCACCGACGCGGTGAAGAGCGGTGTCCTCGACAGCCCGGTGTTCTCGAACGACGGCTCCACGGTGTACGTGAACAGCCGCGACGGCGCGCTGTGGGCAATCAACGCCAAGGATGGCAAGCCGAAATGGTCTGTGCCACTGGGCTTTTCACCGCAGACTCCACCGTCGGTGGCACCCGGCGGCCTGATCGTGTCTGGCGGCGGCCCCGACGCCAAGCTGGTGGCGGTCCGCGACAACGGCGAGCACGGCGACGTGATGTGGCGACGCGACGACGTCAACCCGCTGTGCACCTCCAGCCAGGCCGGCGCCGACGTGGGCTACAGCGTCGTCCGCTCGGGTGACAAGGGGCTCACATTGCTGGTCTTCCGCACCGCCGACGGGCGCACCGTCAACACCTATCCCCTGCCGCAAGCCACCGGCTGGCCGGTCGGGGTGTCCGTCGCAACCGACCGCCGCGTGATCACCGCGACGAACGACGGCCAGGTCTACGGGTTCGGGCCGTCCTAGCCGGCGGGCAGCGGAGCGAGCATCGACGCGACCGCAGACCGCGGCACGTGCACGGCTATCGCCCCAGCCGCCGACGGCAGCAGCTCGTCCTGGCCGAAGAAGAAGATCAGCTCATCGTTGGTGATCGCGAAGTTCTGATAGTGCGACGCGTCGAGGCCATCGCCGGGCGAGATCGTCACGTGGCCGCCGAGCTCCTTGTCGATCTCTTTTTGGACGATCGGCAGGATCACCGGCAGTGGCTTGCTTCCGGGGGTGAACAACGTGTCGTACGTGATCGGCTGGTTCGTGTCGAGGTTGTAGTTGTACGCCTTGTACCAGGTCAGCGGATGTGCGCCGCCCACGTTCTGGTAGATCTTCAACACCACGCTCTGAGTGCCCCCTTGCGGGCGGCCTGACTGGTATTGCTCGGAGGTGATGTCCAGCGCGTACGGCAGGCCCGTCGAGCCGGGCATCTGCGAAACGGCGGTGAACCCGTCGCGGGTCTGCTTGAGGTAGTCGATCATCGGTCCCGTATCGGCGTAGTCGGTCGGGAAACTGGTATCGACCGTGTAGGCGTCGGTGGTCGTGTGCACGCGGCACGTGCTGCCGTCGAGCGTTCCGCCGAAGTCGGCACACGGCGACTGCGCGGATGCCACGGCACCGCACCCGGACCCGGCCAAAACGGCGGTGGCCAGGAGCGCGGCCACCCGAAGTGAGCGTGTCATGCACCGTCCTCGAAGCGTGTTGAGCGACAGGGTACCCGTGCCGTTACCGCGAGGGACGGGAAATGAACGCGGTTGCCTTGGCACGTGATCCGGCGCCGATCCGGGTGATCACCACCGACAGCGGTCGCGTGCCGCGCAGCCTCAGCCGTCGCCGCAGTACCGCCGGGTCGACGTCCACGCCGCGCACCAGGATTTCGACCGCGCCGCAATCCATTTCGGCGAGCGCCTGGCGCAACCGCCTCTCGCCGAACGGAATTTGCTCGAGCACCTCGAACCCGCGCGTCGCGGGCGGCAAACGGTCGCCCGACACGTACGCGATCTTCGGGTCGAGTTGCCACAAACCGTGGCGCGCGGCGTAGTGCCGGACGAGGCCGGCGCGCACCACCGCTCCGTCGGGGTCGACGATCCAGCGTCCCGCCGACGCCACCGCACAGTCGTCGGGCTCGACGTCGGTGATCTGTTCGACGCGTCCGTCTGCGCTGAGCACGGTGGCTCGTCGCGACACCCCCGGTTCAGCCAGTCCGGCCGACCAGAGACACGCCTCGCGCACCTCACCGGCGAGCGAGGTGATCTCCACTTCGCCGGATAACTCGAGACGATCGAAATCGATTCCGGGAGAGCACTTTACGACCAGATCACGGTCGCGATATGTGTCGAGCAGCGCGTCGAGCGGCGGGCTGAAATCGCGCGGTCTGAACGTCCGCCCGCCCACACCACGGCGTGCAGGGTCGGCGAGCACGACGGTGCCACGGCTGACGGGATGTAACGCGTCCGCGCGCACCAGCGGCACGTCGGTAACGTTGTGCCGCGCCATCGCGAGCCGAACCACGTCGATGTCGCTGCCCATCACGTCGGCGGTGCGCTGTAGCGCCGCCAGCTCGGCGCCGATCGAGCACGTGACGTCGTGGACCGCCATTCCAGCGAGCCGGTGCGCCCGATGCGCGGCCACAGGCGTGGCGGTAGCTTGCTGCAGCGCCTCGTCCGTGAATAGCCAGCCACCAGCATCGTCGAGCTTCGCGCCGGCGCGGCGGCGCAGCAGCACCGTCTCCACGAGCACGCCGGCCCGGCCCCCGAAGGAGGCCCTGACCGCGGCCACATCGGCGATCCGGGTGGCGTCGGTCAGCGGGTAGGTCGAAACGTCCGCGAGCGCGTCGGCGCCGACCGACGATCGCAGAAAGGCGACGTCGTCGAGCGTGAACGTTACGGTCCCCGGGGGTCGAGCGAAGCTCGGGGGGAATGACCGGGCTTAACCCCGGTGACCATCACGTTGTAGTACCACGACTTCGGCACCACCTGACGCCACAGGTTGTTGTCGACCCAGCTCAGCGTGATCCAGCTGCTGAACGCGAACTTGGCCCAGCCCCATCGGAGCCGGCCCGGCGGGACCGTGGCCTCGAACGTCCGCAACGGCCAGCCGAGCATCGCGGCCGTGAATTCCGTCGTCGTGGACGACACGTCGACGGCACCACTGTTGCGGGCCATCCGTTCCAGGTCGGCGGGGTCGAACGTGTGCAGGTCGACGATCGCCTCCAGCGCAGCCGCGCGTGACGACTCGTCGAGCTCGGCCTGCGGGCGCCGCCAGCCGGTCAGTCCGGGCAGCCGGGTCACGTTCGTCACCGCCCGCCACGTCGCCGTCGACAACACGCGCGCGTAGGTGTCGCCGACGGTGGTCGGCTCGCCCGCGAAGACGAACCGTCCGCCCGGTCTCAGCACCCGGACCACTTCCCGCAGCGACAGCTCGACGTCGGGAATGTGGTGCAGCACAGCGTGACCGACCACCAGGTCGAAGGTGTCGTCGTCGTACGGGATGCCCTCGGCGTCAGCCACCCGACCGTCGATCTCCAGACCCAGATTTTCGCCGTTGCGGGTGGCGACGCGCACCATCCCCGGCGACAGGTCGGTCACCGAGCCGCGCCGCGCGACCCCGGCCTGGATCAGGTTCAGCAGGAAGAAGCCGCTGCCGCAGCCCAGCTCCAGAGCCCGGTCATAGGGAAGGTTGCGAAGCTCCTCGCTGGGCACGGTCGCGTCGAAGAGGTCGCGTGCATAGTCGACGCAGCGCTTGTCGTAGGAGATCGACCACTTGTCGTCGTAGCTCTCGGCTTCCCAGTCGTGGTAGAGCACCTGCGCGAGCTTGCTGTCATGCAGGGCGGCTTCGACCTGTTCAGCTGTCGCGCGCGGCTGCGCGACTGGCTCGTTCGTGCTCGTCATGATCGCGCAAGCCTATCGGTGCCCTTTTCTCTTCGCGCAAGCGCTCATCGTCGGCCACGAACCGCCGGGGCGCGGCCGCGAACGCATCCACGTAGAGCCGCCGCTCGTGGGCCAGCGCGTCGGCGTCCGGCTCACCGTTGATCGCCGCCTTGGCGGCCGCAAGCACCAGCGGGGGCGCATCGACGAAGCGTGCCGCCCAGTCGGCGGCGGCGTCGTAGACCGTGTCGGGGGCCACCATCTCGTCGAGCAGACCCATCGCCAGCGCCTCCTTGGCGTCGACGAATCGCCCGGAGAACACCAGGTCCTTGGCCTTGCTCACCCCGACCAGTCGGGGCAGCCTCTGCGTGGCACCGCCGCCGGGCATCAACCCTGCGAGGGTTTCGACGAAGCCCAGCTTCGCGTTGTCGCCGCTGACCCGCCGGTCGGCGGCCAGCGCCAGCGAGAGCCCGCTGCCCAACGCATACCCCGTGATCGCAGCGACCGTAGGTTTCGGGATGGCGGCGATCGCTTCGGCCGCGTCCTGTCGCAGCCGTGCGGCGACCTCAGCGTCGGCGGGGCCGAGCGCGCGCAGCTCGGCCAGGTCGTCTCCCGCGGAGAAGATCTCGTGGCCACCGAAGAGGATGACGGCGGCGATGTCGTCGCGACGACCGACCTCCGCGGCAACAGCCACGATCTCGCGGCACGCCTGCCGGGTCAGCATGTTGGTGGGCGGCCGCGACAGCACGATCGTGCCAACGCCGGGACGCTCGGCGCCGACGTAGACGCTGACGAACTCATGCATCCCAGCGCCGCCTGCCGAGCAGCTCGTTGTAGCGGTCGGAGTCGAAGAACTCCAGGCTCCAATTGCCTTCGGTCCCAATGACTTCGGTTCTCATCGCGACGATCTCGCGGTCGACGGTCAGGATATCGGCGACGGTGCTGCCGAACTTTTCCAGCGTATCCAGCTGTGTCCACGTCGGCGGCAGCAATACGGTGCGCCCGGCGGCGAAGTCCTCGACCGCGGCGGCAGGCGATGACCACCCCGCCGACACCGCCTCGGCGGTCTGGCCGTCGGCCTGCTGGCCCTCGGGCAGCGCGGCGACGAAGAAGTATGTGTCGTAGCGGCGGCGGTGGCCCTTCGCCGGGGTGACCCAATTGGCCCACGGCCGAAGCAAATCGGAACGCAGCACCAGGTCATGCCCGCGAAGGAAGTCGCTGAACGCCAGTTCGTTGCTGGCCAACTGCGCGCGGGCGCTGCCGTAGGCCGTGGCGTCGCCGACGACGCTGTGTTCATCCGGTCCCGCGAGCAGGACCCCGCATTCTTCGAACGTCTCGCGCACGGCGGCGCAGACCAGCGCCAGCGCGAGATCGGCGTCAACGTCCAGTCGCTCGGCCCACCAGGCAGGCTCCGGTCCGGCCCACGCGATGTCGAAGTCGCGGTCGCGGTCGTCGACGCCGCCGCCGGGGAACACGGTCGTGCCGGGCGCGAAGTCCATGCGCGAATGCCGTTGCAGCAGGAAGACGGCGAGCCCGTCGCCGGCGTCGCGCAGCAGCATCACCGTGGCGGCGGGGCGCGGCGTCATCACCTGGTCGGTCATGACCCCCTCCTGTGCGCGGCGCGGGCGCGCACGCGCCGGGCGAAGTAGCGCCCGTCGATCACGTCCAGCGCGATGGACTGCCCGAAGGCCTTGGACAAGTTATCCGAGGTCAAGGTGTCGGGCAGCAGCCCCGCGGCGACCACTTCCCCTTCAGAGAGCACCAGGGCGTGGCTGAAGCCCGAAGGGATCTCCTCGACGTGGTGGGTGACTAACACGAGCGCCGGGGCGTCCGGATCCGCGGCCAGGTCGGCCAGCCGCGCTACCAGTTCCTCACGTCCACCCAGGTCGAGCCCGGCGGCCGGCTCGTCCAGCAGCAGCAGCTCCGGGTCGGTCATCAGCGACCGGGCGATCAGCACCCGCTTGCGCTCACCCTCCGACAGCGTGTCGTAGGTTCGATCAGCGAGGTGCTCGGCGCCGAGGCTTTCCAGCGTGTCGACGGCCTGCGCGTAGTCCACGTCGTCATACCTTTCGCGCCAGCGGCCGAGCACCGCATAGCCGGCGGAAACCACCAGGTCACGGACGATCTCCCCGTCGGGCACCCGCTGCGACAACGCGGAGCTGCTCAACCCCACGCGGGAGCGCAGCTCGGTGGTGTCGACTCGGCCCAGCCGTTCGCCGAGCACATAGGCGACGCCCGAGGACGGATGCTCCATCGCCGCCGCCATCCGCAGCAGCGATGTCTTGCCGGCACCGTTCGGGCCGATGATCACCCAGCGCTCGTCCAGCTCCACGGACCAGGTGACCGGGCCGACGAGGGTTCGACCGCCGCGCCGCAGCGACACCTTGCGAAAGTCGATCAACAGGTCGGGGTCAACTGGCACCCGCCCATCCTCGCGTATCGGCGCGCCGCAGCCGTCCCGACCCCTGCGCGGGTTTTCAGCGCGCTCGAGTGTCAGCCCGGCGGGATGTCGACCCTGCGCAGCACGCCGTCCACCGCGTCTGCCGCCTCGATCTCGCCGCGGGTGACGCCGAGGATGAACAGCACGGTGTCCAGGTACGGGTGAGAAAGCGATGCATCGGCGGCCTCGCGCACCGCGGGCTTGGCGTTGAACGCCACCCCAAGCCCGGCGGTGGCGAGCATATCGATGTCGTTGGCGCCGTCGCCGACCGCCACGGTCTGCTCGAGCGGCACGCCCGCCTGTTGCGCAAAGTCCTTCAGCGCCTTGGCTTTTCCCGCCCGGTCGATGATGGACCCGACGAGCCGGCCCGTCAGCACGCCGTCGGCGATCTCCAGCTCGTTGGCGGCGACGAAGTCGAGCATCAGTTCGTGCGCAAGCGGCTCGATCACCTGCCGGAAGCCGCCGGAGACCACGCCGCAGTGAAAGCCGAGCCGGCGCAGCGTCCGCAGCGTGGTTCGCGCCCCCGGGGTGAGCTCCAACTCGTCGGCGACTTCGTCGAGCACGGCGGCGGGCAGGCCTTTCAACGTCGCGACACGCTGTTGAAGCGACTCGACGAAGTCGATCTCCCCGCGCATCGCGGCCTCGGTGATGGCCGCCACCGAGTCGCGGGCACCGACGCGGTCGGCGAGCATCTCGATGACTTCCTGCTGAATCAACGTGGAGTCGACGTCGAACACGATCAGCCGCTTGGCCCGCCGCTCGAGCGTGGTGTCCTCGAGCGCGACGTCGACCTTTTCGTCCATCGCGACGCGGGCCAGCGCGGTCGTCAACTCACCGGCCTGTTCGACGGGCACCGAGACCCGCAGTTCCAGGCCGGTGACGGGATAGTCGGAGACACCGCGAATGAAGTCGATGTTGACGCCCAGCGCGGCGAGCTCACTGGCGAGCGCGCTGAACGCCCTCGCGGTGATGGGCCTGCCGAGCACGACGATCGTGTGCGTAGACGGCTCGACGATGACCGGTAAATCATGGCTGCGCTCGATTGAAACATCAAGGCCCACACCGTGTATCGCGTGCTCGACCTCATCGCGAAGCGCGGTGCCGTCGGCCACCTGTTCGGAGCACGCCACCAGCACCCCCAGGGTCAGCCGGCCCCGGATCACCACCTGCTCGACGTTGAGCAGCTCGACCTCGTGCCGCGACAGCACCTCGAACAGCGCCGACGTCACGCCCGGTTGATCGACACCGGTGACTGTGATGAGTACTGAGACCTTGGGGCCGCCCGTCGGCACCCCGATCAGCTCCGGTCCGTCTCCGAACTTTCGACCAACTCCCCCACAGTCGGGTGCCTGCCGACGTGCGATTCGGCGCGCATGCGCTCGATCATGTGCGGGTAGTGCAGCTCGAAAGCCGGTCGCTCGGAACGGATTCGGGGCAGCTCATAGAAGTTGTGCCTCGGCGGCGGGCAGCTGGTGGCCCACTCCAGCGAGTTGCCGTAACCCCACGGGTCGTCGACGGTCACCGGCTCGCCGTAGCGCCAGCTGCGGAACACGTTCCACACGAATGGCACCATCGAGGCGCCCAAGATGAACGCGCCGATGGTCGACACGACGTTCAACGGCTCGAAGTTGTCCATGGGCAGGTAGTCGGCATAGCGGCGCGGCATGCCCATATTGCCGAGCCAGTGCTGCACCAGGAACGTGGTGTGGAAGCCGATCAGCGTCAACCAGAAGTGCAGCTTGCCCAGCCGCTCGTCCAGCAGACGGCCCGTCATCTTCGGGAACCAGAAGTAGATGCCCGAGAAGGTCGCGAACACGATGGTGCCGAACAGCACATAGTGGAAGTGCGCGACCACGAAGTAGCTGTCGGTGACGTGGAAGTCGATCGGCGGGCTGGCCAGCAGCACACCGGACAGCCCGCCCAACAGGAATGTCACCAGGAACCCGATGGCGAACAGCATCGGCGTTTCGAACGTCAGCTGTCCCTTCCACATCGTGCCGATCCAGTTGAAGAACTTGATCCCGGTAGGCACCGCGATCAGGAACGTCATGAAGCTGAAGAACGGCAGCAAGACGGCACCGGTGGCGTACATGTGATGTGCCCACACCGCGACCGACAGGGCGCCGATGCTGATCGTCGCGTACACGAGCGTGGAGTAACCGAACAGCGGTTTACGGCTGAACACCGGGAACACCTCGGTCACGATGCCGAAGAACGGCAGCGCGATGATGTACACCTCTGGATGCCCGAAGAACCAGAACAAGTGCTGCCACAGCAGCACGCCGCCGTTGGCCGGATCGTAGATGTGCGCACCGAGGTGGCGGTCGGCGGCAAGCCCGAACAGCGCGGCCGTCAGCAGCGGGAATGCAAGCAGCACAAGGATGCTCGTCACCAAGATGTTCCAGGTGAAGATCGGCATCCGGAACATCGTCATGCCGGGTGCCCGCATACAGATGATCGTCGTGATCATGTTGACGCCGCCGAGGATGGTGCCCAGACCACCGACCGCCAGGCCCATGATCCACATGTCGCCACCTGGGCCGGGGCTGTGGATGGCGTCGGTCAGCGGGCTGTACGCGGTCCAGCCGAAGTCCGCCGCGCCGCCGGGCAGGATGAAGCCGCTGAGGGCGATCAGCGCACCGAAGATGAACAGCCACAACGAGAATGCGTTCAACCGCGGGAAGGCGACGTCAGGCGCACCGATCTGCAGGGGCAACACGATGTTGGCGAAACCGAACACGATCGGGGTGGCGTAGAACAGCAGCATCGCCGTGCCGTGCATGGTGAACAGCTGGTTGTACTGCTCGTTGGACAGGAACTGCATTCCCGGCACGGCGAGCTCGGCCCGCATCAACAGCGCCATCAGGCCTCCGACGAAGAAGAAGACCATGCAGGCGACGATGTACATGATGCCGATCAGCTTGTGATCGGTGGTGGTGATCATCTTGTAGATGAGATTGCCCTTGGGTCCCAGACGTGCAGGGAAGGGCCGACGGGCCTCGAGTCCTCCGAGCGGGGGCGCTTCCGCGGTCAAGAGCTCCTCCAAACGTCGAGCGTTGCGAACTAAATCCTAGACCCAGGAAGGTCGTCTGTCGGTGTGGGTCCTACAAACTGTCGTAAACGTTTGCAGGTCGGCCAAGTGTTACCGTCGCCCACGTGCACTGGCCCGGTCGCATAGCCGCAGTCGCGGCAGCAGCAACCGCGGTCTTCCTGACCATTGCGACTGGCTGCGGGGCGAAGGCACCCCGCAGCGCAGCCCCTGTTCAGCCGGGCGTCTCCGTCATCACCAGTACGACGAAGATCGCCGACGCCGGCGTGCTCGGGAACCAGCGCAGACCGGACGAATCCTGCGCGCCGCAACCCGCCGCGCCAGACCCCGGGCCCCCGCTGCGGCCGGTCCGTCACGCGGCCGGGGAGACCCAGGTGCCGGTGGAGGCGCAGCGCATCGTGGTGTTGTCCGAGGACCAGCTCGACTCGCTCTGCGCGCTGGGCCTGCAGACACGGATCGTCGGCGCCGCGCTGCCCGCCGGCGCGTCGACCCCGCCGTCCTACCTCGGCACGGTCATCCACGACGTCCACGGCGTCGGCCCCAGCGCCAACCCGGACCTCGACGCGATCCGTGCGGCGAATCCCGATCTGATTCTGGGGTCACAGGCCGTGACGCCGGGGCTGTATCCGGCGCTGGCCGCGATCGCGCCGACGGTTTTCACTGGGACGCCCGGCGCGGCTTGGCAGGACAACCTGCGACTCGTCGGGGAGGCAACTGCCCGCGCCGGGGCGGCCGACGGGCTCGTCGACGGCTTCAATGCATTCGCCGCGAACGCCGGCGCGCAAAACGATGCCGCCCACTTCCAGGCGTCGGTAGTGCAGCTGACCGAGAACACCCTCCGCGTCTGCGGTGCGGACACCTTTCCGGGAAGCGTGCTGACCGACGTCGGCGTGGACCGGCCCGCGTCGCAGCGCTTCGCCGACAAGCCGTATATCGAGATCGGGACCGGCGAGCCCGAGCTGGCCAAGGCCGACTTCTCGGCCGCTGACGCCGACATCGTCTACGTGTCGTTCGCCTCGCAGGCCGCCAGGCAACGGGCGCCGGAGATCTTGATGAGCGACGCGTGGCGCAAGTTGTCCGCCAACCGCGACAACCGGGTGTTCGTCGTCAACAACGAGGTGTGGCAGACCGGTCGGGGCATCGTCGCGGCCCGCGGGATAGTCGACGACCTGAAGTGGCTCAACGCGCCGATCAATTAGTTTCTGCGCGCCGTTACTCGGCACCGTCCCCGATTCCGGCGAGTGGCCAGCCCGCTGCCGCGAGCTTTGCCGCTACACGCTGGACGTTCTCCGGACCTGCGTCGTGGTCGGTGACGTCTTTGATGAACTCCGCGATCTCGTCCTGAGTGATCTCGCCGTCGGCGAGCGCAGCGGAGTCGGTGGCGGTGATGTGACGCACCACCTCTTTGATCTGGTCTTCGGTCAACGGGGTGGAGCGCAGCAGCGCGAGCAGCGGGACCCGGTCAGGGCCGGGCACACCTTCGGGGTAACCGGCACGCAGCCACTGGAGGATTTGGTGGAACAGCGACGTCGTGGTCACGCGGCTAAGTCTCATGCCTTGCAGACGCGCACGCCACGGTGAGATTGCACAGTTTCTCGCGCGTTCACGGCGTGTTCACGCGCGGCGTCGATTTGTTGATCGGTTCGCGGCGCGAAGAAAACTGAAAGTTCGCTACGCATTCGCTGGTGGCGGCATGCGATCTCGGTCTATCCCGGGCGCCGAACCGCCGGAATTGCAGTCGCGATGTCCACCTTGAGCCGGGCCGCAAGAGCGACCATCCTTTGTCTTTCCGCCGTCATACTTTTCGGTGTATCGGCAACGGCGACTGCGGACCCAACAGACGATCAGGCCAACAACGACAAACTCTTCGCGCTGCTGTCGGGCGGATACACCCCGGCCGACTGCCAGGCCGGCAAGCAGTATCCCCAGGACCCCTTCCTCGCTCGGCTCGGCTGCGGCCCGAACAGCCAGCCCGGCGGGCCCGCGGGCGCTATTTACTCCCTCTACGGAAATGCCGCCGATCTGAACAAGACCTTTAACATTTATGTGAACAGCGGCACTCCGCTCGCATGCCCGGGAGCAACCAGTCCGGGACCCGTGCCCTGGCAAGGTGGATCGGTGGTCTGCACAACCGCCCGCGGTCCTGACGACGGCGCACCCATGCTGTCATGGACCAAGACCGCGGATCTGCTCGTGGTCTCGGCGAGGGGCCGTGACCTCGCCTCTGTGTATGATCTGGTGGCTTTCCGCCCGCTGAGGACCGGCGCGTCTAGACGTTAAGGAGGCTGCGGCGGCGCCGGTCAACGTCTCCACATTTGAAGCGGCGCCGGCCAGAGACTTGCCCACACTCGTTGCCACACCGCCGCCCAACAGGGCCCGTGCCGCCCGCAGCCACGGCACCAGCCGTCGCAGTCATGGCCATCCGAGTGCCCCAACGGCTGCGCGCAACGGCGCGCCCAGCAACCGAAAACTGGGGCAGCGCTGGGCTGATCAGTCTGTCGACCCTACTCAGGGTGGGACGAGTCGGCCTGCGCCCAAACAGAGACCAGGTTGACTGCAGATGAACATCCGGTCAATAGCATCAGCGACAGGGCTCTCATGTCGCCAAGATCGGGAGTTGTGGTCCACATGGTGCTCCATTCTGGGGAGCACTCGTTCAACAGATGAGTAGTCGATCGCCGGACAAACCGGAGAGGACCTCTTTCGTGGTCGGTGCAGTGACAGACTCCGATCCCTCGCTGTTGGACGGGGCGACCGTCGTCGAACAGTTCCGGAGCGACCCTGACCGGGGGCTGAGCGCACACGAGGCCGCGCGACGACTCGTCGCGATGGGCCCGAACGAGATCGCGACCGTGCCGCCGGTACCTCCGTGGCGCAAGTTTGTCGAGCAGTTTCGCGACCCATTGATCTACCTGCTCTTCTTCGCGATCGTCATCTCACTGGTCGTGTGGCTGATGGAGGGGCCGTCCGGCTGGCCTGTGGATGCCGTGGTGATCGCCGCCATCGTCATCATCAACGCGGTCCTGGGGTACGTGCAGCAGTCACATGCAGAGCGCGCGATCGAGGCGCTCGCGCGGATGAGTGCGGCCACGGCGACGGTGGTCCGGGACGGTGTGCAACGGCGGGTTCCCACTCGGGAACTGGTGCCAGGTGACCTGTTATTGCTGGCGGAGGGGGACACCGTGGCGGCCGACGCCCGGCTGCTGTCGGCCACCACGCTGCAGGTCTCGGAGGCAACTCTCACCGGGGAGAGCGAGCCCGTCCTCAAGGACGCGCACACACTGGCACAGCCGGTCGCGGTCGGGGACCGACTCGACATGGTCTTCAACGGCACCGCGGTCACGCGAGGCGGAGGACGGGCGGTCGTGACTGCCACCGCGATGGCGACCCAGATGGGTCAGATCGCCGGCATGGTCCGGTCGGTGCACGAGGAACCGACACCGTTGCAGCGCGAGATCGCTCAAGTGGGCCGGATGCTCGGCATCGCCGTACTCTCGATCGCCGCAGTCGTGATTGCCACCATCTTGCTCGTCTTCGGTGTCCACACCATCAACGATGTGGTCACTGCCCTGCTCCTCGGCGTCTCGCTGGCCGTGGCCGCCTTGCCGGAGGGGCTGCCCGCAATCATGTCGGTGGTGCTCGCACTTGGGGTTCGGCGGATGGCCACCCACAACGCGATCGTCAAGGAACTCTCGTCGGTGGAGACCCTCGGATCGGCGACGGTGATCTGTTCGGGCAAGACTGGCACCCTCACCACTGCGGAGATGACCATCGGACGGATCGTCACACCAGTGGGCGAGGTGACGATTACCGGTGCCGGATACCGCCCCGAGGGGTGGATGGAGCATGACGGTGTCCCGCTCGCCGAGGACAGCGATCTGTGGCGCCAAAGCGCGCTCGTGCTCGGTGGCGGCAGTCTCGCCAACCAAGCCACCCTGCACGAGCGGGATGGTGAGTGGACCATCCAGGGCGATCCCACCGAGGCTGCCTTCCTGGTCGCCGAAATGAAGATCGGCACCCGGATTCGCCGCACCGAACGATTCCGCCGGGTGGGTGAGATCCCGTTTACCCCCGAACGCAAGCTGATGACGAGTCTCGAGTCGGACACCCTCCGGGCAGGCAAGATCGCGGTCGTCACGAAGGGCGCCCCGGAAGTTTTGCTCGGCCGCTGTTCGCGGGTCCAGGTCGGCGATCGGCTCGAATCCCTCGACAACACCTGGAGGTCGCGGGTCCTCAACGACGTCGAGCGGCTCGCCTCAGACGGCTTCCACCCCGTGGCCGTTGCTTACCGGCCGCTGGGGGACGCCACCGCACCCGAGATCGACGAATCCCTCGAGCGAAACCTCGTCTACTGCGGCATGGTTGGAATAATCGACCCGCCCCGCCCGGAGACAGCGATTGCCATCGCCGAGGCGCATCGCGCCGGCGTCCAGGTCATGATGATCACCGGAGACCATCCCCGCACGGCGGCGCGGATCGCTAATGACCTCGGCATATCCGAGCAGGAGTCGGGCGTAACCGGGGCGGAACTCACGCAACTCGACGAGGAGCAGCTCCGCGAGACGGTGCTCCACCGCTCTTGGTACACGCAGATCACCCCGGCAGACAAACTACGCATCATCGACGCGCTTCAGGCCGATCACCAGATCGTTGCCATGACCGGCGACGGAGTCAACGACGCGCCCGCGCTGAAATCCGCCGACATCGGTATCGCGATGGGCCGCACCGGCACTGAGCTCACCAAGGAAGCGGCGAAGATGATCCTCGCCGACGACAACTTCGCCACCATCGTTCTGGCCATTCGAGAAGGCCGCGGGATCTTCGCGAATATCAAGAAGTTCCTGCGCTACCTGCTGTCGTCGAACATGGGCGAGGTGCTGACCGTGTTCCTTGGTGTCGTGCTCGCCGGCATGCTCGGCCTCACCCGCAACGGAGACACCCTCGCGCTGCCGTTGCTGGCCACCCAAATCCTGTGGATCAACCTGCTCACCGATGGGGCCCCGGCCCTGGCGATGGGTGTGGACCCGGAGACCGAGGATGTAATGAGCCTGCCTCCACGGTCGATGTCGGATCGG
Source organism: uncultured Actinomycetota bacterium (assembly GCA_963744085.1). Lineage (GTDB taxonomy): Bacteria > Actinomycetota > Actinomycetes > Mycobacteriales > Mycobacteriaceae > Mycobacterium. The sequence continues at coordinate 657,770 of CAVUSK010000008.1, forward strand.
ATGATCGACGGCCGGATGTGGGGCGGCTTCATCGTGATCGGCGGGGTCATGGCGGTCGCCACGCTGCTCACTATCGACCTCTATCTACCCGGCGGTCTGATCGCCGGCGGCCAGTCGCTGGACAATGCCCGGACCGCGGGCTTCACGGTGCTGGTGCTCGCTCAGCTATTCAATACACTCAACGCTCGCTCCGAAACCCGCACCGCCTTCCACCACTGCTTCACCAATCGGTGGTTGTGGGTCGCGATCGGTACCTCAGCGCTTCTCCAGGTGGCCGTCGTGCACCTGCCGTTCCTCCGTGAGGCCTTTTCCACCGAACCTCTGTCTTTGGTTCAATGGTTGGTCTGTATAGCAATGGCCAGCACGGTGCTGTGGGCAAGCGAGATCCGCAAACTGATCATCCGTTTTCTCGACACTCCGAAGGTCAGGACCCAGCAGGAGCGCGGCGATCGACCAAATGCCTATCCGCAAACAGCGCCTGGCCAGTAGGTAACCGCCCGGCCAAATCGGTCAAGGCGCCCGGGCAAGGGGACTACGGTCGATCTTGCCCCGCACTACTACTAGAACAGCGCGTTGGGAGGTAATCATGGCTGACCTCAAAGCGCTAGCCGACGAAGCCGCCAAGGAATTACTTAAAGCGATAAGAGACCAGGCGCCAAAGGCCAGTGACTCCAAGTTGCTCAATCTCGCGCAGGCGTATTCGCTTGTAGTTTCTGCCGAGGTCACCGCGGAACTGGCGGAGTAGGACGATACATCGGAGGCGAAGTCGGGTTGCCCGCCGGCGTCAGCGACGTCGTGGCATCGTTCAAGTAGCCATGACTTAAATGTTTCGAGAGCTGCCGCGGCTGACGCTGAATGGGCCTGCGAGGCACTCGTTGGCCCTTCAGAGCCGAATGCACTTCGCGGAAATCGCCCGTGTCGGCACGCCCTGTGACTACTTGCGGGGCGAGAGGAGTTACGTTCGCAACCTCATAACTCGTCCATTTTCGACACGGCATAGGGCGGCCGCCGCTGGTGACGGGCGCGCCCTGAACTACGGCTGCTTCCCCTCGATCTCGCCGGTGATTCCGCCTTCGATACTCGCGCGTGTTCCGGCCGGCAGCACGATCAGGCCGTCGAGTTCCTTTCGAGCGCGATCGTAGGCGTGTCGACGTTCCTCTTGTGTCGCTGCGGAGTCCGAGGCCAGACGTAGCAGCCGCTGGGCGCGGGCCAGTCGTTGCTTATCTTGGGCGGAAAAGTCGCTGCGCCGTCTGCGGATTGCTTCGGTCTCGGCGGCATCGAAGGCCGTTACGTAGTGCTGGACGGCTTCCAGATACTCCGCTTGGGCATCGCGGTCGCCGTGGAGATCCTCGATCGTCGCCGGCCGCAGCATGTCGGCGCGCAGCTTGGCCTTGTGGAAACGGACTGTCAGCGGCTCTCGCATCTCGGTCATCATTGGAAAGTCGAGCAACTTGGCGACGTCCATCTCGTAGTCGAGCCAGCGCCTGTCCGTTCGGTTATGCGCGTCGATCGCTCGGCTGATCTCCCGCTTATACGCGACATCGTTGCCGATACGCGCTGGCGCCTCGGCGACTTGCCCGGCTCGCCGTCTCTCGTAAGCCGACCACGCGCGCCAGCCCGCAATAATCACCCCGGCAATGGGCAGAATGAGCCAGAACAGCTCGATCAGCCGGAACACCAGGCCCATGGGGCCAGCATGCCACCGCGGGCGGTTTTCATCAGTTGAGGCTGACCACGCCGGTGACGAGGCTGTAATAGGCGGTGACGACCTTGAGTGCGCCAGAGCCCAACGGCCCCTTCAGTTCCGGGTCCTTCATGATCGCATCGCGGGACTGCGAACCGGTTGGTCTTTTCGTGCGCCCGTAGCCGCTCGGCGACGCCCATCAGCACGGCCTCATCGTCGTCGATCACTGGAGCGCGCGGTCAGTGAATGCGGATGGCCTTAATGCGGCTGCACTTTGGCGGCGATCTGGTTGGCGATGTTGACAGCGGAGTCCGCGGGGTTGGCACTGCATGTGTTGACGTCGATGACGACGTTGTTTCTTGTCGCCAGCGCCCGTCCGCAGGCCCAGCCGGGAGCATTGGCGTTCTGTTGAGTCGCGGTGGTGCTCAATGTGCCGTTCGCGTTGGATATCGGCCCCATCGCCCACAGCGAGCCGGATTGGATGTGGGTGTACTGGTGGCAGGCTGGCCACTGTTGGACAGAGGCGATGAAGAACGCGCTGGCTTGCTTGGCGGAGGGGAAGAGCACCACCGCTTGTTCGACGAAGTGAGTGAAGTTGTCGCCCTCCTGAAGCGTCTGATCGCGCTCTGCGGTGAATCCGCTGCCGGCGTAGACCTGGGCCTGCGCCGAGCCGTCGATGGCGAGGCACTCTTTAGGTTCCATCGTGGCGCTGTCGTCAGACATTTCGAAGCGGGTTTTTGTGACCGCCATTTCGGTTGCCCCCATGGCGGTGTTGACCTCATCGGGACTGAGCAGCAACCCAGGCAGCGCTGTGTCGACGAGAGGAGGCGGCGTGGTTGATGTGGCCGTCGATCTGGTGGTCGACGTATTGGCGCCTTGGTTGCTGCCGGTGCCGCACCCCACGATGAGGACGCAGATGCCGCCAACGGCGAGCGCGGCCGCCGTTAGATGGCGCATGCGTTCATCCCCACTGCCCCGTCACCCCAACCGACCGGCGGTGCGATTGCCCTACAGCATATGAGACAACGCGACCTCGGGAAATGCGACGCCCGGCGGGTGCTGTACAGCTCTCTCGTATGTGGCCCATTTCAAGACATGGGTTCGCCGCTAGGAAGCCCTTCTCCCACTGCTGGATGCGCCGTGTCATGCGTTCTTGTAGGCCAGCGTCCGGCAGGTACTTGCGATTGACAACGGCTGGATGCACGGAGGACCAAGCCAGGCGAAGAAAATCGGAATAGGCGACAAGTTATTGGCAAGGACCTGCGAGCTTAGAAGTTCCAGTCCTCGTCTTCGGTGATGACCGCCTTGCCGATCACGTACGACGAGCCCGACCCCGAGAAGAAGTCGTGGTTCTGCTCACCCCCCTTGTCAGCGGGCTGAGATCCACGCTACCTGCACAAACACATCACGCTAGATCACCGGAGATATCTGTAACTGTGGGCAGATTGTGGGCACCGTGTGGGCACGGGACGGTCGTTCTACGGTTCCTTGAGATCGCCGCCGTGATCGCCGAGCACTTCGCCGACGCTGCCCACGGACCACGGGATCGCCGATTGCAGTGACGTTTTAGCCGGTGAGGTCATCGGCGGATAGCCGAAGCCATACGGGCGCGCCTCCCCAGCCACGTATCGGTACAACGTAGCTCGGCATTGCCTTGCGTGCCCCTGGCTGTGTTCGTCCGGCGGGAGTGTGGCCTGCGGCTGTCCGTTTTTGTCGATGCGCTGGATGGTGGCCGGTTATGGGGACACCACGAATCACGCAGGGAGCGGCACGCCATCGGAAAGGTAGCGGCGTCGGGGCTGAACGCCACACCGAGCACTGCGAGGGTGTGGCCAGTGATGATTTTGAGGGTGCTGGGGCGTTGGACCACCGCGGTGTTAGAACGGGCCGTCGTCGGCGGCGCTCCACTCTATTTGTGCCGACGGCATTTCGCTGCCCCGATTCTGCTACAGCATCCAGTTACGATGAGCGCACTTTCAGATGCGATTGCTCAGTCCCAACCCCGGAGTGCCTGTGAAACTGCCCAAGACACTCGCGACCGTCGCGGGGCAACTTGGGTTGGCGCTGCTGAGCCTGCTGCTCGCCGTGCCCGCGGCGGCGGACCCGGCGACTTCCCCCGCCGGCCAGCCCGCGCAGTGGATCGTCGTCGGCGTGCCCGCCGCAAACGCGACAACAGGAACCCTCACGGCCTTCCAACTGGTCGGTCAGCAATGGACGGTGGTCCTGGGACCGACGCCCGCCAAGGTCGGCGAGCTCGGCGTCGGTACCCCCGCTGACGGTGTCCACCGCACTCCCATGGGAACGTTCACGTTCGACCAAGCCTTCGGTCGCCAGCCCAATCCCGGCACCAAGATGCCTTACTTCACGGCCACCGACCAAGACTGGTGGGACGAGGACGCCGGATCACCCACCTACAACACCCACGTGCGTGGATCCGGCAGTCCCTCGTCAATCGCGGAAAACCTGTACGACTCCGGCCCGGTCTACGACTACGCCGTCAACATCGCCGTAAACCCCCAACGGATCCCGGGCCGGGTGGCCGGGATTTTTCTCCACGTGACCGACGGCAATCCCACCTGGGGATGTGTGGCCATCGGCCGCGACGAAATGCGCTCTGTGCTGAACTGGCTCGACCCATCCGCGTCCCCGCAGATCACCATCGGTGTCGGAACGCCGTCGCTGGCCCCATCCGGGTCGTGACCTGGCAACACCGCTCATTGCAATGCTCAACGACAATCCTAGGAAATGAAGCTCTCCGTGATCGTGGTCCAAGCACGATCACCCCGCGCTGGGCATCTGCGTCGACGGCGCGCAATTCGCCTCGTGGGCGCGTAGAGCTGCCCGGTGGGCTTTGCTGCCGACCCAAGCCCGCGAGTCGCGCTTAGGGCTACTACAAGTTGACCTGCTATCGGATAGTTGATTCGGGTCGGACCATGGATGGACGACAAGGGGGAAGACAAATGAACCGTCCGAAGATTTTTCTGGCGGCGGCCGCATCGGCAGCGCTCGTGGGCGCTGCGTCACTAGCTCCATCAACGGCTCGGGCGGACGGCCCGAGCGATGAGCAGAAGTTCATCGAGGTGGTGCGTCAGCTCCCGACGTACACCTGGCCGAACGGCCGCTCCACGACAGACGCCGACATGCTTGCTGGCGGTTACGAAGCATGCGCGGTGATGGATCAGCATCCCAATCTCTCTGACGGGATGACGGCTGCGAAAATTTACTACAACGGCAGCAACGCGATGTACCGCGATATTTCAGGCGCGGCCTGGACTTCATGACTTGGGCGGCCAATTACCTGTGCCAGCGACACTCGAACATGTACCCGCAGGTTTCCGAAGAGGGACTGTTCGATGAGGGCGGCCCGTATGGCCCATCGTGATGAACGCTTTGAGTTCCACGCGACAACGTTGGTCAAGGCGCTTACTAGCGTTGGCTTCTCTCCGCGGCGACGCCCAGTAGGTGCTCGAGGGAGACCAGCCCGCGAACATCTTCATCAATGACGAGCGCATACGACCAATCCTGGCCATCCACGAGGTTCAGGGTCTCAGTCCACTGAACCGCCCCGGCATGTCCGGAGTGATGTATCCCCGGTTCGGCGGTGTCGCCATACTTGGTTTCAGGCCACGGGTTGGGTGGATTGGTGTAGCAATTCGAACTCTATCGGAGTGCGCATCCCTAGGGCGGAATGACGCCGTTGACGGTTGTGGAAGATCTCCAGGTAATCGAAGATCGCATTGGCCAGCTCAATCCGTGTCCTCCACCGTTTTCGGTTAAGTAGCTCGGTTTGCATTCTTCCCCAGAAGGATTCGATCATCGCGTTGTCGTAGCAGTCGCCAATTGACCCCATCGAGGGCACCAGACCGGAGCGTATTGCGCGGTCGGTGAAGGCCCAGGAGGTGAATTGCACGCCGTGGTCGGAGTGGATGATCCCACCGGCCTGCGGATCACGGTTGGCGATGGCCATACTCAGCGCATTGGTGACCAGCGCGGCGGTCTGGCTCGAGTCGATCGACCAGCCGACAACGCGGCGGGAGAAGGTATCGAGCACGACCGCGCAATACACCTTGCCTTCGTAGGTGCGGTGTTCGGTGATGTCGGTGATCACGGTGCGGACATACTGCCGGTCGCCTTCGGTGCTAGTCACCGTGTAGTGGTCATACATTGGACTTGCTCCTTCTCCCGTGGGGTTGACGGCTGAACCCATCACCCATCCCACCCACTGCCCTCTACCTTGTGCTGGCAGTCCACCAACGGATAGGGCAGTTGGACCCTAAGAATTTGACCAGTTTGTTAATATTCCGTATGAGTAACTAACCGTTGCAGCACGGTGAGTGAGAAATGGACTTTTCGCCTTTGTGCGTGGTTTGAGCTTCCGGCTCTTAGTACCCGTAGACGCAAAGCGGCCGAGGCGGTCCCGTTTGTAGACGCGCTTACGTTTAGCCATTTCACGCCCAGAACATATCTTCATACAGCGGTGGAAATTCCACCGCAGGACTTTTACCCCTATATGGTGCTTCAACATCGGGATATTTAGGCTTTTCGATTTGGGGAAGCGAAATTCCACCGCTCCCAGCAGAACTCGCTAAACGGAGCATAACTACGGAACTGATCCCGGTTCTCAAATTCTCGCTTTCGTGAATCCGCAAGAAGGCGATCAAATTGCCAGTTGGCGTGCAGGCGTGGAATCTAGAAGCTCGGCCGCAAACACCCACGCAACCCCTGGAAACTGGCCGATCTGGCGTTGCCGTCTAGGTCTTCCGGCGGATATAGAACAGTGCTATTGGGACTCTTGACGTCGCGCGATGGCTGGGCCGTTCCTCAGCTCGTCACCACGGGGCGCAGTCGGCCCGGCACCCCAGGCAGGATGACGGGCCGCCGGTGTCGTGCTATTCGGTCAGATCCAAGACCTTCGCGTCGGCGGCGTTCTTCTGAACCGACGCGATGCCTTTCGGCGGACGCCTTCGACTCGTAAGCCTCTCCGATGGCGATGATCTCGCCGTTGCCGGCCTTGAGCCGGAACCGGAACTTGCCCTTCGCGTCCTTATACACCTAGAAATACACCTCGAACTTACCCGCCATGCTGCTCTCCCTTTTCGTGACCGCCACCATGCGGGGGTGTACAATTGCTGCCGACTTGTATCACGATCAGCGGGGTCGTGGCGGCATTTCCGCTACTGCTGACGACTATCTGCTCGGCCCCCCGGCCAACGTCGACTAGTTCCAACACCTCCGACGGGCAGCGAAACGTCGACGGAGACGGAAAATTTCGCCATCAGCTAGGTGTTCGGGTTGCCCTTGTCGACGGCATTCTTCGCTTGATCCTGGACCTTGTCGGCGGTGTCTTTGTACTTGCCCTGCGTCTTGTCGTCTACGACGTCGCCCGCCTTGTCGATCGCCGTATCTACCGAATTGCGGTTCTTAGCCGCCGCCGGCCGATGGGAGAAACCATGACTGAAGATGCCCTGGTGTGAGTTCGTTGCGCAACGAGGCCGAACCGCTCGCGAGCGCCCTGATCGACAAGATCACCGTGTGAACACGGTGGCCACGTTCCCTGGCTGCGACGCCCACGCTGTGGAAGCGTTGTCCTCAGATGCAGGTGGGCGATCGAGGGCGCAGAGGAGCTGGCGATGCGACAGCTGAGCGGGTTGGATGCAACGTTTCTGGCGCTGGACTCGCCCACGGTGTACGGCCATGTCGGCAGCATGTCCGTGCTCGACCCGCCAATCCGCTGTCCGGCGCTCACTCTCCAACGCCTCACCGAACTCGTCGAGTCCAGGCTGCATCTGGCCCCGCCGTTTCGGTGGCGGCTAGCCGAGGTGCCGTTCGGATTGGATCAGCCGTACTGGATCGAGGACCCGCACTTCGACATCGAGTTCCATGTCCGCGAACTGGCGTTGCCCGCGCAGGGCGACCACCAGCAGTTGGCCACTCAGGCTGCCCGCCTGCACGCCCGCCCACTGGACCGCCGACGCCCGTTGTGGGAGATGTATCTGATTCACGGACTCGAGGGTGGCCGCCAGGCCGTGTACACCAAGGTTCATCACGCGGCGATCGACGGAGTGTCGGGCAACGATCTGCTCGTCGCGCTGCTCGACACCTCTCCGGAGGCGGGCCAGGCGGTGACGACCGCGGCCCCGTGGCACCCCGACGCCGAACCGGGCGCGGTGCAGTTAGTGGCCCGCAGTGCCCTGTCGGCGACCCGACAACCGCTTCGGGCCGTGCGGGTTTCCGCTGAGCTGCTGCGCTCGCTGCCCGCCCTGGCCAACAGCCCCGCCCGCCGGCGGCTGCCGGTGATCGACCGGTTCCTGCCTCGCCGGGGCCGCAACGTGGTGTTGTCCGCGCCGCCCCTCATGGCGCCACACACGCCATTCAACAGGACGATCGGACCGCACCGGCGCTGGGCCTTCGGCAGCCTGCCGCTCGCGGAGGTCAAGGAGATCAAGAACGCCGCGGCGGTCACCGTCAACGACGTCGTGATGGCGTTGTGCGCTGGCGCGCTGCGCACGTGGCTGCGCGATCACGACGCGCTGCCCACCGGCCCGCTGTTGGCCGCGGTGCCGGTGTCCATCCGCACCGAGGAGCAGAAGGGCGCCACGGGAAATCGGGTGTCCAGCGTCATCGCGCCTCTGCCGACCCATGTCTCCGACCCGGGTGAGCGGCTGGCCGCCGTCCATGAGGCCATGCGTGTCGCCAAGGAGCAGTTCAACGCGATGCCGGCCGATCTGCTCACCGACATCGCGCAATTCTCGATGCCGGCCCTGGCCAATCAGGCCAGCCGGCTGGCGCACCGGCTGCGGCTGCTTGAGCGTGTTCCGCCCTTCAACCTGTTCATCTCCAACGTGCCCGGACCCACGGTGGAGCTCTACATGGCTGGCGCCCGCCTGGACGCGGTCTATCCGCTCTCGGCGATCGCTGACGGCCAAGGGCTCAACATCACGGTGTTGGGATCGCACGGCAAGCTGAACTTCGGCATCCTGGCCGACCGTGAGCTGGTGCCCGACGTCGAGGCGATCATGCACGCACTCGTCGATGAACTCGCAATGCTGCACAAGGCAGTGAGCTGACGGCTGCGACAAATTCTGGGATGCCGAAGCGCGCGGCACCATCCGGCTCCCCCTCGCGCCGCTTTATCAGAGCGACCCTGGCCGCACCCTCGCCGAGTTCGTGTACGCGCGCCTCGCGCGGAAAACCAGAGACCATCCATTACCCCGTGGCTGAGGAATGCCGGGCTCAGCCTCGGAACGCCAGACAACACGCTCTAAACGCTGTTTCAGCGCAGGCGGAGACCAATTCGGCTCGCTTTGACGTCATGGGTACCCCGTACACACCCGATGCATGGCGCCAGGCAGTGGGCGGAGGTCAAAAGTCGTCGTCCTCCCCGGCGAACTCGATGGGGTCGTAGCCGTCATCCGCTTCGTCGAGGGCTTCCGTCTCGACGTCGAGTGCCTTTGAACGCTGTTCCTGCTCATGCAGCTTCTCGCGGATCTCGGGCCACATTTCCCGCGGCACCGTGGATTTCACTGCCTCGATGATGTGGTTTACCTGGACCATGATTTTGGCGATGTCGGGTTGTCCCGCACGAGAATCGATCAGCGCTTGGAGCCGAGCGGCCGCGATCATGCCGGTCTTCACATCGACCTTGGTGTCCGAATCGACCAGGGTCTCATAGCCCTTCACCATGACTGTCTCGAGGAACCCCATCGGGGTGATCGCCGTAGCCAGCCCGTTGACGAAATCGATCTGGTTCTCCTGAGCCCGGCGTTCGAGGATGTCCCGGTAGATCGCCCTCCCGACGTTCTGCACCGGGAAGTGCCGGACGGTGTGGTTGCGGATTGAGTCGATTGTCACGCGATCATGCTTGTCGACCCTGGCGTTGTCTTCCCGCAAGGCGCGCAGAATCATCGCGTAGCTTGTGCCAGATGCCAACATGTCGTTGACCTTCTGGCGGACCTCGTCATTGCGGCACACGCGTCGTCGTATGTCACCGATCCTTGCACGAAAATCGCAGCGACCTCGTGCCCATCCGCGCCGAAAACGACAAGCTTCAGGCCTCCGGCATCCTTGAGGTACTGCGCCGCTTCGGCACGTGTCGTGACCATCGCTGGGATTCCTCTCTGCTGGTGCTTTGGTTTGCAGCAGAGTATTCCCCAGACCAGTACCCAACGGGGTGTTGGTCGTGTGTGAACGTCTTTCGTGCCATTAGGTCGGCTCGCAGCTAGTCCCACCGCCCTGACCGCAGGCCGAATCACGTTGCTTCGCAACTCCTTAATGTGACACGGCGTGCTGGATTCATCGCCGAGCACCCATGAAGGTGGGCCGGGGGTGGAGTGCGACCCATCGACGTCACTGCATACCGGCACCACGATCCCGAAGTAGGAGCGGCGGTGGGTCCAACGTTTGGACGCGGTCGCCCATAGTGCCAAAGGGTGTCTCGTTCTGTTCTCTTTCGAGACACGGTCGGTTGGGGTCGGGAGGCGAGCGTCGCCTTCTTCTCGCCCGATCAAACGCCGAGACCCGACGAATTATGGCGGGTTGTCGGCCCAACGCCGGGTAGCCGCCACCGCGGCGGCTTCGGCTGGCCAAGGTCGTCTTGCAGCTGGCGCATCACCGCTTCAATCGCAGCCGCGTAGGTACCGCCATTTTCTGAGCAAGTTCACCGCTGGGGTAGCAGTAGGGTGCGGACTTCTCTGGGGAGCTGATCCAGGGCCTTGTCCATCTGGGGAGGCGGGAGATGGTGCAATACGGCTGCGGTGGTCGCCGCAGCCGCCTTGCCGACGTCGTCGGGGGCGATGATCGCCTCATGGGCGAACCGCGCAGCGTAGGCGTCGGCGTCGTACATCTCGGGGACGGCGCTGGGATTCCAGCCCGCGTAGAAGATGCCCCTGATCAGGTCGGGCAGCTGGGCCGCAAAGTGGGCGCTCGCCTCCACGGTGAGCCGATCGCGCAGGGTGTGCAGCCACGCCCGCAGCACTCGGTAGGCGAACTCCTGATCTTCGGTGTCGAACTCCCTGGCCACGTCGTGGACCCACGTGTGCGCAGTCTGCATCGCGTGGTCAAGCGCCGAGACCTTCGTTTTGGCGGACATGACTACCTCCTTGAGACCCCGGTCTTAGTCCTACAGCCAGTCGTCATGGACTAAGCCCCTTTTTTTCCCTCGTGCCCGGCGGCCCGCATTCGGGCTTCGAGGTCTGGCCGTACGCATTTCAGGTTCTGCCTCCCCCGTCGTCCCGAAAAGGGTCCTTTGACCCGGATCCGCGCGCCTCAGTGCACACATTCGAGGCACCGGAATGGGAAGCGGCCCGCCCAGCCGACAGGACAAGTACCAGTCAGCGCCCGTCAGTCGGAATCGAGGAAGTGGGCCAGCAGCCGCAGTGCGTGGGCGGTGTCCCGACCGTCGGGCACGTCGGCGAACTCTGGGACAAGGTGAGCGTCGATTCTGTTCGAGAGATGAGAAGGATGACCGTCAGGTCGATGAAGTGCTCGACCAGCGCGGCCAGATGTTATAGCCGATCGCGGGGTTGTTCGCGCCGGTCTCCCGGATCAGCCGGCGCTATCGCCGACCACTTCGCCAGCACCACCCACGGGCCACGCGCTCAGCGATTCCGTTGAGGCCCAGAAGGGAATCACTCCAGAATCGGCCCGTCATCCTGCTTGGGTGGCGGGCGACAACTTTCACCCGAGCTGGTAGGAGTCGCGCGATACCCGGAAGAAGCGCCCGGAACTGGTATCGGTACATGTCATGGTTGAGGGCTCGCTGGCACAGGTGATGGCGCCGAGCGACATGGTCTGCCCATACTCCAGCGTCGGCAGCGGCGGCCATTGGAGCACACCGCCGACACAGTCAAGGTGTGGCGGGATGCCCTGAGGGAGCGAGAACTGGCTGCCCCAGCGTGCCAGATAACAAGTGCTTAACTGTCCATCGGCCGAAACATATTGGCGCGGGGGCACTGCGTAGGTGGGATCTTGGACCTGGCACGTGCCTTCTCCTTTGCCGTAGCTTGCCGGGTCGTCGGTGTCATGGTTGCGTAGTATCACGCACAGGATGTCTCCCGACGGCGACTGAAACCGCAGGTGGTTGAACTCAGCGTGAGCGGTTGCCGGGAGTGTGATGGTTGCCGTGAGCGTCGACGACGCGATCACCGCCAGCGTAGTGATCGTCATCGTTGGCTTTAGCCAGATGCGCTGGCGCATGACTGGAGCCTCAACATGGCGTGCCGTGGGTGGCCGGTGACCCGACCTGTTCGTCATGTCGGCGTCCTTTCCTTTGACCATGTTCGAGTCGAGTTGCTCAATTTGGTGTGTGATTCTGACTCTCGTTGCAGTTAAGTACCCCAACCGCCCGCACACCTACCTATGGTCGACGCCGGGTGGCTGATCGGCTGGATCCCGGCAGCGATTGCTCGGTCGGTTTATCCACCGCTCAAACCGAAGCTCCCTGCGACGTAGAGACAGCCGTCATCCTGCCTGGGGTGGCGGGCCGACACTCATTGCCGCGGTGTAAGGGTGCCCTCCCGTCATGAGATCACGGCTTAGGTCGGACTTTGCTGAAGCTGATCAGCATTAGCTCATTCTCTGACGCTGAATCCGTCTCTGCGAGAGGTTTCATGTGGTCGAACACCGGGTATCGGCAAGTTCACAACAAGTACACAGGGGGCCGACATGTTCCGAGTGTTCGCTGTCCTCGCGACCGGAGTTGCGACGGTATTAATCACCACACCGTCGGCGCATGCAGCAGTGGATCGCGTGCGCTATGAGGTGACGTCTAACGGGCCGGTTGCGTCCAGCAGAGTGGTGTACGGCCCGGGCCCTGACGTGAGGTCCGGCGTGTCGTAGCCGAAGGATGAAGGTCATCGCGTGATTCTTCGAGGGACCTACCAAAGTCACTCGAGCAAAGGAACACGCGATGACCGCTGCCCACGATATCGATTGGCCGCAGGTGTTGGCCGAACGACTCACCATGACCCATCCCGACGTGCTGCGCGAACTGCTGGCCACGTTCATCCACACCCTGATGGGCGCGGAGACCGACGCGCTGTGCGGCGCCGAATATGGCCAGCGCAGTGCTGAGCGCACAAATCAGCGCAATGGGTACCGGCATCGCCAATTCGACACCCGGACAGGCACATTGGACCTAGCGATCCCGAAACTACGGCACGGCTCCTACTTCCCGGACTGGCTGCTGGAGCGCCGGAAACGGGCCGAGCGGGCGCTGACCACGGTGGTGGCGACCTGCTATCTGCTCGGGGTGTCGACCCGGCGGATGGACAAACTGGTCGAAACCCTGGGCATCACGAGCCTGTCGAAGTCACAGGTATCGGTGATGGCCAAAGAGCTCGACACCGCCGTAGAGGCCTTCCGCACCAGGCCGTTGGACGCCGGGCCGTACACGTTCGTGGCCGCTGATGCCCTGGTGCTCAAGGTCCGCGAGGCTGGTCGGGTGGTCAACGTGCACGCGCTGATCGCGGTCGGAGTCAACGCCGAGGGCTACCGCGAAATCCTCGGGGTCGACGTGACCACCGCCGAGGACGGGGCCGGCTGGCTGACGTTCTTGCGGTCGCTGACCGCGCGCGGCCTGTCCGGGGTCAAACTGGTCACCAGCGATGCTCACGCCGGGCTGCTGGCGGCCGTCGGGGCAACTCTTCCAGGTGCGTCGTGGCAGCGGTGCCGCACGCACTATGCGACCAATCTGATGGCGATCACCCCGAAAGCATCGTGGCCGTGGGTACGCACGCTGTTGCATTCGGTGTTTGATCAACCCGACGCTGAATCCGTTGCTGCTCAATATGATCGGATCATCGATGCCCTATCGGACAAACTGCCTAAGGTGGCTGCTCACCTCGACGAGGCTCGCGCTGATCTTCTGGCGTTCACCGCCTTCCCAAAGCAGATTTGGCGCCAAATCTGGTCCAACAACCCCCAGGAACGACTCAACAAGGAAATCCGCCGCCGCACCGACGTCGTCGGGATCTTTCCCGACCGCAACGCGCTGATCCGCCTCGTCGGCGCGGTGCTGGCCGAACAACACGACGAATGGGCCGAATCCCGCCGCTACCTCGGTCTGGATGTCCTAAGCAAATCCCGAGCCGATCAGAACCCACCCACAGAACAGGAGGCCACACCGGCGGCGTTGACCGCCTGAATCACCCCATCGAAGAATCACACGACGACGTCGTACACCACGCCCCTGGACTTGACCTTCGCTTCATCGCTGGCGATCACAGCAGGATGCGGAGGAAATAGCACAGCCCCACCTGCGACTGTGACTGTCACTGCCTCATCGTCAGCAACTCAAGGACCATCCGCCAGTGTCAGCCAGTCACCCCTGGCCACGTCGCAGAGTTGGACGATGCCAAATCTCAGGGGCAAGAATCTCCAAGCCGCCCAGGACGCCATTCAAGCTTTGACGAACAATGCGGTCTTCTTCACAAGCTCGACCGACCTCACTGGCCAAACACGGAACCAAATCATGGATCGCAACTGGCAGGTTTGCACTTCCACCCCTGCACCAGGAGAAACCTTCACGGCAGAGACCCACATCGATTTCGGGGTTGTGCGCATCGACACGGAAACATGCCCATGATCGACTTTCAGAACGGCGCGTTCTTCAAGCTCGGCCCGAGTAACCCGAAGGAAATCCAGGCTGAGCTAGGACCACTCCTCGTCGAAGGCGAGACAATCCACCTCTCTTTCAAGGGCATGCGCGACTCGGTGGTCTTTACCAACAGACGGCTCATCGCCGTCAACGTGCAAGGTTTAACAGGAAAGAAACGTGACTACTCCTCGTTGCCATACAGCAAGATTCAGGCGTGGAGCGTCGAAACAGCCGGCACGTTCGATCTTGACGCCGAGCTTGAGTTGTGGTTTTCGGGTCTCGGGAAGGTCCATCTTGATTTCAAGGGCCGGGTCGACATCCGAAAGATCGGCCAACTGATCGGCAAGCACGTCCTCTAGAGCAGATTCGGGAGCCCGTCATCCTGCTTGGGCGGCGGGCCGATTCGCTATTCCGACCCAACACCCTCCGGTGCATCAAAGCAGAGAACCATGCCCAACAGCAGATAATGCTGCGGCAACCAGGGCGACGTCAAAGAGTCGGGAAACACTGTTCTAACGCCGCCCGGCCGGGTGAGTCGCAGCGGCTGCCGACTTGGCACTCGCGTTCATGCAGCCTTAGACGCGATTCTGGATAATGAGATTCGGTGACGTGCCTAGATATGACGTGACTCGCTGAGTTTCTCGACTGCCCGGGCAGGCAAATGCGCTCAGTCGCCGGAAGCTTATGGCTGTTGAGGCCGTTTCGTCACAACGTCAGCCCGCCGACAACTTCAGCACCCGGCCATGGCCGTTGTCGGTGACATAGAGGGTTCCGGCGGCATCCACCGCCACGCCGTAGGGGCGGTCGAGGCCGGTGATCGGCAGCTCGACCGGGCTGCTCGCCCCGGCCGCCAGCTTCACCACGCGATTGTTGTAGTAGTCGGTGATGTAGAGGGTGCCGGCGGCATCCACCGCCACGCCGTGGGGATAGTTGAGGCCGGTGATCGGCAGCTCGACCGGGCTGCTCGCCCCGGCCGCCAGCTTCACCACCCGATCGTTGCTGGGGTCGGCGACGTAGAGGGTGCCGGCAGCATCCACCGCCACGCCGTAGGGATAGTCGAGGCCGGTGAACGGCAGCTCGATTGGGCTGGTCGCCCCGGTCGCCAGCTTGAGCACACGGTGGTTCTCGGGGTCGGTGACGTAGACGGTGCCGGTGTCATCCACCGCCACACCCTCGGGTTTGTTGAGCCCGGGGAATGGTAGCTCGACCGGGCTGCTGGCCCCGGCCGCCAGCTTGAGCACACGGTGGTTGTCTTCGTCGGTGACGTAGACCGTGCCGGCCGCATCCACCGCCACCGCGGAGGGGCGGTTGAGCCCGGTGAATGGCAGCTCGACCGGGCTGCTCGCCCCGGCCGCCAGCTTCACCACACGGTGGTTGTAGGTGTTGGTGACGTAGACCGTGCCGGCGGTATCCACCGCTACACCCTCGGGTTGGTTGAGGTCGGTGAAGGGAAGCACGACCTGCGGGGATGGCGGGGAGGTCCGCCCGATGACCAGGTATGCCACCAGCGCCGCGATGGCGATGACGACCGCGGCGCCCGCCGCGAGGCCCAGGAGGCGTCGGCGGTTTTGTCGCACCAGGCCGCCCGGCGGGAGTGCCGCTAGCCGCGGCGGAGACGGATACAGATGTGGGGTCGACGGCTGGTCGGCGGGCTGTTGCTGTGGGGTTGCGGCGAGGGTCGGGCCGGGCGGCGGGGCGGAGACCGTGGGGTGGGTCACCGGGGGTTGGGGTGCCGCGGGTGGTCCCGACGCCGTCGGGGGTGGCGGGTGCGGGGTCATCGTCGGCGGAGGTGGTGCGGCTCGCGCTGGGCGCGGGATAGGTGTGGTGATGGCATCGTGGGCGGCACTCGCCAACTCCACTGTAGTGCTATACCGCTGATCGGGGTCTTTGGCCATGCCGGTGGCGATCACCTGATCGACTTGCGGGGGAACGTTCGGCTGGCTGGTCGACGGTCGGGGTGGCGGAGTGTTGAGGTGCGCGGCGACGAGGCTGCCCACACTGGCGCCGGCGAAAGGCGGCCGCCCAGTTAGGCATTCATAGAGCACACACGCCAGCGCGTAGATATCGGCGCGGGAATCTTCGTCCGGACGCTCGCCTAACCGTTCGGGCGCCATGTAGAGGAAGGTGCCGACCGTGTTGCCGGTGCCGGTCAGCCGGGTCTCGTCAAGGGCACGGGCGATCCCGAAATCAATCAGGTAGGCGAAGTCGTCCTCGTCGAGCAGAATGTTGGACGGCTTGACATCACGATGCACCAACCCGACCTTGTGCGCGGCATGCAACGCCTTAGCGACCTGCTCAATGATCCGCACCGCCCGGGCGGGATCAATCGGCCCGGCGGCCAACATGTTTTGGAGGTCGCGGCGCTCGATCAGCCGCATGTCCACATACAGCCGCCCGTCGATCTCGCCGTAATGGTGGATCGGGATGATGTGCGGGTTATTCAGCCGCGCAGCGGCGTGCGCCTCGCGGCGGAACCGCTCCGAGAAGGCGGAGTCTTGCGCTAGATGCGGCGGAAGTACTTTGAGCGCCACAACCCGGTCGGTGTCGGTGTCGTAGGCCCGCCAGACTTCGCCCATGCCGCCACGGCCCAGCAACTCCAGCAACCGGTAGCGTCCGAACGGGGTCCCGTCCACATCATCCTCCCCGCAAGTGCGGTTGAGCACCATAGGCCGCGGTAGGCGGCTATCTCCTTGAAATGACGGGACCGTCGTCCTCTCGGACCGAGCAGACGACGGGTGTATCTACGCGGGCTCAGCAAATCTGCCGAGAGATTTTGTGATCCGCACTACAGTGCTCTACTATCTTTGCTGGGTTACGGAGACGTCAATAACGTTTGGCTGTCATCATCAAGTGGGAGTTCATGATTTGTCGGCTACTAATTACCGCGGCAGCAGTCGGTGCGATTGCCGGAATCGGTGCAGTTGTGGCGCCATCGGCCGCGGCTGGCCCGTCGTACGCAACGTGCAAAGACGCAGCGAAGGACGGCCGCTACAACATCCCGCAGAACGATCTGGCCTATTCGCCCAAGCTGGATCGCGACGGCGATGGGATCGCATGCGAATCATGATTTCGCACTGGGGAAGCTCCAAATGACGCATTCCATCATTCCGGCGGCCCAAGCCCGCATCGCATGGGTGTCGAAGGCGCGGTGTCGCTCCACCGATCCCGACGAACTGTTCGTTCGCGGAGCAGCGCAGAGGAAAGCGGCCATGATTTGCCGGCACTGCCCGGTCATCGCCGAGTGCGCCGCCGACGCGCTCGACAACCAAGTGGAGTTCGGTGTCTGGGGCGGCATGACCGAACGCCAGCGGCGAGCGTTGCTTAAGGAGCACCCTGAGGTGGATTCCTGGGTCGAATTCTTCGCCGCCCGGCGCAGACGCCGCGTTGCGGGCGATCCGGCGTATTAGGCAACCGCTCGGTTTATAGCTCACCAGCACAACAGAACACGGCTTCTCTACGCGGTCTGGCTGAGTTTGGTTCCTCTCGGCTGTCGGGCTCGGGTCACTCATGGTTGCACTGCGACGCGGCGCCCGGCGCCTGCCTTACGGTCAAGAACTGCACAGGCCGGCTGCGTTGGCGTTGTCGCAGAGAGACACCCAGAAGGACGGTAGTTGGTCGACGGTCACCTGAAGGAGTTGACCAGTTGGCACGCCCGTATGCACGACATAGCCGCACGGCTAGGGACTTCAGTGGACTCCCGGAGACTAGGGGCGCACAGCTCCGGATCGACCCCTGTCCAATAGATCCGCGTGTCGCAGTCACTCCGAGAACCGCGGCCGAGTGTGGGTACTATCCCGCCATGCCGTTGGGGAGCGGTACAACCTTTGCCGGCTTTACGATCGTCCGGCTACTGGGTTCTGGGGGAATCCGGCGGGTATGCCCGCGGGTGAGGCGCTGGCCATCGCGACCCCCGTGGCCGGCGCACTCGACTACGCCCACGATCGTGGCTTGCTGCATCGCGATGTCAAGCCCGCCAACATCTTGCTCAGCCAGCCAGAGCACGACGGTCAGCGACGCATATTTCTGGCGGACTTCGGAGTAGCGCGGCCGGTGGCTGATCCGAGCGGACTCACCGCGACCAATCTCACCGTCGGAACGGTCACCTACGCTGCGCCCGAACAGTTGATGGGCGACGAAACCAACCCGACGGACGGAACCCGGTATCAGATACGGCCGACCGGCCTGACGATCCTGCCCCCGGACGGCCAAGTGTTCTCCGAACCGATGATCGAGTACGCCTCGTCCTGAGGTCAGGATCCCGAGCTGGCCAGCCTGCAGCAGTTGCGTGCCTGGGCCAACAACGATCGGCCGGTCGTGAACAATTTTGCGTACAACAAGTGGGTCCCGCAATTAAGTTTCAAGCAGCCGGGAACCATCGACGACGGAATCCCGTGGGGCTACAACTCGATCTGGCAGGCAGGCTAATGATCTATGACCCGCGCCCCGGCCGGGTGATTGCCATCAAAAATGAGATGTCCCCGAAGACCCGACGCCGCTTCTATGAGATCGCTGCTGCGATCGCCGAGCACTTCTCGGACACCACACAGGGACCACGGGATCGGCCACTCCTCGGATTTACCGCAGCAGATCGACGGTCAGGCTGCCGTACGTGTCGCTCAGTTCGAACTGGACAGGCTGCATGTCGGGGGGCGTGTCATAGGCCAGTTTCGCGCCGATCTGAATGCCGGGGTTGATCTCGTCGCCGCTGTTAAACGAGCGTGGGTCGAAGATTCCCCAGGCAGGCTTGAAGGTTCGCCCCTCGCTGTCCCTGACCAGTTGCTTTTCCGGAACCCACGACTCGGGTCCGTTCCCGATGTTCTTGACCGTGAACGACACAACCACCCACACACCTTGTGGGCTATGCCCGGAGAACGTGTCGGCCTTCGTCACGTCGGTCACGGTGTAGGCGAACCCGTTGTTACGGACCTCCTGGCCGATGCCGACAGGCGGCGCGGCAACGGTCATCGTCGTGGTGGTGGTCTGGATGGTCGGCTCGTTTGACGTGGTTCGGGGCGCACCGAGGCTTCTGCACGCGATCAGCGCCGCCAGACATCCGGCGACCACCACGACGAGACCCAGCCGCACCGACGACCCAACCGATGTCATGCGGCGATCTTTTCACCCGCTGGGCGGTTCACAGACCGTATTCGGCCTCGATCTCCTCCAAGGTCGCAGCGCGGAACGTCACCGCGTCCGGTGTGCTGAGCGATGCGTTTTTGGTGGGCGCAGCCCGTGATGCGTTCCACGTACTCCCACCATGTCTCGTTCACCGAGACATGGTGGTGCTTGCATGCAATCCTTCGGTTCGGGCCTTGGACATCGCGGTCCCCGCCGGGGTTTTTGACGTTGCCTAGCGCAACGCAATACCCCCGCCTGGGGCAGGTTGATGATCTATGACCCGCTTGGATGGGGCCGCCTGTATCGGCACTATCCGGGCACAGCTTCCGCGTACTGCACTGGGCGTCAACTTCCGTCCAAGATGGCACGGCATTGAGCGGCAGTGTGACCTTGCTGGAGACATGCCGCCCATGCCATTTGGTCGGCTATCCGTGGATGATCCAGGCCAGCGGCCCGAACACAATGATGCCGACGCTCATATCATCGGTCCCTTCGGAGCCGAACTCAACGTAGGTATGGGCGCATCCGGCAACGCGCCGGTGCGGCGAACTTGGAGCGCCAGCTCGGCGCGCACGCGGTGCTAACCGCACTGGACTCTCGTGCATCGCTCGCCGGCCGGGGCGCTGCAGGCCAGCCGTGGACAGGCCACGGCCAGCGCCAGCAACGCGGCGCGACAGGATTTGCGCCCAGCGCAGTGGCGAGTCGGTGGTCGTCACGGGGTCCACGCCGGGTCAACGAAGCGATGGCAGCGAGCAGTGACCATCGGCCCTATGGAACGCGGGGTCCAGCGCGCATTCTGAGACGTTGAGGGGTGAGCCGGGCAGCACCAAGGAGTGAGAGCGGCCGCACATGCTGACTTGTAGGGCGCAGAAGGCACTTTCCGCCGCGCTGACGATTCAGGGAGGTGGGGAATGCTCGACGAGGAGTACGGAATTCTGGTCGGGGTTGACGGCTCGGCCGAATCGGATGCCGCCGTAAGGTGGGCTACCCGCGAAGCGATCTTGCGCAATGAGCTGATCACTCTGCTGCATGTCGTCGCCTGGCCGACGAGCGTGATGCAAGGGAACGTCACTGTGCGGCAGAGGGAAAATGCTGGGGACGTCATCGAGCACGGGCGCAAGACGCTCTTCGCCGAAGTGGGCGAATCGCCGCCCGAAGTGCAGGCAGATGTGCAGTATGCAGACGTCGTGCCGACCCTGGTCGACGCCTCCAAGCAGGCGCGGATGGTCGTAGTGGGCAGCCGCGGTATGGGTGCGGTCGGCCGCCTTCTGATGGGGTCGGTCAGTAGGGGCCTTGTTCACCATGCACACTGTCCTGTCGCCGTCATCCGCGCCGAGGAGGCATCGGCACCCAACCAGAATGCACCGGTGGTGCTGGGCATCGACGGCTCGCCGGCCTCGGAGGCGGCCACCGCATGGGCGTTCGAGGAAGCATCGTCGCTGGGGGTGCCCCTTGTCGCGTTGCATGTGTGGAGCGACGTCGGTATCCTCCACACCGGCCACGCGGACTTGCACGAATATGCAAGCCAAGGGGAGCAAGTCCTCGCCGAACGTCTGGCCGGTTGGCAGGAACAGTATCCCGACGTACACGTGCGGCGACGGGTCGAATGTGACCAGCCGGCGCGGTGGCTCCTCGAGGAATCCGAGCACGCTCAGATCGTGGTGGTCGGCAGTCGCGGCCGCGGCGGATTCGCTGGCATGTCGCTGGGGTCGGTCAGTGCCCGGGTAGCACAGTCGGCCAAGTCTCCAGTAGTCGTGGTCCGTTCCCGGTAGGCAACGGGAGCGGCGACAAGGTATGAAAAGTCTGAGACCCTCAGGCTCTCATTCCGCGGGACGCTCCTGTTTCCTCAGGTGGTCCCATCGATGGCGCTTGGAGCCTCGCGGCCCGTACTCCTGCAGGTAGGCCTCATGACGAGCCTTGTCGGCAGCGTTGAGTCGGCGGTGACGCTCAATGTCGGCCTCATCGGTGGTGGCGGGCCAAAACCCAAACTCTTTGGCCAGCTCGCGCTGCAATGCCATGTCGAGCGGGGGTGACGTGCTACCCGACGACGCTGTGCTGGCAGCACGCGCCTGCACGCCATGATTTGTGCAGCGAGCGCCGTCATTTGCTGTCGCCGGGGGTCGCTCACGTTCACCCTCCCAATCGTTGTACGCCCTGCCCTCGTAGCAACAGGCCACTCATCCCACCGCCAGACCCGGTGAAGCTCGTGCGCGTAGATCGGGTCGTGCGTCAGGAACCACTGGCAAACGCGCTCAAACTGCCTGCCCCGCCGAGCTGGATCGGAGTCACACCGACCTAACAGATCACCGAGCGCCGTCACGACAACAGATTAGAAGGCCACCGGCCTGAATACTCCCCGCTCGCGGTGGTGACACAGATACGCACTCTGTCATCAGTTTCTTCATCGCAGCACCCCCTCAGCTGCGGCACCACAGGGGGAGCCAGCGGCGCTGTCTGCCCAGTGCCGGACCGCCGGGATCAGGGACGGTCTGTAGGCGACCACTGCGGCGGCGATGATCACGCCCATGTCGTGCTGAGAAAACCGCTCCTCGCCGGTCCTGACTATCGAGCCCACACTGTCGTCGTTCTGCGGGGAGGCGCTCAGTCGGTCCACGAGGTCATGAGCGAAAGAGACCATTGCCTCGGGATTCGGGTCGGACACCCCGTTCTGGTCGAGCAACTGCAGATAGGTCACGTCGGCTTGGGTGTCGGGGGCCGCTGACGCCAGCGCCGGAGCACCGGCCATCAGGCCCAGTACCGCCATCAACAGCACTACCGCCCATTTCAGAACCTTCATCATGTTTCCTTCCCATCGGCGCTAGATAGCACTTCTGCTATCCGCCGATCACGTAGTCCTTCGAGAAGACCACCTTCTGCTCGGTGCCGAAGGTCGGGACGTAACCCACTGGCGAGAGGTTGCGGCGGTATCTCTCCCAGTTTCTGCTGCTGCTCGTCTTGATCAGACCCTGCTCGATCAGGCGGTTGCATGCGCGTCTCATCGACTCCACCCGAGGTTTATATGGCGGGCGGTTGCCGTGGAGATGGCGGTCCTCGGGCCATCGCATGATCGCCAGGTCGCTGATGGACAGCACCGCTGCCCGGCGGGCGTATTGCCTTTGGCGGTGGCTGCGCGTTCATCCAGCAGCTCGTCCACCCGCCTGATGGACGGGAGCGGCCCGCCCAGCTCGGCGACAGTACGTCGTACAGCGGCTAGCAGTCGCAGCTCGGAGTCGATGGTCCGGCCAGCCGCTCCACGATGCCGATCAGGTACTGCGGGCGCAAAGGCGATCGACCTTGAGCGCGTTGAGCCCCTCCTCGGCCAGGATTGCGTAGCCAGCCTGGAGCCAATCGTCCACTCGTCCCGCACACCCGGCGACCGGCAATCAACACAAAAGTCAGCCTGAAGCGACACACCTAGGACAAAGCCAAGAGACCCAGGCGAACGAGACACTGCTGCGGTTACCCCACCGTGCGGACCTCCAACCAAACCGCTTGTGCTGAGAACGCCCTTCCGGTGTCACGCCGCGTATGGGCAATAGTCGGCCCGCACACCGCTGCCTAGTGCCCACAATTTGTCCACAGTTACAGCCATCTCCAGTGATCTCCGGTGATGAACGACCGCTGCTAGGAAGGGTGTTCAGGGTCGCCTGCTGGGCTGTCAGAACAGTTCAATCCTGACTGGGGTCAACACGTACAATTGAATCGCTTCACGAGATGCCGTCGCCAAGCTCCGACTGGACGGCACGCCAACCCCACGCTCGCGGGTGGCTCGGATGACGAAGCGGCCTGGCACCAACCGGTGCGGGCAGGAGCGCCTCCGAGCGGGAGGCTCGGCAATTGGAGTAGTGCATGCCGAACGACGAGATTCACCCAACCAATCGATCCGTCCGGCGGGTCGTACCGTCCCGGCCACTGGGTGCACCGAATGCATCGCCGTGACAGATGATGACTGGGTCTGGCATCGGTCTGGTCGCTACGAATACACGCCGTATCGGCGCAACTCGACCAACCCTGATCACCTGGTTCCCAGCCCGCCCCCGACTGGGCCGCCCCTGCGGATAGCCGACCGGTATGTGAGAGGTCGCCGATGGACGAGCTGACGGTCGGGATGTCCGATGAGGAGTTGCTGAGCCTGTACCGGGATCGCTACCCGGACATCGGCCTCGAAACGGCAAGAGCCCTATTGCGCATATCGGGGTATCGGGGCTCGAAAAACGCCGGTCCACCAGGAGGGCTCGCCGACGACCTCCCGTCGGGAAACCCTAGCGGGCCGCCCCTGCGGATAGCCAACCGGTATGCGGCTGGGCGTAAGTATGGCTGAGTTGGATATGGCCAGGTTGCGCGAGTTGGCCGCCGAGTTGGGGTACTGGCCAGCCACCACCGACGACGAGCATCTCGAGAAACTCCGCGCCGACAACGAGCGCTTCGACCGGATGAACGCCCACGACCCTCAGGGCCTGAAATGGCAGAAGATGGGGGCACCCTGGATTGGTAGGGAGGCGAGATGAAGAAAATCGACCGTGAAACTGAGATTTGGGTCGAACGCCATCGTTTCGTGGGGCATCATCCGTATCCCGCTCCGACGCCAGAGAATCCGGAGCGGTGGGAGTGCAAGTGCGACCCGAATGCATCGTGGATTGCTGTTTGTCGGACTCTGACTCGTGAGCAGACTCGCCAGAAGTTCGCTCACTTGGGTGCTCCGGCCAAGGTCCGCAGGGAGGGCCGACCGTTACCTGAGGACGACCCAGCATGGCAGGAGGAAATCCGGCAGGCTAAGCACCGGGTGGCCGAATGGGAGGAGAAAGATGGGGGTTAGCATTCGCGGTCATTCTGACCCACACCTGCACTCCCCATGCCCTCAATGCGGATATGCCACCAGATACAAGCAGTTCGGGCCCATCCCCTGTGCGTGTCCAGTTCAAGATCTATGGTCGCGGAGGTTGGCGGAGATCCACGCGATAGAACCACCCGTTATGTTCGTGACTCTGACGGGGAATTGACATGTGCTATTCACAAGAAGGAGCACGACGATCACAAGAAGGAGCACGACGACACATGACGACGCCGTGGCGTGATCGAGGGGATTACTACATCCTGCCTGATGACCCCGTTGCCGCGCTGAACATCCTGCGCGAGGCTGCTGCACCTAAACGGGGCGCCGGTTGAGCGCCGGCCGACCGGGGCTCGTTGCATTCTTCGACCGCAGGAACCGCCGAAGCTGCGCGCCGAGCGGTTGGCGAGCGCGCCGTGACCAACTGAAGGCCGATCGCGTATGCGGCGGCGCGCCACGCGCTCACAAATTACGACCTTCACGCCGACCTGGCCCTCGCCGCGGATGACCGGCTGATGGTGCAGGCCGAAACCCGTGACGGACAAGCTGGCTACGTTTTGACGCTAACCCGAGCCGCTGAAGTGACAAAGGTGTGGTTTTGGTAAATCCCGGCGGTGTGCTGTCGATGCCACATCCGCTCGGTTCGTGCTGGCGACCCTGGTCGACGCGGGCAGCTGGCCTACCGCCATCGGCTTGGCCTGTCTGGTGCATCACACTGACCTGGCCGCACTGAACGTTCTTGCCTGCGTTCGCCGTTACATAAGTAGATGTTTCGGTGAGGAGGACGAACGGCGATGAGCCCCATACTGTTTGCCGTGCTGTCGTTGGGGATGCCGTTGACGGCTCTTGGTCTCTACGATCTCCAGAAGTCGCTGGAGCGCCGGGAGCAGGAGCGGCACGCCGACGATTAGTACCCCTACCCGTACCCGTCCAATGTTCGACTGGCTTCAGCCCGGCGGCGTCCAAGCCACCGGCAACTGCTTGATGCCATGGATGAACGACGATGCAAGCCGCGCCGGCTCCTCGCTCGCCACGATGTCGGGCATCCGGCGGTGCAGTTCCTCGAAAGTGACGCTGATCTCGCGGCGGGCTAGGTTCGCGCCGAGGCAGAAGTGCGCGCCGCCGCCACCGAAGCCCTGGTGGGGGTTGGGGTTGCGGGCGATGTCAAAAGCCCACGGGTTGGCGAACTTCGACTCGTCGCGGTTAGCCGAGCAGTACCACAGCGTGACCTTGTCACCCTTGGCCATTGTGGTCCCGCTGAGCTCGGTGTCGTGTTTGAGGGTGCGGTGCATGCAGATCACCGGGGATGCCCACCGCACGATCTCCTCGACAGCTGTGTGGGACAGGCCGTCGAAGTCGGACCACCATTTCTCTCGCTGCTCGGGGTAGCGGGTCAGCGCCAGCACGCCGTGGCTGATCGCGTTGCGGGTGGTCTCGTTTCCCGCAACGGCGAGCAGCATGAAAAACGAGGCGATCTCGCCGGATGTTAGCCGCTCGCCGTCGACCTCGGCCTGGACCAGGCTGGTGGTCAAGTCGTCGCGTGGATCGGCCCGCCGGTCCTCGGCCATGGCTGTCGAATAGGCGCCGAAATCCATCGACGCCTTCGCGAATTCCTCGAAATCGGCGAGTCCTGACCCGCTACCGGCTGGCGCGGCTGCCCGACCGGGCGAGCGGTCCGCTGCATCGAGTCGACCGGGTGCGGAGACCTCGTCCATGTCGATGTAAAGAAGCTCGGCAAGATCCCCGGTGGCGGCGGCTGGCGGATGCTGGGTTGCGCAGTCCGCAAGCACAACAAGCAGGCCGACAAGAGCACCGGGATCACGAGCAAGCACCACTATCAGCCGGGCGGCTACCACTGTCTACACACCGCGATCGACGGGCACTTCACTTAGCTACACACCGCGATCGACGGGCACTCCCGGCTGGCCTACACCGAGCTATTAGCCGATGACCGCCAGGACGCCGCCGCAGCGTTCTGGTCACGCGCCAACGCCTGGTTTGCCTCTAACGGGAATCGTCGTGCGGAAAGTACTGACTAACAACAGATCCTGCGTGCCTAGTCAGCCTAGAGGCTTGCACAACCAGTTTCAGTCTCGACCCTTTCACAAGTTTGCTTGAAGATTTGATGCAACAGTTACCCGTGGCCCTCGAGACGACCCATTGGGTGAAGTACGTGCGCTGGGACGTCATCACGCGCTGGCGAAGGAACGCTACCTCGTTCGACGGCGAGCAGCGCGGCACGGATCGGTCTGAGCACAAGCCTCGGTATCCGTACGCATTCGCGAGCAATGATCCCGCATTCCGCGGCATCAGCGGCGGCGTCCTGTGGCTGATTTCCTCACCAAACTATGGAGCGTACCGTCTGCCACCCAGTCTCATTGCGCGCCTGCACGTCACTGAGGTCGTCTCCCGTGACGATCCGCAGACGCAGGAAATCGATGACGAAGTCCGGCGAGCCGGAAAATGGATCGCGCTCGCTGACCGGGAACTTTCCGCGTACCTACCGCTGAACAATGCTTTCAACGTGTTGCGGCAGCTGCGGTTCCAGGGTCGCTCGAACAAACTAAGGAAACTGCCGGAGGGTATAGGCACGAACCCGTGCCTGCGCGGAGGTCGATACAGCGACCTGCCGGGGTACTTTCAGCGCCATCGCGTTGTAGCCTCGCGCAGCGTCAGGATGTTGCGGGAGTATGCCGACGCCGTTCAGATGGGGCGCTGCGTTTTCTTGAGCTATCGCCGGCGTGACTTCACACACGCCGAGCTTGACGAATTTGCCGAAATGCTCAGCAATAACTCGGTGTCGTGCTGGTGGGACCGGCGGAATCTACCGGAGGAAGACCTCGACCCATTCGAACCGCTGCTCAAAGACATCCTCGGCGACGCGGTCCGCCAGTCGACATTCCTCGTTGCCCTGATGCGGTCCGGCTACCTCGAGAGCGAGCCGGACTCGAGCAAACCTACGTGGGTCCGTCAGGAATGGGATCATGCCCGGGAGGAGATAGAGCGGGGCGGCCGGTGGCACCGAATGGTCCGCATTGCAGTGGTTTTCGGGGACCAACCCGCCGCCAAGGACTGGATCGAGCCGGGCGACCTCCGCGTCGCCGTCGCGCCCGACGAGTCGGCACGCGACGTCGCGCAGCGCGTAATCCCACTGTTGCCGGCATAGCTTTAACATAAGCCGCTAGTCTTGGCCCGATTTTCGGCTGCCCTGATGCCAACGGGGCTAGTCAGTCCGCGAGGCCGAGGAGGGTTTCCTGGCGATTCCGAAACCCAGGGCGTAAGCGATTCGTGTCCGGGGTGGACACGACCCGGGTTCCGCGGCTCCTGGTGGATGGCTCCTGGCTGCCTTCTTCGACTGGGCCACGCGCATAGATGGTAAATGCCATGGTGGGAGCGTGCCATGACGGCCGCGGCGCACCTGCCGCTTACGCAACATCCGGCACCTTCATCAGCTGGCCGGGCAGCCGCCAGGTGCTGCGCCACCGCCAACTGATCGTCGAGCAGCGCGGTCATCGCCAACGCAGCCGCAGCCAAACCCCGGACGCCCATGCTCACCCAGCGCGGCGATCGGCTTGATTAGTGCAGGACCTGGATTTTGCGATTTGCCCACAGAGCCTGACCGGGGCGCAAATAATGTTCTCAGCAACTGCGATTATCTCTACGTTGCGCAACCTTGGTGGACTAGCTATTGGGGCTTGGCGTGGCGAAAGTCAATCGGGTCGGTGCCCTCGCGGAGGGACGGGTGCGTTGCGAGAGCGAAGTGACTGCGATCGGCCACCGCATCCCCCACCCTGGCGTCACGTTGCCGAAGATCGCGGTCCCGACCGTGCTGGTCTGGTTGTGTTCCGTCGTGGTGTGGGCGGCGGCGACTGCGGTGGTGCTCAGCGATGCCAGTCGCTGGTGGGTGGCGGTCACGATTCCCGTTCAGGCGGTGGTGACGTTCGCGGTGTTCACCGTTCTGCACGAGTCCGTCCACCGCATGGTCAGCCGGTCGGCTTGGGTTAACCAACTCTTTGGCCGTTTGTCGATGCCGTTTGTCTCGTTGCTTGGGACCTTTCCGCTGCTCAGCTACATCCACATCCAGCACCACCGCAACACCAACGAAGACATCCATGCCGATCCAGACGCCTGGAGCCACGCGGGTCCGCGCTGGCAGCTGCCGTTGCGGTGGCTGACGATCGACGCTTGGTACTGCCGGTGCTACCTGCCGCGCATCCGCCGCGGCCCCCGCAAGGAAGTCACCGGTTTCCTGACCAACCTCGCGGTCGTCGTTGCCCTGCTGGGGGCGCTGACCTGGGCGGGCTACGGGCCGGAATTGGTGCTTATCTACCTGATTCCGCAGCGCCTCGGACTCGCAATCCTCGCCTGGTTGTTCAACTGGCTGCCCCATCACGGCCTCGACGTCACCGCGAGTACCGACCGCTTCCAGGCCAGCAGGGTGCGCGTGGGTTGGGAGCGTGTGATGAATCCGCTGTTGTTCTACCAGAATTATCACCTGGTGCATCACATCCATCCGGCGATCCCGTTCTACCTGCTCGTGAAGGCGTGGAAAAACACCGAAGCCGACTACCTCGACCGCAACGTGCCGATCAACACAGTGTGGGGGCGCGAATTGACGCCCTCGGAGTACCGCGCATGGCGCGAGATCACGCCGTGATACGACGCCGACACCGCCACCGAACGGATTCACCGCGAGCTGTTCGTCTCGACGAATCAGACCGAGTTCGCCGATGACGCCGGTGTGGTCTCGTCCACGGTCACGGTGACGCTGGATGACGCGACAACCCAAATGACTACTGAGGGTGACGAGTCGCTGCTGGAGGCGGCGCTACACACCGGGATCGACGCCCCCCGACTCGTGCATCGGCGGCTCGCGCGTGCTTGTAGTCGTCGAAGTCACCGTGAATGTTGCGAAAAGACGCCGCGGTCACGTGGTCGTCGAACGTGTAGCCGTCGTCGTCTTCGCCGTCGAGCGTGCGCTCGGGCCATTGGGCGCGCGCTTCGGCCCACGGCCCGGCGTAGGTGATGAACGCTATCGACTGGCTTGGCGCGGGTGTGGGTGAAGCCGAGATGGTCGGCGGTCGGTTCGATGGTGATCGACACCAGCTCGCCGCCGCCGCGCATCAGCGCCGTGACGGCGTGGCCGGCTTCGTGGCAGGCCGTGATGCTGGCTATCGTCGGTGAGCGACGCATCGCCGAGAACCACTAAACGGCGTTCTATGCGCGCTCGGCGGCCCGTGGTTGAACCTCGAACAGCTAGATTGCCGGGGCGCAAACGTTTACGTAAGTGCCAGGCTGGCACGTTGTGTTGGCCGGTGGCGTTGGTTCCGGTGGCTTCGGTATCACATCGAAGCCGTTCGGCGTCTGCACGCCGATTAAGGGGTTCGGAACGGGAGTCGGCCAACCACCGTAGGGTTCATTGAATCCTGGGTCTAGCAATGGGACTGGCAATGGGATGTTCGGCACGCCCAACGGGGACAGGACGCTGGTCGCGAACCGGCCCTCACAGCGAGCACGGGATCGCCTGTATCCGAAGCCCCAGCAGTTACCTGCTGGACGGCATCGAACACTCGGTTGCGGGCGGCGCGGAAGCCAGCTCACGGCGGTGGACGACACAGCGGGACGAATCGAGGTCGAGTTCGGGTACGAAGTGTGTGGCCATCATGAACAGCCTCGACCAGATCACTTCCGGGGTCAGGGCTGCCCCGCTCGGTGCTGGCCCGAGTCGTCGTCGGCTTCCAGTGCTGTATCACGCACGGGGCGCTCGGCGAGTTCTTCGTGCCTACCGAACAGATACGGGTAGGCGATGCCGGCGATGGCCGCGCCGATCAGCGGTGCCAGCCAGAACACCCATAGCTGCGAGGGTGCGCCGTTGCCGTTGAAGAACGCGACCCCCGTGGATCGCGCCGGGTTGACCGATGTGTTGGAGATCGGGATGGAGACGAGGTGGATCAGGGTGAGAGTAAGGCCGATGGCCAGACCGGCGAATCCCTTGGGCGCTCGGTCGTCGGTGGATCCCAGGATAATGAGCAGGAACACACCGGTCAGGACGATCTCGGCGAGGATCACCGCCCAGAGCGCGTAGCCGTCCGGGGAGTGCTCGCCGAATCCGTTGGCCGCCATGTTGCCCGTCGCGGTGAAGCCTTGCTTGCCCCTGGCGATGAGGTAGATCAGCAGGCCGGCGAGCAGGCCGCCGATCACCTGAACAATCCAGTAGCCCGGCAGCGCTTTCCACTCGACCCGCCTCGCGAGTACCGCGCCCAGCGTGACCGCGGGATTGAAATGCCCGCCGGAGATCGTGCCGAATGCGTAGACACCGGTGAGCACGGTCAGGCCGAAGGCGAGGGCCACCCCGAGAAAACCGATCCCCACCGAAACACCGCCAGAGAGGAACTTCGCGGAAAACACCGCGCTGCCGCAGCCGCCAAAGACCAACCAGAATGTGCCGATCATCTCGGCTGCCAGTCGATGAAACATGGTTGGAGCAGTCATGCGCTACCGCCTTCGCCGTGAATGGGTGTGCCTAGCTTGAGCGTTGCACAAGCCGGCCAAGGCCCGGACGGTCTTTCCTCAATCGTGTTGTGATGGTGGCCGAAGATTGCTCCGGTCGGCTGCCAGCACGTCAGTCGGTCGAGTTCTAGGGCTGATTGCAGAAACGAGTCTTGAATGGCTCGGCATCAGAATGCGCTCCGACCCCGGCGTTCTGTAGGGTCGATGGTCCCTGCTCCGCCTGAGGTCGCGGGGCCGGCCGGTTACAGTTAACTCACATGAACTACCGTGATGTTTTTCCGCAGCTAGGGCCTATTTTGGCACACTGACCAGTTAGCTGAATAGGGTTCAAATCGCCATTGCTTCTCAGGTGTTTACGCTGGTCAGCGGCCTATCACTGGCCGCATCTTTCGCACCTGGGCGCCGGTTGGGCAACGCTCCGGCCCGCAACCTTCACTCCGCAAGTTTCGGGTTCCACGCATGCACGCAGGTTTTTCCGTTTTTCAATACTGTCATAAGGTCGCCGGCCAGATCGGCTGATACCGATCTGACGGAGGAAAGCCGAACGTGATCCATAAGATTCACCAGAGTGTGGAGCTTATAGACCGCTTCCAGAGACGGACTTATCGGCGCAGGGCGCATTTCGATAGGTATGGTTTCGTGATACCTCATGCCCATTACGAACGCCCTCTTGGCATCGGCGTTTAGCATGAACGGTTCGTCACCCCTGTCGAGATTCCGGAGCATGAGAAGCGGAATATCGCTTACCCAAAGCGGTTCCGCAGGCTTATCGCGATCCGTATGGGTGCCGATTGGATTTTTCGGATGAGTCCAAGCAATCGTCAGACCGGCGGATATAAGGTCAAGCCTCATTTCCTGCCGCCATACTTCACCTTCGGCAGCGATCGCTTCCAAGAAGTTTTTCTCGTTCAGATATGCGACCCCGACAACCAAATAACGGTCAGGTTGTCTGGCGTGGAATTCGTGCATCGCGGCTATCGCCTGGAAAAATTCCTCCTTATGCAAGACCAAATCGCTTGTATCATAGTAGAACTGGCGCTTCTCCAGCATCGTCCTGGTAAACGGACAATGAGCCTTTCTCCCGTCTCCTTGGACAAGAAAATCAAGGTACTTTTGAATTACCGTCACGCAGTCGTCCGTGTGATGGCTAAGTTCAGTGAATGCGTAATCGGATCCTTGTTTCATTGGCAAACAGGGTAGTCCGAACATCCTCTACGCGTGGGCTTTTCACCGATACGTCGGTGTCATCGGCTGCAGGACCAGCACCGTTGCGCCGCCGCTCCGTGACTTCACCAGCGCCACAAGATCAACCATCCGACGCTCACAATTGCGCCGCAGCCGACAACCGCGCCAACGTGGTCGGCGTGGCCTCACCGGCCAGCTCAGCGGTGAAGATCGCGCGCAACTACTCGACGCGATCGGCTGCCTCACACGCTGCGTCGATGGCCTCCGTCTCCAGCTCGGTGAACTCCGCGCCCGCCACCCCGTGCGCGCCAACCGGCGTTCAGCTTGACTCGCAGCTTCGTGCTCGCAGATTGTCTACCAGCCATGAGCCGATTTATTGCCCGCGCGACGAGATACAACGGGGACAATCGGATTACGAATGTCTGACTTGCGTTGCTAGACAACAGGATTTGGCTCGCCCCGCAAAAATAGCCACTGACCTCCGGCCTTGACATTCGCCAAAAGCGCCCCCGACCTGAGATCGGGTGCAATAAGGGAAACGGAGCGGGCCGTCTTGCGGTCGCGTGTCGAAGTGGGCGAGGGGCACAGCGTGAAGTCGTCCGTTGAGCCCGCCACTGACTCGGGTAACAACCAGCTGCTCACCATGCAGTAGCGCAGCCCAGCTCTCCCACTCTGAAATGTTCAACCCATAGGAATGACACTGCGTTCGCAACCCCGCCGCCGGCAGACATGCCGCCGCCCCGTATCGGCGGTCATGACTGCCGATACGGGGCGGCGGTGATCGCCATCAACACCCGCCGCAACCGCTCG
This sequence comes from uncultured Actinomycetota bacterium, assembly GCA_963744085.1. Taxonomy (GTDB): domain Bacteria; phylum Actinomycetota; class Actinomycetes; order Mycobacteriales; family Mycobacteriaceae; genus Mycobacterium. Next base: position 690,503 of record CAVUSK010000008.1, read on the forward strand.
ATCATCCTTTCGATGCCGGCCGCATCGAACACATCCGTGCGAAACTCCACCGCACCACCAATCCCCGCAGGCTCACCGGCCTCGGTCCACTGTTCGGCCAAAGAAAACACCAAATCCATGCGGGCAGTCTGGGCGTCCACCGCCAGCGGGGTAACTTGCACATCACCCAAACTCAGCCCAGCCGCGGGACCGCTGCTCTGCCAGGGAAGGTTCTGCCAGGCCAACATCACCTGTACTAGCGGGTGATGGGTCAGGCTTCGGGTCGGGTTGAGCCGATCCACCAGCACCTCAAAGGGCACATCCTGGTGCTCGAAGGCGGCCAGGCCGCGCTGGCGGACCTGGGCCAGCAGCTCGGCAACAGTGGGATCACCGGACAGATCGACGCGCAGCACCAAGGTGTTGACGAAAAAACCCACCAACTCATCCAGCGCCGGATCACCGCGCCCGGCGATCGCGATCCCCACAGGGACATCGGGGCTGGCGCTGATCTTGGACAGCAGCACCGCCAGGGCGGCCTGCACCACCATGAAGCTGGTCACGTTGTGCTCGCGAGCCACGCGTGCAACCTGCTGCTGCAGCTCGGCCGGCCAGTCCACCTCCACACTGGCCCCGCGGTGATCGGCCATCGGCGGGTAGGGCCGATCGGTGGGAAGCTGCAGCCGTTCGGGCAGCCCTGCCAGCGCCTGCTCCCAGTAGGCCAACTGCGCGGCGATGGGGCTGTCGTTGTCGTCGAGATCACCTAGGTGTTCGCGCTGCCACAACGTGTAATCGACATACTGCACCGGCAACGGCGCCCAGTCGGGTAGTTGTCCCGCACACCGGCTGGCATAGGCCGCACCCAGGTCAGCCACCAGCGGGGCCACCGACCAGCCGTCGGCGGCGATATGGTGCACCACGGCCACCAGCACATGCTCGTCATCGGCGACGCGGAAAAGCCTTGCCCGCAAAGGGATCTCGGTGGCCAAATCAAACGTGTGACGCGCCGCGGTCTCGATGGCCTCACCCAGTCGGGCTGCCGACCAGCCGTTGGCATCAACGACCTGCCAGCCGAAGTCGGCCCGCTCAACAGGGATCACCACCTGCTGGGGTATCCCTCCGGGCGCCGTAAATACTGTGCGCAGACTCTCCTGGCGGCCCACCACATCGGCCAGCGCCGCGCACAACGCGTCGGCATCAAGGCGCCCGCCCAACCGCAATGCCACCGCCATGTTGTAAACCGGAGACGGCCCCTGCAACTGGTCAAAGAACCACAACCGCTGCTGGGCATACGACAACGGCAGTCGCTCCGGGCGTGGCATCACCTGCAACGGCGGGCGGGCAACACCGCCCTGATGCTGCTGCAGATAGTCGGCGAGACCCCCGACGGTTGACGCGTCAAACAAGTACCGGACCGGCACTTCCCTGCCCAGCGCCGACTCCAGCCGCGCGCTCACCCTGATGGCGATCAATGAATCCCCACCCAGCGCGAAGAAATCGTCATCGAGCCCGACCTGATCAACGCCCAGCACCTCGGCGAACGCGTCGGCGACGATCTTTTCGGTCGGGGTCTGCGGCGCCCGAAAGGGTGTGGCGGCAAACACCGGTGCCGGCAGGGCCTTGCGGTCGACTTTGCCCGACGCGGTCAACGGGAACTCATCGAGCACCACAATCTGCGCCGGCACCATGTAATCGGGCAACCGCGCGCCCAACCACTGCCGCACCGCGCTGACCTTGGTATTGGTTTGGGGGTCGTTGGCGTAGGCGGCGCGTCGGTGAGTCGCGGTGGGGGGCAGGTACAGGTCGCTCAACCGGGGAGAGTGCTCGGGGTCGGTGGGGGTGATGAAGACCGCATCGAGGGTGCCCGGTTGGGCCCCCCAGGTGACCGCGACGTGGTATCCGGTGGCCTCGCCGAGGCGGTGCAATTCCTCGGGGGTGACGGCGTCGGGAGTGACAGTGGCTTGAGCGAGCGCGTCGGCAACGGGCAGCCCGGCGGCGAGGGCCTTTTCGATCTGAACATCGGTGATCACTCCGGCGCGGGGGATCTCGGTGACGCGCACGGCGGCGGGACGTTGGGAATTCAACCGGGTGCGCAATCCGCACAGGCCCGCGCACTGGGTCCACGCCCAGGCGGGTGCGGTAGCCAGAGAGCGTAGCGGGGTGGGGGTCTTGTGGATGATCACGTCGTAGCGGTACCGGTTCAGTTCGTTGTCGCCTAATCCGCGCTTGACCTCGATGCCGAGTCCGGCCACCGACGGATGCTCGGCGGCCCAGGTGGTGAAAAACTCTGGGGCCAACAGCAATTCGGGTTCGCCGAGCATGGCCCGGTGGACTCGTTGGCGGATCTCGGCAGTGTCGGTGGTGGAGGTGCGGGCCAGCGCGATTGCGGTTTGGAACGCGCCCTGCAGGTTGTGGTTGCGGACGTCCCCGATGAAGAGTGTCCCGCCCGGTGCCAGCAGCTCCATAGCGTTGTCGATGACATCGGTCAGGTATTGCCCGTTGGGGAAGTACTGGACGACCGAGTTGAGAATGACGGTGTCGAAGTAGCCCTGCGGGAGTGCCTCGGTGACGTGGGCAGGTTGGGCCAGCAGCTGGACTCGTTCACGCCACGGGATCTGCAACTGCTCCAGCGAGGACCCGAGGTTGGCCATAGCCGCCGCCGACATGTCGGTGCCCACATAGTGCTCGCAGTGCGGGGCGATCTGTGACAACACCAGCCCAGAGCCGGCGCCGATTTCCAACACTCGCCGCGGCTGCAGCGCGAGAATCCGATCGACTGTGGCCGAACGCCATTCCACCATCTCCTCGAGCGGAATCGGATCGTCGGTGTAGCTGCTGTTCCAGCCCCGGAAATCCATGCCGAACTCCGGCACCTCGACCTCGGCGCCGTACAGCTCGTCGTACATGTGTTGCCACTGGTCGACGACTTCGGCGTCGTCGTCGGCGGTGGTGGTGTGCTCGAGGGTGGTGTAGGCGATCAGGTTGGTGCCGGGGTTGCTGTGGTGCACGGTGACCGCGGCGTGGGTGACCTGCGGGCAGCTCAGCAGGGTGTTTTCGATTTCGCCCAGCTCGATGCGCTGTCCGCGGAGTTTGATCTGGGTGTCGGCGCGGCCCAGATAGTCCAGGGTGCCGGCCGATGTCCAGCGCGCCAGGTCACCGGTGCGGTACATGCGCGCACCGACGCCCTCGTAGGGGTTGGCCACGAACCGTTCGGCGGTCAACTCCGCTCTGCCGACATAGCCACGCGCCAGCGCCGGCCCGCTCAGATACAACTCGCCCACCACCCCCACGGGCGCCGGATTCAACCGCGCGTCCAGCACCAGCGCGCACACGCCGGGGATCGGGGTGCCGATGCCCACCGACTGCTCCGCCGACAGCGGCGCAGTGCAGGTCGCCCAGACGGTGGCCTCGGTGGGGCCGTAGGCGTTGAACATCCGCCGACCCGGCGCCCAAGCGGACACCACCTCCGCTGGGCAGGTCTCGCCCGCGGTGATGAGCGTGTCCAACCCGTCCAGCCGGGCCCGATCCAGCGACGACAGCACCGTCGGGGTCAACACCGCCGCGCTGACCTGCCGGCCCTGCAGCAACGCGGTCAACGCCTCCCCGGCATACGCGTCCGGCGACGCCACCACCAACGCCGCCGCCGACCCCGTCGCCAAGATCACCTCGAAGACCGACGCGTCAAAGGTCGGCGCGGCCACCATCAGCACCCGCGCATCCGCGCCCAACCCGAACACCTCGCGCTGCGCCGCCGCCAACCCCAGCAGACCGGCGTGACTGACCGCCACCCCCTTGGGAACACCGGTGGACCCCGACGTGAAGATCACATACGCGGCGTTGTCCACCTCTAGTGCCGCCAGCCGGTCAGCGCCGGAAATCGCGTCCGCGCACCGCCCGGACAGGTCCAGACCGTCGATTCGCACCACCGGGCGCGACCCGGCCCCGGCCACGGTGTCGGCGCCCGCGGTCAACACACACACCGCCTCCACCGCGTCCAACACCGCGGCGATCCGCTCCACCGGATGGGCCCGATCCACCGGCACATACACCCCGCCGGCCTTGACCACCGCCCACCACGCCACCACCAGCTCCACACACCGATCCATCGCCACGCCCACCGCACGCTCTGGACCCACCCCGGCCTCGATGAGCACCCGCGCCAACCGCGTCGACCACTCATCAAGCTCGCGATACGACACCCCCCGCGCACCGTCGATGACCGCCACCGCGTCCGGGTCGGCCACCACCGCCGCCGCCAACAACTCCGGCGCCACCCCCACCGGCGCCCCCACACCAGCACCAGCCCAGCCCGACAGCACCAGATCACGCTCACCGTGATCCAGCAACGACACATCTCCCACCACCACCGAGGCATCCGCCACCACCGCCTCGATCACCCGCCCAAACCAGGTAACCAACCGCTCGATGGTGGCCCGGTCAAACAAATCCGTGGCATACAACACCACCCCGGCGGCCATCGGCGCGGCCGGATCCTCGGTGCGCACCTCGCCCAGATCGAAATCCAGGTCCCACTTGGAGGTGCGGGTGGACACCCCCAGCGGCTCGACGCTGACCCCGTCGAGCGCCACCTCGGGGCGCACATTGTTCTGGAAGACCATGCCCACCTGAAACAGCGGATGATGCGCCGTCGAGCGCACCGGGTTGAGCTGCTCGACCAGCAGCTCGAACGGCACATCCTGGTTGCTGTAGGCATCCAGCGCCTTCTGACGCACCCGCTGAAGCACATCGCTGAACCGGTGCGCAGAGTTGACACCCACCCGCAACACCCACGTGTTAACGAAAAACCCGACCAGATCATCGAGCGCCTCATCCAATCGCCCGGCGATCGGCGTGCCCATCACCACGTCCTCGCCCACCCCGACCCGGTGCAACAACACCGCCATGACCGCCTGCAACACCATCGAGGCCGTCGCGTTATGCGCCGCCGCCAGAGCCTTGACGCCCGCCCACAGCTGCGGGTCGATGCGCACCTCCACCTCATCACCGCGGTAACTGGGCACCGGCGGACGGGGCCGATCCGTCGGTAGCGACACCACCTCGGGCAGATCAGCCAACTCCTGCCGCCAGTACCGCAACTGGCCGGCAATCACACTGTCCGGATCAGACTCCGACCCCGACCACTCCTGTTGCCACAGCGTGTAATCCACATACTGCACCGCCAGCGGCGCCCACTGCGGGGCCAGGCCCTGACGCCGCGCCCGATACGCCACACCCACATCACGGACCATCGGGGCCATTGACCACCCATCAAAAACGATGTGGTGCAACACAATTCCCACGACATACTGCTCAGGCCCCACCGAGTAGATCTGCGCACGAATCGGGATCTCGGTCGACAAATCAAACCGATACCCCGCCAGCGCCGCCAGCTCGCCGACCACATCCTGCTCGGCTACCGAGACCACCGCCGCGCCCCCGCGCCGCCACATCCCGGCCTCCGCCGGCAATACCTTCTGGAACGGCACCCCGTCAACGTCGGGAAATACGGTGCGCAGCGATTCGTGACGGGCGATCACATCATCGAGGGCCGCGCCCAGCGCGTCGACATCCAGCGCCCCGCTGATCCGGAAAGCCATCGGCATGTTGTAGGTGGCGACCCCGCCCTCGAACCGGTCAAGGAACCACAATCGGCTTTGCGCAAATGACAACGGCACCACCGCGGGCCGCTGACCAGCCGCCAACGGCTTGCGCCGACGGCCATCCTCACCGATACGGGGCGCCAGCTGGGCCACCGTGGGCGCGTCGAACAAGGTGCGCACCGCAAGGCCGGCATCCAGGCTGGTGTTGACCGCGGCAATGACTCGCATCGCCAACAGCGAATCCCCACCTAGGTCAAAGAACGAGTCGTCCACCCCGACCCGCTCCAGCCCAAGCATCCGGGCGTAGATACCGGCCAGGATCTCCTCGACTGCGTTGGCCGGGGCCCGATACTCACCAGCGGTGTATTCGGGTGCTGGCAGGGCGCGGGTGTCGAGTTTGCCGTTGGGTGTCAGCGGCAATGTGTCAAGTGCCACCACCACGGCCGGAACCATATAGGCCGGGAGCCGGTCGGCCAGCTTCGCGCGCGCCGCCGCCGGGTCCGCGGTCCCGGTGATATAGCCCACCAGGCGCTTGTCGCCGGGACGGTCCTCGCGGGCGATCACCACCGCCTGATCCACCCCGTCCAACCCGGCCAACGCCGCCTGGACCTCACCGAGCTCGATGCGATACCCGCGGATCTTGACCTGCTCATCGGCGCGCCCCACATAGCGCAGCTGCCCATCGGCGCCCCAACACACCAGATCCCCGGCGCGATACATCCGCGCCCCAGGCCCCCCGAACGGACACGCCACAAACCGCGACCCGGTCAACCCCGCCCGGCGCCAATACCCCACCCCCACCCCCCGACCGGCCACATACAACTCGCCGACCACCCCAGCCGGCACCGGGCGCAACCACCCATCCAGCACAAACAGCGCCGCCCCCGGCACCGGCGAACCGATCGGCACCACCCCCGACCCTGCCCTCAACGGCGCACTGATCGCCACGCACATCGTGGTCTCGGTCGGGCCGTAGGCGTTGACCATCACCCGCCCCGGCGCCCACCGATCCACCACCTCGCCCGGACACGGCTCACCGCCGATCATCAACGCCACCGGTCCCAACCCCTGCGGGGAGAGCATCCTCGCCGCCGACGGGGTCCGAGTCAACACACTGACGTGTTCGCTGACCAGTAAGGCGTGGAAATCCTCCGGTGAGCGGGTCATCGACTCGGGCACCACCACCAGCCGCCCACCATGCAACAACGCCCCCCAGATCTCCCACACCGACGTGTCGAACGCCAACGAGGAACACTGCGTCCGCACCTGCCCCGGTCCCAACTCCACCCCGACATCCAACGACTCCAGCAGCTGGGCGACGTTGTGATGCGTGACGGCAACACCTTTGGGCACCCCGGTGGTGCCCGAGGTGTAGATGAGATAGGCGATGTCATCGGCCGCCGGCGCCGGCAACGCCGTGCCGGGTTGGGAGTCGATGCCGGGGTCGGCCACATCGATGACCGGCAGGTCGCACCCGTCGAGCCGGTCGGCCAGCCCGGTGGTGGTGATCGCGGCCACCGGCGCAGCATCATCGAGCATGAACTCGATCCGGGCGTCGGGATGCACTGGGTCGATGGGCAGATAGGCCGCCCCGGTCTTGAGCACCGCCACAATCGCCACGACCGCCTCGGCCGAACGGGACAACAGCAGCGCCACACACTGCCCCGGGCCCACACCCTGGCCGGCCAGCAGGTGCGCCAACCGGTTAGCGGCCTCCTCCAGCTCGCGGTAAGTCATTGAGCGGCCCTCGAAGGTCACCGCGATCGCCTCAGGTGTGCGGGCCACCTGCGCGGCGAACAACACCGGAACCGACACCGACGCGGTCACGGGCCGGGTCAACACCGCCCGATTGCCCCACCCATCCAGGCGGGCGTGCTCACCGGCATCGAGCACATCCACCGACGACAACGACCGCGCCGGGTCGGCGGTCATCGCCATCAACACCCGCTGCAACCGCTCAATCAGCGTTTCGATGCTGTCCGCGTCGAACACATCGGTGCGAAATTCCACCGTCCCGCCGATCCCGGCGGGCTCACCGGCCTGGCTCCAGCGTTCACCCAGGGAAAACGTCAGGTCCATGCGGGCGGTGTGGGTGTCCACCGGCAGCGGGGTGACCTGCAGATCCCCCAAGGCCAACCCGGCCGCGGAGTTATTGTCTTGCCCGGCGAAGTTCTGCCAGGCCAACACCACCTGAACCAGCGGGTGATGGGTCAGGCTTCGGGTGGGGTTGAGCCGCTCCACCAGCACCTCAAAGGGCACGTCTTGATGCTCGTAGGCGGCCAGGCTGCGCCCTCGCACCTGGGCCAGCAGTTCGCCGACGGTGGGATCCCCGGCCAGATCGACCCGCAGCACCAAGGTGTTGACGAAAAACCCGACCAGCTCATCCAGCGCCGGGTCGCCGCGCCCGGCGATCGGGAACCCGACGGCCACATCGGGGCCGGCGCTGAGCTTGCCGAGCAGCACCGCCAGGGCGGCCTGAATCACCATGAAACTGGTCGCGTTGTGCTCGCGGGCCACCCGAGCAACCTGCTGCTGCAGCTGCGCCGGCCAGTCCACGGCCACACTGGCGCCGCGGTGATCGGCCATCGGCGGGTAGGGCCGATCGGTGGGCAACACCAGCCGCTCGGGCATCCCGGCCAGGGCATCCTGCCAGTAGGCCAGCTGCGCGGCGATGCGGCTGTCGCCATCGGTCAGATCCCCCAACTGCGCGCGCTGCCACAGCGTGTAATCGACATACTGCACCGGCAACGGCGCCCAGCCGGGAGTTTGCCCCGCACACCGGCTGGCATACGCCACCCCCAGATCAGCCACCAGCGGGGCGATCGACCAGCCATCGGCGGCGATATGGTGCACCACAGCCACCAGCACATGTTCGTCATCGGCGACGCCGAAAAGCCGTGCCCGCAACGGGATCTCGGTGGCGAGGTCAAAACTGTGACGTACCGCGGCGTCGATGGCCTCGCTCCAGCCGGGCCGCTGGCCAGCCGGCGGCATCAACGACATCCCAGCCGAAGTCGGCCCGCTCGGGCGCCACCACCACCTGCTCGGGGATCCCCTCCGGCGCGGCGAACAATGTGCGCAGGCTCTCCTGGCGGCCCACCACATCGGCCAGCGCCGCACCCAACGCGTCGGCATCCAGCCGCCCCTCCAGCCGCAACGCCACCGCCATGTTGTACACCGGTGAGGGCCCCTGCAACTGGTCCAGGAACCACAACCGGCTCTGCGCATACGACAACGGCACCACCGCAGGCCGCTGCTGCGCCGTCAACGGCGCAAAGCCACCCGAACCCTCACCGATACGCGGCGCCAACTGGGCCACCGTGGGCGCGTCGAACAACGCGCGCACCGAAAGCTGAGCATCCAGGCCGGTGTTGATCGCGGCGATCACCCGCATCGCCGACAGCGAATCCCCACCCAAATCGAAAAACGAGTCGTCGACCCCGACCCGCTCCAACCCCAACACCTGCGCGTAGATACCGGCCAGGATCTCCTCGGTCGGAGTGGCCGGCGCGCGATAGGCGCCGGTGTCGGTGTATTCGGGTGTCGGCAGGGCGCGGGTGTCCAGTTTGCCGTTGACCGTCAGCGGCAGCGCCTCCAACACCACCACCGCGGCCGGCACCATATAGGCCGGCAGCCGCTCGGCCAGCGCGGCACGCACCTCGGCCGGGTCTGCTGTCCCGGTGATATAGCCGACCAGACGCTTGTCGCCGGGGCGGTCCTCGCGGGCGATCACCACCGCCTGATCCACACCATCCAGCCCGGCCAACGCCGCCTGGACCTCACCGAGCTCGATGCGATACCCGCGGATCTTGACCTGCTCATCGGCACGCCCCAGATACCGCAGCTGTCCATCAGCACCCCAGCACACCAGATCCCCGCTGCGATACATCCGCGCCCCCGGCGCCCCGAACGGGCACGCCACAAACCGCGACCCGGTCAACCCGCCCCGGCGCACATACCCGACCCCGACCCCGCGGCCGGCCACATACAACTCACCGACCACACCGGCCGGCGCTGGGCGCAACCACTCATCCAGCACAAACAACGCCGCCCCCGGCACCGGCGCACCGATCGGCGGCGCCCCCGACCCCGCCACCAGCGGCGCACTGATCGCCACAATCACCGTGGTCTCGGTCGGGCCGTACGCGTTGACCATCACCCGCCCCGGCGCCCACCGATCCACCACCTCGGGCGGGCAGGCCTCCGCGGCGACCACCACCGCCGCCGACTCCAACCCCTCAGGTGAGAGCATCCCCACCGCAGACGGGGTCTGAAGAAGCATGTTGACGCGTTCGCTGACCAGCAGGTCGTGGAAGTCCTCCGGTGAGCGCGCCACCACCTCCGGCACCACCACCACCCGCCCGCCATGCAACAGCGGAGCCCAGATCTCCCACACCGACGCATCAAAGGCCAACGAGTGACAATGCGGCCACACCTTTACCGGCGGCAGGCCGGCATCCAGCGACTCCATCAGCTGGGTGACGTTGTGGTGGGTGACCGCCACCCCCTTCGGGACACCGGTGGTGCCCGAGGTGTAAATGATGTGCGCGATGTCATCGGCCGCGGGCGCCGGCAACGCGGTGCTGGGTTGGGTGTCGATGCGGGGATCGTTAACATCGATGACCGCCAGGTCGCACCCGTCCAGCCGCTCGACCAACCCGGTGGTGGTGATCGCGGCCACCGGCGCGGCATCGGCCACCATGAACTGCATCCGCACCGCCGGCACAACCGGGTCGATCGGCAGATACGCCGCCCCGGTCTTGAGCACCGCCAAAATCGCCACAATCGCCTCAGCCGACCGGGAAAACAACAGCGCCACACACTCACCGGGGCCCACACCCTGAGCGGCCAACAGGTGCGCCAACCGATTCGCGGCCTCATCAACCTCCCGATAGGACATGGAGCGGCCCACGGAAGTCACCGCCACCGCCTCCGGGGCGCGCGCCACCTGCGAGGCGAACACCACCGGAATCGACACCGGAGTCGCGGGCCGGGTCAGCACCGCCCGGTTACCCCACCCATCCAGCCGGGCATGCTCAGGCTCATCCAGCACATCGATCGACGACAACGACCGGGTCGGGTCGGCGGTCATCGCCACCACCACCCGCTCCAGCCCCTCGATCAGCGCCTCGATGCTGTCCGCATCAAACACATCGGTGCGAAACTCCACCGACCCGCCAATCCCGGCCGGCTCACCGGCCTCGGTCCAGCGTTCGGTCAACGAAAACGCCAAATCCATGCGGGCAGTGCGGGTGTCCACCGGAAGCGGGGTGACCCGCACATCACCCAAGGCCAGCCCGGCCGCGGGATCGCTGCTGTCGCAGGGAAGGTTCTGCCAGGCAAATATCACCTGCACCAGCGGGTGATGGGTCAGCGACCGGGTCGGGTTGAGCCGCTCCACCAGCACCTCGAACGGCACATCCTGGTGCTCGTAGGCGGCCAGGCTGCGCTGGCGCACCCGGGCCAGCAGCTCGGCGACGGTGGGATCCCCGGCCAGATCGACCCGCAGCACCAAGGTGTTGACGAAAAACCCCACCAACTCATCCAGCGCCGGATCGCGGCGCCCGGCGATCGGGAACCCGACGGCCACATCGTTGTTGGCGCTGATCTTGCACAGCAGCACCGCCAGGGCGGCCTGAACCACCATGAAGCTGGTCGCGTTGTGCTCGTCGGCCACCCGGACAACCTGCTGCTGCAACTCGGCCGGCCAGTCCACCGCCACACTGGCGCCGCGGTGATCGGCCACCGCCGGATAGGGCCGATCGGTGGGCAGCACCAGCCGCTCGGGCATCCTGGCCAAAGCATCCTGCCAGTAGGCCAGCTGCGCGGCGATCCGGCTGTCGCTGTCGTCGAGCTCACCCAGCTGGTCGCGCTGCCACAGCGTGTAATCGACATACTGCACCGCCAACGGCGCCCAGTCCGGGGCATGCCCGGCACACCGGCTGGCATAGGCCACCCCCAGATCAGCCACCAGCGGGGCGATCGACCAGCCATCGGCGGCGATATGGTGCACCACAGCCACCAGCACATGTTCGTCATCGGCGACGCCGAAAAGCCGTGCCCGCAACGGGATCTCGGTGGCGAGGTCAAAACTGTGACGTACCGCGGCGTCGATGGCCTGCTCCAGCCGGGCCGCTGGCCAGCCGGCGGCATCAACGACATCCCAGCCGAAGTCGGCCCGCTCGGGCGCCACCACCACCTGCTCGGGGATCCCCTCCGGCGCGGCGAACAATGTGCGCAGGCTCTCCTGGCGGCCCACCACATCGGCCAGCGCCGCACCCAACGCGTCGGCATCCAGCCGCCCGCCCAGCCGCAACGCCACCGCCATGTTGTACACCGCTGACGGCCCCTGCAACTGGTCGATAAACCACAACCGCTGCTGGGCGTACGACAACGGCACCACCGCCGGCCGCGGCTGCGCCGTCAACGCCGCCCACGCCCGCTCCCCGGCATGCGCGCTGATCCATTCGGCCAACCCGGCCACCGTGGGCGCATCGAACAACGCCCGGATCGGCACCTCCACACCCAGTTCCGCCCGCACCCGCGCCGTCAACCGGGTCGCCGACAGCGAATGCCCACCCAGGTCGAAAAACGACTCATCGACGCCGACCCGGGTGACCCCGAGCACCTCGCCGAACAGCGCGGCCAACACCCGTTCCCGCCGATCCCGCGGCGCCCGATAGGCCGCCGCACTGACAAACTCCGGGGCCGGCAACGCCCGCCGATCAAGTTTGCCGTTGACCGTCAACGGCAGCGACTCCATCACCATGATCGCCGCCGGCACCATGAACTCCGGCAACCGGTCGGCCACAAAACCACGCAACTCCGCCACCCGCTCGATCGCCGACGGGTCGTTGACACACCCGGCCAAAGAACCCACCCCCGCGCCCGGCAGGTACAGATCCGACAACGCCGGCAGCGGGTAATCATCAGCCGGTTCGCCGGCGCGGGTATAGATCAGGTCCACCAGCCCAGCCGTCGGCGACCAGGTCACCGCCGTGGCATATCCCAGCTCCTGCCCCAGCAGATGACACTGATGCGCCAACACCGCATCCGGTGCGGATAGACCGGCACGCAACTCGCTGACCGGCACCCGATCCCCGGCCTGGGCCAACGCCTGGGCCAGCGCCACATCCGGCCATATCCCGGCATGCGGCACCCCGGTGACGCGCATCTCCGGCAGACCCTGCGACCGCAGATACTCACCCAGCCCGGCCAGGCTGCCGAACCGCCGCCACGGCTGCGACGGCAGCTCGGCCACCGACCGCACCGCCACCGGCGCCTTACGCAGCACCACCTCATAGCGGTAACCGCTGAGCTCGTTGACCGCACCCATTTGCTTGAGCTGCACATCCACAGCGGCGACGTCGGCAACATGCTGCGGCAAACCCGCAAAAAACTCCGGCGCCAACAACAATTCCTGCTCGGCCAGCATCTCCTGGCGCACCCGCTCACGCACCACCGCGGCGGTGTCCTCACCACCGGCGGTATCCGCGCACAACATCCCGGTGGTAAACGCCCGCAACAACGACAGGTTACGCACGTCGCCGATAACCACCGCCCCACCCGGCGCCAGCAATCGCATCGCCGCCGCCAGCACATCCAGCAAATACCCCGCGCTGGGGAAGTACTGGACCACCGAGTTGAGCACCACCACATCGAAATGCCCCGCCGGCAACCCATCGGCCACATCGGCCGGCTGCACCCGCAACCGCACCCGATCCCCCCACGACTGCGCAGCCACCGCCGCCTGCAACGTCTGAATCGTCGGCGCGGAAAAGTCGGTGCCCCAATACTCGACACACCCCGGAGCCAACGGCGCCAGCAACAGCCCCGACCCCACCCCAATCTCCAACACCCGCCGCGGCTGCAAAGCCATGATCCGATCCACCGCAGCCGCCCGCCATTCCCGCATCTCCTCCAGCGGGATCGGCTCCCCGGTATAACTGCTGTTCCAGCCCGCGAAATCCTCCCCCAACACCGCCGCCGGCGCGCCCGCGGTGAACGTCACCCCCGAATACAGGCCCTCATACAGGTCCTGCCACTGCTCAACGAGCCGCGCCTCGCGCTGCGGCTCCCGGACCAGCATCATCTGCTGATCCAGCACCACATAGCCCACCAACTGCTTGTCACTCACCTGCTCGATCGAACTGGGGGTGGACGCCGCGGTGTAGGCGATGACCGCCGCCTGCGCCACCCGCGGATGAGCCCCCAGCACCGCCTGAATCTCACCGAGCTCGATGCGATACCCGCGGATCTTGACCTGCTCATCGGCACGCCCCACATAGACCAGCTGCCCATCGGCGCCCCAACACACCAGATCCCCGGTGCGATACATCCGCGCCCCCGGCCCCCCGAACGGACACGCCACAAACCGCGACGCGGTCAACCCGGCCCGGCGCACATACCCGACGCCCACCCCGCGGCCGGCCAGATACAGCTCACCCACCACACCGGCCGGCACCGGCCGCAACCACCCGTCCAGCACAAACAACGCCGCCCCCGACACCGGCGAGCCGATCGGCGGCGCACCCGACCCCGCTGTCAGCGGCGCACTCTTGGACGCCCACATCGTCGTCTCGGTGGGGCCGTAGACATTGACCATCACCCGCCCCGGCGCCCACCGATCCACCAGCTCGGCCGGGCACGGCTCAGCGCCGATCACCAACGCCGCCGACTCCAAACCCTCAGGCGAGAGCATCCCCACCGCCGACGGGGTCTGGGTCAGCACGCTGACGTGCTCGCTGACCAGCAAGGCGTGGAAGTCCTTCGGTGAGCGGGCCACCGACTCGGGCACCACCACCAGCCGCCCACCAAACAACAACGCGCCCCAGATCTCCCAAACCGAGAAGTCGAAGGCATAGGAGTGAAACTGCGTCCACACCTGTTCCGGCGCCAGCTCCAGGCCGACGTCCAGCGAGTCGAACAGCTGGGTCACGTTGTGGTGGGTGACCGCCACCCCCTTGGGGACACCGGTGGTGCCCGAGGTGTAAATGATGTGGGCGATGTCATCGGGGGCCGGCGCCGGCAATGCGGTGCTGGGTTGGGTGTCAATGCGGGGGTCGTCGACCTCGATCACCGCCAGATCGCACCCGTCCAGCCGCTCGGCCAGCCCGGTGGTGGTGACCGCGGCGATCGGCGCGGCATCGGCCACCATGAACTGCAGCCGCGCCGCCGGCGCCGCCGGGGCGATCGGCAGATACGCCGCCCCGCTCTTGAGCACCGCCAAAATCGCGGTGATGGCCTCAGCCGACCGGGAAAACAGCACCGCCACACACTCACCGGGGCCCGCACCACGGCCGGCCAGCAGGTGCGCCAACCGGTTCGCGGCCTCATCAAGCTCGCGATAAGTCCACGACCGCTCCCCGCACACCAGCGCCACCGCCTCCGGGGCGCGCGCCACCTGCGCGGCGAACCACACCGGAATCGACACCGGAGTCGCGGGCCGGGTCAGCACCGCCCGGTTACCCCACCCATCCAGGCGGGCGTGCTCACCGGCATCCAGCACATCCACCGACGACAACCGCCGGGTGGGGTCGGCGGTCAACGCGACCAACACCCGCTGCAACCGCTCGATCAGCGCCTCGATGCTGGCCGCGTCGAACACATCGGTGCGAAATTCCACCCTCCCCCAAATCCCGGCGGGCTCACCGGCCTCGGTCCAGTGTTCTCTAAGGAAAAACACCAGATCCATGCGGGCAGCGCGGGTGTCCAGCGGCAGCGCCATGACCTGCAGATCACCCAAAGTCAACCCGGCGGCAGGGTTGGCGACGGGGTCGCTGTCGTTGTGTCCGGTGAAGTTCTCCCAGCCAAATATCACCTGAATCAGCGGGTGATGGGTCAACGATCGGGTGGGATTGAGCTGATCGACAAGCACCTCAAACGGCACATCTTGATGTTCGAACGCAGCTAGGCCGCGCTGACGCACCTGGGCCAGCAGCTCGGCAAAGGTGGGATCCCCGGCCAGATCCACCCGCAGCACCAAGGTGTTGACGAAAAACCCCACCAACTCATCCAGCGCCGGATCGCGGCGGCCGGCGATCGGAAACCCCACCGCCACATCGCTGCTGGCGCTGATCTCGGATAACAGCACCGCCAGGACGGCCTGAACCACCATGAAGCTGGTCGCATCGTGCTCGCCGGCCACCGCGCGCACCCGCTGCTGCAGCCCCGCCGGCCAGTCCACCGCCACACTGGCGCCGCGGTAATCAGCCACCGGCGGGTAGGGCCGATCGGTGGGCAGCTGCAGCCGCTCGGACATCCCGGCCAGGGCATCCTCCCAGTAGGCCAGCTGCGCGGCGATGGGGCTGTCGCTGTCGTCGAGATCACCAAACTGCGCGCGCTGCCACAGCGTGTAATCGACATACTGCACCGCCAACGGTGCCCACTGCGGGGCCCGGCCCTGCCGCCGCTCCCGATACGCCTCGCCCACATCACGGACCATCGGAGCCAATGACCACCCATCAAAAGCGATGTGGTGCACCACAATCCCCACCACATACTGCTCGGGCCCCACCGAATAGATCTGCGCCCGAATCGGGATCTCCGCCGACAAATCAAACCGATACCCCGCCAGCGCTACCAACTCGCCGACCACATCCTGCTCCGGCACCGACACCACCGCCGCGCCCCCGCGCCGCCACATCCCCGCCCGGGCCGGCACCACCTCCTGCAACGGCACACCGTCAACGTCGGGAAATACGGTACGCAGCGATTCGTGGCGGGCGATGACATCATCGAGGGCCACGCCCAGCGCCTCGACATCCAGCGCCCCACTGATCCGGAAAGCGGTCGGCATGTTGTAGGTCGCAACCCCGCCCTCGAACCGGTCGAGGAACCACAACCGGCTCTGCGCAAACGACAACGGCACCACCGCGGGCCGCTCACCGGCCACCAACAGCGGCAGCCCACCCGAAGCGTCACCGATACGGGGCGCCAACTGGGCAACCGAGGGCGCGTCGAACAACGCGCGCACCGCAAGATGAGCATCCAGGCCGGTGTTGATCGCGGCGATCACCCGCATCGCCGACAGCGAATCCCCACCCAGGTCGAAAAACGAGTCACCGACCCCGACCCGCTCTACGCCCAGCACCTGGGCGTAGATCCCGGCCAGGATCTCCTCCACCGCGTTGGCCGGAGCGCGGTAACGATCGCCATCCTGATACTCCGGTGCCGGCAGGGCGCGGGTGTCGAGTTTGCCATTGGGGGTTAGCGGCAGCGCGTCTATCACCACCACCGCGGCCGGCACCATGTGGGCCGGTAGCCGCTCGGCCAGCGCGGCACGCACCTCGGCCGGGTCTGCTGTCCCGGTGATATAGCCGACCAGACGCTTGTCGCCGGGGCGGTCCTCGCGGGCGATCACCACCGCCTGCTCCACCTCATCCAGCCCGGCCAGCGCCGCCTGAATCTCACCCAGCTCGATGCGATACCCGCGGATCTTGACCTGCTCATCGGCACGCCCCAGATACCGCAGCTGCCCATCGGCGCCCCAATACACCAGATCCCCGCTGCGATACATCCGCGCCCCCGGCCCCCCGAACGGACACGCCACAAACCGCGACCCGGTCAACCCGGCCCGACGCCAATACCCACACCCCACCCCGGCACCGGCCACATACAACTCACCGACCACACCCGCCGGCACCGCCCGCAACCACCCATCCAGCACAAACAGCGCCGCCCCCGACACCGGCGAACCGATCGGCGGCGCACCCGACCCCGCCACCAGCGGCGCACTCATCGCCACCCACATCGTCGTCTCGGTCGGGCCGTATTCATTGATCATCACCCGCCCGGGCGCCCACCGATCCACCACCTCGGCCGGGCAGGCCTCACCACCCACCAGCAAAGCCACCGAATCCAAACCCTCAGGCGAGAGCATCCCCACCGCCGAAGGGGTCTGACTTAACACGCTGACCTTTTCAGTCACCAGCAAGGCGTGGAAGTCGTCCGGTGAGCCCGCCACCGACTCGGGCACCACCACCAGCCGCCCACCACGCAGAAGGGCACCGAAGATCTCCCAGCCCGAGATGTCGAAGCTATAGGAGTGCCACTGCGACCACACCTGCCCCGGTCCCAACTCCACCCCGACATCCAACGACTCCAGCAGCTGGGTGACGTTGTGATGCGTGACGGCAACACCTTTGGGCACCCCGGTGGTGCCCGAGGTGTAGATGAGATAGGCGATATCATCGGCGGCCGGCGCCGGCAAACCCGTGCCCGGGTAGGTGCCGATCCGGGAGTCCTTGACATCGATGACCAGCAGATCGCATCCGTCCAGCCGCTCGGCCAACCCGGTGGTGGTGATAGCGGCCACCGGCGCGGCATCGGCCACCATGAACTGCATCCGCGCCGCCGGCAGCCCCGGGTCGATCGGCAGATAAGCCGCCCCGGTTTTAAGCACCGCCAACATCGCCACGATCGCCTCAGCCGAACGGGAAAACAGCAGCGCCACACACTCACCCGGGCCCACACCCTGGCCAGCCAAAAGGTGCGCCAACCGGTTAGCGGCCTCCTCAACCTCGCGATAGCTCCACGAACGCTCCCCGCACACCAGCGCCACGACCTCTGGGGCGCGCGCCACCTGCGCGGCAAACAACACCGGAATCGACACCGGCGCGCTCGCCGGCTCAGTCAGCACCGCCCGGTTACCCCACCCATCCAGGCCAGCGCGCTCACCGGCATCGAGCACATCCACCGACGACAACGACCGAGTCGGATGGGCGGCCATCGCCACCAACACCCGCTCCAACCGTCCCGCTAAATCGGAGACGTCGAAATCCGCTAACGGCTGCCCAGCGCCCATCGTGCTGAGAAAAAGCTGTTCACCGGCGCCAGAGAAGATCAAATCAAAGCCGTCCGCCAGGCCAGCATTAATCAATGAACCGGATGCCGCGACACCACCGAAGTCCAGAGTGAACGTAGACGGGAGGAAATTCACGCTCACCCGGTCGGTTGGCTGCCCTAGGCCGCGGGGTTGGGCTTTGCGCTCAAGAGCGTGCACCGGAAACCGCTGATGCTGCAACGTTTCCCGTATTCGCGTGTCAACATGCTCACAAAAACCAGCAACCGAAGAATCCGGCGAAACCCTCAACACCAGCGGCACAACCCCGGCAACCATCCCCGGAAGCGTCTTGGACTCCGGACGTACTCGCCTGCTGACCGGGAAGTCGAGCACCACCTCTGAGCCCTCAGCGGACCACCCACGCACCAAAAGTGCGCACGCCGCGGTGACGATCGATGATCGAGGCACGTTCCACAGCTGAGCTAACTCTTGAACTCGGCGAATGACCTTAGGGTCCAATTGCACGGGCGCAGAAGGCCAATACGGATCACGGTCGCCCGTCGCCGGGGGCAACCGATATTGCAGCCCAGTGTCCTGGGGGAGGTTCCTAGCCCAATAGACCTGATCTTCCAGATAATCGGTGGACGCTTCGTATTCTGACTCGCAGTCAACCAAGTCCTGCAACGAGCCGAACAAGGCAGGAGGAATGGCTGCGCCAGAAACAATTGCAGAGTAGACGGATCCAATTCGCTGGCCGACCAGCGCAATGCCGGATCCGTCCAGGATTATGTGATGGCCGCACCCGAACAAGCAGAATTCATCGACCCGCGTCTGAAATAAGGCAAATTTGAACAGTGGGCCAGTCAACGGCATTGGCGTGCGCTGGATTGATGACGCTATCCCACGGGCTTCCTCCACAGGATCGCGCAAGCCTCTCAGGTCATGGAAGGCCAGCCCGACATCAGGGTAATCGATCGCTTTTTGGAAAACCTGGCCATCAACCTCGAAGCAGGCGGCTCTGACCGGTTCGGCCTCTCGCATTACTCGGCGGATCGCCCACTCAAGGGCTACGCGGTCTACCGTGCCCTCGATTCGCACGAAAAGGCCAACCTGCCATTCCGCGGCGGACTGACCGGTTTCCTGCGCAAGCCATATGTCTAGCTGTCCGCGCGTAAGCGCAAGCGCCCCCGCATCAAGTTCTGTCAGCTCTTCGCGCCCAACCGGCCGTGCCCGGTCATCAAGCGTCATCGGATTCCCCCGAACCCACCCGGTTTACCTGTCAAACTCCCCAGCGTCTGCCAGCCTCTCGCGCAGACTCTTCGGCCGTATATCGGGCCAGTTCTGTTCGATGTAGTCCAGGCACGCAGCGCGGTCGGCTTCGCCGTAAACCACCCGCCAGCCGGCTGGAACATCGGCGAAGGTCGGCCACAGGCTGTGTTGCTCCTCGTCGTTGACCAAGACGAAGAAGCTGCCATTATCGTCGTCGAACGGATTGATGCTCACCGGTGCTCCAGACCATCGAGTCGAAATGAGAGTGACCGCACCATACTGTAAGGTCAACGGGTTCGGCCCAGGGTTTTGACAGAAGTTACTCATGTGACCTAAACGCAACTCCTAGACAGCTCGGTAATCGGTGCGCGCCGAAGGGTACCGGCGGTGGTGATTTTCGCGGGTGTGAGCTGCAGTGATGGATTGGATTGGTGGCGTTCCGCCACCGCCAGGCACGGGCCTCTCGAAACGATGAAGTCCCGCTAAGCAAAATCGAGTAGTCGAGTGCTCTACTCGCGTTTCGGCGCTCGTTGGTCCACGAGCGAACACCGTCTCGCCGTCGGCGGCCGGCGGGATGACTTTCCCCGCTGCGACTCAGCAAACGCACACCAGATCCGCTATTTCCATCTGGCCGTTTGGTCGGGTTTGCGTGCCGGTGAATTGGCCGGATTGCGGGTTGCGTGATTTCATCCAAAACGGAACCGGCGCAATACTGGCCGTTGAGCGCACGGTGATCGACGTGGGAAACGGACTGGCCTATGACACGCCCAAGACGAAGGGCCGCCGTCGTGTTCCGCTCACTGTCGAAACGACGAGAATTCTGTCCGATTATCTGGACGGCCATCCCCGAAGAAACCCACCGCGCCGTTGTTTCCGGCTTTCCGGGAATGGCAGCGTCGTCAGCAACCCCGCTGGAATCAATTGCACCAACCCGGCTAGCGGCGGTTCGGTGTGCTCGGCAAGCTACCCCGGCCAGCGTGACACTCACGGCGAAACCGGCGAATACGAATCAAGATGTGTTCACCGGCTGGTCCGGCGGTGGTTGCTCCGGTGCCACACCCACCTGCACCGTCGCATTGAGTTCCAACCAATCCGTGCAGGCAACGTTCCAGAAGCAACGCGGTTGGCTGTCCTGGTTTGGGTTCTGATCTGACCAAAGTGCTGGCTTGTCTCCTCGCCGGAGGCCTGTCTCATAACTCTAGGCAGGCAAGATTCGAGACGGGACCGTCAAGTTCAGTGGTGCAACGCGAGGTCCGCCTACCACTTTGGGTCGTCATCGTTTTTGGCGTCGCTTTGATTGGTGGCGCGGGTGGTGTGAGGCTGTCGCGATGGACGTCCAAGTTGTGTAGAGCGCAGCTCGGCGACCGCTCCCGAGAACGGGAGCGACAACTCAATCGCCCGGGTTCACGGTGGGTCGAGGTCTCCCGGCCGCATAACGGGCGGTTACCCGCAATGGCGGCAGGTTCGTCGGCGACGACTTACTCGGAATCAGGTGATCAGGGTTGGTAGTGCGGTGGGCGTAGCATTCTCGCCTTTCCTCCGGCGTCGCCAAGTTGAACACGGTGCGCGCACCGCCGAAGAAGGCTTCTGTCGGGACAGCAAGGATGTGCCAGCGGGGCTTCCAATCCGCCATCCCCGCCAAAACGGTGCAGCGCAGTGCATAACAGCGCCGGGCGGTGATTCCACCGCACCAGAGCCGGTAAAGCCAGATGCCCGGCGCTCCGGACTTAAGCACCGTAACTCCGCTCTGGCAGCAATGGCCAGATAAAAGTCGCCAAACCCGCCAAACCTGAACCCGCGGCATCCGTTCGCCGTGAGGCGGCTGAACCCCCAACAGCCTGCTGTCTTTGCCTCGGGTGACATAGCAGTCGGACCGCCACCAAGCAGGATGACGGGCCGATAGAGGAGCACTAGATCAGGCAGGCGCGGTTGGAGCGTGAGCGCGCCAGTTTGATTGCCTGCTCATCGAGACGATCGGACAGCTCTGGCCCCCGCTCAGCCAAAAGCGGTCGGAAAACTCGGCCTGCGCGGCGTCGGCGTTGCACGCAAATGGTCACGACACCACGTGCCCCCGTCACTCCCGGGGACGGACCGGTCGTTGTTGTGGCCCCATAAGCACGCAGCAGCGGTAACGGGTCGCCAGTGGGCTGAGCTGTTGTCGGGCGCTACGGCAGCGACGGCTCACGTGAGGCGATTAGACCGGGCTCGACGGCACGCATCCCTACGAACACCGTCGGGCCCGGCCCAGCGACCATACAATACGCTCGCTGTGATAACGCTGAGACGACCTGACGCTCATCGCCACCGCCGCCACTAAGGCCATTGCGGCGATGATCGCCATGGCCGGCAACGCCATTGCCAATTGGCCGAAATCGCTTCAGGGTGAGGGCCTTAGCGCCGGTGCGGCGTCGGCGCCGGCCCGCCCTGCGTGTGACAGGCAGTGACCCTCCGGTGATGATTTGGTACAAACCAGGGGAGAAACAAGAGCGATGAGCGCGCACCTCAGACCGTCAAGCAATCGTTCTTCACCTAGTGCGAGGAGTGCTGGTTGGGTCATGGGCGCCTACGACGTCTTCATTAGCTATTCACACGAAGACAAGCCAATCGCCGATACGACATGCGCTGTTCTCGAACGCTCGGGAAGATGGCGGACAGTAGCCGACCTACTCGCCCTTGAGCCGGATCTTCCAGCGGACGAACATGGCATAGACGATGCACAGCACGCCCAGCATGCCCATGTCGAAGATCCACGCCTTCGGGGTGTGTTGCCAGTTCGAATCCGGATGCATCCGCTGGGGGACCAGCTTGATCAGGTCCACCGTCGAGGCCGACGCGGCAAAGCCCCACCGGGCCGGCGTGAACCAGGACAGCTGGTCGAGCACGAGCCGGTGCGCCACGGGGATCATGCCGCCGCCGAACACCAGCTGCGAAATGACCAACACCACCAGCATCGGCATGATCTGTTCATTGGACCGGGCCAGCGCAGACAGCGCCAGCCCGAGTATCGCCGCCGTCACGGAGGTCCCCGCGACATTCAGGAACAGCTCTGCGCTCGCGTTGCCGACCACCACATCGCCCTGTGTGGGGGCGCCTTTGCCGGAGATAACGATCGTCACCAGGATCGCCGACTGGATGATCGCCGCGGTGCAGTACACCCCGATCTTGGCCAGTAGATACGCCGTCGTCGACAACCCCACCGCCTGCTCGCGGCGAAAGATCGCCCGCTCGCCGATCAGGTCCCGAATCGTGAGCGCGGTCCCCATGAAGACCGCACCCATGCACAGCAGCACCAGAATCTCGTCGGGCTCGGTGGGCGCGTCGCCCATCGGGTTGGGTATACCGAAGCCCACGCTCCCGGGCACGGCGAGCGACAGCACACCGACGATCACCGGCAGCAGCGCCAGGAACACGAAGTAGCCGCGGTCCGCCATGATGAGCCGCACCTGCCGACGACCGATTGTCGAGAACTGCCGCCGCAGGCTCGTATGCACCGGCTTGCCCAAGTCCGACGGCTTCTCCGTCTCCGGCGGCGCCGGCGGCGGGTTGGCCTGCTGCAGGAACCGCCGATTCGCCGCATCGGGATCGGCGCCGACCTTGGTGAAGATGTCGGCCCAGTTCGTCGTGCCCATTGCCCGCCCCATCCCGCTCGGCGGCCCGCAGAACGCCGTCTTTCCACCGGGAGCCAACAGCAGCACCTGATCGCAGACATCCAGGTACGTCAGCGAATGCGTCACCACCACGACCACGCGCCCGGCATCGGCGAGCTGACGCAACATCGTCATCACCTGGCGGTCCAGCGCGGGATCCAGACCAGACGTGGGCTCGTCGAGGATCAGCAGCGACGGTCCGGTCAGCAACTCCATCGCCACCGAAGCCCGTTTGCGCTGGCCCCCGGAGAGCCTGTCCACCCGGGTCTTGGCGTGCGGCGTCATCTCGAGTTCCTCGAGCACCTGCGCCACGACCTGGCGCCGGTCGTGCTTGGTGGTGTCCGGCGGCAACCGCAACTCGGCCGCGTAGCCCAGCGCCTCGTCGATGGTGAGCTGTCTATGCACGACGTCGTCTTGGGGCACCATGCCGATACGACTGCGCAATGAGGCGTACTCGCCGTGGATGTCGTGCCCCTCGAACGACACTTTCCCACGGGTGGGATTGGTGGTGCCGACAATGACTTTCGCCAGCGTCGACTTGCCGGCACCCGACGGACCGATCACCGCGGTCAGCGTTCCCGGCCGCGCGGAGAACGAGATGTTGTCCAGGAGCATACGCCGGTGCTCGATCGTCAGGCTGACGCCGCGGACCTCCAAACCGCCTGTGCGAGTAGCGGCTTCGGTTTCGGTGCGACGAACCAGCGTGCCGCCCTTGAACACCAGGTCGACGTTGCCGATCGTCACCACGTCGCCCTCGCGAAGCAGCGCCTCATCGACCCGGGTGCCGTTGACGAACGTCCCGTTGATGCTGCGCGCGTCTTCGATCTCGACACCCACGGGGCTGGGCACCAACGTCGCATGATGACGCGACGCCAGCACATCGGGGATCACGATGTCGTTGTCGGTGGCGCGGCCGATAGTGATGGCGCCCGCCGGCGGTGCCGACGCACCGACGCGCAGGATCCGGATCATGCTCGTCGCGAGGTTCGACCCCTCGCCGCCACTGGGCCTCGCTGACGGCCTGATCTCTGTGGGCCTCCGATAGTTCGATTGCGAGGCCGGTTGTGAAACGTGCCGTTGTAACAGGCGCGACAGCAGCTGCGGACCGCTGGGCGGTCGCTCGGGCTCTGGACCGCTCGGCTGCCGGTCGACGGCACCCGTGTGGCGCCCGACCTCGAACGTCAGCCTCGGCCCGTCCGGGTTACTGATGTTGATGCTCTGCCCGTCGCAGATGTCCACCGAAGACACCCGTCGGCGGTCAACGAACATTCCGTTCAGGCTGCCGTTGTCGATCGCCATCCACCGGCCGTGGTCGAAGCGCAAAACGATGTGCGCTCGCGACACCAGCGGATGGGCCACCCGAAAGTCGGCTTGCAGGTCACGTCCGATAACCACGTCGTGGCCCGGCGCAAAGGTGCGTCGCGACCCGTCGGCCCGAACGGTCAGTGCGGGCATCGAGGGACCCCCTGTTTAGATGCGACACACAATTAACTCCGGCAACTTTGCTTACGGCGCGATCCCACTTCCACGCTGACAGCGGTGCGGGCACTCGATGCCCCTAGTCGAACGGCCACCACGGCACCTGGCCCGGTCCGCTCCTCGGCCCCGACGAAGACCCGAACGGCGGCTGCCATGGCAAACGCGGTGGAGGCGGACTCGGTGCAAGTTGTGCCGGAGCCTGCGGCGGCGTCCATTGCGGAGCCTGCGGCGGCGTCCATTGCGGAGCCTGCGGCGGCGTCCATTGCGGAGCCTGCGGCGGCGTCCATTGCGGAGCCTGCGGTGGTGTCCACTGCGGCGCCTGCGGTGGTGTCCACAGCGGAGCCTGCGGTGGTGTCCACAGCGGAGGCTGGGGTGCGACTTGTGGCGGAGGCCCTAAAGGTATCTGCAATGGCCCGATCCGGAGCGTTGGCACCCTCCACGGCCATACCGGCGCCTGCGGGGCAGGACCGCTAGGGGCGGCAGCGGCGGCTGGCGGCGGTGCTAACGGTTCCGGCGGCGCTGGGATCGCGGCCGGAACCGGAGCGTCTTGGGCAGGAGCAGGCTCGACGGCTACTGGTGCAGCGGCGAGCGGCTTCTCGACGGCCACCGGCGTCGGTGCCGTCACCACACGGGACGGAGCCGGTTGCTGTGCAGCGGGCGCAGGAGCACTTGCCTGGACGGCTGGCTCCTGTACTGGCGGTGGGACAGGAGGCTGCGCCACGACCGATGCGTCCGGAATTGTGGGCCCAGGCGGCTTTGCCGGCGGAACCGCGGCTGGACTTTGCACCACGGCGGGCCCCTGAGCGACGGGTGGTGCCGTCACGACAGCGCTAGGCACGATGGCCTTTTCGCTGGGCTCCAAGCTCTTATCGACTGTTGGCCGGATGCTCACGGCAAGTGACATGACCAGCGCCACGACACCGATTACGAGAATCGCAGCGACGACGCTGCCGACGGAAAGGATCACCTTAAGGCGG
Source organism: uncultured Actinomycetota bacterium (assembly GCA_963744085.1). Lineage (GTDB taxonomy): Bacteria > Actinomycetota > Actinomycetes > Mycobacteriales > Mycobacteriaceae > Mycobacterium. The sequence continues at coordinate 716,235 of CAVUSK010000008.1, forward strand.
TCTGCCAGGTCTGCGGACTCCTCCGCATCATCAGTGTCGATGTAACCGAATACGGCAACCTCTGTGTCGGCGTCGGAGAGCTTCAGGGGGGAACCGCCGAGCGCGCCGATGCCATCGGGATCCTGCGCATACGCCAGAGCAGAAGTCCATCCCTCGGAACCGGGCACAGTGGCGGCAGCCAATGCCGCGCCGCGGGCCAAGGCCAACTCGGGCTCCTCGGGGACGATCACTGGCTGAGATACACAGCACTCAAGAGTCGACCTGATCGAGCGGACATCCACGCCGGAACCCACAACGAAGACGCCCTGCGGGTGAGGGTTGGCGGATTCCAGGCCCGCGACCATCTCCGGCATAACGTCGGTTGCGTCGACGCCATCCAGGCTGCACGCCCGTGCCTCCACGATTGACCCATCGGCACTGTCGACGATCGACAACGTCGCAGAATCAGGCTTTATCAGCATGAACGCAGTGGTGTCGTACCCAAGTGCACGGCCGACGACCTGGCACAGCGCCCCCGCGGCGCTGTGTTCAGACACCAGGACCACGTTGTCAATGCCGCGGCCAGCGATGCTGTCGCGCAGTAGATCCGAGTCAGCGAGGTCAACCCATGTCACACCGCTGACGACCAAGTGGTGGCCGATTGAAAGTGCATTCTGCTGAGTTGCCAAGATTGCGGTGCTGACCTGCTCTGACGGGCTCGGCTTCGCGGCGCCTTCGGCCGCGGCCGTATCGAAGGCCTCGCTTTCGACGGTGACGCCGTCGGCCTTTTCGCCCTCGATTAGCACCATCCGGACCGTCGTGTTTGTCACGGACACACCAAGCACGATGTCCATCGGCCCCTCCCCAGAGATTAGCTCTGCAGGTTTCGCTATTCGGAGGCGTTAATTAATGAGGCTACGCCCCACCGGCACAATTGAAAGTGTTATTCATTGATCGTTTAGATGTCCGCTTCCCGCCACGTAGACCGTCCCATCATTGACCGCACCTGCCATCCAAACCGGCTATGGTGCTGCCTTTCAAAAGGCCTCCCACCGTTGGCCGGTATAGGACTGCAGAACTGGTGGGCATACTCCCCGTTGGCTTTCAAGGTCTAGATCACAGATGAAGATCCTGAGGACTGGGTGACGGTGAACCGGCTCGGCTCCAGGGGCGGTATCCCCGCCGCGAAGCTAGGTTCCCATTCCTGCCCAGCAGATTGGTCGTTGCGCCAGGCAGCTATGGCGGCAGCGCGTCCCAATCGCTCCCCGCGCCTGGAGCCCTTCGTCGGCTCGATCACCGTGGAACTGGGCGGGAAAGACCATCCCCTCGATCACCCGCACATGGCGGGTGCTGGAGACCAGCCACCCGCCGACGGGGTCGTCGTGGTGTGAGTGGAAGGGCAAGGCAAGCTACTACGACTTGGTTACTGACACACGGGTCGCACCGAAAGCCGCGTGGAGCTACCTGAACCCACCCCAGGCTTCCTGCCGTTCACTGGCGCGATCGCGGTCATGGCCGCGCAGGTTGACCGAAAAGACACCCTGGCCAACACGATCTGCAAGACCGGCTACACTAAGTCGATTCGCCCAACCGGCCAGCATTGTCGCAGCCGAAAAACGCGCCAACGCAACGTCATACGGCTAGAGCGGGTCCTTCTCGGACATCGAGTACGACCACCTTGTGCCGCTCGAGCTGGGCGGCGACCCCAACGACGCCCGCAACCTGTGGGTCGATCCTGTAGTCGCTAATTCTTGCCGTAGACCCGCTCCTGCATGGCAGGTCTCAGCCCGGACTCTACGAGCAACCCGAACGGATCGGCAGCTTGCAGGGTTGGCTGGCTACCCTCGCGTAAGCAAACGCGAATACAACGACTGCGGTGCCCGAGTTACCGCGTCCGGTGGACCGCGTTTCGCATGATCGGAACACCATGAGTCATCGATGCAACCGACCAGATCGCCAAGGGGCCAGTCCGCAGTCAGTCAGCAGTAGTTTCGACGACCGCCCTACCCGCCCAACTTTTCCAACGCTGTGACGTGGGATTTTCCGTCGCAGCCACGCGCTCTACCGTCCTAAACGTCCATGTCGACTCGTTCGCATCGAGTAGGTCAGGGTCATTCGATCCGTCGACCGAGGGCGCTTGACAGGTCGAAAGCCGCCCTGGCGCAGCGAATGCACGCCAGCGGACAGCCGGCCAGCACTATTGCTACGGCACTCGATGTAAGTCGGGCAACGGTTTTACCGCGTTCTGGCGGTATCGCCGGGAGCAGACCGGTGAGCATGCCGCCGTTCATCAGTCGAATGCCGGTGAAACGAACTTCCGCAAAATTTCGTGTTCGGTTTCCTTGTTGCCAATCGGCAGGTAGGCCAACGATAACACCACGCGGACGATCCATAGCGCCGCTTGTGGGTCGTAGTCGGTTAGTCCGGTGAGTTCGGCGGCGAGGCGGCTAAGCACTGGTGATGAGTGCAGGTCGCTCAGTTCAGGTCCCTTCATCGAACTCATCAGCAGTCGCCGCATCGGGTCGGACCTGATCTGTTCGAGTGCGACGGTGATTGCAGTGACGACCCGCTCTGAGCCACTGAGACCGTCGACTGCGTGCCGAACGGTGTCAATGATGCCTGCGGCGGTGCGCATCAGAACGGCGTCTCGTATCTGCGCTTTACCACCTGCATAGCGGTAGATCGTGGCCCTCGAACAATGCACTCGCGCCGCCAAGGTGTCGATGTCGAAGGCGTCCAGCCCATCGCGGACGACAAGATCAGTGGCGGCGGCGTAGATGCGATCTGCCGCCGCTGCTCGGCGATCACCACTGACAACCCAATCGTCTCGAACCACCGGTTACGTGCCCCTTTGTGCCGTTGACGACCTATTTTCTCAGATCTGAGACAAGGAAGTCTCGACATCTCACGATGTGCGCAGGTGTACCGGCAGTTGTGAGACGACAGCCACCTTCACCGTCCACGAGCGGTTTCAACTTCGCTACAACGGGTTGACGCCGCCCGCCGTCGCCGCTCAGCGTGGAGAAATGACGGTCCTGGAAGGTGCTCTCGGCATCGCGCTGTTTGACGGTCAGTGCATACAAGACCCACACCCTCTTTACGAACGCATGCACGCGGCCGGGCATGTCCACCGGATCGGTGATTCTGAGTTCTATGCGGTGTCCAGTTGGGACGCCGTCAATGAGGCGGTCGCACGTTGCGGCGATTTCTCCTCGAACCTCACCGCGACGATGATGTACCAGCCAGAGGGCACAGTGACTGCGTTCGAGATGGGGGAACTGGGCGGAGCGACGCAGGCGCTAGCGACCGCTGACGACCCCGCACACGCAGTCCACAGGAAGGCACTGATACCGCAATTGGCTGCGAAGCGCATCCGCGCCTTTGAGCCGTTCATCGCTGAGACGTCCGCCCAGATTTGGGACGCCACGGTGCAAGACGGGCGCATCGAATGGATGAGCGCGATCGCCAACCGACTGCCGATGATGATCGTCGGACGAATCATCGGCGTCCCCGACGAGGACATCGACAAGCTCGTCCGGTGGGGATACGCCGCAACCCAATTGTTGGAAGGACTCGTCACCCAAGACCAACTCACGGCCGCAAGCATCGCAGTAATGGAACTCAGCGGCTACATCACCGACCAGTTCAACGATGCCGCCGCTAGCCCGCGAGACAACCTCCTTGGCGACCTCGCCACTGCCTGTGCCAGCGGCGAACTAGACGAGGTCACGGCGCAGGTCATGATGATCACGTCGTTCAGCGCCGGGGGTGAATCCACTGCCTCGTTAATCGGTTCCGCCGCATGGGTTTTAGCAACCCGCCCCGACATCCAACAGCAGGTACGCGACCAGCCGGAACTGCTAGGTGCCTTCCTAGAAGAGGTATTGCGCTACGAACCACCTTTTCGCGGTCACTACCGCCACGTCATCAACGACACCACGCTGTGCGGGGTGGACCTTAAAGCGGGTTCACGCCTGCTCCTGCTGTGGGGTGCGGCTAACAGGGACCCGTCGCACTTCGACGATCCCGCACGGTTTCGACTAGACCGATCCGCTGGGAAGGGTCACATCACGTTCGGCAAGGGTGCGCACTTCTGCATCGGAGCCGCGCTCGCCCGGTTGGAGGCGAAGATCGTGCTCGGTCAACTCCTAGAGCGCACCTCACATATCCAAGCGGCTGATACCGGGCGGTGGCTTCCGAGCCTCCTTGTGCGACGCCTCGAACGCCTGCAACTCGCCTGCGAATAACGGGCGACGCTAAGCAATCATCCGAAGGGTGGCGGTGACCCCTTCGAACGCCGCGACTGCGCCTCGCCCGGGCCAGCGTCCGCTCTCTCAGTCGAATTTTGGGCGGTTGGTCTAGCGCCCGCAGGCCGTCCGCAGTAGCTCCGACGACGCTCCTCCCTTGCCAATACTGTCAATCGCTCTGACGCGAAGATTTCCTGGGTGTCCGTGCTCAACTGGCGTGGGTAAGGGTGACTTGGTAGCCCATGGCCTGGAGTTGGTTGATGGCCCGCTTTTTTGCTCGCTCGGGGTGAAGTCGGTTGAAGTAGTCGGCGCCGGGATCGTGATAGAGGCAGCCGCTGGTTCCCATGTGCCAGATGGCGATCAGCATCGAGTGCTGGATAGCGACATTGGCTTTTTGGGGTCCGCGGCGTGAGGCGATCCGGCGGTAGCGGGCGCCAAGGTAGGTGCGTGGATTCTGGGCGCACGCCATGGCGGCTGCGCCCAGCGCACCCTGCAGGTACGGGTTGCCCGGGCGTGTGCGGCTCGACTTCACCTTGCCGGCGGATTCGTTGTTGCCCGGGGTAGTTCCGGCCCAGGACGCGAGCTGAGCTGCCGTAGCGAAGCGAGTCATGTCGGCGCCGGTCTCGGCGATGATGACGTCGGCGGTGAGGGCACTGACACCCGGGATGGTGCAGATCAAGTCGCGAAACCCGTGAAAGGGCGCGATCGTCTCCTGGATGCGGGTAGTGATCTCATCGATCGCTGCGGTGTGCCGGTCGATCAGGTCCAGATGAACCCGGGCCAAGAACGCATGATGTTCGGTGAACCGACCGGTCAGCGCCTCGGTCAGCGCCGGGATCTTGGAGCGCAGCCGGCGTTTAGCCAGATCGGCCAGCGCGACGGGGTCGCGGTTGCCGGCGATCAACGACTCCAGCATGGCGCGTCCGGACACGCCGAGAATGTCGGAGGCGACAGCGGATAGCTTGATCCCGGCGTCTTCGAGCAGCTTCTCCAATCGCTGTACCTCGCGTGAGCGTTCCCGGGTGATCGCAGTGCGCGCCCGAGTCAGATCACGAAGCTGCCGGATCGGCTCGGGTGGCACAAACGAGCCCCGCACCAGACCGTGCGCGCCGAGTTGGGCCAGCCAGGTCGCGTCGGAGACATCGGTCTTGCGGCCGGGCAGGTTCTTCACGTGCCGCGCATTAACAAGCAGCACATCAAATCCCGCATCCTCCAACAGGTAGTAGAACGGCTTCCAATAATCGCTAGTGGCCTCCATCACCGCACACGTGATCCGCTCGTCGATCAGATGCTCACGCAGCGCCAGGATCTGGCTCGTCATCGAGCCCCAGGTCGTAACCGTCTCAACCGTTTTGCGCCGCCCAGCACCAGCGACCCGGACGCACACCTTGGCGTCCCTTTTCGAGATATCCAGTCCCGCACAGCGGGCATGCACGACTTCCACGGTCCCTCACTCCCTTCCACGCACACCTACGGTGTCCGTCGTGGGGAGGGGCAGGGAAATTCAAAAATCTGACGCTCGGGCTCGATGGCACCAATCCACGGTTCCCGTGGAAGCCCTCCGTCACCATGCTGACCTACAGGCTCACCGGCACCACAGAGCAGATCGGGATCAACCACGACGAACCCGACCAGTTTCCGCCTCAGCCAGCACGGTCAACAAGAGCAACCAGCACCCAATCTTCGCGCACCACGGTGCGCCCCGAAGACGGCGCCAGGTTGCTGACCTGCTACTTTCCGTCTCACCCAACGGAGCCAACAGCAGCAAACGTCCAAATGCACTCGTTCGTGTCGGCGGCGCGTGTCGACAGTTCGCATCGAGTAGGCCGGGAATCTTGACTGCTCTAGCTGGCGTGACCTTCTACCGGATGGCTGGACCGCCGCCACCCGGCCTGTATCTGTCAAGGAACTGGGGCCATGGCAAGCGGGGTTAGATGCTCTTCGGCCATGGTTCCGCGCGCGATGTCGGCCCTCACGTCCTGGAGATGCCACTCATCGTCATAGGCGACGTATTTGCGCGTCTCGAGCCAGGCGAAATGTCGACGAAGTCCTGTGCCACATCACGGTCGAACACCACGCCGCGCAGTCCAACCATGTCCACATCGTGTGCCGGCAGCGGCACGCATTACACCACCTCAGAAGTTTCCCAGGACGTCGCTCAGCGTGAAAAGATACGTCAGTTGCTCCAGTACTTCCCGTGGCAGTCGTCGGTCACGCGCCTGCTTCTCCTGGGCCTCGATCGTCCGATTGGCGGTGCTCCGCGTGGAAGTGGTCGGACAACGGTGTGGAGATCCACGCCACGACGCGTCCGCGAGGAAGCAGATGGTCAGGGTTGGTCGACCGATGGTGCTCTCTTTTTTCCAGCTCAGCCTTTGAGCAACCGCGATTGCACAAGCAGCGTGTGGGCCACACCCTCTCGGCACCGCGCGACATCGCTCGAACGGTCTCTTGATGACATCCGCCGGATGCTCGGCTACAGCATCCACCCGCCGTTCGTCGGCGCCGTCGACGGCATGCACCCGCTGCGGCTGCTAGAGCTAGAGCAGCCGTAGCCGTGATGCCGCAAGCACGAGCCTTCCGGGCCTAGCGGTCGCCGCGTAGTTGTCTGCAGGACAGATTGTTTCGGGCCCCACTTGCGATGCGACGGTTAACGGGACCTTGCAACGCGTTTCTTTGGGAGGCAGGGCCTAGGAGTCCACCTTCGTCCAAAGGCAGTTCCCCTCCATCTTTATGGAGAACAGGTTGGGTAACACTTGAAGCGAGAGTGGTTGCCCTGGTGCACCCGTTGCTGTTTGAGGCGGCCCTACAACTCCTGCGCTGACGACAGCGATTTGCACCGCGGTGCATTGGGTCTCAGGGTCCTGCGGTGTGGCGATCCAGTCACCCGACCCGATTTCGGCGTTGCGCGTTCCCTCGCCGTGGAGTTTCAGTTCAGGTCCATAGGTCAACCATCGGCTGCTGCTGGGATAATCAGACGTGAAGATTTTCCATTGGTAGCCGCCGTTTGGTTGGTCGAGGCATACCAGGTCTGTTTTGCCGTCCGGAAGCTGCGTCATCGCATTGGCGAGACTGGCTGCGCAGGCGTTATCCTGTTGCGGTACAACAGGATCCGCATGTGCGGCCGCGGGTGTGCAAAGCAGCGCAGTGGCCAGAGCGGTCACCGTAGTGCCGACTGTCATCACCCTCTGCTTCATCGTCGGCTTCCCCTACTTCGGGCCAAGCGTGGGTTCCCAGCCCGAACCTGAAGATACGCCGCGGACCGATAGAACAGTTCCTGTTCCAGAATGCGTCAGCGCCGGTCGTGACTTGTCAGGTCCCTATCCGGACGGGTCCCGGGCGTCATCCGAAGGCCGCAATCCCACCAAAGGGTCAGTGCCTCAGAGTCCCGGCCACCGGCGTTATGGGTGCACGGATAAATTGCGGGAAGACGGACGCGTCTGGGGCCTGCATCATCGGTTAGCCCAGCTTAGGCGGCTCTTCTTCGCTATTGTGCACCGCCGAGCGGCGCAGTCCGCGTGGAAACGCAGGAGTCGCGACACGGTCACGGCTGTGTATCTATCAATGCATCAGCAGCCGCAGTCTTCACACAGGTCACTAATGTCACACTCGCCAATTGCGGGCGTTGGGGAGTGCTGACGTCTTGCCAAAGCGTTAGCTCTGGAAAGGTGTGACATGGCGGCATTTCCTCGACTCGCATCGGTTTCGGTCGCTTCGGCGGTCGCTATCGGACTCGTCGTTCCGATCGTTGGGGCTCCTCCAGCGTTCGCCGACCCGTGTGCGCAAACGGTGCCAGCCCTGGCGCCGAATTCTGCCGCAGCACCGAATACTGCAGCTCCGCGTGCCACCGGGCCGGCACAACATATACCAACCGGTCGTAAGCCTGCGGGCGCGCAGGACCAGGCGCCGCTTCCCGAGGTAGGTCCGCTACCCGCCGCTGCGCCGGACCCGGCGGCTCCTGATTCACCGGGCTCCGCGCCGAAGCAGAACCAAGCTGGGTTGGTACCCGGGCCTAATCCTCCGGCACCGCCGAACCAGCGGGGGCCGAACGCAGCAGCCCAGGCTCCCGCCGGACCGGCTCCTGCTGCGGCGGCTGCAACGACCCCGTCGACATCGATTGCCGGGTGGGTGAATGGTCCAAAGAGCGAGACCCCGACCGGGAACCAGACACTGGAGCGCTTCGGCATATCTGGTGCTGATCTCGGAATCATCTGGGACAACGGTGATCCCAACAACCACCAGAGTCTGATTGCCTTCGGCGACACGTTCGGCGATTGCAGTACCCCTGATCAGCAATGGCGGTCCAACACGATGTTTCGTAGCGGCGACCCCAACTTGTCCGACGGAATCCAGGAGCCGATTCCTACGCTCGGCGACCTTTATGGGAGCTCGCCACTTCTACGGTCGAACTTCTCCAAGCAGATCATTGACAGTCCGAAGATCGCGCAGACTGAGGTGACGATCATTCCGACCGCCGGCATCTCCGTCGGGACAACGCAGTACGTCAACTTCATGTCCGTCAAGCAGTGGGGCAACCCGGGCCAGTGGACGACAAACTTCTCCGCCCTCGCCGTTTCTACAAACAACGGCGAGAATTGGACGGTCAACCGTTCGACCGTGCGCAATAGCTCCGGGGGTAACGCGAATTTCCAGCAAGGAGCGTTCGTTCGACGCGACGGTTATGTCTATTCATTCGGCACCCCGTCCGGACGCAGCGGTTCAGCGTACGTATCGCGCGTCCCAGAGGGCTCAGTGCAGGACCTCACTAAGTATGAATACTGGAGCAAACCGTGGTGGAACTTCTGGGGTAGCGGATCGTGGGTCAAAAACAACCCGTCGGGCGCCAGTGCGGTGATCTCCGCCCCTGTGAGCGAAATGTCCGTCGCCTACAACGATTATCTTAAGAAGTACGTCGCGCTCTACTGCAATGGTTCGAACAATGTGGTGATGCGGACGGCGTCGGCTCCGCAGGGTCCTTGGAGTTCAGCGCAGACGCTTGTGACGGCGACACAGATTCCCGGCGGCCTTTACGCTCCATTTATTCATCCATGGTCGACGGGTAAAGATCTGTACTTCAACCTTTCGCTCTGGTCGGCATATAGCGTCATGCTGATGCACACCGTGTTGCCCTGAGCGTCAGTCTCGCCTGGTTTCCCTCTTCCGGTCCGTATCTCGGCTCGGCTGCACACGTTTCGGCTCGCCGGGCATCTTCGGAGTGCCAGGGTGTTACCCATCATGCTCAGCTGCATGTATGCAGGACGTGAGCATCAGCCATCCGGGGTGTTGTCGGGCGAGTTCTCACACCACAAACACTGACTAACCCGCAGAGTAGAACCAATCTAGACACAACTTGGACCACAGATCCGTGAGCTTAGTTTACAAAAACCGGGTGTCCGCAACTTCGACGGTCTGCGAGCGGACAGCCAGACCCGGGTTTCGTTCCCCTACGAATGTGCGATTCTCCGTTGGTGAACCTAGACGAACTGGAGAACGGCCCGATCCTTCGCTTCGCTGACTGGCCCAAAGACAATGTCCCACGCGAGCCTGGCGTCTACACGATCTGGAAGGGCGATTCACTGATCTACGTCGGGATGGCCGGGCGAGGCGTCCAGGTGGCCGAGATCGACGAGGATGGCCATCCCATACCGCAAAGGACCAAAGGCCTGTACGGACGCCTAAGCACCCATTCGAGCGGCAAGCGAAGCGGAGACCAGTTCGCCGTCTATGTCTGTGACCACTTCGTAGTGCCCAATTTGACACCAGATCTATTGAGGCAGCTGCGGGACTGGGACGGCGCAAAAGACTTGCTGGACGACCTTACTAGGAATTTCGTTCGTGAACACCTTGTGTACCGGTGTGTGCCCACGCGGTCAGGGGACGAAGCCCGAGACTTGGAGGACAAGGTGAAGGGCGGCGCACTTGCTGTCGGCTCGCCGCTTCTGAATCCGGCGAAGACTCGTAAACCGTAGCGCGTTGGCAAGCACCACCTGAGGCGATCCTTGCTCACGAGCCGATCCGGCACCAAATCAATCAACTGGTCGTAGTGTCATCCGATGCGATTGTGGGATTGGCTCAAAGGGCTCCCTGATCGGCTGCGAGGTGAATACGGCCGACCGACCCACCAGCACCAGAAATTCGAAACCTTTGTCGATGTGCCTGGGCACTGGGAACGGCGGGTGTTTACGGGAAGGCAATTCGGCGACAACGTTCGTGCCCAGTCTCTCGGCCCATTGACAGACAGCTCTTCCTACCTAATCTCAGATAAGTGTGACTGTGTCCATATTGTGTCCACGGCGTGTCCACGGCGCTCATCAGTGGGGGATCGGGAACGGCTTCCTTCTAAGCGAGCCCGCAAAGGTTAGACACAACCCGGACACAACGCCGAGTAAAGATCAGTTCACTTACCTTGCAAAAAAGAGAGCCCGTCGTCGGTGATCCTGATATGCCCTTTGTTGGATGCGATCTCGCCAACAAGATCGCCAATCAGCATGTCCACGGTGGCCGGTGCGCATCGTGTTCCAGCGGGCCGGAGAAGGCCTCATCACCATGGATCTGGAATGACAGTTTGGGGCGGTACGCGGCCCCAAACACCGACTGGTTCAATCCCAGTACCGCGCACACATTTGACCTGCGTAAACGTCGCTTCTGGAGAATTTTCAAGACGTTTTCGAAGACTTTCGTCACTTCCGAGACGGCAGTGGTGGCCTGCGGTGGACACACGTAGCCCGCCGAGCGGGCCCGCGCCGTCGTCAGGACAGACGTCAGTGTCGGTTGTCGCGCCGCTACCGTCAATGGTGATACCGAACACCCGAAGAACACGTTGTTCAGCTGGTTGCACGACACCGAAACCCGACCCGCTCCTCGGCTTAGACTTCCGCAATGTTCTCGGAGACGCGCTACGCACTGAACGGGGACTTGCGCGTCGCCTACCGCGCATCACGCGAAGGCGTGCGAGACATAGTGTTCGTCCCGAATTGGTTCACTTGCTGCGAGCACCTTCCGGAGCTGCCATCCATCCAGGGGTGGGTTGAGGCGATGACATCGCTCGGTCGGCTCATCTTTTTCGACCAGCCGGGCAGCGGAGCTTCCGATCCTGTGGAGCCGGGCGCACTGCCGACCTTAGAGCAATGGGCCGACAGCGTAACCGCCGTGTTGGACGATCTCGGGAGTGGCGAAGCGGTCCTCGTCGCGTTCGATGGCTCGTTCGCGACGGCGGCGCTGTTCGCGGCAACACATCCGTCGCGCACAGCCGCGCTGGTCGTGCTTGAGGGATACGCCATTCCGGTCGCCGAACAGACGGCAACTGGCGGGGTCACACCCGAAGAAATCACTGCCGCCGGGGTCGCCAGGCATGGAACGGGAAATTTCCAACATGCGACGAATCCGGACATGCCGTGGAATGAGGAGATTCGGGCAGCATGGGCACGACTTGAACGCCTGTCGGCGAGCCCACGGACCGTCTCCCTCCTATACCCCCTTCTGATGGAATTGGACGTCCGGGCGGTTCTGCCGACTATCGGCGTGCCAACGCTCGTCCTGCAGCACGCCGACGACCCACTCAGCCCGCCAGCTTTAGGGAAGGACGTCGCCGAGCGCATATCGGGCGCGAAGTACGTTGAGCTACCCGGGCGCAACGTGTATCACTTCGTTGAACCGTGGCGGGACTCGTTTCAGGAGATCGCCGAATTTCTGACCGGCGAGCAGGCTGAAGTGGCCGATGATCGGGTTCTCGCCACCGTGTTGTTCACCGACATCGTGGACTCGACGCGCCGCGCCGCGGAGATTGGCGACCGTGACTGGCATGCCTTACTTGATGCACACGACGCCATCGTCCGGGCACAACTCAATCGCTTCCGAGGCCGCGAGGTGAACACGGCGGGCGACGGTTTCCTCGCAATGTTTGACGGCCCTCAGCGAGCGATCCGTTGCGCGATGTCGATCCGCGACGCGGTGCAAGCACTCGGCATCCAGGTGCGCGCCGGGTTGCACACCGGCGAATGCGAAATCCGGGGCGATGACATCGGCGGGATCGCCGTGCACATCGGCGCTCGCGTGAGCGCCCTCGCAGGGCCGAACGACGTGCTCGTGTCCAGCACGCTGCGCGACCTCGTCATCGGGTCCGGACTCGAATTCGATGACCGCGGCGCTCACGAGCTCAAAGGCGTGCCCGGAGAGTGGCAGCTGTCCGCCGTCGCGTCTCCATAGCGGTGGGTTTCGGCGAAACTGACTACGGCATCACCACCTAGGGGCGTGTCTGGGGCCGGATTCGCCGGTGTGCGAGGTAGGAGGGTGCCTGTTGTGAGATTCTGCGGGGGTGTCCGCTTCTCGTGCGGCCGCTCCTTCGGGTGTCGTGACGTTCCTGCTCACCGACGTTGAGGGTTCGACCCGTCGGTGGGAGACCGACGCCGAGGCGATGCGAGCGGCACTGGCCGCACACGATGAGGTGTTGCGCTCGGTGATTGAGGCGCACGGCGGCTTCCTGTTCAAGCACACCGGTGACGGCGTGTGCGCCGCGTTCGCGTCGCCAACATCGGCGGTGGATGCCGCGGCGGTCGCGCAGCGGGCGCTGGAGTTGCCGGTGCGAATGGGGATCGCGACGGGCGAAGCCGAACTGCGGGAAGGTGATTACTTCGGTGCGGTGCTGAATCGTGCGGCGCGGGTGATGGCCGCGGGGCATGGTGGTCAGATCCTGTTGGCCGAGTCGACGGCGGGTCTGCTCAGCGGAGTGAACCTGGTGGATTTGGGGCCGCGGCGGTTGCGGGATCTGCAAACCCCAATCGGGGTGTTCCAGGTACGAGCAGCAGGGTTGCGCACGGAGTTTCCGCCGTTGCGGGCGCTCGATACGACTCCAGGGAACCTGCGGCCTGCGACCACCAGCTTGATCGGGCGCGAGTCCGAGGTCGCCGAGCTGCAAGCCGCGGTGAAGGCTCATCGGCTGGTCACGCTGACCGGGGTGGGCGGGGTCGGCAAGACCCGCCTGGCGCTGGAGGTCGCGGCGCGGCTGGCCGATGAGTTCCCCGACGGGGTCTGGTTTTTCGACTTAGCCGCGGTCACCGACCCGGCGGCGGTGCCCGATGCGGTGGCGGCGGTGCTGGGCATCACCCAACAGCCGGGCAAATCCGTGAGCGAGTCGGTTGCCACCGCGCTGGAGGGCCGGGTGCGGTTGTTGGTGTTCGACAACTGCGAGCACGTGCTCGACGCCGCCGCCGATCTGATTGAAGCCATCCTGGCGCAGTCGGCGACGGTACGAATCGTGGCCACCAGCCGCGAAGGGCTGGGGGTGGCCTACGAACAAGTGTGGCCGGTGCCCTCGCTGGACCTCAGCGAGGGAATCGACTCTGCCGCAGTCAATCTGTTCGTCGAACGCGCCCAGAGTATGGCCCCGCGTTTCTCGATGGCCACACCTGATGAGGCGGGCGCGGTGGTGGAAATCTGCCGCCGCCTCGATGGGATCCCGTTGGCCATCGAACTGGCAGCCTCGCGCATGGCGTCGATGACCGCGAGCGATGTCCGCGATCGTCTCGATCATCGGTTCAGGTTTCTGGTCGGATCACGTCGTGGGTTGGAACGCCACCACACGCTGCGCCACGCGGTGGCATGGTCCTACGACCACCTCGACGATGCGGAAAAGACACTGCTCGAGCGGTGTTCGGTGTTCTCCGGTGGATTTGACCTCCAAAGCGCTTGCGCGGTAGCCGGATTCGACGACCCTGACGACTACGCCATCCTCGATCTGCTCGACGCGCTGGTGCGCAAGTCCCTTCTGGTCGCCGACCGATCTTTGGGGCGAACCCGGTTTTCGATGCTGGAGACGATCCGCCAGTTCGCTGAGGAGCAACTCGTCGCCTCCGGCGTAGCAGCCGAGGCGCATTCCATCCATGCCCGGTACTTCGGCGGGTGCGAAGCCGACGTCCTGGCCCTGTGGGACAGCCCCCGCCAACGCGAGGCCTACGATTGGTTCAGCGTCGAGCTGCCCAACCTGCGCACCGCCTACCGGTGGGCCGCCGACCAGGGCGACCTCGACACAGCTGCCGCCATCGTCACCTACGCGGCGCTTCTCGGCTTTGCCCTCGAAAACTACGAGCCGACAGCGTGGGCAGAAGAGCTGATCGAAGCCGCTCAGGCAGTCGGCCATCACCGGCTTGCATTCCTGTATGTGATTGCGTCGCAATGCTGGGTTGCCGGACGGATCGAGGCGGCCGTCCGATACAGCCAGGCCGGGCAGGCGGTTATCAGCAGTGGCTGCGACGACCTGCCGTTCGGCGCGGAGGGATTGCTCGGTGTTCCGTACACAACCGCCGGTCAGCCCGAACGAGCGGTCGAGTGGTGCCGGGCTCAGCTCGCACGCGGCCACGACACCCACACACTCACCTGGGCATACCTGGTTGGCACACTGGTGATGGCCGGTCGCCCCGACGAGGCGATGGCCACGACCACCGGCCTGATCGACGCCGCCGAGGCCACCCGCAACCCCTTCGTGCTTTCATATGCGCTCTACACCTACGGACTCGCGTTCCGCGACGCCGATCCCCGCCGCGCCATGGAAGCCCGTCGTCGGGGCCTGGCGATCGCTCGAGAAAGTGGCAACCGCGCCAACGAGACCAACCTGCTGGCGGGTCTATCCCGATCGGAGGCCAGGTACGGCGACCCCACGGCTGCGTTCGATTACGTCACCGTCGCCATTCGCAATTACCACGACTCTGGAAATACCACCACGATCGTCAGCCCTCTGGCTGTCCTCGCCGCCTTCTTCGACCGGCTCGGGCGATACGAATCGGCTGCTATCATCGGCGGTTTCGTATTCAATCCGCTGGCCGCAGCGGCAGTGCCCGAAATCACCGCCGCGATCGCCCACCTCCGGGATGTCCTCGGTGACCAGACCTACGAATCGCTCGCCCGCAAGGGCGAGACGATGACCACCGCCGAGATGGTGGCCTACGCCTACGACCAAATCGACCAGGCTCGAGCGGAACTGAACGCTGTCTCGAAATAGAACTTGAGCTCAACCAGTCAGCGCATCACTGCAGGCCGGTGATGATGTGCTGGTGGAGGTTGGGATGGGCGTGGGTCCGATTGGGTTTGACGTCGAACAGCAAGCTCTGATTTGGGCGATGTGGCGGCGTGGTGATGCGATTCGCGAGATGGAGCGCACGCTGGGTGAGACGCTGCCGCGGATCCGGCGGTGCTTGCGTGAATCAGGCGGGATCGCCCCGATTCCGCGGCGGCGCAGGTTCGATCATCTGTCCCTGGACGAACGTGAGGAGATCTCACGCGGAATCGCGGCCCGGCCTGTCGGCACGGACGATCGCCGGGCGCATTAACCGACCGTCGTCGACGGTATCGCGGAGATTGCCCGCAATGGCGGCCGCGATGCGTACCGGGCATTGGTCGCCGACGCGGCCGCGTGCGGACGGTCACCTGGGTAAAGAATCAGGCGGGTAGTCCGCTCTCGATATTGGAGGCCTGCTGTCGGCCGAGGTCGATGACGTTGTCGGGGGGAGCCGGATCATCCGGGGCGCTGCCGACCGTCATGTCGACGAACGCCTTGCCCTGGGTAAACAGCAGCACCGTGAGTGCCTGGGATCCGTCAGGCTTGGTCCCGGAGACCAACGTTCCGCCGTCGCCCACGTCGGCAGGCTGCGGGGTACCCGTGACGACCTTGGGCAACGAGCCCTTACCACCGGTTAGCGCGAGCCGTGCCTGCGGGGCGTCCTTCCAGACTTGAATGATGATGTCGACGGCTCGCGTACCCGACTCGTTGGTGTATACCCCCTCAGCTCCGGGCTGGCCGTCGGGGTTCAGTGTCGGGGGGTCCGCCTTCCACGGTTCGCTTCCACCGATGTCACTCGCCTTGAGCAACAGCGCTGTGTAGTCGGTTGATTGCCCCAGAGGCGGTGCCGGTTGCGCGGTTGGGGTTGGGGATGCGGGCGAGTGTGGTCGGAGCAGGTAGCCGGTGATGCCGGCGGCGGCCAGGATCACGACGAACGCGGCGATCACCGCCACCTTCACCCGCTGGCCGTGGCGACGCCACCACAGCTGCGCTGGCGATGTGCCCATCTCAGGGGGCGGCCGGTCAGCGCGTCGGGCTGGTGGGGCAGGGGGCCAGCCGGGTGGGCGTTGTTGGGTCGGGGCGAGGTTCAGGTCGGCGGGCTGTTGCTGCGCGGCGGGTTCGGTTGCGGGCGCTTGCTGCGTGGGTGGGTTCGGCGCCGGACTCGGCGTCGGTCGCTGGATGGGGACGGTAATCGCATCGCGGGCGGCGTCCGCTAACTCGACGGTGGTCGCATACCGGTTGTCGGGGTCTTTAGCCATGCCCGTGGCGATTACCTCGTCGAATTGTCCAGATACGTTCTGTTGCGTGCTCGACGGTTGTGGCGGCGGGGTGTTCAGGTGTGCCGCGATAATACTTGCCGGACTTCCGGAGAAGGGCGGGCGGCCGGTCAGGCATTCATAAAGTACACAGGCCAATGCGTAGATATCAACGCGGGCATCATCCTCGTCCGGATGCTCGCCCAACCGCTCGGGCGCCATATAAAGGACGGTTCCGGGACCGACGCCGGTACTGGTCAACCGGGTCTCGTCAAGGGCGCGGGCGATCCCGAAATCAATCAGGTAAGCGAAGTCGTTGCGGTCGAGCAGGATGTTGGACGGTTTGACATCGCGGTGAAACAGACCAACCTCATGGGCGGCGTGCAAGGCCAAGGCGACCCCCTCGATGAGGCGCACCGCCCGCCCCGGCTCCATCGGCCCGTCGGCCAGCACGGCCTGCAGGTCGCGGCCCTCGATCAATCGCATATCCACATAGAGGCGACCGTCGATTTCGCCGTAGTTGTGAATGGGAATCACGTGTGGGCTGTTCAACCGTGCCGCCGCGTGGGCTTCGCGGCGGAATCGCCGCTGAAAGTCCTCGTTCTCGGAGAAATGAGCAGGTAAGAGTTTGATCGCGACGATCCGGTCGGTGTCGGTGTCGTAGGCCCGCCACACCTCGCCCATGCCGCCGCGCCCCAACAACTCGACAAGGCGGTAACGCCCGAACGGCGTCCCCTTCTGCGGTGCCGGACGCGGGTACGAGCCTAGGGACGGCTGCGCGGGTAGTAGTCGGTCATCGGCATCACGACGAGAACTTGATGCAGTCTGGCTGGACCGCCAAGCCGCCGGAGTATGTGACGGGGCCGTACCAGTAGGGCGCCTGGCCCATAGCGCCGCCCATCGCTTTCATAAGCGCGCACTCGACCGCTAGCCCTGAGTAGTAATGCACTGCAACAACGACTATCTCGCCGGACTGGAAGGAATCCAGAGGGTGACTATAGAATCCTGGCGTTTGGCTGGAGTTATACAGGTAGTTGCGGAGTGTGCTGAATTCGTCGTAGGTGGGGGTTCTGGTCATTGCGTCGGCAACCGAGTGACCCGTGTTGATCGCCTTGTCGGGTGTTTCGTACCAGATCGGACTGTCGGGCTGGTTCGCGCAACAGAGACCGCCATGGTGTAGCGCTGCCAGGTACTGCATGTCGGTAGAGGTGTAGGGATCTGCGGTCCCGGCCGGAGCCAGCACCAGCAGCGCGACAACAGCGGCAAGGGCGGCAAGCACCCGCACCAGATACAGTTGGCCGCCGAACCTCTTCACATCGCTGATCCGGCGATGATGGAGCTCACCGATGCCGCCCATCTTGGCTCCTCGAAACGCAGCCGCCGGTCGCGCTGCCCCTGCAACGTCAACCGTTACCTAGGGGTTAGCTGCCTGGCAATGAAGCTAACCGCCTCCGATGGTCAGCCGATATGGTCGAAGGTCACCGATCGGGAGCCGATGGTCAGCTGGGCCGATGTGGCCCGGCTCCCGAGCAACCAGGACTTTGGCCCCTAGTCCCGGAGCGCTCAGGGCGAATAGCGTCCGGAGCCATGTGGTCCGTCCTGGGCGAGATGAAAAGGCTCTGCTCGGTCTGGCAGCGTTGACGATACTGACCGGTTGTGCCAGCCACCAAAGTGGCCCGTCACCGACCGGGACAGTCTCCGCCGCTCCTGGCAAAGCCGATATCACTTGCCCCAACCACATGGTGCTGCCGAGTGTTAACCCGGATTGCCATTTCCTATACATGATGACTACTAGGAACATTGCGTATGCCAGGCCAAGCGAGGGCAAAATGTGGGCAAAATGTGGGCAAAATGTGGGCACGGGCTGGGCACGGGCGAGCCAGCCGATCAACCAATAGGTAGCTGACCCCCCGGGCATGGCAGGCGATTATGCCGCTAACCTGCGGATTTAGAAGTCCCAGTCCTCGTCCTCGGTGATGACGGCCTTGCCGATGACGTACGACGAGCCCGACCCCGAGAAGAAGTCGTGGTTCTCGTCGGCATTGGGTGACAGCGCAGACAGGATCGCCGGGTTGACATCGGTCTCGTCGCGCGGGAACAGCGCCTCGTAGCCGAGGTTCATCAGCGCCTTGTTGGCGTTGTAGCGCAGGAACTTCTTGACGTCTTCGGTCAGCCCGACCTCGTCATAAAGGTCTTGGGTGTACTCCACCTCGTTGTCGTAGAGCTCGAACAGCAACTCGTAGGTGTAGTCCTTGAGCTCTTGTTGTCTGGCGTCGTCTTCCATGGCGAGCCCGCGCTGGTACTTGTAGCCGATGTAGTAGCCGTGCACCGCCTCGTCGCGGATGATCAGCCGGATCATGTCGGCGGTGTTGGTCAGCTTGGCGCGACTGGACCAGTACATCGGCAGGTAGAAGCCGGAGTAGAACAGAAAGCTCTCGAGCAGTGTGGAAGCAACCTTGCGCTTGAGTGGCTCGTCGCCGCGGTAGTACTGCATCACGATCTCGGCCTTGCGCTGCAGGTTGAGGTTTTCCTCGGACCAGCGGAACGCGTCGTCGATCTCGGCGGTCGAGCACAAGGTGGAGAAGATGTTGCTGTAGCTGCGCGCGTGCACCGACTCCATGAACGCGATGTTGGTGTAGACGGCTTCCTCGTGCGGGGTCAGCGCGTCGGGGATCAGGCTGACCGCCCCGACGGTGCCCTGAATCGTGTCGAGCAGCGTCAGGCCGGTAAAAACCCGCATCGTGAGCTGCTTTTCGTGGGCGGTCAGCGTTCCCCAAGACGGGATGTCGTTGGACACCGGCACCTTCTCGGGCAGCCAGAAGTTGCCGGTCAGCCGGTCCCAGACCTCGGCGTCCTTCTCGTCCTGCAGACGGTTCCAGTTGATCGCGGAGACGCGGTCGATCAGCTTGAGTTTCTCGCTCACCAGAACCCCACTTCGTGTGCCGGTATTCAGACTTTCGACACTACCCCTGGGGTGCGACAACCTCCGGCAGCACAACATCGTGTGTTGGCGTGTCGGATCCGTTCAGTCCAGAGAATCGGTACTCGGACTGCTTGAAGCGCCGCGTGGCCAGCCAGTACTCCCACGTGAATCCAGACCACAGCGACCTGTTTACACCGTGCTCATCGAGATACCAGCTGTTGCAGCCGCCGGTGTTCCACACGGTCGTCGCCAATCGTTCTTGCAGCTCGTGATTGAACTCGTCCTGTGCGGCGCGGGTGGGCGCGAGCGCCTGCGCCCGGGCCTTGTCGGCAGCCGCGATCGCGTGAGCGACGTACCGGATCTGCTGCTCGATCATGAAGACGACCGAGTTGTGGCCCAGCCCGGTGTTGGGCCCCAGCAAGAAGAAGAGATTCGGCACATCGGCGACAGTGATACCGCGGTGAGCGACGACGCCCTCTCGGGTCCACCGGTCGACCAGATCTTCACCGTGTGCGCCCTTGATGTCGACGTAGGTGAACGAGTCAGTGACGTGGAATCCCGTGGCGAAGACGATGGCGTCAACCTCGCGTTCAGCGCCGTCGGCGGTGACGATGCCGTGCGGCGTCACCCGGGCGATGCTGTCGGTGATCACCGTGGTCTTCGGGTTGGCGACCGCTTGATAAAAGTTGTCCGAGATGAGGATTCGCTTGCATCCCGCCCGGTAATGCGGCGTGAGCTTGGCCCGCAGGGACGGGTCGGAGATATAGCGTCGCATGTTGGCCTTGTACATCAGCTCAGCGACCTTCAGCAGCTCCGGCCGTTTGGCGAGTGCCAGCGCCCTGGCATCCAACGCCCAATACGTGCCGGCGCGCCAGGCCGCGCGCACGCCGGGAACGAATTCGAATGCTCGTCGTAGCACAGCCGGAAACTCGAAGTTGATGCGCGGCTTGATCCATGCGGCGGTGCGCTGATAGAGCTGTACTTCCTCGGCGATCTTCACGAGTTCGGGCACCACTTGAATCGCGCTGGCTCCCGTCCCAACGACGGCCACCCGCTTGCCTGCCAAGTCGGCACTGTGATCCCACTGCGCGGTGTGAAACGCCGAGCCGGCGAAATCGTCGATGCCGGGAATTGCCGGCAGCGACGGGATGTGCAGCGCACCGGCCCCCGAGATGAGGAACTGCGCCACGTACTCCTCGCCTGATGAGGTGAAGACGTGCCAGCGGTAGGTGGCGTCATCCCAAAACGCGCGCTCCACTTGCGATTTGAACCGAATGTAGCGCCGCAGACCGTGCTTGTCTGTGACGCCCTCGAGGTAATCCAGGATCTCCGGTTGGTACGAGAAGACGTGCTTCCAATCCGGTTTGGGCTCGAAGGAATATGAGTACAGGTGCGACGGGACGTCACACGCTGCGCCGGGGTAGGTGTTGTCACGCCACGTGCCCCCGATGTCGTCGGCCTTCTCCAGGATCAGGAAGTCGACACCACGTTGCTGCAGCTCGATACCCATCCCCAGTCCGGAGAAGCCGGACCCGATGATCAGCGCGCGGGTGTGCACGGGCGGCTTCTGCGCTGTGTTCTCCATGGTGGGCTCGGCAACCGTCATGTCGGGTCGTCCTTTCCTGGGAACGCCGGTACCGGGTATTAGCCTCAGTGTACGGCCTCAGGACGACCCGTCGAACTGTGAGCGCTATGCGACCGAGTGGTCGGCCCGCGGAACTGCTTCGTGGAGGGGCCGGTCGGCGTCAAACGTGATGCCCAGCAGCTCGGCGGTGCCGTTGATGGCGCCGAGCATGATCGTCGCCAGATAGTCGATGAACTTGTCGCGCGGCATCCGCCGCGGGGTGTCGGGGTTCGGGCCGAGCCACCAGTCAGTGGCCGACGCAGCCGAGCCGAAGGTCGTGTATGCGGCGAGTTCAAGTGCCGCGGGGTCGAGCTCCATCTCCCGTAGCTCGTTGTTGAACATGTCGGCCATCGCGAGCGTGACGTCGCGCCCCTTGTTCAGCGCGCGCATTGTCGACTCCGACTGCTCGACAAAGCGTCCCTGGACCAAAAACCGCAATACATTGGGGTGTTGGTCGACAAGGTCGACGTAGTGTTCGACGGCGCTGCGGATGATCTTGCGCACCGAATCGTTGGACAGGTCGATCGACGGGAAGATCGCCGCGAAGAGCATGTCGCGCAGCCGCTCTCCGATCGCCTGGAAGAGGTCGGACTTGTCGGTGAAGTGGCGGTAGATCTTGGGCTTGGCGGTACCCGCCTCTTCGGCGATCTCCCTGATCGACAGTTCGGGGCCACGTTTGTCGATGGCGCGGAACGCGGCGTCGACGATCTGCGCGCGGACCTTCTTGCGATGCTCGCGCCAGCGCTCACTGCGGGCGTCTACTTTTCTGCCCGCATTCCCGCTGGTTCTCGGTATGGCCGGTCTGCGCACGGGCATCACTCTACTCAATCACTGCTGTTGACCTGCTCAGAAGCCGTCATTCGGAGTTGGCGGACGCGCTCTACGCACCCTTCGTGGGTACTATTCGGGGTCGAATCCACTGAGCGAAACGAGACGGATGGCGCAGAAATACGACGTGGTCATCGCAGGCGGCGGGCCGTCGGGCTCGGCGGCCGCGTGGCAGGCCGCTCATACGGGCGCAAACGTGATCGTGCTGGACAAGGCCGAATTCCCGCGCGACAAGCCGTGCGGCGACGGCCTGACTGCCCGTGCGGTCAGCTACCTGCAGAAGATGGGTTTGGGCGACGAGGTCTCCAAGTTCCATCGCGTCAACCGTGTCACGGTCTTCAGCCCGAGTCAGTGGGAGCTGTCGTTCCCGAAGCGCCCGGGCATGCCCGACCACGGCCATACCGTCAGCCGCACTGAGCTCGACACGCTGCTGCTCAAGCACGCCGAGTCGGCCGGCGCCGAGGTGCGCCAGTCCGCTGAGGTGACCGGACCCGAGCTCGACGCCAACGGCCGGGTCATCGGTGTGACGCTCAAGAGCGGCGAGAAGGTGTTCGGCGATGCGGTCATCGCGGCCGACGGCGCCTACTCCCCGATCAAGCGCGCACTGAAAATCGACTCCGAGTACAACGGCTACTCGGCGATCGCGATCCGTTCGGAGATGCACGCGAACCGTGCTGACTCCGACAGCCTCGACATCTACCTGAAGCTGGCGTTCCAGGGCGACCAGCTTCCCGGCTACGGCTGGGTGTTCCCGATGGGGTCCGGCCGATTCAACATCGGCCTCGGCTACGTCAACAGCTACAAGAACTGGCAGTCCATCAACGCCACGCAGTTCCTCGGCGAGTTCTTGCGGACGTTACCGCCCGAGTGGGAGCTGCCG
The DNA here is from genome assembly GCA_963744085.1 of uncultured Actinomycetota bacterium. GTDB lineage: Bacteria > Actinomycetota > Actinomycetes > Mycobacteriales > Mycobacteriaceae > Mycobacterium. Next base: position 739,019 of record CAVUSK010000008.1, read on the forward strand.
CCGATCGAGGAGCTGAAGAAGAACAGGAGCGTGCGCGCCTGGCGGCTGCCGATGGGTTTCACGGCGTGGCCGCCCTGGCGTCCGGGCGTGCTGTTCACCGGCGACTCGCTGGGCGCCGGCAAGCCGGCTTCCGGCGCGGGCATCTCGAAGGCACTGGAGTCGGGCCTGGCCGCGGGCGAATGCGCGGTGGCGGCGCTGCAGAACAGCGGGCCCGACGACTTCACCAACTACGCGCAGAGGATGGAAGCGGCATGGGGCCGCGAATACCGTCGGGGCCGCTACTTCCACAAGCTGGCGGGCATTCCTGCGGTTGCCAACGCGGGCATCAAGCTGCTCGACAACGGCCGCGTGCGCGACTTCCTGCTCAAGCGCATGTACCAGAAGGCGCAAGGGCCTCAGCACACGTACAAATAGCCGACGGCCTCGACGACAGTGAACTGAGCGACGCGACACGCCGTGGCAGCGTCGCCAGATTCACCCTCGGCGCGTGAGTGCTACAGCATGCAGCTGACGCAGCCCTCGACCTCGGTGCCCTCCAGCGCCATCTGCCGCAGCCGGATGTAGTACAGCGTCTTGATTCCCTTGCGCCAGGCGTAGATCTGCGCTTTGTTGACGTCGCGCGTGGTGGCGGTGTCCTTGAAGAACAGCGTCAGCGACAGCCCTTGGTCGACGTGCTGCGTAGCCGCCGCGTAGGTGTCGATGATCTTCTCGTAGCCGATCTCGTATGCGTCCTCGTAGTACTCGAGGTTGTCGTTGGTCATGTACGGCGCCGGGTAATAAACCCGTCCGATCTTGCCTTCCTTGCGGATCTCGATCTTGCTCGCCACGGGGTGGATCGACGACGTCGAGTGGTTGATGTAGGAGATCGACCCGGTCGGCGGAACCGCCTGCAGGTTCTGGTTGTAGATGCCGTGCGCCTGCACCGACTCCTTCAACCGCTGCCAATCGTCTTGGGTCGGAATGCGGATGCCGGCGTCGTCGAACAACTGACGCACCTTCGCCGTCTTCGGCTCCCACACCTGGTCGGTGTACTTGTCGAAGAACTCGCCCGTCGCGTACTTGGAATTCTCGAAGCCCTTGAAGGACGTACCGCGTTCGAGCGCAATGCGATTCGACGCCCGCAGCGCGTGATAGAGCACGGTGTAGAAGTAGATGTTCGTGAAGTCGATGCCCTCTTCGGAGCCGTAGAAGATCCGTTCACGGGCCAGGTACCCGTGCAGGTTCATCTGTCCCAGGCCGATCGCGTGGGAGTGGTTGTTGCCCTGCTCGATCGACGGTACCGACCAGATGTGGGTCTGGTCGCTCACCGCGGTCAGCGCGCGGATCGCCACCTCGATGGTCTGCGCGAAGTCCGGTGAGTCCATGGCCTTGGCGATGTTGAGCGAGCCGAGGTTGCACGAAATGTCCTTGCCCACCTTGGCGTACGTCAGGTCCTCGTTGAACTCCGACGGCGTCGACACCTGCAGGATCTCCGAGCACAGGTTGCTGTGGGTGATCTTGCCCTCGATCGGATTGGCCCGGTTCACCGTGTCCTCGTACATGATGTACGGGTAGCCCGACTCGAACTGCAGCTCGGCCAGCGTCTGGAAGAACTCGCGCGCCTTGATCTTGCTTTTGCGGATGCGGGCGTCATCGACCATCTCGAAGTACTTCTCAGTCACCGAGATGTCCGCGAACGGCACGCCGTACACCCGTTCCACGTCGTAGGGCGAGAACAGGTACATGTCGTCGTTGCGCTTAGCCAGCTCGAATGTGATGTCGGGAATCACCACGCCCAGGCTCAGCGTCTTGATCCGGATCTTCTCGTCGGCGTTCTCGCGTTTGGTGTCCAGGAATCGGTAGATGTCCGGGTGATGGGCGTGCAGGTACACCGCTCCCGCACCCTGACGGGCACCGAGCTGGTTGGCATAGGAGAACGAGTCTTCCAGCAGCTTCATGATCGGGATCACGCCTGAACTCTGGTTCTCGATGTTCTTGATCGGGGCACCGTGCTCACGAATGTTGCTCATCAGCAACGCAACTCCGCCACCTCGCTTGGACAGCTGCAGCGCCGAGTTGATCGATCGGCCGATCGACTCCATGTTGTCCTCGATCCGCAGCAGGAAGCAGCTGACCGGCTCGCCGCGCTGCTTCTTGCCGGAGTTGAGGAAAGTCGGGGTCGCGGGCTGGAAGCGGCCGTCGATGATCTCGTCGACGAGCTTCTCGGCCAGCCCGGTGTCGCCGGCCGCCAATGTCAGCGCGACCAGGCAGACCCGGTCTTCGAACCGTTCGAGGTATCGCTTCCCGTCGAAGGTCTTCAGCGTGTAGGAGGTGTAGTACTTGAACGCACCCAAAAACGTTGGGAACCGGAACTTCTTGGCGTACGCGCGGTGGATCAGGGACTTGACGAAGTTGCGGCTGTACTGGTCGAGAACATCGCGCTCGTAGTAGTCCTCGCGGATCAGATAGTCGAGCTTCTCATCCATGTCGTGGAAGAACACCGTGTTCTGATTGACGTGCTGCAGGAAGTACTGGTGCGCAGCTTCACGGTCCTTGTCGAACTGAATCTTGCCGTCGGCGTCGTACAGGTTCAGCATCGCGTTCAGCGCGTGGTAGTCGGTCTCCCCCGACGGATGCGGTGCGCTGAACGTGACTACAGGCTCTGCAGCAGTGACGGTTGGTGGCACGTCTCGTCCTTCCAGAAATCGGCCAGGCCCGCACGGACGGCTTGCACGTCTTCGTCGGTGCCCATCAGCTCGAAGCGATACAGGTACGGCACTCCGCATTTGCGCGAGACGACGTCGCCCGCGTAGCAGAACTCCGCACCGAAGTTGGTGTTGCCGGCCGCGATGACCCCGCGCAGCAGCGACCGGTTTTGCTCGTCGTTGAGGAATGCGATGACCTGCTTGGGCACGTACCCGCCGATGTTGACGTCGGGAGTCGCGCGACCGCCGCCGTAAGTCGGCAGCACCAGCACGTACGGCTCGTCCACCCGGATCCGGCCGCGCAGCGGAATCCGGGTGGCGTGCAGCCCGAGCTTCTGCACGAAGCGGTGGGTGTTCTCCGAAACGCTGGAGAAATACACCAACTCGCCGTGCGGATTCACCTCAACCTCCTGGAGATATTTGTCGTACTAGGCGGTCAGCGCGCCGGTCAGCGCCCTGATCCGGTCCGGCCGGAAGCCCGACCAGTGATCGCCGCCGGCCACCACCACCGGTGCCTGCAGATAGCCGAGCGCCATCACGTAGTCGCGTGCCTCGGGCACCTCGGTGATGTCGACAACGTCATAGGAGATGCCCTGCTTGTCCAACGCTTTGTAGGTCGCGTTGCACTGGACGCATGCGGGCTTGGTGTACACGGTGATGGTCATCGGCGGTACGGCTCCTCAGCGAAAGTTGACACGGACTGCGAGCGGGACTCGCGCTGCTTCGTCTTTACGATTCAGCAGACCGGCGGCCCGAGAAATTCCGGGTTCCTCCAGACCGGATTCCCAGACATCGCTGCCAGATTTCTCGGCCCTGCCAGACCCGGAGCCTCCGGGGCCTGTCGGTGCTGTGGACACTACACCTGGTGTCCGACAAACGATGCAGACACAACATATCCGTAACCACATTGGTGAAATTCCCTGGTCGTAAGCCATTGTGTGACCTCCGTCACGGCGTGTCGCCACGCGCTCGGCGTGTCGCGCGGCGCCCTGTGGTCAGGTTTACCACCGCCTGCCGACAAGTCGGCCGCGGACGGCGATGTGCGCCCGCGGCCGATGCTCCAGCAAACTTTTCAGCCAGCCTCGGCGGCTAGCTTCTTCACCACGTCATCGAGGTCGGCGACTACGGCCGCGGTCTCGCGAGCGTGCTCGCCGTCAAGCGACGATATGGGCACCGAGAGGGCGAGCCCGTCGACGACATGAGCGCCCGCGATGCCGAACGACTTGCGGGTTTCGTCGTGGGCCCACACGCCGCCGTACTGGCCGAGGGCGGCGCCGATCACCGCGAGCGGCTTGCCGCTGACGGTGCCTTGGCCGTACGGCCGCGAAAGCCAGTCGACCGCGTTCTTCACGACGGCTGGGGCACCGCCGTTGTATTCAGGTGTCACCACCAAGACGGCGTCGGCGGCAGCAACCGCCGCACGCAGCCTCGTCGCCGCGGCCGGCGCGTCGGACCCGTCGATTTCCTCGTTGTAGAACGGGACGTCGCCAAGGCCGTCATACACCGAGACGGAAACACCGTCGGGCGCGTTCGCGGCGGCCAATTCCGCGATCTCCCGGTTCACCGAGGTGCCACGCAGGCTCCCGACCAACGCCAACACGTTGATGTCCGACATGGTGTCTTCCTTTCGAAGTTCGAGTCGATCCTCACGCCTAACCGGACCGCGGTCCGAATTATTCCGCTGGGTTAAGGTCAGGCATGGCCGCCGCCCACCAGCCGCTTCCGGTATCGGGCCAGGCCACGCAGGAGCGCGGCGACGCCGCACGCAATCGGGGGCTGCTGCTGGAGGCCGCGCGACGGCTGATCGCCGACCGGGGACCGGACGCGGTGACGATGGATGACATCGCGTCCGAAGCAGGGGTGGGCAAGGGCACGTTGTTCCGCCGGTTCGGCAGCCGGTCCGGACTGATGCTCGTCCTGCTCGACGAAGACGAGCACGCACTTCAGCAAGCATTCCTGTCCGGTCCCCCACCACTGGGCCCGAGCGCACTGCCACTGGACCGGCTACTGGCGTACGGAAGGGCCCGCCTGAAGTTCGTCTGCGAGCACCGCCCCCTGCTTCGGGACGCCGCGCGCGACCCGCAGACACGCTACAACGCGCCGCACGCGCTGCATCGCACCCATGTTCGCGTGCTTCTCGAAGAAGCCGGCACAACCGGAAACCTCGATGCGCAGGCCGATGCACTGCTGGCACTGCTCGACGCCGAATATGTCGCACACCAACTCGAGGATGTCGGCGTCACCCCCGACGTGCTCGGGGACGCGTGGGAGGGCGTCGCGCGCAAGCTGTGTGGGCAGTGATGAGCGCTCGCGCGAAGAACAGACAGCAGTGATGAGCGCTCGCGCGAAGAACAGACGGCAATGATGAGCGCTGCGCCGCGCTGGATTCTGCACGTAGACCTCGACCAGTTCTTGGCGTCGGTCGAGGAGCGTCGGCATCCGGAACTGGCCGGGCTCCCGGTGATCGTGGGCGGCAACGGCGATCCGACCGAACCGCGCAAGGTGGTTACCTGCGCCTCCTATCCCGCTCGCCAGTTCGGAATCCATGCGGGCATGCCACTTCGGACCGCGGCCCGCAGGTGCCCTGACGCGACGTTTCTGCCGTCCGACCCGGCAGCGTATGACGCCGCGTCGGAAGAGGTGATGAACCTGTTGCGCGGGCTGGGCTTTCCAGTCGAGGTCTGGGGATGGGACGAGGCGTACGTGGGCGCCGACGTCGACGATCCCGCCGAACTCGCCGAACGCATCCGCACCACGATCGCCGCCGAGACGCAGCTGTCTTGTTCGGTGGGCATCAGCGACAACAAGCAGCGTGCGAAGGTGGCGACGGGCTTCGGCAAGCCGGGCGGCATCTATCAGCTCACCGACGACAACTGGATCGCCGTAATGGGTGACCGGGAGGTCGACGCGCTCTGGGGTGTCGGCCCGAAAACATCGAAAAAGCTTGCAGGTATGGGTATTACGTCGGTCGCACAGCTGTCGGCGACGGATCCCGACACCCTCACTGCGGCGTTCGGCCCCACCACCGGACTGTGGCTGCTCCTGCTGGCCAAGGGCGGCGGGGACACCACGGTCAGCGCCGAGCCGTGGATACCCCGGTCCCGCAGTCACGTCATCACGTTCCCTCGCGACCTCACCGATCGCGCCGAGATGAATTCGGCCGTCGAAAATTTGGCGCGCCGGACGCTGGCCGAAGTAACCGCGGAGTCGCGGACCGTGACCCGGGTCGCGGTGACCGTTCGCAACTCAGCCTTTTTCACCCGCACCAAGATTCGCAAGCTGCCGCAGCCAACCATCGACGGGGAGGTGGTCGTGTCGACAGCGCTGCTGGTACTCGACCTTTTCGAACTCGACCGGCCGGTGCGACTGCTCGGTGTGCGGCTGGAACTGGCACCGCCCTGATCTGTTTTGCCGACAGTCAGGACAAATTCACCGGCATCGCCTTGAATCGGGCACATGAAGACGCCTCGCCGACTCGCCGCCATCATCGGGGTTGTGATCGCCATGGTGGCGGTCGCGTGCGCCGCTGATGACCACAAGGCACACCCAAACCTGGTAAACCGGAGCGCCACAGGCCATTTGTCGGACACCGGAGGCGCCAGGCGCATTGACGGTGATCAATCTCAGGCCGTCACGGACGCTATCAACTCCCCCGCGGCTCGCAACGTCATCCTTCTCATCGGCGACGGGATGGGCGACTCGGAGATAACTATCGCGCGCAACTATGCGCTCGGCGCAGCCGGCAGCTTCGCCGGCCTGGACTCGCTGCCGCTCACCGGGGAGTACACCCACTACGCGCTGAACAAGGACGGCACACCGAACTACGTCACCGATTCGGCTGCGGCCGCGACTGCTTGGAGCATCGGCACCAAGACCTACAACGGTGCGCTCAGCGTCGATATCACGGGTGCTCCGAAGCAGACGATCCTCGAGCTGGCCAAGGCGCGCGGGCTGGCGACAGGCAGTGTCACAACGGCCGAGATTCAAGACGCCACACCGGCAGCGCTGTACTCACACGTCACCAACCGCAAGTGCTACGGCCCCGACGAGACGACCAAGCTGTGCCCCGCCAACGCGCTGCAAAACGGCGGCCAAGGCTCGATCACCGAGCAACTGTTGGCGACCCGTCCCGACGTAACGCTCGGCGGGGGCGCGGCGACCTTCGGTCAAGTGGCGACCACGGGGCAATACCAGGGCAAGCCATTGGAGGTGCAGGCGAAGGAGCGCGGCTACCAAATCGTCCATACCGCCACAGAATTGAACGCCGTGGCCAAGGCCGATCAGGATGTGCCGGTGCTGGGCTTGTTCGCCGACGGCAACATGCCGCTGAGGTGGGCGGGCACACCTGCGGCCAGACTCGGTTATCTCCAGCCGGCGGAGAGGTGCTCCGACAATCCGCAACACACCGCGAGTGTGCCCACGTTGGCCGACATGACGCAGAGGGCGATCGATCTGCTGAAAACCAACAGCAAGGGCTTCTTCCTCCAGGTCGAGGGCGCCTCGATCGACAAGCAGGATCATCTCGCCAACCCGTGCACGCAGATCGGTGAAACCGTTGACCTCGACGCGGCAGTGCAACGCGCGTTGGAGTTCGCGAAATCGGACGGGAACACTTTGGTGATCGTCACCGGCGACCATTCGCACACCAGCCAGATCGTCGAGAACCTCACCACAGAAGACCTCCAGGAGATCGCAGACGACAAGCATGTGCCGCTCGAACGCGTTCGCGACCTGACCTATCCGGGCCTCACGCGCAAACTGATCACAAGGGACGGCGCCGAGATGACCGTGAGCTACGGGACGTCGACCGATCCCGGCATCGAAAACGAAACCCACACCGGCGCACAGCTGCCGGTCGCCGCGTTCGGCCCCTGGGCCGCAAACGTTGTGGGACTCACCGACCAGACCGATCTGTTCTTCACGATGCGCGATGCCCTCGGGCTGAACCGCGACAGCCAAAACTCACGGTGACGAACGCGTGCGTGGCATCAGGCGGGTGAAGACATCGTTCGCATGGCGCATCGCGATGCTGTACGGCCACCAGGCAACGCGCTTGAACAGGTACAGCGCGCGGATGTCGGCCGACGTGTAGATCAAGAACCGGTTCTTGCGAATGCCGGTAAGGATCTTGTCCGCCACCGCCTCCGGGGTGACGGCATGGCCCGCGAATCGGTTGACCAGGCGCTGCACCCGCGGGTCCTCCCGATCGACGCCCGCGATCTCGACCGTCTGCACGAGCGGGGTGTTGACGGCGCCGGGAACCACCACCGAAACCCCGATGCGGTGCCGCGCGAGGTCGAACCGCAACACCTCCGAAAGCCCGCGCAGCCCGAATTTGCTTGCGCTGTAAGCGCTGTGCCACGGCAGCGCGACGATCCCCGCGGCCGACGACACGTTGACCAGATGCCCGCCGCGGCCGGCAGCCACCATCGGCGGAAGAAACGTCTCGATGACGTGGATCGGGCCCATCAGGTTGATCGCGACCATCGAGCTCCATTGCTTGTGGGTCAGCTGCTCGACGGTCCCCCACGCCGACACGCCCGCGATGTTCATCACGATGTCCATGCTCGGATGACGGGTGTGGATGTCCGCGGCGAATCGGGCCACCTCGTCGTAGTCGGAAATGTCCAGCGCACGGTGTTCGGCCACAGTCGCGCCCAACGCGCGAGCGTCGGCGACCGTCGTCGCCAGGCCGTCCGCGTCCCGGTCAGTAAGGTACAACTCGGCGCCGTCGGCCGCCAGCTTCAACGCGGTCGCGCGCCCGATGCCGCTGGCCGCGCCTGTCAAGAACACCCGCTTGCCCGCGAACGTCTGCGTCACGGCGGTGAGACTACCGCCGGTGAAGTCAGCCGCCCCACAGCGCGGTCAGCCACAGCTGCTCGAGCACCCGGACGCCGCGCTGAAGGTCCCGGTCCGGGCCGAGGAACGATTTGTCGCCCGAGAGCATCAACGCCGTGGTGACACCCAGCGTGCGTACGAGTGCTGGAATGTCGTCACTGATAGGCCGTGCGGTGCCTGCGGCGAGCTCGTCCTCGGCGATTTTCACGATCTGGTCGATCACTGTCCCCATCTGGCGGTCGAGGATCTCGCGGATCTTCATGTCGGTGTACCGCGCGTTGTTGCATGCGGTCACGATCGGGTCGTTGTGGACATAGACCGCCACGGCGCTGCCCACCATCCGCTTCGCGAAGCCTGCCGGTGTCTCGTCGGCGTCGCGCGGCGCGAAGTAGTGCGTGAGCTCCTCGAGTTCGTGTGCCACCTCGTCGAAGATCAACGCGAGCACGTCGTACTTCGAATCGAAATAGAAGTAGAACCCCGAACGGGTGATACCGGCGCGTTCGCTGATTCTGCTGATCGACAACTCCTCAAATGGACGCTCTTCCAGAAGTTCTCGGACCGCGGTGACGATGGCGTCCCGCTGGCGGTCGCCACGGCTACGCCGGACGGCGGGCGGGGACTGTGCGGTCATCGGTTCGACCTTGTCATCCCTTTCAGCAAAAACCAAAACTTGACAGCCGTCAAGTTCGGCCGTCAGGATGGAGCCGAGTGACATCGACCACAGCCTCTGGCGGGAGATTGAATGGCGACCATCAGCACTCGGGATTATCTGCTCGACCAGGCAAAGCGGCGGTTCACCCCGTCGTTCAACAACTTCCCCGGCATGGGCGCCGTCGAGCGCCGGCTGCTGCAGCATGAGTTCCCGCAGAAGACGCTCGCCGAGCCGCCCGCCGGCAGTGGACTCAAGCCGGTCGTCGGCGATGCGGGGCTGCCCGTCGTCGGCCACCTCATCGAGATGTTGCGCGGCGGACCGGATTATCTGATGTTTCTGTACAAAACGAAGGGTCCCGTGGTGTTCGGGGATTCGCCGGTGCTGCCCGGTGTCGCGGCGCTGGGTCCCGACGCCGCCCAGATCATCTACTCCAACCGCAACAAGGACTACTCGCAGCAGGGGTGGGTCCCGGTGATCGGGCCGTTCTTCCACCGTGGCCTGATGCTGCTGGACTTCGACGAGCACATGTTTCACCGGCGGATCATGCAGGAGGCGTTCGTGCGCTCCCGGTTGGTCGGCTACGTCGAGCAGATGGACAAGGTCGTATCGCAAGTGGTCGCCAATGACTGGGTGGCCAACGACGCGCGCTTCCTCCTCTATCCGGCGATGAAGGAGCTGACCCTCGACATCGCCTCGATGGTGTTCATGGGCCACGAGCCGGGAACCGACCGCGAACTGGTGACGAAGGTGAACAAGGCCTTCGCCACGACCACCCGCGCCGGCAACGCGGTAATCCGCACCAGCGTGCCTCCGTTCAAGTGGTGGCGCGGCCTCAAGGCACGCGAACTGTTGGAGAATTACTTCGCGGCGCGCGTGAAGGAGCGGCGGGGGCAGGAGGGCAACGACCTGCTGACGGTGCTGTGCCAGACCGAGGACGAGGACGGCAACCGATTCTCGGACGACGACATCGTCAACCACATGATCTTCCTGATGATGGCCGCGCACGACACGTCGACGTCGACCGCGACAACCATGACCTACTACCTGGCTGCCAACCCGGAATGGCAGCAGCGCTGCCGCGACGAATCGGATCGGCTCGGCGACGGTCCGCTGGATATCGATTCCCTGGAGAAGCTCGAGTCGCTTGACCTGGTGATGAACGAGTCGATCCGGATCGTGACGCCCGTGCAGTGGGCGATGCGTCAGACGGTGCGTGACACCGAACTGCTGGGTCACTACCTACCGAAGGGCACCAACGTCATCGCTTATCCCGGGATGAACCATCGTCTGCCCGAGCTTTGGACGGACCCGCTGAAGTTCGATCCCGACCGGTTCACCGAACCGCGCAACGAGCACAAGAGGCACCGCTACGCGTTCACCCCGTTCGGCGGCGGCGCGCACAAGTGCATCGGGATGGTGTTCGGTCAGCTGGAGATCAAGACGATTCTTCACCGCCTGTTGCGTCGGTATCAGCTCGAGCTGCCCCGGCCGGACTACAAAGCGAAGTGGGACTACGCCGGCATGCCCGTGCCGGTGGACGGCATGCCGATCGTGCTGCGCCCCCTGAACCGCTAGCCGCTCTTAGCGCAAGCGCTCATCGGCGCTGTCTGCTCTTCGCGCAAGCGCTCATCGGCGCTGTCTGCTCTTCGCGCAAGCGCTCATCGGCGCTGTCTGCTCTTCGCTCAAGCGCTCATCGGCGCTGTCTGCTCTTCGCGCAAGCGCTCATCGGCGCTGTCTGCTCTTCGCGCAAGCGCTCATCGGCGTCGCCAGGTGAACTTCTTCGTGCTTGGGTCGATCTCGGTATACCAGGACACCGACATCAGCCGGTTCACGCACGCGATGATGGCCCGCAGTACCGACTCCGTCTTGTCTTCCGACCACCCCATCGCCCATTCGACGTGCTCACCGTCACTGCCCTGGATGAACGTTGCGGTGTGGTCGCCGGCCCGCAACTGGTGAAAACGGACCATCTCGACGGGGATGCCCCGGTCGAACAACATCGCGGTCAAAGCGGCGACGGGCCCGTGAGCCGGAACGTTGACGGTCTCGATGTGATCGCCGATGGCGACGGTGGCCTGAAATGTCCGCGCCTGGGGCCCGAGCTGGGTCGCGGGCCGGTCTGCGTCGGTGCATTCGAAGCTGCCCAACCGGAGTGGTCCTGAACTGGGGCTGTAGATCGCGGCGAATGTGCTCCACGGCATGTTCTCGGCGTCCTCGCGGAGGCCGCGCGGCAACGGAACGCCGCCGAAGCGGGCCGCTGCCGGTTCGTGCATCTTAGTCGCAATGTTCGTGCTGGATGGGTTTGTCATGAGAGCCGGTCTTCTGGTCGGAGAGGGGTGACCGACGTCGTAGTAGCTTCGACCCACAGCGGGGGGTCGGTCTGGATCAGACCCCGCTGCGGGGCGGTACTACGAGAAGTCGCACGTCATGCACGTTGCCGACAGTAGCACGACGGGCCGCGACCAATGCAGTTTCGATAACTTCGATCAAGTCACGGCTTGGGCAACGTATGAGTCCCGTGCGCGAGCGCCACCTAAGGGGAATCGAAAATGTCTTTGCCGTCGGCGATCTGGTTTCCCATCTCTACCAGCCGGACCGCCCCCGCGTGCAGATATTCCCCGGCCTCCCGGGTGGCCTGCCCGGCGAGGTACCGCGCCCAGGTGCCTTCGATCACCGTGCCGAGCTTGAAGCACGCCAACGCGAGGTACCAAGGCAGGTGTGCTGTGCGGCGACCGCCTGCCGACAAGTACGCGTCGAGCAGTTCCCGTCGGGTCGCCAGCCCGCCGAGGGCGGCCAGCGCCTGACCACTGGCGAGCGGGTCGTCACCGCTGGGCCAGCACACCAGCATCCAGCCAAGGTCCAGCAGCGGGTCACCGACCGTACACATCTCCCAGTCGACGAACGCCGCCAACTCGGGCCGGTCGCGACGGAGCAGCACGTTGTTCAGATGCGCATCCCCATGCATGATGCCCGGCGGCGAGTCCGGCGGACGGTTGTCCTCCAGCCAGTCCGCGAGCCGATCTACGCCCGGCAGCGAGTCGTTCGCGTAGTTGTCCTGTTGCCGATACGCCTCGACGAAGCCGCGAAACTGCGGAACCTGCCGTGCCAGAAAGGAACCCGGCCTCTTGAGAGCAGCGAGCGGGCTTCCCTCCCACGGCACCTGGCCCAACCTCGCAAGGCTTGCCGCATAGTCGATCCCGACGTCGTGGCGAAACTCAGGCTTCTCCACATATGCCTGCGCAACCTCGGTGCCCGGGTTGAAACCGTCTACATACGCCATCAGATAGAAGACCACCCCGAGCACGTCCAGATCTTCACAGCCGCAGACGAATTCGGGATGCGGAACGTCGGAACCGGCCAGCGTACGGAGCACCGCGATCTCGCGCTGCATCGTCTTGTTGCTGTTCGGGCGAGGGTGCTCGGGCGGCCGGCGCAACACCATCCGGCGACCGTCGACGAACATCCCCACCACGATGTTCTGCGTACCGCCGGCAAGCAACGTCAGGTCGGTGAGCTCGGAGCCGATGCGCTGCTCGCGGATCCAGTTCCGCAGCGCCGCCACGTCGTCGTCGGTCAGCGTCTGTGCCACCCGACGATGGTAAGTGTCACCGATGAGGCTCTCGGCCGAAGAGCGACCTTCATTGATACCGACGGAACGCCGTCCTATCGTGAGGTGAGCCGGAGAGGGCCGACATGCACGAGATGGCGATCACCCAGAGCGTGGTGGATACAGTGTGCGAACACGCCGCCGGTCGGCGCGTGCACAGTGTCCGCGTTCAGGTGGGCGCGCTGTGCGCCGTGGTTCCCGACGCGATGGAGTTCTGCTTCGGCTTGGCTGTCGAGGGCACTGTGGCCGACGGGGCGCGTCTGGACCTGGACGTCCAGCCGGCGTCAGCGCGGTGCCGCGCGTGCGGCGAGGAGTTTGGCTTGTCCGACCTGATTCTGCTGTGTCCGTGCGGCAGCGCCGACGTCGAGGTGCTCACGGGCCGTGATCTACGAATTCTATCGATGGAAGTGAGTTGACATGTGCGCTACCTGCGGATGCGGCGACGACGGCGCGGTGATCACGGCGATGAGCGCTCGCGCGAAGAGCAGACAGCTTGAGCCCGGTGAAGATCATTCGCACCATGACCATGACCACCACCACGACCACGGGCACGACCACGACCACGGGCACGACCATCACCATCATCACGAGCACCTGCCGGCGACCGAGACCATCTCGCTGGAGCAGAAGGTACTGGCGAAGAATGACGAATTGGCCGAGACGAACCGAAAGTGGTTGGCAGAGCGCAACATTCTGACCTTCAATGTCACCAGCTCACCCGGAGCCGGCAAGACGACACTGCTGGAGCGCACGATCCGCGAGCTCGGTCCCACACGATCGGTCTCGGTCATCGAGGGCGACCAGGAGACGTTGCTGGACGCCGAACGCATCCGCGCGACGGGCGCCCGAGTGGTCCAGGTGAACACCGGCGCGGGTTGTCACCTCGACGCCGAGATGACGCATCGCGCCCTCGAAACTCTGCGCCCCGCGCGTGACTCGCTGCTGTTCATCGAGAACGTCGGCAACCTGGTCTGCCCGGCACTGTTCGACCTCGGTGAGCAAACAAAAGTTGTCGTGATCTCGGTGACCGAGGGAACCGACAAGCCGTTGAAGTATCCGCATATGTTCGCGGCGGCCGGACTCATCATTATCAATAAGACCGACCTACTGCCATACGTCGACTTTGATCTTGATATGTGCGCGTCCTACGCGCGGTCAATCAATGCCGAAGTCGAGATCATGGCGCTGTCGGCGACCACCGGTGACGGGATCAGCGCGTGGTACGACTGGATTGACGCGCGCGCAAACTCCTGTAGCCAAACTGGTCGTTGACAAGACTGAGTGCCGGGAGTAGACCCAGAAACTAGCGCTGAAAAAACTGGCGCGGCGTCGACTCTCGCGACGGAAAGGGGTCCCAGCCCGACCCCGGAAAGCTGTGACATATGCCATCAGAGGCTGCAGTCAAAGCGGAAGAAGCATTGATTCACGTTCTGTGGATCAACGCAGGATTGAGTTGTGACGGTGATTCAGTGGCGCTGACTGCCGCCACGCAACCAAGTGTCGAGGAAATTGCTCTCGGAGCACTTCCTGGCCTACCCAAAATCGCCGTCCATTGGCCCCTGATCGATTTCGAGTGCGGGCCCAACGGGGGCGCCGACGACTTCCTCGAATGGTTCTTCAAAGCCGACCGTGGCGAACTGGAGCCGTTTGTGCTCGTCGTCGAGGGATCCATCCCGAACGAGCAGCTGCACGACGACGGCTACTGGTGCGGGTTCGGCAACAATCCCGCCACCGGCCAGCCGATGACCACCAGCGAATGGCTCGATCGGCTGACGCCCAAGGCCACCGCCGTGGTGGCGGTCGGCACGTGCGCCACCTACGGCGGCATCCACGCGATGGCCGGTAACCCGACCGGCGCGATGGGTGTCCCCGACTATCTCGGGTGGGACTGGAAGAGCAAGGCAGGCATTCCGATCGTGTGCGTGCCCGGCTGCCCGATCCACCCGGACAACCTGTCCGAGACGCTGACGTATTTGCTCTACATGGCCACCGGACAGGCTCCGATGATTCCGCTCGACGACGCCCTGCGACCGCAGTGGCTGTTCGGTCAGACCGTCCACGAGGGGTGCGACCGAGCCGGCTACTACGAGCAGGGCGACTTCGCTACCGAGTACGGGTCACCGAAATGCATTGTGAAGCTTGGCTGTTGGGGCCCGGTCGTCAAGTGCAACGTACCGAAGCGAGGCTGGATCAACGGGATCGGCGGATGCCCCAACGTCGGCGGGATCTGTATCGGCTGCACAATGCCTGGCTTCCCGGACAAATTCATGCCCTTCATGGACGAGCCACCGGGCGGAAAGCTCTCCTCTGCGACATCCGGGTTGTACGGGTCGGTCATCCGCAGTCTGCGTGGCATCACCAGCCGGACGGTGGACAAGGAACCGAAATGGCGGCATCCCGGCACGAAACTGGAAACCGGCGCAACCCGCACCTGGTAGGTGCGGGTTTGTGCTGCTGTTCGCATTCCCCAGATCTAGACCGTCGGGCACCAAGCATCTAGCGAAGAGAGAAGATCGATGACAACGGTTATTCCCGAGCCCACCCAATCAAAGCGCGAGCCCGGTCAACTGGTGGAGATGGCGTGGGATCCCATCACCAGGATCGTCGGCAGCCTCGGCATCTACACGAAGATCGACTGGGAGAACAAGGAAGTCGTGGAATGCCACTCCACGTCGTCGATCTTCCGCGGCTACTCCATCTTCATGAAGGGCAAGGATCCGCGTGACGCGCACTTCATCACCAGCCGCATCTGCGGCATCTGCGGTGACAACCACGCCACGTGCTCCTGCTACACGCAGAACATGGCCTACGGCGTCAAGCCGCCGCATCTGGGCGAGTGGCTGATCAATCTCGGCGAGGCCGCGGAATACATGTTCGACCACAACATCTTCCAGGAGAACCTGGTGGGGGTCGACTTCTGCGAGAAGATGGTGTCGGAGACCAACCCCGGTGTGTTGGCCAAGGCCGAGAACACCCAGGCACCCAACGCCGGCGCGCACGGCTACCGCACCATCGCCGACATCATGCGGGCCCTCAACCCGTTCACTGGCGAGTTCTACCGGGAGGCACTGCAAGTCAGTCGCTGGACCCGCGAGATGTTCTGCCTGATGGAGGGGCGGCACGTGCACCCGTCCACGTTGTACCCGGGCGGCATCGGCACCACCGCGACGATCCAGCTGATGACGGACTACATGAGCCGGCTCATGCGTTACGTCGAGTTCATGAAGAGGGTCGTGCCAATGCATGACGACCTGTTCGACTTCTTCTACGAAGCGTTGCCGGGTTATGAGAAGGTCGGTCTGCGTCGCACCCTGCTGGGTTGCTGGGGTTCGTTCCAGGATCCGGAGGTCTGCAACTTCGCCTATAAGGACATGGAGAAGTGGGGCAACGCCATGTTCGTGACCCCGGGCGTTGTCATCGACGGCAAGCTGCACACCCATTCGCTGGTGGACATCAACCTCGGCATCCGAATCCTGTTGGGCCACTCCTACTATGACGACTGGACCGACCAGGAGATGTTCGTCAAGACCGATCCGCTGGGCAATCCGGTGGACCGGCGTCACCCGTGGAACCAGCACACCAACCCTCGTCCGCAGAAGCGCGACTTCGACGACAAGTACAGCTGGGTGATGGCGCCGCGCTGGTTCGACGGCACGGACCACCTCGCGCTGGACACCGGCGGTGGACCCCTGGCCCGGCTGTGGTCGACGGCGCTGGCCGGCTTGGTGGACATCGGATACCTCAAGGCCACCGGCCACAGCGTGCAGATCAATCTGCCCAAGACAGCGCTGAAAGGCCCGGTGTCCTTCGAGTGGAAGATTCCGCAGCACGGCAGCAACACGATCGAGCGGGACCGCGCCCGGACGTACTTCCAGGCGTACGCCGCCGCTGCAGCCCTTCACTTCGCCGAGAAGGCACTCGTGGAGATCCGCGCAGGCCGCACGAAGACCTGGGAGAAGTTCGACGTGCCCGACGAAGGTATCGGCTGCGGTTTCACCGAGGCCGTGCGCGGCGTGCTGAGCCACCACATGGTGATTCGCGACGGCAAGATCGCGAACTACCACCCGTATCCGCCGACGCCGTGGAACGCGAACCCGCGCGACAGCTACGGCATCCCCGGCCCGTACGAGGATGCGGTGCAAGGTCAGCCGATCTTCGAGGAGAACGACAGGGAGAACTTCAAGGGCATCGACATCATGCGCACGGTGCGCAGCTTCGATCCCTGCCTGCCCTGTGGCGTGCACATGTACCTGGGTAAGGGCAAGACACTCGAGAGATTGCATTCCCCGACCCAGTCCGTGACCGGGGAATGACGTATGGCCGATCGCCTAGAACCGGAAGAGGTTGAGGAAGAAGCGCTGTGGCGCACGGCGGGCGATCGGATCCAGACCTTGCTCGACGCCAGCGCGGCGGGTGGTACCGCGGCGCGGGAGCGCGCCGAGCAACTGGTCCGTGATGTCACCGACCTCTACGGCGCGGGCCTGGAACGGATGATGCGGCTTGCGGTCTCCGCCAATCCTGAATTGGCGGAGACGTTCGCCGACGACAATCTGGTGGCGAGCCTGTTGCTGGTGCACAACCTTCATCCGCATGACGTCGAGCGGCGCGTGTCCGAAGCGCTCGACGGCGTGCGGCCGTATCTCGGTTCCCACGGCGGCGATGTGCACCTGATCGAGGTCGCCGACGGACCGGAAGGCGGGATCGTGCGGCTGCAGTTCTCCGGCAGCTGCAAGAGTTGCCCGTCCTCCGCGGTGACTCTCGAGCTGGCAGTCGAGGATGCGATCCGGGCGGCCGCCCCCGAGGTCGAGTCGATCGAAGTGGTTGCCGCCGAAGCCAAGTCGGCCGGCGGACAGGGCTCGGTTATTCCGGCGGACTCCTTGCTCAACCGCCTGAGAAACGGGCACGGTAAGCCGGTCTGGCATCAGGTGCCTGACGTCGCTGGACTCAGTCCCGGCGAGGTCGGGGGGTTCCGGGTCAACGGCACGGTCGTGCTGGCCTGCCGCGTCGGAGACGAGCTCTTCGCCTACCGCGACCGGTGTGGCAGCTGCGGCGAATCACTGGCCGGTGCCGCGCTGCACAAGGTGATGGGATCCAACCAGCCGGTGCTCCGATGTCCGCGTTGCCGTGCGCACTTCGACATCGTGCACGCCGGGCAGTGTGTCGACGGCGGTATCGATCAGGCTGGCCACAGCGAAGCGCATCTCGAGCCGATCCCGTTGTTGGAGCGCGAGGGTGTGCCGTCGCTGGCGCTCGCGGCCGACGAGGGCGGCCCCTGATGGGCGGCGCATACGACGTGCTGGCCCGCATCCGGGCCAATCGCGGCGCGCCCCAACCGGCTGGCGAGCGGTGCGAGATGTGCTCGGAGCCCATCGCCGACGAACACCAGCATGTGGTGAATGTCGAAGGCCGGCAACTGATGTGCGTCTGCCGCGGCTGTTATCTGCTTTTCACCGACGTGAATGCCGACTTGCGTTACCGCGCGGTCCCCGACCGGTATTTGACGTTTCAAGACTTCGCGCTCGACCGGCGCGAGTGGGAGGCGCTGCAAATCCCGGTCGGCATCGCGTTCTTCTTCCGCAACACCGCGCTGGGCCGCACGGTCGCCTTCTATCCCGGTCCCGCCGGCGCCACGGAATCCGAGCTTGATTTGACGGCCTGGAACAACATTCGTGAAACCGAGCCGCGCGTCGACATGCTCGCAGACGACACCGAGGCGTTGATGGTGCGTGTGCCCGATGACAACGCGTCGCCGCCGGAGTGCTTCCTTGTGCCGATCGACGCCTGCTACGAATTCGTCGGCCGGTTGCGGATGATGTGGCACGGTTTCGACGGTGGTCAGCAGGTACGCGAGTTCATCGCCGAATTCTTCGACCAGGTCGCTGCGCGCAGTCGGGTTGTGCCGTAATGAATGACGAGCGAGAAGTAAAGGCGGATCGCGCATCTGACGTTACGTACGCCGTTGTCGACATGTTGCCTCAGCCGTATTCGGTGACGCCGGTGCTCACCGCGAGGGTCGGGATCGCCGCGGTCGGTGACGACCCCGTGCACGCGATCGCCCTGCGCTGCCAGGTGCGCATCGACCCGTTACGGCGTCGCTACTCGGACGAGGAAGCCGCCGGGCTGCTCGACCTTTTCGGTCCGCGCGAGCGGTGGAGCACCACCCAGCGGACGTTCGTGTGGCTGCACTGCTCGGTCATGGTGCCGGGGTTCACCGGCGCCACCCAGGTCGAGCTTCCGCTGGAATGCACTTACGACTTCGAGGTGACCGCGGCGAAATACATGCACGCGCTGCGCGAAGGCACGATCCCGCTGCAATTCTTATTCAGCGGAACCGTTTTCACGCACGGCGAGCGCGGCTTCGCCGTGCAGCAGGTGCCCTGGGACCGCGAGGACCGCTACGACCTGCCCGTCTCGGTGTGGCGCGATCTGATGGATCAGCACTACCCGAACACCGGCTGGCTGCGGCTTCGCCGCGACACGCTCGAAGCACTCGCGGGATACAAGTCCGAGCATGGGTTGCTGGATTTCGACGATGCGGTGACCTCCCTGCTCACCGCGTCCAAGGAACGCGCATGAGCGGCGGCTGGGATCGGGTCCGCGCGGTCGCCGACGCGGTGCTCTACGAGGGCTATCTGCTCTACCCGTATCGGGCGAATTCCCGGAAGAACCAGACGCGTTGGCAGTTCGGCGTGTTGGGTCCGCCGCGCGCCGAGGAGCGCGGAATCGGCGAGGACGCCACGATGTCGGCTCAGGTGCTGGTCGATGACCAGAGCGCATCGGTGTCGGTTGTGGTGCGGTTCTTACAGCTACAGCGCCGCGTCGCCGAGCGGGACACCGGTGACGGGCTTTTCGAGCGCGTCGACGAGCTGACCGCCGGCGCTCAGACGTGGTTCACGTGGGATGAGGCGGTGGAGCGCGAACTGTCGTTCGGCCCCTTCCCAGTGGCCGATCTGGCTTCGGGACACACGATTTCACTCAACGTCGCCGGCGGCGACGACATCGAACCGGTGGACGGCGGCCGACTCGTTCGCAGCCGCCGCGAGCTCGACGGCGAACTCACCATGACCACGCAGCAGGACGACGGACTGACGCGCATCAGCTTCGAATTGCGCAACACCGGCTTGCCGCCAGGCGACAAGGACGACGCAATCGCGACGTCGTTTATCGGCACCCACCTCATCGTCGAGGCGACCGACAGTGAGTTCATCTCGCTCTTGGACCCACCGCCGATGGCTGTGGACGCGGTAGCGCGCTGCCGCCAACACCGATGTTTCCCCGTATTGGCCGGGCCGACAGGCGATCACAGCCTCATCCTCATCTCACCAATCATCCTGTACGACCACCCGGAGATCGCCGAACAAAGCGAGGGCGCACTCTACGACTCGACAGAGATCGACGAGATTCTCACCCTGCGGGTGATGACGATGACCGACGAGGAGAAGGCAGCCGCGCGCGCCACCGATCCGCTGGCCGCCCAGATCATCGACCGCTGCGACTCGATGTCGCCCGAGGCCATGCTGAATCTGCATGGTGTGCTGAGAAACCCGCACGCGCTGTCGAACGAACCCAGCCTGATCCCGGACATTCCAGACGGTGTCGACTGGTGGGACCCGTTGGCAGACGAGGCAGTTCAGCCCGAGATCGACGCCGTGCTCGTCAACGGTGTTCGGGTCACCCGCGGCAGCCACGTCCGCCTTCACCCGTCGCGGCGGGCCGATGCGCAAGATCTCTTCTACAGCGGCAAGACCGCGCGGGTCACCTCAGTGCACGAGGATGTCGACGGCAACCAGCACGTCGCCGTCGTCGTCGACGACGACCCGGCCGCCGACCTGCACGAGTGGTACGGCCGGTACCTGTACTTCGCTCCCGATGAAGTTGAACCGCTCACCGAAAGGAGTTCGAAATGGACATAGTGGGCTGGGTCGCGGTAGGTGTCGTCGCGGTCGTCGTCCTGGCGGGTGTGGTGCTGGGACTGACTTCCCTTCCGGATGCGCGGCGCTACCTGAAGATGCGCCGCATGTAACAGGACAGGAGCGACATTACGTCCCGGATTCTGGTAGCCGGTATCGGCAACATATTCCTCGGTGACGACGGGTTCGGCTCCGAGGTGATGCGGCGCGCCTCCGAACGGCTCGTCGACACAGGTGCGCGGATGGTCGACTACGGCATCCGCGGCATGCACCTCGCCTACGACTTGCTCGACGATTGGGACGCGCTGATTCTCGTCGATACGGTACCCAGCCGCGGATCGCCGGGAACCCTGCACGTGTTCGAAGCCGACCACGAATCAGTCTCCACCACACCCGCGTTGGACGCTCACAGCATGGACCCGGTCGCAGTGTTCGCGAGCCTGGCCGCGCTCGGGGGCAGCCTGCCGTACACAGTGGTAGTGGGGTGTGAAGCCGAGAACGTCGACGAACGCATCGGCCTGTCACCCTTGGTGGAGGCGGCCGTCGACGGGGCCGTCGACGCGGTCGCCGAGGTCGTGTCGACGCTGTCGGCCCGTGCGGCTGCGGGAGGAGGCTGACACATGTGCTTGGGGATTCCGGGACAAGTCGTCCGCATGCTGGAGGGCTACGGCGGCCAGCTCGCCCTCGTCGACGTCGCCGGCGAGCACCGCAAGGTCAACGTCGGCATGCTGCCCGAGGAGACGTTCGACCCCGGCGACTGGGTGATCATTCACATGGGATTCGTCGTCGAAAAGACCGACCGCGCAGGCGCTGACGCCGCGATGGCCGGCCTCGAGCTGATGGGCCGCGGCTCAACAGAGGCACGGCTCGCCGGGGACGAGCCGGGGGCGTCGCCGTGACAGACCGGCGACGGATGCGCGTCTGCGTGCGTGGGGTCGTGCAGGGAGTCGGCTTCCGGCCCTTCGTATATACGACGGCGGCCGCGCTCGGCCTGTCCGGCTGTGTACGCAACGACAGTTCGGGCGCGATCATCGAGGTCGAGGGCGACACCGGGGACATCGACGACTTCCTGCAACGGCTGCGTGACCGCCCGCCGCCGCTTGCCATCATCGAATCCCTTGCCACCGAGGCGATCCCGGCCGTCGGCGGCACCGGTTTCGCGATCACCGACACATCGCACTCCGGCAGCGGCCGCACGCTCGCCTCCCCAGACGTGGCGATCTGCGCAGAATGTTCCGCCGAGCTGCGCGATCCCCGCAACCGGCGCTACCGTCATCCGTTCGTCAATTGCACCAACTGCGGTCCACGGTTCACGATCATCGGCTCGCTGCCCTACGACCGCGCGACCACCACGATGGCGGCGTTCGAGATGTGCGCCGAATGTGCCCGCGAATACGCGGATCCCACCGATCGCCGGTTCCACGCCCAGCCGGTGTGCTGCCCGGCATGTGGACCGCAACTGCGCTACCTGAGCCCGGCGGGCGACGTCGCCCACCGCGAGGAGGCTCTTTCGGCCGCCCGCACGCTTCTTCGCGACGGTGGAGTGCTTGCCGTGAAGGGCGTCGGCGGCTATCACCTGGCCTGCGACGCGGGCAACGACGCCGCGGTGACGGAACTGCGGCGCCGAAAGCGGCGCGGGGACAAGCCGTTCGCGGTGATGGTGCCCAATCTCCGCACCGCCCGGCGCATCGCGGACGTCGAGCACGCGGAGCGCATTCTGACCGGACCGCAGCGGCCCATCGTACTACTGCCGCGACGAGCCGATTCCGGCGTCGCCGACTCCGTCGCACCCCGCAATCCCGACCTCGGCATCATGGTGGCCTACACGCCGCTGCATGCTCTGCTGTTCGGGTTGCCCGGCGACGAGCCGGGCCCCGATGTGCTGGTGATGACCTCGGGAAACCTTGGTGGAGAACCGATCTGTTATGACGACGACGACGCCGTGGCGCGCCTGGCCGGCCTCGCCGACGGCTGGTTGATGCACGACCGGGCGATCCTCGTGCCGTGCGACGACTCCGTGATCCGCGTCGTCGACGGCGCCGAGCTGCCGATCCGCCGCTCCCGCGGCTACGCCCCCCTTCCGGTGGCGCTGCCGGTGTCGCTGCCGCCCACTCTCGCGGTCGGCGCGGACCTGAAAAACACGATGGCGGTGGCCGAGGGCCGATACGCCTGGCTCAGCCAGCACATCGGTGACATGGACGACCTCGCCACGCTGTCGGCGTTCGACTCCGCGCAACAGCACCTGCGGGCGTTGACCGGCGTGGACCCGGACGTGCTGGTGGCCGACGCGCATCCGATGTATCGGTCCACCGGCTGGGCGCACCGCAACGCCGGCGAACGGCCGGTGCGCACCGTGCAACACCACCACGCCCACATCGCCGCCGTGATGGCCGAACACGGGTACGACGGCTCCGAGCAGGTGATCGGGTTCGCCTTCGACGGGACCGGATACGGATCGGACGCGGCCGTATGGGGCGGCGAGGTGCTGCTCGCCAACTACAAGGGCTATCAACGACTTGCGCAGTTGAAGTACGTACCGTTAGCAGGCGGAGACGTCAGCGTCTTGCGTCCCTACCGGATGGCGCTGGCCCACCTGTGGGCGGCCGGGATCGCGTGGGATCCCGACCTGGCGCCGGTGGCCGCATGCCCGCCCGACGAACGAAAGGTGCTCGCCCACCAGCTCGAGACCGGCCTGGGCTGTGCACCGACGTCAAGTATGGGCAGGCTGTTCGACGCGGTATCAGCGCTCGTCGGTGTCCGGCAGGTGGTCGCCTACGAAGCGCAGGCGGCAATCGAGTTGGAGGGCCTGTCCCGTGACTACGACTGTGGTGCAACGGCTTATGCCTTCGACATCGAACGCGGGGTTCCGACGTCGCTGATCGACCCTGCCCCCGTTCTGCAAGCCGTCATCCGCGACACACGCGCCGGCGTGCCGGCGGGCGTCATCGGTGCCCGGTTCCACCGCGCCGTCGCCGACCTGATCGTCGACCTCGCCGACGACGAACGGGACGGATCGCACACCGTCGCGCTCTCCGGCGGGGTCTTCCAGAACGTGCTGTTACTCCGATTGGCGCAGAAAGGATTGCAGGACGAAGGATTTGAGGTCATCACCCATCGGCATGTGCCGCCGAACGATGGCGGCATCGCGCTGGGTCAGCTGTTGGTGGGTAATTCGGGATGACACGAGAGACAGTGGCCCCGGGCCACGCGCTGTTTGCGCAGTACGCCTACCCGCCGAATGAGCTCGGCTACTGCGGACCCACCGGTCACGACAGCCAACTCGCCACGCACGCTGAGGAATTCGACGGCGCCTGGCCATACCTGGCCGCTATCGCCGACGCGCTGGACGGCTCCGGCCCGCTCGACGAGGACGTCGTGCGCAGCTACTGGGTGGGCGGCCCGTCCTTGGCCAAGGTCGATCCCGCCCAGCTACTCGCCCGGTTGCGGACGGTGTTCAAGGGTCAAGCCACCGGACTGCTCGACCAGGTGCCCGCGTCGGCCGGAGTGCTGGCGCACCACAGCTTTCACGTCTTCGTGGTGTACCCCTGGGTGAAGTTCTTGTCCCGCGAGCCGACAACGGCGGTGCGCGTCATGCAGGACTGCCGCATCCGCTGGGGAACGGTCGAATCGGTGACAGGTGAGCAGGCGGTGATCGCGTCGCGCCCGCTGCAGTTCGTGGACGGCGCACTGACGCTCGGCGAAACGCAGATCGAGCAGGTGCATTGGAGCAAGGGCGGTGTGTCACTGGCGCCCGCGCCGAAGCCTGGTACGACGGTCTCCGCGCACTGGGACTGGGTGTGCGGGACTCTCACCGATGACGAAGCTGCCGCCTTGTCGGCGGCGACGCAGGCCACCCTCGATTTGGTCAACGCATCGGAGCACACTGGTGGCTAGGGGGAGGAGAGGATTTCGAGGATGACGAGTACCGCACAGCCTGGCGGGTCTTTCGTCGACACGGATCTGTCCGCCGACCTGGCGGCCGCCGCGCTGGACCTGGCCCGCAAGTTCCACGACGGCGCCACGCTCTGGGTGATTTCACCCCAGTGGGAGCCGCACGCCCATCACGTCGCCGTCGAGTTCGTCCACCCGGTGATCATGGGCAAGCGCGCCCTGCCGTCGGTGGCGCTCGTCGAACCGGACCCGGTGGCACAGGCGCGAGTCGCAAGCCAACCCGGCGACCTGCTGCTGGCCGTCGCATCTGCGGATCAACCCGCCGTCGTTGACGCCATGCGCCGCGCGCAGGCGTGGGGTGTGCTCACCCTGTGGATCGGATCCGGGCCAAGGCCTGCGGCCGGAGCCGCCAACCACATTCTCTGGATCGACTCGGACGACCCGATGGTCCCCGCCACCGGAACGTTCGTGCTGATGTACCACCTGCTGTGGGAACTCACCCACGTCTGCTTCGAACACCCCGGACTGCTCAAGCCGTCTTCAGACGAGTGCACCGAGGACGTCTGCGTGACCTGCAGCGACGAGGGCCGCCTCGCCGAGGTCGTGCTGGAACCCGCCGATGTCACCAGCCCGGCCCTCGTCCGCACGGCCAAAGGTGAGGAGTGGGTGGACGTCACCATGCTCGGTGACGTCAAACCCGACGACCTAGTCCTCGTCCACGCGGGCGCAGCGATCACGCGTCTGGACGCCGGTCAGGAGGTGGCGTCATGACGGAGTCCGAGAGCACCGCATTCCTGTACCCGTTCATCGAGTCGGAGGAGACCGACGCCAAGAGCCTGCTCGACGACCTGGCCGCGTCGGCCCGGGGCAAGGCCGCCGAAAGCGCGCGCCTGCAGGGGTCCTCGCTTGAGGAGTACGGCGACGCGTTGACCGCGGCCGGAACCGAGATGGCCGAGCGGTTCCGCCGTGGCGCCCGGCTCTACACGTTCGGCAACGGCGGCAGCTCCACCGACGCCGCGACGCTGGCCTCGCTGTTCACCCGGCCGGCGCGCGGCCGCCCGGTCGCGGCGTGGTCACTGGCCGCGGATGAGGCCGTCGTGACCGCTCTCGGCAACGACGTCGGCTTCGAGCTGATCTTCAAACGGCAGATCATTGCCCACGCCCGCGACCGTGACGTCGCGATCGCGTTGTCGACGTCGGGCAACTCGGAGGACCTGATGACGGCAATCACCGAAGCCAAGCAGCGAGGCCTGTTGACCATCGGGTTCGCCGGTCACGACGGCGGACGCATGGCGGTCGCCGAGGACCTCGACTTCTGCTTCACCGTGCATTCGCAGAGCATCCACCGCATTCAGGAAAGCCATGCGATGCTCGGGTACCGGCTCTGGTCGGTGGCCCAGGAACACATGGCACGACCACTGAACGGAGCGCACGCTTGAGCACCACCGAGGCAATGAGCGCCGCCGATCGAGAAGACCGGGTGCTGGAACGCATCGACAAGTTCCGGCAGCGCCGCCCGCGCCTGCTCGACGATGTGGTGACGCTCGCGCACGGTGCCGGCGGCAAGTCGTCAGCCGCGCTCGTCGACGCGGTGTTCCTCGAAGCGTTCCGAAACGACGAACTCGAACAACTCGGCGATGCCGCGGTGCTGCGCACCGCGTCGGGCGAACGGCTGGCGTTCTCCACCGACTCGTATGTCGTTGCGCCACGGCGATTTCCGGGCGGTTCGATCGGACACGTGGCGGTACACGGGACCATCAACGACCTCGCGGTGTCGGGAGCGCGCCCGCAATGGCTGTCGGCGGCCTTTGTCATCGAGGAGGGTTTCCCGATCGCCGAGCTCCGCGAAATCGTCGCGGACATGAGCGAAGCGGCGGCGCGGGCGGGCGTGCAGATCGTCACCGGCGACACGAAGGTCGTCGGCAAGGGCGCGGCCGACGGTGTCTACATCTCCACCGCCGGAGTCGGCGTGATCCCCGAGGGCCGCCGGTTGGCACGCAATCTGGTGCAACCGGGCGACAAAGTGCTGCTGTCCGGAACCATCGGCGAGCACGGGATGGCGGTCATGCTGGCCCGTGGCGACCTGGCTATCGATGCCGACATCGCCTCCGACACCGCTCCGGTGCACGAGCTGGTGGAGATCCTGCTGCAGGCGGCGCCGTCGACGCGGTGGATGCGTGACGCGACGCGCGGCGGAGTCGGCACGGTGACCAACGAACTCGTCAAGGACTCCCCGTTCGCGCTGATCGTCGACGAGGCAAGTCTTCCGGTCCAGCCGCAGGTCCTCGGCGCGTGCGACATGCTCGGCATCGACCCGCTGTACGTCGCGAACGAGGGCAAGTTCGTCGCGATCGTCCCGGCCGAAGAGGCTGACGCGGCCGTTTCATCTTTACGAGCGCACCCGCAAGGCGCAGACGCGACGATCGTCGGCGAGATCGTGCCCGAGCCGCACGGCATTGTGGCGCTGAGGACTTCGTTCGGCGGCAGCCGAATCGTCGACATGCTCGTCGGCGACCCGCTGCCGCGTATCTGCTGACAAGGCTTTGAGAGGAGAACAACGATGTGTCTGGGTATACCGGGTCAGGTGGTGGACATCGTTGACGCCGAACAGTCTCTGGCCACGGTCGACGTCAACGGCGTGCGCCGGAACATCAGCGTGCGCTTGCTGGCCGACGACAACCTGAAGGTCGGTGACTGGGTGCTCGTGCACGTTGGTTTTGCCATGGCCAAGATCGACGAACGCGAGGCCGCAATGACGTTGGATCAGGTGCAGAAGATGGGCGCCGACTACGTGAATGAGATCGAAGCGTTCGCTTCTTCTGAATTGAGATCGCTTAGGGGGCACCGCAAATGAAGTTCGTCGACGAATTCCGGGACCCGGCGGCAGCGCGCGCACTGGTCAAGTCGATCACCGAGCTGGCGACTGGCGACGAGTTCAAGTTCATGGAGGTCTGCGGCGGCCACACGCACACCATCTACCGCCACGGCATCGAGCATCTGCTGCCGGAATCGGTTGAGCTGGTGCACGGGCCGGGCTGTCCGGTGTGCGTGATCCCGATGGGTCGCGTGGACGACGCGATGTGGCTGGCCGAGCAGCCGGGCGTCATCTTCATGACGTTCGGCGACATGATGCGGGTGCCCGGCTCCAAGGGCAATCTCATCGAGGCGAAGGCGCGCGGAGCCGATGTGCGGTTCGTCTACTCGCCACTCGACGCGCTCAAGGTGGCCCTCGACAATCCTGACCGCCACGTCGTGTTCTTCGCCGTCGGATTCGAAACCACCGCGCCGTCCACCGCGGTGACGCTGGTCCGCGCCCGAGCGCTCGGCGTGACGAACTTCAGCGTGTTCTGCAACCACGTCACGATCGTTCCGCCGATCAAGGCGATCCTGGAATCGCCCGACCTGCGGCTGTCGGGGTTCCTCGGGCCCGGCCACGTGTCGACGGTGGTGGGTTTGCGGCCATACCGCTTCGTCCCCGAGGTGTACGGAAAACCAATGGTGGTAGCGGGTTTCGAACCGCTGGACATTCTCGCGTCGGTGCACATGCTGCTGCAGCAGATCCGCGAGGGACGGTGCGAGATCGAGAACCAGTACACGCGGGTGGTGCGGGCAGAGGGCAACACCCAGGCGTTGAAGTTGATGTCCGAGACGTTCGAGCTGCGGCCCCACTTCGAATGGCGTGGGCTTGGTTTCATCTCGCAGAGCGCACTGAAGATTCACCGCGACTACGCCGAGTTCGACGCGGAGTTGAAGTTCGAGATGCCCGGCGTGCGGGTCGCCGACCCCAAGGCGTGCCAGTGCGGCGAGGTGCTCAAAGGCGTCATCAAGCCGTGGGAGTGCAAGGTGTTCGGAACCGCGTGCACACCCGAGACACCCATCGGGACGTGCATGGTTTCCCCCGAAGGCGCCTGCGCGGCGTACTACAACTTCGGCAGGCTGCACCGCGAGACAGCGCTAGTGCTCGGCCAGCGGGGCTAGCTTCTCGCGCGAGCAGACGCAAAAGCCCCTAGAACCCCGGCGTGTCGGGCGCTTTTGCGTCTGCTCGCGGGGACGATGATGGCGTGAACGTCATCAATGGCCTGCCCGCGCACGTCCTGTTCGTCCACGCGATCGTGGTGCTGGCGCCGCTCACCGCACTGCTGGAGATCCTGTGCGGTGTCTTCCCTGCCGCGCGCCGTCGCCTGGTGTGGCTGGTCCTGGTGCTCGCACTGGTCACGGCAGGTCTGACGCCGTTGACCACCGAAGCCGGTGAATGGCTCTTCGATCGCCAGCGCAACCCCAGCGAGATTCTGCGCGAACATGCCGAACGCGGCGGCTGGATGATCTACTTCTCGGTGGCCCTGGTGGTGGTGGCCATCTTGCTGGCGGTCCTTCACGCCACCGAGGGCCGCACCGAGGGCCGCGAAGACAAGCGCCGGGTGGTTGGGCCTGTGATCGTCGCGATTCTCGCGTTGGCCGTTGGCATCTCGACGATCATTCAGGTGTACCGGATCGGCGACGCCGGCTCCCAATCGGTGTGGGGCAACGAACTCTCGGAACCACCGGGCGAGTAGCGGCTACGGGCGCATCGCGTAGGCGCCGTCGTAAGCCTTCACCTGCTCCCAGACCCGGTCGAAGCGGTCTGCATCCGTCACCGGCCTGCGCACCGCAGAGAGCGCCCACTCCTGTTGCGCCGACGTAGAACTCGGCTTGCCGTGCAGCGCAACGGCATGTGCGGAGAAGTCACGTATCTGGAAATCGAAGATCTGGTCCACCACGTCGCGATCAAGGTCGATCAGGGCTGCTTGCTCGAGAATCAACTGGCCGTAGACGACGAGCGAGAACAAGTGCCCGACCACTAGGAGGAAGTCGAGGTCGCGCATCTGCTCGGCGTCCGGCGCAGCCGTGGTCAGTAGCTTCTTAAGTGCCGTGACCTGCTCGTAGAAGCGTGCGACATTCGGTACGTCCAGCGACTTCTCGTAGACGGGTGCCCAATCTGCGAACTGCACCTTGGACGCGCCCCGAGCCGGACCCTGCTCCCAGAAGAACACATCGTCCGCCGGGTCGTTGCGGGTTGCGATCTCAGGATATTCGGCGGGATTGAACATGTAATTGGGCATGAATTTCAGAATCTGCGCGACGTTGACGTGCACGGTGCCCTCCAGCCGTGGCAATGCACCGATCAGCCGCGCGACCTCACAAAAGTAGGTGTTCTTCTCAAAACCCTTGGCGGCGAGAACATCCCATAGCAAAGTGACCACCACTTCGCCTTCGGAGGTGACCTTGGACTTGGTCACGGGATTGAACAGCAGGTACCGGCGGTCGTCGAGGCTGGCACTGCGGAAGTAGTCGATCGCGCGGTCGCTGAACAGCTTCATCGCGATCAGCCGGGCGTAGGCGTCGACAAAGCTCGCGCGCACGTGTGGGAAGTCGGTAACCGGATTGCCGTACAGGATGCGGTTGTTCGCGTGTGTGATCGCCTCGTAGAAGGCGTGCTCGCACATCCCGATCGAGCCGCTGCACAAGTTGAACTTGCCGACGTTGACGGTGTTGAGCGCGGCCGAGAACGCGTCAGGCCCGGTGCACAGGATGTCCTCCTCGTGCACGGGGTAATCGTTGAGCCGGAAGTTGCTCACATACATCTGGCCGTGAACGACGTTGCCGATCAGCTCGTACGCGTCGTGGCCACTGTCGGCGACGAACCACACGTAGCCGTCGGCACCTTCCACGTCGGTGCGGCGCGAGAACACCGACACCATGCCGGCCACGTTGCCGTTGCCGATGTAGTACTTCTCCCCCGACGCGCGGAACACGACGCCTTCGTCGTCGTCGTCCTCGGCGGGCGTCAGGACCATGTCGGTGTTGTAGATGTCGGCGCCATGCTCACGCTCGGAGAGCCCGAAAGCCATCACGCCGCCTGCCTCGAGTTGCTCGGCCGCGCGTTCCTTGGCTTTGATGTTGTCGCTCTGCCAGATCGGGCCGAGCCCGAGAATCGTGACCTGCTCCGCATACCAGTACGCCAGGCCGTAGAACCCGAAGATCTCGCTCAGCGCGGCATTGCGCGCGGTGTCCCACCGCTTGTTCGGGTCGCCGCCGCCGTAGTCCGACGGCGTGAGGAACGTCGCGAAGATCCGCTCCCGCTTGATGAAGTCCAGGAAGTCCGACACCCACACCGCGTCCAGATCGTCCCGGAGCAGCGTCGTCTTGCCGCGCTGCTCGAACCAGTCGATGACCGCGCGGAGTTGACGCCGCGTCTCGGGGTCGAACTGCTCTGGGTCATAGGTGTTCGGATTGAGCAACAGTCCGCCGGAGTTCGCCATGGCGTGCAATCTAGAGCATGCGGCGCCGAGCGCACGGTTGTTGCACACATCCGCCAGAAATTCAGCGCTTTCGCGCTGTGACCAGCAGATACTCCCATTCCATGCCTGTCGGTCCCGCGAGGGCACGGTCACCCAGTTCGGCCAGCTCCGCGTCGAGTGCGGCGACGCGCTCCTGGTCTGCCCCGATACTGCGGTACGCGGTGATCGTCGGTCCGTAGTTGGCCTTGAAGTAGTCGCGGAACGCGGCGCCGGTCGGGAAATGGCCGACGGACAATACGCCGCGGCGGGCGGTGAACTCCCCGACCCGATCGCCGAGCAGCGCGCGAACGTGACCCTCGCTTCCCCACAACGGCGGCGGCTGCACACCCGGTGGCGGCGCCGCAACGTACGGCTTCATCGTCGCGAACATCTGGCCGATGAAGCCCTCCGGCGTCCAGCTGATCACGCCGATCCGGCCGCCCGGCTTACAGACCCGGACGAGTTCGTCGGCCGCCAGCTGGTGGTGCGGCGCGAACATCACGCCGATGCTGGACACCA
Source organism: uncultured Actinomycetota bacterium (assembly GCA_963744085.1). Classification (GTDB taxonomy): domain Bacteria; phylum Actinomycetota; class Actinomycetes; order Mycobacteriales; family Mycobacteriaceae; genus Mycobacterium. The sequence goes on from CAVUSK010000008.1 coordinate 770,437, forward strand.
CGGCGTCGAACTCGTCATCGTCGAACGGCAATTCCTCGGCGTTGGCTTCGCGCCATTCCAACGTGATACCGCGCGCGGCGGCGACCGCCTCGCCGGCAGCGAGCAGCTCGGGCGTCAGGTCGCTGGCGACGACGGACGCTCCGGTCTGCGCTGCCGGGATCGCGACGCTGCCCGTGCCCGCGGCGACATCGAGAACCCGATCTGCGGGTCCGATGCCCGTCGCCTCGACGAGCACGGGACCCAGCGGTGCGACCACGTCGGTGACGATGGCCGGGTAGTCGCCGGATGCCCACATCGCGCGGTGCTTGGCCGCCAGCGGCAGATCGACGGTCTGTGTCTCGGTGCTCATCTCGTTCTCCTGCTTGAAGCGGTGGTACTGCGAACATGCTCCCCCGCCCGGCACTCCGCTTCTAGTACGGAATCTGTACTGGGGGCGGTTCAAAATCTGTACTGTCGCGGAAAGGAGGGTTGGATCATGTCGTCATATGGTCAGTTCTGTCCGGTGGCCAAGGCCATGGAGCTCCTCGACGAACGCTGGACCATGCTGGTGGTGCGGGAATTGCTCTTGGGCAGTAGACATTTCAACGATCTTCGCCGCGGTGTGCCGAAGATGTCACCCGCTTTGCTGTCCAAGCGCCTGCAGACGCTCACCCGCGCGGGCGTGGTGGAACGCACGGAATCCGACGGGCGGACGTCATACACGCTCACCGAGTGCGGACGCGAGCTTCACGACGTGGTGCAGGCGCTGAGCGTGTGGGGCGTGCGCTGGATCGGTGACCTGGGTGACAAGGACCTCGATCCGCACCTCCTGATGTGGGACATCCGCCGCACCGTGCCCGTCGACGAATGGCCCCGCGCGCGCACAGTGCTAGCGTTCCGGCTGTCAGGCGTCGCCGCCAAGGCATCGTCGTGGTGGCTGGTTGTCGCCGACGGTAGAGCGGACATCTGCGACTTCGACCCCGGCTACGACGTCACGGCGACAGTGTCGACGAGTCTGCGCACGCTGACACAGATTTGGCGCGGCGACACATCATGGTCGCGGGCCCTGCTCGATGGGTCAGCGAAGATCGACGGACCGACGAACGTTCGGCGGGCGGTGCCCACATGGCTCGGGCAATCCAGCTCGGCGGCCGTGCCGCGCCCGGCGTGACCGCCCCGGACGACCCGGTCGCGGTGTTGCAACGCTGGGAGGACGCGGGCGCGGTGTGGCGGGTAGTCGACCGCCGCTGCGGAAGCGTGACCGTCGCGCTGCATCAATGCGACGGCGGCGAGGAGGTCGACCGGATCAGCTCAGCGGACCCGCGGCTGCTGCAATTCCTCGCGGGCCGCACCGGCAGCGAGGACTAATGCGTCACATCAGCCCGGCCGACCGCGCGAGGTTGAGAATGCCGGTGCGGCCACTGAGCTGGGCGACGATGTCTTCCAACCGGCTCAGCGGCAGGTCCATGTGCCACTCCGGCAGCAACCCGTACAGCAGCACCGCGCCCGGCCGCACGTCGACCTTGGTGATCAGGAGCCCACGCGGAAGGTCGGGAAGCTCCACCGGGTAGATCGGCAATCGTGCCGGCAGTCCCATGCGCCGTCCGCCCACCACGAGCGCACGCGGCTGCAGCCACAGCGCCGTGCCGACGATCCGGATGTCGACCTCCAGATGACCCACCCCCGGCCGGCGGGCCCAGTACAGCCGCACCACCCCGTCCTTGCCGATCTCGGCGTTGAACTGCGGCGATGCGTGCGCGACAAGCTCCTCGAGCACGTGCGCGGAGAGCTTCAGCGACAGCTCGACCGGCGCGGCCACCACCTCCGACGTCGCACCGGGCCGGAAATGCACGTTGCTCGCTACCGCCATCGCCTGGTCGAACCGGTATTCCCGCCACCCGACGTCCTGGGCGACCAGCAGCACGTCGCCGACCTGACCCACCGCGAGCCCGCGCATTTCGAGCCGGAAGTCGAACTCCGTCACCGTCAAGGTCAGGTCGCTGCCGTTGAGCTGAATGGTCAGATCGCGACCGACGACGAGTCGGCGAAGCGTTTGGAACAGCGTGCGGTAGGCGATCGCGGCGCCGGTGGTCACGGTGGGCACCGCGGCCGACGACCACAGGGCGCTCAGCCGCTCGCGAGACCGAAAAGGATCCCAATCGGGCAGCGGAGCGAATCGCGGCACCAGACCAGCATCCCACCCTCCGTCAAACGTCGGGTTCGGGTGGACCACAGCGCGGGTAGTTTGGCGGCATGCCGAGCCGGGCGCTGAACGGTCTCGCGGCCGCCGCGGTCGCGGTCGGAGTCACGCAACTGGTCGCCGCGCCGTTCGGCCACGGCGCCGACGCGCTGAACGCTGTCGGGTCGTCGGTCATCGACCTCACTCCCGGGCCGGTCAAAGAGTGGGCGATCCAGACATTCGGCACCGCGGACAAGTTGTTCCTCTCGATCGCGATGCTCGCGGTGATCGCCGCCCTGGCCGCGGCCGCCGGGTCGTGGGAGACGCGACGACGGCCCATCGGCAGCGCTCTGATCGCGCTGGCCGGGTTTGCGGGCTGTGCCGCGATTCTGTCCCCGGGCGGGCACCTCCTGGACGTGATCCCCACCATCGTCGGCGCGGCGTGCGGCATCGTGGTGTTGCGGGTTCTCACCGCGAAACGTGCTGCGGTACAGGAGGACTCATCGCCAGACCGGTCGCGGCGGCTTTCGCTCGTCGCGTTCGCGCTGCTCGTCGCCGGGGCGCTCGGCGGGGTGATCGGCGGAATCGTGAACCGTCGGCTGCATTCCGTTGCCGGCGAACGCAATGCCGCCGTGGTGCCGAAGGCAAGCATCCCCGCGCGGCCCGTCCCGCCCGATGTCGAACCGAAAGGCGTCACGCTGCCGGACTTCGTCACCAGCAACGCCGACTTCTACCGGATCGACACGGCCTTGCTGGTGCCGCAGGTCAGCCGCAACGACTGGCGGTTGCGGATTCACGGGATGGTCGATCGCGAGATGAGTTACAGCTTGGACGACCTTGCTGCGTTCGAGGTGGTCGAGAAGGTGGTCACGCTAACCTGTGTGTCCAACCCGGTCGGTGGCGACCTGATCTCCAACGCGGTGTGGCGGGGTTACCGCGTACGAGATCTCCTTGAACGCGCGGGAATTCACCACGATGCCGACATGGTGCTGTCGACTTCGGTGGACGGGTTCACCGCGGGTACGCCGGTCGAGGCGCTGACCGACGGCCGCGATGCGCTACTGGCGGTCGCGATGAACGGTGAGCCGCTGCCTGTCGAGCACGGCTATCCGGCGCGACTCGTGGTGCCGGGACTGTACGGGTACGTGTCGGCCACGAAGTGGGTCGCCGATCTGGAGCTGACGCGTTTCGACCGTGTTCAGGCCTACTGGACCGGGCTGGGCTGGTCGGCGCGCGGACCGATCAAGTCCGAATCGCGGATCGACGTGCCACGCAGCGGCGAGCGCGTGGCGGTGGGTCCGGTGACGTTCGGGGGCGTGGCATGGGCGCAGAACCGCGGCGTCCGTGCCGTCGAGGTCCGTATTGACGACGGGCCTTGGCAACCCGCCGAACTCGGCGCGAACTACTCCAACGACACCTGGCGGCTGTGGAGTTACCGCTGGACCGCGACCGCCGGGTCGCACACCATGAGCGTCCGTGCGACCGACAACACCGGCGCGGTTCAGACGTCCGAGCAGACTCCGGTGATGCCGGACGGCGCCACCGGTTGGCACACGGTCGTGTTCACCGCCGCGTGACAAGCTAGGGCTGTGCTGCTCGTCGATGTCGCCACCGCCTCGTCGGAGGTGGGCGCGCAGTCGTCACGGCTGGCGAAGATCTCGCGCATCGCAGCACTGCTGGGCGCCGCGGCGTCCCGCAACGACCCACATCAGGTCGCGGTCGTCGTGTCGTGGCTGTCGGGCGAACTCCCCCAGCGCCAGATCGGTGTCGGCTGGGCAGCGTTGCGCACCTTGCCCACACCGGCCGAGGAACCGGCGCTCACGGTGGCTCGCGTCGACGCCGCGTTCACCGAGATCGGCGCGGTTTCAGGCAGAGGGTCACAACAGCAGCGGGCCGCGCTTGTCGCCCAGCTGTTTTCCGCCGCGACCCCGGTCGAGCACACGTTTCTGCGTAGTCTTCTGCGAGGGGAACTGCGCCAGGGCGCATTGGCCGGGTTGATGGCCGACGCGGTCGCGCAGGCCGCCGGGTTGCCCCAGGCCGAGGTGCGGCGCGCGGCGATGCTCGCCGGCGGCCTACCGGCTGTGGCGGCCGCGGCCCTGACGGGTGGCGCCGATGCGCTCGGCGTTTTCACGCTGAGAGTCGGGCGCCCGGTCGGGCCGATGCTGGCCCAGACCGCCACTGATGTGGCCGATGCACTCGAACGCCTCGGTGGGACAGCGGTTTTCGAAGCGAAGCTGGACGGCGCGCGGTTGCAGATCCACCGCGACGGTGACGAGGTCGCGCTGTACACCCGCGGTCTCGACGACGTCACCGCCCGGCTGCCTGAGGTCGTCGACGCCACGCTGGCGCTGCCGGTCAGCACACTGATCGCCGACGGCGAAGCCATCGCGCTGCGGCCCGACGGACGACCACACCGCTTCCAGGTCACCGCGTCCCGCTTCGGCCGGTCCGTAGACGTAGCGGCCGCCCGTGGTGTACAACAGCTTTCAGTGTTCTTCTTCGACGTGCTGCACCGCGACGGCGAGGACCTGCTGGATTTTCCTGCGACCGAACGGCTCGCGGTGCTCGACGCCGTCGTCCCGGCCACGCACCGGGTGGACCGGCTGATCACCGCGGACGCCGACGAAGCCAACCGGTTTCTCGACGCAACGCTCGCGGCCGGGCATGAGGGTGTGGTGGCGAAGTCGCTGACCCTCCCGTACGAGGCCGGTCGCCGAGGTGCAGGGTGGTTGAAAGTCAAGCCGGTGCACACCCTGGACCTGGTGGTGCTGGCGGTCGAGTGGGGCTCCGGGCGGCGCACCGGCAAGCTGTCGAACATCCATCTCGGTGCCCGCGACTCCGAAACAGGCGAGTTCGTGATGCTGGGCAAGACATTCAAGGGCATGACCGACGCAATGCTCGAGTGGCAGACGCAGCGGTTCACCGAGCTTGCCGACGGCCCCACCGATGGCTATGTGGTGAAACTGCGGCCCGAGCAGGTGGTCGAGATCGCGTTGGACGGGGTGCAGGGCTCCACCCGCTACCCGGGTGGCATGGCGCTGCGCTTCGCGCGGGTGCTGCGCTACCGCGACGACAAGGACCCCGCCGAGGCCGACACCATCGACACGGTGCGGCAACTGTACGAACGGGGCTGACGCTAGGCTCCGGGACGTAACCCCCGCTGAAAGCGGTGAGACAAAAAGTCTAGGAGCTATGCGGCGCAATAGAATTCAGCGCTTAGGCAAGTCTGTTGTGCGCTCAATGGCGCATCGTTCCCAGTGCCGGGTCCACCGGAACCGCAATCTCGTTGCGACGCCGAAACGGCAGCGTCCACGGCGGGTCGTAGAACCAAGCATTGGCCTCACCTATGGGCTCGATACCGTTGTCCTGCAATGTTTTCACGAGCTCCCTGGTACGGGCGGCTACGGCCTTCGGGCCGCGGTCGCCGCTGAATCGCAACACCGCTACCGTTTCGGGTGGCATGGTGACCAGGCGGACCTGATCGTCGGTGGGCGTGGGAAGAGCCCCCACCGTCCACTTCGACGGCATGAAGAACCGGATAACCCAGCCGCGGTCGGCACTTGGGGACCGGACAACGGGTGCGGTCATCGCGATCTGCTCGCCGCCCCGTGTCGTCTGTTGGCTGACCATCGAAATCGTCTGCTCACGGCGGTTGTTGCCGAAGATGTAACCCGCCAACCGGCGGAAGCCGATGTTGCGGGCGCGGTCTTCGTCGTCGATGACCGTAGTCTCGGCGGCGATTCGCGGACCTTAGCTGCGTATCTCGACATCGCCCGTCAGCTGATACCGCGTGTACTGCGGTTCCTCGGTACCTACCCGGATGCCGACCACGGCGGCGACGGATTCAACGATCTGTTCGGCGAGCTTGGTGAGTCTCATCAACGGGATCACTGCCCCTCAGCGTCGGTTGAGAAGCCAGATATGGCTGGACAAGATCGTCGCGAATGCACACCACATCGGGTACAATGCGAGCGGAGCGGCACGGGTGCCCTGTACGGCAGCCGCGCGGCGGGTCAGGTCGGCGCTGCTCGCGGCGAGAGCCGCCGCCACAATCGCGGAGGTGCCCAGCCACCGTCGATTGAAGAACAACCACGACCAGCCGGCGTTAAGCACAAGGTTCACCGTCAGGGCCGTAATGTACCGGCGCCGCTGCGGCTTCTGCCCCTCCATCTCGTCGAGAGTGTTCGACGAAACAAGCGCGATGTCCGCGTACAGCATTGGCCACACAATCGGGAACGCTTGCCGCGGAGGCTGGTAGGACGGCTTGCGCAGCGATCGATACCACGGCGAATCGGCCGACCGGCTGGCCAGACCACCGACGACCGCGGTGGCCGTGACCGCAACTGCGGCGGGGATCAGGGTTCGTAGCTGCACGTGAGGCTCCCGGTGAAATATTTCATGATCTGAAATTTACCCTCGCTCGCAGTGCTCAAACCAGGGGGATCATTCGCCAAATGTGATGTCACCCGGCCCTTGTCTTGAGCGCGTCTTGCGCGTCAATTATGCGTTGTACTGACACTGAAAGTCGTCGCACCCGCCTGACGGGTGGGGGCTTATGGCTCGAAATCGTCGAGGGCGCCGCGACGTTCGAACAGGGTGGCGCCCTGGCGGCGGGCGGGGCGTTGCCGTCATCGCGCGCGAATCGCCAGGCTTGCCAAGCGATTTCAGTACGCTGACCTTGGCGAGGATCCCGCTTCGCATCGGTGTGGAACGGAGCTGCCACCACTGCAGCATCAAACGGCAACTCCCTGAGACCACCGTGCGGAACTCGCCGCGTTCCGCAACGGATGCTGTTAGAGCTTGTAACCGATGGCGCGCAGCAGGTCGTGCCGATCAGCCACGTCGCGATCGGTCTCCACCCCGAGGGGCGCCTGTCCGTCGACGACGCCCACAATGCCACGGCCACGCGGGGTCACCGCGACCAAGACGTCAACCGGATTGCTGTGGCGCAGTGGATCGTGCAGACCTCGGGCACCGCCTTGACCGGGTTGAGGATGTTGACCGGGAACCCGTCACGCAAAAGGATCACGAAGCAGTGCCCGGCAGCGATGGCCAGTGCATTGCGGGTCGCGAGCTCGACCAATTCAGGATCATTGCCGGTGCGGCGAACCAACCGTGGCCCGGAGGCCTCGCAGAAGGCCAGCCCGAACCGTAGCGACGAGCTCACCCCCACCATCGCCTCATGCAGGTCCTCGACTGTCTTGATGAAGTGCGCCTGCCCGATCACGACATTGGCATCGTCTGGCTTGTCGACGGGCACCACATCCCAGGAAAGCGTTGTCGTGGTCACACGCACATGCTGCCACCGGAGCGCGACAACCACGTCCGATGCTCGGAATGCGAACGGTCCTCTTTGCGGGCGCTGCGTTCGCCCCTGCTCAGGCAGCCGGATCAGAATTCGTGAGTGAGGCCAGCTACTCTAGTCCGGGGTGATCGGAGGGTGCCACGTTTGAACAGGCTCGGCATCCACCTCCTCGGTTGCGCCCTCGTCCACCAGCTCGGCCGTGGTCTCCGCCGAGACGATAAGCGAATACGCCTGCGCGAGCTGGAGCAACTTCAAGTCACTGGCCTTTCGTGCTTGGTCTCTTATCGCTTTGAGTAATTCCTTGGCGGCTTCGTCTGCTAGCTGTTTGAGGTCAGCCATGTTCCCTCCTATCGCGCTCCTTGCCGCAGGGAGTGCGGCGAGGTCAACCGTACTGCTGGAGGTTGTGGCCCCCTGCCCGATCTCCGCGCGGTCGGGCCGGACGAGACGCCAGGTGCGCCCATTAGCTAACCGGTGACCTATTGCCCTTATCGTTCGGTCAACCCTGTTGGACCATTACGCGCAGCGGGCTCCGAATTGATCGTCATGTCAACTCGACCACGGCCCAGAGGAACGAGGACGCGGTGGACGCCGGACCAGAGGCAAGCACGATTGGGCCGATCCAGTTGATCGCGGTCGGGTTCGAACCCGGTGTCGGATTCGTCGGCACCATCATCGAGGAGATCGACAGGCTGCAAGGACATGGCGTGCTTCGCCTGGTCGATTTGGTTGTGCTGACGATGGACGATGATGGATCACTCACGCGGGTGGAGATCGCGGACGAGGACTTCGGCGACCTGCTGATTGCCGACGCCCTACTCAACCCCGCCGATCTGTTCGCCTTGTTCGAGGGCCGTGGTGTCCGTGTGCTGCAGAGCGAGCGAGCCCAGACTCTGGTGGAGTCGCTTGTCCCTGGTTCGGGCCTGGCCCTGATCCTTGTGGAACATCGGTGGGCCAGGTCGCTGTTCGATTCGATCGCGGATCTGGGCGGCGTCGTGTTCAGCGAGGGCTTCATCGGAGAACGGGCCGAGGAGCTCGTCAGCGTGCACCTCGCCGCCTTGGAGGACACCGCCCGAGTGATCGACGCAGCGTACGCCGCGCAAACCGAGGCGGAGCGGGCGTCTGCGGCGGCGATCGATGCCGCTCACCAGAAAGCAGACGACGCGGCGGTCGTCGCCTCCATCTCGGCGGTCGAATTGGAAGTTCTGCGCTACTTGCCGACCAAGATGGCCTTCGCGCTGGTAGCCGACAAGCTTGGGATCTCGCGCTCCGCCGCCAAAGAACGCGCCGAACGGGCATACAAAAAGTTGGGTGTGCACAATCGCGCCGATGCGGTCGCCCGTGCTCGCGAACTCGGATTGATCAGACACACGGCCTGAAGGCCGCATCATTTCGAGCGGCCTTGGCGACCCTCCCGCCATCCGCCATCGGTCTTTCGAACTGCAGAGTCCGGGTCCGATCGCCGCCAGGGCGCGGTGGACGGTCTTGCAGGCCATGGCGGATACCCGGGCGGCGCGCATGTCGTACTTCCACAGCGCGGCCTGGGTCTCGGTCGGGCTGGCGTGCGGTCATGGCTGGTACGGCTCCGCGCCTTGCGCACGGCGGATGTTGTCCTGCTCGTGATAGGCGGCGTTTGGGCACCAGATGATCGGCCAGTCACACACACCGGGATTCTGGGCATCCGCGTGGGAAAGAAGCATCACCTGGTCATTCTCGGCGAACATCACCCGATAGCCACCTGTAATGCATACGGCCAACGCGCCGTGAACGGGTTCTCGGCGAACAGTTCCGGTCGGCTCGTGTTCCTGGGCGCTCACCGGCCCTCCTCTATTCCTTGCCCCTAAGCACGTCGTGCAGCCGCTCGTCGGTCTCCCGGAACAACCTCAACGATATCCGTCGAGCATCGGGCTAACAATCAGACCGCCCAGAGCGCATCCAGCACTGACGGCGAGCATGTCAGTACCGTTCTGAGGCGGGTCAGGACGGGTCGAGCCATTGTGCAAGCAGCTGGGGCGCGTGAGCGGTTTCCCGACCGTGTGTCACGGTGGCGCTCACTGGCTTCGTCGCTCCCAACGTCGCGCGACGCCTCGTCACGGACAGCGCCCGGGGAGATGACCAACGTAGGTTGCAGGATGCCGAGCACCGGCCGACAGCGCGGCCGGAACGGCAACGAGGCTCCGTCAACCGCAGCACTCAGCCCGCCGTCATGGCAGGCTCCTACCCATGACATTTACCATCTACGCGCGTGGCCCAGTCGAAGAAGGCAGCCAGGAGCCATCCACCAGGTGGGAAACCTATGACTTCGGTGACGTCGCTGAGTACACGATCTATCCGAGCGGTGTACTCATCGTCGACAAAGACGGGGATGGAAGCTGCTGGGTCCTTACCCCAGATCGCTGGCAGTGGCTGAGGTCCACCAACCACGCGCCAGGCGTGGAGGGCAACGCTGGCGGAGGCCAATTCGGCTCGCTTTGACGTCACGGGTACTCCGTACACGCCGGCGCGGCGCGTGTCACCGCCCAAAAGAGTTGTGGGTGGCCGATCGCATTTCGGCGACCGATTGTCGACGACGGGATCCGGCGGTTTCGAGGTCGCGAAACCGTTGAGGTCGACGGCTATACCCCGACAACGCGGGTCGGCATCCACACCGGGCGGCCGCAGCGCATCGGATCGGACTGGCTAGGCGTCGACGTCAATATCGCGGCGAGGGTGATGGAATGTGCCTACAAGGGCGATGTGCGGATCTCCGGCGCGTCGCTTGCGCTAACCCGGGCCGGCACGATCCGACGCACGCGCCGCCGTCGATCGATGCCCCCCACTATCCGGGCCAGGTGACAGACTTGACGGCGCTAACAAAGGTCTGGCCTGACCAGCCACGTTGTCGGCGCCGGCAAGGAGGTCGCTTCGGCCCACCGGCCGCGGCCTATGCTCGGAAGATGGAGTCCGATCTCGAAGAAACACCCGACTTCTCGCCGTTCAGCAAAATGCGGCGGATGGAGCTCGATCCCGAATCCGTTATCGGAAGGGAACTCCACGACCGGTTCGCCGAGTTCGACGAATCCTTTACCGGCAAGAGCCGGATATGGTCCGTAGTCGTGAAACTCATTGGACTGACAGCCATGTGCTCCCAGGCTGTGATTGACCTTGAGAAACAGGTGATCGAGCTCAGGCGGGAGGTGCGATCCCGCGACAAGGAGTAATCGCTGGTCGTAGACCGCACCCGCCCCGGTGAAGTCCACGCCTGAACTGCTCGCAGCGACGGCCCCCTCATCGGCATATCAGAATTCGCTATAGCGAGCCCGATTCCGTCAACCCGAGTTCCTCAGCAACGCTGTAGTCGTCGTCGACCAAGACAGCCCGCCGGCCATGCCTGTCGAGGATGGACGCCGCGACCGACGCCCGATAGCCGCTGGCGCAGTGCACCCAGATCTCACTGCGCAGCAATTCGCCCAGCCGGTGCTCCAGTTCGTGCACCGAAATATTGATGGCTGTCCGCACGTGGCTGTGTTCATACTCGTCGCTCCGGCGCACATCAAGTACGGCCACATCATCACGACGGACCTCGACGGTCAGCGCGGCAAAGTCGGCGCCCTATACGAACGCAGGCGTGATTCGCCGGCCGGTTCTTCGATGTCTCCGGCGGCGGCACCTCGCAACTCGTCGACACCGATGCGCACGAGTTCCCGCCGCGCCGTGTCGATCTGGGCAGCGCTTTCACCGATCAGGGTCAGTGGCGCGCCCCAGGCATAGAGCCAGGCAAGATAGGTTACGAACGAGTCGGACAGTTCGAAGCCGTAGGAACCCCCGAGGTGACCGGCTGCGAAGGCGGACCGACTTCGCAGGTCCACCACCCCATTCCCCCGTTGCGATGCGCCGCCGCAATTCCGCGGGATCGGCCGGAGTGGGTGTGGACAGCTTGACGGGGGCAGGGCCGTTCCGATTGATCACGCCCATGTGCTCGTAGTAGGCAGGATAGGCCGACAGGTTGGCCAGCATCTCCTCGACGAAACTCGTTTCGTCCTGGGTCAGCGCCGGATTGGTTGCGCGCTGCTCGCCTATCGTCGACGCGTCGCGACGGACCGCGCCGGCCGAGCAGAAGCTACCGAATCCATGGGTGGGATACACCTCGGTGTGGGCGGGAAGTTCGGCCGCGAGTCGCCGCACCGACCGATACTGATCGACCGATTGAGCGTCCGGTGAACACCCCTACCGTCCCGCCCGCGCCTTCGTCAAGCACATAACTGACGTGTTCGCGCGTGTGGCCCGGCGTGTGGAGGACCCGCAGCGAGAACCCCTCGGCGTCGATCACTTCACGGTGGCCCACTCGACGGGCGGAGTATCCGATGTCGTCGCCACGCGGGACGACGTACTCTGCACCCGTCAATCTGGACAGCTCCAGGCCACCGGTCACATAGTCGTTGTGAAGATGCGTCTCGAGCACGTGGGTGATGTGTGCGGTGCAATCGGCGACTAGTTGAATGACGCGGTCGATGTCCCGCTGCGGGTCGACGACGACCGCTGTGCCGCCATTGACCACCACGTAACTGCGATCGCCCAGACTCGATGTCTCGATGATCTCTACCCGCATACGTTCACCGTGATCCTCGGCCAGGAGTTGTTGGCGTAACCCTTCGGGTTCCACAGCGCCGCCGCGGATTCCGGCTGCAAAGCGCCGCTGGTATCCCAGGCGCGCGCGATGACCTGCACCTCGCCGGGAGTCAGGTCGACATCGTGTGACCACAGCCGCCACGACCAGGGGCTGCACTGTGGCCGCAATTCCGCCTGACGCCACGTCCTGCCACTGTCGAGCGACACGTCGACCCGGGCGACCTCGCGGTGGTCGCCGGCGAATGCGTACCCGTGAACAGTACGGCGGCCGGCCGACACGGTGGATCCGTCTTCGGGGGTGAGGATCTCGGAGTTCAGCGCGACCGACGCCAGCGAGATGCCGGTCGCGGGATCGGTGGTGTCGGGATCGGCGTCAGCGGGCAGGATGTGATAAGCCTGGGCCTGAAAGTAGTTGTCCGACGGCGTGTTCTGCACGGTGACGCCGCTGACCCATTTCACGCTGCGGGCGCCGATGTAACCGGGCACTACGACCCGCACCGGACCGCCGTGGACGTCGGGCAGCGGTTCGCCGTTCATCTCCCAGGCCAGCAGCACCTCGGCCGACAACGCCTTCGACAGCGGGATCGAGCTGCCGTACGGCTGCGCCGGCGTCGCGATTTCCGACACATCCGGAGCCACGAATGCGACATGCAGGTCGCCGTCGCCACGCACTCCCGCGGCCCGCAGTACATCGGCCAGCCGAGCCCCGCGCCAGCGCGCCGTCGATGTAGCTCCGCCACCCCAGGGGTCCTCACCGGGGATGTGCCGGATCTCGTTGAAACCGGAACGCCGATTGCCCGCGCACTGCAGCGTAGCTACCACAGTGTGCGCCATGAAACGCGTCGTCACGTCGTCGTAACTGAAGGTCAGTTCTCGGTCAACGAGGCCGTCGACAGTCAGTTGCCAGTCGGCGGTCGCAATCTCGGGTACGGCGCCGTGATTACGGGTGTAGAAGGTGTCGATCGGAGTGATGTCGCCGTACGCCAATGCCGTTCGGCACGGTTCGGCGTTGAACGGGGCGGTTTGGTGGATGACCATGTCGTCGCGCTTACCCCACATCATCGCCACTCACCAACTCAATCTTAGGAACGGCTGGCTGCCACGCGTCGTGTTGAACTCTTCGTGATTTGCGCTGTCGGGTCTTGGGATCCATGATGCCAACTTTCTCGAATCGGCGACGGGCTCACGTGCGCGTGCTGCGGCGACTTTCTCGCACATGCCGTGACCGTAGGCGAGCGCGGCGTCGGCGTTGGGAAAGTTGTAGCCGGGTCGCACGGCCACATTGACCAGATATGCCACCCCGTCCGCACGGGCCTGCGGCGTGACCGGCGTTCCGAGACCGAACACAGCGGTCAACGCCGCGACCAGACCGGTGACCGCACAGTTCACACTGGGTCGAACTGCGAGATGAGCCATCGATCATGGACCTTGTCGAGAGTCACGCGCACACTGGAAGTGGTCTGCGTGGGGGAATCGTTGCCGATGGTGGTGGCCTGATTGACGAAAACCAAGACCACCGCATGGGTTTCGGTTGCTGATACCGAAGCTGCGACCGGCACCGTGACTAAAGCCGAGATGTGCTGCTGCTTGGCGCCGGGAGCAACGACCGTGCTGACGAGCTGTGTGTACTCGTCATGGAAAGTGCCAGTGAGCCGGTCAGCAGCTGCGGTCAGGTCTCGGTCCACCGTGTCTGGCCGGTATGACAGGAGCGCGATTGTGCTGTCGGTGGCGGCTTGAACCGACTGCTCGGCTGCCGTTCGCGATTCTCGCGCCGAACCGTTCTGCCATTTCAGGTAACCCGCACCCAGGGCAAGGACCAACGCCAATGCCGGCAGCACCCCATAGGCGAGAAGACGCGTCCAAGAGAATCGGGCACCCCGTTCGGCCGGCGCTTTGGCTGCGTCGACGAGATCTGCATCGTCGGCCGCTTCATCTCCGTCGGCCACATCGATCCGCTCGTCGGTGTCAACATCGGCACCGGGGTGCGGGTGCTTGTCCTCGAGTTCCGGCGGCAATGCGTCGGTGATGAGGTCAGTGTCGACCGTCATTGTGGAGTTCTCCTCTGCTCTGATAGCTGTGCGGCTGCTCATGGCACGAACTCGACGTTCGATACTTTGGCGCCATCCGTTGTCTTCTGAACGCTTATCCGCAGCCGCCATCTGCGCGGGTCTTGTTCCGGCGCAGCGGCAACCGACGTCTTCACCGACACCGCGACGACCACCTGCGCCTGATCATCGGTTTCGGATACCAGAGCGGCTTCGGCGACTGTGCCTTCTGATTTCGACTGCACCTGTTTGACTACGTTGACGAACGGCTGCGATCTCTTTTGGAAATCATCGTGAAAGGTGCCCGTTGCCGAATCCAGGATTCGCCGAATGTCGGCGTCAACCTCGGTGTAGTTGACGGTGGTGAGGTTGACCGCCGCTTGACGGGCCACTTGCACGTATAGGTTGCGCTGCGCCTGCGCCTCGCGGGCTTGGTAGCTGTGGTATCCCAGCCAGCCAACCAAACCGACCAGGACCGCGACCACGACAAGACCCACGGTGATCAACGACCGCGTACCCGAAAGTACCCGTCGCGCTGCCGTTTCAGCGCTCGCGGACACGCTGTCTTCGGCGTCGAGATCGTCCACCTCGCCGGGCTCATCCACGGTCGCCGGATCGTCTATCCGCTCGGCGGCATCAGCATGCTCTGCCATGTCTTGCCTTTCGTGCTATCAGCCAGATCGGACTGGGTATAGGGACGACCATCCGGGCCCACGTAGTTGCCGGTGGCCGGGTCATAAGGGACGAATGCGACCGGCGGCGGCGCCCCTGAATCGGGCGGCGGGGGCGCAGCGGCCGACGGCGGTGGCAACATCCGAGGATCGTTGCCCGGCGGATACTGCGGCACACCTTGACCGGAGAGCGTCGCGTTGGGGTCTCCCTTCCAGTTGTAGCCGTCGTTCAGGGGGACGTACTGCTCGTTGCTTTCGCACAGCTCGACCGTCGGGGCCCGTTTGGCCGGATCGGTCTCGCACGGAATGTTGCGCACGCCACGGACATTGAGGTCCGAGTCCTGCGGCACCCGGCAGTACAGCTCACCGGCGGGCCGCTCCGGGTAGTCCTGCTCGGAGGGCGATCGCTGCTGCCGGACCGGCAGGAATCCGGTGTTGCAGGGCGGCGGCAGGTTGAGGTTCAGGTTGAAGTCGAGGTAAATGCCCTTGTAGTCCTGCTTGGTGTCGGAGTCCCCCAGCGCGATCGCCGACATGACGGCGGTCCCCTGCGGGAAGAGAACCAGCAGTTGCTCGAGATCGTTGCGATAGGTCACCGCGATGTTGCCGAGACTCACCAGATTGGCCAGCAGAACGGGTAGGGCGGGGGCCACACGGTCGAACAGCGCTCTGCCTTCATTCAAAGCCGGAGCACCCACGTTGAGCAGATCCGCAAAGGCCGCGTTCTGCGACCTGAGCTGACCGGTGATCGACGCCGTCCGCTGCGCCCAGGTTGCGATCGAATCCGACGTCTGTACTTGGGAATTCAGCACAGGTGGGGACTGGTCGATCAGTTGTCCAAGCGGATCGACCGTCTTGCCGCCCTCGATCGCCAGCGCCGTCGATCCGTCGACGATGCGCGACAGTTCCGGTCCCAACCCGGCGACGGCCTTGGCCGCTTCGTCGACGACGGTGCGCAGGTTGTCCTGCGGAATCGCCTGCAGAGCGCTGTTCGTTGCGTCGAGCAGTTTTCCGATGTCGACAGGAACCTGCACCCTCCCGACCGGGATGACATCGCCGTCCCGCAACTTCGGACCGGTGTCGCTGTCCGTGCCCGGTTGCGGTGTCAGTTCGAGGAATTGCTCACCTACCGCGGAGCGGCTGTGTACCGCAGCCGAGACATTGGACGGAATGGCGATGGCCGAGTCCAGTGAGAGAACGGCACGAACACCGTCGCGGGTGACGTCGATCGATTTGACACTGCCGACCTCGCTACCGCGATAGTTCACCACAGACGACGGGTACAGGCCGCCGGACGCTGGAAGCTCGACCGTGACCGTGTATCGCCCGATTCCCAGCAAAGCGGGTACTTTCACGAAGCCGAACGCCATCACGCTCACCGCGACGACGGTGATCACCACCAGGATCGCCAACTGTGTCCACACCCGACCGGACAAGCGCAGCATGCTAGTAGCCCCCGAAGTGATAAGGCGCGATCAACGGGTTGCCCGCGGTGTAGGGGCTCGGCATCTGGCCGATCGTGCGACCCCACTGCAATTCGAGTTTGGTGAGGTCCCCTTCCCACCTCGTCCCGGTGAACAAGCTGCTGTCGATCCGGCTCAAGGTCAGATCGATAACGAGCGTGATGTTGGCGAAGTCGCCCCGGAACCAGTTGGCCACGGTGCTCTTCACCCAGGGGTAGGTCGACAGGAAGTCCAGCCCCCGCGTGAGGGCGGGTCCGGCATTGGCCAGTTCACGGAAAACCGGCGCGATGTTGCGCAAGTTGTTCACGAGCGACTCTTTGGTCTGGTTGACCGTCGAAGTGGCAATCGCACTGAACTTGCCAAGCGCGTCGATCGCGTCCGCCAATTTGTTGCGCGAATCCGACAGCACGTCCAGCGCCTGCGGGATCGTGGTGAGCGCCCTGTCGACGGTCTGATCTTTCGCCGCGACCTGGCCGGCCAGCGAGTTGAGACTCTCTGTGGCAGCGATGATGTCGTCAGTCTGATCATTGAGCTGTGAAATGAAGGTATCCAGTTGGGTCAGCAGGCTGCGCATGTCGTTCTCGCGGCCCGCCAACGCCTTGGCGAACGCTTGATTGATCTCCTGGAGCCGGCCCAGTCCCCCGCCGTTGAGCAGGATTGATACCGACGCCAACGTCTGCTCGGTGGTCGGATAGGTGCTCGCCCTGGATAGCGGAATCACCGAACCGTCCTTGAGTTCGCCCTTCGGCGGCTCGTCGGTGGGTGGCGCCAGTTCGATGTGCATGGACCCCAAGAGGCTGGTCTGCCCCACTTTGGCGGTGCTGTTCGCCGGCAGATGGACATCGCCGTTGATGCGCATGGTCACCAGAGCATGCCAGTCCTGCACCTCGATCTTGGTCACGTTGCCGACGTTGACGTCGGCGACACGCACCCGCGTGTTCTGTTGAATGACAACGACATCGGGCAACTGCGCCTGGATGGTGTACGAACCGTCGCCGTTGCCTTCGGTTCCCGGCAGACTGAGTGAATTCAGGCCCCGCCACTCACATCCCGGGATCACGGACAGGCACGCGACAACGACAGCCGTGGCCACCATGCGCCTCACGGCGTACCTCCGGGTGGCGGCGGTTCGGCTGGTGGCGCCGGCGCGGCCGCGGGCACCATCATGCCCGAAAGTCCCAACCCGGGGTCGGTGGGCCGGGGAGTTCCCGGTGGTGCTTCAGCGGACAGCACCGCTTCTGCCGGCAACGGTGCGGCAGGGTCGGTCACCGCCGCCGGCACATCCGGCGGCGGTGCCGGCGGCAAGTGCGGATTCAGCCGGTCTTCGCTGTAGGTGATCTCGTTGGGTCGCGCGGACGCTCCCACGAAAGGGTTCACCCCGAGCGGCGGGAAGTTGTACTGGCGGTTCTTGATGATCGGGGCCAGATACTGGACACACAACTTCGCCGATTGCTGCCAATTCTCGCGCGATGCGGCCTGGATTGCGCTGCAGATGAATTGGACGGTGTTGGCGAAGTTGACAGGGGCCAAAATGCCGGTGACCGCGCTCTGCGCGGGCTGGTAGATGTTCATGAAGTTCTGGAACACCGTCGGCGCGATATGGAGGATCTGCTTGACGTCACCGCGGCTGTCGTTCAGAGCCGTGGTGATCGCGTTGAGATGGTCGAACGTGACGCCGAGGCTCTCTCGGTTCTCGGCGACGAAGCCGCGCAGGTCGTTCACCGCGCCGTCGAGGGCCTGTGTCGCATTGGCCCACTCGTTAGGCGTATTGGATAACACAGTGGTGATGTCGGCAAGGTTTCGATTGAACGCGGCGAGCAGATCGCTGCTGGAAGACAGGGCGGATACCAGCAATTGGAGGTTGCGCACTGTGCTGAAGATGTCGGTGCTGTGGTCGCCGAGCGCCGAGACCGCCTGGGAGAGTTTGATGACCGTGTCGCGCGCGGTGTCACCCTGGCCGCGCAGGTTGGCCGCGGCGCTGTTAATGAATTCGGCGATAGCGCTGGGACCCCCGGGCGTCGTGGGCTGCAAAGAGTCGGTGAACTTCTCCAGCTGCTGCCGCAGGTCGTCCCACTCGACGGGAACAGCGGTGCGGTCCAGGGAAATGGTCGCGCCGTCGGCGAGTTTCGGGCCGCCCGAATACGCGGGGACGAGCTGGATCGCCCGCGCGCTGACGAGCGACGGTGACAGGATCGCCGCCTTGACGTCGGCGGGCACCGAGTACTGCGAGTCGACCGAGATGGTCACCTTCGCGGCGTTAGGGCGCGGGTCGATCCTCTCCACTGTTCCCACGGCGACGCCGAGGATGCGGACCTCGTCGCCCGTGTAGAGACCGTTGGTGTTGGTGAAATATGCGATGTAAGTGTTCCTGCTCACGCGGTTCCACCACGGCGTAGCCACCAGGGTGATCGCGACGGCGAGAATGACCACCAGACTGATCGCGGTCGCGATCCGCACAACGCGCAGACGTGTGGTGTGCGGAGCGCCGTCTTCGGCGGAGTTGACAGACATGGTCACCGGCCCCCGCTCGCAGGCGCCGGTGGAGGCCCGGCGGATAGTGGCGGCACCTCGCCGGGCGCTGGCACATATACCGGGGTCGGTGTTGGCGCCGGTCCCGGCGATGCGGGCGGCCCCGGTGGCGGCCCACCGGGAGGAGGCGCCGGCAGAGGCTCCCGGTAGGGGTAGCGGGGATCGCCCGGATTGCCCGTAATCGCATCGGGCAGCGTTAAATTCGGCTCGCCGCCTTGCCCGGTTCGCGGGTAGGGAACCGGCAGGGCCGGGGTGCCGGGTTGACCGACCGGCGGGTCGACAAGTTGCGAAGGCAGCAGCACGTTGGGATCAAGCCCCAGATCGGAGAACGCGGCGTCGACGAACGGCTGGGCGAACTGTCCCGGGACAAGGTTGACCAGTGAGGCTTTGAAGAAGGGTCCGGATCCGAGCACTTCCCCGAACGACATCGCGTATCGCCGAAGCAGGTACAACGTGCGCTGCAGTTCCTGCTTGCGGTTGTCCAGGATTCCCAGCACACCGTTGAGTTTGTCGAGCGCGGGTTTGAGTTGCGTCCGGTTATCGGCGACGACACCGGATATCTGCCGTGACGCCGCCGTGAGGTTGTTCATCAGCGCGTCAACTGAATCGCGTTGCGACAGAAGCTCGGCCAATAGAGCGTTGGCGTTGACGACCAGGCTGGCAATCTGATCGCTGCGCTTCGACAGCACCGCGGTGACCTTGTTCGCATTCGCCAACAGGTTGCGGAGCTGTGCGTCACGGGCGTTGAGAGTGTCGGAGAACCGCGCCACCCCCTCCAGCGCCATCTTCAGATCGGGTGGAGTGTCCCTGAAGGTGTCCGCCAATGTCGTGAGCGCCGAGGACAACTGCGTGGTGTTGAGGCCGCTGATGGTGGTGGTCAGGTCGCCCAAAGCGGTCGGCAGGTCGTACGGAGAGGTGGTCCGCTCGATCGGGATGGCGCCGGTGAGCTTGCCGTCCCCGCGCGGGGTCAGTTCGAGCATCTTGGTGCCAAGCACCGTTTCGGTCTTGATCGCGGCCTCGGTCCGGTCTCCCAGTTCGACGTTATCGTCGACCGTGAAGTCCACCAGCACCTTCGTCCCTTCCAATCGGACGTTTGACACTCTGCCGACGGACATGCCGGACACCCGCACGTCACTGCCGGACTTGATGCCCCCGGCCTCAGCGAAGTAGGCGGAGTAATCGGTGGTGCCTTTGATGAACGGAATCTTGTCGTAGGAGAAGACGGCGATAACCGCTGCAATCACAATGAGAATCCCGACCAGGCCGACCGTGGTCCTATTGCGCTCGGCCAGCGGTTTGATTGTTGGTCGCTTCAGCTTGCCGCTGAAAATCGCTGCGGATCGGGTCATTTCGGTGTGCACCGTCCCGTCGGTTGACCCGCGAGTTTGATGAACACGGGCTGGCCGCCTTTGCCGTTGACTTTGAGGATCGCGTCACAGAGGTAGAACCCGAAGTAGTCGCCGTAGAGGCCGTTGCGGGCCAGCACTTGGTAGGCGTCGGGAAGGGTCTTGACGAGGTCGTCGACGTAGTCGTGATCGGCCTCAACCTGCCCCGCGAACCGGTCCGTCTGCGTGACGGCGTCGTTGATCGGTTGGCGTGCAGCCGTCAACAGGTCGGCAACGGATGCTGCCGCAGCGTTGATGTACGCCACGCCGTTGGCGATATCGGTCTTGCGGTCGGCCAATGCCTGTACGAGTTGAGACAGCTTGTCCAGGCCATCTGAGAACTGATCGTCACGGGCGGCGAAGGTGCGCAGCACAGTGTTCAGGTTGGTGATGACCTGGCCGATGAGCTGATCGCGCCCGGCCAACGTCGTGGTCAGTGCAGAGGTTTGGGCCAGTACCGACGCGATCGTGCCGCCCTGGCCTTGGAACACCTTCAGCAGTTCACCGGATAGCGCGTTGACCTGGTCGGGATCCAGCGCACGAAACAGCGGCCGGAAGCCGCCGATGAGAGCGTCGACGTCGAGCGCAGGGGAAGTGCGAGCCAGCGGAATCGTCTGCCCCTGCTGCAGCTTCCGCGTCGAGCCCGGCGCGTCTTCGAGCGACAGATAACGGTCGCCAATCAGGTTCTCGTAGCGCACCGCCGCCTTGGTGCCTTCAGTGAGCGTCAAACCCTTGTCGATGGCGAAGTCGACCGTGACGGTTCCGTCCTTGTGCAGCCTCAGGTCCTTGACCTTTCCGACTTCGACACCGGCGATGCGGACGAAGTTTCCGCCTTTGAGGCCCGACACATTCGTGAAAACCGCGCTGTAAGAGACGCGCTGGTCAAATCGGAACTGCCCGAACACCGTCACCAAGACGAACATGAAGGCAAGGCACATCACGGTGAACAGCGCCACGCGCACGCCGGCGCGGACGGTTGTCCCTCTCATTGCTGTTCCTTGCTCTCGGCGGTCAGGGTGACGACGGTGGGGGCGAAGCCGGTGCGGCTTCGGGCGGCGGTGCGGGGGCACCCTGTTGCGAATAGAGCGGTGTTCCGTCCGGCGCGTACTCCGGTGCGCCGTACGGAGGTGCTCCCGGGTAGGGCGGCAATGGGCCCGGCGCCGGGCCGCCCGGGTATCGGATCCTCGGCGGTTCCGGCAGCGGCTTGGTGACCGGGAAGTAGTTGGCGATGCCGGGGAAGCCAATGCCGGGGTTGGGCCGAATGTCAAGGCCCGTGCCGTATCCCGTGTCGGTGACCAGATATTTCACCGGAAAGTTCTTGCTCACATCGGGTAGCGAGCCGCAGCTCGGCTTGCCACCGGGCCCGCCCTTTGCATTGACCGTGGGCAGGTTGTCGGGATAGCGGTAAGGATCATCGCCGAAGAGCAATGCTGCGTCCATGATCACGGATTTGCCATTACCACCCAATGCATCTCGGCCACCGTGCTCAAGGAACCACTGCGCGCCCTGGAATAGGCAGGTGTAAGTCGGCGAATACTTCAGCAGGAGGTCCGTTGTCGGCACCAGGATGTTCATCGCACCCACCAGATTCTGCTGATTTCCACCGATCGTGTTGATACCCGACTGCGAGAACCCGACCGTCGCGAGGAGCAGCTCGTCGAGCGCCTTCGCGTGTCTGGATATCGTCTCGCTGGTTGTCGAAAACGAATCCAGGATCGACAGAATGTCTTGCGCTGCATCCGAATACGCCTGAGCGGTCTTACCGAACAGCTGCCAGTCTTGCCGAACGGTCGGCATCCTCGGGTTCACGACGAGCAGCACATTGTTCGCATCGGTAATCGCCTGACCGATGCGATCGCCCTTGCCGCGCACTGCTTCTGCCACCGCCGACAGCACTGCGTTCAGTTTCGCCGGGTCGATCGAGTGAACTACTGCCTGCAGGTTCTGGAAGACGGTGTTGACCTCGACGGTCACGTTGCGGGAGTGCAACTCAGCGCCCGGCTTGAGGAACTCGGAGCTCGCGCCTTCTGCGGGCACGACGAGGTCGACGTACTTGGCGCCGAACGCGGTGCTCGACTTGATCTCCGCTTCGACATTGCTCGGCAGGTACAGGAAATCCTTGGGGTAGATCTTCAGATGAAGCTTCGAAAGATCGGTCCCCCCAACCGAATCGGAGTCGGTGCCGATGGATGTGACTTCACCTATTTGTACGCCGCGCAACTTAACTTTGGCGCCGTCCTCCATGACCAGACCGGCCCTGTCTGAGACCACAGTGAGCGGAATGGTCTTTCGCAGCGTTCCGGAGAACAGCAGGGCGGTCAGCAGGGACAGTGCTGCGATCACGACAAGCAGCACAGGTGCCCACCAGATTGGATCGATCCGCCCCCGCCAGGATGAGTGGGGCCTCTCCTTCATCGCCGTCACCCCGACAGGTGGAAGTTGCCCGACTGCCCGTACACGGACAGCGTGATGGTCAACAGGATGAAAACCCCTGCGGTAATCGAGGTGCGGACCGCACGGCCGACGGCTTCGCCGACGCCGGCCGGACCGCCTGTCGCGGTGTAGCCGTAGTAGGTGTGCACCGCCATCACAGCGGCTGCCATCGCCAGCGCCTCCACGAAAGACCACAACAGGTCCGTCGGGTGCAAGAACGTCGAAAAGTAGTGGTCGTATACGCCCCGCGACTGCCCATAAACCATCGTGGTCCCAAAACGGGTCGCCAAGAACGACATCAAGACGGAGATGGTGTAGATCGGGATCACCGCCAGCACCCCCGCCACGATGCGGGTGGAGGCCAGGTAGGTGATCGGGTGGATGGCCATCGCCTCCAGCGCGTCGATCTCCTCATTGATGCGCATGGCGCCGAGTTGGGCTGTTGCGCCGGCCCCGATGGTCGCGGCGAGCGCCACGCCTGCGGTTGCCGGTGCGATGAACCGGACATTGAGAAAAGCCCCCAGGAAACCGGTGAGGGCTTCGATCCCGACGTTGGACAGGGTGTTGTAGCCCTGAGCAGCGATCAACGCGCCGGTGCACAGTGTGAGGAAACCGATGATCGCCACTGTGCCGCCGATGATGGCCAGTGCGCCGGTGCCCATCCCCATGACTGCGATCAGCCGCAGCACCTCGGCCGGATAGCGCCGGACTGCCTCGACGCTGGAAAACAAGGCCTGGCCGTAGAAGGCCGTCTGCTCCCCCAGGGTGCGGGTCGATTCGACCAGTCGATTCAGGGTCGCTGCGCCGCGCCCGGCGTCGTCCACGTCCAAGGCGGTCACGGGGCCACCTTCACGCCGAACGCGGTGGCCAGAACGTTGATGAGAAACAGTGCCATGAAGGCGAACACCACGGTTTCGTTGACGGCGTTGCCGACCGCTGTCGGGCCGCCTCCGACGTGCAGCCCCTTGTAGCAGGCGATCAGGCCGGCCGAGAGACCGAACAGCAGCGCCTTGACGAGGGAAACGATCACCTGCGGCAGACCGGTCAGAAGTGTCATCCCGGCGACGAAGGCCCCCGGCGTGACGTGTTGGACGAACACTACGAAGAAATAGCTTCCAAAGAGGCCGACGACCGCGACCACCGAATAGAGCATCAGCGCAACGAATGTCGCGGCGATCACCCGCGGCACCACCAGAGCCTGGACCGGGTCGACGCCGATGACCTTCATTGCGTCGATCTCTTCGCGAATCGTCCGGGCGCCCAGATCAGCGCACATCGCGGTGGCGCCCGCGCCGGAGACCACGATTGCGGTCACCACAGGACCCACCTGCGTGACCGATGCCAGCGCTGCGCCGGCACCGGACAGGTCGCCTGCGCCGACCTCCAACAGAACAATGTTCAGCGTGAAGACGATGAGCACCGTGTAGGGAATCGAGAGCACGAGCGTAGGGACGATCGATACCCGGGCGACGAACCAGATTTGCTCCAACAACTCGCGCCAGGCGAAGGGGCGGCGAAACATCGCGGCAAAAGTCTCGCCGGCAAGCACGACGAAATCGCCCACTGCGGTGGCGGGCTTCGACCAGGCGACCCCCGTCATGGTCGACGCCCCCAGAGATCGCGACACCGGCTTACCCTGTTCGCCGATAGGCATACACGCGCGACGACGACCGCGGCTTCATCGCCGCAGTGCGCGAGCACTGGTCTACGGATCCCAAAAGCATTCCTATCGTCGTCAGCCTGGGCAGCTAGCTAAGAACGACATTGGTTAGCTGTCAACGCAACTAGGTGCGCAGTCGACACGTACAACTATGAAATTGGCTGGTTGCCCCAGCGCACCCGATTTCGCTCATCCCGATTGAATCGAGGTGAGCAAAAGCCTTGCCCGATGCTTCCCGTTCGGCTCCGGCGAGATCAGACTTGATGCACGCTTTTCGCGCGGATGCGTGTCATAAGTCTGATTTCGCTGCCAGCTGTTTGACAGGATTACCCCATGAGCTCACCGACGCTCGAAGAAACCGACGGCGACGTCACGTACATCCGCACCGATCCTGACCTGCCGCCGGTCATGATCATCGACCGCTCCCCGATCACCGTCCGCCACAAGATCGTCTTCGGCCTCATCGCGTTGCTCGGCGCCGTGGCTTGGGCGATCATCGCGTTCCTGCGGGGCGAGACCGTCAATGCGGTGTGGTTCGTAATCGCGGCGATCTGCACGTACGTCATCGCTTTCCGGTTCTATGCGCGGCTGATCGAGATGAAGATCGTGCGACCCCGCGACGAGGAAGCCACCCCGGCCGAGGTGTTCGAGAACGCCACCGACTACATGCCCACCGACCGGCGGGTGATGTTCGGCCACCACTTCGCGGCGATCGCCGGCGCCGGCCCGCTCGTGGGCCCGGTGCTGGCGATGCAGATGGGATATCTGCCCGGCGCGATCTGGATCATCATCGGCGCGGTGTTCGCCGGCTGCGTTCAGGACTACCTGGTGTTGTGGGTGTCCACCCGCCGTCGCGGCCGCTCGCTCGGCCAGATGGTGCGCGACGAGATGGGTGCCGTCGGCGGAGCCGCCGCGATCGTCGCGGTCCTGGTAATCATGGTGATCCTGCTGGCCGTGCTGGCGCTGGTGGTGGTCAACGCGCTGGCGCAGAGCCCGTGGGGTGTGTTCTCGATCGCGATGACGATCCCCATCGCGATCTTCATGGGCGTGTACTTGCGCGTGCTTCGTCCGGGCCGGGTTTCGGAAGCCACTCTCATCGGCGTCGTGCTGCTGTTGCTGGCCGTCATCGCGGGCAACTGGGTCGAGGACACGACGTGGGGTCAAGACTGGTTCGGGCTGTCCAAGGTCGCGCTGTCGTGGTGCCTGATGATCTACGGCTTCGCGGCATCCGTGCTGCCGGTGTGGTTCTTGCTCGCGCCGCGCGATTACCTGTCCACCTTCATGAAAGTGGGCACCATCGCCCTCCTGGCGCTCGGCATCCTGATCGCAAGACCCGTCGTCGAGGCGCCCGCAGTCTCCGCGTTCGCGTACAACGGAACCGGGCCCGTGTTCGCCGGATCGCTCTTCCCGTTCCTGTTCATCACGATCGCCTGCGGCGCGCTGTCCGGCTTCCACGCCCTGATCTCCTCGGGAACCACCCCCAAGATGCTCGAAAAGCAAGGCCAGATGCGGCTGATCGGCTACGGCGGCATGCTCACCGAATCCTTCGTCGCCGTCATGGCACTCGTCACCGCCGCGATCCTCAACCAGCACCTCTACTTTGTGATCAACGCGCCCGAAGGCAAAACCCACGCCGCTGCGGAATCAGCGGCCGCCTACGTGAATACGCTTCCGCTCGGCGGTGATCCGATAACGGCCGCGCAGATCAAGGACGCCGCGGCGGCCGTCGATGAGGACTCGATCATCTCCAGGACCGGGGGCGCACCGACGCTGGCGATCGGCATGTCCGAGGTCCTGCACCAAGCGTTCGGCGGCCCGCGGCTGCAATCGTTCTGGTATCACTTCGCGATCATGTTCGAGGCGCTGTTCATTCTGACCACGGTCGACGCCGGCACCCGCGTCGCGCGATTCATGCTGTCGGACGCGCTCGGCAACCTCGGCGGCCCGTTGCGCAAGTTCCGCAACCCCAGCTGGCGCCCCGGCGCGTGGACGTGCAGCCTCATCGTCGTCGGCCTCTGGGGAGGCGTGCTTCTGATGGGCGTCACCGACCCTCTTGGTGGCATCAACACGCTGTTCCCATTGTTCGGGATCGCTAACCAGCTTCTCGCCGCGATCGCACTGACCCTGGTGTGCGTGGTTGTGGTCAAGAAGGGCTACCTGAAATGGCTGTGGATACCGGGCATTCCGCTGCTGTGGGACTTGACGGTGACGCTGACGGCATCTTCGCAGAAGATCTTCTCCTCGAACCCGGCCCTTGGGTACTGGGCACTGCACCATCAATGCCGGCAGGTGCTGGCAGCCGGAAAGACGACGTGCAGCACGGCGAAGAACGAGAACGAGGTCCACGACGTGATTCGCAACACGTTCATCCAGGGCACGCTGTCTATCGTGTTCGCGGTTCTCGTCATCATCGTGTTCGCCACCGGTGTGATCATGGCGCTGCGGGTGATGCGCGGCGGCGGCAGCCCGCTGACCGAAGACGAGCCCGTGCCGTCGCGGCTGTTCGCGCCCTCGGGGCTCATTCCAACGGCGAAAGAACGGGAGGTGCAACGACAATGGGACGCACTCGCCAAATCGCCTACCAAATCCGTTGGTACTGGGGCACATTGATGGGTGACACTCACTACCGGCGATACGTCGAGCACCGTCGCCGCGCGCACCCCGGCGAAGAAGTGCTGACCGAGCGCGAATACTGGAAGATGCGCCATTCGGCCGCGGAGGCCAACCCCGGCGCTAGGTGCTGCTAACCGTCCACGCCGCTTCGTGACCGGGCCGTAGCCGTCCTCACAGCAAACATCAAGGCCGGTACTACAACATGAGGGCGTGACGCCGACGTGGACGATCGCCGCGACACTGCTCGCGGATGCACCCGCCGCACCCTATCGCCACGGCGTCTCGCTTCTGCGCGGGTGGTTGCCCGGAACGATCGAGGCCGTCAGCGCAACAGCCCTGCTGGCCGCGATTGGTTGGCGCTCGCGCAGGTGGCGCCTGCTGTGGATGCCGTTGGCGCTGGTCGTGGGCATCGCCGCGGCAGGGTGGGCGCACTGGTACATCGACCTGGAAGGGATGTCGGACGACCCCGCGCCGCAGTCACTGTGGATATGGGTCGGACTCACCGGCCTGGCCGTCGCCGTCTTGGTGGTCGGCTGGAACAGCGCCGGCGGGTGGCGTCGCGGCGTGGCATTCGTCGCAGTGCCGCTGTGCGTCCTGTGCACCGGGCTGGCTTTGAATCAGTGGGTTGGCTACTTCCCGACGGTACAAACCGCGTGGAACCAGCTGACGGCGGGCCCGCTACCGGACGAAGCCGACATGGCGACCGTCGTGGCGACGCAACAAAAGCACACCGTGCCTGCCAAGGGCGCCGTCGTGCCGGTGAGCATCCCCAGCGACGCGTCGGCCTTCAAGCACCGCACGGAGTTGGTGTACTTGCCACCAGCGTGGTTCGCGACCCCACCACCGGCGTTGCCCGTTGTGATGATGATCGGCGGCGAATTCAACACCCCAGCCGACTGGCTGCGCACGGGCAACGCCGCCAAGACGATCGACGACTTCGCCGCCGCGCACGGCGGCAACGCACCGGTGTTCGTGTTCGTCGACTCAGGAGGCTCGTTCAACAACGACACCGAATGCGTCAACGGCAGCCGCGGCAACGCCGCCGACCATCTCACCAAAGACGTTGTGCCGTTCATGATCTCGCGGTTCCGGGTGAGCCCGGCCAGCCACAACTGGGGCATCGTCGGCTGGTCGATGGGCGGCACCTGCGCGGTCGATCTGACCGTCATGCACCCAGAACTGTTCAGTTCGTTCGTCGACATCGCAGGTGACCTCGGCCCGGTTGCAGGTACCAAGGATCAGACGATCGCACGGCTGTTCCGCGGCGACGCCAACGCTTGGGCTGCCTTCGACCCGAGTACGGTCATCGCCAAACGCGGCCCCTACAGCGGGGTTTCGGGCTGGTTCGCCGTCTCGACCACACGGGTCACGCAGAAACACAACAGCAACGTCGGCAGCAACGCCGTCGGCCTCGGCGGACGCGACGCCGCCGGTAATCCCGGCGACCAGACCCAGGCGGCGAACACACTGTGCGCACTCGGCAAGGCCAATGGCATCACGTGCGCGGTGGTGTCGACGCCGGGCAAGCATGACTGGCCGTTCGCAACCGACACGTTCGCGTCGTCACTGCCATGGCTGGCCGGTCAGCTTGGTACTCCTGGTGTTCCGCGGATACCGCTGCCCGGCCAGCCCAGTCAACCGGTCGCGAACTGACACGCCACGAAACGTCGATTTCACATTCGGCGCCTGAATCTTCGGGCTAGCTGTGAATTCCCGTCGGGGTGGCTTGGGTGACGACGCGAAGCGGATCGCTCGTTCATAACGTGTTAGCCATGAACTCGATTCGCATATCGCTGAAGAAGCTGTCGCTGGTCGCGGCGGCGGGTGCGGTGGCCGTCATGGGCACCGTGACCGTAGCCATGAGTTCGTCCGGCAGCACGGGAGGGACGAGGACAGTCTTTGTAGCCGACACCACGACGCAAACGACGCCACCGGCCACTCCGGGTGTTGCGTCTGCCGCCCCGGTGGTGAAAGCCACGACGTTCGCCGGCGGGGACTGGCCCGGCATGGGCACGTTCGGCGAGGACTGGGGATAGCCACTGCCGTGATCTGAACGCTGCGGGACCCCTGAATGTCCTGCGGGTTACCAAGTCGTTTTCTACCAGCGACGAACACGACGTATCCGAGTACCTAGACTGCGGGCACGGCTGGTGGGAAGGCTCAGGTGCTCAACGTCGACGTGCAGACGGCAACCGCGCGAGTGATGCGGCTGCCCGACCTGCTGCGCCGACAGCGCGAACCCCCACAACAGATCGACGACGCGGCGGCCATCCGCCAGCGGCGGCTCACGCTGATCCGCCGCGCCGCCGTGACGGCCTGGGCGATTTTCATCGTGTACCGCACGTTGACCGCCGGCGTCGCGCTCAACCGCGAACTGGTGCTGGTCTACGTCGCGACGGGGCTGGCGGCGGCGAGCATCGGCCGGCGGAAGATGCTGATGGTGGTGCGCGACTGGCTGCCGTTCGCGGTGGTCCTGCTCGTGTACGACGTCAGCCGGGGCGCCGCGACGCTGGTCGGCACACCCACGCTCTGGCAGTGGCAGGTCAACGCAGACCGCTGGTTGTTCTTCGGGACCATGCCGACCGTGTGGTTGCAGGAGCACCTCAAGCTCGCTGACCCACCCTGGTGGGAAGTCGTGATCAGCAGCGTCTACATGTCGTTCTTCATCCTCCCGTACGTGGTTGCCGGAGTGCTGTGGCTGCGCTCCCGCGACGATTGGAAGGCGTTCGTCCGGAGATTCGTCGCGTTGTCGTTCACCGCGCTGGTGATCTACATCGTGTTGCCTGCGGCGCCGCCATGGGCGGCGGCCCGGTGCACGGCGAACGACATCGTGGGTGGTCCGTCGTACCCCACATGCATGTTCGCCGCCCCGGACGGAGTGCCGGACGGCGGCTTGCTCGGCGCGATGCAGATCGCCCAACCGGGTGCGAACGAATACGTGGAACGGATCTCCACGCGCGGTTGGGAGACGTTGCATATGCACGTGGCCCGGGACCTGGTCAACTCAGGGCAGGTGAGCGTGAACATGGTCGCCGCGATCCCGTCGCTTCATGCTGCGCTCGCGGCGATGGTCGCGGCCTTCCTGTGGCGTCGGGTGCAGCGCAAATGGCGCCCGCTGTTGGCCGCGTACGTGCTGATGATGGCGTTCACGCTGGTGTATTCAGCCGAGCATTACGTCATCGACATCCTGCTCGGCTGGACGCTGGCGGCGGCGGTGATCGCCGCCGTCAGCCGCTTCGAGTCGCGCCGGGCCAACCCGGCGGACGAGCCAGAGCCCGAAGTGTGTGAGGCTGAGCCGGTGCCGCAGGGCGCCGGGTGAACATCCGCGCCGCAGTACGATCCGTGTCATGCCGCAACCGTTGACGGTCGAGCAGTCCCGCGAGATCCCAGTTGATGTGCAGCACGCCTTCGACGGCACACTGCCGATGCCGCTACCGACGCTGTTTCGGCGGTGGTATGGACCGATCCCGCCAATCAGCAAGGTGGGTAACCAGACCGGCGATTGGGACACCGTCGGCCAGACGCGGACCGTCAGGCCGACCGGAGGCGGCAGCATGCACGAGGAACTCACGCATCTGAATCCCCCGCATGCGTTCGGCTACATCCTGACGCAGATCAAAGGTCCGCTGTCACCGTTGGTGAGCAGGGTCGACGGCGAATGGCTGTTCACGCCGACCGCCACCGGCACCACGGTCACCTGGCGCTGGACGATTCATCCGCGATCGCGCCTGGGCGCGCCGGCCTTGCCCGTGTTCGGCCCGCTCTGGCGCGGGTATGCACGCGGAACGCTCGAGGAACTGCAGCAGCTGCTGACGCGTGCAGGTCACCACTGAGGCGGCGCCGCTCCCCTGCCGAAGCCCCACGTCGCCTGGCCAAGGCGCGGCTTGCGTTCCAACTCATCGGGATGTCGGCGAAAGCCATTGGCCAGCAATGGTTCTGCGTCATGCGCCGCCATCATGGCCAGGCACGGTGCGCTGAACTCGCAGAATCGGCAGTGCGCGGCGGGCGTCGGATAGATCGGCGGCTCGCCGAGCATCTCGGCCGCCTCGACGGCGAGTTGCGCGCCGACCGAAGCGATCTCGTCGCGCCCGCGGCGGATGCGGGTTCGGCGCAACAACCCCGCGGTGCGTTGTTCGATCCTCTTGCCGCTGTGGGGTTCTGCCGCCCGGGCATAGATCCGCCGGTGCTGTGGGATCGATCGGCCGCCGCCGCTGGGTTCGTTCTGAGCCACGTGTTTCGTCCCGCCGGTTGGTCGTTGGTCAGGCAGATCGAGCGGCCCGCCGATGCGGATCTCGTTGTGGATGGTGCCCGCGATGTCCATGCCCATGTAGTCCTGCTCCCACGCCCAGCACGCGGCGACGGCTTCCTCGTCGCGCAGCAGCGCGTCGACGTCGGCCCAGTCGTCGACGATTTGGTGTCGGACCACCCAGTACTCGTCGGCCGCGTCAACCCCGAGCAGCTCGACGCGAGCACTGTAGGTGACGGCCATCCCGTCCGCTGTGCACAGTCCGCGCTCCGGTTCCTGCGCGTCGGGCACCAGGCCATTCACCTCGTGCTCTATTCGAATGGGCGCGAAGTCATCCGCGATGGCCGCCCATGCGTCGTAGCACTCGAGTATCTCGGTGGCGGTCTCGAGCGCGCCGGATGCCGCACCGAGTGACCGCTCGAGCGCCTTTCGCACCAGTGACTGCGTCAGTTCATGGGGCCAGTCCCAGGTTCCCGGGTAGTAGTAGACGGCCAGGGCTTCGGTCACCGCAGCCGCGACAGATGGTTCGACGGGCGCGACGGGCTCGAGGTCGCGACGGTGCGGAGACGCGAAATCCCATTGCCGGCGGCAGCGTTTGAATCTCGCTCGCTCGTCGGCTGTGATTCGGTACGTCACGATCGCGGTCAGTGGAAGTGCGGCCAGGGTTCGTCGGTCGGCCATCGGCACCGGTCGGCGTTTTCCCCGCGTCGGTTCGCTCGCCCCCAGGAGGCGGCGTCGGCCATCGACTCCAACTCGGCGAGCATGTCGTCGAAGAACGCGCGCATCCGCGCGGAATCGTCGACGGGCCATGTCGCTGAGAACGACATCCACACGTCCGGCCCGCCGGACGCCGGCAGATCGACGATCGCATCGTCGGCCGCTACCACGCCCCACTGATATTGGTCGCCGTGGCGCTCTAGATACACGAGGTCATCGCGACCGGGGCTCGCCGCCACGATCGAGGCGAATAGCTGTTCGCGGTCCATGTCATGCCTCGCGGCTCCAGAGTAATCCCGATCAGGCCTGCCAAGAAGACCATCGGCTGACGGCAATCGCGATCACCGGCCCGGTAAGCGAAATCCGTTGATACTGTGGATATTTGCGACGAAGCAGGTCGTATCCCGTGGCCATCTGCTCACCGCGGTTGTGAATTTCGGCTAGCCCGTCCGCCCGCACCCACCAGAGCTGCTCCCAGTCGTATTCGTAATGATTGGCAAGCAGGCTGACCTGTGGGTTCTCCTCGATGTTCATCAGCCGCCGAAGCCGGTGGGTCGTCTTCTTCTTGGTGTCGACGGCCGTGTACACGACGTCTTGGCTGACGGCGAACACCACGGGGACCAGGTGCGGCTGGCCGGCCGGCGAAACGGTGCCCAGGTAAGCGACCGGGGCGGCCGCGAACCGATCTCGTGCGTCGAATTCGGCCATTGGTTTCTCCTCTCCGCTCAGCGGAACGTGTTCACGTAGGCAGGCCAATCCCAGGTGGACAGGAAATTTTCCGCGGCGGCATAGCCCTTGTTGTACAGCGCCTTCACCTGCTTGTCCGAGATGTCGAAGTCGAGGAAGCCGACATCGGTCGAATCGACGCGGATCGCTCGCGCGCTCACCCACGGTTGGTTGAGATATGCCTGGTCTCGCCCGACGAGCACCGTGGTGATGACCTCTTCGAGGAGATGCGGCGGTCCGATCACGCGCAGCGGCGATAGCGCCGGGATCACCTTGTCGTTGCCTTCGGGCAAGTTCGGTAGCACCGTGACTCCGAAGCTGGGCCAGCGCGGTTTCTTGCCGTCGGTCCTGTCCAATGAGTCGATCGGAAAGTTGGACAAAATCCCGCCGTCGACGAGCGTGGACGTCAGGCCGGTGCCCGCCCTCAGCGTGACAGGACGGAAGATGAACGGGATCGACATCGATGCCCGCACCGCGTCGGCGACCTCCTGCTCATCAGGATCCAGGCCATAGACCCGCCGATAGTCCCACGGCAGCCGCACTAGTTGGCCCGTCGTCACGTCGGCGACCGTCACGACCAACTTGTATCGCTGCTCCCGTGGCAGCTCATCGTCGTCGATGGCCAAGTCGCCGAATGTGCGCACGCCCAGATTTTTCAGATGACTGCGCATCCAGTCGTGTGCGTAGTCGCCGCGGTAGATCCCGGATCCGCGGGCGACCGCCCATGACGGACCAAGCACGGGCACGCGTTCGAGCAGACCGGGGTCGAGAAACTTGCGGTAATCCAGCTCGAGAGCAAGCCTTTTGACCTGCTCGCCGGTCATCTGCTGATCTTGGGACGCGGCGGCCACGATCGCGCCGACGATCGAGCCGGCCGAGGTACCCGACACACGCTCGGGGGTGAAGCCGGCGTCCATCAGCGCCACCACTGCGCCCACCAGGCCGATGCCTTTGACGCCTCCGCCGGACAGAACCAGGTCGGCGCGCTTAAGCGCAGTGGATCTCGTCACCGCACGAGTCTCCTCTCGAACGTGCGGGCACGCATCTACCCCGCAGTGTCAG
Source organism: uncultured Actinomycetota bacterium (assembly GCA_963744085.1). Lineage (GTDB taxonomy): Bacteria > Actinomycetota > Actinomycetes > Mycobacteriales > Mycobacteriaceae > Mycobacterium. The sequence goes on from CAVUSK010000008.1 coordinate 804,052, forward strand.
ATCGCGAGTCGTTCCACCTTCTGACCTGTGATTCTCGCGATGAGCTCGTAATCCTTATCTACGTGCAGCACGACGAGCTTCGCCAGTTCCGCAGGTGCCGCGATGATCAGATCCGGTATCGACGCCGCACGATGCATTCCCTTGTCGGCAAGGAGAATTTGGACCTCCAACGCACGATCTTCGATTGACGGCGTCATGTATTCGACCGGCATGGCCACCAAGGGTGGCATCGAAAAGCCTTTCCGCGCCACCGCTCCTGTTTTCGCCGAGCAGGCCACCTCCATCAGCAGCTTTGGCTCGACTTAGCCGAGCGAGAGCTGACTTGTCGATCAGCCAGGGGCCGTCAGCCATGGGGACTCATTCCCAGGCCCGCTCCATCAACGCAGGATCGGCAAGTCCTGAGAACTTCTCTGCGAAGGCGTCAAGATCGGACATCGTGACGGGTGTCCGGGTCCGCTCGGCATCCTGGGTAAGACGGCGACGGATGTACTCGCTTCGGGACAAGCCGAGCCGCGACGCCAAGTCGTCCAGCGCGGCGAGCACGTTTCCCGCAGGCCCCTAATCAGTATGTCGCTCATGGGCAAGGCCGAGAGTTTTCGTCGCCGTGTGCGGTGGGAACATCGCCTGAACGCCAGCCAGAGCGGAGGAACCATACCTGTGAAGTCGATTTTCATCACTGGAGCTGCAAGCGGCATGGGTCGCGAAGGCGCGAAGCTCTTCCACCGGAAGGGCTGGCGCATCGGTGCGGTGGACCGCAACAACGACAGCCTCGACTCGCTGACCGGTGAACTGGGCGCCGACCGGCTGTGGACGCGCACCGTCGACGTCACCGACAAGACGGCCTTCGAGAGCGCACTGGCCGACTTCTGCGCAGACAACCCGGGCGGCGGTCTTGACATGATGTGGAACAACGCCGGCATCGGAGAGTCGGGATATTTCGAGGATGTCCCGTACGACGCGGCCATGCGCGTCGTGGACATCAATTTCAGAGCGGTGCTCACCGGGGCCTACCTGTCGCTGCCGCACCTGAAGAAGTCGCCGGGCAGCCTGATGTTCTCCACCTCCTCGTCGTCGGCGACCTACGGTATGCCGCGGCTCGCGGTGTACTCGGCAACAAAACATGCGGTCAAGGGGCTGACCGAGGCGCTCAGCGTCGAGTGGAGCAGACACGGCGTGCGGGTGGCCGACGTGTTGCCCGGGCTCATCGAGACCGCGATTCTGACGACGACGCCGGACCACTCCGACCGCGGCGGTACGCCGATGACGATGGACGAGATTCGCGCCCGCGCGCCCAAGAAAGGCATGTTCCGTCTGATGCCGGCGTCGTCGGTCGCCACGGCGGCGTGGCGGGCGTACCACGACCGTTCTCGACTCCATTGGTACGTGCCCGAGAGCATTCGGTGGATCGACCGAATCAAGGGGCTCAGCCCGGAGCTGATGCGCAAGCTGATCGTCAATTCGCTGCCGGGTTTGGTCGGCGATCGCTGAGTCCAGGCCTACGCTGATGAGCATGGCCGAGGTGAAGTCGCGGTCGCGGCTGAGTTCGTGGATATACGCATTCCAGACCACCAACCCGCCGCCCGACGGTCCGGTCGACGGGGTCACCCGCTGGATCGTCGTCACCCGCGCCGCCGTGCTGCCCATGTCGCTGTTCGCCGGGCTGGTGGCCGCGCTGCTGGCCGTCGGCCAGCCCGGGCTGGACTGGCGCTGGCTAGCGCTGGCGGTGGTGGGCATCGTGCTGGCACACATCGCCAACAACCTGATGAACGACCTGTTCGACACGCAGGTCGGCACCGACAGCGCGAACTATCCGCGAGCTTTGTACGCGCCGCACCCCGTGCTGTCCGGGTTGGTCAGCCGCCGCACGCTTCTCACGGCCATCCTCGCGGTCAACCTCGCCGACCTGGCGATCCTCGTCGTGCTGACATGGGCTCGCGGGTGGCCGGTGGTCGTATTCGCGCTCGCCGGTTTTGTGCTCAGCGTCGCGTACACGGCTCCGCCGCTGCGGCTGAAGAAACGCGGCCTGGGCGAACCCGACGTGTTCGTCGTCTGGGGCCCGCTGATGGTGTGCGGGACCTACTACTCCGCGGTGGGCACGGTCGGGTGGGATGTGCTGTTGGCCTCGATCCCCTACGGGCTGCTGTGCACGACGGTGTTGATGGGCAAGCACATTGACAAGATCCCGTACGACGCGCCGCTTGGCATTCGGACGGTGCCGGTGATCCTCGGCGCGGCGCGCGCCCGCGTGGTGACGCTCGCGATGATGGTCGGCTTCTACGTGTTGGTCGCCGCGGCAGTCGCCATCGGGGCGATGCCGTGGCCCGCCCTGCTCGTCGCCTTGGGCCTGCCTCGGCTGGTGAAGATATGGCCGTACTTCCGGAAGCCGCCACCGGCTGAGCCGCCACCGAAGTTCCCGATATGGCCACTGTGGTACGCCGCGTTCGCGTGGGTCCACACTCGGCAGGCGGGCGAACTGCTGGTGCTCGGGCTGGCAGTCGGCGCGGTGTTGCGCGTCATCTGACGCGTCGTGTGAGGCTGTCGCAGTGACACGCTGACAGCAGTCGCACAGTCTTCACGGTGACGATTTCGGTATTGGCGCACGACCGTACAGTGGAGACAACGGAGGTGACGGTGCCGAGGACTGACGACGACTCGTGGGACATCACACAAAGCGTTGGAGTGACGGCCCTCGGGGTAGCCGCCGCGCGTGCGGCGGAGACGGCGAGGGAAAACCCGCTGATCCGTGATCCGTTCGCGCGACAGTTTCTCAACGCGGCTGGTGACGGCCCGTGGAGCGTCTACTCCGGCGCTGGAAATATCACCGACGACGCCGAGATCGAACAGGAGTTCCAGAAACGGCGGAAGGTAATGGTCGATTACATGGCCTGCCGCACAGCCTTTTTCGACGAGTTCTTCATCGACGCGACGAAGGAGGGCATCCGCCAGGCCGTTATCGTCGCCGCTGGTCTAGACGCCCGAGCATGGCGGTTGCCGTGGCCCGCCGGCACCACTGTCTATGAAATCGATCAGTCCGCGGTGCTCGAGTTCAAGTCCGCGACGTTGCATGCGAGTGCCGACCAACTGAAGTGCGCCCGCGTCGAGGTGCCGGTCGATTTGCGCCAGGACTGGTCAAAAGCGCTGCGCGAAGCCGGATTCGACGCCGAGTCGCCGAGTGCCTGGTCGACGGAGGGCCTGCTCCCCTACCTTCCGGCTCGCGGTCAGGAACTGTTGTTCGAGCGCATCGATAAACTCAGTGTCGCGGGCAGCCAGTTGGCTATCGAGTCGATGCCCACGGACTTCCCGAATTCAGAGCGGTTCACCCGACGGCGTGAACAGATGCAACGCTTTCGCGAGGCCGCGGCGAAACGCGGTGGGCCCCAAATGCCTAACGTTGAGGATCTGTGGTATCTCGAGGAACGTCCCGATGTCGCCGAATGGCTCCGCTCGCGCGGATGGGATGTGTCGGTATCAAACGGCGATGAACTGCTCGATCACTACAAGCGCTCGGTGCCCGACGACGTCGCCGAGGCAATGCCGCCGAACCGGTTCATCACCGCCCGCCGTCCGACGCTGCCATCCGGCGTGGCGTCGAGCACGATCGAAGGAGAGTCATGACCGATCTCAGCACCGAGTTGCCCGTCGCGCTGCGCAGAGCGCTCGAGCTGCTTGCCGATCCACCGTCAGAGCCGGATGTCAGCAAGGGCTATCTCGAGCTGCTGGGCGCCCAATCGGCCAGTGAGGCGCTGCCGAAGAACACCGGTCCGATTCAGTCATGGTGGGCCTCGCCGATCGGATCCCTGCTGTACGACAATTCACAATCGTTGGCGCGCAGGCTGTTCACCGCGTGGCGGCATCCTGCGGAGTGGCTGGCCATCCCTCAAGGCGGCGTCGCGCTGGACGTCGGCTGCGGTCCGGGCAACGTCACCGCCTCGCTTGCGCGCGCGGCGGGCGAACGCGGGCTGGCGTTAGGAGTCGACATCTCCGAGCCGATGCTGGCACGCGCGGTGCGCGCGCAAGCCGGTCCCCAAACCGGCTTCATACGTGCGGACGCGCAGCGGCTTCCGCTTCGCGACGAGACAGTCGATGGGGTGGTCTCGATCGCCGCGCTCCAACTGGTTCCCAATCCGACGGCCGCGCTGGCCGAGATGGCCCGGGTGCTACGACCCGGCCGGCGAATGGCCGTGATGGTGCCCACCGCCGGTCCGACCGCCCGGTTGTGGCGCATGCTCCCCAACGTGGGCGCCCACATGTTCGACGAGGACGAACTCGGCGACATGGTGGAGGACACCGGCTTCGTCAGCGTGCGGACGACGAACGTGGGCAACATTCAGTGGGTGCGGGCCAAACGGGCTACCTGACCCGCTTTCACGCGTTCTGCCGCGCCGGCGACCAGTAGGCAAGCATCTCCGCGAAGGTGTCGAAAGCCGCGCGCGAAACGCCGTACGTCGCCTCGAGGTGGATGCTCAGCGGAAAGCCGAGGTCGGCGACACCGTCGATCACCCGCTTGTACAGGTCGACCATCAGCTGGCGCTTCTGGGCGGGTTCACCGCCGGCCAATTTCTTGACGAACGCCTGCTCGTCAGCGACGGCGGCGTTTCCCGGGTCCTGGATCAGCCAGTCGATCAGACCGACCCGATTCTCGACCTTGGGTACGAACCCGAACGACAGCAGGACCTCCGGTCGATGATCGGTGCTCTTGGCGAAGCCGGTGAGGAACCGAACGATTGCGTCGGAATACAACAGTTGCGTCATGCCGAACGTCGCGCCCTGATCGCACTTGAAATTCAACCGGCCCTGTTCGCCCTCGCGGGTGGGGATCAGGATCACGCCGCGGTTAGCCACCAGCCGGTCATAAATCGACAGCGCGTCGGTCGGTGCGACGCCGGAGCCCTCCCCGTCCTTCATGGTGCGAGGGACGCCGACGAAAACGATGCCCTCGAAACCGGCATCGCCCAGATCAGTCAGCCGCCGGCGCAGGGCCGGTTCATCCATGAAGGCGGTCACCTGGGTGCACAGCCCCTTCATCCCGGGCAGCTCCGGTTTGATCAAAGACCAGAACTCCAGCACGTCCAGCTTCGGCTTCATCTCGATCGGCCGGTCGTCGTCCTCGGCGATCATCCCGGGAATCATCACGTGCCCGATCCGGCCTTCCATCCCGGATTCCGCCGAGAACTGCAGCACCTTGCGCGCGTCCTCCAACGCCTGCTCGGGGCCGCGGTCGGTGTTCGGCGGCACGAGCTCGAGAGCGATGGTGTTGAGGGTCAACAAGCTGCTCCTGGTCGGACGACTATTTCGGGAGCATCACCATACCCGCGTGCCGTGGCGGCCTTGGATCGAGCATCAGGTCGGCCAGTTCTCGGCTGCCACGGCGTGGAACCTGCGGGTGGCTCTTGATCGCGGCGGGCGACCCGGCGAGGCAGGCGTGCTGATCGCGTTCCCGCTCAGCGACCGGGCGGCCTACATGACTGGCGCGGTCGTCAATATCGACCGGTGTAGCGACTCCTAGTGCACTGTGAAAGAACTTGTGAGCCTGGACATCTCGGTTGACATGGCCAATGATTGAGATTGGTCGGCGAACTTTGGTACCACTTGATGAACTGGACGAGTATGGAGCGGCTGAGCGGTCTCGATGCATTCTTTCTGTACATGGAGACGCCAACGCAGCCGTTGAACGTGTGCTGCGTCCTGAAGCTCGACACCTCGACAATGCCCGGTGGCTATACCTTTGGCCGGTTCCGCGACGCGTTGAGGCTCCGCATCGCCGGGGTCCCCGAATTTGGCCTGAAGCTCGCCGACAACCAGTTCAACCTGGATCACCCGGTGTGGGCCGACGACGACGACTTTCAGCTGGGTCGTCATCTCCACCGCGTCGCTATGCCCAAGCCGGGAGGACGCAGCGAGTTCGCCGAGGTCTGCGGCGATATCGCCTCGCTGCCGTTGGATCGCGGCCACCCCCTATGGGAGATGTGGGTGATCGAGGACATCGACGACGGTGACGCGCGGGCGGTGTTGCTGAAGGCTCACCACGCCGTGGTGGACGGAGTGGCCGGCGCCGACTTGATGGCGCATTTGTGCAGTATCAGCCCGGACGCGCCGCCAGCAGACCCGGTCGTCGACGGCGCCGGACCCGCGAATCCGCTGCAGATGGTGGTGTCGGGGCTGCTGGGAGCCGCATTGCGCCCATGGCGCTTGGCCAGCATTGTGCCGGCGACGTTGTCGACGGTGGTGCAGACGTTTTTCCGCGCCCGCGAAGGCCGAACCATGGCCGCACCCTTCGCGGCGCCACGGACCAAGTTCAATGCGCCGTTCAGCCGCGCGCGCAACGTTGCGTTCGCTGAGCTGGACCTGCATGACATCAAGACGATCAAGAACAGGTTCGGGGTCACGGTCAACGACGTGGTGGTGGCGCTGTGCTCGGCTGTGCTGAGGCGGTATCTGCGCAGCCGTGACGACTTGCCCGACGCCCCACTGGTGGCGACCGTGCCGGTTTCGGTGCGCGACAAGTCGGATCGACACGGACGCAACCAGACGACGTGGATGTTCTGCCGCCTCGAAACGCAGATCAGCGACCCGGGCCAGAGGTTACGCGCCATCGCTGACGGAAACTGCGCAGCCAAGGAGCACGTCGCGGCCATGGGGCCGACTCTGCTGCAGGACTGGACTCAGGTAGCCGGACAGACGGTGTTCGGCGTGGCGATGAAACTTCTGCCGCTGATCCCGCTGCCTAGCAGTCCCGCGTACAACCTGATCCTCTCGAATGTGCCGGGCCCGCAGAGTCAGCTGTACTTCCTGGGCTGCCAGGTCAAGGCGATGTATCCACTCGGCCCGCTGTTGGCCGGCTCGGGACTGAACATCACAGTCATGTCGTTGAACGACGAACTCGACGTCGGCGTCATCTCCTGCCCAGACCTGCTTCCGAACTTGTGGGAACTGGCCGACGACTTCGATTCTGCGGTCAAGGAACTGCTGGAGTGCGCTAATCAGCTGGCGTGACGCCCCGAGCTGACGGTGAGTGCACCTCCGCTACGCGTTGAGGGCGGCTTCGCCGATGACCTGTTGCTCACGTAGGGCTTCGATCTCACCGCCCGTTAGGCCGAGACCTTGCAGGATTTCGTCGTTGTGCTGCCCGAGTGTCGGCGGCACGAACCGGTGGTGGCGGTTGGGTCCGGGCGTCATTCTGAATGGCCAGCCCGGATAGCGGTGCCGCCCGGTGATCGGATGCTCGAGCTCCTCGTAGTATCCCCTGGCGTCGAGCTGAGGTATGTCATACATCCTGTCGGGTGTGAGCAGTTGCTCGGCGGGAATATGCTGCGCCCCAAGAATTTCCACGATCTCAGCCGCGGCGCGGGTGCGGGTCCAGCCGGCAACGAGGGCGTCGAACTCGTCGTGGGCGAGTTCCCGTTGCTGAGCCGACGCGAATCGCCGATCGTCGAGCAGGTCGGGCCGCCCCATCACGTCTGCCATGCGCGCCCAGTCGGTGTCGTCACGCACGCTGAGCGCCACCCACACGTCGTCCGTGACGGTCGGGTACACACCCTGCGCATAACCGCGCCGTCGATTGCCTTGACGCAGCTGAACTTTCCCGTTCATCGAGTACTCGATCACCTGCTCGGCGGTCAGGCAGGCCGCGACCTCGATCTGCGCGACCTCGATGAGTTGGCCTTCACCCGTGCGGCGCCGGTGCTCGAGAGCGGCGAGCAAAGCGACGCCGGCGTGCACCCCGACGATGGGATCGGCCGGCCCCTGCAGGTTGCACGGCGGGCCGTCGGCGTAGCCGGTCGCGGCCGACATACCCGAAGTCTGCTCGAAATTGAGCGCCCAGCCGACGTAGTCGCGCCACGGCCCCTGCAGGCCGAATCCCGGCATGCGCACAAGTATCACGTCGGGCTTCAACTTCACCAGTGACTCGTAGCCCAGCCCGAACTGCTCGATGACCCGCGGTGAGAAGTTCTCCACCACGACATCCGCCTCGCGGGCGAGTCGGCGGGCGAGTTCGCGACCCCATTCGGACGTGAGATCCAGTGTGATGTCGCGCTTGTTGAGATTGGTGCCCTGCCACATGCCGCTGCACTCATACCAGCGCTCACCCTCGTGGGCCCACGCTCCCGAGTACCGATGGCCGTCGGGCCGTTGTATCGATTCGACTTTGACGATCTCGGCGCCGAAGGCACCGAGATAGCAGGTGAGGTACGCGCCCGCCCAGAACGTGGTGAGATCGAGAACCTTGACTGCCCGCGAACGGGGCGGCTGGATCCGCGGCCTCGTCGACGCGCCAGCGCTCGGATGATTGCGCGTCGACCGCGGGTGGCGTGCCCAGACGAGGTGCGGGCCGCGGAGGCAACATCGGCGTCTTCGACAGGCGAATCGCGGAGCCGGGGCGGCGAAACGACCAGTCGTCGCCACCGGCGTCCACGAAGAATCCGCGGTCGCGGTATTGCGGGCACTCGAGCGCGGTGGCGCCGTCGTTGACCCCGGTGGCGGGAATCCGCATCGCCTGGCTCAATTCGACGATCTCGGCGACAGTGCGGTCAGAGAGCCAAGGTTGGGCCTTCTCGAAGAACTCGGCACGTTCGGGACCGCCCAGCATGATCGCGAGCTGCTGTTCGCCGTATTCGGGAAGACCCAGCATCGCGCACACGTCGAGCCAGTGCTGTCCGGTGAGGCAGTTGATCCCGAGCCAGCCGTCCGCCGCGCGCACGATGCCCATCATCGGCGCCGCCCGAGTGTTGGTAGGTAGACCCGAGATTTCGCATTCGTTCGGCCATCAGCATCGGGTACGGCAATGTCGACAGCAGAGACTCGAGCACCGACACGTCCACATCGACGGCCGAGCCGGATCGGCGGGTACGGTTCGGAGCGCGGTGAGCGCACCCAGCGCGGCGTAGCCGCCGGCGACGTATTCGGAAATCCTCGCACCCGCCTGCACCGGCGCTCGATCCCGATCCCTTCTCGAGATCCACCCCGACGCCGCCTGGATGGTCAGCGGCGTGACGTCGCGGTCGCGCAGCGGTCCGTGCTGTCCGAAGTCCGAGATGTGAACAACGACAAGGCCGGGATCGAGCTGCCAGCCGGCGAGGGTTCCGGGCGGAAGATCCTCGACGAGCAGATGCGCGTCCGCAATCAGCTGTCGGGCTGTTAGGATGCCGGCATCACACTCGAGATCGATTGTGGTCCCCCGCTTTCCGGCATTGAGGTACTCGAACAAGCCCGAGCGGTTGGGATCGGGAACGCCGCCGGGGAAAGGTCCCCAGTGGCGCAAGGGGTCTCCGGACGGCGGCTCGATCTTGGTGACCTTGGCGCCGAGGTCGACGAGCAGCTTGGTGCAGTACGGTCCCGCGATGTCGCCGGCGATCTCGACGACGCGCAACCCCGCCAGTGCTGCCGTCACGCCGGAATCCCGATGGCCTTCGGCTCCATGTACCGGTGCAGGCCCGAAAGTCCGCCGCCCTCGCGTCCCAACCCGCTCTGCTTGAAACCGCCGAACGGCGCATCGCCTGGGATGCAACCGTTTACCGCGATCTGACCGGTGCGGACCCGCCGCGCGACGGCAACGGCGCGGTCCACGTCGGTGCCCCATACCGCACCGGAGAGGCCGTAGTGGGAATTGTTGGCGATCGCTACCGCGTCGTCGTCGCCGCGGTGGCGAAGGACCGTCAACACAGGCCCGAACACTTCCTCCTGAGCGATCCTCGCGTCGGGATCCACACCGGTCAGGATCGTCGGCTCGAAGTAGAAGCCCGCGTCCAGCCCCGCCGGGCGCTTGCCGCCGACCGCCAGCGTCGCACCGTCGCCGACCGCCGCCGCGACGTGCGCCTCCACCCGGTTCAGCTGCGCTCGGCTGATCAGCGGGCCCATCTGCACCTCCGGATCCGTTGGGTCGCCGACCTTTACACGCCCAGCCAGCTCGGCGAGCCGAGCCACGACCTCGTCGTGGATCCCCTCCGGAAGAAGAAGGCGGCTTTGCAGGATGCATGCCTGCCCCGCGTGCAGTGAGCAGCCGTCGAACAGGATCCGTTCCAGCAGTTCGTCGGTCACCTCGACATCGTCGAGGAAGATGGCCGCCGACTTCCCGCCGCACTCCAACAGGATCCGCTTCATCGTGCCGCCCGCGGCGGCCATCACCTCGCGGCCCACTGCCGAACTCCCGGTGAAGCTGACCATGTCGATGCGCGGGTCGGTGGTCAGCAGCTTGCTGGCCTCGATGCTGCTCGGTGTGACGACATTGACCACGCCAGGCGGGATATCGGTGTGCGCCGCGATGATTCGTGCGAGCGCAAGCCCCGCCAACGGTGTCAGCGGCGACGGCTTGAGCACGACGGTGTTGCCCGCGGCCAATGCGTTGCTCACCTTCATCGCGTTGAGGCTGTGCGGGAAGTTCCACGGCGTCAGGATCGACACGACACCCAGCGGCTCGTGACGAAGCACAGTGGTGCCCGCCGACCCGAACGCGCTGAGTGGCTCGTCGGCCAGCTGTCCGGCGAGCTCGGAGGCTCGCAGCGTCATGAACGCGGGAGCCATCGATCTGCAGGAGTCGCTCGTTGGCGATACAGCCCCATTCGGCCTGGGCCAACGCAAAAAATTCGTCGGCCTGCTCCAATAAGGCATTGCCCAGCTGGTTGAGGCACCGCGCCCGCTCCTCGGGCGCAGCCGTGGCCCACGGCCCCGAATCGAAGGCCCTGCGCGCTGCTCCGATCGCGGCGTCGACCTGGGCGAGGCTGGCGTCGGGGGCGGTGGCAATCGTGGCCTCTGTGGACGGGGAGATGTCGTCGTAGCGGCCCCCCTCGGGGTCCACCCAGCGGCCGTCGATGTAGAGCGCATAGGTATCGAGGAGTGGACGCGGGTCGGCCATATCGTTTCCTCACCGAGGTCAGCGGATCAACACATGGTGTACACCTGTCGGACTCGCTGCGTCAATCGCGGACAGCCAACTGAGTTGAAAATCAACAGGATCGCCGGATATTGACAGCGTCGTCCTCATCAAGTAGACACAGTGGGCATCGAACATATCGCGCTGATGTGTCCGATACCGTGATCGTAGCGAGGGAGGCCGCCCTGCGTACCACGTTCCCTCTGCACTCCCCCGACTTCTACGCGGGCGACCCGTATCCCGACTTACAGGGAATTGCGCGCGAGCGAGCCAGTGTGCTGGAACGACATCACCAAATTCTGGGCGCTGCTGAAGTACGAGGACATCCGCCACGTGTCCACGAACCCGGACATGTTCTCCTCGACCAAGGGCATCACGATCCCCGATCCTGTGATGCCGAACCCGGTCCAGGAGGGCGACCTCATCTTCACCGATCCGCCACGGCACCGTCAGCTACGCAAGCTGATCAACACCGGGTTCACGCGGCGGCAGGTGGCGATCCTCGAGCCGAAGGTGCGCGAGATTGTCTACAGAGTTCTCGAGGACGTCCGACCCGATTCCACCCACGAGTTCGCCGAAGAGCTCGCGGCGCCGTTGCCTACCCGCATGATCGCCGAGTTGCTCGGGGCGCCGCCAGATGACTGGGAGAAGTTTCGTCGGTGGTCCGATGCATGCACAGGAAACGCCGATCCCGAGATCGAGCTCGACTCCTTCGTGGCGATCGGCGAGCTGTTCGAGTATTTCCAGCAGCTGGTCGCCGCGCGGCGCGCCGAGCCGAGGAACGATGTGCTGTCGGTGTTGAGCACCGCCGAGGTCGACGGCGCCAAGCTGACCGACGAGGACCTGCTGAACTTCGCCTTCCTTCTGCTGGTTGCGGGCAACGAAACCACCAGGAACCTGATCGCGCTGGGCACGCTGGCGCTGATCGAGCATCCAGAGGAATGCAACAAGCTGATCGAGGAGCCCGCGCTGATCCCCGGCGCAGTGGAGGAGATGCTGCGCTGGACCAACCCGGTGACGCACATGGCGCGCTCAGCGACGGCCGACGCCGAGATCCGCGGGCAGCTGATCCGCGAGGGCGACATGGTAGTGATGCTCTACGGTTCGGCCAACCGCGACGAGGAGATCTTCGGTTCCGACGCGGAGGAATTCAAGGTCACGCGCCATCCCAACCCGCACATCGCGTTCGGCTGTGGTGAGCACTCCTGCGTCGGTGCGCAGCTGGCCCGGCTCGAAGCCCGCGTCTTCTTCGAGGTACTGCTCGGGCGATACCCCGAACTCGAGCTCGTCGGCGAGGTCGACCGGATGCGCGCGACCATGGTGCCCGGCGTCAAGCGCATGCCCGTGCGACTCGGGACGGAGCAGGGCTTGTCCGAGCGACCGTCAAGCACGGGAAGCTGAGCGATGCATCTGGACTTCACACCGGAGCAAAAGGAGCTGCGCTCCGAAATCCGCGCTTCGCTCGAGTCGGTGATGACGCCCGAGCGCATCGCCGCCGTCGCCGAGCGCATGGAGGGCGGAGAGGCCGTCAAGGAGTGCGTGCGGACGCTGGGAGCCGCCAACCTGCTCGGGGTGGGCTGGCCCAAAGAATATGGCGGACGCGGCTTTACCGCGCTCGAGCAGTTCATCTTCTTCGAAGAGGCGCAGCGGGTGAACGCGCCCATCCCGTTGGTCACGCTCAACACCGTCGGACCCACGCTCGCACATTGCGGCACCGGGGAACAGAAGAACAAGTTCCTGCCCGCGATCCTGGACGGCACAGTCGAGTTCGCGATCGGATACTCCGAGCCGTCCGCGGGAAGCGATCTGGCGTCGCTCCGGACGAGTGCCGTACGCGACGGCCCAGGAAAGAATGCGGACTACATCATCAACGGTCAGAAGATGTTCACCAGCGGTGCTGCGTACGCCGACTACATCTGGCTCGCGGCGCGCACCGACGCAGGCGTCAAGAAACACAAAGGCATCTCGATCTTCATCGTGCCGACGTCCTCGCCCGGCTTCTCGTGGAAGCCGCTGCACACCATGCCGGGAGTGTCCACCTTCTACACGTTTTACGACGACGTGCGCGTGCCGGCCAGTTCGGTCGTGGGCGGCGAGAACGAAGGGTGGCGGCTGATCACCACGCAGCTGAACTTCGAGCGCGCGGCTCTGGGCAACATGGGCGCGCTCGAACCGCTATTCGAGAAGACGCTGACGTGGGCGAAGACAACCGAACTCGACGGCGGCCGCGTCATCGACCAGCCGTGGGTGCAATCGGCGCTGGCCCGCGTCGAGGCGCAAGTTGCGGCGTACAAGATCATGAACCTGCGGGTGAATGCCGCGATGACCAAGGGCGCACTCGGCATGGGCGAAGCGTCCGCTGTCAAAGTTTTCGGCACGGAGCTGACACAACAGGTAGCCCGTGAACTGCTCGAGGTACTCGACCGCTGTGGCACTCGGAAGGGCGACGAGGCACCGTTGCGCGGTGCTCTCGAATCGGCTTACCGAATCGCGGTGATCAACACCTTCGGCGGCGGCGCCAACGAACTCCAGCGCGACATCATCGCGATGGCCGCACTTCTGATGCCTCGTACACCGCGTGACCTGCGGACCGCACAGATGGGGACACGAAGTGACTGATGAGCGCTCGCGCGAAGAAGACTACCGACGACAAGGCCGAGTTTCGCGAGAAGCTCGACGCGCTGATCGGCCGGCCCACGGGGGGGTCCGGCAAGCCAACTGTTGCGCCGGACCCGGTGAACCAGCCGATGATTCGGCACTGGTGCCATGCGCTCGACGACATGAACCCGGTCTACCTCGACCCCGAGTTCGCGGCGAAGTCGCGGTTCGGCGGCATCGTGTCCCCACCGGTCATGCTCCAGGCGTGGACGATGCCCGCGCCCAAGCTGGAAGGGATCGCCGAACGTGGCGGTGTTCCCGTCGAGATGGGAAAGACAAAGAATCCGGCGGCGTTCATCGAGGAGGCCGGCTTCACCGGCATCGTGGCGACCAACTCGGAGTTCGAGATCGAACGCTATCCGCGTCTCGGCGACGTCATCTCGGTCGACGCAGGTGTTCGAGGACATCTCCGACGAGAAGAAGACCGCCCTTGGCACTGGTCACTTCATCACGTGGTTGGCCACGTACACCGACCAGCACGGCGAAGTGCTTGGCCGCCAACGGTTCCGGGTGTTCCGATTCAAGACGGGCCGATGAGCCGCTTGCGCGAAGAGCAAAGGACAAGCCGATGAGGACGAGACTGGCGCCGACGGTCAGCCCGGATACCGAGTTCTTCTGGAACGGGCTGCGCGAACACAAGCTACTCATCCAGCGATGCAAGGGATGCCAAGCGCTGCGTCAGCCAGCGCGTCCGATGTGTCCGGCGTGCAACTCACTGCAGTGGGACACAGTCGAGTCCTCCGGCCGCGGCACGGTGTACAGCTATGTAGTGCCGCAACACCCGCTGATGCCGTTCATGGAGTACCCGTACATCGTCGCGCTGATCGAACTGGATGAAGGAGTGCGACTGGTATCGAACCTGCGCGAGATCGCGCCCGGTGACGTCGAAGTGGGCATGCCCGTCGAGGCGTTCTACGAGACGTTCGAGAGTGCCCTCGAAAAGCAGGACCTCGTACTTCACCAATTCCGGCCTGCCCACTAGGTCGAAACGCAGAACGCATGGACTTCACGTTCACCGAAGAACAAGAGACGATCGCCGAGCTGGCGCGTCAGCTCTTGGAGCACCGTGCCACACCGGAACGTCTCACCGAGGTCGAGGCCGGCAAGGTGCGCTACGACCACGCGCTGTGGCACGAACTCGCGACCAGTGACCTCCTCGGAATTGCATTGCCGGAGAACGTGGGCGGCACTGGCCACGGTTTCCTTGAGTTGGCGTTGCTTCTCTCTGAAGTGGGCGCGAGTGTCGCGCCCGTACCGGCCTACGCCACCCTGCTCCTCGGCGCCGACACCATCGCCCGACACGGCAACGAGACCCAGCAGAAGTGGTACCTTCCCGACGTCGTCAGCGGTCAGCCGCCTGCTGACTGCCGGACTGACCGAACCCGGGCGTTCTGACCCGACCATGCCAGCGACCACCGCGCGCCGCGACGGCGACGACTGGCGCATCGACGGAAGCAAGGAGCTGGTCCCGGCGGCTCAGATTGCGCATGCGATCCTGATCCCCGCCACGACCGATGACGGTGACGTCGGTTTGTTCATTCTCGACATGGACGCAGACGGCGTCGCCTATTGGCCGGCCGCAACGACCAACGGTGAGCCGCACGCCGACGTATTCCTCGACGGTGCAGTCGTTTCCGGCAAGGATCGGCTTCCTGGCAACGGCGCCGAGATGATCGAGTCGCTGCATGCCAGAGCACTCGTCGGATTGTGCGCGATCCAGCTCGGCGTCACCGAGCGGGCGCTGCGCATCGCCGCCGCGTACACGACCGAGCGCGAGCAGTTCGGCCGACCCATCGGGAGTTTCCAGGCCGTGCAGCAGCGGATGGCCGACGCGTTCATCGACGTCGAGGCGATCCGGTGGACCATGTGGCAGGCCGCCTGGCTCCTCGGTGAGAACCAGCTCGGCCACCCGGGCGGCCGGCATCGCGAAGTTCTGGGCCGCAGAAGCCGGCGCACGGGTCGCCGCCACCGCCCAACAAGTCCACGGCGGCATCGGTATCGACATCACCTATCCCCTGTTCCGGTACTTCCTGTGGGCCAAGCACAACGAGCTCACGCTCGGGTCGGCCGCCCAGCAGTTGGCGCGGCTCGGCGCCGCGTACGCAGAAGGAAAGCGTATGACAGCTGTGCAGTCTGCACACATCTCGCACCACGACCCTGGCCTGGCGTGACATCAACGTCGGTGACGAGGTCACGCCCTCGAGATCCCCGTCACCGCAACGGTGATCGTCGCAGGCGCGATCGCGTCGCGTGACTTCATGCCGGTGCACCACGATCGCGAGTTCGCGAAGAAGCAGGGCTCGCCCAACATCTTCATGAACATCCTCACCACCAACGGGCTGTGCACGCGGTTCCTCACCGACTGGGCGGGCCCCGAAGCGATGGTGACGAAGCTGTCGATCCGGTTCGGCGTGCCCGCCTTTCCCGGCGATCCGCTGCGGTTCACCGGCAGTGTCACCGGCAAGTCCGAGGGTGACGGACGGCGAGGGTTTCGTCGAGATCGCGTTCAAGGGCACCAACAGCCTCGGTGATCACGTGTCGGGCACCGCGACGGTCAGCCTCCTGGAGAGCCGCATGAGTTCGCTCGGCGGAAAGGCCGCCATCGCCGGCATCGGCCAGACCGAGTTCTCCAAGGAGTCCGGCCGCAGCGAGCTCCAACTCGCCTGCGAGGCAGTCAAGGCCGCGATCGACGACGCCGGGCTGCAACCCAGCGATATCGACGGCATGGTCACGTTCACGATGGACTCGAACGAGGAGATCGAGGTCGCGCGCAACGTCGGCATCGGCGACCTGACGTTCTTCACCCGCGTGCCCCACGGCGGCGGCGCCGCTGCGGGCACCGTGGTGCAGGCCGCGATGGCGGTGGCAACCGGAATCGCCGACGTCGTCGTGTGCTACCGCGCGTTCAACGAACGGTCCGGGTTCCGGTTCGGCGGGTCGACGGCGCGCGCGTCGGGTGAGACTCCGCTGTGGCTCGCGCCGTACGCGCCCGTTCGGGTTGCTGACGCCGGCGGCGTGGGTCGCGCTGCACGCTCAGCGCTACATGTCGACGTACGGCGTCACCAACGAGGACTTCGGCAGGATCTCGGTCGTCGACCGCGCCCACGCGGCCCGCAATCCCGACGCGTGGTTCTACGAGCGCCCCATCACACTCGAGGACCACCAGAACTCGCGGTGGATCATCGAGCCGGTGCTGCGACTGCTCGATTGCTGCCAGGAGAGCGACGGCGGCGTCGCGCTGGTCGTCACCAGTGCCGAGCGCGCACGCGACCTGCCCCAGCCGCCGGCGGTGATCACCGCGGCGGCGCAGGGCGCGGCCTACGACGGCGAGGTGATGACAAGCTACTACCGCGACGACATCACCGGTCTGCCCGAGATGGGCGTGGTCGCCGAAAAGCTGTGGCGCGATTCGGGACTCAAGCCCGCCGACATCCAGACCGCGTTCCTCTACGACCACTTCACGCCGTTCGTGTTCGTGCAGCTCGAGGAGCTCGGCTTCTGCGGTCGCGGCGAGGCGAAGGACTTCGCGACCGTCGAGAACCTGTCGCTCGGCGGGACGTCTGCCGATCAACACGAACGGCGGGCTGCTCGGCGAGGCATACATCCACGGCATGAACGGCATCACCGAAGGCGTGCGCCAGATACGCGGCACGTCGTGCAACCAGGTCGAAGACGTCGAGCACGTGCTGGTTACGTCGGGCACCGGCGTACCGACGAGCGCGCTCATCCTCGCGCCGGACGACTGAGTCGTGTCGCCATGACCGTGCAGACGACGCCGACCGATACACGCGAGCTGATCATCGAGTCCGCCTTCGCCTGCTTCCGCAGGCACGGGATTGACCAAGACGACGATCGTCGACATCGCGCGGCGCGGCCAGCGTGTCGCGGAGCACGGTCTACGAGTACTTCCGCGACAAGGCGGCGATCGTCGAAGCGTGCGCGGAGCACTCTTCGCAGCGGTTCTACCGCGAGATGGCCAAGGCGATGAGCCGGGCGACTACGCTCGAGGACAAGCTGGCTCTCGCGGCTGTGTTCGTGACAAAAGCCCGCCGGTTCGTCGAGCCCGAAAATGTACTTCGACGCAGACGAAGTCAGCGTGCTGCTGACCAAGAACGCCGCGGTGCTGCTGCACGAATGCACCGAGTTCCTTGCGCCGTATCTCGCCGCGGCGAAGCTCACCGGCGAGGTGCGCAAAGACCTCGACGTCCCGGCCGCCGGCGAGTGGTTCGCGCGGATGTTGTTCTCGCTTGTTCAGCACGCCGTCGTCGACGTTGGACATGGATGACGACGAGGTGGTTGCGGATTTCGTTCGGACCCACGTGGTGCGCGGGTTCACCAACGACCGCGCGACACGGTCACGCTGATATGAACCGCCCGGCAAATCCGCGCAGCGGCAGATCGGCGCTCGTGAGCAGTCCCGGCCGGGCCGCGACCACCGACGTGATGGCGTTGAGCGCCGGTAGGCCGGTGATGGTCATGCCGATCGACGCGAAGTTGTCCGGATTGGACAGGTCGACACCCGGTTTCGGGAAAATCATGTGCTTGTTGTAGATGCACGGGTCACCCTTGATCTGGGTGATGTAGCAGCCCTTGATATCCCAGCTCGGATCGGTGTGCGGGGTCATCTGCCACTCGAGGTGCGTCTCGATTCGCGGCACGCCGTCCACCATCCCCTGATACTTGATGTAGTTCCCGCCGAGCGATCCCTTGGGCAGCTGGTACCAACCCAGGTCGACATCCTTGGTGCACGCACCCAGCTCGTAGACGAACTTAACCTCGTCGAGTTTCAGGTCGAAGCAGTCGGCCATCATCAGCACGCTGTCGGCGAACACGCGGGTGTACTTCTCCAGCTTCGCCGGAACCCCCGGATCGCCAACGGGCAGACCGTAACCGACCTCGATCCAGGTGTCCCTCGAGTGGTGACACGACACGTCGACTGACTCAATGGTGGTGATGTTCTCGATCTCGGCGACGTCCGCGGAACACACCACGCCGATGATCTGATTCAGGCCCGGATTCATGCCGGTGCCGTAGAAGCTCGCGCCACCCTTCTCACAGGCTTCTTGCAGAAGCCGGGTGACCGGCTTGCCCGACGGATGCGGGTGGTTCTTGTCGCGATGCCAGCCGGTGATCCAGTCGGCCGTGGTGACGATATTGATGCCGGCCTCAAGGACTTTCACGTAGAGATCCTCGTCAGGGAACACTCCGTGGAACGTCAGTACCTCAGGCTTGGCGGCGATGATCTCGTCGATCGATCCGGTGGCCTTCACCCCGACCGGGCCGATGCCCGCCAGCTCGCCCACGTCCTTACCGACCTTCTCCGGTGAGTAACAGTGCACCCCGATCAGCTCGAGATCGCGATGGGTCTGCAGCCGTTTGATCATCTCGGTGCCGACGTTGCCCGTCGCGACCTGGAACACCCGGATCGGTGGGCTCGCGGGTGCGTTCATTCAGGCCGGCCTTTCTGTGATTTCCGGATAGAACTGGTTCGCCCACTTGCGGAGTGTGGTGAATCCCTTGTTCTCGTCTGTCGTCAGCGCGGGGGGATCCGAATAGCGCTGGTGTGACCAGATGTGGACGTCGGCCAGGAACTGGTCGATGACGCCCTGCCCGAATGCCTGGGCCTTAGCCTCTGCTTTCGGCGAATCATTGCCGGTCCTGCCGATGTAGACCATGAAGCGGACATCGGAGGTGCTGTCGTCGACCGGAGTGATCGCCGAGATCGTCCGGTTGTCGACCATGCCCCAACTCTTCGTCACGGCGATACCGAGTCCCCCGTTGATCGCCTCGACCCCACTCTTGACGTCATCGATCGACTGGCCTTCGTCACCCTCGAAGGTGATGGTGAAGTCGACGTAAGACACCGGGTCATCGAACTCGTGTCTGGTGAATACCGGCACGATCGGCGTGTTGTGCACGAACTTGAAATGCGCGAAGTCGACCCCGTTCTCGAGGACGTACTGCGGATGCAGTTCCAATCTCTCCCGGTACAAAGTCATTTGGGGGTAGTAGTCACCCGCGCTGGTGCC
The DNA here is from genome assembly GCA_963744085.1 of uncultured Actinomycetota bacterium. Taxonomy (GTDB): domain Bacteria; phylum Actinomycetota; class Actinomycetes; order Mycobacteriales; family Mycobacteriaceae; genus Mycobacterium. The sequence continues at coordinate 823,606 of CAVUSK010000008.1, forward strand.
ATCGGAGAAGCTTGCGAACACGTCGGGCACATCGAAGTAGGGCTCCCTGCGCTCGACGTCGTGCCAGATGTAGACCGACTCGTTGCGCTCGGTGACCGGATAGGTGCGGATGCGCTTGCCGCGGTTCGGACGATCCTCGTACGGGATGCACACGTTGCGGCCCTCGTGATTCCACTGCCAGCCGTGGAAGGGGCACTGGATGACGTCGCCTTCGACGTGCCCGCCGTAGCCCAAGTGTGCGCCCAGGTGTTCGCAGTAGGCGTCCATCACCGTCAGCTGACCCGACTGCGCCCGCCACGCCACCAGCTCGCGGTCGAAATACTTCATCCGATGGACGTCGCCGACAGCGATCTCAGCGGACCACGCCACCTGGAACCATCCCGTCGGTTTCATCGACAACGGCGGCTTTGCCATCCCGGCGTCCTCCCATCTGCGCCCGATACGAAACGCTAACCTGCTCCGCGAAATTTTCATAGTGGGTTCTGTGAAAACTTCGGCCCAGCCGTTACGATCCGGGTGTGGCGGGAGCGGACACACCCAGGCGCCGTACCAACCGGCGTGGCCTCGCGACCCGCGAAAGCATGCTGGAAGCTGCCCTGAGATCGCTTGCGTCCGGCGAGTCGGGAGCGGTGTCGGCCAACCGGATCGCCAAGGAAAGCGGTGCGACGTGGGGAGCCGTGAAATATCAGTTCGGCGACATCGACGGGCTTTGGGCCGCGGTACTGCACCGCACCGCTGAGCGGCGCGGTGAGCTGCCCTCGAGCACCGACACCGGCGCGCCGTTGCACAAACGCGTCGCCGCCATCATCGACGCCCTTTACGAGGGACTGACTTCCACCGATTCCAGAGCGATCGACAACTTGCGGATGGCGCTCCCGCACGACCGCGCCGAGCTCGAGCGGCACTATCCGCGAACAGCGGCCGAGTTGGCATCGTGGGGACGAAACTGGATTCAGGCCTGCCAGAAGGCTTTTGCCGACGTGGACGTCGACCCCAATCGCGTGCGCGAAGTCGCCGCGTTCATTCCCGGGGCAATGCGCGGCATCACTTCCGAAAAGCAGCTGGGCACCTACTCTGACCTCGACGACGCCCGGCGAGGACTGACCAACGCGATCGTCGCCTATCTCGAGCAATCACACTCCGCCAAAACCAAAACCACCTAGGAGAAGTCCATGGCCATACGGGTCGCGCATGTCGGCACCGGCAATGTCGGTCGTCTGGCGCTGAGCGAGCTCGTCAGCAATCCGGCGTTCGAGCTCACCGGGCTGTGCGTGTCGTCGCCGGACAAGGTCGGCAAGGATGCGGGCACACTGGCCGGGCTCGACGTATCGACCGGAATCGCCGCCGTCGACGACCTCGACACCGTGCTCGCCACCAGACCCGAATGCGTCGCGTATTGCGCGATGGGCGACACCCGTCTGCCGGAAGCGATGGCCGACTGCGTGCGGATCCTCGCCGCGGGGATCAATATCGTCGGTTCGGCTCCGGGACTTCTGATGTACCCCTGGGGCGTCATGCCCGACAAGTACATCGCGCGCGTGGAAGCGGCTGCGCAACAGGGAAAGTCGAGCATCTTCATCAACGGGGTCGACCCCGGCTTCACAAACGACCTGATTCCGTTCGCCCTCGCCGGCACGTGCCAGCGCATCGAACAGCTGCGTTGCATGGAGATCGCCGACTACGCCACCTATGACGGCTCGACCGTCATGTTCGACGTGATGGGTTTCGGCAAGCCCCTCGACGAGGTTCCCATGTTGTTTCAACCCGGCGTGCTCAGCATCGCGTGGGGGGCGGCCATCCGTCAGCTCGCCGCCGGCCTGGGGGTGAAGGTCGACAAGATCACCGAGTCGTACGAGCGCGAGCCCGCGCCGGAGGCATTCGACGTCGCGGCAGGACACATCCCCCAGGGGGGACTCGCGGCCGTGCGGTTTGAGATCTGCGGCCTGATCGGAGATCACCCCGCGATCGTCGTCGAACACATCACTCGGCTGCGCGGAGACTTGCGGCCGGACTGGGCGCAGCCGGCACAACCCGGCGGGTCCTATCGCGTCGAGATCACCGGCGAGCCGTCGTATGCCGTGGACATCTGCCCCACAAGCCGAAACGGCGACCACAACTACGCCGCGATCCTCGCCGCAGCCGGCCGGATCGTGAACGCGATCCCCGCCGTTGTGGCGGCGGAGCCAGGGATCAGGACTACGTTGGATCTGCCGTTGGTTACCGGACGGGGCCTTCACCTGTACGCGACCCCTGGCTGATTTGTTACTGCGCTATTCGGAGCCCGACGAGAGGATCCACGGTGACCCCTACGCACGGTGAGGACGCATTGCTGAACGATCACCGCGGCCGGCTCACACTGAAGGTGGCGCCGCAATGACGAGCCGGATCGTGGTGATCGTCGGCACCGGCGGGATGGGCATGGCCATCGCACGCCGCCAGGGTGGCAGCAGAAAGCTCCTCCTCGCCGACTTCGACGAGTCCGCGTTGGAGCGATCTGTCACAACCCTGAGCGACGAGGGTTTCGACGTCACCGCCCAACCCGTCGATGTGGCCTCGCATGAATCGGTGGCTGCGCTTGCTGAACACGCGGCCTCGCTCGGAGTGGTCACCGAAGTTGTTCACACGGCCGGGCTTTCGCCCGTGCAGGCGAAGGCCGAAGCGATCCTGCGCGTCGACCTCCTCGGGGTCGCGTTCAGCCTTGACGCCTTTGGTCACGTGATCGGCGAGGGCGGGGCCGGCGTGGTCATCGCGAGCATGGCCGGCCACATGCTGCCGCCCTTGCCCGCCGAACAGGAGCGCGCCTTGGCAACAACGGATTGCGATGCGCTGTCTGATCTCCCGTTCCTGCAGCCGGACGTCGTTGACAGCTCCGCGTACGCGTACGCCCTGGCGAAGCGCGCCAATGTTCTGAGGGTACGCGGGGCGAGCACGGTGTGGGCACGTCGCGGCGCACGGATCAACAGCATCAGCCCAGGCGTCATCTCGACCGCGATGGGCCGCGAGGAGCTCGAGGGGGCGAGCGGCGACGCGATGCAGTCGATGATCGCGATGTCCGGTGCGGGACGGGTGGGGACCGCCGCCGACATCGCTGACGCTGCAGCGTTTCTCCTCGGTCCCACCGCCACTTTCATCACTGGGACGGACATTCTGGTGGACGGAGGCGTAGTCGCCGCCATCACAGGTCTTCAGGCACCAGCCGCGTCGGCATGATCCGGTCGCGGCAGTGACCGACCCGGCAAAAGGGTGAATCCGGGCGTGCAATCACGCTTGGAATCCGGAAGGGCGTAGAGATGGGTGAACTCGACGGCAAGGTCGCGATTGTCACCGGAACAAGCCGGGGAGTCGGTGTCGGTATCGCCCACGAACTGCTTCGGGCCGGCGCCACGGTGGTCGGCTGCTCCCGGTCGCCGCTCGACACCATCCCCGGCGTCGACAGCGAGCCGGAGTGGGCCGAGCGATCAGCCCAAATAGTATGCGACCAAGGCGATTACCGTGCGATCGACGCGATGGTCGCACGTGTCGCTGACAGCTACGGACACCTCGACATCCTCGTGAACAACGCCGGCGGAACCGTTCCCGCGCCCCATGTGGAGGACATTCCCGAACTGGTGCAGCGCCTCCAGGGCTCACCACGCAGCTCCGACGATTTCGAGCGCACGGTGCTGTTCCACGCCTTCGCGGTGCAGATGAACCTGATCAGCCCGCTGTGGTTTGCGATCCGCGGCTACCGGCAGATGCGACACCAGGACATCGCCGGCTGCATCATCAACATCTCAAGTGGGGCAGGGCATCCGGCGGGTTCACCGACGCTGGTGTCATACGGCGCCGCCAAATCGGGACTCAACCACCTCACGCGCTCCCTCGCCGAGGAATGGGGACCGAAGGTGCGCGTCAACTGTATTGCGCTGGGCCCCACCATCACCGACAACTTCCGAACGTTCGTCCTACCCAAGGACGATCCGACGGGCTCGTCCTACTTCCACAAGGTGCCCCTGCAGCGTGGCGGCGAGCCCGCCGAGGTCGGACGAATCTGCGTCTTTCTGGCGTCTGGCGCCGCCGACTTCGTCAACGGAACGACCATCGAGATGGACGGTGGGATGCTGCCCGGCGTGCTTTATGAGGCCGGCTTGAAGACCATCACTGATCTGTTGTGACACGTTTGGCAGCACACGACCTCATGGGGTCTTCCGGGCTGTCGACCGCCGCATCTGCCCGTAGGCGTCGATGGGACTGTATTGGGCCAGGCCGCCGTCGGCGAACACGGTCTGTCCCGTGACCCAAGACATTTCCAGCACGGCGACGATCACCTCGGCGATGTCATCGGCTTCGCCGAGCCGGCCGAGTGTGGTCCTTTCGGTCAGGCCTTCGACCCACCCGGGAAGTTGTTCTGCTTCGGCCAGCATCGGCGTGCGGGTCACACCCGGGCCGACGGCGTTGACCCGGATTCCGTGTGGGCCCCACTCCGCGGACGCAACACGCACCAGCATGTCAACACCGGCCTTCGATACGCAGTAGGCGCCCATGTCGCGGTCGGCGACCGTTCCGCTGATGCTGGAGACCGCAACGATCGACCCGCGGGCGCCGGCGTCGACCATGGCGCGCGCAACGGCTCGCATCGTCAGCCACGTTCCCGTCAGGTTCGTGTCGATGACCCGCCGCCAGTCTTCGGGGCTTTGATCCAGCAACATCCCGGACGCTCCGACGCCGGCACACGCCACGAGCCGGTCGGGTGCGCCATGGTCGGCGACGGTCTTGCCGATCGCCGCGGTCACTGCGTCGGGATCGCTTATGTCGCAGGCGATATCGCCGCCTTTGACATCCCACACCACGACGTTCTTGCCGGCCTTGCGCAGCCGCCCGACGACTGCGCTGCCGATTCCGGACCCACCACCGGTGACGATTGCGGTCATGCGGGATGCCCGATCAGTTCGACGCGGACGCCGTCGGGCGCAGTGATCACAGCCATGTCAACGGTCTTACCACCAGGCGCCGGCATCGAGATACGCCGGACACCCCGATCGAAGCCGAGTTGCGCCAGCCCCGCCAGCGTCTGATCGACGTCGGCGGTGACGATGGCTGTGTGGTGGATTCCGGACACCTGGCCCCTTCTTCCTTCCGCTGGCGCTGCGTAATCGTTATGCGATGAAGCCCCTGAGGGGCCGTCGGGATTCACTAATCTTTATGCATGTCGGAACGCCAACCGGCCTGGATACCCATCGCGAAGTTGGGTTGGTGCTGTCTGCTGGCCGGGGTGCTCGCGGCGGCACTGATGTTCCCGTTCGCCGGGGGCATCGGCCTGTTGTCCAACCGCGCCTCCGATGTCGTCGCCAACGGCTCAGCGCGGCTTCTCGAGGGTGATGTTCCTCAAGTGTCGACGATGGTGGACGCCGCCGGGAACCCGATCGCGTGGCTGTATACCCAGCGACGGTTCGAGGTGCCCGCCGACCGGATCGCCGACACGATGAAGCTGGCGATCGTGTCGATCGAGGACAGGCGGTTCGCCGAGCACAACGGCGTCGACTGGCAGGGCACGCTCACCGGCCTGTCGGGCTATCTCTCCCGCAACCTCGACACCCGCGGCGGCTCGACCATCGAACAGCAGTATGTGAAGAACTTTCAGTTGTTGGTCATTGCCCAGACCGACGCCGAGCGGCGGGCCGCAGTCGAGATGACGCCGGCCCGCAAACTGCGCGAAATCCGGATGGCGCTGACTCTCGACGAGACGTTCGCCAAGCCGGAGATCCTGACGCGCTACCTCAATCTGGTGTCGTTCGGCAACGGCGCGTTCGGCGTGCAGGACGCGTCACAAACCTACTTCGGTATCGATGCATCGCGGCTGAACTGGCAGCAGGCCGCGTTGCTGGCCGGCCTGGTGCAATCTCCTGCCGCACTGGACCCGTACATCAATCCCGACGCTGCCCTGCAACGGCGAAACCTGGTGCTGGACACCATGGTCGGCAATCTTCCGCAGCATGCCGACGAGCTGCGCGCCGCAAAAGCCGAGCCTCTCGGCGTGTTGCCCGCACCGCGTGAGCTGCCGGGTGGATGTATCGCCGCCCGCGATCGCGCATTCTTCTGTGACTACGTGCTGGACTACCTCGCACGCTCCGGCATCAGCAAGGAGCAGGTTGCCCGCGGCGGCTATCTGATCCGCACGACGTTGGACCCCAACGTGCAGGCTTCGGTCAAGGGGGCCGTTGACAAGATCGCCAGCCCGACGCTCAACAGCGTCGCGAGTGTGATGAGCGTGATCAAACCCGGCAAGGACGCACACCGGGTGATCGCGATGGCCAGCAACCGCACCTATGGCCTCGACACCGACGCCCATGAGACCGTGCAGTCTCAGCCCTTCTCACTGGTCGGCGATGGCGCCGGGTCCATCTTCAAGATCTTCACCACGGCGGCGGCCCTGGACATGGGCATGGGTATCAGCGCTCAACTCGAGGTGCCGGGCACTTTTCAGGCCAAGGGTCTGGGCAGCAGCGACACACCGGGCTGCCCCAAGGAAACCTGGTGCGTGAAGAACGCGGGTAAGTACCGCGGGTCGATGAACGTCACCGACGCCCTGGCCACCTCGCCCAACACCGCGTTCGCCCGGTTGATTCAACTGGTGGGGGTGTCGCGCGCGGTCGACATGGCGGTTCGGCTGGGGCTGCGGTCCTACGCGGTTCCGGGCACGGCGCGGACGTATGACCCATCCGGCAACGAAAGCCTGGCCGACTTCATCAAGCAACAGAACATGGGCTCATTCACGTTGGGCCCCTTCCAGCTCAACGCACTCGAACTGGCCAATGTGGGCGCGACGCTGGCGTCCGGCGGCGTTTGGTGCCCACCCAGTCCGATCGACAAGATCTTCGATCGCCGGGGCCACGAGGTGTCCGTGACGACCGAAGCGTGTGACCAGGCGGTGCCTGAAGGATTGGCGAACACTCTGTCGGTCGCGCTGAGCAAGGACGACCAAGGCAGCGGTACCGCGGCGGGCTCGGCGGGCTCGGTGGGCTGGAACTTGCCGATGTCGAGCAAGACCGGCACGACCGAGTCGCATCGGTCGTCGGGATTTGTGGGCTTCACCAACAACTACGCGGCGGCGAACTACATCTTCGACGACTCCAACACCCCGTCCGGTATCTGTTCATATCCACTTCGCAAGTGCTACAGCGGTGATCTTTACGGCGGCAACGAGCCCGCACGCACCTGGTTCGAGGCGATCAAACCGATCGCCACCAACTTCGGCGAGGTGCGTCTGCCGCCGACGGACCCGCGGTATGTGGATGGGGCGCCGGGCGGTCGGGTGCCCAGTGTGTCGGGGCTGAATGTGGATACGGCGCGTCAACGCCTGCGGGACGCGGGCTTTCAGGTCGCCAACCAGCCGACACCGGTGAACAGTTCGTCTGCCTATGGAGCCGTGGTGGGCACGACCCCGAGTGGTCAAGCCTTCCCTGGGTCGATCGTCACGATCAACATCAGCAATGGGACACCGCCGCCGCCACCTCCGGTGGAGCGCGAGCCTCCGGCTGAGCCGCCACCCGACCCGGGTCCTCCTCCCCAGCAGGCGGATCCGCAGGTCATCGAGATTCCGGGGCTGCCGCCGATCATGCTGCCGCCGCCGGCTCCGCCCCCGCCGCCCGAGCCACCACCCCCCAACTGAGTGCGTTACTCGGGCAGGAGTTGGTTGGTGTCGGTGAACACCAGATTGCCGGAATCGAGTAGCACCGCCCATCGTCGCGCCGCGTCGGCGAAACGGTTGCCGCCGATCTCGACGGCCTCGGCCGGCATCTCGCCGAAATCGTCGACGACGACGCCCCCGCTTTCGTCGTCAGTGTCCGGGTATACACGAACCCGCGTGTTCACCTCAATGTGCGCGTCCTGCTCCCCGTCTTGGTCAACCACCATCACTCCCTGGCAATTGTCTGCTAATTGACGTAGCTGCGAGTAAACCACGGTTGGAGAATGGCGGGGGGATCAACGGGAAGGAAACATTCGAGATGCCCACCTGGCTCATCACCGGCTGCTCGACCGGACTCGGCCGCGCTCTCGCCGAGGCGGTCATCGGCGCCGGCCACAACGCTGTCGTCACCGCACGCGACATCAAGAGGGTGGCCGACCTGGCCGAGACCGCGCCCGACCGGGTTCGCGCTGTCGCGCTCGACGTCACCAATCCTGACCAGGTCACCTCTGCAGTTCAGCAGGCCGAAGCGTGTTTCGGCGCGGTCGACGTCCTGGTCAACAACGCCGGCTACGGTTACCGCGCCGCCGTCGAAGAAGGCGACGACGCCGACGTGCGCACCCTATTCGAGACGCACTTCTTCGGTACTGTCGCGATGATCAAGGCCGTCCTGCCGGGAATGCGCGCGCGCCGCTCCGGCGCCATCGTGAACATCTCCTCGATCGGCGTTCAGCTGACCCCAATGGGATCTGGCTACTACTCCGCGGCGAAAGCCGCCATCGAGGGCATTAGTGGAGCGCTTCGCGACGAGCTCGCTCCCCTTGGCATTTCGGTGACCGTCGTAGAGCCCGGCGCGTTTCGCACCGATTTCGCCGGACGCTCACTCACCCAGTCGACCACCGTCATCGATGACTATGCCGATACCGCAGGCAAGCGTCGCAAGGAGAACGACACCATGGACGGCAACCAGCCCGGCGACCCCGCGAAGGCCGGAGCCGCGATCATCGCGGCCGTCGAATCAGGCGAGCCCCCAGCGTTTTTGCTTCTCGGTCCCGACGCCCTCGCCGCCTATCGCTACATCGCGGACGGGCGCGCAAGCGAGATCGCGAAGTGGGAAAAGCTCACCACGAGCACTAACTTCGACTCGTAATACCGCGCGCCGGATTCGCCGCCGACCCTCGTTTGGCATCTCGCCATCCCTCCCAGAAGAGGAAGCGCGCCCGGAACCCGGGATGGTTCACACTGTCCAACAGCTTGAGCCCGGCATTGGCTACTGCCGGGATGCCGACAAGCTTGTGGAAGAAGCGGCCGCGGCGGTACTCCCTGCCCCAGGCCCCGCTCACGACCTGCGCGTAGTTGGTGAAGTCGTCAGGCCCGCCGTTGGTCAGAGCCGCGACGGCGCATTCACCGGCAGCCAGGCCGGACTGCAAAGCCTTGGAGATACCCGCACCCGACGCGGGCCGGGCCGCACCGAGGGCGTCGCCGGCGAACAGCACGCCCGGACGCCACGGCGGCCAGGCGGTGAAGCCCATCGGCAGCCGCCACGCCTGCAGCCCCTTCGATTTCTTCAACTCGTCGATGGGCGGCAGCTCCCATTCGGCGGGCAGGGTGGCCAGGAATTCGCCGAGTAGTTGGGTGGCGTTGATCTGCTGCCAATTCTTGTAGCTGTTGACATAGCCGAGGCCAATGTTGACTCTGCCCCCGCCGAGCGGGAACACCCAGCCGTAGCCGGGCAGCTGGTCGCCCCGGAAAGTGAGCTTCAAGTAGATGTCGAGGGAATCGGCGTCCGGACAGTTCGCCGACATCTCGGAGCGGATCGCGATCGCCGAGTAGCCGTTGTACTGCGAATCCAACTTGAGCGCACGTTTGATAGGCGAGTACGCGCCGTCGGCAGCGATGACCGCGTCGGCCAGCACCCTTTCACCGCTCTTCAATGTGACCCCGGTGAGCCGGCCGGTGTCATCGCGCACCGCATCGACCACCTCGGCGGACTGGCGCACCTCAACGCCCGCCGATTCGGCGTTCTTGAGCAGCATTGTGTCCAGCTCGAGACGACGGGCGGTGTGGCCGTGGTCAGGCATACCGGGTCGGCGCGGGAACGACAGGTCCCATTCACTGGGGCTGAACACCTTGGCCCGGTTCACACGATGGAACTTGGCGACCTCGGCGGCCAGCCCCATTTTCTGGATGTAGCTGACGGCCCGAGGGGTCAGGCCGTCGCCGCAGGGCTTGTCGCGCGGGAACTCGGCCTTGTCCAGAAGAACCACTCGAGCTCCGGTCTGGGCGGCCTGCCATGCGGCTGCGGACCCCGCCGGCCCCCCGCCCGCGACCGCCAGGTCGTATCGCTGTGTCACCCGGTCTCGCCTCGGCTTCTTCGTGGGATTTTCGTCGCATCCGATTTTATCGGACCCGACAAATTCTCCTCTGTCAGCAACCCATCTCCGTCGCCAATTGCAGTAAGTCGCCCACGGCCACGTCGAAGCGCCCTGTCGGCGGCTTATCGACCACCCGCGCGGGCCCATACTCCAACGGACGTGAAACGTGACAGGTCCGCAGTCCGCACTTTGCCGCCGCATCGAGATCGAACGCGTGAGCGGCCACCATCATCACTTCCGACGGTTCGCATCCCAGTAGCGCGGCCGCCCCGAGATATGTTTCCGGATCTGGCTTGTAGTGGCGGAAGACGTCCGCGCCGAACACCGTATCCCATGGAATGCCAGCGGCTTTCGCCATTCGCACCAGCAACGCAACGTGCCCGTTCGACAGCGGTGCGATCACAAACCGCGTGCGCAGCCTCTGCAGCCCCTCGACCGAATCAGGCCAGGGTGGCAACTCGTGCCACATGTGAACGAGTTCGTCGAGCGCGGTGCCGTCGAGTCCGCCCGCGCCGAACTTCGGCGCCAGCGTCTCCACCGACTCTCGTTGCAGCACATCCAGGTCGGCCCAGTCCCGCTCACCCGTCCGCACCCGCGCCATCGACGGCAGGTAAGCCCCGCGCCAGGCGTCCACGAGACCTGGCCAGTCCGCCGCGACTCCTCGTGCGGCTCCCCAGGCCTGCATCGAGGAAATCAATCCTCCCCGCCAATCCACCACCGTTCCGAAGGTGTCGAACAGCAGGGCACGCACAGCGGGAATGGACACCACCCCATTCAATTTGTGACGTCAAGGCTGGGCAAGGTCCTGCGGCTCCCCAGGGTGTGAAACCCGGCGAATACGGCTATCCAGCTATCGTGACGAAAGCAACGAGTGGGCTGGCCCGGGCCGTAGTCGTGGTGCCCGCGCACAATGAGGTGGGCTTGCTGGGCGGCTGTTTGCGGTCGGTGCTGACCGCCACAGCATGCCTGCCGATCCCGACGCAGATCATCACGGTCCTCGACAGTTGTGATGACGACAGCGCGAAACTCGCCGGCCGATTCGGCTCCGACGTGCATTTCATTGCGATCAACGCCCGCAATGTTGGAGCCGCGCGCGCTGCGGGCTTTGCCTACGCTAAATCAATTGACCTCGTTGGTGATTCGCACACATGGTATGCCACGACCGACGCCGACAGCCGTGTGGGCCCGGATTGGCTGCTCCGGCAGATCGCGGCCCCAGCCGACATGGTTCTCGGGGTGGTCCACGTTCCGGTTTGGCGGCATCACCCACCTGTCATGACGGCACGCTATCTGTCTAACTATCGTTCTGACGGTCTCGGCCATGATCACATCCACGGAGCCAATCTTGGGTTCCGGGCCGACGCCTATTGGCGCGTGGGAGGATTCGCCGCTCTCGAAAGCGGTGAGGACGTCGATCTCGTAACGCGATTCGAGCGAGGCGGGTATGTCATCAGACGCGACGTCGGCCTCTCTGTGGCAACGTCCGATCGCCGTACTGCCCGCGCACCCAATGGTTTTGCTCACCATCTGAGGCAGCTTTCCAGTGCGGCGCTGGCCCCCGCGGCAGGACAGCAAGCATGAGCGCTCTCCTGGTGCGGCGCTGGCTCGCCACCGCCAGGCTGGACCTTCCGCTGCCAGGTTCCGGCCACACCGCGCGGAGGTGGGCGGAACTGACCGAATTGGCCGAGATCGACATCGTCTCGGCCCGACTGGCCGAAGCCCACGTCGATGCCGTGGCGATCTTGGCCGAACTGGGTGGCCAGCCCCCGCGACCCGATCAGTTGTGGGGGGTGTGGGCGGCCGAATCGCCGGACGCGGTGCTGCGGGCCCGCAACAGCGGTGACGTGATCACGCTCGAGGGGACCAAGGCGTGGTGTTCGGGGGCCGGGCTGTGTACGCACGCACTGGTCACCGCGCGGATGCACGACGACACCCGTGGGCTGTTCGCAGTCGACCTGGACCAGCCCGCGGTCCGGCCGATGCAGAGCACATGGCGCAATCCCGGAATGCAAGACTCCGACACGCGATCGGTGCAATTCTGCGACGTCACCGCCGTGCCAGTGGGGCAGCCCGCCGGCTATCTCGCTCGGCCCGGATTCTGGCACGGCGCTGCCGGTGTCGCTGCGTGCTGGTTAGGCGGCGCGAAGGCGGTCGCGGCGCCCCTGTACCGCGCTGGTGGCGACCCGTCCCCCAACCCCCACGTGCTTGCACACCTGGGGGCGGTGGACGCGGCTATCGCCGCGAGTGAAGCGGTGTTGTTCTCCGTGGCCTGCCACGTGGACGCCGATCCCGCAGACCGATCCGGTCAAGCCGAAATGCTTGCCAGGCGCGCGCGTGCGATCGTCGAGAGTGCCGCCGAGGAGGCCGTCACCCGGACCGGCCGGGCACTGGGACCGGGCCCGCTGGCGCTCGACGGCCAACACGCCGGCCGCGTTGCCGACCTGATGATGTACGTGCGGCAGAGCCACGCCGAGCATGATCTGGCCGCGCTCGGGCGACTGGTCGGAACCGACCGATGACTACCGCCGCTCTAGGCAACGGCGCACGCCTCGCCGCGAGATCGCTGTCGTGCGGGGGCACCCCGACCCCTTTGTGGTTGAGCTGGGCGCGTCGGTTTCCTGCTCTTGACCTGACCGCGTGCCCGGGGTTGGTCGTGGTTGCCGCACATCCCGATGACGAAACCCTGGGCCTGGGCGGGATGATAGCCATGTTGACGGCCTGCGGCGTGCGTGTGGATGTCGTATCGGTGAGCGACGGCGAGGCCGCGTATCCCGGGCTTTCTCATCTCGGGCGTGAGCACCTCGAATGCACCCGCCGGTCCGAATTATCAAAAGCCGCAGATGTTCTCGGGGTGAATGAGGTGGTGCGCCTCGGACTGCCCGACGGTGGCGTCGACGAACACGAAGCGTGGCTCGCCGATCAGCTCAGCACAATCTTGAAGAATCAGCCGACAGGCGTTTGGTGCGCTGCGAACTGGCGCGGGGACGGCCATCCAGATCACGAAGCAGTCGGGCGCGCGTCGCTGTTCGCCGCGCGACGCGCGGGCGCGGTCTTGCTCGAATACCCGATCTGGATGTGGCACTGGGCAGTTCCTGACGACACCGCAGTCCCATGGAGGTGCGCCCGAAGCGTGCCCCTGACGGGTTCGGCTGTCGAACGCAAACAGCTTGCCGCGCAGAGCTTTCGCAGCCAGTTCACCGCGCCCGCCGGCCAGGGCTCACCTGTACTTCCGCCGTTCGTGATGAGACGGCTGCTGGAGGTCGGCGAGGTGGTGTTCTGCTGATGTCACGACTACCGGATACATACTTCGACGCGATGTATGCGGTGTCAGACGACCCTTGGCAGCTCGAGGGCCGTTGGTACGAGCAGCGCAAGTACGCGATCACGGTGTCGGTGCTGCCGCGCCGGCGTTACCGGCATGCGTTCGAGCCTGGGTGCTCGATCGGAACGCTTACCGAATTGCTCCTCGAGCGCTGCGATCTGGTCACGTCTACCGACGTCGCTGCTGCGGCACTCCAGCGGGCCGATCAGCGGTTGCGTGCTGCGGGTCAGCGCGGTCGCGTCGAATTGCGGCGGCATTCCCTCGAACAGCCCTGGCCGGCAGGTGATTTCGATCTGATCGTGCTCTCGGAGGTCGGCTACTACCTTGGAGCGGAAACATTGCGCACGATCCTGCACCGCGAACACCTGCGGTTGGCCTCCGCCGACACCATCGTTGCCGCCCACTGGCGGCATCCCGTCGATGACTACCCGCTGTCCGGGGACCAAGCGAACGAGATGATCGCCGAAACACCGGGTCTGCATTGGATCGGCGGCTACCGCGATCCCGACGTTGTCATCGATGTCTTCGACACGGCCGCATCAGTATCAGTAGCAGCACGCGAGGGTGTGCCAGGGGCGACCTAGTTACTTGTCGTCTGAATCCTTTTCCTCGTCGTCCTCGTGTCCTCGTCGTCGGAGTCGTCCTTTTCGTCCTTGTCTTTCTTGTCTTTCTTGTCGTCATCGGGCGAGTCCTTGTCCGGCTGTACCTCGATGGTCGCCCAGTGACTCGGCGAAACGAGAACGGTCCACTTGTCGGCCTCGTGTCCCATTTTCAGAACACCGTCTTCGACTGCCCACGCGGTGCTGTCGTCGTAGTCGTCCTCTTGGCCGTCGCGGTAGGTGAGTTTGAACGCCATTGTCGAGACCTCTCTGAAGGTGATGGCTTGAGTAACGTCAGTGATTGCGCAGCTTGGAAACCAGCTTGCTCTTGCTCAGCCCGGAGTAGCCGGACAACCCCAACTCCTTGGCGCGCTTCTTCAACTCGGCGACGGTCCAGTCGTCATAGGAGCCGGATTTTCCGCCCTTCCTGCCAACCGACGACTTTCCCCGTGAGGCGGCGGCGTTGGAGATTCTGGCCGCCTTCTCTTTCGAACTGCCCCCTTGCGGAGGTCTCTGTACATCTTCTCGTTCTTGATCGACGGATTGGGCATGCGGGCCGCCTCTCCTCGCAAATTCGGTTCGCGTTAAAGAGTGCCCGCACACGGCGCAGGCAAACCTGTGGTGTTGCGCCGAACGCCTGCGGGTATGCGGCGTGAGTGAGTTGGCACGGGTTGATCGTCATCGGCAGCGGACCCGGCGGGGTGAGCGCGGCCGAATCATTTCGCCCGGTACGACGACGAGTTGCCCGTCACCATCTTCACGACCGATCCCGATCGTCCCTACGCGCGTCCGTCGCTGAGCAAAGAGTATCTGCGGGGTGAAACTGACGACATCGAGTTGCATCCGGCCCAGTGGTACGCGGAGCGATCGATCAACGTCGTGCATTGTGCGACAGTGAAAGACGTTGATCTCGCGGGTCGTAGCCTCGTCGTCGACGGCGCCAACCATCGCTACAGATCACTGGTCCTCGCCTGCGGCGCAAAACCGACACCTCTACCAGTGGCCAGCAGAGAGCGCGCATTCCAGTTGGGATCGCGCGCCGACGCCGATCGGCTTCGCCGCGCCGCCGCCGGCGCGGCGAGTGCGCTGATCATCGGCGCGGGGTTCATCGGCTGCGAGGCTGCGGCGTCGCTGGCGATGCGTGGTCTCGCCGTGACCGTGGTGGCCCCTGACGCCGCACCGCAGACAAACCGACTCGGGTCTCGAGCCGCAGAGCGCCTGCTCGGATTGCTCGAGAAAGCCGGTGTGCGGTACGTCGGAGGCGTCGAAGTCGAGGCGATCAGCGAGGACGGCGTTGTGCTCAACAACGGTACAACGATGGGTGCTGATCTGGTGGTCGCTGCCACCCGGGGTAAAGCCGAGCAGCGATCTCGCGGAAGCCGGCCTCAAGGTCGACCAGTCGCGGATCGTTGTCGGCGCCGACATGGCGACATCGGTCGACGGGGTATACGCCGCGGGCGAAGTCGCGCTGGCCTATAACACCACCGCCAGACGACACTTGGCCGTCGAGCACTGGCAGGACGCGGTCGATCAGGGTGCGATCGCCGGCGCCGGCGCGGCGGGCCGGCGCGAGACATGGGACGGCGTGCCGGGTTTCTGGACGACGATCGGCGAGGCCACCGTGAAGTATCACGCGTGGGGCGACGGGTACCAGTGCAGTCGACTGGTGGACCGCGACGACGGCTTCACGGTCTGGTACGAGTCTGAGGGCACCGCAGTGGGTGTGCTGGCCTATAGCGCCGATGACGATTACGACTCAGGCGAGCACCTGATCGAGGAAAGTAAGCCAGCGCCGCTGGGACCGCGCTGATTTCACAGCTCTTCGGCGATTCGGTGGTTCCGTCGGCGGGTAATCCGTGTGCGTTCCGCCGAAGACACGGAGACGGCGCGATGACAGGAAACAATCAGGGGACAGCAGTCGCCCAGGGCCATCACCCGCTGTTTGGGCAGCCACACAGTGGCGAAGAAGGACCGATTGCCGAGTCCGAGCGGACCCGCCGCGAAGCTGAGTTCCGAGGTGCGCCCGCTTGGCCCGCCGGGGCCGCCAATTGACCGTCGCTCACCGTTCTTCATAGGAATGACTGCTGCCGCTGGCGTCGCGGTGACATACGCGATCGTGCGCTGGCTCATTCTGGTTTCGTCGATGCTGCTGTTGATCGGTGTCAGCAGTGTCATGGCTGACGAAGCACCTGCCTCGCTGGGCTGCGGTCACGTTCGTGATCGTCGCAGCATTCGCAACCGTGGGTGGATTGCTGGCAGCCGCGATCCCGCCGCTAACGGAGCAGGCACGCCAATTCATCGACCAGGCGCCGCATTACATGCAGCAGCTACAGAACCACTCGTCTCTGCTCGGCAAACTCAACGATCGATTCCACATCCAAGAACACCTCACGCAGACCGCCAACGGCTCTGGCCAGGGCGCTTTTTCGGAGATCGTGAAGGTCGGCATGACGGTGTTCGGCACCGTGACTGACGTCGTGATCGTCATCGTGTTGACGATCTACTTCCTAGCGAACCTGCCAAAGCTCCGCGAGACGCTGTATAGGTTCGCGCCGAGTTCGCGCCGGCCGCGCGCGATTCTGATCGGGGATCGGGTCTTCGCCAAAGTCGGCATGTACATGGTCGGCAACGTCGTCATCTCGCTGATCGCCGGCGCGGCCACCTTCCTCTGGCTGATGATCTTCGACGTTCCCTATCCGTTGCTGCTCGCGATCTTCGTTGCGCTGCTGGATCTCATTCCGTTCGGCTCGACCGTCGCAGGGATCATGGTGTCGGCGGTTGCACTGACCGTTTCGATCCCGGCCAGTATCGCCACACTGGTTTTCTATGTCGCGTTCCGCCTGGCCGAGGACTACCTGCTGGTGCCCAAGGTCATCGGAAGAGTTCTCGAGGTACCCGCCGTGGTGACGTTGGTCGCCGTGCTCCTCGGTGGCGCTCTGCTCGGGTTTATCGGCGCACTGATCGCCATCCCCGTCGCCGCGGCCATTCAACTGCTCATGCAAGAGCTGCTGTTCACCAGACTGGACAAGATCTGAGGTTTCACGGCCTCGTGAGAGAAAATATTGACCCGGGGGTTAAGCCGGCGCTCCATGGGTATCCGCTACTCAGCGGCAGCGGCCGCGGCAACCGAAAGATCGGAGCGACCGTGATCATCCTCGGTATCATTCTTCTCTTGATCGGTATTTTCGTCGGGATCCCCATCCTGACCACGATCGGCGCCATCCTGATCGTGATCGGGGTCATCTTGTGGATCTTGGGCGCGGTTGGGCGTCCCGTTGCCGGCCGCAAAGTGTGGTTTTGACGCCGCGTTCCTCGGCCGTTAGCCGCCCGGCAGGCTGCCGACTTCGAGACCGGCCAGCTCGCAGGTGCCTGCGAACAGCACGCGACCGAACTCCCGCACGACGCAGTGGAGTCGGCCGGCGGGTGCTCGAAGTCGGTGTTGGCATTGCGCCGCTCGGCGGGCAGCGGCACCGGTAGGACGTGCGGGTCCAGAGCAGTGCCGTCGCCGTCGAGCTCGATCTGGTAGCGCAGTCCTTTCGCACGTATGGTGAAACGTCCGTCGCCGACCTGCGACTGGACCAGCGCCGGCGGCGTCATGCGGATCACACGGTCACCGAGTCGCACCACCACTCCTGCGACGTCGCGACCGATCGGACCGAGCCGAAGAAGGCCGCCCGAGAACGCGACCGACACGTCGGCACCGTCGAAGTCGTGTGCCTGCCCCCACCACCAGCGGTCAGGAAATCCCGCGCCCCAGTTGCGCTCCCCATACAGCGTGGCATCCTCGAACGACCATGAGCTTTCGCTGAATTCAACCGTGCCGCTTGCCTTTCCGCCAAGGCGGTAGGGATGCCAGTACTGGTTGAGAAACGGAATGGAGGAGAAGATTCCGCCCCCGGCGAAGGCCTTGGGCCAGTTGAAAGGGTCGTCGAATCGCAGGTCGACGTGGACGTCATCAAGGTCGATGCGGAGCCGATCGACGCACGCAGCCAAACGCTCACGGGGCTCGGTCCCGGCCCGGACTACGAAGCGAGACTGTTCCGCTTCGGCACCGTCTAGTGCCGCGGAGCGCACAATGCCGCCGGGATGCAGCGCGACGGCGACTGTCGCCCAGTCTCCGTCGGGGTTCCGGTTCACGCTGCACAGCGCAACAACGACCCGCCCGGAGACGGAGTCGGTGAGGCGCCAGAACCAGCCCTCCATTTCGCACCCGTGTGAAGGCAGAGGATCGCCGAACGGTACGTCGGCCCCCCGCTTGCCGATAGGCCTCAACCAGACGTGTCGCGGCATCCGCCGCCGCCTTGTGCAGGTATCTCGGCGATGTCATCGTTGTTGTGCCGCAGCGAGAACCGCGGCATCCCCCGAAGTGCACGACAACCCGAATCGCCTCTTACCCGCCGCCCCTGATGACACGAATCAAAACCTTAGTCACTGCTGTAGGTCGACGCACGCGCCTTGGCGAGGAATCGCCTACTCCTTTCCCGGCGGCCCGGTACTTGGTCGCCGAGCTGTATTTGACCCGTGACCTTTCTGCGACAGCGACAAAGGACGCTCATCTTCATGACGCCGCTCGGGGTGATCTGCATGCTGGTAACAGCATTGTCGATCGGCTATCACTTTGGTCGCCGCCATGCTGGCTCGACGACCCCAACCTGGAAAGACAGAACGCGGCGAACGGCGCTGGGCAGGCGCGCGATTACCCTGATCGCGTTGATGGTGGCTAGTCATCTCCAGCGGTCGGTGCAGCGGAAACTCCCAAGTTCGCGCGGCTGGCGCAGGCAGGTCGTGCCTGGCCGGTGCTGGCGGCCGATCGGTGTGCTCTTGAGTCGTATCGCGCGGTGAAATTGCCGCCCTTCCCGACCAAACTGCCATGAGAAGGAAGCCCAACGCCGGGCAGCGCCGTCGTGACCTGTGCGATGCGACTATCGAGCTGCTGGCCGAAGAGGGAGCGCGTGGCCTGACTCATCTCCGGGTTGATCGTCGCGCGGGCGTAGCTGCCTGTTACCCGTAGCCCGGCTCCGTGCGGGCCGCAGATTTCGACCGGCTCGTCGGCGTCCGCTCGACGAGGTGGTTTCCGTGGACAGCTGGTATTTGGGTTGGCCACTGGAGAGATCGTGCGAGGCCGCGCGTGGCTACACTGCCTGCATCCAAAAGAGACGAGGTCGACCATTCTCAGCGACGAAAAGATTCTGATCACCGGCCCCGCGGGCCGGATCGCGTTCGGGATCGCCCAGTCGCTGGTCGGCGACAACGAGGTGTGGGGCGTCGCGCGGTTCGGCGATCCCGCCACGCGAGAGAAGGTCGAATCAATTGGCGTCACCACGCGCGCGGCCGACATCGCGGCCGGACAGTTCGGAGACCTGCCAACCGATTTCACGTACCTTTTGCACATCGCGGCCGATTTCAGCGCCACCGACTACGAACGGTCGCTGACGGTGAACGCCGAGGGCACCGGTTTCATCCTCGAGCACTGCCGCAATGCGAAGGCGGCACTGGTGATGTCGACGGTCACGATCTACAAGCCACACCCCGACCCCTGGCACGCCTTCCGTGAGGACGATCCGCCCGGCGATGCCATGGTGCCGCAGCAGGCGCCGTACTCGATCGCCAAAATCGCGCAAGAGGCCGTCGCGCGGTATTGCGCTCGATCGTTGGGACTGCCGACGACGATCGCCCGGATGTGCGCTGCTTATGGCGAACGTGGCGGGATGCCGGTCTGGCACATGCACGCGATCGCAGCTGGCGAACCGGTGCACACCCGTTGGGATCCCATGCCGTACAGCCCGATTCACGACGACGACATCAGCGCACAGCTCGAGCCCCTGCTCGGCGTGGCCAGCGTGCCGGCCACGATGGTCAATTGGGGCGGCGACGACCCGGTCAGCGTTCAGCAGTGGTCGGCATACATTGGCGAGTTGTTCGGGGTCGACGCGAAGGTGGTCGTCGAGGAGGTTCCCGGCACGTCCATCGGATCTGTCGCCGACCACACCAAGCGCGCTGCCATCACCGGACCGTGCCGCGTTCATTGGCGCGACGGCATTCGGCGGGTCGCCGAACAGCTCTATCCCGACCTCCTCCGGAGCGCTGATGTCGACTAAAACGCGTCGATACCCCACCAGCGATGAGCTGATGGCCGCAGCGATGGCGGAAAGCGGACTTTTCGATTTCGGCCCGGGCGATTTTCGCGACGGCCTCGGCATGCTGCTTTCAAGCCTGGAGCGCGACGGCGACCTGGATCCGACCGCAGACTCTCGCGTCATCGACGATTTCCGTCGACGGTTGGTCAACCGGCTTGAAGTCGAGGCGTGGTACCAGAGCCATCCCGAGATCGAGGGTCTGCCGATAGCGGGACCTGTCGACATCCACGGACTCCCCCGCACTGGCACCACGGCACTGGCCAACATGATGTCTCTTGATCCGCAATTCCGTTGTCTGCGTGGGTGGGGACAGACGAAACCATGTCCGCCGCCGACCACGCGGGATGAAGCGAGCGATCCGCGGAGGATTGCGGCGGCGGAGTTCAACAAGCAACTTCCACCTGAGGCGAAGGCGCTGCACCTATACGACCTCGACGCGACCATGGAGGACGTGGAGTTGCTCGGGATGGCGTTCCACGGCCAGGGATACACGCTGCCCGTGTACAGCTATCACGCGTGGTGGCGCCACGCCGACCTCGGGCCCACCTACCAGTACCACCGCCGCGTCGTGAAACTCCTTCAGTCACAACGTCCCCCGAACCTGTGGCTGTTCAAGGCGCCGCACCACATGTTCCACCTCGAAGCGATCGTGGCCGCGTATCCGGATGTCCGGTTCGTCATGACCCACCGCGATCCTGCGAAAGTCGTGCCGTCCTACGTCAGCACGGTGAACCTGTTCTTCCCGCCGCCCGACGGCGAGCGTGACATGCGCCGACTCGGCCGGGAAGTCTCCGAGCACCTGCGCGACGGCATGCGCAACACCATTGCCGCCCGAGAACGGCTCGGCGAAGATCGTTTCATCGATGTTCATCACACCGAACTGGTAGCCGATCCGTTCGGCACGCTTCGCCGCGTGTACGAGTTCCTGGAGCTACCCCTGGACGACGCCGTCATGCATTCACTCACCGAGTGGCAACGACGCAACCCACCGGGTGCGCACGGCGTGCACCGCTACACGGCGGAACAGTTCGGTCTCGACGCAGCACAGATTCGCAGGGATTACGACTTCTACATAGACCGCTTCGACGTCAGAGTCGAATCATGAGCCGGCACAACATGAGAAGGACACGAACATGACGGCGCTGCCAAGCTGGGCCGACCAGATGAAGGCACTGGAGAAGGTCGCCGACAACCTGATCACCAAGTGGCGGCCCGACGGGGCCACCGATGCCGAGACCCAGGACATGAACAAGCTGGCACTTTCCATGCTGGCGAGCGGCTATCTCTGCCGGGTCTACACGGATATCCGTAGACCGGTGTTCATGCCGATGTGGAATTACGCGTTCAATCAGGGTGGGCCCAGCCCGGATTACGTCTACTCGACCGTCGAGATCGATCCGCATGGCGTGTACCGGATCTCCGGGTACCGGGGAACAACTCGGTTCGTCGAACTCACCCAGCAAGCCGTCGACATGCTCAACCCGCAAGCGATGGACGGCAAAGCCCCGTACGCGTTCACCAACGACCTCGACGAACTGACCATCGGTGACGACGGCTACTTCAGCGTGATCCTGTCGCCGCAGCGGCCGGCCGGATACGACGGCGACTGGTGGGAGTTGCACGACCGAACCATCCGCATCCTGATGCGTCGGTGCTCGTGCGACTGGAACCGGGAAATCGATGCGAGAGTGGCCATCGAGCGGCTCGACGTCGACGGAGCCGACATGCCACCTGAGGAGATCGCGCGGCGCTTCTCCGACCTGGCCGCGTGGATCGAGGGCGTGATCGAGTTCGACATGCGCCTCATTCGGTACTACCGCGAGCACCACGGCGTGAACACGCTCCTGCGGTCGGGCAAGATCGACGAGATGGGCGGACTGCCCAAGCAGGCCTACTACGACGGCATCCACGAGATAGACGACAGCGAGGCGCTGATCATTGAAACGGTACTGCCCCAGCAGTGCCGGTACTGGCAGGCGCTCGTCGGCGATGACCGGTTTTGCACAGTCGACTGGGTCAATCGGCAGTCCAGCCTCAATGACGCTCAGGCCCGGATCGACAACGACGGAATGTTCCGTGCGGTGATCTCGCGGCTCGATCCCGGTGTGCCGAACTGGCTCGACAAAGGCGACTACTCGTGGGGCATCATCCAGATGCGCTGGAACCACGCGACTGACTACCCCGACCCCAGCATCAAGAAGGTGCCGTTCGCCGACATCCGCGATCATCTGCCCCCCGACACTCCGACGGTCACGCCCGAGGAACGCAAGGAACAGCTCCGAATCCGCCGCGAAGGCGCACAACTCCGGCGAATCTGGTGACCACATCGCGCGGCATGGACGATGCGCTGGAGCGCGCAGTGCTCGATGCGCTCGACGGATTGCTGTGTGCTCTCGATCTGGAACCGTTGGGCGAGGATCGTTTTCGCGCTCACAACGAGCCCGACCGGTTCGGACGCGTCTTCGGCGGCCAGATGCTCGCGCAGGCGCTGCAGGCCGCGGGCGTGACGGTACCCGACAAGCCGCCGCATTCCCTGCACGCGTATTTCGTGCAGTCCGGCACTTCCGAGCAACCACTCGAATTCGCCGTCGACCGAGTGCGCGACGGCCGCTCCATGGCTGCTCGCCGCGTAACCGTCGTTCAAAACGGACGGCCGCTGCTCATTGCGATGGCCTCCTTCCACGACAACCCGACAGAACCTGAGTACGCCGAACCCGCGCCGTCGACACCCAGACCTGACGAGTTGCCGCGGCTCCAAGAATGGGTGGACACCGCACCGCCGGAGCTTCGAGTGCGGGCCCGGACATGGATCGATCGACCGCCGCCTCTGGAAATACGCATCGGCGAACCGACGCACTTCTTCGGCGGACCGCGTGCCGCCGGGGCGCGGCCGCACTGGATGCGACTCCCCCGCGACGTCGGTGACGACACCCGGCTGCACAGCGTTCTGCTCGCCTACGCCAGCGACTACCTCCTCCTCGACATGGCCTTGCGTTCGCACCCCGAGCCCCTAACGGTCGGGACACTCACCAGCTTCAGCGTGGACCACGCGCTGTGGCTGCACCGCCCGGTGCGCTTCGACCAGTGGCACTGCCACACCCAGGAATTGGTGGCCGTCTCCGGCGATCGTGGGCTTGTTCGAGGCGAGATCCACGATATCGACGGCCAGCTCGTCGCCAGCATCACTCAGGAGGTACTTGTTCGTGCCAAATCTTGAGCCGGCTCCCCACCAGCTTTACGAACAACCTTGGCCCGAGGGCGAATACCGGATGTTCCAACTCGGGTTTGTCGTCGACGATCTGCTCGACACGGCGCGACGCTGGGTAGATGTGTTCGGGGTCGGGCCGTTTCACATCATGCCGCGGGTGAAGAACGCTTGCCGCTACCGCGGTAACGACGCCACTATCGACATCCACATCGGCGTGGCCCAGGCCGGTCCCGTGCAGATCGAGCTGATCCAGGACTACACCGACGGACCGAGCGTGTTTAGCGATCTGCGAGATCGCCACGGCTCCAACAAGTCCGGCTTTCACCAGGTCTCCACTGTGACGAGGAACTACGACGGCAAGACCTCGCACTATCAGACGTTGGGCTATGAGTTGGTGTGCGAGTTCACATCGCCAGGCCAACGGGTCGCGTTCTTCGACACGATCGACGATTTCGGCTTCTTCACCGAAGTCGTGGAGGAGAAACCGAGCTTTCAGGCCAATCTGTCGAAGATCTCGCAAACCTGCGCCGAATGGGACGGCGAGGATCCGATCCGGATCCTGACCAAGGCCGGTTACCGAACGCCCTAGATAACCCCATAAGGTAGCCGTCTATGGGTACCTTGGATGGACGGGTCGCCTTTATCACAGGAGGGGCTCGCGGGCAGGGACGCGCGCACGCGTTGGCAATAGCGGCCGAAGGGGCGGATATCGTCGTGGCCGACGCGCCCGGTCAGATGATGGACCTGACTTACCCGCTCGGCACCGAGGACGACCTACGAGACACGGCCAAGCGAGTTGAAGATCTGGGCCGACGCTGCCTGCCGATAACCCTCGATGTGCGTGACTCAGCCGCGGTGGGCGCGGCGGTTGAGCAGACGCTGAAGGAGATGGGCAGCCTCGACATCGTGGTGGCCAACGCCGGCATCGTCAGCACTGGCCGCTTGGAGGAGGTTAGCGACCAGATTTGGCAGCAGCTGGTGGACACCAACCTGACCGGCGTCTTTCACACCCTGCGCGCGGCCATACCGGTTATGCGACGGCAGCGCTTCGGCAGGATCGTGGTGACATCCTCGTTGGGAGGTCGAATGGGCATTCCCCAGCTGGCGGCGTACAACGCCACCAAGTGGGGCGTCATCGGGCTGGCCAAGTCCGTCGCCCTGGAGGTCGCCCGAGAAGGCATCACGGTCAACGTCATCTGCCCCACCACTGTTCAGACACCGATGGTGCAGCCGACGGGGAGCGACGACGTTCCCGACGATTTGGTGCGCCGCATGATGAAGGGCAACCCGATACCTCAGCCGTGGCTTCAACCAGAGGACGTCAGCCGCGGAGTGCTCTATCTAGTCACCGACCCCGGGGTCATCACCGGCAGCGTCCTGGAGATCGGCCTTGGCGGTAGCGCCCGCATCCACTAGGTATGCGGTTGACCGAAACCGGGTATTCCGAGCGCAGCATTCATGGGGGTGCACGGTGGTAAAGGATCACGGTTCAAGCGTCAAGAACGACAAGCAGTACGAGGGCTTACGCAAGAAGGGAATGAGCAAGTCGCGGGCAGCGGCGATCTCGAACTCGCCAGGAGCCTCTAGCCGGGGCGGCAAGAGCTCAGGCAGCAGCCAAAGCAAACGCAGCAGCGGTAGCGGCAGTGGCGGCAATCAGAACCAGAAGAAGGCCGCCGGTCCCGCCTCAGCCATCAATTCTTCGGCGTGGGGCAGGTACTTGCCTCGCGACATGCGGTCGTCCAGTCCCCCACTGGCGAGCACCTCGTCACGAAAGGGTTCCTTGCCAAGAACTTCAAGAACTCGGGCGTCGGTGCCGCGACCCTGTCGATGCCCCGGTGGGGTGAATCCGTATCGACCCTCGCGGTGATACTCGGCCAGGGCGTCGAGAATCGGCGTTTGCGATTGGTCCACGCTTGCTGCCTGCCCGAGACAGCGGTCACCAAACCCGCCTCACACGGCATTGCCGGCGAACCACGCGCTGGTCACCGTGCGAGTTTGGGGCGGCGGGAAGTGCTCACTGGGTAAGCCGAGTTGACCGACTTTCACCGTCCACTGCGGCATGGCGCGGTCGACACAGGTACCGGGGCCCTCGCTGGGTAGCCAGAGGACAGCAAGATTCGAGCCGGGGTCACCGCAGCTGTAGACCCCGACGTAACCGTCATCCCGTCCGCCCCAGGCACCACCGTTGCGAAGGAGGCCGCGCGTGCCGTCGTCGAGAACCATTGCGAACGGATCGGTTATTGCCGGGGGTTGTACATGAGGAAGTTGACCGCCATAAGTCACCCGATGCAGCCGCTTGCTCCACGGATCATCCACACACAACAACGAGCCCGGCGTTGAGGGCCAACAGGTTCCGGCGCTCGCTGCGCTGGGTGAGCAAGAGTAGATGTCGTCAGCCACGGCTGACGGCGACGCCGTGCAGTCACTAACTGTGGTGACATTGCCGCCGGACGGCGCCTCCTGGTAACCGTTGATCGGCTGCCCGCTGGGCCCGACGGTGACGGCGGTGATCGCTTGGGTCGGGGCCGGTTCGGCGAGGGCTGGCCCGGCGGTTGCCGAAACAGCCACCGCCAGAACGGCAATCGGTATGACGATGGCGCGCAACATCCTGACCCCCTCCTGGTACGCGGGCTGCCTGCGGTGCTTCCTTCTGATGATAATCCGGGGACGCGACGTGGCTACCGACTGTTTTCAGGTTGACGCGAGGGATTGGCGCGGGCTGACATTGCGGGTCGATCTCTAGGACGGCTTGCCGGCGCCGACAGCGAGGACCCGAAGTGCGGGAGTCGACAGCGCGTCCGGTACTGGCATCCGCTTCGCGGAGCGCTCGTCGCTGGCCCCATTTCGAAAAGGCCTCGAGAGCCGTTTCGTCCCCACGCCTAAATTTATGACGGCGGTGGCCTCCTGAACAGGGGCCAAAGGCAGTGGGCGCCAAGCGCGATGCGATCTGCACGTCATCTTGGTCGACGTACCCGATCACCCGGTCGGGAGAAGGGTATTAGGGCTCTGCCCTCGGACGCCACGCGCCACTAACATGAGGCCCGGTATCAATCGAGGAGAGCAGCGATGTGCACCGAACCCAACCATCCCGGCTCCGTAACCCCACCGTCGATATGGCCGAAAAGCGCTGTGGCCGTGGCCGATCCGATCACCTTGGAGCCGGTCGACGCAATCAATCTGACCACGCTGGTTGATAACAGCACCGACCTCCTGCTCCCTGACAAGGGGCCGGTTCACCGGCACGGCCTGCTAGCCGCCACCGGAGCGCGCCGGCTAGCCACTAATGTGCTCGACACCGGCGAGACCTACGACATTCCGTTGGCGGAGCACGGGTTCTCGATGCTGGTCACCGTCACACGCGGCGGTCATGATCACCACCTGCTGTTCGACGCGGGCATGACACCCGACGGTCTCCACGACAACATGCGCCGGCTGGGTTTGTCGCCGTTTGACATCGAGCTCGTCATCCTCAGCCATTCCGACACCGCAAGCACAACCGGGAAATGTCGTATCTTCTCGGTCTGTATAAGCGTCAACGCCTCGAACAGTTCGTCGAGCGTGCCAAAGCCGCCTGGAAACACCACGAACGCCGACGCGTAGCGGACGAACATCAGCTTGCGGACGAAAAAGTGCCTGAAGCGAAGTGGGAGATCGACGAACGGGCGAACGTCACAGTGGCGCTTAGAACCAGACGGCAGGGATAGCAAATGACTACTCAGCAGAGCAGCTTCGACATTGTTGAGCGCGAATTGCGCCGTCACACGTTCGGCACCCTGTCGACGTTGACCGAGCAGGGACGCCCGCACGCCACGGGGGTGGTATACGCCGTCTCTGAGCCCGGCACACCGCTCGCCCTCTATGTGACGACCAGAACGACGACGCGGAAGGTGCGAAACATTCAGGCGCATCCTGATATTGCTTTCGTTGTCCCGGTGCCGCACCGCCTGATCCCGTTATTCCCACCGAGCGCCATTCAGTTCCAAGGCGCGGCCTCCATCGTCTCCAGCCAGAATGACGACGCGGTCCGAGCCTTCAACTCGTCATGGTTTCTCCGCCGAATCCTCTCAACAGAGCACCGCATCGTCGCCCAGGGCGGGGACCTTTGCTTCATTCGGATCCGGCCCGACCCCACGGTGTTCACCTACGCGCTCGGCATGTCACCCTTTGCCAACATGAGGCGGCCACGTCAAGCAGTCGGGCGGGTGGCAATTCCCAAGGATCGGCTCTAGTGCAAGTGCGTCCTGATACAGCCAGCAAGACCGTTGCGCCACATGAACTGTAGTTATCTCGCTGCGTGGCGCGCCTATTGCGGCTTCGTCACAAGACGGGCTCAACTCGTCACGCTGTCTGTAGGCGCAGTGAGCGCTGATACAGTCGGGGCATTGTGAGGTCCACTGACGCCCTGCCGATGTCTCGGCTGCACGCGGCGATTGCACTGTTGTCGGCAGTCTGGATGCTCACCGTCTTCGTCGACACCGGTCTCCTGTGGTCGGAGACCTCCACGCCGCACCACCCGCATGTCGCGGCGACACCGCACGACGGCAACGTCGCCACGCTCATTGACCATCCACACATCGGGAATGACTCGACTCCGCCACCACGGGACACTGTCATTGCCACGTTGCCTTTCCGGACGACCACGGCATTGATTTCTCTAGGACTTATCGCGGCGCTCGTCGCGGCCGCAGCGGTCCTGGCCCGGATTGTGGTGCCCGTGATGCGCGGTCCACCAAGGCCCGTCGCAGCTGTATCGACGGGTCGACACCTCACTACGCGGTTCTGCATAGCTCGTCGCTGACTGGGCAGCGCAGGCCGCCATGCGCTTCGCACGGACGGTCGGTGATCGCTGCCCACCTCAGCAGCTGCGAAATGCAGCTCCAATGCAGAAGCGACGACTCCCATGAACCATGTCCTGTCCCGTCACACCAGACATCAGGCCTTTGGCCGCTGTCGCCGACCTAACACCATGGTCGGCCAGACCCCCGTCCTGTGGATCTCAACGCCCTTCGCTTCGGATGACCGCGGCTTCTGGGCAAAGCTGGAGGGATTCAATCCCGGAGGGATGAAAGACCGCCCCGCAATGCACATGGTCGAGTGTGGCCGGCTTCGGGGTGATCTTCGTCCCGGTGCGCGGATCGTTGAATCGACCAGCGGCACACTCGGATTGGGCCTAGCACTTGCGGGTACCGTGTACCGGCACCCCGTCACGCTTGTGACCGATCCTGGAATGGAGCCGATCATTCAGCGCATGCTGTCCGCGTATGGTGCGAGCGTCGAGCTGGTGACGCAACCGCATCCGACAGGCGGGTGGCAACAGGCACGCCGCGACCGGGTCGCCCAGCTTCTGGCTGCCGACCCATGTGCGTGGTATCCCGACCAGTACAACAACCCCGACAATGTGGACGCGTACGAGCCGCTTGCATTGGAACTTGTTGCGCAACTGGAACATGTCGATGTTCTGGTGTGTTCGGTGGGAACCGGTGGTCATTCCGCGGGCGTGGCCCGGGTGCTACGGCAGTTCAACCCCGACCTCAAGTTGATCGGAGTGGACACCGTCGGTTCCACCATCTTCGGGCAACCCGCTTCCACACGCCTGATGCGAGGACTCGGCTCGAGCATCTACCCCGGCAACGTCGACTATGACGCGTTCGACGAGGTGCACTGGGTTGCACCAGCCGAGGCCGTGTGGTCATGCCGCATGCTGGCGGCAACGCACTATGCCAGTGGCGGCTGGAGTGTCGGGGCAGTCGCACTCGTTGCGGGATGGGTTACCAGAACACTTCCGCCGCACACGACGATCGCAGCTGTCTTTCCTGACGGACCGCAGCGCTACTTCGACACGGTGTACAACGACGACTACTGCTCAGAACACGGCTTGTTGAAGCCCTTACCCCCGTTTGAGCCGATGGTCATCAGCCACCCGACGGAGGTGGTGGTGCGATCGTGGACCCGGTGCGCCACAGTCATCGACCCGGCGAAGGGTGAGCAATGATGGGATTTCTCTCCCGTTTTCGATCCTTCGACGCACCCAGCCGAATGCTGATGATCAATCAATTCGGCATCAACACAGGCTTTTACATGTTGATGCCGTACCTCGCTAATTACCTGGCCGGTCCGCTGGGTTTGGCGGCGTGGGCGGTGGGACTCGTGCTCGGTGTGCGTAACTTTTCGCAGCAAGGCATGTTCGTCATCGGCGGTACACTGGCTGATCGGCTCGGCTACAAAGAGCTGATCGTGGCGGGATGTCTCTTACGTACCGTCGGATTCGTGCTGCTCGTCGTCGCTCAATCGTTGCCTGTTGTCCTCATAGCTTCCGCTGCAACCGGTTTCGCAGGCGCACTCTTCAATCCGGCGGTGCGCGCATATCTTGCCACCGACGCAGGAGAACGTCGCGTCGAGGCCTACGCGATATTCAATATCTTCTATCAGGCCGGGATACTCCTTGGACCGCTCATCGGGCTTGCGTTGGTAGCGTTCGATTTCCGGGTGATGGCGTTATGTGCCGCGGCGGTGTTCGCCGCGCTGACTGTGGCGCAACTGTTTGCGCTGCCTCGGCATCGTGCTGAGCCATTGGATCCCAGATCGACGGTGCTCGGCGACTGGCGCACCGTTATCGCCAATCGGTCTTTCATGTTGTTTGCCGTTCCGATGATCGGCTCCTACGTGCTTTCGTTTCAGGTTTATCTGGCTCTTCCAATGCAGGCGTCATTTCTCGCGCCAGAGTATGAATCCGTGCTCGTCGCATCAATGTTCGCGGTGTCAGGCTTGATCGCAGTGGCCGGCCAACTCCGCATCACGCGGTGGTTCGCATCTCGGTGGGGCTCAGGCCGCAGTTTGGTGATTGGCATGACGGTACTGGCGACTTCTTACGTATCAGTGATCGCCATCCCCGATGCGAGCCGGTTCGGCACGTCCGCGGCAGTAGTGGCACTGCTGATTTGCGCGGCCCTGATGGCGGTCGGCTCGGCGGCCATTTTTCCGTTCGAGATGGACACCATTGTCGCATTGTCCGGAGGGCGGCTCGTGGCGACGCACTACGGGTTCTACAACACGATCGTTGGAATCGGCATACTCGTCGGCAATGTCGCGACCGGTTCGATCATGTGTTTGGCACAACGCCTCGGCGCTGGTGAGTTGTTCTGGGCAGGACTGACATTGGTGGGCCTTGCCGCCACCCTGGGGCTATGGACATTGAACCGTCGCGGCCGCCTGGAAGCCACAGTCGTGCCGCTGGCCTCGGTCTGCCGGTAACGAGTCGACGTCGATTGGTACGCCAGCCGCGCCGGGCTGCGGCGGCGCGCACCGAGCAAAGAGGACTTTGGTCTTCCGGGATTGAGCCTTTTGCCCGCTGTGAATGGGGAAATTGTGCTGTATGCGCACTGTACCTGGGAGCGCATCATCATCGGTGTAGCATCGTAGGAAGGAAGACATCGTGAAGCGCCAGCACGTGTGATGGTATGCGACAGCGGTAGCCGTCGTCGTGATAGGCGCCGTGGCCTTAGGCGCCCCCGCGTCGACTGCTCTTCTTGGGTTCGCGTTACTAGCGTGCCCCTTGATGATGATGTTCAATGATGGGTGGTCACGGCGGCGGATCCGGCCGCGGACCTAGTGATACGCAGCATCGAAGCGACCCCGCCGAGCGGTCCTGATCTCCGCACCTAGCCGGAGAATCACGTCGCGCCCCCGCATCCGTCGCGCGCCTGCTCGATGCGCGGCACCATGCCGACGCTCAAGCCGCTCACCACAACTCAGCATGTTCGAAGGCGGGGAGGACACCAAAGATGGACCGGGCAATCAGCACAGCGGCGGAGACGAAGTCGTCACCTTCGCAATCTGATTCGGCGTCGGTATTGACCGCAGAGGGCATCGAGAAATCATTCCGCCGCGGCGTGTGGCCGTTCTCGCACCGCCAGCAAGTGCTGCGGGGCGTGGATCTGAGCCTGCGTCCCGGCGAAGTCGTCGGTTTAGTAGGCGAAAACGGCTCCGGCAAGTCCACAATGATGAGAATTCTCGTTGGAGAATTGGCTTCGGATGCGGGCACGGTTACTCGCTCAGGTGTACTTGGCTACTGCCCCCAGCAGCCGATCGTCTACGAGCGCCTGACGTGCGATGAGCACATCGAGTTGTTTGCCCGCGCCTACCGGATGACTCACGAAGGTGAGCGGCGGGCACGGCGAGATCTATACGAGGCGTTGGGGTTCGAACGCTATGCCGGCACACGGGTGGATCGTTTGTCCGGCGGTACCCTGGCCAAGCTGAACCTCACCCTGGCGATGCTGGCCGATCCCCAGGTGCTACTGCTCGACGAGCCCTACGCCGGATTCGACTGGGATACCTATCTGAAGTTCTGGGACCTGATGGGCCATCGCCGCGCCGCTGGCCGATCGGTGTTGATCATCAGTCATTTCGTCGCGGACCAGCAGCGCTTCGACCGCATCGTGCAGTTGTGCGAGGGGCGGTTGTGCGACGGGCAGGCAGTTCCGTGATGACCACCGCCGAGCACGAACAGTGGCGGCCGACCCTGCTGTTGACCCGTAGCTTCATCGCCGACTATGTGCGCAACCCGGTCAACTTGATCGTCCTAGTGCTGGTGCCACTGGTGTTCGTCGTGATCGCCGCGAGATCTTTGGCCGATGCTATGGAACTGTTGGGCGGCAAGATCGGCCCTGCACTCGAAACCACCACTGCGGGTTGGGCCGCCGGGTTCCTGGCGAGCCTGGCGATGTATTTCCAGATCCGTTCCGCGCGCGCCGCCGACCGGCGGATGCTCTTGGCGGGGTTGTCCCGCGCGCGACTGATCGCCGCTCGCGTCGGCACCGGGCTGCTGTTGGCAGGGTTGGTGTCTGCAGTGGCGTTGAGCGCGCTGGCGGTGCGCACCGGTATCCACGATCCGGGCAGGGTGATCGCGGGCACGCTGATGTTCGCGGTGATCTATACGGCGATCGGTGCGCTGATTGGTGTGGCGATCGCCAACCCGGTCAACGGTGCGGTGCTGATCTTGCTCATCTGGATGGTCGATGTGTTCTTCGGTCCTGGGGGCAGTGGCGGGACCATGCTCTTGGCGCGTTTCTTTCCCACACATTTCGTGACGCTGTGGATGGTGGATTTGCCGTCCCACCATGCCGGAAAGTTGGGCGATCTCGGCATAGCGCTGGTCTGGGTGGTCGGTGCGATGGCGGTGGCCGGGATCGTGCTGGTGACGGCTTCCCGCACCGCGCGTCGGCATGCGCGAACGCACGGCCGGCTAGCGACCGCACTGCGATTGGGTCTGGTCGATTTGCGCCGCAATCCGGTGTTGCTAGTACTTCTTGTGATCGTGCCAGTGGTGTTCATCCTCCTGGCCAAGGCCACGACGCCCGACCGCAATCTGTTGCTGAACGTCACCGAGAACGGCTCCACCGTGACCGCCGCGTACTGGTTTCCCACCGTGCACGCGGGAACGATGGCGCCGATCGCGATCGCCTCGCTGGCCGCGCTCGCCGGCCTATTCGTGGTTGTCGACGCCTCCAGCGGTGACCGGCGGCTGCGGCTGGCTGGCTACCCCGCCCCGGTGATTGTCACGGCACGTTTCGGCGTCGTGGCCGCCGCGGTGATCGTGATCAACATGACCGCGTTGGCGGTCACCGCGACTGTGTTCGATGCCCGCCAGTGGGTCGGATATGCCAGTGCCAACCTCGCCTTGGGTATGGCTTATGCCCTGGTCGGCGTCATCATCGGACCACTGTTGGGACGTATCGCTGGCGTGTTCGTCGCCTTCTTACTACCGTTTCTCGACCTCGGTATCGCCCAAAGTCCGATGCTTCGCCCGGTGCCACAGCAGTGGGCAGATGCACTGCCCGGCTATGGCTGGACAAAGGTCGTGTTCGATACCGGCCTCACCGCTCACTTCGACCAAAGGGGACCACTGCTGATCGGTTGTGCCTGGCTGCTCGGCCTGTTGATTGCAGCGACATTGGTACTCACGCGCGTTGGTCGATCAGCCTGAAATGACTTGTCGGAGCCTGACATTGATGAGCCGGCGGATCTCCTTGGTATGCGTTGGCGTTGACCTCAATAGAGAAAACTCTCAGGGTGGGCGGCGAACTTGGCGGCGCAGTCCAGTGAACAAAACAGATAGCCCGTACCGGCATAGACGAGTCGCCCTGCGGCGGTTGCCGGATGCACCATCATCCGGCAAACCGGATCAATTGTGCGGTCGTTTCCACCGGGACGAACCAATTCAAACAATTCGATCGGAGTCGTCACATTGCGCAATGTGGCTGGCCCAAGGCGACGGACCCGAATGTCCGCTGCCGAGGCTGCATCCGCCACTGGACGAGTTAGAAGAATCTGTCCCCCGCCGGCTCGTCCGGCGATACGCGCGGCGATGTTGACGGTGGCGCCGAAGACGTCACCATGGCGTTGGACGACCGGGCCGTAGTGCACCCCAGCGCGGATGTCAGGGAACCGCGCATCTGCCTCACAAGCTTCAAAAATGTTCTGCACCAATTTCATTGCTGCGGTGACATCACCTGATGTGAGCATCACGGCGTCGCCTATCGCCTTGACGAACCGATCCCCGTCACCTAACGCGGACTGCGCTACTGCAACCAGCTGGTCGGCAATGTCGGCTGCGGCAATGTCGCCGTGCGCCTCGGTAAACGCTGCGAACCCTGCCAAATCGACGAAGATCACTGCCACGTCGACCGTTTCCGCTTCGGCGTTCTCCGTCGTGCGCGCCATAGGCTGATTCCTAGGATGGGCTTTCGCCGGTCTGGTTGCTTCTGTTACTTCCTTGCCCGTGAGAGGCTGGCCGCCCGGCTGGGATCCATCGATGCCGGTTTCGACACGGGGCTCGATCATCACGGCTTCCGCCGTCGGTAGCGGTTCAACTCGGTGACGGCGAAGTCGGTTGGCGTTCCCGACCACAGACAACGATGACAGAGCCATCGCAGCGGCGGCGAGCATCGGCGAGAGTCGCAGTTCCAGCAGGGGGTACAGCACGCCAGCGGCGATGGGTATGCCGACGGCGTTGTAGATCAGCGCGAAGAACAGGTTCTGCCGGATATTGCGCATCGTGGCGCGCGAAAGCCGAATCGCAGTAACGACACCGCCTAAAGAGCCTGATATCAGGGCAATGTCGGCGGCCTCGATAGCGACGTCGGTGCCTGTGCCGATTGCCAGTCCGACATCGGCCTGCGCCAGCGCGGGCGCATCGTTGATGCCGTCGCCGACCATCCCGACTCGACGCCCTTCGGCCTGCAGCCGGCCGATTTCGCCGGCCTTGTGCTGAGGGAGCACCTCGGCAAGAACACGTGGGATGCCGACCTGCCGACCGATTGCGGCGGCGGTGCTGGCCTGATCTCCGGTGATCATGACCACCTGAAGGCCGAGCTTCTGCAGCGCGGCAATGGCGGCGACTGAATCTTCTTTCACGGTGTCGGCCACGGCGAGGACTCCGGCCGGTTCTCCATCGATGGCGGCAAGGACTGCGGTCTTCCCCTCCGCAGCCAGTTGCACACCCATCTGTTCGAGTTCGCCTGTATCGACGCCACTTTCGGCCAACAGCGTCGCCGTGCCGACGCACACATTGCGGCCAGAGACGGTGGCCTGCACACCCTTGCCGGTAATCGAAGCGAAGTCCTCGGCCGCGGGAATACTCAGTCCCCGGTCACGCCCACCCGCCACGATGGCTGTCGCCACAGGGTGCTCGCTGTCGACCTCGGCAGCAGCCACAAGGCTCAGCAGCTCGTCCTCGCGCATCGAGCCGACAGTGTGCACGTCGGTGAGCGCCGGTTTGCCGGCGGTGATGGTACCGGTCTTGTCCAGCACGACCGTATCGAGCTTATGCGCAGTCTCCAGTGCCTCCGCCGAGCGGATCAGAATGCCTGCGCGCGCCCCTTTGCCCGTGCCAACCATGATCGATAGCGGGGTGGCAAGGCCCAATGCGCACGGGCAGGCGATGATCAAGACAGCGACCGCCGACACCAGCGCCAACGTCAATGCGGGAGGTGGGCCAGCAACGAACCATATGGCGAAAGTGGCGATGGCGATGGCGATTACGACCGGCACGAAGTAGGCCGAGATCGCGTCGGCTAACCGTTGAATAGGTGCCTTCGACGCTTGTGCCTGCTGCACCATTCGGATGATCTGGGCCAACATGGTGTCCGCACCCACCTTGGCAGCGCGCACCCGCAACGAACCGGTGGTGTTGACTGTCGCGCCGATGACGGTGTCCCCGACGTACTTGGTCACCGGCATCGGTTCCCCAGTCACCATAGATTCGTCAACCGCCGACTGTCCTGATGTCACGGTTGCGTCAACCGGAATCTTCTCGCCCGGACGAATTACGATTTCGTCACCCACGGCGACCTCATCGACGGGGATTTCTATTTCAGCGTCGTCCCGCACGACGCGTGCCGTGCGGGCTTGCAGGCCCAGCAGCGCGCGAATGGCTTCCCCGGTGCCGGCCTTGGCGCGGGCCTCCAGCAGCCGGCCCAGCATGATCAAGGTGAGAATCACCCCGACCGCCTCGAAGTACACCTCGCGCATCTCTGAAGGAAGCAGTTGCGGGGCGACGGTGACTAGCACGCTATAGCTATAGGCGGCGACAGTGCCGAGGGTGATGAGGCTGTTCATATCCGCGCTGCGATGCGCCAGGGCGAGCCAGCCGATGCGGTGGATAGGCCAGCCCGTGTAGAACATCACCGGTGTGATCAGCCCCAGCTGGAACCAATGGTTGAGGAGCAGGCCCGGAACCCAGTCCGCGCCCAGCGACATCGCCATCACTGCAAACAGCACCGGGGTGGTCAGCACCGCGCCGACAACGAACCGACGCGTCAGATCGGTTATCTCGGCTCGCTGTTCGGCAGCCTCGACTGCTTGAACCTTTGCGGCGGACTCCGGGGATGGAACCGTTCCGTCGGTACGTAGCGCAGCATGTCGTTCGTCGTCGGGTACCCCGCCGTGGCCGTTGGGGTTGACGACGAGAGTGCCGTGAATCATGTTCATGCCGCACGCGAATTCGAAGGAACCGGGCAGCCGTGGGGTGAACCGGACGATAGTGCGTTCGTACGCCGGCAGGGAGGCCGACAGCTGCAGGCCCGGGAAGACGACGCGTGACGTGCAGTCTCCGCTTTCCTGCCTGTCGAACTCGATCTCTACCGGAAGACCTTGTTGAACCTGCACCACGTTGGGGCTGTAGCCACCGCGCACCGTCACCTGGATCTTCTGGACGCCGTCGCGCATTTCGGCGGCGTGTGCGCGACGAGGGGCGAAGAAGTACCACCCCATCACCAGGATGGCCGCGCCGGCGACCAGCAGCACCACAACGTCAATACTGGACATGACCCCCTCCTTCACAAGAGCGAGCGGCCGACGCTCTCGGCGTGGGCCGGTTTTACGATCGGCCTCTAGATACAAGTTCTTTCATGCGTTCCTGATAAGTAGCAGCGTCGATTTGACCGGACACACGGTCGCGTACGATAAGCGCTTCGGCAATCAGTCCCTTGCACCGCTCATACGGGACGTCTGGCTCCGATATAGGTTCGCTCGACGTTCGGTTAGCCGCTGTCACAGGTCGGGGGCTGCCGCGCCGATTGCGCAACCAGTTCCTGATAGAACCGGCCGTCATCACAACCCATACCGACAGCAACAGAGCGCCGATCACAAGATCGGGCCAATATCCAACGCTGACATCCCTATAGGTCGCTGCCACCGTACTGCTCACCTTCTCAGCCAGACGTTGTAATCGCCACCTCTGTCAGGAATGTGCGCTACCGCGCAGAACGGCTAACCGGTCTCGATACTCCGTTTCATTGATTTCGCCCCGCGCGAATCGATCGGCCAGAACTTGCTCCGGCGACGGCGGCGATTGTGGGGCGAAGGTCTGTGACTGCCGATCCGCCGTACCGAAGCGCACCAACGCAACGATACCGACGATTAGCAACGCCCAGAACAAGACCATGCCAATCCCCATTCCTGCGTAACCCCACCAACCCATATTGTGGTCATACCAAAACATCACAGCGAATCTCCTAACCTCTAGTTATTTTGATCGTCGATTCAGTACTTTGGCAGGGGCATAGTTCCTGCCCCTTAATGACTTTGGCCACTTTGTCCTCCGCCTGCGCCTGATCCAAGCCATGATCACGGCACATGGTTGAGACTCGTCATCATGCCCGCCTCTTGGTGATACGTGTTGTGACAGTGCAGCATCCAGATGCCCGGGTTGTCAGCGTCGAGCGCAACCTCTAACTGCTGCATCGGAAAGACGATGGCTGTGTCCTTGCGGGGGCCGGGACTGCCGTCTGCGTTTATTACTTGGAAGGCGAGCTTCGCGGCAGTCGCGGGGACCGAAGTCGCCTCTTGGAGCACCCACGATTGCCCCGCCCACAACGCGAGCATTGCCGGTTCCGCCAGCAGCCAGCCAGCCCATCCGACACAGCCGCTGAAATCGTTCCATATTGCGGTGAGTTACCTCTCGTCGCAAACACCATGCGGCGAGCACCAAGCTGAATCGATGTTGGTTTTGTGAAGATTTCCTCAAGACTTCCATGCTTGACGCGCGCGAGGCCACGGAACGGCACGATGAAGCCATGCATACCATGCCGCCCACACCTCCCGGCGGCTATCGCGCACTAGTGGTTGACGATGAGGTCCCGCTGGCAAGAGTCGTGGCCAGCTACCTCGAGCGGGAGCACTTCGAGGTCAGCATCGCCCACAATGGGATAGATGCCCTAGCGCTTGCCCGAGAAACTGATCCTGATGTCGTTGTTCTTGATCTGGCCTTACCAGGAATCGATGGCCTGGAGGTCTGCCGCCAGCTGCGCACTTTCTCGGATGCGTATGTGGTGATGTTGACGGCGCGAGATACCGAGGTGGATACAGTGGTTGGCCTGTCGGTTGGCGCCGACGACTATCTCACCAAACCGTTCAGTCCGCGAGAACTGATCGCCCGCATCCGGGCGATGCTGCGGCGACCGCGTAGCACAGCCGCGCAGGCGAGAATCGATGCCGCGCCGATTAATGTAGCAGCGCAACCGCGGCAGTTCGGGAAGTTGGCGATCGATGTCGACGGCCGCCAAGTGTTCGTGAGCGGAAAGCCTGTGATGTTGACGCGCACCGAATTCGACGTGCTCGCCGCACTTTCTTCACGGCCCGGCGTGGTATTCAGTCGCCGCCAGCTCCTTGAGGCGATCTGGGGCGACTCTTGGGTCGGAAATGAGCACCTCGTTGATGTGCACATCGGCCATTTGCGTCGCAAACTCGGGGACAATCCTGCTGAGCCTCGCTACGTGATGACCGTGCGCGGCGTCGGCTACCGAATGGGCAGTGGCCAATGACAACGCCCCACACCCCCGACGCGGAGCCATCCGTAGTGCGCCGCGTCCCCGGGATCGCCATGCGATTGCTGTTGGCCGAGACCATGGTGCTCATCGCCGGTGCCGCCACTACGGGGATCGTTGCCGCGATCGTCGGGCCGCCATTATTTCGCGAACACCTGCGTCGTGCCGGCGTGCCACACGCCTCCACCGAGGAATTCCACGCCGAACAGGCCTATCGCTACGCCACGGCGATATCGGTGGGAATCGCCTTGGCGGTGGCTGCGCTCACCGCCTTGATCGTGACTTGGTACTTCAGTCGACGCCTGCAGCGCTCAATCGCCGAGGTGTCGTCCGCAGCGACCGCAGTCGCCAACGGCCGCTATGACATTCGTGTCTCGCTGCCGGGATTGGGTGAAGAATTTCAGAATCTGGCGCGCGCCTTCAACCAGATGGCGGAGCGGCTGGAATCAGTAGAAACTACGCGCCGCCAACTGTTCGGTGATCTGGCTCATGAGATCCGCACGCCGGTTTCGGTTGTCCAGGCTTACCTCGAGGCCGTCGAAGACGGAGTGAAGAAGCTTGACCCAGAAACGATCTCCATGCTGCGCGATCAGACACGACGACTGGTGCGCTTCTCCAACGATTTCGCCGCTTTGGCCAAAGCTGAGGAAGCCGGGGTTGTTGCCGCGCCGGTATGGGTCGCTCCCGAAGAGCTCATCTCCACCGCTGTCGCCGCGGCAGAAGACCGCTACCACGATAAGGGGGTGTCTCTTGGAACGCGCATTCCAGAGAACCTTCCGCGGGTGTGGGCGGACCCGCAGCGACTTGCCCAAGTCCTCGCCAATCTTCTGGATAACGCTCTACGCCATACCCCGCCCAATGGCCATGTCGACGTTGCCGCTAGCGCAGACAGGGATCAGCTCGCGATCATGGTGAGCGATACCGGTGACGGCATCGCTGCCGAGCACCTGCCCCACGTGTTCGAACGCTTCTATCGAGTCGACACCGCCCGCGACCGCGATCACGGAGGGGCCGGCATTGGACTGGCCATCGCCGAAGCCATCGCCGAAGCCCACGGCGGCCGCATTACCGCCGACAGCACGGGACTTGGTAGCGGCACCACTTTCACTATCGAGCTGCCTGTTCGCGGAAACTGATGCGCGGCAGCAACTCTGGCCCGTTATCAGGCATTGGCCTCTTTGTGAAGGATGACGCGCTCGACGATGCCGAATCACAGTGACGCCAATATGCTTTGCATTGTATTGATTTCCTGCTGCTGACTGCTTGCGATCGACCGAGCGAGATCAATAGCGGGAGGATATTGGCCGGTGTTGATCTCGTTTTGGGCCATCGTGATCGCCCCCTGATGATGCTGAATCATCTGCCGCAGGAACAGCTTGCTGGCATCTACGCCCTGGGCGTTCTGTAACGCTGCCATATCCGCGTCAGACATCATGCCCATCATGCCGTCCATGCCGGGCATCATGCTCCCGCTGGGCATCATGCTCCCGCTGGGCATCATGGTCTGGCTCGGCGTCATGCTGGCGCTAGGCTCCATGCTCTGGTGCGGCATGTCGCTCTGATTAGGCATCTGGCTCTGACCGGGCATCATCCCGGGCATCATCGACATGGTTGGCTCTCCCCATTGGCTCAACCAGGACTGCATTTGCTGGATCTCTGGCCCCTGGGCCGCCTTGATCTTGTTGGCCAAATCGACCACGCGCGGATCGATTCCCTGCTTTGCAAGCACCATGTCACTCATTTGAATCGCCTGCTGGTGATGCGGAATCATGTGGTGGGCAAACATGACATCAGCGCGATTGTGCGGTTGCGTGGCCGGCGGTGATGTCGACCCCGGCGTCTGGGCGGCTTGGTTGTTACCGGAACTGCTACACCCGGTCAGCACCAGGATCGCTGCGGCGACTGCGGCAGTCGAGACCGTAAGTGCCTTTTTCCTGATCACTATCAGCGTTCCTTCCGTCATACGACAACGCGGGCGGCT
Source organism: uncultured Actinomycetota bacterium (assembly GCA_963744085.1). Lineage (GTDB taxonomy): Bacteria > Actinomycetota > Actinomycetes > Mycobacteriales > Mycobacteriaceae > Mycobacterium. The sequence goes on from CAVUSK010000008.1 coordinate 864,220, forward strand.
CGGCGACCCCTCCGCCTCGGCCGTAACCGCGCCGCGTCCGGGCGTAGCGAGGACGGCAGGTAGCCTCATCGCCGCTTTGACCTTTCCTGCGGTCGGTATGGCTTAACTAGTCGTTTCATGAAGATTCGATAAAAATGCCGTCAGGGGATGGCGATCGCATGAGGGGAAGCGCAAGCATGCCTTCATGGATATCGCGCTCTCGAAGACACTGCACAGCTCATTCCCAGATGCCGTCGCACGGACGCGGGATGCTCTCGCTGAGCAGGGGTTTGGCGTCCTGACCGAGATCGACATGAAGGCGACGCTGAAAGCTAAGCTCGGTGCGGATATGGAGGACTACCTCATCCTGGGTGCGTGCAACCCGCCGCTTGCGCATCGTGCGGTGGAAATCAACCGCCAGATCGGCTTGCTGCTGCCATGCAATGTCGTTGTGCGCGCGGACCCTGGCGCAGACGACACGGTCATCGTCGAAGCGATGAACCCTATGCTGCTGGTCGAGGTCACTGGCGAGCCTGCTCTCAAGGAGGTGGCCGATCAAGTCACCACAAAGCTGCAGGCGGCTGTCGATTCGCTTTCCTGAAACAGCTTGGCGCGCCAATCGAGCCGCGGTGGGTCAGCGATTGCCGACGACGTCGAGTTCGGCATACATCCCAGCACCGTAGTGGCCGGCGATGTTGCACAGAAGTTCGTAGCGTCCCGGCGCCAGGTTGAGCGTGGTCCAACCCATGGTTCCGGCTGCGATCCCGTCGCCTTCATCGGCATCGCAGGTACGTGCCGCCTCCCCTAGGCTGGCGGCTTCGTCCACCTTTCCATCGGCACCGATCGCCCGTTGGCCGAGGTGTTGATCAAGACCCAGCGGCAGCACCACCAACTCATGGGGCAACGAGCCGGTGTTGTGCACCCTTAGCGTCACCTGCCCCGCCGCGACGGTGGACGGGCTGTCGACAATTCGCATCATTCCCATGCCCTGCCCCATCATGCCGGGGCCCATCATGCCGGGGGCCATCATGCCGGGGGCCATCATGCCCGGCCCCATCATGCCGCCCATGTCGGTGATCGTTACATCGACGATCGCGCCGGGCAGTGTGGGAGCGTTGCACGAGGCGGGAACGGACGGCAAGCGTGGACTCAGCGGGGAGGCGATGACCAGCACGGTGGACGCAACACCGAGCACCACAGACGCTGCGGCGATGAGCAGGATCGTCCCCAACCGGCGAGAACCCATCACGCGCCCCGATGCTCACGCCGCAGCGGCGACCGTGTGCGACGACGCGTGGCCATGTCATCTGAGGACTCGCCGCACCTGCATCGTTCAGACGCTGGCACGCAACGCATGACCGCGTCGACATGTTGGCCACAACCGGCCCAGCCCGCCTTACCGCAGGTCGGACACCGCACTGGATAGCACATCATTCACCTCCTTTAGGCCGTCCCATCCGCGCACGTGACCGCGTTGTCGTCCGGGTCAAATGCGCTGGCGGCCTTCTTGATCCATGTCGCGCCTTTCGGCATCACAGATGCTTCGGAGCGCTCGGTGGTCGAGGCCTGAGCCTGGCCGGCGCCGACGAGCGTCCAAAGTGGTTGGTAGTAATACATGTTCGACGGCTCGATGACGGCGACGTCGGTATAGCCCTTGCGCAGCAGGCGCGCCGCGACTGTGATACCGGCCGTGCCACCGCCGACGATGAGGACCTGGTGCTTGGCGTTTGTCATGTTGTCGTCTTCCGCCTCATGCCTTCTGCACGGCTTCTTCCCAGGCGTTGTAGCCGCCCAGGATGTCGCTGACGTCGACGAAGCCCCGCAGCCGAAGCAGGCTCACCGCAACCGACGACCGGTAGCCGCCGGCGCAGTACACAACCGTCGGCCGAGTGGCGTCCAGTTCGCCGACCCGTGCGGGCAGCTGGCCCACCGGGATGTTGACCGCGCCTGGGATCATGCCCGCGGCGGCCTCGCCCGGGTTGCGGACGTCGACGATCTGTAGGTCGGCAATCTCCGCGGCGCGTTCGCCAAAGGCGTTGGCCGTCAAGCGCGATGCAATCTGAACGTCATCTTGGTGTTCGAACATCACTTTGTCGGGCTGGCCGACATAGCCGATCACCCGGTCGAAACCGATGCGGGCGAGCCGGTTCTTACCTTCGAGCTCGTGGCCGGCCTCGGTAAGCAGCACGATGTCAACGTCGGACGGCACAACCGAACCTGCGAATTCCGCGTAGCGACCGTCGAGTCCGATGTTGATCGCTTGCCGCAGATGCCCTAGCGCGAAGTCCTCCGGGCTGCGCCCGTCGACCAGCACGGCACCGCGGTCGAGCGCACCGACCACCCGCTCGTAGGTCATGGCGGGCGGCATCGCGGTCTCATCGAGCAGACCGCGCTCCTTGCGGTTGAGGATCGCGTCGTAAACGAAGTAGCTCGGCGCCGGTGGCTGCCCCTCGGTGACGAGCTCCATGAACATCGCCTTGTCGGGGGCACGCAGGGCGTAGTTTGTCGCCTTCTGATCACCCAAAGTCGACCACAGGTCGGTCGAGAGGTTCTTGCCGCATGCCGAGCCCGCGCCGTGGGCGGGGTATACCCGCGTCGCATCAGGCAGCGTCATCAACTTGTTGTGGAGTGAGTCGTACAGCATGTCGGCGAGCTCGTCACGGGTGAAGCCGATCGACGCCAGCAGGTCCGGACGGCCCACATCGCCAATGAAGAGCGTGTCGCCGGTCAGGACGCCATACGGCACTTCGTCGTCGGCGTGCTCGTAGACCACGATGGACAGCGACTCGGGCGTGTGCCCGGGGGTGTGCCGGAACTCGAGAGTCACCTCGCCCAGCGAGTAGCTCTCGCCGTCGTCCACAGCCATGAACTCAAACTCGGGCTGGGCAACCGAGGAGTAGACGATCTTGGCGCCCGTCGCCTCGGCAAGTTCGAGGTGGCCGGACAGGAAGTCGGCATGGAAATGCGTCTCGATGACCAGTTCGATCGTGAAACCGAAATCCTTGGCGTCGACCAGGTATTCGGCGACGTCGCGCTGTGGGTCGATCACGACGGCCCGGCCAGTGGTCTCGTCGCCGATCAGGTAAGAGGCATGCGACAAACAGTCCAAGTAGTACTGGATGAACTTCATCGTTGTAGTCCTTTCGCGTAAGTCACCGGTACATATAACCGTATACCTATGGGGGTATATTTCTCTGGCTTGCAATACCACTGGGGGTATATGTACTATTGGTATCAATATACCCCCGGTGGTATCAGTGTCAAGGGCCACCGACGAAGGACCGAAAGGACCGTCATGACGACATCGGCAGCCGCGACGATTGATGCGGCAGACCTGCAGGAGCTCCCGCGCTCCCCTGCGCCTCCACGCATTCTCGATGTGCGGACCCCCGCCGAGTTCGAGGCCGCGCATATCGCCGGCTCTTACAACGTGCCTCTGGACATGCTGCGCGAGCACCGCGACGAGATCATCCGGCACCTTGATGAGGACGTCGTGCTGGTGTGCCGCTCCGGGCAACGTGCCGCCGCCGCCGAGGACACGTTGCGCAAGGCCGGATTACTCAACGTCCACGTCCTCGATGGCGGGATCATCGCCTGGGGGGCAAGGGGTTACGCAGTCAACCGTGGTGCTCAGCGCTGGGATCTGGATCGTCAAGTCCATCTTGTCGCCGGCTCAACCGTGCTGCTGAGCATTCTTGCCAGCGCCGCCGCACCGAAGCTCAAGTGGTTGGCCGCAGGAATGGGCGGCGGACTGGCCGTCGCGGCGCTGACAAACACTTGCGCGATGGGATCGTTGTTGTCGCGTCTGCCGTACAACCGCACCGCGGACTGTGACATGCAGGACGTCGTCACTCAGTTGGCCGGCTGCCCGGCCGAACCGGCCATGGCGAGCTGACCATCATGATCGCGTTGACCATCGTCCTGGCGGTATTCGTCGGTGTCTCGCTGGGCATGCTAGGTGGCGGCGGCTCCATCCTGACGGTGCCGTTGTTGGCCTACGTGGCGGGAATGGAGCCCAAGCAAGCGATCGCGACGTCGTTGCTGGTGGTCGGCGTGACCAGCGCGCTCGGCGCGATCACACACGCTCGAGCGGGTCGGGTGCATTGGCGAGTCGCCGTGATCTTCGGGATGGCCGCCATGGCCGGTGCTTACGGCGGTGGACGGCTCGCCAGATTCGTCCCGGCAACCGTCCTGATGGTCACGTTCGCGGTCATCATGGTGGCCGCGGCGATTGCAATGCTGCGCGGCCGCAATAACACCACCGAGGCGGACGCCGACGGTCGGCTGCCCTTTCTCAAGGTCGCGATGTTGGGCATCGGCGTCGGCACGCTGAGTGGTCTTGTCGGCGCGGGCGGAGGCTTCCTTTTGGTCCCCGCGCTCGCGCTCTTGGCCGGCCTGGCGATGCCCGCCGCCGTTGGGACCTCATTGGTCGTCATCGCGATGCAGTCGTTCGCCGGACTGGCCGGCCACTTGGCCACCGAGCACATCGAGTGGCGGCTGGCAGCCCTGGTAACGGCTGCCGCAGTCGTCGGCGCCATTGTCGGCGGACGCCTCGTCGTACTGGTCGACCCGAATGCATTGCGGAAGCTCTTTGGGTGGTTTGTCCTTCTGATGGCTTCGGTGATCCTGGCCGAGGAGGCCAGCCCTGCCATCGGTGCGACGGTGGCGGCCCTGACCCTAGTGGGAGCGGGGTTGTGTCGCCTGCACCCGAACCACCCACTGCCCGGTGCGGCGACTTGTCGCTCGTCAGCATGTCGGCATGGCCGCAACGTAAGTCCGCTCGGAATACCCCCGCGGGTAAGATCAAAATCAGGACGATTGGAAGGGACTCATCATGGTCGGCGACGAAGACAGCATTGCCGCAGTACTGAATAGGCTGCGGCGCGCACAAGGCCAACTGGCGGGCGTGATCTCCATGATCGAGCAGGGCCGCGAGTGCAAAGACGTCGTTACCCAACTCGCCGCCGTCTCGCGTGCACTGGACCGCGCGGGCTTCAAGATTGTCGCCACCGGGCTGCGCGAATGCGCTACGGGAAAAGGGGCAAAGGGAAACAAGCCAATGAGCGAGGCCGAGTTGGAGAAGCTATTCCTTGCGCTGGCTTGAGACGCCGGGTCTTCGCGCAGATGCAAGAACACTTTGGTGTCACCTGCGTGCCTCCGGCTGACGCGCACCCGTCTGCGGTGCGCCGGTGAACTTGGGCGTGATTTCAAGCGGGAAGTCGCAACGCGCCCGGAGCACCCTCGGGTACCACGGGGTATTTCGGCGCGGTGGGTGGAATGCGGCGGTAGCTCTGCCCCTGCTCGGGTCGTAGATCGGCCTCGCCGTTATTCGGCCACATCGCGGCCGCGCGCTCGGCTTGAGCGGTGATCGTCAGCGCCGGGTTGACGCCGAGGTTAGCCGAGACCGCCGAGCCGTCGACCACACTGAGTGTGGGATAGCCGTACACCCGGTGGTACGCGTCGATGACACCGTTCTCAGGATCGGCGCCGATGACGCACCCGCCGAGGAAATGCGCAGTGAGGGGAATATTGAACAACTCTCCCCAGGTTCCGGCGGAGACCCCATTGATTCTGTCAGCGATCCTGCGGGTGGCCTCGTTGCCGACCGGGATCCATGTCGGATTGGGGTCGCCGTGCCCTTGCTTGCTCGACAGATGACGCCGAAGGAGGCTGCGCTTGGTGAATGTGGTGATGGAGTTGTCCAGGTGCTGCATCACCAAGGCGATGACGGTGCGCTCACTCCAGTTCCTTACCATCAGCACGCGAACGAGCGCGGCCGGGTTCTTTACGGCCAGGCCGAGGAACTTCATCCATCGTGGCCAGCGACCGCCCCCGTCGGTCATCAGAGTCTGCAGCATGCCCATCGCATTGGATCCCTTGCTGTAGCGCACTGATTCGATATGGGTGTCGCTGGTCGGATGGATCGAGGAGGTGATCGCCACGCCCTTGGTCAAGTCAAGGTTCGGGTCCACTTTGTAGCTCATCGCGCCAAGGATGGACTCCGAGTTGGTGCGCGTCAGCACGCCAAGCCGATCCGACAGGCCGGGCAGCGTGCCGGTGTCCTTCATCTTGTGCAGCAGGTTCTGCGTGCCCCACGTGCCGGCGGCCAGCACCACATACCGCGCCGCGAACGTTCGTCGCTTCTTACGCAGCACCGCTCCGGTTCGCGCAGTATCGACGTTCCATTTTCCATCCGGGGCTTGCCGTAAGGAGGTGACGGTCGTCATCGGATGCACTGCGGCACCGGCATGCTCGGCGAGGCCGAGATAGTTCGTGACTAACGTGTTCTTGGCGCCGTACCGGCAACCCGTCATGCATCCGCCACATTCGATGCACCCGGTGCGCTGCGGTCCCGCGCCGCCGAAGTACGGGTCAGCGACGGTCTTACCAGGTTCGCCGAAGAACACCCCGACAGGGGCCTGGACGAACGTGTCACCCACACCCATGTCCTCAGCGACCGCCTTCATGATTTCGTCGGCGGGGGTCATGTGCGGGTTGCGCACCACACCGAGCATGCGCCGGCCCTGCTCGTAGTAGGGCGTCAGCTCGTCTTCCCAGTCGGTGATGTGCGCCCACTGGGGGTCGTTGAAGAACGGACCAGAGGGCTGGTACAGCGTGTTCGCGTAGTTCAACGATCCGCCACCGACACCGGCACCAGCGAGGATCAGGCAGTCACGCAGCAGGTGGATCCGCTGGATGCCGTAGCAGCCCAGTCGGGGCGCCCACAGGAATTTGCGTATGTCCCAACTGGTTCTCGCGAACTGCTCGTCGGTGAAACGCCGGCCCGCCTCCAGCACGCCGACGCGGTAGCCCTTCTCCGTCAGCCGCAGGGCTGTGACGCTGCCGCCAAACCCGGACCCGACCACGAGGACGTCGTAATCGAATTTGTCAGTCATCGCACACACTCCTACTTGACGCCGGGCACATGCCGCAATGCCCGCAAACCGGTGGTCATGAGTCGCGCATATCGACCTGCGTGGAGCCACCGCGGCGCGCCGCTTTCACCCGCTAGTCCAATCCAACTTGCAGGACGCAACATCGGTCCAGCTTATGGCGGCGATAGACAGGTCGGATACGAGCCGGACTCATTCCCGGCGCACAGAAGGGTTGAATAGAAGCGGCTAGTCGGCTAAGAGAACGGAGGGTGTCGTCCATGGACAACGACCAAAACGCCTACGACGTCATTGTTATCGGCGCCGGACCAGTCGGCCAGAATGTCGCCGATCGGGCCCGTGCCGCCGACCTACGCGTAGCGGTGGTGGAACGCGAACTCGTCGGCGGCGAATGCTCGTATTGGGGATGCGTACCCAGCAAGGCATTATTGCGGCCGGTCATCGCGGTCTCCGATGCCCGGCGCATCGACGGCGCCAGGGAGGCGGTCACCGGATCCCTCGACACCGCAGGGGTTTTTGGCCGGCGTGACCGCTACGTGTCCAACTGGGACGACAGCGGACAGGCCGACACCTACATCAAGGGAATCGGCGCAGACCTAGTGCGCGGCCATGGCCGCCTGGACGGGCCGCGCCGCGTTACGGTCACTAAGCCGGATGGCGACGTGGTGACGCTGACCGCCAGGCATGCGGTCGCTGTTTGCATCGGCAGTGGTGCCGCGTTGCCCGACATACCGGGAATCGCCGAGGCCAACCCGTGGACCAACCGCAGGGGCACCGACAGCAGCGAGGTGCTCAGCCGCCTGGCGGTCGTGGGAGGTGGCGGCGTCGCAGTCGAGATGGCGACCGCGTGGCAAGGTCTCGGTTCGTCGGTCACGCTTCTGGCGCGCCGCTCCGGCCTGCTGCCAAGGATGGAGCCCTTCGTCGGCGAACTCGTGGGCCGCGGGCTCGCCCAGGCGGGCGTCGATGTGCGCATTGGCGTCAGCGTTACCGAACTGCGCCGCCCCGGCGGCACCGGGGCAGTCACACTGCAGCTCGATGACGGCACCGAACTCGAAGTCGATCAGGTGTTGTTCGCCACCGGTCGGAAGCCGTTGACCGACGACCTCGGCCTGGAGACGGTCGGACTGACATCGGGGACCTGGCTCGACGTCGATGACACTTGCAGGGTCCGCGCCGTCCCGGACGGGTGGCTATACGCCGTCGGTGACACCAACCACCGGGCGCTACTCACCCATGAAGGCAAGTACCAGGCCCGTATAGCCGGCGCGACGATCGGAGCCCGCGCCGCACGAAATTCGCTGGACACCACGCCGTGGGGCGCGCACGCCACAACGGCCGACCACTATGCCGTGCCGCAGGTGTTTTTCACCGACCCCGAGGCCGCGGCCGTCGGTCTCTCCGCCAAGCAGGCCGAAGACGCCGGCCGTCGCGTACAGGTTATCGATGTCGAGATCGGCGAAGTCGTGATGGGCGCCCAGCTCTACGCCGACGGTTACACCGGCAGAGCCCGGATGGTCGTCGACCTCGACCGGGGTTATCTGCTCGGCGTGACGTTCGTCGGACCTGGTGTTTCCGAACTGCTGCATTCCGCGACCATCGCTGTCGCAGCTCAGGTTCCCGTCGAGCGGCTTTGGCACGCGGTTCCGTGCTTTCCGACTATCACCGAGGTGTGGCTTCGTCTGCTGGAGGCATACCGCAACGCCAGCGCCGCTTAGGCGGCCCAGCGTAAGGCCGCGCCTGCGACAGGCGCCCTGGAGTCTTCGATCGGAGGGATAATGGAGCACCAGTGAAGATAGCCATCAACGGTGCCGGTATCGCTGGGCCCTGAACGGTTTTAACTGAATACTCTGGGGTCCAAGCAGAAGAGGGCAACCCACTCCAAGCGTTCCTGGTTGAGCAGGTCCGTTGGCGGTCTTCGGCTCCTCTGAGGTACGGAGCGGCGGGGCAATCTGAAAACGGCAACGCAATCAATCGGGGCCATTTATCCAGACGTCCGATTTCACATCGGCAGGCCGGTCTTGCCTGTGGATCAGCGCGGCGTGACGATATGGCGATGCCGGCTACCACACGTGTTCTCGTTCTCGGGTCTGGGTTCGCCGGGCTTTGGGCCGCGCTTGGCGCGGCGCGGCGGCTGGACGAACTCGGAGCATCCCGCCCCGCAGTTGCAAGCCGCGCCGGCATACGGGCATTGATCGCGAGCCGCGGAGAGTTTGAGCCCGGTCGGCGCGGTTCTGCCGCCTGGTCAAGTCCAGGGGCGTGGTGTACGACGTCGTCGTGTGATTCTTCGATGGGGTGATTCAGGCGGTCAACGCCGCCGGTGTGGCCTCCTGTTCTGTGGGTGGGTTCTGATCGGCTCGGGATTTGCTTAGGACATCCAGACCGAGGTAGCGGCGGGATTCGGCCCATTCGTCGTGTTGTTCGGCCAGCACCGCGCCGACGAGTCGGATCAGCGCGTTGCGGTCGGGAAAGATCCCGACGACGTCGGTGCGGCGGCGGATTTCCTTGTTGAGTCGTTCCTGGGGGTTGTTGGACCAGATTTGGCGCCAAATCTGCTTTGGGAAGGCGGTGAACGCCAGAAGATCAGCGCGAGCCTCGTCGAGGTGAGCAGCCACCTTAGGCAGTTTGTCCGATAGGGCATCGATGATCCGATCATATTGAGCAGCAACGGATTCAGCGTCGGGTTGATCAAACACCGAATGCAACAGCGTGCGTACCCACGGCCACGATGCTTTCGGGGTGATCGCCATCAGATTGGTCGCATAGTGCGTGCGGCACCGCTGCCACGACGCACCTGGAAGAGTTGCCCCGACGGCCGCCAGCAGCCCGGCGTGAGCATCGCTGGTGACCAGTTTGACCCCGGACAGCCCGCGCGCGGTCAGCGACCGCAAGAACGTCAGCCAGCCGGCCCCGTCCTCGGCGGTGGTCACGTCGACCCCGAGGATTTCGCGGTAGCCCTCGGCGTTGACTCCGACCGCGATCAGCGCGTGCACGTTGACCACCCGACCAGCCTCGCGGACCTTGAGCACCAGGGCATCAGCGGCCACGAACGTGTACGGCCCGGCGTCCAACGGCCTGGTGCGGAAGGCCTCTACGGCGGTGTCGAGCTCTTTGGCCATCACCGATACCTGTGACTTCGACAGGCTCGTGATGCCCAGGGTTTCGACCAGTTTGTCCATCCGCCGGGTCGACACCCCGAGCAGATAGCAGGTCGCCACCACCGTGGTCAGCGCCCGCTCGGCCCGTTTCCGGCGCTCCAGCAGCCAGTCCGGGAAGTAGGAGCCGTGCCGTAGTTTCGGGATCGCTAGGTCCAATGTGCCTGTCCGGGTGTCGAATTGGCGATGCCGGTACCCATTGCGCTGATTTGTGCGCTCAGCACTGCGCTGGCCATATTCGGCGCCGCACAGCGCGTCGGTCTCCGCGCCCATCAGGGTGTGGATGAACGTGGCCAGCAGTTCGCGCAGCACGTCGGGATGGGTCATGGTGAGTCGTTCGGCCAACACCTGCGGCCAATCGATATCGTGGGCAGCGGTCATCGCGTGTTCCTTTGCTCGAGTGACTTTGGTAGGTCCCTCGAAGAATCACGCGATGACCTTCATCCTTCGGCTACGACACGCCGGACCTCACGTCAGGGCCCGGGCCGTACACCACTCTGCTGGACGCAACCCTGCCGCCTGACCCTCATGAGAGTGGAATAGATCGCGTGCGGTGCGTGTCGTAGGTGTTATGAGCAGGGCAGTTCAATTCGACCATTACGGCGACATCGACGTGCTCGAGGTGCGCGATGTGCCCCGTCCGTCGCCCGGTCCCGCGGAGGTGCTTGTCGCGGTGAAGGCGGCCGGAATCAACCCCGGCGAGGCGATGATCCGCAAAGGCGTTCTTCACGATCGCTGGCCGGCCGCCTTCCCGTCCGGCCAGGGCAGCGACCTTGCCGGGGTGGTCACTGCGGTCGGTTCCGGCGTAACCACCGTTGCTGTCGGGGACGAGGTGCTGGGCTTCACCGAAAAGCGTGCGAGCCAAGCCGATTTCGTCGTCGTGCCGGAGGCCCAGCTGACTCGTAAACCACCGGGGGTGTCGTGGGAAGTCGCCGGCGCACTCTTCGTTGCAGGCACGACCGCGTACGCCGCGGTTCGTGCCGTGGAGCTATCCCCCGGTGAGACCGTCGCAGTGTCCGCGGCTGCCGGAGGCGTCGGCACGATCGCGGTCCAGCTGGCGCGGCGCGGCGGCGCCACCGTCCTCGGCATCGCAAGCCCGTCAAATGCCGAGTGGCTCAACGCCCATAGCGTGATCCCGGTCAGCTACGGAGACAGCCTCGCCGCCAGGCTAACGGCCGCGGCGCCCGCCGGTCGCGTCGACGCGTTCCTGGACTTCTTCGGTGGCGGGTACGTCGAGCTCGCCGTGGCAGAGCTTGGAATACCTCCGCAGCGAGTGGACACGATCATCGACTTCGCTGCCGTCGAGAAGTGGGGCGTCAAAGCCGCCGGTAATGCCGACGCTTCCGAGGCAGGCGTACTCGCCGAGTTGGCCAATCTCGTCGCGGCCGGTCGCTTGGAGGTTCCGATCGCCGCGGAGTTCTCGCTTGACGAGGTCCAGCAGGCGTACCGCGCGCTGGAGGAGCGCCACACCAGAGGCAAGATCGTCCTGCGGCCTTAATGAGACCGCAGCCCGGCCGGATCAAGCGAAACACGGAATTTACGAGCCGGACTCAACGCCGCCACGGACGCGTCTGACCCTATTACCTGTCAAGTGACAGGTAATAGCACGCGTCGCGGAGGTGAACCGATGAGCGCACCTGAGCTCACCCCCGGAACTTGGTCGGACGATATTGCAGCCGACGGCCATGTTCCTTTCGGCTATGAACAGGAGTTGCGCCGCGGCGTCGGGTCGTTCGCCTCGTTCGCCGCCGGCTTCTCCTTCGTCTCCATCCTGACGACGGTTTTTCAGCTGTTCGGCCTCGGCTTCGGCCTTGGCGGCGCGTCGTTCTTCTGGACCTGGCCGGCGGTGTGGGTTGGGCAGATGCTGGTCGCACTGTGTTTCGCCGAACTCGCCGCGCGGTGGCCGATCTCGGGGGCGATCTTCCAATGGTCGAGCCGCCTGGCCGGAACCTCGTTCGGCTGGTTCGTCGGCTGGATCATGATCATCGGTCAGATTCTCACCGTCGCGGCCGCGGCCATCGCGACTCAAGCTGTCCTGCCGAGCATCTGGGCGGGCTTCCAGATCGTGGGTGGGCCCGACGCCGATCCTTCCCTGACTTCCACCACCGGCGCTCAGAATGCGGTACTCCTCGGGGTGATCATGCTGGTGATCTGCACCATCGTGAACATCTCAGGGGTCCGGCGAATGGCAGTCTCGACCAGCGTCGGCGTCGTCATCGAAATCGTCGGTGTGGTCGCTCTCGTCCTGCTTCTGTTCTTCCTTCCTGAGCGCGGACCGGGTGTCCTCTTCAGCCACGAAGGTTGGGCAGGCAGCGGCAACTACCTGCCCGCGTTCCTGGCGTCGTCACTGATGGCCGCCTACGTCATGGTCGGTTTCGATTCCGCGGGAGAGCTCGCCGAGGAAACCCATACCCCACGCAAGACGACACCGCGAACAATCCTTCGCGCCCTTGTGATTTCAGGGGTCGGCGGGGCGCTTCTCATTCTCGCCGCGTTGATGTCCGCCAGCAGCCTCACGGACGGCAACCTCGCAACCGGCGGCCTCGCGTGGGTTCTCACCGACCGACTGGGCGAGGTCGCCGGCCGACTGCTCCTCTGCTGCGTCGCCGTGGCGATCTTCGCGTGCACCCTCGCGGTCCAGACATCAGGTACTCGAATGGCTTATTCGATGGCGCGCGAGAAGGCGCTGCCCTTCCACCGCCACCTCAGCAAGGTCTCACTCCGGACCGGGACGCCGATCATCACGTCGATCGTGGTCGGCTCGGGTGCGGCGATCGCACTGCTGGTCAACTTCAAGCAGGCTGCGATCTTCACCGCGTTGTCCAGCCTGTGCATCGCGATGCTCTACCTCGCTTATATCGGTGTCACCCTGCCGCTGCTGGTGGTGCGGATCAAGCACCGCAATACCGACGGATTCCCAAGCGGCGTAGACGAACACGGGAAGCCGCAGTTCTCTCTCGGGCGGTGGGGCATCGCAGTGAATGTCATCGCCGTTGTCTATCAGGTAGGGATGGTCATCAACCTCATGTGGCCACGACCTGAGATATACGACCTCACCGGCGAAACGTGGTGGCTCAAGTGGAGTGCCCTGTTGTTCATCGGTATCTCGCTACTTGTCGGAACGGTCTACTTCGCTCAGAAGCGGTTGCACCGCCACATCAAGCTGGCACATGTTCCGCACACGCATATCCACGTGCCTCTGCCGGAGCCTGCGTGACAGTCTCTGAAGACAAGGCCACGGCACGAGACGTGCATGTGACCGACAGTGTGCTCAACGCGCGTGCCGACGCTCGTGCTCAGGGCAGCCAGACGAGCGAGTGGATGCCGTACCTGCCGGCATCCACGAGCCCGTTCTGCCCGGCCGGCGTGGACCCCGACACCTTGACGTGGGCGGAAACCGTTGCCCCTGGAGGATATACACACAAGGTCCTCGCAAGGGGCACGCGACTTCGGCTAGACGACCCGACTGGGGACGCCTGCGCTCACCTGGTGATGTTCAACGCGCTCGAGCCGGTCGAGCGACTGAATGTTGCTGATACGCTGAAGATTCCATGGCAGGCGTACCTCGGTGCCAATCATCCGGTGTTGTCCGGCGATGGCCGGGTACTCGCGACGATCGTCGCCGACACCTCTGGAAGCCACGACGCGTTCTGCGGAACCACCACCGACGCCTGGAATCTGAAGAAGTATGGCGACGCACGCCCCGAGGGCCCAGCCCCGTCCGGGCGGAGCCAACTGATCAAGGCCGCGGCGAAACATGGTCTCACTCGGCGTGATCTGCCTCCGAGCGTGTCCTTCTTCCAAGGAGTGCGCGTCGCTTCTGACGGTGATCTGCTTTGGCAGGGCTCAGCCGGTGCGGGTACCTACGTCGAGCTGGTCGCAGAGTTGCCACTGCTGGTCCTTGTCGCCAACGTCGCACATCCGCTCGACCCCCGGGACGATTACGTGGTCGGCCCGTTGCGTGTTCACGCCTGGCGTGGACGACCCACCGATGCAAGCGACGAACGCTTCACCGCGACACCCGAACTGAAGCGGGCGTATCTGAACACCATTGACTACACGGAGGCACGAGGACTGTGACGACGACGGTTCCTGTTGGCGCGGTGTACACCGCTGACACAGTGCTCGACTGGGGTGAGAGCCTCGTCGGAGGCCGCGTTGTCCTCGACGAGCGCGTGGCGCCCAACGGCCCATGGTCAGCCGTCGTGCGGACGGGCCACGTGCTGACGATCGTCGACGTCGGCGGCAACCAGTCGGCGGACTGCCTGATTTACAACGCCGACGACACCGACGAGCGCTACAGCGTGCCCGACACGCTGGCGTGGCAGCGCAATGCCTACGTGCGGACCGGGACGGTGCTGCGAAGCAGCGAAGGGCGGCCGCTGATGACGGTGGTGGGCAACGAGATCGACCGTCAAGACACCATCGGCGGCGCGTGTTCCAAGGAGTCGAACTCTTTGCGGTATGGCCACCACGTGATGTATCACCACGGGTGCAGAGAGAACTTCCTGGCTGAGGCCACCCGTCGCGGTCTGGGAGTGCGGGATCTCGTCTCAAACCTGAACTGGTTCATGAATGTTCCGGTGGAGGCGGACGGCTCCCTCGGCATCGTCGACGGAATGTCGGCGCCCGGTAAGCGCGTCGCGCTGCGTGCCGAAATGGATGTGCTCGTCATCGTGTCGAACTGCCCCCAAATGAACAATCCGTGCAACGACTTCAACCCGACGCCGCTGCGGATGATCGTGGTTGAGCCCGACAACTCCCGATGACTGCCGTCCTGGTCGCCAACCGCGGTGAGATCGCTCGCCGGATCATCCGCACCGTCCATCGGATGAGTTGGCAAGCGGTTGCCGTGTACTCCGACGCCGACCGTGCCGCGCCCCATGTCCGCGAGGCCGACCACGCCGTCCGGCTGGGCCCGGCGCCCGCACGCGACTCCTACCTCAGAGGTGACGCAATCATCGAGGCTGCGTTGGCCACCGGCGCGGGGATCATCCATCCGGGCTACGGATTCCTTTCCGAGAGCGCAACCTTCGCTCACGCAGTCGAAGCCGCGGGGATCAGCTTCGCGGGACCGACCGCAGACCAGATCGTCGCGTTCGGCGAGAAACACACCGCCCGTGCGCTCGCCGACTCCGCTGGTGTTCCGCTGCTAGCCGGCACCGAACTGCTGTCGAGTGTGGACGAGGCGGTGGGCGCGGCCGACGCCATCGGCTATCCCGTCATGGTCAAGGCCACCGGCGGCGGTGGCGGGATCGGCATGCAGGCCTGCGGTAGCGCCGACGAGGTGAGAGCCGCGTTCGCCCGTGTCGCCGCTCTCGCGGAGGCGAACTTCGGGTCTTCCGGAGTTTTCCTGGAGCGACTGGTCCGGCCCGCCAGACATGTTGAGGTTCAAGTCTTCGGCGACGGGGCCGGAAGGGTCGCTGTGCTCGGCGACCGCGACTGCTCGCTGCAGAGGCGCAATCAGAAAGTCGTCGAGGAAGCACCCGCACCCGCTTTGCCCACCGGCGTGCGCGACCTCCTGCACAGTTCCGCGCGGGAGCTGTTGGCGTCGGTGAACTACCGCAGCGCGGGAACCGTCGAGTTCGTCTACGACCCTGTCCGCGAGGAGGCGGCGTTTCTCGAGGTCAACACCCGGCTTCAGGTCGAACATCCGGTCACAGAAGAAGTCTTCGGCATCGACCTCGTGCAATGGATGCTCACCCTCGCGCGCGACGGCCGTGTCGCTGACGAGGTGTTCGAACGGCGTTGGGAGCCCGACGGATTCGCGGTCGAGGCGCGCATCTACGCCGAGGACCCAGACAGGGAGTCGCTGCCGTCGTCCGGACTTGTCACCCGGGCTGAATTCCCCGGGCAGCGAATAGATCCGATCCCAGGCGTCCGGGTCGATGGGTTCGTCGAAACCGGGCTGGATGTCTCACCGTTCTACGACCCGATGCTGGCCAAGGTCATCGCGACCGGCCCGACCCGCGATGACGCGCTGGACCTGCTGCGCGAAGCGCTCACGGCCAGCCGGATAGACGGGATCGTCACCAACCTCGGTCTCCTGCGCTCCCTTACCGACGACACCCCTCTTCGCGCGGCGGTGCACTCCACAACAAGCCTGGCCGACACGAGCGATCCCGACCCGCGCATCGACGTCGTCGAACCGGGGCCCCTCACCACCGTCCAAGACCTGCCCGGGCGCCTCGGCTACTGGCATGTCGGCGTGCCACCGAGCGGACCGTTCGACTCGGTGTCGTTCAGCGAGGCCAACGTGGCACTCGGGAATCCGTCGGGTGCCGCCGGACTCGAAGTCACCGCCGGCGGCCTGACTGTCCGCTTCTCCGCGCCATCCGTCGTATGCGTTACCGGCGCACCGGTTGGTGTCACGGTCGACGGTGACCCCGCGGTGATGTGGGAGCCAATCGATATCCCGGCGGGCGGCACGCTGGCACTCGGCGCGTCAACCGGGCCAGGGATGCGGACCTATGTCGCGGTCCGTGGCGGAATCGACGTTCCGCTTTACCTCGGTAGCGCTTCGACATTCACACTCGGCGGGTTCGGCGGCCATGCCGGTCGTGCACTCGTGGGCGGCGATGTACTCCGTGTCGGATCGGCCGACTCTGCCGAGAACACAACAGGTTTGGGCCGTATTGCGGGCCGGACGCCGATGGACCGGAGACCGGCGATCGTTGCCCAGTGGCAGATCGGCGTTCTCGAAGGCCCACACGCAGCACCGGAGTTTTTCACCCGCGATGACATCGACGTCCTCTACACCACGGACTACGAGGTTCACCACAACTCCGCCCGCACCGGCATCCGCCTCATCGGGCCGAAGCCGGTGTGGGCCCGCCGCGACGGCGGTGAAGCCGGTCTTCACCCGTCCAACATCCACGACACCGCCTACGCGGTCGGCGCCCTCGATTTCACCGGTGACACACCGATCATCCTCGGCCCGGACGGCCCGTCACTGGGCGGCTTCGTCTGCCCGGCCGTCGTCGCCAGCGGTGAGCTGTGGAAGCTGGGGCAACTCCGCCCGGGCGACACCGTCCGGTTCGTCCCTGTCCGCGAGGCCGACGCAGCTCTTCTGAATGCGCAGCGCTCGTCGCCCACGGTCCGCAGCGCCGGAGTCGACGGCGACGACGGCATCCTGGGCCGTCTCGACGCCGGTGACGATCGACCTGCGGTGACTTACCGCAGGGACGGGGACGCGAATGTGCTTGTGGAATATGGCCCGATGGAGCTCGACCTCGCACTGCGGATGCGCGTCCATGCGCTTCAGGAGACGCTCGCTGCGCACGCGCCGGCGGGGATCATCGACGTCACGCCGGGAATTCGGTCCCTACAAATCCACACCGATCCCAGCGTAATCACGCCGCGTGAGCTGACGCGGCTGCTCACCGAACTCGAGCATGAGGTGCCGCCCACTCAGCGACTCGTGGTCCCGTCCCGTAGAGTCCGGTTGCCACTGAGCTGGGACGATCCCGCCACCCGGCTCGCCATCGAGCGCTATATGGCGGGAGTTCGCGACAACGCTCCGTGGTGCCCGTGGAACATCGAATTCATCAGGCGCATCAACGGGTTGGACTCGGTCGACGACGTGTACCGGACGGTGTTCGACGCTACCTACTTGGTTCTGGGCATCGGCGACGTCTATCTTGGTGCACCAGTCGCCACACCGCTGGATCCGCGACATCGTCTCGTCACCACGAAGTACAACCCCGCCCGCACGTGGACGGCCGAAAACTCGGTGGGCATCGGTGGCGCGTACCTGTGCATCTATGGCATGGAGGGGCCGGGGGGCTATCAGTTCGTGGGCCGCACCGTGCAGATCTGGAATCGGTTCCGCAGGGGCGGGCTGTTCGACGAGTACCCGTGGGCTCTACGCTTCTTCGACCGCATCGAGTGGTATCCGGTGAGCGCCGATGAACTGTTGCAGCTGCGCGCTGAAACCGACGCTGGGCGAGGACGTTTCGAGACCGAGGAGGGCACGTTCTCGCTTGCGCAATACACCGCGTTCCTCACCGACAATGCGAACTCGATCGCGAAGTTCCGGCAACGGCAGTCGGCCGCGTTCGAAGCGGAGAAGCAACGCTGGCGAGAGTCGGGTGAGTTCGATCGGCGCGATGATCCTGAACCCGTTGCAGCAGAAGCGATTGCCATTCCAGAAGGCGCCGTCTCGGTGGCTGCACCGTTCACGGCGACGGTGTGGCAGGTGGGCGTGGAATCCGGTGCGTGGGTGATGGAGGGTGAGCCGCTCCTGTCCCTGGAGGCGATGAAGATGGAGACGAAGGTGACGACTCCCGTCACCGGCACGCTTCTGGACATATATGTGAAACCCGGTGATCAGGTAGAGCCGGGGCAGACGCTCGCCGCGGTGCGGCCATGACGCCGCCCGAGAAGGTTGATGCCGCGTTCGAACGCATCGCGTCCGCAGACCGGCCAGAGGTGTGGATTACATTGCGCGACCGCGAAGAGGTTCTCGCAGAGGCGGCTGCGATCAACCCCCAATTACCGCTTTCGGGGCTGGTTTTCGCGGTCAAGGACAACATCGATGTCGCGGGTCTACCGACCACGGCGGGCGCGCCGTCGTACTCGTATGTGGCGCAGAAGGATGCTTCAGCGGTCGCACGCCTGCGTGCAGCAGGCGCCGTCGTGGTCGGCAAGACGAACCTCGATCAGTTCGCCACCGGGCTGGTGGGTACCCGGAGCCCGTACGGCGCCGTCCGCAACGCGTGGGATCCGTCCCGGATCTCGGGCGGTTCGTCGTCGGGATCGGCGGTGGCGGTCGCACTGGGGATGGTCGATTTCGCCCTCGGCACGGACACGGCCGGGTCCGGTCGAGTTCCGGCGGCGCTCAACGGAATTGTGGGAGTCAAGCCCACCCGGGGATTGGTGCCGGTGACCGGCGTCGTTCCCGCGTGCTACACCTTGGACTGTGTCAGCGTCTTCGCGCGCGACCTGACACTTGCCCGTGTCGTCGCCGAACAGATCGAAGGAACAGACGGATCGCCGCTGTGCCGCAATGATTTCGAGCGCCGCGCCGCGCCCGCACGCCCACGCCTCGCCGTTCCGATTGCAGACCAACTTGACGGTCTTGCCAGCGGTTGGCGGGAGGCTTTCGCCGCCGCGGTTGCGCGCTTCGCCGACCTCGGCGCTGAGATCCTCGACATTGACATCAGCCCATTGCTGGAGGCCGCCGCTCTGCTGTACGACGGTGCATTCGTCGCCGAACGGTATGCCGCCGTCGGCGAACACCTGGAGAAGCACTCGGATCTCATCGGCACGGGCCTGGATCCGGTGGTATCGGCGATCATCCTGGCGGCCAAGGAGAAGACGGCCGGCGATTGGGCATCAGACACCGCCAGGCTGGCAGAGCTCGCCGCCGCGGGCCGCGCCGCGCTGACTGGATGTACCGCACTGCTGACGCCGACCACCACCTGGCATCCCACTTTGGAGGAAGTTGCGGCAGACCCTGTCGGCGCGAATGCCCGCATGGGCAGGTTCACTAACTTCGCGAATCTCCTTGATCTCGCATCGTTGGCCTTCCCGGCCGGTTCCGTCGACGGTCGGCCTTTCGGGGTGATGTTGACCGGGGAAGCGTTCACAGACCGGATTCTCGCCGAGCTAGCCCATCGCTTCGCGAGTCCCGGTATCGATGTATTCGTTGTTGGCGCGCACATGACCGGCCAGCCCTTGAACCGCCAGCTGGTCCAGGCAGGCGGCACACTGATAAGAGCCACCACAACCGCACCGCGCTATCGATTGCACGCGCTTGAAACCGTTCCACCCAAGCCGGGTTTGGTCCGTGTGCCGGTGGGCGGTGTCAGCATCGAGGGCGAGATATGGCGACTCCCGGCCGCCGGTTTCGGAACGTTCGTAGCGGCTATCCCGTCGCCGATGGTAATCGGCAAAGTCATGTTGGAAGACCGCGGAGAGGTGAGTGGATTCTTGGTCGAACCGGTTGCGATCGAAGATGCGCCGGACATTAGCCAGTTCGGCGGATGGCGGGGCTACCTCGCGACCGCCGGGACCGATCGGCCGTGAAAAGATGAACGCCATGGTGTCGCGCCCGCGTCTTGGCCGCCCCCGCCACATAGCAGAGGAGACGGGTGCCGACACCTCGCCGCGCGAGCAGATCCTCGACGCCGCGGCGGCTCTCTTCGTCGAGCACGGTTTCGCCGCGACGTCGACGAGGATGATCGCCGAGCGGGTGGGGATCCGCCAGGCATCGCTGTACTACCACTTCTCCGGCAAGGACGAGTTGCTCATCGAACTTCTCACCACATCGGTTCGGCCAAGTCTGGATGCGGTGGAGGCGATCGAAGCGCTTGTGCCAGAACGCGCGACGCCCGCAGCGGCGCTGTATCTCCTCGCCAGCGTCGACGTCGACACGCTCGCCAGAACCCCACACAACGTCGGAACGCTGTATCTGCTGCCGGAGGTCCAACACGAGACCTACGACGACTTCCGCGCCGACCGTCGTAAGCTGCAAGAGGCGTACGGCCGCATCGGAACACGGGCGGCCGCAACGGAAACGCTGAGCCGGATCACGCCGAACCAGCTCGGCGAACTCCTCATTCAGTTGACTGAGGTCGTGATCCAGATACGACGCGTGCGCGAACCCAGCGACTCCGACGCCGCCGCGATCGCGACATCCTGCCTGCGTCTTTGCGGGCTCTCCGACGATGCGATCGAAAAAGCGCGGGCCGAAGCGTCCGCAATGGCCGCGCACGTGTGAACTGGACCCGCGGGTCGCGGCAGTTCTTGATGTGGTCAGCCGGGATTGTCGGCGGGCACCGGGAGATTTGGGCAAACCTGGATGTAGTCAATGTCTGGTGAGACCCAATCGCGCCATTGTTGGTGGCTCATGTTGGCGGTCAGCTTGTTGCACAGGTCGGTGGGGGTGCCGACGGCAGGCCACAGGCGCAGGGTGTGATCATCGCTGCCGGAGACCATCCGCGTGCCGTCGGGGCTGAATGCGACACCGTTCACCGGCGCGGTATGTCCGATGAGGGCCTCGTCGATGGGCCGACCGGTGTCGGCGTTCCACAACCGAACCGTCTCGTCGGTGCTGCCTGAGGCCAGCCGGCGCCCGTCGGGGCTGAACGCAACACTCGTGACCGTTGAGGTGTGCCCTGCCATCGGCTGACCGATCGGCTGGCCAGTCTCCGTGTCCCACAACCGGACCATGTCATCGCTGCCGCCGGAGGCCAGCCGGCGCCCATCCGGGCTGAACGCCACACTGACCACCGAGTTGGTGTGCCCCGTCAGCGGCTGACCGAGCGGCTGCCCGGTGTCGGCGTTCCATAACCGAATGGTGTCGTCTTTGCTGCCGGAGGCCAGCCGGCGCCCATCCGGGCTGAACGCCACACCGTACACCCAATTGGTGTGGCCGGTCAGCGGCTGACCGATCGGTTGGCCGGTGTCGGCATTCCACAATCGGACCGTCCCGTCGAGGCTGGCCGAGGCCAGCCGGTGGCCGTCGGGGCTGAACGCCACACGGTATATCCAGTGTTGGTGTCCGGTCAGCGGCTGACCGATCGGTTGGCCAGTGCCGGCGTTCCACAACCGGATCGTGTGGTCTTTGCTTCCTGAGGCCAATCGACGCCCGTCGGGGCTGAAAGTCACACTGACCACCGAGTCGGTGTGCCCGGTCAGCGGCTGACCGATCGGTTGGCCGGTGTCGGCGTTCCACAACCGGATTGTGTTGTCGGCGCTGGCGGAGGCGAGTCGGTGCCCGTCGGGGCTGAACGCCACGCCGTACACCTCGGCGGTGTGCCCGGTCAGCGGCTGGTGGGTTGCCCCAACGTTCCACACCCGCAGGGTCTGGTCGACGCTGGCCGAGAAGATCCGCGTCCCGTCGGGACTGAAAGCCACACCGAATACGGTGTTGGTGTGCCCGGTCAGAGGCGCGCCGATCGGTTGGCCGGTGCTGGCGTCCCACAACCGCACCGAGGCATCGCCGCTACCAGAGGCCAGCCGGTGCCCGTCGGGGCTGAACGCCACACTCAGCACCGAGTTTGGATGCCCCCTCAGAGGCGCGCCGATCGGTTGGCCGGTGTCGGCGTCCCACAACCGCACCGTGTTGTCGGCGCCGGCGGAGGCCAGCCGGTGCCCGTCAGGGCTGAACGCCACACTGTGCACCGAGTTGGTGTGCCCGGTCAGAGGCGCGCCGATCGGTTGGCCGGTGTCGGCGTCCCACAACCGCACCGTGTTGTCGGCGCCGGCGGAGGCCAGCCGGTGCCCGTCAGGGCTGAACGCTACGCCGCTCACGCGTCCTGCGTGCCCGCTCAGCGGTGCGCCCATTGGCCGACCTGTGTCCGCGTCCCACAACCGTACCGTGCCGTCGCCGCTAGCAGAGGCCAGCCGGTGCCCGTCGGGGCTGAACGCCACACTGTGCACCTGGTCGGTGTGCCCGATCAGGGGTCCGCCGATGGGCTGGCAGGTGTCGGCGTCCCACAACCGGACCGTCTTGTCGTCGCTCGCGGACGCCAGCCGGTGCCCATCAGGGCTAAACGCCACACCGCTCACCTCTTCGGTGTGCCCGGTCAGGGGCTTGCCGATTGGCTGGCCGGTGTCGGCATCCCACATTCGCACCGTGTTGTCTTGGCCGGCGGAGGCCAGCCGACGCCCGTCGGGGCTGACCGCCACCGCCAGGTTTTGGTCTGGGGTTGTGATGATCGTGCGGGTGGTGTCCCGCTTCACCACAACGTTGTAAAGGAGGTCGTCATCCGGGATTGGCATGAGCAATCGGGAGGCGAGTAGTTCCTGAAAAGCCCGCGCATCACCGCCGGGACGGGTGCCGGCCAGCATGCCCGGAATCTCGCCGACCAGCCGAAGCCCGGTGGCTTCTCGCAACCTCATCGTTGTTTGGTGTTGGGCGTGGAACGCCAAGACCGATGCAACAACGGCGATCAGGGCGACGATCGCGGTGAGCGCGAGGACGGTTCGCAGGATGCGGGAGCGTCGACGCAATGTGGCGGCGTGGGCTTCGGCGATGTATTGGCGTTCCTGGGCGTTGCGCAGTTCGGCTTGGCGGTGCTCTTCTTCGGCGGCCAGTTTCTGGTTTTCGGCGTTGCGGGAGGCGGCGACGTAGTCGTGGGCGGGCTCGAGTCGGGCTCGGTATCCGGGTTTGGCGGCTAGGGTTTCGGCGCCGGCCAGCCTGGTGCCGGTCAGCAGCCAGTCGGGGCTGCGGTCGCTTGCCTCCCATGCGGCGGTGTTGTGTTCGAGGTTGTCTGCGGCCTTGAGATCCTCGCGTTGGTCGCGCAGCCAGCCGGACAGCTCATCCCATTGGCGCAGAAGGCTTTCCAGGGCGACCTCGACAACAATCGTCCCGTCCTTGCGCTCGTCTTTGACCATCAACCGTTTGGCCACGAATTTGTCGATCAGTGGTCGGCTATCCTCGGGCAGGTCACTCCAGCGGGCCACGCGACGCATCGGTTGGTCGTTGTCGGGGTTAATTGTGGCCAGCCAGGGAATAAACGCCGCCCGCAGCAACTCCAACTGCTGCTGACGCTGGCCAGGGTCGGTCGCCAGCAGCCCGTCGATCTCGGTTTTCACAAAGTGTTGCAGGCCGCCCATCGCCTGGTAGTGGGCCAAGGTGAGCCGCCCGTCGGTGGCGTACTCGTAAAGCCCGGCCAGCGTCAACGCCAGCAGCGGCAGCGTGTCAGCACCCTCGGTGCAGTCCTCAAGCAGCCGGTTGACCAACGCGGGTTCGACCTCCAGGGGATGGCCGCCCTGGGTGGCGCGGAGGGCGGGGCCGGTGATCACTTCTTTGAACTGGGTGGCCGGCATCGGTTTGAGGTCATCGAACAGCACCGTGGCCACCCCGCCCAGCTGCGGAGCAGTCTGCAACGCCTGATAACGATCGGTGCGGATGGTGACCGCCATAATCAACCCCAGCCGGCCCGGGCCACCGTCGGGCTGGTCGCTGCCGTCCGGTTGGCTGCCGTCGCGCGGGACGAGCTCGGCGATCAGCTGCAAGAACACCGGCGCTTCGCTGCCGGCGTCGGCGCTGACGAGTTCCTCGGCCTGATCCAGCGGCAACACCAGCGTCGGGAGCGGCGCCTCGTGGGACCGGTCCAGCAGCTGGGCGCTGGCCACGCACTGGGCCTCACGCAGCAGCGCCCCAACCCGGGCCGCATCACCCAGGCAGGCGTTCTTGATCTCCCCCAGGCTGGGTGTGGACAGCCCCAGCCGCGTGCGGGTGGAATGAATTGCGTGCGCTAAACCGGTCTCCCCGGTGATCACGTTGTGCTGGGGTCGCACGATGTCGAGGATCAAAAAATTGCGGTCGTCGCGGCGCAGCCGCGGCAACAACCCGGCCCGCAGAAACGACGACTTGCCCGTCCCCGAGGGACCCAACACCACAAACATGCTCGCCAGCCCGGATTTGCGCATTCCGCGCAAACCATCCAAACCTCCAAGGATTTGGGCGTCGCGTCCGAAGAACACCGCCGCGTCGGGCTCCTCGAGCGGCTCCCACCCCCGATACGGTGCCCGCTCGCGGTCCTTGGGTGGAGGCCACACAAATGACTCCGCCCCGATCCCGGCCCCGACGATCCCGTCCCGCAACCGAGCCAGACCCTCGGAGCGAAAGCTGACCGGCCCAGCGCCGTCGCCGATATCGATCTCGGTGACCAGACCATCGCCGTATAAGTCGACGCGTTGCCATTCCCGGGTCGGGTCCTCACCGGCCAGCGGCGCGATCGCCGCGCAGAAAACCCGCTTGTTCAAATATTCGGCGAATCGGTACTCCACCTTGCACTCCGGCGAATCCTCCCAGTGCGGCGACAACACACAAATCACCGCCTCACACCGGGTACTGGCCTGGCGCAGAGCGTCCTTCCACTTGGTGCCCGGCGAAATGCCGCCGCGCGAATCCAAGTCCAGGAAGATCTCGTTGGCCAACGGCGGCTCCTGCTCAATCAGCCACTGCCGCAACGCGATCGTCTGCCGATTATCCAGGCTGGAATGGCTCAAAAAGATCCGCGACACAAGCGCGCCTTGCTATTCAAGGGGCGCACGCACATTACGCCGCTAACCATTCCCATCACCGCAGTCGTCAAAGAAGCCGACACCTCCCGGCAGATTCCGCACGGCGCCCGCCGGCACATATCACGCAAACTCAAAGCAGCATATTCGTGTTCACTGGTCTAGTAGGCGAAAACAGCAATTGCCCCGACCGGCTCCTGATACGGCTTTCTCGAGCGGATCCGTCGGCGGCATTCTGCAATCATGAGCGGCCGAACTATTGCAGTACCACATGAATGAATCATACTGCGAGCAAACATGATTCAGTTGTGCGCGGTTACCAGGATCGCCGTTCTCCGGGCGACAGGTGAAGAATGACCACTGAACTACGGGAACGGATGTTTTGGGTGCCGCAGCGCACCTCGCCCTAGTCGCGGTCGTGGTGACATACGGCTTCAAGCTTGATACCAAAAGGGTCGTACCAAAACGTGGCGTAGTAGTGGCCGGGGTACTGCGGGAAGTGCCGAGGCGGGTGGATCACTGTGCCGCCGATCTGAACGACGTGGTCATGCACGGTGTGCACCAAGGATCGGCACCGCACGATGAACGCTAGGTGTTGCAGGCCGCTTCGTTCCGATGAGTACCCGCCCGGCTGGGTGGCCGGGTAGAAGAAAAGGTACGTGCCGGGCTTGTTGTCGGCGGGCTTATAAGCAAATTCGTCGTCGGTATTGAAGAACGACTCGAATCCGACAAGTGGCATCAGCGCGTCGTAGTAGCGCTTCCCCACTGAGAGGTCGGGCACGTTGATGCCCAGGTGGCCCAGCATGGCATCAGTATCCGTTAGCGCGGCGCATCGCCGACGGTGGAGGACAGCGCGGTGTTCGACCTCATGCGTGTCCGGCGTCGTCAACACACCACGGAATTGGTTACGAGGCGGAGCGACTACTTTCGACGCGACGTACTGCTACCACTCTTGGGCCTGCCTGCCTAAGTGTTGATCAGTGTGTTCAGAACGGCGGTTGCGAGCCGCTCTAATGTGCCCCTATCGAGGGAATCTGCGACATCGCCCAACGCGTCATCGACACGCGCCGCGACAGCCGAGCACGAAGCTACCGGGGGTTAGTTCGGCGGATACGCCGGTGGAGGGTAGGCACCCCGCAGGATCCAGGGCAACCAGTCGATACCGTTTTCGATCTCGTCACTCGCGTCGTAGTCCGGGATGGGATCAAGCGCGGAACCGACTGCCTGTGAACTATTGGTGGCGTCCGGACTCCCGTAGACCGCCACCACCACGCTGCGATCGAGACTGTTCTCCGACCACACACCGATGTCGGTATTGGCGCAGTTGGACATGATCGCGAAATCGGCGGGGTCGTAATACCATTGGTTGAGGATCTCGACGCCGCTGATGGCCAGCGCGGGGTTGATCGCCACGGTTTCCGCTATTTTGCCGCGATATCCGGCGGCCTCGGCGCGCTGTTGCGGTGCTGATCCGTCCGAGCCCATTTCACCGTCGAGGCTGCGGTTGTTGAGGACGTCGGCAGCATGCCATTGCGCGGCCAATCGCAGCTGTGGGCTGATTCTGACATCGTTGGTGCACCCCGCTTGGTGCTGAATCGTGTACACGTTGGCGACGACGCTGTTGTTGAGGCGGCTGTTGTCGGCGTTAGCAGGTGGAGCAATCAACACGGTCGCAACCGGGACGACCGCCAGCAGCGCTGCCCATAGGGTCTCGGCAAGTGTCGGGCAAGATCTACGCACCATCGCCGTGCATACCTCCCAAGGCGCCTCGTTGGTTGGGGCGGCTGGTAGTGCGCCCGAAGTTCCCAGTTACTACATCAACGCTGGGCACAACTCGTTGACCGCCTGTGTCAGCGGATACTAGGCCTGGTATTCGTCGGAGGTGGCGAGTTGGGAAAAGTCGTAGCCTGGCCGGACCGACCTCGACGATCGCGTCGAAGCACTCGTCGGCGGCGGCGACGGCCGCGTCATGCCAAAGGGGTTCTCGATACCGGCTTCGCGCATTCGGACGCGGGAACGCCGCCGCCGGCCAATACTGATCAGCTCTTCAGCAGGCCGAGCAGTGGGCTCAGCAGACATACGCGAAAGAGTGCACCTCCGAGCAGCAGGTCGCGTTGCAGGCGGTCCAGGCGGCCAACGACCTGGTGGTATACGAGGACGCGATCCCACAGAAGCCTGCGTCCGACTTGAACGGCATGATCGTAGGTTCGCAAACGAACGGATCGCCCTCGCAGATTTCGACGCATGAGGGCGTGTCGGCGAACGCGGGGGTTTCCACGCGACCCGCCCCCTCCACTGTTCCCCGCGATTCACTGCCCGGGGCCATTGGGCCACTTGATCATGCTGCCAGCATCGATCGGAATGCTGGCACCAGTCATGTACTTCGAAGCATCCGAGGCCAGGAAGAGCACCAGTTCGGCGACGTCCTCCGGCTCCAGCCACGGCGTGGGAAGAGCGTGGTAGAACTCCGAGGCCGGCCGGAAGTCTTCTTTGGTGACCGTGCCTTCGAGGTCGGGTCGGAAGATTTGGTAGATGCCTTCGCAGTTCATCAGGTGGGTGTTGCAGTTCGTCGGATGCACGACGTTGACCCGAATCCCCGTGGGCGCCAGCTGAAGAGCCATCTGCTGCGTGTAACTCACCAGCGTCTGCTTAGACCAAGCGTAGCCGTCACCGCCGGGTCCCATGATCCCTCGGGGATCGGCTGTGGAGCTTATCGAGCCCGGGATCAGGGCCGCCGTGGATCCAGTGATGACGATCGACGCACCATTGCCGGCGGGGATTAGATGCGGAACCGACACCGCGACCGTGTTCATCACCCCGATCAGGTCGACGTCGACGGCGTCCTGGAAGTCCATCGGCTGTGGATCTCCCATCGCCAGCGGCATGATTCCGGCGTTGGCCATCACCGTCGTCAGCTGTCCCAGGTCGGTGAGACCCTCGTCCAATGCCGCGGTGAGTTCGTCGCGCTTTCGTACGTCGGCCTTGACCGCCACGCAGCTTTGGCCTTCTTTCTCGACGAGCCTTTTGGTTTCCACCAGGTCGTCCCAGCTGGCCATCGGATACGGATTGGATTCAACATCCTCGCAGATGTCGATAGCGATGATGTCCGCGCCTTCTCGCGCCTGCAGCACCGCGTGCGCGCGTCCCTGACCACGACCGGCGCCGGTGATGAATGAGACCTTGCCCTCCATGCGTCCTGTCATGAGTTCTCCTCCGGTTTCTGGTGATTGATGGGATCAGGGCTCACAGTGTGCGGAACAAGCCACCATCGACGAGCACCTGAGCGCCGTTGATGTAGCTGGCGGCATCGCTGGCAAGGAACACGCACAAGCCGGCGATGTCTTCCGGAACGCCAATGCGTTTCATCGGATTCATCGACGCCGCCATGGCCTGCGCCTCAGGCCCCCACGACTTTGAGATGTCGGTATCGAAAGCCCCGGGCATCACAAGGTTGGCCCGAACTTTGGGCGCCCACGCTCCGGCCAGCGCCAAGGTCAATGCATTCAGCGCGGCCTTCGCCATCGCGTAGGGAAGGTCGTTGACGTCCGGACGCAACGCTCCCGCCGTCGTGACGTTGATGATCGAACCGCCGCCGCCCTCCGCCATCCGCGTCCCGAAGAGGGCGCTGAGGCGGAACGGTCCACGGGCGTTCACGGCGTGCACCTTGTCGTAGAGCTCTTGGGTGACCGACGGCAGGTCGTCATAGACCGGCGCCATCCCGGCGTTGTTGACAAGTACGTCGCAGCGACCGAAAGCGTCGTAGACCATTTCGAGCAGTACGTCAGCGTCCTCCCACCGGCCGACGTGACACCTCACCGGTAACGCGCGGCAGCCCGTGGCGGCCCCGATTTCCTTGGCCGCAGTTTCGCAATTTTCTAGCTTCCGGCTGGCGATGACTACATCGGCGCCGGCCAAGGCGAAGCCTTCCGCGACGGCCCGCCCGATTCCCCGGCTGCCCCCAGTTATGACGGCGACCTTGCTCGTCATGTCGAGCAACTCGGCGGTCGCCTTCATCGCGACTTCTCGTCGATTACAGTCACACGTTCTCCACTTTGAGCCGCCCGGCTATTGCGTGAATGTCGCCGTGGCACTTTCGGACCGCGACGGTGTATTCAGTCGCCATTGCCGGGTAGCTAACCCTAGATATACGACCGAGTCAACTCTTTACTCGCTCAGGTCCTCTCTGATAGGTCACTTGCCTCACGGATCCTGACATCGTATGTTGCATCTTAGGCAATCGACTAACTCTTGGGAGCGGATCATGACGGTCGTCGATCGAGTCCTGAGCGCAGACAAGTCGGCGCCCGGATCGTCCCTGGCCGACACGGCTCGTGGCTTCGTGCCGCGGATCCGCGGACTCGGGCGGCAGATGGAGCTGGCTCACCGGCTGGACGATGACCTCGTCGAGGACATGGATGCGGCCGGCCTGTTCTCAGTTGTCGTGCCGAAGCGGTGGGGCGGAGCAGGGCTGGGCCCGCACGAGCTCAACGAGGTGGTGGAGATCGTCGCCCATGGCGACGTCTCGACGGCATGGGTCACCGGCTTCTACAACCTCCACAACTGGTTTCTCTGCCGCTACCCGCTGGAGGTTCAGGAGGAGCTCTTCGCCGGCCGAGCCTCGGTACGCAGCGCTGCCATCCTGTCGCGGCCGGGCTCAGCCGAGCGGGTCGACGGGCGACTGCGCGTAACGGGACGATGGGGGTACGCGACCGGGATGTTGCACGCGTCGCATGCGCTCGTGCCGACGCTGATCGACGGCGACCTGTTCTGGGTGATCCTCCCGCGTGAGCAGCTCGAGATCTCCGACGACTGGGACGTCGCGGCCATGGCGGCGACCGGGAGCGTCACGATCGCGGCCACGGACGCGGTCGTGCCAGAGAGCTGGGCCATCCCGTTCGGTACGGCAATGTCGGCGGTGAACCGCGACGACGCCGTGCACAAGGAAGAGGTGATGCGACTGCCGTTCTCCGCGTTGACGTTTGCGACGGCCTCGCTGTATGTGGGCGCGCTCGACGCCGCGGTCGAGATGGCACGGGAGCGCCTCAGCACTGCATCCGGGGTGAACAGCCCGCCACGGATCGAACGACCGCTCGCGCGGGTCCGTTGGGTGAACGCCTACCAGACCGCGCGGATCATGCACCTGGTGCGCGACGCCGCAACCGAGGAGGCCATCGAGATCGGCCGCCGCGACACGCCGCAGACGCTCGAGGAGGAGTCACGCGCGCAACTGCACATCCTGACTCTGCGGCACACCGTGCGCGACACGCTGCGAGATCTCGTGGACGGCAACGGGTCCAGCGGTTACCGATCGGACAATCACCTGCGCAGGATGTCGGCCGACATCGCTATGGTGTCGACGCATGCCGTTCACGGCGAGTACGACGTCATGATGGACCGCTACGCGCGGTGGCTGCTCGGAATGGGGCTCGCGCCGGGCGATCCCGGCGCCCGCATGACGTAATCGGTCACGATGTGGGCTACGTTGCAGACATGGCACCGACCCCGCCGAACGGTGCGGACGATATCGACGCCCGAACGGCGTTGCTCGACGCGGTCGAGCGACTCATGCTCAGCGAAGGGTACGCAGCCGTCACGTCACGGCGGCTCGCGGCCGAGGCAGGCGTGAATGCCGGGCTTGTCTATTACTACTTCGGGCCGATGGACAACCTTTTCGTGGAGGTCTTCCGCCGAAGCGCTGAGCGGATGCTCGACCGACAGTCCGAAGCACTCGCATCCGACAAGCCCCTGTGGGCTCTGTGGGACCTCATCCGCGACCAGACAAACACCGGCCTCAACCTCGAATTCCTGGCGCTCGGAAACCATCGCAAGGCCGTCAGGTCCGAGATGAAGCAGTTCTCAGAACGCTTCCGACACGTCCAATTCGCCGGCTTGTCGAAGATCCTGGCGAAATACGACGTCGACACCAAGCAGTGGCCGCCGGAAGCGGTGATGCTGTTCATGGACGGCGTGGCCCGCTTCATGGGGGAAGAGCGGGCCTACCACCTGCAACTCGGTCACGCCCAGGCCACCGCCGTGGTCGAACGGCTCATCAGCCAGTTCGAAGGACCGCGACGCACGGGCCGGCGGCGAACGCGTCGATGACGCTTCGATTCGGCCTGCTGTGGCCATTCCGCAATCCCGAGTGGGCGCGCGTGCCGTGGGAGCGGCTCTACCGCTCGCACCTTGACCTCATCGTCGACTCCGAGCAGATGGGCTTCGACGAAGCCTGGCTCACCGAGCACCACTTCATCGACGACGGCTACTCCCCCTCGTTGCTGCCCATCGGCGCCGCCATCGCATCACGGACGCGTCGAATCCGCATCGGCACCTTCCTTCTATTGCTGCCGCTGCACAACCCCGTGCGGGTTGCCGAGGACACCGCTACGCTCGACCTCATCTCCGGCGGTCGTTTCGACCTCGGCGTGGGGTTGGGGTATCGGCCCGGAGAGTTCGACGATCAGGGCATACCGACCAGCGAGCGCGCTGGGCGCATGCAAGAAAATCTGACAATCGTTCGGCGGCTGCTGTCAGGCGAGGCCGTCACTATCGACGGAAAGTACAACAGACTCAGCGATATTCGAATCTCTCCACCAGCACTTCAGCGGCCTCATCCTCCAATGTGGGTTGGCGGGACGGCACCCAAGGCAATCCAGCGAGCCGCGCGAATGGGCATGCACTTTCTCAGCGGCGGCCCGGGATCGGCCAATATTTACGACGACGCACTCCGTGCCGTGGGGCACGACCCGCACGACTTCCACATCGCCGCGACTTTACCGGCCTACGTGGCGCCGACACGCGAGAGAGCGTGGGAGACCGCCGCGCGGCCGTTGCGTTACATGGTCGCCAAGTACATGCATTGGACGTCGGACGCCAAGGGCGCCGACAGGACCGAGAGTGCGACTGCACTGCCGTCGGTCGACGAGATCGTCCGGAAGCAGTCGATGGACTTCTTCGGTGAGGACGCGCTCGTCGGCACCCCGGAAGACGTCATCGAGAAGATCGAGGACTACCGATCGCGCTCCCGGCTTACGCATTTGGTGTGCGGCGTTGCGCTTCCAGGCATGCCGCCGCACCAGATCCGTTCCGGGATAGAGCTTTTTGCACGCGAAGTCATCCCTCACTTCCGCGGGTCTTAACCGACGAACGCGGGAAGTGAATCCCATCCCCGCAGCGCCGGAGAGGACGCCATGCGAGCGTTGTCCGTGTCAATCTCCCACTCGGGGAATCGTTTCAGGATCTCCTCGAGGGCAATCCGGCCCTCCAGCCGCGCCAGAGCCGAACCCAGACAGTAGTGGGCACCGACGCCGAAGGACAGATGCTTGACGTACTCGCGATGGACGTCGAAACGTTCGCCGTCGGGGAACCGCCGGTCGTCGTGGTTGGCCGACCCCAGGAGAAACAACATGACGCTGCCCTCGGGCACCGTCTGGCCGTGAAATTCCGCGTCCCTGTTGAGGTATCGGGCGAACTGCTGTGCCGGAGACTCGAGACGCAGAACCTCCTCGATCGCGTGCGGGAGCAACGACGGATCTTCGACGAGTTGGCGCCGCTGGTCGGGATGGTCGGCCAGCACTTTGCCGCTCCAGCCGATCAAGTGGCCGGTTGTCTCGGCGCCCGCACTGGCGAGAAGCGTTGTGTAGGTGAGGACCTCCGATCGCGTCAATCGGCGGAAAGTCCCGTCTTCGTCTTCGAGTTCGGCATTCAGCAGGTCAGTCATCAGGTCGTCGGAGGGGTGCTCGGCGCGCCAGTCGATGTACTCGGCATAGCTCGAGCCGTCGGCGAAGCCCTCTTGGGGCTTCAGACGCTCGCCCGGCTCGGTGCGCAGGCTCCCCTCCGTCTCCTGGCGATGCAACTCCTGCTCGGACT
Organism: uncultured Actinomycetota bacterium; assembly: GCA_963744085.1. GTDB lineage: Bacteria > Actinomycetota > Actinomycetes > Mycobacteriales > Mycobacteriaceae > Mycobacterium. Next base: position 897,089 of record CAVUSK010000008.1, read on the forward strand.
CGGGAATCCCGAGCAGCATTCCGATGGTTCGCATCGGCACTTGAGCGCCGAGGTCGGTCATGAAGTCGAACCGCCCCGTGCCGGCGACCGCGTCGAGACTGCGGGCGCAGAACGAGCGGATTTTCGGCGCCAGCTCTGCGATCCTGCGCGGCGTGAACACTCCGTGCAGCACCTTGCGATGCCTGGTATGGACGGGAGCGTCCTCGAAAATGAACATCCCCGGCGGCATCTGGATATCGGCACGGATGAAGTCCAAGATCGCCCCGCGGCCGGAGATGAAGGTTTCGTTGTCCAGGAGGACCCGCTCGACGTCGTCGGCCCGGCTGGCGGCATAAAAGTCGTGGCGTTCGTTGTAATAGAGCGGCGCCTCCTCGCGCAGCCGCCGGTACACCGGGTAGGGATCGGCGGCGATCCCGGGATCGAACGGGTCGTAGTACACGTCGCCCGGAATCATCACCGACACGTTCAACTCCTTCGGGCTCCCACGGCAACGCGGGACTCCCGCGTTGTTAGTCGATTGCCTAAGAGGCACCATACGATGCGGGCATTCTCGAGGCAAGCCCCGAGTTTTCTGCAGGTCGGAATACGCAGCGTCGCCAAGGATCTCGCGGCGGTTCTTCAATAGGGCGGCCTAGCCGGTGCGATCGGGGGCCAGATCGGGGAGCCGCGTTCAGCACGTAACGATGGAATGACTCTGCCGTCGACGTCGGTGATGCCGTAGTCGGCGGCGACCTCGGCGGTGATGAACGTGCCTCCAGAACGCGTCATCACCTTCGGATCGGCCGCCAGTGCGGCGATGACTCGGCCGGGAAACTCGGGGGAACACGCGATCGCGGGGTTGGTGACCGTCGCTTTCTTCATCTGCGGATTGCGAGCGAGGTTGTTCTGCGCCCGTTCGGTGAGCGTCAGGCCTTGCCACAGCGAGATCGAGGCGACGTTGTGCGGTTGCAGTTCGATTGCCATGTCGCGGGCCATCCGGTCGACCGCTGCCTTGCACATGCCGAAAATCACGCCGTACGTATAGGTCACACCGACGTAGCCTGAGATCGCGACGATCAACCCAGACTTCTGGGTAACCATGACCTGTGCGGCATGCCATGCGGCGACGAAGTTAGAGCGAACGCCGACATCGACCATCTCCCAATTGCTGAGAGGCTTTTCCCAGAAGGGTTTCGGGTCGGTCAAGTCCTCGGGGATGGCGAACGCATTGTTGACCAGTAGGTCGATTCTGCCCTGCTCGCAACGGATTCGGTGGAAGAGAGCCGCGACCTGGTCGTCGTCGGAGTGGTCCACTTGTACAGCCATTCCCCTACCGCCGCGCCGATCGACTTCGGCTGCGGTCTCGCCGACGGTGCCCGGCAGCAAGTGGGATCCTGACGTCACGGTGCGCCCGGTGACATAGACGGTGGCACCCTGGGCTCCGAGTGCCGCGGCAATACCCTTGCCGATGCCCCGGCTAGCGCCGGTCACCACCGCGACTTTGCCGGTCAACATGTCACGTCTCCTACCAGTCAAGCCCTCAGGCCATGGAGAGAAAGGTGCCGCAGGCGCGACGGACGGGCGATGGTCCCGCACCGGAATGTCTCGGTATCGCCGACGGACGCCGTCTCGTGCCCACATGCCGCGGCTAGGGCGTGCGACTTGAATACCCGCGCGGCGTGGCTCAGTTCATGCCGGCTCTCATCGACGCCGGGTTCCAATTCGACGGGCCTGGGCTCACCCCACAGTGTGACCTCGGTCGGGCGACGCTGAAGCACCTCCAAGACACTCCGCCTCACTCGCGCATCTCGGCAGTACAAGTCGGCCGCGACCGCCACGGTCTGTGCGGTGGGAAGCTCTTTCCATGAGATCAACGCCTGCCGTAGGTCGCAACTCAGGGCACCGAGGATTCTCAGGGGGCGGGAATCGTCGTGGTCATAGACCATCACGTTGACGTCCCACCCACCCATCGCTCGGTCAAACAACCAGCCGCCGACTGATTCCACGGTGTCCAGAATATTCGGGGCGATGACATCCAGCCGGTACCTCAAGTCAGGCTCCGATGCGATGGTGGTCTTCCGTCTTTTGTCTTCATGCGACTCCAGCGGGGCGTGGTTGGCATATGTCAGCGACGCGGCGATCGTCTCTCAGCAAGCGCATCTCGTGCACTCCGAGTTTCGCCATGATTTCCCTGACAACCTGGTCGTCGAGCTCGGAAAGTGAAAATCCGCCGGTTCCAGGTGTGAAATGTGCGGTGTCGGAGTTGCGTAGGTAGATGATCGCGCCGTTGCCGTGCTCAGCGATCTTGGACAGGGATCGTTCCAAATCGTCTCGGCCCGTTCCGAATACGTCATCGATGAGCCATTCGGTATGGACGCTAATCAGCGGAATGCACCCGCCGTCGAGCGCTCCCACGACAAGCGCGACATGCTCGCGGCCACTCCCGTCGAGGAAGCCCATCGCGCGAAAGATACCGGATTCCAGAGGTAGCCGTGCCTCGCCGGCCAGCTCTACCCGGCACAACTCGCGGCGCCGGTAAGCGATCAGATCGGCGATCCTGAGCACCGGCAGCCCGTGGTTGCGACCAATCGCTAGCAGTTCGGGCATGCGGGCCATCTCACCGTCGGAGCTGCAGATCTCGCAGATCACGCCAGCGGGCGTGAGACCGGATAGCACGGTGAGGTCGACCGCGGCCTCGGTGTGTCCGGGCCGCACGAGGACACCGCCCTCGCAGTATCCAAGTGGGAAGACGTGGCCAGGTCGGGTGAAATCCGTTGGCACGCTTGTCGGATCTATCAATGCACGTATCGTGTTGGCCCGATCGGTAGCCGAGATGCCGGTCGTCGTCAGCCTCGCGTGGTCCACCGAGATGCGGAAGGCCGTCCGCTTTGGATCCGTGTTGTTCGCGACTGCCGGTGGAATCTCGAGTGCATCCAGCGCCTCCGTACGCATGGGGACGCAGATCAATCCCCGCCCGACGGTTGCCATGAAGTTGATGGCCTGGGGCGAAACATGTTCTGCCGCGAGCACGAAGTCACCTTCGTTCTCACGGTTCTCGTCATCGACGACGATCACCATCTGCCCGGAACGAAGCGCTTCGACCGCCTTGGCGACATCGGCCAGGCCTGGGTGAGCAGCCGTGACTTTCATGCCGTTCGCCTGGAGGCGTGGGCGAAGGACAGGACCTGGGTGGCCAGCATCTCAAGCTGATTCCGTACGGCAGGGTCGGCGAGTTCGCCGCCGTTGTCCCAGATGGGTTCAACGGAGTTGATCGCGACGCCCAGCGGGGTAGGCCAGGCCCGAAGCGCGTGACCAATCACTCGTAGTTGACCTAGGGTGCCTACTGCCGCCTGCCAGCCGTAGGCACAGCTGATCGCGCCCCACAGAGTGTTATCGAGGTAGGCCCGGGGACCGTCACGAAGGTCCTCGAGGTAATCCAATGCGTTCTTGACCAGGCCGGACACCGCGCCGTGGTATCCGGGTGACCCGACGATGACGGCGTCGGCCTGACGGAGCGCGCGGACCAGTGCGACGGCTTTATCGGTGCGGGCCAACGCGTGGGGGGCGTACATGGGCAGATCCAAGTCTTCGCCGCAGAACAGTGCGGTCCGGCCACCTCGATCGCGCACACATGCCAAGCAGTACCGCAACGCTCGCTCGGTGGACGAGTTCGACCGCAGTGTTCCGCCGAGACCGACAACGAGGGGTCGATCCGCGGTCCGGGAGGCAATGCCCACCGCATTGGTGCTTACGGTCACGCATCTCCTCCCGCGCTCTCGGTGGTTGTCACGGTCCCCGAGTTTAGGCGATTGCCTAAACCGGCAGCATACCTGCGCCGCGCGCCTGCGGACAAGACTCGCTTTCGCGGCTCACCCCATCTGGCAGACAGCCGAGCGCGCCCTTCGTCAAGTGCGCAATTCAGGGCTTGCCTGGCGGATAGCCGCCTGGGTATGGTGCCGGTTAGGCAATCGACTAACACACGTGGCCGTCAGGCAATCACAACCGTGACGAGCCGACGAGCAACCGCTTCGGCGCAGGCGGCATGAACCGGACTGGGAGACAGGACCTTGAGAGTAGGAATGCATCTGGGATATCAGAACCTCCACGGGATTCCTGATGTCCAGACCTTCATGCAGGAAACGAAGCTCGCGATCGAGGCTGAAGCCATGGGCTTCGACTATGTCGGGCCGGTTGAACATCACTTCACCGACTATGCAGCTTGCCCAGACCCGTTCCAGCTGCTCGCCTACGTCGCAGCGAAGACCAGCACGATCAACCTAATCACCGCGGCGGTCATCCTGCCCTGGAACAACCCGCTCCGCGTCGTGGAACAGGCCATCGAGCTCGACATCCTGTCGGAGGGAAGACTAATTCTCGGGATGGGCCGAGGTGCCGCACGCCGCGAATTCCGCTCGTTCGGCGTTGAACTGGCCGATTCGCGCGAGATGTTCGACGAGGCGGCCCTGATCGTCATGGAGGGCATCGAGACCGGCATCGTCGAGGCCGACACAAAGTGGTACAAGATCCCGCGCACTGAGATCCGGCCGCGGCCGTTCAAGTCCTTCAAGGACCGAACCGTCATGGTGACCATGTCGCCGTCCTCGGTCGAGGTAGCAGCCAATTACGGTCTCAAGGCACTTCGCTTCTCACAGGGCGACTGGCGTAACGCCATCCCGGAAATCACCCACTACCGCGAAACCTTCCAGAAGCTCCACGACAAGACAGCGCCGCCGTTCGTCATCTCGGACTTCGTCCTGTGCTTCAGCGACAAGCAGCGGGTCACGGATTACTGCGACAACTACTTCAGCAAGATGTTCGCCACGGTCGCCAACCACTACGAGTTCATGAGCGACCACTTCAAAGATTTACCGTCCTACGCCACCTATGCCTACATGGGTCAGGCCGCCGCCGAAGCCGGCGGTCCCGACAAGGCGTATCGGGATTACATCGCGGGCAACATGATTGGCACGCCCGAGGAGCTGGTGGAACACCATCGCGTCCGCAGGGAGATGGTGGGCGACTACGAGATGCTGGCGAATTTCAGCTTTGGCGGCCTGCCGTACGAGCTTGTCTACGAGCAGCTCAAGCTGTTCGCCGACAAGGTCTTGCCAGATCTGAAGGGATAACCTGCGTGAGCCACGGACCAGCTGACAGCGCCATGCACTGCGTCATTCGCTGGGATTGGCTGCTCCCGTCCGTTCAGGGAATTGTCATATCCGTTGTCGCGAAGCGTACAGCGACAGGGATAATGCCATGGAAGAAATAGTTGACTCGGTCGTCTATCATGATTAGCCTCGCTGAGGATCCGCTAATCGGTGAGGAGTCGTCCGACAGGCCATGCTGCCCGCTTCTGGAACCCGCATGCCACGAGAATGCGATGTGTTCGTTTGACCCGTTCACTCACATTTTCCCGTGAACCAGCCAGCGCCGGCCGGATGCGCGAGGCCGAAGAAGGCCACGACGTGAGCCTCCTCCGCGCAGCCCGCATCCGAGAACTTCACCAGGGTGGCAGCTTTCGCGCCGCAGGCGCAGGGCGAGGACTAAGTGAGCATGACGCGATCGGCGAACGACGAAGGAGCGCGCATTGACCATCGAAGACGTCGTGGATGACGCCAGCCGCAAGCAGCCGCGGTACGACTTCGACCGGCACAACTCCGAATACCGCGAGCGATTCCAGGACATCGCCGGGGTAATGCACGAGAGGTGCCCGATCGCATGGAACGACACCTACGGCGGGTACTGGATGATAGGTGGCAGTGACGCGGTGTTCGAACTCGCGCGTTGCCCCCATGTGTCCAATGAGCATGATGTCGACGGCACCCGGCGGGGCTATCGAGGCATAGCCATCCCTCTTCCGCCGGAGGCGGCAGGCGTGCGAGGCGGCATGCTGGAGATGGACGATCCCGAACACCGGATATACCGCAGCGCCCTCAACCCCTACATGTCACCGGCGGCGGTCAAACGGTGGGAGCCGTTCATCGACGACGTGGTGCGCGCATGTCTGGATGAAAAGATCGAGGGCGGCCGGATCGACTTCGTCGATGACCTGGCCAACGTGGTGCCGGCTGTCCTCACACTCGCAATGCTGGGCATTCCCGTGCAGAAATGGGCCACATACAGCGAACCGACGCACGCGTTCGTATACACGCCACCGGATTCGCCTGATCGTCCTCGGGTCATGGAGCTCTACATGGACATGGGCGTGGACATGTTGTCCAACCTGATGGAGATACGCGAAAACCCGCGGCCCGGCATCATTGATGCCCTTACCCGCGTTCGCATCGATGGTGAACCCCCGCCCGACATGGAATTGCTCGGCATGCTCAATCTGCTGATCGGCGGCGGTTTCGACACCACCACCGCGTTGACCGCGCACTCGCTGGAATGGCTGTCGGAGCACCCGCGCGAACGCGACGAGTTGAGCCGGGAACGAGAAACCCTGCTGGATCCGGCGACCGAAGAATTCCTGCGGTTCTACACACCAGCACCCGGTGACGGGCGGACGATCGCGGAAGACATCGAGGTCGAGGGCACCAGGTTCAAAGAGGGTGACCGGCTATACATATCTTGGGCTATCGCTAACCGAGACCCATCGTTGTTCGCTGAGCCGGACCGAATCATCCTGGACCGCAAGCATAACCGGCACTTCGCCTTCGGTCTCGGCGTACACCGGTGCATCGGGTCAAACCTCGCGCGCGTGGTTTTCAAGTCCATGGTCACTGCAGTGCTGGGCCGGATGCCGGACTACCGCTGTGACCCTAAGCGAACCGTCCATTACGACACCATCGGCGTGATCCAGGGCATGCGCCACCTGCCGGCTACCTTCACCCCAGGACACAAAATCGGTGCGGGTCTTGATGAGACGTTGGACGACTTACAACGGATATGCGTCGAGCAAGGACTTGCCCGCCCCATCACCGAGTTCAAGGGGCAAGCCGTCATCGACGACTGAGGGCTGACATCTAGAAAGACGGGAGGCAGAATTATGAAAGTTCACGTTGATCCGGAGCGCTGCCAGGGGCACACGCTGTGCGCCATGATCGCCCCCGACATTTTCCAGCTTAGTGACCTCGACGGCAGCTCATCCGCAGGTTCTGAACTGATACCACCGGATCAGGAAGACCTGGTGCGCGAAGCCGCGCGCTCGTGCCCGGAACAGGCAATCTCCATCGAGGAGACCCAATAAATTCATTGCGGCCAAGTAATGATCAAAAGACAAGGCAGATAATGCCTTGAGACTCCAGACGCGACGGCAACACCTTCGGCTGGCAACGCCGCGCATTACAGGTGGCAAGGAGACAACGATGAGTGCAACACATACCCGAGAGCGAGTTGCACCTTCCGAACACGTCGCCGTTCGGTGCGTCGACTCAGATGTGCACCCGGTGCCCAAGAGCGGTGTGCTGGACCAGTACGTCCCAGAGCCGTGGCGTAGCAAGTACTTCCGCGACCACACGGTCGGCGAACAGATCTTCTATGATGCCGCCGACTACGCCCACGCCTACGCAATGCGGGTGGACACCTTCCCCGCGGACGGCGAGTTCGCCGGCAGCGACCCCGATCTTGCCTTCAAACAGCTGATCATGGAGGCGGGAGCTGACATCGCGATCCTCGAACCCATTCACGGATCATGTCGCATTCCAGAAGCAACCGCTGCCCTCTGCTGCGCCCACAACACATGGCAAGCCAATCACTGGCTCGACAGCCACACCAACTGGCACGAGCGCTGGCGTGGGTCCATCTGTGTCGCAATAGAGACGCCGGAATTGGCCGCCGAGGAGATTGAGCGCTGGGCCGGCCATCCGTACATGAGCCAGATCCTGATCAATGCCGAGCCCCGGCCATCTTGGGGCCATCCGAAGTACGACCCGGTATGGGCCGCGGCCACAACGCACGACATCACCGTGAGCTGCCATCTGGGCCGCGGTCAGTTCGACGAGCTTCCCATGCCTCCGGTGGGGCCGCCCAGCTACAACCACGACTTCATGGTGACGTACTCGCTGCTGGCCGCGAACCAAGTCATGAGTCTGGTCTTCGACGGTGTCTTCGACCGGTTCCCGACATTACGCATTGTCTTCATCGAGCACGCGTTTACGTGGATCTTGCCGCTGATGTGGCGGATGGACGCGGTCTACGAAGCGCGCAAATCGTGGCTCGACATCAAGCGCAAGCCGTCGGAGTACGTCAAGGACCACATCAAGTTCACCACGCAGCCGCTGGACTACCCAGAGGACAAGACGGAGCTGACCCGCGCGTTCGAATGGATGGAATGCGACAAAATCCTGCTGTACTCGTCGGACTACCCGCACTGGACGTTCGACGACCCGCGCTGGCTGGTCAAGCACCTACCGGAGCACGCCCGAGAAAACGTCATGTTCCGCAACGGGATTGCGACATACCACCTTCCCGACACAGTCCCGGCCCTCGAGGGCCAAACCCGGGTGTTCTGACCCACGCCTGCCTCACCGCGGCCAGATAAATAGTTGACTCGGTAGTCTATCTGAGGTTAGGTGGGTTTTCGGGCTCTAGTTCGGTGAGGAGTGCTGTGACGCAGATGGAAGTGCGGGCTTTCTCCGACCCGCGGCCGTTGCCGGCGGCCGATGACGTCAGCCGCTTCTTCTGGGAATCGGCGGCCGAACATCGGCTCGTCTTACAGCGCTGCCGTTCGTGCGGGAAGCTCCAGTATCCGCCCGAGGTCTGCTGCGTGCACTGTCAGGCCGAGGAGTTCGACCTCGCCGAAACCAGCGGACGGGGCGTGATCTACTCCTACGCGGTCGTGGAGCGGCCGCTGCACGCCGGATTCGTCAACGCCCTCCCCTACATTGTGGTCTTCGTCGAGTTGAATGACCAACCCGGACTGCGGATCCTGACCAATCTCGTCGACGTGCCGCCGGGCGCTGCGCTGTCGTGCGGCATGCCGGTCGAGGTGGTGTTTGAAGACCGTGGCGCTGTCACGCTGCCGCAGTTCCGGTTGTCCGGGATGACTGCATGAACTCGTTGACGCGTCCCGTCGCGATCGCGGGTGTCGGCTATTCGGAGCTGTCCCGAAACGGTGAACCCAGCCCGAACTCCCTTGCGATCACTGCGGCGAAGGCGGGATTGTCCGACGCGGGACTAAGCGCCGCCGACGTCGACGGCATCTTCGAGTACAAGTTCGGCCCGGAATCGCCTGGCGCCCAAGATATGGCGCGCCTGCTCGGTGTTCCTGATCTGGCGGCTTTTGCCGACATCATGGCGTCGAATCCTTCGGGGCTTGCTGGAGCGCTCGCCGGGGTGATGGCCGTCGCATCGGGGGCATGTGAAACGGTACTCGTCTTTCGATGCCTGACCCGCTCCGCGGGGCATACCGGTGGTTTGGCCAGCGGACCCGAAACTGTGAGTGGCCGCGACCAGTTCCTCACCCCCTATGGGTATCTCGGCGGCATTCTGGTGAACCTCGCTCTGAAGAAGCGCCGGTGGATGGACGAGTACGGCCGCCCGGAGGATGATTTCGGCCGCATCGCGCTTAACGCGCGACGGTGGTCCGCGCTGAACCCGCGCGCGGTGTTGCGCGACGAAGTCACGATGGACGACTATCTGTCGTCGCGGATGGTCGTCGATCCCCTTCGCGTGCTCGACTGCGATTATCCGGTCAACGGCGCGGTGGCCACGGTGATCACCACTGCGGAACGCGCGGCCGATCTGCGTCAGCCCGCGGTGTTCGTCGATGCGATGACGTACGCCACCGGGCGGGGTGCGGACTGGGTGTTCGACGTCGACTTTCTTTACGGAGGGGCGTTCGACTGTGCGAATCGGCTGTGGCAACGGTCCTCGGTGACAATGGCCGACGTCGACGTCGCTCAGCTCTACGACGGCTTCACTCCGGTGACCGTCGCATGGATCGAAGCGCTCGGCGCATGCGGTCGGGGCGAGTTCGGCGACTGGGTGGGCGATGGCAGCCGGCTCGGCCCAGGGGGTGATTTCCCACTCAACACCGCCGGCGGGCAGCTGGCGGAGGGTCGTCTTCACGGGATCGGCTTCCTGAACGAGGCTGTGCTGCAGTTGCGTGGCCAGTGCGACGACCGCCAGGTTCCCGGTGCGCAAGTCGCGGTCGTGGCGAGTGGCGTGTACCCACAGTGCGGGGCAATGGTGTTGACTGCGGTATGACCGAACGTCCTGACATGACACAGAAGCGCGACGCCGTCACGCCGATTCGAGACACCGACGGTAGCGCCGGATCCGAGTCCGTCTGGCGCGCCATGCCCCGGCGCAACACCCAAAAGGTCTCCCACCTGCTGGCCGCGGACCTGCGACGCCAGATCCTCAAAGGTCAACTCGCCGCCGACCAGCAGCTTCCACCGGAAGCCGATCTCACTGCACGACTGCAGATTTCGCGGGAGACGCTGCGCGAGGCGCTGCGAATTCTCGAGTCGCAACAGCTCGTCGAGATCAGACGCGGTCGCGGCGGCGGCGCCGTCGTGCGCCGACCCGGTGTGGAGGCGGTGGGCCGGTACGTGGCGCTGTTGTTGCAGCTGCGCAAGACCACTCTCGCTCACCTCGAAGAGGCCCGGTCCGTCATCGAGCCCCCGGCCGCTCAACAGGCCGCACTTCACGCCGGACCCGACGATCTCGAGACCCTCGTCGCGCTGCACGACACCGAACGCGCAGCCGAAAACGATCCCCTTGAATTCGTCACGGCCGTTTCGGCGTTCGATCAGGGTGTCGCGGAGATCTCTGGCAACCAGACGCTGGCGGTCGTTGCCGGGGTATTCCGCGACATCTACGCGGGGCAGGTCTACTCGTCCATTCGCGGCGACGACGCGGTTTCGGCGGAGCGGATCGCACGGCGGGTGGTCGTCAGCCACAGCGCCTTTTTGGACGCCGTCCGGCGGCGGGATGTATCGCTGGCCCAAGAAACCTGGAGCGATTACCTTTTCACCACCAGCCGGATGCTGGTGAGCCGCAACATCAGCCGACAGCCGATCAACATCGCGCCGCTGTGGCGCGCCCAGGCCAACCAGGACGGCCCCGAATCAGCTCCACGCCGAGCATCGGTCGTCGCGACCGAGATCCGAGCTCGCATCGCCGAAGGGCAACTCGGCGACGGTGACCGACTCCCACCGCTGGCTGAGCTGGCCGACCAGTTCGGCATCTCGCGGCCAACCCTGCGCGAAGCGCTGCGAATCCTGGAGATGGAATTCCTGCTCGATCTCCGGACAGGCGACCGAGCCGGTGCCGCGATCCAGACACCCTCCACACGCGTCGCGGCCCAGCTGTCGGGAATAGTCCTCGAGTCACGCAGGACGACACTGGTTGACTTCTACCGGGCGTTGCGGTTGATCGAGCCCTCGATCATGGGTCTTGTCGCCTCGCGCATCGGCAAGAAGCAACTCACCACGTTGTCTAGCTTGAGCTCCGAGCTGGCCGCCTCTACTGAGGACACCGCGCAGTTCGTCGCCACGTGGTACGAGGCGGAGAGGACCGCGTTCTCTGCGGTCAAGAATCCGGCCCTCACAGTGATTGCCGAGATCCTGCACTGGGTTCGAGTCGGAGTGGAGCCGGCCGTGGCCGCCGACGCGAAAGGCCTGCCGGGAGTGGCCAAGAGCAATCGCCACGCCCATGCCCTCTTTGCGAAGTTCGTCACGGCCGCGTCCCAACATGACTCGGCTCGGACCAGCCAGATCTGGGACGAATGCTTGAGGACCAACGCATCCTGGATCGAGGAATCAGAGTTCGGCGAGCGGTTGGTGCTTGACCTGATGGATTGATCTGCGCGCCTGGGCAATTGGACACGATGTCATATGAGGAGGAGGAACGATGAACGTCGACGACCTGATCGTGGGGCACGACGACCCGTTCGCCCGTATCCCCAGACACGAAGCCACGGTGTCGGCCTTGCGTACCCAGGCGACCGGCTGGGACGTCAGCATCAAGTCCGTCAAACACCCGCGCCCAGCAACCGCGGCAACGACAGGGGCCTTCTAATGAAGCTGCGCGACAAAGTGGTCGTCGTCACGGGTTCCGGTGGCGGAATCGGGGAAGCGTGTGCGCGCCGGTTTACCGACGAAGGCGCGAAAGTCGTGGTCACGGATATCAATTCGGACGGCGTCAACCGCGTAGCCCAGGAGATCGACTCCGTGGGTCTGGCAGTAGACATCACTGCAGCCGACAGCGTTCGCGCTGTGGCCGATGTCGCCCGCAACACCTACGGCGAGATCGACATCTGGTTCAGCAACGCGGGCTACGCAGGCCCGCATCAGCCGGGCGACGTTCAGGACGACGCGCTCTGGAAGCTGAGCTGGGAGCTGCACGTGATATCCCACGTACGGGCGGCGCGCGAGGTTCTGCCGTCGATGCTCGAACGAGGCGACGGCTACCTGCTGCAAACCGCCTCGGTCGTCGCCCTGGCGACGCATCCCGGCAATGCTGCCTACGCGGTGACCAAGCATGCCGCCCTGGCACTGGCCGAGTGGTTGGCAACGACATACCGCCCCAAGGGAATTAAGGTCTCATGCTTCTGCCCGGGCCCGATGCTCACACCGATGCTGCTGACCAACGGTCCCCCGCCCGACCACCCCATGCTGAAAGACGCTGCGCGCCCCGAGGAGGTCGCCGATCGCCTCGTGCACGCCATCGAGGCGGAGTCTTTTCTCATCGTCGACTCGCAGTTGGGGCTGGATTCCCTCACCGCCAAAGCTACCGACTACGACCAGTGGCTTGCCTCCATCGCAGACATCGCAAATAGCTGATGCAGCAACCCTTCACAAGAAAGTAGGACATACACCATGGCCGACCGTTTCATCCAGATCGTCTTCTCGAATCCGGCCGAGGGCAAAGACGACGAGTTCAACGAGTGGTACGACAAGGTCCACATCCCCGAACTCCTGGCCGTTCCGGGGATGCTGTCGGCCCAGCGCTACGACCTTCACGACGCCGAGATCTACCGCATGGAGGGTGGCATGCCGCCCGAGCACCGCTATTGCCTCATCTACGAAATGGAGGGCGATGTCGACGCCATCATGGCCACGATCCAGGAGAGCGTGGCCGACGGAAAGATCAACATGGCCGACTGCCTCGACATGTCGAGTTGGCGGCTGTCGTTCTGGGATCCCCGTGGCCCGAAAGTGGATGCGTAAGCGTCCTTTCACAAATCAAGGAGACGAACAGTGGACGCCGGCATCGACGCTGACCGCTTGGGACAATGGCTGGATCGACACGACGCCCCGGGTCACGGTGAACAACCGGAACTGAAACAGCTGACCGGCGGGTCGCAGAACACGCTGTGCCTGGTGACGCGCGGCTACACCCGCATGGTGTTGCGGATGCCGGGAGCTCGCGCTGACGAGAAGCGGCTCAACGAGCTGTTGCGCGAGATTCGGCTGGTTCGTGCGTTAAAGGGCACCGACGTTCCCCATGCCGAACTCATCGCTGCCGATGAGTCCGGCGAGCTGCTGGGCAAGCCGTTCTACGTGATGGCCGAGATCGACGGGTGGAGCCCGATGGACGGCGGCTGGCAGCCCCCGTTCGACACCGACCTCGAGGCCCGGCGCGGACTGGCCTTCCAACTCATCGAGGGCGCAGCGAAACTCGGCCGGGTGGACTGGCGAGCGCAAGGCTTGGAGGGTTTCGGCCACCCCGAGGGATTTCATGAACGTCAGGTGGATCGCTGGCTGTCGTTCCTGAAGGGCTTTCAGGTTCGGGAACTGCCCGGCCTCGACGAGGCGGCGGCATGGCTCCGCGCCAACCGGCCCGACCATTTCACGCCCGGGATCATGCACGGCGACTACCAGTTCGCCAACGTGATGTACGCTCACGGTGCCCCAGCCCGGTTAGCGGCGCTCGTCGATTGGGAGATGACCACTGTCGGCGACCCGCTGCTCGATGTGGCGTGGGCACTGCTCGGCTATGACGGCGAGGAGCCACGCACCGACGACTTCTACCTCGACTTGACCGGCATGCCCCGCCGTAGTCAGTTGCTTGCGCACTACGAGGCCGTCAGCGGGCTGTCAACCGAAAACATCGACTACTACCTCGTTTTGGCCAACTTCAAGATCGGCATCGTGTTGGAGAAGACATACGCGGCGGGTGTCAGAGCAGGCAACACGGATTCTGAGATCGTCGCGGCGTTCGGACCGATGATCCTGCAATCGATCGCTACCGCCGCCGAACTGGCCCGCTCGCTACCGACGAAGGCGCATTAGCTATGTCAGAGCCGTTCGTCGGGAAGGTGCGCATCGTGACCGATTTCCTAAACAGCATTGGAAATTTAGATTTTGACGCTGTGGGACAACGCCTTGCCGAAAACGCGGTCATGGTCCTCCCATTCGTGGACGGCCTGTCCCCGGTGCATGGCAAGGATGCGATCGTCAATCAGCTGCGTAGCTCGATTCCGCAGATGTTCGAGCGGATGAACTTTGCTTTCGACGAGTGGTATGACGTCCGCGATGCCGACGCATTGATCGCGGAGTATCACAGTGAGTGCCCACAGAAGGGGACTGGCGTCATGTACACGAACAGCTACATCACCGTCTTCCGGTTCGAGGACGACAAAATCAGTCTCTACAGGGAATATCTCAATCCGTCCCGGTTATCCGCCGTCGTTACGCCAGCCGATCAGCGGTAAGAAAGCAGAAGGCAGCACAGATGTCCCCTTCTGGTGTTCGGTGATGATTCGACGCGCCACGTCTACCGACAACCGAGTTGGCCCGCAAGCCGTTCGCCCGGACCAACTCGACAAGGATCCGTGAACTTGCGCGCATGACCGGCGTCTCGAAGCTCGGCGACCGCCGAGGGCAAGATATCACCTCACGGAAGGTACTGCCGATATACGCAACCATGGCACGGCTCGCATGCCCGGTGATGCGCTGATCGCCTGGAACCTGGGTCGCTGAGGTGATAATTCGAAAACTCAACGCTGACGGCTTCCGGCAGCGATCGTAATTAGTGATCACGAACTATGGGAAGGGACGGCGGCAACGTGAGTGATCGAATCTCGATCGTCATCGCAGAGGATTCCCTTCTGGTGCGCGACAGCGTTTCCCGCGCGTTGTCGACCCACTCGGATGTATGTGTCGTCGGTGTCGCCGAGGATTATGACTCAGCGGTCGAACTCGTCGAGAAACATGTACCGACGGTTCTGGTCACCGACGTTCGCATGCCGCCCACGTCAACCGATGAGGGGATTCGGCTGGCGCGGTGGATACGGACAGCGCACCCGAACGTCGGGGTGATCGTGTTGTCGAACTACGCCGATCCGCACTACGCGGCGGGTTTGCTGGACGGCGGAACGGCGGGCCGCGGATACCTGTTGAAAGAACGTGTGTCGCATTTCGACGAACTCGGCGAGGCCGTACGCCAGGTGGCGAGCGGTGGGACGGTACTCGATCCGCTGGTGGTCGAGGCGCTGCTGGCCCAGCCTCGCTCCGCCACCATCCTTAGCCGGTTGACCTCGAGAGAACGCGAGGTGCTCAGCGAATTGGCGACCGGCTTCAGCAATCGAACGGTCGCGCAACGGCTGGTGTTATCTCAGCGGGCAGTGGAAAAGCACATCAATTCCATTTTCGCCAAGCTGGAGTTGACCGTCGACGACTCGGTCGATCGGCGAGTCAAAGCTGTGTTGCTGTTCCTCCACGGATCGGCTTGACGTGTCTCGCGCACAGCTGGAAAAGGTGGTGTGTACACCATCGTGCGCAGCAAATCTGCCCGGCACGATGGCAGGGTGCAGGACGAGCTCGTGCGCGTCTGGGTCGTCGACGACCAGGCCAGTTTCCGGCGGGCTACCGCCGCCACTCTCGCTGCGATGGACGACTTCGTGATGGCCGGCGAGTGCGAGACGGGTGAATCCGCGGTCGAACGGATCCACGACGGCGACGCGGACATCGTGTTGATGGACATCCACATGCCGGGGATGGGAGGAATCGAAGCCACGCGGCGAGATCCGCGCTGCGCACCCGGATTTGATCGTTGTGCTGATGTCGACCTACGACGTCGAGGACCTTCCCGCTGCCGCCGCAGACTGCGGCGCCGGCGCGTACCTGCACAAGGAACGCCTGTCTCCAGAATTGCTGAGCCGGATATGGCAGACAGCGCGGCTGAAGTCACGACGGCGGCCGACTCGGTGCCGCACTGGCGCGTGCCTCGAGAGCTCCTGTGTCGCGGCGGTTCGGTCTTCGGCTTTGTTGGGCCACGACTTGATCAACCGATTCCGGGCGCGAGCGCTTCCAGCTGTTCCTCACCGGTCATTTCGCCCTGTGGGCCAGTGCCGGCGTCGTGCTACCACTGTCTGGAGTACATCTGGATCCTGCGGTCGGCTTGGGTGCTGGCTCTCGCCGCGGTCTGCACCGCTCACTGTGTTGCGCTGGCTGTCGCACTGCGCCTGGCCGCGGCGCGGCAGATACGAGCAATCGGTCACGTTGGTATGTATCGGGACCTGGATCAGCACGTCGCTGGTTACGTTTGTATCACCGCCGCTGATGCCGGTGATGGTGCTGGTGGCGCTGGTGCCCGTCGTCTTCGCCGAGCCCTATATCCGCTGGCAGCGCGGGCTTGCCTTCGCCGTGATCACCGCGGTTTCCGTGCTGTTGATGGCTGCCCTGGCGCGCTTCACGCAGATTGCAGACGTGGTCCGTGCAGGCTCCCCGTTGGCTCGAGACCGCGTTCATCGTCGTGGCTGTGCCGTTCAACGCTTTTCATCTCCTGGTGATTGTGTGGAACAACGCCGCAGCATTGAGGACGTCTGAAGGGCAACTCGCCGAACGCGCCGACCGAACTTGCGGCCTCGCGCACCCGGTTGATCACCGCGGCCGACGAGGAACGGCGCCGACTCGAACGCGATCTGCACGACGGCGCCCAGCAGCACCTCGTCGCTTTGTCCGTCCTCATCGGACTTGCCCGCGGCGCCGAACAGCCACCGATATCAGTCACTGCTGACGGAGGCGTCGGAGCTGGTGGAGAACGCGATCGTCGAGATCCGCAGACTCGCCCACGGTATCTACCCTCCGCTGCTGGTCAGCGGCGGCTTGAGCGAGGCCTTGCCCACCCTCGCCGCGCGGGCGACAGTCCCTGTTGGGCTAGACCTGCAGGATCTGGGCCGCTATCCCCCTTCGACCGAGGCTGCTCTGTATTACTGCTGCAGCGAGGCGCTGCAGAACGCCGCCAAACATGGCGGCCCCGATATCAATGTCATGATCACTGCCCACGCCGACGGCCAGACGCTCAACCTCACGATCAGCGACACCGGCCAAGGATTCGATCCCGCGACGATCGGCAACGGGCTGACCAATATGACAGACCGTCTCTCAGCGATCGGCGGCCAACTCGTGATCGACACGGCGCCCGGACGTGGCACCCGCATCATCGCCGTCGTCGACGCCAGCGCTCAGACTCCGCGCTCGGCCGTGCCCGACGGCACGACCGAAGTCAAGCACCAGTAGGGGTGTACGCACCACTGCCGAATGTGTTGCGTACACCGTTTCAACGCAGGTTCCGGCGCTGCAGGATGAATCTCGTAATCGAAAAACGGCGACTGGCAGTATGTTTCGAGGAACGGGGGCTCGCATGTCAACAACCGTTAGTCCGATATCGTCGGCACCGGAGCCGGAACGGCTGGGCCTCGTACCGCGACTCCCAATTGCGCCGAGGGCACTCTAGCCCTCATACCGCGGTCATTGCCGACCGGCACCGTGACCCTGTTGATGGCCGACATCGAGGGCTCCACTCGCATTTGGGAGACCCAGTCCGACGTGATGGCCGTTGCGCTGGCCACGATGGATCGCGCGCTTGCCGATCTTGTGCACGCCAACAACGGCGTGTGTCCCATTGAGCAGGGCGAGGGAGACAGCTTTGTGGTGGCGTTCACCCGCGCTAGCGATGCGGTGGCGTGCGCGTTGGCCCTACAACAGGCCGCCCCGTCACCTATCCGCCTGCGGATTGGCGTGCACACCGGTGAAGTTCAGTTGCGCGGCGAGGGCAAGTACATGGGCCCGACGATGAACCGCGCCGCCCGACTGCGTGACCTCGGGCACGGGGGACAAACCCTACTGTCCGGCACGACAAGTGATCTCGTTCGCGAATTGCTACCTGAGCGCGCGTGGTTTATCGACTTCGGCCACCACGCGCTTCGCGATCTCTCCCGACCGGAGCGCGTGGCTCAGCTATGCCATCCCGCCCTGCACAACGACTTCCCGCCGTTGCGAAAGCGCCCAACCGATGTCTTCCGCCTGCGGCCTGTACAGCTGCACGGCTTCACGGGCCGCGTCAGCGGGCTCGCCCAAGTCCAACGACTTATGGGAGCCAGCCGCCTGCTCGCCCTGGCCGAAACCGCACTGTCGGCGCACTTGGCTGGACGGAGAAGCCGCAAGATGTGAGCAAACCCGCTGCTGCGGACGTTCTGCGGATTGCCAGGCTGCCGTAATCGCCCACAAGTGCGCCCCCGCTCAGAGAGAGGTGGGCTGGATTGCGGGAACGCATCGGAGAATCGCCTGCCCCTGCGCTTCGGCGGCAGGCGGTCCAATTACGACCGCGACCAGGCTCGATCTAACTAGGTCCAGCCGACGCACTACCGCGGATTTTCCGTAGCGAACGAGGTCGTTTCAGACCGGCGGGTGTCGTTGCGGCAGTCCTTCGGTCGCCTCCTGATATCATCGATATCAGGAGGTTGGCGCCATGGGAGATGTGCTCATCAGGGGGTTGTCCGAAGCCGCTGTCGCTCGCATCGATGCCGATGCGACTGCTCGCGGCATGTCTCGCCAAGAGTACTTGCGGCAGCGATTCGAAGCCGAAGGTGCCGTTGCAAGCACCGATCGGCCTCGTCTTACCGTCGACGATCTGCGTCGCGCGGCCTCAGCAGCCGTCGACCTCGACGACCCCGGTGTCATGGAGGATGCATGGCGGTGAGCGTGTGGCTGATCGACAAGTCGGCTTACACGCGTCTGCCCGCTGCAGTCGACGCCGAAGCATGGGTGGACCGCATCGAACGCGGCCTCGTTCGGATCAGCATCGTCACTCGCTTGGAGATCGGGTACTCATTTCGCACCGGCGAGCAAGCTCGCATCGAATCAGCAGCACCACCGCTGACGATGATGCCAGCGGAATACCTCACCCCGGCCGGCGAAAACCGCGCCGTCGAAGTGCAGATGCTGCTCGCCGATCGTGGTCAACATCGTGCACCGGCGATTCCGGACCTGCTGGTGGCGGCGACCGCCGAGATCGCCAACCTAACGGTCCTAGCGGTAGATAAGGACTTTGACCTTATCGCGTCGATTACCGGCCAGCCCGTAGAACGGCTGCGCCTGTAGGTATTGCTTCTTTCTTGACCCGTGGTGGAACCCGGCGGTCGAGGCGCAGGCCGTCGACCGTACCCACAGGATCGGGCAGACACGCAGCAGTCAGCAATGAAATTGTGCACGAGGTGGATACCTTCACAACGCTGGTTCACGCAGCAGGCGCATCCACGCCAACTGATCGGCCCGTCGACGGTGTTGATCAATCAGATTTCTTTCTCGGACAACAAGACCAGTCCAACCGCGAGGGCTTCCCGGCCTACGCCGCGGACCGATTGCAGGCGGTCGAATGGCCGCAACTGGAAAATCCACTTCTACGACCCGGAACCGTCAAGGGGCCCGGAGGTGATGGCACCTCAATGCGCTTGCTGATGAGCTGGTTGACCGTGGACTCGGTGAACGCGGTGGCTGCGACCAGCAGCTATGCCGGGCTAGGGCTACGTCAGCTTTCGGTGGCGTTTCGGCCGTCGTCCAGTCCTAGCCGCTGGCGGACGACCTGGCGTGCCAAGTCCAGGATTGCTGGGTCGTCGTGCAGGACGAATTTGGTGTCGGCGGCCAGCAACACCGCATGCAGCTCGAAGGCGAGCCGGTCGGGGTTCTCCCGGGCGGGGAGTTCGTGCTGCTCAAGCGCGGTCTCCGCGAAGGCCCGGAGCAAAGCCACGAAACCGGACTGGATGGCGGCGACCCGCTCCTTGACCGGCCCAGGGTGGGTGCCCATCTCCAGCGCCGTGGCAGCGAAGAAGCAGCCGCCGGGGAAGACGCGGCGCTGCACGTAGCTGAAGAACGCCTCGCAGACCGCTGCCAGCTGGGCCAGCCCGGGGCGGACCGCGAGCGCAGGCTGTACGACTTCTGCGTCGAGAATCCGCTCCGCCTCGTCCACGGTCGCCAGCTGGAGTTCCTGCTTGGAGCCGAAGTGCGCGTAAAGACCGCTCTTGCTGATGCCGGTGGCGGCGGCCAGGTTTCCGATCGACAGGCCCTCCAGCCCGTCCACGGTGGCCAGCGACGCCGCAGTGCGCAGGATCGCGGCGCGGGTTCGCTCACCGTCGGCGCGCGGGTGTCGCTGCGCGCGATTGCGCTGGTTCCTCGTGCCGGTCATCACGTTGACAAGATAGCACGATCGGTCGTACTCTCACAGTTAGCACGAACGATCGTGCTAATACAGCGGTCCAAGCTAGGCCGCTGCCCTATAACCACTTCAACCGCAAGGAGCTCGCCATGCACACAACCAGCATCGTCAACGGCGTCGACGTCGACCGCCTCTCCGGAACGATCGACGCCGTCACCGCCACCCCCGCGCTGGCGCGGTTTCAATTCCGTGCCCGCAACCACTGGATCGACGGGGCTTACAGCCGCACGACGATCAAGGACTTCTACGGCGCCGGCCAAGAAGACGTCACCCGCACCGAGCCGTTTACGGTGGACACCGACGAGCCGCCGGTCCTGCTCGGTGAAAACCGGGCACCCACCACTGTGGAATACGTCCTGCACGCCCTCGCGGCGTGCGTGACCGGCACCATCGCTTACCACGCCGCCGCCCGCGGCATCGCAGTCGACGGCCTGGAGACCACGATCCAGGGCGACCTGGACCTGCACGGCTTCCTCGGCCTCGACAGCAATGTCCGCCCTGGCTACGAGCAGGTCCGGGTCACGATCAAGGCCACCGGCGACTTCGATGACAATCAGCTCGCCGAGCTCGCCAGCCTCACCCGCTACTCGCCCGTCCGCGACATCGTCAGCAACCCCGTCCCCGTCGCCATCGACCTAGCCCGGGCCTGAGCGATCCGCACGGTGTCCGCGCCAGCAGTCCCGCCGGCGCGGACATCATGCCCTGGCGCCCGGCGCATCAGATCGACAGCCCCCAGATCACCGGCGGGCCGGCTCCGTCCGGGGGAGCTGGCGCCGGGCTGACCAGCTCACACTTCTTCACCAGGGATCAGATCAGCGGCGCTGATCCATACGCCTCGCGATGTCCGCGGCGCACCATCATCAACGGGGACCAACGTCGTCGTCCAGCCCAGCGTCCCGCTCAGGTCGTCACGTCAAGCCTTCCCCCGTCGCGGAACTCCTAAGCCGCCGCGCCGACAATCGATGGTGACCGCTCCGCCCAGATTTCAGCCGCCACCTACTTGTAGTCGACTGCCCACTTCGACTTGTAGAGAGCTTCCGCGACGTTTCGCCGTACCCGTGGGTGGCGAATTCGCGGAGCGCGGAATTTGGGATCGCTCCCTGCTGCGCGGCGGGAGCCTGTGGAAGCGTGGACGTGTCATACAGAGTCTTCAACCGGTCGGCGGCGGGGGAAGCTCGATCGGATCGCGCAGGCTGCGCCCCATCGCGAGCTTGGCGACCAGCGGGATGCCCATCAGGCCCATCACGGTGTTGCGCAGCAGCACCTGCAGGCGGTTGCGCGGCGCGAACGCGACGCAGAGCCGGATCGCGGCGTCCTGCTTGGCGCGCACGACCGGCGCGAGCTGGCCCTCGTAGGCCGCGAACGCCGCGCGGTAATCCCCTCCGGACCGGTGCAGCTCGGCGGCGAGCACGTACGCCTCCACCATGGCGAGCGCGGAGCCTTGGCCAGCCAGCAGCGACGGGCAGCCCGCGGCATCTCCGATCAGGGCCACGCGGCCGCGCGACCATGACGGCATCCGGATCTGGCTCGCCCGATCGAAGTAGAACGTCCGGGCCTGCGGGATCCGCGCGAGCATCTCCGGAACCTCCCAACCGACGTCGCGCAGACGCGTGCGCAGCACCTCCTGTTGCGCCGCCACATCGTCCTCGGGGAGCTTGCCCTCGTAACGGAAGATGAAGCAGAACATGGTCGCGCCGTCGCGCAGCCCGGCCCGAAGCGCCTGCACGCCCACCTCCGTGTGCATCACCGCGACGAGCTCGTCGCGTGGGCGATAGCCGTCGACGTCGAACACGGCCACCGCGATGCCGAGCGAGCGCTCGAATTCCTCGTCCGGCCCGAAGGCCAGCGAACGCACCCGGGAGTGCAGGCCGTCCGCACCGACGACGAGGTTGAACTCGCGCGGGGCGGTCCGGGTGAACTCCACGCGCACGCGGTCGCCGTCGTCGTCGAGCGCCTGGACGGTGTCGTCGAAGATCGTCTCCACTTCGCCGTCCAGCGCGTCGTAGATCGCGGCCGCCAGATCGGCGCGCAAGATGCTCACGTAGCGGCCGTCGGCGCTGTCGATGACGCGGCGAGGGTCGAAGTGGGCGATCCGCCTGCCGCGGTCGGACACCTCGCGAGCTTCGCGGAAGCGATAGCCGTCGTCCAGCAGCCGAGGGACGATGCCCATGCGCTCCGCGACGTCGAACCCGGAGCCCCAGAAGTCCACTAGGTAGCCGCCCTCCCGCAACCGGGGAGCGCGCTCTACCAGTGTCGGCTCGTGCCCTGTCCGTCGCAGCCAGTACGCCAGCGTCGTACCCGCGATCCCCGCCCCGACGATCAGCACTCTAATGCGCCTCACCACCGTTAGACCATTGGTCGGACGTGCGGTCTAATGCTAACGGGGCGTCGTCCGGTTGTGTCCCGACACCGACGTACTACTCGAATTCTATCGATACCCCGCCGAGCACTGGATCCACCTGAGAACGACTAACCCGATCGAAAGCACCTTCGCCACAGTACGTTTGAGAACGAAGGTCACCAAAGGACCGCGATCCCGCAGCCGGGCCCGGCGATGGCCAACAAGCTGATCGAGGCTGCACAGACCCGCTGGCGACTGAGGCCATCCGGCCGGGCCAGGGCTCGTCCTCCGGCAGCGTTTCGGCGCTGTGCGGCCCTAGCGGGTTGATTCGTGCTGCGGGGTGATCACGATCGGGCACCGCCGTTCCGCTGCGAGCGTCGAGCACCGCATGGCCCGCGCCGTTCGGCAGCGACCGCAACAGGTCATCGGTGCCGCCGAGGGAGGCAATCGACTCAATTAGGCGCGCGGCCTCGTTGGCGAACTCGGTATCACTGACTGTCGGGCGCGCGGCGGGTATCGCCGCCAATGTGGTCGCCGCATGGCACGGTCACACCGAGCGGATGACGCAGGCCGTCTATGGGCGCGTGACCGACGACCGCCTGACCGCCGCGTCGGCGGTGTTCTCGGCAGCGTAGGACAGAGTTAGGACATTCGGCACTGAGCCGGACCCCCACAGCAAAGAACCCGAGGCTATCGGCCTCGGGTTTCTCCTGGTGGAGCTAAGGGGACTCGAACCCCTGACCCCCACACTGCCAGGAACAGGCGTGAGTCCTGAACAGGCACGAAGTCACGAGAAATGGCCCTGTAGTCGACGTCGCTGGAGCAGGGGTTGTCGTCATCGTTGTCGTCAAGAGTGTCGTCAGAACTCGGCCGGTACGCGAAGTACCCGGAGGGGCCCGGACTAAGTAAGTCCGAGTAAGTACCGCGTATCTCCGGGTAAGTACCGCACATCTCGCACTACCCCGGCGCCGAGGTCGACCGGGAGAACGCTCGCCGGTCACATTCTCGGCTGCCGGCGGATTCGGTCAGAAGTCGTCATCGTCATCGTCGCCACCGGGATCGAACGGCTCGTCATCGTCCTCGTCGTCCTCCTCGTCGGGATCGAACGGCTTCCCGAGGCTGGGCAGCTCCCGGGCCGGGCACGTCAAGCCTGCCCGGGCCAGGCTCGTTGAGCCTGGCGACGATCTCGGCCCACATATGCTCGGGCACCGTGGCCTTTATCGCGTCGATGACCCGGCCCATCTGCACCCGCATCCGCAGGATTTCGGCACCGGTGTCAGCGGGCGCCGAGGACGCCCTGAAGCTTCTCGGCGGCTTTGAGCCCGGTCTCGATGCTGACTTCGGTGTCGTCCTGCACCAGGCGCTGGAAGCCTTTAACCATCATCGTCTCCAAGTAGGCCAGCGGGGTGATCGCTGTGGCCAGCCCGTTCACGAAGTCGATCTGGTTCTGAGCGGCGCGGCGCTCCACAATTTCGCGGTAGGTGGCCTTGGCGACGTTCTGGACCGCGAAATGCCGGGTCGCGTGGTTGCGCACGCTGTCCAGGCTCACCGCATCGGTGTCCGTCTGCGGCGACGGCGCGGACGATCTGGGCGTACGACGACCCGGCGGCCAGCATCGCGTTGACCCGCTCGCGGATGGAGTCGGTGCGGCAGACGTGGCAGCGGGGTTCGGGACGGAACGGCTGGGGTGTCATTGGAGTCCTCCTGTAGGTGGGGGTTATCTGTCACCCTTTAAGGCGCGAACGGCTCCCAAACACAGGGTGGGATACGTAGACGGGGGCGATCTTCATGCCCCGCTCCCTGGGCACAGGCGGACTGGCGGTTTTACTGACGCTGGGGATCAGGCAGCCCGGCGACCAATTTCCCTGGATCAACGTCAAGCCCGGCAGCGATCTTGACGATCGTCTCCAGCCGAAGGCTGCGCTGCCCGCGCTCCACCTTGCCCAGCTGCGTCCAATGGATGCCGCATCGAACGGCCGCCGCTTCCTGACTCAGGCCCAGTTCGAGCCGGCGTTGCCTGACCCGTTCGCCAAACACGCGGGTGGTCTCGTTGAGCGCGGAAGACTCGGCTCTAGGCATGGTTGCCAACCTCATATGGCCCGGGCGTAACAGGCCAGAGCGTATCCGACACATGCGTATTGATCCCATGCGTTATAGGCCTTATACTGGAGTCTGGGGTTGTCGACGACAGGGCTCAAGTGCAGAGGCGGGGAGGTGAACGTCCGATGGCCAGTGGATCTCTTGCCGAATTGATCACGGTGCAAGAGGCAGCAGACCGACTCGCGGTCAGTCGCTGGATGATCTACCGGCTGATCTGGGAGAACAGGCTCACATCGGTCCAGATCGGTAGGTGCCGTCGGATTATTCGGCAGTCCTTCGACGACTATCTCGCGAGCTTGATCGAGGAGTCGGCCTGATGGCTGCGCGCGGGAAGCCCAAACGTAACGCCAACGGCCAGGGCGGTGTCTACCGCCGCGCCGACGGCCGGTGGGAGGCGAAGGTTTTTGTCGACACCCCCGACGGGCGACGCAGGCGCATCAGCGTCTACGGCGACACCGAACGTGCCGCCTTGGACGAACTCGGCAAGATCCTCGACCAGCAGCGGCGCGGGATACCCACGGCAACGACGACGTTGACTGTTGCCGACTACATGACCTACTGGCTTGAGCACATCGCCGAGCCGAGCATCCGACGCACCACGTACGCGACATACGAAGGTGACGTGCGCCTGCACATTGTGCCCGGCATCGGAAAGCGCAAGTTGAAGTCGCTGCAGCCAGTTCACATCCGCGCATGGCTCACTGGGCTGCAGTCCCGGTGTCAGTGCTGCGCGCAGGGCAAGGACGCCGCTCGGGCCGAAAAGTCGAAGGCGCGGTGTTGCGCTCTGCAGCCACCGCAGTGCTGCAACGATGTGTTGTCCGCGAGTTCGATACGACACATCCTGCGAGTGCTTAGAGCGGCCCTGCAGGATGCGGTCGACGAAGAGCTGCTAAGCCGCAACGTCGCGCGTTTGGTGCAGGTGCGTGTCACCGACGAGCGGAAAGTCCGAGCATTCACGCGGCCAGAGGCGCGTCGGTTCCTCAAGGCCGCAGAAGACCACCGGCTCTACGCGCTGTGGGCGGTCGCGCTGTCGATGGGACTTCGACGTGGTGAGGCCCTCGGGCTCAGATGGCAAGAAGTGGATCTCGAATTCGGACGCATCACGATCAACCGGGCGCTACACCGCGTGGATGGCGAGCTAAAGCTCGACAACGTCAAGACCGAAGGCTCCGCGGGAGTTCTGCCGCTCCCCGGGCCACTCGTGGCGATCCTCGCGAGTCACCGCCGACGCCAACTCAAGGAACGGTGGGCGGCCGGCTCGTCGTGGCGTCGACACAGGGCTGGTGTTTACAACGGCCGTCGGCGGCCCCATTGAACCCCGAAACGTCAACCGCATGTTCCGCAGTCTGTGCAAAACGGCAGGCGTACCTCAACTCAGAGTGCACGATCTGCGCCACTCATGCGCGACGTTGCTGTTCACCATGGGAGTCGAGCCGACAACAGTCCAGAAGATTCTCCGGCACAGCTCGATCACCGTGACAACGGGGACTTACGTCGAAGTGATCGAAGGCGTCCAGCGCGACGCCCTTGACTCCATGAGCTCGTTATTCCCTTCGGACGACGTCGGCGCTGACACAACCGGATAGGAGAATAGAAACGACATCAACTCAACGGCCCCACTATGCCGCGTGCCCTCCCCGCTCAAGGAACTGCCCTACGGATCGCCGGCAACCCCAGCAGACGCTCGGCAATGATGTTGAGCTGCCCCTCCGAGGTGCCGCCATATAGCTAGATGTACTAGTCAAACCTTCGCACCATATAAGCACCACGTAGCCAGGCGGCTAGGCCCATTAGCGGACTCCCTGGGAGAACTCTCGGTCCACTGAATCGCAAGAGCTGACCTACTCGATGCGAACGAGAATTCCTGGGCGTTTGTCGGCTCAAGCTGTGACGGTCGTGGTGGAAAGCCCAGGTCAGCAACCTGGCGCCGTCTTCGGGGCGCACCGTGGTGCGCGAAGATTGGGTGCTGGTTGCTCTTGTTGACCGTGCTGGCTGAGGCGGAAACTGGTCGGGTTCGTCGTGGTTGATCCCGATCTGCTCTGTGGTGCCGGTGAGCCTGTAGGTCAGCATGGTGACGGAGGGCTTCCACGGGAACCGTGGATTGGTGCCATCGAGCCCGAGCGTCAGATTTTTGAATTTCCCTGCCCCTCCCCACGACGGACACCGTAGGTGTGCGTGGGAAGGGAGTGAGGGACCGTGGAAGTCGTGCATGCCCGCTGTGCGGGACTGGATATCTCGAAAAGGGACGCCAAGGTGTGCGTCCGGGTCGCTGGTGCTGGGCGGCGCAAAACGGTTGAGACGGTTACGACCTGGGGCTCGATGACGAGCCAGATCCTGGCGCTGCGTGAGCATCTGATCGACGAGCGGATCACGTGTGCGGTGATGGAGGCCACTAGCGATTATTGGAAGCCGTTCTACTACCTGTTGGAGGATGCGGGATTTGATGTGCTGCTTGTTAATGCGCGGCACGTGAAGAACCTGCCCGGCCGCAAGACCGATGTCTCCGACGCGACCTGGCTGGCCCAACTCGGCGCGCACGGTCTGGTGCGGGGCTCGTTTGTGCCACCCGAGCCGATCCGGCAGCTTCGTGATCTGACTCGGGCGCGCACTGCGATCACCCGGGAACGCTGACGCGAGGTACAGCGATTGGAGAAGCTGCTCGAAGACGCCGGGATCAAGCTATCCGCTGTCGCCTCCGACATTCTCGGCGTGTCCGGACGCGCCATGCTGGAGTCGTTGATCGCCGGCAACCGCGACCCCGTCGCGCTGGCCGATCTGGCTAAACGCCGGCTGCGCTCCAAGATCCCGGCGCTGACCGAGGCGCTGACCGGTCGGTTCACCGAACATCATGCGTTCTTGGCCCGGGTTCATCTGGACCTGATCGACCGGCACACCGCAGCGATCGATGAGATCACTACCCGCATCCAGGAGACGATCGCGCCCTTTCACGGGTTTCGCGACTTGATCTGCACCATCCCGGGTGTCAGTGCCCTCACCGCCGACGTCATCATCGCCGAGACCGGCGCCGACATGACTCGCTTCGCTACGGCAGCTCAGCTCGCGTCCTGGGCCGGAACTACCCCAGGGCAACAACGAATCCGCCGGCAAGGTGAAGTCGAGCCGCACACGCCCGGGCAACCCGTACCTGCAGGGTGCGCTGGGCGCAGCCGCCATGGCGTGCGCCCAGAATCCACGCACCTACCTTGGCGCCCGCTACCGCCGGATCGCCTCACGCCGCGGACCCCAAAAAGCCAATGTCGCTATCCAGCACTCGATGCTGATCGCCATCTGGCACATGGGAACCAGCGGCTGCCTCTATCACGATCCCGGCGCCGACTACTTCAACCGACTTCACCCCGAGCGAGCAAAAAAGCGGGCCATCAACCAACTCCAGGCCATGGGCTACCAAGTCACCCTTACCCACGCCAGTTGAGCACGGACACCCAGGAAATCTTCGCGTCAGAGCGTTGGCTGTGATGGTCGGCGGAATCCGCCGGGAATTCTGGTGCGGGTTTCCTGCGGGCGGAGGCCGGAATCGCAGGAATCCAGCAAACCGTTTGCCAGCCCGCGAGCGTACGCCGCAGGTTCGAACCTGCCGACGGCACCGACATTTACGCAGTTCAGAGGGCTATTTTAAGCCAGAGCATCAACTCGTGTGCCATCCGCGTGCCATCTCGAATCGCCGTGGCCACCCCGCAGCGCGCCCGTCGGCACTACTAGCGCGCCGTGCTCCGTCCACGCCGCCTGGCCGCCTGACCCCCGAAGTGCCCGCACAGACGGTCGAACGGTACGTCGCGTCGCATCCCGACTGTTCTCCGGCTGAATTTTGCGTGCGAGGCCAGCTGTTCATCAGTGGCCCGGACGGTACGACCCGCCGGACGGATCGATTGGTTGGGTGAATCTCGTCGTTCGGCATGCACTACTCCAATTGCCGAGCCTCCCGCTCGGAGGCGCTCCTGCCCCGAAGGAGCAGCCGCCCGGATCAGCGGACACCCACGCAGAATCTCATAACAGACACGCTCCTAACTTGTACATCGGCTGATCCGGCCGGTCACCGGATACATGTGCTTTTGCGAAGAACTTTCGCGAGTCGCAGTTGTGGTCTGTTTCGGGGTTAGCTTTCCGGGTCGACCCCCGTCATGGCATCGCCTCGGCCCACTTCATGCCCCTCGATAGTCGCGATAGCCGGTCTCGTCACCGTGTGCCGCGCTAGCAGCGCTTGCCGCCTGCGCTGCCGGGGTGGCCCAAGGAGCCAGGGAATCGCTGCTTGCCTGGGGCGCTGCTCGATTGCCACGGTGTTGTCCCAGGGCGATCACAGCTGCATACCGATACGTGCCATGGTCTGGCCCAACGGGGATCGGCACAAAATGATGCTAAGCGCGCTCCTGGCGCACCCGTGTTCCGAAGCCAGTGCAGGGGCGGTTTTACGAGGTGGCCACGGAGTCTTGGTCTGGCCATATCGATCTCGCGCATCGGTGTGGTCGTCACAGATAGGAAAGACATGACGGCAGACTGGGTTCCCTCCCAGATCCCTTCCGACCCGCAGAGCGGGCGCATCCTCGACACCGCGCGGGGTATTTTGATCGGACTTAGGCGGTGTCGTTCGGAGGCCGCGTTTCAAGAGCTGCTCGCCGCCGCCCAACGCCACAGCGTCCCCGTCTTTGCCATGGCGTGGGCGCTTGTCCATCTGACCTGCGGCGGCGACAAATCACCCGAAAACTTCAACGCCGCGCAATCGGCGGCGCGTCATGAATGGGGCCGGTTGCTCGCCGAGCCCGTGGCGTTGACCTGTTGATCGCGGCCGCGATCGTCGTACACCCTGATCGCTACCGACAACGTTTGTAGCCGCGAAGGCATCGACTGGTTAATCCCAGACTCCGCGTAGTACCACGTGGAGGACATTGCGCAGGCCCAAATCACCCCATCGCCTCGGCCATGGCGATGTGCCCCTTGAAGCCAAGCTCGGTAGCCAGAGACTTTTCCCGCGCTCGCCGCGCACAACGTTGAATGGGTTTGCCCCCGGGATCCAAATTGTGGCCAAGATGCGGCCACGTTCGAGACCGGTCCGCGCGTGTCCACGGACCAATGCGCCCGCCGGTCGGTCAAGTCCAGGGGCGTGGTGTACGACGTCGTCGTGTGATTCTTCGATGGGGTGATTCAGGCGGTCAACGCCGCCGGTGTGGCCTCCTGTTCTGTGGGTGGGTTCTGATCGGCTCGGGATTTGCTTAGGACATCCAGACCGAGGTAGCGGCGGGATTCGGCCCATTCGTCGTGTTGTTCGGCCAGCACCGCGCCGACGAGTCGGATCAGCGCGTTGCGGTCGGGAAAGATCCCGACGACGTCGGTGCGGCGGCGGATTTCCTTGTTGAGTCGTTCCTGGGGGTTGTTGGACCAGATTTGGCGCCAAATCTGCTTTGGGAAGGCGGTGAACGCCAGAAGATCAGCGCGAGCCTCGTCGAGGTGAGCAGCCACCTTAGGCAGTTTGTCCGATAGGGCATCGATGATCCGATCATATTGAGCAGCAACGGATTCAGCGTCGGGTTGATCAAACACCGAATGCAACAGCGTGCGTACCCACGGCCACGATGCTTTCGGGGTGATCGCCATCAGATTGGTCGCATAGTGCGTGCGGCACCGCTGCCACGACGCACCTGGAAGAGTTGCCCCGACGGCCGCCAGCAGCCCGGCGTGAGCATCGCTGGTGACCAGTTTGACCCCGGACAGGCCGCGCGCGGTCAGCGACCGCAAGAACGTCAGCCAGCCGGCCCCGTCCTCGGCGGTGGTCACGTCGACCCCGAGGATTTCGCGGTAGCCCTCGGCGTTGACTCCGACCGCGATCAGCGCGTGCACGTTGACCACCCGACCAGCCTCGCGGACCTTGAGCACCAGGGCATCAGCGGCCACGAACGTGTACGGCCCGGCGTCCAACGGCCTGGTGCGGAAGGCCTCTACGGCGGTGTCGAGCTCTTTGGCCATCACCGATACCTGTGACTTCGACAGGCTCGTGATGCCCAGGGTTTCGACCAGTTTGTCCATCCGCCGGGTCGACACCCCGAGCAGATAGCAGGTCGCCACCACCGTGGTCAGCGCCCGCTCGGCCCGTTTCCGGCGCTCCAGCAGCCAGTCCGGGAAGTAGGAGCCGTGCCGTAGTTTCGGGATCGCTAGGTCCAATGTGCCTGTCCGGGTGTCGAATTGGCGATGCCGGTACCCATTGCGCTGATTTGTGCGCTCAGCACTGCGCTGGCCATATTCGGCGCCGCACAGCGCGTCGGTCTCCGCGCCCATCAGGGTGTGGATGAACGTGGCCAGCAGTTCGCGCAGCACGTCGGGATGGGTCATGGTGAGTCGTTCGGCCAACACCTGCGGCCAATCGATATCGTGGGCAGCGGTCATCGCGTGTTCCTTTGCTCGAGTGACTTTGGTAGGTCCCTCGAAGAATCACGCGATGACCTTCATCCTTCGGCTACGACACGCCGGACCTCACGTCAGGGCCCGGGCCGTACACCACTCTGCTGGACGCAACCCGCCGGTCCCCCCACAATCGACGCCATGCCGCTTCAGATTCACACTCAGCCAGACCCGGACCATTTCTGCGAAACGTGCGGAGGTCCATCAGAACTTATCTCGCAGACCATCACCCCATGGGACGGCAACGAGACGGTGGCCCGTGAAATGTCGCCGTGGACACCACGGTGTGCAGACCCGTGGTGCCGGAGCCGCAGACCACGGCATCGAAGATGAGCGACACGCGCGTCTGCGGGCACTGAGCCGGTCGGTTCGGTACCGCTGACGGGTGCCGGTCACGGGTCGGTGTCGGTTGCTTGTCAATTGTGCTGTCAGTCGCGGCGCGAGCTGGCCCGGTCAGCGCACCAGCCGCACACTCCCGGGTGTCTGCAACTTCACAGCCAAACCACGGGGAGCGACCACCATGCAGACAGACGCACACAACATGGGCCGCGAAGAGCGCCGCGCGCAGCTTGAGCAGCGGCGCGCAGCCGTCGCACACCAATTGCGGCGTCTGGCAATCGAATTAACCGACCTCGACAGACAGCTTGACGAGATCGAGCAGTCGGAGCGTTGACCAAAGGGTGACTACAGCGTGAGCACGCCGAGTCATGGCATCGCCTCGGCCCACTTGATGTGCCCCTCGAAGCCAAGTGATGTCGCCATGTCGCGGTAGCGGTCACGACGTGGTGATACCCAGCCTCGTCGCCAGGAGCGTGGCCATGAGGAACTCCAGAGTCGGTCCGCGTTTTGGTAGGTGACGGTAGTCTCCGCGGCGATGATGTGCAGTCGGGGTTTGGTGACGGTCGCAGTGGCGGGGGTGGTGCTCGCGCTCGGCGGGTCGGGGTGTTCGACGTCGCCGGCTGCCGTCCCCTCGGTGGAAGTCATTGCGCCCAGCACTCTTGATGTGGTGCCGCCCGAGCGGCCGCCGGGTACGGCGGACTGGCGGATCACCCATGCGGGGCCGCAGCATGCCATCGAGGGTTTCGCCGACCACACCAGTGCACTACCTGGCGAGGCCGTAACGCTGTTCGTCTCGACCACCGCGGAAAGCTTCACCGCGACTGCATACCGCATTGGCAACTACGCGGGTTCGGAGGCACTGCAGATCTGGCGATCGAATCCCCAGCCCGGCGTCAAGCAGGCCGACTTCGTGGTACAGCAGCCCACCCACACCGTGGTGGCGCCGTGGAACCGGTCCGTGACGCTGGACACCACCGGCTGGCAGCCCGGCGACTACCTCATCCGCCTCGATGGGTCCAACGGCGCCCAGCAATTTGTGCCACTGACCGTACGTACTCCGTCCAACCAGGGACGGATCGTGATCATCAACGCGGTCACCACCTGGCAGGCCTACAACACGTGGGGCGGCTATAGCCTCTACGCGGGTCCCACCGGTAAGTACTCCGAGCGGGCGCGGGCGGTCAGCTTCGACCGCCCCTATGCGTCCGACACCATGCAGGGTGCGGGCGATTTCTTGTACTTCGAGCTTCCGTTCCTACTGTTCGCCGAGCGATCCGGGCACCAGCTTGGCTACGCGACCGACGTGGACCTGCACGCCGATCCGCACCTGCTCGATGGAGCCCGCGCGGTGGTCACGCTCGGCCACGACGAGTACTGGTCGGCGGACATGCGCAATAACGTGGTGCGCGCCCGCGACGGCGGGGTGAACCTGGCATTCCTCGGCGGTAACGAAATCTATCGGCACATGCGGTTGCAGCCCTCGCCGCTGGGCCGCAACCGGGTCGAGGTCGACTACAAGAGCTTCCGCGAGGACCCGTTGGGCACAACCGACCCGATGGACACCACGCAGGAATGGCGCACCCCACCCAACCCTCGGCCAGAGAGCGTGATCCTGGGCAACATCTATCAATGCAACCCGGTTAGCGCGGAAATGGTCGTCGCCGCACCGGACAGCTGGCTGCTCGCAGGCATCGTGGCGCCCGGGCAACGGCTACCGGGCATGGTCGGCAACGAGTACTCGACCGTGGATCTCGATGTGCCGACACCACGCCCAATCCAGGTGTTGTTCCACTCGCCGCTCACCTGCAGGGGGCGCTCCGGATTCCAGGACACCACCTACTACACGGCGCCGAGCGGGGCAGCAGTGTTCTCCTCGGGCACCCAGTGGTGGATCTGCGGGCTCGACCCGGGCTGCACAGTCGCAGGGACCTCGGTCGCTGAGGTGCACCGGGTGCTCACCGCTGTAACCACTCGGCTGCTCGCCGCGTTCGCCGCGGGCCCGGCCGGCGACAAGCACCCAGCGGTTGACAACCTCGCACAGCTGGGTGTGCCAGGGGCCGCGCCAGCGCCGGTGTCCCCGTCCATGCCGACCGCGCTCGTATCGGAGTGAGAACAACCGGGTTGAGCAGTTGTCTATCGGCCCGGGCTGCCCGACGCAGGGTGGCGGCGGAACCCGTCAATCGGCTTGGCCGGATCGAGCCTCTACACAGCGAGGAAATTCTCAGCGACATCGACGAGATCATTCTCGACGAGCCGGAGCGACAGTGTCGTCTGGCCGGACGATCCAGCCTTTGATGCTGCGGTCACGGAACATCGGCAGTTCGCTCGACAAGGGCACGCGGCGA
The DNA here is from genome assembly GCA_963744085.1 of uncultured Actinomycetota bacterium. GTDB lineage: Bacteria > Actinomycetota > Actinomycetes > Mycobacteriales > Mycobacteriaceae > Mycobacterium. The sequence continues at coordinate 930,986 of CAVUSK010000008.1, forward strand.
CCGCCGATCTGCCAACGGGTCACCGTCACCGGCTCGCCGCCGTGTAGCCGAGCGTCGAACAACAGGCAAGCTGCGATCAATGCTGCCGATAGTGGGTAGTATCCCGCCATGCCGTTGGGGAGCGGTACAAACTTTGCTGGCTTCACGATCGTCCGGTTGCTTGGCTCTGGGGGGATGGGTGAGGTTTACCTCGCCGAACATCCGCGGCTCCCACGACAGGACGCTTTGAAGATCCTGCCTAGCGATGTCTCCGCCGATTCCGATTTTAGGGAACGCTTCAATCGCGAAGCCGACTTGGCTGCGACGCTGTACCACCCCCACATTGTTGGCGTTCACGACCGAGGCGAATTTAACGGCCAACTCTGGACCCCGAAATTAGCCGAAGACGTCGTTGAGGGTGACGGTTTGCAGGTTGCGGCTGTGGATGATGTCGAGCAGTTGGGCGTAGCAGTGGGTGATGGTGGGCAGGTTGGCGTGGGTGATCACGATCTTTTGGGGCTGAAACGATTTGCCATGGCGACCTTCCCCAAAACCCAGGCCGGCAACAGCATCGGACCGGTTGCCTCCGATGCGTCCCTCCGCGCGACGCTCAACGCATTGCGCGATTTAGAAGATCGCGTGACCGCGCTCGAAGGCTGAAGCGTAAGAACATGATTCATACGGTGGCGGGGCGTCAAACCGGTTGTTGCTCCTTTCCCGGCAAGCGCGGCCTTAAAGGCACATCTGTCAGTGCCCGAGCCGTTGCTGCGCCAACACTGCCACCACGGAGCAGATCGACACTACTGACTACGAAGCTGAGTTGATGAAGTCCACACCCGACCATCGAAGTAGCGCATCATATTTGGATACTGCGGATCTGGATACCAGCCAGGCGCAGCACTTGTCGCCTCGCCAACAGGTGGCTGAATCTGTCGTGCGCGGCCTCGCTGCGCTGCTCTCACAATCGCACTGATGACGGCGCCGATGATCCCAACGACAAATAGAAGGAGGCCAAGGTATTTAGTATCGCTCCCAACCTCGAAATTGTTGCGTTGAATGTTGTAGCCCACCACCGCCATCAACAATCCAACAATCACCAGGATAAGAAACACCAGCAGCCCAACGTTCGACCGCGCCGCTGGATTGCGTTGAGGACCAGTCATCGGGATTCACTCCTCCGCATCGGTGATAACACCTCGTATGTTCCCACTGCCTACGAGCCTGCGACCACTGATTATCCCAACGCCTCGCGCGGATGCGGGAGATTTTGTGGCGGTGACCAACACCATCCCCAAACAGATGGTCAGCACCATGCGGAGGGTAGGCGGGGAGACCCCGGGGCCACCCCATCGGGACGCCGAAGCGGCGCTACAGATTCCGGTCTGTACGGCTCCCAGGGTTTTTGCCCGCACGGCTCGGATTTGGCTGTCGGGAAGGGTTTTCGCTGGTGAGGAGATCGTTATTCGCGGTGGCGGATGCTAACTACTGCGTGCGGTTGGTGCGGTATGGACGTGCGCGAAACGGAGTCAGGCCGCCGCCGGCGCTGGTGCTCCAATGCATGCCGCGCGAAGAGCTATAGGGCGCACAGGCGTCTTGGGTTCGGAGCAGGCGATGATTTCAGACGCCGCGGGCAATCCAAGTGAAGCTGCGCATTTGGGGCAGCTCCGTGCCGAGTCGGTCTGCCACTTGACGTCCGATGCGGTCCGCATCAACGACGGTCGTCGTTGCCTCGACCCAACCCTCGACCTCGACGCGCAGCGTTCGTCCGGTCCATCGGGCGCGGGCATGGGCGTGCACCACACCTTCGGTTTGAGCGGCGGCGCCCTCGGCGGTGGTGATGACAGCGGGGTCGACGCCGTCGAGTAAGCGGTGTGCGATGTCGCTGCTCACTTCCCAACCGACATGACAGATGAAGCCGGTGACGACCAAACCGGCGACGGCGTCAGCCCAAGGCAAGCCGACCGCCACACCGATGAGCCCGAGCATCGCCCCGGCCGAGGACAGCGCGTCCAGCCAGGAGTGCTTGGCGTCGGCCCTCATGGTCGCCGATTGGATTCGGCGACCGACGACGAGCTTGTAGCGGGCCACCAGCTGGTTGCCGAGGATTCCGACCGCGGCCGCGCCGATGCCCCAGCCCAGATGCTGGGTGGGACCCTGGTGGACGAGCTTGTCGACACTTTCGGCGCCGGCGAATGCGGCGCTGGCCCAGATGACCGCGGCGACACCGATGCCAGCGAGGTCTTCGGCCCGTTCATAGCCGTAGGGATAGCGCATCGTCGCGCTTTTACGGGAGGCGCGGAAGCCGACGAACACCAACAGGCTGGTGGAGACGTCGGACAGGTTGTGCAAGGCGTCGCCGAGCAACGCCACCGACCCCGATACGAGCGCGATGGCCAACTCAATGAGTCCGGTGACCGCCAGCCCGGCGGCACTGACCGCGACAGCGCGATTGGCTCGGCGCCGTTCGTCAAGGTCATCCACCGCCGACGCTATCGGGAAGCTCACCGCTGGGTCCCGTACGCCAGTCAGAACATGCATACTTTCCAGACTGCCAGCCCCGACCACTCACCGCCGACGCAAAAGCCCCAGACCCGTAGCCAGCCCGGCCCGCAGCGCCTATCCGGCTTTGGGCCGGGGCGGGAGCGGGGTGGCTGGCTGGCTAGACGTAACTCGGTCGGATATCTATCAGGCATGCGCGTGCGGAGCCGACGATAAGGCCCTGCGAGATCGCGCAGGCGGCTTTGCTTGCCGCCGCGCTGGAGACAGAAATCACCGATCTCCGAGCACGCGTCGACGCTGCCGAGAAGCGGTGGGCCGAGCGTCGATGCCGGGCCTCTGGCACTGAGCTTGAAGTGCCGGAAAGGCTTGTTCGCCTGCGCGACCAACTGGACGAGGCAACGCGGCTGCTCGACCGCTGCGGACGGGTCGCTAACTCTTATTAGGGTGGTCAGCGTGCGGGAAGCGTTCCACCAAGAACTGAATGATTTGACGGCCAGCATCGCCGAGATGTGCGCACTGGCGGGAAAAGCGATGGACCGTGCCACCGCGGCGCTTCTCCAGGCCGATCTCGCGCTGGCCGAGGACGTGATCACCGAGCTGGACCGATCTGTGCCCAAGGCTGCTCGCATCGAGGAGGACGCGTTAAGGTTGCTTGCGCTGCAGGCGCCCGTGGCTGGAGACCTGCGGGCGGTTGTCAGCTCGTTGAAGAACGTCGCCGATGCCCAACGGATGCATGCCCTCGCTATGCACGTTGCAAAGATGGTCAGGCGACGCCACCCCGACCACGCCGTACCCGAGGATGTCAACGGTTACTTCGCGGAGATGGGGCGCATCGCGGTCGACATAGGCAATGACGCTAAAGATGTTGTGCTCTCGGGTGATCTGGCAAAGGCCGCAGAACTCGACGACGACGACGATGCCATGGACTACTTGCACCGCCGTCTGTTCACCATGCTGATGAACGGTCAATGGAAACATGGTGTCGGCGCCGCAGTCGATGTCACACTGCTGGGTCGCTACTACGAACGTTTCGCCGACCACGCCGTCGAAATCGGCCGGCGCGTCATCTACCGTTACACCGGCCAACAGGGTTGAGGGGCTGCAAAAGACGATTCGACCCGCCACCCAAGCAGGATGACGGGCCGGACGAACCCGGTTATTCGGTCAGCGCGTCCGCGGCGTTCTTCTGCACCGACGCGATGCCCTTCTCGGCGCTCGATGATCCGCTGGCTTCGGACGTCATGATCGCCAACCTATCGTCCGTATTCCCGCAGTGGAAGTGAAGGCGCGGAAGGCTGTGCGAGCGCGGGATCGTGCCTCGGGATAAACGCGCCGGGCAGGCGTTCGACCGGTTCCGTGTGTCTCCCGACGACATCGTGAGCCCGGTGAAGTCTGAAGTCCCAGAGTCGTAGCCAGGGCGAACCGTATCGCCTTGGTGGCCCTCGCTATTCGCCGATGGTTGGGGGTCGAGTGGGTGCTGGGAGCGGCCACGATCTGGGAGGGTGCCAGCCGAATCTTGCGAATTCCCTGTGTGTTAGGTGTGAATCTCGATATGCGGCGTGGGGCAGGCCGGGCTATGTTCCCCGTGTTGGGTCTGGCGCTCGCACCCTGGCTAGCCCTAATCGAGGAGAAATAGTGAAAGCCATCCTATTCACAGCTCTAGCAGCGAGTGCCGTCTTATTGGCCAGCCCGGCCCTGGCCGACAACCAGGGTGGTCAGGATCAGACCCCCCTCCCCCCGGCCGCCGCGCCGTCCACCACCACCGTCATGGCCACGCCCCCGCCCGCGCCGGGGCCGGTGGTGAACACCGGCGGCAGTATCAGCGGCTCCAACCCCGGCAGCGGCTGCTCGGAGCGGCTGGGCACTCGCAATGCACCCGCCGGGCCGTCGAACACGTTCAACTGGAGTAACAATGGCGACGCCGGGTGGCCGTTCGGCTGGCCGGGTCGAGTGGCGTTCAATACCATCCCCACCACAGCACCCTCTGTGGGTTGCTCGCGGTGACACTACGGCCTACCGCGAGCGGCAGCTAGGTAGCTTCAGCGGCCCGCGCCGCGACCTTCTCCAGCATGTAATCGAGTCCCTGGACACCGGAAAGGCGCTGCGGCTCGGGTTTTCTCGACTCTGGGACTTTGGAACTTACCCTGAATGGCGCTGGCCCTTGCAGGGCTGTGCAATGAACGTTTAGCGGCGGTCCGTACACGACGGCGTCGCAGGTGCGGCAGTGCCAGGTGGTGTGCCCGCCGCCGCCGTGACCGAGACAGGCGACATGTCCGACGAGCACCTGATTCGGGCCAAGGCGGTGCCCATTGGGGCATCGGCTGGGCGGCTTCGTCATCCACTTACCGTCAGTGGCTCGCACGAGCTGACCCTCGTACATGGCTGAACCATAGCCCGGGCTAATGATGCAATTCCGCCCGCCACCCCAGGCAGGATGACGGCTGCCTCTACGTCGCAGGGAGCTTCGGTTTGAGCTGTGGATAAACCGACGAGCAATCGCTGCCGGGATCCAGCCGATCAGCCACCCGGCGCCGACCAATAGCTAGGTGTGCGGGCGGTTGGGGTACTCAACTGCAACGAGAGTCACAATCACACACCAAATTGAGCAACTCGACTCGAACATGGTCAACGGAAAGGACGCCGACATGACGAACAGGTCGGGTCACCGGCCACCCACGGCACGCCATGTTGAGGCTCCGGTCATGCGCCAGCGCATCTGGCTAAAGGCAACGATGACGATCACTACGCTGGCGCTGATCGTGTCGTCGATGCTCGCGGCAACCATCACCCTCCCGGCAACCGCTCACGCTGAGTTCAACCACCTGCGGTTTCAGTCGCCGTCGGGAGACATCCTCTGCGTGATACTACGCAACCATGACACCGACGACCCGGCAAGCTACGGCAAAGGAGAAGGCACGTGCCAGGTCCAAGACCCCAGTTACGCGGCGCCGCCGCGCCAATATCTTGCGGCTGATGGGCAGTTAAGCACTTGTTATTTGGCTCGCTGGGGCAGCCAATTCTCGCTCCCTCAGGGCAGCCCGCCACGCCTTGACTGTGTCGGCGGTGTGCTCCTATGGCCGCCGCTGCCGACACTGGACTACGGGCAGACCATGTCGCTCGGCGCCATCACCTGTGCCAGCGAGCCCTCAGCCATGACATGTACCGATACCAGTTCCGGGCGCTTCTTCCGGGTATCGCGCGACTCCTACCAGCTCGGGTGAAGTTGTCGCCCGCCACCCAAGCAGGATGACGGGCCGACGGGATCAGGCTCCCTCGCGCTCGGCTATTGCCCTGGCCAGCCGTTGCCCTGCCATTTCTTGGCCTTAACCGGCGGCTTGGCATCCGCCGTTGGTGGTACCGGTGGTGGCGTCGCTTGGGTGCTGGTGTCGCCGCCAACACCGAGGGGTGCCGTAACCGCATGTGCCTCGGTGCCGCTGAGCGCCACGGTCAGCGCACCCATCGCCACAACCGCACCGGCGGCGATGGCCGCCGCCACAACTTTCGTCCGAGCGCAGATATTAGTCATCGTCCTATTCGTATCCATCGTCAATTCCCATAGGCGGAAACTCGGCCCGTCGCTGATAGACAGGGGGCGCGGCGGGCCGAGTCCATTCATCGGCTCCAGAGCCGTGTGATCCCACCTTTGACTTTCTGCATGCGCAGAACTACGGGCCGGGGTCATGAGGTACTAGAGCATTTGGTCCAAGGGTACTCGGTGTGGCGATCTTT
>CAVUSK010000009.1:0-284688 GCA_963744085.1 uncultured Actinomycetota bacterium
CCTGCCGGGGGCACTTGTGTGATGTCTCGGGACATCGTTGGCAGATGTCCTGGGACATAGTTTGCAGTCAACATCGGTTTTTTGGGCTTCTTCCGCAGGGAACGCCGCGTGGTTGGTAGTCGCGCGGGGGTCGAGAACCAGTTTGCGGATGAGTTGGCCGGTGTTGTGGTGCAGGATGCGGATGTCGAGGTCGTTGGCGAGGACGATGACGTGGGTGCCGGCCAGACGGCGGCCCAGGCTGGGCTTCCCCTCGAATCGTGAAGGCTTCCTTATGCTGCGGCCGGTTGGTCTGCAGCGAGTCTCTCGTATTGGACGGGCGACATCAATGCGGCGGAGCTGTGTCGGCGTCGGTTGTTGTAGAAGTCCTGGCACCAGGGCACCACAACCTGGCGTGCGTGGGCTTTCGTGGTGAAGTGGTGCCGGGACAGGACCTCGTGTTCGAGGGTCGAGAAGAACGCCTCCGCAGCGGCGTTATCGAAACATGAACCGACTCTTCCCATCGATTGCGACACCCCGAGCTTTCGGCACAGCGTAGTGAAAATTGCTGCGGTGTAGGTAGATCCGCGATCGGTATGGAAGATCACCCCGTCGATGGCCGCGCGTCCGCCGCGCACCGCCGCAGCCATCTTGATCGCGTCGCAGGCCAGGCCGGCGTCGGGGTGCTCCGAGGTCGCGCTGGCCAGCAGCCGGCGCGAATGCAGGTCCAGCACCGAGGCCAAGAAGAGCTTGCCTTCGTCGGTGGGGATCTCGGTGATGTCGCCGCACCACTTCGCGTTCGGTGTCGGGGCGGTGAAGTCGCGGTGCAGCAGGTCGGGAAACTTCGGCGCGGTCCGGTCTTGGCGGGTCAACCCCCGGCGCCGCTTCGGTTTGCGGCCCTGCAAGCCCTGCCGGCGCATCGAGTCCGCGACGGTGTTCACGCTCACCGTCTCGCCGGCCTCGAGCAGGTCGGCGTGGATGCGGGGCGAGCCGTAGGTGCCCTGGGAGGCCTCGAACAGCTCGCGCACCTTCACGTCCAGGGCGGCGCGCCGACGAGCCCGCTCGGTGGGCCCGCGACCGGTCCACTTGTAGAACCAGGAGATGCTGATCCCCAGGATCGCGCAGGTCACGGTGTGCGGCACCCGGTGCATGGTCCTCTGGTCGGCGACGAAGCGGGCCACGCTCACTTCGTCGCCTCGTTGACCCACAGGACCACCGATCGTTTTAAAACATCGCGCTCCATCCGCAGCTGGGCGTTCTCGGCGCGCAACCGCTTCAGCTCCGCGGCATCCCCGGTCGAAAGCCCTTGTGTGCCTTCGTGTTCGGCACGGTCCTTGGCAACCCAGTTACCCAGAGTGCCCGGGTGGACGCCCAAGTCGCGGGCTATCTGGGCGATCGTCTTACCGGTCTCACGGACAATGCGGACCGCACCCTCCCGAAACTCCGGGTCGAACTTCCTTCGCGAATCTGGCATGACTACTCCTGATAGTCCATGCCTCCACGGTTTTGGGGGATGTCCACTCCTATGTTTGTCAAGCGGCTGTGGTGAGGGCCGTCGAGTTGGTTTCTGGGCGTGGGAGATTGGCGTAGATTTCGCGGGCGATGTAGCGCTTGAGGCATCGGATGATTTCGCGTTTGTTGAGTCCTTCGTTGGTTCGTCGTTCGACGTAAGCGCGGGTGGGTTCGTGGTGGCGCATCCGGACGATGGTCACGATGTAGAGCGCGCTGTTGGCTTGGCGGTCTCCGCCGCGGGATAGGCGGTGTCGTCCGGTGGTTCGTCCGCTGCTGGCGGGTTGGGGGGCTACGCCGCAGAGTTTGGCGAAGGCAGCTTCGTGAGGGATGCGTTCGGGATTATCACCGGCAGTGACGAGGAACTGACCGGCGATCTCGACGCCTACCCCGAAGAGCTCGACCAGGTCGGGAGCAGCCAACCGGACCAGTGCTGCGATCTGCTGATTGAGGGTTTTGATCTCGGTGTCGAGGGCCTTCCAGCGGCGGGCCAGATCGCGCAACGCCATCTTCACGCCGGCCAGGAGAAGCCGTTCGGACTTGCTGCGCAACGTGGCAAGGTCGTCGGTTTCGGGGCGAAGGCGCAGGCAGCGGTTGACCAGCGTGCGTTTAGTCAGATCCACCAGTTCGTCACGCAACGGTGATGGCGCGCCGATCATCACACCGAACAGATTGTTGAACGCCTGTGTGCGGGCCTTGACGGCGCTGGCTCGAGTGACGCGCAGAGTACGAATCACTTCGACCATTCCTGACTTGGACTTCGGGATGGCTGTTGAGGTCTGGCCGAGAACGGCGCGGGCGATGTTCTCAGCATCGAGCCGATCAGACTTGCCGTCCATGCGACGCGCTACACGGTTGGGTCGGTTCACCTCCACAACACGTTCCCCGGCTGCGGTCAGTGACCTGGTCAACGTGGCGCCAAACGAGCCGGTGCTTTCCACACCGATCGCCCGGATGGGTCCGAAGGTGCCCATCCACGACAGCAAGGCTGTGTAGCCACGGTCGGTGGCGGGAAACTGCTGATGGCCCAAGAGCCGGCCGAGTGTGTCGATGACCGCCGCGTAGTGGGTGCGTTTGTGCGTGTCGATGCCGCCGATGACAGCGTCGTCTTCTGTTGTCATGATGAAATTCGCTCCTCCGTTAGGGCTGATCTGACGGGTGGGCGAACCGGTCGGGCGGAGCGACAAGTCTGTGACGGGGCTTCTAGTCCAAGCTCCTATCAGGTCAGATCCGTCTGGCCGGTGCACGCCGCGACGCTGCACCGGTGCCGGCCGACAAATCGAACGAAGGACACCATGGTCACACCTTGACCGGGGTCAGACCGAACCGGTGCAGCGTCGTCGACAAGTCTTCACAGACCTTGCCGCCGGTCTGGGGGTGGTAGGGCCGCGAGGTCAGGTATTTGACGCTCAGCGCGCCCAGGGTGATCTCCAGGGCGGTGCGGCCTTGTCCGCGTTGTTTGGCGGTGAAGATGGCGCCGTTGTCGGTGAGCACCGATGCTGGTGTGCCCCAGCGGTAAAAGGCGGCGGCGAAGGTGTCCACGACGTCGGGTCCGGTGGTGATGCGTCGGGCGTGGCTGGCGACTAGGAGCCGGGAGTGGTCGTCGATGATGTTGAGGATTTCGACTTCGGTGTGGTCGGCCAGGCGCCAGTGGGTGACGTCGGCTTGCCAGCACTGGTTGGGCTGTTCGGCGCAGAAGCGTTTCCACGACGAGCGGGGTCGTTTGTGCGGTTGGGGTGTGACGAAGCCGCGGCGGGCCAGGATCCGCCAGATCGTGGACACGGCAGGGACGTTGGCGATGGTGGGATCGTTGGCCAGGTGGGCGGCGATGGTGTCAGCGCCGGCGTCAAAACCTTGTCGCGACAGGGTCTTACGTAGTCGTACGATGCGTTCTTCGGTCTCGGCGGTAACGGCGTGGGGCTGGTGTGGGGTCGGCGCGAGCGCGGCTCGAAAGCAGCAGCTCCTTCGGTCTCGTAGCGGCGACACAGCTGTTGTACCCAGTACCGGGAGATGTCGTAGTCGCGGGCGACGTCGCTTTTGCTGCGTCCCTCGAGCACGACGGCGGTGATGACGAGCTGCGCCTTCGACATGGCCGGCCTCCCTCAACGCTGAGGTGCCAACTATGTCGCGAGACAGCTGCCAACTATGTCCTGAAACCAGACACTGCCGGGGGCACTTGTCGTTTGTATTACCTCGGCTGATGGTTGACAGCTACTTCGGATGACGCCCGACACTCCCTGAAGTCACCGTGCCTGGGAAAGCGCTGTGAGCAACCCCCGAACGTGGTACTCACCGAGGGCGGCTCAGCGACACTTGCATCGGCCGGTTCGCGACAGCCCTCATCGAGCGGAGATGCGTCATGGCGAACAGAACTGCTGCCCAGTCCGCGACTCGCGGGAGGGAAACCGCCGAGGGCGCGATCGACGGCGATGCCCGGGCCGCCGCGCCCGTCGATAGCGCCACGGTCCGTGCGGGCACACGACGCCTCCGGGCACGCCGACCCCCCAATCCGCTCACTCGGCGCCGACAGCCCTCGTCGACGGCGGTGCTACTGGTGGCGGCTTTCGGCGCCTTCCTCGCTTTCCTCGACTCCACGATCGTCAACATCGCGTTCCCTGCCATCCAGAGGTACTTCCACAGCAGCGACATCAGCAGCCTGTCGTGGGTGCTCAACGCCTACAACATCGCCTTCGCCGCCTTCCTGGTGGCTGGGGGCAGGCTCGCCGACCTTCTCGGGCGCAAGCGGATGTTCATTTACGGCGTGGTGCTGTTCACCGTCGCGTCCGGCCTGTGCGCGGCCGCCGACACCGTCGGCCAGCTGGTCGCGTTCCGGGTGCTGCAGGGCATCGGCGCGGCGGTCCTGGTACCCGCGTCACTGGCGCTCGTTGTCGAGAGTTTCGACGCCGCGCGCCGCGCACACGGAGTCGGCCTGTGGGGCGCGGCGGCTGCCATCGCGTCGGGTCTCGGTCCGCCCATCGGCGGTGCTCTCGTAGAGGCGTCGAGTTGGCGCTGGGTGTTTCTGGTGAATCTGCCGCTGGGCGTTGTGGCTGTGGTGGTGGCTCGACGGGGGCTGGTCGAGAGCCGCGCCTCCGGACGGCGGCGCGTGCCCGACTTACGAGGCGCGGCGCTGCTGGCCATCGCGCTCGGGTGCCTGACTCTCGGGTTGGTCAAGGGCCCGGACTGGGGCTGGGTCGGCCCGGCAACCATCGGGTCGTTCCTGGCTGCGGTAGTCGCGATGGTCGGATTTGTGCTCAGTTCGCGGTACCACCGGACGCCGTTGATCGAGCCGGCGTTTCTGCGTATCCGGTCGTTCGCGGCGGGCAACACGCTGACCCTGGTCGCCAGTGCCGGGTTCTACGCCTACCTGCTGACCCACGTGTTGTTCCTGAACTACGTGTGGGGTTACAACTTGTTGCGCGCCGGCCTGGCGGTCGCGCCCGCCGCGTTCGTCGCGGCGGTTGTCGCCGCGGTACTCGGCCGCGTCGCCGACCGCCATGGTTACCGCCTCATCATCGTCGCCGGCGCGCTGATCTGGGCCGGCAGCCTGCTGTGGTACATCGAACGTGTCGGGTCCAAACCCGATTTCCTCGGCGAGTGGCTGCCCGGCCAAATCCTGCAGGGCATCGGGGTCGGCGCAACGCTGCCGCTGCTCGGCAGCGCCGCCCTGGCCGGGCTGGCCGCGGGCGGCAGTTACGCCACCGCTTCGGCGGTGGTCAGCAGCACGCGCCAGCTCGGCGCCGTGATCGGCATCGCGCTGCTGGTGGTTGTGGTCGGGACGCCGGCTCGCGGCGCCACCGAAGAGGCGCTGCGACGAGGTTGGGTGCTGGCCGCGGTCTGTTTTGTCGCGGTCGCGATCGGCGGGGTGTTTCTGGGCCGCGCCCGCCACCTCACCGCAGAAGCGGTGGAACCTGAGCCTGCGCCGCAAATCGATCCGTCGGCAGCGCGGCGGCCAGCGCACCGGCTGATGTCCGCGCCCGGCGAGATCCAGCCGACCGCAGCCGGCGAAGTCGATCCGCTCGGGGCTCTGCCGCTGTTTGCCGGGCTCGACCCGGCCGCCCTGGCAGAGCTGCGAGACCACGCCGATCAGGTTGAGCTGGACGCAGGCTCGTATCTGTTCCACGCGGGCGAGGCGTCCGATTCCCTGTATGTGGTGCGTAATGGCCGCCTGCAGGTGCTCCAGAACGATGTCGTAGTCACGGAATTGGGCCGCGGCGAAGTCGTCGGCGAGCTCGGATTGCTGATCGATGCGCCCCGTTCCGCATCGGTTCGCGCCGTGCGCGACTCCACGCTCGTGCGAATCACCAAGGCTCGAATTCGACAGGATTGCGGACTCAGGCGTCCTCGCCGCATTGGTCCGGGTGCTGGCTAGCCGGCTGCACCAGACCCCGCCGCCCGCGGTCCCGCGCACGCCAACACCTGAGGTGGTCGTCGCGGTCGTCGGCGTCGACGCCGACGCGCCGGTCTCGATGGTGGCCACCGAACTGGTCACCGCGCTATCGGGCCGGCTCCAGGTGGTGAACCCGGGCCGCGTGGACCGCGACGGGCTGGAACGCGCCGAGCGGGCGGCGGACAAGGTGGTGCTGCACGCGACGGTCGATGACGCGGACTGGCGTGACTTCTGTTTGCGCTCGGCCGATCGTGTCGTGCTGGCGGCGGCTAACCCGGCACCTCCGTCGGCACCGCTGCCGGCACGAGCGGCGGGTGCCGACCTAGTCCTCGCGGGACCGCCCGCCGAGCCGCGAACACCGTCGTGTCTGGGAGGAATTGATAACGCCGCGCTCGGTGCATACAGTCCGCGCCGGACACGCGGCCGCCGACCTGCGCCCGCTCGCCGCACGCATCGCGGGCCGCTCGATCGGACTGGTCCTCAGCGGTGGGGCCGCGCGGGCATTTGCACACCTTGGTGTGCTGGAGGAGCTGGAGGCGGCGGGGGTGACGGTCGACCGTTACGCCGGGACCAGTATGGGGGCGATCATCGCGGCACTCGCAGCCACCGGTATGGACGCGGCTGCGGTAGACGCGAATATCTACGAATACTTCATCCGCAGCAACCCCACTAGCGACTACACCCTGCCGAGCAAGGGACTTATCCGCGGGCGACGCACCTTGGGCGCTCTCGACAGCGTATTCGGAGGACAGCTAGTCGAGGAACTGCCAAAGGAATTCCGCTGTGTCAGCGTCGATCTACTGGCCCGGCGGGCCGTCGTGCACCGACGAGGCCCGCTCGCCGCACGTCGTCGGCTGTTCGCTGCGGGTGCCAGGTTTGTACGCACCGGTCGTCTACGACGGTGCGCTGCACGTCGATGGCGGCGTGCTCGACAACCTGCCGGTAACCGCGCTGGCGGGCCACGAGGGCCCGCTGATCGCGGTGAGCATAGGCAGCGGTCAGCAGGCATCGCCCCGCCTCCGCGACGGAGCTGGCGCGCTCTCCACGGGTGCCGAACGTCGTCGACACGCTCATGCGCACAATGACGATCGGCAGCGCGATGGCATCGTCTGCGGTGCTGGCGCAGGCCGATCTCGCGATTCATCCCGACACCAGCAGCATCGGATTTTTGGAGTGGCACCAGATCGACCGCGCCCGCGAGGCAGGCCGGATCGCAACCCGCGAAGCCTTACCGAGGATCATGGAGCTGATACAGCATGGCTGACGTCGCGGTAGTTACCGACAGCACCGCCTACCTGCCGGATGCGCTCGTCGACAGCCTCGATATCACAGTTGTGCCGCTGTATTACGACATTGATGGCAGCGCGTCGCCCAGCGGTGGCCACGAGGTGCCTGGCCGCGGGCTGCGGGAGTCGGAGTTCGACGGTGATCTGGGACGGTTCTATGCGGAACTGGATGCCTCGAAGAGTGTGGCGACGACGTCGCCGCCCACCGTCGAGGATTTCGTCGAGGTCTTTGACCGGCTGCTGCACCAGCACAGCGCCGTCGTCTCCGTGCTGATCTCGTCGGGAACTTCCAAGACCTGCTCGATCGCCCAGCAGGCAGCCGCACGAATGGAATCCGAGGGTCGCGGTGGCGAGCGGGTGGAGGTGATCGACTCGGCCGGCACGGTCGGCCACCTGGGTGTTCAGGCACTGGCGGCGGCCCGGGCGGCCGCCGCGGGGCAAGACAGCTCGGGAGTGATTGCTGCGACGCGCCGGGCGCGCCAGGAGGTCAGGCAATGGTTCGTTCTCGACACGCTTGAGTATGTGCGGCGCAGCGGCCGGATCGGCGGCGCGGCCGCATGGCTCGGATCCGCGCTCGACCTCAAGCCGATCTTGCTGATCGAATCGGAGCTCAAGCCCGTCGAACGTGTGCGCACGCGCAGGCGCGCTGTCGAGCGGTTGATCGAGCTGATGCGACACCGCCGTGCGGTCGGCGCCGATCGATGGTTCGTCCAGCACGCGTATGCGCACCAGGACGCGCAGCGACTGGCTGAGCGTCTCGCCGAGATCTTCGGCTCGGAGCCGGAGTTCGTCTCCGAGGTCGGACCAGTAATCGCGACGCACACCGGTCCGGGGGCGTTGGCGGCCGGAAATCTTCCCGGCGCGGCTTTGAGGGAGCCGATCGAGGGGTGAGGTTGCCAGTGATTCACAGCAGCGCGCCGATGGGGCTGAATGTCTGCGGCGGTACGGTTGCGCGTCGTGACTGGACGGTGGTTCATGCCGGGTCGGATGACGCTCTGCGAGTGGGGTTCACCGGTGTCGCGAACTGGCAGGAGGGTGCCGATGGCTGACATCGCAGTGGTTACCGACAGCACCGCCTCCCTGCCGACTGCGCTCGTCGAAAGCGTCGGCCTCACGGTGGTGTCGCTGTATTACGACGTTTCTGGCGCCGCGTCGCCCACCGGCGGTCACGAGTTGCCTGGCCGAGGGCTGCGCGAGTCGGACTTCGACGGTGATTGGGGACGGTTCTTTGCGGAACTGGACGCGTCGAAGACCGTCGCGACGACGGGGCCGCCTACCGTCGAGGATTTCGTCGGAGCCTTTGAACGATTGCTGCAGCAGCACAGCGCCGTCGTCGCGGTGATGCTCGGCTCAAACCTTTCTCCGACCTGCTCGTTTGCCCGGGAGGCAGCCGCACGGCTGAACTCTGAGGACCGCGGGAGCGAGCGCGTAGTGGTGATCGACTCGGCCGGCACAGCCGGCCACCTGGGGATTCAGGCGCTGGCGGCGGCGCATGCTGCGGCGTCAGGAGCCGACCTTCAGGGGGTGATCGAGCAGACGCGCCAAGCGCGCCAGGAGGTCAGGGTGTGGTTCCTCGTCGACACGCTTGAGTACCTGAGGCGCGGCGGCCGGATCGGCACCGCGGCCGCATGGATCGGCTCGGCGCTCGACCTCAAGCCGATCTTGATGATCGAATCGGAGATGAAGGCCGTCGAACGTGTGCGCACGCGCAGGCGCGGTATCGAGCGGCTGATCGAACTGATGCGCCAGCGCCGCGCGGTGGGTGCCGACCGGTGGTTCGTCCAACACGCGTATGCGCGCGAGGACGCGCAGATGCTCGTGGAGCGTCTGGGCGCTGTGTTCGATACGCCGCCCGAGTTCGTCTCGGACCTCGGCCCGGTACTGGCAACGCACGCTGGTCCGGGGACGCTGGCGGTCGGAGGTCTTTCCAGCGCGGCGTTAGGGTTGCCGACCGATAAACGTAATCCATTGGGCCACTAGCCAATTCGACGACACCAGTCGGAGGATATGTAGATGTGCACAGGTAACTCACAGGCTGGACGAATCCTCACAGAGCACGGGTTCGAGGCCATATCCTCAGGTCGTGAGCACGGTGTCTAGTGCAGCGCTAATGGGTCGTGTGGTCATGCCGGCTTGGATGACACTTTGCGAGGGGGAATTCACCGGCATCCGCAGCCGGCTGGAGTGCGCGCGTGGCTGATGTTGCGGTGGTTACCGACAGCACCGCCTACCTGCCGGATGCGCTCGTCGACAAGCTCGACCTCACGGTGGTGTCGCTGTATTACGACGTCGGTGGCGGCGCGCTACGTGAGTCGGAGTTCGACGGTGATTTCGGACGGTTCTACGCGGAACTGGATGCGTCGAAGAGCGTCGCGACGACGTCGGCGCCTACCGTCGAGGATTTCGCCGTGATCTTTGACCGGCTGCTGCAGCAGCACAGCGCCGTTGTCTCGGTGCTGATTTCGTCAGGAATTTCCGAGACCTGCTCGATGGCTCGGCAGGCAGCCGAGCGGCTCGAGTCCGAGGGCCGGGCTGACGAGCGGGTGGTGGTGATCGACTCGGCCGGCGTGGGCGGCCACCTCGGGCTCCAGGCGCTGGCGGCGGCGCATGCCGCGGCGGGGGGAGCCGACCTTCATGGCGTGGTCGAGCGTGTACGCCAAGCCCGCACGGAGGTCAAGGGCTGGATCCTGGTGGATACGCTCGAATACCTCCGGCGGAGCAACCGGGTGGGTGCTGCGGCCGCATGGATCGGCTCGGCGCTCGACCTCAAGCCGATCTTGATGATCGAATCGGAGCTCAGGGCCGTCGAGCGCGTGCGTACGCACAGGCGCGGGGTCGAGCGGCTGATCGAATTGATGTGTAAGCGGCGCGCGATGGGTGCCGACCGGTGGTTCGTCCAACACGCGTATGCGCACGAGGAGGCGACGCGGCTGGGGAGCCGTCTCGCCGAGCTGTTCGGCACTGAGGCCGAGTTCGTCTCCGAGGTCGGACCGGTAGTAGCAACGCACGTCGGACCGGGGACGCTGTTGGTCGGTGGACTTCCCGGGGCGGCGTTGAGGTAACCAACGATGAGCACAGCCGCGAGTGTCGAATGCAGCAAGTGCGGGGCTGGGAACCGGCCTCAGGCCAAGTTCTGCGGCACATGTGGCGGCCTACTTGCGGCTGAGATTGCATGCCCGGAGTGCGGGGCGCACAATCCCGGCTCGCAGCGCTTCTGTGACGAATGCGGCACCGAGCTGAGCGCCCGGTCCGGGCCGGCGCAGCCGGCCGGCCCGCCGGTCCCCCGCGCACTTGCAGACGGGCGTTACACACTCGGCCGCCTGCTCGGCGAAGGTGCCGGCAAGCGGGTTTACCTGGCCACCGACACCCGCCTGCAGCGCGAGGTGGCCGCAGCCGTGTTCAAGGCCGACGGGTCAGACGAAACCGCCATGCGTCGCGCGCGCCGGGAAGCTGAGGCGATGGCGAAGCTTGGCGAGCACCCCAACATCGTCAACGTCTATGACTTCGGCGAGGAGGCGCTGCAGCTATACCTGGTCAGCCAGTACATGGCCGGCGGCGACCTTTCTGGCCTGCTCTCAGACGCGCCGGATCACCGGCTCGCCGTCGACGAGGTGGTCCGGATCGGGGGGGACATCGCCGGCGGGCTCGCGCACGCGCATGCCCAGGGCGTGGTGCATCGTGACGTCAAGCCCCAGAATGTGTGGCTGGCACCCGACGGCACCGCCAAGATCGGCGATTTCGGGCTTGCGGTCGCGGAAGGCGCAACGCGCGTGACGGCCGTCGGGACGGTGATCGGAACCGTCGCCTATATGGCGCCCGAGCAGGCCCTCGGTCGCGGTGCCGACGCGCGTTCGGACATATACTCGCTTGGGGCCCTGCTGTACGAATTGCTTTGCGGGATGACACCTTTCGCGGGTGAGTCAGCGGCCGCAGTTGTCTCCCAGCACGTTTCGACGGCTCCGGTCGCGCCGAGCGGCCATCGCCCCGGTGTTCCAGCGCCGCTCGACCAGTTGCTCCTGAGGATGCTGGCGAAGTCGCCGGAAGCGCGTCCGCAGCAAGCAGCCGAGGTTCGCGATGCGCTTAGGGTGATCGCCACTGCGGTCGCCGGTGGCGAAACCGCGGCTCACGACGTGGCGGCGCTCGACCGGATCACCGACAGCACGTTCCTCGGGCGAGAGCGGGAGACACACGAGCTCCGTGGCGCGATCGATGACGCCGTGGGCCGCCGCGGCCGCACTGTGCTGATAAGTGGTGAGTCGGGAATCGGCAAGACGCGGCTTGCGTCGGAGGCCGCGGCATATGCCGGGCTAAGGGGCGCGCAGGTTCTGTGGGGGCGCTGCTATGCGGGTGCAGGTGCTCCGGCCTACTGGCCATGGGTGCAGGTGATCCGTGACTATGCACGCGGTCACGATGCCGAGACGGTAGCTTCTGACCTCGGCTCTGGCGCGTTTGAGATCGCACAGATCGTCTCGGAGATACGCGAGCTGATACCGGAGATCTCCGAATCCCCGTCACTGGACGCTGAACAGGCGCGATTCCGGCTGTTCGATTCGGTGTCGCGATTTCTGATCGGCGCTTCCGACCGCCAGCCGCTCGCGATCTTCCTCGAAGACCTGCAGCAGGCCGACCATCCCTCGCTGATGCTGCTGGCGTTCGTCGCGCGTGAGCTGGCCCACTCGCGCGTGTTCCTCCTGGGCACCTACCGCGACGACGAGCTGCCCGGTGACCACTACTTGAACGAGGTGCTCACCGCGCTCAGCAAGGAGCGCGGCTACGCGCGCATCAAACTGCGAGGGCTCTCCGATCAACACGTCAAGGCGAAACTCGAAGCGGTGCTGCAACAACCGCTCGAGCGACGAGAAGAACTCGCGCTTGCAGACGCCGTTTGCCGAGAGTCGGAGGGCAACCCGTACTTCACCGAAGAAATCATCCGCCACCTGATCGACTCCGAAGTGCTCGACTGGCGCGACGGCCGGTGGGTGACCAACATCCGTGACGACGAGGAACTGGGGATCCCACGGGGTATCCACGAGGTGGTCTCCCGTCGGTTGGAAAAGCTTCCGGCTGAGACACTCGACTTGCTGTCGACCGCCGCCGTGATCGGCCGCGAGTTCGATCTGCAGATCCTGACGCACGTCAGCAGCCTGGAGGCAAACGCCGTGTTGGCGCGGATGCAGCCAGCGCTCGACGCGGCGATCGTGCGGCAGGCCACCGGCGAGCCGGGCCGGTACGTCTTCGCACATGGCGCGACCCGCGACGCGCTCTACGACGACCTGCCTGCGCTGCGCCGCTCCCAGCTGCACATCGCCGCCGGCGAGGCAATCGAGGAGCTCTACGAGGACCGGATCGAGTCCCACTTGTCCGCGATCGCATACCACTTCGCCAAGGCGGCTCCACACGGTGACGTCGCGAAGGCAGCCGACTACGCCTGGTGGGCGGGCGAACGGGCGGCGGCGACGTACGCCTACGAAGACGCAGTCAGCCTCTACGCGACGGCACTGCGGCTGTTCGACACGATCTCGGAGGTAGTGCCGCAGCGCCGATGTGACCTGCTGCTGGCTCTCGGGGACGCCCGGTGGCGGGCCGGCGAAGCCGAAGGTGCCCGCAAGACATTCGGCGAGGCGGCGACGATCGCGCGCGAGCTGGCGCTGACCGACCATTACGCCCGTGCCGCACTTGGATACGGTGGTGGTCCGGGCGGCTTCTCGATTACCGATCGTGCCGATGAACAGCTGGTGGCGATGTTGGAGGAGTCGCTCGAGATGTTGCCGGCGCGCGACAGCGCGCTGCGAGTGACAGTCCTTGCCCGGCTGGCCCTCGAGCTTCGCGGCAAGGGCGCGCTGGCGGAAGCTGACCGGGCAAGCGCGCATGCCATCGAGATGGCCGAACGCGTCGGCGACACGAAGATCTTGCTGCTGGCCATGCACAGCCGGCAGTGGTCGACTTTGGGCCCCGACCGGACCGACGAGGCGATCGCGTCGGGTGAGGAGATGGCGCGCCTCGCTCGGATCGTTGGTGACCGGGATATGGAGTTCGAGGGCCACCAGCTGCGGCTGATCGCGCTTGCCCAGCTCGGCGACTTCCGGGCGGTCGATCAGGAGATCGCGGCTTGTGACCGGCTGGCCGGCGAACTACACCAGCCACGCTACCTGTGGCAGACGGCGGTGTTCCGCACGATGCGAGCGCTGATGCAGGGGCGCTATAAGGAGTCGGAGCGTCTCGCGCAGACGGCGCTGTCGATTGGCCAGCGTGCCGAGCCTGAGGTGGCGGCAGTCGTGTTTGGCGCGCAGTCGTTTCTGACCCGGCTCGCGGATGGCACGCTGGAACAGCTGCGCGACGCCAGCCGTGAGGCCGCCGCGCGCTACGGCCAGGCGTGGCCGTCAGCGTACGTGTGGCTGCTGACCGAGATCGGCCAGTTCGATGAGGCTCGAGCTAGGTTCGCGGAGCTGGCCGCTGACGGCTTCGAGGCGTTGCGGCGCGGCAGTGACTGGTTGACGTCGATCTGCGTGCTCTCGATCGCGTCGATCGCGATCGGTGATCGAGAAGGCGCAAGCGCGCTCTACGAGATGCTGGCGCCCTACGAAGACCGCTGCACACTATTCCTAGCCGGAGCCGGCTGCCTCGGCTCCAACCACGTGTTCCTCGGCTTCGCCGCCGCGGCAGCGGGCCGCCATCAGGACGCGGTGCACCACTTCGAACTCGCCCTCGCGCGTAATGCGGAGATCGGCTGCAACTACGTGACACCCCGGGTCTGCTACGAGTACGCCCGCACGCTGCTCAACAGATCTGAGCCGGCGGATCGCGAGAAGGCCATGAGCCTGATCGACCAGGGACATGCCGTCGCGCAGCGAAACGGCATGCCCGTCGAGGTCGAGCGACTTGTGCAGCTGCGTCGAGAGCACGAGGAGAACCGGGAGCAGAAGCGCATGCTCGGATGGTCGGTTCTCGACGACGTGGCGGAGTCCGTCGAGATGGACCGGCCCGATCTCAGCAAGGTGGCCGCGCCCGACGGGACCGTCACGATCATGTTCTCGGACATCGAAGGCTCCACCGTTCTCACCGAGCAGCTCGGCGACGAGCGCTGGCTAAAGCTTCTGCACCGCCACAATGCACTCATCCGTCGCCAGCTGGCAGCGCACGACGGCTTTGAGGTCAAATCGCAGGGCGATGGGTTCATGATCGCGTTCGGCAGCGCCCGCAGCGCGCTCCGCTGCGCGATTGCGATCCAGCGCGACTTGGCGTCGCGTAGCGAGCAGTCAGGTAGCCAGGTGCTGCGCGTCCGGATCGGACTGCATACCGGAGAAGTGATCCGTGAGCGGGAGGACTTCTTCGGGCACACCGTGATCCTCGCGGCGCGGATCGGGGCGAAAGCCAACGGCGGGCAGATTCTCGTGTCGGAGGTACTACGCGGGCTGGTCGCCGGCAGTCACGAATTCCAGTTTGGTGAAGCGCGGGAGGAGCAGCTCAAGGGGTTGCGGGATCTCCAGCGAGTTTATGAGGTGTGCTGGCAATAGCCGATCCGGATGTTGCGGCCAGGATGGGCGCCAGCTTCGTGCAGATGGTGTGAATGTGCTGGATGACGAGGTTTTCGGGCATCCCGGCGAGTGAGGCGAAGATGAGCACGCTTTCTACTGGGGCTCCTGCCGTGTAGCCACGAATTTTCTGGGCCACCGTTTGTGGCTGGTCGCACCAGAAATACCCGAGCAGCGTGTCGGGGGTGCCGGCTCGGATGCATTCGGGATCGACCGGAGGCGGAGGTGGCTGCTCGGTGCCTTCCACGCCGTGCGCCGCATACGTGTCGAACTGATGGGCCAGGTGCTCGCGCACGGTAGGCCAGTCCGCCTCGGGGTCGTCGCTGACCCAGGTATTGATCCAGCCGGCCATCCGGGCGCGACCGAGCTCATGGCCGCCGTCTTGCAAGCCGTCTCGGTAAGCAGGCCAGTTGCGTGCATCGGCGGAGAGCAGTGGCGCGCCGAGCAGCCCGGCGCGCCGAGCGCCCTTGGGACCCTGGTAGCCCATCCAAATCGGAACCTCCGCCTGTACGGGTTGAGGCCTTACACCGCCCGGCGATAACAGCTGGCGGATCTGTTTCGCCTTCGCGTCGGTCTGCGCGTAGCGCCGGTGTAGGTCGGCGCCGAATAGGTCGTATTCGGGGACGCGATATCCCGCACCCAGGCCCAGATCGAGACGGCCGCCTGAGACGAGATCCACCATCGCGGCCTGCTCAGCGATCTCCACGGCATGGTGTAAGGGTGCGAGCACGACCGCAGTCCCGAGCCGCACTCGCGTGGTCCGTGCAGCCGCTGCCGCGAGAAACGTCAACGGTGCCGCGACATAGTCATCGGAAAACAGGTGGTGTTCGGACAGCCAAATGGAGTCGACACCGAGGTGCTCGGCCTCCTCGATCGCCTCGAGCGTGAACGCGTGCAGCCGCGCCGGGTCCTGGCGCCAGGCATCAGGGTTGCGCAGGTCGAAGTAGAGTCCCACTTTCATCTGGTGATTCGCCTCCTGTCCTTCGGCCGAGCTGGGGTGCTAGCCATCGCCGGTACCGATGCGAAGCGCCCTGAATCGAGGGTGTCGAGCAGCTGGTCAACGATCCAGGCCAGTGCCTCGGCATCGCGCGGCAGCGTCGCCTGCTCGTAGCCGACGAGAAGGTAGACAGCCCAGTCGGCGAAAAGTTGCGCCTGACGCTGGTGACCCAGGATTTGCAATGCAGACTCGTACAGGATGTCGAACCGCTGCCGGTCGACCTGGATCTGCACGGCGCGCACATCCGGGTCAACCGAACTCCACGAGCGGATCGCGCCCTCGGCGCCGTGCGGCAGCATCGCGCCGACCCGCATGAGATTGCCGATACGGCGGCGCGGATTCGGTTCAGCCCTGGCCAATTCCACCAGTTTCAGGGTGCTGGCCTCCATCCAGTGCGCGACCAGCTCTCGGGTGTAAGCCGGCCAGTTGGCGAAGTAGTGATAGAAGGATCCGGTCGTCACACCCAGCCGATCGCACACCTCGACCAGCTTCAGCCCGGCGTAGCCCACGTCGGAAAGCACGGCAAGCCCGGTCTCGAAGTAGTCCTCACGGGAAACGATGAAGGTCATCGCGCCGAACCCACCTCTCCCCTCCGCGTCGTCGCGCGGCGGCCCTTGCATCGAGCGGCAAAGATAGGCTTGACCATAACACGGTTTATGGTACCGTAGTGCTCACCATAAACTTAGTTATGGTGACGCCCGGCGACAGCGCCGACAACGGAAACCGAAGGAAGATCATGCAACTCACACGAATCGCGACGACGCAATTACTCGCGGGTATGGGCATCGCGGCAGCCTTGGCCATCGCTCCCACGGCACTCGCCGATACAGGCGGCGCGGCTTCGCCGAACCCGAGTCCGAGCACGCAGCGCCACGGGGTCCTGCCACAAATCTGGCATGTAATCGGGCACCCGACGATTCCGGTGCAGCCTGCTCAGCCTGCTCCGGCAGCGCCCATGGTCAACCCCGCCCAGCCGCAGCGGCCGCCGGCCCAGTCATGAAGCCCGCTGCGCAGCAGCAGCCGCACGCGACACGACGCCAAACCCCGATACCAGCAACCTCGGTGCCCGTCGCGCCCACCGCACAATCCCAGTCCGCGTTCTGATCAGTACATGACCGATGTGCCGGAGCGAAGGCGAAAGTCAGCGCCACAATGGGCTGAAACGCTGGGCTTCGGTACGTCAGTGATCGCTGTCACGTGCAACTTTCGAGCGCACGGCCTGGCCCGCGCGGTGAAGTGGCCGATCAGGTTTGAAGACCTGTTACCCGCGGTACCCGGTAGTCCATACTCACTGCATAGCGATGAACGGGGAGTTTGCCAACGTGTCGACACTTGCTGCGTCATCGGAGGGCGGCGGGGCCGCCATCGACCAGGTCATCGGAATGACCGCCGTCGGAGCGGTGGTGTTCGCGGGGCTGGTCTGGATCGGTTATCTGCACCGCCACCGGCGGATCACCTGGCTGTCCCGCCTCGGTGACGCCTTGGGCCGCCGGTTCAAAAGACCCCCGTGGGTCGCACTGCCGATGGCGATGTTCATCACCACGATCATCTGCGCGCTGTTCGGGTTCATCTGGGATGTCAGCTGGCACATCGGCAATGGCCGCGACCCTGGCCCGCTGGCCAACCCTGCTCACTACTTCATCCTTCTCGGCCTCTTCGGGATGTTCGTGTCGGGCATGACGGCTGTGGTACTGCCCTACGACAAGCCTGGGCCGGCGGCTGTGCGCATCACCCGCAATTGGTACGCACCGGTCGGCGGCATCCTGATGGCCGGCTGCGGCCTGTACGCGCTGATCGGTTTCCCGCTCGACGATATGTGGCACCGGATCTTCGGCCAGGACGTCACGCTGTGGGGCCCCACGCACCTGATGATGATCGGCGGAGCCGGGTTCGCCACACTGACCGCGTTGTTCCTGGAGTACGAGGGACACCTGGCAACCCCACCCGACGAGCGTGAAGACGGCATCGGCCTGAAGTTCGTTCAATACTTGGGTTTTGCCGGCGTCGTCATCGGTATGTCGGTGTTCCAGATCGAATTCGACTTCGGCGTGCCCCAGTTCCGTCTGGTGTTCCAGCCGATGCTGATCGCAGCCGCGGCGACGTTCGCCTTGGTGGCCGCACGGATGATGCTCGGACGCGGAGCAGCCGTCGCCGCGGCGGTCGTCGCTATCGGCCTGCGCGGGGCGGTGGCCCTGATCGTCGGGCCGATTCTCGCCGCTCCGATCAACTGGTTCCCGCTGTACCTCGGGCCCGCGTTCGTCATCGAGCTGATCGGACTGACCCCATTGATCAAGCGGCCCATCGTGTTTGGCGCCGTCAGTGGATTGGGTGTCGCGACCGTGGGTCTGTGGCTGGAATCGTTGTGGATCGCCGCCGTCTACCACTACCCATGGCCGATGAGCATGTGGCCCGAGGCGCTCGCGATGGCGGTGCCGGTGGCTGTTCTCGTCGGTTTGTGTTCAGCGATGGTCGGCATGGTGTTCACCGGTCAGCGGTTGCCGCGCCGTGCAATCGGTATCGGCATCGTCGTCGCGACCGTGCTCGTGATCGGTGGCACGGTAGCCAACGGGCTGCAGTACCACGTGCCCAAGGACGCTATCGCGGCGATCAAGCTGACCGAGGTGTCAAACGTCGACGGCCGCAAGATGGTTCGAGCCGACGTGCGGATCACGCCACCCGATTTGGTCAGCCCAAACCCTGAGTGGGTGTCGATCCTCTCGTGGCAAGGCAAAATGGCGAATGAGCGAGGACTGGTCATCGATCGGCTGCAGCGGGTCGGCCCGGGCCAGTACCGCTCGACTGAACCAATTCCGGTGTGGGGCACGTGGAAGACGTTGCTACGCGTGCAGGACGGCAAGACCATGGCCGGTGTGCCGATCTTCCTCGCGGCCGATCCCGGAATCGGGAAGCCCGCCGAGGGCGTTGCCGCCAACCGCCTCAACTCCACCGTCGATATTCGGTGCACCCCATTTCCAGCCGGAGATCACCATCCTGCAGCGGGAACGAACTCCGGACACACCGGGTTGGTTGTGGATCGTCGGCTGCCTGATCGTGCTGGCATGCACGCTGATCTTGATCGGCGGACTGACCTGGGGGGCCGGCCGCATCAACAACAGCGAGACTCCGATAGACGCTGAAGCGGAGGACCGCCCCAAAGTGCAGGCGTGACGGTGCAGCCGCATGTCGACATCCTCGCTCACCACGCGCTGCTGCTCGCTATTCCCGCGTTCGTCCCGGCGATCGCCGTCGTCGGCGTCGTGATCTGGGTCGCGATGCGGGACAGGCGAACTCCCGACAACGCGAACACGAGTGCGCGGAAGGACACCGGAGAATGACGACACGAGTCATCTCGCCGTGCTGATGATCCTCGCCTTCGTCGCCGGCTGCGGTGGGTCGAAGACAAGTGGACCGAGTTCATCAGCACCCAACAGCAGTCACAGCAGCAGTCGTCGCCCGGGGCTCGTCGTCGACATCACGATCAGCGGCGGCAACGTGACCCCGACGAACGCTGAGTTCAAGGCGAAGGTCGGCCAGCCCATCCGGCTGCGGGTGAACAGCGACGCGGCCGACGAACTACACGTGCACTCGGTGCCCGACCACACGTTCCAGGTCGAGGCCAAGCCGAATCAGATCGTTCCAGTTCACCGTCGACGTACCCGGCCAGGTCGAGGTGGAGCTGCACAAGCTGGACCGCACGGTGGCCACCATCCAAGTTCAGCAGTGACATCCGAGCAGCAGACCGTGCTCGCGCACGGTCTTGGCGGCTCCACCGATCTGCCGGTCCCGCTCGGCTATGCGCTCGTC
The DNA here is from genome assembly GCA_963744085.1 of uncultured Actinomycetota bacterium. Lineage (GTDB taxonomy): Bacteria > Actinomycetota > Actinomycetes > Mycobacteriales > Mycobacteriaceae > Mycobacterium. Next base: position 19,492 of record CAVUSK010000009.1, read on the forward strand.
GGCGCCGCATGGGCGCTGACGTTCACGTTCGCGGTCGTCGCGCTGGCGTGGCGCAAGCCGCGGTTCGATCCCGCCAAACCCGGCCTGCCGCTGCCCTGATTGGGTCACCCGACTGCGTCGATGCCACCGTCACCCGCTGGGTGGTCGCGGTGCTCGGCGCTGGCGTTCACGGTCGTGGGTGGTGATCGCCGGGCTCTTCGGCCCGCAGAACACCAACGAACGCGCTGCCCGGTGTGTTCTACGTGCTGCTGTGGGTGGGCTTGGTGGCGGTGTCTCTGGCCGTGGGCCCGGTGTGGCGCGTGATCTCACCGATGCGCACGCTGTACCGGATATCCTTGTCGCCGTTGCATTTCGGACGCCGGACCTATCCCGCCCGCTTGGGCTACTTCCCCGCCGCGTTCGGGTTGTTCGCGTTCGTGTGGCTGGAGCTGGCCAGCCCCAACCCCGGCTCGCTCACCGCTATCAAGCTGTGGCTGCTGGTGTACGTCGTCGTGATGGCTGCTCGGCGCCGCGGTGTGCGGCGACCGATGGTTCGCGCGAGCCGACCCGTTCGAGGTGTACAGCGTCGTCGCGTCACGACTTGTCGCCGTTCCGGCGCAATCCCGAGACCCGCCGCATCGTCGTCGGCAACCCGTTCGACCACCTGCCGTCGCTGCCCGTCCGCCCGGGCATCGTCGACCGTGCTCGCGGTGCTGCTCGGCTCGACGGCGTTCGACAGCTTCTCGGCGACACCGGGGTGGCGGAACTTCGTCGACGACCTTGCGCACGGTTCACCGGTGACCGCCACCTTGGTGCGGACGGGCGGGCTGGTGGTGTTCGCGATCGGTTGTCGCCGTGACGTTTTCGGCGGCGGCCTGCGCGACGGGCGGAGTGGACCGACGCTCAGCGCCTGGCGCTGCCCGGGCAGATGGCGCACTCGCTGATCCCGATCGTCATCGGCTACGTCTTCGCCCACTACCTGTCGTATCTGGTGGAGCGCGGGCAGGAGACGATGGTCCGACTCGGCGACCCGCTGGGCCGAGGATGGAATCTGTTCGGGCTCAGCCACGCCGAGGTGTCGTACTTCCTGTCGTCGCACCCCTCGGTGCTGGCGACGATCAAGGTCTGCTGTGTGGTCGCCGGACACATCGCTGCGGTGATCGCTGCACACGACAAGGCCTTGCGACTTTTGCCACAGGGCCACCAACTGACCGGGCAATTGGCGATGATGCTCGTCATGGTCGGCTACACCTTCACCGGTCTGTACTTGTTGTTCGGCGGCTAGGCATGAACATCGTCATCTGGGTGCTCGCCGCGGTCGCCGTCGTCGAGGCGGTCGGCGTTGGCGACGCTGTGGATGCTGCTTCAACCGAGCGCGTCGCGAGGCCGACGAGCTGCAGAGACCGCGTCGACACCCGACAGCAGCTCATCACCGGCGGCCGCGAGGCGGTCAAGACCGTCTGGCAGACAGCCAATCTGATCCGCAAAGAGGGATTCGGCGCCGCGGTGCGCAGCTCGATCGAGGAGCTCGCCGACTGGGCCGAGGTGGAACGACCCGACCTCGCCCGGCTGACTCGCGACGGCAACGTGGTGATCCTGTTCTCCGACATCGAGGATTCGACGGCGCTGAACGAACGCATGGGCGACCGGGCGTGGGTGCGACTGCTCGCCCGGCACGACAAGCTGGTTCGCAAGCTCGTCGACGAGCACTCGGGCCACGTCGTCAAGAGCCAGGGCGACGGCTTCATGGTGGCCTTCGCCCATCCGGAGGAGGCGGTCGGGTGCAGCGTCGCCGTGCAGCGGGCGCTGGCCAGCGAGGCAAAACGGCTGTCGCCCCATGAGTATTCGGGTGCGGATCGGCATTCACATGGGCAAGTCGGTGCGACGCGGAGACGACCTGTTCGGGCGTAACGTCGCGATGGCCGCACGGGTCGCGGCCGAGGCCGACGGCGGTGAAGTGCTGATCAGCGAGCCGGTGCGCGACGCGGTCGGCCGACGACGTGGAGCGTCGGGGCGCCGCGAGAAGTCGAGCTGAAGGGGTTCCGCGGCACGCACCGGCTCTACCCGGTGGATCTGGCCGCGTAACCGCCGGGCGGCGCGCCGGCCCGGTCGCAGCACTGCGCCATCGCCTCGGCCGCAACGGGTTTCGCCGGCTTCGCCGGGTTGCGGATACCGATCGCCGCGACCACCCCGCCGACCGCGAAGAACGCGGCGGTGACGAGGGCGAGCCGCCGGAAGCTGCCGTAATCGATTGCGCCGCCGGCGATCACGCCTGCCAGCGCGACGGCGATCAGCCCAGCGATGCGGGACACTGCGTTGTTGATCGCCGAGCCGATGCCGCTCTGCCACGGGTTTGACGGCGGCCAGGATCGCCGACGTCAGCGGTGTCACTGTGGTCGTCAGCCCGAAGCCGAACAGCACCAGCCCCGGCAGCAGTTGCACCCAGAAATCGAAATGGCCGGGCTGCGGTCGCATCAACACGAATCCGACGGCGGCGATCAGCGGCCCAGCGGCCATGAACAGCCGCGGACCGAATTTCGCGGCCAACGCGCCCACGCGGGCGGCGAGCAGGAACGACAGGATCGGCAGCGGCAGTGTCGCATATTCCCGCCTCGGTGGCGCTGAACCCGACGATCTCCTGCAGGAACAACGACACGATCAGCGTGCCGATCGACACGCCCGCATAGACGAACACCGTCGCCAGGTTCCCGACTGCCGAAGTTGCGGATGTCGAACAGGTGCATCGGCAGCATCGGGTGCTCGGCGCGGAATTGCCACCACACGAACACCGCCAGGCTGGCCAGTCCGGCCGACAGCGACGATCGCGACTGCCGGGTGTGACAGGCCGAGCCGCTGCATTTCGATCAACGCGAACACCGTGCCGGCCAACCCGGTCGCGGCGAGCACCGCGCCCAGGATGTCGATCCGCGCAGCCATCGGCACGCGGTTCGTCGGTCGTCGCGACCCCGACCGACAGCACGAACGTCGCGACCACCGGTAGCGCCGACAAGATGAAGATCCATCTCCAGTTCAACAGATCAACGGCCAGCCCACCGAGCAGCGGCCCCAACACGAATGCGGTTCCGGTCCATGCGGTCCAGACGCCGATCGCCCTCGGCTGTTCATCCTCGCCGAAGGTGGAGTTGATCAGCGCGAGCGAACTCGGCACGAGGAAGGCCGCCCCAAGACCCTGGATCAGGCGGGCACCGACCAACACGAGCCCCGACGGCGCCACAGCGGCCAGCACCGAGCCCGCGCCGAACGCGACCAGGCCCCAGCGCAGAACCGGGATGCGGCCGAACACATCCGAAATCGAACCGGCCACCAGGATCAGCGCACCGAGCGTCAGCAGGTACGAATCGACGATCCACTGCTGCAGGGCGAGACCGCCGTGCAGATCGCGCGCGATCGCGGGCAACGCGAGGTTCACCACCGAGCCGTCGAGGAACGCGACGAACGACGCCAGGATCGCCACCACCAGCACGCGTCGGTTGCCGCCGCCGGAGGTCACTTCCCCAGTATGGGCGCCTGTATGCCTTCCAGGAACGGCTCTACGACCCGCAAGAAACCGGTGGGGTCGGACGAGAAGACGACGTGGCCGGTGTGCAGAACCTCCAGGGCGGATCCCGGGATCGCGCGTTGCGTCGCCCTACCGATTCGCAGCGAAAGCGTGGGATCGCGATCGCCCCAGACGATCAGCGTCGGCGCCGCGATGGTGTGCGCGCGGTCGCGCAGGTCGTATTCCGGGGTGCCGAAGCTGCGCCACAACGACGCCGCGGTGCGCACGCCTTCGTCGGTGCGGGCCCTCGCGACCGCTCGCGCGACGATCTGTTCATCGCTTTCTGTTCGGGGTTTCATGTAGGCGGGAATGAATCGCGGCATCACACGCCGAGTCATTGCTTCGGTCCCCATCAGCCGGCAGAACGCCTTGGTGAACACGGTGTTCGGTACGAACCCGCCGGTGTTCACCAGCACCAAGCCTCCGACCAGTTCGGGTCGTGTGATCGCGAGCCGGGCGGCCGCCGACCCTCCGACCGAATTGCCGATCAGCACAACGTCTTTGAGGTCGAGCGCATCAACGACGTCTTCGAGTACATCGGCGAGTAACGGACCGGTGACGTTCTCGACGGGCTGCGATTCGCCGTGGCTGGGCCAATCGATGGCGATCACGCGATGGCGCCGGGCCAGCGGGGCGACGATGGGGTCGAAGTCGCGACGGTCGTGCAGCGTGGCATGCAGCAGAACCACGGGACGGCCGTTGCCCGTCTCGGCGTATGCGACCTTCCCGGTACGCGCGCTCAGGGTCGGCATAGGCTCACCTCATTTCATTGACCGGCCGGTCGGTCAATGTTAGCCTGCGGTCGATGGCTGAGGCAACGGTGAAGACCCGACAGGCCTCGGCGGCCCGCACCCGGACGGCGTTGATCGACGCCGGGTTGCGGCTGGCCGAACGCACGGGGCTGGCCGGCCTGTCGATCAATCTGCTCGTCGAGGAGGCGCAAGTCTCGAAGGGGACGTTCTTTCACCACTTCGGTGATCGGGCCAGTTATCTCCTTGCGCTGCATCGGGAATTCCATGACCGGCTGCTGTCCGAGATCGAGCGCGCCACGGCGGCCCTGCCACCCGGACGCGACCGGTTGACCGTCTCGGCCGTCACCTATCTCGACGGCTGCCTGCGCGACCACGGCGTCCGGGCGCTACTTCTCGAAGCCCGAGCCGACCCGGTGATCGCCGAGGAGATCGGCGCCCGCAACGCCAGTACCGCGAAGGTGGTGCAGGCCGATTTCAAGGCCATGGGCTGGCCCCGTCCGCTGGAATGCGCACAGCTGTGGGTCGGAATTACGGCCGAGGCGGCGCTGCTGGAACTGAAGGCGGGCCGGCGCAGCGCGGCGGTGCGCGCGGCGTTGATGCAATTCACTGAGGCGGCACGTCGCGACTGAGGCGGAACGTGAGGTGGTTTCGCACGGACGGCCATTCGATGTCGAGGATCGAGTACACCACCGTGTCGCGGCGGGATCCGTCGGGCAGCAGCTGGTGGCTGCGCAGCACCCCGTCGAGCTTCGCGCCGAGCCTTTCGATCGCGGTGCGGCTGGTGAAGTTGAAGAAGTGCGTACGGAACTCGACGGCCACACATCCCAGCGTGTCGAAAGCGTGACCGAGCATCAGCAGCTTCGTCTCGGAGTTGACCCCCGTGCGGCGCGCCGACGCGCCGTACCACGTCGCGCCGATCTCGAGCCTGCGGTTCGGCCCGTCGACGTTGAGGTAGCTCGACGACCCGATGGCGGTACCGTCGAGCCTGCGCACCACGAATGTAAGCCCGCCCGCGCGCTGCAGCGCCAGCATGCGGTCCACCCACTCCCCCACCGTTTCCGGTGACGGCGCCATGGTGAACCACAGCGTGCCCGGATCGCCATCGGTTGCGGCAGAGGCGATTTCGGCCACATCGTCAGCGGTGAGTGGCTCAAGCCGAACCCACCGAGAACCGGTGAGAGTCACCGGCTCGACGAATCGGCTCATGTCGGAGACCGCATCGCCGCGCACGCTGAGACCAGCGCCCATACCGAGCAAACCACCGCCAACAGCGTCGCGACAGCGCTGATGTAGAGGCCATACGAGGCGTCGATTCCCGGAACGATCTTCTGTCGGTAGTACAGCACCGTGAGCCCGCCGATCCACAGCGAAAGCACAAGCGCCGCAACGGCGGACACCCGAGCCGACAGGCCGCGGGCGGTCATCGCGCCGGCCACGATGAGCGTCGACGCGAGCAGCACGATCAGCTGACCCGCGTCGAACCTCGGCAAATGCGGCAAGTTGCCGACGACGCCGCCGATCGCGTTGGAATGCCCGCTGCCGTCGGCCTTCGTCCGCCACGGCAGCCACCCGCTGATCGCGATCATCGCCGCGAAGAGAACCACCAGCCAACCGGGGCGCAGGCTGATCATGATGGCACCCTAGCGCGCCGGGCCGTCAGGTCACTGGATGCTGATCAAGAAGATTTCGCCCGGCCTCACTACTGTGAAAGCGTCACCGGAGGACGGAAGGGTGCAGCGATGGCGGACATTCCCGACTGGGCTCAGCGGCTCAACATGTCACCTCACCCCGAGGGCGGCTGGTTCGTTGAAACGTGGCGCAGCGAGTTGACGATCGCGCAGTCGGCGCTTCCGCCCGACTACACCGGCCCGCGCAGCGCAGGTACGGCCATCCTGTTTCTGTTGATGCCGGGTCAGCAGTCGGCGTGGCACACCGTGCGCAGCGCTGAACTGTGGCTGTTTCATCGCGGCAGCCCCCTGCTCCTCGAAGTCGGCGGCGAACGGGCAACGGCCACAACCCATCTGCTGGGCACCGACTTTCACGCCGGAGAAGAGCCGCAGGTCGTGGTGTCGCCCGGATATTGGCAGCGCGCACGACCCCGCGACGATCAGCCGAGCCTTGTCAGCTGCATTGTGGTGCCCGGGTTCGATTACGCCGATTTCGCACTGGCCGCCGACGAGTAGCGTTACGCAGAATGCGAGGTCATACCATCGTCTGCGGCGGCGACGCATTGGCGATGCGGATCGTCGAGGAGCTCAACAGCGCCGGCACGTCGGTCGTGATGCTGTCCTCGGCTGCCGAGCTGGCCGACGCGGGAATCGCTGTCGCCGCCGCCATCATCTGTGTGGCCGAAGACGACGCGACGAACCTCGAAATCGCCCTGCTGGCACGTAAAGCCAATCCGAACGTCCGGGTGGTGGCCCGGTTGGCCAACAGTGTGCTGCGCGAGGCGGTCGCAGTAGGCAACGCGCCCGGTGCGATCCTCGACGTCGCGGACCTCGCGGCGCCAGCGGTGGTGGATGCCTGCCTGGCGCGCACCACCCACACATTCGAGGCGGCCGGCATCCCGTTCGTCGTCTCTGATACCGAGGCGCCCCGCGACGCGTCGCTGCGCGATATCTACGGCGACTTGGCGCCCGTCGCGGTGATTCACGGCGAGCACTCGCCGACGCCGGGCCACGTGGTGGCCTGCCCGGGTCGTGACGAACGAGTGCGCGCCGGCGACTGGACGGCGATGATCGGCACCGCCGAGGAGTTCGCCGACCGGGGCATCAGGGTTCGGCGGCACAAGGCCGGTACGCGGCTTCACCGGCCGCTGGCGCGACGCGTGCTCGACGCTGTGCGAACGGTCCGCGAGGACATCAACCCGAATTTCTACCGCGCGTTGGCCGCAGCGCTCACGCTGCTCGCCGGGTCGACTGTGTTGCTGCGTTTCACTTATCACCGCCCCGGCATGAGCCTGATGGACGCGCTCTACTTCTCGACGGAAACGATCGCGACGGTCGGATACGGCGATTTCAGCTTCGTCGATCAGCCGACGTGGCTGCGAGTGTTCAGCATCTTGCTGATGTTCGCCGGTGTGACCACCACGGCGATTCTCGTCGCGTTCATCGCCGACCTCCTGCTATCCCGCCGGTTTACGCATTCGGCCGGACGTCGCAAGGTGCGCCATCTTCGTAACCACATCGTCGTCGTCGGGCTGGGCTCATTCGGCATCCGGGTGATCAGCGACCTCTATGCCGCCGGATACGACGTCGCGGTGATCGAACGTGACGACGACAACCGCTTCCTGTCCACAGCGGCCGACCTCGACGTGCCGGTGATCTTTGGAGACGCCACGCTGCGGCAGACGCTCGAATCGGCCCGCGTCGAGGTGGCCCGGGCGGTGGCTGTGCTGACCCAGGACGACATGGTCAACATCGAGACCGGAATCGTGTTGCGCGAGATGCTGGGGCCACGGTTGATGCCCGAGGTCAACCGGCCCGACATGCCGATCGTGCTGCGGGTTTACGACCAGGAGCTGGGCGCGGCCGTCGCACACCGGTTCGAGTTCGACTATGTTCGCTCCACCGTGGAGCTCGCGACGCCGTGGTTCATCGGGGCCGCGATGGGCCTGCAGGTGATCACCACGTTTTCGGTGGGGCAGCGCTCATTCGTGGTCGGCGCCGTGAAGGTCGAGCCGGGCAGCGAGCTCGACGGCATCCGGATGTTCGAAATGTCGACGCAGACACGGGTATTCGCGATCACGCGAGACGACGCGGAGGCCAAGCTGCACCCCCGGCGCGACGCCCGGCTGGCTGCCGGTGACACCGCCTACATCGTCGGCCCGTACCGGGAACTGCTGGACATGCTGCGCAAGGGCCAGCATCTCCATCAGCCCGGGGGCGGGTTCAGCCCAGCGAAGACAGGTTGAACGGCGCCCCGTCTCCCGCGAGCAGACGCAAAAGCCCCTCACGCCTCCGCGGGTCAGGGGTTTTTGCGTCTGCTCGCGCTAAGGGAGTGACGGCGCTAGGCGGAATTCAGCCCAAGCACCCGCATCGCGTTGTCCTTGAAGATCAACGACAGCACGTCGGGGTCCATGTCGAGGGTGTCGAAGTCACGTCGCCAACGGTCGGCGTGGATGAACGGAAAGTCGGTCCCGAACAGCACCTTGGTCTTCAGCTGACGGTTAGCGGCGTGCACCAGCTGCGGCGGGAAGTACTTCGGCGACCACCCGGACAGGTCGATGTACACGTTGGCCTTGTGGCCGGCGATCGCGATCTGCGAGTCCACCCACGGCACCGCGGGGTGAGCCATCACGATCGTCAGCTCGGGAAAGTCGGCGGCAACGTCGTCAAGCAGCATGGGATCGCAGTAGCGCAACTTGATCCGGTACCCGCCGGGCAGCCCCGAGCCCAGGCCCGTCTGTCCGGTGTGGAACAGCGCGGGCACCCCGGCCTCGGCCATCGCCGCGTAGATCGGATAGAACCTGCGATCGTTCGGTTCGAACGCCTGCCAGCCCGGGTGGAACTTGAATCCCTTGACACCGTACTCGTTCACCAGGGTGCGCACCCGGCGAACGGCGCGCTGGAAGGTCCACGGGTCGACGGTGCCGAACGGGATCAGGATGTCGTTGTTGCGGGCCGCACCCTCCACCATGTCTTCGACCGAGTTGGGCGGGTGCCCCGTGGCGGACTGAGCGTCGACCGTGAACACCACCGCCGCTATGTTGCGCTCACGGTAGTGCCCGGCCAGCGAGTCGACGGTGAAGGTCTGCTCGGGACCCAGTTTGAAGTACTTCTGGGTCGCGGCGCTCAGCACGTCGTCGGTGGCCTTGTGCCCGTGATTGTCGACCTCCACGTGCGTGTGGATGTCGATAGCGTCGACACGCGCGAAATCGATGCCGTACTCGTACTTTTGGGCCACTGGGTTCCTTATTCCGACGAGCGCTAACTTGCGGGTGCGAACACCGTCTTGAACTTGTTCAACGAATCTCTGATGTCGCCCTTGAGCGCAGCGGCGACGACCATGCCGATCGGGCCGAAGAGCGCCGGACCGCCCAGGTGCACGTCGAACGTCACCACCGAGCCCTCACCGCTCGGCTTCACCTTGCCGATCAGCTTCACCTTGACGCCGCCCTTGCCGTCGCCGTCGAGCGTCATTCCCTCGGGAGGCTTGAAGTGCACAATCGTCCACTTCACCCGATTTGGCATGCCCTTGACCTCGACGATCGACTCGACGACGGTGCCCTTGTCCAGCGTGTCGGGCAGCATGCTGCGCCACACCCGGTGGATCGTCAGCCACTCCCGGTAGCGGGACAGGTCGGAGGCACACTCCCACGCCGTCTCCGGCGCCAGCGGGACGTCGACGGAGACGGACAGCTTGGCCATCAGATCAGGTCTGCGGATTGCCAGCCTGATTGCCTTCGTCGACAGCCTTTTTGGCGGCGTCTTGCACCTTGTCGACGGTGTCGGTGTACTTGCCCTGCGTTTTGGAGTCGACGATGTCGCCGGCCTTATCGATGGCCGTGTCCACTTTGTCGGCGTTCTTCGACACCAGGTCCTTGACCTTGTCCAGGAAACCCATCTGTTCACCCCTCACCGGTTGAATGCCAGCCGCCATTCTTGTCGAGCGCAACTGTCCTCCACAACCTGCGCCGGTCGCCGATCACCCTGCCCTGCACCCACCACGACACCTCGATCGCCGCGGCGCCGAGCAGGCCGATCACCAACGCCACGCTGGTCAGGGCGACGTTGAACGGATCGAGCATGAACGCCTTGCGAGCCACCGGAAGGGAAAAGATCACCACGTACGCCGACCCCGAGGCCGCCACCAGCACCACCCTCCACCAGGTGTACGGCCGGGCTACCACGGCCAGCACCCACACCGCCGCCACCAGCATCGTGATCAGCGCCGACGTCGACGCCTGCGTCTGCTGAGTCGCACTGGCAGCGTGGCCCCGGTAGGCCAGCAGGTAACAAGCGAAGGTTGCGGTGCCGACGATCAGACCCGACGGCAACGCCGCAGTCATCACCCGCCGGACGAAGTTCGGCTGCGCCCGTTCGGCGTTCGGTGCCAACGACAAGACGAACGCGGGAATGCCGATCGTGAACCATGCGGTGATGGTCACGTGGATGGGCTGGAACGGGAACGGCAGCGGGTCGGTGTGGAAGATCTTCGACCCGATGCCCGCAATGCCGACCAGCATTGCCAACAGCACCGAATACACGGTCTTGGTCAGGAACAGGTTGGACACCCGCTCGATGTTCCCGATCACCCGACGGCCCTCGGCCACCACATACGGCAGCGTGGCAAACTTGTTGTCCAGCAGCACAATCTGCGCCACCGCCCGGGAGGCTGCGCTGCCTGCACCCATTGCGACACCGATGTCCGCGTCCTTCAACGCCAGCACATCGTTGACGCCGTCTCCGGTCATCGCGACTGTGTGGTCGCGGGACTGCAAGGCGTGCACCATCGCTCGCTTCTGATCCGGCCGGACACGTCCGAATGTGGCGTAGGAACTCATGGTGTCGGCGAGCTTGTCCGGATCCGACGGCAACTTACGGGCATCCAGCGTCTGCCCCTCGATCCCGAGCGAGGCCGCCACCGCGCCGACGGACACCGCGTTGTCGCCGGAGATCACCTTGACCGAAACGTTCTGCGACGCAAAGTAGTCGATCGTGTCATGGGCGTCCGCGCGGATGCGCTGCTCGAGAATCACCAACGCCGCGGGGGTGATCCGCCCCGGCGCCTTCGGATCGTCGACGGGACGGTCGCTGGACGCCAGCAGCAGAACCCGAAATCCTTGCGCGCCAATGGTTTCTGCTTGTTCTGCGACCGGTGAAGACGGGTCGAGCAGCACATCGGGCGCTCCGATGACCCAGTTGCCGTGGTCAACGTAGGACGCCCCGCTCCACTTGGTGGCGGACTTGAACGGTGCGATGGCCCTCGCGGTCCACCCGGGCGGTTCGTCGTAGGCCTCGGCGATCGCCCGGATACTGGCGTTGGGGCGGGTGTCGTCCGCGGCGAGCGACGCCAACACGTTGGCCACAGAGTTGTTCTCGGCGGCCTCAGACACCGGCTTGGTGTCCGACACGCGCATCCCGTTCTCGGTCAGCGTTCCGGTCTTGTCGGCGCACACCACGTCGACGCGCGCCAAACCCTCGATCGCGGGGAGTTCCTGCACCAGGCACTGCCGCCGGCCCAGCCGGACCACGCCGACCGCGAACGCTATCGACGTCAGCAGGACCAGTCCCTCCGGCACCATCGGCACCAGCGCGCCGACCATGCGCAGCACGGATTCGCGCCAATCGGCGCCGGTGGTGAACAGCTGCGTGTAGATGATCAACAGCCCGGCCGGAATCAGCAGATACGTGATGAACCGCAGGATCGTGTTGATGCCGCTGCGCAGTTCGGATTTGACCAGCGTGAACTTGCTGGCCTCGTCGGCGAGCTTGGCCGCGTACGCCTCGCGGCCGACCCGGGTGGCGCGGTACGCACCGCTCCCGGCGACGACGAAGCTGCCCGACATCACAGGGTCGCCGGCGTCCTTGGCGATCGGGTCCGCCTCTCCGGTCAGCAGCGACTCGTCGATCTCGAGGTTGGACTCCTCGACGACGACGCCGTCGACCACGATCTGATCCCCCGGGCCAAGCTCGATGACGTCGTCGAGCACCACCTCGCCGGGCAACAGTTCGCGCGTGCCGCCCTCGCGGCGCACGAGCGGTTTGGCCTGACCGACGATCGCGAGCTTGTCCAGCGTCTGCTTGGCGCGCAACTCCTGAATGATGCCGATCCCGCTGTTGGCGATGATCAGCAGCCCGAAGAGGCCGTTGATCAACGATCCGGTCGCCAGCACGATGATGAACAGCACGCCGAGGATCGCGTTGATCCGGGTGAACACGTTGGCGCGCACGATGTCGGACACGCTGCGCGCCGCCCGGGTGGGTACGTCGTTGGCCTTGCCCTCCGCAACCCGTTGAGCGACTTCGGCGTCGGTCAGCCCGGCGGTCAGTGTGACTGAAGGACGCACCATGCGTGTCAGCGTAGCCAGTTAGCGGGTGAACGTCCCCAGCTTGTCCTGGTCGAAATACTCCAGCGTCAACGAGTTCGGCGAAAACGTGGCCGCCGAAATCGTCCCCGGCGGTGCGTTCTCGCCCTGCAGCGTGAACGTGAACGTGTCACCGTCCCAATGGGATAACGGAAACGAGTCACCGCGCGGCCCGAGGGACAGCTGCAACGCACCGTTGGTCTCGGTGATCTTCGCCGGCCCCCAGTACGGATTGGCGTACTCGCCGACGTACGTGGTGAGCGGACGGGCCGGCGCCGGGTCGGCGGACGGCTGTTTTCCGACGAGCGAACCCTCGGGCTCGGCCATCGAGGCGAACGCCTGCTGGTACAGCTTGGCCCAGTCTTCGCGAATCTCGCCGTATTGCACCAGATCCATGAACTCGGCAGCGAGCGTCTCGGGCACGCCGATGGGTGCGGTGTTGGTCAGCGCGATCAGGCCGACGTTCTCTGAGGGCAACACCGCGAACGCCGTCGCCGCACCAAGCTCGAACGCGCCCGAGTGGCTGTACTCGGTGCGGCCCGAAGACGTCACCGACACGTTGAACCCATGGCCATAGAACGACGCCCGCGCCTTCGGGTTCGCCGACGGGACCGAGATCACCTGCGGAGTAATGGTGGGCAGCAACGCTTCCGGCGATGCGATCTGAACGCCGTCGTAGGTGCCGTTGCCCATAACCAGCGCCAGCCAGCGCGCGACGTCGTTGATCGACGAGCTGACACCACCGGCCGGCGACTGCGCATCGGCATCGCGGGTGTAGAGCGGCTGATAGCCGGTGGGGGTCTTCACGTGTCCCACCGCACGGTCCGGTCGCGCTTGATAATCGGCGGATCGCGAGCTGGTGGACGTCATGCCGAGTGGCCGGTACAGCACCTCGTCGCACAGCGCGTCCCATGGCTTGCCTGCTGCGGCGGCGACGGCTTCGGCGCCGGCAGTGACTCCGAAGTTGGTGTACTCGTAGGTGATTCGGAATGGAGCCAGCGGGAGATACTTCAGCCGCTGAAGCACCTGCCGCCGGTCGTAACCGAGGTCTTCGAGACCGTCGCCGGCGTGATCGGGCAGGCCGGAGCGGTGCGAGTAGAGGTCGGCGATCGTGACGGTGCGCGTGACGTAAGGATCCGACAACTCGAACCAGGGCAGCTTGGCAGTCACCGGCGTGTTCCAGCCCACGACGTTCGCCGTCACCTCGTGGGCGACGACCGTGGCCCCAACGGGTTTCGACAGGGAGGCGAGTTGGAACACGGTGTCAGGGTCCACTTTTGCGCCTGTTCGGACATCCTTGACGCCAAACCCTTTGACGTAGGCGATCTTTCCGTCGTGCACCACCGCGACCGCCATGCCGGGAATGCCGGACCGCTTCATCAGCTCGTCGACCAGGCCGTCGAGTTTGCCGACGGCCTGGTCGACCCGGCCCGCCGCTATGTCGATGCCGGACACCTCGTTGGGCGCAACGTCCGACGGTGGCGGTGACGGCGCCGACCGCTCGGGAGCGGCGCAGGCCACCAGCACGAGCAACACCAGCGCGAGCACCGCCCGCGCCAGCCGGTTCATAGCTGCCACCACGGGTCCAACACGGGCGGCGCAGAAGGATCGAGGCGATAGCCGGGCCGGGGCACCGCGACGTCGACGCCGGCCTCGCTTGCGGCCTCGAGGAGCCGTTCGACGGGTTCGGCCCAGGGATGGGACGCGAGGCGGAAGGTGCACCAGTGGATCGGCACGAGCAGAGCACCGTTGACGGCGCGGTGTGCGCGGACGGCCTCCTCGGGATTCATGTGAATGTCACGCCAAAGCGGGTTGTACGCACCGACCGGCATCAGCGTGAGGTCGAACGGCCCGTGGTCCGCACCGATGTCGGCGAAGCTCTTGGTGTAGCCGGTGTCGCCGCCGAAGTAGGCGCGGTGCTGCGGGCCCGCGACCACCCACGACGCCCACAGGGTCGTGTTGCGGCTCACAAATCGGCCGGAAAAGTGCCGGGCCGGCGTGCACACCAGCGTCAGGTCATGCACGGAAGCGCTTTGCCCCCAGTCCAATTCGATGATCCGTTGACCGGGGATGCCCCAGCTACGCAGGTGGGCTCCGACGCCCAGCGGGACGAAGAACGGCGCCCGCTGCGTTCGTGCCAGCGCCAGCACCGTGTCGATGTCGAGATGGTCGTAGTGGTCGTGGCTGATGACGATCGCGTCGACCGCCGGCAGTGCCTCCAGCGGGATCGGCGGTTCATGCATCCGCTCAGGGCCTAAGGTCAGCGACGGCGAGCACCGGGCGCTCCACACGGGATCCGTGAGCACCCGGTAGCCGTCGATCTCGAGCAAGGCGCTCGAATGACCGAACCAGGTGACGGCCAGGGGCGCAGGCGCCGAGCCGAGACCCTCCGGCTTCACCACCGGAATGTCGTCGGCCGGTCGCCCCGCGCGGCCGCCCAGCATCTCGCGCAGCAGGATCCGCTGCTCCTCACGGTTGACCTCGGACATCGGGGCGGGCTCGATGTTGACGAACACCCCGTCCCGGTAGTTCGGCGAGCGATGGGCCACCGCGTGGATGTCCAGCGGGCTGGCGCCCAGCGCGGCAGGTGCGCCGCGCAGTGCTCGCAGTACCCAGCCGCCTCCGAGCAGCGTCGCGGTCCCGATGCCCACCCGCAGCGCTCCCCGCAACATGGCGGCTCAGGCGCCCTTGAAGTTCGGTGGGCGTTTCTGCATTCGCGCCACCTGCGCCTCGACCACGTCCTCGCTGCCCCAAGCCTTTTCGAACAGCTCTTTGTGGGTGTCGCTCTGTTCTTCGTAGGCGCCGTCGTCATTGAGCACGCGTTTCGCGTGAGTCAACGCCAGCGGCGCCAGTCCGGCGATCTCCTCGGCCCACTTCTGCGCGTCGGCGAGCGTGCCGATCCGGTTGGCCATGCCTGTTTGCAGGGCGACCTCCGGGGTGAGCTTCTCCGCGGTCAGCAGCATGGACCGCGCGCGGCCGTAACCCGCGAGCGACGACAGCCGACGGATGCTCCAGTTGTCCAGCGCCAGACCGTATTTGGAAGTAGGAAATTGAAAGAACGCATCGGGTGACACGACCCGCAGGTCGCAGATCATCGCCAGCTGAAGGCCCGCGCCGATGGCGGGCCCGTTGATGGCCCCGATCACGGGCATCGGAGCCCGGTCGATGGCCTTGTTCAGCGCGATCAGCCGGTCTGGATAGTCGGCGGCGAACGCGTCGCCGGACAGGTCGGCGCCGGCGCAGAACACGCTGCCCTGGCCCGTCAGCACAACGGCGCGCACGTCCTGCGCGACCGCCTCTTCGACCGCTTTGCGCAGGCCGTCGGCGAGCTCGGAGTTCAGCGCGTTCCGTCGCTCCGGCCGCTGCAGTTCGATGGTCGTGACGCTGCCGACACGGGTGACACCGATCATGGGGGCCAGCCTATCGGGGGCGGAACGCGCGAACCCGCCGAGACTGCGGTGAGCGCGCCGATACCCTCATCCGGTGAGCCGGATCCCCGCATCTGCGCTGCGTGACGCGGTCCTCGACGCCGGGTCGTTCGTCAGCTGGGACACCGCTCCGCTCGAGATGGCACCCGGTGACCAGTACGCGCGCGAGCTTGCCCGAGCACGGGCGGCGACGGGCGTGGACGAGTCTGTGCTGACCGGAGAGGGCACAGTGCACGGCCGCCGCGTCGCGGTCATCGCGTCCGAGTTCGACTTCCTGGCCGGCTCGATCGGCGTCGCGGCGGCGGAACGGATCACCTCCGCGGTCCAGCGCGCGACGACCCAGCGGTTGCCTCTCCTGGCGTCACCGTGTTCGGGCGGCACCCGGATGCAGGAGGGCACGGTCGCGTTTTTGCAGATGGTCAAGATCGCCGCAGCCGTGGAGCAGCACAAGCGTGCACACCTGCCGTACCTGGTGTACCTGCGGCATCCGACGACCGGCGGCGTGTTTGCGTCATGGGGGTCGCTGGGCCACGTGACCATCGCGGAGCCCGGCGCGCTGATCGGCTTCCTGGGCCCGCGCGTGTACGAGCACCTGTACGGCGAGCCCTTTCCGCCCGGTATCCAGCAAGCCGAGAACCTGCAGCGCCATGGCGTCATCGACGGCGCGGTGCCGCTGAAGTGGCTGCGCCGAACGTTGGAGCGAGCGCTGAAAGTGACCGTCGACCCGCCCGCAGCGCCGCCGCTGCCGACGCCTGCGGAGCCGACGCCCGACGTGCCGGCGTGGGAGTCGGTGACCGCGTCGCGGCGGCCGGAGCGGCCCGGCGCGGA
This sequence comes from uncultured Actinomycetota bacterium, assembly GCA_963744085.1. Taxonomy (GTDB): domain Bacteria; phylum Actinomycetota; class Actinomycetes; order Mycobacteriales; family Mycobacteriaceae; genus Mycobacterium. The sequence continues at coordinate 36,067 of CAVUSK010000009.1, forward strand.
CCACCTGCTGAGGCACGGCGCCACCGAACGGGTGCCGCTTTCGGGCACCGGGCAAGGCGACGCGGCCACCACCCTGCTCGCCCTCGCCAGGTTTCACGGGCAGCCTGCGGTGGTCCTCGGCCAGCGGCGCGCGGTCGACAGCCGTATCGGGCCGGCTGCGCTGCGCGAGGCGCGCCGCGGGATGGCGCTGGCGGCGGGCCTGCGGCTACCCCTGGTTCTGGTGATCGACACCGCAGGGCCGGCACTGTCGGCCGAGGCCGAACAGGAAGGCCTCGCCGGTGAGATCGCGCGGTGTCTCGCGGAACTGGTCACTCTGCAAACGCCGACGGTCTCGGTTCTTCTCGGCCAGGGCAGCGGCGGTCCGGCGCTCGCGATGGTTCCCGCCGACAGGGTGCTGGCGGCTCTGCACGGTTGGCTGGCACCGCTGCCGCCGGAGGGAGCCAGCGCCATCGTCTACCGCGACACCGGGCATGCGGCGGAACTCGCTGCCGCGCAAGGCATTCGGTCCGCCGACCTGTTGGCGTCGGGCATCGTGGACGCGATTGTGCCAGAGCACCCCGACGCCGCCGATGAACCCATCGAGTTCTCCAAGCGGCTGTCGAAGGCGATCGCCCGCGAGCTGGCCGCGATGAGGCAACTGCCGGACGACCGGCGCTATGCCGACCGGTTGACTCGCTACCGCCGAATCGGCCTGGGCTGATCGCCCGCCGTCACCACTGCTGCGGCTGCTGCGGCTGCTGCGGCTGCGACGGCGGCGGTGGCGGATAGGAACCGGGTGCGGGGCCGCCGCCGTAGTACGGCTGCTGCGGTTGGCTCTGCTGGCCAGGCTGCTGCGGGAGTTGGCCGTAACCGCCCTGGTTGTAGTAGCCGTACTGCGGCTGCTTGGGTTGCGGCGGCTTGATGACACCCGCCGAGAACAGCAGCGCGGCAACAGCGAGCGCGCTCTGCAAAAACGACGTGACCAGCACGATGATCAGGCCGAAGCCGAGCTTCACCTCGCCCGGAAGGCTGATCAGCTGAAACAGAAGCGATATGAATCCGACGATGGACAGGCTGGCGACGACGCCTTCGTGGATTTCCTGCTTCGGCAGCATGCCCAGGGCGGCAACCAGCGCCGCAGCGAGCAGCAGCGCGATGCTCAGCAGGCCGTTCGTCATGAAGAAATTCGTGGAGGAACTCACCGAGATGGATTCGCCGCCGAACTCTGCAGACGTGCCACCGATGTACGGCGCGAATCCCAGGAAGAAGCTGATGACGCCCAGTGCGACCACGCCGATGTTCAAGTAGAAAGGCAGGCTCTTGCCTGGGCCCGGTGCCGGCGCGGCGCCGTAGCTCGGTGATTGTGGGCTGTACCCCGGATTGCTCGGTTGCGGAGGGCCGCCGTAACCGCCCGGGCCTGTCGAGTAGCTCATTTAATGCTCCTATCCAGGACACGCAAGGTCGGGGTGTCCGTCATCGGGTACTCACCGCGCGCCGCACGCGCGAACCGACTGTATCGTTTCGTGCCGATATCCACCCGCCATCATTCCCCGCAACCGGCTGCTTCGAAACCCATCCCAGCGCCGGTGGCATTCTGGGCAGATGGGGTTCGTGCTGCAGTTCTGGTGGTTGATCTTCCCGCTCGGCGGTGTGATCGGCGCTGGCCTGAGGGCGATCGCAGCAGCCAATGAGCGGCGGGCCGACCGGCGACTCGAGCGCTACCGGATCAAGCAGCAGGCGAAGATCGCCCTCGCCGAAGCCTCGGGGCGCGCGCGAACCAACGAGGCCGCGAATCGCCGCGAGATGACGAGAGTTCTCGAGGAGCACGGCGCGACCGACGCCAAATGGCTGGAGTACGAGCTCGACATCGCCAAGCTCCTCGACTTCCCGATGATGACGGACATGCGCAATCCGCTCACGATCGCATTTCACAGAGCCAAGCGACGGGCTGATCTGTTGCGGCCCGAGACGGTCGACGATCTGATGGGCGACCGGGACGCCCAGCTGCTGTACCGCGACACGGTCGCCGACTACGTCAGTGCGTTCGAGGTCGCTGAGGCCGAGGCCATTCGGCGCCGCCGAAGCGACTTCTCGTCGGAGGATCAGCAGCGGATCGCGCGCGCCCAGAACCTGATACGGCTTGCAACCGACACCGCCGCGACCCCGCAAGAACGGCAGAGCGCGTACAGCCGGGCGCGCAAGGAGCTCGATGGCCTGATCGCGTTGCCTGCGGTGACGCGGGCGAGCATCGAACGCAAGATCGCCGGAGAGATTCAGGCCTAGGGCCTTTCGCCGTCGAGGTAGCGCTGGACCGTGGGGCCGATCCAGCCGACGACCTCGTCGCGCGACATGTGCGCGATCGGCGGCAACGGCAACACATATCGGCCGAACGCCAGGCCGAGGATCTGCGTCGCGACCAGTCCCGCCCTCACACCTGCGGCGTCGGGGGCCAATCTGGCCACCAACGGCTCGAGCTGCGTCACGAAGATCTGACGCATCCGCTGCGCCGCCTCGTGGTTCGTCGCACTCGACTTCAGTAACAGCACCAACGGCTCGTCGCCCTCCCAGCGCTCGAGGAAGTGGCTCACCAGAGCCGTCCCGAGGTGCTCGCGATCGACGCCGGTGAAGTCCGGGAACCGCAGGTCGAACTCGGCAGCCGCCGCGAACAGCCTGTCCTTGCTACCGAAATACCGCATGACCATGGCCGGGTCGATGCCCGCGTCAGCAGCGATCCCCCGGATCGTCGCGGCGTCGTATCCCACCGCCGCGAACCTGTCGCGGGCGGCGGAAAGGATCGCTGCCTTCGTCCGCTCAGAGCTTCTCGTGGCCATGTCAACGATTGTAGGCCAACGTCTGTTGACAGACGCCGGTTTCGGGCGCATTCTTGATGCCAACAAGCGTTGACAAAAGGAGGTTCAGAGATGAAATCGACAGATGTGCTGGTCATCGGGGCCGGCCCGACCGGGTTGACGTTGACCGCGGCCCTGGCGGCGCGGGAAGTGCAGGCGACGTTGGTGGACGCGCTGCCCGAAGGCGCCAACACCTCCCGAGCGGCGGCCGTTTCGGCGCGAACACTCGAAGTGCTCGAAGAGATCGACGTAAGCGAGCGCCTCGTCAAGCACGGCATCCAGGCGCGCAATTTCAGCATCCGGGACCGCAACCGCGTGCTGATGCCGCTGGACTTCAGCGTGCTGCCGACGCAGTACCCGTACACGCTGATGATCTCGCAGGCCGACACCGAGCAACTGCTGCTCGACCGGCTCGAGGAGCTGGGAGGCCAGGTGGCGCGGCCCAAGAAACTGACCGCGCTGCGGCAGGACGCGCAGGGTGCGGTAGCGACGTTCGACGACGGCGACGAGATCCGTGCCCGGTATGTCGTCGGCGCCGATGGCATGAACAGCGCGGTGCGCGCGGCGGCGGGCATCGGCTTTCGCGGCCATGCCTATCCGGAATCGTTCGCGCTGGCGGATGTCCGCCTTGATGGGGATGTTCCGGTCGGCGAGATCCTGCTGTTCTACGCGACGGCCGGACTCTTGGTGGTGGCGCCGCTGCCCGGCGGAATCTATCGGATAGTCGCACCGGTGCCCGTCGCGCCGTGGAAGCCGTCTTTGAACTTCGTTCAGCAGGTGCTCGACGCGCGCGGGTTCGGGGCGAGCCGGCTCGTGGTCACGGATGTCCTGTGGGGGTCGCATTTCCGGATCCACCATCGCGTCGCCGACACCTACCGAACGGGCAGGCTGGTCCTCGCCGGCGACGCTGCCCATGTGCACAGTCCTGCCGGTGGACAGGGCATGAACCTGGGCATCCAGGACGCCGTCGCACTCGCGGACATCCTGGCCCGGGTGATCGGCGGGGAGTCTGCCGAGCTGCTCGACGCCTACAGCAAGGCGCGGCGGCCGATCGCCCAGCAGGTGTTGCGGTTGACCGATCGGCTGACCAGGCTGGCGACGCTGCCGTCAGCGCTGCGGCCCGCCCGAAACACCGCGATGACGCTGGCCTCTCATGTGCCTGCGGTACAGCGCACGCTGACCTGGCAACTCAGCGGCCTGGTGTACCGGTGAGTCTGTCGGGGGCTGCCGCGTCGAGAAGCCGCTTGATCTCACGCTGTTGCGCGGCGGTGAGGTTGGCGAGCACCCGCTCGTCGGCCGTCCGTACCGCCGCCTCGGCGCGCTTCAACAGGGCCCTGCCCTTGGCGGTCAGCTGTGCGGGCAACGCCCGTCCCGACGACACCGTCGCCGGCCGGGCCACGATGCCGCGGTCTTGCAGACCACGCAGGACGTTATTCATCGCCTGCGGCGACACGCCGGTGTCACGCGCCAGCTCCGCGTTGGACCTGCCGGGCGTCATCGACAGGATGCGCAAGCAGACGAACTCCGGCAACACCAGCCCGAGCGGCTGCAATTCCGCGGCGACCGCGGGGCGCAGCGCGGTCATGAGCCGGTAGAGCAGATACCCAAGCGGCTGATCTTCGGGGTACGTCATGTCAACCATCTTGACATATATCAACCTGATTGATATCTATGGATCATGACGACAACACCGGAAGACTTCCAATTCGAATCCGCCTACCGCGGAGAAATGGCCGAGTTCGGTTTGGGCACACGGCCGCCGTGGAGCATCGACGAACCGCAGCCCGAGCTCGCCGCGCTGATCGAGGCGGGCAAGTTCCACGGCGACGTGCTCGACGTGGGCTGCGGCGAAGCGGCCGTGTCCCTGCAGCTGGCGGAGCTGGGCTACACCACTGTCGGACTTGACCTTTCACCCACTGCGATCGACCTGGCCAAGGCCCGTGCGGCGGAGCGCGGCCTGAGGGGCGCGACGTTCGAAGTCGCCGACATCAGCTCGTTCACCGGCTACGACGCAGGTTCGGCACGATCGTCGACAGCACCCTGTCTATTCACTTAACATACCCAAAGGCTGGCAATCCTGTGGTGTGAACGGTGTCCGCAAACCCAGTGGTGCGCCACCTAGTGGGTAACTACTACACGCCTCAACGGCCCGGTCCCGCAGAAGTCTCGTGACAGCGACCCGATACCCTGCGAGCTTTGGGAGCTTTGTTCCTTCTGACGAGAGACGATCTGACATGACTGATAAGTGGTTCTCCGACATCGGTGCGCCGGGAGACTTGACCCTCGCGGATGTGTGCGACCAAATCGAGCAGAAAATCCACCTCAACGCAGACAACGAGAAACTCCCGCAGGAGTTCCCGGACTGGCAGTCGTGCGTGAAAGATCGGGACGCCACCATCTACAAGTTGAGCGCGGCTGTTATAAACCTTTGTCAGATGGTGAAGTACTTGGCATCGGAGCAGCAGCGCGGCGGCTAGCCTGCCAAGGGTCGTCGCCCCGGCTTCGTTACCACTGCAAGATTTCCCGTCTGTGTCAGCAAAATCAGCACCGACATGATCAGCAGCAGCACGCTGTTCCATTCGATCCCGGTGGAGCTGCGCGAGGGATACCAGCGCTCGATCGTCCGGGCGGCCGCGCCCGGCGCGTCGTACTTCGTGCTCGTGTTCGACCGCGCCGGCATGCCTGACGGCCCGGCGAATCCCGTCACCGCTGACGAACTGCGTGACGTCGTCTCGAAGTACTGGACCATCGACGAGATCAGGCCTGCGCGCATCCACGCCAACTTTCCCGAGGGCTTCGCTGCACTGCCCTTCCAGGACGTGAGGGAGGAACCGGACGGCCGCAAGTCGGTTGGCGCCTGGCTGTTGTCCGCGCACCTCGGCTGAGTGTTCTACGCCGCGGCGGTGTCGTCGCCGAACTGTGTGAGGTACAGCTCGGCGTAGCGGCCGCCGCGAGCCAGGAGCTGCTCGTGGGTGCCGCGTTCGACGATGCGGCCGTCCTCGACCACCAGGATCACGTCTGCGGCGCGCACAGTGGAGAGCCGATGCGCAATCACGATCGACGTCCGACCGGCAAGCGCCTCCGAAAGAGCTTGCTGCACAGCGGCTTCAGATGCCGAGTCCAGCGACGCCGTGGCTTCGTCGAGCACCACGACACGGGACCGCCCCAACAGCAGTCGAGCGATCGTCAACCGCTGGCGCTGTCCGCCGGAGAGCCGGTATCCGCGCTCCCCCACCACGGTGTCGAGCCCGTCGGGCATCTCCGCGACGACGTCGGCCAACCGGGCGCGCCGCAGCGCCTCCCACAGCTCGTCGTCGGTCGCGCGGGAAGCGGCAAGCGCGAGGTTGGAGCGGATGGACTCGTGGAACAGATGCCCGTCCTGCGTGACCATGCCGACGGTGTCACGCAGCGACGCGAACGTGAGGTCGCGCACGTCGATGCCGTTGAGTCGTATCGAGCCGGAGTCGACGTCGTACAGCCGCGCCAGCAGCGAGGCGATCGTCGACTTTCCCGCACCCGACGAGCCGACCAGCGCCACCATCTGACCCGGTTCGGCGGTAAACGAAATGCCGTGCAGCACTTCGTCTCCGCCGCGATCGTCGAGAACCGCAACTTCCTCGAGGGAGGCCAGTGACACCTTGTCGGCCGACGGGTAACCGAACCGGACGTCGCGGAATTCGACCGCGACCTGCCCGTCGGGCACCGCGACAGCGTCCGGCGCCTCCCGGATCAGCGGGACCAGGTCGAGCACCTCGAAGACCCGCTCGAAACTGACCAGGGCACTGGCGATTTCGACGCGGGCATTGGCCAGCGCGGTCAGCGGCGCGTACAACCGGGTCAGTAGCAGCGCCAACGAGACGATCGCCCCGGCCTGCAGATGCCCGCCGATCGCCAGCACCCCGCCGAGCCCGTAAACCAGTGCCAACGCCAACGCCGACATCAGCGTCAGCGAGTTCATGAACGTCGACTGCAGCATCGAGGAGCGCACCCCTATGTCGCGCACCCGCCCTGCGCGCAACCCGAATTCGCGCGATTCGCGTGCCGGACTGCCGAACAGCTTGACCAGCGTTGCGCCCGGCGCCGAAAAGCGTTCCGTCATCTGGGTGTTCATCGTGGCGTTGTGTGTCGCGCTTTCCCGGGAGAGCCGGGCCATCGTCCTGCCGATCCGGCGCGCGGGCACCACGAACAGTGGCGTCAGCAGAAGAGACAACAACGTGATCTGCCACGAGATGCCGATCATCACGGCCAGCGTCAGCGTCAGCGTGACGGCGTTGGACACCACGCCGGACAGCGTGTCGGAAAACGCCCGCTGTGCCCCGATCACGTCGTTGCCGAGCCTGCTGACCAGCGCGCCGGTGCGGGTTCGGGTGAAGAACGCGATCGGCATCCGCTGCACGTGGTCGAAGACCGCGGTGCGCAGGTCGAGGATCAGGCCCTCACCGATCGTCGACGACAGCCAGCGGGTGACCAGTGACACGCCCGCCTCGGCCAGTGCCACAGCCGCGATGACGAGCGCGAGCACCACCACCGTCGAGGCCGGCCCGCCGCGCACGATCGCATCGACGACCTTCCCGGCCAGCATCGGTGTGGCGACTGCCAGTAGTGCGGTCACCACGCTGACCGCGACGAACGCCGCGAGCCTGCGGTGATGCCGGGCCGCGAAGCGCCAGATCCGGCCGATCAGCGCGCGATCGGCCAGTGAACGCACGTCGCCGTCCCGCGCCGTCACCTGCCGGTGCAGGGCGCCCCAGGCCGCTGATTCCATGCTCATCGTCCCCACGTTAAGACCTCAACAAAAGTTGAGGTCAACTGCTTCCAGCGTCTGCGGCACGAGGCTTCGGTCACACGAAGCCGAGATAGCCGACCGCCCCGGCAGCGACGACGACAATGAGGGGATTGACCTTACTGAATACGAAAATTGCAGTGCAAACTGCGGTCAGCGAATAGGCACGCCAATCGTGGTCGGCCGCCCGGCTCATCACCAATGACGTGGCTAATATGAGGCCCACCGTCAGGGGTGCAAAGCCCTTTTCGACCGCATATCGTAACCGGGATTTCTGTGCCTTCTGCCAAAAAAGAGTGAGCACATAAACCAGAATTGCCGCGGGCAATATCATCGACACCGTCGCAATGACACCACCGAGAATCGCACCGGGAACACCCCCAACCGCCAGCCCGGCCGCATAACCTACCAGTGTGACGATGAGAATGCTCGGTCCTGGCGCAGCCTGGGAGATGGAGAATATGTCGGCGAATTGGGAGCTGGTCAGCCAATGTGCTCCGTTGACCGCTCTCATGTGCATTTCGGGCATGACCGCATTACCGCCGCCGATGGAAAGCAGTGACAGCGTGCTGAAAAGCGCTGCCACCTGAAGGTACGTATTCACGCGGTACTTTCTCGCGGCCACGCCCATATCAGGCTCACAGGAGCGACGATGGCCAGCGTTACCGGCAGCGGCCATCGCAACAAGCCGTTCAGCACGAAGGTCGCGGCGAAAAGCAGCACCGGGACAAGCCCCTTCAAGCACTTCTGGCCGGTCTTGATCACCATGGCCAGGGTCAGCGCGACCGCAGCCGCGGACGCGCCGTGCAGAACGCTCTTCACCGCGGGCACCTCTTTGAAGCGGAAGTAGATGTATCCCATCGCCAGGATGAAGACGACGGGCATCAGGCAGAGGCCGAGGATCGCCGCCGCCGCGCCCGGGATGCCGCCCATCTTGGTGCCGACGAACACCGCCATGTTCACCTGATTGGCGCCGGGCAGTATCCGACACATCGTCATGGCGCTGAGGAATTCCTCCTCGCCCATCCAGTTCTTCTCGACCACCAGTACTTCCCGCGACCATGCGGACAACCCGCCACCGAACGAAGCGATGGCAATGTGGTTGAACGTCCATGCAAGCTCGAACAGCGAAACCTTTTCTCGCGGAAGCTCGATCTCACTCATGCATGAGATCTTCGTCGTGGGGAAAGTCGTCCTCGTGATGCTTGGCGGGATCGAGCGGATCCGGCGGGTCGTAGTGATGGGAGAGGTCCCAGTCGGTGTCGAAGACCTCCTTCAACCGGGTGACGACGTCATGGTCGCTGATCGTGATGCCCAGTTCCCGGCGCATGTCGAAAGCGCTTCGGTCGATGTTCATCGAACCGAGCAACGCGTGCTCGTTGTCCGCGATCAGCAGCTTCGCGTGCACCCGCAGGTTCTTCTGCTTGTGCACCTTGACGCCGAATCGTCGCAGTGTGCGCAGCGACGCGAAGGTGTCGAGAACGTCCCACTCGCTGATGCCGTGCCGGCCGCCGCACAGGACATGCACCTTGACGCCGCGATCGGCTGCGGCGGCGATGTGATCGAGAATCACTGCATCGACGTACTTGGGATGCTGGATATCGAGCCGCTCCTCGGCGGTGTCGATGAACCGGGCCATGTGATACCGCGAATTCGAATTGCTCCAGAGCAACCCTTCGTAGGTTGAACAGGTCCAGTCACGGTGCTCCCAGTCGGCTTCGAACACCTCGGTTATCTGGGCCACTCGATGCGGCTGGAACGTGATGATGCCGTAGTCGCGCGTGAGCGAGAAATACTTTTCAGTGAGATTGAAAGTGGCGATCAGGGCGGCTTTGCCGTCCACTACTATCGATTTCTCATGCGTGACATAGAACTTCGGATTCGCCCATTGAACATCTACGCCGGCGTCCTTGAATTTCTCATAAGTTTCGTCATTGGCGCGATCCCCGCCCGACCGTTTCGGGTTGAGCATCACACGCACATCGACGCCTGCATTTTTTCGGTCGATGACTGCCTGAATGAAGCTTTCTTCCGTGAAGGTGAATTGCTTTATCAGAAGGGAGGATTCCGCCGATTCGATAAATTCCTGGACTGGTTTCAAACCATCGTCAGGCTCGACAATCAGACGTGTCGTAGACGGCAGCATAAGTTCCAGATGGTAACACCGCAACAATAACGTCGCTTTGCCATCAGGCGAGGTCCGGCCATCTTTCCTCCCATCCCCTCACGCGCCTACCTCACCGGCGGTGAATCATCAGGCAAGATTGCATGCATGGACAGTGGTGGTGTCGCCTCGCCCCGTGTGCTCGTAGTGGACGATGACCCCGATGTGCTCGCCTCGCTGGAGCGTGGCCTGCGGCTGTCCGGGTTCGACGTGGCCACGGCGGTGGACGGTGCCGAAGCGCTGCGCAGCGCCACCGAGACCCGGCCCGACGCGATCGTCCTCGACATCAACATGCCCGTGCTCGACGGGGTCAGCGTGGTCACCGCGCTGCGGGCGATGGACAACGACGTGCCGGTGTGTGTGCTGTCGGCCCGCAGCTCGGTGGACGACCGGGTGGCCGGGCTGGAGGCCGGCGCCGACGACTACCTGGTCAAGCCGTTCGTGCTGGCCGAGCTCGTGGCACGCGTGCGCGCGCTGTTGCGCCGCCGGGGCTCGACGGCGACGTTCAGCTCGGAAACCATCCAGGTCGGCCCGCTGGAGGTGGACATCCCGGGCCGGCGGGCACGGGTGAACGGCGTCGACGTCGACCTGACCAAGCGGGAGTTCGACCTGCTGGCCGTGCTTGCCGAGCACAAGACCGCGGTGTTGTCGCGCGCGCAGCTGCTCGAGCTGGTCTGGGGCTACGACTTCGCCGCCGACACCAACGTCGTCGACGTCTTCATCGGATACCTGCGCCGCAAGCTGGAAACTGGCGGGGCGCCCCGGTTGTTGCATACCGTTCGTGGAGTGGGATTCGTCCTGCGAATCCAGTGATGTCATGAACGGCCTGTCGCGCATCTTCCGCCGCACCCCGTCTCTTCGGACCCGGGTGGCGTTCGCGACGGCAATCGGCGCAGCGATCGTCGTCCTGATCGTCGGGACCATCGTCTGGATCGGTATCACCAACGACCGGCGCGAGCGGCTCGACCGCCGCTTGGACGAGGCCGCCGGCTTCGCGATCCCGTTCATCCCCCGCGGCCTCGGCGAGATCCCGCGCTCGCCCAACGATCAGGACGCGGTCATCACCGTGCGCGAGAACGGTCAGGTGACCTCCAATTCGAACGTCATACTTCCGAAGCTGGACGCCGGCTACGCCGATACCTACGTCAACGGGGTCCGCTACCGGGTTCGCACGGTGGATATCCGTACCCCCGAACAGATGTCGGTCGCCGTCGGCGCGACATACGACGCCACGATCGCGGAGACGAACAACCTGCACCGGCGGGTGATCTTGATCTGCCTGTCTGCGATCGGCGCGGCGGCGGTGCTGGGCTGGCTGCTCGCGACGTTCGCGGTGCGGCCGTTCAAGCGCCTGGCGCAGCAGGCGCAGTCGGTCGACGCCGGCGATGAAGCGCCGGACGTCGAAATCCGTGGTGCGACGGAGGCGGTCGAGATCGCCGATGCCCTCAACGGCATGCTGCAGCGCATCTGGAAGGAACAGGACCGCACCAAGGCCGCGCTCGCGTCGGCGCGCGACTTCGCCGCGGTGTCGTCGCACGAACTGCGCACGCCGCTGACCGCGATGCGAACCAACCTCGAGGTGCTGGCGACACTGGATCTGCCGGACGAGCAGCGCAAGGAAGTGCTCAACGATGTGATCCGCACGCAATCGCGCATCGAGGCGACGTTGTCTGCGCTGGAACGGCTGGCTCAGGGCGAGCTGTCGACGTCTGATGATCACGTCCCTGTCGACATCACCGAGTTGCTCGACCGCGCCGCCCATGACGCGATACGGATCTACCCGGATCTCGATGTCTCGCTGATGCCGTCGCCGTCGGTGATCATCGTCGGGTTGCCCGCCGGGCTGCGGCTTGCGGTCGACAACGCGATCGCCAACGCGGTCAAACACGGCGGCGCGACGCGGATTCAGCTGTCGGCGGTGAGTTCCCGCGCCGGGGTGGAGATCGCAATCGATGACAACGGCACCGGCGTCCCCGAAGAGGAGCGCAAGGTCGTGTTCGAGAGGTTCTCCCGCGGCTCGACCGCGTCTCAGTTCGGGTCCGGGCTCGGGCTGGCACTCGTCGCGCAGCAGGCCGAATTACATGGCGGCACAGCCTCGTTGGAAGCAAGCCCACTGGGTGGGGCGAGACTGTTGCTGCGACTGCCGGGCCCCACGCCGTGGTACGGTGACGCCGCGAGTTAGGCCCCCCGCCCGGCTACTCCTTATTCTTGTCCCAGCGCGTGAATCCCGCCTTCTCGGCGGTCTCTTCGTCCCGGAACCAGACCTCGGCAATCGTCTGCTCGTAGGACGGGCTGTCCGGTGTGTGAAAGAGCATCGAATCTTCGTTGCCCTTGATCGCGTAGCCCGACGGCGCGCCGGCGCCCGCCGCGAGCCGAAGCGAGCCACTTCCGTATGGCTCCTCTTTGGTTTCCGGCGTCTTGCCTCCGGTGGATTTCGGCGCCGCGGTACCACCGGCGGCAGCGTAGATCGGCACCTCCCGCCTGACGCGCCGGATCATGAAGGCGAACGTCAGCAGCAAGCCGATAACGAACGCCAGGGCCATCAGCCACCCGTTCACGTCATGCATCACCGTGCTCCGATCTCACGCGAACCGGGGAGGTCGGCCAGTGCCTCTTCCTCGCTGGTGCGCCTGATCGAAATGACCGTGATCAGCCACGCGACTAACGAACCCACAAAGAATGCCAGCAAATACCACAACCACTGGATCACGAAGTCCATAGCGAACTCTCCTTAGCTGACCGTGATTTCGACGCGGCGATTCTGAGCGCGACCGTCAGGCGTATCGTTGCCGGCGATCGGGTTGGCTGAACCGTAGCCCCTCGATGTGACGTTGGCGCCGGTAACGCCCTGCGAAATCAGGAAGTCGGCAACCGATTTCGCGCGATTTTCACTCAGCGCAACATTGATGGCGTCGCTTCCGGTGTTGTCGGTGTATCCGCCGACCGCGACTTTGGAGTCAGGGCAAGCCTTCAGCTTGTCCGCGACTTGTGTCAGCATCTGCTGGGAGCCGGGCGTCAGCGTGTAGCCGTCGGTGTCGAAATTGATCGGTGTCCGCAGCAGAGCGTTGACATCTGTCTGCAAACTGGTGCATGCTCCGCCGGGCGCCGGTGATGCTGACGACGGCGCCGACGCGGTCGCGACCTGAATCTGGTTGTCGATCTTCATATTCGGCCATCCGGCTTTGGCTGCCGCCTCGACTGCAGCTTTCAGGTCATCCGACGGTGCCGTTCCCGTGAGGGTGATGGTGTCGCCGTCGAGCTTCCAATTGAAGTCCGCAATGTCAACCGCCGCTTTGAGCACATTGCCGAGCCCGGAAAGGTCGGGTGCTTTCACACCGGCCGTGACGTTCAGGTTGTCGATCAGGTTGACGTCTGCCCCGAACACGCCCTTCAGCGTGTCCATCAGGGACGTCTTGACGGCAGTGTCGGGCAGGTCGCCGGACAGCGTAATGTCGTTGCCGTTGCGAAGGATTGACAGCGGCGCGAATCCCAGTTCGGGCGAATTCCCGTTTGGTGGGTTGGTCGATGGTGCGCTCAACGTCACCGACGGGTTGATACTCGGCATCGTCACATTGACGTTTTGCTTGGACTTGTCCACCACGCCCCAGCCCAGCAATCCCAACAGGAGGGGTACCGCCAGCAGCGCCAGCAACCAGCCCAAGCCGGGTGGCCGGCGGTAGAACATCGAGGCGGTGCGCCAGCTTGTGATCCTGCGACTTTCATCGGAAGCGGCCATCGGGCCTCCTGTGTCACAACGAAAGATATTCGGTTATCTCGACAGATCAAGCCTAGGACGATTGGGGTCCCATCGATACGACTTCGTCCGAATATCGATGTCGCTCGTCAGCGTGTGCCGAGCAGGTCGATCACAAAGATCAGGGTCTTGCCGGACAACTGATGCCCCGACCCCGCGGGGCCATAGGCCTGCTCGGGCGGGATGGTGAGCTTGCGACGGCCGCCGACCCTCATCCCGGGAATGCCGTCCTGCCAACCTTGTATCAGCCCGCGCAGCGGGAATTCGATCGGCTGCCCGCGGCTCCACGAGCTGTCGAATTCTTCTCCGGTGTCATATTCGACGCCGACGTAGTGCACTTCGACGGTGCTGCCGGGAACCGCCTCTGCACCGTCGCCGACGACGACGTCGTCGATGACGAGTTCGGTGGGTGCCGGGCCGGACGGGAAGTCGATCTCGGGTTTGTCGGTCACCATCACAACGCTAGCGGGCAGACTGTAGATGTGGCAGAGGACAACGACACCCTCGGGCGGATCAACGCGCTGGTCGCCGAGGAGAAGGATCTGCGCGGCAAGTTGCAGCGGGGAGAGATCAGCGGCGACGAGGAACATGCACGCCTGACAACCGTCGAAACGCAGCTGGACCAGTGCTGGGACCTCCTGCGACAGCGCCGTGCGCTCCGCGAAACCGGCGGTGATCCCAAGGATGCCCAGGTGCGCCCGGCCGATCAGGTCGAGGGCTACCTGAGCTGACCGCGTATGACGCCCTGGTCGTCGGCGGGGGGCACAACGGCCTAGTCGCCGCGGCGTACCTCGCACGCGCCGGCAAGCGGGTGCTGGTGCTGGAGCGGCTCCACCGCGTCGGCGGCGCGGCGGTGTCGGAACGTCTGTTCGACGGTGTCGACGCCCGCGTCTCCCGCTATGCGTACTTGGTGAGTTTGTTGCCGCCGCGGATCCTCGAGGATCTGGCCGTGCACGTCCCGTTGGGGCGGCGCAGGTTCTCGTCATATACACCGGACCCGGCGACCGGCGGCCGCCGCGGGCTGCTCGTTGGTCCCTATCGCGGTATCGCCGACGACTTCTACCGCCGCTGCCGGTTGGTCACAGAAGCGCTGTGGCCCACGGTGACCGAACCATTGTTGCGGCGCAGCCAGGCGCGGCGACTCGTCAACGCCGAAGCGGCGTGGACATCGATGATCGAGGAGCCGATCGGTCGGGCGATCAGGGATGCGGTACCAGACGATCTGGCGCGCGGAGTGATCGCGACGGACGCCTTGATCGGGACATTCGCCCGGTTGGACGAGGAGTCGCTGCGGCAGAACGTCTGCTTTCTCTACCACCTGCTCGGTGGCGAGTGGGACGTCCCGATCGGCGGCATGGGCGCGGTGACCGATGAGCTGACCGAGGCCGCGCTGCACTATGGCGTCGAAATCATCACCGGGGCAGAGGTTGTCGCGATAGAGCCGGATGGTGACGTGCGGTACCGCGTGAACGACGACGAGCGTCGAGTGCACGGACAGTTCGTACTGGCAGATGTGACGCCGACTGTGCTTTCGTCACTGCTGGGTGAGCAGCCACCTGTCACGGCGCCGGGCAGTCAGGTGAAGGTGAACATGATGCTGAGACGGCTTCCGCGACTGCGTGATACCAGTATCACGGCCGAGCGGGCGTTCGCAGGCACCTTTCACGTCAACGAGTCGCTGCGCCAACTGGAATCGGCGTATGACACGGCCTCGCGCGGTGAAGTGCCCGATCCGCTGCCGTGCGAGATCTACTGTCACTCGCTGTCCGATCCGAGCATTCTTGCGCCATCGCTGCGGGCGTCCGGAGCACAGACGTTGACCGTGTTCGGGCTGCAGACGCCGCACGGGCTCCTCAATGAGGACGGATTGGCGGAGCGGCTGAGGTCAGCAGTGTTCGATTCATTGAATTCGGTTCTTGCGGAACCGATTCAGGCTGTGGTGATGCGAGGTTGCATCGAGACGAAGACCACGTACGACTTGGCGAGGTCACTTTCCATGACGGCGGGCAACATCTTTCACGGCGGGCTCCAGTGGCCGTTCGTGGAGGACGACGAGCCGCTCGATTCGCCTGCCCGTCGCTGGGGTGTGGCAACCGCACATGACCGAATACTGCTGTGCGGAGCGGGAGCTCGGCGAGGGGGCGGGGTGTCGGGCATCGGCGGCCACAACGCCGCGATGGCCGTCCTCGAGTCCGGCTAGCTTCCCGCGCGAGTCCCCCTTGCCGCGAGAGTGCGTGTCTGCACGCGACACGCCGCAGAATTGCGTACAAATGCGCACGCTCGCAGTCGACGAAGCCGCAACGCTCGCGAGAGTGCGCAAAATTCCACCGAAATCGGCGTGTCATGGCCCCGACACGCACGCTCGCGGGAACGGGAAGTGAGCTACCTGGTGTCGATGGCCTTGTAGTCGCGCTCGGTGTAGCCCGTGTAGATCTGGCGCGGCCGACCGATCTTGCCGCCGGATTCGTCGTGCATCTCGCGCCAGTGTGCAATCCAGCCCGGGAGCCGGCCCAACGCGAACAGCACGGTGAACATCCGCGTCGGGAACCCCATCGCCCGGTAGATGACGCCCGTGTAGAAGTCGACGTTGGGATAAAGCTTGCGCTCGACGAAGAAGTCGTCGGTCAGCGCGACCTCTTCCAACGCCTTGGCGATGTCGAGCAGCTCGTCGTCGCCACCGAGCTTGCCGAGGATCTTGTCGGCCTGCTCCTTGACGATGCGCGCCCGCGGATCGTAGTTCTTGTACACGCGGTGGCCGAAGCCCATCAGCTTCACGTTGTCTTCGCGGTTCTTGACCTTCTTGACGAAATCGTGCACATCGCCGTCGGCCTTGCGAATCTTCTCGAGCATCTCCAGCACCGCCTGGTTGGCGCCGCCGTGCAGCGGGCCCCACAGCGCGTTGATGGCGCCGGAGATCGAAGTGAACAGGTTGGCCTGCGACGAGCCCGACCAGCCGTACCGTCGACGTCGAGCAGTTCTGCTCGTGGTCGGCGTGCAGGATGAACAACATGTCCAGCGCCCGGACGACCTCCGGGTCGACTTCATACGGCTCGGCCGGGAACCCGAACGTCATCCGCAGGAAGTTCTCGACGAGCGTCAGCGAGTTGTCCGGGTAGAGGAACGGCTGACCGGCCGACTTCTTGTACGCGTACGCGGCGATGGTCGGCAGCTTGGCCAGCAGCCGGATAGTCGACAGCTCCACCTGCTCGTCGTCGAACGGGTCCAGCGAGTCCTGGTAGTACGCCGACAGGGCGTTGACGGCGCTGGACAACACCGGCATCGGGTGCGCGTTGCGGGGGAAGCCGTCGAAGAATCGCTTGAGATCCTCGTGCAGCAGCGTGTGCCGCTGGATCTGGGTGGTGAACTTGGCCAGCTCATCGTTGGTGGGCAGCTCGCCGTAGATCAGCAGATAGCTCACCTCGATGAACGTCGACTTCTCCGCCAACTGCTCGATCGGGGATTCCGCGGTAGCGCAGGATCCCGGCATCGCCGTCGATGTAGGTGATCGCGCTCTTCGTCGACGCGGTGTTGACGAAGCCCGGGTCGAAAGTCGTGTAACCGGACTTCGACAGAAGATTGCCCAGGTCGATGCCGTCGGCGCCCTCGGTGGCTTTTGCGATCTGCAGCTCGAGCTCGCCGCCGGGGTATTGAAGGGTGGCGAACTCTTCAGCGTCGGATGAGTTATCGGCCACAGGGATCCCTTCTTCGCAGCTGAGGGTGATATTGCCTACCAAACGGTAGCCGCATTCGCGGCGCCGCGCCCTCGCGGGGTAAGAACAGCACGTCAGCCCTGCTGGGGCGAGCCGGTGCAGATATGGATGAACTGTTTATAGGTGTCATTGAGCAGGCGGACGAGCTCGTCGATGTCGACGTTCTGTCCCCAGTCGGTGTCCGGACCCAGCTCGCCCGGCGCGGTCAGCAAGATCGCCGACCAGACGGCGACGACGAGCCGCAGCCTCCTGTCGTCGAGACCGACGCCCATCCGCTCGGCGAGCACGAGGGCGACCGAGTTCGGCCGGAATTCACTGGCGGCCAGGCGAAGTGCGGGCGAGGAGTTGACGATCCGCGCGGTTATCTTGAGGCGCTCAGTGGTGAAGCCGTCGGGCGGGGCGGAGGCCGTCGCTCTGACCATCGCGACGTGCGCAGCCAGCAGCGCCTCGAGTTCGGTGAGACCGGGCGGCTGGCGCTCCAGCTGCACCGCGATCGCGTCGACCATGTCGTCGATCAGCGCGAGGATGACGGCGTCCTTGGTGGCGAAGTAGCGGCTGAACGTACGCGGCGACACGTCGGCCACCGCGGCGATCTGGTCGACCGTCGTCTTCTCGAAACCCTGTTTCTCGCACAGTTGGACCGCCGCGTCGATCAGCATCGAGCGGGTGCGCTGTTTCTTGCGTTCGCGCAAGCCCGGAATCCCCGCCGCGACCACCTCCACCACGTTGTGGATCGTAGCGCGGGGACCCTGGGAACTTCTCTGCATCAGCGGGCTGATCGGGTGCTGTCTCTGGCGCTCTTCGCGCAAGCGGCTCATCGGCGACGCGGTACCGCACGAATGCGGGCACAGCCACCGCCGCGACGAGCACGCCGAGCACCACAAGCGCTCCGCCGCCCGCGGCGGCGATCGTGGTGCCGACGACGGCCGCTGCCGCGCCGTGCGTCGCGTCGGCCAGCCGCGGACCGCCGCCGACCACGACGATGAACACGCCCTGCAGCCGTCCACGCACGTCGTCGGATGCCGCCTGCTGCAGGATCGTCGACCGGAACGCCGCCGACACCATGTCCGCGGCCCCGCCGACCGCCAAGAACGCCAGCGCTGCCCACAAGACGAGTCCCGTGCGGCCTCCGGCGACGCCGCTGAACAGCCCAAACCCGACCATCGCCAGCCCCCACACCACGATCGCAGCGACCACCACCAGCCCTTGGCGGCGGACCCGCGGCAGCCAGCCGGAGAACACGCCGCCGGCCACGGCGCCGGCCGAGATCGCGGCGGCCAGCAGCGCCATCGTGGTGCCGCCCTCGACGGGGCCACCGAAACTCTCGTGGGCGATCTGCGGGAACAGCGCCCGCGGCATCCCGAAGACCATCGCGATCAGATCGACGACGAACGACATCAACACCACGGTGTTGCCTGCCAGGTACCTGAACCCGTCCCAGACGGACCTGAATCCCAGCGATGAACTCTGGCCGGTGGGCGGCATCGGGCTCAACCGGATCGTCGCCCAGATCGGCGCGAAGCAGGTGATCACGTCGATCAGGTACAGCGTCGACAGGTCGACCCAGCGCAACATGACACCGGCCAGCAGCGGACCGACGATCGCGCCGAACTGCGTCACCGTCATGTTCAGCGAATTGGCCGCGGGGAGTTGGTCGCCGGGCAGCATCCGCGGGATCGCGGCCGAGCGGGTCGGTGCGTTGATGGCGTAGAACGCCTGTTGCACGGACAACAGGCACAGCACCACCCAGACATTGTTGAGCGCCAAGGCCGCCTGCACCCACAGCAGAAGCGACGCCACCGCCAGTCCGCAGGTCGCGATGATGAGCAGGATGCGCCGGTCCATCGCGTCGGCCCATGCGCCGCCCCATAGCCCGAAGACGACAAGGGGAACCAATGCGAACAGACCGGAGAGGCCGACGTACGCCGAGTTTTGCGTCAGCGCGTAGATCTGCACCGGCACAGCGAAGATCGTCAGATTCGCGCCGATGACGGTGACGACACCAGAGAGCCACAGCCGCCGGAAGTCCGGCGTGCGAAGGGGAGTGGTGTCGGCGAGCAGGCTCACCAGCGATGAGCCGCTTGCGCGAAGAACAGAAGATTCATCACGGTTGCAGTCGCTCGACGCGATCGCCAGTTATTTTGATCCTGTTGTGCAGCCGGTCCTCTCGGCCCTGCCAGAACTCCACGACGTCGGCCCGCAGAAGATAGCCGCCCCAATTCGGCGGAACCGGAACTTCGTCGAAGTCGGCGAACCGCGTGGTCACCTCGTCGAGTTGTCGCAACAGGTCCGCCCGCGAACCGATCGGTTGTGACTGCGACGACGCCCACGCACCAAGCTGCGAACCACGCGGACGCTTGTACCAGTAGTCAGCGGATGCCTCGGCGGTGACCTTGCTCACAAGACCGCGGATGTGCACCTGCCGACCGAGGGCAAACCACGGAAACGTCGCCGACGCGTAGGGATTGGCGGCGAGATCCGCGGCCTTGGCCGAGTCGTAGTTGGTGAAGAACGTGATTCCGGTGTCGTTCACGCTCTTGCACAACACCGACCGACTCATCGGTCTTCCCCGCTCGTCAACGGTGGCCAGCACCATCGCGTTCGGCTCTGCTACGCCCGCGCCTTGCGCGTCGTCGATCCACTTGCGCAACAACACAACCCAGCCGTCGGCGAGCCAGTCGACGTCCAGGTCGGGAGAGCCGTCCTTCTCCGCCGATCCATATTCCGCTCGCATCCGCGCCAGATGCTCGTCACCGGGTTGCGCCATCGACGCAACGCTACGCGCTGCGGTTACCGACCGGTAGGAAGGCCTTCGCGCGCGGATGGAAGAATCGGCGTATGACTGTCGTGCCGGAGAACTTCGTCAGCGGACTCGAAGGCGTCGTGGCCTTCACCACCGAGATCGCCGAACCGGACAAGGATGGCGGCGCGCTGCGCTATCGCGGGGTGGACATCGAGGACCTGGTCGAGCAGCGGATCACATTCGCCGACGTGTGGTCATTATTGGTGGACGGCAAGTTCGGTCAGGGCCTGCGGCCCGCGGAGCCGTTCCCGTTGCCCATCCACACCGGGGACGTGCGCGTCGACGTGCAGGCCGGACTCGCGATGCTCGCGCCGATCTGGGGCTACTCGCCGATCCTCGACATCGACGACCAGACGGCGCGCGAGCAATTGGCGCGGGCGTCAGTGATGGCACTGTCGTATGTCGCACAATCCGCCCGCGGCATCGAGCGGCCGGCGGTTCCGCAGCGTGAGATCGACCAATGTTCCACTGTCACAGAGCGTTTCATGAAGCGATGGAAGGGCGATCCGGACCCGAAGCAGGTCGCGGCGATCGATGCATACTGGGTGTCGGCCGCCGAGCACGGGATGAACGCGTCGACGTTCACCGCGCGGGTGATCGCGTCGACGGGCGCCGACGTGGCCGCGGCGCTGTCGGGAGCAATCGGCGCTATGAGCGGCCCGCTGCACGGCGGGGCGCCGGCGCGGGTGATCCCGATGATCGAGGAGGTAGAGCGCACCGACGACGCGCGTGCTCTGGTCAAGGACATCCTCGACCGCAAAGAGAAGTTGATGGGCTTCGGGCACCGCGTGTACCGCGCGGAGGACCCGCGGGCCCGGGTGCTGCGGGCGACGGCCAAGCGGCTGGAGGCGCCGCGCTACGAGGTGGCCGCCGCGCTGGAGCAGGCGGCGCTGGCCGAACTCCGTGAGCGCCGTCCCGACCGCGCTATCGAAACCAATGTCGAGTTCTGGGCGGCGGTGATCCTCGACTTCGCGGGGGTGCCCGCCAGGATGATGCCGGCGATGTTCACCTGCGGCCGCACAGCGGGGTGGTGCGCGCACATCCTGGAGCAGAAGCGGCTCGGCAAGCTGGTACGGCCGTCGGCGGTGTACGTCGGCCCCGGCCCGCGATCGGTCGAGTCGGTAGAGGGCTGGTCCGCAATCACCCACGTGGGCGTCTGACGACGCCGGTCTGCCTCGAGGCGTGCGCGTCCGTTCGGCTACATGAGCTGCCGCTGGAAGTAAGTGTATTCGAGCGCAGCGGTCCGGGCCTTCTCGTCGATGTTGGTCCCAGCCCCGTGGCCGCCCTGGGTGGCCTCGTAGAACAGGTAGGGGATGCCGAACTCGGATAGCCGGGCAGCGAATTTGCGAGCGTGCTGCGGGCCGACGCGATCGTCTTTAGTGGTAGTCCAGATGAACGGCTCGGGGTACTTCACCCCGCGCTTCACTTGTGCATAGGGCGAGATGGATTCAAGGAATGCGCGTTCGTCCGGGTTAGCCACTGAGCCGTATTCGCCCACCCACGACGCGCCCGCCGCGATCTGTTCGTAGCGCACCATGTCCAGCAGCGGGATCTGCATGTCCACGGCATTCCACAATTCCGGGTGCTGTGCGAACTCGACGCCCATGAGCAGGCCGCCGTTGGAACCGCCCTCGATGCCAAGGTGCCGCGGGCTGGTGATGTTGCGGCTGATCAAATCGCGAGCCACGGCAGTGAAATCGTCAAACGCCTTTTGCCGCTTGGTTTTCAACGCCGCATCGTGCCAGTCGGGCCGTATTCGCCGCCGCCGCGGATATTGGCGAGGACGTACGCGCCCCCGCGCTGGAGCCAGAGTGTGCCCAGCAGGCCGTCGTAGCGCGGCGTCGAGGAGGTGGCGAAGCCGCCGTACGCATGCAGGATCGTCGGCGTGGCGCCGTCGTACTTCATATCGGCGGCATGCACGATGAAGTACGGAACCTTCGTACCGTCGGGTGAGGTGGCCTTCATCTGCTCGACGAATCGAAGCGTGACGAATCGAAGCGCGCCGGTGCAGATTTCACCGGATCCACGCGTCCCTCGGCGGCGTCCAGGTGGTACAAGGTGGTCGGGGTGAGCATCGAGGTGACCGAGAGATAGCCGATATCGCCGCGGTCGTCGGCAGTCACCGCATTGACTGTCGCGTTGTCCGGCAACGTCATCAGTTGCCCAAACCAGGTACCGTCCGGCCTTCGGGCGTATACGGTGGCCCGCCCCTTGACGTCGTAGAGGGAGGTGACGATCACGCGGTCGCGCGTGGTTTGCACGCCCTGCAATGCCCCTGCGGACCAGGCGCGTAGACGAGTGTGGGCCGCAGGTGCTGCGGATCCCTAGTCATCTCGTCGGCGTCCAGCGACACCAGCGACCCGCTATGGAAGTTGGTGCCGCCCGCCGTCCAGTCCTGCTGCAGCGAGACCAGCACCTCATTGCCGACCATGGCCTCAAGATCGGCCTTGGGCGGCAACGCCAGTCGCACCGGCTGCCCGCTGCCCAACAGACTCAACTGGACCTCATAAAAAGACGGCCGGCGCGCGACCAGGCTCAGCCGCCGCCCCGCGCCGTTGTCCAGAAGCACAGGCGCAGTGGCAAGTCCGTCTGTCCGATCACCGCGGGCGACCTCGACGGCCTGGTCGAGCGGGTGCCCACGCTGCCAGCGCTTGACGATGTACGGATACCCGGAGACCGTCGTGTGCCCCGGCTGCCACGCGCGCGACACCAGCAACGTGTCACCATCCACCCACGACGCATATTGCTTCCCGCGCTCCAGCACGAATCCGCCGGGCACGAATTGCGCTGTCGTCCGGTCGAATTCGCGCACGGTCACGGCATCATCGCCGCCCTCTGACAGCTTCACCAGACACCGCAAACGGGTCATGGGATCGCAATCCATCCCCTCCCACACCCAGTTGCGGCCCTCGGCCTGTGCGAGCGCGTCGAGATCCAGCACCGTCTTCCAGTGGGGCTGCGGTGACTCGTAATCGGCGACGGTCGTCTGCCGGAAGATCCCCCGCTGATGCTCGGCGTCCTGCCAGAAGTTCCACACCAAGCCGTCGCCCATCAATGCCGCCAGCGGCAACCGGTCCGGCGCATTGCCCAGCGCCACCGCCCGCGCCATGTTGTCTGCGAACCGCGGATCCTTCTCCAGCACGGCGAGCGTCTTGGCATTCTCCGCTTCGACCCACGACTGCACCCGCGGACTGTCCAACTCCTCCAGCCACAGGTACGGGTCGACGTCCGTGGCCGACCGCCCGCACGCCGCGGCAAGCACGGCCAAGACCACGGCTACCGCGGTCCAGGTACGCCGTCGGGTGGGCGCCGAACTTGCCGGAACATGGTCCCGGGTTGTCGGTGGCCGGTGGTTCGATGGCGTCGTAGCGATGAATTCGTGGTCCGCGGGCGGTCGGTATGAGTAACCCCGCCACGGGGCCACATCCACAACCCAACACCTACGACAAGGAGATCCTCATGGCGATCGAAGTTACCCCTGCTGTGCTGCCCCACCTGGTAGTCGACGACGCCGCAGCCGCTATCGACTTCTATGTCAAGGCGTTCAATGGCGTCGAGCTGGGCCGGGTTCCAGGACCGGACGGCAAGAAGCTCATTCACGCGGCCGTTCAAATCAACGACTCGACGGTCATGCTCAACGACGACTTCCCCGAGATGAACGACGGCAAGTCCAGCACGCCGACCGCGCTTGGCGGCACACCGGTGACCATTCACCTCGTCGTTGACGACGTCGACGCGAAGTTTCAGCGGGCGGTCGACGCCGGCGCGACCGTGGTGATGCCCGTGGAGGACCAGTTCTGGGGCGACCGCTACGGCGTGCTCCGAGACCCGTTCGGACACCAGTGGTCGATGGGTCAGCCGGTGCGCGAGGTGAGCGCGGAGGAGATCGAGAAGGCGGTGAGTAGGAGCTGAACCCAGGCCTTACCAGGCATTAGGTACCGCTGTTGCGGGCCGAAAGACCCTATGACGGTTGCCCGCAATCGACCAACCTGTTGATACGGATAGCCGACAGCGGGAAAGGTCGAGCCATGAATCGTCCTGCCGGGCAGGCGAATCCCGACGACGACAATGCCCTCATCGGCGTGGCTTCGCCAGCAGGCTCACGGCGGGTCACACGGTGGTATCACACGTGGAGACTGATCGCGGTCGTGTGCGTCGCCGTACTGCTGTCGGCCGGCGGCGCGATCGCCATCGTCGTGCAGTCGAACCGCACTCATCCAACGCCGGTGGCGGCCAACGCGGACAGAGAAGCCGTCGCGACCTGGTGGACACACGCCCGTGATGACTTCAGCGTGCTGCAGGAGGCGATCGATAAGGCAAAGCGCGGATTGGCAGAAAACGACATCACCGAGCTGAAGGCAGGCTGCCAGGTGATGCATGACACTGCTGAGGTGAGCCTCGAGGCGAAGATGCCGACACCCGACCCTGAGCTGACTGCCGAAGTTCGAAGCATGATCGAGGATGCCCATCAGGCATCTCACATGTGCCTGTCCGCCGCGGCCGGATCCATGAACAACTACGCCGGCGAGTTCCGTTCGTACCTGGAGCAGGCGGAGATCCAGATGCACGCCGCGCAGGACAAGGCGACGACGCTGTCGCAGGCGTAGTGGAAACCCGGGGCGAATGGCCGCCGCTGACAGACCGCCACGACACAGCGCATACCATCACCCTTCGTGGCGTTACCTGATCGCGGCGAGGGCGTGCAACCGGTCGGTCAACCGACCGGCGCGTCCTCGCGCCCGAACGCGCTGAGATCAGTGGTCAGACCGTTCGCGCGGGCAGGACGGTATTACACGCAGTCGCGGCGCGATTACCGCGACCACACACCCACCGAACTGCCGCTGGCGCGACCCACCATCCGACTGGCGGCTCAGGCGTTGCGCGACGAGATCGTTCTGCTCGGGTTGCAGTTGAGCCGACCGGTGAGCTCCGGCGAAATTTTCGATCGGATCACTCGGGAGGTCAACGCCGCACTCGACTTCTACGGACAGAACGGGTGGCTGGCGAACCCGAGAGCATTCTTCGCGCCACCCCCGCCGTTGACAGAAATCACCACTCATGAGGTCAAGCGCCGACACCACAGCTACCAACGCTTCACATTCGAGAGCGGCTATGCGCCGTACGCGGGTGAGCCCGGCCGGGAGCGGTGGCTCAGCTATACCGCGACCCGGACCGAATACGGGTTACTTCTGCGCCACCCCGAGCCGCGGCCGTGGCTGGTGTGCGTGCACGGTACCGAAATGGGTCGTGGCGGTGTGGACCTGAGGCTGTTCCGCGCGTGGCACCTCCACGAAGATCTTGGTCTCAACGTCGTTTTGCCTGTCCTGCCGCTTCACGGTCCGCGCAAACGAGGGGTGCCGAAGGGTGCGGTGCTTCCCGGCGAGGATGTGTTGGACAATGTGCACGCGGCGGCTCAGGCGGTGTGGGACATCCGCCGCGTGCTGTCGTGGATTCGATTGCAGGAGCCACAATCCGCCATCGGCCTGAACGGCATGTCGCTCGGCGGGTACATCGCGGCACTCGTCGCGAGCCTCGAGGACGGGCTCACCTGCGCCATCCTCGGAGTCCCCGTCGCCGATCTGGCCGAGATTCTCGCCCGCCACTCCGGCCTCAAAAGCGACGACCCGCGCCGCGAGACGATCATGAAGGCAAAGCCCCTCGGCCGCATGGTGTCGCCCCTTTCGCTTACGCCGCGAGTGCCGATGCGGGGCAGATTCATCTACGGCGGGGTGGCCGACCGGGTCGTACACCCCCGGGATCAGGTGATCAGATTGTGGGAGCACTGGGGCGAACCCGAAATCGTCTGGTACCCAGGCGGTCACGCGGGATTCTTCCGTTCCCGGCCCGTGCAGGACTTCGTCGACAATGCACTCGTTCAGTCAGGACTCGTAAAGCCCTGAGCAACAGAGCGGTTCAGCCGGAGACACCCAAGGGCTAGCTCGGGTGCGGAACGGGAGTCTTGGACGCCACTCTGAGATCAACGGTGAAATACGCAATATCGGCACGCTCGCTCACGACAATCTCGCGGAGCTTGGCGAACACTTTGTCCAGCGCCTCGAGCGGGTCGACGTCGCGCGGCACAACCGAGATTCCGACATCGAACCAGTGACCGCCGTACCGGGTCAGGCCGTGCGCGAAGCCAGGTAAGTCGATGTGGTCGGCCGGATCCCACGTAGTTACCTCCACTGCATGGTCAGACACAGCTTCTCCCTTCAATACCGTGCGGGTGACGCTAGCGGCTCGCCCGGCCAACCCGGTAGGGGCTTAGGTCCCTGCCCAACCGGCGGAAAAGCCTCAATCACCGGAAGCGTGGACTCACCGGGGCTCGCATCCACTACCGATGCAATCGAGAATTGCTTCCTGGCAAGGGCATTCACATTGTCCGGCAACGCTTGCGCCCATCGTGCACAGGCTCTTGGCCGTGAGCCGTTGGTAGGGCAAAGCAGAGCCGAAACGCTCACGAACACATGGCCTTGGTCCCTACCGGAGCTGCGACGGCGATGGTCAGATTGACGCATCACGCGCATCAGGAGACCACGATGAGTTCAACGGCATTCATTGCGCGACTCGGCGGTTTTGCCAGGCGCAGTCACGCACCGATGACGGTTTACCAGCTGACCGATCGGCTCCACGGAGGACGAACGGTCCGCGTCCCGGGTGACCAGATCGTGCCTACGGTGTCCGCATGGCTAGCCGAGCTGGGGGCTCACACCCCGTTAATAGCCGATCTTGCGCACGCAATGTGTGCCGGCGATTGGCCGGTCGCCCACAGCATCGGCGAACACCTGTCCGTTGACGTGGCCGTCGCGGCCTGACCGAGCGGTACCCGAATGCCTGTGACCGTGCACGAGAACATACCGGCTGGACGCATCGTCGGATTCCCGGTGAGCATCAACTGGAGCGTCATCGTCATCTTGTGGCTGTTCACGTGGAGCCTGGCCACCACTCTGCCCGGCACAGCGCCGGGCTATTCGGCGACGCTGTATTGGATAGCCGGTGCGAGCGGTGCTCTGGTTCTGCTTGCGTCGCTGCTCGCCCACGAACTGACGCATGCCGTGCTCGCTCGCCGCTCGGGCATCACGGTGTCGGGGGTGACGCTATGGCTGTTGGGAGGCGTCACCAATCTCAGCGGAGAGGCGAAGACACCTCGTGCGGAGTTCCGGATTGCAGTGTCTGGACCGGTCACGAGCCTTGTACTTGCAGCAATGTTCGGTGGCGTAGCCGCGGGACTGAGCGCGCTCGGCGCCTCACACATTGTTCTTGGCGTGGCGTGGTGGTTGTCAGGCATCAATCTGCTACTGGGCTTATTCAACCTGTTGCCGGGCGCACCGCTGGACGGCGGCCGAGTTGTGCGTGCCTATCTCTGGCACCGGCACGGGGACAAGGTGCGCGCGTCTCTCGGCGCTGCGCGCGCCGGCCGCATTGTGGCATTCGTACTCATCGCCCTCGGGCTGTTGGAGTTCCTCGCGGGTGGGGTGGTCGGTGGAGTGTGGTTGGCGTTCATCGGCTGGTTCCTTTTCGTTGCCGCCCGCGAGGAGGAGACACACGTGCTGACCCGGCAGTCCCTCGCCGGCGTGCGCGTAGCCGACGTTATGACCGCCCAGCCACACACAGCTCCCGGATGGATCACCGTCGAGGACTTTATTCAGAGCTACCTGCTGGGTGATCGACACTCCGCGTACCCGGTGGAGGACCGCGACAGGTCGATCGTGGGGCTGATCACGCTGGCGCAACTGCGTGGCGTCGCACCACATGAGCGCGCCACCACCCGAGTGCAGGATGTCGCGCTACCACTGGAGCAGGTGACTACCGCGACACCGCACGAGCCGCTTGTCGCGCTCCTGGAGCGGCTCAGTCCGCATGCGGGCCACCGCGCACTCGTCATGGACGCCGGCCGCGTTGTGGGTATCGTCACCGCAAGCGATATCACCAGGCTCATCGACGTGCGCAGGCTCGCACTTCCTCAATCAGTTGTCGGGCACACCTGATCCGCGACCGCCCCACCAAGTGGGCGGATTCATCAGGTGCCTCGACGCCTTCGCCAACGGTCGACGCTGCGCCGCTGACCAACGCCAACGGCGGCCGCGTCGAGCATCGCGGCGACGGACGTGAACTTGTCGCGGGGCCGGCCGTCAGCGGCGCCGCGGTTGATCTCCGCGGTGTCGATCGCTCGCCAACCCGTGCGGTCGACCATCCGCGGCTGCCGCTGGCGCACCAGGCGATCCAGCGCGTGCAACCCGGCCACCGGGTCTGGCAGCAGTCCGCCGTTGTAGTCGTCGACGAGCGCGTTGACCGTTTCCTGCGCACATGACTTGTTGGTCCCGATGAAACCCGTTGGGCCTCTTTTGATCCAGCCGGCCACATACGAGCCTACGGCTGGCGAACCCGTCTGCGGGTCGACGACCCTACCGCCATGATTCGGCACCACGCCGGTGTCGTCGTCAAACGGCAGGCCCGGCACCGGTCGGCCGTGGTAGCCGATCGAGCTCAGCACCAGCCCCGCCTCCACCTCCCGAACCTCGTCGGTACCCGTCACGACGAACTCGACACCGGCGGCACGGTGTTCGCCCAGCACCCGGGACGGCGTCAGGCGGTACACCAGCCGGACGACGGGTGAATCGTCGCGGTCGTCGTGCACATCCAGCGACGCGAGCAACTCGAGCTTGTGCCGCGTCAACGCGTTCGTGCAGTCGGCAAGATCGGCGCGGACCCGCTCGTGGTCGTCGGCGCTGAGCACCACACGCGATGCGGCCGTCAGCCCGATCATTTCGGGCAGTGTGAACGCCGATTGCGCGGGCCCGCGGCGGGCCGCGATGACGACATCGCGAATCTTGCTGTCCCGCAGGGCATTCAATGCGCCGCGCGAGATGTCGGTGGTGGCCAACCGCTCCGGATCAGCGGTGAGGATTCGCGCGACGTCCAACGCAACGTTGCCGTTCCCGACGATCACCGCCCGCTCGTGATCCAGCGGCACAGCGAAGTCCGAGTAGTCAGGGTGGGCGTTGATCCACGCGACGACCTCGGTCGCAGTCGCGGTGCCGTCCATGCCGAAGCCTTCGATTTCGAGTCGGCGGTCCGACGACGCGCCCACCGCGTAAAGCACCGCGTGGTGGTGCTGCAACAGCTCGTCATGCGAAACATGCTGACCGACATCGATATTGAGGTAGAACTCGAAACCGCGGCGGCGCGTCATCCGGTCGAACAATCGCTGTCACCCGTTTGGTGCTCTGGTGGTCGGGGGAAACCCCGGCGCGCACCAGACCATACGGCGTGGGCAGCCGCTCGAAGACGTTGACGCGCACCCCGTGCTGCGTGAGTAGCTCGTCGGCGGCGTACATCGCGGCCGGCCCCGAGCCCACGACGGCGACGCGCAGCGGCCCGCTGTCGCGCTGCCGGATCAGCGGTGCCTCGATCACAGGCGCCAACTTCGATGTCGGAGGCAACTTTTCGCCCGCCGGCCGTTCCGGGTAGAACGACGCGTTGATCTCGATGAATGGCAACTGCTCGGAGGTCAACTTGCTATCGGGGGCGATGGCACCCACCGGGCAGGCAGACACGCATGCGCCGCAGTCGACGCAGGCGACCGGGTCGATGTGCAGCATCTCTGCGGTCGCGAAGCCCGGCTCGTCCGGTGAGGGATGAATGCAGTTCACCGGACAGGCGTAGACACAAGACCCGTCGCTGCAGCACGACTGGGTGATGATGTGCGGCATGGCGTCCTAGGCGGCTGTCACCGGGGTCGGCAGGTGCGCGCGGGCAGGCTCGCTGCGGTACCGCGACGGGCGACCGTCGATCTTGCAGATGCGCCACATCAGCCGCGCCAACGGGTTCATCAATCCGGTGTCGTGGCAGAGCATTCGGACGTCGCCGAACATGTCACGCAGCGTCTGCCGTGACTCGGGTGCAGTCGAAGAACAGTTCCTTGCGCACCGACCTCGGGATGTCGAACTCCCTGAAGAAGCTACGCGGGGGCACGACGATTGCCTGAGCACAGCACGCGCATGATGATCGGCACGTGCAACGACAGCCAGAACCTGCTGCGCGGGCGCATGTTCGGGACACGCTTTCGCAGGTATTCGTGTGCGAACGAGATGTGGCGAGCTTCCTCGGCGACGTGGATCGCCATCACCTTCTCCATGATCGGATGCAGTGATTTGCCTTCGCGCAGCACGTTTTTCTGGGTGTGGTCGATCGGTTCCTCGCCGGCCAGGACGCCGAAGAAGAACACGATCGGCAGCGGGCCGGCCGCCAGCGGGATCAGCGGCGACACCCACCGCAGCAACCGCGGCATGCCCGGCACGTCCACGCCGATGCGGTTCACCATCTCCTGGAACATCATCGTGTGGTTGCACTCTTCGACGGACTCGTGCAGGCAGTACCGGTATTCGGGTGAGCCGTTGGGCACCCAGAACGTGTACTGCATCAAGCCGCGGATCAGGATGCTCTCGAAGTGCAGACCGACCTTCGCGACGTTGGCCTGACGCCACATCCCGATCGCGATCCGCTTCTCCAGCGGCTGTGCCCGATACCACGGATGACGGCCGAGCGGATCGGAGGCCGGCAGCACCCAGCGGATGTCGTTTTCGGTGACAGCGAACTCCGGTGAATCCCAGTCGATGTCGGTGTACGGGTTGAAGTTGCGGCGCACGGAGCCCTCGGAAAGGGTGGCCAGCGTCTCGACGTACTCGTGGTCGTCGCTGACCTCCATGTTGCGCTTCCACCGCTTGACAGTGCGCGTCCGAGCCATTCGAAACCCCCCTTGGGCTTTTACATCGATGGGCCTTGTGTCCAGAAACGGTACCGCAGGTCCCAGGAATACTCCAGACCCGAAATGCGAGGTGTGCGCGACGGGCGCTTGACGCCTGTCACGTGATCTGGATCACACTCGATGGGCCAGCACCGCCACGCGCGTCGCGCCGATTTCTGCACAGGGGCTGCAATTTTGAGCGGACCACAGCCCTCCTGCAGAACTCGCCGACCATCCCGCGCCAGCTACTCGGGGATGTAGTCGAATTCGTCCGGATGCGCCCCCGTGCGGCCGTTCTCACCCCGGTCGAGGCCGGAAATGGCCTGCATTTCGTCGTCGCTCAGCTTGAAGTCGAACATCTCGAAGTTGGCCTTGACCCGCTCGGGCGTGACCGATTTCGGGAACACGATGTCGCCGCGCTGAATGTGCCAGCGCAGCACCACCTGCGCGGGCGACTTGCCGACGGCGTCGCCGATGCGCATGACCACCGGGTCGTCGAGCACCTTGCCCTGCGCGATCGGGGACCACGCCTCAGTGGCGATGCCGTGCCGGCGGTCATAGTCGCGGACCTCGTCGTTGGTGAAATACGGGTGAATCTCGATCTGGTTGACCGCGGGCACAGTGGTGGACTCCTGCGCGAGCCGGTCGAGATGGGCCGGCTCGAAGTTGGACACCCCGATGCTTCGGGCACGTCCATCACCCTTGAACTCTTCGAGGACCTTCCAGGTGGAGACGAAGTCGCCGTCGTACCGCGTCGGCAGCGGCCAATGGATCAAGAACAGGTCGATGTGGTCGGTGCCCAGTTTGCGCAGTGTTTCGTCGAACGCACGGCGAGCGTCATCGGGCTCGTGGAAGGCGTTGTTGAGCTTGCTCGTGAGGTAGACATCCTCGCGGTTGATCCCTGCCTCGCGGATGCCGTCGGCGACTTCTTTCTCATTGCCGTACATCTGGGCGGTGTCGATATGCCGATAGCCGGTCTCCAGCGCGGTCCGCACTGCACGCGCGGTTTCGCCTGGATTGATCTGGAACACCCCGAAGCCCAGCTGCGGAATCCGATGGCCGTCGTTCAACTCGATCAGCGGCACTCTGCTCATGCCATTCCTCCTTGTCTCGAGACCTACCAAAGCTGTGCCCGATCGGCTTTTTCGACAAACGCGCGTCCGCGCCCCCCACAGGACATCCGCAGCCGCGGCCCTCACTAACCTTGAGCCCATGGCCGAACAGCTCACGATCCCCGACTCGATCAAGCCCACGGACGGCCGGTTCGGATCGGGCCCGTCGAAAGTGCGACCCGAACAGCTGCAGTCGCTGGCCACCA
Organism: uncultured Actinomycetota bacterium; assembly: GCA_963744085.1. Taxonomy (GTDB): domain Bacteria; phylum Actinomycetota; class Actinomycetes; order Mycobacteriales; family Mycobacteriaceae; genus Mycobacterium. The sequence goes on from CAVUSK010000009.1 coordinate 68,174, forward strand.
CCGCGGCGCCGCTGTTCGGCACCTCGCACCGGCAGGCGCCCGTCAAGAATCTGGTGGGCCGCGTGCGGTCCGGTCTGGCGGAATTCTTCTCGCTGCCCGACGGGTACGAGGTGGTGCTGGGCAACGGCGGTGCCACCGCGTTCTGGGATGCCGCGGCGTTCGGGCTGATCGACAAGCGCTCGCTGCACCTCGCGTTCGGCGAGTTCAGCGCGAAGTTCGCCTCGGCGGTCGAGAAGAATCCGTTCATCGGCGAGCCGATCATCGACAAGGCCGAGCCGGGTAGCGCTCCCGAGCCGCGCTCGGATCCGTCGGTCGACGCGATCGCATGGGCGCACAACGAAACCTCGACGGGCGTGGCGGTGCCGGTCCGGCGGCCGGCGGGATCGGAGAACGCGCTGATCCTCATCGACGCCACCTCCGGCGCCGGCGGCCTGCCGGTCGACGTGGCCGACGCCGACGCGTATTACTTTGCGCCACAAAAGAATTTCGCCAGCGACGGCGGCTTGTGGCTGGCGCTGCTGAGCCCGGCCGCCCTGGAGCGCATCGAGTCGATCGCCGCGGGCGGCCGCTGGATGCCCGACTTTCTGTCGCTGCCGATCGCTATCGACAACAGCCGCAAGGACCAGACGTACAACACCCCCGCGATCGGCACGCTGGTGCTGCTGGCCGAGCAGCTCGACTGGCTGCTGGGCAACGGCGGCCTGGACTGGGCGGTCAAGCGCACCGCCGACTCGTCGCAGCGGCTGTACTCCTGGGCGGAGGCGTCGTCGTACGCGACACCGTTCGTCACCGATCCTGGACTGCGGTCACTGGTGGTCGGCACCATCGACTTCGCTGAAGGGGTCGACGCCAACGCTGTCGCCAAGGTGCTCCGGGCCAACGGCATCGTCGACACCGAGCCGTACCGCAAGCTCGGCCGCAACCAGCTGCGGGTTGCAATGTTCCCGGCCATCGAGCCCGACGACGTCAGCGCGCTCACCGAGTGCGTCGACTGGGTGGTCGAGCGCCTCTAGCCAGCGATGAGCCGCTTGCGCGAAGAGCATTTAACCAGCGTGTCAGCGCCAGTTTCGGCTGGTCCTCGTCTAGAGTGCGCAGCTGACGGGCTCAGCTCGGCGGCTCGGAGGAGGTCGGCATGCGAGAACTTACGGTGGTCGGCCTCGACGTCGACGGCAAACACATCATCTGCGAGAGCAGGAAGCCTGGCGAGAAATTCCTTCTGCTCGCCGATGACCGGCTGCGTGCGGCCGCGCGGGGCGAAATGGTGCGCAGCCGGCAACCCGAGGTCGACATCGAGGTGGCAAACGTGCTCAGCCCCAAGGAGATTCAGGCTCGAATCAGGGCAGGGGCCTCGGTCGAGCAGGTCGCCGAGTCGGCCGGAGAGGATGTAGCACGGGTCGAGCGGTTCGCTCATCCGGTGCTGCTGGAGCGCTCACGGGCGGCTGAGCTGGCAACCGCCGCCCATCCCGTGCTGGCTGACGGCCCTTCGGTTCAGACCCTGCTCGAGGCGGTGGCAACCTCGTTGGTGGCCCGTGGCCTCGATCACGACACCACGTCATGGGACGCGTGGAAGAACGCCGACGGCCGATGGACGGTGCAGCTGACGTGGCAGGCGGGACTCTCGCACAACGTCGCGCACTTCCGGTTCACGCCCGGCGCGCACGGAGGCACGGCGACGGCGCTCGACGACAGCGCGAGCGAACTGATCGACCCGGATTTCGACCGACCGCTGCGTCCGGTGGCACCCGTGCCTCAACTCGACTTCGACGACGAGCCCGAGCCTGACGAGCAGATCGTCGAACCGCCGGTGGCGCCGCCGGCGCGGACCCGGCGCGGCAAGCCGCCGGTGCCGGCGTGGGAGGACGTGCTGCTGGACGTCCGCTCGGGCGGGAGGCGATAGAAGATCAGGCGTGGGAGACGCCGATCGCGAGCAGCGCCAACCACGCACCGGCGACCCCGACGCCGCCTCCGAGTACGAACCAGCGCAGCACCGCAACGGTGCGCCATCCCCACAGTGTCGGCGCGAGCCCACCGACCGCGACGACGTTGAGCCCGACGGCCAGCAACGGATGCACGCGCGAGACGCCAAGGCTCAGCACCACAATCGCCACGGCCGTTACCGCCGCGACGAACGCCGCGACGGTCAGCCCCGTTCCCCACGGCGTGCTGTGGTCGGTCACCGGGCGAGCCTAGCCCGCTCGTAGAACGCCAGCGCCGCCGCCGTCGCGACGTTCAATGAGTCCGTCCCCCGCGACATCGGTATCCGCACTCGAATGTCGCTGGCCCGCATCGCCCGCTCCGTGAGGCCGGGCCCCTCGGCGCCGACCAGAATCGCGACCTTGTCGTCACCCACCCCGGCCATGGCGTCGGCCAGAGTCGCGGCCTCTGGTGCGGGGGTCATTGCCAGAAGTCTAAATCCGTTGTCGTGCAAAAGGTTAAGGTCGGTCATCAACGCTTCGGCGCGCGCATAGGGCACCAGCAGCGCATGCCCCATCGACACGCGCACCGCACGACGGTAGAGCGGGTCGGCGCACCCCGGGCCGAGCACCACCGCATCGACACCCAGGCCCGCCGCATTGCGGAAGATCGAGCCCAGGTTCTCGTGATCGTTGACGCCCTCCAGCACGACCACGGTGCGGGCACGCTCGATCACATCGCGCGTCGTCGGTATTGGCGGTCGCCGCGCTGCGGCCAGCACCCCGCGATTGAGATGGAAGCCCACCACCTGTGCCATCACCACGGGGTCCACGCGGTAGAAGGGGATGGCGACCTCGGCGAGGTCGTCGCGAAGCTCCCCGAGCCTGCGGTCGTTGCCCATCAGCGCGAACGGGGCGAATCGTGACGCCAGCATGCGTTGCACGACGAGCACGCCTTCACCGATCACCAGGCCCTTGCCGCTGGGCAGGTCGGGTCGACGATCGATGCTGTTGAGATCACGGAAGTCGTCGAGCCGACCGTCACCCGGATCGGCGATGTCGACGACTTGACTCACGGGCGAACACTACGACAGCGGCTATTGCTCGTCGCGCAAGCGGCTCACCGGCAGTCGTCCGCTAGGTTGAGTCGTGATGACGAACGAGCCGACCGACCGCGAGGACGGGGTGCAGGTGCCGCCACTGCCCGACCGCCTGCTCGATCCGCGGCCGGTGATCGCAGTGCTGGCGCTGTGTTGGGCGATCGCCGTCATCCTGGCGTTCACCATGTCGGCGTTGCAGACATGGCGCCCGATCGCCGTGGCGGGCCTGGCGCTGACGGCATTCGGCACGAGCGTGTTCCTGTGGCAGCGACATGCCGCCCGCAGCGGATCGCGTGGCGCCCAGTCGGGGTTGCGCTAATCGAATTTGAGGGAGTTCACGGGAATGTCCACGGCTGCACCGCTTTTGCAAACCCAGATCGACATCGACGCACCCGTCGAGAAGGTGTGGGGGTTGATCACCGACTTTCGCCGGATGCCCGAGTGGAGTCCGCAGTGCCGGATGATGAGGCCGCTGGGGCCGCTGCGTCAGGGCACGCGCACGCTGAACCTGAACCGTCGCAACAAGTTGTTCTGGACGACCACCAGCACCATCACGGAGGTGATCCCGCAACGCAAGTTCGCGTTCCGGGTGAACACGAACAACACGATCTGGAGCTATGAGCTCGAGCCGACCGCCACCGGAACCCGCGTCATCGAGTCCAGGCACGCCGAGAACGGCGTCAAGGCGACGTCGAATTTCTTGGTCAACATGCTCTTCGGCGGTGTGCCAAGCTTCGAAGAGGAATTGGTGGACGGCATGAACGCCTCGCTGGCCCGGATCAAGGCGGCAGCCGAAAAGACTTAGTTCTGTTGGGATTCCAGCAGGTCGAGCACGCCGTCGTCGTACGGGTCGTAGCGAGGGGAGCCACTGCCCGCCGACGGTGACGTGTCGGAGTGCGCTCCGCAGCCGTATTCGGCGTCGACGACATGGCCGTCCGCGGACAACTCGTTCGCGCAGACGCCGAACATCCTGCCGAGCGACCCGACGAGCGGTAGGTAGAACCCGCAGTCGCGGCACACCCGCCGAGTGGACCGCGACATCGGCGACTGCGGGCCGTACTCACCGTCATGCCAGCGCTGCGCGGCATCGGCGCGACCCGACTCGCTGAGCACCCGGCGCCGGCCAAGTCCGAGTTCCACCGCGGTGTCGTCAATGGCCGGGTCACCGGTGGCCACGTGGCCGGGGACCAGCCGTGGATCGTCATGCGCCGGGGCAAGAAGATCGCCGGGCCCCAGATCCCCGGGCCGGACCCGCTCCTCCCACGGCACCCACTGGGGCGCGAGCAGCGCAGTGGGTCCCGGAATAAGGACGACCTCGCTGATCGTGGCGTGCTCCGCGCCCGGGTGCGCGGCCACGACGACGGCCCATTGCCAGCCGCAGTAGCCGGGCAATGCAGCGAGGAATCGGTGGGTGGCGGTGTTGGCGTCGTCGTAGCTGACTCCGACGTACTCGCCGACGGTGTCGCCGCTGAATTCGGCGATCGCTGCGCGGGCCAGCTCCACCGCGCCGCCGAGTATCTGCGTCAGTCGCTCGTCGTGCGTCATGGCCTCGGTCGTGTCCTCCATCGCACTCCCATATTGCCCGACGCGCCCACCGCTGAGCCACACTGGCCAGCTGCGCGACCCAGCGTCGCACATAGTGGACAATCGAACTCGTGAGCGGCCCGCGGCGCAACGCCCTTGGTGATGATCCGGGTGATCGCCGGTACTTCCCGCCGCGTCCGGCGCCGAGCGAACACGACGAACACCCGGGGATGGCGAACTACCCCTCCGGCCCTGAGCCGCAACGCAGGCCGCCCCGGTCGTCGATGCCGAGCGCGAACCGGTATCTGCCACCCCTGGATGAGCCGCCTCGACGTGACCACCCGCCGCGCCGCGACGCACGCCCGTCCGACGGCCAGAGGGTGACCGTCACCCGCGCGGCCGCGATGCGCAGCCGGGAGATGGGCGTCCGGATGTACGGCCTGTTTCACCGGGCTGCCACCGCGGACGGCGCCGACAAGTCCGGCCTGACGGCGCTGACGTATCCGGTGATGGCCAATTTCGCCGTCGACGCCGCGATGGCCGTCGCGCTGGCCAACACGCTGTTCTTCGCGGCCGCTTCGGCCGAAAGCAAAAGCAAGGTGGCGCTTTACCTACTGATCACGATCGCACCGTTCGCGGTGATCGCGCCGTTGATCGGTCCGGCGCTGGACCGGCTGCAGCACGGCAGGCGGGTGGCGCTGGCGACGTCGTTCGCGCTGCGCACCGCACTGGCCGTCGTGCTGATCGCCAACTACGACGGCGCCAGCGGCAGCTTTCCTCCGTGGGTGCTGTATCCGTGCGCACTCCTGATGATGGTGTTGTCGAAGTCGTTCAGCGTGCTGCGCAGCGCGGTCACCCCCAGGGTGATGCCGCCGACGATCGATTTGGTGCGGGTGAATTCCCGGCTGACCGTTTTCGGGCTGATCGGCGGCACGATCGTCGGCGGCGGCATCGCGGCAGGTGTCGAGTACGTCTTCACCCGGCTGTTTCATCTGCCGGGTGCGCTGTTCGTGATCGTCGTGGTGACGATCGTCGGCGCATATCTGTCGATGAAGATTCCGCGCTGGGTCGAGGTCACCGCGGGTGAAGTGCCCACGACGTTCACCTATCACAGCCGCAGCGCACCGCCGCGCGGGGCCAAGAAGGCGAGTCGACTGCGGCAACCGTTGGGCCGCAACATCATCACGTCGCTGTGGGGGAACGTCACCATCAAGCTCATGGTCGGCTTCTTGTTCCTGTATCCGGCGTTCGTCGCCAAGCAGACCGGCCAGAACGGGCTGCATCAGGTCGCGATGCTGGGTCTGATCGGTGCCGCGGCGACGGTCGGGAACTTCGCCGGCAACGCGCTGGCCGCGCGGCTGACCCTGGGCCGGCCGTCGGTGCTCGTGGTGCGCTGCACCATCGGGGTGACCGCATCGGCTCTTGCGGCCGCGTTCGTCGGCGACTTGTTCGTCATGGCGATCGCCGCGCTGATCACATCCGGCTGCAGCGCAGTGGGCAAGGCGTCACTGGATGCCTGCCTGCAGGACGACCTGCCGGAAGCGTCACGGGCGTCGGCGTTTGGCCGGTCGGAGTCACTGCTGCAGCTGGCATGGGTGGGCGGCGGGGCGACTGGTGTGCTGGTGTACACGGATCTGCGGGTGGGGTTCACCGCGATCTCGTCGTTCTTGATTCTCGGCCTGGCGCAGACCATCGTGAGCTATCGCGGCGACTCGTTGATCCCGGGCTTCGGCGGCAACCGGCCCGTGGTCGCCGAGCAGGAGGGCAGGGAGACCGACGGGGCGATGGTGAATTGACCCGCGTCGTCGCCGTGCTGGCGGGGGTCGTCATGCTCCTTTGTAGCGTTGTCGCCGTTGGCATTTGGCTGCTGGTCCGCGATCAGCCGCCGCAGCGGCCGGAGATCAGCATGTATTCGCGTGGGGATCTGGTTCGCGTGGGACCGTACCGCTACTGCAATGTGATGAACCTCAACGACTGTCAGGACTACCAGACCGAAGGACAGCTGCGGATAGACGACCGCGATCCCGTGCAGTTGTCGGTGCCCACGGCGATCAGCCGCGCGCCGTGGCTACTGCGGTCGTTCTATGACGACCCCCGCGACACGACGTTGGAAGTCTCCCGGCCGAACTCCAGAATGGCCGTCACGATTCCCACCGTCGGCTCCCACGGCGGCCGGCTGAATCGGGTCGTCGTGCAATTGCTGACCCTCGTCTCCGACGAGAAGGGCGATCTGTTCCCCATGCCGCACGCCGAGTGGTCCGTGCGCACGGAGTGGTCTTAGGCGAACGGCGAGTGCCCGGGCGGAACCCGCTCGCCCTCAGGCGTCGGCCCCGGCGGTGTACCGTCTCCAAATGGTCTGCCGCCCAACTCTTCTCGTCCGTGTGGTGTCAGCCAATTCGACAGGTCGGGACCTTTCGGCACGATGCGGGTGGGGTTTATGTCTTTGTGGACGATGTAGTAGTGCTGCTTGATCTGGACGAAGTCGATGGTGTCGCCGAACCCCGGCGTCTGGAACAGGTCCCGGGCGTACGCCCACAGCACCGGCATCTCGGCGAGCTTCTGCCGGTTGCACTTGAAGTGGCCGTGGTACACCGGGTCGAACCTGGCCAGGGTGGTGAATAGCCGCACATCGGCCTCGGTGATCGTGTCGCCGACCAAATACCGTTGGCTGCTTAGCCTTTCGGCGATCCAATCCAGAGCGGTGAACAGCCGGTCGTACGCTCGGTCGTAGGCCCTTTGCGAGCCCGCGAACCCGCAGCGGTACACACCGTTGTTGATCTCGGTGTAGATGCGCTGTGCCACGTCGTCGATCTCGGCGCGCAGCGGCTCGGGGTACAGCTCGGGAACACCGTCGCGGTGATACTGCCGCCATTCTGTGGACAGGTCGAGCGTGATCTGCGCGAAGTCGTTGGTGACGACCTCGCCGGTGGGCACGTCGACGAGCGCAGGCACCGTGACGCCCTTCGGGTAGTTGGGGATCCGGGCGAAGTACGCGTCCTGCAGCCGCGGGATCCTCAACACCGGGTCGACGCCGCCGGGATCCAGGTCGAACGTCCAGCTGCGCTCGTCGTGCGTCGGCCCGCAAAACCCAATCGACAGCACAGGTTCCAGGCCGAGCAGCCGCCGCACGATGATCGCCCGATTGGCCCACGGACACGCCCGCGCCACTATCAGGCGATAGCGGCCCGGCTCGACCGGATAGCCGTCTCGCCCGTCGGCGGTGATGCGCGTGGTGATGTAGTCGGTGTCGCGTTCGAACTCGCCGCCGCTGGCGACATAGGCAGCCACAGGCCCCAGCGTATTCCCTGCGCGAAATCAGGTTACCGGCACGCATTTGTGCGGATTCGCGTGCGGGTAACCTGATTTCGGCGCCAAAGTGTGGGGCTAAGCGTCGAGCTCGCGAGCGACGGCCTTGACGACTTCCGACACCCGCCGGGCGGTCTTGCGATCGGGGTAGCGGCCCTTGCGCAATTCCGGCTGCACCGCGCCCTCGAGCAGCGTGATCATGTCCTCGACCATCCCGTGCAACTCGTCGGGTGAGTGCTTGTGCTCCGCCGGCGCACTCTCGCGCCGCGTTCGCAACGGGGACGGCGGCGGGTCGATCAGCGTGAGGCTGAGCGCCTGCGGCCCGCGGCGACCGGATGCCACGCCGAACTCCACCCGCTGACCGGACTTGAGCGCCTCGACGCCGTCGGGCAGCGCCGAGGACCGGACGTAGACGTCCTCGCCGTCCTCCTGGGACAGGAAGCCGAAGCCCTTCTCCGGGTCGTACCACTTCACCCTGCCGGTCGGCACTGCTCTCACCTGCTTGTCTATCGCTCGCAAAGAACGCGCCCCGCCATTCGCAGGACGCGACGTGGTGATCCTACTCGGCCCGCCCCCGGCCGAGCAGCCCTGTTTACTCGGATAAGCTGGGGAGACGGCTGGAGGAGCAATGCGCCTGATCCTGAACATCATTTGGCTGATCTTCGGTGGCCTGTGGCTGGCCCTGGGTTATCTGCTCGCTGCGGTGGTGTGCTTCATCCTGATCATCACGATCCCATTCGGATTCGCTTCGCTGCGCATCGCGTCATATGCACTGTGGCCTTTCGGGAGGACGATCGTCGACAAGCCCGGGGCGCGCCCGGGAGCGCTGATCGGCAACATCATCTGGGTGATTCTTTTCGGCGTCTGGTTGGCGATCGGTCATATCGCGTCGGCCATCGCCATGGCGATCACGATCATCGGGATCCCGCTGGCGCTGGCCAACCTCAAGCTGATCCCGGTCTCGCTGTTCCCGTTGGGCAAGGAGATCGTCCCGATCGACCAGACGAGGGTGCCGACATGACCGTCACCGCGCTGGGCTTACCGTCGGTGCTTCGTCAAGGCGCCCCGACGGATGAGACCGCGCCCACCGATGGGCCACTCGTCGACCGATACGGCCGCATCGCCAAGGATCTTCGGGTCTCGCTGACCGATCGCTGCAACTTGCGCTGCACCTACTGCATGCCGGCCGAGGGGCTCGACTGGCTGCCGGCCGAGGGCCTGTTGCGTCCCGACGAGCTGATCCGCATTCTGCGGCTGGGCGTCACCCGACTCGGCATCACCAGCGTGCGGTTCACCGGCGGCGAGCCGCTGCTGTCGAAGAATCTCGAGCAGATCATCGCGGCGACGGCGCGGTTGCGGCCCCGCCCGGACATCAGCCTCACAACGAACGGCATCGGGCTGGCCCACCGCGCCGACCGACTGGCCGCCGCGGGACTGGACCGCATCAACGTCTCGCTGGACACCGTCGACGCCGCTCGCTTCGCCGCGATCACCCGTCGCGACCGGCTGCCCGATGTCCTCGACGGGTTGGCAGCGGCCCATGCCGCCGGCCTTGACCCGGTCAAGGTCAACGCGGTTCTCGACCCGGTGACCGGCCGCGACGACGCGGTCGCCCTGCTGCGGTTCTGCCTCGACCACGGGTATCGGCTGCGGATCATCGAGCAGATGCCACTGGACGCCCAGCATTTGTGGAACCGGGGCGAGACGATCACCGCCGACGACGTGTTGGCCGCGCTGCGCCGTCACTTCAGCCTGCAGCCGGACCCGACGCCTCGCGGCTCCGCTCCCGCCGAGCTGTGGCTGGTGGACGGCGGCCCGGCGACCGTCGGCGTGATCGCGTCGGTGTCGCATGCCTTCTGCTCGGCGTGCGACCGAACGCGACTGACCGCCGACGGTCAGATCCGCAACTGTCTGTTCGCGATGCAGGAGACGGATCTGCGCGGGCTCCTGCGCGGTGGCGCCGACGACTCCGCGATCGAGGCCGCGTGGCGGGCGGCGACGTGGGTCAAGGCCGCCGGACACGGGATCAACGACCCGAGTTTCGTCCAGCCGAATCGACCGATGAGCGCGATCGGCGGCTGAGATGACAACGCGCGATGAGCGCTTGCGCGAAGAGCAGACAATACAAGCGTCGACGAGGCTGCGGGTGACGGTGCGCTACTTCGGTGCCGCCCGCGCGGCTGCCGCCGTCGAGTCCGAGATGTTGGCGGTCGACGACGGCACCACCATCGGCGATGTGGCCAGCCGGCTCGCTGAACGCAGTGCACGTTTGGCCGCGGTGTTGGCGCGGTGCTCGTATCTGTGTGACGGCGTGGCAGTGCGAGACACGGCCGCCTGGTTACAAAACGGACAAATAATCGACGTGCTCCCCCCCTTCGCGGGCGGGTGAGCGTGATTTGCGTCACATAACGAATTGGTCACAGCGCGGACTCGGGACGGTGTACGCCACAACCGACCTGCAGTAACGCCGACCCTTCGTGGGGTTTTCCCCGTGATCGCGAGCCGAAACGCCGCGAAAAGCAAAAGATGACGGATTTGCCCCCAACCGTTAAGTTCGTCGGCAAGCCAGCGCGCCCCCAATGCGGTTGGCCCTCCTTCTCTTTAGCGCCGATCTCCATCCGTGAGAGAAGGACAACGACAACACCGCGGATGGAGGCGGGGGACCCACCGGTCCGCCGACTATCGGACCAGGAGCCGCACGCGGTTCCTTGGGGTGAAGCCGGAGTTGCATCCACCTGGATGCGGACCGGCCGGGCAACCTCTCCAGCCCGAACCCGACAGCTGACCTCGCAGGCGCATGCAGAGAGGACAAATTCGGCGCATGAGTGGACGGCACCGCAAGCCCACCCAATCTGGTATCAACGTCGCGAAAGTCGCCTTCACTGGCGCAGTCATCGGCGGCAGCGGCCTGGCGCTCAGCGCTCAGGCGGCAGCGGCCACCGACGGCGAATGGGACCAAGTGGCCCACTGCGAATCGGGCAACAACTGGTCGATCAACACAGGCAACGGCTATCAGGGCGGGCTGCAGTTCTCGCCCAGCACCTGGTCCTCGGCCGGTGGCTCCGAGTTCGCTCCCGCCGCCAATCTCGCCTCGAGAGAACAGCAGATCGCGGTCGCTGAGCGCGTGCTGGCCCGACAGGGCCGCGGCGCGTGGCCGGTCTGCGGCACCGGACTGTCCTCCTCGACGCCCCGCGCTGTCGCTCCGCAAACGAGCAACCAGGTGCAGACCCTCGATGCGGGCGCTCTGAACGGCGACGCGCCTGCCCCTCTTGCTGCTCCGCAGCCCGAGGATGCTCCCCTTGCCCCGCCGCCTGCCGAGGCCGTCGAGGACGTCGCGTTGGTCGCGCCGGAGGCAGCTCCCGCGCCCGAGGCAGCTCCTGCACCAGAAGCGGCACCGGCGCCCGAGGCAGCTCCTGCACCAGAAGCGGCACCCGCACCCGAGGCAGCTCCCGCCGTGGTCGTTGAGGATGTCTCGCTGCCCGCAGTGGACGAACCCCTCGAGCCCGCACCGGATGCCGTCGTGGTCGACGCGGCCGCCCCGCTCGACGCGGCACCCGTCGACGTCGTGCCCGCCGACGCGCCGGCACCCGAGCAGTCGGCGGTCATCGAACAGACCTCGGCGCAGGTTCCGCAAGGGGCTCCGCACCTGGTCAGCCCGGACAGCGCGCCGATGCAGGGTGCGAACCCGGAGTACGTCGACAGCCTGATGGCGGCGATCCGCAACAACGACGTCACCCTCAACGACGCGATCATGGGGCTCGCCCAGCCGGCTCAGACGACGTAGTCGCGACTGCGTTAGGCGGATCCCACCCACTCGTCGGATCCGTCGGAGAAAAACTGGTGCTTCCACACCGGTAGTCGCGCCTTGATGGCGTCGACGAGCTTGGCGCATGTTTCGAACGCGGCAGCGCGGTGGTCTGCGGCCACCGCTGCCACGAGCGCGGCGTCACCGACGACCAGCGTCCCGATCCGATGGCTTGCGGCAAGCGCGCGCACGCCGAGGGCCTCCCGGGCGACGTCGGCGAGCACCTCGGCGAGTGTGTCCTGCGCGCTGGGGTGCGCCGAATATTCGAGGCGGATCACGGAGCGCCCGCCGTCATGGTCGCGAATGACCCCGGAAAACCCGACCACAGCGCCGGCGGCCTCGTGTGCCACCAAGGCTTCGTGCTCGGCCAGATCGACGGGCAGCTCTGTGATCTCCGCGCGAAGAACCCGAGTCACCTGGAGTGGTCCTTGCCGCGCAACTGATCCAACGCGTGGTCGAGCACGCCGGCCAGCACCGCAAGGCCGTCCCGGACACCGCCCGGTGAGCCGGGCAGGTTGATCACCAACGTCCGGCCCGCCACCCCGCAGACGCCGCGCGACAGCACCGCCGTCGGCACCTTAGGCAGCCCCGAACGCCGGATCGCGTCGGCCAGCCCGGGAATCTCGTAGTCGAGCACGTCCCGGGTCGCTTCCGGCGTCGCGTCGGTCGGTGAGATGCCCGTCCCGCCGGACGTGATGATCACATCGGGACTTTCTTCGATCGCAGCCCGCAACGCCCGGCTCACCGCGATTCCGTCAGCTACCACGACAGGCGCCGGCACCGAGAAGCGGCATTGATTCAGCCAGTCGACGATGATCGGACCGCAGCGATCCTCGTATTGCCCTGCCGCAGCGCGGGTCGATGCGATCAGAACTCGAGCCGAGCGGTTCATCTGGCCCAGCTGCCGGTGCGCCCACCGTCTTTCCGCAGCACCCGAATGTTGTCGATGCGCGCAGCCTTGTCGACGGCCTTGATCATGTCGTAGAGCGTCAACGCGGCCACGCTGACCGCGGTCAGAGCTTCCATCTCCACGCCGGTGCGGTCGGTGCCGCGCACGGTGGCGGTGATCTCGACCGCGGACTGGCCGATCTCGAAGTCGACATCGACTCCGGTGAGCGCGAGCTGGTGACAGAGGGGAACGAGCTCGCTGGTGCGCTTGGCGGCCTGGATCCCGGCCACCCTTGCGGTCGCCAGCGCATCGCCCTTGGGAAGGCCGCCGGCCGAGATCAACTCCACCACTTCAGGTGTCGTCACCAGCGCTCCGGCCGCGACCGCCATACGCTTGGTCACCGCCTTCGCGGTGACGTCGACCATGTGGGCCGCGCCGCGTTCGTCGAGGTGGGAGAGTCGACCGGCGTCAGAGGTCACAGGCTGTCGGCTACTTGTTGACCACCGTGTTCGGATGGGTATACGGGAGGTCTTCGGCGGGCACCGGGAAGGCGATGTCCCCGAACGGCGACAACGCGCCGGTGCGGTCGGTAGCAAGCTCGCTGACGGCGTGATCGTCATCGCCGTCCAAATCTGGCCAGCCGTTGTCGATGTATCGATTCTTCTGCGATTTGTTGTCAGCCACGGGGACATTCTGACAGGCGTTAGCGCCTGCCGCGATACAGACCGGCTGCTTTACGCTGGTCGGCAATGAGCGAGAACACCCCGCGGGTACCGCTGGGTGCCTGGCTGGCCGACCTGCCCGACGACCGGTTGGTCCGGCTGCTGGAACTGCGGCCCGACCTCACCCAGCCACCGCCCGGCAGCATCGCGGCGTTGGCGGCCCGGGCGCAGGCGCGTCAGTCGGTGAAGGCGGCCGGCGACGACCTCGACTTCTTGGCCCTCACCGTGCTCGACGCGCTGCTGGTGCTGCACGCCGACACCGCCTCTGTGCCGACCGCAAAGTTGACCGCGCTGATCGGCGACCGCGTGCCGGACGACGACCTGACCGCCGCACTCGACGCGTTGCAAGCCAGGGCCCTGGTGTGGGGGGACGCCACGCTGCGGGTGGTCGCCGAGGCGCCCGCAGCGCTGCCCTGGTATCCCGGCCAGGCCACCCTCGAGGACACCGCGCGCACCGCCGACGAGATCACCGCGCAGATCGACGCGCTCGACGACGCGCCAGCACCAGCTTCTCGACCGGCTGGTGTCCGGGTCGCCGGTCGGCAGGACGCGCGACGCCGCCCCGGGCACGCCGCCTGACCGACCCGTGCAGCGGCTGCTCGCCGAGGGGCTGCTGCGCCAAGTGGACGACGAGACCGTGATCCTGCCGCGCATGGTGGGCCAGGTGCTGCGCGGTGACGAACCGGGCCCGGTCAGCTTGGTGGAGCCGACGCCCACGACGTCGACCACGACCGCGGCCGACGCCGACGCCGCCGCGGCGGGCGCCGTGATCGACCTGATGCGCGAAACGGACTTGCTGCTCGAAACACTAAGTGACACACCGGTTCCCGAGCTGCGCAGTGGCGGCCTGGGTGTCCGCGAAGTCAAACGGCTGACGAAGTTGACAGGCATCGACGAGCAGCGACTCGGCTTGATCCTGGAACTCAGCGCGGCGGCGGGGCTGATCGCTGTCGGGCTTCCCCGACCTGAGCCGCTCGACGGCGACGGGCCGTACTGGGCTCCGACCGTGCAGGCCGACCGCTTCACCGATTCTCCGACCGCGGAGCGGTGGCATCTGCTGGTGACGACGTGGCTGGATCTGCCATCACGGCCGAGCCTGGCCGGACGCCGTGGGCCGGACAACAAGCCGATCGCCGCGCTCTCGGATGCGTTGTTTTCCACCGCTGCGCCGCTCGACCGTCGACTGCTGCTCAATGTGCTCGCCGAGCTACCCGCCGGGGCCGGGCTGGACGCTGCGGAGGCGTCGCGAATGCTGTTGTGGCGCCGGCCGCGCTGGTCGATGCGGCTGCAGCCGGGGCCGGTGGCCGATCTGCTCGACGAGGCGACGGCACTGGGCCTGGTGGGCCGGGGCGCGCTGAGCACTCCGGCACGCAAACTGGTGGCCGGGGCGCCCGGCGACGAGGCCGTCGGCGCCATGAACCGGGTCTTGCCGGAGGCGATCGACCATTTCCTGCTGCAGGCCGACCTGACCGTGGTGGTGCCCGGTCCGCTCAACCGGGATCTATCCGACCGACTGGCTGAGGTGGCCACGGTCGAGTCCGCCGGCGCCGCGATGGTGTACCGGATCAGCGAAGCGACGATCCGGCGAGCTCTCGACATCGGCCGCACGGCCAGCGCGTTGCATGCGTTCTTCCAAAAACACTCTAAAACTCCTGTGCCTCAAGGACTTACATACCTCGATCGACGACGTCGCACGTCGTCACGGGCAGCTGCGGGTGGGGATTGCGGCGTCGTTCGTGCGCTGCGACGACACCGCGCTGCTGGCGCAGGTGGCCGCGGCGCCACTCGCCGAAGCGCTGCAGATGCGGCTGCTGGCGCCGACGGTCGCGGTGTCGCAGGCGCCGATCGCCGATGTGCTCGCGGCGCTGCGCGAGGCGGGTTTTGCCCCTGCGGCAGAGGATGCCACCGGCGCGATCGTCGACCTTCGTTCGCGCGGCGCGCGGATCACCGATGTGCCACACCGCAGGTCGTACCGCGGCATCGCCCCACCCACCACCCAGACGCTCGAGGCGATCGTCGCGATGCTGCGCAAGGTCGCCACGACCCCACCGGCAATGCGCGTCGACGCCGGGACCGCCGTGTTGCTGTTACAGCAGGCCGTACGCGATCAAATCGTCGGTGGTGATGGGATACGTCGACCCGGCGGGCGTGGCCACCCAGCGCGTCGTGTCACCGATCAGCGTGCGGGGCGGCCAGTTGGTGGCTTTCGACCCCGCCTCGGGCCGGGTGCGCGAATTCGCCGTGCACCGCGTCACGTCGGTGGTGTCGGTCGACGACGAGTAACCGTCACACCCAGATCCAGCGAATCCGCTTTCGGGTCTTGAGGCTACGGCTCCAACGGGAACTTCAACCTGTCGGGCGAAAACCCGGCTGTTGCGCCGTTCGCAATCCGTTTGTGCAGGTAGAAGCCCGCTTAGGCCCGCTGTCCTCGCCCTCAAATATATTTGTCGGATGACCGACGGCCCCCTGATCGTGCAGTCCGACAAGACGGTGCTGCTCGAGGTCGACCATGAGCTCGCCAACGACGCGCGCGCTGCGATCGCGCCGTTCGCCGAGCTGGAGCGGGCGCCGGAGCATGTGCACACCTACCGGATCACGCCGCTGGCGCTGTGGAACGCTCGCGCCGCGGGCCACGACGCCGAACAGGTCGTCGACGCGCTCGTCACCTACTCCCGCTACGCGGTGCCGCAGGCGCTGCTCGTCGACATCGTCGACACCATGGCGCGCTACGGACGGCTGCAGCTGGTGAAGCATCCCGCGCACGGTCTGATGCTGGTCAGCCTCGACCGCGCGGTTCTCGAAGAAGTGCTGCGCCACAAGAAGATCACCCCGATGCTCGGCGAGCGCATCGACGAGGACATCGTGCTCGTACATCCCAGCGAGCGCGGTCACATCAAGCAGATCCTGCTGAAGATCGGTTGGCCCGCCGAGGATCTCGCGGGCTACGTCGACGGCGAGGCGCATCCGATCAGCCTGCGCCAGGAGGGCTGGCATCTGCGGGACTACCAGGAGATGGCCGCCGAGTCGTTCTGGGCGGGCGGCTCCGGCGTGGTGGTGCTGCCGTGCGGCGCGGGCAAGACGTTGGTGGGTGCGGCGGCGATGGCCAAGGCGGGTGCGACGACGCTGATCCTGGTGACCAACACGGTGGCGGGCCGGCAGTGGAAGCGCGAGCTGATGGCGCGAACGTCGTTGACCGAGAGCGAGATCGGCGAGTATTCGGGCGAGCGCAAGGAGATTCGGCCGGTCACCATCGCGACCTATCAGGTGATGACCCGTCGCACCAAGGGCGTCTACCGGCATCTCGAGCTGTTCGACAGCCGCGACTGGGGGCTGATCATCTACGACGAAGTGCATCTGCTGCCCGCGCCGGTGTTCCGGATGACCGCCGATCTGCAGTCGCGACGCCGGCTGGGTCTGACCGCGACACTGATCCGCGAGGACGGCCGCGAGGGCGACGTGTTCTCGCTGATCGGACCGAAGCGTTACGACGCGCCGTGGAAAGACATTGAGGCGCAAGGGCTGGATCGCTCCGGCGGAGTGCATCGAGGTGCGGGTGACGCTGACGGACAACGAGCGGATGCTGTACGCCACCGCCGAGCCCGAGGAACGCTACCGGCTCTGCTCCACGGCGCACTCGAAGATCGCGGTGGTGAAGTCGATTCTCGACAAGCACCCCAGCGGCCAGACGGCTGGTGATCGGCGCCTACCTCGATCAGCTCGACGAGCTCGGTGAGCGAGCTCGATGCGCCGGTGATCCAAGGGTCGACGAAGACCGCCGAACGTGAGGCGCTGTTCGACGCTTTTCGGGCCGGCGAGGTGTCCGACCCTGGTGGTGTCCAAGGTCGCCAACTTCTCCATCGACTTACCGGAAGCATCTGTGGCGGTGCAGGTTTCGGGAACGTTCGGATCGCGCCAGGAGGAGGCGCAGCGGCTGGGTCGGCTCCTGCGGCCGAAGGCGAGCGGCGGCGGCGCGTTCTTCTACTCGGTGGTCGCACGCGACACGCTGGACGCCGAGTACGCCGCGCACCGGCAGCGTTTCCTCGCCGAGCAGGGCTACGGATACGTCATCAGGGACGCCGACGACCTGCTCGGCCCGGCCATCTGATCCGCGAGTAGTCGTGATGCAACTGAAGGACAAGGTCGCACTCGTCGTCGGTGCGAGTCAGGGCGCCGGTCGTGCCTATGTCCTAGCGCTCGCCCGCGAAGGGGCGCAGGTGATCGCGGCGGCTCGCACGCTGTCGAAGCCCGGCGAGCCCAATTCGGCATCCACGCTGGAGGGCGCCGCGCTCGAAGCTGCGCGCGAGGGACATACCGTCGACACGATCGCCTGCGACGTCGAACGTGACGCTGATGTGCGGGCCATGGCGGACCGCGTCAACGCCCGTTACCACCGGATCGACGTCGTGGTGTTCGCCGTCGGCATCTACCCCCGCCACGATCCCTTCACGATCACGCCCGAGGAGTGGGATCGCGTCATGCATGTGAACGCCCGCGGAGCCTACTTCGTCATCCGCTCGGTCGCGCCGCGCATGATCGCACAGGGATCGGGCAGCATCATCCTCCTCACCTCGTCCGTCGCCGGCACGGCCGGTGGGACGCCCGCGCACGACGGACTCCTGATGTATGGCGTCTCGAAGGCGGCGGTGAACCGCCTGACCACGTGGTTCGCAGAAGAGTTTCGCCCGCACGGCATTGCGGTCAATGCGTTCAGCCCTGGCACGACGCTGAGCAACACCATGCGTCGGATCTACCCGGAGAAGTACGAGGAGTACGTCAGGGCCGGTATTGGAAACCATCCGATACCGGAGGTGCTCGGTCCGCCGATCATCTACCTCGCGCAGCAAAGCGCGGCGACCATGACCGGCCAGATTCTCCACGTGAACACCTTCGGAAGCGGTTGGGGGCCGCACGACTCCTTGTGCTAGGCCGCGCCCACCTCCCGCGCGAGCAGGCGCAAAAGCGCCCGACACGCCGTGGCGTGGGGCGTTTTTGCGTCTGCTCGCGCCTTATGCCAGCGCTGGGATCACCTCACGCTCGAATAGTTCGATGCCCGAGCGGTCATAGGCGGCTTCGGGGAAGTAGCAGATCGCGTATTCGCAGCCGAGTTCGCGCATCTGCCGCAGCTTCTCGGTGACTTGCTCAGTCGTGCCGACCGCCGCTTCGGTCGCGGTTGCGGCGATCATCGCGTCGGCACCCTGTTCGCCGACGAATGCGACGAACCGGGAGCGGATCCGGTCCAATCGCTCCTTGACGTCCGCATCCGAATCACCCACGACGGCAGTGAAATTAGCCGACCGCACGATAGCGTCGAAATCCGTACCGACGTCACGGCAGTGCTGAGCGAGGATCCCTGACTTGCGCGCGAATGCGTTCGGCTCGGGCGAGTAGTTCGTGTATCGGGCATACTTTGCCGCGATCCGCAGCGTCTTCTGCTCACCGCCACCAGCGATCCAGAGCGGAATACCGTTCTCCTGCAGCGGTCTCGGCGCCACTATCGCACCGTCAGCCTGGTAATGCTTTCCGTCGAAACTCACCTTGCCGTCGCGCCAGGCGTCACGCATGATCTGCACACCCTCGTCAAGCCTGGCGAGCCGCACGCCGGCCGAGGGGAACCCGTAACCGTAAGCGCGCCACTCGTGTTCGTACCAGCCGCCGCCGATCCCCATCTGAACCCGCCCGCCGGAGATCACGTCCACCGTCGCGGCGACCTTCGCCAGGTAGACGGGATTGCGGTAGCTCATCGCGGTGCACATCTGGCCGAGCTTGATCTGCGACGTCGCTGCCGCGTAGGCGCCCATCAAACTCCACGCTTCGTGGGTGGCCTCAGCCGTCGGCATCGGGACCGTGTGGAAGTGGTCGTAGACCCACAACGAGTCCCACGCACCGTTGTCGGTGTACTGGGCGAGCCCACGCATCACGTCCCAGTGCTGCTCGGGCGGAATCCCGACCAGGTCCAGACGCCAGCCTTGCGGGATGAAGAGTCCAAAGTCCATGCCTCGGACTGTATGTGACCGCCGCTAGCCTGATGCGGCGGCCCGGTCAGTAACCACGGGAGGAGGGTGCCACCCGCCGAAGACGCTCTCCAGATGTGCGGCGACGACGAGGACTGTGGCGTCCTCCCACGGCCTGCCGACGATCTGGACACCGACGGGCAGCCCTTCCTTGGAGGTCCCGCACCGCACCACCGCTGCGGGCCACCCGGTCAAGTTGTGCACCATCAGGTGAGAGAAGTCGTTGATCTCCACCAGGCCGTGGCCGTGGGGCTTGGCCGGTGTGGGCATGGCCGGACAGACGATCACGTCGTAGTCGGCCATGAACGTCAGCATCTCGATGCGGTACGTGTCGATGTCGACGAAGCGGCGGCGCGCCTCGGACAGGGAGAAGTCAACCGTGCGCGCCTGCCGCAGGAACTCGGCGAGCTCCTCGGACGGGTCGGTTGCGCCAATTGCCCGAAGGTCCTCTTCGAAGCCTTCGCCCCGATCTCCGCCTAGGAAGACGGATTGCCACAACAGATCCATCGTCCGGCCGACGCAAGGCGGTGCGGCATGCTCCACTTCGTAAACCACCTCCGCCAACGCATCCGCCGCCGCGGTGACGACCGCTGCGACGTCGTCGGTGGGCGGCGAGATGCCGTCGTCGAGGTAGGTGACGACGCTGAGCGGGCCCAGCCCCACCACTTCGAGCGGGTCAAGCGGCGCGGGAACCGCGTACGGATCCTGAAAATCCGGTCCGCTCATGATCGACAAGCCCAGGTAGAGATCATGCACTGAACGCGCAAGCGGGCCGTAGCAGTTGAACGGGCCGAAGACGCCAAGCGCATCACCAAACACGCTGCCCGTCCGCGGTATTCGACCATGCGTGGGTTTGATTCCGGCAATACCGGTGTTGTGGCACGGCTGGCGGATACTGCCGCCGCCGTCAGAACCGACACTTAGTGCGGCGCCACCGGCGGCGACGAGCGCGGCCGACCCGCCGCTGCTGCCTCCGGGTGTTCTCGACAAGTCGTAGGGATTGTTCGTTCGGCCGTACAGGTTGTTGTTCGACTCCCCTCCCCTGCCCATTTCGGGAACGTTGGTCAGGCCCAGCACGATCGCTCCTTCGGCCCGCAGCCTCGACACCGCGGTCGCGTCGTCGTCTGCCACCGCCCGAATCGCGGGGCTGCCGCCGGAACAGGCCAGCCCCGCGACGCGCATCACGTCCTTGACGGCAACCGGCAGCCCGTGTGCCCTGCCCAGCGGCTCGCCGCGCGCCGCGCGGGTGTCGGCCTCGTCGGCCAGTTGCAGGCACCGCGCCGGATCAGTGGCTTCCACCAGCGCGTTCAGCCGGGGATTGACCATTTCGATCCGCGCCAGATGAACCTCCATGACCTCCCGGCAGGACACCGCCTGCTCGGACATCGAGACGGACTAGTTCGTGAGCCGGCAAGTGGCAGAGGTCGGTCATGGTCGTCCTATGATTTGACGGCTAGGTCAACCATCTCAATGTAGGACGTCATGGCTTGCGCCCAAGGGCTATCGCTGGAATTCTCCGACCGCCGCGCGGTGCCTGACACGTTCGAAGGCGTCAACGAAGAGCTGCTGAAAATCGGTGCCCGCGTGGGGCCGCTTGACTTCAAGGACCGGCGCGACGACATCCGCGCTCTGCTGTCGAAGCGCGCGCTGGACGATGCCGAAGCCGAGCGCATCAAACAGCACTTCCTGCTCCCCCGAGACCGGTTGCTGCAGATCGTGAGTCAGGCCGGACGAGCGCCGCAGGTAGCGGACGGCGGAGGCCTCATCACGTTTGTGGATTACAGCAGGTTCGACAGATTTCATGTGAACGTCGGGCCGCACGGCACTGGCGGCGTCGACGAGGTATTCCAGATGCTCTGGGGTGGTGGGTTTGTCGTCCATCAACGACTCGACGACGGCCACACTCTCACTCTGACGCTGGACTGTCCCGACGATAGCTCGGGATGGCTGAGAACCTACAGCGGGATCCGCCCGCACATCGGAAGCTACGTCGACGAACCGGCGTCGTGATGTCCCGAGCGGCCTACGAGCGTCTGCGCGCAGCACATCTCCGCGCGGTGCAGGCCGGCCTCGAGGACCACATCACGCGGCTGGACTGGTCGGCGGAAGAGATTGCGCGCTACCGCGATCAGCGGCTGCGTTCTCTCCTTGGCTACGCACGTGAACGGTCACCCTTTCACGCCGGCCGGCTGCACGGCGTCAACCCGTCATCGGCATCGGTAGCCGACCTCGCGTCGCTGCCGATGATGACCAAGCAAGACGCACAAGAACAGTGGGACACGATCGTCACTGCCGCTGACCTGACACGCGACGGAGCCGAGCGCATTCTTGCTCAGCAGCAATGGTTTTCGTATACCCGGGGAGACCAGCAGGTGTTCAGTTCGGGTGGGTCCAGCGGTGTTCGCGGCGTGTACGTCTGGGATTGGCCGTTCTTCGTGTCCGTGGCCTGTCTGGCGTGGCGGGTGCAGGCGCGCCAAGAGCGGCGCGGATCGCCGGGACCGACGCGCCTCGCCGTCCTGGAGGCAGGTGTGCCCCCGCACGCCAGCACGCCCCTGTTTGACGTGCCGACAGCGGCAGGGATGGAGACGGTGATCATCGCTGCGGGGGCGCCGTTCGACGAGGTGCTGGCAGCGGTGTCGGCGGCCCGGCCCACTCATCTCGTCGGCTACGCGAGCGTGGTGGGCCGACTCGCCCGCGCCACGTTGGCGGGAGAACTCCGGCTCAACCCGGTGCGGGTCAGTACCAACTCCGAGCCCCTCCTCGACGAGGACCGGCAGGCGATTCGTGAGGCGTGGAACGCGCCCATTCACAACCTCTGGGGATCCACGGAGATCGGTGTCCAGGCGGTCGGCTGTGGTGTGGGCGAAGGGCTGCACGTTTGCGAGGACGAGGTGGTTCTCGAACGCGTCGACGAGAACGGCGTGCCGGTCAGCGCCGATGAACCCGCCGCACGCACACTCGCCACAGGCCTCGCCAACCGAACCTTTCCTTTCATCCGATACGACCTCGGCGATCAGGTCGAGTGGCTGTCCGGCCTGTGTGCGTGCGGAAGTATGTTCGCGCGGGTCGCCGAGATCGGCGGACGGCGTGACGACGACTTCCGTTACGGCACAACGACAGTCCCCGCGAGTGCGTTCCGCCATGTCCTGGGCACTGATCCTCGTGTGTCGGAGTATCAAGTCACGCAGACGGTTGCGGGTGCCGAGATCCTCACGGTGGGCCGGCCAGACATCGGTGCGCTGACGAAATCGGTGATCGCCGCGCTAGCGCCATACGGGCTGTCGGATCCGGAGATCCGCGTTGACGTCGTCGACCGGATTCCTCGCCATCACGCGAGCGGCAAGCTGCAACGGTTCATCGCCCTGCGGCCTCCGGTTGACACGCCGTGACTACCGTGGAGTTCATGACGTCTCGACAGACCCTGTTCCGTGTTTTTTACCGCATCGGCTTCACCCCGTGGGACGGTCATCCCATCGCGTCGAGCCTGCGCACGCTTGTCGAGGGCACCGGCGACTCGCCGGCACTCGCGCCGGGGTCGGCGCTTGACGTCGGATGCGGTACCGGCGACACCTCGATCTACCTGGCACAGCACGGATGGCAGGTGACCGGAGTCGACTTTGTGGCGAAAGCGGTTGGCAAGGCCCGCGCCAAGGCCGACGCCGCCGGGGTGACCGTCGAATTCAAGCAGGCCGACGCGACGCGGCTGTCCACCGAGGGCGTCGGCACCGGGTTCGGCCTCATCGTCGACAACGGCTGCTTGCACGGGATGAGCGACGCCGACCGCGACAGCTATGTCCGCGAAGTCACCACGGTGGCGGCACCGGATGCGCGACTGCTCCTCGTGGAGTTCACGCCCGGCGGATCGATCGGAGTGCCCGGTGTCGACCAGGCCGAGATCGAGCGGCGCTTCGGCACCGACTGGACTCTTCTCTCCGCGGGAGATCAGCCGTACGCGGCCAACAGGAACAGCGACGCGCTGAGGTATTACCTCCTACAGCGTCGGGCCTCTTGAACGCGTCGGCCCGAAACTTAAGCGGCTGCGGCTCGCTGCGGCGTGGCGTCGCAACCGTTTAAGTGTCGCGGTAACCGCGCAACGTCAGCGCCTTTCGGACGCGACGAATGACGTCGCTCGGGTGATCCTCGTTGACCACCCGCACGAGCGTCCAGCCCAGATCAGTCACCAGCGTCCATCGACCGATGTCCTTGACATATTGGCGGCGGTCCGAACGATGCTGGTCGCCGTCGTACTCCGCGGCGACCTTGAACTCCTCCCAGCCCAGGTCAAGGTAGGCCAGTGGGATGTAATCCCCGGCGTGCACCATGATCTGTGTCGTCGGTTCAGGCAGCCCGGCAGCGATCAGCAACAGCCGCAGCCACGTTTCTTTCGGCGACTGCGCGCCTGCGTCCATCAGAGCGAGCGAGGTTCGCAGTCGCCGCAGGCCCCGAGCGCCCCGGTACCTGTCACAAAGTGCCGCGACGTCGGCTGCGGTCACGCCCGTCACGTTGGCGAGGGCATCGAGGCGGGCTACCGCCGAGTCGCGCGGCCGGTGACGGCCAATGTCAAATGCCGTTCGTGCAGGTGACGTCACAGGTAGACCGTCGACGGTGACGACCTCGTCGGCGGCGACGCGCTCGTTCCGAGTGATGACTCCATCCGGCGGGTGGGGATTCCGCCAGATCAGTTCGACCGGCTCGTTGACGTCTACCCACTTGGCACCGAGAAGCGCGGCGGCGGCCAAGCCGGCCACGGTGGCGCGCCGCCCAGACCACAACCACGCCGCCTTGGTTCGCTCGGCAAGCGTGACGTCGCTGAATTGCGGCACGTAGACGTCTGGGTATATTGCCTCGAATCGCGTGCGCAATCGATGGCTTGTGAGCCCGCCACCTCGGATCGCTTCGCTGCCAATGAAAACGTCCCCCATGCGGAAACGCTCGCATTGGCGACCGACAAGCGGCGAGAGGCGCGAACCTAGGTGAGCGAGTCCGGAGGGGTGAACCGGTCGCCGTACTTGGCGGCCAGCTCGCGGGCCCGCGCCACAAAGCCCTCTTTGCCACCGGGGTAGCCGACGATGTACTGCGCCGTGCCACCGGTCCACGGCGGGAACCCGATGCCCATGATCGACCCGATGTTGGCGTCGGCCCTCGACGTCAACACGCCCTCGTCGAGGCACTTCTGGGTTTCCAGCGCCTCGGCGAACAGCATCCGGTCGATCATGTCCTGTAGCGGCGGCGTCGACGATCCCGAGTTGAACGTCACGCGCAGCCCGGGCCACAGGCTCACCCGCTTGCCGTCGGCGTAGTCGTAGAAACCCTTGCCGCTCAACTTGCTTGGCCTGCCGAGCTCGATCATCTTGGTGACGACGGCCTCTGCCGGATGCGGCTCGTACTTGCCGCCGGCATCCTCGACGCCCTTGCGGGTCGCAGCGGCGATCTTGGCCATCAGCTCCATGTTGAGCTCGTCGGACAGCTGCAGCGGCGGTGCCGGATAGCCGGCCTGCGAGCCCGCATGCTCGATGCTGGCCGGCTCCACGCCCTCGCCGAGCATCGCGATCGCCTCGTTGATGAACGTGCCGATCACGCGCGAGGTGTAGAAGCCGCGACTGTCGTTGACGACGATCGGGGTCTTGCCGATCGCCAGCACGTAGTCGAACACCCGGGCCAGCGCTTCGTCAGACGTCTTCTCGCCCTTGATGATTTCCACCAGCGGCATCTTGTCGACCGGCGAGAAGAAGTGGATCCCGATGAAGTCCTCCTGCCGCTTGACACCGGTTGCCAGACCGGTGATGGGCAGCGTCGAGGTGTTCGAGCCGAGCAATGCGTTCGGCTCGACGACGTCTTCGATCTCCTGGAACACCTTGTGCTTGAGTTCCTGGTTCTCGAACACGGCCTCGATCACGAAGTCGACTCCGGCGAGGTCGGCGGCGTCGGCCGTCGGCGTGATCCGGTCCAGCAACGCACTGGACCGTTCTTGGGTGGTGCGGCCCTTCGAAAGCGCCTTGGCTTCAAGGCCTCTCGGAGTAGCCCTTGCCCTTCTGCGCGGCCTCGATGCTGACGTCCTTGAGCACCACGTCGAAACCGGCCTTGGCCGAGACGTAGGCGATCCCGGCGCCCATCATGCCTGCACCCAACACGCCGATCTTCTTGATCGGCGTCTGGCCGATGCCCTCGGGCCGCGATCCGCCGGATGTGATGTGCTGCAGGTCGAAGAAGAACGCCTGGATCATGTTCTTGGCGACCTGGCCGGTGACGAGATGGGTGAAGTAGCGGCTCTCGATGCGGCTCGCAGTGTCGAAGTCCACCTGCGCACCCTCGACGGCCGCGTCGAGGATGGCGCGCGGCGCCGGCATCGGCGCGCCCTTCAACTGCTTCTTCAGCAGCGCCGGGAACGACGGCAGGATCGAGGCCAGCGCCGGCGACGACGGGGTGCCGCCGGGCATCTTGTAGCCCTTGGCATCCCAGGGCTGGGTGTGCGCGTTCGGGTTGGCCTTGATCCACGCCTTCGCGGCGGGCACCAATTCCTCTACCGTGGGCAGGATTTCGTCGATCAGCCCGATCTCCTTGGCCTGGGCCGGCTTGAACCGGGTGCCCTGCGACAGCACGTTCATGAACGCGTTCTGGATGCCGAACATCCGCACGGTGCGGGTCACACCACCACCGCCCGGCAGCAGACCAAGCGTGACTTCGGGGAAGCCGACGACCAGACCCTTGACGTCGGCGGCGATGCGGTGGTGACACGCGAGCGCGATCTCCAGGCCGCCACCGAGCGCGGCGCCGTTGATGGCGGCCACCACAGGCTTGCCCAAGGTCTCGAGCGTGCGCAGATCCCTCTTGACGGTCTCGACGCTGCTGAAGAACTCCCCGGCATGCTCGGGCGTGGCCTGCATCATGCCCTTGAGGTCGCCACCGGCGAAGAACGTCTTCTTCGCACTGGTGATGACTACGCCGGTGATCGAGTCCTTCTCCTCGACAAGGCGTTCGACCGCGTTGCCCATCGACTCGATGTAGTGCGTCGTTCATCACGTTGGCCGATCCGGTCGGGTCGTCCAACGTCAACGTGACGATGCCGTCGGCATCCTTGTCCCACTGAATGGTGTTCTCAGTCATTGGTTTTCAAGCCTCTTTCTCAGACTCGTTCGATGATGGTCGCGACGCCCATGCCGCCGCCGATGCACAGCGTGATCAGCGCGCGGCGCGCGTTGCGGCGCTCGAGCTCGTCGACCATGGTGCCGGTGATCATCGCGCCGGTGGCGCCCAGCGGGTGGCCCATCGCGATGGCGCCGCCGTTGACGTTGAGCTTCTCGTCGGGGATGTTCAGGTCCTTCTGGAACTTCAGCACCACCGACGCGAAGGCCTCGTTGAGCTCGAACAGGTCGATGTCGTCGATCGTCAGGCCGGCCCGGTCGAGCACCTTGCGGGTGGCCGGGGTCGGGCCGGTGAGCATGATGACCGGATCGGAGCCGCTGGTGGCGGTCGCCACGATGCGGGCCCGCGGGGTCAATCCCTGTGACTGCACCGGCACTTTCGGATCCGACGAGCACCAGCGCGGCGCCGTCGACGATCCCGGAGCTGTTGCCGCCGGTGTGGACGTGGTTGATCTTCTCGACCCAGTGGTACTTCTGCAGCGCCACGTCGTCGAAGCCGCCCATCGAGCCGATGCCGTCGAACGCGGTCTTCAGCTTGGCCAGGCCCTCCATCGTGGTGTCGGGACGCATGTGCTCGTCGTGGTCGAGGATCACCAGGCCGTTCTGGTCCGCACCGGGACGACGGACTTCGCGAAGTAGCCGCCCGACCAGGCGTCGGCCGCCTTCTCCTGCGACCGCAGCGCGTAGGCGTCGACGTCCTCGCGGGAGAAGCCCTCGATGGTGGCGATCAGGTCGGCGCCGATGCCCTGCGGGACGAAACCGATCTGGTAGTTGGTCTCCGGGTCGGTCGCCCACGCGCCGCCGTCGGAGCCCATCGGAACCCGTGACATCGACTCGACGCCGCCGGCCAGCACCAGGTCGTCCCAGCCGGAGCGCACCTTCTGCGCGGCGGTGTTCACGGCTTCCAGGCCCGACGCGCAGAACCGGTTGAGCTGCACGCCGCCGGTGGTGTCCGGCAGACCCGCGGCGAGCACCGCGGTGCGGGCGATGTCGCCGCCCTGGTCGCCCACCGGCGACACCACGCCGAGGATCAGGTCGCTGATCAGGTTCTCGTCCAGGTCGGGGAACCGGCGACGCAGCTCGTCGACCAGGCCGGTGACCAGGTTCAGCGGCTTCACCTCGTTCAGCGAGCCGTTCTTCTGCTTGCCGCGCGGGGTGCGGATGGCCTCGTAGATGAAGGCTTCTTCGGACATGGTGATTCCTCTTCAGTTCCTCTTTGTTGTTCATGTGGCTGCTGTTCATGTGCGCATGGCAGGAAGGCGGTGCCTCGAGCAGCCCGTCTGTGCAGAGCGTAGACCTCTGGCACGGCAGCCTAGCAGTGCCCTAAACCAACCTGTTGGTTGGCACCGTTACTCTGCCGCGAGCAGAGCGATTGGCAAGATAGGCGGCTATGACGGTTTCGCGGCTGAGGCCGTACACCACCACGGTGTTCGCCGAGATGTCGGCGCTCGCCGCGCGGATCGGGGCGGTCAATCTCGGCCAGGGCTTCCCCGACGAGGACGGGCCGCCGGCGATGCTCGAGGCCGCGCGGCAGGCCATCGCCGACGGGGTCAACCAGTACCCGCCCGGGCTCGGCATCGCTCCGCTCAGGGAAGCCATTGCCGCCGACCGGCAGCAGAAGTACGGGATCAGCTATGACCCGGAGCGCGAGGTGCTCGTCACCGTCGGCGCCACCGAGGCGATCGCCGCCGCGGTGATCGGCCTCGTGGAGCCCGGCTCCGAGGTCGTGCTCATCGAGCCGTACTACGACTCGTATGCGCCGGTGCTCGCGATGGTTCAAGCGCAACGCCGGACTGTGCCGCTGGTGCCCGACGGCCGCGGGTTCGCGCTCGACGTCGACGCGCTGCGCCGGGCCGTCACGCCGCGAACGACGGCGCTGATCGTCAACTCGCCACACAACCCGACAGGCATGGTGCTCAGCGAGACCGAACTCGCCGCGATCGCCGAGGTCGCCGTCGAGGCGGACCTGCTGGTGATTACCGACGAGGTCTACGAGCACCTCGTGTTCGACGACGCGCGTCATCTCCCGTTGGCGGGGTTCCCCGGAATGGGGGACCGTACCGTCACGATCTCCAGCGCCGCGAAGATGTTCAACTGCACAGGCTGGAAGATCGGGTGGGCCTGCGGCAACACCGACCTCATCGCCGGTGTCCGCGCCGCCAAGCAGTTCCTCAGCTACGTCGGCGGCGCGCCGTTTCAGCCCGCAGTCGCACTGGCGCTGAACTCCCAACACGACTGGGTGGCAACACTTCGAAAGACGTTGCAGGGCAGGCGGGATCGACTCGCTGCCGGTCTGACCGAGATCGGCTTCGACGTCCACCACAGCGGCGGCACCTATTTCCTGTGCGCCGACCCACGCCCGCTCGGCTACACCGACAGCACGGCATTCTGCGCCGAGCTGCCGCACCGCGCCGGCGTGGCAGCGATCCCCCTGTCGGCGTTCTGTGATCCCGACGGTTCGCACGCCGACGCTTGGAATCACTTGGTGCGGTTCACGTTCTGCAAGAAGGACGACACGCTCGACGAGGCGCTGCGCAGGTTGTCGGTGCTCAGCTCTCGTTGAGCGCCTGCGTTGCCGCGTTGTAGCCGGGGATGAACGTGATCCCCGGCCCGCCATAGCATCCCGCGCTGGCCAGATATAGCCCGTCGACTCCGATCGGCTGGTCGACGAAGCCCGTCGGTCCCGGGCGGTTGATCCCGATCTGGTCGGGATGCAGCAGGCCGTAGCAGTAGTCGCCACCGGGAGCGCCGAACATCGTGCCCATGTGCCGGGGCGTGAACGTGGTGTGCAGCGTTATGAGCTGTTCGAAGTTCGGGGCGATGCGGGTGAGTTTGTCGATAACCCGTTGTCCCATCTCGGATTTCAGCGTGCCGTAATCGTAGTTATCGCCTTCGATCGGGAACCACAACGAAAACGCCGACGCCGCGTGCTTGCCTGCAGGTGCGAGGTCAGGGTCGTGCACCGACGGGATCTGAAGGGCGACGGCCGGATCCGCGGGCACGATTCCGTGTCGGCAGTCCTCCCACTGCTGTTGAAGCTCTTCGGGTGTGGAGAACAGCCCGATGTTCGCCTGCAACTCGGGATCGTTGAGCTGTTCGTACGGTGCGGCGAACTCGGGAATGCCGTCAAGCGCGAAGTGCATCTGCAGGTAGCTGCCCCGGTGGTCGGTGCGCGACAGCCGTTCTCGAAGGTCTGCGGGAACCGTGTTCGGGTCGACGAGCCGGTTCAGCGTGAGATCCGGTGCCAGCGCTGAGATCACGGTCGGGGCGTCAATGGTCGTGCCGTCCTCCGTGCGCACGCCGGCGGCCCGCCCGTCGCGCACGACGATCTCGGTCACAGGTGTCCGCAGCCGGAGCTCACCGCCGTCACCAGTGAAACGCGTGATGAGGTGTTGCGTCAGCGTGCCGATGCCGCCGCGCAACTTCTTGGTCAGCACCGCGTTTTCGTCGGGGACCGCCAAGCCGAATGCGAACGCGGCGGCGGTTCCCGGCGTTTCGGGCCCGCGGTAGGTCGTGTTGACCGCGAGGAATGCGAGCATCCCGCGCAGTGCGCCGTGCTTTTCCTTGTCCGGCAGGTACCTGTCGAGCACATCGCTGACCGACCCGAACAGCATGTCGGTGATCGTCGACCGTTCGAATTCGTTTGTGGCGCATGCGTACATCTCATCGAGCGTCTTCGGCGGCCGGCCGGCGTCGAAGCGCCCCAATGCCCGTGCGGGGGCCTGGCTCCAGGCCATCAGCCCGGCCATGCCGTTGACCGCCTCGGCGCCGTGGACCTCGTTGAGATGCGTCAGCAGTTTCATCGGGTCGGTGTAGTAGACGACCGGCTCGTCCCCGATGCCGCGCAGCGAGACCGACATCACGTCCAGGTCCACGGTTGGCAGTGCGTCCAGTCCGAGTTCGGCGCTGACTTTCTTCGACGTCGTCAGCTGTAGCGAGCCGGCGATCTCGAATTGGTAGCCGTCGAAGAGCTCCACGGTGGACGCCATTCCACCCGCGTACAGCTTTGCTTCCAGGCACAGGGTCCGCAGCCCCGCCCGTTGCAGCAGAGCCGCGGCCGTCAACCCGTTGTGCCCCGCGCCGACCACGATCGCGTCGAAATCCGCCATGGACGGACAGTCCCACCGGCGCTGAGTTTTGTCAATATTGACGAAAGAGTGGACCGTCCAGCCAGCCGAGGGCCGTCTGGCACATCCTCGCGAGATCCGCCAGGGACCTTTCGTCGGCCACCATCCACAGCTCCATCGCCCCGAACGTGGCCGCCGCAATGCAGCGGGCGGTGACCGCTATCTGAAGCGCGCTCTCCGGCTCGCCACCGGCAGGCCTCCGCCGTCGAAGGTGCTCGGCGATCGCGTCGGCAAAATCGGCCTCGACACGGCGAATGTGCCGGATGATCCGATCCGGCTCGAGCTCGGACGCACGCAGCGCGGCGATCTGGGTCACGACCTCAACGTCGTACGGGAAAGCAAAGATTGCCGCCTGGACCGACTCGATGAGCGGCTCGCTCGCCGGGCGGGAGGCCAGTGCCGAGCGGAACCAGTGCAGACCGGCGTCGTAGTCCGCGAAGAGCAGATCGTGCTTGGACGAGAAATGCCGGTAGAACGTGCGCAACGACACCCCGGCGTCGGCCGCGATCTGGTGGGCCGACGTGTCCTCCACGCCTTGATCGAGGAAGCGAAGCACGGCAGCACGCCGCAACGCCTCCCGCGTGCGCTCGCTGCGCACCGTCTGCGCGGGACGGACCATGCCGGTACCGTACCGGAAGTTATGTCAATATTGACATAACTACTCGAGCGGCGCAGACTGCGGCAGCATGGTCGCGCTCATCATTCATTTCGTCATTGCCATCGTGGTCATTGCGGTCATCGTGGCGTCGAATCCGCAGATATTCAGGCAGCCTGCGACTCCGAAGGTGTCTGTCCTCGAGTTCGTTTACTACGCCGCCGGCATCGTGGCGACCGCGATCGGTTACTACTTCAACCTCAGATACGTCAATGAGTACTCGCAGGGCACCCACAACGCGATCTGGGGAGACCACGGCAGCTGGAAGGAATTCATCCAGCTTGGATGGGCCAACCCGGCCGTCAGTTCGGCGAGCTCGGATTACTACATCATGAGCTTGGTCGTGCTGCCTTGTTCCTGATCGTCGACGGCCGCCGCCGCGGCGTGCGCCACGCGTGGTTGTACAACCTGTTCTCGCTGACCGCCAGTTGCACGTTCGCGTTGGCGTTCTACCTGGCGACTGTAGAGCGCCAACGCAGAGTGGCCGCGGCATCCCCTGAACCCGCGGCGCTGCTGCCGTAAAGCCTTACGTCACATCAGGATTCGCGGGCACCGAGGGCTTCGGACCGCAGCACATGCTGCCGCAGGCCCTCGGTCGCGATGTCGAGGACGTATTTCTTCGCACGCTTCATCAGGAACTCGGGGATAGGTGCGCGCATCTCCATGGTGATGTCGAAACGCACCCGCGTCTTGCCGGCTTCGGGTCGCAGCGTGTATTCGACGTGCTGGGCATGCTGTTGAAACGTCTCCTCGGCGTCCCAGATCACCCAGTCGCGGCCCCAGTGGTACTCGAGCAGTTCCTTGTCGGTGATGCCCATCAGCTTGTAATGGACCTTCACGTGGTGCGGCCGGCCGTCGTCGTAGGTGTCGACGCACCTCGACGCGCTTGTGCAGCGGAGACCAGGAGGGCACCGACTCGATGTCGGCAAGCGCATCCAGGATCGCCTCCGGAGGAGCATCGATCACCACTTCACGCGACGCGCGCACGGCCACGTAACCGAGGGTAGTAACCCTTCCGCGATTGCGAAAGGAATTTCTCCACCGCGTGTCCAGCTAACCCGCTACCAGCCGATCTCTTCGAGCGGCGTGGTGTCGGTGGGCGGGGGACCGAACTCGGACGACCGACGTTCGTGAGAACCGCGGCGCGGGAGCAGCCTGGTCGAACCCGTTTCGGTGCACGATCGTCGCCGCGGGCCCGCAGGTGTTCACCTTCCGCGGCCTCGCTCCACGTCAACACCGGCGTGACGCACGCATCGGTGCCGGCAAAGATCTCGGTCCACTCGTCGCGGGTCTTGCCGGCGAACCGCTCGGTGAAGAGTCTTGTGCATCTGCGGAAACGCATCGCGGTCCAGCTGGCTGGGCAGGTCGTCGGCCGACAACCCGAGCCCGTCGAGCAGTTGCGGCGTAGAACTGCGGCTCGATGGCGCCGACCGCCATGTACTTGCCGTCTGACGTCTCATAGGTCCGGTAGAACGGCGCGCCGCCGTCGAGCAGGCTGGACTCCCGTTCGTCGGACAGCGTCGCCGACCGCCTTCATCGTCCACTGCATCTGCGCCAGGATGCTGACGCCGTCGACCATCGCGGCGTCGATCACCTGCCCCTTACCGGATTTCTCCCGCTCGTACAGCGCCGCGACGATGCCGAGAAGCAACAGCATCGAGCCACCGCCGAAGTCGGCGACCAGGTTCATCGGCGGCAGCGGCGGCCGGTCCCGATAACCCATCGACCCCAATGTGCCGGTCAGCGACAGGTAGTTGATGTCGTGGCCGGCCGTCAACGCCATCGGCCCGTCCTGACCCCAGCCCGTCATGCGGGCGTAGATCAGCCGCGGGTTCACCGCAGCGCAGTCGTCGGGCCCGATCCCGAGGCGCTCGCAGGTGCCCGGCCGGAACGGATCCAGCAGCACGTCGGCCTTGGCCGCCAGGTCGAGCAGCTTCTGCGGCTCACTCTTCACGTCGAGGTCGACGATCCGCTTGCCGCGGTGCATCAGGTCACGGTCTTCGCGCGGCATCGCGAAGCCGCCGGGCCGTCGCACTCGCACCACGTCGGCGCCCAGATCTGCAAGCACCATCGCCGCGTGCGGTCCGGGTCCGATACCGCCCAATTCGATTACTCTCACCCCGGCCAGGGGGCCGCTGTTGGTCACGCCCTGCACATTAGAACGGCGGACTACTTCCCCTTCTTCAGGGACAGGACTCGCTTGCGCAGTCCGTCTGTGGCGTCGTTCATCGCGCCCTTGATGGCCCTTTTCATCACGAATCCCGGCACGGGGATCTTCGGGTCGACGGTCAGCTCGAACTTCACCCTCGTCTTGTCACCCTCGGGGGTGAGGGTGTAGCTGGCGTCCTGTTTCTTCTGCGCTGACGAGCTGACCAGCGACCAGCTGACGACGTTGTCGGCCCACGTGTACTCGACGACGCACTCGTCGGTGATGCCCGCCGACTTGATCTTCATCTTCACCTGATGCGGGCGGCCCTCGTCATCCGTGTCGAGAATCTTGACCTGCCGCTGCGCAGGTGACCACTCGGGACTCGCCTCGACGTCTTTGATGACGTCGAGCACCTCGTCCCGGCTCGCCTCGATGACGACTTCCTTGGAATCGCTGACTGCCATCGCGCGACCATATCGTCGCCCGCTTGCCACCGTGCCAAGATGAGCAACGTGGCCGCGCTGATTGATCCGTCCGTTCCGCCCAGCGGCGCAGGCTGTGCCGAGTGCGACCAAGCCGGCGGCTGGTGGTTCCATCTCCGACGCTGCGCGACGTGCGGCCACATCGGCTGTTGCGACGACTCGCTGGCGCGCCACGCGACCGCGCACTGGCGGACGACGGGGCATCCCGTCATCCAGTCCTTCGAACCCGGCGAAAGCTGGTTCTGGAACTACGAGACCAACGGATACGTCGACGGACCCGACCTCGCCTCGCCGACAAGCCATCCGGCCGACCAGACGGTCCCAGGCCCCAGCGACCGAGTGCCGCGGGACTGGATGGAGCAGCTGCGCAACCGGACGTAACCTTCCGCGAATTCTGCACTCGGGCTGTGGAGCGGCCCGATTTGACGACCGTGGTGCAGAAATCGGCGACAGCGACCACGGCCACGGCCACGACGACCTAGCGCCGCAGCCCCTGGCCCAGCCGCAGCACAGGCAGCAGCAAGCTGCGCGGCGCGAACCTGCCGCCCATGCCGACGATCTTCGGCACCAATCCCGGTACCACACTGCGCTTTCCGTCGAGCATGCCCTCGATCGCGGCCTCGGCCACGTCCTCGGGTGCAGACCTGCGCGATGCCGATGCTCCACTGCTGCGCATCGGCGATTTCAGCCCACTCGGTGGGCACCGGCCCGGGGCACAACACGGTGCACGACACCCCGGTTCCGTGCAGTTCCTCGTGGACGGCTTCGGAGAACGTCTGGACGAACGCCTTGGTGGCCGAGTAGACCGCCATGCCGGGTATCGGCTGAAATCCGGCGACCGACGCGATGTTGAGCACCGCGCCCGCACCGCGTTCGACCATGCCGGGCAGCGCGGCGTGCGTGAGCTCCATCAGCGTGAGCGCGTTGAGCGTCACCTCCTCGCGTTCGCGCTCGATCGGCAGAGTGTGGAACGGCCCGCTGGTGCCGAAGCCGGCACTGTTGCACAGGCCGGCAATCGGATCGCGGCCGATGTGGGCGGCGAGTTCGCCGCGCGCGTGGCCGTCAGCTGAGGTCGAGAGGCAGCACGTCGACCCGGACCGCGTACTCCTCGCGCAGTTCGTCGGACAGTTCGACGAGCCGCTCGCGGCGACGCGCGACGAGCACGAGCGGATAGCCGCGGCGGGCAAGACCGCGGGCGATTTCGGTGCCGATCCCCGAGGACGCCCCGGTGATCACGACGTTGGCGTCGACGCTTGGCTTGGGAAGACTCATGGCTGATCCTTTTGCTCCTCGCGTCCGCGGCTACCAGTGGATCCCGCGAGTGGCCCGGACGAAAGCCTCGCTGCGTTTGTCGAACCGTGTTGTCTGATCCTCGGATTCGTTCCCTCGCGCTGCGGACGAGTCGTCGAAAAGCGTGAATCCCCGGTTGCGGACATAGTCCATCACCATCGGGTTCACGGCGTCGGCGAATGCGGCGAACTGGCCGAAAGGCGGGCTGACCCGGCGCGGCCGGTGGACGATCGCGTCGGCCAGTATTCCGGCGGCCTGATCCGGGGTGAGGGCCGGGAAGTTTTCGTAGACCTTGGTTGGGCTGATCATCGGCGTCTTCACCAGCACCATGTACACCGTCGTGAATCTGACGCCGTCACTGACGGTTTCGGCCTGAAGTGAGTCACAGAGCGTGTCCAGCGCGGCCTTGCTGGCGATGTACGCGCCGAAGCGCGGTGCGCGCATCTGGACACCTGCCGACGAGAGGTTGATGATCTGGCCGAAGCCGCGCTCACGCATCCCCGGAACGAACTTCAGGATGAGCTGAACTGCGCCGAGGTAGTTCAGCTGCATGGTGCGCTGGTAGTCGTGGATGCGGTCGTAGGAAAGCTCCAACGAGCGCCGGATGGAGCGGCCCGCATTGTTGATCAGGATGTCGACATGTCCGACGTCGGCGAGGACTCTGTCGGCCATCGTCGCGATCGCGTCCATGTCCGACAGATCGCACGGGTACACGTGGGCGGCCCCGCCGGAGGCGCCGACGTCGTCGGCGACTTTCTGTAGCTTCTCGCGGGTGCGCGCGACCAGCACCACCTCGCCACCGGCTGCCGCGATCTTTTTTGCGGTCGCCTCTCCGATGCCCGACGATCCGCCGGTGATCAGGATGACCTTGCCCTTGACGGCGTCCTCGAGGGTGCGGCCCGACAGCGCGTCGAGCAGGTTCTGAAGGTAGAACGGCCGGTAGCGGCCGGCGGAGTTCGGTGTGTTGACGAGGTTGGATACCGCGGCGATCGGCCTTTCGACCAGACCCGTCAGGTCACCCAGGTTCATGCTGCGCTCCCGTGTAGTGGACACAAGAGCACTGCCCGCTTCGGGCGATGTCGAAACGTGGGGTCGATGAGCCGCTTGCGCGAAGAGCAAGAAACCGTCGATGAGCCGCGTGCGCGAAGAGCAAGAAACCGTCGATAAGCCGCGCGCGCGAAGAGCAAGAACCTCAGCGGCGCAGCAGGTCCTTGGCGATGTGCGTCACCTGAATCTCGTTGCTGCCCGCGTAGATCATCAGCGACTTCGCGTCGCGCGCGAGCTGCTCCACGCGGTACTCGGTCATGTAGCCGTTGCCGCCGAACAGCTGCACGGCGTCCATCGCCACCTCGGTGGCGGCCTCCGAGCTGTACAGCTTCATCGCCGACGCCTCCGCGAGCGTGGGCAGCTTGCCGGCCCGGACGCCCTCCAGCATCGAGAACACCATGTTCTGCACGTTGATGCGCGCGATCTCCATCTTCGCCAGCTTGAGCTGGATCAGCTGGAAGTTGCCGATGCTCTGGCCCCACAGCGTGCGGTTCTTCGCGTAGTCGACGCACAGCCGGTGGCACTCGTTGATGATGCCCAGCGACAGCAGCGCCACGCCCATGCGTTCGCCGGCGAAGCTTGCCCGTGCGCTCTCACGACCGTCGCCGCCGCCGTGCTCTTCAGGTCTCCAGCAGCCGGTCCGGGCCGAGCCGGACGTCGTCGAAGAACAGCTCGCCGGTGGGCGAGGCGTGCATGCCCATCTTCTTGAACGGCTTGCCCTGCGTGAATCCCGGCATGCCGGAGTCGAGCACGAACGTCAGCACCGGGCGGTCGCGTTTGTCGGCTACGAGCTTCGGATCGCCTTTCCGCTCCTCGCGTCCGCGCGTCGAGCTTGGCGTAGACGATGACGGTGTCGGCGTACGGGCCGTTGGTGATGAACGTCTTCTGGCCGTTGAGGATGTAGTCGTCGCCGTCACGCCTGACGTAGGTCTTCATCCCGCCGAACGCGTCCGAGCCGGAGTCGGGCTCCGTGATCGCCCATGCCGCAACCTTTTCCATCGTCACCAGCGGCGGCAGCCAGCGCTCCTTCTGCGCCAGCGTGCCGCGCGCCATGATCGTCGCGGCGCCGAGCCCGAGGCTGACGCCCATCGCGGCGACGGTGCCCAGGCTGACGCCGGCGAGTTCGCTGATCATGATCGCCGCCATCGACGCCTGCTCGCCGACGCCGCCGAATCCCGCGCCGTCGCTTTCCGACGACGATGCGCCTTCCTGCTGGCGCGCCCGCTCGCGGTCCAGCATGTTCTTGACCGCCTCGGCGGCCAGCACGTCGAGCCCGAACTCGCTGAACAGCTTCCGGATGATCGGGTACGGCGGCATCTCGCCGCTCTCCAGCGCGTCGACGTTCGGTCGCACTTCCTTGTCGATGAACCCCCGCACCGCGTCGCGGATCAGCAGGTCGGTCTCGGACCACTCGATCATCAGTGCTTCTCCTTCGTCGTCAGCTGGGCAACCGGGCGGCGATGTCGTCGATCAGCCACGGGCCGTCGGTCTCGATGGTCTCGACGTCATGCCAGCCGGCCAACCGCGAAATCGCCCCGCCCTGAACGGCATACACCCGCCCGGTGACCGGGCACTTCTCGGTCGCCAGGTAGGCCACCAGCGGCGAGATGTTCGCCGGGCTGAACAGGTCCAGCTCGCCCTCCTCCGGCTCGCTCATCAGCGAGCCCATGCCCGGCGTGGCCAGCGTCAGCCGGGTCCGCGCGATCGGCGCGATCGCGTTGACGCGCACGCCGTAGCGTTCGAGCTCCTCGGCCGCGATCAGCGTCAGCGCGGCGATCGCCGCCTTGGCCGAGCCGTAGTTCGCCTGGCCGGGGTTGGGCAACGTCGTGCCCGACCCCGACGCGGTGTTGATCACCGCGGCGTTGGGCTGATCGCCGGCCTTCGACTGCGCCTTCCAGTACTCGGCGGCGTGATGCAGCATCGCGAAGTGGCCCTTCAGGTGCACGGCGATCACCGCGTCCCACTGCGACTCGTCCATGCCGGCGATGAAGACGTCGCGCAGGATCCCGGCGTTGTTGACCAGCACGTCGAGCCGGCCGAACTCGTCGATCGCCTGCTGCACAATCCCTTTCGCGCCGTTCCAGTCGGCGACGTTGTCCGGTGTTGGCCACCGCTCTGCCGCCGGCCGCGACGATCTCGTCGACGACCTCTTGCGCGGGACCGGCGTCCGCGCCCTCGCCGGCGTTGTCGCCGCCGAGGTCGTTGACGACGACGGCGGCGCCTTCTTTGGCGAACAGCAGCGCATGCTCGCGGCCGATGCCGCGACCGGCGCCGGTGATGACGGCGACGCGTCCCTCCAGCACGCCCATGCTCAGCTCCCCTCGGCGATCTCGGCGAGCCCGTCGGTGATCACGAAGTCCTCGCCGCGCGCCGTCTCGAACGCGTAGCTGGTGACCCCGTCACCGGTGCCGGCCTTCCAGATCCGCGTCTCCAGGTCGTCGCCGGGAAGCACCATCTTGGCGAACCGCACCGCGAATCTCTTGAGGCGCTTGGCATCTGAGTCCACCGACCTCGGTGAGGACGCCCCAGGACGTCATCGCCATCGTGCACAGGCCGTGGGCGATGATGCCGGGCAGACCCGCGCTGCTTCGCGATCTCCTCGTCGAGGTGGATCGGCATCGGGTCGCCGGACGCGGGCGAGTACCGGAAGGTCTGGTCGAGGTCGACGTGCGCGTGGGCCTTGGCCAGCGGCGCCTGCTCGCGCAGTGCGTCGTCGAACTTGTGGCTGGGGCTCAGCTCCCCCACCGCCTTGCCGGCGTCGAACCCGCGCACGAACGTGGTCACGTACTGCTCGTTGACCAGTTCGCCGTCCTCGGTGCGGCATTCGAGCAGGATCGCCGCCCGGGTGCCCTTCTCCAAGCCCCTCGTAGCCGATCATCTTCGCCCGCGACACCAGCTTGTCGCCGGGGTAGATCGGCCGGTGGAAATGGAAGTCCTGCTCGCCGTGCACGATTCGCGGCACCAGCTCGACAGGCATCACGTCGACCGCGGGCACCAGCAGCGCCTGGAACACCGGCACGATCGCGAACACCGGCGGCGCGATGTCCCCGTGGCGGTGTGCTGCGATCGGATCGTTGGTCGCCGCGGCGTATTCGGCGATCCGCTCGCGGGTGACCTCGAAGCGCTCCTCGTCGCTCCATTCGTTGAGATGAGCTGTCGTCGAAGGCCAGCTCGTTCTCGGTCATGCGTCACGCGTCCGCCCGCGCCGCTGCCAGCTCGGTGAGTTGAGCGAGCGTCTTGTCGAGCTGCTTGGCGCCGTCCTTCTCGACGGCCTTGCCGAGCGCACCCTTGATCAGCGCGCCCTCGAAGTCGCCGGCAGAGCGTGAACCTCGAGGCGGTGTCGCCGGCCGGCTCGAGGTTGAACGTGAACGCGCACTTCACGCCCGCCATCCCGGTGCCGCTCATCGACAGCTGCCGCGGCGCGTCGATGCTGTCGACCGTCCACTCGATCTTGTTGGCCATGCCGAGCATCACGATCTTGGCCGCGAGCTGCGTCCCGGGTGTCAGCGTGGCGGGTACGTCCGACAGCCACTTCTCGTGGATGGTGAACCAGTCGGCCCATGTCGACGGGTCGGAGATCATCGCCCACACCGCGTCGACGGGTGCCGGCAGTTCGCGTTCGGCTTCGATGTGTCCCATCGTCAGTTGCTCCGCTCGGCGCGCTGGTAGGCGGTGACGACGGCGGCGCCGCCGAGTCCGATGTTGTGTTGCAGTGCGGCCGTGACGTTTTCGACCTGACGCTTGTCGGCTGTTCCGCGCAGTTGCCAGGTGAGCTCCGCGCACTGCGCCAGCCCGGTGGCGCCCAGCGGGTGGCCTTTGGAGATCAGCCCACCGGACGGGTTGACCACCCAGCGGCCGCCGTAGGTGGTGTCGCCGTTGTCGATGAGCTTCGGCGCCTCGCCGTCTGCGCACAGACCCAGCGCCTCGTAGAGCAGGAGTTCGTTGGCCGAGAAGCAGTCGTGCAGCTCGATGACCTGGAAGTCCTCCGGCCCGAGACCGGACTGCTCGTAAACCTGTTGAGCCGCAGCCACATTCATGTGGTGGCCGATGATCCCCTTGGCGGTGCCGTCGAAGGTGTTCTGCGAAGTCAGTGGTCATGGCCTGCCCGACGATCTCGGTGGCCTGGCCCGCCAGACCGTGCTTGTCGACGAACGCCTCGCGAGGCCAGGATCGCCGCGGCCGGAACCGTCGGATGTCGGCGAGCACTGCAACTTGGTCAGCGGGTCGTAGATCATCCGCGCCGCCAGGATGTCGTCGAGGGTGTATTCGTCCTGGAACTGGGCGTACGGGTTGTTCACCGAGTGCTTGTGGTTCTTGTACCCGATCTTCGCGAAATGCTCTGCGGTGGTGCCGTATTGCTTCATGTGCTCACGGCCGGCCGCACCGAACATCCACGGCGCGGGCGGGAACAGCGAACTCCGCGATCTCGGCCATCGCCATGATCTGCTTGTCCATCGGGTTGGTGCGGTCGCCCCAGGTCGATTCCAGCGAGCCGGGCTTCATCTTCTCGAAACCGAGCGCGATCGTGCAGTCGGCCAGACCACCGCGAATGGTCTGGGCGGCCATGTACAGCGCCGTCGAGCCGGTCGAACAGTTGTTGTTGACGTTGACGATCGGAATGCCGGTCAAGCCGAGCTCGTAGAGCGCGCGCTGGCCGGAGGTGGACTCGCCGTACACGTAGCCGACGAAACCCTGCTCGACCTCTTGGTAGCCGATGCCCGCGTCGGCGAGCGCTTTGGTGCCGGCTTCCTTGGCCATGTCCGGGTAGTCCCAGTCTCTCGCGTCGGCCCGGCTTCTCGAACTTCGTCATACCGACACCGACGACATAGACCTTGTTGCCGACCTTGTTGCCGACCTTGTTGCCGACCCTGCTGCTCACCGCTACCTCCTTGAGGCTCACTTCGTTGGAATCAGACAAACATACACAGCAGTATGTAAATGACAAAACGTGGGGTCAGACACGCAGCGCCGACCACTCTTCGACCAGCGGGTTCCGCGAGCGGCCGCAGGTTCGCGGCCGCCCGATCCCACCGCCGCCTCGCGCGCGCCGGATCGGTGTCGACGAAGCTGGCGATCAGGATTCCCCGCAACGCGTCCATCGCGGTGTAGAGGAAGTCCAGCATCGGCTTGTGAATCGCATCCGGGACGAATTCAGCCACCGCCGCCATCAGGTTGCTCGCGACGATCGACTCGAACTTGGCCACCTCGCGTCCCAACGCAGGATCGGTGCGGCCGGCGACCCACAGTTCCACCGCGGCGATGAACAACGGGCCCTCATGGACATCCCATAGCAGGTCAAGCAATTTGCCGACGGGGTCCTCGGTGGCGGTCAGATCACCGATATTCGCCACCACCGAAGCCGCGCGCTTCGCGGCGAGATGCTGCAGGGCCGCGATCACGAGGTCGTTCTTGGACCCGAAGTGGTGCACTTGGGCGCCGCGCGTGACCCCGGCGAGCTCGGCGACCCGCGGCGTGGTGGTCCCGTTGTAGCCGTACCGG
Organism: uncultured Actinomycetota bacterium; assembly: GCA_963744085.1. GTDB lineage: Bacteria > Actinomycetota > Actinomycetes > Mycobacteriales > Mycobacteriaceae > Mycobacterium. The sequence goes on from CAVUSK010000009.1 coordinate 109,835, forward strand.
ACCAGGCACTCGATCGTTGCATCCAGCAACCGGGCGCGCGTCTCGGCGCTGCGCTGCTCTTGCGTGCGTCGTGCGGCTCGGCCCGGACTCGTCACCCCAAATACATACCAGAGTGTATGTTTTTTGTCTCGCCTGCCCCTCCAGTCACCGCGTTCCTTCCGTCTCTGCCACTATGAGGCAGAGACGGAAGGAAAGGGGGAACCCGTCGGGATGAACAAGCTCAAATTCCTCGACCTGCACGGTGACCGTGTCGCCTACCGCGACGAGGGCGACGGCGAGGCACTGCTGCTGATCCACGGCATGGCCGGCAGTTCCGATACCTGGCGGGCGATGCTGCCCAGGCTGGCCAGGAAGTACCGGGTGGTGGCGCCGGACCTGCTCGGCCACGGCCAATCGGCGAAACCGCGCGCCGACTACTCGCTCGGCGCGTTTGCGGTGTGGCTGCGCGATCTGCTCGACGAGCTGGGTATCAGCCAGGCGACGGTTGTCGGTCAGTCCCTCGGCGGCGGGGTGGCGATGCAGTTCGTCTACCAGCACCCCGACTACTGCCAACGGCTCGTGCTCATCGCCAGCGGCGGACTCGGCCCGGATGTGGGCCTGACGCTTCGGCTGCTGTCGGCGCCCGGAGCCGAGTTGGTGTTGCCGGTCATCGCACCCCATGCGGTGCTCAAGATCGGCAACAAAGTGCGCTCGTGGCTCGGTTCGGCCGGCATCCATTCGCCCCGCGGCGCGGAGATGTGGAGCTCGTATTCCTCGCTAGCCGACCGGCAGACGCGGCAAGCGTTCCTGCGCACCCTGCGCTCGGTGGTCGACTACCGGGGCCAGGCAGTGAGCGCGCTGAACCGATTGCAGGTCGCCGCGGATCTACCGATCATGGCGATCTGGGGAGATAACGACAGCATCATTCCCGTCGACCACGCGTACGCGGCCCACGACGCGCGCAGCGACACCCGCCTCGAGGTGCTGCCCGGGATAGGGCATTTCCCCCAGGTGGAGGCGCCGATCGAGGTGGTCGATCTGATTGAGGACTTCCTCGCCACCACGGGGCAGGCTGCGGTCTCCAGCGAAGAGTCCAACGTTTAGGCGGTCGGCTCGTCGGTCGAGCCAACCCGCGCAATCTCCTCGCTGCGGAAGTCGAGTCCGCTGAGTGTGCTCTCGGCGCGCCACGTCTCCAGGATGTCGGCGTATTCGGTGGGTCCGCCGATGAAGAAGCTGCCCTGCTGAGTTCGGCCGTCGACGCGGCCCTCTCGGTTGTAGTAGCCGGGCGTGCACGACTTTCTTCGCGCCGCAACCAGGGCCGACCGTTGCATGACCGTGTCCACCCAAGCTGCTTCGGCGGAGGCCGAAGCCTCGACCTCCACGATTCCCTGCGAGAGTGCGCGTGCGATCACCCACGCCACATGACGGGACTGGACATCGAGCAGATACGGGAAGTTCACCGTAAAACCGGACTGCGCAATGCTTTCGACGAAGAGGTTCGGGAAACGCTGAACGTGCAGCCCGTGAAGAGTCCGAACGCCGTCTGACCATTTCTCGGTGAGCGTCAGGCCGTCGCGGCCGATCACCTCAAAGCCCGTGCGCCGCGAGTAGTCGGTGCCGACCTCGAATCCCGTCGCGAAGATCAAACAATCGAGCTCGTACTCCAATCCGTCGACGACGACCCCGGTCTCGGTGATGCGCTCCACCCCGACGCCACGCGTGTCGACGAGATTCACGTTGTCGCGGTTGAACGCCTGCAGATATTCGTCGTGGAAACACGGCCGCTTGCAGTAATAGCCGTACCAGGGCTTGAGCGCCTCGGCGGTGGCGCGGTCGGTCACAATCGCGTCGACTCGCGCCCGGACTTCCTCCATTTTGGCGAAATCCGCGAGTTCGGTTGCTCGGGCCAACTCCGCGGGTGTCAGGCCGTTGGTGGTGTTCAGCCGCATCACCGGCAGCTTCTTGGTGATGGACGTCCAGGCGTCGCTGACCAGATCCTCGTCGGCTTCGCCGCCGTTGGTGAGCAGCTGGAAGTTCTCGATGCGCTCACGTTGCCAGCCGGCTGTGAGGCTGGCCGCCCACTGCGGGTCGGTCGGTTGATTCGCGCGAACATCCACCGACGACGGCGTGCGCTGAAAGACGAACAGCTGTTGCGCGGATCTGGCGAGGTGTGGAACGCACTGGATCGCCGTCGCGCCGGTTCCGATGATCCCGACGCGTTTGTCGGCCAGCTTCTCGAGTTCATCGCCGGTGTAGCGGTAGTCCCACCGACTCGTGTGGAAGGTATGGCCACGGAAGGCTGTAATCCCGGGGATGCCCGGGAGCTTGGGCTTGTTGAGATAGCCGTTGGCCATGGACACAAACCGGGCCCTCATCGCGTCTCCGTGGTTGGTAGAGATAACCCAGCGGGAATCGCCAGGGTCCCAACAGATTTCGTGAACTTCGGTCTGCAGGCAAGCATCGCGATACAGATCGTAGAGTTCGGCGATACGACGGCAATGCGCGAAAATCTCCGGACCCTTGGCGTACTTCTCGGTCGGGATGTAGCCGGTCTCCTCCAGCAGCGGCATGTAGACGTACGATTCGACGTCGCATGCGATGCCCGGGTAGCGGTTGAAATACCACGTGCCGCCCACGTCCGCCGCCTTATCGATCAGTCGCACACCCTCGACACCGAGCTCGCGCAGCCGAGCCGCCGTGAGCAGCCCACCGAAGCCCGCACCCACGATCGCGACGTCCACCTCGTCGGCCTTGGGCTCACGCGAGAAGTGAGGATCGGCCCATGGGTCGTCTTCGTACCAGGCGAATTGACCGGCGATCTCGACGTACTGGTCGATGCCGTCCGGACGTAGCCGCCGGGCCCGCTCGACGGCGTACTTCTCGCGCAGTGCGTCGACGTCGAACGTCGGGTCCTCAACCCCGGTCATCGCAACAGAATAAGCGTGAGGCGACGGGTGACGACGTCAGCGACCGGAGGTTCGTCAAAGGGCCAGTTATGACACGCCCTCCGGCGAGATGCGTGCAACAAGTGGACGCTCGCCATCGGGAGGTTGATCGACGACTCGTCACAGCTGGGCGTCAAATGATTAGGCGGTCGGCTCGTCGGCCGAGCCCTCCTGCTGCTCCCGCTCGCGCTCGCTGGGCTTGCCGGGCACGTCCTCTGCCTCGCGCTCTCCGATGACCTTTTCGTCGATCTTGTCGACGATGTCTTCCAGCGCTTGGTCCCGGTTGGGTGGCGCGGCTTCAGTCATCTCTCTCCTCTGCAGAGCGGCGTGCCATGCGATTACCCGCGACGCCTATGGTTGAACCGCCATGAAAGTTGATTTCACCCTCCTTGGTCAACCCGACGACTGGGATGCGGCGGTGTCAGCCGAACAGCGCGGCTACGACTGCGCGTGGGTTCCGGAGACCAGCCACGACCCGTTCCCGTCGCTCGCCGTCATGGCAAGCCGCACCGAGAAGATCCAGCTCGGTACTGCGATCGCCGTGACATTCGCCCGCAACCCGATGTCGATGGCTCAGGTGGCCAACGACTTACAGTTGTACTCGCGCGGCCGGTTCCTGCTCGGAGTCGGCTCACAAGTGAAAGCCCATATCACTAAACGGTTTTCGATGCCGTGGTCAGCTCCCGCGGAGCGTATGCGCGAATTCATCCTTGCGATGCGGGCGATCTGGCACAGCTGCTCCACGGGGGAAAGGCTGCATTTCGAAGGGGAGTTTTACCGGCACACGTTGATGACGCCGTTCTTCAACCCTGGCCCGAACCCGTTCGGCCCTCCGCCCGTGATCCTGGCCGGAGTCGGGCCGCAGATGACCAGGGTCGCCGGTGAGGTGGCCGACGGGTTCTTCGTGCACGGGTTCACCACTCCGCGGTATCTGCACGAGGTGACGCTGCCGGCCTTGCGCGCTGGCCGGGTTGCCACGGGCAAGAACGATCTCGACGGGTTCGAGATGTGCGGCATGCCGTTCATCGTCACCGGCGTCGACGAGACCCAGATCCGGGCGGCCGATGCCGCGACGCGCAAGCAGATCGCGTTCTACGGCTCGACGCCCGCCTACCGCCCGGTGCTGGACCTGCACGGGTGGGGGCACCTCAGCGACGAGCTCAACCAGATGTCCAAGCGCGGCGAGTGGGATGAGATGGGCGGCCTGATCACACAGGAGATGGTGCACGAGATCGCGATCGTCGCCCCGCCCGACCAGGTGGCCGCACGGTTGCTCAAGACGTACGGAGATGTGTTCACTCGCACCGGCTTCTACGCACCGTATGCGGTGCCCGACGGGTTCTGGGAGCCGATCAAGGCTGAATTGCAGGCTGCGTAAACCGGTGGCCGGGGCCGGGATCGAACCGGCGATCTTCCGCTTCCAGGTCGAGGATTTCCAACGAATCGTAACGATTGCGGAATCTACTGTGCTGCAGGGCTATTAGCACCATCACCTTTGCCTGCTGTTCTCAATCATTCTCGGCGTGTTGCGGGCATTAACGGCGAATAAGCGTCGACCCGGCCGGGTGAAGTTGCGGGGTGGTCCCCACCCAGATTTGTGGGCACGGTGTGGGTAGGAGGGAACTTCAGTGGATCGTTCAGGTTGAACATGTTTGCGACCACCGTCAAGACTAGGTCCTCCTCGATTGCCTCCGCCCCATACAGCTCTATGTCGGTTCCGTCCAAAACCGCCCAGCATTCGTACTCCCCATGCTTAGACAGGTACCTGATGCCGGAGTACAAAGGTTCGCCCGCGCGATCTGTCTTGGGTGGCGGGCCGGTTGAGTTCAGACTGACAACGGGTCACCCGACTAGCGGATTCGGTTCCGCGTCGCAGTGAAGCGGGGAAGAATGCGATCCAGAGGAAACTGCCGAGGAACGAGGCAAAGCCTTGTGTGAAGTATTCTTCGTCGGGAGGCAGACCTATGGCGAGCGGTGGCGACATCAGGTATGCGCGTTGCGCCGGCGGGATCGACATCGCCTACAAGGTCATGGGCAACGGCCCCACCGATATCGTCTTCGTCTCCGGATTCGTATCCCATCTCGACCTGCTAGATGACGTGCCGTTCTACTGCAACCTGGTCGACGACATGGCTCGTTTCGCGCGCGTAGTCATATTCGACAAGCGCGGCACCGGGCTCTCCGATCGGTCACTGGGATTCGGGAGCTTGGCCGACCGGATGGATGACATCCGGGCGGTGATGGACGCAGCAGGAATCGAGCGCGCCGCTCTCTTCGGGATTTCAGAGGGCGGTCCCCTCGCGATCCTTTTCGCGGCGACGTATCCCGACCGCGTGACGAAGCTCTGCCTCTACGGCACGTTCGCTCGCATGTCATACGACTCCGCCTATCAGATCGGGTGGCCTCCGGATGTACTCGAGGCAGTCGTCAACCAAATCAGCGAGGACTGGGGCACTGGTAAGGGCCTCAACACGGTCGTGCAGAACATCCCACCCGAGGCGATGCCGATCATCGCGCGCTATGAGCGAAACGCCAGCACGCCGAAGATGGTCGCCGAGATCCTGCGATCGAACTTCGAGATCGATGTGCGCAGCGTATTGCCTACGATCACGGTTCCCACGCTCGTCCTCCATGCGTTCGGCGACCCCTGCGTGCCGATCTCGGTCGGACGCTGGCTCGCTGAGCACATCCCGACCGCCGAGTTCGTCGAGCTCCAGGGAGCATTCCACGGGGACTGGAACATCAAGGGCCTGTTCCCCGAGGCGGCTTCGTTCCTCGCCGGCGAAGTGCCCCAGTCGGCGACCGACCGGATGCTCGCGACGGTCCTGTTCACCGACATCGTTTCGTCGACCGAGACGGACGTCCGGGTCGGTGACCGCCGCTGGCGAGAGTTGCTCGACCGACATGACGACATCGCGAAGCGCCGGATCGCCCGGCATCGGGGCCGCCTCGTGAAGACGACGGGCGACGGGTTGCTGGCTACATTCGATGGCCCGGCCCGCGCGATCGCGTGCGCGCAGGAGATCGCTTTGGGCGCCAAGCCATTGGGGCTCGACATCCGGGCCGGGCTCCACACCGGAGAGGTGGAGCTACGCGGTGACGACATCACCGGCCTCGGCGTCGTGATCGCCCGACGTGTCTGCGACCTCGCGGCTACAGACGAGCTTCTTGCCTCGAGGACGGTGAAAGATCTGGTGATCGGTGCCGGGATCACCTTCGCGGACCGCGGAATGCACACGCTCAAGGGCGTCCCGGAAGACTGGCAGCTTTACGCGGTCTCCGGCTAGATCGGATCCCGTCTACAGCACGCCAACGCGTCCAATTCGCTGGCTGCACCCGCCACCCGCTTGTGCGCCCGCTAGCTCTTCATCCGGCCGCAACACGTCACAGCACTCGATGGACATTGCGGCAGCCATAGTTGTGCAGCGGTACGGCGGCACGGTGGACAAGTTCACCGGCGACGAGAGGCGTTGGAGGATCACGTTGTTCGCGCCTGAATGGCGTCAACACGACGCAGTTGACTCCTCGCTGGCGCCCGAAGCCACGCGGCTTTCGATGTCGCTGAATCTGGAGGCACCGGCTTCGAGCGGTAGGCGCAGCGAGTTCACGAGGTAACTCACGGTGTGGTATGACCCGGCGAGCATGAGCAGCTCCAGGATGGCCTCGTCGCTGAGCCGGGCGCTGAGTTGCGCCCACAGCTCGTCATCTAGGGTGCAGTAACGGTGCAGGCTGTCGCAGAGCCGGATGAGGATCCGATCGTCGTCGTCCCAGCAGGGGTCGTCAGGTCCCCCGGTCGTCAACGATGTCAGCTGCTGCCGGGTCAGGCCGGCCTTGCCTGCGAACGCGGCGACGTGCACTCCCCATTCGTATTCCGCGCCACAGGTGGCGGTCACCCTGTCGATGACGATTTCGCGTTGGCGGATGGTTAGATGGCCACGATCGAGCAGACCAGAGCCGAAGAACTTGAAGAACAGCCGATGGTCGCGGGCCAGCGTGGTGAACAGAACCAGTGCCGGTCTACCGTTCATGATCTTGTCAACGGCCTGCTGGATGTCGGCGGGCAGGACGGGGGCGGGCGCAATGCGCGCGCTATAATTATCGTAGCGTTTCATGCTTGGCAATCTACGCCGTCATGCTACAAAATGTAAAGCATGCCAGTTTTACGGACGGGCTCGCCGGTGCGGGGATCGACCTCGGGGCGGCCAATCATGGTCACCCTCGACGCTTTGGGCCGCCGCGGGGCGCTGCGGGTGCTGTGGGAGCTGCGAAGCGCGCCATTGACATTCCGCGCCCTACAGGCGGCTTGCGAGATGAATCCCAGCTCATTGAACACCCGCATCAAGGAGCTGCGAGCACTGCACATCGTCGACCATGCCGACGGTGGCTATCACCTAACCGAGCACGGGCAGACCCTGATGGCTGCCCTTCAACCGCTGCAAGCCTGGGCCGACAAGTGGGCACGACACACCGACATCTAGAAGGCGATGACCAAAACCCTTTGGGGGGCACCGGTGGGTTGGTAGTCCTTTTGGGGTCGCCGCTGAGGCGGTCGTCGTAGGCTCGTGGCGATGTTGGAGAAGTCCGAGATCCGGTTCCTACCCGTTGGCGCCCGCCGCGTGGCGTACGAGATACGCGGGGACGGCCCACCGCTCGTCGCTCCGGCGTGGTGGGTGAGCCACCTCGAACTTGACTGGCAGAGCGCGGGCTTTCGGCGATTCTGGGAAGGAGTCGCGGATGGATACGCACTGATCCGCTACGACCGGCTCGGCGTCGGGATCTCGGACCGCACGGTGCGAGATTCGGATCTGACCCTCGACGGGGAAGTCGCGACGCTGCGAGCACTCCTCGACGAGCTCGAGCTCGAGCGCGTGTCGCTCATCGGCGGCTCATGTGGGAGCTGCACCGCCATCGCGTTTGCCGCAGCGTTTCCGGAGCGCGTCGAGCGCCTGGTGCTGTACGGGTCGTACCCGGATGGCGCGGCGCTTACGGCTCCGGGCGTGGCGGACGCGATCTCCGCGGCGGTACGCGCACATTGGGGACTCGGCTCGCGCCTGCTCAGTGACATCTTCATCGGTGGTGCCGGCTCGGCGGAGCACGAACGCTTCGCACGCTTCCAGAGAGAGGCGGCGACCGCCGAGACCGCTGCCGCCTTGTTGGGTCTCGTCTATCGCCTCGACGTACGCGCGCACCTTCCCCTCGTCCGCCGGCCGGCGCTGGTCGTGCATCGTCGCGACGATCGCGCCGTGCCGTACCGTCTCGGGCGTGAGGTTGCGGCCGCGATTCCGGGCGCGGCGTTCATCCCGCTGCAGGGGAGCGCGCACTTCCCCTGGCACGGTGACGCCGATTCCGTCGTCCGCGCGTGCCGTGAAGTGCTGGCACCAGTGCAGCCGTCGCCGCACCATGCGAGCGAGCCGGAGCGGGTCCCGCTGTCCCGTCGTGAGCGTGAGATCCTCGCCTGCGTCGCGCGCGGTCTCAGCGATCGCGAGATCGCAGGGCAGCTCGTGCTGAGCCCGCATACCGTTCACCGCCATGTCGCGAACATCCGCCGCAAGCTGGGTCGCACCTCACGGACGGCCGCCGTCGCGGAGGCCGCGCGTCTCGGACTCCTGTGAGGTAGCCGGAAGGGGCCATCTGGAGAAGATGGCCGCGCCGAGCGATGCGCACACCATGCCGTTACTCGTACGTTCGCGGCATGACCGAGATCGCCAGCACCGAACTCCAGGCCAGCCCGCCGTCTGCGGCGTGGCTACGGATTCTCGCCCTGGTGTACGACCCGTTTCTCTGGCTGGGCGAGATCGCAGGCATGCGCCGCCGGCGGAGCACGCTCCTGGGCGGCGCCCGCGGGTGCGTCGTCGAGATCGGCGCCGGGACCGGGCTGAACATCGCGCAGTATCCCGACAGGATCGCCGAGCTCGTGCTCATCGAACCCGAGCCGGCCATGCGCCGAAGACTCGCACGTCGCCTGCAGCGGCATGCCCTCGTCGCGCGGATCGTCGACGCGCCTGCGGAGCGCCTACCGCTGGCCGATGCGTCCGTGGACACCGTCGTTTCAACGCTCGTCCTTTGCACCGTCAATGACCCCGAACGCGCGCTCCGCGAGATCGCACGCGTGCTCCGCCCGGATGGGCAGTTGCTGTTCATCGAACACGTGCGTGCGAGCTCGCGGTTCCTTGCGGCGTGCCAGGACAACCTGCTCCAACCGTGGCGCCGCTTCGCAGGCGGCTGCCGCTGCAACCGCCCGACCGTGGAGCTGATGCGGACCTGCGGCTTCACTGTCGCAGCCGATGACGTCGTGTGGCGCGGCATGCCGCCGATCGTCCGTCCGCTCATGGTGGGACGGGCGACTCGGTCGCCACTCTGATCGATGACAGTGGACTGTCTGCGCGTGACGGGGCCGACCAGCTCGGCCACGCTCGGCCGTCGATGACGCAGTACGTCTACATGTCGCACGGCCAAGTACACACGGAAGTGGCTGCGGTACTTGATAAAGCGGTCGGCATAAACGACGAATAAACGTCAAGTGGGCGGATAAACAGACCAGAAATAGCCTCTGACGTGTGGCCAGGGACGGGATCGAACCGTCGACCTTCCGCTTTTCAGGCGGACGCTCATACCGACTGAGCTACCTGGCCGGAAGGCACCGACGTGTGCCTCGCCGAGATGGCGACCCTGACGGGACTTGAACCCGCGACCTCCGCCGTGACAGGGCGGCGCGCTAACCAACTGCGCCACAGGGCCTTGCTTTCGCGACTCCATCCTACGGTCGTCACGCGTACCCCCTACGGGATTCGAACCCGCGCTACCGCCTTGAAAGGGCGGCGTCCTAGGCCGCTAGACGAAGGGGGCCAGCCGAATCTCTCCGGGGGACTCGCAATTCATGTTTGGAGCCTGGATAGCTTAGGCCACGCGCCGCTCAATCCTCAAACGAGACTGCGCGCGGCGGGCAGTATCCTGAATCCTCGCGCCCCTATAGCTCAGTTGGTAGAGCTACGGACTTTTAATCCGCAGGTCCTAGGTTCGAGTCCTAGTGGGGGCACCAGAAATACCAACTCAGAGCCGCTAGGTAGCTTCACTCATCAATTGGTCTGCGACCACAGTCCGCAGACAGTCCGCAGGGAGTATCGTGAGCGGGCATGAAACGCAGTTCACGGGCGGGTGTAGAAGACCGCTGGCACCGCAGCCCTACTGCCGACGAACAGGTGCCCTACCCTGCCGACCACAGAGGGCCCGGGACGTGGTGCATGGATCCCAGGCACGGCACCCCTGCCACGCTGGTCACCAGCGCGCGCCACGGCCAAGGTCGACGGTGGCTAGCGCGGTGGGTGGACCACGTTGGGCAGGAGCGGTCCAAGGCGTTCGATCGCAAGACTGAGGCCCAGCGGCACGTCACCGAAGCTGACCACCGGCAGCTATGCCGATCCGAAACGGGGAGGCACTACCTTCGCCACGGTCGCAGAACCATGGTTCGACTCAAAGAGCGGACTCAAAGCCAAGACCCGTGCCGGTTACCGATCACTGCTCGATGTTGTCGTGCTGCCCCGCTGGGGCAGTACTCCTCTCCGCGACATCACTCACGCGGACATTCAGTCGTGGGTGCACAAGCTGGCCACCGACCCAGAAGCGCGCCAGCGGAAGACAACGAAAGAATCGGCTGACGCTGACCGCAGGGGTCTGTCAGCGGCACGGGTGGTTCAGGCCTACCAGGTGGTGGATCAGGTGCTCCGGTTCGCCGCGAAGGCGCAGTACATCACACGCAACCCGGCCGACGATGTTCAGCTCCCCCGCAAGAACACCCCGGAGAAGACGGCGCTAACCCATGACCAGGTGCGCCGGATTGCCGACGCCGCCGAGGAGCTCCGGACGATGGTCTACGTGTTGGGCTATGGCGGTCTGCGGTACGGGGAGATTGCCGCATTGCGGGTCAGCGACGTTGATGCCAGCCGACGCCGCCTTAAGGTGTCCCGTTCGGTGACCGCCGTCGCCCGCATGGGAATGGTGGAAGGTCCGACCAAGACCCACCAAAGCCGGTCTGTGCCCTTGCCTGCCTTCGTCATGGACTTGGTAGATGAACAGATCAAGGGCAGGTCAGCCTCCGAACTGGTATTTCCGCACCATGATGGCGGCTGGATACCGCGAGATTGGTTCGCACTGAGACTCGACAAGGCCAGCACCGCTGCTGGTTTGACCGGAGTAACGCCGCACACCCTGCGGCACACGGCGGGCTCACTGGCGTTGGCATCGGGGGCATCCGTGGTCACTGCGCAGAAGCTCCTCGGGCACCAGTCCCCAATCACCACGATGAACGTCTACGCCCATCAGTTGCCGGACGACTTCGATACCTTATCCGCCGCGATGGACGCCGCTGCCCGCGCTGCCGCAATTTGACGGAGTTGGCGGAGACACTACCGGCATCCCACGCACGGAACCCGTTAAGCCGTTGGCCCAAAAAGTGGTTGACGGCCGACGAGAGAAACAGACGGGTGTTTGCGAATCCTGGTACCGTGTAATGAGGAGCGCCGCTCGCAAGTCGCATGGCGGATAAAGGAGACACTCCTTCCGGGCTAGGGAAACTGCGCCCGGGTAGTACGTGCCCGACTAGTGTCTCGAAAGCTCTTTCTATGCCAACTAGATTGTCGACGCGAGAAGCGTCGGGGTATCTGTCCCTCCCAGAGTCGACCTTGCGGTATTACCGCCACATTGGCAGGGGTCCCGCGTCATACGTTCTGGGCCGCAAGGTCTTTTACGATGTCAGCGACCTTGACGCCTGGAAGGATGCCCAGAAGGCAGCGACGCTGCGCGGCGGTGTCGAATGATCGGCCGGGCCCAGCGCGCCGCTTTCCAAGCATCGCTGATCATGGCTGCCTTCGTCACCCGTACGAGTAACCGGCCAAACGGCAACCGGTACGACCAGCCCGGTAACGTGCTGGATGGTGGCCCGTCATCCTGCTTGGGTGGCGGGCGGCTGCTAGTCGCCGTGCTATTCGGATTTGGGTTGCCGCTTTGTCGGCGCGTGCTCTGATGCGTGGACTCCTCGGGACGTGGACGCCTGAAGCCGTATTGCGATGTTCGAGCACGCTCCCGGCTTCAGCGACTGCGTGATCGGACGGTTCGTGCAGCGGCCAACCTGCATGGCGGCGCCCTAAACGGAGGCACTGCCCAGGTGCAACAACAGCTGATCTTCCGCCCGACGCCCGGACTCGGCCGAGCCGAGACGCCGATTGAGCGGCTGTACCTCGGCAGCGCATCGGCGCATCCCGGCGGCTCGGTGCACGGGTCGTGTGGCCGTAACGCCGCGCTACGCGCCGACGGCGTGACCGGCTGGCCGCGGCGGCGACTGAATCAAGCATTGATGTCGCTGCTGACGCGTTGACAAACAAGCCGCTACTCCAAGTCCCGGTCAAGCGGCGTAAGACTGACGGTATCGGCTCGGATAAGGTCCCACTAAGGTCTCGCTCGAACCCGAAGAAGAAGACGGTGATTCGACTGCGCGGCGGGCGACGTCATGCCCAAAACATGACAGGCAAGGCCCGGCGAGACGCCTACACTTTGTCTTTCGGACTCGAACCTGGTATCTGCGCCCGCCGTCGCTGTGAAAAGCACCAGCACGAAACACAGCGACGTCCGCACCGATCCTGACGACATCACAAAACCCGTCGACCTCTTGCTGCTGGCGGTCAAGGGGACACAGACCGGCGACGCCAGCGGGTGGTTGACCGCGTTGTGCGACGCGACCACAACGGTATGCGTCTTGCAGAACGGCGTGGAACAGGTTGAACTGATCCAGCCGCACTGTCCGGCGTCCACCGTGGTTGCCTGCGATCGTGTGGTGTTCCGCCGAGACGCAGGCGGAGGGCTGGTTCGGCTTCGCGGCAGACCTGCACTGACATTGCCCGCGGCAAGTGGCGTCGCCCCCATCCTCGGGGACGCCGGCTGCGAGGTCACGGTCACCGACGACTTCCGGACAGCGGCCTGGCACAAGTTTGTTGGCGAACGCCGTTTCTGGGCTGATGGTGCTGACCGGACGACGAGCGGGAATATTCCGCCGCGACGACGTGGCGGCGCTCTCGCACAAGTACCTCCACAAGTGCCTCGTCGTTGCACGGCGGAGGGCGAAAATCTGGGCGATGACGTTATCGATCAGCTCCTCAGCAGACTCCGCTATGCACCACCGGATATGGCCACCTCGATGCTCGGCGATCGGGAGGCCGGCGAGCCGCTGGAGCGGGATATCCGCATCGGCGTGATCCTTCGTAAAGCGCACCAGCATGGGCTGCCCGCCCCAATCAGTCAGGTCGTCGTGCCGCTGTTGGCAGCGGCAAGCGACGGGCCGGTTTAGCGGGCTCGTTAGCCCGCTTTGGGCGGTTTGAGACCGTACTTGCGGCGAAAGTGGCGACAGCTTTCTTGAGCTCTTCGCCATGTCGTCGAGCGATCCGCTTGTGAGGCGTCGACGGCTGCAGTGATCGCCCCAATCAGACCGCCGTCGGGTGCCAACAGGGGCGTGGCCACGGCAAACGCAGGCCAAGTGACTCCGCGATTAATGGCGAGTCGGCGGGAGCGGATCTCTGGAAGCTCGGCGAGGAACTGTCGTACTCCTAGGCAGCGCGCGGCGCGCGGGCCTCCACCTCCTTGATTCCACGGCGCAGGTGATCGGCTAGATACCATTCCTCACCGCTATGGGCATCGTGTAGGGCCCTGTCCACCGCCAGCTTGGCGTCCTTAAGGTGTCCCCGGCGTTCCTCGCCAACGGTGGCGATGGCATCCAGCACCGCAATCATGGCCTCCTGACAGGCCCCGGCAAAGCCGGTGAGATTCCTGACCGTCACCCTGGCCCCTTCCTTGGTACGCGCAAATACCACCGTGAACGGCAGCGAAGTCGGTGCCTAGCCCTGACTTCACCTTCTGTAACACCTTCTCTGGCAACGTGATTCCCAAACCGACAGAGGCCTAAACAAATCCGCGCCACGCCCCGTCAGGCGCTAACGCGGTCCCAACGCGACGGCGAACGTGCAGTAGGCGAAGATCAGCAGTGATCCCCAGAGCAAGACGTTGAGGGTGATCTGCAACCGGGGCGGGGCGCACCGATGGTAGGCCTGGTGTTCCCAGACACCGGCCACCAAGGCTGAGGCCCCGGTGGCGAGGGCAAGCGCGATCACGCCGATAGTGTGATCATTCAACCCGCATCACGTACCGGCTTTGGGACACATTGGGCGCGGGCCGTGGGATTGCCACCCGCAACATCCGACCGATCGGGACGGGTCAGGGCCTATACGGTCGATGGTGAGGGCGGTTTTACCCGCCGCCACGGGCGCCGCCACCGAACGTCAAGTCGCCGTTGCTTCGCGTCGTGCTTGCGGATGCAGGCTCGCAAGTTCGTCAAGCAGCATCGTCGGAGACTTCTCCGTGTGGGCCATGAGCCCTCACCGCTATCCATCCCCGCCCGACAGTTCCTCATAAAGCATGAGGTACGGGCGCGGGAATTGTGCGAATCTCGTCGGCGGCGTGGGGGCCGGATCACGGGGTGGCGGCAAGCAGTTCCTGCAGAGCGACGTCGAAGTCATCGGCTAGCTCCCACACGTCGGGAACCAGTTCCCGACACGAGGTGATCCCGACGTGGAGCTTGCCGATCAGCGACATCACCGTGATGTTAAGGCCGGCGCCGTGGACGATCGGTCCCAGCGGATACATCGCGTTGACCCGACAACCCAAGAAGTACAGCGGAATCTGGGGTCCGGGCACGTTCGAGATGACCAGGTTGTGGATCGGTCGTCGGGTCAGCCCGGTACTGGCGTAGAGCCGCACCGCCGAAGCCAACAGCGCCCGGGCAGCGAACTGCGCCCAGTCCTGTAGCAGCGTCGCCCTGATCGCCGCGCTGTGCTCCTTAGCCATCGCGGTGGCGTGCGCGATGGCGCGCAGCCGCTGAGCCGGGTCGGAGATCTGGGTCTGCAGGCGGGTGAACAGCGCCGACAGCTGGTTGCGGCCGGGCCGGTCGGACTTGTCGTGCACCGACACCGGCACCGTGGCCACTAGCGAGGTGTCGGGCAGCTGGTCGCGGTCGAGCAAAAACCGCCGCAACACCCCCGCGCACAGCGCCATCACCACATCGTTGACCGTGACGTTAAACCGGTTCTTGACCGTCTTGATGTCGTCGAGGTCCAGCTCGGCATAGGCGATGCTGCGCCGACGGGTGATCGCGTCGTTGAACGGCGTGCGCGGCGCGCGAAACGGCGCGGCCATGGTGCGTCCACTGCGGGCCCGGCGCACGATGTCGACCACCGTGGACACCGTCGACGGCACCACGGCGGCCAGCCGCAGCGGGCGGGTAGCGAACTTCGCGAGCCCGTCAACAGCGATCTGTATCGAACTCGCGTCCCCTGGCCCGTCCACCGCTTCCGGCGGCGGCATGACCGGTTGGGTGCCGCACAGTCGCGACAGCACGTCCGCGCCGGTGACGCCATCCACGCTGGCGTGGTGCACCTTGGTCATCACCACCATCCGCCCGCCTGCCTGGGCGTCGGTCCCGGCGAATTTCTCGATGACCCACATTTCCCACAGCGGCCAGCTGCGATCCAGCGGATCAGAGGCAATGCGTCCGCAGACTTCGGAAAGCTCAGCGCGACCGCCCGGCGCTGGTAACGCGATGCGATGCAGATGCCGGTCGATGTCGAAGTGATCGTCTTCGACCCACGCCGGATGGTCCAGATTCAGCCGGTTGTCCGCCAGCTTCTGCCGAAACTCCGGGATCGATTTGACCCGTACGCCTAGCTCGTCGCGGAGCCGCTCGAAACTGTAACCGCCGGGCACCGTGGAGGTGTCCACCTCCAGAATCGAGCAGACGTGCAGGGGCTGCGCTGGCGTCTCCAGATACAGGAAGCTGGCGTCCAGTCCGCTGAGCCGTTGCATGTGTATCCCTTCCGTTCGTGGGCGATGGTTGGTCCGCCAGCCGAGACAGACCAGCGGCGGGGCGATGTCACGTCGACGGGTGCCCCCGGCGGCAGCTGCCGGGACACCCGACCAGCGTTCGCGCCTCGGCGACGTGGCGAAAGCCGCGTTCCGGCTTTCGCGTTCAAAGCGCGCGATGTGGCACCGCTGCGGCAGTGCGCAGATTGACTGATTGCCTGTTGCGCATGCGCCCTACCCCTCGCCGTTCACGGCACAACGGGACCCTCTCACGCACGGGGATACCCCTCATGCACGCGAATATGCGCCTTACTGTCGGAGCGCTTCAGCCGGTCGCGGAGCAGGCTGCTGACAGCAGATCGCCCTTCAGGCCGCGCCACAAGGCAGCCTCGGGCTTTCCGTTGCGGTCGCTGGGCTGCCGTCCGTTCATCGGTCCGGCGTATGGGACGCTCACAAGCATGCGCCGACCGGAAAGGGTGCCTGTCGCCGTTATTTCACACATGGGACGTCCTTGGCGCTCATGCGGGTGAGGTTTGTTGGTGCCGGGGCCTCGGTGCCGGTGGCAGTGGCCGCCACGGTGCTGACCGCCGTCGTCGGGGCGGTGGTCGAAGGTTGTGACTCGGATGAGTTGTGATCGAGGTAGTCACTGACCCTGAAGTCGGTTCCGGCGGTGAGTTGCACGGTGTTGGGCGCGACTGTGTCGGATGCGGTGGCGGTCAGCTCGAGTTCATCGGCGAGGGCGATGGCGGCCGCTTGCGCGCCCGGGCCGTACTTGATGGTGCTGGTTGCCGTGGTCGACTCGGCGGTGCTGGCTGTCCCTTGGGCCAACCCTTTTGCGGCGAGGGCCTTTTCAAGGGAGGTGGCCAGTCCTTCCCGACCTGCCGCGTTGGTCACGTTGAGCACGATGCTGGCCGCGGTTGTCCCGGTGGTGGTTGCGCCGTCTGCCGTGGCGTTGATGCGGGTGGTTGGGGTGGTGGAGGTCGAATCGTTGGACAGCAGATGGTGGACGATGGATCGGATGGTGGGAACGTCGATGATGTTGACGTCTTCCCCGTCTGAGATGTGGCGGAATTCGGTGATGGGCAGCGTGTACAGCGCGAGCGGACTGTCGTCGAATGCGGATGCTTTTCGGATGAAACCTGCCAGGTCGAAACCGGCGTCAACGGCGACGTTTTGTTTGGCGACATCAATCAGGTGGTGCAGGACGCTGGGGCTCGTCAACACCGCCCTGTGGCGCAACGCAGTGATGAGCGAGGCGAGGAAGGCTTGCTGGCGGCGGGTTCGATCCAGGTCGGTGAACATCTCGTCGTTGACGTCGCGTCGTTGCCGCACGAACGCCATCGCCTGAGCCGCGTCGATCTGCTGAATACCTTTATGGAAGTCCGCCCCCGAGTAGTAGGGATCTGAGGTGTCGTGATCCAGGCACACGGTGAGGGGTTCGACGACTCGGGCGATCTGAACGAAGGCCACCAGGCTTACCTCGATGAAGTGGTCAATCGGGATTTGCAGCAACCGTCGGACCGTGCTGATTTCGGCCTTGCGGCCGGCCTCACGCGCCATCTGTTCGCGCATGGCGGTGTCGTGTGCGTCGGCCCAGCCTGCAGCGCCCTGTGCATCGCCGGAGCCCCCGCGCTCCATGACCTGCTGGTAGGCAAGGCGATAGGCGTGCTTGATCTTGCCCCGGCAGTCTGAGGTGGGGCATCCGGGCAGATCGACGTAGTCGTCGCGGGGAATGGAGATCGCGCCGACTTGGCCGCCCCCGCCGGGCACGTGCAGCACCATGAGCACGTCCGCGTCGTTCTCGCCGGCACTTTCATCGCCGGCGTGCAGCGCGTCATAAATATCTCGCGGCAGTAGCCCACCCTGCTGGTCGCGGCGACTATCCAACCCCATGATCAGGATGTTTTGGTCCGCCCCCACGGAGGGGGGGTCATTGGCTAGCGCCTCAGAGGTGGTGATGCCGCTGGACAGATTCCGGTAGCCGACCCAGCCAACGCCCGAAAGGACCACGATCAACACCGAAACCAGCGCTGCGAGCACCTTGGCGCCGCCCCTCCCATGGGCGGTTGGCCGGCGCTGCACACGATGCCGCGCCCGCCGCGCGCACGGGCGGGTCTCCCCTACTGCGGGAGCGTCTACCGGCGATGTCATAACAGACCAGACATATCCCCGCCACCGTGCTTCTAATCAGCCGCTACGTCAATATCGTGGTAACGCTAGCCGGGCCGTCAGATGGTGAGGTAGCCGCGTCGGCGTCCTGGGACGTCCAGCGACAAAATCTCATTGCAGCAGCATGTTGGGGATGGAAGCACGCGGTGAAGATGGCATGGGATGGGCGTGGCGTGCAGCCGCACCGTCGCCGGTCGAAGCTCTTCCGACGAAGACTTGCGGTACTTGCGGAGATGAGCGCAGCTGCTGTGATGGTCGTGCAGTGCGCCGTGCAACAGCCTCCTGCGGCCACACCCCCAGCGGCGACACCGCCACCGTCTGCACCTGCGTCACCGTCTGCCAGCGCGCCGCCGCCGACACCTGCCGGTACGACCGTTCACCCGGTGACTGCCGCCGAACTCGGCGCGAGCTGGCGGCCGGGTTGCCCGGTCGAACCGGGACGGTTGCGGCGGGTCGAGGTCAACCACATCGGTTTCGACGGACAGTCCCACCGCGGCGAGCTGATCGTGCACGAAGACCTGGTGCCACAGGTCATCGAGATCTTCGAACAGCTCTACCGACTGCGCTATCCCATCGAAAAGATGCGCACCGTCGACCGCTATCCGGGCGCTGATGATGAGTTATCCATGGAGGACAACAACACCTCGGCATTCAACTGCCGCGGCATCCCAGGAACCATCCAATGGTCTCAACACGCCTACGGCCGGGCGATCGACCTCAACCCGCATGTCAACCCGTTCATCGACAGCGCGGGCGCCGTTGAGCCGAAGAATGCCACGGCATACCTAGACCGCAGCCGCACCGACCCCGGCCTCTTACATGACGACGACCCCGCCGTCCACGTCTTCACCGACCGTGGTTGGCGGTGGGGCGGCTTCTGGCGGACTCCGATCGACTACCAACACTTCGAGCTGCCGTGATCGCTGACAACCGACTCGACCGCGAGCATCTTCGCAGTTTTCGGCAGCAAAGTACGAAAACTCGCTAGTGCGGTTTCTAGGTTGAACCGGTGTGGTGTCCAGTTTGAATAGGTTTGAGTAGGACGGCCACGGAGCCGGCCGGGCAAATGTGAGCGGATGGGACAACCGCGCATGGCCCCGGTGTTCGTACCGGCACTTGATAGGTTGCGCGGTTTATCCGGATCCCCCTACCACCCCATCGACCCCGGGACTCCCTTGAACGGGCCGACCACCCGGCTGGTGATCCAGCCGCCGTAGAAGCCGCCCGGCTGCGGAACGACCTCCTCGCCGTTGACCGTGCAGCGGTCAACCTTCCCGGCCATTACCGCGACCGCGCCAGCGATCGGCTCGAAGCCTGGGCTGGGATTGAGGTAGCTCCACGCGGCTTTCGGCGCGACCCGCCTATCGCAGACCAGGTCGTAGTAGGTCGCCTGGCCCTTCCATTCACACCACGACGACCCCGACGTCTCGCGCAGCACCCGCTCGGCGAAAAAGGCATCGCGGGGCAGGTAATACGTCGGCGGGTGGCTGGTCTCCAGCACCCGCCATGCGCGGGTGGTCGAGGCGATGGTCTTCCCACCCAGCTCCACGGTGATCGAGCCGACGAACCTCTCAAGCCGTGGCGGGCGCGGGTAATCCCACACCGACTCCTGCCCGGAACCAGGTTTGACAGGCTTTGGTTGGATCGTCACAGCGAACTCCTCGCGGTCACTTTTTCACACGATATGCCCGGCATGGCGCGCCGCTGTCACGTCCTACATGGCTGATGATGACAGGCGGAGAAGCCATGGCCGACACCGAGAAGACTCCCGCGATGCTGCTCGATGAGCTGGCCACCCTAGACCCGGCGCAGCGGCGCGAGGTGGCCAAGGAGTTGCGCAAGGTGGCCGAGACCTTCGCCGAGGTCTCTGATGGCCGCAATACCACCTACATGCTTGGACCGCTCGCGCACCTGCTCGATGCGCCCTGAAAGCCGCATGCGGCTGTACCGAAAACGTCAACAGACGACGTACGAGAGTCTCAAAACTTCGTGTCGGAGATGGCACGACGATATGACGGACATCGCTGACCAGCAGTGACACGATACTGACGTGGACGACAGTAGTCGCGGTGCGCTGACAGCAGCGGGACTGTCGTGTGGGTCCTGCGGCACCGAACTGCCGCCGAACTCCAAGTTCTGTAACGAGTGCGGCGCACCCGTCACGCAGGCCACCCGGTCGGCGGAGTACAAGCAGGTGACGGTGCTGTTCGCCGACGTGGTGCATTCGATGGGCATCGCGGTGGCAGTGGGTGCGGAGCGGCTGCGCGAGATCATGGGCGGCGTCCCACAGCGCGAGTCGTGATCGTCCCCCGCGGATGACACACCGCCGCCGACCGGCGGTGCGAGGAGACCGAACTCGGTCACCGCGTCACCCCCATCTCCTGCAGTGTGAGCCGCAGCGCCCGCACGGCATAATGCAATCTCGACTTCACGGTGCCCTCGGCAATCCCGAGATCCTCAGCGATCTGCGACGTCGACCAACGCAGATAGTAGGACCGGCGGATCACCGCGCGGTGCTCAGTGGACAATTGCGCCATCGCATCGCCAATCAACAGCCGGTCCAGCGCCGTGTTGACCTCGTCGGGCGCGGGACGCTCCGCAGTCCCCGCGGTGTCGAGCGTCGCGATCTCGTTGCGGAACCGGGCGCTGCGCCGCTCATCGATGATCATGTTGCGCGCAACGGTGAACAGCCAGGCCCGCGCCGACCGCTCGCTGTCGTCGACGACCTGGCGATGCTGCCATGCGCGCAGCAGCGTCTCCTGCACAACGTCTTCGGCGCGGGACCGGTCACCGGTAAGCCGCAGCGCGTATCGCCAGAGTGCGGCGCCGTGCTCGTCGTAGAGCGCCCGCATCAAGGCGGCGTCCGACGTCGCCTGGCTGGCGGCATGTGGTGGCGCGTACGTCTGCGGCGGGAACGCCGCCTGCGGCAGGCGGGCCGAATGCGCCCAGCTGGCGCTGGAGCAGGGGACGGAGCCGAGCATCGCGGAAACTTCTTCCTGACTAACTAGATAGTTAGGACGCTACGCTGCAACTGTGCTTGTTGTCAACTATCTAGTTAGTTAGCTAGTCTGTGGTGATGACTGTCACACGTGACGCCGCAGCGACCCGTCAGCGCCTGATCGACGCCGCCCGCGCCGAGTTCGCGCAGTACGGCCTCGCTGGCTCGCGTGTCGACCGCATCGCCGCCAACGCCGAGGCCAACAAGGCCCTGATTTACCACTATTTCGGAAGCAAGGACCAGCTCTTTGACGCGGTCTGGGAATCGGTCGTGCAACAGGTCATCGAGTCCATCCCGATCGACGCCACCGATCTTGCCGGGTACGCGGAAAGACTGGCCGACACCTATCGGCAACACCCAGAGATCAGGCGGCTGGTGAGCTGGCAGCGCCTCGAGCGCGGCCATGACGGACCCCATCTGTTCGCGGTTAAAAACGCCAAGGCCACCGTTGAGGCGATCGCGAAAGCGCAAGCCGAGGGCACGGTGTCCGACCATTTCGAACCCGGTGTGCTGTTGGCACTGATCATCAACGTCGCCTCGCTGTGGACCGCAAGCAGCAGCCTCGAGGTCCTCACAGTCGCCGACGTGTCGGACCCCACGCGGCAGCGCGACATCATTCGCGACGCCGTCGAATGCCTCCTTGCGCGGTAGCGAGGAAAGGATGTGCGTCGGTTTGTGGGCGCGGCGACCTCCACCGCCAGGCGGGGTCTTGCTTACTCCGCCTACCCCGGTCAATGTGACTAACCAATGAGCCTTCACCGCCGCTTGCAGCTCGGCGACCTCAGACTCGCGCCCGATGAAGCTCGTGGTCGGAGGCCGCAGATTACCCGGACTCGTATCCAGCGCCTGCAGCGGCCCGATCACGTGGTCATCGCTGCGTGCGCGCCCTTGGCATGGGCGGTGCACAGCGTGTAGGCCTTCGTGTGGCCGACGCCGTCCCCCAGCACCTCGGGCTTGCCGTCGGGCGGCGTGACGGTCGCCTTCCACTGATCGCCAGCGCCGGTGATCTGGTAGACCGTTCCGTCTGCTGACTCGCCGTGCTGGGCGACCCGACCCTTGGCATCCCTCTCGCCGTCGATCGTCCACTTGATTTTGGGCTTGGCCGCAGCCTTCTC
The DNA here is from genome assembly GCA_963744085.1 of uncultured Actinomycetota bacterium. Classification (GTDB taxonomy): domain Bacteria; phylum Actinomycetota; class Actinomycetes; order Mycobacteriales; family Mycobacteriaceae; genus Mycobacterium. Next base: position 131,938 of record CAVUSK010000009.1, read on the forward strand.
GGCGGGCTTCTCGGCCTTGGGCTTGGCCGCTGCCTTCTTCGCCGGGGCGGCCTTGGCCGGTGCCTTCGTGCGCTTGGCCGCTGCCTGCGCCTTCCGCGTCTCGCGCAGGTTGGCCACTTCTGGCAAATCTTGTGCCGGTGTGGCCGCTGCTGTGTTCGTGCTGGTTGTCATTACTACTCCCTTTGCTGTGGCTAGACCTTTTGCCCTACCTACCAGCAATAATACGCTTTCAGAGCGTTCGCTGTAACCCGATCCTGTTGCGGCACTTGGGGTTTGGAGCCCTTCCGCCCATGCGCCGCGCCGCTGGAATCCTGCCGACGAGCACCACAGAACCACGAGCGGGTCCCTGTGCGTGCGCGTCGGCCCCGGGTGGCCGTTCAAAGTCAACGCCCCGCGAAAGCGCGCTCCGCAGTTGCGGTTCGCGGATCGTAGGACGACCGCGGCGCGACAGCGGATAATGACGTCGTGGCGCAACGCAACGGCTCGCTGTGGTCGATCGACTCACAGGATTCGATCCTGTCCATACGTTCGCGCGGTTCAATCCTGTCGATCGGCTCAATCGGGTCGGCACTGTCCATAGGAAGCGTCGGATCGTTCCTATCAGCGTTCTCGGTCGGCTCGTTCGCTAGCTTCGCCAGCCTCTTGTCGGCCGCCGCGGATCGATCGATCATGTCGTGGCGGAGTCGAAGGGCCGTTCTATCTGGCGGCGAGCAGATGGAGTAGTGCAACGTCTCAGCGAACGCGTAGGTACACCCCCCGGAGCCGGTTCGCGCTCTCCCTTGAGTCGCTGAAATCTCCGCAATCTCCGCGATCACCCCCGCGCCCGGCAAACAAAACGCTTCTACCAGCGGTTTTGCGATTAATACGCGGGTAATACACGCTATAATACAGGGTGCAGAGAGTTTGCTAGCCATGAAAGTGATTGTAGCGCAATGGGATTCGACGAAACAGATCCGACAGCGCGCCGGCGCTGGGAGCCTGAGGCGCAGCGCGAGCGGGACGCCGAGATCCTTCGGCTGTACCGCGCGGGTGTGCCGCAACGGGGCATCGCCGAGCGGTTGGGCGTGAGCCTGGGATCGGTGCAGCACGTCATCCGGCGAGAGCAGAAACTCAGCGCTGCGCTGGCCACCGGGGAGCCCGCCGGCATCGTCGCGGTGGTCACCGACGACGTCGCCGCCGAAGACCTAACCCCCGAGGAGCTGGCCGACCCCGACTGCTGGCGACAGTTGAGCCCCTTGGAGCGGTACAGGTACGCGCACGTGCCCGGCGGCCGTCCAGTGCCGCTGCACGACGACGACCACCAACTGTGCTGCTACGCCCACGGTCTCGACCCGACCTGGACACCCTATGAGCACGCCGTGTCTTGGCGTGCGGGTGTCGAGGCCGCGCGGCCCGGCGCGACCGGCCCCGCCGACGACGACGATTGGTGAGTTAGTTGCGGTAGCTTCGCTGCCTGCTCAGTAGCTCGGGCACTCGATCGAGGCACCGCAGTCGAATCCGGCCGGTCGTATAGGCCATCCGGCTACCGCGGCATGTGGCACGGCATCCGTGGCGATCTTGCGGACCGCACTGCGGCCATCGAGCTTGACGCGCACCGACTTACGCTGTGCGCTGCGCCGGATGGCCGAGCCCGCCGACCCTGCGCCACCCGCGCCAGGGGCGCGACCCCGCGGGGCGTAGTTAGCTCTACAGATCAATCCATATTCCGACGAGGCCAGCGGCGATCTTCTCCTCGGAGGTTTTGATTTCCATGTCGCGCAACCTCTGCTGCAGCTTCGCTCGACGTTCCGGCCCTTTATCTGTGATGTTGTCGAACGAAACGACTACACCGCGATCTTCGAGCAGCCTCGAAATGAACGTCGCGAACATTGGCGTGGTAGCCAGGTGGAGGTCGAGGGCACGAGGTCGCGCAGCGACACGCAACCATGCGACGTCACCTCGAAGACCCGGTTCCAGGGGTGGAGTTCTTTCCGTATGAGGAGCTCCCCGAGTCAGTACGTCAGCGCATCGAACAGCACGAGGGTGATGCGTGAGGACGAGTCATCCGGGATCGACAGTGCGGGCGGGTGGTGACTTGGGCTCAACATTGTGCCACTTGCCCGTTCGAGCAGGGGCCGCTGACTTACCAGATTTATGGAACTTCTCCAATCGGGTTTGTGCCTAAACAAAAAAGCCACCAGTGCAGCCGGACGACGGTTTAACGGTACCCCGCCGAAAGCGCCGCTTGATCGACCGCCGCGTCCGAGAATGGACCCAAACTCTGCGACATCCCCCTATCGGCTCGGTTTTATCACCGCCTGGACGTAGCGGCCATAGCGTCTCCAAAACCGCTGCACCATGTTTGCTCCACGCACTACCGTGAAATACAGCGAAGAAGGTCTGTCGTGTTGCTGGGGACTATTGGCCGTCGCGGCCGCATGTTCAACCGATGTCGGCTGAGGCGCCGCGGGTGGTGGCGTGGCGCTTCGACGGGCCGTGGTCTGCCTACCGGCGGATGTGGACTATCGGTTAGAGCCGTAACCATTCCGGTCCCGGCGAAGGGCCCGGACACATCAAGACGACGAAAACGCCCGGGCGCTGGGGACGACCGAGGCGGGGCACTGGTCCAGCCAATGGTGGGGTGCGCGGGCACAGCCGATTGGAGGAGTATGCGAGGGGTGGGTGACGTCTCGGTGATCGGTTGCGTCGGGTCGTTGATCGTGGCGACCCGCGGCGTCGCGGGCGTCGGAGAGGTCCTTCTGAACGTGCGGGGCACGAAGGAGGCCTATCTTGCGTGGTCTGAGCAGCCCCTGCCGAGGGGGACCGAGGTGCTGGTGATAGATGTCCGAGGTGCGCGGACGGTCCTGGTGGAGCCATGGCCCGGCTCGAATTTCTCAACGCTGACTTCCTGACCTGAAACACGAATCTGCAAGGAGTTCAACATGTTCGGCTACAGAGTGCCTGCACCGGACGAGGCGATGCTGATCTCCGGGGGCCGCGCTGCTGGCAACGCCCCGTTTCGTGTGGTGACCGGTCACGGCGCGTTCATCATGCCGTTCTTCCGAAAGGTTCGGTTCCTCACGCTGGCAATGTGTGAGGCCGAGGTCGAGGAAAGGTGCGTCACCCAGCAGGGGATCACCTTGAACGTTCGAGCCGTCATTGCCTTCAAGGTCGGCAACGACTCCGAAAGCATCGTCAGCGCCGGACAACGATTCTTGTCCGACCAAAACCAGATGGCGGTTCTCACTGGGCGAATCTTCGCCGGTCACCTGCGCTCGATCATCGGGTCGATGACCGTCGAGCAGATCATCAAGGAACGGCAGAAGCTGGCCACGGAGGTCCTCGACGGTTCCAAGGGGGAGATGATCAAGATCGGACTGACCGTCGACGCCCTGCAGATCCAGTCCATCGACGACGGCTCGCTGGGCTACATCCTGGCGATGTCCGCGCCGCACAACGCGGCCATCCAGCAGCAGGCGCAGATTGCGCAGGCCAAGGCCAATCAGGCCGCGGCCGAGGCCGAGCAGGAGTCGCAACGCAACCAGGCCGAGTTCGCTCGGCAGACGGCGATCGTGAAGGCTCAGTACAAGGCCGAAGTCGACAAAGCGCAGGCCGAAGCCGGCCAGGCGGGACCGCTGGCCGAGGCGCAAGCCCAGCGCGAAGTGCTCGCGATGCGGACCGAGTTGGCTCAGCGCGCCGCAGAGCTCCGTCAGCAGGAGCTGGTCTCGGAGGTGGTCAAGCCGGCCGAGGCGGAGGCAGAACGCGTCCGGATTCTGGCGGTCGCCGACGCGGAGAAAATGAAGATCCAAGCCGAAGCGGCGGCCTCGCACAACCGGGTGGCTTTGGACCGGATGCTGATCGATCAGCTGCCCGAAATCGTCAAGCAGGCCGCCCAGGGTCTGTCAGGGGCAAACCTGACCGTCCTCAACGGCGCCGACGGGCTCGGCGAGATGGCCACTGGCCTGGTGGGACAGGGCCTGGCAATCTTCGATTCTCTGCGTGGCGGGCTCGGTCAACACCAGTCCGGGGATGGGTCCGACCAAATTGGACTCAACGCGCCGCCCGATGACCAGCAGTGACTACCAGAGAAGGTTCCGAATGCCGTGAGGGTTGCGGACGTCCTTTTGTCGCCCGCTGCCGCGTCCCCACCCGCTCTCAACCCGTCGTCGAAAGACCAACACATCGCCGCAGCGGCATGAGGTGGCCGCAGCTCTGCTGAATGTGGCCGAGACCTTCGCCGAAGTACCCGACGGTCGGGCCACCGCCCCACACCGAGAGGAACCCCAACCATGCATGAGCGTGGTCGGGGTTTGCCTACGTGGCGTTCGTCGTCGATGCCTACGCGCGGCGCGTCCTGGGCTGGCGGGTCGCACCCACGATGGTGTTGGCGGTTTAGTTCGGTCGACTTCGGGCGCTTGGATGGTCTGATCACCATCGCACTGTCCAAGCGGCCACTGAGGCGAGGTTTCGGGGGCGCTTGCCTGGGGGTCGCTGGCTAGCTGCTATCCCCTGTCGGGTGGCAGCCGTTGTTGTATCCGATGGTCGGATCGTTCGCGCCGGACTCTCGCGTCAGTTTCCATTCCATTGCGCGAACCTCGACGTCGGTGGCGGTCTCCGATTCCCACAGGATTTCTTTACGCAGAGTCAGGTCGAGCCGGTGGTCATCGAGGTCGGCGGCGATCTGCGCATGGGCTCTCGGGATACCCACGTACAGCAACGATCCCGTTAGGTCCATCCCGACGTAAATCTTTCCGTTCGGGTAGGTGATCTTGTAGACCTGCTTGCGGCGCACCATCGGCTGAATCTAGCTCGACCGAGTCAAGCGCCACCCGCGCCTATCGCGGCACCCGCAACCTGCGCGCCGTGCATGTGCTCCCCGGGCACGCATCGGATCGCCACCACCGAGCGGTACTGCGCCGTCGACGATTCCGAGATCCGCGCGGCGATGGTGGCGGCAATGTGAGCGCCGCGCTGCTGCTGGTCCGCGACAGCGACGGCGGCGGCAAGCTGCCGCCGCTGGTGGCCAGGGAGTTGTTCATGCGTCGCGCCGGCCGCGCCGAGCGGACTGTGCGCGACGGTGTGGCGACCATGCAACGGCGGGAACGCAACGCCGGCAAGGGCTGCGATCAGCTCGCGCCGGTCGACGTATCGCGGTTCCTCGCCGACCCCGACCTCGGAGCGTCGTCGCGGGCGGCCTACTTCGGTTCGATCAGCGCGTTCTATCGCTGGTGGGCAACGCAAGGCGGCACGAACATCACTGCCCGGCTGCCGTGGCCGCGCTCGCCGAAGCTATCGCCGCGGCCGGTGTCGGGGCCGGGCCTATCATGAAGCAGTATGTGGCTGTGTTGAAAGATCCGATATGACAACCAAGAAGATTTGCTTTCATTGTTACTCAGAGTTGTTTCCAGACAAGCCAATTCGGAAGGTTACGCTCGGTCGTCAATGCGTAGTGTGTAAAAAATCAACTGATAAGGTCGAGCAAATGGTTCCTGTTGAAGCAGAGGATCTTTGATGATGACGACAAAGAAGGGCGACGGCGGCCTGGTCGCCGGCACCCGAGCCTACCGCGGTTGATGACTCAGAGATCCGCGCAGCAATGGTGGCCGCCGGCGACTTGGACAACTCAGATGAACGCCTACCCGCTCAACACGCGATGATAAGTACCTCATGACCCCCCGGCACAGAGCAGCGCGTCGGCGCCATCGTCCGAGAGGAACTAGCTCTGTTTTGGGAAGATCTCGGCCAGCACTTTCAGAAACTCGGTGCCGGCTTCCGATCGGCGCTCGAGAACTACGACTCGGCCCTCCAGCCGCATGACCGAAAGCATCAGGAGCTGCAACAGTTCCTCCGTAGGTTGGCCCTCGGGCGTCGGTGGGTGGGCGACCATGAAGTCTCTGATAGCGCGGCTAACCGGCATGCTTTCGGGGATGTCGGCGGCGCGGATTTGGGCCATGAAGACGGGCTCGGTCACAGTTCTTCTCCTTCGCTGTTGTTTTGACAGCGTCAGCGTAGGAGAACAGCCCGCGCCGGACGCCCCCCTAATCGCGGGATTCCGTCTCGTACGCGACCCTGTACTTCCTCATGCCTGGAGCGTTTTTCACTGCGTGGCCACCCCCCGGATCCCAGTCCACCACGCGCAGGAGCTGCCTATCGGCGGGAAGTTGCCTTCTTACTTCTTCCTCAAGAGCCTCACGCAGTCGTTCCCGCTCGAATGGCGTGATGTCCTCCGTCACCAACGCCTCCGTAAGCTCCATGCGGATCTTCATGCGGCGCATTCTGCTCCGCTCTTGACCCTCCGGGATCACAGCGTGCAACGACGCCAGTTGATAGCCACCTGGTCGATGGGCGTACCGGTACTGACTGCGATGTACTCGCGTGCCAGTGGCTCGACCTCCAAACTGACTGTATCCAGTGCTGTGCCACGTCGTCAGGTACGTCGGCGACGTGGCCGGGGCGGTAGACCACCCCGGCGTCCGCCACCTGAAACGATTGCGCTACCACCACTTTCATATCTGGCCACCTAGTGTGTTGAGTCAGAAATTCGCTGACAATATGTGGCGAGTGCTTCGAGGATGTCGTCGGCGGTTTTGGTCCATACGTAGGGCTTTGGGTTGGCGTTCCAGTTGTCAGCCCAGCGGGTGATGTCTTCGGCGAGGTGTTTGACCGGGTGGTGCACTCCGCGCCGGATCAGCTTCATGGTGAATTCGGCGAACCATCGCTCGACGAGGTTGAGCCACGAGGTTCCGGTCGGCGTGAAGTGGATATGGAATCGGGGGTGGGCCAGCAGCCACTTCTTGATGGTGGGGGTCTTGTGGGTGGACAGGTTGTCGCAGACAGGTGCACGTCCAGGTCGGCGGGAACGGCTTTGTTGATGGTGATCAAAAACTTGCGGAACTCCACGGCCCGGTGTTGGGAATGGATCTGGGTGATGACCTGCCCGGCGGTGGGCCCGGCGACCGCCAGTGCTGCGAAGAGGTCCAGCGTGCCCGCTCGGATGTAGTCGTGGCAGCACCGCCGACTCCACCGCCTGCCGGTTGACGTAGGTGCCGTTGAGGCTACCGACGTCCACAACCTTGAATTCGTCGTCCTCCCGTCGGAACTCCGCATGCCGGCGGCTCACGGTGACATCGTCGAGAAAGATGTCGCTGCCGGGATGTCGGCCCGCTGACGTGACAGGCTGATCGAGCAGGAACCGGGATCCGGCGTTGGGACCTCGTTTCACAACCAGCAGTGCAGAACCCGTCGGCAGCTTATCGACCCCGGAGACCGTGCTGTCGCGTCCTACGGTTGGAAGAGCGTCCGGTTCGTTGAGGAACTCAGCGCGGGGAAACGCAGAAGTGGCTTCCCCGGTGACTTCGTCAGAGCTGTCCTTGTCGGTCACCCGTTTGCCCCTTTTCGGCTACCAGCGACTGAACAATCTGCGAACCTCGGGACTGTTCCGCGCCGATTCCGTCCAAGGCTATCCGGGAGAGATCCCCTCTGGACTCTGCCATCGGCCGGCAGCGTCGAAGAACCGCAATTCGAGTTCCATCGCCTGGTGATATAGGACGGCCAGGCGGTCGTGATCACCTGCGTAGCGGTCGAGTAGAAACTCTAGACGTCGCGCCAGGGTCTCGAACTGCGCGCTCGAGTACGTCATTACCCACTCGCGGTAGGGGCTCTCGGGCTTTGTCTGAGCGGCCAGCTGCTGGCCGAGGTAGGCGTAAAGCCGCATACACGGCGTCATCGCCGCCGCGATGTGGCCAACCGGCTCGAGGGATAAATAGTTTCGTCGATGGTGTATCACACAGGCCATGCCGCTCGAATGGATAGTCACGCCGATGCTGCGGGTCCCAGCGCCGCGTATATACGCGAGCTGGGTCTCCGCTGCGGAGTCGGAGCACCGATTGTCGTCGACGGCCACGTGTGGGGTGCGGCCATCATCGGCTCATCACGTCCAGAGCCCCTGTCACCCGATTCCGAGGCGCGGGTCGGCGACTTCGCTGATCTTGTCGCGACCGCGATTGCCAACGCCGAGACGCGAACGCAACTCGCCGCGTCCCGGGCCAGAATCGTCGCGGCCGGCGACGAAGCTCGCCGCCGTTTGGAACGCAACCTGCACGACGGCGCGCAGCAGCGGCTTGTCTCGCTGGCCCTCCAGGTGCGCACGGTGGAAGCGTCGGTGCCGTTGGAGCGGCCGGACCTGAAGGAGCAAATGTCGGACATCGTCAAGGATTTGACCGGTGTCTCGGAGGAGCTCCAAGAACTGTCCCGTGGCATTCATCCGGCAATCCTGTCGAGAGGCGGACTTGGTCCGGCTCTCAAGACCCTGGCCCGCCGGTCCGCAGTGCCGGTCGAATTGCACCTCGCTGTGGACCGGCGGTTGCCCGAGTCGGCTGAAGTCGCCGCCTACTCCGTCGTCGCGGAGGCGCTGACGAATTCGGCCAAGCACGCCCAGGCCTCGCAAGTGGATGTGACCGTGGACGTCCAGGCGGCGGCCCTGCACCTTCTGATTCGCGACGACGGAGTAGGCGGCGCCGACACGGGCAGGGGTTCCGGACTTGATCTGCGCAGCCGCGCCGACCCGGACCTGGCTGGCGGCGTCCGATGGTCAGATCGATATGTGGGCGCACCGCTACGCTGGAGCGAGCTATGTCCTCGAGCGGAAGGCAGTCGACCAGTGAGCGCCAAGCATCACGCGTTTGACGATCTTCCTCACCTCTATCCGGCATTGACACGTAGTCAGATCGAGCGGGTGGTGACTCTGCTTGATGAGAGGCCCAGCACCGACAGCGGCGGCATGAGTGTGGCTGCAGCGATCAAGCCGATTGCTCCTGTGATTGCGGAGCGGGTCCAGTCTCTGTCTGGCGGTGCCGTCGATGAGTACCTGCGAATCGTGAAGGGTGCCGCCGTCTATGTTCTTGCGTCGTGGAAGGCGGCCGGTGCGCCGCCGGATCCCGATGACGTTTATCAGGCAGTGAGGAACATCGAGCGCTGACCCGGCTTCGCGGTGTAATCCGAGATGTTCGAATACGCCGGAGTTTTCGGCCGCTTTGCACTCCGGCGCGAGAAAAAGAAAACGCCACGTTCTCTTTCGCTGGTGCGGGGCCTGATTCCCGTGGCGGGCTTGCGGGGATCACCGCTCAATCACACGGGGGTAGAGAACCCGATCCGGGGGGTGTACCTACGCGTTCGCTGAGACGTTGCACTACTCCATCTGCTCGCCGCCAGATAGAACGGCCCTTCGACTCCGCCACGACATGATCGATCGATCCGCGGCGGCCGACAAGAGGCTGGCGAAGCTAGCGAACGAGCCGACCGAGAACGCTGATAGGAACGATCCGACGCTTCCTATGGACAGTGCCGACCCGATTGAGCCGATCGACAGGATTGAACCGCGCGAACGTATGGACAGGATCGAATCCTGTGAGTCGATCGACCACAGCGAGCCGTTGCGTTGCGCCACGACGTCATTATCCGCTGTCGCGCCGCGGTCGTCCTACGATCCGCGAACCGCAACTGCGGAGCGCGCTTTCGCGGGGCGTTGACTTTGAACGGCCACCCGGGGCCGACGCGCACGCACAGGGACCCGCTCGTGGTTCTGTGGTGCTCGTCGGCAGGATTCCAGCGGCGCGGCGCATGGGCGGAAGGGCTCCAAACCCCAAGTGCCGCAACAGGATCGGGTTACAGCGAACGCTCTGAAAGCGTATTATTGCTGGTAGGCAGGGCAAAAGGTCTAGCCACAGCAAAGGGAGTAGTAATGACAACCAGCACCACCACCGCACCGGCCACACCGGCACAAGATTTGCCAGAGGTGGCCAACCTGCACGAAGCGCGCAAGGCGCAGAGCGCGGCCAAGGCACCGGCCAAGCAGCCCGAGAAGGCCGCCAAGGCACCCGCGAAGAAGGCCGCAGGGCCGGCACCCGAGAAGCCCGCCGAGGAAGCGAAGGCCGCCAGGCCGAAGTTGCGCTGGACGCTGGACGGCGAGCGCGACGAGAAGGGCCGCGTTGCGCAACACGGCACCGGCGCGGACGGAACGGTCTACCAGATCACCGGCGCTGGCGATCAGTGGAAGGCGACCGTCACGCCGCCCGACGGCAAGCCCGAGGTGCTGGGGGACGGCGTCGGCCACACGAAGGCCTACACGCTGTGCACCGCCCATGCCAAGGGGCGCGCAGGCAGCGATGACCGCGTGATCGGCGCGATCCTGCGTTGGCGTGGCGGTAAGCCGCCGGTGGCCAGGCCCGCGGCCGAGCCGGTCGGGGTTTACCTGATCGTCTAGCCCCAACCAAGCTGAACCACTGCTGACGGTCTCGATCCACGAGTCGGGTGAGTTGGACCAGACGTTCCTCGGGGTCATCCGGCCTGACGCTCGGCGCGGCTCTCGCGGCTAGGCCGACTCGAGCGAACGCTTCAGGGACCCGACGGTTCGCGCCCGTTCGCTTTTCGCCATGAGCGCCGCCATCGGCTTCATCAACCGCATCCGGCCGAAGAGCTCACCCTCCGCAACGTGATGGACGATCGTCTTCCCCTGGTCCGCCTCGAGGAAGTACTTGGGCCGGGCCTCCATCACCTCGGAGCCGAACCATCGCAGCGTCTCCCGGAACCCAATCAGAGACGACGGCTGGAAGTCGGTCACTTCACCGCGGAAGGTGCCCATCCTTGTCGCATCGAAGTACGACGTGCCCTTGCCAAGAGGACCGTCGGAAGTTTGGCCGCACCGTCGGAACAAACCGGTGCGGTGCATCCAGGTCCCGTAGCGCGCCAGGTCGGCAACCCGGTCGAACACGGCCTCGATGGGTCGGTCGATCGTCGTGCGCGACTCGTAGCGGACGGTGCTGGTAGCCCTGTCCTCCATGCCTCAAGCTTCTCGCACCATCGCGCCGCTGTCTAACGGCGCGCGGCCGACCCGTCGGCGCGAGTACCGCTTGCAGGAGTTGGTTGAGGACGTGCATGCGCTGATCGATGCCAGCGGGTGCCGCAGCATGGCACGGCTGTGGACGGGACCACCTACGTGATCAGCGGCGGCGGCGACGAATGGGTTGCCACCGTCACCCCGCCGCGCGGCAAGGCCACCGTGCTCGCCGAGAAGATCTCGCACACGCGTGCCTACCAGGCGTGCGTCAAGCACCACGCCGAGGCGGTTGCGAAGTGATCGCCGCGATCCTGCGCGGCGTGCTCGCGGGCCTCACAGCGGCGTTCGTCAGTGACAAGCTGGCCAGCCGTAGCCGCAACGTGCAGCCGGTGGCCACGCCGGTGGAGTACCGCGTGGTGCTGTAGCCGCTGTGAAGGGATGCGCCGGGTGGGGACACCTGGCGCGTTCCCATGAGGGCCGCAGTGGTGGTCGGTGCGCAGTGGTATGCCCCGGGAGTCATACCACGACGGCACACCTTCCAGCCTTGGACCCCATGGCAAGACATCGCGCGAGAGGCGGAGGGGGTGGCCAGGCTACGATCGACCCGAGTCGGAGGGCCGCCGAGTGAGCGATGTTGTTCCCCTTGGCTGCGTTTCAGCTGGGGTGTTCGACACATCGTCAACGAGTGTTTTCCATTGGCGGACATCGATGAATTGATGAGCAAGTCGATGCGGTTGAGAATGCAAATTCCTGTGCGGATCGGCAACTACTTCATCGAGTTCCTACGACAGCAGGGATTGTCAATACAGAGTCAAGAGCAGGTCGAGGGACGCTTCGACGACTGGATCCACGAGGCGCACCCAGTGTTGCACCGGCTGTACCGGATGTTGCCTGTCCGCGGGTAGTCTCGAGTGGGGCGGTCGTGAGAAGCGCCGTCGCTCGACGGGCACGAAGCGGGCGGGACTGCGCACGCTGTGCCTGGAGTCCAAGCACCGAGAAGTACCGGTCGTCTGAGCGATCACCGCCCGGATTTGCTCGTAATCGCGGGATTTCACCCGCTTGAACATCAAGACGACCTTCTCGGGATCGACCGTCTTGAATGTCTGTCCGACTTCCCAGAGCACACCGAAGATATCCCGGGCTGCATAATGACAAGCCGCGCCCGATGCAAGAGATCCTCGACGCTCTCCTGCCATTTAGCCGGGTAGAGCCGGGTCGCGCCGGGCTTAGGCAGCGATTCTCCGGGTGCGCCGATGCCCATCAGCGGCCCCGGTCGGCGCGACCGCTTCAGCAAGCTGCTCCTCTTCGGTCGGGACAACGGGGCGGACAAAATTCGCCCTCGTCTTGAAGATCCAGCGCCAGCCGGGTTCGTCGGCGGTGAAGGGCCGTAGGTACCACAGGCGCGCGATCGACCTGTCCCCCAAAGTGGCGAGTCCCGGCACGTCGAGGACCGATTGCGCCCGGGTCAGGCGGGCACTGTCCATCCCACATGCAGACGTTTGATTCCGTGCACGAACCCTGATCGCAGGATGGCCGGTTCGGTGATGGCGACGATATCGGGAATCTGTCGGTGGAGTTCCTCGAAGGCCAGCCGGATTTCCCTGCGGGCAAGATTGGCGCCGAGGCAGAAATGTGCGCCGCCGGCACCAAATCCGATGTGGGGATTCGGGTGCCGCGTGACGTCGAAAGTCCATGGGTTGTCGAACTTTCGTTCGTCACGGTTGGCCGAGCAGTACCACATGGACACTTTGTCGCCGGCTCTCATTTGCGTTCCGCTCAGTTCGGCGTCCTCGGTGAGGGTGCGACGCATGAAGATGATCGGCGATGCCCACCGCACGATTTCCTCCACGGCAGTGGGTGCGAGCCGGTCGAAGTCCGCCCACCATTTCTGCCGCTCCTCGGGGTAACGGCTAAGGGCCACCATGCCGTGGCTGATGGCGTTACGTGTTGTCTCGTTGCCCGCCGCGGTGAGGAGGATGAAGAACGAGGCGATTTCATCGGAGGTAAGCCGCTCACCGTCGACTTCAGCGTGTACCAGGCTGCTGGTCAGATCGTCTCCCGGGTGTTGCCGGCGTTGCTCGGCAAGCGCAACTCCGTAGGCGGCGAGTTCGAATACCGCCTTCACAATGTCATCGAATTCGCCACACACATCCGGATCGCCGATGCCCAGGATCGCGGTGGTCCAGTGGAAGACCTTTTCGTGGTCTTCCCCGGGAATGCCCATCATGTCGCAGATGATCTGCAACGGCAGCGGGCCGGCGAGTTCAGTGACGAAGTCACATTGACCGTCTGGGTGGTTGGCGACCATGGCGGTCACCAAGCCGCGGGCCCGATCCCGCACACTGTCCTCGATCCGGGCCAGCACCTTGGGCGTGAACGCCCGGTTCACGATCGATCGCAACCGTAAGTGCCGCGGGTCGTCGAGCGTGATCATCGACCCGACGAACTCCGCGATTTCGGGTGGAACCTCGGCGAGCGATGTGCTGGTGGGGCTGGAACTAAAGATCTCCGGGTGCCGACTGGCGTGGTGCACATCGTCGAATCTGGTCAACGCCCAATGACCCGCCCCTCCTGAAAATCCCGAGATGTCCGGCGTCGGGAAAAACGAGATCGGCGCCTCGCGCCGCAAGGTAGCGAAGGCGCCGTCGCGAAGATCGTCGTCTCGGTCCCAAAACTCCAAGGTGCCGAGGTCGGCGTCCGCGAGCGGCACGTGCGGTGGCGCGGTCCCATTCTTCCGCGGCGCAATTCCTGCTACGCCAACGGCGGCCGCATTCGCCTTCATATCGGATCTCCTATCGACCACAGCGAGTCACCGGTTCGACACCACGGTCTCGGTGAGCGACTACGCAATATTGACACCGGCGACAGAACAAACCGCGGCGAATCGGCAATGTTGTTGGTTCGGCAATGTTGATGGCGATGAGCTCCGCCGACAAAATGTGAGGCCCTATGCTCGGAACCCGTCCGATGCCGCCCGCCTAGACGAGCCGGTTTCCGACCCCGGCGCGGCCTGGAACTGCTCCAACAATTTTCCCGCGAGTCGGACTGGGCCAACGACGCTCATTCGGGAGAACTCGGGAATACAGCTCCTTCCTTTGGTTTTGTCACGTCATCGCCTCGGCCCACTTCATATGCTCCTCGAAGCCCAGTGATGTCGCCATCGCGCGGTTCTCATGGGTCCGAACCACACAACGCCGATAGATCGATCAAAACCGCGATGGACGGTCCAAGTCGCCGCGCTCGGCTCCCCGCCAGAAACCCGCGGAGTGAAAGCCGCATGGCCATTGTCGACGGTGTCTTTGTACTTGCCCTGCGTCTTGTCGTCTACGACGTCGCCCGCCTTGTCGATCGCCGTGTCTACCTTATCGGCGTTCTTCGACAGCAGATCCTTCAGTTTGTCCAGCATGGTCCGGGTGCGCGGGCGGCGGCGTACGCGGCGCGGCGTGGGCGTGGGTCACGCGCGGGTGGCGATAGCGGCGGGATGTAACTCAATCCCACGCGGGCATCATTGCACGCAGTGATGTGTGCGGCTGTGTGACGCGCCGTGGAGCGCCATTCGGGTTGGTTGGGGGCCATGATCGCCAAGTCCGTCGCGACATCACGTGTGTTTGTTGGTGACCTTGGCCTCTTACACCGGGACGCTCGACGAAGAGACGATGACGACATGAGTTCGGGAGGCCATCGTGATCGAGGTGCTCAAGGGCTTTCCCGACTACGTTGTGGCGTTTAAGTGCCGGAAGCATATGACGAAGGCCGACTTGGAAACGGTGCTGATACCGCTCACAAAAGACAAACTGAGTCGGCACAATGAGGTGCGGCTCTACTGGGAGGTCGCGCGTGGTTTCGTCGGGCTAGATCCCGGCTCGCCCGCTTGGGAGGGTAGGAAGTTCGGCTTCAGTCACTTCTTCGGGAACGCTGCGCTAGTGACTGACGTGAAATGGATGACTCGGGCGACGGAATTCTTCGGGTTTCTGATGCCTGGGGAGTGGCGTGTGTTTTCGACTGCCGAGGCCGACAAAGCGCGCGAGTGGGTTGTTGGAGCCAATAATTAAGTGCCCCTTGATGCCGCCTTACTCCGACCACGTACCGGCGCGAGTCTGTGGCGCGGCACACCCGGCCATCGCCAGGAAGGTTCCGGTGACCGGGGTGCCGCCGAAACCGGCTGGCTCATGGCGCACCTTGGCTGGCGAGATGCTAGGAGTACCAGCCGGGTTCGTCTCTTGGAACGATTCACGCACTGCGTCGGGCGCGATCGAAGGCTTAAGCCGAAGCAAGACACGCGCGGGTGTACATTGGGCGTTCTGATGGCGCTCGAAAAGTCGAAAGCTGCTCTGGCGCTATGGATGCACGCTAGTGGTCACTCAGCGAGCACGATTGCCACCACCATTGGCCTCAGTCGGGCGACGGTATACCGAGTGCTTGCCGAAAATGCGGATTGACGTGCTAGAGCGGAACACCTATAGGTCTAGTGACTCAGCTGGGTGTTCGAGTTCTGCTCGGGCCTGGTCGATTTGGTCGTATGCGTAGGCCACCATTTCGGCGGTGGTCATCGTCTCGCCCTTGCGGGCGAGCGATTCGTAGGTCTGGTCACCGAGGACATCCCGGAGGTGGGCGATCGCGGTGGTGATCTCGGGGTTGGTTGCCGTGACGAGGAGGTTGACGCCGAACCCCGCCATAGTGGCCGCCGGTTCATAGCGTCCAAGTCGGTCGAAAAAGGCGGCGAGGATAGCCGTCGCGCTGCGGATCATGGTGGTGTTGCCCGCGTCCTGGTAGTTGCGGATGACCACGGTGAAGTACCCGAGCGCGGCCAGCGGTTCCCCATAGTCGGCCTCGAGGCGTGACAAAGCGCCCGCCAGATTTGACTCGTTGGCGCGATTGCCGCTGTCTTGCGCGATCTTCAGGCCTCGGCGCAGGGCCCCTTGCGCCCGGACGGGATCAGCGTCGCGGAACGCGAACCCGTACGCGGAAAGCGCGAAAGAAAGCACACACGGGTTGCGGGCAGTCTCGGCGGCGTCGAGAAGGTCGTTGGCGGCTGCCCTCGCCTCCTCAGGACAGCCTGCGATCGTCAATGCGTATACGAGTTCTGCCCTGGTGATCTCATGCGTGTCGCGACCGGTTGCCAGGAAGGCGCGGCAGTACTCGACCCACCTCTGGGGCTGGCCGACGGCCAGGTACGCACCGCCGACGACTCCCACGATGCCGAGTGGCACGTCGCCGCAGTCATTGCCGATAACCATCTGGGCGGCGTCGCTGTAGCCCACAGCGGCCTCGCGCCGTCCCACCATCCAGCATTGTGACGCGATCACATAAAGAGCCGCGAGCCGGGGATGGGTGACGGCGCGGGCGGAGCCGATGAGTTCTTCTGCCCAGGCGGTCGGCTCGTAGTTCTCGACCCACATGCCAAGAAGCCCCGCGTTTGTGGCGATGGTGGCGGCGGAGTCGAGGTCGCCGTGGTCGGCAGCCCAGCGGAATGCGGTGCGCAGATTGGCCAGCTCAACTGTGATCCAGTCGTAGGCTTCACGCTGCCGGGGGCTGTCCCACAGGGCCAGGATTTCGGCTTCGCGCCCGGCGAAGTACCGGGCATGGGCGGCCCGTACCTCCTCCGCCACGCCGCTCGCCACGAGTTGCTCCTCGGCGAACTGCCGGATCGTCTCCAGCATCGAAAATCGGGCATGCCCTGATGACCGATCGGCGACCAGCAGAGACTTGCGCACCAGCGAATCGAGCAGATCAAGGACGGCGTAGTCGTCGGAGCCATCGAATGCGCATACCGCACAAGCACCTTGGAGGTCGAACCCACCGGCGAAGACCGAACACCGCTCCAGCAGTTGCTTTTCCGCGTCATCGAGCAGGTCGTAAGACCACTGCACAGCATGGCGCAGCGTGTGGTGGCGTTCCAAGCCACGACGTGATCCGACCAGAAACCTGAACCGATGATCGAGACGATCGCGGACATCGCTCGCGGTCATCGACGCCATGCGCGAGGCTGCCAGTTCGATGGCCAACGGGATCCCATCGAGGCGACGACAGATCTCCACCACCGCCTCCGCCTCGTCGGCCCCGGCCAACGAGAACCGCTGCGCCACACTACGGGCGCGCTCGGCGAATAGGGTCACGGCTGCCGAGTCGATTCCCGCGTCAAGGTCCAGCGAGGGGACCAGCCACAACTGCTCGTCGGCAACGCCCAAACCTTCCCGGCTGGTGGCCAAGACCTTCACCGTGGCCGAGTGCGCGAGAATAGCCTCGACCAGGTCTCCCGCGGCGTCATGCACGTGCTCGCAGTTGTCGATCACCAGCAGCCGTACTCTGCCCTCCAATGCGGCGGCCACCGACTCGCTGACGCTCTTGCCCGGCTGTTGCGTGATGCCCAGTACCGCAGCCACGGCGTCGGGCACCGCCGCCGGATCAGTCACCGCAGCCAGTTCGAAAAACCAGACGCCGTCGGGAAATTCGTCGGCGAGGCCCGCCGCGACTTCCTGTGCCAAACGGGTCTTGCCCACCCCCCCGACGCCGGTCAAAGTCACTACCCGGTGTTCGCGCAGTGCCGCTTGCACTTCGGCAAGCTCAGCATCGCGCCCGATGAAGCTGGTGGCTGCAGGTCGCAGGTTCCCAGGACTCGTATCGAGTGCCCGTAACGCAGGAAAGTCGGTCTGCAGACCCGGCGCTCGGACCTGAAACACCCCGACCGGCGTCGAGAGGTCCCGCAACCGTCGCGGCCCCAGATCGAGAAGGTCAACGCCGGTGAGCAGACCCGCGGTCGAATCGGCCAGCAGGACCTGACCGCCATGCCCGGCAGCCATCAGCCGTGCGACCCGGTTGAGCACCGTCCCGAAGTAGTCGCCCTCCCGCAGCTCGGCTTCCCCGGTCGCGACGCCCATCCGCACCGGCAACTCCAGCGCCCGCTGCGCGGCCACCGCAGCATCAACCGCAGACCTTGGTGAGGCGAACGCTGCGCATACGCCGTCGCCGGTGTGCTTGAACAGGAAGCCGCCGTGCGCTTCGATCGTGCGGCGCAACACCTCGTCGTGGGCGGCCAGCGCCGCCCGCATCCCGTCGGCGTCGGCCTCCCACCGACGGGTCGAACCCTCCACATCGGTGAACAGAAACGTCACCACCCCTGAAGGGGCAGCCGCCGCAGGAGCGGACACCCCCGCAGAATGTCACAACGAACGCTGTTCCATCGGAATACGGCATCAGGCGTTCATGTCCCGAGTCGGCACCAGCGCCGAGATCGCCGAAACCTACCGCTACGGAGAAGCGACGGCGAAGAGGCGCCACTCACCGGGCACGCCCTTGAGCTCGTGAGCGCCGCGGTCTTCGAACTCGAGCCCTGACCCGATCACGAGGTCGCGCAGCGTGCTGGACACGAGCACGTCGTTCGGCCCCGCCAATGCGCTCACGCGTGCCCCGATGTGCACGGCGATCCCGCCGATGTCATCGCCGCGGAGTTCGCATTCGCCGGTGTGCAACCCGGCACGCACCTCGATGCCGAGCGCCTGCACCGCGTCGCGAATCGCCATCGCGCAGCGGATCGCCCGCTGAGGACCGTCAAACATCGCGAGGAAGCCATCTCCCGACGTGTTCACCTCGCGGCCCCGAAAGCGATTGAGTTGCGCCCGGATTATCACGTCGTGTGCATCAAGCAACGCACGCCACTCACGGTCGCCCATCTCCGCGGCCCGGCGCGTCGAGTCCACGATGTCGGTGAAGAGCACCGTGGCGAGAACCCGATCATCGGCCACGTCTGCCTGCTGTCCGGTGAGGAACTCGGCGATCTCCTGGAAGGACTCGCGCCATGGTTCAACGAAGTGGTACAAGTTGCGGCCCGGGAGCTCGACGTACTTCGCGCCCGATATGTGATCAGCGACGTACTTGCCCCACTCCGGCTGAAACAACGAGTCGGTGTGTTGGAGGACGAGCGTTGGCACACGAATAGTGGGAAGCACGGCCCGCACGTCAACTTCGGTCACGAGTGGCAGCACGAGAGCAACGGTCCCTGGGCTCGCCGCCAGGCGTTCGTGTCGCGCCCATGCCGCCCGAATCTCCTCGTTCCAAGGCATATCCGGATTGATCACATGTTGAGACTGACCCGTGCCCCACGACGCGACCATGCCGGGCAAGAATTCATCACGAATGTGCCCGTCAGTTTCGAGCACGACCAGCGGAGCCGCGTAGCCCTCGACCACGACCAGCGCGGTTGTGCGAGACGGATGGGTGGCTGCGAACAGCGCCGCTGTCGCCGACCCGCCGTTGCTCGCCAGGAGTACCGCTTCGTGACTGCCGAGCTCGTCAAGCACTGCGGTGATGCTGTCGGCCCATTGCTCCAAGGTCGGCAGCGCGCCCGGCGCGACGAGATCGGACGCGCCTGTGCCCGGCTGGTCGAAGAAGATCAGTCGGCCCAGCGATGTCATCGCCTCGACCCACCCTTGAAGAGACGGCAGCTCCGGTAGGTGCTCGCAGCAGGTGAACCAGTTCGGGACGAAGACGATGTCGCGAGGACCTTCACGCGATGCGCGGTAGGCGACCCTCAAGTCGCCGTTCAGCGCATAGCGCGTCTCCGAGAACACTGCGGAAGTCTAAGCCGGGGAGCGAGTCGAGTTTCGATGTCATGCAACG
The DNA here is from genome assembly GCA_963744085.1 of uncultured Actinomycetota bacterium. Taxonomy (GTDB): domain Bacteria; phylum Actinomycetota; class Actinomycetes; order Mycobacteriales; family Mycobacteriaceae; genus Mycobacterium. The sequence continues at coordinate 151,367 of CAVUSK010000009.1, forward strand.
AGCTGAAACAAAGTGTTCTTAGCGGTTCGGTGTCAGCGGCGATATGGCAGATATTGGGTGGCCAGCGGTGACACGATATTGATGTGCGCGATGCTCATGACGGCGGCTGGGCGATATTCGCGGCGGTGACATGACGGCGGCAGCCTTGGTGTGCGGGTCGTGCGGTACTGAGCTGCCGCCGAACTCGAAGTTCTGTAACGAGTGCGGTGCGGCGGTTGCGACTGCCACGACACCTGCCGAATACAAGCAAGTCACGGTGCTGTTCGCCGACGTGGTGCATTCGATGGACATCGCGGCGGCGGTGGGGGTCGAGCGGCTGCGCGAGATCATGACTGAACTGGTCAACTGTGCGAGTTCGGTGGTGCAGCGCTATGGCGGCACGGTGGATAAGTTCACTGGTGACGGAATCATGGCCGTGTTCGGTGCGCCGGTGGCGTTGGAGGACCACGCTGTTCGTGCCTGCCTGGCTGCGTTGGGCATTCAGGAAGAAGTGAAGGCCGTGGCCGTCGAGGTCGAACGCCGAGACGGCGTCGACCTGCCCCTGCGGGTGGGGCTGAACTCAGGCCAGGTGATTGCGGGTGAGATCGGTTCGGGGCCTTTCGGTTACACCGCCGTCGGTGAGCAGGTCGGGATGGCTCAGCGGATGGAATCGGCGGCTCCACCGGGTGGGGTGATGCTCAGCGGGTCAACTGCGCGACTGGTTGATGGCGCTGCGGCTCTCGGTGAACCGGAGATGGTCCGCATTAAGGGTGCCGAGGAACCAGTGGCCGCCCATCGCCTGTTGGGCATAGTCGAAAGGCATCGCGCTACCGAGCGCGTTGAGTCGACTTTGGTCGGGCGGCGGTGGGAGATGTCCGCCGTCGAGGGCTTGTTGGACCGGGCCATTGACGGCCACGGCGCTGTGGTCGGCGTGGTCGGGCCACCTGGCATCGGCAAGAGCCGTCTCGTGCGCGAGGTCGCCGCAATGGCTGGTCGCCGCGGTGTGCAGGTATTCACCGCCTACTGTGAGTCGCACACCAGCCAAGTCCCGTTTCACGTCGTCACGCGGCTGCTGCGCTCAGCTACAGGCGTCGAGGGTTTAGGGGCACAGGCAGCCCGTGCGCAGATCGAGTCGCAAGCATTCTTGGATGCCGAGTTCGAGGACGTGCTGCTCTATGAGGACCTATTGGGTATCAGTGATCCTCAAAGCACGCTTCCTCGGATAGATCCGGATGCCCGTCGGCGGCGGTTGACCGCCCTGGTGAACGCCGCCACGTTGGCCAATACGACCCCGACGGTCTATGTCATCGAGGATGCCCATTGGATCGATGAGGTCAGCGAGTCGATGCTGGCCGACTTCCTCACCGTCATCCCACAGACGCCCCTGCTAACGCTGATCAGCTACCGCCCCGAGTATCGAGGTGCATTGGCTGAGGTGCCGGGGGGACAGACGATATCCCTTGCACCGCTGCGTGATTCAGAGACTACTGCGCTGGTTTCGGAACTCCTCGGGCCGGATCGCTCCGTCAGCGAGTTGAGCGCGACAATCGCCGACAGAGCATCTGGTACGCCGTTTTTCGCCGAAGAGATCGTGCGCGAACTCGCCGAACGTGGTGTGCTGCATGGCAAGCAGGGCGCATACGTATCGACAGCCGAGGCTGCCGAGGTGAATGTGCCCGCCACGTTGCAGGCGACGATCGCCGCACGCATCGACCGGCTCGACCCGAAAGCGAAACGCACATTGAGCGCGGCGGCTGTCGTCGGCACGCGGTTTGGCGTAGAGCTGCTGATCGCGCTCGGGGTCGAACCGGCGGTTGCTGACCTGGTGACGGCCCAGCTGATCGATCAGGTCCGGTTCACCCGGCACCCGGAGTATGTGTTCCACAATCCGTTGATTCGCGCGGTCGCCTACGAGGCTCAGCTCAAATCCGATCGAGCCGAACTACACCGGCGGGTAGCCGCCGCGATCGAACAACAAAGTGCGGGATCACTTGACGAGAGCGCGGCATTGATCGCCGAGCACTTGGAGGCCGCGGGCGATCTGCACGCTGCGTTCGACTGGCATATGCGCGCCGGCGGATGGTCCAACAACCGCGACCTTTCAGCGGCACGGGTCAGTTGGGAGCGCGCCCGACAGGTCGCCGACGCACTGCCGGAGGACGAGCCGGACCAGATCGTGAAGCGCATTGCGCCGCGAACCCTTCTGTGTGCAACCGACTGGCGAGTCCACGCCGACCAATTCGGTGTGCGCTTCGAGGAGTTGCGCGAGCTGTGCGCGCTCGCCGGCGACAAGACCTCGCTCACGATCGGAATGATGGGCCCGATGGCGTGGCACGCACAGCGCGGCGAGGTCCGCGAGGCGCAACGACTGGCGTCCGAGTCGTTGGCGCTGCTCGAGGCCATCGGCGACCCGTCTCTGACCGCTCAGGCCGCATTCGGCGCTATCGCCATAAAGGTGCTAGCCGGTGAGATGGAAACGGCATTCCGTTGGGCACAGGCCACCATCGAATGGGCAGACGGCGATCCCGCGAGAGGCAACCTCATTGTGGGCTCACCGCTGGCGGCAGCGTTGGGCATGCGCGGACTCACTCGAAGCTGGTTCGGGCTTACTGGGTGGCGCGAGGACTTCGACGATGGCGTTGCCTTCGCGCAACAGAGCGGCGAACCGTTCACCCTCGCCATGCTCTTGTCATGGAAATACGGGATGAGCATCTGGAACGGCGTGCTCGCTGCTGACGATGGTGCGATACACACAGTTGAAAGCGCGCTGCAGACGGTTGAGGCAGCCGGCGACGATTACGCCGTCGTCATGGTTAAAAATTTGCTGGGTTGCATGCTGCTGTTTCGGCGCGCCCCGGGAGATCGTGACCGCGGGCTCCAACTGCTGGCGCAAACCCGCGACATCGCCATACAGCAGCAATACCTAGGGTCGGAACTCGCGACCATCGACGTGTACTTCGGCCGGGAACAGGCCAGAGGCGGCGAACCCAACGTCGGCATTCCCGTGATCCAGAAATCGGTGGACGACATGACTACTCGGGGCCAAGTCGGCTACTACATCCCAGCGGTCGGTGCGCTGGTGGAAACACTGTTGGACCGCGGTGCCGAGGGCGACATAGCCGAAGCCGAGGCTGTGGTCGCCAGATTGGCAGCCGCGCCAGCTGACGGTTCGGTCATCCGCGACGTCTGGTTGCTGCGGCTACGAACGCTCCTGGCGAGGGCGCACGGCGACGACGCCGCATACCACGGCTTGAGGGATCGCTATCGCGACACGGCGACATCGCTGGGCTTCGAGGGGCACATGAAGTGGGCCAAGGCGATGCCATGACGGCGACCGGGTCGGCGTGCGTGCGTCATGCTCGAGGGTTGTCTGAGCGCGACAGCCGGAGCAAGCTCCTCAGAACGTGGGTGCGGTCAGGTCTAGGTCATGTCCCTCCCCGCCATGTAGCTCACCTGCCCCCCTCAGGGGTCTTGCCGCTGGATCGCTGGACCCGCTCTCGTGACCAGTCGAACGGCCACATGCCCGATGCCCGGTATTTGGCCTCCTGGTACTTCTCGCAACCGGGATGGTCCTTGCAGCCACCGATGTGATGAGCGGCCCCGAGGTAGTACATGGTCTCGCCGCATCCCGGGCACTGCCAGCGAGGATGCTTCACTGCCATCTCTGACCTCCCTTCGCTATCTGCTGCTTGGCCCGACGGATTCTCTCTCGCCACGCAGGGTCGTCCTCGTCAGACAGCGGCTCCAGCCCGGGCAGCCTCGCGCAGGATGGTCAGCGCGGCCAAGGGGTCATCGGCGAGCAAAACGTGATACTGACACGCAGCTCTCGCAGAGCACTTAACGTCACACTTTGTGTCAGCGGAGATCAAGCAATTCCCCGCTGGGCAGACCGACGCAGCACGACAATGGATCATCAACGGCGCGTGATGCGTTGACGCCGCCTGGTACTTGCCCTGGATGGGCGGGTGCCCGGCACGACAAAACGCGGGCTGGCCGAGAGCAGAAGTCGGCGCGGGCCGTGCCACCGAATGTGCTGCTGCCCCTTGACCTCGCGGTGTGGGATGGCCACGTCGCGATGGTGGTCGGCAACGGCATGATGATCGCTAAATCCGGAACCGCGTCGCGCAGGCTAGCGCGATGACGAAGACGACTGAGGACTTGGCGATTTGAGGCAAACGCCTCATGCGACCACGGAAGCGGCGGACCGATGATCAGGGCAGAGCGGCCAGCCAGCCTGGCAGCGACCACTGCCCAAGGGGTACGCGATGAGCACCATCTCCCTGATGAGGATCGGACATCATCGGCTGGCGGACGGGTCGCTGCTCAGGGTGGACATCGAGTTGGGCCGCTGGGTGGGCAGTCTCTACACACCGGACATGCGGGTCAAGACACAAATCGTCGGCACTGACGTCGACGTCCATGCCTGGGCTGACCAGCTCGTGGCATGACGAGTAAGTACGAATAACTCACTCGGACCTGCGCCAATACCGTTGGTTGATAACGACAATCAACGACGGCCTGCGCATGTCCTGCGGACTGGGTGCGGACCGGTCCGAGCTGACCGCACCGCAGTGGAGCCAGCCAGCAGCCGGGAGGCAGTGGTGAGCCGTGGCGCGTCCGCCGCATTGCCTGCCGCGCTACAGGCGTCCACCAGAACAAGCCACATTGCACCGGTTACTTCCCTGTATTTCAATACGTCCTCACGACCACCTTTTTATGGTGAATTCCAAAGGGGGCCCCAAAGTTCTACACAGTTAGAGGAGGCATGTCTTGTCCTCAGGGGCTTTGAGTAAGGAATCCATTGTTTTGAGGTTTCTGTGAGCTGTGGGAGGTGGGTCACATGTCGTGTATCGATCGTGCTGAATCCCCTGTCGTCCAATGGGTTTGGACGAGGCGTCAGTGATGGCGTGAACTGCTGCGGACGCACTGCGGACGGCATCCAGTCGTCACAAGCCCGGCGATCGTCAATGTGCTCGACAGGGCCACTGGTTCAATCCCAGACCGCGCACCAGTATAACCGCAGGTCAGATGGTATTTTCGGGGTGACCGGCGAGCGGCGTGGAAGATACGTGGAATACCCCGGCGGGCCCGGCGCACACTGAGCCGGTGCGGTCGTCGAGTGCGCCCAGCTGCTCACAGCTGGCGGTGCAGAGACGCCTGCGGGGATCGATCCCCTCGGACACTGAAGGGATTGGAGTGCCGGGCTTAGCGCCGACCGCCTCTGGGTTTGGGACTGGGTTTGACTGGAGGAGGTCCAGGTCTTCCGGGTCCACCGGGTCCGCCAGGTCCTATGCCACCAGGTCCACCGGGTCCACCAGGATTTAGGTCGATGTCGGGATTTAGGTCGATGTCGACTGGATTCCAAATCGGAATTGGAACCGGAATATACGGATCGACGTACACGTCCACCGCGACCCAGGGTTCGCAATCTAACGTTTCGTAGTTGTAGTACATGCCCTCGCCGCAACCATCGTCGGCCCGGCTGGTCGCCGGTGAGGCGGGTTCGATGAGGGGCAGCGACACCAACACGATGCCAGACACGCCGCAATATCGAAGCCAATGCCTCATCGCAGACCTCTTTCGCTTCGTTGGCTGACGCTAATCGCTACCAAGTGGTGGGCAGTAGGGGCGAAAGTCCGTTGGGCTGAAACCGGCCCATGAGCGCCGCGCAGAGCCGCGAACACGGCCGGCCGGTACCGCCCCGTGCACAGCCGTATGAGAGACCTTTGGCCGTGGCGGCCACCGGTGCGCCCCGACGAGAATCGCATCATGACGCAGCGATCGCCGCTTGCCTGGTGATGTCCGTGGGCGTCGCGCCACAGGCATGGGCCGATACCGACCAGGACCCCGCGTCTGCGGATGCCGCGGCTCCGATCGACGATGGGCGGGTGCCGTCGGGGCCGCCGGCCAACCTCAGCACGCGGGATGGCTGGACGCTGACGCTGTCGTCGGAGGATGAGACGCAGGTGCCGGTGGCGCCGTTGACCACCGCACTCTCGTCGCGCGACTACATCGTGGGTGGCACGTTCACCGCCTCGCTCAGCGGTCCCGACGAGGCCCGCGGAATCCTGGAGGTGGGTTACGACATCGGCTGGCATCGACATGAGCACCTCCAACGGCGGCGGCGATCTGCGAGGCCCTGGTGGGCGCTCCCATCGACGCCGCCGACTGCCTACTCAATATGGCGAGGGACGCGCTTAGCGGCGTCGATGGGCGGCACATACGCCACGCAAGGTTACGTCTTCCCCATCTCTATCAGAGACGGGGAACGTAATCCGTCCGAGTCCCAAAGGTGGCGGTGGACGCAGACTGTGCGACGAACACCACGACGCACTGCTGTCAGTGACCACGCCCACGTGGGTGGCCGTGAACTCAGCGGGCTATTTACACGTCGTTGGAGTGACGCCCAACGGCGTCACTGTATCGGAGCACAAAGGTCATGGAGCTATAGCTGGGCCGCGAACTACTCCGTGGCGAGAATGTCCACCACAAGAACGGCAACCGCGCCGACAACCGGATCATCACCCGCGCCACAACACGCGCGGCGTCAAAGTCCAATGCCTCCACTGTGGGAAACCCCCACGCGCCTGGCCGTGGAGTATGCGTGAATCGGCTGGCGCGCCGCGGGACTGCGCCGGCGGCCAATACCTCATCGAAACACCCACCACCGAAAGGACACAACCGTGACGAACCAGGAAGAGATGAGCCATGAAGAGATCGCGGCCAAGCTGTCAAGCGTTCTCGACGAACAGATTCCGGCATCGTTTGTCGCCCGCACCGAAGAAGTATGCGGTAAACCATTCGCGGAGCTGACCAGGCAGGACCTCAGCCGCCTCATCGTGCTCACCCAACTCGACTTAATCGAGGCCGAAAACGATCAGGCCCAGATCGAGGGCGAACTCAAACGACTGAACGACGAAGCCGATTTTTGCCTAGTTTGTTTGCACGCACCCGCGCGCACATTAGGTTTATGCGATTCATGTTTAGCCGTGGCGCACTCGTTGATGGACCCGCGTTGGGACAGGTGAGTTTTCCCGAATGCATCGATTCCGTGCGGACCGCGGTCCGATATGCTTGAAGTCGGCGGGCCGGGTCGCTTGCGGCACTCGATCTGCCGCTCCAGGTCCTCGTCTGGGCCGACGGACTCACGACGAAGACCAGCTAAACGCATCGCGTGCGCTCGCTGCCCGCTTCAGGCTAAGTGACGATCTGGCAGACAGACTGGCGGGATCGACGCGCTGACGGACGCTGTCATCGAAGGGTAAACCGCTGAGCTATACCATAAGAGGCCCGGTCGTCGCCGACAAACATCGACTCGTTCCTCTCAGTCGTCGCAGGCGGCGCGCTGGCGTCGAACCGCTTTGGCGATCGCACGAGCATCGATGCGCATGAGTCGGAGCTGACCGCTAAGGTCGACTCGGTAACCAGTGAAGAAGAGGCCCGCTGCCGACGGATGATCCTGGCCCCCGCTCACCAGGGGAACGCCGTTGGAATCGAGGACACCGAGGTGGCCGACCAACTCGTCCAGGCCACGGCGATAGCCGGTTGCCGCGATCACCGCATCGGGTTGTATGCGGGCACCGTCCGCCAGCACGACATCACTTTGGTCGAAGCCGACGACCGCGGCGACAATCTCGATGCGCCCGGCCTTGAGCTCGTCGACGAACCCGTCGTCGTACGCTGGTGCTTGGCGCCGGCGCGCCATCGTGGTCGCGACCCCTTCGGGCGACCGTGGGAGCCCGTAGCGGTCGAGGCGGCCGAACAGGATTCGCTGCATCAGCCATGCGATCTCGTCGGCTACGTGTAACGGGAGGTGGTTCAAGGCGAGCCCGGGGACATTGACAGTCACGCCCAGGAACTTGCGGGCAACAAGGTTCGGCACGGTCCGGCACGCGACGCGAACGCGCGCCGCGCCGCCCCTGGCTAGCTGGTTCGCAACCTCGGAGCCTGTCACATTGGGCCCAACCACCAGAACGTCGCGCCCGCGGTACGGCGTCGGGTTGCGGTAGGCGCTCGAATGAATCAGCTCACCCGCGTATCCCGGGCGCCCCGGCCAGTCCGGGAGGTCAGGGTCGTGGTCGTAGCCGGTCGCAATGACCACGAAGCGTGCCTGTAGCGCGTCGTCACTGGTTTCCACTCGCCAGCCACCACGCGCCGCACTCACCTTGTGAACCGGCGTGCCGAACCGCACATCGATCCGATGGTGGTCTACGTAGTCCTGGAGGTACCGGACCCAGTCGTCACGGGCCGGATATTCTCCGTACCGACGGCGGCTCGCACGATACCCGGGCATTGTCGACATCCACGCCGGCGTGTTGAGCCGCAACCCGTCGTAACGGGCTCGCCAGCTCGCGCCGACCCAGTCGCTCCGTTCGAGCACAATCGTTCCAACGCCTGCACGGCTCAGGGTTGCCGCAGCTGCGAGCCCGGCTGCACCAGCGCCGCAGACGATGGCCTCCGCCACGGGGTCATAGTAATCGCCGACCCCTCCGCTGCTTAGGCGTGCAGCGATTCCCACCTGGTCGAAAACTGCTAATGCCGCATTGCCTGAGGTGCTTTGACCTACCACCGCCCTGTGCACGATAACGGCGACCCGTGCCGACGCAGGCTCATGCTCCTTCATCAGCATTCGAATGCGCAGATCTGCCGTTGCTCATACGGTCAGGGCCGTCATCGTGCCGGTTGTTGGTGCCTGCCCCCGCCGAGCTGGGTCGCGGTCCAACCGGCCCAAGAGATCACCGAGCGCCGCCATGACAAACGCGACTAGAGGTCGGGGACGTGCGCAACCGCCGTCTGACCTCGACGTTCCTGCCGATCAGGCAGCGCCGTCTTCGGTGAGGTAGCGGTACAAGGTCGCCCGGCTCACCCCGAGGTACTTGGCGCTCTTGTCTCGGAGTTACTCGCGAGTAACACTGACGGATAACCGCGCCGTCGGGCGCCGTCGCGCGATCCGCGCAACCGGGTCAGGAGGAGAACCGTCATGGCGCACGACACCACCCGCGAGGAATTACCGATCGCGATCGTCACCTGGATCGAACGCACCTACCACCGTCGTCGCCGCCAGGCCGCTCTCGGCCGGTTGACCCCCATCGAATACGAAGCAATCATGACCACACCGGCCAGTCAGGCCGCGTGAAGGAAACTGTCACCTACCCGTGCAGCAGACCCTTCCGCCGAGCTCGCAGCTAGCACAGCCGACGAAATGCGGGAACGTGCTCGGCGGCGGCGAACACTTAACTAGAGAATTGAACTGACGGTTGGGTTAATTAGAGCCAGCAACGGGTAATCCGTCCTCGACGGAAGGATATTCAGTGGACGGACGACGGGACAGCGCTGACTCGGCACACGGCATCTCGGTCATGCGAGGAGCGGACCGGCTGACCGATATCGCTACGGACAGCCTGACTGTCTGTTCCGCGTGCGGCTATCCGAAGTTCGGTCCGGGTCTATGTGCCTACTGCCAACCCCGCGCGAACGCCTCGTGGGTGATCTGAGACCACGAACGGTGTTTCAGGTGCGAGCGCCCGGCCTGCGGATGGACTTTCCCCCGTTGCGAACGCTTGATCCGACGCCAGGGAACTTGCGGCCTGCGATCACCAGCTTCATCGGGCGCGACGCCGAAGTCACGGCAGATCGTGAATCTCCAACGGCAGGAAAATGGCGGTCGCGACGACAGCGAAGTATTCGCCCCATCTCTGCAGCAACCACAGCCCGATGCCTTCGACAAGCTCGAGCACCGCGTAGGCGGACAAGATGACCACCAGCAGGGTCAGCGTCGACGGTTTGGTGGCCAGCGCCTTCTCCAACTCATGCACGGCGGTCATCTGATCGACCTTGAACCCACTCGCGCGCAACAGGGGCAGGTCGCGGTCCAAAGCGGCCTGGATGGATCCCTGGGCGCCACGGAACTTCCACACCGCCCACGCCGCGAGGCCGATGAGTACGGCCCGCAACCAGCGTTCCACCGCCAGGGCGCGGACGATGATGGCCTGGCGCAGCGCCTTGCCCCGCAGCACCATTGGGGCGTCGTCAGCCCGTCCGCGGCCGTGCGGTGCGCCGAGGGTGAATTCGCCGCAGCGCAGACAGCGCCACACTTCGCCGAGGGCGGTCCGTCCGCTCAGTCGCTGCGCGAGCGTCTCGTCGTCGGGGGCGTAGGTCACGTGGCCGCGGCGGGCGCAGGTATGCAGCTCCCAGCGGTCGACGCCGTGATGTGCTGGCACGGTGGTCGCTCCTTCGGGCGATCACAGTCTGGTCGCCGTTGGTGCAGACAACCTGCCCACACCTTGCCAACGATCGCGCCGGTTCCGGGCATATCGGATGAGAACGCACCGGCGTGTCAACGGTGCGGTCCGTGGGATCAGCCGTAGCCGGCAAAGCGGTCGCGGTGGCCACCGTCGGTCAGCGCGGTGGCGGTGACAGGGCTGGCGCGGCTAGTCGAGTCGTGGTGGCATACGGCTTCGAGTTTGATTCCGAACGGACGGTACCGTAGCCGCGATGACGCGCGGGCGCTCATCGTCAACTACGCGTCATTGAGGACAGCGCGGGCCACGACATCGATGAGTGCGGCCCGCGCCCGTCGGTCGCTCCATCCTCGGTCGACGGTGAGCGAGCGGTACGGCCCGGTGCTGTGGCCAAGCGCCCACCACAGGTCCACCGCGTCGTCGATCGAGACCCGCAGCGGCCCTGCTTGTGCGAGCAGCTGCACGAGCCCCCGAAGGTCGCTACGCCGGCGGCGTTCGAGTTCGTCTTGAAGCTCGGCGATCTCCGGATCGGATGCGGCCACTGAGCGCACGATCTCGTCGATCGGCGCAACGCGGCGGAGAACGTCACGAGTGGAATCTGTGATCAACTCGAGTCGGCGCCGCTGGTTGGGTTCGGCCTTCACCCGCGCAAGCCAGGCTCCGGTTCGCCATGCGTCGGTGCTGGGTGCCCCGGCGGACACCTGCTCGACCACCGCGCGCAACACGTCTCGCTTGGTGCCGAAGACGCCGTACACGGTCTCCGGCGACACATCGGCGCGCGCGGCGATCTGCGCGATCGTGGTTGCCGCGTAGCCGTTCTCGACGAATGCAGCCATCGCGGCGTCGACGATCGCCGCGCGCGTTGCCTCACGCTGGCGGGTGCGCGCCGACGAGCGGTATCGCCGGCGAGGCTTGACTTCCTCAGCCATTTGGATACAGTTCTACTGTATTTATTCCATTACTGCTGGAATCAAGGAAGTGCATCATGGCATTCCACCACGTAGCGATCGCGACGAGCAACCTTGACGCGGCACACCGGTTCTACACAGAAGCAATGGGTTTCCGGCTGGTCCATGTCGAAGCGGGCGACGCGCCCGAGGGCGATGCCTGGTTCCGGCATGTCTTCTACGACACCGGCGACGGGTCGCTGCTCGCCCTGTTTGAGCTGCACGGCGATCGCTACGTCGGCATGGATCTCGCCATCTCGCGCGGCCTCGGCCTGCCGAACTGGGTGAACCACATTGCATTTAGCGCCGACGACCTGCCGACCCTCGATGCGGCGCGAGACCGTTGGCTGGCACATGGCTTGGACGTGATGCGTGTCGACCACGGCATGGCGATCTCGATCTACACCCATGACCCCGACGGCAACTTCATCGAGCGCAGCTGCTGGGTCCATCAGCCCGACGCGGCCAGCGCGCAGCACGCGGAGTCGCTGTTGCGCGACCCGAATCCGCCGCGCACAAGTCCGCTCAAGATTGAATTCTTCGCTGCGCGAGGCGAACCGGTGCCGTCGGCCTAGCACCGTCAGGCGAACGCCTCCCCCGGCGGGCACGAGCACACCAGGTTCCGGTCGCCGTACGCGCTGTCGAGGCACCGAACCGGCGGCCACACTTTGGGGCCGAAAGCCAGCAGTCGTCGACTGAGCAGCCCCGGCCAGTGTGCCGGAGCCCTCGATCTAAACGGTCGGTTCAGCCGCGGCGCCAAACAGCGCCCGCGCAAGCGCCGGCCGCCACCGCCGCCTTGAGGGCGTCGACGATCGGCGGGGCGACCTTCCGGTGGGCGTCGTCGGCGAGTTCCGCCACGACTTCCGCGACGCCGCCCGGGTCGCCGTGTGCGCCCTGGCCGGGGCAATGCAGCTGTTGCGCGGGTATTGGTATTTCCATGGCACCTAGCGCGTTCCCGTAGCCCCTGTCTTCGATGCTATGTTCGTCCGCCAACAGACTTGTCCGCTTCGGCGGCATCGAATATGGCGGTTGAGCCGGTTGCTGCGGGCGACGGATGCTCAGATACTGTCTGCGGTCGTTTACCAGGCAGTACCGCGTGAGCTAGCCAAACGACGATTGCGGCAGGGCATATCAGCCCGAGTATCCAATAAGCAACGACGACCCAGGTAATCGGTTCCTCGGGCCAATCCGGATACCGCTCCGCCGCCGCAGCCGCGAAGGAACCACCGCCGGCGTATACAACAATGAGATATATAGGCACTCTTAAGCGGTTCTCCGGTTTAATGTCTTGAACATCCGTATGGGTCACAGCGGTTTCCCTCATCAGGTAGCTGCGAGTACCAAAATAGATGGCAAGTCCTATGCTGCCGAACGTAACTACCCACACCGCAACGGCGAACAACAATGGAATACGGACGCTGTACACGACGTTCAGGTAGTCAAGTGATGTCGCACCCAGGAACAGGATTATGGCCAACATCCCGGCCCCTGTGAGGCTGCTTAAGAATAAGCGCAAGTAATGGCGACTGTTCTCGTCTCGGATATTTAACTGTTGCGACAGAAACAACGTGGTGAGGTTGCACACCATAGCAACAGCTCCGACCGCGAGCATGCCGTTCGCTATCAAGGCTTGACTCCACAAGCGACCACAGTGTTCAGGTCCCGGTGCGATACCCGCAAACGGTCGACCGCCCGCCACCACACTGAAGAGATAGCTGTCTAGTCCGAGAATGATGAAGGAGGCGGTAAATAGCGCGATAGTTTGCACCTCTCGCAGGTTTCTCGCGGCGATGTTGGGCGCAATAGTGCGCCCGTCCTGCGTGCTCTCATCAGGTGTTTGGCCTACGCGCCCCAGATAGATGACGGCAGCGGTGAAAGCGAAGCCCGCGAGCACACCTGCCAACGACGAATGGGATTGAGCCGAGTTTAAGATGCTCCATCCCTGCGTCGAACATGTTGGATCGGCCATTGACCATGCCCCCTCGTTCCTGAACCTGTCCGATATGCGCGTGGATCTAGGATGCGATGTGAATACCGCTCTGTCTGTGCAACGGCTGGAATCACGACAACGCAGGCCGAGGACCTGATCACCCGCAGCGGAGTGAAAGCGCCCGCCGTGAAGTTCCCCGACTTCTAGTCTCGTTGTTCATGGCGGCGCTCGCTGATCTTCTGGGCCGGTTGGACCCCGACCCAGGTCGGCGGGGCACGCAGTTCGAGCGCATCTGCCGGTGGTTTCTGACGAACGACCCGGTCTATTCGCGCGAACTTCGCCGGGTGTGGCTGTGGGCTGAGTGGCCTGGCCGGTGGGGCGCTGACGCCGGTATCGACCCTCCTCGCCGAGGACCGCCGCGGGCACCTGTGGGCGATCCAGGCGAAGGTGTACCTCAAACATCGTCGGAATACGGCCTCAGACACCCACGTCCCGAGGGATTCCACGGAGCGGAGCGCGCTGACAAAGGGGCAACCCGAGTCCGAACAAAGGCGACTATGCGTCCGGGTGATCCAGAGCATCGATGGAAGGGTGCACAACATAGGCGTTGCTCCGCAGCGAGGCGGCGCACGCCTTACGGCGGGAAGGCAGCGGTTGCTGAACATGACCAATCTCAGGTCTGCTCTTGATGACTGCCTCTAAGCTGCACTGATAGTGGTGCGCGATACCTGGGTCGAACCAGTCGGTACTCCCAGTCGGTCGATGTGTGACGCACGAGCTCAGAGGGTATGGGGGGTGCCCCAGCATCTCGACCCACTTGGCCCGCTCCTCGGGCAGCCACACGAACAGCGACACGCTGGTCGGCATGCCGTTCAGTTCGGTGTAGTAACTCGCCGCGGCACTTGAGCTACTTGCTCAACCAGCGGAATGTCCTCTGCCTCAACAGGAATCAACTGTTCCGGTCGATCCGTTTGCGCTTTGCACACAACGCATTGCCGACCCAGCGTAACCTTCCGAACTGGCTTGTCAGGGAACAACTTATGGAAGCAATCAAAGCAAATCTTCTGAGTCATCAGATCGGATCTTTCAATTAGAGGTCCCCGTACTGGTCGAGGTTCGTGACCCCGGCCGGTAGCTAAGCTAGCTGCGCCGGCGGCGTGACTTGATGATCTCGAGGCGTTCCTTGAGCAGTTCCTCGAGTTCCTCGATCGAGCGGCGTTCCCGCAGCATGTCCCAGTGCGTGCGCGGCACCTTGACCTTCTTGGGTTCGGCCAGGTCACCACCCTCGATCAGGGTGCCCTCCATGCCGTTGCGGCACAGCCAGGTGCCGGGGATCTCGGCGTCGTGGGCGAAGGGCATGTCGAACTCCTCGCCGTTCTCGGTGCGGTATCGCGCGATTTGACGCGGCGCCAGGTCATGGTTGCGGTCGGTCTCGTAGCTCACGGCTCCGAGGCGACTGCCCCTCATGACGCGATCAGCCATCACCAACACTCCCCATTGCGCGTATCACCGCATATCTGTGCAGGTTACGCCCCGGCCGTGCTAGCTAACGTCTCCTCGTACGCGAAACGTACGCGACCGGGGGGCGCCCGTAGCCGTATCGGAGGCGAACCGCGGACGTGGAGACCCTTTCGACACACCCGCTGGGATCGTCGAATAGCGGCCCTCGGGGTCGACGCCTTCGATTAGTCGGCGACCGACGGTTCAGCGGTTTGGGTGAGTTGTCCGCTTGCTTGAAAGATGACGCGCCGACCAATTTCCACGGCGTGATCGGCGAACCGCTCATAGAACCGCGCCAGCAGCGTGACATCGACCGCGGACTCTAATCCGTGCTTCCATTCCCGCTCCATCAGCACCGACAGCACGTGATTGTGCAAATCATCCATCGCGTCGTCTTGATGGCGTAGTTGGGCAGCCCGTCTGGGGTCACACGAGAGGATCACTTGTTGCGCGCTGGTGGCTAGAGTCACGGCGACCTGGCCCATCTCGCAGAAATACCCGTTCACGTCTTCTGGCAGCACATGGGCGGGGTGGCGGCGGCGCACGATTTCGGCCACATGCGAAGCCAGGCCGCCCATTCGCTCGGCGTCGGCGGCGTTCTGAAGCGAGCTGACGACAGCCCGCAGATCGCGGGCTACCGGTGCCTGCAAAGCGAGCAGCGCGATTGCGCGCTCTTCGGCTTTCCTTTTCATCGGTGCGAGCCGGTCGTGGATGGCGATGACATCTTCGGCGGCCACCAGATCGGCTTGCAGCAGAGATTCCGTCGCGCGTTCCATCGCGACGCGGGCAAGCCCACACATCTCGCCGAGATGCGCTGTCAGCTCATCGAGCCGCTCATGGAAGACGGTCCTCATTTACTCAGAATAGGCTTTGAGCAGCGCAAACGCCGATCCCGTTAATGAACACGAGATCAAGTTGCACCTATCGCGCGGCATTTGATCGGCCCGCCACCCAAGCGGGATGACGGGCCGAAAGGATCAGGCTCCCTCGCGCTCGGCTATTGCCCTGGCCAGCCGCCGCCGTGCCATTTCTTGGCCTTCACCCGCGGCACGGCCATCTTTGTCGGCGGTGCCGGTGGTGGCTTCCCCTGAGTGCTGGTGTTGGCGGGACCCTCGAGTATTGCCGTTACCGCGTGTGCCTCGGTGCCGCTGAGCAGCACGCCTGTCGTCACGACCACACCAGCGCTGATTGCCGCCGCGACAACTTTCGTCCGAGCGCAGATATCACTCATCGCTTGTTTATTCGTATGCATCGTTAATTCCTAGGAGCGAAACTTGACCCGTCGCTGACAACGACGGATGCGGCGCGCGCACCAAAGCCATCGGCTTTAGAGCCGTGTGATCCCACCTTCAATCTTCTGCATGCGCAGAACTAGGGGCCGGGGTCACGAGGTACAGAGCATTTCGTCCCCTGGCTTGGGTGGAGCATCGGTGCTCACAGCACGGTCACAGCCCTCAGGCAGATTCGCCGTGCTGATTCCTCCGAAGATGCTGGGAACAGCCATGTTTCGGGACGGTTAACTTACGCGCCAACTCAGAAGTTTCCAAGAACTACGTCATAGCGTTGCCCGTGCCAACGGAATGGAAGATCGAGTAATGAGAAAACTTGTTCTACTGGTCTTTGCGGCGGGGATGTGGTTGGCACCTCCCGCACTCGCCGACAGCGGCACTACCGCGTCCGCGCCGTCGCCCGCCACCAGTGCTCTCGACTGGCGGCGAAACCAGCGGAACCAACCAAGGCAGCTCGTGCGCCGCCCGGCAGGGACTGAAGTTGGGTCCCACAGCCACGTCTAATCCCTACGCCTGGGCGGAACCGTGGCAAGCCTAAATCTAAATCGAGGAGAAATAGTGAAAGCCATCCTATTCACAGGTCTAGCAGCGAGTGCCGTCTTATTGGCCAGCCCGGCCCTGGCCGACAACCAAGGTGGTCAGGATCAGACGCCCCTCCCCCCGGCCGCCGCGCCTTCCACCACCACCGTCATGGCCACGCCCCCGCCCGCGCCGGGGCCGGTGGTGAACACCGGCGGCAGTATCAGCGGCTCCAACCCCGGCAGCGGCTGCTCAGAGCGGCTGGGCACTCGCAATGCCCCCGCCGGGCCGTCGAATACGTTCAACTGGAGTAACAATGGCGACGCCGGGTGGCCGTTCGGCTGGCCGGGTCGAGTGGCGTTCAATGCCATCCCCACCACAGCACCCTCTGTGGGTTGCTCGCGGTGAGACTACGGCCTACCGCGAGCGGCAGCTATGTAGCTTTAGCGGCCCGCGCCGCGACCTTCTCCAGCATGTAATCGAGTCCCTGGACACCGGAAAGGCGCTGCGGCTCGGGTTTTCTCGACTCTGGGACTTTGGAACTTACCCTGAATGGCGCTGGCCCCTGGAGGGCTGTGCAATGAACGTTTAGCGGCGGTCCGTACACCACGGCGTCGCAGGTGCGGCAGTGCCAGGTGGTGTGCCCGCCGCCGCCGTGACCGAGATACGCGACATGTCCGCGTATCGCTTCGTATTGTTTGCGTGCGGATCGCGTAAGGCCCTGGTGTGCTGGGGTGTCGGTGAAGGCGAGCTCGTGATCCTCTGGGCGAGCGCCGCGCATCGCGACCCCGACGTATTCGACCGGCCGGATACATTCGATATCGGAAGGGACCCGAACCCACACTTCGCGTTCTCCCGCGGATCCCACTATTGTCTCGGCGCACAATTGGCCCGGACGGAGGCGTGGATCGTGCTCGAGCATCTCCTCGACTCCACATCCAGTTTCGAACTGCTCAGCGAAGAACTCCCGTTGCACCCAAGCCCGGTCCTGCGAGGTTACACCGAACTGCCCGTGCGCTTGACACCACGCGCGTGATGTTTTCGCCGTTGCGCAGTGCTGCTTGTAATTCGCTGACGTTCAGGCGCTTCCGGCGGCGGCCTCCTGCAGCTTGGCCATGACCTGATCGAGATTGAAGCTGGCCGACTTCTGCCGCTGCGGGAACTCGGCGAACGTCTGGAGCATCTGGGCGACATAGGCCTGGGCCGGCACGAACAGGAAGAGGTGGTCAGCGACCCAGTCGTAGTACGTGTTCGACGTGATGTCGGCCTTCTCATACGGGTCGGTACGGAGGTTGAACAGCTTCGGGAAGCGCAGTTCGGTGTACGGCTCGGCCCAGATCCGCAACGTTCCGGGGCAACGTTGCTCGAGGAAGACAAACTTCCAGTTGTCGTACCGCAGCGCGGTGAGGTCGCCGTCGTCGGAGACGTAGAAGAAGTGCTGTCGCGGGCTCTCGTCGGTCTCGCCGGTGATGTAGCCCAACTGGTCGTTCCCGTCGAGGTGGACCTTGTAGGTGGTGCCGCCCAGATCGGTTCCGGCGCGGAGCTTGTCGGCGATGTCGGGGACGCCGGCCGCGGATAGCAGCGTGACGAACCAGTCGGCGTGGCTGACGATGCCGTTGAGTACGGTGCCTGCGGGGATGCGCGCTGGCCACCGGACCATCGCCGGGACGCGGTAGGCGCCTTCCCAATTCGAGTTCTTCTCGTTGCGGTACGGGGTCATGCCGCCGTCGGGCCAGGTGTTCATGTGCGGCCCGTTGTCGGTGGAGTACATGACGATGGTGTTATCGGCGATGCCGAGTTCGTCGAGCAGGTCGAGCAGGCTGCCGACCAGCTCGACGTGATCGAGCATCGTGTCGTGGTACTCCGACTGCCACCGCCCGGCCCGACCAATGCTCTCGGGTTTGGTGTGAGTGCGGAAATGCTTGTGCGTTGCGTTGAACCACACGAAGAACGGGGTCCGCGCCTCGTGCTGACGTTTGATGAAATCGACTGCGGCGTCGCGGAACTCCTCGTCGCAGGTCTCCATCCGCTTCTTGGTGAGCGGGCCGGTGTCTTCGATGCGCTGGGTGCCGTCGGGGTTCGCCCACGTGTGCAGGACACCACGAGGCCCGAACTTCTCCCGGAACGCCGGGTCTTTCGGATAGTCGGGTTGCTCGGGTTCCTCCTCGGCGTTGAGGTGATACAGGTTGCCGAAGAACTCGTCGAACCCGTGCATCGTGGGCAGGAACTCGTCGCGGTCACCGAGGTGGTTCTTGCCGAACTGCCCGGTGGCGTAGCCTTGCGCCTTCAAAGCCGTGGCGATGGTCGGGTCTTCGGCCTGCAGCCCGAGCGTGGCGCCGGGCATGCCGACCTTGGTCAGGCCGGTCCGGTAAGGATTCTGTCCGGTGATGAAGGCCGCCCGGCCGGCGGTGCAGCTTTGCTCCCCGTAGTAGTCGGTGAAACGCACCCCCTCGTTCGCGACGCGGTCGATGTTGCGGGTTCGATACCCCATCACACCGTCGGTGTAGCAGCTGAGGTTGCTGATCCCGATGTCATCGCCCCAGATGATCAGAATGTTCGGATTGTCGCTCACCGGAAGGCCTTTCGCCGTTGAAGCTCGGGAGCGATGCGCGGCCGGACGCGGCCGCCGCTTGGTGCCTTGTTCTCGACGCCCCCAGGACGGACATTAGACCCCAATCCTGCCAGCGGCGTGAATTCTGGGTACACAGGGTCGGTTGCCCGGCCAACAAACCCGGGGTACGAAGCACTCCTGCGGCCAGGCGTCTGGAGTGGCTTGGCGGCGCCAGCTCGAGTCGGCGCTGGCCATCCGCTGCATTCGCCCGATGCGAGCGGTGCGCGTGGAGACTTCGCCGAGTTCCCGCAGCGGCAGAAGTCGGCCAGCTTCAATCTCGATCAGGTCATGGCCAAGCTGCAGGACAGCGCAGCCGGCCGCGACTAATCCCCAGGGCATACCAAAGATCACAGCTTCGACGCTGCGATCAATCGTGACTGGCGCGCTGCGCATCGATGAATCCTGAGCGGAGCAAGATCAGTGCGCTGACCACCAGCACCCAGATGGGAAACGCCATCGTCAGCCACATGTTCACGTCGCCGGCGATCAGAAGCGCCAGCGCGACCAGATAGCTGATGACGACCAGCCAGCGTGGCATCAGGCCGGTCTTGAGCCAGATGGTGGCCAGCGAAATCATGAACACCGCCGCCATGCGGATGGCGTAGGTCTTGGTGGCCGACACCACGATCATTTTGCCGAAGGTGATCACCTCGGCATGCGCCGCGGCATCGGTGACGCCGCCGCTGCTGGCGACGAGCGCCGCGGCGACCGCGGTCGAGACGAACATCATCGCCAAAAACAGCAGACCGCTGCCCAAAAACACCGTTGCGAAGAACCGATCCTCGTAGCGCCCCAAGCCGTCGCGCACGACCCCGATGAACCACAGAAACGCAATTCCGGCGAACGGCATCAGCTTCGTCGCGGTCAGAATGCCGTCGCGTTCGGAGTCCAGCCATGCCGTCGAGTCGCCAAGTCCCTCTGGCATTCTGACGCGGATCAGGATCAGCGTGGCGCCCATCAGCAGGGCGAACACCACCCCGGCCAACGCCGCCGCTCGCGGTGTCGTCAACTGGTGCAGGCTCGGCCCCGCTGCGCGTGAGGACCCGGTGGGAGAGGACACCATGTCATCGTGTCAAAGGCGGCTGCGCGCGACCGGAATTTCAGCTAAAAGGCTGCCCGTTGCCGCCCGCACATCAAGCCGGTGGCCTCGGCCAGCAGCGTGGCGTCCGCGTTAGATCCACGGCGACGCTCAGGCCTTCGACGACCCCGAAAGCCCGACGGCTGTGCCCGCGTGAGCATGTGACTGCGGGCAGGCTGCACCCGTTACATTTCGCATTGAGTGCGGCAAAACCGTCAACACGCCAACACTTGCGACGATTGCGGACTCCACGAAGTCGATGGCCGCTAGTTCGCATCACCCCCATAGGGGTCCACTGCTTACGCGGAGCGAAACACGATACAAACTCACGTTTGAGGCAACGGTCCGGGCGAGACTGCTGCCGAGGGCGAGGACGAGCGTGAGCATCGCGGCAAGCCAGGCGATGGTGCCCGAAGAATCGGTTGGCATCAAGAGCGGCCGTACTCGCGGCGGCGGTCTCGCGCAAGCTCATGACATTCGCCGAGCGCAGGAGCGTCCTTCTCAAGCCGGCGGCCGCGCACACATAATGACCCTATGGCCAGTACTGGACGGTTATCTTCGGAGCCGTTCGCTTCTGCCGATAGACCGCCGCAGAGCGGGCGGATCGTGGTCGGCGTCGACGCGTCGCAGGGATCGTTGAACGCCCTACTGCGGGCGTTCGGGGAGGCACGGGCACGTAAGATCCCCGTCCACGCGGTACTTGCCTGGCAGTACCATCCAAGTTGGGCCGACCCGGGGCTGGGCAGCATGTTCCCGTTGGGTTATAGGCGGGACGACGGCGTGCCTCCAAACGAGTTCACTGACGCAGCTGCTTCGGTGAAAAAGCTGCTGGACGCCGCCGTCTGCAAGGCCACCGAATCCGACCCGGACAGCGCGACGGATCCGGTCCGAATCACGCAGGAGACGGTGGAAGGACACGCCGCCCAAGTGCTGCTCGAGAGCGTTAGCGAATGCGACATGATGGTGGTCGGCTCTCACGGACACGGCGGATTCGTCGGGGCGATGCTCGGCTCCGTCAGCCACCACGTCGTGTCCCACTCGCGGTACCCCGTGGTGGTCGTCCCCGCCCCGCAGCGGGCGGCGAAGGGCTAGCGACAAACGACGATCCCGGCGCCGCCGATGATTGCCGCCGGCACTACCGAAGTAGCGAATATGTCCGAACGGTTGCAATCGGTGCCGTGCCGATCGAGCCGTTTCCCGTCGGCGCTCAGGTCGAATCGGCCACCTCATTTGTCCAACATCGGACAACTGATCGTTGTGGTCGCCGATGCGCGGCGGCCTGACCACGGCGACACGGCGCGATCCGCCGCCCCGGTCGCGATCCGCCGCCCCGGAGTCACCTTCGACGCCCAACGATCCACCGCATCACGGCCGAAGGCGACCAGGTGGTGGCCGAATGGGAGGGCGACGCCACGCTTGTGAATGGCGTCCGATATCACAACCAATACTGCATGGTGTTGACGCTGCGCGATGGCAAGATCCAGCACTTCGACGAGTATCGCTGCACCATTCACGCCGACGAGGCGTTGGGCCCGTTCCTCCCCGAGGTGTAGCCGACGGGGCGGCCGAGGCCTGACGGCCGGGAGCAGGCGCCGGGGGCATCACCCAGTCTTCGGGTGGCAGCCCGAAGCGCAGGAAGCCCATGGGTCAGGCGGCAGGAGCACGAGGCACAACGACGATAGGTTTCGTTCGTGGTTGTCTCGCTGTTGGTGGCGTTAAATGCCCAACGACCGCTGAACGTCCGTCAGGGTTTGTGCCGAAGCCCGCAAACCCTGTAACTCGTCTGCGGACAGCGGCACCTCCAGTATCGGCCCGGCGCCGGCCGCGGAGACCACCGTCGGCAGCGACAACGCGACGCCGGTGATGTCATAGGCGCCCTGCTGCACCGTCGACACCGGCAACACCCGGTGTTGGTCGCCGAGAATGGCTTCGATGATTCGAGCGGTCGACAGGCCGATCGCCAAGTTGGTCGCGCCCTTGCCAGCGATGATTTCGTCGGCGGCGCTGACCACGCTTTCCGAAATCACATCGCGGGTTGGCTCATCGAACACCAGCGTGCCGGCCGACTGAAAGCGGTCGGCCGGGACACCGCCGACAGAAACCGTTGACCACAGCGGTATTTCGGAGTCGCCGTGTTCCCCCACGATGACGCCGTGCACGTTGCCGACCGCTAGGCCTGCCCGCTGAGCGATCAGATAGCGGAACCGGCTTGAGTCCAATATCGTTCCGGAACCGAAGATCCGCCCCGGTGCAGCCTGGATGACACTGGCCGCGGCATAGGTCACCACGTCGACCGGGTTGGCGACGAAGACGATGATCGCGTCGGGCGACTGCTCGAGGAGTCGAGGTGTCAACGCTTGGGCCATCGCGACGTTCGTGGCTGCCAGCTCCAGCCGACTCTGACCAGGATGCTGCTTGGCGCCCGCACTGACGATGACGATGGCCGAGTTGGCGGTAACCGCGATGTCATCGGATCCGCTGACCGCGCAGTGCGGAACGAACTGGCTGCCGTGGTTGAGGTCGAGCACTTCGGCGCGCACTTTCTTGGCGTTGATGTCGTAGAGCGCCAACGCGCCGGCAGAGCCGCGGATAAGACACGCATATGCGATGGCGGTGCCGACGCTGCCGATGCCGACCACCGAGACTTTGGCCGAGACTTTGGCCGACCGGCCGCCGGCCGGTGCAACGGGCTCGCTCACCTCACCATCATGGTCTCAGCGGCCCCGACTGGCGCCGGAGCAGGACGTCGGCGCCGCGGTGTCACCCAACGCGCTGCTGCCCGGCGGCATGACCCGCCTGGACCCCGTCAGGTGGACAGAGGTTAGGTCGTGGTGTGCTGGTCGGATGAGTCGCTGGGCTCGATGACCTTCGTTTCTTCACGTGCCCCTGGGGTGATCTCGATGTGGCGCGGCTTGGCCCTTGCCGCCACGGGGAGGGTTACGGTCAGCACCCCGTTCTGATAGGTGGCGGTGATGTGGTCGGCGTCGATGTCCTGACCCAGGGACAGGCGACGCATGTAACCGCCGGTGAAGCGCTCGGAGCTCAGCCACTGCACGTCGTGTTCGGTGCGTTCGCTGCGTTGCGCCGTCACGGTGAGGACGCCGCCATCAACGATGATGTCCACCGAATCGGGGTCCACGCCCGGGAGGTCGGCGTGAAGCACGTAGTGATCGCCGGAGCGGTACAGGTCCATCGGCATGGCCAGTGGGACTCGGGCGGATCCGGGCGAGGTACCCAGTAGCTGCGCGGCGAGTCTGTCGATGTCACGGAATGGATCGGGATGAAGCACAGCAACCACCTCCTACATGTTGGTGGCCGCACCTCGCCACCGCGACGGGTGTCGGCTGGCTGCGCCCTTACGGTTTAGCACTCCACCTGCGCGAGCACCAGGGGGTGCCGGCGCTGCGCGGCGCTGGCTGCGAATGACAGGGTCGGTACGCGGATCGGCCCGCCACCCAAGCAGGATGACGGGCCAACCAGGCTCAGGCTCCCTCGCGCTCGGCTATTGCCCTGGCCAGCCGTTGCCCTGCCATTTCTTGGCCTTAACCGGCGGCTTGGCATCCGCCGTTGGTGGTACCGGTGGTGGCGTCGCTTGGGTGCTGGTGTCGCCGCCGCCGCCAACACCGAGGGGTGCCGTAACCGCATGTGCCTCGGTGCCGCTGAGCGCCACGGTCAGTGCACCCATCGTCACAACCACACCGGCGGCGATTGCCGCCGCCACAACTTTCGTCCGAGCGCAGATATTAGTCATCGTCCTATTCGTATTCATCGTTA
The DNA here is from genome assembly GCA_963744085.1 of uncultured Actinomycetota bacterium. GTDB lineage: Bacteria > Actinomycetota > Actinomycetes > Mycobacteriales > Mycobacteriaceae > Mycobacterium. The sequence goes on from CAVUSK010000009.1 coordinate 175,235, forward strand.
ATTCCCATACGCGGAAACTCGGCCCGTCGCTGATAAACAGGGGGGCGCGGCGGGCCGAGTCTATTCATCGACTCCAAGAGCCGTGTGATCCCACCTTTGACTTTCTGCGTGCGCAGAACTAGGGGCCGCGGTCACGAGGTACTAGAGCATTTGGACCAAGGGTACTCGGTGTGGCGATCTTTGCGCCCGACGCTCCGGCACTGGTGGGAGCGCAGGGATGCCTGAGGGTGACGAGGGTCAGGCTCGTGGACTCAGAGGACCTCTAGCCATCGGCCTGCTCAGCCAGTACCCGGTACACCGTTGCGCGACTTACCCCGAGTGAGCTCGCGATGGTGCTCGCCGATTCACCGCTAGCGTGCATCCGCTGCGCCAGAGCCACTTTCGACTTGTCGAGTGCCCTCGGACGACCGATGTGCTGCCCGCGTGCCCGTCGCGCCCCGCGTGCTGCAGCGCGGCGTTCGCGGCCTAGCTCCAATTCAAGCTCGGCCAGACTGGCCAGCACCCCGGCCACCATGCGGCCCGTCGCGTTCGACGTGTCAATTCCTTCGCGAAGGGAACGCAGCACAATCCCGCGCTCGCCAAGCTCACGGATGGTCGTCATAACCTCAGCGGCGTTGCGACCCAGGCGGTCGATTCCGACCACGACGATGGCATCGCCTTCGCGCGCGTAGTCGAGCAGTGCAGCAGGCCCGGGGCGCTGCTGCCGTGTAGAGGTGCCCGACAGCTTGTTGCTGTAGACGCGGTCGCTCTCCACCCCTACCGCCGCCAACGCATCGGTCTGTTGGTCCAGGCTTTGGTGCTCGGTGCTTACTCGCGCATATCCGAGTTGAGTACCGGTCGTGGTGGTTGCGCTGAGTGCCATACGATGAGTGTTTCAAAAGTCTCAGAACATGTCAATATGAGACGGAGTTTTGATGCATCTTTTGAGACAGTGCGAGCTGGCACTTATTTGAGTGCAGTCGATCCCAGGCACACGGTCTCAATTCTTTTAGTTCTGAGACGCAGGAACTAGGCTGTCCGGCCCCGGGGCGACCCGCGTACGCTCGGCTGCGGGTACGGCCCGGATGCGATCCCAAGGCGAACGAAGCCGTACCCACGCCACGGGCGGTTATCGCACCGATGACCTGGATAACTCGGTAACAACACGATCACTCACCTGCGTGGTCGCGCGGACAAAGGCGGCGATGTTGGTAATTTCGCGCGGGTGGGAGAGGTATTCGCACAGTGGGCTCGTCGCGTCGGCGCACTGGTCGTGGTTGCGGCGACGGCGACTGTCGCGCTCACCGTGGTCAGTTCAACGCCGAAGGCGTCGGCGTTCTCGCGGAAGGGACTGCCGGTCGAAACGCTGAGTGTTCCGTCACCGTCCATGGGCCGCGACATCAAAGTCCAATTCCAGGGCGGCGGACCGCATTCGGTGCTTCTGCTCGACGGGCTGCGCGCCCAGGACGACTTCAACGGATGGGACATCAACACCGCTGCGTTCGAATGGTTCTACCGGTCGGGGATATCGGTCGTGATGCCGGTCGGCGGTCAGTCGAGCTTTTACAGCGACTGGTACGCCCCTGCGAAAGGCAGCAATGGGACTCTCACATATAAGTGGGAAACATTCCTGACGCAGGAGCTGCCCGCGTGGCTGGCGGCAAATAGGGGCCAGGACTCAGGCAACAATGCCGTTGTCGGGCTGTCGATGTCGGGCGGCGCGGCGTTGGTCTTGGCAGCGTATTACCCGCAGCAGTTCATCTTCGCGGCATCGTTGTCCGGTTTCCTGAATCCGTCGAAGGGATTGTGGCCGACGGTGATTGGTTTCGCGATGAAGGACGCCGGCGGCTACAACGTGGTCGACATGTGGGGTCAGCCGAACGATCCGGCATGGCAGCGCAACGATCCGATGCTGAACATCAATCGGCTAGTGGCCAACAACACCGCGATGTGGGTGTATTGCGGCAATGGCACGATGAGCGACCTCGACACCGGTGACGGGGGTTTCGGAGTCCAGTTCAGCGCCCAGTACCTGGAGAACATCACGCTGGACACGAACAAGGAGTTCCAGCGGACCTATGCGGCTGCCGGTGGGCACAACGCGGTATTCAACTTCCCGTCGAGCGGGACGCACAGCTGGGGTTACTGGGGCGCGCAGCTGCAGCAAATGAAGCCGGACTTGATGCGAATCCTGACGACGCAAGTTCCAGCGCCAGCGCCAGCGCCGGCGGCGGCACCGGCTCAGGTGCCCGCCGCTCAGGTGCCCGCAGCACAATTACCAGCGGCGCAAGCCCCTGGCCTTCAACTGGTGCCAGCACCTCGTTAACGGTCGGACCGTTCACTTACGTCGAGATCCAGCCACATACACGTCTTTGCGGCTACGACTGACGCTGTCGGTGGTTCAGCAATCACGGTTCGGGGTCCATCGGCTCGGCCGGTGGTGGTTCTTCGGGGGGTCCTGGGCCGGCGATCGCGGGTTCGGGGTCGATCGGCTCGGCCGGTGGGGGTTCTTCGAGGGGTCCTGGGCCGGCGATCGCGGGTTCGGGGTCGATCGGCTGTGCGGATGGTGGTGACGGCGGCGGAGCGATCGGCGGGATGCTGCTCGTCGTCGGCTCCGAGCTCGCCGGCGGCGTGGCACGAGTTGAGGGAGTAGTCGCTACGGTCGTTGGCTTCTCAATAGCGGTGGTCGGCGTGCGCAACGCCAGCAGAACGCCCGATATCACGACTGCGGCCGCGGCGCCGACGAATGCGATCGCCGCCGGCCTGGTGCGATACCACGGCCGGGCACGCATGCTGAACATCCAAGGTGCCACAACGAGACCGCCGAACATGTCATCAGCGCGTGGGGGTGCATCGTCGCCGTGCGGTAGCCCGTGGGGATCGCCCGGTGTTTTAACGAGGCCAGCCTGTGCCACCGCTCGCGGGTACGCCGTGCGAGGAATGGGGCCTGCGTCGGGGTGATGCGCAGAATCTGTTGGAGCGCAAAGAAGTTGCTCGACCGGGCGACCAGCGAGAGCCTGTTCAGCGGCTCGGCCAAGTAGCCGACGTTCCCTCAGTCGACCGATGCGCGCCATTGTCCCAGCCTAACTGGGTTAAGACCAGCAGCACTGCCGAGTCAAAATACCGTTTGGGTCCTTATCGGGAGTGTGTGGCACCCAAGCTTTGCACCGATCTTTGAGAAACCGCGAACCTTAGTTTTGCGACTACTCCCACTGTTTGGTCGCCCCCTCATGAACGGCCCCGTCATCAATACCTGTTTCAAATCCCGTCATCAATACCTGTTTCAAATAAAGCGGTACCCGGCTCGCGATCAGGTGACAAACTTGGCGGGCGGCCGCAGAGGCGGAGTCGGCAACGTGACGGTTGGGATATGGCCGAGGTAACGCGCCCCGTTGAATTTCCGGTTTCCGACGGGGGCAGGCCGCCGGAATACGACGCCTTCCTGTCTTACGCCCATCGCGATAAGCAAGTCACCACCGCGATCCAGAAGGGACTGCACCATATCGGGCGGCGAGTTGGGCAGTTGCGCGCACTGCGGGTGTTTCGGGATGACACCAACCTGACAGCCAATCCGGATCTGTGGGGCAAGATCACCGAGGCGCTGGACCGCGCCCGCTACATGATCGTGGTGCTCTCCCCGCAGTCGGCGGCATCGCACTGGGTCAATGAGGAAGTCAGCTACTGGCTTCAACACCGCGGCCACGAGCAACTGATGCTGGTGCTTGGCGAAGGTCATCTGCGGTGGGACGCGACGAGGGGAAGGTTCGACCCGGAGCACTCTGATGCCGCCCCACGTGTGCTGACCGAACCGGGATCGCTTCGGTCTGAGCCGTTGTACATCGACGTCAGCGACGATGCGCCATGGGATCTGCGGTCATTGACGTTCCGCGGCAAAGTGACCGCGCTGGCGGCTCCGATCCACGGCAAACCCAAAGACCAATTAGCCGGCGATGATCTGCGCGAGCAGCGTCGGTTCCGCCGCCTGAGGGGCGCGGCGATCACCGGTCTGGCCTGGCTGACCGTAATCGCCGTCGTCGCCGCGGTCATCGCGGTCGCGCAGCGCCAAGAAGCTATCCGGCACCTTCGCGACGCGGTCGTGGCCAAACTGTATGCCGAAGGCGCAGCGATGTTGGCTGGCACTACGCCGGGCAACGACGGGCGTGCGTTGCAGAAGCTGTTAGCCGCCAACGCCATCGCCGACACTCCCGATCGAGTGCCCATCCTCAACGCACAGATTGTCCGATTCACCACCGAAAAGATGATCCCTGTACCCGGCCCGCGCGGCCTTGCGTATAGCCCCGATGGACACCGCGTCGCGACTACCCACTTGGATGGAGAGCTTGGCCAATGGGACTGCGCTACCGGCAGACTGATCGGTGCTCCGATGAAAGGACACACCGGTTTAGCGGCCGTCGCCTATACGCCCGACGGAAAGACCATCCGTGCGCGCGGCGGGCGCGGCATCGTGTGCAGCGCCGGCCAACCGCCCATGGGAGGGGCGGCGCCAAGGTGCTCGCAGCGCTGGTTTCGGTGTTGATCGTGGTCCTTTCGGGCGTTGGCTGGGTCGGCTACCGGAATCTGTCGAGCGGCATCACCACCTCTGAGGCGCTAGCCAATGACCCCCCCTCCGTGGGGGCGGACCAAAACATCCTGATCATGGGGTTGGATAGTCGCCGCGACCAGCAGGGTGGGCTACTGCCGCGAGATATTTATGACGCGCTGCACGCCGGCGATGAAAGTGCCGGCGAGAACGACGCGGACGTGCTCATGGTGCTGCACGTGCCCGGCGGGGGCGGCCAAGTCGGCGCGATCTCCATTCCCCGCGACGACTACGTCGATCTGCCCGGATGCCCCACCTCAGACTGCCGGGGCAAGATCAAGCACGCCTATCGCCTTGCCTACCAGCAGGTCATGGAGCGCGGGGGCTCCGGCGATGCACAGGGCGCTGCAGGCTGGGCCGACGCACACGACACCGCCATGCGCGAACAGATGGCGCGTGAGGCCGGCCGCAAGGCCGAAATCAGCACGGTCCGACGGTTGCTGCAAATCCCGATTGACCACTTCATCGAGGTAAGCCTGGTGGCCTTCGTTCAGATCGCCCGAGTCGTCGAACCCCTCACCGTGTGCCTGGATCACGACACCTCAGATCCCTACTACTCGGGGGCGGACTTCCATAAAGGTATTCAGCAGATCGACGCGGCTCAGGCGATGGCGTTCGTGCGGCAACGACGCGACGTCAACGACGAGATGTTCACCGACCTGGATCGAACCCGCCGCCAGCAAGCCTTCCTCGCCTCGCTCATCACTGCGTTGCGCCACAGGGCGGTGTTGACGAGCCCCAGCGTCCTGCACCACCTGATTGATGTCGCCAAACAAAACGTCGCCGTTGACGCCGGTTTCGACCTGGCAGGTTTCATCCGAAAAGCATCCGCATTCGACGACAGTCCGCTCGCGCTGTACACGCTGCCCATCACCGAATTCCGCCACATCTCAGACGGGGAAGACGTCAACATCATCGACGTTCCCACCATCCGATCCATCGTCCACCATCTGCTGTCCAACGATTCGACCTCCACCACCCCAACCACCCGCATCAACGCCACGGCAGACGGCGCAACCACCACCGGGACAACCGCGGCCAGCATCGTGCTCAACGTGACCAACGCGGCAGGTCGGGAAGGACTGGCCACCTCCCTTGAAAAGGCCCTCGCCGCAAAAGGGTTGGCCCAAGGGACAGCCAGCACCGCCGAGTCGACCACGGCAACCAGCACCATCAAGTACGGCCCGGGCGCGCAAGCGGCCGCCATCGCCCTCGCCGATGAACTCGAGCTGACCGCCACCGCATCCGACACAGTCGCGCCCAACACCGTGCAACTCACCGCCGGAACCGACTTCCGGGTCAGTGACTACCTCGATCACAACTCATCCGAGTCACAACCTTCGACCACCGCCCCGACGACGGCGGTCAGCACCGTGGCGGCCACTGCCACCGGCACCGAGGCCCCGGCACCAACAAACCTCACCCGCATGAGCGCCAAGGACGTCCCATGTGTGAAATAACGGCGACAGGCACCCTTTCCGGTCGGCGCATCCTAGTGACGGTGCCATGCGCCGGACCGATGAACGGCACGATCGCCGAAGACCCTCTACCACGTCTCCCATGCAGCACCCCTGATCAGTGGGCTGTTCCGGTGAGACGCGGTTACCACAGCGGACCGACTAGGAGGCATGGGCCACCAATCCGGCCGGAAGCCACCCGACATGCGCCCGGTACAGCTCGGTCAGGATCGGAATGGGCGTGGGCGCAGTCGTGATCACCAGCCATGGCGGAGGTTTTGGATCAGGCTCCGGCTACGGTGAGCACCGCATCGGTGGCGAAACCCAACACGAGCCCGGTGAATATGCCCCACGTGGTGATGACCTTGAGGTCCGCCTTTCTTGCTACCGCGAGAAGCTCGATCACGACGTAGAGAATCGAACCGGCGGCGAGCCCCAGGAATGCGATCGAGACCGTCTCGTTGATGAACCGTTGGCCGACCAGCGTGCCCACGAAGGTGGGGCCGCCGCCGATTAGACCGAGGATCGCCAGGAAGCCCCACGACGGCCGCTGCCCCGTCAGCGGCGCGACAATGCCGAAACCCTCGGTGCCGTTGTGCAACGCGAAGCCGATGACAAACATCACCGCAAGCCCGACGTTGCCTGCCGCGGCCGAGTTACCGATGGCCAGCCCCTCAGCGAAATTGTGCAGCCCGATCCCGACGGCGATCATGATCGCCAACCGGCTCGCGGAGTCATGCCACCGCGGGGTGCTCAACTCGTGCACCGTCGCCGCCCCCGGACCGCCGACCGGTGCGCCGCGGTGACGGGCCGTGTACCGGTCGACCCACACCAGTCCCAGCAAGCCCACACCCAGGGTGGTCGCCAAGACCAGGCCGTTGACGACCGCAGCGCCGATCTCCCGGTGGCCGAGTGCATCGTCGACGGGGTCCCAGGCGTGGCTGAGCACATCCCACAGGAGAAACAGCAGGATGCCGGTTGCCAAGGCGTTCAACCCCGCCTTGAGGCGTGGCATCGCCGCCGGAAGCCGGCCAAGCGGCAGGCCGAGGAAGATGGTGGATCCGGCGATCGCACCGAGCAGTGCGATCTGGGCAGATGACATCGGCGAATCCTCTCGGAAGCCTGTTCTCGGAATTAGAGAATACAATTCTACCCTCGAGGTAAGGCTTACCACACTTAGCCCCAGCCCCTCGAGGCCAGTGAGCCCCCGCCGGCACCAGCGCGCTGCTGACGCCTGTTCACCCACTCCGGGGTGCGACTCCCTATGCGAGCGCGGCGGCGTTGTCGCTCGTAATCACAGCCTTGATCGTCGCCGGATACCAGCGGGCCTTGCCCCGCGCGGTGGGAATCCCCTCGGCCATCAACCCATCAGCGATCGCCTGGAATGTCCGTCCGTTGGCGCGCTCGGCGATGATACGACGGGTGATCTCCAACGGTAGGGCTGGCGCTGCGCCGAGTCGCTCTCCCCGGGCACGCTTGGCCGCCAAGGCATCTCGGGTGCGCTGGCTAATCAACCGGCGCTCGTACTGCGAGCCAGAGATGATGATGTTGGCCGCCATCTCTCCAGCCGGCGTACTGGTGTCGAGGTCGAGGTCGGCGAAATGGAGCGCCCAGCCCTCTCGCGCGGCCCGTTCCATAAGACCCGCACCGTCAACCACCGAACGACTCAACCTATCCATCTTGGCCACAAGCAACCCGGCGGCGCTGCCAGCACGCACCGCTTCCAGGGCCGCAAGTGCACCCGGCCGTCCCTTAAGGGACTTCGCGCTAATGCCCTCGTCGCAGTACTCCCCCACGATCGTTAGGCCCTTGCGTTCGGTATAGGCCGCGACAGTCGCCCGTTGAGCATCAAGCCCAAGGCCAGACAGCGCCTGTTCGGAAGTGGACACGCGCAGGTAGCTGACGACCGTTCCCGGTTGCGCTTCAGCGCCAGCACGGCGCCGCCGACGGCGGGGTGCGGGCTGGTCGACAACGGGGCTGCTCACACCCGAGTTTAACATTGAGGAATGTCAATGTTATGACCAGTGGCGCAGAGCGGTCATCAGCGTTCCTCCCTGGGCGGCTCTCCAACGATTGCGCCGAGGGCCTCCACGGCCCCCTGGAGGCGGGCGATCTCAAGTTGTGTCGCAGTGAGGTCACCGCGCTCGATGGCCTCGAGTAGGAGCATGAGACTCCGGGCTGCCTTGCGGGTTTCGTCGATCAGCTCAGCCTGAGTCCGTTCGCCGGGATCTGCCATCGGCCCCACTTTTCCCCGCTATCGGCTGGCGGTCTCACGAACTGAGTAGTCTGATCGCCTCCTGGAAGCAGCGGACGCTGTTAAAGCTCGTCGACGTCCTTATCGGCGAACTCGATGGGGTCGTAGGCGTCATCAGCTTCGTCGAGGGCTTCCGTCTCGACGTCGAGCGGCTCTGGATGCTGCTCTAGCTGATCCAGCTTGCGCACGATCTCACCCCACATTTCCCGCGGCACCGTGGATTTCACTGCCTCGATGATGTGGTTCATCTGGACCATGATGTGGGCCATATCGGGTTGTCCCGCACGAGAATCGATCAGCGCTTGGAGCCGACCGGCCGCGATCATGCCGGTGTTCACGTCAACCTTGGTATCCGGGTCGACCAGCGTCTGGTAGCCCTTCACCATGACGGTCTCGTAGAGCGCCATCGGCGTGATTGCCGTGGCCACGCCCTTGACGAAATCGACCTGGTTCTCCCGAGCCCGGCGCTCGAGGATGTCCCGGTAGATCGCCCTCGCGACGTTCTGCACCGGGAAGTGCCGGACGGTGTGGTTACGGATCGAGTCGATGGTCACCCGATCACTCAGGTCGAGCGTGGCGTTGTCTTCACCGAGGGTGCGCAAGATGTAGGCGTAGCTGGCCCCGGTGGCCAGCATGTCGTTGACCTTCTTCTGCATCACGCGGTTCCGGCACACGCGGCACCGGGGCTCGATATGGAACCTCTCGATCCGCGGGGCCGACACTATCGAGGCCGCCGTCTCATCGGCCATGCTGAGTACTGCTTGCGGAAGAGTCATTGTTGTGCTCCTAACCGACGTAGGGCTGGCACCCCTTTCACCAATTACCGCCTCGCGACGGAGGCCGATACATGGTGAGCGCCGGGGGCTTTTCTGCGGCACTTGGCGGCACTTCCTGCTTGGCAGGGGCCGGGCGGTTGGAGGTCCGACAGCTGGCTCGATCAGCGGTTGCGCGCAGGCCAGCTCGTCCATCCTGACGGCACCCAAGTCGCCCCGTTGCGGACACCCGGAGGCTATCGGCGCTTCATTCTGGCGATGCTCCGAGACATAACGACGTGCAGCTAAGACACGGCTGGTTCTCGATGGAGAAGCTGAAGTCCACCTTCCGCGAGCTGGCTAGGGGCGCCCACCGCGAGACCGGCGATTACCAGATCCCGAGGTGAGCGCCTCCTTACGGGCAGCTCGCGGCAGGGGTCAACGTCCCCCGATTTGCTCGAACGGCGAGCTCTGTCGACTCCACGGACTCGTCGACAAGGTCGCGGACCGCATCGGATACCGACACGGCTCCTCCTACTCGATCCGGCGAATGCGCACGGTGGTCGATGGTTCCAGTCTTCCCAATAAACACACCGTATTGGACACAAACCAGCTCTAGTTTGGAATCAAACCACCCGTCGTTCGTGGGGTTTCTGCGGCACTGTCCTGTACCTGGGTACGCGCTACTGCCTCAAATGTGCTGAAAGCCAAAAGCTTTCCGATATTCACTGAGCGAAACACTCCCGCCATCGAGCACCGGCACCCCGATTAAGGCGCCGGCAACCTGACTCTCGCCGTGTCGACCAAGCCCAGCAGCCACGTTCGCGGTTCGAAGCGTAACCCCCTTGGCCGCGCCGCCCGAACTGCCACAAAGGTGCCCGGCTTGTCTTCGTAATGCGCTGGCCGCCTGAGTATCTGGCCAGCCTCGGTCGTCCTCCGCAGACTTCTGGCCACTGCCGGAAAAGGCCAGCTTCCTCCGGACCTCTAAAGATTTTCAGCGCCAGAAACCTCTAGATGTCGCTGGTTCCCGCCAGAAAGGTTAGCGGGGCAGAGCGCCTCGCCAACTACGGCCCCGATGGGCCGGCTGGAGGCGAATCACCGTGCAGGACAAATCACCACGGCGCATCTTGACCGTCTACGAGGTCCGGGACGAGTACGGCATCCCCATCTCGACACAGCGCCAATGGCGCGCAGAGGGTCGGTTCGTCCCGTGGTACCGCGCAGGCGCACGAATCGTCTATAGACGCGAACTAATCGAGCGCTGGGTCGAGGAGCAGGAGCAGAAGGAACAGACGGCACGGGGTGGTCGCCGTGGCTGACATGCGGATCGACGACACGACGATGGCCGCGATCCGCCGTCGCGCACAGGAACTGGCCGACCAGGCACCCCCTTTGACCGCACAGCAGGTCCTGGTGTTGCGGGCGATCTTCGCCAACAGGGCGGGGGGCGACGGGGCATGACGGCTTTTCGCAACTTCTTTCACAATCCGGTGTTCGGTGATCACAATCCCCTGGTTCTGGGGTGGAGCGACGACCAGCTGTGGCCGATCGTCGAGCGCCTCACCCCCTGGTTGCCGGACAACTTGACCGATGCGATGAGGCTCGCCATCGCGGGTATCGCAAGGTCCATCGTGATCGAGGAAAGGATCACCGGCAATGGTGTGCACTTCGCACGAGGAAAAGACGCCTACCGCATGCCGAAGCGATACCGCGACGGGGACCCCCGGAACACGTGGCACTACACCAAGCGCGCCATGGAGACCCTGGAGAGCGTCGGACTGATCGAGCAAACCCCAGGGGTCTGGTTTCGGAACAGCCGTGGATACCAGTCGGTGGCTTGGGCGACTGGTGCTCTAACGTCCCTGGTTAGACCGCTGGTCGACGTTTCGGAGCATCGCCGTCTGAACCTCCGGACGGAGACGATTGTCCTCCGCAGCCGCCTAGACAAGGCGGTCGTCGACTACGAGGAGACCGCCGACACCACAGCCATGCGCGAGCAAGTGGCAGTGGTGAACGAGAGCCTCTCGCATCTCGATCTACACCAATCTGGGAAGCGGATCGAGATCCCCATCGGACGACGAATCTTCAATGGCTCCTTTGAGCGTGGGGGTCGTTTCTACTGCCACGGAGCCTCGTTCCAGAACATGCGCGCCCGCGACCGTCGCGACCTGGAGTCCATGATCGACGGCGTATTACATCCCCATGGTCGAGATCGACTACTCAACCCTCCACATCAAGATGGCTTACGCGGAAGCGGGCGCGAAGGTGCCGCCGGGTGACCTCTATGCGATCGAAGGATTCGACCGGCGCGTGGTCAAGATCGCGGTGAACATCATGTTCAACGCCGAGAGCCACAGAAGTGCCGTCCTGGCCATCGCCAAGGCACTGCACGACGACGCAGCGCTCCGCGCAGCGAGCGGTGTCGGTACCTCCAACGTCTGGTGGACCTACCGAACATTCACAGAGACGTTGGTCGAGGCTGTCGAGCACAAACATCGTCAAATCGAGGACTTCTTCAACTCGGACTGCGGCGCGCGATTCCAGCGTCTCGACTCAGACATGGCCATGAAGGTCATGACTCGGATGATCCAACGGACTGGTCGCTGCCCCCTACCCATCCATGATTCGTTCCTGGTTGCCGACATCGACGCCGAGCCGCTGAAATATACGATGACTCAACTAGCCGGTGAGCACGGTCTCATACTTGATCTCAAGGAGTCACGGGCAATTCACCACAACCCAGGACCTCATCTCCGGTCAGTCATCACTCGTGGGGCCTCGACACAGACCCCCTCAGCAACCCCCCCAACCCCCCCAACCAGGTGTCTACAACAGTCCGACCCAGTCCGGCCCCCCCTTGCCTCTATCCAATTGGAGGTAACAACCCCTGACCTGCAAGGACTGGAGGGCTCGAAGGGTCGGTGAGCCCCCTTTGGGATATCCGAGATCGGGGGCGTTGTGTCCTGACCACCAGAATCGGTCCCAGATCGCCTGTCCGGATGCCCAATTGGCATCATCCACCCTGAATCGGACAGTCGGGATTGCTTGTCAGGAGTCGGGCGTGAAGGTCCGACTGCTTCGCCACTCAATCGACACACCATCCGCATGCTCCTATCTCCTAAGACACAGACAAGGAAGGTCCGCGCCACTCCACCCCACGCAATCAGGCCGAAAATAGGTCCCATCTGCGCTGCGACCTGACGGCGCGGGCAGGATCGTTACATCAACAAGCGCCCAGTAGAACCTCCCTGCGGACACCCAGTGCCAGCCCACCCGAACGGTCTCCATTCGGTCCACCGGGTCGGTACCCCATCGCCGCAATGTCTTCAGCCGTGGAGAACACTGTGAGGGGGCTATCGCCCACTCGAGGTTGCGGGTGAGCTCCATCCAGCCGTCGTGGTAGATCGGCAAGCCGTACTTGTTGCATAAATAGACCGAATCCATCAGCTCGCCGTAGATGTCCAGCTGCAGTTGTGTCGCGGCTCCATTGCCGATCCGCACAGGAGCCGAGCCCATGTAGCCCTCCAGGTGCGTGAGCTCGTCCTCCGGTAGGCACTCGCGCCCGTCGATGCCATACATTATCTGCAGCGGCCCCGGGTCTGTGGTTGGCCGCGTGACGAAAGCGTCCGGCCAGCCAGTTCATGAATGCACCGGCCTCCTCGGTGAAACCGAGCCGAAGCAGCGCGTAGATCGTGAATGCGGCGTCGCGCATCCACGTGTAGCGCTAGTCCCAGTTGCGTACGCCGCCAACCTGTTCCGGCAGGCTGGTCGTGGGGGTGCCACGACTCGGTAGTGCCCGGACCAGTCCGCAGTCAGTCCGCAGGACGTTCGCAAGCCCTCGTCGGCGGCTAACACCGACCAACAGTATCGGCGCAGTTCATGGTGCATGTATCGCAATCTGCTCAGACGAGCGCAAAACAGCAAACGCCAAGATAGGCGTTCTTTTAATCCGCAGGTCCTAGGTTCGAGTCCTAGTGGGGGCACACCGCACAGTCTTACCTCGGCTGATGCTTGACACTCGTCAGGCACTTGCCGTGCCCGATCAACTCCTAGTTGGTCGGATCAGGATCGTGAGGGTTGTTCTCCTCAGGAGTCTTGGTGCTGTCAGAGGGGTCAGGCGGAGCGCCGATGCCCGTGTAGTTCCTGATGGTGTCGTGGATGAAGTTTTCATAGCCAACGACCGTGTCGTGCGGGAGATTCTTGTAGTTGGTGATCGTGATCCCCGGCGCCCTGGAGTAGTTGATGATGGTGTCCGGAACTACCCCGTAATTGAAGGGCGGCACCACGTAACAACTCGTATCGTGCCGACAGTCACCGTCCGCCGGGTCGGCCGTTGCTGGCGCGGCGGCGCAGATGCCGAGTCCTATCAGTCCGGCGGCCGTCACCCCAACGGCCGAGAATGCGTATCTCATCGGTGTAAGTCCTTTTCGTCGGCAGGTTTGCTGGAAGCATAACGCCCCGCCCGCCATCCAGCATGCGAATCGTTGCAACCCGGCAGATCTTGTGGCCGGACGTTTGCGCTCGGACTACATTGGTTCCTACTTCGCCTTCGGATAGTCGGGTATCTGGGACGAGTACCAGGAATACCCAGCTGCAACAGGAGGCGGCACGATGATCACAACCACTTTTAAGCGCATCGCAATTGCGGGCGCAATCTCAGGCGGCCTGAGCCTGGCTGCTCTCGGACTCGGGGCAGGTGCGGCCAGCGCCGACGACGGAAACATTCCGTTCCTTCCGCCAGGGGGGTCCGCCAGCGACTGGCAGTCGATTCTTCCGATGGTCGAAAATCTCGGCGACATCGCCAACATGGCAAAGATCGGCGATCTCGGAACCAACGGCAACACCGGAAACATCGGAAACATCGGAGACATCGGCAGCCTTGGAAGCCTCGCGAATCTCGGAGGCCTGGGCAATCTCGGGAACGGCCAGGTGCAAGAACTCCTGGGGCTGCTCGGAGGGTAGGCAAATGACGGCGCTCTAACCGTGGGCGCCGGTGCGCCGGTTCTCGGTCACCAGCGAGTCGGCCGTTCGTCATTGGTTCGTAACCTCGCGACGTTAGGCAGCAGCGGTGAAGAGACATTGCGGATACCTGCCTGCGTCGATAGCACTCGTCCTTGTTGCAGTGCTCGCGGCCTGCAGCAACTCGGCGAGTCGCACCGGCCCTGCGGCCCCGGTGCCCGCCACGGCACTCGCCGGCCTGCTGCTGAGCGCAGACGAGGTCAACGCCGTGATGGGCACCAACGGGATGGTGGCCAACGAGCCGTACATCAACCTTGGTCAACACAGCAATCTTCTGCCGAACAAGAATTGTCTGGGTATCTGGCAAGTCGGTGAGGCCGCCATCTACAAGGACAGCAACCCAACCGGCTTTCGCGGCCAGGATTTTCAACAGCCAAGCCAAGGCGCCTGGGACTCTCTCGTCGTGCAGGGGGTCAGCACTTTTGCCGACTCCGTGGCATCGAAAGCGTTCTTCAGCGAGTCCGCGGACAGGTGGTCGAAGTGCACCAACCACCGCGTCAACATTACGTTGAACGATCAGGCGTTGCCGAAGTTGTGGTTCGGGAACCTCACCAAGACCGACACAGAGTTGTCGATTCCAGTCGTCGAAGGGGAGGGCGCGAGCGAAAGATCTTGTGAACGGGTACTTCTCGTTGACAACAACGTCATCATCGACGTTGCGGCGTGCGGCCGCAGCGCAACCGATCGGGGCGCGGCCATCGCCCACAAGATCAGGGAAGGCGTCGGCAGCTGACGACGTCTTACAACACCGCGGTCATGCTCGCCAGCTTCGGCTCGACTCCGGCCCCCGGCTTCAATCGGCGGAGTCTGCGAAAAGCCCAGGGCGCGGCGAACGTTGCGGCCCAGTACATGTCGGCGCGAAGGCTTCTGGCGCCGGGGACTTCCGTGCCGGAAGGAATAGTCAGCGCATGCGGGATAGCGAGCTTGTCGAGAACCCGCGCGGCGATCTGCAGATGACCGAGGGAAGAGAGGTGAATGCGATCGCCGTCCCACAGTCGTAAGTCGCGAAACTCCGTCAATCGCCAGAAGTCCACGAGATCCAGGCCCAAGTCGTCGACGACGGCGCGCAGAAGCTCGTTGTAAATCGCCGCCCTGCCACGCAACCGCCTAAACACCGGCACCGTTCCGATGTCCGCGGCGGTGAACGTCAACACCCGCGCGCCCGTCCGTTGCAGGCGAGCCAGCGCCTCGGCATAACGCGCCACCATCGCGTCGATATCCGTGCGAATCTTCAGCAGGTCGTTCATGCCCGCGTAAATGGTGACCAATTCTGGTTCCAGGGCGATCGCTGCGTCGATCTGATCATCGAGGACCTCATCCAACGTGCGACCCCGCACCGCCAGGTTTGCATAGCGAAAGCCCGGACTGTGCTCAGCCAGCTGGACGGCGACCAGGTCAGCCCATCCCCTGAGTCCGTTCGCGCTGCGCGGATGAGGGTCTCCAATCCCCTCGGTAAATGAATCACCCAACGCTACGTACCTAGTGATCGCGGTCATGAGTTGTTCCTCGTCGATGCGCCTGGAACCGGCCAAGTCCCGCGATAATCGTATGAGGTCGCTATCGATTCGGCCCGCAACCCGCGGACTAGTCGCCCTCCCCGTTGCCGTGGCCGTTACCCGGCTTGCCTGGCTTCTCGGGCTTGTGTGCCGGCGGCTGTTTCGCCGGCGACGGCGCGCTTTCTGACGGCGTCGACACGGTGGCCGGGCTGGTCGTCGGGGCGACTGTCGTGCTGGTGGTGACGGGCTGAGGCGGCGGCCCCGTCGGCCGCGACTCGGACACGATCAGGATCAGGGCCAACAACAGCGCCGCGAACACCGCGCCGAGGGCCAGCAGCTTGCCCCGTCTGCTCGGACGCTGCAGTGCTGCCAATGGCGCAACGGACATCGGTGGCGGAAGCGGCGCGTCCAGAACCCGCGTGCCGGGCCGAATGGAGAGCGGCACTTGGCCCGCAAGGGCGGCACGCATGGCGTGCGCGCTTTGGAACCGCATCGCCGCATCGCGGGCCATCGCGCGTTCCACCACCGCGGCCAGCGCCGGATCGACGTCGGGACGCAGCGCCGCGATCGGTGGGAGCGGATCATGCAGGATCGCCTGGGCCAACGCCGCGAGGTTCTCCTGCGGGAAGGCCCTGCGCCCGGTCAACGCCTCGTACCCGACGACGCCGAGCGCGTATACGTCGTCCGCGGGGGTAGCCGGCTTGCCCCGCACGCGATCGGGGCTCAGATACGCCATCGTGCCGAAGACCTGCCCGCTAGCGGTCAAGTTATTCTGCGCGGTCTTCGCGATCCCGAAGTCACTGATCTTCGCATCGCCCGACGACGTGAACAGGATGTTGGCCGGTTTGATGTCGCGGTGAAGGATCCCCCCTTGATGTGCTGAGGCGAGTGCCATGAGCACGTCATCGAGGACGGACCGCACCATCGGCTGCGGCAGCGGGCCCTGCGCAATCCTGTCGTGGAGTGACTCGCCGGGCAGCCGCTCCATCACGATGAACGGCATCCCGTTGTGCTCGCCGCTGTCGTGCACTGCGACGATGTGCGTGCTGTCCAGCGCGGCGGCGGCGCGGGCCTCGGCCTCGAAACGCTTGCGGTTGTCCGGTCGAGTGTCGATTCCCGGGTGCAGGATTTTGATCGCGACCGGCCGCGCGAGTCGGGTATCCCACCCGTCGCGGACCTCGGCCATGCCGCCGCGACCCAACACGCCACGAAGCTCGTAGCGGCCGCCGAGCAGCTCGGGGGCGCTCATCCTGCCTAAGTTAACCGCACGCGGTTCGGCTAAACCCCGGCCACCGGGCAATAGTGCGTCGGCTTGTGCCGCTCCCCCAGCGGCGGCAGGTTGCGGGCCGGCGTGTGAGGCAACGGCGCGTCGGAGGGAAGGCGTCCGGTCGCGCGATCCCAGCCCGCTCGAGCACGCGGGTGCTTACGCGCTCGTTTGGGCAGCAGTGAGAATCCAATTCGGACGAGGTCGCAGAACCGTCGGTGCAACCATTCGTCGCGCCGCGACCAGCTGTAGCCCAGGAGCTCGCGCACGGGCTCGTCATACAGCCCGACGCACAGCCACACCATGAAAGGCGCGACCACACGTCGCTGCAACGGCGTCATCAGTACGTCTGGAACCCATTGCGCGAACCAAGGTTTCGGGTAGTGCGCGAGGTCGAGTACGTCGCGCGTGGCCTTGTTGTCCTCCAGCACCTCGCGACACATCCGGTCCCAGTACTCCTGGAACTCCTCCCACGTATTCGGCACTGGCCGCATGCTCATCCCGTACATCCGGTACCACGTGATGTGCTCATCGAACAGTTGGCGCTTCTCGGCCTCGGTGATGCCGCCACAGAACCGCTCGGCCACGTGGATAGTGCCCATGAAGAACGTCGAGTGCGCCCAGTAGAAGACGTCGGGGTTCAGCGCGTGATAGCGGCGGCCCTTCGCGTCGACGCCCTTGATGTCGGTGTGGTAGTCACGCACTTGCGCGCCGGTGATCGGTGCGCGATCGCCGTCGAACACCACACCGCCGATCGGGTACAGCGAACGCAGCACCCGCGGCCACGGCTCCCGCGGGAACGTCGAGTGCTCCTCGACGGCGGCGCCGAGCTGCGGATGCATGTTCTGCATCGAGCCCGCCCACGGACCCTGCAGCATTCCGCGCCAGTCGCCGAAGTACTTCCACGTCAACGAGTCGGGACCCAGCGGCTCAGGCGGCGCCTCATAACCTCCAGGGGCCACCGGGCAGCCGCCCGCAACCATGCCTTCGCTGGTCAGCGGGCGAGCCTCAGACGTATCTTGAGTCACTGGAGGGTCCCATCAGCGCCAAAGTCAATGTGACTACGTGCGTTGTCAAATACGAGTGTAGGAGAACTGTGTCGACCGGTCAACGGCAGCGATGAGCGCTCGCGCGAAGAGCAGAGAACACCGATGAGCGCTCGCGCGAAGAGCCGAGAGAGGGGTCGCTGGTCTGGCGTTCCGATCGAAGACCGCCAGGCGCTGCGCCGCGACGAGCTGGTGGCCACGGGCGTCACCCTTTTGGGTGCCGCGCAAGGCCCTGCGCTGACGGTGCGGGCAGTGTGTCGCGACTCCGGGCTGACCGAGCGCTACTTCTACGAAAGCTTTTCGGACAGAGACGAATTCGTGCGCGCCGTGTACGACGACGTGTGCACCCGCGCGATGGCGACCTTGTTGTCGGCCACTACCCCGCGCGAGGCCGTAGAGCGGTTCGTCGCGCTGATGGTCGACGACCCGGTGCGTGGGCGTGTGCTGCTGCTGGCCCCGGCAGTGGAGCCGGTATTGGTGCGGTCGGGTGCGGAGTGGATGCCGAGTTTCATCGACTTGCTGCAGCGCAAACTCACCACGATCACCGACCCGGCAATGCAGAACATGGTGGCGACCGGGCTCATCGGTGCGCTGACCGCGCTGTTCACCGCCTACCTGGACGGCCGCTTGCGAGCCACCCGCGAACAGTTCATCGATTACTGCGTAGCGATGCTGCTGAGCCGCGCGAGTTATCCAGAAAGTTCGTCGACGACTTAGTGCTGGTTAGTGCTGGTTCTCGCCGGTCACGGCCTGCTCGGACTCGGACCCCTGCTGCGCGGCAGCCTCTTGCTCCGCTTGTTGGTTCGCGTCATAGGCGGCCTTGCCCAGCTCGGACTGCCGCGAGTAACCCGCCCGGTTGTTCGAAGCGACGTTTGCGTAGCAATTCAGATAGACGTAGACGGTGTTGGACGCGGCACTGCCGGTGCCGTTGACGAAGTTGGCGTTTTGAATCCGGTCGATCACGCAGTTGTCTTCGCTGGCCGCGTCCCCGACGCGTGTGGCAATGATCGGCGTCAGGCCGGCTTGGGAGAGCGCGTCCTTGGCCTGGCCGTAATACTTGCCCGTCACGTCGCTCAACGTGTCCGCGCCCGCCACGCCCTGGCCGAGCAACGCCATCGCAACGCCGGCGACCCCGACCGCGCTCACACCGACGACAATGAGCTTTCTCACGTCTGGCGACCTCCATGTACCTGAAGCGAGCGGATCTACGTGTTCAGCAGGGCCGATAGCCCACGCGGATAGTATCGCGCACGCGTCACGCCCGCATCACATCATTGGCGCGGCAACTTGAATGTCACCGCGGGACACAGATATATTGAGTGCAACCATCAGGTACAGATAACTCGGAGTGCGTCCCCGGACGCGAGGAGGACATAAGACGATGTCTGAAAACCTGACCGATTTGCATCTACTGCGCGAACTTGAACCCGTGGTTGAGAGGAACCTCAACCGCCACCTGACCATGTCGAAAGACTGGAACCCGCACGACTACATCCCGTGGTCGGACGGCAAGAACTTTTACGCGCTCGGCGGGCAGGACTGGGATCCCGAGGAGTCGAAGCTGTCCGACGTCGCGCAGGTGGCCATGGTGCAGAACCTGCTGACGGAGGACAACCTCCCCTCATACCACCGCGAGATCGCGATGAACTTCGGTATGGACGGCGCCTGGGGCAGCTGGGTGAACCGCTGGACCGCCGAGGAGAATCGGCACGGCATCGCGCTGCGCGACTACCTGGTTGTCACCCGCGCAGTCGACCCCGTCGAGCTGGAGAAGCTTCGCCTCGAGCAGATGACCCGCGGCTTCAGTCCGGGCCAGAACCAGCAGGGTGACCTGTTTGCCGACAGCCTGTTCGACTCCGTCATCTACGTCACGTTCCAGGAACTGGCTACTCGTGTTTCGCACCGCAACACCGGCAAGGCCTGCAACGAGACAATCGCCGACAACTTGCTGGCGCGGGTGTCGGCCGACGAGAACCTGCACATGATCTTCTACCGTGACGTGTCCGAGGCAGGGCTGGAGATCGCGCCCAACCAGGCGATGAAGTCGCTGCACCGGGTGCTGCGCAACTTCAAGATGCCCGGCTACACCGTGCCCGAGTTCCGGCGGAAGGCCGTCATCATCGCCGTCGGCGGGGTGTACGACCCACGGATCCACCTCGACGATGTGGTGATGCCGGTGCTGAAGAAGTGGCGGATCTTCGAGCGTGATGACTTCACCGGGGAGGCCGCGAGGATGCGCGACGACCTCGCACTTCTGGTGGAAGAGCTCGAGGAGGTCTGCGACAAGTTCGAGGAGTCCAAGCGTCGGCGACTCGAACGCGAAGCCCGCAGGGCCGAAAAGCTCACCGCCAGGCGGGCGCTGGCCTCCGCCGGGACGTAATGCTTCAGGCCGCCCCGGCCGCGCTCCGGATCGGGCCCGTCGCGCTGCGCAGCCCCGTGGTGCTGGCCCCGATGGCCGGTGTCACCAACGTCGCGTTCCGCACGCTGTGCCGAGAGCTCGAGGTCGCGCGCGCCGGCACCGTCAGCGGTTTGTACGTCTGCGAAATGGTGACGGCTCGGGCGCTGGTGGAGCGGCACCCCGTGACGCTGCACATGGTGACGTTCGCCCCCGACGAAGCGCCCCGCTCGCTGCAGCTTTACACCGTGGATCCAGACACCACCTACGCCGCGGCGCGGATGATCGCCGACGAAGGTCTCGCAGACCACGTGGACATGAACTTCGGTTGCCCTGTGCCCAAAGTCACACGACGCGGGGGCGGCGCTGCGCTCCCGTTCAAGCGCAGGCTGTTCGGCCAGATCGTCGGCGCGGCGGTGCGGGCCACCGAGGGCACAGCGATTCCTGTGACGGTCAAGTTCCGGATCGGGATCGACGACGCGCACCACACCCACCTGGAGGCGGGCCGGATCGCCGAGCAGGAGGGCGCCGCCGCGGTGGCGTTGCACGCGCGGACCGCGGCCCAGCGCTACTCCGGAACCGCCGACTGGGACCAGATCGCGGCCCTCAAGCAGCATGTCCGGTCGATACCGGTGCTTGGCAACGGCGACATCTTCGATGCCGACGACGCGGTCGCGATGATGGCCGCAACGGGCTGCGACGGGGTGGTGATCGGCCGCGCCTGCCTGGGCCGCCCGTGGCTGTTCGCGGAGCTCTCGGCCGCGCTGACCGGGGCACCGGCCGTCGAGCCGCCGACACTGGGCGAGGTCGGGCAGATCATCCGGCGCCACGGCGAGCTGTTGGCCGCCCACTTCGGCGAGGACAAAGGCATGCGCGACATCCGCAAACACGTCGCCTGGTACCTGCACGGATTCCCGGCGGGAGCCGACCTTCGGCGGGCGTTGGCGCTGGTCAAGACGCTAGGCGAACTGGACGTCCTGCTGGGCCGGTTGGACCCCGACATTCCGTTTCCGCAGGCCGCGACGGGCCCGCGGGGCCGCCAAGGTTCCGCCGCATCGGTGGCGCTGCCGGACGGCTGGTTGTCAGATCCCGACGAATGTGTAGTGCCCGTGGGGGCGGACGCTATGCACTCCGGGGGCTGAACCGAGACGATTCCGACATCCCACTCTTCAGAATGTCTAAGTACGATATGGCTCTGGCTGCGTCCGGCACAGGCGGCGGACGCACTAACAGAGCACGGGACCGCGCCGTCAGCGCACGGTCGCGGAAGGCTGTACCCACTTCCGACTCGGAGGCCGGTAGGACATGAGTGACGGCGACAACGCCACTCCCGGTCACCGCAGCGGCTCCGGGGGTGATGACGCCAATCCATGGATTACCCGAAGCCGTCGGCCGGCGCTCGGCGCCGCGCCGTGGGAACGCGGCGATGTTGCCGAATCGAGACCAAACCGGTCCGCCGATGGCCCCAGCGGCAACCACACTGACGGCGTTTCGGTCGCCGACCTCATCGCGAAGATGGGCGGCGTCACCGGCAATGGTCGACGCACGACGCGCCATCGAGTGGACGACGAGCCGGAGGAACTGCCCGGCGGCCCGGAGATCCAGGATGCCGTCACGGCGCCGATCCTGACCGTGCGGCGCGCGCCGACCCCCGACTCCGCCGCCGCAGCCCGCCGCATGAGAGCGCAGACGCTGCTGCGCGGCGAGATCAACGGTGAGACAACCACATTGCCCGCTGTCGACGGCGAGGTGCCCGACCACGCCGATGAGGCCGAGACCGATTCCAAGCCCAAACGCAAACGTCATCGCCCTGTCGTGGTGGCCGGCCGCGTCGCTGCCGCTTTAATCTCGGTCGTCGCCCTGGCGCTCACCGGCGCGGCATGGCAGTGGAGCACGTCGAAGAACAACCGCCTCAACTTCGTCTCCGCGCTCGATCCCAACTCGCGCGACATCCTCGACCCCAACGCGCAATTCGGCGACGAGAACTTCCTCATCGTCGGCGTCGACAGCCGGTTCGGTGAAAACGCCGACATGGGTGCGGGCGACACCGAGGACGCCGGCGGCGCCCGTTCGGACACTGTGATGCTGGTGAATATCCCGGCCAGCCGCCAACGTGTTGTGGCCGTGTCGTTTCCACGCGACCTCGCGATCAAGCCGACGCTCTGCGACGCGTGGGACCCACAGTCCGGCAAATATGGGCCGGTGTATGACGACGACACTAAGAGCTACGGGCCGGCGCGGGTATACACCGAAACCAAACTCAATTCGGCGTACTCGTTCGGCGGTCCCAGGTGTCTGGTGAAGGTGATCCAGAAACTGTCCGGCCTGTCGATAAACCGTTTCATGGCAATCGACTTCGCGGGCTTCTCGAAGATGGTCGACGCGCTTGGCGGCGTAAAGGTCTGCAGCACAACTCCACTCGAGGACTACGAACTCGGCACGGTCTTGCCGCAGGCCGGCTGGCAGACCATTGACGGGCACACCGCGCTGAATTATGTCCGCGCGCGCCAGGTGACCACCGAGATCAACGGCGACTACGGCCGCATCAAGCGCCAGCAGCTGTTCTTGTCGTCGCTGCTGCGGTCGCTGATCTCCAACGAGGTGTTCTTCAGCATCAAGAAGCTCAACGACGTCGTCAACACGTTCATCAGCGACAGCTCTGTCGACAACGTCAAGACCAGAGACCTGGTCGATCTCGGCCAGTCGATACAGGGCCTGTCCGCTGGACGGGTGACGTTCCTGACCATCCCCACAGGCGAGACCGACTCCGAGGGCAACGAGCCACTGCGCACCGAGGACAACCGCGCGCTGTTCGACGCGATCATCAACGACGACCCACTGCCCGGTGAGAACAACCAGAACGAAACCACCACGCCCACCACATCCACCACCACCCGCACACCATTGGCCAGCAGTAGCCCGTCGACTGAGGAAGCCCCACACGACACCGGCGAACTGGTGAACGAAGTGACCGCCGAACCGCAGAATGTCACCGTGCATGTCTCCAACTCCACCGGCCAAGACGGCCTCGGGGCGAGCGCGGCCACAGAGCTGCAGCAACACGGGTTCAGGGTGCTGACACCCGACGACTATCCGAACTCGCTGCCGTCGACCACGGTGTTCTTCTCGCCGGGCAACGAGCAGGCCGCGGCGACGGTTGCCTCAGCGCTGCCGAATCCGCAGATCGAACGGGTGACCGGCATGGGCGACGTCGTGCAGGTCGTTCTCGGACAGGACTTCTACTCTGTCAGCGCGCCGCCGCCCAGCGGCTCCTCGGTACAGGTGCACCTGACGCACAACGCGGTCAGCACACCGACCCCCTTGCCGCAGGACCTCAGCGTTACCAACGCCGCCGACGTCAGCTGCGAGTAAGCCGGTATCGCTGCGTTCACTGCGAGTTCACTCGCGGCTCGTGACCTCGATTGACCTCAGAACGTAGGGTGGAAGTATGCGAACCGCGTACCACGAGCAGCTCGACACGCTGACTGCGCAATTGGGGGAAATGTGCGGCCTGGCCGGTGTCGCAATGGAACGCGCGACGCAGGCGCTCCTGCAGGCCGACCTTGCTCTCGCAGAACAGGTGATCTCCGATCACGAGCAGATCAACGCGATGAGCTTGCGGGCCGAGGAGGCCGCGTTCGTGCTGCTCGCTTTGCAGGCGCCGGTTGCCGGTGATCTGCGGGCCATCGTCAGCTCGATTCAGATCGTCGCCGACGTGGACCGGATGGGTGCACTCGCACTGCACGTCGCCAAGATTGCCCGTCGCCGGCACCCACAGCACGCGCTGCCCGAGGAAGTCAACGGCTACTTCGCCGAGATGGGCAGAGTCGCAGTCGAATTGGGAAGTGCGGTGCAGGAGGTGGTGGTCACCCGCGACCCGGAGAAAGCCGCGCGGCTGCGCGAAGAAGACGATGCGATGGACGACCTGCACCGCCATCTTTTCAGCGTGCTGATGGACCGCGAGTGGAAGCATGGCGTGGAGGCCGCGGTGGATGTGACGCTGCTGGGGCGGTTCTTCGAACGGTTCGCGGACCACGCGGTCGAGATCGGGCGTCGTGTCATCTTCCAGGCAACTGGCAAGCTGCCTGACGAGGACGGCCTGCCGTCCGTCACCCAAGGGTGAACGGCGAGATCAGCCGAAGCGGCCGGAGATGTAGTCCTCTGTGGCCTTCTGGCTCGGGTTGGAGAAGATCTTCTCGGTGTCGTCGATCTCCACCAGCCTCCCCGGCTTCCCGGCGGCCTCCAGGTTGAAGAACGCGGTCTGATCGCTGACCCGGGCGGCCTGCTGCATGTTGTGCGTGACGATGACGATGGTGAAGTCCAGCTTCAACTCGGCGATCAGGTCCTCGATCGCCAGCGTGGAGATCGGGTCAAGCGCCGAGCACGGCTCGTCCATCAGCAACACATCGGGTTGCACCGCTATCGCCCGGGCGATGCACAGCCGCTGTTGCTGACCACCGGAGATGCCGCCGCCGGGCTTGTCGAGTCGGTCCTTCACCTCGTTCCACAGGTTCGCGCTCTTCAGCGACCGTTCCGCGACCTCGTCGAGAACCTTGCGGCTGCGCACTCCCTGAAGCTTCAGACCCGCTACCACGTTGTCGCGAATCGACATGGTGGGGAAGGGATTTGGCCGCTGAAACACCATCCCGATGGTTTTGCGGACGCCCACGGGATCTACTCCGGGGCCGTAGATGTCCTCGCCGTCAAGCAGCACCGACCCCTCCACCCGGGCACCGGGGATCACCTCGTGCATCCGGTTGAGAGTCCGCAGCACCGTCGACTTGCCGCACCCGGACGGACCGATGAATGCGGTGACGCTTCGTGGCGGCACGGACAACGCGACATCAGCGACGGCATGGAAAGACCCGTAATAGATGTTGACGTCTTTGAGATCAAGCCGCTTGGCCATCGGAACTCCTAAACCTTCTTCGGGGAGAACAGCTTCGCGACTAATCGCGCCCCTATGTTCAGTATGGCGATCAGGAGGATCAGCGTCAGCGCCGCACCCCACAGTCTGTCGGTCGACACCGCGTTCACGCCGGCACCTGAGGAGGTCTGGTCGTACATCAGCCCGGGCAGTGACCCCATGAACCCGTTGAACATGTTGAAGTTGATGGCCTGCGCGTAGCCGACCAGGATCAGCAGCGGCGCCGTCTCACCCATCACGCGCGCCAACGCGAGCATGATTCCCGTGATGATGCCGGACAATGCGGTCGGAATCACAATGCGCACAATGGTTTTCCACTTAGGAATGCCCAACGCGTAGCTCGCCTCGCGAAGGTCCATCGGCACGATTCGCAGCATCTCCTCGGTCGCGCGCACAATCACCGGAATCATGAGCAGCACCAGTGCGAGCGAAACCGCGAAACCCGACCGCTGGAAGCCGAACGTCGCCACCCACAGTGCGTAGATGAACAGCGCCGCGACGATCGACGGCACACCGGTCAGAATGTCGACCATGAACGTGGTCACCTTGCCGAACCGGGTCCCGGCGCCGTACTCGACCAGATAGATCGCGACGAGGACGCCGATCGGAATCGAAATCAACGCGCACACCAGGCCTTGCAGCAGAGTGCCGACGATCGCGTGATACGCGCCGCCGCCCGCCGTCAACGCCGTCATTTGATACTGAGAATGCGTCCACCACCCGCTGGAGAGGACGATCTTCAGACCCTTGGCGATCACCGAGATCAAGACCCAGACCAGTGGTACCAACGCGATCACCATCGACATGACGACCAGAACAGTCGCCAAGTAATTTGTCAGCTTCCGGCGCAGGCTGACACTTTGAAACGTGGGCACCTTGACCGGCCGGTCTAGCGTCGTCACTTCGCCTGCTTCCCTGTCACCGCTGCTCGCGCGAGCGAGTTCACGACGAACGTCAGCACGAACAGCACCAGGCCGGCGGCGATGTACGCGCCGGCCTTGTACTGGTCGTTGAACTCCGATGCGGCGGCGGCGATCTTGCTGGCGAACGTGCTGCCGGCGTCGAACAGCGACCATCCGAACGCTTTTTGCGTGCCGCCCAGGATGATCAGCAGCGCAATCGTTTCACCGAGCGCGCGGCCCAATCCCAGCATCGCTCCGCTGATGTAGCCCGACCGCCCGAACGGCAGCACGGTCGTCTTGACCACTTCCCAGCGGGTGGCTCCCAGCGCCAGCGCGGCCTCGATCTGTCCCTTCGGCGTCTGCACGAACACCTCCCGAGTGACCGCCGTGATGATCGGAAGGATCATCACCGCCAGCACGATGCCGGCGGTGAATATCGTGGCGCCGCGCGCAATGTTCACATTGCCTTCGGCGAAAATCGGTATCCACGAAAGGTTTTTGTTCAGCCACAACGCGATCGGTCGCAGTTGCGGCGCGAGCACGTACAGTCCCCACACGCCGTAGATGATCGACGGCACCGCCGCGAGAAGGTCCACCATGTAGGCCAGTGGGCCGGCCACGCGACGCGGTGCGTACTGCGTGAGGAAGATCGCGATTCCCAGTGCCACCGGCATCGCCAGCAGCAGCGCGAACAGCGACACGAACACCGTGACTTCGAACAGGTCGAGCACGCCGAATTTCATGGCCGACGTGTCGGTGGTGACCCAGTTCCCGCTGTACAGAAGGAAATTCTCCTCGTTGCGCGCTAACGCCGGGATCGCGCGCCACAGCAGGAACAGTCCGATCGCGGCGATCAGCACGACGATCAGGACGCCGGAGCCCTCTGCGAGCCACCGGAACACCCGGTCCCCAAGGCGCACCTTCGCGCCCTTAGACGGGTTCGTCGCCATAGGTTGCTTGTCCGGCAACGGCTGGGCCAGGGCCTCGCCTGACCCTGCGTTCAGAGGGTTGAAGTCCGACACACCGACACTATCGCTTGTTCCGTCGGCTCTTATTGTCACAACGCATGCACCCGGTCGTACGCGTTATTGGATAGCGTTCACGGACTGAAGCAGACGTTGCTTGAACGAGTCGGGAAGCGGAACGTATCCGGCCGCCGGCAGCCCCGCCTGGCCCTGGTTCGCGGCGACGTTGAGGAAGGACTTCACTGCGGCGGCGGTGTCCGCGTCGTAGCCCTTGGAGCAGACGATCTCATACGTCGCCAGCATCAGCGGATAGGCGCCGGCCTCCTTGGTGCCGTACAGCGAGTCCAGGTCCAGAGCGAGGTCGTTGCCCTCAGAAGCGAACTTGGCCCCGGCTATCGCCTTGCCGGCCGATTCGTCGGTCAGCTCCACGGCACCGCTCCCGTTATCGATCTGCGCAACAGGGAGATTGGCCTGGGCGGCGAAGCCCTTCTCGACGTAACCGATGGCGCCCGGTGTCGCCTGCACCGCCTGCACGACACCCGCCGACTTCTGCGCGCCCTCACCGGCGCCGCCCTGAAACTCCTTGCCCGCACCTTTGGTCCAGGATTGCGGCGCTGCCGTGGTCAGGTACTTCTGGAAGTTGTCGGTCGTGCCCGAGGAGTCCGATCGATAGATCGGGGTGATCTTGGTGTCGGGCAGCGAGGCGCCGTTGTTGAGCGCCGCGATGGCCGGATCGTTCCACGTCGTGATGGCACCGGTGAAGATCTTGGCGATCACGTCGGCGTTCAGCACCAGCTTGTCGGCACCAGGCACGTTGTAGGCCAGCGCCACCGGGCCGAAGACCAAGGGCAGGTTCCATGCCGGGTTTCCGCCGCAGCGCTGTGTCGCCGGATCCACCTGGTCCTTGGCCAGCGACGAATCAGAGCCTGCGAAATCGACCTGCTTGGCGAGGAATTGCTGAACGCCCGCACCTGATCCGGTCGGGTTGTACGACAGGTTCTTGCCGGGGCAGGCCTGCCCCCAAGCCTGGTTGAATACCCCGATCGCGTTCTGCTGTGCGGTCGAGCCCTCCGCGGTCAGGGCGTTCTTGCCGCCACAGTCCGTCTTCGCGCCGGCGCTCGTTGCGCCATTGCTGGGCGAGGACGTGGCCGTGTTCTTGTCGGTACCGCACCCTGACAGGGAGAACGCGACGATGGCAGCCGTCGACACCGTCGCACCAAAAGCCTTGCCGAACGCGTTGAGCTTCACCGTTTGTTGAACCTTTCTAAGCCGAGCCGGAACCGGCTGCTGACACCTCCGGCAACGTATGCGGTCGTAGTGGACGGCCGACTCATGGCACATGAACGGAGAGTGAACAGGTCCGTGAACACACTGAATACGACGCGTGTCGGCCCCGCGTGGATCACCTTGCGGCGTAAGCCGTGTCAACTCCGGACATTTCAAAGCCCAGTCTCTGGTAGGTGCTCACCGCCTCGGTGTTGTCGCTTTCGGTGTAGAGCATGACGGCCGGCTCGCTCTCGCCCGACAGACGCTCAGCCAGATGGTGCAGACCGACCAGAGTCAGCGCACGCCCCAGTCCGCGGCCCTGCTCGCCCGGGTCGACGCCGAGCACATACACCTCGCCCAGACCCGGGCGGTCGAGATGCAGCTTGGTCCAGTGAAAGCCCGCCAGCCGGTGTGTGCGTTCGTCGAACGCGAGGAACAGCCCAGCCGCGTCGAACCAGGGTGCCGACCGTCGCTCGGCGATGTCGTCGGGCGTCCACCCGCCCTGCTCCGGGTGCCACGAGAACGCGGCGTTGTTGACCCGCAACAGTTCGTCGTCATCGGCCGGACCACGGTACGTGCGCATCTCTATGCCGGCCGGCATGGGCGCGTCCGGCAGGTCACGCAGCGTGCGATGCATCTGCCACAGCTCCCGAACCGGCTCGAGCCCCACGGCTGCGGCCGTCGCACGCGCGGGCTCGAGGTTGCCGTGCGCCCAGACGCGGGTGCCGGCGCCGGCCTTGTCCATGGCGACCTTGACCATCGCCGAACCGATGCCGCGCCGCCGGGCGCCGGGCGCCACCACGAGCTCGGCGGTCGGAGCTGCCGCGTCGGGATCGGTCGCCAGGTTCAGGTAGCCGACGACGCGCTTCGCGTCCGTCGCGACCAAGTGCTGCGTTCGCCGCAACGGCAATTCACGCACCACCTGCTCCCCGACCGGCTCGACACCGTCGACGCGGCTGGCCGCAGCGATGATGTCACGAATCTGGTGCTGGTCGTCGGGCGTGAGACTCGGATGCCAGGCGAGGTCCGTCACGGAGTGCGCAGCGGATCGGGCACCGGCAGTTCGGTGGCCGCCGGGACGAATTCTTCGTCGACCTCGGCGCCGTCCTCGTCGCCGGTCTCAGGCGCCGGCCGCCCACGAGCGGGCCGCACTGCCTTGTAGCCGACGTTGCGCACGGTTCCGATCAGTGCCTCATACTCGCTGCCGAGTTTGGCGCGCAGCCGACGGACGTGAACGTCGACGGTCCGGGTGCCCCCGAAGAAGTCGTAGCCCCAGACCTCTTGCAACAGCTGCGCGCGGGTGAACACCCGACCGGCGTGCTGGGCCAGGTACTTAAGCAGCTCGAATTCCTTGTACGTCAGATCGAGCGGACGCCCGCGCAGCCTCGCGGTGTAGGTGCCCTCGTCGATGACCAGCTCGCCGAGGGTGATCTTGCCCATGTTCTCCTGGTTGGCGGCCCCGCCGCGGCGGCCGACGAGCAGTCGCAGCCGCGCGTCGATCTCGGCAGGGCCGGTGCCGGGCAGCAGGATGTCGTCGAGTCCCCAATCGACGTTGATCGCGACCAGGCCGCCTTCGTTGACGACGGCGACGACCGGCACCGAAGTTCCGGTGGTGCCGAGCAGCCGGCAAAGGCCGCGGGCAGCGGCCAGATCGGTGCGCGCGTCGACGACCGCGACGTCGGCGCTGCCGGCCTCCAGCAGAGACGAGACCTCGCTCGGCGCCGTACGCACGGTGTGCGGCAACAGCGCCAGCGACGGCAGCACCGACTCGGGATGCGCGTCCCCGGTGAGTAGCAGTAGATCCAACACACTCTCCCGCGGCAGGTGTACGACGCCTTAACGATAACCCGCGACCTGCGAGTTAGCCCTCCTGGCTCGGCCGCGGCGCAGGCAAGCCTCGCTCCGTACGCCAGAATGTGCGGGTGCGCGCGTTGCTCATCGGGATCACTGTGATGATCGTCGCGCTCGTCGGCGGGGCCGTCGGGGCAGACTTCGGCACCGCGATCTACGCCGAGTACCGGATGGCGCGCACCCTTCGGGCCCAGGCCGGCCTGGGGTTCGACCCGTGGGTCGGCATCCTCGGCTTCCCGTTCATCCCGCAGGCGCTCCGGCACCGCTACGACGAGATCGAGATCAAGGCCAACGGCGTCGACCGTCCCATCGTCGGCGAGGCGTCGCTGGAGGCGACACTGCATTCGGTCGACCTGACCCAGGCGTCCTGGCTGATCCGGCCCGGCGCCCCGCTGCCGGCCGACAAGGTGGAAAGCCGGATCATCATCGACTCGACCCATCTCGGCCGGTTCATGGGCATCAACGACCTGATGGTCGAGGCCCCGCCGAAGGAGACCAACGACGCAACCGGCGGCACCACGGAGTCCGGCATCTCGAGCAGCGTCGGGCTGGTGTTCACCGGCACACCGAAGGTCGCCGGTTTCAACGAGCGGGTGAGCGTCTCGGTGGATCTGTCGATGACGGGACCGGCCGACACCACGTTGGTGTTGGCGGCGACGGGGATCCTCACCGGCCCGGCCACCGCGGACCGCACGGTGCCCGACGACAAGCTGAACGCGGTGCTTGCTGCGTTCAGCAAGAGCCTGCCGGGGCAGAAGCTGCCCTTCGGTGTGGCCCCGAACCGGGAGGGCGCGCGCGGCTCCGACGTGATCATCGAAGGCATCACCGGGGGACTAACCGTGCGTCTGAATAAGTTCACGATGTCATGACCTCTTCTCTGGTCGCGGTCCTGTGCGTGATCGCCGCAGCGCTCGGAGTGGCCGTCGTCGTCGGTGTGGTGGTCAATCGCCGCTCCGGTGTGGTGCGAGTGACCTCCGAGCCTGCTGCGCAAGACACCGCTGATCTGGGCCTATCGGGAACTGGCCCAACCGTCGTGCATTTCAGCGCGGTGTGGTGCGGGCCGTGCAAGGCCGTGCGCCGCGTGGTCAACGAGGTATGCAGCGAGCTGCCGGCGGTGGCCCATGTGGAGATCGACATGGACGTCAATCCCGCGGTGGCGCGCCGACTTTCGGTGCTGTCGCTACCGACGACGTTCATCTTCGACGCCAGCGGACGCCAGCGATACCGCACTGCCGGCGTTCCCAAGGTCGCTGACCTGCGGTCGGCGCTGGTACCACTATTGGCTTGATCCGATACCGATTAGGTAAGCTGGCCGACGTGTTCACCCGCCTCGAGCAGACGCTCACCAAACGCCGCGCAGTAGATCTGTGCCGCACCGCGGGTTGTTTCTGTTGCTGTTGTCGCTGAGCGCCCCACGCTCGTCAGCGGCTTGAGCCGTGCATTTCCAGCCAGCTCGTCCAGCACAGGAGTATCTGTATGTCGAACACAACCACCGAAGTAGACGTCCGCGGTCCCCGGTTCGCCGCCTGGATCACCACCGCAGTGCTGGTGCTGACGCTGCTGGTGTCGGCTTTCAGCGCACCCGCCGCGGCGGTGATCCTCGGCCTGCAGGCCGGGGTGTTCGCGCTCAGCGCGATCGGTGGTCCCCGGCATGGCCCGTACGGGCTGCTCTACGCGAATGTCGTCGCCCCTCGTCTCGGCCCAGTCGCCGAGCGCGAGCCGATTCCGCCGTTGAAGTTCGCCCAGCTCGTCGGTTTCGTCTTCGCGGTGATCGGCGTCGTCGGGTTCGCCACCGGGCTCGGTCTGCTTGGTGAGATCGCGACCGCGTTCGCGCTCGTCGCGGCGTTCCTGAACGCCGCGTTCGGTATCTGCCTGGGCTGTCAGTTGTATCCGTTGGTCGCGCGGCTGCGTCCCTCCGCTGTTCGCGCATGACCGATCCGCTAATCATCAAGCAACGAAAGGAAATTCATGGCTCGCTCTGAAGTCCTGGTCACAACCGACTGGGCCGAGAGCAATCTCAACGCGCCGAATACCGTCTTCGTCGAGGTCGACGAGGACGCCAGCGCATACGACAACGGGCATATCGCCGGGGCGGTCAAACTGGACTGGCGCCAGGATCTGCAGGACCCCGTCATACGGGATTTCGTTGACGCCGAACAGTTTTCGAAGCTGCTCAGCGAACGCGGAATCTCCAACGACGACACCGTGATCCTCTACGGCGGCAACAACAACTGGTTCGCGGCGTACGCGTATTGGTATTTCAAGCTGTACGGGCACGAGAACGTCAAGCTGCTCGACGGCGGTCGCAAGAAGTGGGAGCTCGACGGGCGTCCGTTGTCCACCGACACGGTGAACCGGGAGTCCACCAGCTACACCGCAAAACAGCCGAACAACAAGATCCGCGCGTTCCGCGACGAGGTGCTGGCGGCGATCGGCGACAAGAACCTCGTCGACGTCCGCTCTCCTGACGAGTTCTCCGGCAAGATTCTGGCACCCGCCCACTTGCCGCAGGAGCAGAGCCAGCGGCCCGGCCACATCCCAGGCGCCATCAACGTGCCGTGGAGCAAGGCCGCCAATGAGGACGGCACCTTCAAGTCCGACGACGACCTGACGAAGCTGTACGCCGAGGCCGGCCTTGACGACTCGAAGAAAACGATTGCGTACTGCCGGATCGGGGAACGGTCATCGCACACCTGGTTCGTGCTGCACGAGCTACTCGGGCAAGGGAATGCCAAGAACTACGACGGAAGTTGGACCGAATACGGCTCTCTGGTGGGGGCCCCGATCGAGTTGGGAAGCTGATATGTGCTCTGCACCTAAGCAAGGCCAGACGCTGCCGGCCGGTGTCGACGTCGAGAAGGAGACGGTGATCACCGGTCGGGTTGTCGACGGCTCCGGGCAGCCCGTCGCCGGCGCGTTCGTCCGCCTGCTGGACTCCTCCGACGAGTTCACCGCCGAGGTCGTCGCGTCGGCCACCGGAGACTTCCGGTTCTTCGCGGCACCCGGGACGTGGACCGTGCGGGCCCTGTCGTCGGTGGGCAGCGGCAACGCCGTGATCGCCCCGCACGGCGCGGGTGTCCACGAGGTCGACGTCAAAGTCGCCTGAGCCGCGCACCGCGTAGAGCAGCGCACTAAACTCGACGCCGTGGTGCTGTTCTACGAGATCCTGCTGGTCGTGTGCACCGTGGTGATCACCTGGTTCGCGCTGTACGCGGTGTACCGGCTCGTTTCCGACGACTCGTGAGCTCCCCCGACTCCAGACCCGGATCGGGCGACCGGGCGCTGGCCGCCGCGGCGGAGCGTGCCAAGACCACGGCTTCCCGCAACATCCCGGTCTTTGAAGATCTGCCGTTGCCTGCGGACACGGCCAACCTCCGCGAGGGCGCGAACCTTCACGACGCGCTGCTGGCGCTGCTGCCACTTGTCGGCGTCTGGCGCGGCGAAGGCGAGGGCCGCGGTGCACAAGGCGACTACCGCTTCGGACAGCAGATCGTCGTCTCCCACGACGGGCGCGACTACCTCA
Organism: uncultured Actinomycetota bacterium; assembly: GCA_963744085.1. Classification (GTDB taxonomy): domain Bacteria; phylum Actinomycetota; class Actinomycetes; order Mycobacteriales; family Mycobacteriaceae; genus Mycobacterium. Next base: position 208,931 of record CAVUSK010000009.1, read on the forward strand.
ACTGGGAGGCACGGTCCTGGCGGCTGAACGAAAAGGGCGAATACGACGAGGCCGCGTTGCGGGAGACCGGATTCTGGCGGTTCGTCAACGACCCCGCCGACCCGAGCGAAATGCAGGCGATCGAGCTGCTGCTCGCCCATTCCGCCGGCTATGTCGAGCTGTTCTACGGCCGCCCGCTCAGCCAGTCGTCGTGGGAACTGGTGACTGATGCGTTGGCGCGCAGCAAGTCCGGCGTTCTGGTCGGCGGCGCCAAACGGTTGTACGGGATCGTCGAAGGCGGCGATCTGGCGTACGTCGAGGAACGGGTCGACGCCGATGGCGGCTTGGTGCCGCACTTGTCAGCACGCCTGTCGCGCCACGTGGGCTAGTCGGGCTTTTCGATAACCTGCGAATCCGGCCGTCGTCGGCGCGAAGATCAGGCATTCTCGACGTTGCCGAGGTGATCTGAAGAACAGGACCGACGACGGAGCACACCCTTGCCGCGGCTGCCGCTGGACTCGCGGCGCCCTCGGCGGGACTGTCCCCTTCGCAAGCGGGCCTCTTGGTGAGCGTGGCGACAGCGACGCTCTGCCCGCAGCTGACGTAAACGGTCCAGAAAGTGAGCGGCCCCCGAGCCGTTGTCCCGATTGGACAGACCGGGAGCTCGAGGGCCGGGTGACTGCGGGGAATTACCAGCGCCTTGCAGCGGGGGTTTCCTCGCTTGCGGCTGCTAGCCGGCAGTCACCTCACGTGTCCATAAGTCAATCAATTCGCGGACCACCTCCTTTCCCGTGTACGGCGAAAATACCACCGATGCTGATAGGGCTGCTAGCGACTTAGTTTGGGGTGTAAGGCCAGTCGGGCCGAACTCAAGGGCGGTACGGCGCGATACACCCCTAGCCGCCCGAGTGAACGGTGTTCCTATACAGGTACCGCCGGTGCGGCGGATAATTGAGGTGGAGGGTAAATACGACAGCCGCGACCTCTCAATGTAACTGGTCGGCGGCGACCATGAGATCCCCGATGCGGAAGTCGCCACCAGACACGTCCGGAAGGCTCGGCTTCTCGATCTTCTTAGTTCCACTCTTCAACTGGAGCAGATCCACGATCACCTCCGAGACGATTCCGCCGCCGACAGGGCCGAGTTCCGCCCCGCCGCTCGTCATTTCGGCTTCGCGGAGCACGTAGTACCAGAGCGGGGTGCCCTCGGGGAAGACAGGTGTTCCCACAACCGGCACACCCATCGCCTGCGCGACGGCCTCGCCCGACGGAAGGTTATAGAACTTGCCGCGCACGAGATTTCGGAACGCGAGCACATTGGACCCGCTGGCCTCCGCGCCGGGAATCGGCAACTCGAAAAGCGAGGGTGCGATCTTCGTGTCAATCGCACGTCCGATCAACAACGGGCCGCCGTCTTGGGGGAGCTCGCTGAAGAAGTTGTCGAAGTCGATGATCAAGTTCTTCGGTAGCTGACGGCCGCCGCGCAGATCGGGCACGTTCGGGTCGAGCGAGAACACCCTCACACCGCCCGACGCGTCGTTGATGTTGTAGGCGTTCCGAACTTGTGAATGTCCGAACCGGAATGCCGCCGTGGAAAACTCCACCGGGGTCATGGGGTGATCCTGTGACCCTGGTTTGAAGAACCCTGCGTTGCGATCTCGGCTCAGCGCGTTGTCAACCGCTCGCTGGCCGACGATCTGCGGCAGATAGTCGTTCAGCACGACGTAGCGGTACGCATCCACTACCGTCTGGCGGGCTTTGTCGAACGACATGCCCTTGTCCACCAGCGCGTTGTGCAGCCTGAGCAACGCCAAATGCATCTGGGCGATGATGAGGTTCTCGTCGTTTCGGTGCTCGACCAGAACGGCGGAGCCATCCGGGTTGCGCGGCAGGTCTGGTGATACTCCATCGGTGGCCGTGCCGAGCTTGAACTTGGCGCCGTTGTAAAGCTGCGGGCTCTGCTTTGGTCCGCCACCGTACACCGAGTCAAGGTCGAACGGGAACGAGCGCGCGTTCAGGAGTCCTTCGATGTTGACCGTGTCGGTTGGCTGCGGCTCGGTGTCGAGCGTCAGGTCGTGGTCGATGAACTGCCCGAAGAAAGTGATGCCACCGGTGGTGCCTTTCGGATTCGGGATCGCCGTCGACTCCAGCATGCCTTGTGCAAGATCGGCAAGCTGCTGGTTTGTCTGCTGGTTGAGTGGCACAAGCGCCGAGTTGTTGCTCTTCTTATCCACCACAGCGAACATTCGCCCGAAGCTTGACTGCGGCTGCGCCCCCGCCACGGCAGGGATAAAAAGGAAGGCGGTGAGCGATAGTGCAAGAGCTTTCCTCATGAGTGCCCCGGCTTTCTTTAATGATGGACGTAATTGAGAGACCATAGTTACGGAAGCGTCAATTGAGACTCATGATGCGAAGGCGTGACCCACCCGCAACGGCGTCGCGACCACAACAACGGGCGTACCGGAGCGGGAGCCTGTGCCTGACACCGGCAACCACCTTGTCAGCGTCTTACATGCGCAGCGGCCGCGCCGGCCTGCGACACCGGAAGGACGGACTAACAGTCGATGACCGGGAAACCGGCGCTACCAGTCGGGGTGATTCGACGAAAAATCAATTCGCGGACCACATCCTTTCCCGTATACCGGCGAAGAGCGTGGGATCGGATGGCGCGACAAGCAATTAACTAGCGGTCGCTGACGATCGCCAAGTCGATCAGTTCAACGAACTCTGCGACCATCGGCGCGTCCGGCAGCACCCGGCCATCGAGCGTATGCACGCGAGCGGCCAGCGTGATACTCGATACCAGCCAAACGCCTTGCGCTGCAAGCAGATCCGCGGGGCGCAACGGTCGGTAGTCGCACCGGTACCCCTTCTCCGCGGCGACGCTGAACAACGCCTGCTGCGTGGTGCCCTGCAGGATCGGCAGCGAGGGCGGAGGCGTCTGCAGCCCGTCTTCGGTGGCGATCACGACCGTCGACCGGGGACCCTCCAGCACGTAGCCGTCGGTGCTGACGAAGATGACGTCGCCCGCGCCGCGTTCGGCCGCATACCGCAGCGCCGCCATGTTGACCGCATACGACAGCGTCTTAGCGCCGGCCACCAGCCAAGGAGCAGCGGCGGCCGCGATGGGCATCTCCCGAGCAAGTGTCAGCGCGGCCAGGCCGTCGCGGCGCACGGCGGCCACCCGCTCCGGCAGCCGGCCGACCGTGATGTACGCGGTCGGCGCGCCGCCGCCTTCTCGGCCGCGGCTGTACACCCACCGCATCACACCCTCGTCGTCACTCAGCTCGACCCAGCGTGCCGCCGCAGCGCGGGATGCCCAACGCCAGGCGTCGTCGTGCGGCACCGGCAGGTCCATCAGCTCGGCGGACCGGTGCAGCCGCTCCAGGTGCGCATCCAGCAGGCACGGCAGCCCGTCGCGAACCAGCATGGTCTCGAATATGCCGTCGCCCCGCACAGCCGCAAGGTCGTCGGCGTAAAGCAGCGGTGCCTCGGAATCGTGAAATTCCCCGTCCAGGGTGACGACAACCGACATGGGCAACACCGTAACCGGCGACCGTAAGGTTGAAAGGGTGACCGGCCATGAGCACTCGCGCGAAGATCGAAGCGGAGCCGTGCCCGCGCCCGCCTCCGGCCCGGACGCGGGGGCCACGTGGCACTACGGCGACCCGCTCGGCGAGCAGCGCGCTGCACTCACCGACGCGGTGGTGATCGACCGGTCACACCGCGGGGTGATCACGCTGACCGGCCCGGACCGGCTGTCGTGGCTGCACAACATTTCGTCGCAGCACGTCGCGGACCTTGCCAACGGTGCAACGGTTGAGAATCTCAGCCTCGACGGGCAGGGCCGTGTCGAGGACCACTGGATCCAGACCGACTTGGACGGCGTCAGCTACCTCGACACCGAGCCATGGCGCACGGAGCCGTTGCTGGCGTACCTCAAGCGGATGGTGTTCTGGGCTGATGTGACTCCCGAAGCCGCCGATATCGGCGTGCTGTCGCTGCTCGGCCCGGCGCTGGCCGAACAGAAGGTGCTTGACGCGCTGGGAATCGACGCGCTGCCGCAGGACGTCGCCGTCCCGGTCACCGGCGGCTTCGTCCGCCGAATGCCCTCTCACCCCGACGGCCCCGCGGTCGCGCTCGATCTCGTGGTGTCCCGTGACCAGCTGCCGGCGTGGCGGGAGCGGCTCGTGGCGGCGGGTGTGCGCCCGGCCGGCGTCTGGGCATACGAGGCGCACCGCGTAGCCGGGCTGAGCCCACGGCTCGGCGTCGACACCGACGAGCGGACGATCCCGCACGAGGTCGGGTGGATCGGCAGCGCAGTGCACCTGGACAAGGGCTGCTACCGCGGGCAAGAGACGGTCGCGCGGGTGCACAACCTCGGCAAGCCACCCCGCATGCTCGTGCTCACCCACCTCGACGGCTCCGTGTCCCGTCCGGCCACCGGCACCCCGCTGTTGGCGGGCAGCCGCGCGGTCGGACGGCTCGGTACGGTCGTGGACCACGTCGACCTCGGACCCGTCGCCCTCGCGTTGGTCAAACGCGGATTGGCACCCGACACGCCGCTGACAGTCAACGGCGAGGATGGGGAGGTCGCGGTGACCATCGACCCGGACACCGTGCCGGCCGCCGACGGCGTCGGCTCCGGCCGTGCCGCGGTCGACCGGCTACGCGGCGTCACGCGCTGACCTGCATCGCACCCGTGGGATCGATGAGCCTCTCCGGCGCGGAAGAGACGGACAGCCCTTCCAGCAGACGGCCGACGGGCACGGTAAAGTGTTGTCAGGACTAACAAACACACACTCAGATCGGAGCCGCCTTCACATCGGGCCGCTCCGTTATTGCGCGAGGGGGTTCCCCCATGGGCCGCGGCCGGGCGAAGGCGAAACAAACGAAGGTTGCCCGGGAGCTGAAGTACAGCTCCCCGCAGACCGATTTCGAGCGGCTCCAACGTGAGCTGTCCGGCGAGGACCCCGCAGACGCCGACGACAACGATCCCTGGGCCGACGAGGACAACTGGCGCCGCTAGTGCCGGTCAGAACCGCGGGTGCCGCCCGACGAGTTCAACCCGGGTGCTGCTTTTCCCCGACTTCTTGATTGTGCCCAGCACCCAGCAGCTCAGGTGACGGGCGGTCAGCACGGCCAGCGCCCGGTCGGTGTCATCTGAATTCACCACCGCCACCATGCCGACGCCCATGTTGAACGTCTTCTCCATCTCGGCCCGGTCGATCCGCCCGCGCTGAGCGATCATCTTGAACACCGGCGCCGGCGTCCACGTGCCACGGTCCAGCTCGGCCCGCAACCCATTCGGGATCACACGCGCCAGGTTCCCCGCCAGCCCACCGCCGGTCACGTGGCAGAACGTCTTCACCTGCGTTTCGGCGGCCAGCGCCAGACAGTCCTTGGTGTAGATGCGGGTGGGCTCCAGCAGCTCCTCGCCGAGGGTGCGGCCGAACTCCTCGACATGACCCGCAAGGTTCATCCGGTCGATTTCCAGCAGAACGTGACGGGCCAGCGAGTAGCCGTTGGAGTGCAGGCCCGTCGACGCCATCGCGATCACGACGTCACCGGGTCGCACACGATCGGGCCCGAGGACGTCGTCGGCCTCGACCACCCCGATGCCGGTGGCGGAGATGTCGTACGCGTCCGGTGCCATCAGGCCGGGGTGCTCGGCGGTTTCGCCGCCCAGCAGCGCGCATCCCGCCTGCAGGCAGCCCTCGGCGATGCCGGCGCCCAGCGCCGCGATCCGCTCCGGCACGATGCGGCCGACGGCGATGTAGTCCTGCAGCAGCAGGGGCTCCGCGCCGCACACCACGATGTCGTCGACAACCATCGCCACCAGGTCGAGGCCAACGGTGTCGTGCTTGTCCATCGCCTGAGCGATCGCGATCTTGGTTCCGACGCCGTCGGTGGAGGCGGCCAGCAGCGGCTCGCGATAGCCCCCCTTGAGGGCGAACAGTCCAACGAAACCGCCCAGGCCACCGACCACCTCGGGTCGGGTGGCCTTCTTCGCCAGCGGCTTGAGCAGTTCGACTGCCCGATCGCCTGCCTCGATGTCCACCCCGGAGGAGGCGTACGAGACGCCAGGCGAACTGCCGCTGTCGCCGGCCCGCTTGCTCACTGGTTGCTGATTCGCTCGGTCAAATGTTCTTTCTGCTCCTCGCGTCCGCACCGAATTTTTTGCTCCCCGCGTCCGCACTCGCTCATCGCGTGCAAGGGTACCGGTATGCGGATTCGCGGTGTCCTGTTGGCGGCGGCGATTCTCGTCGGCTCGATCGCCGTGCCCGCAACGGCTTCCGCCACCTCGGCGGACGGAGTCAGCGCGACGGTGCTGTGGCAGCGAACCACCGACGGGACCGACTACGTGTTCCGCGAGATCACGATCGCGCCGGGCGGCAGCACCGGGTGGCATTGGCACAACGGCCGGCTGTACGGCGTCATCAAGCAGGGCACGCTGACCCACAACATGGCGAACTGCGCAGTCGACGGCGTGTACCCCGAAGGCTCAGGCGTTTTCGAGCCCAGCGGGCCCGACCGGGTGCACATCGGCCGCAATCTCGGCGACACGCCGCTGGTGATGCAAATCCTCTACATCCTTCCGGCCGGCAGTGCGTTGTCGGAGGACGCGCCTGAGCCCGGATGCGGTTTCTGACGATCACTTGATGCGTAACTCGGCCAGCGCGGCATCGACGGTCTGGTTCGCGAGATTCTCGTCGATCGGTCCGGTGGGAAGAAAGGCCCGCATGAGCATCGGCCCGGTCAAAAGGTCGCAGATCCATTCTGCGTCGAAGCCGGCCTCAATCTCGCCACGCTGCTCGGCCCGCTGCAGAGACCGTGCCGTCGATTCGCGACGCGGCCTGACGAACTCGTCGAAGAACTGCTCCCTCAGCTCGGCGTCGCGCGAGGTCTCCTCGAGCAGTCCCGGGAGTGCCCGCTTCACCAGCGGATCGGTGAAGAAACCCAACTGCGCCAGCTGAACGGCGAGAAGGTCGCCACGAAGCGAGCCCGTGTCCGGCGCCGGGTCGAGGCCGAAGCGTCGGGCGATGGCCGCCACCACCAGATGTCCGCGCGATCCGTGCCGTCGGTATACGGCTGGGCGGGTGGTGCCCGCCCGCCGGGCAATCGCGTCGATGGAAGCGGTCTGATAACCGCTTGCGGTGATCAACTCGACGGCGGCATCCAGGATCGCTGTGTCAAGCGCTTCCGCTCGCGGACGGCCTGCCTTGACCATCAAACGTTACAGATTGTATTGTAATATGCCATGACCTCCACGATAACCGTTCTTGGCGCATCCGGCCTAGTAGGACGCGCGATCATCGACCATCTGCCGGCCGGCGGACACCAGCTGGTGCTCGTCGGGCGCGACGCGGACCGCCTTCGCGAGGTGGCCAGGGCCGCTCAGGACGCCGGCACATCGGACGCCCTGACCCTGGTCGCGGGCAACGACGACTGGGCGACGGTGCTGGATCGGGCACCGCGCCCGGAGTTGGTGCTCAATCTCGTCGGGCCGGCAACTCGAACAGCCCCGGCTGTTCTCGATTGGTGTCTTCGGCATCGGGTGCACTACTGCGACGTGGCCAACGAGCTGGAGGCGCTCCGCACCACGTTGGACCGCGACCGCGATGCCCGGCGCGCCGGAGTCTCGGTGACGACGGGCGCGGCGTTCGGCGTGGTGGCCACCGAGGCGCTGGCGCTGGCGCTGCGCGGCACGCGTCCGCCGCCGCGGTCGGTGCGCGTGGCCGCCATGCCCGGCATGGCCGACCGCGGCCGCAATGTCGCCGCCAGCGCCGTCGAGGTGCTGGCGGTAGGAGGGTGGGCTTACCGGCGGAGGAAGCTCACCGCGACCCGACCAGGCAGTGCGTACTGGCGTATCCCGACGCCGACGGGTCACGTGCTCGGCGGGATCGGCGTCGCGGTGGGTGACCTCGAGGCCGCGGCTCGTGCCACAGGCGCAGCCGACGTCGACGCCTTCACCACCGAGGTCCCGTCCCATCCATTCGTTCGAACCGTGCTACCTGTACTGGCCCGGGGCGCACGCTTCGGTGCCGTGCGGCGCGCTTTGGAATACGCTGTGTCGCTTACGGATTCGCCCGGACCAGCGGCGGGTCAACCAGCCGACTACGTTTCACTGAGCTATGCCGAGCTGGACTGGCCGGACGGCACGTCGCGGCGCGGCTGGCTGAAAATGGGCGATGGATACGACTTCAGCGGCCGGGTCGCCGCCGCGGTCGTGCAGGCGCAACTGACTGGCCGCGTTCCACACGGTGCCTATACTCCTGCCGCAGTGCTGGGACCGGAGCTCGCCTTCGAGGCGGGCGCCGAGCTCGTCATCAAGGAGCCGGCAGTCAGCTGACCGGCAATCCATCGGCGGCGTGGCTCCGAATTCCAGGCGAAGGACAACTTCACGACTGGAAGGCGGCCAGATGCGCTGCGTGGTGACGGGCGCGACCGGGTACGTCGGCGGCCGGCTGGTGCCGCGGCTGCTCGAAAGGGGCCACGAGGTGCGAGCGGCCGCCAGGACCCCGAGCAAGCTTGCCGACGTGCCGTGGCGGGACGACGCCGAGGTGGTCCGGGCAGACCTCGCCGACGTCGACTCGCTGGTCGCCGCGTTCGACAATTCCGACGTTGTGTATTACCTCGTGCACTCGATGGGCACGTCGACGGACTTCGCCGCCGAAGAGGAGCGCGCCGCACACAACGTCGTCGCCGCGGCCCGTCGCGCGGGTGTGCGGCGACTGGTGTACCTGAGCGGCCTGCACCCCTCTGGCGCGAAGTTGTCTCCGCATCTGCGCTCCCGCACGCGTGTCGGCGAGATCCTGCTGGCGTCCGGAATCGAAACCCTGGTGCTGCAAGCGGGTGTGATCATCGGCTCCGGCTCGGCGTCGTTCGAGATGATCCGGCACCTGACCGACCGCCTGCCGGTGATGACGACGCCGAAGTGGGTGCACAACAAGATCCAGCCGATCGCGATTCGCGATGTCCTGCATTATCTGGTCGAGACGGCCACCGTCGACGTTCCCGAGTCACGCGCGTGGGACATCGGTGGTCCCGACGTCCTCGAGTACGGCGAGATGATGCAGATCTATGCCGAAGCCGCGGGGCTGCATCGGCGTGTGATCGTCGTGCTGCCGTTTCTCACGCCCACGATCGCCAGCTGGTGGGTGGGACTGGTCACCCCGATTCCGCCCGGCCTGGCCCGTCCGCTGGTGGAATCACTCCATTGCGACGCAGTGATGCTCAACCACGACATCGACGACATCATTCCGCGTCCACCAGACGGGTTGGCTGATTTCAGGGAGTCAGTCTCATTGGCGCTCAAGCGAATCGCCGACGGGACCATCGAGACGTCGTGGTCGGACGCGAGTCACAAAGCGCCCTCGGAGCCGCTGCCGAGCGATCCCGACTGGGCCGGCGCAGTCGTGTACACCATCAAACGGTCCGGCTGGACAGCGGCCAGCGAGCAAGAACTCTGGCGGGTGGTCGAAAGCACGTCCGCCCAACGGGATTGGCAGGTGAAACGTCGCGAACCCGGTCGCCTGCTGCGGCTGCACAAGAACACCCGAGTGCCCGGCGAAGCGTGGCTGCAGATGCGCGTGGCAACCGTGTCCGGCCGAGGCAGCACGTATCACCAGCGAGAGATCTTCTACCCCAAGGGAATTCCCGGGCGCGTCTACTGGTACGGCGGGCTGCGGTGGCATCGCAAGCGATTCCGCGAGCTGTTCCGCGACGTGATGGATCGGGCGGGTTAGCCAGGACCGTCACGGCGACCGTCAGTCCAAGCGGTCCAGACTGTCCAGCTGCCAGATCTGCAGCGGCTCGGCACGCGACTTCACCGACCCGTCACGAGTCGTCGCGAGGCTATGGTCGCCGTAACGCCGAGACGTTGTCGTTCTCGGCCTGCATCGGCGCGCCGCTGCGCGCAGCGTTGGCCAGCATGTGCTCGATCACGTTCTTGCCCAACGCCGTTTCGCTGGGCAGCTCGATCGGATAGGTGCCGTCGAAGCACGCGCAGCACAGCCGTGATGCAGGCTGCTCGGTGGCGGCGATCATGCCGTGCAGCGAGATGTAGCCGAGTGTGTCGGCGCCGATCGCGTGGCGCACCGCCTCGAGCACTTCGCCCTCGTTCTCGACCGCGTTGGCGATCAACTCCGCGGGAGTCGCGAAATCGATGCCGTAGAAGCACGGCCACTTCACCGGTGGCGATGCGATCCGCACATGCACTTCGACCGCGCCGGCCTCGCGCAGCATCCGGACCAACGCCCGTTGTGTGTTGCCCCGCACGATCGAGTCGTCGACGACGATGAGCCGCTTGCCGCGGATCACCTCGCGCAAGGGATTGAGCTTGAGCCGGATGCCGAGCTGGCGGATGGTCTGCGATGGCTGGATGAAAGTGCGCCCGACGTACGCGTTCTTCATCAGACCCTGGCCGTAAGGAATGCCCGACTCCTGCGCGTACCCGACCGCTGCCGGCGTCCCGGACTCGGGCACACCGATCACCAGGTCCGCCTCGATGGGATGTTCACGGGCCAGCGCGCGGCCGATGTCGACTCGGGTCTTGTGCACCGAGCGGCCGGCGATCGTGCTGTCGGGGCGCGCGAGGTAGACGTACTCGAACACGCAGCCCTTGGGCGTCGGGTTGGCGAACCGGGACGACCGCACACCGTCCGCGTCGATAGCCAGCAGCTCGCCGGGCTCGATGTCGCGGACGAACGAGGCGCCGACGATGTCGAGGGCGGCGGTTTCCGAAGCCACCACCCACCCGCGGTCCAGCCGGCCCAGCGACAGCGGCCGAACGCCGTACGGGTCACGCGCCGCATACAGCGTGTTCTCGTCCATGAACGTCAGGCAGAACGCGCCGCGCACATTGGGCAGCAGCTCCAACGCGGCCTGCTCCAGCGTCGAGTCGGCCGCGCCGTGCGCCAGCAGCGCGCCGAGGATGTCGGAGTCGGTGGTGGCGGTACCCTGGCGGCGCGTATCGATCAGCCCCAGGTCGCGGGCCTTTTTCGTCAGCTCGGTGGTGTTGACGAGGTTGCCGTTGTGGCCGAGCGCAACACCCGTGCCTGCGGCGGTGTTGCGGAACACCGGCTGGGCGTTTTCCCAGGTCGTGGACCCGGTGGTGGAGTAGCGGCAATGCCCGATCGCGACGTGGCCTTCCATCGCGGCCAGCGTCTGCTCTTCGAACACCTGGCTGACAAGGCCGAGATCCTTGAACACCAGCACCTGAGAGCCGTCCGCGACGGCGATGCCCGCGGCTTCCTGGCCCCTGTGCTGCAGCGCGTAGAGCCCGTAGTACGTGAGCTTGGCGACTTCCTCGCCCGGTGCCCACACACCGAAGACGCCGCATTCTTCGCGGGGCGAATTGTCAAGCGCGAGGTGGTCGGTCTGTTGGCCGGTCACGGTATGGCTGCTCCCAATGAAGGGGTCGGTGACAACCAGAGTCTACGGTCATCACCCCCCGGTAACGAAAACGACGCGTCGGTGTCGCGCAGTGTTCAACAAGATTTCCGGTCAGGCCATTTCCCGAGCGCGACCACCGGGAGATATGACGCGATCTCGCCGGCACGCGACCCGGAAAGCTGCAGCAGGCCGGTGTCAGCCGCACCGGCCACCGACATCAGCCCGGTGGCCAGTAGTAGCCAGGTGCGCGGGTCAGTCTCGACCACGTTCGGCGGGGTGCCGCGTCGGTGCTGCGGACCCGGAATGCATTGCACCGCAACGAAAGGCGGAATTCTCACCTCGACGCTGGCACCGGGCGCCGCCGCGGCCAAAGTGCGGGCGGTCAGCCGGACGGCCGATGCGAGGTCGTGTCGCGTGGGCGCCGGCAGTGAATCGTCGCGCAACCAGTCCGCCACAGCCAGCACCGCGGCGCGGGTCTGATCGGGACCGACGGCGCGAGTGGGCATGGCGGATCCTAACGCCATTGACATCAAGCGAAGTTCAGGTTTTAGCGTGGTGAGATGACGTTCAAACCGCACGAGATCGAGTTCATGAAGGCCGCTGAGCTGGGTCGATTGGCCACTATTCAGCCGAATGGAACTCCTCAGGTCAGCCCAGTCGGGTTCACCTACAACGAGGACCTGGACACCATCGACATCAGCGGATACCGGATGTCGGCCAGCCAGAAGTTCCGCAACATCGCCGCCAACGACAAGGTCGCGTTCGTCGTCGACGACATCGCCTCCCGCGACCCGTGGCGGGTTCGCTGCCTGGAAATCCGCGGCGTGGCTGAGCAGGCGACTACCGGCGACGGCCGCAGCGGCGCGGCGGGCGATGCGCTGGACTCCGCGATCATCCGTATCACGCCGCGCCGCGTGATCAGTTTCGGCATCGACGACCAAGACACCGAGCCGCACGAATTAGTCGCGGACAAGCGCAACGTCTGACGCGACGCCGTCCCGGTCAGGTGGGGAAGCCGAAGAGCTTGATGACGCCGTGATCGCGGCCCGCGGTGTAGCCGCCGTCGACCGCGATCGCCTGACCGGTGACGAACGAGGCGTCAGCCGACACCAGGAACGCCGCCATGGCTGCGATCTCCTCCGGCCGGCCCCGGCGCTGAAGGGCGTGTTCCTCGGTGATGGAGCGCACCGGGCCTTCCATGCCCGGCAAGTCCCTGATGCTGTCCATCATCGGCGTGTCGATGAAGCCGGGGCAGATGGCGTTTGCCCGAATGCCGCTGGGGCCGTAGTCGAGCGCGATGTTCTTCGTGAGCAGCACGACGCCGCCCTTGGACGCGTTGTAAGCACTGCCGCCTGCCGTGCCCTCGAGGCCTTCGATGCTGGCGAGGGTGACGATCGAGCCGCGCTCGCCGTCGACACGCGGCTGCTCGATCATCCGGGCCACGGCCGCCTTGGCCACCAGAAACGTCCCGGTGAGGTTGATGGCGATCACGCGTTCCCACTCGGACCGCTCGAGTAGGTGCACGGGCCCGCCCCCGGCGACGCCCGCGGAGTGCACGACGCCGTCAAGGCGGTCAGGCACGGCGGCGAACACGGAGACGACGGCGTCCTCGTCGGTGACGTCGGCAGTCACGAACGTGAAGCCCGTGCCGAGGTCTTCGCGGGGTGCGTCGAGGTCGGTGCCGACGACGGTGCCCCCCTCGGCCAGCAGTCGCCGGGCGCAGGCCAGACCGATGCCCGACGCCGCTCCGGTCACGACGAACGTACGCGAACGCGCACGGTCAGGGCTCGCCATAGTTGCCGCCTTTCCCCGACTGCGCCCGTAGCGCGGCCAGTGCACCCGCCTCGTTGATCGCCAGGTGGGCGAGCATAGGAGCGGCAAGGCTTTCCGACAGCTCGGCCAGCCAGCCGAACACCCAACCGGCGGCACCGGTCACCAACACGGTGCCGACCACTGGCTCGCCCGTTACGCGGGCGTCGGGAACATGCGACAGCCCGAAAGTGGCCGCCTGCACCAATCGCCCTGTCCGCGGGCCGAATCCGTGGGCGGCCAGCGTCGCCAGCGCGCCGCGGTAGGCGGCTTCCTCCGACCAGACCGTGCCCACCGGTATCCGCAGCGCGAGCCAGATCGCGGGCGACGCGGGCGGTGTGCGATCGGCCATCGCGGCGTGCACCCGGGGGATCGCGGTGCCGGCCGCGACGGCCATGGTCACCGCCCACGCCGCGATCGAGCCCACGCGCAGGCCCGCCCAGAGCGCAGGCGGCCGGAAACCCAACGGCGCCTTCGTGATCGCGACCAGTGCCGCCGCCAGTACCGCTTGCGCCAACGGGTAGTGCCGGGCTGGTCCCGCGCTCCAAGCCACCAGGCCACCTGCCAGGCCGAGCGCTTGAAGCTTCCGAATCAGGTTGCCGCCCATCAGAATTCGGGACCGCCTGCGGCCTCCACCTTTTCCAGTGCCCGTCGGACGCGGTCGGTGTCCTCAGGCGTCCAGCCGTCGGGCGGCGCCACCGCCACCCATCCGTCGAGCACGGTGTTCCCGTAGTTGTGGCCGTGGCCGGCAGGCATGTCCACCGCGTGGAATGTGTCGAAGCCGACCTGCCAGAACGTGACAATCGGGTACCACCTCATCAACGGGGTGCGGTCGCGCCCCGGCGGCTCGACGAGCCAGTCGGCCCGGTCGAACACCAGATCGGGCGACCACCACACGATGGGGTCGGATGCGTGCTGCAGAAACAGCACACGAGTGCCTTGCCAGGGCGCCGCGGCGACGGCCGCGACGTCGTCCCCCTGAGAGAACCGCACCGTGCGCCCACCGTCGTAGCGCGGCTCGACCTCCGGTGTACCCGGGTCGCGACGCACGGTCAGCGCGTGCCACAGCGTGCTGGCGTTCGGCGGGCCGACCCACAGCACCGACGAGAACCCCATCCGTTCGATGTCCGGAAGGTAGTTGAACGCGCCCTGGCCAGCCATCGACCCGAGGCTTTCGCCGTACAGCGCCAATTTCGGCCTGCGCTCCGGCGGCTGGCTGGCCCACCGCCGCTGCACACCGTCGATCAGCTGTTTACCGGACTCCATCGACCTCTGCTCGTCGGCCAGAAAGGAGATCCAGCTCGGCAGGTACGAATACTGCAGAGCCACGATCGCGGTGTCGCCGTTGTACATCGACTCGATCGACCGCGCAGCGATCGGGTCGACCCATCCGGTGCCGGTGGTCGGCACGATCACCAGAAGCTTGCGGTCGAACGCGCCGGTGCGCTGCAGCTCGGACAAGATCACGTTCACCCGGGCCTCGTCGGTGTCGGCGGTCGCTAAGCCGGCATAGATCCGGATCGGTTCCTTGGCCGGGCGGCCGTTGAGTTCGGTCAGTTCGTCGGCATGGGGTCCGGTGGCGACGAAGATCCGGCCCTGGTAGCCGAGAGTATCCCAGGTGGCGAAAGAGCTTGGACTGCCTGATCTTTCGGGCTGAGTCGGCTGGACGATGCCCGGCCGGGTGCTGGCGTTCTGTGGCTGGAAGATTGCGCTCGAGCCACCGATGAAGCCACGGAACAGCACGCCGTTGACCAGCGTGATGATCAACACGGCGACGATCGCGGTGCCGATGAACAACGCGACCTCGTCGTTGACATCCCATCTCTTGATCAAGTACCGGGCTAACGCCTTGATCGCGTCGAGGATCACGCGCGCCACCCCGACCAGCGTGCCGCCGGCGCCGACCGCGATCAGCAGCGTGCGCATGTAGTGCAGCGTCGACGGGCCCTCGATGCCCATCAGCTCCGACACCTGGCGCTGCCACGCCGCAGCGGGAATCACCATCAGCACGCTGGCCGTCACGGATGCCGCGACGATGGCCGCCTTGAGCCCGTACAGGACCCGCGGACGGGGCGGCCACCAGGTGCGCCGCCGCAGCAGCGTCCGCCACACCAGCGTGCCGAGCACCACTCCGAGGCCGTACCCGATCGCGGCATTGATCCCGCCGATCAGGCCCTGGAACAGCCAGTCACGTGGCAATAGGGACGGCGTCAGAGACAGGCAGAAGAACAGCGCCCCGACCGCGACGCCCACGAAGTCCAGCCGCACCAGGCCCCACGCCCACACGATGAGCGGGTGTCGGTCGCGAGGCTCCTCGGTTTCCGCGGTCGGCGCACCGGTACCTGTGGCAGTGTCGACGGCGGCCTTCAACGCAGACCGCCTAGCCGAACAGCTTCGGCAACGTGCCCTCGTGGGTCACCCGCAGCTCGTCGAGGGACACCGTGAACAGCCCCTGCACCTCGACCGAGTCGCTGCCCTGGTCGACGACGCCGATCCGGGTGGCCGGCAGACCCCGCGCCTCGCACAGCGCGCGGAACCTGCTCTCCTCGGTGCGCGGGACGGCGACGAGCACGCGTCCGGCGGACTCGGAGAAGAGAAAGGTGAATGCACCTGTGCCGGATTGGAAGACCTCGGGAACGACGATGCGGCAACCGGTTTCGCCGGCGAGCGCCGATTCGACGACCGCCTGGATCAGCCCGCCCTCGGACAGGTCATGGGCAGCGGACACCAGCCCGTCGCGCGAGGCCGCGATGAGCACGTCGGCGAGCAGCCGCTCTCGCTGCAGATCGACTGCGGGGGGTCGGCCGCCGAGGTGGTCGGCGGTCACCTGCGCCCAGACCGACCCGTCGAACTCGTCGCGGGTGTCGCCCAGAAGAATCAGGGTCTCGCCCGGCTCGGTGCCGAAATCGGTTGGGATGCGCCGGGAAACGTCTTCTAACACACCGAGCACGCCCACGACAGGCGTGGGCAGGATCGCGGTGGCCCCGGTCTGGTTGTAGAAGCTGACGTTGCCGCCGGTCACCGGGATGCCGAGCTCAGCACAGCCGTCGGCCAGGCCGCGCACGGCTTGGGAAAACTGCCACATCACACCGGGATCTTCCGGTGACCCGAAGTTGAGGCAGTTGGTGATGGCCACCGGCGTGGCACCTGTGACAGCGACGTTGCGATAGGCCTCGGCCAGCGCAAGCTGCGCGCCTTGGTACGGGTCGAGTTGGGCGTAGCGACCGTTGGCATCGGTGGACACCGCGATGCCGCGGCCGGTCTGCTCGTCGATACGCAGCACGCCGCCGTCCGCGTGCTCGGCAAGGACGGTGTTGCCACGCACGTACCGGTCGTACTGTTCGGTGATGAACGCACGGCTGCACAGGTGCGGACTGCCAAGCAGCACAAGCAAAGTGGCGCGCAGCTCGTCGCCGGTGGCGGCCCGCGGCAGTCGGGCCGACGTGTCGGCGTTCAGCGCGTCCTGGGTGTCGGGGCGCTGCACAGGACGCTGGTAGACGGGGCCTTCGTGAGCGACGGTGCGCGGCGGCACGTCGACCACGGTTTCGCCGTGCCAGGTGATGTGCAGCCGCTCGCCGTCGGTGACCTCTCCGATCACCGTGGCCAGCACGTCCCACTTACGGCACACCGCGAGGAATGCGTCGACGTTCTCGGGCTTGACCACGGCGCACATGCGTTCTTGCGACTCGCTTGCGAGCACCTCGGCGGGGGTCATGTTGGCGGTGCGCAGCGGCACCTTGTCCAGCTCGATCGCCATGCCGCCGTCGCCGGCAGACGCCAATTCCGATGTGGCGCAAGATAATCCGGCCCCGCCGAGATCCTGAATGCCGACCACCAGACCGGCGGCGTACAGCTCGAGGCAGCACTCGATGAGCACCTTCTCCATGAACGGGTCACCGACTTGCACCGACGGCAGCTTCTTACGCGACGTCGAACCCGACTCGTCGCCACCGAATGTCTCCGATGCGAGCACTGAAACTCCGCCGATGCCGTCGAGCCCGGTACGGGCGCCGAACAGGATGATCTTGTTGCCGGTACCCGACGCGAATGCCAAGTGCAGGTCCTCTTTGCGCAGGGCCCCGACGCACAACGCGTTCACCAGCGGGTTGCCGGCATACGACGCGTCGAACACGGTCTCGCCGCCGATGTTCGGCAAACCGAGCGAGTTGCCGTAGCCACCGATGCCCCGGACGACACCGTCGACGACCCGCCGGGTGTCGGGGGCGTCGGCGGCGCCGAACCGCAGCTGGTCCATGACCGCGACGGGGCGTGCGCCCATCGCCATGATGTCGCGCACGATGCCGCCGACCCCGGTGGCCGCCCCCTGGTACGGCTCGACGTACGACGGATGGTTGTGGGATTCGACCTTGAAGGTCACGGCCCAGCCGTCACCGATGTCGACCACACCGGCGTTCTCACCGATGCCCGCCAGCATCCTCGACCGCATCTCGTCGCTGGTGGTCTCGCCGAAGTAGCGCAGATGCACCTTGGACGACTTGTAGGAGCAGTGCTCGCTCCACATCACCGAGTACATGGCCAGTTCGGCGTCGGTGGGCCGGCGGCCGAGGATCTCCCGGATCCGGGCGTATTCGTCGTCCTTGAGACCCAGCTCGCGGTACGGCTGCGGCAGGTCCGGCGTCGCGGCCGCGTGTTCCACCGAGTCGAGCAATGCGGTGGCCTGCTGTGCGAGCGGGGACGTCACGCAGACAGCTTAGAATCCCCGGTCGCCTCGTTCCCGGTTGCCACGCATCGGCCATTCCCGTGGGCTCGTATGGAGGTCCGGGCGCCGAGATCTGCACCAAGGCTGTGGAGCGCTCAATAATCGCGGCCCTGGTGCAGAAATCGACGCAACCGGGGGCGACGAACTGTCCGGTGTATCCGCGTCAGCCCGGAGACAGAAAGGCTTGCAGCGCCTCCGAATACGACGCGACGTCGTCGGCGCCCATCAGCTCGCGCGCGGAATGCATCGCCAGCTGCGCCGCGCCGACGTCCACCGTTGGAATTCCGGTGCGCGCCGACGTCATCGGCCCGATCGTCGACCCGCACGGCAGGTCGGCCCGGTGCTCGTAGCGCTGCAGCGGAACGCCCGCCTGCTCGCAGGCCAGCGCGAACACCGCGGCCGAGCGGCCGTCGCTCGCATAGCGCAGGTTCGGTTGGACCTTCAGCACCGGCCCGGCGTTCACCTCGATGAGATGCCCGGGCTCGTGACGCTCCGGATAGTTCGGGTGGGTGGCGTGCGCCATGTCCCCCGACGCCACCACCGACCCCGGCAGCCGGCGCAGATAGTCCTCGCGAGTTCCGCCTTCCACCAGCACAATTCGCTCCAGCACGGTGGTGAGCAGATTCGACTGGGCGCCGTGGTCGGACGTCGACCCCACCTCCTCGTGGTCGAACAGCGCGAGCACGGGCAGATGATCGCGCGGCTCGGCGGCGATAAACGCCTCGAGGCCCGCATAGCACGTGGCCTGGTTGTCCAGCCTCGGCGCGCTGAGCAGGTCACCGTCCGCGCCGATCACCGTGGACGGTTGCACATCGTGGGTCATCAAATCGGCGCCCAGCACGTCACCGACGTCGACGCCTGCCCGCTCGGCCACATAGGCCAGGAACGAGCGGGCACCGTCGCCCACGCCCCACACCGCGTTCATGTGTCGCTGCGGATCGAGCTTGACCACCTTGCGGTCCTCGGCCAGGTGGATCGCCAGCTGCGGCACCCGCAGCACCGGTCCGTCGATGCGGATCAGCCGCTGTGCGGCGGCCCCGGCCTCCCGCACCGACAGCCGGCCGCTGACCCCGAGATCGCGATCCAGCCAGGAGTTCAGCCACGCGCCGCCGTAGGGCTGCAGCGCGACGACCTGCCACCCGCTGACGAACCGATCGGGATGCTGCTTGACCCTCAAGTTGGGGCTGTCCGTGTGACCGCCGACGACCCGAAACGGACGATCAGGCGGCCCCATGGAATTCCACGCCACGATGGACCCGGCCCGCACGGTGAAATACCGTCCATCGGCCTGCCACCGATCCGCTTCGACGAGTTCGGTGTAACCGGCGGCCGTGAGCCGCTGGGCCACGGTGGCGCACACGTGGTACGGCGACGGCGACGCATCGATGAACTCACACAAGCCCTTGGCACTCGCTTTCGACATGTTGCCCATCCTTTCTGCCGCGACCCCGTCGGTTCGGACTAGGGTCTGTCTCGTGCTCCCGGCTCTGCCGCAACCAGTTCTGGCGCCACTGACGCCCGCGGCCATTTTCCTGGTGGCCACCATCGACGAAGGCGGCGAGGGTGCCGTGCACGATGCGCTGCCCGACCTCTCCGGAATGGTCCGGGCAATCGGCTTTCGCGACCCCAGCAAGCGGTTGTCGATGGTGACATCCATCGGCTCTGCGTCGTGGGACCGGCTGTTCTCCGGACTGCGTCCGGCGGAGCTGCACCCGTTCCTCGAGCTGAAGGGGCCGCGGCACACCGCGCCGTCCACGCCGGGCGATCTGTTGTTTCACATCCGCGCCGAGAGCATGGACGTGTGCTTCGAGCTGGCGAGCAGAATCACCGACACGATGGGCGACGCGCTCACCGTCGTCGACGAGGTGCACGGCTTCCGGTTCTTCGACAACCGCGACCTGCTGGGCTTCGTCGACGGCACCGAGAACCCCGTCGGACCGCTGGCCGAGGCGTCGGTGTTCGTCGGCGAAGAGGACCCCGACTTCGCCGGCGGCAGCTACGTGATCGTGCAGAACTACATCCACGACATGGCGGCGTGGAAGTCCCTGTCCGTCACCGAGCAGGAGCGGGTGATCGGCCGCACCAAGCTCGAAGACATCGAGTTCGACGACGACGAAAAGCCCGCGAATTCGCATATTGCGCTCAACGTGATCACCGACGACGGACGGCAGCGAGCGCAAGATCGTCCGGCACAACATGCCGTTCGGTGAAGTCGGAAAGGGCGAATTCGGAACGTATTTCATCGGGTACGCGGCCACCCCGGACGTCACAGAGGCGATGCTGCGCAACATGTTCCTCGGCGATCCACCCGATAACACCGACCGGATCCTCGACTTCTCGACCGCTGTCACCGGCGGACTGTTCTTCAGCCCGGTTGTCGGCTTCCTCGACGATCCACCACCACTACCCGGCGCGGCCGCAGAGCCGACCACCGTCACGGTGCCCAGCGCAGACGGCTCACTGGCCATCGGCAGCCTGAAAGGAATCCCCTCATGAACAACCTTTACCGAGAACTGGCGCCGGTCACCGAACTTGCCTGGGCCGAAATCGAATTGGAGGCCGCCAGGACTTTCAAGCGGCATATCGCCGGACGTCGGGTGGTGGACGTCAGTGATCCCGGCGGCCCGGTGACCGCAGCCGTCAGCACCGGTCACCTGCTCGACGTCAAGCCGCCCACCGATGGCGTGGTTTCTCACCTGCGCGAGAGCAAACCGCTTGTGCGGCTACGTGTTCCGTTCACCCTGCAGCGCTCCGACATCGACGACGTCGAGCGCGGGTCGCAGGACTCCGACTGGGATCCCGTCAAGGATGCCGCGAAGAAGCTTGCGTTCGTGGAGGACCGGGCGATCTTCGAGGGATACGCGGCCGCGAGCATCGAGGGCATCCGGCAGACCACGTCCAATCCGGCGCTGGCTCTGCCCGACGACGCCCGTCAGATTCCCGACGTGATCAGCCAGGCGCTCTCCGAGTTGCGGCTCGCCGGCGTCGACGGACCCTATTCCGTGCTGCTGTCCGCCGACGTCTACACGGCGGTGAGCGAGACGACCGAGCACGGCTACCCGATCCGCGAACACCTCAACGAGGCTCGTCGACGGCGACATCATCTGGGCGCCCGCGATCGACGGTGCGTTCGTTTTGACCACGCGCGGAGGGGATTTCGACCTGCAACTCGGCACGGACGTATCGATCGGGTACACCAGCCACGACGCCGACACGGTGCAGCTGTATTTGCAGGAGACCCTGACGTTCCTCGTCTACACCGCCGAAGCCTCGGTCGCCCTCACCCCCTGAGCCCCTACCGCGAGCGTGCGTGTCCTACCGCCGAAACGCCGCTGAATGCGGCATTTTGCGCACGCTCGCTGACGGCTAAGCCGCCAACACAGAATCCAGCGCCGAATAGAACAGGTCCAGCCCGTCGTCGGACGGGCCGGTCAACGGCTCGGTCGCGTGCTCGGGGTGGGGCATCAAGCCGACCACGCGGTGGTTGGCCGAGCAGATGCCGGCGATGTCACGCATCGACCCGTTGGGATTGTCGCGGTAGCGGAACACCACCCTGTCCTCTGCCTCCAGCTTGTCGAGGACGGCCTCGGCGGCAACGTAGCGACCCTCGCCGGACTTCAGCGGCACCAACAGATCGGCGCCGAGCTCATAGCGGGACGTCCACGTCGTCGCGGTCGACGCCACCTGAAGCCACACGTCGCGGCAGACGAAGTGCAGGCCCGCGTTGCGGGTCAGCGCCCCCGGCAGCAGGCCGGCTTCGCACAGCACCTGAAAACCGTTGCAAATCCCCAAGACTGGCATCCCCCGACCAGCTGCGGCGATCACCTCGCCCATCACCGGCGCGAACCGCGCGATCGCGCCCGCACGCAAGTAGTCGCCGTAGGAGAACCCGCCCGGCACAACGACGGCATCCACGCCTTTGAGGTCGGCATCGGCGTGCCACAGGCTCACCGCTTCCGCGCCGACCCGCCGGACGGCCCTGGCGGCGTCCACGTCGTCGAGCGTGCCGGGGAAGGTGATGATCCCGATCCGGCCGTCGGTCATGACGGTTCCCTGCTCACGGTCCAGTCCTCGATCACGGTGTTGGCCAAGAGCGCCTCGGCGATCTCGGCAACGGTCGAATCGTCGACTGTGTCGTCGACCTCCAATTCAAACCGCTTGCCCTGCCGCACATCTGAGATTCCCACGTGCCCAAGCCGGCTCAACGCGCCGACGATCGCCTGGCCCTGCGGGTCGAGGATCTCGGCCTTCGGCATGACGTTGACCACCACGCGCGCCATGCATTGCTCCTTGCTGGTGATGAGGATTGCCGGACCAACTCTACCGGCGGACCTGCGGGGACCGGGTCACCGGCACGAGGCGATGTAGGCGGCGCACAACGGCGCCACCAGCGCGTCGAGCACCTGCGCGTCGGGAATCACCGGCCAGTTCTCCGCCGGCGGCGACGACGCCCACATGGCCAGCTCAACGGCGGTCCCGCTCTGGGGGTGCGAGACAAGGTACTGGTGGACAACCATCGGCTCGCCCCCCGCGACGCTGAGCACAGAAGCCAGCTTGCCCGGCTCGTCGGTGGTGATCGACGGCGACGTCAGCGGCGCGGTGGCCTGGCACGCGCGTAGCGCCGTCGTCGCCGAATGCACGACCTGGTCGGCGAGCTGCCCGCCATACCAGGACTCTCCGCGCCAATGCAGTACCTGAACCTGAAGCTGCCATTGCCCGGGCGGATTGGCGACCGTGGCCTTCGCCGCTACCGAAAAGTCCCGCGGATCGCCCGCAATCGGAGGGGTCGCGCACACCTCCTCGAACCGGAACCGAGGTCGTTGCAGGAACACCGCGATGCCGGCGAGATTCGGCCACCCGTACCTGGCGGCGAGCGGGATTGCGGCGGGATCGATCCAGGCGGCGGCGGGAATGCGGTCGCAGTTGGGCGGACAAGTGTCGGGCTCGGCGCGCACGATCGGACCAACCAGGCTGAAGGCGGCCGTCATCGCGGCCGCGCTGAGGGCCGCTAGCACTCGGGTCACCGACCACCCCCTAGCGGGCCAGGATACCGAGCAGTCGCCTTCTCGGCGCACAATCGACGGCATGCAGTTGACCCATTTCGGCCATTCCTGTCTGCTCGCCACGTTTCCCGCCGGCGGCGCGGACACCACGCTGTTGTTCGACCCCGGCACGTTCTCCCACGGCTTCGAAGGCATCACCGGACTGTCGGCGATCCTCATCACGCATCAGCACCCCGATCACGTCGACACGTCACGGCTGCCCGCGCTGCTGGACGGCAATCCCGACGCGCTGCTGTACGCCGATCCGCAGACCGCGGCGCAACTCGGCGAGCCGTGGCAGCCGGTCAACGTCGGCGACGAACTGACCGTCGGCGGCGTGCGGGTACGAGGCGTCGGTGGCGTGCATGCGGTCATCCATCCGGAAATCCCTCTGATCAACAACATTTCGTACCTCGTCGGCGATGGCGAGCACGCGGCCCGGCTGATGCATCCCGGCGATGCGCTCCACATCCCGCGGGAGCCGGTCGACGTGCTGGCGCTGCCCGCGGCTGCACCGTGGATGAAGATCTCCGAGGCGATCGAGTACCTGAGAGCGGTAAACCCCAACCGCGCCATACCGATTCATCAGGGCATCGTGAACCCGGACGCCTACGGCATCTTCTACCAGCGCTTCACGGAGATGGGCAGCGCTGAATTCCGGGTGCTAGAAGCCGAAAACGCCACCGAGTTCTGACTTCCGTTCCTGCCCCATCGCCTCTCCTGCCGAGCAGGGGACGGGACGGACGGGCCGGGCAGACGCTCAGGCGGCATCGAGTTGCGACGGGCGGTGGGGCCGCCAGTTATACACTGTCGGCGTGGCTCGATGCATCAGCGCCAGATCGATTGCGTCGATCATCGCCTGACGCGGACCCGACCCGCTCAATTGCTTTGCCGAGACGGCGATCCGGACGACGCCACCACGATGGGCCACGCGTTCGGCGGCCAGCACCAGCGTACGGCACCACCACGGTTCGGTCAGGAATCCCGCACCGATGCCGATCACGCGTGCCCGTGTCGTGGTTTGGCGCACCAGGTCCGTGATGCCGCTCATGCTGGCGAGAAGTCGAAACCCGTTGCGGGGTAGCGCCTCAACTGTGCCTGCAGACGCTAGCCATCCCGGCGGTGCGAACAATCGGGTGCGCAGGCCGATTTGCTCGAGTACACGATCGGCCGCTATCAGCCGCAAGTTGGCCTCATGCGCGGGCAGTGCCGCGAACTCGGGACGCCGCTTCTTGGTCGCCGCGGCGTCGTACCCGTGCAAGACGACGGCGTCCCCGTGCTCGCGGCGGGAACGCAGCCACTCCGCCGTCGGGGCGTCATCCGCCAGCCGATAGCCGCCGGCCAGCCGCGGCGCAACCAGGAAAGACACCGGCACCCCACGCGCGTCCAACAACTCGCTGAATCCATTGGCGTCCGCAACGGTGCGGTCCCGGATGCCCGAGATCGACACGATGAGCTGTCCAGCCACAGATCGAGTGTGGCCACTTCAGGTGTCCGAACGGTGTCATACACGCCGACAGCAGGTGTCCAGTTCCGGCACGGACGCGCACCAGCCCAGGCCTGGGCGTTAGCCGTCGAAGAGCATCCGCGCGATCCGGTCGACCGTGACCATCGGATCCGCCTGCGCGATGTCGGCCGGAACCGCGTGGTTGAGCCACAGCATCGCGAAACCGTGCACGAGCGACCAGGCGGCAAGCTCCGCACCCGCGGGATCGGACGTTGCGCGCGGGTCGACGAGCGTGGCGACCCCCTTCGACAGCTCCGATCCGGCCGTTGCCTCTCCCGCGGCCAGGTCCCCGTCGGCGGTGTCCACCAGCGAGCGGTCGAACATCACCGCGTAGTGGCCGGGATGCTCGATCGCGAAGCGCACGTACGCCAGTGCCGCGCCGGCGAAGTCTCCCCTGGCCCCCTTCAATGCATCGGCGAGCAGCCAAAAGCCTTCCGCCGCAAGCGCTGTGAACAGTCCGCGCCGATCGGTGAAATGGTGAGCCGGGGCGGCATGCGAAACGCCGGCATTTCGGGCGAGTTGCCGCAGCGAGACCCCTTCGGCGCCGTGATCGGCCACCAGCCGAGCGGTCTCTGCCAGGATGACCGCTTTCAGATCCCCGTGGTGGTACTGAGGGCGCGATGGCGCGCTCATCGTCGAATCGTAACCCCAAAACTTGACACTGGCTAGATCTAGCCCTAAATTGATCTCATCTTGTCACTGCCTAGATTGGAGACGCGCCATGGCTCCACTGATCGCTCTCGTCGTCGCAAGCATCGCCGCCCGGCTCGCGGGCTGGCTGGGATGGGACTACACGGATGCCTGGCCGGCGGCCGTCGCGATCGGGCTGGCCGCGATGTTCGTGGTCACCGGGATCGCGCACTTCGCTGCGCCGCTGCGCAGCGGCCTGATCGCGATCGTGCCGCCCAAGCTGCCCGCACCCGGACTGCTCGTGACCATCACCGGCGTACTGGAGCTGCTCGGCGCGATCGGCCTGTTGATCCCCCAGACGCGGGTCGCGGCCGCGGTCTGCCTTGCTGTGCTCATGGTCGCGGTGTTTCCTGCGAACATCTATGCCGCGGGCGGCAAACGCTCCGAGCACGCACCCGACACGCCGCTGATGCCGCGCACCCTGATGCAGGTGCTATTTCTGGCCGGTGCCGTTCTGGTAGCTGTCGGCAGTATCTGATGTCGCCGGCCCAGCGCCTCCGGTGGCCAGCAGCCACGCGAACTGGAACGCGACTTCCTTCCACCGCTCGTAGCGGCCGCTGATACCGCCGTGGCCGGCGCTCATCTCGGTTTTCAGCAGGACCGGATGCTCGTCGGTCTTGGTGTACCGCAGCGCCGCAACCCATTTGGCCGGCTCCACGTAGTAGACGCGGGTGTCATGCAGCGACGTCATCGCCAGGATCGCCGGATACTCCTTCGCCTCGACGTTCTCATACGGTGAGTAGGATTTCATGTAGAAGTAGACATCCTTGTCGCGCAGCGGGTTTCCCCACTCGTCCCATTCGGTGACCGTCAACGGAAGCAGCGGATTCAATATGGTGGTCAGCGGATCGACGAAGGGAACCTGGGCCAGGATGCCTGCGAACAGGTCGGGCGCCATGTTGGCCACCGCCCCCATAAGAAGGCCACCGGCGCTGCCGCCCATCGCCACCAGGTTCTCCGATTTCGTCACACCGCTGTCGATGAGATGCCTTGCCGAGCTGATGAAGTCGGTGAAGGTGTTCTTCTTTTTCAGCAGCTTGCCGTTCTCGTACCACAGCCGCCCCAGCTCGCCGCCGCCGCGCACGTGTGCGACCACGAACACCATCCCGCGGTCAAGCAGCGACAGCCGGGCGATGGAAAACCTTGGGTCTTCGCACAATTCGTACGCACCGTAGCCGTAGACGACTGTCGGTGCCGGCAGCTCGAGGCCGGCGCGGTGGATTATCGAAAGTGGGACCCGCGCGCCGTCGGGAGCGACCGCCCAGTCGCGTCGCTCGACGTAGTCCTCGCGACGGTAGTCGCCGAGCACCGGCTGTTCGCGCAGAAGTGTCCGGCGGCCGGTGGCCAGCTCGAGGTCATACACGCGCACCGGCGTCAGAAACGACGTGGCCCCGACCCGCATCATCGGGGCATCCCAGTTCGGGTTGGCGCCGAGTCCCGCCGACATCAACGGCGAGTCGAACGAAATCTCTTCAGGCTCACCGTAGCTGCCATCAGAACCTATGGGCCACAACTGGATCCGGGGCAGGGCCTCGCGTCGGTAGCTGACCACGAGATAGCCCGCGAACGCATCCACGCCGTCAATACGCACATCGTCACGGTGCTCGATCAGCGTGCGCTGGGCCGAAGGATCATCCACCGGCGCCTCGACCACCGTGAAGTTCACCGCACCCTCGTTGTGCACGATTACGAATTTCTGCTCGCCGCCGACCACCGCGTGGTCCACCGAGTACTCCACGCCATCTCGGCGCGACAGCACCGTAGTGAACTGCGCGTCAGGGTCGGCCGCGTCGCCGTAGCGAACCTCCGACGTGATCGCAGAGCCCGCCGCGATCAGGATGTAGGCGTCACTGCGGGTGCGGCCGACCGCGAGCCAGAACCGCTCGTCGGGTTCGTGGTAGACCTGCTCGGCGGGCACGCCCGAACCCAGCCGGTAGCGCCACACCGTGTCCGGCCGCCACGCGTCGTCGACCGTGGTGTAGTAGACGGTCTGGCTGTCGGCGGCCCATGTCACACCCGCTCCGATGCCGGCGATCTCGTCGGGATAGCGCTCGCCGGTGCGTAAGTCCTTGAACTGCAACGTGTACCGCTCATCGCCGACCACATCGACGGAGTAGGCGAGGATGTTCCCGTCGATGCTGACACCGGCGGCCCCGAGCGCGAAGAACGTGTGCCCCTCGGCTTCCTGGTTCTCGTCGAGGAGTATCCGCTCACCGGGGATCTCCGTGTGCTCATCGAACTGGGGAGGCGACCAGTCGTCGAGATCCGCGACGGGGCAGCGGCATTGCACCGAGTACTGCTTGCCCTCGAAGCTGCGTCCGTAGTACCACCAACTCCCGCGACGCGTCGGTACCGACAGATCGGTCTCCTTGGTGCGCGCCTTGATCTCGTCAAAGATCTGCTGGCGCAACGGGGCGAGGTCTTCGGTCAGCTTCTCTGTGTAGGCGTTCTCAGCGTCGAGGTAGTCGATCACTTCGGGATTCGACTTGTCGCGCAGCCACTCGTACGGGTCGACGAATACATCGCCGTGGTGCTCACGCACATGGTCGACGCGTTTGGGCTGCGGCGGCTCGGGACGCGTGTTCACCCGGCCGGCCCGATCCAGTCCGAAAACGGCAGGCCCGAAATGCGTTCGTAGGCCTCGATATAACGTGCTCGTGTGGCGTCCACGATGTCAGGCGGCAGCGGTGGGGGCGAGTCGTCGCCGAAACGGTCCCAGCCCGACCCCGGGTCGGTCAGCCAGTTGCGGACGAACTGCTTGTCGAAGCTATTCTGTCTGACCCCGACCTGGTATTCGTCGGCCGGCCAGTACCGCGATGAATCGGGCGTGAACACTTCGTCGGCCAACACGAGCTCGCCGTTGTCGTCGACGCCGAACTCGAACTTGGTGTCCGCGATGATGATTCCGTTGCGCAGCGCGTGGTCGGCGGCCTGGCGGTAGATCCGCAGCGTCAGGTCGCGCAGCATATCGGCCCGCTCTTCGCCGACCAACTTCGCCACGTCGTGAAGCGAGATGTTCTCGTCGTGTTGTCCCAGCTCGGCTTTCGAGGCCGGCGTGAACAACGGCTCGTCGAACTTGCTGGCCTCCACCAGACCCGGCGGCAGCTCGATCCCGCAGAGCTTGCCCGTCTTCTCGTAGTCCAGCAGCCCGGAGCCGGTGAGATATCCGCGGGCGACGCATTCGACCGGCAGCATCTCGAGCCGGCGCACCAGCAGCGCGCGACCCAACACCTCGTCGGGAATCCGTGGATCGTCGGGCGGACCCGCGAGGTGGTTGGGCGCGTCGACCAGGTCGAAGAAGAACACGCTCATCGCGGTCAGGATCCGGCCCTTGTCCGGGATCTGCGACTGCAGCACATAGTCGAACGCCGAGATCCGGTCGGTGGCCACGAACAACAGGTGTTCGTCGTCCACCTCGTACAGTTCGCGCACCTTGCCGCTGGCCAGGTGGCGGTAGTCGGTAAGGGCGGGGCGCATCGCGTCAGCCTAACGGCAACGCCGGGCGCCCTCGCTGTGCTGGGATCGTCGGATGATGACCCGTTACGTGCCCTATGCCAGCAGGCCGCACCGGTTTGCCTTCCAGATCATCAGCGACATCGTCGTGATCAGCTGGACGGTGCTCTGGGTGGGAATCGGGCTGGCGGTACACACCGCGATAGCGACGATCGCCGAGGCCGGCCGGACGGTGCAAAGCGGCGCGAACGGCGTCGCAGGCAACCTGGATTCTGCGGGACACAGCACAAGCAAGGTGCCGTTGATCGGCGACGCGCTGGGCAAGCCGCTTACCGCCGCCGCCGATGCGGCGCGCGACATCGCCGGGGCAGGACACAGCATCGACACGACGGCCACCTGGCTTGCCGTGCTGCTGGCGCTGGCGGTGGCGGCACCGCCGATCCTCGCGCTCGCAATGCCGTGGCTGTTCCTGCGGGTGCGCTTTTTCAGGCGCAAGCAGACGCTCGTCGGGCTCGCCGCCACGCCTACCGGTGTGCAGCTGCTGGCGCTGCGGGCGTTGGCGAACCGGCCGCTGAGGCGGCTCGCCAGTGTCAGCGCCGACCCCGTCGGAGCCTGGCGCCGAGAAGATCCCGACGCGATATATGGTCTCGCCGCGTTGGAACTGCGCGCCGCCGGCGTCGGTTTGGGCGCGCTGAGGCGCGGTCAGGCGGTCTGAGCGCGCTCAGACCGCTAGCGGAACGACAACACGAGAGCGGCTACGTCGATCGCCAGCAGCGCCAACGCGCCCAGCGGCACCGCGATCCCCCACCGACGCCTGGCGGTGAAGAACGACGCGATGACCGTCGCCGCGGCGACGACGGGCGCGCCGTAGATCAGCACGCCGAACCAGAACGAACTGGGAGATTCACACGCGTTGGCGGCGCAGCCGGCGGTGCTCATCACGCTGCCGACCGCGACGAACACCACGCCGACTGCGGCCGGAATGGTCAGCAGGGCTAACACCCAGTTCACCACTGTGCTGGCCAATCCTGCGCGGCTGGACGGGTCTGATGCGGGTTCGATCGTTTCGACGTTTGATTGCAGATTCTGATGAGCCATGCCATCCGGGTACCCGAGTCACCGTGTTCGAACCCGTCGAACAGCTCCCGCCGCGGCGAGGGCGACCAGCAGCCACGCCGCGAACGCGATCCAGAAACCCGCCAGGGACATCGTTCGGAAGGGCCGCCAGCCCGTCTCGACACCCATCGCGAACGTCGCGGCCGAATACATCCCGAGCGGGAAGACCATCGCCCACCACGCACCGGTGAATCGCAAGTGCAAGTGGCGCGCCGTCTGGTAGATGAGCGGCGGAATCCACAGCGTGGCGATCACCCAGGTCACCACCGTCAGCGAGCGTATTGCGCCGGTCAGCCAGTCCTCGATGACAACCGCCATCGACGCGCGATGCAGGCTGTCGCCGGCGAGCGTCGCAATAGCCAAGCCGCCCATCAGAATCCAGCTGTCCGGCCGCCAGATGTCGTCGCTCGGGACCGCAGCGGCTCGCCACAGGATCAGCCATGTGACCGCGCCGTAGATGCCGATTGCGGTCAGCCACACGACGATTCCGACGTTTAACAACTCGGCGTCGCGACCGAGAAACGCCAGCTGCGCGGTGACGATCGCGAGGCCCGACGTCGCGACGGTGGCCAGCTCCCACGCCCCGTGAGCCCGGTCGCGCAGACCGGTTCTGTTGAACGGCCGTATGCTGCGCACGGTGGCTACCGCAAGCACAACCCATGCGAGCCACGCGATCGCGGCGAGGCTCCCGACCACGCCCGGATGAGTCTCGAACCGCGCGCCCAGCACCGTGCAGGCCGCCACGAACGTGAACAACCGGACCGCCACGTCGGGATCGTTCCACTGAAACGGAAAGCGCTTTCGCACAATGTTTTTGACTATCGACAATAGCGTCAGCAATATCATCGCCACCACTGCGACCGCAGCGAGTACACCGCTGATCCGCCAGTAGTTTTGATCACGCGCCGAGATCGACACGATTCCGGTCGCCATCACCGAAGCGAACACGTCGGGCGACAGCGGGAGGTCGGCGACCCGGGACCGCATGCGCCGCTACAGGATCGCGCCGGGTGTGTACTTCGCGGCCTCGGGGTAGCGGCTCACCAGTTCGTCGACCGCGGACACCACGGCGTCGACCTGGCCGCCGGCGGCACCGATGAACGCCTGCCGGTCGGCGAGCGCCTCGTCCAGTGCCGCCCGGTCCAGCGGCAGGCGCGGGTCGGCGGCCAGCCGGTCCAGCAGGTCAGGTTCGGCGCCGCGCTCACGCATCGCCAGCGCCACCGCGACCGCATGTTCCTTGATCACCTCGTGCGCCGCCTCCCGCCCCATCCCCGCCTTGACCGCTGCGATCAGGATGCGCGTGGTCGCCAGGAACGGCAGATAGCGATTCAGCTCCCGCTCGATCACGGCGGGATACGCGCCGAATTCCTCGAGCACCGTCAAGATCGTTTCGATCTGTCCGTCGATCGCGAAGAACGCGTCGGGCAACGCCACGCGTCGCACCACCGAGCAGAACACGTCCCCTTCATTCCACTGCGCACCCGCGAGTTCCGCGGCCATCGACGCGTACCCGCGTAGCACGACCTGCAGCCCGTTGACCCGTTCGCAGCTGCGGGTGTTCATCTTGTGCGGCATCGCTGACGAACCGACCTGGCCCGGCGCGAA
Source organism: uncultured Actinomycetota bacterium (assembly GCA_963744085.1). Classification (GTDB taxonomy): domain Bacteria; phylum Actinomycetota; class Actinomycetes; order Mycobacteriales; family Mycobacteriaceae; genus Mycobacterium. Next base: position 240,249 of record CAVUSK010000009.1, read on the forward strand.
CCCCTCAGTGACGAGTTCGTGGCCGGCCATCAGCCGGATGGTGTGCGCCAGCGACGACGGTCCCGCACCGAGCTGAACCAACGCAGACGTGACGTCATGGTCGAGCGACCGCGGATAGACCTGTCCGACGCTGGTGAGCACCGCGTCGAAGCCGAGGAATCCGGCCACGCGGCGCTCCAACTCCGCGAGCCGCTCTGAGGCTGTTCCGCTCCCCGCGTCCGCGCTGGCCCCGCCGAACAGGTCGAGCATGTCCTGGCCGGTACCCATCGGACCCTTGATGCCCCGTAGCGGGTAGCGGTCGATCAGCTCACGCACACGCGTCAGCGCGATCAGCATCTCGTCGGCAGCAGACGCGAACCGCTTGCCAAGTGTGGTGGCCTGGGCGGCCACGTTGTGGCTGCGGCCTGTGATCACGAGATCGCGGTAGGCAGCGGCGCGTTCGGCCAGCCGGGCGACCACCGCCACCCCGTGGGCGTGCGCCAGCTCCAGCGAACGGCGGATCTGCAGCTGCTCGACGTTCTCGGTCAGATCCCGACTCGTCATCCCCTTGTGCACGTGCTGGTGGCCGGCCAGCGCGTTGAACTCCTCGATGCGGGCCTTCACGTCGTGGCGCAGCATCCGTTCGCGTTCGGTGATCGACTCCAAATCGACGTCGTCCAAAACCCTTTCGTAGTCGGCGAGGGTTGACGACGGCACGGTCCCAATCTCGGCGCCCAACTCGATCTGGGCCCGCAGCACCGCGAGCCAGAGCCGGCGTTCGGCGACGATCTTGGCCTCGGGTGACCAGATCGCCACCATCTCGTCGCTGGCATAGCGCGCCGCCAACACGTTTGGGATCGTCACAAACACACAGCTTACGGTCGTTTCCCGGAGGAGCGGCCGTCAGCGCACCGGGGCCAGTACGTCGACCACGTCCAGCAAGGTGCCCATTGTGGTCGCCCGCAGGTTGCCGCCGTCGTCGACGAGCGCGGCGACCACCGCCCCGTCGACCGCGCACATCAATGCCTTGACCCGGTCAGCGCGCACCGTACGGCCGCAGCGCTCGATGGCCTCGATCACCGCGGTGGTCCGCTGCTCACCGCTCCTGCGTTGCGCGTCGCGCAGCCACGGGTGCCGCGCACATGCGATGTATCGCTCATACCGCGAGATCAGGTCCTCGCTGAGCTCCGCGCTCCGGCAGCCACCGAGCAGCAGGTCCGCGAGCACCTCGGCAGTCGCCTCCACCCCGCGGCGGCGCCGCGACAAACCGGCCAACCGAGAAGTTAGCTGGGCCGCCTCCTGCGTTCCGATGTAGTCCACCGCCTGGATGCGCAGATCATCAAGGGACGAGAAGTAGTACGTGGTCGACGCCAGCGGGAGGCCGGCGCGGCGGGCGACCGCGCGGTGCCGCACCGCATCGAACCCGCCTTCGCGCAGCAACTCGGCGGCGGCGCTGATCAGAGCGTGCCGCCGACGTTCCCCCTTGGGAGTCACCGCCGCTGTCACACCAACGATGCTGCCAGCCATATGCCGTCTGAAACGGGGCTTTCGCATAATGACTGAACAGTGAAAGCGGAGCCTTCGGGGGCCGGATGGCATGATGTCCCGCATGCCAGAGCTGAGCCGCCGCGCGCTGCTGCGCCTGGGCGCCGGCGCGGCTGTCGGTGCGGCCGGCGCCTTCGCATTCGGCACGATGCTCGAGGCGCAGCCGTCGACCGCGCGGCCGAGTGTTGCGATGACGGGCGTCGGCGCGCCGCTGGCACCACCACCACCGCTGGAGCCCGCGCCGGCGGCGGCCGCGCCCACGATGGTCACCGGGTCCTTCGTGTCGGCGGCCCGCGGCGGTGTCGCCACCAACTGGGCAATCGCGCGCCCGCCTGGACAAACCAAGGCCCTCCGCCCGGTGATCGCCCTGCACGGGAAGGGCAGCGACGCAGCAACCGTGATGGCCGGCGGCGTCGAACAGGGCCTGGCGCAAGCGGTTTCGGCGGGACTACCGCCGTTCGCCGTGGTCAGTGTCGACGGCGGCGGTAGTTACTGGCACCAGCGGGCGTCGGGAGAAGACTCCGGCGCGATGGTGTTCACCGAGTTGCTTCCCATGTTGGACACGCAGGGGCTGGACACCTCGCGGGTGGGGTTTCTGGGCTGGTCGATGGGCGGCTACGGGGCGCTGCTGCTCGGCTCAAGGCTCGGGCCCGGCCGCACCGCCGCGATCTGCGCAGTCAGTCCCGCGCTGTGGATGTCGTACGGCGCCACCGCACCGGGAGCGTTCGACAGTGCCGACGACTGGTCGGCGAATACGGTGTTCGGCCAGCCGGCGCTTGCGTCGATCCCGATCCGCGTCGACTGCGGCGACAGCGACCCGTTCTACTCGGCGACCAAGCAGTTCATCGCGCAGTTGCCGACGCCGCCGTCGGGCGGGTTCTCACCTGGTGGTCACGACGGGGGCTTCTGGAGCCAGCAGCTTCCCGCCGAGTTGACCTGGATGGCGCCGCTGCTCGTCGCCTAGACGCCGACCTTGACGCGGCCCTGCTCGGCCGCCAACGCGATGTCGGTCCGAAAATGGCTGCCGGGCAACCGAATTGATTTGACCGTCTGGTATGCAGCCGATCGGGCCGCGGCCAGATCGGAACCGGTGCCGACCACCGACAGCACCCTGCCCCCAGTCGAGACCAGCGCGCCGTCGTCGCGGCGTGCCGTCGCCGCGTGCAGCACACCGTCCGCGTCGGCACCGACGATAACGTCGCCCACCCGCGGTCGGCCGGGATAGTTCTCGGCCGCAAGCACCACCGTGACCGCGGCCCCGGGACGCCAGCGCGGAGCGGGTTGCTCGGCGAGCGTTCCCGTCGCGGCGGCATGCAGCAGCACACCTAGCGGGCTGTCCAGCAGCGCGAGCACGGCCTGCGTCTCGGGATCGCCTAAGCGGCAATTGAACTCGACCACTGCGGGGCCCGCCGACGTGATGGCCAGCCCGGCGTAGAGGACGCCGCTGAACGGACTGCCGCGGCGGACCAGTTCGGCAGCCACGGGCCTGACGATCGTGGAGACGATCTGATCGGTGAGCTCCTCGGGCAGCCAAGGCAGCGGCGCGTAAGCGCCCATCCCGCCGGTGTTGGGTCCCGCGTCGTCGTCGCCGACCCGCTTGAAGTCCTGCGCCGGCAACAGCGGCACCACCGTCTCGCCGTCGACGATGCACAGCATCGACACTTCGGGGCCGTCCAGGAACGACTCCAGCAGCACCGGGTGGCCGGCGTCGAGCAACCCGGCGGCGTGCACGCGCGCGACGTCACGCTCGGCCGTCACGACGACGCCTTTGCCTGCGGCGAGCCCGTCGTCCTTGACCACCCACGCCTTGTCCTCGGTGCGTTCGGGACCGAAGCGGTCCAATGCAGCGTCGAGGTGCGCTGGGTTGTCGACGATTTCGCTGCGCGCCGTGCGTACCCCGACCGCCGCCATCACGTCTTTGGCGAACGCCTTCGAGCCCTCGATCCGCGCTGCGGCCGCTGACGGGCCGAAGCACGCGATCCCGGCGGCGCGCACCGCGTCCGCGACGCCCAGCACCAGAGGCACCTCGGGCCCGATCACCACCAGGTCGGCGGCCGTGTCGCCGGCAAGCTTGGCAACCGCTTCGCCGGAGGTGACGTCGACGTCGTGCTGTTCGGCGACGGCCGCGGTTCCGGCGTTGCCGGGCGCGGTGATCAGACCGTCGACCGCGGGATCGCGCCGCAGCGCCATCAACAAAGCATGTTCACGGGCACCCGAGCCGATCACCAGGACACGCACAGCCCCAACCCTAATCGCCGGGCGGCCCCGTTTTCTCCGCGACCGGACGAGAAGGTCGCGACGGATCAGTGCGGCTAGCGGTAATAGATATCGAGCGTTTGCACCAGGCCGTTGTCGTTCAGCGTGAAGATGTCGACGGTGTGCACGGTGGTGTCCTCGTTCAGCGGGCTGTTGCCTTCCAGCTGTGCCACTTCGATGTTGCCCTGTTCGATGCTGCGCGCAAGCGTTATGCGCACCTGGCCGGCGAAGATCACATCCGTATGAAAGTCTGCGATTTCGACGTGCCCCTGGTCGGTGCCGACGGGGTGCGTGAGCGTGGCATCCTCGGCGAAAAGCGCTAGCAGTGCAGCGGTATCGGCGTTGTTGACCGCTTCGATATACCGCTCCACCACGCTCATATGCCCTCCAGATCCGACTGCGTCAACGCAGCCTAATGTAACCCGGACCTAGTTCGACGATGGACATCGCCTGATGCGCACCCACTGCTGGTGCGGTTCAGCACCGGCGAGCGACGAGGCGGTCTCAGGGGCAGTCGTTCGTGATCGACCCTGGCAGGCCACCGGGAACAGGGGCACGGCTGCGCCAGTATCTGCGCCGCTGGAGCCCCCCGGCGCTGAGCGTTGGTCGAAGTGGCCCTCGCCGGGCGCCGAATGACGGTTATATAGGAGCTGGACGATGTCGAGGACGGGGGTCTGGCATGAAGCGACTCAGCGGCTGGGACGCGATGCTGCTCTACAGCGAAGCCCCCAACGTGCACATGCACACGATCAAGGCCGGCATCATCGACGTCAGCAGCTTCGAGGGCACTCCGAACATCGAAACGTTCCGCGAGATACTGCACCACCGGCTGCACAAGCTCGACCCGATGCGCTTCCAGCTCGTCGACATCCCGTTCAAGTTCCACCACCCGATGTGGCGCGAACACGTCGACGTCGACTTGGAGTATCACGTGCGGCCGCTGCGGCTGCCCAGCCCGGGCGGCCGCCGGGAGTTCGACGAGGCCGTCGGCGAGATCGCAAGCACACCGCTTGACCGCAGCAAGCCGCTCTGGGTGATGTACTTCGTCGAAGGCTTGGCCGACGGCAACGTCGGCTTGATCAACAAGGTGCACCACGCGCTGGCCGACGGCGTGGCATCGGGAAATCTGATCGCGCGCGCTATCGATTTTCAGGACGCAATGGACGACGATCACGACTCCTACGAAACAGACCCGGAGCCGTCACGATCCGAGTTGATCAGGGCCGCCTTCGTCGACCACTTCCGGCAGATCGGACGAATTCCGGGAACTGTGAGGTACACCGCTCAGGGAGTCGGCCGGGTCCGTCGTAGCTCACGCACGGTGTCGTCGTCGCTGAAGGGCCCCATCTCTCCGCCGCCGACGTTCATGAACCACGCCCTCACCCCGGAGCGCAAGTTCGCCACCGCCACACTCGCGCTGGACGATGTCAGGGAGGTCCGCAAGCAACTCGGCGTCACGATCAACGATGTCGTGCTGACGATTTCGGCCGGCGCTGTACGTCAACTGCTGTTGAAGTACGACGGTCACGCCGACGAGCCATTGCTGGTGTCGGTTCCGGTGAGTGTTGACCCAGACCCAAACCGTATCTGGGGCAACAAGTTCACCACCATCGCGGTTGTGGTGCCCACACATATTGCCGACCCGGTCAAGCGGGTTCACGAGGTGCATGCCGCCGCCGCGTCCGCCAAGGAAACCCACCAACTGATCGGTCCTGAACTGATGGGGCGGTGGGCGGCGTACTTTCCGCCCGCACCCGTGGAGGCCATGTCCCAACGAATGGCGGCGAGCTCCAAACAAACCAAGCTCTTGAATTTCGCGGTATCCAACGTGCCCGGCCCTCGCGAGCGCGGCAAAGTGGCCGGCGCCGTTGTGCGCGAGATTTATTCGGTCGGGCCGCTGATCGTCGGCAGCGGGCTGAACATCACCGTGTGGAGCTACGCCAACCATCTCAGCATCTCGGTTCTCACCGACGGGGCGACCGTCGACGACCCGCATGAGGTGACCGACGCGATGACCGAAGATTTCCGCGAACTACGCCGGGCAGCAGGGCTTTCCGAAGAACTGACAAAGCTCGACGACGCCATGCCCCAGGCGACGTCCCCCTGACCGCGCGGGCGTCAACATCCTGGCGCATTGTCGGGTGACTTGTCCACCTTGTAAAGCGCATTCAGCAGGTCTCCCTGAGCCTTCGCCTCTGCAGCGCCCTCCGAGCCGCCCTCGGGGGGCGAGCACGATCTGTGACACGTTGGCGACATCGACTTGGTAACGGTCGTAGTCGATCAAGGCCCGAATCTTGTGGCGGAGATCATTCACTTTGTCGTCAAAGCCGCTCGGCCAGTCAATCGTGTTGAGGGCCGCCTACACCACGGTCAAAGGCAGCGACTTCCGCGGCGCGAATTCGAAGTCGGCGCCGCGGCTGAACTTAGCCACCTTCACCTCACGGAATTCCTCCGCGGCCGTGTCGGTCTGCACGACGCGCGCAGTCCAGTCGGTGGGGGTTCCGGTGACTGAGACGTCCAGGTGCGGATCGACCGCAGCGACGATCGCTTGCAGCGGACGCAACTCCTGCGGCCCGCACAGCGATATCCAGGTCCTGTCTTCGTGGGCCGGCGACGAATGCACATGGACAGCGCCGGAACCGATCTCGGCGTCAACGTATGCCGCCGGATTCAACAACGGGTGCAGCTCGAGCACGCACAGCGCACCGCTTATACCGCCGGGGGAACCGAGCGCCCGGTGGATGCGCTCGGCGCCCACCCCGGCGATCCCGATCAGTTGCTTGGTGCAGATCTTCCGGGCCTGCTGCTCGTTCTCCGCGCGCGCCCGAACCGCAATACCGAAGGACAGGTTCAGCAGGTGCATCTGAAGGCACACCTCGTCGGCCATGCGCACCAGCGCCGAATGCGAGAACGCACCGAAGTCGAAGTCCGACAAAAGCGGTCCCGAGTAGTCGTGATCTCCTTCATCACCCGCGTCGATCGGGTCCAATTCCGTTGTAGCGGCGTGTGTCTGACGGATGATGTCCAGTGCCGGGATGCCGCTCACCGGCGGATACGACTCGTCGATGACCACGGTCCACCGGCAGTGCGGATGCTGGTCGGCCGGCACGCGCGGCGGTCGGTGGATCGGCCGCACCTGAGCCTTGGGGTTGGTGGCCACGGCGGTCGCGTCGAACGTCGGATCCTCGATGTCGTGGCACATGCCGCGCACGTACTCCTCGCCGAAAGGCTCGTTGTCCATCAGCGCGCCACAGAAATCCAGGTGGAATTCGCCGTGCCAGCGGTCGTGCACGGTGTAGCGGAAGTCCATGAACTGCGGCGGTGCCCCGATGTCGAGCTGCAGGCCTTTGAAGATCGTGATGACATCGTCACCCTCGTAATTCAGGGCCTTCTGCATGCGTTGGGTGTAGACCGGACTGCACCCGGCCCATTCCTCGATCGCGATCCGCAGCATCTCCTCATGGCCGAACGCCTTTATGCACCAGGCCATTCCGGATCGGTCGATCAACTGGCCGATCAGCAGCAGCTCCGGCACCAGCGTCATGAGCTGCTCGCGGGTGAGATCGGCGTACCTACTTGTCATGGTCGCCATGCAGGGTCTGTCCGACGTGCATCTTGACGGCGTCGTCGACGTTGTCCTTCTTGTCTCTGGCGGCACCGCTCTCTGCAGCCTTCTTGCGTTTGGCCCACACGCGTTTGATCGCGCCGTCGAGCTTGCTGCCCAACGGGAAGCCGACGTAGTGGGTGAGGAAGATCGCCATCTCGCGAAGTTCCTCCCTCGTCAGCTCCTCGTTCTGCAGAACAGCGTTGACCTGCACCTCCATCAGCTCTTCCTGGCCCTGGGCGGTCAGAACCCCGAGCAGCATCATCCGCCGGTCGCGCATCGACAGACCCGGCCGGGTCCAGATGCGCCCGAAGAGGTGATCGACCGTAAGCGCGAAGAATTCCCCGGGGACATCAGGCATCTCCCAGGCGTATACCTCGTTCATCTTTTCGAGGCCCTTGCGGCGTAATTCATCCATGGTCACTCCTTAAGTAGATGCCGCGGTGTGCGGCACACCGAGTCCATCGGCCAGCCGCTCGAGAGCGACGGTTGCCAGCGGCAGCTCAACCGAGTGCGCTTCGCCGAGCGCGAGCGCCAGGCTCAAGTCCTTCTCCCCGAGAATGCGGGCGTGCAAGAAAGGCTGATACAAAAAGCTGTCCTGATCAATGGGCTTCGTGTCGTCGCGGAACATGATCGAGCCCGCGCCACCAGTTTGCGCGTCGCTGTGTCTCACCACGTTTCCGAGATCCTGCAGGTTCAGGCCGCACTCATCGGCCAGCCTCGACGCCTCACACGCCGCGGCGAACGAAATGTAATGAAGCATATTGCGGGCCAGCTTCATTCGCGTGCCCGCGCCGGGTTCGCCCGCATGGACCACCAGCGACGCCCACCGCGAAAACGGTCCCTGGACGAGCGCGAACGCTTCGTCGGTGGCGCCCACCATTGCCGCCAGCTCCCCCTTTTTGGCGGCGCGCCCGCCCCCGCTGACCGGTGCGTCGACGATGTGAATGCCTTGTGGTTCGATCTCTTTCGCCAATTCAGCAGCGGTGGTGTCGCTGATCGTCGAGTGGATCGCGACCACTGTGCCGGGCTTGGCGTTTTCCGCAAGCTCGCCGACCACTTCGCGGACCTGTTCGTCGTTCAGCACGGTCACGCTGATGATGTCCGCTGCTGCGACGTCGGCGACGCTCTGGGCCGACTGCGCGCCGGCTTCGGTCAGTGGCGTCATCGCCTCGGCGCGCACGTCGAACACGATCAAGCCACCGGGCCAGTCCACCAGGCGCCGGGCCATCGGCGCGCCCATCTTGCCCAGGCCGATATAGCCGAGCTTGACGTTCTGTGCTGATTGCTCTTGGCGAGAGCGCTCATCGCTGTCACTCATGAAAACTCCTCACGACCGGATGATCTGGCCGCCATCGACATTGAACACCTGCCCGGTTATCCATGACGCCTTGTCGGACAGAAGGAACAGGCACATGCCCACGAGGTCGCCCGGTGTACCCATGCGGCTGAGCGGAATACCCTTCACGATGTCCGCGACCATCTCTTGAGGTGTCGTGGTTCTGGTGGCCTCGGTGTCGATCGGTCCCGGCGCGATCGCGTTGATCCGAATGTTCTGGCCGCCCAGTTCACGCGAAAGCTGTTGGGTGAGGCCGTTGATACCGACTTTGGCCAGCCCGTAAAAGTTCGAGTACAGCCACGCCGCGGTCGAGGACTGATTGACGATCGCGCCGCCGCCGCGCTTGGCCATCTTCCGGTACACCGCGCGGGTGCACACGAGGGCGCCGTCGAGGTTCACGCTCATGAACTTCTTGTAATAGTCCCAATCCACGGTCAGCAGGAAGTCCAGCTTCATCCCACCGTAGATCGCGGCGTTGTTGACCAGGTAATCGATGCCGCCGAACTCGGCCACCGTCCGGTCGGCCATGGCCTTGGCTGATTCGGGGTCCGACACGTCGACCGGGATGTGGATCGCGGTGCCGCCGTCGGCGACGATCTGCTTGGCGACGCCCTCGCCGGCCTCGGCGTTGATGTCGGCGACCACCACCGCGGCGCCGTCGCGGGCCAGTGCCTCGGCGTAGGCCTGCCCGATGCCGCCGCCGGATCCGGTGACGATCGTGACCTTGTTGTCGAACTGCACTGTCTTCCCTTCCGCCCTTCCGCCGAGATCAGACTTGTTCCACGCTTTTGGCCGAATATCGTGCGGGTAACCTGATTTCGGCCATAGTTAAATTGCCTCGGCGACGACTTTGGTCTCCAAGTACTCCTCGAACCCGGCAACACCCATCTCGCGGCCGATGCCGGACTGCTTGTAGCCACCGAACGGCACGTCGGCCGAGTACCAGACACCGCCGTTGACATTGATCGTTCCCGTCCGGAACCGCGACACCACCCAGTTGATCCGCTCGGGGTCGCTGCCGAACACCGTGCCCGACAGTCCGTATGGTGAGTCGTTGGCAATCCGGACCGCGTCGGCATCGCCGTCGTGGCCCAGAACGACGAGCACGGGACCGAAGATCTCCTCGCGCGCGACGCGGGCGTCGTTCGTGAGACCGGTGATCACGGTCGGCTCGATGTAGAAGCCTTCCGCCATGCCGGCGGGACGACCTCCCCCGCAGGCGAACGAGCCGCCCTCCTCTACCGCCATGTCCAGGTAGCCCTCGACACGATCTCGTTGCCGTGCCGAAATCAGCGGGCCGCAAATGGTTTTCGGGTCAGTCGGGTCACCGGGCCTGATACTCGCCAAAGTCCCTGCAGCGGCGGTCACCGCCTCGTCGTACTTGTGGCGCGGTACCACCAGCCGGGTGGTGATGGCACAACCCTGGCCGGCGTGCATCGCGACCGTGAACGCGGCCATCGCGCACGCACTCGCGAGGTCGGCGTCGTCGAGCACCAAAAACGCCGACTTTCCGCCTAATTCGAGGAAGACCTTCTTGATCGTCTGCGACGCCGCCGCCATGACCGACCGGCCTGTAGCTGTGGATCCGGTGAACGACACGAGATCCACCCGCTGGTCCTCGGCTAACTGCGCCCCGACGCGGTGGTCGCTGGACGTGACGACGTTGACCACGCCGGGTGGAATGTCGGTCTTCTCCGCGATGATTCGGCCCACTTCTGCGGCGCACCACGGGGTGTCGGGCGCTGGCTTCAGGACCACGGTGTTGCCGGCGGCCAGCGCGGGCCCGATCTTGGCGAAGTTGATCTGATGCGGGAAGTTCCAGGGCGTAACGGCACCGACGACGCCGACGGCCTCGCGGAGAACCGTTCGCTTGGTCTTGATGCCCAGCGGCGAGGCGACGCCGAGGTCGGCGGTCCACTGGTAGTTCTCGGCGAGATCAGTGGGGAAAGCGAGGTCGTCGATCGGGCCCTGAAGTTGCGCGGCGTGGGTCAGCTGCACCGGCGCGCCGACCTCGGCGACGGTGATCTCGCGCAGCGTCTCGATCTCCTCCTTTAGCGCGTGGCGAAGTTGCCGCAGACAGTGCACGCGCAGTGCCGTGTCGCGCGACCATTCGGACTCGTCGAAGGCCGTCCGGGCCGCGGCGATCGCGCGATCCATGTCGGCCGCATCAGCGTCGGCGGCCTCGCCGAGCGGCTGCTCAGTGGCCGGGTTGATCGTGGTGAACGTGCCGCCTCCGGCCGATCGGAGCTCGCCGTCGATCAGTAGCTCGGTCACCTTCGTTGACGCCGAAGCGGTCATGAACAATCTCCTGGACACATGTCTGTTAACCTCGCTCGAACAGTAATCGTCGTGGGCGCCAGATGGCAAGCCGCGGTGCCGAGCCAGACCGGCGGCGTGAATAAACGTCCAGTTCAACCGCTAAACCCTGGAAGACAGTTGTGCCGCTCGATCGGGGTGCGATATCTTGGACACATGTCCAGCGGAGCGGTCTCAGATGTCACCGATCTGGGCGAGCGCCAGCGCAATCGTCGCCAGGAGGAAACGATCCGCAGAGTGCTCGACGCGGCGATCGAACTGCTGCGCGAGTCGTCCTACTCGGATCTGACGATGCGCGCGGTCGCCGCGCGGGCAGGCGTGGCGCCGGCCACCGCCTACACCTACTTCTCGTCGAAGAACGCATTGATCGCAGAGGTGTACCTGCGCCTTGTCCGCGACGTGCCGCTGTTCACCGATGTCAACCAGACCACCCAACAGCGGGTCACCGCCCAGCTGCGTGAACTCGCTTTGCTCGTCGCCGAGGAACCGGAACTGGCGGCCGCAGCGACGACCGCGCTGATGGGCGACGAGCCCGAGGTCCGTCACGTCCGCGACAAGATCGGGATGGAGGTGCGGCGCAGGATCGCGTCAGCGCTCGGTCCCGGTGCCTGGCCGGAGGTACTCACGACGCTCGAGATGATCTTCTACGGCGCGCTGGTCCAGGCCGGTACGAAATCCGTTACGTACTACCAGATGGCCGATCGGCTGGACAGCGTCCTCGCGCTGATCATGGGAGGCGCCGAGTGGTGACACAAACGACTTCTGACAGCCCGGTATTGAATCCGTACGACTACGACTTCCACGAGGACCCTTACCCGTACTACAAGCGGCTGCGTTACGAGGCGCCGTTGTACCACAACGAGGATTTGGGTTTCTGGGCACTGTCGCGACATCGCGACGTACTGCAGGGTTTTCGCAACAGCACCACATTGTCCAACCGTGACGGCGTGTCACTGGACCCGGTCTCGCGCGGACCGCACGCTTCCAAGACGATGTCTTTCCTTGCGATGGACGATCCAGCCCATCTGCGTCTGCGCACCCTGGTGTCGAAGGGATTCACCCCGCGCAGGATTCGCGAACTGGAGCCACGGGTCACGCAGCTCGCGGTGAAGCATCTCGACACGATGCTGGAGGCTGCGGCCTCCGAAACCGTCGACTACGTCGCTGAATTCGCCGGCAAGCTGCCGATGGACGTCATCTCCGAACTGATGGGTGTCCCCGAAGCTGACCGAGACCGCATCCGCGCCCTCGCGGACGCAGTGATGCACCGCGAGGACGGTGTCAACGATGTGCCGGGGTCGGCGATCGAGGCGTCGATCAACCTGATCGTCTACTACCAGGAGATGGTCGCCGAGCGCCGCAAGAACCTTACGGACGATTTGACGTCGGCACTACTGGAGGCCGAGATCGACGGCGACCGGCTTACTGACGACGAAGTCTTGGGTTTCATGTTCCTGATGGTGATCGCCGGGAACGAGACCACCACCAAATTGCTTGCCAACGCGGCATATTGGGGTCACAAGAATCCGGATCAGCTCGTGCCGGTCTACCAGGACCTGTCGAGGATTCCGCTGTGGGTCGAGGAGACGCTGCGCTACGACACGTCCAGTCAGATCCTGGCCCGCACCGTCTCGGGAGAGCTCACGCTCTACGACACCACGATCCCCGAAGGGGACGTGATGTTGTTGCTACCCGGCTCGGCCCATCGTGACGAACGGGTGTTCGACGATCCCGATACATACCTGATCGGCCGCGAAATCGGCTCCAAGCTCATGAGTTTCGGCAGCGGCGCCCACTTCTGCCTCGGCGCGCACTTGGCCCGGATGGAGGCCCGCGTCGCGCTCGAGGAGCTGTTCAAGCGAATCCGCCACTACGAGGTCGACGAGGCCAACGCGGTCCGCGTCCATTCGAGTAATGTCCGCGGATTCGCCAACCTGCCGATCACCGTGGAGGTCATCTGATGCCCCGCTTCGAGCCGCATCCAAAGAGGCGGCCGGCAATCGTCGCCGGGGCGTCATCAGGCATTGGTGCCGCTACAGCCATCGAGCTTGCCGCCCATGGCTTTCCGGTTGCGCTGGGCGCCCGCCGCGTCGAGAAGTGCCAGGAGTTCGTCGACGAAATCCGCGCTGACGGCGGCGAGGCTGTCGCGCTTCCGTTGGACGTCACCGACCCCGAGTCGGTGAAGGGATTCGTGCACCGCGCCACCGAGGAACTCGGCGACATCGAGGTGCTCGTCGCCGGGGCCGGCGACACCTATTTCGGGCGCCTCCACGAAATCAGCACGGACAGTTTCGAATCCCAGGTGCAGATTCACCTGATCGGCGCCAACCGGCTTGCCACCGCGGTGCTGCCGGGAATGGTGGAGCGGCAGCGCGGCGACCTCATCTTCGTCGGCTCCGAGGTCGCGCTGCGCCAGCGCCCCCACATGGGCGCGTACGGCGCGTCGAAAGCGGCGCTTGTTGCGATGGTGACGAACCTGCAGATGGAACTCGAAGGCACCGGCGTCCGGGCGTCGATCGTGCATCCCGGGCCGACGAAAACCAACATGGGCTGGAGCCTGCCTGCCGAACTCATCGGTCCGGCTCTTGAAGACTGGGCCAAGTGGGGGCAGGCCCGCCACGACTATTTCCTGCGCGCCAGTGATCTCGCCAGAGCGATCACCTTCGTCGCCGAAACACCCCGAGGTGGCTTCGTCGCGAACATGGAACTTCAGCCCGAGGCGCCGCTGGTAAGCGCGCCGAAAGGACGCAAACAGCTCAAACTGGGAGAGCAGGGGATGCCCTCATGAAAACCGCGCTCGTGCCCCGCGTTTCGGGCGGCGCAGAAGAACACGGCCACCTCGAGGAGTTCCGCACCGACCCGATCGGGCTGATGCAACGGGTCCGCGACGAGTGCGGCGACGTCGGCTGGTTTCAGCTGGCCGGCAAGCACGTGATCCTGTTGTCCGGTGCGGAAGCCAACGAGTTCTTCTTCCGGTCTGCCGATGAGGATTTGGACCAGGCCGAGGCCTATCCGTTCATGACGCCGATCTTCGGAAAGGGCGTAGTGTTCGACGCCACCCCGGAACGCCGCAAGGAGATGCTGCACAACTCGGCACTGCGGGGCGAGCACATGAAGGGCCATGCGGTCACCATCGAAGGCGAAGTCAGGAAGATGGTCGCCGACTGGGGCGACGAAGGCGAGATCGACCTGCTGGACTTCTTCGCCGAGTTGACCATCTACACCTCGACGGCATGCCTGATCGGCCTGAAGTTCCGCGAACAGTTGGACTCCCGGTTCGCGCACTACTACCACGAGTTGGAGCGCGGCACGGATCCGCTGTGCTACGTCGACGCTTACCTACCGATCGAAAGCTTCCGGCGCCGTGACGAAGCCCGCGTCAAACTCGTTGCCTTGGTGCAGGAAATCATGGACCAGCGGCTGGCCAATCCGCCCAAGGACAAGGCCGATCGCGACATGCTCGACGTGCTGGTGTCGATCAAGGACGAGGATGGCAATCCCCGCTTCTCTGCCGACGAGGTCACCGGGATGTTCATCTCGCTCATGTTCGCCGGGCACCACACCAGCTCCGGCACGTCGGCGTGGACGCTCATCGAGCTGATCCGTCATCCCGACATCTACGCGGAGGTGCTGGCCGAGCTCGAGGAGCTCTACGCAGACGGACAAGAGGTGAGCTTCCATGCGCTGCGCCAGATTCCGAAGCTCGACAACGTCGTCAAGGAGACGCTGCGCCTGCACCCACCGCTGATCATCCTGATGCGCGTGGCCAAGGGAGAGTTCGAGGTTGCGGGCTTCCCGATCCACGACGGCGACTACGTCGCGGCCTCCCCGGCGATCTCGAACCGGATTCCCGAGGACTTCCCCGATCCCGACGCATTCAATCCGGACCGCTACAACAAGCCCGCGCAGGCCGACATCGCCAATCGATGGACATGGATCCCGTTCGGCGCAGGCAGGCACCGCTGCGTCGGCGCGGCGTTCGCGACGATGCAGATCAAGGCGATCTTCTCGGTGTTGTTGCGCGAGTATGACTTCGAGATGGCTCAGCCGGCTGACAGCTACCGCAACGACCACTCGAAGATGGTCGTTCAACTCGAACGACCGGCTAAGGTGCGCTACCGCAAGCGTTCGTCGTAAGGGGCTGGTGCATATGAGTTTTCGCATTGAAGCAGATTTGGACCTGTGCCAGGGCCACGCCATGTGCGAACTCGAGGCGCCCGACTACTTCCGCGTGCCCAAAAAGGGCAAGGTCGAGATCATCGACCCCGAACCACCTGAAGATGCCCGGACCGAGATCGAGCTGGCGGTCGAAATGTGTCCTACGCAAGCACTGTTCATCAAAGATAGGGAAGACTGACGATGGTTTCACTACCCCGGGCCGACCTTGACAATTGGGTCGAGCGCTGGCTGCAGGTCAACCGGGACTGCGAGAAGGCGGGTGATTGGAAACCGTTGGCGGAGTTCTACACCGACGACGCGACCTATGGTTGGAACATCGGACCCAAAGAAGACGTGATGTGCATCGGCAAGGACGAGATTCGCGACGTCGCGCTGGGTCTGGAGATGGAAGGCCTGGAGAATTGGGTCTACGAGTATCAGAAAGTGCTCGTCGACGAGAAGCAGGGTGAGATCGTCGGCTTCTGGAAGCAGATCGTGAACAAGAACGACGGCACCCGTGACGAGATCTATGGCATCGGCGGAAGCTGGTTTCGGCTTGCCGCCGGCGAGAACGGGGCCCTGCTCATTGAGTGGCAACGCGACTTCTTCGACTTCGGGCATGTGGCGTTCATGTTCGGCAAGCTCATCGAGTCCGGCGACCTCAGCGAAGGCATGCAGAAGCGCATCGAGCGCTCTGTGGCAGGCGAGAAGCTTCCGGGCTACTACCCGATCGGCGAAGCACCCGTCCCGATCTGGTGACCAACCACCCGGTGGGTATACATGTGACCTAACTAACTACGCTGTCGCTGAAACTTAACAAATGGAAAGCAGGCGAGATGAAGACCAAAGGTGCTCTCATCTGGGAGTTCAATCAGCCGTGGTCGATCGAGGACATCGAGATCGGCGATCCCGTCAAGGACGAGGTCAAGATCCAGATGGAAGCGTCGGGCATGTGCCACTCCGACCATCACCTCGTCACGGGTGGGATCCCGATGGCCGGATTCCCCGTGCTCGGCGGGCACGAGGGCGCTGGAATCGTCACGGAGGTGGGTCCAGGTGTCGAGGACATCGCGCCCGGCGACCACGTCGTGTTGTCCTTCATCCCGTCCTGCGGGTCCTGTCCGTCGTGTCAGGCCGGAATGCGCAATTTGTGCGATCTCGGCGCAGGCCTGCTCAACGGGGCGGCCGTCTCGGACGGCACGTTCCGGATCAAAGCCCGCGGTCAGGACGTCTTCCCGATGACGCTGTTGGGCACATTCTCGCCGTACATGGTCGTGCACAAGAGCTCGGTGGTGAAGATCGATCCGTCTGTGCCGTTCGAGGTGGCCTGCCTCGTCGGCTGCGGTGTCACCACGGGCTACGGCTCGGCGACGCGTTCTGCCGACATCCGCCCGGGTGACGATGTCGCGATCGTCGGGATCGGTGGCGTGGGCATGGCGGCATTGCAGGGCGCGGTGAACGCCGGCGCACGGCAAATCTTCGCGATCGATCCGGTGGAGTGGAAGCGCGACCAAGCGCTGAAGTTCGGTGCCACGCATGTCTATCCAGATATCAACGCCGCCCTGATGGGTATCGCGGAAGTCACGTACGGGCTGATGGCGAAGAAGGTGATCGTCACCGTTGGCGAGCTGAAGGGCGAAGACATCGACGCCTACATCAACATCACCTCCAAGGGCGGCACCTGTGTTGTGACGGCGATCGGCAGCCTGCTCGATACCAATGTCACGCTGAATCTGGCGTTGCTCACCCTGATGCAGAAGAACTTGCAGGGCACCATCTTCGGTGGCGGCAACCCCCATCACGACATTCCGCTGCTGCTGTCGATGTACAAGGCGGGCAAGCTCAACCTCGACGACATGGTGACGAGGCAGTACAAGCTCGAGCAGATCAACGACGGGTACCGGGACATGCTGGAGGGGCGCAACATTCGCGGCGTGATCCGCTACACCGACGCCGACCGCTAGCGAGAAGCCATGTCAGAGCAGACCATTCAGCAATCACCGGCGCTGACGGCGTCACAGGCGTCATGGAAGTGCGTGCAGGCCGGCGACCGCGAAGGTTGGCTGGCGCTGATGGCCGACGATGTGCTCGTCGAGGACCCGATCGGTCAATCGGTCACCAACCCCGATGGCCAGGGTGCGCGCGGCAAGGAAGCCGTCGGCGCGTTCTTCGACAAGACCATCGCGATCAGTAAGGCGACGGTCACTTGCGAAGCGACATTTCCGTCGAGCTCACCCAACGAGATCGCCCATATCCTGGTCCTGCACAACAAGTTCGAGGGATTCAGTACAACTGTGCGCGGAGTCTTCACCTACCGTGTGAATGACGCTGGGCTGCTCACGAACCTTCGTGGCTACTGGAATATGGACACGATGCGAATCAGCAAGGAGTAACCCGCGTTAGCGGTCACCGAACACCAGCCGGGTAGAGCGCTCCAGGCGGTCGGCGATTTCGGCGTACGTCACATAACCCATGCCCGCGTGCACGAGTGCGCCCGTGTAGAGCAGCTCGAGAGCCTCGACCAAGCCCCGATCCCCGTCGGCGCCCACCGCATCGACGAGCCGCCTTCTGATCTCATGCGCGATGCGTTCGCGCAAGTGCTCGACATCGGGGTCGCGGCCGAGGAGAGCATTCGTCACCGCGCCCGCGAGCTCGGACTCGTCGGCGACGAGCAGCGCGATGTGCCGTAGCACCGCAATCACCCGCTCGACCGGAGGCTGTTCGGCATTTTCCGGCGGGGTCGACGATGCGAGACGTCGCCAGAACACCCCGGCGACCAGATGCTCCTTGGACGAGAAATAGGTATAGGCGGTGGCCGCCCCAACTCCCGCCTCGGCGGCCACCAACCGAATGGTCAAGCCGCCGAAGCCTTCCCGGGCCAGGATAGTGAGGGCAGCGTTGCTCAGCCGCTGGATGGTGTCGGCCTGCTTAGGCGTGAGCCGGCGTCGGGTCGACTCCAACGACACCGGGTCGGACACGTGTCCGGACACTACTACATGCCTATTGACGGGGCAATCGCCCTGCCGGCAGGTCCGCAGCGGCTAGACATTAGGTTGAAATGCGTGACCGATGAGCCGCTTGCGCGAAGAGCATCAAGCACCGATGAGCCGCTTGCGCGAAGAGCATCAAGCACCGATGAGCCGCTTGCGCGAAGAGCAATTGGCACCGTTGAGCGGTTGTTCGCCCTGTCCGAGGAGGTCACGGGATTCATGCCCGCCGACGAGGGCCGCGCGCTGTACGAGACGGCGCTGCGCTACCTGCGCGACGGGGCCGGCGTCGAGATCGGGACCTATTGCGGTAAGTCGACATTGCTGCTCGGCGCCGCGGCCCAACAACGGAACGGCGTGCTCTACACCATTGACCACCATCACGGCTCCGAGGAGCATCAGCCGGGTTGGGAATACCACGACGTGTCACTCGTCGACGAGGTCAGCGGCCGGTTCGACACCCTGCCAATGCTTCGCCGCACCCTCGACATCGCGGAACTCGACGACCACGTCGTCGCCATCGTCGGCAAGTCGACGACCGTCGCCCGCGGATGGGCAACGCCGTTACAGATGGTGTTCATCGACGGCGGCCATAGCGAAGATGCCGCTGCGGCCGACTTCGACGGGTGGGCGAAATGGGTGCAACCCGGCGGCGCGCTGGTGATCCACGACGTGTTTCCCGATCCACGCGACGGCGGGCAGGCGCCGTACCACATCTACCGCCGCGCCATCGATTCCGGCCATTTCCGTGAAGTCTCGGCGCTGAACTCGTTGCGTGTACTCGAGCGGGTGACAGGCGTTCCGGGCGAAGACATCAGCCCCGCGTAGGCACGCAGGCGCAGTCGAAGTCGGTCTGCAAACCCAACGGCAGGCCTTCACTGCGGAACAGGCCGCTGGCGGGTGTGGCACCCGACAGCGCGTCTGCGGCCAAAATCATCGCACCGCCCGTCCACGTGGTGAGCTCTTCGGGCCAGCGCTTGCCGTCAGCGAAAACCAAGCCCGTCCAATAGGATCCGTCTTCTTCACGGAGATGCTGCATCGCGGCGAACTGCTCGACTGCGGCGCCGCGATAGCCGATCGCATCCAGGGCCATCACCAGTTCGCATGTCTCGGCGCCGGTCACCCACGGCCGGTCATCGACGCAACGCACACCCAGACCGGTGACGACGAAATCCTTCCATCGCCGCTCGATCCGCGCGGTGGCTGCGGGACCGCGCAGCGCTCCCCCGAGGATCGGGTAGTACCAATCCATCGAGTAGCGGTCCTTCTCCTCGAACGCATCTGGATGCGCGACGATCGCATGACCGAGCTGGCCGCCTGCGACCTCCCACTCCGGCTGCGGCTCGTCGAGGAAGTCCGCCAGCGCCAGGGCGCACCTGAGGCTGTGGCAGATACTCGCGCAGCCGGTCAGCAGTGCCCCCGGCTCCGGGCCTGATTCGCTTCTCGCCCAATACACCTCGCCCGAGCCGGTTTGAAGATCCAGCACGAAGTCGATCGCTGCGCTGACAACCGGCCACATCATGGCGGCGAACGCGCGGTCGCCGGTGACCAGCACGTGATGCCATACCCCGGCGGCGATATAGGCGCAGAAATTGCTGTCGCTGTTGGCGTCCTCGATCGCGCCCGCACGCACTTGGATCGGCCATGAACCGTCCGGGCGCTGCATCTGGCGACACCATTCGAAGGCCGCACGGGCCGGCCCGAGCAGGCCCGCGGTGGTGAGCGCCATCGCGCACTCCACGTGATCCCATGGGTCAGTGTGGCCGCCGCTGAACCAGGGGAGAGCGCCTGACGACTCTTGTGTCGCAGCGATCGACAGCGCCGTCTGCCTGCACTGCTCCTGCGTGAGCACGCCCGGAACGGACGGCAGGTCGTGCAACCACCTCATGCGGTACCCCGCGTCGCTTCCCGAGCGTGGACAGCGGCCCCCGCGGCTTCAGCTTTGACGAAGTACATCGCCACACTCTTGCCCACCACCGGATTGAGCACCGCCTCGGCCACCCGAGTGATCTTCGGCCGGTGCATCAAGTCCCACACCAGCATCTTGTGGTACGCGGTGACCGCGGGGTGGTCTGAATGCGACACTCCGACGGCACATTTCAACCACCAGAACGGCGAGTGCAGGCCGTGCGCGTGGTGATTATGAGTGAGCGTCAACCCGCTGTCGACGAATTTAGCGCGCAACTCACTGGCCCGATAGATCCGGACGTGGCCGCCCTCGTTGCTGTGGTATTCCTTAGACAGCCACCAGCACACCTGTTCGGGGAACCACCGCGGCACTGTGACAGCAAGCGTGCCACCGACTTTCAGTACACGGATCAGTTCGGCGATCACAGCGTCGTCATCCGGGATGTGCTCCAGGATCTCCGAAGCGATCACGCAGTCGAATGTCTCGTCGGCGTAGGGCAACGCAAGGGCGTCACCGACGACCGCCTCAGCGGTCGCCGTCGCAGGCGCCTCGCAGTTGTAGGCCATCGCGGTCAAGATGGCGTCAACGCTTTGCAGTTCGGCGGCATCCTGATCGAAGGCCACCACGTCAGCACCACGCCGGAACGCCTCGAACGCGTGCCGTCCGGCGCCGCACCCGACGTCGATCACCTTGGTTGTCGGGCCGATGCCCAACCGGTCGAAATCCACCGTCAGCATTACTCGTTCCCCAAGAACGTTCTCGCAACTGCCTGTTCGTACACTCGCACCGTCTGTGCAGCGACCGATTCCCAGCTGAACACATCGAGTGCGCGGCGCCGGCCCGCGTCGCCGAGTCTGCGCCGTTTCGCCGGTGAGTCGAGTAGATCGCCTAGGGCCGAGGTCAATTCACCGATGTCGGCCGGCTTCACCAGCTCGGCACAGGTGCTGTCGGTTCCGAGGACTTCGGGCAACGCGCCGACACGGCTGGCCACGACGGGCGTTCCGCTGGCCATCGCTTCGACCGCAGGAAGTGAAAACCCTTCGTAGAGAGACGGTATGCACGCGACTTCGGCCGAGGCGAACAAAGCTGCGAGTTCGGCGTCCGGGAGCCCGCTGTTGATGTGCACGATGTCCGAGATACCCAACTCGGCGATCAGCTTGTGGGTGGGGCCGTTCGGTTCGACCTTGGCGACCAGTTGCAGCTCGAGATCTCGTTCGACACGCAGCCTGGCGACAGCATTCAGCAGCGTCGCAACGCCTTTGAGCGGTGTGTCGGCACTGGCGATCGCGATGATCCTGCCGGGTCGGCGCGGTTGCGACGACGGTTTGAACAGCTCCGTGTTCACGCCCAACGGCACGACGTGGAGTTGGTCGGCGGACACGCCGAAGTCGGCGGCGATGTCGGCCGCCGAGGACGACGAGACCGTCAGCAGTTCGGGGATTTGCCGCGAGACCTGCTGCTGCATCTTCAGGAACCCGTACCACCTGTGTACCAACGGTTTCCGCCACCAGCGAGCCGCGGCGAGGTCCAAAACGCGGTCTCGGGTGATCGGATGGTGGATGGTGGCGACGACCGGCAACCCCGTCGCGGCGATTCTCAGCAGACCGGTGCCGAGGCTCTGGTTGTCATGCACGACGTCGAAGTCGGCGGCTCGATCGGCCAGCAATTTCGCTGCCCGCAGGCTGAACGTGCGCGGCTCCGGGAACCCGGCCGTCCACATCGTGAGCAGTTCGAGCAAGTCGAACCGGCTCCGAATCTCGTTGGGCCACGGCACGCGGAAGGGATCCGGCTCGCGATACAGGTCCAAGCTGGGCACCTCGGTGAACCGCACCCGCGGATCGAGCACTTCGGGGTACGGCTGGCCGGAGAAGATCTCGACGTCATGGCCGAGCTCCACCAAGCCGTGGCTGAGATGCCGTACGTAGACTCCCTGTCCTCCGCAGTGGGTCTTACTGCGATACGACAGCAAGGCAATCCGCATACTCAACTCTTCTCCGCCAGCAATCTCGCCCAACTACCCGCTATGACACCTTTCAAACGAATCTGCCATATGCAGCGCAGCGGTGCGGTCGGGGGTTGTGCAGCGGCATCTCTGCAGTTCACCGGCACGGTGCGCTCAGTGGACGCGGTGGCCTGCGGTCACGTCCTGGCCGCGCGGCGCGGGCCGGGCGCGCCCGGAGGACCCCGTCATGCGAAACTCGGACGATAACTGGACATGTGTCCGGACTATAGTTCGACGCTCACAGGGGCGCAACGCGCGACGGGAGCTGCGGTGACGGAAGAACACCTGTTGGCGGACCGCGCGGCGGTCGTCGTCGGCGGCACCCGCGGCATCGGCCGGGAGGTGTCCCTGCTCCTCGCAGCCTGCGGCGCCGGCGTGGTGGTCAATGGCCGCGACCCAGACGCCGCCGATGACACTGCATCGGCGATCAAACAGCAAGGCGGGCGCGCGCTCGCCCACGCGGGTTCAGCCGCGGACGAAGCCACCGCCGACGCGCTGATCGAGCACTGCATGCGCGAGTTCGGTCGGATCGACATCCTGATCAACTGCGCGGGCATCGCCGGACGCCACGACGCCACGATTCTGGACACCACGACCGCCGAATTCGCCGAGTTTCTCGACTCGCACCTATGGACCGTCTTTCAGACCTGTCGCGCAGCGGCTCCGAGGATGGCGAAGCAAGGCAGCGGGACGATTGTCAACACCAGCTCGTTCGCGTTCCTCGGCGACTACGGCGGCACCGGCTATCCGGCGGGGAAGGGCGGTGTCAACGGCTTCACCATGGCGATCGCGGGGCAGCTCAAAGAGCACGGGGTGCGGGCAAACGTCGTCTGCCCGGGCGCCAAGACCCGGCTGTCGAGCGGGCCGGGGTACGAGACGCACATCAGCGACCTGCATCGCAGGGGCTCGCTCGACAACGCCGCCAAGCAGATTGCGCTGGACCCGCCGCCGCCCGAACACGCGGCACCGATCTACGCTTACCTCGCCAGCGACCTGGCCGCCGACATCACCGGCCAAATCTTCGTCGCCGCAGGCGGTTTCGTCGGCCGATTCGGGCGTCCTACGCCAGCGCTGATCGGGTATCGCGACCATACCGACTCTCCGCCATGGTCGATCACGGAAATCGACCAGATGGTCACCGAGAAAATGAGGTCACACTGATGCTGGACATCTTGGACGACAACGGCGTGCGCACGCTGACGCTGAACCGGCCCGAGGCCCTCAACGCGTTCAGCGAGGCGCTATACGACGCGACGACGCAGGCGCTGCTGGCCGCCGCTGACGACCCGGAGATCGCGGTGGTCGTGATCACCGGCGCCGGACGGGCGTTCAGCGCCGGCGCAGACCTCGTCGAGATGCAGGAGAACATCACCAATCCCCGCGAGAATGCCGGCCAGCACGGCTTCTTCCGGATGCTCGAGGTGCTCAGCGCGTTCCCGAAGCCACTGATCTGCGCTGTCAATGGTGTCGGTGTGGGCATCGGCGCGACCATCCTCGGCTACGCCGACCTGGCGTTCATGTCCTCGGACGCGCGGCTGAAGTGCCCGTTCACCAGCCTGGGCGTCGCACCCGAGGCGGCGTCGTCGTATCTGCTGCCACGGCAAGTGGGCCGCCAGCACGCCGCCTGGATATTGATGTCGTCGGAGTGGATCAGCGCCGAGGAAGCCCTTGCGATGGGCCTCGTGTGGAAGGTCTGTGAGCCTACCGAGCTACTCGCGCAAACCTATCGCCACGCGAATATTATTGCATCGAAGCCCATTTCGAGCTTGATGGCCGTCAAGACCACGATGACGGCGTCGCTGCGGCCGCAGATCGACGCAGCGATAGAGCGGGAAACCGCCTGCTTCGCCGAACTGATCGGCGGTGCGGCGAACGCCGCGGCGCTGTCGGAGTTCACCGGGCGCGATTAGCCATCGACCCGGTGGTAGGCGGTGCCGCGCGCGTCGCGGGTCCACAGTTCGCCGTCACCCGCAGTGACGCCCTGAGCAATGAGCTCTCGCTTGAGCACCTTGTGCGTTGCCGTGCTGGGTAAGTCGGACGCGATGCGCACATGCCGGGGCCACGCCTTTGACGACAGGTCCGGCTGGTCGGCGAGAAACGCCTCGAACTCCTTCGGCGTCAGTTCGGTCCCGTCCTTGAGCACGATGGCTGCCATCACCTGGTCGCCGACGTTCTCGTCGGGAACTGCATACACCGCGACGCGGTTGCAGTTGCTGCAGCGCAACAGGATTCGCTCGATCGGGGCGGCCGCCAGGTTCTCGCCGTCGACACGCATCCAGTCGGCTGTGCGGCCGGCCAGGTAGATCCAACCCTCGGCGTCGCGGTAGGCCAGGTCGCCGGACCAATACATGTCATTGCGCATGCGGTCCGCGTTGGCTTCCGGATCGTTGTAATAGCCGCTGAAAAACCCCGCGCCGGACGTGTTTACCACCTCGCCGACGGCTTTGTCGGCGTTCAACAGCGCGCCGTCTTCGTCGAAGCGTGCGACCGCGCACTCCTGCTGTGTTTCGCTGTTGTAGATCGCCACACCTGGAAAGCCCTTGCCGATCGACCCTTTCGGCGTGCCGGGCTCGCGGGTGATGATCACCGCGTTCTCGGTCGAGCCGAACCCGTCCTCCACTTGCACGTCGAAACGTCGGCTGAACTCCTCGACGTCCTTGTCACTGGCCTCGTTACCGAACGCGATACGCAGTGGGTTGTCGGCATCGTCGGGCCGCTCCCGCGTGGCAACGATGTATGCGAGGGGCTTGCCAACATAGTTCATGTACGTCGCGCCGTGACGACGGATATCAGACAGGAAGCTCGATGCCGAGAATTTCGCCGGCACTAGCGCCGCCCCGGCGACTACCGCCGGTGCCCACCCACCCACGACGGCATTGGAGTGGAACAACGGCATCGACACGTAGCAGGTGTCGTCGGCGGTCAACGAAAAGCGTTCGGCCAGAGCCTGGCCCGCGAACAGCACCATGGAGTGCGGCACCTGGACGGCCTTGGGATTTCCGCTCGTGCCGGACGTGAAGATCATCATGTAGGTATCCATTTGGCCGACTCCGCGGTGCGGCTGCAGCCGCCCCGCCTCGTCGACCAGGCGTCGCCACTCCTCGGTCGACGTGTCGAGCACGCGTATGCCGTCTAGGTCGAGACCGTCGAGCAGCCGCCGGTGTGTGGCGTCGGTGACCAGAATCTGGCAGTCGGCCCGTCGCACATCGGCCGCCAGACTCTCACCGCGTCGGGTGGTGTTGATGCCGCACAACACGTAACCGCCCAGCCCGGCAGCGGCCATCTGCGTCAGCATGTCCGGGGTATTGCCGAGCAGCACTCCGACGTGCACCGGACGCGCCGGGTCGGCGAGAGCCAGCAGCGCCGCCGCCGTAGCGGACGCCTCGCGCAGATGCTCGCGCCACGTCCACCGGCGATCGTGATACTTCACCGCCACGGCGTCGTCGTTCGCGCGCTCGCGCAGCAGCTGCTGGACGGTCTCGGGCACTACGTCAGCCTGCTCACTCGGTGGTGGTTCCGTAGATGGTTCGCAGCCAAATCGTCACGGCGCCTTCCTTCAACTGGTCGCGCGTGAGTGCGCCGCCGACCGCCAGCCGCTCGAGCATCCGGTCGTTGAACTCCAGAAGCAGCGTGGCCAGCACCGTCGGGTCGGGTCCGTCGGGGGCGCAACCGGCCCGGCGTTCGGCCTCGATCATCGCCGCGACGGGCGGCACGAACGATTCCCGGTCGCTGTCCCACATCTCGCGGACGGCCGTGCTGCTGGCTCGGGCCTCGAGCATCGCCTGGAACAGGTAGCGGTGCCGTTCCCAGCTGTCGAACAGCGCGTCCGTCGCAGCGCGGATCCGCCGCACCGGCGTCTGGCCGTCCCGGGCCAGCTGTTCGGTGGCGACGAACGCGTCGTCGTACATCTGCTCCATCAGCGCCGCGACGGCGGCGGCCTTGTTCTCGAAGTAGAAGTAGAAGGCCGATCGGGTGACGCCGGCCCGCCGCGAGATGTCGGCGATGTTGATCGATTCGAAGCTCGACTCCTGAAGGTGGTGGTCGAGCGATTCCAGGATCGCCACGCGCCGCTGGTCGCTGCGCGGCGGCTGGCGCCGGTCGGTGGGCGTTCTCACCACTCCCGTTTCCCCACGAGTTCCAAAGGTAACGAGAGCGCTGACGTGTGTCAAAATCTATTGACACACGTCAAAACAGCCTGTTTCATGGCCTGGTGAGCCCTTCAGACCGTCATCCGCAACGGCCACTGGTTCGACGGGAAATGAGCGACGTTGCGGCCACCGTTCGCGGTCTATGGCAAGCGCTGTCGAAACGCGACTGGGACGCAGTGCAGACCTTCCTGTCCGAAGACTGCATCTACGTCGACATGCCGCTCGGCCCGACAGCCGCCGCGCGTGGTCCCGTCGACATCGTCAAGCGGCTCAAGATCGGACTCGAGCCGCTGGCGGACTACGTCAACCACGACGGGCTGCTCGTCACCGACGGCTCCCACGCGATGTACGAGCACTCCGAAACCTGGACATGGAGGAGCGGCGAAACGGCCTTGCAGAACTACGTCACCGTGCACGAAGTCGTCAACGGCAACATCACGCTGTGGAAGGACTACTGGGATATGGGCGGGCTCGTGGCACAGGCGCCGCCGGGGTGGATGGACGAGGTAATGGCCTCCGACATGAGCTGGATGTTCGACGCTACCGGGATGATCTAAGCGCCCTGCCAGCGCATATTCCAAGGATCCGCCAAGTGCGCCCTGTCACCGTCTGTGTTAATTCACCGACGCGAAGGGTACGAACAAGTGCTTGGAATGCGGATTATGGTGCGCGACACGCGGAACCTGCTTGGCAGCACCGGTCACCTCAAGGCCGGCCGCGGACTGATCACCACCACGATCGCGCTGACGCTCGGTGCGCTGTGCGTGCTGGGCGTACTTGCCTTCCGTTTCCCGGAATACCTGACCACGCCCGAGCTCGACGGAAAGTACCCCGTAGGCCTGATGCGGCAGCTGCTGTTCGTCTCGCTCCTCGCGGCCGGTGGACTGTCACTGGCCAACCTGGTGCTGGGGCGGCGACGCAGCCTGAACGCGGTTGCCTTCATTCTGGTGGCGGTGGCCGCGGCCGTGGCCGGCGCCGGCTCGTGGATGCAGGTTCACGACTTCCATCACCACTCGCTCTACATCGGCGTCGACTGGTTCGTCATCGACCTGCTTCTCACAGGACTAATCTTCGCGGCCATCGAGAAGACGTTCCCGTTGCGCAAGGCCCAGGCCGTGTTCCGCCGTGCATGGCAGACCGACATGGTGCACTTCGCCGCGAACCACTTCTTCGTCGGCGCCAGTCTGCTGACGGTGAACTTCCTGGTCTTCCACCTGTTCGGATGGCTGCAAAACAACACTGTTCACGCCTTCGTGGGGGGTATCCCCTTCGTGCCCCAGGTACTGCTCTGCATCCTGGTGGCCGACCTCGCGGAGTATTGGTCACACCGCGCGTATCACGAGATCCCGTTCCTGTGGAAATTCCACGCGGTACACCACAGCACCGAGACCCTGGACTGGCTCGCCGGCTCACGCCTGCACATGCTCGAGCTCATAACGACCCGCACTTTGGTGCTGGCGCCGCTGTACGTGCTGGGCTTCGACAAGACCGTCGTTGACGCCTACGTCGTGATCATCGGCATCCAGGGGGTGTTGATCCATTCCAACGTGCGCCTGCCCTGGGGGCTGCTGCGCTTCCTGATGGTGACGCCGGACCACCACCACTGGCACCATTCCTCGGACGACGAGGCCATCGATAAGAACTACGCCTCAAGCTTCGCGTTCCTGGACTACCTATTCGGCACGGCGGTGAAATCGGACAAGGCGTTTCCCGAGAAGTACGGCGTACTCGGCGATTACATGCCCGAGGGTTACGTACAGCAGCAGTTGTTCCCCTTTCGCGCGCTACTGCCTGCCGGCGCCGCAGCATAGCGGCGGTCGGGTCAGTCGGCCTCTTCCTCGGCGAGCCGGGGGATCAAACCCCCGGCCAACACGTCCTGCACCTGTCGGGGTGAAAGCCGGTGCCGCACAGTGAAAGACGTATCCTTCGTGACATTTTCGACCTGCAGGGTGTCTTTGTCGGCCAAGGTGTCGCGGAGGTTTTCGATACGCAGCGTGTCGCCCTGCTCGATGGCGTCGTAATCCTCGTCGTTGTCGAATTCGAGGGCCAGCACACCGTAGTTCGCCAGGTTCTGCCAGTGAATCCGCGCGAACGACTTCGCGATCACCGCGCGCAGGCCCAGATAGCGCGGCGCGATCGCGGCGTGCTCGCGTGAAGAGCCCTGACCGTAGTTGTCGCCGCCGACGATGATGTGGCCGGTTTCCTCGGCTTCCTTCGCCCGCTCCGGATACGACTCGTCGACCTGGGTGAAGCTGAACATGGCCAGCTTGGGGATGTTGGAGCGGAACGGCAAGGCCCGGGCACCCGCCGGCGAGATCTCGTCGGTGGAGATGTTGTCGCCGACCTTCAACAGCACCGGCGCCTCGATCTCATCGGGCAAAGGCGACAACTCCGGAAGGCTCGAGATGTTGGGCCCCTTCACCGGCTCGACCTCCTGAGCCTCCTCGGTGTCCGGCGGAGCCACCAGCATCGCGGTGTTGATGGAGCTTTCCTCGGGCAGGTCGAGCGTCGGATAGTCCATCTTCGCCTCGCGCGCCCACTCCCGCGGATCGGTGATCACGCCGGTCAACGCCGACGCCGCGGCAGTTTCGGGCGAACACAGCCAGACCGAGTCCTCCTTGGTGCCCGATCGGCCGGGAAAATTCCGTGGCATGGTGCGCAGCGAATTGCGCCGAGTTGCGGGAGCCTGCCCCATGCCGATGCATCCCATACAGCCGGCCTGGTGGATCCGCGCCCCGGCGATCACCAGATCGGCGGTGGCGCCCATCTTCGTGAGGTCGGCCAGTATCTCGCGTGATGTCGGGTTGACGTCGAAGCTGACCTGCGGCGCGGTCTGACGTCCGGCCACCATCGCGGCCGCGATCGCGAAGTCGCGAAGACCCGGGTTCGCGCTGGAGCCGATCACCACCTGTGCGATCTCCTCCCCGGCGACCTCACGCACCGGCACCACATTGCCCGGCGACGAGGGCTTGGCGATCAGCGGCTCGAGCTCGGAGAGGTCGATGGTTTCGTCGACGTCGTAACCGGCGTCCTCGTCAGCCAGTAACTCCACCCAGTCGTCTTCGCGATCCTCCGCGCGCAGAAAGTCACGGACGGCCTCGTCGCTGGGAAACACCGTAGTGGTGGCACCGAGCTCGGCGCCCATGTTCGCGATCACATGACGATCCATCGCGGTCAGATTGTCCAGCCCCGGCCCGTAATACTCGATGACCCGGTTCACACCGCCCTTGACGTCGTGGCGGCGCAGCATCTCCAAAATCACGTCTTTAGCCGAACACCATTGCGGCAGCTCGCCTTCCAGACGTACACCCCACACCTCCGGCATGCGGATGTTCAAGGGCCGGCCCGAGATGGCCAGCGCCACTTCCAGGCCGCCAACGCCGATCGCCAGCATCCCCAACGAGCCGGCCGCCGGAGTGTGTGAATCCGAGCCCACCATCGTCTTGCCCGGGACGCCGAAGCGCTGCATGTGCGTCGGATGCGAAACCCCATTGCCGGGCTTGGAGTACCAGATGCCGAACCGTTGCGCGGCTGTGCGCAGGTATTCGTGGTCTTCGGCGTTCTTCTCGTCGGTCTGCAGCAGGTTGTGGTCGACGTACTGCACACTCACGTCCGTGCGCGCGCGGTCGAGGTCGAGCGCCTCGAGTTCCTGCATCACGAGCGTGCCGGTGGCGTCCTGTGTCAGAGTCTGGTCGATGTGAATCGCGATCTCTTCGCCCGGCGACATGTCGCCGGAGACCAGATGGGATTCGATCAGCTTCTGCGTGACGTTCGATGGCATATCAGTGGCTCGGCTCACGGGGTCGGTTCGGGTGGCTGCCAGATTCGTGTACCCACCGTGACGTCCGGCTATGCCAACGGGCCGCCAGCGGTCAACCGGGCGTCAGCGCGGTCGGCGATGCGCACCGAAGACCCGGCGCAGGGCCACAAACCTGATCAACGTCGCGACGAGGTTCGCCATCACCAGAACCGACAGTTGGACTTCGCGGCCCGCGGCGGGCTCGAAATGCTGCAAGAGGAACAGAGAACCGCTGGTGACCGCGAGCCCGAACGCGAACACCAGCAGCCCGTGGAACTGGTGGCGGGCCACGTCTGCCCGGCCCCGGATCCGGAACGTGAACGACCGGTTGGCGGTCGTGTTCCCGATCGCCGTCAGCAACAGTGCGATCAGGTTCGTCGCCTGTCCGCCCAAGGCCGGGTGCAGGACCCAGTACAGCAGCGCGTAAGCCAATGTGCTCGCGACGCCCACCATTCCGAACCGGACCAGCTGCCCCACCATCCCGGGTGGTACACCGACCACCAATGGTTCGCGGCCGACGCTGGCCTGTAGCTCGCGCAGCGGCAATGCGCCGGTCGCCAGAGCCCGGCCGACCCGCCAGCAGCCCTTCAGGTCGTCGATCGCGGTGCGGAGGATGTCGACGCGGGAATCCCGGTCGTCCACCCAGTCGACCGGCACTTCGTGAATACGAAGACCAGCGCGCTCGGCGATCACCAGCAACTCGGTGTCGAAGAACCATCCGGTGTCGGACACCAGCGGCAGCAGCTGACGCGCGACGTCGGAACGCACCGCCTTGAAACCACACTGCGCGTCAGAGAAGCGTGCGCCGAGCGCACCGCGGAGCAGCAGGTTGTAGCTGCGGGAAACGAATTCGCGTTTCGGACCACGAACGACGCGCGACGACGCTGCCAGACGCGAACCGATGGCAACGTCGGAGTGACCCGAAATCAAAGGCGCGACAAGCGGCATCAGCGCTGACAGGTGGGTCGACAGGTCGACATCCATATACGCAACGACCGTCGCGTCCGACGTCGACCACGCCGCCTGCAGAGCGCCGCCGCGCCCCTTCGCCTCGAGGTGGATCACCGTGACATCGGACAGCTCGGCAGCGAGTTTATTTGCGACGGCTAATGTTTCGTCGGTGCTGGCATTGTCGGCGATGGTGATCCGCGACCGGTACGGCACCTCACCGGCAAGAAAGGCGTGCAGTCGCCGTACGCAGTAAGGCAGATCGACTTCTTCGTTGTACACCGGGATCACGATGTCGAGGACGTAGCCCGGTCGTCGCTCCTCGTCGGATTGCCCATCAACTTCGGCGACACCGCCGCTGTCCACCCCTGCAACCAGATCGGTCATGGTTCCATACGTTCAAGGGCCAAACTGCCACGGCACTGCGGCCGGACTGGGAGCTTGCTGGGAGGCAGGTAACGACACGGCGGCTTGACGCTCCCCCGCGGCTGCCAGCATGCTCGTGCGCATGGCGTCTGTGTTCACGAAGATCATCAATGGCGCGCTGCCCGGACGCTTCGTCTACGAAGACGACGACATCGTCTCGTTTCTGACCATCGAGCCGATGACACAGGGCCACACGCTGGTGGTGCCGCGTGCGGAGATCGATAACTGGCAGGACGTCGGCGCCAAGTCCTTCAATCAGGTCATGGGCGTTGCCCAGCTGATCGGCAAGGCCGTCTGTAAGGCGTTTGGCGCCCGGCGGGCCGGGGTGATCATCGCGGGGCTGGAGGTTCCCCACCTCCACGTGCACGTCTTCCCGGCCTACAACCTCACAGACTTCGGCTTCGCAAACGTCGACCACGACCCGTCACCAGAATCGCTCGACGAGGCGCAGGCCAAGATCAAGGAAGCGCTGGCTCAGCTGACCTGACCTGAGCCCTCGTCTCCTGCACGGGCACGTCGGCGATGCGCGGCAGGCTGACCCGGAAGCGGCACCCTTCGCCGGGCGCGGTCACGACGGTGACATCGCCGCCGTGCGCGTACACAAGGGAGTCGACGATCGACAAGCCGAGCCCGGTGCCGCCGCTTGCCCGCGCTCGCGACGAGTCGGTGCGGTAGAACCGTTCGAACACGCGGTGGGCGTCCTCCTGGCTCATGCCGGGGCCCTTGTCGATCACCTCGAGGACTGCGTTGTCGCCCTCGGTGCCCACCCGCACGATGATGCCGGCGGCCTCGGGGGTGTGCTGCAGCGCGTTGGACACAAGATTTCCCAGCACCTGACGCAGCCGGGCCTCGTCGCCGATCACCTCAGGAGTCCCGGGCCCGTCGAACACCTCCATCGCGATGCGCCGCTTCGGCGCGATCGACTGTGCGTCGTGCACGGCGTCGGTGGCCAACGCCAACAGGTCGACGCGGTGTTGCTCCAGCGGGCGTTGCGCGTCGAGGCGCGCGAGCAGCAACAGGTCCTCGACGAGCAATCCCATTCGGCGCGACTCGCTTTCGATGCGCGACATCAGCATCTCGACGTCGCGGGCGGCGCCTTGCCGGTAGAGCTCCGCGAAACCGCGGATGGTCGTCAGCGGAGTGCGCAATTCGTGGCTGGCGTCGGTGATGAAGCGCCGCATCCTTTCCTCGGAGGTACGCGCCTGTGCCGCAGACTGATCCGACGACGCGACAGCGCGCTGGATCTGCGCGAGCATTCCGTTGAGCGCCAACGACAATCGGCCCACCTCAGTACGTGGATCACGCTGGGGCACGCGACTGTCCAACTTTCCGGACGCGATTGCCGCCGCGGTCTGCTCAACCTCGGCTAGGGGACGCAGGCTGCGATGCACGACGAGGAACCCGGCGATGCCGAGAACAAGAAGCACCGCGAGTCCGATGCCGACCTGCGACCAGGTCAGCGCGCGGACAGTCGACTGCACGTCGGTCAGGTCGATGGCGACGGTGATCAACTCACCGTGACCGCCCCGCACCGAGACGGCCCGCCACTGGGTGTTCGACGCGTCGAGCGAGCCGACGGTGACGGGGTCGCCCCCCACGTCGTTGTCCGCGGGAAGCGCGGGCTCAGCGTCGCGGTCGTTGACCGCCATCCAGACGCGGCCGTCGGAACCGACACCACGGACGTAGAAATTGGAGGGCGGCCGGGCCGGGTTGGGCCCCTCGATGGGTGGCTGCGGCAATCGCCGGGGGGCCTGCGCCCATCCGCGGGACGCGTCCATCAGGGTCTGGTCCACGCGGTTGATGAGGCTGTGGCGGAGGATCGAGGTCACGGCAATGCCGGAGGCCAGCAAACCGAAGCCGACGAGCACCAGCATTGCGGCCACGAGGCTCACCCGAAGGGGGACACCTCGAGCACGCTGTATGGGCATGCCGCTTATTGTCCGCCTCGGAAGCTCATGTGCGCTGTCTGTTCTTCGCGCCAGCGCTCATCACCGTGGCTCGCGAAGCACGTATCCCACGCCGCGCAGCGTGTGCAGCAAGCGCTTCTCGCCGGTGTCGACCTTACGGCGCAGATACGAGACATATGATTCGACGACGTTGACGTCGCCGCCGAAGTCGTAGCGCCAGACGTGGTCGAGGATCTTGGGCTTACTCAGCACCGTGCCCGCATTGATCATGAAGTACCGCAGCAGCGTGAACTCGGTGGGTGAGAGCGACACCGGTTCCCCGGCCTTCCACACCTCGTGGGTCTCTTCGTCGAGTTCGATGTCGGCGAACGTCAGCCGGGCGCTGCGGGGCTGGTCGATCCCCCGCCCGGT
Source organism: uncultured Actinomycetota bacterium (assembly GCA_963744085.1). Classification (GTDB taxonomy): domain Bacteria; phylum Actinomycetota; class Actinomycetes; order Mycobacteriales; family Mycobacteriaceae; genus Mycobacterium. Next base: position 273,983 of record CAVUSK010000009.1, read on the forward strand.
GCGCCGCAGAATCACACGTAGCCGCGCGACGACTTCTTCGAGGCTGAAGGGTTTGGTGACGTAGTCGTCGCCACCCAGGGTGAGACCAGTGATCTTGTCCTGCAATGTGTCTCGGGCGGTCAGGAACAGCGCAGGCGCATCGATGCCGTCGGCGCGGAGCCGCCGTAGCACGCCGAAGCCGTCCATGCCCGGCATCATCACGTCGAGGATCACCGCATCGGGGCGTACTTCGCGCGCGCGATCCAATGCGGCAGGGCCGCTGGAGGCGGTGTGGACCTCGAACCCCTGAAACTTCAGGCTCACGGACAGCAGTTCAACGATGTTCGTCTCATCGTCGACCACCAGCACTTTGGCCTCGGGTTGCGAGTCTTGTATCGGTGCCGCACTCATGCGGGACAATGTTCACCCCTCGGATGGAGTAAAGCTGGAGTTTAGCTGGGAGCTTTCTGTGAGTTTCACAGACTCGGCTTCGAGAGCTTCGCCCGGCGAAGTGCATAGACTACGAGCCATGGACGTCGGCAAAGGTTTTGCGGCGGTGTTCGTCGCGCCGGCGAAGATCGGGCTGGCAGCCGCCGACGCGAGTCTGGCCGTGGCCGCCGCGGGGGTGGGCCTGGCCCGGAAGGCGCTTGGCGACACTGGCGAGCCGGCCATATCGCCGGTTGCGAACCTGCTGGGTATCGACTCGACGATCGAAAAGGCGAACCGGCTCGCGCGTCTGTTCGACGATGACACACCACTGGGCCGTGCGCTCGCGCCGGGCGGTCCGATTGAACGGTTGATGGAACCGGGCGGACCGTTGGAGCGGATCACCGCAGAGGGCGGCCCTCTTCAGCGTGCGGTAGCTCCCGGCGGACTGGTCGAGCAGTTGCTCGCCGAGGAGGGGCTGGTCGAAAGAATTCTCTCCGAGGACGGTCTCGCCGAACGCCTGATGGCCAAGGGCGGGCTGATCGACATGCTGACCGTTCGCAACGGCCCGCTCGAGCAGACCGTCTTCGTCGCCGAAACGCTTAACCGGCTGGCGCCCAATTTGGAGGCGTTGTCACCCACCATCGAGGTGCTGCGAGATGCGGTGGAGTCGTTGACCACGATGGCGAATCCGCTGACGAACATTGCCGACCGGTTCACTCTGGGTCGGTCGCGTTCGCGCCGACCGCGCCCGTCGCCGCCACGAATCGTGTCGTCAGAAGGGTTCGCTGCCGAGGACGACGACGATCGCTGACCCGATACGCTAGAGGCCCCTGCCTCCTTAGCTCAGTGGTAGAGCACTCGCCTTGTAAGCGAGCGGTCGTCAGTTCAATCCTGACAGGAGGCTCAACGGTTTCAGCGACATAGGCGCTGGCAGAAGCTATTTCGAGACCGAACGAGTGTGCGATTGGGCGTCGCGTGCCCACATTTTGCCCACACTCTCCGCAACGACGTGAGGTCTGAGTCGAACAAATCGGCGTACACGTCCAAAGTCATGGCGGCGCTGGCGTGGCCGAGCCTCCGCTGCACCACTTTTGGGTTGGCTCCAGCGCTGATGGCCAACGAGGCTGCTGTGTGCCGCAGCGCGTGCGCCGTGACCCTAGGGAATGTGGGATCAGCCTTCTGGCAGCGGTGAACCGCACCGGATAGCCACGACTCCTTTGAGGCGGGCGGCCCTACGTACCCACCCGATCCCGTCGACCAGAACAGATCGTCGCGGCTCTTGCCCTTGGCTGTCTCAGCCAGTGCATCGATGACGAACTTAGGCAGCACCACTGTGCGATTCTCATTCGACTTCAGCGTGCCGACAACGACCTTGGTGCCCACCTGCACTGCGTTGCAGTGCAATTCAATCCGTCTGCGCAGGAAGTCAACATCACCGATCCGCAGGGCAGCCGCCTCACCCCAGCGCAGTCCTCCAACGCCGAGCAGAAGCACCAGTGACCGATAGCGCCCGGACTCGTCGGCGAGCTTGTTCAGCTGGCTGGCGGTTAGATAGACATTGCGGCGTGGGGGCCGCCTTGGCAACCGAACACCACGCGCCGGGTTCGACGCCGAGCAGCCGATCTTGTACCGCGTCATCCAGTATCCGCGCCAGCACGGAGTACACCGTCTGCACAACTACCGGACCGCGTTTTGCAGCGAGTTGCGCCACCCAAGCCTGCACTGACGTGAACCGAATCTCGGATAGCCGAGTGCGACCCCACCTTGGCTCAACGTGGACGCGCCAGGCACTTTCATACGACCGGAACCCGCTTGCCTTCATGTGCCCCTGCTGGCGCTCAAGCCAGGCAGGGCCGAGTTCCCCTACGGTCGTGCGACCCAGCGTCGGCGGACATACTCACCGCGCATCTTCGATCGCTCTAGAGGAACGAAACCCGGGGGAGGAGGGTGTGATTACCACCCATGACCGATTTGCATGCCCAGCGTGCACATCAGCCGGTGAGATCACTTCGGGGAAGGCGTTGCTGACTACCAGAGGAAAGGGCGTTACGGCCTCGCCGTGCCTCTACCAGACGCTCCAGGCCATTTCGCGGACGGAGTACCACCTGCCGCTGTGGTTGGGACGGATAACGCTGACCGTGCCAGCTTCTTGGGCACCACGCCCGTCAACATCGCGGCGATAGACCAGCTGAGGTGAACACCGAAACCTATAGAACAATCAACACGTTTCGCAACGCTCCCTACAGCAGCGAGATCGCCCGAACGGGTCTGCTGCACGGATGGGTGACAACTGAGATGGCTTGCCCGCAAGGGCAGGCTGGAAGGATGTCACTGTGCCGAGGCCCTATCCCCGTGAGTTCCGTGATGACGTCGTGCGGGTCGCTCGTAACCGCGATGACGGGGTGACGATTGAGCAGGTCGCCACCGATTTCGGGGTCCATCCGATGACCCTGTCAAAGTGGATGCGCCAGGCTGATGTGGACGACGGCGCCGAAGCCCGGTGCCAGCACCGGTCAGTCTGCGGAACTGCGGGAGCTGCGCCGCCGGAATCGGTTGTTAGAGCAGGAGAACGAAGTCCTGCGACGGGCCGCGGCGTATCTGTCGCAGGCGAGTCTGCCGGGAAAAGGCTCTACCCGCTCGTGAGCGAGCTGGCCGCCGACGGGATTCCCGTGGCGGTGACGTGTCGGGTTCTCAAGCTTGCTCGCCAGCCCTATTACCGGTGGCGGGCCGCCCGGGTCACCGACGCCGAGATCACGCAGGCCTATCGGGCCAATGCGTTGTTCGACGCGCATCGCGATGACCCGGAGTTCGGCTACCGGTTCCTGGCCGAGGAGGCACGTGAAGCTGGTGAGCCGATGGCCGAGCGCACCGCGTGGCGGATCTGCTCGCAGCACCGTTTGTGGAGCGCGTTCGGCAAGAAGAAACGCGGCAAGAACAGAAAGGTCGGTCCACCGGTGCACGACGATGTAGTCCGCCCGGGATTTCACCGCAGAAGGACCAAACAGGTTGTGGCTGGCCGATATTACCGAGCATTCCACCCGGGAGGGCAAGCTCTACCTCTGCGCGGTCAAGGACGCATTCTCCAACCGCATCGTCGGGTACTGCATGGACTCGCGGATGAAATCACGACTGGCGACCACCGCACTTACCAGCGCGGTGACTCGCCGCGGCGAGGTGGCCGGCTGCATCCTGCACACCGACCGCGGATTCCGCAATTTCGCAGCCGAAAATTCGTGCACGCCCTGCACCGCCACGACATGGTCGGATCTATGGGCCGTGTCGGAGCCGCCGGCGACAACGCCGCCATGGAGAGCTTCTTCAGTCTGCTCCAGAAGAACGTCTTGGACCGTCGCCGTTGGGACACCCGCGAGGAATTACGGATCGCGATCGTCACCTGGATCGAACGCACCTACCACCGTCGTCGCCGCCAGGCCGCTCTCGGCCGATTGACCCCGATCGAATACGAAGCAATCATGACCACACCGGCCAGTCAGGCCGCGTGAAGGAAACTGTCACCTACCCGTGCAGCAGACCCAACAACACAGCAGACTCGCGCTGCATCAAGTCCCATAAAGTCCCGCAAAAGTAAACGGGCTTGATACATGCACAACCCTCTCCGCGCTGAGACACTGGTAAGCGACAACCCCCGCATAGGGATGGAGAAGAGCCGTGTCGCAGCTGCAAGCACTCCGTGAGGTCCACGCCGAGACAACACCATTCAACGAGTTGGCCACGCGCATCAAGGGGCTCCCCGTAGAACCCCGCTGCCGCGTGTGCCGCAACGACGAAATGCGGCGAAAGGTTAACGATCTCCTGAGCGGTGGCGCTAGCTATGCGATGGTCTTGCGCGCGCTCGATCAGGACAACGCGAAGCTGGACAAGCTTGAGCGCGTCACGATCGATTCGATCCGCCACCACACCAGGCGGCACTTTCCCGTTCAAAGCGTCGCCCGGGCCACCTACCGCGCAATCCTGGAGCAGCGGGCGCAGGAGAACGGCGTCGACTTCGTCAAGGGTGTCGCCACGGCGATCACGCCAATGGCCTTCTACGAGACTGTGATGGTGAAAGGTTATGAAACGCTTGTTGACTCAGACACCAGGGTCGACGTCAACACGGGCATGATCGCCGCCGGTCGGCTGCAAGCGCTGATTGAATCGCGGGCCAACGGAACCAGAATCGCCGACCTCATGGTGCACATGGATCGCATTATCCGGGCGATCCATTCCACGGTGCCACAGGAGCTGTGGGAAGAGATCCTGCACAAGATCGATGGACCTGTCGCGGCTGATATACCGGCGGATGAGTTTGAAGACTGTGACCAGGGGGCCGACGAGTATGACGGCGCGGCGGCAGATGAGGACTGCCGGACTCCGTGCGCACGGAGAGCCTGGAGCACCAGTCCAGACGACTAGCGCCGGCTCAGACGAGACCCGTTCCCCAAATCGTTCTGCACGGCTGCCTGGCCTCGCGCAGAGTCATCTTCGGATCGCCGAGGATGGTGGTGCGTTTGGCCCTGGCCGCGCTTCTTCCTGCACCGCGTTGGTGAGTCTGCGCGACCCGCACGTTGGCCACCGCCGCGAGGCCGCCCGGCGACGCACGCGGCGGCGCAGTACCTGATCGGCATCGTGGAGCGGCTGGCCGAGGACGCCTGGAACGCCGGATTCTCAGCGCCGCGGCGGCGGCCCTTCGTCGAGCTGGGTGACCTCGCTGTCAGTCACGCCGCGCTGTCGCAGCAACTCCATCATGTCCTCCTGCCGAGGCTGACCGAGCATCATGCGATAGAGCGTTAGCGAGTCCCGGAGCCGCTCGTATTGCGCGTCTGCGCGGCTCAGGGGCAAGTGCACGACCAGCCGCTCGACTCGGGCCTTGCCTGGATAGATCCACCAAGGCGAAAACTCGCCGAGTTCAGCACGGTCGACGGCGGCGTCAAAGGCGTGTTGCCAGGGGTGCTGCCCGAACCTCGCCGACGCGGGCGCAAAGGCGATCGACCTTGAGCGCGTTGAGCCCCTCCTCGGCCAGGATTCGTAGCCAGCCTGGAGCCAATCGTCCACCGTCAATGGGCCATTTTCCGACGTGCGAGGGGCCGTCATGGACCGCAGCCTACGGATCGTCGTCGGGCCAGCCGTCGATGAGGTAATTCAAAGATGGTGGAACTTCCTAGCCTCAGGATCGCAAGGGCGCCGTTATCCGCTACGGCCGCTTCCAACTGCGGCGCGGGCTACCTAGGGTGAGTGTGCCGTCCGGCACGCTGCCGGCTTCCAGACCGGCCAGCTCGCAGGTGCCCTCGAACACCACCCGGCCGAACTCCCGCACGATGCAGTGGAGTCGACCGGCGAGGTGCTCGAAGTCGGTGTCGACATTGCGCCGCTCCGCGGGCAGCGGTACCGGCAGGACGTGCGGTTTCAGGCCGGCGCCGTCCCCGTCCAGCTCAATCTGGTAGCGCAGTGCCTGTCCTCGCACGGTCCAGTGTCCGTCGCTGACGCGCGACCTCACCAGCGCCGGCGGCGTCAGGCGGATCACACGGTCGCCGAGTCGCACCACCACTCCAGCGACGTTCCGGCTGATCGGGCCGAGCCGAAGAAGGCCACCCGAGAACGCGACCGAAACGTCAGCACCTCCGAAGTCGTGTGCCTGACCCCACCACCAGCGCTCAGGAAAGCCCGCGCCCCAGTTCCGTTCCGCGTACAGCGGGGCACCCTCGAATGACCAGATCCCACCGCTGAACTCGACGGTACCGCTTGCTTTTCCGCCAAGACGGTAGGGGTGCCAGTACTGGTTGAGGAAGGGGATCGACGAAAAACGCCACCGCCGGCCAATGCCTTCGGCCAAACAAACGGATCGGTGAACCGCAGTTCAAGGTGGACGTCCTCGAGGTCGATTCGGAGCCGATCGACGCAACCGGCAAAAGCGCCCATCGGGTCGATCCCAGCGCGTACTGCGAAGCGCGACTGTTCCGCTTCGGCACCGTCTAAGGCCGCAGACCGCACAATGTCGCCAGGGTGCAGAGCGACCGCGACCGTGGCCCAGTCCCCGCCCGGGCTCTGGTTCACGCTGCATAGCGCGACGACGACGCGACCTGAGGCGGAGTCGGTGAGGCGCCAGAACCAGCCCTCCGTTTCGCACCCATGTGAAGGCAATGGATCGCCGAAGGGAACATCGGCTCCGGTGTGCCGATAGGCGCCGACCAGACGTTTGGCGGCGCCCGCCGCCGCCCTTCGCAGGTGCCTGGATAGAATTCATCGGCGTTCTGCGGCACCAGGCACGGCGATGTCTCCCCAACCTGCTAGACGAGCCGAATCGCCTGGCAGCAGCGCCGCCTGATGCCATGAGCCAGAACCATACCGTGTGTGTTGTTGGGATATGTCGCCTCACGCGCCCAGCAGGGGTGGCCCGGGCGACTAGCCGCACTTGACTGGGTCCCCTGCTGGCAAGCGGGCCGCGATATACAGGCTCGCTGCGGAGATTTCGAAACAATTTGGGTCGTAGACACGCGATCTTCGATGCAGGGGCGTAGGGGGCCGAGTTGCTTGTGAGCGATCAGGGCCGCTCGGAAGTGCTGGTAGTCGATAGGCGTCGTCCAGTAGCACCCCACCGCCAGCCACGACTGGGCCACGCGCGTAGATGGTAAATGCCATGGGTGGGAGCCTGCCATGACGGCGGGGCTGAGGGTTCGGTCGCGGAGCTTCGTTGCCGTTCCGGCCGCGCTTTCGGCCGGTGCTCGGCCGAACCGGTTATTCAGTCAGATCAACGACTTCGCGTCCGCGGCGTTCTTCTGCACCGACGCAATGCCCTTCTCGGCGGACGCCTTGGACTCATAAGCCTCACCCGTGGCGATGATTTCGCAGTTGCCGGCCTTTAGCCGCAACCGGAACTTTCCGCTCTTGTCCTTGTAGAGCTCGAACTTGCCGGCCATCTAGTTCTCCCTCACAGTCAGGTGTTTTGGGGCACTTCACGCTTGGGGGGTTGCTGGCTGCGCGGCTCGTGCGGTGTGGATCGACGTCACACCAGCAGCGGAAAGATAAGGGACGCGAAGTCATTGCGCGACAGGGGGTCGTACCATGTCGACCATCGCACGATTGAACTTGGCTGGTTCGTCCATGAAGGGTTCATGCCCGGACTCCTCGAACCAGAGCAGTTCCTTCGACCGTGCGCTCAGGACGTCGAAATAGGCCACGCTCGTTTCGGGTGGCACCCAGTGATCGCGACGCCCAGGAAGAAGAAGACGGGCATCTGTAACTTGGGTGCGGCAGTCAATAGATTGAGGGCGTACACCTCGTCCCACATCGCGTCCATCGAGAATCGAAAGCCGCGCAACTGGTTTGGTAGGCCGAGGATGGACGACTCGGTGCCGCCGAGCGCGATCCGTCCGAAGTTCCACAGGGCTCTTGGGGTCAGCTGGCCGTCGAGGCGCTGCACCCATGTCCGTTCCTTGAACACGCTGGCCGCCGGGTAGGGCGGCGGGCCAATCGCGAGAAGGCCTTCGAGAGCCCTGCGGTAGTTCCGACGACGCGCCTCGGCGAGCGCATACGCGTAGGACGCCGACTCCGCGGCCGACCAATCGCCGATCTGGCCGCTGCCGACGTACGCCGCCACCTTGTGCGGGTATCGGCGGGCATAAAGCACGCCGAGCGCAGAGCCCCACGAATGGCCGAAGAGCGCGACCGACTTCCGTCCAAGACGAGCGCAGACCGTATCGACCAACTCACCGAGGTCGAAAATGAACTGCTCGACCGTCATCGACGATCTCGGAGTGTTGCGGTCGAAGGACTTGCCCACCGCGCTGATCCCAATAGACAACGGTGAACCTCTTCTCCAACTCCGAGTTGAAGTGCCGCAGGAGTCGCGTCTCGCTGAACCCGGGGCCGCCGTGCAGATGGATGAGCGGTGGATTGGCGAGGCTTTCGCCGCGGATCATCACCCACTGGTCAGGCCGCCCCGGCAGAAGCCGACCTCGGCGATACTGCCGGGCACGATCTCGCCGGCGGCCGTGCGAAATGGTGGTGTGCGTCCGGGATTCCTCATCCTTGGCACCGTTCCCCTGGGCGGGCTGCTCGGGCTAGAGGCCATCGGCCTGCATTCGAGGTTTCTAATGGTGCTGACTCCGACGGTTGCTTAGCGGCCCGGGTATGGCGGCGGCAGCGGCATGCCGTGCTGCGCCATCACGCTGCGCAGCAGCGTGGGGTAATCGGTGATGATGCCATCGGCGCCGGCACCGATCTGGGCTCGCATGGTGCTCCGTCGTCGATTGTCCACGGAATGACCGTCAGGCCCAATGCATGTGCCCGATCGACAAAGCGCTTGTCGGCCACGAGTGCGAAGCCCGGATCATGGGGGGTCTGACCGTAGGGGACCGAGTAGCCGGGTGAGACGACGTTTGCGCCAACCATGAGCGCACCGATGATCGGATCACCGAGAACAGCGGGATTGATCCCGTTCAGCCATGGCGAGTCTGGTATCCACGTCGTTTCATCCCACAACGCCACCAAGGGGATCGAAGGCTCGGCTTGATGCACCATGGGCAGCGTTCGCCAGTCGAAGCTTTGAATTTCGACACGGTCCACCTTGTTGGCCGACCTGACCGCGGCCAGTATCACGTCGACGAATTCTCGCGGGCTGGCCGACGTGTCTGGTTTTTCGGCCTCTACCTTGGTCTCGATGTTGTAGCGCACGTACGAGGCGTACGAATCGGTGAGGGCAAAGACTTGCGGCAGCGTGGCAATCTTGTTGCCTCGCACCACCTCGGCGTGCGGGAAATCGTTGAGCAGCTTTCCGCAATCGAGCGTGCGGATTTGAGTCAGGGTAAGGTCGTGCACCAGCTTTCCGACGTACGGATACTGCGGATCGCCGGCGAATGCGTGTCCGGTGTCTGCGCATTTCTCGGCGAGGATCATGGGGTCGTGCCAGACCAGGGGTTGGCCGTCCTTGGTGATGACGACGTCCAATTCCAGAGTGCTGACCCCGAGTTCGAGCGACTTCGCAAAGGCCCGCAGCGATTCTTCGGTCGTTTCGCCACGGCCACCACGATGCGCCTGGAGGTCGAAACTTGGGGCCCGGGCAGCGGCCGGCGGTGAGACAGCCGAAATGGTGCTAAAGCCCAACACCGTTGCGGTCACAACCACAACGGCAGCGAAGACGAGCCACGCGACGACGCGGTTGGCGATCAGGACTCGCCGGGTGGTGCCGACGGCCTGACCCTCGGGGCCGTGTGTCGGGGCGCACGAGTGACCGACGTTGTCGGCCCATGCACTGATCGCGCCGAAGTCCGCAAGGACATCCCAGATTCCCGCGGGGCAGCCGCGATGGAGTGGGTTCTGTGGATGTCGGCCACGGGTTCAGGCTACGGCCTGCGACCCTTTCATCACCGACAAACGATCATGGCGCGTTCTATGTGCCGGCTGGCCTTTGCCTGCCATCAGCGAGGGCGCTGGCAACGGTCGAGGTTTGACCGTCCAACTCGGCAAGGAGGTCATGGGCGAGGTAGGGGACTTCGAGACCGCGCCGGTCCAACTGACGTTGCAGCGCCTCGATGTAGAGGCCACGGCCAGGCGTACTGGTGTCGCGGACGATCGCGGTCATCTGAGCGACAGTGATCGTATCGCGTTTATGGTTCGTCGGGTGGGCAAAACTTGGGTAGCGTCCCTGGCACATCACTGTGACGGCATGCCGTCGCCACTGGATAGGGCGTTGTGCTCGGTGCTCTGGGATCCCCAGGACCGTCGCGCAGCGACGAACAAACCATTGGCTGCTGCTCAGGGACCTTTGGCGCTCTGGCCGTGCAGGCAGCATTCGCGTCTTACTTTGCCACTATCCCAGCGGAACGACCACACATTAGGGAGGCGCCAACATGACCATCGTCTCGTTAGCAACGATTCACCCAAACCCGGGCGTCGAGTGGGATGACGTTCAGAAGCAACTCAAGAAGGCGTGTGACCTCGCCCGTAAGCATGGCGCCGAGAACGTGACCGTCCTCGCGACCATGATCGGGGGGGCGGCGACCAACACCATCGGCTTGCTCTCCACCGCCGAGGACTGGGCGCGGTTCGGCCAGATCCAGCAGGCGCTGATGGGCGATCCTGATGCAGGCCGCCATGCTTGAGGCAGGCCAGATCGCCACTTGGGAGACGTACGCCAGCCAGACCATCCCGGATATTTAACGCGCCACGTTAAAACGTAATCGACAACCCTCAGCTGGGGTCCGGTCTTCAATTGTCGGAGCTCCCATCGATTGCCTAGGTCAGGTAGGTAGTTACCCCTAATGACTACCTAGGCAACTTGTCACCCCCGGGGACGACGCCTC
>CAVUSK010000010.1:0-360354 GCA_963744085.1 uncultured Actinomycetota bacterium
CCCGACTCACCCTGGGCGGACTGGCCTGGCCCAGGAACCCTTGGTCTTTCGGCGGGCAAGGTTCTCACTTGCCTTATCGCTACTCATGCCTGCATTCTCACTCCCCCACCCTCCACAGCAGATCACTCTGCTGCTTCCCCGGATGAGGGACGCTCCCCTACCCAACAACCACCAGGGTTGTTGCCGCGGCTTCGGCGGTGTGCTTGAGCCCCGCTACATTATCGGCGCACAATCACTTGACCAGTGGAGTTTTTACGCACTCTTTCAAGGGTGGCTGCTTCTCTAAGCCAACCTCCTGGTTGTCTTCGCGACTGCACATCCTTTCCCACTTAGCACACGCTTAGGGGCCTTAGCCGGCGATCTGGGCTGTTTCCCTCTCGACGCACGGAGCTTATCCCCCGCCGTCTCACTGCCACGCTGGTCTTACCGGCATTCGGAGTTTGGCTGACGTCAGTAACCTAGTAGGGCCCATCGGCCATCCAGTAGCTCTACCTCCGGCAAGAACACACGCAACGCTGCACCTAAATGCATTTCGGGGAGAACCAGCTATCACGGAGTTTGATTGGCCTTTCACCCCTACCCACAACTCATCCCCTCAGTCTTCAACCTAAGTGGGTTCGGGCCTCCACGCGGTCTTACCCGCGCTTCACCCTGGCCATGGGTAGATCACTCCACTTCGGGTCCAGAACACACCACTACACCCCCACAAAGGGGGGATACGCCCTATTCAGACTCGCTTTCGCTGCGGCTACCCCACCCGGGTTAACCTCGCGACATGTCCCTGACTCGCAGGCTCATTCTTCAAAAGGCACGCCAGCACCCCACACCCAGGGCGGGGGCTTTGACGGCTTGTAGGCACACGGTTTCAGGTACTCTTTCACTCCCCTCCCGGGGTACTTTTCACCATTCCCTCACGGTACTAATCCGCTATCGGTCATCAGGAAGTATTCAGGCTTACCGGGTGGTCCCGGCAGATTCACAGCAGATTCCACGAGCCCGCTGCTACTTGGGAACATTCCACGAGAGCCGCCAAGTTTTCGCCTACGGGATTCTCACCCTCTACGACAGACCATCCCAGGCCACTTCGACTAACCCAACGGTTTCTCACTCCCGCCCGGGCCGGCGGACCCGAGAAGAAACGCCCCACAACACCACACACGCAACCCCCGCCGGGTATCACACGCACGCGGTTTAGCCATCCTCCGCTTTCGCTCGCCACTACTGACGGAATCACACTTGTTTTCTGCTCCTACGGGTACTGAGATGTTTCACTTCCCCGCGTTCCCTCCTGCACCCTATGAATTCAGATACAGGTGACACGACATCACTCGCGCCGGGTTACCCCATTCGGACATCCTCGGATCCACGCTCGGTTGACAACTCCCCGAGGCATATCGCAGCCTCCCACGTCCTTCATCGGCCCCTGATGCCAAGGCATCCACCATGCGCCCTAACACACTTACACACAAAAAACACTCGACAAAAAAACCAGCCCAACAACAAACAACATCATCGAGCCAGCCAATTGTTTAGATGCTCGCAACCACTATCCAACACTCAAACACCACACCCCACCACCAAGCGGAGCGACACCACACCCGCACGGCATGTGCTGTCTCAAAGCCCAATAGTGTGCCTGGCAGTTCCTTTTCGACCGGTCACCAACAACCCCGACCCGATCAACATTTGTTGTGCACCCAGCCCGCGCCACTACAGCGACAGGCCCCTCACGGCCCACACCCCCACCAATCGGGGATGCCTCTCGTGGTGCTCCTTAGAAAGGAGGTGATCCAGCCGCACCTTCCGGTACGGCTACCTTGTTACGACTTCGTCCCAATCGCCGATCCCACCTTCGACCACTCCCTCCCTTACGGGTTAGGCCATGGGCTTCGGGTGTTACCGACTTTCATGACGTGACGGGCGGTGTGTACAAGGCCCGGGAACGTATTCACCGCAGCGTTGCTGATCTGCGATTACTAGCGACTCCGACTTCACGGGGTCGAGTTGCAGACCCCGATCCGAACTGAGACCGGCTTTACCAAGGATTCGCTTAACCTCACGGCATCGCAGCCCTTTGTACCGGCCATTGTAGCATGTGTGAAGCCCTGGACATAAGGGGCATGATGACTTGACGTCATCCCCACCTTCCTCCGAGTTGACCCCGGCAGTCTCTCACGAGTCCCCGCCATTACGCGCTGGCAACATGAGACAAGGGTTGCGCTCGTTGCGGGACTTAACCCAACATCTCACGACACGAGCTGACGACAGCCATGCACCACCTGCACACAGGCCACAAGGGAAACCGCATCTCTGCGGTCGTCCTGTGCATGTCAAACCCAGGTAAGGTTCTTCGCGTTGCATCGAATTAATCCACATGCTCCGCCGCTTGTGCGGGCCCCCGTCAATTCCTTTGAGTTTTAGCCTTGCGGCCGTACTCCCCAGGCGGGGTACTTAATGCGTTAGCTACGGCACGGATCCCAAGGAAGGAAACCCACACCTAGTACCCACCGTTTACGGCGTGGACTACCAGGGTATCTAATCCTGTTCGCTCCCCACGCTTTCGCTCCTCAGCGTCAGTTACTGCCCAGAGACCCGCCTTCGCCACCGGTGTTCCTCCTGATATCTGCGCATTCCACCGCTACACCAGGAATTCCAGTCTCCCCTGCAGTACTCCAGTCTGCCCGTATCGCCCGCACGCCCACAGTTAAGCTGTGGCATTTCACGAACAACGCGACAAACCACCTACGAGCTCTTTACGCCCAGTAATTCCGGACAACGCTCGCACCCTACGTATTACCGCGGCTGCTGGCACGTAGTTGGCCGGTGCTTCTTCTCCACCTACCGTCACCGATAAAGGCTTCGTCGATGGTGAAAGAGGTTTACAACCCGAAGGCCGTCATCCCCCACGCGGCGTCGCTGCATCAGGCTTGCGCCCATTGTGCAATATTCCCCACTGCTGCCTCCCGTAGGAGTCTGGGCCGTATCTCAGTCCCAGTGTGGCCGGACACCCTCTCAGGCCGGCTACCCGTCGCAGCCTTGGTAGGCCATCACCCCACCAACAAGCTGATAGGCCGCGGGCCCATCCCACACCGCAAAAGCTTTCCACCACAGCACATGCATGCCATGGTCCTATCCGGTATTAGACCCAGTTTCCCAGGCTTATCCCAAAGTGCAGGGCAGATCACCCACGTGTTACTCACCCGTTCGCCACTCGAGCACTCCCGAAGGAGCCTTTCCGTTCGACTTGCATGTGTTAAGCACGCCGCCAGCGTTCGTCCTGAGCCAGGATCAAACTCTCCAAACAAAAACCATTCAGAGAAACCTGACAAACATCACAAACGTGACAAAAAAACACCACACCCAACCACGGGGACGGCCAAATGCGGCAAAAACAACAACAAACAAAAACCACCAAACACACTATTGAGTTCTCAAACAACACACCCGTTCGACAGGCAACCCTGCCACTATACGCCACGTCCCGACACCGGTCAAACCGCAGGTCAGGGCGGCTGTTGCTACGAGGTTACCCGCTCGATTTCAGCGCCGAGACTCACGAGGTTCTCCACAAACAGCGGATAACCGCGGTCGATATGGAATACGTCATGGACCTCGGTGTCACCATCGGCGACCAGGCCCGCAAGCACCAGGCCGGCACCCGCCCTGATGTCCGACGACCACACCGGGGCGCTGGACAGCTGCGGGATACCTCTTACAACTGCGTGGTGACCATCTGTGCGGGCGTCGGCGCCGAGCCGGATCATCTCTTCGACGAAGCGGAACCGAGCCTCGAACACATTCTCCGTGATCATCGATGTACCGTCCGCGATCGCGGCCAGGCCGATGGCCAGTGGCTGCAAGTCCGTCGGAAACCCGGGGAACGGTAGCGTCGCAACGTTGACCGCCTTCGGCCGTTCGTATTGCACCACGCGGAATCCGTTGTCGTGCTGGGTGACTGTCGCACCGGCGGCGTGCAACTTGTGTAAGACAAGTTGTAGATGTGCGGGGTCAACCCCGGTCACCGAGATATCCCCCCGCGTCATCGCGGCTGCGATGCCCCATGTGGCGGCGACGATCCGGTCGCCGATCACGCGATGCTCGGTCGGATGAAGCCGCTCGACACCTGTGATCGTCAACGTGGGCGTGCCTGCGCCGTCGATCTCTGCGCCCATCTGAGACAGCATCGTGCACAGATCGACCACATCGGGCTCCCGCGCGGCGTTGTGGATCGTCGTCACGCCTTCCGCCAACACTGCAGCCATCAAGATGTTCTCGGTAGCACCGACGGACGGAAACTCCAGCTGAATCTCCGCCCCGTGCAAGTGATCTACCGAAGCCACCACGCATCCGTGCTCGATGTTGCAGTTGGCACCCAACTGCCGCAACCCGGCTTGGTGCATGTCCAACGGCCGCGACCCGATGGCGTCGCCACCCGGCAGTGCCACCCTGGCCCGCTTGCATCTGCCGACGAGCGGACCGAGCACGCACACCGATGCCCGGAACTGGCGCACCGCCGCGAAGTCCGCGTCGTATTTGAGTTCGTCCGGCGACGTTATCCGCACGACCGAGCCGTCAAGCTCGACGTTGGCGCCCAGACCGCGCAGGACCTCGGCCATCAGCGGGACGTCGAGGATGTCGGGGCAGTTGGTGATCGTGCTGGTGCCCTCGGCGAGCAGGGCCGCTGCCATCAGCTTGAGCACGCTGTTCTTGGCGCCCGTGACGGCCACTTGCCCCGCTAACCGGTTGCCGCCGGTCACCACAAAGCGCTCGCTCACGCGGGTTAGTGTAAACAAGTGGCAGTTCACCTCACCCGCATATACACCCGAACCGGTGACGATGGCACCACCGGCTTGAGCGACTTTTCGCGCGTGAGCAAGAACGATCCACGACTTGTGGCGTACGCCGACTGCGACGAGGCGAACGCGGCGATCGGGGCGGCCGTTGCCCTCGGATCGCGCGACGATCGGCTCTCACAGGTGCTGCGCCAGATACAGAACGACTTGTTCGACGCCGGTGCCGACCTGTCCACACCGGTGGTCGACAACCCGAAGTATCCGCCGCTTCGCATCACCCAGAGCTATATCGACCGACTGGAGGGCTGGTGCGACGAATACAACGAGTCGCTGCCCGCGCTCAATTCCTTTGTTCTTCCCGGTGGTTCACCGCTTTCCGCCCTTCTGCACATCGCACGGACAGTGACGCGGCGCGCTGAGCGGTCGGCTTGGGCGGCGGTGGAAACGCATTCGGACAGCGTGAGCCCGCTGCCCGCCAAGTACCTCAACCGGTTGTCTGATTTGTTGTTCATCCTGTCCCGGGTGGCCAATCCGGGCGGTGACGTGCTGTGGCAGCCCGGCGGTCAAGCGCCGCAATAGGTTACGTCGCTCGCCGCTCGGTGCGGGGCGACGGTCTGGATTCAAACCAGGATAGGAACGCGGTCAGCGCTCCTCGATCAAGTGCCACTTCGTAGCCCCGCCGGCGCTCGTCTCCCGCATCGCGCAATTCGAGAATGGCGATCTCGGCCGTCATGATGTCGAACTCGTTGCCGCGGGGCGCCCGCCGGGACACGATCTCGATGCCCCGGCGGCTGAGTCTGCGGTCGGGCCACAACCGTGGGCTCGACAACCGGTAAAAGCCGGCTTCTCCTCCGCGATACCGGATCACGCCGTGCCGCCAGCCGTGGCCGCCGACGGCGGGGATGTCGCGCAGGATCGCGGCCGTGCCGCCCTGACGGAGCTTCCAGAGCCGATACGTCAGAGCGATCACGGCCAACAGCAGGACGGCGACCAGCGCGACCAGTATTGCCATCGTCGCGCTCATCGGCGGCGATCTCCTAGTCGATTTCGCCTAGCGCGCGCAACCTGGCCCGACCCCTCGCGGCGACCCTTGGGTCATCTGACTCGGCGTCCTGCTTGGCCTGATCGGCGTTGATCTCCTTCTCGAACTCGGCCGACTCGGCCAAGATGATGACGCCGTCGTCGGTCACCGACATGAAGCCACCGTCAACGGCGATGCGCAGGTCGTCCTCGCCCTCTCGTTCGACACGCACCATCGCATCGTCGACCAGCTGTGCCACCAGCGGAATGTGCCGTGGCAAGATGCCGATCTCGCCCGAGGTGGTCCGCGTGAAGACGAAAGTACCCTTCCCCGACCAGATCTTCCGCTCGACCGCGACGATGTCGACGTTCATGTCGGCCATGGTCAGTGCCTACTCATCTTTGTCGCCGTCGTCCTTGGTGTCTTCGTCCTTAGTGTCTTCGTCCTTCTCGTCTTCGTCCGATGAGGTCGGCGCGCCGTCATCCTTGGACTCGTCGAGCTTCACGCCGAGGCTTCCGGCCTTCTTCTCCAGGTCTTCGAGCCCACCGATCAGGAAGAACGCCTGCTCGGGCAGGTGGTCGAACTCGCCCTTGCACAGCCGGTCGAATGCGTCGATGGTCTCCTTCAACGGCACCGTGGAGCCCGGCTGACCGGTGAACTGTTCGGCGGCCATCATGTTCTGCGACAGGAACCGCTCGATCCGGCGCGCGCGGTTGACCAGCTGCTTGTCTTCCTCCGACAGCTCGTCGATACCAAGGATCGCGATGATGTCCTGAAGGTCCTTGTAGCGCTGCAGGATTCGAATGACCTCCTGCGCCACGGCGTAGTGCTCGTCGCCCACGATGGACGGGTCGAGAATCGTCGAGCTCGACGCGAGCGGATCCACCGCCGGGAAAATGCCCTTCGAGAACACATTTCTGCTCAGCTCGGTGGTGGCGTCCAAGTGCGCGAACGTGGTCGCAGGCGCCGGGTCGGTGTAGTCGTCGGCCGGCACGTACACCGCCTGCATCGACGTGATCGACCGACCGCGAGTCGACGTGATGCGCTCCTGCAGCTCGCCCATCTCATCTGCCAGTGTCGGTTGATATCCAACAGCAGATGGCATGCGACCGAGCAGCGTCGACACCTCCGAGCCGGCCTGAGTGAACCGGAAGATGTTGTCGATGAACAGCAGCACGTCCTGGCCCTGCTCGTCGCGGAAGAACTCAGCCATCGTCAACGCCGACAGGGCCACCCGCATACGGGTGCCGGGGGGCTCGTCCATCTGTCCGAACACCAGCGCGGTGTCCTTCAGAACATTGGCCTCCTCGAGCTCGACCCACAGGTCGTTTCCCTCGCGAGTTCGCTCGCCCACGCCTGCGAACACCGAAGTGCCACCGAAGTTTCGCGCGATGCGGTTGATCATCTCCTGGATCAGCACCGTCTTGCCTACACCGGCGCCGCCGAACAGTGCGATCTTGCCGCCGCGCACGTAGGGGGTCAGCAGGTCAACGACCTTCAGGCCGGTTTCCAGCATCTCGGTACGAGGCTCGAGCTCGTCGAACGCGGGCGGCTTGCGGTGGATCGGCCAGCGATCGAAATCCTTGCCGTAGTCCTTCTCATCGAGGCAGATGCCCAGGGCGTTCCATACGTGCCCCTTTACGCCGTCGCCCACCGGCACTGAGATCGATGCCCCGGTGTCTATCACCTCAACACCGCGCACCAGGCCGTCGGTCGGTTGCAGCGAGATGCAGCGCACCAGGCTGTCGCCGAGGTGGTTGGCGACCTCCAGAGTCAGCGTCTTGGCCAGTTCCTCGAACGTGATATCCGCGTGCAGCGCGTTGAACAAGTCCGGCACAGAACCACGCGGAAACTCAACGTCGACCACGGGGCCGGTGACGCGAACCACCCTGCCGTTGGTGTCCCTTGACTTTTTGCCGGTCTCGCGTTCAGCAGTTGCGGTCATCTTCTCTGCTTTCTAGCTTTCTTGGTGGGCCGTTTACTTTGCGGCGTCGGCCAACGCGTTTGCGCCACCGACGATTTCACTGATTTCCTGGGTGATCTGAGCCTGGCGTTCGCGGTTGGCCTGCAGCGTCAGGTCACGGATGAGGTCGTCGGCGTTGTCGCTGGCCGACTTCATCGCCCGCCGGCGAGACGCCGACTCCGACGCCGCGGATTCGAGCAGCGCGGCGAAGATCCGGGTGGTCACATACCGCGGCAGCAGGGTTGCGAACAGCGTCGTCGCGTCCGGCTCGAACGAGAACAGCGTGTGCGGTCCGGCGTCTTCCTCGACGTACTCGACGACCATCGGCGCGATGCGATGCGCCTCGGCAGTCTGCGACATCATGGATTTGAACTCGGTGTAGACCAAGTGCAATTCATCGACGCCCAGGACATTGTCGGGGCCTGGATCGTCGCCCTCGTCATCAGCACCGGCCAAGAACACGTCCACCAATGTCGACGCGATCTCTTCGGCGTTTTCATATGTCGGCTTTTCCGAGAACCCTGTCCACGAGTCGGTGATCTTCCAGTTCCGGAAGCTGTAGTAGCTGAGAGCTTTCCGACCCACCACGTACAAGATCGGGGTCTTGCCCTCGTCCCGGAGTAGCGCGAACAACTCCTCGGATCGCCGGAAGACGTTGGCGTTGTAGGCACCACACAGGCCGCGGTCCGACGACACCACCAATACAGCGGCCCGCTTGGGATTCTCGCGTTCGACCAGCAGCGGATGGTCCAAGGCGGACGCGTCGGCCAGATTCGTCAGCATGGTCGTGATCTCAGCGGCATAGGGCCGAGCGGCTTCCACCCGGGCCTGCGCCTTGGCGATGCGGGAGGTCGCGATCATCTCCTGGGCCTTGGTGATCTTCTTGATCGACCCAGCGGAGCGAATGCGTCCGCGCAATTCGCGAAGTGTGGCAGCCATTTAGCTCTAGCTCTTCTTCTTCGGCGGCGGAGGCTTGCGCACCTTCACCGTTTCCTTCTCGACTTCCTCTTCGTCCATCGCCTCGACGTGCTCGTCGGGAACCACCGAGCTGCCGTCGGACGTGTCGAAGCCCTTCTTGAACTGGTTGATCGCCTTCTCGAGCTTGTCGGAGGTCTCGTCGGACAGCGCCTTCGACTCACGAATGTCCTTGAGGATCTCTTCGTGCGAGCCGCGCACATGATCGAGGAACTCGGTCTCGAAGCGTCGGACGTCATCCACGGGCACGGTGTCGAGATGTCCCTTGGTGCCCAAGAAGATGGCCACCACTTGCTCTTCGACCGGCATCGGTTGGTGCTGAGGCTGTTTGAGAACCTCGACCAGTCGAGCACCGCGGTCCAGCTGCTTCTTGGAGTTCTCGTCGAGGTCGGAGGCGAACGACGCGAATGCCTCCAACTCTCGGTACTGCGACAGGTCCAGCCGCAGCGACCCGGCGACATCCTTCATCGCCTTGATCTGGGCCGCACCACCCACGCGCGACACCGAGACGCCGACGTTGATTGCGGGACGCACACCCTGGTTGAACAAATCGCTTTCCAGGAAGCACTGACCGTCAGTGATCGAGATGACGTTGGTGGGGATGTAGGCCGAGATGTCGTTGGCCTTGGTCTCGATGATCGGCAGGCCGGTCAGCGAACCCCCACCCAGCTCGTCGGACAGCTTGGCGCAGCGCTCCAGCAGCCGGGAGTGCAGATAGAACACGTCGCCCGGATAGGCCTCGCGGCCGGGCGGGCGGCGCAGCAGCAGTGAGATCGCGCGGTACGCCTCGGCCTGCTTGGACAGGTCGTCGAACACGATCAGCACATGCTTGCCGTCGTACATCCAGTGCTGGCCGATCGCCGAACCGGTGTACGGCGCAAGCCATTTGAAGCCTGCCGAGTCGGATGCGGGGGCGGCCACGATGGTGGTGTATTCCATCGCGCCACCCTCTTCGAGCGCGTTGTGCACGCTCGCGATCGTGGTGCCCTTCTGGCCGATCGCGACGTAGACGCAGCGCACCTGCTGCTTCTCATCGCCACTCTCCCAGTTCTGCCGCTGATTGAGGATGGTGTCCACGCAGATCGACGTCTTTCCGGTCTTGCGGTCGCCGATGATCAGCTGACGCTGCCCCCGGCCGATCGGCGTCTGCGAGTCGATTGCCTTGATGCCTGTCTGCAGTGGCTCTTTCACACCCTGACGTTGCACCACGGACGGTGCCTGAATCTCCAACGCGCGCCGGGTTTCCGTCTCGATGTCGCCGCGCCCGTCGATCGGCTGACCGAGCGGATTGACGACACGGCCAAGGAACTTGTCTCCGACGGGAACCGACAGCACCTCGCCGGTGCGTTTTACCTGCTGTCCCTCCGCGATCTGCTCGAAGTCGCCGAGGATCACCGCGCCCACGTTGTGCTCGTCGAGGTTGAGGGCCACGCCCAGTACGCCGCCCTCGAACTCGAGCAGTTCCTGCGTCATCACGGACGGCAGGCCCTCTACGTGCGCGATGCCGTCGCCGTCATCGATGACGGTGCCAACCTCTTCACGGGCTGTGTCGGCCGTGAAGCTGGAGACGTACTCCTCGATCGCACCCTGGATGTCATCGGGCGAAATCGTCAACTCTGCCATGGCGTTCTCCTCTTCGCGCAAGCTCTCATCGGTGGCTTTCCGTCTTCCTGCCTTCGGTATGGGTCTATATCGGTATCAAGTTCAGTCAGGTAGCCGGTTTTTGGCCGCTGCGATCCGCGATGACAGCGTCCCGTCGATCACCTCGTCGCCGATGGAAACCGACAGACCCCCCAGCAATTTGGGGTCGATCTCCATTTGCACCGACACCGGCTGTCCGTAGATACGGCTCAGTACCTCCGTCAGCCGGGTGAGCTGGGCGTCGCTCAGCTCGGCAGCGGCATTGGCATGCGCGACCACTTCGCCGCGACGCGCGACGGCCAACTGCGCCAGTGAGGCGACCTCTTCGTCGGCCCGGTGGTCGCCGCGAAGAAGATCGACGGTCTGCGAAAGCAGCGCTTCGGCGGTCGGATTCACGTCATCCCCGCGGCTGAGCACATTCTTGAGCAGCTCGATTCGACCGTCCACCGGCCGCGTGTAGTCACTGAGCAAGCTCGACAGTTGCGGTTCAGTGTTCAGAATCCGGCCGAACCAGAACAGTTGCTCCTCGACGTCGTCAGCGTGACGGCCGTGCTCGGCGCGAACCAGCAGCGCAAGTCGCGCGACATGCTCGACGGCGTCGACCAGGTTGGAATCCGAGGACCATCGTCCGGCGACCGCCGCTTTGAGGATCTCCAGAGCCTGGTCGCCGACTTGGCCGCCCAGCACCGACTCCAACAACCGCTCCTTGGGCGCGGAATCGTTCGACGGGTCAGCCAGATGCCTTGTCAGGATGACTTCGCGGTTCAGCAGTTTGGTGACCGAAGCCAAATCGTCTGCCAGAGTTTGCAGTTGCTCGACGTCGAGATCGGCGGTCACATCGTCGAACTTGTCCACCAGCGCTGCCAGAGCGTCCCGGCTGGCCGAGCGCAGTTTCGCCGTCGCCGGATCGTCGATGGTGATGCTCGACGGTGCCATCGCATCGAGTTCGTCGAGGAAGCGGTCGACGGTCTCCGCCTGCGCGTCGGCGTCCGAAACGTGGTCACGAACGAGGTCGCCCGCGCGCCGTACCGCCTCCGCGCCAAGGTCCTGGCGCAGCTGGCGCACGAATTGAGCACGCAGCAGCTGAACATGCTGCTGCCCTTGCACTTTGACGCGCTCGACCTCGGCATCGGCTTGGATGCGCAGCTGTTCGGTGATGCTCTTGGCATCCGCGCGGGCTTCTTCGATGACCCGCTTGGCTTCCTCTTCGGCCTCCTGCACGGCCTTCTCGTGAGCCTGCTTGGATTCCACGAGCCGTTTCTCGGCGTCGGCGCTGTCCTCGAGCTGCTTGCGCACCGTTTCCTGACGGTCGGCCATCAGCCTGCGTACGGGCGGAACCACATAGCGCCACACCAGAAACGCGATTAGTGCGAATCCGACGAGCTGCCCGATGAACGTAGACATGCCGTTACCGCCTCGTCTTCGCGGCGGCTGCGCTACCGACATCGGCGCCCAGGATGCGGCCGGCCAACGTCGCTGCCAGCGTTTCCATCGAAGTCCTGAGGTCGGCGGAGATCGCGTCGGACTGCTGCTTGAGTTCCTCACCAGCCTTCTGCAGCGCCAACGCCGATTCCTCGGATGCACGCCCCTTCATCTGCTCGAGGATCTTGCGGCCTTCGGCGCGCGCCTCATCACGAATCCCCGAGGCTTCCCGGCGGGCACGCGCCATTTCGGCTTGGTAGTCAGAGTCGGCAGCGGCGAACTGCTTGTCCGACTCACGGTTCCTCTCAAGGGTCTTGGTGACCATCTCGTCACGCTCGCGCAAGACCCGCATGACCGGCGGCACGACAAACTTGCCGATCACCCCGAGCACTATCAAGAAGATGCCCAGCACGAAGAAGAAGGTGCCGTTCGGGACAAGAAAGTTGCTCTGCCCGCCCTCGGCCGCCAACAACGTGATGCCTGGGTCACCCATTGCAGCGAGCTACTTGACCGGGGTGGCGAACACGAACAGCGCCATGAACGCCAGGTTGATGAAGTAGGCCGCCTCGACCAGACCGACGGTGATGAAGAACGGCGTGAACAGCCGACCCTGGGCCTCGGGCTGACGGGCGATGCCGGAGATCAGCGCGTTACCGGCGACACCGTCACCGATGCCGGCGCCGATGGCACCGCCGGCCATGATCAACCCACCGCCGATGAGTGCGCCGGCAGCGATTGTGGGATCCATTCCTATCCTCCTTGATAACTGGTAGCGGAGCTACCAGGACCTGACGCAGGTGTGGTGCAAGCTTTCGGTCTAATCATGGTGCTCATCGAGCTCCATCGACTGGCTGAAGTAAAGGATCGTCAGCAGCGCGAAGATAAACGCCTGGATGGCGCCGACGAACAAGTCGAAACTCTTCCAGATCGCATTGGGCGCCCACATGATGTACGGCGGGAACAGCGCGATCAGCGCGACCAGGATGCCACCGGCGAAGATGTTGCCAAAAAGTCGGAGGGACAACGAGATCGGCTTGGCGAGTTCTTCGACGAGGTTGATGGGCGCCAGGAATGCAACGTGCCCCTTCAGCAGCTTCACCGGGTGACCGATGATGCCCCGGCGCCAGACCCCGGCGGCGTGATAACAGACGAACACGAACAGCGCCAGCGCCAACACGAAGTTGATGTCAGAGGCGGGAGGCTTGAGCAGTTCGTGAGTCTTCCCCGCGGCGTCCGTGTACTGCACCGGCAGCACCGACAGCCAGTTCGCGATCAGAATGAACACAAACAGGGTGACGGCCAGCGGAAGCACGAACGGTGCGATCTTCATACCGATCGCAGTCTCGATCTGGTTGCGCAACTGGGTCGTAATTGCTTCCCAGAAGAGTTGCACACCGCCGGGCACACCGGTCGACGTGACCTTGGCGCGCAGGAAGAACGCCAGCGCCAACACGATCACCGCGGCGATCGCGGTGGCGAGAACGGTGTCGGTGTTGACGGTCAGGCCGAACCACTTGGCGGTCTCGTGGTGACCGACTTCGATGGCGGCCTCGGAGAGAAGGGTCTCAGTCATGGTGTGTCACTCCCTTCGATCTCACCCTCGGCAGGCTTGCGCAATGCCTTCATCACCGGCAACGCCGTCGTCAGCACCAGAAGGACCTGAAACAGCGCCAGCCCGAACACAACACCCAACCCGGTGGGCCGGAACAGGAACGCGATCGTCAAACCGATCACCGTGATAACCAGAAGTCTGGTGGCTGAATTCAGCGCCATCTTGCGCTTCAGCGGATGCGCGTCGGCAGTGATCGACTCCACGGAGCGCTGCACGAGCACCGCGTTGAGCAAACCAAGACCCAGCCCGATGCCGAAGAACGCCCCGAACCACGCATTCCCCAGCGCCGCGGCCGCGGCGACAGCGACGGCGGTCAGCGCAAGGCAGATGAGCAGCAGACGAAATGGGCGAAATGCGACGGAGGGAAACACCAACGGCGCGTCCTGCGCTGGCGTCGTCACCTTGCTACCTCAATCCCGCGTGTCTGAGAGATGCCTGACTGATTTCCGGTGGGTCCGCCGAGCGTATCTGAGGTCGGCAGGCGCGCTGGAATCACCCAAGGGGCATCTCCCTTTGTCGGTCGTTCTCGGGTCTTCGGACGCGACTCCGACGACCCCAGGGGGCCGGCAACCCGCGGTGGTACTTCCGGGTTCTACCAGCACCGTACCACACAGTCGGGCACCTACTACTCATCGTCGTACAGCTCTTCGCCGCGGCGCAAAAGCGGGATCACAGTGACCACGATCGCGACCACGATGGCCGCCAGCATCACGGCGCCGGTATACCGCGGATCGAAGAAGATCGTGCTCGCGGTGCCGAACGCCACGATGCCCACCCACAGGTAGATCAGTAGCACTACTCGCCGGTGCGAGTGGCCGATCTGCAATAGCCGATGGTGCAGATGCATCTTGTCGGGGCTGAACGCGCTGCGGCCTGCGCGGGTGCGTCTCACGATCGCCAGCAGCAGATCCAACATGGGCACGAACATGACCGCGATGACTAGCAGGAACGGCGACAGCAGAGCGAACACGTCGCGGGCTCCGTACGCGTTCTGCGAGATCGGTCCCGCCGCCGTCGTCGATGCGGCGGCCAGCATCAACCCGATCAGCATCGACCCCGAATCGCCCATGAAGATCCGCGCGCGGTGGAAGTTGTGCGGCAGAAAGCCCAGGCACGCGCCGGCCAGCACCACCGAGATCACCGCGGGCGGGTAGAACAGCACATCGCCGCCGTGGTCGCGCAGCAATCCCACCGAGAAGATGCAGATGGCCAACGCGGTGATGAGCCCGAGACCGGCGGCGAGGCCGTCGAGCCCGTCGACGAAGTTCATCGCGTTGACGATCGCGACCGTGAGAGCGAGCGTCACCAGTATCGACGAGACCTGGTCGAGCACGATGGTCCCGACTCCACCGACGGGAATGTAGATGACGCTCCAGGCCACTCCCATGGTCACCAGCACGCTGGCCGCGGTGATCTGACCCGCGAACTTCGTGAGCGCGTCGAGGCCCCACTTGTCGTCGATCAGGCCGATACCCATGATGATTCCGCCCGCGACGAGCACCGCGGGCATACCAGAGGAATAGACGAAACCACGTGTCAGTGCGGGCAGTTGCGAGGCAAGCAGCACCGCTGCGAGTACGCCGATGTACATCGCCAGCCCGCCCATCCGGGGCGTCGGCTCCACATGCACGTCGCGCTCGCGCGGAACGGCGACCGCGCCGAGACGGGTGGCCAGCACGCGGACCCAACCCGTGCAGAAATACGTGATGATTGCCGCGGTCAACCCGACGAGCGCGAGTTCGCGCAGCGGGACGCCCGCGCCTCGCTCCGTGAGGGCGAGCACGCCGTCGGCCAGAATTCCTGCTTCGCTCACCACTGATGAACGTACTGGACGGAACTGAGACCGGACCGACCGTCAGGCCGTGAGCGAATCGGCCTCAACGCCGAGCACGGCGGCGATCTCGGCGGCGCTCACGGGACCCGCGCGAAGGATGCGCGCAGTTGCGCCCGTGAGGTCGACGATGGTCGACGCCGCCTGCTGCTGCGACGGCCCGGCGTCGAGGTAGACCTCGACACGCTCGCCGAGCTGACGACGAGCGTCCTGCGCGGTGACCGCGGGCGGGCCGCCGGAGATGTTCGCGCTGGAAACGGCCATCGGCCCGACTTCGCGCAGGACCTCGATGGCGACGGGATGCAGCGGCATCCGCACCATCACGGTCCCGCGGCCCTCGCCGAGATCCCATTGCAGTGACGGCGCCTGCGCAACGACGAGGCTCAGCGCACCCGGCCAGAACGCGCGAATCAGCTCCCGCGCCGCGTCGGGAACGGCGAAGGAAAGGCCGTCGATGGTCTGCCACGAGCCGACTAGCACCGGAACCGGCATGTCGCGGCCGCGGCCCTTCGCCGCGAGCAGCGACGCGACCGCGCCCGTGTCGAACGCGTCGGCGCCGACGCCGTACACGGTGTCGGTGGGCAGCACGACGAGCCGCCCACTCTTGACCGCGCTGACGGCCGACGCGACGCCGGTCGACCGCTGAGCCTCGTCGGCACAGTCGAAAGTCTGTGTCACGGTGCGATCTTTCTGCGTGCGGTCACGAAGCGCGGCCGTCCGACGAGGTCGGTGTGCGCCGTCACATCCTCAAACACGTTGGTGCACTGCAACAATGCGACTGCCGCGGCGGAGGCAGCGTCGTCGTGCTCGATGGCTAGCAGCCCGCCACGCTTGAGCCAGCGGCCGGCGAGCAGCGAAATCGCGGGGACGAACGAGGTTCCGTCCGGGCCACCGAACAGAGCATCGTGCGGATCATGTTCTGCGACTTCGGGTTCCAGCACGGCACCGTCGGGCAGATAGGGCGGATTGGCGACCACGAGGTCGACCTTGCCATCGAGATCATCGAACAACCGAGCGTCGCAGACGTCACCGCGCCGAAGTTCGACCGAGGTGCCTTCGGTGTTGCGGCGGGCGTATGCCAGCGCGTCACCAGAATTGTCGACGCCGATCACCCGCGCCGCCGGCTCGTGACGGGCCAGGGCGGCGGCGAGCGCACCCGATCCGGTGCACAGATCGACTATCAACGACTTGGCGGGAAGATGTTGTGCCACAGCCCATTCGAGGACGGCTTCGGTTTCAGGACGCGGAATGAACACGCCGGGACCGACGTCGAGATGGAGTGGGCCGAACGCCGCGGTTCCTGTGAGGTGCTGCAACGGAATACGCTTCGCGCGCGCGCCGACCAGTTCGGTGTAGCGACTGAAGAAATCGTCGGCCAGAACGTCAACCAGCGCCAAGCGTCCGCGGGTGGTTCCCGCCGCGTGCGCGGCGAGTTCCTCCGCATCGATTCGAGGAGAGGCGACGTTGGCGTCGGTCAGCACCCGGGTGGCTTCGTCGATCGCCTGCCGCAACCGCGTCATCATGCCTGCTGCAGACGAGATTGCTTGTCGGCCAGCGCAAGTGCGTCGAACATCGCATCCAGGTCGCCGTCGAGCACCTGATCCAGGTTGTGCGCCTTGAACCCGATGCGGTGATCGGTGATCCGGTTCTCCGGGAAGTTGTATGTGCGGATACGTTCACTGCGATCGACGGTGCGGATCTGGCTCGCGCGATCCGCCGACGCGTCGGCGAGAGCCTGCTCCTCGGCCAGCGACTGCAACCGGGCCGCAAGAACCTGCAGCGCACGGGTCTTGTTCTGCAACTGCGACCGCTCGTTCTGGCAAGTGACGACGATCCCGGTGGGCAGGTGGGTGATCCGCACCGCCGAGTCGGTGGTGTTGACGCCCTGGCCGCCCTTGCCCGACGACCGGTACACGTCGATGCGCAGGTCGGACTCGTCGATCTCCACCTGGCCGACTTCCTCGGGCTCCGGGTAGACGAGCACACCCGCGGCCGAGGTGTGCACCCGTCCCTGCGACTCGGTGACCGGGACCCGTTGCACGCGGTGCACGCCGCCTTCGAATCTCATCCTGGACCAGACGCCGTCGGCCGAATCGCCCTTGCTCGCGATCGACAGCGTGGCCTCTTTGTACCCGCCGAGGTCCGATGTCGTCTCGTCGAGGATGGTGACCGTCCACCCGTGCCGCTCGGCGTAGCGGATGTACATCCGCGCGAGGTCGGCGGCGAACAGCGCCGACTCCTCGCCGCCCTCGCCCGACTTGACCTCCAGCACAATGTCGTCGGCATCGTGCCGATCACGTGGCGCGAGCATGTCGGTCAACTGCGTGTCGAGTTCGCCGACCTGCGTTTCGAGTTCGGCGACCTCAGCGACGAACGACTCGTCGTCTGCGGCCAGCTCTCGTGCCGCCTCAAGGTCGCCGCGAGCGGCCTCGAGCTTGCGATGGGTGGCCACAATGGGCGCAAGCTGCGCGAACCGACGCCCCGCTTTGCGGGCCGCGGCCTGATCGGCATGCAACTCCGGGTCGGCGAGGCGACGCTCGAGTTCCGCGTGCTCACTCAGCAGCGCGTCGATCGCCGGTGCTGTGTCCGTCACCTTCGCCTCCTTCCCCGAAACGCACTTCGCCTCGATGTTCGCTTAAACGCGAAGCGACGCCCGTCCTGTGCTGGCGATTTTCCAGCGACAGATCGGGCGTCGCGAAGACAGCTATTTGTCCGCAGCGCCTTCGTCGGCACTTGCCTTGCGCTTGCCGTAGCGCTTCTCGAAGCGGGCGACGCGGCCGCCGCTGTCGAGAATCTTCTGCTTGCCGGTGTAGAAGGGATGGCATTGAGAGCAGACCTCGACGTGGATCTGTCCGTCCTTCTTGGTGCTGCGGGTGGTGAATGTGTTACCACAGCCGCAATGCACCGTCGTTTCGACGTAGTCAGGGTGAATACCCGATTTCATGTTGGTCCTCTTCGTATCGTGTGCCGCCCGGAGCCGCCTGGCCGGCGACATCGGATCCAGCTGCCTGCGCATGACGTGCGAGCATCAGACGTGACCCGGAACCGAGGTGTCGGCGATCGATTATGCCAGGTCAGCCGCTGCTAATGCGAAACGCCCAGGGTGCTTGCGCTATTCCTGCCGGCGGGTAACGGTCGCAACTCTACCGTCGAAGAACATGGTGGGGGGTCAGGGGTCGATCCTTGCGCGCAACGGTGCGGCGAGCGCGACCTGTCTTGTCAAACAAAAGGTGCCAGCTTCGGACAGTCGGGGCGATTCGAAGTTCAGGGTCGCGAACAGGAGGGACACATGAAGCTGAAAAAGATTCTGGTAACAGCAACAATCGTGAGCGCGTTGGGCCTGGGAAACGTCGGCGTGGCGAGCGCCTACCCCGGTGCGCCTATCCCAACGAAGCCAGGACCGTGTGACCGCGATTACAACTGCGGACCCGGCCCGGGCCCAGGAGGGCCGCATGGCCCGGCTTTCAACGTCGGCCCGAATTGGAACAACCGCGGCGACGGCAACAGGAACGACGACCAAGACTGGAGCGTCGGTAGTAGGAACTGGTGGCGAGGTCGCTCCGGCAAGTGGTGGCGGGACGATGATCTGCCGCCGTGGGGCTTCTGGGGCGCGCCGCCACCGGTCCAGTGGTCGGGGCCGCCGCCGTGGGTCGACCCGCATCCGGTCAACTACTGGGGCTACAACGCCACCCCGGTGTGGGATGACAACTTCCATGGCTGGGGGATCTGGCTGTTCGGCATCTGGATTCCGATCGTCGGGATCGGCACCTTCTAGCCATCCGAGAACAACGGCCGCCTTGTCGTCAGGCAAGGCGGCCGTTGTCTGCGTTGGTTTAGGAGGCGAACTCCTCGTTCACCGGACCAGGTGCATTCTTGGACACCTGAAGCAGGAACTCGTAGTTGGTCTTCGTCTTGCGCAACTGCGACATCAGCAGGTCGATCGCTTGATGCGAATCCAGGCCGCTCAGTACGCGGCGCAGCTTGTGCACGATGCCGAACTCCTCCTTGGACAGCAACAGCTCGTCCTTGCGAGTGCCCGACGGGTTGACGTCGACCGCCGGGAAGACCCGCCGCTCGGAGATCTTGCGATCCAGTTTCAGCTCGGCGTTGCCAGTGCCCTTGAACTCCTCGAAGATCACCGTGTCGCCGGTGGACCCGGTCTCCACCATCGCGGTCGCGACGATCGTCAGCGACCCGCCTTCCTCGATGTTGCGCGCCGCGCCCAGGAACCGCTTGGGCGGATAGAGCGCGGTCGAGTCGACACCGCCGGACAGAATGCGGCCCGAGGCGGGCGAGGCGTTGTTGTACGCACGGCCCAGCCTGGTGATCGAGTCGAGCAGCACGACGACGTCCTTGCCCTGCTCGACAAGACGCTTGGCCCGTTCGATCGCCAACTCGGCGACCGTCGTGTGGTCCGACGGCGGACGGTCGAAGGTCGAGGCGATGACCTCGCCCTTCACCGAGCGCTGCATGTCGGTGACTTCCTCGGGACGCTCGTCGACGAGCACCACCATCAGATGGCACTCGGGGTTGTTGGTGGTGATCGCGTTCGCGATGTCCTGCAAAATCGTGGTCTTACCGGCTTTCGGCGGTGAGACGATCAGCGCTCGCTGGCCCTTGCCGATCGGCATGATCAGGTCGATGACCCGGGTGGTGAGCCGATCCGTTGTGGTCTCCAGGCGCAGCCGCTGGTTCGGGTACAGCGGCGTCAGCTTGCCGAAGTCCGGTCGCTTCCTGGCGTCCTCGGCCGAGCCGCCGTTGATGGTGTCGAGCCGCACCAGCGGGTTGAACTTCTGCCGCTGGTTGGGCTGCTCGCCGTCTTTCGGAAGGCGAACGGCGCCGGTAATGGCGTCGCCACGGCGCAGACCGTTCTTGCGCACCATGTTCATCGACACATAGACGTCATTGGGGCCGGGCAAGTACCCGGACGTGCGAACGAACGCGTAGTTGTCCAGGACGTCGAGAATGCCTGCGACAGGCTGTACGACGTCGTCTTCTCGCAGTTCGGTGTCGGCGCCGCCTTCTCCGCCGGGGCGGTCTCCGCGCCGTCTCCGATCACGGAATCGGCGTCCTCCGCGACGGCCCTGCCGGCCCTCGCCGTCGTCGTCTCCGCGGGTCTGGCCGCCCTGCTGGTCGCCGCCTTGGGATTGGTCGCCCCGTTGACGGTTGTTCGGCCTGGAGTCCTCGTCGGTGGCCTTGTCAGCGTGCGCTTTGGGCGCTTCGCCTGCACTGTCTTTGGCGGCGCTGTCGGTGGCGGCGCTGTCGGTGGCGGCGCCCTCCTTTCCGGCAGAGTCGGTGGCGGCGGTGTCGGATTCGTTGCTTCCCCCGTTGCGCGCGTTGCCGATTGGCCCGCTACGACGTTCGCGGATCGCGGCTATCAACTCGTTCTTGCGCATCCCTGAGGTGCCCTTGACGCCGACCTCGTTGGCCAGCGCACGAAGTTCCGGCAGCACCATGGTCGCCAGCGTGCCGTCGCCTTGCGGCGCAGGCTCCCGGGCGTCCACGGGCGCCGGGGTTGGAGTTTCAGATGTCGCGGTGGTGGAACCGGGCTTTTCGGCGCCGCTACCAGCCGCGATGAGGTCCGTATCGGTCACGGATGTCCTTTCTCTCCCTCGCAGGTTTCGTCATACGAGGGGTTCGTTGCATTCAGCCGATCCGCCGAATGCCCCTGTCCAGTAATTGCATTGGTTCGCAGCTATACGGCGAACCGTCATCCCCGAGAAGAATTTGGTGATCGTCCTACTGTCGGCGCAGGTAGAAGCTGCGATTGCTGGACGGCACCGAGGATAGCCCGCTTCCGGACGGGAAGCAAGAAAGCCCCGCATTTAACGCGAATGCTGCGCCACCACGTCCGATGTCCACCGTACGCCTAGCCCCACCGACATCTGCCGGATGGCGAAGCCGTTCGCGGCACCAAACTCGAGGGCTTCGGCGGGCAACTCGGGCCCGACCGTCAACACGATTAGCGCTGGTCCGGCACCAGAAAGCGCCGACGCAACACCACAACGCCTCAGCAGCTTGAGATATTCCGCCGATGTCGGCATCGCCGCCGCGCGTTGCGGCTGATGAAGCACGTCCTCGGTCGCGGCGAGCAACAGATCAGGCCGCTCCGTGAGCGCGACGACCAACAGCGCGACGCGACTGACGTTGAAGCGCGCGTCCTCGTGGCTGACATGGCCCGGGAGCAGCACCCGGGTAGCCGCCGTGAGCGAACGTTCCTCCGGAATCGCCGAGAAGATCCTGATGTCGGGATGCAGGCGCAACGGCACCGCCGAGTAGGTGCTGCTGCCGTCGTTGCCTTCCTCGGTCCACGACACCACGGCGCCGCCCAGGACCGCAGCCGACGCGTTGTCGGGGTGTCCCTCGAACTCGGAGGCGAGCTGAATCAGCTGCGGTGTGGTCAACGGTGTCGAACCGGCTTGGGCCAGAACACCATTGGCGGCCGCGAGCCCGCCGACCACGGCTGCGGCCGACGATCCGAGGCCCCGTGAGTGCGGGATGTCGTTGCGACAGAGCACCGCCAGACCGGGAGCCGTCGCTCCGGCGGCCGCGAGACCGCGCTCTACCGCGCGCACGACAAGATGCTCGGGGCCCAGCGGAACGTGGCCGGCGCCCTCCCCTTCGACCTCGACCCGCAGTCCGGAATCGATTGTCGTGACCACGATTTCGTCGTAAAGGCCCATTGCAAGGCCGAGGCTGTCGAATCCGGGGCCCAGATTCGCCGCCGAGGCCGCCACCACGGCGCTGGCGGTGAGTCCGGTGGGCAGAGCGCTCATCGCTAGACCAAGCCGAGCTTCGCGACGACCGCCACCGGATCCACCGGGATCGCCGACACGGTCGGCATGCCCTTCAGCGCGGTGTCGGGATCCTTCAGCCCGTTGCCGGTGACCGTGCACACCACCGTGGAGCCTCGGGCGACCCAGCCGTCCTCCACCGACTTGAACAGACCCGCGATGCTGGCCGCCGACGCCGGCTCCACGAACACTCCTTCGCTGCGCGCCACCAGGTGGTAGGCCGCAAGGATTTCCTCGTCCGTCGCCGCCACGAAGCGTCCCTTGGACTGCTGCTGTGCCTCGACCGCCGGACCCCATGACGCGGGGGAGCCGATCCGGATCGCGGTCGCGATGGTCTCCGGCTCCTTCACGGGTTCGCCGAGCACCAGCGGCGCCGCGCCGGCCGCCTGGGTACCGAGCATCCTCGGCAGCCTGTCTGACAGCCCGTCGCGGTGATACTCGGTGTAGCCACGCCAGTACGCGGTGATGTTGCCCGCGTTGCCGACAGGCAGCGAATGCACGTCGGGCGCGGCGCCGAGCGCATCGACGATCTCGAACGCAGCGGTCTTCTGCCCCTCGATGCGCACCGGGTTGACCGAATTCACCAGCGCGACCGTCGGGAAGTCGGCGGTGGTCTTGCGGGCCAGCTCGAGGCAGTCGTCGAAGTTGCCGTCGACCTGGATGATCTTGGCGCCGTGCATGACGGCCTGAGCGAGCTTGCCCATTGCGATCTTGCCCTGCGGAATCAGCACGGCACAGGTGATTCGGCCCCGTGCCGCGTACGCAGCCGCCGACGCCGACGTGTTGCCGGTCGACGCGCACAACACCGCCTGCTGCCCACGGGCTATCGCGTCGGTCACCGCCATGGTCATACCGCGGTCCTTGAAGGAGCCCGTGGGGTTGGCGCCTTCGACCTTGAGATGCACTGTGCACCCGGTCAATTCCGACAACCGCGTCGCGCGCACAAGCGGCGTGCCACCTTCCAGCAGCGTGACCGGCGTCCAGTCGTCGCCGACCGGCAATCGGTCGCGGTAGGCGGCGATCAGCCCCGGCCAGGGCTGGTGCACCGTCGACTTGGTCGCGCTCATTCGCTGTTTCCTTCCAATCGAAGGACGCTCGCCACGTTCTGCACGACGTCGAGTTCGGCCAGCGCCGACACCGTTTCCGACAATGCCGCATCGGTGGCTTGGTGGGTGACGACGACGACGCGGGCACCAACGCGTTGCCCTCCTTCGTCGACGACGCCTTCTTGGCGGACCTCCGCGATGCTCACCTCGCGCTTTGCGAATTCGGTTGCGACCGTGGCCAATACGCCGGGCAGGTCGGCGACATTCATGTTGACGTAATATCGCGTCGAGATCAGGCCCATCGGCGCAATCGGCAGCTGCGCGTACTTCGACTCGCGCGGGCCGCGGCCACCCTGCACCCGGTTGCGAGCGGCCATCACCACGTCGCCCATCACGGCGGACGCGGTTGGGGACCCGCCCGCGCCCTGCCCGTAGAACATCAACCGGCCGGCCGCTTCGGCTTCGACCACCACGGCGTTGAATGCGCCATTTACCGTGGCCAGGGGATGCGTCAGCGGCACCAGCGCCGGGTAAACCCGGGCCGAAACCCGTTCCTGCCCATCATCGCCGGTGATCCGCTCGCAGATCGACAGCAGCTTGATGGTGCGGCCGAGGGCCCGCGCGGATTCGAAGTCGGCGGGGGTGACCTTTGTGATGCCCTCGCGGTAGACATCGTCTGCCGAGACCCGCGTGTGGAACGCGATCGATGCCAGGATCGCGGCCTTGGCGGCGGCGTCATAGCCTTCAACGTCAGCGGTCGGGTCGGCTTCTGCGTACCCGAGCGCGCTCGCGTCAGCCAGAGCAGTCTCGTAATCTGCTCCGGTGCTGTCCATTTCGGACAGGATGTAATTGGTGGTGCCGTTGACGATGCCGGCCACCCGCAGCACGGTGTCACCGGCCAGCGACTGCGTCAGCGGGCGGATCACCGGAATGGCCCCTGCGACGGCAGCCTCGAAATACAGGTCCACATGGGCGCGCTCGGCGGCCTGGGCGAGTTCGCCGGTGGACTGAGCGAGCAGTGCCTTGTTGGCGGTCACCACCGACTTGCCGCGCTGCAACGCAGAAAGAATCGCCTTGTGCGCAGGCTCGACGGGGCCCATCAGTTCGACGACGATGTCGACGTCGTCGCGGGACACCAGCTCGTCGATGTCGTCGGTGAGCAACTCGACGGGCACGCCGCGGTCCGGCGCCACCCGGCGCACGCCCACGCCGCGCAGCTTCAGCGGCGCACCGATGCGCGCGGCCAGGTCCGTGGCACTGTCCTCGATGATGCGCACCACCTGGCTGCCCACGTTGCCCAGTCCCAACACCGCTACGCCCACGGGCTTTTCACCGCCGGTCATGCGTTTGTCACCTCCAAACTCAAGAGATCGTCGATGGTCTCCCGGCGCAGGATCAGTCGGGCTGTCCCATCGCGCACGGCCACCACGGCAGGACGGCCGATCAGGTTGTAACGGCTCGACATCGAGTAGCAATAGGCGCCGGTGGCTGCGACCGCGAGCAGATCGCCAGGGCGGATGTCATCGCTGAGCCAGGTGTCCCTCACCACGATATCGCCGCTCTCACAGTGCTTTCCGACGACTCGGGCCAGCACAGGCCCAGCGTCACTGGCACGGGATACCAACCGCACGTCGTATTCGGCGCCGTAGAGCGCAGTACGGATGTTGTCGCTCATCCCACCATCGACGCTGACGTAGCGCCGGTAGGCGTGCGGCGTTACCGCCACGTCCTTGACGGTGCCGACCTCGTAGAGCGTGATCGTGGCGGGGCCGGCGATCGCGCGGCCGGGTTCCACGATCAAGCGCGGTTCGGGCAGGCCGGCGAGCGCCGATTCGTTGCGGACGATGACCGACAGCTTGGCGGCAAGATCCTCCACCGGCGGCGGGTCGTCCTGTGCCAGATACGAGATGCCCAGCCCGCCGCCGAGGTCGATCGTCGAGATCTGCGCGGTCTTCTGCACCCCGAATTCGGCAACAACGTCACGCAGCAGCCCGATCACCCGGTGGGCCGCGAGTTCAAACCCGGCGACGTCGAATATCTGTGAACCGATATGGCTGTGCAGGCCCACCAACCGCAGATGATCGGTCTCGAACACGCGCCGAATGCCGGCCATCGCCTGGCCGCCGGCCAACGACAGACCGAACTTCTGGTCCTCGTGTGCGGTGGCGATGAACTCATGGGTGTGGGCCTCGACGCCGACGGTCACGCGCACGAGCACATCTTGCACAATGCCCAGTTCGCCGGCGATGGCATCGAGTCGTTCGATCTCAGTCATCGAGTCCAGCACCACGTGACCAATGCCGGCGCGCACGGCGGCCTTGAGTTCACCGGGCGACTTGTTGTTGCCGTGCAACGCTATTCGCCCGGGAGGGAAGCCCGCATGCAAAGCGACCGCAAGTTCGCCGCCGGAACAGACGTCCAGCGACAGCCCTTCCTCTGCGATCCAATGTGCGACTTCTGTGCACAGGAAAGCCTTGGCCGCGTAGTGGACGTTCTGCCCGCCACCGAACGCGTCGGCTATCAGACGGCACCGTCCTCGGAAGTCGGCCTCGTCGATGGCGAACAGCGGTGTGCCGAACTCGGCAGCCAGGTCCGACACGGCTACGCCTGCCACCCGAACCTCGCCATCGTCGCCACGAACCACGTTGCACGGCCATACGTTTGGTGCCAGCCACAGAAGCTCCTGCGGGGTTCGCGGTATTGGCGGCGCGGCGGCGGGGTGGACTTCTTCAGCGTGGCGTGGTCCGGCGGGGTGGGCGATCACATGCGCTCCGGAGCCGTGACGCCGAGGATTCCGAGGCCGTTGGCGATGACCTGGCGGGTGGCTTGGCACAGCGCCAGGCGGGCGGTGTGCAACTCGTTGGGCGCTTCGTCGCCCTGGGGCAGCACGCGGCAGGTGTCGTAGAACCGGTGGTAGTCGCCAGCCAGGTCTTCCAGATAGCGAGAGATGCGGTGCGGTTCCCGCTGTGCCGCAGCAGTTTTCAGAACGCGTGGGAACTCTGCGATGTTGCGGATCAACGTGCCCTCGCGCTCGTGAGTAAGCAGATCGAGATGGCGGGTGTCGGGAACGAGCCCGAGTTCGGCGGCGTTGCGCGCGAGCGCCGACAACCGGGCATGCGCGTATTGCACATAGTAGACCGGGTTCTCGTTGGACGCCGACGACCACAGCGCGAGATCGATGTCGATCGGCGTGTCCACCGACGACCGGATCAGCGAATACCGGGCGGCGTCGACACCGATCGCCTCGACGAGGTCGTCGAGCGTGATCACTGTGCCCGCCCGCTTGCTCATCCGTACCGGCTGGCCGTCGCGAACGAGGTTCACCATCTGGCCGACCAGCACCTCGACGGTGTCCGGGTCGTCGCCGAGTGCGGCCGCCGCGGCCTTGAGCCGTGAGATGTAGCCATGGTGGTCGGCGCCGAGCATGTAGATGCACAGGTCGAACCCGCGCTGGCGCTTGTCGAGGTAGTACGCCAGGTCGGCGGCGATGTAGGCGGGCTGCCCGTCGCTCTTGATCACGACGCGGTCCTTGTCGTCACCGAACTCGGTGGTGCGCAACCACGTTGCGCCGTCCTTCTCGTAGATGTTGCCGGTCTCGCGCAGCCGGGCGATGGCCTGTTCGACCCGGCCGCTGGCGTGCATCGAGTCTTCGTGGGTGTAGACATCGAAGTCGGTACCGAAGTCGTGCAAGGACTGCTTGATGTGGCTGAACATCAGGTCGACACCGATCGACCGGAAGGTCTCGTGCTGCTGGTCTGCGGGCTGGCTGAGTGCGTCGGGCGCCTTTTCGAGGATTTGCGCGGCGATCTCGGTGATGTAGCTGCCGGTGTAGCCGTCCTCGGGGGTGGGCTCGCCGTTGGCCGCGGCGATCAGCGAGCGGGTGAACCGATCGATCTGGGCCCCATGGTCGTTGAAGTAGTACTCGCGTACCACGTCGGCGCCCTGGCTGGCGAGCAGCCGGCCGAGCGCGTCGCCGACCGCTGCCCAGCGGGTGCCGCCGATGTGGATGGGCCCGGTCGGGTTGGCGGAGACGAACTCGAGATTGACCTTCCGTCCCCGCAGGGCATCGGAGTGCCCGTAGCTCGCGCCGGCGTCGATGACGTCGTTGATGATGACACCCTGCGCCGAGGCCGCGATCCGCATATTCACGAAGCCCGGTCCGGCGACCTCGGCTGCCGCGATGCCGTCGACGCTGTTGAGCGCGTCGACGAGCCATCCGGCGAGTTCGCGCGGATTGACGCCGACTTTCTTGCCGAGCTGGAGCGCCAGATTGGTGGCGTAGTCGCCGTGTTCGGGGTTTCGGGGCCGCTCGACCGTCACCGTCGCGGGCAGTGCGACGGTGTCGAGGCCGTGCTCGGTGAGCACCGCGGCGGCGGTGTCACGGAGCAGCTCAGCCAGGTCGGCGGGGGTCACGAGGGTCCATCCTATGGGCTGGGCATTGTCCGGCTCGAATTCATTCCGATGGGCTGGCTACCGCCCCGATGCGCTACTCTGGGCGGGCCCAACGGCGCAGCGTCACCGCTTTGCGCCCCCGTAGCTCAGGGGATAGAGCGTCTGCCTCCGGAGCAGAAGGCCGCAGGTTCGAATCCTGCCGGGGGCACTCACGTTCTCACAGGTCAGATACTATTTTTGCTCAGACCAATCCGCCTCACGCCATGGAGTCGACTCTGGCTGCGATCCGTCCCCGGTGCTTGCCCCGCGGAGAATCCAGGTGTCTTTGCTGCCTCCACCGAACGACGAGTTGACGATCCGCGATCCGCGGCTGGCCACCCTTGTCAACGCCGCGGGTGCGACGTGCGCCGACACCGATCGGTCCGCACCAGCGCGGACATGCACGAATGCGCGTAGGTCGACATGATGCGGATACATTCCCTCACCGTCGAAGGTGGGATGAGTGGACAGCGCGACCAACTCCTGGGCGATGAACCGTTCCGGTTGGGCGATCAGCTCACGTCGGCACGCCTCGAGTGCCGCGTCGGATGCGTCCGGCCCGATCACCACGCCGCTACCACCCAGTCCGTCGATGGGTTTGACCACTAGATCCCCGAGGTTGGCCAGCACGAAGTCGCGCTGGTCGCGTTCGGCGCAGATCCATGTCGGCACCTGAGCCAACTTCGGCTTCTCGCCGAGGTAATACTCGATCATGGCCGGGACGTACGCGTAGATCGCTTTGTCATCAGCCACACCGTTGCCCAGCGCGTTGGCGATGGTGAGATGGCCGTCACGGATCGCGCCCAGCAGTGCCGGGCGCAGCGGCGCACCGTCGTAGCCAGCCGAGGACAGCAGCATGTCCTCGTCCATCCGGGCATAGACCACGTCGACGCGCTGAACATCAGAACCTTTGTGGCACAACAGCTTATCGTCCTGCACCCAAAGGTCCGACGGCTGAACGAGCGGAACACCCATTTCATCCGCCAGAAAGGTGTGCTCGAACCAGGCGGAATCGTCCCAGCCACCCGACAGCAGCGCCACGACGGGGTTGTCGGGCGCGCGCCGTGGCGCCGCCGCGCGCAGCGTCTCGAGCAGCATCTGCGCTGCCACGTCGACGTCGTAGGTGGCCGCGGGCGGCCGCAGCTCGGGCAGATGCCTACTCAACAGCCGGTGGTTGACGATGGCGTACCCGGCGCCGGATGGCACCCGAAGGTTGTCTTCGAGCACCATCCAACTACCGGCCTGATCGCACACCAGATCCGTGCCGTTGATGTGGGCACGCACTCCGTCGCCGGCCACGCGTCCCGTGGAGCGGAAGCCCGACGCGCGGTCGATAGCCTGCACACTGATGACGCCGTCGGCGACGATCGCCTGCTCGCGGTAGATGTCTCGGAGGAACGCATCCACCGCCTTCGCCCGCTGAGCTAGCCCCGCGGACAGCTGCGCCCACTCGTCGGCGCCGACAATGCGTGGCACCAAGTCGAGCGGAAACACCTGAGCGCGGCTCTGGCCGGTGACGCGGAAGGTGACTTTGTCGGTGCGCTGCTCCTGCTCGACGGCGGCTTGACGGAGCCGCAGCTGCCCCACCCCGAGGCCGGCGATCGTGTCGAGGACAGCCCGATAAAGCCGCCGCGGCTGACCACCGGCATCGACAGCCTCGTCGTAGCTGCGGTCAGCGGCGGCCCGAAGCCCGGCGGCGGCCCCGGACTTGTAGCCGAACAGCAAGGACGGATCGCGATCGACGAACCCCGCGGCATTCGGCCAACGGCCCGCTGTCTCGGCAATCAGCTGATCCACCACGTCAGTGAGCCGTCCACGGCGGCGCAACTCCCGACGTTGCCGGGCCGAGGACGTGCCCGCGGCGAGGACCTGCCGGGTCAACTCGCTGACGACGTCCCAGTCACCGCTGTCTTCCAGCTGCGGGCGCAGCGAGCGCACCAGCTCGGTGACCACCTCGGCGGCGGGCCTGCTGGCCGGCGTCCTGACGTCGACGAGGTCGCCCTCCAGCCCGGATCGGGCGGCCCGCCACAGTGCTGCCCGGCCCAGCGTCGGAGAAAGAGTCGTAGCAGGGACGCCCGCGCGCAGGGCTTCGACCTCGCGGTCCACCAGGGCACGGAAAAGCCCGGCGATCAACACGATCGTTTCCACCGAAGGACAGCTGTCGCAGATCCGCAGTTCCAGCGTCGGCGCTGAGTTCGATGGCCGGACGTCGAAGTAAACCATGCCCGCGTCGGCGATGACGCCGCTGGCCACCAAGTCGCGGACTAGCTCGTCATATTCGTCGGCCGACTGCACGGGAGCGGCCAGCCCGGTCGTGGGCCAACGCTGCCAGACCAGCGTGCGCACGCTCGCATACCCGGTGTCTGAGCCGTCCGACCAAAACGGCGAGCTGGCC
The DNA here is from genome assembly GCA_963744085.1 of uncultured Actinomycetota bacterium. GTDB lineage: Bacteria > Actinomycetota > Actinomycetes > Mycobacteriales > Mycobacteriaceae > Mycobacterium. Next base: position 29,925 of record CAVUSK010000010.1, read on the forward strand.
GACAGCGCGAGAAGGATGGGCAGATACGCGGACACCCGGTTGGCGACCGCGACGGCAGTGTCGCGGTCCTCCAGCCCGACATGAACCTGAGTGCCGCAGATCAGCTGTTCGCGTGCCAGCAGTTGGTAGTCGCTGAGCATCTGGCGATAACGCGTGGTCTGAGTGACCTGCATTTCGGCAGGCACCGACAGCGGCATAGCCCCTGCTGCGACCACCCCCATGCCCAGCTCAGCGGCCGTATCGACCAGCACCCGGCGGTGGTCGACGAGTTCGATCCGCAACCCCTCCAGCGAGTCCGTCACACGGGTGTTCGCCTCCACGACACAGCGCTGCAGCTCGGCTACATAGTTGTCGGACAGTTTCGCCAGCAGTTCGGGGGCGCGTGCCGTCAGTCGTCTCGTCTTGAGATCGACAAGGTGAAATTCCTCTTCGGCCCCCAGCGTTCGCGGCGGCATGCGTCGCATTCCACCAACGGTATGTCTCGGCAGTTACCCCGGGGTTAATTACGGGGCCTGGCGCGACACCGGCCCGCTCCGACGGCGATTCGTCGAAGCCATTCGTCGGCTTGCATCTCCTGGGATCGGGTAGCCAACTCGCGAAACACAACTCTGAAGTTAGGACATACAGGATGACGGTGACGCGCGATGTCGCTGCCACGCGGCAGCGATTGTGGGACGTGTTGGCCGACGGATGGACCTACTCGGGATGGGTCGTCGGGAACAGCCGAATCCGCGCTGTCAGTTCCGACTGGCCTGCGCCCGGCGCGCGCATCCTGCATTCCATCGGGACGTGGCCGGCGGTTATCGACGACGAGACCGTCGTCGAGAGCTGCATCCCCGGCGAGGAGCTGGTGCTGCTGGCGAAGATCAGGCCAGCGGCCGAGGCGCGGATTACGTTGCAGCTCAGCGACATTCCCGGCGGAAGCCGAGTCGCAATGACCGAGATCGCCGTGTCGGCCCCGCTGCGTTGGGTACCCGACAGTGTGCAGATGACGGCAGTGGCGCCGCGAAACCGCGAGTGCACGTGGCGGTTAGCGATGATCGCTGAAAGAAACGACCCAGATGGCGGCTAGCTGGCCAATGGCGGCGGGCCACCGCTTCACAGGACCAGTGCAGAAGATCGGAGGATCTCGCATGGATAACCACACCAACATCAACCCACCGGCCAACCCCGAGGACGCCAGGAAGGCGACCGAAGAACAGCGTGAGTTGCAGGAGCAACTGGAACACCAGGGCGACGACCCGGACGCGCCGGGGCTGCACGAGTCTCGGCATCAAATCGCCGACGAGATATGGGCGAAGACCGTGGCCATGTGATGCGACGCACTGCACGGCTGGGTTTCATTCGGATGCTGGCGAGGTAACCAAGCCCAAGAGCGAACGTCAACGCGAAGGGAACACCATGGGCGCCTCAGACAAGATCAGCAACAAGATCGACGACCTGGGCGGCAAGGCCAAAGAGGCTGCCGGCAAGGCCACCGACGACAAGAGCACCGAGAATGAAGGAAAGCTCGACCAGGCGAAGTCAAACCTGAAAGACGCCGGCGAGAAGGTGAAGGACGCCTTCAAGAAGTAGCGGCTTACTAAACCACGTAGCCGTTCGGCCCGCCACCCCGTAATTCTTCCGGGCTGGCGGGCCGAACCCGTCTGAGCTGTATTGCTACCCTTTCGCGATGCACCGTGCGGTCACTTCCGCGTTCGTCGTCGCGTGGGTTTGTTCGCTGCTCTCGATCATCAATGCCACTACCGCGTCGGCGGCAGGTATCGCCGGAATGGCGGTCTTCTTGGATCCCGGCCACAGCGGTGCCAGCGACTCTTCGCTAACCAGGCAGGTCTCCAACGGCCGGGGCGGCACCAAAGACTGCCAGACCACCGGCACATCGACGGGTGATGGCTTTCCGGAACACGCCTTCACCTGGGACGTCGTCATGCTCGTGCGCGACCAGCTGAATCAGATGGGTGTTCGGACCGAACTTTCGCGGGACGACGACTCGTCGGTGGGGCCATGCATCGATCAGCGGGCCGCGAAGGCGAACGCCATGAGACCCGATGCGATCGTCAGCATCCACGCCGACGGCGGACCGGCGTCAGGTCGGGGTTTCCACGTGAACTACTCCAGTCCACCGCTGAACGACGCCCAATCGGGCCCGGCCATGCAACTAGCGACCGTCATGCGCGATTCCCTGGTCGCGTCGGGACTTCAAAGGTCCACATACATCGGATCTGACGGGCTCTACGGCCGCGCAGATCTCGCCGGCTTAAACCTGGCCCAGTACCCCGCGATACTGGTCGAGTTGGGCAACATGAAGAACGCCGATGAGGCTGCCCAGATGGAAAGCGCCGAAGGGCGAGCGAAATATGCCGACGCAGTCACCCAGGGGATCGTCGCCTATCTCAGCTGGAAAGCACCGGCGGGCTGACGGGACAGCGACAATAGCCGGTATGCCGGACCGGCACGGCATCTGGACCGCACGGCTGAGGCTTGCCCTGGCTCTGCTGCTAGGTGTGCTCATCGCGGTAACCGGCATGCTGATCGGACGCAACTTTGGAACGCGCGTAACAGCGCCCGCAACGACGCCGCCGACAACGTCAACGGCCGCCAGCTCCGCTGCGCCCTCACCTGTGAACCCCCCACCGGGCTCAGCGCCGAGTGAATTCGCTTTGCTGGCAAGCGATTTCGATGAATTGGCGAACCAGTTGCACGCGACCATCGGTGTCGCTGTCAACGCTGTGGGCAGCGGGCAGTCCCCGTCCGCGCTCGGGAAATGGGAGAACGGACCTGCATGGTCGACGATCAAGGTTCCGTTGGCGATTGCCGCACTCCGCGAACAAGATTCGTCCCAACCCACCGACGCGATGAAGGCCGCCATCACCGAATCCGACAACGCCGCCGCGGAATCGATCTGGGCAGGTTTAGGGGACCCCGTCACCGCAGCACACAAGGTCGAAGCCGTTCTGCAACAAGCCGGCGACGACACCGTCGTTGAATTCCGCAAGATCCGACCGGAGTTCACCGCGTTCGGCCAGACAATTTGGCCACTGGTCGAACAGGCCCGATACCTGGCCTTTGCCGCGTGCGATGACAAGAGTAAACCGATCCTCGACCTCATGGGCCAGGTCGAGGCAGACCAAGCCTGGGGACTCGGCGAAATTCCCGGCACACGGTTCAAAGGGGGGTGGGGCCCGGACCCGTCCGGTAAATATCTGGTGCGCCAGATCGGGCTGGTGCAGACGCCGAACGGGTTGGCCTCCATTGCCATTGCGGCACAACCCGAGTCAGGCTCGTTCGCCGACGGCATCCAGGATCTGGCTCGGATAGCTGACTGGCTGACCACCCATATGGGTGTGCTGCCCGCCGGCCGATGTGGGCCCTGACTAATACAAATAGACCCGCGCGTTGCTTCCGCCTGCGCACGTGACCCATCCATCGGAGCCGTACGCCGCGCATTCCATCAGGAAGTTCACGGTGTTAGCAGGATCGCAGCGTGCACCGGCGACGCTGTAGCAGCCCACGGCACCGGGCGCCGATACGGTTCTGAGGTCACGAGTCGGACGGCCGTACTGCGCCCAATAAGCCTTGAGCACACTCTCGGCGAAGAAGCACGACGTGTCGGCCGAACCGCGCCCGGAACGGCTTCCCCACCCGGTCTCGCCCGGAAGTGAGAATCCCCCGTCGCACACTTGGTGGGTGCTGCTGTTATCGGGACCTGTCACAAGTGGCGGCGGCGCCGTCGGCGTCTGCTGCGGCACAGACGAATCGCGCGACGAAGTGGTCTGGTGAGTCGACGGCATTGTGTAGTCGCTTGTCGGTGACGGGCTGGCGGTTGGCTCGGAACCCGGTTTGGCGAGCACCCCGATGACTACCCCGATCGCACCGAGAACCAAAGCTGCAGCGATCGCGAGCACCGTCGGCATGACCCATCGGCCCCGTCGGCCCGGGTCGGGTGCGGTTGGAGGTGGCGCGCTCGCAGGCGGCATCATGGGAGCGGCCGCCGGCACTGGCCGTTGGGCATACTGCGGATAGCTGGGTCGCGGCTCGAACCGGGGACGGGTCGCGGCCGGATAGGTGGCTTGGGGGCTGAGCATCGTGTCGGCGTCAGGCGGCATTCGCCAGTCCGCTCTGAGTGCCCGCTGGGCCGCGCGTCCAAAGGCACCGGCCGACCCATACCGGTCGTCGGGCTCCTTGGCCATACCGCGGGCGATGACTTCGTCGAACGACGGCGGAATGCGGGGATTGACAGCGCTCGGCCGCGGCGGCGGAGAAGAGATATGAGCGCCGATCACCTGCTCCAAGCTGTCCGCCGGGAACGGGGTGTCACCCGTAAGCGCTTCATACAGCACGCACGCCAGCGCGTAGACGTCGACGGCGGGCGTGATCTCTTGGTCGAGAAACCGTTCGGGCGCCATGTAGGCAAACGAGCCAATGTGAGTGCCCGTCAACGTCAACCGGGTATCACCCTTTGTTTCGGCGATACCGAAATCAACCAGGTAAGCGAAATCGGTCGGCGTGACGATGATGTTCTGGGGCTTGACGTCGCGATGGACCAGGTTCGCGGCGTGAGCGGCGTCAAGAGCCTCCGCGATCTGGCTGGTGATGGCTACCGCTCGGGTCGGTTCGAGAGGGCTCCCACTGAGCAACTCGTGCAAGGTCCGCCCCTGGACCAGGCGCATGTCGATGTACATGCTGCCGTCGATCTCGCCCCAGTCGTGAATTGGGATGACATGTGGCTCTTGAAGAATGGCTGCGGCGTGTGACTCTCGCAGGAACCGGGCGCGAAATCTCTCGTCTTGTGAAAACTGATCGGCCAGGATTTTCAACGCGACGGTTCTGCCCTTGACAGTGTCGTACGCCTGGTAGACCTCGCCCATCCCGCCCTTGCCGAGCAGACCGTCGATCTTGTACTTGCCGAACGTCGTCCCGACGCGCGAGTTCACCCCAGCCACCTTCGTCTCCGTGCGTTCGAAAGCAGTATCCGCCGGACCGCCGAGTTATGCGCCTGGTTTGCCACAAAGCCGGGCGCGTTGGTTTAGCGTTGACTCGCCGCCAAATGTGACCGAGACGAGGTTGACATATGCCGCACTGGTCGATGAAAGCAGCAGTGAGCGTTGCGTGCTCGGCGCTGTTGGTAGCGGGCTGCGGCCCGAAGGTCCTGGACGGTCGGGCTCAGTCCATGCTCTATGACCCGAACCGCGCCAGCGGACTCCCCGCACTAGACGGCCCCAGCGGCCCCCGCGACAACGCGCCCAAGCCCACCGGCACAGTGAAAAACACGGACAACGGCGACGTCGACCATCTGGTGCTCTTGGCGCTCAACGACATCGAAGACTTCTGGAAGAAGAACTATTCCGAGTCGCTCAAGGGGAGCTTCAAACCCGTATCCACCCTCGTGTCGTATGACTCCAACGACCCCAAGAGTCCATCGGTATGCGGTGGCAAGATGTACGGACTCGTCAACGCGTTCTACTGCCCACCCAAGGACACCATGGCCTGGGATCGCGGCGAGCTCATTCCCTCGGCCGAGAAGTACTTCGGAAAGACGTCCGTGGCGGCGGTGCTCGCACACGAGTACGGGCACGCGCTGCAAAGGATGGCCGATATCGCCGACGATGACACCCCCGGCCTCGTGATGGAGCAACAGGCCGACTGCTTCTCCGGGGTGTACATCCGGTGGGTCGCCGAGGGTAAATCGCCGCGTTTCTCGCTCAGCACCACCGACGGCTTGGACCACGTTCTCGCCGGGGCGATCGAACTCCGCGACCCCACGCCGACGAGCAACGAAACGACCGGCGATCCTCACGGGAACGCCCTCGACCGCGTCAGCGCTTTTCAGATGGGCTTTGACGAGGGTGCGCAGGCGTGCACGAGGATCGACATGGACGAGATCGAACAGCGCCGAGGCGATCTGCCGCTGTCGCTGCAGGTTGACCCTGAAGGCAACACGGACACCGGCGATGTCAAGATCGACAAGGGCTTGCTGACGAACCTGATGGAACTGTTGGGCAAGATTTTCAACCCGAAAAACCCGCCCAAGCTGAGCACTGATCCCGAAAGTTGTCCGGACGCGCTGGCCAGCAAGGCCGCGTCGTACTGCCCCGCCAACAACACGATCTACGTGGACCTGCCGGCCTTGCAGGACATGGGTAAGCCTGCCGGAGATAAGCAGAGGGTCTTGCTGCAAGGGGACAACACCGCCATATCACTGGTGACGTCGAGGTACGCGCTGGCAGTCCAGCACGACCGCGGCCTGCCCGTCGACACACCTGAATCCGCGCTGCGCGCAGCGTGCCTGACCGGGGTGGCCCAGCAGAAGATGGCCGAGCCGATCTCCTTGTCGTCCGGGGACACTCTTGTTCTCGCCGCCGGTGACGTCGACGAAGCTACCTCCGGCCTGCTCACCAATGGTCTGGTCGCCAGCGACACCAATGGCAAGACTGTGCCGGCCGGCTTCACCCGGATCATCGCCTACCGGTCAGGGCTGCTCGGCGACGTCGACACGTGCCTCAAACGGTTCGCGGAACGCCCGGCATGACGGAAGGAAGGATGAGATGAGCGGACCCCAGGGGGCAGAGCCGACTCGGCCGTGGTCGCCGCCGCCCGACCCGCAGGAGCCCACACAGTTCGCTCCTGCGCCAGAGCAGAAACCGGCCGAGACACCGTGGTGGCAACAAGTGAGAGGACAGACGCCGCCGACGCCGAGTTACCCGCCCGAGCCGCAGCGCCCGCAGTATCAGCCGCCGGCCTACCAGCCGGCTCCCCCACCAGCCCCACCGCCCCCACAGCAGGCAGCACCGCAGGCCCAGTATTACCCCCAATATGCCCAACAGCCGGCCGACGCGGCAGCCCAGCCTAAACAGTCAAAACGGTGGCCGTTGATCGCAGGCGCGGTGCTCGCCGGGGCCCTTCTGGCGGTTGCAGTGGTTGTGGGCTTCTTCGTGTTCGGCTCGTTCGGTGGCCAAGTGGTCAATGTGAGCAAGGCTCAGGCGGCGGTGAAGCAAGTCATCACCGACCCGATCACCGGTTACGGCATTGAGAACGTCAGCGACGTCAAATGCAACAACGGCAACAACCCCTCCGCGAAGAAGGGCGACAGCTTCACCTGCGACGTGACCGTCGGCGGAAAGAAGCAACAGGTCAAAGCGGTGTTCATTGACGACAACGGAACCTACGAAGTAGACCGGCCCAGATAGGCCGGGCAGGAGCGCTTACTGGCTCTGCTGCACCCTCGTATTGGGGCTGGGCACCACGACGTTTCCTGGTCCATACAGCACATTCGACAGGCACCCGGGGATGCCGCTGCACGACGAAAGCACTTCTTGACTCGGTGCTCCGCCGGTGTAGGCGGGCGGCGCTACCGGCGCCGGGCAGGGGTCGACCGGAGTGCCTTCGGAGAAGATCGGCATGGTCACGCCCCCGCAGTCGGCAAGTGGCTGCGCGGCGGGCTGGGCAAATAGCCCGACGCCCAGCGGGGCGGCAACGACCGCCATCGAAGCGGCACCGAACACCAGCCTGCGGACTGAAGGCCGAAACGTCACTGCTACCCCCCTGGCTGTCGAGTGCTCCACACATTCTGCACGTAGGCAACCCGCAGCGCGAGTTTTCAGCGAACCAGCCGGCGCAGCAGGGCCGACGCCGCCACGATTCCCGCCGCCGCAGCCACCACAAGCACACCCACGTCCAGCAGTGCGTTCGACGGCGTCCCGATCAACAGCGTGCGCAACGCGTTGACCTCGTAGCTCAGCGGGTTGACGGTACTCAGCCAACGAAGCCATTCCGGCATCACATTCACCGGATACAGCGCGTTCGAAGCGAAGAACAGCGGCATCGTGATCGCCTGGCCGATGCCCATCAGCCGGTCCCGGTTGCGCACCAGCCCGGCGAGCGTCATCGACAGGCACGCGAAGAAGGCCGACCCGAGCACGACCACACCCATGGAACCCAGGATGCGCAGCGGGTTGACGGTCAAATGCACACCCATCAGGTACGCCAGCACGAGAACGCCGACCACCTGCGCCACGGATCGCACCCCCGCCGCGAACGCCTTGCCGGTGATCAGCGCCGACGCAGGCGCCGGAGTCACCATCAGCTTTGCCAAGATGCCCGCATCGCGATCCCAGATGATCTGAATGCCGTAGAAGATCGAGACGAACAATGCCGACTGCGCGATGATGCCCGGCGCCAGAAAGGCCAGATACGGCACCGAGCCGGTGTCGATCACGCGCAAGTGCGAGAACGTCTGGCCGAAGATCAGCAACCACAGCGCCGGCTGCACCATTCGGGTGAGCAACTCAGAACGGTCGTGTCGCAGCTTCTGCAGCTCAACCAGCGAGTAGGTGCCGATCCGGACCATCGTCCCGCGCACACGGAGCCATCCCCGTGGGGCACGAACGATGCCCGGTTTGGTCTGCGACTCAACTGACACGACGGGCCGTCCTTCTGCTGGAACGGATCTCGCTCAAGCCAGCGGTTGACGTCTCGTCGACGAGATCCGATCCCGCGTAACGGCGGAAGACGTCCTCGAGCGTGGCGTTGGGTGACACGTTCGCCTTCAGTTCGGCCGGAGTGCCGACGGCTTGGAGCCGGCCTCGATGCATCAGCGCGACCCGATCGCACAGGGCGTCGGCCTCTTCCATGTAGTGCGTCGTCAACAGCACGGTCATGCCGAACTCCGCCTGCATGTTCTCTACCTGAGCCCAAACCCCGTCCCGCGCAATCGGATCGAGCCCCACGGTGGGCTCGTCGAGGATCAGCAACGACGGCCGGTTCACCAGCGCCTGCGCCAGTTCCAGACGTCGCACCATGCCGCCCGAGTAGGTCCTGGCCAGCTCGTCGGCGACGTCGAGCAGATGCATCGAGTCGAGCGCCTCGTCGACACGCTCGGCGAGCGCACGTCGCGGTACGTCGTACAACCGAGCGAACCACTCGACGTTTTGCCGTCCCGTGAGCATCGGTTCGATCGAAAGCTGTTGGGGTACATAGCCGATGTTGTATCGGATGTCCATCGTCTGCCGACGGCTGTCCAGACCGAAGATGAACACCTCGCCGGTCTGCGCGGGTATGAGCGTCGTCAGCACCCGCACTATCGTCGTCTTGCCCGCACCGTTCGGGCCGAGCAGACCCAGCGTCTCCCCGGAGTGAACCTGAAGCGTGAAATCGTCAACCGCGGTGAAGTCGCCATACCGGTGCGTCAGATGCCGGCACTCCACCGCCAACACGGCTGACCCACTCATGTCTGCCTCTCATCCAACCTGCGTGTCACCTCTGCCATGACCGACAGCCCTCGAGTGAGCGCGTCGATCTGATCGTCATCCAGCTCGTCGAGCACATCGGAAAGCGCTGCGCGGCCCGCCGCACGTGACGTATCCGCAATCTGCTGCGCCGAAACCGTCAGCCGCAGTCGCCCCACTCGGCGGTCGTCGGCGTCGACGGCCCGACTGATCAGACCGTCGGACGCCAGCTTGGACACCAGCGTCGACGCGGTGTTGGGCACCAGCCCCAGCTCGGCCGCCGCCTCTCTGACCGAGATATCCGGCCGCCGCCCGACCAGTCGCAGCAGCTCAGCCTGGGCCTCGGTCAATCCTGTCGCGTCGAAGCCGCGCCCGGCAGAGCGTCGCAGCTGACGCCGGAAGCGACCGACGACGGTGAACACCTCGGACACGAGGTCGATGCGAGTTTCCACGACCCCCACAATACCTCTGTTACAGAGCTATCTGCGGCTATCTGCGGCTATCTGCGACCTTCGCCGAGTGAGTCCACCACGTCCGCGACCTCCCGTAGCTGGCCGACGTCGGTGCTCGTCGGGATGAGGTGCACCTCGTCGGCACCGATGTCGGCGAAGCTGCGCAGCACCGCGGCCAGGTCGTCCTCGCTGCCCGCGAAGCCGGTCGACGGGGCCATCGCATCGACGTACTCGGCGGGAATCCAGTTCATGTAATGCCGCAAATGGGTGTGCACCTGTTCGCGTGCTGACGCTTGCGGCCCCAGTGCGAACCAGAACGACGTCGTCAGCCTCGGCGGCGGCTTGCCCGCGCCGGCCCACGAACTCCTGGCGATGCCGTACAACTCGCTGACCTTGTCGAGGTCCAGATCGAGGGTCGTGCCCGCCAGCCCGTCGGCCCATGCCGCAGCGCTGCGAACGGTTTTCGGTCCCATCGTGCCGACCAGCAGGTCCGGTCCGCGTTCCTGGACCGGCGACGGTCCGACCGGGCACACCGACTCGGTCAGCTTGTCCCCCGCCCACACTCGCTTCATCGCAGCGGCGCGCTCGGCCATGTCACGCATCGTTTGCGTCGCCGGATCCGCGCCGACGGCGCGGTAATCCTCGTGACGGCCGCCGACGCCGAGCCCGACGGTGAGGCGACCGCCGCTGAGCATGTCACCGGTCGCAAGCGCCTTGGCGAGCATGACGGGATCATGCAACTGCGGAACGATGACGGTTGTCACCAACCGCACCCGGTCGGTCCATGCCGCGAGCGCGCCGAGCAGTGTCAGGGTCTCGGGGTTGTCGAACGCGATGCGCTCGCCGAAACACGCTGAGGCGAAAGGGCCTTCGTCGATAGCCCGCGCCCAGGCCCGCAGAATGGAGGCGTCCAGATCCGGCTCCATGATCGGCATCGTCATGCCTACCTGCAAGACAGCTCTCCCATGATCGAGGCCACGGACACGGCCTTGGCCTTCTTGAACCCGGTGCCCGCCCACACGTTTGTGGCGTGCGGATCGCCTGCGCGTACCGCCGCCGCACGCAGCGGGCTGGTCAGATAGTGGATTTCCGGGTACCCCAACGGCGCCTGCGCCTCGTGCTCGTCAATGAACCGGTTGCGCAGGCCTCGGGCGTAGCGGCCCGAAAACGCTTTTGTCACAGCTGTTTCCGTGAACTGCGGATCTTGCAGGGCCGCACGGTGAACCGGGCTGCTGCCCGCCTCGTCGGCGAGCAGAAACGCGGTCCCGAGCTGAGCGGCCACCGCACCGGCGCGCAGCACACCGTCGACGTCGTCTGCCGTCATCAAGCCGCCCGCCGCCACCACCGGCACCGCAACCCGCGCGAGGACCTCGGCCAGCAGCTCGGATAGCGGTTGGGTGGCAGGCCGTGCCGTCGGGTCGTAAGTGCCGCGGTGCCCGCCGGCCGACGGCCCCTGCACCGCCAGCGCATCGACGCCCCGGGACAACGCAAGCTCGGCCTCCGCCACGGTGGTCACGGTGGCGACGGTGACGATGCCCGCGTCGGCCAGACGCCGGATCTCGTCGGCTGTCGGCGCATCGAAGGTGAAGGACACGACCTCGGGCCGCAGGTCCTGCAACACGTCGAGCTTGGCGGCCCAGCTGTCGTCGGTGTAGCGAGGTTCACCGAGTTGGGCGCCGTAACGCCGAGCCTCACCGGCCAGCGCGTCGGCGTATCGGTCGATGTTCGCACGATTGGCCGTACTGGGCTGCGGCACAAAGAGATTCGCACCGAGCGGATCCGATGCCAGCTCGCGGGCGCGAACGAGTCTCTCCGCAAACACGTCCGCCGAGAGATATCCGGCGGCGACGAACCCGAACCCGCCCGCGTTGGTCGCCGCGGCGGCCAGTTCGGGTGTGGACGGCCCGCCCGCCATCGGCGCAGCGATAACCGGAACATCGAGATCAGCGAGCGTGAATCGGCTCGAAGCGCTCATCGCTGCTTCATATCACCTCGAGCCGGGCGCTACCTCAACAGCCGAGTTGGACGGCGGCGGCGCCGACAATGTCGACAGATGTGGCCACCGACACGGGCAGATCTTTCTGCACCATGTTGGCGGCATCCGCGGAGAGCATGCCGCTGTTGATGGCACTGCACACCTTGTGGCCCTCGTCAAGCAGCTGCTGAGCGCTGAGGTAGACGTACTTGGGCTGCAGCAGCCGCAGATATTCGCTCTCGTCCGCCGCTGCGGGCGCTGCCGCCGCGAGCGCGAACATCAGCGCGGTCGCTGCGACGCCGATCGGGACGCGAAGTGTATGAACCATGATCAATAACCTCCGAGGGCCACAAGCGTAGGGCAAAACGCCATCCGGCGTGGCTATCTCATCGCTCGCGCATAAAGCAGGCAGTCCTGCGGCTCGGGACCGAGGTTGGGGAAGACAAGGTAGCGGGTCAGTCGACCTTCCAAAGCCAAGCCGCACCGCTCGAGCACCTTCGCCGAGCCCACGTTGTCGACATGGCATGCCGCCGAGACACGGAAGACACCCGAATCCTGCTGCAACTGTTGCAGAAGCACCGACACCGCCTCGGACGTGAGGCCGCGGCCCCACCACTCGCGGCCCAGGCAGTATCCAAGTTGAGCCACGTGGGACCGCGGTGCCCGATAGCCGAGCTCGCCGACCACCTCTCCGGTGTCGCGAAGCACCATGACCCAGGTGTGATCGTCGCCGACGTTCAACAGATCGGTGATGACGCGGCGCGTCTCGCTGACGTCGGGGTGGGGTGTCCACGACAGGTACTTGGTGACCTTCGGGTCGGACGTGACGTGCGCGAACAGGTTCTCGGCATCGTCGAGCCGGGGTGGTCGCAACAGGATTCGCGGCCCGCTGAGGACATCGTCGCCCGGCATGCCCCTATCCTCCAATGCGCCCCCAATGCGCCCCTGTCGCCCCTGCGCCGGACCTGGAAGACTGATGTTGTCATGTCGATTGCGTTCAACCACACCATCGTGGCGGCCAGGGACAAGCATGAGTCGGCCGCCTTCTTCACCGATTTGTTCGGCCTGCCGTCAGCCGAGCCGTTCGGCCCGTTCCTGGCGGTGGAACTCGATCACGGCGTCAGCCTCGATTTCGTCGACAGCGGCGACGACGTGCGCCCACAGCACTATGCATTCTTGGTATCGGAGGCCGATTTCGACGCGATCTACGGCCGGATCCGCGAACGCGGCATGGAGTACTGGGCCGATCCGCAGGGCCACCGCCCCGGCGAGATCAACCACCGCGACGGTGGCCACGGCGTGTACTTCCGCGATCCCGGCGGCCACTTCCTGGAGATCCTCACCCGGCCGTACGGTTCAGGCGCCTAATACTGACCGAACGTCGTCGCCCACCCAGGACGGCCACTTGCAAGGCTCGGCTGACGGGCTAGGCCGTGACCTCGTTCAGCTTTCCGGTCGCGACATCGAAGATGAAGCCGCGCAGGGAATCATGTTTGGTGACGAAGGGGCTGGCTTCGATCCGCCGGATGGACTGACGGACGTCCTCCTCGAGGTCGGAGAACGCTTCTGCGGCCCACTCCGGTTTGATACCGGTGTCGTCCTGGATCGACCGCTTGAAATCGTCATCGGTGAAGGTGAGCATGCCGCAGTCGGTGTGGTGGATGAGGATGATCTCGGTTGTTCCGAGGAGCCGCTGGCTGATGGCCAGTGAACGGATCTCATCATCGGTGACGACGCCGCCGGCGTTGCGGATCACATGCGCTTCGCCGTCTTTGAGGCCGAGGACGCGGTACACATCGAGCCTGGCGTCCATGCATGCGACGACCGCGACGTGCTTGCTGGGCGGCAACGGTAGCGGGCCGCTGAAACCGCGGGCGTATTCGGCGTTGTTGGCCAGGTATTCGTCGGTCACGCTCATGGGGACCTCCTCGGAAACGGTGGCGCCACGCGCCGTGACAGGCCGATGCTATCAACGGACACCGCGTCGTCCCCGTGCCACGATCATGCTGATTTCTTGTCCAAAGCCGGAGGAATCATGACCACATTGGAGCATTCCCTTTACCAACGGCTGGGTGGCTATGACGTCATCGCAGCCGTGATAGACGACATGTTCGCTGCCCTGCGGGCAGATCCGGCCTTCGCGAGGTTCGGCGCCGGCCGCAGCATCGATTCACACAACCGTGCCAGGCAACTCCTCGTTGACCAGATGTGCGAACTCAGCGGAGGCCCCTGCGTGTATATCGGACGCGACATGAAGACGTCGCACAGCGGCCTCCGTATCACAGCGGGCGAATGGTCCGCGAACATGAAGTACGCCGAGTCAGCCCTGCTGGCGCACGACATTGGGACGCGCGAACGGACAGAGTTCTTAGGGCTGTTCGAGCGTTACCGGGACGAGATTGTGGAGAGCCGCTAGCCGGGCAATTCGGCGGTCGACGTCTCCGGCCACTCACCCTGCGAGGTGCTTGCGGTGACGCTGGGCGAGGCCTTTGTCGTTGTCGGCGTCGACGGCGGTGTCGTCGATGTGCTGGTCTCACCGGTCGGCGGTTCCGACGTCGTCGTTGGGTCTGTGCTTCCGGCCGCGGTGATCGCACCCATCGTGATGAGGACCCCTGCGCCCAGCGCCGCGGCGCCGATCCGCAGGTTGCGGCGATTTCGCTGCTCTGATTTCACGTCTCAAGGGGTAACCAACCCCGAAGCGGACGAAACGTGGGTATCGCCGATAAGCGCGACGGGGGCGGCGCGATCTCCTACATTGGCCGCATGCAGCGGATGTGCGGCGGCCGCGAATGATCGGATTCCTGCTGCGTCGGTTGTTCAAATACGTGGTGCTGCTGCTGCTGGCGTCGTTTCTGACGTTTGGCCTGACCTCGCTGGCCTTTCATCCGCTGGACAGCCTTCTTCAGCGCAACCCGCGGCCGCCGCAGACGGTGATCGACGCGAAAGCCGCCGAGCTCGACTTGGACAAGCCGATACCGGTTCGGTACGGCAACTGGGCGTACGGGGCGATCCGCGGCGACTTCGGCACAACGGTCGGTGGCCAGCCGGTCTCGTCCGAACTGCTGCGGCGCATCGGGATCAGTCTGCGACTGGTATTCCTGGGGTCGGTGATTGGAACCATCGCGGGGGTGTTGCTGGGGGCATGGGGCGCGATCCGGCAATACCGATTCAGCGACCGCGTGATCACCGTGCTGTCGCTGGGTATCCTCAGCATTCCGACGTTCGTCATGGCTACCCTGCTGATCTTGGCGGCACTGCGGGTGAACTCCGTGCTCGGGGTTCAACTGTTCGAATACACCGGAGAAACGTCCGGAACGAGCGGCGGCTGGTGGGACCAGTTTGTCGACCGCGTACAGCATCTCGTGTTGCCGACGTTGACATTGGCGCTGTTTGCGATGGCCGGCTACAGCAGATATCAGCGCAACGCCATGCTCGACGTGCTCGGCCAGGACTTCATTCGCACCGCGCGCGCCAAGGGCCTGACGCGCCGGCGCGCATTGTTCAAACACGGGCTTCGCACAGCGTTGATACCCATGGCGACACTGTTCGCCTTCAGCATCAGCGGTCTTGTCACCGGCGCTGTCTTCGTCGAGAAGATCTTCGGCTGGCACGGCATCGGCGAGTGGATTGTCCAGGGCATCGCCACGCAGGACACAAACGTCGTCGTCGCGGTCACCCTCGTCGCGGCGGTCATGATTCTCGTCGGCGGCCTGCTGTCAGACGTCATCTACGCGCTGCTCGATCCGAGGGTGCGGGTGGCATGACGCAAGCAACGGCCGTCCAAAAAGGCGTCACTACAGCTCAATTCGCGTCGCGTCGAACACTGGTCGCGCGCCGGTTCTTTCGCAACGAGCCCGGCGTGGTCGCGCTGATCCTGCTGATTGCGTTGTTTGTGGCGTGCTACGCGCTGCCACCGTTGTTGCCTTACGGCTATACCGATTTGGACTACTCAGCGCTGCAGGAGCCGCCTTCGGCCGAGCACCTGTTCGGCACCAATTCGCTGGGCCAAGACCTCCTGGCGCAGACGCTGAGGGGTATGCAGAAGTCGATGCTGATCGGCCTCTGCGTGGCGTTCATCTCTGCGACCATCGCAGCTGCGGTGGGATCGATTGCCGGATATTTCGGTGGCTGGCGCGACAGCATGCTGATGTTCATCGTGGACCTGTTGCTCGTGGTTCCATCGTTCATCCTGATCGCAATCATCACGCCCCGCACCAAGCAGTCGGGAACGATCATCTGGCTGATTCTGCTGCTGGCGGTGTTCGGCTGGATGATCAGCTCACGGATGGTGCGCGGTCTGACGATGAGCCTTCGAGACCGCGAATTCGTCCAGGCGGCAAGGTATATGGGCGTCGCAAATCGGCGCATCATCGTGCGGCACATACTTCCGAACGTGGCGTCCATCCTGATCATCGACACCGCGCTCAATGTCGGCCTGGCAATTCTTGCCGAGACAGGCTTGAGCTTCCTGGGATTCGGGGTCCAGCCGCCCGACGTGTCGCTGGGTACGCTCATCGCCGACGGCACCAGCTCCTTCACCACTTTCCCCTGGGTGTTCTTGTTTCCCGCGGGTGTGCTGGCGGTGATCCTGTTCTGCGCCAATCTCGTCGGCGACGGACTGCGTGACGCCCTCGACCCGGGCAGCCAGACACTGCGGGGACGGAAGAAGTGATGCCGCTTCTGGAAGTGACCGACCTGACCGTCACGTTCCCCACCGACGCCGACAACGTCGCGGCCGTGCGGGGCCTGAGCTATCAGGTGGAGGCCGGCGAAGTCGTCGCGATCGTCGGCGAATCCGGCTCCGGCAAGTCCGCGGCAGCCATGGCCGTGATCGGCCTGCTGCCGGAGTATGCCGATGTCTCCGGATCGGTGCGCCTGCGGGGCGACGAACTCCTGGGCATCTCTGACGAGGAGATGTCTGCGATCCGCGGCCAGACGATCGGCACCGTCTTTCAGGACCCGATGTCGGCGCTGACGCCGGTGTACACGGTGGGCGACCAGATCGCCGAGGCGATCGAAATCCATCAGCCCGGCGTCACCCGCCGCGAGGCACGAGCGCGCGCGCTCGAGCTTCTCGACCTCGTCGGCATCGCCCAGCCCGAGCGCCGCGTCAGGGCCTTTCCGCACGAGCTGTCCGGCGGCGAGCGCCAGCGCGTCGTCATCGCGATCGCGATCGCCAACGACCCCGACTTGCTGATCTGTGACGAGCCGACCACCGCACTCGACGTCACCGTCCAGGCGCAGATCCTCGACGTGCTCAAGACAGCACGAGACGTCACCGGCGCCGGCGTCGTGATCATCACGCACGACCTTGGCGTCGTTGCCGAGTTCGCCGACCGGGCGCTGGTCATGTACGCCGGACGCGCGGTGGAAATAGCCGACGTCGGCGCGCTCTACGCCGACCGGCGGATGCCCTACACCGCCGGACTGCTGGGCTCGGTGCCGCGCCTCGACGCACCACAGGGTGCACGGCTGGTGCCCATTCCCGGTGCGCCGCCGTCGCTTTCGACCGTGGATCCCGGGATGTGCCCGTTCGCGCCGAGGTGCCCGCTCGCGATCGACGAATGCCGCACCGCCGAGCCGGAACTCGTCACGGTAGGCGCGGCACACCAGGCCGCGTGCATCCGCACCGAATTCGTGGCCGGGCGCAGCGCGTCGCAGATCTACGGTGTGCCCACCGCACCGCCCGAACGTGACCAGTCGGCACACGATGGGGCGGTCGTGGTTCGGGTGAACGACCTGATGAAGACCTACCCCCTGACCAAGGGAGTGGTGTTCCGGCGCCGCGTCGGGGAGGTCCGGGCCGTCGACGGCGTCAGCTTCGAACTACATCAGGGCCGTACTCTCGGGATCGTCGGTGAATCCGGGTCAGGCAAATCGACCACGCTGCACGAGATCCTGGAACTCGCAGCGCCGCAGTCGGGTTCCGTCGAGGTGCTCGGCAGCGACGTCGCCGACCTCGACCGCCGCAGCCGGCGGGCGCTGCGCGGCGAGCTGCAGGTGGTGTTCCAGGATCCCGTCGCCTCCCTAGACCCACGGCTGCCGGTCGCAGATCTGATCGCAGAACCGTTGCTCGCCAACGGGTTTGACAAACAGCGGGCCGATGAACGAGTCGGCGAGCTGCTGGACATCGTCGGGTTGCGCCGCGCCGACGCCAACCGCTATCCGGCGGAGTTCTCCGGCGGTCAGAAGCAGCGTATCGGCATCGCGAGAGCGTTGGCGTTGCAACCGAAGATCCTCGCGCTGGACGAGCCGGTGTCGGCGCTGGACGTCTCGATCCAAGCCGGGATCATCAACTTGCTGCTGGGTCTGCAAGAGCGGTTCGGGTTGTCGTACCTGTTCGTCTCACATGACTTGTCGGTGGTCAAGCATCTCGCACATGACGTCGCGGTGATGTACAACGGCGCCATGGTCGAGCAGGGCGACGCGGATCAGGTCTTCTCCGACCCACAACACGACTACACCAAACGACTCCTCAAGGCCGTGCCGCAACCTCCCCCAGATGTCGCCGGCTCGGCTGCCGCGCAGCCGCCCACCCAAAGCGGTGCGGAACCACCGGCGTCGCCGCCTCCTCCGTCGGCGCCCACGGGACCGCCGCCGCCCCCGCCGCCGAGCCCGGGAAGTGGCGGGCGCAGGTCCGCACTGCGGATCGCGGCGACGTTGGCGGTGATCGTCGCGATCGTTGCCATCGGGGTACTGGCCGCGCGGCTCGGCGGGGAACGCCCCGGCGCGACTGCCACCGGAGCAGCCGAGCTCGGCACCACCAACGACATCAACCCGCAGAATCCGGCCACCCTGCTCGACGGCGGAAACCTCCGGCTTGCGTTGAGCGAGTATCCGGTCAACTGGAATACGTTGCACATTGACGGCAACAGTGCCGAAACGGCGGCGATGCTGAAACCCACGATGCCACGGGCATTCATCATCAAGCCCGATGGCTCGACCACGCTGAACACCGACTACTTCACGAGCATCGAGCTGACCAAGACGAACCCGCAAGTCGTCACCTACACGATCAATCCCAAGGCGGTGTGGTCCGACGGCACGCCGATCACGTGGGAGGACATCGCGGCGCAGATTCACGCCCTCAGCGGCAAGGACAAGGCGTTCGCGATCGCCAGCCCCGGCGGCGCCGACCGGGTCGCCTCGGTCACTCGAGGCGGCGACGACCGACAAGCTGTCATGACATTCGCCAAGCCGTACGCGGAATGGAAAGGCATGTTCGCCGGCAACGGGATGCTGCTGCCCCGCAGCATGACGTCGACTCCAGAGGCGTTCAACAAAGCCCAACTCAACGGTCCGGGCCCGTCGGCCGGGCCCTTCACCGTCACCACCGTGGACAAGTCGGCACAGCGGATTGTGTTGACGCGCAACCCGAAATGGTGGGGTCAGGCGCCACGCCTCGACTCGATCACGTTCACGGTCCTCGATGACACCGCCTTCATCCCCGCCCTGCAGAACAACGCGATCGACTCGGTGGGGCTGGGCTCACTGGATGACTTGCTGCGCGCTCAGCGCACCGCCGGTATCTCGATCCGTCGCGCGCCGGGTGCCAGTTGGAGTCACTTCACGTTCAACGGAGCGCCCGGCTCGATCCTTGCCGACCCGAAACTGCGGCTGGCGATCATGAGGGCCATCGACCGGCAGGCGATTGCGAACGTAAGTCAGCGCGGGCTGGTCGACAACCCGAAACCGCTGAACAACCACGTCTATGTCGCCGGGCAAGAGGGCTACCAGAACAACAGCAATGTGGTTGCCTTCAACCCGGATCAGGCACGCAAAGACCTCGACGAGCTGGGCTGGAAACTCAACGGCCCGTTCCGTTCTAAAGATGGCCGCCCGCTGACGATCCGCCTCGTCCTGTTCGACGCGCTGAGCAGCCGGCAGATCGCTCAGGTCGCCCAGAACAGCCTCGCCCAGGTCGGGGTGAAGCTCGACATCGACGCAAAAGGGGCCGGCGGATTCTTCACGAATTACATCAACACCGGCGATTTCGACATCGCGCTGTTCGGGTGGGTTGGCGACGCGTTCCCGTTGTCGGGTCTCACACAGATCTATGCGTCGTACGGAGAGAGCAACTTCGGCAAGATCGGAACCCCCGAGATCGACGCAAAGATCGAGCAGACACTTGCCGAACTGGACGCCGGAGCCGCACGCCGGCTGGCCAACCAGGTCGACCTGATGGTGTGGGATGAGGGCTTCAGCCTGCCGCTGATGCAGTCGCCCGGAAACGTCGCCGTACGAAGCACTCTCGCGAACTACGGCGCTGCGGGATTGGGTGACTTGAATTACAGCGCGATTGGATTCATGAAGTAGCGACCCTTTGCACGATCCGGGGGACGACGCGCGGTATGACACCCTCGACCACCGTCGCGGCGCCAATGGCGGCCACCATCAACCGGATCAAGGGCCCGCCAGGCAGCGCATCCAGTACCGCAGCGCGTGCAGGCAAGGTGTCAATCTGGCCGTCGGCCACAGCCTTTGCGATCTGCAGTGCAGCCTGCTCGCGGCTGTCGAGCGCACTGTGGCCGGCCGTCGGTAGCCGCACCAGCACTGCCCCCGGGATCAACGACGCGATCCGGTCAGCGACGGCGGGTGGGGTGATCAGGTCACGGCCACCCGAGACGGCGACGGTGGGCCAGCTGAATTTCGGCATCTCAGCCGTGAGGTCGTAGGGCTCAGCCTCGAATTCGACTGGATCTGAAGCGAAGTCACGATAGGCAGCCGCCGGATCCAACGGCTTGCCGTCGGGAACGCCACCGTAGTTCAGCTCGCGGAAGCCGATGAGCTCGACGAGATCGGGCTCGTTGCGGTACGGAGCCTTGCGCGCTACCAACCGCCGGGTGACATTGTCCAGGACGGTCCACAAGCCTTGCCGCCCGCGAAGCAGCAGATCCAATTGGCGCCCCAGCAGCGCAGGGCCGCCGAACCCGTACATGGCCGCCGCGACCTGACCGGCCGCAGGCGTCAAGACGCCGTCGCCGACCAGTTGCCGTACCTTCGGCGCCAAATCCCTATTCTCCGAATCTGTTCCGTCCCACAGCACCCGCCGGATCGCGGCGCGCACCTCGTCGATGTCGTCGCCCGACAGCACCGGCGAGTCCAGAATCATCCCATGGACGCGTTGCGGGTGGCGCACACCGACGCCGGCGGCGAGGTAGGTGCCGTACGAGGTCCCGTACAGAATCGCCTTTCCGACCTGAGCGTCGTCGAGCACGGCCACGAGGTCGTCGACCGCCTGCTCGATGGTCAGAGCCTGCGGCGGAAGGTCCGCACCCGCGTCGTCGTGACGGGACATGCCCACCCCGCGGTGCTCGATCATGAGCACGTCCAACCCTGCCGCGGCCGCACGGCGACGCACGCCCCGGTACAGGGCGACGGACGCTGCCCCGGGTCCTCCGGGAATGATCACCAGCGGATGGGCTGACTTGCGGCCGGCGCGCACGTAGTACAGGTCGAATTCGTCGGTGGTGTCCGGGGACACCGGCCGACGGACCGACCGCACCCCGGCCTGAGAGGCCAGCTTCTGGTGCGCCCGGCGACGCTTGGCGTTCATCGTCATCACCCGCCATTCTGCCGGGCCGACGGTGCAGCGGCTAACCCGTCACGTGGAAAGGTCCTAGGTCGCCGACCTGGCGCCCAGCGCAGGGCCGATCACCGTATTCCACGACTCCTGCATCTCCGATTCGAACAGGCCCCACGTGTGCGCCCCCTCGGGCCGAACCACAAAGGTCACCGGAATGCCTGCGGCCTTGGCGGCGTCGGCGAACTGCTGGGTGCAATCCAGCGTGATGCCTTCGACCACCTGACCGCCGATGGGCGTCGGGAAGTCCGGCGGCAGGTTGTCGACAGCGCCCACGGCACCCGTCGACGCGGCGGCGTATACCGCGACGCCCCTCAGCTTGGCGGCGTTCTTCGACGGGTCGTGCGCAACCCAGTCCGGGCCGCCCGGCGGGCCCCACATGTTCGCGGCGTTGGCACCGCTGGGGATCAGCGACAAAACGATCTGGTTGGCCTGCTTCGGGTCGGATGTGGCGGGGCAGCCGCTGTAGGAGCCGGCCGCCCGGTACAGCCCGGGCGCCTGGATGGCGAGGTCGATGGCTGAGCCGCCGCTCATCGACAGCCCGCCAACCGCGTTGCGGCCGTTGGCTTTCAGTTCTTGGTTGATCAGCGGAGGAAGCTCTTGTGTCAGGTAGGTCTGCCACTTGTTCCGCCCGAGCGCCGGGTCGTCGGTGAGCCAGTCGGTGTAGTAGCTGTAGGGACCACCGATCGGGGACACGACGTTCGCGTTCTTGTCAGCGAAGAAGCCCTGCACGTTGGTGAGACCGAACCATCCCTTGTTGTCCACACCGCCGTCAATCCCGTTCAGTAGGTACAAGACTGGTGCCGACGCGTTACCGGGGGCCTTGTACACGTCGTTGACGATAACCTTGTCCATCGACGGCGAATAGACGGAGACCTTCACCCAGCGATCCGTGACCGGCTCGACACCGGTGATTCGCGCCCCGCCCTGAGGAGGATCCGCGGCCGCCCCGGGCACCGACACCAGCGAAATAACCGCGATCAGCAAGACAGCGAGGACGCGAAACCGGCTCTTCAGTTGGGTCACCGGGCGATTATGTCGGTCAGGTCATCTCGAGGCAAGCATCAGGTCGGCGGCTTTCTCACCGATCAGGACTGCCGGCGCGTGGGTGTGTCCGCGAATGATCGTCGGCATCACCGACGCATCGGCTACTCGCAGACCTTCGACGCCGCGGACCCTCAGCTGCGGATCGGCGACGCTGGATGGGTCGTTGCCCATCCGACAGGTTCCCGCCGGGTGATAGAGCGTGTGCGAGCAGGTGGCCAGTGCTTGTTCGAGCGTTTCCTCGCGTGTGTCGTGCGCACCGAGCGGTCGGGCGACTTTGCCCAGCACGTCCTTCAGAGCGGGCGCTTGCGCGATCTTCGCGGTTATCCGCAGGCCGGACATCATCGCCGCGCGGTCCTTGCCGTCCGGGTCCGACAGATATTGCGGATCGATGATCGGTTTCGCGGCCGGGTCCGGCGAGGCCAGCGAGATCGTGCCGCGGCTGTACGGCCTCAACAGGACGGGCCCGGACACCACCGCATGTCCGTACGGATCGCCCAGGCCCTCGTCGAAGAACGGTGCCGGAGCATAAAGGATCTCAAGGTCCGGCAGCTCCAGCTCCGGGCGGCTGCGCACGAACCCGTACGCTTCGGCGACATTCGAGGTCAGCATCCCGCGCCGCGCGAACAGGTATTTTACTAGCTGCCAAGGCTTTTCGGCGGCGAACAAGCTGTCGTTGAGCACCTCGAAACCCAACGGCGTGACCAGGTGGTCGATGAGGTTCTGTCCCACACCGGGCGCGTCCTGCACGACATCGATCCCGTGACCCTTCAGCTCGGTGGCGTCGCCGATGCCCGACAACATCAACAGTTGCGGGCTGTTGACCGCGCCGCAGGACAGCACCACTTCACGACGTGCGCGCACGACATGGCGAGCACCGTCCTTGTCGAACTCGACTCCTGTCGCGCGCCTGCCGTCGAAGAGCACCCGTCGCGCGCGGGCCTCGGTGAGCAGGGTCAGGTTCGGGCGACGCAATGCTGGCTTCAGGTACGCGTCGGCACAGCTCCATCGCGCGCCCCTGCGCTGGGTAACAACCGTCTGGCAAAAGCCTTCCGGCGCATCGAGGTTGGGGGTCTCGAGCCGGTAGCCGGTCTCCTGCACCGCCTCAAGCCACGCGGCGGTGGACCTGCGC
Source organism: uncultured Actinomycetota bacterium (assembly GCA_963744085.1). GTDB lineage: Bacteria > Actinomycetota > Actinomycetes > Mycobacteriales > Mycobacteriaceae > Mycobacterium. The sequence goes on from CAVUSK010000010.1 coordinate 53,335, forward strand.
GGGCTGCGCTGTGGCGAGATGACGAGCGGGCCCGCCTGAATGCGGTCGAAATACGGGGCCAGCTTCGAGTATGACCATTGCTCGCCGGCCAGCTCGCCCCACTCGTCGTAGTCCGCGGCGAATCCGCGAGCCCACATCATCGCGTTCATCGATGACGAGCCGCCCAACATCTTGCCGCGGGGCCAATAGATCTGCCGACCGTTGAGCTCTTTTTGCGGCTCGGTCAGATAGTCCCAGTCGCGCTCGGTGCGGAACAACTTCGAGAACGCGGCCGGGATGTGGACGAACTTGTCGTTGTCCTTCGGGCCGGCCTCCAGGACGGCCACTTCGACGTTGGAATCAGCGCTGAGCCGGTTTGCGAGCGCCGCCCCGGCAGATCCCGTCCCTACGACGACGTAATCGGTGTCAATCTCCACCGGGCGAAGTGTAGGCCCGGGGCGAACGTCTTTTTCTGCAGGGACCAAGGTCACCGATCGTGGCGGGGCCGGTGACGGCGGCCGGCAGAAGTCGTAAATTGAGGGCTAATGACCGAGTTCATGCGGAACACCGATGCGTTCACGTGGGCGATGGAAAGCGATCCCCGCCTGCGATCCACGGTGGTCACGGTCATCGTGCTGGACCGATCGCCGGACTGGGACGAGGTACGGAACCGGTTCAATCTGATCAGCCAGAAGGCGCCGATGTTCCGGCAAAGGGTGGTGGAGTCGCCGCCGCCGACTCCCCCGCGGTGGGAGGACGCCCCAGACTTCGACGTCGACTTCCACATGCGAAGGGTGACCGCGGCCGAGCCCGGCACACTCGACACGGTGCTGGAAATGGCCCGAGTCGCGGCGATGGAGGACTTCGACCGGGCACGCCCGCTGTGGAAGGCCACGCTCATCGACGGCCTCGAGGATGGCGGCGCCGCACTGCTCCTCAAGTTCCACCACGCTCTGACCGACGGCGTCGGCGGGATCCAGATCGGGATGATCCTGTTCGACTTGTCCGAGGTGCCGGAGAAACATGGCCTGGTGGCGGACATGCCGCAGGTTCCCCCACCGCCTTGGCTGAGCGGCTACCGCGAGACGGCGCGATACGACGCTCGGCTTCTCGGCAGCGCGCTGATGGGAACGTTAAAGAGCGCTCCAAAGCTGATTTTCAACGGCATTCGGCGGCCGGCGCACACGGTTTCGTCGGCGGCCGAGATGGCCGCGTCGGTCTACCGGACCGTCCGTCCAGTGAACCGGACGGGCTCGCCACTGATGAAGGAGCGCAGCCTGATTCGGCGTCTCGGCGTGCTCGAGGTCCCTCTCCCGCAGCTTCGGGCGGCTGCCCACCACGGAGGCGGTGCGTTGAACGACGCCTTCGTCGCGAGCGTGGCCGGCGGGCTGCGCCGCTACCACGAAAAGCACGGCGCCGCCGTCGGTGACCTTCATCTCACGATGCCGATGAGCCTGCGGCAGGAGGGCGACGACATCGGCGGCAACCGGATCACGTTGATGCGCTTCGACGTACCAGTCGGCGAGCCGGATCCCGCGGAGCGAATCAGCGACATCCACGAGCGGACGGGCGCGGTGCGCCACGAGAAGTCAATTCCCTACACGCAATGGATCGCAGGTGCCCTCAACCTGATGCCGCGGTGGTACATCGGCTCGATCCTGCGCCACGTCGACTTCCTCTGCAGTGACGTGCCGGGTATTCCGGTACCAGTGTTCCTCGGTGGCGCCCGGGTGCGAGTCCAGTACGCGTTCGGCCCGACGATCGGCGCCGCCGTCAATGTCACACTGCTCACGTACGTGGACACCTGCATACTGGGCATCGACGTGGATACTAAAGCGATTCCCGATTACGACGTGTTCTACGAATGCCTCGTCGCGGGTTTCGACGAGGTGCTGGCGCTCGCCTCGAGTTGACTCGGCTAAGCCGTCAATTCGATGTGGTGAGCGCCGTCGACGCTGTTGTAACGGTGCGGACTGCACGTCAGCACGAGCACCTGTGCGTCGCTGCTCACGGCGTCGAACACCGCGCCCATCTTGACCAACCGGTGAGAGTCGGTGAAGCCCAACGCGTCGTCGATGATGACCGGCACGCTGTCTTCCTTGGCCACCAGCGCGGCTCCCGCGAGCCGGGCGACGATGCCCAACTGCTCCTTCGCGCCACCGGACAGCGACTCGTAGGGCACGGTGCGGCCCGCCAGTGTCCTGTTGCAGATCCGCAGCGAGCTGTCGATCTCGACATCGAAGCTGTCGCCGAACACGATACGGCCCAACCGCTGCACCTCAGCGCGGAACGGCTCGACGTAGCGCAGCCGGGTGTCGTCGCGGTGCCGCAGGACCACGGAGCGCAGCAGATGTGCGGCGCGCGCCCGGCGGCCGACGCGCCCGCACTCGCTGTCGGCATGCTCGCGTTCGGCCTCCGCCACGTCGAGACGGCCGTTGCGGCCCTCGGTGCCGTACACCCGCAATTGTGTTGCCAGATCCCGCAATTCACCGGCAACAGCAGCATGGTCGCGAGCCAGTTCGTCGGCATGCGTTTCGGCCTCGGTGAGCTCGGCGCCGATTTGTTCCGGCGCGACCTCGGCCAACCGGGACCGGACGTCGACCACCTGGGCCGCCCCGCGTTCCGAGGCCGCCGCGTCTGCTTCCGCGCGAAGTTTCAGGTCCTCGTCGGTGACCGTGGCGCGCTGCCGGGCAAGCCGCTCGCGAGCGACGTCGAGCTGGGCTTTGGTAGCCGCCAGCTTTTCGAGCAATACGGCTGCGCGCGTGCGCTTTTCGGCGAGATTGGCCGCGGCGGCCGCGGCGACGTCGCTGTCGCGTTGGCATACCACGATGGCTGCGCGGTACGCCTCGCTCGCGGCATCGAGCGCCGCGCGGGCCGACGCCGCGTCGATGGCTGCGTCGTCAGTGGACGCGTCTTTGAGCCTGGACCGCAGTTCGTCGACCGGTTCCTCGACGCACAGACCCGTTAGCGTCGCGCTCAACCGGTCACGTTCCGAAACCAGCCCGCGCCGCCGCTCTGCCTGGGCACGCGCGTCGGCGACGTCCGCGACACAGACGGCCGCAAGCACACCCGTCAGGTGAGCCCGGGCGGCTTCGGCCGTGGCCTGCATATCACATGCCGGCGCACCTGGAATCACGCGTGCGCGTAACACTCCGGGGACCTCGACGTCGGTGGCCTCGGTAGCACCGGTGGCGAAAGTCTCCCCCGCACCGAGCTTGATCCGGCGACCCTGGACACACAGCTCGATGTCGGCGGCAGCCGTGAGCTCGATCTGCGCTGAAGCGAGTTCGGCTTGGCTCGAGGCACGTTCGACTGCTGCGGCGGCGACCTCGACGTCTCGCAACACCTCGTCGGTGACGGCGATCGCGGTGATGTTCTGCTCGGCGTGCTCGACGTCGCGGCGAACTGCGTCGATCTTGGCCAGCTTGGAGCGGTCGACCCTGGCGCGGGCCGCATCGGCGCGGATCTGTGCCCCCTGCAACGCGACGCCGGATTGTTCGGCGGTCGCAGCGGCGATGTCGTGGACGTCGCGAGCGATCGCCTCCTCCTCGGCGGCCTGTGCCGCTTCGGCGTTGATGTCGGCGATGGCGCGTTCGTGTTCCGCGACATCGCCTGCGAGCCGTCGGCGTTCGGCGAACGCGACACCCGACACTTCGGCCGTGGCGCCCGCCGCGGTGGCCATGACCTCGGCCTGCCTGAGTTCCGCCGTCAGCTCGGCGACCACCGCGGCGGCAGCGCGCGCCGCGGTCAGCCGCTGGTGCGCGGCCTTGCGTTGAGCATCCAGCGCCGCGAGCCGTTGCGACAGGTCGGCGTGCCGGCGGACGCACTCGTCGACCTCGGCGACGTCTGCCTGACAGCGAGCCACGTCGGCGTCGGCGTCGGCGAGGCGGGCGGTCGCGGTGGCCCACTCCCCCGTAGGGCGGCCCGTGGGGGTGAAGAAGCGCGAGTACTCGGCGTCGATGCGATCGACCAGCAGCGGCTCGTCACCCGACAGCGCTGCCGACTGGCCCGCCGCCACGTCCAGCGCGCGCGACAGCGCGTCGCAGCCGGACAGGTCGACCGGCGCGGTGGACCCTGCTTGTAGAACGCGCTGTGCCCGCCACAACTCGGTATCGACCGTCGCGGCCAGGATCGCGCACACGCGTTCGTGTGCCTCGTCGCCCGTCAGCTGTTCGCGCCGCGGGGCGAGCACCGTCAGCTCGGTCTCGCACTTCTTGTGGAAACGCTTTCGGTACACGAAATGATAAGGGCCACTGCTGATCTCGGCTGTGACCGCGGTGCCGACGTCGGCGTGGGTTGGCTTGACCTGTTTGACTTCTTTCTTCGTCGAGCGGTCCTTGGCCTCCAGCAGTAGGTCGATCGCCTCGATCATCGACGACTTGCCGATCTCATTGGCACCGCTGACCACGATCACGCCACTGTCGGGCAGCACGATCTCGCGGTGCGCGATGCCGCGGTAGTTCTCCAGGACGAGCCGGTGCAGCTTCACGCTGCGCTGCCTTTTCCTCTTCGCGCAGGCGGCTCATCGCCCCTTCCGCCCGAGAGCCGCAACAGCAGCGCCAGCGCCGCCTGCGCGTCGGCCGCCGCGTGCCCGTCCGATCGCGCGGTGGCGACCAGCTCCTCGACCGCCGCGGCCGCGAAGCCGCCGATGCCGAGATCGGCGAACTCCTCGTCCTCGGGAACGACCGCAATGTCGCTGTGCCGCTCCCAGATTCGCAGCGAGGCAAACAGCCGGGCATGCCTGTCGAGGCACGCGTCGAGTGCAGCGCGGTCCGTGACGCTCAGCGAACCCGTCAGCGCCAGCCGCACGACCGTGCGGTCCTTGTCGGGCATCAGGTCGAGGTTGATGTCCAGATCGGTGACGTCGCGGCCACTGTCCACCGGACGACGAAGCGTGACGAATCGCCATAGCCCCACACGGTGAGCGGCGACTGTCACAGGTCGCGCGGGATCGTGCTCGTCGATGTCGACCACCAACACATGGCCGGGGTCGTGCTCGACGTCTTCGTAGTTGGTGACCTCCGGCGACCCGGAGTACCAGATCCGGCCCGTATCGCCGACCGGGGTACGAGAATGCTTGTCCCCCAGCGCCACATAGTGCACCGCCCCCGACGCCAGCGCATCATGCACGCCCTGCAGCCCGATGACCGACGGCTTGGCCGAATCCGGATCGAGTGCGTCGACTCCGCCGTGCGCGACCAGGATCCGCGTGACGCCGTCGGCGGCGAGTCGGTCGACAACGTCGGCTACGAGGTCGGTGGTGGGTTTCTTCGACCGCCATGGGGCGGCGACGATCTGCACCCCGGGCCGCAAGTCGTGCACACCGGAGCGATCGAGCACCGCGACGTTGTCGGGCCGTTCGGCGAGGAACAGCGCGCTGGTGTAAACGGACGAGGCATCCAGCGGATCGTGGTTGCCGGGCAGCAGGTAGACCGGGACGCCGATCGCGCGCATGGCTTCCAGTGACTGGCTGACGACCCGTGGGTCGAGTTGGTTGTGTTCGAACACATCGCCCGCCACCACGACGAACTCCGCCGACGTCTCGGCGGCGAGCCCACCCAGCGCGCTCACCGCATCGCGGCGGGCGGCCGAATATCGCGGCTGCGCATCGGCGTTGAGGAAGTGGCGCGTCATGCCGAGCTGCCAGTCGGCGGTGTGGATGAATCGCATATCAACCCCTCCCTTCTCGGCTTCTCTTGGTAGCGCTCACCGGGCATGGCGAGTGTAGGACCGGCCACCGACAACTTCGTGGACCCCGGCCGGAGCGTTCCTTGACTCTTCGCGCAAGCGGCTCATCGTGCCTTAGCGTGGTCGGATGAGCGAGCGCACCCTGTTGCTGATGCGGCACGCGAAGTCGGACTACCCGAGCGGGGTGGTCGATCACGAGCGGCCGCTGGCACCGCGCGGCATTCGTGAGGCCGGGCTGGCCGGCGAGTGGTTACGGTCCAATGTGCCGCCCATCGACGCGGTGCTGTGCTCGACGGCCACCCGAACCCGCGAGACGCTTTCGCGCATGGGACTGGACGTACCGGTCACCTTCGCCGAACGCCTCTACGACGCGGTACCCGGGACGGTGATCGACGAGATCAACGGCGTCGACGACGATGTCGCCACCCTTCTCGTCATCGGCCATGAGCCGGCGATGAGCAACGTCGCGCTCGGCCTGGCGGGCGCGCCGGGAACCAGTCAGGCTGCAGCCGAACGAATCTCGACGAAGTTTCCGACATCGGCGATCGCCGTGCTGCGCACCGGCGTGCCGTGGCGCGACGTCATCCTGGGCAGCGCCGCGCTGGTGGCATTCCACGTCCCGCGCTGAGTTGCAGCGGCCGAAGCTAGGCGTTGGTGGAGAGCGTCAGTTCCATCAGCTTGATCGCCATCCCGCAGGCGTCGATCCCGGGTGTCTGCGGATTCACCCACCATCCGACCACCCCACCGGCATCACTAGCGACGCCGCATGAGCCGTTGGGGTCGTTCGCGGGTTTCATCACGATCGAGTCGATGCCGTTGATCCTGCGGTTCTCGACCTGGTACTTGAGGTAGTCGGCGACCTTGCGCTCATTGTTGAGACTGCCCTGTTCGTACCAGAAGCGGGTGATGTCGATCAGGCCCGCGGGATTGGCCGCCTGCCACCGGCAGACCGCACCGACGAACGTGCTCTGAATATCGAGCGGATCGGCGCCGACCGTCTTCGCAAGCACATCGGTGGTCAACACGTCGCATTCCTTCAGCAGGTTCGGGTACTGCTTGTTGGAATCGTCGTTGCGCGGAGTCTCTGGCGAGCCGGGATTCCCATTGGCCCCTGCCACCGTGGCGTTGCCTCCGGTGGTGCGGGTGCAACCCGTCAACATCGCGACCACGGCGAGCGCGGCGATCAACCCGCACAGCACCTGACGTGGCCGGCTCATTTCGCATTCGCAATCGATTGGCGGGCAAGTTCCTTGGCAACGTCGCACGGCGGCGGGAACGGCTTCTCCTGGTAGCTGATCGACCATTCGATGAAGTCGTCGTCGAATTGGATGCCCACCTCACAAAGGTTGTCGCCCATCGTCGGATCGTTCGCGACCGCCATGAAGCCCTTGTGACCGTCGATGGTGATGTCGTCGACGCTGGTTCGCGACAGTTCCTCGGTCTTGCGCTCCCGACCGATCGGGCTGCCTCGGTACCACGTGAACGAGAAGTGCGGGCCGAGAATGCCGCCGTTCTGCAACCACTGGCACCCGGCGGAGTTGCGCCCGGCGTTGACGAGTCCGTGCGCTTCGGTCAGCTGGGTGACCGTCTGGTCGCTGACCCCGCCGCATTCGGGAAACATCGGGCCGTGGGTGGCGCTCTGCGGAGCCGTCGGCCCCTGCGACGACGAGTTGTTGGTACCGGATGAGTCCTTGGAGCAGGCTGCTAGCAGCGAGACAACGCTCGCCAAGCTCAAGACAACAAAGGGCAGTCTGCTGCTCGTCACAGCATGCAGGATAGCGGTGCGACGGTGCAGAGGCCTGATCCTTATGTTGACCAGCGGTTTTGTGTCACGCCGCGCGGCGGTCCGGGTGCCGAACCGGGCACATCATGTGCGACAGTACGGAGATGCTCCTGGGACTGCTGCGCAAATACGCGCGGCCGTACCGCTCGCTGATCGCGATCGTCGCGCTGCTCCAGGCGATCAGCACGCTCGCGTCTCTCTATCTCCCTACGGTCAACGCGGCAATCATCGACGACGGCGTCGCCAGGGGCGACACGGAGACGATCATCAGGCTGGGCGGCGTGATGCTCGCCGTGAGCGCACTTCAGGTGCTGTGCGCGGTGGGCGCGGTGTACTTCGGCTCGCGCACCGGGATGGGCTTCGGTCGTGATCTGCGGTCCGCGATCTTCAACCACGTCACCGGCTTCTCGGCGCCGGAGACCGCCCGCTTCGGCGCCCCGTCACTGCTGACCCGCACCACCAACGACGTTCAGCAGATCCAGTTTCTGGTGCAGATGACGTGCACGATACTGATCACTGCGCCGATCATGTGCGTCGGCGGGATCATCATGGCCGTCCACCAGGATGCGGGCCTGTCGTGGCTGCTTCTGATCAGCGTGCCGGTGCTCGCGATCGCCAACTACTTGATCGTGTCGCAGATGCTGCCGATCTTCCGCAACATGCAGAAACTCATCGACAACATCAACCGCGTTCTTCGCGAGCAGTTGTCAGGCATCCGCGTGGTCCGGGCATTCGCGCGCGAGCCCGTCGAGCGTCGCAGGTTCGCCGAGGCCAACCATGCTTTGTTGGAAAACTCGCTGGCCGCCGGTCGATGGCAGGCCCTGCTCCTGCCTGTGACAACCCTGGTCACCAACCTGTCCAGCGTGGCGCTGATCTGGTTCGGCGGCTTGCGGATCGACGCGGGGCAGATGCAGGTCGGTTCGCTGATCGCGTTCCTTTCCTACTTCATGCAGATCCTGATGGCCGTGATGATGGCAACGCTGATTTTGATCATCGTGCCGCGGGCCTCGGTATGCGCCGAGCGGGTCACCGAGGTGTTGTCTACCCGGCCCTCGATCACCAGCCCCGAGCACATAGTGGCGCCCGCGGCGGTCACCGGGGTGGTGCGACTCGAGAACGCGACCTTCTCGTATCCGGGCGCCGACAGGCCCGTGCTGCAGGATGTTTCGTTGACCGCGCAGCCCGGGACGGTCACTGCGGTTGTGGGCAGCACCGGGTCGGGAAAGTCGACGCTGGTGTCGCTGATCTGCCGGTTGTACGACGTGGCCGCGGGGTCGGTGACGGTCGACGGCGTCGACGTGCGCGACTACGACATCGAGCAGTTGTGGTCGACGGTCGGGCTGGTGCCGCAACGCGGCTATCTGTTCTCGGGCACGGTGGCCGACAACCTGCGCTATGGCAAGGCCGGCGCCACCGACGCCCAGATGTGGGAGGCACTTTCAGTGGCGTCCGCCGCGGGCTTTGTCCGCGCGCACGCCGACGGGCTCGAGATGCCAGTCGCGCAGGGCGGCATCAATTTCTCGGGTGGGCAGCGGCAGCGGCTGGCGATCGCGCGCGCGGTGATCCGGCGACCGGCGATCTATCTTTTCGACGACGCGTTCTCCGCACTCGATGTGCACACTGACGCTCGCGTCCGGGCGGCGCTGCGTGAGGTCTCGGCGGACTCGACCGTCATCATTGTGTCGCAACGCATTTCGACCGTGGCCGAAGCAGATCATGTGGTGGTCGTCGACGACGGGCGCGTCGTGGGCGCCGGAACCCACGAATCGCTGATCGCCGAATGCCCGACGTACGCCGAGTTCGCCGATTCGCAAGCGGTGGGAGCCGTCAAGTGAGCGGGCCGTTTCGACCGCCGGTGCCCGATGTGCTCCCCGGTCCTCCGGAGCGTTCACGCGACTTCCGGGGCGCTGCGATTCGCTTGCTGAAGCGGCTGACTCCGCAGCGCGGGTTGACCGCGACGGTGATCGGGCTGGGCATCGGCGGGATCGCGATCGGCGTGATCGGTCCGCGGGTCCTTGGACATGCGACCGACCTGTTGTTCAACGGTGTCATCGGCCGTCAACTGCCCGCCGGCATCACGAAGCAGCAAGCGGTCGACGCCGCGCGGGCACGAGGCGACGGCATGTTCGCCGACCTGTTGTCTCGGACGAACGTGAGACCGGGCGTCGGTGTGGACTTCGGTGCGGTCGGCCGGACACTGCTGCTGGCCTTGGCCCTGTATTTACTTGCCAGCGTGCTCGTGCGGGCGCAGTTTCGGTTGCTGAACATCGCCGTGCAGCGCACGATGGCGACCCTTCGCTCCGATGTCGAGGACAAGATACACCGACTCCCGTTGTCGTACTTCGATTCTCGACAGCGTGGCGAGGTGCTGAGCCGAGTCACCAATGACATCGACAACATTCAGTCGTCGCTGTCGATGACGATCGGCCAGCTGCTCATCTCGGTGCTCACGGTGGTGGCCGTCCTAGTCATGATGCTGACGATCTCACCGCTACTGGCGCTGATCACCGTGCTGACGGTGCCATTATCGCTGTGGGTGACACGCGCGATCGCACGGAGGTCTCAGCGACTGTTCGTCGAGCAGTGGGCCAACACCGGGCGGCTGAACGCTCACATCGAGGAGACCTACAGCGGGTTCACCCTCGTCAAGACGTTCGGTCATCGCGCCCACGCACAGGAACGGTTCCGCCAATTCAACGGCGATGTCTACCGCGCAAGCTTTGGCGCGCAGTTCTTTTCGGGGCTGGTGTCACCGTTCACCGCGTTGATAGGCAACCTCAGCTACGTTGCCGTCGCGGTGGTCGGTGGGCTGCAGGTGGCCACTGGACAGATCACGCTAGGCTCCATCCAAGCGTTCACCCAGTACGTCCGCCAGTTCAATCAGCCGCTCAGCCAGGTGGCGGCTATGTACAACACGTTGCAGTCCGGAATGGCAAGCGCGGAGCGAGTTTTTGGCTTGCTGGATGCCGAGGAGCAACAGCCGGACAGCACGGTGGCGCTCCCGTCGGTCAACGGCCAGGTCCGTCCCGGCCGGGTGGAATTCGCGCACGTGAACTTCAGTTATCTGCCTGGCACTCCGGTGATCGAGGACCTGTCCTTCGTGGCCGAACCGGGAAGCACGGTGGCGATCGTCGGACCGACCGGGGCCGGCAAGACGACGCTGGTGAACCTGCTGATGCGGTTCTACGAGGTTGACTCAGGCCATATTTTTGTCGACGGTGTCGACATCGCGACGGTGAGCCGCCATTCACTGCGGTCGCGCATTGGAATGGTCCTGCAGGACACGTGGTTGTTCGGCGGATCCATCTCGGAAAACATCCGCTATGGGCGTCCGGGCGCGAGCGAAAACGAGGTGCTCGCCGCGGCGAAGGCCGCATACGTCGACCGGTTCGTGCGCACGCTGCCCGACGGCTACGAGACATGGGTCAGCGACGACGGCGGAAACATCAGCGCGGGCGAGAAGCAGCTGATCACGATCGCGCGAGCATTTCTCGCTCAGCCGCAGCTGCTGATCCTCGACGAGGCGACGAGTTCCGTCGACACCCGCACCGAGGTGCTCATTCAGCATGCGATGAGCGAATTACGCCGCGACCGAACGAGTTTCATCATTGCGCACCGGCTTTCCACGATTCGTGACGCCGACGTGATCCTGGTGATGGAGGACGGTCGAATCGTCGAGCGCGGCAGCCACGCCGAGCTGATGGCCCAGCACGGCGAATACTGGTCGATGACGCAGCTCTAGAGTTTACGCATGACCGCGGTTGAGCCCAAGACCGTGTACACCTTCTGCCGATATTGCGTGGCCGCATGCGGTATCGAGGTCACGGTTGACGGCAATCGAGTGACGAAGATTGGCCCCGACAAAAAGAACCCGCACAGCTGGCGGGACTTCTGCGCCAAGGGGCGCACCGCGAATCAGCTCGTCGAGCATCCCCGCCGAATCGTCAACCCCATGCGGCGTGTCGGCGATTCTTATGTTGAGACCAGCTGGGACGAGGCGATCGCAGACATCGCGGCCCGGATGACCGGACTGATCGAGGCCGACGGACCTGACGCCGTGGGCCTGTACTACGGAAATCCGGCCGCGTTTTCGTCGTCAAATGTCGTGTTCATGAACGGTTGGCTGGATGCGGTTGGCACCCGGAGCCGTTACGCGGTGGGCTCGGTCGACCAGAACGCGCTGCATGTGGTGGCCAATGCCATGTATGGCTCGGAGCTCATGGTGCCGGTGTCCGATGTCGACAACTGCGACTACTTCCTGCTGGTCGGCACAAACCCAGCAGTCAGCGCGTGGAATTGGCTGGAAACTGTGCCCGGCGGCTGGAAGCGGGCGCTGGAGCGGCAGCGTCAAGGCGCGAAGATCGTCGTCGTCGACCCCTTGCGCACGGAGACCGCAACTAAGGCCGACGTGCACCTGGCGGTGCGGCCCGGACAGGATTGGGCGCTGCTGCTGGCTATGGTCAAGGTGATCCTCGAAGAGGGGCTCGAGCACGCCGAGGATTGTGCCGATCTCGCAACCGGCGTGCCGGAGCTGCGTCGGCTTGTGGCCAAAGCCGACCTTGACGACCTGGCCGCGCGGTGCGACATCCCGCGTGCCGGCATCGAACAGGTGGCGAGGGACTTCGCGGCCGCCCGGGGGGCCATGGTGATCACCCGCACGGGTGTGTCGATGCATGTGACGGGCGCGATCGGCGAATGGCTCGGTCACGTGTTGAACGTCGTCACAGGCCGAATGGACCGGCCTGGAGGGCGCAGGTTCGAGCCCGGCTATGTCGACATGCTGAGGTTGTCCGGCCTCGTGCAACCCGCGGCGCACAAGAGTCGCCTGCAAAAGCGCGACATGGTGGCAGGCGCCCATGCGCTCGCCGAGCTGCCGGACGAGATCACCACCGGGGGGCCCGGGCAGATCCGGGCGTTGATCATCAACTGCGGCAATCCAGTGGTGTCAGGACCCGATGGTGCGAAGCTGGACGCAGCTCTGGCGCAACTGGATCTGTTGGTGGCGATCGACTTCGTGCAACGGGAAAGCCACCGGCACGCCCATTGGCTGCTGCCCGCGGTGCACTGGCTGGAGCGCGGCGACTTGATCACCTTCACCAGCAATCTGCACGACGAGCCGTATGCGCAGTACGGGACCAAGGCAGTCGAGCCGCCACCCGGCGCTCGTGAGGAATGGCGGATCTTCGTTGATCTGGCACTTGCGATGCGCAAGCCATTGTTTGGCGTCAAGGGCATGAACGTTTTCGTCAAAGTGACCCGCAGGCTGGCACGGCTCACACGCCGGCCCGGTCTCGAGTTCAATCCACGATGGATGGAGCGCCTGCTGGTGGCGACCGGACGAAAAGTCAACGGACGCAAACTCAAATGGCGGGAGATCATGGCGCACCCGCACGGAGTGGTGCTCGGTCCACGCGAGTTCGGGCATTTCAAAGGTGCCCTGCGCACTGACGACAAGAAGGTGCACGCGGCGCCGCCCGAGTTCCTCTCGCGAACACGGGAATTGCTCGCGGCGCCGCATCCGCACGCGCCGGAGGGCTTCCCGTTCCACATGTCGAACCAGCGCAACCGGCACTCGATGAACTCGTGGCTCAACGAGATTCCGGGACTACATCCGTCGGGGCGGCGCAATGTGGTAATCATCAACCCGAAAGATGCTGCCGAGCTCGGCATCAGTGACGGTGACAACGTGCGGGTGTTCTCTGCACTCGGTGAGATTGAACTTGCCGCGTCGGTGAGCGACCGACCCCGTCGCGGTGTGGTCATCGTCGATCACGGGTGGGGTTCGCGCATCTTCGATCCGCGGGGCGGCGGTGCACCGCAGTCGTACGGCGTCAACCGCAACCTGCTCGTCGATGGCACGCAGCTGGATCCACTTTCGCAGACGACGCCGCTGAGCTCTTCGTACGTGGGGGTCGAACTGGTTTAGAGCTGCGGACCCTCTGCTCGCAGGTCGTCGACCTCGGCCATCTTTTCGCGTAGCTTGGTCAGCCATTCATCGGCGTGCTCGCCGACCAGCCGCACGGACCAGGCAAGCGCGTCGGATCGCGAGCGCGCCACCCCGGCGTCGACAAGCGTGTCGAGCACTTGCCGCTCCTGTTGGCGCAGTCGAGTCATCACGGGAACGGCCATGTTGGTGAACATGATTCGCTCGCCGCCGATGCGCACGCCCCAGCTGACGGTCCGCCCGTAGCGCGCTTGCGCTTCGTCGGCGATCCGCATTCGCTCCGGTCGGGTGTCCTCGCGGAAGCGTGCCGCGCGGCCGGCACCGCGGGCCTCGCCTTCCTCTCCTTCCGCGCGTTCGGGCTCGGGAAGCCGACCGATGACGGTGATCTCGTCGCGGTCGACGATGACTTCTGGGTCCTCGGTGAACCAGCCGTCGGGAAGCCGACCGGCGAACCAGTGGGGCGTGTCAGTGGCGTCTGGCTGGTCAGCCTGCTGCCAGCCGCCCGGGCGGCCGAAGCGCCGCCCATGAACATGATGTGATCGCATGATTACATGGTTACACCGTTACAGCGCTGTTGGGAGGGCGTTCACCCAAGGCGAAACTGCTTTTCCTGGAGCGGGTCAGCGCTTGCGGACGACTGCCCAACCGCCTGCAACCGTTGCGACGATCAGTAACAGAACGCCCCAGACGGGATGCGTCAGCCAGCCGACGACAACCGCGGCGATCAACGCTGGTGAGATCGCGAACAGCACCATCAGCGGATGCTGCTTGACCACGTCAAGGGCGCTGCGTGCCCGCACGCGGTCGACTTCTTTACCTGCCATGACTCAAGGATGCCAGTGGAGCGCACTGTTCGTGACATCCTGTGCAGGCGTCCGCTGATCCGGCGGTTGCGCCATCGGGTGTCGTGGCGTTTCTGTTCAACCGATTCGAAGGTTCGACCCGTCGGCGGGAAACGAACGCAGAAGAAATGTGGGCCGCGCTGGCCGCACACGCCGCGGTGTTGCGGGCAGCGATCGAGGCGCACAGGGGCTTGCGCCTCTCTTGCGTTCACCCCAAGTGGCGACCAGGCGGGAGTAGTGGGTTTTCGCTTCCTGCTGCCCGACTCGTTTCAGTCGACCTTGGTCAAACTGAACTGAATGGTCATTCCACCGGGAGGGTCTTGGGGGCACGCGACTGGGTATGTGACGACGCTTGTGCCGGCAAGCGTCGCCGCATCGAATGAGTTGTTCTCCGTGGCCGTTTCGGTGCTGCCGCTCCAGCAATGAACGGTGTTCTGTATCGGGCCCATGATCCAACTGCCGTTCACAAGTTGTGCGTCTGTGCTCCAGCCACTGTTGCTGGTCACGAGGCTACAACCTGGTCCGCAGGACGTGAAGGTCCAGGTGGCCGGTGATTTACCGTCGCTCCACGTGATGGTGTACGCGCCATTGGGATCGTCGGCACACGCCGGACCGGCGAAACCAACGGCGGCTCCCGCGAGAACTGCTGCCGCGGTGATACCCAGTGTGAGGTGCATGATGGTCCTATCCTGGACCCAGACCTTCGCCCCCGCAGGCGATTTCACAAGACGGCGACCGCCACGTAAGTACCGCCGGATCCGCGGCCGCGTCTCACCCAGCGTGCGCTCCATCTCGCGAACCGCATCACAAGGCCGCCACATCGCCCAAATCAGAGCCCTCAAGACCTCTCATGCGACACGCAAGGACCGGATTCTCGATCACCTCATTTCCGAGATCGCCACGTCTCACGAGTTCGTCTCAGTTGTATCTCTCCAAATGTTCTGGAGATTATCTTCGCTCCCACTTCGCTACATCTACCGGGACGAAATCATCGGTTGTTTCCCTTCAAAACTAATTTTCGGTGAAACCATCGGTTGTTTCCCTTCAAAACTAATTTTCGGTGAAACCATCGGTTGTTTCCCTTCAAAACTAATTTCCGGTGACCCTGGGTTGGCCCTCGATGGTGGATCACAAGCAGGGTTCAGGGGGCTCGAGCACAGACTTCCGGTCGCCGGCGATCTACCGGCCCATCAGCGGCTTCACACAGTTTCGGATGCGACTGCGACTGGTTCCACGAAACGCCTGACCGGCTGTCAATGGAGTGCTAAATTCCCGCCATGACTACGACAATCGAGACCCTCGAAACCACCGATACTGCCGAGACCAAAGAAACGCGGATTGGCCGTCTCCGGATTTTGGTGCATCCCAGCTCAGGCTCCGGCGCGGCATGCAGTGGCACATGCGGGTGCTATTGCGTGAGAGAGAATGATGAATCCTAGACCCGCCTCCGGTAGTGCCTACCCAGGTTAGCTCTCTCTCCAGTAGTCAGCGGGAGACCGTGGCCGTTTCAGTGCTGGATGTCCTGCCAAGAGCATTTGAGGCGCTCGACTACCAGGCGCCGTTTCTTATCGAGAAGCTGGTCAAAGATCGCTTTGTCGACACTTCTGACGAGGCTTGTGCGCTTTTCACCGAGGTGAAGCGCTACCTCGTGCTAACCCATGTCGACCAGACGAAGAACTGGAAGATGCACTCGCTGAGCGTGGATGAGGCTTGGCACCAGTTCGTACTTTTTACCGCGGAGTACAGCGGGTTCTGCACCAAGTATTTCGGCCATTATCGCCACCACTTCCCGAGCAATTCGCCGGACGCCGGCGTCAGGTCCATCCCCGAGGCGTCGTTAGCCGAGTTCGGTGACCGATACCGTGGCATCTTCGGCATGGATTTGCCACAGGTATGGGACGACTCGAGTTGGGTAACCCCACACCGGCGTGTCGTGAACCGCGATTGCGGACAATTGGCGTTGGGCTCGGTCGACGGGATGGTCAACCTGATCGACCGCGACGGTCGGTCTCTCCTCAGTGTCAGCGAAATCGCACGGGAAGCGCTGCGATTCATTGCCAGCACGGGCGCCTTCTATGTCCGTGAATTGCCCGGCGACCTGACCGACGAGGAGAAGGTCGCGCTGGTGGCCGCATTGGTCAAAACAAAGGTCCTCCGTGTCGGTTGACAGCGGCCGCGCCGCTTCGCGCCGTGCGCCGTGCGAACGGCATTGGCGGAATCACCCCACGTCTACCCTTGGACGACGGGCGAGGTCCAGGAGTGCTCAGTGAAGCTCGATGACCTGTGCGAGCTGTTCGACCGCCACGCATTCCCCGAAGCGCACGTGCGCGAGCATCCGGACAGGGATGCAGTCCTTGCTGCCCGATCGGCAGTGACCGCGGCCGTTCGTGACGATGAGTTTCTCGTCGATTGCATGGCACACGAGCTGACCCGGCTTGAACAGCGGGGCCTGCGTCCGGGCTTGGTTCCGTTCTTCATTTTGCCCGGATTTGGAGTCCGCTTTGCGTTTGGCTACTGGCCGCCAGGTCGCAATGCTGGCGCGCACGAACATACAGCCTGGACGATCACAGGCGTCTGTCACAATGAGCTGGCAGTCCAGACCTACGACCGCGATGAGTCGTACCGCCATCAGACCCTAGTGCCGAAGAATCGCTTCGATGCTCTTGCTGGACAAGTCGGCTTCATCTACGAGCCGTGCATCCACGATCCACGCAACCCGACGGACCGCTGGTCGCTGTCGCTTCACGTCAGCAGCCCGCGCGACGGTGAGCAGCTGACAGACCAAGAACAATGTCTGCCAATTCTGGATGAATACTTCACTCGCCAGCGAACCGGTTATGGTGCTCCCTACGACGAGGTTGTTGCGACTCGACGTCGGCAGCTCAAGATCCGTGCGATCGCCCAATTCCTCGCCCAAGTCGATACCGTTCCGGTGGCGGACTTGCTTGAGCGGTGCGTCCAGCAAGGTTCCTCTGCAACGGGACGGTTTATCCACAGCTTGGGCAGAACTGACGTTGTGAACGGCGGTCGGCCGACGGCACGCACCCTTGCTCGTTGCCACGAGAGTTTGGTTCTTAACTATCGAGAAACCGACGACTTTGTTGCTCTTGGCGTCGAGACACAGCGCGGTTGGGTAGAAGAATTGGCCGTTTCACGCGTCGCGCGTGAGGCGATCGCCTTCTGTGTTGGCACACCCCGATTCGATGTGCTGGAGCTACCGGGATGCCTAACCGACGACGAGCGATGGGCAATCGCAGACGCACTGGAAGAAAGCGGGCTGTTCACGGTTGACGCCAGCGAATGACATCGTTGACGGAGCCGTGGTGTAGTGCAAGGTTGTCCGCAATCGCGTTCGGGTTGGACCAGGCGCCGTCGGTCGTCTCGGGTAGTGACGAACGCTGCTCACGGACATCGACACACGCAGAGGCCTTCTTGGGTCGCCCACGCATGCACGTTTCCGTAACACAAAGGGCCGTTGCCGCGCGGAGCGGGCCGAGGATTTCTTTCGCCGACGGTGACTCCAACCCGGAAGCCCTGCGCTGCCTCAAACGCCGCACCGCCCGTGTGGTCTTCCATCACCTCCACACCGACCACAACACCCGAGATCGGCCTTGCTAACCGGCAGCGGCTTGACATAGGAGAAACTCATGCTGTCGATCGGAACCCTGCCGGGACACCCCGGCACCGGCGGGCCGGCCGCCCCGGGAGGCCCGCGCCCATCCCGCACACCCTGGCTCCTCGGCACCGGCGCGGCCGCGGCGGCGGCGGCGCTGCTGATCATCGCGGTCGCGGTGGCTGGCTGCGGGCGGCCCCACCCGACCGCATCCACGCAAACAACCTCACCGCAGAGCGCGCCGACCTCACCGGCGCCGATGGTGGCGCCCGAGCGGCTGGACTCCATCCTGCTCACCGTGGCGGACGTCAACACCATGATGGGCGCCTCAGGCATGCAGCCCACCACGCCGATCGCTGATGCGCCACGGGAGATGGTCGAGAGGACGCTGTCCAATCCGGACTGCCTGGGCGCTTTCTTTGTCGGCGAAACGCCCGCGTATCAGGGGAGCGGATACACCGCGGCCAGCGTCGTGACGCTGCACGAGGCGGTAGACAACCCCGACCACCGCCTCGGGCAGGCGGTGGTGAGCTTTCCGTCGGCCGATCAGGCGCTGGCCTTCGTGAAGACCTCGGCGGGCAAATGGCGGGCCTGCGCCGGGCAAACCCTCATCGCAACCCACCTGGAGCAGGTGTACCGGTGGACCGTCGGAAACCTGGTCGGGGATGCCCCGGCGATTACGCAGCTACACACGCTCGAAGGCGGCAACGGATACGTCTGCCAGCACGTGCTGCGCGCGGTGTTGAATGTGGTCCTCGACGTCAACGCCTGCGGATATCAGATCAGCGACCAAGCCGGCCGGATCGCCGACAAGATGGCCGCCACGGCCACCCAGCAAGCCCACTAACGGGGTGACCGGACGGGCGCCGACGGGGGCGATGCTGCCCGGGCCGCGTTGGCGCCCTACAGGATTCAGCCCAGGTTATCCACAACCACGAATCTATCCACAGATCCCCAAGAACCCCCCGGACGAACGGCCGCAAGTGAGTTAGATATCGCCGGCCCGGCGAGCACGGTACACCTTCGTCTCCCCGCGAACGCCTTTCAGATGCCGCGGGCCTGCGAAAGACCAGACGAAGCGGTCGTCCTCGCCGATCGCCTCCCGCGTCGACTCCGCCACCAGCACTGCACCCGGTCTCGCCAGGTCCGTGATCCTGCTCGCAACATTGACCGGGCTGCCAAACCAATCGCCGGCCCGGCTCACGGCGGACCCGCTTGCGAGGCCCACTCGCAGTTGCGGCAAGCCGGAGTCATCCGCGGCGGCAACGAGATTCAGCATCACATCGAGAAGCGGCTCGGGATCCGGGCACATCAGCATCACGGCATCGCCGATACTCTTGATCAGCTTCACGGGCGGAACCGCAGCCTCGTGAGCGAGGTCAGTGAGACCACTGGCCAGCCGCTCGAGATCTTCCGGCGGAACGGCTTCCCCGAGCCGGGTGAACCCGACGAGATCCGCGAAAGCGATCGTCACTTCGCGCGCTCCCGGAAGCGTCGAGCCTGCAGCCCGCTCCGACGCGTTGACGGCTTCCGTCTCCATCGCGTGCCGAAGCTCCAGGAACAGCATGTCCTGGACCATCGGACCGAGCATCGGGGCGAATTGGCTCACCATCGCCTCAGACGCTTTCGCGATCTCCAGTTCGGTCGCGTCGGGTTGCAGCACCAGCGACAGGGCGGTGTACCTCATCACCTCCGCGGCATGGGACAGTCCGTCGGCAAGCACGCGCACCACACCGACAAGCTGCTCGGGGTCCATTCCGGCATCGATGAATGGTTGGACGCGCGCGGCGGCCTCGGCGTCGGCACGCAGGTGAACGGGCGCGTCAGGATCGTCCACAGTCGCGAGCCCGACGGCGCGTTGCATCCGCTGCAGCAGCTCGAGGTCGATGTGGTATTTGTCGCTGATCTCGCGGGCCGACATGTACGTGCCGTCGTCGCCCAACACCCTGCGCCCGGGAAGCAGCATCGGCGCAAATGCGCCGCGAATCTGGTCAACGGTGAAGCCTCGTTTTACCAGCCAGAGGATCAACTCCGCGCGTTCCGCGCGGGCGTCGCCCTCCAGCCCGTCGAGAAGTCCGGACGCCTCGACGTCGAAGTCTGCGGTCTGATGCTCTTCGCGCGAGCGCTCATCGGTCGCCACGGCGTCAACCTACATCGACGACGGGGCGCCACGCGTTTAGCTTCGCCGGGTACGGGACCGCGGCATTGGCGGGACTGGTCGACGGCAGCTGACGGCATGCCATCGGCGATCGCAACGTGGGCGCCACCAACCTGGCGAACACCTGCTCCGCCTTGGCACCGTTGAAATAGACCCGCGTGATGGCCGGATGTTCGCCGAGCAACTTCTGGAAATCGTTGGGCTCCATGCTGTCTCGCGCTATCGCCGAATCCAGGCTCCCAGTCCGTTCGCAGATGTGCAGTACGTCCCACAACCCGATCCCCGCAGAGCGCAGGCCAGCCAGGCGCAGATGATAGTCTGCGCGAACGTCGAGGCCGAGAAGGTCACTCATGATGCGCCAAAACGCATTTCGCGGGTGCGCGTAGTACTGCTGCATCTGCAGCGACACCTCGCCCGGCATCGACCCGAGCACCAAGGTGCGGGTGCGCTCGTCTACGACGGGCGGGAGGCTGGTCGGCACCGACCAACCCTACGAAACTCACGGTGGTTTACCGTGGCGGGATGTCATGCGTGTTCTGTGAGATCGTCGCGGGCACGGCACCCGCCATCCGTATCTACGAGGACGACAACTACCTGGCCATCCTCGACATCCGCCCGTTCACGCGCGGGCACACGCTGGTACTTCCCAAGCAGCACACGGTCGACCTGACAGACACACCGCCGGAGACCCTGGCCGAGATGGTGGCGATCGGCCAGCGCATCGGGCTCGCGGCCCGCGCCTCGGAGCTGGACGCCGATGGCAACAACATCGCGATCAATGACGGACGTGCCGCGTTCCAGTCGGTGTTTCACGTCCACCTGCACGTGCTGCCCCGCCGCGACGGCGACAAGCTGGCGTTCGCCAAGGGGATGGTGTTGCGCCGCGACCCGAACCGCGACGAGACCGGCCGCATCCTGCGGGACGCGCTGGCGCGGATCGACGCCGACCAGTAACACTGGCGCCATGGATGTTTCTGCGTGGGTCGAGAAGAACGTCGGTGGTCCGTTGTTGCGGCTGCACGACCAGCTGTACCAGAAGTCCGAGGGCCGTATCGGGCACAAGTTCCCCGGTGTTCCGCCGGCCCTGCTGTTGCACACCACCGGCGCTAAGACGGGCCGGCCGCGGACGAACTCGCTGACCTACGCGCGAGATGGTGACACCTACCTGATCGTCGCGTCTAACGGCGGATCTGACCGCTACCCGGGCTGGTACCACAACCTGTATGCGAATCCCGATGTCGAAATCAATGTTGGCCCAAAGCGATTCCCGGTCACCGCACGGCGCCTGACTCCAGATGACTCCGACTACCAGCGGTTGTGGCAGATCGTCAACAAGAACAACCGGAACATGTACAACGGTTACCAACGCAGAACGTCACGGCCGATTCCGATCTTCGAGCTCAAGGCGACTGACTAGAACAGCTCCTTGGCGAGCAGCTCCAGCGTCGTCTCCCGCCCGGGCGAGGTACCCGGCGCAGTGCCGCGCCGGGTCGAAGCCACCGGATTCACCATGACCTCGTCGACCCCGAAACGCTCCGCCAGCGCGATCACCTGCTCGGCCGCTTCCTCCGGCGTACCGACCACCGCGCGCCGTCTGCCGGCGTCGACGACCGCCTGTTCCTCGGGGCTGATCGTGGCCGCCGCGGCGTCGTCGACCAGGTCGAGCGGGCCGAGAGGCTGGCCGGTCCGCAGCCGGGCCATCATCTGCAGGTTCGGCAGCAGCAGCGCCTCAGCCTCCTCGCGGGTCTGTGCGACCGCGGCATTGACGGTCAGGAACGTCACCGGTTCCGAGGTGAGATCGCTGGGCACGAACTCGGAGCGGTAGATGCGCAGCGCCTCTTCGGTGGCCTTGCCTGTGAAGTGATGCGCGAACACGTACGGCAGACCCTTCGCGGCTGCCAGGTGAGCTGAGTACTCCGACGAACCAAGGAGCCACAGCCGCGGCTCGCTGACCGCCGCCGGCGTCGCCTTCAGGATGTACTCCTGTTGGGGCAGGGCGACGCGGCCTCCTTGCGGGCTCATCAGCGCGACGACGTGATCCAGGTACTCCGGGAAGTGGTCGATGTCGCGATCATCGCGTCCGGCCGGCCGACGCAGCATGTACGACGTCACCGGGTCAGAACCGGGCGCGCGTCCGATGCCCAGGTCGATCCGGCCGGGGTAGGCAGCCTCCAGCAGCGCGAACTGCTCCGCGACGGCCAGAGGCGCGTGGTTGGGCAGCATCACGCCGCCCGACCCCAGCCGCAGCTGCGACGTGTGAGCGCCGAGGTGGGCGATCAGCACCGGCGGGCTCGTCGCGGCGACCGAAGGCATGTTGTGGTGCTCGGCGACCCAGTAGCGGGTGTAGCCGAGACGGTCGGCCGTCTGCGCGAGCCGCACCGTCGCTGCCAACGCGTCCGAGGTCGACTGGTCGGCGCGGACCGGAACGAGGTCGAGGACGGAGAGCCGCATGACTGTGGTCAACGCTCCTCGGGATCGGGAATTCCCGACGCGATCCGTGCGCGAATGAACACGTCGTCGAGCATCGCGGCGGTCAGCTTGCCGGTGAACGTGTTCTGCTGGCTCGGGTGATAGCAGCCGAGCAGCAGCACCTCGCCGTGCGGCGTCTGCACAGTCGCGTGTGCACCGTGCCCGAACTTCGGCGCAGGCCTTTCGGCACTGCGCACCATCTGCAGTGCCGCGCGCCACGCGAAGCCGCCCAGCGCGACGATCACCTTCACATGAGCGCCGACCAGCCGCCATTCCGCGTCCAGCCACGGCACGCAGGTCTGCCGTTCGGTCGGCGTCGGTGCGTTCGCCGGTGGCGCGCAGCGCACGGCCGCCGCGACCCGCGTCTCGATGAGCTGGAGCCCATCCGCGGCGTCGACGGCCGTCGCCTGGTTCGCCAGACCCGCGCGGTGCAGCGCAGCGAACAGCATGTCGCCCGAACGGTCGCCGGTGAAGACGCGGCCGGTGCGGTTTCCGCCATGCGCAGCAGGTGCCAAACCGACGATCAGCAGGCGCGGCCGATCAGAGCCCCAGCCAGTTACGGGACGGCCCCAATAAGGTTGCGCAGCAAATGATTTCCGCTTGATCACGGCAACCTGCTCACGCCAGTCCACCAGCCGCGCGCAGGCGCGACAGACCGACACGGCCGCGTCGAGTTCTGCCGCTGTCCGCACATTCTCAGCGATGGCCGCGACCTGTTCGGGCGTCGACGCGATCGGAGTGTCCGGCTGCGCCGGGTCACCGGGCCAGCCCGAACCGGGAGGCACCGGTGAGTCGAAGAGCGTGCCGAGTCGTGGATGGGGCAAGCGCACCCGTCCACTGTGCACGGCCGAAAAACAGTCGTCGAGCCTGATGCTGCACTGCTAGATTCCCGGGCAGATTCCCATGTCCACTCAATCGCGCGGGCCGGTATACCTGCTTCTGTTCGCCGCGATGGTCGCCGCTGCGGGTAACGGCATCAGCATCGTCGCGTTTCCCTGGCTCGTCCTGCAGCGCAACGGCAGCGCGCTGGAAGCGTCGATCGTGGCGGGCGCGGCGTCACTGCCATTGCTCTTTTCCACGCTGCTGGCCGGTACGGCCGTGGATTTCTTTGGCAGGAAACGCATCTCGATCATTTCCGACGTACTGTCGGGAGCCACCGTCGTGGCCATCCCGGTCATCGCGTTGCTGCTCGGCGAATCCGCAGTGAATGTCAGCGTGCTCGCGGCGCTGGCCGCGCTCGGCGCGTTGTTCGACCCTGCTGGAATCACCGCTCGCGAGTCGATGCTCCCGGATGCCGCCGCGCGCGCCGGTTGGACACTCGACCGCACGAACGGCTTGTACGAGGCGGTGTTCAACGTCGCCTACATCGTCGGACCGGGGGTTGGCGGACTGCTCATCGCGACAATCGGCGGCATCAACACGATGTGGGTGACCGCGGCGACGTTCGGGCTGTCGATTATTGCCGTCAGCCTGTTGCGCCTCCAAGGCGCGGGTCCGCCCGCCGTCGAGGAACGGCCCGACGGCATGTGGTCCGGGATGACGGAGGGATTGCGGTTCGTCTGGAACATGAAGGTGTTGCGCACGCTCGCGCTGATCGACCTCGCGATGACAGGTCTGTACCTCCCGATGGAAAGCGTGCTGTTTCCGAAGTACTTCACCGACCGCAACGAGCCCGCCCACCTCGGCTGGGTGTTGATGGCGCTGAGCATCGGCGGGCTCGTCGGCGCACTCGCCTACCCGCTGCTGGTGCAGCGGATGAGCCGGCGGACCACCTTGCTGATCGCCACCCTGACGCTCGGAGTGTGTACGGCGGCGATCTCCCTACTGCCGCCGCTGGGGGTGATTCTGCTGCTGTGCGCGGCGGTGGGTTTGGTTTACGGCCCGATCGCGCCGATTTACAACTACGTGATGCAGACGAAGTCGCCGCCGGAGCTTCGCGGCCGCGTCGTCGGGGTGATGACCTCACTGGCGTACGCCGCCGGGCCGCTGGGCTTCATGCTGGCAGGTCCGCTGGCCGATGCGTTCGGGCTGAAGACGACGTTCCTTGCCCTGGCCATTCCGATGATCGTGATCGGGCTGGTGTCGCTGACGCTGCCGTCGCTGTACGACCTGGACGCGACGCCGACGCCCGACATTGATTCTCACTAGCAAAAGCTGCGTTAAGCAGCGCATATGTCGGCAGATGTGATGCCGTCGGATCGGCTAAGTGTTGCGGTCGTACACCGGTTGCCCTCAAGATTGTTGTCGTCCGATCGACGGATTTGAGTCGCATACGACCGCCGAGACGGTTTTCTGTAACGAATCCGCTGTTCAGACGGAAGCACAATCAAGTCGGTAACCGCATGACACGAGGGGTGACGGTGAGCTTCGACATACGAATGGCGGGCACGATCGCAGGCACCGGCGTCGCAGCGTTCGCAGCGGCGATGATGTGGGCACCCAACGCAGCGGCAGACTCGGAAACCCCGGTCCCGCCGCCACCGGACACTGTTAATCAAGCCGCCCCACCCACCCCGGTGCCGCATCTGACCAGCCCGGACAATCTGCCCCCCGGGACCTCGGATGAGCCCGTCCCCGGAACGGAGAGCGCCGGTACGGCGTACGCGCGGTCGGTCTGGGACGCGATCCAGGACCACGACATCACCTGGAGGCAGGGGCTGATTCTGCTGGCGCAACGCCCGATGAACCCCAATCCCACGCCGCCGGCCGGCCTTGCCGCCGGTCCGCAACAGCCCGGGCCCGCAGTGCCCCCGCCGATGCCGGAGCCCGGGCCCACCCCGTAGCCACCGAGAATTCGTTTCCCGGGTCTTTCCTCGTGAGCCGCGCCGTGGCCTGAGCGTCCGTCGCCTCCGGCGCCACGATGGATTCGCGCCGAGCGCTACGCTCGCATCATGACGACCGGCCTGCGCGCGCTGCGCAGCATCCCGGGGTTCAAGTGACTTCGGACGCTCTTGCCGACCTGATCGCCGAGCTGCCGGAGGGCATGGTCGTCACCGATCCCGCAGTCACCGACAAGTACCGCCAGGACCGCGCCCTGGACCCGTCGGCGGGAAAGCCGATGGCGGTGGTTCGTCCGCGGCGAACGGAGGACGTCCAGACCGTGCTGCGCTGGGCGACCCAGCACCGAGTCCCCGTGGTGCCGCGCGGCGCGGGCAGCGGATTATCCGGCGGCGCAACCGCATTGGACAATGGGATTGTGCTGTCGACGGAGCAGATGCGCGACATCACCGTCGACCCCGTCACCCGCACTGCGGTGGTGCAACCCGGGCTTTTCAACGCTGAAGTCAAGAAAGCTGTCGCAGAGCACGGGCTGTGGTATCCGCCCGACCCGTCGTCGTTCGAGATCTGCAGCATCGGCGGCAACATCGCTACCAACGCCGGCGGCCTGTGCTGTGTCAAATACGGGGTGACGACCGACTATGTTCTCGGCCTGCAGGTGGTGCTCGCCGACGGCACCGCGGTCCGCCTCGGCGGTCCCAGGCTGAAAGACGTTGCGGGACTGAGCCTGACCAAGCTGTTCGTCGGCAGCGAGGGGACGCTGGGGGTGGTCACCGAGATCACGCTGCGACTGCTGCCGAAGCAGCACCGCTCGAGCACCGTGGTCGCGACCTTCGCGTCACTCGAGTCCGCGGTCAACGGGGTGCTCGCGGTGTCCAGCCGGATGCGCCCGTCGATGCTGGAGTTCATGGACGCAGTCGCAGTGAACGCCGTCGAGGACAAGCTGAAGATGGGCCTGGACCGCAACGCCGCAGCGCTGGTGATCGCCGGTTCCGACGAGCGCGGTCCCTCAGCCGGCGAGGACGCCGGAGTGATCGCTGCGGTGTTCGCGGAAAACGGTGCGACGGAAGTCTTTTCCACGGACGATCCCGACGAGGGTGAATCGTTCGTGGCTGCCCGCCGGTACGCGATCCCGGCAGTGGAGGCCAAGGGCACGCTGCTGCTCGAGGACGTCGGTGTACCGCTGCCGCGGCTGGGTGATCTCGTGACGGGAATCGCCGCCATCGCCGCCGAGCGCGACATGATGATCTCCGTGATCGCGCATGCAGGCGACGGCAACACTCACCCACTGATCGTTTACGACCCCGGCGACGCGGCCATGAAGGAGCGCGCCGAGTTGGCGTTCGGCGAAATCATGCACCTCGCGATCAGCCTCGGCGGCACTATCACTGGGGAGCACGGAGTCGGTCGGCTGAAACAGCCATGGTTGGCCGGCCAGCTCGGGCCGGAGGCGATGGCGCTGAACCGTCGCATCAAGGACGCGCTGGACCCCGCCGGAATCCTGAATCCCGGGGCCGCGATCTAGCGTCCGGCGAGCTCCGTAACGGCTTGTCGCGCCGAGACCACGGATGCCATTCGCAACACCGACTCCCCGGCGTACAGCGCCGTCCGGTCAACCGCGGATGCGGGCATTTGTTTGGTCGGCGCTGCGGGCGAGAACAGCGGCAGTCGTGATCTCTGCGACCGCACGATGACATCCGGTCTGACATCGCCAAGCCCGGCTACTGCCGCACTGCCCGCGTTGAGCAACCGCGGAAGGCGTTTCGCCGTTCCGTCGCTGTGACACCACCGCCGCATCGCGGCGTTGGCGACCACGCGGTGCGGCGCATTCCAACCGAGTCCGAACAATGTTGTCCGGTAAGTGGTTTCGGCGGCCAGAATCCGGCGTTGGTATTCAGGGTGAGCGCCAGACTCGTGGGTCAGCAGAAACCGCGTTCCCGCGACGACCGCGTCGGCGCCCGCGGCCAGCGCCTTCTGGGTGTCCTCCGCGTTGGCGACACCGCCGGCAAGAAACACCGGCCGGCCCGCAGCAAGTCCGAGCACGGTAAGCAGGAAATCCACTGCCCGCGTGTCGCCGGCGAGATGTCCGCCTCCTTCACAGCCCTGCGCGATGAGCCCGTCGACACCCCATCCCAGCGCCTCGTGCACCTGATCTTCCGTGCCGACCATCGCGAGCACGAACACCCCGGCCTGCTTCAGGTACTGAACCCACGAACGGGCACCCCCGAACGCAAGGACCGCTACGTCGATTCCGGACTCGGCGCACACGAGAACGTGGCGGCGGCGGGCGAACGGAGCCAACAGGTTCACGGCGACTGCGCGGTCGGGGGCGCAGTCGCGGACCTTCTGGATGGATTCCCGAAGCTGATCGGGTGGCATCAGCCCGAGCGTGCCCAGGCCGCCGGCCCGGGCGACGGCCGTGGCCAGGTCTGCGCCTGCGAGGCCGCCGCCCATGCCTGCCTGGACGACGGGAACATCCATTTTCAGCCGGTCGAGGACATCCACGTCATCGCAACCTACGCCGAGACTGCAGCCTGGCAGAAGAAGTGCCCG
This sequence comes from uncultured Actinomycetota bacterium, assembly GCA_963744085.1. Classification (GTDB taxonomy): domain Bacteria; phylum Actinomycetota; class Actinomycetes; order Mycobacteriales; family Mycobacteriaceae; genus Mycobacterium. Next base: position 81,142 of record CAVUSK010000010.1, read on the forward strand.
GGTAAGGACCTGCCGAAATGCAGTTTCAGCGTCGTGGCATTGACAGATCTCGTCCTCATGTCGTACACATGAGACATGACGGCCATGTTGTCTCATGACTCCTCCGCGGTCTTCCGGCTCGCTACCGCCGAGACCTGGCCGCAGCCGTGGCCGATGTATAAGGCGCTGCGCGACCACGACCCCGTCCACCACGTGATCCCGGACAACCCCGACCACGACTACTACGTGCTGTCCCGGCACGCCGATGTCTGGGAAGCGGCGCGTGATCACGAGACGTTCTCGTCGGCGCAGGGCCTCACGGTCAACTACGGCGAGCTGGAAATGATTGGACTGCAGGACAACCCGCCGATGGTCATGCAGGACCCGCCGGTGCACACCGAATTCCGCAAGCTGGTGGCGCGGGGTTTCACGCCGCGGCAGGTGGAAGCAGTCGAGCCGGCCGTGCGCGCGTTCGTCGCCGAACGTCTCGAGCGACTGCCGGCCGACGGCGGCGGCGACATCGTCGTCGACCTGTTCAAGCCGCTGCCGTCGATGGTGGTCGCGCACTACCTCGGCGTGCCGGAAGAGGATCGCAAGCAGTTCGACGGCTGGACCGAGGCGATCGTCGCGGCCAACACGGCCGAGGGCGGCGTGGGAGGCGCACTGGCGTCACTCGGCGACGCGGTGGGTTCGATGATGGCGTACTTCACCGAGCTGATCGAGCGTCGCCGGCACGATCCCGGCGACGACACGATCTCACATCTGGTCGCCGCCGGGGTCGGTGCCGACGGCGACATCGCGGGCACGCTGTCGGTGCTCGCGTTCACGTTCACGATGGTCACGGGCGGCAACGACACGACCACCGGGATGCTCGGCGGCGCAGTCCAATTGCTGCACCAGCGGCCCGACCAGCGTCGGTTGCTCGCCGCGCATCCCGAGCTGATCCCCGACGCCGTCGACGAGTTCCTCCGGCTGACGTCACCAGTACAGTGTCTGGCCCGCACCGTCACGCGCGATGTCAAGGTTGGCGACACGACGATCCCCGAAGGCCGGCGCGTCCTGTTCCTCTACGGGTCGGCCAACCGGGACGAGCGTCAATACGGTCCTGACGCAGGCGAACTCGACGTCACGCGCCGCCCCGCCAAGATTCTGACGTTCAGCCACGGCGCGCACCATTGCCTCGGCGCCGCCGCAGCGCGAATGCAATCACGTGTCACCCTGACCGAATTGCTCTCTCGCTGTCCAGATTTCGAGGTCGACGAGGATGCAATCGTCTGGGCGGGCGGTAGCTATGTGAGGCGTCCGCTGTCGGTGCCGTTCAAGGTGACAGGACGCTGATGGGCGACTGGCTCGCCGCAAGCCGCAGCGAAGTCGCCGCCGACAAGATTCTCGACGCTGCCGCGCGGCTTTTCGCCAAGCATGACGCCGCCGCGGTCGGGATGAACGACATCGCGAAGGCGGCCGGGTGCTCGCGGGCGACGCTGTACCGCTACTTCGAGAACCGCGAGGCCCTGCACACCGCGTTCGTCAACCGCGAGGCATACCGGCTGCATCGCGAGCTCAGTGAAGAGATCCGGGGGTTGGAAGATCCGGGCGATCGGCTCAGCGCCGGTATCACCGCGGCGCTGAGGATGGTTCGCAGCAGCCCGGCGTTGGCCTCATGGTTCGCGGTGAGCGAGCCGCCGATAGGCGGTGAGCTGGCCGAGCGCTCGGAGGTGATCAACGCCTTGACGGCCGCGTTCCTGAACTCACTGGGTCCCGCTGACCCGGCCGTAATCGACCGGCGCGCGCGCTGGCTGGTGCGGGTCATCACGTCGCTGTTGACCTTCCCCGGTGACGACGAGGCCGACGAGAGACAGATGCTTGAGGAGTTCGTCCTGCCCCTCGTGGTTGGCAGATCTTCCGATCGGGTATAGACGATGACCATGCAACGGTTGATATTGCTCGCGGGAGCGGTGGTGCTGGTCGCCGGGCTGATCGGTCTTCTGGTCCCGGTCTCGGCGTCCGGCGAAAACGGCAGCGTCGGTTGTGGAAACGCGATCGCCAGTGACCTGTCGGCGGCGAAGGACAAGGACAACGGCAACCTGGCGAACCTGCCGGTCGTCGACCAGTTCGTTCCCCACACCAATTACGTGGCGGCGTGCAACTCGGCGCTGTCGACGCGACGTGCGTGGTCCATCCCCGTGGCCGTTGTCGGGCTGATCGTGGTCGCGGGCGCGTTCCTGGTGCGCGGGCGCGTGACGTCCCCCTAGGGGCGCACGCGCGTGAGCCGGTGAAGCAGCCAGGCCAGCGGCACCGTCATCACGAACGTGGCGACGAACAGCCCGGCCACGTTGCCGGTGTAAACCCGCCAGTGGAGCACCTCCACCATTGCGATCTCCATGACGATGAGGTGGATCAAGAAAATCTCGTACGAGATCTCGCCGAGCCAGACCATCGGCCTGCTGGCCAGTACCCGCGCGTAGGGGCCGCGGTTGCCCAGTGCCAGCGGCCCGACCATCAGTGTGGCTATCACCGCGTAGAACGCGCTCTTGGCCAACGCCTCCCACAGCTTCGCGGGTGACGTGGTGGGCTCGCCGCCGAGCGGTGTCGACACGATGAGGTAGCAGATCAGCGCCAGCGGCAGGCACACAACGGCGTACCACCGTTGGCCCATCACCTGGAGCACGGCCAGCACCATTCCGCCGATGAACCAGATGAAATATGTGGGCAGCCACAGCCTTGCGCCGTCGGGAAGCCAATCGGTGGTGTGCACCAACACCAGCCACGCCGGCGTGATCAAGCACAGCGCCGCCAGGCCCGTCAGCAACAGGTGCGGTTGCCACCGTCGCCGGCACAGCACCGCCAGCAGAAGGTAGGTCAGCAGCGGCAGCACGACGTAGAAGGCGACCTCCACCGCCAGGCTCCACATCTGTGTAAGTCCTTGGTGCAGATACGAATACAGGTAGTTGTCGGTGTAGATCTGCGTCAGCGTCAGGTTGCGGAACAAACCCGTCCAGGAGTGTCCGGGATTGGGTCCTGCGGTGCGCAAGCTGTACACGATGTATGCGGCCACAACCGTGATCACATAGGCGGGCATGATGCGCCGCACCCGGTGCCACGCGTAGCGGGCCACCGACGGAGGCGGGCGGTCCTGCGCGGCCGCGCGCACCCAATGACCGAACAGCAGGAATCCGGACAGCACGAAGAAGATCGGCACCCCGATCTCCATCCGCGAGTAGACGAGACCCACGTAGCCGTGTGTGTACTTGCCAGTGGTGTAGGCAGCATGCGTTGCCATCACCGAAAGCGCTGCAACCGCACGGATTCCCGTCAGCGACGCGACCCGCTCGGCCTTCGAAACCGACTCCAGCCCGCCCTGCGCGTCCAGATCAGGGGACACCGTCATGACGACTTCCGCCTGGTCTTTCCTCCCGCTTTGCGGTCGGGCCGCAGGTTGATCAGCACACCCGAGATACGGGTGCGCTCGAGCTTTTTCAGCGTGTCGCCGGACATCTTCACCGGAAGCTCGACGAGTGAGAAGTCGGGATGGATCGCGATGTGCCCGAAATCGCTTCGATGCAGCCCGCCTTCGTTTGCGATCGCGCCCACGATCGCGCCGGGCCCGATCTTGTGCCGCTTGCCGACGTCGATCCGATACGTCGCCATCCGCTGGCCGGTGCGGCGCGCGGGCTTGGCGGGACCGTCCGGTCGTTCGCGACGGCGCTCGGGGGGCGGCTCGGGCGCCATCAGGAACTCCCCGCCGTTGCGGGACTGCACTGCCAGCGCCGCGGCGACGTCGGCCATCGGCACGTCGTGTTCGCGTTCGTACTCCTCGACCAGACTGCGGAACAGTTCGATCCCCGGTGCGTTCAGGGCATCGGTGATGGAGTCACGGAATCTGGCCACCCGCTGCGCATTGACGTCTTCGACTGTGGGCAGCTGAGTCTCGGTGAGCTTCTGGCGGGTGGCTTTCTCAATCGCCTTGAGCAGATGGCGTTCTCGCGGCGATACGAACAGCAGCGCGTTGCCGCTGCGCCCCGCCCGGCCCGTCCGGCCGATGCGGTGCACGTATGACTCGGTGTCCTGCGGAATGTCGTAGTTGAGGACGTGGGAGATCCGGTCCACATCCAGACCCCGGGCCGCGACGTCTGTCGCAACCAGGATGTCGATACTGCCGTCCTTCAATGCCGCAATCGTTCGCTCCCGCTGAGCCTGCGGTATGTCGCCGTTGATCGCCGCCGCCGAAAAACCCCGTGCGCCAAGCCTTCCCGCGACCTCCTCGGTGGCTTGCTTAGTGCGGACGAAAACGATCATCGCCTCGAACGGCTCGACCTCCAGCACGCGTGTCAGGGCGTCCATCTTGCGGGGGCCGGCCACCTGGATGTAGCGCTGCGAAATGTTCTCGGCGGTGGCCGTTTTCGCCTCGATGGTGATCTCGACGGGGTCGTGCAGGTACTTCGAGGTGATCGTGCGGATGGCCCGCGGCATGGTCGCCGAGAACAGCGCCACCTGCTTGTATTCGGGCGTGTCGGCGAGGATGCGTTCGACGTCCTCGGCGAAACCCATCTGCAGCATCTCGTCGGCCTCGTCGAGCACAAGGTAGTCCAGCCGGGACAGGTCGAGCGTGCCGCGCTCCAGATGGTCGATCACCCGGCCCGGAGTTCCGACGACCACCTGCGCGCCGCGCTTGAGGCCGGCCAGCTGCACGCCATAGGACTGCCCGCCGTAGATCGGCAGCACGTTGATGTGCGGCAGGTGCGCGCCGTAGCGGCGGAACGCCTCGGCCACCTGCAACGCGAGCTCGCGGGTGGGCGCAAGCACCAGCGCCTGGGTGTCTTTGCTCGCGGTGTCGATCTTCGACAGGATCGGGATCGCGAACGCGGCGGTTTTTCCGGTGCCGGTCTGTGCAAGGCCGACGACGTCGGAGCCCGCCATCATCGCGGGAATCGTCGCCGCCTGCACCGCAGACGGCGACTCGTAGCCGACGTCGTCGACAGCCTGCAACACCGCGGGGTGGATTTGCAGGTCGGCGAATGAGGCGTCAGGGCGCGAAACGCCCTGTTCCGGAACGGTCATCGAGTGCTCAGTCTAGTGGCCGGGCGTCCTCGGCCCTGCCTTCGGGGAAATCGCCGCCGACGGCGGTACGGTGCCCAACTGTGAGGGGGCTCCGGATTCTCGTCGTAGCCGCGGTGACGGCCTCGGCGCTGGCTGGATGCGGTGCCGGCGACTCGACCGTCGCCAAGACACCCGAACCGGCCGCGACTGCCGCGCCGACGCCGTCGGCCCAGGTCAAGCCGCCGCCGAGGCCGCCGAGCACTCCGGCATCGCCGGCCCCGACCTCTGCCGCGTACGACCCCTGCGCAATCAACCTTGGCGCCCCGGAGATCGCCAAGGCGGTGGCGAGTCTGCCGCCGGATCCCCGTAGCGGCCAGGGCTGGAACCCCGAGCCTGTGGCGGGGAACTACAACGAGTGCGCGCAGCTGTCCGTGGTCATCGTCAAGGCCAACACCAACGCCGAGAACGCGAACACCCGCGCACTCATGTTCCACGAGGGCAAGTTCATCCCAACCGGTGTGCCGGACACGTTCGGGTTCAACGGCATCGACGCATCGGCGAACACCGGCGACACCGTGGCGCTGAAGTTCTCCAACGGAGTCCCCGGGCTGGAAAGCGTCGTGCGCTATCGGTGGAACGGCAGCAGCGTCGAGCTCGTCGCCAACACCGCTTAGTACCCCTCGTCCTCTTGCGAGCGTGCGCTTTTGCAGGCATTTTGTCGGCGTGTCGGCCGCAGACACGCCCGCTCGCGGGAGGGGGTGTCGGTGCGCTGCCATACAGTGGCAGCGTGTTCGTCGCCGACAACCGCGTCATCTACAGCGCATCCGATCTCGCCGCGGCCGCCCGCTGCGAGTATGCGCTGCTGCGCTCGTTCGACGCGCACCTCGGCTGGGGCCCGGCGGTCGCGGTGGAAGACGAATTGCTTGCCCGCACCACCAAACTCGGCGGCGAGCACGAGCGCCGCCATCTGGACGAACTCCGCTCACGCGCTGACAATTCGGTGGTCGTCATCGGCCGGCCCGATTACACCATCGCGGGGTTGACGGCTGCCGCCGAGCAGACCATGAGGGCCGTCGAGCGCCGGGCGCCGATGATCTATCAGGCCGCGATGTTCGACGGCCGGTTCGTCGGCTTCGCCGACTTCCTGCTGTTCGACGGCGAGCGTTACCGGTTGAGCGACACCAAACTCGCCCGTTCCGTGAAGGTCGAGGCCCTGCTGCAGCTGGCGGCCTACGCCGACGTCCTGACCGCCGCCGGAGTGCCCGTTTCGCCCGAGGTGGAACTGGTGCTCGGCGACAGCGCGGCGGCCGGCTACCTCGTCGACGAGCTGCTACCGGTGTACCGGCCGCGGCGGGCAGAGCTGGAACGCCTGCTCGACGGCCACCTTGCCGGTGGACAGGCGGTGCAGTGGGAGGACCCCGTCGTGCGGCCGTGCTTCCGCTGTCCCGAATGCACGCTTCAAATCCGCGCCCACGACGACCTACTACTCGTCGCCAACATGAGGGTGAGCCAGCGGGCCCGGTTGATCGACGCCGGTATCACCACGATGACCGACCTGGCGCAGCACCACGGTCCGGTGCCCGAAATGCCGCTGCGCACCGTTGCCGCACTGACCGCACAGGCTCGTCTGCAGATCGAACCGCGGACCGACGGCAAGCCGCCCTACGAGATAGCGGATCCCCAGCCGCTGTCCCTGCTGCCGGATCCGGACAAGGGCGACCTGTTCTTCGACTTCGAGGGCGATCCGCTGTGGACGGCCGACGGAACGGAATGGGGATTGGAATACCTGTTCGGCGTGCTGGAGGCCGGCGGCGAGTTCCACCCGTTGTGGGCGCATGACCGCCGCAGCGAGCGCCGGGCTTTCGTCGACTTCCTCGACTTTGTCCGCAAGCGCCGCAGGCGCTACCCCAACATGCACATTTACCACTACGCGGCCTACGAGAAGACCGCGTTGCTACGGCTCGCCGGTCGCTACGGCGTCGGCGAGGACGAAGTGGACGACCTGCTGCGCAGCGGTGTGCTGGTCGACCTTTATCCGTTGGTGCGCAAGAGCATTCGCGTCGGTGCCGAGAACTACAGCCTGAAATCGCTCGAGCCGCTGTACATGGGGTCGCAGTTACGCGCCGGCGATGTCACCACCGCGGCCCAGTCGATCGTCCAGTACGCCCGATACTGCGAGTTGCGCGCCGACGGGCGGGACGACGAGGCCGCAGTCGTCCTGCAGGAGATCTGCGACTACAACCACTACGACTGCACCTCGACGCGAGGCCTGCGCGATTGGCTGATCAATCGCGCGTTCGAATGCGGTGTGCTGCCGCTCGGTGCCCAGCCTGTCGCCGATGGCGGCGGCGTCGAGGACGACGATCAACTGGCGCGGACGCTCGCGGCGTTCGCCGGCGACGCCGTCAACGGGCGCACCGCCGAACAGACCGCGGTCGCGCTCATCGCCGCGGCGCGCGGATACCACCGCCGCGAGGACAAACCGTTCTGGTGGGCCCACTTCGACCGGCTGAACAACCCCGTCGACGAATGGGGCGACAGCAATGACGTCTTTCTTGCCGACTCCGCGGAGGTCGTCTGCGACTGGCACACGCCGCCACGGGCCAGGAAACCGCAACGGTGGGTGAGGCTGACCGGAACGCTCGCGGCGGGTGCCTTGGACGCCGACGTGTTCGCGCTCTACGAACCGCCCGCACCAACAGGCATCACACATCATCCAGATCGGCGGGCCGCGGGCAAGGCCGTCGTCATCAAGGTCGACGACCCATCGGTCCCGACCGAGGTCGTCATCTGCGAACGCGAGCCCAAAGAGGGCGGCACCTACCAACAACTTCCGTTCGCGCTGACGCCTGGCTCACTGTTTCCGACCGCAAAACTGCGGGAATCCATCGACGCCGCGGCGGCCGGAATCGCGGCGGGACTGCCCGCCCTGCCGGGCACGGCGATCGTCGACATTCTGTTGCGGCGCAACCCGCGAACCCGCAGCGGCGCTCCGCCGCCGCACGGCGGTGACATCGCCGCCGACATCACCGCGGCGCTGCTCGACCTCGATTCGTCATATATCGCGGTGCACGGCCCGCCAGGCACGGGCAAGACGTACGCGGCGGCCCAGATCATCGCCCGGTTGGTCAACGAACATCACTGGCGGGTCGGTGTCGTCGCCCAGTCACACGCGGTCGTCGAAAACCTGTTCCGCGACCTGATCGGTGCCGACGTCGACCCGGCGCGGATCGCAAAGAAGGATTCGGCCGCAGACGTCCCGTGGCAGGTGATCGACAAGGACGCCTACTCCGCCTTCATCGCCGCACATGCGGGCTGTGTAATCGGCGGCACCGCTTGGGATTTCGCCAACGACATGCGTGTGAAGGACCGCAGCCTGGACCTGCTGGTGATCGAAGAGGCGGGACAGTTCTGCCTCGCCAACACGATCGCGGTGGCGCGCGCGGCCGCCAACCTGATGCTTCTCGGCGATCCGCAGCAGCTCCCGCAGGTCAGCCAGGGCTGTCACCCCGAACCAGTCGACGCGTCGGCGCTCGGCTGGCTGGTGGAAGATCACCGAACGCTGCCGCAGGACCGCGGCTATTTCCTGGATCTCTCGTACCGTATGCATCCCGAGGTGTGCCGCACGGTGTCCCGGTTGTCCTACGACGGCCGCCTGCACTCCGACGAAACCCTCACCGCCGCGCGCTGCCTCGAGGGGTACCCGCCCGGGGTCCGCATGCTGATCGTGGACCACGACGGCAACTCCACGAGCAGCCCGGAAGAAGCGACCACGATCGTCGCCGAGATCCGGCGGCTGCTCGGGGCGAAGTGGACCGACGAAGACGGAAGCCGACGACTGAGCCAAGCCGACGTCTTGGTGGTCGCCCCGTACAACGCGCAGGTGTTGTTGCTGCGCGAATACCTCGACGCGGCAGGGCTTCCGGACGTCGATGTCGGGACCGTCGACAAGTTCCAGGGCAGGCAGGCGCCGGTGGTGTTCGTGTCGATGACGGCGTCGTCCATCGACGATGTGCCCCGGGGGATTTCGTTCCTGCTCAACCGAAACCGGCTCAACGTGGCGGTCAGCCGGGCGAAGTACGCGAGCGTGATCGTGCGGTCGTCGGCGCTGACGGAGTATCTGCCGTCGACGCCGGCCGGCCTGGTGGAACTCGGCGCGTTCCTGTCGCTGTCACCGTGCGAGACGCCGGCGTGAGCCTGGCGGATCGGTTAGCCGCAGTTGTCGGGACGACCCATGTCAGCACCGATCCCGACATTCTGGCCGCGCGCAGCGTCGACCACACCGGCCGCTACCGCGGTCATGCCGCCGCGCTGGTGCGCCCGGCGTCCGCCGACGAGATCGCCGCGGCCCTGTCGGTCTGCCGTGACGCGGGCGCCAACGTCACAATCCAGGGCGGCCGAACGTCGTTGGTGGCGGGCACCGTTCCCGAGCACGACGACGTGCTGCTGTCCACCGAACGCCTCACCTCGGTCGGTGAGATCGACACCCGCGAACGACGGGTCCGACTCGGTGCCGGCGTCACGCTGGCCGATGTGCAGCGGGCAGCGGACGGCGCGGGACTGCTGTTCGGGGTCGACCTGGCGGCCCGCGATTCCGCGACGGTCGGAGGGATGGCGTCGACGAATGCGGGCGGTCTGCGGACTGTGCGCTACGGGAACATGGGCGAACAGGTCGTCGGGTTGGAGGTCGCGCTGCCCGACGGGTCGATACTGCGGCGGCACAGCGATGTTCGCCGAGACAACACCGGCTACGACCTGGCGTCGCTGTTCGTCGGCGCCGAGGGAACGCTGGGCGTGATCACCGAGCTCGACGTGCGGCTGCATCCCACGCCGACGCATCGGATCACGGCGGTCGCCGGGTTCGCCGACCTCGCGGACGTCGCCGCCGCCGGTGAGGTGTTCCGTGACCTCGAAGGGATCGCCGCGCTCGAGCTGATCGACGCCCGCGCTCTCGAGCTCACCGCGCAGCACCTCGATGTCACGTCCCCCGTGGACAGCCCGTGGGTGTTGCTCGTCGAGATGGCGGGCGATCGCGACCTGTCCGAACGACTTGCCGACGCGCTGGCGGGTGCCCGGCTGTCAGGCGAACCGGCGGTCGGTGTCGATACGGTTGCGCAGCAACGACTCTGGCGACTGCGGGAGTCGATCGCCGAGATCCTCGGCGTCTACGGTCCGCCGCTGAAGTTCGACGTGTCGCTGCCGCTGCCGGCGATCGCGGCGTTCGCACGAGACTCCGCCGACCTTGTCGCCGCTCACTCCCCCGATGCCATTCCGGTGTTGTTCGGTCACATCGGCGAGGGAAATCTGCACCTGAATGTCTTGCGCTGCAACATCACCGGCGACCGCGAGCAGGCGTTGTACTCCGCGATGATGGACCTGATTGCCGCCTGCGGCGGAAACGTCAGCTCCGAGCACGGGGTCGGCAGCCGCAAGCGCGCCTACGTCGGCATGTCACGCGAAGCGGCCGACATCGCCGCGATGCGCACGATCAAAACTGCGCTCGACCCCACCGGCTACCTGAACCCCGCGGTGTTGTTCGCCTAATCGCCGGCGGGCAACGAATGCCGGCCGTAGCTGTCGGCGTCGGGGTCGAAAACGGGTGTGCCGCCGGCTGCGCGCCTGTCCGGTGACTGCTCGCCAAGATCGCGGAACGGCTCCTCGTGCTCGACGTGTAACCCGTTGTGCGCGAGGCCGATCGGCTCGGCCGCGGACCGGACGGCGATCGGGTCGGTGTCGCTGGCGTCGGGCGGGGCGAGCGTGTACTCGGCGTAATCGTCGAACTCATCCAAGGAGGCACCGTACTCCTCGAGCAGGTGTTGTTCGTTGATGGCCGGAATCTCGTCGGTGGGCGGATCGAAGTCACTCACATCTTGCGAGGGTGCGGACGACGGGCGGCCGCCGACGAGGAAGATGGCCGCCACGACACCGAACAACGCGATGAATGCGGGCAGCAATGTCGACTGAGACATTGCGTCTGAGAACGGCTGGTGCAGGAAGGCAGGCAGCTGTGTCACCGCGCTGTCCCCGCGTGGGGCGGCACCTTCCGGTAGCGGTGGCAGTTCGTCGCTGATCCGCCATGTCATGAACGCCGCCATGCTTGCGCTGCCCAGTACCGAGCCGACCTGGCGGGTCGCGTTGTACACGCCCGAGCCCGCGCCCGCCAGCTCCGGCGGAAGGTTGCGGGTTGCGGTGGCCGCCAACGGCGCCCAGATGAACGCCATGCCCACACCCATCGCGGTGAACGGCAACACCAGACGCCAGATCGGAGTGGTCGGCGTCATCTCGAAGGACAACCACGTCAATGAGATTGCCAGCACCGCGAAGCCGAAGCCGACGATCGGCCGGGGATGCGAACGGTCGACGATGCGGCCGACGAAGGGTGCGAGCACGCCGGTGGTCACCGCCGTCGGCGCCATCAGCAGTGCCGACCTGGTCGGCGACAAGCCGCACACCGCCTGCAGATAGAACATCAGTGGCAGCACCATGGCGACCACGACGAAGCCCATCACCGCGATGGCGCCGTTCGACAGCGAGAAGTCGCGATCAGCGAACACTCGCAACGGGATCAGTGGTTCGCCCTTGTTCACCCACTGCCAGTACAAGAACGCCCCCGTCACGGCGACGCCGGCGACGATCGTGGCCCAGATCCACAGCGCCCAGTGATGCGACTGGCCCTCCTGCAGACCGAACACGATCAAGAACATCCCCACGCCCGACAGCAGCACGCCGAAGATGTCGAAGCGGTGCACGTGGGTCGGCAGCACCGGGATCAACCAGACCGCGAGCGCGATGCCGATGATGCCGATCGGGACGTTGACGAAGAAGATCCACTGCCAGCCGAGGCTGTCGACAAGCACGCCGCCGGCGAGCGGTCCAACGAGCGTCGCGACCCCAGCTGTCGCACCCCACAGGCTCATCGCGACGCCACGTCGTTCCGGGGGGAAGATCCGCGTGATCGTGGACAAGGTCTGCGGGGTCAGCAGCGCAGCACCCAGTCCCTGCACCACGCGAGCCGCGATCAGCATCTCGATGGAGCCCGACAGCCCGCACCACAGCGACGCGGCGGTGAAGATCGTGAGCCCGATCAGGTACAGGTTCTTCGGGCCGAACCGGTCTCCGAGCCGGCCGGCGACCAGCAGCGGCACCGCATATGCCAGCAGGTACGCGCTGGTCACCCAGATCACCGTGTTGTAATCGGTGTCGAGCTTCTCCATGATGCGCGGGTTGGCGACCGCGACGATCGTCGAGTCGACCAAGATCATGAAGAAGCCGACCATCATCGCCCACAGCGCACGCCACGGATTTTCGGGACGCGGTTGCGGTACTGCGGGGATTTGCTCGGTGAGCACGCTCATCGCGTCACCTCGCCCAGAGACCCGAACTTCGCCTCGGTGGTGGCCAGCAGGTCTCGTACCCGTGCATCGGGCGCTCGTGCAGCAGCCCCGGCACAAAGATGCCCAGCGACGCCACTTGATAGGTCATGCAGTTTCCATTCCCTATTTCGACGCCGACTACTCCGCGCGGAGTAGTCCCGTGCGAGGCTACGGACTGCCACCGAAGGGCACAACTCGGTGGTGCTATCCGACCGGGGCCCGGCTTCCGGGCCGACCGACGGTCACGAGTGCGAGCAGCGCGACCACCACGCCGGTCGTCATCACCAGGGCCAGCGCGAGCTCGTTGTTGCCGAGCAACCCGACCACGGGTGCCACCGCGGCGCCGATCCCGAACTGCGCGGCGCCGAGCAGCGCGGCGGCTGTGCCCGCGGCCTCGTGATGCCGGGACAGCGCCAGCGCCGGTGCATTCGGGATCACCAGTCCCATCGCGGCCAGGATCGACCACACCGGCAACAAGAATCCGGGCAGCCCGCCGAAGTGCGCCAGCGCGAGACCGACGAACGCCGCACCGGCGATGACAGCACCGGCCAACGCGCACACCACGATGTTCTGCGGCGTAAATCGCTTCAGCAGAACAACATTGAGCTGCGAGGCGGTGATGAAGGAAATCGCCCCGGCGCCGAACACGATCGCGAACACCTGCTGGTCGAGCCCGTAGTAACCCTGCAGCACGAACGAGGCACCTGAGATGTAGGCGAACAGCCCGGACATCGCGAGCGCGGCGACCAGTACCAGGATCACGAACCTTGCATCACGCAGCAGCTGCAGGTATGTCGCCCCGATCGCACCGAGCCGCAGCGGCCTGCGATGTGAGGGCGGCAGCGTTTCGGGCAGCGCGACCACGGCCACCACGAGCAAGCAGCCGGCCAGCAGCACGAGCACCCCGAACACCCAATGCCATGACGCATGCAGCAGCACTGCCGCGCCCAGTGACGGCGCGACGACCGGCGCCACGCCCAGCACCAACATCAGCCGCGACAGCACGGTGGCCGCCGCTGAATCGTCGAAGAGGTCGCCGACGACCGCGATCGCCACCACCATCGCCGCGGACGCACCGATTCCCTGAAGCACCCGGCCGACTCCCAGCACCGCGATATCGGGTGCCAGCAAGCACACCACCGACGCCAGCATGTGCAGCACGATTCCGGCGACCAGCGGCTTGCGGCGACCGAGCGAGTCCGACAGCGGACCCACGATCCATTGCCCGAACGCCAGCCCGGCCAGTGTTCCCGTGAGGGTCAGTTGCGTGATCGACGACGACACCGCCAGTTCGTCGGTGATCCGCGGCAGCGCGGGCAGATACAGGTCGAGGGTCAGCGGCCCCAACGCGACGAGCGCCCCCAACACCACGATCATGCGCGTGCGGCTCACCGACGGCTCGGGCACCACCGCGCACTCGCTCGTCACGTCCACATCGGGCGATGTTGCCATGCGGGTAAGCAGCGCCGCGCGTCGATATCTTGTTCCCGCCACCCGCATGCGTCCGAAGCCGCAGCACAATCGTCTGCCGGTAGCCTGAGACCGAGGAGGCTCAATGAACGCGGCACGCAACAGACCGAGGGCGCAGAAACCTTCCGACACCGACGAGAATCCCGGTGCGGCCGCAAAGGCGCTGTCGACGATCCTCGAGCGTGGCGCACGAGTGCAGGCGCCCGCGGTCGAGGCATATGTGCAGCGGTTGCGCCGCGTGAACCCGAACGCGTTACCGGCGCAGATCGTCACCAAACTCGAGAAGCGTTATCTCGCCGCGGTGATGGCCAGCGGGGCTGCGGTCGGATCGGCAGCAACCTTCCCCGGCATCGGCACGCTCGCCGCGCTGTCGGCCGTCGCCGGCGAGACGGTCGTCTTCCTGGAAGCCACCGCGCTGTTTGCGCTCGCCGTCGCTGAAGTGCACGGGATCCCCGCCGGACACCGCGAGCACCGCCGTGCGCTGGTGCTGGCAGTGCTGGTCGGCGACGAGAGCAAGGGAGCCGTCCGAGAACTGGTAGGGCCCGGCCGCACCAACGGGGCGTGGCTCGGCGAGTCCACCGCCGCGCTGCCGTTGCCGATGGTGTCGCAACTCAACAACCGGCTGCTCAGGTATTTCGTGAAGCGCTACGCGCTGAAACGCGGAACGATCGCGTTCGGCAAGATGCTGCCGATGGGCATCGGCGCGGTGATCGGCGGCGGCGGGAACCGGTTGATGGGCAAGAAGATCGTCAGCAACGCCCGCAACGCATTTGGACCGGCGCCCAGCAGGTGGCCGGTCGCGCTGCACGTGCTGCCGTCGGCGAGCGCGTCGCAGTAACCTGGTCGCCCCACTTCCCAGAACGGGCGTACTGTTAGAAATTGAGCGGTCGGGAATCTCGCAGGCAATGGTCGGTGCGACGGCCAACGCGTTAGCCTTTAGGACGGCGGAAACAGCCGTAAACCGCTTTGACAAGACGAATCGAGGCGAGCAGCCGCTGTGAGCAGTTCACCTTCACCATTCGGGCAAAACGAGTGGCTAGTCGAAGAGATGTACCGCAAGTTCCGGGACGATCCCTCGTCGGTGGACCCGAGCTGGCACGAATTCCTCGTCGACTACTCCCCCGAACCCACCGGAAACGGACAGCAGACCTCGCCGTCGGACACCCAGACGACGCCGAAAGCGGCCAGGACCGCCGAAGGCCAGGCTGATCAGGGCTTGCGCGAAGAGACAGGCAAAGCCGACGGGCGACCGAAGGCCCAGCCCAAGCAGGAGACGAGACCGGTCGCCAAGACGCCGCCGGTGAGTGTGGCATCCGACGACGAGGTTCAGGTTCTTCGCGGCGCGGCCGCCGCGGTGGTCAAGAACATGGCGGCGTCCCTGGACGTGCCGACGGCCACCAGCGTGCGCGCAGTTCCGGCGAAGCTGATGATCGACAACCGGATCGTCATCAACAACCACCTCAAGCGCACGCGCGGCGGCAAGATCTCGTTCACCCACGTGCTCGGGTACGCCATCGTGCAGGCGACCGAGAAGTTCCCGAACATGAACCGGCACTACGCCGAGGTCGACGGGAAGCCCAACATCGTCACGCCGGCGCACACCAATCTTGGCCTCGCGATCGACTTGCACGGCAAGGACGGAAACCGTCAGCTGGTCGTCGCCGCCATCAAGGAAGCCGAGACCATGCGGTTCGGCCAGTTCATCGCCGCATACGAGGACATCGTCCGGCGGGCCCGCGACGGGAAGCTGACGGCCGAGGACTTTTCTGGCGTGACGATCTCGCTGACGAACCCCGGCACGATCGGCACAGTGCATTCGGTGCCACGGCTGATGCGCGGGCAGGGCGCGATCATCGGCGTCGGCGCGATGGAATACCCGGCCGAGTTCCAGGGCGCCAGCGAGGACCGGATCGCGGAGCTGGGTGTCGGCAAGCTCGTCACGTTGACGTCGACGTACGACCACCGCATCATCCAGGGCGCCGAGTCCGGCGATTTCCTGCGCACCGTCCACGGGCTGCTGCTCTCCGACGACTTCTGGGACGAGATCTTCCACGAGCTCGGCATCCCCTACGAGCCGGTCCGCTGGCGCACCGACAACCCGGACCCGATCGTCGACAAGAACGCCCGCATCATCGAGCTGATCGCGGCCTACCGCAACCGCGGCCACCTGATGGCCGACATCGACCCACTGCGTCTGGACAAAATCCGGTTCCGCAGCCATCCCGATCTCGACGTGCTCACACACGGTTTGACGCTGTGGGACCTCGACCGGGTGTTCAAGGTCGGCGGCTTCGCCGGCGCAGAGCACAAGAAGCTGCGCGACGTCCTCGGTCTACTGCGCGATGCGTATTGCCGTCACATCGGCGTCGAATACACCCACATCCTCGAGCCCGAGCAGCAGAAGTGGCTGCAGGAACGCATCGAGGTCAAGCACGAGAAGCCAACTGTCGCCCAGCAGAAGTACGTCCTGAGCAAGCTCAATGCCGCCGAGGCGTTCGAGACCTTCCTGCAGACCAAATATGTTGGGCAGAAACGCTTTTCGCTTGAAGGTGCCGAGACCGTCATCCCGATGATGGACGCGGCGATCGACCAGGCCGCCGAACACGGGCTCGACGAGGTCGTCGTCGGCATGCCGCACCGCGGCCGGCTCAATGTGCTGGCCAACATCGTCGGCAAGCCCTACTCGCAGATCTTCTCCGAGTTCGAGGGCAACCTGAACCCGTCGCAGGCGCACGGCTCCGGTGACGTGAAATACCATCTCGGCGCCACCGGCACCTACATTCAGATGTTCGGCGACAACGACATCGAGGTGTCGCTGACCGCGAACCCGTCGCACCTGGAGGCAGTCGATCCGGTGCTCGAAGGCCTGGTTCGGGCCAAACAGGACCTCCTCGAGAAGCGCCCGGAAAGCGGAGAAGCCGAGCGTCGTTTTCCGATCATGCCGCTGATGCTTCACGGTGATGCCGCGTTCGCGGGTCAAGGCGTGGTCGCCGAGACACTGAACCTGTCGCTGCTGCGCGGTTACCGCACCGGCGGCACGATCCACATCATCGTCAACAACCAGATCGGGTTTACCACGTCACCGAGCGATGCCAAGTCGTCGGAGTACTGCACCGACGTCGCGAAGATGGTGGGCGCGCCGATCTTCCACGTCAACGGCGACGACCCTGAGGCATGCGAATGGGTGGCGCGACTGGCGGTGGATTTCCGGCAGCAGTTCAAGAAGGACGTCGTGATCGACATGCTGTGCTACCGCCGCCGCGGGCACAACGAGGGCGACGACCCGTCGATGACGCAGCCCTATATGTACGACGAGATCGACACCAAGCGCGGTGCCCGCAAGACGTACACCGAAGCGTTGATCGGACGTGGCGACATCTCGATCAAAGAGGCCGAGGACGCGTTGCGCGACTACCAGGGCCAACTCGAACAGGTCTTCAACGAGGTTCGCGAGCTGGAGAAGCACGAGATCGAGCCCAGCGAGTCCGTCGAGTCCGAGCAGCAGCTTCGGAAGGGGCTGTCCACGGCGGTCGAGAAATCTCTGCTGGCGCGAATCGGCGACGCCCAGTTGGCATCCCCGGAGGGCTTCAATGTGCACCCGCGGGTGAAGCCTGTCCTCGAGAAGCGCCGCGAAATGGCGTACAACGGCAAGGTCGACTGGGCCTTCGGCGAGTTGCTGGCGCTGGGAACGCTTGTCTCCGAAGGCAGAACGGTGCGGTTGTCCGGGCAGGACACGCGGCGCGGCACGTTCAGCCAGCGCCACTCGGTGATCATCGACCGCAAGACCGGTGCGGAGTTCACGCCGCTGCAGCTGCTGGGCACCAACGAGGACGGGACACCCAACGGCGGCCGGTTCATGGTGTACGACTCGCCGCTGTCCGAGTTCGCCGCCGTGGGCTTCGAATACGGCTACTCATTGGGCGACCCTGACGCACTTGTGTTGTGGGAGGCGCAGTTCGGCGACTTCGTGAACGGCGCACAGTCGATCATCGACGAGTTCATCAGCTCGGGTGAAGCGAAATGGGGGCAGATGTCGGAGGTGGTGCTGCTGCTGCCGCACGGCCACGAGGGGCAGGGCCCAGACCATACGTCCGGGCGCATCGAGCGGTTCCTTCAGGTGTGCGCCGAGGGCTCGATGACCGTCGCGCAGCCGTCGACGCCGGCCAACTACTTCCACTTGCTGCGTCGGCACGCGCACGACGGCATTCACCGGCCGCTGATCGTGTTCACGCCGAAGTCGATGCTGCGAAACAAGGCCGCCGTCAGCGAGATTCGCGAGTTCACCGAGATGAAGTTCCGTTCGGTGCTCGAAGAGCCCACCTACGACGTCGGCGACGGAGACCGCAGCAAGGTCAAGCGGATGCTGTTGGTCAGCGGCAAGCTGTACTACGAGCTCGTCGCCCGCAAGGCCAAGGACAACCGCGACGACATCGCGATCCTGCGGGT
Organism: uncultured Actinomycetota bacterium; assembly: GCA_963744085.1. Classification (GTDB taxonomy): domain Bacteria; phylum Actinomycetota; class Actinomycetes; order Mycobacteriales; family Mycobacteriaceae; genus Mycobacterium. The sequence goes on from CAVUSK010000010.1 coordinate 99,447, forward strand.
CGAACAGCTGTATCCGATTCCCCGTTACCGGTTGCCGAGCACGCTCGAGCAGTATCCGAACGTCGAGGAGTACTTCTGGGTGCAGGAGGAGCCGGCGAATCAGGGCGCCTGGCCGACATTCGGCCTGGAGCTCCCCGAGCTGGTACCCGAACTCAAGAACATCAAGCGGATCTCGCGCCGCGCGATGTCGGCGCCGTCGTCGGGGTCGGCGAAGGTGCACGCCGTGGAGCAGCAGGAGATCATCGACGAGGCGTTCGGCTAAGTGAGGACACGGTGATGGCGAAAACGTCGGCGGAATTAGTCAGCGAGGCCAAGCAGCGCGTCGAGAACCTGGCCCCCGACCAGGTGGCGAGCGAGTTGGCCGGCGGGAACGCGATACTCGTCGACGTGCGCGAGCAGAACGAGCGCGACGAAAAACGGGACGATCGCCGGGGCGGTGCACGCGCCGCGCGGAATGCTCGAGTTTTTCGCCGACCCGTCGAGTCCCTACCACCGCGCCGAGTTCGACCCGAATCGGCGCATCATCGTTCACTGTGCCTCGGGTGGGCGATCGGCGTTGTCGGCCGACGCTGCTCCAGCAGCTGGGCTACTCCAGCGTCGCCCACCTCGACGGCGGTCTCGTGGCATGGAAGGCCGCTGGGCAGCCGGTCGAAGGCGGACGGGCGTAGGGGCTACAGCCCGAGAACCGACAGCGGCACCGGCGTCTGGCCGTTCACCAATCCGGTGATGGCCGCCGGGTCTGAAAGCCGTGCGACGGCCTGCGGGCAGAAGACCGAGATCGCGAGCCCGGTGAACATGTGCGCGGGGCCCAGCGGCATACCGCCGATGTCGGCGACCTTGGCCGCAACGTCCGCGGTGTTCTGACCGGTATCGGCGAGCATCGGGCAGACCGACTGGCCCAGCTCGACGGCGTTACCCGTATCGACGTTGGCCAGGCCGGCGGTTGTCAGCGCGTTGAGGAACGTGTCAGCAGTCGAGTCGGCCTGCGCAGGGGCGGCCAGCCCGGTTGCGGCTGCGGCCAGACCCCCGGAAACGATCAACGACCCGACGCCCGCAGCAAATTTGAGTGTCATGAATTGGGCATCGTAGCGGGGACCGCAGATGTTACGAAAACCAGCGTGCGTAGAGTGACAGCCGCACATTCGGGCAGGAAGGGGTGCTCAATGGAGGGTTTTGCCGGAAAAGTTGCCGTCGTCACCGGGGCGGGCTCAGGTATCGGCCAGGCGCTGGCAATCGAGCTGGCGCGGTCGGGCGCCAAGCTCGCGATCAGTGACGTCGACGTCGACGGTCTCGCCGCGACCGAGGAGCGGCTGAACGCCATCGGCGCGCCGGTGAAGTTCGACCGCCTCGACGTCAGCGAGCGGGCGGCGTTTCTGGCATACGCGGACGCGGTCAACGACCACTTCGGCACGGTCAATCAGATCTACAACAACGCGGGCATCGCGTTCGCGGGCGATATCGAGGTCAGCCAGTTCAAGGACATCGAACGCGTCATGGACGTCGACTACTGGGGGGTGGTCAACGGCACCAAAGCGTTCCTGCCGCATCTCATCGCGTCCGGCGACGGGCACGTCATCAACATCTCCAGCATCTTCGGATTGTTCTCGGTGCCCGGCCAGGCCGCCTACAACTCGGCCAAGTTCGCGGTGCGCGGCTTCACCGAGGCGCTGCGCCAGGAGATGATGCTGGCCGGGCACCCGGTGAAGGTGACCACCGTGCATCCGGGAGGAATCAAGACAGCTATCGCGCGTAACGCGACGGCAGCCGAAGGGCTCGACGTCTCCGAGCTGGCGCAGTCATTCGACAAGCTGGCCCGCACATCGCCGCAGAAGGCGGCGCAGATCATTCTCGACGGCGTGCGCAAGAACAAGGCCCGCGTGCTGGTGGGCGCGGACGCCAAAGTCCTCGACATCATCGTCCGGCTGACCGGATCCGGGTATCAGCGGCTTTTCGCCGCGATCACGGCGCGCGCACTGCCCACGAAGAAATAGCGCGCTACCGGCCCAACGGGTGCGCGGCCAGCCACGCCTCGGCGACCTGGCGCGGATCGACCCCGTTCGCCACCTGGCGTCGCATGTCGACAAGCGCGCTGGTGTCGAACTCCCCGGCGATCTCGTTGATGGCAAGCACTTGCTGCTCGGTCAGCACGCTGGGTCGATACAGCGGAACGACGTTCTCGGCCTGCACCATCGGCGGTCGGCGATCCGCCAGAACAATCACGTCGTCGGGGATGCCGGGGTCGGCGGATGAGGTCAATGCCGCGTTGATCTGTCCGGCCCGCAGGGCAGCGAAAAGCGCAGTATCAGTAGGAAATTCACGAGGCACGGGCAATTTGCAGCCGCCAATCACCGCGGGGTGCTGGGCACCTGTCACCGATCCCGTCGTCAACTGATGACAATGCGGGACCAGCGCCGTCAGATCCCGTGAACCCCATCCGTCGGCGGTTTGTCCGGTCACCGCCACAGCAGGCTTGTCCTCCGCGGCGGCGGTGTAGTCGCCGGCGGCCACGCCTTCGGGAAGCGCCGCGACCATCGCGCGGTAGACGTTCTTGTCCTGGATCACGGTGGGGTTCGGCGCGAACATAGCCAGCACACGGCCGGTGAACGCTGGCACCACGCTGACGTCGCCGGCGTCGAGCGCGGCGATCGGGTCAGACATGTGCTCGATCCGCGCTGCAGAACCGTAGTAGCGCAGGGCCGCGGCGTAAAGCTCGGCGAGCACCGTCGACTCCGCATCCGTTCCAGCACCCACCACGAGATCGGGCGCGGAGTGCTTGTCAGCGCAGCCGGCCACCAAAAGCGCGGTGGTCAGCAGGACGCCGAGAACCCTTCTAGTCACCCGACGTGTCCGCCGCGGCGGCCACGGCCTCCGCCACGGCCGGCCCGACCCGCGGATCCAGCGGGCTCGGCACGATCCGGTCCGGGGCCAGGTCGTCGCCGACCACCGAGACGATCGCCTCGGCCGCGGCCAGCTTCATCTTCTCGGTGATCCTGCGCGCCCCCGCGTCGAGCGCACCGCGGAACACCCCCGGGAAGGCCAGCACGTTGTTGATCTGGTTGGGGAAATCGCTGCGGCCGGTCGCCACCACCGCGGCGTGCTTGGCGGCCACATCGGGGTGGATCTCCGGGTCAGGATTCGACAGCGCGAACACGATGCCGCCGGGGGCCATCGTCGCGATCAGTTCCTCGGGGACCACACCGCCCGAGACACCGAGGAACATGTCGGCGCCCTTGAGCGCCTCGACCATGCCGCCGGAAAGGCCCGCAGGATTGGTGCGCCGCGCGAGCTCGGCCTTGGCGGCGCTCAGGTCGTCGCGTGCGGGATGAACGATGCCCCGGGAGTCGAGCATCGTGATATCCGAAACCCCCATGGAGAGAAGAATATTGGCGCACGCCAGCCCAGACGCGCCGGCGCCGGAGATCACTAGGCGCAGCGACGTCATGTCGCGGTCAAGGACTTTGGTGGCACCCGTCAATGCCGCGAGGACGACGATCGCGGTGCCGTGCTGGTCGTCGTGCATCACCGGGCAGTCCAGCGTCTCGATGAGGCGTCGTTCGATCTCGAAGCAGCGCGGCGCGGAGATGTCCTCTAGGTTCACCGCCCCGAACGTCGGACGCAGCCGCACCAGGGTTTCGACGATCTCGTCGGGATCCTTGGTGTCGAGCACGATCGGGATCGAGTCCAGCCCGCCGAATTCCTTGATCAACGCGCACTTGCCCTCCATCACGGGCAGTGCGGCCGCCGCGCCGATGTCGCCGAGTCCGAGAACCGCCGTGCCGTCGCTGACCACAGCCACCAGACGGTTCGCCCAGGTGTAGCGTGCGGCCAGGGTGTGGTCCGCGGCGATCGCGCGACTGACCTGTGCCACACCGGGGGTGTAGGCGATCGACAACGCGCGCTGGGTGTCCAGCGGAGACTTCAGCTCCACGGAGAGCTTGCCGCCTACGTGAGCCTCGAAAATCTCCTCGTCGGTGATGACGACCTGCGAGGTTTCGGGCGGGTTCTCCTCCGCGTGCGGCTTTTCGGACACGGGGGCAAGGGTACTGAACCGAATTTGGCGGCCCTGAATCACTACGCTGAGTCGGCGCACCGCGGCGCGCTATGGCGTAATCGCGCCGGCGAGCATACTGCCGAGATGGCTTTCAAAGTATGGCTCAGCGGCGATGACCCGCAGGACTGTGGCGACGACGACGCGTACGACTTCCTTGCGGGCGGAGTGCTCGTCGTGCACTTTGCGGAGCCCGGCAAGTGGTCCCACTACTACCCGCCCGGGGCATGGAAGCAAATCGCGGCGGCGTCCAACCATCCGCCCGGGGAGGCGGTCGACCGCTCGATCGGACCGGACTTCGACTGAGCGCGCTTAGATCAGCCCGAGTTCGGTGACCGCTTTGCGTTCGTCGGCGAGTTCCGCGGTCGACTTGTCGATCCGGCCGCGAGAGAACTCGTCGATCTCCAATCCCTGCACGATCGTCCAGTTGCCGTCCTTCGTCGTCACCGGGAACGACGAAATCAAGCCCTCCGGCACGTCGTAGCTGCCGTCCGAGACGACCGCCATCGAAACCCAGTCGCCCTTCGAGCTGCCCAGCAGCCAGTCGCGTGCGGCATCGATGGTCGCCGACGCCGCCGAGGCGGCCGACGAGGCTCCGCGCGCGTCGATGATCGCAGCGCCGCGCTTCGCGACGGTCGGGATGAAGTCGTTCTCGATCCAGTCCTGGTCGTTGACGACCTCGGCCGCGTTCTTGCCGCCGACCTCGGCGTGGAACACGTCGGGATACTGGGTGGCCGAGTGGTTGCCCCAGATCGTCATCTTCTTGATGTCGGTGACCTTGGCTTCGGTCTTGCGGGCCAACTGGCTGATCGCCCGGTTGTGGTCGAGGCGGGTCAGCGCCGAGAAACGCTCCTGCGGGATATCAGGCGCATTGCTCATCGCGATCAGCGCGTTGGTGTTGGCCGGGTTGCCGGTCACGCCGATGCGGATGTCATCCGCCGCGACCTCGCCCAGGGCCTTGCCCTGGGCGGTGAAGATCGCGCCGTTCGCCTCCAGCAGGTCGCTGCGCTCCATGCCCGGGCCGCGCGGACGGGCACCGACGAGCAGGGCAAGGTTCACGCCGTCGAAGACCTTGTTCGCGTCGGCCCCGATCTCGACGCCGGCCAGCAACGGGAACGCGCAGTCGTCGAGCTCCATCACCACACCCTCGAGCGCCTTGAGCGCGGGCTCGATCTCGAGCAGACGCAGCTCGATCGGACGGTCCGGTCCCAGCAACGAACCGCTCGCCAGGCGGAACAGCAGGCTGTAGCCGATCTGACCGGCGGCGCCGGTGACGGCAACCTTGAGGGGAGATGTGCTCACGTCGGATGCTCCTTGGGAAAGAGTTGGGTTCCGGACGAAACTAGCGCACCCGCGCCGGGTCCCAATCTTCGGTCCGACCCCAGGTCGGACGCGTAGCATTGACCGACGCTCGATTAGATCTGCGCTGCGGCGGGAGAGTGACCCGATGCCATCGTTTCGCGCATTGCCTCCACTTCGACCCGTCGTGCGTCCCAAGGTTGCCGACCGCGCACCCACAGTCCATCCACGTCCCTGTCGCGCGTGCGATGGTCGACTGCGGCGTCTACGTCGACGGCCAGCGTCTGGCCGGCAAATACACGCACGCCGGGGCGCTGGAGAAGGCCCGCGACCTGGAGCGGGCGGGCAAGGAAGCGTTCGTGTGGGTCGGCCTGCACGAACCCGACGAGCACCAGATGCAGACCGTCGCCGATGTGTTCGGGCTGCACGAACTGGCTGTTGAAGACGCCGTGCATGCGCATCAGCGGCCGAAGCTGGAACGCTACGACAAGACTCTGTTTCTCGTGCTCAAGACCGTCAACTACGTGGAGCACGAATCCATTGCCAAGGCCCGCGAGATCGTGGAGACCGGCGAAATCATGATCTTCGTCGGAGCGGACTTCGTGGTGACGGTCCGCCATGGCGAGCACGGCAAGCTCGCCGCCGTTCGTCAGCGCATCGACGCTTCGCCCGCGGTCACGAAGCTGGGCCCGTACGTGGTGATGCACGCGATCGCCGACAACGTCGTCGACCACTACCTCGACGTCACCGACATGATCGAAGTCGACATCGATGCGATGGAATCGGAGGTCTTCTCGCCGCGCACGTACACCAACGTCGAATGCATCTACCTCCTCAAGCGGGAGGTCGTCGAGCTGCGCCGGGCGGTCGGCCCGCTGACGGTGGCCCTGCAACGGCTCGCGTCTGAGCACAACGACCTGATCAACACTGAGGTCAGGCGGTACATGCGCGACGTGCTCGACCACCAGATCCAGGCCGCCGACCGAATCAACAGCTACGACGACATGCTGAGCTCACTGGTCAACGCCGCCCTGGGCAAGGTCGCGATGCAGCAGAACATCGACATGCGCAAGATTTCCGCCTGGGTGGCGATCGCGGCAGTGCCGACGGCCATCGCCGGCATCTACGGGATGAATTTCGACCACATGCCCGAACTGCACGCGGTGTGGGGCTACCCGTCGGCGCTTGCGCTGATGCTGGTGGTGTGCTTGTTCCTGTACGTCACCTTCCGGCGGGTTCACTGGCTCTAGCCGCAGCTAGTCCGCAGTAGACCGCCCGAACCAGGTGGTGAGCGCGTCGGGGAGCCCCACGTCGGTCAGGTCACCCACCCAGGCGACATGTCCGTCGGGCCGGATCAACACGGCAGCAGGTGGGGTGACCGGACCGATTACCGGAAGTTCCCACATACCAACGTATTCGGCGTCGATCAACCGAACACGATTCGCCCACGGAGAGATGTCGAAACCGCCGGGCTCACCGAGGTTGAGCAGCACCGGCCGGGCATCATGCAGGAGGGTGAAGGCCCGCAGCGGGCCGTTGGCGGTGACCAGGTCGAGATCGGGCATGCGGCGCCCCAGCAGCGGGTGCCCCTCACCGAGGTCGTAACGAATGTCCAGACCAGACATCATCCCGGCGAATCGTTTGCGAGGCTCCTCCATGCTGAGAAGCTCGGAAATGCTGTCGCTCAACGCCTTTCTGCGGTCGTCCAGACGACGAAGCGCGACTTGCGCCATCGTGTTGCGCAGCACGCGGGCAGCGACCGGGTGGCGCTCGGCATGGTAGGTATCGAGAAGACTTTCTGGCGATGTCTGGTTGACCACCTGCGCCAGCTTCCAGCCCAGATTCACCGCATCCTGCAGGCCGGTGTTGAGACCCTGTCCACCCACCGGGTCGTGCACATGTGCGGCATCGCCGGCCAGCAGGACCCGTCCGTTCCGGTAGGTCGCGGCCTGCCGCGTCATATCGGTGAACCTGGAGATCCAGGTGGGACTGTGAATCCCGTAATCGGTCCCGTATACGGCGACGAGCGCCTCGCTGAGATCGTGAAGGGTGGGTTCGCTACCGGATCCGAGGCGTCGCTCGGTGACTACGACCCGGGCCCGCCCCCCGTCCTCCAGCCTGGTCATGCCATGGACGCCGAGTTCGTCGTGACGGACGATGCCCCATTCCGGCACTTCGCCCGTGTGTTCGGCGATTTCAACCTCGGCGATCAGGGAGCTCGTTGTCGGATCCCACCCGGGGAACTCGATGCCGGCGGCTTGACGGACCAGACTTCGTCCTCCGTCGCACCCGACCAGATACTCGGCCCGCATTGACGGGCCGTCGGACAGTGTCAGGTCGACCCCGGCATCGTGTTGGGCGATATCCGTCACCTCCCGCCCGCGATAAATCGGGACCCCTAGCTCGTCGACCCAGCCGGCCAGTATGCGCTCGATGTGGTTCTGCCACAGCCCGAGGCCGTAGTTGTGCCGGGTGGGAAAGTCGCTGATGTCCAATGGAGCCCCGCAGAACCGCGCGACCTGCGCGACCCGCCCCTGAAACAGGAACCGGTCGGCGATTCCACGCTGATCGAGCACCTCGATGGTGCGTGAATGGAAACCGCCCGCGCGCGACCCGATCAGATCCTGGTCGGCACGCCGCTCGACAATGGCAACGTCGACCCCCGCCAACGCCAACTCACCTCCCAACATCAGCCCTGTCGGGCCTCCTCCAGCAACGACCACCGCATGTTCGGCAATCGGCTCGACGTCCCCGTGCGACCCGTCCGTCGACAACGAAACACCCATTTCGCAACTCTCATTTCTGCAGGTTCTGGCCTCGGCGGGCGATTCTGCGGCACGACCCGGGTCTTGCCGCAAGTCCCCCGGCGCCCTATATATTGAGAGTGGGAAGGGGTACGCCTAGCCGGGAGCGGACGCCGGCCGGCCAGGGTCACGTACGTCGACGCCGTCCTCCTGCCACGCCTGCCGCATCGCGTTCGCGCCTTTGAGCCGCACCCATGCCGCCTCGTTGGCTGTGACCGGGGTCGCCTGCAGGAACTGCACCCCGCCGTACGGCTTCGATTTCGCTGTCCCCCAACAGAAAAGCGGTGAACGGCGCTGTCTTCCATGTCGGCTGTCCGAGGTCGACGAGCGCGCCGGGAACCGGAATCAAACCCTCCACCGCCGGCGCCGCGGCGAGCACCGCGACACTGCGGGCGATCCCGGTCGCTATCGAGGGCCCGCGCAGGCTCACCACAACCTCGGTCGGCGTGCCGTCGCCCTGGCGCGAACCACCAAGTGACACAAAGTGAATGAGGCCGCCCGAGTCGGGGCCGAACCTCAGCACGTCGATCGGCGGTACACCGACAAACGTCACCGTGGCGACATCGGGCTCGGTCGACGTGCCGGCGCGGGCGAAATGGGCGTGCAGATGCGCGCGCACCGCGGCCGTGACGTCTGTCACCCGGTGGGAGGAATCGTCAGGTTAGTGCCTGAGTCGGCATCGAAGATCGCCAGCTTGGCGGTATCGAAGACCAACTCGATGCTCTCGCCGACCGTCGCACCCGATTCTGCGGGAAGCCTTGCGACGAACTCGTTTTCGCCGACACCGGTATCGGCGGCCAATTCGGCGAGGTGAGCCGAGTGTGCGGAGGCACCCTCGACCGTGAAGTGCACGATCTTCTCCGAGCCGAGCGACTCGACCATTTCGACGCCCACTTCGAAGACCAGCCCACGCAACCGCTGGTAGGTGTCGATCAGCTTCGCGTCCTCGATGTGCTCGGGCCGGACCCCCACGATCACATTCGTCGGCGTCGGATGCTGCGCGACGACATCGTGCACCTCCTGCGTCAGCGTGACCTCGCCGAACGGCAGGCTGACACCGACGTCGTTCAACTTTGCCGGGAAGAAGTTCATGGCCGGCGAGCCGATGAACCCCGCCACGAACAGATTGATCGGCCTGTCGTAAAGCTCTTGCGGCGTGCCGATCTGCTGCGCGACGCCGGCACGCATCACCACGACCCGGTCGCCGAGCGTCATGGCCTCGGTCTGATCGTGGGTGACGTAAACGGTGGTGGTGCGCAGTCGATGCTGCAGGCGAGCGATCTCGCTGCGCATCTGCACGCGCAGCTTGGCGTCCAGATTCGACAGCGGCTCGTCCATCAGAAAGGCCCTGGGACTGCGGACGATCGCACGGCCCATCGCGACCCGCTGCCGTTGACCGCCCGACAAACTGGCGGGCTTGCGGTCCAGAAGTTCGGTCAGGTCAAGGATTTTCGCGGTCTCCTCGACCTTTTGAGCAATCTCGGCCTTCTTCATCTTGGCCAACGTGAGTGGAAACGCGATGTTTTGACGCACTGTCATGTGCGGATACAGCGCATAGGACTGGAACACCATCGCGATGTCGCGGTCCTTCGGCGCCTTCTCGTTGACGCGCTCGCCACCGATGCGCAACTCCCCCGACGTGATCTCCTCGAGTCCGGCGATCATGTTCAGCGTCGTCGACTTACCGCAGCCGGAGGGACCGACCAGAATGATGAACTCGCCGTCGGCGATGTCCAGCGACAAATCTTGCACGGCCGTAGTGCCGTCGGGGTAACTCTTGGTCACCCTGTCCAACACGATCTCGGCCATCGACTATCCCTTCACTGCGCCGGAGGTCAAGCCTGCGACGATCCGTCGTTGGAAGATTAGAACAAAAACGATGATCGGAACCGTAATCACCATCGCGCCCGCCGCGATGGATCCGGTGGGCTCAACGAACTGCGAACTACCGGGGAAATTCGCGATCGCGACCGGCGCGGTGATCGACGCGGTTGTCGCCGTCAGCGAGATGGCCAGCAGCAGATCGTTCCACGCGAAGATGAACACCAGGATCGCGGCGGTGACGATCCCCGGCGCGGCCAATGGAACGATGACCTTGCGGAAGGCCTGCGAGGGCGTGGCGCCGTCCATTTTCGCCGCCTTCTCCAGGTCCCACGGGATCTCGCGGAAGAACGCGGCCAACGTGTAGATGGCCAGGGGCAGCGCAAACGTGATGTACGGGATGATCAGCCCCGGCCAGGTGTTGAACAGGCCCAGTGCACGCGAGATGTCGAACAACGGTGAAACCAGCGAGATTTGGGGGAACATTGCGATCAACAGCGCGATGCCGACAAGCAGACGCTTACCCGGGAAGTCCAGTCGCGCAATGGCATACGCGGCCATCGCACCGACGACGACGGCAATCGCGGTGGTGATCAGGCCGATACCGATCGAATTGCGCAGTGCGGGGCCGAACAGGCCTCCTTGAAAAATTCCGCGGTAGTTGTCGAACGTGATCGACGACGGGATCAGTTTGCCGTCTTTGACGGTGGACGTGGGCTTGAGTGACAGGCTCAGAATCCACAACACCGGAAACAGCGCGTACGTCAGCACCAACAGGTCGACAATCACCCACCACGTCCTGCGCCCGGCGCCTACTCGCTGCGCCATCTCACCGATTCCCGTCATCTGCTCCGGGCGCCGAGGTCCCGAACAGCTTGATGAAGATGAACGCGATCACCGCGACGCACAGGAATATCAGCACGCTGATCGCCGAGCCTAGGCCGAGATTGAAGGCCTTGAACAGGTTGTCATAACCCAGGATTGACACCGAATAGGTGTTGTTTGCCCCACCTGTGAGGACGTAGATGTTGTCGAAAATGCGGAACGCGTCGAGAGTGCGGAACAGGAGTGCCACCAGGATCGCCGGCTTGATCAACGGCAGCGTGACCTTGACGAGTCGGCTGAACGGGCCGGCACCGTCGACCTCCGCCGCCCGCAACAGTTCTTCGGGCACGAGCGCGAGACCGGCCAGCAAGAGCAGCGCCATGAACGGCGTCGTCTTCCACACCTCGGCGAGGATGATGATGCCCAGAGACGGAATCTGGTGCGTCAGAGGCGCACTGCCGTCGGGCAGCAGGTTCGCCAGATACCCGGTCCCGGGCGTCCAGGCGTAGTACCAGCTGTACGAGGCCGCGACGGTCACGATCCCGTACGGGATCAGCACAGCCGTGCGCACCACGCCCTTGCCGAAGATCGTCCGGTGCATCACCAGCGCCAGCGCGAGGCCGAGCACCAACTCGACGGACACCGAGATGACCGTGATCACCACGGTGATCAAAAGTGCCGTCCACCAGTACTTGTCGGTGAGCACCGTCTGGTAGTTCGACAATCCCACGAACGTCATGTCGTCGGGCGTGGCCAGGCTGACCTTCTGCAGGCTCAGCCAGATCGCGTAGCCAATGGGATACGCGGTCACCGCCAGCATCAACAGCACCGCCGGAGTGATCAGCGCGAACGCCAGCCGCCGTTCCGACCGCCGGTCCGTGCGGGCCGATGAGCCGCTTGCGCGAAGAGCACCGATCCCGGTCACGGGATCAACCCTTTACCGTCGATCGCCTTTTGCACCTCATCGGAGAGTTTGTCTGCGGTCTTCTCGGGATCGATTCCGGTGATAGGCGCGAGCGTCGCAGAAATCCGCGTCGACACCGCCTGGTAGACCGGCGTGAGCGGACGCACGGCGGCGTCGGTGAGCTGACGGCGGATGATCGCGTACGCCGGATACTTGAGCTGAAATTGCGGATCGTCGTACAGCGATGCCCGCACCGTCGGCAGGCCGCCCTGGATCGAGAGGTACTTCCCATTCTGCGCGCTACGCAGGCAGCGAATGGCCTCAAAAGCCTCGGCCTTGTGCTGCGTCGTCTTCGCGACGGCGAGGTTCAGCCCGCCCAATGTCACCTTGGCCGGCATGCCCGGTTGCACACCCGGATAGGGTGCGAAGCCGAACACTGTCTTGGTGGCGTCGTAGGCAGCGGCGAACTGCGTGTCGTCGGCCTCGAAGTCGCCGACTTGGTTTATCGCGCCCGCGAGGTCGCTTCGCTGATTCAGGGGTAGGAATGCAACGCCGCCCTTGATCGCGTTGCCCATGATCGACGGCAACACGAACGGCCAGTTCACCTCAAGGGCGGCATTGCCTTGTTCCAGAGCCAGCCGTGCCGTTTCCTCGTTGGTCTGGGTGATCGACGGATCAGCACCGGGCGCAGTGGCGACGTCTTTGATGATCTGTAACGCCTTGACCGTCGCGGCGCGGTGCCGGGGTGTGTCCGTCAACGCAACGGTCTTGCCATCGTCTGAAAGGACGTGGCCGCCAGCGCTTTCCAGCAAAGTGTTGAACCAGACGACCAGGCCCTCGTACTGCTTGGCCTGCACTGCGATCCAGCTCGGTTTGCCCTCGTCGTGCAGGCGCGTCGCCTCGGCCACCATAGCGTCCCAGTCTGCCGGCGGAGTAGTTACCAAATCGGCTCGGTACCAAAGCAATTGGGTGTTGGTAGTGATTGGCGACGCGTACAGTCGGTCGTTCCACTTTGCTGTCTTCAGGGGTCCGGGCAGTGTGTCGGCGACGGCGTCGGCTTGGGCTTGACCGGTTGGGTCATCCGAGAGTGGCAGCGCCCAACCCGCCTCGGCGAACTCTGCCGTCCATATCACGTCGAGCGCCATCACGTCGAGCGTCTGGTCGTTGCCGGTGAGACGGCGCGCCAGTTGCAGCCGTTGGTCGTCGGCACCCTTTGGAAGGCTCAGTTGCTGGATCGTGAATCGCCCGTCGAACTGTTGGCTGCACTCTTTGGCGATCGCGGCGAAGGTGTTGGCGTCGCCGGCGGGCGTGTAGAAGCTGATCACAGTGCCGCTGCTTCCGGATCCGCACGCGGACACCACCGATGCCGCGGTCAGCGATACCAGCGCCGCCGCACAGAGCCGGCCGGCAATGCTCCGCGAATCTGGCACGACCGCCTCCCGTGTGCACCCAGGACGAGTACCCCCGCGCGCAAACCGTAGAGGTAGAAGCGCGTGATGTGCAACACTTCCGGCGCGCGCGTCGCAATCGTGACCTGCGCCTCGCCCCTATAACGTTAAGCGGGCCAGCAAATCTCGCGCCTTCTCGGCGTTCTGCGGATCGCACAGCACGTCGTATCGCCCGGCGACGAGCTGCATCGTCGAACTGAAATCTCTTGTGCCACGTGCCATCGCGTACGGAACCGCCGAGGTGATCAATCCGAAGAACACACCGGCGATCACACCGGTGAGCAGCGCCCCCCAGGTATTCGTGGTGATCAGCCCGAGCACCAGTCCGATGAAGATGCCCAACCAGGCGCCGGTGATCACACCGCCGCCGAGCACCTTCGGCCATGTCAGGCGGCCGGTGACCCGTTCGACCTGCATCAGATCGACGCCGACGATGGTCACCTGTTGGACGGGGAACTGTTGGTCGGACAGGTAGTCGACGGCGCGTTGCGCCTCCGCGTAGGTCGGATACGAGCCGATCGGCCAGCCCTTCGGCGGGGTGGGAAGCGACGGTCCACGAGGGTTCGACGCAGGGGTGTTCGGGTTCTGTCCCGGTTGAAATGGGCTGGTCATCGGTCCTTACTCCTCACGATGATGCGACGGGCCGGACACGCTCTGATTATCCAACGCCGCATCGCTTGATTGTGCCCCGGATGCCCGTCAATGCGCTGACAGCGGTCCGTCCCACCAGCCAATACGCTAAGTTGATCGCCATGACGACATCGGGCGAGGAAGGCTACCACCCGCAGGGCCAACCGCCCTCCGGGGGTAACGAGCCGCCGCCGTTAGACCAAGCGGAAACGCAATTCGCCCAGATCCCGCCGCCCGGCTATCCGCCCCCCGCCTACGCGCCCCCAACCCCACCTCCCGCGGGCGGATTGCCGCCGAGCGGTTACCCACCGCAGAGCTATCCACCGCCGCCGTCGTACCCGGCCCCGCCCTTCTACCAGCCGCCATCGAGCGGTTATGCGCAACCGCCGTACCAATCCGGTTATCCGGGCACCCCCTACGCGGGCGGCTACTATTCAATGCCCTCATCAGGCAACAACGGGCTCGCGATCGGCTCGCTGGTGACTTCGATCGTCGCGTTTCCACTGGCATTCTTATGCGGAATTTTCGGCATCATCGCCGCGATCGTCGGCGTCGCGCTCGGCATCGTCGCGCTGAACCAGATCAAGCAGTCCGGCCAGCAAGGCCGCGGACTCGCGATCGCCGGGATCGTCGTCGGCGCGGTGGTGTTGGTTTTGGCCGTCATCCTGATCTTCGCGATCGGGATCTACGCCTTCAACAACTCGTAGCACCAGATGACGTCCAACCCCTACGACCCGAACGACCCCAACCGGGCTTACGAATACCCGTCTTTGGAGCAATCGCGGCCTCCGGTTGATCCCCTCGCTCCGATCGACTACCCGCCGACATATCCGGCGCACGGAAGCTATCCGCCGCCGGGGAGCTATCCGCCGCCGCCGGGGTTCTCAGCGCCGGGATTCCCGCCCCCGTATCAGCCGTATGGCACCGCCCCGTACGACCCGTATCAGACCCCGCGCGTCCACGGCACCAACGGTAAAGCGATCGGCGCGCTGGTCTCGTCGATCGCCGGCGTGCCGCTGTGTTTCTGCCTCATCCCGTCGCTCGTCGGGATCGTGCTCGGAACCGTGGCCATGAACGAGACCAAGCGCACGGGCCAAGAGGGCCACGGCATGGCCCTTGCGGCGGTCATCGTCGGCGCAGTCAGCCTCGCACTCGGCATCGTGCTCATGATCGTCGGTGCGCTCGCCCCCGATACAGGCGGCCCCGCCGCCGACTAGCTCGGCGGGCAGAACCGCTCGCCGCGCCGCGTCATCCCCGCGGCCCTGCCCTTTCCGGCGATCACCAACGCCATCTTGCGGCTCGCCTCGTCGAGCATCTCCTCGCCGAGCATCACCGCGCCGCGCGCGCCGCCCGCGGCCGACGTGTGCCACTCGTAGGCCTCGAGAATCAGCTCGGCGTGGTCGTACTCGTCTTGTCGCGGACTGAAGATCTCGTTGCCCGCAGCGATCTGGTCAGGATGCAGCACCCACTTGCCGTCGTAGCCGAGCGCCGCCGAGCGACCGGCCACTTTGCGGAACCCGTCGACATCGCGCACTTTCAGATACGGCCCGTCGATCGCCGCGACCCCGTAGGTGCGCGCGGCGATCAGAATCGACATCAGCACATGGTGATACGCATCGCCGATGTCGTAGCCCTCCGGCTGTTCGCCGACCTCCAACGTGCGCATGTTCAGGCTTGCGATCAGGTCCGCCGGCCCGAGGATCAACGCCTGCACTCGCGGGCCGGCGGCGATCGCATGGAGATTGCTCAATCCCCGGGCGTTCTCGATCTGCGCCTCGATGCCGATGCGCCCCACGGGCAGGCCGTGCGTCGCCTCCAGTTGCGTCAGCAGCAGATCGAGCGCGTGGATGTGAGAGACGTCTGTGACCTTCGGCAGCACGATGATGTCGAGCGCCGCACCGGCCGTGGACACCACCTCGATCACGTCAGCGTAGGTCCACGGCGTCGTCCAGTCGTTGACGCGGACGCCGCGGAGTTGACCCGACCATCCCGGCTCCGACAATGCGATCGCCGACTGCGTGCGCGCCTGCGCCTTAGCGTCGAGAGCGACCGCGTCTTCGAGGTCGAGAAACACCTCGTCCGCGGGCAGGCCCTTGGCCTTCTCGATCATCTTGCTGCTGCTGCCGGGCACCGAAAGACACGTTCGGCGCGGCCTATACGCAGCCCCCAAGCTTTCAGCCACGCTTTTACTCCTACCCTTGCTGTCATGGCGGCGGTGAACAGGGTGTACGCGGCTCGGCTGGCGGGCATGGTCGTGCTGGGCCCCGATGGTGAATCGATCGGCCGCGTGCGCGACGTGGTGGTCAGCATCAGCATCGTGCGCCAACAACCACGCGTCCTCGGACTCGTCGTCGAATTGCTCACGCGGCGTAGGATTTTCGTGCCCATCACCCGGGTCACCGCGATCGAACCCAACGCGGTGACGCTGACGACGGCCAACGTTTCGCTGCGCCGGTTCGCGCAGCGCCCGGGCGAGGTGCTCGTGTTGGGCCAGGTGATCGAAACCCGCGTGCGCGTCGACGATCCCGAGCTCGAGCAACTGCGCGGAACCGACGTTGTCGTCGTCGATCTGGGCGTCGAGCAGAGCCGCACCCGCGAGTGGGTGGTCACCAAGGTCGCCGTCCGAAGTCCACGCCGGCTTGGGCGCCGCAGCAACATCTACGTTGCCGACTGGCAGAACGTGCAGGGCCTGACGCCGTCGGCGCTGGCGTTACCCGGCCAGGGCGTGGCGCAGCTGCTGCACCAGTTCGAGGATCAGCGGCCGATCGAGGTCGCCGAGGCCATCCGGGAGCTGCCCACCAAACGCCGCGTCGAGGTGATCAACGCGCTCGACGACGAACGGCTGGCCGACGTGCTGCAAGAGCTGCCCGAGGACGAGCAGAGCACCCTGTTGAAGTACCTCGATACCGAGCGCGCCGCAGACGTCCTGGAGGCCATGGACCCCGACGACGCCGCCGACCTGCTCGGTGTGATCGACCCGGCCGAACGTGAGACGCTGCTGCGCCGCATGGATCCGGAGGACTCTGAGCCGGTGCGACGGCTGCTCAGCCACTCGCCGGACACCGCAGGTGGGTTGATGACCTCGGAGCCGGTGGTGCTGGCCCCGGACACCTCGGTCGCCGAGGCGCTCGCACGGGTGCGCGACCCCGACCTGACGCCCGCGCTCGCCTCCATGGCCTTCGTCGTGCGGCCGCCGACCGCAACGCCCACCGGCCGCTACCTCGGGTGCGTACACCTGCAGCGGCTGCTGCGCGAACCACCCGCGGCGCTGGTCAGCGGGATGGTGGACACCGACCTGCCCAGCCTGATCCCCGAGACGTCGCTGGCCGCCGTGACCCGCTACTTCGCTGCCTACAATCTGGTCTGCGGCCCGGTCGTTGACGACGAGAACCACCTGCTGGGCGCTGTCACCGTCGACGACGTGCTCGATCACCTGCTGCCCGACGACTGGCGCCTGCAGTTCGAGGAAGAAGAACTCTCGTCATCCAGTGCGAAAGGGACGACATGAGTGACAAGCGAGAAGCGCAGGCGGATCGCGCATGACCGACAAGCGAGAAGCGCAGGCGGATCGCGCATGAGTGAAACGTCCGCACGTCAGCGGCTGGACACGCCTCGCGCGTCGCGACGCCGCCTCTCGTTGAACCTCGACCCGGACGCAGTCGGGCAGTTCAGCGAATCCATCGCGCGGTTCCTGGGCACCGGCCGCTACCTGCTCTGGCAAACCGTGATCGTGATCGTCTGGATCGCCCTGAACGTGGGAGCGATCCACTTCCGCTGGGATCCGTATCCGTTCATCCTGCTCAATCTCGCGTTCTCGACGCAGGCCGCATACGCCGCCCCGCTGATCCTGCTGGCGCAGAACCGGCAGGAGAACCGCGACCGGGTGTCGCTCGAAGAGGACCGGCGACGCGCTGCGCAGACGAAAGCCGACACCGAATACCTGGCTCGGGAGCTGGCCGCCCTTCGGCTCGCAGTCGGCGAGGTGGCCACCCGCGACTACCTGCGCCGCGAGCTCGACGAATTACGTGAGGTGATCGAGCAGTCACGGCCGGAACCGCCGAAGGCGGACGCGTCGCGCAAGACAGACCTCGCCGAACGACGAGCAAAGCGCCTCACGTAGCGTGCCGGTCACAATGACCAATGTGCATCCATTCTGGTGACAAGTAGGTATGGTGATTCAGTTCACAAGGCTGGTGTGCGCCGGCTCGGTAGCGGCGCGGGCTTCCGACGACGTCAGGACGGTGTGAGTGCACATAGGGGGAGGCTCGGGGGCCCGCAACGCCCTTGAGGCGGCCGGCCACCGGGTAGCCTGGGCGGCTCGCACTCCGGCGACGGCCCTAGCCGTCGTAGTTACCCCCATCGTGTTCGCGGTCGCGGTGGCCGCCGCGCCGCGCCCGGCCCCGGTGGTACACCCGCCCACGCAGGACGCCAACGTGATGCCCTTGGCCGCCGTGGTGAACTCCGCGGATATCTCCGGCCCGTCCGTCATCCAGGTCAGCCGTCCTCCGGACACTTTCCACGTCGCGGCGGCGTCGTTGTCGGCACCGCCTCCCGCCGTTGTGGTCAATTCGCCTGGCGCGCTGCGGATTCCAACCATGGCGCTGACGGCGTACCGCAACGCCGAGCGGATGATGGCTCTCGCTCAGCCCAATTGCGGCGTCAGCTGGAATCTGCTGGCCGGTATCGGCCGGATCGAGTCGCTGCACGCGAACAACGGCGCCACGGACGCGCGCGGCACCGCCGTGCGGCCCATCTACGGGCCAAGCCTCGACGGGTCGCTGCCGGGCAACGAGGTCATCGTGCAGAGCATGGCGCCTAACGGCCAGGCGACATATGCCCGCGCGCTCGGGCCGATGCAGTTCCTGCCGGGAACGTGGGCCCGCTACGCCTCCGACGGCGACGGCGACGGTAAGGCCGATCCGCAGAACCTGTTCGACTCGACATTGGCCGCCGCGCGTTACCTGTGCAGCGGCGGGCTGAACCTGCGCGACCAGTCGCAGGTGCTGAGCTCGATCCTGCGCTACAACAACTCGATGCCGTACGCGCGCAACGTGCTCGGATGGGCCGCGGCGTACGCCACCGGCGTCGTCCCCGTCGACCTGCCGCCGATCACCGGGCCCATTCCGCCGATGGGCGACGCTCACCTGGAAACCGGCCCTGAAGGGATCGGGCCCGGCCTTCCGGTCAATGTGTTGGGTCTGCCGATGACGGATCCGATGTCACAGATGCAGCTGGTGAACTTCGGCTCCACCGACGTCGCCAACCAGATGCCTCTCGTCCCCCCGGGCATGGATCCCAGCCAGTACCAGGCCCCGGGCTGTCCGACCCTGGTGTGCTTCGGCCCGAATGCGATGCCGTCAGTGACGCCGCCCACCGCAACCCCGTTCGGGCCGCCGCTGCCGGGTATGGCACCGACTACTCAGTGGCCGGGGACGCTGCCCGGTCCTGCGCCTGCAGCACCATTCCCAGGTCCTGCGCCTGCCGCGCCGATGATGCCGTGGCAGCCACCGCTGCTGGGCCCGCAGGCGCCCGCCGACCAGCAGCCTGCCGAACAGCCTCCGACCGGCCCGGCACCCGGCCCTGCACTGCCGCCGCCGGGCGGACCGCTGCCCGGTCCTGCCAACTGAGCACCCGCCGGTCGCGCGTAGGCGGGACGTAGACTCGGCGGTGATGCCCGAACATCTGAACGACCCTTCTGCTGCCGATGAGCGCTCGCGCGAAGAGAAAATAGCCAAAGTGCGCTCGGCACTGGCCAAGGTGATCGATCCGGAGTTGCGCAGGCCCATCACCGAGCTGGGCATGGTCAAGGACGTCACGATCGAGCCCGAAGGCGGCGTGCATGTCGAGATCTACTTGACCACATCGGCCTGTCCGAAGAAGACGGAGATCTCCGACCTCGTCACCCGTGCGGTGACGGACGTGCCCGGCACCGGCGCGGTGACGGTCACCCTCGACGTGATGAGCGACGAGCAGCGCACCGAGCTGCGCAAGATGTTGCGCGGCGACGCCCGGGAGCCTGTCATCCCGTTCGCGCAACCCGGCTCGTTGACTCGGGTGTACGCGGTGGCTTCGGGCAAGGGTGGCGTCGGCAAGTCCAGCGTCACGGTGAATCTCGCCACCGCCATGGCCGCTCGCGGACTATCGGTGGGGCTGCTCGACGCCGACATCTACGGTCACTCGATCCCGCGGATGATGGGCACCACGGACCGGCCCACCCAGGTCGAGTCCATGATCCTGCCACCCGTCGCCCACGACGTGAAAGTGATCTCGATCGCGCAGTTCACCCAGGGCAATACGCCGGTGGTGTGGCGCGGGCCGATGCTGCACCGCGCGCTTCAGCAGTTCCTCGCCGACGTCTACTGGGGCGATCTGGACGTGCTGCTACTGGATCTACCGCCCGGCACCGGCGACGTGGCGATCTCAGTGGCTCAGCTCATTCCCACCGCGGAGATCCTGGTGGTGACGACACCGCAGCTGGCGGCGGCCGAGGTGGCCGAGCGGGCGGGCGCGATCGCGCTGCAGACCCGGCAGCGGATCGTCGGTGTGGTCGAGAACATGTCCGGACTGCTGATGCCCGACGGCTCGACGATGCAGCTGTTCGGAGAGGGCGGTGGCCGTCAGGTCGCCGAGCGGCTGTCGCTCGCGGTCGGCGCAGAGGTGCCGCTTTTAGGTCAGGTTCCGCTGGACCCCGCGCTGGTGACCGCCGGCGACTCCGGAGTTCCGCTGGTGCTGTCTGCGCCCGACTCGCCCGCGGGCAAGGAATTGCGCGGTGTCGCCGACACGTTGAGTGCGCGCCGGCGCGGGCTGGCCGGGATGTCGCTGGGCATCGACACCGCCCGTCGCTAGGTGGCGTCTTCGTCGAACGGGGTTGGCCCGCTTGCGGTCTCCGGCTTGGTCGCGGGCGTGTCGGGTGGCAGGTCGACCGGCTTCTTGAATTTGCCGGTCAAGAACGAGTCGTCGCCGTCGAGCAGATGCTTGGTCAGTGCCGCGCGTGGTGACATGCCGCGAAGCCGCTGTAGCTCGGCAAGCGGCTCGCGTAGGTCGTCGAACTCGGGACCCAACTCCTCGCGCAGGTTGCTGGTGGCACCGCTGACATAGTCGCGGGCCTGACGCAGCGCATTGGCGGTCCAGCGGATGGCACCGGGCAGGCGTTCGGGACCGAGGATCACCAGGCCCACGACCACCAGGACGAGCATTTCGCCCCACCCGATGTTGGCGAACATCAGGTGTCCGGGGCGGGAGTGACCGTCAGCGTGACGTGGCGCCCGTCGCGCACCACTTCGATCGGCGACGGCTGCCCGATGGTCAGCTGACGCACCGCCACGACGAATTCGTCTGCGTCAGCGACGGTCCGGGGGCCGACCTTGACCACGACGTCGTTCTCGA
Source organism: uncultured Actinomycetota bacterium (assembly GCA_963744085.1). GTDB lineage: Bacteria > Actinomycetota > Actinomycetes > Mycobacteriales > Mycobacteriaceae > Mycobacterium. The sequence continues at coordinate 120,612 of CAVUSK010000010.1, forward strand.
GGACTCCGCCCTTCTCGGCGGGACCACCGGCCTTGACGTTGGCCACCTGAGCGCCCGATGCCACCGCGTTGCTGACCGATCGGGCAGTGAGCCCCAGTGTCGGGTGCACGATCTTGCCGTCCTTGATCAGCGCGTCGACAGTGGCCTTCACTTCATTGACCGGGATAGCGAAACCAAGCCCACTTGCGCTGTCGGACAACGACTTTCCAGCGGTGTTGATGCCGATCACGTGTGAGTTCATGTCGATCAGCGGGCCGCCGGAGTTGCCGTGGTTGATCGATGCGTCGGTCTGTACGGCGTCGATGACGGTGTCGGTGTCGGAGCCTTCGCCGGACAGCGGGACCGGGCGGTGCAGCGCGCTGATGATGCCTTGCGTGACGGTGCTCCGGAGGCCCAGAGGCGCACCCGCGGCGATCACCTCGTCGCCGACCCGAACTTTGTCCGAATCGCCGAACTGCGCCACCCTGAGGTTGTCGACGTTGTCGACCTTCAATACGGCCAAATCCGTCTTTGGATCGCGGCCGACGAGGTTGGCAGGCACTTCCTTGCCGTCGTTGAAAACCACCGTGATCTTGAACTGGCTCGGGCTGTTGGCCGCGTCCGAGATCACGTGGTTATTGGTGACGATGTACCCGCGACCGTCCACGACGACGCCGGAGCCCTGCGAGCCCTCCTGATCGCTCAACGCCTCGACGGTGACGACGGAATCGGCCACCGCAGCCGCCACTTGAGCGAAGCGGCCCTCGGGCACCTGACTGTCGTTTGTCGACAACGTGACCTTGGAGGTCGTGAAAGCCTCGACGACCTCGGCGGTCTTGCGACCCACCCAGCCGCCGACGAAGGCGATTGCGAGCGCGAGCACCGCGAGCACCGCAAGAGCCCGGTAGGACACCTTTCCGCCGAAAAGCACGTCGCGGGCACCCAGCTTGCCGACGGGGCCGGTCACCCCGCCCGGTTGCGGCTTGTGCAGCGCCGGACCGCTGAGCGATGCTGCGGCGTTCGGGTCACGCCACGGGTCCGCGGCAATGTCGGCGTCGTCGTCGCGCTCGCCGTCGAGCGCGCCGGCATCGGCGGGATGCCGCTGCAGCGAGTCGCCTCCCGGATGCGGACGGCCGAACGCCTCTTGGAGCACTGGGTCGGGCGGAGCGTCGCGCGGCGTGTACTCCCCTTGGTCGCGGTGCTTCCCGGCGCCGAGGAAGGACCCGGCGAAGCCGGCCGGGCGGCCGAACGCCCGGCTGGAGGCTTGGTCGACGGGTGGTCGTGAGATGGGGCGCGGCGCGAGCCGGGTGGAGGCATTGCCGTCGCCCGAACCAGGCGGCTGCGCGCCGTCGGGATTGTCTTTCTTTGGGCTCAACTCATCCTCTTCCGGGGGTGCGGACGGCGTCAGCCATGGCCAGGCACGGCGTCCGCGCTCATCGCCGACGAAGTGGTGTCCACCCTACCGGCGTCTGCGCCGATCGCGCGGCGTGCCGTCGGTCAGCTCGTCAAGGGCGAACTCGTCGTCGGACTGGTTGGGGATCTGCGCGAGTGTGCCCAGTAGCGAGGTAGGCACATTGATCCTCCCGGAATCCCGCAGCGCGGAGCGGGCTTGCCGCTGACCATCGACTTCGGCAGCGCACTGCGGACACAGCGAGAGGTGGTGCGCCGCGCGCAGGTGGGCGTTCATCCGCAACTCACCGTCGACGAACGCGGCGATCGCCTCGATGGAAAGGTGCTCGGTGGACCCGAACTGACGGGGTGCGCCGACGGGCGCGTCGCTCTGCGAGGCGAACTGGGCCGGCAGCCAGGAAAATGCACGGCGAAACACATGCCCTGGATCGGCCATGACCCCTAATGTAGCGCGCTTCATGCCAGCGGACACGCAGCGTCACGCCGACTTGCCGGCGAGCTCCACCGTGCTGCCGTGTGCGGCCAGATACTCGCGGAGGGCCTGACGTCCGCGGTGAATGCGGCTGCGTACGGTGCCGAGCTTCACGCCGAGGGTGGCGCCGATCTCCTCGTAGGACAGGCCCTCGATGTCGCACAACACCACTGCCGCACGGAACTCGGGGGCCAGCGAATCCAGCGCCGCCTGCAGGTCAGAGCCGAGCCGTGAATCGTGATAGATCTGCTCTGGGTTCGGCTCGTCGGCGGGCACGCGGTCGTAGTCCTCGGGCAGCGACTCCATCCGGATGCGCGCGCGGCGGCGAACCAGGTCGAGGAAGAGGTTCGTGGTGATCCGGTGCAGCCAGCCCTCGAAAGTGCCCGGCTGGTAGTTCTGCAGCGAGCGGAACACGCGGATGAACGTCTCCTGCGTCAGGTCCTCGGCGTCGTGCTGGTTGCCTGACAACCGGTAGGCCAGCCGGTACACCCGGTCGGCGTGCTGGCGCACCAGCTCATCCCACGAAGGCATTGTGTTCTTGTCGCCGGTGGCGTCGAACACCGCCGTGCCCTGCGGCTCGTCGGGCTGCTCAACCCACGCCGAGTCGAAGGGACGCTCGAAGTGCGACATGGTCGCAGGCGGCGCAGGCGTAAGGGTGCGGGTCGTGAGATCCTCCCGGTCCGATGGATAAACCTCACCGCCGGTGGAGACCGGCGATAGTTCTTCGTAGCGGCCAACGTCGATCACGTCGGGGCTATTCCCGTAGCGCCAGCCTGCGTCTGCCATCCGCTTACCGTTCCTCACCTCGGTGTGGCTGATATATGAGCAAACTGAGCTTTCGCTGAGAAACCCGCGGCTCCCAGGACTGACGGCGTGAAACTTGTCGTCGCGGCCCGGGCGTGTCGGTGGGTTCGGGCGCGCCTGTCCCTTTACCGGCGGCTTTGGCTCTACGCTGCGGGCATGGTCGGCTCGGAGCGAGAAGCGATGCTGGCGCACGCCGAGGGCTCGATTTCGGAGGATCAGATCGTCGCCGCCGCGCGCGAGCGGGCCGTCGACGCCGGTGCCGGCGCGGTCACACCCGCGGTGGGTGCCCTGCTCTCGGTGCTGGCCCGCCTCTCAGGTGCCAAGGCGGTCGCCGAGGTGGGCACCGGAGCCGGCGTCAGCGGACTGTGGCTGCTGGCGGGCATGGCCGGCGACGGGGTGCTGACCACCATCGATGTGGAGCCCGAACATCAGCAGCTGGCCAAGCAGGCGTTCAGCGAGGCGGGAATCGCGCCGTCGCGGACCCGCGTCATCGCCGGCCGCGGCCAGGAGGTGCTGCAACGCCTTGCCGACGAGTCATACGACCTGGTATTCATCGACGCCGACCCCGTGGACCAACCGCAGTTCATCATCGAAGGCATTCGGCTGCTGCGGCCCGGTGGCGCGATCGTGGTTCACCGCGCCGCGCTCGGCGGCCGCGCCGGCGACCCGGCGGCCGGTGATGCCGAGGTAACCGCGGTTCGCGAAGCCGCACGGCTGATCGCCGAGGACGAGCGGCTGACGCCGGTGCTGGTGCCGCTCGGTGACGGCATCCTGGTCGCCGCCCGCGATTGACGCGCTCTAGCGGACCGGCAGTCCGGTGAGTGCCCGGCCCAAGACGAGCCGCTGAATCTCGCTGGTCCCTTCGAAGATCGTGAAGATCTTCGCGTCCCGATGCATGCGTTCCACCGGATAGTCCCGGGTGTAGCCGTTGCCGCCGAGGATCTGGATGGCCTCGTCGGTGACATACACCGCGGTCTCGCTCGCGTACAGCTTGGCCATCGACCCCTCCGCGGAGCTGAACGGCTTGTTGGTGCGGTGCATCCAGCCGGCGCGCCACACGAGCAGGCGCGACGCGTCGATACGCGTCTTCATGTCGGCGAGTTTGAATGCGATCGCCTGGAATTCGCCGATCTTGCGGCCGAATTGCTCGCGCTGGCATGCGTAGTCGAGGGCGTACTCATACGCGGCGCGCGCGACGCCGAGGGCCATCGCTCCCACCGCCGGCCGGGTCCGCTCGAAAGTCATCATCGCGGCCTGGCTGGACGTGCGTTTGCCCTCTCGTGCCTTCGCGATGCGCTGCTCGAAACGTTCCCGCCCGCCAAGTATCAGAGCACCCGGAAGGCGCACGTCGTCGAGCACCACCTCCGCGGTGTGCGACGCGCGGATCCCATGCTTTTTGAACTTCTGTCCCTGCGACAGCCCGTGGGTACCGGGCGGCACGACGAACGTCGCCTGACCTCTCGTGCCCAATTCCGGATACACCGACGCCACGACCACGTGGACATCCGCGATGCCCCCGTTCGTCGCCCACGTCTTCGTGCCGTTCAGCACCCATTCGTCGGCGGCTTCGTCATAGCGCGCCCGGGTCCGCACTGCGCCCACGTCGGACCCTGCACCGGGCTCCGAAGAGCAGAACGCCGCGACCTTGGGATCCCCTGGGCTGCCGAACATCTGGGGTAAGAACTCCCCGAGTTGTTCGGGTGTGCCGCTTGCGGCGAGCGCCGCCGCGGCCAGGCCGGTGCCGAGGATCGACAGAGCGATCCCCGCGTCGCCCCAGAACATCTCCTCGAACACCGTGAGCATCCCGATGCCGCTGGGCTCACCGGCCATCTGCGCGAACAGCTCTGGTGTGTACAAGCCGACCTTGGCGGCCTCGGCGATGATCGGCCACGGCGTCTCTTCGCGCTCATCCCATTCGGCAGCGGCGGGCCGGATCACCTCTGCGGCGAACTCGTGCACCCAGTCGCGGACGTGCACAACCTCTTCCGGCAGCTCCAACGAGAAGCCTGAATCCATATGTTCGAGCCTTTCTTCACAGCTTCACAGGCACTGGTCGGAGCGTCGTCCTGCATCTTGGCGATCGTCTCCGCCTGCCGACTCACGAATAGTAAACGACTGTACACTTAAACTGCAAAACAGCAGCTCAAAGGGCAGTACTCGTTTTAACGACTTCCTAACGGGCCAGCTCTTGACCACGCTCTGAACACACGTTTAATGTATTGAACATGCGTTCAGCCGACATGACGACGACGGCCCGCATCCGCGATTCGGCCATCGAGCAGTGGGGCCAGCACGGTTTCGACGTCGGTCTGCGCACCGTTGCGCAGGCGGCCGGTGTGAGCGCCGCTCTGGTGATTCACCACTTCGGATCAAGAGAAGGTCTGCGCAAGGCCTGTGACGACTACATCACCGAAGAGATCCGCAGCGCGAAATCCGAGTCGCTGAGATCGGCGGATCCGGCCACCTGGTTCGCGCAGATGGCCGAGATCGAGTCCTACGCACCGATGATGAGGTATCTGGTGCGCAGCATGCAGTCCGGGAGCGAGCTGGCCAAGACGTTCTGGCGACGGATGCTCGAGAACGCCGAAGAGTACCTGGCTGAGGGCGTACGGGCCGGCACTCTAAAGCCCAGCCGAGACCCCAAGGCCCGTGCGAAGTTTTTGGGCTTGTCCGGCGGTGGTGGCTTCCTCCTGTACCTGCAAATGCACAACAACCCAACGGATATGGCCGCGGTTCTGCACGACTACGGCGAGGAGATGGTTCTACCGGCACTCGAGGTCTACACCCAGGGGCTGATGAGCGACAGCACGATGTACGACGCGTTCGTCGCCCAAAGAGCCCAGCAAGAACAAGCCAAGCGAGGAGGAACCCATGTCAGCGACAACTCGTCCGCAGGTTGACGGCCAGCGCGCCGCGATCGAGATCCGCGATCTCACAAAGAATTTCGGATCGGTTCGCGCGCTCGACGGCCTAGATCTGACGGTGCACGAAGGCGAAGTGCATGGCTTTCTCGGACCGAACGGCGCCGGGAAGACGACAACGATCCGAATCTTGCTCGGGCTGGTGAAAGCCGATGGGGGAACGGCTCGACTGCTCGGTCGCGACCCATGGACGGACGCCGTCGACTTGCACCGCCACATTGCTTACGTGCCAGGCGATGTCACATTATGGCCGTCGCTCACAGGTGGGGAGACCATCGACCTCCTGGGCCGCATGCGCGGCGGTATCGACCAGAAACGTCGCAACGAACTCATCGAGCGCTTCGACCTTGATCCGCACAAGAAGACCCGGGCCTACTCGAAGGGAAACCGGCAGAAGGTGTCGCTCGTCTCTGCCTTTTCGTCGCGGGCCAGGCTGCTGCTGCTCGATGAACCGAGCAGCGGCCTGGACCCATTGATGGAACACGTCTTCCAGCAGTGCGTCGGCGAAGCCCGCGAGCGGGGAATCACAGTCCTGCTATCAAGCCACATCCTTGGCGAGACGGAGGCGCTGTGCCAGCGAATCACCATCATCCGGGCCGGCAAGACCGTCGAGAGTGGAACGCTGGAATCGATGCGCCATCTCAGTCGCACCTCGATTCGTGCCGAAATGCTTGGTGACCCAGGTGATATCAGCAGAATCAAGGGCGTCGAAGACGTCAGTATGGAAGGCAGAACTCTACGGGCGCAGGTCGACAGTGAGAGCATCGGGGAAGTCATCCGGGTGCTCGGCGACGCCGGAGTGCGCAGCCTAGTCAGTCACCCACCCACTCTCGAGGAACTGTTCCTGCGTCACTACGGAATCGACAGGGGCCAGTCACCGATCACCTCGCACCGCAGCACGGAGGAGGTGACCGCATGACCACCGCGACGCTCCAGCGCCCACACGAGCCCGCCCATCAGGCTCGGGCGCGGGCGTCGCATTTCTCGGGAACTGTTGGCCTGCTGCGGCTTTACCTGCGGCGGGATCGCATTGTGCTGCCGCTGTGGGCGCTGCTGCTGTCGGTCCCGTTGGGCGCCGTGTACGTCGGCAGCGTGGCGGCCATTTATCCGGCGCAGTCCGACCGCGCCGCTTTCGCCGCGTCAATCATGGCGAGCCCGGCCCAGCGCGCCCTCTACGGAAACGTCTACAACGACACCCTCGGCGCCGTCGGCATCTGGAAGGCCGGCATGTTCCATCTCCTTATTGCGGTGGCGGTCATCCTGACCATGATTCGTCACACCCGCGCCGACGAGGAGACCGGACGCACCGAGCTGATCGACTCCACAGCGGTCGGCCGCTACGCAAGCCTCACCGCCGCGCTGATCCTGACGTCGGGTGCCACGATCGTGACCGGGCTCATCGGCTTCGCCAGCCTGCTCAAGCTCGACGTCCCGGCTGCCGGCTCGCTGGCTTTCTGCGTTGCGCTCACATGCTCGGGCCTGGTGTTCACCGCGGTGGCCGCGGTCACGGCGCAACTGTCCCCGAGCGCCCGGTTCGCCCGCGGAGCGGCGTTCGCCGTTCTCGGCACGGCGTTCACGCTGCGCGCGGTCGGCGATGCCAGTTCCAGCGCGCTGTCGTGGTTGTCGCCGCTGGGCTGGTCGTTGCAGGTCCGGCCCTACGCCGGAGATCGCTGGTGGGTGCTCTTGCTGCACCTTGCCACCACCGCCGTGCTGATCGCCGTGTCGTACCAGCTACTGGCCCGCAGGGACGTGGGCGCGGGCATGATCGCCGAACGCCCGGGCCGCGGCGCCGCGAGCCGCGCATTACGTGGGACACTGAGCCTGGCCTGGCGGCTGGATCGCGGGGCATTGCTGCTGTGGACCGTGGGCCTGTGCTTATACGGCGCGGTGTTCGGCAGCGTCGTCCACGGCATCGGTGACGAGATCGGCGGCAGCGCCGCGGTACGCGACATCGTTGCGCGGCTCGGCGGGACAGCTGTGTTGGAGAACGCCTTCATTGCCGTCGCGTTCACCATGCTCGCCATGATGGCGTCCGCGTTCGTGATCTCGCTCACGTTGCGGCTACACCAGGAGGAGTCCAGTCAGCGGGCCGAGACGTTACTCGCCGGTGCTGTGAGCCGAACACGTTGGCTGGCAAGCCATTTGGCGATCGCAATCCTCGGGTCCGGCGCCGCCATGCTGATCGCGGGGCTTGCGGCCGGGCTCAGCTACGGCGCGGCCGCCGGCGACATTGGCCGGAAGTTGCCGCCCGTGCTGGGTACCGCGCTGGTGCAACTACCCGCGGTGTGGCTGCTCGCGGCTGTGACGGTCGCACTGTTCGGATGCCTTCCGCGGTTCACGCCGGTCGCGTGGGCGGTGCTGGTGGGCTGCGTCGCGCTGTATCTGCTCGGCTCGTTGTCGGGCTTCCCCCAATGGCTGCTCGATCTGGTGCCATTTGCTCATACGCCGCGGGTAGGGACCGGCGAATTCACTGCCACTCCACTGGCATGGCTGCTGGCAGTCGATGTCGTGCTGGTCGTGGCGGGCGTGGGCGCCTTCCGGCGCCGCGATCTGCGCTAGAGAGGAGAAGAGGGATCATGAAGATCCCCGTAAAAGCAGCAGCGCTGTCATTTCTTGGACTAGCCGCGTTCGGCGTGGCGTGTTCTGGCCGGCCGGCACATTCGATTACTGGCAGGCATGGGTTTTCATCGGACTGTTCGCCGTCCTATCGGTTATCTCCACCGTCTACCTGGGTGTGAAGAATCCGGAAGTTCTTCGGCGGCGGATGCGACAGGGCCCGGTCGCGGAAACCAGGCCAGTGCAGAAGATGGTCGCCGCCGGGGTGTATGTGATGTTCACAGCGCTGCTGGTAGTCAGCGCCCTCGACCGCCGGTTCGGCTGGTCGCACGTGCCGGCGGCGGTTTCCCTTTCTGGTGATGTTCTCGTCGCGGTTGGTCTCGGGATCACCATGCTCGTAGTCGCACAGAACAGCTATGCCGCCTCCACCATCACGGTCGAGGAGGGTCAGACAGTCGTCTCAACCGGTCTTTATGGGCTGGTGCGGCACCCGATGTACAGTGGAGCGCTGATCATGTTGGTCGGCATTCCACTCGCGCTCGGTTCCTATTGGGGGCTTCTAGTGCTGATTCCGGCCCCCATGGTGCTGTTGCTCCGCATCCTCGACGAGGAGAGGGTCCTCGCCGAGGAATTGGACGGATATCGCGAATATGCGCACACCGTGCGCTACCGATTGATGCCATATGTGTGGTGAAACCGAGGGATCATGAGCACCACTTTCAGCCCGATCCGGGCTGTTTGCTGAGATACCCTACGCAGGACCACTAAGGTGACTACCATTCACCAATGCGGCTGCTGGGCAGTCGACGTCGTACTGGTCGCCGCACGCGTGGGCGCCCTTCCGGCGCCGCGATCTTCGCTAAACGTGGGAAAGTAGGATCTTGAAGACCGTATTTCAGCTAGTCGCGTCATCAGTAATCGGACTTGCGCTGGTCGGCATTGTGCTGTTTTTGCCGGCAGGCACGTTGAATTTTTGGAATGCATGGGTTTTCATCGCGGTATACGTCGCAACGACGGCCATCGGCACCATCTACTTGGCCGTCACGAATCCGCAAGCTCTTCGGCGCCGGATGCGCGCGGGCCCGACCGCGGAAACCAGGCCGGTGCAAAAGGTCGTTGCGCTCGCGGTATGCATATGGGCCCCCGCGATCGTGTTGGTCAGCGCTCTCGATCACCGCTATGAATGGTCGTCAGTGCCGACGCTGGTGTCCTTGGGCGGCAATGTGCTGGTCGCGGTCGGACTCGGTATCACCATGCTCGTGCCTATCCAGAACAGTTATGCCGCCGCCACAATCACCGTGGAGGCCGGCCAGAAAGTCGTTTCGACCGGCCTGTACGGACTCGTACGGCACCCGATGTACGCCGGCGCCTTAATCATGATGGCAGGCATCCCCCTTGCGCTGGACTCCCATTGGGGACTTCTGCTCGTCGTTTTGGTCCCAGTTCTCTACGCCGTCCGCATTTTCGACGAGGAGAAGGCACTTAGGGAGGAACTTGCCGGATACCACGAGTACACGCAGGACGTACCTTACCGGCTGGTGCCGTACGTGTGGTGACATGAAATGAGTGGGACGGCTCGTGTTGATTCCATGCCTGATCGGATCGACTGATGCCCTACGTCTGGTAGGTGCGCCGTAGTCTGAAGGCGTGCCTCGCCAGGCGGCACCGATACTGGACCGGCCGTGGCATCGTCGCGGCCGGTTATGCTATGCGCTCGGACGGCTGCGCGGCTTCCTCAGCCCGCCGGTGACCGTGACTGAGCCACCCGACAGCATCGTGATCGACCGTGATGTCGAGGTGCCAGCCCGCGACGGAACGGTATTGCGGGTCAATGTGTTCCGCGCGTCCCGTTCCGAGCGCGGACCGGTCCTGCTCAGCGCTCACCCTTATGGCAAGGACAATCTGCCGATACGACGCGGCAACCGGTGGACGTTCTCGCCGCAGTATCACATGCTGCGCCAGCCCGATCCGGTGACGTTCTCGGCGCTGACGGGCTGGGAGGCGCCCGACCCGGTGTGGTGGGTGGCGCAAGGTTTCGCTGAGGTCAACGCCGACCTACGCGGCAGCGGTCACTCCGACGGGGTCGGAAAGTTGTTGTCACAGCAGGAAAGCGAGGACGTCTACGACATCGTGCAGTGGGCCGCCGGTCAGCCGTGGTGCGATGGCCGGGTGGTGATGCTCGGCGTCTCGTACCTCGCGATCAGCCAGTACGGAGTCGCCGCGCTTGCACCTGACGCGCTGCGCGCGATCTGCCCGTGGGAAGGGTTCACCGACGCCTACCGGGATCTCACGTTCCCCGGCGGGGTCCGGGAGAAGGGCTTCCTGCGAATCTGGTCGCTGCTCCTGCGCCGAACGGCCCGGCTGGCCTACAACTTTCTGCAGATGCAGGACGCCCACCCGCTGCGCGACGACTTCTGGTGCTCGCTCGTGCCCGATCTCGCGGCGATTCGCGTGCCGATGCTGGTGTGCGCCAGCTTCTCCGACAACAGCCTGCACAGCCGCGGGTCGATGCGTGCATTCACCCACGCCGGTTCGACACACGCCAGGCTGTACACACACCGGGGCGGCAAGTGGGCAACGTTCTACTCCGAACCGGCGCGCGCCGAGCAACTGGCGTTCTTCCGAGCTGTCCTCGACGGACAGCCCGCCATTCGCAGCGTCCGCCTCGAGGTGAGGGAGGATCGCGACACCGTGGCCGCCGTGCGCGAGGAGTCCGAGTGGCCTCTGGCCGGAACCCGTTGGCGGCAGCTGTATCTGGCGGGCCCCGGTGTGTTGTCGACCGAACCGCCGACTGCCACCGGGTCGGTCGCCTTCAAAACGCGTTCGCGCGCAGCGGCATTCACCTGGATCGTACGCGACGACGTCGAGCTGACCGGTCCGATGGCGGTCCGGCTGTGGCTGGACCTGCACGGCTGTGACGATGCGAACCTGTTCGTCGGCGTCGAAAAGTGGCGCGACGGAAAGTTCGTCCCGTTTGAAGGGTCGTACGGATACGGCCGCGACCGGGTCACCACGGGCTGGCTGCGGGTGTCCCTGCGCGCGTTGGACCGCGGACTGTCACAGCCGTGGGAGCCGGTTCCCGCGTGTACCGACACGCAGCCACTGCAAGCCGGCGAGGTGGTCGCAGTTGATGTCGCTCTTGGGCCGTCTGCGACGTTGTTCCGAGCCCGCGAGCAGCTGCGGCTGGTTGTCGCCGGTCGCTGGCTCTCCCCGCGCAATCCGCTCACCGGCCAATTCCCGACCGCATACCGTCCGTCGCCACGCGCTCGCGTGACTCTGCACTGGGGGCCGACTTATGACGCGCACCTGCTGGTCCCGGAGATCGCCTGATGGAGCAACTCCTGACGGGGTTCGGTCTCGCAACCGCCGCCGGGCTGAACGCGTACATTCCGTTGCTGGCGCTGGGCGTGCTGGCGCGGTTCACCGACATCGTGACGCTGCCGCACGGGTGGTCGTGGCTGGAGAATGGGTGGGTGCTCACGATCGTCGCGGTGCTGCTCGTCATCGAGGTGGTCGCCGACAAGATCCCGGCGCTCGACAGTGTCAACGACGCGGTGCAGACCTTCGTGCGGCCTACGGCAGGCGGCATTGTTTTCGGTTCGGGTTCCGCCGCGCAGACCGTCGCCGTCACCGACCCGGGCGCGTTCGCGAAGTCAGGTCAGTGGATTCCGATCATCGTCGGCGCGCTCGTCGCGCTAGTCGTGCACCTGACCAAGACGACGGTGCGTCCGGCGGCCAACGTCGCGACAGCCGGTGTCGCCGCGCCGGTGCTGAGCACGATCGAGGACGTCGCAAGCATCGCGCTTGTAGTTGTGGCGATCGTGGTGCCGCTGCTGGTGCTCGTGGCCGCAGCGGTACTGGGGTGGGCGGCGGTCAAACTGCTGCGCAGGCGCAGGCGCAGGCGAAACGCCAAGCCCTAGATCCAAATGCCCTTTCCTACTGCGACCACGCCTCCGGCGCTGACCGCAAAGCGCTCACGATCGCGTTCGAGGTCGACGCCCACCATCTCGCCAGGGCCGACGACGACGTTCTTGTCGAGGATCGCGTGCCGCACAACGGCACCGCGCCCCACCCGCACGCCCGGCATCAACACGCTGCCCTCGACGATTGCGCCGTCATCGACCACGACATTCGATGACAACACGGAGTTGCGCACCGACGCCGCGGACACGATGCTGCCGGCGCCGACCACCGACTCTTGCGCTGACCCGCCGTTGACGAACTTTGCCGGCGCGAGACTCTCCGTCGAATTGCCGAAGATGGGCCACCGCTTGTTGTAAAGGTTGAAGATCGGGTGCACCGACACGAGATCCATGTGTGCGTCATAGAACGCGTCGAGGGTGCCGACGTCGCGCCAATAACCGCGGTCGCGCTCTGTGGCACCGGGCACCTCGTTGTCGTTGAAGTCGTACACCGCGGCGCGCCCGTCGGTGACCAGGCGCGGAATGATGTCACCGCCCATGTCGTGATCGGAGTTGTCGTCGTCGGCGTCCGCACGGACCGCGTCGATGAGCACCTTGGTGGTGAAGATGTAGTTGCCCATCGACACGAAGGTCTGCTCAGGGTCGTCGGGCGTTCCCGGTGGGTCGGCCGGCTTCTCGATGAAGCCCTTGATGCGGCCGGACTCGTCGGCATCGATGCAGCCGAACGCCGTCGCCTCGCCCCGCGGCACCCGGATACCCGCCACCGTTGCGCCGGCGCCGCTTTCGATGTGGAACGTCAGCATCTGTTCGGGGTCCATCCGGTACACGTGGTCGGCGCCGAACACGACGATGTAGTCGGGGTCCTCGTCGTAAACCAGGTTCATCGATTGGTAGATCGCGTCGGCGCTGCCGGTGTACCAGCGCGGGCCGAGCCGCTGCTGAGCCGGGACCGGCGTGATGTATTCGCCGGCCAGGCCGCTCAATCGCCAGTTCTGCGAAATGTGCCGGTCCAGCGAGTGCGACTTGTACTGGGTGAGAACGCAGATCCGCAGATACCGCGCGTTGACAAGGTTTGACAACACGAAATCGATCAGGCGGTACGCACCGCCGAAGGGAACCGCCGGCTTGGCCCGGTCGGCGGTCAGCGGATACAGCCGCTTACCCTCACCACCCGCGAGGACAATGCCCAACACATGTGGCAATTCCCTCATGACTAGAACCTATCCGTCCGCGTTGACTGCGGCCAGAATTCCCCGGAACTCGACCGCCTGAAACGCTCTTCCGAAGGGCATTGATGCGCCGACAAGCCGCCGGCATTACGGTCAGGGACTATGCGGGTGGCGATGATGACTCGGGAGTATCCGCCGGAGGTATATGGGGGCGCGGGAGTACACGTCACCGAACTTGTCGCCCAGCTGCGCAAGCTGTGTGAAGTCGACGTGCACTGCATGGGCGCGCCCCGGCAGGGCGCGTTCGTCCATCAGCCCGATCCCGCGCTCCGCGGCGCCAACCCGGCCCTGGCGACGTTGTCAGCGGACCTGGTGATGGCGAACGCGGCGTTCGAAGCGACGGTCGTGCACTCGCACACGTGGTACACGGGCCTGGCCGGCCACCTCGCCGCGCTGCTGTACGGGATCCCGCATGTGCTCACCGCGCATTCGCTGGAACCACTGCGGCCCTGGAAGGCCGAACAGCTCGGCGGCGGGTATCGGGTGTCGTCGTGGGTCGAGCGCACCGCGATCGAGGCGGCGGACGCGGTGGTCGCGGTGAGCTCTGGCATGCGCGACGACGTGTTGAGCACCTATCCCGCGCTGGACCCGAACCGGGTCCACGTAGTGCGCAACGGGATCGACACCGATGTGTGGTACCCGGTCAAACCGGAAGAAGACGAGTCGGTGCTCGACGAACTCGGCGTGGACCTGACGAAGCCGATCGTCGCGTTCGTCGGCCGGATCACCCGCCAGAAAGGCGTGGCGCACCTGGTCGCGGCCGCGCACCACTTCTCCCCCGACGCACAACTGGTGTTGTGTGCCGGCGCACCCGACACTCCTGAGATCGCCGCCGAGGTGACGGAGGCGGTGCAGCATCTGTCCCGCGCCCGCAACGGGGTGTTCTGGGTGCGAGAAATGATGGCGATCGGCAAGATTCGCGAAATCCTCTCGGCGGCAAAAGTATTCGTGTGCCCGTCAGTGTATGAGCCGCTGGGAATCGTCAATCTCGAGGCAATGGCCTGCGGGACCGCAGTGGTGGCCTCCGACGTCGGGGGTATTCCGGAGGTGGTCACAGACGGAGAAACGGGGCTGCTGGTCCACTTCGACGCCGAAGACCCTTCGGGTTTCGAGATACGGCTGGCCGATGCCGTCAATACGCTGGTTGCCGATCAGGAGAAGGCGGACGAGTTCGGCCGGGCCGGCCGGCAACGGTGCATCGACGAGTTCTCGTGGGCTCGCATCGCCGAGCAGACGCTCGAGATCTACCGCAAAGTGAGCTCGTAAGCCCGCTAGCTCGTGACGCCCTTCAGTTCATCTCCCAGTGCTGCCGCCTCTTCGGGAGTGAGCTCGACGACGAGACGACCACCGCCCTCCAGCGGAACTCGCATCACGATGCCGCGCCCCTCCTTGGTTGCTTCCAGTGGACCGTCACCGGTCCGGGGCTTCATCGCCGCCATCGAGCACTCCCTCCAGACTGCACGTTCACGCTCCCATTGTTCCTTATCGCGGCGCGTGGGTGTGCAAAGACCCGGCTATGCACCGGCTGCGCGCGGCACCCAACACGACTGCAGGTGGTCGTCGACCATGCCGGTGGCTTGCATCAACGCGTACGCCGTGGTGGGTCCGACGAAGCGGAAACCGCGGCGTTTCAACTCTTTCGCCATCGCAGTCGACTCCGCGCTCACCGACGCGATGTCGGCGACGGCCTTCGGCCGCGGACGACCGGGCGGCGCGAACGACCAGAGCAAGTCGGAAAGCTCGACGTCGGTTGCGGCAGCGGCGCGCGCGTTGGCGATCGTGGCGTCGATCTTCGCGCGGTTGCGCACGATCCCGGCATCAGCCATCAGCCGTGCGACATCGCGGTCCGTGTAGCGGGCGACCTTCTCGACGTCGAAGGCATCAAACGCTTGGCGGAAGTTTTCCCGTTTGCGCAGGATGGTCAACCAGGAAAGCCCACTTTGGAAGGCCTCCAACGACATTCGCTCGAACAGCGCATCACGGCCGCGGGTGACACGGCCCCACTCGTAGTCGTGGTAATCGCGGTACATCGCCGCGTGCGCCCCGCCGCTGTCCGCCCACGCGCAACGGATCCGGCCGTCGTCCGTCACTGAGTCTCCTGGTCCTCCCGCGCGGGTTCGGCGTCCTCGGTGAGCGCCTCCAAGGCGGACAGCTGGCCACGAAGCAGCTCGATCTCACTGCCCAACCGGTCGAGCACCCAGTCCACTTCGCTGGTCTTGTAGCCCCGCAGCGTCTGCGTGAACTTGACGGCGTCCACGTCGGCGCCGGTGACGCCCGACACCGGCAACACGGTGGCCGTGGTGGCACGCGGAAGCGGCGGCAGCGGCTCGCCTCGCCCGAATACCGCGCTGGCGATCACAAACAGCAGCGCGGCGACGAGCACCAGCACCAACAGGTACAAGAGGATCAGTGTCACGACACGATATTGCCTGACGGACTACCGCAGCGTGTTCATCGGCGGCCGGTCGTCCAGCGACACCGACGAAACGCGCGGGGTGAAATCGGCGCCGTCGGCGAAGAACTGCGTGAGACCCACACCGGAGTCGCTGACACCGCAGCGTGACAACAGCGTGGCGACCACCTGCCGGCTCATCTCGCTGAGCTCGGTCAGCGGACGGTTGCGGTGGGCGCGCACACCAAGGTTGACCTGCGCGATCGCGTCCAGCCCCAACCGGTCATACGCGTCGATCAACAGGCCGATCTCGACCCCGTAGCCCGGCGCGAACGGCACGGACGTCAGCAGTTCCCGGGTTCCGGCGTACTCCCCGCCGAGCGGCTGCAGCACGCTGGACAGGTCGGGCCGCAGGGCCGCCAGCAGTGGGCGGGCGACCAGCTGGGTGACCCGCCCGCCGCCGTTGGCATCCTCGCTACCGCTGATCTTCAGCGGCCGACGGTAGAAGCCCTTGACCAGGTGGACCCCGTCGACCGTGAGCAGTGGCCCCACCAGCCTCGGCACGAACATGGGATCGGGGTCGATCAGGTCGGAGTCGACGAACGCGATGATGTCCCCGGTGGTGGCGGCCAGCGAGCGCCACAGCGCCTCGCCCTTGCCCGGTTGTGCGGGCAGCTCCGGCACCGCCTCCTCGCGGGTGACCACCCGCGCGCCCGCGGTGAGCGCGCGAATCGCGGTGTCATCGGTGGAGCCGGAGTCGAGCACGATCAGTTCGTCGACCAGGCTGCCGAGCATCGGTGAGATGCTCTCGATCACCGAGGCGACGGTTTCTTCCTCGTTGAGCGCAGGCAGCACCACCGACACGGTCCTACCGGCCTTGGCGGCCTCGAGTTCGGCGACGGTCCACGCCGGCCGGCTCCAGCTACGCTCGGCCATCCACGCGTCGCTGGTAACGACGCCGGTCAGCTCAGGTGCAGTCGTCATGCCAGTCCCCTCACTGTGCGCGTCGGCGAGCGCACACCCTGGATCGCCGCGACCATCTCCAGCACGCGTCGAGTGGGTCCCACCTCGTGCACACGGAACATCCGGACACCGGCCACGGCGGTGACGGCCGTGGCGGCCAGTGTGCCTTCCAGGCGTTCGGTCAGCTCCACACCCAGAGTCTCCCCGACGAAGTCTTTGTTGCTCAGAGCCATCAGCACTGGCCATCCGGTGTTAACAAGATCTTCTGCGTGGCGCAACAAAGCGAGGCCGTGGAACGTGTTCTTGCCGAAATCGTGGGTCGGGTCGATCAGGATCTTCTCGCGTCGGACCCCGGCCGACACCGCCCGCTCGGCGGCCGCCGTGACCTCGGCGATCACGTCGTCGACGACGCCGCGCACCGTCTGGCCGTAGCCGACGCGGAACGGCCGCGTGCGCGGCGTGGCCCCGCCGGTGTGCGAGCAGACCAGCCCCGCGTCGAACTCGGCCGCGACCTGCGGCAGCCCCGGTTCGGCGCCGCTCCAGGTGTCGTTGATGAGGTCCGCGCCGGCCGCACATGCCTGCTTGGCGACCGTCACGCGCCAGGTGTCGATGCTGATCGGTTGCTCGGGATATTCGCCGCGCAGCCATTCGATGAACGGCACCACCCGCGCGATCTCCTCGTCGGCGTCGACTTGGAGACCGGGGCCTGCCTTCACGCCGCCGACGTCGATCACGTCGGCGCCCTCGGCGATCGCGCGGTGGACCGCTTGCTTGGCAGCGTCGTCGGTGAAGGTGGCGCCCCCGTCGTAGAACGAGTCGGGTGTGCGGTTGATGATCGCCATGATCAGCGCGCGATCACCCGCAACCGGCCGGCCGCAGAACGTCGAATTCACCCCTCAAGGGTGCCAGGCTCCACTATTTGTTGGAGGGCGCCTTCCCGCTCTTCACTTCCTCGGGGTACGCGTCGTAGTACTCGACGTAGCCTTCGTCGCGGCCTTTGAGCACGTAGATCGGGTCCTCGATGTCGTCCGAGCTGTAGCCCTGCTTGCTCAGCTCGACCTTCTTGACCTTGTGCGTCGAGGTCTTCTCCAACTCGTCGACGACGCGCACGAACAACGGCAGCGCGTAGGGCGGCAGGTGCTCGTAGACCGTCTTGGCCAGCGCCTTGCCGTCGAAATCGGTGCCTTCCTGCAGCTGGATCGCGGCCATCCCGGCCTTGCCGCCGGCGCCTTCGACCTCGACCCCGTAGACCGTGCATTCGTCGACGTTGCTGTCCCGCGACACCGCGTGCTCGACCTGGGTGGTGGCGACGTTCTCGCCCTTCCACCGGAAGGTGTCGCCGAGGCGGTCGCTGAACGCCGCGTGGCCGAAGCCCTGCGAGCGCATCAGGTCGCCGGTGTTGAACCACACGTCGCCCTTCTTGAACGCGTCGCGCACCAGCTTCTTCTCGGAGGCTTCTTTGTCGGTGTAGCCGTCGAACGGCTGGAAATTGCTCACCTTGGACAACAGCAGGCCAGGCTCTCCGCTCTTGACCTTCTTCACCCGACCGCTGTCGTCGCGCACCGGGTCACCGCTCTCGGCGTCGTACTCGACGAACGCGACCGGCGTGGGGCACACACCTGTGCTCTTCGGAATGCTCAGCACGTTGACGAACGCGGTGTTGCCCTCGCTGGCGGCGTAGAACTCGCAGACGCGGTCGATGCCGAACCGCCCGGTGAACTCATCCCAGATGCCCGGGCGCAGCCCGTTCCCGGCGATGACGCGGACCTTGTGCTTGCGGTCGGTGTCCTTCTCCGGCTGGTTGAGCAGATAGCCGCAGATCTCGCCGATGTAGACGAACGCGGTCGCGTCGTAGCGGATCACGTCGTCCCAGAACTTGCGACGCCGAGAACGACTTGCCCAGCGCGAGCGTCGCGCCCGAACTCAGCACCGACGACACCGCGACCGTCAGCGCGTTGTTGTGGTAGAGCGGCAGGCAGCAGTACAGCGTGTCGTTGCTGCTCAGCCGCATGCCGATGCCGCCGAACCCGGCGAGCGCCCGCAGCCAGCGGTAGTGCGTCATCACGCTGGCCTTGGGCATCCCGGTGGTGCCCGACGTGAAGATGTAGAACGCCTTGTCCTTGGCCAGCACCGAGGACGTCACCGCGGGATTGTCGGTCGGGGCGTCGGCGGCCAGCCGGTCGAGCTCGTCGACCGACGATCGCGTCGGCGACATCGGCGCCGGATTCCTTGATTTCTTCGAGCAGTTCGTCGTCACCGACAACGACCGTCGCGCTCGAGCAGCCCGACGCTGTGGGCCAGCACCTTGCCGCGCTGGTTGTAGTTCAGCATCCCGGCGATCGCACCGAGCTTGACCACCGCGAGCATCAGCAGCACCGCGCGCGGCGAGTTCTTCAGCATGATCCCGACGACGTCACCGCGGCCGACGCCGCGGGCGGCCAGCACGGCGGCGTAGCGGTTGACGGTCTCGTTCGCCTCGCCGATACGTGATGGTCTCGTCGTCGAACTTGATGAACGCGTTGTCACCGTGCTTGGCGGCGCGATCCTGGAACACCTTGCCGATCGACGTCTTCGCCGATCGGCCGTGCCATGAATCCGGTCAGTACCCCCTGAAGGATCGCCGGGGTGTCCATCAGCAATCCGGGCAGCCGGGCCGCGATGTCGAGTCAATCCAACGGTCTTTTTCTCTGCCTGCGTTTCGGCCATGACCTTCGCTTTCCCTGTTGGGCCCGGGTGCAAACTGGCGCACAGCCTAATCAGGACGACGGCGGCGGCGATTCGCCGGGTGCGCACACGGCCAGCGCCCCGTCGATGTCGCGGGCGATCACGATCCGTTCCAGCGCACCGGGGTGCACATATCCGGTGTCCACCAGGCTCTCCAGCCACGCCCACAGGCCGTCGTAGTGGCCGTCGGGATCGAGCAGACACGACGGGCTTGTCGTGCATGCCGAGATAACCGGCGGTCCAGGTCTCGAACAACTCCTCCAGAGTGCCGATGCCGCCCGGCAGCGCGATGAACGCGTCTGAGCGGTCCTCCATGACCTGTTTGCGATCGCGCATTGTGTCGGTGACGACGAGTTCGTCGGCGTCGACGTCGGCCACCTCTTTGTGCACGAGCGCCTTCGGGATCACCCCGATGGTGCGGCCGCGGTGTGATCGCGCCCCTGCGGCCAACGCGCCCATCGCCGAAACGTTGCCGCCGCCGGATACCAGGGTCCAGCCGCGGTCGGCGATCGCCTCACCGACTTTCGCAGCGAGCGCTAGCAATTCGGGGTGCATGGGTCCGGACGCGCAGTACACGCAAACCGCCCACTGCTCCTCCGCGGCGGATTCCGACACACCCGCCAACCTAGCCCCATAAGATGCAGCGAGTGGCTCCCGAGTCGGTCGAAGAGCATCCAGCCGCCGATGAGCGCTTGCGCGAAGAGCATCCAGCCGCCGATGAGCGCTTGCGCGAAGAGCATCCAGCCACTGCTGCCGCGGAGGCGCTGCGGCTCGGCGACATGGAGTCGGGCGAGAAGCTTGCGCGGTCCGCGTTGCGGCAGGCCGACTCGCTTGACGCGCGGCTGACCCTGGCACAGGCGCTGGCCTGGCAAGGGCGCGGCCGGGAGGCCGACGAGATCCTCGCCGGCGTCGACCCGGCCGGACTCTCAGAGACCGATCTGATGGCGTGGGCGCTGCCGCGGGCGGCCAACCAGTTCTGGATGCTCAGCCAGCCGACCCAGGCCGTCGCGTTCTTGCAGACGGTCCGCAACGGGGTTTCGGCGCCGGCCGCGCGAGCGACTCTGGATGCGCTCGCGGCCACCTTTGCAATGAACGCGGGCACCCCGCTGCGCGCATTGCGCCTCGCCGAGGAGGTGCTCGGGTTACCGCAAGCCGACGATGTGGCGGTCGGATGGGCGGGGTCGGCGGCGGCATTGTCGTCAGCGCGGGCGGGCCGGCTCGGAAAGGTCGACGAGCTCGCCGCCCGGGCGCTGACCGCGGGGCATCCGGGCCTGCTCCGGTTCACGAGCGGATTCGGCCGGATCACCGCGTTGATGATGGCCGGGCGGCTCGATGAGGCAGGGGCGCTGGCGCAGCGCTACGCCGACTCCGCCGAACGCAAGCAGCCCGCCCGCGCGATCGGCGATGTGTTGGTCTCCTACGTCGCGATCGCTCAGGGCGATTTCAGCACCGCAGTGACGCTGCTGGAGCAGGCCGCCGATGCGCTGGCGCCGACGGGCTACTCGTGGGGTCCGCTGTCGTTCATGCTGCTGGCCCAGGCGCTGGGACAACGGGGCGACCAGATCGGCTCGGCGAAGGCGCTGGGGGCGGCGGAGTCGCGGCACGGGATGAAGTCGGCGCTCTTCACGCCGGAACTCGCCCTGGCGCGGGCGTGGTCGAGGGCAGCCCGTAACGAGGCGGAGGAAGCCATCGAGGCTGCGCGCGAGGCCGTGCAGGCCGCGGAGCGGGGCGGCCAGTCGGCGGTCGCACTGCGCGCGCTGCAGGATTCGGTGCGCCTCGGCGATATCCGCGCGGTGTATCGCACACAGCGGCTCGCCGGCGAGGTCGACTGCGTGCTCGGCCGCCTCACGCTGTCGTACGCGCGCGCGCTCACCGACGGCGACGAGGTGGCGCTCAAAGAGGTCGCCGGTGAGTTGGCCGACATCGGAATGCACCCTGCGGCCGCCGACGCCGCTCGTCAGGCCGAGCAGTGACCGAGCACATCGTCTTCATCGCCAACCTCGCCGGCATCGGCTAGTTGCTCAGATACCCGCGCAACATCTCGGCCGCTGTGGTGATCTGCCCGACCGGCACGCGTTCGTCGGCGCGGTGGGCAAGGCTCGGGTCGCCGGGACCGTAGTTCACCGCGGGAATGCCCCGGGCCGCGAACCGCGCCACATCCGTCCAGCCGAACTTGGCGCGCACTCGGCCGCCCGCGGCGTCGACGAGCTCGGCGGCGGCCGGTTGCGACAGTCCGGGCAGAGCGCCCGCGGCGGAGTCGGTCTGCTCGATGCGCACGTCGAGCCCGTCGAGCACGTCGTGCACATGCGCCAGCGCCTGCGTGACGGTGCGGTCCGGAGCGAAGCGGAAGTTGACGGTGACCGATGCGCTATCCGGGATCACGTTGCCGGCCACGCCCCCGTCGATACGCACCGCGGACAGCCCTTCACGGTAGGTGCATCCGTCGATGTCGACGTGTCGCGCGTCGTAGCCGGCAAGCCGGTCCAGCACCGCACCGAGCTTGTGAATCGCGTTGTCGCCCATCCACGGTCGCGCCGAATGGGCACGGGTACCGGTGGCGGTGACGACGACGCGCAGGGTGCCCTGGCAACCGGCTTCGATGTAGCCGCCCGACGGTTCACCGAGGATCGCGACGTCGGCGACCAGCCAGTCGGGCAGCTCGCGCTCGATCCGGCCCAAACCGTTTGCGGCGGCTTCGATTTCCTCGCAGTCGTAGAACACCAGCGTCAGGTCGCGGGCAGGGTCGGTGAGCGTCGAGGCGAGATGAAGGAATACCGCGTCCCCGGACTTCATGTCCACCGTGCCGCAGCCGTGCAGCACTTCACCCTCTTCTTCGACGCGGCCCCGGCGCGACGGAACATTGTCGGCGATGGGCACCGTGTCCAAATGTCCGGCGAGCAGCACGCGCGTCGGGCGACCCAAGTTGGTGCGAGCGAGCACGGCATTGCCGTGCCGCACGATCTCGAATCCGTTAGTCTGTTCGCGCAGCGCGGCCTCGACCTCGTCGGCGATGCGGCCCTCC
This sequence comes from uncultured Actinomycetota bacterium, assembly GCA_963744085.1. Classification (GTDB taxonomy): domain Bacteria; phylum Actinomycetota; class Actinomycetes; order Mycobacteriales; family Mycobacteriaceae; genus Mycobacterium. Next base: position 143,007 of record CAVUSK010000010.1, read on the forward strand.
TGCCCCGACTCGCTCGGGATGTCGACCAGCGCCGCCGTCAGCGCGATCGGGTCGGCCCGCAGATTCAGCGATGAGCCGCTTGCGCGAAGAGCAGAAGATGAGGCCACGGAGCTCAAGGCTAGTCCGCGGGAGCGCGACGTCGTGAATCCGCCAGCACACTCCCGTCCGGATGGGGTTGGGTAGGAAGCGATGCTCACCGATCGGATCGACAGCCTTGACTGGACAGGGCTTCGACGCACGCTTGACGAGAACGGTTACGCGGTCACGCCCAAGGTCCTCACCGCCGCCGAATGCCGTGAACTGATAGCGCTGTTCGACCACGACCGGCACTTCCGCACCACGGTCGACATGCGTCGGCACCGGTTCGGTTCCGGTGTCTACAAGTACTTCTGTTACCCGCTGCCCGAACCGATACAGCAACTGCGCCAAGCGCTTTACCCACAGCTGGCCGACATCGCCAACGAGTGGGCACACCTTCTCGAAGGCGACCGAACGTTTCCTGCGGCGCTGACTGAGTTCCTCGAGATCTGCCATCAACACGGGCAGCGCCGGCCGACGCCGTTGCTCTTTCGCTACCAGCAGGGCGACTTCAACACCTTGCACCAGGACACTTACGGCAGCATCGGATTCCCGTTTCAGGTACTCACCGTGCTCAGCCGGCGCGACCGCGATTTCACGGGCGGGGAGTTCCTGCTCGTCACCCAGCGGCCCCGCGCGCAGTCCATCGGCGAAGCGATCACGCTAGAGCGCGGCAATCTGCTGATTTTTCCCAACCAGATCCGGCCGCTGCGGGGCGAGCGCGGTCATTATCGGGCCAACGTGCGTCATGGCGTCAGCCGAGTGCAATCCGGCACCCGGCACACCATGGGCATCATCTTTCACGACGCCGAGTAGGACACCGGCCTGCGTACGATGCGGTTATGGCGCACGAGGCCGAGTTCGACGATGTTCGGCGGTTGATCGACGAGTTCGGGTCGCGCGCGACGCTGGTCACGGTGACGGAGTCTCTGCGCCCGCACATCGTGACCGCGATGATCGGGATCGACGGCGAGCGGCTCGTCGCCGACGTCGGGTCCCGCACGCGGTCCAACGTGATTGGCCATCCCGGGCTGACCGTCGTGTGGAACCCACCGGGTGACGGCGAGTATCAGCTGATCCTCGACGGCACGGCCGAACACGTCGGCGAGCCGAACGAACGCGAGGTGAGCACGCTGCGCATCGCTGTCATCGGCGGCATCCTTCACCGCCTCTCCGGGCTGCCGGAGGGACCGCCGACGTGCCAATCGCTGGCGTCTCACCCGCGCAGTAACGTCTAGCCCCGTGACTTCTGCTGCGGGCGTGGGGCTGGCGAGCGTCGCCGCCGACGGAACGGTGCTCGACGCGTGGTTCCCGGCACCGGAAATCGACGTCTCCGATCCACCCGGGACCACGCGGCTGTCGGTGGCCGAGGTGCCCGACGAACTCGCGGCACTGGCGGGCCCTGACGACGACCGAGACGTCGCAACCGTGGCCGTCCGCACGGTAGTCGGCGCGCTGGCCGATCCGCCCGCCGACGCGTACGACGCGTATCTGCGGCTGCACCTGCTGTCGCACCGGCTGATCAAGCCGCACGAAGCGAACGTCGACGGCATCTTCGGCGTGCTGACCAACGTGGTGTGGACCAACCACGGGCCGTGCGCGGTCGAGGGTTTCGAGACCGTGCGCGCCCGGTTGCGCAGGCGCGGGGCGGTGACCGTCTACGGCGTCGACAAGTTCCCCCGGATGGTCGATTACGTGATTCCCACCGGAGTGCGGATCGCCGATGCCGACCGGGTGCGCCTCGGCGCGCACCTTGCGCCCGGCACCACGGTGATGCACGAGGGATTCGTCAACTTCAACGCCGGCACCTTGGGCGCGTCGATGGTCGAGGGCCGCATCTCGGCAGGCGTCGTGGTTGGTGACGGCTCCGACGTCGGCGGTGGCGCGTCGATCATGGGCACGTTGTCCGGCGGTGGCACACAAGTGATTTCGATCGGCAAACGGTGCCTGCTCGGCGCCAATGCGGGGTTGGGAATCTCGCTCGGCGACGACTGCGTGGTGGAGGCCGGCCTCTATGTGACCGCGGGCACCAAGGTGATGACACCCGACGGCACCGCAGTCAAGGCGCGAGAGCTCTCCGGCGCCAACAACTTACTGTTCCGCCGTCACTCGGTGACGGGCGCGGTCGAGGTGGTCTCCCGCGACGGCCAGGGCATCGCGCTGAACGAGGCGCTGCACGCCAACTAATCGTGTTCGGCCAGGACACAGAACTCGTTGCCCTCGGGATCGGCGAGCACGACCCAGCTCTGCTCGCCCTGGCCGATGTCGACCTGACGTGCGCCCATCTTCAGAAGCCGCTCGACTTCGGCGTGCTGGTCATCGGGCCGGAAGTCGAAGTGGATGCGGTTCTTGACGATTCGCCTGTCGGCGACCCGCAGAAAGATCCACTCCGGACCGGCACCGGCCGGCGGATGCAGCACAACCTCGCCGTCGTCGTCGACGTCGTGCGGCCAGCCCAGCACCTGTGACCACCACTCGCCAAGGGCGCTCGGATCGGCCGCGTCGACGCAGATCTCGTCGAACCTCAACCCCATGTCGTGAGCTCCTTCTTGAGAACCTTGCCCATCGCATTACGGGGCAGCGCATCGACCACCCGTACCTCACGCGGCCGCTTGTGCACCGAAAGTTCTTGGGCGACAAAGTCGATCAGAGCTTCCGGCTCGACATCGCCGACCACGAACGCGACGATGCGCTGGCCGAGGTCGTCGTCGGGCAGCCCGACGACAGCGGCCTCGGCCACGCCGGGGTGGCCCAACAACGCGGTCTCCACCTCCCCTGCCCCGATGCGGTAACCGCCGGACTTGATCAGGTCCGTTGACTCGCGGCCGACGATGCGGTGCATCCCGTCCCCGTCGATCACCGCCACGTCCCCGGTGCGGTACCAGTCGTCGTCGGTGAAGGCCGCCGCGGTCGCGTCGGGCCGGCCCAGGTAGCCGTCGAACATCATCGGCCCCCGCACCTGCAGCCGTGCAACGGTTTCGCCGTCGTGTGCCGCCGGCGCCTCGTCGTCGTCCACGAGCCGCGTCGTCACCCCTGCCAGCGGCAGCCCCACCCAGCCCGGGCGCCGCTCGCCGTCCGCGCGGGTACTCAGCGTGATCAGCGACTCACTGCTTCCGTACCGCTCGACCGGCTCGTGCCCGGTGAGCTCGGCGAGCTGTTCGAACACCGGCACCGGCAGCGGCGCGCTGCCTGACACCAGCAGACGCGCCGATCGCAGGGCCTCTGCGGCCGCGCGGTCTTCGACCACCCGCGACCACACCGTCGGCACGCCGAAGAACAGCGTGCCGCCTGCGCGCGCATACGCCCCGGGCGATGGTCTGCCGGTGTGCACGAACCGGTTGCCGATGCGCAGCGAGCCGAGCAGCCCGAGCACCAGTCCGTGCACATGGAACAGCGGCAAGCCGTGCACCAGCGTGTCATCGGGCGTCCACCCCCATGCGTCGGCCAGCGCGTCCAGGTCGGCGGCGATCGCGCGTCGGCTCAGCACCACACCCTTCGGCGGCCCGGTGGTGCCGGAGGTGTACACGACCAGCGCGGGCGCCGCCGGCGACGGCTCGGGATAACGGTGCCAGGATCGCGCGTGCAGACGCACCGGGATGTGCGGGAGACCTTCCGCCTCTGCGGGCTGCTCGCCCAACCACGCCTGCGCGCCCGAGTCGGTGAGGATGTGGCGGCGTTCGGCGTGTCCGACATCGGCGGGAACGGGCACCACCGGCACACCGGCAACGAGGCAGCCGGTGATGGCCAGCACAGTCGCGGGGGTCGGAGTGGCCAGCACCGCGACCTGCCGGGCGCCGCCGACGCGTTCGGCCACCGACGTCGCGGCGCCGACGAGGTCGCTGCGGCTCAGCGACAGATCCCCGATCCGCACCGCGTCGCTGAGGTCGGCACCGGCTGCCACCACGGCGGGGTCCAGCGATGCCAGCAGCACGCCAGCGAGGCTACCTGCGGTGGCGGTCGCGATACCGGCGGCATGCCACACGGCGATGAGTTCCGGCACCCGAACCGGTCTACAACGGTATGAGAATCACACGGCGCAACCTCGACGGCTACGGCGCACCACCGATCGAGTGGGCCCGCGTCAAAGAGGTGCTCGACAGTCCGCTAACGCAGGCACCGGACACGGGAGGCCCCGACCGGCACACGACGTGGTTGACGACGATCAACCTCGACGGCAGCCCGCATGTGATGCCGCTGGGAGTCGTTCAGGTGACCGGAGTCTGGTATTTCACCTCGGGGCCGAGGACTCGAAAATCACGCAATTTGGCCCGCGACACGCGGTGCGTGGTCAGCGTCGCCACTCACCCGTTCGACATCGTCATCGAAGGCACAGCGCAGCGCGTGACGGACGCGGCCGAATTGCGTTCTGTGGCAGCAGCGTACGCGAGTGACGGGTGGCCGGCCGAGGTCGAAGGTGACGCGCTCACCGCCGAGTACAGCGCACCGTCGGCGGGCTCGGCTCCGTGGCAGTTGTACCGCGTTGCGCCGTCGACCGTTTTCGCGCTCGGTACGTCGGAACCGTTCGGCGCCACAAGGTTTGACCTGAATTAGTCGGCAACCACAGCAGGCTTTCAGGTAAACCCGTTGCGGACAACAACTACGGATTCGGCGGTGGCGGTAGCGAGGGATCGCCGGGCGGCGGCGGCGCGGGATCCGTCGGCGCGGGTCCGTAGATCAAATCGCTCGGCACGCCGCTGTGGAATTCGTGCCAGATCTCTCTGAGGTATCCGAGCTGACCGTAAGACTGGGTTCCGTCCGGATCGACGACGGGCGGCACGTATGGCGGTTGGCCCGGGGCAGGCGACGCACCCGGCGGCGGTGGGCCGGCGACGTTGTTGACGGGGTTAGCCACGGGCGACCCGTCGGCCGGCGGAGCAGAATCCGGAGCGGGGCACGACAGAACGGGTTGTGGCGTCATCGATAGGCCAACAGGATCGCACGGGGAGGCGTACGCCCGGGCCGCCAGGCCCACAGCGCAGCATCCGACGATGGCGCCGGCGAAGACGATCCTGGACACGTTGATCGCTGACAAAAAGGGCGCCGTCCGCTGCGATCCGCTCATCTGGTGCTTTCTGGTATGGGGCTTGTATGCCGGCTTCCGGGAAGCGTAGTGGGTCTGCTCGGCTACGTCTTGTCGACTCCACACCGCTGACAGATGTCCGCACTAATGACGGCGGATGGCTGACAGCAGGAGCCCGACTGCAAAGACGGCCCCGACACCGCCGGACACCAGCAGCGGCAGCCGACCGCCCGCACCCCAGAGCAAGCCCGCCCACAGCCCGGCGAACAGGATCGCGAATCCGCTGAGTCCTTGAAAGACGCCCTGCCCGCTGGACTGAAGCTCTGCCGGCAGCAAGGTGGAGATCCACGCCTTGCCGACGCCGTCGTAGCAGGCGGTGAAAACGCCGTACACCACGATGAACAGCCAGGCCAGCGCGGAGTTGGAGGTCAGCCCGAGGCCGAGGTAGCCGACCGCGAAGAACACCAACCCAATCCCGAATACCGTTGCAGGCGTGAGCTTGTCGGCCAGCATGCCAGCCGGGTAGCTGGAAATCGCGTACACCGCGTTGTATCCGACGTAAGCAAATACGACGCTGGCGACGCCGAAGCCGATCTCGTTGAGCCGCAAAAGAAGAAGCGCATCCGGGAAGTTCGCGAGGCTGAACGCGACGAGGACGGTGACAACCCGCCAGTACCGCGCCGGCAGCCCCCGTACTCCGGCCAGCAACGGCGGCGCCGCCTCCCGGGTGCGGGCACGCTCGCGCACCCAGAACACCAGCAAGACACTCAGCACGGCGGGGATGACGGCGAGGTAAAGCACGGGGGCGATCTGGTGGTCGAAGAACTCGTACCCGGCCAAGCCGAGCAGCGGACCGATGACCGCACCGGCGGTGTCCATCGCGCGGTGGAAGCCAAAAACCCGTCCCCGCTCGGCCGGATCAATCCCTTCGACGAGCAGCGCGTCACGCGGCGCGCCGCGCAGACCCTTGCCCAGCCGGTCGACCACCCGCCCGACCATCACGCCGGGCCAGGCACCCGCGGCGGCGACGATCACCTTGCCGAGCGCCGCCATACCGTATCCGGTGGCGATCAGTGGCCGGCGCGCGAACCGGTCTCCGAGCGGGCCCGCAGCGATCTTCGTGAGCGATGCGGCGCCTTCGGCGGCGCCCTCGACTGCGCCGACCACCGATGGCGGCGCACCGAGCACCGCGGTCAGGTAGATCGGCAACAACGGATAGAGCAACTCGCTGGCGGTGTCCTGCAGCAGCGATACCAACGACAGCACCCGGACATTGCGGGTCAGCCAGGGTCGCCGGTCGGCAACGGTCACACGTTCAGTATCAATGACCCGCCAACGCCCGGAGGAAGAACGTCAGGTTGGCCGGGCGTTCGGCCAGCCGCCGCACGAAGTACCCGTACCACTGCGTGCCGAAAGGGACGTACACCCGCATCGCATCACCGGCCTCGGCCAGCCGACGCTGCTCGGGGTCGCGGATGCCGTAGAGCATCTGATATTCGAAATCACCTGTGCCGCGGCCTGTTTCCCGCGCCATCGCGCCGGCCGCCGCGATCACCGCGGGGTCGTGCGACGCGACCATCGGATACCCCGTCCCGGCCATCAGCACCCGAAGGCACCGCAGGTAGCTGTCGGTGACCTCGTCGCGATCCCGGTAGGCCACCGGCGCCGGCTCGTCATAGGCGCCCTTGCACAACCGGATCCGCGCACCCGATGCGGCGGACTCCTGGCAGTCGGCGTACGTCCGTCGCAGGTACGCCTGCAACACCGTGCCCAGCCAGTCGAAGTCCGCGCGCAGCTCGCGGACGATGGAAAGCGTCGAATCAGTGGTGGTGTGGTCCTCGGCGTCCACCGTCACCCACACGCCCGCACGCTTCGCCGCCGTGCAGACGGCGTGCGCGTTCTCCAACGCGATCTTCTGGCCCTCGCGGGGTAGCGCCTGTCCCAACGCGGACAGCTTCAGCGATACCTCCAGCGGCCGCACGCCTTGATCCGACGCGTCGGGCCGACGGCCCAGCGCGTCCAGCAGCTTCAGATAGGCCTCGACAGTGGCGTTCGCGGTGTCGGCGTCGGTGACGTCCTCACCGAGGTAGTCGATCGACACCAGCCGGCCCGAATCACGCAGGGCGGCAACGGATCGCATCGCGTCATCGAGGGACTCCCCCGGGACGAAGCGGTGTACTGCACGCCGTGTGATCGGCCATCGCTCAGCGGTGCGCCGCAAGCGCTGCGACCGGCCGGCCGCAAGGATCACCGGTCGCGCCGTCGAGGCGAACAGGCCCGCCATTACGACACCCCCATGTGCGGGTAGGCATGGTCCGTGGGTGGGACGAAGTTCTCTTTGATCGACCGCGCGGAGGTCCAACGCAGCAGGTTCAGCGCCGAGCCGGCCTTGTCGTTGGTGCCTGACGCGCGAGAGCCACCGAACGGCTGCTGCCCGACCACTGCGCCGGTCGGCTTGTCGTTGACGTAGAAGTTGCCTGCGGCGAAGCGGAGCCGGTCGGCGGCCTGCTGTACCGCGGCGCGGTCGTCGGCGATGACGGCGCCGGTCAACGCGTACTTGGCGCCGTGGTCGACGACCTCCAGGATCTCGTCGTAGCCGTCGTCGGGGTACACGTGCACGGCGAGGATCGGCCCGAAATACTCGGTGGACAACGCCTCGTCGGTCGGGTCATCGGACAGCAGCACCGTAGGGCGCACGAAATAGCCTTCGCTGTCGTCGTATTCGCCGCCGACCGCGATGGTCACACCGGGTGCTCCCTTAGCCCGTTCGATGGCCGCGACGTTCTTCGCGAACGCCCGCGAGTCGATCAATGCCCCTCCGAAGTTCGACAGGTCGGTGACGTCGCCGTAGGTCAAAGCAGCGGTGGCCTCGAGGAAGTCGTCGCCCATCCGATTCCACACCGAGCGCGGAATGAATGCCCGCGATGCGGCCGAACACTTCTGGCCCTGGTAGTCGAACGCTCCGCGGATCAGCGCAGTGCGCAGCACGTCTGGTTGCGCGGACGCATGCGCGAGCACGAAGTCCTTGCCGCCGGTTTCGCCGACGAGACGGGGGTATGTGTTGTACCGCTCGATGTGGCTGCCCACCTCACGCCAGAGGTGGCCGAACGTGGCCGTCGAACCGGTGAAGTGAATGCCGGCCAGCCGCGGATCTGACAGCAGCACGTCGGACACCGCGAACCCGTCGCCGGTCACCAGGTTGATCACCCCGGGCGGCATACCCGCCGCCTCCAGAACCTGCATGGTCAGATACGCCGAAAGCGTCTGCGTGATCGACGGTTTCCACACCACGGTGTTGCCCATCAGCGCCGGCGCCGTCGGCAGGTTGGCTGCGATCGCGGTGAAGTTGAACGGTGTGATCGCGTAGACGAAGCCCTCCAGCGGCCGGTAGTCGGTGCGGTTCCACACCCCCCGGGTGCTGATCGGCTGCTGCGCCAGGATCTGGCGGGCGAACGCGACGTTGAACCGCCAGAAGTCGACGAGCTCGCACGGCGCGTCGATCTCGGCTTGATACGCGGACTTGGATTGGCCGAGCATCGTTGCAGCGGCGAGCTTCTCGCGCCACGGCCCCGACATCAGGTCGGCGGCGCGCAGGAACACGGCGGCACGTTCGTCGAACGGCGTTGCCTCCCAAGCCGGTCTGGCGGCCAGCGCGGCCTCCATCGCCGCGACCGCGTCGTCGTGAGTCGCGTTCGTGAGGGTGCCCAGTCGCGCCGAATGCCGGTGCGGCTGGACGACGTCGATGGGCTCGCCACTGCCCATCCGGTGTTCGCCGCCGATCACGTGCGGCAAGTCCGTCGGCCCAGCCGCCAGCCTGTCCAGTGTGGTCACCAGGAGGGTGCGTTCGGGGCTTCGCGGCGCATAGTCGTGCACGGGTTCGTTGGTGGGCATCGGCACCTCGGTGATCGCATCCATGCTGGTAAGAATCCCCTGCCCAGCCTCGTCATGGGTTGTCTGATCCGACAAACCGAATGCTTCGTACTAGTAGAATCAGACAATATGGCTGCGCGTGAGGGCTCACACGAAGAGCAACGACACGGCCGCGTCGGACTCGGCCAGCTGCTGTTGGCGCTGGACCGGACGATGGTGACCCTTGTCGAGGCACCGCGAGGGCTCGACCTCCCGGTCGATTCCGTGGCACTCGTCGACGGCGACGACATCCGGCTCGGGATGGCGGCCGGAGCGGGCAATGCCGATGCGTTCTTCTTGCTCGGCGTTTCCGAAAAGGACGCGCTCCGCTGGCTCCACCGCCAACGACAGAAGGTGCCGGCCGCGATCTTCGTGAAGGAGCCAGCCGGCGCGCTGGTCGCGCGAGCTTCGGCGGCCGGCGTCGCGGTGGTCGCTGTCGAACCCCGGGCCCGCTGGGAGCGGCTCTATCGGCTCGTCACGCACGTACTCGAGCATCACGGCGACCGCGACGACCCGGAATTGCATTCCGGCACTGATCTTTTCGGACTCGCCCAGTCCATCGCCGACCGGACCAAGGGCATGATCAGCATCGAAGACGCGCAGTCGCACGTGCTGGCGTATTCCGCGTCCAACGACGAGGCCGACGACCTGCGCCGGCTGTCGATCCTCGGCCGCGCCGGCCCGCCGGAGCACCTGGAGTGGATCAGCAAGTGGGGCATTTTCGATGCGCTGCGGGCGGGCCGCGACGTGGTCAGGGTCGCCGAACGTCCGGAGCTGGGGTTGCGGCCGCGGCTGGCCGTCGGCATTCACCGCGACACATCACCCGACGCTCTTCGCCCGAGCGGCTCTTCGCCAGGACGGCGCGCGCCAGGGTTCATCGGCACGATCTGGCTTCAGCAGGGGTCGCGCCCGCTCGCCGACGACGCCGAAGACGTGCTGCGCGGCGCGGCCGTGCTGGCGGCCAGGATCATGACCCGGTTGGCCGCGGCGCCGACGACGCACGCGCTGCGGGTTCAGGAGCTGCTCGGTTTCGCCGGCGAACACGTCGACGTGACCGCGATCGCCCGCGATGTGGGCATCAAGGCCGACGGCCGGGCCGCGCTGATCGGCTTCCGCTGCGCCGACCGGCCCGTCCCGGCTGATTCGATTGCCCTGAGCGCCAGCGCTTTTCGGCCCGACGCACACACCGCAGCGGTTGGCGATGCCGTGTATGTGCTGTTCCCGCAGACCGGCGCACCGTCGTCGGTGGCGTCGTGGGTCCGCGGAACCGTCGCAGCCCTGGACCGTGAGTTGGGCCTTGACCTGCGGGCCGTCATCGCGGCCGGAATCGACGGCCTCGCTGCCGCGGCCACGGCGCGGGCCGACGTCGACCGGGTGTTTGCAAGTGCGGGCCGGCACCCGGGTGCGATTCGAGCGGTGACGTCCATCGACGATGCCCGCACCACCGTGCTGCTCGACGAGATCGTGGCGATGATGGCCGACCGTGACCGCCTCGTCGACCCGCGGTTGTCGGCGTTGCGCGACCACGACGCCAAGCACGACGGCTCGCTGCTCGCCACGCTGCGCGCCTACCTCGACTGCTTCGGCGACATCGCCGCGGCGAGCGACACGTTGCATGTGCACCCCAACACCGTGCGCTACCGCGTGAGGCGAATCGAGAAACTGCTGGGCAGCACGCTAGGCGACCCGGACGACCGGCTGGTGCTGGGGCTCGGCCTGCGCGCTATGTCGCTAACCGCACTCAAGCCCGATTTGTCGCTAACCGCACTCAAGCCCGATTTGTCGCTAACCGCGACGTCGCCGCCGCGATCCGCTCGTCGGTCGCTGTGAGCGCTATCCGCACGTGCTGATGCCCTCGGGGCCCGTAGAACTCGCCGGGCGCGACGAGAATCCCGCGCTGCGCGAACCACGACACGGTGTCGCGGCACGGCTCCCCGCGGGTGGCCCATAGGTAGAGCCCGGCTTCGGAATGGTCGACAGTCAACCCGGCCGACCGCACGGCGGGCAGCAGCGCATCACGACGCCGGGCATAGCGGTCGCGCTGCTCGCGCTCGTGCGCGTCGTCCGACAGCGCGGCGACCATCGCCGCCTGCACCGGCGTCGGCATCATCATGCCGGCGTGCTTGCGCACCGCCAGAAGTTCTGCGACCACCGCTTCATCGCCCGCGACAAACCCGGCCCGGTAACCCGCAAGCGAGCTGGTCTTCGACAGCGAATGGGCGGCCAGCAGCCCAGTGTGGTCGCCGCCAGACACGGCCGCGTCGAGCAGCGACACCGGTTCGGCGTCCCAGCCGAGGCCGACGTAGCACTCGTCGGACACCACCAGCGCACCGCGGTCGCGGGCCCAGTCGACGACCTTGCGGAGGTGGTCGACACCGAGCACGCGCCCGGTCGGGTTGCTCGGCGAGTTGAGGTAGATCAGCGCAGGCCGCTGCGGACCGATCTGGGTCAGTGAGTCCGCGAACACCACCTGTGCACCGGCCAGCCGGGCACCGACTTCGTATGTGGGGTAAGCGAGTTCGGGTACGACCACGACGTCGTCGGGACCGAGGCCCAACAGCGTTGGCAACCACGCGATCAGTTCCTTGGTGCCGATCACCGGCAGCACGGCGTCAGCTGACAGGCCGCTGGCCCGGTACCGACGGCTGAGCGCGGCGACCGCCGCTTGCCGCAGCGCCGGGGTGCCGGCGGTCATGGGGTAGCCCGGTGATGCGCTCGCGGCCGCCAGGGCATCACGGATCAGCGGGGCGACCGGATCGACCGGTGTTCCGACGGACAGGTCCACGACGCCGTCCGGATGCGACCGGGCCAGCGCGGACGCCTCGGCGAGCGTGTCCCAGGGGAACACCGGCAATGATGCCGAAACCCGTCGGCGGCCTACTGCGGTGCGGTCAGGCAGTTCAGGCGCTTTCGCCCTGCGGAGGCAGGTCCTTGACCGACTGCGGGTCGTTCTCGGTCATGCCCACCTTCGACGCGCCGCCCGGCGACCCCAGCTCCTCGAAGAAGTCGGCGTTGATCTGTGTGTAAGCGGTCCACTGCTCCGGCACGTCGTCCTCGTAGTAGATGGCCTCGACGGGGCAGACCGGCTCACACGCGCCGCAGTCGACGCACTCGTCGGGGTGGATGTACAGCATCCGGGCACCCTCATAGATGCAGTCGACCGGACACTCCTCGATACACGCCTTGTCTTTGATGTCGACGCAGGGTTCGGCGATCACGTACGTCACGAAGGTCTCCTCAGATCTCCTGATCGGTGTGGTCTTGTCCTGAGCTGTAGCTGACAGTATGCGTTGGCCCCGACGTAGGCGTTCGTCGTGGTCCTCCCTTGCTCGTCAAGCCGCTGGGCTGTTACCTGATACTAACAGTCGCAGATACTAATGCGAACGGCGGGCGAATTCCGGCTTGATACGCTCCCGGGCGTGGCGCCGCCGCAGGCCAGCACGGGGTTCTCGTTTCCGATCGTGCCCCGCTACGCCGAGATCGATCAGCAGGGCGTCGTGTTCAACGGGCACTACCTGACGTGGTTCGACGAGGCGTTCACCGCGTTTCTCGACCAGGCCGGCGTGAGCTATTCCGGCTTGATCGCCGCGGGACTGGACGTACAGGTCGTGCGCTCCGAGATCGACTATGTCGCATCAGTGCGCTGGCGCGACGCGGTGCGGGTGGCAGTGGCATGCGAGAGCCTCGGCTCGACAAGTCTCACTGTGGCGTTCTCTGTAGTAGTGCGACGCGGCGCCGACGACGAGGACGTCGTAGCGGTGCACGGCCGCAACGTGTATGTGGTGGTGTCGACGTCAGATTGGACCAAGCGGCCGATTCCAGACGCTCTCCGGAAGGCGCTGTCGTGAACAATCCGTATCCAAACCTGTTGTCGCCATTGGATCTTGGCTTCACCACGCTGCGTAACCGCGTGATCATGGGTTCGATGCACACAGGCTTGGAGGACCGCTCGCGTGACATCGACAGGCTCGCCGCGTATTTCGAAGAACGCGCCCGCGGTGGCGTCGGGTTGATCATCACGGGTGGCTATGCGCCGAATCGTACGGGCTGGCTGCTTCCGTTCGCCGCGCAGATGATCAGTCCGTCGGAGGCACGCCGTCATCGTCGGATCACCCACGCCGTGCATACCGCCGACGGCAAGATCCTTTTGCAGGTGCTGCACGCGGGACGCTATGCTTACCATCCGTTTTCGGCGAGCGCGTCGTCGATCAAGGCTCCCATCAACCCGTTTCGCCCCCGTCGGCTGTCCAACCGGGGTGTCGAGACGACGATCGACGACTTCGCCCGGTGCGCGCGGCTGGCCCGCGACGCCGGGTACGACGGCGTCGAGATCATGGGCAGCGAAGGGTATCTGCTCAACCAGTTCCTCGCGCCGCGCACGAACAAGCGCACGGACGCGTGGGGCGGCACGTCGGAGAAGCGGCGGCGTTTCCCCGTGGAAATCGTGCGCCGAACGCGGGCGGCAGTCGGCTCGGACTTCATCATCTGCTACCGCATGTCGATGGCCGACTATGTCGAGGACGGTCAGATCTGGGATGAAATCGTCGCGCTCGCACGCGAAGTCGAAGCAGGCCGGGGCGACGATCATCAACACCGGAATCGGCTGGCACGAGGCGCGGGTGCCGACGATCGTCACGTCGGTGCCCAACGGCGCGTTCGTCGACATCAGCAGCGCGGTGGCCGAGCACGTCAACATCCCGGTGGTGGCGTCCAACCGGATCAACATGCCGCAGGCCGCCGAGCAGATCCTCGCCGACACCGATGTGGCGCTGATCTCGATGGCACGCCCGCTGCTGTCCGATCCTCGACTGGGTGCTCAAGGCGCAGCCGAAGACCGGGCCGACGAGATCAACACCTGCATCTCCTGCAACCAGGCGTGCCTCGACCACGCGTTCGTGCACAAGACGGTGTCCTGCCTGCTGAATCCGAGGGCCGGGAACGAGACCCGGCTGACGATCACGCCCGTTCAGCACGCGCCGAAGCGTCGCGGTGGTCGGCGCGGGTCCGGCGGGCCTTGCCGCGGCGGTGACGGCCGCGCAACGCGGCCACGCGGTAACTCTCTTCGAGGCGGGCGATGTCATCGGCGGCCAATTCGACTTGGCGAGAAGGATTCCCGGCAAGGAAGAATTCAGCGAGACGATCCGCTACTACACGCGAATGCTGGACAAGCACGGCGTCGACGTGCGACTGAACACCCGCGCCGACGTCGACGACGCTGAGCGGTTTCGACGACGTGGTGCTCGCCACCGGGGTGGCGCCGCGGATGCCCGACATCCCCGGGATCGACCATCCGATGGTGCTGTCCTATGCCGAGGCGATCACGGGCGCGCCGGTCGGCGACAGGGTGGCCGTCGTCGGAGCCGGCGGGATCGGCTTCGACGTCAGCGAGTTCCTGGTCACCGACTCGTCGCCGACGCTGAACCTCAAGGAGTGGAAGGCGGAGTGGGGCGCCGCCGATCCGCAGGAGATACGCGGCGCTTTGAGGACGCCGATCCCCTTGCCGCCCGCCGGCGCGCGAGGTGTATCTGCTGCAGCGCACGAAGGGCCCGCAGGGTCGCCAGCTGGGCAAGACGTCGGGGTGGGTACACCGCGCGTCGCTGAAAGCCAAGAAGGTGCAACAACTCTCGGGCGTGAACTACGAACGCATCGACGACGACGGGTTGCACATCAGCTTCGGCGCGGACCAGCTCCGGCCGTCGTGTGCTCGAGGTCGACAACGTGGTGATCTGCGCAGGCCAGGAGCCGGTGCGCGACCTCGAAGAAGGATTGCGGCGCAACGGTATCGACCCGCACATCATCGGCGGGGCGGCGCTGGCGGTGGAGCTAGACGCGAAGCGGGCGATCGAGCAGGGCACCGAGCTGGCGGCCCGGCTGTAGATCGGGTATTGGCGTTACGGGATAGTCAGGACCTGGCCCGGCTGGATCAGATCAGGGTTGCTCACGCCGCTGGCGTCTGCGATCCGCTGGTATTGGTTGCCGTCACCGTAGAAGCGCTCCGCGATCGCCCACAACGTGTCGCCGGACTCCACGGTGTAGGTCCGCGCTGCGGGAGCCGGCTCAGGCGCGGGCGCTGGTTCTCCCGTGCCTTTGTCCTGTGACGCCGAATCGCCGAACCATCCCTTTTTCTCCGACACGTCGTCATCCTTCCGTGCGCGTCCCCGTTGACCCCCGCAGCGGGCGAGCCTACTCCCGGGCAGGACTACGCCGCCAGCGGCATGTAGGTCGTCGTGCGCTGACGCGCAGGCCGGCCGATGCCGGCGGCGATCTCCACCAGCTCGGCGACGGTCTTGGCCGAGCCGTACTCCGAGCCCGCCATCCGCGAGATCGTCTCCTCCATCAGCGTGCCGCCGAGATCGTTGGCGCCGCCGTTGAGCATCACCTGCGTGCGCTCGACACCGAGCTTGACCCAGCTGGTCTGGATGTGAGAGATCCTGCCGTGCAACATGATCCGCGCCAGCGCGTGCACCGCCCGGTTGTCCCGGTGCGTCGGTCCCGGGCGCGCGCCGCCGGCCAGGTACAGCGGCGAATTCTGGTGCACGAACGGCAGCGGCACGAACTCGGTGAACCCGCCGGTGCGGTCCTGGATGTCGCGCAGGATTCGCAGGTGGCCGACCCAGTGCCTCGGCGTGTCGACGTGGCCGTACATCATCGTCGAGCTCGACCGCAGACCCGACCTCGTGCGCGGTGGTGACCACCTCGATCCACGCCGACGTCGGCAGCTTGCCCTTGGTGAGCACCCAGCGGACCTCGTCGTCGAGTATCTCGGCGGCGGTGCCGGGGATCGTGTCGAGGCCCGCCTCGCGCAGGCCGATCAGCCAATCGCGAATGCTCAGACCGCTTTTCGCGGCGCCGTTGACGATCTCCATCGGGCTGAACGCGTGCACGTGCATGCCCGGCACGCGCTTCTTGACCGCGCGGACCAGGTCGGCGTAGCCGGTGGCGGGCAGCTCGGGGTCGATGCCGCCCTGCATGCACACCTCGGTGGCACCGTCGCGATAGGCCTCCCAGCGCGCGTTCACCGACCTCGTCGTAGGACAGCGTGTACGCGTCGGCGTCGCCCTTGCGCTGCGCGAACGCGCAGAACCGGCAGCCGGTGTAGCAGATGTTGGTGAAGTTGATGTTGCGGTTCACCACGAACGTCACGTCGTCGCCGACGACGTCGCGCCGCAGCGAATTCGCAAGCGCTGCAACAGCATCCAGGCCGGGACCATCGGCGGTCGCCAGCGCCAGGTACTCGGCGTCGCGTGCAGCCCGCCGGATCGCGCTCGGCCGACCGCAGCGCCGCCAGCACGTCGGAGTCGACCCGCTCGGGCTGCGCGGGCGGCCAACTCGGCCACCTTCTCCCGCACCGACTCCCAGTCGCCGAACGCGCTGTCGAGGTCGCTGCGCGTCTCGGTCAGGCGACCCTCGGTGTCGATCGCTGCGTTCAGATCGACACGGCCCGTCGACTCCCAGGCCTCGTCGGGCTCCTGCCACGGCAGGCCGACCGGGTTCACGTCGCGGGCGTAGCCGGTCTCCGGGTCGGCCAGCGCGGCGACATGGCCGCGCACCCGCGGATCGATCCACGCGGAGCCGGCCAGCACGTACGGCGGGTGTGCGGTGAGCCGCTGCACCAGTTCGTAGCCCGCCTCGGCGGTGACGGCGGCCAGTTCGTCCAACGCGGGCCAGGGCCGCTCGGGGTTGACGTGGTCGGGCGTCAGCGGCGACACCCCGCCCCAGTCGTCGACACCGGCGCGCGATCAACGCCAGACATTCGCTGCGCGACACCAGGTTCGGCGGCGCCTGGATCCGCATCTTCGGGCCGAGCACCAGCCGCGCCACCGCCACGGTCGCGACGAAGTCGTCGATGTCGGCGTCGGGCACCGACCGCATCGCGGTGGTGGGCTTGGCGCGGAAGTTCTGCACGATGACTTCCTGCACGTGCCCGAATTCCTTGTGCGACTTACGAATCGCGTGCAGCGTCTCGGCGCGCTCGTGACAGCGTCTCGCCGATACCCACCAACAGTCCGGTGGTGAACGGGATCGACAGCCGTCCGGCGTCGGTCAGGGTGCGCAGCCGCACGGCCGGGTCCTTGTCCGGACTGCCGTAGTGCGCGAGGCCTTTGGTCTCGTAGAGCCGCCGCGACGTGGTCTCCAGCATCATGCCCATCGACGGCGCGACGGGCTTCAGCCGCGACAACTCCGACCAACTCATCACACCGGGATTCAGGTGCGGCAGCAGCCCCGTCTCCTCGAGCACCCGGATCGCCATCGCCCGCACGTAGTCGAGCGTCGTGTCGTAGCCGCGTTCGTGAAGCCACTGCTGCGCCTCCGGCCACCGCGCCTCTGGCCGGTCGCCGAGCGTGAAAAGCGCCTCCTTGCAGCCTAATTCGGCGCCACGGCGCGCGACGTCGACGATCTCGTCGGGCTCCATGTACATCCCGAGGCCCTGGCTGCGCAGCTTGCCGGGAACCATGACGAACGTGCAGTAGTGGCACTGGTCGCGGCACAGATGCGTGACGGGGATGAAGACCTTGCGTGAGTAGCTGATCGGCAGTCGGCCCGACGGTCCACGCCGCCCGGCCGCCTCCAGCCCTGCGTCGCGGACCCGCGCAGCGCTTGTGCACAGGTCGTCGAGATCGTCGCCGCGGGCGGTCATCGCGATCGCGGCTTCGTCGATGTTGAGCGCCACGCCGTCACGGGCTCGGCGCAGCACGCGCCGCAGCGCTGACGCGCTGGGCTCGCCGGGGGTCAACGCCACGCTCGTGTAACTCCCGGGAAGTCGAGAATCATCCAGTGCGTCTCAGCATGTGAAACCGCGGCGCCCGCCATGCGTGTCAGCGTAGACCTTCGACTCTGCTCTTCGCGCAAGCGCTCATCGCTGCCGTCTGCTCTTCGCGCAAGCGCTCATCGGCCGGAATTACCGGCTGCCCGCCACAGCACGATCCCCGGCGGCAGCGCGCCGAGCACCAAAAGCACGGCCGCGCTCCACTGGTCGAACCCCGGCCCGCCGAACACCACATCCCCACCGGGACCGGTGAACGTCATCACCGCCAGGGTGAACAGCCACGTCCACACGGGGAGGGCGGCCAGCCGCAACGATGACGTCCATTGCAGGCCGACCCAGACCAGAAGCGCGTTGACCAGACCGCTGATGAGCGCGCTGACCGGGAACGGCACCGAGCCCAGCCGGACTTGAAGGAACAGCGCCCCCAGCACCGCGGAGATCACGCCGTCGGCGGCGAGCAATCCCAGCACGATGCCGCGCAAAACCGAATCCACCGACCGACCGCTGCGATCGGCGGCGCGCGAAGTTTCGCTCAGGTTGGGATGCTGTCGAGCACGCCGACGAGCGAGCCGATCACCCACTGGAAGCTATCGGCATGCCATTGCCAGTACTCCAGTTGCGGATCCAGATCCTCGTCCATAGCAGTCCTCCCATGCGCCGCCGTGGTCGAGAGCTTACGCGTCACGGCGTCGGCTAGCCAAGGTCGAGCCCGGCCAACAGGTCAGTCTCCCGACCACGCGCATTTCTGGGTCCGGGCGTGCCTGCGGCCAGCACGTAGTGCTCCGTTCCGACGATGGGCAGCGCGATGTTGTTAGACAACGTGCATGTTCGTCGATCGGGGGCGACCAACAACTGCGTGGCGTGCGCGGCGAGTGCGGCCGCCTTCGTGGTTATATGGTCGCGCGCATCGATGACGGCGTCGATCTTGTCGTCCGGATAGCCGAAGTCGATGTCGCTCGACTGAGGTCTGATCCAGCCGTCCGGGACGTCGGTGAGCGCGGCCAGCGCCTCGGCAACGGCGGAGTTCGACAGCACGCTCCAGTAGAATTTTGTTACCGCCCAACGGGATTGGGCCGACGCCGCGACGGCGGCGGTGGTGACGGTGTGGGCGTGCACGTGGTCGGGGTGGCCGTACCCGCCCGTCGGGTCGTACGTCACGACGACGTGCGGGCGGAAGCGGGCGATGATGTCCACCAATTCCTGCACCGCGGCGTCACCCGCGTCGATGAACCGGGTGTGACGGCGGGGCTCGGTGCCGGCCATCCCCGAATCGCGCCAGCGACCCGGTCCGCCGAGGAACATCGGCTCGCCGGCACCGAGGATGGACAGCGCCTCGGTGAGCTCGCGGATCCGGTAGCCGCCGAGCTGGTCGGCATGGTCGGCGGCCAACAGCGCGTACTTCTCGCCGATCACCTCGCCTTCCTCGCCGAGCGTGCAGGTAACCACCCGCACGTCCGCGCCGCAGCTCGCGTAGTGGGCGATGGTCGCGCCAGTGCCCAGCGACTCGTCGTCGGGGTGCGCGTGGACGAACAGCAACCGAGGTGCCGTCATTACTGGGGCATCTTCACCCAGCGGCCTGCATCGCCGACGATCCCGACCGGCACGGCACCGGTGAGGCTGACGTTCTCAACCCGCGGCCCGGCCCCGACGATCGTGGTGTCCTGCAGGATCGGTAGCACGGTCGACATCGCCCACAGCTTCGGCTCCACGAAATCGATCACCTCACCGATGGGGACGTGGCCCTCCAGCGCCGCGTCGATGCGCGGCTGAAGCGCGGGATCGCACAAGCCGGTGACGTTGGCCGGTACCTGCACCGGTTCGACGGGCTCGGGGGCCGGTCCAGAGGCCGGGGTGATCGGCGTCGGGGGCGTGGACGCGGTGGTCGATGACGGCGTCGCCGGCGTCGTGGCGTTCGGTGGCGACGTGGCGGCGAGCGCGGTGCACCCGTAGCGCGAGGCCAGTTCGGTCGCCAGGTCGCCGCCGGCACGATGCCAGCCGACGACGGCGTCCACCCGGTTGTTGGGCACCGCGTCGGCGTAGAGCATCACCGGGTCCAGCGGCTGCACCGAGGCCGCGATCCCGACGTTGCGCAGCTGGTCGGCCGCGGTGTTGGCGACCGCGACGGATGTCGGGTCATTGGCCGCGACCCCGATCACCAGCGACAGCGGCACGCCGTCCTTGCTGATCAGACCTCGCGTGGACTCCGGGGCGCCAGACGGCGGCGCGGCCGTCGATGTGGTGGCCTCGAGGTCGATTTCGTAGCCCGCCTGGCCCAGCAGTATCAGCGCGGCCTCTTTCGTCATCGCGGGTGGCGCCGTGGGCACGTAACCGGGGTCGGACGGCGACCGGATTTGCGCCTGGGCAAGCGTGACGGTGTTGTCGCTGCCCGCCCCGACGGCCGCGAGCAGGTCGACGTCCAGCAGACCGAGGATCGCCTTGCGCACGCGCACGTCGGAAAGCTTCGGCTGCACCGCCCGCAGCGACACCTGCATGGTCCGCGGCGTCATGATCCTCGCGGTGTGGATGTCCGGGATCGCCGACAGCTGCGCGAACGCCGCGGCACCGCCGTGCACCTGGGCGACTTGGGTGTCGCCGTTGCGCATCGAGTCGGCAAGCGCCGCCGGGGCACCGGCGCGGCGCATCAGGACGTGGTCGGGCAGCGCCTGCGCCGCCCAGAACCGGTCGTTGCGGGCCAGCAGAATCTCGTCGCGCTGCGGATCGATGTTCTCGACGCGGAACTGCCCGCCCGTCACGGGCATGGCTCGGGCGAGGCCTGCGGGGAAGCCACCCGGTGCGTCCTTGACGATGTGCGCGGGAAGGATGTCGGCGAACAGCTCGCGCCACGCCGGATACGGCGACGAGAACGTCACGACCGCCTGCTTGCCGCCGTCGATCGACTGCACACCGGTGATCAGGTTGTATCCGGCTGGGTCGACCACCCCGGGCTGGGTGATCATCTGGCGCCACAGGTACCAGAAGTCGTCGGCGCCGATCGGCGCGTTGTCGGTCCACTGTGCCTCGGGCCGGATCTTGTACGTCACGGTGAACGGGTCATTGTTGGTCACGGTGGCGGACTCCAGCAGCGTGGAGTCCATCTCCCAGCGCGAACCGGTCGGCGTCGACGGGTCCGGCACCGGCCGGAATGCGCTCGGCAGCACCAGCGCGGCGACGGCGGCGTTCACCGGTGACTGGTCGGACAGCAGATGCGGGTTGAAGCCCGCACCGATGGAGTCGATGCCCATGATGATCTGATACGCCCGCGGCGGCGGGGGTACCTGGCTCTGCGACGTGTCCGTGCTTTGGGGAGCCGGCGGCGGACTTACCGTGCAGGCCGACACCACGGCCAGCACGCCGGCCAGGGCGACGAGGGCTGCGGGCCGATGAGCCGCTTGCGCGAAGAGGATCAGTCGGCGTCTCGGCACGCCCTACAGGGTAATGATGACCACCCGCTAAGCGCGGCCGGCCGCCTTGGCCCGCGCCCGGCTGCGGGCCCGCGACGTCGCGTCCAACTCGACTTTGCGCACGCGCACGCTCTCCGGCGTCACCTCCACGCACTCGTCCACCGCGCAGAACTCCATCGCCTTCTCGAGGTCCAGTTCCATCGGCTTGGCCAGCGTCTCGATGACGTCCGCGGTCGAGCTGCGCATGTTCGTCAACTTCTTCTCCCGCGTGATGTTGACGTCGAGGTCCTCGGCGCGCGGGTTGACGCCGACGACCATGCCCTCGTAGGTGTCCTGTCCCGGCTCGACGAAGAAGGTGCCGCGGTCAGCGAGTTGCAGCAGCGCGAACGGTGTGACCACTCCTGCGCGGTCGGACACCAGCGAGCCGCTGTGGCGGGATTTGATGTCGCCGGCCCATGGGTGGTAGCCCTCGAACACCGCGTTGGCGATTCCGGTGCCCCGGGTCTCGGTGAGGAAATCGGTCCGGAATCCGATCAGGCCGCGGCTGGGCACGACGAAGTCCATCCGGACCCAGCCCGCCGCGTGGTTGGTCATCTCGGTCATCCGCCCCTTGCGGCCGGCCATCAACTGCGTGATCGCGCCGACGTACTCCTCCGGGCTGTCGATGGTCAGTGCCTCGAACGGCTCGTGCACGTTGCCGCCGATCGTCTTCGTCACCACCTGCGGCTTTCCGACGGTCAGCTCGAAGCCTTCCCGCCGCATCTGCTCGACGAGCACAGCAAGGGCAAGCTCACCGCGACCCTGCACCTCCCACGCGTCGGGCCGGCCGATGTCGATCACCCGGATCGACACGTTGCCGACGAGCTCTGCATCCAGCCGCACCCGCACCATCCGCGCGGTCAGCTTGTGACCAGCCACCTTGCCGGCCAGTGGCGATGTGTTGGTGCCGACCGTCACCGAGATCGCAGGCTCGTCAACGGTGATGCGCGGCAACGCCTTTGGGTGTTCTGGGTCGGCCAGCGTGTCGCCGATCATGATGTCGGGTATGCCTGCGACCGCGACGATGTCGCCGGCCTGCGCCTCGTCGGTGGAGCTGCGTTCGATGCCTTCGGTGGCCAACAACTCGGTGATCTTCACGCTGCTCGTCACAGACTCACCGTCGACCTCGCGCAGCCACGCCACGGTCTGGCCCTTGCGCAGCCGGCCGTTGTGAATCCGCACCAGCGCCAGCCGGCCGAGGAACGTCGACGCGTCGAGGTTGGTGACCAGCGCCTGCAGCGGCGCTTCGGGGTCACCGCTGGGTGGCGGGATGTGCTCGAGCAGCACGTCGAACAGCGGGTCGAGGTTGTTTCCGTCCGGCACCTGACCGTCACGGGGCGCGGTCGTGCTGGCCACGCCGGTGCGGCCGGATGCGTAAAGCGTCGGCAGGCCCAGCGCGTGCTCGGCGGCCGCAGCGGCCTCGTCGTCGAGATCGGAGGCGACGTCGAGCAGAAGGTCGTGGCTGGCCTCCACCACGTGGTGGATGCGCGCGTCCGGCCGGTCGGTCTTGTTGACGACGAGGATCACCGGCAGGTGGGCGGCGAGCGCCTTGCGCAACACGAAGCGCGTCTGCGGCAGCGGCCCCTCGGAGGCGTCGACCAGCAGGAGAACGCCGTCGACCATCGACAGGCCGCGTTCCACCTCGCCGCCGAAGTCGGCGTGGCCGGGGGTGTCGATCACATTGATCACCGTGACGGATCCATCGCTGTGATGCCGGTGCACCGCGGTGTTCTTGGCGAGGATCGTGATGCCCTTCTCGCGCTCCAGGTCACCGGTGTCCATAACCCGTTCTTTGGCGTCGTCACCACGATGCGTCAGCGCGCCGGATTGCCGCAGCATCGCGTCGACCAGCGTCGTCTTGCCATGGTCGACGTGCGCGACAATCGCGACGTTGCGGAACTCCACGCCGCAGATTGTCGCAGCGCAGGTGGTCAATCGTGAAAACGAGCAAGTCAGGCAACGGCGGTGACAGCCGAGCGGTTGGGCAGGACCAGCAACGCCGCGGTCAAAAAACACAGCGCGCCGAAGAACGTGCCCATGTTGGCGAGCAGCGCGTCCTCGGTGATTCCGGTGCGTTTGACGAACGCGCCGACGGCCGAAGCCCCGAACGCGATCGAGCCGACCATGTTGACCCAGGCCGCCTGCCAGTCCCGCGACTTCATCTCCATGAAACCGACCGTGATCGTCACCGCGACAACGGCCAGCGTGGCGCTGACGAGGAATGCGATCGAGCCCTCGGCGTTCGGCGCCCACACGAACCGGCGCTGGGCGGGTACCCGGTGGGCCAGCAACGCCGCGCCCGTGCTGAGGTTGAAAAGCAGGGTGCCGACGAATTGGATTGCCGCCGAGAGGAAGTCAGCGCGTGCGGACGGCTCGTCCCATGATCGACTTGCCGGTGTTCTGCTCTGCAGCAGCTGCATGGCCGCGGCGCTGGTGAAAAACCAGGAGCCGACGAAACACAGAGCGTTTGTCGCCGTTGCGCTGGCGGCAGAGGCGAATCCGGGCGCTGTGCCGATCGCGAAGAACGCGGAGCCGATCATGAACAACCAGCACTGCCGCCACAGCATCACGCCGCCGATTGTGGCAGCAGCGATCGCACAGGCCGATAACGCCTACGTCTCCGACAGCTGCAGTTCACAGCTGTCTGGAACCCGACCCGTGGCGCGGATCCAGCCGGCGCGCCTACTTTCGCTGCTTAGGGGATGCCAGAAGCCGGAGGTGGCGAAGGTGTCGACGCGGTTGACCTTGGCCGGATTGACCATAGTTGCGTCGATCGCAACTCTCGCGGGTCATCAAGCGCCGCAACAGTTTCCCCACGTGACGGCTGGCGATCACGCCGTCGTCCTGGCCGACTGCGAGAGCGACGAGGCCGCCGACGACAACGACCTGGCACAGCAAGAAGAAGAACAGGACGAAGAGGCGGAGCAAGAGCAGTTCGATCAGGACGAGCAGATGGCCCAGCAACAGCTGCAGCAGTCATTGCAACAGATGCAGGAATCGGAACAGGAAGCCGAGCAGCAGAACGAACAGGCCGAGCAGCAGGCGCTCATGGATGAGCAACAAGCTGCGCAGTAGTTCCGTTCGCTACGCGATCCGGCCGAATGCGAGCTACTGACCGCGGCCAGACATCACGCGCGTGAGCTCAGGCACCCAGGCGCGGTCGGCAGGCACCCAGTCGAGTTGCTCCAACTCGCCTGCCGCGGCCCAGTGCAACGCGCGATGGTCGTGGGCACGCGCGACGCGCGCGCAGGTCTGCGTCACCAAGTACGCGCGCAACGTCGTTGTGTCGTTCAACGCGACGTCGTCCCCCAGCCGCGGTCCGACGACGACCTCGATGCCGAGTTCCTCGGTGAGTTCGCGGGCCAGCGCCGCGGCGTCGGACTCGCCGGGTCCGACCTTGCCGCCGGGCAGCTCCCACCGCCCCGCGAGCTCGGGCGGCCGGTCGCGCTGTGCCACCAGGACCGCATCCCCGATGATCAGCGCACCGGCGACGACGACCTGGCTCGGCATGGCTGAGACGGTATACGGTCGTTACATGGTCAACCTGCACGTGGAGCGCACGATCGCCGCATCACCGGAACGGGTCTTCGAGTGGCTGGCCGACCCCGTCAACCTGACCGCCGCTCCGCTGGCTCTTCGGGCCGGTTTTGCGAAGGGCTCGTCGGCACCCGGAGTCGGTGCGCTGCGGGAGGTGATCGGGCTCGGCATGTGGTTCCGCGAGGAGATCACGGCCTACGACGCGCCGCGGAGCTACTCCTATCGGATCGTCCGCTCCTTCCCGGCCTTTGACCACGAGGGCGGCACACTGACGTTGAGCCCTTCGGGCGACGGCACACACGTCGACTGGGTGACGACCTACACGCATCCGGCTCGAGCCGGCGGCAAGGTGATGGAGGCGGTCAGCTCCCGGCTGCTCCGGTCGAGCTTCCTCGCAATCCTCGCGGGCTGCGCGAAGGCGTTGGAAGGCTCGTACACCCCGTCGCAGTAGCTACACCGGTACCGTTGGCCATATGGCCGTGCTCTCCAACGAAGAAGTGGACGCTGCTCTCCCCGACCTCGCCGGCTGGGAACGCGTCGACAACGCGGTGCGCCGCTCCGTGAAATTTCCTTCATTCCTCGACGGCATCGAGGCGGTGCGCCGCATCGCGGACCGCGCCGAGGCCGCCGACCACCATCCGGACATCGACATCCGTTGGCGGACAGTCACGTTCGCGTTGTCAACGCACTCCGAAGGTGGGATCACGAAGAACGATCTTGCGATGGCGCGAGAAATCGACCAGATCGTCGGCCAGTAGAGGCGACCCACGCCAGCGTCGCGACCGCGGCGACGATATACACCAGGCCAGCCCATGCGAGGTACCACGGGCGGCCGGCCTGCCACAGCGACGGCTGCGCAAAACTCAGCAGCCAGGGCGGACCGATCAGCGTCAGCGCCAACCATCCCCAGCCGAGGATCCGCGCGCCGCGGCGATCCCGCAGCGGGCCGTGGATCAGCCAGATCATCAGCGGCACCAACCACACCCAGTGATGCGTCCACGAGATCGGTGACAGCAGCAACCCGAAGAGTTGCACGATGACGATCCCACCGAGGCGGTCCGGCCTCTCGGCATCGCCCACACTGATCGCGCGCCAGGCGAGCAGTGCCAGCACCGCGGTCACTGCGATGGCGATGAGCACCGGCACGCTGTAGCCGGCGTCGTGCCCGACGATGCGGCTGATGCCTCCGCGCCACGACTGGTTTTGCGACGTGGCGACCGACCCCACCCTGTCCGGGTCGAAGATGAGGTCGGTGAAGTAGTAGCGGACCTGATCGCCGACGACAAGCGCCGACACCGCCACGGTTGCGACGAAGACGACGGCAGCGAACAGCGCTGCCCCCCAACGCTTCACACCGACGAAGTAGAGCCCGCTGATCGCCGGGGTGAGCTTGATGCCCGCCGCCAACCCGACGAGCAGACCCGACAGCCACCATCGCGTGCTGTACACCGCGTACAACACCGCCAGACATAGCAGCACGTTGATCTGGCCGTAGTCGAGCGTGCTGCGCAGCGGCTCGATCCAGATGCCGACCGCAGTCCAGCACATCGCCGCGCGATGACCGCCGCGGCCCAGTAGCAGCTGGCTGACGCGGACGATGCCGTATAGCGCGGCGATGATCCCCACCGTCCACATGAATGAGACGAGCCCGAACGGCAGCAGATGAAGCGGGTAGAACACCACGGCTGCGAACGGTGGATAGGTGAACGGCAGCGGGAAGTCCGGTGTCTGGTCGGCATAGGTGAAGTCGTAGAGCGCGTGGCCGGTCCCGATCGTGGCCGCCCCGCCCACGTAGACGTGCAAGTCGACGAAGTTCGCCCCGTTGGGGACCAGATAGGTCCAGGCCAGCCGCGCGCCGATGCTCAGCGCGAGCAGCAGCGGTGCGAGCGAAGCCAACCGGTCGCGCGGCCGCGCCGGGGCGGTAGTGATCGTGTCTATAGCCCGACTCTAACGAGCGGCGCGCCGGCGGCCGGAAGTCACACAAGCCGCTCATGTGCGTAACAGTTGAATAAATGCCACATGTGTAACTTGAGCCACACCCGTACCGCGATACCTTCGGGTCATGCCTGCCGGAGAGAGCGACCGTCCTGTGTCCCAAACCCGCAAGCTGTTCGTCGGTGTCGCCGCGCTGGCGGTGGCTTGCACTGGTGCTCTGACCACTTCACAAGTGGCGTCCGCCGACCCTCCGCCGCCGATCCCGATCGACATCGCACAGGCGCCCGGCCTCCCCGCGATTCAGCAACTGAGCCCCGTACTGCAGCAGGCAGCGGCCAATCCGCAGGGCGCCGCGTCGATGCTGATGGCGGCCGCGTCGGCCTTCGCGGGGAACTCGGCCGCACCCGCAGATTCCCGGCAGGTCGCGTCGTCGGTGAACCAGTTCGTGCAGCCCGGCAATCTGACTCAACTACTTCCAGCGGCGCCGAATTCGCCCGCGCCGGCTGGGCAATCCTCGGCGGCGATCCCGGCAATACACGTTCCCGCGGTCGGTGCAGTGCCCGGGACCGAACCGCATTTGCCGACCGGGATCGATCCCGCCCATGTCGTCGGGCCGGCACCCGAGGAAGCGCTCGCACCGGCGTCCGGGGCCGCGCCCGACTCCACACCTCCGGCAGCGCCTGCGCCCGCAGCTGCTCCGGCGCCCGCGCCGCCCGACGCGGAACCCGGAACCTTCGGACCGGATGCCCCGCCGACGCAGGAGTTCATGTATCCGTCAATCGGAAACGGCTGCCTTTCCGACGGCGGCAACGTGATCGCGACCGCGATATCGGTGGCCGGCCCGGCGTCGATCCCGAAACCGGGCCCCAAGGCGGGTCAGACCGCTTACGTATTCACGGCAATCGGCACCCCCGGGCCGGCGGCCGAGCAGAAACTGCCGCTGAACGTGACGTGGGTGAACCTGACCACCGGCAAGTCCGGCAGCACCACGCTGAAGCCGAACCCGGACATCAACGCCAACGGTCCCACCACATTGGTCGCGATCGCCGACACCGGCTCAGGCAGCCTCATGTCGACGATCTTCGGCCAGGTGACGACCGCCGATAGGCAGTGCACGTTCCTGCCGACGATCGGCTCGACCGTAGTGCCGTAGTGCCGTAGTGCCGTAGTGCCGTAGTGCGTCAGTAGTGCGTCAGTAGGCCATGAAAAGGATGGCGTCCCGGTCGTAGTCACGGCCGGGATGCGCCTCGGCTAGATGCTTCTGAGCCTTCTCGACCAGATCATCTTCGTCAGCGCCCTGGATGGCTTCACCACAAGGACAGTTGAGGTGTGTCTTCATCTCTTCACCATGGCACACCAGGATGGTGTCCGTGGAGCTCTATGACGTGATGCGCTCGACGGCCGCGGTGCGCGAGTTCACCGACGGCCCGTTTCCCGACGACGTGTTAGAGCGGATTCTCGATAACGCGCGGTTCGCGCCCAGCGGTGGCAACCGTCAAGGCTGTCGCGTCGTGGTGGTCCGCGATCCAGCCACCCGCGAGAAGCTCGCTGAGCTCACGATCCCGGGTGCGCGTCGCTATCTCGCACAGCTCCGCAACGGCGAAGCGCCGTGGAATCCGCTGCATCCGCCCGGCGTCTCCGACACCGAAATGCAGGCGACCGAAGTGCCTGCCGACTTTATTGCGCCCTACGTGCAGGCCCCGGTCGTGTTGGTGATTTGTCTGGACCTCGGCGTCGTGGCGGCCAGCGATCAGGACCTGGAACGGATCGGCGTGATAAGCGGCGCGTCGGTGTACCCGTTCGTCTGGAACATCCTGCTGGCCGCACGCAACGAGGGCTACGGCGGCAACATCACGACGATGGTGGTGCCGGAAGAACCTCGCGTGAAACAACTGCTGGGCGTACCGGAGTCGTATGCGATCGCCGCGGTGTTGCCGCTCGGCAAGCCGCCGCGCCAAGTCACCAAGCTCACGCGCAAGCAGGTCGCTGAGATCGCCACCCGGGTACGGTTCGACGGCGAGCCGTTCGGCGCTACCTGACGAGCTTGACCGCTTCGTCGGAGACCAGCCTCGTCAGGTCTTGGCGGCCTTTGCTTTCATCTGCTTCTTGTACGACCGCACCTTTTCCAACGACCCGGCGTCGACGATGTCGGCGACGGAGAGGTGTGTGCCGGCCTTGCCGTAGTCGCCCGCCGCGCTGCGCCAGTCCTTCGGCGTCACCCCGTACTGCTTGCCCAGCAGCGCCAGGAAGATGCGCGCCTTCTGCTCGCCGAAGCCCGGCAGCCCCTTCAACCGGCGCAGCACCTCGGCTCCGTCGGGATCGCCCTGGGTCCACAGCGCGGCGGCGTCCCCGTCATAGCGGTCGACGACCTCTTTTGCCAACGCCTGGATCCGCTTGGCCATCGACCCCGGAAACCGGTGCACCGCAGGGCGTTCCGAGCACAGCGCAGCGAACTTCTCAGGGTCGTAGTCGGCGATCACTCGCGCGTCGATCCCCCCGATGCGGTCGGCGATCTTCTTCGGCCCGGCGAAAGCGGTCTCCATCGGCACCTGCTGGTCGAGCAATGCACCTATGAGAACAGCGAGGGGATTCTCATCCAGCAGGGCATCGGCCGCCGGATCACCGGCTAGTCGCAGGTTGGGCACTCGGCCAGTCTAGAACTGCGCAGCGGTGAGGCAGCCCACCCGAGCCGACGGTCGCCGTCGCTATCACTAGAACCCCTGCACGGAGCATCGCCGGTTTACCGCCGGGGGTGCTAGGTCCTGTCCGGCAAGAGGCATGCGGTGGGCTACCAAAGCGTGTAGATGGTATGGGGTCAGCGCAGGTGCATCCGCGAGAAAGGCGACACTCATGACCGACACCAACGAGTTGTTCCTGATCACCGGCGCCACAGGCAACACCGGCGCGCACACGGTCAGATTGCTGCGCGAACGTGGTCTCCGCGTCCGCGCGCTCGTGCACACCCTTGATGACCGCGCGGCCAGGCTAGGTGAATTGGGCGCCGAAGTAGTGCAGGGCGACCTGCTGGACTTTCCCTCGGTCAGCGCGGCGACGGCAGGAGTGACAGCGGCGTACTTCAACTACCCCGTCGCTCCCGGTTTGGTGGAGGCCACCGCGAACTTCGTGCAGGCAGCCAGCGAGGCCGGCGTGCACGCGGTGGTCAATATGTCGCAGATCTCGGCGCGCCGGGAAGCCAAGAGCAACGCCGCGCGCCACCATTGGCTCGCCGAGCGGCTGCTGGACCGCAGCGCGCTCGTCACCACGCATCTACGGCCCACCTTCTTCACGTTCTTCCTGAACATGTTCTGGATCCGCGAAAACGATGAAGGGATCTACCGGCTGCCCTTCGCCGATGGCCGCCACGCCCCCATTGACGCCGCCGATCAAGCCCATGTCATCGCGGCCATCCTGCAGAACCCCGATCCGCATGACCGCCAGGTCTACCCGCTGTTCGGCGCCGAAGAACTCAACTGGCATGAAATCGCAGCGAAAGTCCAAGCGATCCTGGGCATCCCGGTCCGCTACGAGCCCATCGACATCCCCGCATTCGCCGCCGACCTGACCGCCGGGGGCGCCTCGGCGCATTTCGTGCAGCACATCAGCAACGTGGCACAGGACTACCGCGACGGGGTCTTCGCCGGGGTTAACAACCTCGTCGAGGTGATCGGCGGAGTCAAGCCCATCACCGTGGAGGACTACGTCGCGGCCACCCGCTCCCGGTTCGACACCACCGGGCGCCCTCGTCGGTGAGCGCGAAGCGACTACGCGCCGCCTAACACCACCGCCAAACGAGGCGAACACCATCATGTCGACACCCGTGGGCTACGACGGGGATGACAGTCCTTGCGGGGCACCGGGAACGATCCGCTCAAGAATCCCGGTTGCCATGCCCAGGGGCTGGTCGAGCAGCATGCCGATCAGCAGAGCCATGGGGTTGTCGTCGAGCAGTTCGTCGGAGGCGGAGTCACCCACAAGTTGCAATTTCGCCACGCGGCAAGTCTAGAGCCCCCGCCTAGGATCCATCCGTGCCCGATTACCGGCGTGCAAGACTCGCCTTCCCGCTATTGGCTTATGTGTTCGCGGCGCTCATGGTGGGCACGACGCTGCCGACGCCGATTTACTCGCTGTACGCAGAGCGCATGCACTTCGCGGTTCTGACCACGACGGTGGTGTTCGCGACGTACGTCAGCGGGGTGTTGGCCGCGCTGCTGGTGTTCGGTCGCTGGTCCGATGCGGTCGGCCGCCGCCCAATGTTGTTGCTGGCGATCGCATTTGCGGTGGGCAGCGCGGCGGTGTTCCTGGTCGCCACCGGGGTCGACGATCTGCTGCTGGGCCGGGTGCTGTCCGGGTTGTCGGCCGGCGTTGCCACCGGCACCGCCACCGCGGCCGTCGTCGAGGCCGCGCCGGAAAACTGGCGAGGCCGCGCGGGGGCGGTCGCTACCGTTGCCAACATCGGCGGACTCGGCTTGGGACCGTTGCTGGCCGGGCTGTTGGTGCAGTACGCACCGGCACCGCTCAAGTTGCCGTTCGTCGTCCACATCGCGCTGATGTTGCTCGCGGCGGCAAGCGTGGGTATCGCACCCGAAACCAGCCCCCGCCGCGGCCGTATCGGTTTTCAGCGGCTGGCGCTACCGTCGCAGGTGCGGGCGGTATTCATCACGGCCGCCACCGCCGGGTTCGCCGGCTTCGCGGTGCTCGGTCACTTCAGCGCGGCGTCACCGTCGTTCTTGGCTAACGTCATCGGCATCGACAACCATGCCGTGGCCGGAGCGATCGTCTTCTCGATCTTCGCCTCCTCGACGCTCGCCCAGCTGGCGTCCAGACGGATCGAGGCCAACAAGGCGATCGCCGTCGGTTGCGCGGTTCTGATCGTCGGGACATTGATCGTCGCTGCGTCCCTTCAATTTTCGAGCCTCGCGCTGCTCATCCTCGGCGCGTTCGTTGCGGGCGCCGGTCAGGGCATCAGCTTCAGCCGAGGTCTCGCCGCAGTGTTGGACCAGACACCGGCGGACCGGCGCGCCGAGGTGAGCTCGATGTACTTTTTCGTGGCGTACATCGGGATCTCGCTGCCGGTGATCGGTGAGGGGCTGGCGGTGGAGTCGTGGGGACTGCAAACGGCGGGAATCGTGTTCGCGCTGGCGGTCGCCGGACTGGCCGCGGCCTGCCTGGCCGCGGTGTTGGTGCGGGAGCGCAGGCTCTCGCGCCCGTAGCTTCGCGTCTACCCGCTCTTGCGGCGGAACTCCCGGCGATGCTCGGCCGGGCCATGCGTGCGCGGCTGCTTGCCGCCGCCGTCCTTGTGCTGTTGCCCGCCCGACGCGCGGGCGTTCTTGCGCTCCAACGCCTCGCGGAACTTGCGCTGGGTCTCGGATTCGGAATTGTCGTCGGCAGCCATGGGCACAGGCTAACGCGCTAACGGACTCCGGGCGGCATTCCGTACAGGTGGGCGATCGGCAACCGCATCAGAACCCTGCGGTCGGTGACCATCGCGCGGCGGTAGTCGTCCCAGTCCGGATGTTCACCCGCGATGTTGCGATACAACGCGATCAATCCCTCGACGGTGTCGTCGTGCGGGTCGGCGGCCGGCGGGCTCAGCTCGGCGGTGCCCTCGGCGACCGCGTACGACCACCCATCGTCGGCGCTGACCAGGATCGACGCACGCGAGTCGCGACGCAGATTGCGTGTCTTCGCCCGTGGCTCGGTGATCGACACCGAGATCGCATTGCCGCGTGGATCGAAGTAATACGACACGTTCGACAGCTGCGGGCGCCCGTCCCTCTTGATGGTGGCCAGCACGCCCAGCGAGTTGCCGCTGATGACGGCCAGCAGCTTGTCGTCGAATGCGTGCAGCGCCATGCCGAAGAGCCTACGTGCGCGCCGCACTCTCTACGATCAATCAGCGATGACCGAATACGCGGCTTTTCTGCGCGGCGTCAACGTCGGCGGCGTGAACCTGAAAATGGCGGACGTGGCGAGAGCCCTTTCCGCCGCCGGGTTCAGCAACGTCCGGACGATCCTGGCGAGCGGCAACGTGCTCCTCGAATCACGCGCCAAGGTCGCGTCGGTGCGCAAGAAGGCAGAGGCCGCGCTCAGAGATGCGTTCGGCTACGATGCATGGGTGCTGGCCTACGACATCGACACCGTCGCGGCCATTTCGGATGGCTACCCGTTCGAGCGCGAGGTTTCCGCTACCCACTCGTACGTCACGTTCGTGTCCGATCCCGACGTGCTCGACGAGCTCGCCGCGCTGAAGCCGGGCCCAGATGAGCGGATCAAGCGCGGCGAAGGCGTGATCTACTGGCAAGTGCGCAGGTCGAAGTCACTGGACAGCGCCATGGGCAAGACCATGGGGAAAAAGCGCTACAAGTCGTCGACGACCACCCGCAACCTGCGCACGATCGAGAAGGTGCTGCGATGACCCCCGTTAACGGCCATCGGGCCGACGCCACGACGCTGACCGGGATATCCGAGACCGCGCTTCTGACCCTGCGCTCGCGCGCGAACGAAGCCCGCAGGCCCGACGCGATCATCGACGATCCGATCGCGATCGAGCTGCTGGACTCGATCGACTACGACTTCTCGAAATTCGGGCGCTCCACCCGCCAGAACGCCGCACTGCGGGCACTGGCGTTCGACAACAACGCCGCGCGCTATCTCGCCGCGCACCCTTCCGCGACCGTCGTCGCGCTTGCCGAGGGTCTTCAGACCAGCTTCTGGCGACTCGACGATGCTGGCGTCGGCCACGAATTTCATTGGCTGACGGTCGATTTACCGCCCATGGTCGAATTACGACGGCGGCTGCTGCCCCGCTCGTCAAGAATTTCGGTGCGCGCGCAGTCGGCGCTCGACTTCTCCTGGATGGACGACGTCGATCCCACGCAGGGTGTGTTCATCACCGCCGAAGGCCTGTTGATGTATCTGCAGCGGGACGACGCCCTCGGGCTGATCCACGAATGCGCCCAACGCTTTCCCGGCGGCCAGATGATGTTCGACCTACAGCCGGTGTGGTTGACCCCGGTATTGCGCCGCGGGGTCAGGAAATCCCCGCGCTACCGCGTGCCGCCAATGCTGTTCAGCTTGTCGATCGCCGAGATTAAGGATCTGGTCAACACCGTGCCCGGCATCCGGGCCGCACACAACTTGCCACTGCCTCGCGGCCGAGGCCTGATGCTCAGCGTGGTGCTCTTGAGGGCCCAGCGACTGCCGCTGTTCAACCGGGTATTGCCGACGCTCACCCTGCTCGAATTCGGCTAGGGAACCTCGAACGCCGTCTCGACGTAACGCTTTGCTTCGTCGGGCCCGACGCCCAGCGCCCGCGCAGCCTCTACGAAGGTTCGGGCCGCAGCGACCATGGCGGCGTCGCGGGGATCAACGCCACACACGAAAGTGCCCAGCCGGCCACGGGTTTCGACCATGCCGGCCGTTTCGAGTTCGCGGTATGTCCGAGCCACGGTGTTCACCGCCAACCCGAGCCGCGCAGCGAGGTCGCGCACCGTCGGCAATCGGACGCCTGCGGCCAACCGCCCGTCCCGGATGCCGTCGATGATCTGGGTCCTCAGCTGGTCGAACAGCGCAGTGCCAGCCTTCGGGTCCAGCCGAACCCAGTCGGCCAACTCGGACACCAGCTCAAGATACGCGCTGACGGGCCGATGAGCGCTCGCGCGAAGAGGAGACAAGTACCGATGAGCGCTCGCGCGAAGAGGAGACAAGTACCGATGAGCGCGCGCGCGAAGAGGAGACAAGTACCGTTGGATTCGTGCGCGTGACGGTGCTCAGTGGAGCGGGGATGTCGGCCGACAGCGGGGTGGCGACGTTCCGCGATGCCCACACCGGGCTGTGGGAGACATTCGATCCGGAGGAGCTCGCGACCCCCGGGGCGTGGCGACGTCAGCCCGACGTGGTGTGGGCATGGTATCTCTGGCGCTATCACTTGGTGAAGTCCGTCGAACCGAATGCCGGGCACTTCGCGGTTGCGGATTGGCAGCGCAGCGCCGACGTTCGCGTGGTCACCCAGAACATCGACAACCTCCACGAACGCGCGGGCAGTCAGCACGTCGCACACCTTCACGGGAGCCTGTTCGACTTTCGGTGTGCCCGATGCGGCAAGCCGTATTCCGGTGAACTGCCCGACATGGCGGAGCCGGTGGGCGCGGTGGATCCGCCCGTGTGCGAATGCGGTGGCCAGATCCGCCCGGGCGTGGTGTGGTTTGGCGAGCCGCTGCCGGACGAGCCGTGGCAGCAGGCCGTCGACGCGGTGGCCGGCGCTGACGTGCTCGTGGTGGTCGGCACATCCGGAATCGTCTATCCCGCTGCGGGATTGCCGTCAGCCGCACTGGCGCAGGGGATCCCGGTGGTGGAAGTCAATCCGGACAGCACGCCGCTCTCGGACAACGCCACCGCCACCGTCCGCGACACCGCCGCCCGCGGGCTACCTGGCCTGCTGGACCGGCTCGACCAGCTGATCGGCTGAACTACGCGGGTCGAACGGCCCGGCCGAGCGCGTGCTCCGAAACCGGCATCGGCAACCAGGCGGGCAGTGTCCACTCATGCCGGCTGCGCTGCAGCACAAACCCCGCGTTGACGATCGCGCTCTCGGTCTCGCGGTGGGTGTGGCAATTGCCGAGCAGCCGCGGCCACACCGTCGCGTCTGCAGCCTGCTGCAACCGGCCGCGCAGGCCACCGCTGGCCACATGTTCCAGGTACCGCAGTTCACCGCCGGGGCGCAGCTGCGAAAATAGTTGCCGCAGAACGCCTTCCTGGTCATCGACCGAGCACAGTACTAGCGAGCACACCACGGCGTCGAACGGCGGCCCGGGTTCGAGCTCCTCGACGGCTCGGTCCGTCACGGTGACGGGCACCGGCGCCGTCGCCGCGGTCCGCTGCGCAATGGGGTTCAGCCGCGGCTCCGGCTCGATCGCGACCACCTCATCGACGGCGGTCGGATAATGCACGAAGTTCGAGCCTGTGCCCGCGCCGACCTCCAGCACGCGACCCGTCAGGCCGGCCAGGTTCTCCCGCCGCAAGTCGCGCAGCGACTCTGGCTCGTGCTCGGACACCACCCGCCACATCCGCGCGAAGAACGGGTTGTCAACGCGGTTATTGCTCATGGTCTTCCGTTCGGCCGCCGAGCTTCTTCAGGAGGTTGACGGTGTCCTGGGGGCACGTGTCGTATCCGATTATTCCGCCGATGATCTGCCCACAACAGACCGCGCGCAGCACCCGGTCGGTGAACACCTCGACGTCGCCCCACGGCAGGTATGGCTTGGCGATCAGCAGCGCCGCCACGCCGTGCGCTGCCGCCCATAGCTCGAGCGCGACACGGGTCGTGTCGTCAGGGGCGTAGATGCCCTCGTCCATCATCGCCTTCACCCCGGCGCGCATGTGCTCGAACGCCGAGCTGTTGAGCGTGACGTCGACGTCACTGCCGGCTCGTCCCTCGCCCATCGTCGCGATGCGGTACAGCTCGGGCGTCTGCAACGCGAACCGTACGTACGCCTGCCCCAGCGCGCGCAGCACGTCAAGGGCGGTTGTCTGTCCGACCGCGGCGCGTTGCATCTCCTCGTCGAGCTTCTCGAAGTACCGCGCGCACACGGCGTCGAGTAGCGCGTCCTTGTCGGTGAAATGCAGGTAGATCGACGGCGGTGTCACCCCGACGCGTTCCGCGACCGATCTGATCGAAACCGCCTTCGCATGACCGGTTTCCAGCAACAACTCGGTGGTTGCGTCCAAGATCTCGTCACGCAGTTGGTCTCCGGCGCCGCGCGGTGCTCGCCTTCTGCGGTCCTGGCTAGCGGGAATCGACACGCTGATCAGTCTCCGCCAGCGCCCGGGCAGACAGCAGTGAATTCTCACCGGGTGTCGCGCCCGACTCGCTGATCCCGAATCGCGCGTGCAGCCGTGCCAGCGGCTTCGGCGCCCACCAGTTCGCGCGTCCGAACACATGCATGAACGCAGGCACGAGCAGCATCCGAACCAGCGTGGCATCCACCAGCACCGCGAGCGTGAGGCCGACGCCGAACATCCGCATGAACGCCACCTGCGCGGCGATCAGCGCCGCGAACGAGATCGACATCAGAAGCGCCGCCGCAGTCACCACACGACCGGTACGGGCCAGTCCCAGCGCGACGCTCTCGTCGTTGTCGGCCCGAGTGCGCCCGGATTTCAGCCAGTATTCGCGGATCCGGGAAACCAGGAACACCTCGTAGTCCATCGACAGCCCGAACGCGATGCAGAACAACAGAACCGGCATGTTGGCGACGAGGGTGCCGGTGGGCGTTGTGCCGAATGCGCCCAAGTGGCCGTCCTGGAAGATCCAGACCAGAGCCCCGAACGCGGCGGTCAGCGACAGAACGTTGAGCAGCAACGCTTTCAGCGGCAGCACGACGCTGCCGGTGAGCATGAACAGCAGCACGAACGTGATCACCGCGATCACAGCCAGCACCGTGGGTATTCGCGACGTGACGGCCTTGCTGCTGTCGCGGTTGATCTGCGCCGTCCCGGTGAGCAACACGTCCTTGCCCGCCGGTCCGCGGACGGCATGCAGCCGGTCGAGTTGCGTCTCCGAGGCCTGGCTGAACAGCGGCGCGGTGCTGCCGATCGTCACGAACGCGCGGCCGTCCTTGACTCCCGTCGCCGCCGACGGCGGCCCGACCGGCGCATCGCGGACGAACGTGCCACCCGGCGCCGACACCGACGAGACGTCCGGCACTGCGGAAAGCGTTGCGGCGTAACGGCTCAGCTCTTCTGGCGTGACACCGGCCGCGTCGGGAATCACCGCGACCACGTTGGTGGCGGCGTCGACGGCGAAGTCGCTGCGCAGGCTGTCGCCGATCTGATGGGACGACGCCGATTGCGGCAGCACGCGGTCGTCGGGGAAGCCCCATTTCGCGCCCAGGAACGGCGAACCGAGCAACAACAGCAGCGCGATGATCGCCGCGCCGACCGGAATCGAATGGCGCATCACGAATTTCGTCGAGCGATACCAGAAGCTCTGCTCAACCGGCATTTTGACCGGCTCCGGCCGTCCAAGCAGGCGCCGGCCCAGCTTCCGCACGTCGAACGAATCCAGCCGGTCGCCCAGCAGTGCGATCACGGCGGGCGTCACGACGATCGCCGCGGTTGCCGCGAACGCCACCACCGCAACACCCGCGTAGGCGAACGACTGCAGGAAGTACATCGGGAACAGCACCATCGCGACCATCGACAGCGCCACCGTCATCGCCGAGAACAGCACCGTGCGACCCGCGGTCGCCATCGTGCGCACCAACGCGTCGTCACGCTCTGCGCCGTCGGCGATCTCGTCGCGGTAGCGGCTGATGATCAGCAGCGTGTAGTCGATCGCCAACGCCAAACCCATGGCGACACTGAGGTTCAGCGCGAAGATCGACACCTCTGTGACCAACGTGATCGCATGCAGCACCGCCATCGAGCCGAGGATCGCGAACCCGCCGACCGCCAGCGGCAGCGCAGCGGCGAGCAGACCGCCGAAGACCCACACCAGCACCAGGAAGCTCAACGGAATCGCGATCGACTCCATCAGCAGCAGGTCTTTTTCGCTCTGGCCGTTGATCTGCAGGTAGATCATCGCCTCGCCGCCGGCCTTCACCGTCACGCCGTCGCGGTCGTGCACCGTCTGGGCGGTCAGGACCTTGGCGCGCTGCTGCGCCTCGTTCTCGCTGCCGGAGATTCCCGCAACTATCAACCCGGTCTTGCCGTCCTTGCTCACCAGCGCCGGTGCCGCCGACGATGGCGACGTCCATGGCGAATCGACCTTGGCGACGAACGGCGAGTCCTTCAGCTGGCGGACGATGTCGCTGCCGACCGACTGCGCCTGCGGGCTCTGGGCACCCGAATCCGACGTGACGCTGATGACCAGCTTCAGGTCGCCCTGCCCGAACGTCTGCGAGAGCATTTTCTGGGCTTGCGCCGACTGCGACGTCGGATCTTGGAAGCCTCCGGCCGACAGGCTCTTGGTCACCGGGATGCCGAACACCGCGGTTCCGACCATGACCAGCAGCGCTACCGCGATGATGCGCCGCGGCGCGGCGATGGCGAGTCGAGCGATTCCGGCAAGCACGGTGCGTTTCTCCGGTCAGATGTCGTATCGACGGTAACTTATCAACGGTAACTCAGAACGGTCAAGGTAGTCCCCGCGCGGAACTGGGCCCACGCGCCCAGCAGACGCAAAATCCCCCGACACGCCGAAGGCGAAGGGGATTTTGCGTCTGCTCGCGCGGAAGTAGTAGGGCGCCGGCCAACCTACCCGCCGGTAATAATTGCCACCGTTTTCCGAAACGTGACTCAAAGTCCTCTTAAGGGTGATCAATACTCTTTGAGTCATGTGGATCGATGACACCAGCGCTGACGTCATCAAGGTTGACTTCGACGCGCTCTACCATGGCGATGTCTTGGTGGAGGGCGACACGTCGGAGCAGCTGGACGACTGGCACCCGCTGGCTCACGCAGTCTGACCGCACCACGCAGCTCGTCGGTGCACGAGTTTGCTCCTGTGTCGACCCCGGAATCAGGCCGGGACCCTCTCGTCTTCCTCTGATCCGAGCATTTCGCCGAGCCGTACCCTGATCAGGTCTTCGGCGTCGCTCACGATCCGCGACACGAGTTCGCCGACCGTGGGAATGTCGTTGATCAACCCCATCGCCGTGCCAACCGACCAGATCCCCGCATCGAGGTCGCCCAGCTCGAACACCTTCACGCCGCGCGAACCCGCCACCAGGTCTTTGACGTCGGCGAATTGACCGCCGCGATCGAGGATCTCGACGACCTCGCGCGACACCGTGTTGCTGGCCACCCGCGCGGTGTTGCGCAGCGGCCGGAAGATCAGCTCGGTGTCCAGCTCGCTGCCGGCGACGATCGCCTCCTTGACGTTGTGGTGGATCGACGACTCCACGGTGCACATGAAGCGTGTGCCCATGTTGATGCCGTCGGCGCCCAGCGCCAGCGCCGCCACCAGCCCGCGCCCGTCGGCGAACCCGCCCGAGGCGATCATCGGGATCTCGATCTTCTCGGCGGCCGCCGGGATCAGTACCAGACCGGGGATGTCGTCCTCACCGGGATGGCCCGCGCACTCGAACCCGTCGATGGAAATCCCGTCCACACCCAGGCTCTGGGCCTTGACCGCATGCCGCACCGAAGTGCACTTGTGCAGCACCTTGATGCCGTTGTCGTGAAACATCAGCAGATGCGGCGCCGGGTTGGAGCCGGCGGTCTCCACGATCTTGATTCCGGCATCGATGATCACCTGGCGGTATTCGTCATACGGCGGCGGGTTGATCGTCGGCAGAATCGTCAGATTCACCCCGAACGGTTTGTCGGTCATGTCCCGGCACCGCGCGATCTCATTGGCCAAGTCCGCCGGCGTCGGCTGCGTCAGCGCGGTGATGAATCCCAGCGCACCGGCATTCGCCACCGCCGCGACCAACTCAGCTCGGCCCACCCACTGCATGCCGCCCTGCACGACCGGATGATCCACTCCGAACGTCTCGGTGAACTTCGTCCTAATCACTGTGCATCACTGTGCATCAATGTGCCTCCTGGTCTTGGCGCAAGCGCTCATCGCGGTCATCGCGGCGCCATCCGGATCGCCCCGTCGAGACGGATCACTTCGCCGTTGAGCATCGGGTTCTCGACGATGTGCGCCGCCAACGCGCCGTACTCCTCGGGCTTGCCCAGTCGCGACGGATGCGGGATTTGTGCGCCGAGCGACTGTTTGGCTTCATCGGGGAGCATCGCCAGCAGCGGCGTGTCGAACAGCCCCGGCGCGATCGTGACCACGCGAATTCCCTTGCTGGCCAAGTCACGTGCGATGGGCAGCGTCATGCCGACCACCCCACCCTTGGACGCCGAATACGCGGCCTGCCCGATCTGGCCGTCGAAGGCCGCCACCGACGCGGTGTTGATGATGACGCCGCGCTCCTCGCCGAGCAGCTCGGCGTTCGCGATCCGCTCAGCGCCCAAGCGCAACACGTTGAAGGTGCCGATCAGGTTGACGTTGACGACGCGCTTGAAGTCGTCCAGCGGGAAGACGCCGTTCTTGCTCAGCACACGGATAGCGGAGCCGGTGCCGGCGCAGTTCACCACGATGCGCAGCGGCCCGAGCGATTCCGCGACGTCGAGTGCGGCCGAGACCGCGTCCGGATCGGTCACGTCGGCCGGCGCGAACCGCACGCTGTCGCCGAGTTCCTTGGCCACGTCCTCGCCCTTCGAGCTGGACAGGTCGACGATCACGACCTGGGCACCCTCGTCGAGCAGCGCCTTCGTGGTGGCCAAACCGAGGCCGGAGGCGCCGCCGGTGACGACGGCCACGGCGTCTTTGATCTCCACTGATCGTGTCCTTTCGTTGATGAGCTGCGAGCCGACCCACTGGTTGGTCGGACTATACAGAGCCCTATCGTGTAGCCATGACGACCGACGCTGTTTCTGCTTCTCGCGTCCGCACCGATTCCAGCACGCAGGCCTATCCAACTGTCGACGGGCTGTCGGTGGAGCTCGCCGACGGCGTGCTGTCGATCACGATGAACCGCCCGGACAGCCTCAACGCGCTCACCATGGCGATGCTGGCGGGCATCGCCGACTCGGTGGAACGCGCCGGCGCCGACGACCGCGTGCGGGTGGTGCGGCTGACCGGCGTCGGCCGGGGTTTCAGCTCCGGTGCCGGGATCAGCAAGGAGGACCAGAAGTCAGCACGCGCAGGCTCTCCCACCGATGTCATCGACGAAGCGAATCGGGCGGTTCGCGCGATCGTGGCGCTGCCGAAACCGGCCGTGGCCGTCGTGCATGGTCCAGCGGCCGGGGTGGCTGCATCGCTGGCAATCGCCTGCGACGTCGTATTAGCTTCGGAGAAGGCGTTTTTCATGCTCGCTTTCACCAAGATCGCGTTGATGCCCGACGGTGGGGCGTCGGCGCTGGTCGCCGCGGCGGTCGGCCGTATCCGCGCGATGCGCATGGCGCTGTTGGCCGAACGGATTCCGGCCCGCGAGGCGTTGGACTGGGGCCTGGTCACCGCGGTCTATCCGGCCGAGAGCTTCGATGCCGAGGTCGACAACGTGATCAGCACCTTGGTCAGCGGTCCGGCGGTGGCGTTCCGCAAGACCAAGGACGCGATCAACGCCGCCACGCTCACCGAGCTCGAGGGTGCGCTCGAACGCGAGAAGGAAGGCCAATCGGCGTTGATCACGTCAGCCGACTTCAAAGAGGGCACGCTCGCGTTCCAGCAGCGTCGCTCCCCCACCTTCACCGACAGCTGATCAGCCGTACGCCTGGCTGAGCAGCGAGGCGAGCAGTGGAATCTGCCTTGCTTCAATCTCAGGCTGTGGCATCACGGCTCGAATTATTGCGGCGCCGTCGAACGTGTTCATGAGAGTCGCAGCCACAGTGGCAACGGTCGCCTCGGGCAGACCCTCAGTGCCGGGTAATTCCCGCACCACGTCATAGACCTTCGCGCTGAATTCGGTGAGAACCTCTCGCAGTGTGTCCCTGAGCTTTTCATCCGTCCGGGCGGCAACCATCAACTCGTACATCACCGTGTTCGTGGAGCTATGGGTGATATCACGCAGGATCGTCAGGACCTCCTCGAACGCCGATTTGTCCGCTGGTATGTCCGCGATCCGCTTGGTGCCCTCGTCGAGATGGCGGCGCAGCACTTCCTGTGCCGTGGCCGCCATGAAATCGCCCATGGTGTCGAAGTGCCGGAACAGCGCGCCTACGGAAACGCCCGCACACTTGGTGATCTCAGCGGCCGACGCCCTGGCGTACCCCACCTCGACGATCGTCGCGATACTCGCATCAAGTAGGCGTGCGACGGTCTCCTCGCGGCGTTGCCGCTGGGTCTTGGCCATGTCAGACCCCTGCAAGCTCCCGGGAGGGCGTTCCCGCCCGCAGGAAGCGACCGGACTTGCTCGTCGTGCCGTAGCCCTCGCGGAACTCACCGTTGCGGAACACGACGGCGCCGCCCACGCCCGTCGCGACCACGGCCGCGTCATTGCGATTGACCATGCGGCTCAGCCCGCCATAGAACGGCACCGTCTCCTCGTGGTAGCCGTCCACCGAGTCGTCGAGCCCGGCGGGATCGATCACCACGAAGTCGGCGCGATCGCCTTCACGCAGGGTGCCGGCGTCGAGCCCGAACCAATCGGCGACCTCCGCGGTCAGGCGATGAACCGCATGCGCGGCGGTCATGAACGGATCTCCGGCACGCTCGGCATCAAGCACGCGCTTGAGCAGCCGCAGCGAGAAGTTGTAGAACGCCATGTTGCGCAGGTGCGCGCCCGCATCCGAGAAGCCCATGTGGATGGTCGGCTCCACGGCAAGCTTGTTGAGCTGCTTGGGCCGGTGGTTTGCGACAGTGGTCGTCCAGCGGACATTGCGTTCGCCGTTTTCGACGAGCACGTCCAAGAACGCGTCGAGCGCATGAATGCCACGCTCATCCGCGATCCGCCCGAAGCTCTTTCCGATCAGCGACTTGTCGGGGCATTCGACGATGACCGCGTCGTGAAAGTCGCGATGCCACAACGACGGCCCGAGCTTGATGCGATCGAATTCCTTGCGGAACCAACGACGGTATCCCCTGTCGGCCAGCAGTTCGTTGCGCTCCAACTGATCTCGCAGATGCAGCGCCGCGGTGCCCGCGCCGAACTCCTCGAACACCGGCAGATCGATTCCGTCGGAGTACAACTCGAACGGAACCGGCAAGTGCTGGAACCGCACACTGGCGCCCAGTAGGGCGTTGAGCAGCCTCGTGCCGAGACCGAACACGCCGGCCGCAGCCGGGTTGGACTTGGCGTCCGCCGATACCAGCAGGCTCATCCGAACGCCCTTGCGGCGTCCGAAGATCCGGCTACTCGACAGGAAGAACAGCAGCGCTGACGCCGGGTTGTTCACATCGGGCGCGCTCTGCAGAATGCGGCCGCGTTTGCGCAGCACCTTGATCAGCTTGCGCCGCTCCCGCCACGTAGCGAATGTCGATGGCAGCGCACGCGATCGGAAGCGGTCGCCGTCGAGCTTGTCGATCGCCGCGTCCA
The DNA here is from genome assembly GCA_963744085.1 of uncultured Actinomycetota bacterium. Lineage (GTDB taxonomy): Bacteria > Actinomycetota > Actinomycetes > Mycobacteriales > Mycobacteriaceae > Mycobacterium. Next base: position 186,726 of record CAVUSK010000010.1, read on the forward strand.
TCCCCGACATGCCGAGAATGCCCGCGTCGAGCGCTTCGTCGAGGATCGCGGCCATCCGGTCGAGTTCCGCGTCGGTCGGCCTGACGTTGTCTTCCGTGGCGCGCTGAAGGCCCAGCACCGAAGTCCGCAGATCCGAATGACCAAGCATCGAGCTGACATTCGGCCCGAGCGGCAGCGTGTCCAGCGCGCGTACGTACTCCGCGGCGTTCGACCACGACTTCTTCGCCTCCAGCGCGCCCATGACGTATTTACGCGGCACGGCCTCGACGCGGCTGAAGAGATCTGCGGCGTCCTCGGAGTCGGCGTAGATGGCCGACAGCGAACAGTTGCCGAGCAGCACCGTGGTGACGCCGTGGCGCACCGACTCGCGTAGGCCGGGATCGAGAAGAACCTCGGCGTCGTAGTGGGTGTGCACGTCGATGAAGCCGGGGACGACCCACTTGCCCGCGGCATCGATCACATCGGGGCAGCCGGTCTCGTCCAGCGGCTCGGTGGAGACGGCAGACACCACACCGTCGCGAACGCCCAAGTTCCGAACCTGCGGGGCGTTGCCGGTCCCGTCGAACCACAAGCCGTTTCGAATGATCACGTCGAATGTCATGACAGGGAGCCTAACATAGATAGTGAGTGCTCGCAATCTTTTTATCCACGCTGGTCAGACCCCAAACATCGGCGGCAGCCCGAGAACCATGACCAGTCCCCAGACCAAGTGCGTCAGCACCGGCGCGAGGACGCCGCCCGTCGCGCGTCTTTCGAGCGCGCAGACCGTGCCGAGGATGATCGCGGCGAATCCGAGCATCAGATTTCCGCTGGCAAGGGTCGTGGCGATGTAGAGCACCGTCGAGATCAGAACCGGATAGAAGTGGCCGAGCGCCGTGTACAGCGCGCCCCGGAAGAACAGTTCCTCGGCGACGCCGGTGATCAGCGTGATCGCCACCACCAACCCGAGGTGGCCGTGGCCCGCAAACCCCAGCACACGAGTGATCGAGTCCCGCACCGACGGAATCTCCCGCGCCACCAGGCCACCGGCCACGAACAGGCCGGCCAGCAGCAGCCCGATCATGGTGCCGGTGATGACCGGTCGCTGGTTGCGGCCCCGCCAACGGATGCAGCCCAGGTGCAGCGGCCCCGACGCGAACGCGCCGAGCCCCAGCACCGCCGCCAACAGAATGGTCGACCAGAAGAACGACGCGTCGCCGGGCTGGCGCCTCAACGAGAAGCTGAGCACCAAGGCAGCGGCGACGACCACGACCGCCACGACGACTCGTCGCCGGATCACGACCGAGGGCGGTTCGTGATGCGGCACCGCGACCGTCGTCGCGACCACCCGGATTTCGTCCAGCAGGCCCGTCCCTGATGAGTTCATGCAGACTTTCCGTTCGGTGCCAACTCGGTCAGTATGTCGAGCCCGGTGCGCAGTACTGCAGCCACCGGCCCGGGCACCAGATTGACCAGTCCGAGGGCCGGCCGGACGGCCGCAGGCGTCACTCCGCGGGCCCGTCGCCGCAGCGCAAGCACGTCGCCGCCGGCCCAGTCGGGGTCGCTGTCGGCGAGATGATGAGGATCCGCGAGCGCATTGACGGGGCCGGGTTTGCGACTGGACACCGATGCGGCGATCGCCTCGTCGACCGGCATCAGCCCGCCCGGCGGGTCCGGCACCAGATCGCGTAACCGGTGGTCTGAGGCCATCATCGGGTGATCCAGCGACTCCACGAGGTCGGCGGCCAGCCCACCCGGCACCGGCAGGACCACAGCGGTCACCTTCGAGACAAGCCCGGTGTGGATGCCGCGGATCGGCAGCCCGGCCCGCCACGTGCGAGTTGCCCTGGCATAACAGAACAGCAGATCGCGATACGTGGTGGTATCGGGCCCGCAGATGTCGTAGTCGCCGGCGGGCACCCGGTCGGAATCGGCCGCGGCGACAAGGTAATACAGCACATCTCGGATCGAGATCGGGTCCATCGGATTCTTGACCCAGGGCAGCAGCGGAATCAGCACGAAGCGGTCGCCGACATAGCGCAGCATCTCGAACGACGTCGACCCGGCGCCGATGATCATCGCCGCACCCAGCCACACCACCTCCGCGCCGCCGTCGACTGCGAGCGACTCGGCCACCTCGGCCCGGCTGGTCAAGTGCTCCGACAGGTCGTCGTCTTCGGGCACGAACCCGCCCAGATACACGATGCGGCGGACACCGGCGTGCGCGGCGGCCGTTGCGAGGTTGGCAGCCGCCTGGTTGTCGGCGTCCCGGAATCCCGGTTGGCCGATTCCGTGCACCAGGTAGTAGACGATGTCGATCGGGCCGGCTTCGGAGAATGCCGCCACGGTCGCGTCCAGATCTCCGGCATCGAGCTCGACCGCGTCGACGTCTTCATACCAGCCAAATCGCTTGAGTTGGGCCGGGTTTCGCGTGGCCGCCACGACGTGGTGGCCGCCGGCCAGCAACGCCGTGACGAGCCGCGATCCCACATAGCCGGTGGCACCGGTGACGAGGATTCGCACATTGCTCACCGTAGGCGATTACCCAATTTCGCCGGGATGCGACATCGCCTTCCTAGGCTGGTACCTGAGACGACGATCAGAAGGGGAAAAACATTGGCCACGCTGCGCTGCGGGGACCGAGAATTGCCGCTGAAGTTCACTAACCATTTTCTGGCTCACCTACAGGTCGCGGTGCATCGGCGCTTCAAGAAAGCCGGTGGGTTCTTCCTGACGGGGACCTATACGAACGCCGACGGCGTAGACGTCACCGTGTCGCACTGGCTCGCTCGAACCACTGTCTTGGAATTCGAATTCGACGTGCGCGACGAGAACGGCGACCGGCTCCCGCCCGTCGAACTGGACCCGAAAGAGATCGACGCGATCCTGGACGCGATGGACCGCCCGATCGGCGTGCATGACACCGGTGACGTGTGGGTGACGTTCCGCGACAAACTCTAGGTCGTCCTCTAGGTCGTCGCGGCGCGGTGCAGCTCCAACAGGCGTTCATAGACGCCGGCGTTCTGGCGGTTGCCGGCCACCTCGGCATCGCTCAATTCTCGGCGGACACGCCCAGGCACACCCGTCACCAGCGAGCGCGGCGGCACAGCCATCCCCTGCGGCACCAGGGCGCCCGCCGCGATCAGTGACCCCGCGCCGACCACCGCACCGTTCATGATGATGGCGCCCATCCCGACCAGGACGTGGTCCTCGATCTCGCAACCGTGCAGCACGGCGTTGTGGCCGATGCTGCAGCTCGCGCCGACGTGCACCGGGTACTCGGAGTCGACGTGCACGACGACCCCGTCCTGGACGTTGGTTCCGGCACCGATGTGGACGGGCTCGGCTTCGGCGCGCAGCGTGGCTCCGTACCAGACACTGGCCCTTGCGGCCAAGGTCACCTGCCCGATCACGGAGGCGTTCGGAGCGACCCAGGCTTCCGGGTGAATCTGCGGCGTACGGCCGCGAACGGCGATGATCAGCGGCTCTGGCATCCGGCCATCGTAGAGCCCCAGCCTCGGGCTCCGTTTTGCTGTTGGGAGACCAATGCCCTTACCATGCCATGCGACCTGAATAGCTGAGGAGCACGAAGTGAAGACTCGTACCCGCAAGGCGTTGGGCGCTGCCGTGGCGATCGCGGCAATCGCGGCGTCGGTACCACTGGCGATCACCGCAGAAGCGGACCCGGCGCCCACGGCTGAGTTTCCCGATCCGCAGGGACCCGGCTGCGATGCGTTCAAGCAGCAGGTGCCGACGTACAAGAACCTGCATGAGGCCCAGACCAGCGCGGCATTGGCCGCCATCCCGGACATCAGCACGTTCTATTCCGCGGCCTCGGGCCAGTTCAATCCCGCAGTCAACGTCGTTGCCCATGCTCGACAACGGCCCGTACGTGATATTCGCGCCGACCAACGAGGCGTTCGCCGCGCTGCCGCCGGAGCAACTCGACGCGCTGAAGACCGACCCGCCGACGCTGACCAAAGTCCTCGACTACCACGTGTTCCTCGGCCTCCTCGGTCCCGACGACGTGAAGGGCCAGCGGCCCACCCAGCAGGGCACCGAGATCAAGGTCGACCGGCAAGGGCGGCGACATCAAGGTCAACGACACCGCCAAGGTCGTCTGCGGCGGCATCCAGGCCCGGCCACGCCCGGATCTACATCATCGACACGGTGCTGGACCCGGCGCAGGGCCCGGCGCCGATCACCCCGACGGCGCACCAGCACCACCAGCACGACGAGCACGCACGACGCACCACCACGACGACACCGGCCACCGACGCGCCGTCGACAGGCGCCGCCGCCGGCCGGCTAGCCGCGCCGAGCCGGCTACAGGCCACGCCGGCCGAGCCGGCTACAGGCCCAAGTCGCGGCCGATGATCTCCTTCATGATCTCGGTGGTGCCGCCGAAGATCGTCTGGATGCGCGACGTCGACGTAGTCGCGGGCGACGCGGTACTCCGTTCATGTAGCCGTAGCCGCCGTGCAGCTGCACGCAGTCGTCGATGACCTTCTTGCGCGAGTCTCGGTGCACCACCACTTGGCCTTGGCCGCCTCGCACCGCGGTCAGCTCGCCGTCGACGACGGCCTGCAGGCACCGGTCGATGTACTGCTCGGCGATCTCGAGCTCGGTGTCCATCTCGGCGAGCAGGAACCGGTTGTGCTGGAAGCTGCCGATCGGCTGCCCGAACGCCTTGCGGTCCTTGGCGTATTGCAGTGTCTGGCGCCAGGTTTCGCGCGCACCGGCGATCGCCGCGATCGGCGATGGACAGCCGCTCCGAGGGCAGGTTCGTGCATCAGGTGGTAGAAGCCGCCGCCCTCCTTGCCGAGCAGGTTGGCGCGCCGGCACCCGGACGTTCTCGAAGTGCAGTTCGGCGGTGTCCTGCGGCGTGCAGGCCCATCTTGTCGAGCTTGCGTCCGCGGGTGAAGCCCTCCATGCCGCGCTCGACCACCAGCAGCGTAGAAGCCCTTGTGGCCGGCGTCGGGGTCGGTGCGGGCGACCACGATGACGAGGTCGGAGTTGATGCCCGACGAGATGAATGTCTTGGAGCCGTTGAGAATCCAGTCGTCGCCGTCGCGCACCGCCGAGGTGCTGATGCCCGCGAGGTCGCTGCCGGCGCCGGGCTCGGTCATCGCGATCGCGACGATCGATCTCGCCGCTGACGATGCCGGGCAGCCAGCGCTCCTTCTGCTCCTCGTTGGCCAGATCCCTGAAGTACGGGCCGACGATGTCGTTCTGCAGGCTCAGCGCCGGGCGTGGCCGGCCGAACTTGGCGAACTCCTCGTCGATCGACCGCGTTGAACCGGAAGTCGTCGGACGCCGCCGCCGCCGTACTCCTCGGGCATGTTGAACCCGATCAGCCCGTACTTGCCCGCGGCCACGTACGCCGACGCGGTCGACGAGGCGCTCACGCTCCCACTTCTCGACGTTCGGCGCGCACTCGCTTCTCGAGGAACTGCCGGGTGGTCTCCCGCAACTGCTCGTGCTCGGCCTCGAAGACAAGTCGTTTCATCGACTTCACCTCCTCACTTGGCTTTCCATACCGGCTGCCGCTTCTCGGCGAACGCCAGCGGCCCTTCCTTGGCGTCCTCGGACCTCAGCAGCGTCCCGATTTCGCGCATCGTCCGCGTCCAGCCCGGCTCGTCGCCGGTGATCACGCCGTCGTCGACGCCGTACGGCGACCCGCTTGCTCGCCCACACCGCCAGCGGCGCATTGACGGTGATGCGCTCGGCCAGCGCCAGCGCGGCGTCGACGCACGGTGCCGTCGGGCACCACCTCGTTGATCAGACCCCACTTGAGCGCGTCGGCCGCCGAGATCGGCTCGCCGGTGAACAGCAGCTCCATCGCCACCTTGCGCGGCAGGTGGTCGACGATGCGGAACACGCCGCCGGCGGCGGCGATCAGGCCCCGCTTCACCTCGGGCAGACCGAACTTCGCGCGTTCCTCGGCGACGACGAGGTCGCTGGCCAGCGCCAGTTCGGTGCCGCCGCCGAGCGCGGTGCCGTTGACCGCGGCGATGGTCGGCTTGTCGATGAAGTGGTGCACGTAGCCGGCGAATCCCCACTCGCCGTGGTCGGGGTGGATACAGGTTCTCGCGACGCGAGATCGCCTTGAGATCGGCTCCGGCGCAGAACGACTTGTCGCCCGCGCCGGTGATGACCACCGCCCGCACCTCGGGATCGTTGTTGCGCGTCCTCGCAGCGCGTCACCGACGCGCGATGCTGACCGCGGCGTTGACCGCGTTGCGCGCCTCGGGCCGGTTGATCGTGATGACCACGACGTTGCCCCGCCGCTCGATGAGAGCGGCGGGGCGGACGTCAGGTACGCTTCGGTCACAGCAGTTCGAGGATGGTGGCGTTGGCCTGGCCGCCGCCCTCACACATGGTCTGCAGGCCGTAGCTGAATTCCCTTGTCCCGCATGTGGTAGAGCATCGTGGTCATGATGCGGGCACCGGAACCGCCGAGCGGGTGACCCAGCGCGATCGCACCGCCGTTGGGGTTGAGCTTCTTCTCGTCGGCGCCGATGTCCTTGAGCCACGCCAGCGGAACCGGCGCGAACGCCTCGTTGACCTCGAACACGCCGATCTCGTCGAGCGATAGGCCGGAGCGCTTCAGCGCCTTCTGCGTGGCCGGGATCGGCGCGGTCAGCATGATCACCGGGTCGGCGCCGGCCAGCGTCGCGGTGTGCACCTTGGCAAGCGGCTTGAGCCCCAACGACTTCGCCTTCTCCGCCGACATGAACAGCAGCGCGGCCGAGCCGTCGGAGATCTGCGAGGAGTTGCCGGCGTGGATCACGCCGTCCTCCTTGAACGCCGGCTTGAGCTCGCCCATCTTCTCGATGGTGGTGCCGCGGCGGATGCCCTCGTCCTTGAGCACGCGGGTTGCCCGTCCTGGTCCTTGATCGCCGACGATCTGGTCGTCGAAGGCACCGGAATCCTGTGCAGCGGCGGCCTTTTCGTGCGAGCCGAGCGAGAACTGGTCGAGCATCGGTGCGGTCGAAGCCCCACTGCTCGGCGATCATCTCGGCGCCGATGCCCTGGTTGGGGGTCTGGCTGTAGCGGCCGCGGAACGCCTCCGGGTACGGGTGGCCGCCGTTGGCCAGCGACGCGCCCATCGGCGTGCGCGACATCGACTCCACGCCGCCGGCGACGACGACGTCGTAGTGCCCGGCCACCACGCCGGCGGCGGCGAAGTGCACCGACTGCTGGCTGGAGCCGCACTGCCGGTCGACGGTCACGCCGGGCACGCGTCTCCGGCCAGCCGGCGGCCAGCACCGCGGTGCGGCGCGATGTCGAGCGCCTGCTCGCCGGCCTGCATGACGCAACCCCAGATGACGTCGTCGACGATCGCCGGGTCGACGCCGGCGCGCTCGACCAGACCGTTGAGCACCTGTGCGGACAGCTCGCCGGGGTGCACGCCCGACAGTCCGCCGTTGCGCTTGCCGACCGGCGACCGGACCGCCTCGACGATGACGGCTTCAGCCATGAGCTTCTCCTATCGAAAGTTGACTTGTGTCGATTGTTGACCAGGGCCATCAGCCGGTTGCGTCCGGGTCAACAGAACTCCGGGTCAACAGAACATAGTGAATGAACCCGGCCGCGTCCGCGCGCGTGTCACCGTCGGATCTGTCAGCATGGAGAAACGTGACAACACTGGAAAGCGCCTTCGCCGTGAACTCCCCGCGGCTCACGCCCCGCGGCGCGGCGCTTTCTGGCTGGGCCATTCACATCGCGGTGGGTGCGCTGTGGGTGGCGCTGTTCGCTCAGGTGTTCCTTCGGGTCGGCGCGGGCTGTGGTCGATCGGCATCGCATACATCGCGTACGACACGCTGTTGCTGGCGTTCGTGGTGTGGCAGACACTGCCGTTACGACGGACGACGCCGCCGCAACCGGCGACCGGCGGGCCGAGCGTCGGCGTGCTCATCGCCGCGTACGACGAGGCCCCGGTGCTGCCCGCGACGCTGCGCGCCCTGCTGGCACAGACCGAACCGCCCGAGGAGATCGTCGTCGCCGACGACGGTTCGGCGACGACACCGCGGCGGTGCTGGAAGCCGAGTTCGGTGACCGCCGTTCGTCGTTGCGGGTGCTGCGACTGCCGCACCGCGGCAAGGCCGCCGCTGCTCAACAGCGCACTGCTGGCCGTCGACACCGACGTGGTCGTCACGATGGATGCGGACACCCTGCCCGAACCCGATGCGATCGCGGCGCATCCGCCACGCCTTCGAGGCCGACCCCGCCCTGGTGGTGGCGGGCGGCGTGCTCAAAGCCGGTGTGCGGGAGGACGATCCGCGACCGGACACTTCAGTGGTTCCAGACCTACGAGTACCTCCGCAACTTCGTCGCCCGCTACGCATGGATGCGGGTGAACAGCCTGCTGCTGATCTCTGGCGCCTTCGCCGGCTTTCGGCGCGAGGCCGTACTGTCCGTCGGCGGCTTCGACATCGACTGCCTGGTCGAGGATTACGAGCTCGTTCACCGCATGCAGCGCCGCAGCCGTGACGACGGCCTGGGATGGCGCGTGCAGATCATCGGGCACGCCGTCGCACAGACCGACGCGCCAGGCACCATCCGCGACTTCCTGCGTCAGCGGCGCCGCTGGTTCGGCGGCTTCCTGCAGACGCAGTACTGGAATCGCGACATGACGGGCAACCCGCGCTACGGCACACTTGGCCTGGCGATGTTGCCGGTGAAGGCCGTCGATACCGTGCAGCCCTTTTACGGGCTCACCGCGTTCGCCGTGCTGATCGCGCTGGCGATCACCGGCAACGCCGCCGTGCTGGTGCCGGTGGGCGCGATCGTGGTGGCCAAGCTGGTGCTCGACCTGTTCGCGTACGTCTGGACGATTCGCCTGTACCGACGCTGGACGGGTTCAGGCAACAACACCCATGTCGGCGCGGCGCTGTTGGCCGCACTCGTCGAACCGTTCACATTCATTCCGCTGTTGCACACCGGAGCGGTGCTCGGTTGGTGGCAGTTCCTGACGGGCCGTCAGACCTGGGTTCCGCAGCGCCGCAGCGCTTTTGGTGGCTAAAGTTTCGCCGCCGACTCGTCCTCGTACACGTGCACCGGCACGTCGTCGTCCCACGGCTGCCCCGTCACCATGTCGGCCACGTTCACGTAGCCGCGTTCGAACTCGCCGGTTGCAGCGTCGACCAGACGGTACTCCTGCCTCTGCTTGTGGATTGGTTGCGCGTCGAGCAGGATCACGCGCACCTCGCCGGGCTCGAAGTGGCAGCGCTCCTGCATCGCGGCGATCAGTTGCTCGTTGTGCATGTGGCCGTCGCCGAAGTTCCAGCCCACCGCGGTGCTGCAGCAGACGCTCGCCCTCGGTGATGATGTAGTCGTCTTCGTTGTAGCCCGCCAACGCGCGGTGCACCAGGGTGAGCAACGCCTTGCCGTGGGTGTTGAAGCCGCGGAACGCATATCCCTTGTAGAGGTATATCAGCGCTTGTTCCTCGCTGCCGTAGAACTTCTCGAGCTGGGAGGCGGGCATGCTGGCGATCGCAACCAGACCGCGCTCGATCTTCTCGTTGGCCGACGGCTTGATGCACCAGAACGAGGTGTCCCAGTTGCCGGCGTAATAGCGCATGCCGGGAAGGAACGAGATCTTGCGCGGGAACAGATTGCCCAGAATGACGGTGCCCGCGACGCACGACGAACAGGATCGCCACCGGCACAGGGTTGTTCACAGTCGGCCAGGCCGACGTTCGCGTGGGTGACGAACAACCAGAGCACGCCGAAGATCATGAACACGTTCCACTCCAGCGGTACCCCCATCGGGATCGCCGACAGGATTCCGAAGTGGAAGCACACCATCACGAATGCCGCGATCGCTGTCGGCCAACCACCGTGGGAGAAGAACAGCACCAGCGGCACCAACATCTCGATCGCGGTGCTGACGTGGGCGAGGACACGCGACACGCGGCCCGGGCGCAGATCGTCGGGAAACTTCTCGAAGAACCTCCGTTTCAGCCACTTCGTTCGGATCAATGGGTTGTTCGACATCATCGTCGAGATCACGAACGGGAAGTGCTTGTTCAGTTTCGACGTAGCCGCGCCCATCCATATCACTAGGAATACGATCTTGGCCGCGACGATCGTGTCGACGCCGGTGAACAGGAACGTGACCGTCAGCGTTGCGTAGACCTCGCCCCGGGCGGCCAGGAAGATCACCTTGTCGCGCAGACCGAGCACTGCCAGCAGGCCAAGGATGGTCCAGATCTGCCACATCGGCAGCACACCGTGGCACTCCCCCGGTGCCGTCGGACAGCAGCGCCACGAGGAGCATCACCAGCAGCGCGGCGTACAGCAGCACGTCAACGGGCGTGCGAGCATTGCCCTTCGTAAGCGGAATGCGCGAAGGCCATGGCGGCAGCCGGATCGTCCGGGGCCGCAGCCAGTACAGGATCGAGCCCATCGGCGGGAAGAAGCGGTTGTTCAGCGGTCCAAAGCCGCAGCCGAGCCCGATGACCTCGAAGAGCATCGTGAACAGCACGACCTTCTGGAACACGATCGGCTCCGACCACCACGCGGCGACGTTGAAAAACCCGTCGATCCCCTTGGTGGCCAGCGCGAACAGCCAGCCACCCAGGATGTACAGCAGGATCTTGACGACGTAGAACAAGTGCATTGCGACGGGCGTTCCGAAGCCGACCTCGGCCCAGTGCCGGGCCATCGGGCGGATCTTCTCGGCGCGTGTGCCCCTGCTCCACTCGGCGAAGTCGACGACGGGCATGTCCGGCTTCAGGAATCCCATGGGCAGACGGTAGAACTGAGGCATGACGCTTGCAATGGCGCGCGCCGAGCGGGAGGATTTCGCCGCGCTACTCGACGGTCTCTCCACGCAGCGGTGGGAGGCACCGACGCTGTGCGAGGGCTGGCGCGTCCGCGATGTCGTCGCACACGCCTTTGGTTACGACGAACTGAGCCATGCGGCGTTGGTGCGGCAGTTCGTCGCGGGTCGCTTCAGCGTCGACCGGATCAACGAACTCGGGGTTAACCGCTTTGCCCAGCACACGCCGGACCAACTCCGGGCCATGGTCCGCGATCACCTCACACCCCGTGGTCTTACCGCCGGGTTCGGCGGCTTGATCGCCTTGACCGACAACATGATCCACCAGCAGGACATCCGCCGGCCGCTGGGCATTCCACGACGCATCCCACCCGAGCGGCTTCAGGCGGCACTCGATTTCGCGCGTTATGCGCCCACGATCCGCGGCGCGTGGCGTGCCCGGGGGGTGCGGTTGGTCGCCGACGACCTGGACTGGTCGCGCGGCCGGGGTCCCGAAGTGCGCGGCAGCGGCGAGGCGCTGCTGATGGCGATGGCGGGCCGACGGGCCGCCTTGGATGATCTGAGCGGACCCGGGCAGCCGAGGCTCGCTCAACGGCTCTGATCGCTCAGCGCCGCGCCGAGCCGCTCGACGTACTCGCCGATGTTGTCGACCGCAGACTCGGCCGCATGCACGCTGATCGCAATCGTGTCGCCGATGCCGTGAATGCCGTGCGTAAGCCCCATCATCGGCGAAAGCGCGGGATAGCCGGCGGTCAGCACCACGGGTCGGCCACCGAACGTCAGGTCGGCGCGCCCTCGGTTGACGCTGGACACCACGGTGTTGCCGATGACGACGGGTGAGCGGGCGTCGGCATCGAATTGCTTTATACCCCAATGCAACAGTGGTGCCGGCACCGCAGCCAGCGACCGGTCCCCCGCCGCGAACGCAGGATGCTCGGCCCGGCACCGACGCTCGTCCAGTTCATCGGCGATGCGCGCGGTCCGCTGTCCGAACGGGAGCTCCGGATGCAGTCCGACCCCCACATTCCCGAAATGATTATTGGCCAGGCGCACACGACTTTTCGCCATCGGCACCTCCGCCCCGAGCGCCGACGTGTCCTCGCCACGATCGTGGAGGTGACCCGCCAGCGCGTAGGAAATCGCCGAAAGCACCGCGACGGTCACCGTCGGCCCCGGCAACTCGAGCCTGCGCCGCACCAGCGTGCAGATCGTCCGATCGCCGCGTGGTCGGCTGTTGATGCTCAGAGCCGGTCGAGCAGGTGCCGACGGCGGGACGAGACCCGCGGCGGTGTCGCGCTCGAGCTTTGCGTGTGCTCGCGCGGCGGCGATAGCGCGGGTGACGAGGAACCCTCGCCGACTGCGTTGAATGCCGGGCACATTCGCCGCCCGGCCGAACAACACGGCCGCCAGTGCGGAGGATCGCACGCCGTCGCCCAACGCGTGGCCCATTTGGACGACCGCGACGGTCGACGGCGTCGCGGTGCCAGGCACCCCCGCCACCGGGCCGAAGACGTGCAGCCGCCAGGCCGCGTCCCGCAGATCGAGTTGATCGTCGGCCAGCCGCGCCACCGCGTCCAGACACTGCTGCCAATCCGACGCGGGGCCGTGGGTGACGATCTGGTCGACCCCGACGTCGCGGGGCACCCACGCCGGATATGTCAGCGCGAAACCGTCGTCGACACGCAGCCCCAGGTCTGAACAGCACTGGGCGCGCCCCACGACCTCGGCCACCGCGCCGTCGAGGTCCGCGGGTCGCCGTCGAACGCGTACAGCAGAAAGGAGTCGTTGGGGATCTTGGCCGACATCCAGTAGACCTGCGCGTCGGCGGCGGTCAGCGCTACGGTCATACGAATGACTCTTCCAGCACCCGCAGAAGACCGCGCCGCCCTGATCACCGGAGCGTCGTCCGGAATCGGTGAAGCCATCGCCAGGGAACTGGCACGCCGCGGCCATCGGTTGGTGCTGGTGGCGCGCCGCGAGGACCAGCTCAAGGCGCTCGCCGACGAGCTCGGCGGCCGGGCGCAGCCGCTGCCCGCCGACCTGTCGGTGCGTGCCGACCGCGCCGCGCTGCCGGACCGCGTCGCCGCCCTCGGCGTGACCGTCGACATCTTGATCAACAACGCCGGCTTGTCGACAGTCGGGCCCGTCGCGAAATCGGTCCCGGAGAAGGAACTCAATCTCATCGAGGTCGACGTCGCCGCGGTCGTGGACCTGTGCTGCAGGTTCATCCCCGGGATGGTCGAGCGCCGACGCGGTGCGGTGCTGAACGTTGCGTCGGTCGGCGGGTTCGGTCCGCTGCCCGGGCAGGCGTCGTACGGTGCCGCGAAAGCCTTCGTGCTGTCCTACACCGATTCGCTGCGCGGAGAGCTGCGCGGAACCGGTGTCACCGCCACCGCGTTGTGCCCGGGCCCGGTGAAGACCGGCTTCGGCGAGACGGCCGGGATCAGTGACGAGGACGCCGAGGCCGCGCTCCCCCAGGTGATGTGGAAGACCGCCGAGGAAGTTGCGCGCGCTGGAGTCGACGGCCTGGCCGCCGGCAAGGGGGTCGTGGTCCCGGGCGGGGTGAACCGCGCCGCCGCGTATCTCTACCGTATTGCGCCGCGAGACCTGTTGCTGCCGTTGCTCGTTCGCGGCCATCCAGCGTTCAAGGACAACTAACCGGGTCGCCCGACGAAGTCGAGGATGCGCCCGGCGACGATCTCCGGCTGTTCGAGCTGAAGGAAATGACCCGCGTGGTCGACGAGGTGCACGTCGCTGTCGGGTGGGAGAACGTGCTGCACCCATTCGGCATACGCGGCGGTGGCGCAGCCGTCGTCGTTGCCGTGCAGGTATAGCGTCGGCAGGGTCGGCGCCGAGAGCCAATGCCGATGAAGTTCGGCGTACTGCGACGGCGGGCGGGTGTTGCGAATGGTGGCGCGATAGGGGCCTAGCGCCGCACGCCAGCTTTCAGGCGTGCCGATCGCGGCATCGACATGCCGGAGATCTTCGTCGGCGTCGTAGCCGGGCGACCAGCTCTGCCACAGCCGCCGCGGGACCCATGACGCCGAGCGTTCCGGAAGCAGCGGCAGCTGGAAGTACATGATGTACCAGCTGCGGAGCAGCTGGCGGGGAAGCTGCGCGGCCAACCGGCCGCGGTGCGGCACCCGACCGAGCGGCTGAAAAGACGCAGCCGGCGGCACCGACATGATGACGGCCTTGGTGAACGGGCTGTCGGGCATCGCGGCCAGACCGGCGCCCGCGATCGCACCCCAGTCATGGCCGATGATCACGTCACGCCCCGTCGGCCCGACCGCGTTCAGCACGCGAAGCGCGTCATCCATCAACGCGCCGACGTGGTAGCTGCCGTCGGACGGGATCGTCGACGGCGCATAGCCGCGCATGAACGGCGCGACGACCCGCCAACCCGCCGAAGTAAGTTTCGGCGCGACCAACCGCCACCCGCGGGCGGTGTCGGGAAAACCGTGCAGGCACAACGCGATTGGCGCGTCTTTGGAATCTTTACGCGGCTTCCACATCAGCCCGCGAAGCGTCACCGATGGTGCGTCGACTTCGACCCAGCTGGGCTGGCCCATGGCGGCAGCTTAGCGGGCGGCCGCCACCGCGAGTCAGGCTTCGACGGCTGCAGCTTCGAGGTCGGCAACGACGATCTTGCGCATACCGAGCATGGCCTTGGTGGCCGCGGCGGCACGGGCGGGGTCGGGATCGTTGACCAGTTCGAAGAGCCGGTCGGGGACGATCTGCCAGCTGAGACCGTAGCGGTCCTTCAGCCAGCCGCACTGCGACTCCTGCCCGCCGGCGACAAGCCGGTCCCAGTAGTAGTCGACCTCATCCTGGTCTTTGCAATTGACCATGAACGACACGGCTTCGGTGAACGGGAACTGCGGACCGCCGTTGATGCCGACGAACCGGGTGCCGTCGAGCACGAAGGTTCCCGACACCACCTCTCCGGGTGTTCCCGGTCCCGCCTCCGTGTAGCGGTTCATGCCCTCGATCTTCGAGTTCGGGAACACCGAGGTGTAGAACTCGGCGGCCGCTTCCAGGTCGTTATCGAACCAGAGCGATGGGGTGATCGACGGCATGGCATCTCTCCTTTGCGGTTGCTGCTGGTATTGACCGCTGGGTCCGCCGAAACTCATCGCGGGAGCGTCGCTCCCAACGCACGCAGCGAGAAGTCCAGGACATAGCCAACCAGTAGTTCCTGGTCGAGACCCAGCCCCTGCAGGGGTGCCGCGAACGCGCGGTCCACGACGGCGTGGATGGCCGCGGCATCGCGGTCAGGCTCGGCCAGCGGGAAGGAACCGTCGTCGCGACCGCGCCGCAGGATGTCGGCGAGGATCCGTTCGCGGTCGGCACGAAGCTGCGTGCTGGCCTCCCGATAGCCCTTGGCAACCAGCACCTCGTCCGAGCCCAGCACAACGACGTGAGCACGCCGCCGCGGGTGATACGCGAGGCCGAGCAGATAGTCGATCCACGCCCGCAGCTGCGCTGGGGGGCCACCGGGGGTTTCGTCCGCAAGGCGTGCGAGCCGGCGGGCGACCGAATCACTGTCCCGCTTCAACATCGCCAGGAAAAGCTCGTCCTTCGAGGCGAAATGGCGGTAGAAGGCGCGAGTGGACAGACCGGCGGTATCCAGAATCGCCGCCACCGACACGGGTCCCTGGTGCGGCGATGACAGGCACGTGTAGGCGGCGTCGATGATGTCGGCTCGTTCGTCGGCGGCCAGACGTATCCGCGGTGGCACGACCGCCGATTGTACGACCGGGCGGACGCGAGTGAAAACGCCAATCTCACGTCGGCTACCGTGACCCGGATGAACAACCCGCCCACGACGGTGAGATACCGCGGCGTCGACGACGTGACGCTCGTCGCCGACGAATGGAATCGCGGCACGACGGTGGACGGCCGGCCCTCGATTTTGATGCTGCACGGTGGCGGCCAGAACCGGTACTCGTGGAAGAACACCGGACAGGTCCTCGGCGACCAGGGATTCCACGTGGTCGCGCTGGATTCTCGCGGTCATGGCGACAGTGACCACGCGCCCGGGGCCGACTATGCGCTGGAAACGTTGTGCGGCGACGTGACGCGAGTGATCGAAGAGATCGGCCGGCCGGTCGTGCTGATCGGCGCCAGCATGGGCGGCCTCACCGGGGTCTTGGTCGCCGACGAAGTCGGCCCGGAGAAGGTCATCAAGCTGATCCTCGTGGACGTGGTGCCGCGGTACGACAAGGCCGGCAGCGCCCGCATCCGGGAGTTCATGTTCAGCCATATTCACGGGTTCGAATCGCTGGAGGATGCCGCCGACGCCGTCGCCGCGTATCTCCCGCACCGGACGCGACCGCGCAGCCCCGAAGGTCTCAGGAAGAACCTGCGTCACCGCAACGGCCGGTGGTACTGGCACTGGGATCCCAAGATGATGACCAAGCCCGAGGACGACCCGGAGCTGCGCGTCGAGAAGATGGAGCGCGCGGCGATGCACCTGAAGATCCCGATTCTGCTGATCCGCGGGAAGCTCTCAGATGTGGTGAGCGTCGAAGGCGTCAAGGACTTCCTCGAAAAGGTGCCCACCGCCGAGTTCGTCGAACTCTCAGATGCCGGCCACACCGCCGCCGGCGATGACAACGACGCGTTCACCGACGCCGTCGTGCAGTTCGTCACCCGCTGAACGCTACGGTCCGTCGGCGTCTTCGTCGTCCTTGAGCATTTTTTCGGGGTGGAAGTAGGTGTTGGTGCGGCGTTGGCCGCGGTCGAGGTCGGGTGGGGGGATCCATTCGGTGGTGCCGTCTTTGCGTTTGCGGGTGCTCCAGCCACCGGTCTTGACGAGGCGGTTGTCGGGTCCACACGCCAAGGTGAGCTCGGCGATATTGGTCTGGCCGCCGGCCGCCCAATCCTTTTCGGCATGGTGAACCTGACACCAATAGGCCGGCACATCACAGCCGGGATGGGTGCAGCCGCGCTCGACCGCGCACAGCACCAATCGTTGTGCGGGGGTGGCCAGCCGAGTGGTGCGGCCTTTGTACAGCTCGAGGGGTTTGGCGTGATCGAAGATCAGCAGATAGTTGTACGCATGGGCCGCCATCCGGATCAGAACCGGCACGGGCAGCAGGGTGCCGCCGCCGGTGTGCGCCATCCCGGTCTTGGCCTGCAGGTCCTCTAGCGCCACAGTGGCCACGATGGTCACCGGCAACCCCTGGTGCGTCCCGAGTTCGCCCGACATGAGCGCGGAGCGCACCATCGCGTTCAACGCATCGTGATTGCGTTGCGCCGGCGAGCGGTAGTCGCTGTCGATCACCTCCGGGGCCGGGCTGCCCTCGACGGTCGCGTTCTCATCGGCGGGGTTGCACATCCCCGGCGCGGCCCACTTCGCCAAGACCGCATCCAGCCCGGCCCGCAGTTCGGGATTCAGCCAACCCGACAGCCGGCTCATCCCGTCGACGCCTTGCGGGCCGACGGTCACCCCGCGCCGGCGGGCCCGGTCCTCGTCGGAGAAGTTGCCGTCCGGGTTGAGCACCAGGTCCAGATGATCCGCGAACTTCTTGAGCTCATCGGGCCGAAACTGCGACGCGACCTCGGCCAGCTGGCGTTCGGCATCGGCGCGAGTGGTCTCATCGACAAAGCAGGGCAGCTGCGCGAAAACCTGCCGGATGGTCCGCACATGCTCCACACCGATGCGCCCGGCCTGCTGCCCGGCCGCGGTGTGCGCCAGCTTGGGCGCCAACGGCTCACCGGTCAGCGCCCGCCGGGGCCCCAAGTCAGTGGCCTCCTCGATGCGCCGGCCCGCTTCGCCGCGGGTGATGCGCAACCGGTCGGCCAGCACATACGCCAGCGATCCGCCCAACTGCTCGGGGGACGCATGGTCGGTCAGCTGGTTGATCAGCCCGTGGTCACCTGCGGGCAGGTGCCGCCGCCAGGTCTGCCGCCGCTTCAACAACTGCTGACATTCCTCGCTTGACAGCACATCCCAATCCAGGGCGTCGATCTTGTCCAACAGCGCGTCCACCGCGTTACAGACGGCGATCGCCTCGTCGAACACGACCGAACTCATACCCGCAAATGTATCGACCACCACCGACAAGTCGTTGGCGCCCAACAGGATTCAGCCCGAGTCATCCATAACTTGGAACTCATCCACAGATCCGGCCGAATTCCTACGAGCCCCTTGACACACCAACGTCAGCACCGCCGAAGAACCCCGTCACCCCCTGATAGCTACGGCCACACAACCGCGCAACGGCAGGTTCAGTTAGCTGAGCTTCAGGTGTATGAACTCGATCTGGATTCCGTCAGGATCGACGAAGTCAAACATCGCTCCGAGGTCGTCGGCTACTCCCCGGACTGCCGATCGCGCAATCCCACAGGTGTCGAGCCAAGTTGCCCATTCTTGCAACTCCTCCAAAGACTCGGCCTCAAGCGCGAGATGATCGAGACCGGTACGCACAGGGTCGAACTGCTCGCCTTCGTTGCGTGAATGCTCGCACAGATCAAGGATGCGTCCTCCCATGCGAAGGATCGCCATGCGACCGACAAACGACGGACTCGTGCCGTCGTTTGGTCCGACCAAGACATCTGCTCCGACCACGTCGCGGTAGAAACGCATGCTGCGCTCAAGGCTCGTAACCGAAATCCCAAGGTGATGCAGTCCAGCCAAGCGCGGGTGACCGCGACTACTGTCCACGAGCTCGATGGTGCCATCGCCAGTCGTGAGGCGAACTGTGTTCAACCAACTCGCCCGACGATGCTCGCTTGACCAGCGTCAGCCACCGTCGAAGAACCGCGTCACCCGATCAATCACCACGTCAGGCCTTTCCTCGGCAATGAAGTGCGATGCACCGTCTACCCGCTCCAGCACAAGGTCGTCGGCCAGATCCTCGTACCCGCCGAGAATCTCCGGCTGCATATTGGGGTCCTCTGACCCGTAGAGGACGAGCGTCCGCGTGTGCAACGGCCTCCGATACTTACCGGCGAGAACCTGCGGAAAAAGCGGAACGATGAAGTCCCGATAAAGCGCGGACGCCGCCCGGGCACGGGCAGGGTCGCGAAACGGCGCCATGAAAACCTCCATATCCGTCTCGGACCAAGCGGCGCGGTCGGAGGTGTAGCTCATCAGAAGATAACGGGCCAGTGGCTGCCGCCCCCGGCTCAACAAGACCGGTCCGATCAACGGTGTCGCGATCGCGTACTGAAACCACAGTCGCGGCACAGCCGCCAGCAACTGCGGGCTGAACCGCACGAATGGATGCGGAATCGCCAACGACACATACTGTTTCACGCGACCCGGGTGATCGAGGCACAGCAAGAATCCCACCAGTGCGCCCCAATCGTGCGCGACGATCCGAGCGCTCGACACCCCCAACTCGTCCAGCAACGCCACCACATCGTCGACGAGCTGATCCGCCTTGTACCCGTCGCGGGGAGCGTCCGTCCACCCGGCACCACGCAAATCAGGACAGATCACGCGATAACGCTGCGCGAAAACAGGGATGAAGTGGCGCCACTCCCACCAATGCTCCGGGAAGCCGTGCAGGAGAACAAGCGGCTCGCCCTCGCCCGCCTCGGCAATGTGCATCCTCAGCCCGGGAAGCTCGACGAACCGGTGTTGCACACCGGGGAGTTCGGGTAGAGGAAGCACCGTCTTAGATTACGGATGTGACCCTCATCCGCACCGACCATCCGACTCCGGACCTGACCGTCCTCACTTTGAACAAGCCGGATCGGCTCAACGCGCTCAGCATGGACATGTTGTCGCAGCTGCACGACTCCCTCGACACGCTCGCCGAGTCGGATTGCCGCGTCGTGATCCTGACCGGCGCCGGCCGCGGCTTCTGTTCCGGCCTCGACCTCTCCGAGCCCGCCGTCGCACCGACCGCGAAAACTCGCACTGGCCCCGCGGCCGGCATGCGAACTCAGGAATTCGTCGCCTCTCTCGTCCCCAAGATCATGGCGCTCCCCCAGCCGGTGATCGCCGCGGTGAACGGCGCGGCTGTCGGCGGCGGACTCGGCATCGCGGCGGCCTGTGATTTCCGGATCGCCGCGCGCAGCGCGATGTTCTGCACCCAGTTCATCAAGCTCGGCCTCTCCGGCTGTGACATCGGGGTCAGCTACACCTTGCCGAAGCTCGTCGGCACCACGCGCGCCGCCGACTTGATCTTCACGGCGCGGCGGGTTGATGCCGACGAGGCCGAGCGCATCGGCCTCGTCTCGGAGGTGGTGGACGACGAACACCTGCTGGCGCGGGCTGGCGAAATCGCCGATGTTCTCCTGTCGTACAGCCCATTCGGACTGGAGATGACCAAGCAGGTGTTCAGAGCGAACCAAGACGCCGCCAACGTCGCGGCCGCGATCGCGTTGGAGAACCGTACCCAGATCCTCTCGGCGTCCCAGCTCTTCGCCGCCTCCGGAAAAACCTTCAGCGACGCCGTGGGCGTGCCAACCGGGGAGACCGGCGATGAACGCTGAGAAGCTGCGTAAGTTGTTCGACCTCAGCAGTAGGACCGTGATCATCACCGGAGCTACCCGGGGCATCGGTTTCGCCTTGGCTCAGGGGCATCTCGCCGCCGGCGCCAACGTCGTGATAACGGGACGGTCGCAGGACCGGTGCGAGGCGGCCCGACACGAGCTCGAGGGCGACGGGCCAGGGCGGGTGGCCGCGATCGCTGCCCATATGGGCGAAGTCGACCAGGTGAGAAGCCTTGTAGAACAGACGGTTTCGCGATTCGGCGGGATCGATATCGTGGTGAACAATGCCGCGACCTCATTGCTGGCTCAGTTCGGCGAGATCACACTCCAAGCGTGGCACAAGTCGTTGTCGGTCAACGTCACCGGACCGCTTTTCTTAGTGCAGGAGGCACTGCCACACCTGAAGAAGAGCAAACATCCGGCCGTGCTCAACCTGATCTCCCCCGCGGCGTTCATGTTCGCCGGAACCATGCCGATGTATGGTGCGGGCAAATCAGCGCTGCTGGCGTTGACGCGTTCGATGGCTGCGGCGTTTGCCCCCAACGGAATCCGCGTCAACGCGCTCACGCCGGGACCGGTGGACACGCAGATGATGCGCAACAATCCGCCAGAGTTCATCGAGGCGACCGCCAAACAAACTCTGTTGCAACGGATCGCCGAACCCGACGAGATGGTCGGTCCGGCATTGTTGCTCACATCCGACGCCGGCAGTTACATCACCGGACAGGTGCTTCTCGTCGATGGCGGGATGGTGCCGCACTAGGCCAACAGCGGCACTCCCTCGTGCCGGGCATCGGTGAGGATCTCGAACATCGCACGCGAAGTGGCGGTCAATTCGACAGAAGAACTGCCCGACAGCCGAATTCGGCACGTCGCAATCGCCGAGTTGTAGCAATACTTCGTTTTCCCGTTCGTGTCGGTGTAATTCAGCCCGATGACGTCGCGCGGGGGCGCGGTGATTTCCCCGCCGAGGGTGAGGTCGTCGAACCGAGCCGAAAATGTCCACTCGAACGGCCGGTACTCGCCATTGGTCCGCCGCGCGGCCAGCACCGATCGCACTGCGAATTCGCGGCCGTTATGGCGGAAGACCAGCAGCGTGACGGGTGGCAACATCATCGGTCCCACCCCAGCGCACGCAGTGACGATTTCGAGTGACGACGACGGTGCTTGATCGAAGCCGCACACCTGACCGAACGCGTAGGCGGGCGTGTGGCGTCGGCCCCAGTTGTGGTTGACGCTGCCCGTCCAGCCCTCGAGATCGAGTCTCGTGTCGTCGAGAAGCACGTGCCCGTCAAACCGCGCCAGTGGCCAACGGACCGACGTCTTCGCGGACGGGAACCGCGCCGAGTACTGGCGGTCCGTCAACAACTTGACCGGCTCACCGCCGCCGGTGATCCGCAATTCCCACGACGCAGCGCGAGGACCGGCCAGCGACCCGCGAGCGCGCGCGTCGTCGAGCGTCGTGTCGCCGATGCGCACCGTCCACGGGTCGGTGACGAACTCCGCGTCTTCGATCGGATACGGCTGCTTGAGCGCCCTGTTCCCGGCGCCGTCTGGATCGAACACCATCACCCACACGTCAGCGCTGGCCGCACCTGCGCTCGTCAACAACAGCGTCTCGCGCAGCCACAGCGCCTGCGGGCGATCCGGATGGTTCGCGCGGATGAACCGACTTTCGTAGTACGGAGCCTTCACGACGAGCCGCAGTCGGTTCCGGCACTCCCGGATTCGTCCAGTCGTTGGTGCAGTCGCGCTCGAATCTCGTCGGACGAGTACGCGTTGCGCCGGCGCTGATCACGGGCCACCAGCACGCCGCCGGCGGCGACCCCGACGAGTCCGGCCAGCCCTATCCACTTCCATACGTTGCGCATCGTGGTCAGCCTAAGCTGCCAGCGTGGACGAGCACACCGTGTCGCTGTCGAAAGCCCTTGAGGAAACGCGGACCGGCGATATCTGGCTGTTCCGCGGCCGGTCGCGGCCGGACCGGGCCATCCAGTCGATGACGAACAGTCCGATCAACCATGTCGGCATGACGGTGGCGATCGACGACCTGCCTCCGTTGATGTGGCACGCCGAGCTCGGCAACAAGCTCACCGACATGTGGACGGGAACGGAGCAACGAGGCGTGCAGCTCAACGATGCGCGGGAGTCGGTGGAGCAGTGGATCAACCACTACGGCCAACGATGCTGGTTGCGGCAGCTCACTCCGTACGCGACGCGCGAGCAGGAAGACCGCATGCTGCGGGTGATCGCGAGAATGGACGGCACCCCGTTTCCCAGCACGATGCGCCTTACGGCTCGCTGGTTTCGCGGGCGCATTCCCGAGCCGAATGACATCACACGGGGAATTCCTTTCGTGGAGAAACGATTTCGGGACCTGACCGAACGAAAGAAGGCCCGGCGCCGCCAAGTCGGGATGGAAACCGCGTACTGCGCTGAGACGGTCGCGATCACCTACGAGGAAATGGGCCTGTTGTCGACCCACAAACACTCGAATTGGTTTGACCCAGGATCGTTTTGGAGCGGTGACACACTGCCGCTGGCAGAGGGCTACAAGCTTGGCGACGAGATCGCCGTCGAGTTGGACTAACGCACGGGTATTGCTGCTCGAGCGGGTTGAGTCAGAAGTACCCTTGCGACCATTACCTTGCTGGCCTTCCGGCGTTCACTGGGCCGGCTGATAGATCTCGTCGGCGCCGACTGGGGCGACGCCGAGTTCGGCCGCGACCGCGTCGATCGCTTGCCGCGCGATGTTGAGGTCGACGTGGCCGTCGGGGATGAAGTACGGACGGATGTAGCGCTCGTAATGTCGCTGCGCTTCATCACGCGTCAGCCGGTTGAGGAACGATGCGATGTGGTCGACGGCCAGACGGGGCTGTTCGGCAATCGTCCGGAGGGCCCGCTCGTTGGCCCGCACCAGCGCCTGCAACGCTGGACTGTCAAGCGGGATATGGACGGGGTCCACGGCGACGCCCACGGTGGGGATCTGGAAGTGATCGCCGACCCAGGCCAGCAGTTGGAGCTCTTCTTCCTCGACGACCTGTTCGGGTGAGAGCGTGCTGCCTACGAAGGCGGCGTCGATGGAGCCGTCCCGAAGGCGTCGAAGATCCATCTGATAGTCACCCGGAGCCCGCACCACACATTCCAAGTCACGATCGGGGTCCAGACCGTAATTGCGCAGGACGATCCGCGCGAAACAACCCGGGGCCGTGTGGGCGGCGTGGACCGCCAGGCGACGCCCGCGAAGATCCGCCATGGATATCACCTCGGGGCCACCGAGAAACCAGAACAGCGGACGCTGGGTGTTGACGCTGAGCACTTTCCAACCGATGCCGTCGGTCAGCCGCGATAACAGGGCCCGCCCCAGACCGATCGTCGCGCAGCGGCGCAGACGCTCCGTTTCCCAGCTGACCCCGTCGCGGATGGCGACGTGGACACCTTCATCCTCGTAATAGCCCTCTTGGTCGGCAACATAGGCGACCAGTTCCTCGTGGATACCACGCCCGACATAGGCCAGGTCGATCGTGTGAACCGCCAAACCCTTCCCCAATCTGGTGACTTCCTAGGCGCCGAACCTGGTTTCAATCCATGGCAAGGCCGCCGTTGACCGGAAGGTAGTGGCCGGTGGTAAAACCGGAATCCTCACTTGCCAAGAAAGCCACCGTCCTGGCCACCTCGGCGGGGCGGACGAGGCGCCCCATGGGGTTAGTCGCCCCGAGTTCACGCATTCGCTCGGTCGTCAACTGCTCGGTCACCTTTGTTTCGTCCACCGTGGCGGGCGCGACGAGGTTCGCGGTGATCCCCTGCGGCGCCAGCTCGAGTGCGATGAACCGCACAAACTGATCCAGTGCCGCCTTGGCGGTGCCCAGCGCGATCATCCCGTCGCGGGGCCGACGGGACAGCCCTGTGCTGAGATACACCAGCCGGCCGTAACCGCGGGAAATCATCCCCGGAACAACAGCTTTGGTGATAAGAAATGCGGCACGCAGCTCTCGGTCCACCTTGCCGCCGAGCTGCTCCCACCTCAGATCGGCGAACGAGGTGACATCGAACGGGATCAATGCGTTGTGCACGACCACGTCGACCCGGCCCCACCGCTGTTCGGTTTCGTCGACCATGCCGGCGACATCATCGAGTTCGGTGACATCGGCCTGAATCGCCACGGCCTCGCCACCGGCCGCGCTGATGGCCGCCACCACCTCCTCTGCCTGCGGGGCACTGGCGCGATGATTGACGACCACACGAAACCGCCGCTCGGCGAGGACTAATGCGGTGGCCGCGCCGATTCCCCGGCTGGCCCCCGTGATTACTGCAACACGACGCATGATTGTTACTTCCTTCTCAGGCTGCGCCATCGCCAAGTTCCTTGGCGTCGGCCCGGGCGAGGCCGACCGGACTTGCTTATGCGGTAACCAGGCTGTTCAGGGAGAGCGGTGTCCCAAAGTAACCAACTTGAGGATCGACGACGACGGTCTTGGCTTCGCCTTGACGAGCCAAAACCTCGCGGGCCATCTGCTCGAACGAGATTTTCTCGGGTCCTCCGATGTTCTCGATGCCACCCAGTGGTTCGCCTTCTGCGACACGGGCGACCTCTGCCGCGAGGTCGTCGGCGGCGATGGGCTGGATCAGCGCGTCTGGTACACGCACTTCGTCGCCGACCGTCATCGACGCCGTGATCGCGTCGGTGAACTCGGCGAACTGGGTGGCGCGCACGATCGAGTAGGGAATCTCCGATTCTTCGATGAGCTTCTCCTGGGCGACCTTCGCGCGCAGGTATCCGCTCTGGGGTAGATGGTCGGAACCAACGATCGACACCGCAACGTAGTGCTTAACGCCTGCGGTATTCGCGGCAGCCTCCAAGTTAGTGGTTGATTTGGTGAAGAACTCCATCGCCGGATCGTCATCGAATGACGGCGAGTTGGACACGTCGACTACCACGTCGGCACCGGTTAGAGCGTCGGCGAGGCCTTCACCCGTAAGAGTGTTAACTCCTGTTTTGGGCGACGCTGCTACCACCTCGTCGCCGCGAACCCTCAGCTTGTCGACCACTTTTGACCCAAGGATCCCTGTGCCACCAATCACAACGATCTTCATGGCTGTCCTTTCAAGATCTCTGCCGGGGCGTCGGATACCCGAGGGGTCGCTAGTGAAGACCTGGGTGCACGCCCCAGATTTACTTGTGCTCCGCGATATTCGCGTAGAACGAAACTAACGCCGTCCGTGGTGGGTTCCACAGTGAAGATTGCTACAAGAAAATCCTGTTTCCTGGCAACAGCTGCTGATTAGCCGGGAATCACCTGGGGATCGGTGAAACATCGCGATGAGCTTCAACGACGCCAGACACGGCTATTCAGAATGTGACCAGGCCATCGCCGCACCGCGATCGAAATTGTGGGTCGCTCAGGCGTCCCTAGTCGACCGGTATCTCCGCCAGCTTCGACCAGTCCGTCGCGTCGACTGTCTGGCTGATGACCTTCGGGGTCGACGTAAGCGCTTGGGGCAGATCGCGCTGCGCGGCCTTGAAGTGATCGCTGTTGACGTGGGCCGCCCCTGCGTCGCCGTCCCGGAATGCCTCAACGAGAACGTATTCCGCGGGATTCTCGAGGCTCCGCGACCACTCGAACCAGAGGTTGCCTTGCTCGGCTCGGGTCGCCTCGGTGAACGGCGCGACGAGCTCCGGCCAGCGGTCGGTCCACTCCGGCTTCGTCTCAAACTTCACGACGATGAAGATCATGATGAGTCCCTTCCGCGTGAACCGTATCGCTCGGTCGCTAGGCAGGCGGTCACTTCCACTACGGTGAATGGCAACCAGCGGATGGGAGCAGCGTCATGAGGATTCGGTTCCGGTATGTGACGGTCGAGGTCGATGACCGGCTGCGGCAGCGGCTGGCATTTGCAGTCGAAAGGCTTCGAATCAATGTCACCGCGTACTTGCGGATCGCCTCGGACGATGTGGGAGCGGCCAGTCAGCGGTTGCGCGGGATGTGCGATCGCGCGGCGGAGCGTGTGGAAGAGACTTTGACGACGGTCAACGACCGCATCGATCCGGCGGAGGAGCCCACCGAACGGCGGCTCACCGCGGTTTAGCGCCCGTCACCAATGACGAAGGTGCGACCTGCCCACTTCGTAGCCAGTCGGGAAGGATTTCTCGATGACTCTGAATTGGTCGTTGGCCTTGGACTCCAGCTCCAGGACGACGCAGCCGTCGCAGACGCATTTGGATTCCAGAACCTTGTAGTGCTCGCCGCCACCGTTGACATCGGTAATCGGGTCGCCTGGGCGAAGGGCCTCGACTGGAACGAGTTCGCCGGCGCTGAGTTGGTATTGCTCCACCCCGGACACGTTAAGCGAAAGAACCCCGGCAGGGAACGTCTTCGCCAGGAGGGAGTGTCGCCGGCGGCAGGTTCAGCTCCAGAGCGTGACGTGCACCTTGGGCCGGAACCGGGTCACGCCGACGCCGGATCCGCGGATCATCGCCTGGGTGCAGCGCGGGGTGGTGATGAAGCCGACCAGCTCAGATACCGCGGGCTGACGTGCGGAGGGCAGCAGCGTCCACGCGCACCATTCACCTGATACCTGAAGTCCCGGTCCCCGCACATGCACCAACCGACCGGCGGCCAGGTCCTTGGCAACCGCGAACCCGACCGTCAGCGTCATTCCGCCGACGCGACGAACTTCCTCCAGGGCGGCGGCGTCGCTCTGGAAGATGCGCTGCCGCGACTCCGGTATCGCCAGGTCACTGAGCATCGCGGCGATCTCGCCGTCGACATTGCCGGCCGACGGTCCCAGCATCCACTGCTGATCGCGTAGCAATGCCGAGGTGGCCGCGCTACCGGCCAGCAGATTGTCGGGCGCGGCTACCGCGATCACCTGGTATTTCAGAAACGGCCGCACCACTATCGACCCGTCTGAGTCGGCCGGATCCACCTGCGCCGGGCCCAGCGCGATGTCGACGGCACGGCTGACGACCAGGTTCCGGAACTGGCTCGACGGGTGCACGCTCAGCTCCACCGACAGGTCCTTCGCGCGCGACGAGAACAGCTCGATCAGCCCCGGCGCGGCATGTTCGGCGAATGCTGCCGAGGCCGCGATCCGCAGCAGGCGTCGCCCGTGCGCGGCCTCGGTGACCTCGATCGCGGTCTGCTGTTGCAGGCCGAGAATCTCGACGGCCCGGCTCGCCAACCGCAGCCCGCCCGGGGTGAACGCAATGCCGGCTGCGGTCCTGACGAACAACGCGTCGTCGAGTTCTTTGCGCAGTTGGGCCACATGCATCGACACCCCGGCGTCGGACACGCCGAGCTCCTCGGCAGCCGCATGAACCGAGCCCAGCCGTACCACTGCCGCGAAGGCCCGAAGCTGAGCCGGTGTCACAAAACGAGCGTACTGGCCACTTAAGCGATCACTTAACTCGCTATTGACGCTGCAGTAACGCGGTCCGACACTGGACTTCCCTTCCAGGGAAGGTCGTACCCATGCAGGTGCCTGGACCATTCGAATACGAACGCGCTAGCAGCGTCGACCACGCGATCGGTTTGCTCGACCGGTTAGGGGAGGGGGCGATGATCGTCGCCGGCGGGCACAGCCTGCTGCCGATGATGAAGCTGCGCATCGCCAACCCCGAATACCTCGTCGACATCAACGACTTGGCGGCCGAACTCGGCTACGTGGTCGTCGGAGCCGCAAGGGCGGCGACATCAGACGTCGGAGCCGCAAGGGCGGCGACATCAGACAGCGACCCGACCGTGGTGCGCATCGGCGCGATGACCCGTCACCGCGAAGCGCTGGAGTCCGATGCGCTGGCCGCAGTCTGCCCGATCTTCCGCGACGCCGAGCGCGTGATCGCCGATCCGGTGGTGCGCAACCGCGGAACCGTGGGCGGCTCGCTGTGCCAGGCCGACCCGGCCGAGGATCTGACCACGGTCTGCACGGTGCTCGACGCAGTGTGCGTGGCCCGTGGGCCGTCGGGCACCCGCGAGATCGCGATCGACGAGTTCCTCGCCGGGCCGTACGAGACTTCGTTGGCACATAACGAGATTCTGGTCGAGATCCGGATCCCTCTGCACGCCAATAGTTCCAGTGCCTATGCGAAGGTGGAGCGCCGTGTCGGCGACTGGGCGGTCACCGCAGCCGGCGCTGCTGTGACTCTCGACGGTGATCAGATCACCGCTGCGCGTGTCGGTCTCACCGCGGTCAACGCCGATCCCGCCGAATTAGCCATCGTGAGCGAAGCTTTGGTCGGTCATCCCGCCACAGAAGAGGTGTTCGCCGCTGCCGGCCAACGCGCGGCGGCGGCCTGCACGCCCGCTACTGACATGCGCGGCAGCGCGGAGTACAAGCGGCATCTTGCCAACGAACTGACGATCCGAACGCTGCGCACCGCGGCGAACCGAGCGCGAGGAGCCTGACCATGCAGGTGACAATGACCGTCAACGGCGAATCGGTGACCGCCGATGTGGAGCCGCGCATGCTGCTGGTGCACTTCCTTCGAGACGAGTTGCGCCTCACCGGAACTCACTGGGGCTGCGACACCAGCAACTGCGGAACCTGCGTGGTCGAGGTCGACGGCGAGCCGGTGAAGTCCTGCACGATGCTCGCGGCGATGGCGAGCGGACACAGCATCCGCACCGTCGAAGGTCTCGAAGTCGATGGCAAGCTCGATCCGATCCAGGAAGGGTTCATGCAGTGCCACGGGCTGCAGTGCGGCTTCTGCACCCCGGGCATGATGATCACCGCCCGCGCGCTGCTGGACCGCAACCCGGATCCCACCGAAGACGAGATTCGCGAAGCGATTTCGGGTCAGATCTGTCGGTGCACCGGATACACGACGATCGTCCGGTCGGTGCAATGGGCGGCCAAGGCCGGGGCTGGCGAGGAGGTCCACGCATGACAGCTGTGGAGGTTCGGCCCGAGGATACGGTCGACAACAACCAGAAGCCGTGCGGTCACGGCCGGATGCTGCGCAAGGAGGATCCGCGGTTCATCCGGGGTCGCGGCAACTACGTCGACGACGTCACGCTGCCGGGGATGCTGCACCTGGCCATCCTGCGGTCCCCGTTCGCGCATGCTCGCATCGTCGGCATCGACACCACTGCGGCACAGGCACATCCGAAGGTAAAGGCGGTCGTCACGGGGGCCGACCTCGCGGAGAAGGGTCTCGCGTGGATGCCCACGCTGTCCAACGACGTGCAGGCGGTGCTGGCCACCGACAAAGTGCGTTTCCAGGGCCAAGAGGTGGCGTTCGTCGTCGCCGAGGATCGCTACTCGGCACGCGACGCGCTCGAGTTGATCGATGTCGAATACGACCCGCTGGATCCGGTGATCGACGCCCGAAAGGCGCTTGACCCGGGCGCCCCGGTGATTCGTACCGACCTGGACGACAAGAAGGACAACCACTGCTTCGACTGGGAGACCGGCGACGCAGCCGCCACCGAGGACGTGTTCGCGAGGGCCGACGTCGTCGTCAAGCAGGAGATCGTTTATCCGCGTGTGCATCCCGCACCGATGGAGACTTGCGGAGCGGTGGCCGACCTGGACCCGGTGACCGGCAAGCTGACGCTGTGGTCGACATCGCAGGCCCCGCACGCACACCGCACGTTGTACGCATTGGTCGCAGGGCTGCCCGAGCACAAGATCCGGGTCATCGCCCCCGACATCGGCGGCGGATTCGGCAACAAGGTGCCGATCTATCCCGGCTACGTGTGCGCGATCGTCGGCTCACTGCTGCTCGGCAAGCCGGTGAAGTGGATGGAGGATCGCAGCGAGAACCTGACCAGCACGGGGTTCGCCCGTGATTACATCATGCTCGGCGAGATCGCGGCGACCGAGGACGGCAAGATCCTGGCGATCCGCTCCAATGTGCTTGCCGACCACGGTGCATTCAATGGTCAGGCTGCGCCGTTGAAGTACCCGGCCGGCTTCTTCGGGGTGTTCACCGGCAGCTACGACATCGAGGCCGCGTACTGCCACATGACCGCGGTATACACCAACAAGGCGCCAGGCGGTGTCGCCTACGCCTGCTCTTTCCGAATCACCGAAGCGGTGTACTTCGTGGAACGCCTGGTTGACTGCCTCGCGCAGGAGCTGAAGATGGATCCTGTCGAGCTGCGGTTGCGAAACCTGCTGCGCCCGGAGCAGTTCCCGTACAAGAGCAAGACGGGCTGGGTGTACGACTCCGGTGACTACGAGACCACGATGCGCAAGGCGATGGAGATGATCGACTACCACGCGCTGCGCCAAGAACAGAAGGAGGGGCGCGAGCGCGGCGAGTTGATGGGTATCGGCGTGGCGTTCTTCACCGAGGCGGTGGGCGCCGGACCGCGCAAGGACATGGACATCCTCGGTCTCGGCATGGCCGACGGCTGCGAGCTGCGCGTGCATCCAACCGGCAAAGCCGTTGTCCGACTGTCCGTTCAGACTCAGGGCCAGGGACACGAGACGACGTTCGCCCAGATAGTCGCCGAGGAGCTGGGCATCCCACCCGACGACATCGAGGTGGTGCACGGCGATACCGACCAGACGCCGTTCGGGCTGGGCACCTATGGCAGCCGGTCAACCCCCGTGTCGGGGGCGGCCGCCGCACTGGTGGCGCGCAAGGTCAGAGACAAGGCGAAGATCATCGCGTCCGGGATGCTGGAGGCCTCGGTCGCCGACCTGGAGTGGGAGAAGGGGTCATTCCACGTCAAGGGCGATCCGTCGGCGTCGGTGACCATCCAGGACATCGCGATGCGCGCACACGGCGCGGGCGACCTGCCCGAGGGTATCGAGGGCGGGTTGGACGCCCAAATCTGTTACAACCCCGAGAATCTCACGTATCCGTACGGTGCGTACTTCTGCGTGGTCGACATCGACCCGGGAACGGCCGT
Source organism: uncultured Actinomycetota bacterium (assembly GCA_963744085.1). Taxonomy (GTDB): domain Bacteria; phylum Actinomycetota; class Actinomycetes; order Mycobacteriales; family Mycobacteriaceae; genus Mycobacterium. The sequence goes on from CAVUSK010000010.1 coordinate 217,809, forward strand.
GGTCAAGGTGCGCCGATTCCTCGCGGTCGACGACTGCGGAACCCGCATCAACCCGATGATCATCGAGGGCCAGGTGCACGGTGGCATCGTCGACGGGATCGGGATGGCGCTGATGGAGATCATCGCGTTCGACGAGGAGGGCAACTGCCTCGGCGGATCGCTGATGGACTACCTGATCCCCACCGCGCTCGAGGTGCCCCACCTCGAGACCGGTCACACCGTCACTCCGTCGCCCCATCATCCGATCGGCGCCAAGGGTATCGGCGAATCGGCGACCGTGGGCTCGCCGCCTGCCGTGGTGAACGCGGTGGTGGATGCCTTGGCGCCGTTCGGTGTACGACATGCCGACATGCCGCTGACCCCGTCGCGGGTGTGGGAGGCGATGCAAGGCAGACCGACGCCACCGATCTGAGGGAAACCTGCGATGACGATCACCGAGCGAGCCGGGCAGTTGGTGGCCGCCCGTACGCCGTTCGTCCATGCGACCGTTGTGCGGGCCGAGCAGCCCACGTCAGCGCATCCCGGTGACGAGGCAATCGTGTTGTCGGACGGGACGATCGAGGGCTTCGTCGGTGGGCAGTGCGCACAGAATTCGGTCCGTCAGGCCACGCATTGCGCACTGCAGACCGGGGAGAGCGTGCTGCTGCGTGTGCTGCCCGACGCCGAGGAGCACTTCCCCGAGACACCGGGCGCGTCGGTCGTCGTCAACCCGTGTCTGTCGGGCGGCGCATTGGAGATCTTTCTCGCGCCGTGGCTTCCGGCGCCCTTGATCGGAATCGTCGGCACCACCCCCATCGCGGACAAGCTCGCGCAAGTATGCGAAGTGGTGGGCTTCGAGGTGTGCCGTGACGACGGGGACGACTTCACACAGTTGACCGCGGTGGTGATCGCCAGCCACGGTGGACCCGAGGCAGCGGCGATTCGAGCCGCGGTCGATGCCGGCGTCGGCTATATCGGCTTGGTAGCCAGCAGAACTCGGGGTTCGGCAGTGCTCGGCGAACTCGCGTTGTCCGAGGCTGATCGCGTTCGAGTCCACACGCCCGTCGGATTGGACATCGGCGCGAAGACACCGGCAGAGATCGCGATCGCGATCGTCGCAGAAGTGATCCGCGACCTCCGCAGGGGCGGTCTGCGTGTCACCGCACCGAAACTCGTGCCACCAGCGACGGCGGTCGACCCGGTGTGCGGCATGACCGTGACGATCGGACCGGACACCGAGCACCTACGGGTCGACGGCGAGGATTACTGGTTCTGCAGCCCGGGTTGTTCAGCATCGTTCGTGGCAACGAAAGTGGACTGATGGCGACCGTGACGGGTGTGGTTCTCGCAGCGGGAGGTTCCAGCCGCCTCGGCACACCGAAACAGCTGCTGCCATACGCCGATACGACGGTGCTGGGCGCGACTGTCGACGTCGCACGCAGCTGCGGCTTCGACCAGCTCATCGTGACACTCGGCGGGGCGGCGGTCGCGGTGCGCACGGCTGTGCCACTAGACGGCCTCGACGTGGTGACCGTCGACGACTTCGACTCGGGTTGCTCGTCATCGCTGCGGGCCGCGCTGACGCGAGTCGAACCACGGGCGTCGGGAATCGTGCTGATGCTCGGCGATCAGCCCGGTGTGTCGCGGGCGACCGTCGAACGGCTCGTCGCCGGATGTTCGGCACCGATCGCGGTGTGTCGGTATGACGACGGACTCGGCCACCCGTTCTGGTTGAACCGCACCGTCTTTGGCGAACTCGCCCAGCTGCACGGTGACAAAGGTGTGTGGAAGCTGATCCAGTCCGGCCGGTTCGACGTGCACGAGCTGCCCGTCTTCGGGACGGTACCGCCGGACGTGGACACCTGGGCCGACTACCGACGGCTGCTCGCGTCGGAGTCGCGATGACTGCCTTCGCCGACGTCGACGACGTCGTCCGCCGCTTCGACGCCCACGACCATCTGCTCGACATCGGCACCGCGTCTGCGTTCTATCTCGCAGTCACGCTGGGTCGGCCCCTGTTGTTGGAAGGCGAACCGGGCGTGGGCAAGACGACTGCGGCGAAGACCCTGGCCGCAGTCATCGACGCTCCACTGGTGCGCCTGCAGTGCTACGAAGGGCTGACCGCCAGCGAGGCCCTGTACGACTGGAATTACCAACGTCAACTGCTGTCCATTCGGTTGGCGGAGGCCCGTCACGCCACGATCGACGAATCCGATCTGTATACCGAGAGTTATCTCGTCGACCGTCCGATCCTGCAGTGTGTGCGCCACCGCGGTCCTACTCCTCCGGTGCTGCTCATCGACGAAATCGACCGCGCTGATGACGAATTCGAGGCGCTGCTGTTGGAGTTCCTCGGCGAAGCCGCGGTGACCGTGCCGGAACTGGGGACCTTCATCGCCGAGCGACCGCCGATCGCGGTGCTGACTTCCAACCGCAGCCGCGATCTGCATGACGCGCTGCGACGGCGCTGCCTGTACCACTGGATCGAATACCCCGAGCCGGCCCGGGCAGTCGCGATCATCCGGCGCACGGTTCCGGGCGCCACCGCGCCGCTCATCGAGCGGGCCACGCAATTCGTTAGTGCCGCAAGGAGTTTCGACCTCGATAAGCCGCCCGGTGTCGCCGAGACGATCGACTGGGTCGCCGCGCTGGTGTCGCTCGGCGTCGCCGACCTCGCCGAACCGCAGACGCCGGCCACGCTGGGCGCGCTGGCCAAGACACCCGACGACGCCGCGACCCTGCGTGAGGCATTGGTCGACTTCAGCAGCGCTACCGGCGCACCCACGAGAGGAAGCGAATGAAGATCGCCAACGAGTTCACGATCAGCGTTCCGGTCGACGATGCGTGGAACGTGCTGACCGACCTGGCACAGGTTGTGCCGCTGATGCCGGGGGCGCAGCTGATCGGCCAGGAGGGCGACGACTACCTGGGCAAGGTCAAGGTCAAGGTGGGCCCGGTCACCAGTGAGTTCAGCGGTAAGGCGCATTTCGTCGACCTCGACGCAGAAAACCACCGGGCGGTGATTGATGCCCGAGGGCGAGAGGCGCGCGGCACCGGCAACGCCGCCGCGGTCGTCACGGCGCAGTTGCATCCCGAAGGCAACCGCAGCCGCGTCACCGTCGACACCGACCTGAAGATCGTCGGCAAGCTGGCGCAGTTCGGTAGCGGCATGTTGCAGCAGGTTTCCGAGAAGCTGCTGGGGCAGTTCGTCGAGTCCCTCGAGGCCAAGCTGGCCGGATCCGCCGAGCCCGCACAGCACGAGGCGCCGACACCAGCGCCGGAAGCAAATGGGCACAAGCAGGCACCGACCCCCGTTGTGACCGCGGCACCCGAGCCGGCGCCCATCGACCTGCTCGAACTTGCCGGCGGGGATGCACTGAAGAAATACGGTCCGGTCATCCTGACCGCACTGGCACTGCTGGTGATGTTCCTGTTGGGCAGGGCGTCGCGTCGCCGCGAATGACCGTTCCGCTGCTGCTCCCCGGAGTCGACCTGGCCGCGTTCGCGGTCGCGGTGGTGGCGCGGGTCCGGGACGCTGGCGTGACGGTCGCGGCCAGCGGGCCGGCGGGGTTCGTCGACGCACTGCAGCAGTTAGCGCCGCGATCGCGCACCCAGCTGTATTGGGCGGCGCGGCTGACGTTGGTGCACCGGGTAGAAGACCTGCCCGCCTTCGACGCCGCGTTCGACGCGGTATTCGGTGACGCCGGAGTGGGGCTCGAGCCGCCGGCCCGACGCATGCACCGGGGTGCGGCCGCAGCGTCTGCGCCCGGAGCGCGAGTGGGCGGCGGCCCGAGCCTCGACGCCGGTGGGGTCCCGTGGGCAACCCGTCCGTCGGTGATTTCCGCGACGCAGCGCCGCGACGACGCCGTCGCAGTCCCCGACGTGCTGCCGAGCCGGATCGTGTCTCGCGCCGACGAGCCCTTCGAGCAGTTCGACGCCGGCGATCTGCGGCTGCTGGGGACGTGGCTGGAACAGGCGGCGGCGGCCTGGCCGCACCGTCGCAGCATGAGACAAGAGCCGAACCGGCACGGCAGGCGGGTCGACCTGCGTGCGACGATGAAGTCATCCCGCACCACCGGCTTTGAGCCGCTGCGACTCGCTCGTACGCGGCGACGACGCCGTCCACGTCGAGTCGTGCTGGTCTGCGACGTCAGCCGGTCCATGCAGCCCTACGCGACGATCTACCTGCATCTGATGCGGGCGACGGCGTTGCGGCGTGCCGGGATGCACCCCGAGGTGTTCGCCTTCTCGACATCGCTGACGCGGTTGACCGCAGTGCTCTCCCATCGCTCTCCGGAGGTCGCGCTGGCCCGGGCGAACGCCAAGGTGACTGACCGTTACGGCGGCACGCACCTCGGCCGCAGCGTCGCGGGGCTGCTGTCGCCACCGCACGGCAGCGCGCTGCGCGGAGCGGTGGTGATCATCGCGTCCGACGGCTGGGATGCGGACCCGCCGGAGGTGCTCGAACGCGCCCTGGCCAGGGTGAGGCGGCGTGCCGAGATGCTCGTGTGGCTCAACCCGCGGGCCGCACAGCCGGACTTCCAGCCTTTGGCCGGGTCGATGGCCGCGGCACTGCCCTACTGCGACTTACTGTTACCGGCACACTCGTTGACCGAGCTGGGGCGGCTGTTCACCGCGTTGGCGGAACGCGCGTCGAAATAGAACGTCGGCGTTAGATCGTCAAGTCCGGGACGTCACCCAGTGCCGCATCGGGCGCGGGAGCAAGTTGCGTGTCCGGGTTCACGGCGTCGACCGCGACGACAACGGGCTCAGGCGCCGGAATCGCATCCGGTGCTGGCAGGTCCGGCGCAGGCATCTCGGGTGCGGGCATCTCGGGTGCTGGCAGGTCCGGCGCACCCTCTGGAATCTCCCCGGCATTGTCGAGCATCGCTGGGCTCAGCGGCAGGTACATGTGATGCGTGAACTGCTTTTGATACGCGCCGCTACCACCGATGCGCACGCCACCGCCTTCACCACTGGAGACCGGGGTACCGTCCGGCAACGTCACAGCCGTGTGGCCGCCGTTCCAGCCAATGACTAGGTCCCCGGGCCTTCCGGTTCCGTACTGGAAGCCTCGGGTCAAGAGGGCGGATTCCTCGTTAGTGGTGTGAAACCGATCCCCGTACGCCGGCCGGCCGGTGGCCAGGTTCGACACAAACGAGGCAAGACCAGAACAATCCGTTCCCGCAGGAGAATCCCCGCCCGTGATATAGGGCGTCCCGGTAAGTCCCTGCACAAACGTCAACAGAGTTGTCGTAGCAATAACAAACATGACGAGGGACATTAACAACAGAATCTTTGCCGAACCAAATTATGTGGCGGTCGTCACGTTTTTGCTGAACCATGACATAGACTACAAGTCTAAAAAATCTATTGGCGATGACGCTGGATAATCCATGAGTTCGCTCTATTTGTGCAGCTCAGATGGTATTTCATAGCGAGCCGGGAATTCTTGTCATGTTTTCATCAAAAATTGATAATTCTGACTCTCAGTCGATACTTGGCTATTTGCCGTCAGCGATAACCTCGCTAAAGCAGCAGTTTAGAACCTCGCTCAATATTTCCCCCGCGAACTTTATCGTCGAGATTTTCAAGGCACTTTATCCGTATCGTCCGGACCTCCGAACCGGCCGAGCCCGTGGGGAGATCGGGTCTCCACGAAAACCGCGATCTATGAGCAGTCTCGAGGTCGTGTCCCACGATCGACGGTGCAAACTCGCGCAGAATGATCATCTGGTCCGCGGCGAGGAGTGGGACATGAAACGGACCGTGCCGTTGCTCGCAGTCACCAACGGGGAGGTGGGGTCGGCCAACACATTGCGTCGCGTGGTCGTCGCCACGGCTGACGTACAGCCCTATGCGATCGACACCGCTACCGGGAACGAGTGCCCACGCGTAGGGACGTTGGCCGTCACCCCGCCCAACGGCTTCGTGTCGCACACGCTCAAAGCCAATCTGCCCATCTGCAACGCGACCATCAGCTCAGTGGACTGAGCACACTTGTCGCAACACGCGGCGCCGCGTCACCTGGCCTAGACGTCGAACCGGAACTCGACCCCCTAGCGGTCGACTTGTTCTATGGTCCACGCATGCCGCTGCATTACGTGGATCCCAATAAGAAGCGCGGCCGTGTGTACCAGGCCGACGTGCGCTTCGGGCGCTCGCGTGCAGGACAGTTCCTTGCCCGCCATGTCAGCCCTCGCGTCGACCCATGGTTGTACCGCGCGACCAGTGGGCGTTATCCCGCATCCCTTCCCGTAGTTGCCAGCGCGCCGCTCATGACGACCGGTGCCAAGACGGGTCTGCCGCGAGTGGTCCAACTCGCCTACTTCCACGACGACCGCGACCCAATCCTTATCGCCTCGAACTACGGAGGACCAAAACATCCCAAGTGGTACTACAACTTGAAAGCGCACCCCGAATGCCAACTTGGCGACGAGAGATTCGTTGCCGCGGAAGTCACCGATCCCGAGGAGTACGCACGCCTGTACGGACTTGCCGAGCAGATCTACGCCGGTTACAGCGATTACCGCGCCAAGACCGCACCGATCGGGCGTCAGATTCCCCTATTCCGACTGAATCCGCGCTAACGCCCGGCTGCCTTACCACCAGAGGTTGTTTGGAACCGGAACTCGACGACGTCCCCGTAGGCAGCGTAGGCAGATCGTCGCGTCCTACCCGGCTGCATTACGCGGCTTGAGGCGAAGCAACGGGATCCGACGGCCTGCGGACGCGGTCTTGGCACGATAGTCGGCGTACCCCGCGTAAACCTGCTCGGCAAGTCCGTACAGGCGCGAATACTCCTCGGAATCGGTGACTTCCGCAGCAACGAATCTCTCGCCACCGAATTGGCATTCGGGGTGCGCCTTCAAGTTGTGATACCACTGCGGATGTCTTGGCTCGCCGGCATTTGAGGCGACCAGAATCGGGTCGGCTCCGTCGTGGAAGTACGTGAGTTGATGCCGTCGCGGCTGGCCCGATTTGGCGCCCGTACTGATCAACGGTGCCGTGGCCATCCCGCCCAAGATCCAGGGATAGCGTCCGCGCGATACGCGGTACAGCCACGGGTCGATGTGCCAGAAAACGTGTCGCGCCACAAACTGCCCTTGACGCGAGCGGGCATAACGCTCGAGAGCCACATACCACCGGCCGCGTTTCTTGTTGGGATCGACGTAGTGGAGCGGCATGCGGGGACCATACCCCCGCCCGGGCGCGTGCTGATTCGATTTGCCGCACGCTCGGCCACCAATCCGTTGCGGCCGCATGCAACTCGACGGCGCATCGATGTAACACCCTGGGCTCAGGCCTGCCGGCGTTTCTCACGCTGCCTCAGAAGCTCCTCCACCGCGCTCGGCAATGTCGTCTCGAAGTCGATGAGCTTCGCCCATGTGGGCTTAACGACGATTTTCACCATGCCGTCGTAGAGCGAGCGCACGTCGTCCTCCCAGGCGGCGCGCTGCTCGGGTGTCATCTTGTAGGAACCGCTGGCCTGGAAGTACTCGTCCGGAATTCCATCGACCACCTCCAAGTCGGCTCGCCCTCTGATCAGCAAGATGCGTGGCGGATGGACTTCGGTGTCGATGGTCAAAGCGACGGCCGGATTGCTCCGCAACGCCGACAGTTTCGGAGCGTTCTTCGCGGTGCACATGACGACCGCCGAACCGTTCCAAGCGAATCCAATCGGGATGCAGCGGGGTGTACCGTCCTTCGCGACGTACGCCAACCGAACGAGATCGCGATCCAGAAGTTCTTGGCTGATCGGGTTGGTCAGAATGTCGCTGATCTCACTGGCCTGCACCGTGGCCCCCTTCCAACGCGGCACCTGGACTACCTCTGTGGTACCCGTCAATTTTCACTTCTAAGACATAGACGTTGCGCCGAACCGAAATTCGACCACGCCGCAGTCACACCGTCCCACGGGCGGCCCACGCGGTAGCGGTCACGGTGAACGGTCCACTACCGAGTCGTTCGCGAGCCACAGACTCGAGACGTGCGCGTGCATCGTCATCGAGCCGCTGGACGTAGTCACCGGCAGGACCGACACCATATGTGTACGGCTCCCACCACTCCTCAAACGTCGGGTGGACGACATCGACCGTGATGGAATCTTCTTCCACATCGCGCAGGCCAGCAGCTTCGAAAAGCTCAGTCAGATGCCCCCTATGCGCCCCGGAGAGTAGCGCTTCGTCCTCAACTTCAGGGTCGATCGTGTGAACCGCATCCCAGAACGGCGCCAGTGCACCGGTCGGCCCGTCCCACACGCATGCTGCGATGCCACCGGCGCGCCGAGTCACTTGCGCCATCTGTCTGAGGCCGGCCACTGGATCCGTCATGAAGTGCACCACCAATTGCGCGAGAGCAGCGTCGAAAGCCGCGGTGTCATACGGCAGTTCCTCCGCCGTACCTAGACGCACATCAACGTCTGGGAAGCGCACCCGGATCGCGTCGATGAACGGCGCTGAAGGATCGATCGCCGCTACCTCGGCTCCGACCGACAGCAAATGCGCCGTCAGCGCGCCGGGCCCACAGCCCACGTCGAGCACCTTGTCGCCGACGCCGACCCCGGCAAATGCCACGAAGACCTCCGCAAGGGGCTCGGCATACCGGCCCATGAAACGTGCATAAGCCTCCGGCGGGACGACAAAACTCACTCGAGAATGCTACGTCGCCAGCCGCGTCCTGAGGTCCGTGGTTCGGCAGGGCGTCGGCGAAAAGCCAGCAGTCACCGGGAGGCTAACGAGGAAGCGTCGATTGACGGCCATAGCATCGAATGCTATGGCCGCCTGGAAGTCGACACCGGCGCTGATCGTTCTATCGGGGCTCCCTGGCGTCGGCAAGACCACGGTTGCTCGCCGCCTGAGCGCTGTGATCGGCGCTGTACATGTGCGGCTCGACACGATCGAAGCGGCCATGACGGCGTCGGGACTCATCGATCGGGCCGGGGGCTGGGCAGCGGTCCCCGATGCCGGTTATCGGGTCGCCTACGCGGTCGCATCCGACTTCCTGAGCGCAGGGCATGACGTCGTGGCCGACAGCGTGAATCCTCTCGCCATCACGAGGCAAGCCTGGGCCGAGACCGCGCGGGCGGCGCGAGCCATACTCATCGAGGTCGAGGTGATCTGCAGCGATAGCGAGCTGCACAGGAGACGCGTCGAAGCCCGGTCTTCAGACATCGACGGATTGGCGGTACCGACTTGGCAGCAGGTCGGAGAGCGGACGTATGAACCCTGGAATCACCCAGTTCTTCGAGTCGACACCGCAGCAGGAACTGATCGGGCGACGGCGACTATCGTCGCGACGTTTCGCGAATTTCCCACCGAGCATCGAGACGTTGAACCGGAACCCGGTTAGACATTAAATCTGAATTCGACCACGTCACCGTCGGCCATCACGTAGTCCTTGCCCTCGATGCGGACCTTGCCGGCCGCCTTCGCCTCGGCCATTGAGCCCGCAGCCACCAAGTCGTCATACGACACGACCTCGGCCTTGATAAAGCCCTTCTCGAAATCCGTGTGGATCACCCCAGCTGCCTTCGGCGCGGTGTCGCCCTGGTGAATCGTCCACGCCCGCGCCTCTTTTGGGCCGGCGGTCAAAAAGGTCTGCAATCGCAATGTGTGAAAACCTGCCCGCGCCAACGCATCTAGGCCACGCTCACTCTGCCCGATCGACTCGAGCAGTTCGGCGGCTGACTCGTCGTCGAGCTCCAGCAGCTCCGCCTCGATCTTGGCGTCCAGAAACACCGCGTCGGCGGGTGCCACCAGCTCGCGCAGCGACGCGACCCGCGCCTCGTCGGTCAGGACGGCCTCGTCGGCGTTGAACACGTACAGGAACGGCTTCGTCGTCAACAGGTTCAACTCCCGTAGCAACGACGAATCCACCTCCGAACCCGCCGCGAATAGGGTCCTGCCCTCGTTGAGCACCTGCTGAGCCGCTTGGGCAGCCTCAAAGGCCGCGCGGCGCTCTTTGTGGGTGCGGGCCTCCTTCTCCAACCTGGGCAGCGCGCGCTCCAGCGTCTGCAGGTCCGCCAGGATCAACTCAGTCTCGACGACCTCGATGTCTGATTTCGGGTCGACGTCACCAGAAACATGGGCGACGTCGTCGTCCGAGAACACGCGCACCACCTGACAGATCGCGTCGCACTCGCGGATGTTGGCGAGGAACTTGTTGCCAAGCCCGGCGCCCTCGGAAGCTCCCTTGACCAGGCCGGCAATGTCGACGAACGTGACCGGCGCGGCCACGATGCGGGCTGACGCGAACATCTCGGCCAACGTGGTAAGCCGCGGATCGGGCAGCGGCACCACGCCTTCGTTGGGCTCGATCGTGGCGAACGGGTAGTTCGCGGCAAGTACGTTGTTGCGTGTCAGCGCATTGAACAACGTCGATTTGCCGACATTCGGCAGACCTACGATTCCCAGGTTCAGGCTCACAGGGTCCACAGTCTAGGCAACCCGACATGCGCGCCCGGGCGTGCTTGACAGCGGAGTTTGCGGTTCACCCGGTACGGTCTACATGTGTCTGGACAGCGGGACGGGGCGATGAGCCCGCAGCGCCGGTCCGTGCACCCGAACGTGCCCGGAGTGCCGTGGTGGGGCGCCGTGATGATCGCGGTCACCGCGACTGCCATCGGCTTCGCGTTCGACGCGGGCGGCGGCAAAGAACTCACCCATGTGTTCGCTGCGCTCTACATGGTCGGCTGCATCGTCGCGATACTGATGGTTCGGCAGTCGGGAATCTTCACGGCCGTGGTGCAGCCGCCGATGATTCTGTTCGTCAGCGTGCCCGGTGCCTACTTCCTGTTCCATGGCGCAAAGCTCAACGGCCTCAAGGACGTTGTCATCAACTGTGCCTACCCGTTGATCGAACGTTTCCCGCTGATGTTGTTCACGTCGGGGATAGTGCTACTGATCGGACTGGTCCGGTGGTTCGTCGGTTCGTCCCGGTCCGCGGCGGATGCGCAGCCGGCCAAGACGGCGACCACGGATCGGTTTGCAGCCCTCACAGCAAAGATCCGCGGAATCTTCTCACCCGCACATGACGACGAAGAACCCGCCTCCAAGCGCCGCCACGCCGTCGACAGACCCAAGTCGACGCGCTCGGCAAAGCCGGCGAAGGCCGCCAAGCGTGCGGAACCGGCGCGGCCGCGGCGCCCGCGGCCCTCGTATATCGACGACGACCTGCCGCCCGAGCGGACTCGCCGGCGGACACCGACGTCGTGGCAACCCGAGGAACCCGTCGACCTGCCCCGCCGCCGCCCGCCCCCGGCCCGCACGGCGCGCAACCCGTACGAACGCCGCGACCCGCACGAACGCAGGGCGCCTCACGACCGTCGCAACCGAAACGACCAATACGACCCGTTCGAGGCTTACGAGGCGCCGCCACGACGCCGTCCCGGAACCAACGGGGCCGCGGGTGCCGGTGTTACCAACGGCACACACCATCCGATCTCTCGGGTGCGCTACCGCGGCAGCCCGACGGACGCCGAGACACGGCAAGAGCGCCCCGTGCGCTCGCGGTCGCGGGCGTCAGAAGCCGACGACTGGGAATACGACATCTAATCGCGCGGTGGCCGGATTTCTCGCGGCAGCGCGAACACCAGCGTCTCGTTAGCGGTGGTCACCGGTTGCACAACCTCATAGCCGTATCCAGCCAGCCGCTCGAGCACGCCGCCGACCAGCACCTCGGGCACCGAAGCGCCTGATGTGACACCCACAGTGGTGACGCCATCGAGCCAGGTCGGGTCGATGTCGTCGGCGTAGTCGACAAGGTGGGCGGCTTGCGCTCCCCCGCCCAGCGCCACCTCGACCAAACGCACCGAGTTCGAGGAATTTCGCGAGCCGACGACGATCACCAACTCGCATTCGGGCGCCATCGCCTTGACGGCCACCTGGCGGTTCTGCGTCGCGTAGCAGATGTCGTCGCTCGGCGGGTCCTGCAGTTTCGGGAAGCGTTCCCGCAGCCGCTGTACGGTCTCCATCGTCTCGTCGACCGAGAGCGTGGTCTGCGACAGCCAGACCACCTTGTTCTCGTCGCGCACGGTCACGCCATCGACGGCGTCCGGGCCGTCCACGAGCTGGACGTGATCGGGCGCCTCACCGGCGGTGCCGATCACCTCCTCGTGGCCCTCGTGGCCGATCAGCAGAATGTCGTAGTCGTCGCGGGCGAAACGCTTCGCCTCGTTGTGCACCTTGGTCACCAACGGGCAGGTCGCGTCGATCACCTGAAGTTCGCGTTCGGCGGCGGTCTGGTGCACGGTCGGCGCCACGCCGTGCGCCGAGAACACCACGATTGCGCCCTCGGGAACCTCGTCCGTCTCGTCGACGAACACCGCCCCGGCTTTCGCGAGCGTGTCGACGACGTGTTTGTTGTGCACGATCTCGTGCCGCACGTACACCGGCGCCCCGTGTTTTTCCAGCGCACGCTCGACTGTCTCGACGGCCCGGTCAACGCCCGCGCAGTAGCCCCGCGGCTCGGCCAGCAGCACCCGCTTGCCGGTTGGCCGGTGTGCTACCGCGCTGGCGGCGCCCGGAATCCCCATGTTGATCGTCGGCGGCATAGTGCCAGGGTACGGTTCGGCGACTCTGACGAGCCAGTCGCCGGACCCGGCTTTTGACATGCGGGCGCGTTAAGGCAGGCTGTGCCCATGGCGAATGCACCATATGGGGTCCGGCTCTTAATCGGCGCGGCGGCCACCTTCGTCGAGGAAACGCGCAAACTCCCGCAGACCATTTTGATGTACCCGATGACGCTGGTCAGCCAGGCCGCCCACCTCGTGATGCGATGGCAGCAGAACGTCGCTGACCTGGTGATCAAGGGCGACGAAACGCTCGAGGCGCTGTTCCCGCCGAAGGACGAACAGCCGGAGTGGGCGACGTTCGACGAGGACATCGAGGAGCCGGCGGAAGTGACGTCGCTGAGCAGCGAACGCGACCGTCGGACCGAAGGCCGGTTCGCGCTGTATTCCACCGACGCGCCGGAGCCGGACGGGTCGGCCAAGAAGTCGAGCGGCAAAAAGTCGACGGCACCCGAGCCGCCGGACATCGTCATTGAGCTCGATTACGACGACCTCACGCTGGCCCAGCTGCGGGCTCGCCTGCAGTCGCTGAACGTAGCCGACCTCGACGCGTTGCTGACCTACGAGGAAGCCACCAAGGCCCGCGCGCCGTTCCAGACTCTGCTGGCCAACAGGATCACCCGCGCGTCCGCCAAGTGACCGCACCCGCACCGCCGAATTCCGCGGAGCACCCATGGCCGGTGCGGGCCGTTGCCACGCGGGTGGCGAAATGGATCGACCGGCTCGGCACGGTATGGGTCGAAGGCCAGCTCACCGAGATCAACGTCAAGCGCGACTCCAGGACCGTGTTCATGGTGCTGCGCGACCCGGCCGCCGACATGTCGCTGACGGTGACGTGTCCGCGCGATCTGGTGCTCAACGCCCCCGTCAAGCTCTCCGAAGGCACCCAAGTTGTTGTGTGCGGCAAGCCGACCTTCTACACGGGGCGCGGTTCTTTTTCGTTGCGGCTCAGTGAGATTCGCGCCGTTGGCATCGGCGAGCTGCTAGCCCGAATCGACCGGTTGCGACGGCTGCTGGACGCTGAGGGCCTGTTCGACGTCCGGCTGAAGCGGCCGATACCGTTCGTGCCGGTGGCCGTCGGCCTGATCACCGGCCGCGCCAGCGCCGCCGAGCGCGACGTCGTCGCGGTCGCGGCGGGACGGTGGCCGGCCGTGCGATTCGAGGTACGCAACGCGGTGGTTCAGGGACCGAACGCGGTGCCGCAGATCGTCGACGCACTGCGCGAGCTCGACGCACACCCCGACGTCGAGGTGATCGTGATCGCCCGCGGCGGGGGCAGCGTCGAGGACCTGCTGCCGTTCTCCGACGAGACGTTGTGCCGCGCGATCGCGGCGTGTACCACACCGGTGGTCAGCGCGGTGGGACACGAACCCGACAATCCGCTGTGTGACCTCGTCGCTGATCTGCGCGCGGCCACGCCGACCGACGCGGCGAAGCGGATCGTTCCGGACATGTCCGCCGAGCGGGCGATGCTCGACGACCTGTGCCGACGCGGCGCGCGGGCGCTGCGTAACTGGGTGAGTCGGGAGGAGCGGCTGGTGGGGCAGTTGCGCAGCCGGCCGGTGCTGGCCACGCCGCTGCAGATGGTGACGTCGCGCAGCGATGAGATACATCGAGCGCGCGCCATGGCCCGGCGCGACATCGATCGCCTGGTCACTGCTGAAACGGACCGCATCGGACACTTGTCGGCGCGACTGGCCACACTCGGGCCGGCCGCCACGTTGGCGCGCGGCTACGCGGTGGTGCAGGCACTTCCCGACGGTGCGCCCGCAACGGTGCTGCGCTCTGTGGACGACGCGCGAGCCGGGACGCGGCTACGCATCCGGGTGTCCGATGGCGCTTTCGGCGCTGTCAGTTCAGGTGGTGATCTGTCGTGAGCGAGCCCGCATCGACGCCGAACGTTAGACCCATTAGTCAAATGGGCTACGAGGAAGCCCGCGACGAATTGACCGAAGTCGTGAAGGTTCTCGAGCAAGGTGGATTGGACCTCGACTCGTCGCTGAAGCTCTGGGAAAGAGGCGAAGAACTGGCTAAACGTTGTAATGAGCACTTAGCCGGAGCCCGCAAGCGGGTAGAGGACGCGTTGGCAGTCCGCGACGATCCAGGCGACTGACCAAGAACTTACTTCCTCAAACACCACTCGTAATTGGAACAGGTTTCAGTTATGCTGCCCGGCATGGCTGACGCATCATTGACGACTGATCTCGGCAAGGTCTTGGTGACCGGCGGCTCCGGCTTCGTGGGCTGCAACCTGGTGTCCACGCTCTTGGACCGGGGGTACTGGGTCCGCTCCTTCGACCGGGTGCCGTCACCTCTTGCAGACCATCCTCGGCTGGAGACGGTGGTCGGCGACATCACGGATGAGGACGCGGTCGGCGCCGTTGTTCATCAAGTCGACACGATCTTTCACACCGCAGCGCTCATCGAACTGATGGGCGGAAAGTCGGTCACCGAGGAGTACCGGCAGCGCAGCTTCGGAGTGAATGTCGAGGGAACGAAAAACCTGGTACACGCCGCGCAGAAGGCAGGCGTCAAGCGGTTCGTCTACACGGCGAGCAACAGCGTCGTGATCGGCGGCAAGGCGATCTCGGGCGGCGACGAGACACTGCCGTACACCGACCGGTTCGCCGACCTCTACACCGAAACCAAGGTGGTGGCAGAGAAATTCGTGCTGTCACAGAACGGCGTGGACGGCTTGTTGACGTGCTCGATCCGGCCGAGCGGTATCTGGGGCCGCGGCGACCAGACGATGTTCCGCAAGGTGTTCGAGCGGGTGGTCACCGGTCAGGTCAAGGTTCTGGTCGGCAGCAAGCATGCGCGCCTTGACAATTCGTATGTGCATAACCTGGTGCACGGCTTCATCCTGGCGGCACAGCATCTGGTCGAGGGCGGCACGGCGCCGGGCCAGGCGTATTTCATCAACGACGACGACCCGGTGAACATGTTCGAGTTCGCCCGCCCGGTCGTCGAGGCGTGCGGTCAGCATTGGCCGCGGCTGCGGATCTCCGGCCGGTTCATCCACGCGGTCATGAGTTTGTGGCAGCGGCTGCACTTCCGGTTCAACCTGCCAGCGCCGCTGCTGGAACCGCTTGCGGTGGAACGCCTTTACCTCGACAACTACTTCTCCGTTGCGAAGGCGCGCCGGGACCTGGGCTACGAGCCGCTGTACACCACCGAGAAGGCGATGGAGGAATGCCTGCCGTACTACGTCGACCTGTACAAGCAGGTCGAGGCCGAGGGCAAGTCACCGGCGAAGGTCTAGCTCGCCTTCCCGCTACATCACCTTGGCCATCGCGATGTGTCCTTCGAAGCCAAGGGATTCCGCCATTTCGAGGTAACGTTCGGCGAACTCTCGATAGGTGGGTTCCTCACCCTTAGCGCGCGCCAGTAGTGCGCGCAACCGCAGCAGGAACAGTCGGTTCAGAATGAAATCCGGGTGGGTCCGTACCGCAGCGAGCCGTGACGTCACGGCTTCTGCTTCCGCCAGGTCCGAGGCGTTTCCGCGGCGCAGCAGCGCGTCGACGAACGTAGTCACACCCATTGCGAGGAAAATCACATCCCCGCTCTCGAAATCTTCTTCAACCGCGCTGCGCGCGAGTGAGATTGCTCCGTCGAAATTACCGCAGCGTGTCTGCTCTGCGGCAAGATACAGGTCGGCCACGACCGCGATGCCTGCGCTGACGCGATTCTGCCGCGCTGCCAGCCGTGTCTGTTCGAGCAAGACAAAGCCGGCATCTCGCTCAGACCCACCCTGCTGAACCAGCGTGATACCACGAACAAAACGGACAGAGCCCAACGCCTGCTCATCGGCAAATCGCTCAGCGGCAGACAGCGTTACGGCTGTTTCTTCCATGGCGTCGCCGTTCGGTACCCACGCCCCGACGACCATGCAGCTGTACTTGTAGAGCATCAGTATCGCGTGCGAGCTCGAAGCCGTCTCGCGTGCCATCTCCATTCCTCGATCCACATCGTCTTTCCAGCCCCCTGCTCCTTGAAAGAGTCGACCGATGCCCCGCAAGCAGATCGCGGCGGCGAGCGGCGATCCGATGATGAGATCGCCCATAGTGGGGTTGTCCTCAGAAAGATCGATCACGCGTTGGGTCAGCCGAAGCAATTCGGCTACGTCACCGACGGCGGCCTTCGCCCCGAATGCCGCAAAAGACAAACCGACAATCAATTCCGGATCGCCGATCGACTCCAGCAGATCAACGTTTTCGGACGCCAGTTGGGCCGCCTCGCGATATCGCGAATGAGTGACCAGCATTGCAACCTGGCCCGTCATTCCCGTTGCGAATGACACCTTATCGCCCGCGGCCGCGGTGAGACTGCGCAGTTCTTCGAAGCCGGCATCTTCGATCGCGCCGCCCGCGCGCCAGGCGCTCAGGCAGAGCAGTGTCCGCGGTGCGATTCGCATTGAAACGCGGTCCGCGTCGTCCGCGGGCAGGCGGTCGGCGATCTCGCGTGCCCGTTGCCAACTCATACGTGCGCCTACGATGTCGCGGTTTGTGGTCCAGGTGCCCGCGCGCATGTGCCAGCCGAACGCCTCGTGCAGATCGCCGGCGGCTTCGAGATGCTCGGCGATGAGGGCGGCGTTGTCGTCGATTGACTCCTGACGACCCTCAATGAGTTTCGCGAGCCGCCGATGAAGTTGCGCGCGACTCGACTTCAATTGCGACTCATATGCAACAGTGCGAACCAACGGATGCCGGAATGCGTACTGCCCACCCCTGGTGAACTTCACCTGATCGATCAGCTCCGCCGCCACCAGTTCGTCGAGCGCGGGATCGATTCCCAACTCCATCAAGAGTTCCGGTCCGAAGCGCAAACCAATGACTGCCCCGGCACTCAAAGTCTGCTTCGCGGTCGTCGCCAATCGGTCGATACGGGCCGCGATGGTGGCCTGCAATGTCGCGGGCACGCTAACCTCGGCGCCATCGCCGCGCAGCGTGTATCCACCCGGCTTTCCGTCAAGAACATTGCGCTCCGCGAGGTCACGCACGAGCTCCTCTGCGAAAAACGGGTTGCCTGCTGCCCGTTCGGCTATGTGCTGAGCGAGCCCGGCCACTGAACCATGTGAACCCAGCAATTCATGAACGAGTGCCGAAGTGTGGGTATTGCTCAGCGGCCTTAGTGCAATTGCCTGGGCGCCAGCGACACGCGCCAGTGCACCTTGATATTCGGGTCGGTAGGTGAGCAACGCCATCGAACGACTCTGCGGGATCACGCCTGCAAAGGCTGCAATCATGGCTTCGCTGACCTCATCGATCCAGTGCACGTCTTCGACCACAAAGATTGCAGGTGTCGCACGCGCCAGCACCGCCGCATTTATCAATGCCGTCAGCCGGCGCCGCCGGGCGTCTGGCTCAATTACCGGCCCGACGGCCTCGGTATCCGCGATTCCCAACAGGTCGTCAAGAAGCAGAAGATCTTCCGAATCAGCGTCGGGAACCAAGGCACGCACACGCGCACGGGCGGACCTGCTGTCAAGGCCTTTGATCCCCATGGCAGCTTGCAACAAGCGCCCGACCGCGTGGAATGGGATATCGCTTGTATGCGATTCACAGAAGGTGGTAATGACGTCCGCACCGCGGTTGGCAGCCAGTGCAGCCGCCTCATGAGCCAGACGGCTCTTACCGATGCCAGGCGGTCCGATAATGTTGACTACACAACCCAAGCCGCTGATCGCCTCGTCGAGGATTTCGGCGATGGAGTTCATTTCCCAGGTGCGACCTACGAGTGTTGGCGCGTTGCGCTCCAACTCTTCGCGTTCTAACACCGTCGATATCAACCGATGAGCGCGGATCTCTCCGTCAACGCCCTTGATACGCACCATTTCCGGTTCAGCGAGCACAGCAGAATGCTCAACCAGCCGTGCAGTCGATTCGCTGAGCATCACTCCGTCGGTGGGGGCGACAGACTCCATCCGCTGCGCCAGCCCGACGTGCTCGCCGATCGCGGTGTAACCCACCGACCCCGAACCGATATCCCCGGCAATCACCTGACCGGAATTCAGGCCAACACGTAGGCTCAGCGAAATACCGTCGCTCTGCTCCACCTCGTGTGCTAGGCGCTGCGCCTCCTGTTGAATGTTCAGCGCGGCCAAGCATGCGCGAAAGGCGTGATCTTCCAACGCAACGGGCGCCCCGAACAGCGCCATGATCCCGTCGCCGGTGAACTTGTCCACCGTCCCGCCGTACCGTTGCACCACGGCGGTCGAGCGCTTCACCAATTCGGCCATGATCTCGCGCAACCGCTCAGCGCCCACCGCCGCCGCGATATCCATCGAACGCACCACATCAGCGAACAGCACGGTCACCTGCTTGTACTCGGCCGCAGCTGCCGGCTGGGTTCGCGTGCCACACTCATCACAGAATTTGGCGTTCTCCCGCAGCGCAACACCACAGGAGCCACAAAGAAGTCCGGTGGCCGTCATGTCATCGCCCTGGCCATCGCGATGTGTCCTTCAAAGCCAAGCGATTCCGCCATCTGTCGATAGCGGTCGGCGAACTCTCGATAGCTGACCTCATCGCCTTCGGCGCGCGCCAGCAGGGCTCGTAGTTCAAGCAGCGTGACCTCCTGAATCGTCAGGCCGTCGAGAATGTCAACAGCCGCCAAGCGTTCGATCGCGGCCTCGGCTTCGCGGACGTCCGCTTCGGTGCCGCAGACAAGCAGCTGCTGCACCAAAAAGCGGGTCGAGGTGGTACAAAAACCAAACTGCCCGCCGTCGAACACATCGTCGTTGGCTGAGCGCAGAACTGGCAGTGCCCCCTCGCGGTCGCCAAGCCGGGCGATACCATGCCCAATCCACGCATCTATCAGAGGAATGTGACAACGGTAGAAGCGGTCGCAGACGGCCATCTCGCGACACCTTCTCAGCAACTGCAATCCACGCTCGATCTCGACGGGGGCTCCGTGCAAGAGAACAACCCCCTCGGCGAACAAACCGAAGCCGAGCACGAGGTCGTCAGCCGATTGCTCAGCTGTATTCAGAGCCTCTTCGATGTCACGCATCACTGTGTGGTCCGCCAGTACAACACTGTGTGCGAGAGCCATCCCATACGCGGCTGTGAGGGCGATGCTCTGCGACCAGAGATCGGCGTCTCGGCCCATCGCGACGGCCCGATCGAGATCGTCACGCCAACCGTCCTGGCCGTGGGCCCACCGGCCAATTGCTCGCGATGCGTAGGCGTACGCCAATGGCGAACCGGCAATGAAATTTGCTGTGCCCGGGTCGCTATCGGACAGATCAATGACCGTCTCGGACAATCGCAGCAACTCGGCCATATCCCCTGTCATCATCCCCATCGCGAGCGGGGTGATGGCAAGTCCGACAATCAGTGCCGGTTCACCGATCGACTCGAGAAGCACCGTGAGCTCGAAGGAAAGTTTTGCCGACTCTTGTATATGTCCGCGCGTCATCAGGTCGCCTATGAGCCCGGCCATCGCGATGGCTAACGACGCCTTATCTCCAGCGGCCGTGCACAACTCCTTCAGTTCATCGAAGCGAGTGCCCGCAACGGGTGTATGGATTCGGAATCCGTTCGCGCATATCAGCGTGCGGGGGGCAATACGCATTCTCAGACGGTCCGGTTCGTCCTCTTGCATCGCGTCGGCGAGGTGGAGTGCCCGCTCCCAACTCACGTGTGCCGCCGCGATGTCGCGGTCAATAGACCAGGATCCAGCTCGCATCCGCCACGAATACGCCTCGCGGAGTTCACCTCCCGCCTCCAAGTGCTCGGCGATCAGCGCTGCATTCTCGTCCGGTGATCCTGTCTGCTCAATTGCCGTGGCGAGTCGCTTATGCAACAGTGCGCGATCGACTTTGAGCTGAGATTCGTAGGCTACCGTTCTGATCAGCGGATGGCGGAATGCGAACTCCGCGGTGGGCGTGAACTTAACCTGTCTGATCAGTTCGGCTCGAACCAATTCATCGACAACGGCATCAACTCCTATGCTGGCGAGTAGTTCTGCGTCGAACCGCGTCCCGATCACTGCCGCCGCGCACAGTGTGCGTTTTGAGCTCGGGGTGAGACGGTCGATGCGTGCGGAGATGGTTGCCTGCAGTGTCGCCGGCACGGTGACGTCTGTGACGTCCTCTCGACAGATGTACGCGCCCTGATGGCCGCAGAGCACGCCGCGTTCTGCGAGGTCGCGCACAATCTCCTCGGAGAAGAACGGGTTTCCTGCTGCCCGCGCCACGATAGTCTCGGCCAGTTCACCCACCGACAGATCCGGGCCGAGCAGTTCGGAGACCAGCGCCACCGATTCCGAACCACTCAGCGGCGCAAGTGTGAATGTGTGTGCCCCCGGCACATGGGTTAGTGCGCCGCGATATTCAGGCCGATACGTGACCAGCACCAGATCGTGCGCCTGTGGAACCACTGAAAAAGCATCAGCCAGCATCGAATCGCTAACCTCATCGATCCAATGCGCATCCTCGACGACGTACAGCGCCGGTGTGTCACGAGCGACCGCCGCTGACTTGATCAGTGCCATCAGTCGCCGCCGGCGCGCATCCGGATCGATCTCTGGCAGCGGCGTTTCAGGGTCTCGGATCCCGAGCGCGTCCTCGAACAGCACCAGGTCCTGCTCGTCTGCGTCATGAATCCGTGCCCGCAGCCGCGCCCGCGCCGACGGGTCGTCCACGTGCGGTAGGCCGGCGACCGTACGAAGCAGCTGCGTCGCTACGTGAAAGGGAATGTCGCAGACGTGAGATTCGCAGAAAGCCCAGAACGTCTCTACATCACGATTGGCGGCTGTCGCCGCAATCTCGCGCACCATGCGGCTCTTGCCGATGCCGGGAGGCCCCACCAAAGCAACGATCGCGCCATCGCCGTCGATCGCCCGATCCAAGAGGCTCTCGATGGCGGCCAATTCCCAGCGCCGACCCACCAGACGTGATTCACCCGGCGAGACGGTGGCGTGCGGAACCTCCATGCCCAGAAGACGACGGGCGCGCACGGGCACGTCGACGCCCTTAATGTGCACGGTCTCTTCTTCATCCAGCACCGCGGCTCGCTCGACCAGCCGCGCGGTGGACTCGCTGAGCATCACACCGCCCGCGGGCGCCACCGACTCCATCCGCTGCGCCAACCCGACATGCTCCCCCATGGCGGTGTAACCGCTTGCGCCCGAACCGATCTCACCGGCAATGACCTCTCCCGAATTCAGGCCGACACGCAGCCGCAGCGCAATCGCGTCTCGGCGCTCCAGTTCAGCGGCCAGTTGTGCGGCCTGGTCTTGAATGCCCAACGCAGCGAAGCAGGCCCGAACAGCGTGATCCTCGAGCGCGACGGGCGCCCCGAACACCGCCATGATGCCGTCGCCGGTGAACTTGTCCACCGTCCCGCCGTACCGTTGCACCACGGCGGTCGAGCGCTTCACCAAGTCAGCCATGATCTCGCGCAACCGCTCAGCACCCACCGCCGCCGCGATATCCATCGAACGCACGACATCGGCGAACAACACCGTCACCTGTTTGTACTCGGCGGGTGTTTCCTCGGCGATCGGAGCGCCGCAGGAGTGGCAGAACCGGGCACTCTCCAGCGGCTCTGTACCACAACTCCGGCACGCAGTCGCTGCCGTCACGCGCCAAGAATAGGCGCATCAGCCCCGCTCAGGGCGTATATGGTGCGGCGATGGACGCCGAATTCACAGAGAGCCAGAAGCGTGCCGTGGCCGTCTTGACGGTGCTAGCAATCCTCGTCGGCGCGTACTTCCTGCGGGGTTACTTCATCCTCGTGGTGGTCGCCGCAATCGGAGCCTACCTGTTCACTCCGCTGTTCAACTGGCTCACCAAGCGGTTCAGCAGGGGTTTGTCGGCGGCGCTCACATTGCTCGCGGCCCTGGCCTCCGTGGTGATACCGGCAACCTTGTTCGTGCTTCTGGCAATCGTGCAAATCACGGCCATGGTCAAAAGCGTTGCCAACTGGGTGGCCGCGACCGACCTCAGCACGCTGGGCGACAAGACGCTGCAGGCGGTCAACGAGATGCTGGCGCGGGTGCCCTTCCTGCACGTCACCGTCACGCAGGAATCGCTGCGGAAATCGATGACGACGGCCGCGCAGCACGTCGGTCAGTGGCTTCTGCAGTTCCTTGAAACCGCGGCCGGCAGTGTCGTCGCGGCAGTCACCTCGGCGATCATCTTCCTGTACGTGTTCGTGTCGCTGCTAGTGAATCGGGACAAGGTCGTGACCCTGATCCGCCGGCTGAATCCGTTGGGCGAGGACATCACGGATGTATACCTGGCCAAGATGGGCGCGATGGTCCGCGGAACGGTCAAGGGCCAGTTCGTCATCGCCGCTTGCCAAGGCGTTGCGGGCGCCGCATCGATCTACATCGCCGGGTTCCACCAGGGTTTCTTCATCTTCGCCATCTTGCTGACGGCGCTGTCGATCATCCCGCTCGGCGGTGGCATCGTGACGATCCCGTTCGGCATCGGAATGGTGTTGTTCGGCAACGTCATTGGCGGTGTATTCGTCGTCCTCTGGCATCTGCTGGTCGTGACCAACATCGACAACTTCCTGCGACCCATCCTCGTCCCCCGGGAGGCGCGCCTGGATCCCGCGCTGATGTTGCTAGCCGTCTTCTCCGGCATCGCGATGTTCGGGTTCTGGGGCATCGTCATCGGCCCGGTGCTGCTGATCGTCATCGTGACGACGATCAGCGTCTACCTCGCGGTGTACAAAGGCGTTCCGCTCGACGTACCCGAGGACGAAGACGTCAAACCGAAGCGGCGATTGCCGTTCCGCCGAAAAGGATCAACCCCTAAGACTTCACCGGCCGAGCAGACGCAAAATCACCTTCCACCCGGCACCAGAGGGTGATTTTGCGTCTGCTCGCGCAGAGGATTTGTCAGCCAACCAGTCGCTCGTTGAAGAACTCGAGCACGCGTTTGCGTGCCTCGTACGCCGGATGCCCGTCCTTCTCGCGGACCTGATCCGTCAGGACCGAATGCGCTGTCCGGGGAAAACCGTGCTCATTGCCCGGCGACGAGTCGATCTCGATGACCTCGAACGCGTCGCCGAGACGCTTCCGCAGGGTCTCGAAACGCTCGCCCGGGACGGCCGGGTCCTTGGTGAACCGCAAACCCATCGCGCACAGTCCCTCGTCGGTGGCGCGCTGTACTACGCGCTGCAGTTCCTTCTCGGACAGACCGGGATCACGGCGCTGCGCCGGGGTGATCGGGAACGGTACCGACGGCTGGCTCAATACCGGCGCCAGGATGCTGTCGTCGACCGCCGCGGCCAGCGCGAAGCCACCCGTGAAGCACATGCCGATGACGCCGACACCCTTGCCGGGTGTGCGCTCGTTGAGATCGCGGGCCAGCGCCCGCAGATACCGGGCGACCGGCCTCTCCGCATTGGTGGCGAATGCCATGAACTCGCGCGCAATGCACGCCCTGGCCATCGTCGGCACCAGGTAGCCGACGGTCATCGGCCGACCGGGTTCGCCGAACAATGACGGCGAGGCAACGGAAAAGCCGTTGTCCACCAAGTAATTTCCGAGTGCCAGCACTCCCGGATGAATGCCGGGTATCTCGGGGATCAGCACCACACCAGGTCCCTCGCCCTTGCGGTAGACGTCGTGAGTGATGCCCTCGGCTGTGAACGGTGCCGCGGTCCAGCCTGTCAGATCAGCTTCCGGGGCGTCCATCGGTCTCCTATCGCGCGGGCAGCGGAGGCTGCGATTGCGTGGCCGCCGCCAGCGTACGGAACTCGTCCGGGCTCGCGGCACCGGTTATCGCGATCTGCGCGGGGCCCGTCGGCCCGTTGAGCCGCGTCGTCCACAGCGGCTGCGTCTTTTCGCCGCCTTGGTATACAACCCAAGACACACCGTCCACGTTTTCGGCACCGGTCGCGACGACGTCGCTTTCGACGTCGCTTTCGATGTCGCTTTCGATCGAGTCGACCAGCTGCTGCTCGTCGGCATTGCTCTGCGTCAGGCTCAGGTACATCCCACTCGGCGTCAAGTAGCCGACCGTCGAGGTCCGCGCGGCGTCGATGGCGCCCCGCCGGCCGGAATTGGGATGCCACCCGTCGGGTAGCTGAGGCATGCGGACCGGGAAGCCCAGCTGGGCGGCGTCGGCATGCAGCGCCGCGGCCGCGTCGTAGGA
This sequence comes from uncultured Actinomycetota bacterium, assembly GCA_963744085.1. Taxonomy (GTDB): domain Bacteria; phylum Actinomycetota; class Actinomycetes; order Mycobacteriales; family Mycobacteriaceae; genus Mycobacterium. The sequence continues at coordinate 242,474 of CAVUSK010000010.1, forward strand.
CGGCGGCGGCCCGCTTTTGGGCCCGGTCGGCTGAAACGAGCACATTCCGACCAGCCCCGCCAGCACGATGCACGCAATCACCAGCGGTGCCAGCGACCAGAACATGTCGCGGCCGTCCTGCAGCAACCGGGGCTTTTGCTCCTTGGGGGCCGGCCCCGGCTGGCTCGTCACGTCGCCAGTATCCCAGCTCCCGACCGACAACTCCTTTCTGGGACAATCGCCGCATGCCTGAACCACGCCGGCGGGAAGCCCCGGACCGTAACCTCGCCCTCGAGCTCGTTCGGGTCACCGAGGCGGGCGCGATGGCGGCGGGCCGATGGGTGGGTCGCGGCGAGAAGGAGGGCGGCGACGGAGCGGCGGTCGACGCAATGCGTGAGCTGGTCAACTCGGTGTCGATGCGCGGTGTCGTGGTGATCGGCGAGGGCGAGAAGGACAACGCGCCGATGCTCTACAACGGCGAAGAGGTCGGCAACGGCGACGGCCCGGACTGCGACTTCGCCGTCGACCCGATCGACGGCACCACGCTGATGAGCAAAGGCTTGTCGAACGCGATCTCCGTGCTAGCGGTGTCTGAGCGCGGCACCATGTTCGACCCGTCGGCGGTGTTCTACATGAACAAGATCGCCGTCGGGCCCGAGGCCGTCGACGCGATCGACATCGCCGCCCCGATCGGCGAGAACATCCGCCGGGTCGCCAAGGCCAAAAACGTCTCCGTGTCGGATTTGACGGTGTGCATCCTGGATCGCCCGCGGCACAAGCAGCTGATCGCCGACGCCCGTGCCGCCGGCGCCCGCTGTCGGTTGATCACCGACGGCGACGTGGCCGGCGCGATCTCGGCATGTCGGCCCAACACCAGCACCGACATGCTCGCAGGTATCGGCGGCACTCCGGAAGGCATCATCGCCGCGGCCGCGATCCGCTGCATGGGCGGCGCGATCCAGGGCCAGCTTGCACCAAAGGACGACGACGAACGGCAGAAGGCCATCGACCGCGGCTACGACCTGGACCGGGTCCTCAACACAGAGGATCTGGTGTCCGGAGACAACATTTTCTTCTGCGCCACCGGCGTCACCGACGGCGACCTTCTCAAGGGTGTCCACTATTACAGCGGCGGCTGCACCACCCAGTCGATCGTCATGCGCAGCAAGTCGGGAACCGTTCGGATGATCGAGGCCTACCACCGGCTGTCGAAGCTGAACGAATACTCGGCGATCGACTTCACCGGCGATTCCAACGCGATCTATCCGCTGCCGTAACCGATTACTAGCGAGGAGCACATGACAGCCGACAGCGCCGTCGAAAACGCTACTGCCGCAGACGAATACCGCATCGAGCACGACACCATGGGCGAGGTCCGGGTACCCAAGGACGCACTGTGGCGCGCACAAACCCAGCGAGCGGTGGAGAACTTCCCCATTTCGGGCCGCGGGCTCGAGCGGGCGCAGATCCGCGCGTTGGGCCTGCTCAAAGGCGCATGCGCGCAAGTGAACAAGGACCTCGGGTTGCTCGATCCCGAGAAGGCGGACGCGATCATCGCAGCGGCCGCCGAGATCGCCGACGGCCAGCACGATGACCAGTTCCCGATCGACGTGTTCCAAACCGGTTCGGGCACCAGTTCGAACATGAACACCAATGAGGTGATTGCCAGCATTGCGGCTCGCAATGGCGTAGCGGTTCATCCCAACGACGACGTGAACATGTCGCAGTCGTCCAACGACACCTTCCCCACCGCCACCCACCTCGCTGCGACGGAAGCCGCTGTGCGGCATCTAATTCCGGCGCTGGAGGTGCTGCATGAGGCGCTCGCGGGCAAGGCGCTCCAGTGGCGCACAGTGGTCAAGTCCGGACGCACGCACCTGATGGATGCGGTGCCGGTGACCCTCGGTCAAGAGTTCGGCGGCTATGCCCGCCAGATCGAGGCGGGTATAGAGCGCGTGCGGGCCACCCTGCCGCGTCTCGGCGAACTGGCGATCGGCGGCACCGCCGTCGGAACCGGCCTGAACGCGCCGGACGGCTTTGGCGATAAGGTCGTCGACGTTCTGAGAGAAGAAACCGGGCTGGCCGAATTACGCAGGGCGATCAACTCTTTCGAGGCGCAGGCCGCGCGCGACGGGCTCGTGGAAGCCTCCGGGGCGCTGCGTACGATCGCGGTGTCGCTGACCAAGATCGCCAACGACATCCGCTGGATGGGGTCCGGACCGTTGACCGGGCTCGCGGAGATTCAGCTGCCGGACCTGCAACCGGGCAGCTCGATCATGCCTGGCAAGGTCAATCCCGTTATCCCGGAGGCTGTTACGCAAGTCGCCGCGCAGGTCGTAGGCAACGATGCCGCGGTCGCGTGGGGTGGCGGGTTCGGAGCGTTCGAGCTCAACGTGTACATCCCGATGATGGCCCGCAACGTCCTCGAGTCGTTCAAGCTTCTGGCCAACGTGTCGCGCCTGTTCGCCGAACGGTGCATCGACGGGCTGATTGCGAACGAGGACCGGTTGCGCACGCTCGCCGAGTCGTCGCCGTCGATCGTGACGCCGCTGAACTCGGCGATCGGCTACGAGGAGGCAGCGGCCGTCGCCAAGGAAGCGCTCAAGCAGCACAAGACCATTCGCCAGACCGTGATCGACCGCGGATTGATCGGCGACAAGCTGTCGGAGGAAGAACTCGACAAGCGACTCGATGTGCTGGCGATGGCGAAGGTCAAAGACGACGATCGCTAGCGCGACGAGCAGTAACTTGGGCATCCACCCACCCTTCAGGAGTCTCGATGCCGCCAACCAGACCGCGCACCGACGCAGAACTCGGCTTTCCCAAGCGCAGCCCGGTGCAGTGGTTCAGTCCTCCGACCCTCGCGCGTTCGGCCGCTAAGGTTGTCCTGTCTGCGGCATTCGGCGAATATCTGGACAAGCGGGAGCTCCAGCAGTCGCTACACGACGGGTTGGTGGCGTCAGAGAAGGACGTAGACGAAATCTGGATCGACTTCGTCGCCGACAGTGGCGACGGCTTCAATCCCACCTACTCCGTCGCGTGGTGCGTGTCGCAGCCGACCATCACGCCGTCCAACTTCAACGTTGCGTTACCGCGCGCGCAGTATCTGATTTTCGGTGGCGATCAGGTGTATCCCTACGCCACGCCCAAGGAATACGACGAGCGATTTCGCGGCCCCTTCACGGCGGCCCTTCCGTGGACGGCGGCAGACGCGGACCGCCCTCACGCCCCGTGCCCACGTGTGCTGGCCATACCCGGAAACCATGACTGGTACGACGGGCTCACCGGGTTCATGCGGGTATTCGCGCAGTCAGGATGGCTCGGGGGACGGGAGCGTATCCAGGACCGAAGCTACTTCGCACTCGGTCTGCCCGGGCCGTATTGGCTCTGGGGTATCGACATCGGTACCGACGCGTATGTCGACGCTCCGCAAATCAAGTACTTCAAGCATGCTGCCGAGCAGATGAAATCCGGTGACCGTCTCGTTCTCTGCACCGCCAAGCCGAGTTGGGTAGATCTCGTCGATCAGCCGGACGCCTACCGTAACTTGGCGTTCGTCGAGCGCACCCTGGTGCCGGCAGATGTTCGTACCGTGTTGATGCTTTCCGGCGATCAGCATCACTATGCGCGCTTCGAGGCGGCGAACGATGCCGGCAACAAGCGAATGAAGATCACCGCCGGTGGAGGTGGCGCTTTTCTCGCGCCGACACACAAGCTGGACACATGCGTCGACGTGCCGGTGGTCAAGGGGCCGGGCGAGGCGGCCATCGCCGCGAAAGACCTCGAGACCGAGCCCTTCGATCTCAAATGCCGGTACCCCGAAAGTTCGCAGTCACGGCGCCTCACCAAGCGCGTCATGCTGCTCGGTGCGCTCAACCCGTGGTTTCTGACGATCCCCGCGGTCTTTTACATGCTGTTGTACATCGTGAGTGTGTCGGCTGCTCACGACGATTCGCTCACGATGGCGGAGGATCCGACTCACGCCGTCTCGATCAGGGACCTGAGCTACCTCCAAATAGTCACAGGCGGATACAGCCCCGCCACAGCGGTGATCTTCCTTATCGCATGGGCCGTCTTGGGCGCATTCGTCATCCTTCCGAAGAGGCTGCATCGCGGATTGTCGGGCTTCTACAGGGCCACCGCCGGGCTGGTTCATGCGCTGTGCCACGTCGGCGCTCAAGGGGCGATCGCGTGGGTGGTCGCGCCGCTATTCGGTGACATCGGAGACTGGCGCTCCTTATACCTCGGCGCGCCGACCGCGGCGGTGCTGGGCGCGGTGATCGGCTCGATCATCTTCGCCGCTTTCCTTGGACTCGTTTTCACACTTTTCGGCTGGAACGCCACCGAAGCCTTTTCCGCATTTCGGTACGAGGGCTACAAGAACTTCCTTCGCATGCATGTCACGCGCGAAGCGATAACGTTGTACCCCATCGGACTTGACGAGATTTGCCGATCATGGGATCCGGATCCGGACAATGAGGATGCCGAGGCGTCATGGCTGCGTCCGACAAACGGCACGGTGACCACTCGGCTGATCGAAGGACCGCTCACCCTTCGGTGAGCATTGGAGCTAGGCGCCGTTGTTGGGGCCGCCCGAATTCTGGTTCGGGATGTCGGTGATCGGGAAGTTCGGCATCGGCTGGGGCGACGGCGTGTTCGCCAGAGTCGGGATCTCGGCGGGTGGGATGTCGCGGAGGTCGTTGACGGGCGGCCCGTTGTCGCGTCCGCCGTACACGCTGCCCGGCGCGCGCTGCCCGAGCAGCTGATTGACCGTCACAAGGTGGTAGCCGTTGGCCTTCAGCACCGGAATGAATTGGTACACCAAATCCACAGTGCTCGAGTAGGTGTCGTGAAACAGCACCACTGAGCCCGGCTTGATCTGGCTCGTCAGCATGTACCGCGTCGCGGCTGTGTTGGAGTCGTTGATCCAGTCGAATGGAATGACGTCCCAAAGAATCGCGGCCAGACCTTGTTGAGCCGCAACCTGATTCACCTGGTCATCGGTCAAGCCGCCGGCCGGCCGCCACAGCTTGGGCGTCTGGCCCGTGGCCGCCCGGATCGCATCACTGGCCTTGGACAGCTGACTGGCGATGTCTTCGGGCGGGATCGTCGTCATGTTCGGGTGTTCCCAGGTGTGGTTGCCCACCTCCATGCCGGCCTCGACGATTCGCTGTGCGCCCGCCGGGTTGGCCGCCACCTTGTTGCCGATCAGAAAGAACGTCGCCTTCGCGTCGTCGTCCTTCAGGATCTGCAGTAGCCGGTCGGTGTAAGGGCCGGGCCCGTCGTCGAACGTCAACGCCACGCACTTGACCTTCGAGCAGTCGACGTCGTCAGCGCCGGCCTTGCGGACATGGCCGGTCAGCCAGCCGACGACGAGCACGGCGACAGCGCCCACAGTCGCACACAGGGTCAGCCAGGCTGATCGCTTCGACACTGACGCGAGCCTACCGGGCGCTCATGGGAGAGCGCCGGGGCTGATCTCCTCCAGCATCTCGGTGACCAGCGCCGCGATCGGCGAGCGCTCGCTGCGCACCAGCGTGATGTGAGCGAACAACGGGTGGCCTTTCAGCTTCTCGATCACCGCCCCGACGCCGTCGTGCCGGCCCACCCGCAGGTTGTCCCGCTGGGCCACGTCATGGGTGAGCACCACCCTGGAGCCCGCGCCGAGGCGGGACAACACGGTCAACAGCACGTTGCGCTCCAGCGACTGCGCCTCGTCGACGATCACGAACGAGTCATGCAGCGAACGGCCCCGGATGTGCGTCAACGGGAGCACTTCGAGCATCCCGCGCGACAGCACCTCCTCGAGCACTGCGGCGCTCGCAAGCCCCTCCAGGGTGTCGAAGACCGCCTGCGCCCACGGGCCCATCTTTTCGCTCTCGCTGCCGGGCAGGTAGCCGAGATCCTGACCGCCGACGGCATAAAGCGGCCGGAACACCACGACCTTGCGGTGCGTACGCCGCTCCAGCACCGCTTCCAGGCCCGCGCACAGCGCCAGCGCCGACTTGCCGGTCCCGGCCTTGCCGCCGAGCGACACGATTCCCACGGATTCGTCGAGCAGCAGATCCAGTGCGACGCGCTGCTCGGCCGACCGGCCCCGCAGCCCGAACGCCTCGCGATCCCCCCGAACAAGCTGCACCCGCTTGCCGGGGTTGACCCGGCCCAACGCGTGCGAATTGCCGCCGAGCAGCCGAACCCCCGTGTGGCAGGGCAGATCTCGTGCCACCTCCAAGTCGACCTCGCCGTCGGCGAACAGGGTGTCGATGTCGGCCGCAGACGCGTCCAGCTCTGCCATACCGGTCCAGCCCGACACGATCACGTCCTGGGCGTGGTACTCGTCGGCGGTCAGGCCGACCGCACCGGCCTTCACCCGCAGCGGAATATCCTTGCTTACCAACGTCACTCGCTTGCCCTCGGCCGCGAGGTTGGCCGCGCAGGTCAGGATGCGCGCATCATTGGTGTCTGTGCGAAAGCCCGCCGGCAATACGTCGGGATCGCTGTGATTGAGTTCGACGTGAAGTGTACCGCCTTGTGTCCCAACAGGAATCGGCTGATCAAGCCTACCGTACTCTAGTCGCAGGTCATCGAACAGACGCAGCGCCTGACGGGCGAACCAGCCCAGCTCATGATGATGTCGTTTGGCCTCCAGCTCGCTGATCACCACCAGCGGGACCACCACCTCGTGCTCGGCGAACCGAGTGCATGCCCATGGGTCGGACAGCAACACCGACGTGTCGAGCACGTAAGTCCGAAGAGGTGACGACGAACCGGTCACGTGGAGCTCCTCGAGCCCGCGCGGCCCCGCGGAGGCGTCTCGGCGGTCGCGGCGGAACCGGGACCGGGGCCAGTCCCGTCGGAATCGAAGCTCGGATACCGCCCGGACAGCAGAGCATGTCGCTAGCCATCAAATGCGACGCTACCCTCGTCGCCGGGTCACCGCCCCGCGGCGCGCCGTGCGCCGTGATGTGGGGCAGTCAGCGAACGAAGTCGGCGAGCTCGGCGCGGACGGACAGGCCCCACGCGGCGATCGAGTCCGACACGCCCTGATGCATCAGCTTCTCGTCGAAAATGCCGGCGTCGGCGACGTTGGCAACCTTGTCCTTGTAGGCGTCGATGTCGGCGCCGACGACCTGCAACTCGGCGGCCCGCGCTGCGATCGCGGCGATCGTTTCCTCAGGCTCGAGCCTCAGGCATTCGCGCACCAGATTCTCGAAGAACACAAGGTGCCGCTCCTCGTCGGAGGCGATGGTCTCGACCAGGCTGCGCAGGGTCGGGTCGTCGATCTGTGCGGCCAGCCGTCGGCAGAACACCGCGTGCTCACGTTCGCGCAGCGCCAAGAACACCAGCGTCTCGATCTTGCTGAACCCGTCGGCGCGATAGCCCTTCATCACGTGCTCGACTCGGACGTCCTCGTTGGCCACCGGATCGATCTCCCGCGTGACGACGAGGTACTCCCGCAACACGATCGCGTGCAGGTGCTCCTCGGCGGTCCAGCGGCCGATCCACGTGCCCCACCAGTCTTCGAGGATGAAGTGCTCGACGAACTCCCTGTGCACTCCGGAGACGTTGTCCTTGATGATCAACAGGATCTCCAGCGCGTCCGTGATGTGCCTCGGGAGCGTGACCTGCGACGAGTCCCAGTCCTGACCACCCAGGAACTCGAAGTTCTCGCCACGGTCGAACGGCACGAAGTCGTGCGCGTACCACGGCTCGGCTGTGTCGATGTGTCGGTGGAAGTTCTCCCCGACCACCGGTTCCAGCTCCGCCATCAGCGGTGTCAGAACAGGTTTCTGTGCCATGCAGTTACAGTAACCCAAGTCTGTGGAAATAGTAAAATTCGCCGCGGCGTGCCGTGCCGCCTCTCCCGCGAGCAGACGCAAGAGCCCCATTTCGTGCCGAAATGAGGGGCTTTTGCGTCTGCTCGGCTTAGAGAGTGAGGCCGGGATACAGCGGGTTAGCGTCCAGCAGTTCGCCTGCGGCCGCGCGGACACGGTCCGCAGTGGCGTCGACCAGCGAGTATTTTGCTTTCGACGTGCCCTGCGCGGACGTGTCCGTCAGCACGTCCACCACCAGCTCGGCGGTGCGGTCGAATTCTGCCTCGGTGAAGCCCCGGGTGGTCAACGCAGGCGTGCCGAACCGGATGCCGCTGGTGTACCACGCGCCGTTCGGGTCGGACGGGATCGCGTTGCGATTGGTGACGATGCCTGCGTCCAGCAGCGCGGATTCCGCCTGACGCCCGGTCAGTCCGAACGACGTCACGTCGAGCAGCACGATGTGGTTGTCGGTGCCGCCGGTGACCAGCCGCGCGTCCCGCCGCAGGAAGCCGTCGGCCAGCGCCTTGGCGTTGTCGGCGACTCGCTGCGCGTACGCACCGAACGCCGGTTGACGCGCCTCGGCCAGCGCGATCGCCTTCGCGGCCATCACGTGCGACAGCGGACCGCCCAGCACCATCGGGCAGCCCTTGTCGACGGCGTCGGAGTACTCCTCGGTGGCCAGGACGAGCCCGCCGCGCGGTCCCCGCAGCGACTTGTGGGTGGTCGTGGTGGTGACATGGGCGTGCGGCACTGGGTCCTCGTCGCCGGTGAACACCTTGCCGGCCACCAGGCCGGCGAAGTGCGCCATGTCGACCATCAGGGTCGCGCCGACCTCGTCGGCGATCTCGCGCAGCTTGGCGAAGTTGATGCGGCGGGGGTACGCGGAATAACCGCCGACCAGAATCAGCGGCTTGAACTCGCGCGCCGCGGCGGCGAGCGCGTCGTAGTCCAACAGCCCCGTGGCCGGGTCTGTGCCGTAGCTGTGCTGGTAGAACATCTTGCCGGAGATGTTCGGCCGGAATCCGTGGGTGAGGTGGCCGCCCGCGTCCAGCGACATACCCAGCAGGCGCTGGTTTCCAAGCTTGGCCCGCAGCTGCTCCCAGTCCGCCTCTGACAGGTCGTTGACGTTCTTGGCTCCGAGCTCCGCGAGACCCGGCGCCTCGACGCGCGTGGCCAGGATGGCCCAGTAGGCGACTAGGTTGGCGTCGATGCCCGAATGCGGCTGGACGTAGGCATATGGCGAGCCGAACAGCTCGCGGGCGTGCTCGGCGGCCACGGATTCGACGGTGTCCACGTTCTGGCAGCCTGCGTAGAAGCGGTGACCGATCGTGCCCTCGGCGTACTTGTCGGAGAGCCAGTTGCCCATGGCCAGCAGCACCGCGGGCGAGGCGTAGTTCTCACTGGCGATCAGTTTCAGCGAATCACGTTGGTCGGCAAGCTCTTTGCGCGTCGCAGCGGCAATGCGGGGTTCGACGGACTCCATGACCTGTAGCGCAGCACGGAAAGCTTCGTTGGCCGTGTCGGCATACTCGGCGCCGGGTGCGGCGGCGGGTGTGGTCACAGAGTCTGCGGTCATGGGGCCAAGGGTAGTCGCAGCGAATGCCCGAACAGCCGCCGAGTGCGGGGGTTATGGCGGGCCGCCCTCACGCCGCGCGCAGCGCCGACGGGATCAGCGGCTCGTCGAGCAGCCGCGTGAAGCGATCGACGAGGCTGACGCCGGCGGGCCGGCCGTCCAGCCACCCTCGCAGCAGCCGGTAGCCCTCGACATAGGTGCTGATGTACGCGCGCCACAGCGGCGACGACAGGAAACGCAGCATCTGCCGTCCACGCTGGTCGTCGACCAGCAACCAGCGCTTCAAGAATGCGGTCACCGCGTCCTCGTCGCGGTGCTCGTCGTGCAGCATCAGCGCGGCGTCCTGGCGGACGTCGATCAGCGCCGTGGAAGCGTCGGCGATCGCCTCGGCCCGCTCGCCATCGAACCGCAGCCCGAGGTCGGCGTATATCTCGGCCGCCCACGAACCCCAGCCGGGGCCGACGGCCGCGTGCAGCGCCAGATCTGCCAGCCCCTCCGCCATCAGGCACTGTGGCGTGTTGACCAGGAAGATCGTCTGCTCACCCTGGCCCACTTGCTTGACGAGACCGGCCTCCTTGCGGCAATGCTCGGTGTGGTGACCGGGATATGACTCGTGTGCAACCAGTCGCGGCAAGTTCGACATCTGCTGCTTGAGGTCCGCGTTGACCGCGACCCGCGACCGGTAATCGCCGAGGTAGTAGTTGAAGCCCGACCACGGCTTGTCGGTGACGACCTCGTATTCGACGACTTCGTCGTCCGGGAGCGGATAGTCGGCGCGAACCCGGTCGCGCAGCTCGCTGGAGAACGCGTTGATGCACTCGCTCAGCAGCTGAGGCGGAATCTCATCGGCGGTGCGATAGGCATGCATGCGGTCGGCCAGCGGGCCGCTGCCGCCCAGCGCCTCGTTCAGCCGCGCGTGCGCTTCGCGATACCGCTCCGGATCGCCCTTGACGATCGACACGTCGAAGTAAGCGCGGACCTCGTCGACGAATCCGACCGGCTCACCGGCGAACTTGCGCCCCGCGCACGCCAGCGCACGCAGGTGCGCGGCGACGAAGTCCACACGTGGGCTGTCCAGGGTCGGCGGAATCTGGCGCAGCAGCTCATCGGCCCGCCGCGCCAGGTCGGCCGGATGCGGCGGGGGTTCGTTCTCGACGACACGGCGCAGTCCGGTGTCGCCGGTGAAAGCGTCGATGTAGCCGGGCTCGATCCGGTCGAACCGAAGACCCAAGAGGAGGTATTCGCGGATCGGCGATGAGCCACTCGGGCGAAGAGCAGCAGAGGTCGGCGATGAGCCACTCGGGCGAAGAGCAGCAGAGGTCGGCGATGAGCCACTCGGGCGAAGAGCAGAGATATGATTGTCGGGCTCCACCCGGCCCAATGTAGAGGCCGCGGTAGCGCGAACGGCCATCCCTGCAAGGATGGCCCCATGGCGCGGCCGAGCGAGCCCAGCCCGTACGTCGAGTTCGACCGGGCGCAATGGCGCGAACTGCGCAAGTCGACGCCGCTGCCGCTGACCGAAGAGGAGCTGTTCGCGCTCCGCGGCCTGGGCGAGCAGATCGACCTGACCGAGGTCGCCGAGGTTTACCTTCCGCTTGCGCGGTTGCTGCATCTGCAGGTGGCCGCGCGCCAGCGGCTGTTCGCCGCGACCAACGAGTTCCTCGGCGAACAGCACCAGCCGCAGCGGCCCGTGCCGTTCGTCATCGGCGTCGCAGGCAGTGTGGCGGTCGGCAAGTCCACCACCGCGCGCGTGCTGCAGGCGCTATTGGCGCGGTGGGAACACCACCCCAGAGTCGACCTGGTCACCACCGACGGCTTCCTCTACCCCAACGCCGAACTGCAGCGACGAAACCTCATGCACCGCAAGGGTTTTCCGGAGAGCTACGACCGGCGCGCGCTGATGCGGTTCGTCACCGCGGTGAAGTCCGGCGCGGACAAGGTGTGTGCGCCGGTGTACTCGCACCTGCTGTACGACATCGTGCCCGGCGACGCGTACGCCGTGCGCCATCCCGACATCTTGATCCTCGAAGGGCTCAACGTTCTGCAGACAGGACCGACGCTGATGGTGTCGGACCTGTTCGACTTCTCGATCTACGTCGACGCCCGCATCGAGGACATTGAGCAGTGGTACGTCTCTCGCTTCTTGACGATGCGCTCCACCGCCTTCGCCGACCCGGCATCGCACTTCCACCACTATGCCTCGCTGAACGACCAGCAGGCCGTCACCGCGGCCCGCGAGATCTGGCGATCCATCAACCGGCCCAACCTCATCGAGAACATCCTGCCCACGCGGCCGCGCGCGACGCTGGTGCTGCGCAAGGACGCAGACCACTCCATCAACCGGTTGCGGCTGCGCAAGCTGTGAAGTAGCTGGACGTCGAATCGACGATTCGGCATATTCGACGTCTCACCGGTCCTAGTGTTCTCCCAGGGGAGAACGAATTCGGCCTGCGATGTTCAATCCCAAATTCATTGTTGCCGCTTCCGCTCTCGCTTTTCCGCATTCGGCGCCGCTGGGCTCGCCAACGCATACCCCGCCCTCGACCAGTTGCTTGTCGGGCATTGGTACGGTGAGCCGACCGGCCCCGGCCCGAAATGCCCTGGCGCACAAGTCGAATTCACGTTCGCACCCGATGCCACCTATGTCTTCAAGACAACTGATCAGACTTGTGAGGGAATCGCCGTCAGCGGGCATTACGCGGTCGCGGGAACCCTGTGGACCTCACCGCCGAGCAGTGCGACGGGCCGGCTCCCCTATGGGGCCGCCGTGGCACTTCTCGATCGATATCGTCGACGACAACACGATCGTGGTCGGCACACAGACGTACCACCGCGCCTGATCCGGGCAAAAGAAAAGCCGGTGCGGAGCGACTCGCTACGTACCACCGGCGAGGCTCCGCACCGGCACATGTGGGAGTCACGCCCGCAGACGGCGCACCCCGAGGTACTGCAGATAGGCGAAGAACGCGGTGTACACCCCGGTCGCCAGCGTCACGGCGATCCCGGCCTCGGTCAACGGGGCAGCGTCGGTCATCACGATTGCGAGTGTCGCCAGCGTGCAGACGACGTTGGCGAGGCTGATCGCGATCCCCACGTTGCGCAGGTTGGGCAGCGCGGCCAGGTAGTACACCGCAACGCCGTAGAACACGAACGCGGCGCCGATCAGATACTCGGTCGTCGGCGACAACCCGCTCATCGTCGACAGCGGGTTGGCGAATGCCGCGATGGCCACTCCCGCAATGCCGGTAAGCGTTGCGTCGGCGCGCAACGCGAAGCGCAGCAGAGCGTCGGTGGAGACGGATATCGGGCGGGTCGTCAGGGCGGTCATCGGATGTCTCCTTTGTGCTCGGGTGGAGTCGTCGAACAACCCCAATGCTGGTCAGAGCCCACTGCCACGACCACGCCGCGCACTGCCAATTGCTGCCAGCTACAGCCGCCCGTCGCTGCGCAGCTCCGGATGCACCCAGTTCGGCGAGCGCCGGTCCCTGAACGCACGGACACCTTCCACGGCCTCCGGTGACTGCAGGCTCGTGGTCATCCCGATTCGGTCGAACAGCCCCAGGTACGCGTCCAGGCTCGACTTGATCACAGCGCGAGCGCCGGGTGCGGTGCGGCAGCACTGAGCGAGCACCTCGCGGGCGCCGTCCAACAGCTCTTCGTGCGCGACGACCCGGGAGACCATCCCCCAGTCCAATGCCTCCTGCGCGCTCAGCACCCGCCCGGTGAACATCAGGTCGCGGGTGCGCACCGGCCCGATGAGACGCGCCAGCATCTGGCTGTAGTAGGTGTCGGCGTAACCCCGAAACAGTTCCGGCACCCGGAATGTCGCATGCTCGCTAACCACGGCCATGTCGCTGCATAGGGCGATCTGCAGACCGCCGCCCTGGCACAGCCCGTTGACCGCCGACACCACGGGCTTGACAGAGGTGCGCAGCGAGTCGAACGGCGTGACGTCCATCCCCAAGGCCGAACCAAACGTGATCCAGTCATCCGCTCCGCCGCCGCCCATGTCTCCGCCCGGCGCGAAGACATCGCCCGTGCCGGTGATCACCAGCCCCGCGAGATCGGCATCTTCGTTGACGCGGCCCACCGCGTACCTGATGCCGAAGTACATCGCGGGAGTCAGCGCGTTGCGCGCCTCGGGCCGATCGATCGTGCAGATGGCGATAGGACCCTCGCGCCGCAACGTGAGGAACGGAGTTCCCAGCCAGTCACCCTCGGGTGGCCGCGGGGATGCGGGGGTCGTCGACATCAAATCTCCTTCAGGGCGTGCGCAACTCATGCAGTATGGCGGCGACCTTGGCCTCCGGGACGCTCTTCGGGAAGCCCACCAAGACGCGGTCGATCGCGCCGTCGCAGCGACTGCGAAGCTTCGCAGCCAGCTCATCGATCGGCGCGACAACCGCGAACGCGTCGAGGATCTCGTCGTCGATGAGCGAACCCATCGCGTCCCAGTCGCCGCGCAGAGACAGCCGGCGCAGTTCGTCCTGCAGGTCACCCCACCCATGCATCTCGAGCACCTTGCGATATGCAGGAGTCGACCCGTAGAAGGCGATCTGCTTGCGCGTCGCCTCGGCGGCGGCCTGAAGTTCGGTCTCGTGCTCGCCGGTCACGACGAACACAGGACATGTCAGCGCAAAGTCGCGTCGATCGCGTCCGGCACGCTTGATTCCGCGCAGCAAAGTCGGAATGGTCACTTCGTCGAGATAGCGCTTCGTCGTGAACGCGTGGCCCAGCATGCCGTCGGCGACTTCGCCGGCCATTTCGGTCATCGCCTCACCCACGGCCGCGATGAAAACCTTCGGGAAGCCGTGCGGCTGCGGCTCGGGCACGAACATCGGCGTCATCAGCTTGTGGGTGTAGAAGTCACCCTCGAACGCCAACTTGCTGCCGTCCTGCCAGCACGACCAGATCGCCCGCAGCGCGACCACGAACTCGCGCATCCGACGCACCGGGCGGCTCCACGGCATGCTGAACCGCTTCTCGATGTGGGCCTGAATCTGGGATCCGAGCCCCAGAATGAACCGGCCGTTCGAGTACGCCTGAAGGTCCCAGCCGACGTTGGCGACCGTCATCGGATTGCGTGCGAACGCGACAGCAATGCTGGTGCCGAGCTCGACACGGGATGTGTGCTCGGCGGCCAGCGTCAGCGGAAGGAACGGGTCGTGGTTGATTTCTGCCGACCAGCACCCGTCGTAGCCCTGGCTTTCGATCCTCGACGCGTCCTCGGGGATACGAGCGAGTTGACTGGAGATACCTGTGTCGATCTTCAGGCGCGGCGCCGACGCGGCGGTCATGCGAGATACAGTAAGCCATTCAGTATGGGAGATGATGCATGACAACTGAGGGCTGGGAGAACACGCTCGACGACCTCGACCGTCGCCGCCAGCACGCATGGGGCATGGGCGGCCCGGAGCGGTTGGCCAAGCACCGTGACACAGGCAAACTCGACGCCAGGGCACGGCTCGACCGTCTCCTCGACAAGGGCACGTTCTGCGAGTTCGGCACCCTCGTGGGCGGCGACGCTGCGGCCGACGGCATCGTCGCCGGCTCGGGCCACGTCAACGGCCGACCGGTGATGGTCGGTGCCGAGGACTTCACCACGCTGGCCGGCACCATCTCGCCGGGCAGCAACTCCAAGCGCTATCGGCTCGCCGAATTGGCGTTGCGCAACAAGATCCCGCTCATCATGCTGCTCGAAGGCGCCGGCTTCCGGCCGGGCGGCCATTACGGACGCACCCCGACCGATTTACTCGCTCAAGCGAAGTGCTCCGGCCTGGTCCCGACCGTCGCGGCAGTGCTCGGACCCTCAGCCGGGCACGGCGCACTGGTCGCGCCCGTGTGTGACTTCACGATCATGAGCCGTCGGGGCGCGATCTTCACCGCGGGCCCACCGGTGGTGAAAGAGTCCACCGGAGAGGACATTTCAAAGGAGGATCTTGGCGGGCCCGACGTCGCCGTGCCCAGCGGCGTGATCCACAACGCCAACGACGACGACGAGGCGGTGCTCGACGACATCCGCCGGTACCTCTCGTATTTTCCGTCGAGCGCGTGGTCCTACCCGTCCTCACTGCCCCCCGACGAGACCACGGGAGCCCGCGACACGCCGGAGTTGCTCGACATCGTCTCTCGCGACAACCGCCGCATCTACGACATGCGCGCCGTGCTCGACGTCGTCTTCGATCGGCCGGACTGGTTCGAGGTGCGGCCGACGTTCGGACGGGCGATCATCTGCGCGCTCGCCCATCTCGGCGGTGAGCCCGTCGCCGTCGTGGCCAACCAGCCGAAGGTGCTGGCCGGCTCCATCGACGCCGACGCCGCCGACAAGGCAGCGCATTTCATCACCGTGGCCGACTCGTTCCACCTGCCGATCGTCTTCCTCGCCGACAATCCCGGGATGCTGCCCGGCAGTCAGTCGGAGAGAAGCGGCGTGTTGCGCAGCGGCGCACGCATGTTCGCCGCCCAGACAGCGGCCACCACCCTGAAGCTGCACGTGACCCTGCGAAAGGCGTACGGGTTCGGCTCGATGGTGATGTCGCTGCTCGGGTTCGACGACCAGGTCGCCACGCTCGCCTACCCGGGGGCGACGATGGGCGCGATGAGCGCCGCCGCGCTGAGCCGGGCATCGCACGCCGAACAAGACGTCGCGGCCAAGCTTCGCGAGCTGGAACTGCAGGCGTCCTTCCGATCCGCCGAGCACATGGGCTTCGACGAACTGATCGATCCGCGCGAGACGCGCAACGCGCTGCTGACCGCGCTGCAGCGCGGGATTTACGCTCGGCAGGCCGCAGCGGAACCGGTCAGCCGCACGGTGATCACGCCGTAAGCGCGTCGGCGAGAAACTTCTCGGTGACGGCCTGGATGCGGCGGGAGAAGATGTGGCCGACGTGGCTGCCGTCGTACCAATACAGTTGGCCGCCCCACTTCTCGTGCAGCGCAATCGCCGGTTCGCGAAGAGCCATCTGATCGTTGAGCGCTCCGACAACCAGCCGACGGTGCGGGGGCGGCGCGGGTTCGGCGCTCAGCGGGTCGATGACCGACGTCAGGGCGGTGATCTCGTCGGACTGCAGAAGCGGACGGAAGCGCTCGCTCGACGGTCCGCCCCGTGCGAGATGGTGCGCAATCATCGCATTGAGCCCGAGAATCGGCGTGTAGACCGCGACCGCGTCCACGCTTTTCTCGAGCTGTGACACGAGTGCCGCGACTGGGCTGCCCATCGAAACCCCTGATACGGCAATGCCCTTGGACTGCGGCTGGACCCATCGGACGATCGCGCGAACTTCCGAGACAGCGCGCAGCATACCGGCGACGTTCGCGAGCGGGTCCCGGTCCGGATAGGACGGCCAGGCCGTGCGGCGGAAACCGTGGCCGGGCTGGACGGGCAAGGCGATGTTGAATCCCAATTGGTGAAGCCGGCCAGCACGGGACATCAGGAGATCGATGGGTTGCCCCTGACCCGCTCCGTGCACCCACACCACCCAGGGCCGGGGGCCGTCGTCGTGTCGGAGCAGATAAGCTCCGGCAGTCGCTGGACCCGAAAGCTGCTGTGCCGCAACCGAACGCGGCAGGAGCGGATCGTGGTTGAACGTCAGCCTCTCGTACGGCAGTGCGCCGATCCGGCGCCGGCGAAGCGAACGAACGCACAGTGGGGGCGGATCGGCATGAGCGCCCTCGACGCCGAGCGCCGACAACTCTTGCGCCGCAGCAGCATACCGCGTGGGCGGCAGAAGGACTGGGGCGATTCGACTGCCCAGCAGCGACATCCCCGACAGGACAAGCTGATCCAGCACGACCTCGAACAGCTGGCGCACGCCCCGTGGAGACGCGGGCGACCAATCCGTGGACCTGAGGCCGGTCAGTGCGCGCGGCACGACCCCGCCGAATTCTTTGATGATCGACATCGAACGCTCCTATCCGAGCTTGAAGCCGGTGTATCCGTCGGCGGCGATCTCGTCGCAGCGCCAGCGATACTCCCCTTCGACCATGCCGAAGATATTACAGTAATGAATCCAGTACAGACTGCCTCTCGCCGTCCCCTCATTCTCGGCTCGCGTCCGGCACCGCCGCGTAGGCTCCTGGCATGAACCGGTTGTCGAGCGCAGATGCAGCATTCTGGTTTGCCGAATCTCCCAGTTGGCATATGCACGTCGGGGCATCGGCCATCTGCGATCCGTCCGACGCACCGGATTTCAGCTTCGAGTCGGTCAGAAAGCTGATCGAGGCGCGATTGCCCGAGTTGCCGCAGCTGCGGTGGCGGGTGGCCGGCGCCCCGCTCGGACTGGACAGGCCGTGGTTTGTCGAGGATGAGAATCTCGACATCGACTTCCACATCAGACACATCGCGGTCCCGTCGCCCGGCGGGCGTCGCGAATACGACGACCTCGTGGGCCGACTGATGTCGTACAAGCTCGACCGATCGAAACCGCTGTGGGAACTGTGGTTCATCGAGGGTCTCGCAGACGGGCGCGCCGCGATCGTGACGAAGATGCACCACGCCGTCATCGACGGAATGTCCGGTGCCGGGCTCAGCGAGATCCTGTTGGATGTCACGCCCGAGCCTCGTGCAGCATCCGTGGAGGTCAATCGGTCCCTGGTCGGTGTGAACATGCCGCGGCCGGAGCTGCGCATGCTCAGCGGGCTGATCAACGTCGGGATCAAGACGCCCTACCGGATCTCGCGGCTCATCGAGCAGACCGTGCGCCAGCAGGTCGCGACTCGCGGCATAGCGAACAAGCCGCCCCGCTATTTCGAAGCCCCGACAACACGCTTCAACGCCCCGATCTCGCCGCACCGCCGTGTCGCCGGCGCCAGCGTGCCGCTTGAACGAGTGAAAGCGGTCAAGGAGGCCTACGGCGTCAAGGTCAACGATGTCGTCATGGCGTTGGTGTCTGGCGCCCTCCGGCGTTACCTGTCGGATCGCGGTGAGCTACCGGACAAGCCGATCGTGTCTCAGGTGCCGGTGTCCACGCGCGGCGAGGGCAACAAAGACGTCGGCAACCAGATCAGCACGATGACCGTCGGCCTGGCCACAGATGTGGCCGACCCCGCCGAGCGGATCAAAGCGATCTACGTGAGTTCGCAGGGCGCCAAGGAGATGGCCAGGGCGTTGACCGCGCATCAGATCATGGGGTTGACCGAAACGACGCCCCCGGGGCTGCTGTCGTTGGCCGCCCGGGCCTACACGGCGAGTGGGATCGGCCGGTCCCTGGCGCCGATAAACGTCGTCATTTCCAACGTCCCGGGACCCGACTTCCCGCTCTATCTGTCCGGGGCAACCGTCGAACGGCTGATACCGGTGGGCCCGTTGGTCATGGACGTCGGCCTCAACATCACCTGCTTCAGCTATTGCGGATCGGTCGACTTCGGCTTTGTCACCACTCCGGAGATTGCCAACGACATCCAAGATATGGCCGACGCCATCGAGCCGGCGTTGCACGAGCTGGAAGTCGCGGCCGGCCTGACTACGAGCTAGAAACCCGAGATTCCCACGCGCGCAAGCAAGCCCGTGAGCGCTGGCGCCCTTCCGGCGACGGGTCGAACGGGATGCCGACGAACTCATCCACACCGGCAGCGCTCAAGTCGTCGAGTCGCTGCCACACCGCGTCTTCGCTGCCGATCAGCGCGGCGTCTTCCGGTCCGGCGTAGCCCTCGCGGTCGAGCATCGCCCGATAGGACGGCAGGTATCCGTACATCGCGAATTGCTGGGCAGCCACCGACCGGATCGCGTCCTCATCCTCGGTGACGCCGACCGGAAGTGCGGCCGCCACGCTCACCGATTGTGCCGGACGGCCTGCCTCGGCCGCCGCCGTGCGAAGCGTCGGGCCGATGTGCTCTTTCAAAGTCTTGGGACCTGTCATCCACGTGATCGTTCCGGCCGTGCGTCGGCCCGCGACGCGCAGCATCTGCGGACCCAGCGCCGCGATGTACACCTCGGGGGTCGGTGCGCCCAGGATTTGCAACGCACCCCGAGTGGTCACGAGCTCGCCCTCTGCATTGACTTCTTTTCCGGCGAGCAACGGAAGCAGCCCGTCGAGATACTCGCTGAGCCGTCGCACCGACCTGTCCCAGGAAATGCCCCACATACCCTCAGTTACCGTCCGATGAGTGACCCCGATGCCGAGGGTGAAGCGCCCGTGACCGATCACATTCAGCGTCAACGCCCGCTGGGCGAGCTGCATCGGATGCTGATTCTGAATCGGCACCACTCCGCTGGCAACGTGGATGTCGGGAACTTGCGGCAATGCGGCGGCGAGGACCGTCAACAAATCCACGTCGTAGGGCATCTGCGTCATCCAGACGCGCCCGAATCCTTCATCTCGCGCTTGCGTCAGGTCACGGATACAGGTGTCGAGTGGTGACTCGTTGTCCAGCCCGGCGATAAGAGAGATTCGCATGGCTTCGATCTTCCGCTATTGCGTCGTTTCGCGGTAGGTCGTGACGATTGGGGCGAGTTCGTCGGGTGTGGCGCCGTGCAGGATCACAGCGTCGGCGCCGTACTCGAACTCTTTCCTGATCCGGTCGGCGCACTGGCGGGCCGACCCGGTGGCCGACGCTTCCAGCCATTCGTCGGGGATCAGTGTCGCGATGTGCTCGATCTGATCGGGGGTGGCCTTGTGGTCGATCCCTCCGGGGATCGACGTGACGACTGAGTCCTCCCGGAACCGTTGCAGCACAGCGGGATCCCAGTTGTTGGTCCGCACCATGAGATCGCCGTAACCCTGCAGATATGTGGCCAGACGGGCAACGGTCTTCTTCAGCCGCAGCTGCTCGGGAAGGTGGTCGCCGACAGTTGCGAAACATGACCACACCCGCACACTGTCAGGATCGCGTCCGGCCTTCTCCGCGGCGTTCTTGACCGTCCTGGCGCACCGCTGCAGGGTTTCGGGCGTGAAGTACGTGTGCAGGATGACGTCGTCGAATGCCCGGCCGCCGAGCGCGAGCGTCTGCGGCCCGAATGCCACGATGGCCAGCCTGATGTCCTCCGCGAAGTCGGGGTCGAGGAACAGCACCGGGTACTTGCCCATCGGGCCGTCGTGATTGAGGATGACCTCGCCGTGCCAGAGGCGGCGCATGACGTTCGCGAAGTCCTCCATCTGCGCGGTGGTGACAGCGGGGATTCCGAATGCGCCGTAGATCGCCGCGATGCCACGGCCGATCCCCAAGGTGAATCTCCCGCCGGAGAGCCGATGCATGGTGGTCGCCCACGATCCGGTGATCAGCGGATGACGGGTGTTGTGATTCGTTGCGGCCGTGGCGATCTGGATGCGCTCGGTGACCGCGCACGCCGCCCCCACGAGCGACGACGCTTCCTTGACGTTCCAGCGTTCGGAGATGAACGCCGTGCCGAACCCCATTGCCTCGCCGCTGCGTGCCTCGTCCATCAATGTCGCCGGGCCGTCGCCACCCGCACCGGCCAGCAGGTAATAACCCAGTTCGTCGAGTATGCGATCGCTCATCCCCACACCCCTTGCTTGTAGCCGCAGTTCCATACCTCGGTGATCCGGCCGTCGACCACGCGAAATATTTCCATGCTGCCGATAGTGGTTCCGGTGCCGTCCTTCAAGGTCATCGGGGATTGGTACACGATTGCGACATGCTGCCCATCATCACCGGCGACGACGAGGTTCAGGTCGAAGCGCAGTTCGTCGAACATCGTCCAGTGATCCCTCACACGTTGGACGGCCTCCTGGTGCGTGAGAGTCTGCGCCGCACCGACCTCGTGGCGGATAACCGAGTCGCCGATCAACTCGTCAGCCAGGTCGAAATCGCGCTCGTTCCAAACGACTAGGTTGTACAGCTCGACGACCTCGCGAGCGGTGCGTGTGGACGGGCTCACTCGAATACCTCCAGCGCGTCGATATCGTCGATGGTCGCCACCGCCCGCTCGGTGAGCTTCAAGCACAACGCCCGGGACCGCTCAGGCAAGCCATCCCAGCCGACCAGCGTGATGACCGGCAGGACGAGCAGGTAGGCGACCGCGAATCGGTAGTGCCGCCAGGCGTCGTCGAACGCGTAGTCGGTGACCCCGAGGGCCGCAAGATTCCCGAGGTAATCGCGAACCAGTTCCTCATCGTGCCCGCGACGTACTTCGAGGGGAAGACCCTGGCTGACCAGATAACCGATATCCGCGGCTCCAACGCCGCAGGCTGTGAACTGGAAATCGACCACCTTGACCCGGTCGCCGTCAAAGAACATGTTGTCGGCCCTGATGTCGCCGTGCAGCAGCATCGAGCGCTCGGTCAGCGCCCGCAGGGCCGTCGGGGCATGCTCGGCGAACCGCTCCGCGTAACGTGCCACCGGCTCCGGGACGTGCGCCATGCAGTTCTCGCGGTAGATCTGCCACCCCGGGGCGAATGCCGGGAGAAGAATATCGCGTGCGACTGGCGTGTCGAGACTCGGAAATGCCTGCTGGACAACATGATTGGAGCCTTCCAGCGACCATGCGTGCATCCCGGCCAGTTGCGCAATACACAATTGGGCACGATCCATCGACAGGCCCGCAAGATGATCGGCGTTCTCCCAGTCCCGCAGGTCTTCCAGCAGCAGCACGAAATCCGCAGAGTCATCGGCCATCAGAGCGGCGTAGACCCGCGGCGTCGCCAACGGAGCGCGGCCGGCAACCTCGCGATAGAACGTCACTTCGCGGCGGTAGCCGCCCAAGAGTTCCATGGCACCCCGCGCAACGGATTGCGCCGGCAACTTCACGATCACCGTCGGCGGAATCTCGGCGCTTCCCGAGAGATGAAGCCGGTACAGCAGCGAGGAGAACCCGGTGTCCTGGGCGATCTGCTCGGCGCGCACACCGGTGACAGTGGCCGAGTCGGGCAACGCCTCATTCGCGCGCAACGCTGCGGTGAGCCAGACGGGCGTCACCTCGTCGATGCCGGACGGAACCTGCAAGATATTTGACACTAAGCAAGTAAGATAGTTGTCGACCATCTAATATGCAAGGGTGCCTTCTCCCGCCCGCGGCCTGACCCAGCCGCAGCGCGTTGACATCTCGAATCGCCGGCTCGTCGAGGCGGCGGCCCAGCTTGTCGCCGAAAAGGGTTGGGAGGCAACGACAGCCGCTGAAATCGGACGTCGGGCGGGCTACAGCCGAGCGATGGTCCACGCCCGCTATGGAAGCAAGGCCGCCATCCTCGACGCCTTCTTCTCGCACGAATACGTCGAGCGGCTCAGTCCGGCGCCGCAACCTGATGCAACAGGCCTCGAGGAAGCGCTGGCGCACTTCGGCCGGATACAGGAGGTCTACGCCGAAGCTCCCGACTTCCTGCGCGCGGTTTTCGCGATGACCTTCGAGGCGGTGAAGTCGACGTCGCCGGTGCGACCCGTGCTGCGGGCCTGGCTGACGCGCGGAGTCGAGATGGTGGAAACGGGCCTGCGGAAGGGCATTCGCGACGGCTCGGTGCGGCCCGACATCGACATGGAAACGGCGGTCAACGACATCAGCGCGGGTGTCTTCGGGGTGGCGTTTCAATGGATCGCGCTGCCGGATCGCTACGACCTCGCGCGAGATCTCGCCTACCTTCGCGATCGGATGGTGAGCGACTACGGCGCTCCTCGACAGAAACAGAAAGGAGGCTCTCATGCCCCGAGACATTCGCGATCTCGCCGATCAACCTGAGGCCTACGCCGCCGAGCTTCGCCGGCGCTGGGGCGGGCTGCTGAGCTACCGCTACATCGGTCGCACCCATGCGCAAATGGACCTCGGCCCGACGGACAACACCGTCACGCTCCGCCGCGACATGCGCAACGCCACCGGCGGATTGCTTTTCGCAGTGCTCGGTATCGCGTCGCCGGAGAGCGGGCATATGTCCGACCTGGAGGCGGTCCCGAACCCGGTCATTCACTCGTGCCAGATCCTCGACCCCGGCCGCGACGTCCGACGCATCGAGATCGTGTCGGAGGAGCTCAAGCGCGGGCGTCAAATGGGTTACAGCCGTTCGAAGATCGTCGATGCGGATCGGCCGACCCGAGTGCTCGCACTGATCGAGGGCCAGGGCATCAGCATCGGCACGCCGCCCGATGGCCTCGAGAAGATGCCCGTCGAGGCCATCGAGGTGGTCGACTCCCCCGACCTGCCACCGCTCTGGCAGGTCTTCGGCGGCTACCGGAGCGACGACGGCCGGTGGCTGCTGCCCGAACTCACCGACCGGGTGGCCTCCCCCGATGCCGCGCTGCACATCGGACCCCAGTTCGTGATCTTGGAGACCGCCGCGCTCGACCTGGCCGCCGGCGTCGCGGGATCCGATCAACTCCAAGGAGTGTCGTGTCATGTGATGTTCGTTGCCCGTGGCAAGGTCGGCCCCTTTCGCGTCGAGGGTGAACCGCTCGTCGGCGCAGACGGCGTGATCGCGGTCCGCGTGATCATGCACGACGAAGGAGCCGATGACCGGGCCACCACCGTCGGGTCATATCTCTTCCGCAAGGTCTGGGGATAGAAGGATGCAGCCCTGGGAACTCGCTGCACGAGAACATATCCGGGACACCCTCGCCCGGTACACTTGGTCCGGCGATTCCGCGCGACTGGACGATCTAGCTCAAACCTTCTGTGAGGATGGAGAACTCGAGATTCGCGGCGAGGAAAGGCTTTGTGGGCGTACCGCGATTGTGGACTTTCTGGGCGGCGTCGCGACACCGCCCACGAATCCCGCGGCTGTCAAGCGCATCGTGCGCCACAACCTGACCAACATCCAATTCCTCGAACTGACTCCGCAGCAGGCGCGCGTCGCGTCGTACTTCACGGTGTTCACGGAAATCGGGCTGGACCACCACGGCCGCTACCGGGACACCTTCGTCCCCGTGGGTGACGAGTGGTTGATCCGGCACCGATTTGTGTCGACGGACTGGTTCGCCCCGGATTCGACGATTGCATCGCGCCGGGCAGATTAGCCGCATCCGCGGACCAATCATTGTTTATCCGCCGCATGTGCGGCTACGATCCTGCGGTGCCCATGCTTCGGGTCCGAGAGGCGGCTGAGCTGCTCGGAGTCAGCGACGACAGCGTCCGGCGATGGATCGACGACGGTAGCCTGCCGGCTGGACGCGATCCATCCGGACGGAAAGTCATTGCGGGCGACGCGCTTGCGGAGTTCGCTCGCACCCACGCGGCCACACCACCGAAAGACCCGATCAGCATCGCGAGCTCGGCGCGCAACCGATTCGCCGGGCTGGTGACCAAGGTGGTCACCGACCAAGTCATGGCACAGGTCGAGATGCAGTGCGGGCCCTTCACAGTGGTCTCGTTGATGAGCGCCGACGCCGTCCGGGAATTGAACCTCGAGCCGGGCAGCGTCGCAGTGGCCGTCGTCAAGGCCACCACCGTGATCGTCGAAACTCCTGGAGGACCGTCATGAAAAGCCCCTGCCGGTTTGCGCTCGCGGCCGTGCTGTCGATCGCACTGATCAGCGGATGCGGCTCGGCGGGCCAAAAGTCGCAGTCCGGCACCTCATCCGGCGCACCGGCGACCGCGACGGCCGGCGGGAAGATCATCGTGTTTGCGGCGGCCTCGTTGAACAAGTCCTTCACGGAGATCGGTGAACGGTTCAAGACGGACAACCCGGGCGCTGCGGTGGAGTTCTCCTTCGCCGGCTCCGCGGACCTGGTCACCCAGCTGACCCAGGGTGCCCAAGCAGACGTGTTCGCCGCCGCCGACACCGCGAACATGGACAAGGCGGCACAGGGCGGTCTGCTCGCCGGCAACCCGGTGAACTTCGCGTCGAACACCCTGACCATCGCCGTCGCTCCCGGCAACCCGAAGAACATCACCTGGTTCAGGGATCTGACGAAGCCGGGTCTCAATGTCGTCGTGTGCGCACCCCAAGTGCCGTGCGGATCCGCCACGCAGAAGGTCGAACAAACCACCGGCGTGCAGTTGGCGCCGGTCAGCGAAGAGTCCTCGGTTACCGAAGTCCTCAACAAAGTGACGTCCGGCCAAGCCGACGCAGGGGTGGTCTACGGCACCGACACCCTCGCCGCCGGCGACAAGGTCACCTCGGTGCCGTTCCCCGAGGCCGCCGGCGCCGTCAACACCTATCCGATCGCCGTGCTGAAGGGATCTCAGAACGCCGAGCTGGCGCACAAGTTCGTCGACTTGGTCACCGACGAGGCGGGCCAGAAGATCCTGAACGCGGCCGGCTTCGGCAAACCCTGATCACCGAGATTGACGTTTAGCAGACCGCTCCTCGAACTTCTTCTGCCAAACGTGAATCTCACGCGGCGTGTCGGGGGTTCGGCGTTGCCTGCGCCGCCGCTGCTCGTAGAAGCGCGCCGCCTCGCGGATCGAGTCGGGCGTTGGGCTTGGCTGCCAACCCAATTCGCGCACGGCCTTGCCGTGATCCATCGGCGACATGATGTGCGCCAGCCTGACGGCGATCGTGTTGACGGGCAGGTCACGTCGCACCACCCGTGATGCGACATCACCGACTCGTCCCAAGACGCGAGTCAGCCTGAGGGGAACCGCGAGTCTGGGGCCGCGCGCACCAACTGCGCCGGCCGCGGTGTCGAAGATGTCGCGCCAGGACATGAATCGCTCAGACACGATGTACCGTTCGCCGTTGCGGCCCTTGTCCGCCGCCAAAAGGAGCGCGTTCGCCGCGTCCTCGATTCCCACCACTTCGTACGCAAGCCCGTTGAACCGAAACGGCATCTTTCCCGTTGCCGCCAGCGCGACCAGGCCGCCGTGCGGGGTCGGTTGCCAGTCTCGGGGGCCATACGTGTTCGACACACACATCACGACCGCGGGCAGCCCGAGTTCGTTGGCGTACTGCAGCACGAGATTCTCTGCGTCAACACGGGATTGGATATAACCGCCGCCCTGGTCGTACCAGTTGAACGGCTGATCCTCGGTGGCGGGACCGTCGTCGCTCAGCGCGATCGTCCCGATCGTGCTCATGAACACGAACCGCGTGAGCTTGGCGTCGACCGCGGCGTCGAGCACATGCTTAAGCCCTTCGACGTTGGTCTTGAACAACGGAGCCGGGTCACGCAGCCACGCCCTGGTGTCGACCACGCAGTAGAAGACGACGTCGCAGCCGTCCATCGCATCGCGCAGCGCCTTATCGTCGAAGATGTCGCCGTAGCGGTACTCCACGTCCAGATCTGAAATACCTTTTGTTGAACTGGTTCTGCGGATCAACACGCGCACGTCGTCGCCGCGTTGCACGAGCCGCCGCGTCACATGTGAACCCAGAAACCCGCTCGCGCCGATGACCAGTTTCTTGTTTACAGGCAAGTCTACTGCTTCCTTACTCGCGCGGTGTGGCGCGCACCTTGATGACCTCCAGGACCTGCTTGTCCATCGTGGAATGGTCTTGTACGGATGCATCCGCCAACGACACGTACGGGACGATGTTGACCTTGGAGACGTCAGACTTCGGCATGCAGGCCCTCCTCTCGTGCCTCAGGTCGCCATGCTGTCCGGCACTTGCGCCGAGAAATCACCGACTAACTGCTGAATCGTTCGGGTCAAGTGCAGGGTCTTGATTCGCCATGCGCCGTCTTGCTTTTCATAGGTCTCGTGGTAGTGACCGGCGCCGCGCAATTCGCGCCCGTCCGGGTAGATGAGGTGGTCCTCCATCGCCCAGATCCCGGTCGCGGTCGTCTCGGAGGTGAGGGCTATCTCTGGCGTGTGGCAATGGTGCATGGTCGCGGCATCGCCGATGCCCGCCAGCACGGCGGGAACGAATTGGTCGACACCCTCCACGGGCGGTGTCGTCATGGGGTCGGCGCCACCGGTCGAGACCGCGAGGTCGACCTTGGCCACCACGTCGGTGGCGAATACCGATCGCCACGACTCGATGTCCTTGGTGTCCAGGAATCGGCAGTAGCGGGCCTTCAGCTGCCGGATCGCCTCGAGCTCGTCGGCCACTGTCGTTTCTGCCATCGTGCGACCTCTCCATGTCAACGGCGGAAATCTATACTGTAATGTATTCGGTATCGACTGTTTGACCTGGGAGGTCGTGGCGTGCAGGTGCCGTTCACGTGGAAGGTCACCGGCTGGTTCATGATCGGCTGGTCTCCCGAGTTCCCCGTCGGCGAGGTGCGGCCGTTGCGCTACTTCGGTGAAGACCTGGTTGCCTATCGCGACGAGTCCGGCGAATTGCACGTGCTGTCGGCGCACTGCCGGCACCTCGGCGCGCACATCGGCCACGGCGGCAAGGTGGTGGGCGACTGCGTCGAGTGCCCGTTCCACGGCTGGCGGTGGGGACCGGACGGCACCAATCGATACATCCCCTATCAGCCGGATCGGCCCAACCGCGCGCTGAAGCTGCGGGTGTTTCCAGTACACGAGCAGTACGACTGCGTGTTCGTCTGGCACCAACCACAAGGCAAGGAACCGCAATGGGAGATGCCCGACATCTTCAGGTCGTTCCCCCAATTCGAGACCGACCCGTCGGCGTATTACCGCCCCTACCCCGAGTTTTCGCGACGTACCGAGAACGAGCCGGTGCATCCACAGATCGTGGCGGAGAACGGCCCCGACAGCTCCCACTTCAAGTACGTGCACGGTGCAACGGTGACACCGGTATGCCTCGATTGGCGGATCGTCGATCAGCAATGGCGGTTCCTCACCGGATGGCCGGACGCACGAGGCGGCGATCCGGACAAGATGGCATTGCGGATCCACAGTCACATGTTTGGTCTGGGCGGTGCGATCAGCGTGTTCGAAGGTTCGTCGAACCATCGGCTCATCTTCGCCGTCACGCCGGTCGACGACGGGTATTCGACGATGTTCTATTCGATTTGGTGGCCGAAGGTTCCCGGTGAAACGTCGGCCGTGCCCCCGGACGCGGTGCGCCGTCAAGTGGAGAGGCAGTTCTTGGGCACTGTCTGGGAAGACCTCGACATCTGGCGCTACCAGGAGTACGTCGAGCGGCCGGCATTGTCCAAGGTGGACGCGAAACCCTATATGGCGCTGCGGAAGTGGGCGACGCAATTCTACGAAGTACCGGCATGACCGTCGATCTCACCGAACTCGCCGCACCCGAACACACCGCGATCGTCACCCAGGAATGCCAAGGCGCGGTGATGGGTCCGAACGCGGGACTGGCTGTTCTCGCGAAGGAAGCCCGCCGCGAAGCACTGCCCAACATCGTTCGGCTCTTGCCGGTGGCCCGTGTGGCCGGTGTGCGCATCGTCCATTGCCTGGTGCAGCGGCGGCCCGACGGTCTGGGCGCCAACCACAACGCCAGGATCTTCGCCGGCGGACGCAACGACGTAGACATCGCGCCCGGCAGCGAGGGAGCAACGCTGCTGCCCGAACTCGGGCCGGAAGCGACCGACGTCGTCCTTCACCGTTGGCACGGCGTCGGACCGATGGGCGGCACCGACCTCGACGCGATCCTGCGCAATCTCGGCGTCTCGACCATCGTCGGCGTCGGCGTATCGCTCAACATCGCGATCCCGAACCTCGTCATGGACGCGGTCAACGCTGCATACCGAGTTGTGCTGCCGCGCGACGCCGTCGCCGGCTTCCCCGCCGACTACGGCGATGCGGTGCTCGACTACACCCTGTCCCTGCTGGCGACGATCACCACGACAGATGATCTACTCCAGGCATGGAGGCAATCCTGAGCCCGCAATACACCGTCCCGGCGGTCGCCGACGCCGTCACGGCGGCCGTCGGTGATCGCGAGCTGATCGTGCAGGGCGACCGGCGCTACACGTACGCGGAGATCGTCGACCGGTCGACGCGGCTCGCGTCCTACCTGCATTCGCGTGGACTGGGATGCCACACGGAGCGATCGTCGCTCGCAGGACACGAGGTCGGTCAGGATCTTGTCGGGATCTATGCGTACAACGGAAACGAGTACGTCGAGGCCATGCTGGGCGCGTGGCGGGCGCGGGTCGCGCCGTTCAACGTGAACTATCGGTACGTCAAAACTGAGCTGGGGTACCTCCTTGCGGACGCCGGTGCGAGCGCGTTGATTTACCACGCCGCATTCGCGCCGCGAGTCGCCGAGGTACTCCCCAACCTGCCCAGGCTGCGTGTGCTCATCCAGATCGCCGACGACTCAGGCAACGACCTGCCTTACGGCGCAGTGGATTACGAGACGGTGATCGCGTCGAGTTCGCCGGAGCCTCCGCCGGTCGAACCGTCGCCCGATGACCTATATGTCCTCTACACCGGCGGAACCACGGGGATGCCGAAAGGCGTGCTCTGGCGCCAGCACGACATCTTCGTGACATCGTTCGGGGGGCGAGACCTCGTCGGCGGCGGGGTGATGGGGTCCTACGACGAGATCGTGACGCGCG
Organism: uncultured Actinomycetota bacterium; assembly: GCA_963744085.1. Taxonomy (GTDB): domain Bacteria; phylum Actinomycetota; class Actinomycetes; order Mycobacteriales; family Mycobacteriaceae; genus Mycobacterium. The sequence goes on from CAVUSK010000010.1 coordinate 272,099, forward strand.
CCGCGGAGAATCCGGGCACGAAGATCATGATCCTGCCGCCGCTGATGCACGGCGCTGCGCAATGGGGCGTCATGACGGCGATCACCACAGGGCAGTCGCTTGTCTTCGCCTCTGTGGTCGACAGAATGGACGCCGACGACGTCGTCCGCACGATCGAACGCGAACGCGTTGCGGTGGTGACCGTGGTCGGCGACGCCATCGCGCGGCCGCTTCTCGCGGCGATCGAAAGCGGGAGGGCGGACCTCTCGTCGCTGGCCGTGGTGGCCAACGGTGGCGCAATGTTGACCCCGTCCATCAAAGAACGCTTGATCACGGCGCTTCCGAACGCGATCGTGATCGACGGGGTGGGCTCGTCGGAGACCGGCGCTCAGATGCACCACATGTCAATGTCCGGAGCGGTGTCGACAGGCACGTTCAACGCCGGACCCGACACCTACGTGGCCGCCGACGACCTGAGCTCGATCCTCGCTCCCGGCCACGAAGGTATCGGCTGGCTCGCGCAGAAAGGCTATGTGCCGCTGGGATATAAAGGGGACCCGGCCAAGACGGCAGCCACCTTTCCCGTCATCGAGGGCATGCGGTACGCGGTGCCGGGCGACCGCGCGCGCCACCTCGAAGACGGCTCCATCGAGCTGCTCGGCCGGGACTCGGCGACTATCAACTCGGGTGGGGAGAAGATCTTCGCGGAGGAAGTCGAGATGGCGATCGCGTCCCATCCGGCGGTCGCCGACGTCCTCGTGGCCGGGCGGCCGAGCGAGCGCTGGGGTCAGGAAGTGGTCGCCGTCGTCGCGCTAGCCGACGGCAGCACCGCCGAGGCTCAGGAGATAATCGATCACGCCTCCAAGTCGATCGCGCGATACAAGCTGCCGAAGGCGGTCGTGTTTCGTCCCGCGATCGAGCGAAGTCCGGCGGGCAAGGCGGACTACCGATGGGCGCGCAAGCAGGCGGTCAGCGGCTAGGTCGAGACGACGGTGGCCGCGGCGGTGCCCGGCGCACCGTAAAGCTGCGCGAAACCCACTCGCGGATCTCCGGGCACCTGTCGGTCGCCGGCCTCCCCGCGCAGCTGGCGCACCAGCTCGTGGAGTTGCCGTAGTCCGGAGGCACCGATCGGCTCGCCATTCGCGATCAGTCCCCCGTCGGTGTTGACGGGCATCGCGCCGCTGATTTCCGTTGTGCCGTCGGCCAATAGCTTTTCCTGCTGTCCGTCGGCGCAGAAGCCGCACTCGGCCATGTGGATCACTTCGGCGCCGGCGTCGGTGTCCTGCAGCTGGATGACGTCGACGTCTTCCGGTGCCACACCGGCCTTTTCGAACGCGGCCCGTGACGCGTAGACCGTGGGCGATACGTCCTCGGCAACCGGAGCGAACGTGGTGTTCACCTCGTAGGCGCCGTAGCGGCGGGTCCGAACCTCCACGGCGCGCAGGTACACCGGCTTCGAGGTGTAGCGGTGCGCGATGTCAGCGCGGCACATCACCACCGCCGCGGCGCCTTCGTCGGGCGCACAGAACATGTACTGCGTGAGGGGGTAGTTCAACATCGGCGAGTCCAGGATCTGATCTTCGGGGATCGGCTTGCGCCGAAACGCATTCGGGTTGAGCGCGCCGTTGCGGAGGTTCTTTGCGGCCACCTTCGCGAGCGTCTGCTGCGAGATACCGTGCTCATGCAGATATCGGTTGGCCTTCATTCCGAAGAACTTGGTGGTGAGGTACTGTCCGTTCTGCGCGTACCAGGTCGGCATCCCGACCAGCGCGGGGTCCTCGGTGAACGCACCGCGGGGATGCTTGTCCATACCCACGGCGATGCCGATCTCGTAGTCGCCCAACCGGATACTGTCGGCACACATCTTGGCGGCGCTGGCCGCTGTCGCGCAGGCGTTGAAGACGTCGGTGAAGGGGATGCCGGTGAGTCCGACCAAGCTGACGATCGCGTCGGGATTGGCCACGGTCCAGCTGCCGCCGACACCGAACTGGATGTCCGACCACTCGACGCCGGCGTCGGCGACTGCAGCGAAGATTGCGTCCGCACCCATCTGCATGGCGGTCTTGCCTTCGAACCGACCGAATGGGTGCAGGCCCACCCCGATGATCGCCACGTCATTCATCTACGAAGTCCTTTCGCGCCACGACGGGAACTTACCCGCCTAGCGCCGGTACTAATACTGTAATATTTACAGTACGATCATGTGGTCCGCATCAGAGAACACTCGGAGTACCGCCTTGGAGACGCAAGCCCAGGAGATCCTGCCCGCCGACCGGGCCGCTGAGTGGAAGCGCGATCCTTACCCCTTCTTCGCCGAGCGGCGCCGACGAAACGGCGTCTTCGCAGGCCCGGTGGTCGACTACTCCAAGCTTCCCGAGTCGATGAGGCCGAAGCACGTGTTCTCGGCCTTGTCATTCGACGCAGTGAATACGGTGTTTCGCGACGGAAAGCTGTTCAGCTCGGAAGGCTACGACACGTCCATCGGGCTGTTCATCGGCAAGACCATCCTCGCGATGGAGGGCAAGGAGCACCGCGAGCACCGCAACTTGGTGTCAGCGGCCTTCAAGACCAAGTCGCTGGCCCGGTGGGAGCCCGAGATCGTTCGTCCGGTCTGCACCGAATTGATCGACGAGTTCGCCGACGCCGCCGAGACCGATCTGGTGCGACAGTTCACGTTCGAGTTCCCGACGCGGGTGATCTCGAAATTGCTTGGTCTGCCCGAAGAAGACCTTCCCGAGTTCCGCAGGCGCGCGATTCAGCTCATCAGCTACAACGTCGACTACAAGACCGCGTTCGAGGCGTCCGCGGCGCTGAAGGATTACTTCCACGAGCAGATCGAGCAGCGCAAGTCGCAGCCGACCGAGGACATCATCGGTGACCTCGTCAGCGCCGACATCGACGGCGAGAAGCTCAGCGACGAAGCCATCTACTCGTTCCTGCGGCTGCTGCTTCCCGCAGGTCTCGAAACCACGTACCGATCGTCGGGCAATCTGTTGTACAACCTGCTGACACGCCCGGATCAGTTCGCGGCCGTGCAGGCCGATCGAGAGCTGGTGACGAAGGCGATCGAAGAGAATCTCCGGTACGAGACACCGCTGACGTCGGTGCAGCGGTTCGCGACGGAGGATACGGACCTCGAAGGTGTCGCGATTCCCGCCGACTCGATGATCGACGTCTGCATCGGCTCGGCGAATCGCGACGAACGCCGCTGGGAACGATCCGAGGAATTCGACATCTTCCGCAAGCCGATCCCGCATATCTCATTTGCGGCGGGCGAACACACATGCCTGGGACTGCATTTGGCGCGTTTGGAAACCCGCGTCGCCTTCGAGTGTCTGCTCGCCCGCCTGACGAACATCCAGCTTGTGACCGACGAGGATCCGCACATTCGCGGCAACCCCTTCCGCTCGCCGACTGCGCTACCGGTGACGTTCGACGTGGTTTGATGCTCTTGTGATCCAGGTGATGGAGGGCGTCCGAGTCCTCGAAGTCGCGCAATTCACCTTCGTCCCTGCGGCCGGGGCCATATTGGCCGACTGGGGTGCAGACGTCATCAAGGTCGAGCATCCGGTGCGCGGTGACACCCAGCGCGGCTTCATCAACATGGGCGGCTCCGAGCTCAACCCGGATCGTCATCCTTTGATCGAGCATCCCAACCGCGGCAAGCGCAGCGTCGGGATCGACATGTCCACGCCGGGCGGTCAGGAGGTCTTGTACGAGATCGCCAGAACCTCCGATGTCTTCCTCACGAACTACATGCCCGCGGTGCGTCAGAAGAACAAGTTCGACGTCGAACACATCCGAGAGGTGAATCCGAAGATCATCTACGCGCGCGGCAGCGCCTATGGCGACAAGGGGCCCGAACGCGACGTCGGCGGCTTTGACGGGACAGCCTTCTGGACGCGCAGCGGCGTCGGTCATGCATTGACGCCCGAGGAGTTGGGTGGCGCGTTGTCGCAAGGCATTCCGGCGTTCGGAGACTCCATCGGCGGCATGTTCATCGCCGGCGGAATCTCTGCGGCCCTGTTCAATCGCGAACGAACCGGCGAAGCCGTCGAGCTGGATGTGTCACTGCTGAGCACGGCGTGGTGGGCAGGCGGAGCGAGCATGACGCAGGGCATGGAAACCGGCGAGACTATGCGTTCTGTCATGCCCGGTTCCGTCGGGCCGACGGTCAACCCGTTCATGGGCAACTACCTGACCTCCGACAGCGGCACGATCAACCTCTGCATCGTGAGCCCGACGGGCTACATCCGCGATGCATTCGAGCATCTGGGACTTGCCGAGTTGGCAGACGACCCGCGGTTCTCCGAAGTGTTGCCGCTCATCGAAAACGCTGAGGCGGCAGTCGAACTCGTCGCAGAGGCGATCCGCAGCAAGCCCTTCGAGTATTGGCGCCAGCATCTGAAGACGATGAAGGGTCAGTGGGCGCCGTTTCAGAGCTTCATCGACCTCGCCACCGATGAGCAGGCGATCGCCAACGACATGATCGTCGAGGTGGAAGCGAGCGACGGCGGGCGGCCGTTCAAGGTGGTACGGGGGCCGGTTCAGTTCAACCACGAGCCGCTGGTGACCACGCGCGCCCCGCAGGCCTCCGAGCACACCGAAGTCGTCCTTTTGGAACTCGGCATGGACTGGGACCGCATTGCCGAGCTCAAGGAGTCAGGCGCCATCGCCTGAGTTGTCATTTCGGCGGTGCGTAGTTCGGCCGGCCGACAAGCATCCCCACTGTCACGACAACATTGGCGGCTCGAGCAAGCCCTCGATGGTGCCGTGCATGACTATGGCGCTGGCGTCGGGCAGCACACGTCGGGCGACAAGGAACTCGCTGCCGACCCAGCCATGGCGGATGTACCTGCCGAAGCGGAGGCGGGTGCCGGGTGCGCCGCTGGCGGCGGGAAGCATCTTGATCTTCTCGAGTGCCTGCTTTACGCCGTACCCGGTCAGCGGACGCGCGTTGGCCAGAGCGGTCACCATCAGCCGCCCGACGTCGTAGCAGTACACCGGAAAGAAGTAGGCGGACCGGCGACCGTGGCGGTCCTCGAAACGGTCGAGGAACTGCTGCGCACATCGATTCCGCTCGTCGTACTGGTCAAGCCCGATCCAACCGGCAAGTTGCTCCCGCCACCACGGACTGGTCGACGCGAATTCGAATGCAGTTGTCGTGTACCGGGGCGGCACCCAGCCGATCGCCTGAAGCGCGGCGTTCATGCCGGGGATACCGAGGCCGAACCCGACGTGCATGATGGCATCCGGTCTGTCAGCGGCAAGGGCTGCCATCGCCGCCTTCTTCTCCGACACAACCTGGAGAATCGGGACTTCCGCGGTGATGCGTAGACCCGCATCGGCACATGCGACTCGGGTAGTGCGAAGGTACTCGTATCCGATCAGCGAGTCTTCGAAGGCCAGCCCCACACTGTGGCAGCCGTCCATGGCCGCGACCACCGCCATGATGATCGGCTCCTCTTCCATCGAACCGGCGGGAAGTCCGAAAACCCATTCGCCAAGCATGGTTTCGCTTGCGGCCATCGTGATGCACGGCACTTCAGCGAGTTCTTCGATGTATCGGCGTAATCCGACTCCGTTCTCCGAGACCAAGGGACCGAAGATGACAAGAGCTCCTTCGTCGATCAGTTCGAAGAAGGCATCTCGGACGGCCCGGAAAGTGCCTGTGGGAAGCCCCTGCACGCTACGGATGACGAACTCCACCGGCCGCTCGAGGATGCCCCGTTGGAGATACTCGTCGACCACAAGTTCCAACGACGGCAGAATGTTCTGATCGAAACCGCCCTCGTCGTCGAGATAGTCGATGAGTAGCCCGACTCGGACCGGCGTCGCGGACACCTGTGCACCCCTTCAGGAAGCTTTGCTCACCGGTGGCGAGTAGTTCGGCTTGCCAAGTCCCAGAACGTATTGCGCGATCATGTTCCGGAACACTTCGAGGGTCCCGCCGTAGATTCCGACCAACGGCGCGAAGCGATAAATGTACTCCGACGCGCCGTCGTCGGCGGCACCATCGGTGCCGATCGGAAGCGCCGACGCCGCACCGAGGATGTCCATCAGGTCCGGTGAGATATCGCGCATCGTCTGCGCCAGAGCCACACGGCCGAAAATGCTTGGGGCAGAGAGTGCGGCCTCCATCCGTGCCACGCTTCGTCCCAGCCTGTAGGCCACTGACTGGTCATCAATCTGGCGGCGCCCGTTGGGATCCTCTCGCGAGACGACCGCGGCGGCCTTGTCGGCCGCGTCGGCCATGAAACCGGCCTGATGCATCATGATCGACACGTCCTGCAGGCCGTCGGGCGCTGCGGCTACGGCACCGTGCTCGACGTTGAGCGGCTCGCGAAGCACCGCCCAGCCACCGTTCACCTCACCCAGCCGGTACTTGTCAGCGACGCGTAAGTCGCTGTAGTAGACGATGTTGGTGCGGTCGCCGTCGATGGTCCGGATGCCCTGAATCTCGATGCCCGGTGTATTCAGCGGCACGAGGAACATGCTGAGGCTCTTGTGTTTCGGGGCATCTGGAGCGGTGTTGGTGAGGAGGAAGACGTACTGGCAGTTCTGCGCTCCTGTGGTGAACATCTTGGACCCGTTGATCACCCACTCGTCGCCGTCACGCACCGCACGGGTCTTGCACGTGGCAACGTCCGAGCCACCTTCGGGCTCGGTGTAGCCGAGGCACATCCTGACGTGACCGCTGAAGAAGCCGGGCATCACCTCCTCCTGAAGTTCGGGCGATCCGAACTTCTGCACGGACTGCGCGATCATGGCGCTTGTGCCCCAGGTCACCCACGGGACATGAGCCCGTCGCTTCTCCAACTCCCAGATGCGGCGTCGCACCCGGCTGAAACCGCCTTCGGCGGCCGGCTTCCACTCGCGTTCCAGGTACCCTGCTGCCCCCAGCGCCAGATGCACGCCTTCGTCGAAGTTGTCACCCGTTTCGCGATCGCGGCGCTTGACCTCGTCGGTCACGTGGGTTTGGAGAAGGGTCCGCGCTTCGTCGAGGAAAGTCTTGTCGTCATCGGACAGGTCGACTCGAGAGAAATCCATGTTCTGTTGCCTAACCCGTGCTTTCGCTCTTCGCGCCAGCGCTCATCGGCCTTTCGCGGGCCGCGACGATCTCGGCGACGTACTTGGCGGTCGCACCGGGGTCGCCGCCCGCCAGTGCCCACCCGCGCGCCCGCACCAGGTACGCGGTGGCGGCCGCTTCCGCCGACACACCAAGCCCGCCCTGGATGTGAACGGCCATAGTGGCGGCCTTGGCCGCTTCCTCGGCCATGAACACGAACACCGATGGCGCGAGTTCGGGCCGCTCCTCGGGCTCGTTGTCGAGAAACCACGCGGCGCGCCGGGCCAGATTGCGGCCGCCCTGCACGGTGATGGCGATGTTCGCCAACGGATGCGAGATCGCCTGCAGAGTCGAAATCGGCACGCCGAGCGTGTACCGGTTCTTGGCGAACTCCGCTGCGATGCTCATCGTCTCTTCGACGAGACCCACCAGCGCAGCACCGGTCAACAATCGCCACTCGTCCAGCGCCAGTTGATATTCTGCGAGGGCGTCGGGTCCGCGTGCCAGCACTGTGCGACTGTCGGCAGCGGCCGGATCGACCCAGGCCATCGGCAGCCGTCCGATGTTGTCGACCTTGGCCGGTCGCGTGTCGAACTTCAAGCCAACGATTTCGTCGCCGTCACGAATGATGATGTGGTCGGCGATCGACCCGGCGGGGATCAATCGCCTGCCGCTCACGCTGTCTTGTTGCGGATCGAGAGCGGCGAGTTGCTTACCGTTGACGACGTCGACGTCCAATGATCCCAACCGGCCCAGCAGGCGTGCGGCACAGACGTGATCGATCCAGGGCACCGGTGCCAGGCTGCGCCCGACCTCCTCGGCCACCAACGTCAAATCGACCAAGGTCGCGCCGTCGCCGCCGCTTGACTCCGGCAGCGCCATCGTCGCCGCACCCATCGCACACAGCCGCTCCCACAGGCTCTTGTCGAAGCCGGATTCCTCTGCAGCGCGGACTGTTTCGATCGGACAGTGGGTCTTGAAGAACTGCCGGTACGCCGCCTGCAGCGCTTCGTGATCCTCCGACAGGCTGTAGTCCAGCCTGCGCAATTCGTACCGGTCCATCGTCAGTCCTCCCGGTCTGAAAAGAAGAATTCCTGTGCATTGTTGTACAGATAGTTCTCAAGCACCTCGGCCGGCAGGTCCAGTGCCGCCGCTTCTGGCACGACGCGACGCATCCGCAACACCGGCCAGTCCGATGCGAAGATCACCTTGCCCGGACCCCGCGTCCGCATGTAGTGCAGAAGGCTCTCCGGCAACCGCTTCGGCGACCACGCCGACGTCATCAAACGCAGGTTCTGATACTTGATCAACAACCGAATCGCGATGTCCCACCACGGATCCGCGCCATGGATCATGCACAGCCGAAGCTCCGGGAACCGCACGCACACCCGGTCCAGATGGATGGGGTTCTGCACCTCGCCGGGAATGGGCGGGCCTGGGATGCCGGTGTTCATGCACAGCGGCAGGTCGAGCTCGGCGCACTTGGCGTATAGCGGGTAGTAGACCGCGTCGCCAGGCGGGTATTGCCCGTCTCCCCAGAAGCTCGGCCCCACCGCAGCGTAGGCGACCGGCAGATCGGTGACAATCGCGGTCAGCTCTTTCAGCGGCTGCACGGGCCGCAGCAGGTTGACACCGCCCATTGCGAGCGCGAACCGATCCGGTTTGGCCTCAACGAATTTGCGCGCGGTCACCGACGGCTTGACAAGATTGTCCATCAGGATCGCCTTGTGCACGCCCTGCTCGTCCATCTCGTCGACGAGTTCGGCCAGCTCGACCGGCGCGAACATCGATTTCGTGCCCTTGAAATAATCGTCGCGCACCTTCAGCATCCACGTCGGCTGCTTCTCGGATTCACCGAAATGCACATTGACGAGGCAGTCGATCACCTTGTGCGTCATGTCATTGCCCGCTGTGCTGCCTGGCTTTTCGCCCAGCGGTAGTCTGCCTTGCCGTTCCCGAGGCGGCGTATCTGTTCGACGAAGATGTACTGCTTCGGTGCCTTGAACCTGGCCAGCTGCGAAGCGCAGTGCCCATTGAGTTCTTCATAGGTGATGTCGGCGCAATCCCGTTGCAGCGCAACCACGGCGACGATTTCTTCGCCCCACCGCTCGCTTGCCCGGCCGATGACCAGCGCGTCCTGGATACCAGGATGGGAGCGCAGGACCTCCTCGACCTCTTCCGCGAAAACCTTCTCGCCGCCGGTGTTGATGACCAGCGAATCGCGTCCGAAGAGCCGAAGAGTGCCGTCCTCTTCGACAGATGCTCGGTCTCCGGAGATCACGACGTGTTCGCCGTCGACTTCGGGAAAGGTCTTGCGGGTGGCCTGCTCGTCGTTGAAATACCCGAGTGGGATTCGACCGGACCGGGCCACCCAGCCCACCTCAGGCTCACCGGGTTCGAGAAATCGGCTGTAGTCGTCCGACAGCACCAGCCCGCCCTCCCGGAACTGGAACGTGTCGCTCTGGTGTCCGCGTTGGCTGTGCCCGAACGCCATGTTCCCGGTTTCCGACGAGCCGTACCCGTTGATCAGGGTGATCTGGGGGATGGCGTCGAGCAGCGCGCGCTGATACTTCGGATTCGTTGCGGCCCCACCGGTCCCGATCGCGAACAACGACGACAGGTCGTACGAACTCCGCTGCAGTTCTTCGACCATCGGACCGGCGTACGCGTCACCGACCATCGTCATCATTCCGACCTTTTCGCGCTCCACGGTTTCCAGCGCCGTGCGTGGGTCGTACTTCGTCCGGGTGTCATAAAGGATCGCGGTCATCCCGTTCATGGTCGCAGCGAACGCGGTCCACATCCCGGCGGCGTGCATGAGAGGTGACACGGCGAACCATGACGGGCCGCCCTGGCGGACCTTGTCATGGATCTCATCGACGGAGGCATGGTCGGCCCCGTTCATCGACAGCACGTACATGTCACATTGCCGCCACAACACACCCTTGGGACGACCGGTGGTGCCCCCGGTGCAGATCATGATCAAGTCGTCAGGCGACGGTGACACAGGCTGATCGGTATCCCCTTGCGCCAAAGCGTCTTCCAACGAGATCGCGCCGGGAAGCTCGGCGACGTCGCTTCCGTCATCGATCGACACCAACAGGTCAGCCCCCTCGGGAGGCAGTACGTCGGCGAACTTCGCGCCGAGTGACCGGTGGTAGATGATGCCGCGAGGCTTGACGTAGTCAAGCAGTTCGCCGACCTCGCGCGGCGTGTAGTAGTGGTTGATGTTGACCGGGACGGTACGTCCCTTGAGGCAGCCGATGACCATGTCCGGATACAGGTCGTTGTGCATGATCAGCGCGACGCGGTCTTGGCCACATTCCCAGCGTTGAAGGGATTCACGCTCGCGGTGCGCGCCAAAGCCCTGTCCGGCAAGGAAGTTCGCGAGCCGGCGCGTCCGGTCCGCTGATTCGGCGAATGTGCTGCGACGGTCCCCACACACGGTCATCAGACGATCCGGCGTCACCTCCGCGATGGCGTCCAGAACCGCGCCCAACGTCCATTCGGTCATCGGTCACCTCCGCGAGCAGACGCAAAATCGCCCCGACACGCTGACGAAAGGGTGAATTTGCGTCTGCTCGACATCAAGACTGAACCTACGCAGCCGAGGGGACTTTGGCGCCGAGGAGGTCCAACGCGTTGTCGCGCATGATCTTCCGGATGTCGGCATCGCTGAACCCGGCGAGCTCCTCGGCGAACGAGATCGGCGATTCGAGTCCTTCGCCGTGCGGCCAGTCCGACCCGAACAGGATCTTGTCGACACCGATCTTGTTCGCCAGATCGGGCAAATCATCTTCGTAATACGGCGCGATCCAGACGTTGTTGCGCAATTGCTCCACGGGATCCTCGGGAAACATTCTCGGTTGGGTGTTGGCAGCCTTCTTCAAGCGCCTGATCAACCGGTGCACGAAGTACGACCCGTTCTCGATGCTGACCGCCTTCAGTTGCGGATGGCGCGTGAACACGCCGTGCACGATCATCGAGGCCATCGTGTCGTGGATCGCGCGATCGTCGAGAAGTACCTGATCCAGCGGATCTTTCGCACCGAACCCCTCGAACGTCGACTTGCCGCCCCACATCGCCGCGACGTGCAGATAGCCGCTGTCGCTCAGATGGAATCCCACCGGCACCCCCGCCTCGGCGAGCCGCGCCCACACCGGGTCATGGACGCGATCGCCCAACGAGCGTGGCTTCACGGCACCTGGCACCGGCGCCGGGCGCACCAGGACAAGCTTCGCGTCACGGGCCAACACGAAATCGACCTCTTCGACGGCCTTGGTCGGGTCGGCAAGCGAGATGATCGGCGCCGCGATGATCCGGTGATCCGGCCGATCGAAACCCCAATCCTCGTCCAGCCACAGGTTGAACGCGTGCACCGACTCCATGGTCGCTTCGATGTCGTGCTTGAGCGCCTCCTCGACGCCGCAGGCGAACGTCGGCAACATGAACACGGTCTCGATGCCCTGGGTGTCCATGACGCTGATGCGGGCGTCGCGGTTCTGATACTCGGGGTGCTCCGCCAGCCTCTCCACCTTCATCAGCGACGCGGGGTCGACGCCCTCCGGGATCTCGCCACGGAACAACAGATCCAGGCAGCCGGGCACGATGATCGGGTCGAATGTCGGGTTGGGGATGAAGTGGTTGACCCGGTCTCCTATGACGGCCAAGGTGCGCTTGCCGTCGGCGACCATCTGCACGCCACGACGCTTGAACTTCTTGTCCAGATGACGGGTGAACGCATCCAATGTCTCGTAGTAGTGGTTGTCGACGTCGATGGCCTTGTAGTCCAGGGTCACTGTTCCTGTCCTTTCACCGGCGGGAAGTTGGGTGGGCGCTTTTCGAAGAAGCTTGTGATGCCCTCGATGAAGTCGGGGCGGAGCATCGATTCCTGCATCAGCTTCTCCGCCACCGCGCTCGCCTCGAAGACATCGTGCATAGTGTCTGCGTACACCTGCTGCTTGATCACCGCCAGGGAACTCGGCGCGCAGTTCGCAGCGATGTCCTCCGCGTAGGCGATCGCACGCGGCAGCAATTCCTCGGGCGGTATGACTTCATTCACCAGCCCGAGCGCCGCGGCCTCGTCGGCGAGGAACACCCGGCCCGTCAACAACAGGTCGAGCGCTGCACCCCAGCCGACGACACGCGGAAGTATCCAGGAGATGCCGTACTCGGCGATCAGCCCGCGGCGGGCGAAGGACGTGGTGAACTTGGCGCCCTCCGCGGCGAATCGCACGTCGCACATCAGCGCATGGGTCAACCCGATGCCCGCGCACGCACCGTTGATCGCCGCGATGATCGGCTTGCGCAGGGTCGTCACGAAATGTGGATGGCGTTCTCCCACCAGCTTGTCGACATCCGTGTCGCCGGCCGACTCGACGGTGGTGTTGGTGATCGTGGACAGATCCCCCATGTCCGCGCCCGCGCAGAAGGCACGCCCGTTTCCGGTGATGACAACAACCCGAACGTTCGGGTCGGCCTCGGTTCGGTCGAGGCACGAATAGAAGGCAGCGGCCAAGCCGCCGCCCCATGAGTTCATGCGCTCAGGCCGGTTGAGCGTCAACACGGCGACACCGCTGTCGCGTATCTCGCACAGCACCAGGTCGCCACTCACCGCTGCGACCTCCTCAGGTGTGGCTCCGAACTGGATGTATGCGCATACTGTACACCTATCGGTAGTGCCTTCCGCACCGGCCTGGCAACGTCACTGATCCACTAATCCGAAGCGCCGATATACCTCGCGGATCTGCACCTTGGCCTGCTCGGGTAGCTCAGCCTGCGGCGGCCGGGACTGGGGGTAATCGCCGACGGGCAGCCCGAGCACCGACGCCGCGTATTTGAACGCGCCGCCCCAGTGCGTGAAGTAGTCGGGGCGGCCGGGATAACAGGTGAACCACGACGCGATGTCGACACCGAACTGATCCAGTCCGGATTCGACGGCGTAGTCCATCGCCTCGACCAGCTTGTCGTTCCAGATCATCTCCCAGTATTCGGTGAGCGTTCGCCGTTGCGGCGTCTCGTAGAGGTATCCGGTCGTGCCCAGTTGGGCCGGCCCGACAACACCGGCACGCAGCCATCCTGCGCGGTAGACCGTCGTGTCGCACTCCCAGATGACCAGCTCGGGTGCCAGGTCGTGCAGCACGCGACTGTTCCCCGGCCGGAACGCCCCCTCCTTCGTCGCGCAGACGGCCGGGATCTCGGCGACGATCCGCGCGCTCTCCGCGGCGTTGAGCACGGATCTCGACGACGGCGAATTGAACATGCCCAGCGCGATGTCGGTGCGATCGCTGATGTATCGGAAGAACTTCAGAACGCCCTCACCGCCGTGCAATTCCATCATCGGTGTCTGGATGTAGACGATATCGGCGCCGGCCTCCTGGGCGTGCCGAGTCAGTTCGAGGCAGTCCTTGGCCGAAAGCGCCGCAGTGCAGGATTGGACGACGACGTCGGGGTTGATGGCGCGCGCTTCTTCGATTGCGATCTCCAGCAAGCGCTTCCGCTCCGGGATCGTCAGCGACCAGAACTCCGCGACACCGCTTGTCACCCACAGCATCGGGTGGGCCAGATCGCCGACGCAGTGGCGCACCAGCGTGCGGTACGCATCCCAATCGATGTCATCGCCGTCGGTTCCACAAAACGGGGTATACAGCGAATCCCCAATTCCCCGAAGGGAATTGTGTGCCCACTCTCGCGCCTCGCTCGCCGTTGCCATTGTCTACTCCTACTCAGGTGAAGTCGCTGCCCCCGTCGACGTTCACATTGGCGCCGGTCATGTACGAATTGCGCCGCGACGCCAAGAATGCGACGACGGGCCCGATTTCGTTCGGCAAGCCGGCGCGCGGGAGATGGGCCGGGTGGCCGAAGTGCTCGGCGATCGCGTCCATCAACGCATAGGGATCGGTACCGTCCACACCCACCGACGAGGCCCAACCGACCAGCGCCTCGGAGGCGATACTGCCCGGCGATACCACGTTGACCAGAATTTCGTCCTTGGCCAACAGCAGGGACAGGTTCTTCGAGACGCTGTTCACCATCGCTTTCGCGGCGGTGTAGGCGGGCAATATCACGCTTTGTCGCTGCGTCGAGTGCGCCGAGAAGTTGACCACCCGTGCCCACTGCGCATTCCGAAGCAATGGCAGTGCCGCGCGGACGCAGCGCACCATGCCCATCAAGCCGTCGTCGACGGCTTCCCGCCACTGGTCGTCGGTGAGGTCTTCGAAACTGCCGACCGCGCTGGGACCGACGGCGTTGATGAGCACGTTGAGTTCGCCGTTCCACCTCTCACCCACGTCGGCGAAAAGCTTGTCGACCTGCCCGGTGTCTCCGACGTCCGCGACCAGCCCGACGGCGTCCGGGCTGCCGCAGTGCGTCAACTCCTCGGCGGCTTGGTCGAGAGCGTCGCGTGAGCGGCCGACGACAGCCACCCGCGCACCGTCCTCCGCCAGGCACCGAGCGGTGGCCAGTCCCATGCCGCGGCCGCCACCGACAACAACCGCAGTTGCGTCCTTCAGCCCCAAATCCATGGTGCTATAGCTTCCTTCCCGCAGGCTCCCAGAAAGCTATACTATATTTATTACAGTAGTCAGCGGAAGTTCTGACGGAGGTAGCCAACCGTGCCAAAACAGGCAGCCGGCGACAAGCGTCAGCGACGTGAGCGCGGTTCGATCAATCCAGAAGACATCATCGACGGCGCCTTCGAGCTCGCTGACGAGGTCTCGATCGACAACTTGAGCATGCCGCTGCTGGGCAAGCATCTCGGCGTCGGCGTGACGAGCATCTACTGGTACTTCCGCAAGAAGGACGACCTTCTCAATGCGATGGCCGATCGCGCACTGAGCCAGTTCACCTTCGCCACCCCTTATGTGGAAGCCGACAACTGGCGCGAGTCGTTACGCAACCACGCCCGCATGATGCGCAAGACGTTCTTGAGCAGCCCGATTCTGACCGACCTGATCCTCATCAGAGGCGCGCTCAGCGCCAAGGCGCGCCGCCTGGGGGTCGAGCAGATGGAGAAGGCCATCGAAACGTTGGTGGAGGCCGGACTCTCGCCGGAGGATGCGTTCGACACGTATTCGGCAGTGTCGCTTCATGTCCGGGGAACCGTGGTCCTGGAGCGCTTGCAGGAGAAGACCAGTGAATTGGACGACGGCGAGCGCGCGGGTTACGAACCCAGGGCGCTCGATCCGAAGACCACGCCGCTGATCGCCAAGTTGGCCGCCAAGGGTCACCGACTGGGTGCAGCGGACGAGACGAATTTCGAGTACGGGCTCAACTGCATCCTCGACCATGCGAGCCGCTTGATCGAGGCGGGGCAGAAGGCACCTCCGCGGACCCGCGCGCGGAAGCCTGTCGCGAAGCGCTAGTCCGCGCCGAGTTCTGCACCATGGTCGCAAATCGGCGAAAACCACAGCCGTGGTGCAGAATTCGCGCAAAGGCTGCGTCGATCAGACCTCGATGACGACCGCGCCGCCCTGCCCGCCGCCTGCGCACATCGCGGCCACTCCGATGCCGCCGCCGCGCCGCTGTAGTTCGTAGACGAGCGTCGTCACCATCCGCGCACCCGATGCCGCGATGGGATGGCCGAGGCTGCAACCACTGCCCGAGAAGTTCACCCTCTCCTCGTCGAGGCCGTACTCGCGGCACGCCGCGATCGGCACCGACGCGAAGGCTTCGTTGATCTCCCACAGCGCGACGTCGGACGGCTTCAGGCCTGCGCGCTGCAGAACCTTCGCGATCACCTTCACGGCGCCCAGCCCACAGTCGCGCGGCGCGACGCCCGCTGCGGCCCAAGCCTTCACGGTGGCCATCCTCGTCAGCTTCTCGGCACCGGCGTAGTCGCTGTCCACGAGTGCCACGGCCGCGGCGGCGTCGTTGGTGCCGCTGCTGTTGCCCGCGGTGATGGAGAACCCTTCGATCTCCGGGTGCAGGACCTTCAGCTCGGAGAGCTTCTCGACCGTGGTGTCACGGCGCGGATGTTCGTCGACGCTGAAGTCGACCACTGATCCGTCGAACTGCTGCACCTTCAGCGGGATGATCTCGTCGACGAACTTCCCGTCGTCGATCGCGGCGATGGCGCGCTGATGTGACCGCGCCGCCCAGGCGTCCATCTCTTCGCGGGTGATGCCGACCGCCTGCGCAGTGTTCCAGCCGACGGTGATCGACATGTCTATGCAGGGTGCATCCGGCGTCTCGGGATGTGTCGGGGGCATCCACCGCTCCTCGAACTTCAGCTCTGGACCGGGGATGCGCTGGTTCATCAGCGGGGTCATCGACAGCGACTGCACGCCGCCGGCGATCAGCGCGCGCTCCATGCCGGAACCGATCTGCGCGGCCGCATTTCCGATCGCGGTGAGGCTGCCCGCGCAGTGCCGGTTCACGGACTGACCCGGGATGTCTTCCATGCCGGTCGCCGCGGCCGCATAGCGAGCCAGATCGCCTCCGCCGTAATGCGATTCGGCGAAGATGATGTCGTCAATGGCGCTCGGGTCGATACCCGACCGGCGGACGACCTCGGGGAGCACGGTCGTGATCAGCGTCTCGGGAGGCGTGTTGACCAGCGTTCCTTTGAAGGATCGCCCAATCGCGGTCCTGGTCGCGGCGACGATGACGGGTGTGGGCATGGTATTGACCTCGCATTACGGAACGTGGCGATTCTGTAAAGCCAACTGTATATGAGCGGAACCCGCCCGGATCATCAGGCCTCTGGTTCCGGGACGTGGAAGTGCTCGTCACGCAGCCTGAACGCCTCCTTGGCACCCACCTGGGCTCGCGTCTTGACGAAGTTGAACTCGCCCGGCGCGAACTGCAGGTTCGTGCCGAACGCGTGGAACAGGTAGCTGGCGACCTCCTCACCCTGGTACGCCTGGCTCTGCTCCACCAGACGGAAGGCCTCTTTCGCGATCACGACGCCGTCGGCGGGCATCTTCGCCGCCTTCTCGGCCCAGTACCGGGCGCGCCCCGGGACACTAGCCGCGTCGCATGTCTCGGTGAAGATGCCGAGGTGCTCGATCGCGCCCGCCTCGATGATGTCGCCGGTCAGAAGGAGGCGACGGGCCAGGACCGGGCCGAGGCGGTGGAAGAACATGTGCAGGCTGCCGAGCGCGGGCCCGAGGAAGCGAGTCGCAGGCATGCCGATCTTCGTGTCGCGGGCGATCACCGAGATGTCGGTCATCAGCGCCATCTCGAAGCCACCGCCGAGGGCGAAGCCGCTGATCTCTCCCACCGTGACCTTCGGGAAGCCCATCAGGTTGTGGTAGAAGCCGAATGACTTGCGGTCCACCGTAAGTCGACGGCGCTGGCTGGGCCGCCGCTTGACCTCGGCACCGCCCTCGGTTGTTGTCTGCTCTTCGCGCGAGCGCTCATCGGTTGTTGTCTGCTCTTCGCGCGAGCGCTCATCGGTTGTTGTCTGCTCTTCGCGCGAGCGCTCATCGCCGTACCAGCCGTAGGCGTTCTTCATGTCTGCGCCGGTGGAAAACACTGCGTCGGCTCCGCGCAGTATCACGACAGTGAGATCGTCGTCCTCAGCGACCCGATCCAGGCAGCGCGCAATACTTTCGCGCATCGCCGCGTCGTAGGAGTTCCGCTGCTTCGGGTTGTTCAACGTGATTGTGGCTATCCGCTTGCCCGGTTCCACGTCGAACAGAACGCGATCGCCCGAACCTTGCACGGTTGTCATGGAAGGACCCCTTCCCGTGGGATCAGTTTCGCCTCAATGGTTCTGTCCCTGCCGAATGCAAGCGTGCGGCCACGGGCGGCCGAGAGGTGGTCCTGTGCAATCCGAATCGCGCGTGCTCTGTCGCCGGCGCGGATCGCGTCCAAGAGTTGTTGATGATCACGCAGCGCGGCTCGCATCGTCTTGCTCGCCTTGGTCCGTTGCTCTTCGCGGAAGCGCTCGTCGGCCGCCGAGTCGTCGCTCCACACCGACGACTCGTGCGCCGACCAGATCAACTCCAGCGAGCCGATCAGCAGGATCATCGGCTCGTTACCGCAGCGGGAGACAAGCGCCTCATGAAATCGCCGCCCATTCGGCACATACTGTGCCAAGTCATCGAATTGCTCTGTCTGCAGTCGGATTTCGGCTTCAAGATAAGGCACAACCTCGGTCATGCGGTCTTCCCGCGCTGCGCACATCCCCGCACAGATCGGTTCAAGGTACAGCAGTGCGCCGCTGACATCTGCCGGCGTCGCGGCCCGTGTCTGCAGCACCATGCCGATCATGTGCGCCGTTCGCTCCGCCGAGGGCAGATGGACGACCGCGCCACCCACGTTGCCCCGGCGCACGGAGATCAGGCCGTCGGACTCCAAGATGTGAATGGCTTCGCGCAGCGCGGGAGGACTCACCCCGAACTCCTGGAACAGGGTCTCCTGGGACGGCAGAACGTCGCCTTCCGTAAGGCGCCCCGACAGGATGTCGTCCCGCAGCCGCGACGCCACGATCTCGGCCACCCGCGGCTGGCGAATGCGCTGCGGCGCCGTCCGGGTCATGACTGGACCCGCCGCCTGCCGAACCGGAATCCCGTCAGCTTCTCGGGAGGCAATGCCATCGCGTTGATCTCACCGACACAGAGCACCTCGTCGTCGAGCAGCAGCCGTGCGGTCGACGTGACCGCCCGGTCGATCTCAGACCGCACGATGTCAAAGCGCAGCTCGGCCAGAATGGGCGTCGGTCTGCGGTACGTCACGGTGAGCGAGCGCGTTCGGCCCGACAGCACCGCCGCACAATTCTGATGCTGGGTCACGCAGTCGAAGAAGACCGCCAGAAACCCGCCATGAACCACTCCGGGCGGGCCCTCGTACACCAGCGGAAACGTGACGGTCCCCGAGGCAGTCTCGCCGTCGAGCCGGTCGAAGTTGTACTCCGGAAAATACGGGTTGAACGACCCGATGTCGAACGCGTGCCCCAGGTAGACGCGCTGTAAGTCACTGCCGCCGGAGCCGAGACGGGGTGTGCTGTCTTGTGGTACGGCGCGAGTGAGGTCTGCTTCCCACCCGGCGAACTTCGCGAGCATCTCGTCGACGGTCGGGTGGTCGTGTTCCAGGGAAAGCAGCAGCCCCGTGAGACGCCGCATCGCGGCGGCCGCGGCCACCGTCTGCGCGAGCGGTGTCTCGCCGAACCGGCGGTCGTCGTTCGCGCTGGCCATTCCGTTGAGAGCCTTTCCTTGCTAACTTATACAAGATAGTACTGGTATAGCCTACTGTATAGGCAACCGTAACTGTCGGAAGGTGCAGATCTCACGGTGACGGACGACGGGTCGGTGGCAACGCAGCGCGACGGCGCGGTGCTGCGGATCACGCTGGATCGCCCAGACCGCCGCAACTCGTTGAGCCGCGACATGGTCGACACCTTGGTCAGCGTTCTGACTGAGGCCGCGCTCGACGGCTCGCTGCGGGCCATTCATCTTTCGGGCGCGGGCGGCGACTTCTGCGCCGGGGCCGATCTGGTGGCTCCGAACAGTGGTGAGACGCGGCCGCGCACCGGCGACATCGTCCGGCGCATTCCGCACACCTCGCACCGCGTCATCGAATTGGTTCACACCATCCATCTGCCGGTCGTGTGCAGCGTGCGAGGTTTCGCCGTCGGCCTCGGATGCAATCTCGCCCTGGCGGCCGATTTCACGCTGGCCGCCGATGACGCGGTGTTCTGGGAACCGTTCATGGCCCGCGGCTTCAGTCCGGATTCCGGGTCCACCTGGCTGCTGCCCCGGCTTGTCGGGCTGACGCGGGCCAAGCAGATGCTGCTCCTCGGCGACAAGGTGACGGCAACCGAAGCCGCGGACTGGGGGTTGATCTATCGTTGCGTGAGCGAACCGGAACTCGACGACGCCGCAACCGATCTCCTTTCACGGCTGGCCGCAGGGCCCACGGTCGCGATCGGCTTGACCAAGCAGGCCATTCACAACAGCCAGTTCGCGACGCTTAACCAGGCCATGAACCAAGAGCTCTTCAACGTCGAATTGTCAAGTCGCACCAGTGACTTCAAAGAAGGACTGGCGGCGTTCAAAGAGCGGCGCCCGCCGCGGTTCGAGGGCCGATGAGTGAAGGGAGCCCCCGTGTCAGATAACTCGTTCGACACCATCAAGTACGACGTCTACGAGCACAAGGCGACGATCACGCTGAACCGCCCGGATGCACTCAACGCGCTGAGCCCGCACATGATCACCGAGTTGCGCGCCGCGTACCACGAGGCCGAGAACGACGACGACGTCTGGCTGCTCATCGTCACCGGCACCGGGCGCGCATTCTGCACCGGTGCCGACGTCAAGGAGATCCCCGACGACGGCAAAGTGATCAACGAGCGGCCCTACCTGTCGTCCTACGAACAGTGGGAGGCGCCGCAGGAGGGCACGCCACCGTTCCGGACGATGGCCAAGCCGGTACTCGCAGCAATCAACGGAATCTGTTGCGGCGCCGGCCTCGACTGGGTCACCACCGGCGACATCGTCATCGCGTCCGAGAAGGCCACGTTCTTCGATCCTCATGTCAGCATCGGGCTGGTAGCCGGACGCGAGCTAGTGCGCCTGGCGCGCGTCCTGCCACGTTCTGTCGCACTGCGCACCGCGCTGATGGGTAAGCATGAGCGGATGAGCACACAGCGCGCCTACGAGCTCGGACTGATCAGCGAGATCGTCGAGCACGAGCGTCTTCTCGAACGGGCCCACGAGATCGCCGACATCGTGAACTCCAACGCGCCGCTCGCGGTGCGCGGAACCCGGCTGGCCATCATCAAGGGTTTGGACCTACCGCTTCACGAAGCCGAGATGCTCGCGGAATCGTTCCGGGAGCGCAACCTGCACACCGAGGATTCGCTCGAGGGCCCGAAAGCCTTCATGGAGAAGCGAACCCCCAACTGGCAGTGTCGATAAGGCGTTGCGATGAGTTTCCAAACGATCCTGCTCGACATCGACGCGACCGACCGTGTCGCGACCATCACACTGAACCGGCCCGAGGCGCTCAACGCGTTCAACCGCATCATGTGCGAAGAGATGGCAGCCGTTTGGCGGGCCGTCAAGCTCGACGACGCCGTCAACGCCGTGGTACTTCGAGCCGCGGGCGACCGGGCGTTCAGCGCCGGCCTGGACATCAAAACGCCCTATGGACAGCCGGGCAACGTGTGGAATCACGAGGATCCGGGCGAGCCACTCAGCCCCAAGTGGCAGAAGATGTGGAAGCCGGTGGTGTGCGCCGTTCAGGGGATGTGCACCGCGGGCGCGTTCTACTTCGTCAACGAGTCCGACGTCGTCATCTGCTCCACCGACGCGACGTTCTTCGACTCCCACGTCAGCGCCGGGCTGGTCTGTGCGCTCGAACCGATCGGGCTGATGCGTCGCATCGGCCTGGGTGACACACTGCGGATCGCGCTGATGGGCAACGACGAGCGCGTTGGAGCGGACACCGCGCTTCGACTCGGACTGGTGTCGGAAGTGGTTACCCCCGAACGGCTTTGGGAGCGCGCCCACGAGATCGCCGCGACGATCGCGGCCAAGCCGTCCTCGGCGACACAGGGCACCGTGAAGGCCATCTGGGAATCTCTGGACAAGCCCTACCGCACCGCAATGGAACAAGGGTTGATCTACACCCGGCTCGGCAATCCGATCGGACAGGCCGAGCTGGCGGCCGACAGCGACGCCAAACCCGCGGTCGAGCCGAGGATTCGGTGATGAGTCACCCGCTCAGCCAGCGCATGGCGGATGTGCTCGATCTGGAGCCCGATGCGCCGGCGATCGAGTATGAGGGCCAATGGCTTTCGTGGCGCGATATCGGGGATAAGGCTCACCGGATCGCTTCCCTAGTGAGCAAGGGAGCACAGGTCGGGATCCTGCTGCGCAACCGGCCTGCTCACGTCGCTGCGGTGCTCGGCGTGTTGCAGACCGGCGGATGCGTCGTCGTGATCAACCCGTCACGCGGCGACGATCGGACCAGAGCCGAGATCAGCGCACTGCGGCTTCCGATGATCATCGGCGAACCCGACGACGTGGCGAAGCTGGTCACCCCGTCGGAGGGCACGACGGTGGTGTCGATCTCAGGTCTGGCGGACGCGCTACAGGTATCAGCCGGCGATCAGTCCGCCGAACCCGGCATCGCCGGGCCCCCCGTCGCGGTCCGGATGTTGACAAGCGGGACGACGGGGCCTCCCAAGCGAATCGATCTCACCTACGACATGCTGGCCCGCAGTGTGATGGGCGCCGAACCCGACCAGTCTCCGCGACCGTCGGAACTGCGCCGCGGCGTCGCGATCGTCAACGCGCCGCTGGTCCACATCGGTGGCATCTTCCGGGTGCTGCAGTGCATCACCGAGGCGAGACCCTTTGTGTTGTTGGAACGCTTCGAGCTCAGCCGGTGGGCCGACGCCGTGCGCACACACCGGCCGCGAGCTGTGTCGCTGGTGCCCGCCGCACTGCGGACGGTATTGCATTCGGACCTCACTCGCGATGACCTGGCAAGCATCCGCGCAGTCACGTCGGGCACCGCGCCGCTGTCGGCGGACGACGCGGACGCCTTCACCGACAAGTTCGGCATCCCGGTGCTGACGTCCTATGCGGCAACAGAATTCGGTGGTGGGGTGGCAGGGTGGACACTGGCCGATCACAAAAAGTACTGGGGCACAAAACGCGGCAGCGTGGGCCGCGCCACGCTCGGCGCGCAGCTGCGAGTTGTCGACGACGACGGCGCGCCACTGGAGACCGGCCAGACCGGCCTGCTGGAGGTGAAGCCGGGTCAGCTGGGGGCGTCGACCGACTGGATGCGGACCACGGATATGGCCCGCGTCGACGCGGACGGCTTCTTATGGATTCTCGGCCGCGCCGACCAGGCCATCATCCGGGGCGGGTTCAAAATCATGCCCGACGACGTACGCGCCGCCTTGGAGAGCCACCCGGCCGTGCAGGGCGCGGCGGTGGTCGGTCTGCGCGACGAACGCCTGGGCGAGATCCCGGTCGCGATGGTGGAGCTGCGGACCGGTGAATCAGCCGATGCCGCGGACCTTGCGGAGTTCCTTCGAAAGCGGCTGGCGCGCTACGAGGTTCCCAGCGAGATCGCCGTCGTGGCCACGATCCCGAGAACGCCGTCAGACAAGCCCGATTTGACCGCGGTCGCACAGTTCTTCGCCAGTGAGCATGTCCGATAACTCCCTTACCGTCGCCAGGGTTTTGCGCGAGCAGGTGCGATCGCAGGTAGATCGTGCGCTGCTCGTATGCGACGCCGAGCGGGTCGGTTACGTCGACGCCGATCGGCGCTCCGCCCGCTTGGCGCGCAGCCTGATCGCGCTCGGCGCCGGCAAGGGCACGCACGTCGGGCTGCTCTACCCGAACGGAACCTCGTTTCTTGTCGGAATGCTTGCTGCCGCACGAATCGGTGCCGTGGTCGTGCCGTTCTCCACGTTCGCGACAGCACGGGAAATACACGAGCAGCTGCTCGACAGCGACGTCGAGATCCTTCTTACCGCTGCGTCCTACCGCTCCCACGACTACGTGCAACGGCTGACCGAGATACTGCCGGACACCGACTTCGTCTCTGGTGGAAGGGTGTTCACCGCCGCCGTCCCGGTGCTGCGTCATGTCGGGTTTGGTGACGAACCCTTTCGCCATCTTGGCGAGGCAGTCGACAAGACACTGCTGGAGGCGATGGAAGACGACGTCGACGGTTCGGATGCGCTGGCCATCGTGTACACCTCGGGGTCGACGAGTTCGCCGAAGGGCGTCGTGCATACGCACGCCGGACTCTTGGGCCATCAGCGCAACCTCAACGAGATTCGCGGGTTGACCGCAAAGGACACGCTGTTCTGCAATTCGCCGTTCTTCTGGATCGGCGGGATCGGGTTCGCCGTACTCGCGACTCTCATTGCCGGCTCGACGCTGGTGTGCTCCAATGCCACCGACCCCGCGCAAATACTTGACCTGCTCGAGGCCGAAAGGCCGACCATCACCAACGGTTTCGTCGCCGGCATCACACAGCTCGCAGGCCACCACAGTCTGGCCGGTCGTGACCTGTCATCGCTGCGCCGCGGCAACCTCTTCCCGATCATGGCACCCGACGTGCGCCCAGCCGATCCCGAACTACGGCACAACATGCTCGGCATGACGGAGACCGGCAGCGTCAACCTGCTCAGCGCCGACGACACCGATCAGCCCGAACACCGGCGCGGGTCGTTCGGCAAGCCGGCGCCCGGATTCGACACCAAGGTCGTCGATCCCGACACCGATCAGCCCGTCACGCCGGGAGCGATCGGCGAGTTCTGCGTCCGGGGCCCTTACGTCATGCAGCGTTACTATAAACGCAGCCGCGAGGAATGCTTCGACGCCGACGGATGGTTCCACACAGGCGATCTCGTCCACACCGACGCCGACGGGTTCCATTATTTCGTCGGCAGGCGCGACTCGATGATCAAGACCGCAGGCGCGAACGTCTCCCCGGCCGAGGTGGAGCGGGCCATCGCCAGGGTCACCGGAGGTGCAGTCGCCCATGTGATCGGGATACCCGACGCCGAGCGCGGACAGATCGTCGCCGCGGCCGTCGTCGCGGAGAACGGCGCCGAGTTCGACGAACCGGCGCTTCGCGACGCGCTGAGGTCCGAACTCTCGGCCTACAAGATTCCCAAGCGGTTGGTCGCGCTGTCGCGCTCCGAAGTCCCGCTTCTATCCAGCGGCAAGGTCGACGTGGAACGACTCAAGGCGGTGTTTGATGCCTGAGATCCCTTCCACCGTTGATCAGCTCGTGAGATCTCGCGCCGCCGGCCACGCGTCCAAGCCGGCGGTGATCGACCCGGCGGCCCGGATCAGTTACAGCGAACTCGACGCGACGACGCGCGAGATGGCCGCGGCTTTCGTCGAAGCCGGGGTGGGCAAAGGCACCCGGGTCGGCCTGATCATGCCCAATGGTGTGCGCTGGGTTCAGATCGCGGTCGCGCTGACACGGATTGGCGCCGTGCTGGTGCCGTTGAGCACGCTGCTGCAACCCCGCGAACTCGTCTCGCAACTGCGCGTGGCCTCCGTGCAGTTCCTGATCTCCGTGCAGGAGTTCCGCGGTCATCGCTACCTCGAGGACCTCCGAACGGAGTTGGGCCCCTCAAGCCTGACGTTGCCTGCGCTGCGGCATGTTTGGCCAGCCGACCGGTTGTCCGAGGCCACTGCGTCAGACGCCGCTGTCGGAATCGTCGACGCGCTCACCGCGACCGTGACGCCCAGCGACCCGCTCGTCGTCATGTTCACGTCCGGCAGCAGCGGACCGCCGAAGGGTGTGGTGCATTCTCACGGAAACGCCCTCGCCGCCGTGCAATCCGGGCTGACCGCCCGCTGCATCGACGCGGACACCCGGCTGTATCTGCCAATGCCGTTCTTCTGGGTCGGCGGCCTCGGCGGCGGAATCCTTTCGGCGCTGCTCGCCGGTGCCACCCTGGTCACCGAAGAGATCCCGCTGCCGGAGACGACACTGCAGCTGTTGGAGCGTGAACGCGTCACATTGTTCCGCGGATGGCCCGACCAGGCCGAAGCGTTAGCGCGCCAGGCGGATTCGGTCGGCGCCGACCTGTCGGCGCTCCGACCGGGCAGCCTCGAGGCGCTGCTTCCACCCGCCCAGCAAGCCGCGCCGGGAGCCCGGGCCAAGTTGTTCGGAATGACCGAGGCGTTCGGGCCGTATTGCGGCTACCGCGCCGACACCGACATGCCACGGTCTGTATGGGGCAGTTG
Organism: uncultured Actinomycetota bacterium; assembly: GCA_963744085.1. Lineage (GTDB taxonomy): Bacteria > Actinomycetota > Actinomycetes > Mycobacteriales > Mycobacteriaceae > Mycobacterium. The sequence goes on from CAVUSK010000010.1 coordinate 297,827, forward strand.
CGGGCACCCCTTCGACGGCATGGAGGTCCGGATCGTCGACCCGGACAGCGGGCGACCCGTGCCGAGGGGAACGGTGGGAATGATCCAGATCCGCGGCCCGCACACGTTGCGCGGGGTGTGCCGGCGCAGCCGCGAAGAACTGTTCACCGCCGACGGCTTCTACCCCACCGGTGATCTCGGCCACCTCGACGCCGACGGGTTCATGTTCTACCACGGCAGGTCCGACGACATGTTCAAGGTGAGTGGCGCCACCGTCTATCCGAGTGAGATCGAACAGGCGTTGCGCACCATCGACGGCATCGGCAATGCGTTCGTCACCAACGTCACCGGGACTGTCGGCGATCAGGTCGGCGCAGCGGTGGTCTGCGACACCACCAGGACGACCGCGGAACAGCTACGCGGTGAGGCCCGAAAGCTGCTGAGCGCCTTCAAGGTTCCGACGGTGTGGCTGCTGTTGGACTCCGACGACGCGATACCGCGTGGCTCGACCGGCAAAGTCGACGCACGGCGGCTGCGCGGCCTGATCTCTCGGCGACAGTGAATTCAGCGACGCGACCCGCGCAGCACGCGTCGCCAGATTCACGCGGGGTGTGGAGCTTTGGTTGCCTCGACGAAGTAGCCGCGGGGAACGCCCGGCACCTCCAGTGGGACGGCGGGGTGCTCCCATCGCTGCCACTGATTTCCGGCGTTGGCCACGTCGGTAACGGTGGCGGCCCAGCCACGGCTCTCGACCAGAGCCGCCGGTGTGTCAGTGGCAAAAGTCCACGGCGCGCCAAGCTTCTCCATGAATTGGAGGGTCGGCTGCAGGAACGGCGCCTTTGACAATGTCTCCCCAACGATGTCATACAGCAGAACGGAACCAGCCGCCGACAGCCCGTCGATGCGCGAAAACACGGTGTCGACAGCCGATGCATCCAGATACTGCAACAGCCCCTCGATGAGCCACGCGGTCTTCACTGAAGAGTCAAAGCCTTGGGCCTGAAGCATTTTCGGCCAGTCATCGGCCAGGTCGATGCCTACCGCGACACGTTGGCATCGGGGCTGTTCACCGGATAGGCGCTGATCTTTGATTGCCATCACAGCCGGCTGATCGATCTCGTAGACCGTCGTGCCTGCGAGCCACGGCAGGCGATACGCGCGCGCGTCCATGCCGGCGGCGAGAATCACCACCTGTGTGGTGCCGCGGGCGTTGACCCGCACAAGCGCCTCATCCCAGAACCTCGTGCGGATCACGATCTGCGCCGAGGCCCCGCCCGTCGCCGCCTCAGCTTGGGCGAGCAGCCGTCGGCCCTCTTCGCCCGCCAACCGATCTGCGAAAGGGTCAGCGAAGAGCCGGTCGTCACGCGTGGATTCCTCGGCACGCATGGCCGCCACAAGCAAACCGGTGGCCGCTACCGCTTGTCTGGTGTTGTCCATACCCCCATCATGCATGCGCCAGCGAGTAACGGATCGGCAGGTGCTTGAGCCCGCCGACGAACGTCGTCGCGACGTACTCCGGTTTGCCGGTGAACTCGACCGATTTCAGCCGCGGCAGAAGCTCGGCGAAGAAGCTGTTCACCTCCATGCGCGCGAGCGCCGCGCCGAGGCAGAAGTGCACGCCGTATCCGAACGCGACGTGCTTGTTGGGATCGCGGCCCACGTCGAACCGGAACGGGTCGCCGAACACCTCTTCGTCGCGGTTGCCCGAAACATACGAGAGCAGCAGCGATTCCCCCGCCGCGATCGGGACGCCTCGGATCGTGGTGTCCTCGGCCGCGGTGCGCATGAACGCCTTCACCGGCGTGACCCACCGGATCATCTCCTCGGTGGCCAGCGGCATCAACGAGAGGTCACTGCGCAATCGCTCTCGCTCGTCCGGGTTTTCGATCAGCGCCGACAACCCGCCGGAGATCGTCGCGGTCGTGGTGTCGTGACCCGCGGTGGCCACGATGAGGTAGTACGAGACAGTGTCGATGTCGGACAGCGGTTCGCCGTCGACACGGGCATTGGCGATGGCCGACGCCAGATCTTCGGTCGGGTGTTCGCGGCGGGACGCGGTCACCCCGTTGAAGTACTCGAACATGTCGAGCAGCACAGGCATCTGGTCCTCGGTGGTGGTGCCCCGCTTGAACTCGTCATCGTCGCTGCCGAACAACTCCTGGGTGAGCTTGAGCATGAACGGGAAATCCGACTCGGGCAGACCCAGCAGCGACATGATGACGTAGAGCGGGAAGTTCACCGCGACCTCGGCGACGAAGTCGCACTCCGTGCCCGAGTCCATCATCTTGTCGACATAGATCTTGGCAAGCTGGTCGACACGCTCCTTCATCGACCGCATCGCCTTCGGGCGGAACCAGTCCGCCCCGATCGCCCGCACCACGCGGTGCTGAGGGTCGTCCATATGGATCAGGGTCCGGACCCCGATGGCCGCCTGCATCTCATCGCCCTCAGCGGTGGCGAGAACCGGGCGCGGCCAGTTGGTGAACAACGTGTTCGCGCGCTCGATCTCCATGATGTCGGCGTGCTTGGTGATCGCCCAGAACGGCCGGTAGTTCGGCACGTCGACCCAGGACACCGGAGCGCTTGCGCGCAGGTGAGTCAATGCCGCGTGCAGTCCCGCTTCGTCGGTGTACGCCGTCGGGTCGGCGAAAACGCGCGCGGCCTCGTCGATCACCCGTGTGCTCATGCACGACTCCTCACCGTTACCGTCGCACTTACAGTAATGGTTAGCAGTGGCAGTGTTCAAGGCCGGTCGTCATGATCCACCACGCCCTGTTCCATCAGGTGCTCGACCAGCGGCGCCACCCCAGCGACGAAATGGTCGGCCATGGCCGCTCGCGCACGGTTCTCATCGCGATCCTCGAGCGCGGCAAGGACGCGGCGGTGGTCCTCGACGGACTGGGCGGGCCAGCCTTCGACGGTGGGGAAGACCGCCTCCGGCGCATAACGCTTGATCTGACTCATCAGCTGCGACAGCTTCGGGGAGTCGGCCGCGACGTTGACCGCGCGGTGAAACTCGTGATTGAGCCGCACCGCACGCTCGTGGTCGTCCCGGTCGTAGGCATCCTCGAGCTGCGCCTGGATGTCCTCCAGTTGCACCAGCTGCTCGTCGGTGATATTTCTCGCCGCCCGCGCAGCCAGCTCGCCGCCGATGTGGGCCTGGACGTTGGACACATCCGCGATGTCGCGCCCCGTCACCGGCAGCACCATGAAACCGCGGTGGGGTCGTTGAACCAGTAACCCCTCTGCGCGCAAGCCGAGCAGCGCCTCGCGCACAGGCGTCACACTGACCCCCAGTTCGGCGGCCAGTTGTTCGAGACGGACGTACTCCCCCGCACCGTACGTGCCCTCGAAGATCCGCCGGCGCACGTATCGCGCCACATCGTCCGAGAGCTGCGGTCGTGCAACAAAATCCGACGTAGTCACAGTCGGTACTCGGACAGCAGCCGCTTGCTGATGATCTGCTTCTGGATCTCGCTGGTTCCTTCCCCGATGAGCAGGAACGGAGCATCGCGCATCAGGCGTTCGATCTCGTACTCTTTGGAGTAGCCGTATCCACCGTGGATGCGGAAGCTTTGTTGCGTCACCTCGGAGCAGTATTCACTCGCCAAGTACTTGGCCATCCCGGCCGCAAGATCGTTGCGCTCGCCCGAGTCTTTCAAACGCGCCGCGTTCACCATCATCAGGTGCGCGGCTTCAACTTTCGTTGCCATCTCCGCCAATTGGAATGCGATGGCCTGATGCTCGGCGATCGGCTTGCCGAAGGTCGACCGCTGTTGGGCGTAGCGGACTGCCAACTCGAAAGCGCGGATGCCCACCCCGCAGGCGCGGGCGGATACGTTGACCCTGCCGACTTCGATGCCGTCCATCATCTGGAAGAATCCCTGGCCCGGCGTGCCCCCGAGGATGTCGTCGGCGCTCGCACTGTAACCGTCGAAGATCAACTCGGTGGTGTCAATTCCCTTGTAGCCCAACTTGTCGATCTTCCCCGGGATCACCAGACCAGGAGCCACCTCACCGAAACCGACCGGCTTCTCGATGAGAAACGCGGTCAGGTTGCGGTGCGGCTTGTCCGCACCCTCGTCCGTCCGCACCAAGACCGCAACGAGCGTCGAGCTCCCGCCGTTGGTCAGCCACATCTTCTGACCGTCGATGGTGTAGTTTCCGTCTGCGTTGCGCTTGGCGCGGGTGCGGATCGCGGCGACATCGGATCCCAACTCCGGCTCGGACATCGAGAATGCGCCGCGCGCCTCACCGGTCGCCATGCGCGGCAGATGATGCTGCTTTTGAGCGTCGGTGCCGTGCTGACGCAGCATGTACGCGACGATGAAGTGGGTGTTGATGACACCCGAGATGCTCATCCAGCCGCGTGCCAGCTCCTCGACGCACAACGCATAGGTGAGCAGGGATTCGCCCAGCCCCCCGTACTCTTCGGGAATCATCAGGCCGAACAGGCCCATCTCCCGCATCTGATCGACGATCGCCTGCGGATAAGTGTCCGTGCGCTCGAGCTCCGGTGCGTTCGGAATGACTTCCTTGTCAACGAATTCGTGTACGGTCGCGATGATCTCAGTTTGAAACTCGGTGAGACCAAGTGTGCGAGCGAGTTTGGTCATGCGTGCTTCTCCTCAGCCCTCAGCAGGCGATTGTTCCCGCGTCTTCGAGGCGGGCGATCTCGGCGGGACTCAGTCCCAGGCGTTCGGCGAGCAGACCGGCTGTGTCTTGCCCGAGGTTCGGAGCAGGTCCGCTGATGGGATGGCTTCCGTCGAACGACGCGGGCATCCCGGGTGCGAAATATTCACCGACACCGGGCTGGTTCAACCGCGCGAACAACGGGTTGCGTACCACCCGGTCGTCGCTCGCCACCTCCACGAACGTCCGGTACTGCTCGAATAGCACGGTCGTCGCGGACAGCGCCGCGTTGATTTCTGTCGCCGAGTGCTCGGCGAACCATGGCGCAAACAGACCGGAGAGGACATCCCGGTAGCGGTACCGGTCCCCTTCGGAACTGAAGTCGGCCTTCAGCGCGTCGGCGACCGCAGATACCGCGGCCCCCCTGCCCGTCACCTCCACGAGGTCGCGAAAGTGCCGTCCTGTCAACGCCACAACCATGAACGAGGCGCCGTCGCTGCTCATGAAGTCCTGACCGTACTGGCCGAATATCGCGTTGCCGAGCCGTGGCCGCTGTGTGCCGTTGACCTGAGGCTCGGTCAGCAGACCGAGATTGCCGGCGGTGGCCAGCGCGACGTCCTCGAGCGCGAGGCTGACGTGCGCGCCGTCACCGCTGCGATCACGTGCGCGGACGGCGGCGGTCACGGCGAGCGCGGCATACAAGCCGCAGCACACGTCCCACGCAGGCAGCACATGGTTGATCGGACCCGCGTGATCCGCCGGGCCGGTGACGAACGGAAACCCGATCGCCGCGTTGACGGTGTAGTCCACACCGGTGGATCCGTCTCCGCGACCGAGCAACTGGACGTGGATGACATCCGAGCGCATCGCGGCCAGCCGCTCATGAGAGAGCCAGGCCAACCCCGCGGAGTTGGTCACCACGATGCCGTCGCCCTCGACGATCAACCGTTGCACCAGATCTTGGCCTACAGGCGAGCGCAGATCGATTGCGGCCGAACGCTTTCCCTTGTTCAGGCCAGTCCAGTAGATGGAAGCACCGCTTTCGGCGAGCGGCCACCGGTGAAAATCTGACGCGCCGCCGATCGGGTCGACGCGGATCACCTCGGCTCCGAGTTGCGCCAGCGTCACCCCACACAGTGGTGCCGCGACGAAGCTGGACACCTCGACTACGACGGTGCCGTTCAGCGGCATGTTCATCGTCAGCTCCCGCACCGCTCGAAAACGGCCGCGAGACCCTGCCCACCGCCGATGCACATGGTCTCGAGCCCATAGCGGGCGCCGCGCCGGTTGAGCTCACGGGCCAAGGTGGCCAGCATGCGCCCTCCCGTCGCGCCGACGGGGTGGCCGAGCGAGATCCCGGAGCCGTGCACGTTGGTGCGCTCACGGTCGGCATCGGTGAATTTCCACTCGCGCATCACCGCGAGCGCCTGTGCCGCGAAGGCTTCGTTGAGCTCGATGAGGTCGATGTCGGCCAGCCGCAGATCCGCCTTGGCGAGCGCGGCCTCGGTCGCCGGCACCGGACCGATGCCCATCACGTTCGGCGCCACACCGGCCACACCCCACGACACCAACCGGACCAACGGAACGAGACCCAGCTCGTCTGCTTTCCGGGGCGTCGTCACCACGCACATCGACGCGGCGTCGTTCTGCCCGCTGCTGTTGCCCGCGGTCACGGTCGCTTCCGAATCCTGAGCGAGCAGAACGGGTTTGAGCTTGCTCAACGATTCCACCGACGTGTCGGCGCGAGGATGCTCATCGGTGCCGACCACCTCGTCGCCCCCGCGCGAACGCACGACGACCTCAATGATCTCGTCAGCCAGGACTCCGTCCTTCTGGGCCGCCACCGCGCGCTGGTGAGACGTCACGGCCAGCTCGTCCTGCTCCTCGCGGGAGATGCCGTATTCGCGCCGCAGATTCTCAGCCGTCTCGAGCATCCCGCCGGCAACCGGATAGTGCCGGCCGCCCGCGGTGGTCCTGCCCCGGGCGAGTCCGTCGTGCACCGTGACACCCGTGCGGGCACCACCCCACCGCATGTCGGTCGAGTAGAACGCAACATTGCTCATGCTTTCGGCTCCGCCCGCGACCACGAGGTCATTGTCACCGCCAGCCACCTGCATGCAAGCCTGGATCACCGCCTGCAGGCCGGACCCACATCGACGGTCGACCTGCATGCCCGGAACCGTCACCGGGAGACAGGAATCGAGCGCCACGACCCGTCCGATCGCCGGTGCCTCGCTGCTGGGATAGCAATGCCCGAGGATCACGTCGTTCACAGAGTCGGTGGCGATCCCGGTTCTGTCGAGCAAGCCTTTCAGGGCTGCGACGCCGAGGTCGACGGCCGTGAGCGACTTGAACATTCCGCCGTATCGCCCGATCGGTGTCCGAACGGGTTCGCAGATCACTGCTTCGCGCATATGTCTTCTTGCTCCTCGCGTCCGCTTCTGTCTTCTTGCTCCTCGCGTCCGCTTCTGTCTTCTTGCTCCTCGCGTCCGCTTCTGTCTTCTTGCTCCTCGCGTCCGCGGTGTGCTCCCGACTCGTTCACATGAACCGTCCACCAGTGACCTCCATGACGGTCCCGGTCATGTAGGAGGACAGGTCGCTGGCCAAGAACAGCGCAACATTGGCGACTTCGACGGGCTCGCCGGCGCGTCCCATCGGCACCTCGGCAACCTTTTGGTCCCAAATGTGTTGGGGCATGGCCTCGGTCATCGCCGATCGGATCAGACCGGGTGCGATGGCGTTCACCCGCACACCCAGGTGGGCGAGCTCCTTCGCTGCGGCCTTGGTCATACCGATGATCCCGGCCTTGGCCGCGGAGTAGTTCGTCTGACCTGCCAGACCGACCTTGCCCGACAACGACGACATGTTGACGATCGCTCCGCGCTTGTTCTCGCGCATGATCGCCGCCGCGCTGCGCATGCCGTTCCATGTGCCCTTCAGATGCACCGCGATGACTTGGTCGAACTGGTCCTCGGTCATCTTGCGCATCGTCGCGTCACGCGTGATGCCGGCGTTGTTGACCATGACATCCAGACCACCGAAGCGCTCGACGGCGGTCGACACGAGGGCGTCGACGTCTGCCGCTCGGGTGACGTCACACCGGACGGCGGTGGCGACGTCGGCACCGCCCAGGCGCTGGGATGCTGCTTCCGTTGTCTGCTGATCGAGGTCGCCGAGAACAACTCGGGCGCCCTCGGCGACGAAGCGCTCCGCTATGGCGAAGCCCAACCCCTGTGCACCGCCCGTGATGACAGCGGTTTGACCGCTCAGCATCGACACCTGTTACCTCTCCCCTTCGCCGCAGACCCTCGTGTCGCCGCCGTTTGCTCTTCGCGCAAGCGGCTCATCGCCGCACATGATATTTCATATATGATTTCGCGCCATGACCGCAGGTGCCGTCGTGAGCGATGAGGACTTCCACGACATCCTGGCCCAGACGCGTCAGTTCGTCCGCACCACGGTGGTCCCGCGTGAGCAGGAGATCATGGGCGACAACAGGGTTCCGGACGATGTCCGGGACCAGGCGAAGAAGATGGGGCTGTTCGGGTACGCCATCCCGCAGGAGTGGGGCGGACTTGGCCTGAACGTGGCACAAGATGTCGAGCTGGCCATGGAGCTGGGCTACACCTCGCTTGCGCTGCGCTCGATGTTCGGCACCAACAACGGCATCGCGGGTCAGGTGCTGGTCGGCTTCGGCACCGACGAGCAGAAGGCGCGCTGGCTCGAGGGCATGGCCTCCGGCGAGATCGTCGCCTCCTTCGCGCTGACCGAACCCGGCGCCGGATCGAACCCATCGGGGTTGCGCACCAAGGCGATTCGCGACGGTTCGGCCGAAGATGAGGCTTGGCTGATCTCGGGGCAAAAGCGGTTCATCACCAACGCGCCCGTCGCCCAGCTGTTCGTCGTGTTCGCGCGCACCCGGGCCGCCGACGACAGCGGTCCCGGAATCGCCGTGTTCCTGGTACCGGCCGACGCGCCCGGCGTCGAAGTGGGCGCCAAGGATGCCAAGATGGGGCAAGAGGGCGCCTGGACGGCGGACGTGGCCTTCACCGACGTTCGCGTTCCCGACGCCGCGCTGATCGGCGGCAGCGAAGACATCGGGTACCGGGCGGCGATGACCTCGCTGGCGCGGGGGCGCATCCACATCGCGGCACTGGCCGTCGGCGCGGCGCAGCGCGCCCTCGACGAATCCGTGGCCTATGCCGCTACGGCGACGCAGGGGGGCACGTTGATCGGGGAGTTTCAGTTGGTGCAAGCGATGATCGCCGACCAGCAGACCGGCGTGATGGCCGGGCGTGCTCTGGTCCGCGAGGCCGCGCGGTTGTGGCTCAACGGCGAGGACCGGAGGATCGCACCGTCCACTGCGAAGCTCTTCTGTACCGAGATGGCGGGCAAGGTCGCCGATCTTGCGGTCCAAATCCACGGTGGCAGTGGATACATGCAGGGCGTACCGGTGGAACGCATCTACCGCGATGTCCGGCTGCTGCGGCTCTATGAGGGCACAAGTGAGATCCAGCGGCTGATCATCGGCGCGGGGCTCGTCAAGGCAGCGCAGCGTCAGCAGTGAGAATCGAGGGGCGGACATGACCGGACGGCTGGCGGGCAAGGTTGCCTTCATCACCGGCGCGGCGCGGGGCCAAGGTCGCGCGCACGCCGTCCGCATGGCCGCCGAGGGCGCCGACATCGTCGCCGTCGACATCGCCGGAAAGCTCCCGTCATGCGTTCCTTACGAGCCGGCGACCCAGGACGATCTCGCTGAAACGGTTCGCCTCGTGGAGGCCGCCGACCGCCGAATCCTCGCCTCTGTCGTCGACATCCGCGACTTCGACGGACTGCGGGAGGCGGTCGAGGACGGGGTCGCCGCGCTCGGGCGGCTGGACGTCATCGTCGCCAACGCCGGGATCGCCGCTTTCCAAGTCTGGAATGACATCACGCCGGAGGACTTCCGCGATGTCATTGACGTCAACGTGACCGGTACGTGGAACACGGTGATGGCGGGCGCACAGAAGATCATCGACGGCGGCCGGGGCGGATCGATCATCTTGATCAGTTCGGCCGCGGGTATGAAAATGCAGCCGTTCATGATTCACTACACAGCCAGCAAGCACGCCGTCGCCGGAATGGCCCGCGCGTTCGCGGCCGAGTTGGGTAAGCACTGGATTCGCGTCAACAGCGTTCACCCGGGCCCGGTCAACACTCCGATGGGAGGCGGCGACACCATCGCAGCGGTGGGCAAGGTCACCGAGTCCAATCCACAGTTGGCGAACATGCTCACACCGTTCCTGCCGCGCTGGGTGGCCCAGCCCGAAGACGTCGCCGATGCGGTGCTGTGGCTGGCAAGCGACGAATCGCGAAACGTCACCGCGGCGCAGATCGCCGTCGACCAAGGCTCCACGCAGTACTGATGGATTTCGCCGAGAACCTGTCTGAGCGGCTGAAGAACTATGGCGACCGCCCATGCATCGAGTTCGAGCGGAAGTGGTACTCCGGCAACGACATCACGGGTTACATCGACGCGATAACCGATGCGTTGAGCCGGGCGGGGCTGTCGCCGCGCGAACCGGTGGGCGTGGTCGTGCGCAACCGGGTGCCGCATGCGGCGGCCATCCTCGGCTTCATCGCCGCTCGACGGCCCGTCACGATGATCTACTCGTACCAGTCCACTCAAGCGATTGCCCGTGACATCGAACAACTTCGGCTGCCTGCCGTGCTTCTCGATCAAGACGACTGGACGGAGCCGGTGGCCGAAGCCATCGCGCGGATCAGCGGTGCGGGCGTCGCTCTCGCGCCGCAGGGCGTCGACCTGAGGGCGACAAGACAGCCCCGCGAGGACATCACGCCGGACCCCGCGCTCGCGACGGCCGGCCTTCACATTCTGACGAGCGGAACCACCGGGCCGCCGAAACGGGTGCCGGTCCACACCCGGGTCCTCCAACACACGGTGCTGTCGATGACCGTCGGCCAGAGCCCCTCCCCCGACGATCCACCCGAGTTGGTGTACTGGCCCTTCGGCAGCATCGGCGTCTGCCAGCTGATCACCGGACCGTCCATCGGAAAGCAGACGGTGCTGCTGGAGAAGTTCACGGTCGACGAGTGGGTGCGGGCAGTGAAGACATACGGGATCAAGCAGGCCGGCGTACAGCCCGCGATCGTACGGATGCTACTCGACGCCGACGTGCCCAAAGAGGATCTCGCTTCGTTGAATTACCTCGGCGGAGGGTCGGCTCCTCTCGACCCCCTACTGCGAGAGGTTTGAGCGACGCTACGACGTTCCCCTGCTGTGGGCGTACGGTGCAACGGAATTCGCCGGGTCTGCGTGTGCGATGACACCCGAGCTGGTCCGAAAGTACGGTCCCGCCAAGCGCAACAGCGTCGGTAAGCCGCTGCCCGGCGTGCAGGTGCGAATCGTCGACCCCGACATGGGCACCGAAGTGCCGTTGGGCGACAGAGGCTTTCTCGAGGCCCGGCTCGAGGTGATCGGGCCTGACTGGATCCGTACCACCGACCTGGCGTCGATAGATGCCGACGGTTTCGTCACGATTCACGGCAGAGCCGACGGGGCCATCATCCGCGGCGGGTTCAAGATCCTGCCTGAAACCGTCCGCGGGGTGCTGGTCTCCCATCCGGCCGTTCGCGACGCGTGCGTCGTCGGTGTGCCAGACCGGCGCCTGGGCGAAGTGCCTTTCGCGGCAGTCGAACTCAAGCCCGGCTCCCGGGCGCCGTCGGAAGCGGAGCTGAAGGATCGGGTGCGGGAATCGCTGCCCAGTCACCATGTCCCGGTCGCGATCACGGTCGTCGACGAGTTGCCTCGCAACACCGCGCTGAAAGTCCGCCCGGGCGACGTGGCCGCCCTCTACCCCGGACGCTGAGCCGAGATCTCCTCGAGGAGCTCCACGGTACCCAGATCACGGATGGCCTGGCAGCCGCGTTCCAGCATCACCGCCATCATCTCGTTGCCGCGTTCGGTGGACGACGCGAAGGCGCACCCCAACGTTGTGATCAACGGTGCCTGCAACAGCCCCAACCGGTAATCCCGCCAACATGTTTCGCGGTCGTAATCCGCGACGCCATAACTCAGGAGCGATCGATGATACTCGTCGACCAGCTGTTCTTCGATCGACGCCCGCAAGTCGGGCAACAGGCTGGTTGCCATGAAGTACGACAGGTCCCTCGCGGGCAGGCCCACGCCCATGGTCTGCCAGTCGACGACGGTGACCCGGGTTCTGTCGGGATCGAACAGCAGGTTGTCCAGGCGGTAGTCGCCGTGCATCAGCGAGTACCGACCGGGTTCGGCCATCAACCACCGTGTGACCAAACTCATTGCTGTGGTTGCTGTTTCACCGTCGGCTGCGTCGATGCGTGTACCGAGCTTGTCCAGCGTCATGTCGACGGCCATGCGGGCGACGTCGCCGAGGCCCTTGGCTCCGTCCTGATTACCGGGCATCGGCATCGCCACCTCGGCGAGGTTGAGCCATTCCGGGTCGCACCAACTTGGTCCGTGCAGCCCGGCCAGTGCATTTACGGCCAAGCGGGCTTCCTCGGGCGTCGAGCCGAGGATCTGGTCGCCTTGTACGGCCGGCGACATGTCCGCGAGAAGGAGCGCGAAATCCGCACCGCCATCAGCGATGTCGGAGTAAAAGCATCGCGGCGTCGGTACCGCCATCTTGTCGGCCACCCGGGCGTAGAACGCAACCTCGCTGACGTAACCGAGCGTGACCCCGCCGCGTACCTCGTCGTCTTGAACCGGCAGCTTGATCACGAAAGAGTGTGGCAGGCCAACGGGGTTGACGGCATACGACGCCACGATCCGGTACGTGGCGCCGGTCTGACCGGTGCCCACAGGAACGACGTCTACGCCGTCGACCTGTACCTGATCGCCACTCGAGCTCAGCGCCGCTGACAACCACGCGGCAGTGACGTCGGTGGGGCGCCGCGGAATGGGCAATGCGTCGCTCATCGCAGTTGCCGCCGTCGCGCGATCATCCGGGCCGACGCACGTTGCATGAGATTCGGCGCCAACCGGACGAAAAGCCATCCCGCACGGGCGAGTTTCGGGACGACAAGGATGGCCCTGTTTCGCTCGATGGCGCGCAGCACGTCGCGGGCCAGCGAGTCCGGGTCATAGGCCGTGCGCGCCCCGGTGAGGAAAAAGCCGCGACCCTCGAAATCTCCCACCGCGCCCTTGTCGAGTATCGGCGTCTCCACGGCTCCGGGGCAGACCACCAGCACGCCGACACCGTGTGCACCGGCCTCGGAACGTAGCGCCAAGGACAGGCCCACCACCGCGTGCTTGGTCGTCGCATAGCTGGTGAGCCGACCCGCGGGGACCAGCCCCGCCATCGACGCGGTGTTGATGATGTGCCCGTGGCGCTGACGGATCATCACCGGGTACGCGGCCGCGACACCGTGCACCACCCCGCGGATGTTGATGTCGATGATCGCGTTCCACTGGTCCAGGGTGAGCAACTCGGTGTCCCCGCCCCAGACGATGCCGGCGTTGTTGAACATCAGGTCCAGTGAGCCCGCGCGCGACACGACATCGTCGACGGCGGCCTGCACCGCGGCGGCGTCGGTGACGTCGAGTCGCGCCGACCGTGCGGTCCCCGGCCCCGGCGCCCGGCTCGCGATGCGCTGCGCCGCCTCGGCGTCGACGTCCGTACACAGCACGTCGGCGCCGGCCGCGGTCAGCGCGCGCGTCAGGGCCGCGCCGATCCCGGAACCGGCGCCGGTCACGATGGCCTGCTTACCGCTGAAATCCGTCACAAGCCCCTCACGATGACGACATCATCCTTTCGGCGTGGGCCAACACATCCGGATAACGTTTCAAGTGGGCGCCGCCATTGAGGTCGAGCACCTCGCCGGTGAACCACGACGCTTTGTCCGAGCACAGAAACAACACCGCGTCGGCGACGTCCTGCGGTGTTCCCACCCGGCCCAACGGAGTGTTCTCGACGTACTCCTCGAGTGCGCCGGGCACAAGCTTGACGCCTTCGGTCAGCGGCGTGTCAACGAAGCCCGGCGACACTGCGTTGACCCGGATACGACGAGGCGCGAGCTCGAGCGCGGCGACCTGGGTCAGCATCGCCAGACCGGCTTTGGCCGCGCAGTACGCGCTCATCCCCGGCGCGGCCAGGCGCGCGTTGAGCGACGTCAGCATGACCAACGAGCCGCCGTCGCGCAGGTACCGCCCCGCGTGCTTGGCGACAATGAAGCCGCCGATCAGGCACACGTCGACCACCGAGCGGAACTGCTCGACGGGCAGTTCGGTGATCCGGCCGACGCCACCGATCCCGGCCGTGTTGACCACGACATCGAGCGGCCCTGTCCGCTCGAACAGCGCGGCCACCGCATCCTCATCGGTGACGTCGACGCCGGCGCCGGAATGGGGTAGGCCAAGCTCCTCTGCCTGCGCCACAGCGCCGTCGGCGTTGAGGTCGGCGATGGTCACACGGCAGCGCTGGGCGGCCAGGCCCTTCGCGACAGCCCACCCGATACCGGAGGCGCCGCCGATCACGAGTCCAACGCGTTCCGGGTGTTCTTGCGACAAGGTGCCTCCACATGAACGAGGGTTAGTCGGCCTACCGAAATGTAGCCGGTCTTATCGTAAGACTTTCGGTAAGGTAGCCAGACTTCCCGCCACCCTTTAAGATAGGCTTACCTATACAGCGATGGTTGAACTCGATGAGGGCGGTAAGGGTTCGAGCTGATGTTTGTCTGCCTGTGCCTTGGCATCACCACGGAGACAGTCCGTGACGCGGTCGACAACGGCGCGTGCACGTCCCGACAGGTGGCAGCGAAATGCGGCGCGGGATCCCAGTGTGGCCGCTGCCGGCGGACCGTTCGCGCGATCATCGCCTCCCAAGCGGGCGACGACGGTGCCCCGAAACACGGCCTGTGGAGCAGGGTCAGGCAACTGAGCGGGCAACACTAACCCAGCGGCTATTGACAGCCGGGCGGGCGCCTGGTTTCCTGGTGATTTGTAGGTAAATATGACCATTCTTACCAGCTTTACGGAGTAGCGATGAGCACACCGTCCCTCGTCGAAGTCGGGCAATACGAGCTCAGCCACCTGCGGTCTCTTGAGGCCGAGGCGATCCACATCATCCGCGAGGTCGCCGCGGAGTTTGAACGGCCGGTGCTGCTGTTCTCCGGTGGCAAGGACTCGATCGTGATGCTGCACCTCGCGCTCAAAGCGTTTCGTCCCGCCCGGTTGCCGTTCCCGGTCATGCACGTCGACACTGGACACAACTTCGACGAAGTGATCGAAACGCGCGATCGGCTGGTCGCGGAGGCTGGGATCCGGCTGGTCGTGGCCTCCGTGCAGGACGACATCGACGCCGGCCGCGTGGTGGACAACGGGCCGTCGCGCAACCCGCTGCAGACCGTCACGTTGCTTCGCGCCATCCGGGAGAACAAGTTCGACGCGGCGTTCGGCGGCGCTCGCCGTGACGAGGAGAAGGCGCGAGCCAAGGAACGCGTCTTCTCTTTCCGAGACGAATTCGGCCAGTGGGATCCGAAAGCCCAACGCCCCGAACTGTGGAACCTCTACAACGGCAGGCACCGCAGGGGCGAACACATCCGGGCGTTCCCGCTGTCGAACTGGACCGAGTACGACATCTGGTCCTACGTCGGCGCCGAGAACATCACGCTCCCCGCGATCTACTACGCGCACCGAAGGCAGGTGTTCTCTCGAGACGGGATGCTGCTGGCGGTGCACCGTTTCATGCAGCCCACCGCCGACGAAGAGGTCTCCGAGGCCAGCGTGCGGTTCCGCACCGTCGGTGACGTCACCTGCACGGGCTGCGTCGAATCCGACGCCGCCTCCGTCGACGAAATCATCGCCGAGACAGCGGTTTCCCGGCTCACCGAGCGTGGCGCCACGCGTGCCGACGACCGCATCTCCGATGCCGGGATGGAAGACCGCAAGCGGGAGGGCTACTTCTGATGACCACTCTTCTGCGGATCGCGACCGCGGGATCCGTCGACGACGGAAAGTCGACGCTGATCGGCCGGCTGCTGTTCGACTCCAAGGCCGTGATGGAGGACCAGTTGGCGGCCGTGGAGCGCACGTCAAAGGAGCGCGGCCACGACTACACCGACCTGGCACTGGTCACCGACGGGCTGCGCTCCGAGCGCGAGCAGGGCATCACGATCGACGTCGCGTACCGCTATTTCGCCACGCCCAAGCGCAAGTTCATCATCGCCGACACCCCGGGCCACATTCAGTACACGCGCAACATGGTCACCGGCACGTCGACCGCACAACTGGCGATCGTGCTCGTCGACGCGCGCCACGGGCTGCTCGAGCAGTCCCGCCGGCACGCGTTCCTTGCTTCACTGCTGGGTGTGCAGCACATCGTGCTGGCCGTCAACAAGATGGACCTGATCGACTGGGACAGGGTGCGGTTCGAGAAGATCCGCGAGGAGTTTCACGCGTTCGCGGCGCGGCTGAATGTCCACGACGTCACGACGATCCCGATGTCGGCTCTCAACGGCGACAACGTCGTCAGCAAGTCCGACAAGACACCGTGGTACGAGGGTCCCGCGCTTCTGTCGCATCTCGAGGAGGTCTACATCGCGGGCGACCGCAACCTCGTCGACGTCAGATTCCCTGTCCAGTACGTGATTCGGCCGCAGACGATCGAGCACAGCGACCACCGCAGCTACGCAGGCACCGTCGCCAGCGGGGTGATGAGGGTCGGTGATGAGGTGGTCGTGCTGCCGAGCGGCAAGACCAGCAGGATCGCCGAGATCGATTCTCCGACGGGGTCTGTGGCGGAAGCCTTTCCGCCGATGGCGGTGTCGATCAGCCTTACCGATGACGTCGACATCTCCCGCGGGGACGTGATCGCGCGGATCAACAACCAACCGCGGGTCTCTCACGAGTTCGACGCCACGATCTGCTGGATGGCTGACAGTTCGGCGCTGGAGCCGGGCCGCGACTACGTCATCAAGCACACCACCAAGACCACGCGCGCGCGGGTGACGGCGCTCGACTACCGCCTCAACGTCAACACGCTGCACCGCGACAAGAGCGCAACAGCGTTGAAGCTCAACGAACTCGGGCGTATCTCGCTGCGCACCCAGGCGCCGCTGATGCTCGACGAGTACACGCGCAACGCGAGCACAGGATCGTTCATCCTGATCGATCCGGCCACCAACGTCACCGTCGCGGCGGGAATGGTGCTGCGTGACGTCTCCGCCAGAGACGCCGCCGTTCGCGCGTCGAGCCCCAACTGCGTGCAGCACCAGTCTCTGGTGTCTGCCTCGGATCGGCTGTCGCAGGGAGTCACCGTGTGGTTCACCGGATTATCGGGCTCCGGCAAGTCGTCGGCGGCGATGCTCGCCGAGCAAAGGCTGTTGGAATCCGGTCGTCCGGCGTACGTCCTCGACGGCGACAACCTGCGGCACGGCCTGAATGCGGATCTCGGGTTCACCATGGCCGACCGCGCCGAAAACCTGCGCCGGCTGGCGCATGTCGCGAAGCTGCTCGCCGACTGCGGGCAGGTGGTGCTGGTTCCTGCGATCAGCCCGCTGGCCGAGCACCGCGAGCTGGCCCGGCGCATCCACGAGGAGGCAGAGGTTCCGTTCTTCGAAGTGTTCTGTGACACCCCGTTATCCGATTGCGAGAAGCGTGACCCCAAGGGGCTGTATGCGAAGGCGCGCGCGGGCGAGATCAAGAACTTCACGGGCATCGACAGCCCGTACGAACCTCCCGAGCGACCCGATCTGCGGCTGACACCCGAACGTACGCTGGAAGAGCTGGCAGAGCAGATCGTCGGACTGGTGAGTGCGCAGCAGCACCGATGAGCCGCTTGCGCGAAGAGGAAATGACGATGACCGATCACGAACTGGCCGGGCGACTGGCCACCCAAGCGGGTCAGCTGCTGCTGCAGGTGCGGGACGAGCTTGCCGACGCGACCGCTGCTGAGCGAAAAGCAGCTGGCGACAAGCGCTCCCACGAGTTTCTGATCGAGGTGCTTGCTACGCAGCGGCCCGGCGACGCGGTCCTTTCGGAGGAAGGCATCGATGACCCGGTGCGGCTGTCCGCGAACCGCGTGTGGATCGTCGACCCCCTTGACGGCACGCGGGAGTTCTCCGAATTGGGCCGCGACGACTGGGCCGTGCATGTCGCGCTGTGGCAGGCGGGTGAGTTGGTGGCCGGGGCGGTCGCCCTTCCGGCGCAGGGGATCACGCTGGCCACGCCGCGCGTATCGGCGCCGCCCAGCGCTCCGGCGACGCCGCGGATCGTGGTGTCGCGCACCCGCCCACCGGCGATCGCGCTGGCGGTGCGCGACGCGCTCGATGGAACGCTCGTCGAAATGGGTTCAGCCGGCGCGAAAGTGGCGTCGGTGGTTCAGGGTATCGCCGACGTCTACGTGCATGCCGGCGGCCAATACGAGTGGGACAACGCCGCCCCGGTGGCGGTAGCACGGGCCGCGGGTCTGCACGCCTCGCGCATCGACGGCGCGCCGCTCGAGTACAACCGACGTGACCCGCTGCTGCCCGATCTCGTCATCTGCCGGGCCGAGCTGGCCGACGCGGTGCTCGCGGTCACCGGACCGACAACCGCTTGATGGGAGAATGCGCCGCATGCGGATGTCGGCCAAGGCGGAGTACGCGGTTCGGGCCATGGTCGAACTGGCTTCGGTCGACGCGGGCGTTCTCGTCAAGACAGAAGAGCTGGCTGCGGCACAGGGCATCCCGCCACAGTTTCTCGTCGACATCCTGTCGAACCTGCGCACCGACCGCCTCGTTCGCAGCCGCCGAGGGCGCGACGGCGGGTACGAACTCGCGCAGCCACCCGCCGACATCAGCGTCGCCGACGTGCTGCGGTCCATCGACGGCCCGTTGGCGAGCGTTCACGATACCGGGCTGGGCGACTTGCCCTATTCCGGCGCGACGACCGCCCTGACCGATGTCTGGAGGGCACTGCGGGCCAGCATGCGCTCGGTGCTCGAACAGACCAGCCTCGCCGACGTCGCGGCCGGACGACTGCCGGATAGTGTCGGCCGGCTCGCCGGTGACTACCTCAAGCAGGAGCGCCAGCGCGGCCACCGTACCGGTGGTTAGCCGTCAGTTCGCTTGTGCGACAGGCACTCTGCCCCGCAGATCCGCGGCGATCAGGCGGGCGGCGGCGTTCTGCCAGTTGTGCAGTGACCGCTGCGGAACCTCGGTGACAAACCACTGCCACGCTTGGCGGCCCACCGGATCGAGCCCGGACGCGGTGGCGTTCTGGGCATATGCCCGCACGCCGACGACGTAGGGGAAATACAGCGCGTTGTAGTAGCGCCACTCGTCGGTGGTGCCGAATTCTCCGCCGTCGCGCGGCTTGAGCCGGGCGATGCCGTCGGAGAGCAGCGCCTTGAGTTCGTTCGCACGCTCCAGCGGCTGGTCGGGGACCCCTCGCTGAGCCAGCCGCGTGTCGATCTCCGGGAGCGCGGTCAACGGGCTGGCAACGAGCTTGGACAGATCGCCGTAGTGCCCGAGCGCGCGGCGGGTGAGCCGGGCGAACGCGTCGTCGTCGATGTCGTCGAGCGGGCTTGTCTTGCGTAAGGGCAGGGCGGCTTCGGTGCTGCGCAGCGCGGCCCGGTCTGCCCGCAGGCCGGGGGACTTCCAGAACGCCACCCGGTCCAGGAGCCCGGCGAGCGGATCCGCGAACACGTGGATCCCGATGGCCAGCGCCAGGCTGGTGAACAGCAGCACAGTCACCGCCGTCCGCCCGGATCCCTCCGGACCGATCACCGCGAGACCGATCAGCGCCTGTCCCCCGAACAGCGCGACCACCACGCCCGTCGCGGCGAACGACCGGAGCATGTCGGCGCGCAGCGCCTGGCCCTCGTCGAACGCATCCCACAGCGCCACGGCCAGACCCAGCAGCGCGACGTCGAAACCCGTCGACGCCAGTGCCAGCCAGCTGGGCACCAGCCCGAGCGGGATGATCAGAATCGCATTGCCGAGCGCGAAGAACAGGGTCGCGACGATCACGAAACCAGCCACCGGCCGCGGCTGGGCCCGGCGCACCACGGCAACGAGCATCGCACCGAGCGTGGCCAGCGAGATCACCACGAACATCACCCAGTGCCCGGTGCGCAGCGGCCCGTCGACGCTTCCGGCCATCACCGCGCCGGCGAATGCTCCCGCAGCCACGAGAGCGATCAGCAGCGCCTCGCCGACCCGGCTGCGCCAGCTTTCGCAGGGCCGCGACAGCTCGACGAGAACCGCGAACCACGCGATCGCGGGGATGGCGACGAGGTAGATCTCGATGCGGCTGAGCAGGTCCGCGTGCGCGGCGCTAACGACTCGCACCGCGTCGAGCGCCACCACGGCAGCGAAACTCGTCAGCCCGATGGCCGCGAGCACCAAAACCGGTTTACGCGGGTCGCGGGCGAGCAGGTACAGGCCCAGCCACCAACTCATGGTGAACACCACCGCGGACAGCGCAGCCATGGTTCCTAGTGTGGCAGCCAATGAGCGCTTGCGCGAAGAGCAGACGAGCCCGCCCTAGACGCCGTAGCGGCGGTGCCGCGCGCTGTAATCGCGAAGAGCGCGCAGCAAGTCCACACGCCGGAAGGCGGGCCAGTACGCCTCCGTGAACCACATCTCCGAGTACGCGCTCTGCCACAGTAAAAAGCCGCTAAGGCGCTGCTCGCCCGACGTGCGGATGACCAGGTCGGGGTCGGGCTGGCCGGAGGTGTACAGGTTTTCCGAAATCGCGTCGACGGTGACGGAATCGATCATCTGCTCGGGCGTCGCGCCGTTGGCGAGTTCCTTGCTGAGCAGAGCGCGGACCGCATCGGCGATCTCCTGCCGCCCGCCGTAGGCGACCGCGACGTTGACGTGGAACGCCCCCGGCCCGTCGCCGTTGTTGCGGGTGGACTCGACGGCGTCGCGCAGCCTGCGGGCCGGCTCTTGGCCGATCAGCTCGAGATCGCCGACCGTCTGCACGCTCCAGCGGTTGGCCGGTGCGCAGATCTCCTCGACCACGTCGGTGATGATCTCGATGAGCGCGGCCAGCTCGTCGGGATCGCGCTGCAGGTTTTCAGTCGACAGCAGATAGACCGTGGCCATCTCGATCCCTGCGTCGGCGCACCAGCGCAACATCTCGGCGATCTTCGCCGCGCCCACCCGATGGCCATAGCTGACGTCGTTGTAACCAAGCTCACGCGCCCACCGCCGGTTGCCGTCACAAAGCACCGCGATGTGTCGCGGTAGCTCGGACTTCGACCGCTCCAGGCCCTGCCGGAGCCGCATCTCGTAGAGCCGATAGAGCGGTTCCTTAAGGCGCGGCGGAATGATCTCCACGAGATGCCAGACTACTGTGGCACGCAGAGAATCGATTGCGGGCAGTGGAGGTGAGATGGCCCTCAAGACCGCCGAGTTGGATCCGAAGCAGTCACCGACTGGTCACATCGCAGAGGACCTGCCTGAGGCCGTCGCCGATGGTGTCGCTCAGGTATTGGGCAAACCGCGGGCGCGCGGCTGGATTCATGTGTACGCGGCGGCCGTGGCGATCATCGCCGGCGCCGCGCTGGTGTCGGTGTCGTGGGCGGTCGTGTCGACCCGCGCCGGGCTGGCCACGCTGATCTACGCGTTCACGATCGTGGCGATGTTCGCGGTCAGCGGCGCCTATCACCGCATTCACTGGAAGTCGGAGACCGCGCGGAAGTGGATGAAGCGCGCCGACCACGCGATGATCTTCGTGTTCATCGCGGGCAGCTATACCCCTTTCGCCCTGCTGGCGCTGCCACAGCGCAGCGGGATGGTGCTGTTCTCGATCGTCTGGGGTGGGGCGATCGCCGGCGTGCTGCTCAAGATGCTGTGGCCGTCGGCACCGCGGTGGGTCGGCGTGCCGCTGTATCTGCTGCTGGGCTGGGTGGCGGCGTGGTTCGTCGGTCCGATCATGCACGGCGCCGGCGTGGCGGCGTTGGTGCTTCTGATCGTCGGCGGCGCGCTGTACAGCATCGGCGGCATCCTCTATGGGCTGAAGTGGCCCGACCCGTGGCCCACCACGTTCGGCCACCACGAGTTCTTCCATGCCGCGACCGCGGTCGCGGCGATCTGCCACTACATCGCGATGTGGTTCGCCGTCTTCTAGACAGGTTTGGCGTCAGCGGGTGACCAGAACGCCCGCATCGACGTGATCTTCCCGTCGTCGTCGAAGGCCATCACACTGATCGGCTCAATCACGATGCCACCGTCGGCCGCTTTGACCGTCATGCGCCAGAAGAACGCCGCCTCATTGCCGCCGATCCTCAGCGACACCAATTCCGTTTCCTTATCCGCGTCGTCGAACGCCACGTAGAACTCGCGCACCGCGTCTCGCCCACGACGCAGATCAGATCCGATCGGATCTTCGATGGTGGCGTCGTCGGCGTAGAGCGCGGCGACCTCGTCGACGTTGCCCTTTCCTGCGATCAGCTCGAGGTAACGGTTCACAGTGTTCGCGTAGTCGTCGGCGCTGGCCATGGACGGCACGCTACACGCGAGCCCTCAACGCGGCGGCGAGCTCCCCCGCGGTGGTGACGGGCAGGTCGCACACCGGGCCGCGACAGACGTAGGCAGCGTCCACGCCGTCGACTCGGCCGCGGCCGGCGAGCAGCTCCGACGAGTCGGGGGCACCGCCGACGACGATCGCGCCGCCCGGTGCCAGCGCGCGTGCCTTGGCAAGCAGCTCCGAATCGTGCGGATCGCACGCGACCGCGATCTGCAGTGGTCCGCGCACCGCGGCCTCGGCCACGGCCAGCCAGTGCGACGCTCCCCGCGGGGCGCGTTCGATCAGCAATGAGTGCGCGGCCAGCGCCTGCTGGGCGGCCTGTCGGTAGCGCTCGCCGTCGGGCGCCAGGTGGCCCGCGATCATCAGCGCCTCCGTGATCAGAGCCGCGCCGGACGGGGTCGCGCCGTCGACCGGATCGGCCGGCCGCAGTACCAGCCGCTCGGCGTCGGCGGCGGTGTCGAACCATCGGCCGGGCGACTCGGGATCGGCGTACTGCGCAAGCGCGGTGTCCAGAAGGTCGGTCGCGGCCATCAGCCACGACGCCTCCCCAGTGACTTGATGCAGCGTCAGCAGCCCGGTGGCCAGCGCGCCGTAATCCTCCAAGATCGCCGGACTGTCCCCGACCTCGCCGCCGAGGCTTGCGCGGCGCAGGCGGCCGTTGACCAGGTGAAGAATCAGCAGCGAATCGGCGCACCGCCGGGCGGCGTCGATCAGGTCCGGTCGGTCCAGCGCCACCCCGGCCTCTGCGAGCGCGGTGATCGCGAACCCGTTCCACGCGGTGATCACCTTGTCGTCGCGGCCGGGCTGCACCCGGTCGCGACGGGCCGCCAGCAGCGCGGCCCGCATCCGGGCAAACCTTTCGCTGTCGTCGGGGTCGCGTGGCAGTTGCAACACCGAGCTGCCGTGCTCGAACGTGCCCGGGTCGGTGACGACAAAAACCGTTGCGGCCCAGCGTCCGTCATCGTCGCCGAGAATGTCGCGGAGTTCGTCTGGCGTGAAGACGTAGGTGGAACCTTCTCGACCGGCGGCGTCGGCGTCGAGTGACGACGTGAACATTCCTCCTGCTTCGAGGACGTCGACCATGAAGTCCGCGGTCTCGGCCGCGATTCGGCGGGCAAGTGGTTCGCCTGCGCGCCGTGCCCAGTGGGCGTACGCGCGCAACAGCAACGCGTTGTCGTACAACATCTTCTCGAAATGCGGCACCACCCACGACGCGTCGACGCTGTAGCGAGCGAAGCCGCCGGCGAGCTGGTCGTAAATGCCACCGCGCGCCATTGCGGTGGCGGTGCGCTGCACCGCGGCCAGCGGCGCATCGTCAGACGTGCGCTCGTGGTTGCGGAGCAGCGCCTCCAGCAGCGCGGACGGCGGGAACTTCGGCGCCCCGCCGAACCCGCCGCACTCGACGTCCTCGTCGGCCAGGATCGCGGTGACGGCGGCGTCGCACAGCGACGGTTCGGTCGGCGGGCCGCCGCCGGGCAGTCCCGAGGACAGTCGCCGCAGCTCCGACGCGATCTGGTCACCGGCACGCTCGACCTCGTCGCGGCGTGTCCGCCAGGTGGCTTTCACCGCGGAGAGCAACTCCAGGAACTGCGGCTTCGGGTAGTAGGTGCCGCAGAAGAACGGCCGGCCGTCGGCTGTGAGGAAGCAGGTCATCGGCCAGCCGCCCTGGCCGGTCAGTGCGACGGTGGCGTTCATGTAGACCGCGTCGAGGTCGGGGCGCTCCTCGCGGTCGACCTTGACGCACACGAAGTCAGCGTTCATCGCGGCGGCCACGTCGGCGTCCTCAAACGACTCGTGGGCCATCACATGGCACCAGTGGCAGGCGGCGTAGCCGATCGACAGCAGGATCGGCACGTCCCGGCTCGCAGCCTCGGCCAGCGCACCGTCCGTCCACTGCTGCCAGTGCACAGGGTTGTCGGCGTGCTGGCGCAGGTATGGGCTGGTGGCGTCAGCCAGCGTGTTAGCCGCCGGGCTCATGGTGAGAACTTTCGTTGTCGGGGGATGAGTCGCCGGGCTGCCCGACGGTGCCGTCATCGGCCGCTTGATCCGGCTCGGGGTGTTCGCGGTCGAACCGCTCGGGCAGTTTCTTCAGGTGCCTGTTCATCGACCAGATGAGCGCGAACGTGCCGATCATCAACAGCACGATGATCAACAGGCCGACCGGGCTCGCTTTGCCGAAGTCAGGACCGGTGTTGCGGGGCGCGTCGTCGGCGAGCAGCCCGACCGCCACGGCGACGATGTGGGTCACGTCTCCAACTCAATCCCGGCGAACAGGTCGGTCTCGGGCAGGTTCACCGGCACCCGTGATCGCGCGAGCTCGTATTCCTCCGTGGGCCATAGCTTTTGCTGCCATTCGATGGGTGCCGCGAAGAAGTCGCCGGTGGGGTCGATCTGCGTGGCGTGAGCTCGGAGCGCGTCGTCACGCTGGCTGAAGTACTCCCAGCATTCGACCCGGGTGGTGACCCGATGGGCGAAGACGTCATGTTCGGGGTCCCAGTGCTTCAGCCACTTTTCGAAGGGGCCCTGGCGACCGTGCTTGGCGAATTCGTCCTGGAGCAATTGCATGCGCTGGCGCAGGAAACCGTGGTTGTAGTACAGCTTGTGCACATTCCACGGCTTGCCAGACTCCGAGAACTTGGCCAGGTCCGCGGCGGCTTCGAACGCGGCGACCGAAACCTGATGGCAGCGAATGTGGTCGGGGTGCGGGTAGCCGCCGTTCTCGTCGTAGGTGGTCATCACGTGCGGCTTGAATTCGCGGATGACCCGGACCAACGCCTCGGTGGGTTCCTCGAGCGGGACGGCCGCAAAACACCCGTCGGGCAGCGGCGGCGGCGGATCGCCCTCGGGCAGCCCGGAGTCGACGAAGCCCAGCCATTTGTGCTCGACGCCGAGTATTTCGGCGGCCTTGGCCATCTCGTCGCGCCGTATCTCGCTCATCCGGCCGTGAACCTCGGGCAGATCCATCGCGGGGTTGAGGATGCTGCCACGCTCGCCGCCGGTGAGCGTGACCACCAGCACGCGATGGCCTTCCGCGGCATAGCGCGCCGTCGTGGCCGCGCCCTTGCTGGACTCGTCGTCCGGGTGCGCGTGCACAGCCAACATCCGAAATTCGCTCACGTTCGCTATACCTGGTCCCTCGCTGTGTGCGGACAGTCCTCCACTGCGCCCTATAGTTCCAGTCCTAGTCCTTCCCCTCGACCGACGGGCACCGAAACATGACCGAGCGTGCGTCCGCCCGCTACGGGCGGCCGCGACAGTCACCCCGCACCCGCCGCCGGATCATCATCGGCCTGACGGTGTTGATTCTCGCGGCAGGCGTCGCCGTCGCGCTCGTCGGCTACCAGCGACTGGGTCGCAGCGACGTCGCGGGCGCCCTCGTCGGGTATCGCCTCGTCGACGACGAGACCGTGGAGGTGACGATCACGGTGACCCGGGCGAACCCGTCGCGACCGGCCGTCTGCATCGTGCGCGGCAGGTCCAAAGACGGCAGCGAAACCGGTCGGCGCGAGGTGCTGGTGGGGCCGTCGACGCAGGAAGCCGTGCAGGTGACGACGGTCGTCAAGACCAGCCGCCCGCCCGTGGTGGGCGACGTGTACGGTTGCGGCTTCGCGGTGCCGCCCTACTTGATCTCGCCGTAGACCCGCCCATTTGGGCGTCTCCGCGAAATTGCGAAAGGCTGAATGGCGAATGACGCCGCGGTGGTAAGATTGCTCAATACACGGTTCCTGCTGGGACCGTGTATTGCTTCATTTGAGCCGATTACCAGGCTGCAAAAACGGCAATACACGCGGAGGTCCGCATGCCCGGCAGTGAGGCGTTGAAGTGCCGCCGCGAGCAATCGCGGCACGAGAAACAAGGAGCGCGACGAGATGACCGACACCCAGGTGACCTGGTTGACCGAGGAGGCGTACGACCGCCTCAAGGCCGAACTCGACCAGCTGATCGCCCATCGCCCGGTCATCGCCGCCGAGATCAACGACCGGCGTGAGGAGGGCGACCTTCGCGAGAACGGCGGCTACCACGCCGCCCGCGAGGAGCAGGGTCAGGAAGAGGCGCGCATTCGCCAGCTTCAGGAGCTGTTGAACAACGCCAAGGTGGGCGAGGCGCCCCAACAGTCCGGCGTCGCGCTGCCCGGCTCGGTGGTCAAGGTCTACTACAACGGCCAGAAAGACGACACCGAGACATTCCTCATCGGCACCCGCCAAGAAGGTGTGACCGACGGCAAGCTCGAGGTCTACTCACCGAACTCCCCGCTCGGTGGTGCGCTGATCGACGCGAAAGTCGGCGACACCCGCACGTACACGCTGCCCAACGGCAACACCATGAAGGTGACGCTGGTCAGCGCCGAGCCCTACCACTCGTAGCGAGCGTGTGCGCCGCGAGCGGATAAAGTCCGCTCATGGCGCAGATCGCCGAGGACCTACTACTCCTGCTGCTCGACAACGCGGCCAATCGCCCGGCACTCGCCCGTAACCGCCGCGAGAAAGTGCTCGGCGCCGCCGTGCTGTTGGACCTGGCCTTGGCGTGCAGAATCCGTCCCTCGGTTGACGGTGAGCCGATTCCCGCAGGTCGCCTGCTGCTGCTGGCGGGACCCGATCTCGGCGACCCGATCCTCGATCCGGCACTGCGGCTGCTGCAGCGGCGACCGCTGAAACCCCAAGCGGCCGTGGCGAAACTGTGCCGAGGTGTCGAGCCGGCGGTGCTGCACCGTCTCGAGCAGAACGGCTACATCAGACCAATACAGCTGCGCGGCAAGCGGTTCAACGGCTCTCGGGTGTGGCCGATGGCTGACCGTTCCCGGGTGAACGAGGCACGCTCCGCGTTGCTCGCGGCGCTGTTCGATCTCCGTCACCCGGCGCCGACGACCGCGGCGATCATCTCGCTCCTGCACTCCGTGGACGGATTGGGCGCGGTGCTTAGCCTCAACGAGCGCGGGTGGGAATGGGTCAACTCCCGCGCGGCAGATATCGCCGGCGGTTGTTGGGTCGACGAATCGGGCGTCGCGGTTGGACTGCCGCAGGTGAACCTCGCGGTGACGGCGTCGGCGATCAGACCGGCGCTAACGTAGCGCCTGCTCGAGATCGCCGATCAGGTCGGCGATGTCTTCGATGCCCACCGACAAGCGGACCAGGTCGTCGGGCACCTCGAGTAGCGACCCCGCGGTCGACGCGTGCGTCATCGCGCCGGGATGCTCGATCAACGACTCGACCCCGCCCAGTGACTCCGCAAGGATGAACACCTCTGTGCGAGAACATAAGTCGAGGGCGGCCTGCCGACCGCCGCGCAGCCGCACCGAGACCATTCCCCCGAATCCGCTCATCTGGCGAGCCGCAACGTCGTGGCCGGGATGACCGGGCAGACCCGGATACAGGGCGACGCTGACGGCGGGATGCCCGGCGAGGAATTCGGCTACCCGCGTGGCGTTTTCGGTGTGCCGCTGCATCCGGATCACCAATGTCTTCAGGCCACGCAGCGTCAAGTACGCGTCGAACGGACCCGGGATAGCGCCCGCGCCGTTCTGCAGGAAGCCAAATGCGGTGTCGAGTTCCTCGTCGTCTGTCAGCAGCGCGCCACCCACCACGTCGGAGTGCCCGCCGATGTACTTCGTCGTGGAGTGCAGCACGATGTCGGCACCGAGGGTCAGTGGACGCTGCAACGCCGGCGACGCAAAGGTGTTGTCCACCAAGACTTTGACGGCGCGCTCATCGGCAAGTTCGGCGATCGCGGCGATGTCGGCGATCGTCAGCAGCGGATTCGTCGGCGTCTCAACCCAGATCAGCTTCGTCGCATCGGTGATCGCGTCACGCACGGCGTCGAGGTCCGATTGACCGACCGCGGTGTACGTCAGCCCCCACGGCGTGAACACCTTGTCGATGAGCCGGAACGTGCCGCCGTACGCGTCATCGGGGATCACGACGTGATCTCCGGGCCGCAACAGCGCGCGAAGGGCGCAGTCGGTGGCCGCCATGCCCGAGCTGAACGCGCGACCGAACGCCGCGTCTTCCACCGCCGCCAGTGAGGTCTCCAGGGCGGTGCGGGTCGGGTTGCCGGTGCGGGAGTACTCGAAGCCCCCACGCAGGCCACCGACGCCGTCCTGCGCGAACGTCGATGTCGCGTAGATGGGGGCGTTCACGGCGCCCGTGACCGGATCGGGCCGGTAGCCGGCGTGGATGGCCCTCGTCGCCAGGCCGCGGCGCTGCTCGCTCATGGTTGTCGAGCCTATCGAGCGCTGCGGCCGGCCCGTCCCGGTGTAGACATAGGGCATGGGTACTGCCGCCGGGATCGAAGACCTGCTCGACGTCGACTCGCTGCTGACAGCCGAAGAGATCGAGTTGCGCAACACCGTTCGCCGCTATGGCGAGCAGCGCCTGCGCCCGCATGTCGCCGAATGGTTCGAGGCCGGCGACGTGCCCGCCCGCGAACTTGCCGCAGACCTGGGCAAGCTGGGACTGCTCGGCATGCACCTGCAGGGGTACGGCTGCGGCGGGTCAACGGCGACCGCGTACGGGCTGGTGTGCCAGGAGCTGGAGGCGGTGGACAGCGGGCTGCGCAGCCTGGTATCGGTGCAGGGATCGTTGGCGATGTTCGCGATCCACCGCCACGGCACCGAAGAGCAACGCGAGCAGTGGCTGCCGTCGATGGCGACCGGCGACGTCGTCGGCTGCTTCGGCCTCACCGAGTCGGACTTCGGCTCGAATCCCGCTGGGATGCGGACGAATGCGCGCCGCGACGGCAGCGATTGGATCCTCAACGGCTCGAAGATGTGGATCACCAACGGAACTGTCGCCGACGTCGCTATCGTCTGGGCGCGAACGGAGGAGGGCATCGCGGGCTTCATCGTGCCGGCCGACACCCCGGGCTTTTCAGCGCGGACGATGTCGCACAAGATGTCCTTGCGCGCGTCGATCACATCGGAGTTGGCGCTCGACGACGTCCTGCTGCCTGCGAATGCGAAACTGCCTGAGGCGCGGGGTTTGTCGGGTCCGCTCGCCTGCCTGTCGGAAGCCCGTTTCGGCATTGTGTTCGGGGCGGTCGGCGCGGCCCGCGACTGCCTGGAGGCGACGCTCGACTACGTGAAGACGCGGCAGGTCTTCGACAAACCCTTGTCGGCGTATCAGCTGACGCAGGCCAAGCTTGCAGACATGGCGGTGGAACTCGGCAAGGCGCAGCTGCTCGCGGTGCACCTCGGCCATCTGAAGGACGCCGGCAAGATTCGACCCGACCAGGTCAGCTTCGGCAAGCTCAACAACGTGCGAGAAGCCATCGCGATCGCCCGCCAGTGCCGAACACTGTTGGGCGCCAACGGGATCACGTTGGAATACCCCGTGATCCGGCATGCCAACAACCTCGAGTCGGTGTTGACCTACGAAGGTACGTCGGAGGTGCATCAACTCGTCATCGGAGAAGCGCTGACCGGGGTCAGCGCCTTCCGATGACCGCTGGCGGCTAAGGCGTCAGCGGCGCGACCTGACTGCCACTGAGGCGGCGCCAGGTGTATACCAGGAACAGGGCTGCCACCGGCAGAGCCACGAGGAGCCCCACGAAGCAAACCAGTTCGCCGACCAACACGATGGCGGCTTGGACCAGCCACGCGAGGATGGCGTTTCCGACGTTGTTCTTCGTCGTCTCGTAACTGGTCTTCATCGCGTCGACGGGTGACAGGTTGCGGTCCAACAGCGCGACGACCGTGAACATCAGCAGGAAGGCCGCGATTATCCCGGGGATAAAGCACAGAGCGTAGCCAATGCCGACCACGACGCCCACGAGCACTGTTGCGATGGTGACGTTGCCGATGTTGCGGGGCCTGAAGAAAGACCCGATCGTCACAGGCTGTCCGTTGGCGATGTCCAGCAGGCCGCCGATATACGCGGACTGGATCGCGGCCATGACAAAGAGCAACACGATGAATCCGACGATGACCACGAAGATGCTGGCGGCCCCGAAGGATGAACTCGTCGAGTACGAGACCCCATAGTCCGACGACTCATAACTGGTCACGGTCTTCGGGGACACGGCGCGAGCCACAAAGAAGATGACGAGCGCTATCACGTGCACGAGGACGGCATACGCCAATGTCGGGACAATCAGCGCGGCAGCGTTCTTGCTGAACTTGTTCCAGGACCACGTGAAGCCGTCGCCGACGCTGTACGGCTGTCCGGCGGGTCCGTAGCCGTAGCCCGGGCCACCCGCGGGAGGCATGCCGGGTGCGGGCGGGGGCGGCGCGTAGCCGCCACCCTGCGGAGGCGGAGGATAACCGCCCTGCGGCGGCGGGGGATAACCGCCACCCTGCGGCGGCGGGCCCGGCGGGGGCGGGGGGTAGCCGCCACCCTGCGGAGGCTGCGGAGGCTGCGGCGGCGGGTAACCACCAGGAGGCGGCGGTGGGTAGTTACCAGGCGGCGGGCCGGGGGGTTGTTCGGTCATGGTCGCCTTCCACGTGAGTTCGTTAGCTGGCGTACGAAGCGATGCCTACGTTAGCCAAGTTGCGCGATCAGGAACATCGCTACGCTCAAAATTCATCGAATTGGGCGCCTCTGCCCGCGGTGGCGCTCGAGGCTGCAATACCTCATCGAAGGCCACGAGGATGGCGCTTACCCTTGCGAGGCAACCGTTTTCGGTGTGGCGGGTGACCCTGTCAGCTGTAGGACGACGTACCGGACATCCCGAAATAGAGAATGAGCGAGATCACCCCGAGCGCCAGCAAGACCGCGCCAAGAATGATGCCGGCCAGGGCCAGCCCGCGACCCGCCTGCCCGGTCTGCTTTATCTGGTTCAGCGCAATGACGCCAAGCACGATCCCGACGACGGGTCCGATAATGCCGCACAGCAGGCCAACCACAGAGCAGACCAGCGACGCGATTGCCAGCCTGTTGGTGCCCGTCGGCGCCCCGGCGAATTGGCCCTGCGGTGGCGGATACCCACCAGCCGAAGGCGGAGGCGGAGGCGGGTAACCCTCGGGAGGCGGCGGAGGAGGATAACTCCCAGGCGGCGGACCAAGCGGCGGTTGTTCGGTCATTGGCGCGCCTTCCTCATATGCGGTCAGCTGGGATATGCGGTCAGCTGGGCAAAGCGGTGCTCACCCTACCCGAGTAGTCGCGCGTGCACTCAGGTTCGCGCGGCATTGCCGGACATGAACCCGAGCAGATCCTGCCGCGTAATCACCCCGACGGGCTTGCCTTCCTCGACGACCATCAGTGCGTCGCATTCGCGCAGCATCTTCGCCGCGGTTCCGACGAGCTCGCCCGCGCCGATCATCGGCATCGGCGCGCTCATGTGCTGTGCCACCGCGTCCGCGAGTTTTGCGCGGCCCTCGAAGACGGCCGACAGCAGTTCGCGCTCCGTCACACTGCCCGCGACTTCTCCTGCCATCACGGGTGGTTCGGCACCCACGACCGGCATCTGGGACACCCCGTACTCGCGCAGGATGCCGATCGCGTCGCGAATCGTTTCCGACGGATGAGTATGCACGAGGTCCGGCAGCGCACCGGACTTGCCGCGCAACACATCTCCGACCATCGGTTGCGCTACGGAGCCGTCGAGCCGCGTGCGCAAGAATCCGTACGATGACATCCAGTCGTCGTTGAAGATCTTCGACATGTAGCCACGTCCACCGTCGGGCAGCAGCACCACCACAAGAGAGTCGGGCCCGGCCCGCTCAGCCACTTTCACGGCGGCAACCACCGCCATGCCGCACGAACCACCAACCAGCAACGCCTCTTCGCGCGCCAGTCGCCTCGTCATCTCAAAGGAGTCGGCGTCCGACACAGCGACGATCTCGTCCGGAACGGTGGGGTCATATGCTGCGGGCCAAAAGTCCTCGCCGACGCCCTCGACCAGATACGGCCGCCCTGAACCACCCGAGTAGACCGAACCCTCCGGGTCGGCGCCCACAATGCGCACCGCGCCGCCCGGTCTACCGCCCGAAACATCTTTCAGGTAACGCCCGGCGCCCGTGATCGTGCCGCCTGTTCCCACACCGGCGACGAAATGGGTCACCGTCCCGTCTGTGTCGGCCCACACCTCCGGGCCGGTGGTCTCGTAGTGACTGGCGGGCCCGTTCGGGTTGGAGTATTGGTCGGGCTTCCACGCCCCGTCGATGTCTCGCACCAGACGGTCGGAGACGCTGTAGTAGCTGTCGGGATGCTCGGGCGGCACCGCTGTCGGGCAGACGACGACCTCGGCGCCGTATGCGCGCAGCACGTTCTGCTTGTCCTCACTGACTTTGTCGGGGCAGACGAAGATGCATTTGTAGCCGCGCTGCTGGGCGACCAGGGCCAGGCCGACGCCCGTGTTGCCCGATGTCGGCTCGACAATGGTTCCGCCGGAGCGCAACTCGCCACTCGCCTCTGCCACGTCGACCATCTTCACGGCGATCCGGTCCTTGACACTGCCGCCCGGATTCAGGTATTCGATCTTGGCCACGACCCTGCCCGCACCCTCGGGTACGACTGAGTTCAGCTCCACTAAAGGGGTGTTGCCGATCAACTCGCTTATGTGCCGGGCAATCCGCATGTATCCATGATCGCAGCCCCCGGATTCGGGCTCATCGGGCGGCCGACGATCAAACCTGTGTGACACAGTAGGGGCCATGACAGCACCGCAGAACCCGTACGGTGACCGCCATCGCCCGCAGGATCCGTGGTACCCGTCGTCTGCATATCCCGGTTACGGGCAGCCCCACCAATGGTCAGCTGATCCTGCGGCTCCATACGGCAGGGATCCCGCCACCGGGCAGCCACTGTCCGATAAGGCTGCGTCAAGCGCCGGAGTGCTTCAGTTATTTCTGGGATGGTTCGGCGTCGGGCGACTCTACATCGGATCGCTACCAATCGGGTTTCTTCAGCTGGGCCTTGGGGTCTTCGGGGCTTTCTTGTTTCTAACCGGGTTTTTTGTTTTTGCCGTCACGTGGATTTTCGCGTGGCCGTTCTGGTTGGCGTCCACTATTTGGGCAGTCGTCGATGCCATCATGATCTTTAGCGGCGCCGTACGCGACGGCCAGGGCCGCAAGCTCCGCTGATCCGCTAGCCGGTGGCTTCGCGGATGTAATCCCCGATTTGACGCAGCGAGCGCACCGCCTCAGGCACCAAAGGCGCGCACAGTTGGAAGACGTGCATCTGACCCGGCCAGACACGCACCTCCGCGGGCACCCCGGCCGCAGCCAGTCGACGCGCCGTCAACCGGGCGTCGTAGAGCAGCACCTCGGATCCCGACACGTGGATCAGCGTGCGGGGCAAGCCCGGTTCGATGTGATCCAACGGTTCGTAAACCTCTTCGGGTGCACCGTCGATGATGCGCTGAGAAGCCGCCCGCGCGATGAGGTCGACCAATGCGTCAAAAGCCTTGGGCGGGAACATCGCATCGGATCGAATGTTTGCGTGTGCCTTCTTCGGCTCCACGTCCAGTTGCATCAACGGTGAAAGCGACACCATTGCCGCGGGTTCTTCACCCTCGGCGAGCAACCGCTCAGCGAGCGCGAGTGCGAGATAGCCGCCGGCCGAATCTCCCGCCAGCACAATCTGATCCGGCTGATAACCCAGATCGCGCAGCCACTCATAGCCGTCGTAGCAGTCATCGATGGCCTCGCCGATCGAGTGCTTGGGGATCATCCGGTAGTTGAGCACCAGGACGGGCGAGTCGGCGTAGTGCGAGATCATCGTGGTCAGGCGACCATGCGTATTCGCGCCACAGGTCAAGAACGCGCCGCCGTGCATGTACAGCACGACGCGGCGCTTCCCGTCGGCGGGCAGCACACCCCTGGCACGGACCAGTTGCGCGGTGCAGTGCGCCAGCTTGACGGTCGCGCGGACGGTGCCCGGGATGGGCAACAGGGCCCGCGCGGCAAAGTCGAGAAGGCCCCACGGCCAGGGCAAAAATGGGATGTGGCTTCCTACTGTCAGGGTCGGACGAATTGTTAGCCGGGCGCCCAGCCAGGCCAGCCGCCCGGCGATGCTAGGACCGTCTTCGACTACCTCGACCGGCGCGCCGTCCGAAACCGGGTAGCGGTGCGTTTTCCGTCGCCTACCTGCGCTGATGTGTGCGCGGGGAGAACCCGAGACCTTCGTTGGTGCGGTCATGTCACACTCCTACGCCTTTGTAGGGCCGGGTTCCGACGGGGCCACCGTCAATTCCCGGTAACTTAGCTTGACATCCTCGCCGTGTTCAACGATCAAACAAGGTGTTTTGATACCGGATCCGATATTGGTCCGTGATCACGCCGAAAGTTCTGCTCTTCGCCCGAGCGTTCATCGCCGTTTCACGGGCGTTTTCCGTGGTCCCCGCACCTAAGCTTGGGATGTGGGCATGCGCGCGCCGCGTCGGTCGACCATCGCTTTGGCGGTCGCGGGACTACTTGCGTCCTCCGGCGGCGCATACGTCGGCGCACGAAACTTCTTGAGCGGGCAGGCGGATCGGGCGCGCAGCGTGATTCCGAGGACCTGGGACCCGCCACCACGCGCCGACGGCGTCTACGCGGCCCGCGACGATCCGGTCGAGCGCTGGTCCCGCGGATTGCCATTCGACTTGCACCTGATGATTTTCGGGGACTCAACGGCAACCGGTTTGGGCTGCGACTCCGCCGACGACGTGCCCGGCGTGCGGTTGGCGCGGGGCCTCGCGGAAGAGACCGGCAAGCGAATCCGGTTGAGTACCAAGGCTATCCCCGGTGCCACGTCGAAAGGATTGTCCGGCCAGGTCGACGCGATGTTCGTTGCCGGGCCGCCTCCTGATGCAGCGGTCATCATGATCGGAGCGAACGACATCACCGCTCTCAACGGCGTCGGCCCGTCGGCGCGCCGGCTCGGCGACGCGGCGCGCCGGCTGCGAAAGAGCGGCGCGGTCGTCGTCGTGGGCACCTGCCCTGACTTCGGTGTGATCACCGCGATCCCACAGCCGCTGCGATGGACCGCGCGCACCCGCGGCCTGCGACTCGCGCGAGCCCAGGCCAGCGCCGTCCGCAGTGCCGGCGGGATCCCCGTGCCGTTGGCCGACTTGCTGGCGCCCGAGTTCCTCCATGCTCCTGAAATGCTGTTTTCCGAGGACCAGTACCACCCGTCCGCGGCCGGTTACGCGTTGGCGGCCAAGCAGCTGTTTCCGGCGCTGTGCAACGCGCTGGGCGAGTGGACCGGCGGCCCCGTGCCCGAGCTGCCGTGGGTGTCGCGCGCCGCCGAGGCAAGGACGATCAAGAGCCGGCTGCGACGATTCGCCCGGGTGCGGCGGCGCACCACGGGAGTTCCGGCACCCGTCGTCGTGCCCGCGAGCTGACCCGATAGGTTCTGCAAGTAGTTCACCTCACCTCAGGAGGCGTCATGCCCGAAGCCGTCATCGTTTCGACTGCCCGTTCGCCGATTGGCCGCGCCGCCAAGGGATCGTTGGTCGACATGCGTCCCGACGACCTCGCGGCGCAGATGGTGCGCGCCGCGCTCGACAAGGTGCCCGCGCTGGATCCGCACGAGCTCGACGATCTGATCATGGGCTGCGGCCAGCCGGGCGGCGAGGCGGGTTTCAACATCGGCCGCGCGGTGGCCGTCGAGTTGGGCTACGACTTCCTGCCGGGCACCACCGTCAACCGCTACTGCTCGTCGTCGTTGCAGACCACTCGCATGGCGTTCCACGCGATCAAGGCCGGCGAGGGCAGCGCGTTCGTCTCGGCCGGCGTCGAGACGGTGTCGCGCTTCCCGAAAGGAACGTCGGACGGCTGGCCGGACTCGCACAACCCGCGGTTCGCCGACGCTGAGGAACGCACCGTGCAGGCGGCTGCGGGTGCGGACGAGTGGCACGACCCACGCGAGGACGGCAGCCTGCCCGACGTGTACATCGCGATGGGTCAGACGGCGGAAAACGTTGTGCTGCTTACTGGTATCAGCCGCGAGGAGCAAGACCACTGGGGCGTGCGCAGTCAGAACCGGGCCGAGCATGCGATCGCCAACGGCTTCTTCCAGCGCGAGATCTCGCCGGTGGAGTTGCCCGACGGTTCGATGGTCAGCACGGATGACGGGCCGCGGCCCGGCACGACCTACGAGAAAGTCAGCCAGCTGAAGCCGGTTTTCCGGCCGAACGGCACGGTGACCGCAGGCAACGCGTGTCCGTTGAACGACGGCGCGGCGGCCGTGGTGATCACCAGCGACGATAAGGCGCGCGAGTTGGGACTCACGCCGCTGGCCCGCATCGTGGCCACCGGTGTGAGCGGGCTGTCGCCGGAAATCATGGGGCTCGGGCCAATTGAGGCGACCCGCAAGGCGCTTGCCAACGCGGGCATGTCGATCGACGACATCGATCTGGTCGAGATCAACGAAGCGTTCGCGGTTCAGGTGCTCGGCTCGGCCCGTGAACTGGGCATCGACGAAGACAAGATCAACATCTCGGGCGGGGCGATCGCGCTGGGCCACCCGTTCGGGATGACCGGTGCGCGAATCACGGCGACTCTGCTCAACAACCTGCAGACCTACGACAAGACGTTCGGCCTCGAAACGATGTGCGTCGGCGGCGGCCAGGGCATGGCGATGATCGTGGAACGACTCACGTAGCTTTCGCAGCGTTGACTCTGCGTCCACGGCGCAAAAGTTCGAGTAGTCCACGCCCTCAAGGCAGACTCAACGCATCCAACGCGCGTTGCACGCGTCGGATGACGTCAGCGGAGCGGTGCCCCTTCGCCACCCTGATGTCGGTCCAGCCAAGCGTGTGCAGATCCTCGAGGCGACGGATGTCGTAGGCGAATTGAACGGGATCGACGCGATGTTGGTCTCCGTCGTATTCGACTGCCAGCTTTAGGTGCTTCCATCCCATATCGAGGTAGTACTTTCGCAAGCCGTCGGGACTCAGCACCGGTATCTGCGTCTGAGGCCGCGGGAAGCCTGCACGAATCAGCAAGAGCCTCAACGACGTTTCTCTGGGTGACTGAGCACCGCCGTCGACGAGATCCAGCGCGGATTCGAGTTGCCGAAGTCCACGTGCGAGACGATGGTTTCGCATCAGTTCCAGGACATCGCGCACCTTGAAGTCTCTTGCTGCGGCTAAGGCGTCGAGCCGCGCTACGGCCACGCCGAGGCGATCGCGGCGACCGAGATCGAACGCCGTCCGCTCGGGTGTTGTCACGAGAAGGCCTTCCAACGACTGGAATTCGTGATCCAGCAGCAGGTCATCGCGCGTGACCACTCCCCCTGGGCTCCTGGCGTTTCGCCAGATCAATTCGACAGGAGCGTCGTCGTCGACCCACTTCGCGCCAAGTAGGGCCGAGGCTGCGACACCTGCCACAACGGCTTCCCGGCGCGACCACAGCCAGGCGGCTTCGGTGCGTTGTCGCAGTGACGGGCTAACGTGTTTGTCCAAATACACATTCGGCATGAGCGGCCGGCAATACCGGCGCAGCTCGTGCCGATTGAGCGCACCGGATGCCAGCGCCTCACTGCCGATGAAGGGTTGCTCCCCCATGGCGGCAGGCTGCCACCGCGGACCGACAATCCGTTGATTCTGCTTCTAGGGCGCAAGAGTTCGAGTAGCCCGCGCCCTCAGCGCAGAGTCAACCGGTGAACGCTAGCGGCTTTGGAAGTAACTGAGCAGACGCAGGATCTCGAGGTACAGCCAGACGAGGGTGACTGTCAGACCCAGCGCGATGCCCCATGCGGCCTTCTCCGGTGCGCCGGCGCGGATCATCTGGTCGGCGGCGTCGAAGTCGATCAGGAAGCTGAACGCCGCCAGCGCGATACACACCAGCGAGAAGATGATCGCCAGCGTGCCGCCGTTGCGCAGCGGGCCACCGTCGTGAGAGCCGAACAGCGAGATCACGAAGTTGCCAAGCATCAGGACGAGAACGCCGAACAGGCCGGCGACGATCATCCGCGTGAACTTTGGCGTGACCCGGATAGCGCCCGTCTTGTACACGATCAGCATGCCTGCGAACACACCGATCGTCCCGAGCACCGCCTGCGCGATCAGCGCTCCCGCCGACGCCGCGTGGCCGTTGTTGCCGGTCCCGGGAACTGCCCAATTGGCCAGAACGAACGAGATCGCACCGAGGAACAGGCCCTCGAGTGCGGCGTAGCTGAGTACGATCGCCGGGCTGTCTTGCTTGCGGCCGAAGGTGGCAATCAGCACGAGGACCAAGCCGCCGAGCGCGCCGATCATCGTGAACGGCATCGCCAACGCAATGTTGCCGGCCACCAGGAAGTACGAAATCACCGCGACGACCGACAGCACCCCCAGGGTGATGCCGGTCTTGGTGACAACGTCGTCGATGGTCAGCGGGCGCGAGACGCCCTGCTGCACGTAAGGCTCGGCCTGATAGCCCTGGTAAACCTGCTGCGCACCGGCCGCGTA
Source organism: uncultured Actinomycetota bacterium (assembly GCA_963744085.1). Taxonomy (GTDB): domain Bacteria; phylum Actinomycetota; class Actinomycetes; order Mycobacteriales; family Mycobacteriaceae; genus Mycobacterium. Next base: position 336,243 of record CAVUSK010000010.1, read on the forward strand.
ACCGGTGCCGAACTGCGCGTATCCCCCTTGCTGCTTAGGCAGCGACCGAAATACCGGGTTGCTGGACTCCCGCACCGTGGTTCCTCTCCTGTGCCAAAAGTTCCCGAGAACAACCGTCTAACGTCCGACGGTCCTGCGTAGGTTCCCGGAAGTGGTTTCCGAGGTAAACCTTAACCCGCGGGCGATCAAGCTGGGGAGACGATCTAGATTGCTCTCCCGTGACGGGAGAACCTGCGCTCGGTGGTCGCTCGGGCGAGCCTCGCTCCGAACCTGATGGTCGCTCGGGCGAGCCTCGCTCCGAACCTGATGGTCGCTCGGGCGAGCCTCGCTCCGAACCTGATGGTCGCTCGGGCGAGCCTCGCTCCGAACCTGATGGTCGCTCGGGCGAGCCTCGCTCCGAACCTGATGGTCGCTCGGGCGAGCCTCGCTCCGAGGAGATCCTGACCCGCGCCTTCGACGGCGTCCGTTTTCTGATTCTGAACCGGCCCACGGCGATCAATTCGCTGACTCATTCGATGGTCAACACCATCCACTCGGTACTGCGCGAATGGGAGCACGACGACGAGGTCCGCACCGTGGTGGTCGCCGGCGCGGGCGAGCGGGGACTGTGCGCGGGTGGCGACATCGTCGCGATTTACCGCAGCGCCCAAGCCGACGGCGCCGAAGCCAGGCAGTTCTGGTACGACGAGTACGTCCTGAACGGCTACATCGCCCGCTATCCCAAGCCATACGTCGCGCTGATGGACGGCATCGTAATGGGCGGCGGTGTCGGCGTCGGCGCGCACGGAAGTGTCCGCGTCGTGACCGACACGACGAAAATGGCGATGCCCGAGGTGGGGATCGGCTTCGTCCCCGACGTCGGCGGCACCTACATCTTGTCGCGCGCCCCCGGCAACCTGGGCCTGCACGCCGCGCTGACCGGTGCGCCGTTCTCCGGGTCTGACGCGATCGCAATGGGTTTCGCCGATCATTACGTACCCCACGAGGCGCTCACTGACTTCGCCCAGGCCATCGTCGCCGACGGCATCGACGCCGCGCTGAAGCAGCTTGCCGTCGCCCCACCGTTCAGTGAGCTTGTCGCGCAACGGAGTTGGATCGACGAATGCTACGCCGGCGAGACAGTTACCGATATCGTCGCGGCGCTGCGCGGGCATGACGCCGGGCCCGCTAACGACGCGGCCAACCTGATCGCCACCCGCTCTCCCACGTCGCTTTCCGTGGCGCTGGAGGCAGTGCGGCGGGCAGCGCGGCTCGAGACGCTGGAAGACGCTCTGCGCCAGGAGTATCGAGTGTCGTGCGCGACACTGCGGTCACCCGACCTGGTGGAGGGAATCCGCGCCCAGGTGATCGACAAGGACCGCAACCCGAAGTGGTCGCCATCCTCGTTATCAGCCGTCAGCGCTGCTGACGTCGAGGCATTTTTCGCGCCGATCGACAAAGATCTGTCGTTTTAGGAAGGACCTTGCACATGTCTTCGCCCGCGACCTACGAAACCATCCTCGTCGACCGCCAAGACCGTGTCGCGACGATCACGCTGAACCGGCCGGACGCGCTCAATGCGCTCAATGGTCAGGTGATGAACGAAGTCACCACGGCGGCAGCCGAACTCGACGCCGACCAAGACGTCGGTGCCATCATCGTCACCGGCTCGGAGAAGGCATTCGCCGCGGGCGCAGACATCAAGGAGATGTCTGCACTCTCGTTCGCGGACGTGTTCTCCTCCGATTACTTCGGGGCGTGGACCAAGTTCGCCGCGGTGCGCACCCCGACGATCGCCGCCGTCTCGGGATACGCGCTGGGCGGCGGCTGCGAGCTGGCGATGATGTGCGACGTCCTGATCGCTGCCGACAACGCCAAATTCGGCCAGCCCGAGATCAAGCTCGGCGTGCTGCCCGGGATGGGCGGCTCCCAGCGCCTCACCCGCGCGATCGGGAAAGCCAAGGCGATGGACTTGATCCTGACCGGTCGCAACATGGACGCGGCAGAGGCCGAACGCAGCGGATTGGTGTCGCGCGTGGTGCCCGCCGATCAACTCCTGCGCGAGGCCCAGGCCGTCGCGACCACGATCTCGCAGATGTCGCTGTCGGCGGCGCGGATGGCCAAAGAGGCCGTCAACCGCGCCTTCGAATCGCCTCTGTCGGAGGGACTTCTGTACGAGCGCCGACTGTTCCACTCCGCTTTCGCCACTGACGATCAGAGCGAGGGCATGGCCGCGTTTATCGAGAAACGCACCCCAAATTTCACTCACCGCTGATGATTGGGACATGACCGACACAGAGGCACCCAGCCCGGCGGACGAAACCGCGGAGGAACACCCCGCCGAAGAGCAGCCCGCAGAGGAAAAGCCCGAGCAACCCGCCGACGATCGGGACTGGTGGCAGCGCCGATACACATTCGTGGGTACCGCGGTCGGATTAGTGTTCCTGTGGTTGTCGATGACGCCGTCGCTGCTGCCCCGCGGGCCGCTGTACCAGGGCGTCGTCAGCGGCGCGGCAGGGGCGATCGGCTACGCCATCGGCGTGTTCGCCGTGTGGCTGGTGCGGTTCATGCTGTCCAGGGACAGCAGCCCCAGGCCGCCGAAAATCGCATGGCTGGTGCTCGTGATCGTCGGCGTTGTCGGCACCGTCGGAATGATCATCTGGTTCCACGTCTGGCAGGACCACGTCCGCGACTTGGTGGGCGTGCCGCGGCTGAAGTGGCACGACTACCCGCTCGCCGCGGTCTTGGCGATCGTCACGCTGTTCGTGTTCGTGGAGATCGGTCAACTCTTCGGACGGCTCATCCGATTCCTGGTACGTCAACTGAATCGCGTTGCGCCGCCGCGGGTTTCGTCTGTCGTAGCGGTGGTGCTCGTCGTCGCATTGCTCATCGCGATTCTCAACGGCGTCGTCCTGCGGGTCGGTATGCAATTCCTCAACAACACCTTCGAGTCCGTCAACAACGAAATGGACCCGGACAGCCCGCCGCCCACCAGCACGCGGCGCTCTGGCGGTCCGGGATCACTCGTGAAATGGGCTGAGCTCGGCCACCAGGGCCGCATCTTCGTCGACGGCGGTCCGAGCGTCGAGGAGCTGTCGAAGTTCAACGGTGCCCCGGCCACGGAACCGATCCGCGCGTACGCGGGTCTGGAGTCCGCCGACGACATAGAGGCCGCCGCAGAGCTTGCCGCACGGGAGCTGGAGCGGATGGGCGGCCTCAAGCGCAAGGTCGTCGCGGTAGGGAACACCACCGGCACCGGCTGGATCAACGCGGCCGAAGCCGACGCGATCGAATACATGTTCAACGGTGACAGCGCGATAGTCAGCATGCAGTACTCGTTCCTGCCGAGCTGGCTTTCGTTCCTCGTCGACAAGGAGAACGCGCGTCATGCGGGGCAGGCACTGTTCGAGGCCGTGTCGAAGCGGGTCCGGGCACTCCCCGAAGGGCAACGGCCGAAGCTCGTCGTGTTCGGCGAAAGCCTGGGGTCGTTCGGCGGCGAGGCGCCGTTCCTCTCGGTGAACAACATCGTCGCCCGCACCGACGGCGCGCTGTTCTCCGGCCCGACGTTCAACAACACGATGTGGCACGAAGCCACCAACGAGCGCGACCCGGGATCACCCGAATGGCTGCCGATCTACGACCAGGGGCAGAACGTGCGGTTCTCGGCCCGCGCGAGCAACCTCGGCCGACCGGCTGCCCCGTGGGGCCAACCGCGGATCGTGTACCTGCAGCACGCATCGGACCCAATTACCTGGTGGAACCCCGACCTGCTGTTCTCCGAACCCGACTGGCTGCGGGAGCCTCCCGGCTACGACCGGCCGACGGACATGTTCTGGTTCCCGGTCGTGACCTTCTTGCAGGTGACGGCAGACATGGCCGTCGCGATCGATGTGCCCGACGGGCACGGCCACCGCTACGTCAAGGACGTCGTCAACGCGTGGGCGGAGATTCTGCAGCCGCCGGGGTGGACGCCGGAGAAAACCGAGCGGCTGCGGGGGCTGGTAACGGCGAACGAATAGCAGCTCAAGCCAGCTCGGCCAGCACCCCGGCTTCAGCAAGCGCCCGATAGCCGCCGGCGACGTCGGTGGCCCGGTGCAGCCCGAGGTCTTGGAGCGCCGCGGCCGCGAGGCTCGAGGTGTAGCCCTCCGAGCAGAGCACCACCCACTCGACCTCGTCGTCGACGGCGTGCGGCAGCCGCGCGTCGCTGCTGGGGTCGCACCGCCACTCGAGCACGTTGCGTTCGATCACCAATGCCGCCGGGACGCTGCCTTCACGGTCGCGCTGCGCCTGCGGCCGGATGTCGACAAGCACGGCCCCGCGGCGCAGTGCGGTGGGCACTTCGCGTGCGTCGAGCCGCCGCAACCGGGCGCGCGCGTCGGCCAGGATGTCATCGATCCGGCTGGTCTTGGTCTTCGTCGTCACTGGCCCTCCGGGGTGTCGGTCAGCTCCGTGCGGACACGTCGCAACGTGTCACGCGCAGTGATCTCGTAGTAGGACATCGCGGTCAGCGGCGGCGAGTAGGCGTGAACGCTCAGCGTCGGACCGTGAACCGGTTCGGGGTCGGTTGGTGCCCAGGTCACGTCGTGCACCCATCCGAGGGGGAACGCGGCCTGATCTCCTGCGGTGAGTCGACGCCGACGCAATTGGTCACCCGTCCAACGGTATTCGTGCAGAGCCCCGCTGAGCAGAGTCATCGCTCCGAGGGAGCCGGAGTGGTCATGCAATTCGGTGGCCTCGCCGGGTACCCAGCTGATCAGCCAGACGTCGAGTTCGTCGTCGCTGCGCAACCGGGTGAACCACCGGTCGCCGGGCGGGATGCCGTCGGCGGGCAAGAGGTGGTCGTAGCGACCGCTGAGGACGTCGTCGGCGTCGCGGTCGGTGATGTGCAACAGGTCGGGCAGTCGCAACCGCGTGGGATCCCCCACTGCGGGAATGACAGACGGACGCAACGCAACGGGCATCTGTGCGGAGGGCGATGAGCCGCTTGCGCGAAGAGCAGAGGGAATTGATGAGCCGCTTGCGCGAAGAGCAGAGGGCATGGGTGTGGTGCTCCGGAAGATGGGGTGGACGAATCGGGGGGCAGACAATTAGGCCCGACAACACTCCCGAGTGCCGATGTGTCCCATCACAGGAAATAGTCTTGCACACATGAGTGCCGTGAGCTGTCATAGGCGGCCGCTGGCCGGCGTGTTGACCGGCGTAGCCGTGGCGGCCGCTCTTGCCGGTTGCTCGTCGTCACACCAGTCCACGCCGTCGTCGTCCGCGAGCGCGCCCGCGGCTGCCGCCCCAGCCGCGCCCGGGCAGGTCGGGATCTCGCCGGGCGGCGTGACGACATCGCTGAGCGCGCCCGCCAGCTCGACCGAAGAGGAGTTCTACCAGGCGTGCCATTGGGCACGGGTGTGGATGGCGGACAAGCCCGGGGACCCGCATGCCCAGGTCGAGCCGTACCTGGCGATGGTGCAGGCGTCGAAGACGGGTGAGAACGGCACCTGGAACACTCCGTGGGTGCGGTTGACGCCTGAGCGGCAGTCAGGCGTGATCGTCGCGGCCACGCAGGCCGCTGACGGCAACTGCGACTAATTACGCGCACGGCGCGCAAAATGTCGATATGGACGGCAAGCGCGTCGCGCTGGCGCTCGGCAGCGGCGGTGCGCGCGGGTATGCGCACATCGGGGTGATCGCCGAACTGCGCGACCGCGGCTACGAGATTGTCGGCGTCGCCGGCTCGTCGATGGGGGCGCTCGTCGGGGGGCTGCACGCGGCCGGGGCACTCGACGGATTCACGGAATGGGCCAAGACGCTGAGCCAGAGCGGGGTATTGCGGCTATTGGATCCCGCGTGGCGGGGCCCCGGGTTCTTCCGCGCCGAGAAGGTGCTCGACGTGGTCAGGGAACTGCTCGGCGACGTGCAGATCCAGGACCTGCCGATCCCGTTCACCGCGGTCAGCACGGATCTGATCACCGGAAAGTCGCTGTGGTTGCAACGCGGGCCGCTGGACGACGCGATCCGCGCGTCGATCGCGATCCCTGGCATGATCTCGCCGCACATCATCGACGGACGCGTCCTTGCCGACGGCGGCATCCTTGACCCGCTGCCCGTTGCCCCGCTGGCCGGAACGAACGCCGACGTGACGATCGCGGTGAGCCTCAGCGGCGGTGATAACGACGCAACGCGATACCGGCAGTCCGACGACGAGCCCACGGCGGCTGCGGAGTGGTTCAACCGCCTGGTGCGAAGCACGTCTGCTCTGCTGGAGACTCCCGCCGCCCGTACGGTGTTGAGCCGCTTCGGCTCTGCGGACGACGCTGAGGCCGAGGAGGAACTGGCTGAGGCCGTCAAGGATGACGACGACGTGGCCACGGCCTCGGCGATGGTGCCCAAGCTCGGCAGTTTCGAGGTGATGAACCGAACGATCGACGTCATGCAGGCCGCACTGGCCCGTCATCATCTCGCCGCGTATCCGCCCGACATCTTGATCGAGGTGCCGCGAACCTCTTCCAGGAGCCTTGACTTCCACCGTGCTGCCGAAGTGATCGACGCAGGACGGGCCTTGGCTCTGCGGGCGCTGGATTCCTTTGAGGCTCAAAGTGATTCCTACGAAGGCGACGAATCCGACACCCCGGGTGACGCCGCCGGAGAAAGCTGATGAATTTCTTGGTGGTGACCGGCGCTGCGATGCTGGCCGTGGTCGTGGTCCACACCGCCACGTTCCTCATCGCCCGACGTATCCGCCGCTACAACGTCGTCGACATCGCCTGGGGCATCGGCTTTGTCGCGGTTGCCGCGGTTGCCGCCGCCGTGGGCACCGGTGATCTCTGGCGGCGCCTGCTGCTGTTTGTCTTGACCGCGGTGTGGGGTCTGCGCCTCGCCGGTTTTCTATTCGTCAAGACCAAGGGCAGGGGCGAGGATCCGCGGTACCGCGACCTGCTGAAGGGTGACTTCTCGGCCGGCACCGTGATAGGCAAGGTGTTCGCGGTGCAGGCGGCCGCTACCTGGTTTATCTCACTGCCACTGCAACTTTCGGCGGTGTTGGGGCCGACGCCGCCGGGGCTATTGCCCGTGATGATCACCGGGATGATCGTGTGGGCGGTTGGATTGACCTTCGAGGCGGTGGGCGATCACCAGTTGCGCGCCTTCAAGGCCGACCCGGCCAACAAGGGCGTGATCATGGACCGCGGTCTGTGGGCATGGACGAGGCACCCCAACTATTTTGGCGATGCCACCGTGTGGTGGGGGCTGTGGCTGGTGACGATCGCGGGATGGATCTCGCTGTCGACATTGCTGTCACCCGTTCTGATGACGTATTTCCTGGTATACGCCACGGGCGGCCGGCTGACCGAGAAGTATATGAGGAACCGGCCCGGGTTCAGCGAGTATTGTTCCCGCACATCGTTTTTCGTTCCACGGCCACCGAGGGTACGGCGCGACTGACAGCGGCACCCGGCTAGCGGACGGCAGCCAGGAATTCTGCGACCTCGCCCGCTTGCCGCCGACCTTGGTCACGGCCGGCGGCCGCCGACGGCGCACGGCAGACTGGGTCAAGTGGGTTGCGACCGAACGCCGCGATCGACGCGTCGTCGGCGAAGATTCCCAGTGTGCGGGCGGGATGCTCGGTCAGTTCGTCTGACAAACTGCCCCCCAACGCCAACAGTCCCGGCGCGGGCGTCGGTGACAGCAGAACCACCGCGTCGGCGTCGGTCACCGCGTCCACATTCGCACTGCTGCCGATCCCGCCGTCCATGAACCGACGCTGGCCGATCGTCACCGGCGGCCACACCACCGGCACCGCGCAACTGGCGGCAACCGCGTCGACCAGCGACACCCCGCTTTCACGGCCGAACAGCACCCGCTCACCGGTCTCGACGTCGATCGCGGTGATCTCAAGTCGCCGGTCCGGCCACTCGTGCGACGGGAGCCTGTGGGCGATCACGGAGCGCCGCACCTCTTCGGAAACAGTTGGCGCCGCGACCGCCTGCTTGCCGATCCCCCGCACCTTCTCGGTGACCGATGTCGCGGTGTCGCCGGCAACGTTTTCGAAAAGCTCGATCAAATCGTCGATTTCGATGTGGGGAGCCAACTCGTGCGTGTTCTGCACGAGCTGGCGTGCATGGAGCTCAGCCAGTGGGACACCGCTTGAGATCTGCGCCGCCACCGTCGAGCCTGCGGATGTACCCACCAGGACGTCAGCGTTCAGCAAACGCTCCGCGGCCCCCGGTTGCGCATCCTGGATCCCCAGCAAAAATCCGGTTTCCCAGGCGATTCCGGCCATTCCGCCGCCTGCGAGCACGAGTGCGAGTCGCTCGGCCACGCCTTACATGATCACATGTCGTGGGTCAACGCGATCCAGTCGGGGAACACGGTCAGCGCGGGGCGCGGCAACCGGAACCGTTCGCAGCCTTCCTCGACGGCATCGTTGATCAGCCGTGCTTGTGTCTCCGGTGACGTCGACAGTCCGCCGTGCAATGCAACGCCAATGCGCGTGAGCAGCAGCCCACGCCGGCACCGCACGTCGGCCATGTTTTCAAACATTCGCATGACGGCTAGTTCGGGGTCGCCCCCTTCGCTGTGAAGACCAATCAGCGTCAAGTTCTCTTCGCCGAGTGCGGTGGTGATCGTCTTGGCGGCTTCGCCATCGGTGACGTCGACGAGGACATTCTGAGGCTGGTCCGCACACGCCCCGACCATCGCTGCTGCGCTAGGCGAGTCGAGGATGAACTTCCCGATGCCGAGGGTTATCGCGTCGTTGACGGTGCGCCCAGTGGCGTTGGCGCAGTGGAACATCACTCGCGCCGGACGGACACCTGCCGACAAAGCGAACGCGATGCCTTGCGGTGAGCGAGCATTCACCTCGCACCCACGGTCACGCACCCAGTTCGCCGCGCGCGGGATCGCGAGGACAGTCGCCGGGTAAGCGACGTCGACGTCTCGAAAAGCCCTGCGCCACCGGTCGCATCGGGCGACGACATTCAACTGATCGCCGTCATCCGACGTGTGCGACGGAGTGCTGTGCACCCGAACGAGACGGATCCTGTCAGTGATGGTCATTGGTGGCTTTCTTGAAGGGCCGCCGGTGCTTCTGCCGACGGCAACACATTCCGGATTACGCCGATTACCGTGGACTTGGGGGTTTCCTAGCGCTTCCTTAACGTGCTCGCCGGAAACATTTATGGCCGATTGACCCACCGGCGGTTCAGCGGCGACTACGCCGCCGGGCTGATTGTTGCTGTCCGCGACGGTGCCAGTAGTAGACGGTCACCATGATCGATGCTGGACCAACGACTGCGGGGACTTGCTGCAGAAACTCAGACATGTGCAGGAATCTCCATTCGTTCATAGGCCTGCCACCACAGCGCTTCATGTTGGACGGGCGCGATCCGGCCGGCGTTGAGCAGCCGGTCGGCGGCGGTCAGTACGCAAACGAGCTTCTCCCACTCCTCGAAGCGTCGCCGCTCCGACCCGTCGAGGTCCCCGGTGAGCAGAATCACCGACATCGACCTGACCCGCGGCCGAACGTCTGCTGTCATGACGAACAGCACCGCGCCCACGCCGACATAGGTTGCCGCGGCAACCAACAGCGTGGTTGCCGACGAGGACACCGCGTCACTGAGCAACATGACCGCCAGCAGGGCTAGCAGGCCTCCCCCCGTTTGCCAGCCCCGCCACAGTCGCAGCAGCCGTCGATCTCCAGCACCAATCCCGGGCGGGAAGACGACCAGCCGGTATCTTCGCAGGCCGTATCTGCCGACCATTGCGTCGAAGAAACCCCACGGGTGGACCCCGTCGAGCAACCTGTGGCACAACGCGCGGACTGCAGGCGGCCATTTCCCTGGCGCACCGGCACGGCGCACCTCGGGGTGCGTAATTCGCATAGGTTCCGATGTACGCCCCCGTCGATCCGCTGGACCCGACCTAAACGGCATCTATACGGGAAAAGCGCCAAACCTTTACGCGGTCTTATCGGTGCAGCGAATGGGCAGCCTGGGTATTGGAGATCAAGCAGACGTCGGACGCGAAACGCGCTGCGGTTTCCCTGTGGACATGCCGAATGTTCGCCGCGTGACGCCGACGTGAGCAGGTCCGCTAGCCGCCAAGCCGTCCAGGCCTCATGGAGTCCGCAGCCCGCACCTGCCGCCGTTCGGACGGGGTCAACGCGCCCCAAATGCCGTAATGCTCGTCCGCATTGAGTGCGTAGTTACGACAAGCTTCGAGCACCGGACAGGACCAGCAAATCTGCTTGGCACGCCGCTCGTTTCGGCGCAACCTCGTGCCCCTCTCGTTGTCGGCGGCAAAGAAGATTGCGGTCGGCTGGCCTTTGCAGCGCGCCTCGGAGAGCCAATCCATTTCCAGCGATCGCGGCCTCTCATGCGAGCGGGTGATGGTTTGGCGGATCTCGGTTGACTGCAGGCGGTTTCGGCTATGTTCGTCCGCCCAAGGACTGGTAACAGACGTCACTGATCTAAGGCCTCCTTTTCGAACCCTGGCGCCACGAGGTACAGACCGTATGCAGCCAAGAGGAACAAGTTTGTGGAATGTGGTCGAGCTACCAGCGATGACTGACGGCAGGTCCCGGCGGCCAAGTGGGCACAGTTCTGGGGCTACGTTGCAAGTTGACACACGTCGGGCGCATATTCCAAAGGTTTACACATTCAGACCCGGCGGCGTCGAGGATCCAAACGCGATCCTTACGCTTCGGCTGGGCTGTTTTGCGTGCAGCCGGCGACCGGGCGAATAGATCTCCGTTTTGGGGCGGTGCGGGTGGTGCAAGAGCAACCGGCCCGCAACGGCGGTGCCGCTGCACGCCGGACGCGTGGGGCATCGAAGGATCGCCTCAGGCAGGTTGACGGAGCGCGTCGCAAAATAGGGTCCAACGACTCCTAACAAGTGCTCGGGCGTCCGCTAGCTTGAGATGCCTTATCCATCGCGGTGCTAGCGCGATCAACTCAGGAGCGTGTGCGATGTCGCCCAACGACACGGTCGACACGGTCTTGGTCGGCGTCGACGGCTCGAAAGCATCTCTCAACGCGGCCATCTGGGCGATCGACGAAGCAGTCAGTCGCGACGTGCCGCTACGCCTAATGCACATCATCGATCCCAAGGCCGAGTCAACTGGTCGTAGCGGCGATGTCGGCTACGGAGTGCTGTCGAGCGAGGAGATTCTGAACGCGGCAGATGCTGCGGTCAAGGCCACCGGGCGAGCGGTGGAGGTCCAAACGAGTTCCCGCCGCGGCGATGTTGCGACAGAGTTGGTCGCGGCATCAGCTCTCGCAACGATGATCTGCGTTGGATCGGCGGGGATTGGACGCGTGGCACGCAGGTTCTTGGACTCGACCGCGGCCTCATTGGCCACCCATGCGCATTGCTCGGCGGCGGTGATCCGCAGCGTTGACGATGCGCTGCCGACCGGTGACCGCATCGCGGTGGTTGTCGATGCCGAACCCGGCAATGATGCAGTCGTGCAAACCGCCTTGGAGGAGGCGCGGTTGCGTAAGGCGGCGCTGGTGGCGCTGGGGGTGTGGCGATGGGATCTCGGGGCGATGCCCTATGAAGAGCTCGATCAGCGACTCAGCGCGTTGCTGCCTCGATACCCGGCCGTGCAGGTCTCATTGTGCGCCGCCGGTAGCGGCGTGGTTGCATACCTGGCCGATATGGAACCCCATGTTGGTTTGGTGGTCATCGGCGACGCAAGCGCCGATCAAGTGGCAAGTCTGGTTGGCCCACCTACGCACCCGCTGCTCGCGCACCCCAACTGCTCGGTGCTGGTAGTGCACCCAACCCGCCGATGGCGCGGCGGTCCCCAATGGTTCGGCGATTAGGCGGGCAAGCTACAGCCGGTTGGGGCCGTGCCACCTCTCCGCTTGCGATCATCCTCGAGCACGAAATGATTCGGCGCAGGAGCGCCAGTTGTCCCTGCCGGCGCCAGTAGTCAGACGGTCGGCCTTAATCAACACCGCCGTGACCGTTCAGAGGATCTGGGACAGCGCGTTAGACATGTGTCGTCGGCTCAAGGCGGTCGTACGCCTGCCGCCAGATGGCCTCATGCTCGACCGCTAAGATCGCACCGGTCGTCAACATGCGGTCGGCTCGAGTCAGCACGTCGACAATGATTTCCCATTTCCTGTATGTCCGTAGCTCCTGCGCACCGATCGCACCCGGCATGAGGATGACTGACATGGACCTAACTTTCACGCATGCGGGGCCGGCCCTCAAAAACAGCAGTGCACCGATGCTCACGTACACGGCCACGGCGACTGCCAGCACCGTATTCGGTGACGACACCGCGTTGCCGAACGCAACGACCGCGAGCAATCCGAACATCGCGCCGCCCAGCGGCCACCCTCGCCACAGCCTCGCCAGACGCCGATCGGCGGCGCTGATGCCGGCCGGGTAGATGATCAACCGATAGCGCCGAACACCCCACCGGCCGACCATGGCATCAAACGATCCCCACGTGTGGGCGCCGTCGAGCAGGCGCGACCACCACCTCAGTCCTGCCGATACGCTCGGAGTAGTTTGAGAAACACCTGATTCAACGTTTCCGCGCCCGAGGCTGGTGATCGAGCCGAGGCGAGCGATCAGCGCTCGCGCAGGGCGTCACCCTCTACCGGGTACTGACCGTGAAATCCCAGTCGGGCGGGCGCACGTTCGTCGCGGTTGACGGCGGCGTGAGCGACAACCCGCGCGTCGCGCGTTGCGGCGCGAAATACACTGCGGTCCTTGCCAACCGCCACCCCGCGACTCCCGCTAGACCCGTCACCGTGGTCGGCCACCACTGCGAAGCCGGCGACGAAATCGCCCGCGACGTCGAACTGCCAAGCGACATCCGCCCCGGCGACCTGCTGGCGGTAGCATGCACCGGCGCATATCACCACAGCATGGCGTCCAGTTACAACGCGGTCCCACGACCGGCGCTGGTGGCCGTACGCGAAGGCCAATCCCGAGCACTGGTGCGTCGTGAAACAGTCACGGACCTGCTCCGACGCGACCGGGGATGGTCACAACCGCTACCCGACCACGCGGCGCCCGGCGCTGCCTCAGTGGACCGTCAAAGTCGGCCCTCGGGGCGTCAAGAAGTCGCTAGCAGCTCGCAACCAGCCGGTCTGTACGCGTAGTCCTGAAGGTGAGGTCATGTGTCGATGGCGCATCGAGTGAAGAAGGTGATGAGGTGAGTTCGTCCAAGCCGGTGTGGCGGGTGCCCACCGATGACGAATCCACGGACCCATCCACCGTGAGCAATACGCTCGCCGAGCTTCGCGCGGCGGCGGCGGCGGCCGCGTGGCCGAGCCGCGACCTGGCTCTGCGGGCAGCACGTTTGGCCACGGACGGAACTTTTCATCCGCTGCTGCTGCGAATCGGTGACAAACATTACGTGCGCGCGGCCCGGCTGTGGTTGCAGATCGCCAGCTACCTCGATGACGACGATCAAGTGATCGCGACTTTGCGGCTCGCGGCCAAATGTGCCCGCATAGGGGGCAACGCCAGCTTCCCGACAACTGCTTCAAGCGGTTGGCCGCTGCCGAGCGCCTGCGCCTCATCAACCGGTCCACGAGGGAAGCGGTCGGTGCGTAACGTGGCGCTGCACAGCATCATTCGCGCCCGGCGCTGTCTGCGCCGGCGGAACAAACTCACCGCGCAGGAGAGAGCCAACCTGCGGGCATCGCAACCTCGGCTCGCGATCGTCACCGCCTCGCTGGGTGGCCATCCGTGGGCGACAACCAAGCTGGGTGCCGGCAATCTGCCTTAAGTTCAAGGGAATGCGAACCCGGGGACGTGTCCTCCATCGCGTCACGGCCTGACCACGCGAACCGCCTAGACCACTCTCGTGAGGCGGCCGTCGCGTTGAGAAAATCGAGCTGGTCGATGCCACCGAGGTCCCGTCCGCGGGCCGGTAAGTTCTACGTCCTTGCAATACATGGTGGACGCGCAGGCTATAAAGCTGTGCGCCCACGGTCGCCTCGTCCCGAACTCCAAGCGCGCCGAGGCGGCTGAGAATGTTCTATAAGGCGACGCTCTAAATAACTTCGACACAACCGTAAGGACCATGCGGCACACGGTTCGCTGCGCAGGCAGGTCAGGGCTGGGGCCGGTCCAGTTGGCGGCCCAGTTCCTCCACGGCTCGTGCGAGGTGCAACGTGGCGGTGGCCATCAGACGGTGATAGTCATCGGACGAATTCGAGACAGCCGACGACGCGGCGCTCGCCGCCTCACCCGCCGATATCACAACCTGATGGAAGCTCATCGTGATACCCGTCGTTGCAGGCCGTGTACAAAGAGCGTGCCGATACGAGATCCAACGCCTGCGTCCGATAAGAATCCCCGTGGGTAGTCACGCGGCACGGGGAAAATCCTGGTCCGAACGCGGCGCCTGTGACCTCGGCCGGGTGGTTGCCGGGATCCAGCCAACATAGGTGAGATAAAGGCCCACCAGAGCGAAAGCGATGCAGAGCACTCGCCACCACGCCTCCGTGCCAGTCATGCTGTTGGCAATGGACACGAAAGTCTGCGGAAAGGCCAGGAGCAACACGCCGCGCAGTACAACAAGCCAGCCCACGAGCGACACGATGATCGCCGCGGCCCCTCGCCAATACTGGTGAAGAGCGACGATCGTAAGGCCACCCAGCAGCACAAAGCTGCCCGCAACCCACGCCCACAATGGATTCGCCGCGAACTCCGACAGGACGGCGCGCATATCTGAGGTGCGAGCCACAGCGGTGATGTCGACAACGACAAGGAACGGACCCAGCACGCGGGCGAACAGGCGTGTCCTTGTCTGCGATTGTTGTGACGGCGAGCGCATTTCCACACCTCCGTTGTTCGAGGGAGTCCTGGAGCCGTCCGATGGGAGGCGCTTGATTCCCACAGATATCGGATCATTCGGCGAAGCGCTGCAATAGGGACCGAAGTCCACACGCTTCAGGGCGTTGGTCAGTTCGTCGCCAGCGGATGGACAACTGGTCGAAACCCTGGGCATCACGAGCCTGTCGAAGTCACAGGTATCGGTGATGGCCAAAAGCTCGACACCGCCGTAGAGGCCTTCCGCACCAGGCCGTTGGACGCCGGGTCGTACACGTTCGTGGCCGCTGATGCCCTGGTGCTCAAGGTCCGCGAGCTGGTCGGGTGGTCAACGTGCACGCGCTGATCGCGGTCGGAGTCAACGCCGAGGGCTACCGCGAAATCCTCGGGGTCGACGTGACCACCGCCGAGGACGGGGCCGGATGGCTGACGTTCTTGCGGTCGCTGACCGCGCGCGGCTGTCCAGGGTCAAACTGGTCACCAGCGATGCTCACGCCGGGCTGCTGGCGGCCGTCGGGGCAACTCTTCCAGGTGCGTCGTGGCAGCGGTGCCGCACGCACTATGCGACCAATCTGATGGCGATCACCCCGAAAGCATCGTGGCCGTGGGTACGCACGCTGTTGCATTCGGTGTTTGATCAGCTCAGACGATCCGCGAGGAACGTCCGCAGGCATGTCGTGTCGTCGCGCGCGGGAGGCGCACCCGACATGACGAGGACACGTCCACCACATGGGGCGAGTTCATCAACGAGTAGTCCTGGAACGACTCGAATAGTCTCTGAGCGCTTTACGCTGACTTCCATGTGCCGCCGACGGATAGGCGCGAGCTGATGGCGCGGGATGGCCACCTGACAATCCTCGTCGGGCTGATTGATCGGCCGTGGTAGTCAACCCGCCGGCAAAGCAGCCGGCTGGCCGCGGCGCCAAGTTGGTATCAACCGTTGGGACGGTGACGCAGTGGCACGGAGAAGCACTGCGCACCAACTTGTGGCTGGTCCCGATGATCGAGGTGATCGCTGCGATCGGCCTGTTCATGGTGACGGTGCGCCTGGACCAGGCCGTCTACAACGGCCATCTGCGCGCACCAAGCTGGGTCATCAGCGGAAGCGCCGACGCGGCTCGTCAGATTCTCACGTCGATTGCGGCATCTGTGATCACGGTCGTCGGGATCGTGTTTTCGATCACGATCGTAACGTTGACGCTGGCCTCGACCCAGTTCGGTCCACGGATGCTACGCAACTTCATCCGGGACCGCGGCACGCAACTGACACTTGGGACGTTCGTCGCGACGTTCGTCTATTGCGTTGTGGCCCTAGTTTCGATCGGACCGGGCGACCGCGGCGACTTCGTGCCCCACATTTCGATCACCACCGCGTTCGGCCTAGTGCTGGTCAACCTTGCTGTCCTCATCTACTACATCAACCACATCGCCACCCAGATCCAGCTGCCGCAGGTGATCGCCGGCATCGCGAAGGACCTGGGACAAGCGGTGGCGGTCCAGAGCGCCGATCGGCCTTGGAAGGCTGCGCCCAAGCCCGATGATGCCCCGTCACTCGACAAACTGCTCACGACGATCGAGACTTCTGGCGCCGTTATCCGCACGCCCGAGAGCGGATACCTACAGTTCATCCGTCACCGGACGCTGATCCGGATCGCAACCGAGGCCGACGCGGTGATCCGGCTGCCGTACCGGCCCGGGCATTTCCTCGTGGCAGGTCGGGAGCTAGCCAGCGTATGGCCGGCTGAGGCAGCCGAGCGTGTGGCTCGCTATTTGGCCCAGGCTCAGGCCACCGGGCCGCACCGTACCCTCACCCAGGACGTCGCCTTTGGTGTCGACCAGCTCGTCGAAATCGCTATCCGCGCGCTGTCACCTGCCATCAATGACACGTTCACCGCACTCACGTGTATCGATTGGCTGGGCGACTGCTTGTGCAAGATCGCACCGGTGTGGGCACCTACCCAGGTCCATCGTGACCGCATTGGCAATATCCGCGTAATCTCCGACCAAGTGAGCTATGAGCGTTTGGTACAACGGGCTTTCGAGAAAGTACGCCAAGCAGGTCGAGGGATGCCAGCAGTGATGATCCGCCAACTCGACGCGCTGACAACGATCATGGAGCAAACAACCGACCGTCAACGCGCTTACGTGTTGATGGACCAAGCGGTGATGATCCAACGGGCCAATGTGGAATCGGTTCCCGAGGAATCCGACCGTGCTGACGTCTACCGTCGATATGCGACACTGAAAGCACTTTACGACCGGCTGAACGCATAGGTTCGCATAAGCCATCGCCGCCTCGTCGCGTCAACACGCGACTCCGCTCTACGCTGCTCGATGCATGACATCGCGTAGGGCAGCGGCAAATTCGTCTGGCATGTCCATGAAGGACCCGTGATGTCCCGGAAAGGTTACGAGTTCACAGTCGAGATGCTCTGCCAGAATTCGCGCGACTTCGGCATACCACGCGTCTCTGCTCAGCCCATACTCGCTGACGCCGACGAACGCGTTGTTTCGTCTCATGGCATCGACGTCCGGTAGGTAATTGGTGACTGGCAGAAGCTCGAATTTGATCAGAACGTCGGTGGCCTGCTTGTCGCTCGCATATGGTTCTGCGCTTTCCGCGCGATGCTGGTTCAGTTCTGCGGTGGCCTTGATCATCCGCCGGACGGGAAGCTGAACACCGAGCACGAACAGTAACGTGGCCACCGAACTTCCAAACCGAAACCCCCGTCGCGTAAACGTTGGCGAAAAAGCGCTGCCACTTGTGGGCTTGTGGGTGCAGTCGCGCCAGCGGAGGTTCATGTGCCACGACCGCTTGCACCGCGTCGCGTTGCGTTGTTGCCATGTCAAGGGCGATCACGGCACCGCTGCTGTTGCCGAACACCACCGCAGACTTCTCGCCCGCTGCGCGCAGCACCGCAGTGGCGTCATGACTCTGCTGACTGATCTCGAAATTCTGCGGGGCGTTGATCGTGCTGCGGGCGTTGGCGCGCCGGTCGAACGTGATGACCTTGTATTCGTCGGCAAGAATCTCGGCGACATGGGCGTACGCGCACCCATCTCCACCAGCGGGCGGAATCATCAACAGTGGCCTGCCGTGCCCGCGTACCTCGTAGTACAAATCGTCGCCTTCTGTTGTCACCCGGCCCGCGTGCACGCCTGTTGGTGCATTCATTTCGGATCAATCAACTCCCTGCAGCCGGTGAGTCGGGAACTTGCTAGTGAAGGAACTCAAACGATGCCCGTGGCGTCAAGAGAATGTCAAGAAATGGGCTCGCCCCGTCAAGAATCCGTGAGTTGCCTTGCCCGCGTGCGTTGCCGTCCGCTGCCATGGAACGCGTGGCCGACAAAACTGTAGCTGCATGTGGCGTGCCCCCGCCGCTTGAGCGCTACGGTGCTGGCTGGGAAGACGAACCACCGTCGCGCTCACGAATTAGCGCCTGACAGAGCTGTTTCAGGCTTAGCCGGGTTCAGCCCGGTTTTCCCAATCGTCCTCCATTCCTGTTCGATCTCACTGCTGCAGGGTCGTATCACACGATCCCGATGCTCATACCTGCAAATTCATGAAAGATGTTATGTCCAAATCTGTTTCTTCCCCTTTGACGGTCCTCGTCACCGGTGCTACCGACGGTATCGGTTTCGCGACGGCACGCCGGCTGGTCGACGACGGTGCGACCGTGTATGTGCATGCCCCAGACCAGAACAGTGGTGAGGACGCGATGGCGCGCCTGGTGAAAGACGGTGCGGAACCGCTTCGTCTGCACCTGGTCGTCGCCGACTTCACCCGCCTGGATGAGGTCGCCGACCTCGCCGAAAAACTGACAGCGACCCTGCCGGCGCTGGATGCGCTCGTCAACAACGCTGCGATGGCCGCACCCGAGCGACGCACCTACTCCGAGGACGGCCACGAGGTGACCTTCCAGGTCAACTACCTTGCGCCGTACCTGCTGACGGAGAAACTGCTGCCCCGGATCGCCAGCGCCCATGGACGAATCGTCAACGTGTCGTCGATGACTCACAGCGGCGGGAACATCAGCTGGAAGAACTTAGCCGGCGTGCATCAGTACTGGCCGTTGGCGATCTACGCACAGTCCAAGCTCGCGCTCACGATGTACACGAAGTCATTGGCCGAAGCCAGCGGCGGGAAGTTCACCGTGCTCAGCGTGCATCCCGGTGTGTTCGGGACCCGACTATTGCCCATTTACGGCCGTGTGGGTCGACCGGCCGCGGAGGCCGCCCCAATCCTGGCCGCTCTCAGTTCACCCGCGCACCCCGTGGTCGACGGCGGCTACTACGACGGTCTGGATCTCGCCCCGGCCGCAGCGCTCGCCGAGAACGCGCGCGCCCGCAGCCGCTTGGTGAAACTGACTGCTGACCTCGTCGGGTCAGCGCACGGACAACAAAGGAAACGATGCGATGTCAAAACGAGCTGACAAAAAGAGCGCTCGCCGGAAGAAGAAGGCGAATCACGGAAACCGGCCATGTTCGGGATGCAAATGAGTCAGCCGAAACGCAGCGACACCACCAACCCTGCGGAGCTCGCGATCATGCTCGTGCGCGCACAGGCGCCCGAGACCCGGCTGCTTCCGATCGCCGCGCGACTGATCGCCGATCATCCGGAGTACGTGCAGGTTAACCGGGTCGACCGTAGCGGCAACGCGCTCAAAGACGGATGGACGTTCCTGGTCAACACCACTACCCAGTCAGTCCTGCGCACTGTAGGTGACCCGGACGAACTCGATTTCGAGACCGCGATGCGGCGCGCCATACCGGCGGTCTAGGCGCTTTGACCGCTCTTTGGCGCCGCAGCGGTGTGGTCGAAGCTGATCCGCGATGACCAAGGAACACGATGAATGAGGAAGATCTGCACAAGGCGATGTTCGACCTGATGCAGTCCTACTTCAACGACATCGACCAGCCACGGCCGGCGTCTCACGTCGAGCTCGAAAACGGTGGCGTCGTGGACATCTCGGAGAACGCCAACCGCGCCCTCCAAACTCATAAGGCAACGCTAGACGGCGCCAACGAGTGGCTCCGGGCGAGGCTGGCCGATGATGGTTTGGAGTTGGTGAACTAAGAACTCACCGGCAGGGGATTTCACCCTCGCCAAACAGCTTGCGCGGCTAGGCGTGTGTAGTCCGGTTTGGGATGCTTGTAATGGCCGACCGGGCGATGGTCGGTAGGCGTTCCCTCGGGAAGGTTGGAGTCATGACCAATTCGCGGCTGCGTTTCTTGATGCCCCGGCGTGCCACCGGCCCGAGTCAGCAGAGCACCGATCTGTCGCCCGCACCTGAGCAGTCAATGGACCCCCGCCCGCGGGAAGAGCACAATGTGGCGGTTACCAGCTTGGTCGACAGCGCCGTGTACCGGGATGGACGGCGCGCCGAATCGCCGGCAAGCCTCGACGAGGCGCTACGTAGCCTGCCCGACGAGACGAGCATGGCCTGGATCGGGCTGTACCGGCCCAGCGAAAGGGAGCTACTCGCGGTCGCCGAGCAGTTTGGCCTGCACGAGCTCGCAGTGGAAGACGCCATAGTCGCTCACCAGCGGCCCAAGCTGGAGCGCTACAGGGAGACGCTATTCGTCGTGCTACGCGCGGCCCGCTACGTGGATGAGTCCGAGCAGGTCGAATTTGGCGAGTTACACGTATTCACCGGACCTGGATTCGTGCTGACCGTGCGACACGCCGAGTCACCCAACCTGGCGGTTGTGCGCCAGCGGATGGAGAGCGACCCCGACCTGCTACGGCTGGGTCCGGAAGCGGTGCTTTACGCCATCCTCGACGCGGTGGTCGACGGCTACGCCCCGGTGGTACGCGGGCTGCAGAACGACATTGACGAGATCCAGACCGAGGTGTTCGGCGGGGATCCACAAGTGTCCCGCCGCATCTACGAATTGTCGCGCGAGGTGATCGAATTCCAGCGAGCCACCCGTCCCCTTCTGGGCATGCTCGCCGCACTGGAGGCCGGGTTCTCGAAGTACGCCACCAGCGAGGAGCTGCAACGCTACCTGCGTGACGTGGCAGACCACGCCACCATCGTGGTGGAGCGGGTTGACGACTTCCAAAAGCTGCTGACCAGCATCCTCACAGTGAACGCGACCCTGGTGACCCAGGCTCAAAACGAAGAGATGAAGAACCTCACCGAGGCCAGCTACGCGCAAAACGAGGAGATCAAGAAAGTATCGGCGTGGGCGGCAATCCTATTCGCCCCCACATTGATTGGCACGGTGTACGGGATGAACTTCGACCACATGCCCGAATTGCATTGGCTGGGCGGCTACCCGTTAGCACTCTTCCTGATGCTCATCACCTGTGTCGGGCTCTACACGATGTTCAAACGGCAAAACTGGCTGTAGCCGCCAAAGGCCCAAGCAACTGTTCGCGTGTCGTTCGTCTCGTCGGCCCGCTATGCCGGCAGCAGCGCTGCCCGGATCGGCGCCGCATTCCCCCTCCCGGTGATGCACGACGATGCGCGCAAGATCGACCGCCGCCGACACGGCACCCTCGAGCTCGCCCGCTGTCGTGACATCGACCGCTACACGATTGCGCCGAATCCAGTTCGCCACCGCGTTGAACCCCAGGAGCGCTGCCGAGTAGCTGATAGCGGTCGCCCCAAACGCATTGCGGTACAGCGCACAACGGCGCAACGCCACTGTTTCGTCAACAAGCGCAATCGATTTCGTTTTGACCGAGTATGCGGTCATGCCGCGGTCTGTCCGACTATTCCGAGCTCGGTCGAGAGGATGACGGATGGCCGCGGAAACCGCATCGTGGTGCAGGCATCGTTGAGCGATTCGTCGATTTGTGCGGAAAGTTTGGGCAATTCGACCGCCCAGCGACCGGATGGGACGGTACGTCCACCGCCCAAGCCCAGCCGGGTAAGCACCTTGCCGTGATTTCGGCGCACCTGCGCCATCTCGGCGATCATGTGACCGATCGCCGCCGGAAAGCTGACGAAGTCGTGATCACGCGGACCGACTTCGCAGTGCAGCCCCACCAGGTTGAGCCACTCATGGTCAAGAAGAGCTGCAATCGCTGTGTCGGCTTGGTTGCTATCGAACCGGAATCCGCACCGAACCCGATCACCGGCTGTAACCGCGAACGGCGTGCTCACGTCCGTCATACGGATGATGACATCCTGCGCCCGTTGCACAGCAACGGATCTGAGCAGCTGGATGTGCTCGACCGAGCCGATTACGACTCGACCTACTCCGAGATTGACCGCATTGAGTAGGTCAGACTCATCCAGCGCGTCGGCGTAGAGGGTCACCCGCCGTAGATGAACGCCCGCCGCGATCGCCGCAACGAGCTCCGGGCCAGTGCGCACACCAACCGCGCCGCGGCGGTCCCTAACCCACTTTGCGATCGCGCGGTTCCTGAGAGCCATTGCTGGAAGAGCGATCTCGGTTTTCGGAAAGAAATCGCGGTAGGTCTTGCACCGTTGCAGATCCTCGTGCTCCGCGGAAGTGGGCCGACTTCTGTGGCCATCCACGTCGTTGGACCCACCATCTGCCGCGCAGGCATGCGGCGCGTTTCCGGATAACATAGTCAAAAGGAAGGCCGAAAGAGTCACCGAGACCGTTTCTCATTGAGCCCTGGCCTGGTGCCAGTGGCAACCATTCGACGATGGCGCAACGGTGTGCGGCCGGCGGCATCCTTAGCGCGGTTTTGACGTTCTCACGTCAAACTTTGACGCCGCATTGACGGCCACGACCGCAGTTTTCACGACGTCATTACGTCAGCAGCGCGTCGGCAGCCGGGCCGAGAGCCATTGCGGGAAGGTATTCGAGCCCGACGATGATGAGCGTGGCCCCGGCGATGAGGAACACGAACGTCGGGCTGTGCGTGCGTAGGGTCCCCGCGGTGACGACACCCGGCCGCTGGGCGGCGAAGGTGCCGGCAATTGCCAGCACGGCGATGATCGGCAGGAATCGCCCGATCACCATGACCAGGGCCAGCGCGACGTTGTACCAGGTGGTGTTGCCGGAGAATCCGGCGAAGGCACTGCCGTTGTTGGCCGCCGCACTGGTGAAGGCGTACAGCACCTCCGAGAGCCCATGCGGTCCCTTGTTCAGCATCGAGGCGCGTTCACCAGGAAGGGCCATCGCCACCGCCGTTCCGACCAGAACCGCCGCGGGAAGCGTCAAGATGTAGAGGCTGATGAGCTTCATGTGACGGGCATGCAGCCGCTGCTTGAGGTATTCCGGCGTCCGCCCGATCATCAGGCCGCCCAGGAACACCGCAAGCAGAGTCATCATCACCAAGCCGTAGATGCCGCTACCCGCACCGCCGGGAGCCACCTCGCCCAGCATCATGTTCAGCATCAGCACCGCACCGCCGACACTGGCGTAGCTGTCGTAGGACGAGTTCGCCGCGCCGTCCGCGCTGGCGGTCGCAGCCTGACCGAATATGGCGCTGCCCGGCACGCCGAAGCGGGTTTCGGTGCCTTCGGTCGCGGCCCCGACGGCGTGGATCACGGTGCCATGTGTCAGCGACTCCGCCGCGATGATTGCGACAGTACCGATAACGAATAGGATTGCGGCTGCGGCAAATAGCGCCCAACCCTGTTTCTTGTCGCCGACCATCACCCCGAAGGTCCGGATGAATGCGACCGGAATCAGCAGCATGGCGACGATTTCGACGACGTTGGATGCCGGCGTGGGGTTCTCGAATGGATGGGCGCTGTTCACGTTGAAGGCGCCGCCACCGTCGCCCGACATCAGTTTGATTGGTTCCCACGCGGCAACCGGGCCTCCAAGGATGGTCTGGTGGCCACCTGCGAGCGTCGAGACCTCTTGTGCGCCATTGAAGTTCGCGATGACTCCGAATGTGAGCAGAAGGATGCCGACGATGACGGAGAGCGGAACGAGAATGCGCACCACGGAGCGCACCAGGTCAACCCAAAAGTTGCCGATCTGCTCGGCCTGGTATTGCGCAAGTCCTCGGATTAACGCCACACCGACACACATTCCCACCGCCGCGCTGGCGAACGCCTGAACGCCGAGGCCCGCGAGCAGCCCGACGTGCCCGAGCGTCGATTCTCCGGAATAGTTCTGCCAGCTGGTATTCGTCACGAACGAAATCGCGGTGTTGAACGCCAGCGCCGGCGTCATGCCCTTGTGGCCCCACGGCTCCGGCAGTCGCGCCTGCACGAGCAGCAGCCCGTATAGGAACAGCACGCTGACGGCAGAGAATGCGAGCACCGAAGTCCCGTACTTCGTCCACCGCTGCCGGTCGTCGGGTTGAGCCCCGATCAGCCGGTAGATCAGCTTTTCAACGCGCCGATGCCTGGCGTCGGCATAGACCCTGGCCATGTAGTCGCCAAGTGGCACATGCAGGATC
>CAVUSK010000011.1:0-192109 GCA_963744085.1 uncultured Actinomycetota bacterium
ACCGCCACCACGTCGCCGCGGACGAGACAGCGATCGACATGGTCGAGCGTGCCGCCGCCGGTGTGGTGGACCGCCACGGCCGCGACGCCCTCGCCGACGTCGACGTGTTGATCACCCACACCCAGATGCCCGACATGCCGTTCTACGGCGGCGGTGGCGCGATGGCCCACCGGCTGGGCATGAAACCCAGTTGGGTGGTCGACCTGCACAACGGTGGCTGCGCGGCGTTCGTGCTCGGCCTGAAGATAGCGGCCAGTCTGCTGAGAGTGGGCAGGGTCGCTCCGCGTTGATCGCGGTGGCACAGAACGCCGCGGGGCAGATTTTCGACCAACCCACGGTGCGTCGCAAGGCCCAGGCCGCGGTGCCCGGGCGACGGCGCCGCGGTCGGCCTCGTGACGGTGTCAGACGAGTCGCCGATCCTGGACGTGGAGTGCCGCACCTACGGCGAGTACGCGCGGGCGAGATGACCATCGCGGTTGATCCGCCACGCAAGTGGTGGCAGCCGGGGCCGGCGAGGGTTACATCGGATTCACCGAGAGCAAGATCACCAAGGTGCTGGCGCGCGGCAACCGTCAGGTGCCCGAAGTCGCCTACGCGGTGTGTGACCGGATTCGGTTGCAACCCAAAGACATCGACTTGTTGGTCACCAACCAGCCCAACCGGGTGTTCCTGCGCAACTGGCGTGACGCCCTGGAGCTGCCCAAGGAAAGGCATCGCGACACCTTCGACGAATGCGGCAACCTGTTCGCCGCGGGCATTCCGGTCAACCTCGACCGCGCCATCACCGACGGTCAGCTCAAGAGGGCGACGTCGTGATGATGGCAGCCTTCGCCCACGCCGGTGACTTCGCCGGTGCCGCCGCGGTGCGATGGGGTGGCCGATGACCGCCGCGTTGTCCTCCGGGCACTCACCCTGCGGTCTGCCGCTGCGGATCCCCGACGCCGAAGATCCATTGGCCCTGTCCCTCAACGAGAGCCCGTTCGCTCCGCTGCCCACGGTTCGCGCCGCGATGATCCGGGCCGTCGACTCGGTCAACCGCTATCCGGAATTCCTGCCGGAACGGTTCCGTCGGCTCATCGCGGAGCACCTCGGTTTCGAGGACGAACAGATCATCGTCGGCGCCGGCGCCACCGGCGTCGTCATGCAGGTGCTGCAGGCGCTGACCCGCCCCGGCGACCGGATCGTCATGGCGGCACCCACATTTGACGGCTATCCGATCTTTGCGCAGATGGCTCGGCTGCAGACCGTCACGGTGCCGTTGGACGAACAGGGACACCACGACCTCGACGCCATGGCCGACGCCGCCACCGACGCACAAGTCGTGGTGGTGTGCCGGCCACACAACCCCACCGGCACGGTGGCGCCGGCCGACGACCTCGTACGCTTCCTGCAGCGCATTGGTTCGGGCACCACGGTGCTGCTCGACGAGGCATACATCGAGTTCGTGTCGCCACGACATCGCATCCACCCCGAGTTCCTGTTGCGACGGTTCCCGAACGTCGTTGTCGTGCGCACCTTCTCAAAAGCCTACGGGTTGGCCGGCATACGGACCGGGTACGGCATCTGCTCGCCGCGGCCATGGGTCGCGCACTGTGGTCGATGCAGTTGCCGTTCGGGGCCACCGTCGCCAGCCTGGCCGCGGTCGCGGCGTCGTTCGAGGCCGAAGCTCAGCTGCGTCGCCGGATCGAACGGATCACCGCAGAACGCGACCATCTGCGCTCGCGGCTCCGGGAGATGGGTGTCTGGAGCGCTGACACCCATGCCAACTTCGTCTATCTGCCTGCGAAGGGGCAACTTTGGTCCGAGGCGTTCGACGGCACCGGCCCGCGAGTGCGCATCTATCCGGACGGCGGCGCTCGGATCACCGTCGGCAATCGGCGGTCCACACAGGCGGTGCTGGCGACGATCGCCGCGATGTGCCGCGGATGCGTCATGACACCCTCGCTGAGCACGCCGTCGAGTCCACGGTTCCGGCTCATGCACAAGATCGGCGCGTGGTACGACGCTGAGGCTTACTTTCGGCGACGGGCCAAGAGCGGCAGGGCGTTCACGATGCCCATCCCGGGTTTCGGCGATGTGTTGTTCGCGGCGAAACCCGCCCACATCCGCGAGTTTCTGAAGATTCCGGTGTCGGCGTTCACGCCACCCATGCCCAACCCGATCGAGCCGGTCGTCGGCGACGGCTCGATCATTCTGCTCGACGGCGTCCGGCACAAGCAGGAGCGTGCGCGCTTCCTGCCCGCGCTGCACCATGATCGGATTCGGCGCTACACCGGATTGATGGTCGAGGCGGCGTTGGACGAGATCGCGAAGTGGCAACCCGGCACGACCATCGACACCCGCGACGCGGCGCAGTCGATCACGTTGCAGATCATCGTTCAGGCGGTGTTCGGCATCGACGACCGGAATGCTACGCGACCGTTACGTCACCGTCGTCAAGGCGATGATGCGCGATTACGTCGCCCCGTTCATGTTCTTCCCCGTGTTGCGTCGCGCGCCGTTCGGGCTGGGGCCGTGGCGACGCTTCTCGGCGCCGTCGCGTCGAGCTGGATGTCATGCTGTCGGAACAGATTTCGCACCGCCGACACACCGGCGCCGACGGCTTCGATGACGTGCTGAGCGTCTTGATGTCCGACGACGACGGCGCCGGGCGCAGCGACGACGAGGTGCGCCAACAGCTGCGGACGCTGCTGGTCTCCGGTCACGAGACCTCGGCGACCACGCTGGCGTGGGCGCTGTACCACGTGCACGCCGACGAGACGGTCCGGCAAAAGCTGCTCGACGAACTCGCCGACAACCCCACGGCCGGAGCAGCTGCCGAAGCTGCCGTACCTGGCTGCGGTGATCGCCGAGACACTGCGGTTGCATCCGACGGTGTCGATCGTCGTGCGACAGCTCAAGTGCCCGGTGACCACATGGCAGACCGAGCGGGCGCCAGGGAGACGTGATCGGCGTGGCGCTGCCCGCACTGCACGCCGATCCGCAGGTCTGGCCGGACCCGAGCGCGTTTGACCCCGAGCGCTTCCTGGCACGCAGACCGTCACCAACCGAGTACTCACCGTTCGGATACGGGCACCGCCGCTGCCCCGGATCGTCGTTCGCGGCCCTCGAGTTGGCGATTGCGCTCGGAACCATCCTGACCAACGTCGAGCTGCGCATCCCACGGGACGGCGGCGAGCCAGGTTGCCCAGGTCGATCCCGCGGGGCGTGGCCGCCGTCCCCAGCCGGCCGATCACGCTCGAAGTCGTCCGCAAACTCCAAGGAGGTCCGTAAGTCATGAAGCTGAAGCAGCGCGTTCCACTGCTCCGATGGTCGTTCTGGCGGATGGCCGCGTCTCTCGGCAACATCACGACCATCGGGCAGGTGGGCGACGGTCGAGAAGCCGCCGTGGTCCAGTACGTCCTGGCCAATGCCCGGAAGGGCGACATCCACAGCGTGCTCGACACCATCGACCGGTTCGCGTACGACGGAGTCGTTTCTGATCAACGTCGGCGACGAGAAGGGCAAGCTGCTCGACGCCGCGGTGCGGCGCGCGAACCCGAAACTGGCGCTGGAATTGGGAACCTACTGCGGCTACGGCGCATTGCGCATCGCCGCGGCCGCGCCGTACCGCCCACGTGTACTCGGTCGAAATGGCCGCGGCGAACGCCGTCAACGCCAGGCGAATCTGGGAGCACGCGGGCGTGGCGGACCGGATCACCTGCGTGGTGGGCACTATCGGTGACGGCGGGAAGACGCTCGACGTGATGGCCGCCGAGCACGGTTTCGGTGCCGGTTGCGTCGACTTCGTCTTCGTCGACCACGACAAGAACGCCTACCTGAGTGATCTGCAGAGCCTCCGGTCGCGCGGGTGGCTGCGCAAGGGGACGATCGCTCGTCGCCGACAATGTCAGATTCCCGGATCGCCGGAATACCGTGCCTACATGCGCCACCACCAGGGCCGCACCTGGCAGACCGTCGAGCACAAGACCCACGGGGAGTACGGAACGGTCATCCCCGATCTGGTGCTCGAGTCGGTGTACCTCGGCGAGGCAGCTTGGCGGCGAATAGATGACAGCGTCGCCAGATGCTCGCCGCAGGAGCCCACACCTACCGCTCGTCAGGGCACGACGGGTGTTTTGGGATCGCATCGCCCTTGCGGTGACCGCGCCTCGGTCATGGTTGATCGCTCTCGCCGTCGCCTTGCTCGGCGGCGTCGTCATCGGACTAGCGGGCGCCAACGACGCCGGCACCCGGTCACCGGATTTCCTGCCGCCCAGCAGCGAATCGGCGCGCACCGACGCCGCCGCGAAGCAATTTCCCGGCGGCGACCGGACAGCGGCGATCCTCGTCGTCACCAGATCCGACGGCGGGGCGCTCACCCCTGCCGATCTCGCCGTCGTGACAGACGCTCGCAACCGGATACTGACAGCCCTCGGCACACGGGACATCCCGGCGCCGATGCTGACATCCGACGACGGCCGCGCCGCCGTCGCGCCGGTGCCGCTGAGAGCTGATCTCTCGGGCTTTGCGCTCAACGACGCAGTGAAGGCGGTGCGCAACGCCGCGGCCGACGGATTGCCGGCCTCGCTTATCGCCCATGTCACGGGTGGCCCGGCATTCGGTGCCGACATTGCCAATTCGTTCACTGGGGCCAACATCAAACTCTTGGCCGTCACGGCGCTGGTTGTCGCGGTCCTGCTGATCGTCACGTACCGCTCACCGGTGCTGTGGCTTGTGCCGCTGGCCGTGATCGGTTTAGCCGAGCAGGTGGCCACCGCGGTGGGAACCGCCGTCGCCGGCATCACCGGGCTGACATTCGACGGGTCGACGTCCGGCATCACCAGCGTGCTGGTGTTCGGCGCGGGCACCAACTATGCGCTGCTGCTGATCTCCCGCTACCGCGAAGAGTTGCGGCACAACGCCGATCACCGACACGCTCTGCGCCGCGCAGTACGCATGGCGGGACCCGCCATCCTCGCGAGCAATGCGACCGTGGTGCTGGCCTTGCTCACGCTGATCCTCGCCGTAGTTCCCAGCACCCGCAGTCTCGGCGCGCTGGCAGCATGCGGGCTGGTGGTCACCGCCTTGGTCGTGCTCTTCATGCTTCCGCCATTACTCGCGTTGTTCGGGCCTCGGCTGTTCTGGCCGTTCATCCCGCGACCCGGCAGCGCCGACACCGTCGAGACCGGACCGTGGCATCACATCGCCGAACGGGTGGCACGACGGCCGAGGCTGATCGGCGGGATCTCGGTTCTCGTCCTCGCCGTGCTGGCGACGGGGCTACTAGGCACCACCATCGGACTGTCGCAGACCGAGCAGTTCCGCGTGAAAGCCGACTCGGTCGCCGGATTCGAGAAGCTCGCAACACATTTTCCCGGCGGGTTCGCCGACCCGACCGTGGTCGTCGCCGACACCAGCAGGACCAGCGCCGTGCAACAGGCGATCGACGCGACGTCCGGGGTGGTTTCCGTGACCCCGACCGGCCAGTCGGCGACTGGGAGGAGCAGCTGGTCGGTCGTGATCGACGCCGCACCCGCATCAGAGCGGGCATTCGAAATCGTTGCGGCGCTGCGTGATTCAGTCCACACCGCCGGTCCGGCTGTGCTGGTAGGCGGATCGGACGCCAAGGCGCTCGACGTTCGCGACGCCGCGACACGAGATCGGCTGGTGGTGATTCCGGCGATCCTCGCTGTGGTGCTCATGGTTCTCTACGTCCTGCTGCGGGCCGTCGTCGCGCCACTCGTGCTGACAGCGGCGACCGTGCTGTCCGCGCTCGCCGCACTCGGGCTGGGCGGCTGGGCGAGTATCCACGTCTTCGGTTTCCCCAGACTGGATAGCAGCACCCCGCTGTTCGCGCTGCTATTCTTGATCGCTCTCGGCGTCGACTACACGATCTTCTTGGTGACACGCGCCCGCGAAGAGACTGCCGAACACAGTACCGGTGAAGGAATGGTGCGGGCCGTGTCCGCGACGGGCGGTGTGATCACCAGTGCGGGCATCGTGTTGGCCGCGGTGTTCTGTGTGCTCGGCGTCCTGCCGCTGATCGTGCTGACGCAGGTGGGAATAATCGTGGGCCTCGGTATCCTGCTCGACACATTCGTTGTCCGCACGCTGGTCATCCCGGCGCTGTTCGCGTCGATCGGCCCGATTATTTGGTGGCCGGCCGGCACGGACGACCGCGCACCGCAATCGCCGCTCGGGCCAGCCGCAACGATGGGGGGACGGCACCGCCGGTGACGGGTCGTGGCTGGCCTCGTCGCGAGGCCACATCAATGACGCCCGCCCTGACCAGGAACAAGCCGCTCACCACCAGTACAGACACGGGGAACGTCAGCGTCACCCACATGCTGACGTCGCTGGCATCGATACACCATGCCGGTCGGCAGCGCCCGTGAAACCGGACTCGGCGGATGATGCTTTATCAACTCAGCTTCTGGTCACCGGTACAGCGACCTCGTTTCGGCGAACGAACGGCAGTGTCCATGGCGGGTCGTAGAACCATGCCGCCGGTTCACCGACAACGCTGTATCGCTGTCCTGCAGCAGCCGCGGGTAACCGGAGTGGCAGCTGTGGTCTTACTGGTCCTGACCGCCGCGGTGTATCCCGTGATCCATACGCTGCGGCTAGAGACCGCCGAGGTGCTGCGAAGCAGTTGACGCGAGCTTGACGCAAGCAACATCGTGGAGATCATGGGTCCCGCTGAGTGCGATCGCGGTCGGCGCGATCCTGACTGACTGTTCCCCGCTGTGGTGGGCAGCAGCGTGATCTCGCGTCAGACGTCAGCCTGGGCCGGTGGTCGCTTCGCTGAAACCGGAGACGTGCCGCGCGAGGTGGTCGACAAACCGGTCCCAGCTGGGAGAGGTAGCCGCTAGTCTTGAACTTCACGGTGCAATCGTGGAATGTGGTGCTTGATCTGACCGCCACAAGGGGTCACGTTGGCGCGCTTGAGAATCCGCTAGCCGTGAACTTCACGGTGCAATCGTGGAATGTGGTGCTTGATCTGACCGCCACAAAGGGTCACGTTGGCGCGCTTGAGATGCCGGGTGATGGTATGGCGATCAGTCCCGAACTGGCGAGCAAGTTCGTACGTGGACATACCAAGGCGATACAGCTCGGTCAGCTGGTTCAGCTCGGTTGGACTTAGCCTGCGGTCAAGACGGTAGTTGCGTGGCTTTGCCGCTCTGACCTGCCGCGATGGTCGACCGATCGCCTCTGTAGGATGTCCTGAGATCGGGCCGAGACGATTGCCGGCCGTCGACACGTAGTTGTGGTGTAGCGGGGATCCGAAGTCGTGATATCCGTCCGACTGGTATTGGATGTCGGAAGCGACGTCGGTGACACTAGTGATGACTACTGAAGCGAACCCGGCGCTGCGCGGGAGGTGAGACGACTGGCAGCTTTTCCCGATACAGCCACGCTTGAGAGGGCGTTGGACATGGCTGCGCGAGCGCCGTCCGCCCAGAACTCCCAGCCGTGGCAGTGGCGGGTCAGCAGGGAGGGTGTGCATCTCTACGCTGACCGCAGTCGCCAACTCGGCGACGCCGACTCCGACCGGCGTGACGTCCTGCTCAGCTGCGGCGCCGTGCTGGACCATTGCGTCGTGGCGCTGGCGGCACACGGTTGGCACACCCGCCTCCGGCGTTTCCCCGACGCCTCCGACCACGACCATCTGGCCTTAATCGAAATCATCGAAGCACCGGCCACCGAAGCCAGTAGGGAGCTGGTTGTTGCCATCCCACGCCGCCGTGCCGACCGTCGCCGTTACGGTGCGGGTCCGATTCCGTCCGGCACGCTGGAACTGCTCTATATCCGCGCCGCCCGGCGCCAGGTCACGCTGGGCGTGGTCCCCGCCATGAGATGGGCTCGCCGGGACGACGACGGTGTGGCGCTGCGATACGGAGCGGCGGCGGGCAGCGCAGACGCCGCGCACGGGGACGACGGCGTGCTGCTGGTGCTCGGAACCGACACCGACGACGACTTGATGCGGCTGCGGGCCGGTGAGACCATGAGCCGGCTCCTGTTGTCGGCCACCGTGTTGGGGCTCGTCAGTTGCCCGCTGACCGACCCACTGAAGCAGACCCGCGACCGTCTGGCGCTCGCATGCGAGGTATTCGACGGCGACGAGTATCCCCAAGCCCTGATCCGGTTGGGTCAAGCGTCGGCAGACAGCGACCCGCTGCCCGTGGTCGAGCGATTGTCGCTTGCCGAGACGACGAGCTGGGACACGGGCATCCATTAGGTTCGCGACATAAACGCCGAACAGCCGCCCGGGAAGCATGCATGCCCTGCATGACGAGCGGACGGCACGGGCGCAGTCGTCTGATGACTGACTATTCCCCGCTCTGGTGGGCAGCAGCGTGAGGCCGCCGCTAGCCGTGAACTTCACGGTGCAACCTCGGAATGTGGTCGCCTGCGCGCCGAAACCGGTGCATGTGTTCCTGAATCGCGGGACTCACCCTTGACCGCGCGGATTCGGCGGTCTCTGCGGCGTGCTGAGAGCCCAACTGTCGGCTCGCGTCGGCCGTCACCGGCGCATCGTCGGGCATTGGTGAACAATTCGCCCGTCAACTCGTGGCGCGTGGTTACCGTGTCGTGGTCACTGCCCGCCGGGCGAACCGGCTGGCAAAGTTGTGTGCGCAGTTGGGCGGCGACGAGCATGCCGTCGCGGTTGGCGCCGATCTCGCAGTTGCGGAGGACCGTGACCGGCTGGTCGCACGGATCGACGAACTGCATGCAGATGTCGACATCCTCGTGAACAACGCCGGCGTGGGCATCTACACAAAGTTCGGCGCCGAGGGTCGCGACAAGGAACTGCAGATGCTGCGGGTGGATGTCGAGGCGGTGGCGGATCTGATGCTGCGCTACCTGCCCGGCATGGTCCAGCGCGGTCGCGGCGCGATCATCAACCTCTCTTCAGTGTCGGGGTTTCAGCCCGGCCCGTACAACGCGGGCTACGCCGCGGCGAAGGCGTACGTGCTGTGGTTGTCGGAGGCGGTGAACGCCGAAGTGGCCGCCAGCGGTGTCACCGTGACGGCGGTCTGCCCTGGTCCGGTGCCAACGGAGTTCCAGGCCACCAATGACGCCGACTACCTGGTCGACCGGCTACCGGCATTTGCCCAGGTGCCCCCCGAGCGCGTCGTCGCCGACGCGTTGCGGGCCGCCGACCGTGGTCGCGCGTCGGTGATCCCGGGCGCACCGCACGTGCGGTTCGCGTTGGGCTCCTCCCGGTTCGTGCCGGCTCCATTGGCCGTGCCGGTGCTGGCGCGAATGTTGAAACGCTAGCGGGCCGGACATCGACAGGCCCCGCGTCTGCAGCCCGGCGCTGTCGGCGACGCCGACTTCAACGGCTGGTCCTACAAACGTGACGGCAAGAGTACGTGCTCCTACATGAGGCGAGAATGTTGAGCCACTTCGACCACCGCTTCACGACATATCGAGGAGCCACCCAAGCCCAACTGAACAAGGGCGCACGTCTACCTGCTCGCCTGGCTGGACACTCGGGAGGGCCCGCTGGTGATCGCGGTGCCGCCGCAGGTGCTCGGCTTCGTCAACGATTTCTGGGGTCGGCCGGGGCGATCGGGCACATGGCATTGAGGAGGGTCAGCCAAATTCCAGCAACGTGTAGGCGCCGCGGAACTGCTTGATCAGCGGGAGCTGCCAGAAGGCGGGAAACATGGTGTGGAAGAACAGGCCTCGCCCTTTCGGCATCGGCAGGTCGTGCACTGCCCGGATACCGGGCACGGTGTTGACTAGGTCCGCCAGTTGAGACACCGACAGGCTGAACGGCATCGGCGGAACGCGGTACTGCCGTGTTGCCCGTATGCCTTTCGGCGCGAGCTTCTTGACGAGCACCGGCGGCAGGTCGAAGACCATCTGTCCACCCGGAAACCGTTTGGCGCATTCGGTGATCAGTCCAGTCGCGTCTTCGGGCTGCAGGTACATCAACAGGCCCTCGGCGGTGATGAACACACCATTGCTGGCGTCCACGTCGCCCATCCAGCTGTAGTCGAGCGCGGACTGCGCGAGGTTAGTGATTCGGGGGGATGACGGCAGCAGTCGCTGGCGCAGTTCGATGATGGGTGGAAAATCGATAGTGACCCAATGGAATCGAGCATCGGGCACCGCGCTGCTTAGCCGCCAGAAACTGGTCTGCAGGCCTTCGGCCAGCGCGACCACGGTGGCTTCTGGATGCGTGGTCAGGTACTGGATCGCGCACCGGTCGAAAGCCAGTGAGCGCAAAGCCATTTCCTGACCTTTGCGACCGAACTTGTCGAAATCGTAGTCGATGGCGTCGGCGAGCCTGATCGCCATCGGATCATCGATGATCGCGTCCCGTCGGCGTGCCTGGTGGGCCCTGCCATTCAGCGTCATCAGTGCCGTTTCGGAGACGCCGGTGAGGATGCTGGCATCGTTTTTGTCGTTGGCTGCGTGTTTCATCGAAGCAAACGGTACCCACGCGCCACTGCTCCGGTGCCGCCTGCCGCCGTCTCGGGTTCAACATCCACGTCATGAAATTGCGGCATCACCGAGGACGCCGTCGATGATGTTGAGGGTGCGATCGGCGTAGTGGGTCATCCTCAGGTCGTGGGTGACGATGACCGCGGCGGTGTCAGCGGGCGCGGACCTCGGTCACGATGAGCTCCATGACTTGTTCCCCCAGCTTGGTGTCGAGCGCCGACGTCGGCTCGTCGATGAGCACCAGGTCGGGTTCGTTCATGAACGCCCGGCCCACCGCCACCCGCTGACGCTCCCCGCCGGAGAGTTGGGCGGGCAGGTTGGCCGCGCGTTTGTCCAGTCCCAACTCGCGCGAGCAACTGATCGGCGCGAGCTGCCGACTTCTTCTTGTCACGCCGACCGAAGTCGGCGACCACCAGCAGGTTCTCCCGAGCGGTCAGGAAGGGCACCAGGTTCACGCTCTGGAACACGAAGCCGACATTCTCGCGGCGGAACCGGGTGAGCCGCCTCGGGTCGTAGCCGCTGATGTCGTCTCCGGCTACTACCACCCGGCCTTCCGACGGCGAGAGCAGGCCCCCCGAGATGGACAGCAGCGTCGTCTTGCCCGAGCCTGAGGGTCCGACCAGTGCCACGATCTCCGCGTCGCCAACCTCGAGGGAGGCCTGGTCCACGGCGACGATCTCGGCGTCGCCCGACCGGTAGACCTTGCGGACGTTCTCGAGTTTCAGTGCGGCTTCCCGATGATGTCCCACGTACCACCTGCCTTAGCTGATAGCGGTTGCGGGATCGATACGCACGACGCGGCGCAGGGAGACTGCAGAACCGACGGTCGACATGATGACCACACCCACGGCGACCTCGAGTGCCCGGCCCACGCTGAATTGCAGCGGCACCTGCGGCGGTATCACGCTGCCGACCGCCAGGGCCAGCAGGGCGCCCAGCACGAAGGACACGACCGCGACCACGACGGCCTGCAGGACCACCTGTCCGAAGAGCTGGCCGCTCGATGCGCCTATGGCCTTGAACACGGCGTACATCCCGACGCGTTCGATGGTGAGCAGGATGAAAAAGAGCGCCACCACCAGGGCCGCCACGAAGAACGTGGTGTCGATGATGGCGTTGAATGTCGACCGCTGCTGCGTGATTCCCGGCAGCGAGTCGACGGCGAACGAGCGCGTCACCGTCTGGGTCTTGCCGCCGGTGGCGGCGTCGATGGCGGCCGCTACCCGGGCGGGGTCGGCGCCGGCAGCGGTCGAGACGGTCAGCACCTGGTAGGTACCGGGCGCCAGCACCTGGTCAGGGCGGGCCGAGCCGAGCACCTCGCGCCACGTGTCGATGGTGCCCCACAAGCCGCCCTGCAGCAGGAAGTCGGTGTCGGACACCCAACCCACCACCGACACCGGGTACCGCTTGGGCCCGAGCAGCAAGGTGTCGCCCGCCTTCACGCCGTAGGCCTTCAGGCTGGTGTCCGCGTAGACCTGGCCAGTCTTCTCCGGCGGCGCGGGAACACCGTGCGGTGCACGCTGATAGCCGAAGAGCGCCACGCTGGCCTCCGTGGTCTGGCCGGGCACCTTAGCCCCGAGTAGGACCGTCCCGAGGCCGCCGACCTGCTCGACACCCGGCACGCGCTGGACCTGGGCTGTCGTCGCTGCGTCGATCCGCGAGCGGACCAGCGACAGCTTGGCGTCGGCTGCGTACGTCAGCAGCGCGCCGGGCTGGGCCCGCAGCGCCCCGGTGAATCCGTTGTAGAGGCCGTCCAGCAAGCCGCCCAGGGTCAGCAGCAGTGCAGTGAGGAGCACAAGGGCGATGACCGCGGGCGCAAATCGCCAGGGCCGGCGTCGTAGCTCCAGCAACGCCACCTTCATTCGATGCCTCCGAGCCCGGGACGGCCCACGGCGTGAAACGGGTCGATGCGCAGCACCCGCCACACCGAGAACGCCACCCCGAGCAGCGAAAGGCCCACCACCACGACCGTGCTCACGACCAGCGCGCGCGGGTCGATGGCCAACGGCAGGCCGGTGTTGGCCACCGCGGTGGCCGCCAGCAGCACCGCCACGGCGACCAGCACCGCCACCCCCAGCACCAGGGCCACCTGCTGGAGGAGACCACGCACCAGATAGCTCGCCGGTGCCCCCACCGCGCGCAGCAGCGTCAACGCTGCGGTCTTCTGCACGGTCAGGATCAGGAAGAAGAATCCGGTCACCAGGGCGACCACCACGACAGCAAGGGCCAGCAGGATGGCGAACGACCCCTGCGTCGACGAGACGCCCGGGGCGTTGGCCACCGCCTCGCTGCGGGTCAGCGCGGTCACCTGCGGCACCGCGGCGTTGATGGAGTCGGCGAGTGCCTTGGGGCTGACGCCGGGCGCCGGGATCACCGCCACCGCCGAGGGCCACACCGTGGTTGCGTCGGGGTTGGCCGCTTTGCGCAAGCTGGTGAATGTGTCGAAGGTGACGAACAGCGTTGGCTGCACGTTGAATTGGCTCTGTGCGGTCAGTCCCACGATGGTGACCGGCGATCCCCCTGCGGCTGTGGTCACCGTGTCGCCGATGGCGAAGCTTTTGCTCTCGGAGCTGGCCACCCCCTCGCCGGGTGCGGTGGCGGGTCGGCCACTGATCAGTTTTGTGGGCTGGCCTGGCTTGCCCGGTTCGGTTCCGATCACGGCCACGTCGATCTGCTGGCCGTTGAGCCAGCAAGGTCATCGTCGCCGCAACCAGCGGTCCGGCCTGGCCCACGCCGGGGACGGCGGCCACCTTGGCCGACGATGTCGGGGCTCAGCACGCTCGCTTCGAGGTTGTTGCGAGCTTCGGAACTGTAGACCAGGACGGCGCCCGACTGGTTCTGCAGGGCACCGGTGAAGCTGATAAGCAGCGAGGACAGCAGCGTCTGCTGGAAGAACACCAGGAAGACAAGCAGGCCGATGGCCCCGGCGAGCAGACCGAAGCGCACGGGTGCACGTCGGATCTCACCGCTGGCCAGCAACACGACTCGAACCCTACGGCGCGCAAGTCCTGTTCACTCACCACGATCGCGGCTGTCGCGAAACGCGGTGCGCGAAGAACTCGACCGTGCCGCCACGAAAACCGGCATCGGGCACGTCCCCGCGCAGATGAGCGCGCAACATGCGCCATTCCGCGTGGCGGGCTTGTGGGGAGCGGGTTTCGCGGGCGGCGTCTTTCACGGAGCGGGTTTGGGCGTTCGCGTTGCGGCTGTCGACGCGGCCTCGAGGCAGGCCTACGACCTAGCCGCCAGAAAAGTGGTTGGGGTTGGGCGAGCGTCCTTCACAACCTTCGCCATACGTTCGCCACGCTTCAGCTCTCGGCCGAATACACTTCATGCAAGGTGCCGAAATCGTTCGGCCACAGTACATTTACCCTGACGCTGGATGTGTACGGCCACTACGTCCCCGAGCGGGACGGCGGTGCTGCGAACACTCTGCCTAAGCCGCCCACGCCCCGCGAAGCGAACCGAGGTCGCTGAGAACGTCGTGCGGCTCCATCGGCAGGTTGCCAAGGTGGCGTATTCCCCATAGATGAGTCCTGCTGGGTTGGAGCCCTGTCGCCCTGATGACGGGGTGGAAGGGACGATGGAACACATGGCTGGCCGGAAGCGTTCCGCGGAGGACATCATGCGCAAGCTGCGTCGCGCGGATGAACTGAGGGCGGCAGACAGGACCGCTGAGGAGATCGCCGCTGAGATGGGCGTATCGGCAGCGACGCTGTATAACTGGCGCCGCAGCTATGGCGGGATAGATCCCGATGCAGTCAAGGAGCTCAAGGAGCTGCATGAGCAGAGCGCCCGTTGGGCGCTGCCGTCAACTCGTGGCTAATTCTCTCGCTGCAGCGCCACTGCTGCGCTCGACGGTAATTAGGTTCTTCCGATCTTGCCGTCGACCACGGTTAAGCGGCGAACTCGGTACCGGGGATTCGCCACACGGGGTCGGCAGCCCCTCGTGTCAGAGGATTTCCTCCACGCTGCCCGGGTCTTGCTGATTCAACTGGTTTGCCCGTTGTGCAGTTCCAGGCGTGAGCCGACGCTGTTGGGGATGTAGGCGTGGGTCTGCTCGTCGCGGGTTTTGCCGAGAATCTAGAAACTGGTCCCGCCTCTACGTCCCTGCTGCAGGCCGCCGGTGTCGCCCGCCTGATCACCGTGACCGGTGGCGTGAGCTTTCTGACCGGCCGGACCTTCCACCAGTTGCTGCATGCCGCCCGCGAACCGGGCGGCGATGTCCAATCCGATTACCGGCACGGCGTCTGCGCGACGGTGCGCCGCGTAGAGCTCTTGGTCGTGCTTGATCAGCTCGGAAGTGGTCAGGGTGTGCACATGGCGATCGCGTTGCCGCTCTTCATCGAGCCCGTCGAGCTCGCCGGCTTCCATTGGTGCGATGGCGGGGCCCGCACCAGTGCGAGAACGACGGCGACGCGCTCTTCACTGGCCATTGCTTAGGAACTGTTCGGAGAGCGCGCGATTCGTTCGCGTAGGCGCACCGCGAACACCGCGGCCCGTTCGAGGTCGCGGTCGTTGGGCCGTCCCTTATTCACGCCGCCGAGCAACCGCAACGGCCCCACCGCGTCGAAGCCGCGACAGGAGAACGAATCGAGCACGCCGAAGCCCCTCGCCGCCAACTGGCGACGGATGGGTCGGCTGTAGCCCACCAGCGGGACCTCGGGGGCGCCGCTGGTGAAGAACGTGAACGCTCGCACGCCATCCACACGCGGCAGCCGACACACCAGCCGCCACAACCTCGGATGCACCGCCATGAAGTAGACGCCCGACCCGAAGCCAACCAGGTCGTACTCATGGAGCGCCTCGAGGTCGACTGCCTCGGGCTCGACCACCTCGGCGTGCAGCACCTCAGCCATGCGATCGGCCACCCTGCCGGTGTTGCCATGCGCGACCGAAACACAGACAATCAGCGACTTCATCGCCCCACCTCCCGCCGCGCCACCTCAGCTTCGAATCGGAGTGAACGTGTCGATGCTGCGCCGACGCTTCGCCAACCCGCGGGGCGCGAAGACACCACGGCCACGCGGCGTAGTCACCTCACGCCGCCAGGGCGTGAATTTCGAGTAATCGTCGCCCCAACACAGCTGCTCAATTATTGTCCCGAGCCGACACCACACCCCACGGATCAACGAGCCAGGGGTACGGCGAGGACCTTTGGCACTTGTGAGGGTGATACCCGCAGCCGCAGGGTGAACACGGAGCCGAGATGGCGCGGGTATCGCCGCGTCGAGTCGTCTGAGAGCGGCAACGATCCTGCGGTGGTGGTACGAGACAGCACCGCACAGGGTTGACCGTGAATTTCATCTTTGAGGAGAAGAGATGAACATCGTCGTCGTCGTCATTGCGGTGGTCATCGTGGCGTTGATTGTGGTGGCGCTGTCGGTTCGGGTGGTGACCCAGTATGAGAAAGGGGTGTGGTTTCGGCTCGGGCGGGTCATTGGTGTCAGGGAACCCGGCCTGAGGTTCATCATCCCGGTCATCGACCGGTTGTGGAAGGTGTCGCTGCGCATTGTCACGATGCCGATCCAGTCGCAGGGGATCATCACCCGCGACAATGTCAGTGTCGACATTGCCGCTGTTGCGTATTTTCGGGTCGTGGATGCGGTGAAGTCGGTGGTCGTCATCGAGAATGTGAACGCCGCGATCGGTCAGATCGCCCAAACCACGCTGCGCGAGGTCGTCGGCCGGCACACCCTCGATGAGGCGTTGGCGGAGACCAAGGTCATCAACGCCAACATCCGGGAGATCCTGGATGTGACCACCCTGGAGTGGGGTGTCGAGGTGACCTTGGTCGAGCTCAAGGACATCCAGCTGCCCGACAGCATGAAGCGGGCGATGGCCCGCCAAGCCGAGGCTGAGCGGGAGAAGCGCGCGAAGATCATTGCCGCCGAAGGTGAATCGATGGCCGCTGCCGCACTCGGTGATGCCTCGGACACCATGATGGCCCACCCCTTAGCCCTGCAGCTGCGCAATCTGCAGACGTTGGTCGAGTTGGGCGTCGACAAGAACACCACGGTGGTGTTCCCGGCGCCGCTGATGAGCGCGATCGGTGATGTCGGTACCTTCTTCGCCCGCGAGACCGCCGCCGCCTCGGCAATGCCGACCCCACCGATCGCGGCCCCACCAGCTCGACAGACGCAGACACCAACGCCGGCAGCCAACGGAGAGACCACACCCGACACAAGCGCCAAACAGCCTGCCGTTTGACGCAGATCTCCCCGCTGTATTTGCGGCGCGGGACCTAACTCACGAGCCCGAGCCAGCCGGGACTAGATACCGGATGATGGTTCCCGGCGTTCAGCCGCCAAATGCGATGCCGCGACCTAGCCAGGGTTTAGGAACGGCTTGCCGACACTCAATGCACCCCTTTGCAATTCGCGTTCCAACACCAGCGCGTCGGTCCCGGTGGGAACTGTGACGTACCAATACTCAAAGTGGTCGTGGATGTCTTTTCGAGTAAGCGCATCAAGCGACAAAGCACCGTCGCCTATCTGGATCTGCTGCTGATCCGAAAGCTGCGGCACAACAAACCGGTCGCAAACGTATACGCAGAACTGGTCACGCTTCTTCGCCCGGATGCATGCGAATCGAGCCGATTGCACAGTCCCTTTGTCTTAGTTGGCTCGTCTGGGGCGTCGATGTCCTCGGGTGCTAGCCCCCGACCTGCCATCCCGACGTAGATGAAGCGACCGTGCTCCCAGACGGTGTAGACGCCGGCAGCGACCTTCGGCACCGATTGGTCGGGCCAATCCGAGAACCGGTGACACGGCCCCGTCTCCAGGGCACGCTGCAGTTCCTGTCGACCGGCCTTTGCTGGCTGCTCGTCCGGCATCGTCGAAGCTTGGCACATGCTCGAGGGGGTGGACCGTTCAGGGCCGGCCCGTCAGCATCCATTCGGGAGGTGACGATAGGTCGAGCGGCCCGGTTTCATCGACCGCGATCCAGATCGGCGACTCAGGGGCGCTCAGGTAGAGCCCGCGTCCTACGGATCGGACGTCGTCGTAGTTCAGCGGCCAGGTGATGGAGTGGGCAATCTCTGCAAGCCTCGCGCGCCCTCGGCTGAGAGCCCGCTCGACATGTTCGGGCGCCGGCAGTGAATCTCGCTTGTTGTCGTTGCACATGTGGCACGCCTGCACGAGGTTCGCCAAGCCGTCGATCCGTGATCGCGACCACGGAAGCACGTGGTCGACCTCCGACGCTGACCTCTTACCGCAGTAGAAGCACTTGTCGTCGAACGTCTCGGTGAGCGCATCGAAGGGGCGGTCGAGGGAGATGCGGTCGCGGCCAAACAGATGTCCCTCGATGTCGGGTACGCCCTCGCGCACACCGGGGTTCATGCGGTGAATCTCCTTCACCCCCAACACTTCCAGGACCGGCGTCAACAATCCGGACAGTCGGGCAAGGGCAAACGCTACGCCAGGATTTAGTTGGACGACGCCGTGCTCATCGATGGTGTGTACAGGCACGTCTTCGCCCATCCACGAGTCGTCGTACAGAAAAGGATCGGAGACGGCCTGTCCGCCACCCTTGACGGGCAGTCGCTGCAAGCGGTATAGGGGGACGCCACACCAGCACGTTCCGTACGTTGCGCCGCGTCCGCTCATAATCGCGGCGAGCTCGCGACTTGGCGATGTCCAGTGACATTTCGCGGTCTGTTGCTTTGACAGTTTCACGGAACTTCTCGACTTCGCCAAGAATCCGCGCCTTCCTACCTGTGTTCTGGCGCAGCGTGCGGT
Organism: uncultured Actinomycetota bacterium; assembly: GCA_963744085.1. Classification (GTDB taxonomy): domain Bacteria; phylum Actinomycetota; class Actinomycetes; order Mycobacteriales; family Mycobacteriaceae; genus Mycobacterium. The sequence continues at coordinate 18,180 of CAVUSK010000011.1, forward strand.
CGGGCCCTTGGAGGCCGGCACCTTTGAACGGCAAGACCTGCCGCCAGCAGAGCGCGATGACCCGATCTGCCAGGTCGTCGAGTGGCACATCCAGCGACGCGTCCGGATCGTCGACCGGAAAGTGCTGGACGCAACATTCGATAAGGGCAGATAGGGTCGCCAGCTTGTAGGTCGCCACCCGCCGGCCAATTTCCAGGATTTCCACCACGCGACGCCCGAGTGTGACGGGATCTATGTCGGGTGTCGTCGTCATGAGGACATATCTAAGCCCTCGCGTGGGTGGGGTGAACACCAGGCGGAATTATCCGAAGCCAGCATGCCCGGCAGCACGCACGACGGTCATGGCCGTGGGGCTGCGGCGATGGTCGAAAGTCTGGGACTGAGGGGCGGTGTACTTTGGCCGGGCTCGGGAAGCTTGACGGAAAAATCAAGCGGCGCAACGCGTCCCTTCCACCGGGCATGGAGTGCCGGACGCGGTGATACCCGGCACCCCGGCGCCGCACCACAACCCGTGGCCTCACGTAAGGTGTGCAGCGCCCGTAGCCGGACTGGAGCCCTACGCTCCCGACCATTAAGAACGAAAGTCGAAACCAGGGCCAAGACCGACGTCCTGATCGTCCACACAACCGGCTGACCCGGCCGCTCCCGGGCTGGCATCAGAACAGGGGGAAGCACTCGCCCATTGAGCCTCGGACTCGGCACGGGCTGGCAAATTCCTTGGCTACGGAACCCAGGATTCACACCTGGGAGATAACCGAATGGCAAACGCTCGGGATGGCGTTGGCGCACGGGGACCCGCTCTGCCGGGGCGGCGGCTAGGTAGAAGAGCTGGCCGACGACGGTTGAACCTCAATCGGGTCGAGCTTGTTGCCCTTCTTGATCTTTGGACCGTTATGCGGTGGCGGGTCGCCGGCGAAGCGCTGCTTGATCCAGCCGATCGAGTGCGGCAGCCAGGGCCCCAGCAAGACGCTCGAGATGTGACTGTGCTCGTCGTACTGCTCGTACCAGACCGTTTTGTAGCCGCGGGCGAGCGTGCGCACGTCGCCGGCGATCATCACCCCATCGCCGGGGCCGTACTCCTTGCTGGCCGGCGTGCCCTCGTACTCACCATGGGCGCCCTGGCCGATGAACAGCGGGATCGTCGGCGTCGCAACGCCGTGAGGATCCCCGCCGGTGCCCATGATCAGCTTGTTCACGCAATCGACGTAGAGCGGGATGCTCTCGGGAGTCGGGTATTGGGGTTTGGCGAGGTCGGCCCACTTCAGACCCCCCTCGATCGGATTCCAGTACTGGCTGAGGACCTCGGTGATCGACTTGGTCTGCATCTCGTCGAAGAGCTTCGCGCCGTCGTCGCTGAGATACGTCCTGATATCTCTCTCTTTCTCGAACGCGCGCGTGATGCCGACGAGCGCCATCAGCATGACGCCGCCCCAAAACGGGGTGTCCTCGACGTAGCGCAGGTTGTGCGCGGGGTGGACGAGCAGGCCGCCCATCGCCGCGCCGATCAAGCGCTCGTTGACGTCGAGCGCGTCGGGCGCGTAGGTCGGGGCGAGCTCGGCGGCCCACTCGGTGGCGAGCGCACCGCCGGAGTATCCGAGCATCGCAACCTTCGCGTCGCTATCGATGGTCGACGAGTTGAACGCGGCGCGGATCGAGTCCAGCGTGTTCATTCCGTACCCGGGGCCGGCGGCGAAGTCCGCCCTCTGGCCCTCGGTGTCGGGAACGATGACCGTGTACCCCTCGGCGAGAAACGCACCGTAGACCGCCAGCTCGACGTCGACGACGAGTCTGCTGATCAGCCTCTTTCCGCCCGAGACCCCATACGACGGCTCGTCGCTCTGGTTGAGCGAGTCGTAGGCGGACTGGTATGAGATCACCTTCGTCTTGTTGGGCTTGATCGGTGGCGAAATGATCGAGGTGACGTTGGCGGTCGGCTTGCCGGCCTGGCTGGTCGACCGGTAGAGCAGCTGCATGGCGTCGAGTCCCGTCGGGACGCCCAAAACGTGGTAAGTAATCGGGCGATGATCCAGCACCGTTCCCGGCAGTTTGCCCGGCAGCTGCGCGGCGTCGTATTCGTAGAACGGATCATCCTTCGGCTCCGGCACGGCCGCGGCCATGCCGAGCGCGCGGCTCGGAGCGGGATACCAACCTGTTGGTGCAGCCATAGCTTCCCCCTTAACCTTGGGCACAATGATGCCTTCCGGGGGAACCCAAATAACAGGGACTTTGGACCTCGCGCTGTGGGCGCCGGAGTCGCCGGAGGTCGCGGAGAAGCCGCGGGTGCGTAGCGGGCGGGCGCTCTTCGCGTAACCGCTTGGTGTGCACGTTGCGTGTGCGTCACGCCGATCTTGGCCCGAAGATGGCTTTGACTGGTTTTGCTGGGGCGCGGTACTGGGATTGAACCAGTGAACTTTCGACTGCAAAAGGCAAAGCCCCCGCTGGAGCGTTGCCCAGCTATCAGGTCTCGACGCAGGCGCCCCCGCTGACGTGTCCGCGCCTGCCGGTGGCGGTGACGCACGCGCTGCCCTCGGGCTGTGGCGGCGGCGGTGGTGGGGGAACAACGTTAACGCACACTCCGGCGTCGTTGAGAACCTGCCCGGATACACAGACATCCGCCAGGCTCACCGGTGACAAGGTGGTCATGATGGCGACAGGGGCCGAGTCAGCGCCAACACCGCCCCCCCAGCCGCGGCCCACGACCGCACCCGATGGCTCATCTTCGTCTCCCTCGTCGCTACCCGACCTCGATCAAGACCTGGAGCCTACGCCGCACTTGTTGAGGCATATGGCGGTTTGAACAGCAACCGGATTCGAGCTGCTCTGCGTTAGTGAAATTCCGAAAATCTGCGATCAAGTTGCCCTTGCTGTCGCCTGGACGCTTGCCGACTTGGCCGGCGGGCACATGACGTGGGCGTGCGAATGCGGCGCGGTGATCTACGCGCCGCCGCTATCGGCTGATTGTCACCCGCATCGGTGTCGGCCGGGACCATCCGAAACGCCGCACCTAGTCGCGCACGTCTGAGCGAACCTGTATCTGTATCCGCTTGGCGGTCGGATATGACTGGATTACGTCACGCGCGAGTTCCACACCATCGGATGTTGCTGCCGTGATGGATATGAGCCCCGCGTCGATGCCGGGGACATAGAAGTGCGCGTAACCAGATCCATTGTGTTGGAAGACGTTGTCTCTGTGCGCGATTGTGCTGGTGAGCCGGAACTCATTTTCACGCGCATAGCAGTGCATCTTTAGGGTGGTTAGAATTCTGATCGCGTGAATGTGAAGGCGCCACAGCGAAACCTGCGCATCCTCGCTTTCGCTCGGTCGATTGTCGTCGGTCGGGAACTCAGCGAGCATCTCGCGTGCCCTGATCGCACTTGGGCTGTCGCCATATGTGACGTTGAATCCGAGCAGATACTGTGTTGCGCCGAACGGCCTCCCCGCGCCGCCCCTAATCCACGTGAATCCTCTTGTCGTGCGTTGGGTTCCGGGTACCCCGAGGCAGTCCTCGGCTCGAATTTCTAAGCAATAATCAGACTGGTGCTCATGCCACATGTAGTCATCGTTTGGAGTTCTGGAGAAGCTGGCGACGTGGACGCCGTATTCATCGGTCGGCGCGAGATGCCCATCCTCAAGTAAGTCCGCCACGGTCCGGTAGTCGTCGTAAGTCAACCGACCCTTGTCGCCCAGGTCGCCGTTGAAATTCCGCAGGGCGCCTATGACATGGGGCAGGCCGAAAAACAGTTCGTTTTCATCTTGCGGAAATTGCCTCGCTTCTCTGGCCCAGAAATCCGCTGCGCGGCCTGATTCGCCGCCCGCCGCGATCGCTTCAGGCGTCGAGCTCGCGAGTATTTCATGCAATGAGGCGGCTTTGGTGTAGTGATAGATGAGTTCGGCCATTGCCTCGCACTGTAGCGACGGACCGCACGGGCGGTGGTTCATCGGCTGACAACCGTTAGAACGGTTTTGGGCCGTGCTTGCGACACCGGAGTGGGTGCATGCCTCGCTGCGGATGGGCGGGCAGCAAGGCTACGTCTGTCTGAGTTCTGCCAAAAGGATCACCTTTGCTGTGGCTTGGACGCTTTGCGGCTTGGCCGGGCGTAACCAGCCCGGCGTGGAAGATGTCAAGGCGGCCAGACGATCTCGTCCGCTGCACAAACGGCGGGAGGGATTGCATCCGAGTCGCCACAGAGCTGTCAGTCACGAGCCTTGCTAGTGCCGTGGCGCCGCCGCTGTCCAAAGCGTGCCAGGTGCTGGCGGGCGCCGCGACGGTACGGGACCTAGCCCGACCACCAGGGAAGCATGTGACTGGCGCACATGACCGCGTGTCAAGTGGTCGAGGTGGCCCAGCAACCACGATTCGTACCCAAATCCGTACCCAAACCAGCCATGCTTCCGCCCATGTCCGGCAATGTTCGCTGAACGCATGAACGTGCGTCTACCTGCGAAAACGTGCGGTTAGCGGATGCCAGCGAACGCACTCGATTAATCTGGGGGTCAAGTGGTCGCAGGTTCAAATCCTGTCAGCCCGACCAGAGAACACGCAGGTGGGGAGTGGTTTTGCAGAAATCCGGAGCCGCTTTTTCCATACCGGCCCAGGGTATGTACAGCAACGGATACAGCAACGGCACGATTCACGGTTTTGGCCGTCCGACCCCGATCGTCGGAAATCTCGAGCTGAGCACATCTGTGAGCTGGTCGATCTCCGCGAGTTCAGCTTCCTTCACACGAATGATCCGCTGCGAACGCCTGATTCTCGGCGCATCGCCGTTTGTCTCGCGTACTGCGAGTGAAGCGTGATGGTGGGCCAACTCGGCCTTAACCTCTGTCCGGAGTTCGTCGAGCATTTCCTGGTAGTACTCGGCTTGCCGTAGATCAGCATGCGAGGCGGTGGCGGCATCTAACGCGCCGCGTTCCTCCCGACGCTCGACGAGGCGATTAGCGCGTGCTCAGATGAGACCGTTCCCCAATCTCCCTGCAACGCGGCTTTGCCTTCTCGGAGGCCACGCCACGTTCGCGTAGGCATCGGGGCCCGGCGACGCGTCGTTACTTCCTTTCCGCGGGCTAGATGCACGCGGTGCCGGTGACGTACCCCCACGGACCCGTAGCACTGACGCACGCGTTGACCGGCCACCCGGGGCCGTTCCAGCCGGGGCCCCAGTCTCCCTGGTCTCCCCAGCCCGGACCCGGTGGATGTGGATGTGGTTTCCCGTCCGCCACTCCCGCGCCCAGTCCGAGGGCGGAGAACACCAGTGCGCCGGCGATAATGGCTTCGGCCCCGATTTTCCTCAGATTCATCGTGCAATTCCTCGCCTTGTGATTGTGACTCTGAATCGCTGCGACAAATCCCGAGAGCCACGGCTTAAGAGCGACGACGGGCTGGTCCAATGCTGTGTTCTCAACACCACGGTTGCGACCTGCGATCACCTAACGACGGATTTAAACGGCGCAACCGAGCCAACCCGTCGCCTGCCAACCAGCCTAGCCCCGGAAAAAGATGACGATGATACGTAAAACCGTCCTCCACAGCGCAGCTGCCAGATCGGCGGCTGCCCGTCCGACACCGGCCTGGACACCAGCGCCACCAAGCGTGAAGCGAATTGAAACCGTGCGTCGACGCACGGTTTGCCGTGGTCATCGAACTGATTGAGCTAATCGCCTCCGCGCTCGCCTCCGTGGCGTCCGTGCCAAGGTTGCCGCCATTGTGGCTGCTGAGGAACCGGATACCAGGGCGGCCTCACGGCCGGAGGACCGTAGGTGGGCGTCATCAGAATCGGAGGGAGCCCGGGCACCGGCAACTGGATAACCGGCGCCGGCAATATCGCCGGGGGTGTCCCCACCGGAGCGGCTGGCGCCACCGGCGGACCGACGGGCGCGGGCGTCTGTGCCAGGTGCGTGGGCGCGGGCGGAATCTCCTGCAACGTCGCCGCGGGCGGAGCCGATTCCGGCGTCGGCGGCGCACCGGCTGGCGGTCCGGGTGTGGGGACGATTTGGGGCTCCGGCCCCGAGTAGTTGGGCTGCGCATTCTGTACTTTCGGGGGTGCAGGCGCCAGCGCGTTCGGATGCATCACGCTCTCGCCGGGCGCAGCGCGCTGATCGGCCGCGGGCTGGATGTTAACCGCGAGCGAAACCACCAATGCCACCACGCCAACACCGAAGATTGCGGTCAGTGCGCTGCCGGCGAGCAGGAACGGCCTCCGGCCTTCCGGTCCGCCGTCGGGACCCGGCATGACCGCGTCGATAACGTCGGCTTCGGTCGTCCCCCCATCCGGTTCTTGCGAATAGGCCAGCCCGACCGTCGACACGTCGATGCAGGGCGCGCTGGCCGCGGCCAGCGCCGCGGCGCGCGCCAAGGCGAGCTCAGGTTCGTCAGGCGCGCGGACTGGCATCGAGATGACGTTCTCCAGATGCACCTTCACCGACGTCACGTCCACGCCGCCTGACCCAACTACGAATATGCCGTTCGGCTGCGGCTCGTGCGTTTTCAGCCCGGTGACCATTTCGGTCAGCACCGCAATGGCATCGGCGCCGTTCAGGCTGCGGGTGACCGCATACGCTGTGGCACAGTCGACCGTCCGAACAACCGACAATGTTGCGGTGTCGCGTTCGATGAACATCAGTGCGGTCGTGTCGTAGCCAACCGTGCGGCCAATCGTCTGCGCGAGCGCACCCGCTGCGTGCAGCTCTGAGAAGAGCATCACGCCGTTGATACCGCTGATGGATAAAGCCTCTCGCAGCGCGGAGGACTCAGCCTGATCACTCGACGTCACGCCGGTCGCCAACAGGTGGTAGCCACGGGCGACCGCACCCTCCTGGGTACCGAGCACCGCGTCTATGACTTGTTTGGATGCGCTCGAGTTTGCTACGCCATCGGTGGTTGTGACGTCGAAGACGTCGTGGTCGACGATGACTCCGTCGGCGCTCTCGCCTTCGACCAGCACCATACGGACCATTGTGGGCGTCGTCGAGACACCCAGTACAATCTCCACCGCCCCTCCGCAGCTATTCGCTTAACAGCCTTCGATCCCTCGGCCGATGCGTCAACGGAACATGCCGTGCGGCGTCCGGACCCGATACTCCAAGCATGCGCGGATCGCCACGCAGCGGAAAGGGGCCAAGGTCCCCAACATGGCCTTGCCCGTGCGGTGAGCTCCGGTGGAGGCTCGGGTGGCCTTCGGGAAATGCTCACCTACACAAACCACGTCGATCTCTAGGTGACGGTTGCGTGCACTTTTATGCAATCAACACCGGTAATCACCGAGTGGGTAGGGACCTGGGCCTTCGAGCAGCAAGACGTTCGTCGTGTGCAACGCCCCGTTTGGCCCTTAAAGATGCGGATGCTGATAGCCCAGCCGGTTCGCCAAGTTGGACCTCACGCTAGCTCGCTGAGCGTCAATTCCAAGGCCCGACAACACCTGTTCGGCTGGAAGAGCGTTTTTGGTACGGTGCGCCGCATGACGGACGAAATGCCGGACTACATGACAGACGAGGTGCCGGAATACACGGCAGACGAGTTAGGCGACCACGACGACTTGTTAGCCGAAGGCCGCCTGGGGCATGTTGAGCACATCGGTGCCAGGTGGCGGACCGGGTTTGTTAGGTATGAACCGGACGGCCACAGCATGACCGTGCGACTCGTTGCCGAAGGAACACCGCAGGGCGACACCGCGATCACCGATCTGGTCGTCGCTGAGGCGGTTGCGATTGTCCAACAAGTGGCTTCGGTCAACCATGTCTATCTTGAGCTTACGGTCAGGTCGGACAATACGATTACACACGACGGTGGCTAGCGGACGACTACCGTCCACACGCTCCGGCTGCTGCTGGCCTACATGCTGGACCCGACTTATGGGCACTGACTTCATTCGCGAAGTGGTGTTACTGCTGCACACTCTGGCGTGGTCCAAAGATGGTGGGTTGCATCCCGACTAGTGGTGTAAGTCCATCCGGCGACTTGTCGGATGGTCACTGCACTGTTGTGGGTTTCATTGGTGCTGTGAGGGCTTGAAGGGCGGGTACGCCTATGGGTTCGTCGGCTAGTAGCGGGGATGACGGCGTATCGGTTGGCCAGTTCGGTGCGGACCTTATCGATCTCGTCCAGTTCGAGGGCGGCACGACGGCGCAGTAGCGGTGCGGTAGGCGCGGCTATGCCGATGTCCGCTCCAAGCCGAAGGCCGGGCCGCGCCGCCAGACTGTAACGCCACATGTATACGGCAGCAGTTGCTGAAGAAATGGTTGTCAGGCAAGAAGGGAAGCGATCGTGCGTATCAAACTGAACCGCATCACACTGCTACTGGCGGTCGGGGCCGCCGCCATCTCGGCGGCCTCCTCGAGCGAGTAAGTCTTGATCGCGCATCCGTTTTCGTCCATAGCTCACACTCTGGCTTCTGCGTCGCCTCGTGGTGGCGGGAAGCGCTTGGCGTTTCAGGAAAGGGTCGGGCGGGCCAGATTCCGGGCTACCGCCAGTCCGCAATCGGTCCGTAGCAGATCTTGCCGGAGCTTTGCCAACCAACTAACCCAACCGCTCTAGCTGCGGCTATGGTGGGGCACCAACGCAGCTTCGCGCAAACAACGCCGAGTAATGATCGTTCGCATCGAGTGGGTCGGCTTTCAAAGCCCTCGCCGAAACCCGCGTCCGTCACTGACCAGCCACGTAGGCCGTGCAGTCATGGACGATGACTTTTCGTCTGTAGACCGGTCTTACTCAAAACAAAGCGAATCGCGGCGAGGAGTCGATTATGTGGCCCTTCGTTCGTCATGGTGATGAAGTGAGACGGCATCCGATGGGAGAAGAATTATGAACGCAGCACAACGAACCATCACCGGGATTGCGACGGTCGGTATCCCGGTCACCGACCAGGATCGAGCACTGAGGTTCTACACCGAGGCACTGGGCATGGAGAAACGCCTTGACGTCCCGTTACCTCAGTTTGGCGGCCGCTGGATCACTGTTGCCTCGCATGGCTCGACCACGACGCTCGCCCTGATCCCCGCTCACGACGGCGTTCCTGCCGGTGTCGAGACCGGCATCCGCCTCGCAAGCCCCGACGCCGCGGCAGCACACCAACACTTGTGTGAACGGGGCGTGGATGTCGGCGAGCTGCTGCATTGGGAAGGTGTGCCCCCGATGTTCGCTTTCCGCGACCCCGATCGCAACGGGTTAGAGATAACTCAGGAAGAGAGCCGATCATGAGCACGACCCCGCTCGACAGACAATTCACCGCACCCGTGCAGAAAAGCCTGAACAAGGGCGGCTGGACCTATGTCGTGATGCCTGGATCGGCCGAATACTTTGGTACCCGAGGACTGGATCAAAGTTCGTGGGACTGTGGATGGCCATCCGTTCCGCAGCTGCGTCGTGGCCCTCGGCGACGGCAGGCACAAGCTGGCGGTTAAGAGGGAACTGCTTGAGGCCCTCGGTAGGGACGTCGGCGACGAGGTCACGATCCACCTCGATGAGCGGATCGCCTGAACACGACAAATCACGATCGCCCGGCGGGGAAGTGCCTTGATTCCGCTGGCCGGGTGCGAATTTGCCGGTCCCCCTGTACTTCGGGCAACGGGTCGACGCACATTGTCGTTTTCGGGATAGGTGGCTTCGCCGCTGACGGGTCAACGTTGAACCTGCGGCTGCCGCACAACATGTGCGGTGAATTCGTGAGTCTTCCAAGGTGATCCACGGGTGACTGAAGGAAGCTTATGACCATCATCGATATCGACTGGCGCGATTACCCATCGATTCGATGGGGCCGCGTCACAACAGGTCGGCGGAAAGACCCTGGACCGTCGATATGTCGAACGCTGCGGGCCGCGTGGTCGCCGGCGTGCTCGCAAGTCTGGCCGAGCTTGAACTTGAGCTTGGCAGAGAACGACGCACAGCCGCACGCGAGGCGCGTCGGGCACGCGGCGGCCTCCTCGTGCTGGTGGCGTGACCGTATTCCACACGCGCACTGAGAGAAACAGTCGCACACTGTGACTTCAGACGTCGATCTCGGTTTGCGCGTAGTTCAGGAAGTACCCGGTGAAGACGGTCAGGCCCAAGTACGAGAACGCCTCGGCCAGATGCTCATCGGTCCAGCCCGCGGCCTGTGCGGTCTTCCAGGTGGTGTCCGTCGACGGCGCCCGCATTGGCAGCGGCCTCACGGACGAGGTTAGTCAACGCGTCGATCTTGTTGTCGCCGAAAGTGTTTCCCGATCGCAACGCCGCGACCTGATCGTCGGCCCATCCGAGCATGCTGGCGAGCCGGCTCGTAATTCCGACGACATAGTCGTTGCCCATCGTGGTCGCGGTGGCCAGCATCAGCGCGGAGCTGACCCTCAGGCCGACCGTGCTGTGGTCGGCGGTGGCTTGACGTATCGCCGAGTACGCGACGAGCACGGCAGGGGAGTGCGCCATCTGCGCGTGCAGGTTCAGCGGCCGTCCGGTCGGGGAGAACTGGATGGCGTGCTGCAGCAGGGCGCGCGATGCTTCGGGCGCATTCTCGACAGTGTGGGCAGGGATGCGGCTCATGTGTGGTCACCTCATTGGGTTGATGGGTGTGTAGCGACTAGTAGGACGCGGCGAGCCGCGCGAATGTGACAGTGGCCGCAATGTCACATTTCGTGGCGGCGATTCGTTCTTACCTATCAGAGAGCGCCGCAATGTGAATCGGGAGGTCGCGATGTCGTCGGATGAGCAGATCGGTCAAGCGTGGACGGCGAATCGTGCGTACCTGATCGACCTGGCGTTTCGGATGCTGGGCGATATCGGGGCCGCCGAAGACGTCGTGCAGGAGGCCTTCTTCCGGCTGGTGCAAACACCGCTGGGTGGAGTCGACGATGCACGGGGCTGGTTGATCGTGGTGACAAGCCGGCTGTGCCTGGATCGCATCAAGTCCGCGCCGTGGCGCCGCGAACGCGCGGTAGACATGGCGAGCGAGACCAGCCCGATAAGGCTTCGGATACGCGGATCCCGCTGATCGGGTAACGCTCGATGACGAGGTGCGACTCGCACTGCTGGTGGTGCTTGAACGATTGAGCCCAGCCGAGCGGGTCGCGTTCGTTTTGCACGACGTCTTCCAGTTGCCGTTCGATCTTATCGCCGAAACAGTCCGCCGGCCGCGGCCGCGTGCCGGCAGCTGGCGAGTCGTGCGCGCCGAAAGGTCCGCGAGTCTCGTGACAGCGGCCTCGCCCCGATCGAGCCCGCCGAGCATCGTGCTATCACCAGAAGGTTCATCGCGGCATGCGCGAACGGCGAGATCGACGAACTCGCAGCAGTGCTCGACCCGAATGTCTCCGGTGAACTGGACGGCCGCAAGGACTTCGTGGTCGTCGGCGCCGCGCGCGTGGCTCATAATCTATTGCGGTTCTGGAGCCGACCGGGTCTCGTGTTGGTGTCCCAACCGGTGGATGGGCACCCCGCCGTACTGGCGTTCGCCGAGCGAATGCTCGTCGGTGTGATCAATCTGACGATCTCAGACGACCGAGGCATTACGGCCGTCCACGTCCACGTGAACGAAGCCACGCTGAAACTGTTGCGCGCGCAACTCTTTGATGCCCCATAGCCGAAGCGTCACACATCCGAACGCTGCCTCGTCCTTTATGGCACGGGCAACACGCAGCGAGAGAACTGGAGGTCGTGATGAGCAGTACGACACAACCACATCGACGCACCATCAAAACCGCGGTCGTCCCCGTAGGACCGTCGATATTCGTCAGGCTGGTAATGGGGCCGACGACCAAAATTCTCAACCCATTTGTTGCCACGCTGGCTGGGCGGCGTCATTTCCCGATGGCCGCCCAGATTCATCACGTCGGGCGCCGCAGCGGCAAGCGGTATGTGACATCGGTGGGCGCCAGCGTACAAGGCTCGGCGGTACTGATCCCCTTGACGTTCGGCAACCGCTCCGACTGGACCCGTAATGTGCGCGCAGCGGGGCAATGTTCAGTGCGGCTGAACGGCACGGTCTACCAGGCTGTGGCACCTCAATTCCTCGACGCCGCGCAAGCTGCGCCGCTGATCCGCCGCGCATTCGGTCCTGTGCAACGACTGGCGTTCAGGCTGTTCGGGATTCAGCAGTTCATGCAGCTCCAGCTGGCCACCCGTTAACCGAAAGGTAGTGTCATGCCAACGCTTCCCATCATCGACCGTCCCGCGTGGCTTCCCAAACAAGCTTGGCCGTGGCCGACCTACGCGGTTGATTACGGCGCGGGCCGCGTCGCACTCACCGACATCGGGCAGGGCCCGACGTTGTTATTCGTTCATGTCGGCTCGTGGAGCTTCGTCTGGCGTGACGTCCTGATGCGGCTGCAAGACGACTTCCGCTGCGTGGCGGTCGACGCCCCCGGCTGCGGGCTCAGCGATCGCACCCAATCAGCGACGCTCGCTCAGGCCGCCGACGCGGTGACGGCCGTCGTGGACCAGCTGCAGTTGCGTGATGTCACGCTGGTGGCCCACGACCTTGGTGGTCCCGCCGGCTTCCTCGCCGCCAGCCGGCGCGCAGACGCCTTCGCCGCCCTCGCCTCGGTCAACTGCTTCGCGTGGCGGCCCACCGGCGCCGCGTTCCGAGGCATGCTCGCGTTGATGGGCAGCGCACCGGCCAGGCAACTGGACGCCGCGATCGGCTGGCTCCCTCGTCTCACGGCAACCAATTTCGGCGTCGGCCGCCACTGGAGCCGGTCAGACCTGGCGGTCTTCCGGGCGGGCATCGATCCGTCGGCGCGGCGCGTGTGGCACCACTACTTCCGTAGTGCCCGCGACACCGACGACCTCTACACGGAGCTAGACGCGGGGTTGCGCGGGCCACTTGCGGATCGGCCTCTGCTGACTGTTTTCGGTCAGTTCAATGACCCGCTGCGGTTCCAGAAACGATGGCGGACGTACTACCCCGAGGCGCGCCAGGTCAAGGTGCCCCACGGGAATCACTTCCCGATGTGCGACAACCCGGAGCTCGTGGCTTCCGCGCTAAAGGAATTTGCAGCCCAGCGCGATTGCCGGTGATGCCGGCCGGAGTTTGACTTCCCGGTGATCACGGCGGCTCGCACCGCGCCGCCCGCGTGTGTCCCGCGCGCCAACGACGAAGTGTGAGTAGGTAATAGCAGTGATCACTGACTAGCCAGCTTGGGTCGAACCAGTCGGTCGATGTGTGACGCTGGGCCTGTTCGATGACGACTGTGAGTGGGTCTTGAACGGTAACAGCAAGATTAGCGGTACGTATCGCGGCAAATCCGGGGTCATGGATCTGTTCGGGAAGCTCGCGGAGAAGTCCTTAACAACAGCGCCCGACCGATTCCTGGCCGACGGCGATGTCGTGGTAGTCATCGGCCAAGTCGCCGCCGGCGGGGAACTGGGGCCGAAGTCGATGTGTTGACATTCCGCGGCGGCACAGCCGTCAAGGTCGAGAGCTTCGGGGACACTGGCATGCAGGAGCGGGTCTACGGCAAGAATTAGCGGCTACAGGGGTCTTTTAGCCTCTCGCCTTGGAAACCGGGCGGGAGGATGCGCCCAGCGAATCTGAGCCTTCAGGTGACGTTGAGGGCGGAGGTCCAGTCGTTGGCGATTGCCTGCTGCGCCGCCGCGAGCCTCGGGATAAACGCGCCGGGCGGTGGTCGGTGTGTTCCTGGCCGGCCTGTATCAGGCGCTGCTTCAACGGGAGCGTGAACGCCAGGACTGTCACGACGGATTTGTTGTAGCGACTTGTCTTTCGTACGAGCGGAACCGCAAGCTGCTTGATGCGTTGGAGGCGGGGGAGCCGGCGACCGTGGTGGGCCGCAACCTTAAGGGGTGGGGGATACCGAAAGTCGGGCTACAGCGCGATCAGGCGTTCGACCGGTTCCGTGTGTCTCCCGACGACATCGTGAGCCCCGTGAAGTCTGAAGTCCCAGAGTCGTAGCCAGGGCGAACCGTATCGCCTTGATGGCCCTCGCTATTCGCCGACGGTTGGGGGTCGAGTGGGTGCTGGGGAGCGGCCACGATCTGGGAGGGTGCCAGCGAATCTTGCAAATTCCCTGTGTGTTTGGCGTGAATCACGACATGCGGCGTGGTGCAGGCCCGGTTATGTTCCCCGTGTCGGATCTGGCCTCGCACCGTGGCAAGCCTAAATCTAAATCGAGGAGAAATAGTGAAAGCCATCCTATTCACAGGTCTAGCAGCGACTGCCGTCTTATTGGCCAGCCCGGCCCTGGCCGACAACCAGGGTGGTCAGGATCAGACACCCCTCCCCCCGGCCGCCGCGCCTTCCACCACCACCGTCATGGCCACGCCCCCGCCCGCGCCGGGGCCGGTGGTGAACACCGGCGGCAGTATCAGCGGCTCCAACCCTGGCAGCGGCTGCTCAGAGCGGCTGGGCACTCGCAATGCACCCGCCGGGCCGTCGAATACCTTCAACTGGAGTAACAATGGCGACGCCGGGTGGCCGTTCGGCTGGCCGGGTCGAGTGGCGTTCAATACCATCCCCACCACAGCACCCTCTGTGGGTTGCTCGCGGTGAGACTACGGCCTGCCGCGAGCGGCAGCAATGTAGCTTTAGCGGCCCGCGCCGCGACCTTCTCCAGCGTGTAATCGGGTCCCTGGACACCGGAAAGGCGCTGCGGCTCGAGTTCTCTCGACTCTGGGACTTTGGAACTTACCCTGAATGGCGCTGGCCCTTGGAGGGCTGTGCAATGAACGTTTAGCGGCGGTCCGTACACCACGGCGTCGCAGGTGCGGCAGTGCCAGGTGGTGTGCCCGCCGCCGCCGTGACCGAGACAGGCGACATGTCCGACGAGCACTTGATTCGGGCTAAGGCGGTGCCCATTGGGGCATCGGCTGGGCGGCTTCGTCATCCGACGCGAGGGCGGCGCACGGCAAAGGTGTTGCCGGTAAGGCATCGGCCCCGGTGCAAAGCGTCCTCACAGCCGCGCTCAGCGATTTCTCAACGGCCGCGGGCTACCGTCGTAGGCCGAGATTGTGCAATCACGCATGACTAAGAGGTTTCAATGAAGTCGATGGAATTGATACCGCGTCGCATTCGCGGATCATTTCGGATGGTGTCGCTGTGCGCGGGCGCAGCCGCCGCAGTGACGACGGGCATCGCGACGGCCACCAGCGAAGTAGCACGTGGGCAGTGCGCCAGTCCCTCGTTGAGAATCTCGGACCATTCAACAACGGTGGCACACCATGGACGCGCAGTCCAAGTACTCGAAACCGGAACTCTACGCTGGTCGCCTCCCGGCTAGAGCTTGCCGGCGATGAAGCTGGCGGCCTGATCCACCAGTCCGGAGCTGAGGTATGAGGGCTGCAGATGCGACGGCCAATTCATGCCTCTCCCACAGATGGGGTCGCCGTCCGCGCACTGGTCGATCGTCCTACCGGCAAAGGCGGGGGCGAGTCCCCGGGTGCCATTACCGAACAACGCGACCGCCGCGATGTGCTGATCCATACCCGGCGGCAGCGGGTTGGTGAACCCGAATGCCGCACGGCCCCCGGTCACGAGATCAGCCACCTCGGCACCCAGCGAATAGCCGCCGAGCACCATGCGGGTGTTCGGGCAACTTCCCGCCATGGATTGAACATGGGCGCTCATATCGTTGGCGCCACTGCCGATGCTTATGTTGGCGGGATAGTTAACCCCATACACGCCGACCGACATACGCGTCTTGCCGCGCAGCGAATTGACGAGTGCATCGCCGACTGCGCCGACGCCGGGTGGTTCCTCTCGGCCGCGAGCGAAAACCACTTCGGCATCGGGACATGCCGCCGATGCCGCCGGAATCAGCGCCGCTGTCGAAAAGGGCGTCGCTGCCGGACCAATCACCAATGCCACGGCGAGCGGGGCGGCGACCGCCAGGCTGAGGACACGCCTAGTAAATCCGTAATATCGCGTCATGAGGGCTTATCGCGATAACACCACCATGTGTTTCTCCTCATTTGAACGTGCCAGCTTCAACTACGGCAACCGGACCAAGCCGTTTGATCGACACGCGATGCCTCCCAGTTATGGGAGAGATTGAATCGTGTGGGTTCGCCTGTCCAGCATCATGCTTACATGTGCATCAGTCCCACCGCGATGAGTACCGCGAAGATCACCAGGATGACGCCAAGCACCCCCAGATTAGGGCGCTGACTCGACGTGACACGTAATGTCCCGCAAAGTTCGCAGGCTTAACGGCCGCCGCTACGAAACATGCCATCCCGATACCTGCAAAGACTAGCCAGGGGTGCGCCCCGAGGAAGGGATATCCCCGAGCCAAATCCAGTGTCGAGGCGCCGCCACCGGTGGGGAACGAGTCGAGGATGAAGCCGAGAATCGCCATGTGCCTCTCCTTGGTTGTCTTCCCGAGATGGTCCCTGGGCTGGTCAGCAGCTTGCTGTCGGTCGAGCGTAGACCGCTAACGCGGCCACGTCCGGCTGGCCGCCAGTGAGCTGTGGGTGGCTGGTCGCCGCGTACTGATCCGCGTCCTGAGGCGATCGCCCCGGAGTCGGCCGCATCGCGTTCGCCACCGTATCGAGCACCTCCGCCATAAGCTCCGTCGCGTGCAGAAGGGGCGGAACTTTCGGCTGCTGCTCACCCAGGGAACCCTTTTCAGGGTCGGCGTTCAGGTGAGCAGCGTCTTGATCGTCATTCCCTATGTCGCGGACCAGGTCGGTAGTCCCGGCATTGTGGTGGCGCTGCTTGTGCCCGGCTTCACCGCGGGGGCCCTGCTGGGAACGGCCTTGGGGCCACAGGTGCTGCGCATCACGGTCTCCGTTGCCGGGCTGCTGGGCGGCATTGCATTGATCAACGCCGCACTGACTGCGCTCATCGCGGTCGACATCGCGGCGGTGCCGTCCCGATTCGTTGCGTACCCGCTGCTGTTGTTGTGCATCCTGATCGGCATCGTGGGCGGAAGCTTGGAGGTAGTCTCGCCGATGGCGATGTCGGCCTTGCTGTCGGCGCAGCAACGCAGCGATCTCCTACTGAAGCAATCGGGGTACAGTGCGGGGCTCGTGATCGTGATCACGGCGTTCTTTGCGAGCCGGTTTGTCCGCGACTCACTGCCTTGGCACAACGTCGACCTGTTGTGGATCGGCGTTGCGGCGATGGTGCTTTGTGCAGCATGTTGTTTCGCGTTGCGGACCCGCGGGGTCGAGTTGGCGAGCGGACCGGGGCGCATGCTCTATCCGCTGCGCAGCGGACATTCCTACTTGTTCTCCAATCGGTGGATGCAGCGCTTCCTGGCCACTCAGCTGGTCGTCATGTCAGTGACGCTCTCTCCCATGTTCTACGCGATATACGCGGCCGAATCGTTGGGCAGCACGGGCTTTGGTGATGTGGACGACTTTCTCGTGTTCTTCGGTATCGGTCTGTTGGCCGGGATCCCGCTGTGGAGGCTGGTGCGGACGCGGCTGGTTGTGCGGGGAATGTACGCATGCAGCGCCGGGATCAGCATGGCTGCGGCGATCATCTGCATCGTGTCGCAGCGCTGGCATCTGTTGCCGGGCCTGTGGGACCGGTACTTCTGGTCTCTGCACTTGCGAATCAAGCTGTTTAGCCGGCCGCTTACGATTGGGTCTTCGGTCACGCCAGCGCCGAGCCGGCGGTGGTGATGATCAGCTACAGACGGATCGTCGTCAGTCTGGGTGTCATCTTCGCCGATTTCGCTTTCAGCGTGGCGGCCGAGCACGGCCCCGAGTTGTGGCCGCTCGGACTGCTGTTGGCGCTGACGGTCCTTGCATGCCTGGCCGCGACACGAGTTCCGCGCACCGGTCGTTGCAGGACTGCTTTTAGAAATGTTTTGTGAACCATTCGTGGAGATCCTGCACATTCGATCCCATCGCGTCGCCGAGGATCAGTGCGTCGTCCACCGTCCAGATCACGTCAGCGGTCTTGTCGATCTTGCTGGTGCCGCATGCGAGCCAGCCGGCGTGTTTGTCTGAACGCCATTCTTGCGGCGCCTCATTTGCTCCAGGGCAGGGCGATAGCGTTTCGAAACTTATGCCCGCCTGCCACATGTGGTGGAGGGTGGCCACATCGGTGAACAGCCAATAGAGCACTCGGTCCGGACTGCTGTTGACGCTGTCCGGTGGGGTGCAGCTCAGGGTGGACAGCGCATCACGGGTAGGGGGATTCACGGGCGCGCACGTCATCTGGCTGCTGCCCGCTGGCAGCAGACTGAGCAGCTGCGCGTCAGCCGCACTGAATCCGGATGGGGGCGAGCCGAGAGGCGTTGCGCTCGTCGTCGCTGTCGTTGGCGTTGCGCTCGTCGTCGCTGTCGTTGGTGTCGTTGCCGTCGTCGGCGGCAGCGTGATAGGCCCGGCAGGCTGAGACGATGCGGCCCGCGATGTCGAGTTGTGAGGCATGAGCAGGTATGTCACGACGCCGCCGACGAGCATCACCACGACTGCCGCCGCGGCACCGATGATCCAGAACTTTCGAGTGCGCCGCGCCGGCGGCGCCGGCCACCCGGGTTGGACTGACTCAGTGCGACGTGGCGCCGACGCCGCATTCGTGCCGGGCGGCGGCCCTGCACCCGGTGCGCGGCATGGAACTGCCTCACTAGCCGGCATCGCCGGTGCCTGGGATCGCTGGGGGCGTTCCTCCGACGCTAAGGCGGCGTCGATCTCTGTGGCGATGGCAAAGGTCACCTCCGTGCGGTCACGGAGCGCACGCAGGAGGTTGCGGATGTCGTCGCGAACGGTCTCGTCCTCCTCCTCGCCAAGGGCGCCGCGCAGCTCGAACACGATCCCCATCTGCGTCTTGGGCGACAGATCGGCGGTGCCGTGGATTGCCGCACCGAGTCGCTGCAGATATTCGTAGGGGATCGGGGGCGGCTCAGGCAACGGATCGGGCAGCTCACCACGCCCAGCGGCCCGGTCGTGCAGCGCGGAGACAAGGGCAATTCCGCTGTCGCGGGTCGGTTTACGGTAGTCGACCAATTGCATCGCGAAGATCGGGTCGTCGCGGTAGCTGACCACCTCACCGATCTGTACCGGCAAGATCGGCAGCCCGAGCGCCTTGGCATAGTCCAGTTCGGCCCGGCACGGTCTGGAAGACAGCGAGTTGCTCGAGAGCGCAAGGACGAAGACCGAGCATCCGCGGATTTGCTCCAGGATCTCTGTCCACCATGCCTCCCCGCCGCCCAGATCCTCGTCCAGCCACACTTGCTGGCTCGCGTGCTCGAGGTCGGCGACCAAGGATCTGACGGAGGCGTCGTCGCGGCGCGAGTAGCTGACGAATAATTTCATCGAGAGCCTGCTCCCTTGGTGCTGATGTTCCAGTACAGCATCCGCGTCAACGGTCGGTGGCGTATCTGCTCACCTACAGCGCCGGTGGCGCAGGAAGCACGGAACCCGTCGATCAGCGATCGAGCCAGCGCCGTCAATGCCGTCAGGGACCCGGCGACCAGCCCTTGTTGAACACACAGATAAGCGGCTGACCGTCAGCAGACTGTGCCGCGCCGTCACCGCTACCGCAGGGCGCACCGACCTGTTGCACACCGTGTAAGGGTGCCGATTGCACCCACGTGCCTACACCGTCGAATGCGACGCATGCGAGTGCCTGACCGTTTGGCGCACGACCGAAGATGTAGCGATGCCAGTTATCGCAGTGCGCGCCGAGAACAGCGTTGTACTGAATGCCCGGCACATCCGCTTCGTCCTTTGGATCTGCGTCCGAAATGGGGGCGGTGATGAGAGCGGCCGCTGCAATCGCGGTACCGATAATAATTGTGCGGATCATTGTTCCCACCCCTTGCAATGCGGTTGACGCACAGCGTAATTGGGGTCCTCGGCGTCTGAGGTGCGTTTCGGCGCTTTGGTTAGAGGTGGCTGGCGGCGAAAGTTGCACCGTCGGCGATCATCCCGTTCACGGGGTACAGACCGTGCGCGAGACTGGGCGGTCCTGCGGAGGCACCATCGCAGATCGTGTCGTCGGGAGCGCACAATTTGATGGTCTTGGGCGCGTACAGGGGGCCGATTGCGATGGGCGGTGCGCCGAGATCGCGCATGAACTCATCCGATGGTGTCCCGAACAGAACCACTGCGGCGACGTGGTCAGCAATCTCCTTCGGCATCGGCTGGGGTATGAACTGTACGAACTCGGCGGGTATACCCGCCGGTATCACAGCTGAAGTGACGAAGCCCGACACCGCAGCACCCTGGGAATACCCGCCGAGCACCATCTTGGTGTTCGGACAGTTGGCCGCCGTCGACTCGATATGAGAGCCCGCGTCCCTGATCCCGTCGACGACGGTTCTCGCGAAGTCGATGCCGCTGCCGAAATCGCTGCTGGCTTCGTAGTTGACCGGATACACCCCGACCGTTCTGGTACCGACCTGCGAGCGCAGCGCGTCGACGAATGCCTGTCCTACCCCGCCAACACCGGGGGGCTCGGCCGTACCCCGGGCGAATATCACCTCGACGTCAGGGCACGGATCGGCGGACGCGGACGGGACGGGCACGCTGAGCAGCATCACCCAGGTGGTCACCGCTGCAGCACAGAGAAGACGACATATGCAGCGTGCGCTCACGTAGACCACCGCCCGGTGCGCCCACGTGGCTTGCCCAGGTTGAGAACGTTCATCTCACTCCCACCCCCGTATCGGTCATCTCAACGTTACCCACATTTCATGCTGACAAATCGGGATGTGCAGGGGCGACCCTCAACCGAAATAGCGATCATCGTTGCCACGTCCGTTGTCGTTGACGGAGCACCTCGACGACACGGTGACGTTCCGGTGAACTCACAGCTAAAACCAGCAGGACCAGGATCAGCGGGGGCGGATCGTCCGCGAGGTCGGCGTCGACACCCCGGAGTGTTAATGCAATGCACGCCAGGCTATTTCAGTGACGAGGGTAGCGGCAGCAGCGAAGGAGGTCGTCACCGATCGTTAGGTAGTCGTTTGGCAAAGCGAGTGGCTATCGACACTAGGCGGACACCTGCAGGACAACCTCGGGCCTGACGATGAAGCGCATGACCGGACGCGCGAAGACTATGAGGACGATCAGCATCACTTCGGCGGCGTGTGCGCCTATGTCAATGGCAGCAATCATGATTGCCACCGCAGCGACCGCGCTGGCGGCCAATCCCACGGTGGACGGTTTCGGTGCGCGTGAGCAGCTGTTCGACGCTGGCGGCGCCACCGTCACCGGCTACAGCATCAGCGAGCTCAAGTCCAGCAGTGACGCCATCCCTTACCCGGTGAGCGGCCAACTCTACGAAGTCACCGCCGCGTTGGAAGCTGTCCAGGGCACGACCACACCGATCGTGTCGAACTTCAACGCGCGGGCGACAGACGGCGCGACTTATCGGGCTCTCTACAATGTCCCGACACAGCAGGGTGTCAATCCCGCAGCCCTGCCGCAGGGCGCGAAATCGACAGGCAAGATCTACTTTGACGTCACCGGCACGGTGCCGAACAGCGTCGTCTACAACGATGGAGCCCAAGACCTTTTGATCTGGACCGCCGCTGCTCCGAGCCCCGGCAACGCTGCCGCCGCTCCGGTGCCGGCAGCGCCTCCAACTCCGGCCCCTGCTCCTGCGGCGCCTCCGGCTGTGGCACCTGCTCCCGCCACCCCGGCTCCCACAACCACCGCGCCGACGCCGGCGGCGACCCCCGCTGCGTCGGGAAGCATGCCATCGGGCACCACGCCGGCCGGCGCCACCGGACAATCCAGCGCTTCGACAGGCAGCATGCCTTCTGGCACTAGCCCGGCCGGCGGCAGCACAACGGGGGTCTCCGGGATCAGCGCCGGTAGCGCCGGGCCCGGCGGCAACCCCGCCGGCAAGACGTGAGGATTGCCGGCACGCCTACTTCGGGCACTCGACGTCGACGTACACGGCTTCGAGGCTGCCCTCGGCGTCGGCCGTGTTGATGTTGTTGACCCAGCATTGCGACAGGTCGACGTCGGGCGTGCCGTTGTCGTAGTTGACCTGAACTTCGTAGCCCCGAGATTCAAGGTCGCTGATGGTGGCGGCCGCGTCTTCTGAACCGGGTTCTGGAAGAGCTGGATCAGCGGCAGCAGGCGGCGCCGCGGCGATCGCTGCCGCTGCCGCTGCCGCTGCCACAGCAGAAATCAACAAGGGCTCGAAGTTGCGCGATATGAGCGACATGGTGGTAGTTCTCCTTGACGATGAGGCCGCCGTGCCCCCTTTTGCAATTATCGCCTGGGATTGACGCCCACAATGAACTATTAGGAAATCAATAAGGGCATCAACGAATTCACCGGTGCGTTGGCCATCGTCCATTCATCGAAAACGACGTGGCCATTTGACGTTCGGCTAGACGAGGCCCGCAACGAACGACGCGGCCTGGTCCGCTCCGCCGGGCGCGTAGTCGTGGTGCTCAATCCGGTTTTGGATGCTGCCCGGCCCACATATCGGATCTCCGGCGTTGCACACGTCGATGGTCTTCCCCCCATACGCGGGGCTGAGTCCGTTCAACGGACCCATGACTTTGTCCACCGGGTTGCCGAAGGTCGCAACGGCGGCCACATGGTCGCCGGCCTCGGGGGGCAGGGGCGGGGCGATGCCGCCGAGGTCGAGTCCGGGTATGGCATTCAGGCCAGGGTTGACGCCCACGAGCATGTCGATGACCGCCGCGCCCTGGGAGTAGCCGCCGAGCACCAACCTGGTGGCAGGGCAGTTCGCCATCATCCACTGGACGTGATTGTTGGCGTCGTTGACGCCGTCGGCGACCCTCAGAAAATTGAAGGTGGCGGCGTAGTTGACCGCGTACTGGCCGACGGACCTGCCGCCCACCTTCGAGCGCAGCGAGTCGATGAAGGCCTGGCCCAATGGCCCGACACCGGGCGGGTCGTTGGTGCCGCGCGCGAACACGACCTCGATATCCGGGCAACCGTCGGCCGCGGCGGATGGAATTCCGGCTGGTGAGGCCAAGAGCGCTCCGGCCGTCAGGGCCGCTCCGCAGAGCGGAGTAGCGAGTCGTCGGAGGCGTGCGATGTCAGAGCTCATTGATCGAGAATAGGGCACAACAACTTCGGGACCTTTGCACCCACTGCTCTGAGCGCCAAAGCCGTTGCCGAGTAGGTCAATTGCGCCGCGGTCGATGACGGCGTCGCCACCAAGACCCACGACCACATCACTAGGCGGGCCCGAACGCGTGGCGCGGAAGGGTCAGCGGCAAGTCCAACGAACTGAGTAACCCCGGCGCCGCATCGACCACGTAAGGGATTGCGTTCACGACGCGCATTGCGGTCGCCACCATTGCTCCCGCACCGGACGTCATTCCTGAGATGCCCGCACGACGAGGATCTCGCAACGAGACGGCCATGGTGCAGTCGACATCTGGATCGCCTTGGATGACCACTCGGTAGGAGAGGTCACCCACACCCGTCGGCCACTCCGGCGCGATGTCATGCGCCAGCCGAGTGACATGTTCGATCACGATGGCTTCGCGGCCGTTGACCACGCCGATGGCCTGCATCCGCAGTGCGGCGCAGGTGCCCGCCTCGACGGGCCCGAACGCGACATCGAATGTCCGATCGGTCGTCCTGCGGTCGAAAGTCTCACGCAATTCCTCGATTTCGACGCCCAGCGCCTCGGCCACCAGCCGGATCTGGCCCTGCCATTCTCCGGCGATGGCACCCGGGAAGTTGATCCATGGCTGGTAGTCAAGCGGCCGGCCGAAACCCAAGGCGTCGCCCATGACGTCCGCTACCGCATAGTCGTCGTAGAGCGCGATCTCATAGGCGTGGACCTTCTCGATCGAGGCCGACTGGGTCATCAGCACCAGCGGCAGATAATCGGCGGCGAAGCCGGGTTCGATTCCCGATGCATACAAGGAGACCTGGCCGGTCTTGGCGGCGGCAGCCAACTGGTCGCGCCATTCCGACGGCTCATAGGCAGACGGATTGATCAGACGCGTCGTGCTCGTTGTGACGACGTTGATGCCGGCTTCGAGGAGCCGGACATAGTCGGGAATGGCGATGGCGTCGCGCTCAGGTCCGCTCGCTGCGTAGACAACGCAATCCGGCTTCATGTCGATCAACGCATTCGCGTCGTTGGTCGCGGCGAGACCGATCGGTTCGCCGTTGGCGAGTTCTCCGGCATCCTTACCGACCTTCTCGTCGGAATGGACCCATACCCCGACGAGATCGAGGTCAGGTCGACGATGGATCGCGCGGATGGCGATCGATCCGATGCCGCCCGTAGCCCACACCACTACCCGGTTCGTGGCAGACACCATCGCTCCTCCTTTCGACTCATCGGTAGAACGGTCCCGGCCTGCCGGCCCGTTCAAGGTCGCCGTACGGGTCGTACACCTTCACGGCGGGATAGGGAAACTCGTTGTCGTACACGGGCTTCGCGAACCCTGTGACACGCAGCGCGCCGAGCACCGCAAGTGGTGTGAGAACAACGGCTAGCAACACTGCGGTCGCCACGATCGGGCGACCGGCCCGAAAGGGCGATCGTTGCACCAATCTCGCGACGAGTTCGGGCTGGCCGTTTCCGTCGGTGACGCACAGGACGGCCACCATGGCGAAGATGAGGCTGTCGTAAATCACCATCAGCAACGGAAGGTGAGTGTCTGAAATGTGCAGAACGGGTCCCGCTCCCTCGGTGTAGAAGAACATCCTGGCCTTCAGCCACAGGAACTGCATCACGGCGTTCAGCGGCAGGCCGAATGCGAACCCGGTGAAAAAGACCGCGCTGAGCCGATGCCGTGCAAGCCATGTGCCCGGCCGGATGTTCGGTTCAACGAGAAGTTCATAGCCACGGACGATGCCGATCCCGGTCAGTAGGTAGTACGCCGCATATCCACCAAGGAACGACAGCGTCGGCTCGAGCAGGGGAGAGATGTTGACATACGGCCAGGACACCAGGAAGTGCGCGATCCGCGGATCGAACACGGCGAACGTTGCCCAATTCGCCAGCGGGTCAACCGCTCCGGCGACGAATGCAGCGATGCCGATGATCACTGTCCAGTGCACCCGGCGCTCCTTGACAGACAACCAGGCTGCCGCACCGAAAAAACCCACAGTCATGATCACCGCGAGAGTGCTCATGACGAGCGGCCAGTTGGCGACGCCGAGGAACGGCGGATACGGCGCCGGTCCCGGATGGGGGTTCGTCGTGCGCGGATCGCCGTGCATCCCGCTTTGCATGTTGGCCACCGAGACCACCGCGAACACCGCCAACGCCGCTGCGGCGACGCCCCAGCCGAGCCGTGCCGTCCACCCGGCCCGTGTCGTGGGCTTGATCGGCGCAGCGGTAGTCATAGCTCGACCTAACATTTGCTCCGAGAGGCTAGCAGGGGCGTTATACGTGGTCAATAGGGGTAGCAAGATTGACCAAACATCTGTTCCGGCGTAATGTCCCGCCGGGATGATCACGCTTCGGTTCGACATGCGCGCGCCCGCCATCGGCGCTCCGGCAACCGAGTTGTACCGCGCAGCAATCGAGATGTCCGCGTGGGCTGAGACGCGCGGTGCAGTCGTCGCGGTTCTTTCCGAACACCATGCCGCCCACGACGGCCACTTGCCGTCGCCGTTGATACTCGCATCGGCGATCGCGGCCCGTACCGAGCGTCTTGCGATCCTTCTGGCCGCGGTCGTGCTTCCGTTCTGGGACCCGGTGCGTCTGGCAGAGGAGGTCAGCGTGCTGGACCTCATCAGCAAGGGCCGGGCGTGGTACGCCTTCGGCATCGGGCACCGTCTCGAGGAGTACGAACACTTCGGTGTCGACATGAGGCAGCGTGGCCGACTGGCCGACGAGAACATTGCGTTGTTACTGCGACTTCTCAAGGGCGAGGCCGTGATCCACGACGGTCGTCGCATTCACATCACTCCGCCGTGCGCCACGCCGGGTGGCCCGCCGATCATGATCGCAGGTGGCAGCCCGGCAGCCGCCAGGCGGGCGGCCAGACACGGGCTCGGATTCATCTCGCAGGTGAATTCGGCTGGCCTCAAAGAACTCTACGAGTCCGAGTGCCGGACCAACGGTCACGAACCAGGGCTGACCCGGTTTCCCGACAGTGGCGCTCCGACGGCCGTATTCGTCGCCGACGACGTGGATCGCGCGTGGGACGAGCTGGGCCCGTATGTGCTTCACGATGCGATGACCGCATCGGCCTATCGACAGGGCGACCACACGGTAGCCAGTATTTCGCGTGCGCAGAACGTCGAAGAACTACGCGCGGCACCAGGACCCTATCGCGTCTTCACGATCGATGAAGCCGTCGCCCACCTGCGCGGTGGGCAGGGCTTGCAGCTGTTGCCGCTGTGTGGCGGGCTGCCGCCTGATCTGGCCTGGCCGTACCTCGAGCGTGCCGCGACAGCGGTCGAACGAGCGAACAAGTCCGTCGTCGAACACTGAGTGAGGAGAAAGCGTGGTGTCGAATCCAATTCGCGTCGTGGTCTGGTCGACAGGAGGCGTCGGCTCCATCGCCATCGATGCGATTCGGCGCCGGCCGGATCTGGAACTCGTTGGTGTCTGGGTACATTCACCGGAAAAGGTCGGGCGCGATGCGGGCGAACTCGCCGGTGGCCCGCCGATCAACGTGTCCGCGACTGACGACGCCGACGCGCTTATCGCCCTGCGCCCGGACTGCGTCGTCTATGCGGCCAGCGGTCCTGAACGCGATGCTGGCGCGGTCCCCGACTATCTGAGGTTGCTCGAAGCCGGCATCAACGTGGTGTCGACGACGTCCACCAGCCTTATCTACCCGCCGGCCTATTTCGCGAAAGAGTGGCGAGATCAGCTCGAAGCCGCGGCGAAATCCGGGCACGCCTCGTTCTATGCGTCGGGGATCTTCCCGGGTTTCGCGTCAGATCAGCTTGCGCTCATGCTATCTACGCAGTCGAAGACGATTCGCACGCTGACGGTCACTGAAGTTGCGCTCAACGACCACTATCCTGTCGCCAGCGTGATGATGGACGGGATGGGGTTCGGCCGGCCGCTGGATTTCGAACCGATACTCAAGACGCCGGGATTCATGCAGATGGCATGGGGTGCACCGATTTATCTGATGGCTGAGGGCCTAGGTGTCGAGGTCGAGGAAATCCGCGGCTCCCTCGACCGGCGGCTCACGGACAGAGACATCGACGTCGCGTTCGGGACGATCAAGGCGGGTACGTGTGGCGCGGTGTGTACGCGAGTCGCCGGCGTCGTCGACGCGCACGAGGCTATCGTCGTCGAACACATCATCCGGATGGCCCGCGACGTGGCACCCGACTGGCTGAGCTCGGAGTTTGACGCGACGTACCGCGTCGACATCGAAGGTGACCCGGACATTCATTGCTCGATGGCGCTGGGTGACGCCGAAGGCCATGGCGCCGGCCGCGCCGCGATGGCGGCTACGGCGATGCGAGTCGTGAATGCCGTGCCCTATGTGGTGGAAGCGCCTGCTGGGCTTCTCAGCTCACTCGATCTGCCGATCACACTCCCGCGACACGCACTCAGGTGAAATTCGATCGCCGGTTGGTCTTCGCCGCTGTTGCGAGCGAGCGCCGCCAGATCGCGGATTTGCTTGATGGGCTCGACGATGCACAGTTGGCGACACCTAGCCTGTGCGAAGGCTGGGACGTCAAGACGGTGGCCGCGCATCTGGTGAGCGTCGTCGCTGACGGGTTTTGGACATTTCAGCGCGCGGCATTGCGCCGCCGCAGCGTGGATCGCGGGATCGATGAACTCGCGCGACGTCGGGCGCGGGCTTCGGCCGCAGAAATCGCTACGGCCCTGCGTCACCATGCCGACCGCGAGCTCAGCCCGCCGATCACTGGGCCACTTTCGGGGCTGACCGATGTGCTGGTGCACAGCGGCGACATCAGGATCCCGCTCGGCCTGCCGTTCCACCCCGACCCGGAACGGGCGGCGCTTGCGCTCGATTTCCTGACGGGCCGATGGCCACTGGGTTTCGTCTCACGCGGACGATTGCGTGGAATTTGCCTGCGCGGCATGGACATCGGTCTCATCTGGGGCACCGGGGCTGAGATCCACGGCCCGGTGGCCGCCTTGATGGTCAGCGTCTGCGGCCGTGCCGCACTTCTCGATGCGCTCGACGGGCCGGGATTGCCGTTACTCCGTGAGAGGCTGTCGCGTTGATACCCACCGCGTGGCCACTTGTCGCACGCTTCTTGGTGAATTGCGTGTCATAACTTCGCACTCGGCACAGCGGCTCAGCCGAGCGACACCTTGCCCATGATGAGGTCGAGGATCATCTTGCCCGGCGCAAACGATCCGGTGATGGACGACATGGCGTGCCCGTTGTCCACCAGAAGGTTCACCCCGCTGATTGCCCTGGCCCCATCGCTGCAGAGAAACACCATCGCACTGGCCATCTCATCGGGCGTGTGAACCTTGCAGCCGGTGGCGTCGCGGTAGTCCTGCGCGAAGCTGAGCCACAGGTCCGCGTTCGCCTGCGCGAGCGGCGTATCGGTGGGACCGGGGCAGATCGCGTTAATCCGCACCCCCTTCTGCATGAAGGGGAAGGATTGGATTGCCACATACGCGTTGATGACCTGCTTTGTGAAGCCGTAGTGAATGAAGCCCTCGGCCTCATGGGCCGCGACCCATTCAACTGCGGACTTGTAGTCAGGCGTGGCCAAGAACTCCTGGATGCGCGGAAGATCGTTTTCCCATCCGAGCCCCGCCAGCGACGAGATGAAGCAGATCGCCGAGCCACGGGGGAGTAGGTCTTTCTCGAGCATCCGGTCGATCAGGTGGCGGTGGCCGATGAAGTTGATGCGCATCAGTTCCGGCCCATCGGCCACACCGGCAGCGGAGAAGATCGCATTTACGGGCCCACCCACCTCCTCGATGGCGCTGTCGATCGACGCAGGGTCCCGCAGGTCGACGGTGATGGCCTTGTCAACTGGATAACTGACCGGGGCGTAGTCCATCACGACGACCTCGGCGCCGAGTTCTTTGGCCATCTTGGCTGCAGCGGCCCCCATACCGGTGGCGCCACCAACCACAAGCACCCGCTTATTGTCGTACCGGAATTGCTCGATACCAGTCATGTCGTCCTCTCCAACGGCCCGCCACTGCAGCGGAAACACCGTTACCATACGGGGGAACATATGTTTGGTTCAAGGTAGGGGTAACCCCTAGGATTCAGCTGTGACTGGTGCGAGCGCCATCGACGTGTACTACGACCCGTTCGATTTTGAGATCGACGATGACCCGTACCTCGTCTGGCAGCGGCTCCGGGATGAGACCCCGCTGTACTACAACGAGAAATACAAATTTTATGCGTTGAGCCGCTACGTGGACGTCGCCCGCGAGTTGCACAACTGGGACACCTACCGCTCGGGCAAAGGAACGACCCTTGACGTGCTTCTCAGTAACGTCGAGGTTCCTCCGGGCATCATCCTCTGGGAGGATCCGCCGCTTCACGACCTGCATCGGCGGGTACTGTCAAGGGTTTTCACGCCGCGCCGCATGGAGGCAATCGAGCCGCTCGCGCGGCAATTCTGTGCGCAAGTCCTTGATCCACTGGTCAGCTCGGGCGGCTTCGACTTCATCGCGGACCTCGCGGCATGGGTCCCCATGCGGGCGATCGGCTAC
Organism: uncultured Actinomycetota bacterium; assembly: GCA_963744085.1. Taxonomy (GTDB): domain Bacteria; phylum Actinomycetota; class Actinomycetes; order Mycobacteriales; family Mycobacteriaceae; genus Mycobacterium. The sequence continues at coordinate 47,643 of CAVUSK010000011.1, forward strand.
CTCCTCGGCATCCCCGAGGAAGACCAGGCGGCCATTCGCAACAACACAGATAATCTCCTGGAACTGCAGGACGGCAAGCAGCTTCGCGAGCTTCCGCCGGACTTTGTCGACCAGAGCTATCAGATGCTCGCCGACTACATCGATTGGCGAGCCGATCACCCGTCCGATGATCTGATGACCCAATTGCTCAACGCCGAGGTTGAGGAAGCGGATGGCACGCGCCGTCGCCTGACCCGCACCGAGGTGCTCAACTACACCGGCACGCTCGCCGGCGCGGGCAATGAGACGACGACCCGTTTGATCGGCTTCATTGGACAGCTGTTGTCCGATCACCCTGACGAGCGTCGGCAAATCGTGGCCGACCCGTCGTTGATTCCTGGGGCGATCGAGGAGACTTTGCGCTATGAGGCGCCATCACCCGTGCAAGCACGGTATGTCAGCCGCGAGGTGCAGTACTACGGCCATACGGTGCCCGAAGACTCGGTGATGTTGTTGCTGAACGGGTCGGCCAACCGCGACGGCCGTCAGTTCGACGACCCCGACACGTTCGACATCCACCGCACCGGCACCCACCTCGGTTTCGGGCAGGGGCTGCACTTCTGCCTCGGTTCGGCGCTGGCCCGCATGGAGGCACGTGTCGTGCTCGAAGAGGTTGTGAAGCGCTGGCCGGATTGGGAAGTCGATTACGACAACGCCGTCAAGGCCCACACTGCAAGTGTGCGCGGATGGACCCGTCTGCCTGTCACAGTCGGTTAGGCGTCCCGCACGGCGACCCCGCGGACTACGGTGTCACGCGCATGGACGAGTGCGAGACGTGTGCCGAGGTCTTGCACAAGGTTCTCCGGCATCCATAGAACATCCATCACGCACCGTGACAACATCTCGGTGGAAGGACTGACCAGCTGAATTTCCTTCGACCGTATCCCCTCAGACAGAAGCGATTTCAGTTGCCGCATGCGCTGAGCGAAGGCCAGTCCCGGGTTAGGGGTGTCGGGTGGCGACTGCCGCATCCACGCCAACTGAATCTTCCACTCCTCAGCAAATTGATCCAGTGCGTTAATGTTCACCCAGGCCAGCGCGTCGAGTTTCTGGATAGGCGTCGCGTCCGCGCGAAGAACAGTGGCATAACCACCACCCACCTTCGTCCCGAACGATTCCATGATCGACGCCAGAAGTTCGTCCTTGGAGCCGATCAGCCGGTAGACCGTGCCGGTGCCGAGGCCAGAGGCGGAAGCGATATCTCTGATCGTGGTGACCTCATAGCCCTTGCGACCGAACTCGGCTCGCGCCACGGCCCGGACATGGGCCGCCTTGCTGCTGTCGGACTCATCGCTTGTCCACGTCTGAATCGCCGCCTCTGCGGCCTCGAAGGCGGGGGAGCCATCCAGCTCAACATCAGTGGGTGGTCGGGTCGCCATTCCTTCCAACATGATTCGGCACAGAACCGCTGCCACTTGGTCAGGGCGGCTATTGTGCCGAATGACGTCCAGCCCGACGTGCATCATGCTCTGGCAGATCCGATCCGCCAGCGTGGGAAGATCGATCTCTGATCTGATGTAGCCACTCCACCTGGCGGCGCGCAGCGTTTGCAGCATCGCCTGCTGAACCGCGGTGGGCGGCTCTCCGAGCAGTTTGACGAGTTCTCGATTTGCACTCGGCGCCTCGAAAAACGACATCTGCAGAGCCGCACCATGCTTCACCGCACAGCGTGCGATCGCCGAACCCAGGTCGATGATCTTTTCGGATGCAGGCCGCGCACCGGGTCGGTCCAGGTTATCCAGTGCGGCGTGGCCGACGCGATCCAGATCGTCGTGGTATCGCCGGACGAGCTCGACCAGAATCGCCTCTTTGGATTCGAAGTGGTGATACAAACTGCCCGGCAAGATGCCCGCTGCGTCGGCGATCTCCTGGAGAGAGGTGCGCAGGCCGGAGGACGCAATCAGCGCCGCCGCGGTCTCGAGCACTTCTGTTCGGCGCGACCCCTCGGGGTCTGCAGCGTCAGACGGATGCGCAAGCGCCACAACACCTCCCCGGGCTATTCATTGGACCCGCCCCGTGAGGAACCAATGTTTGGTACAGGCTACCAGTTCAATGCCCTGTTCCAGCGTTTCGACGTCCGGCGATTGACTCCGGTCCAGGACGAACCCTACTGTGGAACAGATATTTGGTCGACGCACTCCCGGAGGTGGCAGCGTCAGATGGCAGAGCCGACGGTCACTGAGGACATACCGCAGAGCGTCCGGGATGCGCAGGAGAGGTTCGACACCGGTATGGGCGCCGACGGGGACGCCTCGCCGTACCCGCTGCTGCGCGAGCTGCGAGCCAAAGGAGCCGTCCATCCCGGATGGGCGGAGATGGGAATCCTCGAGAACAGTGGCGACGGCCCGCCGATATTCACGGCGTACTCGTTCGACGCGGTCAAAACGGTGTTCACCGACAACAAGTCGTTCAGCACTCGCTGCTACGAGGCGATCGTCCGTCCGCTGCAGGGCCCCACCATTCTGGAGATGGACGAACCCGAACACCAGGTGTATCGCAAGTTGCATGAGTACGCCTTCGCGCGTACGTCGATGCGCCGCTGGGCGGCCGAACTGGTTGGGCCGCTGGTCGAGCGCACTATCGAGAAGTTGCGCAAGACGCAGCGCGCGGACTTGGTGGCCGAGGTCTTCATGCCGATCCCGGTGCGGATCATCGCCGCACTTCTCGGTCTGCCGGAGGCCGACGTGCCTGAATTCCACCGACTTGGCATCGACCTGCTGGGGTTCAGAGCCGACATGGACCGCGCGCTACGGGCGTCGGCGCAGTTGCGCGACTACTTCGTCGGCATCCTCGCCGAACGAAAGCGCGAGCCGCGAGACGACATGGTCAGCGTGCTGGCCCAGGCCGAAGTTGACGGCGTGTGCCTGTCCGACGAACAGATCTACGGGTTCATGCGCAACCTGCTGCCGGCGGGCGCTGAAACCACCTCGCGGTCAACCGCGAGCCTGGCGTTCGGGTTGCTGGCTCACGCCGATCAGCTCGCCGCGGTCCAGGCCGACCGCAGCCTGCTGCCGAAGGCCATCGAAGAAGGCATCCGCTGGGAAACGCCGTTGTTGAACTTCATGCGTGAGGTCACCCGTGACGTCGAGCTCGGGGGAGTGCAAATTCCCGCAGGCTCGACAATGGCGGTCAACCTCGGCAGCGCCAACCATGACGAGACCCGGTGGGACGAGCCCGAGAGGTTCGACATCTTCCGAGAACGTAAGCCTCACATCGGATTCGGCCATGGCGCCCACGTGTGCATCGGCATGCATCTGGCCCGTCTCGAGAGCACCAAGATATTCAACACGCTCTTCGACCGACTGCCAGGACTGCGCTTGGATCCCGATGCCCCCGCCCCGTACGTCTCAGGCATGTACTTCAGGTCACCGCCGCGACTGAACGTCGTGTGGGGCTAGATGGGACTGATCCCCAGCCGCCCAAACACCGCGAACACTTCCTCGTAGATCGATTCGGGGATGGTGAACGGCTCTGTCGCCGAGACTTCAGGGAAGTGAGCCGCGACGTCGTCGGCAGTCGGGCTGCTGTCGGGCTCCGCCAGCCACCCCTGGCCGAGGCCCACGAACACGCGCGCGAAGCGACCGCCGAAAGCCGAGTAGTTGCGGTGGCTGAATTCGCAAGCCCGACTTGCCAGGTAAATCACGATCGGTGCCACAAGCTCAGGCCTGATTGCCTGCAACAAGCCAGTTTCCTCAAGGGCTTTCGCGTCATTGACCGTCTCCGTCACCATCCGCGATGCGCCATACGGCAACACGGTGTTGGCGAAGATTCCGTGCGGTGCGCCCTCGAGGGCGATGACGTTCGTCAGCCCGACAAGGCCAGCCTTCGCTGCGGCGTAGTGCGCCTCCAAGTGCTGGCCGAACATGCCGGCCGACGAAGAAATGAAGACGAAGCGACCGTAGCCCTGAGACTTCATCATCCGGTACGCCGGCTGGCTCAGATAGAACCCGCCATCCAAATGCACGCGGAGCATCCGCCGCCAGTCGTCAGCCGAAAGTTCCTCGAACGGAATGCTGTTGAAGATTCCCGCATTGCTCACCACCGCATCGAGGCGGCCGAAACGCTCGACTGCGGTGCGTACGATCGCCTCTCCGCCTTCGGGGCTGTCGACGGAGTCGTGCGACGCGACTGCCGTACCGCCCGCCCGCTCGATCTCCTCGACAACCTGGTCGGCGACGCTGCTGTCCGCGCCTTCGCCATGCATGGATCCGCCGAGGTCGTTGACCACCACAGAGGCACCGCGGCCCGCCAGCTCTAGCGCATAGAGGCGGCCGAGGCCGCGACCCGCCCCGGTAACGATGACGGCCTGATCGGTGAAGTCGATCATGTCCCTCCTGCCACCACGCGATTGACTTGCGGCCAAAGCGGACTCTAGGTTGGAACAGATATTTGGTCAAGCGACCGAGGGCATGGGATACGATGCGCGACCTCCTGACAAGCGACGCAGAGGTGGATAGCCTCGAGCGGTTGGGGCTGCTGGCGTCCGCGTTGTCAGGATGCGAACTGCAAGTGGCGCCAGTCGAGTCCGGTGAACCTGCTTGGACCGACGGCCGCACGGTATTCATCGATCCTGCTGCCGACGTGCCCGCCCGCCTTCGAGCGCTTGCAGTGCAAGCGTCGCTTCTCGCGGCCGGGAGTTTGGAGCCCGCGGTGATGCACAAACTCACGCGACGTCCCGCACTGGCAAGGCGGTATCTCGCCGTGGAAGGTCACCGGGCGCTGGCGGTCAACGACGATCTGTTGCCGCCGACCGTCCGACCGCTCATCGACTGCGAGATCGCGGCGCGCAGTGACTCGCCGGCGGCCTCGCTGGCCGCCGCGCAGAGCCAACAGGATATCGCCGAGCCTCCCGAAAGTTTCGGGGTCATCCGCGTGCGAAACCTATTGGCGTTCAAGACGCATGCCGATGCATCGAAGACAGCCGGTGAACACATCCCGCGACAGCAGCCCGACAACATTCTGCCCGAACTCGACGATGACGAGAATGACGAAGGCGATGGCGTGGACGACATCTTGTCCAGTCCGGTTGGGGGTGGCGGTGCGCTCGGCAAGCTTTTCCAAAAGATGCTTGGCGTGGTCCGCCGACTCGGCGATAGCGGTACGCCGGGCGCTGACGCGCCGACGCACAGGACGCGCTCGGGTGCACGCGGTGGCGGCAACGCCGTGTTTTCGGCGGGGCAGCTTGGAGCGTTCGACGACGACGCCGACGCACGGCGCGCGATGACCTACCCCGAATGGGACTTTCATCGGCGGCGCTACCGGCCGAACTGGTGCACGGTCCATGAGGTGGAGCCGCGCCCCAAGGCCGACGACAATGCCTTGGGCTCGTCTGACGCATACGGATTACGTCGGCCGCTGGCCCGCCTCGGCCTGGGCCTTGAGCACTGCCATCGACAGGCCCAGGGCGACGACATCGACATCGACGCGGCGGTAGAGGCGCGGGTGGAGGTCATCGCCGGGTCCGCGCCCGATGAGGCGGTCTACCTCGACAGCGTCCGCCGCAGGCGCGACCTCTCGGTACTGATCCTGCTTGACGTCTCAGGTTCCGCCGCCGAGCCTGGGGCGCCCGGCCAAACGGTGCACGAGCAACAGCGGGCGGCCGCCGCCGCGTTGACAATTGCTCTTCATGATCTCGGGGATCGGGTGGCGCTCTATGCTTTTCACTCTCAAGGGCGATCCACGGTCACACTGATGCCGGTAAAGCGATTCGACGACGACGTGGACACGCAGGTGATGCGGCGTCTGCGCGACCTCGTGCCCGGGGCATACTCGAGGCTGGGTGCGGCGATCCGGCATGGCGCGGCAGTCTTGGAGGGCTACGGCGGGACGCCGCGGCGCCTGCTCGTTGTGTTGTCCGATGGATTGGCTTACGACCACGGCTACGGGCGGGCCTACGGTGCGGCTGATGCCCGTCGGTCGCTCGCCGAGGCACGCCGTCGCGGCACCGGCTGCCTCTGCCTGACGATCGGGGCCAGCACCGACGCCGACGAGCTTCGGCGGGTGTTCGGCAGCGCCGCCCACGCGACCGTCCCACGACTCGAGCAACTGAACCAGATGATCGGACCGCTCTTCCGCACCGCACTGCGGTCCGCAGAGGCGCCACGGCGAGTTGCCAAGCGACAGAGGGGAAATGAATGACCGACAACGCCGATGAGCGCTTGCGCGAAGAGCAACAGACCGATGAGCGCTTGCGCGAAGAGCAACAGACCGATGAGCGCTTGCGCGAAGAGCAACAGACCGATGAGCGCTTGCGCGAAGAGCAACAGACCGATGAGCGCTTGCCCGAAGAGCATCATGGCCTCCGTCCTTATTACGTACCGATCGGCAACGAGGAACGCGTCTTCAAGGCCGCGTACCGGCAGGGGTTGTCGGTTTTGCTGAAGGGCCCTACAGGATGCGGCAAGACACGCTTCGTCGAAGCCATGGCCTACGACCTCGACCGAACCCTCATCACCGTGGCCTGCCACGACGATCTGACCACGGCCGACCTCGTCGGGCGATTCTTGTTGCGAGGCGGCGAGACCGAATGGGTGGACGGCCCGCTGACACGGGCGGTGCGCGAAGGCGCCATCTGCTACCTCGACGAGGTCGTCGAGGCCCGGCAGGACACCACGGTTGTGCTGCATCCTCTGGCCGACCACCGCCGTCAGCTCCCGATTGAGCGCCTCGGCATCACTCTCGATGCAGCGCCGGGGTTCTGCCTGGTAGTGTCCTTCAACCCCGGATATCAAAGCGTTCTCAAGGATCTGAAAGACTCGACGCGCCAACGGATGGTCGCAATCGAATTCGGCTTCCCGGCATCGGATGTCGAGGAAAAGATCGTCGCGTGCGAGTCCGGCATCGACCACGACAACGCGGCCCGGCTCGTGCGGTTCGGCCATGCGATCCGCCGTCTCGAAACGGTCGGACTGCGCGAGGTGGCGTCGACCCGGGTGCTCATCGCCGCCGGCCGACTCATCGCTGAGGGACTCAGCGCGCGGGAGGCCGCCCGCACGGCCGTCGTCGGGCCCCTCACCGACGACGCGATCGTGACAAGCGGCCTGGTGGAAATGGTCGACGCCTACCTCGCCGACCGGCCGGCTTGACCCCGGTGATTGACGGTCGAGGTGCACCCCGCTAGGGTCTGAACAAATATTAGGTTTCATAGGGGGGCCATCCGGCCAATGGAGGTGGTATGTCCTACGAGAGCACCGCAGAGCCGATCAAGATCGGCTATCTCATGGACTTCAAGCTGCCCGCGGGGTTTCCGGAAACGTACTTCCAAGACCTGACTCAACCGTTCGATCTCGTCTTCAAGCAAGGAGCGGAGCAGGGCCTGGTCGACCGGCCTATCGAGATCATCTACCGCGAGGTGGAGGGCCTCCCGAAGGGATCGGTCAAAGCAGTGATCGACGCCTACGGGGAGCTATGCGAGGAGGGCTGTCTGGCCATCTTCGGCCCCCACATCACCGACAACTGCGTCCCGACGGTCGAGTCGATCAACGACCGCTTCAAGGTGCCGTGCATCAGCGTCACCGGCTCCGACGAGGCGTTGGGTGAGTGGTTCTTCGCGTTTCCGCAGGGCTCGATGACCGATGAGCCGATCTTCTGGTCAGACCTCCTCGCCAAGGGCGGACACAGCGAGGTCGGTGTGCTCTACGAACGGTCGCTGGTTGGCGAAACATACTTGAAGTACTTCCGAAAAGCCTGCAAACACAAAGGCATCCGGATCGTCGCTGAAGCGTCGATAGCGCAGACGGGCCAGGATGTCACCGACGCAGTACGCACGCTCTATGAGGCCAAGGCCCCGGCGATAGTGCACTGCGGCTTCGGTTTCGGGATCGTCTTCGTCAACCCTGCCCTCGAGGCGCTGGACTGGGATCCACCGCGGTTCTGCGGCACCGCGTTTCAGAACGCGTGGCTAAATCCGATCATGTGGAACGCCTTCATGGGCTGGGTCGGCGTCGACCAGTACGACGAAGGAAACCCGGTCGGGCAGAAGTTCCTTGACGAATACAACGAGGCGTATGGCCGACGCCCCGAGTGGTGTGTGCCGGTGGTCAATCGCGACGTCGCGATGACGTTGTTGCGTGCTCTCGGCGACGCGCATCCGTTGAGTCCCCGCGGCGTGAAGGAAGCGCTCGAGAGCGTGAAGATGATGCCCGCCGCGTCGGGCGCACCCGGAACAAGGGTGACCCTAGGCAACTGGATCCACCGTGCCTGGATGGGCGCCGGCTATCTGGTGGCCCGGCAGCTGGATGCGGACGGCGTCAACTCTCATCTCGTCGATCGCTTCGGAGAAGAATGAGATGACCACGAAGCAGACGACACGGGACACCACCAGCCCGCCCGCAGAACCGAAGAGGGGCTCGTGGCTCGGGGCCATGTGGGTCGTGGTCGCGCTGGTCCTGTTAGCGCTCGTCGCAGTCAACGCACGCAAGGGCGCCGTCTCTCCTCGTATCCGGAACCCCGAAGCCACTGGGGCACCGCGGCCGGTCGAGCCGCTGTTCGGCTACCACCATTGGCTGGATCTGTTTCAGATCTTCACGATCATCTCGATGGCCATCATCATCACGGTGTACGTGGTCGTCTGGCGTCGACACCCGAAACATCCTGTGCTGTTGATGGGCATCGTCACCACGTTGATCGTGTGGCAGGACCCGATCATGAACTGGTCGCCGTACGCGGTTTACAACCCGGAACTGTGGCACTGGCCGGAGGACTGGCCGCTGGTATCACTGTCGCCCACGGTCGAACCGTTCCTCGTGATCGGGTACATCATGTTCTACCTCGGTCCCTACTTTCCGGCGATCTGGATCCTGCGCAAGCTTCAAGCCCGCCGGCCCGTCGACTCGTTCGTCTGGCGCCACCCGCTGATCAGCTTGGGGTTGATCATCCTGCCGGTCGGCATCCTCATCGACGCGATGCTCGAGGTCACGCTGGTGCGGACCGGCTTTTACATCTACTCGCATGTCATTCCGTTCGGTTCCGTATTCGTCGGGGAGACATACCAATTCCCGTTCATCTGGGAAACCGTGATGGTGACGTTCGTGATGATCCCCGCGGGTGTGCTGCTCTACCGCGACGACACCGGCCGAACGGTGGCCGAGAAACTCGCCCAGCGGGCGCGGATCCTCCCCAAGCACCCGGCGCTGGGCATGTTCGTGGTGATGTTCGTGATCATCAACATCGCGTACTTCGCATACGGGACAGGATTCGCGATCATCAAATGGACCCGAACCGCAACCTCTGTCGCGTGCCCGTGGCCGTACCCGGAGGCCAAGGTCTATGACCCGCAAGGCTTCTACGAAAAGAATGGGGCAGCCCGGGCCGTATTCCGTCGGAATCTGGTCCTCGTGGATGAGCGCCCAGCCGGACGGGCGACCCAACGTCCAGCTCGGAGCCGAGAGCGAGCGGTGTGCGCCCAAGACATGAGTGAACCGCGCAGCGTCGTCATCACGGGCGCCTCAAGGGGGCTCGGCTTGGCGTCGGCCGTCCGCCTCTACAACGACGGGTGGCGTGTCGTTGCGGCGATGCGTTCGCCGGACGTCGGAATGGAGCGTCTGCGGGAGGCCACCGGCGCGCACGCGGACGACACCCGCCTACTCGGTGTGCAACTTGACCTCACGGACTCGGCATCGATTTCCGCCGCCGCCAAGATGATCGAAGAATCTGTGGGTGCCCCTTACGCTCTGGTACACAACGCGGGCATTGCTGTGGCAGGAATGGCGGAAGAAACTCCGATCAGCCTGTGGGAGAAGATGTTCCAGACCACGATCTTCGGACCGGTGGCGCTGACCAACGCTCTGCTGCCGTCCATGCGTGAGGCCGGCCGGGGCCGAATTGTCATGGTGTCGAGCGTGGGCGGCGTGCGCGGCATGCCGACGACGGCGCCCTATTCGGCTGCCAAGGGCGCATTGGAGCGATGGGGTGAGTCGCTGGCTAGCGAGATCGCGCCGTTTGGCCTGGGCGTCACGATCCTGGTCACCGGCACGTACGACACAGACATCATCACCGACGCCGGCACGACGGACTGCCGTGACTTCGAGGGAATCTATGCGCGTCATCACGCGACCATGGACAAACGAGGCCGACTGGCCACGAAGTACGCGGCCCGCTCGCCGAAACGCTTTGCTGTTGGACTCGCCAAGGCGCTGGACAGCACCGCCCCGTTCGTCAGACGTCCGGTCGGCCCCGATGCGCGGATGCTGCTGATCATGAGCCGCTTACTACCCGCGGTGGCGTTACACAATGGGACGCGATTGATAATGGGACTTCCGCGATCGGGCGGCTTATCCAACTCACGAGGGCGAGAGAAATGACTGACACCGCGGTTCGGTTCGAACAGAAGATGATGATCGACGGCAAGCTCGTCGATGGCGAAGCGGGCACATTCACCAACATCAACCCGGCCACCGAAGAGGTACTCGGCGAGGTCGCCGACGCGTCGAAGGCCGACATGCAGCGTGCCATCGACGCCGCGCGGCGGGCCTTCGACGAGACCGACTGGTCGACGAACAAAGAGTTACGCAAGCGGTGCCTGCTGCAGCTGCATGACGCATTGGAGAAAGAGAAGGAAGAGCTGCGCGAGGAGCTGATCCTCGAGGTCGGGACCCCGCGCGCGATCACCTTCGGCCCACAGCTCGACGCTCCGTTACAGGACGCACTCAAGTTTCCGGTCAAGCTGATCGACGAATACGCGTGGGAGACCAACCTCGGCGACGCGTTCGTATCACTCACGGGCCAGAACACCACCCGCAAGGTGTGGCGCGAACCGGTGGGCGTGGTCGGCGCGATCGTGCCTTGGAATTTCCCGTTCGAGGTCACCATCCAGAAGCTTGGCCAGGCGTTGGGCACCGGTAACACGGTGGTACTGAAACCCGCACCCAACACTCCGTACAACGCGACCCGGATAGGTCGGCTGATCGCAGAAGAGACCGATATCCCCGCAGGTGTCGTCAACGTCGTCACCGCATCCGATCACTTCGTGGGGGAGGAGCTGACGCTCTCGCCCAAGGTCGATCTGATCTCATTCACCGGCTCGACCGTCGTCGGCAAGCGGATTATGGAAAAGGGCGCGGCCACCATGAAGCGCCTGTTCCTGGAACTCGGAGGCAAGTCGGCGACGATCGTGCTCGAAGACGCCGACCTGGGAATGGCATGCGCCATCGGGATCGCACCCTGTATGCACGCCGGACAGGGTTGCGCGAACCCCACTCGTCTGTTGCTGCCGCGATCCAAGTACGACGAAGGCGTCGCGATGCTCAAGGCGATGTATGAAGGCATCATGCCGGGGGATCCACAGGATCCCGGCACGTTGTGCGGTCCGGTGATCTCGGATAAGCAGCGCGAACGCGTGCTCGGCTACATCCAGAAGGGTGTCGAGGAGGGCGCGACGTGCCTAGTCGGCGGACCCGATGCAGATACCGGGTTCGATAAGGGATTCTTCGTCAGGCCAACGCTTTTCACTGATGTTGACAATTCGATGACAATCGCGCAGGAGGAGATCTTCGGGCCTGTCCTCGCTGTGATTCCGTTCGACGACGAGGAGGACGCGATCCGCATCGCAAACGACAGCATTTACGGGTTGGCCGGCAACGTAATGTCGGGTTCCGTGGAGCACTCGATAGCTGTTGCACGACGAATCCGCGCCGGATTCATCGGGTTGAACGGCACCGCCCCCTACGGCGCGGACACCCCATTCGGCGGCTACAAGGCCAGCGGCGTAGGCCGTCAGAATGGCGTTGCGGGCTTCGACCAGTACACCGAGATCAAGTCGGTCTCGTACCCGGCCGGGTAAGGAGCTTCATTATGCAGTTGTTCGATGATCTCGAGGATTTCGGATCATTCGACGATTTCGTGTCTGGCGCTGTACGGGACCCGTACACCGAGCTCGCCCGGTTGCGACGCGAGGAACCCGTGCAGCGCATCGACATCCCGGGAATGCCAGGTGAAGAAGGCAAACCTATCTTCATGGTGTATCGCTACGAAGACGCTCAGCAGATGCTGCGGGACAACGAGACGTTCTCGTCGTCGATCATCATTCAGGCATTCGGGGATGTCTTCGGCAAGCACGTGATGCTCGGCATGGACGAGCCGGAGCACGGCCGGCACCGCGCGCTGGTGTCAAAGGCGTTCTCGCAGAAGGCATTGGCGCGCTGGGAAGACGAACTGGTTGGTAAGGTCGGCAACGAGCTGATCGACAGATTCGCGAATCGTGGCTCTGCGGATCTCGTGAAGGAATTCACGTTCCCTTATCCGACACAGATCATCGCCGGGTTGTTGGGCTTGCCGCGCGAGGACTATCCGCAGTTTCAGCGGTGGTCGATCTCGTTGCTGTCCTTCACCGTCAACGCCGAGCGCGGCCGCGAAGCCTCGGCGGCGCTGGCGGAGTACTTCGCGCCGATCCTGGCGGCCCGGCGGAAAGAACCCCGTGACGACCTCATCAGTGGACTGGCTGCAGCCGAAATCGATGGTCAGCGCCTCTCCGACGGGGAGATCTTCTCGTTTCTACGGCTGCTGCTTCCCGCCGGCGTCGAGACCACCTACCGCGCGCTCGGCAACCTGCTGCTCGCGTTGTTGTCCGACCCAGACCAGCTGGACGCCGTACGCGCCGACCGCTCGCTGCTGCCGCAGGCGATCGAGGAGGCCGTGCGATGGGAACCGCCGTTGATCATGATTACGCGCGTGGCAACCCGGGACACCGAACTCGGCGGAGTCCAGATCCCTGCCGGCTGCTCAGTCATGCCCGTGCTGGGTGCGGCCAACCGGCAGGACGAGCGCTTTCCCGACCCGGACCGTTTCGACATCTTCCGCGATGTCAAACCGAATATCGGGTGGGGACACGGTGTTCACGTCTGCCTTGGCATGCATCTGGCGCGGCTGGAGATGCGCGTAGCGCTGAATCTGCTCTTCGATCGCCTGCCGAACCTGCGGCTGGATCCCGCGGCCGACGACCCGCATATCCGCGGTCAGGCCTTCCGATCGCCAACGTCAGTGCCAATTCTCTTCGACGTACCGGGCGGCTGATGTCGACGTTGCGTTTCGACGGCCGCGCTGTTGTGGTCACCGGGGCGGGCCGTGGAGTAGGGCGATGCCACGCACTCCAGTTGGCCGCCAAGGGCGCAAGCGAAGTCGTGGCCGACTATGGCGTCGGCATCGACGGCGGAGGTTCTTCACCGGCGCCTGCCGAAGATGTCGTCCGTGAAATCAAAGACGCAGGCGGCCAAGCGGTATCGTGTTATGCCTCGGTTGCCGACGAACGCTCGGCAACATCGATAACGCCGCACTTGACGCGTTCGGTCGCATCGACGCCGTGATCAATAACGCCGGTATCCACGATCCGGGCATGTTCGAGGCACTGTCTGCCGAGCAGTTCCGAAAGATGGTGGATGTCCACTTCTTGGGCACGGTTTTCGTCACGCAGGCGGCGTGGCCGCATTTCATCAAGGCCGGGTACGGGCGCGTCGTGAATACCGTCTCCGAGGCCATGCTCGGCGGTATCCCCGAGTTGACCAGTTACGGCGCGGCCAAAGGTGCGGTGTTCGGGCTGACACGCAATCTGGCCACGGAAGGCCCGGCCGACGGAATCCGCGTCAACGCTATTGCGCCGCGGGCGTTTACCCGGATGTCGGCCTCGCATTCGGACAAGCTGGCCGAATACATGTCGATGCCCAAGGAGATGATGGACCAGATCAATGCGAGCATGCCGCCTGACATGTGCGCACCCGCGGCCGCGTTCTTGGCACACGAGTCCTGTCAGCTCAACGGCGAGGTCCTCCAAATCGGCATGGGAGGCGTGTCGCGGATAGCCGTTGTGAGTGCGCCCGGCCTCTGGAAATCGCCTCTCACAGCTGAAGACATTGCGGAGAACATCGACGCCATCATGGATGTCAGTAAGGCGACCATTAGGAGCGCTTTGTGAGCGATTTCGACTCGGTTGACTACTTTTCAGACCAGTCTCTTGTACCCAACCCGTACCCGTACTTCGACTACCTCCGCAGCAAGTGCCCGGTGTCGCGCGAATCCCCCTATGGGGTAATGGCTGTCACAGGGCACAAGGAAGCGTGCACGGTCTATAAAGAGGCAGCGTTCTCGGCGTGTGTATCGGTCGCCGGACCGTTTGCCGGGGTCTCGTTCGAGTCAGGCAGTGATGACATCGGTGACCTGATCGAGCAGCATCGCGATCAGATTCCGATGAGCGAGCACATCGTGACGCAGGACCAGCCGGATCACACCCGCACACGAGGACTGCTGAGCCGGCTCCTGACGCCGAAGCGGCTCAAGGAGAACGAAGACTTCATGTGGCGGTTGGCCGATCAGCAGCTCGACACTTTCGTCGACCGCGGATCCTGCGAGTTTCTCGAGGATTACGCAAGACCGTTTTCCACTCTCGTCATCGCCGACCTACTCGGGGTTCCTGAAAAGGATCACGAAGAGTTTCGGCAGGCCATGATGAACGAGACGGTCGGAGCGCTCGATGACGACTCGCCCACCCACAACCCGCTGGTCTGGCTTGACGACACCTTCTCTGGCTACATCGTCGACCGGCGCCGCGAGCCGCGTGATGATGTGTTGACCGCCTTGGCACAAGCCAAATACCCGGATGGGTCAACGCCCGAGGTCATCGACGTCGTCCATCTGGCGACGTTCGTGTTCTCCGCGGGCCAGGAGACCACCACCAAGCTGCTCAGCGCCGGAATGCGGATACTCGGCGAACGCCTCGACATCCAGGCTGCGCTGCGCGAGGACCGCAGCCGCATTGCGACCTTCCTCGAAGAAACCTTGCGGATGGAAAGCCCGGTCAAGAGCCACTTCCGTCTGGCCCGCGAATCGACGACCGTCGGCGACGTCCCGGTCGCCGCGGGCACAACGATGATGCTCTTGCCGGGGGCGTGCAACCGTGACCCGTCGAAATTCGATGAACCCCACGAGTTTCGGATCGATCGACCAAACGTGCGCGAGCACGTCGCGTTTGGCCGAGGCAGTCACTCGTGCCCGGGAGCACCCCTGGCTCGCGCAGAGGGTCGGATCTCGCTGAACCGGATCCTTGACCGGATGGCTGATATCAAGGTCTCAGAGACGTCGCACGGGTCGGCTGACGCCCGGCGTTACGAATACGAACCCACCTTTATCCTGCGTGGTCTGACCGAGCTGCATTTGGAGTTCAATCCGATCCGCTAGCGTTTTCTCGTGAGAATAGCCACTGACGGGTTGTCGATCCGCTATGCGACGCGCCTCGCAGTGGCCTACATACTCTCGGTCACCGCGGCCTTCGCCATCGTGGTGCCGCTGGGCGGCCTCACTGTCAGCGGTCCGCTCGCGTACTTCTCCGAAAAGAACGTGATCACTGCGGTGACGCTGGTAGTGGTCGGATCGATCGCGGTCGCGGTGGCCGGTGTCATGAACATCGCTCCGGTACTACGGTGGTTCATTCCCGGGCGAGAACCAGATGCAGCTGAACGGGCCGGTGCAAAGAACTTGCTCAGGCGCCAAGGGGCGATCCTCGCGGGAACGTGGGCCGTCAGTGGGGCAATCTTCATCGCGGTGGATCTCGACGCGGGGGCCGCCGTCGCGGTGCCGACCCTGTTGGGCATCGGGTTCGGCGCAGCGGCGGCGGTCGCGACGGGGTTGCTGCTCACGCAGGACACACTGCGCCCAATCCTCGTG
This sequence comes from uncultured Actinomycetota bacterium, assembly GCA_963744085.1. GTDB lineage: Bacteria > Actinomycetota > Actinomycetes > Mycobacteriales > Mycobacteriaceae > Mycobacterium. Next base: position 63,330 of record CAVUSK010000011.1, read on the forward strand.
GCTGCGGCCCGATACTCCGAGGGAATGGTGACGGCGCCCGGCGTGCTGGCGCGACTGATCAGCCTGTGGGCGTTGTGCAGCGCGCTTCCGTCAGGCGTCATTGTGGCGATCATCTTCATCCGAGCCAATGGTTGGATCATCAACAAGACCGCGCCCGTGGAGATCCCGGTGCTGGTGGTGGCAATAGCCGCGGTGCTTGTCGGCCTGCCCGTCATGATTCTGACGTCGCGGTCGATCTCGGGTCCGCTCCGCGACGTCGTCGACGCGATGGGGGAGGTCGAACAGGGGCGATTCAACGCCGTTGTGGGTGCGGTTGAGCGGTCCGAAATCGGCCGTCTGCAAAGCGGATTCAACCGGATGGTCGCCGGGCTCGCCGAGCGCGAGCGATTACACGACCTGTTCGGCCGTCATGTCGGGACCAACGTGGCCCGGCGCGCGATCGAACAGGGCGTGTCGATGACGGGGGACGTACGCGAGGCGGCGATCCTGTACATCGACCTCGTGGGCTCAACGCAGTTCGCGGCGACGGATCCGCCGGAGAGAGTGGCTGAGGTGCTCAACGATTTCTTCCGGATCGTCGTCGATGCCGTTGACGAACGGCAGGGGCTGATCAACAAGTTCGAAGGCGACGCCGCGCTCGCCGTCTTCGGGGCGCCACTGAGGACGGACGACGCGGCGTCGGCAGCACTGGCCACCGCACGCCAGTTGGATGCCCAGTTGCGGCGGCTACCCGTCGTCGACTTCGGCATCGGCGTTTCCGCGGGCCAAGTCTTCGCGGGCAACATCGGTGCGGAGAATCGCTATGAGTACACGGTGATTGGCGACCCGGTTAACGAGGCCGCGAGGCTGGCCGATATCGCCAAGACATCAGATCGGCGGATCTTGGCGTCTGCCGCGGCGATCGAGCGCGCCGATTCCGCCGAACGCCGACGTTGGACGTCCCGCGGCAGCGAGGTGTTGCGCGGTCGCTCAGAAGCCACCGAGATCTCCGTGCCCGTGGGAAACGACTAAGTCGATTTCAGGATATTTGCGGTGACGGGCGGGTTAAATATGGCAAAAGCAGGGTAGTCCGTCCAACACCGGTAGACAGGAGTTGACTCGATGGTGATCGACAACTGCCCCGCGTGTGGCTATCCGAAGTTCGGTGCTGGTCTCTGTGCGTTCTGCGCGCCGGGGCCGGCCCCTGACCAGGCGTTGGTCTCCACGCCTGAACTGACGACACCACGTCGTGACGAGGTCGTCCGAGCGCCGGCGGTATCTGAATAGATCCGCGGCTCACGGCTGGTTAGAGGCTTTACAAAAGATCATCGAAGCGTCACGCTCGGTGGGTGGATTTCTCCCGCGTCGAACTGTCCGGGGACGATCAGGCGTTCCTCGATGAGGTCCGGACGTTCCTGCGCACGCACGTGACCGACGAGGTGAGGCGGCGCGACCGCGAGACCGGCGAGAACTTCGACGAAGGCGTGCATTTAGCCGCGGGCGCGGCCGGTTACCTGACCGCGGATTTGAAGCCCGAATCTGATGGCGGGTTCAACCCGGTGCGCCGCCGGATCTGGGAGCTCGAGAAGGGCCGGGCTCGAATGCCCTCTTACCACACAGGCACCACCGCCATGATCGCCCGGACGGTGGAACCTTTTGCGTCCCAGCAGATCAAGGACGAGGTGCTGGCGGCCGTGCACACCGGCCACGTCCGGCTGTGCCTTGGCTTCACCGAGCCCGAGGGCGGTTCCGATGTCGCAACGTGCAAGACCAGGGCTGTGCGCGATGGCGACGGGTGGATCATCAACGGGTCGAAGATGTTCACGTCAAATGCGCACAACAGTCAATACGTCTTCCTGATCACCAACACCGACCCGCATGCACCAAAACACAAGAGCCTGACCATGTTTCTGGTCTCGATGAACACGCCGGGCATCGAGATTCAGGGCATCCGCACCATCGACGGTGATCGAACCAACATCACGTACTACAGCGATGTGCGCGTTGACGACAGGTACCGGATCGGCGAGGTGAACGGGGGGTGGACGGTGCTGCGGGCGGCGCTGAACGCCGAGCACGGCATCGTCGAGCGCGATACCGAAGGCCTCCAGAAGACAGCGGCCATGGCCGAATTCGGCGTTCAGATGGCCGAGGCCATCGACACAATCGCCGCGATGGCGACTCAAGAAGACGCCGACGGTCGGCGCCTGCTCGACAACCAGTCGGTCCGGTACCGTCTGGGCCACAGCATTGCCCGAACGGAGGCTGCGCTGAGTACGCCGCAGATGTTCGGGCGTGTCGCCGTTGTGCAGACGATCCGAGACGTCACACCGGTTCTGATGGACATTCTGGGCACGGCGTCGAGCTTGCCCGTCGAAACCGACGGTTCCCCCGACAACGGATCAGTGGAGTACCTTTTCCGGCTGGCGTTGCCGGCCGGCATCTACGGCGGCACCCTCGAGGTCTTCCGCAACATGATCGCCGAGCACGCGCTGGGACTCGGCCGCCCCAACTACTCACCGCCGAAGCGGTAATCGGCTGCGACGCTAGGCTTCTGGCCCGACCTTGTCCTTCATCGCGGGGGAAACAGGCGGAGCGGTTCGCCAGTTGAGGCCGTCTTCCTCCAGACCCACAGGGAATCGGTTCTCGTGCGTCCACGCCCAATGAGCGTGGTTGAGCTCATGCAGGGTGAAGCAGGCGTTGAGCGCGTTGTAGAAACCCATGTTGTCGACCGTCTGGTTGACTGCCTCCTTCATGAGCAAGGCGGCCATCGTGGGTACCTGGGAGATGCGACGTGCGAATTCGAGCGTCTTGTCGGCCAACTCGGCTTCGGGAAAGATCTTCGACACCATGCCCAGCTGGTAGGCATCCTCGACGGTCAACGAATCGCCGGTGAGCATCAGCTCTTTGGTCTTTCGCGGCCCGAATTCCCAAGGGTGGGCGAAGTATTCGACGCCGCACATTCCCAGTCGCGTTCCTACGACGTCCGCGAATCGCGTGCCCTCGGCGGCGACGATGAGATCACACGCCCACATGAGCATGAGAGCCGCGGCGTACACCTCGCCATGGACCTGAGCGACGGTGATCTTGCGAAGGTTGCGCCACCGACGAGTGTTGTCGAAGAAGTGGTGCCACTCCTGCAACATCAGCTTTTCTGCAGCGTCGCGGGTCCCACCGTTCACCCGATAGCTGGGGTGCTGGTCCGGGCCGGGTGTGTACTCGGCTTGGAGAACCTTCGATCCCAGGTCGTGACCGGAGGAGAACATCGGGCCCGCGCCACCGAGGATGACGACCCGAATCTGGTCATCGGCTTCCGCTTTGAGGAACGCGTCGTTCAGTTCGACGAGCATGCCGCGGTTCTGCGCGTTGCGCGCCTCGGGCCGGTTGAGCATGATCCGCGCGATGCGCCCGTCGTCCAATGTCTCGTACGTCAAGAACTTGTATGTGGTCATTGTCTCCTAAACCCGTCCTTTCCCGTTCTCAGAACTATGCACGAGCGAGGTAGGAAACTGTGCGCGGGTGTCCCTAGGCGTCGGCAGCTCCCTCACGACGCTCAGGGCGCGCACTGGAGCATACTGACCGCCCGGCAGGGGCAAGGATGCCCGGCGCTAACGTCTAGCTGTGACTATTTCAGCGCTGGCGATCACCGACGAGCACCGCGATCTGGCGGATTCCGCACATGGGCAGCTGAGCAGGGTCGATAGCCGCGCCGCGGCGCGCGCGACGCTGGACGGCGGCTCGGCTCACCCGACAGAAATCTGGACGGCGTCGGCCGGGTTGGGCTGGAACGGGCTGGCGCTCGCCGAGGAGCACGGCGGGTCCGGGTTCGGCCTGTCGGAGTTGGCGATCGTGCTCGAGGCGCAGGGCCACGAACTCTGTCCCGGCCCCTTCCTGCCCACCGTGGCGGCATCCACGGTGATCGACCGCTGCGGATCGGAATCCCTTCGTGCACAATTGCTTCCAGGTCTGGCCGACGGCAGCACGGTGGCCGCGCTGGGTCTGTGCGGCAGCGTGGGGGTGGGTTCGGACCTCACCGTCAGCGGGGAATGCCCGGCCGTTCTCGGCGCGCCCGACGCCGATGTGCTGGTCCTTGCCGCCGGCGGGGACGTCATCGTGGTGGACGCCGCCGCCGACGGTGTGACAGTGACCGCATTGGAGGGCCTCGACACCACCCGCACGGTCGGGGCAGTGGCATTGAGCGGCGTCACCGTGTCTGAGGACAGGGTGCTGCGCGGCGCAGCTCGCCACGCGCACGCGGTGTTCCGTATCCTGGCCGCCGCCGAGGCCGTCGGCATCAGCTGGGCCTGCCTGGAGATGGCACGGGACTACGCGAAGGTGCGCGAGCAGTTCGGCCGGACGATCGGCACCTTCCAGGCGGTCAAGCATCACCTGGCGAACATGTTGGTCAGCGCGGAGGAGACCACGGCGGCGACGTGGGATGCCGCCCGCAGCGATGACCTGGACAGTGCCTGGTTTGCCGCGGCGGTGGCCGCCGCGCACGCGGTCGATACGCAGGTCTTCAATGCGGAGAAGAACGTTCAGCTTCACGGCGGAGTCGCCTTCACCTGGGAGCACGACGCGCACCTCTACCTTCGGCGAGCCCGCACCCTGGCGGCCCTGATGGCAGACGGCGCCGACCCGCTGACCGACATCGTCGAGGCGCAACGCAGCGGCCGGGCCCACGGCGCGTCGTTCACACTGCCTCAGGAGGCCGAGGACTACCGGCAGAACGCGCGTGAAGCCGCCGCCAAACTGCGCTCCCTGCCCGCCGAACAACAGCGCGACTTCCTCGTCGACTCCGGCTATCTCGTGCCGCACTGGCCCCAACCGTGGGGAAGGGGCGCCGACGTCATCGAGCAGTTGGTGATCGAGGAGGAGTTCCGAGGCGTCGACCTGCCGGACCTCGGCATCACCGGCTGGGTCACGTTGACGGTCGCGCAGGCCGGCACCGACGACCAGCGTGAGCGCTGGGTCGAGCCGGTGCTGCGGGGCAAGGAGATGTGGTGCCAGCTGTTCTCCGAGCCCGGTGCGGGCTCCGATGCCGCCGCGGTACGCACGTCGGCCAAGCGCGTGGACGGCGGTTGGCAAGTCACGGGGCAGAAGGTGTGGACGAGCCTGGCCCGCCAGTGCCAATGGGGTCTGGCTACGGTGCGCACCGATCCGGACGCGCCCGAAGCACGCCGGCGTGACGATGATGGCAATCGACATGAATGCCCCTGGTGTGCAAGTGAAACCGCTGCGAGAGATCACCGGTGATTCGCATTTCAACGAGGTGTTCTTCGACGAGGTGTTCGTGCCGGATTCCGATGTGGTCGGCGACGTGAACCGGGGCTGGCTGGTGGCCCGCGCGACGCTGGGCAACGAGCGGATCTCGATCGGCGGCGGGTCGTCGAGCACGCTCGCCTTCTCGGTCGACGACCTCGTCAAGCTTCTCGACAACTCGCCCGCGGCGACAGCCGCGGCCTACGTCCGCCAGGTCGGGATGGTGATCGCTCACTTCCACACCCTGCGACTGCTCAACCTGCGCCGCGCCAGCCGTGCGATCGCCGGTGCCGAGCCGGGGCCGGAGGGCAACGTGACCAAGCTGGTGCTGGCCGAGCAGCAGCAGCGCCTCACGGAGCTGGGCATGGATCTGGCCCGGACGGCGGCCGTGGTGGGGCAGACGCCCAAGATCACACGGTCCTACCTGGGCGGCCGCGCGATCACGATCGCAGGCGGCACCTCCGAGATCTCCCGCAACACGATCGGCGAACGCATCCTCGGGCTGCCGCGGGATCCGTTGCTCAAATAGCGACCCGATGGGCCGCAGGGCCGTCAATCTCGAATGAAGCCCTTGTTGCGCATCAGGAAGTCGGCGAGGAAGCCGTCGTGCGGGATGTGCGCAGCCGCGTAGTACGTCGGGTAGCGGCCGGTGTAGACGTTCGTCACCGTCGGTTCGCCCACCAGGTCCTCGATGAGGTCTTCATCGCTCGTGATGGCGTTGAGCACCAAAGAGTTCCGCAGCGGCGTCACTCCATCGCCGCGTGACCAGGGCGCCACCCATACACACGGGAACGGCAACTCGAAGTTGAGCTTGCGCGCGTCCGGTGCTGTCAGGAGGTGCACCGCCGGGCGCAGGGCGGCGTGCCCGTCGCCGAGGTCGGCGACCACCTGATCGGCGCCGAGCACCGGCGTCGCGTCTGCGGCTATCGTCGCGAGATAACGCGCCACCTCGCATGCACGCTCGACAGGCACCGTTGGCAGGATGGCCTGCTCGTCGGTGTTGGGCAATGGGGGGATCGCCGATAGTTGCTCGGCGATCGCGTGGGCCAGCGGAACCGGGTCACCCTCATACAGAACGGCGGTGGCGTTGACGCACGCCATCCCACCCGAGTTGCAGATCGAATCGACGATCACGCCGAGGTGGTCACGCCAATCCTGCTCGGCGGTGATCAGGATCTTGGTTCGTCCGGGCCCGTTCACGAAAACCGTTGAATCGGTGGCGTACTTGTCCACGACATCTTGGCCGCCGTAGACCAGCGCCAGGTCGGCGGCGCGGATGATCTCTTCTGCCCCTGCGTAGTCGGTGGGCAGATACACCGCGTCTTCGGGCCGGAAACCAGCCTGACGCAGGGCGTGAATGAGCCGGTGCGCGGTGAACGGCTCGCGGCGTGAGGGGCGGATCGCAACCCGGTAGCCCAGGGCCAGCGCCTGCGGCCACAGGCCGTGAACTCCCGGCGCATTTCCCGGAGCGTGGACGGCCAGCACGTCGCCACGGCGCGCCCACACCGCACCACCTTTTCGCATGCACTCGTTGCGCCAGTCGAGCGCTGCACCCGTTGGCCGGGCCGACCGTACGGAGTCGAATGCGCTCACCAGTGCTTCGGCCACGCCGCGGGCCCCTTCGCGCGTCGCGGTCATCGGCAGGCCAGACACCAAGCAGGTGAGCTCGACGTACGTGTTGAAGTCCAGCCCGGCGATCGACGAATTCAGGAACATGTCAGCGGCGTGGGCCAACGCCAACTCGCGTTGTCCGGCCGGCAGTGGCCGCGCCTTGCGTTGGGCGTCGATGGCGCGGGTGACGTACAGCGGGGGCACCATGCTGATCTCGGCAACGGGCACGCCGGCGGTGGTCGCGATGGCTTCGCGGTTACGTGTCTTGCGATCACCCTCCGGGCCGAGAGCATCGAGCGCGAGCAGTTCGGTCAATACACTCCTTCGATCACGGGCTCGCCCGCGAAGTTCGCGACGGGCGCGACCTCGCTGATCGAATCGCCGACCTGCCCGGCAGGCCCGGGGTGCCGGATAGCGGTATCGCGTTCGAGATTGTTCGGGATGAACATGCCCTTGCTGATGTGGTTCATGACCACGCGGCCGCGCGAACCATACGGCACTTCGGCGCCGGTGTCGGAATCGACCACCCAGAACACCACGTAGGGTATCCGCGGGTCGAAAATCCAAGACTCGCTGCTTGTTTCGATGCGAGTGCGGCACTGCGAAAGGATCATCGTGCTGCCGAACGCCATCGCGATGGCAGTGCTCGGGAAGATTTCCCGCAGGATGTCGAGCGTGTCCAGATCCAGGTGTGCACCGCTCAGCAGCGTATAGCGAATCCGCCGATTGACCAGTTCCGCAAGGGAATCGTCGCGGGCGATGGCCTCGAACAGGGGCGGGGTGGTGTGCAGATTTGCTATCTCCTGGGTCTGGAGGATGAATCTGGCTTGCTCGAGAACGTGGTCCACATACGCCGACACCTCCGCCGTGGCCCCGCGGGCGGCCGCCTTCTTTACCCAGCGGGGATCCAAGTCAACCGGGTAGAAGATCGACCCGAGCCGTTCGGCGACCGCCCGCGAGAAATGGCCGACGCCGTGCGGGCCGCTCGGCATGAGGAAGAGCAGTCCTTCGCCGGGGACAAAACCGCCCGTCGTGAAGTCCTCGAGCTGCCACTGGGTGACCTGCTCGACCCAGTCGGGCATTTGGACGGTCCGTTTGGGTGCGCCAGTTGTGCCGCCCGACTCGAATATCCGGGGGACCGGTGCCGGCGATCCATAGCCGCGGGGGATCAGCTCGCGTACCGGTGCGCTGCGCAGTTCGTCCACCAGATTCGGGAACCTGCGCAAATCTCTGAACGTGCGGATGTCGGTCAGCGGGTTGAAGTCCAGCTCCTTGGCCATGCGCAACCAGAACGCCGAACCGGTGTTCTCGCCGAAGTGCCATGCCATCGCGGTGCGTAGGTAGTCCTCCGGATCCCCGATCGGAGCCTCCCGCGGCACGTCCAGCAGGGAGAAATCGATACCGTCCACGCCGCCGATCCTGTCGCACCTCGTCACGCGCGGGCCGAGGTCATGTCAGGGATTCACCTGCTCGTTGATTGCTCTTCACCGGACACAGGAACCGGACACAGGAATTAGTGGGGCAATTGCGCGAGAACATCCGCACGGCTCGCGTCAAAGCTGAGGTGACCCTTTATGGGAAGAGTCTCCGCCGGCGGGTCCTCGTAACTCCACGCGACGTCTTCGACGACGGTGTCACCGATCACCGCAGCCCAATACGTCGCCACCCCTTTGTAGTTGCAGTAACTCGACGTGTCCGTGCGTCGCAAGAGCTCGGTCCGGACCAACGACGGGTCGACGTAGAGCCGAGGTTCGAGCGCGGTCTCGAAGACGATCACGGTGTCGTCGGTGTCCACCAGAACCGCGTCCGCGACCGTGACGCGCAGCCCGCGCTTCGTCGGGCGGCAGTCGACGCGGTGATACGGATTCGGCGGGTAGTGGACGAGCTTGCGCCCCTCTTCGAGCCAGGTGTCGACCGCGTCCCACGGCACGCGGACATATCCGGGCGCCTCGGGCTCCGGCTCGCAGGGAAGCCCCTTGATCTCGTCGCCGGGGAAAACATAGCTGAGCGGACGATTGCGTCGATGCACCAGCAGGGCCCGCTCGGTGTCAATGACGATGTGCCCGTTGCTCATAGCTTGGACACGGCGCGGATGCGGCTCGACGAACACCACGTCGGCCGGCAACGGCGAAGAGAACCAGCCCGCAGGGTCCTGACTGAGCGGACCGCGCCCGGCGACCAGGCTCATCCCGCGCGCCCGCACTTTCCGACCACACGCGAGGACCCACTCATGGGCGCAAGATTACCGGCTTTACATTATTGCGGAATGTTGTAATGCTAGCGTTCGTGGTGTCGGGCGAACAGGCCATCAAGCTGACGCGGTTGGCCGCCCACGTCGGACACGGCGCTGCGCGCTTGGCCACCGATGCGGCGCTCGGAGGCGTCAGATCATTTCCCCGTCGTATCGAGGACCTCGACTCGACGGTGTTGTCGCGGATCATGGGTCGTCGTGTGTCGTCGATCTCGATACTCGACGGCGCGAAGGGGACGTCTTCTCGCGCGCGCCTCTCGCTCACCGGCGATGACGTGCCTGATTCGGTGTTCGTCAAGATGTCGGCGGCCACCGCCGCCACGCGGATGCTGGGTGAACTTGCCCGGCTCGGGGAGACCGAAGCGCGGTTCTACAAGCAACTGGCTCCTGAGCTCGGTCCTGTGGTCCCGCGGTCGTACGGATCCGAATTCGATCCGCTGACCGGCCGATTCGTCGTTGTCCTCGAGGACATGACCACCTCGCCGTGCGAATTCCCCGACACGTTGAACCCCCTCGACAACGACAAGATGGCGCTTCTGGTCGAAGCGCTCGCGCACCTGCACGGAACCTTCTGGGGGCGACTGCCCGAAAGGCCCGGCGGCGGAGGACAATTTGGCTGGTTGTGGCCGCCGTCCATGGACCCGAGTGCTCTGCTCACGCCATCTCTGATGCGGTTGTCAGCACGACGGCTGGCCGGCCGGACGTCGATCCCCGTCGACGCCGGCCGCTTCATCTGGGAGAACTTTCACGCAGTGACAGCGCTTATCGACGAGGGTCCCCACACCGTGCTGCACGGCGACGCACATCCCGGCAACACCTACTTCCGCAACGGACGAGCCGGACTCCTGGATTGGCAGGTCGTGCGGCGTGGCCACCCCGCGCGCGACCTGAACTACGCCCTCGTCTTGGGCATGGCCACCACCGAGCGCCAAGCCATTGAGCGCGACCTTCTGGACGTGTACCGGCGGGCGTTGTCCGCCAACGGCGGCCCCGAGTTCGATCGCGACGAGTTGTGGACGCGCTACCGCCAAGCCGCCGTCTACACCTTTGTGTCACCGCTGACCGTCGCGGCGCTGGGCGGCATGCAGACCGAAGAAATCTCCATGGAAGGGCTGCGGCGGGCCGTCGCCGCGCTCAACGACCTCGACACCGTCGCCGCACTTGAAAAGGCGTTGTGAGATTCAGGAGTCGGTGGGCGGGTTCTTGATTCCGACCGCATGGCGAAGTTGCGCAAGGAACTGCTCGGCATCGTCGCTGCGGACGAGATAGTGCGACACCGCGACGCGGATCGCGGTGGCTGCCGCCACGCGACCGTTCGGCCCCGTCACGAGTCGTTCCAGACGCTCCCGCATGATCGGGATCACTCGTGACAGCTGCCCGATGACATGGCCGGGCTCGATGTCGGCCATCCGATATCCCGAGTAGGAGTACTGGTAGTTGACGATGAATCGGAGCGCCGCGTCGAGCTTCTCTTTACCGCGCAGACCCGCAGTGGCTTTCGAGATTCCGCGATCGAACATCTCGCGCTCCCAGGCGCCGAACGCGTCGAGCAGTTCCTCTTTGGATGCGAACCACCGATAGAGGGTCGGACGCGAGACTCCGGCTTGGGCTGCGACCTCCGAGAGGCTGAGCTTGGTCATGCCTTTGCGACTGAGTACCTCGGCAGTGGCGACGAGCAGCCGCTGACGCGTGGAGGTGTCGTCGTCGACGCGATCCGCGTCCTGCAAGGCCCGCGCTAGCTGTGTCATGCCTCTAGCTTTACAAATTATCGCGGAAGTGTCACGCGCTATCCGCGATGTTCCGGATCTGCCGAAGTTAGTTGCTGCGCGTAGCGGTAGAAATATCACATGCCGGGACCGGTCGAAGGCATCAGGGTTGTCGAGCTGGGCGTATGGGTCGCAGGCCCGGCGGCAGGCGGGATCCTCGCCGACTGGGGCGCCGACGTCGTCAAGATCGAGCCGCCGACCGGCGACCCGGCGCGGATGTTCGGTCGGATGCTGGGGTGCGATCTCGGGGTGAACCCTCCCTTCGAAATGGACAACCGCTCCAAGCGCAGCATCGTCCTCGATCTGACTACTGAGGAAGGTCGCGCGATCGCGCTCGAATTGATAAGCAACGCAGACGTATTCCTCACGAATCTGCGTCCGGCGGCATTGAAACGCCTCGGATTGGATTTCGAAACGGTGGCCCCCGTCAACCCGCGCCTCGTCTACGGCTTGATCACCGGATTCGGCGAGACCGGACCAGACGCCGACCGCGCCGCCTACGACGTCGCAGCGTTCTGGTCCCGTGCCGGTATCGCGCATCTGCTCACCCGTCCCGGCGACACGCCGCCCTTCCAACGAGGCGGAATGGGCGATCACGGGGCCGGCATGACCCTGGCCGCCGCGATATGCGCGGCGCTGGTCGCCCGTGACCGCACCGGAACGGGTCAGCTCGTGACCACGTCGCTATACCGGCAGGGCACGTACACGGTGAGCTTCGACATCAACACTTATCTGCTCACGGGCCAGCCGATCGCCGTCGGGCAGCGGGAGACGATGGGCAACCCGTGCATGAACAACTACGCTTCAGCCGACGGGCGACGGTTCTGGATCGTCGGGCTCGAGGCCGGCCGGCATTGGCCTGCGCTGTGCAACGTCGTGGGGCGACCCGGATGGCTCGCCGACCCTCGGTTCGTGGACGCACGCACCCGTGCGGCTCACGCCTCAGAGATCATCGCGGAACTGGATGCGATCTTCGCGACGAAGACCCTCGACGAATGGGCGAAAGTCTTTGCGGCAGAAACGGAATTCTTCTGGTCGCCAATCAACACGATCGAAGACGTCGTGGCCGACGAGCAGTTCCACGCGGCCGGCGGGATCGTGTACGTACCCGACGGCGAGTCGAGCGTGCCGATGGTCGCGACACCGGCGGACTTCCACGGCACGCCTTCCGCGCCACGATCAACGGCACCGCAGCTCGGCGAGCACACCGACGAGGTTCTCGCCGAGCTCAGGACACGTCGGGGACACTGAACTGCAGCTTTACAGATTCAAGCGAAAGCGTCACGCTGTCCGTAAACGCGTTCCACAGCGTGAGAGGACGAGCATGGGTTACTCCGCCGCCGACGAGGCCTTTACCCACCAACTGCCGCGGCCGTTCGGGGAGGTGCATGAGGCCGATCCCACCTGGTCGGACCGCTGCCGACGGCACAGTGAAATACGTCGATGGCGACATTACCTACGCTGACGGCACGACGTCCAAGCGATTCGTGAAACTAGAGCACGCCGTCGAGTTCGACGGCGACCGCAAGCGGCCCGCGCGTGCCGTCCTGATGTTCACCGACGAGGACGGCAAGACCTATCGGGTCACCGCCGACGCCCCGCATCAGGACATCAACGTCTACTACGGCCTCCCGCTGCCGACTTGCACATACAGCGATCTGGGTGGGGGGTCGTATTTCATTCATTTCCAGTGGGATAGTAATCCGGAGGAATGATGCGGATAGAAGTCGACCTCAACAAGTGCACCGGGCACGGCATCTGCGAGTCAATCGCCGAGGACGTGTTCGAGGTGCAGGATGACGGCATTGTGCGGATTCTCGACAACGAGCGGCCCGAATCCGATCGCGACCGTGTGCAACAGGCCGTAACGCTGTGTCCCACTGCGGCTTTGCGATTGGTATGAGCGCCTTGACCGAAGTGGCCCGGACGGTGAAGAACATCGTGCTGGGCGCGTCCCCATGGGTGCCAGGCGAGCGCAGGTACGGGGTGGACTCGTTTACACCAGAGGAGCTGACGGCTGCGATCGGGTCAGGTGTGCCGGACGCAAGGATCGAGCGGATCACCGTGGACCTCGATTCGAGAAGCACGACCGATCGCGCACGGCTGCTTCTCACATGGAATGCCGCCGGCCAGGCGGCGGGGCTCCCGGTGACCGTGTTCGCCAAGGGCACGCCAAGTCTGATCTCGACACGGATTCTGAACTCGGCATTTGGCCTGTGCGAGTCCGAGGTTCGCTTCTACAACGAGTTGTGCGCATCGGTCGCCGACGTGACGTTGACCCCGTACGTCGCCCGCCTCCGCTCAGGCGGCCGGTTCGCCATCGCCTTGCACACGCTCGGTCCGGACGACGCCACATTCTTCCAGCCGGGCGACACGGTGCCGCTCGCCCACGCCGAGGCGATGATGGACGCGCTCGCCAAGCTGCATGCCGCGTACTGGCGATCGCCACGCTTCGGTACGGACCTGTCGTGGCTAACGGTCTACTCGCGTCGGCCCGGGTGGCCGATCGGCCGCCGCGTCATGCCGTACTACAACAAGAAGTGGTTGCAGAAGCGCGACGACGTCCCCGCCGCAGTCAAGAAGCTGACGTCGTTCTACCTCGAAAACCAGTCGGCGTTCGACAAAGTCTGGGAAGCGCTGCCGCCGACCTTCTGCCATGGCGACACGCATGCGGGAAACACCTACATGCGGGCCGATGGAACCGCGGGCATGTTCGACTGGCAGCAGCCGCACAAGATGCACGGCATGCGTGACGTCACCTACTTCATCGGCTGGTCCCTCGATCCGCCGACGCGCCGCGCGGCGGAGAAGGATCTCCTCACCCGATACCTCGAGGGCCTGGCGGCGCACGGCGTCAACGAGGTGCCCTCACTGGCAGAGGCTTTCGCGCTTCACCGGCTGTTGATGGTCGACGCGTGGAACTCGGCGTGGGCTCCACTCGCCATCTACAACGAGGACGAAGACCTCTGTGACCGCCTTCTGCGGCGGTTCATCGAGACCCTGCTGGACCTCGACACCGCGCACGCTCTGCGAACAGCGCTGTGAGCCGACGGTGACGCCGAGAGAGACGGAGCCGGACGCGCCGACTGTGAACTGAGCTACGCGACACGCCGATTTTGGCGTCGCTGTAAGCACACTCGGCGAGGTGAATTCCACCTAACGCTGCGGGCGGCGCCGCACCAGCACCGACTGCTGAATGGCGCCCACCGCCCCCTGTTCGTCGAAGAGTGTGCCGATCGTCGTCCCCACGCCGTCGGGCCCGTAGTTGGTCTCGGCGCGAATGCCGATCCATTCGCCCTCGGGAATCCGGAACACGTGCACGGCGAGATCGGTGTTCAAGAACGTCCATTTGGTGATGTCGATCTTGGTGCCGACGCCGTTCGCGTCGTCGGCCACCGCGAACAGCCGCTGTAGCGGCGTCATGGTCTCGCCCTTGACAAGGTCCACGGTCGGCTTGATCCATGACTCGCCAGGGCCGTCGTTCAAAGGTGTTGTCAGCCATCGCCAGTCGAGGCTGTGCACGTAGTTCCGGTCGAACTTGTCGGCGAGGTTACGGCTGCGACCTTCCGAGACCGGGCGGAGTGGCGGCGCCGACGCGCGCACGACGTCTTGGGTTTCCATCTGTTGAAACCGCCAACCGCTGGCCTTGGCGACCGGGCGTGGTTGGCCATCTGGCCCCAGCCCCAGCATCTCGGCGCTCACGAGTTCGATCTGCTTGCCCCCGCGGTCCACGCCGGCGCGCACCCAGAACTCTCCCTCGGCGGGCACCGGCCCCAGCAGATCGACGACGACCCGGCTCAGCCGGGTGTCGTCACGCTGATTGCACCGCTCCAGCGCACGCACCAGCAGCGCCGACACGGGCGCGGCGTGCTGGATCGCCGCCGACCAGGTGCTGCGCACCAAGTCGGTTGCAATGAACTTCTCACCCAACGGGTCTGCGCCGTCGATCAGCTCGTAATAGGAGTCGCTCATAGTCAGCTTTCTGCTCGTCAGGTCAGGGGAGCCCGGCGCCGGGTATCTCGACCGTCACCGCGTCCAGGCGCGACAGCTTCGTGCCGATCAAACGTTCGGGATAGGCATCGGTGCTGGACAACAGGAAAAGTGTCAGGCGCTCCGGGCCGCCCAGCATGCAGGCGATCGCCGTGCGATCGCCTATGCCGATGCGGTCCGTGACGGCGCCGCCCTCGATGATCCGTTCGAACTGGTGGGCCACGGTCATCGATGCCCAGACGCCGCCTTCGGCGTCGAGCGTGATGCCGTCGGGCGGTCCGTCGAGCCCTTCCGCGAAGATGCGGCGGTCCGACAACGACCCGTCGGGCGCGATGGTGAATGCGGTCAACCGTCGACCGACGGACTCAGCGACGATCAAGGTGTCCCGGTCCGGCGTGATCACCATCCCGTTGGGAAAGTCGAGGTCGGTGGCGACGACTTTCGAGGTGTCGTCCGGATCGACCCGCACGATGACGCCACCCTCGCGCGCCTGCGACCCGACATAGGCGCGGCCGTGGTCGTCGATGACCATGTCGCCCAGGTTGGCCGGCACAGTGTCGCTCAGATCGGCGAGAGTGGTGACGGTTTCGCCGTCATAGCTCAGCACCTGCCGGGGTTCGGTGGAGGCGATCAACAGCGTGCCGTCGGGACGGAACCCCAGCCCAGACGGGGCGTGGCCCGGAATTGACAGGGTGCTCATCGATCCCTGCAGGTTGACAGTGTGCACCGCCTCGCCGAGCGTGTCGGAGAACCACAGCAGCCCCTCGAACCAGCGTGGGCCCTCCCCGAAGCAGAAGCCGTTGGCGAGTGGGGTCAGAGTCATCCGGCACCTTTACAAAACACGGCACAAGTGTCACGCTCGCTAGGTGCCACTGTCAACTACCGGTACGTGAGCCGTAATGCGAAAGTACTACGAACACACGCTGCTGTACCTGCACGAGACCATCGCGCTGGGCTCTGGCCGAAGCGAGCATTTCACCCAACTGTTCAGCGATGTCTACCACCCGATGATGGAAGCACTCGGCGCACGGCTGTTCGCGATCTGGGAGACCACCGCCTACAACGGCCACTGGCCGCAGGCCACGATCATCTGGGAGATCGACGGGTTCGCCGACTACGCCCGCATCGGGCGAGCGCAGACGCGGGGCGGCAGCCACGAGGCGTCCGCCGCGAAATGGTCGAGCTTCCTCGCGGAGATCGGGGCCTCCGGGGAAGGCAGGATCATGTACCCCGGGCCGAGCAACAAGACGCTCGCCCAGTTGAAGGACGCCGATTTCAGCGCGGGACTGGTGATCCAAGAGATCATGCAAACCAAGCCGGGGCGCCAGGACGACTACATCCGCGAGCTTGAACGGCTTTACGTCCCGTGGTCCGAGCGAACCGGGAAACATTGGCTCGGTTCTTTCACCACGACCTTCCGCTTCAACGAGGTCATCCACTATTGGGCTCTGGAGGACGGCTGGGACTGCTTCGCCGAGCACTACCCGTCATGGAAAGACAAACCGCCGGCGGAGATCGTCACCTGGATGAGCGTCGCGCCCGCTCTGCGCGACGGCTGGGAGGACTCGATTCTGCAGGCTCTACCCCCGTCGCCGCTGCAGTGACAGCCGGCCCGAAAAGCGCAGCGATGCAGGACTTTTCATATGATCCGTTCGACCATGCGGTGATGGCCGACCCGTTTCCCTATTACCGGGTCCTGCGTGATGAGCATCCGCTCTATTACATCGACAAGTGGGACACCTACGCGCTGTCGCGGTTCGCCGACATCTGGCAGGTGCTCGAGGTGAGCGATGGGACATTCGTCGGCTCGGAGGGCACATTGCCCGCCGCAACGGTTCTGGCCCACCACAACCATGGGCCGGTTCCCGATCCACCGCTGCACCCGATGCCGTTCCACGCCAATTTCGACGCCCCGCTGTACGACGACGTCCGGCGTTGTACGTCGGCGCCGTTTCGACCGAAGGGCGTTTCCGGGCTGACGGCCAGGATTCGGGGTCTGGCCAACGAGCGACTCGACGAGTTGCTGCCGCGTGGAACTTTCGACCTGACCCAGGAGTATGGGGGGATCATCGCCGCGTCGGTGGTATGCGAACTGTTGGGTCTGCCGGTCGATCTGGCGCCGGAGGTGCTGGCCACCGTCAACGCGGGCAGTCTGGCCGAGCCCGGCAGCGGGGTGGAGGTGGCCAACGCGCGCCCCGGCTATCTGGAGTACCTCGTGCCGGTCGTTGAGCGCAGACGTGCCGACACATCCAACGGAGACATGCCGATCGTCGACAACCTCATCGGCTTCCGCTTGCCCGACGGTTCGGCGCTCAGCGATGTCGAAGCCGCGACCCAGATGCTCGGTGTGTTCATCGGCGGCACCGAAACAGTGCCGAAGATCGTGGCACACGGACTGTGGGAACTCGGCCGGCAGCCGGAGCAGATGGCTTCCGTGCGCACCGACCTCGACGCGAATGTTCCCGTAGCGCGCGACGAGATGATCCGCTACTGCGCACCGGCGCAATGGTTTGCGCGCACTGTACGCAAGCCGTTCACCATCCACGGCACCACGATCGAGCCCGGCCAGCGGATCATCACCCTGCTCGCATCCGCCAGCCGTGATGAGCGCGAATACCCCCAACCCGACGAGTTCATCTGGGACCGGATCATCGAACGGTCGCTGGCCTTCGGCCGTGGACAGCACTTCTGCCTCGGCTACCATCTGGCTCGCCTCGAGATCGCGATCATGGTGCAGGAGTGGCTCAAGCGGGTTCCCGCCTACCGAATCGTCGGCGAGGCGGCGTCCCGGCCCCCATCGAGTTTCCAGTGGGGCTGGAGCAGCATCCCGGTGGAGGTCTGACGTGTGGTCTTACCGGCTCGTCGCCCCGTACACGTTCGAGCGAACAAGCCTGCCCGACAAGAAATCTGACAGTCTTACCGGCGGACAGGTCCTGCTGCGCTTCCTGGCTGCAGGTGTCTGCGGCAGCGACCTGCCGGCCTTCCGCGGACTGCGCGGCAAGATTCCCGGCGACGCCGGTTTCAGCGCGGCCGAAAAAGACGGCTTCCCGATCCACGAGATCGTGGGCGACGTGATCGCCAGTCGTCATCCCGACCATCGGACCGGCGATCGCGTCGTGGGCTGGGCCTCGGGGTTCGACGGGCTGATGGAACGCGTGGTCACCGACGGCGACGGGTTGGCGCCGTACGACCCGGCGCTGAGCCCGCAGCACGCGGTGGCCCTGCAGCCACTCGCATGCGTCCTCTATGCGCTTGAGCAGCTGCCAGACCTCGACGGGCGTCACGTCGCAGTAATCGGCCAGGGATCGATCGGCCTGCTGTTCTCTTACGCCGCCAAAGCCACGGGCGCCCGGCACGTGACCGGTGTCGACCCCGTCGATCGCGACGGGCTTGGCAAGGAGTTCGGCGTCGACACGGTGGTCCGGGCCACCAGCGACCGATGGGTCAGCTACCTGAGCCCAAATGACAAACCGGACATCGTGATCGAAGCCGTCGGACACCAGGTGGCCACATTGGGCCACGCGATCGAGGCGGCGGCGTTCGGTGGCGCGGTGTTCTACTTCGGTGTCACCGACGACGACAGCTACCCGATCAGCATGCGCACGATGTTGCGCAACAATCTGACGCTCAAGTCCGGTGTGACGCTGGACCGCCGCCGGATGCTGGAAAGTGCTGACGTGTTCGCCCGCGAGCATCCCGAGCTCCTCGGCAAGTACCTGACCCACACCTTCGGCATCGACGATGTGCAGTCGGCATTCGAACTCGCGTGCCGGCCGGTGCCGGACCGCGTCAAGATCGCGATCGTGGAATGACATGATGACGCAGAGCAGGCTGCAGGAGGCCCTTGCCACCCGAGCCCAGGTGTGGGGCGGCTGGGTGGTCGGCCCGACGGTTTTCGGTCCGGAGGAATTCGCCCGGGCCGGATACGACTACGTCGGATTCGATCTGCAGCACGGCTATCTCGACGACGCCGATGTCGCACTCCTGCTGCGCCGGCTCGAGCACGTCCCGATCGCCGCCGCTGTGCGACTGCCGTCGGCAGATCCCGCGCCGATCGGCCGCGTGCTGGACGCCGGCGCCGACGCCGTCATCATCGCGATGATCGAGTCCGCCGAGCAGGCGGCCGAAGCGGTCGCCGCGACGCGCTACGCACCCGCGGGCGTCCGGAGCTTCGGCCCGCTGCGGGCGAGCCTCGGGTACCAGCCGGCCGACCTGGAATCCAGGGTCAGCGTTTTCGCGATGGTCGAAACCGCGCGCGGCCTTTCGGCAGTCGACGAAATCTGTTCGGTCCCTGGCCTTTCGGGCATCTACGTCGGGCCCGCTGATCTCGCGATCTCGCTCGGGCATGGCCCGGCCGACGCGTGGACGGATCCGTCTGTGCGTGACGCGATGTCACGCATCCTGTCGGCCGCATTGGCGACGGGGCTCGTGGCCGGCATCCATGCCTACGACGGCAAGGTCGGAAACACGATGGCGCGGTTGGGCTTCCGGATGATCACGCTGGCCTCGGAGGCGCAGGCGCTGCGGCGGGGGGCTGCGGAGCACCTCGAGGAAGCCACCGCACCGGAGCAGGGGCCGTGACTTCCACAGCCGGGGTCGCGCTGGTGACTGGAGCCGCTCGCGGACAGGGCGCCGCGATCACCAAGCGACTGCGGGAGGACGGGTTCGGCGTCGCTGCTTGCGATCTGCTGACCGACGAACTGACTGCCGCCGTCGAAGCGTTCGACGACAGTGACGTGATCGCGATCCCCCTGGACGTGACGTCCGCCGATCAGTGGAACGCCGCGGTCGCCGCGCTGGTCGACCGGTTCGGGTCGTTGAGCACGCTGGTGAACAACGCCGGTGTCCTCCATCGCGCCTCATTGGCCGAAGAGACACCGGCGGGCTTCGAGCGCAGTTGGCGGGTCAACACTCTCGGCCCGTTCCTCGGCATCCAGGCCGCGCTCGAGCACCTGCGCCGGGCGGATGGCGCCGCGATCGTCAACACCTGCAGCACCGGGGCGATTCGCGCCTTCCCCAATCATGCCGCGTACGGCTCTGCCAAGTGGGCGCTGCGGGGTCTCACGCAGATCGCCGCCGCCGAACTCGCGCCGTCCGGAATCCGAGTCAACGCAGTGTTTCCCGGGCCGATCGAGACTCCGATGCTCGACGAAGCGACCCAGACACGCCTCGCGGCGACATCGGCGTTCGGCCGAATCGGCAAGCCCGTCGAGATCGCCGACGCGGTGTCGTTTCTGGTCTCGAACCACGCGTCATTCATTACCGGCGCCGAACTCGTCGTGGACGGAGGGCAATGTCTGCGGATCGGGTGAGGCGACACGGTCTGACCGTGGGAATCATCGGAGCCGGCCCCGGTGGGTTGGCGCTCGGAATCTTTCTGAGAAAGCCGGCTTTCGTGACTTCACGATCTTCGACCGTGAAGACGGCGTCGGCGGGACGTGGCGGATCAACACATATCCGGGCCTGGCCTGCGACGTGAAGTCTCACCTGTATTCGTACTCGTTCGACCTAAACCCGCATTGGTCGCGGCTGTGGTCGGGCCAGCCCGAGATTCTCGAGTACTTCGAGCGGTGCGCTCAGCGCTACAGCCTCGGTGCCCACCTGCGGCTGAGCACCGAAATCCGGTCGGCGCGATGGAATCCCGAAAGCAATACCTGGTGCCTGACCACGGCAACCGGAAAACAGCACGACTTCGACGTGGTGGTGTCGGCGGTCGGCCTGTTCACGCAACCGGTGATGCCCGATCGCGTAGAACAGGCACCGTTCACCGGCACCGTGATGCACTCGGCGCGCTGGGACCACTCCGTCGACCTGAAAGACTCACGGGTCGCGGTTTTGGGAACCGGGTCAACGGCCTCTCAGCTGCTGCCTGAACTGGCAAAGGTCGCCGAGAAGGTGTATTCGGTGCAGCGGTCACCGACCTGGATCCTGCCGAAGCCGGACCGGCCTTACAGCGATCAGGAGCGGTGGTTGTTCGCCCATGTTCCGTTCGCCAAGAAGCTCTACCGCACGCGGCTGTGGTTGCGCAGCGAGGCGAACATCGCGGTGATCGAGAACGGCAGCGACAAGACGCGGGAATTCAAGGCGCTTGCCGTGAAGATGCTCAAGTCCGCGGTTGGCGATGCTGAGTTGCGCGGCAAGCTGACGCCGGATCATCCGATGGGCTGCAAACGGCTGGTTTTCTCATCGGATTTCCTCCCGGCGCTGACGCAGCCAAACGTCGAGGTGGTGTCGAGTCCGGCGCGATCTCTGCGGGCTCGCTCGCTGATCACCGCGGACGGCAGCGAGCTCGAGGTGGATGTCGTGGTGTGCGCGACCGGCTACGCCGCCGCGGATTACCTCGGCCAAATCGACGTCGTCGGCGAGGACGGGTCGTCGTTGCGGGACACGTGGCGCAACGGCGCATACGCGTATCTGGGCATCGCCGTGCCCGGTTTCCCGAATTTCTTCATGCTGTACGGACCGAACACCAACGTCGGGTCGAACAGCGTCATCTTCATGCTCGAAGCGCAGGCGCACTACATCGTGCGGGCATTGAAATACATGCGGCGCAAACGCAGGTCCTATGTCGCAGTGAGCCGCGACACCACGGCGGACTTCATTGCGAAGATCGACCAGTGGATGGGGGCCACCGTGTGGACGACGCGGTGCAGCAACTATTTTCGAGCCGCCAACGGGCGCGTCGTCACGCAGTGGCCGCGCAGCGCCCGCTCCTTCTGGTCCATGACGCGTAGGTTCAAGGCCGCCGACTTCATCTTCGACCCGCCGGCATCTGTTCGCGGTAGCTTTCACGCGATTTCTGCACAGGGGCTGTAGCTTTCATCGGATCACAACCCCGGTGCAGATTTGGGCGCAACGGCAGTCTCAGAGGTGGCCAGCCGAGGGGTGCGAAGTCATACGTGATCTAAGCTTTACAGATCGAGGCAAAACTGTCACGCTGTTGGGTGTGCCGATGACTGAGGCGTTGGTGTTCGACCCGTTCTCCGAGGAGTTCTTCGCCGACCCCTTCGAGACCTATCGCCGCTTGCGGGACGAGGCGCCCGCGTACTACAGCGAGAAGTACGACTGCTACGTGCTGAGCAGGCACGAAGACGTCGCCGCAGCCTTCAAGGACTTCGAGACGTACTCCTCGGGCCGGGGTGTCACACTGGAGGAAATCCATTCGGGCAGGCACGCGCACCAACCGTCGATCATCTGGATGGACCCGCCCGATCATCGCCGAATGCGCAGCCTGGTGAACAAGGTGTTCACCCCTCGGGCGATCAGCGCTCAGGAGCCCTTCGTCCGCGAGAAGATCGGTCACTACCTCTCGCGACTTGAACCTCACGCGTTCGATGTCGTCGCCGACTTCTCCGCCCTGTTCCCGGTCGAGGTCATCACCTCGATGCTCGGGGTACCCGAAGAGCATCGCCAGCAGGTGCGGCTCTGGCTCGACATCTCCCTGGAACGCAAGCCCGGCAACATGATCATGAGCAAGGCCGGTCTCGAGGCCATGACGCAGACCGGGCTGCTGTACTACAACCTCATCCAGCAGCGCCGAGCCGCTCCGCGCAACGACATGATCAGCTCGCTGATCGCCGCCGAAGTGGACCGCGACGATGGCAGCGTCAGCCGCCTCGACGACGTCGAGATCGCGGGCTTTTGCACCCTTTTGGGCGGTGCGGGCGCGGAGACGGTCACCAAGTTGGTCGGTACCGCGGTGGTGCTGTTCTCGCGGCATCGCGACCAGTGGGAACAGCTGCGCGCCGACCGCAGCAAGATCCCCGCGGCCGTCGAAGAGGTGCTGCGGTACGAAGGTCCTGTCCAGTACGACTGTCGGGCGACGACGACAGACGTGCGCCTGCACGGCACGACGATCCCGGCGGGCAGCGCGGTGATGCTGCTCGGCGCGTCGGCGAATCGCGACGAACGAGCCTTCACCGATGCCGACACGTTCGACATCAACCGCGATCGCGCCGAGGCGCAGAACTTGGGGTTCGGCTACGGGATCCACAGCTGTCTCGGCGCCGCGCTTGCCCGGATGGAAAGTGCCGTCCCTCTGGAGCATCTGCTCGATTTCATGCCGCAGTTCGAGGTCGAGTACGACAAGCTGCGTCGAGTGAGCATGACAAGTGTGGCCGGCTACGCCAACGTGCCGGTACGGGTGCGGACCTGATTGGAAAGGAGCCAGAGGTTGACCGCTCGGGCGTTCGATATTGGCGCACAAGACGCACGCGGCCGCCCGGAGGCATCCGCGAGCACGCCTATGCGCTATCGGCTCGAGGTGATCGCCTCCGGCGTCGACGATGTGGTGCGCTCGGCGGGCGGCTGGTTGTTCGACCGCGCGATGGCCGGATGGGATGTCAATGTCCTTCTGCCCGAACCCGGTGACACTTGGCCGCTTCAGATTCTGGGCATCAGCACACTTCCGGTGGATCTGACGAATTGGCCTCGCGCACAGGCGATCGCGATCGCCGCGGACGTGTTCAACACCAACGCGCGGGTACGTGAGAACGTCGTCGAGGCCTTGGAATGCGGCCTCGCCGAAGTCACGCTGTGGGGCGATACCTGGCCGCCTGAGTTTCATCGTCGCGTCGGAGCCGTCCACCACCGGCTGAGCACGGCTGCCCGGGCCTTCAAGGCACACGCCCTCTCCGCGGCGGCGCTTCCGTCGGACTCGATAGCCCCGACCGAGAGGTTCCGCAGCGGCTCACGCTGGTTACCGCCGTATGAACCGGACCTGATGCCGATCGGCTAGCGTTGGAGCGATCAGAGTCCTTTCTCCTCTCAAAGCTGTTGTGATCACGGCGTTCGTGGTCGCGGCCTGCACTACCCAGAACCCAAGTCATCAGCCCAGCGCCCCAACGGGTCGTGCGATGTTGAACACGACCACGGTCGCCGACCTCGTCACGTCATTCACCAAAGCCGGGCTCCCGGTGCCCAACGTCCACGACGTCACGCAGTCGAAGTGCCCTCCGATCGGCTGCATCGACGCCGTTGACAGCGACACTGTCTCGATCATGAAGTTCCCGAGCACCGGTGCGGCGCAGCGGTTTGCGGGCTCGACCCCGGACATGTACCTGATCGAGGACGTCGTGCTCGTGTTCGCCCAAGCCGTCCCGGCCGACCAGAGGGACGCATACCAGCATGTTGCCCGAACCGCCGTCGCCTCGTAACCGCCAGTCGCCCACTTGGTGGTCAGGCCCGCCAACTGGTTGGTGACATGTCACGATGAATCCCGTGAAAGGATCGGCCCGGCCGACCAAGGCCGACGTGGCCCGGCTTGCCAAGGTGTCGACAGCAACGGTGAGCTACGTGCTGAACAACGTTGAAGGCCAAACGATCTCACCGGCCACCAGGGCGGCCGTGCGCAAAGCCGCGCAAAAACTAGGCTATCGACCGAACCTGGCTGCAAGAAATCTGGCCGTGGGTGGCAGCGGTGTGGTCATGTACGTGGTGCCGCGGATCGCGCTCGGCGAATTGCCGATGGAGGTCGGCAGCCGGCTGACGACCGCGCTGGCGCGTCACGGCATTGTGCTCTCACTACAGTTCGAGACCGACGACGACCAGAACGTCATCGACGCGATCGCCGATCTGAACCCGATCGCCGTCACCAGCGTCTTCCCCCTGGCCGGGGACGCGTTGGCGGCCGTGACCGATGCCGGAGTACCCCAAATTCATCTCGGCAGCCAACAACTGCGCGCGCTCGGCGACCTGCATCTGACCGTGGGGGAGATGCGGGTGGATCACCTGGTATCGCGCGGGCACCGCAGGCTTGCGTTCGCTTATTCCGACATCGAGAGATTGCGGCCCCTCGGCGACTACTGGCTGGAGGGCCTACGGGTCGCGGCCGAGAAACACGGCATGCCCGAGATCGTCGTCTGCACGCTTCTCACCGACGGTTCCGACGCCGTCGATGTAGTCAGAGGGTGGGTGAACGACGGCGTGACGGCCGTCTGTGCCCAGGGCGACGAGACGGCTTTCGTCGTGCTGCACGGTCTGCGGCAGTCCGGCCTGCGCTGCCCGCAGGACTTGGCCGTCATCGGCGTCGACGCTCGTCCCCTCGGTGCCGTCAGCGGACCGCCGCTGACCTCGGTGTCCTTCGATGCGAAGGCGATCGTCGACGTAGCGGTCGCGGCGATGATGGCGGAGCTCGGATATCCCGTCGAACACGAGCCGGGCAGCACGGGTGTCGCGACGTTGATCCAGCGCGGTTCGACCTGAGAACTTACGCGTGTAAGCTACCGCGCACGCACAGAGAGGCAGATGTCCGTGACGGTCAGCGCCACCAGCGAGGTCCACTTCGACCCGTACGACGTCGAACTGAATGCGGATCCATATCCGATGTTCCGGCGGCTCCGCGAGGAGGCGCCGCTGTACTACAACGAGCAGCATGACTTCTATGCGCTGAGCCGCTTCGACGACGTAACCAAGGCGCTCGTCGACCACGAGGCGTTCAGCTCAGCCCGGGGCGCGATCCTCGAGTTGATCAAGGCCAACATCGACATCCCCAAAGGTGTGGTGATCTTCGAGGACCCGCCCGTTCATGACATTCATCGCAAGTTGTTGTCGCGGATGTTCACGCCGCGCAAGATCAACGACCTCGAGCCGAAGATCCGCGAGTTCTGCGCGCAAAGCCTTGATCCACTGATCGGCTCGGGCCGGTTCGACTTCGTCGCAGACCTTGGCGCGCAGATGCCGATGAAGGTCATCAGCATGCTGCTGGGCATTCCCGAGGCCGACCAGGAAGCAGTGCGGGATCGTGCGAACGACCAATTGCGCACCGAGGCCGGCAAGCCGATGAAAGCAGCCGAGCAGGGCATGGTGACCGGCGAGCACTTCGCTGCCTACATCGACTGGCGTGCCGGGCATCCATCGGACGACATCATGACCGAGTTGCTCAATGTCGAGTTCGAGGACGAGACCGGGACCGTGCGTCGGCTGACTCGCGAGGAACTTCTGGTCTACCTCAACGTGGTCGCCGGAGCGGGCAACGAGACCACCACGCGACTGATCGGCTGGGCCGGTAAGGTGCTCGCCGAGCACCCAGAACAGCGCCGGGAACTGGTCGAAAACCCAGCGCTCATTCCCCAGGCCGTCGAGGAACTGCTGCGCTATGAGCCGCCCGCGCCGCACGTGGCGCGGTATGTCACGCGTGATGTCGAATTCTATGGCCAGACCGTTCCCGCGGGGAGCGTCTTGATGATGCTGATCGGTGCCGCCTGCCGCGACCATCGTCAATTCCCGCCCGACGGAGATGTTTTCGACATCCGCCGCCAAGTCCGCCAACATCTGGCGTTCAGCGTGGGTACACATTTCTGCCTCGGCTCTGCGCTAGCACGTCTCGAAGGACGGATCGCGCTGGAGGAAATCCTCAAGCGTTTCCCACGATGGGACGTCGAACTCGAAAATGCACATCTCTCACCGACATCCACCGTCCGGGGCTGGGAATCGATGCCTGCGATCATCTCCTGACCGCAGTTCACATGCGATATCTGAGCCTCAACCGAGCTTCTGCGACAACGTCTTTGCGAAGGTGTGGGTGTCGCCGGGCCATCGCGCGGACACATAGCTGCCGTCGTCGACGACGAAGGCAGGGCGCGAGTCGGTCGCCGTATCACGGGCGAGCCCGGAGGTCTTGACCCGCCAATCCGCTAAACCCCGAACAACATCGCAGAAGTCGGCGGGGTTCTCGAGCGCTCGGGTGACCTCGGACTGCACCGACATGTAACCAGCCGGCTGGCCCGGCTCCTCGGTGTAGGTGCGGTAGTAGTTGGGATCCCAGAATCGGGTGAGGCGCGCAATGCGCCAAGCGCTTCGCTCGAGTTTCCAAGTCAGGGCTGTGGTTTTGTGGCCGTAGAGCACCGAGTGACCGGTCGCGGGGTCGACGCTGCGCGCGGCTAGCAGCACACCGTGACAGATTGCCGCCATTTGCAACCCGCGGCCGAAAGCATCGGCCACAAGTCGTTGCAGGATCGGGCTGTCGATGTAACTTTGCATTCCTCGAGGACGGTGCCCGCCGGGCAAGAGCACCGCGTCGATGCCGTCCAGCGTGGCGTCTGTCCAGGCGACGGGATGTCGGTACTCATCTGATTGCAGCATCTCCGAATACGCGTTGCGGCCGTCGGCATTCGCGCGAAGGAAGCGGCCGACAACCGCGATGTGTCCCAAAACCGGTACCAGAGACCAGAAGTCAAGACCACGACCCGTCACCATGATGTCGTCTGCGCTCGCCGGCGCGCCGCTCTCGGTGGCGAACACGACGCGGTGACCGTCGCGGGTGAGAACCTGCCAGCTCACCGCGACTTCGGTCGGATCGAAGTCCCGGTCGGGAATCGGTATCAGTACTGAGCCCACTGTGCCTGCACCGCTAGCTCTGCGGATTGCTGTAGATCCGGGTGGGGGTGACCAGCACCGCCGCGCGTCGTTCCCGGACCATCGTTTCGTCGTAAACCGGCCAGTCGTCGTGGGTGCCGCCGGCGTCGGTGAAGATGGTGCGCAACAACGTCCGCGAGCTGATCCGCACTCAGTCCCAGCGCGGTGTCGTCGGGACCGGCGAGTTCCGCGGTGCCCTCCACGGTGATCCACTGCCAGCCGTGATGAAATGTCGCCGCGACCGACGGGCGCTTGCGAAGGTTGGCGAGTTTCGCGCCGCCGCCGATCGCGACGAACGAAAACACTTGCTGTCCTGTGACGGGATGCGTACTGACGCCGGCGTTTACCAGTGACGCTTGAACAGTGCCGTCGCCGCGCACCGTGGCGACTACGGCGAGGTGCCCGTTGGTCGAGGCCAGTTCGGCGAGCCCATTGAGATCAGCCATCAGCAGCCATCCTTTCATGCGTGCGCGCCAGTCGATTATCCGATGTTGGCAGCGTCAAAACACCCTTGTCACGGCCAACGCCGCTGTATCGTCCGCAAAGCAGGACGTACGGATGGGGTGGCTATGTTCGTTCGCTCAGCGGTCGCGCTGGCGATGGCGGCCGCACTGCCCGGGCTCCTCGGTGTCGTTGGCGGCTCGGCCACAGCGTCGGCATTCTCTTCTCCGAGCGCGCAGATCGAATACCTCGATGTGCCGTCGGCGTCGATGGGGCGCGACATTCGTGTCGAGTTCCAAAGCGGGGGTCCCGGTTCGCACGCGGTCTACCTCCTCGACAGCATGGAGGCGGGGGACGACCTCAACGGCTGGGATATCAACACCGCTGCATTCGACTGGTACAGCGGATCGGGTCTTTCCCTCGTGATGCCGGTCGGCGGGAAGTCCAGCTTCTACAGCAACTGGTATGCGCCGGCGGTCGGCAACGGCCAGACCTACACCTACAACTGGGAAACCTTCCTCACGCAGGAACTGCCCGCGTGGCTGTCGGCCAACAAGAACATCGCAGCGACCGGGGACGCCGTAGTCGGCCTATCCATGGGCGGCTCTTCGGCTTTGGTGCTTGCGGCCTACCATCCGCAGCAGTTCATCTACGCCGGATCGCTGTCAGGCTTTCTGAACCTCTCACAGGGCCAGTGGCCGAACATGGTCAGCGTCGCGATGAAGTGGAACGGTGGCTTCGACCCGAACGCCATGTGGGGACCGCCGGGTGACCCGGCCTGGACGCGCAACGACCCGACGCTGAACGTCTCCCGGCTTGTCGCCAACAACACGCGCATCTGGGTGTACTGCGGCGACGGCACCGCCACTGACCCGGCCCTCGCGAGCCCGGACGCTCCCATCGCCGGACTGGGATTCCTGGAGGGATTCGCGATCGACTCCAACCACGCGTTCAACGACGCCTACCTGGCCGCCGGTGGGCGCAACGGCGTGTTCAACTTCCCCGAAGGGATCCACAGCTGGGGCTATTGGGGCCAGCAGCTACAGCAGATGAAGCCTGATATGCAAAGGGTGCTGGGCGCTACTGCAGCCACCTGACCCGCCCAGTGTGAATTCAGCAACGCGTCATCGGCGTGTCGCGCAGCAGGTCGCACTGTCGGCGGCTGTGCGCGCGCTTCAGGCGCGGCTGTACACCGTCTCGTCCTCAATGTCCACCCGTGACCGGTCCGGCAAGACCACCACACAGGCAACCGTAATCATCACGGCGACAACGATATACACTGAAATCGAGTACGGCGTCCCGGTTTCGTGCAACAACCATGTCGCCAGAAGCGGCGCCGGGCCACCGGCGAACACCGACGCCAACTGGTAGCCCAGACCGGCTCCTCCGTAACGCAGATGCGTTGGGAAGCTTTCGCCTATCATCGCCGCCTGCGGTCCGTATTGCATGGCGTGCAGGATGAGCGACAGCACGATCGTGATGAAGATGAGGGCGTGCCCACCGTGGGTGAGCACGACGAAGTACGGGAACGCGAACAGCCCCATCAGGATGGAGCCCGTCAGGTACACGTGTTTTCGGCCGACGCGATCGGACAGGTGCGAGAACAACGGGATAGCCGCGAGTTCGCAGATCGCGCCCACCAGTACGGCGTTGAGGACGAATGTCTTGCTGAACTCGTGGGATGGCCGGGACACCACATAGATCAACACGTAAGTGGTGAACAGGTAGAAGGGCAGCTGCTCACTGAACCGTGCGCCGGCCGACAACAGAATTTCGCGCCAGTGGTGCCGAATCGCATGCATGACGGGTGCGCGCACGATCTTTCGTTCGACGACCATCTTCGCGAACATCGGTGTCTCGAGGATCCGCAGCCGGATCACCAGGCCGACCGCGACCAGCACCAGGCTGGCCAGGAACGGAATTCGCCAGCCCCACGAGTTGAACGCCTCCGGTGACAGCGTCGCGGACAGCAGGGTCATGCCGCCGGTGCCGAGCACCAGCCCCACCGGCACCCCGACCTGAGCGGAACTCGCCAGCAAGCCGCGCTTGTCCTGAGCCCCCCATTCCATCGCCAACAGCACCGATCCGCTCCACTCGCCGCCGATCGCGATGCCTTGGACGATCCGCATTACCACCAGCAGCACCGGCGCGGCGAAACCGATCGCCGCGGTACCCGGAAGTATTCCGACGAATGCGGACGAAAGGCCCATCACCAGCAGGGT
The DNA here is from genome assembly GCA_963744085.1 of uncultured Actinomycetota bacterium. Classification (GTDB taxonomy): domain Bacteria; phylum Actinomycetota; class Actinomycetes; order Mycobacteriales; family Mycobacteriaceae; genus Mycobacterium. The sequence continues at coordinate 93,206 of CAVUSK010000011.1, forward strand.
GATGATCAACGTGGCCTTGCGACCGATCCGGTCACCCCAGTGGCCGAAGATCGCCGCCCCCACGGGGCGGGCTGCGAACCCGACCGCGTACGTCGCGAATGACTGCATCGCGCCGGCGTACGCGGTGGACGCCGGGAAGAACAGGTGCGGGAAAACCAGGGCGGCGGCCGTGTTGTAGAGAAAGAAGTCGTACCACTCGATCGTCGTACCGATCACGCTTGCCATCGCGGCACGCCGGACCTGGGTCCGTTGCGACTTCTGGTCGGCCTGCATCGTCTTCGCGACTTCGTCGTCTCCCACAACCATCTGCCACGCCTCCGCTGACTGACGTCTGCTCATACTGTGCGACCCCAATCCTGGGCTGTCGCCCGTAATGCGTGGGGGTATTTCCGCTTAAACGCTGCGAATGTCGTCAATACTGGCTGCAGGTGGGGTGTGTGAACGAGAGGATGATCAAGCGATGCGTCAGCTGACACGCTTCGCCGTCTCCGCGGCAGCAATGGTCTTGGCGATAGCGTCAATCGCCGCGGTCGGAGTCGGCAGCGGTACCGCCACGGCCGATGGAACGAACACGGCGGGAAGCTCGAAGTTCGTGCCCCTGAGTTCATTTCTGAGGCGGTGCGACTTCAGCCGAGTCGCGAATGTTCCCTCAGACACGAAGGGAACCGGGTCGGCGACCATCACCAGAAGCGGAAACACGCTCACCGCGGAGGTACACATGGTCACCGTGATCCCGGACATCTGGTACGGAGTCAGGCTTGTTCAGGTTCCTCGCCCCGGGATCAGCTGCGCAGCCGGTGACCCGGGGGTGGGCTTCGCTCAGCTCTACACCGACTCGGTCGGAAACGGCACGGTCACCGTGCAAGCACCCATCATGCAGGGTGCTACCGGAGCATGGGTGTCGGTCGAGGGACCGCTCGGTATTTCCAACCAGCTGACCGGCGATTTCCGCACCTCCGATTTCCTGGCCGCCATCTAGCGGCGCCATTTTTGGCTAACCGGCATAATCTTTGCTGGCTAAGTCGCGGTCCGTCGTCAATACTTACCCCCGGGCGGTGTGGAAACGGGGAAGGAAGTACAGCGATGCGTCAACGACCCGGCTTCGTCAGCGTGTTCACAGCCGTTAGCGTGCCTATCTGCTCAATAGCGGCGCTCGCATTTGGCGCGGGAACCGCGGTGGCGAATGGTTCCACGATGGTGCCGCTCAGTGCCAACTTGAAGAGATGCGATTTCAGCAATACCAGCGGTATACCACCAGCAACCAGGGGGACTGGCTACGTGATCATCACGAGAAGCGGTAACACGGTGAGTGCGGAGACACATCTCTTCGGGGCCACAGCGGACATTTCCTACGACGTCAGGTTGGTGGAAATGCCGCGGTCGGGGATCAGGTGTGGCGCGAACGATTCCGGCGTGGCGCTCGGTCCGCTCAATACCGACTCGGCCGGGAACGGAACCACGACGATCCAGGCGGACGTCATGCCTGGCGCTGACGGCGCCTGGGTGTCAGTCGAGGGACCGTTGGGCGAATCGAACGCGGTGTCCGGTGATTTCCGCACGTCCGATTACGTGGTTCACATCTAACGCATCAGGCCGCGGGTTGCGACGGCGCGTCGATCGACGGTGAGTTTCGTACTGAACGGTGTCGGTGCCGACGCGGAATCGACGTGACTCCGGTGACGAAGTTGTTCGCGCCCTGCTGGATCGCGCCGGGCAGGCCGGCCACGGCCTCGCCGATCTTCGCCGGTGGCGTGATCAACGAAAACGGGGTCGGCACTTCGGGATTCAGGTTCGCGGTCGGTGTATCCCATGTCGACGACCACGAACAGACCGGCTCGGATCGCGCTCATCACAGGTTCGGTCAAGGACGTGGTGCCGATAGCGGCCGAGATCGTCGCGCGGGAGCGGAGCAACGGCAGGTGGTCGGCCAGAACGAAGTAGTACGTATCCGTACCGCCGGCGCATTGTCGTTGACGGTCTTGAGCTCGACCCACCGGCGCGTTGAGATCAACGGAGTCGTAGTACTGGTCGGGGTGGACGTAGTACACCGACGTCGAAGTATTCGCGAGCGACACCGGGTTGAAGTAGGCGGGGAAGTCGGCGTACGGATCGTATTCGTTCGTGACGTAAGTGGTGTCGTACGTCGACGGCTGCGCCGGTCCCGTTGGACGAGACGATGAACAGGTCGAACTTGGGGAATCGTCCGAAGATCGCGGCCGTTCGGCACGTTCGGCGACGCGATCATGAGAAACGTCAGTTCGTCGGCTGGGATGTCCGACGTGGCCAAGATGCGGCGTTCGTGCTCGGCGACGAGCGTTCCCTCCGAATACCCGACGACGCGGATCGTCGGACTGGTCTGGCTGTGCTGCCGATGATCGCGGATCTCCTGGTCGAGCACTGGCACGCCTGCGGCGACGCTGTTGTCGATGAAGACGAGGCCGGGTACGTGGACGGGGATGTAGCAGTCGGGCAGCCGGCGTTCGGAACGACCGTGCCGTTCAACTTGTTGGGGATGTTCGACGACGTCGGGTCGCCCCGACCGCCGATGCCGATGACCGCGCTCGCGAGCCGGACCTGGGAGCTGTCGGCGGTGTTGTCGGTCGCGTGACCGAACACGAGAACGGCCGACACGCCGGCCGCCGTGGTGCCCGCCAGGACAAGTGCGGGCGGACGGAGCCGTTTGACGTGCTTTGCCATGCCGTGACTCGGCGTTAGCCTGCGCGCCGGTGTCCCCGTGCACGCGGCCGACGGCGGTGCGTATCTCTTCGGCTTACGATGCTTTGCCACAGCCCAACTCCTCAAGGTCCGCCGTCTCCTGGCGTGGGTTCGAATATTAAAGCATGACCAGAGCCATGGGTTCATCCAGCAGGGCGGACCCAAGCGCTCGACGCATGGCCGACCTCTTGTTAGCTGGTAGCGTCCGGGAGACAGGACTGGCGCCGTCGCTCTACGGGTCCTGCAAGCTACACAATGTTCGCCAGAGTTGCCAGCGCGACTAGCTCACGGGGCTGAGGTCGCGCTCGCGGTGGCGGTTCACACCCACTGAACCCAGCCGTACTGCGCCGTGCACACCAGCGCGATTCCGTCCGGAGACTGCGCCGCCGCACCTCGCGGGTTATCGCACGGTTCACCGATGTTGTGCACACCGTACAACGGGTAGGAGATCACCCAGAAACCCGTGTAGATCGGTGGCCATTGGTTGGGGATCCAGTGGCATTGCATCGCTTCACCACCGCGGCCCCGGCCGAAGATGAACCGATCGGTGTTGTCGCACGGTGCGTTCAGCGAGGCGTCGTAGTTCATGCCCGGCACGTCGCCGGGGTACCGGCCCGAAGGATCATCGGCGGCCGCGGTCGGCGCCGCGCTGATGGTGGCGGCCGCAATCGCCGCGGCGGTCAATAGCTGACGAATCATGTCCCACCCTCGCGTCGTCTGACTTTGCGTGGACTGCAGCAAAGCCTAACCGGTGCGGCGTCAGCCACAAGGAATTCTTGGCGGAACTACTTGTACAAGCCGTCAATGATCTCTTTGTTCTGATCGGCGACGACGGCCCGCTTGACTTTTAGTGATGGCGTGAGTTCGCCGCGCTCCACCGACAGATCGTGGTCCAGGAGCACCCATTTCTTGATGGTCTCCCAGCGGTTGAGCTCGGAGTTGAGCTTCTTCACGTACTCGTCGATCAACGCGTGGACCTCTGGCAGTTTGACCAAGTCGGCATACGACTTGTCGGGCAACCCTTGCTCTGCCGCCCAGCCCGAGATCGTGTCGGGGTCCAGCGCGATCAGCGCGACGCAGTAGTTGCGCCCCTCACCGAAGACCATGAACTGGCTGGCGAATGGGCAATCGGCAATGAACTTGGCTTCGATCGCCGGCGGCACGATGTATTTACCACCAGACGTCTTGAACATCTCTTTGAGCCGGCCCGTGATCGTCAAGAACCCGTCACCGTCCAGTGTTCCCTTGTCGCCGGTGCGCAGCCAGCCGTCCTCGGTGACCGCCTCAGCGGTTATGTTCGGCAGGTTGTGGTAGCCGGCCATCACCTCGGGTCCGTTGATCTGGACCTCGCCCTCCTCGCCGATCCGCACCTCGGTCCCGTCGAAAGGCAGACCGACGGTGCCGAGCTTGTAGTTGTCCGGGCGGTTGATGAACCCGCCACCGGCGGTCTCGGTCAGTCCGTATCCCTCCAGGATCAGCAGCCCGGCAGCGTGGAACCACTCGGCGATCTCACGGTTCAGCGGCGCGGAGCCGGAGACAAAGAACCGGATACGGCCGCCGAAGGCCTGGCGCACCTTACTGAACACCAGCCGGTCAAACAGCTTGTGTTGCAGGCTTATTGGTGGCGGAACAGGCTTGTGCTCGCGCCGCCTACGATCCACATCAACACCCACAGCGAAGGCTCGCTGGAACAGCTTTTCCTTCATCCCGCCCTGTTCCTGCTGGCCCATGATGATGCGGGAATGCGCCTTTTCGAAAATCCGCGGGGCGGCGGCCATGAACGTCGGCCTTATCGCCGCGGTGTTCTCCATGATCTTGTCGACGCGGCCGTCGACCGCACTGATGAATCCGCACGCCAGCTGGGCCGAAACCAGCACCTTGCCGAACGAATGCGCCAGCGGGAGCCACAGCAGCTGGATGTCGTCCTCACCGAGCAGATGCATCGCCGCAACGGTCATCCCGTGGTACACCCATGCCTGGTGGCGCAGCCGAACACCCTTTGGTTTGCCGGTCGTTCCGGATGTGTAGATCAACGTGGCCAGCTGATCCGGGGTGATCCGGTCGACCGTGTCGTGCACGCATGCCGGATGGTCGGCGAGGTGCTTGGTGCCCATCTCGGCCAGGTCGGCGAGGGTGATCACCCAGTCCCCGTCGGCGGTGCCGTCGAAGAGCACAACCTTGGTGACGTTGGGCAGGTCCGCACGGTGCTCCGTCAACTTCGCCAGCTGGTCGGCATTTTCGGCGAAGACCACCCGCGATTCTGAGTCAGCGAGGATGTAGGCGGTGTCGACGGCGTTGGTGTTCGCGTAGACCGTGGTGGTCGCCGCTCCGGTGCACATCACGGCCAGGTCGGCGAGGATCCATTCATATCTGGTGCTCGACGCGATCCCGACGCGCTGTTCTGGCTCCACGCCGAGCGCGAGCAGACCGGCCGCCAACGACTCCACTCGATCGGCCGATTGCCGCCAGCTGACCGACACCCATTGGCCACCGTCCAGGTGGCGAAAAGCCTCCTTGTCCGGCGACGTCTTGACACGCTCGAGAAACAGTGCCCCCAAGTTGGGCACGCCGGTATGGACAGGGGATGTAGTGGTCGCCATCGTAGCCTCGCCTCACTGAGAGTCTTCCGACTCCATTGTGGTCCCACCGGCGGCTACACATGCGGGATCGCGTGAGTGGGTTCAGGGCCGATTCACCATCCAGATGCGGGTGGAGAGCACGGTCGCGAATCCACACCAGAGCGCGTACGCCGCCAGCGGCGCCCCGCGGCGGCCGCCGGCCTGAACAGCGCGCCGCGTGAGGTCGGCACTGCTGGCCGTGAGCACTCCGGCCGCGACTGCCGAGGCGCCGAGTTGGTGACGGCTGAAGAACAACCAGGTCCAGCTCCCGTTCAGGACGAGATTCGCAGCGAGGGCCGCCGTGTAGGCGCGGGCTTGTTCGGGCAGGCCCTGGTCCCGCAGGCTGTCGATGGTCACGGCCGACACCGCAGCAATGTCGGCGTAAAGGACCGGCCAGACCACCGGGAAGACCTGCCGTGGGGGCTGAAACCGCGGCTTCTTCAGCCGCTCGTACCAGGGCGAGGAGGCCGGCCGGCTGGCAAGGCCGCCGGCAGCCGCGGTGACGAGGACGGCCGCGGTCGTCTTGGCCAATGTCATCGGACGCATGCGAAACCTTTCTGGCCTCCACCCCGGGCCGGACCACCAAGCCGGTCAACCGATTTGGCGGTTTTAGGAGAACTGAGCGTCAGCCGGGGCCGATACCCGGCCTGCCGGGGCGGCCGATATCAATGCCACCGCCAGGAGGCCCGGGATCGACGATAATCGACACGCCGCCGTCGTCGCACAGCCAGTCGTCCTCACACGGGTACGGGTAGTAAGGCCCGGACGACGTTGGCACGTTCGACGGGCCCGAGACACTGCCCTGCGCGCATATCGTCACACCACCGCTGTACGTGCATTCGGCGACCGCTGTGGGCGCGGCCACCAGCGCGGCGGCCGTTGCGGCCACCGCCAACCCCGGTATCAGGTAAAGCGTTCGTGAAAACACGACTCTTCCTTTACATAGCATTCGTCGGCGGCGTGATCCGTCTCAGCGAAGCGTAATCAGCCGAACACTCTCTGGTGGCGGAAACGCAGCGGGTTCTAGCTCGGTATGAGTTTGGTTTCACCGCGGTGGGTACTTGACCCCCATGGTCAATCACTCTGCGCATACAGTCGGGCAAATGAGCTCGGTGGTGGTCGTGGGAGGCGGCTTCACCGGATTCGAATGCGCCCGTCGGCTCGCCCGCCAGATGCGCAAGCAGGACGCCCCCGTCGCCGTCACGCTGATCTCGCCGGTCGACTACATGCTGTACACACCGCTTTTGCCGGACGTGGCCGGTGGAGTGATGGACGCCCGTTTCGTGACGATTCCGCTGGCCGGCGGCCTCAAGGGCGCCCATGCCGTGCGCGGCCGCGTCGACGAGGTCGACCCGGCCGAGCACACGCTGACGTTCACCGACCCCGAACAGCGGTCACGCAGCATGTCCTGGGACAGGCTGGTGCTCACGCCGGGATCGGTCACCCGGCTGATGGACGTCCCGGGCCTCGCCAAGTACGCGCGCGGGTTGAAATCGACCGCCGAAGCGCTCTACCTGCGCGACCACGTTCTCGAGCAGTTCGAGCTGGCGTGCCTCGATGACGACGAGGACCTCGCCCAAGCGCGCAGGACCATCGTCGTCGTCGGCGCGTCGTATTCGGGCACGGAGCTGGTGGCCCAGTTACGTGCACTTGCCGACGCGGCCGCCAAACAAATGGGTTTCGACCCGGCATCGGTGAACTTCCTGCTTCTCGACCTCGCGGAGCAGGTCATGCCGGAGGTCGGGGAGAAGCTGGGAGAGTCCGCGATGCACGTGCTGCGCCGCCGCGGCATCGACATCCGGTTGGGCATCACCCTCAAGGAGGTTCACCCGAATCACGTTGTCCTGAGCGATGACTCAGTGGTGGGGACGCGGACCGTGGCGTGGTTGACCGGCGTGACGGCCGCGCCGCTGATCGAGACGCTCGGGCTGCCGACCGAACAGGGCAGGCTGAAGGTCCAAGCCGATCTCCGAGTGCCGGGCCATCCCGACGTCTTCTCCGCCGGCGACGCGGCGGCGGTGCCGGATCTGACCCAGCCGGGCAAGATCACGCCGCCCACCGCGCAGCACGCGATGCGGCAGGGAAAGGCGTTGGCGCGCAACGTCGCCGCCAGTCTCGGGTATGGGGCGATGAAGGAATACGCGCACAAGAACATGGGCCTGGTCGTCGACCTGGGCCCCCACTACGCCGTCGCGAACCCACTCAACATCCACATCTCAGGTTATCCGGCGAAGTTCGTCACACGGGCCTACCACCTGTATGCGATGCCGCGGTTGGTCAACCGGTGGGCGGTGGCACTGGCCTACCTGACCGACGCGATGTTCTCGCGATCCGTGGTTTCGATCGGGCTTTCGAACGAGAGCGAAGCTGAATTCTCTGCGAGCGAGGGCATCCCCCTACGGGAGGCCAACTGATCACCGATGCCCACCGCCGCCGAGCTGCTCGCCACCGTCGAGAAGTCGCCGGTCGCGACCACCGCACACGACCGCGCGGGTTGGGTGGGGCTTTTCACCGAGGACGGCTGCGTCGAGGACCCCGTGGGCTCTCGCCCGCATGTCGGGCGCAGCGAGATCGCGCGGTTCTACGACACATTCATCGGCCCACGGCAGATCAGCTTCCATCGCGACGTCGACATCGTCAGCGGCACGAGCGTGATTCGCGATCTCACTCTCGAGGTGGGGATGGGCTCGGGCGTGCGGTTGATGAACCCCGTGTTCCGGCGTTATGACCTGCGCCGGACTGGAGACGATTGGCGGATAACCCGATTGCGGGCGTACTGGGAGCTCTCGACGTTGTTGGGCCAGTTCATCCGTCACGGGGTGAGGTCGGTGCCGGCGTCACTGGCGCTCTCGACCGGGCTGCTCCGCAACCAAGGTCTCGGGGGGACGGCTGGGTTCCTGTCCGGTTTGCGTGGCGCGGGCCGGCGGGCCAAACAGCTCGTTGTTGACGGGCTGTCAGCCGGTCAACTGGCCGAGCAGATGCCAGAATGTAAGTGGGACAAGGTAATTGCCGCAGGAAATACGGTGGCCGTGTCGATCACAACCCCGACGGGCCGCGGTGTGCTGTTTGTCGAGCTCGACGATCGCAAGATCGCAGATGTCAGCGTCTTCCGCAACGAGGGGTGACACCTACAGATCGAGCGTGAGCCGTTCGCCCTCGGGCGCACGCGATATGCACACCAGCATCGTCCCGGCGCCTCGCTCGGGGTCGGTGAGCAGTGTGTCACGGTGGTCGACTTCGCCGCCCAGAACCCGTGTGCGGCAGGTCCCGCAGAACCCCTGCTGGCAGGAGTAGGGGGCCGACACGCCCGACCGCTGCAACGCCGAGAGCAGCGTCTCGTCGGCACCGACGCCCACGACCTCGCCCGAGGACGCGATGGACACAGAGAACTCCCTGCCGTCCGCCACCGGCGGCGCGGCGAACCGTTCGAAATGCAACTCGACGTTGTCGCGACCGGCCAGCCGACCGCGGATCGCCGTCAGCATCGGCGCGGGCCCGCACGCGTAAACGGCGGTGCCGTCAGCGCATTCGCCCAGCAGGTCGTCGGCGGTGGGCAGACCCGCGACGTCGTCGGTGCGGATCGCGACGCGGTCGCCGTACTTTGCGACCTCGTCGGCGAACGGCAGACTGTCCGCGCTGCGCCCTACGTAGACCATCGACCAGTCGATGGCAAGCCGCTGCGCCTGTCGAAGCATCGGGAGGATCGGCGTGATCCCGATACCTCCCGCGATGAACCGGAAACGGCGCGTGGGAGACCCGTAGCCGGGCATCGACAGCGGAAACGCGTTACGGGGTCCGCCGGTGGTAACCGTCGCACCCACCGTGAGGCCGTCGTGCACCTCGATGGACCCCCCGCCACCATCGGGTATGCGCCGCACCGCGATTCGATACGACTCGCGCACCGCGGGATCACCGTTGAGGGAGTACTGCCGGACGCGGCCGCTTGGCAGGTGAATGTCGATGTGCGCGCCGGGAAACCACCGCGGCAGTGGCTGGCCGTCCGCGGCGGCCAAGGTCAGCGCCACCACGTTCTCGTCGTGGGCCACCATCTGCCGGTCCACCACGCGAAGCAGATGTGTGCGGTCGCGTTCCGCCACCGGCGGCGGGCGCCGAACCGACGACGTGAGTCCCCAGACGCCCGACACGACAACCTTCGCGAGTCCCAGCAGAGGGTCGTGGCGGGACCGTCCCGAGGCGCTCGGCGGGACGTCGGCGACCCGCGGAAACTTCTGCATTAGAGATGAGCGGCACGCGCGGCCGGCGAACTGGCCAAGTAGGCCACCGCCTGCGCCGTCGACCCCATCTTCTCGGGCGTGAATCCGGGCCGAAGGTAGTCGAGGGTGTTGGAGCCGAAGAGCTTTCGATAGCGGGGAAGAAGACGCTTCTTCGAGTCCAAGTAGCGCAGTCGCTGGAACCGCAGCCACCCGAAGTCCACCTCGGGATCGGTCTTCACCAGATACCACGCGACACGCTGGAACATGACGAACATGAACGTCGAAGCCATCAGCATCGCGCCGACGCGATCCAGGTAGCTGTCGCTGAAGTAGGTGGCGACGTCATGAGCCACGTTGCGGTGTTCGACCTCCTCGGCGGCATGCCAGCGAAACAGGTCCACGAACGTTCGATCTGCGTCGAAGTCGTCCCAGGCGCTGTTCAGCGCGAAGTCACCGAGGACGGCGGTGTAGTGCTCGAGTGCGGCGATGAACCACAGCCGGTCACACAGTTGATTGTGCCGCCGCCTCGGGTTCGTCGACGTCGACGGGCCCAGCACCTTGGAGAACGAGTACTCGACCTGATCGAGAATCGGCGTCGGATCGAAGCCCCGCGCCTCCATGAACTCGTGCAGCGCCTGCTCGTGCACGTCGGCGTGGATGGCCTCCTGGCCGATGAAGCCACGCATGTCCTCTGCGAGCTTCGGGTCCTTCACCAACGGCAGCGCCTCGTTGTACACGGCGACGAACCAGCGCTCCGCGCTGGGCAGGACCACGTTGAGGATCCCGATCATGTCCGATGCGACCGGATGGCCGGGAATCCAGTGCAGCGGGCTGGCCGAGAAGTCGAAGTGCACCTTGCGAGGCTGGATCTGTATCGGGCCGGGGTCGACCTCGTGCTCGAATCGTTGCGGTCGCAGCATCGCGGCCTCCTCCCAGTGGGCTGACGAACGATTTTACGTAGCTGGTTGCGACGCCGATCCGCGGCCGACATAACGCCGGGGTTTCACTTGCCCGGCTGTTGTCAATATGTTCGGCATGGCCGGACTCGGCGACGTTCTGGATTGGGCGCGGAACCAGGTGACCTCACGCGTTCCGAAGGCCGACCTCGACCAGCGCGACTCCGACTACATCCGCGATCAGCTTCCGGGCATGTGGTTGCTGGCGTCGGTGTATTTCCGCGCCGACGTGCGGGGGCTGGACCGAATCCCGCCCGAGGGACCGGTGTTGCTGGTGGGCAACCACAGCGGCGGCAACGTGCCCCCGGACACGTTCGTGTTCACCCTGGCGTTCTGCACTTACTTCGGCGTCGAGCGGCCGTTCTATCAGCTCGCGCACAACCTCGTGGTGTCCGCGCCACCGCTGGGGTTTCTGCGCAAGTTCGGCACCGTCGCGGCCAATCATGAGAACGCACAGTTGGCGCTGAAATCAGGTGCCGCGTTGCTGGTGTATCCGGGTGGCGACTACGAGGTGTTCCGTCCGTCATGGAAGCGCCATCAGGTCGACTTCGGCGGTCGCACGGGTTACGTGCGGCTCGCCCGCGAGGGGGGCGTGCCGATCGTTCCCGTGGCCAGCGTCGGCGGTCAGGAGACCGCGCTGTTCCTGGACCGCGGCCAATGGCTGGCCAAACTGCTGATGGCCGACAAACTGCTGCGCCTGAAGAGCGTGCCGATCTCGCTGGCGCTGCCGTGGGGGCTGAACATCAGCGACCTGGCGGGCCACATCCCGCTACCCGCCAAGATCACGATCGAGGTGCAAGACCCGATCGAAGCCGAAATGGTTCAGGCCGGAGACGACGACGCAGTCCACGACAAGGTGATGGCGAGCCTGCAGGGCGGGGTTGACCGGTTGGCCGCCGAGCGTCGTTTCCCGGTGATCGGCTGATGAGCGCTCGCGCGAAGAAGAGACGGCACCGATGAGCGCTCGCGCGAAGAAGAGACGGCACCGATGAGCGCTCGCGCGAAGAAGCGAGGGTAGCGATGCGGGTTCAACGCGTGCGCGTCATCAACGCCGAGCGCAACGCGGTATGGAAGGTGGTCAGAGACCCCGACCGCTATCCGTCGTTCATGCCGAGTCTCGCGCGGTGGGAGACCATCACCGACGGCGCGATGGATGTCGGTGCGCGCTTCACCGTGCACTGGAAGATCGGTTCGGTACCCGTGGGTGGCGTCGTCGAAGTGGTCGAGTTCGACGAGCCGCGCGATCTGGCCTGGACATCGATCACCGGCATCACGTTGCGGGGCCGGTTCCGGTTGCGCGACGCCGGCGATGGGCACACCAAGGTGACGTTCCGGCTGTCCTACCAGGCGCCGGGCGGCATCCTCGGGCTGATCGCTGACCGGGTGGCCACCCGCCAGGTCGGCCGGACCCTGGCCGAAACACTGAAAAGCCTTGCGAGCCAACTTGAGTCGTGAACCTCAGCCCGGGACGTACCACTTACCCAGGTTGGGCGCGTGCCCGCTGGAGACGAAGAGGGTCTCGCCATCGACCGCGAACGACGGGTAGTCACCGAGGTAGCACTTCTCACCGGTGCTGATCTTTGTGATCGTCTGTGTGGCTTCGTCGAACGTGATCGTGCTGTCGTCAGCGAGGTTCATCCGCCACCGCGTCAGTTCGTCGCCCATGTTCGAAGACGCTACCGGTCACTCATCTTTCGGACGGGGAGGGGGACGATTGGCGACGACCGGGAACTGGCCGGTGAAGCCCACCCGCTGCTGCGCGATGGCGAGCACTTGCTTGCGGACCGCGTACCAACCGACGATCAACGCGGGGATGATGACCACCAGTGTGGCGACAGTCCAGGAGCCGATCGGCGGATCCAACGCCATGAGCACCAGGACAGCAACCAAGAACACCATCGTGAGATAGCCGGTGTAGGGGGCGCCCCACATCCGGAAGGACGGCCGGTCCATGATCCCGCGCTTCCACCATCGGTACAACTGAAGCTGGCACATCACGATGGTTGCCCAGGACGCGATGATGCCGAGGGCCGCCATGTTGAGAACGATCTCGAACGCCTTCTCGGGCACCACGCCGTTGAGCAGAACGCCGAACAATCCGATCAGCGCGGTGAGGCAGATGCCGCCGTACGGGACACCTCGCGTGGACATCCTCGAGGTGAACTTCGGTGCGCTGCCGTTCATTGCCATCGACCGCAAGATCCGACCGGTCGAGTACAGGCCTGCGTTCAAACTGGAGAAAGCGGCTGTCAGCACGACGACGTTCATGACGGTGCCCGCGCCACTGACCCCGATCTTGGAGAAGAATGTGACGAACGGGCTCTCGCTGGCTTTGTAAGTGGTGTAGGGCAGAAGCAGGCCCAAGAGAAACAGCGAGCCGACGTAGAAGAGTGCGATCCGGGCGATGACTGAGTTGATCGCTCGGGGCATGATCTGTTCCGGATAGGCGGTCTCACCCGCGGCGGTGCCGACGAGTTCGACTGCGGCATAAGCGAAAACCACGCCGGAGGTGACGATAACCAGTGGGAACAGACCGACTGGGAATAGGCCGCCATTGTGCCCGATCACACTGAATCCGGTTGACTGCCCCTGAATCTGGTAGCGACCGGCGAGGAAGATGGTCCCCGCAACCAGAAAGGTCACCAGTGCAAGGACTTTGATGAGTGCGGCCCAGAACTCCAGTTCGCCGAACACCTTCACCGAGATTAGGTTCACGCCCAGTACAACAGCCAGCGCGATGAGCGCGATCAGCCATTGCGGGACGCCCTTGAACCCAGACCAGAAGTGGAAGTACGTGGCGATCGCGGTCGAATCGACGATCGACGTCATCGCCCAGTTGAGGAAGTACATCCATCCCGCGACGAATGCCGCCTTCTCGCCGAAGAATTCCCGGGCATAGGACACGAACGACCCGGACGACGGCCGGTGCAGGACGAGCTCGCCCAGGGCCCGCAGGATCAGGAAGACGAAGACGCCGCAGAATGCGTAGACCAGGAACAGGCCCGGTCCGGCGTGGGCCAGTCGGCCACCGGCGCCGAGGAACAATCCGGTGCCGATGGCGCCGCCGATCGCGATCATCTGCAGCTGACGTGGCTTGAGGCCCTTGTGGTAGCCGGCATCCTCGGCGGTCAGCGATTCCCTGGTGTGAGCCGACTGCTCCGGCGCGGTGGTCATTCGCCAGTCCCACCAGGGGGCCGCTCGGACTTCGCAGGAGGCGGAGGGTTCGATATGTCACGAAAAGTGAGGACGAAGCCGATCACGCCGATAGCGGCCGCGGCCGCGTAGCCGATGATCGAATACCAGCCGGCGTGAAGGTATGCGGTGACGGCGACGATCGCCATCGCCAGAAACACCATCGACATCCCGATCAAGGGAATCTTGGCCCAGAGTCTCGAACGCACCATGACACTCAGTCAACAACGGGTTGGGCGTTTTCGCAGCGGACTTGCCGGGTAAACGTTCGGATGCCCAAAACCACCAAGCAGGGGACCGCCAAGCAGAGCGAATTGCCCAGCACCCTGAGGAAGTCGAGCGCCAAGGCTCAGCGGACCTTCGCCAAGGTGCACGATGCGGCCGCGGACTCCTACGGCGAGGGCGAGCGAGCACACCGCGTGGCATACGACGCCCTCAAACACAGCCACGAAAAGGTCGGCGACCACTGGGAGAAGAAGGCCGCGAAGGGGCCGTCGGACGAGCGTGCCAAAAGCGGGGGGCCGCATCCGACGGGCAAGTCGGCCGAAGGGGTGAACGCGACTGCACCCAAGGCGCATCTGATGGATGTGGCACGGCGACTGGATATCTCGGGTCGCTCGAAGATGAGCAAGGCCGAGCTGGTGTCGGCGATCAAGAAGGCCAATCGCCGGGAGACGGCGCGCAAGCGCTAGGCGTTACGCCGTTGCGGCGCTTCGGCTGTCGCGTCGGCGTGCGGAGTTTCGAACCCTTCGAGCAGGTAACGCAGTTGTGCGGGCGTCAGCGCGCGCCGGGCCTTCCTGCGCGTGATCAGGATGCCGGCGACGGCGAGCGCCCAGACACCGTATTGCACGGTCCACGCGATGCGGAACGACTCGAACGAGTAGCCGCCGGCCGCACCGATGATCACGCCCATCGCCTGCATCACGATGAGTGAGGCGAGGAACCCGCCCATGTTGACCATTCCCTGCGCGGTGCCGAGGGTGGCGCGGGGGTTGAACGTGCGCGCGAAATCGAATCCGACCATCGACCCGGGTCCGCCGACCGAGATCACCACCACAAGCGCGGTGAGCAGCCAAAGCGGTGCCCGGGTGGGAAGCAACAACACCGCCGTCCAGATCGCCGCGTTGCTTGCGATGATGCCCAGCACCATCCACGACCTGCGCATCGGGTAGCGCGCCGTGATGATGCCGATCACGACGCCGGCGACGATGGCCGTGACCACCGAAAGTGAAAGCAGCGCACCGGCTGTTCCGGTCGAAACCCCCTGAGCGGCAGTCAAATACGGCACACCCCACATCAGCGCGAAGATGGTGACCGAAAATTGTGAACCCATGTGCGTGAAAAAGCCGAGCCGCGTGCCCGGGCGCAGCCAAACGGTTTTCACGTTGGCCAGCGTGGCGCGCAGCTCAGTCTTCTCATCTCTGACGATCGCGCCCTCGGGCGTGTCGTGCACCAGTGCGAGCGTTAACGCCATGGACAGCAGCCCGAGCGCCGCCACCGACGTGTACGCGGCGGTCCACCCGGCGTGCAGCAGCACCGCCAGGAACGGGATGGCCGACAGCACCTGGCCGAGCTGACCGCAGATGCCGGTAAGCTGCGTCACCAGCGGAACGCGTCGCGGCGGAAACCAGTGCGGGACGAGCCGTAACACCGAGATGAAGGTCAGCGCGTCGCCGAGACCGAGGACCGCGCGTGCCCCGATCGCCGCGGGCAGAGACGTGGTGAACGCAAGGGTGAGCTGGCCTGCGGCCATGAGCGCAGCGCCGCTGACGATCAGGGCCTTCGAGCCGAACTTGTCCAGCAGCACGCCGGCCGGGACCTGCGCGGCCGCGTACACCACCACCTGGAGCACGACGAAGGACGACAGCAGGCTGGGGCTGGCCCCGAACTTGTTCGCCGCTTGCAGGCCGGACACCCCGAGCGTGGTGCGGTCAAGGACGGCGACGATGTAGGCCAGCAGCCCGACGGACCAGACGATCCAGGCGCGCATGCTCTCGTCAGCCTTTCGTTCGCTAAGTCGCCTCCGGCCGAAGCCGACGCACCGGCAGCGTTTCGATGGCGTCGATCGTCAGCGCCCGTCCGCGGAATCGCCATCCGGCATCGGTACGAACGTACTCATCGTCGTATCGCAGGTGCCAGACGACGTCGGTGACCCGGTCGTCGTGGCGGCTCCAGTGATGAGCGACGCAGGAGACGCGGCCGCGGGCTCCGTGAGATGCCGCCGTGTAGACCTCGCCGACGATCGCGTGCTGGGTCCGGGCGGCCGCGGCGACAGTTGCGATGGCCCTTTCGATCTCGTCGTGTCCGCGATGCACGGCTGACGGGTTCGAGCGACTTGGGCGGGTCGGGCACCGACAGCGTCGCGTCTTCGGCGAACAGCTCGAGCACGTCGTCGAACCGTCGGTCATCCGCGCCGGCCGCATAGCGGTGCACCAGGTCGGACAGCGCGAGCCGGTCGACGGCGTCGAGCGTCACGGGCGAGCCCGAGTCGCTGTGCGCAGGCTGACAATTCGTCTTTGGCCTGCTCGATGTTCGAGACCGGCGGCATCGCAAGCACGACCCGGCCGCGCCGAGTTCGGCGAGTTTCGCGGCACGTTCGGGGTCGACCTTGGTGACGAGGTGGCCGAGCGACAGTTCGAGCGCCTCGGGGTCGCGGCCGGCGCGCGCCGCCTCATCGCGCATGACATCAACCAGCTCGCGCAGCCGAGTTCCGGTCAGGCCGAGCGGTTGGAAGCCGTCGCCGAGGCGCCCGGCGCGCCGCGCGGACGCGACACTGTGGCCGCCGATGTGAATCGGCAGCCGCTCGCCCTGCGCGGGCTTGGGATAGCAAGTGACGTTTCGGAAACGGAAGAACTCGCCGCTGTGGCTTGCGCCCTCGGGCTTGTCGGCCCACAGCAGCCGCATCACCTCGATCTGCTCGTCGGCCCGTCGGCCTCGGCGCTCGAACGGGGCACCGCACGCTTCGATCTCCTCGCGCAGCCACCCCACGCCGACGCACAGCCGCAGCGCGTCCGTGCGACAGCGCGTCGACCGTCGCCACCCGCTTCGCGAGCACGACCGGATGGTGGTTGGGCAGCACCAGCACCCCGGTGGCCAGACCGAGCGTGGTGGTCTGCCCGGCCAGAAACGCAAGCAGGTCAAGCGGATCCGGCACCGGGCAGTCGGCGGGGAGGTCGACCCTTCCGGACGTCGTCGTAGGGATAGACGCTGTCGTACGTTGTCGCGAGCACGGTGTGCTCGACGGCGACGATCTCGTCGAAGCCGCAGACCTCGACGTGGCGTGCGAACGCGGCCATCCACGACGGGTCGGCGGTCACACCGGCGTCGACGGGCGCGATGACGGCGTACTTCATGTCGCCATCACCTCCGATCGCGGCGTGCATCGCGTCTGCCAACGTCGCGGCGCGCCGGTCGCGGAACACGTCTTCGAGCAGCAGTTGACGTCCCTTGGGACCGCACAGGGGCACGCGCCAGTTCGGGTACTCGTCGGTGGTGCCGGGCTGGTTTTGGGTTCGTCGGTCGCCGACGGCGTCGCTCAGCGACAGCGCCAGCAGCTTGGACGGCGTGCCGCGCGAGGTACCGATGAAGTGCGAGCACCGTGTCGTTGACATCGGCGTTTTCGGCGAGCAGTCCGACCCGGCGAAGCTCGGCCAGCCACGCCTCCTGCTCCGCGCGATCGCCGGCAAGCTCGTCCTTGAAGGATCGGGTCAGCAGCCCGAGACGGTCGCGGAGGCGGACGTGGTCGCCCGCCAAATAGCCGGCCGTCGGCGGAAGGTCGTGCGTGGTGACCGACGACAGGCAGTATTCGCGCCAGCAGTTTCGCGGGAACCGGTGCGCCGTCGTCGGCCATTTCGAACCACAGAATCGACGTGCCGAGGATGCCGCGTTCGCGGAGGTAGTCGCGCACCCACGGCTCGACCGTGCCGAGGTCTTCACCGACGACGAGCGCGCCGGCGCGATGCGCCTCGAGGGCAAGGATGCCGATCATCGCCCCATGGTCGTAGTAGACGTAGGTGCCTTCGGTTGGCTTGGCGCCCTTGCGGAATCCACCACAGCCGGAACAGCCCGATGATGTGGTCGATACGAACACCGCCGGCATGGCGCAGCACCGCGTTGACCATTGAACGAAACGGCCGGTACTCCTGTTCTGCCAGTGCGTCCGGCCGCCACGGCGGCTGCGACCAGTCCTGGCCTTGCTGGTTGAACGCATCCGGCGGTGCGCCGGCGCTGACGCCGAGCACCAGCACGTCTTGCAATGCCCATGCGTCGGCACCGTTCGGGTGCACGCCGACGGCGAGGTCGTGCATGATCCCCAGCGCCATGCCCGGCTCCAAGCGCGCAGGCTTGGACAGTGGTGAGCTGGTCGTCGAGCTGCCATTGCAGCCAGCGGTGGAAGTCGATCTCGTCGGCGTGCTCTTGTGCGAACGAGGCGATACCGGGACCGTCAGGGTGCCGGAGGTCCTGCGGCCAGTGATGCCAGTCGCCACCGTGCACCTGCGCGAGCGCGCACCAGATGGCGAAATCATCGAGCGCACGTCCCTCGCGGTGACGGAACGCGGCGTAGGCGAGCTCGCGACCGGCTGACCGCGGCACCTGATGGAGTTCCTCGAGTGCGGCTCGCTTCGCCGACCATGCGGCGTCGCGGTCGATGGAGTCGACACGCTTGGCACCGGCCTGCACGTCCTCTTGCATCTTGCGGATCCGTCGGCGGCCGCGGACATACGCGAACTCCGGGACGGCCTCGACGCGGAGGTAAAGCGGGTTGACGAACCGTCTCGAGGTCGGTAGGTACGGCGACGGCTCCATCGGCACGGTCGGGGCAGCCGCGTGCAAAGGATTCACCAGCACGTAGCCCGCATTGTGCCGGGATGCCGCCCAGACGGCGAGATCGGTCAGATCGGTGAGATCGCCTATACCCCAAGATCTTTGGGAGCGCACACTGTATAGCTGGGTCGCCAGCCCCCATGTGCGGCGTCCGCCGAGCCGCTCGGGCCCGGTCAGGGTAGGGGGCGTGACGATCACCGTGGTGCCCTCGTCGGAGCCGGCCTCGTCAAGGTGCAGCCGGTGATAGCCCAGCGGAAGATTGGCCGGCAGTTCGAACGTGGCTTCGCCGACGAGCCGACCGTCGAGGTCGTACGGGGGAGTGAAGTTGTCCAGTTGACGCAGCCCCGCCCAGACGGTGCCGTCCTCCAACCGAATCCACAGGCGAGCGGCCTCGCCGTGAGTCACATGCGCCCAGAACGGCGTCGGGCTGCCGGCGCGCGTGACGATCACCGGCGGCAACGAGCGGGACCAGTAGGCGCGGTCATGGTCGCGCAGCGCCGCACGGCGGTCCTCTTCGGTTTCCGCGGCGACACCCAGGGCTGCGAGAACGGCGACGAGCGTGTGGTCGGGCACGACAACCTGCCGACCGTCGGCGTCCTCGTATTGCGTGGCAACGCGATAGCGCCCGGCCAGCTCGGTGAGCGACTGCTGCTGCGAGGTCATGGTGGTCATCTTGGCGTAGTGTCCGGCAGATGCGAACCGGACGGCTCGCTGCGTCGCAGCTGACGCGCGATCGTCGGGCGCGGGTCGCGGTTGCCGCCCTGTTCTTGACCAACGGTGCGCTGTTCGCGAACCTGCTGCCGCGTTATCCGGAGATCAAGGCGGACCTCGGGCTGTCGAACGGCGCATACGGCGTCGCGGTCGCAGCGTTCTCGGTCGGGGCGCTGGTCACCGGTCCTCTGGCCGCGTCGTTGATCCGGCGGTTTCATTCCTCTCGGGTTGCGGTGTGGGGGTCGGTCGGTATCGCGTTGTTCGCATGGCTCGCGGGACTGGCGCCGTCGGTGTTGGCGTTCGCCGGGGCGCTGTTCGTCGCCGGGGGCGCGGACGCGGTCACCGATGTCGCGCAGAACACGCACGGGTTGCGGGTGCAACGCCGGTACGGCCGGTCGATCATCAACTCGTTTCACGCAGTGTGGTCGGCGGGCGCCATCCTCGGCGGGGCGATGGGTGCGGGCGCGATCGCGTTGCATATCTCGCGCGGCACGCACCTGGCGGTGTCGGCGGTGGTGTTCACCGTGGTGTGCGCGATCGCGTATCGATTCCTGCTGCCCGGGCCCGACGAAACCGCCGATGCGGTTCGGACGGATCCCGCCGCACGGCCCGGTGCGCGGATGTTGACGTATGCAGCGTTGGCGGCGTTGGTGGCGATCGCGATCGCGGCTGCGACCGTCGAGGATGCGGGCAGTTCATGGGCGACCTTGTACATGCGGGAACTCGGCGCGCCGGGGGCTGTCGCGGTGTCGGGGTACATCGCCGCGGCCGGCTTTCAGTTCGTCGGGCGGGTTTTCGGTGACCGGCTGGTCGACCGGTTCGGTCAGCGGGCCGTTGCCCGCACGGGCGGTGTGATCGCCGCCGCCGGCATGGGGGCTGCGTTGGCGTTTCCGAGCATGCCGGCCGTGATCGGGGGGTTCGCGGCGGCGGGGTTCGGCGTGGCCACCCTCATTCCTGCCGCGATGCAGCGCGCCGATGAACTCCCCGGGCTTAGGCCGGGCACCGGGTTGACCGCTGTGACCTGGTTGATGCGAGTCGGATTCGTGTCCGCGCCAATGATTGTCGGCGCGGTCGCCGACGAGTTCAGCTTGCGTGCCGGGCTGCTGACGGTACCGGTGGCGGGCGTCGTGGTGATCGTGCTCGCGGGTGTGCTGACAAGTACCCGGAATCGCTAGACAGGTTCTTCGATCGGCAGGCAGACCGTGTCCATCATCATGTCGGCGATCGTCTGCCGCTTGGCGGTGACCAACGGGAGCAGGAAGCCGATGCCGAAGGTGAGAGCGTCGATGAAGTGAGCGAGTTGGCGCAGGATGGAGCTTCCGAAGCCGATGGGCTGGCCGTTGCGTTCATCGACCACCTTGAACTTCAGCACCGACTTCCCGACGCTCGAGCCGGTGGTGCCTTGGCGGTGGCCCCAGTTCCATAGCCAGTACGCCAGCACCAGAAGAGTGGCGATCGACTGGGCGATTCCTTCCACGCGCGACGAGCCGCCCGTCGCGGCTGCGATCAGTCCGCCGATGCCGCCGACGAGGACGGCGAAGAGCGTGTACACCACCTGGTCGACGAGGTAGGCGCCGACACGTCTGATCCACGAGGTGTAGGCCTGTCTCGGAAGCGCGCCGATGACCCCGTGAGCGTCCATCCACTCACGCCGAGCCTGGCCTGCCGGCTGCGGGGTTGGTTGCTCGGTCAAAGCACCTCCCACGGTCTCGAGGAGAACTTCGAATTACCCCAGGTCAATCGGCTCTTACCCTAACAAGACAGGTGGCCCCGTGGCGCCAAATTCTCACGCAGGTCGCGCCGAAAGTTAGGACTGCTTACTGGCGAGTAGCCTGTAGGCACATGAGCAGCGACAGCACAGTCGTCGAGACCACACACGGGCCGGTCCGTGGCGTCGATCCCGGCAACGTCAGGGTCTGGAAGGGCATTCGCTACGCGGCCCCGCCCGTCGGAGAGCTGCGCTTTCGCGCGCCGCGGCCTCCTCAGCCGTGGACGACGGTCGTCGACGCCTCCCGGTTCGGCCCGGTATGTCCGCAGCTGACGCTGCCCGTCGTTCCGCTAGACCTCGGCGCGCCGCAGGACGAGGATTGCCTGTCGCTCAATGTGTGGTCGCCGAAACTGCCCGGTGACCGCAAGCCCGTGATGGTGTGGGTGCACGGCGGCGCGTACGTCCTGGGCTCAGCAAGCCAGCCGCTTTATGACGGGACAATCCTCGCGTCCGAAGGTGACGTGGTCATAGTGACCGTCAACTACCGCGTCGGCGCGTTCGGCTTCCTCGACCTGTCCGGGGCCAATTCCCGCCGCCGCTACGACACCAATCTGGGCCTGCGCGATGTGATATTCGCGCTGCAGTGGGTGCGCGACAACATCGCCGCGTTCGGCGGCGATCCCAACCGCGTCACGCTTTTCGGCGAATCGGCTGGCGCCGGCATCATCACCACGCTGCTCACCAGCCCGGCGGCGGGGGGCCTGTTCGCCGGCGCCATCGCGCAAAGTTCTCCTGCCACTTCCGTTTACGACACCACAGGCGCTCAACAAGTCACCGCGCAAGTACTCGACAAGCTCGGTCTCGACCCGTCAGATATTGACCGGCTACCCGACGTGCCGGTGTCCGCGCTGGTGGCCGCCTCGCAGCATCTCTTCGAGACGCTTCCGGTGCAAAACCCCGGCAAGCTACCGTTCGCCCCGATCGTCGACGGCGACGTGGTGCCCGACTACCCGGTGAAACTCGCGCGCGAAGGCCGGTCGCACCCCGTGCCGCTGATCATCGGGACCAACAAGAATGAAGCGGCGCTGTTCAGGTGGATGAAGTCGCCGCTGATGCCGATAACGCCGCCGGCGATCAAAGCCATGTTCGCCGAAATCGCCGCGGAGCAACCGGAACTGGTGTTGCCCACCGACGAGCAGATTGGCTCCGTGTACGCGGGTCTACGGGTCAAGGCGCGCGGGATGGGCATCGCGCGCGACCTCGGATTCCGGATGCCGTCGGTCTGGCTCGCCGAAGGGCACAGCAACGTCGCCCCGGTGTACCTGTACCGCTTCGACTTCTCGACGCCGATGCTGCGGCTTCTGCGCATCGGAGCCACCCATGCCATGGATTTGCCTTACGTCTGGGGCAATCTCGTGATGGGCCCGAAAGACCCGACATACAAACTCGGCGGCCTGCGGGCCGGAAAGGCTGTGTCGGCCCGCATTCGGGCGCGGTGGATCAACTTCGCCGATCAGGGCAAGCCGATCGGCCTGCCCGACGAGCCCGCATGGATTTCTTACCATGAGGCCGACCGCGCGTGCCTTGTCATCGATCGCGTCGACTCCGTCGTCCACGACATCGACCACGACATCCGCGCGATGTGGGGCGACGAGGTTTTGAACTTCCGGTAACCCGGCCTACTTCGGGCACGTGGTCCTGCTGCTGCCGGTGCTGCTGCTTACGCCCGACGACCTGCCGGATTCAAGCTGACGCTCACTTCATCGTCGCCAGGTTGTTCCAGAAGTTCTTGAGACTGTCGGTGCCGCCGAACAAAGTGGTGAAGTTCGTCGAGTCGACGAGCACGATGTCGCCCGCCCGCTGTCCGGCCGGCGGCATCCAGATCAGCGCGTTGAACTCGGTGTTGCCCTCTGCGGTGAACGGATGGGGCCTGTTTGGATCCACACGCTGCCGTCCGAGCACGCGGACAGAATCGCTTTCCGCAGCAGTGAGTTCGTAGTGCGGCAAGTGTGGGTGGAAATTGAATGTCGTGACGCTGTCGAGCAGCCTCGCGGAGTCCAGATCGCGAAATCCGGTCAGCGGTGCGATCTCTTGAGTGCCTTCCACCACCGCCGGTCGCAGCCCCCACCTGTTATATACCGGGACCTCGAGGGCCTTCATCAGCGAGCGCGTGTACTGACCGAACCGCTGCTGTCGTGGCACGAGCGGGTCGCCGTGATGTCGGTATTCGACCTGGCGCTGCGCGAAGTCGTCGGTGAAGCCGACGTCATGGTGCGGTGCGAGCAGTAGGCAGGTGCCGTCCCGCTGCAACCACTCCCGGATGGCGTTGATCTCGTCTGGAGCGGCTTCTTGTTCCGACAGGATGTGATCGAGCCCGAACACCATCAACGTGTCGGTGTCGGCGAGGATCCGTTCGTCGATCGGCAGCCGGTAGCCGGCTTGGTCGATGCGCTGGAAGACGGCGACGGGATGGCCGGTGGCGTAGCCGGCGAGTTCTTGGAACGCCAGCGTCGAGCGGTGGAACAGCTCGAGTGTGCCGGCGATACCCTGTAGGAAGTTCGCCTCGTCGTACTCCCCGGTCTCGTAATTGGGCCACAATGCATTTCGGACTTCGGTCATCGTGGAGAAGCGGTTGTACATTTCGGCCGGATTGCGTTGACATTCCCACGGGTAGCTCCATGTCCAGTAGATGCTGATCCGACGGCCGCCCGAGTGCGGACGCGGGACATGGCTTTGGTTGTAGGTACGCGCCGCCGGAGGTGTGCTCATGATGAATCCTTCGTGATCAATCAAGCGCCGCGAGGTATCGCATGGCGTTGATGCCGGGCAGGAAGAAGTATGCCCCGCCGGTGAGCGTGGTGAACGCCGGCAGCCCTTTGAGAACCTTGCGAATCGGTCGTTTAGGTATCGTGAAATCCAATGTGTCGTCTTGGGTTCCGCAGATCGGGTCGTGTTCGTTGCCGAGCTCGTGGAATGTGCGGTCGTTGATCCAGACGTTCTGCGCGAACTCGAACTGCCGAACGAGGCTGGCGCAGATGATGAACGCGGCGATGCCGCGGTCCAATCCGTCGTCCGGTACACCATCGGGCAGTGCGGGCCCGTAGGTCGCGCCACGTCGAATCATCCGGCGCCGGTTCATGTTGTGCGCGGTGTCGCGCGGATTCAGGCGTCGCGCGTGCGATCCCAGTGGACACGCATACCCCAGAGGATCCATCACCTTGTAGTTGAAATCGTTGTTGCGCATGGGATCCGCACCGAGTTCGGGATCATCTTTGTCGGGCGCCAGCACCAGCGGGGCCCCGCTGCGCCATCGGCCCATGAACTTCGCGGCAAGCAGCTCCTCGTTTTCGGGGGTGTCGGCATTCTCCCGGACGTAATTGCGGAACAGTGCGACGTGTTCCTGAAGCCGGCGGTAGGCCATGTAGCTTCCGTTGCGGGACAGAACCTCTGGCTGCGGCAGGTTCGCAACCGGCCCCAACTCGTCCGGATAGCCGAGGATGAACTCGCCCGGCTTCAGTGCCGCACCCGACCCCGGCGTGGGCTCCTCTCCCGATCCCTCGATCACCGGCTGTGACAGTCGGTCCCGGAACCCGAAGTGGTCGTGTGCGTAATTGAACGGCGGCGTCGCATTCAGATCCAGATGCGACAAGCTGCGCACGCCGTCACAGCGAGCCACCAGTTCGTCGTGCACTCCGGTGGCCCGGGCGTGTTCAGCGTCGTCACGCGCGAACAAGATCGCGATTGCGTGCAGGTCGTCACCGGCCAGCCCGCCGACCCAGTTGCCGGGGTGGTTGCGCCCGCTGTCGCCGATGATGTCGGCCCGGGCGGCCATGCCTTGCCGGAACTCCTCCGGGAACGACGAGAGCGATTCCCCGGGCACTCCGAGTGCCCGCAAGCCGTTCCAGGTAAAAGCGAGCGTGACCCACCGCTTGGTGCTGTCCATCGCAGCTTGCGCCGTAGCGGCGGATTCGACGACGGGGATCAGTTCGGACAGCCACGCCCGGCCGCCCGCGGGGTTGCCGAACGACAGGAATTCGTAGCGTCCGGTCATCGCCGGCGTCCGGGTCAGCAGGATGTGCTGGATATCGTCGAGCTCAAGCATCTGTACACGCTTCTGGGCGTGTCACTGCATCTGGTCGAGCATCGTCTGGAACGCCGCCTTGAGCCGCAACGCCTTCTTGATCTCATCGGCGGTGACGAAGGGATACTCGCCGTACTCCAGGAAGCTCGGGCATTGATGTTCGCGGACGAACTTGATGAAGGCGACCGGGTTCTCTTTCCAGTCTTCGGGGAAGCCTTCGAGGTTGGTGAAAACCGTCGTGATCCCGGTCTGGCTGAACAGCTGGACCGCGTCCTCGGTGTACTTGTCGAAGTCGGTGTCGAAGATGCCCTGATACTGAAAATGCAGTCCTGACCCCACATCGAAGAGCACCCACCGCAGGTAGTGCAGCCTCAGCGGCGCCAACACATCCGGGCTGCCCTTGATGGCCTCCTCGATCTGCTTGCCGTATGCGCGGACGGCCTCTTCGCGCCCCTCCTTGACCTTGGCGATGATCGAGAAGCCGTAACAGGCCGGGGTGCGGGGATAGATCGGGCCGTAGCGGCCGCGCTCTTCTTCGAAGTACCCCTCTTTGGGAATGGCCATCGCGGCCGGTTTACTCCACTCGTACTCGGTCGCCGCCATCCTGACTCCTGTCTCTGGTCCCGTGAGCCGGACAGTAGCACCGGTTCGTGTGCGCCAATACCCAGTTCACGGCCGATGAATTGGCCGCTATAAACACCACGATAAGCTGGCCACGGAGGTGTGACAGTGGAGCGAATTGCGGCTTTTCTCGACGTGCTGCCGCCGACGATGCGCGACCCCGTGCTGTTCGCTATTCCGTTCTTCCTATTGCTGCTGATCCTCGAGTGGACGGCCGCCCGCAAACTCGAGCGCATCGAGGCGGCCGCCGGACCTGGCCGGCCTGCGTCCGGCGCGTTCCACACCCGCGATTCCTGGACGAGCATCTCGATGGGGCTCGTCTCGGTTGCCACCACCGCGGCATGGAAGTTCATCGCGTTGCTGGGCTACGCAGCCATCTACGCGTATCTGGCGCCGTGGCACCTGTCGGCGCACGAGTGGTACACCTGGGTGATCGCGATCCTGGGTGTAGACCTGCTGTTCTACACGTACCACCGCATCGCTCACCGGGTGCGGCTGGTCTGGGCGACGCATCAGGCGCATCACTCCAGCGAGTACTTCAACTTTGCGACTGCGCTGCGTCAGAAGTGGAACAACAGTGGCGAGATCCTCATGTGGATTCCGTTGCCGCTGTTGGGTATTCCACCGTGGATGGTGTTCGCGAGCTTCTCGGTGAACCTGATCTACCAGTTCTGGGTGCACACCGAGCGAATCGGCAAACTATGGCAACCAATCGAGTTCGTCTTCAACACGCCGTCGCACCACCGGGTGCACCACGGCATGGATCCGGAATACCTCGACAAGAACTACGCCGGGATGTTCATCGTGTGGGATCGGATGTTCGGCTCGTTTCAGCCCGAGCTGCACCGGCCGCACTACGGCCTGACCAAGCCGGTCAACACGTTCAACATCTGGAAGCTGCAGACTCGCGAATACGTCGCGATCGCACACGATGTCCGGTCCGCGACACGCTGGCGCGACAAGCTGACCTACATTTTCGGCCCGCCGGGATGGGAACCGCGAACCGCGCCGCGACACGACGTGCCCGCATCCGCCGCAGCCTAGAGACTCGGGCGGGTT
This sequence comes from uncultured Actinomycetota bacterium, assembly GCA_963744085.1. Taxonomy (GTDB): domain Bacteria; phylum Actinomycetota; class Actinomycetes; order Mycobacteriales; family Mycobacteriaceae; genus Mycobacterium. Next base: position 119,905 of record CAVUSK010000011.1, read on the forward strand.
ATTCACCCGAGGTTCGGCCAGATGTTCAAATCCGACCGACCATAACGCCTTTGGTACCGGCGATAGGTCACTAGGCTGACGCGAAGCGGCATCGGCACGACAGGAGAGGACGACATGGCAGACACACTCACTGAAGGCCAGAAGTTGGAGCAAGGTGATTCGCTGACTTCAGCCAATGGGGCGTACACGCTGATCCTGCAGGACGACGGGAACCTTGTCCTGTACGCCCGCGACAACGCGGTCTGGGCCACCGGCACCGATGGTCAGGACGTGGTGCGGGCCGAGGTGCAGACCGACGGCAACTTCGTGCTGTACACGCCGGACAAGCCGGTGTGGCACACCGACACCAAGGGCAAGAAGGACGTCAAGCTCGTGCTTCAGGATGATCGGAACCTGGTCCTGTACGCGAAGAATGGAGCGGCCTGGTCGTCGAAGACCGACACCAAGGAACCGCCGCCGCCACCGTCGGCGCCCGCGGCCGCACCAGAGGCTGCGCCCGAGGAGTCGTCCGACCGCGCCAAGGCAATAGTCGCCGAGCCGGCACCGGCGCCAGAACCGGCACCACCACCGCCGGCCGCTCCCGAACCCGCGCGCACGTACACGGTGGTCTCCGGTGACACGCTCTGGGCCATTTCGGAGCGCTTCTACGGCGACGGCAACCAGTACCAGCGCATCGCCGACGCCAGCGGTATCGAGAACCCGGACCTGATCTATCCCGGTCAGCTGCTGACGATCCCATAGCGATTCGATCCGCGCTGACATGATCTGGCGGGACTCCGGTCAGGTTTGTCTGCTGCGAGACGGGCGCCGGCTTGGTTTCGTCGAGTATGGCGACCCGGCCGGCTTAGCCGTGGTGAATTGTCATGGCGGCCTGGTGTGTCGACTCGATGTCGCCGCCGCCGACGGTGTCGCGCGCGAAGCCGCGATCCGGCTCATCTCCCCGGACCGTCCCGGGATCGGACGGTCAGACCCGCGACCGGGCCGCACGGTGCTGGATTGGGCCGCCGACGTCGAGGACTTGATGAACCACCTCGGCGTCGACCGGTTCGCGGTCATGGGGTGGTCGATGGGTGGCCCGTACGCCGCTGCGGTGGGATATGCGCTGCGGTCGCGGGTGAGCAGAGTCGCAATCGTCGCGGGTGCACTGCCGCTCGACGAGCCTGGCGTGTTCGCGGAGTTGCCCCGGGTCGACCGGGTCTATACGCAGTTGTCGCAACGCGCTCCGTGGGTGGCGCGGCAGTGCTTCCGCACGATGTCGTGGGTCGCCGGCGCGGCACCGTCGCTGTATGGCCGCCTCGCCGCGCGTGACCTCGGTGCCGCCGACGGACGCGTGATACGCGGCGAGGGCTTTCGCACGTTCGCGCGAATGTCGCGGGAAGCGCTGCGTAAACCGTCCGGTGTCGTCGAGGAGTACCGGGCCTGGATGCGGCCCTGGGGGTTCGCCCCCGAGGATCTCGGCGTCGGGGTGGACGTGTGGGTGGGAAGCGAGGACAAACTGCTCGATCGTCGCTGGCCGCACGAACTGGCGCGGCGGATCCCGCAAGGCACGCTCTATGTGCGCTCGGGCGGGCACTTCATGGCTCACCTGCATTACCGCGAAATCTTCGAGGCGCTTCGAGAAAACCGATCTCGCTAACGGCGAGGCCATCTTCGCCGATATGCGATTCGATGGAGTACATGACGGCAGGAGAGGGTAGCCGACGGTCAAAGTCGGCGGCACCACCGAACCGCCGGTAATGTGCAAAAACCTGGTCGGGGGACCCCGGCCCCGATCGATCGGAGCTGACGGGTGCGACGGATTTTCGTGCGCCTTCTCGCTGTATTCGCGACCGGGATCGCCGCGGTAGCCCTGCCACCGGGATTGGCCCACGCCAGCCCGGTGCCGGTTTATCCGGGGATGGAGGTCCGCCAGGACACCAACCTCTGCACGCTGGGCTACGTCGAACCCACTCTGCGGATCGCGGTGACGGCCGGGCACTGTCGTGGCAGCGGAACGGTCACCGACAGGGACGGCAACGTCATCGGAAGTCTGGCGATGTACCGCGACAACACGCCGAACGGCGCGACGGTGTCCACGAACCAATCGATCAACGACTACGAGGGAATCACCCTGGCACCCGACGTGACAGCCACCAGCGTGCTGCCGGGGGGCCGCGCGCTGGTGTCCGATCCTGGCCAGACCATTGAGCCCGGCCAGGCGGTGTGCCACTACGGCGTCGTCACTCACGAGACCTGTGGCACCGTGGAGGGCGTCTACGACGGCTGGTTCACGATGTCGCACGGAATCCTCAGCCAGAAGGGCGATTCCGGAGGACCTGTGTACGTCCTCACCGATGACGGCAGGGCGGTGCTCGTCGGCGTGTTCAACAGCACGTGGGGCGACTTCCCCGCGGCAGTGGCATGGAACTCGATCCGCCAGCAGATCTCGGAGGATGTGAACGCCCCCGCCGCACCGATTCAGCGGGCCTCCTGGCAATTGAAGCCCTGAACCAAACTAGAACGTGTTTCACTTCTAGCCTGCGGGTGGACTATCCTGCGAGGCGATGAGTTCTGCTGTCCGAACACCCGTCCAGATTGCCTGGGTGACATGCAGTGAGAGCAGGAGCAGAAGTGAGTGGCCTAGAGATCCCACCGACCCTGCACGCCGGAGTCGTCCGGGAGTGGTCGGACGACGTCGACGTGGTGGTGCTCGGTTTCGGCATTGCGGGTGGGTGTGCGGCCGTCAGCGCTGCGGCGGCGGGTGCGCGAGTGCTCGTGCTGGAACGGGCGGCCACCGCCGGGGGAACGACATCAATGGCGGGGGGGCACTTCTACCTCGGTGGTGGCACGGCGGTGCAGCGGGCGACGGGTCACCCGGACACCCCGGAGGAGATGTACAAGTACCTGACCGCAGTCTCGCTGGATCCTGAGCCGGAGAAGATCCGCGCATATTGCGAGGGCAGCGTCGAACACTTCAACTGGCTGGAGGACTTGGGTTTTCAATTCGAACGCAGCTACTACCCGGGAAAGATCGTCGTTCCACCGGGCACAGAGGGCTTGTCCTACACGGGCAACGAAAAGGTATGGCCGTTCATCGAACAAGCCCAGCCCGCTCCACGTGGTCACTCTGTACCGGTCCCTGGAGAACTGGGCGGTGCCGCAATGGTCATCGACCTGCTGTTGAAACGGGCCGACGAAGTCGGCGTTCAGATTCGTTATGAAACCGGGGCAACCAACCTGATTGTCGACGACGGCGCGGTCGCCGGCGTCAGCTGGAAGCACTTCAACGAAACCGGCGCGATCAAGTCCAAGGCGGTCATTATCGCCACAGGCGGTTTCGCCATGAACCCTGACATGGTCGCCGAATACACACCCGCGCTGGGCCAAAAGCGGCGCACCAAGCACCACGGCCTGGTGGAGCCGTACATACTGGGCAACCCCAACGACGACGGTCTGGGCATCCGAATGGGTGTCTCAGCGGGGGGAGTCGCCAAGAACTTGGACCAGATGTTCATCACCGCCGCGGTATACCCGCCGGAGATTCTCTTGACGGGCATCATCGTCAACAACCAGGGCCAGCGCTTCGTCGCCGAGGACTCCTACCATTCCCGAACTTCCGCTTTTGTAATGGAACAACCGGACGCCGCGGCGTTTCTCGTCGTCGACGAGGCCCATATGGAGATGCCACAGATGCCGTTGATCCGGTTCATCGACGGCTGGGAAACAGTCGAAGAGATGGAGGCGGCGCTGGCAATTCCCAAGGGCAAGCTGGTGGCTTCTCTCAACCGGTATAACGAGAACGCGGCACGCGGCGAGGATCCCGATTTCCACAAGCAGCCGGAATACCTTGCGCCACAGGACAAAAGCCCCTGGGCCGCCTTCGATCTGTCACTCGGCCGGGCGATGTACTCCGGATTCACCATGGGTGGACTGGCCGTGTCCATCGATGGCCAGGTGCTGCGCGAGGATGGCAGTGTCATTCCCGGTCTCTACGCCGCGGGTGCGTGCGCGTCGAACATCGCGCAGGACGGCAAGGGCTACGCCAGCGGCACACAATTGGGAGAGGGCTCGTTCTTCGGGCGCCGCGCCGGAACGCACGCGGCGAAGGTGCAGCGCTAGACGGGGGCCTTCTCCATCTCGACCGGACCGAGTCGCCACTCGCCCGCACCTAGGAGCGTCAGGTGCTTCTCGTGGTGCTGCTCGACACTCGGGCGGTGGCTGACGCTCACCACGATGCAGCGTGAGCATTCATTCCGAATCAGTTGATAAAGCGCCATTTCCAGGCCGGGGTCAAGCGCGGACGTGGCCTCGTCAAGGAACACCGCCTTCGGCTTGTTCAACAGGATGCGGGCGAACGCGACCCGCTGCTGCTCGCCGGGAGACAGCACCTTGGCCCAGTCCTGCTGTTCGTCCAGACGATCGACGAGATGGGGGAGAGCGACTTTGACAAGCGCTTCTTGGATCTGTTCGTCCGGAATATCGCCGGGCTCAGCGGGATACGACACGACCGCCCGCAGGTCGCCCAGTGGAACATACGGCAGCTGGGACAGGAACATCGTTTCATGACCGTCACTGGGATAGCGCATTGTGCCTGACGCGTAGGGCCATAACTGCGCCAGGCTGCGCAGCAGCGATGTCTTGCCGGTTCCCGAACGGCCGGTGATCACCAGTCCGTCGCCGGGGTCAAGACGCAGGTCCAGCGGTGAAACAAGTTGTGCGCCATCGGGAGTGCGCACCTCGATGTCGTTGAGCTCGACTATTCCGCCTTCGCTGTTCTCGGTGCTGATCACGGGCAGCGCGCGAGCCTTCTCGTTGGCGTCGACCAGTCCGTCGAGCCGGATGATCGCCGCGCGGTACACGGCGAACGCGTCGTACGCGTTCCGGAAGAACGACAGCCCGTCGCTGATGTTGTTGAACGCGGTGGCGGTCTGGCCGACGTCTCCGAACTTGATCTCGCCCGCGAACATTCGCGGCGCCTGGACTATCCACGGCACGATCACGATTGCCTGGCCGATTGACCAGTTCCACCCGTTGAAGCCGATCTCCCTGCGGACGAACGCGCGATAGTTGGTGATGATCGGGGCGAACCGGCCTCGCAGCTGCTGGCGCTCGGCGCGCTCCCCGCGATAGAAGCCCACGGCCTCGGCGGCATCACGCAACCGCACCAGCGCGTAGCGGAACGCTGCGTTGGTTCTCTCGTTGCGGAAGCTGAGCCAGATCAGCGGCCGACCGATCCAGAACGCCACGATGGTGGCGACCAACACGGTCACGATAACGATCCAGAACATCGCCTTGGGCAGGGTGATACCGAAGAGAGTCAGCGGACCGGAGAGGTTCCACAGGATCGCGGTGAAGGAGATCACCGAAATCACCGAGTAGACGGCGCCGAAGAGCAGCGTGGTGCGGGATCCGTTGGACGGCACGTTGGTCACGCCGCCTGTGCACGCCGTGAACGTGTCAATGTCCTGCTGGATGCGCTGGTCGGGGTTGTCGATGGTGTCGTCGATGAAGCGGCCGCGGTAATACGCGCGGCCATCGAGCCAGTCTCCGGTGAGATGGTCGGTCAACCAGACGCGCCACGCGATGATGAAACGCTGGGTCAGGAAGAGATCCAGCATCACCCGTGCGACGTACAGAGTCGCCAAGATGCTGAACACGAAGATCGACATCCAAAAGCCGTTCTTTCCGGATTGGAAGACCTCGTTGTTGCCTGATCCCATCCCCATGGCCGCGGTTTGTACACCCGTATACAAATCGTTGCCCTGGTAGCTGAGCAGGACGTCTAGACGCACACCGATGACAACCGACAGCAGCAGCACGCCGAGCCTGAGCCACACCCGCACCGACTCGGGCCCGATGAAGTAGCCGCTTGTGATGCGCCAGAACTGGCGACCCCACACCGTCGAATAGCGCACCACGATGAACACCACCACGAGACAGACGGCGCTGATGATCCAGGCCAAGGCGATCCACCTCAGCGAATCCAGCGGTGCCTTTGCCCACTCGTACGACGGCGTGAACAGCTCCGATTCCATGCGACCCTCCTGACGAACTCTGGCGAAGCTACCTCAGCGCGCGGCGTTCAGCCCGTCATCAGCGTTTAGGCTCATCACCATGAGCATCGAAGCTCCCGCCACAGTCCACGCCGGTCGCCTGATCGCGCGACGGCTCAAGGCCAGTGGTATCGACACCGTTTTCACGCTCTCCGGTGGTCACCTCTTCTCGTTCTACGACGGTTGCCGCAGCGAAGGCGTCCGCTTGGTGGACACCCGGCATGAGCAGACCGCGGCGTTCGCGGCGGAGGGCTGGTCGAAGGTGACCCGCACACCCGGGGTGGCGGCACTGACGGCGGGTCCCGGCGTCACCAACGGGATGAGCGCGATGGCGGCGGCCCAGCAGAACCAGTCACCCCTCGTCGTTCTGGGCGGGCGGGCGCCCGCCATGCGGTGGGGCCAGGGTTCCTTGCAAGAAATCGACCACGTGCCGTTCGTGGCGCCGCTGGCCCGGTTCGCCGCGACCGCGACATCGGCCGCGGCTGCTCCGACGTTGATCGACGAGGCGCTGCGGGCCGCAGTGGGCGCACCGTCCGGCGTGGCATTCGTCGACTTCCCGATGGACCACGTGTTCGGGGAGGCGCCCGACAGCGGGGTACCGGGCGCGCTGAGCGACGTGCCCGCCGGGCCCGAGGCTGACGGCGCTGCGCTCGACCGTGCCGCAGACCTGCTGGCCGGTGCCGAGCGCCCGGTCATCATGGCCGGCACCAACGTGTGGTGGGGTCGGGCCGAGTCGGCGCTGTTGCGGCTCGCCGAGCGGACACGGATACCCGCGCTGATGAACGGCATGGCCCGTGGCGTTGTGCCCGCCGACCACGAACTGGCGTTCTCCCGGGCCCGATCCCGCGCGTTGAAGGACGCCGACGTCGCGCTCGTCGTCGGCGTCCCGATGGATTTCCGACTCGGCTTCGGCGGTGTGTTCGGCGCGGACACGCAGCTCATCGTCGCCGACCGCGTCGAGCCGGCACGCCCGCATCCCCGCCCGGTCGCCGCCGAGCTCTACGGCGACCTGTCCGCGGTGCTGTCCGCGCTCGCGGGCGGCGCCTCACCCGACCGGGAACCGTGGATCGCCGACCTGCGGGCGGTCGAAACCGCCGCGCGAGAAGCCGAGCAGGCCGAATGCTCCGATGACCGGGTTCCCCTGCACCCGATGCGGCTGTACGCCGAACTGGCCCCGATGCTGGACCGGGACGCGATCGTCGTCATCGACGCCGGCGACTTCGGGTCGTACGCCGGACGGGTGATCGACAGCTACGTGCCCGGCGCGTGGCTGGACAGCGGGCCGTTCGGGTGTCTCGGCTCTGGGCCCGGGTACGCGCTGGCCGCCAAGCTGGCGCGGCCGGACCGCCAGGTGGTGCTGCTGCAGGGCGACGGCGCGTTCGGCTTCTCAGGCATGGAATGGGACACGCTCGTTCGTCACGACGTACACGTGGTGTCCGTGATCGGCAACAACGGCATCTGGGCGCTGGAGCATCACCCGATGATGGCGCTGTACGGCTACTCGGTGGTGGCGGAGCTGCGGCCCGGCACTCGCTATGACGAGGTCGCGCGGGCGCTCGGCGGGCACGGCGAGCTGGTGTCCAGCCCGGCGGAGCTGCGTCCAGCACTGGACCGGGCATTCAGCGCGGGCCTGCCCGCCGTGGTCAACGTGCTGACCGACCCGAACGTCGCATATCCCCGCCGCTCCAACTTGGCGTAACGCGTGCCGCGTACCGTTGTCCTGTGGCGAAATCGAGCACCGCAAGGCCGGGCCGCCTGAGTAGCACGTTCTGGAAGCTGCTCGGCGCCAGCACCGAGAAGGACCAGAGCAGATCGCTCAGTTTGGTCGAGCAGTCGAGTGCGTTCGACAAGAAAGCCGCCGATCTCGACGACGAGCAGCTGCGCAAGGCCTCGAAGCTCCTCGAACTCGACGACCTCGCCGAGTCCCGCGACATCCCGCAGTTCCTCGCGATCGCCCGCGAGGCCGCCGAGCGAAACACCGACCTGCGACCGTTCGACGTGCAGCTTCTCGGCGCGCTGCGGATGCTGGCCGGCGACGTCGTTGAGATGGCGACCGGCGAGGGCAAGACGCTGTCCGGTGCGATCGCCGCCGCCGGCTATGCGCTTGGCGGCCGGCACGTGCACGTCATCACGATCAACGACTACCTGGCCCACCGCGACGCGGAATGGATGGGCCCGCTGCTGGAGGCGATGGGCCTGACCGTCGGCTGGGTTGCGGCCGAATCGACCGCCGAGGAACGGCGAAAAGCGTACGCGTGCAACGTCACCTATGCGTCGGTCAACGAGATCGGCTTCGACGTGCTGCGCGACCAACTGGTCACCGACGTCGACGACCTCGTCTCGCCCAACCCCGACGTCGCACTGATCGACGAGGCCGACTCCGTGCTTGTCGACGAGGCGCTGGTGCCGCTCGTACTGGCCGGCACCACCCACCGTGAGACGCCGAAGCTCGAAATCATCCGTCTCGTCGGCGAACTGACTGTGGGCACGGACTACGACACCGACGCCGACAGCCGCAACGTGCATCTCACGGAGACCGGTGCGCAGAAGGTTGAGGCGAAACTCGGTGGCATCGACCTGTATTCGGAAGAACACGTGGGCACCACGCTCACGGAAGTCAACGTCGCCCTGCATGCGCACGTGCTGCTGCACCGCGACGTGCACTACATCGTGCGCGACGATGCGGTGCACCTGATCAACGCGTCACGCGGGCGGATCGCCCAGTTGCAGCGGTGGCCCGATGGCCTTCAGGCCGCGGTCGAGGCCAAGGAGGGCATCGACACCACCGAGACCGGCGAAGTGCTCGACACGATCACGGTGCAGGCGCTGATCAACCGCTATCCGACCGTGTGCGGGATGACGGGCACGGCGCTCGCCGCGGGCGAGCAGCTGCGGCAGTTCTACAAACTGGGCGTGTCTCCGATCCCGCCGAACACACCGAACATCCGCGAGGACGAATTCGACCGGGTGTACATCACCGCCGCGGCCAAAAACGACGCGATCGTCGAACACATCGCCGAGGTGCACGAGACGCGTCAGCCGGTGCTGATCGGCACCCGCGACGTCGCCGAATCCGAAGAGCTGCACGAGCGTTTGGTGAAGGTCGGCGTTCCGGCGGTCGTGCTCAACGCCAAGAACGACGCGGAGGAGGCGCGCATCATCGCCGAAGCCGGCAAGCTCGGCGCGGTCACGGTGTCGACGCAGATGGCCGGCCGGGGCACCGACATCCGGCTCGGCGGTTCCGACGTTGCCGACCACTCCGCCGAGAAGAAGCAAGTCGCCGAGCTCGGCGGACTGCACGTCATCGGCACCGGCCGCCACCACACCGAGCGACTGGACAACCAACTGCGTGGCCGCGCAGGCCGTCAGGGCGATCCCGGGTCGTCGGTGTTCTTCTCGAGTTGGGAAGACGACGTCGTCACCGCCAACCTCGAACCGGGCAAGCTGCCCACCGAAACCGACGACGACGGGCGGGTGCTCAGCCCCAAGGCCGCGGGGTTACTCGATCACGCGCAGCGGGTGGCCGAGGGCAAGCTGCTCGACGTGCACGCAAACACGTGGCGGTACAACCAGCTGATCGCACAGCAGCGGGCGATCATCGTCGAACGCCGCGACACCCTGTTGCGAAGCCCGACCGCTCGTGAGGAGCTGGAGGAACGCTCGCCGAAGCGCTACGAGGAACTCTCAAAAGACCTCGACGAGGAGCAGCTGGAGCGGATCTGCCGGCTGATCATGCTGTATCACCTCGACCGCGGGTGGGCCGATCACCTCGCGTACCTCGCCGACATCCGGGAGAGCATCCACTTGCGTGCGCTCGGACGGCAGAACCCGCTCGACGAGTTCCACCGGATGGCTGTCGATGCCTTCGCATCCTTGGCAGCCGACGCGATCGAGGCTGCGCAGCAGACGTTCGAGACCGCCAACGTGACTGAAGAGGAGCCCGGGCTCGACCTGTCGAAGCTGGCGCGGCCGACATCGACGTGGACGTACATGGTTCACGACAACCCGCTGGCCGACGACACCCTGTCGGCGCTGAGCCTGCCTGGGGTTTTCCGCTAAGGTTCGGCCCATGGAGCCGCAGGGCCGGCGACAAACGGCCGGGGAGCCGCAGGGCCGGCGACAAACGGCCGGGGAGCCGCAGGGCCGGCGACAAACGGCCGGGGAGCCGCAGGGCCGGGTGCTCACCGTGCCGAACGTGCTCAGCGTGTTGCGGCTTGTGCTCGTGCCGGTATTCTTGTGGCTTCTGCTGGTCGAACACGCGGACGGCTGGGCAACAGCGATCCTGATGTTCTCCGGCGCGTCCGACTGGCTCGACGGCAAGATCGCCCGGCTGATGAACCAGTCGTCGCGGCTCGGGGAGCTGCTGGACCCGTTGGTCGACCGGATCTACATGGTGACGACCCCAATTGCGTTCGCGCTCAGGCATTTTGTCCCATGGTGGTTCGTCATCGCGCTGATCGCGCGCGATGCGATATTGGCGGCGACGCTTCCCGCGCTGCGCAGCCGCGGACTGTCCGCGCTACCGGTCACCTACATCGGCAAGGGCGCGACGTTCGGGTTGATGTCAGGATTCCCGCTGATCCTGTTGGGCCAGTTCGATGCGTTGTGGAGCCGGGTGGTGTTGGCGATCGGCTGGGGATTCGCGATCTGGGGCTTTGCGCTCTATATGTGGAGCTTCGTGCTGTACATGGTGCAGTTCGTGATGGTGCTGCGGCGGGTGCCGAAGGTCGTTGCAGGGGTGGCGCGAAGCGCCGGGGGAGCGGACAGCGGTGAGTGACGTCGATCGGGCACTGGGCGGCTACGACCCGCATGCCGGCCTGGCCGCTCACGAAGCGGGCCGGCCGCAGTTCAACCCGGTGCCGTCGCTGCTGCGGTCGTTGCTGTCCGAGCATCTCGATCCGGGCTACGCCGCCGCGGCGGCCGAACGCGCTACGAGCACGCCGCCCCGATCGCGCTGGGCGGCTTGGGCGTGGCAGGCTGCGGCGGCTCTCCTGGTCGCGCTGGTGTTCGCCGCCGGCGTCGCGCAGGCCCGGTCGACGGCGCCCGGGGTCAAGGAGACGCAAAAGGTGCTGGTATCAAGCGTCCGCGCTTCGGAGGCGGCTGCCAACACGCTGGCCGCTCAGCGCGCTCAGCTGACCAGCGACGTGGACAACCTGCGGCGCAGTCGGCTCGAGGGGGATGCCCAGGGTCAGCAGTTGCTGCGGCAGTTGGACGAGCTGGGCTTCCCGGGCGGAGCGACCGAAGTGGCCGGACCGGGGGTCACGGTCACTCTGACGGATCCCGGCGTGTCGCCCGACCTCTCCGACGTGTCGAAAGAGCGGATTCCCGGCAGCCGTCAGGTGGTGCTGGACCGGGATCTGCAGCTGGTGGTCAATTCGCTGTGGGCCGCCGGGGCGGAGGCGATCGCGATCGGCGGCGTGCGGGTCGGCCCGAACGTGACGATTCGTCAGGCCGGCGGGGCGATTCTGGTTGACAATCAGCCGATCAGCAGCCCGTACGCGGTTTTGGCGGTCGGGCCGCCGCATGGGATGCAGGACGCATTCGAGCACAGCCCGGGGTTTCAGCGCATGCGGCTACTGGAGGCGTCCTACGGCGTGGGCGGCACCGTCAGCGCAAGCGATTCGCTGACGGTGCCGGCGGGAAGTAGCCGAGAAGTAAAGTACGCCAAGCCAATTGGGGATCGATGAGGGGAGGGTCTGCGTGATTGGTATTGCGGCGCTGATCGCGGGCATCGTGTTGGGTTTGGTGTTCCATCCCAGCGTGCCGGAGGTGGTGCAGCCGTACCTGCCGATCGCCGTGGTGGCCGCGCTCGACGCGGTATTCGGCGGCTTGCGCGCATATCTGGACCGGATCTTCGACTCCAAGGTCTTCGTGGTCTCGTTCGTGTTCAATGTGCTGGTGGCGGCGCTGATCGTCTACCTGGGCGATCAACTCGGCGTCGGCACGCAGCTGTCCACCGCGATCATCGTGGTGCTGGGCATTCGCATCTTCGGCAACGCCGCGGCCCTGCGCCGCAAACTGTTCGGAGCGTGACCCGATGAGCGAGCACGAAGCCGACTCGGCACACCACGGCCGCCACGAACTGCCGCCCGATGCCTCCGCGCCGCGGATCGGAGATGTCCAGCCGCGCAAGAGGTTTGGAGCGCTGCAACGACCGACAGCGTTCGGAATCCTGGCCGTCGTCCTGTGTGTGGTCCTCGGTGCCGCGATCGCGACGCAGGTCAGACGAACGGAGACGGGCGACGCACTGGAGTCGGCGCGGCCAGCCGACCTCGTCATGCTGCTGGACTCGCTGCAGCAGCGGGAGGCGTCGCTGAACAAGGAGGTGTCGGATCTGCAGAGGACGCTGGCTGCCTTGAAGGCTTCCGGATCCGATGACCAGGCTGCGATCGCCGACGCTGCGGCCCGGTTGAACGCGTTGTCGATCCTGGTCGGAACGGTAGCCGCGACCGGGCCGGGTGTGACACTGACGATCAATGACACGGTCGGCGGCGTGTCGGCCGAGACGATGATCGACGTCGTCAACGAGCTGCGGGCGGCCGGCGCGGAGGCCATCGAGATCCGCGGCGGTCCGGCGGTGCGGGTAGGCGTCGACACCTGGGTGCTCGGCAGTCCCGGGGCGCTGTCCATCGACGGCCAAACCCTCAGCCCGCCGTATTCGGTTCTGGCCATTGGGGATCCGCCGACTCTGGCCGCCGCGGTCAACATTCCGGGAGGAGCTGTCGACAGTGTCGAACGCGTCGGCGGCACGATCGCGGTGCAACAGTCCGACCGCATTGACATCACCGCCTTGCGGCAACCAAAACCGCGCCAATACGCTCAGCCCGTCAAGTGAGCGCACCACATGAGGAGTCCCGTGAGCGAAATCCCGTCCGACCTGCACTACACGGCCGAACACGAGTGGGTGCGCCGCACGGGTCCTGACACCGTACGGGTGGGAATCACCGACTTCGCGCAGTCGTCGCTCGGCGACGTGGTGTTCGTACAGCTGCCCGAGGTGGGCGCCGAGATCACTGCCGGCCAGCCTTTCGGTGAGGTGGAGTCGACCAAGTCGGTGTCCGACCTGTACGCACCGGTCTCAGCGAAAATCGTTGCGGTCAATAGCGATTTGGAAACCAACCCGCAACTGGTCAACTCGGAACCGTACGGCGGCGGATGGCTCGTGGAGATGGAGGCCGAGGCCGCCGCACTTGACGAGGGCATCGCCGCGCTGCTGGACGCCGATAACTACCGCGACACGACCACGGAGTGACCAGGTTGTTAGGGTTCACCGACGGATTTCGCCCCGCGGCGCTGCGAAGACTGATACGAAATGGGCAATCATGATTAGCAAGGCCGCGAGGTACGGTCATAGGAGCAGGGCGCAGTCGGCTGGGGAACATCGCAAGAAACCGCGGCCACACGACAGGAGAGCCGCCAGAGCAGCCAGGAGGAGCAGCGGGTGACCGACAAGGACCAGAATTCTGGGGCTGACCAGACGTCTGACGAAGTCACCGTGGAAACGACCTCCGTTTTTCGCGCGGACTTCCTCAACGAACTGGACGCACCGGCCCAAGCGGGCACGGAGAGCGCGGTATCGGGCGTCGAAGGCCTACCGCAAGGGTCGGCTTTGCTCGTCGTCAAGCGTGGCCCCAACGCGGGATCGCGGTTCCTGCTCGACCAGGCTGTGACGTCGGCCGGCCGGCATCCCGACAGCGACATTTTCCTCGATGACGTCACGGTCAGCCGTCGGCACGCCGAGTTCCGGCTCGAGAACAACGAATTCCAAGTCGTCGACGTCGGCAGCCTCAACGGCACCTACGTCAACCGCGAGCCGGTGGATTCGGCCGTGCTCGCCAACGGCGACGAGGTGCAGATCGGCAAGTTCCGCCTGGTGTTCTTGACCGGCCCCAGGGGTGACGACACCGAGACCGGTTCCGCTTAGCCGGCTCCAGTCAAGAGCAGACAACGGTGACCGCCCCCGATGCGCCCGCGCTGGCCGGCATGTCCATCGGAGCGGTGCTCGACCTCCTCCGACCGGAGTTCCCCGACGTGACGATCTCCAAGATCCGATTTCTCGAGTCCGAAGGCCTGGTCACGCCGCAGCGCAGCGCATCGGGATACCGACGATTCACCGCCTACGACTGCGCGCGGCTGCGCTACATCTTGACCGCGCAACGCGACCACTACCTGCCCCTGAAGGTGATCAAAGCCCAACTGGACACCCAGCCCGACGGTGAACTGCCGGAGGCCGCCGGGTTCGCCTTCGCCGCACCGCGATTGACGACAGTTGCCGGTGAGCCCGAGGAGTCGGCAGGCGCCGCCGTCGCACCTACTCAGGTCAGGCTGAGCCGCGAAGACTTGCTCGAACGCGCCGGCGTGGACGACGCGCTGCTGGCGGCGCTGATGAAAGCGGGCGTCGTGAACGCGGGCCGAGCGGGTCTCTTCGACGACCACGACGTGGTGATCCTGCAATGCGCCAAAGCGTTGGCCGATTTCGGTGTCGAGCCACGGCACCTTCGGGCTTTCCGGTCCGCGGCCGACCGGCAGTCAGACCTGATCTCGCAAATCGCCGGACCGGTGGGCAAGGGGGGCAAGACCGGTGCCCGCGACCGCGCGGATGACCTGGCCCGCGAGGTCGCAGCGTTGGCGATCACGTTGCACACGGCCTTGGTCAAGTCGGCTGTGCGCGACGTTCTCGACCGCTGAGGATTAGACTGGCGCCGACGGCTTCGTCGCATCAGGTCCGAGCTTGGGCGGGGCCGCAAACACGCGCGGAGGGCAGACACATATGGGTGAGGTCCGGGTCGTCGGCATACGCGTTGAGCAGCCGCAGAACCAGCCGGTGTTGCTGCTGCGGGAGGCCAATGGCGATCGGTATCTGCCCATTTGGATCGGTCAATCCGAGGCCGCGGCGATCGCGCTCGAGCAGCAGGGTGTCGAGCCTGCGCGGCCGCTGACGCACGACCTGATCCGAGATGTCATTGCCGCGCTTGGGCATTCGCTCAAGGAGGTGCGGATCGTCGATCTGCAGGAAGGCACGTTCTACGCCGACCTGATCTTCGACCGAAATATCAAGGTGTCGGCACGGCCGTCGGACTCCGTGGCCATCGCGCTGCGGGTGGGCGTGCCGATCTACGTCGAGGAGGCGGTGCTCGCGGAGGCGGGCCTGCTCATTCCCGACGAGAACGACGACGAGGCCGCGGGCGCGGTTCGCGAAGAGGAAGTCGAGAAGTTCAAGGAGTTCTTGGATTCAGTCTCACCCGATGATTTCAAGGCGACCTGATATCACGGATGCGTCTCACTTGTCCGAGCCGCTCCGACACGCGGGTCAGGGTTACGTTGACCGGTGGTCGCAACGGCCATAATTTGGTCGTAACGGCAGGCGCAGTGGCCCGCCCGACGCGTATGCTCAAGCAACTCGAGCCGTTACGCGAACGATGGCCAGTCGATAGCCAACGCGACAGGCGGGAGGTAGCACGGTGGATGATCATCCACGTCAAGAGCAACTGGACCTGAACGCGAACGACACCGTCGAGCCGAGCGAGCCCGTGCAGCCCGGCCTGTTCCCGGATGACTCGATACCCGACGAACTCGTCGGGTATCGAGGTCCCAGCGCATGCCAGATCGCGGGCATCACATACCGCCAGCTGGACTATTGGGCGCGAACGTCTCTCGTGGTGCCGTCGATACGCAGCGCGGCGGGCTCGGGCAGCCAACGGCTGTACTCGTTCAAGGACATCCTGGTCCTCAAGATCGTCAAGCGACTGCTCGACACCGGGATCTCGTTGCAGAACATCAGAGTCGCGGTCGATCACCTGCGGCGGCGTGGCGTGCAGGACCTGGCCAACATCACGCTGTTCTCCGATGGCACCACGGTCTACGAATGCACATCCGCGGAAGAGGTCGTCGACCTGCTACAGGGTGGTCAAGGCGTGTTCGGGATCGCGGTCAGCGGCGCGATGCGGGAGCTGACGGGCGCGATCGCCGACTTCCCCGGCGAGCGCGCCGACGGCGGTGAATCGATCGCCACGCCCGAGGACGAGCTGGCCACCCGGCGCAAGCACCGCGACCGCAAGATCGGCTAACTCACCGCCCGCGCGGTAGAACCGGGTGGACCGGTAAACTCGACCTCGCACCGCCCTGCAGCGGGAGAGTTTCGTGATCGCCAGTCACGGACGCCGAAGGAGCAACACCTCTCCGTCAACCTCTCAGGCACCCGGACCGCGCAGGGACATGATGCCTCTGGAAAGCGGCGAGCCGCGCTCGCCCGCCGATGGGGAAAGGCTCAGGCCGAATCTCTCAGGCGCCCGGGACAGGGTGAAGACAGAGGGAGGGGACCCGCCGTCCTCTGCCGTCAGGAGCCCGCCCCGTGACCGATCGCTCAACTTTCGCCGACCGTCACATCGGACCAAGCGCCGACGAGATCGCAACGATGCTCGGCGTCATCGGTGTCGACTCGCTCGACGAACTCGCCGCCAAGGCCGTCCCGGCGAAGATTTTCGAGACGCTGCAGGCCGACGTCGCGCCCGGCCTCGACGTGTTGCCGCCCGCCGGCACCGAGGATGAGGCGCTGACCGAGTTGCGGCGGCTCGCCGACACCAACACCGTCGCGGTGTCGATGATCGGGCAGGGCTACTTCGACACGCTCACTCCGGCGGTGTTGCGCCGCAACATCGTTGAGAACCCGGCCTGGTATACCGCGTACACCCCGTACCAGCCGGAGATCAGCCAGGGCAGGCTTGAAGCGCTCCTGAATTTCCAGACGATGATCGCCGACCTCACCGGCCTGGAGATCGCCAACGCGTCGATGCTCGACGAAGGCACCGCCGCGGCCGAGGCGATGACGCTGATGCATCGCGCGGCGCGCGGCGGATCGAACCGGCTCGCCGTCGACATCGACCTGTATCGCCAGACCGCTGCGCTGCTGGCAACGCGCGCCGAACCGCTGGGCATCGAGATCGTCACCGCCGACCTGCGCGACGGGTTGCCCGGCGGCGAGTTCTTCGGCGTGATCGTCCAACTGCCCGGGGCCAGCGGCGCGGTGGTCGGCTGGACCTCGCTCGCCGCAGCGGCTCACGAGCGCGGCGCGCTGGTCGCTGTCGGCGCCGACTTGCTGGCGCTCACCCTCGTCACTCCACCGGGCGAGATCGGCGCCGACCTGGCCTTCGGCAGCGCGCAACGTTTCGGCGTGCCAATGGGTTTCGGCGGTCCTCACGCCGGATACCTCGCGGTACACGCCACCCATGCCCGCCAGTTGCCGGGCCGGCTGGTCGGGGTGTCCGTCGACGCGGATGACTCGCCGGCGTTCAGATTGTCGCTTCAGACCCGCGAGCAGCACATCCGCCGCGACAAGGCCACGAGCAACATCTGCACGGCGCAGGTGCTGCTGGCGGTGCTCGCCGCGATGTACGCCAGCTATCACGGCGCCGAGGGCCTGACCGCGATCGCGCGGCGCGTCCACGGGCACGCCCGCGCTCTTGCCGCCGGACTGTCCGCCGCGGGAGTCGAGGTGAAGCACAGGTCGTTCTTCGACACGGTGGTGGCCCGGGTGCCGGACCGCGCCGCCGAAGTCCGCGATCGGTCGAAAGCCAAGGGCATCAACGTCTGGATGGTCGACGCCGACCACGTGTCGGTGTCATGCGACGAGGCCACCACCGACGTCCACGTCGGCCACGTGCTGGAAGCCTTCCACGCCCACCAGGTTGACGACCCGTTTGACGGTCCGGACATCGCCACCCGCACAAGCGAATTCCTGACGCACCCGGCTTTCACGCGGTACCGCACCGAAACTGAAATGATGCGCTACCTGCGTGCGCTGGCGGATAAGGACATCGCGTTGGACCGCAGCATGATCCCGCTCGGATCGTGCACCATGAAACTCAACGCCGCCGCCGAGATGGAACCGATCACCTGGCCGGAGTTCGCCCGTCAGCACCCATTCGCGCCCGCCTCGGACACCCCCGGGCTGCGGCGGATCATCTCCGACCTCGAAACGTGGCTGGCGCACATGACCGGCTACGACGCGGTGTCGCTGCAACCGAACGCCGGCTCGCAGGGGGAGTACGCGGGGCTGCTGGCCATCCGCGCCTATCACGCCGGTCGCGGCGAACCGCACCGCGACGTGTGCCTGATCCCGTCCAGCGCGCACGGCACCAACGCAGCCTCGGCGGCGCTGGCCGGCATGCGGGTGGTCGTGGTGGCCTGCCGCCAGAACGGCGACGTCGACCTCGACGACCTGCGCGCGAAAGTGGCCGAACACGCCGACAACCTGGCCGCGTTGATGATCACGTACCCGTCCACCCACGGGGTCTACGAGCACGACGTCTCCGACATCTGCGCGGCCGTGCACGACGCGGGCGGCCAAGTCTACGTCGACGGTGCGAATCTCAACGCGCTGATCGGCCTGGCCCGGCCCGGCCGATTCGGCGGGGACGTCAGCCACCTGAACCTGCATAAGACGTTCTGCATCCCGCACGGCGGCGGCGGGCCGGGCGTCGGGCCGGTCGCGGTGAGGGCGCACCTGCGGCCGTATCTGCCCGGGCATCCCCTCGCTGACGAGCTGTCCGACGGGCCGCCGGTGTCGTCGGCCCCGTACGGCTCGGCGTCGATCCTGCCGATCACATGGGCGTACATCCGGATGATGGGCGCCGCGGGCCTGCGCGCGGCGTCGCTGACCGCGATCGCGTCGGCCAACTACATCGCCCGCCGCCTCGACGAGTACTACCCGGTGCTGTACACCGGCGAAAACGGCATGGTCGCCCACGAGTGCATCCTCGACCTGCGCGGCATCACCAAGGCGACCGGTGTCACCGTCGACGACGTGGCAAAGCGCCTGGCCGACTTCGGGTTTCACGCGCCGACCATGAGCTTCCCGGTAGCCGGGACGTTGATGGTCGAACCGACCGAGAGCGAAAGCCTGGCCGAAATCGACGCGTTCTGCGACGCGATGATCGCGATCCGCGGCGAGGTCGACCAGGTCGCCTCCGGCGCCTGGCCTTCCGATGACAACCCGCTGCGCGGCGCGCCGCACACCGCGTCATGCCTGCTGGCGGAGAAATGGGAGCATCCCTACACCCGCGAGCAGGCGGCCTACCCGCTGGGCCGCGAGTTCCGGCCGAAGGTGTGGCCGCCGGTGCGCCGCATCGACGGGGCCTACGGCGACCGGAACCTGATGTGCTCATGCCCGCCGGTTGCCGCGTTCGCGTAGCAATGCGCATTAGTCTCGCTCCATGCTTCCTGTGAGCGTTGCGGAATGGCGCGACGGCGGCCGCTTCGTATCGACGAGCGCGGGCAAGGTGTTCGTCCGCTTCGCGGACGGTGCGGGCCCGACGATTCTGCTGCTGCACGGTTACCCGTCCAGTTCCTACGACTTCCGGATGGTGGTGCCCCACCTGGCGGGCCGCTCCTGGCTGACGATGGACTTTCTCGGCTTCGGACTTTCCGACAAGCCGCGGCCGCACCGTTACAGCCTGCTGGAGCAAGCCGATCTGGTGCAGGCCGTGGTCGCCGACGCGGCCGCCGGCCCCGTGATCGTGTTGGCGCACGACATGGGAACATCGGTGACCACCGAGCTACTCGCACGAGACATCCACGGCCGCTTACCTTTTGACCTGCGGCGAGTCGTGCTGACCAACGGCAGCGTGATTCTGGAGCGGGCCAGTCTGCGGCCAAGCCAGAAGCTGCTGCGCAGCCGGCTGGGCCCAGTTTTCGCCCGATTGATCAACCGAAGCGGGTTCACCCGAGGCTTCGGCAAACTGTTCACACCGGGTCATCCGTTGTCGGCGGAGGAGGCCGCCGCGCAATGGGCGCTGTTGTCGCACAACGACGGTCACCGCATCGCCCACCTGTTGATCTCGTACCTCGACGAGCGCGAACGGTACGCACAACGCTGGCACGGCGCGGTACGGGACTGGCCGAAGCCGCTCGGCTTCCTGTGGGCGCTGCAGGATCCCGTAGCGACGACAAATGTGCTCGACGGGCTGCGGGAGTTGAGGCCATTGGCACCGGTGGTCGAGCTGCCGGGGCTCGGCCACTACCCGCAGCTCGAAGATCCGGACACGTTCACCGCGGGGGCGCTGCGGCTCCTCGACGGGTCCTGACGGTCAGCCGAACACGTCGTTGAGCGTGACAGTCGCAAGATTGCGGCTGGCGATGATGTCGAGCAGCTGCGGGTAAGTGTGCGTGATGGGCAGTCGGTTGGCGTGCGCGAGCACGATCTGCTGGCCCTGAAACGCTTGCTGCGCATAGCCGATCAGTGCCTTTTCGTCGATCACTCGCGAGTCGCCGACGGTGGCGCTCCACAGCGTGATGGTGGGGTAGCCGAGGTCGGCCGCGATCCGGTCGGTCGCTGCGGTGTGCACGCCATAGGGCGGACGGAAGTATGGCGTGCCGTCCACGCCGTAGGTGTTCCGCAAGAAGTCTTTATTGCGCTGGATCTGATCGGTGAGTTCGGCGGACGTGATCCGGGTGATGTACGGATGAGACCACGTGTGGTTGGCCATCTGGATCTGGCCCGAGTCGACCATCGGGCGCAACTGGGGCGCGTTCACCGACCACGACGGGTTCACACCGTTGACGAAGAACGTGATCCGAGTGCCGCTGTCGCGGCAGAACGCCGCGAACGCCGACACCACGTCGCTGTTCACGCCGTCATCGACGGTGAACGCCAACAGGTTTCCGTCGCCGGGCAGCCGGGAGAGCACGCCATTAGGTGGGGGGATCCGCCCCGTCGGGCCCTTGGGAATCGGGCCCGCGAGCGCGACCGCGGGCCGGCTCGTCGCCGCCAATACAGCGAGCGCGACGGCCTTGATCAGCGTGCGCCGATCGACCCTGCTCGACACGACTCAACGGTATTGCGCTGACCTTGCGCCAATGTGAACACGAGCTGTAGATCCACTGTGGGCCACCTGATTAGGTTCGGTCAGCCGAGGAACGTCGCGACCGCCGTGGCCAAGTCGGGGGTGTCCGAGGTCTGCAGGTTCTGGTAACTGCCGCCAGACGTCTGCGCGGCCGATTCCCATGCGGCGCGGTCGGGATCGCCCCCGAAGTCGATCACATTGATCGCCACCGGCCGTGACGGATCGAACGCCTTACTGACGTAGTCCCGCAGACCCGCGCCGTCCATGGACTGGTCGGTGTGCGGCCCGGCGGTGATCACCAGAACGGAGTTCTTCATCCCGGGCCGGAAATTGGCCACCACAGCGTCATAGATCATCCGCAGCGTCGTGAAGGACACCGCACCACCATTCGACGAGTACTGCTTGTCCAGTGCGGCCGTCAGCGCAGATGAGCGCGGCTGGCCATTCACCTGGTCGGACAGCGGTCCTATCGCCACCTCGCTGCGGCCCTCGACGCCGTCGAACGTCCACAGCCCGACCACGGCATTTGGCGGCAGCGCGGCCACCCGGCCCTTCAGCGCTGCAACGACATTCGCCAAGCGGGTCTTGGCGCCGTCCTGGTTGGGCATCGACTGGTCGAGCATGATCGTGACGGCCTCATTGCCGGCCGGGGCGGTGACCGCGTCAGCGATTGTCACCCGCGCCGTCTGGTCGCCGATCGACAGTGTGTTGGACAGCGGCGAGAAGCTCGTGACGTCGCTCTTGGGCAATGTTGCGCTTCCCGCGCGGAACCCGGCTTGCGCCAATTCCGTCTGCTGTTCCGGCTTTTGGAGGAACTTTTTGAACTCGCTGGCCGCGGTGACCTGCTCCTCGGACAGCCAGTCGCCGGCCAGGGACGACATCGGGTAATCGGCCAGCGCGACCGGACCCGGCGGCAGCCACGAGCTTATGACGTTCTTCGCGTCGGGCACCTTCGTCGACCGCTGGTAGAGCTGTTGTTCGGTGATCACCACTGCATGCACTGGCGAGGCAGCAGGGTCCCCGTTGGCGAGCAGCGCATCCATCGCCGCCGACAGGCTCGGATTGGGCAGCTTCGGCTGGCCGGCCATCAGCGTGTTGACCGCGCCGACACCATCCGTGGCAGGCGCGTTCGGCGGCACCGACGCAGCCGCCACCGCCTCCGCCGCCAGATAGGTGGCATCGCTCTCGCTGTCGGTCGGCAGTGCCAGCCGCAACGATCCCCAGCCTGGCATGTTCTTTGTGTCCAGCGACGCCGGGTTGGTCTGAAGACCCGGGAGCGTGCCCCAATTCTGTTGGGCCAAAGCGGGTTTGAGTTGCGGCTTGATCGCAAGAAGCACAGGGGAGCTGGCCACCGACCGGCTGTCGGTGACGATCTTGGAACCGGCCGCGGCCTGCAGACGGGCCGTCGAGATTCCGCTGGCGGGAATCCACAGCGCAGGCCGCTGGCCGAGTTCTGCGGGCCAGTCGCTGACGAACCCGTCGATCACGGCGTCGGACTGGGCCGCTTTGACGCCGACCTTGACGCAGCGGTCGCCGATCGGGCCGGCCGATTTGTTGTAGCGGTCGGCGAACTCAGTGATCTTGTCGGAGATCGCCGGGTCGGCGACCACCGCGACCGGCACGTCAGCCCCTGAGCACGTGGCGGCGGCGGTGTTGGAGCGATCCGACAGCGCGTTACCGATGAACCGCCACAGGATGATTGCGGCGACGACGACCACGACGGTCACCAGGGCGGCGATGACCCCGATGCTCACTCCGCGCCGTTTCGTTTCGGTGCTGCGATGACCGCCCTGCCACG
The DNA here is from genome assembly GCA_963744085.1 of uncultured Actinomycetota bacterium. Classification (GTDB taxonomy): domain Bacteria; phylum Actinomycetota; class Actinomycetes; order Mycobacteriales; family Mycobacteriaceae; genus Mycobacterium. Next base: position 142,575 of record CAVUSK010000011.1, read on the forward strand.
AACCGTCGGCGAACCGACCGCCGGCAGACTCGTCGTCCGGTGGTGCCGCGTCGGACGGCTCCGGCTCCTCTTCACTCGGCGGTGAGATGTACGACGGGTACGGCGTATCGCCGGCCGGCTCGGGTGGCGGGGTAACGGGGAACGGCTCTTTCGGGGTGTCGTCAGGGCCGGGAATGCTGTGTCTACCCATGCTGGCGCGCCTTGGCCTCCCGGCGCCGGCGATGCAGGATTGGCTCGGTGTAGCCGTTGGGCTGCTGTGTTCCCAACAGGATCAAATCTTGCGCGGCCAAGAACGCGATGCTGTCGTCGAAGGTGGGGGCCATCGGCCGGTACGCCGGATCGCCCGTGTTCTGCTGATCCACCACCGGGGCCATCCGCTCCAGGCTGGCCCGCACATCTTCGGGGGCGATCACGCCGTGCCGCAGCCAGTTGGCCAGCAACTGACTCGAAATGCGAAGGGTGGCACGATCTTCCATCAACGCGGTGTTGTGGATGTCCGGCACCTTCGAGCAGCCGACACCTTCGTCGATCCAACGGACCACATAGCCGAGGATCGACTGGCAGTTGTTGTCGACCTCTTCACGGATCTCGTCGGGCGCCCACGCCAGTTCCTCTGTCAGCAACGGGATCGCGAGCAGTTGGTCCACACTGGCGCGACGCCCTTGCCCGGCGAGTTGTTTCTGCACCTCGCCCACGTCGACCTGGTGGTAATGCATTGCGTGCAGCGTGGCAGCGGTCGGCGACGGCACCCAGGCCGTCGTCGCACCGGCCTTCGGCTGGCCGATCTTCTGCTCGACCATGTCGGCCATCAGTTCGGTCATCGCCCACATGCCCTTGCCGATCTGAGCGTGGCCTGGCAGCCCCGTTGCGAGCCCGACGTCGACGTTGTTGTCTTCGTACGCAAGGATCCACGGCTGCGTCTTCATCGCTGCCTTGCGGATCATCGGTCCCGCCTCCATCGAGGTGTGGATCTCGTCGCCGGTGCGGTCGAGGAAGCCGGTGTTGATGAACACCACCCGGTCTGCCGCGGCGCGGATGCAGGCCTTCAGGTTCACCGTGGTGCGGCGCTCCTCGTCCATGATCCCGACCTTGATCGTCGACTGCGGCAGCCCCAGCACGTCCTCGACGCGGCTGAACAGGTCGACCGTGAACGCGACCTCGTCGGGCCCGTGCATCTTGGGCTTCACGATGTAGATCGAGCCGGCGCGGCTGTTGACCATCGGCCCGTTGGCGTCGCTGGACTTCAACCCGTGCATCGCGATCAGGCTGGTGAACAGCGCATCCATCAGACCCTCGAACACCTCGTTGCCGTCGGGGTCGACGATCGCGTCGTTGGTCATGAGGTGGCCGACGTTGCGGACGAAGAGCAGGCTGCGGCCCGGCAGCGTGGACTCGCTGCCGTCGGGCGCAGTGTATTGACGATCCTCGTGCAGGACCCGGGTGAACGTCTTGCCGTCCTTGGTCATCTCCGCAGCCAGGTCGCCCTTGTTGAGCCCCAGCCAGTTGCGGTAGCCGAGCACCTTGTCGTCGGCGTCGACGGCAGCCACCGAGTCTTCGAAGTCCATGATCGTGGTGACCGCGGATTCCAGGACCACGTCCTTGATGCCGGCGTGGTCCGTCTTGCCGACCGGTGACTCGGGGTCGATCTGGATGTCGATGTGCAGTCCGTGGTTGGCGAGTAGCACCGACTCGGGTGTGGCAGGGTCGCCGGTGTAGCCGACGAACTGCGCGGGATTCGCCAACGTCGTCTCCCGGCCGTCGTCGAACGTGACGATGAGCCTGCCAGCCGAATCAGCATCGTCGACTCTCAACGAGGTGATGTCGGAGTAGGAGCCGTTGGCCAGGGGAGCGGACTCGTCCAGGAAGTTGCGGGCGTAGGCGATGACCTTGTCGCCGCGCACCGGGTTATATCCGGCGTCGGAGCCGCGCTCCTTCTCGGCACCGTCGTCCTCGGGGATCACGTCGGTGCCGTACAAGGCGTCGTACAGCGAGCCCCAGCGGGCGTTGGCGGCGTTGAGTGCGAAACGGGCGTTCAGTATTGGGACCACCAACTGCGGGCCGGCCGTCGTCGTGATCTCGGCGTCGACATTGGCGGTGGTGACGGCGAAGTCCTCGGGCTCGGGCAGCAGGTATCCGATGTCGACGAGAAACTGCTTGTAGGCGTCAGGGTCAATCGGCCCGATCACCCGCTGCCGATGCCACTTGTCGATCTGCGCCTGCAGCTCATCACGCCGGGCCAGCAAGTCCTGGTTGCGCGGACCGAGGTCGGTGACCACCTTGTCCACCCCCGCCCAGAACGAGTCGGGGTCGATGTCGGTGCCGGGTAATGCCTCGTTGTTGATGAAGTCGTACAGCACCTTGGCCACCCGCAGGTTGCCGGTGGCCACCCGCTCCGTCATGCATCCTCCCTGGGTTGTGTCGGTACAGCTTACCCAGCGGTAACGTGGGGTTTTCCATCAGAGCGGAGGAAACTCGGTGACCGGTGCCCAATCACAGCCCGGTTTCACTGTTCGAGGGCGACTGCCCGCGGGGCCATTTCCACGTCCTGAGCTACTGACCTGCGTACGCTCCCCACATGGACGTACGTGGGAAACGAGTGCTGATCACCGGGGCGTCGCGAGGCATTGGCGAGGCTTTTGCTCATGCGTTCGCCGGGGCGGGGGCTACGGTCGCGCTGGTCGCCCGCACCAAGGACGCTATTCGAGATCTCGCTGCCGACCTCGGGGGCACCGCCCACCCAGCCGATCTCTCGGACCCGACTCAGGTCGCCGACCTCGTCGGTCGGGTTGAAGATGAGGCCGGTCCCATCGACGTCCTCGTGAACAACGCCGGTGTCGGGCTTCCCGTTGCCTTCGCCGAATCTTCCGACCTGCGCGAAGTCACCCAGGTCAACTACCTGGCGCCGGCCGAGCTGTGTCGGCAGATCATCCCGCGGATGCTGGAGCGCGGCGGCGGTCACATCGTCAACATTTCCTCGCTGGCAGGCGTGGCCGTCTTCCCAGGCCTTGTCAGTTATTGCGCATCCAAGGCGGCGCTTTCCCACTTCACCGCAGGGCTACGGGCCGACCTCCGCGGGTTGCCGATCGGAACCACCCTTGTGGAGCTCGGGCCGATCCCCACTGAGATGCTCGCCGGGGTCGACGACTACGAGCCGACAGCCAAGTCCTTCCAACGCTTCTACCGCACACATCTTATGGTGGACGTCCCGCGCGAGAAGGTTGCCGACGAGGTTGTCGAGGCCGTACAAAAGGGTCGACGGCACGTACGGATTCCTAAGCGCGCCGCCCTCTTCCCGTTGTTGACTGAAGCGCCGCGGCGCGTCGCAGAATTGATGCTCAGCGGCGTCCCTCATCGAGTCGACTAGCATCTAGCAGCTCGCGGCATCTCGCCAGCAGTCGCTGCCTGACGACCGCCGCGCGCCGCGTGATTGCCGCCTGCTCGCGCACGTATTCCGCTCGGCCAGAGGTTGTTTCGATGTGCACGGGTTCATAGCCCAGTGCCCGCAGGTCGTATGGACTCGCACGCATGTCCAAAACCCTTGCAGCGTATGCCAACTCGAATGCATCCATCACGATCTCGGAGTCCAGCAGGGGCAGGAGCTTCCCGCCCCACTTGTACAGATCCATCGCCGCATGCAGGCAGCCGGGCTGCTCGTTCGCGGGCTGAGCCTCTCTGGTCAACTGGGTAGTGTTGCGTGATCGCGCCGCGTCGGTGAAGAACCGGAACGCGTCGAAGTGCGTGCAGCGCAACGGCATCGACTCGACGACGGCGTCGGTGCCGGCGTTTCCCAGCCGCAGCGGCACACCGCGATGCCTCACCTCGCCCGGAGCGGCACGATAAACCATCGCCCACTCGTGCAATCCGAAACAGCCGAAATGCGCAGCGCGGTGAGCGGTCGCGTCGAGCAGGCCGACGACAAAGTCGATCGTCGGTCGGCGTCGTGCCAGCAGACCGCGGTCGACGGTCACAGCCTCACCGACCCGGCGATAACCGCTCAGCCGTGCGTAAGCTCCTGCCGCCCGGCCCGCGAGGCCGACGCCGAAGCCCGGGTGCCAGCGGGCGAGCTGAGCGGGCCGCAGGGTGTAGTACGTGAACAGGAAGTCGATGACGGGATGGGGCGTGCCGTGAGCCCGGCGATCCAGGTATGGGCCTACGACCGCCGCCACCCGTTCCCGGTGCTGAGCCCGCCGCCGCGTCCAGTCGGCCTCGTCGAGCAGGTCAGACACGGTGCGTGCCGTCACGCACGGTGCCCACCAGGTCCTCCACGAGGTCCTCAAGCGCCACGAGCGCCACGACGTTGTCGTTGCCCCCCGTGACCAGGGCGAGGTGGGCGTTGTTGCGCCGCAGCCGGGTCAGCGCGTCGGGCAGCGACATCGACTCCGACACCTCGGGCAGCAGGCGGATCGTCGAGCGGTCGACGACTGCTTCGGGATCGTCCACGGCGGGCAGCACATCCTTGATGTGCACGTAGCCGACGAATCGCCCGTGGGAGTCGACCACAGGAAAACGTGAGTAGCCGGTCTCGCCCAGCGCCCGCTGGATCGCCTCGACGGTCGGCCCGTCGCTGTCCGCGGCGATCTTCACCACCCGGACCTCGTCGAGCGGGATGGCGACGTCGGACACCACGCGGTTGCGGATCTGCAGGGCACGCGACAACCGCATGTGTTCCTCGGGGTCGAGCAAACCCTCCGACCGTGACTCCGCGATCATCTCGGAGAGCTCGACCATGGAGACGGTGTTTTCCAGTTCGGTCTTGGGCTCGACCCGCACCGCGCGCAGCGCTATGTGTGCGCACCAGTCGTAGAAGGCGATGACCGGACGGGTGGCCCGCACCCACCACAGGTACGGCGGCACCAGCAGCATGGCGGCCGCCTCGGGCCCGGCGATCGCGATGTTCTTCGGCACCATCTCGCCGAGCAGCACGTGCAACACCACGACGATCGTGATCGCGACCACGAAGGACACCGTGTGCAGCACCGCGTCGGGCACGCCGAACAGATCGAACGGCTTCTGCAGGAGGTGGGCCACAGCAGGTTCGCCGATGCGGCCCAACAGAATTGAGCACACGGTGATGCCCAGCTGTGCCCCGGCCAGCATCAGCGACAGGTTCTGGCCCGCACGGATCACGGCTCCGGCGCTGCGTTTGCCTTGCTCCACAAGCGCTTCCAGACGATCACGGCGGGCCGAGATCAAAGCGAACTCGGCGCCAACGAAAAACGCGTTCGCGAGCAACAACAAGATCGTCAGCACGACGCCTAGGAAGTCAGCCATCAGGCACCCGCCCGCCCAAGCTCGACCAGATCCAGCTGATCGATGCGGCGGCCGTCCATCTTCGCGACCGTCGCACGCCAGCGGATCGGGTTCTCCGGCGCGAAATCCGGGTCGAATGCCCTCAGTTCCACCGATTCGCCGACCTCGGGGATGTGCCCGAGCTCATGCATGACCAACCCGCCAATGGTCTCGTATTCGCCTTCCTGGCCGCGGAATCCGGTGGCCTCGGCGATTTCATCGATGCGCAGCAGGCCGGAAACCCGCCAGCCGTCGCCCGCCCGGGTCACATCGGGTGTCGGTTCGTCATGCTCGTCGCGGATATCGCCGACGAGCTCCTCGATCAGGTCCTCGACGGTCACCATTCCCGCGATTCCGCCGTACTCGTCGGCCACCAGCGCGGTCTGCAGGCCGTTCGCGCGGACCTGGGTCATGAGCGAGTCGCCGTCCAGCGTTGACGGCACCACGGCCACCGGGCGCACCATGTTGGACAGCCGGGTTCGGGCGAGCTCCTCGTGCGGCACCTCGAACACCTGCTTAACGTGGACGAGGCCGATCGTCTCGTCGAGGTCGCCTTCGGTGACGGGGAAGCGGGAGTATCCGGTCTCCATCGCCTTGACGACCAGATCCGACATCGTGTCGCCGGCTTCCAGCGCCACGATCTTGGACCGCGGCGTCATGAACTCTTCGGCGGTTCTCGCTCCGAACTGCAGCGACCGGTCGACGAGCGCCGCGGTGACCGGATCCAGCGAGCCGCGTCGCGCCGAAGTTCGCACCAGCGACACCAGCTCCTGTGGGGAGCGGGCGGACCGCAACTCCTCGGCCGGCTCGATACCCATACGTCGCAATAACCAGTTCGCGCTGCCGTTGGTGAGATGAATCAGCGGCGTGGCCATCAGCGAGAACAACAGCTGCGGCCCGGCGACGGCACGCGCGGTCTGCAACGGCCGCGCCACCGCCAGGTACTGGGCCACCAGCTCGCCGAACACCATCGACACCGATGTCGCGATCAACAGGGCGATCACCAAAGCGGTCCCGTCGATCCAGTTCGCGGGCACCGACACCGCGATCAGCCCGGGTCGCAACAGCCGCGCGATCAACGGTTCGGCCAGGTAGCCGGTGATCAGCGTGGTGATCGAAATACCGATCTGCGCACCGGACAACTGGAACGACAACGTGCGGTGTGCCCGCTGCACCATCCGGTCGCGGCGCCCACCGCTGCGGGCGTTGGCGTCGACGGTGCTGCGCTCCAGTGCGGTCAGCGAAAACTCGGCACAGACGAACACCGCGGTGCCGAGGGTGAGCGCGACGAACGCCGTGAGGCTGAGCAGGATCACGACGGTGCTCATCGCGTGCCCGTCGGGTTGCGGAAGCCGGGCTGGGTGCCCGGCCGACTAGAGGAGGGCTCGGCGTCGGGTGCACCCGGGTCCGGCCGCTCGGCCCGGAAGCCAGTGGCCTCGACGGGTGCCTGCGGCACGTGATCCCTTTCGTCCGGCGAAGGCGGCACAATCGCGCCGCGCAAAGAGGCACCCATGTTATCGCGGCCGGGTTCGCAGACTCAGTGGCCGGCTTCGGCGTCGGCGCGACCGGGACGGGTCGCCTGGCTTTAAACGCTGAACAGACGCAAAAGCCCCTCTAAACGGCCGTTTTGGGTGACTTTGCGTCTGCTCGCGCAACGGAAACTGACTCACCAGCCCGTCGGCAGCGGGTGGCCTTCGGCGAAACCGGCCGCTGACTGCACACCGACCACGGCAAGTTCGTGGAGCTCGGCGAGGCTGGATGCGCCGACATACGTGCATGTGCTGCGGACTCCGGACGTGATGTGGTCAAGCAGATCCTCGACACCGCCCCGGTCGGGATCCAAGCCCATCTTCGACTTCGAGATGCCCTCTTCGAACAGCGCCTTGCGGGCCCGTTCGTAGGCGCTGTCGGCGGTGGTCCGGGCAACCACCGCGCGCTTTGAGGCCATTCCGTAACTCTCCTTGTAGGGCTGGTCGTCACGGTCATGCAGCAGATCGCCGGGCGACTCGTACGTGCCCGCGAACCAGGACCCGATCATCACGTTCGCCGCCCCGGCCGCAAGAGCCAAGGCCACGTCTCGTGGATGGCGCACGCCGCCGTCGGCCCAGACGTGGCCACCCATTTGCGTTGCCGCAGCGGCACATTCGAGCACCGACGAGAATTGCGGTCTGCCCACACCGGTCATCATGCGGGTGGTGCACATCGCGCCGGGACCGACGCCCACCTTGACGATCGTCGCCCCTGCGGTCAACAGGTCGCGGGTGCCCTCGGTGGAGACGACGTTGCCTGCGGCTACCGGCAAGCCGAGATCCAGAGAGGTGACCGCTTTGATCGCGTCGATCATTTTCGCCTGGTGACCATGGGCGGTGTCGACCACCAGCAGGTCGACGCCGGCCTCAGCGAGCGCTGTGGCCCTCGCGCCGACGTCGCCGTTGATCCCGACCGCCGCCGCGATTCGCAACCGGCCTGCGGCGTCGAGCGCCGGCGTGTACAGCCCGGCGCGCAGCGCGCCCCTGCGTGTCAGCACCCCGGCCAGCGTGCCGTCCGGTTCGGTCAGCACGGCGACGTCGATCGGGGCGTGCTCGAGCAGGTCGAACACCTCGCGGGGATCTGTGTGGACCGGGGCGGTGACGAAGTCGGTGAGCAGCACGTCGCGAACCCGGGTGAACCGGTCCACCCCGGCACAGACCGCGTCGGTGACGAGCCCGATGGGCCGGCCTTCGAATAGAACCACCGCCGCCCCGTGTGCGCGCTTGTGGATCAACGCGCACGCGTCGGACACCGAGTCCTCGGGTTCCAGGGTGACGGGGGTATCGGCGACCAGATCCCGGCTCTTCACGAAGTCCACAGTGTGCTGGACCGCCGTGATCGGCAGGTCTTGCGGGAGCGCGACGATGCCGCCCCGGCGAGCGACGGTCTCGGCCATCCGGCGGCCCGCGACCGCGGTCATGTTGGCCACCACGACCGGGATGGTCGTGCCTGACCCGTCGACCGTGGACAGGTCGACGTCGAATCTCGACGCCACGTCCGAGCGGTTGGGGACGATGAAAACGTCGTTGTAGGTCAGGTCGTACGGGGGCGGGTGGCCCTCCACAAAGCGCATCGCCTCAGATTTTAGGCGGTTACGCCTCGACCTCGCTGCGATCGCCACTCCACAGCGTATGGAACTTCTTGCCACGTTCGTCGTCGATGCGCTCGTAGGTGTGCGCGCCGAAGAAGTCTCGCTGCGCCTGGGTGAGCGCAGCGGGCAGCCGCTCGGTACGCAGCGCGTCGTAGTACGACAGCGCCGACGCGAAACCGGGGACCGGGATGCCGAGCCGGGTGGCAGCGGCCACGACGCGCCGCCAGCTGTCGATGCCCGCCTCGACCGCGCTGCGGAAGTACGGCGCTGCGATCAGGGTCGCGAGGTCGGCGTCGTCGTCGAACGCGTCCTTGATCCGGTTGAGGAACTTGGCCCGGATGATGCAGCCGCCGCGCCAGATCGTGGCCAAGTCGCCCGGCGTGATCGCCCAGTCGTACTCCGCGCTGCCGGCCTGAATCTGGTTGAAGCCCTGAGCGTATGCCACGATCTTCGACGCATACAGCGCCTGACGCACATCTTCAGTGAATTCGTCTGCGTCACTGGGCTTTTCGCCTAGTGACCCGGAGGCTAGCCCGGTGGTCGCCGTGCGCTGAGCGACCGAGCCCGACAGCGCGCGGGCAAACACGGCCTCCGCGATGCCAGTCACTGGCACGCCGAGGTCGAGTGCTGACTTGACGGTCCAGCGGCCCGTGCCCTTCTGCTCGGCCTCGTCGCGGATGACGTCGACCAGCGGCTTGCCGGTCTTGGCGTCGGTCTGGCGCAGCACTTCGGCAGTGATCTCGATCAGGTAGCTGTCCAGGTCGCCCTTGTTCCAGTCGGCGAATACGTCGGCGATCTGCGGAGCCGTCAGACCCAGCGCGTCGCGCAGCAGCTGGTATGCCTCTCCGATGAGCTGCATGTCGGAGTACTCGATGCCGTTGTGCACCATTTTGACGAAATGCCCCGAGCCGTCGGGCCCGATGTGCGTGCAGCACGGCACTCCGTCGACGTGCGCGGAGATCTCCTCGAGCAGTGGGCCCAGCGACTTGTACGACTCGGCGGGCCCACCCGGCATGATCGACGGGCCGTTCAGCGCGCCCTCCTCGCCGCCGGAGATTCCGGCACCGACGAAGTGCAGGCCGCGCTCGCGCATCGCCTTCTCCCGGCGGATGGTGTCGGTGTAGAGCGCGTTTCCGCCGTCGATGATGATGTCGCCCTCTTCCATCACGTCGGCGAGTTCGTTGATGACGGCGTCGGTCGGGTCGCCCGCCTTGACCATGATCAGTACACGGCGCGGCTTCTCCAGCGCCGCAACGAATTCCGCCATGGTCGCGGTCCGGACGAACTTGCCCTCGGAGCCGTGCTGATCCAGCAGGGCGTCCGTCTTGGCGATCGATCGATTGTGCAGGGCCACGGTGTAGCCGTGGTGAGCGAAGTTGCGGGCGATGTTGCTGCCCATCACGGCCAGCCCGGTAACACCGATCTGCGCGGTGCCTATGGTGTCTGCTTCGGGAGGCGTCATCGGTTGCCTTTCGTGTTCGGTTGTCGCGCAACAAGTCTGCGGCTGGGATCTCGGCCCAGAATGAGACTAGGCGATGAAGAGCCGGTGCAATTCGGTGAGCCACGGCACCGCCAGCGCCACCGTGGGCACGATCAGCACGGCCGCTGCGGCCAGATACGCGCCGGTGGCCACGACGAGGCTGTTGCCGCGGCCCCCCAGGCGACGCACCCGCACCACGGTGCTCGGCCCGCCGGCGGCCAGCGCGCCCACAGGCGTCGGCCCCGCCGCGCACGCCACCAGCGCGCGGGCCAGGGGAGTGGGGCCCGCCGCGCGCACCGCGGCGTCGTCGGCGAGCATCTCGACGAGCACCCGCACCGCGTCAAGCGCCTTGCCGCTGCGCACGAAGCGCGGGAACGCGGCATGCACCGCGGTGAACATCTCCAGGACGAGATCGTGGCGCGCCCGCAGATGCGCACGCTCGTGCCGCAGTATCGCGGTTATCTCCTTGTCACTCAATGTGTTCAGCGTGCCATTGCTCAGCACGACGCGGCTGCGTACGCCGGGCAGGCAGTAGGCCAGCGGTTCGGAGATGTCGAGGATGCGCAGGTGGCCGCTTCCGGTGAGCGAAGTGACGTCGTAGCGGGACACTCCGAGCAGGTCGACGAGCATGCGGTGGTGGGCACGGCGCCGTCGTGTCGCGATCGCTACCTGCAGCACCGCGATGACCAGGCGTGCGCCGATCAGCAGCGTGATCGCGAACGCGGTGACATAGCTGAGCCACAGCGGCCAGCCGAGCGCCCTGATCTCACTGGTGATCGTCGCGGTGGGCCGGCCGTCGGGGCCGGGCACGAACAACCGGCTCGCGATCGCGATTCCGGCGCTGAATGCCGACAGCACGGCGGCCACCGCAACGGCCTGCCACAGCACGATCGCCGCCCGCGGCGCGCGCATCGGCCATGAGGCTCGGGCGAGTAGCGGCGGTACAGGACCGACCAGGAGCAGCGCGAGGAGGGTGAAGGCCAGCGCGGACACGCGGTTAGTCTCCCTCAGCCGGTGTCCGGGCTGCTACCGGGTATCTGGTGTTTTGCTTCGAGTTCAGCCAGCGCTCGCCTCAACGCAGCGGCTTCGTCGGCACCGACACGTTCGACGAAGTGCACCAGGGCGGCCTCGCGGCTCCCCGAATCGGAGGCCTGATCGAGCGCGTCGACCATCAGGCCCGCGACGAGCTCGTCGCGTCCGTGGGTGGGAGCATAACGATGGGCGCGGTCGTCGCGGTGCTGCACGACGAGGTTCTTCTTCGCCAACCGCTGCAACACGGTCATGATCGTGGTGTAGGCGAGATCGCGTTGCGCCGACAGCGCCTCGTGCACCTGCCGGACCGTCTGAGGTTCGGGCGACGACCACAGATGATCCATGACCGCGCGTTCGAGTTCACCCAACCGAGTCAACTTGGCCATGTCCGCTCATCTCCTGCAGCAACGGGGTTAAGCCTACTACTGGATTACTACTGCGCGTCGTATGCAACGTGTCACACCCTGGCACACGCTCCGCCATTCCGTTATGGTTAGGCTACCCTTTAAAGGAGGCGCCGTGACCGTACTGGTCGACGACCCGCTGATCGCGGGGATGACGATCTCGCGCTCGCTGCCGCTGCACGAGTCCAGTCGCCGGCTACGCGAACTGTGCCCAGAAGGTCCGCGGGTGTACGGGATCGTGCTGATGTCCGATGTGGGGCGACGGCGCTGGTGGCCGTTGACCTCCGCACTGACAACCGACCGGCTTCGGCGGATGTTTCTATCCGCCGAAGCCGAGGTGGACGGCCGGGCCGCGGCATCACAGCTCGCCGCGACGCTGGCATACACGGTGGTGGGTCGTGTGGTCGCGCTGGTGGTCTCCGAAGGACGTGCGTGGGACCCGGGATTGGAGAACCTCTGGGTGCACTGCGACGCGGAGGGCGCCATTGATTGGGCCGGCATCGTCGATCCCACTTTGCGTGTGCTGCCCGACGATCCCGTCTCCGATGACACCGTCGTGCGGTTGCCCGGCGAGGCGGCGTTGGCCACCTGGACCGCGCACCGTTGCCATCGGGCGTTGCAGCCGCTGTTCGAGCGGTTGCACGACGTGAGCCCCGGCGCGATGTCGGTGTCGGAAATGTGGGCAATCGTCGGATTGGCCGTCGTCACCACCGCCACGCAGGTTCCGCAGCTCGCGGGCTCATGCAGGGTCAACGGCATGCGCCGGGGGCAAGCGGTGTTCGACGCGTTCGTTTCCTTCGGCCTGCCGGTTCGCGGGGCGCCCAGGAAGGGCTTGCTGAATTAGGGAAGGCTTGCCTATCCTACTATCCTCAGGTGCTCGAGACAAACGGACCGCGCCGAAGTCCTGAGGGCTGCAGGGCCAGCCGCTGTTCGCGCAAGCGGCTCATCGGCGACTCACGGTCCTTCCCGAACGGGGCCCCGCGGGCGATCGCGGGGCCCCGTTTCATCGGGGCGGGCGGCCGCCGTGTAGACAATTGACGTGCCTTCAGCGCCACCCGACTTCGGCAAGGGCTTCGACAGCGAAATCGGGCTGACTTATCTCGACGTGACCCCGGACGAGGGTCGCGCTCGCCTGGACATCCACGACAAGCTGCTGCAGCCCTGGGGAATCGTCCACGGCGGCGTCTACTGCTCGATCATCGAAAGCCTGTCCAGCGTCTGCGGTCACGTGTGGCTCTCGGAGAACGGCGGCGGCACCGTCGTCGGGGTCAACAACAACACCGATTTCCTGCGCGCGATCCGCGGCGGAACGGTGTATGCCGTGGCGACGCCGATCCACCGGGGCCGCAGTCAGCAGTTGTGGGTAACCACGATTACTGACGAGAACGATCGTGTGGTCGCGCGCGGTCAGGTCCGGCTGCAGAACCTCGCCGATCGATAGAGCTAGCTTGCCGCTTCGTTCTGCACCGTCGCGGCGAACTCCTCCAACGCCTCGATGCGGGTGCGGGCGAACGCCTGCTGCTCGGTGACGGTCAACTGCCCGCGGTTGCGGCCAATGAACGTGACGGTCCAGGACAGCAGGGTGGTGATCTTCGTCTTGAAGCCGACGAGATATACCAGGTGCAGCACCAGCCATGCCAGCCAGGCAACGATTCCCCCGAACTCCAGCCTGCCGATCTTCGCGACGGCGCTGTAGCGCGACACCGTGGCCATCGAGCCCTTGTCGAAGTACTGGAACGGTTCTCGCGCGGCCGGGTCGGCGCCTTTGAGCTCGGACTTGAGGGCGATCGCCGCGTACTTGGCGCCCTGGATCGCGCCCTGCGCCATGCCGGGGACACCTTCGACGTATGCCATGTCCCCGATCACGAACACGTTGGGGCGGCCGGGAATTGTCAAGTCGGGCAACACCTTTACCCGGCCGGCGCGGTCGAGCTCGACCGTCGTCTGGTCGGCGAGTTGCTTACCCAGCGGGCTGGCTTGCACGCCCGCCGACCACACCTTGCACGCAGACTCGATGCGCCGGGTCGTCCCGTCCGAATCCTTGACGGTCAGCCCGTTGCGGTCGACATTGGTCACCATGGCGCCGAGCTGAATCTCGACGCCCATCTTCTCCAGGCGGGCGGCCGCCTTCTTACCGAGCTTCTCGCCCATCGGCGGCAGAACCGTCGGCGCGGCGTCGAGCAGGATCACCCGCGCCTTCGTCGAGTCGATACTGCGGAACGCGCCCTTGAGCGTGTGATCGGCCAGCTCCGCGATCTGGCCCGCCATCTCCACCCCGGTCGGCCCCGCGCCGATGACGGTGAAGGTCAACAGCTTCTCGCGCCGCGACGCGTCACTGGACCGCTCGGCCTGCTCGAACGCCGACAGGATGCGCGAGCGCAGCTCGAGCGCGTCGTCGATCGTCTTCATGCCGGGTGCGAATTCGGCGAAGTGGTCGTTGCCGAAGTACGACTGGCCCGCGCCCGCGGCGAGTATCAACGTGTCGTACGGGGTGACGTAGATGTGTCCGAGCAGCTCGGACGTCACCTTCTGATTCGTCAGGTCGATCTCCGTGACGTCACCGAGCAACACCTGCGCGTTTTTTTGCCGGCGCAGGATCACACGCGTGGCAGGCGCGATTTCGCCCTCGGAGATGATTCCGGTGGCGACCTGATACAGCAGGGGCTGGAACAGGTGGTGGGTGGTCGACGCGATCATCTTGACGTCGACGTCGGCGTGCTTGAGCGCCTTCGTCGCGGTCAGCCCGCCGAATCCCGACCCCACGACGACGACGCGATGTCGGGGTTTCGGTTCGGCCGCGGCCTCGGGCTTGGCGTTCATACCCTCAACGGTAGTCGGACGCCAACAGCCCGTCGCGACCATCCACTGTGGGATCCGACACCCGGCGGCTTCAGCTGACCAGCGGTTTGAGTGCCCGGCCCAACTCCGCGACCGCGCCGGGCGTGTAGACGGCCAGATTGACGATTACGCCGCCGATGCCCGCATCGAGGGCCTTCGTCTTGATCTGCTCGGCGATCGACTCCGGGCTCCCAACGACCATGCGCTGAGCCATCTGGGCCGGAATCATGTCGGGCGACGCGTTCTCGTCGACCATCGCGGTCACCAGCATGCTTGTCTCCACGGTCGCCGGGTCCCGGCCGACCTCTTCGCAGCGTCGCTTCAAGGCGTCGAGCTTCCCGGGTATCTCGTCGAAGCCGCCGATGATGTTGAGGTGGTCGAAATGCGCAGCGGCCAACCGGAACGTCTTCTTCTCGCCCCTGCCGCCGATCAGCAGTGGGATGTGGTCGCGCAGCCGCGGCTCGGCCATCGCCTCCTTGGTCTGGTACCACTTGCCTGAGAACGTCGGCCGCTCACCTTTGATCATCGGCAGGATGATCTGCAGCGCCTCCTCGAGCCGGTTGAAACGATCGGTAAAGGTACCGAACTCGAAGCCGAGACTGTCGTGCTCGAGCTCGAACCAACCTGTGCCGATTCCAAGAACCGCGCGGCCGCCGCTGACCACGTCCAGCGTGGTGATGATCTTGGCCAGCAAGGTCGGGTTGCGGTAGGTGTTGCCAGTCACGAGAGTGCCCAGCTGCACATTTTCGGTCGCCGTTGCCAGCGCGCCCAGCGCGGTGTAGGCCTCCAGCATGGGCTGGTCCGGCGTGCCGAGCATCGGCAATTGGTAGAAGTGATCCATCACGAGGACGACGTCGAACCCGCCTTCCTCGGCCTCCTGTGCCTGACGGATGACGGTGGGAAATAGTTCGGATACCGAGGTGCCGTAAGAGAAGTTGGGAATCTGAAAACCGAGTCGAATCGTCACAGATTCGACATTAGACCCGTTGTCTGGGATCAGCTCCAGTTGACGAGGGCACCGTGGCTGGCGTGCAGCGTCTGCCCGGTGATGTGGCGAGCGGCCGGCGTTGTCAAAAACAAAGCGAGCCGGGCGATCTCGCCCGCAGCGCTAGCCGGCACGCCGGTGGTCACACCCTCGTAGCCGGGCTCGACACCGCGGCCGGAAGCCACGGTGTTGATCGTGATACCGCGGGTGCCGAAGTACTCGGCCTGTCCTGCGGTCCAGTTCGACAGCGCTGCCTTGACCGCGGCCTCAGCACTTCCTTCGTGCGGGTTCTCGGCGACGACGTTGACGATTGAGCCGCCGGAGCGAAGGTGATCGCCGATCGCGTTGACCATCAGCACAGCGGCGAGCACGGTTGCATCGAGATTGTTGCGCCACGCGGCGGCCTGCTCGGCGAGTGTGTACGCGCGGGGGTCGCCCGGGTCGAACGCGGGTGCGGGCACGTTGATGATCGTGTCCAGGTAGGGCGGCAGCAGCGGCAAGGTCCCGGCAAGCGCGGTCGGATCGCTGCTGTCGCAGGCCACCGCGTCCACGTCAAGTTCCTTGGCAGCGACCTCCAGGTCGTCTCGGCGAGCGCCGGTGATGATTACCCGGTGCCCGGCGTCGCAGAAGCTCTCTGCGATCGTGCGGCCCAGGTCGGTGTCGCCGCCGGTGACCAGCACCTCCATCGCATGCCTCCTAGCTGTCGTCGTCGTAGCTCCGGACGATGTTACTGGACAGTAGCTAGCGGGAGAAGTCGGGCGCGCCGCGGCACCCGAATAGGGCAATCCCACCGACTAGGGTTTTTCCCGTGAAGCATCCGGCCGGGCTGCCGCGATGGCTCTACATCCCAGCGGCGGTGGGCGTCGCGTTCGTCGGCTTGCCGCTTGTGGCGGTGGCCGTCAAAGTCGACTGGCCGAACTTTGGCACCCTCATCACCAGCCCGTCGTCACGCACGGCGCTGCTACTTAGCCTGCGCACGGCCGCCGCAAGCACCGCGCTTTGTCTCGTTTTCGGTGTTCCGCTGGCGCTGGTGCTGGCCCGCAACGAGGGCCGGCCGGTACGGCTGGTGCGACCACTGATCCTGCTGCCCCTGGTGTTGCCGCCGGTCGTCGGCGGCATCGCCTTGCTGTACGCGTTCGGCAGGCTCGGGCTGCTCGGCCGCTATCTGGAGGCCGCCGGCATCCACATCGCATTCTCCACCACAGCGGTGGTGTTGGCGCAGACGTTCGTGTCGCTGCCCTTCTTGGTGATCGCGCTGGAGGGTGCAGCGCGCAGCGCGGGCAGCCGGTACGAGGAGGTGGCCGCGACTCTTGGTGCGCGACCAACCATAGTGTGGTGGCGGGTGTCGCTTCCGCTGCTGCTGCCCGGGCTCATCTCGGGCGGCGTGCTCGCCTTCGCCCGTTCGCTCGGCGAGTTCGGCGCGACGCTGACCTTCGCCGGTTCCCGTCAGGGCGTCACACGGACACTGCCGCTCGCGATTTACATCGAACGGGAAAGCGATGCCGATGCGGCCGTGGCCCTTTCGATGCTTCTCGTGCTGGTGGCCGCCGTCGTGGTGCTCGCGCTCGGCGTTCGCCGACTGGGCACGGGCGAGCTCCGGCGATGACCGGGGTCCACGTCCACGCACAGGTCAAGGAGCGCGACGTCGACATCGAATTCGAGGCGGCCCCCGGCGAGGCCATCGCGATCGTCGGCCCGAACGGCGCGGGCAAATCCACGGTGCTGCATGTCATCGCGGGGCTGCTTCGGCCGGACGCCGGCACCGTCCGGTCTGGCACCCGGGTATTGACCGACACCGCGTCAGGAGTCTTCGTGCCGGCCCACGCTCGACGAATTGGGCTGCTGCTGCAGGACGCGCTCCTGTTTCCACACCTGTCCGTCGTCGACAACGTTGCATTCGGGCCGCGCAGCCGTCGCCAGGGCCGGCGGGCGTCGCGCCGCACCGCGCAGGACTGGCTGGAGCGGGTCGGTGCCGTCGAACTCGCCCGGCGTGCGCCCCGCCAACTGTCTGGCGGGCAGGCTCAGCGGGTTGCGATCGCGCGAGCGCTGGCCGCCGATCCCGACGTGCTTCTGCTCGACGAACCGCTCGCGGGCCTCGATATTGGCGCCGCGGCCGGCCTTCGCACCCTGTTGCGACCGACCCTGGCCCGCTCCGATCGCGCCGCGGTTCTGATCACCCACGATCTGGTCGACGTGCTGACGCTCGCGGACCGGGTGCTGGTGATGGAGGCCGGCCGTGTTGTAGAGGAGGGCAAACCCGTGCGAGTGCTGGGCGCCCCGCGCAGTACGTTCGCCGCCCGCATTGCCGGTGTGAACCTGGTCAACGGCACGGTCGGAGCTGACGGTGCCCTGCACGCCGCCGACGGCAGCCACTGGTACGCCGCGGATGACCGGCTCGCCACGGGTGTGCATGGCGTCGCGGTGTTCAGCCCGTCCGCCGTGGCGGTGTTTCGCGAAATCCCGCACGGTAGCCCGCGCAACACGGTGACCGTCACGGTGGCTGAGTTGGATGCCGGCGGTTCGGGCATCCGGGTCCGCGGAACCGAACAGACCGACGGGGCACCGGGCCTGGCAGCCGACGTCACGGCTGAGGCCGCAACCGAATTGCGCCTGGTTGCGGGGGACCGGGTGAACTTTGCGGTGAAGGCACAGGAAGTCGCCATACATCCAGTCTGAGAACCGGTTGACTGTTACCACCTCACACTTGCGTCACGGCGGTAACACGGTAGTTTCGTCGTCATGGAAGAGTGGGAGGGGAAAAGATCACACATGGGGCTGAAGACCAAGCTGGCGACGCGCATGGCTGTGGGGGCCGGTGCGGTGGCGCTGATGCTGCCGATCGGGGCGCCTACCGCGTACGCCGATCCGCCGCCGCCCCCGCCTGGCACCACCACGGCTGCCGCTCCGCCGCCGGCCGACCCCAACGCGCCGCCTGCGCAGGGCGACCCGAATGCACCGTCGCCTGCACAGGGCGACCCCAACGCACCGCCGCCTGCACAGGGCGACCCCAACGCACCGCCGCCCGACTTGAACGCAGCGCCGCCTCCGCCCGAGCCCGGCCGGGTCAATGTTCCTACCGGTGGCTTCAGTGACGTGATACCGGCCGGCTGGACCCCGGGCGACGCGTCGCGTATCAGCTATGGCCAAGCCGTGCTGCTGAAGACGCCCGCGCCGGGACAGCCGCCCATCACGGACACCAGCATCCTGCTGGGAAAGCTCGATACGAGGCTGTTCGCCGGCGCCGAGCCGGACAACCAGAAGGCCGCGATCCGACTGGCCTCCGACATGGGTGAGTTCTACATGCCGTTCCCGGGCACGCGAATCAACCAGGAGACAATCCCGCTCAACGCGAGCGGCGTGACGGGCACCGCCGCGTATTACGAGGTGAAGTTCACCGATCCGAACAAGCCGAACGGCCAGATCTGGGCCGCTGCTCTGGGAAATCCCCCTCCGCGACAGGGCTCGACGTCGGCGCAGAACGACCGCTGGTTCGTCGTATGGCTGGGCTCGGCCAACAACCCGGTCGACAAGGCCGCCGCGAAGTCCTTGGCTGAGTCGATTCGCCCGTTCACCCCGCCGCCTCCTCCGGCCGCGCCGCCGCCGGGGGAGCCCGGGGCACCCGGCGCACCTGGCTCGCCCGCGGCCCCGCCGCCCGGCGGCCCCCCGGTCGGGGTGCCAGTCCAGGTTCCTCCGGAGAATGCACCGGGAATGATGCCGCCGGGCTAGTCCCTGCCGCCAGCGCAAAAGCGCCCATTTCGAGACGAAATTGGGCGCTTTTGCGTCTGCTGAGCGCATGAAATCGTTACCTGCGGGCGGTATACCGGATGAACGGATCCACCCGATCCGCTGCAACCCCGGCACGAGGGAGGACATCCCATGGACCTCATGGCAGCCACCGAAATTCTGGCCCGCTCGACCACGCTGACCAGCGTCGGCGTCATCGGCTACATCATCATCGGCGGCCTGGCGGGCTGGATCGCCAGCAAGATCATGGGCACCGATGCCCAACAAGGCATCCTGCTCAACATCGTGGTCGGCATTGTGGGCGCACTGATCGGGGGCTTCATTCTCAGCTTCGTGTTCCAGACACAGACCTGGGGCTGGATACTCACGTTCTTCGCGGCGCTGCTCGGCTCGGTGATCCTGCTCTGGCTGATCAAACTCGTACGACGCGCGTAACCACCACCGCTGGCGCCTGCGCGACGATGGAGGTATGGCGACGAAGCGCACGATGAGGGCCTGGCGGGTGCGGCGGCCGGGTCCGGTGAGCACCCACCCGCTGGAGAGCGTCACGGCCGACACCCCGCGCCCGGCCGACGACGAGCTGCTGGTCGCGGTTCACGCATGCGGCGTGTGCCGAACAGATCTGCACGTCAGCGAGGGCGACCTGCCGGTGCACCGCCGCGGCGTGACGCCCGGGCACGAGGTGGTCGGCGAGGTCGTCGAAGTCGGGCCGCGGGCCGATGGGTTCTCCGTCGGCGACCGCGTCGGGATCGCCTGGCTTCGGCACACTTGCGGTGTCTGCCGGTACTGCGTTCGCGGGCACGAGAACCTCTGTCCCGAATCGCGTTACACGGGCTGGGACGCGGACGGCGGTTATGCCGAATTCGCAACTGCGCCAGCAGCATTCGCGCACCACCTCCCGACGGGCTACTCCGATGCCGAGTTGGCCCCGCTGTTGTGTGCAGGCATCATCGGCTACCGGTCGCTGCTACGAGCCGACGTGCCGGCGGGCGGTCGGCTCGGCTTGTACGGATTCGGCGGCAGCGCACACATCACCGCGCAGGTGGCGCTGGCCCAGGGAATCGAAGTCCATGTGATGACCCGCGGCGCCGCCGCCCGGGAACTGGCCCGTTCCCTCGGCGCGGCGTCGGTGCAAGGTGCGACGGACCCGCCGCCGGTACCGCTGGATGCCGCGATCTTGTTCGCGCCGGTCGGCGAACTGGTGCTCCCTGCGCTGGAGGCGCTGGACCGCGGTGGCACGTTGGCGATCGCGGGGATCCATCTCAGCGACGTCCCGGTGCTGAACTACCAACGGCATCTGTTCTACGAGCGCCAAGTTCGGTCGGTGACCTCGAACACCAGGGCCGACGCCCGCGAGTTCTTGGCGTTTGCCGAAAGCAACCGGATTGCGGTCAGTCACCCGACATATCCGCTCGATCAGGCCGACCGGGCACTGACCGATTTGGCCGAGGGGCGCATTGCGGGTGCTGCTGTGCTGCTTCCTTAAATCGAGGCGGTTGTCGGAGGAGTCACACCTGCCGTCGGTCGTGGTTGCCAAGGAGCTGCTGGAGGCCAAGGCCGACGTCAAGCCGTAGCGCCTCAGGTCGCCAGGTGCCACACGAGCGCTGCGGCGAGCGCGCCCAGACCGTTCAGAGACCAGTGCAGCGCGATAGGCGCGAGCAAACTTCCGCTGCGCTTGCGCAGCCAGGTGAACATGAACCCCGCGGCACCAGTCGCCGCGACTGCCAGCAGCACACCGGCCAACATGCCGACGGCCCCGCCGCCGAACAGCCGGGTGAAGCCGACGTTGTTGCTGGTCAGCCCGAGCGACGTGGCCACATGCCAGAGCCCGAACAGCATTGACCCCGCTGCTGCCACGCCTCGGAAACCCCACGCCCGGGTCAGTGCCCCGTGCAACACCCCGCGAAACGCCAGCTCCTCAGGGATGACCGTCTGCAGCGGAATGATCACCATCGACGCGATCAGCGCCCCCGACAGCGTCGCGTAGTGGTTGTTCATGAACAGCTGACGCGTCCACGGCAGCAATGCACCGGCGGCGATCACGGTCAGCACCAGCAGGACCGCGCCGGCCGCGTAGAGAAGACCGGTCTTCCAGTGTTCGCGGCCCAATCCCAGCTCGGCCCATCCCAGCCCCCGCGAGCGCAGCAGCACCAACAGCCCAACGGCGGCGGCGGGGACCGTGGCCACGCTCGCCCACGGCGTCGTGAAATGCGCGATCAGATTCGTCAGCGCCAGCACGACGACGACCACCGCGATGTCCACGTAGACCCGGAATCGGTGCAGCGCCGCAAGCTGAGAGACGATCGGATGCGGCTGCGCGGCCGGTGCGCTGACAACGGACATTGCCGCCGAGCTTACCTTCGCGTCAGCCGATCCCGGTCCACGCTCATCGGCCTTCTTAATTGCCGCCCCACGTCCAGTTGACGATATCGGGAGGATCCTCGCCGAATTCGCGGGTGTAGCGGCGCGCCGCCAGCCGCGTATCAACCATCTGCTGTCGTAATCCCGCAGCCCGGCTGCCCAACCCGTCGACCCGGTCGATCACGTCCATCACGAGATGGAAGCGGTCGACATCATTCAGCATCACCATGTCGAACGGCGTCGTGGTCGTGCCGCGCTCCTTGAAACCGCGGACATGGATCGAGCCGTGGTTGGTGCGCCGGTACGTCAGCCGGTGAATCAGCCAGGCATACCCGTGGTAGGCGAAGATCACGGGCTTGTCGGCGGTGAACAGCCCGTCGAATTCCCGGTCGGACAAGCCGTGGGGGTGCTCGGCCCCCGGTTGCAGCCGCATCATGTCGACGATGTTGATCACTCGCACCTTCAGGTCGGGCAGCTCGCGGCGCAGGATCTCGGCCGCGGCGAGGACTTCCAGCGTCGGGACATCGCCTGCGCAGGCCAGCACGACGTCGGGTTCTCCGATCGCGGTGCCGGCCCACTCCCAGATGCCCAGTCCTCGGGCGCAGTGCGCGATCGCCTCGTTCATGTTCAGGTACGCCAGCGCCGGCTGCTTGCCGGCGACGACCACGTTGACGTAGTCGCGGCTTCGCAGACAGTGGTCCACTGTGGCAAGCAACGTGTTTGCGTCCGGCGGCAGGTAGACGCGAACCACCTCCGGGCGCTTGTTCATCACGTGATCGATGAAGCCGGGATCCTGGTGCGACGCGCCGTTGTGGTCCTGGCGCCAGACATGCGACGTCAGCAGGTAGTTCAGCGACGCGATCGGCGCGCGCCACGACAACTCACGGTTGCGGGTCAACCACTTGATGTGCTGGTTGACCATCGAGTCGACGATGTGCACGAACGCCTCATAGCAGTTGAACAGCCCGTGCCTGCCGGTGAGCAGGTAGCCCTCCAGCCAGCCCTGGCACAGATGCTCGCTGAGCACCTCCATCACCCGGCCGTCGGCGGCCAGGTGATCGTCGCCGGGCTGCAGCTCGGCCAGCCAGGTGCGGTCCGTCGACTCGAACACCGCGCCGAGCCGGTTGGAAGCGGTCTCGTCGGGGCCCATCAGCCGGAACCGGTCGGGGTTAGCGGTAATGACGTCGCGCAGCAACGTGCCGAGCACACGGGTCGCCTCGTGCATGGTGACCGCGGGCTTGTCCACCGGGACCGCGTAGTCGGTGAAGTTCGGCAGGTCGAGGTCGCGCAGCAGCAGGCCGCCGTTCGCGTGTGGGTTGGCGCTCATCCGGCGCGTACCCACCGGCGCGAGCGCCCGTAGTTCCCGGCGCAACACGCCGTCGGCGTCGAACAGCTCGTCGGGCCGATAGCTCTGCAGCCACTCGTGGAGCTGCTTACGGTGCTTCGGATTGGTGTGGGTCCCGGCTAACGGCACCTGATGTGACCGCCAGGTTCCTTCGACCTGCTTGCCGTCGACCTGCTTCGGCCCGGTCCACCCCTTCGGCGTGCGCAGCACGATCATCGGCCACAGCGATCGATGTCGGCGGCCCTGCGCCTCCGGCGGCCGGCCCGCCTCGTTGTCGAGCCGGGCCGCACGCTGGATCGCCGCGATCTGGTCGAATGCCTCGTCGAATGCGATGGCCAGCTGTTGGTGCACATTCGCCGGATCGTCACCGGCCACGGTGATCGGCCGGTACCCGTAGCCATACATCAGCGAGTCGAGCTCGTCCCGCGGAATCCGCGCGAGCACGGTCGGGTTGGCGATCTTGTAGCCGTTGAGGTGCAGGATCGGAAGTACTGCTCCGTCTGTGACCGGGTTGAGGAACTTGTTGGAGTGCCAGCTGGCCGCCAGCGGTCCGGTTTCGGCCTCGCCGTCACCGATCACGCACGCCACCACCAGATCTGGGTTGTCGAACGCGGCACCGTAGGCGTGCACCAGCGCGTACCCGAGCTCGCCGCCCTCGTGGATCGAGCCGGGCGTCTCGGCGGCCACATGGCTGGGAATTCCACCTGGAAAAGAGAACTGGCGGAAGAGCTTTCGCAAGCCGTCGGTACCCTCGCCGATACCCGTGTACACCTCGCTGTAGGTGCCCTCGAGGTAGGCGTTGGCCACCAGCCCGGGCCCGCCGTGACCCGGCCCGGCGATGTAGATGACGTCGAGGTCTCGGGACCGGATGATCCGGTTCAGGTGCGCGTAAATCAGATTCAGGCCCGGTGTCGTGCCCCAATGGCCGAGCAACCGCGGCTTGACGTGAGCCTCGGACAGCGGCTCGGACAACAGCGGGTTGTCAAGAAGGTAGATCTGTCCCACTGACAGGTAGTTCGCGGCGCGCCAGTACGCGTTGATCAGATCGAGCTCGTCGGGGGACAGCGGCAGGGAGTCCGTCGGTGCGTTCACGACAACAGTCGTACCCGAATCCGGCTGCACTACGCTGACCATCGTGCCGGGGATCCCTGCCCATGGGTGACGAACTGCCGCTCGTCGGGGTGCGGGTGCTCGATATGGCCGCCGGCTACGGCGACGCGGTCACCCGTCTGCTCGCCGACCTCGGTGCCGACGTGCTGAAGATCGAACCGCCGGGGGGTAGCCCGGCCCGCAGGGCGCGGCCGAGCGTGGCGGGTGCCGCCATCTCGTTCGCACTGCACAACGCCAACAAGCGCGGCGCGGTGCTGGACCCCCGCGATGACGGCGATCGGCGTCGGTTTGTTGACCTCGTCGCGGGTGCCGACATCGTGGTCGACGACGGGATCCCCGGTCAGGCCGCCGGGTTCGGTGCCACCCTGGACGAGCTGGCCCGGCGCCACACGCATCTGGTTGCCTTGTCGGTCACCGACTTCGGTACGACGGGGCCGCACGCCTCGTGGCGGGCCACCGATCCTGTCTTCTATGCGATGTCTACGGCGCTGTCGCGGTCGGGCCCCTCGACTGGCACGCCCGTCTCACCGCCCGACGGCATCGCGTCGGCCACTGCCGCGGTACAAGCGGCCTGGGCCACACTGGTCGCGTATTACCACCGGATTCGTTGTGGCACGGGCGATTACATCGACTTCTCCCGCTTCGAGGCCGTCGTGCAGGCGCTCGATCCACCGTTCGGCGCGATGGGTCAGGGTGCATTGGCTCAGCGGCGATTCACCACCTGGCGCGGCCGGCCGCGCAACCAGGACGTGTACCCGATCTTTGCCTGCAAAGACGGGTTCGTGCGCACATGCGTGATGTCGCCGCGGCAGTGGCGGGCCATGCGAGCGTGGTTGGGCGAGCCCGCGCAGTTCCAGGATCCGCGGTACGACACGATCGGTGGGCGATTCTCGGCGACCCGTGAAATCGGCGAACTGGTCGCGCGGCTCTTCGCCGATCAGACGACGGACGAACTGGTCGCCGAGGCGGGGCGCCGTGGTGTGCCGATAGCAGCGGTGCTGACACCGGCAAAGGCGTTGTCGTCTGACCACTTCCGCGACGCGGGAGCACTCGTCGAGATGGAGTTGGGAAACGGTGCCTCAGTCGACGCGCCGGCGGGCCTATTCGTCGTCGACGGCCACCGTGCCGGGCTTCGTACGCCCGCGCCGCGGCTTGCCGCGGATGCGGCTGACTGGCTGGCGCCCGCCATAACCCGAAGCGCCACGGGCGATGTCGGTGACCGCCCATTCGACGGAATCCGCATTCTCGACCTCGGCATCATCGTCGCCGGGGGAGAACTGGGCCGGTTGTTCGCCGACCTGGGCGCGGAGGTGGTCAAGGTGGAGAGCCCCGAATATCCGGACGGGCTCCGCCAAACCCGCGCCGGGCAGCCGATGAGCGAAGCATTCGCGTGGGCGCACCGCAACGAGCACGGGCTCGGTCTGGACCTGCGCAGGCCCGAGGGTACGGAGATCTTCAGCCGTCTCGTCAAGCAATCGGACGCGGTGTTCGCCAACTTCAAGCCCGGAACACTTACCGGGCTTGGCCTTTCGTACCGCGAACTCCAAGAGGCCAATCCGGCCATCGTGCTTGCCGAGAGCAGCGCCTTCGGCGACACCGGACCGTGGAGCGGCCGGATGGGGTACGGGCCTCTTGTCCGAGCGGCCACTGGAATCACCCGGCTGTGGACGTCGGGAAAGACCGGCAACGACGCGGGGCCACCGTTCTTGGACGCTGTCACGGTGTTTCCCGACCACGTCGTCGCGCGCATCGTCGCGATCGCCGCGCTCGCCGCTCTAATCCGCCGCGACCGCACCGGGCACGGCGCGCACGTGCACATCTCGCAAGCCGAAGCAGCGGTCAACCAGCTCGACACCGTCTACGTCACCGCGGAGGCCCGCGCGGCAGGCCTGCCCGTGACAGATGACGCCACACTGCACGGCGTGTATCCGTGTGCCGGCGACGACGACTGGTGCGCGATCTCGGTTCGCGACGACACCGACTGGGACGCGCTTGCGATTGCGATGGGCCGAGAGGGTTTGAGCCGCAACTATTGTGATATGGCCACCGACATCGCCGCTTGGACGCAGACTCTCGACAAAGCGGAGATCACGCGGCGCCTGCAGCTGGCCGGTGTGCCCGCGGGACCGATGAACCGTCCCGCCGACGTGCTCGCCGACCCGCAGGTCGAACACCGAAAGGTGTTCACCGACATGGTCCATCCGCTGTTCGAAGCGCCGTTGCCGTCCGAAACCGGCCCGGCGCCCTACCGCAATATCCCGCCCGCGGAGCTGCGGCCCGCGCCGATGCCGGGGCAGCACACCCGCGAGGTCTGCCGGAAGATATTCGGTCTCGACGCCGGCGAGATCGACCGACTGATCCGCGACGGCGTGCTTTTCACCTCACCACCCATCTCGAGGAATCCGGGCTGATGCCCATTGATCCAAGAACCCCGGTGCTCATCGGCTCCGGGCAAGTGAACCAATACGACGACGACGAGATGCCGGATCCGGTCGGCCTGATCGCGATGGCCGCACGGCAGGCGGTGTTGCCGCATGTGCTGGAGGCCGTCGACGCGATCCGCATCGTGAACGTGTTGTCGTGGCGGTATCGCGACCCCGGCCGCCTACTCGGCCAGCAGATCAATGCGGCCGACTTCACGTCCCGCTATAGCGGCGTCGGTGGCAATGTCCCGCAGTCGCTGGTGAACGAGGCGTGCCTCGACATCCAACGCGGGCGAGCCGATGTCGTGCTGATCGGCGGTGGTGAAAGATGGCGCACGCGAATGCGATTGCGCGCGGAAGGGGCAAGACCCGACTGGCCGCAGCAGGACGACGCGGTGCCGATGGCCGACGGCGGCGGCGACGACGTTCCGATGGCAGGGCCGGCCGAACAACGGATCGAACTCGTCCGGCCGGCGCATGTCTACCCGCTCTTCGAGCAAGCGCTGCGGATTGCGGCCGGTGAGTCGTCGGACGACCACCGCCGTCGCATCGGCGAGTTGTGGTCGCAGTTCAGCGCGGTCGCCGAAACCAACCCGTACGCGTGGAGCCGCAAACGGCGTTCCGCCGACGAGATCTGGCAAGCCGCGCCGGACAACCGCATGATCTGCTGGCCGTACACCAAGCTGATGAACTCCAACAACATGGTCGACCAGGCCGCTGTGATCTTTCTGGCGTCCGTCGATGCCGCGACCCGGCTGAGGATCCCATCGGAAAACTGGGTATTCCCTTATGCCGGAACGGATTCACACGACACGTATGCGCTCGGCGAGCGAGCTGACTACCACCGTTCGCCCGCGATCAGAATCGCCGGGCGCCGGGCGCTGGAACTGGCCGGGTGCGGCACCGGCGACATGGAGTTCGTCGACATCTATTCGTGCTTCCCGTCCGCTGTGCAGGTGGCTGCCGCAGAGCTCGGTCTTCCACTCGCCGACCCGGAGCGTCCGCTGACGGTCACCGGGGGGCTCACGTTCGCCGGCGGCCCGTGGAACAACTACGTGACGCACTCGATCGGCACCATGGCCGAACGGCTCGCCGAAAAGCCCGGCAGCCTGGGATTGATCACCGCGAACGGCGGCTATCTCACCAAACACAGCATCGGTGTCTATGGCTCGCGCCCGCCGGCCGCCGAATTCCGTTGGGAAGACGTGCAACCCGAGGTCGATCGCGAGCCGACCCGCGTCGCATTGGTGGAGTGGGAGGGCGTCGGCACGGTCGAGGCCTGGACCGCGCCATTCGACCGCCAAGGGCAGCCGGAGAAGACCTTCGTTGCGGTGCGCACACCGGGCGAGGCGCGCACGCTGGCGGTGATGACGACGCCGTCGGACGTCCGGGCATCAGTCACCGAGGACATCGCGGGCGCTAAGGTCCGCGTCGAGGCCGACGGAACTGCGACGCTGCGCTGATCACCCGGGCACGGGCGTGTAGTGCGGCACATAACCTGTCGCGGAGAATGCGAAGCCTTTCTGCGTCATCTCGTTCTCACATGACACGCCGGCTTCCTGGACATTGCAGCGAAAGCCCGCCGCCGCCAACGTCTTGTTGAAGTCCAACACCATCGCCTTGCCGCTCGTCAACGAGAACCCGGGCCGGTCCAGCCAGGTGAAACCGGATTCACCCTCGTCGGCGATCGCGATCGCATTCGGGGCGACCGCCGAGCCGTTCGGACCCTCGACTGTGTCGGGCTCGCCGGGAACACCCATGGCTTGAGCGCCGGCAGCCGCCTGGCAGCCCGCCTGCGAGTGCGGCAGGATCGCACAGTTCCACTTCCCACTCGGGGTTGTGAAGTAATACCCCTTGACGGCATCCGACGTCACGTAATAGTCGTGGGCATTAACCAGATTGGGGTCGATCCGGCCGGTCGGCGATGGCGAGGCGGATGGCTGCGTGTGCGGAGGGGCTTCGCCGGTGTTCACCACCACCGAGTGCCCGCACGACACGGTGAAGGCGGCGGTCACCGCGAATACCCACCGCCGCACATCCATGTCGCGGTCAGTCTGCCACGAGCTTGCTTAGCGGACGCCCCGGGTCGGCCAGCTGCTCAGATGGCAAGGACACCCGCGAGGCGATCAGCGCCTTGACGTCATCGACCACGTCCCACACATTGACGTTCATCCCGGCCAGCACCCGGTTCTGGCCGTCGAGCCAGAAGGCGATGAATTCGCGGCCGGCCACGTCGCCCCGGAATATCACCCGTTCATAGGTCGGTGCGTAACCGACGTACTCCATGCCCAGGTCGTACTGGTCGGTGAAGAAGTAAGGCAGCTTGGCATATTCGAGTTTCTTGCCCAGCATGTTGCCGGCAGCGACGGCGGGCTGCTTGAGCGCATTGGCCCAGTGCTCGGTGCGGACACGGCCGCGAAAGAACGGGTGCTCCGCCGCGGCGATGTCGCCGACAGCAAAGATGTCCGGGTCGCTGCTGCGCAACGTGGTGTCGACCAGCACGCCGCCTTCGCCTATGTCCAAACCCGCCGCCTGCGCAAGGTCTATGTTCGGGGCCGCGCCGACCGCAACCAGCACCGCGTCCGCCGCGATGGTCGAACCGTCGTCCAGCGTGAGTCCCGTCGCCGTGCCAGACGACGTGGAGATCTCGGCGACGTTCGACGCCAGCCGCAGGTCCACATCATGTTCTCGGTGCAGGCCGGCGAACACCTCTGCGGCTTCCGCCCCGAGCGCACCCAGCAGCGGAAGCCGGGCCGTCTCGACCACGCTGACGTCGACTCCTCTGCCGCGCGCCGACGCCGCGACTTCCAGCCCGATCCATCCCGCACCGACGACTGCGAGCGAAGAACCCTCGCGCAGCGCGGAATTCAGCTCGACGGCATCGTCGAAGGTGCGCAGAAAGTGCACTCCGGCCGCGTCGGAACCGGGGATCGGTGGCCGCCGCGACCGCGAGCCCGTCGCGAGCAGCAACTTGTCGTAACGCACCGTGCTGTCGTCGGACAGCACGACGCTGTGCGCCGAACGGTCGATCGCGGCGGCGGCCGTGCCGAGCCGCAGGTCGATGTCGGAATCGCGGTACCACGCGGCGTCGTGGACAGTGAAGTCGGCAAGCGATTTCTTTCCCGCCAGGAACTCCTTGGACAGCGGTGGCCGTTCGTAAGGGAGGTGCTCTTCTTCGGCGATCAGTACGATATGTCCGTCAAAGTCGTTGGCGCGCAGTGCTTCCGCGGCCTTTGCGGCGGCGAGGCCACCCCCGACGATGACGAAGGTCGATGTCCCTGTCATCTCAGCCAGCGTACTCGCCGACCGCACTGCCGAACCAGGGGATCACCCCTGGAGCAGACCTCGCAGCGTGCGCGCGTTCTGGACGGCGTAACCGTGGCCGTCGTTGTTGAAGTAGACCAGGACGTCGCAGCCCTGCCCGTGCCACTCGGCGAGGCGATCGGCCCACCAGCGCAGGTCGGCGTCGGAATATGAACCGGCGTAGAGCGATTCGCTGTCGGGGCCATGCATCCGGACGTACACCACATCGGTCGTGGCCCGAAGTACGCACCGCAACCCGGCCCCGCTCATCACCACATACGCCGCGCGATGCTGCTCCAAAAGCGAGTACACGGTCGGGTCGTCCCAGGAAGGGTGGCGCAGTTCGACGGCCACCCGAATCCAGTCCGGCATGCAGGCCAGGAAGTGATCAAGGCGGTCGTCGTCACGCTGTTGTTCTGGATGCAGTTGCACCAGAAGCATTCCGGCGCGCTCACCCAATGCGCGCCAGCACCGCTCGAACCGCTCCACCCACGGCTCGGGCGACTTCAACCGACGGAAATGGGTAAGCCCGCGGTGAGCCTTCACCGACATCGTGAACCCGTCGGGCAGGCGCTCCCGCCACCCGGCGAACGTCGAGTCCTTCGGCCACCGGTAGAAGCTGGCATTGAGTTCGACCGTACTGAACTCCCGGGCGTAACAGGCCAGACGGCCCGAGGCCGGTGTCCGCTCGGGGTAGAGGACACCGGCCCAGTGGTCGTAGGACCAGCCAGAGGTGCCGATGCGGATCACGCCGCGGAGTCGGGCTCGGTCCAGTCGCCGAGATCGGGCAGCGGTCGACGGCAGATCTCAGCGGCCTCGTCGGCGGGCACGCCAAACATGATCAGCACGTCCTCGGTGACGCGGTCCGCGGCCGCCGCGTCGTCGCGCTCCGGTTGGTCCTGCAGCAGCTGACCGAGCCCCATCAGGGCGCCACCGGCGACGGAGAGGGCGAGGACGGGATCGTCGACCGAGAACCGCCCGGCCCGCGTCGCCTCTTCGATATCGCGCAACGCCCGTGGCGCGAGCCCACGGTCGGAGGAGATCAACGCCAACCCGCTGTTGAGCAGCACCCGGCTCATGTCCGGCCGCCGACGGAACAGCCGACCGGTCAGGCGGAAGCTACGAGCGAATGTCTCCGCCGGATCTTCGTTGTCACCGCTCAGCTTGTCGAGCAGATCACCGTGCGCATCGAGCACCTCCCAGACCGCGGCCTGAAAGAGCTGGTCCTTGGAGTCGAAGTGGTTGTAGAACGAGCCCATGCCCACGTCTGCCGCCTGGGTGATCTCCAGCACCGGCACGTTGAGCTTTCCCGCCGCGATGAACGTCTGGGCGGCACGGATCAGCGCCGCCCGGGTGCGCATTTTGCGCCGCTCGAGACGGTTCTCTACTGTCCGCTCTTCGCGCGCGTCGACATTGGTCACGCGCCGATGTTAGCAAGAAATCATCAATTTTGAGGAATTCGTCAGTAACGCTTGACTGACGAGCCTCTCGTAAGTGACGATATCGTCATCGAACTGAGGAGAGCCCGTGACGATCCATGTCGACGCCCACAAAGACCTGCACAGCGAGCAGGGCGCGCTACCTGGAGAGCACCCCGGCCGGTCCGGCAATCCGGTGATCAAGGTTCGCGACCTGGCCTGGCTGGAGTTCGAGAAACCGGATCTGGTCCGAGCCGAAGCCTTCGCCAGGGCGTTCGGTTTCACCACGGTTCTGCACACGCAGGACCAGCTGCAGCTTCGCGGCACCGACTCCGGATCGCCATGCGTGATCATCCGGCGCGGCCCCCGGTCCCAGTTTGTCGGCCCCGCGTTCGCCGCACAGGACGACGCCGACGTCCAGAAGCTCGCCGCCGCAACCGGGGCGAAGGCCCGTCCGCTGCCGGATGCGATCGGTGGCGTGGCCGTGGACCTGACCGACCCGAACGGGCTCCCGGTGAAAGTCGTCGCCGGCACACACGCCCTGGCCGACCTGCCCGCCCAACAGCCACACACCTTCAACTTCGGCCACGAGTGCAAGCGCACGAACGCCACCCAACGGCCGCCGCGCGAGCCTGCCCGGGTGCAGCGCCTCGGGCACGTCGTGCTGCAGAGCACCACATACATGGGTTCGCTGAACTGGTACCTCGACCACTTGGGGCTGATCGTCAGCGACTTCGTCTACTACGCCGGCCAGCGCGACCGCGGGCCGGTGATGAGCTTCATCCGCTGCGACCGCGGGGCGACGCCGACCGATCACCACACCCTGGCCATGGTGTTGGGCCCATCGAACCGCTATGTGCACTCCGCATACCAGGTGAGCGATCTGGACGCGATCGCTGCGGGCGGTGAATACCTGCGGGAGTTGGGCTATCACCGGTCGTGGGGGATCGGCAGGCACATCCAGGGCAGCCAGATTTTCGACTACTGGCGCGACCCGGACGGGTTCATGGTCGAGCACTTCAGCGACGGCGACATGTTCGACTCGTCGCTGGAACCGGGCTGGGCGCCATTGACCGCGTCGGGTCTCGCCCAGTGGGGCCCGCCGGTGACGAAAGACTTTCTCGGGATCGCTCCCAATCGGGAGTCGATACGGGAACTGCGATCGATGCTGACCGCGATTCGCGACGACAACGAGTTCGACATCACCCGCCTGCGTGGGCTACTGAAAGTGGCAAGGTCATGAGCATTTCGGTTTTCCGCACCGCCGATGCCTGGTGGGCGGGCACGCCCGACGCCGTGGCCAAGGTCGACACCGGCGCGACGACCACGGCACAACTGCTGGCCGACCGTACGGCGATCGAACGCGCTGCCGCCGGCACCGATACGGTCGCGCCGAGCGGTCTCGCGTTGTGCTCGCCGGTGACGACGCCGTGCCGGGTGGTCGCTCAGATGACCAACTTCGCGTCGCATGTCAAAGACGCAGGCATGAACCCGAAGACGGTGCCGCTCACGTTCTTCCGCAAAGCATCGGGATCGATCGCAGGGCCGCTCGACGACATCGTAAAGCCTTCTCACGTGCGCCTGCTCGACTACGAGGTGGAGATCGGTCTGGTGATCGGCCGGGACATCCCCGTCGGCACCACGATCACGGCCGACAACTTGGCTGACTACGTCTGCGGGCTGGTGGTGACCAACGACGTGTCGGCGCGCGATGTGCAGCTGACGAAAACCCAGTTCTACGAGTCGAAGTCGTATCCGACGTTCACGCCGGTCGGTCCGGCACTGGTGGTGCTCGACGCCGGCGAGCTCAACCGCTTCGGCGACCTGCGGATGCGGCTCCGGGTAAACGGTGAGCTGCGGCAAGACACCGTGGTCGGCGGTGACATGATCTACCGACCCGCTGAGGCGCTTGCGGCGCTCGCACGGTTTCAGCAGCTGTCCGCGGGCGACCTCGTGCTGACCGGAACCCCGGTCGGCACGGCGCTCAGCGCACCGCCGAAACCGCTGCAGAAGATGGCATCGCTCTTGCCGGAGCACGTCAAGTGGAAGATGTTCTTCTCGGGTCAGGCCAAGAGCGACAAGTACCTTCATGACGGTGACGTTGTCGAAGCCACTGTCGGAACCGACGACCAGAAGATCGATCTCGGCACGCAACGCACTGTGGTCAGGTACGCATGAGCGACCACGGGGCCGTCCTGCCCGTGGTGATCGTCGGAGCGGGGCCCACCGGAGTCACGGCCGCGACGTTGCTCGCACAGTACGGCGTCGAATGTCTCGTTCTTGATCGCTGGGAGAGCGTGTACCCGCAGCCCCGCGCCGTTCACCTCGACGACGAGATCTTCCGCATCATCGCACGGTTGGGTATCGCAGACGAGTTCTCGACGATCTCGCGGCCGGCGCTCGGACTCCAGCTGCGCGACCGGGATATGCGGGTGCTCGCGGAGTTTCAGCGCGATTCCGCCGAAAGCGCGCATGGCCACCCGCAAGCCAACATGTTCGATCAACCCGAGCTGGAAGCGCTGCTGCGGGCCAACCTCAAACGTCATCCACAGGCCGTGCTACGCAACAACTCCGAGGTAACCGACATCGCCCGGATCGGTCCTCGGCGTGTACAGGTCACATTCGCCGACCGGGTCAGCGGCCAGACGCACCGGGTCGAGACCACCTATCTGCTCGGCTGCGACGGCGCCAACAGCATCGTACGCGCGGCAATCGGCTCGACGATGGAAGACCTGAAATTCCAACAGCGTTGGCTCGTCGTCGATGTCGACACTACCGCGGACCTCAACCAGTGGGACGGCGTGCATCAAGTGTGCGATCCACACCGTGCGGCCACGTTCATGCGGGTCGGGCACACCCGATACCGGTGGGAGTTCCGGCTGCTCTCCGGGGAGACGGCCGCCGACTTCGACACGATCGCGGAGCTTCATCCACTGATTCACCCGTGGGTGGAACACGTTGCGCCAGAACAACTGAAGATCGTCCGCGTTGCCGAGTACACGTTTCGGGCGCAACTTGCCGACCGCTGGCGTCGGGACAACATCTTTCTCCTGGGCGATGCCGCGCATTTGACCCCGCCGTTCATCGGTCAGGGAATGGGAGCCGGAATCCGGGACGCGATGAACCTGTCCTGGAAACTGGCCGGCGTGGTCAACGGCTGGCTTCCCGACAGCGTGCTGAGCACCTACGAGCAGGAACGAAAACCGCACGTTCGCTACCTGATCCGGTTCGCGCTTGCGGTCGGCCGGGCGATGACGGCCGGCGGCGAGCTCGGCAATTTCGCCCGCCGCGCGGTGGTGCCGCGCCTGCACCTGATTCCGGGAGTCCGCGAGCGGATCGTCGACAGCGCCACGCCACCTCTGCACCGCAGCGCGTTGGTGATGAAGTCTCGCGGACGGAGCCGGCTGGCGGGCCATCTGTGTCCGAATCCTGTTCTGGCGGAAGGAAAGCGTTTGGACTCCGTCGTCGGGCACAGGTTCGCCGTCATCACCTCCACGGCGCTCACCCGGCACCAGCATGACGAGTTGGCCCGCCGCGGCGCCGTCGTGGTGGCCGCAGACCCGGGCTCCGAACTCGCCGACTGGCTCCGGACCGGCCGGGCCACCGCCGCCGTCCTCCGGCCCGACCGGACCGTGCTGTACGCGGGACGCGATACCGCCGAAGCCTGCGATGCCGTTCCCGTGTTCGCACCGACGGCGCGGACCGAGGCCGATGCGTAACCGCGCCAACATCCCCGTCTATCAACCGAACCTGTACTCCAGGCAGGCGATTGTCGACCCGTACCCGCACTACGACCGTCTGCGTGAATTGGGTCCGGCTGTGTGGCTGACAAAGCACCGTGTGTACGCCTTGCCCCGCTACGCGGAGTGCAAGGCAGTGCTCCGCGACGACAAGGCATTTGTGTCCGGAAATGGGGTCGGCCTGAATTTCGTCTTCAACAGACTCTCGCGCGGCACGACATTGAACAGCGACGGCGCCGAACACGATCAGCGCCGGAAGTTGGTCGCACACCGCCTCCTGCCGCGGGCACTGCGCGACATGAGCGATGCCATTGCGCACCAGGCCGACCAACTCGTCGCTGCCGCGGTGCACCGACGAGACGTGGACGGCGTCCGAGATCTGGCGAGGGCGTTGCCGCTGGCCGTCGTGCCGGATCTCGTCGGCTGGCCCGAGGACGGCCGCAAGAATCTTCTGCGCTGGGGTGCAGCGACATTCGACACACTGGGTCCGATCAACCGGTACGCAGCCAAGGCAGTGCCGGCCACCCTGCAGATGCTGCGCTTCTCCAAGCATGTCGTGCGCCGACGCTCGGTCGCGGACGGAAGCATGGGCCACGACATCCTCGTGGCCGCCGATGACGGGAAGCTGGCTCATGCCGAGTGCTCCGCGCTGATGGTCGACTATCTGGTGCCGTCGCTGGACACCACGATCAGCGGCATCGCGAATGCGCTGGCACTGTTCGCGACGCACCCGGACCAATGGGAGTTGCTGCAGGCAGAGCCATCGCTCCTGCCGAACGCGATCAACGAGGTGCTGCGCTACGAATCACCGCTTCGTGCTTTCACCCGAAAGGTCGCACAGTCCACCGAAATTGCGGATGGGAAACTCCCCGCGGGTGCCAGGGTGCTCGTCCTGTACGCGTCGGCGAACCGCGACGAGCGCGAGTGGACCGATCCTGAAAACTTCGACATCCGCCGGGACGCGAACCGCCAGCTCGGTTTTGGGCATGGCACGCATGCGTGTGCCGGCCAGGGTCTGGCCCGACTGGAGATGCAGGCGATGCTGACCGCACTGCTGAACCGGGTCGACCGCATCGAGCTGACCGGGCAGCCGACCTGGGCGCTCAACAACGTGATTCGTTGCTACGAGCACCTGCCGCTGCGGCTCATTTCGGCTTGAGCGTCTTGGCGTAGTCCGCGCCCCGCGAAACCCAGCTCCGCAGTTGGCGTTTCGTCCTCACGCCCTCGTCGGCAACCCGCAGCCAGCCTCGCGCTTCGCGCCCGGCCATCACCATCGGGCTGACATGCTTGCCGTCGACCAGCTTGTCGGTGTCATCGGGCGGCACCCGCACCAAGAGACCACCCTGGCCGCTGGCCGCGACTGCCATGTTGCCGTTGATCAGAAACGCCAGGCCGCCGAACATCCGCTTTTCTTCGAGCCCCCGCTCGCCACCGATGAGTTCGCGGATCCGGTCGGCGAGGTCCTGGGCGTACGCCACGTTCAGTCCAGGTCGACGCGGATGGTGAGCAGGTCGCTTCCCATCAGGCGAACCACGGCGCTGTTCATGCCGGGCAGCTGGCGCAACCGCGCAATCGGGTCGTCGTCAGGCATCAGATGCGCGGTCCCGGTGCGCCATCGGCCGCCGACGCGCACACTGACGCGGGGATCGGCCTTGATGTTCTGCACATAATGCGAATGCTCGCCATGCTCGGAAACCATCCAGAACTGATTGTCGATCACGCGCCCACCGACCGCGGTGCGCCTCGGTTGGCCGGACTTGCGGCCCGTGGTTTCGAGCATCGTCACCGGCAGCTGCCGACCGATCGGGTTGACGATGCGCCGCTGCACACCGTGGACGACACGTCTCTTGAGCTCGTTGAAATCAGGCATGCGTCCTATTCAACGGCAGGAGAGATCAGGCGGCGACGGTGGCCGCCTGATCGGCCTCCAATGCCTGCGCGACGATGTCGGCGACGTCGGTCATCGGCTTCACGTCCAGGGCCTCGAGCACCTCGGCGGGCACATCGTCGAGATCGGGCTCGTTGCGCTGAGGAATGAACACCGTCGACAGGCCAGCGCGCTGGGCGGCCAGAAGCTTCTGTTTGACGCCTCCGATCGGCAGCACCCGGCCATTGAGCGTGACCTCGCCCGTCATGCCGACGTCGGAACGGACCTGGCGCCCGGTCGCCATCGACACCAGCGCGGTGACCATCGTGACACCTGCGGACGGACCGTCCTTCGGCACCGCTCCCGCGGGCACGTGCACGTGGATCTTGCGGTCAAGCGTCTTCGGATCGACGCCGAGTTGCTCGGCGTGCGAACGCACATAGGACAGCGCGATCTGCGCCGACTCCTTCATCACGTCGCCGAGTTGGCCCGTCAGCTGCAGGCCCGGCTCGCCGTCCGTCGCGCCGGCCTCGATGTAGAGCACGTCGCCGCCCAGGCCTGTCACCGCCAGACCCGTCGCGACACCAGGAACCGCGGTGCGTTCAGCGGACTCGGGCATGAACCTCGGTCGCCCAAGGTAATCCACCAGATCCGACTCGTCGATGGTCATAGGTTCAGCGCCATTCGCGAGCTTCGTTGTCGCCTTGCGCAGCGCCTTGGCCAGCAGCCGCTCGAACTGCCGTACTCCCGGCTCACGGGTGTAGTCCGCGGCGATCTTGCGCAGCGCAGCCTCGGTGACCGTCACCTCGTCGTCGGTCAGCGCCGCCCGCTCGCGCTGCCGCGGCAATAGGAAGTCGCGGGCGATCGTGACCTTGTCGTCCTCGGTGTAGCCGTCGATCTGCACCAATTCCATGCGGTCCAGCAGCGCCGACGGGATGTTCTCGATGACGTTCGCGGTGGCCAGGAAAACGACGTCGGACAGGTCCAGATCCAGATCCAGGTAGTGGTCGCGGAACGTGTGGTTCTGCGCAGGATCGAGCACCTCGAGCAGGGCGGCCGACGGGTCGCCGCGGTAGTCGGAGCCGACCTTGTCGATCTCGTCGAGTAGAACCACCGGGTTCATCGAGCCGGCTTCGCTGATCGCGCGCACGATCCGGCCGGGCAGCGCGCCGACGTATGTGCGCCGGTGGCCCCGTATCTCGGCCTCGTCGCGCACGCCGCCCAATGCGACACGCACGAACTTTCGGCCCAGCGCCCGGGCCACGCTCTCACCCAGCGACGTCTTGCCGACGCCTGGCGGACCGGCCAGCACCATCACGGCGCCGGAGCCGCGGCCGCCCACGACCTGCAGGCCGCGCTGTGCGCGTCGCGCCCGCACGGCCAGGTACTCGACGATGCGGTCTTTGACGTCTTCCAGCCCGTGGTGATCGGCGTCGAGAACTTCTCGGGCGAGCGTCAGATCAGTGGAGTCCTCGGTCTTGACGTTCCACGGCATGTCCAAAACGGTGTCGAGCCAGGTGCGGATCCAGCCGCCTTCGGGGCTCTGCTCGCTGGTGCGTTCCAGCTTGCCGACCTCGCGCAACGCTGCCTCGCGGACCTTTTCCGGCAGGTCGGCGGCCTCGATCCGCGCGCGGTAATCGTCCGGATTTCCAGTGTCGTCATCACTTTCGCCGAGCTCCTTGCGGATCGCGGCCATTTGCTGGCGCAGCAGAAACTCCTTCTGCTGCTTTTCCATTCCGGTGCGAACGTCCTCGGCGATCTTGTCGCTGACTTCGACCTCGGCGAGGTGCTCACCGATCCAGTCGATCAGCACGCGCAGCCGTTCGGCCACATCGGGGGTCTCCAGGAGCTGACGCTTCTGTTCGACGCTCAGGTACGACGCGTAGCCGGCGGTGTCGGCCAGCGCCGACGGGTCGGTCAGCTGGTTCACGACGTCGACGATCTGCCAGGCCTCGCGCCGCTGCAGCGTCGCGAGCAGCAGTTTCTTGTATTCGGCGGCCAGCGTCTTGACGTGGTCGTCTGCCTGCGCCTCGTCGACCTCGGTCACCTCCACCCACAGTGCGGTGCCCGGCCCGTTGGCGCCTGCGCCGATCTGCGCCCTGCGCTCACCGCGGACCACAGCGGCTGTACCGCCGGCGACCCGTCCCACCTGCAGAATCGACGCGATCACGCCGTACGACGGGTAGCGGTCGTCCAGCTGCGGGGCGATCAGCAGCTTGCCGGAATCTGTGGCGCGAGCCGCGTCAATAGCCGCGCCGGCAGCGCTGTCTAACGCGATCGGCAGCACCATTCCGGGCAGCACGACTTGATCGGCGACGAAGAGCACCGGCACATTGATGGGTTCAGGCATCAATCCTCCAAAGTTAAGCCTGATGCACTCAACCTTTGCCGGGTCCCATTTGTTCCCCTGCGGGAATTCCAAAATCGTCTGAACCTCGGCGGCGAAGTGCGTTGCTAGTCACATGAAACTCACAACGATCACACAGTTTGCAGCCCCTCGGCGTCGGCGCAGTCATCGCGCTGGGCACCGTCACAGCCTGCGGAAAGAGCAACGAGTCGACGTCGCCGAGCGCCGGGGCCACCAACACGACCTCGAGTTCCGTGGTGGCGATGCCGCAGACGGCGACGTTCATCGGCAAGATGCCGGCAAGAGAAGGCCAGCCACAGATGGTGGTGGCGGTGAGTGTCGACGGCGACAGGGTCGCCGCCTACGCGTGCGACAACGCCAACGACGAGGCGTGGTTCTTCGGAATCCAGAAGAACGGCGCTATGGAGCTGACGTCGAACTACCAGGACACGTTGCAGGCGTCGTTTGACGGCAAGAGCCTCAACACCACGCTGACGATGAACGACGTGACGTACACCGGCGCGGCGGATCCGGCGCAACCACCGGCGGGTATCTACACCGCCACTGCCGGCGACGCGCGCGCGTCGTGGATCGTGCTACCCGACCAGAGCATGGTGGGCGTGACGAGCGCGAACTCCAAGAACGATCGCGAGGTCATCGACCAGATCAACGCCCAGCAGGCAGATTTCAAGTCCAAAGTGCGTCAGGCCCGGCTCAATCGGCAGCTGCAACAATCCGCGCAGTTGGCATACGGAAAATGGACGTCGCAGCTGAACGGCACGGCGGTCACTGCGGTCGACGTGACCGGCAGCATGACCTCGCCGCCGACATCGGGCTGAATCACCCTGCCGCTAACCCCAATGGGTGGTTCCTCCCGGCCGTGAACACGGCAGGCTGCCCACAGGTCACACCGGCGTCACCGCAAGCAACGGTCCAGCAGTACCGACTCGGAGGTGATGCGTGTGCCACCCTGGCGCCTGCGCGATTTCCACGACGATGACCTCGATCAGGTGATCGCGATCTGGGACAAGAGCCGGCAGCCCGACGAGGCGTCGCCTGTGTTTGCCGTGTCGGAAGTCGTATCCGCGGCGAGATCCGGTCAGCCGACGGTCGTGGCGGTGGTCGGCGACGAATTGGTCGGCATGGCGACGGCGGAGGTACGAGGGGAGCGCGGCTGGGTTTCGGCGGTTGCGCTGGGCAGCCGCTGGCGCAACCGGGGTATCGGCAGTGCGCTCCTCGGCGAGCTCGAGCTGCGCCTCCGGCCGCTGGGTGTGCGGCGCATCAGCGCTCTGCTGCCACCAGACGCAACCGGCACGGTGGCATTGCGCAACTCCGGTTACAAGGAACGCGAAAATCTCGTGTACTTCGAGAAGCTCGAACACCTTGGCGCATCCGATGCAGGCCTGCTGGCCGAGTTCGGGGGTGAGGTGATGCCACGCGGGCTCTGGCATGCCATGGCTGGCATGGAATCCGAGAAACAAGTCATCGAACGGCGCATCGTGCTGCCGCTGGCCGAGCCGGATGTGGCCCAGCAGTACGGTGTTTCGCCGCCGAAGGCGGTCATCCTGTTCGGGCCGCCCGGCACCGGCAAGACCAGCTTCGCCAAGGCGGTGTCAGGTCGACTTGGCTGGCCGTACGTCGAGCTGTTCCCGTCCCGGCTCGCCACGCCCGGCGTGTCGATGGCCACGGCGCTGCGCGAGGCGTTCACATCGCTGATGGAACTCGAATCCGTGGTGCTGTTCATCGACGAGGTGGAGGAGATCGCCGGCGCCCGCTCCGGCGACCCGTCCGACCCCGCACACGGCGTCACCAACGAACTGCTCAAGCTGATCCCGGCATTTCGCAAGCACGACGAGCGGCTGCTGATCTGCGCGACGAACTCGGTTCGCTCGCTCGATTCGGCGTTTCTTCGACCTGGGCGGTTCGACTACATCATTCCGATCGGACCTCCGGATGCGGCTGCAAGAGCGGCGATCTGGGCGAGATACCTCGGGCAAGCATCGGAATCCGTCGATGTCGCTTCGCTGGTGAGCACGAGCGAGATGTTCACCCCTGCCGACATCGAGTTCGCCGCACGCAAGGGCGCACAGTTCGCGTTCGAGCGTGAAATCGAGAGCCGCCGCGGCGAGCCGGCGCGCACTGAGGACTACATGACCGCGATCGCGGAGACTCGGCCCACCTTGACCGACACCGCGCTGACAGAGTTCGAGCAGGACATCGATCTGCGCACTCGGCTCTAGCGATCGTAGCTCGCGAAGTCACGGGCGGCGGATGCAGCGAAAACCGATGTGGCTCATGCCCGTATCGACCATCTGCGGCCGCCGCGCGGCGGGCCGGTAGCGGCGGCAGTAGCTGTCGGCGCACAGAAACGATCCGCCCTTGATCACCTTGCGCGGCACCCGGAACTGGGGCTGCTGCGGGTCGTAGCTGCCGGCCTCGCAGCACGCATCGCCCGCACGCGTGTCGGCATACCAGTCGCACGTCCACTCCCACACGTTGCCCGCCATGTCGAACAGGCCGTAGCCGTTGGGCGGGAAGCTGCCTACGGGCGCGGTGCGGCCGTACCCGGGCTCGGGGCGCCACGGGAAGTCGCCGTGCCAATAGTTGGCCAGCCGCTGACCGGGGGCCTCCGGCTCGTCACCCCAGGTGTAGGCCGCCGCCACTAGTCCACCCCGTGCGGCGACCTCCCATTCCGCCTCGGTGGGCAGCGCGAGCTCAGCCCACGCCGCATAGGCCTCCGCGTCCTCGTAGGCGACGTGTACGACGGGGTGATCCGCCCGCTTGGCCACCGACGAGTGCGGGCCCGCCGGATGCCGCCACGACGCGCCCGGCGTCCACGTCCACCACAGGTTGATGTGGCGTAGGTCGACCGGTCCCTCGGTTCGGGTGAACACCATCGACCCCGGCTGCAGGTTCTCGACGGGCGCGCCGGGGTAGTCATTCGGATTCAATTCCCGTTCGGCCACCGTGACATAGCCTGTGGCGTCGACGAACTCGGCGAACTTCGCATTGGTCACCTGATACGTCGCGATCCAGAACCCTTCGAGGTTGACGTCGCGCACCGGCGCCTCTTCCGGGTAGTGCCGGTCCGACCCGAGCACTGCGGTTTGCGCCGGGATCCAGATGAGGTCCTCGGTGCTCATTCCCCGGTCGCTTCGCTCCTGCCCGTCGGATCACCGAAGATGGTCGTCCAATCGTTCTTCATGCTGACGACGGTCCAGCCGTACTGTCCGGCGTGCTCCAACGCCCGTTCTGCGCCTGCGGTGTAATCGAATTCGCGATCAGCGTCATCATGAAGGATGAGCAACCGCAGAGATGCCGCGCCGGGTTTGCCCGAGTACATCAACATCTCGTCATCGCCGTTGGAGTTGCCCGCCGCCAAGATGGGACGCCTCCCTATTCGGCTCCAAATCCGGACCGGCTTCTCCGGGCCGTCATCGAAGACGTCGAGGGCGGGTTCGATCAACAGGTCGCCATTGCCGTCCTGCCCTTGGAAACGCAGACCCTGCGCGCTGCCGACTACCCGTTCGGGCGGGATCTGGTAGATCGTGCTGGTGATCGGGCGCATGAAGTCGCGTCCGCCGCCGGACACGATGTAGCAGGTGAAGCCGCTCGTTTCCAGATACCTCAGCAGTTCCACCATCGGTCTGTAAGTGCAGGACTGGTACGGCAGTTCCAGTATGGGATGCTTGGCATCGGCGAAGAACCCCGCGATCAAGGTCGCGTGCGCTTCGACCGTCA
The DNA here is from genome assembly GCA_963744085.1 of uncultured Actinomycetota bacterium. Classification (GTDB taxonomy): domain Bacteria; phylum Actinomycetota; class Actinomycetes; order Mycobacteriales; family Mycobacteriaceae; genus Mycobacterium. Next base: position 185,123 of record CAVUSK010000011.1, read on the forward strand.
TCGACTCGTGCAGTGACATCACCGCCTCTGCAAGCACTTTGAGATCTGAGTCGTCGCCCTGATAGTGCTTGGTGATGGCCCCGCCGAACCACTGCAGATCTCCGCTCGTCGCCGCCTTGTACGGCTGCTGCTCGGCCAATATTGAATCACCTGAGGCTTTTTCCGCAAGCCTGCGGATGAGGAAGTCGAGCTGGATGTACATCGGCTTCTCGCACCACAGGGTGCCGTCATTGTCGAACACAGCGATACGAGCTTCCGGGGCAACGAAATCCGGACCGTCGGCGGTGACCCGCCCCACGAAGCCGACGATCGCCGACTTCGTGGGTCCATCTGTCCACGAGGCCAGTCCCGTCACGGTCAGCCACCCCGGGCGGCAAGGAACTTGTCGAGCTCTTCGACCGCATGGTTGATCGTGAACGACGCCGGTTCCTGGCGCGGCGGAAACTCTTTGAACGTCTCCAGGAACCGGGTCACAATCGCGGAGCCGTAGAACATGAGGAACAGGCGGTCAATCATCCAGTCCCAGTAGGTGTTCGACGTGACATCTGCATGCTCGTAGGGATCTGTTCGCAGGTTGAACAACTTCGGCGCACGCAGCACGGTGAACGGTTCGAACCACACCTGCAGCGTGCCGGGGCAGCGCTGCTCCATGAACACGATCTTCCAATTCTCCGCCCGGATGCCCAACACATCGCCGTCGTCGGAGAAGTAGATCATTCCCCGCCGGGGGCTCTCGTCCACCTCGCCCGTCAGGTAGGGCAGTAGGTTGTAGCCGTCGATGTGGACCTTGTAGGTCATGTCACCGGCCTTGTGGCCCTTTTTCAGCTTCTCGACGATGTCGGGATCACCTGCCGCCGCCAGGAATGTCGGCAGCCAATCATGATGCTGGACAATCTCGTTGGAAACCGAGCGGGGCTTGATCTTCCCGGTCCAGCGGATCATCTCCGGTATCCGGAACGCGCCTTCCCAGTTGGTGGCCTTCTCGCTGCGGAACGGTGTGGTGGCGCCATCCGGCCAACTGTTGGCGTGCGGGCCGTTGTCGGTGCTGTAGATGACGATGGTGTCCTCGGCGATGCCGAGCTCGTCGACCAGATCGAGCAACTGTCCGACATTGCGGTCGTGGTCGATCATCGTGTCGTGGTACGGCGACTGCCAGCGGCCGGACTGACCCCGGCTTTCCGGCTTCGTGTGAGTCCGAAAGTGCATGTGGGTCATGTTCATCCAGACAAAGAACGAAGTTCCTGCTTGGTGCTGGCGCCTGATGAAGTCGATGCACGCGTTGGTGGTCTCGTTGTCGATTGTCTCCATCCGCTTCTTAGTCAGCGGTCCGGTGTCCTCGATGCGTTGCTTGCCGACCGGGCCGTACCGGTCGTCCACCTCACCGGAATCCTTATCGGTCGCCCAGGAATGGATGACGCCACGGGGGAGGAGTGCCTTGCGCAGAAGTGGCGCCTCCTCGGCCGTCGGATAGTCCTCGTGTTCGGGTTCTTCTTCTGCGTTGAGGTGGTACAGATTGCCGAAGAACTCATCGAACCCGTGCGCGGTCGGCAGGTACTTGTTCAGATCGCCGAGATGGTTCTTGCCGAACTGTCCGGTTGCGTAACCCAGCGGCTTGAGCAACTCGGCAATGGTCGGGTCTTCCTTCTGCAGACCGATGTCGACGCCGGGCATGCCGACCTTGCTCATCCCGGTGCGGTACACGCTCTGCCCCGTGATGAACGACGACCTGCCCGCGGTGCAGCTCTGCTCGCCGTAGGAGTCGGTGAAAAGCATTCCTTCGTCGGCGATGCGGTCGATGTTGGGCGTGAAGTAGCCCATCACGCCCCGGCTGTAACAGCTCAGGTTGGAGATGCCTATGTCGTCGCCCCAGATCACCAGAATGTTCGGCTTTGATTCGGCCATTGCGTTACCTTTCGTCGCTCCCGACGCACTTTCGCTTACGACCTGAACACTATGCCGCCACAGCGGGTTTCATCCCAGCTTGCTCCGATTACCCGGAATACTTGGCGTCCCTAATCCTTGGCGAGGAACTTGTGCAGCTTCTCGACCGCCTGGTCGACGCTGAAGCTCGCCGGCTCGTGGCGTGGCGGGAAGGTCTTGAATGTTTCCAGGAATGCCGTTGCCATGGCCGTCATATAGAAGATGAAGAAGTCGTGGTGCAGCAACCAGTCGTAATACGTGTTCGACGTGATGTCGGCGTACTCGAACGGATCCGTGCGGAGGTTGAACAGCTTGGGCACCCGCAGCGTCGTGAAGGGTTCCGCCCAGATCCGCAGCGTCCCCTGGCAGCGCTGCTCCATGAACACCGCCTTCCAGTTCTCGAACCGCATGGCGACGAGGTCGCCGTCGTCGGAGAAGTAGAAGAAGCCGCGGCGGGGGCTGGTGTCCACCTCGCCGGTCAGGTACGGCAGCAGGTTGAAGCCATCGATGTGGACCTTGAACTCCTTGTCGCCGGCTTTGTGTCCCTTCTTGAGCTTTTCGACAACGTCGGGTTCGCCGGCAGCGGCCAGGAACGTCGGCAGCCAATCGTGGTGCTGGATGATCTCGTTGGATACCGTGCCCGCCTGAATCTTCCCGGGCCAACGGATCATCTCCGGCACCCGGAACGCACCCTCCCAGTTGGTGTCCTTTTCGCTGCGGAAAGGTGTGGTTCCGCCGTCGGGCCAGGAGTTGCGATGCGGGCCATTGTCCGTGCTGTAGACGACGATGGTGTCCTCGGCGATGCCGAGCTCGTCCAGGCAGTTCAGCACCTGACCCACATTCTTGTCGTGGTCGATCATTGTGTCGTGGTAGTCCGACTGCCACCGCCCCGCCTGACCGCGGCTTTCCGGCTTGCTGTGGGTGTAGAGGTGCATGTGGGTGGTATTCATCCATACAAAGAACGGATTGCCCGCTTCGTGCTGGCGTTTGATGTAGTCGATTGTCGCAGCGGTGACGTCATCGTCGATGGTCTCCATCCGCTTGGTGTCCAGCGGGCCGGTGTCCTCGATGACCTGCTTGCCGACCGGGCCGAACTTCGGATCGTCGGGCTCCTGCGACACCTCATCGATAGCGCGACACTTCAGCACTCCTCGCGGCAACGCCAGTTCGTAGAGGCGCGGGAACTGATCCTTGTGCGGGTAGTCGAACTGTTCTGGTTCTTCCTCGGCGTTGAGGTGGTAGAGGTTGCCGAAGAACTCGTCGAAGCCGTGGACGGTCGGCAGGTACTTGTTGAGGTCCCCGAAGTGGTTCTTGCCGAATTGCCCGGTTGCGTAGCCCAGCGGCTTGAGCAGCTCGGCGATCGTCGGGTCCTCGGCCGACCAGCCGATGTCGGAGCCCGGGATTCCGACTTTGCTCATCCCCGTGCGATACACGCTCTGCCCGCTGATGAACGCTGCCCGCCCGGCAGTGCAGCTTTGCTCGCCGTAGGAGTCGGTGAACCGCATCCCCTCGTTGGCTATCCGGTCGATGTTGGGAGTTCGATAACCCATCATGCCGTCGCTGTAACAGCTGAGGTTCGTGATCCCGATATCGTCGCCCCAGATAACCAGGATGTTGGGGCTTTCCGTCAGGCATCTTCGTCCCCTTCGACCATCGGCTACGTGGTCGATCGTAGGCATCATTTATTGGTATAACAGGGGATTCACGCAACGGTCACCTGTTTGCGAAGCTCGCTATCGAGGGAAACTCGAATGAGTGCCGAGGCCAGCTTCGCAGTACCGCGTGGTGCCAGGGCGGCGAGCTTGTCGGGATCCGTGGGCAATCCGAGTTTGCGCGCCGACGCAAGCGCTTTCTTGTCGAAGTACGGCCTCGCCCAGGTCCAGACGTCCTGAGCCTCGCGCAGGAAGATGTCGGCGCCGGTGTCACCGATTCCCTTGAACCCCTTCAGCAATCGGGCTGCGACGGTCGTGTCGTGGTTTGCTTCAGCGGCCAGTCGGCGAAGGTCACCGCGGTATCTTTCGTGCGCCAATGCCGCCATCTCGGGCAGCCGGCTGGCCGTGCTCTCGTCGTAGCGCACGTAGTGGGCCCGGCCGAACGCCCGGATCATGTCGATGCGGTTAGCGTGCTCGACGGCGCGCGGGCTGCGGAGACCCAACGCGAACAGTTCCTTTGCCGCGGCCGTCGCAATCTCCGCCGATATCGGCTTACTCATCAGTGAGCACAGCATCAGCAACTGAAACAGCGGCTGCGGCTTATCCCTCAGAATGATGCCCGCAGCGCGCGCGTAGGTGGTGCCCGCGGTCCTCAACAACCGGCGGACCACATCACCCGAAGCATCGGCCATGCATCCGCTTACCCGCACGCACGGGTGGGGAATCACCGCGGCGACGCGCCCTCGGGTGTCCTCGAGAGCGTGATGCGGTGCCGCCCCGCAGGAACGGCCACTACTGCGCCGGCCGCCTGTCCGTCGATCTGAACCTTCGTGTCGGGCGGCAGCGCAGTGAGGGTGATTTGCACAGAGGTATCGGTCGACACCGTGATCTCAGACTGGGGCAGCGAGCCAAGACCGGCCCGGCCGACGTCCAGGGTCAGGCTCGCCACACCGGCGAGCCCCAGGGTCACATACGGCAGCGCGTCGGCGGGCGGCCCGAGCCGCCAGATCTGCTCGCTGTACAGGCCGGGCGTGGGATCGAAGTGCGGGACGAATCCGCGACGACGCCGCGTTGTGCGCGCGGGATCGGGCCGCGCGTAAGACCTCGCGTCCACCTCGGCGATCGCGCCTCGGACGGCGGTGACACTCGGATCGGCCTTCAGATCGGACAGCCACCACACCCGGTGCGGCCCGATGCCGAGGTCGGGCCGGACCAGCTGCGGATACCAGGCGAACGTGATGTGGCCCGGGTCGGGCTGGCGGGGGCCGGTGCTCATGTGTGACACCGCGTCGGCGAACTCGTCCTGGAACAGGAAGACGACGTGGTCCTCGACCGGGTACACGGTGAAGCGGTATCGGTAGCCGAGCCGGTCGAGCTCCAGGATCTGCTCGGCCGCCGACGGGAAGGGCACCAGCTCGTCGATCAGACCGTGCGTGACGAGGAACGGAAGCCAGCGGGCGTTGACCAGCAGCCGCCAGGTGTCACCCTCGCGGGCGCAGCGCGAGTCGGGCTCGAGCGGGTCGGCAGGGATGTCCACGTCGGGCCACAACCGCACCCCGCAGGTCGGGGGACCGGCCAGCACGACGGCCTGGGCAAACACCTCCGGGTAGGACAACGCCAGTTTGTACGTGCCGTAGCCGCCCATCGAATAGCCGGCGATCACCGTGCGGTTGGGATCGGTGCCCAGCTGCTCGGCCACCCGCGCCCACACCTCCCAGACGTCGAGCTCGCCCTCGTCGAAATACCAGCTAGACGGTCCACGCGCCAACGGGGTCACCACCACCGAGTCGCGGCCCGTGCACACTTCATGCAGAAAGCGCGGATCGATCGCGGCAAACTGGTTCTGGCCCAATGCCAACGAGTGCAACAGCAGGGTCAGCGGCAGCGCACGTCCCGGGGCGTAGGTCGGCGGCAGGCACACCGAGTAGGGCTGCACGCGGCCGAGGAACTGGGGCTTCGTGCTGAGGATGTCGGCCTTGGCGACTCCCTGGCCCAACTCGACGGACGAGACGTGCCACCGGGTCGACGGCCCGGTGACGAGAGGTTCCGGAGTGGTTGTGCGGCTGGCCAATTCGTCCCACCGTACGGCAAGCGAGAACTGCGACACGTCGCCGTCGGTCAACGCGTCTGCCTGCGCCGCGTCCGACCAGAAGTTCAGGTGTGCCAGCTCCTGGTCCGGCGTGCGGAACGCGACGTTGTACACGTTCGGTTGCCCTGGCAGTCCGCCCAGCGCGGCTGAGACGTCGGCGAACCCGTTGCCCGCGGCGTTCGCCAGCCCGGCGGCCAGCCGAACCGTCCAGGTGCCCGAGGGATCCGCCATTGACCGTGGCACCTGCGCGAGGAAGGAGCGCGATGCCATGTCGACGCTGTGCGCGACCGGTGTCGCCGCGTGCGTGGTCAGGTCGATCAGCCGGGCGCCGGCGGCACTGACCAACAGGGCCGAGTCGATCCCGGCAGAACGAACTCCCGCCTGGGCGGGCCACTCGTCGGTGGTGTGTTCGCCCCGGCCGGTGGCGAACGTGAACACCGCGATCGGAACGGACGCGTCGAGCAGCGTGTTCCAGTCGACCCGCCACCACGTGTCCGTGTCGGTCAACCCGATCGCGACGCGAAAGATATCGGCGCCGTTGCGGGCGGCGGGCCCGTCGGGATACACGTAGGTGCCACGCGGTGGCGCGCCCCCGGCGCCGAGGACGTCGACAGGAACTCCGGTGGCTCCGTGGTCGTCGTAGATGAAGTCGGTCCAGAACACCGCCCCACCGGTTAGCCGGCCGGTGCCGCAGGTGCGCGGAAACTCCTCGCCGAACGGCCATCCGGCCGGAGCGGGAAGCACGGGTTCGGCGCCCAGAGCCGCTGGCGGGACACCTTCGGGCATGCCGCCTACCACCACCGGTGCGGCGGTCTGAGGCGGCGCGGGGGAGACGACTTGCCCGACTGTGTCGATGACGTGACGAGCGACGCGAATGGGCAGGAACATCATGTCCAGCAGTGACACCGCGCGAACCCCCCACATAATTGAAGTCTGTCTCGCGACAGTTGACACCGAGGTGATGAAGCCGCACCTCGTACGTCGGATGAACCCCCGGCACATCACCCTCGTCATTCACGGTAGAGGGCAACGTTAGCCCCAAACTTACCGCTCGACGAAAGTGAAGGACGGGCCTACTGCAACGGATCGCACGGCTGGCCATCGCCGCGCCTCGGCGGGTCATCGCGGTCGCGGCGCTGCTGACGATTGCTCTCGGCATCTTTGGTGTTCCCGTCGCGAAAAGTCTGTCCGCCAGCGGGTTTGGAGATCCAACATCGGAATCGGCAAGGGCCACCCAACTCTTGACCGACAAGTTCGGACAGGGTGCGGCGCAGCTGTTGATCACGGTCTCGACACCTGCCGGAGTCAACAGCGCGCAGGCCAGGG
>CAVUSK010000012.1:0-220394 GCA_963744085.1 uncultured Actinomycetota bacterium
GGACGCTGGCGCGGGCGACTTCGCCGAGCATCGGTCCGTCCACCGGCAGCGACGCTGGGTCGATTCCGCCGGTGTCATGGAACTCGCCGGCGATCGCGCCCAGCGCACCGGCGACGACGACCTCGCGGTCTGGAATGCCGGTGTTCAGCTCACGCCGGATCCACGCCACGCCCGCCTCGGCGGGCAGCATGTCCACCCCGGCCGCCGCCATGATCTTCGGGATCGATCCGCGGGTTGCCATCCCGATGCTGCCCCACGCCGTCCAGTCGATCGCGAGCGCGCGCACGTCGGGACGCGTACGGCGGAAGCTGCTGAGCAGCTTGCATTGCAGGTCGTTGGCGGCGCTGTAGTCGGTCTGCCCGACGTTGCCGAACCGCCCGGCCACCGAGCTGAACGCCACGACAGCGCCGAGCGGCATGTTGCCGACGGCATGCAGCACGTTGAACAGACCGTCACCCTTGACCGCGAGCACGAAGTCGAACTCGCGAGGCTCCTTGTCGGGCAGCGCGTGGCTGACCTCGATCCCCGCCGCATGCAGCAGGACGTCGACGCGCCCGCTGATGTCGCGTATCTGGGCGAGCACCTTCTCAACCACGTCGGCGTCGGTGACGTCCACGCTGTGGTAGTGGGCTGTGCCGCCCGCGTCCTCGACGGCGCGGACAGCCGCGAGCGCGGCCTGCAGCCGCTCGAAGCGTGCCAGCTCTCGTTCGATCAGAACCGGCGTGGGGCGTTCGCCCCGCTGTCGCAGCCGGGCGGCGATCTCGGTCTTGAAGCCGTCGCGGTCTTCGACGTACCGGCGCAGATCAGGGTCGGCCGGGTTGGGCTCGGGGGTGAGGTCCAGCAGGTGGAACGTGCCGCGCCACGTGGCGGCGAGGTCGGCGGTGATCGCCGACACGATGCTGCCGGCGGCACCGGTGACGACGAAAACCGGGTCGGGGCCGAGGAATTCGCCGGCCTCGTCGGCGCTCGGGAACGGGCGGTCCGCAAGGCCCACGCCCCAGCGCCGGCCCGCCGCGTGGCCGACTTCCACACAGCCGGGGTCGCGCAGCGTCTCGTCGATCAGCACCTCGGCCAGCGCCGACGTCCTCCGGCTGATCGGGAAGTCGACGGCCTTGACGAGCGTGTCGGGCCGCTCCCGCCGGTACGCCTTGGCGAACCCCGTCACGGCGCCACCGAGCGGACACGTCGCGCCGGCGGCGTCGTAGCCGTGGTACCCGCCGAGGCGGGTAGCGACGACCAGGAAGGGGCTGCGCTCGTAGACCCGTCGCATGGTCAGGTAAAGGTTGCGGACCCGGCGGCGCAGTGCGTCGTGCCAGCCGGCGAGGTCCATCTCGTCGAGGCGGCCCTCGTCGTCCAACGCCGCCAGCCAGTACACGCCGTCGACAACACTGTCGGCGAGCACGGTGTCGACGTCGTCGTAGGGGTGCACCTCGACCACGTCGACACCGAGCCGGGTCAGCCGGGTGGTCAGCGCGTCGCCGACACCGCCGTGGTCGCGCATCACTGCCACGCGGTTACCGGCGCCGAGAGTCACTCCGGTCGGCACGCAGGCCGTCAGCGGCGGCCGAAGCATGGGCACCGGCACCCGGCGCGGGATCCGGTCGGTGGCGGCGATGTCGCCTTTGACCGTGGATGTCACCGCCACTGCGTCAGGTGCCGCGGCGGCGGTGTCAACTCGCGCTTTTGGGCCTGTGGTCGCCTCGATTCTGTCGCGGATCCAGCCGACGACGTGGGTGAGGGTCGGAAAGTCGCGCAGCTTGAGGCTGTCGTCGCGAGCGACGCCGTAATGCTCGCGGATCGCCGCGAACACCTCGGCTTGCTTGACGGTGTCCACACCGAGGTCGGCCTCCAAGTCAAGATCCACATCGAGCAGATCAGGCGGATAACCGGTCAGCTCGGAGACGATGCCCACCACGGTGTCAGTCACCTCATCACCGGCACGAGCCGCCGCAGCCACTTCGGCCGGCGGTTCCACGGTGGGAGGTGCTTCGGCGGCCGCCACCGGGGCCGGAGTCCCGGTCTTGTCGCGGATCCAGCCGACGACGTGGGTGAGGGTCGGAAAGTCGCGCAGCTTGAGGCTGTCGTCGCGAGCGACGCCGTAATGCTCGCGGATCGCCGCGAACACCTCGGCTTGCTTGACGGTGTCCACACCGAGGTCGGCCTCCAAGTCAAGATCCACATCGAGCAGATCAGGCGGATAACCGGTCAGCTCGGAGACGATGCCCACCACCGTGCCGGTCACCTCATCACCGGCACGGGCCGCCGGTGCTTCGGCCGGCGCTTCCGCGGCGGGAGCCCCGGTCTTGTGGCGGATCCAGCCGACGACGTGGGTAAGGGTCGGAAAGTCGCGCAGCTTGAGGCTGTCGTCGCGAGCGACGCCGTAATGCTCGCGGATCGCAGCGAACACCTCGGCTTGCTTGACGGTGTCCACACCGAGGTCGGCCTCCAAGTCAAGATCCACATCGAGCAGATCAGGCGGATAGCCGGTCAGCTCGGAGACGATGCCCACCACGGTTTCAGTCACCTGATCACCGGCACGAGCCGCCGCAGCCACTTCGGCCGGCGGTTCCACGGCCGTGGTGGCGGCCGCCTGCACCGGCTGGACCGCCGGAGCTTGCGCTGGGGCCGGCGACGGTGCAACTGTCGCCGGTGGGCCCGCGTCGACAATCCGCAGCCGGTGCTGCACGACCTCCAGCGCCGGGTCGGCCGCACCGGCGGCCTGCGCCAGCCAGCGTCGCCAGGCCGCCCTGTCCACGATCCGGTACTCATACCCGAGTTCGTCCGGCAGGCGGTGGCGGCCGTCGGGCACCGGCGTCCAACGCATCAGCGTCATCGCGACCTGGGAGCCGAATCCGGCGCCCAGCCGCAGCGCGTACTGGACGGGATAGCTGCCGCCGGTCGACAAGTTGAGGTGGCCCAGTTCGGGGTCCGGCACCTTGTAGTTGGGCACCGGCGGCACGAGGCCGGTTTCCAGCGACTTGATCGCGACGACGTCCTCCACACCGGCGCCCATCGCGTGCCCGGTGAAGCCCTTGGTGTTGGTGATGACGACCGCGTCGGCGTCAGGACCGAACACGTGGCGCAGCGCGTGTATCTCGGCGGACGCGCTGCCGCCACGGGCCGGCGTGTAGGTCTCGTGTGAGACGAACACTGTACTGCCCGAAATGGCGTGCCGGTTGACCCCACGCGCCTCGGCTTGGTCCAGCAGCTTCTCCATCACATCGCCGATGTGCTCGACGTCCAGCCGGGTGCCGTGGAATGCGCTGTTCGCGGTGACTGTGCCGAGGACTTCGCAGATCGGTTGCAGCCCGCGTTCTGAAGCAGCCTGGGCAGACTCCACCACGAGAGCCGCCGCCCCCATGCCCAGGATCATCCCGTGCCGGCGCTGGTCGAACGGTGTGGCCGCCTCTTCGACGAGGTCGTCGGTGGCAGCCGCGCCGGAAGCCAGGAACCCGGACCCGAGCCACGGCAGCAGCGCGTCGGAGCTGGCGTCGTCGGCGGACACCACCACCACCCGCCGGCAGCGACCGGCGCGGATCCAGTCCTCGGCCACGGCCACCGCCTGCGTGGTGCTCGCGCACGCGGCGTTGATCTGCGTGTTCGGTCCGCGCGCGCCGATGATCTCGGCGAACTGCGAGTGGCCCATCGACAGGCACCGGAACAGAAAGCGACGATCGAACGCGAACGGATCGGTTTCGAGGGTGTGGCGCAATTCGTGGATGCGCCGGTCCAGCTCCGCCGCGGCCGGCTCGTCGTCGCTCACACGCGCGCGCACCGCCTCAAGTGCGCTCAGCTGTTCGCGGTCGGCGCGGTCAATGTAGTAGCGCTCGAGATCATGGGCGAAGTTGTCCAGGCCGGGGAAGGCGGAGGCGAAGATGACGCCGGTGTCGTCGCGCATCGACTCCGGCAGCCCCCACCGGTCGGGCAGCTTGGTGCCCAGTGTCGTGGTCTTGTAGTGCATCACCAGCGGGATGCCGGCGTCGCGTAGCGCGTCGAAACCGGCCCCGATGGCGAGTCGGGTCGTCGAGTCCAGCGCCGCGTCGCGTGCGGTGTCGACACCGAACTCGCTGACCACATCCAGGGGTGCGCTGCGGCCGGCCAGCTTGATGACCTCGGCTTCGTCGTCGATCGCCTCGAACGACGGGTCGCCGGACGCGCGCTTGACCAGGCGGGTGATGTGCCGGTCGAGCATCTCGCGGCGCAGCCGGTGCGGGATCGTGTCGATGAACTGCTGACCGTCGAGGATGCGGGCGATGTTCTCGTCATCGAAGACCCGCTCGACCCCGGGCAGGCCGAGCGCCGCGCCAGTCACAACCACCGGCTCGGCGGCGGCCGGCGCCGGCGGCCGGGCCGTGACGGCGCCGTCGGTTTCGGCATGCAGGCCGTGTTGGACCACGTCAACGAGATGCCGGCCCAATTCCGCGTACTGTGCGTCGGTCATCGCGGTCTCCGTACTTGCGGTGGGGGCGGGAGCGGCGGCCACGGGCGCCTGCTCGGCATAGCCGAGCCCGGCCGCGTACAGTCCGCACAGCGCCTGGTTGAACGACGCGACATCGCCGATCTTCGGGTGGTTGGTGAACAACGCGAGTACACCTTTTTCACTGTCGCCGAGCACGTCCTCAACAAAGCCGTGCAACGCCTTCTTCGGGCCGACCTCGACAAATACCCGGGCACCTGCCGCGTGCAGCGTGTGCAGGCCGTCGATGAACCGCACCGGTGAGGCCACCTGTCGGCCCAGCAGATCCAGCATCGTGTCGGCGTCGGCGTCCTTCGGGTAGAAGTCGCCGGTCACGTTCGACACGATCGGCAGACTCGACGGCCGCACGTTGAGCCGGCGCAGCACCGCCCTGAGTGGTTCGCTCACCGGCGCCACGATCTCGGTGTGAAACGCATGGCTGACCGGGATTCGGGAGGCGTTCATGCCGGCGGACTGGAAGGCCGCGACGGCCCGCTCCACCGCGTCGGTGGCGCCGCCGATGACCGCCTGGCCGGTGCTGTTGATGTTTGCGACGACGACGTACCCGTCGGTTTCGGCGACGATGCGCTCGATCTCGGCGAGCGGGGCGAGCACGGCCGCCATGGCGCCGTTGTCCCCCACCGCCAGATTCGCCATCTCGCGGCCCCGGGCGCTGACCGCCTCCAGCGCAGCGTCGAAGGACAGCGCGCCGGCGGCGACCAGAGCGCCGTATTCGCCGAGGCTGTGGCCCATCACCATGTCCGGGCGCACGCCGTACGCGTCGAGCATGCGGGTCAGCGCCAGGTCGGTGGTCAGCACCGCCGGCTGGGTGATCTCGGTCTGCATGAGCTGCTGTTCGAGCCGCTGCGTGGTGGCCTCGTCGGCGTTGTCCGCGAAGATGTATTCGGTCAGCGGCTTGCCGAGCAGTGGCGCCATCACCCGGTCGGCCTCGTCAAATGTCGCCGCGACCACAGGCTCCTGCAGGCGAAGGTCGCGCAGCATGTTGACGTACTGCGAGCCCTGGCCGGTGTAGAGGAACGCGACCTTTCCCGGTGCGCCGCGGCCGACGAATACGCCCTGGGCGCGCAGGATCTTCCACATGGCAGGGTTGCCTCCGCGCAGCGCCTGCACCGCCTTGCCTGCCTTGGCCGCCAGGTCGCCCGCGTCGGCGTAGTCGATCGCGACCCGCACCGCCGCGCCCGCCAGGGCGGGGTCTGGTGCGGTCAGGATGGGCACACGCCCGGCCGACGCCTCGGCGCCCAGCCGCTCCAACTGGGCGGCCGCGTCGGCGTCGTCGGCGCCGCCGACCACAGCCGCACCCCGCAAGGGCGCCTTCCGTCCGGCGGGCGTCGATACCCGGGTCGGTGTGGATTGGTGGTCGATCGTCGCGCCCGCGAATGACCTGCTCGCGTCCGGGGCACGGTGCCGGCCGGGCACATACTCCTCGAGAACGGCGTGGAAGTTGGTGCCGCCGAATCCAAATGCGCTGACCCCCGCACAGCGCACGCCACTCTCGGGCGCCGGCCACTCGCGCAGTTCGGTGTTGACCCGGAACGGGATGTCGTCCCAGTCGACGCTTTCGTTGGGGTGCTCGAAGTGCAGGCTGGGTGCCAGCGCCTTGTCGTGCAGGCTGAGCACCGCCTTGAAAAGGCCCGCGGCCCCGGCCGCGCCCTTGAGATGGCCGATGTTGGACTTGACCGAGCCCAGCGCGATCGACCCGTCCGCCGCGCCCGCCTTGCGGAACACGTCGCTCAAGCTGGACAGCTCAGTGGCATCGCCGACGCGCGTCGACGTGCCGTGCGCCTCGATGCAGGTGGCCGACGCCGGGTCGACACCTGCGCCGTGCCAGGCGCGCTCCACCGCCAGCCGCTGCCCGACGGGGTTGGGCGCCGTGATGCCTTTGCCACGACCGTCGCTGGAACCGGCGAGACCGAGCAGCACCGCGTAGATCCGGTCGCCGTCGCGCTCGGCGTCCGACAGTCGCTTGAGGATGAACAGCGCGGCGCCCTCGCCCATCACGAACCCGTCGGCGCCTGCGTCGAACGGGCGGGTGCCCGTCGCCGACAGCGCGCCGATCTTGCAGAACTTCACAAACCCGGCTGGGTCCATGTTGTGGTCGACGCCGCCGGTGACCGCGGCGTCGAAGTCGCCGGCCTGCAATCCGCGTACCGCGGCCGACGTCGCGGCCAACGCGGAGGCGCACGCCGCGTCGGTGCTGAAATTGGGGCCGCGGAAGTTGAACAGGTTCGACACCCGGCCGGCGACCACGTTCGCCAGCTCACCCGGCATCGTGTCCTCGGTGATCTCCTCGAACCCGGTGAGAAACCCGGTGCGGGTCTCGGCGATCACGGCGTCGCGCACCTGTTCGGGCAGCGCCGCGAACGACGGTGACGCGCACAGGTCGCGGGCGAACTTTGGGAACTGGATCCGCAGGTTGCTTAGGTGCTGCTTGTCGCCGCCGATCGCGTTGCCGATGATCACGGCGACACGGTCCGGGTCCACGGTCCAGTCCGGCCAGCCGGCGTCGAGCAGCGCCGCACGGGTGCCCGCCACCGCCCACTTCTGGCCATCGTCCAGCTGCGCGCTGACCGCCGGCGGTATCGGCAGCTTCCACGCGAACGGCTCCCAGGAGTATTCGCGGACCCACCCGCCGATCCGGGAGTATGTCTTGTCCGGTGCGTTTGGGTCGGGGTCGTAGTACAACTCCGGATCCCAGCGCTCCGGCGGCACGTCGCTGATGCTGTAGCGGCCGGACTTGATGTTGTTCCAGAACGTCGCCGCGTCAGGCGCCTCGGGCATGATCGCGCTGACGCCGACCACGGCGATCGGCTCCATCGTGATCGTCATGACGATCTGGCCTCCCGTCCGTAAAGCGCGTCCGCGACCGCGTTCATGTCGGCGAGCAGACCAGTCTGCGCGGCCCTCACCCGCTCCAGCGGTAAGGCGGCGGCCAGGTCTGCGCCAGTGCTCGACCCGGTCACCCACCGGAGGCCCTCCTCGGCGACCTTATGCGCCGCCTCCCGGGCGAAGACTCGGCTGACCGCGGCGAGCGCGGCAGGCTCGAAGCGTCGGTCGGCCTTGTCCGGCAGCGCGCCTGCGGCCGCCGCTTCTGCACGGCGCGCCAGCGCGCCGGCACACTCGGCGTAGGCCACGAGCTCGCCCAGCCGCAGCAGAACGTGCTGACTGCGGGTCAACCGACCGACCCGGCACGCCTCCATCACGGCGGCCAAACACTCCAGCGCCAACCCTGCCGTGGGGCCGCCACAATTGTCGGGTACGCCATCGAGGGCGCGGGCCGCGTCGCGGTAGTAGGCGCCGGACGTCTTCAGGTGCTGCTGCCAGCGGTCCCGGGCGATAGTCATCTCCAGGATCTCCGACGTGCCCTCGTAGATCGTGGTGATCCTGACGTCCCGCTTGATCTTCTCGACCAGGTAGGGCCGGGTGTATCCGTAGCCGCCGTGCGCCTGGATCGCTGCTTCGGCCGCGGCGTTGCCGGCCTCGGTGGCCATGTACTTCGCGATCGCGCCTTCGGTGTTCAGCGCGCCTCCGACGCCCTCGCCGGCGTCGATCCGCGTCGCGGTGTCCTCCAGTAACGCCCGCGCCGCCTCAAGCCGCACCACGTGGGGCACGATCAGCTTGTGGGTGAAGCCCTGCTTGGCCGACAGCGGCGCACCGCCCTGCACCCGGGTCTGCGAGTAGGCGATCGCCCGGTCGAGGGCCTCCCAGCCGCCGCCCAAGCCGAACGCCGCAACCATCACCCTGGTGTATCCGAAGACCTGCTGGGCTTGGACGAGGCCGCGGCCCTCCTCGCGGCCCACCAGGTTCTCCGCCGGCACGACGACGTCGTCGAGGAACAGCGCTGCGGTGTTGGACAGCCGAATGCCGTGCTTGTCTTCCGGTGGCGCCGACGAGAAGCCGGCCGTGCCCTTCTCCACGACGAACCAGGACGGGCCGCCCGGGGCCAGTGCGAGAACCGAATAGACGTCGGCGATCGAACCGTTGCTGATCCACTGTTTGCGCCCGTTGAGACGGTATGCGCTCACCTGCCCGTCGGTCTCCACCGGGGTTGCTGTCGTCTTCATGGCACCCAGGTCGCTGCCCGCCTCGGGCTCCGTTGCGCCGTAGGCGAACAGGATGCCCTGCTCGGCGATGCGCCCCAGCCACTCCTTACGCTGCTCGGGGGTCGCGCCGACCAGGATGGGGTCGGTACCGAGGAACGTGGCGAACACCGAGGTGGCGATCCCGATGTCGGCGCGGGCCAGCCGTTCACACACCCGGTAGGAGTCGAACGCGCCGCCTCCGAGGCCGCCATACTCCTCAGGGATGAACACGAGGTGCACGCCGAGATCCTCACCGCACATCGCGCGGATTGTTTCTTCCGGACAGATGTCCTCGTGGTCGAACTCCAGCCGACGCTCGTCGGGCAGGGCCTCGGCGACGAACTCGTCCAACGAGTCCAACATCATGTCGAGGGCCTCTCGGTCCAAGCCGGCGTTTGCGGTCATCCGTTCGGTCCTTCCATGACGCAAGCCCCCATCGCCCGGATCATGTTGAGGTCCAGGCGATTACACAGCGTGCTCGGCATCTGCTCGGACGGATGAACGGCGTCGGGAACGCGGCTCGGGGAGCGTTCGCTGCGGAAACTTGGACCGGGCTACCAGTTTCGGTCGCTCAATCCTGCGTCTCGCGCAACTTGCTACGAATCGCGCTAGTCGTACTGCGCGTGATGTCGTGCAACAACTCCATCTGCGCCGCGGAGAGTTCGTCGGCCAAGTTGACGGCCGCGTCGATGAGGGTCTTACGCCGTGCCGGGTCACGCTCCTGAGAAGTTGCCTCCTCGAGGGTGTTAGCGAACTTGTGTACGGCCTCGACAGCGGCTTGGCGTCCGGCGTTCACCGATTCGAGAACCTCGTCCGAGAACTCCCCTACTCGCTCTAGCACATCCTGCTTATCAGCGCTCTTTGCCATTTCACCTCCATAGTGTTTAAATCCTGGGCCCAGCATGCGCTCGCACCGCGCTGTCGGATTAGGGCCGATGGTCCCTGCTCGCCGCGCCTTTGGTCGACGATCACAAGCCTGCCGAGACCGAAACGATCGTCCTAGGTTTCGGCTTCCAAACGTCCTGACCGATTCGGCCTGTACGCGGCGACCGCAACCGCGGCCGCAACTGCCGTTCCCTACCGATGGCACTGCCGATGGAGCCGGTGCGCGCCGACGATGCCCACCGCCGTGGAATCGGTTCTATCGTGGGTGGAGTGACGGCCTATCACCACGAGGATGGCCGAGGCGGCGGTGCGCACGGACCCGAGCGTGACCTGACGCCTCTACCGGATCTGGTCCATGGGCGGTCTCGTGCTGGGCCCATCCGCGAGCGCCGTCCCGTCTACGTCGACCTGCTGCCACCGTGCAACAACGCATGTCCGGCCGGCGAGAACATCCAGGGCTGGCTCGGCCACGCCAGGGTCGGCAAGCACGAGGAGGCTTGGCGACTCCTCGTCGCCGACAACCCGTTTGCGGCGATCCACGGACGGGTCTGCTATCACCCGTGCGAGTCGATCTGCAACCGCGCCGATCTCGACTCAGCGGTCTCCATCCACGCCGTCGAGCGGTTTCTCGGCGATGCAGCCCGCGAGCACGGATGGCAATTCGCACCCCCTCTGCAAGCGTCGGGCAAGCGAGTGCTGATCGTCGGCGCCGGACCCAGCGGACTTTCGGCCGCCTACCACCTGGCCCGGCGAGGCCACCAGATCGAAATCCGCGACGCCGGCGCCCAACCCGGCGGCATGATGCGTTACGGCATCCCGAACTACCGGCTCCCGCCCGACGTGCTGGACGACGAAATCGGGCGCATCGCCGCGCTGGGTGTGCGAATCACCTGCGGGCACCGGGTCGAAGACCTCGCCGCCGAACGCGAGGCGGGAAACTTCGACGCGGCGTTCGTCGCCGTCGGTGCCCACCTGGCCAAGCGGGTGAACATTCCGGCCCAAGACGCGAGTTCGATGATCGATGCCGTGTCGTTCCTGCGCGGCGTCGCCTCAGGCGAACGACCCGAGGTCGGGCGCCATGTTGCGGTGTACGGCGGCGGCGACACCGCGATGGACGCAGCCCGGGTGGCACGCCGCCTCGGCGCGGAGGACGCGGTCATCATCTATCGCCGCACCCGGGCGCAGATGCCGGCCCACGAGCAGGAGGTGGAGGAGGCCGAACGCGAGGGCGTCCACATTCACTGGCTGCGCACCATCACGGCGTTCGACCGACCGGAGATCCAGGTCGAGGCCATGGAACTCGACGAGTCCGGACGGCCCCGTCCCACCGGACAGTTCGAGACACTGGCCGCCGACACCGTGATCATGGCGTTGGGACAGGACACCGAGTCCGCGTTCATGCGCAACCTGCCCGGCGTGGAGTTCGAAGACGACGGCAGCGTGCGGGTGTCGGAATCGTTGATGACCGGCTGCTCCGGCGTGTTCGCCGGCGGAGACATGGTGCCGTGCGAGCGGACGGTCACCGTCGGCGTCGGCCATGGCAAGAAGGCCGCCCATCACATCGACGCGTGGCTGCGCGACGCCTCCGGCGAGCGGCCGCCCAAGCATCAGATCGCGACGTTCGACCAACTGCACCTGTGGTACTTCGGCGACGCGGCACGCCGCGCACAGCCCGAGCTGGCACCGGAAGACCGCGTTGCCGGCTTCGAGGAGGTCATGGGTGGTTTGACTGCTGAAGCCGCAACGTATGAAGCACGCCGGTGCCTGTCGTGCGGCAACTGTTTCGAGTGCGACGGATGCTTGGGCTCTTGCCCCGAGGACGCGATCATCAAGCTCGGGCCGGGCCACGGCTACCAGTACAACTACGACAGGTGCACCGGCTGCGGCACGTGTTTTGACCAGTGCCCAGTGCACGCCATCGAGATGTTCCCGGAGCCACGGTAATGCCAACCAAGACGACGCGATCCACGATCGACGGCAACGAGGCGGCCGTCTCGGTCGCCTACCGGCTCAACGAGGTGTGCTGCATCTACCCGATCACGCCCTCGTCGCCGATGGCCGAACTCGCCGACGAATGGTCAAGCCATCACCTGCCTAACGTCTGGGGCACCGTGCCGACGATCGTTGAGATGCAGAGCGAGGGCGGCGCGGCAGGTGCGCTGCACGGGGCCCTGCAGGCGGGAGCGCTTGCGACAACGTTCACGTCGTCGCAGGGCCTGCTGCTGATGATCCCGAACATGTACAAGATCGCCGGTGAGTTGACCTCGGCAGTGATCCATGTCGCAGCCAGAGCCATTGCAGCACAGGGTCTTTCGATTTTCGGTGACCACCAAGACGTGATGGCAGTGCGACAAACCGGGTTTGCGATGCTGGCGTCGGCCTCGGTGCAGGAAGCCCATGACCTGGCGCTGGTGGCGCAGGCGGCCACGCTACGCACCCGGGTGCCGTTCCTGCACTTCTTCGACGGGTTCCGAACCTCGCACGAGCTCAACACGATCGAGATGCTGGCCGACGACGATCTGCGAGCACTCGTTCCCGACAACCTGATTCGTGAGCACCGCGCACGGGGGCTCTCGCCGGAGCGGCCGTTCATCCGCGGCACCGCCCAGAACCCGGACACCTACTTCCAAGCCCGGGAAACGGTGAACCCGTTCTACGCCCGCGTCCCCGCAGTAGTCGCAGACCTGATGGACCGACTGGGCGAGCGCACCGGCCGCGAGATGCACATCGTCGACTACACGGGCCACCCGCAGGCCGAGCGGGTGCTGATCCTGATGGGCTCCGGCGCGCAGGCGGCAGCCCAGACCGTCGGCGCCCTCAATGCGCGCGGCGAACGAGTCGGGGTGGTCCAGGTGCGGTTGTACCGGCCGTTTCCCGCCGAGGCACTGCTGGCCGCGCTGCCCGAGACAGTGCGGGCGATCGGCGTGCTGGACCGCACCAAGGAACCCGGATCATTCGGTGAGCCACTGTATCTCGACGTCGTCGCTGCGCTCACCGACGCGCACTGCCGGGGCGAGCGCTCCATTTTGCCTCGGGTGTGCGGTGGACGCTACGGCCTGTCCTCGAAGGAGTTCACGCCCGGAATGGTCGCCGGCGTCTTCGACGAACTGGCACAAGAAAAGCCACGTCCCCACTTCACCGTCGGAATCGACGACGACGTCTCGGGTTCGAGCATCCGCTACGACCCGGCGTTCGACATCGAGTCACCGGACACGATCCGCGCGGTGTTCTTCGGCGTGGGTTCCGACGGCACCGTCGGCGCCAACAAGAACACCATCAAGATCCTCGGAGCCGAGGAAAACCTCTATGCCCAGGGGTATTTCGTCTACGACTCGAAAAAATCCGGCTCGCAGACGGTTTCACATCTGCGGTTCGGGCCCCAGCCGATCAAGGCGCCCTATCTGGTGTCCCAGGCCGACTTCGTAGGCTGCCACGACTCCCGCTTCCTCGACAAAGTCGACGTACTTGGCCGCGCCGCGCCCGGTGCAGCGCTGCTGCTCAACTCCCGGCGCCCCGCCCATCAGGTGTGGGACTCACTGCCCCGCGCGGTGCAACAGCAGATCGTCGACAAAGGCGTCCGGGTGTATACAGTCGACGCCGGCCGGATCGCCCGAGACATCGGGCTCGCCGGCCGCATCAACGTCGTGCTGCAGACGTGCTTCTTCGCGATCTCCGACGTCCTCCCCCGCGATGAGGCGATCACCAAAATCAAGGAGACCGTCGCAAAGACCTACTCCGAGCACGGCACCGACGTCGTGCAGCGCGAACTCGCGGCAGTCGACCACGCGATCGACGGGCTGCATCAGATCGAGATCCCCGACCGGGTCACCGCCACCTACGAACCCGGCCCGTCGGTGCCGGCCACCGCCCCGGAGTTCGTGCGCACCGTCACCGCCGAGATGATCGCCGGACGTGGCGACGCGCTGCCGGTTAGTGCGCTGCCGGTCGACGGCACCTACCCCAGCGGCACCGCGGCCTACGAAAAACGCAACATCTCCGAACTCGTCGCGATATGGGACCCCGACACCTGCATCCAGTGCGGCAATTGCACATTCGTGTGCCCGCACAGCGTGATCCGCACCAAGTTCTACGAGCAAGACCGACTCCACGGCGCACCCGCATCGTTCCCGTCCGTGCCGCTGAGCGCTGTCGGTCTCCCGGACACCCGCTACACGCTGCAGGTGTACGCGGAAGACTGCACTGGCTGCGGGCTGTGCGTCGAGGCCTGCCCGGCGATCGCCCCGGGTACTCCGCTCACCAAAGCCATCAACCTCGGTCCCCGCGAACCGATAGTGGAGGCGAGTCGTGACAACATCGCGTTCTTCGAGACACTGCCGTTCACCAAGCGGTCCCGCGTGGACTTCGGCACCGTGCGCGGAGCTCAGTTCCTCGAGCCACTGTTCGAATTCCCGGGCGCGTGCGCGGGATGCGGCGAGACGCCCTATCTGAAACTGCTGTCGCAGCTGTTCGGCGACCGTTTGATGATCGCCAACGCGACGGGATGCTCGTCGATCTACGGCGGCAACCTGCCGACCACCCCGTGGACGACGAACGCGCAGGGTCGCGGGCCGGCCTGGTCGAATTCTCTGTTCGAGGACAACGCGGAGTTCGGCCTCGGCTTCCGGCTCGCCGCCGACACCCACACCCGCCAGGCCCGGCAGCTGCTTGGAGAGCACCGCGATGCCCTCGGCGCCGACTTGGTCGACGAAATCCTCAGCGCGCCACAGTCTTACGAGTCCGAGCTGTCTGCGCAGCGACAGCGGGTGGCCGAACTAGAGGGCCGCCTCGACCGGCTCGATCCCGCCGTCTCAGACGAGTTGCGCAGCGTCATGGACCACCTGGTGCGCCGCAGCGTGTGGATTGTGGGGGGCGACGGCTGGGCCTACGACATCGGTGCCGGCGGCCTGGACCACGTGCTGGCCAGCGGACGCAACGTCAACGTGCTGGTGCTCGACACCGAGGTGTACTCGAACACCGGTGGGCAGATGTCGAAGTCCACCCCGCTGGGGGCGATCGCCAAGTTCGCCGCTGGCGGAAAGACAGTGCCGGGCAAGGACCTTGCGCTGCAAGCGATCGCGTACGGGAATGTCTATGTCGCCCGGGTTGCGATGGGCGCCGACGGACAACAGACGCTGCAAGCCTTCCGAGAAGCTGAGGCCTACCCCGGACCGTCGCTGGTGATCGCCTACAGCCATTGCATCGCCCATGGTTTCGAAATGCGCAACGGGCTGGACCAGCAATACCGTGCCGTCAATAGCGGGCACTGGCCGCTGGTGCGCTACGACCCGCTGCTCCGCGCCGCAGGAAAGTCGCCGTTCCTGCTGGACTCGCACCGCCCGCGCATCACGCTCACCGACTACCGCTATCGGGAACTGCGCTTCAGGAGCCTCGCCAACGCCCATCCGGAGGAGGCGGAGCGGCTGCTGGAACTGGCCCAGGAATCGGTCGACCGGCGCTGGGAAACGTACGAGGACATGGCATCTCAAGGTCCCCACGAGTTTCCGCCCGATGCCAGGAAGGACGGCTGATGGACCTGACGAC
The DNA here is from genome assembly GCA_963744085.1 of uncultured Actinomycetota bacterium. Lineage (GTDB taxonomy): Bacteria > Actinomycetota > Actinomycetes > Mycobacteriales > Mycobacteriaceae > Mycobacterium. The sequence goes on from CAVUSK010000012.1 coordinate 14,983, forward strand.
CCGCTACCTCGGACTGCAACTGCGCAACCCGCTGCTGGCAGGTGCGTCGCCACTGAGCCACACCGTCGACGGCGTCCGCCGCCTCGCCGACGCCGGCGTCGGCGCCGTGGTGCTGTACTCGCTGTTCGAGGAAGAGATCCGCCGCGAAGCCGAAAACAATGCCCGGCTCGCCAACCAGTACAACGAAACCTACGCCGAATCGGTGACGTATTTCCCGGCCACTGTGGAGCGCAACTTCGGCGCCAACCGGTATCTACGTCTGCTGGAACGCGCGGCGACAGAGGCGGAGGTGCCGGTGATTGGCAGCCTCAACGGCACCACACCAGGCGGTTGGGCCCGTCATGCGCGGTTGATGCAGGACGCCGGAGCCGCCGCGATCGAGCTGAACATTTACTACCTGCCCGGCGATCCGCACGTCGAGGGACGGGAAGTCGAGCAGCGCCATCTCGACGTATTGGCACGCGTGAAGGACGCGGTGAACGTGCCGGTGGCCGTCAAGCTCAGCCCCTTCTTCAGCTCGACCGCCGAGATGGCGATGGCACTTGACCGGGCGGGCGCTGACGGGCTGGTGCTGTTCAACCGATTCCTCCAGCCCGACATCGACTGCGAGACAATGACAACAACGCCCGGGGTGACACTGTCGACCGCCGCGGAGACCCGCTTACCGCTGACGTGGATCGCCCTGCTGCACGGACGGCTGCAGGCCTCGCTGGCGGCTACCACCGGGGTCGAAAGCGCCTCTGAGGTGATCAAGTACCTGCTCGCCGGCGCGGACGTCGTTCAATCCGCCTCCGCACTGCTGCGTCACGGCCCGGAGTACGCCAGCGTCCTGCTCGATGGTCTGCGCGGGTGGATGCAACGAAAGGGATACACCACCGTTGAAGGGTTCCGTGGGATGCTCGCCGTGCCGCAGGACGGGTCGGCACGGGAACGCCGCGACTACGTCGCTGCCCTACGGGAGGCGAACGGCCGTACGTACCACACGTACTGAAATCCCCTGAAAGCGGTGACGGTCCGGCATTTGGCTGCCGGTCGTGTCGGGCGGCCAACGCCGGCACGGTCGGGGTCAGCTCACGGTGATACCGTTGTCGATGGTGTAGACGGCACCGGTGATCGACGGCGCTTCATCTGATGCGAGGAAGGCGAAGAGCGCCGCCACTTCCTCCGGCTCTGCCATACCACGGAGGCCGGCCATGCGGGTGGCCAGGTCGATGTCCATGTCCTCGGGGAACTGCACGGTCGCCGCGATGTTGGTGTTGCAACCGGCCGGAGCGATGGCGTTCACCCGCACGCGGCTCTTGATGTATTCGACGGCGAGCGACTTTGTCAGCTGCAAGACTCCGCCCTTGCTCATCCCATAGGCGGCCGAGTAAGGCACGCCTTGGATCCCTGAGTTCGACGCGATATTCACGATGGTCCCCCCGCTTCCAAGCAGGTGCGGTATAGCCGCCTGGCTAAGAAAGAAGGGCCCGTCCATATTGACTGCAATGACCCGGCGGTACTGCGCCACGGTGGTGTCGGTCGTGTGCGCAGATAGGAAGATGCCTGCCACGTTTCCGAGCACGTCGAGCCGGCCGAACTCCTCAACACACAGGGCCACGGCCGCCTTACACGCGTCGGGGTCACCCACGTCCACGTCGTGGAAGATCACCGTTCCTGGCGCCTTCGACCCGGTCTCCGCAAGCCCGGCGCGGTCGATGTCGGCGGCCAACACCGACGCGCCCTCGGCGCTGAGCCGGACGGTGACCGCCCGGCCTATCCCCGACGCCGCGCCCGTGATGAGCGCGACCTTCCCATCGAACCGTCCCATCATCTGCTCAGCGACTCACCTGGAAGATCGCATCGCCGAAGTGGGAGAGCAGACGCGCAACCGGCACGTCAACGTCGTGCGCGGCTGCCAGAGCAACCGCATCGGCCAAATCCTTCTCGAGCAGCGCGGCCGCGACTCGCAGGATCTCGTCCTCGGCGGCGACGTGCGGGTCGTCGCGGAAGTGCTTGTAGAAGGGCAATGTGAAAGCACTCAGTTCGGAGAGCGCGCCGCTCGCCTGCGCGACCTCCTCTACTAGGCCGTCGCGCACCCCAGCAGCCCGGGCGAGCTCGACCGCTTCCATCATCGCGGCCAAGCCCGCGTAGACAACGATGTTATGTGCCAGCTTCAGGGCTGCACCGGTGCCGAGCTGGCCCGCCGCCACCACCTTCGACGCGAAGCGGCGAAGCGTGGGCTCAAGCCGGGTCACCAGCTCGCCGTCATCGCCCACCATCACCGACATCGTGCCCTCCTCGACACTGAACATGCCGCGGCCGGCGATCGGGGCGTCGACGACATGCACACCGCGCCCAGCGGCCATCGCGGCGAGACTTTCGATAGTCGAGGGCGACACCGTCGACAGCACGGCGATGCACGTGCCCGGCGCGGCACCTTCGAGGGCTCCCTGATCGCCGCGGACGGCGGCGATGCACTGATCGTCGGTCTGCACGCAGACGAGCACAATGTCACAGCGTGCCGCGAGCTCGGTGGAGGAAACGGTCGCAATAGCGCCGGCCGCAACTGCGCCTTCGACCGCTTCGGGCTTCACGTCGAACACCAGCGGCGCATCACCGGTCGCGGTGAGCCGATGCGCCAGCGCGGAGCCGATCAAACCCAGCCCGATGACGCCGACCGATGTGCGCGACCGCATCAGCGAGCCATTCCCACTGCCGTTTCGAGTTCGGCGAGGCTCCGCTCGGTGAGTCCTAACACGTCACCGATGTCGGGTATCACGTCGGGGCTCGTCAGATAACTGAAACTGACGCGCTCGGCGTATGAGCACACCATCACGGTTAGTGTCAGGCCGTCGAAGACCGTTCCGATCGGGTAGATATCCTCGACATGCGCGCCGTTCCAATACATTTCGGTCACCGGGCCCGGGACATTGGAGATTGGAAGGTTGTACCCGGTGCGCACTTTCGGCGCAAACGGCACCATAGGCAACAACACCGTGAGTGCAAGGGTCGGCACGAGCAGCAATAGCGATGCTCCCGAGCCGCGGCCGGCTACCTGCTGCTTTCCCTGCGACATCGACCGATGGATCAGATCCAGCCGTTCGGCGGGGTGTTCGAGGTCGGTGCCCAGCGGGCACAGCCAGAGACCGAACTGGTTGCCATGCCCGTCATCCGGACCCTGATCGTGGCCGCGCACCGTGATCGGGCACAAGGTCACCAGCGACGGTTCGGGCAGTTCCCCGCGGTCGAGCAGCCAGCTGCGCAACGCCCCTGCGATGACCGCGAGGACGACGTCGTTGCCGGTCACTGCGGCCTTGTCCTGCACAGCGCGGATGCGGCTCTTCGACCAGGTGCCGGCCGCAACCGTGCGCTCGTCGCCAATTCGACCGTTGAACCGGCTGTAGGGAGCTGCCACAGGCGCCATCGTCGTGTCTGTGGTCAAGCTGTCGACGAGGTTGGATACCTCACCTGTGACGACTTTCTCGACCAGCGCGGCGCCCGAAGCGGCCCCGCCTAACAGCGACTGCAGCATCTTGAACGGGTTGGGTATGCGCCGGCCTGCCGACTTGGCGAGCCGGGTCGGTTCGTCATGCTTGGCACCGTAGAGCGGTGGCATGGACCGGCGTACCGGGTCGGTACTGAGTGCGTCGGCGATCATCTGTAGACCCGCGACACCGTCCATGACTGCGTGATGAACCTTCACATAGAAAGCGAAGCGGCCGTCGTCGAGACCGTCGATCAGATGAAACGTCCACATCGGGCGGGTCAGGTCTAATCGCTCGGCGTGCAGCTCACCGACCAGCCGCCATAAGCCGTCTTGGCCTGCGCCCGGCGGCAGCGTCGTGCGCTTGAGGAATTGACTGATGTCGAGGTCTTCAGCATCACGCCAGACCCAGATTCCGCCGGTGTCCCAGCCGCGATGCGGATACCGGCAAAGCCGCAGGTCGATCGGGTCCGTTGCGGAAAGCGCTTCCCGATACAGTTCGTCGACATACTCCGGACCGGCATCGTCGGGGGGCGACAGGATCAGCACAGCGGCGACGTGCTGCGGCTGGCTCATCGGCTCCGCGGTCACCATCGCCGCATCCAACGGATCCATCCGCTCCATAGGAACGACTCCAATCTGGCGGATGTGGTCACGATAGGCCCGCCGAACGGTGTTGGGGCCAAAATCGGTCGGGCCTACCGGTGGCAACAGCGTCCGCGCCACGGCCGGCGACGGTACTGTGCCTCGCAATGCCACGTTCATTTGAGCTGTCGGCCGAGTCCCCGGCCAGCGTCGATCAAGTCCATTCGGCGTTCGGCGACGAGGATTACTGGCGCGCGAGACTGGCCGCCTTCGGTCCCGGCCCCGGGGCCGCAACGCTCGACTCGTTGATCGTTGATGCCGCCGGCACCGTGGTGGTGGCCACGACGTTCAGCCTTCTCCGCGACCGGCTGCCCAAGCTGGTCCAGCAGTTGGGTCGCGGCGACTTACAGATGGTGCACACCGAAACGTGGAGCCGGGTCGGCGGCAACCAGGTGCGTGGACAGGTCGCTATCGCGGTGCCGGGAACACCGTTGTCCGCAACAGGTGAGGCGTTGCTGGCGACGCTGGATAACGGGTCGCAGCTGCGGTACAGCGCGACGGTGAAGGTCAAAGTCCCGTTGGTCGGTCGACAGATCGAAGGCTTCATGAGCAGCCGACTCTCCGAAGGAATCATGGACATCCAGCGTTTCACCACCGCGTGGATCTGTGAAAACGAGCGACCGGAGCTAAGACGGTCCGGTTGGTCGACATGAAACGCACGGTGTTGATCACTGGGGCTGCCTCGAAGCCGGGCGCGGCACACATGCATGGACTCGGCGCGGTCATCAACTTCGCGGGTCTGCTGGATTGGGCCCGTTGATGGAGGTGTCTGAGGAGCGGCTGCTGCGCATTTTCGATGTGAATGTCATTGGAACACATAGGGTTAACCGAGCGCAGTCATCGTCATCGAACCCGACGCTTTCCGAACCGCGATGAGCCGGCACATTCGCGAACGCCTTCCCGCCTCTGACCGGCTCGTCAAGCTGGTGGTGGACTCGCGTTCGCATCTCCCAGCAGTGCCTACGCGTCATCAACCCGAGGTCGGCATCGGAATGGAAAAGCAAGACGTATGACAATCGACAACCCCGTGGTCGAAACGACTTATGGCCCGGTCCGCGGCATGGACGACGGCCAGGTCAGGACATGGAAGGGCATTCGCTACGCCGCGCCGCCCGTCGGCGACCTGCGTTTCCGGGCGCCCGAACCGCCCAAGCGGTGGACCGAGGTCGCCGACGCCATTACCTTCGGGCCGGCCTGCCCGCAGCCGCCCCTTCCGAACATCCCGCTCGACCTGGGCGCGCCGCAGAGCGAAGACTGCCTGAGCCTGAACATCTGGGCATCGACGGACATAGAGCCCGGTGACGCGAAACCTGTGATGATGTGGCTGCACGGTGGTGCCTACATTCTCGGGTCGAGCAGTCAGCCGCTCTACGATGGCCGCAGGCTGGCCGGCAGCGGCGACGTCGTCGTCGTGTCAATCAACCACCGGCTCGGGGCGCTGGGCTTTCTCGATCTTTCGTCCTTCAACACTCCACGGCAACACTTCGATTCGAACGTCGGGCTGCGCGACGTGCTGGCCGCGCTGCACTTTGTGCGTGACAACATCGCGGCGTTCGGCGGCGATCCCGAGCGGGTCACGCTGTTCGGTGAATCCGCTGGCGCCGGGATCGTGACGACCCTGCTCGCCACCCCGGCGGCCAAGGGCCTCTTCGCCGCCGCGATCGCACAGAGCTCACCGGCCACGTCGGTATACGACCGGGGCCGGGCTCGGCGCGTCGCAGAGTACATCCTCGACAAGTTGGCGATCGACCCGTCCGACGCCGACCGGCTGCAGAGTGTGCCGATCCCGGCGATGCTCGCCGCGTCGAAGGAGGTGTTCGACGAGGTGCCCGTGCGAAACCCGGGCACCTTGGCGTTCGTCCCGATCGTCGATGGCGACCTGTTGCACGATTATCCGGTCAAGCTCGCGCGCGAAGGCCGATCGCACCCAGTCCCGTTGATCATCGGCACCAACAAGCATGAGGCAGCACTGTTTCGGTTGATGAGGTCACCGCTGATGCCTATCACCCCGCACGCGATCACATCGATGTTCACCCAGATCGCCGCCGAACAGCCCGACCTGCAATTGCCCACCGAGGAGGAGATCGGATTCGCGTACTCCCGATTGCGGCGAAAAGCCAGGGGGTTGAGCATTGCGACCGACGTCGGCTTCCGGATGCCGTCGGTGTGGTTGGCCGAGGGGCACAGCACGGTGGCGCCAGTGTATTTGTACCGGTTCGACTACTCGACACCGTTGCTGAAGCTGCTCTTGGTCCGGGCGGCCCATGCCACCGAATTGCCTTACGTATGGGGCAATCTCGGGGGACCAAAGGATCCCACGTTGAAGCTTGGCGGCGCGAAAACTGCAAAGGCGGTCTCTAAGAGAGTGCGGACCCGGTGGATCAACTTCGCGACTCAGACCAAGCCCACGGGGCCGTCAGGCGAACCGGAATGGGCGCCCTACCAACAGACCGACCGTGCCTGCCTGATCATCGACAAGCGCGACACCATCGTTCACGACGTTGACGCGCATCTCCGAGCGGCGTGGGGCACCGAGGTGGTGAGTTTCCGTTAACCGACGATGATCGCTGCGGTCTTCAGTCGACGACTGATCGGTCCCGTGGATTGTTGAACTTGCGCCGATTAACCAGCGGCCGTACATACGACGGGTCCGCGGTGCTGCGTGACGGCGTGCCGTTGCCGTGAATGTCAGCCACGTCGGCGAAGGGTATCGGCGTGGTGGGAACCATTCCAGACCATTCGATGACGTTCGTGCGCAGTGCGATCCGCCAGGTGCCGTCCCGCTTTTCCAGCCGATCAAAGTAGCGCCCACCGGCAAGCCAGTTCGTCTCGTCACGGTTGCGCGCCGCGAACAGGTAATAGGTCTCGGAATGCGCAGTATCACCGTCGATCTCGCACGTGTTGTTGAGCAGATTGTGGTTAGTGGCAAGCTGACCCTGCGCGTGCATCGCGGATGCCCAGTCGTACAGGTCAGCCGGGCCGCCGACGAAGTCACCCGCCGCGATTACCGCATCCCGGTGGAAGGCGGAGAGGAACAGATCTCGGTCGAATCGATCCATGCCGCGGCTGAATCGGGTGAGGCAATCAATGATGTCCTGGCGGTCGAGGAGTATCTCCATCCGGGCAAGACGGTCAGCGTCCATAGCCATCCTCTGAAATCGGGCGCCAGATCGGCGAGCCCCGTTCGGCGCGAAGCGACGGAATGACTTTCCCGGCGTCGGTGATGCCGTATTCCTGCGCGACCTCCGCGGTAATGAACGTGCCGCCCGACCGTTTCAGCAGATCGTCCAGTCCCGTGGCCGCGGCGTCGGAATTTGTCACCCGAAGCGCTCCTCACCTTCGAGCATGGTCCTGTTCAGCAGCCTGCCGGAGTTGGGGTTGTGGGGCATGGCGCGGTGCATGATGCCCCGATGCGTCCACACCAGCCGCGACCGGGGGTTGCCGATCGCCAACATGCGTTGCAATGATTCCAGCGTCGGCTTTGGCTCGGAATGAAACAGCGATTCCCACGTGCGTCAGCACATTGGCCACAAGCAGCTCGTCCAGTCCGTTCAGCGAACCACGTGGATGGGGGCGTTCGACCAGCCCGGCCACGTTTGCCATCGCGACCCGCCGCACGCGCGCCGGCGCGACCAATGAATCCAGCGTCAGCCAACGATCGGGAATCGGCGCTTGGCAGCCAGTTCGTTTAGCCCGTTTTGCATGACGTGACGCACATGCACGTCGACCTCATCAACGTCAGGGTCCTCACCAAATTCCACAACGACGTTGATCGGTTCAAGCACCTGGGTGACGATCTTGGTCGGCAACGGCATGTTGACGGACACTACGAAGTTCAGCCCGAACGGAAATCCGAACGTGATCGGCATAACGTCGGTTCGGGTCAGCTTGTGCCAGAGATTTTTCAGCCGAAGTGCACGCAGCAGCCGGGTGCCGCGAGACAGGTAAATCTCGTTCTCCTGGCCACCAATGGACACCGTCGGCACAATCGGAACCCCGGCGTCAATGGCCGTGCGGGCGTATCCGGTGTGGCCGCCGAAATCGATCACGTTCTCGGACAGCGTCGGCCGATAGACGTCGTAGTCACCGCCCGGAAAGACGAGCACCAGGTGGCCGGCCGCCAACGCCTTCGCAGCGTTGCCGGGTGTGGCGTGGATAATGCCGAGGCGCAGCAACAACTCAGCTTGCGGGCCATGGAATATCGCGTCATGAGCGAGGGAGTAGATCGGCCGGTCGTAGCCGAACTTGTCGTAGAAGTCGACAACGAACACGTGCCAATCCATCGGGAACTCGCCGCCGGAGTGATTCGACACGAGAAGACACCCGCCGGGCGGAATGTTCTCCAGGCCGTACACCTGGGAGCGGTAGTACCGCTTAACCATCGGCCGGATCAGCCCAACCACGGCCCTGGTCACGCCGCGGTCCCACTTCGCGATTTCCACACCGTCGATGCCGGTCTCGTTCACGGCGATCCCCTGTCCGCGGGCTGCTTCAGCCCCACCTGATGTTATCGAGCGGCCATCAGGATCAGGCGCATTACCGGCACGCCGCTGGCGATCAGCAGGCCGAATGCGGCAACGATCCATTCGGCGGAGTTGGGTCCCAGATCGCTGCTCCATCGCCCTTGGCGACGCCCGCCGCCGAGAATCCCCCGGCCACCCAATCTGGTGTCGCCTTGACAAAGGTCAAGGATTCCTGGCTTATCGAGAAGTTCGAACCGATCTGATGCCGCCCGGTGGGCGAACCGCCGCGCCGCAGCCATCAGCGGTGATATTCTCCACTACTGAGAACGCCGTTATCACCGCGCGGCGGAGGTGTCGATGAAGCGATCAGTCCGTTCGATGAGCCTGGCAGGGGGCGCAACATTGTTGGCCGCCACCGCGATCGGGGGTTTAGGCGCGGGCTGGCCCATACGCGCCGACGTGAACAACCCGGCAATCAACGGGACATACCTCGCCACGTCGAACGGCGAGTGGGCCATGACGAACGAAAGCTTCCACGACGAGGTGACCGTCAGAAGCACATGGACGATCACGTCCAGCTGCAGCACGGCCCAAGACTGCGCCGGCATCGTCACCAGCGATGAGGGATGGACCGCCAATCTCTCCTTCCGTTCCGGCGACAAGTGGAGGGTCGACCGCGAGCTTCCGAACTGGGAGCCATGCGCCGACGGCACCGCGGCCACCGGCCTACAGCAATACGTGTTCTGGCCTTCCGATGCGATCGGCAAGGTCGATTTCAACTCTGCAACTCTGACCGGCTGGCAACAGACGACCGGCCCGAGCGGCGCCTGCGGCTGGAACAAGACGCTCGACATCAGGACGCCGTTCAAGCTTGTCCCGATAGGGTGATTCCAAACGCGCGAACCGCGTTGTAGCCCAAGCGCCTTCCGCGCAGACGCCCTACTTGGGCAGCATGTCCTCCCAGGTCTTGGGTGCCGGCGATGTCACGAGGTCGGACTGCTGATACTGCTGGCCGTCTGGACCGACGTACCGGCCGGTGCGTGGATTGTACTGAGCCGTGGCGACCGACGGGGCGCCCGCAGGTGAGCTGACCCCAGATGCACTCGGCATCGCCTGCGGCACAGCGCCTTCCGGAGCGGGTCCGGGCGCAGGACCCTCGGCAGGCGGAGGGGCCAGATGCGGAGGCCCGTCCGGCGGTGGTGTGGTTGCCGCGGCCGGTGCGAGAGTCTCAGCACCCGGTGCCCCAGGCGGAGGCGAGGCCGGCGGAGGCGCTCCCAGTGGCGGAACCGGCCCAGGTGGCGGCCCCACTCCAGGCGGCAGAGGCGTTCCCTCCACCGGTGCATAGATCTGGTCGCCGAACGTGACTCGGTCATCGAGCGGTACGCCCTGCCCGACGAGGTTGGGATCGAACGGGTAGGGACCGAGCGCATGCTCCCGCATAGCGAGGGGTTCGTACGGCTTGTCGCTCTCACATATTTGGACGGTCGGCGCGCGCTTGCCGGGGACCCCCATGCAGGGCGTGTTGCGGGCACCGCGCACGGAGATCGGGGAATCCTGCGGCAGCTTGCAGTAGAGCCCGTCGGGTGTGTCGATCGTCGTGGTGTCGGCCGGGCTTCGCCACGTCGACGGTGGCAGGAAACCGACGGTGCACGCCGGCGGATCACCCAGACCGAGAGTGAAGTCGCCAAGGGGTAAGCCCGTCGAATTGCCCATACTGCCATACGATGCCGTGCTCGCGACGGACGGCGGAAGCAACACCAGCAGTTGCTCCAGTGAGGCGTGGTATGTCACCGCGACCTGGCCGATGGTGGTCAGGTTGGCGAGCAATACCGGCAGTGTCGGCTTGATCTGCTCCAACAGACGGGACGCCTCGTCGAGAGCGCCGGGCCCGTTGTGCAGCAGCGTCCGCAGCTGAGGGTCGTTCGTCACCAGCTGCTCGGTGACCCCGGCGAGGCTGCGCGACCACAGCTTGATCGAGTCGGCGGTTTGCGCCTGCGTATCCAGAAGCGGCCCAGCGTCGTTATAAAGGGTGCGCGTGTTATCGCCGATTGGGTTGAGGTCGCCCCCCAGCTTGGCCGCCGAGTCGGCCAGCGACCCGAGGTCGTAGCCCGCCCCATTGAGGCCCTTGAACGACTCGTCGAGCAGTGCCTCGAGCTTGTCCTTGGGAATGCTGCCGATCAGCGCGCTGACCTGGTCGAGCAGTGGGCCCACGTCTTGCGGAATGGTGGTGTCGCGCACGGCGATCACCGAGCCGTCGTGGAGATATGGCGGCGAGTCGGTGCGCGGTCTCAGCTCGACGTACTGCTCGCCCACCGCCGAGACGCTGCGTACCTGTGCTTCCAGGTTCGCCGGGATCTTCGGCGAGGTGTCCAGGGACAGCGTCGCCTTCGCGCCGTCGCGAGTCAGCGCCACCGACGTGACTTTGCCGACCTGAGCGCCGCGGTAGGTGATGTTGCTGAACCGGTACAACCCGCCCGCGGCCGGCAGCTCCATCGTGACCGTCATCTTCCCGATGCCAAGCAGAGTGGGCACCTGGATGTAGAAGAGAATCATCACCACAATGCCGAGGGTCCCGGCAATCGTGAAGATGGCCAGCTGGATTCGAATGAAACGCGTCAGCATCAGCCGCCCCCGTCCATTTGCGAAGGTGGCCAAGGTGTTTCGGCCGATAACGGGGCCGTATCAGCCGGCGGAGCGGCCCCCGGCGCGGGCGCCGGCGGAGCGCCGGTCGCCGAAGCCTGCGCAATGGCCGCGGGCGGCGCGCCCGGCGGAGTATCGGGCATCGACGGCGTCAGCCCCACCGGATCGTAGGTGTACTGCGTGAACCAGGGGTCGCCCAGCGCCGGGTTCAAGGGGATTTGCGGTTGACCCCAGCGGGTGCCGAGCAGCAGGGTTCGCTTTAGTCGCTCTCTGGTGAAGTCGACCACGGCCCACAGGTTCATGTAGTCGCCTTTGACGCCTCGGTCGATGAGACCTTGACTGAACGGGTAGTGCGTTGCGTACGCGACGGCCGTGGCGAGGTCCGGTCCGACGTCCGCAAGCGCTCGGATTGTGGGTTCGAGGTTCTGCAGGTTCTTCACCAGATCCGCCTGCGTGTCATTGACAAGCCGAGTGGCCGTGTCACTGAAGGTGCCGAGCTTCTCCAGCGCGGTGGTGATCTTCGGCCGCTCTCGGATCAGCACGTCGAGGGCGGGCGGGATCTTGCCTAACGCCTCGGTGATCACGTCGCGTTGCCTGGCGAACGTGTCAGCGACCCGATTCAGTGCCTGGATCGACGCGATGATGTTGTCGCGCTGGTCGTCCAGCGTGCCGACGAACGTATCGAGTCGGGTGAGCAGTTCGCGCACTTGCTGCTGGCGCCCGGACAACGCAGTGTTGAAGTTGTGGATGATGTCGCCCACCTGCGCCAGCCCGCCGGTGTTGATCACGAGTGAGAGTGACGCCAGGGTCTCTTCTGTCGAGGGATATCTGGACGTTTTGTTCAGCGGGATCGTGGAGCCCGGCTCGAGTCGTCCGCGCGGAGGCTCACCCGGTGGCGGGTTCAGCGCCACATGCATCGACCCCAGCAGGCTCGTCTGGCCGACGGTGGCGACCGCATTGGCGGGGACAACCACGTCCGGTTGCACCGAGATCTCGACGTTGGCGTGCCATCCCTGCACCGTCATTCTGCCGACGCTGCCGACCATGACGTCGTCGATCATCACCGGCGAATTCGACTCCAGGGTCCCGACATTTCCTATTTCCACGTGGTAGATGTGTGCGTGCGGTCCGCGGCCCACCACGCCGGGCAGGGGCAGCGAGTTCAAGCCTTGAAATGCGCATCCTGTCGCGGTCAGCGCGACACAGGCGCCAATGCCGAGCATCCGGCGAAGGCGGACAGTGCGGGTCATGACGTTGGCCTTTCCGCGGGAAGCAGCAGGTCAGGCAGGGTCATCGGAGCCGGTGGCGGCGGCGCCGCCGCCGGGGTGGTTGGCGCCGGATTCGAAATTCCCGGTATGCGCGCCGGTGGTGGCGGCGGCGCCGCCGGCGGGTAATCACCCGGCAGGCCGGTGTAGGCGGAGATCGCCGGCGGTATCTCGGGCGGCCCCGGTCTCGGCCCCTCCCCGCCGGGCGTCAGAGCGCCACCCGGCCACGACGGGCTGGTGACACCGGGCGCCAGCCGCTCATCGGGATAGAGCACCCGGGTCGGCGCCGGGGCCAGGAATGGGTTGATTGGCAGCGGTTCGTAGTTGAAATTGAGCAATCGCAATGCGGGGCCGAGGTATTGCTGGCACAGCTTCGCTGTTTCGGGCGCGGTGGCGTTTTCGACCGCTCCAACGCTGGCGCAGAAGAACTGGACGGGATTCGAGAAGTTGTTGAGGACGAATCCGCCGACGTCACTGCCCGAGTCCGGGTTGTAGATGTTGTAGAAGTTCGAGAATGAGATCGGCGCGATGTGAAGCACGTTCTCCAGGTCGATCTTGTGGTCAACAAGATTCTGGGTGACGTTGGCCAAGCTTTGGATCTGCTCGCTGGTTTGGTCTCTGACTCCCGCAATGAAGCGCCGGACTTCGCCCACCGCGACGGACAGATCCGACAGCGCGGCGTCCAGGTCGGACCGGCTGTCGTTCAGCACGCTGGTGAGCGTCGCGAGCCGGTTCTCGAACTGCACGATCTGTTGATTGCTGTTGCGCAGCGCGGTGACGAACGTCTGTAGGTTTTTGATGATGTCGGCGATGTTGCCGCTGCCCTCGGCGAGTGTCCGGCCGGTCCCGGACAGCTGGGCCAGCGTCTGCCTCAGTTTGTCGCCGTTCCCCTCCAACGCGTTGGCGGCACTGTCGATGAAGCGGGCAATGGAGGGTGTCGAAACGTTACTGCTCGGCCCCAAGTCCGTTGCCAGTCTCATCAGTTGAGCCTTGACGTCGTCCCACTCCACGGGCACGGCTGTCCGGTCGAGCGGAATGACTGCACCGTCGGCCATCTTGGGCCCGGTGGACTGGTATGCCGGTGTGAGCTGGACGTAGCGTTGAGCGACCAGATTCTGCGCGACGATCACCGCTTTCGCGTCGGCCGGAATGGGCACGCTGCGATCGATATGCATCGTCATTTTGGTCTGCGTACCCACTGGTTCGATCGACGCGATGGTGCCGACCTTGACGCCGGCCACGCGCACCTCGTCGCCGGGATAGATGGCGGTCGTGGTGGTGAAGTAGGCGGTGATCGTTGTGGGCTTGAAGAACGTCTGGCGAATGACGAAGATCGCCGCCGCGACGAGCAAACCGATCAAGACGACCGAGATACCGGTGATCACACGTTTCCGGGACATCAGCGAGGCCACCTTTCCCCGGGCGGCGGAATCCCGTTGTACGGGAATGGAAGCTCGGCTCGTGGTCCTGCGTTGTCCGGCGGCTGGCCCGCGTCGACGCCTCTTCTGAACCCGAAGATGTAGTCGAAGAACGGCTGAAGCAGTTGCGCCGGCTGGAGATTGGGGACGTACGCGTTGTAATAGAAGCCGTTGGACACGGTCTCGCCCTGGGTTACCTGAAACTTGGCCAGGCCGGGAAGTGCCTTGGCGATGTTGTCGCGGTTCTTCTCGAGCATCGCCGTCACACGGTTGAGCCGCTCCAGAGTCGGCGCCAGCTCCTGCTCATTGTCGTGCACCAGGCCGATCAACTGCCGGGAGACCGCAGAGGTGTTGGCGAGCAGTGAGACGATCGCATCTTGGCGCTCGACGAGAACCGCCAGCAGATCATTCGCGTTGAGGATCAGCGCGTTGACCTGTTGGCTGCGGTCCGACAGGATGCCCGTGACATCTGCTGCGCTTTTGAGCAGATCCCGCAGCGATTCGTTGCGGCCGTTGATGGTTCGCGAGAGCCGGGTGAGCCCGTCGAACGCCGGCCCCAATTGCGGTGCGAGCTGGTCGATGGTGGTGGACAATGCGTCGAGGGACTGGTTGAGGCTCGCGGTGTCGGTGCCGGCCGCGTTGGTCGTCAGGTCGCTGATGGCGTCGGTCAGCGAGTACGGAGAGGACGTCCGCGACACCGGGATCACGTCCAACGGGTGCATATTGCCGCTACCTGCGGACTCCAACGTGAGTACCCGCTGCCCCAACAGCGAGCCGGTCCTGATGTGGGCGGTGGTGTCGGAGCCCAGCGGCACCTTGCCGCTGATGGTGAACGTCACCAAGGCCTCGCCGTTCCGCAACGATATGTCCGACACCGTGCCCACCTTGATTCCCGACACCGTCACGTCGTTGCCCGGGGCAAGACCACCGGCTTCGGAGAACAGCGCCTGGTAGCGAATCGAGGACGCATACGACCGTAGCTGCTCCGTGTGAAGACCCACGAGGATGACGAGGATCGCCAGCACAGCGCCGATGAATCCGGATCTGATGAGATTGGCTTGGTGGTACCTGAGCATCAGGGCTCCGCGCATCTTCCCGTGGTTTGTTCAATCCAGGGGAACACCACGGTATGGTCCTGGAAATCCGTGGCGCGGAACGAAATCCCACAGATGTAGTAGTTGATGAAGCTGCCGTAGGCGCCGAGCCGGATGAGCTTGCGGAAGTTCTCCGGAGCCTTCTGCAGTGCAACGTCGATCTGGCCTTTACCGGTGTCGAGCAACGGTGCGAGTCGATTGAGCTGGTTGACCGTTCCGGCAAGCGGCGGCCGGGCATTGGTCAGCAGGTCGGCGAGTGAGGCGGTTCCGTTGTTTAACGACACGATCGCATCGCCGATCGGGTCGCGGTCCTCCGACAGGCCGGTCACGAGCCGCTCCAGGCGGTCTAATGTGGCGGAGAACTGGTCGCCGTTCTTGGCGAGTGTGTCGACGACCGTGTTCAGGTTGTCGATCAGGTCTTGGACGACCTGGCTGTTGTCGGCCAACGCATTCGAGAACGACGAGGTCTTGGACAGCAGCGACTCCAAGGTCGGCCCCTGGCCCTGGAACACCTGCACCAGCGACTGGGTGAGCGCGTTGACGTCTTGCGGATTCAAGCCCTGGATCACGGGCTTGAGCCCGCCGAGCAGCAGATCTAGGTCCAGTGCCCCCGCGGTGTGGTCGACCGGGATCTGTGATCCGGGCGGAAGTATCTTCGTCGCCCCGGGGCCGTCCGCAAGCTCGAGATAGCGATCGCCGGTGAGGTTGAGGTAACGGACCATCGCCCTTGTGCCGGCGGTGAGAGCGATGCCGCTGTCGGCGTCGAACGTGACGACGACTTTCTTATCGTCGCGCAGTGATAGGCCGTTCACCGTGCCCACCCGAATGCCGGCGATCCGCACTGTGTCTCCCGCCTTGAGACGAGACGCGTCCGCGAACACCGCCGAATACCCGTTCGTGGAACCGGTTCGATACTGGCCGAAGATGAAGAACAGAAACAGCGTGAACACCGCCGTCACGATGGCGAACACTGCGACCTTGACGGCTGTGGCGCGCATCGAGATCATCCGGGCATTCCGATCTGCGCCGTGTTGCGTGGAGGCCCGTCGATGGGCCCGAACAGCAGCTGCTTGAGCCCGTCAGAGTTGAGCATGATTCCCGGATTCCCGTACTGCGCGGGGTTGGCGCCGATATCTTCGACCAGGTACGGGGGCTGCCAGTCGACCGGAACCTTCGGAAGCCTCTGGCTGTCGCACAGAAACTGCGCATCGCCGTTGGCCGTGGCCGCGACCTTGGGCAGGTTCGTCGGGTACCGATAGCGTTCCGTACCCAGCAGGAAGCTGACCGACACATACACGCCGGCCCTCGGCAGTGGTGGGGAGTTGGCGAGCATCATCATGCCCCCTAGTGCGCAGGTGAGCGCCGGATTGTATTCGTTCGTCAGATCGGTCGTAGGCACCAGAAGATGCAGCACATCGGTGAGCGCTTGCCGGTTGCTGCCGATCACGTCATTTCCGATGTCGGCCAAACCGATTGCGCTGACCAGGAAGGCGTCGAGGTTCTGCTGCTCCTCGACGATCGTCTGGCTGATCCGTGTCGCATTGCTCGCGGCGTTGAGGAGGTCGGGTGCCGCGTCGGCGTAAGTGTTCAGCACGCCGGGTGCCACGGCGAGATCGTGGCGCAGCCCTGGCAGACCCGGTTCGGACTTGGCGAGGAACTCATTCAGGTCAGTGAACGCCTGACCGATCTTTTCCCCGCGTCCGTCCAGCGCGGTTGCGATCGCGCCCAGGGTTTCGTTGAGCTTCTCGGGTTTGATCTTCGACAGCAACGACGTCAGTTGCTCGAACACCGTATTGACTTCAACGGTGACGTTCTTCGCGTCGAGCACCTGCCCGGCCTTCAGCGGCTCGGACGAGGGCTTGGCCGGCGCAACGAGTTGCACGTACTTGGCGCCGAACACCGTGTTGTTTGTGATGTTCACGAGCACATTGGACGGAATGAGTTTCAGCTGCGACGGATCCATCGCCAGGTGCAAGGCGGCCTGACCGTCGGGCCGCGCTTCGATCGAGGAGACCTTGCCCACCTGGACGCCGCGCATCTTCACCTTGGCATCGGCGTACATCACCAAGCCGGCGCGCTGCGAGATGATCGTCACCGGCACGGTGGTGCCGAAGCCACCCCGGAACAGCGCCACGGAAACGGCGACGACCGCAACGATCGCAACGATGGTTGCCAGACCGGCGAGCGGTTTCGCGACTGCTGATGACATCGACCCCCTCCCTAGCCCGACAGATTGAAGTTTCCGTTGGAACCGTAAATCGCCAGCGCGACAAGCAAAGTCACCGACACCACGACGACCAGCGAGGTCCGCACCGCGTTGCCTACCGCGACGCCCACGCCCGATGGTCCGCCCGTCGCGAAGTAGCCGTAGTACGTATGCACCAGCAGAATCGCCAGCGACATCAAGATCGCTTGCAAGAACGACCACAGCAGGTCGATCGGATTGAGAAATGTTGCGAAATAGTGCCCGTACAGACCCGAGGACTGCCCAAGGATCACCACAGTGACGAACCTGCTCGCGATGAACGACAGGATCACCGCGATCGAGTAGAGCGGGGTCACCGCGATCATTCCGGCGATGAGTCGTGTGCTCACCAGGTACTCGACTGGCCGGATCGCCATGGATTCCAGCGCGTCGATCTCCTCACTGATGCGCATGGCACCGAGTTGCGCTGTCACACCGGCACCGAACGTCGCCGCCAGGCCGATTCCCGCGACCACGGGTGCAGAGATGCGCACGTTGATGAACGCCGCCAAGAACCCGGTCAATGCCTCGATTCCGATATTGCCCAGGGAGGCATACCCCTGAACGGCGAGCGTGCCGCCCGCGGCGAGGGTCAAGAAACCGACGATCACCACCGTGCCGCCGATCAGCGCCAAGGTGCCTGCGCCCATGCTGATTTCGGCGATCAGTCGAATGATCTCCTTCCTGAAACGCCTGACCGCGTAAGGGACTCCCGCGAGGGACTTGCCGAAGAACAACGTCGGCGCGCCGATCCTGCTCAGTACGCCTACCGGCCACCTAGAGTGGCCGAGAAAATGGGCTAGGCGCGGATAGGTGGCTGCCAGCGTCATCGCATGTCCTTCACTTGGCCGTGACCCTGACACCTATGGCCGTCACCACAATGTTTATGACGAACAGTGCCATGAACGCGTACACCACGGTTTCGTTGACGGCGTTGCCCACCGCCTTCGCGCCACCCCCGGTGATGATCAGGCCTCGATAACATGCGACGAGACCAGCGATCACGCCGAACAGTGCCGCCTTGATGCCCGAGATGATCAACTCGGGCACGCCGGTCAATAATGTGATGCCAGAGGCGAAGGCTCCCGGGTTTACGTGCTGAACGAATACGGAAAAGACGTAGCCACCCACAACGCCGACGATGACGACCAGGCTGTTGAGCAGCAGGGCCACCAGTCCCGACGCGAGCATGCGAGGCGTCACCAACCTCTGCACGGGGTTGATTCCCAGCACCTCCATCGCCGCGATCTCTTCCCGGATCGTTCGCGAACCCAGGTCCGCGCACATCGCGGTCGCGCCGGCGCCCGCCACGATCAGCACGGTCACCAACGGCCCGATCTGCGTGACGGCGCCGAAGGCCGCACCGGCACCGCTCAAGTCGGCGGCACCGAGTTCGCGCAGCAGGACGTTGAGCGTGAATTGGACCAAGACCGTGAGCGGTATGGCCACCAGCAGTGTGGGAGCCAGCGAGACCCGGGCCACAAACCACACCTGCTGCAACAACTCTCGCCACTGAAACGGCCGCCGGAAGATGAAGATGATGGCGTCGGCGGCCATTGCGACGAATCCGCCGATGGCCTGCATGGGCTTGCGGATGTCTCCACCTAGCGTCACGCCGGTGGTCCATCGGTCCGGCCCCTCCGTTCTAGTCGCCATCGGTGCCGGGCCCTTCCAGTTTCGTGACGACGGACACGGCAGTGGGTCCACCGGTATTGTGCGCCAACCTGATTCGCGCCGATCGACCTGATTGAGCATCCGCGCCCCGGTCGAACTCGCCCTGCAGGAGGTCCACCAGAGGGCGGCTAGTCCGTCGGGTTGCGGTGATCAAGACCGGCCTACCCGGTTGTCGCGGATTGTCCTGATGAGGCTCTGGGGGGACATGGCGCCGAGCTCGATCCGGCGTGGGGTGAGTTCCCACAGCGCGGCTCGCTGGCCATCGGTGAGGGTAGCTAGCACGCGTGGCGTGCGCCGGTACGTCAGCCCGGTGAGCCACCGGGCGATTCGGTCCTCCTCGGCGCCATTCCACAGCACGATGTCGGCGTCGAACTGCGATAGGTCCAAATCGGGGCCCGGTGTCGTCAGCTGGGCCACGACGTCGAGGTCGGGCTCACGTGTCAGGGTCTGGCGGATGATGTCGCCAAGCAGCCCGGTGCATCCGATCAGAGCAAGCCGCACCGTCGAACTGGGTTCAGCCACGGAAACGCACCTCCGCTCTGGTCCCGCCCGCGAAAGCTGGCGGCTTGGCGAGAAGTAGAAGGCCTTAGGTTGCGACGAACAATCGTCCAGGGGATCCGGATTGGATCTGGGGACCAGGCACGGTCGACGCGATGCGTCAGGCCCAGCCGGTGAGACGCACGGGATCCGGATCCCTTAGAAGCGCGAGAGCTCCTGATGGTGCAATCTGGTACTGGTTCTCCAGCCGGCCTTTGATCTAGTCCCCACCGGGGACGACAGCGGAATAAACCTCCGCGCGCCGGGTGACGCCGAACTTGGTTAACACGTTATGCACATGGTTCTTTACGGTGCTGAGCTGAAGATCGAGCGCCCTGGCGATCTGACGGTTCGTCATGCCGCTCTGCACAAGCTGCAGTACCTCCCGTTCGCGCGGGGTCAACTGGTGTCCGTTGACAGTGGTGTGTGCCATGCGGGCATGGAAGGCAATGTGTCTCAGCAGCCCTGCGGCCACCTTGCCGGACACCGGCGCCTCGCCGCGCGCCGCGCTGCGCAGCGCATCGCCGAGTTCGGCAAGGCTCGCGTCCCGCGATACGTATCCACAAATCCCCGCCTCGGCGCAGGCGACCACTTCAGGACCGTCCTCGGGAACGCCAAGAGCGACCACCTTCAGGCCGGACCTAGCGGTAAGCAGCGACGCCACGGTTTGCGTGCTGTCGGACACCGCCATGTCGAGAAGGACGACATCGCACTCCGCCCGCCGGGCGGTGAGCACCGCCGCGACGCCAGTCGCAGCGGTAACGACGAGCTCGACGTCGTCTAGTCGGCGCAGCGCCTCCGCCACACCATCGCGGTATAGGCGAATCTCGGTGACAACCAAGACCTTCACGTCGCCTCCCTCGTTATAGGGCTGTACGTCGAGAGCCGATTCCTTCTTGTGCGCCGGAGCTACGCTTTCTGTCGGGCGCCCGCTTAGCACGGTGGGCGGGTGCTGTGGTGAGGTCGGTCAGAATCTCTTCGCGTGGACCTGGGAAACGCCAGCTGGATCTGCTGTCCGGCGGCAGGCTCTGCACGGCGGGACGGCCGGAAGCTTCAACTCGAGCTAGTGTTCCGGCGGAGGGCTTCGAAACCGCGCCTAATCTCATATCGACTCACTATCTCGCAGCCTGCCCCCTCTGACATCAATAACGCACTAAACCCGCATTCGTGGGGGTTTTGTCAACGGCAGCGAAAATTGACAGCTGTCGGCAATTGAAAATTGATAGCTTTGGCTTTCATTCGTCATCGGCCGTGATGGTGGGGAGGCGGCCGAGGCGTCGCCCGCGTTGATGGTGGACCGGACGCCAGAATTCGTGCAGGGCTGGCCGGGGGGACTTGAGCGAAACCGGCCGCCAGAATCCGCGGCGGCCGGGTATCCCCTAGTGTATTGCCACGGGGGTCGAGTGCATGAACTGGAGCGGGCTGGTGTCTGACGTGTGCGGTGACTGAGACGGCGCCACAACTCCAACCGCTCTATCTGCTGGCGGACAGTCAGCTGCTGTTCTGGAAGCGGCAGGACCGACTGCTACTCGAGGCAGCCCTCGATGGATTTGCTCGGGACACACCACTCAGCGCGGCCTACATCGGCGCCTCCAACGGCGATCGTCCGGAGTTCTATGGGATCTTCGAGGCGGCGGTGGACGCGATTGGAATCACCGACCGTCGCATGATCGATTCGTCGTTTCGCCCAGACGACCGCGCATTTCTGGAGCGTGCCCAGTTGATCGTCCTCGCGGGCGGCGATGTGCGCCTCGGCTGGAACACGTTCGAGAAAACCGGCATGAAGGACGTCATACTCGGCCGGTACGCCGAGGGGGCGGTCGTGGTGGGCATTTCAGCCGGCGCGGTCCAGCTAGGACTCTTTGGAATGGTCGAGACACCGGAATCCCCCGAAACCGAGCTGCTCGATGTGTTCAAGCTCGTCCCCGTCGTCGTCGACGCGCACGACGAACGAGCCGAGTGGGCGCGGCTGTCGCGCACGATTCATTTGCTGGAGGGAGCGGCCACCGGGCTCGGAATCCCCTCCGGTGGCGGGGTCATCGTGCACGCGGATACCACCATCGAACCTCTGCGGCGTCCCGCGCACGAATTCCGTTCCGACGGTACTCGCGTCGCGCACTCACTGTTGTGCGCCGCAGAGGGCGACTGACCGTCGTCCGGGTCGGGGCCAAAGTCAGTGAGATCAACAAGCAGCGGCTCGGCAAGCACCTGAACAAGCCCCGTGTTGAACGGGGACCATGAACAATTGGGAGCCGGGCACTAACGCGAGATCCAATGCAAAGCCCGCGAACATTGAGCGCAGAGCGCGTTTTGGCGGCTCTGCCGTCCCGGTGAGCGCGCTGTACAGACCTCGATGATCAAGGATCCGAACTCCTTGGCCCACAATGCCGCCCTGCCATTAGCCGCCGGGATTCCACCACCAGGGCGGGCGATGGTTTAGCAACACTAGCCGATTGATCAACTCGGAGAGTTGTATCAGCGGTGGTGAGACCAACCGGATTGTTGACCTCGTCCCGAACGTAACCTGCACGTTGATCAACTCGCGCAATGGCGCGTTGGAATGTCGATACTGACCCCGTGCGCCGATCCGGCTGATTGCGGACACCTTGGTACGTAGTATTCGCGAGTGCCGTTGGTGAACGGTCCGACTTTCACTGATTGCACGGTGGATCCACTGCCGACTGGCGCTACGCCCCGGGCGGGGAGGTTATGTGGTGAAGCTGCGACGGAAGAGGCGAGCGCCCCCGGCCGATGTGGTGATCGAGCTAGACAATGCCGACGAGCTGTTCGCGGCCGATGCCCGCGGCCTGCTCGCCGGCGCGCACCGCATCGATTGCGGTATGGACGAACTGGTGGAGCGGTTACTAGCCCAGAAAGAGGTTGCCGCTGACCAGCGCGTCGTTCTGGACATCGCCAGCGAGTGCTCCGACGAACTGGCTGCCAAGGTGGTGGCGGCCGTGCGCAGCTATTGCGAGCTGCGAATGCGCCGAGCCAACCGCGAACACGACGTGATCTGGCGCCAGGGCATGCGGTCACTGCTCAGTGGCTCGCTGCTGTTCGCTACGGGTATCGCGTTGTCGTACGCGTTCACGCGACCGGTGATGGGCGAATTTGCGAGCGACCTGCTCGGAAACGGCGCGTTCCTCGTCGTGGCGTGGGTTGGCCTGTGGTACCCGCTCGACCTGTTGTTTATCGCCCGGGAGCAGGCAAAGCGAGAGATCCGCGTGCTCGGCAAGATGCTCACCGTGCCGGTCGTTGTTCGCGCCCACGACCGCGCACTGCCCGTTGCAGTGATACGCGGTTCACCGGTAAGCCAGGGTTCACAGCCAAGCGTGAATTCCCGATTCCGTCGTTTTCGTGGGCCATCCAACTCCGGCCTCTAGGGCAGTGGGCGCGGCACCGTCGGCCAGCTCGTCCTACGGGTCAAGGACGCGTCCGAGGACGCCTGACCAGTCGGCGACATGTGCGCCATCTAGGGGCCGATCGCGCCCGGGATCCTACGGCAAGCTGAAGGTGAAGAGGTCGGCCTCATCGTCCCCCGCACCGCGACGGCGGATTGTCAACGCCCATGGCCGAGTACGTCGCGGCGGTCAACGCCGACGTGCCTCAATCCGGCGCCACGTTCCTGCACACCCAATACATCATCGCCGACCCCATTGAGGACGGGCCTCGGCGAGCTAATGATCGTCGGATTGCCCGCCGCCATTTTCGACGCGATGTTCAAAGCAATCGGCAAGCGTGTCACCGACCTGGCGATCACTCGCGAGAGGCTGCTTCTAGCGATAAGGCTGAACCTGGTGAGCGTGGCAACTAGTCTGACCGCATGGTTCAACAGGAGAGTCGCGCGCCTGTTCCTTCTGCGGACCTGGCCGCGGCGCTGGCACCGTTCGGCCGATCGCGCATGCTGCCGCGGGAGGCCTACGTCGATCCCGAGGTTTTCGATTGGGAACAGCGCAACATCTTCTCTGGATGGACCTGTGTGGGCCATGCCAGCGATATCAATTCGGTCGGCGCCCAGCGCGCAGTCGGCTCTGGCGCGAACGCCATGCTGCTAGTGCGATCCGAGACCGACGTAGTGCGCGCGTTCGCCAACACCTGTCGCCACCGCGGCCACGAACTGCTGGCGTCTGGCGCGGAAACCACGAAGCGCAGCATCATATGTCCGTACCACTCGTGGTCCTTTCGGCTGGACGGCGCGCTGCGGAATGCGCCCGGCTTCCGCGACGCCGACTACTTCGACCCGGGCGATTTCGGGCTCGCCGAACTGCGCCTGGTGAACTGGCACGGCTGGCTTTTCGTCGACCCGAGCGGGCGCGACGCCGATTTCGTCGAGCACGTCGCGGGGCTCGAGGACATCGTCGGCCCCTACCGGCCCGAAGACCTTACGATCGTCGCCCGACACTCCTATGAGCTCGCCACCAACTGGAAGGTCATCGTCGAGAACTACCAGGAGTGCTACCACTGTTCGAGAATCCACCCGGAGCTGTCCCGAGTCAGCCCGCCGACCAGCGGCGACACCCTCGACCTCGAGGGATCGTGGCTTGCCGGCTGGATGTCGATCGTCGAGGGCGCAGAGACGATGTCGCTCACCGGCAAGAGCGGCGGCGTCTTCATCGCTGGACTGTCCGAGCAGCAACTGCGCAGCGTCATGTACGTCGTCGGATACCCGAATCTGCTGGTGAGTTTGCACCCCGACTACGTAATGACCCACCTCATGATGCCGCTGGCCGTCGACCGCACGCACGTCGAGTGCGCCTGGGCCTTCCCGAAAGACGTTGCGGCCCATTCGGATTTCGATCCTTCGTATGCGGTGGACTTCTGGGACGTCACCAACCGGCAGGACTGGGCGGCCTGCGAATCGGTGCAACGCGGGCTCGCCTCACCGCACGCCCGCCCAGGTCCGCTGGCCCCGGACGAGAAGGGGGTCTACCAGTTCCTCACCCGGGTGGCTAGGGCGTACTCCGGTGCCGACGGTTCCGCGGCGGAGCGCCGGTGACGCTTTCAGTGGACTGACGTAGGTGCCCACCGCTGGTCTCGCTCATCGTGTACATCGCCGAAGAGGTGATGTACGGCACGGCTTCCGCCAGACCGTTGCCACGCTGATCGACGACGAGGGGCTCACGCGAGGATCGGGGCGAGAGACCTCCTCGGCCCACAGCAAGGTCTCGATGACTCAGGAACGCTACACGGCAAGGCTCACGCCGACGGATTCTCACTTCATCCCCTGGTTTTGCGGCCTGCTTCAGCTAAGTCGGCTCAATGCTGGTGACGAGCCTGGGCTAAACCAGATTCTTGTTGTGCCATAACGTATCTACCGGTTAACCCACTAACTAAGCTGACTATCGGTCGACTTGTGTAGGTATGCGGACGCTTTCGCGTATCCCTGGCCGCTGGGACGGTGCTGGGAATGGGATTTGCCGTCGCAACTAACCTTGCTGGTCGACTCCCCGAGCCGACCTCGATCGCCATGCGGTGCGTCTGATTCCTCCTGCGCAACAGCGGGATTGGCTGTCTGACAACGATCCGGAGGGTGCGGAAGCGGCCGACGACGCGGGTCCAGGGTGCACGCTGAGGTGAAGGCGCGCCATGGCTCACGAGCACGCGGGATCGAGGAGCTGCTCAAGCGGGACGGTGTTGCCTATCGCCAGGACGCACAATGACTGACAACGACTCTAAAACGCCACGACCGCTGGGTTGTTCGATCCTCCCGGCGGTCGTAGTGCTGATATGTCTTACGTGTTCTTTGCGCCAGCGCGCGTGATCGTCAAATATCGACGAGTCGTTCGCGCGGAATCCTCCCCGCCGTCAGCGGTTGGTCGTGAACAACGACCAATACCACGACGTAAAGTACCGCTGTCACAATCGCAAAGAGGAGAGCAGTGATCATCAGTCACGAGTCCTTTCGACGGGTCAGTGCGGGCGATCTCACCCCAGTTGTGACACGACGCTGAACAAGGTGATGTTCGGCCATGTGACGCTCATCACGACATGACGTTCAACAAGAACGTCCCGGCCATCGGCGGGCCGCCGGGTCGAAGGGCAACGCTGTGTAGTTGTCAAAGAGCGAGCCTACGCAGTAGGTGAGCGAACTGGCGCAGTCAGTGAGCGTGCGCGCGAGTCAATGCAGTTGATGAGCTGAAAGTGGGTGAGCGAAACGGGGGCGTGATCCAATCTGCTGCCTCTAGTCCAATTCCAGCGCAGTCAAACGCTCCTGGATGATCTGAACCGCGACTCGCAAGGCAGCTTCCGCACGGCGGGTATTGAGTAGGTAGGTTTGCAGCCATTGGGCTGCATGGTTTTCCATGAGGTGACGCACGGCCTCATACTCATCGCCGTTGCGGTGATCGCAGTGGTGGCCGCATATCCACAACGCACCTCTACGAAAACGGTTTCGGCTACCTCGACGCTCAGCGAGTGGGTTACGACGGCAATATCGCGTGCGCGAACAGGAAGGCGGGCGTCCCGCCGTACCAGGTCATTCCACTGCTCAAATCACGCGGCTACACGGCCGCCGAAGCGCAGGGCATCGTCCTGGCGGAGGGGACCGCCAGCGAGTCCCAGGCCTTTCCTGTCTGCTGATGACGAAGAGGCTCTGCCATCAAAGGCAATGCCGAGGTTGACGTGCTCGCTCAATGTTGTTTGCTGGCCGCGCTTTGCCGGTCGCGGCCATCGCATCGAGCACGGCCATCGCGTCGGCGTGATCGTCTTCGAACAGGTGCTGCATAGATGCCGAGCGTCGTCTTCACCTTAGTTGTGCCCCATTAACCGACTGATTTCGAGCGGCGGGCGCGGCGGGCATCGTCAGCACAACCTCGGCGCCAATCACGCCGCCGTCGGCAACCGCAACCAGGGCGGGCGTGTCAGCGAGTTCGTCGTCGTCTGACGTGCCGTCCGAGTAGTTGACTTCTCCCACGGTGCTTCGGCGTCGGGTCCGACAGCGAAGTGCAACAGCGTCATCAACTCTGCCGTCGATTCCCGAACGAAATCAGCCGCCTGGCCGTCGTTCCTTCACATCGCGCGGTGCGCTGAGTAGCGTCATCGTCAGCGTCGGACGCCACAGGAAGTGTTGAACAATGCAACCCCAAACAGCCA
Organism: uncultured Actinomycetota bacterium; assembly: GCA_963744085.1. Lineage (GTDB taxonomy): Bacteria > Actinomycetota > Actinomycetes > Mycobacteriales > Mycobacteriaceae > Mycobacterium. Next base: position 41,522 of record CAVUSK010000012.1, read on the forward strand.
CGCCAACCGAGTTGGTCCAAGCCCCCAAAGAAGCCCCTCAAAAAGTAGTCGTCAGGTGTCCGGCAAATGGCGAGTATGTCGGCGCCGTGCCGGTGACGCCGCGCGCCGAGATCGAGGCGATCGCGGCGCGGCTTCGCGACGCTCAGCCGGCTTGGCAGGCGATGGGGCCGCAGAAGCGCGGCGAATGGCTTGGTAAATGGCGGGACTGGTTGCTGGATCGCGAAGACGAACTGTCGCGTCTGCTGCAGCGGGAATCTGGTAAGTCGTGGGGGACACGGCGTTGGAAATTCCCTTCTCCACCGCGCTCTTCAATTACTGGATCGAGAACGGGGCCAAGTTCCTGGCCGACGAGGGCGTAGCTCCCGCGGGGGTGGCCAACGCCGTCAAGCAGTTGAAGGTCTTCTACGAACCGTACCCGCTCGTCGGAATGATCACGCCGTGGAATGGGCCCCTCACCGCGCCGTTTCTCGACATCCCGCCGGCTCTGATCGCCGGATGCGCTGTACTGACTAAGCCCTCGGAATACAGCCCGCTGGTGTGGCAGGCGGCGGTCGCCGGGTGGAAGGAGATCGACGCCCCGGACGTTCTCGACGCGGTCTATGGATTCGGCGAAACCGGTTCGGCCGTGGTCGATCTCGTCGACTTCATCATGTTCACCGGCTCGGTCAGCACGGGCAGACGGGTCGCGTTGGCCGCGGCGCAACGGCTGATCCCCTACAGCCTGGAACTCGGCGGCAAGGACGCGATGATCGTGTGCGCAGACGCCGACATCGACCGGGCTGTGGAGGGCGCGGTGTGGGGTGGGTTCGTCAATGCCGGTCAGATCTGCATCTCGGTCGAACGGGTGTATGTGGAAGAGCCGGTCTACGACGAGTTCGTCAAGAAACTGGTGGCTAGGACGGCTGAGTTGCGCGTGGGGATGGACACCGAAAAGCACTTTTCGGCCGACGTCGGATCGCTGGCGACCAAGCAGCAGCTGGACATCGTGTCCCGCCACGTCGACGACGCTCGCAGCAAGGGCGCCAAGGTTCTCATAGGAGGCACGGCGCGTGGGGGTGGCCCTTCTGGTGGCCTCTTCTACGAGCCGACCGTGATGGTCGACGTGGACCACAGCATGGACTGCATGCGCGAGGAGACATTCGGCCCGACGCTGCCGGTCATGAAGGTGCGTGACACCGCGGAGGCGATCGAGAAAGCCAACGACTCGCGGCTGGGTTTGTCGGGCAGCGTATGGACCCGCGACAGAGCCAAGGCGATCGCGTTGGCCCGCCGGTTCAACACCGGACTCGTGCACCTCAACGACGTCATGATGGGCGTAGGGCAGACGCCGGTGCCGTTCGGCGGCTGGAACGAATCCGGGGTGGGGTCCCGCTCGGGCGGACCCACGGGGATTCGGAAGTACTGCCGCACCAAGAGCATTGTGGCCAACCGGGTCGAGATGAAGAAGGAAGTCAACTGGTATCCGTACACAGCGCGGAAGGGCAAGTTTCAGTCGGCGATGGCCAGGTTCGTGGGCGCCCGGGATTGGCGTCGCCGGCTGGGTTTACGGGCCCGCCCGGCTACTCGTTAGATTCGTGGCCTTTATCAAGTCGGCCGATGGGCAAATGCGACCGAGAGAATCTCCTTGAACCCAACCCCGTAGCCGGATGACGTTGGTCGCATTGGTGTTTGGGCCGGCCATCTGCCCAAGCTCGGCCATCGCGTCGGCGTGTCCCGCGCGACCGGGCGGATATTCGTCGCGACGATGACGCGGCGCGACACCGAACACTGACGTTTGCCGTACTTACGGTGACACCATTTGCGTCCTGCATAATCTGGCGGACGGGCGAGCCAAGATGGACACCTTCCGGACCCAGTTCTTCGACGATTCGCTCCGCCATTTGCGTCATACCGCCGCGGATACGAAATTGCTCGGCCTGCCCGGGGGCCCTGGCCGTTCATATTGAAGAGCTTGCTGCCATAGGTCTGGAGCACAAAGAGCCAGTGCAGCAGGGACACCTATTTGTGGACCTTATTCTTGAAATCCACGAAGATTGTCTTGCCCTTGTCGTACTGCTGGTAGACCTCGATACCGAATTCGTCCACGAGCCGTCGAACGTCGGGCTGGCGGCTCATGCGGTTGAAGTCATGAGCCTTATCCCCCGCCACGAAGTAGGCCATCAAGCCAGGGGTGTCGATGCCCTCTTCGTATCCACACTCTCTGGGGCCCGGCACCACGCGCGAGGCCGACCAAATAACCGTGCAATCGTGGTTCAACCTGAACATGTTCACCGACGAAGCAAAAGCGCTGTTAGGCGAGGCGATCGTCGGCTACACAGGCGTAGAACTTGGTGCGGGTCGCGCGCCTCGTGATCGCTAACCCACTGTCCGCCGATCTCGAACGGCGTGCCATCGGAAAGATAGGTCGTCCACGTGCGACCACCGATGCGTGGTGCCGCCTCGAGCACGGTCACCGAGTGGCCAGCTTTGTGGATCCGGTGTGCGGCCGTTAGCCCGGCATACCCCGCCCCCACGACACAGAAATCGGATTCCAACTGGGACACCCGTTAACTCCTTGCGCGGCGAGTTCCGAGAGGTTCACGCTGCGCTTTTGACGGGCAGGTCAATGCCGAACTGCGAGATAACTGTGACATCGCAAGGCGTCGATGTGTGTTACAGGATCGCGGGCATAGGTTTCGGCCGATTCGTCGTCGCGCAACTGCACGGCTGACGGGCAGAGTGGTCTTCAGGTTGCTAGCACGCCGTTGATCCGACTCAGACTCGCCAAGGGTGACCCTCGTTAATTCGGGACGCCAGGCGAGGCGTCATATCGTCGAGGTGTCCCCGGCGATTTGATCTACCGCTCGATCTCGACCAGTCGGTCCGCATCCCCCGAACCGTGCACGATGTGGCCGACGACGTCATTTCCAGCTTAACCCTGCACAATGCCTGAGGTATTTGTTGTGGTGCCCAGACCCGTATCGTAGGGTCAACCTAGTTGATATAGGCCCGTCCGTCGAGGAGATGTACTACGTCCGCGCCTGTCGCCGCTCATTGAAAGGGTCACGGATGCAGCGGTTTTCGATCGGACGCCGACTGAGCCGACGCTGGATGCTGCTGGTAGCGGTGCTGGTGGTCGCGGCGGCTGGATTCGCGGTGTACCGCCTGCACGGCATCTTCGCCTCCCACGACGTCACGTCCACACCCAGCGGCACCGAGAACGACATCGTTCCGTTCAACCCCAAACACGTGGTCATGGAGGTCTTCGGCCCGCCGGGCACGGTGGCAACCATCACCTACCTCGACGTGAACGCCCAACCGCAGCGCGTCGACGCCGTTACGCTGCCCTGGGCCTACGACACGACCACCACCCAACCGGCGGTCTTCGTCAACGTCTCCGCCCAGGGCAACAGCAACTCGATCGGCTGCCGAATCAAGATTGACAACGTGGTCAAGGACGAGAGATCGGTGAACACCTTGAACGCCTTCACCTATTGCCTGGATAAATCCGGATGAGCACCCACAACATCTCGCGGCATTCGGTTCCCGACTTGATCCGGCGGTTTGCGGTGCTGATCGCGCTGTTTTGGCTGGGCCTGGCGGTAGTCACGAATGTTTTCGTGCCGCAATTGGAGACCGTTGCCCAAGCGCACAACGTGTCGCTGAGCCCCCAAAATGCGCCGTCGCTGCAGGCCAGTAAACGCATCGGCAAGGTGTTTCACGAATTCGATTCCGACAGTGCGGCGATGATCGTCCTGGAGGGCGACAAGCCGCTCGGTGCCGACGCGCACCATTACTACGACGGCTTGATTCAAAAGCTCTCCCAGGACACGAAGCACGTGGAGCACATTCAGGATTTCTGGGGCGATCCGCTGACGGCCGCCGGCTCGCAGAGCGCCGACGGCAAGGCGGCGTTAGTGCAGGTGTACCTTGCCGGTAACCAGGGCGAGTCGTTGGCTAATGAGTCCGTCGATTCTGTACGCAACATCGTGGACCAGACGCCGCCGCCGCCGGGTGTCAAGGCCTATGTCACCGGCGCCGCGCCCCTGGTCACCGATCAGTTCGAGGTGGGCCGCCACGGCACCCTGAAAACCACCCTGATCACCATCGGGGTGATCGCTGTGATGCTCTTTTCGCTCTACCGTCGTCTCACCACGGTGTTTCTCGTGATTTTCACGGTGATGATCGAGTTGACCGCGTCCCGCGGCGTCGTCGCCGTTCTCGCCAACGCCGGCATCATCAAGCTGTCGACGTATTCGACCAATCTGCTGACGCTACTGGTCATCGCCGCCGGAACAGATTATGCGATCTTCATTCTCGGCCGTTTTCACGAAGGGCGTTATGCCGGGCAGGATCGCGTATCAGCGTTCAATACGATGTACCGCGGCACCGCGCACATTATCTTGGGTTCGGGCCTGACGATTGCCGGCGCGGTGTTCTGTCTGACCTTCACCCGGCTCCCGTATTTTCAGAGCCTCGGCGTCCCCGCTGGAATTGGTGTCCTTGTCGCAGTGGTGGCGGCATTGACCCTGGCGCCGGCCGTGCTGACCATCGGCCGCCACTTCGGTCTGTTCGAACCCAGCCGCCCGATGCGCACCCAGGGCTGGCGGCGCATCGGCACAGCCATCGTGCGCTGGCCCGGACCCATCCTGCTGGCGACGATCGCCGTGGCTGCCATCGGTCTGCTCGCCCTGCCGGGATACACCACGAGTTACGACGCCCGCCCATACATGCCTGCCTCTGCCCCCGCCAATATCGGATACGCGGCCGCGGAACGCCATTTTTCGCAGGCGCGCCTGAATCCCGAACTGTTGATGATCGAAGCCGACCACGATCTACGAAATTCCACCGACATGATCCTGCTGGAGCGCGTCGCCAAGGCGGTCTTCCACACCGACGGCATCGCTCAGGTGCAGTCGATCACCCGGCCGCTGGGCACGCCCTTGGACCACACGTCGATACCGTTCCAGATCAGCGCGGGGAGCGCGTCTCAGATCAACAATCTGCCCTTTCAGCAGGCCCGCGGCGCCGACCTGCTCAAGCAGGTCGACGTAATCAACAACTCGATCGACGTTCTGCGACAGCAGTATGCGCTGCAACAACAGTCCAGCGCCGTCACCGACGAGCAAGCCAAGGCGTTCCAGCAGACGGTCGCCACGGCCCAGGACCTGCGCGACAAGATTGCCAACTTCGACGACTTCTTCCGGCCCCTGCGCAACTACTTCTACTGGGAGCCACACTGTTTCGACATCCCGATCTGCGCCGCGTTGCGGTCGGTCTTCGACGCGCTCGACGGCATCGACGCGCTGACCGACGAACTGAGCGACGTCTCGGGCAGCATCGCCAAGTTGGATGCGCTGCAGCCGAAGCTGCTCGCGCTGATTCCTCCTCAGATCGCGAGCCAGCAGACCAACCGCGATCTGACGCTGACGAACTACGCCACCACCTCGGGCATTGACGACCAGACTGCGGCGGCCCTGCAGAACTCCACCGCCCTGGGCCAGGCATATGACGCGTCGAAAACCGATGACTCTTTCTATCTCCCGCCGGAGGCATTCACCAACCCTGAATTCCAACGCGGGCTCAAGCTGTTCCTGTCGCCGGACGGCAAGGCTGCGCGGATGATCATCACGCACGACGGCGATCCCGCCACGCCGGAGGGCATTTCGCACATCGACGCCATCAGGCACGCCGCGCAGGAAGCCGTCAAGGGCACACCCCTAGCGGGATCCAAGATCTACCTCGCCGGTACTGCAGCCACCTACAAGGACATCCAGGACGGCGCCAAATACGATCTCATGATCGCCGGGATCGCTGCGCTGAGCCTGATTTTGCTCGTCATGATGTTCATCACCCGAAGCGTCGTCGCCGCGCTCGTCATCGTGGGCACTGTTGCAGTGTCGTTGGGTGCCTCTTTCGGGCTTTCCGTGCTGATTTGGCAGGACCTTCTCGGTATCCAGCTGTACTGGATCGTGCTGGCGCTGGCCGTCATCCTGCTATTGGCGGTGGGGTCGGACTACAACCTGCTGCTGATCTCTCGGTTCAAGGAGGAGATCGGCGCCGGCTTGAAGACCGGCATCATCCGGTCGATGGCCGGCTCCGGCGCGGTGGTGACGGCGGCCGGTCTGGTGTTCGCGGCGACCATGGCCTCCTTCGTGTTCGCCGACTTGCGGATTCTCGGTCAGATCGGGACCACGATCGCCCTTGGTCTGCTGTTCGACACGCTGATCGTGCGTTCGTTCATGACGCCGTCAATCGCAGCGCTGCTCGGGCGCTGGTTCTGGTGGCCGCTAAGGGTGCGCTCCCGCCCCGCCAGCCAAATGCTTCAGCCTTACGGATCACGCCAATCGGTTCGTCAACTACTGCTGTGGGAAGACGGAGACCCGATCTCCGAACCACCACCACGCTCTCAATCATGACGAGAGAGAATCGAATGGTGCTTGGCAGCAGTCGCGGCGGCGGCTAGGCAGTGGCGAGCTCTTCAGATGACTCCGGCACCGTCAACGAAACTTCTCGCAGTCGCCCTTTCAACCGCGCGACCCTGCGCAGCTGAGCGGCCATGTTCATGGAGGTCAACATCGGGATGCCTCCGATGAACGTTCGGAACGAGGGATGGCCGCCATCTATATGGAGCACGAAAAGGCAGCCGACCACGTAGAAGAATCCCATCGTGAACAGAGCCGCAGGTATCGCGTACGCGAGCGGTGATCGAGCGTCAGCAACCAGTTCGGTCGCATAATCCACTTCTTCCTGCGACATCGGTTCGCGCTTGCGGAGTTTGACCAGCACCGCTTTATGGGCGCCCACTCTTTCACCTAAAGGATGGGATGTCCGCTTCTCCAGCCGGCTGATGTACACGAATACGCAAGTGGCGAACACCATTTCCATCACGGCAGTGAGGATCGTGAGATCACCCCATGGACCGAGATTCACCCTGCCGCTCCTTTGCTCCCCGTCGAACGTCGCATCAAGCCTGAAATGGCCGAGCCCTCGCCGTCGAGAATAGAGCGTTACACCGTCGCGGATGCCCTTGAGGCGTCGCTGACCCGCAGAGGGCCATTGGGAGCTGGTCTCGCGCGCCCGTGCGATCGCGGCGCCGGATCAACCGAAGTCAACCGAAGTCACATAGGTCTGAAGTGGGGCTGGACATCCCCAAAACCGTGGAGGCATGGACTATGAGGAGTAGTCATGTCAGATTCGCGAAGGAAGTTCGACCGCAGTTCCGGGAGGGTGCGGTCCGCATCGTCCGTGAGACGGGTAAGCCCATCGCCCAGATAGCGCGCGACCTAGTGTCCACCCGGGCACCCTGGGTAACTGGGTTGCTAAGGACCGCGCTGAACACGAAGGCACGCAAGAGCTTTCGATGGGGGACGCCGCGGAGCGGAAGCGGTTACGCGCCGAGAACGCCCAGCTGCGGATGGAGCGCGATGTTTTAAAACGATCAGTGGTCCTGTGGGTCAACGAGGCGACGAAGTGAGCGGGGCCCGCTTCGTCGCCGACCAGAGGACCATGCACCGGCTGCTGGCCAGCGCGACCTCGGATCACCCCGACGCCGACCTGGCGTGCGATGCGATCAAGATGGCCGCGGCGGTGCGCGGTGGACGCGCCGCCATCGACGGGGCGATCTTCCATACCGATCGCGGATCTACCTACACGGCAGGGGTTTTCATCACGCTGTGCCGAAAGCTCGGGGTGTCGCAGTCGATGGGCAGGGTCGGTTCATGTTTCGATAACGCCGCTGCGGAGGCATTCTTCTCGACCTCGAACACGAGGCCTTGTCCTGGCAGCACATCACCACGAAAGCCCACGCACGCCAGGTTGTGGTGGCCTGGTGCCATGACTTCTACAACAGCCGACGCCGACACAGCTCCGCCGCATTGATGTCGCCCATCCAATACGAGAGACTCGCTGCAGACCAACCGGCCGCAGCATAAAGGAAACCTTCACGACCCGAGGGAAGCCCATTTCTCTTTCTTACGAATGCATCGTGGGCGCGTAAGAGATACCGATAATCGCGCCCTCGATGGACTGCAGTCGAGCGACGGTTTGTCCCCACGGCTCGGTATGTGCGTCGTGCAGCAGCGTGAAGCCCTTCTCCTTCAACTCGTCCGCTGCGACCTGGACGGTGTCGGCGTCCGCGACCTCGAACTCGACGCTGGCCTGCGGCACCGGCCGCTCAACTGGCCAGTCAGGCGTGCCAAAGCACGCTTGCGCAGCCTGAGTCAGGGGCCAGACGCCGAAGGACTTGCAACCGTCGATGTCTTCACTGTGCAAGTAGCCGTCGGCTTCCCCGGTCAATGGCAGGCCAAGCGCGTCCACGTACAACCTTCGGCTGACGGCCGGCTCAGGGGTGATCACTGCAACGCTCGTGATGAATTGCACATCCATGGCGTCACCTTCCAACACTAATTCGACTGATCCACCGATCGTCGCATCCTGCCCCGACACCGCAGCTACGAACTCCGAAGCGGTCTCGCACGCCGACCCGCCACCGCACACGCTCACGGGCCGGTGCGCGAGCTGTTCGAGGCCTCCCAGGGCACCTACGGCTCGCCCCGCATCCACGCCGACCTGCTCGAGGCCGGCGAGACGGTGAGCGTGAACACCGTCGCGGACTCGATGCGCCGGCAGGGCTTGCAGGGCCGCAAACCGAAGCGGCGCCGGGGGTTGACCCGCCAAGACCGGACCGCGCCGAAGTTTCCCGACCTGCTGCACCGCGACTTCACCGCCCCGACACCGAACGCGAAGTGGTGCGGCGACATCACCGAGATCCCCACCGACGAAGGCAAGCTCTTCTTGGCCTCGGTGCTGGACCTGCATTCGCGCCGGCTGCTGGCCAGCGCGACCTCGGAGCACCCCGACGCCGGCCTGGCCTGCGACGCGATCAAGATGGCTGCGGCGGTGCGCGGCGGACGCGCGGCCATCGACGGGGTGATCTTCCATACCGATCGCGGATCTACCTACACCGCAGCAATTTTCACTACGCTGTGCCGAAAGCTCGGGGTGTCGCAATCGATGGGAAGAGTCGGTTCATGTTTCGATAACGCCGCTGCGGAGGCGTTCTTCTCGACCCTCGAACACGAGGTCCTGTCCCGGCACCACTTCACCACGAAAGCCCACGCACGCCAGGTTGTGGTGCCCTGGTGCCAGGACTTCTACAACAACCGACGCCGACACAGCTCCGCCGCATTGATGTCGCCCGTCCAATACGAGAGACTCGCTGCAGACCAACCGGCCGCAGCATAAGGAAGCCTTCACGATTCGAGGGGAAGCCCAATTGAGCGCTGACATGGGTTTCCGCAGCTCGCCCCTTACGCGCTCTTGATCCGCGCCACACTGCGGGCCATCGAACCGATCGCCTTGGCCAGCAGACCCGAATCGGTCTCGGATAGGACATCGCAGCCGGGATGACGGTGGTGTCGGCGCGAACCTTGTCGGTGCGCAGCAGCTTGGCCGCGGCCGCCTTGGCCAGCAGTGCCTCATTCAGTCCGGCGACCGCGTCCTCCCCGCAGCGAGTGGTGATCTTCATCAACGTCGTCGGGTGCGGCACCCGGGTACCGAACGGGATCCGGCAAAACCGCTGCCAGGAAATCGAATCGGATACTTCCCGGCACAACGACTCGTAACCCAGCCGGTACCGGAACTTCAGGAACATCAACCGCACATAGGTCTCCATCGCAATCGACGGCCGACCGATCCGGGCATCGAAATGCGCGGCGAAAGGACCGAAGAACACCGGGTCCTCCAGCAACGCATCCACCCGCCCCAACTCCACCGGCAGCACCAACAACTCCGGCGGCAGGACCGCATCCCACAACGTCGGCTGGTCGTTTACAGTTCTGAGCACGATGGCCTCAATCCCTTCTCGCCAAGGGGTTGAGGCCATCTTCGCGCCCACGAACACCACCATCAGGGGACCGCAACGCCCCGACTTTTTCAGGTCGAAGTAGCTAGGCCGAGGCCGGTCACCCGAATAGCGGGGGTGCTAGCGCACTATCCGCTGTGGCGCGGGTGTCAGCGCAAGCGTGCATGTCGCGGCGCTTGCTGTCGTCAAGTTGCCGGTCATCGGCCGCGGTCTTCTTCGCTCACGAATCGATGAGCCCTGACTGGATGAGCGCGGCGTCCACAAACCGCTGAACTGGACGAGACTGGAAGAAACCGGTGTGACCGCCCTTGTACCAGACGATTTCGGGTCTTCCCCAGTGTTCCCAGAGGCGGACGACTTGCTCGCGAGGGTGCACGAGTTGGTCAGCGATCCCCGCATAGATGAAGCGGCCCCGCATCGGAACCCGGGGAGTCAGCGACAGTGGCGACACCATCCGGCCCAGCGGTTCCGCCAACGTGACGGTCTCGCGGCGCGGGTCGGTGCGGCTCATCCCGGCGTGGCGGCTGAGCAGTCCGGTCATATCGGCGACCGGGACGCCGAGGATCGCGCAGGTCAGACCATCCTCGAGGCTGGCGACCAGTGATGTGATGTAGCCACCGAGGGAGATGCTGTTCAGGCCGATTGACGAGTCCGGCTGCTGCATGCGTATCCAGGACAGCAGACGGCGCACGTCCCACACCGCCTGGGCTGCGGCGTGGACGTCATCGAGCACGTCCTCGCCGGGGAACGCCGCGCCCTGTGGCAGGCCGAGCGCACGCGGGCCGTGCATCGGAAGGACTGGGAGGACCACATTCAGGCCGAGATCCTCGTGAAGATGCCAGGCACGGAACAGCGTGAGGTCGAGCAGGCCGCGGCCCATCACGGCACCGTGCACGCACACCAGCCAGGGTCGTGGCTCCCGGTGTCGCAGGAGCAACGCATACTCGCAGTTGTTGGCGGTATACCCCGACCATCGTTCACGGCCCGGTTCGCCTTCTCTTGGCTCGTACCCGCTGTCGAAGACGATGCGTTCGAAGGAGCGTCCGGGGGTCTTGACCGGCCGGACCGTCACGTCGGTCAGCGGCGGCGGGGTGGCAAAAAATTCCTCGGGTTTGTCCAGATACCCTTGCTGCCCATAGAACTCGAGCGCTGCCCGCACTTCGCGGTTGATTCGTTCAAACACGTGGGTGTCGCTGAGGGGCCGGAACATCCGGAAGCCGGTGAGGACGATTTCGTCGCGGAACGCTTGTGCAGCGAGCGCGAGGGTGGGGCGCGCAACGGGGAGTTCATCCGGCTGATGGTCGAGATAGTCTCGCCATGACCGTGCGTAGTAACGGCCGGTCCGTCGGAACGGCCTGACGATGTAGTCCAATGGACCGGCACCGCGAGGAGGCTGATGAGATGCAACCGCCGGCGGTTCACCGCTGTCGGGTGCTGCCATGTCGGGGAACGCTAATTTCACGCCTGCCGGGCGGCATAGGGACTTAGGTCCCGCTCGATGCGGCCGCTCGCCACTTGTGAATGTGCGTAGCCACAGGCGACGGTAGGCGATACCGATCAGTTTCAAGGAATTGGGGTCTGGCCAATGGACCCGATGGAGCCGTTGGATGCGGCGATGATCACGGCGGAGCTGCTCTCCGACCCGCTGCACACCGCCGCGTTGCTGATCCTGTCTCCGCCCGCGGACTCCGGGTCCGGGTATGTCGACGAGCTCTATCAGGAGGCGCTGACCGACACCGCAGAACTGGATCCGCGATTTCGCCGGCACCCACACGTGGGCATCGACACCGCAGGCCTTTGGGTGTGGCGTACCGACGACACCATCGACATGCGCGAGCATTTGCAGCGCCGAACACTGCCTGCGGGCGCAAATCGCGAAGTGCTGTGGAAGCTGATCAACGAGCTGCACAGCGTGCCGCTCGACCGGTCACGGCCGATGTGGATGGCGTATGTGATCGACGGTCTGGAGGGCGGTCGATTCGCGTTCTATATCAAGGTGCACCACACCGTGGTCGACGGTGTCGCCGGATTGAAGATGATCGCTGATGCGCTGACCACCGACCCCGAAAGCCGGTCAATGCGGCCGATCTATGCTATCGGCCCGAAGCAACCCGCCGAGCATGGTGCTACCTCACACGGACTGATCCCCAACCCGTTGTCACTCGTACGCGCGGCGCTGAACGGCGTCACCTCGGGACTGGGCCTTGTTCGCCAAATAGCCCTCGGCGAAATATCAACAGTGCTCGCGAGTCTCGGGCCAGGGACTGCCGTTCTACCGTTCGGCGCCCCCTACACCAGGTTCAACGGCCGACTCGGCCCCGAGCGGACCTTCGCAGGGGGCAATTGGTCAAAATCGCGAATCCGCGCAGTCCAGAAGGCGGCCAGGGTGACCGGCAACGACGTGCTGACCGCCATAGTAGCGGGAGTGCTGCGGGAGTGGCTCACCGCGCATGGTGAGTTGCCGGACAAGTCGCTGGTAGCAATCTGCCCGGTAACGGTGCGCGGTCGCGAGCACGCGACCGATGAGGACAGGCACGGAAACCTGTTCGGTTTGGAGTTGTGCCCGTTGGGCACCGAGATAGCCGACCCTGCCGAGCGGCTGGCCCACATCCATCGTGCGATGACGTGGGCAAAGCACCAGGTGGCGAGCCGCGGGTCGAACGCGACGATGCTGCTTCTCGCGCCGAGTATCGCGTCTACGGTCCTGTCGCCGATGATGCCGTTTGCGCCGCGGCTGCGCCGCGGCTACAACGTGTCGATCTCCAATGTTCCCGGGCCGCAGGCCGAGATGTATTGGAACGGCGCGCATCTAGAGGAAATCTATCCCGTGTCGACCGCCATCAACGGTCAGGCACTGAACGTGACGATATGCTCCTATGCCGACCGCGTGACGTTCGGCTATGTTTCCGGCCGCCACGTGATGCCCGACATAGCGTCGCTGATACCGCTGACCGAGCGCGTCCTCGTTGATTTGGAGACCGCGGTCGCAGTGGCGACGTGAAGTCGCCACCCATCAGAGGTGAGGAGATGCGCTCATGGGTATCTACGCGATCACCGGATCGGGCTCCGGCATGGGCCGCAAGGCCGCGGAGAAGCTGCGCGATGCCGGCCACACCGTCATCGGCGTGGACATCAAGCAGGCGGACATCGTGGCCGATCTGTCGAGCGTCGAGGGACGCCGCGCCGCCGCCGACGGCGTGTTGGCAGCGTCCGGGGCCAGACTGGACGGCGCCGTTCTCGCAGCCGGTCTCGGCCCCGGCCAAGGACCTGACCGTCCGCGGTTGATCGCCCAGGTCAACTACCTCGGCGTCGTTGACCTCCTTGACGCGTGGCGCCCCGCACTGGCTGCCGCCGACCGCGCGAAAGTCGTTGTCTTCTCCAGCAACTCCACAACGACAACCCCCGTGGTTCCCGCACGCACCGTACGGGCATTCCTTGCGCGCGATGCCGAGAAGGCGGTCCGCACCACCCGATTGTTCGGCAAGAACGCTTCGGTGATCCTGTACGCCGCATCCAAGATCGCCGTCAGCCGTTGGGTTCGCCTCGAGGCAGTGAAAAGCGAGTGGGCTGGCGCAGGCATACGCCTGAACGCTCTGGCTCCGGGCGCGATCATGACGCCCCTTCTGGAGGAGCAGCTGTCAACGCCGAAGCGAGCGAAACTCGTTCGTTCCTTCCCTGTCCCGGTCGGCGGTTTCGGCGATGCCGAGCAGCTGGCCGACTGGGTGCTCTTCATGCTGTCGGATGCTGCGGACTTCCTCTGCGGGAGCGTCGTATTCGTCGATGGCGGAACGGACGCGTACTTCCGTGCCAACGACTGGCCGAGGCCTGTCCCGGCGTATCGTTTGTTGTCTTACTTCAAACGGTTCAGAGCCGGGGGTCGCCGGGAGTAAAGGTCGATTGCGAGCGGCGTGCCGCTTTGCTCCTTGACACGTCTCACCATGCCGACGTGGCCGCCCCGTCTGACGCGTCCCAAGGCCTCGCCTCGACATCGGCCGACATTTGATGCGGACAACTCACCGGACGATGCGACCGGTCCACCCAACCCCTCGAGGCCCTCGGCCTCATACCGGGCCAACCACGAGTGCAGTGTCTGGCGCGACACCCCTACCTTCGAAGCGACCTGCGAAATCGGCAACCCATCGCTGATCACCGCCAACACGGCCTGATACCTCTGCTGACCCACGCTCGACTCCTCATCCATGGGAGTGTCAAGGATCAGCCGGAGTAACTGTCAAGCGTCAGCCGAAACACTGTCAGGCATCACTCGAAGCAAGAATGTCAACGATCGGCCGAGCTCACATACTCGGTGGGGCTGAAGTGGGGCGGGCGGGACTCGAACCCGCGACCAACGGATTATGAGTCCCTTTCTAGCGCCTTGGCGACCAGGCGAAACGGTTAGCCAATTGGCCTAAATTGCCTGCGCGACAGCGGTTTTGGCTGTTACCGGTGCGGTTCCGGTACGCCCTGAGTACGGCTACGAATCGCCCCCGGTCGCCGGGGTGACGCCGGGGTGAGCCGGGGTCGCGCGGCGTTCGCTACGGCCCCGGCGGCGACACGTCGGGAAGTGTCGAAGGGCGCTTCGCCGATACGCTGACAACATGTACGACGCCGATCGGAAATGGACCATCGAGCACGTTGAAGAGCAGCTTTACGACATCATTAGCTCGCTCGACTACGACGCGACCGCCGTGTTTAGGCGAGGTCTATGTGGTCGGCGTCGATCCGGGCGAGCAGGGTCGCGGACACGGGCGTGCGCTGACCCTGATTGGTCTGCATCATCTCGCCGAGCGCCTGTCCGATCATCCCGAGCCGACCGTCATGCTCTACACCGAAGGCGACAATATTGCGGCGGTGCGCACGTATCGGCCGCTCGACTTCGAAGTGTCAGGGGTTGACACGGCGTACGCTGCAAGGTGACGCACCGGCGACCGACAGCTGTCTTGTTTACTGTGTTCACCGAGTTGTCTGCTTTCCGTTCATGTGCCATGAGTCGGCCTTCCACCACAACCGTGTACGGCGCCGGATGTGTCAACAGCCGGTTCCGGCTCGGCTTAGAAAGGTTCAACAAACGTTGAAGCTCAACGGGTTCGGCAAAGCGTTTGGTGCGACGGTGTCGGCGGCTGCCATCGTCGCCTTCTCCATCTCGGCGTGCGGCAGCGACAACAACGCGGGCACGTCGTCGCCCACGAATGGCGCAAAGGCGGAGTGCGGCGGTAAGAACTCCTTGATCGCGGAGGGCTCAACGGCGCAGCAGAACGCGATCGGAGAATTCAACAAGGCTTGGGGACAAGCGTGCTCGGGCAAGAACCTGTCGTACAACCCGACCGGTTCCAGTGCCGGGGTTCAGCAGTTCATCGCCAAGCAGGTCGACTTCGCCGGCTCCGATTCGCCGCTGGCCAAGGATGAGGTCGACCCGGCCACGCAGCGCTGCAACGGCAACCCGGCCTGGAACCTGCCGCTGGTCTTCGGCCCGGTTGCGCTGGCCTACAACGTGTCTGGTGTCGACAAGCT
Source organism: uncultured Actinomycetota bacterium (assembly GCA_963744085.1). GTDB lineage: Bacteria > Actinomycetota > Actinomycetes > Mycobacteriales > Mycobacteriaceae > Mycobacterium. Next base: position 56,877 of record CAVUSK010000012.1, read on the forward strand.
GGTCCTGAACGCCGACGTGATCGCCAAGATCTTCACCGGCGCCATCGCGACGTGGAACGATCCGGCCATCGCGGCGCTCAATAGTGTTGTCTCGCTGCCCGATACCAAGATCACCCCGATCTACCGGTCGGACTCATCGGGCACCACCGATAATTTCCAGCAGTACCTCACTACGGCGGCGCCGGAGTCGTGGACCAAGGGCGCGGGCAAGAAGTTCCAGGGCGGCGCCGGTGAAGGCGCGCCGAAATCGGCGCGGGTCGTTCAGGCAGTGCAGACGATCCGGGGCAGCATCGGCTACGTCGAGAAGGGCTTCGCCACCCAGGCGAACCTCCCCTTCGCGCAGATCAACAACGGTAGCGGTCCGGTGGCGCTCACCGACGACTCGGCCGCTAAGGCGATCGCCGGGGCAAAGTTCGCTGGAGAAGGCAAGGACCTCGTCCTGGACTTGAACTCGCTGTACGGCGCCAAGGAGGCCGGTGCCTATCCGCTGGTGCTGGCGACCTACGAGATCGTCTGCTCCAAGGGTTACGACGCTCAAACGGCCGCCGCGGTGAAGTCCTTCTTGAAGGTCTCGGCGAGCCAAGGCCAGTCAGGTCTGCCATCGGCGGGCTACGTGCCGTTGCCCGACTCGTTCAAGCAGCGCCTGCTTCAGTCGGTCGACGCTATTCAATAGCGAGTACAACTGGATGCATCAGCCGTGACGATAAGCGCCGACGGAACGAGCGACAGTCTCGGTGTGTCGGAGAAAAACCCCGTGAACGCTGGGTCAGGTGAGGCCCCGGCCCAGCGATTCCCCCAATAGGCCTCCCCGATGCCACACAAAACCATTACCGCAGCTCACGCGGCATTTTTGCCGTTCCCACATCGTTTGCTGCGGAGGAGATTTCGCGCGAAAACGCCGAAAAGCCTCCACAAAGCTTCCTGGTCATTCGTCGACTCAAAACGACGAACGGATCGCCCAACGATTCGTTCACCATCGTGAAGGCTGCGGGTCGATTTTTCTCCCGTCGCGCCAGATCGCCGAAATTGTTTGCCCAACAAGGGAAGCTGGATCTCGGCCCTATTTCGCACAGTTACAGTTCTAGCCACAGCGATCGAGCGGGAATTGGTGTCGTCCGTCCGTTTTGCTGTCGGCTAATCGAGACCGGACTAGACTCCGCTTGGTAGTCCAGCCACCGGGCGGTTGAGGAGATTGCTCATGGAGGCATTCTTCAGGTACTCGAGCCGCAACAAGCTGGCGATTGAGGATCTCACCCGGACGCTTGAGGGCGCCCATGCGGGCTTTGGGCCGAATCATGCGGAGGGTTTCAGGCGGCCCGTCCTTCCCGTGCCGGACTCCGGTGGGCCGACACGGGCGCACGGCGCGTCGGCCCGATGATCTCCCCAAGGTCCCTGGGACACCTCATCGCTGAATTCCGATGGGCTTTGCTCGGTGTGGCTACTATCATCGCGATTGCGCTTGGCTGGGTGGGATACACCGAGCACTTAAACGAGTTGTACGTCGAGGGAACACTTACGCATCCCCCTCAGGCGACCGACATCGCCTACGACACCTTCAAGCTATTCCTCCTGGGGTCGCCAGATAGGACCGGGCTACCGGTGACGATCGAGATTGCTCGCATCCTCGCGCCAATCGTGGCCGGTTGGGCCGCGCTGAGCGGGCTGGCTTTGCTGTTTCACGACCGCGTGCAACAGCTACGCATCCCGCTGATGCGGGGTCACGTCGTAGTCTGCGGGTTGGGCTACGTCGGCAGGGTGTTCCTTGACCACCTTCGACAGGCCGGCCGCCGGGTAGTCGTCATTGAGTCAGACCCCGCGAATCCGTCCCTAGAGCTATGCCGCAGTTGGAACGTCCCGGTCATAGTGGGCGATGCAAGGCAAGATCGGACGCTGCGTGAGGCCGGGGTGCAGCGTGCGGCCCAACTCCTCGCGGTATGCCCGAACGACGCGGTGAACACCGAGATTGTTGCCATCGCTCGGCGACTTCCGACCGGCCGCCGAAGCGGTGGGCTGCGATGTCTGGCTCGAATCGGTAACCCAGAGCTGTGCGCGTTGTTGCGGGTCCAAGAGGCCAACTATTCGGATGGTGCCTTATCGTCACTGGACTTCTTCAACCTTGACGAGCTCAGCGCGCGGTTGTGCCTCGACGAGTACCCGATCGAGGCCGAACGCGGCCAGCCGCACCTCCTCGTTAGTCGCTTTGATGGGCTGGCAACGTGGCTAGTGAAGCACGCAGCGTGGGGCTGGTATTCCGACCGCGCCGACGACACCCCACTATGGATCACGGTTGTCGACGACCTGGCCGCAGAGCGCGTTCGGGGGCTTCTCGACCAATACCCGGCACTTGAGCCGGTGTGTCAGTTCACTTACTCTTCGACACGCGTCCGTGATCTGCACCGACTCGAAGCGGTGTACGCCGACGCGGGAGCGCCACCGATAACGTGCGCCTATGTGAGCGCATACCGCGATGAAGACGCGATCGAGGCCGCGCTCGCGTTGCGCCATGAACTCGATTCGGCCGTCCCGATGGTCCTCGCGTTGTCGCGGGCGCAAGGGGTTGCCCGGCTCATCACCGACGCTACTGCCAGCGGCGAGCTGACGAACGTTAACGTATTCCCGACGCTGGAGCGCACGTGCACGGCCGAGCTTGTCCTGGGCGGCTCGTTCGAAAGGATCGCAGTCGCCATCCACCGCCGCTGGTGCGCTGGGCAACTCGCCGCCGGCAAGGAGGCGCCGTCTTGGTCCGAGCTGGACGAGTCGCGCAAGGAGTCCAGCCGTGCTCAAGCTCGCGACATACCAGCCAAGTTGCGCAGCATCGGGTGCACCATCGCGCCTCTGCATGACATAAGCGCACCAGCGTTCGAATTCACCGACGACGAATTCGAGACACTCGCGATCGCCGAGCACAAACGTTGGGTAACCGAACGACTCAAGTCCGGCTGGCGGCTGGGGCCCAAAGACATTGAGCGGAAGACGTCGCCGTATCTGATTCCGTTCGAGGAGCTGCCGGGCGACATCGCCGACGCCGATCGCGACACGGTGCGTCAGATTCCCGATGCGCTCGCCTTACTCGATCTGAAAGTCATCCGGTCCGCCACGGGCTCGGCCCGCGTCGGGCAGCCGACGCTCGTCGGCGGTGACCGGTAGGCGACGCGCTAATCGTTTGCGTTGACCCGACACTGCCGGATCGCCCTCAACGGATCCAAGCCGGCGGCGCGAGCTTCAGATCCTCAACGAGCAGCGCTTCCACGGTCTGAAGCGCTCCCTCGACCCAGCCTTGATCGGTAGACCAGGCTTCACCGATGATATGCAACGCTGTGCCCGGCAGCGGCGTCCGCACCGCGGGCATGATTTCCCAGCTCTTCACGCCCTGCTTCCATGTGTGCCAGCCAGACACGTACGGTTCGCCACCCCAGTTGATGAAGCCGGCGGACGAGATCGCCGGCGTGTCCTTCAGGTCGTGCACAGTGACGATCTGGCGGACCAGCTCAGTGGCCATCGGTCCTTTCGGATCGAGCATGGTCAAGCCGGTGGCGTTTGGCTGCTCCATGTTGCGTAAACCGGACCAGAAGTCGATCGCCGGCTCGTCGAAATAGGCCATCGTTGTGGCTCCAGACGATCCGTTCAGGCGGCCCGGCTCCGTGCCGAAATAATAGAGCTGCCGTGCCGGCAGATCGGTCACCGCGCGGCCGCTTGACAGCCCGAGCGAGCGCCACCAAGGCTCGGTGTGCGCGACGAAAGCCTTCGCCAGCGGCCTAGCCGTGATTGTGGCCAACAAACCCGCCGTGGCGGGCGCCTTCAAGGCGGGGCAGTCGGGAATGCGATCGATCGCTTGCTGCGGCATTGCGAGGATCACGCGCCGACTTTTCACGCTGCGATTCCCCTCCGCCGTTGCGAAGACGAGCTCATGAGAGCCACCGACTTCTGGCGCCACCCGGAGTGACTCGAGACGATGCCGTCGGTTCACTGCGGTGCCCTTGCGTTGCAGCGCGGCGGCAAGCTCGTCGGGAAGTGCTGACATTCCCTTGGCGAGAGTCTTGTACTCAGGGTTGTTCGCGAAGTCGGCGAGAAGCCACGGCAACGCCTCAGCCGCATTCCATTCGCGGGGAATAGAGCAGTAACCGCCACCGTCGTCGACCAGCATCACCGCCTCGTAGGACAGATAGCGGTTCAAGAATTCCCAGAAGCCCCGGTCGCTGAGGGGTAATCCGTCGAGCGTCAGTTGTCGCTTGACGGTGTTCCATTTTTCAAGCCCGAGCGTTTCTGCGTCGGGCACGAGATCGCGAATCGCTCTGACCATCAGCGCGGTCGGGTCGTCGCCGACCTCGTTGTTGTTGAGCGCGTAGGGAATTGCGCTCGGGCGCGCGTAGTCGGCTGTGGTGAAGCGCTTGCCTCGAAGGTAGACGAGATTTTCCGGGCCGCCCATCGGAAACGACCGAACACCGATGCCGAGATGTTGCACTAGCGAGGCGATGATCCGCTGGCTGGTGAGGAAGCGCATACCACCGAACTCCGCCACGAGGCCATTTGTGCCGGGCATGCTCACGCTCAAGAGCCGGCCTCCGATCCGATCGGTCGCCTCGAAGACTGCGATCCGATCGGGCGGAACGTGCCGTCGGCCAGGCGCCAGGCTGCATAGAGTCCCGCGATGCCACCGCCGATCACTACAGTGTCGAGCGTCCCATCGCCTGGCTTTCGAACCCGCAGGCGGCGCCGGCGACGCCCAGCATTGCGACATTCGAGGCGGCCGCGCCGATAAAACGACGGCGGGTGAGGACGCGACTCGTGTCGCCAGCCTGCAGTTCGGCCACGGTTGTTTTCCTCGATCGACGGCCCCGGTGATCATCATGACCGCGGCGCCGGTTTGGCGGGCCAAGTTGACTGCATCAAGCCGTACTTGCCAAACGCATCGCCCGGATCGCCCGCCCTAGTCGGGTGGGACTGGCAAATCGGGACAGACCTTGATGTAGTCGATGTCCGGCGACACCCACTCATCCCACTGCTTGTGGCTCATGTTCGCAGTGAGCTTGTCGCACAGATCTTTTGGACTTGCAACCGCCGGCCAGACCCGGACGGTACGGTCCGCGCTCCCCGAAACGATGCGCTGGCCATCGGGACTGTACGCAACACTATCGACGTCGTCGGTGTGCGCGGTCAACGCATCACCAGCCTGTTGGCCGGACTCGACGTCCCACAACCGGATGGTTTCGTCGCGACTCGCGGAAGCGATCGTGCGGCCGTCCGGGCTGAACGCCAGCCCAACGACCGTGTCCTCATGGCCTTTCAGTGGCTTGCCGATTTTTTCAAGCCCGGCCGCATCCAACACCTGAATGACACCGTCGGCGCCGGCGGCTGCGACGCGGCGTGAGTCGGGGCTGAAGGTTACGGCCCATACAACTACTTCCGCGTCGCCGATCGTGACTGCCCGTATCAATTGACCTGTGTTGGCGTCCCACAACCTCACACTGCCGTTGTTGGCGCCCTCCATGCCGCCAGAGACGATGCGGTTCCCGTCGGGACTGAACGCAACACTGTGTACCAATTCGCCGTGGATCAGCGGCGCACCAATGGGAGTGCCCCTTTCGACATCCCACAACCGGACGGTGTTTCCACCGCCGATTACCAGACGGCGTCCATCGGGGCTGAACGCCACACTGGTCAGTGGCCCCTGCCCGGGACTGATCGGTGCACCAAGGGGCGTGCCGGTGTTCGCGTCCCATATCCGGACGGTGCCATCGGCGCCAGCGGTGGCGAGACGCCGTCCGTGCGGGCTGAAAACGACGCTGGACAGCGGCTGGCCGCTGCCCATGAGCGGCTTGCCAATCGGGTGGCCGTTGTCTGCGTTCCACAAGCGCGCAGTGCCGCCATCACCCGCCGAAGCGATGCGATGCCCGTCAGGGCTCACCGCCACACTCGACACTCCTCCGATGTGGCCAAAGAGAGGCCGACGTATGCCGACATCCCACAACCGGATCATCCCGTCCTGCGATCCCGACAGTAGGCGGGTTCCGTCGGGACTGAACGACAACGTCCACACCGCGCTCTTGTGGCCCAGCATGGGGGGACCGAGCATCTGTCTGGTGTCGACATCCCACAGCCGCACCGCGCCGTCACCACTTCCGTCAGCAAGCCGGTGGCTGTCGGGGCTGAACGCCACGCTGAGCACCTGGGTTCCGTGACCGGCCAGGGGCTCGCCGATCGGCTGGCCAGTTTCGGCGTCCCACAGCTGCACGTCCCCGTCGCCACTCGCCGAGGCGAATTGGCGGCCATCGGGGCTGAACGCCACGTCGAACACGTCGACCACTTCGCCCTCGTGAACCCTGTGCGGAGGACCGATCTGCTGGCCGGTGCTGACGTCCCACAAGCGCACCGTCCCGTCGGAGCTGCCACTGACGAGGCGCCGTCCGTCGGGGCTGAATTCCACGGTGTGGACCCTGCCGGGATGTCTCAGTGGTTGGCCGATGGGTTGGCCGGTGTTGGCGTTCCACAGCCGCACAGTGGTGTCGATGCTGCCGGAGGCGATCATGAGCCCGTCCGGGCTGAACGCCACCGCCCACACCTCGTCTTGATGGCCTGTCATCGGCGGGCCGATCGGGTCTCCGGTGTCCGCGTTCCAGAGCCGTACGGTGCGATCGTCACTTACGGATGCGATCCGGTGCCCGTCGGGACTGAACACCGCGTCGTTAACCCAATCAGCATGTCCGATCATGTCGTGGCCGACTTGTTGGCCGGTCTCAGTGTCCCACAAGCGCAACCGTCCATCATCGCCTCCAGTGACGAAGCGGCGACCTTGAGGGCTGAAGACGGTAGCAGGGCTGAAGACGGCACCGAAGATCGCCCTCGACGTGTCGATGAGCTTGAGGGTGTTGAAGGTCCTGACCGCGACGGAGTACAGATCTTGCTCAAAAGTCCTCGGAGAGAGTGCGTTCGCGGCAAGTAATTCCTGCAAGGCCCTGGCATCACTGCCCGGCCTACTGCTATCCAAGATGCCGTTCGACTCGGAGACCAGCCGCACGCTCGTCGCCTGACGGAACCGTTCTTGCGCCTGACCACGAGCGCTCATCGCGAAGCCGAATCCAACCACGGCGGCCACAGCGACTACCGCTGTAATTGCAAGAACAGTACGCATAATCCGCGATCGCTTGCGCAAGTCGGTCGCATGCGCTTCGGCAACTGCTTGCCGTTCTTGCGCATTGCGTAATTCGGCATCCCGACGTTCTTCTTCCGCCTTTGCCCGCTCGTTCTCGCATTGTCGAGACGCGTCGAGGTATTCGCGAACAGGATTCATACGTTGGGTGAAAGTGGTTGAGCCCACAACATTTTCGGCATCGGCAAGACGGGAACCAGTGAGGAGCCACGCCGGGTCTTTGCTGTTGCTTCTCCACGCCGCGTCGGCACGCTCGACGTCATCGGCCACCTGGAGTTCATGGCGTTGCTCGCGAAGCCAGTCTGCCACCTCATCCCACTGGCGCAGCAGGCTTTCCAGGGCGACCTCGACCACTACTTGGCCGTCGCGCTGGTCCTTAATCAACAGCCGCTTGGCGACCATTGCGTCGATCAACGGTCTACTTTCCTCGGGTAGGTCGTCATACCGGGCCATCCGACGCATCGGCTGGTCATTATCCGGGTTCACTGTGGCGAGCCAGGGAATGAAAGCCGCCCGCAGACAGTCAAGTTGGTGGCGCCGTTGGTCCGGATCGGTCGCAAGAACCTCATTGATCTCCGTCTCGACGACACGGCGCATTCCACCCATCGCCTCGTACTGCTCGACGGTCAACTCACCCGTCGAGCCGTAGTCGGTGTACAGTCGTGCCAGCGTCAACGACAGCATCGGCAGTGTGTCGGCACCCTCGGCGGCGTCAACGAGAAGCCGCTCCACCAAGTCTGGTGAAATTGCGAGGCGGTGGCCACCTTCGCTCGCACGAGCCGCCGGGCCCGTAATCACCTCCTTGAACTGCGTCGAGGGCATTGGCTTGAGGTCATCGAAAACTCTTGCCTCCACACCAGCCAGTTCGGGATGTGTCTGCATGACCTCATACCGGTCAGTCCGAATGGTGGCCACCACGATCAGGTTCAGCGGTTGGAGGTCGATTCGTGCCGTCAGCAATCGAATCAGCGACAACAGTTCCGTCCCTTGGGCTCCCGCGTCAGCGGAGAACAATTCCTCGGCTTGGTCCAAGGGCAGTATCAACGTCGGAGGGGCCGGTTTTTCATCATCGCGAACCGGATCCGGTAACCGATCCGCCGCTGTCTTCTGGATTTCGATCAGCAACTCGCGCAGCCGCGCGATGTCGCCCTTGCATGCGGTCTTGATTTCGCCGAGGCTTGGTGCTGATAGGCCCAGCCTGTCTCGAGCATGCCAAATGGCCGCTGCCAGGCCGACATCCCCCGTGAGCGCGTTGCGACCGGGCCGGACGATGCCCAACAATGCGAAACGTCGATCTTCGCGGGCCAGGCGCGGCAGGATACCCGCGCGAAGAAACGACGACTTACCTGTGCCCGACGGACCCAACACGACGAACAGCGACTTCGTTTCAGCCAGCCTCATGCCGCGTAGCTCATCCAGCCCGTGCACGATTGCCGCATCCCGGCCAAAGAACACGGCGGCATCGACCTGTTCGAATGGCTCCCAGCCGCGATATGGAGCCCGACCCAGGTCGCCCGGCGGCGGCCATGCGAACGAATGCGCGCTGATGCCGGTCCCGCGAATGGCGTCTCGTAACCGGTACAAGCCAGCGGTGGCAAACATCACCGGTGGTCCGCTGGGCAGATCGATCGAGGTCATGTCACCCTCGCCGAACAGGTCGCACCGCTGCCACTCCGACGTCAAGTCATCCCCGGCCGAACGTTCGAGGCGGGCACACAAAATCTGCTTGTTCAGATTCTCCGCAACGCGGTATTCGGTCTTGCACTCATGGGACATTTCCCAATTCCTTGACAGGAGGCAGACCACGACTTCACATTTGGCACTCGCCTGCTGCAGTCTGTCCTTCCATCGCTCTCCCGGTCGGAGCCCCACTTCAGGATCGATGTCGAGGAATATCTCAGTCGCCAGCGGAGGCTCCTGTTCGACCAGCCAGCGTTTTAAGGCCAACGCCTCGCGCTCGTCGAGACTCGAATGGCTGAGGAAAATTCGCGACATATCGTCCTCTTGCGGCCGGTTAGCTCGGAGGGTAAACCTCTCGTCGAGTTAAAAAGTTGCTTTGCCGTAAATCCTCGGCAGCCTCATAGCCGCAATAACCTCAATCCATGACCTCCGGGCCTGGACCGGGCGACGCCGCCGCGCCGCATGAGGCGGAGCCACACCACGGTGCGATCGCCAACAAACCGGCAGTCTATGACCAGGCGAAACGGTCAGCCGAATCGGATCAAACCACCTGTAAGACAGAACTTTTCGCCGCTGCCGGTACGGTTCCGGTACGCCCTCAGTACGGCTACAAATCGGCCCTGGACGCCGGGGTGAGAACCGGCCGCGGCATGTTAGCTAGGGGTGCTCGCGCTGAACGTGGCTGGCCGCAGCCGCAACGCGACTACCATCACCGTCGGAGTCCCTAGCAGCGGCTAAGGCGCGTTGAGCAGCGACGGAGCAAAGATGTTTCTAAAGGTGAAGGTACCGCCGGATCTAATCGGCGGAGGCGTCGATGAGGGTTTCGGGAAAGTGGCCGACGTCTTCCGTCGGAATCTGAGCAGCGGTCGGGAGATCGGAGCCGCTGTCGCCGTCTACGTTCACCGCCGCTGACACTCGACGACTTGGCCAACCCGATGCGGATGTCTGCGAAGCTCGCGGCGCAGCGCCCCGCTTAGGCTCCTGGGACGAGACACGGCTACCACGCGATCACGATCGGCTGGTACGAAAGTGAACTGATCCGCCGAACCGACTCGGCAGGAAGGTCACTCGGCCAGTTCTTCGCCGACGAGGTAGCCGAGCCACTCGGTTTGGATTTCTACATCGGGTTGCCCGCGTTGGTGGACCGCAACCACCTCGCGTACGTCCACGGCATCTCCCTACCGGAGATGGTGTTGCACCTCAATACGTTGCCGCCACGTTTTGCGTTCAGCGTGCTGAGCCCTCGCAGCCTGTCGGCGCGATCATTCGCCGTTCCCGGTCTGCGCTCCTCCGCCGAAGAGGTTAACCGTGAAGCAGTACAGGCAGTTGAAATGCCCGGCTTCAACGGCATGGGTAACGCAAGGGCGGTGGCCAAGCTGTATGGCTCAGTAGCGATAGGTGGCTCCGAACTTGGGATGACCGCCGCAACTCTCGACGCTCTCATGATGCCCGCTACGCCGCCAACGGACGGCGTGCGCGACAAGGTATTGCATACCGACACGATCTACCCGCTTGGCTTCGTAAAGCCTTTCCCGAACTGGGTCTTCGGTTCCTCACAGAAGGCGTTCGGCACCTGTGGCACGGGAGGCTCGTTCGGCTTCGCCGATCCGCATACCGGTATCGGTTTCGCCTACGTGATGAACAGAATGGGCTTTCACATGTGGAGCGACCCACGCGAACTCGCGCTTCGCCACACCCTCTTTCACGACATCCTCGGCGCGAGACCGCAGAAGTAACTTGATTCGCACCTCCTGAGCAGGCCGTCGCGTCGTCGAGTTGCTCTGACAGGCAGGCCGGCGCCATTGAGCGCGGATCCGGGATCGGCCCGAGTACCAGCACCGCCGCACTAGTGGCGCGCAGCTGCTGCACTAGGCGGGTCAAGACGTAGTCCAGTGGGCGTTTGCGCCGGTTTTTGGTCCCTTCAGCCTCGTGTCAGCAAGCCAAGAATAGGGTCATCTTCCTGGCTATATATGCCACAGGGGCGGGCGGGACGCGAAACCCGCGACCAACGGAATACCAAACGGCAGACTGCGGTGATTCGCGTGGATGACCGCATCTCTTGTGGAGCAGGCATATTCGCTTCTCAACGGCTCGGTTCGAACTGGCCAATTCCCCGCGATCCCCGCTCGTATTCGAGGAATATGCGATGAGCAGTTTGGGGGCTCGAACCTGACCTCACGCTGCCACGAGCGGGCGGAATGGTGAACAACACCCCGGCGTTAGTCTGAAAAAGCAGCGTTGCCAGTTCGGTGGCGTGTCTTCGTGCCGACGCTCCCAGGTCGGCGCGTGACGACCATGAGGATTTCGGAGGGCACGAGGATGTGCGGGATATTCGCCGCGATGACGCGCCGCGGCCTTTCGAGTGAACGGCGAGATGCGGCGCTCAAGCTTTTGGAACATCGCGGGCCGGACGGCTCCGGCATCTGGACGTCGCGGGATGGGCAGTGGACGCTCGGACACACGCGTTTGTCGATCATCGGTTTGAAAAACGGGAGTCAGCCCATGACGAGCCCCGATGGCGTGGTGCATTTGGTAGTGAACGGCGAATTTTACGGCTACCGCGAGATTCGCGAGCGTCTTCGTGCGAGCGGCTATCGTTTCTCCACCGAGAGCGACAGCGAAATTGCGCTGCACCTCTATGAGGAGCGCGGCATCCAGGCCGCGACGCTCCTGCGCGGTGAGTTCGCGGTGGTCATTGCCGACGAACGCCAACGCGCGATGTATGCGATCCGCGATCGCTTCGGGGTCAAACCCCTCTACTACGCGGTGGTGAGCGGCGACGTGTACTTCGCGTCGGAGGTCAAAGCGCTGTTGGCGCTGGGTGTGCCGGCCAAATGGGACCTCGAGGGCGCTACCGGAGGTTTTGGAAGATCTCACGAGAAAACCGAGTTCGCCGGGATCAGTACCGTGCCGCCGGGTTGTTATGCGATCGCCCGAGATGGCGATGTTCGCATCTATCCATACTGGGATTGGGAGATCCCGACTGCTGATCAGATGCGCGTAGACGCGCGAAGTGACGCCGAGATCGTCGACGAATTTCGCCAGGCTCTCCAGGATGCCGTGCGGCAAAGGCTGGTCGCCGATGTCGAGGTCGCTTCGTATCTGAGTGGTGGCATCGACTCATGTGCCGTCCTCGGGCTCGCGCAGCAAGAGATGGACCGGCCGATTCGCGCGTTCACGCTCACCTTTGAGAACCCGCTCTATGACGAGGCCAGCGTCGCTGAAGCACAGGCCAAGCGCGTCGGCGCGACGTATCACCCAATTCCGATCACTGGGCGGGAGATTGCCGACTCATTCGCAGATGCGGTCTGGCATGCCGAAACGCAGATGTTCAACGGCCACGGCGTTGCCAAGTACCTGCTCAGCCGTGCCGTGAGAGCTGCAGGCATCAAGGTGGTGTTCACCGGCGAAGGCGCCGACGAGATGCTGGGAGGGTATCCGTACTTCCGAGTCGACGCGCTGAACAACAACGCGACGTTGAGCGCCGACGAGAGATCGGCGCTCCTCGATGAGATGCTCGGCGCCAATGCTGCGACTCGCGCGTTGATGATGCCGGATCAAATCAGCAGTCCCGAAATGCAGGCAGTGGAGCGCAGGCTCGGCTGGCTGCCGGCGACGCTCAATGTCGGTGCGGCCCAGACTAATAGCGTGGCGTCATTGTTCCGCGATGACCTCCCGGCCTCGGTTCGGGAGTTTCAGCCGCTGGTGTCTGCGCTGGATCGCTTGCCGCTTGCGCAACGCGTCGCTGGCCGCGACCGCCTGAATCAGATGCTCTACGTCAATGCCAAGACAGTATTGCCGAATTTCATTCTGAACTATCTCGCTGATCGGATGGAGATGGCTCACTCCATCGAAGGGCGCGTGCCGTTCCTGGACCACCGTGTCGCCGAAGTCGCGGCTCGCGTGCCGGTGAACATGAAAGTCAAAGGCATTCGCGAAAAACATGTCCTTCGCGAAGCGGCGAAGGACGTGTTGATACCCGAGGTGTATGACCGCCAGAAGCATCCATTCACGACGCCTCCGACACGCAACACGAGCGACCCGATGCTCGCTTTCTACCGGGATACGTTTGCTTCGCAAGCTGCGAAGGACCAGCCGATCTACGACATAAAGAAGGTCTCCACGACGCTCGATCAACTGCTCGAGTCCCCGGACGATCAGCGCATCGCGGTGGAAGGCGGTCTGCAGCGTGTTGCGAGCGTGATTGTGATGCAAGAGCTGTTTTCCATGACGTGAGCCGCGTCGAGCTCTCACTGGCACACTTTGTACAGCACGGCCAGGCGATGCGTTCCAGGGTCGTGGCCAGAGCCCGTCGAGACCCTCGGCCTCATAGCGGGCCAACCAGGTGTGCAGCGGCTGGCGCGACACCCCCACCTTCTCGGCGACTTGCGACACCGACGAACCGTCCGCGATGACAGCCATCGCGGCCTGATACCTCTGCTCTGCCACGCTCAACTCCCTCATCCACGGAGTGTCAAGCATCAGCCGAAACACTGTCGCGCATTACCCGAAACCGAAACGTCAAGCATCAGCCGAGGTAATACAGTTTGAACCGCCCCGGCATGTCCGGAGACTCTGGTGTGTCCCGGGTTGCACGCAGTCGGTTTGCTTGATTCTTGGTCACGACGTCCGTCGAAGGAGCCGTGTCCGTGCCGAAGCGTTATCCCGAGGAGTTCCGCCGCAAAGTGCTCGATCTGGTGGCCGCTGGCCGCCCTATCGCGCAGATCGCTGCCGATCTGGGCATCAGTGACCAGACTATCTACGGCTGGCGCAAACAAGAACTGATCGACACCGGACAGTTGCCCGGTCTTAACCGTGCCGAACAGGCTGAGCTGGCCGCGGCCAACAAACGCATCCGCGAGCTGGAAACCGAGGTGGCGATCCTGAAAAGGGCCCGTGAGCTGCTGAGGGAGCCACACGACCCAAAAGACGGTACGCGGCCATAGCCACGATGGCCGCAGAAGGACTGCCCGTGCAGATGGCGTGCCGACTGCTGTCGGTGGCCGAATCGGGCTACTACGAGTGGCGCCGCCGGCCACCGTCGGCCCGGGCGGTTCGCCACGCCTGGCTGACCGAGCAGATCCGGGCCGTGCACACCGCCTCACGCGGCACCTACGGCGTCCGCCGGGTGCATGCCGAGCTGACCCTCGGACTGGGGCTACAGGTCGGCCACAACCAGGTCGAGCTGCTGATGACACGCGCAGCGATCAAAGGCCTTCCGGGCAACCGCCGTCCTCGGCCGCGCAATGAGACGCCGACCGCGTCGGATCTGGTCGAGCGGATGTTCACCCGCGAGGCACCAAATCGTTTGTGGGTCACCGACATCACCGAACACCGCACCTACGAAGGCAAGGTGTATTGCGCGGTCGTGCTCGATACCTTCTCCCGCCGCGTTGTCGGCTGGTCGATCGACTCGAGCCAGACCGCCGCGCTGGTCACCAATGCGCTGAGTATGGCCATCGCCAACCGTGATCCGCAGGCCGGTGGGATCATCCACTCCGACCACGGCGTGCAATTCACCTCCTGGGCCTTCACCGACCGCGCAATACGCTCCGGTCTGGTGCCCTCGATGGGGTCAATTGGCGACTGCTACGACAACGCGATGATCGAATCCTTCTGGGGAAGAATGCAAACCGAGCTACTTAACCGAAAACGGTGGAGGACACGGATTGAGCTGGCCAATGCGATCTTCGATTACCTGGAGATCTTCCACAACCGTCAACGGCGTCATTCCGCCCTAGGGATGCGCACTCCGATAGAGTTCGAATTGCTACACCAATCCACCCAACCCGTGGCCTGAAACCAAGTATGGCGACACCGCCGAACCGGGGATACATCAAAGTCTCCGGACTCACCGGGGCGGTTCACCGCCGCCATCTGATGCGGACACCCTGGGCTTGACCCCGTTTGGTGGACACAGGGTCAGGCGGCTTGTGCCGTCTGATTGAGTTGGTCTTCGAAGTCGACCGGGCTGATCATACCGAGGGCAGAATGGCGTCGGCGCCTGTTATAGACCCGTTCGATCCAGTCGCCAACGGCGAGCTTGGCGGCTGACTTGGTCGGCCATAAGTAGCGGTCGTAGAACTCGACTTTCAGTGTGGCCCAAAATGATTCGGCTGCAGCGTTGTCCCAACACACCGCGGTACGGCCGACTGAGCGCACCAGGTTATGGTCGCGGGCGAACCGCGCCAGCTGGGCCGAGGTGTACTGGCAGCCGCGGTCGGCGTGCAGGATCACCTCGCCGCCCAGCTCGCCGCGCATCGCCACGGCCATTGCCACCGCGGAGGTGACCAGGTCGGTGCCCATGGCATCGTCGATGGCCCAGCCGATCACCCGCCGTGAGCAGCCATCGCGCACCGCGCACAGGTACAGCCAGCCCGCCCCAGTGCGCAGGTAGGTGATGTCTGAGGTCCACACCCGATTCAGCTCGCCGGTGTCGAAACGACGCCCCACCAGGTCTTTGGGCACCGCAGCATCCAGGTCGACTACGGTGGTCGCCGGCACAAACGTGCGAGGGCTGATCCCGGCCAGCCTCTGGCGGCGCAGTGACGCTGCCACCGTCTTACGCGACACCGTCTCGCCGTCGGCACGCAGATCGGCCAGGATGCGTGGCGCCCGTACACGCCGTCGGACGCCTGGTGGAATGCGGCGACCTTGGCGTCCAACTCCGCGCGCCGCACCGCCGTCGGACTCGGGCCCGACACGCAGGCTTTGCGCCACTTGTAGTATCCCGACCGCGAAACTTCCAGCAGTTCGCACATCCGCTTGATCGTGTAGGTAGCCTTCTCCGCCTCGATCACCCGGTAGGCCTCTACCGGTTCTGTTCGGAGACGAAGAAGGCCGCGGCTTTTTTCAGAAACGCACGGTCCAAACGTAATTCGGCGTTCTCGCGGCGCAGACGCTCCAGCTCCGCGCGTTCATCGGCATCAAGCACTCGGGCAGTATCGCCAGCGTCGGCCGCTTCCCGTTGAAGGCGCACCCAACGACCCAGCACTTGTTCACCAACGCCGATCTCGGCCGCGACATGAGCCACCGGTCGGCCGGTCTCGATCACCAGGCGGGCAGCCTGCTCCCGGAACTCCGGGGTGTACTTCCTACGCTTGCCCGACATATGGACAACCTTCCCGCAGGACCAGCGGTCCCACCAGTCAGGTGTCCACCATCAGGGGTCAACCCCAACCCATGCGGACGCGACGAGCGGTCCTCAAGATTGAGCACCGCCCCATCACGGGCATAACGACGTAGCCACGCATGCACCGTCTGACGCGACACCCCATAGCGGCGGGCCACATCACTAATCACGGCCCCATCCAGGACCTCCAACACCGCCCGATAACGCATCTCGGACACACGCAGCTCCCGCAACATGCCGGCCCCTTCCGCCGTCCACCAACGACTACGAAAGAACCCACACCCACCAACGGGTGTAAAGCACCTACCGGAACTGTTGTCGCGGACCTACCGGAACCGCGTCCAGGAACCGTAAAGCAGCAACCGGACCTCAAACGTCAAGCATCAACCGGAACCGCACACAAAGCGCTTGTGGACGCGGTGTGGACGTAGAGCCGGTTTCGCGGGCCGTGGCGCCCGGGCGCCGGACTGGCAAAATAGCCCTCTAGCTGCATCTTTGTGTTGTGGGGCGGGCGGGACTCGAACCCGCGACCAACGGATTATGAGAACGATGGTCGCTGTTGCTGACGGCCCAACTAGAGCCGTTGTAATGACCCTTGTGGGCAAGATTTCTGCTCTAATCATGTTGTGCCAGAACCGATTACAACAAAAGCCGATTCCTATAACCACTGTAGTAAGACAAAAGCCCAGGTTGCCAGGTCACGGCGCTAGTGTTGGTGTGAGCGGGTTTGCTGGCTAGATGCGTTCGCTTCCAGACCCAAACTAGACGCAGTGAAATAATCGGACGGCCAACCACCCATCGCTAGGAGCAGCCACAGACGATGACGAAAGCAACCAGGCGACCCAAAACCCAAGAACTATGTAGCGCAGTTGTTTCTGTGATCCTGCTAGTGAGTCTCGTTGGCACAGCTTGCAGCACTAGCACCACCGGCAGTAAACAGACACAGGCCACAACAACCCATGTATTCAGCGCGCCAATAATTCCGCAGTCGCCTACACCAAACTTCAAGATTGTTGGGAAGCGTTACGTGCGTAAGGACAACGCGCCTGGCTACTACGTTGTGATCGACCCGGTGGATTTGAGCAATGACAGCTTTAAGCAAAACGTGAAGCTGGTACTTCAGGCACTTGCGAAAACCAATGGCGGGCCGAACTTCACGGCATGGGTTCTCGATGACGAAGCCGTTGCTAACACCAAATATTCCTACGACACAAACCCGGGAGCCGATACAGTAGACAAGATGAAAGCACAACAAGCAGCAGAAGAACAGCACCTAATCGCTGGGTACACAGGTGGCTGGGACACTACCTACGCTCACTCCAGCACCGCAGATGATGCGTACACGATTAGTTGGTTTCCAGCCGCGATCATTGATAGCCCGAACGTGGGCCAGTATGTCAAATTTGGCGAGCAATTTAAGCCCTAGCGTCAACCGCTGCTAGCCGCTGGCACGCTCTATTGGCACTACTTGAGCCGCAGACCGCTTAGAACGCGCCCTGGTGGTCAGTATCGACTCGCCGCAACTAGGTGAGATCCACCAAGGCGGGGGTGGGATCAGGATACAGCGTATTTAGCCGCTGGCCTTTTGTAGTGGCACTACTTTGTTGTCCGGCTTTTGTGCTTGTGGACGGGCCAGCGGTGCAGCTTTACCGCCCTCAGCGGTGGTGATGTAATCGCCGTAAGTATTGAGCGTCAGAACAAACGTGGAGTGTCCCAGCATCTTTGAAACCTGCATAAAATGCTCCCCCGCGCTCAGACTCATTACTGCGAAGCTGTGCCGTAAATCGTGCCAACGCGCACGCGGTAGGTTCAACGCTTCTAATGCTGGCCGGAAGTAACGCAACGTGACGTTTCTAGCGTCGATAGGTTGCGTGTAATCAAACAGGTTGGCCCGATCTTTGACGTTGTGACCTAGTTCTTTTGCGCGCTGCATCGTCAGCCTGCCCGGAAACAACGGCGCGTTAGATTCTTGCTTGCGTGGGTGCGTTTGGAGGTAGTCGCGTAGATCGTCAGCAAGCCACGCATCTAACGGAACCGTCCGTATGGACTGCTCTGTCTTGGGTGTGTCTGTCACCCACTGACCGTTCTTGCGCTCTTTGGTCCGTTGTACGTGGATTGCTCCTACCGTGCCTGCGTGATTACTGAGGGTTAAATCTTGGACCTCTAGCCCCTGAAGCTCCGCGAGCCGCACGCCGGTAAACGCGGAAAATTTCACCGCCAGGGCGTAGATGTGGTTGTGCTGGGCGTGTTCTATGTGGTCTGCGACGGCTGCGATTTGTTGAAAATCGCTCTTATTACCGCTGCGATCACAATTCCGATTAAATACGCCCAGATAATCACGCGCTCAAGTTTACGCCGGTTACGCCGGTTACGCCGGTTGGGGCTAGAAGTGGTTCTAGTTGGTCGGCTTGAGCGGCTCTGCGTCCATAGGACCACTGCTCAAGACGGCTCTACGGGCCTCTGAGGGCTTGCTTTGACGGCTGTGCTGGTCACTCGTCAGAGTCAACGTCGGTTACTTCTATGTCATCTGCACTGTCTACTTTGATTTTCTTGATGGGTTTATTGTCCGGCCCGTAGATCGTGATTATTTTCGGGCGTTCCGTTCCTTCGTCTTTTTCCCGTTTACGTTTGAATCGGTTGTTGGCCCAAGTGATCGCAGCAGCTTCCAAAGAAGTGACAACGCCACCTATCGTTGCGTCTGCGGCTTGCAAAGCGATATAGAGGCCGATCGTTTCGTAAAGGGTGATTCCCCTACCCGTTGGCGGCCTGTAGGTTATTTGGCCGTCACTGCCACCTTCGCGTATTTCGTCTATCAGTTCTTCTAACCCCGATAAGAATGGATTGAGTCTAAAAGTACCGCCGATCCTAACCGTAATTATTGCTGCTGCTTGTCCTCCCATGCGACCAGGCTAGTCGAGCTAGCCGCGCTGTGGCGTTTGCTAGTTCCCGTGTGTCTGCGCTGGTGTTGGTGCCGTGTTGGTGTGAGCGCCCAAAACCGCCCAAAGTAGCAGCGGCCAGCAAACCACGAAATTAGCCCTACCAGCATTTTTAACTTGTAGGGCGGGCGGGACTCGAACCCGCGACCAACGGATTATGAGTCCGCGGCTCTAACCAACTGAGCTACCGCCCCGTGCGAATCACCATCGTAGGTGGCCGTCATTCGTAGTGCGTGGACCCGTCCGCCAGGATGCGATACCGCTCGGTGCCCTGCTCGACGTGCGGTGCATCGGCAGCCATCGCGACCGCGATCTTGTTGCTCGCATTTCGCATGACGTCGAGCGTCAACTCCACGGCCTCCTCGGCCGAGAAGTGCTCCCGCATCTCCGCCGAGACCTCCGAAGCGATGTCTGCCGGTGACCAAATCAGCGCATCGACGTATCGCAGCGCCGCCTTGTGCCCATCGCTCAGACGGCGCGACCCCTCGTATGTCGCGATCTCGCCGTACATGTCCTCCGATCCGCCGGCGTCCAGCGCCGTGACTTCGCGCAGCGAATTGCACAGCCGGCAGTGGTGTTGCCCGGCACCCCGCAATCTCACGATCTCCGCCGTCACCGGGTCCAGTGCTCTCCGCCTGGCGACTGCCGGCAGAAATCCGTTGAACACCGCGTCGGCCGGATCGGTCGAGTGGTCCCACGCCGGGCAGCGCGGCAGCGCCGAATCCAACTCGAGCGCAGACAATCCCGCGAGAACCCGCGGGACGAAGTCCGCGATGTACGTCAATACCACCGCACCGAGTGCCTCGCGGCCGAGCGTCGCCAACAACCGCTGTCGCTGATCCGCGGAAATCCCCGTCACGTCCCTGCTGAATTGCTGCGCGAAGTCGACCGCTGCCTCCTCCGCTTCCGACCGCGGCCCGTCTGCCTCGACCTCCGCCGCGAGCGGCGGCAGCGCCAGCACCCGCCCGCACGTGTGCCGGACCATCGTGTTGATCCGCGCGGCGGGCCCTTCCGGCGACAGCGATACCAGTCGCGCTAGTTCGTCGATCACTGGTCAGACGCTACTGTGCCTGACTCACACTGGACATATGGAAGTCGGGAATCATCAACGGCGGCATCGCGGCTCGGGTCGCCCAATCACCCCATTCCCGGGGCAGCGTGATCTCCGTGGCACCCACCTCGGTGGCCCGCTGCAGCAAATCGAGCGGGCTTTCGTTGAACCGGAAGTTGTTCACCGCCGCCGACACCTTGCCGTCCTCGACCAGATACACGCCGTCGCGCGTCAAGCCCGTCAACAGCAACATCGTCGGATCGACCGTGCGGATGTACCACAGCGTGGTCAACAGCAACGCCCGCTCCGTTCCGGCGATCATGTCCTCGAGGCTCACGTCGCCGCCTGTCATCACCAGGTTGTCGGCGGGAACGGCGACGGGCGCGTCGAACTCGGCCGCCGCGGCCCGCGGGTACGCCAGCGCGTTGATCACCCCATCGCGGATCCAGTCGACGCGGTCGATGTCCATGCCGTTGTCGAAAACCGACACCGTCTCCGACGAACTCGAGGTCGCGACGAACGGCCGGCACCGCAACGGCCGCTCGGACGGATCCGTGTACAACGTCACCGGCAACTGGGTGAGCCGCTCCCCCACCCGCGTCCCGCCGCCCGGCGCGGAGAACGTCGTCCGGCCTTCCTGCGCGCCGCGGCCGTCCATCATCCACGCCATGTAGATCATCATGTCGGCGACCGTCGACGGCGGCATCAGCGTCGGATACCTGCCCGCAGGTAACGAGACCGTCCGCCGCGACCACCCCAGCCGCGTCGACAGGTCCGCCAACAGCCGGTCCGTTGGCACGTCGAGGAAGTCGAGCGTGCTCACACCGGCCCACGCGCTCGCGCCGTCACGTTTGGCATTGATCTCCACGGAGCCGGTGGGCTGCGTGAAGCGCCGACGCAATCCGGTCGAACTGGCCATGAACGTCGTCGCCAGTTCGTGGCGGGCGTACCCGTACAACGTGTCCGGTCCGCTGAACCCAAGCGAAAGTGACGCTGCCAGAGCGCCGAACACCTCGGCGCCGGTGGCGGGCACCGCATCGTCCCAGTCGTCCGGCGAACCGGAACCGGTGATCAGCCGTGCGCTGTCGCGCGCCTCGGGCGCCGACCGGGCCGCAACCTCGCTTGCCGCGACGACGTCGCCGATGACCGCAGGGTCCACCTCGCTGGTCTGCACCGACCCGACGTGACCCGTGGCGCCGTCCCTCACGATCGAGATCACCGATGTCGAGCGGCTCATCGACACACCGTTGGTGGTCATCGAGCTGTTGGCCCAGCGCAGCGATGCCTCGGCACGATCGGTGACGACCACGATCGTCTCGTCGACCGTCGCCGCCGCCAGCGCATCGTCGACGACCTTCTGCGGAGCGATCAATGCCCCGACTCCGTCATCGTGTTCAACACCCGCACCCCACGAAACAGCGCAGACGGGCACCCGTGACTGACCGCGGCGACCTGTCCCGGTTGCGCCTTGCCGCAGTTGAACGCGCCGCCGAGCCGCCACGTCGACTCGCCGCCGACCGCCTCCAGTGAACGCCAGAAGTCGGTGGTTGTGGCCTGGTACGCGACGTCGCGCACCTGTCCGGCCAGCTGCCCTTCGCGGATGGCGAAGAAACGTTGCCCAGTGAACTGAAAGTTGTAGCGCTGCATGTCAATTGACCACGACTTGTCGCCGACGATGTACAGACCGTCCTGCACCTGTGCGATGAGGTCCGCGGTCGAGATGTCCTCGTGCCCGGGCTGCAGCGACACGTTGGCCATCCGCTGAATCGGCACGTGGTGCGCAGAGTCGGCGTATGAACAGCCGTTGGATCTTTCCTCGCCCAGGCGTGGCGCGAACACCCGGTCGAGTTGGTAGCCGACGAACATGCCGTCGTCCACCAGGTCCCAGCACTGTGCGGCGACGCCCTCGTCGTCGTATCCCACCGTCGCCAACCCGAAGTCGACCGTGCGGTCGGCGGTCACATTCATCACCGGCGAGCCGTAGCGCAGCTTGCCGAGCAGGTCGGGGGTGGCGAACGACGTCCCGGCATAGGCGGCCTCGTAGCCGATCGCACGGTCGTATTCGGTTGCGTGCCCGATGGATTCGTGGATCGTCAGCCACAGGTTGGAAGGGTCGATCACCAGGTCAGTGGGACCCGGTGTGACGCTCGGCGCCTTGACCTTCTCGGTCAGCAGCGACGGAAGCTCGGCCAGTTCCTCCGACCAGTTCCAGATCCCGGCGTCGACGACCGCCTCCCAGCCGCGCGCGGAGGGCGGCGCCAGCGTGCGCATCGAGTCGAAGCTTCCGGCAGCGGCGTCGACCGCGAGACCCTCCAACGCCGGCAGCACCCGCACCCGCTGCTGCGTGATCGAAGACCCGTAGACGTCGGCGTAGAACGTCTGCTCTTTGACGCCGTGAAAACCCGCCGACACGTGATCGACACCGTCCGCTGATAGCAGCCGGTCCGAATAGTCCTGGAGCACGGCGATCTTGTCGGCAGCCGCGACGTCGAACGGGTCGGTCTCATATGACGACACCCACTCGGCGTCGCGATAGACGGGCTCCTCGGCCAGCCGGACGGTCTCGGCGTTCAACGCCCGCAGAGTGCGGGCCACCTGGACGGCGCGGCGGGCGGTGTCGGCGGCCACCTCAGGTGCGAGCTCGGCGTGTGACGCGAATCCCCAGGTCCCGTCCACGATCACCCGCACCGCGAGCCCCAGCTCACGATTGACCACCGACGTTTCCAGGGTCGCGTCGCGCAGCTGGATGACCTCGGTGACGATCCGGTGGATGCGCAGGTCGGCGTGGCTCGCGCCAGCCGCGGTGGCAGCGCTCAGCGCGGCGTCAGCAAGCTGAGAACGGGGCAGCGCCAGAAAGTCCGCATCGATCCCCCCTCGCGCCCTCATCCGTCCTACCGTAACGGTTGGCTCGGGTGACGGCTTTAATATCCGCATGGCCACCGCGCGTGTCCGGAGCAGCCCTGTGGCGTACGCGCTGCTGGCGCCGAGCCTGTTCGGGGTCGCAGCCTTCCTGCTGCTTCCGATGTTCGTCGTGGGCTGGTTGAGCCTGCACCGTTGGGACCTATTGGGCCCCATCCGTTATGTCGGACTGGACAATTGGCGCTCCGTGCTCACCGACGGCACGTTTGGCAATTCGCTGGTGATGACCGCGGCGTTCGTCGCCCTCGTGGTCCCGGTACAGAGCGCGCTCGGCCTCTTCGCAGCGTCGATGCTCGCCCGCCAGCTTCCCGGCAGCGTGTTCTTCCGAACGCTGTACGTGATCCCGTGGATCTGTGCGCCGATCGCCATCGCGGTGCTCTGGCGCTGGCTGCTCGCTCCCACCGACGGTGCCATCAACACGCTGTTGGGCCACCGGGTGGAGTGGCTCACCGATCCCGGCCTCGCCCTGCCGGTGGTTTCGGCCGTCACCGTCTGGACCAACGTGGGCTATATGACGCTGTTCTTCCTGGCCGGCATCCTGGCCATCCCCGAACAGATCTACCACGCCGCCCGGTTGGATGGCGCCGGTGCTTGGCAGCGGTTCTGGCGTATCACGCTGCCGCTCCTCCGCCCGACGCTGTTTTTCGTCGTGGTGACGGGAATCATTAGCGCCGCACAGGTTTTCGACACCGTGTATGCGCTGACTGGCGGCGGCCCTCAGAACCGCACCGACCTGGTCGCGCACCGCATCTACGTCGAGGCGTTCGGCACAGCAGCGGTCGGCCGGGCCGCAGTGATGGCGATCGTCCTGTTCGCGATCCTGGTGTTCGCCACTGTCGCGCAACACCTCTATTTCCGACGACGGATCAGCTATGACCTCGCCTAGCCGTGCGGCCTCCGGCGTCACAATCTACGTGTTGCTGAGCCTCGGCGCGCTGATCACGTTGGCGCCGTTCGTGTTCGGTGTCGTAACGTCGTTCACCTCGGCGCGGCAGTTCGCAACGGGCACACCACTTCAGGTGCCGAATCCCCCGACACTGCAAAATTACACGGGGCTGGCCGACGCCGGCTTCGGGCGCGCCGTCGCGGTGACCGCGCTGATGACCGCCGTGATCGTGCTCGGCCAGCTGACGTTCTCGGTGCTGGCGGCATACGCGTTCGCCCGGTTGTCCTTTCGCGGACGTGATGTGCTGTTCTGGATTTACATCGCGACGTTGATGGTGCCGCCCACCGTGACCATCGTGCCGTTGTATCTGATGATGGCGCAGGCCGGCCTTCGCAACACGTTCTGGGCGCTGGTGCTGCCGTTCGTGTTCGGGTCGCCATACGCGATCTTCCTGTTGCGCGAGTACTTCCGCACGATCCCGGCCGACCTGATCGACGCCGCACGCCTCGAGGGCGCGAACACACTCGATATCCTGGTGCACGTCGTGATCCCGGTCAGCAAGCCGATCCTCGTAACGCTGACCCTGATCACCGTTGTCTCGCAGTGGAACAACTTCATGTGGCCGCTGGTGATCACCAGCGGGCCGAAGTGGCGGGTGTTGACGGTCGCCACCGCGGGGTTGCAGTCCCAGTACAACGCTCAGTGGACGCTGGTCATGGCGGCGACAACGGTCGCGATCGTCCCGCTGCTCGTGGTGTTCGTAGCGTTTCAGCGCCACATCGTCCGGTCTATCGTCGTGACGGGTCTGAAATGATTGCGCGACCCAAGTTTTCGACGTTGACTGCGCTCAGCCTCATCGCCGTGATGGCGGTCCTACTGGCATCGGCCGTCGTTCTCGGCCGAGAAACCGAACCGGGCGGGCGGACGGTGGTCACGGTGCGGCTGTGGGATCAGCAGGTGGCCGCGGCGTACCGCAAATCGTTCGAGGAGTTCACCCGTCGCCACCCCGGCATTGAGGTGCGCGTCAACGTCGTCGCGTACTCCACATACTTCGACACGTTGCGCACCGACCTCGCGGGCGGCAGTGCCGACGACATCTTCTGGATCAGCAACGCATATTTCGCGCCCTACGCCGACAGCGGCCGGCTCGTCGACGTCACCGGGGCGGTGGGGCCGCAAGCCGCGGCCGAATGGGAACCGTCGGTGGTCGAGCAGTTCACCCGAGACGGCACGCTGTGGGGGGTGCCGCAGCTGACCGACGCTGGAATCGCGTTGTACTACAACGCTGATCTGCTGTCCGCGGCCGGTGTGGACCCGGCGGCACTCGACACACTGCGGTGGAGCCCTGACGACGCAACGGACACCCTGCGGCCACTGCTGGCCCGCCTAGCCGGTGACCGGACACGGCAGTGGGCCTACAACGCCGCCAACGACCTCCAAGGCATCTACCTCAACTACATCGGCTCGGCGGGTGGTGTGTTCTCCGACGGTGACCGGTTCGCGTTCGACAATCCGCAGGCTGCCGAGGCGTTTCGCTATCTCGTGCGCCTGATCAACAGCGACAGGCTGGCGCCACCGGCCTCCGACACCAACGACAACGGTGACTTCTCGCGCAACATGTTCCTACAGGGGCGGATGGCGCTGTTCCAGTCGGGTACCTACAACCTGGCGCAGGTCGCGTCCAACGCCCGCTTCCGGTGGGGCATCGCGTCGATGCCCTCGGGACCTGTCGGCCGGGTCAGCGTCACCAACGGCATCGCCGCTGCGGGAAATTCGGCCTCGCCCCACCCTGACGCGGTACGCGACGTACTCGAGTGGATGGGCAGCGCCGACGGCAATGCCTACTTGGGTGCCGACGGAGCGGCGGTGCCCGCCGTGCTGGCCGCGCAACACACATACTTCGACTACTGGGCTGCCAGGGGCGTTGACGTCTCCCCGTTCTTCGACGTGCTGCGGGGTCCGCGGATTCCCGCACCGGGTGGGGCGGGGTTCGCGGCGGGATTCGAGGCCCTCAAACCGTATTTCGACGAGATGTTCCTCGGCCGCCTCGATGTCATGCAGGCACTGGGCCGAGGTCAGGCCGCGGCCAACGCGGCCGCCGACCGCTAGACGGTGGTCGCGCCCAGCAGCTGCTCGCTGACGATCGCAGCCGCCGACACCGCCGCCACGAGCAGCAGCGCTACCGCATCGGGCCACCGCGGCCGCGCCGGCGTCGCCGAAATCTGCCCGGTGCCACCGCGTGCCGCGATGGCGTCGCCCATCTCGTCGGCACGCCGCAGCGCGACCGTGATCGCGGCGGTCACCATGTCGATCAGCTCAGCTCGCCGCTGCCTCAGCCGCTCCCGTCGCGTCGTCGGCACTGAACGTGGCCGCAGCCGGCGGGCGGCATAGAGGATGCGGAACTCGTCGATCAACATGGGGAATGCGCGAAGTGCCAAGGCCAGCACCGTCGCCCACTCGTCGACCGGGATCCGCAGCCACCGCATTGGGCGGCCAAGCGTCGCGACCGCCGGTGCAACCTCCGCGACGTTGGTGGTCCACGACATCATCGCGCCCAGACCGAGCAGCACAATCGACAATGCGGTGACGCGCAGGAAGTACAGGAGCCCGCCCAAACCCAGTTCCACAGAGCCGAAGTGGACGTCCGGAGGGCCCCCACCCAGTGCCGCGGTGATCCCGCCGACCGCCACTATCACCCACAGCAAACGCGGCACCGACGGCAGCGCGCCACGTGGAATCCGCGCCATCAAAGCAGCGGTGAGCACGAGGGCGGCGACGAGCGCGATGGTGAGCCAGCCTGGGTAGAACGTCAGCAGCACCGAGATAACAAACACGGCAATGAGTTTCGTTCCGGCCCACAACTCGTGAATCGTCGACGTGCCTGGAATGGGGCGCAGCAGAACAACCGGCCGACGCGTCGGGGCGCTCATGCGGCACCCCCGGCGGTCGCCGGCGCCGGCCGCACCACGCCGTCCTGGAGGCGCAGCGTGCGCGGGCATAGGTTCTCCAGCCCGGCGAAGTCATGTGAGATTACGACCACCGTCAGTCCCGTGCGGCGCCGTAGATCTTCGAGCAGACGCACCAGCCCGCGCTGGCTGGCGACGTCCACCCCGGCAAGAGGCTCGTCGAGGATGAGCGCGCGTGGCGAGCGCCCCAGCAACCCGGCCAGCACGACGCGCCGCATCTGCCCACCGCTCAGCTGGTCGATTCGCCTGGTGGCCAGCGATGCATCCAGTCCCACGGTCGCGAGCGCGGCCACCACGCGGTCTGTCTCGGTCGGCGAAAACCCTGCCGCTGACGCGACTTCTCGATCGACCCGACCGCGCATCAGCTGCAGCCTGGCGGCCTGGAACGATATCGCGACGGCGCCCACCTGGTCGCTCACGGGCCTGCCGTCGAGCAGGCAGCTGCCGGTGGTGGGTACGGTGAGCCCCGCCATGATCCAGGCCAGAGTCGATTTGCCGGAACCGTTGCCGCCATGGATCAGCAGGCCGTCCCCCTCGTACACGTCGAAACTGACATCGCGCAAAGCGGTTGTGGCCCAAGGCGTTCCGCTGGCGTATTCGTGGCCTACCCCATCGACCTCGATCACCGCCGCTGCCGATCGCAGATCCACCGGTGGCGTCGCCACCGGCGCGGCCACCGGCTTGACCATCTCGGTGTTGTCGCTGTTGCCGTTGCCTGTCAGGTTGACGATTCGCTCGGCCGAGTCGGCCTCGTTGTTGTCGTGCGTTATGTGCACCAACGTCATTCGGTGGCGCTCGCGCAGCCCGGCCAGAAGCCGCAACAGCGACGCGCGGCCAGGCTGGTCGACCATGCTCGTCACCTCGTCTGCGATCAGCAGTGACGGCTCCCGTGCGAGCGCGGCCGCCACCGCGAGTCGCTGCAGTTCGCCGCCGGAGAGCCCGCCGGTGTCACGCTCGGCCAGCCCGTCGAGGCCCACCTCCTCGAGGATCCTGGGCACGTCGGTGCTCTGCCCGGGCGGTAGCCCCCACACCACGTCGTCGGCGACACGAGTCCCGAGGACCTGGCTCTCCGGGTGCTGCATGATCACCGCAGTGCCACCGACCTTGCCGAGCCCGACGGAGCCCGGTCTTTCGATCGTTCCCGAGGTGGGCTGCTGCCCGGCTAAGAGCAGCATCAGCGTGGTCTTGCCCGAGCCGTTCACGCCGGTGATCGCGACGTGTTCGCCGGGTTCCACACTCAAAGTCACCGGTCCCAGCGCGTCGTTGTCGGCATTTGGATATCGAAAGGTGACGTCGTGCAACCGCACCGGAAGAGGCGCGATCACGCCGGGATCGGCGGGCGTATCCAGTTTCTGAAGGTCGGAAACCGACCACAACCGCCTGAGCACGCGCGACAGAGCCCACCATCCGATCAGCGTGACGATCAAGATGAACAGCACCGATAGACCGCCGATCAGCCACGGCCAGTAACTCAACAACCGCGCGAACGTGTCTTTGAGGCGCTCGGCGAACGGCTGCATGTACGGCACGTGAGATAGCGCGCGCGCCACGCCGTTGACGTTCGCAGTCATTGATTCGAAGATCAAATTCCGCAGCCGCGACAGCACGGCCAGGCCAGCGACCACGGCAAAACCGCACGCCACACCAGCGCAGACCCCCACCACGATCACTGTGGGCGTGCCCCGGTTGCGGCGCTTGACCAGGCCGACCAACCCGCCGATGTAGGCGCATTGGACCACGGTCATCATCCCGCCCATGCCCGCAATCAGGAACGCGATCAGCGCGCCGGCGACCGTCGCCCCAATCAGAACGCGAATGCGGTAGCGGTAGGAAATGATGCCCATCGGAACGGTGCCGAGCAGCGCCAATCCTGCAGCGAACGGGATAACCACCGACACAATCGCGGTGGCTGCGGACAACGCCGCCATCACCGACGCCTGCGCGAACTCGCCGGGCCGAAGCGACCCCTTGCGAGCCGGGTGCGGCAGCCCGTCCCGCGGCACCCGGCTCCCAGTCACTTCTTGATTCTGCCAGGCGGCGCCGCGGGGTTGTGAAACGCAACACGTTGATCGTGCATAGGCAACCTATGTAATTTGGAAGCATGTCTTCTTCCGAATCCGCGCGCCCGTCGCTCGGAGTCGACCTGCTGGGGGTGGTGGCCAGACTGAACCGGCTCGCTACCCAGCGCACGACGCTCCCGCTGCCGTGGGCTCAGGCCCGGCTGCTGGGGACGATCGGGGACCAAGGCCCGACCCGGATCTCCGACCTCGCCGCGCTGGACCACTGCTCGCAGCCGACGATGACCATGCAGGTGCGCCGCCTGGAAGACGCCGGTTTCGTCACCCGGACCACCGATCCCGCCGATGCGAGGGCGGTCCTCATCGAGATCACGCCGGCGGGAATCGACACGTTGCGTCACGTGCGTGCCGACCGCGCCGGTGTCATCGATCCGCACATCGCCGCGCTCGACTCCGACGACCGGCAGACGCTGGCCGCCGCCGTTGCTGTGCTGCACCGGTTGCTCGACGACGCGGCGACCAACCCACGAACACCCCGAACTGACGAATAATAAGTAGCCGTTTCGCGCCAGATCGCCCTTGTCTCAATATGTTCGGCGACAAAGAGTGCGCACGGCGTCGCCCGGCGACTGGTACTACAACAACGATTCGAACCCGGGCGGTCAACGTTCGTGCGGCACCTACAACGGTCAGCCGGACATGTTCTACACCAGGAACGCCGACCTGATGTTGGGCAATATCTTTAGCAACGATATGAATTCGCTATATCAGTGGTGGCAGAACTACGGTTGAGCCCTCATCCTCGCTAGGGGCTCACAGCCGAACCGATAAGTAGCCCAACGAGATACGTCGCGGCGATAGCAACCGCCCCGAATGCCAATTGGCGCGTGGACGCCCACCACACCGGCTTTCCGGTGTACCGGGCCGCGACTCCCCCGGCAACGAGCAGTCCGACGCCGCCGCACACCAGCCCGGCGGCGAGCGAGGCGAAGCCGAGTAGGTATGGGATCAGCGGGACGACCGCGCCGATCGCGAACATGAGGAACGACGAGATCGCGGCAAGGCGTGCGGACGGCTTTTCGCGGGGGTCGACGCCGAGCTCGGCAACCATGTGGAAATTGACCGCCTGGTTCTCGTCCTGATGGATCTCTTTCGTGGCCGCGCGCGCCGTCTCCTCGGACATGCCCATCTGGACGAGCATCTGAACGAGCTCCTCCATCTCGGCCTGCGGATGAGCGCGAAACGCACGACGTTCAAGGCGCAGTTCGGAATCGATCTGTTCATTGGCCGTCGTGACGGACGTGTACTCGCCCAGCGCCATAGAGAACGAGCCGGCGAGCAGACCGGCGACGCCACTGAGCACGACCGCGTGAGCGTTCGCCGCCGCCGCAACCCCGGCGATCAACGCGGTGTTGCTCACCAGACCGTCCATCGCCCCGAAGCTCGCCGCCCTCAGCCATCCGCCGGACACGTCGCTGTGGGTGTGGTCGAACTCATGCGGCAGGCCGGTGCGCGGCGTTGTCATGACGCCAATTGAACGCCTGCGGCGCACGCCACACCTACGCAGGTAGACCTACCCTTTGCGGGAGTGCTGCCGCGGGGATGCGGCTACGGGTTACCGTCTGGTATGGCGTCGACTACCACTCAGATCTCTCCTGACCTTGCCCGGCATCTACTGATCACTCTCGACGGCCGGTGGCACCAGGTACGGAACCGGTGCCGTGAGCAGCTGGCAGGCGAAGTCTTCCGGCCGCATTACACCCCCAACACGGTGATCGCGCGTACCAAGACGATGGAGCAGCTGAAGATCGTCGCCGCGGGAGGCGCAGCCGATGACGGCTTTCGCAAGGAGCACGGCGGAACCGGCGACGTCGGGGCGGCGGTCACCACTATCGAGATGCTCGCGATGTCCGACCTCTCACTCATGGTGAAAGCCGGTGTGCAATGGGGACTGTTCGGCGGCGCGATCGAGAACCTCGGCACCGAACGCCACCACGAGGCGTACGTGCAGAAGATCATCAACCTCGACCTGCTCGGCTGCTTCGCGATGACCGAGACCGGCCACGGCAGCGACGTCCAGGCGCTGGAGACCACAGCAACCTACGACAGGGAGACCGACGAGTTCGTCATCCACTCACCCACCAAGACGTCACGCAAGGACTACATCGGCGGCGCAGCGGAATCCGCCCGAATGGCAGCGGTTTTCGCGCAGCTGATCACCGCGGGTCCGGGAGAAGAGCCGAAGAATCACGGAGTGCATTGCTTCGCCGTACCCATCCGTGACGACGAGGGCAATGACCTCCCCGGCGTCACTACATCCGACTGCGACTACAAGGGCGGGCTGCCCGGTGTGGACAACGGTCGCATCATGTTCGATCACGTCCGAATCCCGCGGAAC
The DNA here is from genome assembly GCA_963744085.1 of uncultured Actinomycetota bacterium. GTDB lineage: Bacteria > Actinomycetota > Actinomycetes > Mycobacteriales > Mycobacteriaceae > Mycobacterium. The sequence continues at coordinate 88,010 of CAVUSK010000012.1, forward strand.
AACCTGCTCAACAAATACGGTGACGTTTCCGAGGACGGCACATACTCGTCACCGATCGACAATCCGAACCGGCGGTTCTTCACAATGCTGGGAACGCTGGTGCGCGGCCGAGTGACCGTCGGTGGCAGTGCGGCGGCCGCCACGCAGGTGGCGCTAGACATCGCCACCCGATATGCGTTGCAGCGCAGGCAATTCAAGACTCCAGATGACGAGGGCGAGGTATTGCTGATGGACTACCTCGTCCATCAGCGTCGGCTCCTGCCGCTCATCGCGAGGTCCTATGCGCTGCAATTCGCGCAGAACGAGTTGGTGGCCAAGCTCCACGAAATCCAGACCACCGAGATTCCGGACCCGGAGGAACAGCGCGAGCTCGAGTCACGCGCTGCCGGCCTGAAGGCGGCCAATACATGGCATGCCAGCCGTGCGATTCAAGAGGCCCGCGAAGCCTGCGGCGGCGCAGGCTATCTGGCTGAGAACAGGTTGATTGCGTTGCGGGGCGACACCGACGTCTTCACCACCTTCGAGGGCGACAACCATGTGCTGATCCAGCTGGTCGCCAAGGAACAGCTGACTGCGTACTCCGATGACATACACAGCATGAGCCCTGTCGAGTGGGTTCGGTTCGCGGCCAGCACTGTCGGAGACAGGGTTGTCAAACGTACCCTGGCGCAAGCGCTTTGGCAGAGAATCATCGACACCCGCCAAGATAACGAGGAAGAGGGCAGCCTTTTCAATCGCGGCACTCAGATGAAGATGTTCGAGGACCGCGAGGAATATCTGCTGTCGACCGTCGCCCGTCGCCTGCAGGACAGGACCAAGGAGAAAGACGCGTTCGACGCGTTCAACGAGGTGCAGGATCACGTGCTGCACGCAGCGACCGCGCACATCGACCGCATCATCCTGGAGGCCTTCGTCGCCGGCATCGAATCGTGCGATAGCCGGGAGGCTCAGCGTGTGCTGAACATGGTGTGCGATCTCTATGCGTTGTCGGTGATCGAGGAAGACAAGGCCTGGTTCACCGAACACACCTACCTGTCGACGGAACGGGCCAAGGCCGTCACGCGGGGCATCAACGAACGCTGCCGCACGCTGCGGCCGTATGCGGAAGCCCTCGTCGACGGCTTCGGGATTCCCGAGCAGTTGCGCGACGTGCCGATGCTGCACCCGGAGCGCATCGACGAAGACGACGACTGACCGCTACCGGTTGGGGATCGGGTCCAGCGCCTTGAGCTTGCCGTCGTCGCCCAGCTCGAACCTGACCTGAGCTATTCCAGTCGGCCTGCCCGGGGCGTCGCCGCCTTGCTGCCACTGGTACTGCACGGTCACAGTGTTGTCGCCCGAACTCAGCACCACGGTGTAGGGCTTGGGCTCAGGCGTCGCGGTGCCGATCGGGGTGTTGCGGTCGAAGAACAGCAGGTGCTGCGGCGCGGCCGGGTCGGCCCCGGCGCCCACCTGCACCCAGTACAGGCGGCAATTCTTGGTGTGGCCGCGGGCCGTTTCCTTCCACGCGCCCTGTGAGGCTGGCCGTAGCCCGTTGATGGCGGAGGCCACGGCGTCTGGCGTGGGCCCGTCCGTGGGGGCGCAGGTGTCGGGCGACGGCGGCGGTGCACTCGGGGGGCTCCAGCCGCAACCGGCGACGAGAAGTCCGCACGCCAGCAGCATGACCGCGAGTCGGCGAAATCGCATGAGTTTCACCCTAGTGAGCGCGGCCGGACGAAAGATCTCCCAGAAAAGTGTCCCCGTTTCGACTCGTGGTCGCTCCTACACGTGAACGCAGCCCACAGGGGGGTGCGAGAACGCAAGGAGAAGCATGATCACCACACAGAACAACCCTCGTCGTCGGACCAAGGTCGCCGCAGCCATGCTCGTCGCCGCAGCCATGCTCGTCGCCGCCGGCGCGATCGTCGCGGGCGCGCTCGGTGCGGCGGCACCGGCGAACGCACAGGCGGACAAGTTCGTCGCCATCTCGTACTCGCCGGAGACCGGTGCGTATGGCTGGGGCAACAACTACAACGACCTGGACAGTGCGAGAGTCCGCTCGCTGAGTGAGTGCCAGAACTACGGCGGCAGCCACTGCGTATTCCTCGCCTGGTCGAAGAACGGGTGCGCCGCGCTGGCCGTCAACGGGGACAATTACTACGGCTGGTACGGAGCGAATCGCTCGGAGGCCGAGCAGGGCGCCCTGCAACGCAACGGCGGGGGTCACATCCTCGTGTCGCAGTGCGCGACCTAAACGCACACCGCGTCGGCCCGTCACTTTATGGGGTGGCGGGCCGATGTGCGTTCAGAGACGACCTGCGGCGAAAGTCGCTGCCTGATTGGTCATTCCGGACTGGACGTACTGGACGTGCGGTCCCATGCTCACGCCGTTGGTGCAAATCGGGTCGCCCGGCATACACATGTCAATCGTCTTGGAGGTGTACAGCGGGCCGATGCCGGGCATCGGCCGGCCGCCTGACAACGCCCTCGCCAACGAACCGTTAGGCGACGGGTTACCGAACACAGCGACCGCCGCGACACTATTGGCCACATTGGCAGGCATCGCTCCGGTGGCCAGATCCATTACGAGCGCACCTTGTGAATATCCGCCGAGCACCATTCTGGTGTTGGGACAGTTCGCGGCCATGCTCTGGACGTGACCGCTCGTATCGTTAGCACCGACGGCCGACGAGCTGGAAAAAGCGTCAGTGGCGGGGTAGTTCACCGCGTAGACGCCCACGGACCTCCCGCCGGTTTGGGAGGTCAGCGAGTCGACGAAGGCCTGTCCAACGCCGCCGACACCGGGCGGTTCGTTAGTGCCTCGGGCGAACACCACCTCGACGTCCGGGCATGGGGCAGCGATGGCGGAAGGAATGTTGACGGCTGCGGTCAGCGCCGAGGTTGTCACCACCGCGGCGCCGAGGAAAACGGCGATCTGACGTGCGCTCTCGTTCATGCTCGTTTATCGCTCCGGGTGAAGATTTTGAAACACGAAAACGCGCCGCCTTTGCTTCCGCCGACGACGCCCGCTGCGGGATGTGTCCGGATTATTGACGGCTTCGTCAGCCGCCGGTTTCTAAACAGAACCTTGAGATTAGCTGAATACTTACCGGCGTTACGCATGTATGGATCTAACCAGCGAGCTAGACAGGCGCATTCTCGGCAGGTGCCTCAAATTTTGCGGGGACGGAATTTTGCTGTTCTGATCCGCTGGGCGTGGGACGCGGAATATCGTATTTCTCGTCCATCATCAACCCCTCGAATGAGGGGCACCAGCACAGCGGTCGGCGCTGACAGCATCGCAAGAGCACTGGTGATAACCAAACAGGCGACCGCTCTCGAGCGCGGTGGCATCGTGACCCGCGACTCAAGGGAGGATGGCGGCGACGAGACCTCGCAGAAATGAGCTCCCCTGGGTGGACTGGGCGCCTCCAGAAGCGGAGTTGGCCCGCTCTAGACCTCCACTTTCTCCAGCAAGGCATTGGCCATGCGTGCGGCACGGCGGTGCTACTCCGGCGGAATCCACCTCACAATGCGCTCGCCGTGATCGACGAGCGCGCACCACACTTCCCTGACGCTGCCGGTGTCCTGCCCCGCGTAGATCTCGCCGAAACGGGGCCAGTATCGCCGGTCGAGTTCGAATGGTTCTATTCGAGTGCGGTCAGTTGGTGCAGACACGTTTGTCGACGAATGCCAATCCGGGTCTTTGGCGACCTCGCGACTCCAGCCCGCCATGTCAGCGTCCAAGGGGTCGACGATGAGAAAGCGGTCACCGTCTGGATTCGAGAGGTACCTGACAGGTATTCCGTTCTCGACGGTCCAAATCCGACATAGGTGAACTTTGTCAGACCGCAGGATCAAGTGCGAAGTGCGCAAAGGAGTCGCACCCGTGGCCGACGGAGTGAACGCAGTTACGCGACGTTCACCGAGGAGCACCTGAAGCGGCTCGTGCAGATCGCCCGCGAGGACCAAGAGGGCTTGTTTCAGGGGGGCCACGCCCACATCAAATTGCGGGTGTTTGGCAGCAATCCTGCGGCCGCCAACCACGACATGCCAAACTTCAACTATCCATTCAATTGCGCTGGCGTCCGATCAGAGCAAGGAGCAACTCATGTACGTACATTGGGGAACTTTCACCCTCAACACCCCGCACTGGAATGCACTGAAGTACATCGAAGCACTGCTCAAGACTCGCCCGGAGCTTACATACGACATCTACGACCCCGCCCAAGACGGGGACTTTCAGATCATCGCCGGGGCAATAAATGGTGCAGCGGTCATTACGACGGTGGTGTGCGTCCCGCTCGAGGCGCACAGTACGTGGGTAAGCGTCATCGTTACGGGCAACGACAGTGGACTGGCCGAACGAGAACGAAACTCGATCAGGGAAGAAATCATCGAGTTGAACCTGAATTAACTAGAGCGAGCTGGCGCCGCCAAATCCTTCGAGGAACCGCATGGCGGAGGCACGATACTTCATTCGATAGGCTAGATACTGCCTTTGACATGGGCGTATGCTTGCTCCCCCGGCTGGACTCGAACCAGCAACCCTTCGGTTAACAGCCGAACGCTCTGCCAATTGAGCTACAGGGGATCGCTCGCCCGCGCGGATGCTGCGCGCAACGCGGGACGACTCTAGCGTACGGCGGCGGGCCAACGCCACGAGTCGCCTGCCCTGAACGTGCCGCTGGACACGTCAGGCAGGATGGTGGCACGCACAACTGTGGAGGGGACGACCGTGATCCGCTATGCCGTCGTATTGGCCATGGGCTACGTGCTGGGTACTCGAGCCGGCCGGCGCCGATACGAGCAGATCGTCGGCACCTACAAGGCCGTGACCGGCAGTCCCGCGGCCAAAACGATGATCGACGCAGGACGGCGCAAGATCGCCAACCGTGTCTCACCCGACACGGGGATGGTCACGCTGACCGAAATCGACAACGAAACATTGGTGCTGCGGTCGCAGGCGCCGCGCGCCTAGCCCCGACGAGTCGCCTAGGCCAACGGCATTTCGACTGTCTGACCCGGAAACAGCGGGCTGCTGCTGATCCCGGGGCCGCTACCGTCGGTGGGACCCACCCCGAACGACGGGAAATCCGGCTGCGGCGCCGACGGCCCATCCAGGCAGACGCCGTCGTTACGCGACCCGAACGTGGCCAGGCACTGCGCGTCGACACGGTCAGGGGCATCGACCATTGCCGGGCCCATTGCGGCGGCGACCGCGAGGCCACCGAGAATCACGACACGCCCCACACGTGAAGTCATGGCGAGAACCTTACGCGGTCAGCCCGTTTCCGTCTCCAGTCGCCTGCTCGAGCAGACTGCGTCGGTAGGCCTCCATCGCGACCAACTCGCCGAACAAGGCGTGGTATTGATCACCCTGCTCAATCGGTGACATGCGCTGCAACTTCGACTTGACCTCAGCGATCTGCCGGCCCACCCAGACCTCCTGCAACCGGGCCATCACGCCGCCGATGTACCGGGGCAGCTTGTCGTCGTCGTCGACGCGAATGGTCTCGACACCGAGCTCGTTGACCAGCCCGCCCGCCGCTGCCGCCTGCTGGCGGACCGAGTCGATCCACTCGGCTCCGGCCAACCCAGCCGACGTGCCGCCCGCCGACGCGATCGCCGCCCGCACAGCCGCGTAGCCGGGGTGGGTGAAGCTGTCGACGGTCAGCGAGTCGAACACCGGTCCGGCCAGCGCCGGGTATTGCAGCGCGCCCTTCAACGCTTCCCGCTGCGGCCACAGTGTCGGGTCGCGGGGGTCGGGCCGCTCCGGTGAGGGCGCCGCAGATGTCGGTGACGGCTTCCTCGTCGCTGCGGCGCGCCTCGACTCGCGCCGAAGCGTGCCGCCCCGCCGCTGCGCGTCTTCGCGCACCCGGCCGATCACCTGAGCGACGTCGTCCCAGCCGACCCATCCGGCGAGCTGGCGCGCGTACTCGTCGCGGAGCGTCGGGTCCTTGATCCGGGCGACCATCGGCACGCATCGCCGCAACGAGGCGACCCGGCCCTCCGCACTGTCGAGGTCCATCTCCGAAAGCGCTGAGCGGATAGCGAATTCGAACAACGGCGTGCGCCGGGCCACCAGGTCGCGCAGCGCGCCGTCACCGGCCTTCAGGCGCAGATCGCAGGGATCCATGCCGTCCGCGGCGATCGCGACGAAGGACTGCCCGGCCAGGTTCTGTTCACCGTCGAACGCCTTGAGCGCGGCCGCGCGGCCGGCTTCGTCACCGTCGAACACGTAGATCAGCTCGCCGCGAAAGAAGCTGTCGTCCATCATGAGTCGGCGCAACATCGCGAGGTGCTCGTCGCCGAATGCGGTGCCGCACGACGCCACCGCAGTGGTCACCCCGGCAAGGTGCATCGCCATCACGTCGGTGTATCCCTCGACGACGACGGCCTGGTGGCCTTTGGCGATGTCGCGCTTGGCCAGGTCGATCCCGAACAGCACCGCGGACTTCTTGTACAACACGGTTTCGGGCGTGTTCACGTACTTGGCTTCCATCGGATCATCGTCGAAGATGCGGCGTGCGCCGAAGCCGATGACCTCGCCGCTGCTGGTCCTGATCGGCCACAGCAACCGCCGGTGAAAGCGGTCCATCGGCCCGTGGCGGCCCTCTCGTGACAACCCCGCCGCTTCGAGCTCCTTGAATTCAAAACCCTTGCGCAGCAAGTGTTTCGTCAATGAGTCCCAACCCGAGGGAGCGAAGCCGCAGCCGAAGTGTCGTGCCACGTCGGCGTCGAAGTTGCGGTCGATCAAATACTGCCGGGCCGGAGCCGCCTCGGGTGACTGCAGGGCCTCGGCGTAGAACTCCTGGGCGGCGGCGTTGGCGGCGATCAGGCGGCTGCGGCTGCCCCGGTCGCGCTGCACGGCCGACGCGGCTCCGGTGTAGGTGATCGTGTAACCGATCCGGTCGGCCAGCTGCTCGACCGCCTCGACGAAGCTGATGTGCTCGATCTTCTGGACGAACGCGTACACATCGCCGCCTTCACCGCAGCCGAAGCAGTGGAAGTGGCCGTGGTTGGGCCGGACATGAAACGACGGTGACTTCTCATCGTGGAACGGGCACAGGCCCTTCAGCGAGTCGGCACCGGCGCGGCGCAGTTGGACGTAGTCGCCGACGACCTCGTCGATGCGATTGCGTTCGCGGATGGCGGCGATGTCACGATCGGAGATGCGGGTGCCGGCCATCGGCTCAGTTTAAGCACGCTCGAGTCGCTCCAACCGACCCTCTGTGAACGACGCGATCTGATCGACGATGACCCTTAGACGCTGGCCGTCATCCTCGGCGGCGTTGAATGCGGGCGCGAACAGCGGGTCCAGCGTGGCCGGCGCGCCGGCGAGCAACCAGTGCGCCATCCGGTGGATGCGTTCCCGCTGCAGGGCCTGCAGCTGCAGGTGGCGAGGGTCCGACATGATGAACTGCAGCGCCAGGATTTTCAGCACGGCGACCTCCGCGCGGACAAGGTCGGGAACGTGCAGGTCGGCGGCGTACCGGGTGAGCGGCTGGGGGCCGGCCATGTTCCGGGTCTGCGCGATCGCGGCGGAGGCGAACCTCCCGACCAGCTCGCTGGTCAACCGCTTCAACGCGGCCGAGGACGCGAGAGTTGCGTCGTACTTGCCGACCGCGGCGACTACTGGCAACTGCGACAGCCGACCGGCGGCGGCCACCAGGTCATCGGCGGGCAGTCCACCTTCCTGCTCGCCGAGCCGACCAAGCGCGGTGGCGGCATCGTCGTCGGCAAGCACGCGCAGGTCGATCCGCCCCGAAATCACCCCGTCCTCGACGTCGTGAACGGAGTACGCGACGTCGTCGGCCCAATCCATTACCTGAGCCTCCAGGCACGGCCGACCGGGTGGCGCGCCATCGCGCACCCAGGCGAACATTTCGGCGTCCTCCGCGTAAGCACCGAACTTGCGGTGGTCGGCACGGCGCAGCCACGGATACTTGGTCACCGCGTCGAGCGCGGCGCGGGTCAAGTTGAGGCCCGCGCTGACGCCTTGAGCATCAAGGGTTTTGGGTTCCAGACGGGTGAGGATGCGCAGGTTCTGGGCATTGCCCTCGAACCCGCCGTAGTCGGCGGCGAAGTCGTCGAGCGCCTTCTCGCCGTTGTGCCCGTACGGCGGATGGCCGATGTCGTGAGCCAGGCCTGCCATGTCGACCAAATCCGGGTCGCAACCCAGCCCGACGGCCATGCCGCGGCCGATCTGCGCAACCTCGAGCGAATGAGTCAGCCGGGTCCGCGGAGTGTCGCTTTCCCGCGGCCCGACCACCTGCGTCTTGTCAGCGAGCCGCCGCAGCGCGGCGCTGTGCAGAACGCGTGCCCGATCGCGGGCGAAATCAGTGCGATGTTCGGACGCCCCGCCGGGCAGTGCGGCGGTCTTCGGCGCCTCGACCACAATCCGTTCGCGGTCGTGCGCGTCGTACCCGTCGTGCTGATGAGCGGTCACCGAGGCACAGTCTGCCAGCGACCGCTCACGGCGACCGTGCATGCAGCTAGATTGGCGATCATGCGCTCTGCCTTCTGCTCTTCGCGCAAGCGGTTCATCCTCGCCCGACTGCTCGGCCCCATCTTCGCGGTGCTCGCCGCGGCTCTTCTGGTCGCGCCGCAGGCCGCGGCAGATCGACCGTTCCACCTTCCCGAGTACATCACCGACAAAGCCGGAGTGTTGACCGATGCCGGCCGCACCCAGGTCGAGACCGCGATCAACAACCTGTACAACAGTCGGCGGATCCGGCTGTGGGTCGTCTACGTCGACGACTTCTCCGGTCAGGATCCCGCGAGCTGGGCCGAAACTACCTACCGGACAAGCAATCTGGGCGCCTACGATGCTGTCCTCGCGGTGGCCACCGTCGACCGGGCGTACGCGTTCAAGGTGCCCACCACCGTCAAGAACGTCAGCGCGAGCCAGGTTGCCAATTTGCAGCGCAACGATATCGAGCCCGCACTTCACCAAGACGACTGGAGCGGAGCCGCCGTGGCGGCCGCCAACGGCCTGAACACCTCGGGCAGCCCCGGAATGAAGGTGCCGTGGGGCACGGTACTCGTGTTGCTCGGTGGCATCGTGCTCGTGATCGCGGGTCTGCTGCTATTGATGCGACGTCGCCGCCGCCTTCGGCGCGCCGCCGAATTGGCTGCCGCCCAACGGGTGGACGCGACCGACCCCGAGGCATTGGCCTCGCTGTCGGTTGACACGCTCGACGATCTGTCCAAGACGAAGGTCGTCGAGGTCGACAACGCGGTGCGCACCAGCACCAACGAGCTGGCACTGGCGGTCGAAGAGTTCGGCACGGATCGAACCGAGCCGTTCACCCGTGCCGTGAACAACGCTAAAATTGCTCTGGCGCAAGCCTTTAGGGTTCGCCAGCAGCTCGATGACACAGTTCCGGAGACAACGGCTCAGCGCCGCGATCTGTTGACGCGCGTCATAGTGTCCGCGGCTCAGGCCGACCGCGAGCTGGACGCGCAGACCGAGGCGTTCCACGAATTGCGTGACTTGGTCCTCAACGCGCCCGCCAAGCTGGACACCCTGACACAGCAACTGGTGGATCTCACCGCCCGGATTGCGCCGTCTCAACAGAAGCTGGCCGACCTGCACAACGAGTTCGACAGCAACGCGTTGGGTTCGGTGAACGGCAACGTCACCACCGCGCAGGAGCGGCTGAAGTTCGCCGACCAGAGCATCACGCGGGCCCGCGAACTGGCTGGCCACCCGGTCGCCGGCGAGCAGGCCGAGCTCGTCGACACCGTGCGGAGCACGGAGTCAGCTCTGGGACAAGCCCGCTCGATGCTTGACGCGGTCGACAGCGCCGAAAGCGACATCAAGCGGGCCGTCGGGATGTTGCCCTCCGCGATCGCGGACATCCAGAACGGAATCGCCCAGGCCGACGCGCAATTGCGCCAGGGCAAGATCAATAAGGCCGACGAACTCACCGCCGCCCGCACCACCGCCGCCAAGGCCGTCGACACTGCACAAGCCAGCGGATCGAGCGATCCGCTGGGAGCGTTCACGCAATTGACGAAGGCCGACGCCGAGCTCGACCGGTTGCTGGCTGACGTCGCAGAGGAGCGAGAAGCCGCGGCCCGCCTTTCCCGCACCTTCGATCAGGCGCTGTTCACCGCACAGTCGCGAGTGCGCGCGGTGTCCGATTACATCGACACTCGCCGAGGAAGCATCGGCCCGGAGGCGCGCACCCGACTCGCGGAGGCCGTCCGGCAGCTGCAGGGGGCAGAGGCCAGCCGCTCGACCGACCTGAACGAGGCCATCGCATACGCCAACGGCGCGTCGATGCTTGCGGCGCAGGCGCAGTCGCTGGCCAACGCCGACGTACAGGCCGCCCAGCGCGCCTACACCGGACGGTACGGCGGCGGAAACTCGAACATGGGCGCGGTGCTGGGCGGCATCATCATCGGCAACATCTTGAGCGGCTCGATGCGCGGCGGGTTCGGCGGCGGTTGGAGTTCAACCACGTACGGCGGCTCGCCCAGTTCCGGCGGTGGCTTCTTCGGCGGTGGCGGCCGCTTCTAACCCCCGTGAGCGTGCGTAGGTTCCGCGACGGCATTTCATCGAGATCGACCTTTCGCAGGCCCGCACTCGCACTTCTGCTGCAAAACGTCGATCTGGACGCGGTGTTGGGGGCTTGCCTCCGCCCCTCGCCGCGCCCGTTGGTGCGACGATTACGTATTCGACACGGACGCTTCTGAGGGCTCGGCCCTCGTGAACGATTGGCGCAGTTCGCGTTTTAGCACCTTCCCGACGCCGGACAACGGCAGCGGCTTGTCGCGGAACTCGACGGAGCGTGGGCACTTGTAGCCGGCAATCTGCGTGCGGCAGTGTGCGATTACCGCTTCACCGGTGAGTTCGGCGCCGGTAAGCGGCACGATCACAGCGTGGACGCTCTCGCCCCACTTGGCGTCCGGCATGCCGATCACAGCCACCTCGGCTACACCTCGCATCAACGAGATCGTGTGCTCGACCTCGGCCGAGTAGACGTTTTCGCCACCGGAAATGATCATGTCTCTGAGCCTGTCGACGATGAAGACGAAGCCCTCGTCGTCCATGTAACCGGCATCGCCGCTGTAGTACCAACCGTCCTGCAACACGGCTGCCGTCGCATCGGGTTTGTTCCAGTAGCCCAACATGATCGTTGGACCCCTGCCCGCGACTTCGCCGATCGTGCCGCGCGGCACTTCTTGGCGATTCTCGTCGACGATCCTCACCTCGGTGGTGTGCGCGGCTTGGCCGCAGGACTTGAGGAGGCCGGCAAACGGCGCTTCGACTGTGGCGTAGCGCGGCGGTAGCACGGTCAACACCGGCGCCGCCTCCGTCATGCCGTAGCACTGGATGAACTGACAGTTCGGGAAGACCTCAAGCGCCTTACGCAGCACGCCCTCAGGCATTGGCGAACCGCCGTAGGGAATGTATTTGAGGTGCGAGAGACCGAAGTCGCCCGCCCTGGGGTGATTAGTCAGAATGTTGATCATTGTTGGCACATACACGACGTGCGTGACCTTCTCCTGGTCCATGGTGCGCAGGCAGTCGTCGGGATCGAACCGCGGCACGAAGACGTGGCAGCCGCCGCACATCGTGACAGCGAAGGTCGCGCCGCTGTCGGCGAGGTGGTACATGGGTCCGGCATGGAGGTAAGTGGTGTCCCGGTCGTAGTAGAACCCGGCGATCACGTTCATCGCGTTTGACACCAGGTTTCTGTGACTGAGCATCACACCCTTGGACTTGCCCGTCGTGCCCCCGGTGTAGAACAGGGCGGCGAGCACGTCGCCGCCTGCGCCAACGTCCGCGACCGCCGGTAACGCCGCGAACTCCTCATAGGGCCGCATGCCCGCAGGCGGCGCATCGTCGTCTAAATAGATCATCGCGTCGATCGTCGGCAGCTCAGACAGCGCATCGGCATGCATCGTCATGGCGCCGTCGATGAACAGCACATGTGCACCCGAATCCTCTATGAGATAACGAATTTCGGGTGTCGCCAGCCTTATGTTCACTGGCACCATGACCGCGCCCAGCCACGGAATCGCGTACATCAGCTCGAAGTAACGGTCACTGTTGAGCGCAAGGATCGCCACGCGATCGCCAGCCTGCACGCCGACTCCGCTGAGACCACCGGCGACCCGTGCGACTCGATCGATCGTTTCCGACCAGGTGCGCCGCCTGTCCCTGAAGACCGTGGACTCTTCCCGCGGCCGAATCTGCGCTGCGCGCCGCAACCCCTGGGTCAGGTACATGACAACCACCACCTATGTCGGGCGTCATCATAGGGTTTTCGAGCTAGCGGTTGACAGCTTTTACCAAGGAACTTTTCAGCAGGCGCGCAGCCGGGATGCCAGGTAATCGGCAACCGCGTCGATGCTGATCCGGTCCTGCGTCATCTTGTCGCGTTCACGCACAGTCACAGCGTGGTCCTCGAGCGAGTCGAAATCGACTGTGACGCAATAGGGTGTGCCGATCTCGTCCTGGCGGCGATACCGCCGACCGATCGCGCCCGCGTCGTCGAACTCGACATTCCAGCACTTGCGTAGCTCGGCGGCAACGTCGCGCGCCTTCGGGGACAGGTCGGCATGCCGGGACAGCGGCAATACCGCGGCCTTGACCGGCGCCAACCGCGGGTCGAGCCGCAGCACCGTGCGTTTGTCCATGCCGCCCTTGGCATTCGGCGCCTCATCCTCAATGTAGGCGTCAACGAGGAACGCCATGAACGACCGCGTCAGCCCGGCGGCCGGCTCGATCACGTACGGGATGTAACGGGTGTCGGCCGCCTGGTCGTAGAACGACAGGTCAACACCTGAGTGCTCGGAGTGCGTTTTCAGGTCGAAGTCGGTGCGGTTGGCCACACCTTCCAACTCGCCCCACGGATTGCCTTGGAAGCCGAACTTGTATTCGATGTCCACGGTGCGGTCCGAGTAATGCGACAGCTTGTCCTTGGGATGCTCGAACAGCCGCAGGTTTTCGGGATCGATGCCCAGATCGACGTACCACTCCTTCCGGGTGTCGATCCAGTACTGATGCCAATCCGGCGCGGTCGCCGGCTCGACGAAGAACTCCATCTCCATCTGCTCGAATTCACGCGTGCGGAAGATGAAGTTGCCGGGCGTGATCTCGTTGCGGAAGCTCTTGCCGATCTGGCCGATTCCGAACGGCGGCCGCTTGCGCGACGTCGTCACTACATTGGCGAAGTTGACGAAGATGCCCTGTGCGGTCTCGGGCCGCAGATAGTGCAGCCCCTCTTCGGTCTCGATCGGGCCCAGATACGTCTTGAGCATCATGTTGAACTCGCGCGGCTCGGTCCACCGGCCCGGCTCGCCGGTGTCGGGGTCGCGGATGTCCGCAAGCCCGTTCGGCGGTGGATGGCCGTGCTTGGCCTCGTAAGCCTCGATGAGATGGTCGGCGCGATAGCGCTTGTGGGTGATCAGCGATTCGACCAGCGGGTCGTGAAACACCTCGACATGGCCCGACGCCACCCACACGTCGCGAGGCAGGATGATCGAGCTGTCGATTCCCACGACGTCATCGCGGCCGGTCACTACTGCCCGCCACCACTGCCGCTTGATGTTCTCCTTGAGCTCGACACCCAACGGCCCGTAGTCCCAGGCTGACTTTGTGCCGCCGTAGATTTCGCCGGACGGGTACACGAACCCGCGCCGCTTGGCCAGGTTTACGACGGTATCGATGACTGAGGCCACGGGTCCACAGCGTAACGAGGCCGCCACTTCTTCCCGCGAGCAGACGCAAAATCCCCCGACACGCCGAGTGCGAAGGCACCTTTGCGTCTGCTCGCGCGAGAGGTGGGCGCCGCCTCATCGCCCTCCGTTGACATGCACGATCGCGCATGTAATCTGGCGGTCTAATGGAAACCGTTTCCACTTTGGCCCACCGTCACGGTGAAGCGCCGGGCGAACTGCCGCCGCGGCAGGTGCTGGACACGGCGGGCGACATCTTGAGGGCGCTGGCCGCGCCGGTACGGATCGCGATCGTGCTGCACCTACTCGAGTCGCAGCGCTGCGTGCACGAGCTGGTCGACGCGCTCGGGGTGCCGCAGCCGCTGGTCAGCCAGCACCTTCGGATCCTCAAGGCCGCGGGTGTAGTGGAGGGCGAACGATCGGGCCGCGAGGTGCTCTACCGGCTGGTCGACCACCATCTGGCACACATCGTGACCGCGGCCGTCACCCACGCGGGCGAGGAGACGCGGTGACCGGAGCAGGCGTGCGCAGCACTCGCCAGCGTGCGGCGATCACGGCGCTGCTGGAGTCGCTTGACGAGTTCCGCTCCGCCCAGGAGATCCACGACGAACTGCGCCGCCGGGGGGAGGGCATCGGACTGACCACCGTCTACCGCACACTGCAGTCGATGTCAGCTGCCGGCGCCGTCGACACGCTGCGCACCGATACCGGCGAGTCGGTGTACCGGCGCTGTTCCACCCATCACCACCATCACCTGGTGTGCCGCAACTGCGGCTTCACGGTCGAGGTCCAGGGCGGTCAAGTAGAGGCATGGGCAACGGAAGTCGCACTGGCTCACGGCTTTTCGGAGGCGAGCCACACGATCGAAATCTTCGGGACGTGCGCCACCTGCGCGGCCAAGGGGTAGGTCTCACTCACTTAGCGTGCGCCGCACGTCGGCGCCCGTAGACAGCACCATCAGGATGAGAGTGCAGAGCGCGTCGTCGGTGAGGCCGGCCCCGGGGAAGTTGTAGCGCAGCAGCACTTCGCCGATCCGTTTCTTCTCGATCAGCGTGATGGTGCCCAGCATCGTGTTGCGGGCTTGTTCGGCGATCTTGGCCCGAATCCGACGGTCCAACGGCACATCCCAGGCCAGGATCTGTGAAAGAGAGATCAACTCCAGTCCCTCGGCGACACTCACCACGCGCAGTGATGCCAGCGTGCCGTCATGTGCAACTGTCAGCGCGCCGTCGTCCTCTTCGGTCACCGGCACCACGCTGTCGAGCACGTCGCGGAGACGCTGCGCAAGCGTCATCACGCCCTGCCGCTCAGGTACATTATTCGGCTCTGCCGAAGCGGCGGTTGCGGCTGACGTATTCCTCGCACGCGGCCCACAGGTCTCGACGGTCGTAGTCGGGCCACAGCTTGTCTTGGAACACGTACTCGGCATAGGCGGCTTGCCAGAGCATGAAATTGCTCGACCGCTGCTCCCCCGACGTCCGCAAGAACAGGTCGACGTCGGGGATGTCGGGGCGCTGCAGGTGCCGGGCCACCGTAGCCTCGGTGATCCGGTCAGCGCTGAGGGTGCCGGCCGCCACTTCACGGCCGATTGCACTTGCGGCTTCAGCGATTTCGGCGCGGCCGCCGTAGTTCACGCAATAGTTCACGGTGATCACGCCGTTGTCTAGCGTCATTTGCTCGGCGATCTCGAACTCTTTGATCACACTGCGCCACATACGCGGCCGGGAACCGACCCAGCGCATCCGCACCCCCATCAAGTCGAGATTCTCCCGCCGGCGTGCGACCACCTCGCGGTTGAACCCCATCAGGAAGCGGACCTCCTCCGGGCTGCGCTTCCAGTTCTCGGTCGAGAACGCGTACACCGAAAGGTGTTTGATGCCCAACTCGATAGCCCCGCAGGTGACGTCGATCAACACCGCCTCGCCCATCTTGTGGCCCTCGGTGCGGTGCAGCCCGCGCTGGGTGGCCCATCGGCCGTTGCCGTCCATGACGATCGCGACGTGGTTGGGCAACTGGTCGGCAGGGATCTTCGGAGGGACGGCTTTCGACGTGTGCTGCGGTGGACGGCTGGGCCCGCCGCCAGGCGCCGGTGGCAGATCCGGGAAGACGACGGGCCACGTCGACTTGTCGGGGAAGGTCGGGTAATCGTCGGGCGCGGGGGGAAGCTGCGGGAACTCAGACTTTTTCCTGGCGAACTTCCGCTTCGTCTCAGCTCCCAGCACTGAGACGCCTGCCCGGTTCCTCGCCATAGGCCTCATCCTGCCTGACCAGCGGCACCCGATGTTCGACAACCGGCTGCTCGACCCGGGCAGCACGTTCCACCAGGGTCAATGTCCTCAGTTGACGTTCGAGATGCCACTGCAGGTGTGCGGCCACCAGCCCGCTGGCCTGGCTGCGATACGACTGCGGTGCGGCCTGCGCGAAATCCCAGTCGCCGTCGTGCAGTGCGGACATCAGATCCAGCACCCCCTCCGGCGGCGTCGACGACCCCGCGGGCCGGCAGTGCACGCACACGCTGCCGCCCGCCGCGACGTGAAACGCCCGATGCGGCCCCGGCGCGGCGCAGCGGGCGCACTCGGTCAACGCCGGCGCCCACCCGGCGATTCCCATGGCGCGCAACAGATATGCGTCCAGCACCAGTTCGCGTGGCCGCACTCTGTCGGCCACCGCCCGCAATGCGCCGACGGTGAGGCGATGCAACGCCGGAACGGGTGCCCGCTCTTCGCCGGCCAGCCGCTCGGCGGTTTCCAGCACCGCGCATGCGCAGGTGTAGCGACCGTAGTCACTGACGATGTCGGTGGCGAATGCGTCGATGGAGACCACCTGCGTGACGATGTCCAGATTGCGGCCGGGATGCAGCTGAACATCGATGTGGGCGAACGGCTCCAGCCGCGCACCGAATTTGCTCCGCGTGCGCCTCACCCCCTTGGCGACCGCACGCACCAACCCGTGCTCACAGGTGAGCAGGGTGACGATTCGGTCAGCCTCGCCGAGCTTGTGCTGGCGCAGCACCACCGCCCGGTCCCGGTACAACCGCATTGATTCAGTTTGGCACCGCAATCTGACGAAACCCGGTATGCGCGCCGATTAGTGTCGCCTCGTGGGTCCTTCTGCTCCCCGCGTCCGCGTTGAGGACTTCCCGACCGTGGCCGGGCAGCTGCATCAGCTGGCCACCGGGGCTATGACCTCCCAGCAGCTGGTGCGACGCTCCTTACACGCCATCAACGCCAGCCAGTCGACGCTCAACGCGTTCCGGGTGGTGCTCACCACCCAGGCGCTCGCCGAAGCCGCGGAGGCCGATCGCCGGCGCGCGGCCGGGGACGATGCTCCGCTGTTGGGCGTGCCGATCGCGGTGAAGGACGACGTGGACATCAAGGGCGTGCCAACCGCGTACGGGACCGACGGCTACGTCCGTCCCGCGACCGAGGACGCCGAAGTGGTGCGAAGGCTGCGCGCGGCCGGGGCCGTGATCGTCGGCAAGACGAACACGTGCGAGTTCGGCCAGTGGCCCTTCACCAGCGGCCCGGGCTTCGGGCACACCCGCAACCCGTGGTCGCGGCACCACACACCGGGCGGCTCGTCAGGCGGCAGTGCCGCAGCCGTGGCCGCCGGGCTGGTCCCGGCCGCCATCGGCTCCGACGGCGCGGGCAGTGTCCGCACTCCGGCGGCGTGGACGCACCTCGTCGGGCTCAAACCGCAACGCGGCCGCATCTCGACGTGGCCGCTGCCCGAGGTGTTCAACGGCATCACGGTTTACGGTGTGCTGGCGCATACCGTCGCCGACGCGGCGCTGCTGCTCGACGCGGTGTCGGGCAACGTGGAGGGCGACCTGCACAAGCCGCCGCAGATGCGCCTGACAGAGCATGTGCACGTCGCGCCCGGGCAGTGCAAAGTCGCGATGTCGCGGCGCTTTCCGTTCACCGCATTCCCGTCTCGCCTACATCCCGAGATCCACGCCGCGATGGACAAGATCGCCGACGAACTCGAGGCGATAGGCCACACGGTCATGGCCGGCGACCCGGCCTACGGCAAGCGCCTTGGGCTGAATTTTCTCCCCCGTTCGACGACCGGGCTGCTGGACTGGGCCGATCGCGTCGGCGATGGCGTCACCTTGGATCCGCGCACGGTGTCTAACATGCGGCTCGGCCGGCTACTGGCAGGCGGCGCGCTGCGGCGGGCGCGGCGCAACGAGGCCGTGGCTGCGCGGCGTGTGCGAGCGATCTTCGACTTCGTCGACGTGGTGTTGGCACCCACCACCGCGCAGCCACCACCGAAGGTGCACACGTTCGACGACCTCGGCTCGTTCGGCACCGACCGCGCGATGATCGCGTGCTGCCCGGTGGCCTGGCCGTGGAACGTGCTGGGCTGGCCGTCGATCAACGTGCCCGCCGGATTGACCAGCGACGGGCTTCCGATCGGTGTGCAGCTGATGGGGCCGGCCAACAGTGAGCCCCTGCTGGTGTCGCTGGCCGCGGAACTGGAGGCCGTCAACGGGTGGCCGTCCGAGCACCCGAAGATGTGGTGGGGAACCCCGTCCACGTCGGTTCGGGATTGAGCCCCCGTCAAAACCCCAGTCTGCCAAGTTGTTTGGGGTCACGCTGCCAGTTCTTGGCGATCTTGACGTGCAGATCGAGGTAGACCTTGGTACCCAGCAACTTCTCGATCTGCGTGCGCGCCTTCGTACCGACTTCACGCAGCCGGGCCCCGCCCTTGCCGATCACGATGCCCTTCTGGCTCGGTCGCTCCACGTAGAGGATCGCGTGCACATCGACCAGATCGTCGCGGTCCGGGCGCGTGTTCACCTCCTCGATGACCACGGCCAGCGAGTGCGGCAGTTCGTCGCGCACGCCTTCCAGCGCCGCCTCGCGAATGAGCTCGGCCATCAGCACTTCTTCGGGTTCATCGGTGAGTTCACCGTCGGGGTAGAACGCCGGGCCGGGTGGCAACTTCGAGGCGAGAACATCGACGAGCACATCCATCTGATCGCCGGTGGTCGCCGATACGGGCACGATGTCAGATGCGCTGTCGCCGACGAGCTCACCGACGGCGACGAGTTGTTCCGCCACTTTGGTTTTGGGCACCTTGTCGATCTTGGTGACGACGACAACCAGGGTGGTGTCGGGCGCGACGGCGCGGATCTGCTGAAGGATCCACCGGTCGCCCGGGCCGATGGCCTCGTCGGCCGGGATGCAGAGCCCGATGACGTCGACCTCGCTGTAGGTGTCGCGGACCAGATCGTTGAGCCGCTTGCCGAGGAGTGTGCGCGGCCGGTGCAGCCCGGGAGTGTCGACGAGCACGAGCTGGAAGTCGTCGCGGTGCACGATGCCGCGGATGGTGTGGCGGGTGGTCTGCGGCCGGTCCGACGTGATCGCGACCTTGGCGCCGACGAGCGCGTTCATCAACGTCGACTTCCCGGTGTTGGGCCGGCCGACGAAACAGACGAAGCCGGAGCGGAACTCGCTCATCCCACCTTGCCGACTCGATCGGAGAGGACGATCGCGGCGTCCGGCGACAACTCTCGCACTGCCGCGACACCCGGGTCGTCGGCGTCGCCGCCCACCAGCACCGCCGCCTCCAGCGCGGTGGCGCCGCTTGACACCGCCGCGGCGACGGCAGCCTGAAGCGCGGTCAGGCGCAGGGCCGAGAGCTCAACGGGCGCACCTGCATACGTGCGGCCGTCGGCGTCGCGCACCGCAGCGCCGCTCGAAGCCTCTGCGCGGCCCATCGCACCCCGGGCCAACACCACAAGCTTGGCATCCTCGTCACCGAGCGGATCACTCATCGCTGCTGTCCGTCCTGTTCGCGGTTGTCCGGGCTGACGAGCACCGTGCCGATCCGCACGCGCCCGCGGTGGTCGTGGCCGCCCTCGGCGCGCAACCGCAGTCCGTGCGACACCACCTCGGCGCCCGGCAACGGCACCCGACCGAGTTCAAGCGCCAACAGGCCGCCGACGGTGTCGACGTCAAGGTCTTCTTCGAACTCGATGTTGTAGAGCTCGCCGACATCTTCGATCGGCAGCCGGGTCGAGACGCGAAAGTTCTTGTCGCCCAAGTCCTCTATTGGTGCGACCTCGTCGGTGTCGTATTCGTCGGCAATCTCGCCGACTATCTCCTCGATCACGTCCTCGATGGTGGCCAGGCCGGCGATCGCCCCGTATTCGTCGACCAGCAGCGCCATGTGGTTGCGGTTGCGCTGCATCTCGCGCAGCAGATCGTCCACCGGCTTGGAATCGGGCACGAAAACCGCAGGCCGCATCACCTCGGTGACCTTGGTGTCGCGGCCGCCGTTGTTGGAGTAATACGTCTGCTGCACAAGGTCCTTCAGGTAGACGACGCCGACTACGTCGTCGACGTTCTCGCCGATCACCGGGATGCGCGAGTGCCCGCTGCGCACGGCCAGCGACGTGGCCTGCCCCGCGTTCTTGTCACTTTCGATCCAGACCATCTCGGTGCGCGGCACCATCACCTCGCGTGCCGGGGTATCACCAAGTTCGAACACGGACTGGATCATCCGGCGTTCCTCGTCGGCCACCACACCGCGCTGCTGGGCCAGGTCGACGACCTCGCGGAGCTCGATCTCGGAGGCGAACGGACCGTTTCGGAAGCCACGCCCCGGTGTCAGCGCATTGCCCACAAGGACAAGCAACCGGCTGATCGGCGTCAGCAACAGCGAAATAGCCTGCAGCGGAAGGGCGGACGCCAATGCGATCGAATAGGCGTGCTGGCGGCCAAGGGTGCGGGGAGCCACGCCGATCGCCACGAAGCTGATCACCACCATCAGCGCAGCGGCGACCACCAGACCCCACTTCAGGCCGAGGTCGTCCCAGAGGAAGGCCACCAGCAGCACCGTTGCAGTCGCCTCGCACGTGATGCGTAGCAGCACAATCAGATTGATGTAGCGCGGCCGCTCCGCAACCACCCGAGCCAAACGAACGGCACCTGGGCGTTCGTCCCGCACCATCTCTTCGACACGAGCCATCGACACCGTGCTGAGCGCGGCGTCAATGGCCGCGAACAACCCACCGAGAGCGATCAGCGCGATCGCGCCCGCCAGGGAACTGAAGCCTGTCACGATTCGTCGAAGTACCGCGACTTGTCCAGCAGCCGACGGTCTTTCTCGTCCTGGCGATCCTGCTCGTACGCGTTCACCTGCTCGGCGACCCACTCTTCGAGCAGCTGGCGCTGAAGCGCGAACATCTCTTTCTCTTCGTCCGGTTCCGCATGGTCGTAACCGAGCAGATGCAGCACCCCGTGGATGGTGAGCAGCGCCAACTCGTGCCCCAATGAGTGGCCCGCCGCGGCAGCCTGTTCTGCGGCGAACTCCGGGCACAACACGATGTCGCCGAGGACCGCCGGCCCCGGCTCGGGCGTGTCAGGGCGGCCGCCGGGCTCGAGCTCGTCCATCGGAAAGCTCATTACGTCGGTGGGCCCCGGCAGATCCATCCACCGCATGTGCAGGTCGGCCATCGACGTACTGTCCAGTAAGACCATCGACAACTCGGCGGCCGGATGCACGTTCATCTTGTCGATGACGAAGCGGGCGACGCTGATCAACTCGTCCTCGGAGACGTCGAGGCCCGACTCGTTCGCTACCTCAATACTCATAGGGCCATCTATTCTTCGCGCGAGCGCTCATCTCATGCCATCTATTCTTCGCGCGAGCGCTCATCATCGACGCTGAGGGCGGCCGCCCGCCGCCCTCCGCTGCGCACGGTTCATCGACAGCGACGAATCCTCCGCGCGGGCATAGGCATCGACGATCTCGGACACCAGCCGGTGGCGCACCACGTCGGCACTTGTCAATTGTGAGACGTGAATTCCGTCGATGCCGTCGAGAATGTCGACGGCCGCCCGCAATCCCGGTGTCGCACCGCCCGGCAGGTCGACCTGCGTCACGTCGCCGGTGACAACGATCTTCGAGCCGAAGCCCAGCCGGGTGAGGAACATCTTCATCTGCTCGGCAGTGGTGTTCTGCGCCTCGTCGAGAATGATGAACGCATCATTAAGAGTCCTGCCCCGCATGAAGGCCAGCGGCGCAACCTCAATTGCCCCGGCGCTCATCAGTTTTCCGATGACCTCGGAATCCATCATGTCGTGCAACGCGTCGTACAGCGGGCGCAGGTAGGGATCGATCTTTTCGTACAGGGTGCCCGGCAGGAACCCGAGGCGCTCGCCGGCTTCCACCGCGGGCCGGGTGAGGATGATGCGGGTGACCTGCTTGCTCTGTAACGCGTTGACCGCCTTGGCCATTGCCAGGTAGGTCTTGCCGGTGCCGGCCGGCCCGATGGCGAACACGATGGTGTTCGCGTCGATCGCGTCCACATACCGCTTCTGGTTGAGCGTCTTCGGCCGAATTGTCTTGCCGCGCCGGGACAAGATGTCGAGGCTGAGCACCTCAGCTGGTGATTCGCCGGCGTCGCCGGTGAGCATCGCGACGCTGTGGCGCACCACTTCCGGCGTCAGGGTCTGACCACCCGCCACCAGCGCGATGAGCTCGGTGACGACACGCTCGGCCAGCGCGACGTCGGCCGGTGACCCGGAGAGGGTAACCGTGTTGCCGCGGGCGTGCAGCCCGGCGGCGAGCGTGCGTTCCAGTGCGCGGAGGTTGTCGTCGGCGGAACCTAGTAGGCCCACGATGAGGTCGGGCGGAACATCGATGCTGCTGCGAACGGTCGGCGTCGAAGCAGCGCTTGTCTCGCGGGGTGTCACGTGGTTACCAGTGCCTGCTTTCTTTCGTATCCGCCCCGGTGGGGGTTTGCCGACGACGCCAGTCTACCGCCGCAGCAGGTGATTGGCGGGGACATCCTTGTCGAGCACCTTGTCTGCCTGGATTGCGCCCGTGACAGGCAATTGGCCCTCGTCGAGCAGCCCGACCTGAACCAGCAGCGACGCCTGATCCCAGTAGATCCGCTCGTAGGCGACCTTGTCGCCGTCGAAGCCCATCACCACGACCACGGGCAGCCGCACCGCGCGTCCGGTCGGGGCGACACCCGGGAGGAACGTCTCCATCGGAATGTCATGGGTGAACGACATCACCATCTCGTCGACCACCCGGTCGGCTCCGACGGTTCGGCACACCGGGATGATGGCCGTGTCCTCCGGCCAGTGACCGATGAAGTACTTCCCGTAGAAGTCGGCGACCTGCGCCCCACCGACCCCGCCCATCATCGTGGGAACGTGGTTGACGAACGGTTCTGCGGACATCGTGGCCATAGTGGCGGTGAGGTCCTTCGCGACGAACTCATCGGCGACGTGCTCGTCGAAGATTGCACCGAGATCGTATGTGGCTTGGCTCATTCGACACCCTCTCCGTTCGAGGCCCAGCGAGTAGTCAGAACGCCCAGAGCCCCCAGCGCGACCGCCGCCGCGGTGGACGTGCGCAAGACTGTCGGGCCGAGCCGTACAGCTTTCCCCCCGGCGGCCGTCAGTGCGTCGAGCTCCTCATCGGTGATCCCGCCCTCCGGCCCGACGACGATCAGGATTGATTCCACTTGCGCCACAAGCTTTTCCGAGAGCAGATCCTCGGCCGACTCGTGCAGGACGAGCACCGCGGCGCCGTCGGCGACACGTGCCTCGGCCAAGCGGATCAGCTCCCCGGTGGAGACGGGACCCGTGATCGACGGAATGTGGGCGCGGCGGGACTGCCTCGCCGCCGAGCGGGCGACGGCGCGCCATCGCCGCAGTCCCTTGTCGGCGCGCGCGGAATCCCACCGCGCTACGCACCGGGCGGCCTGCCAGGCGACGAATGCGTCAGCGCCCGCCTCGGTGGCCGATTCGATCGCCAGTTCCGAGCGTTCCGACTTGGGCAGCGCCTGCACCACCGTGACTGGTGGTATCGGGGACGCCACACTCCACCGGCTCAGCACGCGGGCACGCAGCGCCCCGCGATCGACGCCATCAACCTCGCACAACGCCAGCTCGCCGGCGCCGTCACCCAGCATCAGCCGTTCACCGGCCCGGATCCGGCGCACGGCTGCGGCATGAAACCCCTCGTCGCCGGACACGATCACGACGTCGCCCTCCGCGGGCAGCGCGTCGACGTAGAACAACGCACGATGAGCGCTCGCGCGAAGAGCATCGGGACCGGCCGTCGTCATGCTCTGCTATCGGCCGGTGAATGTTTCCCTTAGGCGGCTGAAGAACCCACCACCGGCGGCCGCCTGTGTCGGCTTAACTTCCGCAGTGTCGTCCTGTCGGCGCTTCTTGAGCTCCCGCAGCAAGTCGGCATCGTGCTGATCCAGCCGCATCGGCACCATCACTTCGACGTGGGCGTGCAGGTTGCCACGAACGCCACCCCGCAGATGCGGCATCCCGTGCCCGCGCAGCGTGACGACCGAACCCGGTTGAGTGCCAGCGGGAATCGTGATCTCGGTGGGTCCGTCGAGGATCGCGTCGACGGTCACACTCGTGCCGAGGGCCGCATCCACCATCGGGACCGCGACAGTGCAGTGCAGATCGTCGCCGTCGCGCAGGAAGATGTCGTGCTGCTTCTCGTGCACCTCGACATACAGATCACCGGCGGGCCCGCCGCCCGGGCCGACCTCCCCCTGAGCGGCCAACCGCACCCGCATCCCATCGCCGACCCCTGGGGGAATCTTGACGCTGATCTCGCGGCGGGACCGCACCCGTCCGTCGCCGCCGCACCGGAAGCACGGGTCCAAAATGACCTCGCCGACGCCGCGGCAGGTGGGGCACGGTCGCGACGTCATCACCTGACCCAGCAGCGAGCGTTGCACGCTCTGGACTTCGCCTCGCCCGCCACAGGTTTCGCACGCCACCGGACCTGTGCTGTTGTTGGTGCCCTTGCCTTGACACTTGTCGCATAGCACGGCGGTGTCGACGGTGACCTGCTTGGTCACACCGGTCGCGCACTCGTCGAGGTCCAACCGCATGCGCAGCAGCGAGTCCGAGCCCGGCCGCACCCGCCCGATCGGTCCACGCTGGCTCGTCCCGCCCCCGAAGAATGCCTCGAACACGTCACCCAAGCCGCCAAACCCGGTTGCGAACCCGTTGCCGGTCGCAGCGGACTCCATCGGGTCTCCGCCCAGGTCGACGATGCGCCGCTTCTGGGGATCGGACAGCACCTCGTAGGCAAGCTGGATCTCGTTGAACCGTTCACGCTCGTCGGGGTTGACGTCTGGATGCAGCTCGCGGACCAGCTTCCGGTAAGCGCTCTTGATCTCCGCGTTGCCGGCGTTTCTGCTCACCCCGAGCAGTGCGTAGTAGTCCCGTGCCACCTCTTCCCCTTCTGTCGGCCGCTGAGCGGCCGGCGCGCGTCATTTCTGTGTCGCAGCTACCTACGACTCAAGACCTCGCCGATATACATGGCAACCGCAGCGACACTAGCGATAGTTCCCGGGTAGTCCATTCGTGTGGGACCCAACACACCCATGCCGCCATACACGTTGCCGTCGGCGCCGTACGTGGTGGACACCACCGAGGTGCCCGCCATCCCCTCGAGCTCCGTCTCGTGACCGATTCGCACGGTCACCTTGCCGGCCTGCTGCTGCGCCTGCAGCAGCCGCAGCACGACCACCTGCTCCTCCAGCGCCTCGAGGATCGAGCGCAGCGAACCCCCGAAGTCCGCAGTGTTGCGGGTCAGGTTCGCCGTGCCGCCGAGCAGCAACCGATCCTCGGCGTGCTCGACCAGCGACTCCAGCAGCACCGTCGCCGACCGGCCGACCGCGTCGCCCAGAGTGCCTCGCGAGCCGACCTCCGACGCCAGGTCGGCCACGGCCGCCGACGCGACCGACAACCGCTTGCCGTCCAGCGCCTGCCCCAGCATGTCGCGCAGCTGCATGAGCTGATGCTCGTCGATCACGTCGCCCAGCTCGACGATCCGCTGGTCGACGCGACCCGAGTCGGTGATCACCACCAACAGCAGCCGCGCCGGCGTCAGCCCCACCACCTCGACGTGGCGGACGGTGGAGGACGACAGCGTCGGGTATTGGACGACCGCGACCTGGCGGGTCAGCTGCGCGAGCAGGCGCACGGCCCGGCGCAGCACGTCATCGAGGTCGACGCCCGACTCCAGGAAGCCCTGGATCGCCCGCCGTTCCGCGCTCGACAGCGGCTTGACGTCATCGAGCCGGTCGACGAACTCGCGGTACCCCTTTTCCGTGGGAATGCGCCCCGAGCTGGTGTGCGGTTGGGTGATGTAGCCCTCGGCCTCCAGGACGGCCATGTCGTTGCGCACGGTTGCGCTGGACACCCCGAGATTGTGCCGTTCGACCAACGTCTTCGACCCGATCGGCTCCTTGGTGGACACGAAGTCGGCGACGATCGCGCGCAGAACGTCAAAACGACGGTCTTCCGCATGTCCCATTCGATCCACCTCCAGCTTCCTTCCAGTTTACGGTGGTCAGCTGCACCGGTTGCACCACAGGCGACTACCCTTTTCGACCATGTCGGTGATCATGTCGAATGATCTCGCATGATCTTCAAGGGCGTCCGCGACGGCAAGCCGTATCCCGAGCACGGTCTGTCCTCTCGTGATTGGTCCCAGATTCCGCCGCGGCAGATTCGCCTCGACGAGTTGGTCACCACGACCACAGTTCTCGCGCTCGACCGCCTGCTTTCAGAGGACTCCACGTTTTACGGCGACCTCTTCCCACACGCGGTGAAGTGGAAGGGTGTGGTCTATCTGGAGGACGGGCTACACCGCGCGGTGCGCGCCGCGCTGCGAAACCGCGTGGTGCTGCACGCGCGGCTGTTCGACATGGACGAGCTGAGGCCCACACAGCCCTAGCGGCTCACTGCTAGCGCATCCTCGGTCACGTTTGGTCGCCGCCCGGTGTCGACGTTATGGGACGACCTACGAGAGGAGCCGAGATGGCACGACTACCCGAGGTGTCCGGACGCGACGCCGGGCTAAGCGCCAAGATCGCTTACTACTTCATGAAACGCCAGTTCAAGCGGCTGACCGGGCGGGAGGACGAGACCATGCTCGGGCCGATCCGGGTGTACGCACACATCCCGAAGCTTCTGGCCGGCTACGGGAAGTTGGAGCAGGCGGTGGCCAAGGTGCACCTGCTCCCGCTTCGTCATCGGGCGTTGGCGGAGCTGAAGGCCGCAACCACCTGCCGCTGTGAATACTGCATCGACCTGGGCTCCCGGATCTCCCGCGACTGGGGACTGACCGACGAGGATTGCTGGCCCTGCCGAACTACCGCACCGCGGGGTGCTTCTCCGATGTCGACAAGCTGGTGCTCGACTACGCCACAGCGATGAGCCGCACCCCGGTTGACGTGAGCGACGAGTTGTTCGGCGCCCTCCGCGAGCATTTCGAGGTGCCGCAGATGGTCGAGCTGACGCACGTCATCGCGCTCGAGAACCTTCGGGCGCGGTTCAACCTCGCGGTGGGCTTCGGCTCGGCCGGCTTCAGCGAAGGCATGGTGTGCGCGATACCGGGCTGACGGCGCAGTTCGAGGCCGCGCGGCCGCGCTTGCGTGCGGTGGCCTACCGCATGCTGGGCTCGGTCGACGACGCCGACGACGCCGTTCAGGAGGCCTGGCTGCGGCTGAGCCGCAACACCGGCGACGTAGACAACCTCGACGCGTGGTTGACGACGGTCGTCGCCCGCATCTGTTTGAACATGTTGCGCGCACGACGCGTCCGGCGGGAGGAGGAGCTGGTGGACAGGCTCCCCGACCCGATCATCGACCCGCCCGGCGATGTCGACCCGGAACACCAAGCGCTGCTTGCTGATTCGGTCGGCTTGGCGTTGTTCGTCGTGCTCGATACGCTGCCGCCCGACGAGCGTCTTGCGTTCGTGCTCCACGACGTGTTCGCCGTGCCGTTCGACGAGATCGCCCCGATCGTCGACCGGACGAATGAGGCCGCGCGCAAGCTGGCCAGCCGTGCCCGTCGCCGCATCCACCAAGCACGGCCGCAGCCCGACAGTGACGTCGGCGCCCAGCGGGAGATCGTCGACGCCTTCTTCGTTGCCGGGCGCGCCGGCGACTTCGAGCGACTGGTCGCCCTGTTGCATCCGGACGTGGTGCTGCGCGGGGACTTCGGCCGAGACCGGGTTCTGGTGGTGACGGGCGCAGAGGCGGTGGCGGCTCAGGCGAAGCTCTACGGCGGACCCGAGCGCGAGGTGCGGCCCGCGACGATCAACGACGCGGCCGGCGCGGTCATCTTCATGCGGGGCCGGCCGGTGTCGGTGATGGCGTTCGTTGTGGCCGACGGCAAGGTCACCGCAATCGACACGCTGGCGGACCCCGCCCGAATCGCGCGGCTGGACGTCAGCGCGGTGGCCGGCTAGTCCCGTTTGCGTACCCAGGGCCAAGTCATCAGTGCCCACACGATCACGACGATCGTGCCGCCCGCCAGTATGTACAACGGCCACGGGCCGAGGATGTCGAGCAACGACCCTGTGGCCGGTTTGCCGTTGAGGAAGCCGTAATTCGTTCCCGCAATTCTGTTGAACGTGAACGTGACTGCCGCCCAGATGACGGTGGTGGCAACCGCGATCCGATAGCTGCGCCAGGTCGGTCGCATGCCACGGCCCCAGGTGAGGTAGATGGCTGCCCAGACGACGAGCAAGTGCATGCCCCAGAAGGCGACGAACCGAAGGCTCGGGAAGTCCGGGCCGGTGAGCGCCGGCGTGAGCAATGCCTGAGTACTCAGTACCAGGCCCCAGTAATAGGTGAGTGCGTACGCCCAATGCCGTTGAGACCACAGTGCGTACGCCGCCGCGACTGTCGCCAGGTCGGTCAGCTGGAGGGGTACCGACCAGCTGATGGACGGCGGGGACAGCGAGTAGACAAGAACACCGCCGTATATCGCGGCAGTCAGCACCGCGAGGAGGCGGCCGAGCAGCCGGGCTCGCGGTTCGGATTGCCGGCGTCCGATCCACACCAGCAGCACCGATCCGATCACGAACACGACCAGCACCGCCCAGTGCGACGGGCCGTACATCGTGAACTGCCGGTGGGCGGACATCGGCGCGGCTATTCGGCGAGCAGGGT
Source organism: uncultured Actinomycetota bacterium (assembly GCA_963744085.1). Lineage (GTDB taxonomy): Bacteria > Actinomycetota > Actinomycetes > Mycobacteriales > Mycobacteriaceae > Mycobacterium. The sequence continues at coordinate 116,658 of CAVUSK010000012.1, forward strand.
CCGGACCACGCCGTCTGCCAGTAACCGGCCGCGGTCGGTGAGCACCAGCCGCTCGGCGTCGCGGACCAGCAGGCCGTCCGCGATCGGCGTATCGGCGCGGCGCAGCTCCGCCTCCCCCAGCGCGGCGACGGGCAGCCCGCTGCGCGTCCGAATCGAAAGCATCACGGCTTCGGTGTGCGCCTCTTCGGTACCGAGTTGTTCGAAACCTGAGACGGGCAAAGTTTTTTCGGCCAGAAGACCCGCATATGCGTTGGGATGCTTGATGTTCCACCACCGCGTCGAGCCGACGTAGCCGTGCGCGCCGGGACCCGCGCCCCACCATTCGCCGCCGTTCCAGTAGCCGAGGTTGTGGCGGCACTCCCCACCGGGACGGCTCCAGTTCGACACCTCGTACCACTCGAAGCCGGCGCCGCCGAGCCGTGCGTCGAGCAATTCGTATCGGCGGGCCAGCACGTCGTCGTCGGGCACGGCAAGCTCGCCGCGACGTACCCGGCGCGCCAGCGCGGTGCCGTCCTCGACCACAAGCGAATAGGCCGATACGTGGTCGACGCCGGCGTCGACAGCCGCGTCCACCGAGCGCCGCAGGTCGTCGTCGGTCTCCCCCGGCGTCCCGTAGATCAGGTCCAGGTTGACGTGCTCAAAGCCCGCGGCTTGGGCTTCGTGCGCGGCGGCCACTGCCCGGCCCGGCGAGTGCACCCGGTCCAGCACCGACAGCACATGCGCCGACACGGACTGCATGCCCAGCGAGACTCGTGTGTAGCCGGCGGTCAGCAGCCCCTCGAACAGCTCCGGTGACGCCGACTCCGGGTTGGCTTCCGTCGTCACCTCGGCATCCGAAGCCAGCCCGAAGTGCTCCCGCACGGCGTCAAGCACTGCGGCGAGGCGCTGCGCGCCCAACAATGACGGCGTGCCGCCGCCGACGAACACGGTGTCAGCGATCGGAGCCGGGTCGAGCCGTTCGGCGGCGAGCCGCAGTTCCGTGCGCACCGCGGCCAGCCACCCATCCGGGTTCGCTCCGTCCAGTTCGCCCGGGGTGTAGGTGTTGAAGTCGCAGTATCCGCACCGGGTCGCGCAGAACGGGACGTGGACGTACACGCCGAACTGCCGGCCGGGCGTCCTCACCAGCGCGGGAAGCTGGAAGGCGGTCATGGCTCCAGTCTCCCAGAGCGACTTTTGCTCACGCTGAGCGCAAATTTGGCCCGGTTATGGCGCTAGGCGCGGCCCGTGGCACAATGGGCCACGTGATCGCCGCCCGTCGCCTCCACAAGCGTGTTTCGTTGGTGGCGCGACGGCACGTCGACTTCAAGCGCGTCTGTAGCTGTTGCTGTCTGCCTTGATGCGCGTTTGATTTCGGAACCCGCCCACTAGAGAACTTCCAGCTGGCTCCCGGGATCTGCGCCGCCGGACAGCCACCCGGTGTATTGCGCGTTCCCAACGCCGGCTCCGACGAGGAGCCCGACCAATGACCACCGCACCCGACTCACGAGCCAAGCCGCCGAAGCGGGCCCGAGCCGAGGGCCAATGGGCGCTCGGCTATCGCGAGCCGCTGAACGCCAACGAACAGAACAAGAAAGACGACGCCCCGCTGAACGTGCGCGCGCGCATCGAGAACATCTACTCACAGGCCGGCTTCGACAGCATCGACAAGAGCGACCTGCGTGGCCGGTTCCGCTGGTGGGGCCTGTACACCCAGCGCGAGCAGGGCTACGACGGCACCTGGACCGGCGACGAGCACATGGACGTCATCGAGGCCAAGTACTTCATGATGCGGGTGCGCTGCGACGGCGGCGCACTGACGGTCGAGCAGCTGCGCACCCTGGGCGCGCTGTCCACCGAGTTCGGCCGCGACACCGCCGACATCTCCGACCGCGAGAACCTGCAGATGCACTGGATCCGGGTCGAGGACGTCCCCGAGATCTGGCGCCGCCTGGAGGCCGTCGGCCTGCAGACCACCGAGGCGTGCGGCGACTGCCCCCGCGTAGTGCTCGGCTCGCCGCTCGCGGGTGAATCGCTGGACGAGGTACTCGACGCCTCCTCGGCGGTCGACGAGATCGTGCGCCGCTACATCGGCAAGCCCGAGTACGCCAACTTACCGCGCAAGTACAAGACCGCGATCTCTGGTCTGCAGGATGTCTGCCACGAGGTCAACGACATCGCTTTCATCGGCGTCGACCACCCCGAGCACGGGCCAGGTCTGGACGTGTGGGTGGGCGGTGGCTTGTCCACCAACCCGATGCTGGGCCAGCGGCTGGGTGCGTGGGTGCCCCTGGAGGAGGTTCCCGACGTCTGGGAGGCCGTCACATCTGCGTTCCGCGACTACGGCTATAGACGGCTGCGGTCCAAGGCGCGACTGAAGTTCTTGATCAAGGACTGGGGCGTCGAAAAATTCCGCCAGGTCGTCGAGACCGAATACCTGAAGCGTCCAATGATCGACGGGCCGGCGCCCACACCGCCAGCGCACCCGATCGACCACGTCGGCGTGCAGCGACTGAAGAACGGCCGCAACGCGGTCGGTGTGGCCCCGATCGCCGGGCGGGTGTCCGGCAGGATCCTGTCCGCTGTCGCCGACATCGCCGAGAAGGCGGGCTCAAACCGGGTGCGGTTCACGCCGTATCAGAAGCTGATCGTCCTCGACGTGCCCGACGACAAGCTCGACGAGGCGGTCAGCGCGCTTGAGGCGCTCGGGCTGCCGTCGCAGCCGTCGCACTGGCGGCGCAACCTGATGGCCTGCACCGGCATCGAGTACTGCAAGCTGTCGTTCGCCGAGACCCGGAACCGCTCCCAGGTGCTGGTGCCCGAGTTGGAGAAGCGGCTCGAGGACATCAACGCCCAGCTCGACGTCCCGATCACGGTGAACATCAACGGCTGCCCGAACTCCTGCGCCCGCATCCAGGTCGCCGACATCGGGTTCAAGGGCCAGATGGTCGACGACGGTGACGGTCCGGTTGAAGGTTTCCAAGTCCACCTGGGCGGAAGCCTCGGTCTGGACAGCGGCTTCGGCCGCAAGCTGCGCCAGCACAAGGTGCTCAGCAGCGAACTCGGTGACTACATCGAGCGAGTGGTTCGGAACTTCGTGAAACAAAGAGCCGACGGCGAGCGTTTCGCGACATGGGCACTGAGAGCGGACGAGGCGGATTTGCGATGAGCGCTTGCGCGAAGAGAAGAAGGCAGCGATGAGCACTTGCGCGAAGAGAAAAGGGCACAGATGAGTGTGACGACGGAGACAGACCTACGGGAGCTCGCCGAGCAGGGCGCCAGGGATCTCGACGGCGCCGGCGCGAGTGATCTGTTGCGTTGGGCCGACGAGCATTTCGGCGATGAATACGTGGTGGCCTCGAACATGCAGGACGCCGTGCTCATCGACATGGCCGCGAAGGTCCGTCCGGGAGTCGACGTGTTGTTCTTGGATACCGGCTACCACTTCGCTGAAACCATCGGCACCCGCGACGCTGTCAGCGACGTCTACGACGTCAACGTGATCAACGTCACCCCCGAGCATTCGGTTGCCGAGCAGGACGCGTTGCTGGGCACGAACCTTTTCGCCCGCGATCCCAACGAGTGCTGCCGGATGCGAAAGGTTGTTCCGCTTTCCAAGGCGCTGAGCGGCTACTCGGCATGGGTCACCGGCATCCGGCGCGTGGAGGCGCCGACGCGCGCGAACGCGCCGCGGATCAGCTTTGATGCGGCGTTCGGTCTTGTGAAGATCAACCCGCTGGCCGCGTGGACCGACCAGGACATCCAGGACTACATCGAAGCCAACGACGTGTTGGTGAATCCGCTTGTGTTCGAAGGCTATCCGTCGATCGGGTGTGCGCCGTGCACTGCGAAGCCCGTGGACGGCGCCGATCCGCGGAGCGGGCGCTGGCGGGGCACGGGCAAGGTCGAATGCGGCCTGCATACGGAATGATCTCTATGAGCCCGCCATTACTCGTTCTCACCGCCCACGGCAGCACGGACCCGCGTGCCGCGGCGAACACCCACGCCGTCGCCGAGCGGATCCGCTGCGATCGGCAGGGTCAGGATGTGCGGGTGGCATTCTGCGAGCAGTCGACGCCGAACGTGCGTGATGTGGTGGCCGGTGCGCCGAGTGCGGTCGTCACGCCGTTGCTGCTGGCGAACGCGTATCACGCACGGGTCGACATCCCCGCGCTGATCGCGGATTCCGGTGCGGCGCAGGCTGATGTGCTCGGCGAGGATCCTCGGTTGGTGACGGTGCTGCGCCAACGAGTGCGCGAACTGGAAGTCTCGCGACTCGACCCTGACGTCGGCGTGCTCGTCGTCGCGGTGGGATCGTCACGGCAGGAAGCCAACGCGCGCACCTCGGCGGTGGCGCCCGTGCTCGCGGCGGGCACGCGGTGGGCCGGCGCTGTCACGGCATTCGCCACCGGCCCGCGGCCCTCGCTCGACGAAGCGGCACAGCAGCTGCGCGCGGCGGGCGCCCGCCGGCTGGTGCTCGCGCCGTGGTTCTTGGCGCATGGGCGGATCACCGATCGGATCGCAGAATATGCTGCGGCACAAGGTATTACAATGGCCGAACCGCTGGGTGCGCATAAACTGGTGGCTGCCGCCGTGCTCGACCGCTTCGACCGCGCACGCGCCGAAGCGCACAGGCTCGCGGCCTAAGAAGTCTGCGCAGGCGTCAGCGTCTCGTCCGAGTCTGCCGACTGCGTACTACCCGCGATCTCAGGCACCCGGGTCGCCCGCACGTAGGCGGTATCGCCTTCCTTTAGGCCCAGCGCCTCAGCGTCGCCGCGAGTGATCTGCGCGGTGAAGGGTGTGCCGGTGGTCGCGCTGGTAAGTTCCACTCTTACCTCGAAGCCCAGATAAACGATCCTGCTGATGGTCGCGCGCATGACGCCGACGCTCTCGGCGGTTCCGTCGCCCGCCGCTATGGCCATTTCCGGATTACGTCCCACTCGAATGTCGTGGGGGCGCACCAGGACTCCGTTCAGCGAGGACACTGCGCCGAGGAACGACATCACGAACTCGTTCTCGGGGCGGTCATAGACGTCGGTGGGCGAGCCGACCTGCTCGATACGACCCCTGTGCATCACCGCGATCCGGTCCGCCACGTCGAGGGCCTCGGATTGGTCGTGCGTGACGAGCACCGTGGTGACGTGCACCTCGTCGTGCAGCCGGCGCAGCCAGGCGCGCAGGTCTTCGCGAACCTTCGCATCCAGCGCACCGAACGGTTCGTCGAGCAACAACACTCGCGGGTCCACGGCGAGCGCACGCGCCAGCGCCATCCGCTGCCGCTGCCCACCCGACAGCTGCCCGGGATAGCGTGTCTGAAAGCCGGTGAGCCCCACCGTCTCCAGCAGTTGGTCGACCTTCTGTTTCACCTCCGCCTTCGGCCGCTTGCGGATCTTCAAGCCGAACGCGATGTTGTCGCGAACATTCATGTGCTTGAACGCCGCGTAGTGTTGGAAGACAAAACCGATGCCCCGTCGCTGAGGGGGCACGCCAGTGACGTCGCGTCCGGCGATCGTGATGGTGCCCGAGTCGGGCTGGTCGAGACCCGCGATCGCGCGCAATAGCGTCGACTTGCCCGAGCCGCTGGGGCCGAGCAGAGCGGTCAGAGAGCCCGACGGCACCGTGAAGTTGATGTCGTCAAGCGCGGTGAACTCGCCGTAGCGCTTGTTCACACCCCGCAACGTGATCGCTTCGCTCATTGCTGCCCTCTGCTCTTCTAAGCTCTCGCCCGGGCTCGCCGCGCGTCCAAAATCACCTGGACGACCAGCACCAGTACCGCGACGGTCATCAACAGTGTCGAAATCGCATACGCTCCATATTCCGCACCGCGGTTGTAGCGGTCCGAAACCAACAGTGTCAGCGTCTGCGACGTACCCGGCAAGTTCGAGGACACCATGATTACCGCGCCGTACTCGCCGAGCGTGCGGGCCACCGTCAACACGATGCCGTAGGTCAGTCCCCAGCGAATCGACGGCAGTGTGATCCGCCAGAACGTCTGCCACCACTGCGATCCAAGCGTCGCGGCGGCCTCCTCCTGGTCGGTCCCGATCTCGTGCAGCACCGGCTCCACCTCACGAATCACGAACGGCAAGGTGACGAAGATGCTTGCCAGCACTATTCCCGGCAGCCCGAAAATGATCTTGAAGCCGAAATCGCGCTCGACGAACCCGAATGCACCCGCCGATCCCCACAGCACGATCAGCGCGACGCCTACCACGACCGGCGAGACCGCGAACGGCAGGTCGATGACCGCCTGGAGCACACCCTTGCCGCGGAACTTGTTGCGCGCCAAGACCAACGCCGTAGGTATGCCGAACAACACATTGAGCGGCACTACGATCGCGACGACCAGAAGTGACAGTTGCAGGGCAGAGACTGCGGCCGGGGTGGTGATCTGGGAAAAGAACTGACCCAGGCCTGGCGAGAACGAACGCCACAGGATCAGCCCGACCGGCACGATCACCAACACCAGGATGTAGGCGAGCGCAACAACCCTCGTCAGGTACTTCACCAGCGGCGACGGACTCACTTCGCCAACTCCTCACGTTTCGCCGCTCGTGAGCCGAGCGCACGCAGGATGAAGAGCACGACGAACGAGATAACCAACAGGACAATCGAAATCGCTGCCGCGCCGGTGCGGTCGTCGTTCTCGATCAGCGTCCGGATCCACTGTGAGGACACCTCGGTCTTACCGGGCACGGCACCGCCGATCAGAACGACCGAACCGAATTCGCCGATCGCGCGTGAGAACGCCAGCCCGCCACCGGACAGCAGGGCAGGCGTCAGCGCCGGAAGTATCACCGTCCGGAAGATCGTCCAGTTGCTGGCACCCAGCGATGCTGCGGCCTGTTCGGCCTCCTGATCGACCTCCAACAGCACCGGCTGCACCGCGCGCACGACGAACGGCAGCGTCACGAACAGCAGGGCCACTCCGACGCCGTACTGAGTGTGCTGCAGGTGGATGTTCACGGGGCTGCGCGGTCCGTACAACGCCAACAACACAACGCTGGCCACGATGGTCGGCAGCGCGAACGGCAGGTCGATCACCGCATCGACCAATCGCTTCCCGGGGAAGTCGTCACGTACCAGCACCCAGGCGACGAGCAGCCCGAAGACCAAGTTGATCACCGTGACGGCTGTCGAAACGGTCAACGTGACGCGAAAGGATTCCAACGCCGACGGCGAGGTCACCGCGGTGACGAACGCCGACCAGCCGCCCTTGGCCGACTGCCACAGGATCGCTGCCAGAGGCAGAAGCACGATCACCGACAGCCAGAGCATTGCGACACCGACGCGTAATGACGTCGTGCCCGCGACGCCCCGACCGTCCGGCGGTGTGTAGTCGGTCAGCTCCGGCCGGATGGCCTCCGGATTCGGGTCGATCGCAGCTGTCATCCGGTCGCCTGTTTGTAGATCTTCGTAATCGTGCCGTTGTCCTTGTCGAACAATGACGGATCCACGGTATTCCATCCGCCCAATTCCGCGATGGTCCACAACTTCTGCGATGGCTCGGGGAAGTCATTGGCGAACTGCTGCGCTACACCGGGATCGACCGGGCGGAATCCGGCCTGCGCCCACACCCGCTGGGCGTCCTGGGTGTACTGGAAGTTCTTGAAGTCGGTGGCCTCTTTCACATGCGGGCTTGTGGTGACCACTGCTACCGGGTTTTCGATCTTGAACGTCTGGGGCGGGATCAGGTGCTGCACCGGCTTGCCCTGCCGCTCGATGTTGATCGCCTCGTTCTCGTAGCTGATCAGCACGTCGCCGCTGCCCTGCAGAAAGACGTCGGACGCTTCCCTGCCCGATCCCGGACGCAGCTTGACGTGCCTGGTCACCAACTCCTGGACGAAGTCGAGGCCGGCCTGCTGATCCTGGCCACCGTTGCTCTTCGCCGCATACGGGGCCAGCAGATTCCATTTCGCCGAGCCGGAGCTCAGCGGGCTTGGAGTGACCACCTCGACATCGGGCCGCAGCAGATCGTCCCAGTCCTTGATGTTCTTCGGATTGCCCTGGCGGACCACCAGCACCACCACCGAGCCAAACGGGATGCCCTTTGTGACGTCTGAGTTCCAGTCCTGCGACACCTTGTTCGCCTTGACCAGCCTGGTGACGTCCGGCTCGACGGAGAAGTTCACGATGTCGGCGGGCTTGCCGTCGATGACGGAACGCGACTGGTCGCCGGAGGCGCCGTAGGACGTGGTGATCGCGATGTCCTTGCCCTGTTCGGTGGCGTTGAACGCGGGAATTATCTTGCTCCAGCCCGGTTCGGGCACCGCGTAGGCGACCAGCGTCAGCGTCGCACGCGCGTTGGACGGGCCGGCGCTGCCCGCGACGTCGCTCGACCCGCCACCGCAGGCCGCGAGTAACGCCGCGGCGAGCGCAAGCGCGGCCGCGCGGCGCAAGTCGACGGTTGGTTTGGAGATGCTCAGCACTTGGTGACCTTTCACTGCAAGGGACGGACGGACGTACCCGTACTGCGGAAAGGCGGCGAAATCAGAACGCGAGCCGATCGATGGCCATTACCGACACCAAACCGCTAACGGGCGTTGGAGTCAGCGGCAACAGTGGACATCCGCGACAGCGCAACCGCCGACGGCAATGAGTGCCAACACATAGCACTCCTCGTTGCCCCGCGCTGCTCGCATGGCTCGGAAGCGTAGCAGAGTCCTCGCAGGTCGGCCGATGAGCGCTCGCGCGAAGAGGAAACGGCAGCGATGAGCGCTCGCGCGAAGAGGAAATGGCCGAGCTTTAGTGGGTGAGCAGCCACATGACGATCACCAGCAGGACCAGGATCACCAGCACCAGGGTCACCCGCGACTTCGGCAACGCGTTCACGTATCCCCGGGGTCGCCGTGCCGCGCACGCCGCAGCACCCGGATCCCCTGTCCGAGAGCGCCGTCGAGCAGCACCGCCAGACCGTAGGCGAGCGCCAGCACCACCGGCATCACCACGATGGTCTGCAGCACAAAGCCCAGGCCCGACAGCCAGAGTTCGACGCCGTCCCACCAACTGAGGAAACCGGCCATCCGGTCAGAGTATGCGGCCCAGTGCTACCAGGCCAACGTGCCAAAATGACCCCGTGCCAGAGCCGGAGGAATCCACCACATGCGTGATCGCCGGCGGCGGACCCGCCGGCATGGTGCTGGGCCTGCTGTTCGCGCGGGGCGGGGTGCCCGTGGTGGTGATGGAGAAGCACGCAGACTTCCTGCGCGACTTCCGCGGCGACACCGTGCACGCGAGCACGCTGCGCCTGCTCGACGAACTGGGCCTGGGCCCGCAGTTCGAACAGATGCCGCATCGGGTCATCGACAGCATCCGCATGCAGTTCCAAGGTTTCCCGATTGAGATCAGCCTGCGCAGGCTCCCCGGTGACCACAAGCACATCGCACTGGTGCCGCAATGGGATTTCCTCGAGCTGTTGGCCACCGCTGCCGAGGCGGAGCCGACGTTCACGCTGATGCGCAGCACCGAGGTGCTGTCTCCGTTGAAGCACGACGGGCGCGTCGTCGGTGTTCGGTACCGCAGTGCCGACGGGGAGACGCGCGAGATGCGGGCCGCGCTGACAGTGGCGTGCGATGGACGGTCATCGACGTTGCGTTCGTCGATGGGCTTGACTCCCAGAAGTTTTGGGGCGCCGATGGACGTGTGGTGGTTCCGGTTGCCTCGACGAAGCGACGACCGGAAAGGCCTCAACGGCGTCTTTCAGTCGGGACACGCCTGCGTCGTGATCGACAGGAGCGACTACTACCAGATCGCCTACATCATCCCGAAGGGCACGGACAGCGCGATGCGCGCCGAAGGCGTCGAAGCACTGCGCCGCCAAATAAAGCAACTCGTTCCTTGGCTCTCCGACCGCGTCGACGAGCTCTCCTCGATGGACGACGTGAAACTTCTTGACGTGCAACTGAATCGGTTGCGACGCTGGTACACCGACGGGTTGCTGTTGATCGGTGATGCGGCACACGCGATGTCGCCCGTCGGCGGCGTCGGCATCAACCTCGCGGTCGCCGACGCGGTCGCCACGGCCGCCACGCTCGCGGGACCGTTGCGTGCAGGCGATCTCAGAACATCCCAGCTCGCGAGAGTGCAGGTGCGGCGTTGGTTACCCACCGCGCTGATTCAGTCCGTGCAACGGGCTATCCACGCCCGGGTGATCGCCACGGCAATGAACGACGATCCCGGACTACCGGCGAAACCACCACTGGCCGTGCGGATGCTGAACAAGGTGCCGGCACTCGGCGCCATCGCGGGGTACGGCGTCGCGATCGGCCCCCTGCCCGAGCACGCGCCCGCGTTTGCTCGCCGGTGAAACCCCACGAGACTCTCCGGTCCGTTCAGTGGACGAAAACCGCGTCGAGAGCCGATGATGAGCAAATGGTTCTGAGCGCCGAGCCTGCCGAGGAGGCACACGAGGCCGGGTTTTCTGCCACCAGCCCGGTGCCGTACATCCAGAGCGCGTCGACACGGAACCCGTTCCCGCCGATCGCCGACTATGCGTTCTTGTCGGACTGCGAGAACACCTGCCTGATCAGCTCCAGCGGATCGGTCGAATGGCTGTGCGTGCCACGACCGGACTCCCCCAGCGTGTTCGGCGCGGTCCTGGACCGGGCTGCGGGCCATTTCCGGCTCAGCCCATACGGGGTGGCGGTGCCCGCGGCACGGCGCTATCTGCCGGGCAGCCTGATCCTGGAGACCACGTGGCAGACGCACACCGGGTGGATGATCGTCCGCGATGCGCTGGTGATGGGCGCGTGGCACGACATCGAGTCCCGCTCGCGAACTCACCGGCGCACTCCAATGGACTGGGACGCCGAGCACATTCTGCTGCGCACGGTGCGCTGTGTGAGCGGCACCGTCGAGATGGTGCTGAATTGTGAGCCGTCGTTCGACTACCACCGCGTCAGCGCCACGTGGGAGTATTCCGGGCCGGCCTACGGAGAAGCGATCGCCCTGGCCAAGCGCGACCCGGATTCGCATCCCCAGTTGAAGCTGACGACGAACTTGCGCATCGGACTCGAGGGCCGCGAAGCACGCGCCCGGACGCGACTGAAGGAAGGCGACAACGTCTTCGTCGCACTGAGTTGGTCCAAACACCCGGCACCGCAGACGTATGACGAGGCCGCCGACAAGATGTGGAACACCAGCGAATGCTGGCGCCAGTGGATCAACATTGGTGATTTCCCGGACCATCCTTGGCGGGCGTACCTGCAGCGCAGCGCGTTGACGCTCAAGGGGTTGACGTACTCTCCGACCGGCGCGCTGCTGGCGGCGTCCACCACGTCGCTCCCGGAAACGCCTCAGGGAGAACGCAACTGGGACTACCGCTACGCGTGGGTACGCGACTCGACCTTCGCCTTGTGGGGGCTGTACACGCTCGGGCTGGACCGCGAAGCCGACGACTTCTTCTCGTTCATCGCCGACGTGTCCGGCGCGAACAACGGCGAGCGACACCCGCTGCAGGTGATGTACGCGGTCGGCGGCGAGCGCACGCTGGTCGAAGAAGAGCTGCACCACCTCTCCGGCTACGACGGCGCGCGCCCGGTGCGGATCGGCAACGGCGCGTACAACCAACGCCAGCACGACATTTGGGGCACGATGCTCGATTCGGTGTACCTGCATGCCAAGTCGCGCGAACAGATTCCCGAGACACTCTGGCCGGTACTGAAGCAGCAAGTCGAAGAGGCGATCAAGCATTGGCGCGAGCCCGATCGCGGCATCTGGGAGGTGCGCGGCGAACCGCAGCACTTCACGTCGTCGAAGGTGATGTGCTGGGTGGCGCTGGACCGCGGCGCCAAACTCGCCGAACTCCAAGGCGAGAAGAGCTACGCCCAACAGTGGCGGGCGATCGCCGAGGAGATCAAGGCCGACGTGCTCGCGAACGGCGTCGACTCCCGCGGCGTGCTCACGCAGCGTTACGGGTCGGATGCGCTGGACGCGTCGTTGCTTCTCGTGGTGCTGACCCGGTTCCTGCCGTCGGACGATCCGCGAGTGCGCAATACGGTGTTGGCGATCGCCGACGAGCTCGCACAGGACGGGTTGGTGTTGCGCTACCGGGTCGAGGAGACCGACGACGGCTTGGCCGGCGAGGAGGGCACATTCACGATCTGCTCGTTCTGGCTGGTGTCCGCGCTTGTGGAGATCGGCGAGATCAGCCGGGCCAAACATCTGTGTGAACGGCTGCTGTCGTTCGCCAGCCCGCTGCGTCTGTACGCAGAGGAGATCGAACCGCGCACCGGCCGGCATCTGGGGAACTTCCCCCAGGCGTTTACCCACCTGGCGTTGATCAACGCCGTGGTACACGTCATCCGCGCCGAAGAGGAGGCCGACAGCACCGGGGTCTTCATGCCGGCCAACGCACCGATGTAGAGGCCTACTGGCTCGTCGCGTTATCCACTAGTCGCGCAACGATTTGTTTGCCCTCGTCGGTGATGCCGTGGCCGCACGCGATCCCCTCGAGGACGACGTTGGACACCGCACCCATCGCATGCTGACAGGCCCAGCCGTCGCTGTTCTGCTGCTCCATGTCGATGGTGGTCACCGTGTCACTCGGCTCGCCTACCCGGCCGAGTTTCCACTCGTATGAGGTGTAGTCGCTGTCCTTGGTGGTCAGCGAGGTGTCGGCACATCTCTTCCATTCGTCGCGTGAGTTATGGAAGAAGTTGGCGGCCTGTTGCCCCGACCCGAACAGCACAACGGTCTGCTCAATCCAGTGCTTCTTGTCGTCCCCGGGTTCACGAATGATCTGGTCGCGCACCGCCTTCCAGCTGCTGCCGTCGTAAGCCTGCTTCTCGGCGGCGAAAACCGCACCCACGCACTCAGTCTTGTCGACGATGTCCGAGCTGTCCGCGAGGTCCTCGGCCGAGTTACTGACCTGCAGACCGTCCCCGTTCACAATCGAGCTGACATCGCTGACGGGCAGCAGGATCTGATCCAGCTTGTCCTCGGACAGCGCCGGCGCATTGGGGCCGATCGGACCGTTGCCCGGCGCCCTCACCGGAGCACCGCCCGTCGTCTGCACGCACGCCGACAGCACGACCCCGGCGACCAGGACTACGGCAGACACCCGCGGCGCAATGTTGGTCATGCCGTCATTGTTCCGCAGTTGTTGTTCACCTCGCGGCGATTACGTCACTTCTTTGCTTTGTCGGTGCCGGTGTCGGTGGACAGTGCCGCGACGAACGCCTCCTGTGGGACTTCGACGCGACCGATCGTCTTCATCCGCTTCTTGCCCTCTTTCTGCTTTTCGAGCAGCTTGCGCTTGCGGGTGATGTCGCCGCCGTAACACTTCGACAGCACATCCTTGCGCAGCGCGCGAATATTCTCGCGCGCAATGATTTTCGATCCGATGGCCGCCTGCACCGGCACTTCGAACTGCTGCCGGGGAATCAGCTCCTTGAGCTTGGTCGTCATCTTGTGGCCATACTCGGCCGCGGCGTCCTTGTGCACAATCGCACTGAACGCGTCGACCGGTTCGCCCTGCAGCAGGATGTCGACCTTGACCAGCTCGGCCTCCTGTTCGCCCGCCTCCTCGTAGTCGAGGCTGGCGTAGCCGCGGGTGCGCGACTTCAACGCGTCGAAGAAGTCGAAGATGATCTCGCCCAACGGCATGGTGTAGCGCAGCTCCACCCGCTCCGGAGACAGGTAGTCCATGCCACCGAGCTCGCCGCGCCGCGACTGGCACAGTTCCATGATCGTGCCGATGAACTCGCTGGGCGAGATGATCGTCGTCTTGACCACCGGCTCGTAGACGGTGCGCATCTTGCCCGACGGCCAATCCGACGGGTTCGTCACGACCGACTCACCACCGTCGTCCAACACCACCCGGTACACCACGTTCGGTGATGTCGAGATCAGGTCCAAATCGAATTCGCGCTCCAGTCGTTCGCGACTGATCTCCATGTGCAGCAGCCCGAGAAAGCCGCAGCGGAAACCGAATCCGAGCGCAACGGACGTCTCGGGCTCGTACGTGAGCGCCGCATCGTTGAGCCGCAACTTGTCCAGTGCGTCACGCAGGTCGGGGTAATCAGAGCCGTCGACCGGGTACAGCCCCGAGTACACCATCGGCTTGGGTTCGCGGTAACCGGTCAAGGCCTTCTCGGCGCCGTGGCGGGCCGTCGTCACCGTGTCACCGACTTTGGATTGCCGGACGTCCTTCACGCCGGTGATCAGGTAACCCACCTCGCCGACGCCCAGGCCCGCCGCGGGTTTCGGCTCGGGCGAGACGATGCCGACCTCCAGAAGCTCGTGGGTGGCGCCGGTGGACATCATCTTGATCCGCTCGCGCGGGGTGATCTTGCCGTCCACGACGCGGACGTAGGTGATCACGCCGCGGTAGGTGTCGTAGACCGAGTCGAAGATCATCGCGCGCGTCGGCGCGTCCGGGTCGCCGGTGGGCTGCGGCACCTCACGCACGACGTGGTCGAGCAGATCGGCCACGCCCTCGCCCGTCTTCCCGGAGACCCGCAACACGTCACCGGGTTCGCAGCCGATGATGTGGGCGATCTCGGCGGCGTAGCGGTCCGGGTCGGCGGCGGGCAGGTCAATCTTGTTGAGCACCGGGATGATCACCAGGTCGCGGTCCAGCGCCAGGTAGAGGTTCGCCAGCGTCTGCGCCTCGATACCCTGGGCGGCGTCGACCAGCAGCACTGCGCCCTCGCACGCCTCCAGTGCCCGCGACACCTCGTAGGTGAAATCGACGTGGCCGGGGGTATCGATCAGGTGCAGCACATAGTCCTGACCGACAACTTGCCAAGGCAGCCGCACGTTTTGCGCCTTGATCGTGATGCCCCGTTCACGCTCGATGTCCATCCGGTCCAGGTACTGCGCACGCATCGAGCGTTCGTCGACCACCCCGGTCAGCTGCAGCATCCGGTCTGCGAGCGTCGACTTACCGTGGTCGATGTGGGCGATGATGCAGAAGTTCCGAATCTGCGCCGGCGCCGTGAAGGTCTGGTCGGCGAAGCTGCTGATGGGAATCTCCTGGTGAACGCGAAAATGGGCTCGCATCCAGGGTATCGAGGTGCACGCCCCTGGACACAATCGCCGACCATCCGCCTTCGCTTCGCTCAACCCCCCGGGACCCCGCCTATGCTCGTTTTCATGCCGTCCCCTTGGAAAACACTCCAGCAGACGGTGGCGCGTCGGCTGGAGAACCTGGTGTTCAACGAGGGCCCCAAAATCCTTTCCCAGGGCATTCGCATCGGGTTGGACGTGCTCGCCGGCCCCCCGGGGCCCGCGAAAGAGATCACCTCGGGCCGGCCGGTGACGCAGAACGGCGTCCCGACGGCCTACCGGGCACGGAAGATCGTCTACTCCCCTGACCTCGACGGCCGCGCCGACCCGGGCGAGATCGTCTGGACGTGGGTGGTCTACGAGGACGACCCATCGAAGGGCAAGGACCGTCCGGTGCTGGTCGTCGGCCGCGATCGAAGCACGCTGTTGGGCCTGATGCTGTCCAGCCAGGAGCGCCACGCCTCAGACCGGAACTGGATCGCCATCGGCACCGGCAACTGGGACTACGACGGCCGTGCCAGCTGGGTGCGCCTGGACAGGGTGCTCGACGTCCCCGAAGAAGGCATCAGGCGCGAGGGCGCGATTCTCGGGCAGGAGACGTTCGAGAAGATCGCGGTGCGCCTGCGTGCCGAATACTCCTGGAGCTGAGCGCTACCGCGGGTTGCGCCACATCGGCCACATCGTTGGCCCGCCGTCGGGAAGCTTGATCTCGCCGGTGACCTCGAAGCCGAACCGCAGGTAAAACGCCTCGTTCTGCGGCTTGCTGTTCTCAAGGTATGCGGGCACATGTTCGGCGTCACACCGGTCCAATCGCGAGCGCATCAATGCGGCACCGAAACCTTTGCCACGGACGGTGGGATCGGACCCCAACACCATCAAGTACCAGTGCGGCTCGTCGGGGTGGTGCTTTTTCATGAGTTCGACGAGCTGCTCGCTGGCGACGGACGCGCGCGCGAAGCGCCCAGATGAAGGCCGGCTTCATCAGCCAGTCTTCCCGCGGGGTCGTCTTCCATCGCCCGGGCGGATCCCACAGCGCGGCTCCGCCGACGACACCGTCGCGCGTCGCCACCGCGGCGCCGCCGCCCGCGAGAAAGTGATGCCTGGTCATCGCAGCGAACAGGCGCGGAAGTCCCCTCGCGCGCACATCGTTGTCGGGGACCATCCACATGGTCACCGGATCGTCGTAGAACGCACGGCCCAGCACTCCCGCCAGCGCACGGACATCGGGCCTGCGGACCGGGCGTACGTCGACAGTCATCCGCCTTGCGTGATGTAGGTCTGCAGCTGCTCCTGCTCGGCCTTCAACTCCTCCATGCGAGTCTTCACGACGTCACCGATGCTGACGATCCCGGCCAATTCACCGTTCGCGATCACCGGCACGTGTCGCACCCGGTTCTCTGTCATCAACCCGGTGAGATTGTCGACTTCGTCGTCCGGCACGCACGTCACCACCACGCTCGTCATGATTTCCGACACCGGCATCTCGAGCAGGTCGGCGCCGCGCTCATTCAGCCTGCGCACGACGTCGCGCTCCGACACGATGCCCACCAGCCCGTCCGGGCCCATGACGACCATTGCCCCGATGTTGTGCTGCGCCATGCCGGCGAGCAGTTCGGTGACCCTTGTGTCGGGGCTGATCGTGGCCACCGCTGAGCCCTTGTTCCGCAGAACATCCGCAATCCTCATCGACGCCTCCACCCTTTGTGACCTGCTTCACACCAGGCTAGGGCCAACTGTCGCCATGCGAAAGCAAAAGCCTCGACTTCGGAACGCTGCTGTGACATACCTAGGGACATGATCGAGGTCATCCTGCTCGGCACCGGAAGTCCGATCCCTGATCCGAACCGGGCAGGACCGTCGACGCTGGTACGCGCCGGGGGCCAGACTCTGCTGGTGGACTGCGGCCGCGGCGTGCTGCAACGCGCGACGGCGGTCGGTGTCGGCGCCAACGCGTTGACCGCGCTGCTGCTCACTCATCTGCACAGCGATCACATTGCCGATCTCGGCGACCTGCTGATCACCCGATGGATCACCACATTCACGCCCGACCCGCCGGCGCTGCCGATCATCGGCCCGCCCGGCACCGCCGAGGTCGTCGACGCGATGCTCAAGGCGTTCGGCCCGGACATCGGCTACCGCATCGCCCACCACGCCGACCTGACGGCGCCGCCGGCGGTCGAGGTGCACGAGCACACCGAGGGCTTGGTATGGGACGGCGATGGCGTGCGAATTACGGTGGCGCCCACCGATCATCGGCCGGTGGCGCCGACGATCGGGTTCCGCATCTCCTACGAACGCGAGTCGGTGGTGCTGGCCGGTGACACGGTGCCGTGCGCGACCCTCGACGAATTGGCCGCCGGCGCAGACGCGCTTGTGCACACGGTGATCCGCAAGGACATGGTCGAGACGATGCCGCAGCAGCGGATTCGCGACATCTGCGATTACCACTCGTCGGTCGAGCAAGCCGCCGCCACGGCGGCGAGGGCCGGCGTCGGCACGCTGATCCTCACCCATTGCGTGCCGCCGGTCGCGCCGGGACAGGAGGACGAGTGGCGCGCGAAAGCGGCGTCGGTATTCGACGGGCGCATCGAGCTCGGCCCCGACCTGCACCGCGTCGAGGTCACGGCCGGCTGACGGCGCGGCGCGGACGTCGCAGCGTCGCGCCCGCCACTATCAGCCACACCAGCGCGGGGATCCGCGCCACCGGCAGCAAGACCATCAGGGGCGGCCAGATCAGCACCAGCGTGGCCAATTCTGCGATCGCGGCGATCACGAGGCCCGCCCACACCACGGACCGGGGCAGCAGGCCGATGATCAGGCCGGGTACCGCCACGCCCGCCACCAGCAGGCCGAGCGCCACCACATGCCCTGGCCCTCCGGTGAGGAAGACGAGGAAGTAGACCGCCCGCACGAGTGGTCCGTCGACGGTCACTTCGGGGCGAGACAGCGTCCACAGCAACAGCCCGGTGAACCCGAGGGAGCCGGCCGCCAGCATGCCGCCGGCCAGTGCGATCGTCGCGCCGGGCGCGGTGACGCCCAATTGGCGCAGGCGCGCGCTGGCCGTCGCGGCGTAGATGGCCAATGGCACCGACGCGCCGAAGGCGCCCACCGCAGCTGCTTGGGCGGCCAGCGGATGCGCCACAAAGAAGTCCTGGACGGACGTGCCGCCCCTGAACGGCGACGGAGGCGCACCGCCAACCGCTACCGCGATGGCGAGGCCACCGATGAACAGGACAAATGAAATCGCTGCCAGCACAACCAAAGGCGGTCCGCCTTGCTGCGGCCTCCGGGTGCCGACTCTTGAGTCAACCGATGAATCGTTCATGGCATGAACGATAGTATTATCATTTCTTCTATGCAATGTTCTGTATTAGAACGATTCGTATGTTGTATGTATCTGACACATGTCCTCGGCGTCCAAAAACCACCGTGGCGGGGTGGCTTTCCTGCTGGCACAGCTGGGCGCCCATGCCGCCGAGAAATTCAGCGAGCGGATCGCCTCCCTGGATCTGACCCCGCCACAGGCGGCCATCCTCCGGGCGATATCGGCCGCTCCCGGGCGCAGCCAGCAGGCACTCAGCGGCCAGCTTCAGTTGCTGCCGAGCCGAGTCGTCGCGTTCGTCGACGATCTACAGGACCGCGGGTACGTGGAACGGCGGCCCAATCCCGACGATCGCCGCCAGTACGCGCTCTACCTGACGGCGGCCGGCAAAGAGCTGATGCAGAAGCTGTCCCGGCTAGCGCGCCAGCACGACCGAACGATCACCGGCGGGCTCAGCGAGACACAGCGGGAGCAGCTGCGCGAGCTTCTCGCGGCCCTCGCGACCCAGCAGGGCCTGACTCCGGGCATCCACCCGGGCTACCGGCGGATCGGCCCCTAGGCGAGTCTGGTGATTTCGACGACGACGTCGAGATCGGTTGATCCACCGCCGGAGTAGATGCCCTTGAGCGGGGTGACGTCCGCGTAGTCCCGGCCGACGCCGACGCTGACGTATTGCTCGTTGATCTCTTTGTCGTTGGTCGGGTCGAAGTTCCACCAGCTGCCGGTCCATGCCTGGATCCAGGCGTGGCTTTGACCGTCAACCGTCTCGCCGAGGGGTGCCTTGCGCTGCGGATGCAGATAGCCCGACACATACCGTGACGGAATGCCGATGCTGCGCAGCACAGCCAGCGTCAGATGGGCGAAGTCCTGACAAACGCCCTTGCCTTCACGCAGCGCGTCGAGGGCCGAGGAGTGCACGCCCGTGGTGCCCGGAACGTACTCGAGTTCGCTGCTGACCCACTCCGCCGCCGCGGTCACCGCCTCGTGCGGGTCGTGGTACTTGGCGATACGCTCGCCGACCCGGCGAAGTCGCTTGCTTTGGGGGGTGTAGTGCGTTGGGCCGAGAACCTCGTCGAACTGGTCGATCACGCCCTCGCTTCTCAACTCGTCCCAGGTGACCTTCTCGGTGGGCGGTTCGGGCTTGTCGGTCTCGACGACCGACGACGCGGTGACCTCGAGCTCGGTGTGGGGGGCATGGAGGTCGAACGCAGTGACCGCGGTCCCCCAGTAGTCGATGTAGCGGTATGACCTTGTCGCGGGGACGGTCTCGACCCGACTCAGGATGACGTTCTGCCGGTTGTCTGATCGCGGGGTCAGGCGCGCCTCGTTGAACGACGCCGTGGCCGGCGACTTGTATGCGTAGCCGGTGGAGTGAACCACACGAAGTCGCCACATCTCTAGACTTCCCCGTCTTCGATGACCAGCGCGCCGTTGCGGCCTGCATCGCTCCACGCCACCCACGGAGCAGAGTGAAAGTACTGCAGCGACAAGGCTTCTCCGAGTTCATGGCAGGTCTGTTGCAGGTGTCCCAGTCGCTCTTCCAGCGACTCCAGCAGCAGGCCGGGTCGCAAGAACTCGAGTTCGCTGCGGGCGCGGCCCAGCAGTCGCTGCGCCTCCGCCGTCGCACCCACCCGGCTGTGCGGATGTTGATCCAGTTCGTCGAGACTGTGCTCGGCCAGCCGCAGCGAGTAGAACACCGACCGCGGGAAAAGCCGGTCCAGCAACATGAATTCGACGACCCGGCTGGCGTCGAGCACGCCGCGGTAGGTCCGCAGATAGGTATCGTGCGCCCCGGCCGAGCGCAGCACCGTCACCCAGGCCGGCGACGCGGCGCTGTCGCCGACCCGGGACAGCAACAGCCGCACGGTCATGTCGACCCGCTCGATCGCACGGCCCAGCACCAGGAAGCGATAGCCGTCGTCGCGGGACAGCGTCGAGTCTGCGAGCCCGGCGAACATCGCCGCACGGCCCTCGATGAACGAGAAGAACTCGTGCGGGCCCAGGCGTTTCGCCGCGCGCTCCCGTTCGGACAGTGCGTTGTACGTGGTGTTGAGACACTCCCACAGCTCGGTCGAGGTCACCTCGCGGGCCGACCGGGCGTTCTCGCGGGCAGCGGAGATCGCGTCGACGATCGAGCAGCCGCCCTCCAAGCCACGGGTGAACGCGACGAGGTCGGTCAGCGACCACACGTTGAGCGGCGAGCTCGGCGGCGCTACGCCCAACACCCGCAACAACACCCGAGAGGTGTGGTCGGGGTCGACGCTGGAGTCCTCGAGAAGCTGATGCACAGTGACGTCCAGGATGCGTGCGATGTCGTCGGCGCGTTCGACGTATCGACCGATCCAGTACAGCGATTCGGCGTTGCGCGCCAACATCAGCGCGTCGCCCCCTGCTGCTGTTGCTGCTGCTGTTGCTGCTGTTGTTGTTGCCCCTGCTGCTGTTGCTGCTGTGCTGCGACGACGTCATTCCCGGACCCATATCGCTGGCCGACTGTGCCCGCGATTCACGGGGAAGCGATCGCACCACCTCCGCGGCCGCGAGCTCGCGGTCGGGCGCCGACGCGCGCGACGCCAGCACCCAGGTGTCCTTGGAGCCGCCGCCCTGGCTGGAGTTGACCACCAGCGAGCCCTCGGTCAGCGCGACGCGGCTCAAGCCGCCGGGCAGCACCCACACCTCGTCGCCGTCGTTGACCGCGAACGGCCGGAGGTCGACATGCCGCGGCGCGAGCCGGTCGCCTATCTGCGTCGGCACGGTGGACAGCTGGACGACGGGCTGTGCTATCCAGCCGCGGGGGTCGCTGCGAATCTTCTTCGCGGTCGCGACCAGCTCCTTCTCGGAGGCGTCGGGCCCGAACACGATGCCGTAGCCGCCCGACCCCTCGACCGGCTTGATCACCAGCTCGTCGATCCGATCGAGCACTTCCTCACGTTCGTCCTCGAGCCAACAACGGAACGTGTCGACGTTGGCCAGCAGCGGCTTCTCGCCGAGGTAGTACTCGATGATCGTCGGCACGTAGGTGTAGATCAGCTTGTCGTCGCCGACTCCGTTGCCGACCGCGCTGGAGATCACCACGTTGCGTGCGCGGGCGGCGTTGAGCAGCCCCGCCACCCCGAGCACCGCGTCCGGGCGGAACTGCATCGGATCGAGGAAGTCGTCGTCGATGCGCCGGTAGATGACGTCGACCTGACGCTCCCCTTCGGTGGTGCGCATGTAGACCTGGTTGTCCCGGCAGAAGAGGTCACGGCCCTCAACCAGCTCGACCCCCATCTGCCGGGCGAGAAGCGAGTGCTCGAAGTACGCGGAGTTGTAGACGCCCGGAGTGAGCACGACGACCGTCGGATCGGCCTCGTTGGTGGCGGCCGACTTGCGCAACGCGCGCAACAGATGCGACGAATAGTCACCTACGGAGCGAACGCGGTTGGTAGCGAACAGGTTTGGGAAAACTCGCGCCATGGTGCGGCGGTTCTCCATGACATAGGACACTCCCGACGGTGACCGCAGGTTGTCCTCGAGCACGCGGAAAGTGCCGTCGGCATCGCGGACGAGGTCGATGCCCGCGACGTGAATTCGCACGCCGTTAGGCGGGTTGATGCCGGCCGCCTCGCGGTGGAAGTGCTTGCAGGACGTCACCAGTCGGCGCGGGATCAGCTCGTCGCGCAGAATGTTCTGCTCGCCGTAGATGTCGTCGAGGTAGTGCTCGAGCGCCCTCACCCGCTGGGTGATGCCGCGCTCGAGCCGCGACCATTCGGCGGCGGAGATCACCCGGGGAACGAGGTCGAGCGGGAACGGCCGTTCCTGGCCGGACAGCGAGAACGTGATCCCCTGGTCGATGAACGCGCGACCCAACGCCTCCGAACGGGCGGCCAGCTCAGACGCGTCGGACGGCGCCAGCTCGGCGTAGATGCCCTTGTAAGGGGTGCGGACGGTGCCCCCGGTGTCGAACATCTCGTCAAACGCCGTGGCGTAGGGGCCGCGTTTGCGGTACCCCTCGAAGATCCCGTCGAACTTCTTCACCGGATGTGAGTTGCTGCGTGTCGACTGCCCGTTCTCGGTCACCGTGCGAACGCTCACGTTGTCATGCTGCACCACTTCAGTCGTTTTCGCAGGCCAGCGGGCGTCGCAGAGTGCGCACTTTGGGGGATTCGCGGGCTCGCTGGTAGCCTGAACACTCGCTGCCCGCCCGGCGGCCGTCGATATACCCCACTGGAGAAATACGAAGGAACTCACGCGTGGCCAACATCAAGTCGCAGGTGAAGCGCAATCGCACCAATGAGCGCCGCAGACTGCGCAACAAGTCGGTGAAGTCGTCGATTCACACGGCGATCCGCGCGTTCCGTGAGGCTGCCGAGGCCGGGGACAAGGACAAGGCCACCGAGTTGGCGAAGTCGGCCGGCCGCAAGCTGGACAAGGCCGCCAGCAAGGGTGTCATTCACAAGAACCAGGCGGCCAACAGGAAGTCGTCGCTCGCGCTGGCGCTGAACAAGCTCTGAGCTAACGGCGCACGGGCCGCGCCACCAATTCGGCGACCCGTCGCGTGGTCGCCTCCAACACGTAGTCGGGGTCGGCAGCCGCGCCCTTCACATCCGCGTTCAACGCCGCGACCAGGCGCATCGCCGTCGCAACAGACTCCGTCGACCACCCGCGGGCCTGCCGCTGCGCCTTCTGCACCCGCCACGGCGGCATCCCGAGTTCGGCGGCCAGCCGGTACGGGTCACCGGACAGCGGCCCCACCCGCGCGATGGTGTGTACCGCCTCAGCGAGCGCGTCGGCCAGGATCACGCGGGGTTCACCGCGGATCATCGCCCATCGCAGCGCCTCGACGGCCCCGGCGACGTCGCCTGTAACGGCCTTGTCGGCGATGTCGTAGCCCTTCACCTCGGCCTTGCCGCTGTAGTAGCGACGCACCGCGCCGACGTCGATATTCCCGCCGGTGTCGGCGACCAGTTGCGAGCACGCGGCCGCGAGTTCGCGCAGATCGGACCCGACGGCGTCGACCACCGCGGTGACGACGTCGTCGTCGACGTGGACGCGGTGTGAACGGAATTCGGTTCGGACGAAATCGGCACGTTCGCCGGCCTTGGTGATGCGGGCGCACGGATGCACGTGCGCACCGAGCTTGCGCAGCTCATCGGCCAGCGCTTTGGCGCGCCCTCCGCCCGAATGAACGACGATCAGCACCGTGCCGGGCGGAAGCTCGGCGGCCGCCGAGGTGATCAGCGCGGCGGCATCCTTGCCGGCTTCCGCGGCGGCTTCGAGAACGACGACACGCTCGTCGGCGAACAGCGACGGGCTCAGCGCCTCGGCCAGTTCGCTGGTGGTCACCTCGCCTGCGCGCAGCCTGGTCTCCGGGACGTCGTCGGTGCCGGCCGCCACACGCGCGTCGTGCAGGACCGCCGCGATCGCCCGCTCGACGAGGAGCTCTTCGTCGCCGAGCACAAGATGCAATCCCGGTGTCGAACTCACCTGACGATCGTGCCATGGGCGGCCGACGCGACCACCCACGCGATCGCCACCAGTAGCGCACCGGCGAGTGCGATGCGGGCCCACCGCACGCGCCGCAGTCGCCGCCACAGCAGAACCGAGCCGACGGCACCGGCGCCGACGACCACGACGCCCGCAAGCCGCGACGGAACCTCGACAGTCGCGCCCGGAATGCCGCCGGCCCACCGCGCCACCCCAAGCAGCCACCAGAGCTCGGGCCCGGTGAACCGGATCAGCAGCTGGGCCCCGGCGGGCCAGCACTGCGCCAGCGCGGCCGCCGCGGTGCCCAAGACGGTGATCGGCGGGATCACCGCCGTAACCGCGACGTTGGCCACGATCGACACCACACTGACACGGCCGCTGATCCCGGCGATGAGCGGCGCGGTCACCAGTTGCGCGGCGGTGGCCACACAGAGGGTGTCAGCCACCGGTTTCGGCCAGCCGCGCGCGACCAACCGGCGAGACCACACCGGCGCGACGACGATCAACGCTGCAGTCGCCGAAACCGACAGGGCGAAACCGAGATCCACGGACAGTTCCGGCGCCGCGATCATCAACGCGACGACCGTTGCGGCCAGCGCGGGCATCGCGTGCCGACGCCGATGCATCAGCACACCGAGCAGGGCGATCGCGCCCATCAAGGCCGCGCGCAGCACGCTGGCCGACGGCTGCACGACGATGACGAACCCGACGAGCACCAGTGCCGCCAACGCGACCGCGATGCGCGGGCCGACGAGCCGCGCGCACAGCAGGACCGCACCGCAGACGATCGTCACGTTGGCACCCGACACCGCAGTGAGGTGAGTCAAGCCCGCGGCCCGGAAATCCGCGACGGTTTCGGCGGGCAGGGTAGACGTGTCGCCGAGCACCAGCGCGGGCAGCGCGGCGGCCTCATCGGAGGGCAGTTCGGAGCGCGCCGCGTCTGCAAAGCCCCGACGCACCGCTTCCGCGGCGCGCTGGACCGCCGATGCCTCGCCCAAAGTCGGTGTGCCCGTTGCGGTCAGCACAGCGACGGACAGGTCGCGTCGTGTGGGGCGGGCGACGAACGCCCGGAAACTCGCGGGCCGCCCGCTGGTCAGCTCCGCGAAGCCGCGAGCCGGTGCGAACACCGCGACGCGACCAGACGCGTCGTCGGCGCCGATCCGTCTCAATGCGGCGCGGAACACCACTCGCCCGCCGCCGCGCAGCGGTCGTGGTTGCTCGCTCGCGGTGACCGTGACGACCGTCGACGAGCCGTACAGTGCCACGAGCGGGTGGTGATCGAGTGCGTCAACTCTGGCCGCCGCGGCCCACGCGAATCCCGCGCCGACCATCGCCGCGCCCACTACTGCTGTGGACACCGCTGCGCGCACGGGTTGTTCGCGGCGGCGACCGTGCCACCGGACTGCCACGGCGCCCGCTCCGAGGAGCAAGCACACCCACGCCGCGGCCATCCCGGCTCGCCACATGATCGCAGTCGCAGTCACCGCCCAACACGTCAGTGCGGCCGGTACCAACCGGATGTCGATGCGGTCCGTGAGCGCGGAGGCGCCGGAGTGCACGCTGGTCGCCCGTCGGCCTCATACCCGGACCATGGGTCGAAGCTTCTCCAGTCGGGCCGGGCCGATGCCGTCGACGTCACCCAATTGGTCGACGCTGGTGAACCTGCCGTTTTCGTCGCGCCACTTCACGATTGCCGCCGCGGTCACCGGCCCGATGCCGGGCAGCGTGTCCAGTTGCTCGACGGTCGCGGTGTTGAGATCGACGGGCCCGGCCGCCGGACCGCTCGGTGCGCCTGAGGTGGTCGGCGCCGTGGACGCGCCCGACAAGGGCGTCACGCCGCTGCCCAATGTGGTCGGTTCGCCAGGCGCCGGCGCGATCCCGACCATGATCTGTTCACCGTCGGCCACCCGTTGCGCCATGTTGAGGCCGATCAGGTCGGCGCCGTCGAGCGTGCCTCCAGCCGCCGCGACCGCGTCGGCGATGCGTGCGCCGGGTTGCAGCGTCACCAGTCCCGGCTTGTGCACCAACCCGACCACACTGACGACGACCGGTTGTTCAGCGCTTGCCGTGGGCGTGCGCCCGGCGGGGCTCGGGGCGGCTGACGAAACCATCTGAACCGGAGGCAATTTCGCCGACGCTATCGCTGGAGGTTTGTCGTGCATCATCGCGAACACGGTGACCATCACCGCGATGACGCCGACCGCTCCAAGCGCGAAGAGCCCGGCCCGTCCGGGATCGGCCCTGATGGCCGCGAGCCATCCGGGGCCGTCGTCGTGCGACGGTGCCGGAAGCCACTTCGATAGGGAGGTCTCCTCGGCCTTTGCATCGTCGTCGCAGCTTGTGGTCTCGGTGTGTTCGGGACTGAGGCGCCGTTGCAGCCGACCGGCAGCCAGATCTGCTCGCATGCGCCGACGGTATTTAGCGGAGCCGACTGATCGGGCGCGCTTGAGCGCATGCCCAGGCCACCTGTGGATGAATCGCCGACTGTGGAAGGCAGGTATACATACCTGCATGACGACGACGCCCAATGACCGTCCCATCCGCGTCATCCAGTGGACCACCGGAAACATCGGCCGACGGTCACTGCACGCGATCATCGGCCGAGACGACATGGAGTTGGTCGGCGTCTACGCGCACGGGGCAGAGAAGGTGGGCAAAGACGCGGCCGACCTTGCAGGCTGGCCGGAGCCGACCGGTATCAAGGCCACCAATGACTTCGACGCGCTGATCGCACTCAATCCCGACGCGTGTTGCTATAACCCGTTGTGGCCCAACATCGATGAGCTGGTCCGACTGCTCGAATCCGGCATCAACGTATGCTCCAGTGCGGCGTGGATCACCGGCGGCAAGCAGACGCCCGAAGACCGCGAGCGCATCCGAAAGGCTTGCGTTCAAGGCAATTCCACGATGTTCGGCAGCGGCGCACATCCCGGGATGAGCAACCTGGTCGGCATGGTGCTGAGCGGCTCATGCGAGCGTGTCGACCAGATCAGGATCACCGAGTCGGTGGACTGCTCGACCTACGAATCCGCGGAGACCCAGAAAGCGATGGGGTTCTCCCAACCGCCGGACACACCGGGGCTCGCCGAAAGTGTGCGCCGCGAAAGCGAAGTGTTCGCCGAATCAGCAGCGATGATGGCCGACGCGATGGGCGCCCGGCTGGACCGGATGACCTTCGACGTCACGTTCACCGCAGCCACCGACGACTCCGACCTCGGCTTCATGCAGATTCCGAAGGGCACCGTCGCCGGGGTGTTCGGCTATCACCGCGGCTGGGCCGCTGACCGCAACATCGTCAGCGTCGGGTTCAACTGGATCATGGGCTCCCATGTCGAGCCACCCAAGCCACTCGAACACGGTCACGTCATCCAGGTCTTCGGCCTGCCCAATATGCGCACCGTGCTGCACTGCCTGCCGCCAAAGGACTGGACCGAGCCCGGCTTCATGGGGCTGGGGATGATCTACACCGCGCTGCCAGTCACCAACGCCGTGCCGAAAGTCGTTGCGGCAAAACCGGGAATCATCACACTCGCCGATCTGCCGCCGGTCACCGGCCGGCCCGCGAGCTGATCAATCGGCAATGTCGACGCAGACCGCGACCGCGCCTGCCCCGACGTGAACACCGAGCACTGGCCCCATGTCGGTCACCACCGGAGGCTCGGCCGGGTGGAGCCGGGCAATCAGTTCGTGCGCAACGTCATTCGCGGCGCCGGGGTTCTCGATGTGGTGCACTGCAACAACGGCTGACCGGTCGCCCACCTCCGCGACCACATGTTCGACCAGCGCGTCCAGCGCCTTTCCGGCGGTACGGACCCGTTGCACCAAAACCAGCCTCCCGTCGGGGTCCATGCGCAGCAGCGGCTTGATTGCCAGAGCGGTGCTCAGCCACGACGCGCCCCTGCCGATTCTTCCGCTGCGGCGCAGGTTCTCCAGCCGATGTACGACGACATAGCCACGCACTCTCTGCAGCGCTGAGAGCGCCTCGGCTTCAACATCATTCAGTTCCATCCCCTTGGCCGCCGCCCGAGCCGCAGCCAACGCCACAAATCCGGTCGCCATCGCCGCAGAGCTCGAGTTCACCACCCGCACTGCACCACTGAACTGCCGGGCGACCTGTTCAGCCGACGTGACGGTGGATGACAACGCCGCCGAGATATGCACCGCCACCACCCCATCACCGCCGCTGTCGTGCAGTGCCTGCTTGTACGCATCGCTCAATTCAGCGGGAGTTGCACCTGCGGTGGTGACTCCGGGTCGGCTGTGGATGTCGGCCGGGATGGTGTCGACACCGTCACGGAAGTCGTCATCGTCGGTAAGAATATGCAGCGGCACCTGACGGATTCCCCACTGCTCGCGGTCGGCATCACTCAACAGCGACGACGAATCGGTGACGACCACGACTGCCATGGCCGCTAGCCGCGCCGGTTTTCGTGTGTCACACCGGCTTCCGCCAGCGCCTTGAGCATGAGCTCGGCGACCGCCTCGTGCGCCTCGAAGTTCCAGTGAATCCCGTCGGGATTGCCCCGTCCCTCCATCACATGCTCGGCGACGGCGGCTTTCAGGTCTACCAGCGGAACACCTTGTCGGGCAGCCCATTCGGTGATCGCGGCCACGGTGCCGTCTCGCCCATGATGCGCGCGGCCATACGTCTCCGCGATGTGCACCGACGGCAGCGACGCGACGATCGGAATACCGGGCCGATTGAAATCGACTGCGCTCCTGGTCATTTCCAGGTACTCAGCCGACAAGTGCGGTGGCAGCGCCGACCTGGCAACCGGCGACATTTTCGGCTGCACCCAGCAATACCCGTCGCGCACCCAGCGCCGCAGCAGCGGCGGCCGCACATAGCGGATCAACTCGCGCAACGCGGTCGGGAGCGGCGACGGCAGCGAGTCCATGCCGCCGGTCGCGAAGATCACCGCTCCCGCCCGGGGCAGCGCAGCCCAGGCCCGCGGATCCTGGGTCGCCGCCCACCACACGTCCCGGCACGTCCACCCGATCCGGCCGATCAGCTCCACATCCCAGCCCAGCTGCGCACCAACGATATTCGGCCAAATGCGGGAATCGTCGGCAGGCAGCCCGCCCGTCGGCCCGTAATAGGCCAATGAATCGGCGAAGATCAGCAGCGTTGGGCGCTGCGTAGCGTGCTCAGAGGACATCGCCGGCGACCTGAGCCGAGGCATTCCACACATCCAGCCGCCAGCGGATCTCCTCGAGCGGCGCATCCTCGGAGGAGTGTCCGGACAGCTGAACCCAGCTGGCGTTGCCCATGCCGCCCAGCACCGGCCAGTTGTCCACCGGCAGATCGAGAAGCTTGGCGGTCAACGCCGCGATCAGGCCGCCGTGCGCCACCAGCACCACGGGCCGTTCGGGTTCCTCAGCACCCCAATCGGTTTCGGAACGGACCAGTTCGGCGATCAGCGGCAGCGCGCGCCGCGCGACGTCGACGCGGCTTTCACCCCCGTGGGGTGCCCACGTCGCCTCGTTGCGCCATGCGATGCGGGCGCAGGGCGCGGCAGCGTCGACCTCACCGTGAGTCATGCCCTGCCAGTCGCCCAAATGTGTCTCCCGCAGCCGCTCGTCCACCACCAAAGGGGATCCGGTGCGCTCGCCGAGCACAACGGCGGTGTCGTAGGCGCGGCGCAGATCCGAGGACACGATCAGCCGGGGATGACGTTTGCCGAGCACTTCGGCGACCGCGACGGCCTGTTGTATGCCCAGCTCGGACAGTTCGGTGTCGAGCTGACCCTGCATCCGACTGCCCGCGTTGAACTCCGTTTGGCCGTGCCGGAGCATCACCAGCTGCCGCACCCTCACGTCGCAGACTCCAGTTCAACCGGAATTTGCGGGCAGTCGCGCCACAGCCGGTCGAGCGCATAGAAGTCGCGTTCGTCCTCGTGCTGGATGTGCACGACGATCTCGATGTAGTCGAGCAGGGTCCAGCGGCCTTCGCGGGCGCCCTCCCGTCGGGCGGGTTTGTACCCGGCCTGGCGCATCTTCTCCTCGACCTCGTCGACGACGGCGTTGACCTGGCGCTCGTTGGACGCGGACGCGATCACGAAAGCGTCGGTGATGATCAGTTGCTCGGACACGTCGAGGACGACCACGTTGTCCGCGAGCTTGGACGCCGCGGCGCGCGCCGCGATCGTGGCCATCTTCGTGGCCTCGTCGGAAGCGGTCACGACTCGTCCTTGCCGGTCGCGGCCAGGCTCTCCCGGGAAGCGTCACCCAGTCCGCGGTACAGGCCGCGCTTGGCCACGTACTGCACCACCCCGTCGGGCACCAGATACCAGATCGGCCGGTTCTCGGCGGCCCTGATGCGGCAGTCGGTGGACGAGATGGCCAGGGCTGGCACCTCCATCAGGGTCAACGCGTCGGCAGCCAACGACTTGAGCGCCGCCGAGACATGTCCACCGTGCAGGTCGTACCCGGGCCGGCTGACGCCGACGAAGCGCGCCAGCGAAAACAGCTCCTCGACGTCGTGCCAGGTCAGGATCGACGCCAGCGCGTCGGCGCCGGTGATGAAGTACAGGTCACTGTCGGGGTGTAGCGCGTGCAGTTCGCGCAACGTGTCCCGGGTGTACGTGCGACCGCCGCGGTCGATGTCGACGCGGCTGACCCAGAACCGCGGGTTGCTCGCGGTCGCGATCACGGTCATCAGGTAGCGGTCCTCCGCAGCGCTCACGTAGCGACCATGCTTCTGCCACGGCTCACCGGTCGGGACGAACACCACCTCGTCGAGCCCGAAGCGGTCAAGGACCTCGCTGGCCGCGACCAGGTGCCCGTTGTGGATGGGATCGAACGTCCCACCCATCACGCCGAGCCGCTTCTTGCCTGATGACGCCACGTTTGGGCAGCTTACTTGCCGGAGGGGCCAGGATCAGACCGGCAACAGCCCGTCGACCACCTCGGCGAGCTGCTTCGCGTTGCGGCATTCGTGCATCGGGATCACATCCTGATACCGCGGCACCGCGGAATCGCCACTGCCCCACAGGTGCCGCGGCTCGGGATTCAGCCAGTGGGCGTGCCGGCTCTCGGTGACCATCCGGTGGAGCACCTCGATCTCCGGGTTGCGGTAGTTGTTGCGGCCGTCCCCGAGCACCAGCAGCGAGCTGCGCGGCGACAGCACCGTCGGGTATTTCTCGGTGAACGACGTGAACGCGTTGCCGTAGTCGCTGTGCCCGTCGCGGGTGTAGACCCCCGACTCGCGCGTGATCTGCTGCACGGCCATCGCCAGGTCGGCCTCCGGGCCGAACAGGTGCGTGACTTCGTCGGTGGTATCGATGAAGGCAAACACGCGAACGCGGGAGAATTGTTGACGCAACGCGTGCACGAGCAAGAGCGTGAAGTGGCTGAAGCCGGCGACCGAGCCGGACACATCGCACAGCACCACCAGTTCCGGACGGGCGGGGCGAGGCTTGCGCAGCACCACGTCGATCGGCACGCCGCCGGTGTTCATCGACTTGCGCAGCGTCTTGCGCAGATCGATCTCACCGGCACGGGACCGACGGCGCCGCGCCGCGAGTCGGGTGGCCAGTGTGCGCGCCAGCGGTGCCACTACCCGCCGCATCTGGCGCAGCTGTTCACCTGAAGCCCGCAGGAACTCGACGTTCTCCGAGAGCTGCGGGATGCCATACATCGTCACGTGCTCGCGGCCGAGCTGCTCGGCGGTGCGCCGCTTCGTCTCCGCCTCGACCATCTTGCGCAGCCGCGAGATGCGCTGTGTCGCTACTGATTTGGCGATCTGCTCCTGGGTCGGCGTGGGCTCCTCGCCGTACGGAGCGAGCAAACCGGCGAGCAGCCTCGCCTCGAGCTGGTCCAGCGCCATCGCCTTGAGTGCCTGATACGACGAGTACGACGGGCCGCGACTGGAGCTGTACCGCCCGTACGCCTCGACGATGCGCGCGACCATCGCCTCCAGCTGCTCGTCGCGATCGCTCAAATTGGTATCGCCGAGCAATTCGACCAGCTGCGCGCGCAGCGCTTCGATGTCGTCGGGCGGTGTTTCGTTGTCCTCGTCGTCGGTCAGTTCGACGGCACGGGCACCGAGCGCGGCGGGGAACCACAGGTCGAACATTGCGTCGTACGTGTCGCGGTGATCGGGCCTGCGCAGCACCGCACAGGCGATTCCTTCGCGCAACACCTCCCGGTCGCCGAGGCCCAGCACGCTCATCACTCGTCCGGCGTCGACAGTTTCCGACGGGCCGACCGAAATGCCTTGGGCACGCAGCGCTTCCACAAAGCCGACTAGATGCCCGGGAAGGCCGTGCGGGGCCAGGGGCTGCGGTGGGCGGATGCGGCGGGCGGCCATCTCTGCTCTCCTAGTTCAGCCGCAGTTCGCCGCTGGCGCGGGTGACGTCAGACTGATGCTTGAGCACGACACCCAGCGTCGACGCGATCGTCGCGTCGTCGATCGTGTCAAGCCCGAGTGCCAGCAGCGTTCGGCCCCAGTCGATGGTCTCGGCCACGGACGGCAGCTTCTTCAGCTGCATTCCGCGCAACACCCCGATGATGCGCACCAGCTCCTCGGCCAGGTGCGCTGGCAGCTCAGGCACGCGCGACAACAGGATCCGCCGCTCGAGCTCCGGATCGGGAAAATCGATGTGCAGGAACAGACAGCGGCGCTTGAGCGCTTCGGACAGTTCACGTGTCGCGTTGGAGGTGAGCACGACGAACGGCGCCCGCTCGGCGGTAATGGTGCCGAGTTCGGGAACGGTGACGGCGAAGTCGCTGAGCACCTCGAGCAGCAGGCCCTCGATTTCGATGTCTGCCTTGTCGGTTTCGTCGATCAGCAGCACGGTCGGCTCGCTGCGTCTGATCGCGGTCAGCAGCGGACGGGACAGCAGGAACTCCTCGGAGAACACATCGGTCTTCGTGTCTTCCCAGTCGGCGCCGGCCGAGCCGGCAATCGAATCACGGCCTGCCTGGATGCGCAGGATCTGCTTCGCGTGGTTCCACTCGTACAGTGCCCGCGACTCGTCGACTCCCTCATAGCACTGCAGCCGCACCAGCCCCGAGCCGGTGGCCTGGGCGACCGCGCGCGCCAGTTCGGTCTTGCCTACGCCGGCAGGTCCCTCGACCAGTAGCGGCTTGCCGAGCCGGTCGGCGAGGTAAACCGCGGTCGCGGTGGCGGTGTCGGGCAGATAGCCGGTTCCGGAAAGGCGACGCGCCACGTCGTCGATGTCGGCGAACAACGGCACGGGCCGTGCGGGGACACTCACTCGGTTATCTCCTCTTCGCGCAAGCGCTCATCGGTGCGTTCTCCTCTTCGCGCAAGCGCTCATCGGTGCGATCTCCTCTTCGCGCAAGCGCTCATCGGTGCGTTCTCCTCTTCGCGCAAGCGCTCATCGGTGCGATCTCCTCTGTCTGTTCGTCATGCCGGGCGGGTTTGGCCATCGCCCCACACGATCCATTTGGTTGATGTCAGCTCCGGCAGGCCCATCGGTCCTCGTGCGTGGAGCTTCTGGGTGGAGATGCCGATCTCGGCGCCGAATCCGAACTGCTCACCGTCGGTGAACGCGGTAGACGCGTTGACCATCACCGCGGCGGCGTCCACTTCTTCGCTGAACCGTTGTGCTGCAGCGAGGTTGGTGGTCACGATGGCCTCGGTGTGACCCGTGCCGTATTCGTTGACGTGGCCGATCGCGGCGTCGAGCCCGTCGACTACCGCGACGGCGATGTCCATTGACAGGTACTCGCGGCGCAGGTCGTCCTCGGCACCACCGGAGTGGATCGTCACCCCCGCCGCCTCGAGCGCGTTCGTCAGCCGCGGCAGCGCCTTGTCGGCGATCGCGGCGTCCACCAGCAGCGTCTCGGCGGCGTTGCAGACGCTGGGCCTGCGGGTCTTGGCGTTCAACAGGATTCGCTCCGCGATGTCGAGATCCGCGGCCTCGTGGACGTACACGTGGCAGTTTCCGACACCGGTTTCGATCGTCGGGACCTGTGCGTCGCGCACCACCGCGTCGATGAGGCCGGCACCGCCACGCGGGATCACCACGTCCACCAATCCGCGGGCCTGGATCAGGTGGGTCACGGTGGAACGGTCTTCACTGGACAGCAGCGCAACCGCGTCGGGCGGCAGGTTCTCGGTGGCCAGCGCGGCGCGCAGCACGTCCACCAGCGCAGCGTTGGACCGCGCCGCCGACGAGCTGCCACGCAGAAGTACGGCGTTGCCCGACTTCAGCGTGAGTCCGAACGCATCGACGGTGACGTTCGGACGGCTCTCGTACACGATGCCCACCACACCGAACGGCACCCGCTGCTGGCGCAGCTCCAGCCCATTGGGCAGCGTCCGACCGCGCAGCACCTCGCCGATCGGGTCGGGAAGCCCGGCGACCTGCCGGAGGCCGGCGACGATGCCGTCGACACGCTGCGGGTTCAGTGCCAACCGGTCCAGCAGCGCCTCGCTGGTGCCCGCCGCGCGGGCGGCCTCCAGGTCCTCGGCGTTGGCGGCCAGGACGTGATGCATGTGTGAAAGCAACGCGTCGGCGGCCGCGTGCAGGGCACGGTCTTTGTCGGCGGTCGACAACAAGGCCAAGACGCGCGACGCGACACGGGCGCGCCGGGCCGCATCGTGGACGTGCTGGCGCAGGTCGGCCACAGTTGATTCCGATGC
Source organism: uncultured Actinomycetota bacterium (assembly GCA_963744085.1). Classification (GTDB taxonomy): domain Bacteria; phylum Actinomycetota; class Actinomycetes; order Mycobacteriales; family Mycobacteriaceae; genus Mycobacterium. The sequence goes on from CAVUSK010000012.1 coordinate 151,043, forward strand.
CTCTGCCTGCAGACTCATTACCTCAGGGTATCGGGCCAACCGGCCGGTTGGGAGCTCGGGGCTAGTGTGACGGCGTGACGCGGGTGTGCGTGGTGGGCAGCGTGAACACCGACTTGATCTTCACCGTCGACGCCATGCCACGACCGGGCGACACGGTCCTCGCTTCCGCGCTGACGTCCTCGCCGGGCGGCAAAGGCGCCAACCAGGCGGTGGCCGCAGCGCGCGCAGGCGCACAGGTCCAGTTTGTCGGGGCGGTCGGCACCGACACGGCGGCCGATGCGCTCCTGACCCACTTGCACGGCAATCACGTCGGCACCGATGGCGTGATCACCGTGCCGGGACCGAGTGGCACCGCCGCGATCATGGTCGACGCGAATGCGGAGAACATGATCGTGGTCGCGCCCGGCGCCAACGCCCACCTGGTCCTCGACTCCTCGGCGATCCGCGACGTCGTCGCCGATTCCGACGCGGTGCTCTTGCAGCTGGAGATTCCGGTGGCGACGGCGGTCACAGCAGCGCGCATCGCTCGCGAGTCGAAGGCGACCGTCGTCGTCAACGCCTCACCGCCGAGCACGTTGCCGACCATGGCCGAACTGGCCAAGCTGACCGACGTCGTCGTGGTCAACGAATCCGAAGCCGGCGGATGGCGATGGCCGGTGCCGCACCTGGTGATCACTCGGGGAGCCGACGGAGCGTCATATGTCGCGGACGGCCGCGAGATCGTGGTCGCGGCGCCGCCCGTCGAACCCGTCGACACCACGGGTGCCGGCGACGTGTTCGCGGGGGTGCTCGCAGCGGGTTGGCCGGCCGACCCGGACCGCGCACTGCGACGGGCGTGCGCGGCCGGGGCGCTGGCGACGTTGGTTCCCGGTGCGGGCGACTGTGCCCCCGTCGACGAAGCTATCGAAGACGCGCTCGCGCGTTAGTACTCTGCCCGCATGTCCGACACGACCGCAGCCGTCATAGCGCTGCTGATTTACCTCGTCGGCGCCGGGCTCGGCATCGTCTGGCGGCTGTGGTGGCAACGGCGGCGCACCGGATCGACGGGTTTCCGGGGCATCAGCGGCAACATCGGATCCGCCGAGTGGTTCGGCGGCGCCGGGCTCATCCTGGGGGTACTGATCACGTTCGCCGCACCGGTCCTGCAACTTGGCGGCGTCGTCGCGCCGTTGCCGTTCCTGCGCGCACCGTGGATCCAATGGTCCGGTGTGGTGATCGCGATAGCAGGTATCGCGGCGACCGTGTACGCGCAGCTGGTCATGGGGAACTCGTGGCGGATCGGCGTCGACGACAGCGAGACGACGACGTTGGTGCGCAGCGGAGTGTTCGGCATCGTGCGCAACCCGATCTATGTCGGGATGTTCGCATTCTGGCTCGGCACGACATTGACGACGCCCAGTGTCATCGCGATTGTGGGCTACGTTTTGCTGATCGTGTCGATCGAGGTGCAGGTACGGCTGGTCGAGGAACCCTATCTGCGCAAGGTCCACGGCGAGAGCTATCGCGAATACACCGGCGCCGTGGGACGATTCGCGCCGCGCATCGGGCTGATGCGCTAGCGTCGAGATCAGACTTGTGACACGCAATTCGCCGAAAAGCGTGACGGTAACCTGATTTCGCGCAAGCAAGCGGGGCGGCCCGCTAGTCCTCTGGGACCTCGCGCTCGATCTCGTCGAGGAAGGTGCGCGCCGACATGTCCGACGGCGCCCGCCAATCGCCACGCGGCGACAGTGATCCGCCGTGTGACACCTTGGGACCGTTCGGCAACGCCGACCGCTTGAACTGGCTGAACGAGTAGAACCGCTCCATGAAGACCTGCAACCAGTGCCGAATCTCCTTCAGCGAGTAGGACGGCCGCTTCTCCGGCGGAAAGCCCGGTGGCCAGCTGCCGCGCTCAGAGTCACTCCACGCATGCCACGCCAAGAACGCGATCTTCGACGGCCGGAACCCGAAGCGCAGAACCTGAAACAGCGAAAAGTCTTGCAGCGAGTAGGGTCCCACCTTGGCCTCGCTGCTCTGCAGCTCCTCCTCCTCGCCCGAGGGCACCAGCTCCGGCGTGATCTCGGTGTCGAGCACCGACTGCAGCACCTCTCCCACCGTCGGATCGAACTCTTCCGACGAGATGACCCAGCGAATCAGGTGCTGTATCAACGTCTTCGGAACCCCGGAGTTGACGTTGTAGTGCGACATCTGGTCGCCCACACCGTAGGTCGACCACCCCAGCGCGAGCTCCGACAGATCGCCGGTGCCCAGCACGATGCCGCCGCGCTGGTTCGCGATGCGGAACAGGTAGTCGGTGCGCAGTCCGGCCTGGACGTTCTCGAACGTGACGTCGTACACCTCTTCGCCGCGGCCGAACGGGTGTCCGATCTCGTGCAGCATCAGCTTGGCCGTCGGCCGGATGTCGATCTCCTCGAACGTCACACCCAGCGCGCGTGACAGCGCGATCGCGTTGTTCTTCGTGCGCTCACCGGTCGCGAAGCCCGGCAGTGTGAAGGCGAGAATGTCGCTGCGCGGCCTGCCTTCCCGGTCCATGGCGCGCGCCGCGACGATCAGCGCGTGCGTCGAATCGAGCCCACCCGACACACCGATGACCACCTTCGGATAGTTCAGCGCGCGCAGCCGCTGCTCCAGCCCGGCCACCTGAATGTTGTAGCCCTCGTAGCAATCCTGTTCCAGCCGTGACAGATTCGACGGCACGAACGGGAATCGCTCGACAGTCCGTCGCAAGCCGATGTCGCCGGTAGGCGGGTCGACGCGAAACTCCACGCGGCGGAACGACTCCGCGGCAACCGCGTGGTGACCGCGGTTGTCGTCGAATGTTCCCATCCGCAGCCGCTCGGACCGCAGAAGCTCGAGGTCGACGTCGGCGACGGAACGCTGCGGCCCCTTGGGGAACCGCTCGCTATCGGCGAGCAGGCGCCCGTTCTCCCAGATCATCGTCTGGCCGTCCCACGCCAGGTCGGTGGTCGACTCGCCCGCCCCCGCCGCGGCGTAGACGTACGCGGCCAGGCACCGCGCCGACGCCGAGCGGGCAAGCAGACACCGGTCCTCCGCACGCGCGATCGTGATCGGGCTGCCCGACAGGTTCGTCAGCACCGTCGCGCCGGCCAGCGCGGCTTCCGCACTCGGCGGCACCGGGACGAACATGTCCTCGCACACCTCGACGTGCAGCACGAAGCCGGGTACGTCGGACGCGGCGAACAGCAGGTCTGGTCCGAACGGCGCCTCAACTCCGCCGAGCCGGATAACGCCGCGGACATCGTCGCCGGCGGCGAACTGGCGACGCTCGTAGAACTCCCGGTAGGTCGGCAGGTACGACTTCGGTACGACCCCGAGCACCCGGCCGCGGTGCACGACGACCGCGGTGTTGTAGATGCGGTGCCGGTAGCGCAGCGGGGCGCCGACCACCAGGACCGGCAACAGCTCGGCGGACGCCACGACGATCGTCGGACAGCGCATCCTCGACGGCGTCGAGAAGCGCGTCCTGAAGCAGGATGTCCTCGATCGAGTAACCCGACAGCGTCAGCTCGGGAAACACCGCCAGCGCGACGCCGTCGTCGTGGCACTCACGGGCCATCGCAAGCACCGACTCGGCGTTCGCCGCAGGATCCGCGATCGCGGTGTGGATCGTGCAGGCGGCGACGCGGACGAACCCGTGCCGGTAGGCGGAGTAGAAGTCCATGACCCCATTGTTGCCCGCGAGCGTCAACCCGTAACGAAAAGGGTATTCACGACGCAGTGAGCGATACCGCCGTGCTCGTCATCGACATGATGAACACCTACCGGCATTCCGACGCGGAAAAACTGGTCCCTAACGTCGAAAAGGTCGTCGATCCGCTCGCCCGGCTGATTTCAAGCATGCGCGGGCGCGACGACGTCGATCTCATTTACGTCAACGACAACTACGGCGATTTCACCGCCCACCACGACGACCTCATCCGGTCGGCGCTGGCCGGCGAACGACCAGACCTGGTGAAACCGATCGTCCCCGAAGAGGGCTGCCGCTTCCTGGTGAAGGTCCGCCACAGCGCGTTCTATTCGACCGCCCTCGAATATCTCCTCGGCCAACTGGAAGCGCAGACGGTGGTTCTGACCGGCCAGGTCACCGAGCAGTGCATTCTCTACACCGCGCTCGACGCGTACGTGCGGCATTTCTCGATCGTGGTCCCCAGTGACGCCGTGGCACCCATCGACGTTGCGCTCGGCGACGCCGCGCTGGAGATGATGGAGCAGAACATGCATGCGAAGGTCATGACCACTGCCGAATTTCTCCGGTAGCCCTCGGGGCTGACGGCCCCGGCGTGGTATGACACACACGGCGCCGACTGTCGAGCCGTCGAGGAGGTGGTGGTGTCCCGACCGGGGGGTCAGCACCCGACGAACGCCTCGCCGTTCGTGGGTCACAGCGAAATGGCGGCGCGGATGGCTGCCTTCAACTGGGCGGCTACTCCGCTGGGCCCGGTGTCGAAGTGGCCGCAGAGTTTGCGGACCGCGGTGGGCATCTGCCTGAGTTCCCGGTATCCGATGGTGATCTGGTGGGGTCCCGACCTCGCCCTGATCTATAACGACGCGTGGGTGCCGATTCTCGGTCCCGACAAGCATCCCGCGCTCGGATGGCCCGGGGCCCAGGTGTGGCCGGAGCACTGGCACATCATCGGCCGCCAGTTGCTGAGCGTGCTCGAGACGGGCCTGGCCACGTTCTCCGACGACCAGTACCTGCCCGTGAAGCGCTTCGGCTACCTCGAGGAGGCGTACTTCACCTACTCCTACAGCGCCATTCGCGACGAGCTCGGAAGCGGTCCGCGGAGTCTTCACGGCCGTCAGTGAAACGACGCAACGTGTGCTGTCCGATCGCCGGCTGCGGACGCTGCGCAAGCTTGGGCGAACAGACCGCACTCGCGGCGACGCAGAGGGGTGCCAGCGCAGAGGGTGTTTGTGATGCAGCGTTGAAGGCCCTCGCCGAAAACCGCGCCGACATCCCGTTCGCCGCGATCTACACGCTCAATCCCGGTGACCCGGCGGCGCATCTGGTCAGCTCCATGGGGATGACCGATCCGTCGGTCTTTTCGGCGGCCGTGTACGGATCCACCTCCGGCCTGGTGTTGCGGGACATCGTAAACACCGGAGCCTCAACGGTTTTGGATGCATTGCCGCCATCGTGGGGGGCAGCCATGGAGACCGGGGCGAACCCGGTCGGCGACCAGCCCCCGACCACTGCCCTGATCTTGCCGATACAGGCCGGCGGCGCCGACCTGCCCGCCACGGTGATGGTGGCCGGGGTCACGCCATACCGCAGCCTCGACGACGACTATCGCGGGTTCCTCGACCTGGCCACTGCGCAGATCAACCGTGCGATCGGCGGCGCACAGGAGTACGAGCAGACCCGCTGCCGTCGCGCTCACGCTGCAGCACGCGATCCTCGGCCCGACCCAGTTGCCACACGGGTTCGCTGTCCGGTACACCCCGGCCGTCGAGCCTCTCGAGGTCGGCGGCGACTGGTATGACGTCATCACCCTCGACGACAGACCGCATCGGCATCGTCGTCGGCGATTCCGTCGGCCGCGGACTGCCGGCCGCCGCCGTGATGGGACAGCTTCGATCGGCGGCACAAGCCCTTCTGCTGCGCACCCCCAGTCCCGCGCAGGCGCTCAGTCGACCTCGACAGCTTCGCGCGCCGACTCCCGTCGGCGAAGTGCACGACTGTGTTCTGCGCGGTGATCGACCCGACCACATCGACCGTGCGATACAGCAGCGCGGGCCATCCGCCGCCGGTGCTCGTCGACCGGACCGGCGCGCAGGTTCTCGACCAGGCGCAGTCGGTGCCGCTGGCCGCCACGGAGACCGTGTGGTCGCGGCCCGAGGCCGAGGTCAAGCTGCTGCCGGGCGCGACGCTTCTGCTCTACACCGACGGGCTGATCGAGCGCCGGCACGAGTCTCTCGGTGTGGGCATCGAGCGCGCATCGACGGCGCTCAACCGATACCGCCACTGCCATCCGGACTACGTGGCCGATCATCTGATGACCGACCTCGCGCCGCCCGCGGGTTTCGACGACGACGTGGCGGTGCTGCTGTACCGGCATCCGCCGTCGTCGCTGACGATGCGTTCCCCCGCCCGGCCCACGAGCCTGGCGTCCATCCGAGATCGCCTCCGCCGCTGGCTGCCCGCGGCCGCGATCAATCGCCGACACCGCCGAGGAGGTACTTCTGGCCGTCGGAGAAGCCGCGGCGAACGCCACGGAACACGCCACCCACAGACGCGACTCATCAGGTCGAACTCACGGTGACCGCCCGGCTGACCAAAGCCGGTCTGGCGCTGACCGTGACCGACGACGGACACTGGCTCGAGCCGTCCGCGTCGGAGGCCAACCGCGGACACGGCATCGCGTTGATGCATGCTCTTGTCGACAACGTCGAGATCACGTCCACCGGGCAGGGCACCACCGTGGACATGCTCAAGGAGCTGCACTCATGAGTACCCGAAGACGACCGAGTGAGGAAGAGCGAGGACCGGGGCGAGCGGAGTCGAGGCGAGGCATGACCGAGGCGCAATTCGGCTGACCGGGGCACCGGCGAGCCGGCGCCGGTCGTCACGGCGACGGGCGACATCGACCTGGCCAACGTCAACGAGTTCCAGGACGTGCTGACGAAGGCAGCCGCCGGCGCCGACGCGATCTGACCGTCGACCTGTCCCGGGTGTCCTACTGCGACAGCGCTGCGGTGCGCGCCCTGTTCTCTGTGGCGGCGACCACCAAGCTGCAGCCTCATCGTGCGGTCGTCGGGACCGATCACAACGCTGCTGTCGGTGTCCGGCCTCGATCGCGTCGCAACCGTCACGACGGTCGACGAGTAGCTGACCGTGCCCGCCCCACACTTTCAGCCGCGCAAACACCCGCAGTTGTTCGCGTTGCTGCACCGCATCCTCGAGCGGGTGCGCGGCGAGTGTGCCCGAGGCGATCGGGCTCACCATCACCGTGCACGGCACGCGATTCAGCGACGGGCCGGTGGTGGTCGCCGCCTGGGGTGCCGGATCCGACATCGTCAGCGCGCAACTGTCAGGCCTCGGCGGACCGCTGCCCGACGCGCTGCGCCACGAGGTGCCGGTGCTCAGCCTGGACTTGTGGACCGACGATCGGTGGCCCGACCTGACCCTGGAGGCGCTGGCCGCCCGCGACCCCGCAAGACCAGGAGACCTGGGAGCGGATCTGCGGCGCCGCGTCCGTCCCGGCCTATGGGAAGACGACGGAAACATCGTCATCTCGTGCCTTTTGGACCGGCCGGCGACCGCCGCCACGTCGCGATTCTGATCAATACGAACGGCTGGTCAACGCGGCGTTCGTCACCACGGCCGCCGAGAACGCCGCCGGCATCGAGGACATGCTGACCGTCCTGCAGTCCCGCGGTGCGATCGAACAGGCCAAGGGTGCGATCATGGGCCGCCTCGGCTGCGACGCCGACCACGCCTGGGAGGTGCTGCGGCGGGCCAGCCAGGACTTCAACGTCAAGGTTCGCGCGCTCGCGGTGGCTCTGCTGGAACACATCAGCGGCGCACCGGCGGAGCAACCGGCGTTCGGCACGCCGATCGTCCCGGATTCAGCGACCCGCGTCACGCGGCCAAGATGATGTGGACCTCGCTGCAGGACGCGTCGATAGCGCTTACCCTCGAGGTTGTGGATGCCCCGAGATTGCTCGCCGTGCTGGCGGGGCGCCGGGTCGCGGTGCTGACGGGTGCGGGCATTTCAACCGACTCGGGAATCCCCGACTACCGCGGGCCCGATTCGCCGCCGAGCAATCCGATGACGATCCGGCAGTTCACCTCCGATCCGGTGTTCCGGCAGCGCTACTGGGCCCGCAACCACGTCGGGTGGCGGCACATGGACAGGACCTCACCGAACGCCGGCCACCGGGCGCTGGCGGCTTGGAAGACGCCGGCGTCGTCACAGGTGTCATCACACAGAACGTCGACCTGCTGCACACCAAGGCCGGCAGTCGCACCGCGGTGAACCTGCACGGGACGTACGCGCAGGTGGTCTGCCTGGATTGCGGCCACACGATGACGCGCGCACACCTTGCGGAGTTGCTTGAGGCAATCAACCCGGGTTTCGAGGCGCAGGCCGACCGTCTCGCCGTGGCGCCCGACGCGGACGCGGTGGTGGCTGACACGGCGTGCTTCGAAATCGTCGACTGTCCGTCGTGCGGGGGCATTCTCAAACCAGACATCGTATATTTCGGCGAAAACGTGCCGAAAAACCGTGTAGTGCAAGCCTATTCATTGGTGGACGAGGCCGAAGCCCTGCTTGTCGCGGGCTCGTCGCTCGCCGTCTTCTCGGGCTACCGGTTCGTACGCCACGCCGCGGCGCGCGGCATTCCCATCGCCATCGTCAACCGGGGCCCCACCCGCGGCGACGACTTGGCCACCGTGAAGGTCGACGCCGGCTGCTCGCCGATCCTCACGTTGCTGGCCGACGAACTCGTCGACCGAGCCAGGATCATCGCTTGACCGAATCCGACGCAAGCTCCCCGGCCACCGTCGCGCCCCATCCCCGCACATGCTCGGAGTCGCGCCAGTCGCCAGACTTGTTCTTGGCCATCGCCCTGGCCGGAAAGCCCGTCGCGTCGGGTGCAAGCCGTCCGCCGAACGTCTGATGCCCTCGAGCCCCGACCAACGCGGCCAGCTTTTCCACTTGGCGGGTCGGCGGGATGTCGCGCTGCTCGGCGGAGTCATCGAGCGGGCCGCTGCTGACGAGCCACACCGGCACCCGCCTGAGCGCGCCACGGTTGCGCTTGACGAAGCGGCGGGCATCGCGATGCCAGCGGTTGGCGTACAAGGCGCCGACTACGATCACTGCGCCGATGCCGTCGAGATCGCGAACATCCTTGGCGGGCGCCACAATCGCGGTGTGGCCGTGGTCGCACAGGGCGTCCTTGATCATCTCGGCCAACCCGGCTGTGCCGCCACGTTTGGAACCGAATGCAACGAGGATCTTCATGCTGCAATCGTCTCCCGACGGTATCGTCACGCTGAAGAGGCACTATGCCCCAACGCGGGAGGACCATCGCCCCTTCCGCAGCATCGGCGCAGGACGCAGTGTATTGCCATGGAGCACCTGTCAATGCTTGATGCGGGCTTCCTGGAAGCCGAGGATTCCGATCGTCATGTCAACCTCGCGATCGGTTCCCTGTCCGTGCTCGAGGGGCCGATTCCCGACGAAGAGGCGTTGCTCGCCGGTTTGACGGAGCGAGCGCTGAGCGTGCCCAGATTCACGCAGGTGCTGCGCACGCATCCCCTCGATCTTGAAGCGCCCGAATGGGTCGACGCCGCAGACTTCGACATCTCCCATCACGTTCACCGCGTCGCGCTTGCCCACCCCGGCGACGACGCGGCCTTGTTCCGACTCACCGCCGACATCATGGAACGCCGACTCGACCGGGACCGCCCGCTGTGGGAAACCTGGATCGTCGAGGGCCTGCCAGGTGACCGCTGGGCAATGATCATGAAATTGCATCACTGCATCGCCGACGGCATCGCGACGATGCACATGCTGGGCGGGATGAGTGACACGGGCGAGGATGAGACATACGCGACAGAGATCCGGGCGGCCCGCGAATCCGATCGGGGAATCCGCTTGCCCCAGTTGAGTCTCGACCCTCGGCAGTGGGTCGCGAGCGCCGCGAACACCTCGGCGAGCATGGCCGACAAGGCCACGCGCGCGATAGGCGGTGCGATCCAGATCATCGGTGGCCTGATCCGTCCCACCCAGACGGCGTTGTCGGGCCCGGTCACCACGATGCGTCGCTTTTCCGCCGCAGAGGTGCCGCTGGCGGACGTGGCGCGAGTAAGCGGCGCCTATGGGGTGACACATCAACGACGTCGCGCTGGCGGCGATCACCGATGCGTACCGCGCGGCGCTGATTCGGCGCGGCGAAAAGCCGCAACGCAATTCGCTGCGGACGCTGGTACCGGTATCGGTGCGCTCAAACGACCAGATCGGCAAGATCGACAACCGGGTGTCGCTGATGCTGCCGTACCTTCCAGTCGACAAGTCCGACCCCGAAGACCAACTGCGGGCCGTACACAAGCGGATGACGGTAGCGAAGGCGAGCGGACAGCGGGAGGCCGGAAACGCGTTGTTCTCCGCCGCCAAAATCATCCCGTTCCCGGTGACGGCGTGGGCCGTGCGCGCAATCACCCGGCTGCCGCAGCGCGGCGTAGTCGCACTGGCGACGAACGTGCCGGGGCCGCGCCACCCCATGCAGATCATGGGGCGGAAAGTGTTGCGAATGTATCCGATTCCACCCATCGCGCTCGGCCTGCGGACCGGAATCGCGATCGTCAGCTATGCCGATGCGCTCGTCTTCGGCATCACCGGCGACTACGACACCGCGCCCGACGTCGACGAGATCGCTCGCGGCATCGAACAGGCAGTTAAACGTCTGGCAGCGCTCAGCGGGTCAGAGGCGCGCGCCAAGAAGCGAAAGCTGTCTTAGGGACTCGCGACGCGCTCCCACTGCATACAGACTTGCGTTCCCGTTGTTGACGTTTCGATGGTCACGCGATCCGACAATGCCTTCATCAGTGGGATTCCCCGACCCCGGACGCGATTGGCCGGGTCTGGCTCCGGCACCCGCCATACCCCCTTGTCGGAGACGGTGACCGTCAACCTCGCCTCCACGGGCTCGTAGGAGGCACACAGATCCATCGTTTTCGGACGGTCGGTGGTCAGATACGCGAATTCCGCGGCATTCGCGAGAGCCTCGTTGATGGCCAACACCAGATCACTGGATCGGATCAGGTCGAGGTCGAAAAAGCTCTGCAGCCATTCGGCGAATTCTTCCCTGATCCGGGCAGCGCTTTCGGCGGCGGCCGCGACGCCAATGCACTCGAAACGCTCCGTGTCAGCGACGTCGGCGAGAGACACGGAATCGGTCATGGCATTCGCTAGGTACCCAGTGACGCAGATTTCTACGCGCTCAGGGCCGACAGTGCCTCGTCGCGTGTCGCGTAGAGCTTGATCAGATCGGCGATACCGACCAGCCTGAGCGGGCGACTCGTCGCCGGCCCGTCGGCGACGACGCAGAAACGCGTATCAGGCGTCACCTCGTCGTGAACGGCGACAAGGACACCCATTCCAGCCGACGCCAAGAACTCAACGCCGGTGAAATCGACTACGAGGCCGGCCGGCTTCTTCTCCAGGGCGGCCCGGATGGCCTCGTCCAGCTGAGGCGCGGTCAGCATGTCGACGACGCCGGAAACGGATACGACCACGACTCGGCCGGTCCATTGTTCCTCGACGACGCAGTTGGTCAGGTTCGCCTGCGCGGCCACATCGTCGCTTGTGGTGGCGCGTTGTTCGTCCACAGTTACCTCCCCTACGGATTCCTGTGCGACGAGCGCACAAGAGCGCGGTTTGAACGCTCGCGAGGCTGCGGTCTGAACCTGCAAGGTCGGAATGCCGTCGACGTCGGACGGACCGACGTCCGTCAACGCGGATGAGTGTCATCGCGCGCAACAAGTCACAGGGTAACCCAGCGGGGGGTGACCTACCGCTCGGCGGTCAGCGCGAGCAACGCGACGTCGTCATCGGGGTGAAGCGTCGGCACAAGCCTGGCGAGCTCGTTGACCAATTCCGCCGCCGCCAGATCCGCGCGGTCGGCAAGAAAGACCCGCAACGCATTTTCCCCGAAACACCCGTTGCCGTCGGGCCGCGCCTCGGTGATCCCGTCCGTGTACAAGAGCAGCGTTTGCCCAGGATGCACGCGGATCGCACATTGCCGGAACACCGCATCGGCGACAGCACCGACCAACATCCCCCCATCCGGACGGACCTCCGTCACGCTGCGGGTACCGGCATCCAGCAGCAGGGCGGGAAGGTGACCGCCGGTGGCGAGCGTGACCTGGTATCCGTCGCCGTCGCTGGTCAGCGTCCCGAACATGACGGTGCAGAACTTTTTCTCGTTCGGATCGCCCACCAGCGCGGCGTTCAGCTCCGCGAGGCCTTCGGTGGGGTCGTCGTGGTGAAGAGCAGCCGCGCGCAGGGTGTATCGCACCAGCGAAGTCACCGACGCCGCCGCGGTCCCGTGCCCCTCGACATCGCCCAAGAAGAACGCCCACCGCTGCCTGTCGAGCGCGAACACATCGTAGAAGTCCCCGCCGACCTGCGCCGACGACGCCGGGTGATAGTGCGCCGCCACCGACAGCCCGGGGATGTTCGGCAACGTCGGCGGCAGCAGCGAACGCTGCAGAACACTGGCGTAGTCCTCGATCATGGCCCGGTCGAGGATGGCGGTGTCACGCAGCTCCCGCTCGTTGCGATCTGGAGTCAAGGCCGCGAGCCTCAGGTCGAGTTGATCCATCACGACCGCCGCGAGATCACACAAAGTGGCGATGTCGTCGTCGGTCGGATCGTGCGGCTTGACGTCGAGGACGTTGACCGTGCCGATCCGGTGGCCGTCGGGCGTCACGATCGGGGCGGCGGCGAAGAAGCGGATTCCCCAGTCGCCGTGCACGAACGGATTGCCGGCGGTGCGGGAATCGGTGAGCGCGTCACGGACCACATACGGCCCGTCGTCGAGAATCACCGAGGCGCACAGTGCGGAGTCCCGTGGAATTTCTTTCAAGTCGTCCAAACCGTGGCCGGCCTTGAACCAGATGCGGTCGGCGTCGACTATCGCGATCGTTGCGATCGGAGTGCCGAGGCACCGCGCGGCGATGCACGCGATGCGATCAAATGCGTCGTCGGCCGGCGTGTCCAATATCGCGTAGCGTTCGACGGCGCAACGGCGTTCAGCTTCGATGTCGTCCGCGGTGTTCGCGGATGCCTGGGTAACGGTCATGGCAACTTCCCGCCGTGGTGAGGTCGCTTGGGCGTTCCTCCGCACTGCTGGAAGGTGCGAGCCCGACTCCGCCGGACTCGGCGGACGTACTCGACCCTACACGTGAGGCGCCGTGAGGACGCCACGGCGCAACGCGCCCCGGATGTTAGCCATGATCCTGTCGAGCAACTCGTCGTAGGCCGCCCCGTCGTTGATCAGGTCGTCACGCCCATGGTGGTGCAGGTACGCGTCGACGCGGCGGTCGATGGACCAGATCGCATAGATCTGGTCGGTGAACTCCGATCTCAGAAAATCCCAGGCGATCGCTTCTAGTTGTAGTTGCGGCGTTGACTCGACGTCCGCACCCGACATCGTCGATCCCCTTCGCTCGCGATACACCACCATCATTTCCAATCAACGGAGCCCGCCATAGAGCTGAAAGTCCTAAAAATTGCCGCTTCCGTTAGTTGTCTACCGCCGATCGCGACCTAGTTCACTGCGGTGAGATGCTCGTCGACGTAGCGCACGACGTCCGCAAGCGTCCGCAACGATGCATAGTCCGACTCCGGGATCTCAACCTGAAGCTTCTTGTGAATTCCGATGAGGAAGTTCAGCCAGTCCATTGAGTCGAGGTCCACCTGGTCGCGCAGAAGCTCGTCGTCTTCGATGTCGTCGGCGTCCACTTCCGGCGCTATGCCCGTCAATACGGAAAGAACCTCGCTGCGAATGTCATCAGTGTTCATCAGCTTCACCCCTCGAGTTGGTCGGGCTGCTGCAGCAGCTCGTTGATCGCGGCGAGGAACAATGCACCGCGGTGTCCGTCGCTCGCCCGGTGATCCGCCGCGAGCGTGGCTTGTACATTGGTGGTGACCCGAATTCCTTTGTCGATCACCGATACTCGCTCCGCCGGCTTGCCGAAACCGACCAGCGCGACCTGAGGCGGGTAGATCACTCCGAAGACGCTGTCGACGCCCTGATCACCGAGATTGGTGACGGTGATGGTCGGGTCGGACATCTCCGAACTGCGCAGTGAGAACGCCCTGGCACGTGCCACCAGGTCCGTGAGGTCGCTCATCAGCTCGTCGAGCTTCTTGGCGCAGACATCGTGGATCGCCGGCGCCACCAAGCCGCCGGCGCGCAGCGAGATCGCCACGCCGACATGAACATCGGGGGCGGCCACGAAGCCATCGTCTTGCCAGAACCCGTTGAACTCCTTGAACCGCTTCGCGGCAAGCGCGACGGCCTTCAACTGCAACACAGCCGGCAGCACGCGCTCGGTGATCGGCCGTCCGGCGTTGCGCTCGGTCAACCACGTCAGGGCGGAGTCCATGATGATTTCGTCAGCGAGGTAGTAGTGCGGGATCTCGTGCTTGGACCGGCTCATCGCGGCCGCGATGGAGCGCCGCATCTGAACGCCCCGTTCGGCGGCCACGGCCTTGGCATCACGCTTCTCGGGCTGCTCAGGCCTCTCGGGCTGCTCGGGCTTCTCCGTCCTCTGCGGTTCGGGCTTGTGCGCCGCCGATGCCCCGGCGTGTTCGACGTCGCTGATGGTGACCGCGCCTTGGGGGCCGGAGCCGGTCACAGATTCGATGTCGACACCGAGTGACAGGGCCAGCCTTCGGGCGGCAGGCGACACCCAGCGCCGTCGGTGCGGTGCAGCGGGCGGCGTCGCAACCGCGGCCGGCGGGGGGGCCGATACCGCAGGGGCGGCCGCCGGCACCGGTACGGTGGCGGCGGCCGGCGCCTCCTCGGCCGCCACCGCCGTGGGCGCAACCGATGGTTGCGGGGCTGCTGCAGTCTCGCCGGGCGCCAGCAGGGTCGCCATCGCCGTTCCGACTTGAACCACTTCACCGGGGGGCATGAGCAGTTCGTGAACGGTGCCCTCTTGCCAGCATTCGATTTCGACTGCGGCCTTGGTGGTCTCGACCACCGCGACTACCTGGCCGCGGGTGACATTGTCACCGGGCTTGACCAGCCACTCGTTCAGTGTTCCCTCGTCCATGTCGGCGCCGAGGGCGGGCATCTTGAATTCGATCATCGGGCTTCCCCGAACAGACCCTGCACCGCGGCGACAATTTTGGCCGACTGTGGCAGCGCAGCCTGTTCCAGATGCTTCGCATAGGGAATTGGCACTTCTGCGCTGCAAACGCGTGCGATCGGCGCGTCGAGATCGAAGAACGCCTCCTCGACGATGCGTGCGCTGATCTCGGCGGACAGGCTGCCGGTGCGCCACGCCTCGTCGACCACCACTACACGGTGTGTCTTGCGCACCGACTCGGTGAAGGTCGCAGTGTCAAGGGGGCGAAGCACACGCAGATCGATGACCTCACATTCGACTCCGGCAAGCGACAACTCGTTGGCCGCGTCGAGCGCCTTCGGCACGCAACCGCCGTAAGCGATCACCGTGGCATCCCCTCCCGGGCGCCGGATCGCGGCTCGCGAGATGTCGGTGGGAGTGAGCTCATCCACGTCGGTCGCGGTGTTGTAAAGCGCGACGTGTTCGAAGATGATCACCGGATCGGGGTCCGCGAGTGCGGTGGGAAGCATGCCGTACGCGTCGGCCACCGTGGCCGGCGCGACCACCTTGAGCCCGGGAACATGGGCGTACCAGCCTTCCAGGCTGTGCGAGTGCTGGGCGGCCAGCTGACGTCCGGCTCCGGTGGCCATCCGCACGACCAGCGGCACGGAGAACTGGCCGCCGGACATGTGCCGCAGTGCCGCAGCGGTGTTCACGATCTGGTCGAGGGCGAGCAGGCTGAAGTTGACAGTCATCACCTCGACGATCGGCCGCAGGCCGCCAAGCGCCGCCCCGATTCCCATCCCGACGAAGCCCAGTTCCGAAATCGGGGTGTCTCGGATGCGTTCGGGGCCGAACTCTTCGAGCAGACCCTTCGACGCCGCGTATGTGCCGCCGTATCGGCCGACATCTTCTCCCATCAGTATGACGCGCGGGTCGTTGCGCATCGCCTCCCGAATCGCGTCATGGACGGCATTGCGGTAGGTCGTTTTCATGGCGCAGGCTCCGGGATAGGCGTCAACACATCACGTTCCAAATCATCGACACTTTCCCACGTGCCCGCGTCGGCGTACGCGACCGCGGCGGCCAATTCGTCGTCGGCCGCCTGCTCGATCTGTTTGACGTCGTCCTCTGTGAGCAGACCGTCACGCAGGCACCGCTCCGTGAACGTCTTGATCGGGTCGCGCTCACGCCAGTGCTCGACCTCGGCCTTGTCGCGGTACAGCTCGGGGTCGAACATCGAGTGGGCGCGGAAGCGGTAGGTGCGGAACTCCACGAAGAACGGACCACCGGTGCTGCGAACGGCTTCGGCACCCGCTTCCGCCGCGTCATGGCAGGCGATAACGTCCATCCCGTCGACCGCGATGCTCGGCATCTTGTACGCAGCCGCCTTCATCGAGAGATCGGTCTGCGACTCGGCGCGATCCAGCGCCGTCCCCATCCCGTAAAGGTTGTTCTCGCAACAGAACAGCACCGGCAGCCGCCACAGCGCCGCCATGTTCAGCGACTCGTGGAAAGCGCCCTCGGCGACCGCCCCGTCACCGAAGTAGCACGCGGTCACCCGATTTCGGTGCAGCG
Source organism: uncultured Actinomycetota bacterium (assembly GCA_963744085.1). Classification (GTDB taxonomy): domain Bacteria; phylum Actinomycetota; class Actinomycetes; order Mycobacteriales; family Mycobacteriaceae; genus Mycobacterium. The sequence continues at coordinate 167,451 of CAVUSK010000012.1, forward strand.
TCGCATCCGACAGGGCCAAGCCGACGGCTACCGGCAAACCGGCTGCGACAATCGCATTTCCGCCGTAAAACCGTTTGTCCACGTCGAACAGGTGCATGGACCCGCCTCGGCCCCGCGAGCATCCCTCCTGTTTGCCGAACATCTCCGCCATGATCGACGTCATCGGGATGCCGCGTAGCAGAGCGTGCGCGTGCTCGCGATATGTGGCCACCACCGCGTCCTCGGGAGTCAACGCCCGCAACGACCCGGCGGCAACCGCCTCCTCGCCGACGTAGAGGTGCAGGAAACCGCGAATCTTGGCCGCCGAGTACAACTCCGCGCACTTTTCCTCCATCCGGCGGACGCGCACCATGTCCGACAGGAAGCTGCGGGCGAGATCGGCGTCGATCATAGCGTCACCTTCTGTCCCTCGTCGTGGGCTGTGGCCGCCGCCTCGATCGTGGACGTGTCGCCCTCGGGCAGCCCCAGCTCGCGGGCCTTCAGCAGGCGCCGCATGATCTTGCCGCTGCGCGTGTGCGGGAGCGCGTCGACGAATTCGATCTCCTTGGGAGCGACCGCCGCACCGAGCTTCTTGCGTGCGTGGCCGATCAATTCGCGTCGCAGCGTCTCGTCGGCGGTGAACCCGTCTTTGAGCGAAACGAATGCCTTGACGACCTCGCCGACCATGGGGTCCGGCTTGCCGATCACCCCGGCTTCGGCGACGGCGGGATGCTCGGTGAGGACGTTCTCGACCTCGAAGGGGCCGATCAAGTGCCCCGACGACTTGATCACATCGTCGGCGCGCCCGAGGAACCAGTAGTAGCCGTCGCTGTCACGCATGGCCAGGTCCCCGGTGAGGTAGAAGTTGTCGACGAAGCACCTGCGGTAGCGCTCGTCCTCGTGCAGGTAGCCGCGGAACATCGAAGGCCAGCCCGGCCGCAGGGCAAGTTCGCCCTCGACGCCCGGCCGATCGATCACTGACACGGTGCCGTCGTCGTTGCGATGCACGAGGAATGCGTCTATGCCCGGTAGCGGCCGGCCCATCGACCCCGGTTTGATGTCGAATGCCGGGGTGTTGGCCACCATGATTCCGCCCGTCTCGGTCTGCCACCAGTTGTCGTGAATCGGCAAGCCCAGCACGCGTTTTCCCCACCAGACCGCATCGGCGTTGAGCGGCTCGCCGACGCTGGCGATGAACCGCAGCCGGGGGAACCGGAAGCGAGCGGGGATGTCGGTGCCGGCCTTGATCAGCATGCGGATAGCGGTGGGCGCGGTGTACCAGACGGTGACGCCCTGGTCTTGCAGAATGCGGTACCAGCGCTCGGCGTCGAACTCGGCCTGATCCACGATCGACGTGACCCCGTGCAGCAGCGGAGTGATCACGCCGTAGGAGGTCCCGGTCACCCAACCCGGATCGGCGGTGCACCAGAAGATGTCGTCGTCGTGAAGGTCGAGCGCGTAAAGCCCGGTCAGATAATGCATCGCAACCGCGCCGTGCACGTGGATGGCACCCTTCGGGGTTCCGGTTGTGCCGCTGGTGAAATGAAGCAGTGCCGGATCGTCCGCGGTTGTGGGCTCGATCGGAGAGGTGTCGTCGGCGGCGTCCATCAAGTGCCAGAAGTTGAGTGTGCCGCGCTCGTCGTCGTTGGCCTTGTCGTCGTCGACGATGAAGATGTGCCGGACCGAGGTCAACTCGTCTCGGATCTTGGCGATCTTGCGCTTGTAAATGGAAGCGGTGGTGATTAATACGCTCGCCTCGCCGATGGCCACGCGGGTTGCGATGGGTTCGGGCCCGAAGGCCGAGAACAACGGCGAAACGATGCTCCCGTTGCGCAGCGTACCGAGCATCGTGATGTACAACTCGGGCACACGACCCATGATCGTGAAGACTCTGTCGCCCTTTTTGATTCCGAGTGAGCGCAGCACGTTCGTGAAACGCCTTGCCAATTGAGCGAGTTCGGCATAGCTGACGTCCCTCGACGCAAGCGGGCCGTCGGTGGGTGTCTCGAGGATGAATCGCAACGCGGTGCGCGACGCCGTCGGTCCGGCGGCGTGACGGTCCACGGCGGCATACGCGATGTTGCAGCCTCCCGGCCCCATGCCTTCGCACAGTGCCGGCGCATCGGACCACCGGAAGTCAGCGCGGGTGCGGTCGTAATCGCGGAAGTTCGGCGGGACACGCAGGTCCTCTGAAGTCTTACGGATGACGTCCACATGTGCTCCTAGTTTTCTGGCGAATCGAGAAGACCGCGCCGCAGCGCACGACCGATGTTGGCCATGACGCGCTGAATGAGAGCGTCGTAGCCGGGCCCCCGATTGATCAGTTCATCGAGGCCGCGATGGCGCAGGAATGCATCGACGCGGCGGTCGATCGGCCAGATGGAGTATTTCCGCTCCGCGAATTCGGACGTGAGAAAGTCCCAGGCGATGGCGTCCAGTTTTTCTGCGGTCAATTCGGTGCGGCCGGGGGGCGTCATCACGATCCCTTCATTCATTTGCACCGCCCATACTGTCGCCGCCATCTCGCGTCCTATAGGGACAAAGGTCATCAATGAGACGGCCGGTCAGCCCTTAACGGAAAACGGCGTCCAGTTCGGCGTACATCCCGCCGCCGTAGTGGCCCGCGATATTGCAGAGCAGCTCATAGCGGCCTGGAGGCAAATCGACCGTTGTCCAGCCATTGGTTCCGGCACCGATACCGTCACCTTCCTCGGCGCCGCAAGTACGGGATGCTTCCCCTAAGCTGCCCGACTCGTCGACTCTGCCGTCTATGCCGATGGCTCGCTGGCCCGAATACTGTCCGGCGCCCAGAGGCATCACCATTACTTCGTGAGTCAGCGCCCCGGTGTTATGCACTCGCAAGGACACCGTTCCAGCGGGCACCGTGGCGGGGTAGGCGACGAGGCGCATCATGCCCATCCCAGGCCGCGGGTAACCCATCATGCGAGGGCAACACGTCTTCAGCTCTGGTCGACACCCGAGTGGCGCGCTGCGGTTGATCGCTTTTACCGGCCAGGTAGCGGATCGCCAGCACAACCGCAATGATTACCAACGCCCAGAAAATGATCATGACCAGCGTCATCAGCATCCAGCCGCCCCAGCCCCAGCCGTCCCAGCCGTACATCATCATTGATCACCCCTGGCGCGAACTCGAATTCCTGCGAAAAACTCTTCGCTGCCTGGCTGCCCGGAGATAGGGCCGATGGTCCTGACCTGCGCACTACTCGTCATTCGCAGGTGGAACCAGCACGAAGTAGTTCTCCTCCTCAGTTGCGAAGTGCAACGTCAGCAACGCATGCAGCCCGTACAGGCACGCCAGCAGGTCATCGCTGTGATCGTCGCGGATGGTGCCGGCGGCATCGGCGGCTTCGCGATGGGCATGCAGCCGTCCCGACAACCGGTCGATCTCCGAGTGCATTCGGCTCATCGTCGCGGTGGTGTCCGGACCCCCTAGCCGACGCGCGAGCGCAGGGTAGAGCACGCGGTCCTCGGCGTGCTCGTGGGGAAGCAACGTGTCACGGAGGAAGTCGTCGGCGCGGTCCAGTAACAACATGGCGTTTCCGCGTTGTCCGCTGGTCACCAGTCGGCCGATGTCGCGCAGCATCGAGAGGTGCTGACGCATGGCGTCGTGCTCGGCCGAGAAGCGCCGGATGAGTTCCTTCGTCGGGACGTCGATACTCGGCGCGGCGGAGTCGCGGCCCTGCAGGGCGCGCAACGCGTTCAGTATCACCGCCACATCGATCCCTTCCTGGAGTAACGCGCCGACCGCGGGAGGCAGGAACCCGAACGCGGCGAATCCCATCGCCACCAGAGACAAAGACATGCCGATCGCGGCGCTTTGCACGGCGATTCGTCGCGAGCGACGGGCGATGACCATCGCGTCGGCGAGGCGGTCGAGTCGGTCCGTGGTCAACACGATGTCGGCGGCCTCGGAGCTGGCGGTGGAGCCGTGAACTCCTATCGCGATGCCGATGTCGGCGGCCGCCAGCGCCGGCGCGTCGTTGACACCGTCCCCGACCATTGCGGTGACAGCCCTGTGGCGCTCGGCGCGTACCCCGGCGACCTTCTCGGCAGGAGTCTGCTGCGCGCGGACGTCGTCGAGTCCGAGCACCGCACCGATCTGTGTCGCGGGCGCAGGTCGATCGCCCGTCAGCATGACCAGCCGCGTGATGCCCGCGGCCCGCAACCGGCGGACGGTGCGGGGTGCGTCCTGTCGTAGCGGATCGACGAAGACTATTGCCCCGGCGAGGCATCCGTCGATAGTCACCCACGCAATGACAGCGCCGTCGAATCCCGCCCGCGTCTCCGCCGCGGTGGCCCATTGGGGCGAATCCGCGGTGAGCACGCGGTTGCCCACCGTCACGCGCCTGCCATCGACCGTCGCGGTCACGCCCCTTCCGGCCTCCTCGACCACGTCGCTGGGCATGCTCAGCGGAAGCCGTTGCGTCGCGGCTTCTTCGACGATGGCTCTGGCCATCACGTGTGGCGAGACCTGGTCGGCCGACGCCGCCAACCGCAGGACCTCCGTTGGCGCCCAGCCAGTGCCGACGAGAACATCCGTGCCCCGTGGCCGGCCCGTGGTCACGGTGCCGGTCTTGTCCAGCACCAGAGTGGTGGCCCGGGCGAGGTTCTCCAGCGCTGCCCCATCCCGGACGACGACGCCGAGGCGCGACGCACGTGACAGACCGGACACGATCGCCACGGGCGCGGCCAACAACAACGGACACGGCGTCGCGACCACCAGCACCGCCACCGCGCGCTCCGCCGATCCGTTCAGCAGCCAAGCAAGCCCGGCGACAGCCAGCACCAACGGCAGAAACCAGGCGGCGACGCGATCGGCAAGCCGCACCACGGGCGCGCTCTCCGCCGCGGCCTGCTGAGCCAATCGCACGATCCCCGCGTAGGTGCTGTCAGACGCCGTTGCCGTGGCGCGAATCTCCAGAGCGCCGCCGGCATTGACTGCCCCACTCCGCGCGGCCTCACCCGGTCGGTAATCTGTGAGGGCAGACTCGCCCGTGAGTACCGATTCGTCGAGAACTGCACTGTCGGAGGCGATCCGAGCATCCACCGGCAACATTTCCCCGGGGCCGACCACGATCAGATCACCGACCGCGACCTCTTCGAGGGGCACTGTCTGCAGGCCGTCGCCCGTCCGTCGACGAGCGACACGGGGGGTGCGCTCGAGCAGCGATCGGAGATCTTTTGCCGCGCGGCGCTCCGCGGCGAACTCCAATGCCTGACCTGTCGCGAGCATGACACCGATCAACGCGCCGGCCAGGTACTCGTGAACGGCAAGTGTGCCCACCAAGGACAGCACCGCGATCACATCGGCACCCACGCGGCCACGCCTGAGCGCAGCGACCACCCACCATGAGGCCGGCACGACAGCCACTAAAGTTCCTGCGGCCCAGCAGATGTCGGCCACGTCGCGGGATCCGGCGAGCCAGGCTCCACCGCCTGCCGCCAGTGCAGTGACCGTTGAGGCGAGAAGGACGCCGATCACCACCCGGCGAAGCTTGCTACCGTCCGACATCGCCCAACCTAGGGTCGCGCTGCAGTAGCGGGTACGCGCCCGGCGGGATGCGGTTGACAGTCAGACCATGTTCTGCCACAGCGTCTCGGCCTCACTGACCGAGTCTTCGAGCGGTCGGCCGGTATCGATGCGATATGCGTCGTGCCAGTCCTGCGCGGCAACGGTGAGTGCCTCGGCGAGCCCGGGTGTGGCATCGGAAGCGCTGCCCGGGGTTCTGCTGCCGACTCTGGAGGCCGCCGTCTGGACCGAAGTGACACAAAGGATTTCAGACAGCGCCGCGTGCGACTCCGCAGCGAGTTCTCGCGCCGCGGAGCGCTGCTGTTGATGCCGCCACGTCCCGTCCAGGATTACCGACCGGCCACCTGCCAGCAACAAATGTGCACGGCGCAGCACGTCGTGGTAGACCGCGCCGACATTGTCCGCCGAATACAAGCCGCGATCGAGAACGCCTGCGGTTCCGGTGACGGTGCCGGACTCCTGCAATTCTCGCCTGACCTCGTCTGTGGAGATGACGTCCGCACCGAAACGCTCGGCCAGCCGGTGCGCCAAAGTGGTCTTTCCGGTGCCCGGTCCCCCTCCGACGACAACCAGTCGGACGGCACCGGCCCGCAGATGGTCGATCGCGATGTCCATGTGCCGCACCGCATCTGACGCGGCACCGGCATTACCCTGGCCGACTCGGATGCAATCAACCTTCGCCCTGACCACCGCGCGGTAGGCGATGTAGAAGTGCTTCAACGACGCCGGCGCGGTATCACCGCTGAGCCTGCTGTACGCATCAAGGAAAGAGTCGGCCAAGTCCTTCGCGCCGAGGAACTCCAGATCCATCGCGAGGAACGCGGCGTCGTCGATCGCGTCGACGTAGCGCAACTGGTCGTCGAACTCGAGGCAGTCCAGGGCTGCGATCTCGCCAGGCAGGCAGAAGATCTCGTCGGCCAACAGATCGCCATGGCCGTCGACGATACGCCGATCGCCGATCCGCGCGGTGAACAGAACCGAGCGCCCAGCGATGTACTGCATCACCAGGCTTTCGATCTCCCGTAGCTTTTCGGCGGAAACGATGCTGCCCGCAAATCGCTTCAGCTCCGTGATGTTCTCTTGCCACCGGGCGGTGACGGCGTGAACCTTCGCCTGCTCGTCGATGGCGCGGTTCCGGTCTGCACCCTCGTGGAAGCGTGCGAGCTCCTCTGCGACGCGCTCCACCCACGCAGTGACCGGGGCGCCGTTTCGCACCATCGTGGCGAGCCGGGACTCGTCGGGATAGCGGCGCATCACCACCACCGGCTCGGCCGGCCCGCCTGACGGGTCGCTCAGGTGCGCGACACCCAAGTAGCTGTCGGGTGCGAGCCGACGGTTGAGTTCGACTTCGCGCTGACACGCCTGCTCCCGAGCCTCAGAAGTGCTGAAATCCAAGAAATCGGTGGTGACGGGTTTCTTGACCTTGTATGCCTTGTCGCCGAGGAGGAGCACCACACTCGTATGGGTTTCGCGGATCTCGGCGTAGGGCCTTGAGGCATTGGTCGATGACGCGCACGCCGCCGCGTCGGTGGTCATGGTGTGCCCCATGAAATCAAATTCTCTGCTTGCCCGCCACCCCGCGTGAAGCGGTCCGACGGCCCCAGCCATCGGGCCCATTGGCGGCGGTCACAGGGACCAAGGACCCTTCGCGCGCGACACCGTCGTCCCTAGGGTCGAACGTGGAGAGGAGGTCGGCTTCCGTGACTCGAACGAGGGTGGACACCGAGGTAATTGCCAACGCGATCTCGTTGGCGTGCAGGGCTCCTTCACTGCACAACAGCCAGCCCTGGCGGTGGGTGGTGGGCGAGGATCAAGTCGACCTGTTCGCCGACCACCGACGCGTCGTGCGCTCGACCGACAGCAGCGGCCGGGAGGCGATCATCAGCTGCGGTGCGGCCCTCGGTCACTTCAGAGCCGCGATGGCGGCCGCCGGGTGGAACACCAACGTGGACCGCTTTCCGAACCCGAACGTGCTCGACCACCTGGCAACCGTCGATTTCACGCCCGCTCAATTCGTCACAGAAGCACAGCGCGACCGCGCCGATGCGATACTGCGGCGCCGCACCGACCGACTGCCGTTCGGCGCGCCCACCGAATGGGAATCCTTCGAACCGGTGCTGCGCACTACCTTCGATCAAGCGACCGCCACACTTGCCGTACTGCCAGACGACGCGCGTCCGACTCTGGCCGAGGCATCCCGGCTTACGGAGTCCATCCGCCGTTACGATCAGTACTACCACGACGAATTGCATTGGTGGACAGAGCCATTCAGACTCTTTCAGGGTGTGCCGCACAGCGCGCTGGTATCCGAGGAGGAAGCGGCTCGCGTCGGAGTGAATCGGCAATTCCCCGTCGACGGCCATGGCGATCGACGTCCGGAATTGACGGCGGATCAGGCGAAGATACTTGTGCTGTCAACTCCCGAGCACACTCGCGCCGACGCCTTCAACTGCGGCGAGGTGCTGTCCACGGTACTGCTGGAATGCACGATGGTCGGACTGGCGACGTGCACGCTGACCCATATCACCGAGTTGGCGGAAAGCCGCGACATCATCGCAAACCTCATCGGCGAGAGCGGCTTCCCGCAGGTGTTGATTCGCGTGGGACGAGCACCGGCCCTCGAAGAAACGCCGGCGCCCACCCCCCGGCGCCCCTTGAGCGAAGTCATGCAACTGCGTCGGCCGGGCGACACGACATGAAGGCGCGGGTGGGTGACTGGCTGGTGATCAAGGGCACCACGATCGACAAGCCGGACAAGCGCGGGCTGATCACCGAGGTACATTCCGAAGACGGCTCCCCGCCTTTCGTGGTGAGGTGGCTTGACACCGGACACGTCGCCACCGTGTTTCCCGGCCCGGACGCGGTGATTGTGACGCCGGAGGAGCAGAAGGCGGCCGACGAGCGGGCGCGGTCTCGGGCCTCGTCGGTACAGGAAACGATCACTCACGAGGACCGATGACCTCCCTCCGCGACGCCGTCCGCGTTTTCAACAAGCACGCCTTGAACCCCGTCATGATGCAGATGGCTGGGCGTAAACACTGGTATGCCGGGGTGATTCGGCACAAGGGGCGGCGTACCGGTAAGGAATACGCCACCCCCGTCGTCGCCGAGCGAGTGCCGGATGGCTTCATCGTCCCACTGCCGTACGGAAAGCACGTCGACTGGCTACGCAACGTCCTCGCCGCCGACCGGGCGACCATCCGGGTGGACGGCCAAACATCCGAGGTTGTTCATCCGAAGATCATCGGTGCGTCGGCGGCCGCATCGCAGCTGTCCTCCAGGCGTCGACGCGCCTTCCAGCGGTTCGGAATCAACGACTTCATGAAGATCGAAATCGCCGGCTCAGGAGAGTGAGATGTCTCAATCCAACGGTAGGACAGGAATATTGGTCGGTGTCGACGAATCGGCCAGTTCCGACGCCGCGATCTGTTGGGCAACAGCTGAGGCGGCAATGCGGGGCATGCCCCTGACTCTGGTCCATGCGATCCCGCCCGTGGTCGCGACCTGGCCCATGGGACCTATGCACGGCAACATCACCGAATGGCAGTCGAACAACGCCCAGGACGTCCTCGAGCAAGCAGCCAAGACCGTTCAGTCATGTGCCGCTGCGACAGAGCTTCCCCGCGTCGACACCCGGGTTCTGCGTGAGGCCATCGTGCCGGCACTCGTCGAGGCGTCCGAGGACAAGCAGATGATCGTCGTCGGACGGCGTGGAAGCGGAGCGCTTGACCGGTTGTTGTTGGGCTCGGTCAGCGCCCGCCTTCTGCACCATGCGCGCTGCCCGGTGGCGGTGATCCCTTCCGAGGAGCGCTCCGCGCCAGACCGCGATGCCCCGGTGTTGCTCGGCATCGACGGGTCCCCGGCGTCGGAAGCCGCGACCACGCTCGCGTTCGACGAAGCATCCCGGCGCGGAGTCGATCTCGTGGCCCTGCATGCGTGGAGCGACGTCGCGGTCTTCCCGATCCTGGGCATGGACTGGCGAAAGTACGAAAGCGAAGGGGAAGAAATCCTCGGCGAACGGCTTGCCGGGTGGCAGGAGCAGTATCCAGATGTCCGCGTGCAGCGGCGCCTCGTCTGCGACCGGCCGGCTCGCTGGCTACTCCGCGAGTCCCGGCACGTCCAGTTGGTCGTGGTTGGCGGCCGAGGCCGCGGCGGTTTCGCCGGAATGGCGTTGGGTTCCGTCAGTTCCGCGGTGGCGCAGTCCGCGGAGGTGCCCGTGATCGTCGTCCGCGGCCGATAGCAACGTCGACCCACCGGTAAAGGAACCCGTGAACATGCGATCAGAACGTTTCCACCCGTTGCTGACAGCTCAGCCTCCCTTCGTGTCGGTGTATTTCGACGATTCGCATGACACCGCTGATGCTGCCGAACAGCTGAACGCAAGGTGGCGAGACCTCTACAAGCACCTAGACGACGCGGGCGTGGAACCGGCCGTGATCTCGCGTCTCGAAGGCGCCGTCCTGCACCATCGGCCGTCGGTCGGCCGCCGCGGCCGCGGCATTGTTGCGACGAGTGAGCGGGTACTACTCAACGAGCAGCTCACCAGCCCACCGCCGGGCACCGAACTGCGAATCTCTGACTATCCGTACATCCTTCCGCTGTTGGAATCCGGCGTAGGGAACCCGACGTATTTGGTCGCCGCTGTCGACCATGTCGGCGCCGACGTGAGTGTCCACCAAGGCGGTGTCGTCCGAACGCACACCGTTGACGGCGGCGGCTATCCGGTGCACAAGTCCGCCGCAGCCGAGAACGACTACTCCCACCCCCAACAGCGGACCGAGGAAGCGATCCGCCACAACGTCCGCGCCGTGGTCGAGGATCTGACCCACCTGGTGGAACGGACCAACCCCGAAGTGGTGTTCGTGTCTGGTGAGGTGCGCGGCCGCAGCGACGTGGTTTCGGCATTGCCGGAATACGTTTCGCAACGAGTGCATGAGCTGCATGCCGGTGTGCGCAGCCGCGATATCGACGACTGCGAGATCAGCCGGCTCGTCGACGCGGAGTTCGAACGACGCCGATCCGCGGAGACCGCCGAGACCACAGACCGGTTCCAGGCCGAGAGCGGTCGCCGATCGGGTCTGGCCGTCGCAGGGCTGGACCGCGTATGCGCGGCGCTTCGGGCCGGCAACGTCGACACTCTCATCATTGGCGAGCTCGGCGATGCGACCGTGGTCACCGATGACGACCGCAAGGTCCTCGCTCCCAATGCCGAGGCACTTTCGGACATGGGCAAAGCAGCGCACTTGGTGGCACGAGCGGACGAGGCTCTGCCGTTCGCGGCCATCGCCGTCGACGCCTCGCTGGTTCGCATCGACGGCAACATCGCTCCCGCTGACGGGATCGCTGCGCTACTGCGATACGCCCCGGACAGGAGTTAATGCTGGCGTGCCACGATCACGGGTGTGCGGGCTCCGTGTACCACGGCGGTGCTGACGGAGCCGAGCAGCATGCCGGCGAAGCCGCCGCGTCCGTGACTACCGACGACCACGAGTTGGGCGATCTCGGAGCGTTCGATCAGATGGCGCGCAGGATGGTCCCAGACCACCACGCGCCGGACCGCAACGTCGGGGTAGCGGTCCGACCAGCCGGCCAGACGCTCGGCCAAGGTTTCATCAGCGGCGTTTTCCAGGGCTGACCATTCCAGGCCTGACACGTGCGACGCGTCCGCGTCGTTCCATGCGTGCATGGCCACCAACTCGGTGTGCCGCCATGACGCTTCGTCGAAGGCGATGGCGGTTGCGAGCTCCGAGGCCGGCGAACCGTCGATCCCCAGCACCACCGGCCACCCGGACTGTGGGGGGACCTCGTCGTGGATGACCGCGACCGGGCAGTGCGCGTGATGGACAAGTCCCGTGCTGACAGAGCCCAGAAGCGCCTGGCGTAGCCCGCCCTGCCCGCGGCAGCCCACGACGACCATGTCGACATCCTTGGAGAGGTCGATGAGTGTCGGGACGGGCGCGGAGAAGATCACCCCGGTGTGAAGCTGCGGTCGGTGGTCGTCATCGACGGTGTTCTCGACGACCTTGACCGCGTCCGCGACCACATGCCGGGCTTCCTCCTCCTGCCACTCTTCTACCTCGGTCGGGATGGGAGCCGCGGGCCACGCGAGCGCTGACGGCCCGGCCGTTCGCGTGCTTCGCACGTGCACCAGATTCAGCGCTACGTTGCGCATGGTTGCTTCTCGCACCGCCCACCGCACCGCCGCGTTCGACGGTGCGGAGCCGTCGATTCCGACCAGAATCCCCGAATGCGTTAGCTGACTGGCCATTTCGTCGTTCTCTCTATAGGGGGCGCGCGGTAACGCGCGGTGTCGATGATGTTAAGGGCCCGACTGCCGTCGGTCAGGAGGCCTTGGTCCCTGGAACGAGTGTCCAACGGCCTCTGCATCAGGTGCGATCGAAACTGCCGTGGGCAACGCGACCGGGTTTACGCTGCAGCCGAAGAGTCGGGAGGCTGCGCATGGTAAGCGATGCAGACCGCGCGAAGTGGACACCGCCACTGCGTGACGAGGAAGTCGAGGTCGTTGCAGGGCCGGTGTCGGTAGCCGGGCACCTGACGCTGCCGGTGAACCCGAAGGGAATCGTCGTCTTCGCGCACGGCAGCGGAAGCAGCAGGTTCAGCGCGCGCAACATCCTTGTCGCCGACGTCCTGAACGAGGCAGGGTTCGGCACCTTGCTGTTCGATCTCCTGACGCCGGCCGAAGAAACCAACCGCGCGAATGTGTTCGATATCGAACTGCTGGCCAGCCGACTGGCCGATGTCGCCGAGTGGGTAGGCACCCAGGCCGACACGGCCTCGTTGCCGATCGGCTTCTTCGGGGCCAGTACCGGCGCGGGCGCGGCGCTGCGGGCCGCGGCTGACCCGCGGTTGAAGGTGGGAGCGGTCGTCTCTCGGGGCGGTAGGCCCGATCTCGCGGGTGAGTGGCTCAGCCGCGTCGACGCTCCCACGCTGCTGATCGTCGGCGGCCGCGACGAAATGGTCCTGGAGATGAACCGGCAGGCGCAGAAGGCGATTCCGGCCGAGACGCACCTGGCCGTCGTTCCGGGCGCCACCCACCTGTTCGAGGAACCCGGCGCTTTGGAGAAGGTCGCGGCACTGGCGCGGGCCTGGTTTCTGGCCCACCTCGCGGCCCAGGACACCTAGACCGACCAAGGACCATCGAAGCCGGGACTTGTGTCTCTACTGACGACCGCATGGAAATGGTCGGATCAGACTGTCGATCACATCTCTTATCGAAGGAGGCGTCATGAGCACTCCCGTCGCCAGGCGTGAGCCACGTTCACTTTTCCCAGAAATCGCCGACCTGCTCGCGGGGTTCCCGTCGTTCGCGGGGATTCGCCCGGTCTTCGACGCCCGCGTGATGCGGCTGGAAGACGAGCTGACAAAGGACGGTCGCTACGAAGTACGAGCCGAGATGCCCGGCGTCGATCCGGCGAAGGACATCGACATCACCGTGCGGGAGGGACGGCTGACGATCAAGGCCGAACGCGAAGAGAAGCGGCAGGAGAACGGTCGCTCAGAGTTCTCGTACGGGTCATTCGTTCGCTCGGTGTCATTACCGACAGGCGCCAACGAGGACGACATGAAAGCGACCTACGACAAGGGCATCCTCACGGTGTCGATCGGTGTTTCGGAACCCAAGAACGCCGAGAAGCGCATCCAGGTCGAGTCGAACTGACTTGGCACTCAGGCCAAGTCGACGGTCTACCTTACCGTGACACGGCTGCACTGAAAACTCACTTCCCGAGAGGATCGACCGATGACACGAGCGACACGATCTGCCCCGCGCGCTCCGCGACGCGTGTTCCGGGACCGGCGCGAGGCGGGCCGCCTGCTCGCGCAACTGTTGCTGGCGTACCGCGGTAAAGAGGACGTTGTCGTTCTCGGCCTGCCCCGCGGGGGCATACCTGTGGCCTGGGAGGTGGCGGCAGCCCTCGGGGCTCCTCTAGATGCCTTCGTGGTGCGCAAGCTCGGCGCCCCGGGCCATGAGGAGTTCGCCGTGGGTGCCTTGGCAAGCGGCGGCCGCGTCGTCATCAACGATGACGTGGTGCGAGGGCTTCGGATCACACCGCAGCAGTTGCGCGATGTGGCTGAACGCGAAGGCAGGGAACTGATCCGGCGTGAAGCCGCCTATCGTGGCGGCCATCGGCCGGTCGACGTGACCGGCAAGACGGTGATCCTCGTCGACGACGGTCTGGCGACCGGAGCCAGCATGTTCGCCGCGGTGCAAGCACTTCGCGAGGCCGAACCGGCCCACATCGTGATCGCGGTACCCGCGGCACCGGAGTCCACCTGCCGGGAATTCGCCGGCCTCGTCGACGAGGTTGTGTGCGCGAGCATGCCGACACCGTTTCTCGCCGTCGGCGAATCCTTCTGGGACTTCACACAAGTCAGCGACGAAGAGGTGCGCGAACTTCTCGCAACGCCGACGGCCGGGCCCGCGAGACCGGCCGCCCCGATCGAAGAGACGGCTGCCCGGCTGATCAGTCGCGTGTCTGTGGACGCGCCGGACGGGGTGCCGCCACCCGAGGCATTAGAGGAGCTGATCGGCGACGCGCGCATCGTGTTGATCGGCGAGAGTTCCCACGGCACACACGAGTTCTACGAAGCCCGCGCGGCCATCACGAAGTGGCTCATCGAAGAAAAGGGCTTCTGCGCCGTCACCGCGGAGGCCGACTGGCCGGACGCCTACCGGGTCAACCGCTACGTGCGGGGACTCGGCGACGACACCACGCCCGAGGAGGCGCTGAGCGGATTCGAACGCTTCCCGGCATGGATGTGGCGCAACGTGGTGGTCCGCGACTTCGTCGACTGGCTCCATCGACACAACGAGCGACAGCGAGCCCAAAACAAGACCCAGTGCGGCTTCTACGGTTTGGACCTCTACAGCCTGCACCGGTCGATGCAGGAGGTCATCGCATACCTCGACAACGTCGACCCGGTGGCCGCAGAGCGGGCCAGGAACCGATACGCCTGCTTTGACCATTCATCGGCCGATGACGGCCAGGCATACGGGTTCGCGGCAGCGTTCGGCGCGGGCCTGTCATGTGAGAAGCAGGCCATCGAGCAGTTGGTGGAGATGCAGCGAAACGCACTCGCTTACGCGCGCCGCGACGGGTTGCTCACCGAGGACGAACTCTTCTACGCGCAGCAGAACGCGGTCACCGTCCGCAACGCGGAGGTCTACTACCGCTCGATGTTCAGCGGACGAGTCACGTCGTGGAATCTGCGCGACAAGCACATGGCTCAGACGGTGGAAGCGCTGCATGCCCACCTGGACCGCCCCGTCGATGGCGAGCCGGCGCGAATCGTGGTGTGGGCGCACAACTCCCATGTCGGTGACGCGCGCGCCACCGAGGTATCGGGCGACGGTCAGCTCACGCTCGGCCAGCTCGCCCGCGAGCGATATGGGGAGGAGGCGCGGCTCATCGGGTTCAGCACGTACACCGGCACGGTCACGGCGGCAAGCGATTGGGGAGGTATCGCAGAACGCAAGGTGGTGCGGAAGGCGTTGAACGGCAGCATGGAAGAGATGTTCCACGAAACCGGAGACAGTTCGTTCCTGATATCGCCGATGCTCAGCGAAGCCGCCACCGATCCGTTGTCGGTGGTGCGGCTGAGCCGGGCCATCGGGGTCATCTACCTGCCGCAGACGGAGCGGCAGAGCCATTATTTCCATGTCCGGCCCGCCGATGAGTTCGACGGCATCATTCACATCGATCAGACGCGGGCGCTCGAACCGCTCGAGGTGACGAGCCTGTGGGTCGCCGGCGAAACACCCGAGACATATCCGACGGGCTTATAGCGCCGAATTCATGCAACGGGGCAGGACAGGAGTCGCACCGAATGGGATCGCCAGGCGAGCGCGCAGAATACGGGTCGACGATCGTGACACTCACGATGAACCCGGCGCTTGACATCACAACGAGCGCCGATCAGGTTCGCCCCACCGACAAGATCCGTTGCCACGGCGCCCGTTACGACGCCGGCGGTGGTGGCATCAACGTCGCCCGTGTTGCGCGCGTGCTCGGCGGGTCCGTTTCTGCCGTGTTTCCCATAGGTGGTCACACCGGCGACCTGGTTGCGAAGCTGGTCGCCGACGCCGACGTTCCCTATCGCGGCGTGCCGATCACCGAGTCCACCCGGGAGAGTTTCACCATCAACGAAGAATGCAGCCGGTTGCAGTATCGGTTCGTGCTTCCCGGTCCGCGGGTGTCCTTCTCCGAGCAGTCGAAGTGCCTGGACGCGCTGCGCGACGCGGCTCGGTCAGCCGAGTTCGTCGTGGCGAGCGGCAGTCTCCCGCCGGGCGTTCCGGCCGACTTCTACCAGCGGGTCGCCGACCTGTGCCGAGAGCTCGGCGTGCT
This sequence comes from uncultured Actinomycetota bacterium, assembly GCA_963744085.1. Taxonomy (GTDB): domain Bacteria; phylum Actinomycetota; class Actinomycetes; order Mycobacteriales; family Mycobacteriaceae; genus Mycobacterium. Next base: position 183,345 of record CAVUSK010000012.1, read on the forward strand.
GTTTGTCTTGGACACCTCGGGCGGCGGACTGCAACACGTCACGTCGGGTGTATTCTTGCTCAAACCCAGCATCCGGGAGCTACGAGAGTGCTTCGACTGTGAACTTGCCAGTGAGTCGGCCCAATTGGAGGCCGCACACGAGCTGATCGACTCGGGCGTCACCCAGAGCGTGGTGGTGTCGCTGGGCTCCGAAGGCGCGCTGCTCGCGACACCGCATGCCAGTCAGCGGTTCTCGGCGGTGCATGTGCGGGCTATCAGCGGTGTCGGCGCGGGTGACGCGATGGTCGCGGCGATCGCGGTAGGCATGACACGGGGGTGGCCGCTGAGCAAGTCGGTGCGATTCGGCATCGCCACCGGCGCGGCCATGCTGATGACCCCCGGAACTGCGCCGCCTCATCGCGACGATGCAGAACGGATCTTCGAGCTCGCAGCGGAGCCGGAGGACGTCGTTACGTAGGCGGCGCGGGCGCCCAATTCGGGATTGCCGGTTCGCGGTACAGCGCCGCCCCTGCGGTGATTCCCGCACCGGCCGTGACCAGAAGAACGCGCGAGTCAATGGGCAGTTGGTTGAGGGCCCGCTCGAGTGCGGCCGCGAGCGAAGCGGTGTGAGTGCGTTCGTCCGCGGCGACGATGATCCGCTCGGGGGACAGGTCGAGCCGTCTGGCGAGTTCAGCGCGGTATCGATGGCGGGCGGGAGCGGCGATGACGACGTCGATGTCGGAGAGAGTCAATGCCGAGTCGCGCAGGCAGCTGCGTGCCGCTTCGGCCGCCGCCGCGGCAAGGCGATCGTCGAGCTCGGGCGACTCGCGAATACGCAGCACGTTGCGCGCGTCCTCGGACCCGACTGTGGCGCGGAAGTTTTCGCCGTCGTCGGGCTCGTTGACCCAGCTGACGGGGCCCAGTCCGTGGTCGTCGGCCCAGTGGCACAGCAGTGCCGCGCCGGTGGGCGAGAACGGGAAGTGCTCGCTCATCCCGCGGCCGGGGTCGGCGTCGCTGGCGGTGATGAGCGCGCAGTTGATCGTGTGTGATCGGAGGAATCCGTCGACGATCTGCAACCCGGTCAGGATCCCGCAGGTGCCGTTGGCGACGTCGAACGAGAATGTGCCGTGCGCAACGCCATGGGGGTCTTCGGGATTGGCCCCGATGTCTTCCTGGATGAGCGCGGCGAGCGCGGGCTCCCCCAGGTTCTTGTCCCGGTAGATTCCGGCATTGACCAACAGATCCACGTCATCGGCATCTCGGTTTGCACGAGACAGACATGACTTGGCGGCCGCGACGGCCAGGTGTAGTGCGCTATGACGACCGCGCCAGCCGCCCCGCGTGATTTCCAGCCGATCAATCACTGTGCCCATAGCGGTTCACCAGTTCCTCGTCCACGGTCACGAGAACGATGCCGATCTCGAGTCCTGATGCCAATGCGATGAGCGCGATCGTCTCGCCGGGCAGGATCCGCCCCCCTTCGAGTTCTTCCACAAGTGCCACGGTGTGCGTCGTCGACGCGGTATTCCCATAGCGGTCAACGGTGATCACGGCATCGTGCCGCGGGCTATCGCCGAAGACTTCTGACATCTTGGCCATGCCCTTGCGTATCGCTCGAGCCGACGTTTGATGAGTGATCACATGGTCGATGTCGTGGATCGCGATGCCGGCAGCGTCGAGCACCTCATGCAGCAACAGCGGGGTATCCGATATCGCCGCCCGCTGAATGGCCCTGGAGTCGGTGAACATCCGGGCTCCCGGATCCCTGCCCTTCGGGTACGCGAGGCACAGCCGGCTGTGGTCCGCGATCGTGGTGAAACCGGCGAGACTGATCGCACCCGACCCGGCGGTCGCGCGTTCCAGCAGCAGCGCCGCACCGGCATCCCCGAGGGTAAGGCATGCGAGTTCCTTGCTCATGATGGTGCGGATATGGCGGGCGGCGTTGCGCCCCAGCGGCGATATGTACTCGCCGCTGACCACCAGTCCGCGCTCGACGATTCCCTGGCGTATCCAGTTGTTGAGAATTGTTACGCCGGTGAGCATTCCAGCGCAGGCATTCGAGACGTCAAACGTCATTGCTCGGGTTGCGCCGATTGCGCGCGCGATCGCCGAACTCATCGTGGGCTCCAGCCATTGGGTGAGCCCGTCGTGAAGCTTGGTGATGCTGCAATTGATCACCACGTCCAGCGACGAGCCGTCGACTTGGGCCTTGTCCAGGCAGTTGCGTGCCGCCGTCGTAGCGAGACTGTAGGAATCGTCTTCGCCCACCGAAACGCGCCGCTCGTGTATTCCGGTCAGTCGCTCCAGATCGACATGCGTCTTGTGGCGGGTCGTCGACATCAGCTCATCCGTGGTCAGCCGCGTAGCGGGCAGATGCCGGCCCGCCGCCGCCAACCGGGCGCGGTACGGCGCACGGGCGACCTCGTTTGCATCATCCATCACCAACCAGTGTGTGCCCATGAGCGTTGCCTCCCTTCGACTTTGAAGTCGGTCACCGTGCGACTGATCTCCCCCATCACCGCGTCGGCCACGACGGGCACAGCGGCCTGTACGCCGGGCGTCAGCCCGGCACCGTAGCCCGTGTCGGCCACCTCGACGGCGAACACGACCACATCCTCAGGCAACCGGCCGAGTGCCTCACCGAGTGCGAACACCGCGGCGATGTCCACTCCGTGCGAACTCAATGCGGGCGAGTTGGCGAATTGATCCATCGCGCAGCGATGGAGTCGGCCCGGCTCCGACGGCGTTGCGGTTGCCGCGTCGACCAGCACAGCCAGCCGAGCATCCGCCCACGCCTCCAGAACGGCCGTCGGGTCGGCGGCACCGATCAGAACCGACACGCCCGGTACCGCACGGGCGTCGACGGCGGCCGCGACGGCCGGCCCGACGCCGTCGTCGCGGCGCAAGGCGTTACCGATGCCGATCACGACGACGTCTGTCGTCATGTTCGTCGCACCGTCAGGTTAAGGAAGTGCGCCGAGCATGAAATGCACGGGTCATAACTGCGAATAAGCTTCTCGCACATGGCTGTCAGCGCATCGTCGTCGGCGCTGAGGTTCGCCGACACCAGGCGTGCCAGGTCGGCTTCGATCGCGCCCTGATTCTGCGAGGTGGGCGGGATGATGGTGGCGGCCTTGACCAGCCCGTCGTCGCCGACCTCGTATCGGTGGTAGAGCAACCCGCGCGGCGCCTCGCTGACACCGTGCCCGATGCCTCGTCTCGGCGGCACCTCGACGAACGGCCGTGGCGGACGTTCGTAGGCGTCGATGATTCGCAACGCCTCCTCCAGCGCATACACGACCTCGACAGCGCGGACGACGATGCTGCGGAACGGGTTTCGGCATTCCGCCTGCAAGCCGGCCTCAGCTGCCGCCTGCCTCGCCAGCGGCGAGAGCACCGACGAGTTCAACGAATACCGGGCCAGTGGACCCGCGACGTAAAGGCCGCCGTCAAGGGTGGCGTGCAGAGCGGTCGAATGCGGAACCTGCGATTCGACGACATGGTCACAGAATTCGGCCACACCGAACGCCGGTCCCGCGTTGCGGACGATCGTGCCGTTCTCGATCGGATACCGGTCGGGCTGCGCAAGCGAAAGAAACTCGTGGTCCAACTCCAGGTCCGGGAAGTCGAACGCGCTCACCCACTGGACCGTCACGAGGGCCTCGTCGAGGGCTCGCCGCAGCTCCTCGGCCATGGTGTTCAGCTGGCTGCGAGTGGGCACCGAGTAAAACCCGCCCAGTCGCACGTTGACCGGGTGGATGGCACGGCCACCGATCAACTCCATCAGCCGATTGCCCGCCTTCTTCAGCGTGAGGCCGCGCTCCACGACCTCCCGTTGTTCGCGGGCCAGGCTGATTCCGTCGGGGTAGCCGAGGAAATCCGGCGCATGCAACAGGTAGATGTGCAGCATGTGGCTGTGGATCCACTCACCGCAGTAGAGCAGTCGCCGCAGCTCCACCAGGGCGGGGTCGACTGTCACGCCGCAGGCGTCCTCAATGGCGTTGCACGCGCTGACCTGATAGGCCACCGGGCATATTCCGCACACTCTCGCGGTGAGGTCCGGGGGCTCGGTGTACGCCCTGCCGCGCAGGAACGCCTCGAAGAATCGCGGTGGCTCATAGATGTTCAGCTCAACGCTCTGAAGTGCGCCGTCGCGAAGGGCGACGTGCAGGGCGCCTTCGCCCTCGACCCGTGTCAGCGTCCCGACTGTCAAAGTGCGCGTTTCCTTGGGAGAGTCGGTCACTGTTCGCCCCGCTCGCTTGCGAACTGTGTGACGTTGAAGGTGCTGTACACCCGGTCAACGTCGCCGTCGGACAAACCGTCGCGGCGCAAAAGCGGCAGCAGGGCCACGGTGTTGGGGGTGGCCGCAGGCCCGAAGCAGCCGTAGCAGCCGCGGTGATGGCGCGGACACAACGCACCGCAGCCGGAGTGGGTGACCGGGCCGAGACACGGAATGCCTTCTGCGACCGCGATGCAGGTCACCCCGCTGCGCTTGCACTCGGTGCACACCGTCGACGCGGGCAGCCGGGGTTTTCGACCGATCAGCAAGGCCGCCAACGTTTCCAGGAGCTGACCGCGGTCGATCGGACAGCCCCGCAGTTCGTAGTCCACCGTGACATGCGCCGACGCCGGCGTCGACGTGGCCAGTGTGTCGATGTACTCCGGCTTCGCGTAGACCACCGAGGCGAATTCGGTGACATCGGCGAAGTTGCGCAAGGCCTGAATGCCGCCTGCTGTGGCGCAGGCTCCGATGGCCACCAGAACCTTTGACTGGTCGCGGATTTCGCGGATGCGTTGTTCGTCGTGTCGCGTGGTGACGGAGCCTTCGACCAGCGACACATCGTACGGTCCGCCGACCATCGCACTCGATGCCTCGGCGAAGGTCGCGATCTCGACTTCGGCCGCGATCGTCAGCAGTTCGTCCTCGCAGTCGAGCAGCGTCAGCTGACAGCCGTCGCAGGAGGCGAACTTCCACACCGCCAATGTGGGTCTGGCCATCACAACTCCTTGACCGTGAGGAGTGGCGCCGCGATGTCGTAGCCGACGACTGGGCCGTCGCGGCACAGCAACAGCGGGCCGAGTTGGCAGTGGCCGCACCAGCCGACGCCACACTGCATGTTGCGTTCGAGTGACACGCGAATATCGCTGGGGCTCAATCCTTTCACGAGCAGCGCTTCAGCACCGAAACGCATCATCGGTTCGGGACCGCACAAGAACGCGGTGGTGCGGTCGGCGACCAGAGTCAGCCGGCGCAGCGGCTCGGTCACCAGGCCGACGTCACCCGGCCAGCCCTGGACCGGGACGTCGACCGTGATGTGCACCTCGATCAACTGGTCGCGCTGCCATTGTGCGAGTTCGTCGGCGAACAGGAACTCCGCTCGCGATCTCGCGCCCGCGATCAGCACAACCTTGCCGTACTCGCCCCGATGGGCCAGCGCACCGAGGACGACCGGCCGCAGAGGGGCCAATCCCACACCGCCGGCGACGATTACGAGGTCGCGCCCCGCCGCCTCGGAGAGACCCCAACTGGTGCCGAACGGCCCTCGGACGCCGACGACGCTGCCCGGCCGGGTGTCGCACAGGGCGCGGCTCACCGCGCCCACCGCACGGACGGTGTGGGTGATCGTGCCGTCGGCACTGGTTGGGTCGCCGCTGACCGAGATCGCGATCTCGCCGACGCCGAACTTGTACAACATCATGAATTCGCCCGGCTGCGGCGCCGGTAACGCGCTCTCCACCGGCTCCAGGCACAACGTGACCGAGTCTGCGTTCTCGACGACGCGCTCTGTAACTCGGTAAGCGGTCGGCGTCATCGCGGACGTCGCCTGCAGCGCGGTTCCGGTGGCGCAGTCAGGCATCGTCAGCCTGCCGGGCCATCTTCGTCATCTCCTCTGTGATGTCAATTCCCGTCGGGCACCAGGCAATACACCGGCCACAGCCCACACAGCCGGACATGCCGAACTGATCGTGCCAGGTGCCCAGCTTGTGGGTCAGCCAGTGCCGGTAGCGTGACGGCCCCGACTGGCGGACGCTGCCACCGTGGACGTAGGTGAAGTCGAACTCGAAGCACGACGCCCAGTGCTCCCAGCGTTCGGCGTGCTCGCCGGTTAAGTCGCTGACGTCTTCGGTGCTCGTACAAAAACACGTCGGGCACACCATCGTGCAGTTGCCGCACGTCAAGCAACGGCTCGCCACCTCGTCCCACTGCGGCGATTCGCGAGACCGGACCAGCAGATCCCGCAGGTCGACAGCTGGCATCTCGCGGCCCATCCGATGTCTTGCCGCCTCGACTTCCGCTCGGGCGCTCTCGGTTTCGGCGGCGGTGGCCGCGCGGTGCGAAACCGACGCGAGCACGTCGGCGCCGTCTTCGCTGCCGACGTCGACGAGATAGGTCGACCGCATCGCCGGCAAGGCGCTCGGTCAATGCAAGGTCGTAGCCCGGCCCGGCGGCCGGGCCTGTGCCCATCGACGCACAGAAGCACAACCCGCCCGGCTCGGTGCAGTTCACCGCCACCACAAAGATCTGCCTGCGGCGGCGCACGTAGGAGTTGTCCGGATGCTCTGAACGGCCCAACACCCGGTCGAGGGTTCCGATCGCAGCGAGGTCGCATCCCCGCACCCCGAGAAACGCGTATCGCGGGGACTCCTCGGATTCGCCGTCGGCGACGCCGTCCGGTCCGCCGGACCACAGCTTTTGTCGCGGTGGATGCAGAAATTGCTTCCAGGACTGCGGTCCCGCCGAGTGACCGAATGCCGCATCGTCCTCACGGCGCCGCACGCGATAGACGCCGGGAGCCGTGTCCACACCCCACCCGCGGGGCAGATCGTCGGCGGAATCCAGCTCGGCGAGCACGATCGCGTTGTCGCGCAGCGTCGGTCCGACTACCCGGTAACCGCGCTCGGTGAGGACTTCGATCAGACGCTGCAAGCCATGCGCGTCCAGCACCGTGCACGGTGTGGAATCAGCGTCCATTGACCGATCCTCTGGCGAGTCCCAACGCCGACGATATGGCATTTAGCAACGACCATAAGGGACAAAAGGCGTCAGTCCGGGGACTTATGTCCCTGAACAGTTCCACAATAGTCCAATACGCTGGGCACACCACGGCCCTGCAGGAGCGTCCGATGCGCGAAGAGTCCGCACCGCGGTCGATTGTCGTCGGAGTCGACGGCTCGAAGTCGGCTGTCAGTGCAGCGCTCTGGGCCGTCGACGAGGCACTCAGTCGACAGATCCCGCTGCGCCTGGTGTACGCGGTCGAACCTGGCGATGCCGCAAGCCCCGAACATGCCGCAGGCGAGCTCGCCACCGCCGAGGTCGCGACGCGCAACGTTGCGCTGGCGATCGAGGCGACCGATAAGCCCGTGAAGATCGAAGTCGAAATCGACCAGGAACGGCCGGTCAGCGCGCTGATCCGAGCGTCGCGCCCTGCCGCGATGGTCTGCGTCGGCGCAGTCGGCTTCCACCACTTCCAGCCCGGACGGGTCGGGTCCACCGCCGCCGCATTGGCCAGTTCGGCGCACTGTCCAGTCGCGATCATCCGCGGTGACGACGGCAGAACGACACGACGGGAGCCGGGCTGGATCGTCGTCGAGGCCGACAATTCGCCGCACACCGGCATCTTGCTGGAGGCGGCAATGGAGGAGGCGCGGCTGCGAGGGGCGCCGCTGCGGATCATCACCTGCTGGCAATCCCGCGTCAGCGACATTCGTGACGCCCGTGGCGCGGCCGACACGAACCGACGCGTAGAGGCAGAACTGGACCGACGACTCACACAGTGGACCCGCCATTATCGGGATCTCGACGTGCAAAGGGTCGCCGTGCACGGGTGCCTCGTCGACTATCTCGCCGAGCATGGCAAATCGGTGCAGCTGGTGGTGGTCGGGGCTCGCGACCATACCAAGGTGCGCGAGCTCGTGGGGCCAACCGGCAACGCGGCGCTGCGACACACCGCCTGCTCGGTGCTCGTCGTTGATCGCCAACACTTGTGAGATAAGGGACCATGATGGACATGCACGACGTCGGGACGGCTGAAAGGGCTGACCGTGGTTAGGGTTTTTTTGGTCGACGACCACGAGGTTGTTCGTCGGGGGCTTGTCGACCTGCTCGCAGCCGATCCCGAGCTCGATGTGGTCGGCGAAGCCGCTTCCGTCGGCGAAGCACTGACGAAGATACCGTCCGTGGCGCCGGACGTTGCGGTGCTGGACGTGCGGTTACCCGACGGCAATGGCGTCGAACTGTGCCGCGAGCTGCTCTCGGACATGCCGGAGCTGCGCTGTCTGATGCTCACGTCGTTCACCTCCGACGAGGCGATGCTCGACGCGATACTCGCGGGCGCCAGCGGATACGTGGTCAAAGACATCAAAGGCATGGAACTTGCCAAAGCGATCAAGGATGTCGGGGCCGGCAAGTCGCTCCTCGACAATCGGGCGGCCGCCGCGCTGATGGCGAAGCTGCGGGGCGCGAACGAGCGCGAAGACCCACTGTCCGGGTTGACTGCGCAGGAGCGGACGCTGCTGGGACTGCTCGGGGAGGGCCTCACCAACAAGCAAATCGCGGCGCGGATGTTCCTTGCCGAGAAGACGGTGAAAAACTACGTGTCGCGGTTGCTGGCCAAGCTCGGAATGGAGCGCCGAACGCAGGCGGCGGTTTTCGCGACCAAGCACGATCCCACAAATCGCCCGGCAGAATAGTCGCCGGAAGAGTCGCAAGCTTCCCCCGACGGTGCCACGATGGTGGCGTGTCCCGCCATAGCGGTTCCACGGGCGATCGAGACGTGAGTCCTGTGCGCACTACCCTGTCTCAGCTGCGGCTGCGCGAGTTGCTGATGGAGGTCCAGGACCGCGTAGAGCAGATCGTCGAAGGCCGGGACCGCCTGGACGGTCTTGTAGACGCCATGCTGGTTGTCACGTCGGGCCTCGAACTCGATGCCACTCTGCGCACGATCGTGCACACCGCGATCAACTTGGTGGACGCCCAGTACGGGGCGCTGGGCGTGCGCGGTCAGGACCATGAACTGGTCGAATTCATCTACGAGGGCATCGACGAAGAGACCAGAGCCAGGATCGGGCCGTTGCCCGAGGGCCGCGGCGTGCTGGGTTTACTGATCGACGATCCCAAGCCGATCCGCCTCGAGCATATGAATCAACATCCCGACTCCGTCGGTTTCCCGCCCCACCACCCGCCGATGCGGACCTTCCTCGGCGTACCTGTGCGTATCCGGGACGCGGTGTACGGGAACCTCTATCTGACCGAGAAGGCGCACGGGCAGCCGTTCAGCGAGGACGACCAGGTGCTGGTGCAGGCGCTGGCCGCCGCGGCGGGCATCGCGATCGACAACGCGCGACTCTACGAGCAGTCGCGGACCCGTCAGTCCTGGATCGAGGCCACCCGCGATATCGCAACCGAGCTCTTGTCGGGCAGCGACCCGGCGCGGGTGTTCCGGCTAGTCGCCGATAAGGCCCTCCATCTGTCCGCGGCGGCCGCCACGCTGGTGGCGGTCCCGGTCGACCGGGAGCTGCCCACCGACGAGGTGGCCGAACTGATGGTTTTGGAGACTGCCGGCGACACTGAAATCACGGTGTCACAGACGGTGCCGGTCGACAGCACGCCCATCGGCGAGGTGTTCGTCCAACGCGCGCCGGCCCTGCACGAGACCATTGAGCTCGGGCTGAACGGCACCGACACCGAGGGTCCCGCCCTCCTGATTCCACTGCGCGCCACCGACACCATCGTGGGCGTGCTGGTGGCGCTGCGTCACAAGGGCGAGCAGCCGTTCACCCCCGAGCAACTCGACATGCTGGGGGCATTCGCCGACCAGGCGGCGCTGGCGTGGCAGCTCGCCACCACCCAACGCCATCTGCGCGAGCTGGACGTCCTGACTGACCGGGATCGCATTGCCCGCGATCTGCACGACCACGTGATACAGCGGCTCTTCGCGGTCGGGCTCAGCCTGCAGGGCACGATCCCCCGCGCCCGGTCAAGCGAAGTGCAGCAACGGCTTTCCGCCTCCGTGGATGACCTTCAAGAGGTGATTCAGGAGATCCGCACCGCGATCTTCGACCTCCACCCGACCTCCGCAGGCATGACGCGGTTGCGGCAGCGGCTCGAGGACGCGATCGCCCAGTTCTCCAACCCTGGGATCCACACCACGGTGCAATTCGTCGGGCCCCTGTCCGTCGTGGCCCCCGCACTCGCTGATCACGCTGAAGCCGTTGTGCGGGAAGCTGTTTCGAACGCAGTTCGGCATGCCGAAGCCACCCACCTCAATATCAGCGTCACCGCCGGGGACGATCTGCGGATCGAGATCGCCGACGACGGCCGGGGCATCTCGGGCGACTACACGAGCAGTGGACTGGCCAATCTGGGAAGGCGCGCCGACGAAGCCAACGGCAGCTTCACCGTGGAACCCAACCCCGGCGGCGGAACACTTCTGCGGTGGACGGCGCCGCTCACCTGAGCGGATAACTACGGCTGACGTGCCACGATCACAGGCATGCGGGCCGCCTGCACCACCGCGGAGCTCACCGATCCCAGCGCCATGCCCGCGAAGCCGCCGCGCCCGTGGCTGCCGACGACGACGAGCTGCGCGGACTCGGATCGCTCGATGAGCTGACGCGCCGGCTGATCGCACACGACGACCCGGTTCACCTTGACGTCGGGATACTGCTCCTGCCAACCTGCCAGCCGCTCGGCCAGCACCTGCTCCTCTTGCGATTTCATCACTTCCCAGTCGAGCCCGGGCAGTTCGATCACCCCGACGTCACTCCAGGCGTGCAGGGCCACCAGCTCGACACCGCGCCGGGAGGCTTCGTCGAACGCGATCGCAATCGCCGACTCTGACGCCGGCGAGCCGTCGATGCCGAGGAGGACGGGCGCTTGAGCGGGATGCGGCATCAACGGGTCCTCGTCGTGGATGACCGCGACCGGGCAGTGCGCGTGGTGCACCAGTCCGGTACTCACCGAGCCGAGAAGGACGCGTGAGAGCGCACCGCTGCCCCGGCAACCCACCACGATCATCTCCGCCTCTTTGGACAGGTCGACGAGGGTGGGCACGGTGGCAGAGAACAACACCTCGGTGTTGACCGTGACGGCACGGTCGTCTGAGCTGTTCTCCTGAACAATTCTGACGGCATCGTCGATGTATATGCGCGCCTGCTCTTTCTGCCACTGTTCGAACTCGGCGGGCATGGGCACCGGCTGCCAAGTCGCGAGAATGGGGTTCACGACGTGCACAAGGGTCAGGGGGGTGTTGCGCATCGCCGCGTCGTGGGCGGCCCAGTAGACGGCCACCCTCGCGGCGTCCGATCCGTCGACACCGACGACGATGCCGCGGTTCGTTGCTCCTGGCATTGCGACCTCCTTCGGAGGAATAGGTGGGTGGTCAAATCGTCCCGACCTGGCCGTCGAGGTACTCGACGACGTCGGCTAGCGGGCGCCGCGGAGTCGACGGCAGCGGTTCGGCGTTGACAGGCGCCCAGCCAACCCGCAACAACATCTGGGCGTACCCGTTGCCGCCGAACACGTCGTCCTGCACAGCTTGTCGCGTTTCCACGATCTCCAGCGGCTCGGTGACCGGGCAGCTCGCCAACCCGAGCGCCGTCGCGGTGAGCAGCACCAGGCTCGTCGCCTCACCCGCGCGCAGACGTGACACCTCACTGTCGTCCTTGGTGCCCAGCGCCAACACCACCGCGTTGTCGTCTGCAGGCGTGGCGTCGGAGGGCTGACCCAGGACCGACCCCGCGAACAACCGGGCCGGGATGGCCGAAGTCGGATCCGATTGTGGAGTGCTGCGGGCCGGCACACCCGCAACCGACGCGTACCGGCCGCTCCACTCCGTCAGCTCCGTCAGGTAATCGTGATCGGTCGCATGCGTCAGAACCGCTTGCGCCACAATCTGTTGCAGCTTCGGCAGCGACTCGACCTGGCGCAACATCACGCCGGCCCGCGCGGCGCGCGCGCCCATCAGCCCGATGTCGGCGGCAGGCACCGGCCAAGAACTGTAGTGACGCCGATCGGTTCGCCGCCGCGGGATCGCAGCGGCCAGCGTCACATCGAGCTCGGTCGCAGGCTGACGGGAAACCTTAACGGCTGCAAGGTGGTTCGGATCGTCCGGATTCGGCCACCGGTGCACCTTCGCCTGCCAGCCCAGCGCCGCCAACGCGACTACACAATGGTGCAGCGATGTCCCACAACTGATGATCATGTCGCGCTGGTCCGGATCGGTCTTGGGAAGATGCATCGTCGGATCCGCGTACAGGTGCAGGCTTTCCGCACCCACCCGCCATCGCCACGGCTGCGAATTATGAACCGACGGAGCCCGAGTGGCGAGTGCCAGCACCGCGCCTACCGTGCCGGCATCGGGGAAATGACTTCTCATGTCTGCTAGGCTCCCGCGCGCCTCCCCCGGCGGGTAGAGAAAAAAGGCCCTTCTTCGAGGACCTCCGACCCGGTTATTTGCGTAGCTGTGCTGCGACGAGGTCGTCGGCGTGAACGGCCGGCCGGCGCAGTTCGGGCGGCAACTCAGACGTCGAGCGGCCGATCATCGTGGCCAGTTCCGCGGCGTCGTACGCCACCACGCCCCGCGCGATCATTGCCGCGTCGGGGTCGTGCAGCTCCACCACATCGCCGCCGTAGAACCGTCCCGACAGCGCGGTGATGCCCGCCGGCAGGAGCGACCGGCGGTGCTGGATCACCGCCCGCACCGCCCCTGCGTCGAGGGTGAGCGCGCCCGCCGCCTCGGCTGCGTAGCGCACCCAGAATCGACGCGCCGACATCCGCGCAGGGCGTGGGGCGAACACCGTGCCCACGGACGCATCCGTCAGGGCCGTCGCTGCATCGGAGGCGGCCGCCAGCAGTACCGGCACGCCGGCGTCCGACGCCAGCAGCGCCGACGACAGCTTCGACGTCATCCCGCCGGTGCCGAGGCGGTGACCGCGCCCGGCGATCACCCCGTCGAGGTCTGCCGGTCCGGTGACCTCAGAGATCAAGCGCGCCGGTTCTTTTCCGCGCGCCTTCCCGGGATCGGAGTCGTAGAGGCCGTCGACGTCGGAAAGCAACACCAGCGCGTCGGCTCCCACCAGATGCGCGACGAGCGCGGAGAGACGGTCGTTGTCGCCGAACCGGATCTCGTTGGTGGCCACGGTGTCGTTCTCGTTCACGATCGCCACGGCATGCAGTGCCCGCAGCCGGTCCAGGGTGCGCTGCGCGTTGGTGTGCTGCACCCGCATCGCGATGTCGTGCGCGGTGAGCAGGACCTGCCCCACCGTGCGGTGGTAGCGCGCGAACGCCGCGCTCCACGAGTTCACCAGTGCCACCTGCCCGACACTGGCCGCCGCCTGCTTGGTGGCCAGATCGGACGGGCGGCGGGTCAGTCCGAGTGGTTCGAGGCCGGCGGCGATGGCGCCGGACGACACGATCACGACGTCGGATCCGGCCTTCATCCGCGTCTCGATCGCATCGGCAAGCGCCTCGAGTCGCCCGCCGTCGAACATGCCGGTGGGCGTCGTCAATGCCGTGGTACCGACCTTGACAACCACGCGACGCGCGGTGCGCAACGCCTGCCGGTGCGGCGAGGTCATGACTGATCTGCCTGGGTCTGATGCTCTTCGCGCAAGCGCTCATCGCCGCTGCGGCGCTCGCGACGTGCGGCCTTTCGCTCGGCGGCCGACGCGCGCTCGGGGCGGTCCAGCCGCGCGTCGGTGCCGCGGCCGGACGGGATGACGTCGACGCCGGCGGGGGTCTGCGGCTCCCAACCGAACGACACGTCGCCGATCGTCACCTCGCAGCCCGGTTTCGCGCCGAGTCGCAACAACTCGTCCTCCACGCCGAGCCGGGCCAGCCGGTCGCCGAGGTAGCCCACGGCCTCGTCGTTGTCGAAATTGGTTTGGCTCACCCAGCGTTCCGGCCTGACCCCGTGCACCACGAACGCGCCCGGGTGCTCGGCGTCGGGCTGGACCGTGAAGCCGGAGTCGTCGACGGGCGCCGGCCGAATCACGGGCCGCCGCGGGGGGGCGGCGGGATGCGCGGCCCGGTAATCGGACACCATCTCCCACAACCCGAACGTCAACGGCCGCAGCCCTTCCCGGGTGAGCGTCGACACCTCGAACACCGGCCATCCGAAGCGCCGGGCGACCTCGTCATGGACGAATTCCGCAAGTTCTCGCGCCTCGGGGACGTCGATCTTGTTGAGCACCACCGCACGCGGGCGGTCGGACAGGTCGACGAGCGTCGAATCTGCTTGCAGCCGAGGCGAATACGCCGCAAGTTCGGCTTCGAGTGCCTCGATGTCGGATACCGGGTCGCGGCCGGGCTCCAGCGTCGCGCAGTCGACGACGTGCACCAGCACCGCGCACCGCTCGATGTGGCGCAGAAACTCCAGGCCGAGCCCGCGGCCCTCTGAGGCACCGGGGATGAGGCCCGGCACGTCGGCGACCGTGAACGAGTTCTCCCCCGCCGAGACCACGCCGAGGTTGGGTGCCAGTGTGGTGAACGGGTAGTCGGCGATCTTGGGTTTGGCCGCCGACAGCACCGAAACGAGCGAGGACTTGCCCGCCGACGGGAAGCCGATCAGCCCCACATCGGCAACGGTCTTGAGCTCCAGCGTCAGATCGTGGGCCTGGCCCTTTTCGCCGAGCAGCGCGAAACCCGGCGCCTTCCGGGCGCGCGAGGCCAGGGCCGCGTTGCCCAGGCCGCCGCGGCCTCCTGCCGCCGCCTGGAATGTGGTGCCTGAGCCGACCAGATCTGCCAGCAGCTTGCCGTGCTCGTCGAGCACCACAGTGCCGTCGGGCACCTTGAGGTAAAGGTCGTCTCCGGTGGCGCCGTCACGGTTGGCGCCCTGGCCCTGCCTGCCCGACTGGGCAGCGACGTGCGGATGGAAGTGGAAGTCGAGAAGCGTGTGAACCTGCGGATCGACCACCAGGTACACGCTGCCGCCGCGGCCACCGTTGCCGCCGTCGGGGCCGCCGAGGGGCTTGAACTTCTCGCGGTGCACCGACGCGCAGCCGTTACCTCCGTTGCCGGCCCGCACGTGGATCACGACGCGGTCGACAAACCGGGACATCGGTGATCACCTCTCACCCTCGAAATCTACGTTTCGCAGAGAGAACGCGAGTGCGCACCGGCAAAACGTCGATCTCGGCGCCAGATCAGTCAGCGGGGACGATGCTGACCGTTTTGCGGCCGCGTTTCTCCGCGAACTGGACCGCGCCCGCGGCCTTCGCGAACAGCGT
The DNA here is from genome assembly GCA_963744085.1 of uncultured Actinomycetota bacterium. Taxonomy (GTDB): domain Bacteria; phylum Actinomycetota; class Actinomycetes; order Mycobacteriales; family Mycobacteriaceae; genus Mycobacterium. The sequence goes on from CAVUSK010000012.1 coordinate 198,552, forward strand.
GTCGTCGCCGCCGCGGCCGACGTTGACACCGGGGTGGAAGTGGGTGCCGCGCTGGCGGACCAGGATCTCGCCGGCCTTGACGACCTGGCCGCCGAACCGCTTGACGCCGAGCCGCTGCGCGGCCGAGTCGCGGCCGTTGCGGGAGCTTGACGCGCCCTTCTTGTGTGCCATGTGGAAGCTCCCTGCTACTTGATCCCGGTGACCTTCAGCACGGTCAGCTGCTGACGATGACCCTGCCGCTTGTGGTAGCCGGTCTTGTTCTTGAACTTGTGGATGCGGATCTTGGGGCCTTTGGTGTGCTCGAGCACCTCGACGTTCACCGCCACCTTCGCGAGCTTGTCCGCGTCGGTGGTGACGTTGGACCCGTCAACGACCAGCGCCACAGGCAGCGACACCGTCGCGCCGGGCTCGGCGTCGAGCTTCTCCACCTTGACCACGTCGCCGGCAGCCACCTTGTACTGCTTGCCGCCGGTCTTGACGATTGCGTAGGTCGCCATCGCTATCCGTTCCGCTCTTCGGGGCGCGCGCCACCGGTGGGGGCGCGTGCGGGTCTGGGTGCGGGCTGCTGATTCTCGCCCACTGCCGTCGGCACAGGGCCTGGCGACAACTGGTCAAGGGTACGTGACCAGCCACTTAAGGGTCAAACCGCTCAGCCCTCGTGGCTCGGCGGCCCGGCCGGACGCGCCGCGGAGCGACGGGGCCTGCGAGCCTGGACGACGGCCACCCCCGCGGCCACAACAGGAGCGTCGCGGTCCTCGGCTTCGTCCTCGTCCTCGTCTGAGTCCGCGTCCTCGTCCTCGGTGCCGTCGATGTCGATGTCGTACTCGTCATCGAGGTCCTCGTCGTCCTCGTCGAGGTCGACGTCGATCTCGTCGTCTTCGTCTTCCTCGTCGTCTTCGCCTTCGTCTTCCTCTTCGTCCTCGTCCTCTTCTTCGTCCTCGTCGAGGTCATCGTCCTCGAGATCTTCTTCGGCGAGATCCTCGACGGCTTTCTTCATGGTTTCCGCTTCTTCGGCGGACTCGTCGACGTCCTCGCCGGTGACCTCGTCGTCCTCGCCGTCGGTGTGGCGGCCCGCGGCCATCGCCTTGAACAACGGGTGCTCGCCGGGCGCATGCGCGGGCACCTTCGCAATCGCCGGCTCGTCTCCGCGCGACTTGCGCGAGCGCTTGCCCCGCCTGCCGCCACCACCCGACTCCTTGCGGCCCGTCGGCACCGACTCGACCGGGTCGGCGTGCAGCAGGATCCCCCGGCCGACGCAGTGCGGGCAGCCCGTCGAAAACGCCTCGATCAGCCCGGTGCCGAGGCGCTTACGCGTGAGCTGCACCAGTCCCAGTGACGTCACCTCCGACACCTGGTGGCGGGTCCGGTCCCGGGCCAACGCCTCGGTGAGCCGGCGCAACACCAGATCTCGGTTGGACTCCAGCACCATGTCGATGAAGTCGATGACGACGATGCCGCCGATGTCGCGCAGCCGCAGCTGGCGCACGATCTCCTCGGCCGCCTCGAGGTTGTTGCGGGTGACGGTCTCCTCGAGGTTGCCGCCGGAGCCGGTGAACTTGCCGGTGTTGACGTCGACGACCGTCATCGCCTCGGTCCGGTCGATCACCAACGTGCCACCGGAGGGCAGCCACACCTTGCGGTCCATCGCTTTGGCCAGTTGCTCGTCGATGCGGTGCACCACGAATACGTCAGGGGCCGTCCCGCCTCCAGAAATCTCAGCGGCCTCGTACTTCGTGAGTCGCGGAACCAGGTCGGGCGCAACGGAATTCACGTACTCGTTGATCGTGTTCCACGCTTCGTCGCCGGACACAATGAGCCCGGAGAAGTCCTCGTTGAACAGGTCGCGGATGACCTTGACCAGCACGTCGGGTTCCTCGTACAGCGCGACCGCCGCGCCCGCCGCCTTGCCCTTGACCTCCTCGGCCTCCGCTTCGATCTGCGTCCAGCGTTCCTGCAGCCGATTGACGTCGGCGCGGATGTCGTCTTCCTTCACGCCTTCCGACGCGGTCCTGATGATCACCCCGGCATCAGACGGCACAACCTCGCGCAAAATCTCCTTGAGACGCTGGCGTTCGGTGTCAGGCAGCTTGCGGCTGATGCCTGTCGACGACGCGCCCGGCACATACACCAGATAGCGGCCGGCCAGCGACACCTGAGTGGTGAGTCGGGCACCCTTGTGCCCGACCGGGTCCTTGCTGACCTGGACGACGACGTAGTCGCCGGGCTTGAGGGCCTGCTCGATTTTGCGGTTGCTGCCACCGAGACCCGCTGCGTCCCAATTGACTTCACCTGCATACAGCACGCCGTTACGCCCGCGGCCGATGTCGACGAACGCGGCCTCCATCGACGGCAACACGTTTTGCACGATGCCCAGATAGATGTTGCCGACCAACGACGCAGAGGCAGGGGACGTCACAAAATGCTCGACGAGTACCCCGTCCTCGAGCACCGCGATCTGCGTGTAGCGAGCGCCCTCGTGCGGCGGCTCGGCGCGGACCTTGTCCCGCACGACCATGACGCGCTCGACGGCTTCGCGGCGGGCCAGGAACTCGGCTTCGGACAGAATCGGGGGCCGGCGCCGGCCCGCGTCGCGTCCGTCACGACGCCGCTGCCGCTTGGCTTCCAGCCGCGTCGATCCAGTGATGCCCTGAATCTCGTTGTCGCCAGCCCGATCTGACCTGTCCGCCGACCGCGAAGTGCGTTCGTGCACCACCGTGTTGGGCGGGTCATCGGCCGAGTCGTTGGAGTCTTCGCCACCTGACCCGGTCTTGCGGCGACGACGGCGACGGCGGCGCCGAGTGGCGCCCTCCGTGGTGGCCGAATCGTCGTCGAAGCCTTCGTCGTCGCCATCGTCGGAGTCGTCGGCGCCATCTTCGGCGCCATCTTCGGCGCTTTCCGACCCGTTGTCGTCGGTGTCGGAGTCGTCGCCTTGACCAGGCTCACCACGGCCGCGGCCCCGGCCACGACGGCCTCGCCGGCGGCGCCGGCCCGCGGGCCGTTCGGCCTGCTCGCCGTCGGAAGCGTCAAAGTCGTCGGAATCCTCGCCGACGTCTTCGACTTCGTCGTCGTCGCGCTCGACGGGCTGCGGCGCGACGAACAGCGGCATGTAAGCCGGCGGCTCGGGCTGTCCGTCGTCCGGGACCGGCGTCAGGGTGTGGACGCTCAGTTCGTCCGGCGCGTCCGCCTCGCGCTCAGTGCTGCTGTCGGGTTGAGCTTGTGATAGGTCATCGTCGGACACTTAATCTCCTATAAGCCCCCGGGCGCGTCGACAGACGCGGCCACGCGAGGGCTATCGCTATGAACTCGAGGCTCGTGCCCCGGGTTTGTAGGTCTCGCGCCGAGCGGCTCGGGATGAACCCACTCAGCACCTCGTGCGAATGACGGCTGTAACGGTCCGCGCCGCATCACGGGTGTCGCGATCGTCGCGCTCGTCTAAGTCTTCATTCGGGCATCCGGCACCACGCGGCGCCGGTCACCCTCGTCCAGTATCCCATACCGCCCCAGTGGGCGGCCAAAGACCGCTCAGCGCCCCGGGAACCAGAGCGCGATCTCGCGCGCGGCGGACTCTGCGGAATCGGACCCGTGCACGAGGTTGTTCTGGGTCTCCAGCGCGTAGTCGGCGCGGATGCTGCCCGGTGCCGCCTTCTCCACTGGGTCGGTGCCGCCGGCGATCTGCCGGAACGCAGCGACCGCCCGCGGGCCCTCGACGATCGCCGCGACCACGGGCCCGGAAGTGATGAACTCGAGAAGCGAGGCGAAGAACGGCTTGCCGTCGTGCTCGGCGTAGTGCTGGCGTGCGAGGTCGTTGTCCACGGTTTTCAGTTCCATGGCTCCCAGCGACAGCCCCTTGCGCTCGATTCGGCTGATGATTTCGCCGATGAGCCCGCGTTCGACGCCGTCGGGCTTGATCAGAACGAGGGTCCGCTCGACGTCTCCCCCGTCGCTTCGCTCGCCCTGGCTCACGACGCTCACATTAATCGACGGGCGGCTGCTGGCCAGGTAGCTGGCCGTGTTTCTGCCGGCGCAGCACCTCGGCGCGAAGATATGCGATGAGCAGCCACACCGCGGTGAACAGCACGCCGATGAAGCCGATCGCGGCGTCCACGAAGAACCCGGCGAGCAGCACGAGTTGCACCGCGAGGTTGACCCAGATCGCCCACGGCCGTCGCTGCAGCGCCGAGAGCACCACCAGACAGCACCGCCACGCCGATCAGGTACGTCCCCGTCGCCACCGTCAGTCCGCGGCCGACGACGGTGACCACCGGGATCGCCAACAGCACGACGACGGCCTCCAACAGGAGAATGCCCGCCATCACCCCGCGGAAGCTCTTCCACGGATCAGGCGGCGTTTCGCGTTGGCTCACGCCGGATCCTTTCCGAACAGCGTCCTCGCGGCACCGGCCGTCACCACCGACCCGGTGATCACGATCCCCGCGCCCGAGTACCCGTCCTCCACGCCGGCCTGCTCGACCAGCGCGGTCGCGGTCTCGATGGCGTCGGGCAGCGTCGCCTCCCTGACCACCCGTTCCGGTCCGAACCGCTCGACCGCAGCGTCGGTCAGCGTGTCTACGTCGAGCCCGCGTGGCGAGCCGTTGTGTGTGACCACAATCTGGTCGACCGCCGGCTCCAGCGCCGCGAGAATCCCCGACACGTCCTTGTCGGCCATCACCGCGACCACCCCGACGAGATAGCGGAAGTCGAACTCGGTGGCCAGCGCCTCGGCCAACGCGGCCGCCCCGGCGGGATTGTGCGCGGCGTCCAAGAGCACGGTGGGAGCCGAGCGGACTCGTTCCAGCCGTCCCGGGCAGGTGACGGCCGCGAACCCGGCGCGCACCGCGTCGACGTCGAGCTGCCGCTGCGCGCCCGCGCCGAAGAACGCCTCTACCGCGGCCAGCGCCACCGCGGCGTTATGGGCCTGATGCTCGCCGTGCAGCGGCAGAAAGACGTCGGAGTAGACGCCGCCGAGGCCCTGCAGGCGCAGCAACTGGCCGCCGATCGCGATCTGCCGATCCATCACCGCGAACTCGGAGTCCTCCCGCGCGACCGCCGCGTCCTCGCGGACGGTCTGTGCGAGAAGGACCTCCATCGCCGCCGCAGGCTGCCGGGCGATGACCGCGACGGTGTCCGTCGGGTCCAGCGATTCCGGCTGCCGCTTGATGATGCCCGCCTTCTCCGCGGCGATGTCGGCGATGTCGTGGCCCAGGTAGTTGGTGTGATCGACGCTGATCGGGGTGATCACGGCGATGGGCGCGTCCACCACGTTGGTGGCGTCCCAGCGACCGCCGATGCCGACCTCGACGACGGCAACGTCGACGGGGGCGTCGGCGAACGCGGCGAACGCCATCGCGGTCAGCACCTCGAACTTGCTCATCGCCGGTCCGCCCGCCGCCTGCGACTCCTTGTCCACGATCTGCAGGAACGGCTCGATCTCGCGGTAGACCTCCACGTAGCGGGCCGGGCTGATCGGCTCGTTGTCTATCGCGATGCGCTCGACGGCCGACTGCAGGTGCGGGCTGGTCGTGCGGCCGGTGCGGCGATTCAATGCGGTGAGCAGAGCATCGACCATCCGGGCGACCGAGGTCTTGCCGTTGGTGCCGGCGATGTGGATCGACGGATAACCACGCTGCGGCGAGCCGAGAAGGTCCAGCAGCGCGGTGATCCGCGTGAGGCTGGGTTCGATCTTGGTTTCGGGCCAGCGCTGATCCAGGAGATGTTCGACCTGGAGCAGCGACGCGATCTCGTCCGGTGTCGGCGCGGCGCGTGGAGAGTTCACAGTTTGTTTGGGTCTTCGCGCAAGCGGCTCATCCCCGACGAGAGACGGTTGGAGATCCGGTCGACTTCTTCGCGCGCGAGTTGTTGCCGAGCGCGGATCTTGTCGACGACGTCGGCCGGAGCCTTGGCCAGGAACGCTTGGTTGTCGAGCTTGGCCGACGTTGACGCGAGCTCCTTTTGCGCTGCGGCCAAATCTTTTTCGAGCCTGCGCCGTTCTGCCTCGACGTCGACGCTGCCCGACGTGTCGAGCTCGACGATCACGGTCTCGCGGGACAGCCGCACCTCCAGCGATGCGCTCGGACTGAAGCCTTCGGCTGCGTCTGTGAGCCATGCCAGTGCCGACACCGCAGGCAGCTGCCCGTCAAGGCCGGCGGCGTCGATTCCCGACAGCCGTGCGGGCACCTTCTGCCGGTCGGCCAGACCTTGGTCGCTGCGGAACCGGCGCACCTCCGTGACGAGCTTCTGCACATCAGAGACGCGCTGGGCGGCAACGTGATCCACTTTTCGACCTGATGGCTCCGGCCACTCAGCGATGACCACCGACTCGCGGCGGGTGAGTGCTTTCCAGAGCGCCTCGGTGACGAACGGCATCACGGGGTGCAGCAGTCGAAGCAGCGTGTCAAGCACTTCGGCCAGCACTGCGGTGGTGTGCTGGTTGCCTTGGGCCAGTTGCACTTTGGACAGTTCGAGGTACCAGTCGCAGAACTCGTCCCACGCGAAGTGGTACAGGGCCTCGCATGCGCGGCTGAACTCGTAATCTTCGAACGCCGAATCCACTTCGGCGCGAACCTCTTCCATCCGCCCGAGAATCCACCGGTCGGCGTCGGTCAGCTCGGCATCGTCGGGCAGCGGCGCCGGGCGGGTGCCGTTCATCAGCGCGAACCTGGTGGCGTTGAACAGTTTCGTGGCGAAGTTGCGCGACGCGCGCGCGTGGTCTTCGCCGACGGACAGGTCGCCGCCGGGGCTGGCGCCGCGGGCAAGCGTGAACCGCAGTGCGTCAGCGCCGAACTTCTCCACCCACTCCAGCGGATCGATGCCATTGCCCCGCGACTTGCTCATCTTGCGGCCGAACTCGTCGCGAATCAGCCCGTGCAGGAACACATTCCGGAATGGAACCTGCGGCCCCCGCGCACCGTAGAGCGTCAGCGCGTCGTCGTTCGCGACGAACATGCCGAACATCACCATCCGCGCCACCCAGAAGAACAGGATGTCGTAACCGGTGACGAGAACGTCGGTCGGATAGAACTTTCGCAGTTCGGGCGTGTGGTCCGGCCAGCCCATCGTCGAAAATGGCCAGAGCGCCGACGAAAACCACGTGTCGAGCACGTCGGGGTCCTGCTCCCAACCCTCGGGCGGCTTCTCGTCGGGACCGACGCAGAGCATCCGCCCGTCGGGCCCGTGCCAGATCGGGATCCGGTGTCCCCACCACAGTTGCCGGGAGATGCACCAGTCGTGCATGTTATCGATCCAGTCGAACCAGCGCGGCTCCAAGCTGGGCGGGTGTATGACGACATCGCGGTCGCGCACCGCGTTGCCCGCGGCCTTGGCCAGCGAGTCGACCTTCACCCACCACTGCAGCGAGAGTCGGGGCTCAATCGGTTCGCCGCTGCGTTCGGAATGCCCGACGCTGTGCACGTAAGGCCGCTTCAGATCGACGATGCGGCCCTGCTCGGCAAGCGCCTCGCGCACCTTGACTCGAGCCTCGAATCGGTCCATCCCGTCGAAAACCGTTCCGGTGTCCGCGATTCGGCCGCGGGTGTCCATGATCGTCGGCATCCGCAGCCCGTGCCGCAGTCCGATGTCGAAGTCGTTGGGATCGTGCGCAGGGGTGACTTTGACTGCACCCGTACCGAATTCGGGATCGACGTGGTCGTCAGCGACGATGATGAGCTCACGGTCGAGGAACGGGTGAGGCAGCGTGCTGCCCACCAGATGGCGGTAACGCACGTCGGCGGGGTGCACCGCGATCGCGGTGTCACCGAGCATGGTCTCGACGCGGGTGGTCGCCACAACGATGTGCGGCTCGTCATCGTCGAGTGAGCCATACCGGAACGAGACCAGTTCGCCCTCGATGTCAACGTAGGAGACCTCGAGATCCGAGATTGCGGTTTGCAACAACGGCGACCAGTTGACCAGCCGCTCGGCGCGGTAGATCAGTCCCGCGTCATAGAGGCGTTTGAAGATCGTACGGACCGCACGCGACAGGCCCTCGTCCATCGTGAACCGGTCGCGGGACCAATCGACGCCGTCCCCGAGCGCGCGCATCTGCCAGCCGATCGTGCCGCCAGAGTCGTGCTTCCAGTCCCACACCTTTTGAATGAACAGTTCGCGGCCGAAGTCCTCCTTGGTCTTGCCGTCAACCGCAAGCTGCTTCTCCACCACCGTCTGCGTGGCGATGCCGGCGTGGTCCATTCCGGGCAGCCACAACACCTCGTAGCCCTGCATTCGCCTGCGCCGGGTGAGCGCGTCCATCAGCGTGTGGTCCAGCGCATGGCCCATGTGCAGACTGCCGGTCACATTGGGCGGCGGCAACACAACCGAGTACGGCGGCTTGCTGCTGTCGGTGTCAGCGGTGAAATAACCCGCTTCGACCCAGCTTCGGTACAGCTCGCTTTCGGCCGTCGCAGGATCCCACGCCGTCGGCAATGCGTCAGCTGCGGAGGAAGTGGGACGAGCGGTCACCCGTCAATTCTAGGAATGCGCCGCGAGTCGACGCGACGGCGGCTACTTCCCGCCGCGCAGCAACCCGCCGAGAATGTCGCCGATCGCACCGCCCTTGTCGCCGCCGAGCACGCTGCCAAGGATGCTGCCGAGGGGGTTGTCTCCGCCGGCTGGCTTTCCACCACCGAGGATGCTGCCCAAGATGTCGGTCAGCCCGCCACCGCTGCCGGACGGCGCGGCCTGAGGTGTGGACGCCGGGGCGCTGCCCTGGGTGAGCCTCTTGCCGATGTAGGCGAGCACGATCGGCGCGAGAATCGGCAAGAGCTTCTTGATCAGGTCGCTATTGCCCGCGCCGGCACCCGACAACGCCGAGGCGACCTGATTGCTGTCGTTGCCGCCGAAAATCCTCGCAACGAACTGGTCGCCCTGCTTTGCGTCGACCTGGTCGACGCTCACCCCGCCGTCGAGCAGGCCGCTGGCGCCTTGATGGGCGACGGCAGACTCGAGCTTGCTCGAGTCGATGTCCTCAGCCTGGACGTTCTGTTGAATGCCACCGACAAGCGCGGGCACGAGGGTCTTGATGGCGCTGCTCACCTCGCCTTCATTGGCGCCCAGCCTGCTTGCGATGTCCGCTACTGGAATCTGATTGATGAGGTCATCGAGCTCGGCCATCACTGCACCACTTTCGTCGTTGATCGCGGTTCTCGTCGATGACGACCCTAGTCCGAATCACTGCGCCGCTCGACAGTTTGGATACCCGCGATCAGTTCAGGCGCGCGGTGTTCAGTGTCACGCCTGCCTTCGGAAGCCGCGCGCACAGTGCGTCGCCCATGGCGGCCGCCGGTGTCAGCACTCCGCGCAGATCCGACAGCTTGTCGCGGTCGAGGGCCAGCGCCAGCCCGCTCTCGGCCAGCAGCACCGAAGTCGCCTTGTAACCGGGGTCGCCCTGCTGAGCCATGGTTGCGACGTAGCGCGCGCCGGTCGTCGTGGTCGTGTACGTCTCCGCCTTGTAATAGCCGCGTTCGCGCGCTGCTTCGCTCGGTCCGGTGCCCGGCTTCGGCACGATCCGCTCCACGAGCCGACGCGGCAGGAACCGGAAGAACCTCGAGCCCACGCCGAACGTTGCCGCGAGCGTCCCCGACATCACCGCCGAAGTCGCGGGAGCGACCACAGAGGAACCCAAGTTCATTGCTTCGGAGTAGCGAAGGCGTCGGCCGTAGGCCCAGTCCTGCAGCGCGTTGCTTCGCCGGACGACGCGGGTGTTCGACGGCGCCATGAGGAATCCCGCTGTCCACGTGCCGGCCAGTTCGGGAGCGATGTCGCTGCCGCGGCGCCACGGTAGGTCGGGTTGGCTTCCGAGGTCCGGTTCTGCGCCCCGGTCGGTGCTCAGCGAGTACGGGTCCGCCAGCAGGCGCCGCACATCGGGATCGCTGGACGCGTCGCGCATCAGCTCGGTGAACGAGGCCACGGTGCCGCCGGAGAAGCCGCCACGGAAATCGCGCAATACGAACGTGGTGTCCGTCAACTCGCCGGTGCCGTCCTCGGCCGCCTTGCGGTACAGCGAAAAGACGGACAGGTCGGAGGGGATGGAATCGAATCCGCATGCGTGCACGATCCGGGCCCCGGTGTCGATGGCCTGCTTGTGAAAAAGGTCGATGGTGGTGCGCATGAACTGCGGCTCGCCGGTGAGGTCGGCGTAATCGGTCCCGGCTTCCGCACAGGCGGCGACCAGCGGCATCCCGTATTTCGCGTACGGGCCGACCGTGGTTACCACGACTTGGGTCTGCGCGGCCATCGCTTCCAGCGTCGAAGACTGCGACGCGTCGGCCTCCAGCAGCGGCCAGTCAGCCGCGGCCTCACCGAGGGTGTCCCTCACGGCCCGCAGACGCTCTGTGGAACGGCCGGCCAGGGCGATGCGGGCGTCATCGCCCGCGCGGGCCAGGTATTCGGCGGTCAGCTTGCCGACGAAACCGGTGGCCCCGTAAAGCACGATGTCGTAGTCACGCTGCGCTGCGGTCATGGCGCCAGACGCTACCTGAGCAGCTGTCGGCTCCTCGACGGGTCAGCCGGACTGGCGGGCACGAAGGCACGGGAGATCTGGTACCAGCTCTTCGTGTGCTGCGGGTCGCCGCACCCAGCGGTTCTCCGATCGGAAGTAACGAAACCGGTGTGGCTGTCGCCGTCGTCGGAGACGGCAGCGGGGACACCGTCAGGGGTCTGACCACAGAGCGCGAGCTTCGCTCGAACGGAACCACCTGAATCAGTTTTCACGGATCGAAATGCGGTAATCCGACGAGACGTGGAGTCACGGCGGCGACATGACTGCCCCCGCTGGGTCAGCTTTCGGCCAATGCGGAGGAGCACTCGCCGCGTTCCGATCTGGCCTAAGGAGCGAAAGGATTGGTGCGGTGGTGCACTTTGGTCAAGGCGAGTCGACATTAGTAAGGTGATAATGCAGGCATGCGGATTCGGCCAGAGACGGATGGCTCACCGTGACCAGCATTGCCAAGCGGCTAATACTGGCAGTGGCCGTTCTGAGCATGCTCTTGGGCTGCGGGGCCAGTCGGCCGACCTCCACTTCGAACACCGGCGGCCTGCACGTTGGGATTTCGTATGGCAACACCCTCCTGTCGATGGCCGATGATCGGCTGGCTGAAGCCCTTGATGATGCCGTAGACATCGGCGCAAGCTGGATCAGGATGGACCTGTCGTGGGCCGACGCACAGCCGACTTCCCCCCAAGCCTTTGCATGGGATCGGTTGGATCATGTTTTCTTGGAAGCACATCGTCGGGGCCTCAATGTGCTTCCCATTCTGGCCTACACGCCAGGATGGGCCCGGGTGCCTGACTGTTTTACCACCTCCTGCGCTCCGGCAGACCCGTCTCAATTCGCGACGTTCGCAGCTGAGGCAGCTGCACGATACGCTCCGAGGGGGGTACATACCTGGGAAATATGGAATGAGGAGAACTCGGCCCGCTTCTGGCAGCCGAAGCCCGATCCGATGTCATACACGCGACTACTGCAAGCTTCATCACAAGCAATACGCAAAGCGGACCCAAAAGCCTTCGTGGTCATGGGAGGACTGGCAACACTCAGAACCACGGACGGAAACCTGTCAGTCGCCGACTTCTTGACTCAACGTCCGGACTCCCCACTGCACCTCGTCGATGCCCTGGCGGTGCACCCCTATACATTCCCGTATCCAGCGAGTCGCCTTGGGCCATGGGCTAGCCCCTGGGTCGCAGGCCGATTCAGGATTACCGTACCTTCGGCAAGTGTTGGCGGCATCGGGTACTCCCAATCTACCGATATGGATTACCGAGTACGGGGCGCCCACGGGCGGCCCGGGACGTGTGTGGGACGGATCCCCCGACTCACTCTCCGGGGCCCCTGACCATGTGACCGAATTGCAGCAGGCCGTAATTGCGGTGGATGCGATCGCCACCGCGGCGTCGGAGCCCATCATCAGCTCCCTGTTCTGGTACACCGACCAAGACTTCGCGTTCCCCCTTGACAGCAACGAGAGCTACTACGGAATCCGGAGAGCCGATGGTTCAAAGAAGCCTGCCTTCACGGCACTCAGGGACGCCGTAAAAAGACTCGCGAGTTAATCGACCCCACCGCTTCGTCTGACTGAGATGAGAACATCTACTTGAGCGACAGGGAATCGGCGCTACCACCCAGTTCAGGTCACAGAGCGACAGGGGGATTCTCGCCCTCGCCCTCGGAATACGAGCCGGCTAAGCCGCCACCGCGTTCTGCCGCACCAGTATTATCCGACGAATACGAGTGCGTTGTAGCCCAGCCGCAATTTGGTATCTGTCGATTGACTACCCCCCATTCACTTAGCGCTCAGGAGGAACTCGTCGCTGAACCATTCGACGAAGGATCATTTCACGGATGAAGTGCTGCGTAGGCGGTCAATGAATCACTCCGCTATGTTCATCGGACCGGTTCGAGGGGTGTTTGTCAGCATCCGCAAATCGACATCGGGTCTTGCCTGGCGCACGCGGGAACTCCACCGATAGACCATTAGAGATGTTGCGGCACAAATACTACCTGACTTGGCTCACGTTTCTGGACTTTGCCTGGTTGCGGCGGTTTGACCTGCTGGTTTGTTGTCTGTGCAGTCGAGATTTGTGCACTAAATGGGGGCTCTTAGGCTGCGTCGGTGGCCTACGTGCGCACCGTCAAGACCGCCTCCGGGGCGACCGCCGTGCAGATCGTATGGTCGTCGCGGCGTGGGTCCCGCTCGATCGAACACCTCGGCTCGGCCCACGATGAGGCCGAGTTGGCGGCACTGAAGGCCGCCGCCGCTGAGCGGTTGTCTGCCGGACAAGCTGTGTTGGACCTCGGTGTGGCAGGCCCGCCCGGATCGGAGCCGTTGCCGATCACCTCCTCGCAAATGACCCATCTGTGGGACGGGCTGTGTGCCGCGTACCGGGTATTGGGATTCGAGTCGGTCACCAAGGGCGACAACGTGTTTCGTGACTTGGTGCTCGCTCGGATCATCGAACCGACCAGCAAGATCGACGCAGAGCGCGTCCTGAGTGAAGTCGGCGTGCAGGCTAGTTCCTATGCCACCCTCAAACGCCGTCTGCCCGGCTACGCGCAGCCGTCGTGGCGGCAATCGCTGGCTACGGCATCGGCACGGCATGCCCGGCTGGGCCCGGCATCGCTGGTGTTGTTCGACGTCTCGACGCTGTACTTCGAAACCGATGCCGGTGACGGGTTCCGTGAGCCTGGTTTCTCCAAGGAACGCCGCCTGGAGCCCCAGATCACCCTCGGGCTGTTGACTGATGCCAGCGGGTTCCCGCTGACCGTCGAGGCCTTCGAGGGCAACAAGGCCGAGACCGCCACCATGGTCCCGGTGGTCAACGCGTTCAAAGCCGCTCACCAACTGTCCGATGTCACCGTGGTCGCTGATGCCGGGATGATCTCCGAAACCAACCAGGTCGCGCTGCAGGCAGCAGGGCTCTCCTACATCCTCGGTACCCGCATCCCGTTCCTTCCCGATGTGGTCCGCGAGTGGCGCGACAAACATCCCGACGAGGCAGTTCCTGACGGGTTGGTGCTGACCCAGCCGTGGCCGGCCACCCGTAGCGAGAAGGCCCGCGGTATCCCGGACCGGGTCGTGTACTACCAATTCCGCCATGACCGGGCGCGGCGAACACTGCGCGGCATCGACGAACAGGTCGCCAAAGCCGAGAAGGCTGTCGACGGTCACGCCCCGGTCAAGCGCAACCGGTTCATCAAGCTCACCGGTGCGACCAAGACCGTCAACCGTGAGTTGGAGGCCAAGAACCGTGCCCTGGCTGGCTGGAAGGGATACACCACCAACCTCACCGGCCAGTCTGCGGAGTTCGTCATCGACGCCTACCACCAGCTGTGGCGCATCGAGAAGGCCTTCCGGATGTCCAAGCACGACCTGCAGGCCCGCCCGATCTACCACCACATCCGCGAGTCGATCGAGGCGCACCTGAGCATCGTGGTGGCCGCGATGGCCGTCAGCCACTGGGTCGAATCCCAAACCGGTTGGAGCATAAAGAAATTTGTCCGCACCGCCCGCCGCTACCGCACTGTCCGTATAAATGCCGGCGGGCAAACACTGACCGCGGCCGACCCGCTACCTGACGATCTCCGCGAAGCGCTCATCAAAATCCGTACCGGCGGTGTGCACTAATTTGAGCCAAGTCGGGCACCGCGGCGTCGGAGCCCATCATCAGCTCCCTGTTCTGGTACACCAACCAAGACTTCGCGTTTCCCCTTGACAGCAACGAGAGCTACTACGGAATCCGGAGAGCCGATGGTTCGAAGAAGCCTGCCTTCACGGCACTCAGGGACGCCGTAAAAAGACTCGCGAGTTAATCGACCCCACCGCTTCGTCTGACTGAGATGAGAACATCTACTTGAGCGACAGGGAATCGGCGCTACCACCCAGTTCAGGTCACAGAGCGACAGGGGGATTCTCGCCCCCGCCCTCGGAATACGAGCCGGCTAAGCCGCCACCGCGTTCTGCCGCACCAGTATTATCCGACGAATACGAGTGCGTTGTAGCCCAGCCGCAATTTGGTATCTGTCGATTGACTACCCCCCATTCACTTAGCGCTCAGGAGGAACTCGTCGCTGAACCATTCGACGAAGGATCATTTCACGGATGAAGTGCTGCGTAGGCGGTCAATGAATCACTCCGCTATGTTCATCGGACCGGTTCGAGGGGTGTTTGTCAGCATCCGCAAATCGACATCGGGTCTTGCCTGGCGCACGCGGGAACTCCACCGATAGACCATTAGAGATGTTGCGGCACAAATACTAGACGCAACGTTTCCGATGAGCCATGCCCATCCGAGCCACTCCAGCCCACGAGTGCCCCAAACCTGGGCGAGTCCGATTGTCACAGCGGCATAAACGACGTTGCATGCAATCAAGCTTTTCATCAGTACTAGTATCTTCAGTAGGTAATCTGCCCACGTACTTAGCGCAACTGCGATCGCTGCGACGGCCAAGATTCGCAGCAAATGCTGTCCATGCTCGGCGTATTGTCGGCCGAACACAGAGAGGATGAGCGGAGCCCCCGAAGCTACGACGATTACAGCGGCCAGTTGCACCGTCGCAAGCAATAATCCCGCCTGCTTACCCAAGCTAACCAGCCGCGACCCTTCCGACGAGCCCTCGGCAAACAATGCCTGCCCAATCGCATACGAGATGCCGTAGACGGTGTACGCAATCTGGAACGCCAGGTAGAAGTACGCCGCTTGCGCAGGGCCCAGAGCGTGTAAGGTGATCAGCGGCAATGCCATGATCGGTGCGATGTTAAGCGCATTGGCGATGTAGCTTGAGACCGAATAACTCAGCTGCTCCTTCGTGATCGCAACCTTGGAACGAAAGTCGAATCGAAGTCGCAGGACGTACCGCATGCACAGGATGCTCACTACAACAGCCATCAGGTATCCGGCGCCCATGGACGCAAAGATGCCGTACGCACCAAGCCCGATCAAGGCAAAAGGAAGAACGAGCTTGGTTGTGCCTTGGACCAATCCGTCGACCAATAAGTTGTATTCCGGTCTGCGTGCGCCTATGAACACCGAATCTGTCAGCAGGTTGATGCCCGACAGCGCACCTGCAACGACGAAGCCCAGGGCGTAGAGCGGGTTGTCCCGCACGAAGGACAGTGCCGGCGCATAGACCGGCACCAGAATGACGTAGATGCCCGAGATGAGCAGGCCCAAGCCTCCCACCACAAGCAGGCTCTGGGTAATTTGAGCACTGGAATTCTTCGAGCTCACGATAAAACGGACCATGGTTCCATCGAGACCGAACAGGCTGAGAAACGCGATGAACGTCGTTGCCGAGATCAACGCCGTCCCAGCGCCGACCTGTTCAGCCGTGAAGACCCGCGCCACGACAAGAGCGAACCCGGAGCCGAGAATGGCGATCGCACCGGTTGTTGCCAGCAGTAACAACGAACTTCTTATTAGCCGGTCGTCGTCGAGCGCCATCTTCCGGTGTCGCCCAGCGTGCAGGTATAAAAGGTGCAGGTGCTCGATCAACCGCGGTCACCGCCGTCGCGGATTTTCGACATACGTGCCGACACTCGGAGCACGAAGAACGACGAGAAAGAAGCAAGGCCAAGCCAATACCGAACGGATCGTTCCGTCGGCCAGGCGAGAACATGGGTAACGGCCATCGCCATATTCGCCGGATGAATGATTGAGCTCACCGTCAGGTAGATCGCCATCATCGTGGAGCAGACAAAGAGAATCTGAAGTGATGCCCTCGTGGCCATGTGACGTGAAAGGTCCATTGGTCAGCCCTCCCCAGGGACGGCCGACAGGTCGCTGTATACGTTCGTCAGCAAACGCGCGTGTGCCTTCCACGAGAAGCGTGTGCGAGCCAACTCGTACGAATAGCGAGCCATGCCGAGGCGCATCGTTTCATCCGCCGCGACATGTTCCAGAGCCGCGCTGACGCTGTCGACATTCGGCGGCATGAGGGCAACGTACTGGCGGTCGAGGCTATATACGTCGTAGCCGGGGTCGTCGGAGGTTATCACCGCCAGACCCGACGCCATGGCCTCCTGGATTGACAATGGAAATCCCTCCGATCTGGAGGGCAACACGAAGATGTCACAGGCGCGGTACACCTCGGCGAGCTGGCGGGAGGTCCGCCGTCCCAGAAAGATCGCTCCGGTGCTTGCCCGCTCACTGGCCGACGGTTCGCCGCCGACGAATACAAGACGGTACTGGCTTGGCCTCATACTCAGCAGTAGGTCGTAGCCCTTCTTGGGTACAAATCGACCGACAAACAACGCGAGCACCCCATCGCCAGGCAGACCCAATTCTTCCCTTAGGCGCTGTTTACGCTCGACATCCACTGGGTAGAAGATGTCGGTATCAACCCCATTCGGTAGGAACTTCAGCTTCTTCTGGCAAGCGCCGAGATTCCGCAGGAACTTGAGCACTGTGGAGTTGAAATAAAGAATTCGATCGGCGGCGCGCACCATCACTCGCCCCGCTGTAGCGTAGACCATCCTCTGGACCGCAACAACGAGTTTGCTGGGATGATCGATAATTTCCACATGTTGGGTCAGAACAAATGATTTTCGAAAGATGATAGAACAAACGCTGGCAATCCAGGACGTCATATAGAGCATATCGTGTACGTGCACGACGTCGGTTGTGCGGACTAGTTTCACGAACGTGGCGATCGACGAGGGCGCAATGACGGGGAACGGCACTCCCGTCTTTTCTTCGAAAGCATTCCAGGTCCTAATCCGCGCCACCGTATAGCCATCAGGATATCGGTCGATTCCAGCGGTTTCACTCACTGCCGTAGTCAGCACGGTGACATCGTAGCCGAGTAATGCTAAGTTTTTCGCCTCCTCCCGGACGACAGTTTCAATGCCACCCACGTGGGGCGGAAAGTAATGACTGACGAGCAGAATTGACTCAGACATCATCGCCACCAATGGACGGACCCCGAAGCTCGCGGACAAAGAATGGCGACTCCAGATACCCCGAAGCACACAAATCCCGGTGTTTCTCGCCGTATCGCGATCCACGACAGAACCGAAGGCTGAAGCGTGTCCGGTAAAGCTCTGAGATTACCGCAACATATAGCCAGCCTAGTGCGCCGAACACGACAGCAGTATTTATAGCGGACGAAATAACCGTTGATCCGATCAGGTACTCGACCTCCCGGCGGTCGACGTGTTTACTCGTGGCAGAATTCATCGGTAAACTCGTGCGCCGTCGCTGCTGTATATAAGGCTCTTGTTCTTATCCAAGAAATCAATCGGGTAGTAGTACGTCACTCGGTCGCCGGCGATAAAGAGCGTGACCTCTCCCTTTTGGGTGGCTGTATAACCCAGGAACGCATATGCATCCCTTCGAAGGAGCGTTGGAAAGATGTCGTCGTCAGCTTCGACGTCCGCGTAGCTTCCAAAGCGGGCGACAGCGTATCGGTCAGTTGACACTCGCAACCCCACCGAATCCGCCCACTCTGCTCTCACGCGGCCTTGCAACCATCTAATCCCCGACACTTCCTGTGCATTAAGATAGTAATTGTCGTAATTGCGCCCGGAATTGTTGAGATGCAATTGCGGCGGATAGCCGCCGAGTGCCTGCGTGATAACGCCGGTCAGCGACAGGAATAAAACCGTCGCAACGCCGAACGCGACCCGCAACGACGTCGGCCGTCCCAGCCAACTGAATGCTTGAATACTACCGACCGCCAAGAACGGGGCCAGCCAGAACAGCGCCTGGGCGAACGTGCGGAGAACGCCGTAGTCGGCCGACACATTCGGCAGCAGCACATGGAGCGCGACGATTCCGACGCATGCGGCAGCTCCGAAGGCGAACTCAGGACTCGGCCGGAATCCACGAGCACGCCTTAGCAGCACCAGCATGAAGCCCAGCCCGACAAATAGTTGGAGGATTACCGCCGCCCCGCGGTGCAGCAGCCCATTGGCCATTGACACGTTGACGCCTAGCCGCTCAGCGGCCTTACCCAATGCGGTTAACGGCAACTCCTCCGGAGGCACAACGTTGGTCGGGTATCGACCAACCTCCGAGAGCGGATAGTTCTCTTGCGTCTCGCGACCCTTCTCGGTGCTCTTGATCGACTCATATGCGTAGTACTTCAACAAGGTTTGCGGGTTGGTCTTCGCACCGCCGAATATGCTGTAAGACGCGTCGGAGGGCCGGTGTCCAATGGCTTGCTTCCCGATCAGTGAGCTGACGGTTGAGCTGACGGTTTCGTCAAGCGGGCTGGCTGTACGAGTCAGTGGACCAAACCACAAGAACGTGAGCACGGCGAGCATGACTATGACTGCCCAATTGAGTACCGCCGGAGTGTGCTTGGTGACTGGCCGCTGCCGTGACTCACCGTGCCGTTTTTGCCGCTTCCCGATGAGTATCCGAACAATCAGCACCGCCCTGGTGAGAATCCAGGCAAGGATCAGCACACCGAGCAACACGTACATCGTCGAGTAGTGGGACAACATGACGCCGACGCCGAGAATCACGAAACCTATTCGCCGCTTATTGATTGTCAACTCACTGTTGGTTATCAGCACTAGTGCGACGCCCAGAAAGAAGAACGCCAGTTCCTGCCGAATCAAGTACGGCATGTCAGTGAAGTACGTCGGAAACGCGATGAAGTAGACGGCCGCGAGGATCGCTACGGACTTCGATGCGAACCGCCGTGCGATCAGATAAATCAGCACCGGACACAGTGCGTACAGAATCTGGACGACGACCTTGAACACGTAGAGGTCCGGGATCCCCGTTGTCCGCTCGATGATGGTCGGAAGGATGGTAATGCTGAGGCAGGCGTTGTACGTCGATCGATAGGTTTCGATATTCCAGACGCCTTGGCCTGACGTCAGCTCGAACATCTGGAACTCACGCTGAATATCGTGACCCGTGACGAACCAGCCTCGCAAAGACGTCATGAGAAGGAGCGCCAGAGACAAGAGATAGATCGCCGCCGCGATTGTCAAGCCATTCAGAATTCGCCGCCAGGAGAACAGCCCTGCTATCACGGCCGCGGCGAGGATAAGCATCGCGGTCGTAAGACCACCGCCCGCGCCGTTGTTGAGCCGAATAGGACCGGCGACCGAACAGACGACCAGGATGGCACAGACGACAAGGAGGATCTGGTCACGCGTGCCGATTACCGAGTACGTCGCCTGTCGGCTTTTCGGGGATGGTCCGTCAAACCAGCGCCAGCGTTCGCGTCGCCACACTGCCAGCCCAGCAAGGACAATCAATTGCGTTATGACAACCGGTAGTCGATCCAGTGGTCGTGATATACCGACAAATGGCAACACCTCGTTTATTGCGAGCCCACCAACCATCAGTCCGAGCAAGACCAGAGCAAGCGAATAAAGCAACGACTCGTGCAGTTCAATGCCCCGCGGCCAGTTGATCTTGGCGTTAATGAGCACGACCGGAACGCAGATTAGTAGGAACAGGCCCGCGACGAGGTGCAACATCAGCGGACCGGCTCCCATGAGGATCACAACTGCCGAAACAGCCACCGCGGCGGCGAGGATGATTCCGGCGCGGCCCTTTGCTCTGCGATGGGTGCCGGACGCCGCGCGGGGCGTGACGGTGGTGGTCATCGGATCGCAGCCAAATCGAGAGAAGGACCCGCGTGGGGTATTGCTAATCCGCCAAATCGGCGTATCTGCACGCCGGCCCTTCGTTCCCGCACAGGTGCGTTACCCGCTCTGCAGGTCGTGGTGATCGCATGCACGTTGTGGCGCTGGGCGAATATCTCGGACAGGCTTCGGGTGATGTTGTCGATGCCACTCAAGTGGGATTGGTAGTGGGCCGTCACAAGCACGACGTCGTGCCGCCCTTGTTCTGCGCCGCTCATGATCCGACTATCGCGGCGTGCACGACGATTTGGCTTGTCCGTATCCACCGTTTTCGCATAATTGTGTACATTTCGCTTTCACCTCTCATCGCCAAAGATGCAGGTGCTCGGCGCGGCCCTTTAGATTGATCTCGATTGCCGTCCACGGTGTCGATGCCGGCACCTCAACAGCCACCGTGGTGGTAGTCGAGCTTCCGTCCGGTACTTCCACTCGTCCCTCCGTGCGCGCAACCGGCACCTGGGCTTGGTTGACCACCTGGATCGCATACGGGTAAACGGTTGTTTGGCCCTCGTGGTTAACGACAGTGAACGGAATGCTCACCGTCGTCATACCGAAGCCGGAAACCTTCTCTGTCGGTCGATCTGTCGAGAAGTACAACTCCGTGTAATAGGTCGGCTGCCGCACAAATGAAAGGGCCAACTCGTGTCGCGCTTGGCTGCTCAACGTCAAGACCGTCGCGCCGACCACTACGAACCCCAGTATCACGATCGTGACACCGCGGTATCCATGCAGCACCGGTCGCTTCGTCTCAGCGCGGGCAGATGTGTCTGAGTGCATAGGTCAGTCTCGTCGGTTGAAGGAAATAAATGATGCGACATCCGGTCTTCGTTTGAGGAAGGCCCGAAATGGGACTTTTCACCTCCTGTGGTTCTAGGCTTTCACTTTCCGGCAATGGACGGCGCCTCGGGATGCGCGGTTGACGCATCCATTACGGCGGCTCGAGCAGGAAGCCGACGGGCACGGCTTCGATGCGACAGCAACTCCGCAATGTTTCCGACCGCATCGCGTACCGCATGGAGTTTGACCTTCCCACCACGCTGCCGGTAGTCGATAGGTGCTTCCCCGCAACGGAATCCCTTGAGATACGCCTCATGCTTGATTTCTTGTGAGAACGCCATCCCCTTCGCTCGCACGTCGAGGTGTTTCCAGATCTCACCGCGAAAGACCCACATTCCCGATTGGGAGTCATGGAAAGGCGATCGAAAAAGCGCCCGGCTAAGGCAGGTGAGAATGAGGTTGGCCACCAGGTGAGACGCCTTCATAGCCCGACGATTTTCCCTATGGAGCCGGTTCCCCGACAGAAAGTCCAATCGCTCGTCGTCAAGCTGCCTCAACAACTCAGGAAGTGCGTAGAACGGATAGCTGCGGTCTGCGTCGCCGGTGGCGATTACCTCACCATGTGCGGCAGCGAATCCCGCCCTGTATGCATTGCCATAACCGTGGGTCGACTCCAATATGACTCGAGCTCCGTGGGCTGCCGCTACTTCTCCGGTGCCGTCGGTGGAACCGTTATCGATGACGATGACCTCCACATCCCAGCCAGCTCTCTCCAACGCCGTGCGCGGAAGTGTCCACATGACCCCGGGGATGTTTTCGGCTTCGTTGAAGGCAGGAATGACTATCGACAGCGAACGCACCCGTCCATCTCCTATTCTTGGCTGGCTATGCGACTGCTGTGTAGCTAGTGGCCTCTCTGCCCCGGCACCCAAGCACTAGTCAGCAAGAGGATGTGTCTCGGTGTGCC
>CAVUSK010000013.1:0-25788 GCA_963744085.1 uncultured Actinomycetota bacterium
GAGGAGCTGTGGCGGGGCGAGGTGGGGTGGTGGTCCCGGGTGGAGGCCGACGGGTTCCAGCTGCTTGGACGGCCGGGCTTCTCGCGGGCGCGCACGATCGGCGCGGTGGCGGTGCTGGCGACGGATGCGTGGCGAGGCCGGGCCGCTGTGCAACTGGCCGCCCGGGGCGGCGGACCGATGGACGCCTCCGATGCGGTCGCGTGAGGCGACGGCGCCTGCGCGGGGCTGGAGGCGGTGGACGCCCGCACGGATGGAACGCGTGGCCTTGGTTGCGCCAGAGGAGAAATTGCGCGATGCCCTGGTCCGCGTGGCCGAAGCAGGTGTGGTCGAACTCGACGAACCGGCCATCGACGAGGGCGCACAGTCCGGCGAGGCCGCGCAACGGTTGCAGCGCGTGAGCCTCCAAAACGCACCGGCTCGGGGCGCCGGGTCCGCGGTGTTGACGGCGGCGACCCCGGACCTTGACGCGCTGGAACGTGCCGGTCGTGCTGACGTGCTTGCCGGTGAAGCGCAGTTGGAGAACTACATCGCCGGTGCGGTGCAGCGCCGGGAGGTGGCCGCGGTAGCGGGCTGGTGTGCGATTGATGACGTGTCGGACCTTTCCGCACGGCTGAACGAGGCGGGGGCCACGCTGGTGCCCATGCCGACTCCGCGATCGATGGATCCGCCGACTCTGCTCGGAGCCGGCGGCAGGATCGGCAGCGCCTTCGGCTCGCTGGTGCGCACCTACGGAACAGTGCCGTATCGCGACATCGACCCAACGATCTGGGCGGGCCTCGCCTATGTGGTGATGTTCGGGATGATGTTCGGCGACGTCGGTCACGGCATGTTGTTGTTTCTTGGAGCCGCTCTGATCAGGCTGGGGTGGTTCCGCCGGTTCCCGTCGCTGAAGCCCATGTGGATGTTCATCGCCGCGGCAGGGATTGCCGCGGCGGTGTTCGGTGCTTTGTACGGAGAATTCTTCGGACCAACCGGGCTGGTGCCCGTGTTGTGGCTTGCGCCCCTGGAAGATCCGCTCCGTCTGCTGTTTGTTGCCTTGGCGATCGGTGCTGTCTTCCTGGGACTGGCCTACACCGTGGGGGCTGTCAATCGTTGGCGAGAGGGCGGCATGAGATTGGCGCTGTATGCGCCGTCCGGCATCGCGGGCGCCGTCGTCTTCGTTGGATTCGGTGGCGTGGTCGCCGGACTCACCATCGGCCCAACAGTCTTGGCGACGATCGGCGCAGTGGTCGTACTTACCGGTGTCGCGATGGCCCTCGTCGGGTTGTACGTCGAGTCGGGTGGCGGCGGGTCGGCGGTTGTGCAGGCCGCGATCGGCGGATTCGACCTCGTTGTTCGACTCGGATCCAATCTGGTGTCGTTCGCCCGCCTGGCCGCCTTCGGCATGACGCACGCCGCGTTGGGCTGGGTGGTGTGGCGCGGCACGACAGCACTGTGGGGTCACGGCTGGGCCGGGATGACGGGAGCCGTAGTGGTGTTCGTAATCGGCAATGTCATCGCCTTCGCACTGGAAGCATTGGTTGCCGGAGTGCAGGCACTGCGATTGGAGTTCTACGAGTTGTTTTCTCGGGTATTCATCGGCGAGGGCAGACCCTTCCGGCCCTGGCGAGTTCGAGTCATCCCATCGGAGGCCGAGACATGTTGACGTGGATTATCGCGCTGCCCGCGCTCATCACCGGATTCGCGATGAGTCTGATGTTGTTGCGCCGCCGCGGCCGGTTGGCGGTGCGGCTGTTCTGGGCGGTAAACGCGGTGGTGCTGTTGGCCGGCGTGGTGGTGCTGGCGCAAGCGCTGACCGCGGGTCCGGCCGCGGCGGACACGACCGCTGCCGAGGCGGCCGGTGCGGGTGGTAACTGGGCCGCGCTGCTGGGTGCAGCCATCGCCGTCGCGGGGTCCTCGATCGGCGCCGCGATCGCCGTCGCCTATACCGGGGCGGCTGCGCTGGCGGCGCTCAGCGAGCGACCGGAACTGTTCGGCCGCGCCATGGTGATTGTCGGGCTCGCCGAAGGCATCGCGATCTACGGTCTTGTGGTCGCGGTCATCCTGATCCAGCGAGCGTGACGTGGGAGCCGTGGTGGTCGTCGGTGAGCCGGCGGTGGTGGCCGGTTATGCGATGGCCGGAGCGACCGTGATGCCGGCTGAGGGACCGGCGGAGGTGCGCCGGGCATGGGAGGGCCTGACGCCGGATACGACCTTGGTGATCCTGACGACCGCGGCCGCGGCACACCTCATGGACGAACTGCGCTGCGCGGGAACACTTGTCGCGGTGATGCCTGGATGACCGCCCTCAAAGCCGAACGCGTGATGCCGGCGTTGCAACCGGTGCGGGCCGAGATACTGCGCCGGGCTGACGCCGATGCCGACCAGCTCATCGCCGATGCCCGGGACGAGGCGGCCCGCATCGTCGAGCAGGCCCGGGAGACGGAGGAACAGGTAACCGAAACCGCCCGTGCCGCTGGGGAATCCGTCGCAGCTTTAATCGTGGCCGAGCAGGGCGCGGCTCTCGAACGGACGTTGCGGCGCGAGTTGCTGTCGGCCCAAGGCAACGCTTATCAGCAATGGCGGCGGCGTGGCACCGAGGCGGTGCTGCGTCTGCGCGATGAACCCGATTACTCACGTTGGCGTGAGCTCTTGCGCGGCAACGCGTCGGCGATGCTCGGCGGCGACGCCCAACTGACGGACGACCCTTTCGGGGGAGTCGTGGCTCAGTTGGGTCACCGCCGAGTGGATTTGAGCCTTTCGGCGATCGCGCAGCGTGCATTGGATCGCATTGCCCCGGAAGTGCACGGGTTGTGGTCGTGAGCAATTCGGCGCGGATCATGCGTGTCTCCGGCCCGCTCGTCGAGGTGGAGTGTGCTGCGGCGGTGGCAATGCATGATCTCGTCGGACTCGGGCCGGCCAACGTTCCCGGTGAAGTGGTGGCCATCTCTGATGGGCAGTTGACCGTGCAAGCGTACGAGTACACCGGTGGTCTGACACCAGGAGACGCGGCGGTACCCCAGGGAGGCCCATTGTCGGCAACGCTTGGCCCGGGACTTCTCGGCGGGGTGTTCGACGGGCTGCTCCGGTCGCTGACCACCGCACCGACATGGCTGGCCGCGGGAAGTTATGCCTCCAATGACACACGCAGATGGGAGTTCACACCGACAGTCGGTGCCGGCACCGTAGTGGCCGCCGGAGCGGTGCTCGGGCTCGTACTCGACGCAGGTGCTGTAGAGCATCGCGTCCAGGTTCCACCCGGTGTCGGCGGGACGGTCGAGTCAATCGTCCCGGCCGGCAGCTACCCGGCGAATAGGATGCTCGCCTCGGTCGGCGGAACATCGGTGTCGATGTCCTCGCCGTGGCCGGTCCGGTTGGCACGACCGTACCGGAACCGACGAGACGATGCTGCGCCGCTCAACACCGGGCAGCGCGTCGTGGATCAGTTGTTTCCCATCGCGCGGGGCAGCACCGCCGCGGTGCCCGGCGGATTCGGCACCGGGAAAACCGTTCTGTTGCAGCAGTTGGCGAAGTGGTCTGACGCTGACGTCATCGTCTACGTCGGATGCGGTGAACGCGGAAACGAAATGGCCGAGATCGTCGCCGACATGCTCGACCTCACTGATCCACGCACCGGCGGTCGGCTGGCCGAGCGCACCGTCATCATCGCCAACACGTCGAACATGCCGATGATGGCCCGCGAGGCCAGCATCTACACCGGGGTCACGGTCGCGGAGTACTTCCGCGACATGGGGTACCACGTCGTAGTGATCGCCGACTCCACGTCACGGTGGGCAGAAGCGTTGCGCGAGTTCGCATCACGCATGGGCGCTCTGCCCGCCGAGGAGGGCTACCCGGCGAATCTGGCCTCGGAGTTGGCCGCGTTCTACGAACGCGCGGGCTTCGTCGACACACTGGGCGGCCAATCCGGCTCGGTCACCGTGATCGGCGCGGTGTCCCCACCCGGCGGTGATTTGTCCGAACCGGTTACGGTGCACACCGAGCGGTTCGTCCGCTGCCGGTGGACCTTGGATCGTGACCTTGCCTACTCGCGTCATTACCCCGCCGTGTCATGGTCGGCGTCATTTTCCCGGGATGCAGAAGTCCTGGGCGCGGCCCACATGGCAGCCGGTGACATCGACTGGGTGGCTCGCCGGGGCCGAGTACTGGCTCTGCTCAACGAGTCTGATCGACTGACGGCACTGACTGATCTGGTTGGTCTCGGGGCATTGCCGGGCGAGGAGCGGATGGTGCTACTCGGTGGGCGGCTGCTGCGGGAAGGGATGCTCCAGCAGAGTGCAGAGGTGCCCAACGACGCACATTGTGCCCCCGAAAAGACCGCAGCCCTCGTTGACGCGGTGCTCGCGGTGATCGACACGTGCCGGGAGGTGATGTCGGCGGGTGTGCCGGCGCAGCTCGTCGAGGAGACCGATTTCGGCCCGTTGATACGCGCCCGCGAAGACGGCGGTCCAACCGACACCGCCCTCGTGGCTCAACGGCGCAACGACATCATCGCGCGACTGCACGAGATGCGATGAAGATCACCGACGACGACCGGTGGATCGACTACACCGGAATCCGGGAGTTGCGCGGCCCGCTGGCGGTGGTGGCCGGAGTAGACGGGGTGGGGTGGGACGAATACGTGTCGATCACCCTCGCCGATGGAACGGAGCGCCACGGACTGGTGTTGGAGGTCAACCACGACGTGGCGGTGATCCAAGTGCTTGAGGGGACCGCCGGAATCCATCCCGCCAACACCGAAGTCCACTTCAGCGGTGCACCGCTGCGCATTCCGGTGGGCACCGCCTGGCTGGGCCGGACGTGCAACGGTCGAGGGGAACCGATCGACGGCGGGCCGCCGGTGACAGGGCGGCGGCAGGTTTCGATCAACGGCGATCCGCTCAATCCCGTTCACCGCGAAGCGCCGGCCGAACCGGTGTTGACCGGCGTGTCGGTGCTTGACGCCCTGACCACGCTGGTTCGCGGGCAGAAGCTGCCGGTGTTCTCGTTGCCCGGCTTGCCGCATCTGCGGTTGGCCTGTCAGATCGCCGCCCATGCCACCGCCGGCGGCGAGCCGTTCAGCGTGGTGTTCGCCGGGATCGGCTTGACGCACGCCGATGCCGCCTATGCCCGCAATGTCCTCGAAGCACGAAGCGCTGCAGGGGAACTCGTTCTGCTGCTCAACGGCGCTGACGACCCGGTCATC
The DNA here is from genome assembly GCA_963744085.1 of uncultured Actinomycetota bacterium. GTDB lineage: Bacteria > Actinomycetota > Actinomycetes > Mycobacteriales > Mycobacteriaceae > Mycobacterium. The sequence goes on from CAVUSK010000013.1 coordinate 5,186, forward strand.
GAGCGGCTGCTGACTCCGCGCATCGCGTTGACCATCGCGGAGCATCTTGCCTTCGACAGCGCACGGCATGTGCTCGTGGTGCTCAGTGACATGACCAGCTACGCCGAGGCGCTGCGGGAGGTGTCGGCAGCTCGCGGCGAAATCCCCGCGCGGCGGGCCTATCCGGGATACCTCTACAGCGATCTGGCGTCGCTGTACGAACGGTGCGGCAAAATCACGGGCCAGCCGGGATCGGTCACCGTGCTGCCGGTGCTGACGATGCCCGGCGGCGACATCACCCACCCCGTGCCCGACCTGACCGGCTATATCACCGAAGGCCAGATCATCTTCTCCGCGCAGATGCAGCTGCATGGCGTCTACCCGCCCGTCGACGCCTTGTCCTCGCTGTCGCGTTTGATGCGCCGCGGCGCGGGCCAGGGACGCACCCGCGAGGACCACCTCCCGCTCGCCGCCCAGCTGCTGGCCGCGCTGGCCAAAGCGCGGCACGTGCGGGAGTTGGCCGAGCTCATCGGGACGGAGGCGCTTACCCCCACCGATCGCACCTACCTCACTTTCGACGACGCATTCGCCACCGAACTGGTCGACCAGCGCTCCGACGAGTCCCGAACTCTCACAGACACCCTGAAGAGAGCCTGGGATGTTGTTTGTCGCTTGCCACGAAGCGAACTGACGATGCTGCCCGCCGCACTGCTCGACCGTCACCAACCGGACGCCGGCTGAAGGGTTTATGTCGATGCTGCAGGTGCCGCCAGGACGAATGGGCCGCCTCTGGCTATTGAGCCGACTCGAACTCGCCGAGCGGGGTGTGTCGCTGCTCGAGGAAAAACTGCGCCTCCTCGGCAACCACCGGGAAGCGTTACAACGTCGCGCCGACGAGACTCGACGCCACTGGCACGATGCCTGCCGCGAGGCGGACATGTGGGGAGTGCGCGCAGCGCTTTTGGGAGGCCAACGCGCGATCGCTCTGGCAACGCCCGGCGAGCAGGCCTCCGTCGCGATCGAATGGGCCACGACGACCGGTGTTCGCTATCCCGACCGTGCTCTGTGCACCCTCCCGTCGGACGACGACACACAGACTGTCTATATCGGGTCAGCAACGGTGCGGGCAAGTGGGGCGTACCGCGCAGCGGTTGGTGCTGCTGCCGAATACGCGGCCGCGCGATCGGCGCTTGCCACCATCGAGCGAGAATTCAGCGCCACTCAGTTGCGAGCGAGGGCGCTGAGCAAGCATTGGCTGCCGCGGCTGCGTGACGAGCTGGCCCGAATCGAGCTGGGGCTGGAAGAACAGGACCGCGCCGAGGCGATCCGGCTGCGATTGGCCGTGCGCGCAGTTGAAGGATCGAGGTGAGTTCCCTAGCGGTTTCGTCAAGATTGCAGCCGGTGCCGTCAAGATCTCGTGAAGGCTTGTCGCAGCCAGCGTCACGGGGCGCACCGTGGATTCATGACATTGTTGGAGATGTTGCCGTCCCTCGACGGGCTGTTCGAACGCGCCGCGGTGCACGGGGGATACCTGAGGGCCCGGCTCGACGAACTCGCGCGCGACCTGCCCGGTCTGGTGCTCGATGTGCGGGGCCGCGGGGCTGATGTGCGCGTTCAGCCTGCCGACCACGCGGCAGCGCGACGAGCTGATCCGGCGACTTTGGCGCCGCCGGGTCATCATGCTCGCCAGCGGACTAGACAGTGTGCGGTTCCGTCCCCCACTGACGGTGTCGCCGGACGAGATCGACGCCGCCGTGCTCGCCGTCCCCGAGCCCTCGGCGTCTGAGCGGTCCCGTGATCGTGACAACCGACCAAGAAGACCAGTGACACGGATTGCCGAACTGCCGGCAGGTCGGGTGGGCAATCCTGCCACTGTGACTAGCAGGCCGCGCCCGTCGGATGCGGCGGATTGCGGCCCGGGTCGACGAGTTGTCGCACGGCGACAAGGATAATCAAGTGCCCCTGCTAACCGGCGTACACCACGTGAGTGTGCCCACCAGCGATCCGCTGGCCGGCAGCGACTGGTACGTACGGGTATTCGGTTTCGCCACCCAGTTGATCGAGGAACGCGAAAGCGAGGTAGCAGCGGTGCTGCTGGAACATCCGTGCGGTGCCCGCCTGCTGTTGCGGAGCGCCGACGCGCCGTTGGCTGCATTACGCGAATACCCGTTGTTCGGTCTGACGGTCGCGAGCCATGCCGAGCTGCTGCACTGGGTTGAACACCTCACGACTCTAGATGTCGAACACAGCGCCGTGCACCAGGCGCATCTGGGCTGGGCGGTGACCGTCACCGGCCCCGACCAAGTCCGTATCCAGCTCCACACGGACGAGGGACCCAGCGGCGAAGACGAGTAGGTGCTCGAGTGCCGTACAACGCGGCGCCGACGAATCGCCGAGGCCAATCGTCTTGCCGGACAAGGTGTTGACGTCGTCGTCAGGCTCGTCGAGACGCACGACCGCGCCGAAACCGAAGCCATGCTCACCACGCTGGAGCACATGCCGCCCCGGCGCATTGCGCATCGCGGGGGGACTTTCGACGAACTCGACATCGACGCAGTGCTGAACCGACATCCAGATGTGGTACTGGTCGACGAACTCGCGCACACTTGCGTGCCCGGCGCCCGAAATGAAAAGCGTTGGCAAGATGTCGAAGAACTACTCGACGCCGGCGTCGACGTAATCACCTCGCTCAATGTGCAACACATCGACAGCCTCGGCAGTGCCGTTGAAACCGCCACAGGCGTCACTCAACACGAAACCGTTCCACATCGTGCCCGCGCGATCGTCCAGCCGTCGCAGGCTCGCCCCTAATTTGACCATTCCGTCCCTACAACCGGCCGCATTACCAGGTCTGCGCCGCATCGCTGCCTGGGCGGCAGCGTGCCTGGCGCCCCATCGTGATCACTTTGTGTCTCATACCATTTCGTTCCTCGCTCGGGCTGGCGGGCGCATTACTGTGTGATCAGCTTGCTGTCGTCGCAGCGGCGTTGCTCGGCGGGATATTGCCTGCGCTGGCGGCGACCTCGGCGGGCATCCTGCTGTCTGACTACTACTTCACTTCACCCCTACACACCCTCCGCGTGGCCAGGGCGGTCGACCTCGTCGCGCTGATCACTTTCGGCATCGTCGCCATCGCCGTCGGCGGACTGGTCGATCTCCTCACCCGCCAAGGAGTCCGCGCGGTAAGTGCCAAAGCCGAGGCCGCGACCCTCGCCCGCCTCGCCGCCAACTCCGTCATCTGCGCAGGTGATCTCACAGACATCCTTGGCTCGATCCGTCGCGCCTTTCACCTCGATACCCTCGCCGTCTTACGAAATACCGGCAGCGGATGGGAGCTAGAGGCCGGCATCGGCCCGCAGTCTCTACAGCATCCCGATCAGGCCGACTACAAGGTTGAAATCGGCACGGGACGGATCCTCGCCTTCACCGACACACCCGACGCCCCACGCGACAACCAATCACTCCGAGCCTTCCTCAGCGAACTACGACTCGCCCGCGAACACGCACTGCTCGAAGCACTCAAAGCGGTCAAGGAGCTTGGTCCCGATGCCCAACCGACCGGCAGGGGGGGCGGGGTAGTTGTCGGCGCGCGGGCGTTGCGGCCGTTCAGTACCGGATCAGCCCGCGCAGGTTCTTCCCGCTGAGCATGTCGTCGTAACCGTTGTTCACGTCCTCGAGCGTGTACTCGCCGGTGATCACCTCGTCGAGCTTGAGCAGGCCCCTGTCGTACAGAGACAACAGCTCGAGGATGTCGTTGCGCGGGTTCGACGAGCCGAACAGCGAGCCGCGTACCTGCTTCTCAAACAAGAAGAGGTCGAACAGCGACATATCGACCGACGTGTCCGAGGCGGGCGCGACCGCGGTCTGCACCACGCGGCCACGTTTGCCGACCAGACTGAGCGCCTTAGCGATATACGCACCGCGGCCGACACCAGTGGTGATCACACACACGTTGGCCATCTCACCGCGGGTGAGGTCGCCGATCAGCGGGGTGGCCTCCTCAACGGACGCGACCGCGTGCGTCGCGCCGAATTCACGGGCCCGGTCGTGCTTACTTTCGACCGGGTCGATCGCGATGATGTTCTGCGCGCCGGCGATCCTGGCTCCCTGCACGGCGTTGATCCCCACGCCGCCGATGCCCATGACGACGACGGTGTCACCCGGCCGAGTTTCTCCGGTGCGCACGACGCTGCCGTACCCGGTCGTCACGCCGCATCCGAGTAAGGCCGCCTTGTCGAGCGGCACGCTGTCGTCGACCTTCACCACAGAGGCAATCGGCACGACGGTGTACTCAGAGAACGCCCCGAGCAGCAGCAACTGGGTGAGGTCCTGGCCGCGAGCATGAACGCGGGATGTGCCGTCGAGCTGCGTGCCCGTAAACAGCTTCGCGCCGAGATCACACAGATTGCTCATGCCGCGGGCGCAGGGCTTACACCGGCCGCACGCGGGGAGAAAACTCAGCACGACGTGGTCGCCCTCGGCGGCCTCGGTGACGCCGCGCCCCACCTCGACGATCTCGCCTGCGCCCTCATGGCCGCCCACAATCGGCAGCGGCGCGGGCAGGTCGCCGGTGACGAGATGATGGTCGGAGTGGCACAGGCCGCAGGCTGTCAACTTGACCAGGACCTCGCCCTCTTTAGGTCCGTCGAGGTCGACCTCCTCGACCTCCCACTTCTGCTCTACGCCCCATAGCACCGCTGCCTTCGTCTTCATCGCTGTGACCTTCCTGTCCGCCGTTCAGGTCGATTATTGGCCTCCGGTGCCCGGTGGCGGGCCAAGATGGACACCGAGAGACGCGACGAAAGTGATGGGGGTTTCGGTGGACAGCACTATGCAGGATTTCCCGCTGACGATCGCCGGGATACTGCGCTACGGCACCGGCTGGCACGCGAACCGCAAGGTGATCACCGCGACGCCCGACGGCTACCGCGAGGCCGGCTACGGCACCGTGGGCGAGCGCGTCGCGCAGCTGGCGCACGGGCTGCGCGGCCTGGGGATCACCGGTGACGAGCGGGTGGCGACGTTCATGTGGAACAACCAGGAGCACCTGGAGGCCTACCTGGCAGTCCCGTCGATGGGCGCGGTGCTGCACACCCTGAACATCCGCCTACCGGGCGAACAGCTCGCCTACATCGCCGATCAAGCCGAGGACCAGGTGATACTGGCCGACATGTCGGTGGCACCGCTTCTGGCTGACGTCCTGCCGCAGCTGTCGACCGTTCACACCGTGGTCGCGATGGGACAAGGCGATCTCGAGCCGCTGACGGGGTCGGGGAAGACCGTGGTGCGCTACGACGAGTTGCTCGCCGGCCAGCCGACTACCTACGAGTGGCCGGATCTGGACGAAAAATCCGCTGCCGCAATGTGTTACACCAGCGGCACCACCGGCCACCCGAAGGGTGTGGTGTACAGCCACCGGTCGGCGTACTTGCAATCGATGGCGATCTGCGCCGGGTTCGCCTTCTCCGACGATGACCGGATCCTGCCGATCGTCCCGATGTTTCATGCCAACGCGTGGGGCAACCCGTACGCGGCGCTGATGGCCGGCGCGGATCTGCTGATGCCCGACAGGTTCCTGCAGGCCGAGCGTCTGGTTGAGATGATCGACATGCATCGGCCCACGGTGGCGGCGGCCGTGCCGACGATCTGGAACGACGTGTTGCAATACCTGTACTCCCACCCGGAGCGCGACATCTCGTCGCTGCGGGTGGTGCCGTGCGGCGGCTCGGCAGTGCCGCTGGCGATGATGAAGGCGTTCCACGAGAAACACGGCGTGGAGATCCGCCAGGCGTGGGGGATGACCGAGACCTCGCCACTCGCGTCGGTTGCCCGCGCACCTTCCGACGTCAGCGACGAGGAACACTGGGCACTGCGCAATACCGCCGGACGGCCGCTGTGCGGCATCGAGGCGCGCATCGTCGACGACGACGACAACGTTCTGCCCACCGACGGAAAAGCCGTGGGAGAGGTTGAGGTTCGCGGGCCGTGGGTCACGGCGTCCTATTACAAGAACGCCGACGAGTCGAAGTTCCACGACGGCTGGCTGCGCACCGGCGACGTCGGGCGCATCGATGATCGCGGGTTCATCACGCTGACGGACCGCGCCAAGGACGTGATCAAGTCAGGGGGCGAGTGGATCTCGTCAGTGGAGCTCGAAAACCACCTCATGGCGCACCCGGACGTTTTCGAGGCCGCGGTCGTCGCGGTGCCCGACGATCGCTGGCAGGAACGGCCGTTGGCCGCCGTCGTCCTCAACGAGGATGCCGACGTCACCGTCGAGGAACTGCGAAAGTTTCTGTGCGACAGGGTAGTCCGATGGTGGCTGCCCGAGCGCTGGACCTTCGTCGACGAGGTACCCAAGACCAGCGTCGGGAAGTTCGACAAGAAGTTGATCCGCGCGCGTTACGCGGACAAGGAGTACGACGTCGTGGAGTGTGACGATTGATGGGAGATCGCGTGCTCTACAGCACCATGCAGGACGTGCCGTTGACCTTGCCTTCAATCCTGCGGTACGGCACCACGATTCACGGACGCCGGACGGTGACCACCGCGACCGACGACGGCTTCCGGCGAATCAACTATCGCGAGTTCGGCGACCGGGTCGCGCAATTGGCGCACGGACTGCAGGGGCTGGGTGTACGTGCGGGTGACCGTGTTGCCACGTTCATGTGGAACACCCAGGAGCATCTGGAGGCGTACTTCGCCGTTCCGTGCATGGCGGCGGTGCTGCACACCTTGAACATCCGCCTGTCCGACGAACAGATCGAATTCATTGCCTACGATGCCGAAGACCGCGTGGTGATCGTCGACATGTCGTTGGCATCGCAGCTCGCCGCGGTCCTTCCGCGGATGGAGACGGTGCACACCGTGGTGGCGGTCGGCGAGGGCGATACCGCGATGCTGGAAGCGGCCCACAAAAAGGTGCTCCGATACGACGACCTGCTGGCCGGCCAGCCGACCAGTTACGAATGGCCCGATATCGACGAAAAATCCGCAGCAGCAATGTGTTACACCAGCGGCACCACAGGACATCCGAAGGGCGTGGTGTACGGACACAGGTCGACGTACCTGCACAGTATGGCCGTGTGCGGCACTTACGGGATGACGCTCGCGGAGACTGACTGCGTATTGCCGGCCGTGCCGATGTTCCACGCGAACGGCTGGGGGCTGGCCATCGCTGCGCTGCTGGCGGGATCAGACCTTGTGTTGCCCAACCGTTTCCTGCAGGGGGACCGGCTGCTGAAGATGATCGAGAGCCGCCGAGTGACGTTCGCCGGGGGTGTGCCCACGATTTGGAACGACATGCTTCATTGTCTGGAGGCCGACCCAGGTCGCGACATCTCGTCGTTGCGGCTGATCGTGTGCGGTGGCTCGGCGGTGCCGGAGTCGCTGATGCGCGGATTCGACAAGTTGGGTGTGACGCTCCTTCAGCTGTGGGGGATGACGGAGACGTCGCCGTTGGCGTCGCTGGCCCGACCACCGGTCGACGTCACGGCTGATGAAGGCTGGACGTGGCGGCTTACGCAGGGCCGCCCGATGTTCGGGGTCGAGATGCGTGTCATCGACGACGACGGCAATGTCCTTCCGAACGATGGGGAGTCGGTCGGCGAGCTGGAAGTGCGCGGGCCATGGGTGACCGGTTCGTACTATGGCGACCGGGATGCCGAAAAGTTCGCCGACGGCTGGTTGCGCACAGGCGATGTCGGCAAGATCGATGCCCGTGGCTATGTGACGCTGACCGACCGCGCTAAGGACGTGATCAAGTCCGGCGGCGAATGGATCTCCTCGGTCGAGCTGGAAAACCACATCATGGGTCACCCGGACGTGTTGGAGGCCGCGGTGGTCGGTATTTCCGATGAGCGGTGGCAGGAGCGGCCGCTGGCCGCCGTGGTGCTGAAGCGGGACGCCACGGTCACCGCGTCACAGCTGAGAGACTATCTGCGCGACAGGGTGGTTCGATGGTGGCTACCTGAACACTGGACGATCATCGACGAGATACCCAAGACCAGTGTCGGCAAGTTCGACAAGAAGGTGATCCGCTCCCGCTACGCGGACGACGCGTACGACGTCGTCGAGTGCTCGGACTAAGCGGACATGGTCGCTATTCCGGCCTGGGTCTGGCGATTCGGCCTCGTCACTAGAGCGCTGATCGTCGGGTTGGCCTTCGGCATCTTCGTCGGGCTTCTGGCACTGATCAGCTCCAATCTTGTGGCGTCGGCACTCGCGGCTACCGTGCTTGTCACGTTGATCTACGGCTGGTTCATGGGTCGTCGGATGTCCAAGTATTGGCCGGGGGCAAAAGACTTCAGTGGGCCAGATCGCGTTGCGGTGGCCCGTGCCACGCGAAGCGGGGATGACATCCATGACCCGCACCTAGCGTCCGGCGTCATCGACTACAGCCGCGGGCTGCACTTGGCGGCCGAAGGTTTCCGGCTCTGGTGGTGGCTGATCGTGCTGCTCGGTCTGGTGGCACTAGGGACTGCGGTCGCAGACACGATCTTCGGGCCGGTCAGTGAGGCCATGGTGTCGTGGCTTTACTTTGCGTTCTTCCCGTTCGAGGTGTGGTGGTGGCCGCGCAGGCAGGCAAAATTGCTCGCCAACGCCGAGCGGGCCGAGAAATCGGCGCGGCGCACCCTCGCCGAGCAGACGTAGACACGTCTACTGGCGCAACAGAATTGGCCGAAGCTGGTCGAGCACCTTCGGATCCTCGATGGTTGACGGCACCGCCTCGTCCCTGCCTGCGGCGATGCCGCGCATGGTCTTTCGCAGAATCTTGCCCGAGCGTGTCTTCGGCAGCGCTGCAACGACATCGACCTGCTTGAAGCACGCGACCGCGCCTATCTGATCGCGCACGGCTGCCACGAGTTCGTCGGCAAGCCCTTCGGGCGAAGCGCCGGCCTTCAGTACGACCAGGCCGCGCGGCACCTGTCCCTTGATTTCGTCGGCCATCCCGATCACCGCGCACTCTGCCACCGCCGGATGCGCGGCCAGCACCTCCTCGACCGCGCCGGTGGACAACCGGTGGCCCGCGACGTTGATCACGTCGTCGATGCGGCCCATCACGAACAAGTAGCCATCCTCATCGAGGTGTCCGCCGTCTCCGGTGAGGTAGTAGCCGGGGTGCTCCGCCAGATACGAGGCCTCGAAGCGATCGTCGTCGCCCCAAAGTGTCGGCAGCGTCCCCGGGGGGAGCGGCAGTCGGATACAGATCGCGCCCTGTTCGCCGGGTTCGCACCCGTAGCCGTCGGGATGCAGAATCCGCACGTCGTACCCGGGCATCGGGACGGTCGGCGACCCCGGTTTGATCGGCAGCGGTTCGACGCCCATCGGGTTCGCGGCGATCGCCCAGCCGGTCTCGGTCTGCCACCAGTGGTCCACCACCGGAACTCCCAGCCGCTCCGACGCCCAGGCGTAGGTGTCCGGGTCCAGCCGCTCACCCGCTTGGAAGAGGTACTGCAGTGAGGACATGTCGTACTTCGCGAGGAGCCGCCCATCCGGGTCTTCTTTGCGGATCGCCCGGATCGCGGTCGGTGCGGTGAACAGCGCCTTGACCCGGTGTTCGGAGACCACCCGCCAGAACGCGCCGGGGTCTGGCGTACCCACCGGCTTGCCCTCGTAGAGCACGGTCGTCGCTCCGGCCAGCAGAGGCCCGTACACGATGTACGAGTGGCCGACCACCCAGCCCACATCGGAAGCGGCCCAGAACACTTCGCCCGGCCCGAAGTCGTAGATATTGCGCATGCTCCACGCGAGCGCGACCGCGTGCCCGCCGTTGTCGCGGACGATGCCCTTCGGTTTGCCCGTTGTGCCGGAGGTGTAGAGCACATACAGCGGGTCGGTCGCCGCGACTGGCACGGGGTCCACGCGTTCGGTCCCTGCCATCAACACCTGCCAGTCGATGTCGCGCTCGGCGTCCAACGGGGAGCCGTGCTGCTCGCGTTGCACGATGACGCAACTGCGCGGCGGATGCGTACACGCCTCGATGGCGGCATCGAGCATCGGCTTGTATTCGACGATCCGGGACGGCTCGATTCCGCAGGTCGCCGACACGACCACCGCCGGGCGGGCGTCGTCGATCCGCGTTGCGAGCTCATGGGCGGCGAAGCCGCCGAACACCACCGAGTGCACTGCGCCCAGCCGCGCGCAGGCGAGCATCGCGATCACGGCCTCGGGGATCATCGGCATGTAGATGACGACGCGGTCGCCTTTCTCCACGCCCAGCGCGCGAAGTCCTGCAGCGAATCGCGCTGTGGCGTCTAGCAACTCGGCGTAGCTGAAGATGCGTTGCGTGCCGGTGACCGGGGAGTCGTAGATCAGCGCCGGTTGGTCGCCGCGACCGCCGGCCACGTGGCGGTCGAGTGCGTTCGCGCAGGTGTTCAGCTCGCCGTCGGGAAACCACCGGTAGAACGGGGGATTGCTGTCATCGAGGACGCAATGAGGCTCGCGGGTCCACGACACCACGCGGGCGGCCTGCGCCCAGAACGCCTCCGGATTGTCGATGCTGGCCTTGAACATTTCTCGATACCCAGCCATGGTTGCAACCTATCGCGGTGGACGCCTCTTTCCCGCGCGAGCAGACGCAAAAATCCCCAAACGCCGCCTTGGAGGGATTTTTGCGTCTGCTCGCGCGAATCGGCGTGAACCCACGACAACGCCCCGGGACGCAAGGGTCTCCGGGGCGTTGTGTCGGGGTCAAGTTCGGCGGCAGTCAGTCGTCCGAACACAGGTTGATACCAGAGGGCCTCCTTGCTGGTGGACCGATTGAGCTGACACACCAGACTCTGCCGGGGTGCGCTTGGCGAATTCTTGGAAGATCGAATTCTTGGAAGATCGAATTCTTGCAAGATCGTGGTGGGCTGATCGCTGCATACAGGAAGGCGCCGCCGACCATCACCCAAGCAGCCACCTCTGGCTCCGTAGACTCCGGTGGCATGGCCGATGTTCCGCTAGATATGCGAGAGCGCCTTGAGCTCTGTGATCTCCTCGACGAGCTCGGCCCTTCCGTTCCAACACTGCTCGAGGGCTGGACTGCTCACGACCTCGCCGCCCACATCGTGTTGCGCGAACGCGATCTCGTTGCCGGGCCTTGCATCGTTCTCCCCGGTCCCTTCGAACGTTTCGCCGAGCGGCGTAGGGCCAGGCTGGCCCAGGTCAGGGATTTCAAATGGCTCGTCGCGCGGATCCGGTCGGGCCCGCCCATCGGGTTCTTCCGCATCGGATGGGTCCGCGCCTTGGCGAATCTGAACGAGTTCTTTGTTCACCACGAGGACCTTCGCCGAGCCAATGGGCAAGGGCCCCGTAGCCTCGCGCCTCCAATGGATTCTGCCTTGTGGCGAAACGTTCGCCGCGGCGGCCACTTCCTGAGTCGGCGGCTTCACGCTTCCGGCCTCGAGATCGAGTGGGCCGGAACCAACGAGCGGGTGACGGTTCAGCCAGGCGAACCGACGGCTCGACTCAGCGGTCCGCCGGGCGAACTCCTCCTCTACGTTTTCGGGCGCCAAGCTGTAGCGCAGGTCGAAGTGAGCGGAACACCGGAGGCTGTTGCGGCGGTGCATCGCACGCACTTCGGCATGTGAATCCATCGATCGCTTCGATCGCTCTCCACCCGCGAGCACACGCAAAAGCTCCCAAATGTGGCCGCTTTTAAGGGCTTTTGCGTCTGCTCGCGGGTGGAGAGGTGACTACTTACTCCTAGTCCTGGAAGCGGTAACCCATCCCGGCTTCGGTCAGCAGATGCTTGGGGTGGGACGGGTCGTCTTCGAGCTTGCGACGCAACTGTGCCAGGTAGACGCGCAAGTAGTGAGTCTCCTTCGCGTACGCCGGCCCCCAGACCTCCTTGAGCAGTTCCTCGCGGCCGACGAGCTTGCCGCGGTTGCGCACAAGCATCTCCAGCATGCCCCACTCGGTCGGCGTCAAGTGCACCTCGGTGCCGTTCTTGGTCACCTTCTTCGCCGCCAAATCGACGGTAAACGAGTCGGTTTCGACCACAGGCTCATCGGTATCAGCTGCCGCTGCCGCGCGCCTCACGGCCGCCCGGAGCCGGGCGAGCAGCTCGTCCATGCCGAACGGTTTGGTCACGTAGTCGTCGGCACCGGCGTCGAGGGCTTCCACCTTGTCGACGGAATCGATGCGTGCCGAGAGCACGATCACCGGCGCTGACAGCCAACCGCGCAGACCCTCGAGCACCTCGATGCCCGACATGTCAGGAAGTCCGAGGTCGAGCACGATCACGTCGGGGCGGTGCTCGGCCGCTGCGCGCAGGGCGGCCGCGCCTGTTGCCGCGGTGGTCACCTCGTAACCGCGGACGGACAGGTTGATCCGCAACGCCCGTAGGATCTGCGGCTCGTCGTCGATCACCAAGACACGCGTCACGGCCCGTCCTCCGGGGGCGCTGCCAGATCCACCACGACTGTCAAACCTCCACCAGGGGTATCAGTCGCGGAGATGGTGCCGCCCATCGCCTCCACGAAACCCTTTGCCACCGAAAGACCAAGGCCCACACCGGTTCTGTTGTCGCGGTCGCCCATCCGCTGGAACGGTTCGAAGATCTGTTCCTCCATGCCACGCGCAACGCCCGGTCCCTCATCGGCGACGTTGATCAACACCCTGTCGCCGACGCGCCCCGCATAGACCCGCACGACGCCGTCGGGTGCATATCGCAGCGCGTTGTCGATCAAGTTCGCCAGCACACGTTCCAGCAGACCGGCGTCGGCCATCGCGACCGCGTCGTCGACTTCTACCTTTACGCGGTCGAGGCTGCTGCGGAATCCAGTGTTGCCCTTGCTGATTCCCATCAGAGCGCGGTTGACGACTTCCTCGAGGTACACACGGCGCAGTTCGGGCCGCACCACGCCGGCGGCTAGTCGCGACGAGTCCAGCAGGTTGCCGACCAGAGCGGTCAGCTGGTCGATCGACTCCTCGACGGTTGCAAGCAGTTCGGCTGTGTCCTCGGGGGAGAACGCGACGTCGCCGCTGCGCAGGCTCGAGACCGCCGCCTTCGCAGCGGCCAGCGGTGTCCGCAGGTCGTGGCTGACTGCCGACAATAGCGACCGGCGCAGCTCGTCGGCCTGAGCGATCGCCTCGGCCTTGCTGGCCTCTTCGGCGAGTTCGCGTTGTCGAACCAGGCCCGCTGCCTGCTTCGCGACGGCGGTGAGCACCCGCCGGTCGCTGGCGGGCAGCTGGCGCCCGCTCATCAGCATCCAGAACTCGTCGTCGCCCACTTCGATCGCGGTATCGGCCGAGTCGACGTCGCTGCAGGGATCTTTTCCGACACACGCGACGATCTCGCCCTCATCGGAGTCGTCCCGGACGCGCAACATGCTCACCGCCCGTTGGGAATAGGTCTCGCGCACTCGTTCCAGCAGTGTGTCCAGGTCCGCGCCGCGCAACACCGACCCGGCGAACAACGCCAGAAGCTCGGCCTCCTGCGATGCTCGTCTTGTCTCGCGTGTGCGCTTGGCGGCATTGTCGACGAGCGCTGCCACCGCGACTGCGACGACAAGCAGCACCAACTCGGTGACCGCGGAGTCGGGTTCGGCGATCGTGAATGTGTATCGCGGCTCGGTCAGGAAGTAGTTCAACAGCAGTCCCGACAGCACCGCCGACAGCGCCGCGGGAGCGACGCCGCCCAGCAAGGCGACCACCAGCACGCCGACGAAGAAAAGCGCGCTCTCGCCACCGATACCCATGAACCGGTCGAGCAGCAACACCGTGACCGCACAGATCGCCGATGGCACGATGATCGCGGCCAGCCACGACAAGAGGTGGTGTTGGCGCGGCGAAATCCGTGACCACGAGAACCCCTGGCGCGCTTCCTCGTGGGTCACCATGTGCACGTCGATCTTTTCGGACTGCTGCACCACCGCGCCGCCGATGCCCTCGGCAAACATCCTGGCCCATCGCGACCGCCTGGACGTACCCAACACCAGTTGGGTGGCATTCATCTCCCGTGCGAAATCCAAGAGCGCGGTGGGCACGTCGTCGCCCACGACCGTGTGCACCGTCGCGCCCAGGCTGGTGGCCAGCTCACGGACCTTGCCCATCTGCGGTGCGGAGACTCCCGACAGGCCGTCGCCCCGCACCACGTGCACCACCATCAGCTCGGCACTGGATTTCGATGCGATCCGAAACGCCCTGCGCACCAACGTTTCCGATTCCGGACCGCCGGTGACGGCCACCACAACGCGTTCGCGGGCCTCCCATGTTTCGGTGATCTTGTGGTCTTCGCGATATTTGGCCAGTGCTGCGTCAACCTGGTCGGCAAGCCACAGTAGGGCGAGTTCGCGCAGCGCGGTCAGGTTGCCCTGTCGAAAGTAGTTTGAAAGGGCCGCGTTGACCTTGTCGGCCGCATAAACGTTGCCGTGGGAAAGCCGGCGCCGCAATGCTTCCGGGGTGATGTCGACCAGCTCCACCTGAGATGCGGCACGAACGATCTCGTCGGGAACCTTCTCTTGTTGCTCGATGCCGGTGATCTGAGCAACGACGTCGTTGAGGCTTTCCAGGTGCTGGACGTTGACCGTCGAGATCACCGTGATGCCTGCGTCGAGCAGCTCTTCGACGTCCTGCCACCGTTTGGGGTTCTTGCTGCCCGGCGTGTTGGTATGGGCGAGCTCGTCGACCAGCACCACTTGAGGCCGACGCCGCAATACCGCCTCGACGTCGAGTTCGGGGAACTTGGTGCCGCGGTACTCGATGTATTTCGGCGGGATGGTCTCGATGCCGTCGATCAGGTCCGCGGTCTTCTTACGGCCATGTGTCTCCACAACCGCGGCGACTACGTCGGTGCCCCGCTCCAGACGGCGATGAGCTTCGCCCAACATCGCATACGTCTTGCCGACGCCGGGAGCTGCGCCGAGGTAGATGCGCAGCTCTCCGCGTTTGTGTTTGTAGTCGGGCCGATGGGTAACCGGCTGTTCGCTGGTGGTCACGTGCTCATCATCCACCCCGATGATCAGCTCTTCACAGGGTATTTCTGGTCAAGTTCGAGGTTGAGCTCCAACACGTTGACCCGCGCCTCGCCGAGGAAACCGAGCACCCGGCCGTCCTGGTTGTCATGCACCGCCTGGCGCACCTGATCCTGGCTGATGCCGCGCGCCTTGGCGACCCTGGGAACCTGGAGTTCCGCGTAGGCGACGGAAATGTCCGGATCAAGTCCGCTACCGCTTGCGGTGACGGCGTCCGCGGGCACAACCGGATCGGTCGGGGCCGCACCGCGGATCGGCACGATCTGCCCGATCGAGTAGTCCTCGCCGTACTTGGCGCACTCGACCCTTACGCCCTCATAGGCCGCGAGGAACGGCGTCGAGGTGGTCTCGCACGGCTCGTTGACGCTGACCACCCGGGTGGGGTGGACGACGTTCCCCGTCGCGTCGCGTGGGCCGATCACCGACAGCACCGCGCCGACGCCGTCGCCGGTGCAGAACGGGCGCGACCCGGCTTCCTTTCCAAGACCTTCGAATTCTGCGACGGCGACGCTGCGCGAGCAGACCTGTGTCAACAGGCTGGCCTTGTAGCCGTTGTCATCCTCTGGCAGTGTCGGATCGCCCATGGCGTCGACGATGCTTTCCGGCCCTAGGTTGCTTGCGCTCGTTGCCAGCGGGTCATAGCCGTCGCCGGCAGCCGACGGGCGGCTCTGGAAGTACTGCGGCAGTGGGTTGCCGTCGGAGTCGGTGAACAGCTGGCCGATGAGCCGACTGCCGACCGGCTTTCCGTCGGCGGTGACGATCGACCCTTCTGCGTTGTCGTGCAGCCCGGGAATCTGCGCCACCAGCCAGATGAGCAGCGGGTAGGCGAAGCCGGTGATGACGGTCAGCACGAGCAGCGCGCGGAACGCGGCCCAATGCATGCGGACGAAATTGGCGTATTTCATGTCAGGACATCCCTGGGACGAATTGAATGACAAGGTCGATCAGCTTGATCCCGATGAACGGGGCGATGATGCCGCCGAGCCCATATACGTAGAGGTTGCGGCTCAACAGTTTTGACGCGCTGCTCGGTGTGTAGCGCACACCACGTAATGAAAGCGGAATCAGCATCACGATGATGACCGCGTTGAAGATCACCGCTGACAGGATCGCCGATTGCGGGCTGTGAAGCCGCATGATGTTGAGCAGATCCAGACCTGGGAACATCGCAACGAACATCGCCGGGATGATCGCGAAATACTTCGCGATGTCGTTGGCGATCGAGAACGTCGTGAGTGCCCCGCGGGTGATCAGCAGCTGCTTGCCGATCTCGACGATCTCGATGAGCTTCGTCGGGTCGGAGTCGAGATCGACCATGTTGCCGGCCTCTTTGGCCGCCGACGTGCCGGTGTTCATTGCGACGCCGACATCGGCCTGCGCGAGTGCGGGCGCGTCGTTGGTGCCGTCGCCGGTCATCGCGACGAGCTTGCCGCCCTCCTGCTCACGCTTGATCAGCGCCAGCTTGTCCTCCGGTGTGGCCTCGGCGAGGAAATCGTCGACGCCGGCCTCATCGGCAATCGCCTTGGCGGTCAACGGGTTGTCACCGGTGATCATCACGGTGCGAATGCCCATGCGGCGCATCTCGTCGAACCGCTCCCGCATACCTTGCTTGACAACGTCTTTGAGGTGGATGACGCCGAGCACCGAGGCGGTTCCGTCGGCGACCTGTCCCACTACCAGCGGGGTGCCGCCGCCGGCCGAGATGCCGTCGACGATGACACCGAGTTCTGGGGGAACCGAGCCGCCTTCGCCGCGAACCCATTCCGCGACCGAACTCGCCGCACCCTTGCGCAGCAGGTGACCGTCGATGTTGACGCCGGACATCCGAGTCGCGGCGGTGAATTCCACCCATTGGGCGTGGGCCAGCTCGCCGGGAGTGCGCGCGCGCAGCCCGTACTGCTGTTTGGCGAACACCACGATGGAACGGCCTTCGGGTGTTTCGTCCGCCAGGCTCGCGAGCTGCGTGGCGTCGGCGAGCTCCTGCTCGGAGACTCCCGGCAAAGGGACGAACGCTGACGCTTGGCGGTTGCCGAGCGTGATGGTGCCGGTCTTGTCCAACAGCAAGGTGTTCACATCGCCGGCAGCCTCCACCGCGCGCCCCGACATCGCGAGCACATTGCGCTGCACCAGCCGGTCCATGCCTGCGATCCCGATGGCCGACAGCAGGGCGCCGATCGTGGTCGGGATCAGGCACACCAGTAGTGACACCATCACAATCCCGGTGACACCGTTGGTGTTGAGCGCCAAGGTATTAGGCACACCAGGGTTGTTCATCTTCGAGTAGATCGCCAGCGGCTGGAGGGTGGCGACGGCGAACACGAAGATGATCGTCAACGCGGCGAGCAGGATGTTCAGCGCGATCTCGTTCGGGGTCTTCTGCCGATTTGCGCCCTCGACGAGCGCGATCATCCGATCGATGAAGCTTTCTCCCGGCTTCTGGGTGATCTGCACGACGATGCGGTCCGATAGCACTGTGGTGCCGCCAGTCACCGCGGACCGGTCACCACCAGACTCCCGGATGACCGGGGCAGACTCGCCGGTGATCGCCGATTCATCCACGGAGGCAATGCCTTCCAGCACGTCGCCATCGCCGGGTATGACCTGGCCTGCCTCTATCACGACGATGTCGCCCTGTTTGAGCAGCGGCGCAGCGACTTCCTCTTCTCGTCCCGGGGTCTCCGGTGTCCAGCCGACGAGACGACGTGCCATCGTGTGGGCCCTTGTCTTTCGCAGACTTTCGGCCTGCGCCTTTCCGCGGCCTTCGGCGACGGCTTCGGCGAGATTCGCGAAGAAGACTGTCAGCCACAACCACACGACGATCAGCCAGGCGAACCAGGACGAGTCGATAATCGCGAGGATCGTGCTCCATACCGCGCCGACCTCGACGATGAACATCACCGGGTTGCGCCACAGCGTGCGCGGGTTGAGCTTGCGCAACGCGTCGGGCGTCGACCTCAGCAGCATCTTCGGATCGAGCAAGCCGCCCTGCACCCGTTTCTGAGTAACCACCTTCTGTTGCTGCGGCGTTTCCGCCGACTCAATCTTGGTGGCAGCCATTAATGAATCCCTTCAGCAAGTGGACCGAGTGCCAACATGGGCAAGAAGGTCAGGGCGACCAGGATCAACGTCACGCCGGCGACCATTCCGACGAACTGCGGTCGATGAGTGGGCAGTGTGCCGATTGATTCCGGCGTTGTGCCCTGCTTGGCCAGCGAGCCGGCCAACGCCAGCACCAGCACCATCGGTAGGAATCGACCGAACACCATCGCCAGGCCGAGCGCCGTGTTGTACCAGACGGTGTTGACACTGATCCCGGCGAAGGCTGATCCATTGTTGTTGGCCGCGGATGTCAAGGCGTAGAGCACTTCCGAAAGCCCGTGCGGTCCGGTGTTCAGCATTCCGGCACGCTGCCCGGGCAGGGCCATCGCAATGGATGTGCCGAGCAGCACGATCAGCGGCGTGACCAGGAAATAGCTTGCGGCCAGCTTGATTTCCCGTGGGTTGATCTTCTTGCCCAGGTATTCAGGGGTCCGGCCCACCATCAGGCCGGCCACGAACACGGTGATGACGGCCAGGATGAGCATGCCGTACAAGCCGGAGCCGGTGCCGCCCGGCGCGACCTCACCGAGCTGCATGTTGAACATCGCCATCATGCCGCCGAGGCTTGTATAGGAGTCGTGGAACGAGTCCACTGACCCGGTAGAAGTCAGTGTGGTGGATGCGGCGAACACCGCGGAGTTGGGAACGCCGAAGCGCTGTTCGACCCCTTCCATCGCCGCGCTTACGGCGGTGGGCACCGTGCCATGGTGCTGCAGCTGCATCCAGATCATGATGCTCCAGCTGAGCAACGCCAGCGTCGACATGACCGAAGCGATCGCGAAGCCCTGCTTCTTGCTGCCGACCATGCGGCCGAAGGTGCGGGGCAGCGAGAAGCTGACCACCAGCAGCAGGAAGATTTCCAGCCAGTTCGTCCACGCCGTCGGGTTCTCGAACGGATGTGACGAGTTGGCGTTGAAGAACCCGCCGCCGTTGGTCCCGAGGTCCTTGATGGCTTCCTGGCTTGCGACCGGGCCGCCGTTGATCGCCTGCTCGGCGCCGCCGAGCGTGGTGACGACCTGATCGTGGAGATGGAAGTTCTGGATCGCTCCGCCGATGACCAGGAGGATCGCCGCGACGATGCAAATGGGCAGCAGAATCCGGAGCGTGCCGCGGACCAGGTCGACCCAGAAGTTGCCGAGTTCGCCCGTGCGCCTGCGGGCGAATCCCCGCACGAGCGCGATGGCTACGGCCATACCCACCGCGGCGGACACGAAGTTCTGCACCGCGAGCCCAGCCATCTGCACCAGATGGCCCTGCGTGGACTCACCCGAATAGGCCTGCCAGTTCGTGTTCGTCACGAAGCTGATCGCGGTGTTCCACGCCAACGCGGGTGTCATCTGCGTCGCCGGGTCGTGCAGGTGCAGCGGGAGCTTGCCCTGAATTAACTGGAACACGAACAGGAACAGGATGCTGACCGCCGAGAACGCCAGCACGCTCCGAGCGTATGCGCCCCACGTTTGCTCCGACTTCGGGTCGGCGCCGATCAGCCGGTAGATCACCCGTTCGGTGCGCGAGTGCTTCTCAGACGAGTAGACGCGATACATGTAGTCGCCCAGTGGCACGTGAACGGCCACCAGCGCAATGATCAGGAGCGCGAGGAAGGCAATCCCCGCCGTGGTCGTACTCACTAGAACCTCTCTGGAAAGAGCAACGCAGCTGCGAGGAACAGCGCGAGGATGACCGCCAGGACCAAGCCCACGATGTTGTCGACGCTCACAGGCCCTCAACCAACTTCTGGACGAGGCCGAGCAGACCGAAGATCGCCACGGTCAGCACGATGTACACCAAGACGCCCATCTCGTCTCCATTCGCTGGATTCTTTGCGGTCGGATCTAACTCGAGGCAGCCTCCGCTGGGCCCTCAACCCCGAGGACCAAAACGAAGCTAGACCAGGCCCCGCGCACCGGTCCTGCCGTTGACGCTTTCTTAACGGCCTTCACGTTCACATTTACGGCCTTCATGGGTCGCCCTTGACGTTGCTACTGCTCAACTTGCAACGTTAGGTGACCCAACGGCCGGCCGTAGGGCAGTTGGACTCTCCCTCGTGTGCCATTTCGGCCCAGATCACCTGTTCCCAAGGCCTCTGGTAACAAGCGTGTCTGCCGGTCTGAGATTGGTGTGCACGCCAGAAAGCGCTTGACGCTTCAAACGATTGGACGGTGAGACGGTCAGTCAATATCGCGTCAACGAATGCGGATTCGGCGTAGGGATTGCGTAACCGCCCGCCGTCTCCGCGCTACATCTCCATAGCGTTGGCTCGACCACGGTCCCGGCGGCGAAGGAGTCACTCCCATCGGCGATCCATCACAGTGGGCGACAGCCGCATGGCTGCAGCTACTAGCTGTCGCAGTTCTCCTGATGATCCTGCATGTGCCACTTGGCGACTACATGGCCAGGGTCTATGCCGACGCCAGGCATCGGCGCGTTGAAAAGCTGATCTACCGGCTGATCGGGGCTCAACCCGACGACCGGCAGCGGTGGACGAAGTACGGGACTTCGGTGCTCGCATTCTCTGCCGTCAGCGTGCTGTTCCTATACGGGCTGCTGCTCGTGCAGGCGCGA
>CAVUSK010000014.1:0-1439445 GCA_963744085.1 uncultured Actinomycetota bacterium
AACCCGGGCCCTCAACCTTCGCTCTGGCGAGGGCGTTCACCATTGGTCGATTCTGCGACTTTTATGCAATCAGCACCGGTAATCACCGAGTCGGTGGCGGGGCCTCGGCCTTAGCGCAGCAGACGTTCGTCGTGTGCAACGTCCCGTTCGGCCCGTGAAGATGCGGATGCTGATAGAGCCCAGCCCGTTCGCCAGTTCGACCTCACGCTAGCTCGCTGAGCGTCAATTCCAAGGCCCGACAACACCTGTTCGGATGTAGAGCGTTTTTGGTACGGTGCGCCGCATGACGGACGACGCCGGACTACATGACAGACGAGGTGCCGGAACTCGCCGCGTCGGTCATCGGGATTCCGGTTAGTTCGCGGGTGTGATGTCGAGTTGGCTGAGCAGGCGGCGGACACGCTCCTTCTATGTCGTCACGGATCGGGCGGACAGCGTCGACGGATTGTCCAGCGGGGTCGGGCAAGATCCATTCCTCATAGCGCCGCCCGGGGAAGACGGGACAGGCGTCGCCGCAGCCCATCGTGACAACGACGTCGGAAGCCTGGACGATTTCGTCGGTCCAGGGCTTGGGGAACTCGCGTGTGATGTCGATGCCGACCTCCGCCATCGCGGCAACGGCTGCGGGATTGATCTCCGTACCGGGTTCCGATCCGCCCGACCAGGCGACTCCCTGATCCCCCGCGAGGTGATTGAAGAAACCTAGGGCCATCTGAGACCGGCGGCGTTGTCGGTGCAGAGGACAGCACGGTGGGTTTGGTGTCGGTGATCTTGCCCTCGACTCGCGCCAGAGCTATGGGGCGTTGGCCAGCGCAGCGTTCGGCCAGCAGCGGCAGGAAGTTGGGGATGGTGGCCCGACCGGCGACTCGTCGTAGGACAAGTGCAGAACCGTTCGATGGTTTCGACGCCGAATGCTCGCCGAACTCGGTGTGTAACCGGGTGGCCGCAGGGTTGAGTGCGGCTTCTGGTCGACGGAGAGGTCTCGGCGCACGTGGGCGGCGAGGGAGGCGGGGGTGTCGGTCACGGGTGGCTCCCGTCGGTTAGGTCGGCGGTGTTGGTGGTTTCGCGGAGTCGGCGGCGAAGTGCCAGGGAGACGTAGACCAGGGCGACGAGTACGGGCACTTCGATGAGCGGTCCGACGACGCCGGCGAGTGCCTGCCCGGAGGTTGCGCCGTAGGTGGCGATGGCGACGGCGATGGCGAGTTCGAAGTTGTTGCTCGCGGCGGTGAAGGCCAGGGTGGTGGTGCGTGGGTAGCCCAGCCCGAGGCGCGCCCGGAGGTAGCCGCCGCCCCACATGATCGCGAAGTAGGCGAGCAGCGGAAGCGCGATGCGGGCGACGTCCAGCGGACGGCTGGTGATCTGGTCGCCTTGTAGGGCGAAGAGGATGACGATGGTGAACAGCAGGCCGTCGAGCGCCCACGGGCCCACCTTCGGGCAGGAACTTGGTCGTACCAGGTCGCCCTTGGCTTTCTCGCCGAACCGCCCAGACAGGTAGCCGGCCAGTAGCGGGATGCCCAGGAAGATAAGCGCGGACTTAGCGATCTGCCACGGCGAGGTGTTGATGGTGGTCTGGTCCAGACCGAGCCAGCCCGGCAGCACCGAGAGGTAGAACCAACCGAGCAGGGCGAACATCACGACCTGGAAGATCGAGTTGAGGGCGACCAGGACCGCCGCCGGCTTCGCGGTCGCCGCACGGCAAGGTCGTTCCAGATGATGACCATCGCGATGCAGCGGGCCAGGCCCACGATGATCAGACCTGTGCGGTATTCAGGCAGGTCCGGCAGCAGCAGCCAGGCCAGCGCGAACATTCAACGCCAGGCCCGAGCAGCCAGTTCAGCACCAGCGAGGTGACGAGCAGCTTGCGATCGCCGGTGACGGTGTCGAGTCGGTCATAGCGGACCTTGGCCAGCACCGGATACATCATGATCAGCAGTCCGAGCGCGATCGGCAGCGAGATGCCGTCAACCTGAACGCGGTCGAGCGCGGTGTTCAGCCCAGGTATGAGCCGACCCAGCAGCAGTCCTGCCGCCATCGCGACGCCGATCCAGACCGGCAGGAATCGGTCGAACGTCGACAGCTTCTCCACCACTGCGGGATGCGGAATCCGACCTGCGCCACGTCGGTCATGCGGAGGCTCCGATGACGGTGTCGGCGTCCACGCTCAGCAGCGATGACAGATCCCGCAGCGCCTCGGGAACCACCGCGTAGTACACCCACGACGCGCGACGCTCAGACCTCGAGCAGTCCGGCGTCACGCAGCACCTTCAGGTGATGGGAGATGGTCGGCTGGGTCAGCTCGATCCCCGCTGACAGATCGCAGACGCACGCTTCCCCGCCGGTATGGCTGGCCACCACACTGAGCAGCCGCAACCGCACCGGGTCAGAAAGGGCCTTCAGTCTGACCGCCAACTCGGCGGCTGCCACCGCGGTCAGCGGCTCACGCGCCAACGGAGCCACCGCGCACTTCGATACATCAGTCAACGACAACTCCGACTTCGACATATGTCGATATTGACGGACATCAAATCAAGAAACAAACGAACAGCTGATGAACATGCTCCGCTGACGTGTCACTGTGTCGCGGTGAGGGTGAGTTGGCGGGCGTGGAAGTCGAAGTGCCGACCGGGGTAGCGGTAGACGTCTGCCAACGTCATGTAGTCCTTGAAAAACGGGTCCCACCGGGTCGGGAAATGCATGCCAGGGCGAAGGGCGTCGTCGCTTTCACGGGCAAGTTTGTGTTGCAAAGCCGCGATCACGCGATCCATCTTCGCGCCCATTCGGCGGCGGTTGTAGACCACGGCTGCAGCGCATGACCCGGAATAGTTGATGAGATCGAACGGTCGTGTTGCGGCGTTGAGAAGCCGGGCGAAGCCGTGGCTGACTGAATCGGGCAGCCGACTGAATACCTTTACCAGAATCAGCAGCCGCTGCACGATCATGTAGCCAAAAACCATGTGGAACAACAACTGTTCATTGGTCCAGCGCGTCCCGCGCGTCGGCGTGGCCCATGCATCGTGACGCTCCGCCCCTGCGAGCAGCCGATGAAATTCGATGCGGACGCGCTCCAGGTCGGCGGCGATGTCCGCGCGGTCAACCGCGCTGTCAAAGGCGCTCAGTCTGGGTCCACGTTGGCAAGCGCGGTGATCAATTGCTCGACGCTCGGTGAGTCGGAAACGCCTTCAGCGGTCCAATAGAGCCGACAGGACAGGCCCACCAGGCTGTGAGAGTGCGCGAACGGATCGGCTCCGTTGATGAGGATCGTCGGCGACCCGGTGAACCCTAGTTCCGCAGCCTCCGCGTCAGTTCGAACCGCTCGGAGCCGGACATCGATGTCTCCCCGACCGACCGCGTCGAGGGCTACCCCCAGCCGTTGGCGGGTGATGGGCAGGTTGGGGCAGCTCTCGACAAACCGCACCTCGACGTCCATTCCTCGATGATGCGCCTGCCGCGCGGTCCGCTGAACCATCGCCGCCCGGCAGTGCGCGTCCCTTAGCAGCAGGACACCGAGGTCGCGGTCTGTTGGCCAGATTCGGCGACTGCCGTCGAACCGCCGCAGCAGACGCCGCCCTCGGCGTTGCCGTCGTCGAGGTGCTGAGGGCTGGTGCCAAAGGTGTCGGAGTCGGACAACACGGTGTAGACCTCCCACTTTTCGCCCGCCGGACCGGTGACCCAGACCTTGTCCTGGGTGGCGAAGCAACAAGTGGTGCCGATCTCCTCGTCGGTGAACAGGCCCTCTCCGGTGAGCCGGGCGATCTCCGCGTGCACGGTGTCGCTGGACTCCACTTCCACGCCGAGGTGGTTAATGGTGCCGCCCTTACCGGGGTTCTCCAGCAGCACCAACTTCAGCGGGGGTTCGGCGATCGCGAAGTTGGCGTAGCCCTCCTTGAGCTTGGCGGGCTGGGTGTTGAACAGTTTCGAGTAGAACGTGACTGCCTGGTCGAGGTCGTCGACGTTCAGAGCGAGCTGCATCCGGGACATGGGTAAACCTTCCTACATATGTGACTTATATCGAACTGGCGACGTCTTCAGGATGCACACCTCTTTGACTTATGTCAATGTATTGGGCAGCATTGGTGACATGCCCAAGACATTGCCGATGGTCGACATGTCCGCGCCGGTGTGCTGTGCGCCCGTGGCTGCCGGTCCGATGAGTGATGATGACGCGCTGCACGTCGCACTGCGGCTCAAGGCGCTTGCCGATCCGGCCCGCGTCAAGATCATGTCGTATCTGTTTAGCTCCTCACCGAGTGAGGAGAACAGCGGCGACCTGGCGACGGCGCTGCGCCTGACCGAGTCCACGGTCAGCCATCACCTAACTCAACTCCGGCGGGCCGGACTGATTGAGTCTGAACGTCGTGGCATGAACGTCTATCACCGACCGCACCGCGACGCACTTATCGCATTGTGTTCAGTTCTCGATCCCAATTGTTGTAGTGCGGATGGCTGTTGAGAACAGGTCCACTTACCGATAAGCGGCGAGCCGTTCTCGCCTGGCGGCTGCGGGTGCTGTGCGAACTAGATATATCTCGGTGGCTCCAGTGGCCCCGGCAATGACGCCGTCGCCGGCGTCGGCCCCGCATGTACGCGAGGCAAGGTCGGCGAGGCTAAAGCCCGGCAAGGGAGTCAACAGCGGCTTGCAGTTTTGCGGTGACTTCGTCGGCGACGGGTCTGAGTTCGGACTCGCCGGTCACCTCCACCAGCAGCTGCGGGTTCATCGCATCAACGATTACGGTGCCCTCGTCATCGGGGTCGGTGCGTACCACGACATTGCACGGCAGCAGCAGCCCGATCTGGCGGTCCACGTTGACGGCGCGGTGGGCTAGGGGCGGGTTGCAGGCGCCAAGGATGATGTAGTTCTCCATGTCCTCGCCCAGCTTGGCTTTCAGGGTCGCTTTCATGTCGATTTCGGTCAGCACGCCAAAGCCCTGCTGCGCCAGTGCCTCACGGGTGCGCTCGACGGCGTTGTCGAATGAGGTGTGTAGTTTCGTGGACAAAGCGATGGACATCGCCAACTCCTAATCGTCATTTGGGTCTGCTGCACGGGTAGGTGACAGTTTCCTTCACGCGGCCTGACTGGCCGGTGTGGTCATGATTGCTTCGTATTCGATCGGGGTCAATCGGCCGAGAGCGGCCTGGCGGCGACGACGGTGGTAGGTGCGTTCGATCCAGGTGACGATCGCGATCCGTAATTCCTCGCGGGTGTCCCAACGGCGACGGTCCAAGACGTTCTTCTGGAGCAGACTGAAGAAGCTCTCCATGGCGGCGTTGTCGCCGGCGGCTCCGACACGGCCCATAGATCCGACCATGTCGTGGCGGTGCAGGGCGTGCACGAATTTTCGGCTGCGAAATTGCGATCCGCGGTCGGTGTGCAGGATGCAGCCGGCCACCTCGCCGCGGCGAGTCACCGCGCTGGTAAGTGCGGTGGTCGCCAGTCGTGATTTCATCCGCGAGTCCATGCAGTACCCGACGATGCGGTTGGAGAATGCGTCCTTGACCGCGCAGAGGTAGAGCTTGCCCTCCCGGGTGGAATGCTCGGTAATATCGGCCAGCCACAACCTGTTTGGTCCTTCTGCGGTGAAATCCCGGGCGACTACATCGTCGTGCACCGGTGGACCGACCTTTCTGTTCTTGCCGCGTTTCTTCTTGCCGAACGCGCTCCACAAACGGTGCTGCGAGCAGATCCGCCACGCGGTGCGCTCGGCCATCGGCTCACCAGCTTCACGTGCCTCCTCGGCCAGGAACCGGTAGCCGAACTCCGGGTCATCGCGATGCGCGTCGAACAACGCATTGGCCCGATAGGCCTGCGTGATCTCGGCGTCGGTGACCCGGGCGGCCCGCCACCGGTAATAGGGCTGGCGAGCAAGCTTGAGAACCCGACACGTCACCGCCACGGGAATCCCGTCGGCGGCCAGCTCGCTCACGAGCGGGTAGAGCCTTTTCCCGGCAGACTCGCCTGCGACAGATACGCCGCGGCCCGTCGCAGGACTTCGTTCTCCTGCTCTAACAACCGATTCCGGCGGCGCAGCTCCCGCAGTTCCGCAGACTGACCGGTGCTGGCACCGGGCTTGGCGCCGTCGTCCACATCAGCCTGGCGCATCCACTTTGACAGGGTCATCGGATGGACCCCGAAATCGGTGGCGACCTGCTCAATCGTCACCCCGTCATCGCGGTTACGAGCGACCCGCACGACGTCATCACGGAACTCACGGGGATAGGGCCTCGGCACAGTGACATCCTTCCAGCCTGCCCTTGCGGGCAAGCCATCTCAGTTGTCACCCATCCGTGCAGCAGACCCTTTCTCCCCGTCAGGCGAGCGCGAGGAACAGCTTCTCGAGCCCGGCCTCGGTCATCGGCTTGTTTCCTTGGGCCCCTTTGCCGGTAGCGCATTCGCGCAGCCCGCTGGCCACGATTTTGAAGCCGGCTCGGTCCAGTGCGCGGGAAACGGCGGCGAGTTGGGTGACGACGTCTTTGCAGTCGCGGGCCTGCTCGATCATGGAGATCACACCGGCCAATTGGCCCTGTGCGCGCCGCAGCCGGTTCAGTACCGCGGCAATGCTGTCTTCGTCACCAATCATTGGTCCCTTCTCCGTATCCAGCGAACCCCGTGTTACCCCCAGGGGGATACCGGCACCAGACGCTTTAGGTTGTAATACCCCTGCCGGTATAGATAGCATACCGGACGACGTGTCAATCCAGGCGCTGGCGAGAGCCTTGACGTCGAGTGCGGTGGGCGCGCTGCGGGCCCGAATGCCTCGATGATCAACGGCTCGCTCAACCACTTCGACAAGTGATCGCTCGTACTTGGTCATCAAAAGACACAAGCTAGAAAGGGTTTCGACTGTGAGCCCAGTCAAGGCGGGTGGGTGCCGCTGGTCATCGCGGTCGTGGCGGCGATCAGGGCATTTGGCGTCCGTCAGCTGGACGGAATCTTCGGCTACCGGCGGCACGGCACGTGTCGTGCCTCTCGACCCCAAGCACCTGACCCCGGACGTCCTTGGCTGTGCCGGGACAGTCACGAGCATCACCTACGAAGGCGGAGGTTCTCCGCCCCGGCGGGTAGACCTAGCGACGCCCTCCGGTGGTCGTGCTCGTTTCGTTGGTCCGTGCCAATTCTGGCTGCGTACGCGGTCGCTCTTGTCAGCCTGTTCGTCCTACCAACGCATAAGCCCAGTTAAGAAGATCGCTACCGCATCCGAGCCTCTACTCGGATCAATCGGGGTACGAAGTTGCGGGCCGGAACTTTGCTCAGAACCGGTTGAATCTCGATTCGTTGTCGGAGCACTTGAGCAAAGGGGGCGAGTATCTACACCTTTCTCAAACGGGCCTGGGTGCCGCTAGTTGTCGTGGTGGCCGTTACCCTCGGCGGTCTTGCCGTCGGCCGGCTTCGCGGCGTCTTCGGCTCCGACGCGATCTTTTCTGCGACCGGCAGCAGCGCCGAACCACTCGTGCCCGTCACTCTCAAGCGGGTGACGTACGAGGTCTACGGGCCCAGCGACACAACCGGAAGCGTGAGCTACTTGAACAGCAAGGCCCAGCCGGAACAGGCGAGTTTCACGAGCCTGCCGTGGACCTACACGATCACGACGACGATACCGGCGGTGATCGCCAACGTGGTAGCACAGGGCGATAGCGACAACATTGGGTGCCGCATCGCGGTCAACGGTGAGGTCAAAGACGAGCAATCCTCGGTTGGGCACGACGCCCAAGTTTCCTGCCTGGTGAAAGCCGCATGAACACCGATGACGGCGCCCGTCCGATATTCATGCGGCTCGTCCGCAGGTTCGCGGTGCCGATCATTGTGGCATGGCTACTGCTGACTGTCGCGGTGAACGTGCTTGTGCCGCCGATCGAGTCGGCCGCGAGAAACCACGCGGTCACGATGTCGCCGCAAGATGCGCCGGCGATGATCGCCGCGAAGCGCATCGGCGAAAAGTTCCACGAGTCGGACTCCGACAGCATCGCGATGATTGTCCTGGAGAGCGACGGGAAACTCGGTGAGGAGGCGCACCGCTTCTACGACGGCTTGGTGAACAGGCTGCACGGAGACCCCACACATGTGCAGCATGTCCAGAACGTGTGGGGAGATCCGCTCACTGCCGCTGGCGTCCAGAGCCGCGACGGCAAAGCCGCTTACGTCCAAGTCAATCTCGCGGGTGACCAAGGCAGCACCTTGGGAAACGAGTCCGTTGAAGCGGTCCGGGAGATCGTCGACGATTCAGCGCCGCCCAGAGGGCTCAGGGTCTACGTCACCGGTCCGGCAGCGCTGACAACGGACATGAATGAAGCTGCCGACAAGAGCATGTTCAAAATGATGGCCGTGACGGGCGTGGTCATCATGATCATGCTCTTCATCGCCTATCGTTCCGTCAGCACGGTGCTTCTCGTGCTCGTCATGGTGGGTTTCGAGATGGGCACGGCCAGAGGGGTTGTCGCGATCCTCGGAAACTACGATCTGTTGGGGTTTTCGACGTTCGTCGTCGCCATGCTGTCCTCGTTGGCGATCGCGGCGGGAACCGATTACGCGATATTCCTAATCGGTCGGTATCAGGAAGCTCGTCAGGCCGGTCAAGACCGGGAAACGGCCTATTACACGATGTTCCGGGGAACCTTTCACATCATCTTGGGCTCGGGCCTGACGATCGCCGGAGCTACCTTCTGTCTCCACTTGGCGCGACTGTCGTATTTCAAAGCGCTGGGCATTCCGTCCGCCGTGGGGCTGCTCGTCGTCGTCGCGGGAGCGCTGACAGCGGCGCCGGCCGTTGTCGCGGTGGCCAGCCGATTCGGTCTGCTCGACCCAAAACGGGCGGTCAAAGTCCACGGCTGGCGGCGCATCGGCACCGCTACCGTGCGCTGGCCCGCCCCGGTGTTCGCCGCCTCGCTGGTCATCGCCATGGTCGGCATCCTCATCATGCCGAGCATCAAAATCAGCTACAACGACCGCTACTACACACCCTCCAACCTGCCATCGAATGTCGGATATGCTGCCGCCGAGCGCCATTTCAGTGCTGCCACAATGAATCCCGACATCCTGATGATCGAAAGTGATCACGATATGCGGAACACCGGCGACATGATCATCTTGGACAGGATTTCCAAGGAGGTCTTTCGTTCGCCGGGAATCGCGATGGTGCAAAGCATCACCCGGCCCTTGGGTGGCCCGATCGAGCACACATCAATACCTTTCCAAATCAGTGCCCAATCGATTCCTATCCAGGAAAACCTCCAATTCATGAGGGACCGGGCAGACGACATGCTCAAGATGAGCGACGACCTCGGCGCGATGATCGGCTCGATGCAGCGGATGTACAACCTCATGCGCCAGCTGAGTGACACCACTCATCACATGCTCGCCGACATGGACGAAATGAAAGCCACGCTGGACGAAATCAGGGACCACTTGGCGGATTTCGATGACGTCGCGAGGCCGGTTCGTAACTATCTCTACTGGGAACCGCACTGCTTCAACACTCCGGTCTGCTGGGCGACGAGATCGGTGTTCGATGCCCTCGACGGCGTCGACAAGTTCAGCGACGACATGAAGGCGCTGTTGAAGGACGTGGGCAATATCGACGCGATACTGCCCGAAATGCTCGCGCAGTTCCCGCCGATCATCGCGGTCGCGAAGTCCATGCGGGGGAGTCTGCTCACAATGCACAGCAGCTTCTCGGGTCTGGTCGACCAAATCTCGCGGATGACCGACACGGCAAGCGCGATGGGTCAGGCCTTCGACGCCTCCAAGGGTGGCGACTACTTTTACCTGCCACCGGAAGCGTTCGACAATCCCGACTTCCAGCGCGGTCTGAAACTGTTCCTGTCGCCGGACGGCAAGGCGGCGCGCTTCATCATCACCCACGACACGGATCCGGCAACTCCGGCAGGCATTTCTGCGGTCAAGCCGGAACTGGCCGCCGCACATCAAGCGGTGAAGGGAACAACCCTGACCGACGCCAGGTTCTACCTCACCGGGACGGCGGCCATCTACCGCGATATCCAATCGGGCTCCCAATACGACCTGCTGATCGTGGGAATCGCGGCACTCACGCTGATCTTCGTCGTGATGGTGATCATCACCCGGGCTCTGGTTGCATCGCTGGTGATCGTCGGCACGGTGCTGCTGTCGCTGGGCGCTGCTTTCGGGCTCTCGGTGTTGGTCTGGCAACACATCTTCGGCCTAGATTTGAACTGGATCGCCCCGGTGTTCGGGTTGATCATCCTGCTCGCTGTCGGCTCCGACTACAACCTGCTGCTGGTCTCGCGGTTCCAGGAGGAGATCGGTGCCGGACTGAAGACCGGCATCATTCGCTCGATGGGCGAAACGGGACACATTGTCACCGCGGCGGGCCTGGTATTCGCCTTCACCATGATGTCGATGGTCGCCAGTGACCTGCGCTCGATCGGTCAGGCCGGCAGCACGATCGGCGTCGGCCTGCTGTTCGACACCCTGGTTGTGCGCTCGCTGATGACGCCGTCTATTGCGGCCCTACTCGGACGCTGGTTCTGGTGGCCGCGGCAAGTGCGCCCGCGCCCGGCCAGCTACATGCTTCGACCCTTCGGACCGCGTCAGGTCGTCCGTTCCCTTCTGCTGGGCCAGGACACGGATGCGGTCACCGCCAAGCTCCAAAGACCGCCGGGTTAGGCCACCTTGACGAAATCGGGCAATGGTCGGCCGGGTTGATGTGTTCGGCATGACGGAAGGCTGAACTCCGGATAGGTGTTCTTAGCGATAATCGCTTCCGCGAGGCTGTGACCCACGCGGATGGCCTCAACCGGGTGTCAATAGGGGTACTAACCGAGGCCCTCTTGAGGCCAATCTGAATCACGCTGTGCTACAGATCTTTTCAAAATGGCTACTTTGGTCTGGAGGCTCCGTAGCAAACTCTTGCACCGAATGCAGCAGAAAGGGCTAGAAACCGAGTTCAAGGCCGACGGCGGCCTGATAGCCAGCAGGTCGACCAACCGTTCTGACCAGGCGGTTCGAGTTCGAAGCGCCGAACACCTGTCGTGGGGTAGCGTGCAATAAACGTGCAATAGCACCGAAGGTGAACTTGTCGATGTCGGTGCGGCGGGTGTTTACCCATTCGTCGACGTGGTGGGCTTCGCATTCGTAGCCGGGTCGCCGTACAGCCCGGTGCGGTGCAGCCGCAGTCCTTGGAATGACTGTTTTGGTCGTGCACCCCTACGCTGCCGGTTGTATCAGCCCAGGTAACGCGCAGCAGTTGGCGTGATCGGGCGGCGACGCTAGCGGCCTGGCCCCATCATCCCGCCGGGACCCATCATCCCGGGTCCCATCATCCCGCCCATCATTCCCTGCATCATCGCGGGCATGCCTTCGGTGACGAAGCCCGTGACTTCCTGCGCGTGAGCGCGGATAGCTTGCGTGAGGTTGGGATCGTCGGCGGTTTCGACAGCGACCACGCCCGTGGGGGTGAGGGTGATCTGGCGGTGGTAATCGGAGGCGCGGCGGAAGAGGGTCGGCAGGCTTTGGCTCATGCACATGATTTCGCCGCCCTGGTCAAGATGGGAATACATGCTCGGCACGTGTTGGTGCAGGAGAGCAGCGAGATCGGGGGAATCGGATTCTGTCGTCGTTCGCACACCACCGGGGATTTCCTCGACGGTGCGTCGGATCTCGTTGTGCCGCACGAACATTTCCATGTACATGCTCATATCCATACCCGTCGCGCCGCCGAATCCGGGGACAGCGTTGGCGACCCCACTCGACATCGGGTTCAGCCAAGCGTCACCGACAATGCTGCGCAGCGCATACCCCAGGCCAAGCAGGCCGCCGCCCACCCCGAGCATCGCCAGCGCCTGTCGCCTAGTCAATTTGGCCATATCTGAATTTCCTTTTGCCGGTGCCGAAGTGGCTGCTATCTGGGTGGCCCGGTGACGTCGAGTTCGGCGTACATACCACCCACATAGTGACCGGCGATGTTGCAGATCAGCTCATAGCGTCCTGGGGAGAGGGTGACGGTGGTCCAGCCGGTCGCGCCCGGGAGAATGCCGTACTGGGCCGACTGTTCGTCGCCCTTGTCGGCTCCGCATGTGCGCGAGGCCTCGCCCAGGCTGCCGGTCTCGTCGACCTTGCCGTCGGGACCGCTGACACGCTGCCCAGGGAACCCCTGCGGGAGTGGCAACACGACCAACTCGTGGCTCAACCCACCGGTGTTGATTGCTCGAAAGGAAACCTGGCCCGCCGGGACGGTGGAAGGGTTGACGAAGATCCGCATCATGCCCATGCCGGGCATCATCCGCGGACCCATCATGCCCATCATTCCCCGCCCCCAGGGGCCCATCATCGCGCCCATGTCGGAGAGATTGACGTCAACCACCGTGCCGGGCAACGTCGGCGCAGCACATGACTGCGGGGTAGCCGGGAACGGCCCCCGGCCCATCATTCCTGGGCCCATCATTCCTGGCCCCATCAGGCCGGGTCCCCAGACTCCGGGGCCAGTCGGATACGGGCCGTTGGCGGCGACCGGACCTTGCCGGGTGAACACCCCCGTGGCACCCAACATCGCGGTGGTCCCGATTCCCAGTACTACGGATGCGATCGCGATGGTGAGAACGAGCCAGAGGCGGTGGGAGCGCATCGTTGTCACCGGTGTTCACGCAACAGCGTCATGCGACGCCTGAACTCTTCCTCGTCGATCTCGCCGCGAGCAAAGCGTTCGGCGAGCAGATCCTCGGCGCGCTTTTCCTCTCCCCGGGTCGGCCCGGAACCGAACGGGTGCCCGGTGGTGTGCCTTGGACCGGCCAGATAGCGGATGGCAAGGACGATGGCGGCGATCACTGCCGCCCAGAACAACACCATCAGACCGCTCATCAGCACCCAGCCGACCCAGCCCCAGCCGTTCCCCCACATCCAGCCGTCGTGGTACATCATCGCCGCATCCTCCGAACGCTTTCCTAGGCAACAACAGGTAACGTCAGCGTGCCCTCGCGGCGGCGGGCCCTTCTAGGGCCGTTAGTCCCTACCCTCGGGGGGTATGCGTGCTGCATCATTCGAAACATGACGGAAACACCCGAATCCGGAGCTGAACCGGCCACCGTGTCTGGGCAACCCCGGTACGACGATCGGCGACATGACCGACCTAGTCGGCTGAGACAAGTCTTGGCGTGGGTGGGCATCGTCGCCGGTGCCGTGTTCATCGTCGCGATGATCTTCTTTTCCGGGCTCTTCCTGGGATGGTCCTCGGGTCATCGCCATGGCGGTGGCTACAACCACTACTGCGGCCAGATGGGGCCCGGCCAGACGACACCGGGCGGCATGATGGGCCCCGGCGGGATGATGGGACCCGGCGGGATGGGACCCGGTCAAACCTCACCGACAACCACGCCGCCTATGGGACCCGGTCCCATGGGACCCGGTGGTATGGGACCGGGAGGAATGACAACAACTCCCAGCACGCCGCGCCCGTAGGGCCAGCGGGTGACTCAAACCGGCTTCGACGCCGTTGAGCGGGCGTTGCGCCATCAGACGTTCGGCACCCTGTCGACGCTTTCAGAGCAGGGTCGCCCGCATGCGACTGGTGTGGTCTACGCGGTGTCGCCGAAGGGCGAGCCCCCAATCCTCTACGTCACTACGAGGACGACTACCCGCAAGGTGCGAAACATTCGGGCGCACCCCGACGTAGCGTTCGTAGTTCCGGTCCCCCGCCGCTTCATTCCGGGATTCCCGCCGCGCGCCGTTCAGTTTCAAGGCACTGCGACGGTAGTCCCGGGCGACCACAGGCGGGCGCTTCGCGCCTTTGCTTCGTCATGGTTCCTACGCAGGATCCTGGTAGCGGAGCAACGCATCGTGACTCAGGGCGGCGACCTGTGTTTCATAGGCATACGCCCCGACCCCACGGTGTTCACGTATGGGATTGGAATGTCGCTCTGGCATAACGTGCGACAGCCGCGAGACGCCATAGGTCGGGTGAAGATTCGTGACGATGACTTGTCGAAGGGCCGCCTTCATCGAGCCCCGAAATAGGGTCAGGGTCATGGAGAGAAGCGCGGGAGGAAAGGAATACCGCGATGAAGAAGTGGGCGCTTACCGTGGGCGTCGCGGCCCTGGCCGCACTCGTCAGCCTGGCTGCGTGTAGCAACAACAGCAACCAAGCCAACCAGACGACATCGAGCACAACGACCACCACGTTGACATCGGGCGCTCAACCACACAACCAGGCCGACGTCACGTTCGCTCAGCAGATGATTCCGCATCACCAGCAAGCGATCCAGATGAGCGACATGGTCCTCGCCAAGCAAGGCATCGACCCTCGGGTGATCGACTTGGCCAACCAGATCAAAGCCGCGCAAGGACCTGAGATTCAACAGATGCAGGGCTGGCTGGCGCAGTGGGGACAGCCGGTGCCACCGAGCGGGAGCATGATGCCCAGCACCAGCATGATGCCCAGCAGCTCGATGATGCCCAGCGGGACGATGATGCCCGGAATGATGTCGGACCAGGAGATGACGGCCTTGCAGAACGCCGAAGGCGTTGATGCCAGCAAGTTGTTCCTGACGATGATGATCCATCACCATCAGGGCGCGATCACTATGGCGCAGACCGAACTCAAATCCGGTCAGAATCCCCCGGCTCGAACACTGGCGCAGTCGATCATCACCAGCCAGCAGCAGCAGATCGACATGATGCAAAGCCTCCTTGCCACGCTCTGAATAGTGTTAGCCCAGAGTTTTGAGCCGCGCCGTGACGGCCAGTTGGTCTATCGCGGGACCACGTGCCGGTTATCCCTGCTTGGGTGGCGGGCCGACTAGGTGCGAGCACCTTGAACCATACCCCTCTGGGGTATTACGTTACTCGGGTTATCGGGCCGGAGGTGCTGATAGTCGCACCCGAGATGCCTTGGTGGCCAAGCGTGCCCGGGGAGAGCGACTCGGCGCAGCGCCAGCCCTACCGTTGGAGATCACCCGTCGTATCATCGCCGAGCGCGCCAACGGACGGACATTCCAGGCGATCGCTGATGGGTTGATGGCCGAGGGGATTCCCACCGCGCGGGGCAAGGCCCGCTGGTATCCGGCGACGATCAAGGCTGTGATTACGAGCGACAACGCCGCCGCGCTCGCATAGGGAGTCGCACCCCGGAGTGGGTGAACAGGCGTCAGCAGCGCGCTGTTGCCGGCGGGGGCTCACTGGCCTCGAGGGGCTGGGGCTAAGTGTGGTAAGCCTTACCTCGAGGGTAGAATTGTATTCTCTAATTCCGAGAACAGGCTTCTGAGAGGATTCGCCGATGTCATCTGCCCAGATCGCACTGCTCGGTGCGATCGCCGGATCCACCATCTTCCTCGGCCTGCCGCTTGGCCGGCTTCCGGCGGCGATGCCACGCCATCCCGATCGCCATCCGCGGGACACGGGCGATGCTGCGGCCCGGGCACCGCTTCCCGCGACGGGGAGCGGTCGACATCGCCATCGGTCAGCCGATCCGGCCGATCGGCACCGACTGGGCAGCAGCAGTCGGGTTGCAGCGCGCCGCACGGGCCGCAGTGCTGCGCCTCTCGGGGGAGCCCGACGTCAGAACACGGCCAAACCGCCCCTTCCCGGGCGACAACGAACACGCCCGCCGGGCCGCCGTCTCCAGCGCTAATCGACGAGGATCTTCGCCAAGGTCATCGCCTCGCGTGAGCAGCTGTTGTCCAACTCCGGTGTGGTCGACGTCGACGCGGCGATCGACCTCACGTTGGCCGCGCGCTGCTACGAACGTTTTGCGGAGCATGCAAAAGCGGTCGCGCATTGTGGTGCGCTGCTCGCCGTGGGGGCGCCAAGGGGCTGAGGGCAGTACGGCGACCGCGGTCTCGGCGAGGATCAAGTGACCCAACGGCGCCGTTCGAGCAGGTGGCGGGTCGTGATGAACGCATCGGCGGCCGGGCGGTTCACCTGCTCGCCGATAGAGTTGGTGCACGATGAACGGGAGTCCTGGTGGCTGGTGCGGGGTGGCAGTTTTGGGTTGACCGGGGCGGTACGTTCACCGACATCGTGGCACGCCGGCCGGACGGGCGCCTGCTGACGCACAAGCTGCTGTCGGAGAACCCTGCGCGGTACCGCGACGCGGCGGTTGCCGGGATCCGTGCGCTGCTCGGGACCGCCGAAGGTGTGGCCGTACCGGTCGCGCAAGTGGAGGCGGTGCGGATGGGCACCACCGTGGCGACAAATGCGCTGCTGGAGCGCAAGGGAGAGCGCACGCTGCTGGTGATCACCCGCGGTTTCGGCGACGCGCTGCGCATTGCCTACCAGAATCGCCCCCGCATTTTCGACCGGCACATTGTGCTGCCGGAGATGCTGTACGAGCGGGTCGTCGAGGTCGACGAGCGGATCGCGGCCGAGGGCACGGTGCTGCGCGCGCCGGATCTCGAGCTACTGGGCGAACAGCTGCGGCAGGCCCACGCCGACGGGATCCGCGCGGTCGCGGTGGTGTGCCTGCACAGTTACCTGTACCCGGCGCACGAGCGGGAGATTGGCAAGCTGGCCGAGCAGGTCGGCTTCGTCCAGATCTCGCTGTCATCCGAAGTCAGCCCGCTGATGAAACTGGTCCCGCGGGGGGACACCACCGTGGTCGACGCCTACTTGTCCCCGGTGCTGCGCCGCTATGTGAACCAGGTGTCAGACCAGATGGGTGGCGTGCGGTTGATGTTCATGCAGTCCAATGGTGGGCTGGCCGAGGCTGGGCATTTCCGCGGCAAGGACGCGATCTTGTCGGGTCCGGCTGGGGGCATCGTCGGCATGGTGCGGATGTCGGCAGTGGCCGGGTTCGACCATGTCATCGGCTTCGACATGGGCGGCACCTCCACGGACGTATCGCACTATGCCGGTGAGTACGAGCGTGTGTTCAACACCCAGGTGGCCGGGGTCCGGCTGCGCGCTCCGATGCTGGACATCAATACGGTGGCCGCGGGGGGTGGGTCGATCCTGCATTTCGACGGCACCCGCTATCGGGTCGGCCCGGACTCGGCCGGGGCCGACCCGGGCCCTGCCTGCTACCGCGGTGACGGTCCGCTCACCGTCACCGACGCAAACGTCATGCTCGGCTGCATCCAGCCCGCGCACTTCCCGGCCGTGTTCGGTCCCGGCGGCGAGCAGCCGCTGGATGACGAGATCGTGCGGCGCCGCTTCACCGAGCTGGCCGCCGCCATCCGGGCGGCCACCGGTGATGAGCGGTCGCCCGAGCAGGTTGCAGAGGGGTTCCTGCGGATCGCGGTGGCGAACATGGCCAACGCGGTCAAGAAGATCTCCGTCCAAAAGGGACACGACGTGACCCGGTACGTGCTGACCACGTTCGGCGGCGCCGGCGGGCAGCACGCGTGTGCGGTCGCGGATGCGCTCGGTATCCGCACTGTGCTCGTCCCGCCGATGGCTGGTGTGCTCTCCGCGCTTGGGATCGGCCTGGCCGACACCACCGCGATGCGGGAGCAGTCGGTGGAGATCCGGCTTGAGACCGCCGCCCTGGAGAGGTTGGCCACGGTCGCGGACTCCCTCAAGCAGTCCGCACGTGCCGAGCTGCTTGACGAGGGCATCCCGGCCGAGCGGATCCGGGTGATTCGCCGGGTGCATCTGCGCTACGACGGAACCGATACCGCGGTCCCGGTTGAACTCGCTGGGCTTGAGGCCATGACCACGGCGTTCGAAGCCACCCACCGTGCGATGTACTCATTCTTGATGGACCGTCCGCTGATCGCCGGAGCGATCTCGGTCGAGGCGACCGGGCTCACCGAGCAACCCGATCTGTCCCACCTAGGTGATCAGGTCGCCGACAGCGCCGGCTCGCCGGAAACCGTCCGGGTCTACTCGGGCGGATTGTGGCGCGAAGCCCCACTGCGTCACCGGGAGCGGATGCGGCCAGGGGAGACTGTGACCGGCCCGGCGATCATCGCCGAGGCCAACGCCACCACCGTCGTCGCCAACGGCTGGCAGGCGATGATGACCCAGTCCGGACATCTGCTCGCCGAGCGGGTGGTAGCCCCCGTGCAGCCCGACGCGGGCACCGAGGCCGATCCGGTGCTCCTGGAGATCTTCAACAACCTGTTCATGTCGATCGCCGAGCAGATGGGCTTCCGGCTGGAGGCGACTGCCCAGTCGGTGAATATCCGTGAGCGGCTGGACTTCTCGTGCGCGCTGTTTGATCCGGACGGCGACCTGATTGCCAATGCACCGCACATTCCGGTACATCTCGGCTCGATGGGCACCACCGTCAGGGAAGTCATCCGCCGCCGGGTCGGCGCCATGAGGCCCGGTGACGTGTACGCGGTCAACGACCCTTACCACGGCGGTACCCACCTACCGGATATCACCGTGGTGACCCCGGTCTTCGACGCTGCGGGCGAGCAGGTCTTGTTCTTTGTCGCTTCACGTGGGCACCATGCCGAAATCGGCGGGATCACCCCCGGCTCCATGCCCGCGAACAGCCACGAAATCCACCAAGAAGGCGTGCTGTTCGACAACTGGCTACTGGCAGAAAACGGACAGTTCCGCGAAACGGCAACCCGGCGCCTACTCACCGAAGCGCCCTTCCCATCCCGCAATCCCGATACCAACCTCGCCGATCTCCGCGCCCAGATCGCCGCCAACCAGAAGGGCGTCGACGAGGTCCGCAAGATGATCGACCACTTCGGCCTCGATGTCGTTCAGGCCTACATGCGCCACGTCCAGGACAACGCCGAGGAAGCGGTCCGTCGCGTCATCGACAGGCTCGACGACGGCGAATACCGCTACACCATGGATTCCGGCGCGACGATCGCCGTCCGCGTCATCGTCCACCGCGCCACCCGTAGCGCGACCATCGACTTCACCGGAACCTCTCCCCAGCTGGACACGAACTTCAACGCGCCATCGTCGGTGGCGACCGCCGCAGTGCTCTACGTGTTCCGGACCCTGGTCGCCGACGAGATCCCCCTCAACGACGGCTGCCTGCGCCCGGTGCACATCGTCATCCCGGAAGGGACGATGCTCGCACCGACCTACCCGGCTGCGGTTGTCGCCGGCAACGTCGAAACCTCACAGGCCATCACCGGCGCGCTGTTCGCCGCGCTGCGTGTGCAGGCCGAGGGAGCCGGGACGATGAACAACGTCACCTTCGGCAACGAGCGGCACCAGTATTACGAAACCCTCGGATCCGGTTCCGGGGCCGGCGACGGGTTCGACGGGGCGTCCGTGGTGCAGACGCACATGACAAACTCGCGGCTCACTGATCCGGAAGTGCTCGAATGGCGTTTCCCCGTGCTGCTGCGGCAGTTCGGCATCCGTCGCGGCAGCGGTGGTGCCGGACGATGGCGCGGCGGTGACGGCGCCGTCCGTCGGATCCAGTTCACCGAGCCCATGGTTGTGAGCACGTTGTCCGGGCATCGGCGAGTAGCGCCCTACGGTATGGCTGGCGGCTCACCCGGGGCGCTGGGACGCAACCGCGTGGAACGCGCCGACGGCAACACCGTCGAGCTGGCCGGGTGCGACTCGACCGAAGTCCAGCCTGGCGACACACTGGTCATCGAAACCCCCGGCGGCGGCGGATACGGCACACCCTGATCGCATAGATCGCATAGATCGCATAGGTATCGATGAGCACGTCCTCCCGCGCAGTGTGAGCCGGGGAGGAAGTGTTAGCGATAGCGGCAATTTGACCGAGGCGTCCCTGCGCGAGGCGCTCGGGCATTCCCCATGGGCGTGACTGCGCTCGCCGCTGAGGTAGTCGGCGCTCGGGTAGGACTGGCGGCCAGCACATTCGTGCCGGTGTCACTGGGATCCGCCGCTGGTGTCGTTCTGTGTGCAGAATATGTCCACCACATGACCAAAGCTGAAGGACGTTCCGCGGCTGGGCATCAGTGTTCTGGGCGAGTCGCACGACGAGGCCGCGCGCACGCTGACCGCGCGTACCGGCGACTGGTTCGCGGGGTTGCAAGCCATCTCGACCGAGAACGGTGCGGTGTTCATCGAGGGCACCAGCGTCTGGTTGGAAAGCTCGATCAAGAAGTTAGTTCCAGCCGGCTATCCCATCATCGTGATCCTGGGGGTCATTGACATCACCGTTCACCCCGAGGTGCCACCAATTGTGTTCCAACCGCAGCATATTTCGCCGCCTAGGCGCCTAATCAGCACCTACTGGCGATGGAACGGTGAAATCGCCCTCGAACGCGTCGGCCAGCAGCCGGTAGGTATTGTGCCGGGTGGGTTGTCAGTAACGAAATCTCCGGAATTGTTGTGTCTGTCCACCGCAACCACCATGAACACCACCACACTTGGCGTCAGCGCAATGGACAGACCGCACTTCACGTCAGAAACACCGCTTCAGATAACACTGTCACCCACGACAGATACTGCGCCTCGAAGCCACGTCGGCAACAGTCCTACACGCTCCACAACCCGTTACAGATGCGCTGGCGGGTGTGCCGGACACGTCGCTCGCCCGCAAGTGGCCCGCCTCGTACCCATTCGAGTCGTGAAGGGCTGAGCATGCAAGCGGCGGTCCCGCAGCCGCTAGGAAGTGCCAAGCGTGCGTGTCGGCCGAATTAGGGTCGGCGGTCGGTGGCAGGAAGCGTTTCTTGGTCTCCTGCGAACCAAAGTCGGCGATCACCGGGCCGACCATCTGGTGTTGAAGTTCAGCGGCTCGGGCATGCTCGCCAGTTGCATCTCGTCGAGCCAGATCTGATGCTGGGTGGGGTCCAGTCCTTTCCTCCCCACTCGACGGGCCAATCCTCCCCACTCGACCGGCCAGTTGGGCACCGCCAGTCCGTGATCGTTCAGGATCTCGTGACTGGTGACGATGTCGTCGCGGCTCGGTGGCGGCCCCATATGCCCTGCTACAGCGACGCTGCCAGCGCCTCCAAGGTTTGGGCGGACGTATACCGCGGTGTCCAGCTCAGCTGGGTCTTCGCCTTGCTGGTGTCCATCACCACCGAGGTCCGCGCGACGTGCAACCACTGCGCGGCTGACGGCACGAATGGCAGTCGGGCCAGGGCCCCTAAAACCACCGTTGCCGCGACCGCCGGCACCCGGACGGGTCGGCCCCCGAGGGCAGCGACCACGTCAGACATCGAGACCACACCGTCCCCGGCGATGTTGTAAGCGCCGGCCGGAGCAGATGTGGTGGCCGCGAGCGCGATCGCAGCGGCAACGTCGTCATGGTGCACGAGCTGAAGGGGAAAGCCTGGATCGGGAACCAGTGTCTTGAACAAGGGAATGGCACGAGTCACGCTGCGCACCAACGGAACCCAATTCCATGGCATCGCCTCGGCCAGTAAGCGGGCCTTCGGCCCGGCGACGATACACGGCCGCAGCGCGAACACCTCCAGTGGAGATCCCTGGGTGATCCGAGCGAGCGCGGCCTCCAGTGCCGCCTTCTGCTCGGAGTAATAATGCTCCGGTGAGCCGCGCGTCGAAACGTCCTCGGTAAGCGGCACGGGATTGTCGGAGTGATAGCCGTACGCCGCGACCGACGATGTATAGACCAGGCGCCGCGGCCGGCCGCGGTATGCCCCGGATGCGCAGGCTTGGAAGACGTTGCGGGTTCCGGCGAGATTGACCCGCTGGCTCTCGTCCCGGGAGCCCATGATGACGAAGGCCAAATGAATGACGACGTCGGCATCGGCAACCAGTGCGTCGACGGCGCCCCGGTCCAGAATGTCGCCTTGCCGATATGTCGTCTTCAACCACCCCATCGATGCCGGGTCAAACGGCCGGCGCGCCATGCCGTGAATACGCTCGACTGCGGGGTCGCGTTCGAGCGCCGTTACGGCCGCGGTCCCGATCTGGCCGGTGGGCCCCGTGACGGCCACAGTCAGTGCCATGGTCTCACAGTACGGGGGTGGACCCGGATTGCCGTTCCGGCTCCGCAGGCGCCTGGAACTTCAGTTGAGCCGCAATATCTTTCGCCCACAACGCGATCGCAGACCAGTCGCGGAGATCGCCGTACCGGGGGCCGCCCATGGCCCGATAGATGACACGTGCCACGCGGGTCGCCTGCCATCACCCACTTGTGCTGCAGATCAACTCTGGCGCATATCTCGGCCTGGCGGCGCCGCTCGGCTTCCTCGGCCGCGAGCGCGGCGCGGTGCATCCGCGCAGCCAACCACACCCCACCGACAACGGCTGCGGCGCCGATGATCCACCAGATGAAATGCAGCACAATGCCGACCAGCAGCAGCGTGCCGACCAACTGGGCAAGAAGGCGTCCCATACCCGGCACCCTACGACTGGAATCCGAAGGAAGTGGAGTAAATGTCTTGGTCAAGTGCGGTTGATGATGCACCGTTCTGGGTTGGAATGAGGGCCGGTGTCGTTGGGCTAGTAGCCGTCGCCCTTTCCGACGAAGTCGGGACAATCACAACGCTTTCCAAGTGTTCCTCTAAACTTGCGATGCTGACAGGGAACCGGCAACGCACCCTCGCGGTGAGATGAAAGATCGTGCCCACAAAGCAGGCACTCTGGCTCTGACCTCTGGTCCACCTCTACAGACATCATTTAACCTTTGGGAAGCCGATAAGTTTTTGTCTGTTTTCCTCGCTCAAGCCTCCCCAGGACGCCGGCGCTGAACAATCAGACGTCGAGCAACCGGCCGCGCAAACCAGTGCAGCCATCA
Organism: uncultured Actinomycetota bacterium; assembly: GCA_963744085.1. Classification (GTDB taxonomy): domain Bacteria; phylum Actinomycetota; class Actinomycetes; order Mycobacteriales; family Mycobacteriaceae; genus Mycobacterium. Next base: position 22,566 of record CAVUSK010000014.1, read on the forward strand.
CGAACGCCAACTTCGGCAGGTTGTTCGCCACAATCCCTGATCACGACCCGGCCTTTTGTGAACGATCATCGTCAGTGCGCGCCGATCCGGTCAACCCCTTGTCCCAGTGGCGCTGAGCCGCGCGGCGTAATAACACCTCGGTGAGCCAGTCGTGCTCGCCGAGTACGAATGTGTTTGCCCCAATCGGCGCCGCAACGGAGTTCATTCAGAACACGCGATGATGGCGTTTTCCTCCATCTCTTCATCGCCGCATCCCGCGCCTGCACACAGCAGCCAGTGATTTCGGCGTCTTTGTCGATATAGACGCGGGGATCGCTCGCGACGAACCTCGTTCTGAGAAGGTGCTTTCGGCCGCTTTGCACTCCGGCGCGAGGAAAAGAAAACGCCACGTTCTTTTCGCTGGTGCGGGGCCTGATTCCCGTGGCGGGCTTGCGGGGATCACCGCTCAATCGCACGGGTAGAGAACCCGATCCGGGGGGTGTACCTACGCGTTCGCTGAGACGTTGCACTACTCCATCTGCTCGCCGCCAGATAGAACGGCCCTTCGACTCCGCCACGACATGATCGATCGATCCGCGGCGGCCGACAAGAGGCTGGCGAAGCTAGCGAACGAGCCGACCGAGAACGCTGATAGGAACGATCCGACGCTTCCTATGGACAGTGCCGACCCGATTGAGCCGATCGACAGGATTGAACCGCGCGAACGTATGGACAGGATCGAGTCCTGTGAGTCGATCGACCACAGCGAGCCGTTGCGTTGCGCCACGACGTCATTATCCGCTGTCGCGCCGCGGTCGTCCTACGATCCGCGAGCACCGCAACTGCGGAGCGCGCTTTCGCGGGGCGTTGACTTTGAACGGCCACCCGGGGCCGACGCGCACGCACAGGGACCCGCTCGTGGTTCTGTGGTGCTCGTCGGCAGGATTCCAGCGGCGCGGCGCATGGGCGGAAGGGCTCCAAACCCCAAGTGCCGCAACAGGATCGGGTTACAGCGAACGCTCTGAAAGCGTATTATTGCTGGTAGGCAGGGCAAAAGGTCTAGCCACAGCAAAGGGAGTAGTAATGACAACCAGCACCACCACCGCACCGGCCGCACCGGCAGAGGGTTTGCCAGAGGTGGCCAACCTGCACGAAGCGCGCAAGGCGCAGAGCGCGGCCAAGGCACCGGCCAAGCAGCCCGAGAAGGCCGCCAAGGCACCCGCGAAGAAGGCCGCAGGGCCGGCACCCGAGAAGCCCGCCGAGGAAGCGAAGGCCGCCAGGCCGAAGTTGCGCTGGACGCTGGACGGCGAGCGCGACGAGAAGGGCCGCGTTGCGCAACACGGCACCGGCGCGGACGGCGCGACCTACGCGATCACCGGCGACGGGGATGAGTGGCAGGCAAGCGTCACCGGGCCGAACGGCAAGGCCACCGTGCTGGGCGAGAAGATCCGCCACGGCAAGGCGTACGGCCTGTGCGTCAAGGCCCACGCCGAGGCGGTGAGCAAGTGATCACCACGATCCTGCGCGGCGTGATCGCAGGAATCGCGGCGGCGTGGGTGAACGAGAAGCTCGCCAGCCGCAAGTCGGGTCCGGTGGCCGCAGCCAGGCCGGTCGGGTACCACGTGATCGTGTAGCCGCGCAGAGGACGCGCCGGGTGGTAGCCCCCGGCGCGGTCCTTCAGGAGGGATGGTATCGAGGGGTGGTTTGTGAGGGGTGGTAGGGCGAGATCTGTTGCGCCAGTGGGCATGAGTGAGCCCAAAGCGGTCCCGCTCGGCCCGCATCTCGACCCACTTGGCCCGCTCCTCGGGCAGCCACACGAACAGCGACACGCTGGTCGGCATGCCGTTCAGTTCGGTGTAGTAACTCGCCGCGGCACTTGAGCTATTTGCTTAACCAGCGGAATAGCCTCTGCCTCAACAGGAATCAACTGTTCCGGTCGATCCGTGTGCGCTTTGCACACAACGCATTGCCGACCCAACGTAACCTTCCGAACTGGCTTGTCAGGGAACAACTTATGGAAGCAATCAAAGCAAATCTTCTGAGTCATCAGATCGGATCTTTCAATTAGAGGTCCCCGTACTGGTCGCTGGTCAATCGGTCAGCTCGCGAGCAAGCCTCGGAAGGCGCAGTCGGCCAGGGAGATCGCGTCGGCCTGGCCGATGATGTGCCCGTGCAATTCGGGATGGTTGTCGAGGTGCGAATGCGCGTGTTGCTGGTCGGTGTGGAAGGTGATCGATCCGCAGAGGGTATCGGCCAGGGTTCCAGAGCAGTCGGTTTGTGCGATGACGACGACGGTGCTGGCGGGTTGCCATGTCCATTGGTCGCTGTGGCGGTGGATGCGGATCGGTGTCCCGGTGTCGGGGTCGGCTGACTCGATGATGCCGTCGGTGCCGGTCATCAGCGGGATGCCGAGTGCGTCGATTGCGCACATTGCTGCGACCGGGGGGTGGCCGGTGAGGTGGACGGTGTGGCCGGTGGGTTGGTGTGAGAACGGGTAGGCGACCTCGATTTGTCCGTCGGGTGCGCTGTGCACGAGGTCGGCGCTGCCAAGTTGGTGCAGGGCATCGTCGAGGTCGACGCCGAGCGCGGCAGCGGTCGGGCGCAGATCGTCGCGATGGACCTGGCCGGTGTCACGGAAGCCGCGCAACACGGCTCGGTGGAGTTCTCGGATCGCGGGCGGCAGCTGCTCGGCGGAGGCTGCGACCGACTGGGGGGCTTCCGACTGGTCGGGCATCAATTACTCCATTGACTGTCAGTTGAATTGGACCTACAGGGGCGTAGTGCATCGAGAATGTGTTGCGGAGTGGGCAGGTCGAGTCGACACGCATCGCCGGTCGGCGCTTTGACCGCTGGACGCATCACGTCGACGCCGTCGATGAGCACCGTCGGTGAGGGGTAGGTGCCGACGCGGTCGATGATCGGCTCGTCGATGCCGAGGCTGCTAAGGCAGTCGGCGACCATCTTCCTGGTGGTCTCGGCGTTGGGGCATCCCGGCGAGGTGAGCAGCTCGATACGCACAACAGTCACTTCCGCGTGGGGGGCCACATAGATCTTCCCATTCGGGTACGTGATCTTAGATCTGCTTGCGGGGCACCATGCTGGCGCTACTCCGTGAGGTCGACCACCGAGGCGTCCTCGGGCGTTCTTCTGCACCGAGGCGATGCCGTTTTTCGCGCTGGCCTTCCAGTCGTAGGCCTCGCCGACCGCGATGATCTCGCCGTTGGCGGCCTTGAGCCGGAACCGGAACTGCCCTTCGCGTCCTTATATAGCTCGAACTTGCCCGCCATCCTGCTCTCCCTGTCCGTGACCACCCCACCTGCCGTCGGACTATTGCCGACTTGTATCACGGTCACCATGTAGGCCGGGTGTTCCGCAGGCATCCCTGAATGCCGGGTCGGCGTCCGTCAACTCGGGTCGAGCCAGCAGGTAAACAGCCGCAGTGAGTGGGCGGGGTGCCGACCGTCCGGCACCTCAGCGAACGTCTCGGCCACCCGTCCTATTCAACCTGGACACCACACCGGTTCAACCTCGAAACCGCGCCAGCGAGTTGGCGTACTTTGCTGCCGGGCGTCTTGAACAACTTTGAGCGGCAAAGCTCCGGCGGCGATTTCCGCCTACCCAATTGCGAAACCTCTTAAATCCCAATGCTTCCCGTCGCAGCACGCAGCTGAAAAAACCGGGAATCGCCCACATAGCTGCACGGCTGCTATGCCTTCTCGGTGCTGGGTTGCCGACAGGTGGGTTCCCCCTGGGGTGGTCGACGTCAGCACCACGGGACTCACAGCCGCAACATCTCGCGTGCCATTCGCGAGTCCTCAAGAAAGTCCATGCGGGCCGGATAGTGACGTCGGTTCGGACGTGAATCACTTGGGGCGGCTGCAAAGAGCCGGCGCCAGACCGAAATCCAGCTACGGTCCTTCCTCCGCAACCCTGTTGCAGCGGCGGTGCCGAAAAGCACGTCGGCCTCTGCGATCAGAACGGTCGTGTTAGAGGTCTGCGATTGCGTGTGACCGTCAGCCTGTTGGACCGTGTCGGGCACGTCGCCCTGCTCTATGTCTGACACCTCGGCCGGGAGTGTCTCGGGCACCATTGGCATGTCAATCGACATCTCTTCTCTCCTCATATCTTCAAGCACCGGCGCCGGACGTTCCGACCGTGGCACGAACAACGTTCGGCCGCCGGGCGGTGAGAAGCGCGGGTAGACCGCTACCCGTTTTTGGAATGGTCGAAATCTGCGATGCAAGTAGTTCCTGACCGCATGGACCCTGGCCGATCTGCAGTTCGCGTAGTAGCTCTCCAGGTAGATCTAGGACGGTGCAACTCGGACCTTTGACGTGGCGCTTCCCGCTGCGGTGTTTTTCCGTCGTGCTTTTAGTCCGGTATCGGCCCGACCATCACGCCGGCCTCTACCCGAAGGTCGTTTTCCATCAGGCGGAGCGGGGACCATCGGCCCTATCAGAACGCCGGGTCGGAGCGCAATCTGATGCCGAGACTTGTTTCTATTCGACCCGAGGAGCTCGATCATGGCAGAGAACGCAGAGCAAAAGACCGCGGCGGAACGAGCGTCAGACCTGACCGAACGAGCAGCAGCCCTGTCTGACGAAGTGCTCAAGTCGGTCGAATCCGGACAACGGACCGCGATCGATGCCGTGCGCAAGTTCGTTGACGCCGTCGATGAGTCGATGCCCGCGCACGGCGACGACCACCCGTCAAGACGCAAGGCCATCGCCGACGCCGCCCTGGATATGGCGGACAAGCTCGTCAAGACCCAGTACGAGTTCATACGAAGTGTCGTTAGCAGCGCGAGCGAGACGCTGAACAAGCAGGGCGACGAAAAGCCACCTACAAAGTCGGCTGCTGATTAAGTCGGATGCCGACGTTTGAGATCACCTGGCAGCAGTCCGGGAGGACCGATTCCCGACTGCGGGCACATGTCTATGCACGTCGTCGGACCAGTCGAAACAGCCCGAGCAGGATCACCGCCCCGAGGACGGCGGTCAACAAGGTGAACCACCACCCACCCTTTTCGGTGTTGACGAAGAAGCTGAGCAGGACCGCCGATTAGTGCGCCGGCGATGCCGATCAGGATAGTGACTATGAAGCCCTCCTTGGCGTGCATGAGATGTTTGGCGATCCATCCCGCAATGGCGCCGATGATGATGTATCCAATCCAGCCGACGCTGGTCAGCGTGGTTGAACGGGCGAGGAATTCGGTGGCGGCCATGGTGTCCATCAGGACCTCCTTGTTCTTCTTGGCTTGATCATCCGGTCATACTCTGCGCGTGTAACGTCTCCACCTTTTTTGCATCAGACCGCGGTTACAACCCGATTGCGGGCTCACAGAGATCACCAGACCCAGAATCGTCGATGCCCTGAAACGAGGGACCTAACGGCATTGGCAGACCTCATCGTTGAGCCAGTCTCCTGGGACACCGTGCGGCCAACCGGTGGGGAGAAGGGGCTACCCCGGTCACGAGGTACAGAGCATTTCGTCCCCTGGCTAGTCCCCTTCGACCGGCCGCCGAAGCAACACAGGCAATGCGGCGTTTGCACGCTGCGGCGAAGGCTGACCGCGACACCACAACGCCATGGCGTAAACGGCCAAGGCTGTTACCGAAAGCGACTGGCCTGCGATTGGGTCAAGGTGTCTTCACCTAACTGCGCGAACCCGACCAGGGAGTCATCTTGAGCAACCCGAACTTGGCACCGGTGTGGTCACAACAAAAAATCCTGGCCAGTCGGGTTCCGCCCAGGCGTAGGGATTAGACCCGGCAGCGGGCGTAAATCTTTGTGTCTGCCGGTTGCCACATGAACTGCCTTGGTTGGTTCCGCTAGTTTCGCCGCCAGTCGAGATCACTGGTGCGGGCGTCGAAGGCGTAGAAGCGCTACCGCCATCGGCGAGTGCGGGAGGTGCCAACCACATCCCCGCCGCAAATACCAGTACAACAAGTTTTCTCATTACTCGATCTCCGTTCCGTTGGCACGGGCAACGCGGACGACGCTATGACGTAGTTCTTGGAAACTTCTGAGTTGGCTTGGATAGATAGCGAACTGCGTTGGGGGGAACCGACTTACGTTCGTTTGCACCTGGCGTTGTGTGGCGTGTCGGGTCGGCGTGGTGACGCGCTTAGGTCGATGCCTCCGTGCCGGTCGGACATCTTGCGTTGTTGGTGGCGGTGATGCGTCGGTGCGGGTGTGCCGCCCGGATGGCAGGGGCACGGTTGACAGGCTGCACCTATTGGTGGGTCGTGGTTGGCGGCCGCAGGACTGCGACCTGATGGACGGTTATAGGGGCCAGCTTGAGCGGTGGCACTACTGGCGGCGGATATATTGGATGATCGGCCGCGGGTGTCGTTCATATGAGTCGAAAGCTAGTGTCGCGCAGCGAATACACGCGCGGTGAATCCGTGAGCGCTATCGCGGCCACGCGTGTGCCCCTTGGCGATATGATGTCCCGACAAGCCGATCGGGCAACGCGTTGGGTCACCCAGCCGAATCACCCTCTGCGGCAGGAAATATCAGGGTAAAGGTGGCTCCTCGTCCGGGTGCGCCGGTGACGGTGATGTGGCCGTGATGGTGGTCCACGATTTCCTGGACCAAGGCAAGCCCGATTCCATAATGCCGTCTTCCCGCGGTATGTCTGTCGCGGTGCGCGAATCGGGTGAATAGCTCCCGGGCGGTGCGGGGGTCGAGCCCCGCTCCGGTATCGATCACCGCGATCGACACCGTGGTCGCGGTCCGCACCGGTTGTAGCACGACTCGTCCACCGGGTTTTTCATACGTTAAAGCGTTGTCGATCAACGCAATCAGCGCTCGCCGTAGCGCTGAACGTGACCCGGTTAGCAGCGCCCCCCGGGCAGCTGTGTCATCGACGAGAACCGCGATGCCGAGGGTTTGCGCGTGGGCTGCGGTGGCTGCCCGAACCTCTTCGGCCAGGTCGAGCAATTCCACTCGCTCCCATTCACGGGGCCCGGCCGCAGCGTCAAGCGACGCGGCGAGCAGCAGGTCTTCGACCACGACGCCGAGCGCACGGGTGTCGGCTACCAACTCGTTGAGCTGCGTCGATAGGTTCTTGTCGACATTCTGCGTGTCGGCATTTCGGGCCAGCATCTGCGCGCGGGTGTGCAACAGAGTCAACGGCGTACGCAACTCGTGAGAGGCATCGGCCACGAACCGGCGTTGCAACGCCAGCGCCGTTGCCATTGGGCGGATCGCCCGCCGTGACAACATCGCGACAACGACGGCGATCGCCAGCATCCCGACGAATTCAGCAACGGCGAGGGCGAGGAGCAACTGCCGCCGGAAGGTCTCCCATGGCGCGAGATCCAGAAGAGCGACAACGCGAGTGCCGGCGCGATCGACAACCAGCGCCCGATACCTGTGCCCGCCTTCATTCACGGACAAGTAGCCCACCGGCCCACCGGTCAACCGCGCGGTTGCCGCGGGAGCATGAGGGCTCACCGCCACGGAACCGTCCGCTGCTCGCATCGCCAACGCCACGCCGGGCGGCGGATCGACCACGTCATCCGCGCTGGCGACGACCGCTGACAGCTGTGCATTGATTTGACCGTTCTGGACGTGGACGTTCAGAACGTAGGCGACCAAGCCCACGACGGCGAGGAAGACGCTGAGTATTACTGCGGTCTGCAACGCGGTGCGGCGGCCAGCACGCCGCAACAACATCCGATCGTTGACAGAACTCGCCGATACCATTGCGGGCCGCCGGCGGGACCACTTCACGGCCGACCGAGCCGGTAGCCGAGGTTGTAGACCGTGTGGATGACCTCGCGGCCGAGCTTGTGGCGCAGATAGTGCACGTAGGTGTCGACCGTGTTCTCGGTGTCGGCGTGATCGAAGACCTGGCCGAGAATCTGTGCCCGAGTGAACACTTGATCGGGGGACATGGCCAGCAATGTCAACAGAGCGCATTCTCGCTGCGACAGTTCCACTTCCTCGCGCGCCCCGGTCGGGTCGATCGCCGTCCGACCCGCGATATCCAGCCGCCATCCGGCGACCGGGAGCGATTGTGCGGCGGCGGCGTTTCGGCGCAGCAATGCCCGGATCCGGGCGAGAAGTTCGGGCACCTCGAACGGCTTGACCAGGTAGTCCTCGGCCCCGGCGTCCAGACCCTCCACGCGATCGGCCAAGGCGCCACGGGCGGTGAGCACCAGCGCCGGTGTCACCACCCCGTTCGAACGAAGAATCCGCAACACCTCTAGCCCGTCGCGGACGGGCAGCCCGCGGTCGACAATCAGGGCGCGGTATCGCCGAGTCAACCCCAGATGCAATCCGGCTTGCCCGTCACCGGCGACCTGTACCCGGTAGCCCTCCTCGGCGAGCAACGTCGTCAGCATCGTTGCCAACTGCCGATCGTCCTCGACGAGCAGAATATCGGCACCGGCTGCGCCGCCCATGGTTCGAGTATCGCGCCGTATCTGCAGCCGGGCGAAGTGTCGACGAAGTCCCGTGCCGCAGCACGGTCGAAGACCACGCCGCCGCAGTCCAACCATGCCGCATCGTGTGCCAGCCGCGGCACGCATTACGCCATCTCAGAAGTTTCCCAGAACTACTGCATAGATTCGGCTTAGCGGCCCTGACCAGGCACTTAGCTTGGCTGGCACGTCGCTCAGCACGAAAAGAGGCTTCAATGATGAAGCTCGCCAACACAATCCTCACCGCAACCGGAATAGCGGCCGCAACATTGGCATTGGCGGCGCCGACTTCAGCCGCCCCCTCGAGCGCAGGGTCTGCACAAGACACCATCGCGCAGTGGCAAAGCGAGGGCTACACCGTGAATATCACCAGGATCGGCAGCGGGCCGATCTCCAAGTGCACAGTGGCTGGTGTCCGTAATCCGAATACGATCACCCGCACAACCCGGTCACACCCTGGAGCGGGCGGAGTTACGACCCTCATTGTCAGCAAGACGGTCGACGTTACGCTGAACTGCACCGCGCTGTCTTGATGGTGTTCGGTATTTCTGATTCCTATGCCTATTTGCTGGCGAAAGTTCGCTCGTTCAATCCCGGTATTTGCGCACCATGATTTCTGCAGGTCAAAGTATATTTTCCGGGCTCCGACTCGGCCGCCTGCCAGTGATGTGCCAAACAGTTCAATATCAAAAAGATCACCCCGCCACCAACTTCACCACCCGCCCGTTTAGACCATCGGCCACGTACACGTTGCCCGCGCCGTCCACCGCCACACCCGTCGGGCCGTTTAGGCCGGTGAACGGCAGCATCGTCTGGGTCTGTGACCCGGCCGCCACCTTCCACCCGGTTGTGCCCGGAATCGACCACGTACACGTTGCCCGCGCTGTCCACCGCCACACCCGTCGGGCCGTCGAGGCCGATGAACGGCAGCCAGGTCTGGGCCTGTGAACCAGCCGCCAGCATCACCACCCGGCTGTGCCAGAAATCGGTCACGTACACGTTGCCCGCGCCGTCCACCGCCACACCGTCCGTTTCGTGGAGGCCGGTGAACGGCAGCACGGTTTGCGCCGAGGGTGGTTTGCCTGACGGCGATGCAGGTTGCACGGTTTGGGATGCGGGGTGTGCCCGGTGCGCGGTGCAGGCGAGGGTCGCGAAGGACGCGACGGTGGCGGCGACGATAGTAACGGGACCGGCAATGAGCGCGATCTTGGTGCGACGGCTCAGCCGCCTTAACCGCGGCGCGGTGGGTGGTGCCGCATTCCCTTGAGCCATTCCGTGACGTTAATGCAAACGAGGGCACCCGCCGGCGGCTCTTTTCGATTTACGCCGATGTTGTTGGCCTGTCGGTGCAAAGGGGGCATAGATGGGTGCCATGGGACCGCAAACACACCTATTTAGCGGATTTAGGATGAGACATGACCATTCCGCACGACGGCACCGCGACGACTTGGCGCGAGCTGGCCGACCAACTGCGTCCCGAGCAGATCGCCGAACTGGACGGCTGGGAATGCGGCGGCTACGAAGCGGCCAAACTGCTATTCACCGCACGTGTATGGGCCGGCGAGAACGTGGCCGACACCGTGATGTTCAGCCACGTCGCCGCGCCGCCCGATGCGGCCGAGCTGCTCTGCTGGTGCCGCGACAACGACGGCGCATACTCACGTGACTTCACCACTGCTCCACGGCGTTTCGGCGAAACGATGATCTACGTCAACGGCCGGCAGTTGAGCGACGGCCGCTGCGTACGGTGGATTACTTTGTGGGCCAACGAGGCTGATCACCTCAGCCCTGCGCAGGCGCGCGAGTTTGCGGCGATGCTGGTGCGTGTTGCGGACGAGATTGACCGGCCATGCTAAGGGAATTTCCTTGCGCACTCCTTGCAGTATTCCTGTTCGGTATGCGCGACGAGATTACCGACGCGTCGCGCGCTTCCCCGACTTGAGCTGACGACGCCGCCCACTTGACCGGCAACGCAACAATCTGGCAGACGTCTGAAACCCGTTCTGAGTCGGGCCAGCCCGGCCAAGTCTGAGGCCCGCCACGTCGCCTGCTTTGAAAGGTTGCAAACATGAGCGAATCAGCAGAGTCGGTGGTGCGGAGGTTCCTTGCCGCCATTTTGAAGTCCGACGTGGACGAACTAATCAGCTTCTTCAGTGACGAGGGCGGTCTACAGCGACGGCCCGAGAGGAGTCGATCGCGGCACCGACTTCAGTTTCGGTTCAAGGCCCGCTCGTCGCTTGCTACAGCCTCGTGCAACGCTTGACGCGCCTCCCCGGAATGCGCCTCAGCGATAACTCGCCCTGCTTGCTCGGCAAGCGGGGTAACGAAGAGTTCGAGTTGGATGTTGTCGGGATCGCGAAACACCAGTGTGGGCCCGTACGACATGTCGGCGATACCTGAGTGCGCCACACCGTTCGCCTCCAGATGTGCCACCCATCGTTGCAGTTCGTCTCGATCCGCAACCTGGAAGGCAATGTGATCGAGTCCGATGCGCCGTTCGTCGAACGCGCCGCTCCCCGGTACGTCGTGAGTCATGACCGACACGACTAGGCCCGAGGGATGCATCAGCGTGATGACATCAAAGCTGTCGCCACGCCACCGGCGTGCGACGGTGAAGCCCATCACGTCCTGCCACCACGCCGCGGCTCGGTCACGATCCGAGACCGTGAAATCGATATGGGAGAAGCCCTTGAGTGCTGGCATACCGACTCCCTCTTGCGACGCTCGTCGCCGCACTATCGCGGCAGGAAGACTGTAATTGCCGAGGCTTGGCGGCCTGCCGATTTTGCACATCGATTTCTTGGACACGGAAGGGCCGCGCGACCGCGTGGATGACAAGTTCGCTGAATTGCTCTTTCCGCACTATTCATGCGGGTGTGGGAGGACACTGCGGGTCAAGTTTGGGTTCGCTCGAGCGGAGGAGGTCCCACATGATGTCCGCCAAGGCCCGGTGCACCCTCAGAGGCATTCGCCTCTCGGTGGGACTGGGAGTCGCGGGTCCGCTGTTGCTCTTCGGTGCAGCGCGCGTTGCCGCCACGGAGCCGCCGCCGGACGGCACCTATCTCGTCAGCTTCCCTCAACGAGGGACGGAGCAGTGGACGGTCACTTCAACGTGCGGCTCCGAATGCGTCCACATAGATAGTTCTAACAGCTTGTCTGCGGATGCGCGGTTCAGCGGTTCCAGTTGGAGCTTCGCGCGTCCCGGGCCATCCGCAGCGATTTGTCCAGATGGGACAACGGTAGCCGGGGCAGCGATCTATTCTTTCAATTTTGGAACTCTGACTGGTACAAGAACTTCTTCCTTTACAAGGTGGGCCGACTGTAACGGGCACCCCGGGGAAGAAGGGCAGCCGTTGCCGCCGCCGATCACATTCACGATGACGAAATTGAGCTAGGCCATTCCGGCGTTATGTCGGGCAAGGGCCGTGTGTGGTTGTCCAGGTCACCGCAAAGGTCACAAGATCGCAGATACGAAGATCAGCCGTCGAGCGGCGAAACCCTTCTCCTCCGGCATTCTGGCTCCAAAGATGGCTGAATGACGAACGCCTCTGAAACTGTGCTGCATCTTTGAACTGTGCTGCATCTTTGGCGAGCACTCGCGAAGCGAGACTGGGAAGCAGTGAAATCCGCGCTAAGCGACGAGTGCATTTTCCTCGACATGCCTTTAGGCCCGTCGGTGGCCGCCCGAGGGCCAGACAACATCGCCAAGCGGCTGAAGGTTGGTCTGGAAACGACCTCCTCGCCAACTACGCAAACCACGACGTGCTCGTGCTGACCAACGGCGCCGACCGTCGGCCGCGGCCAGCATTGTCCGTTGGTGTCCCGCAAAGCTCCCCACCCTGCCACAACGGAGCTGGGGGCATCGAGTGCGGTCACTGACTCCTCGGTTGCCCGTGGCCGCTGTCGTTCTCGCGCTCGGTCGAGAACACCAGGCGAAACTTGCCGATCTGCACCTCGTCGCCGCTGAGCAGCACCGCCGACTCCACCGCCTGCCGGTTGACGTAGGTGCCGTTGAGGCTACCGACGTCCACAACCTTGAATTCGTCGTCCTCCCGTCGGAACTCCGCATGCCGGCGGCTCACGGTGACATCGTCGAGAAAGATGTCGCTGCCGGGATGTCGGCCCGCTGACGTGACAGGCTGATCGAGCAGGAACCGGGATCCGGCGTTGGGACCTCGTTTCACAACCAGCAGTGCAGAACCCGTCGGCAGCTTATCGACCCCGGAGACCGTGCTGTCGCGTCCTACGGTTGGAAGAGCGTCCGGTTCGTTGAGGAACTCAGCGCGGGGAAACGCAGAAGTGGCTTCCCCGGTGACTTCGTCAGAGCTGTCCTTGTCGGTCACCTGTTGCCCCTTTTCGGCTGCCAGCGACTGAACAATCTGCGAACCTTGGGACTGTTCCGCGCCGATTCCGTCCAAGGCTATCCGGGAGAGATCCCGTCTGGACTCTGCCATCGGCCGGCAGCGTCGAAGAACCGCAATTCGAGTTCCATCGCCTGTTGATATAGGACGGCCAAGCGGTCGTGATCACCTCCGTAGCGGTCGAGTAGAACCTCTAGACGTCGCGCCAGGGTCTCGAACTGCGCGCTCGAGTACGTCATTACCCACTCGCGATATGGACTCTCGGGCTTTGTCTGAGCGGCCAGTTCATGGCCGAGGTAGGCGTAAAGCCGCATACACGGCGTCATCGCCGCCGCGATGTGGCCAACCGGCTCCAGCGCAGCCACCGCCAGCAAGAAGTTGGTATAGGCCGAGGTGGCGGGGCCTGGCACGGGGTGAAGGTCGACCTCCCAGCGGGCCGCGTAGCCCTGGTGAAGGCGAAGCTCGTCGGCGGCGGCATCGAGCAGCTCCCGGAACGCGATCAGCCCGTCTTCGTCGGGGCTTTTCGCCAGAGCCAAGGCGTAGGCACGGCAGAATGCATCGAGGAAAGCGGCGTCCTGTCCCACGTAGTAGGCGAACGCAGCTTGGGCCAACTCGCCCGACGCGATGCCCTGGAGGAACGGGTGCTCCAGCGCGGCCTGCGCCAGGACCCGGTTCCGATGCCACAACGACTCCGAAAGCGAGGCCACCAACCAAGGCTAAGGCTCGGCCGGCCTCGACCACCGAGGGCTCGACGACCCGAATCGCAGCCAGCGCCCGACCCCACAGCCGACCGGAGACTAGCTACCGCGACTAGTGGGACCGCTACCGCTCTATATCTACATCGCTGGGCTTCGAGGGGCACATGAAGTGGGCCGAAGCGATGCCATAAGGGCAGTCGTTCTGGACCCTATTGATCCGCGCGCTGTGCCCACAAATTGCCCACAATTTCCCCACAGTTACAGACATCTCCAGCGATCTCCGATGATGAACTTTCGCTGCTAGAGCGGCTTTTCGGGCTCCCGCCCTGGCCCGTCAGAACAGTTCAATCCTGACCGGGGGCTCCAGTTTTTGATGCAGGTCAAAGCACCACCAACACCTTGGCACCCGAACTGATCGCCAAGCTGGCGTAGGTGTGCCGCAGAGCGCGCGCCGTGACCCTCGGGAACGTCGGGTCAGCCTTCACGGCTCACCTTTCGCGTCCGTTCACAACAGCTCGTCCCGCCCTTTGCCCCAGCACAGCGGCGCCAGGGTCTGCGCGACGAAGCCTGGCATGCAAACCGTGCGGTTCCGGTGGCCTTTCAACGGACCGACCACGATCCGTCTGCCGACTGTCAGAGCGTTGTCCATAAGGCTTATCCGACGGCGCAACAAATCAAGGCGGCGCACCCGAAGGCCGGCCAACTCGCCCCATCGGATCCCGGTGTAGGCCAACAGAAGCACGATCTGGGGATGCTTGGCCACGTGCGCGAGACTGCGCACCTGATCATCACTGGCGCGAGGGACGCCAGATCTCGTCGAAGGACCCCATGGCATGCCAACGCCATCGATACGGACCCCTAGCCTCGCATCCTGGTGCATGACCGATTCGGTGGTTGATTTCCTCTCCTCCGATTGGAGGAGAAATGTTCTCCCACCCAGAACCCGCCCATCGCCGGATCACTTGAACGAACCCGTGGGCGACAGTTATATCGACGGCCGAACCAGCCGGTTGCAGTCCGAAACCCCCAGGAACACAAGGAGATACGAATGCCCACCATGATTCGCGGCCTCACCGGCGCCATCGTACTGCCCGCCGCGGCCGCCGGGATTATCAGCGGCGCCGCGCTCGGGCTGGCCGGCACAGCCAACGCCGGCATCAACCCGGCCGGTGACCCCTTCGAACTGGCGATTGTGCAAACCGACGGTCCGGCGGTAACCAGCCCGGCCTACAAGAAGCCCTACTGGAACGACAAACGCAGTTACTACAACAACGACAAGGGCGGCTACTACTAAGCCGCTGCTGCTGGACAACAGCTCTTTGCTTCTACCGAAAGCCCGGGTAAAGATCATGTCTGCCCGAACGGCGACGATGCCGCCGACGGAATCATGTGGATGGGGTCTCCAAGCGCCGCAGCGGCGTTGGCCGCCAGCGGAGGTACCACTCAGGTTCATAATGGTTTTCGATCGCCCACACGGAAAAACCGCAGGCTCGCAATTGACTAAACACGTCGCGCCAGGCGTCGACATCGTCGCTCGCCTCGACGAGGATGTCCATGGTCGCGGGATAGCAGGCAAGGTCGGTCAGGATATTATCCAGGATGGATGGCTCTGCGCCCTCCACGTCCATTTTGATCAGACGCACTCGTTGCAGTTCGTCCGGCGTCAGAATGTCCCGAAGGGGTAAGGCGTCCACTGAGGCAACGAAGGTACCGCTGCTCGCACCATGGAGTTGACGCCATTCACTTGCCCGAGAGGCGAGCGTGGTTGCGGCGCCGATATTGTCGTCGCTGAAGTCATAGAGGTCGAGCTTTCCCGGCCGTTCTGACACCGCGACGTTGACGGCTCGAACGTTGGTGGCGAACGAGTTCCGTGCGAGGTTCTCCTGCAGGAGGCGCAACGTGCGCGGCGCGGCTTCAATCGCCACGACTCGGCCCGTTGCACCGACACGTGAAGCGGCGAGCAGCGAGTCGTATCCAAAATGTTGGCGCCAATGTCGACGAATACGTCTCCGGCGCTGAGGGTCTGCTCGATGGTCTGCGATACGTCGGGCTCCCAGACACCGAAATTTAGGATCGTCCGCTGAATTAGATCCTTCGGATCGCAGCGAACGCGTGCCCCGAAGTATGTTGAGGTGACCAGTTCCGGCGCCCAAGTACGGAGCGCCATGTTATAGGCGGCTAAACCGAACCGCGCGGCCGGAATCGGTAACCGCTTAAGCGCCCCCACGATCGTCTTGTGCTGTGAAGGAGCCTGTCGGGGCTTGCGCGACCGGACCGCTTGACGACGCATTAGGTACCCAGCACCTTCCGGTCTTCGACGACGAACGACTGGCCGTGCCATCCAAACTAGACGAACGGTACCAGCTCCGACCTTGAATGGCGGGAAGGGAATTCGGGCAGTCTAAGCCTCACGCTGGGTGGCGCGGCCGACGAATTAAGGTCGCCGACCTTCTGGACCGCACCGTCCGCATAAGCGACGAATAAGCGATGACTCAATGCACTTGATCCGGAAAAATGGGCCCTTCCGGCGCACGGCGCAGGCCGATCGGTGACGCCGTGCTGTGGGCACAGGATACGACGTGGCGCTTCCCGCAGCGGGGCCCCCTGTGGGATGCATGGTTACGAGGCCAGCGAAGGGTTCAGCGGACAGATGGATGGGTAGAAATTCCAAGAGTCACTGATCGCGGAGGTGGTTCTCATGAAACTGACTTGTATGGTCGTGATTCTCGTGGCGTTGCTGTTCGTGAACGGAGTCCTGGCCGCAATGGCGTCGGCCACCCCCGTCGTCGCATGCCAGGCGCTGCACAACACACTGCAGCGCGACTTTAGGACCGCCGAGTCCTCGTTCGCGAACCAGACGGAATTCGAGCGCAGCCAGAAAATTCTCACGGACGTCTGGCCGCACCTCACAGGAGGCTTCAGAGACCCGGTTGCTGTCCAGATGATGACCGACTTCCAGACGACGTTGAATGCAGATCCGGCCGTCGCGCAGAGACTGGCCGCGCAGGCGCAGGGCATAATCGACTGCGACAATTCGCTTGCTTCGCCCTAGCTCCACTCGGGTGGTCAGCCCCAATCAGGAGCTAGTCGAAGTTCGCGCCGCCAGACCCTAGCTGTCTTGTAAGCGAGTTGTCGTCAGTAAAATTCTGACAAGGGCTCGCGCTTTCATGTATTAGCCCGGCTGATGGTTGACATTTCGGCTTCGGTGGTCGCCTAAGCGAACGCCGGAGGGCGGCCGGTCCGCGTTGGTGCTCGGAAGGGTGCCTGCGGAAGTTTGAGCAGGGTTGTGAGACGCCCGCATATGAGAAGCGTGCCCTCGGAGCGGCTCGAGTGGCGCGGTAAGTGTGATTACGGAGTGCAGGCTTTGGCCACCTTGCGGGTATGCAGCCGCAGGGGTGAAGCCGGGATGTCTTACGTCCGAGTCTCTTTTGGTTGGGCCTCAAGACCAGGCTTGGACCTGGCCAGGTTAGCGCCCCAGGTCAGGGGAGCCCGCAAGATGGCGAAAATGGACAGAAAGAGGCCTAAAAAGCAGCCGGGAGCAGGGTTCATGCGCCAAGGTTAAACGGATCTTGGCTGCGGATAGGTGCTTTTTAGCAGAATGGGAAATGGTGTGGTTTTTTGGCTGCGGGCCGCGCGGCAACGGTGCACGTGGAACAGTCATTCGCGCAGGAGGTGTATGCGTACATCGAAACAAGAATCCCGCCATCGTTGCGTGTGCGTTGTCAAACTGCAGTGGCCTATGTGAGGAATGGCGGACACTGACGAGGCCATCCTTCGACACCCAGATTCGATTTCGATCTCGCGGAATCTCTAAGTCGATATCGCCAACCTGGGAGGCGACGGTTTTTGGAAAGCTGCCATTGCTCGAATTCGGGAACCATACCGCCGCCGCGACTGCCGAATGACCCGCACACACCTGCCGACACACCGACACCCGGCAGATCAGCGATGATTACTACTCGCGGAGCGCAGTCCACGAAGTCCACGACCGACCGTCGAAGTACCGCAACAGCCTCGGGTCGGTCCGGTCGGGATACCAGCCAGGCACCGGCCCGGGCGGTGCGATCAGCGGCGCCGGACCTTCTCGCTCTCGCGTCGACCTCAGCAACATCCCTAATTTCCACGCCATGGCGACCACCACAAAGGCAGTAAATATGCCGGCAGCTATGACGAAGAACAAGACCAGAGATCCGCTCCCACTCACCGCTGACACACCCCTCTGCCTAGACCAGCCGAACGCAGTCACGCCTTGCGACATGCATACCATCCGGGGGACCCTCAACCGCTCGGCTCCTGCACGGGGTACAGCGTTGATTTGGCGGGTGGGCTGATGCTCGGACCTTCGCCGAAGAATGAGTCGCAGCGACGCCGCCGCAACAAGCTGCAGTCTTTCGGTATATCGGCTGTGGCGACGACTGGGCCTGCTGATCAGCCGGCGGAGCTAGGTTCGGCGCTCATAGTCTGATTGCGGACGTGTGGCGCGTGCCGTGCAATCTGGCCTTAATACGTTGATGGTCATTTTTCTTTCCCGCCTCGTACGATCTTTCCCGTGGCGACCCCAGACACGAGGGCTACTGACACCGACCGCAGCGACATCTGCCAGGTGCTGGACTCGGCGCTAAGCGACGGACAGCTGTCGATGGAGGAGCACCGCCAGCGGGTGAGCGCCGCGACCAAGGCCACCACCCTCGGCGAGCTTCAGTCACTTATGGCGGATCTGCAGACACACAACGCCCCGGTCCAACCCCCGACGGTGAAGTCGCCAGCCAGCCGCTGGGGCATGCGGATCGCGGTGGCCGTGGTGCTTGTGCTGTTGGGTGCTGGTCTCGCGTGGGGACTATTCGGCAATAACGCTTCGCCGTCGAAGTCCACATCTGTTTCGAGCACCAGGCTCAGCGGGAATTCCCCCGTGGCTGTCACATCGACTTCGACATCGCCAGAGGCGCCGCCGTTGGACCTGCTGTCGCTCGGGGGGCTGTCGGGGTTCTTCGCGCAAATGCAGAAACAGTTCGGTGACACGATGGGCTACGAGCTGAACATCCGTTCCGGGTACGCAGTGCTCTTCCGTCCCGACTCCGTAAACGCTCATAAGACTGTCGACTGGGACTACCGCAATGGCAGGTGGATCAAAACAGGCGACATCCCCATTCCCTCCGGCACGACAGTCGGCGACCTCAGCAAATTCGACGTACAGGAAGTTCTCGGCGTACTGCGTGGGGCGCCCCAGACTCTGCAGATTAACAACCCCCAAGGACACCTACCTTCTCATTGACTCTGCCAAGGATGGCAGCCTCGCCCTGAAGATCTACCTCTCAGACGACAGCTTCAGGAGCGGCTATATCGAGGTAGCCCCAGACGGCGCTGTCCAACAGATCCACCCGGCGTCCTGATCCGGCCGACGTTGCCGCTGTGCGCTTCTGGCAACATAGCGGCGTATTCGGCGGGAAGCGCAGATGAGTGATAGCTACGTGCCTGGGTCGGCTCGATGAGCGTCTCCTCGACCGGTGGGTTACACCGGGGCAGCGGTGGGCTTCGCGCTGACCGGCTGGCACGGGGGGCCGCTGCGGTCGATCCGCTGATCGTTGGAGTGTTGGGGGCCGCAGTCAGTCTGGCCGGCGCCGGCCGTCCGTCTTTCTGGTACGACGAGGCCGCGACGATTTCGGCGTCATATAGTCGTTCTCTTTCACAGTTGTGGCAGATGTTGGGCAACGTTGACGCCGTCCACGGCCTGTACTACGTGATCATGCACGGCTGGTTTCAGATTTTTCCGCCCACGGAGTTCTGGTCCCGCGCGCCAAGTGGACTGGCTGTTGGAGGCGCCGCAGCCGGAATAGTGGTGGTGGGCAAGCAGTTCTCGTCTCGCACGGTCGCGGTGACGGCCGGGGTTCTCTGCGCGATCCTGCCCCGGGCGACGTGGGCAGGCATCGAAGCTCGCCCGTATGCCCTTTCGATGATGGCCGCCGTGTGGCTGACAGTCCTGCTCGTTCACGCCGCGCGCCGCGACAATGCCTGGGTATGGCTCGCCTATGGAATCGCCCTGGCCACATCGGTTCTGCTTGATGTGTACCTTGTGCTGTTGTTCTTGGCGCACGTCATTTTCATCTGTGTCTCACGGCGCACGCGAACGGTCCTGACACGGTTCACCATTACATCCGTCCTGGCCGGTTGCGCTGTGACCCCCTTCGTGATCGTCGCCATCGGTCAAACGCATCAGATCAGTTGGATCACACCGATCGGGCGCCGGACGATCGAAGATGTGGCGGTTCAACAGTATTTCGAAAGAAGCCCACCGGTCGCGATCCTGTCGGCACTGGTCGTGGCGACGGCTATTGTCTTGTGGCTCTTCACATCCGTGCAACTCAACGACGAAGAGCGACAACTGCTGACCCTTGCGACCGCATGGCTTGTGATACCGACTGCGCTGATCGTCATCTGGTCAGCGTTGGTTCACCCGATCTACACACCACGCTACTTATGCTTCACCGCACCCGCGGTCGCGTTGGTCCTGGGCGTCTGCATCGGCGCGTTGGCCGTCAAGCCTTGGATAGCGCCCGCGCTGGTCGGACTTTTCGCTCTCGCCGCAGCACCGAATTATGTTCTGGTGCAACGAAACCCGTATGCCAAGTACGGGATGGACTACAGCCAAGTAGCCGATCTGATCATTGCGAAGGCAGCGCCAGGTGATTGCCTATTGGTGAACGACACGGTGATGTTTCAACCTGCCCCAATGCGCCCACTGATGGCGGCTCGCCCCGATGCGTACCGGAAGCTGAACGACCTCAGCCTGTGGCAACGTGCGACCGACCGCAACACCGTCTTCGACACGAACCTCATACCGGAGGCCACCGTCGGGCCGCTAAGCGATTGCCGAGTGGTGTGGATCGTCACCGAAGCCGACAACTCGAGGCCGGCTCACGAGCAGGCCTCGATGCTGCCGCCCGGACCACAATTCGGGAACACCCCCGCCTTCGCGGTTCCCAACGACTTGGGCTTCCGGCTGCTTGAGCGCTGGCAGTTCAACCTGATTCAAGTCCTCAAGGCGACGAGGTAAGCCAGCCGCGTCGTGTGTTACCAGACGCGTATCCAGTCGATGAGCATGGCCGCCGGGAAGTTACCCAGGGCAGGATCGCCGCCGCCAGGCCCCCCGACCGCAAGGGTGAACATGGGAGACAGCCAATAGCCGGGATTGTTGAACGGCCACCGCATGTCGCCGGGTCTGCCGCTGACCTGTATGGGCTTCGGCGGAACAGTGAAATAGGGGTTCGCACCGTCAACGTAGTCCCGCCAGAATTTGAAACCATCCTCGTCCCACCGCATTCGCCAGTTATGCCACCCGCCGTCGACCAATTCGGGGATCGATCTCCCTTCCCATGTTTTCCCGTTGGATGCTGCGTGGACGGTGGTTCCCGGAGGCCAGCTTCCATTGCCGTAATACTCGACAATATCAACTTCGCCGTCAGGCACAGGATCCTCGTTGACCATCCAATACGCGGGCCAAGCGCCGGGGGTCAGGCAGTCGAGCTTGATCCGCGCTTCCCACGTGTGGCCGATGAGGCCCCGCCAGTTGCCTCGCACTTTGCCGCTGAAGTAGTTGCCAGATTCTTGCGTGGCCAGGAGGACGAGATTGGAGTTGCCGTCGAGGAACACGTTTCGGCGATCGTCGCGGTATTGCCCCTCGACCGGCGGGTAGACGTCGTCCTGCCAGTTCTGAACCGTCCACTTCGCGGGATCAGGGCCTGAACCCAACGGGCCATCGAACTCGTCCTGGAAAACGTAGTTCACGGCAGAGGAATCGTCTGCCCTGGCCGCAGGAATGGGGATCGCAGCTGCTAGCGCGGCGAATCCCGTCATCATCATCATGCTGCGACGATCCATCTCAGGCACAACCCACCCAATCGTTAAAGCCGACACATCCCCCGGCGCAATCGCTGGAGACGACCGTCGCCATCGGTGCTCGAATGAAACCATACGACGGCCGGGGTCCGTACAGAGGCCGACGGCGCGCCGCGCCTTATTTTCCCGAGGTCAGGCGTTTGACCGGGAGCGCGTGGGCCGAATTTCCGCAGCTAGAGCGCCTTCATCGAGCAAGATCCCACTGCCCGAAATCGGTCGCAAGAACCTCGTCCACATCCACGTGGATGCCGCCGATGAGGGGTCCCGGATTCGACGGGGTGTTGACCACAGCCTGATAGAGCACGGCCCTGGGCTCGCGCTCACCGTTGGACCACGCCCTCGTCTGCCACGCCCACATGTGCCCTGCAGTGGTTGAGTGCCCAATGACGTCATCTTGCATAGCCCATGCACAAACGCGGGAATCCCCATAGATGCCGGTGCGGTTCGCACCCAAAACCGAGTTGATTCCTCGAAACCACTCGACAGCAACACTTTTCCAGGTGTTGGAGTCGATATCCTCATCGATGCTGAAGAAGATCGGCGCCGAATCAGCGCCCCCGGCCGCAGCATGCAGCCGCAGAGCTGTCTGAGCATCTGCCACGCCACCGTCGTACCCGCGGGTGAAATCCGACGGATCAGGCCATCCGGGCTTGCCGTATTGATAGTTGCTGACGGCGTGGAGACCCGCTGCGCGTAGGGCATCCGCATACTCGCGGGTGACGGGCTTGAAATCGAAGTTCGCGCCCGGCCGCGACTCCGACACATAGACCACTGCCCCGTCAAAGCCCGCCGATTTGATCTGGTCCGCCGGGACCAGATGCTCCGTGAAATCGATCAGCCTCATGTTGGCGGCTGATGCTTTCGGCGCGTCGACTGCCGCGGCTACCGTCCCCAGACTCAGTAGAAGCGGTGCGGCAGAACCATATTTGAGGACTTCACGACGTGAAACAGATCGCTGTGCGCCGCGTCCACCCGGCGCAGGCGAATCTTGCATCGCGCGATGGTAACAAAATCAGGCCGCCAGGCCCGTCAGGCCTTCAGCTCGATGACGGCGTTGTGCTCGGTGTCGACGACATAGATATTGCCGGTGGCATCGGCGGCGATCCCATAAAGCTTTGTCGCTCCCTGAACCGGCAACACCGTGGGCTGCTGCGAGTTCTTCGCCAGCACTGTCACACCCTGCGAGCCGGCAACGTACACACTGCCCGAGCTGTCTACCGCCACCCCCTGCTGGCCCTGCACCTGCAGCGGTAGCACGGTCGGGCTGGTCGAGCCGGCGGCCAGCATCAGCACGCGATTATTGCCGCGGTCCGAGACATACACGGCTCCGGCCGAATCGACCGCGACTGAGCCCGGATTGTTAAGGCCCGTGAGGGGCAGCGTTTCTTGGGTTGTCGCCCCCGGCGAGAGCTTCACGACCCGATTGTTGCCATAGTCGGCTACGTACACCGTTCCTTCGCCAGCCACCGCCAGGTGCGGGTCCTTCCCCAATCCGGTGAACGGAAGGTCGGTTTGGGTTCCATCTGGCGTGAGCTTGCGTATCCGGCCCTGGTCGGTTTTTCCGGTATCGCCGAGGTAGACGTTGCCCGCGTTGTCGACGCCAACCGACTCGCCGAAGTTGACACCGGAGAACGGCAGAGTTGTTGGTGCTTGGGTGCCGGCTGCGAGCTTGACAACTCCCTCGTTAACCGCCGCCACGTAGAGATTGGCCGCCGTGTCGACCGCCAGGCCTTGCGGATAAAAGTCTGGGCCTTGCCCGCTGATCGTTACCGTCACCTGCTGACGCGCCGTCGGCGAGGCGGGCGGGGCAGCGGAACTGCCCGAGCTGACGGCCGGCGAGGTGCTGGTCGAACTCCCCGGCGAACTCGTCGTAGCGGTTTGGCAGCCACTCAGAACCGACACCGCCGTCGCGGCTGCGACCGCGGCGATCACCCCCCGCAACACAGTCAGCACCGCCGTCCGTGGGGTCGCCGATCGTCGATCGGTAGTCAGCGTCTGGGCCGCTTCGCTCAACGACACGTGGGCACCTCCATGCGCAGTTCGACTCTGCGCGGTGAGGCTACGCCCCACCCCCACTGCCCGGGCCCAATTGCAATGATCGCCGCAATCCTGACAGGGGACACACAGTGTTGCGATGCCTCTTGACGTCTATCTGACGCGCTACGAAGGGCCTTGTCGAAGTTGGCTTTCACGACGTGGTCGGGACCGGTTGCGAGACACAGGGATCCTCAACACAAATAAGTGTCACCGATCCGGCACTGCGGCGCTCCTACCTCAGAACGCAGCCCACAGCGGGTTGCGACCAACCTGAGGAGAAGATCACGAACAGCACAGACACCACTCGCACCGCCGGTCTACGTCGGTTTCGTCAGATTGCGGCAACCGCAAATCACGGCAGGTGCGCTTGCAGCCGGCGCACTGGCGATGACGGCACCTGCCGCCAATGCCGCCGCGGACATCGGCGGGCTGGATATCCAAAACAACTTTTGTGGCCCGATCTTCAACGCCCAAGCCGTCGCCCTCGACCCCAACAATGCTTTCTCATGGGCCTGCGTACGCAACGGTCAGCGGGCGGCGCTGGTGGATATGAACCGGGTCTGCACCAATCAGTACGGGTTTGGGGCCTTCGGCTTGCCCACCAACGTGTTCAACGCTGGGTCGTGGAGATGCTATCGGTGACGATCGCATCGCGATAAGAGTGTCCCGTCGGAGGCGCGACTTTCCCGCCGACCTCAGACAGGCCAGCTGCTCGAATCGGGTGCGAAACGAAGCGCAGCCGCCGGGGGCAGCGGCTGCCGTCCGTTGATCGATATCGCGTCGACGATCAGCGCGACGTAGCGTCGCCAGCCATCGCTGGTCGAATCCATCGTCCACAGCACGCTATAGAGCATCGCGACGAGACGCGGTAGGTCGTCGGCGACCAGGTCGGCACGGACGAGGCCGGCCTGCTGGGCTCGGCGGGCAAGGTCGTTAAGCACTTGATAAAGCGCCGCGGAGATGTCGGGAGTCAGCGATCCGGCCCTGCGCGCCGCGGTCAGAAGGTTGTGTTCGCGGGCGCCGAGCGATATCGCCGCTTCGATCAGTTGGGCAAGGCCGCGCAGTGGGTCGGCGGCGCGGCCGGCGTCCTCGATCACCGGCGTGAGATCCTCGGCGATGCTTTGATCCAGGGCCGCCCGGACCAGTTCGGCCTTTGTCGGAAACCTGCGGTAGAGCGTCCGTTCGCCGACGCCTGCCCGGCGCGCGATCGCATCAATCGGGGCCTCCGCCCCGAACTCGCCGTAAACAGCCCGTGCGGCGCGCAAAATGCGCTCAGCGTTGCGCGCCGCGTCGGCTCGCAGCGGCCGGTCGGCAACCGGCGTCATCGTGACAGTCTAACTGACAGTTGACTGCCAATCTTACGGGTTCTACGCTTCGTGTAATTGGCAGCCAACTGACACTTAATGGGAAACGCAAGTGATTTCAACAACTTCCAGCTTGGGCTCTGACGCCGATCTTCCCGTCATCCCTGTCCCGCGCGCTGCGAAGTGCCCGCTTCATCCCCCCGCGGAGTTCGTGAAATGGCGGGAGGAGCCCGGCCTGCGACAAGCGATGTACCACGGCCGACCGGCCTGGATGGTGAGCCGCTACCAGGACATCAGAGCTGCGCTGGTCGATCCGCGCCTGTCCGCCGACACCATTCCGGACTCCCTGAAGCCGCCGAGCCATGACGACAGCACACCTGTGATGTTCGCGCGGATCGACGATCCCGAGCATCACCGGTTACGACGAATGATGACCAGCACCTTCACTTTCCGGCGCTGCGAAACGATGCGGCCGCAGGTTCAGGAACTGGTCGACCAACATCTCGATGTGATGATCGACGACGGCCCGCCGGCAGACATCGTGCGCGACTTCGCTCTACCGGTGCCATCACTGGTGATCGCCCTTCTCTTGGGGGTGCCGTCCGAAGACCTCGGGTTCTTCCAGCACAACACCACGGTTGGACTCGATACCCGATCGACCGACGAACAGAGGGCACAAGCCTTCGGGGCGATGTACGACTACATACAGGAGTTGGTGAACCGCAAGGAGCGCGATCCTGGCGACGACTTGATCAGCCGCCTTGTCAACGACTACGTCCTGACGGGCAAGCTCAACCGTGAGACGGCGGCCATCACAGGTGTGGTCATGATGCAGGCTGGCCACGAAACCACGGCCAACATGATTGCGTTGGGAACGGTTGCGCTGCTACAGCATCGGGATGTGTTCCAGCGGCTTGGACAGACCGACGACCACGCTGTGATCGCAAACATCGTCGAAGAGCTCATGCGCTACCTCACGATCGTGCACAACCAGGTGGATCGTGTGGCGATCGAGGACCTCACCATCGGCGGTCAGTTGATCCGTGCCGGCGAGTTCGTCGTGATGAACCTGCCCGCCGGTAACTGGGACTCCGCCTTCTTCGACAACCCAGAAACCTTCGACGTCGACCGAAACACCCGCGGGCACTTGGGGTTCGGCTATGGTGTGCACCAATGCATCGGGCAAAACCTCGCCCGAGTCGAAATGCAGACCGCGTTCGCCACGCTCGCGCGGCGCCTGCCCGGGTTGAAGTTGGCCGTATCGCCGGATGCGCTGAAGTTCAAGGACGAATCTGACATCTACGGCATGAAAGAGCTGCCCGTCGCCTGGTGACCTCTGGGGAATCAGTGCAGTAACGACCGACTAAAGATGACGGGTAAGCAGGATTCGGGCGACTCCCTCGAGTCGTTCAAGGGATGCCTCAAGCGTCGTACGCCCAGTCACCATCCAGGTGACGGTACTCATGAGCGCTGCATCCAGTGCAAAACTGACATAAGGGATGTCGTCCTGGGGTAGGTCCGCCAGCAGTCGATTGAACAACTCGGTGTTGGTCCGACCCATCTGCTGCTCGATGATCGCAAGAACGTCCGGATCACTCGAGCTGAGCATCTTTACCATCAGCGTGCCCATCTCGGGGTTGCGGTGGAATGCGCGCACGGCGCGGCGCAGGTACTCCAAGACCTGAGACAACGGGTCCAGGTCGGCCGGGCGGGTGGCTGCGAGCAGACGTCGAGCGAGGCGCTCCTGCCACTCGGCTAACGCTGCGGCCAGCAGATGGTCCTTTGACCGGAAATATCGGTAGGCCGTCCCGAGTGCCACGCCGGAACGTTCGGCGACCTCGCGCATCTGCACGGCTTCACCGCCGAC
This sequence comes from uncultured Actinomycetota bacterium, assembly GCA_963744085.1. Classification (GTDB taxonomy): domain Bacteria; phylum Actinomycetota; class Actinomycetes; order Mycobacteriales; family Mycobacteriaceae; genus Mycobacterium. The sequence continues at coordinate 49,137 of CAVUSK010000014.1, forward strand.
GTCGGTGACGAGATCGATGACAGCCTCAATGAGCTTGGCCCGACGCACTAGCTGGCGGCTTGTCATGCTCTCCACCCGCAGCGGGCCTAGGTCGGCGCTCGTTCCGGCGGGTGCGGTGGGCATGCCACAAATCTAGAACGCCCTTCTTGTTGCAGCAAGTCAGCACTCCGCGATTACGGCTGAAATCATATTGACTTTCAGAGCTCTACCGCTGATCGACCTTGACACAATTAGAACATTGTTTCAAAATAATCCGACCTGCCGTGAGACGAGATCGGAGGATTTCATGACCGGCTCGACCGGGCTGCCCGTCATCGACACGATGATCAGTTTTCCTCACGAAGGCTTCGACCAGTACGACTTCATCAAGAATCAGACGAAAGACACCGATTCACGGGAAAACCTGGAATTCCCAGTGGAGTACATGTTCAAGGACGTCCCCAAGGATCTCCCGACGAACGACCCCGTGGCGGTGACGTTGCACGAGATGGATCGCTTCGGAATCGAAAAGGGTCTGATCGGAGTCTCCGACGAGACGTCGCGGTCGGCGCTCAGGCAGCATCCTGACCGGTTCGTGCCGTCCGGCGCTATTGCCGACCCCAACGACGTCGTCGGATCGGTGCGCGCGATCCGACGCGAGCACGAGGAATTTGGAATCCGCGCGACGTCGGTGTTTCCGAGCGGCACGTTCCCCCAGGTTCCGATCGACGACCCCAAGATGTATCCGATCTACGCAACGTGCGTCGACCTGGGTATCCCGATCTTCGTCTGCGCCGGCGTGCCGGGGCCCAGGCTGCCGTTCGCGCCGCAGGATGTCGCCCGGATCGACGTTGTCATGTTTGATTTCCCGGAATTGGTGTTCGTCACTCGTCATGGCTGCGAGCCGTGGGAGCAGCTGGCCGTGAAGTTGATGCTCAAGTGGCCCAACCTCTACTACTCGACATCAGCGTTCGCCCCGAAGTACTACCCGAAGGCCATCATCGATTACGCCAACACCCGCGGCGCGGACAAAGTGATATACGCCGGCTACTTTCCGATGGGCCTGTCGTTGGAGCGGATTTTCCGTGAACTGCCCAACGTGCCGTTCAAAGACGACGTGTGGCCAAAGTTCCTGTACGGCAATGCCGCCCGCATCCTCGGTTTGGATGGCTGACGGCCAGGACGCCTTCGATTCGAGGACGGCTCAAGCTGGGCGGCGCACCGACAGCGCCAGGCCGTTATCTCGCATCACCGTGCGGCACTGTTCAGGAGTGTAGTCGAAGTTCTCCAGATCCTTGATGTAGGAAGCGGGTTCGGCCAGACCCTCGACGTGGGGATAGTCAGAGCCCATGATGATATGCCCGACGCCCACCAATTCAAGCAGGCTCCCGAGCTCGTCTTCGTAGAACGGCGAGACCCAGACGTGGCGTTTGAATGTCTCCCGCGGATCCTCCGGGTAGATGTGAGGGATCTGACCGTAGGACTTGGTGAGCTTCTCGAAGAGGTGGAACACCCACGCCGAGCCGCTCTCGACGGACGCGATCCGCAGGTTCGGAAAGCGGTGAAACAGCCCCATCGACAGGTGACTTGCGAACGTGTCCTGCACAGGGTCGACCGACAGCAGCGCGCGCAAACTGGCCGTTGCCCGAAATGAGTCGGTGAAATCCTTTTCGCCCCAAGCCTGTAGGAACTTCGTATAGGCGGTCTCGCCGCTGTGGTAGGCGACAGTGACCCCGGAATCGTTGGCAAGGCGCCAGAAGTCGTCGAACATGGCGTCCGCCGGCGGTCGCGGCCCTACCGCGGTGGTGACCGGGCCCGGGACCATGACAACGAAACGCGCGTCGCGGTCGAGCGCCCACTCCAGCTCTTGTACTCCGTTGTCGGGATCAGCCAGCGTGATGTAAGGCGCGGCGAAGATTCGCTCGCGATACGCGAAGCCCCAGTCCTCGTGCATCCAGCGGTTGAACGCCCGAAACGCCGCCGTCAGCGCAGGCAGGTCGTCGACGAGGAGCTGCTCCATGCCCACGCCGAGGGTCGGCAATAAGATCGCGCCCTCCATCCCCTGCCGGTCCATCACCTCCAACCGAGCGTCGCGGTTCCGGTACTCCGACCTGATCGGCTCGAGCTCACCGAACAAGGCCGTGGTGTCGGCTCCCTTGGGGTTGCGCCCGCGAAAGTATTCGTCCAGCACGCCGGGCTTGGCGACGGGGTCGAACGTCGGATTCGGGATAAACCGGCTGATCTTTCCGGCAACAAGCAGCCGGGTCCTGCCGTCGATCTGCGCCCACTGCATTGTGCGCTTGCGGAACGCAGGATCCAGGTGGCGGGTGAACGCGTCGGTCGCCTCGTAGTAGTGGTTGTCACAGTCGAAGAAGCGGAACGGCAGTTCAGTCATGACGGTGTTGGCCTTCGTGGGGAATGACTAGGCGCGGGCTAGCGCCGTTACGAGCGAGAATAGAATATGGTTTCATTTTTCACAAGACGTTCGCCATGATCACTTTCTCACTGCAGCAGTTCAGTTCTGGCGAAATCTTGACGAGCTCCGAGCTGCCGTCGGGGCGAGTAGCTATAGAACGATGTTCTCGTCGTATCCTCCAGCAGAGTCCATCGTGGGTCGACAACATCACCGGAAATATCTAGGTTGAATAGTGACGCGCGTCATATCCGCTGGGATATGGTCGCGCGCATCAATAATCGGGGGATGACAGGACGCATTGAAATGAGGTCTGAGTGAAGGCTCATCAAATCGCCGCAGCCGCCGGTGCAGTCGCCAATCATGACGGCAGGTGCACTCACGGCGTGTGGTAACAAAGCGAACAACAACCCGTCCACCTCGACCACGACGACCACCACCACGTCGGCGCCTGCGCCGACAACGACGACCGGGTCATCGCTGTCGCCCACCGAAAACATGCCCAATCAGCCCCCGCAGACCGGCGTATTCACGAACACGAACACGCCCGCGCCGCCGTACAGCACGAACCGGAATCGCGAATACCCGTACTAACGCCGCTTCACGGATCGGCGTGGATCACGCGGCCGAACGCTAATTGCGAGTTGTTCCAGCCTGACTCGGTCGACGAGCTCGACCCCATGGATACCGGCGAGCTTCTGGGCGGCCGGCGTGAATAGTTGATTCGTCACCACCATCGTGGCCGCACAGCGGTACACCGCTGCTCCAGCCACTACCTGCTGAATGGCTGATGTGCCCACTGGACGGCCCTGCCTCTTGCATTGAACGGCGATCTTCGCCCCGTCGTTCGTGGCGATCAGATCCACGCCAAAATCACCGGTTGCCGTCGTGTATTCGATTGTCGTGTCTCCCAAGCCCTGAAGAACCGCCGCGACATACCGCTCGAACGCGATGCCTGACATCGTGTCGATCTGATCTAGACCCGCGGCGAGCAACACTGTGCGATGGCGAGATTCAAACCACCATCGAAGCGTGACGAACAAGAACACGACCAGGACGAGCAAGGAAACGGTGGCGTTTCCTCGAACCGCGCCGCCGACGAGGAAGACCAGAAAGACGACGCCCCAGAACGCAACCCAAACCAGACCCCGGCGCGCTTTCTGGTCCAGGTGCATAAGTTGGAACAGTAACGACGGCCTACGACAAGCCCATCCGGGCTCGAACGAGCCCACCTCCATGCCACCATGAACGGGTGACCACAGGGGGAACGAATTCCAGACTCGAAGGCATCCGCCGGGTGCTCAAAGACCCGGACTGGTGGATGCGCGACGTGTTCACCGCACTTCTCGTCGCTGTGATCGTGGCGGGCGGCTCCATTCTGGGCCAGAAACTGATCGACGATGATCGGGCCCAGCGGGAAGAAATTTCCAACGCCGATCAGAACCGTCACCGCGAGCGGCTTGAAAACCTACGCTTCGTCCGCGACGCGTCGACGCCGACCCGAACCGCCCTCGGCCGTTCTCGGACCTCGACCTCGAAGGCCAGCACCTCGTCGGACTCCAACTCGCCGGTGCAGACTTCGCCTACACCGAGCTCGACGACGCCTTCCTGATCGCGAGCGATCTGAGCCGCGCCGACTTCACTCGGGGCAATCTAAGCCACGCCAACCTGAGCCGGACCAACCTGCGCGGCGCCTACTTCGGCGTCGACAGGTTCATCAATGAGGCAAACCAGCCCGGGGCCAACCTCACGCGCGCCGACCTGACCGGCGCCGACCTCACCGGCGCCAACCTGACCACGACCAACTTGACCGACGTGTTCTACGACGCGGCGACCGTATGGCCCATGGGATTCACCCCGCCGCCCAGCCGGGCCGCGAAGTAGACGTCTCAGCCGTCTTCGGCGGTCTCTGCCCGCTGACGCGGCGCGCCAAGGTCGCCGAATGGCCCGGGTCGTCGTGACGGCTGATGGCCGTGCACACCCTCGGCGTACGCGGTCTCGGCGTGCTGGGTGAAGTCGACGCCGGTCGTCTCGTCCTCGGCGCTGACCCGAAAGCCCATGACGAGGTCGATCAGCTTGGCCAGCCCGTATGACACGGCGAAGGCGTAGACGCCGACCACCACGGCCGCGAGTGCCTGCTTGCCCAGCTGCGCGAACCCGCCGGCATAGAAGAGGCCCTGCGGACCACCCGTCATCACCGCGGTGGCCAGAAGGCCGATCAGCAGCACACCGACGAGACCGCCGACGAAGTGCACGCCGACCACGTCCAGCGAGTCGTCGTAGCCGAACCGGAACTTCGCCCCGACCGCAAAGGAGCAGACGATCCCTGCCGCCAGGCCGACGATCGCCGAGCCGAGGGTGTTGACGGTTCCGCAGGACGGGGTGATCGCAACGAGACCGGCGACGACACCGGAGGCGGCACCGAACGTGGTCGGCCTGCCATCGCGGACCTGCTCGACCGAGATCCAGCCCAGCATGCCGAGGCAACCGGCGACGAGCGTGTTCAGGAAGACGGCCGCCGCAGTCCCGTTGGCGGCCAGCGCAGAACCAGCGTTGAACCCGAACCAACCGAACCAGAGCAAGCCGACGCCGAGGAGCACGAACGGCAGGTTGTGCGGGCGCATCGCGTCATTTTTGAAACCGATGCGCGGGCCGAGCACCAGAGCCAGCGCCAGCGCGGACATGCCCGAAACAATCTCAACGACCAGCCCGCCCGCGTAGTCCAGCACCCCAAGCTCGAACAGCCAACCGCCCGGGCCCCACACCCAATGGGCGACCACCGCATACACCGCGATCGCCCACAGTGGGACGAACACCATCCAGGCCGCGAACTTGGCGCGGTCCGCGATCGCGCCGCTGACCAGGGCCGCGGTGACGATCGCGAAGCCGAGTTGGAACGTGGCGAACAGCAATTCGGGAACGGCTCCGTGCGCGGTGCCCGGATTGATCCCGGCCATCCCGATGTGCGCGAGGTTGCCGATCAACCCACCCCCACCGTCCTGGGAGAACGCGAAGGTGTAGCCGACCAGCAGCCACGCCAGCGTGACCAGCGGAATCGAGATGAAGCTCATCATGATCATGTTGAGCACGCCGGTGGTGCGGACCATACCGCCGTAGAAAATAGCCAAGCCGGGAGTCATGAGCAGGACCAATGCCGTGCTGGCCAGTAGCCAGGCGGTGGCCGCAGGATCGATTGAATGCACGTCGGCTCCTTTGCCCGGGCTCCTTCTGACGGTCCCGATGAGAGTAGGCAAGGTCTGGCGAACTCACCACTGTTTAGAAAGTTCCAAGTCCGGCACCGCAGACTCGCTCCACACACGTGAGTAGGAGCAGGCAGTCGACATGACGAACCTTCGGACCATGACATTGCACGGCGACCGTGTCGCATACCGCGACGAGGGCGCCGGTGAGGTTCTGCTGCTGGTCCACGGCATGGGCGGTAGCTCGTCGAGCTGGCGTGAGATAGTGCCGAGACTTGCAAAGAAGTATCGCGTCATCGCACCGGACCTCCTCGGCCACGGTGAATCGGACAAGCCGCGCGGCGACTACTCGTTGGGCGCCTTTGCCGTCTGGTTGCGCGATCTGCTCGACGAGCTCGGCATCCCCCAGGCCACGGTCATCGGTCACTCCCTGGGCGGTGGGGTCGCCCTGCAATTCGCACACCAACACCGCGACTACTGCCGGCGGCTGGTTCTGATCAGCAGCGGCGGTCTCGGTGAAGATGTCGGCCGGCTGCTGCGAATACTGTCCCTGCCCGGCGCCGAGATCATGCTGTCGATGATTGCGTCACGGCCTGCGATAGGCGTCGGCAACACGTTGCGGGCATTGCTGACCTCCGACCAAGAGGTGAGTCGGTTCAGTGAAACCCTCCGAGCTCATGCGTCGCTGTCGAATCCGGACAGCAGGCAGGCATTCCTGCGCACGCTGCGTGCCGTCGTCGACCGCCGCGGTCAGGCGGTCTGCGCACTGAATCGTCTGCATTTCCATGCGGATCTGCCCTCCCTGATCATTTCCGGTGAGCAGGACCGCGTCATCCCCGTCGAACACGCTCGTGCGGCCCACGCCGCCCTGCCGAACAGCCGCCTCCACGTCATTCCCGATGTCTGGCACCACCCCCAGGTGGAACGCCCCGACACGGTTGCAGATCTCATCGACGACTTCATTGCCGGACCTGAAGAGGGGCATTCGCGCCGTACGTTCTGCACGCGGCCCGCGGATCGTGTCGCACACGCTGCCGGCACCTACGGTGAAGTAGTCCCCCTCTTCTCGTCCAAGCCGGCAAAACGGTCTACCGTTCGGCGGATTCGCCGGCGAGGCTTGAACAAGGCCTCAGCTTGACGCACCAGCGCATAAACTGAAGTCGCCCTGGTCGCAAACCCTTCCGTTGGGAGACTCGCGATGCGGAAGTTTCTTCTTCGTCTCGTCGGCATCATCGTGGCGGCGACAGCACCGATAGCGGTCGCTACGGTCGCGACGCCGGCACTGAGTTCGGCGGAGTGCTCGGGCGGGCGGTCGTGGGATCCCGTTGCCAGAGTGTGCGATCCCCTGCCGCCGGTGCCGGCGTGGTATCAAGCAGCGCCGAGCTGGGCACAGTCCTGGGCGCCACCGTGGGCGCCACCGCCACCGCCTCCTCCGCAGTGGGCGGTGGACCTGCAACTCAAGCCGGTTTGGTCTCCGCAACTGAACGAGTGGACCTGGATATACGTGCGATAATCCGCGCTCACTGCGAGAACCACGCCGCGATCCTTTTCCGCATCAGGTGAACTGGGGGCGACGCTTCTCGAGGAATGCGTTCATGCCCTCGTTTCCGTCCGCCGAGTCGGCACATTCAGCGATGAGCCTGCCCTCCCACTCCATCTGCTCCTCGAGACCGTTGTTGAACGACATCAGCAGCAGCTTTTTCACGGCCGATCCCGATTGCCTCGCGCCAGACGCGATCTCCTGGGCCACCACGTCGGCACGGTCAGCCAGGTCCGAAGCGTCGACCACTTCTGTCACCAGCCCCCACTGCATCGCCTCTGCGGCGGGCAGTTTCCGATTCGTCAACATCAGTTCCTGGGTCTTGCGGACGCCGACGAGCCGTGGCAGGTAGAACGACGAGCTGCCGTCGGGGCTCAAACCCGCTGCCGTGTAAGCCATCGTGAACGACGCCGACTGTGCGGCGAGCACCAGATCACCCGTCACCGCCAGACTGAAACCCGCGCCGGCTGCCACCCCGTTGACGGCGGTGATCAGCACCGCGTCCATTCGCGCGAACGTCGAGATCGCGCGGTGCAGATCGTCGGCGATGGTCTTGACGTAGTGGCCCGGTGTGCTCGATGACGACGAGATCGCCCTGAGGTCGCCCCCGGCGCTGAAGAATCGCCCTGCGCCGGTGAGGACGACGACCTTGGTCGCGTCGTCGTCGCACCGCCTGGCCGCATCAGCGAGCTCGCGGGTCATCGTGTCGTTCATCGCGTTGGCGGCATCAGGCCGATTCAAGGTAATTCGGGCGATGGGCCCTGATTGCTCCAAGACGATCGCCTCATAGTCGGTCATTCGGCCACCCTACTAATGACAGCACTCGCGCCGACCGTCTACTCACCAACACCGTGAGCCACATGCGTAACCCGAAGCGCTGCAAGCTGTTCCATCTCGCCGCCGGGTTGATCTTGATTGGGAAAGTACTTAAGGTGGGTATTGCTTTCCGGCACCGGATCGGTCGGGGCCGGTTCGGTGCGAAGTCTGATTACGAAACGCAGCTGCATTGAGGGATTGCACGATGACCAGGATCGATCTGAAGAAACTCGCAACCGCAGTCACCATCTCGGGCGCGCTGGGCCTCTTCGCACTCGGATTTTGTGCGGGCGTAGCCACCGCCGCCCCCGTGACACCGATGACGGGACCCGCGCCGTGGTCGCAGGACAAGGGCGATCACGACTGGGACGGCCCCGGCCACGACTGGCACGGCCCGAGAGGGTGGCGCGGCCCAGGGCCCATCGGGTGGCCAACCGGGTGTGTGAACGCCACCGATCCGACCGGATTGGTGACGGGCACTCTCTGCGTCTAACCGCCGACGTGCTTCGACAGCGGGGACTTGCGGGTCACGTCTTCTCGATGTGCTGAGAGGATTGCCGGATGGCCTCAGAGCGCGGAAGCTCGCGCGTCGGCACGATGTTCGGAGCCTACGAGATCCGAACACTGCTCGGCGCCGGCGGGATGGGTGAGGTCTACCAGGCGTTCGACACCGCAAGGGACCGGGTCGTCGCACTCAAACTTCTCCGTCCGGAGTTCGCAACAGATACCGGCTTCGAAGAGCGCTTCCGCCGTGAATCCCGGATTGCCGCCCGATTGCAGGAGCCGCATGTCATCCCGGTTCACGACTGGGGCGAGATCAACGGTGTGCTCTACATCGACATGCGGCTGGTCGAGGGTTCTGACGTCAACGCGGTCATTCAAAGGCAAGGACCGTTCAGCCCTGCTCGAGCGGTGTCCATTGTGGCGCAGGTGGCGGCCGCGCTGGATGCTGCGCACGCCGCCGGGCTGGTTCACCGCGACGTCAAGCCGGAGAACATATTGCTCACGCAGAATGACTTCGCGTATCTCGTCGACTTCGGCATCGCCCACCTCGGCGGCGAGACCGGACTCACCAGCGCGGGCTCAGCGATCGGCTCGTTCGCGTACATGGCACCAGAAAGGTTCACTGGCGCACCGATTGGACCCCAAGCCGATGTGTACTCCCTTACCTGCGTCTTGTACGAGTGCCTCACCGGTGAAAGACCGTTTCCGCCCGGGGATGTGACCCAGATGATGGCCGCACACCTCATGCGGCCGCCTCCACGGCCGAGTGCTGCGCGACCGGGGCTGAACCCTGCATTTGACGACGTGATCGGCCGCGGCATGGAGAAGAGGCCCGAGCTGCGGTTCTCATCTGCCGGCGAGCTTGCTCGGGCAGCCGGCGAGGCGCTATCTCGGCCGCCAGTCACACAGCAGTGGCCCCACCCTGGCGCGACCGGCTACCCGCCGGCGTACCAAGCGCTCATGCACCCACCCGAAACATCTACACCCCGAAGCGGTTTCGGGCGGGGCCAAATTGTGCTCGCCATCGCTGCGGCAGCGGTATTGGCCGTGGCGGCCGTCGGGGTTCTGTGGCTGACCATCGGGCAGAACCGCGGCTCCACTGGTGCGCAGCAGGCCACATCGCCCGCCGCCCCAACGACCGAAGAGACCACGAGTGAGGGAACGACACACGCGCCGACGTCCTCCCAACCTCGGACAATCAGCTTGCCCGGGACGGACGACCTGGGCTTCATCGCATACCCGGGTGCACGCTGCGACCAGGGGAGCAAGCCGGCCGCGTTGGCTCGCACCGCCCAGTCGGTGCTGGTCGTCTGCAGTACGGGGGCCGGTAACTACTACCGCGGCGTGCGCCTGAGTGACGGCGCGGGCATCGAACTCGCCAATGCCGTTCGCTCTTCCGGCGGATTCGACGTGACCAACGCGACGGACGGAACCCGGTATCAGATACGGCCGACCGGCCTGACGATCCTGCCCCCGGACGGCCAAGTGTTCTCCGAACCGATGATCGAGTACGCCTCGTCCTGACGTCAGGAGCCGATGGTCATCGGGAACCGGTCCGATCCGGTGTCGCCAGGGGGAATGATCGGCAGCACCACGCTGGACGGATGAGCGGCATCATGCAGGATCGTCTGCGTCGCCGGTTGCATGTCGGTACTTTGGCCAAACGGCTTGCCAGTATTCGGGTTCGGCGCGAACTGAGGGTAATCGCTGCTCGATATCTCCAGCCGGATCCTCTCACCCGCGCGGAACAGATAGCTGGTCGGCCAGACGGCGATCTGATACTCGTACGGAACGCCGGGCTCGGCGGCCCGCGGCGACGACAGCGAGTCCCGAAACGCCGTGCGCAGGATGCCGTTGTTGAGGTTGACGACCACCCCGTCCGGTTTGACCACGTCGAGTTTTGCGGTGAAGTCGGTGTCCGGCGCCGACGACGACGCCCACAAGTCGACGTTGAGCGGTCCGGTGATCTCGGTGTCGGACGATAGCGGCTCGCTGCTGTACACGAGGACGTCCGAGCGTTGTTCGACCGGTGTCTGGTCGTACGGCCCCTGCGGACCCTTAAGTGCGCTGCAACACGAATGACCACCCATGCTCGGCGCCGGATCAGCCGGGTTGTAGGTGTAGACGTCGGGTGTGGTTTCCACTGCCCCAAGCGAAGTCGTCAGCACACCGCGTCGGTCGGGCAGCCCGCCCTCACCGCTCAAGTAGTAGCGAGTCCAAACTGTCTGCGGCAGAGGCCAACTCGTCGCCGACTTCCACCTGTTCGCGCCCATCAGGAAGTAGTCCACGCGTGGCTGACCCGAAACACCGTTGGCACGGTCTTTGAGGAAATGGTCGAACCACGCCAACATCAGCTCGTTGATCGGGCTGTCGCCCACCGCACCGATACCTCTCAGCATCGGTGCCGGGTCCGACGTGGCCCGGCCCCAGTTGACGTGGTCCCACGGGCCGATCACCAGGCGCTGATCGGTACGGGCCTCTGCGCTGCCGCCGTGCGCCACGACGCCGGTGAAATTCTCTACGCCACCTGCCAGGAACGCGTCATACCATCCTTCGACGTCCAGCACGGGCACCTTGACGGCGGGGTAGCGGTCCCGAATGCTCCACTGCTTCCAGAAATCGTCGCGTGTGCTGTGCCGGATCCAGTCGAAGTAGTACGGCGCGACCGTCGGGCCGGCCGGTTGCAGGGGCGGCAGATCCTTGTATGGCCTGAAGCTGAGCCAGCGAGTCACGTCGGCGTCGGCGGCCTCCAGCTCAGCGACGGTGGCGTCGTCGTGCCGGTTCTCGGCCGCGCTCTTGGCGATCGAGGAAATGGTCCACGGCAGCACGAACGCGAGCCGGAACTCGCCGCCCTCATAGTTCCATCCGTCGTAGTAGTCCGACGCGGTGTTCGCCGGGACGATGGTGACCAGGTGTGGCGGCGCTGTGACCGCGGCGAGCCACTGAGTGGCGGCGACGTACGACGACCCGTACATCCCGACCCTGCCGTTCGAGCCCGGCAAGGCGGCCGCCCACTCCACCGAGTCGTACCCGTCATCCTGGTCGTGAGTGAACTCGCTGAAGGTGCCACCCGAGGCTCCCTGCCCCCGGATATCCTGCACCACAACGAGATAGCAGTACGACGCGAACCAGTCGGGTGATGCGAAACGCGACGAGCCAGCTTGAGCGTCGTCCTTTCCGTACTGCGTTCTCATCAGGATGACCGGCACCGAGTCGGGCGTCTGCGGCCGATAGACGTCCGCGCGAAGGATCGTGCCGTCGCGCATGGTTGCGGGTACGTCAGTCTGCTTGACGACGCCACACGGTCCACGGCCGGCCTGTGCCGGGCGCCCGCCGGTGGCACACGAGGTCACCGTCAGACACGCCGCAACCGCGACGGCGACCAGCCGGGTCGCCATCGGACTCAGACCTTGCGTCACTTCCGTCGACCGTCGAATGTGTGGGTTGTCGTCACCAATTGCGAGTAAACACGACGATAACCCATACAGTCGACGAGAGGGGAACGTCAGGATGACGTCGATCAGCCCAGATGCGATCCGCGCAGAGACGGTCATGATCTCCGGCAACGGCGGTGACGAGATCGAGGCGTACCGGGCGATACCGCTGGCCCCAGGGGCACGAGGCGGCGTCGTGTGGATTCATCACATGCCGGGATATGACCGGGAGACAAAGGAATTCGTTCGCAGACTTGCCGTCGCGGGCTACAACACGATCTGCCCCAACCTATACTGGCGCGAGGCCCCAGGTGCGGACCCCGACGATGCGGCGGCGGCCGCCCGCGCCGCCGGCGGGGTGCCCGACGACCGGCTGGTCGGCGACGTCGCCGGCGCGATCGAGCATCTGCGCGGACTCGAGGGCGCCAACGGGAAGATCGGCGTGATCGGGCACTGCTCCGGCGGCCGGCACACGGTGCTCGCCGCGTGCTCACTGAAAATCGATGCGGCGGTTGACTGTTACGGCGCGTTCGTCGTCGAGGATCCGCCGCAGGGTATGCCCAAAACCATGCAACCGATCCTCGACCTTGTATCCGACCTCAGCTGTCCGCTGCTCGGATTGTTCGGGAACGACGACATCTACCCATCGCCGGAGTCGGTCGCCAAACTCGACGGCGAATTGACCCGATTTGGCAAAGACCACGAGTTCCACTCCTATGACGGGGCCGGACACTCGTTCTTCTCGGTCGACCGGCCGGCGTACCGCGTGGAGGCGGCGCTGGACGGTTGGCGCCGGATCGACGAATTCTTGGGAAAGCATGTGGCGGGCTGATCGATGTGCACTTACCTGACCGAGAAGATCACCGTCGACGGCAGCGGCAAAGGTGCCACCGGCTGGTTCGCCGCGACCGAAGCCACGGTGTACGTCGACCATCCCGTGCATGCGCCCTACGGGCACACGGTGAACATCGACCTGCTCAATCCGGCGCTCGGGGCGTCGGCACGCGTCGCCATCGAAGTCACCGAGGAAACCGCGCTCGCCTTGGCCGACGCAATTCGGCGCGCCGTCGCCACCGCGCCGAAAGGCATCGCTTCCAAGGATCAGTAGGGATCGGGAAGCTCGGCCCACTCCGCGGACACCGACGACGACCACCGCGGTGCCCGACGATCGACGAACGCCGCCACTCCTTCACGGGCGTCGGCGCTGCCCATCACGCGGTGGTGCAACTGGGTTTCCAGAGATGCCACCTGTTCCGGCGTGTAGCCGTTGATGACGGTGTCCCAGAGAAGCCGTTTTGACAACGCGGCCGACATCGGCGCCACGTGCTCGGCGATATCGGTGGCGATCTCCATAGCGCGAGGCACCACGGCTTCCGCGGGCACAGCGCTCGTCGCGATGCCCAATTCGGGCGCCTCCGCCCCGAGGAAGGTTCGTCCCGTCAGAAGGATGTCGGCTGCAGCCGCCAATCCCGCCAAGTGCGGAATCGTCCAGTGCGACATGCAGTCTGGGATGACCCCGCGCCGCACTTGCACCACACCGCATTTGGCATCGCGGGCGAAAATGCGGATGTCGGCCTGAAGAGCGATCGTGAGGCCGATGCCGATGGCATGGCCGTTCACGGCCGCGACGACGGGTTTGCGGATTTCGAAGGCCGCCGGTCGGATCGGCGAAGCCGAGAACTCGTCGTCGCCCCGCCGCGATGCGAAAGCGTCGTCACCGCCGCTGAAGTCGGCACCGACACAGAACGCGGATCCGGCCCCGGTGAGCACAACCGCACGAACGGCGTCATCGGAGTCGCAGGCACGGTATGCCTCGCCCAGCAGTCGGCCCATCTCGGCGGTGTAGGCGTTCAACCGGTCGGGCCGGTTGAGGGTCAGGGTCGCAACGCCGCGCGAAATCTGGACCATCAGATCTGAACTCATGTCACGACGCCCCGCAGCCCTTCCTCACCAAACATCGGCTCGAACATCGCGCTGAAGTCCGGACCCCGTCGCAGGGAGATTCCACCGTCCACGTTGATGACCTGTCCGGTGATGAAGCTGGCCGCATCGCTGAGCAGAAAGAGTGCCAGCATGGCGACGTCGTCGACTTCGCCGGCCCGCGGCAACGGCGTGTTGATAAGGTAGTCGTCTATCACGCCCGGTGTTTGGAAGATCGGCTCGACCATCTCGGTGCGGATGAGTCCAGGCCGTATCCCGTTGACCCGCACCCACGACGGGCCGAGCTCGTCGGCGGCGACCATCATCATGTGGTCGATCGCAGCTTTCGTCGGCCCATAGGCACCGAACCAGCGGTGGGTGGTGCCGGCAGCCCACGACGAGACGCCGACGAACGATCCCCCACCGCCGCGCACCAACTCGCGCGCTGAATGTTTCAACACATACATGGTTCCGTTGACGTTGAGATCGACCGTGCGCCGCCATGCTTCGGAGTCGAGCTGCGTGATAGGACCGATGCTCTCCGAGCCGCCGGCGCAGTGCACCACGCCGTGCAATCGACCACTCCACGCGGTCGCGGCTTCGACAGCACGTGCGGTCTCGTCCTCGTTGGTGACGTCGGTCGGTTCGTAGCGAACTGCCCCGCCGCCATCCCCGGCGCTGGCCTCGATGTCGGTTACGGCAGCGGCGAGCCGGTCCGGACTGCGGCCGACGATCATCACCTTTGCGCCGGCGTTCACCAGCGCGGTGGCCACACCCTTTCCGATCCCGCTGCCGCCGCCCGTCACGAGGTAATTCCGATCCGCCAATGACAGCTGCACCTCAACCCCTTAACACCGAAACTGGAACACGTTCTAGCCATCGAACCATGCACCGCCTTCTCGCAGTGCCGTTAGGGAGGCCGATGCTGCCGCAGGCGGCGTTTCCACGTTCGGAGCAAGCTCGCAGCGACTCATCGGAACATCTGCAGATCTTCTTCAGTTTTCCTAGACTTTTTCCACAGGTTCCGATCAGGACTCTGGACGTCAGGAGAAGAGACAGGAAGTACGAAGATGGCGATTTTCGATTTCCCAGCCGGTCGATTCGTCGTGGTGGGAGGCTTCGCCGCCGCGATCGCCCTCTCGCCGGCCATCGCGGCCTTCGCCGGCCCGGGCCCGACGGTTGGCACGCCCGTGGCCGCCTGCCCCACCGGTGAAAGCGAAGATCCGTACACGTTCGCATGTGTGCCCGAGCTCGCTCCGAGTGGTGTCGCCGCCCCGGCGATGGGCGCGCCTAGTGAACAGGAGCTCACCGCTTGCAGCGGCCGCGACCAGGGCGAGTGCGTCGAGAATGACCTATACGGTCCGGGTGCTGAGAACGTCCCCCACGTGGACACCTCCGTACACCAAAGCCCCTGACGGAAGTATGACCCGCGGCTGCCTTCACCTAGAGTTGTGGCATGCCCGCCAAATCTGACCCGGCCGATATCGGTGACGTCGAACCGCTGGCCGACAGCACCGCTCGACAAGCTCGTCGGGTGGTCGCCGCCTACGCGACCGACGCCGACGAATGCCGGATCTTCCTATCGATGCTCGGCATTGGACCCGCGAAGAACGGGTCCTAGATGAGTCCTTCCGCGGAGAATACCGGTAGATCGGCCGGACGCGGAAAGGTCTCTTCTTCGCGCGAGCGCTCATCAGCGGCTGTCTCTTCGTCGCGCGAGCGCTCATCAGCGGCTGTCTCTTCTTCGCGCGAGCGCTCATCAGCGGCTGTCTCTTCGTCGCGCGAGCGCTCATCAGCGGCTGTCTCTTCGTCGCGCGAGCGCTCATCAGAATTCGTCGTCGTCGCGAATCGACTGCCCGTCGACCTGGAACGACTGCCGGATGGCACCAGCACCTGGAAACGCAGTCCCGGCGGGCTCGTCACCGCTCTGGAGCCGCTGCTGCGTCGGCACAGCGGTGCATGGGTCGGCTGGCCGGGTGTGCCGGATACCGACGAGGAACCCTTCGTCGAAGAAGGGCTGCAGCTGTATCCGGTGCGGTTGAGCGAGGACGACGTCGCGAAATATTACGAAGGGTTCTCGAACGCCACGCTGTGGCCGCTCTATCACGACGTGATTGTCAAACCGATCTATCACCGGGCGTGGTGGGACCGCTACGTCGAGGTGAACCAACGGTTCGCAGAAGCCACGTCACGAGCTGCGGCGAAGAACGCAACGGTGTGGGTGCAGGATTACCAATTACAGCTGGTGCCCAGAATGCTGCGGGAACTGCGTCCCGACCTGACCATCGGGTTCTTCCTGCACATCCCATTCCCACCCATTGAACTGTTCATGCAATTGCCCTGGCGCACAGCAATTATCGAGGGTTTACTCGGTGCCGATCTGGTCGGCTTCCACCTGCCGGGTGGAGCGCAGAATTTCCTCATTCTGGCGAGACGGCTCTGCGGTACGAACACGTCGCGTGGATCAGTCGGCGTCCGTTCCCGATACGGCGAGGTCGAATACGGCTCGCGCGTGGTTCGGGTGGGAGCATTCCCGATCTCAATCGACTCCAACGAGCTCGACCAAAAGGCGCGGGAGCGAAGCGTCCGCCAGCGCGCCCGGGAGATACGGGCGGAATTGGGTGACCCGCGCAAGATTCTGCTGGGCGTCGACCGGCTGGACTACACCAAGGGCATCGACGTTCGGCTGATGGCTTTTTCGGAACTGCTCGCCGAGGGCAGGGCCAAGCGTGACGACACCGTCTTCGTGCAATTGGCGACCCCCAGCCGCGAACGCGTCGACAGCTATAAGGTGCTTCGGGAGGACATCGAGCGGCAGGTCGGGCACATTAACGGCGAGTACGGCGAGGTCGGACACCCGGTCGTGCACTACCTGCATCGTCCCTTGCCGCGCAACGAACTCATCGCCTTCTACGTCGCCAGCGATGTCATGCTGGTCACCCCGTTTCGCGACGGGATGAACCTCGTAGCGAAAGAGTACGTGGCATGTCGCAGCGACTTGGGTGGTGCGCTTGTGCTGAGTGAATTCACCGGTGCAGCCAACGAGTTGCATCAGGCTTACCTGGTTAACCCGCACGATCTCGAAGGCGTCAAGGACGGTATCGAGGCAGCGATCAACCAGACCCCGGAGGAGGGCCGCCGACGGATGCGGGCGCTACGCCGTCAGGTGTTGATCCATGATGTCGACCGCTGGGCCCGGTCATTCTTGGATGCGCTAACAGGCGAGCCTGAAACTTAAAGCACCTCAATGGAGTTGATGAGCCACTTCCCGTCGAGGCGCTTGTAGTCGACCCGCACGCGGCTGCCGTTGTAGAGCGGCTGGCGCGACTTGTCGATCCATGTCTGGTTGATGTACACCATCACCGAGCCCGAGTTGCGGTGCGCGTCCATGACGCCGTAGCCGACGACGTTGACCTGGCTGATCATCTGGCGGTCACGAGCCTGGGGGATTATCTCCTTGTTCGCCTTGTCCTGGAATTCCCGTCGAAAGTCCGGTGTCAACATCGAGTACGCGTTGTTGAGGCTGCCTTCGACGGTTTGATAGTCGTAGGCAAAGATTTTGGGCACCTGTTCTTTCGCGAGAGGACCCAAGTCGTCGCGTGCCTGCTGCTCGCCCCGCAGCTCAACCCGATGCCAGTACAGGTAGCCACCGAAGCCCGACAGCGCGACGAACGCAGCCGCCAGCAGCCCGACCAAGCCGGTGACGAGCCAACGCATCAACTGCCCCCGTCGGGGTATTTCATGTCAGATGTCGCCATCTGACCGCTGTCGAGGTTCTCTTGGACGTTGACCCGCCAGCGCATCGGCAACGAGGGTTTGTTGTTGCCGTTCGCATCGCTCTGGGTCACGCGCAGTGACACGAGTACCGTGGCGGTTTTCGTGTCGTTGTCGACACTCTCCAATGCCGCGCCGTTGACCACTGCTTCGGAGCTGTTCCCGGTGGCGCGCAAGAGGGCTTTCAGGTTGGCGATGTGGTTGTCGCGCGCCCACTCGTCGCGCAGCGGTCCGCTGATACCGCTGTAGAACTGGTCGACGCTTTGCTCCAGGTTGTCCTGCTTGAACGTGTACATGTTGACCAGCGTCTGGACAGCGGCATCGACATACCGTTGGTTGTGGGCTTGCGCCTGCTCTTGATTCCGCTGCTGAACCAGCATCCACGCCACCGCGGAACCGACTGCGGCAGTGGCGATGAAGGTGACCGCCAGCACGGCGACTGCGACGAACCGACGGTGCGCCGCCCGACGGGGCGGCGGTCCCGACTTCCGGATCCGCGGCACCTCCTGAGTCGGCGTGTCGACCCGAACGGTCGTGGTCTCGGCCGGACCGCCGCTCGCCGGACCTGCCGCCCGGACCGCGCGCCGGCGGATGCCTCTTTCAGGCGGCGAGTCGCCGTCATCTGATCTTCGCGCAGGGGGCGAATCTGTCGCCGTCATCTACGTCTGCCTCGGATCGAGCATGAGATCTACCCAATTCTCTTGTGGGCGCATGTTATCGGCGCCGGGTGCGTAAACAGCGGCGCGGCCGTTCTCGTCGATGAACGTGCCGCTGTGCTGGTCATAGGTGCTGTACGACACCCCGTTCACACCGGGCGGAGTCACAGCGGCCGGCGGAAGCGCCCCTGGCGCCGTTGCCGGTGGCGGTGCCGGCGCTGGCCCGGGCGGGGGCACCACAGGCGGGTACGGCCCCGGCGACAGCGGCGGCGGTTGAGGATTCGCCGGCGGTGGCCAGGCATCCGGGTACGGTGCCGGCGGTACCCACGCGGTCAGCGGCGGGGGTGGTCCGTTGTCGTTCGGCGGCCGAGGTACGGGCCACGGCTGGTGCGGCGCAGGACCGGGGCCGGGCTGCACGCCCGGCGGCACCGCACCGGGCGGTACCGGATACCCGGGGTCAGGGTCCGCCTCCGGTGGGATATACGGAAATTTGTTGGGCGGCAGTATGTTTCGCCCATCCTCGATCGGCGTGCCGGTGGGTACGGGCGGGCCGCGCCACGGGTTGTTGCCGAGCGGGACGTAGCCGCGAGGGTCACGGCAGAGTTGAACCGTCGGCGCACGCTTACCCGGGAACTCCTGGCACGGGTAATTCCGCGCACCGCGCACCGCGCTCGGATCGTTCTGCGGCACTTTGCAATACATGTCCTTCGGCAGGTCCCGCAGCGTCTGGTCAGCTGGCGGCCGGATGAACTGCGGGGGCAAGAACCCGGTCGAGCACGGCGGGGGGTCGCCCAAGTCAAGCTTGAAGTCGAGCTTGCCACCTTCATCGGCGGGCACGCCACCGCCGACGGTGATCAGCGCGGACATCAACGCCGGGAAGATGACCAGCGCTTGTTCGATGGACTTGTTGTAAATGACGCCCACGCGACCGATCTGCGCAAGGCTGGCGGCAAGCACCGGGAACGACGGCCGGATACCACTGAACGTGTCGCTCGCTTCGTCTGCGGCACCGGGAGCGGTGACCAGCAGGGCGCGCAGCTGCGGATCCGCCTGGCGCAGTTCGGTGGTGAACCGGGCGAGCCCGTCAGACAGTGATTTGATGTCGTCGCCGCTGCGAATTTGCGCGTCCAGGAACGGGCCGACCTGGTCGATCAGCTGATTCGTTTCGGGCCAGTTCACGTTGGCCTCATCGACGAGCCCTCGGGCCGACTGGATCAGCCTCGCCAGCTCCGGTCCGGAACCGTTGAACGCTTTGAATGCTTGCCGCAGGAGGTCCTGCAGCCGGCTGTTGCTGATACTGCTGACCAATGCGTCGGCCTGTTGCAGCAGGCCCTCGATGTCCTGGCCGATTGCGGTCCGGTCCCGGCCGATGAGCGATCCGTCGTGCAGCGCAGCGCTCGACGGACTGTCGGGCGGCACCAGGTCCACGTACTGCTCGCCCACCGCAGACACGCTCTTGACTGTGGCGGTGACGTTTTCGGGGATCTTGTACTTGCTGGTGAGCCGCATGTGAGCTTGGATACTGTCGTTGGTCAGCGACAGCGCTTCGACTCGTCCTACCGTCACGCCGCGGTAGGTGACGTTGGCGTACTTGTACAGGCCGCCGCCCGAGTCGAAGTCAGCGGTGATGTTGTAGGCACCGATTCCAAGGCGTGATGGGACGTGGAGGTAGAAGATCGCTATCGCGCCGACACAGAGGACTGTGACGAGCGCGAAGATCGCCAATTGGATGCGTGCCAATCGATCCAGCATCAGTTCGGTGGCACCTCCTGGCCCGACGCGGTGCCGGGCGGAATCTTGAACGGGTCAGCCGCCTGGCCGTTCAGGTTCGCGAACGAACCGACCAACCAGTCTGGCGGATTGACCACCTCGTTGAGATGCTGCATGTTCGGATCGAACTTTCCCGTGGTGAAGATCGTCTCGCCGAGACGGCGCACCGTCAGGTCGAAGGTGACGAACACGTTGAGGTAGTCGCCGCGGACGGCTCGCCGCAAGTATCTTGTCGTGAACGGGAACGTCGGCAACAGGTCGAAGTCAGAAACGAAATCCGCACGGTTGTCGTTGATCGGCTTGATCACCGCGTACAGATCCTTGAAGTCGGCCGCGATGTCGTCTTTGGTCTCGGACAGCACGTGCGATGCCACCGTGGCGAAGCTCTGAAGTGCCGCGAAGGTGTCGACGATGTTCTTGCGGTTGTCGTTGAGCACCCGCAGCGCGGCGGGCAGCGAGTCGATGGCCCGGCCCAGGCTGTCCTTGTGGGCGGCCAGGGTCCCCGCGACCCGGTTCAATGCTTCCGCGGTCGCGATGATGTCGTTGGTCTGGTCATTGAGCGCGGCGGTGAAATCGGCGAGCCGCGGAATCAGATCGACGAAGTTGCCTGCCCGGCCTGCGACGGCGGCGTACGCCTCGTCCGTGATATCCTGCAGCGCACCGAGATTACCCTTGTTCACCACGACCCCGAGCGAAGACAGCACCTCCTCTGTGGTGGGGAAGCGGCTGCCGTTGGCCAGGGAGATCTTCGACCCGTCGTGAAGCTGGCCGACCGGCGCCTGGCCGACCGGTGGTACCAAATCGATGTGCTGGGAGCCCAGCAGCGACGTCTGCGCCACCCTCGCCGTCGAGTTGGCCGGTAACTTGATGTTCTGGTCAAGCGAAAGCTTCACGGCCGCAAAGAAGCTGCCGTCGGATCGTTGCACAGCCTCCACGCCGGACACGCTGCCGACCGTGACATCGTCGATCATCACCGGCGAGTTCTGCGGCATCGTCGCGACATCGGGCACCTCGACCGTGATGCTGTAGGAGCCCGAGCCGTGACCAGCGGTGCCCGGCATGTTCAGCGAGTTCAGCCCGCCGAACTGGCATCCCGCCAGCAGGGTCATGCCGGTACCGAGGACCACCGTACGGACAGAGCCCCGGCGCAGGTTGCGGCGCAACGATTTCGGTGTCATCCGCCTGCTCCCGGCTGTGGCGACTGGGTCGGCTGCATCGGCGGGACACCCTCCGCCGGGTAGCCACCGTCTGGCGCGACCGGTCCGGGCGGCGGGCCGGGCGCCTCGGCCGGCGGAGGTCCCGGGGGGAGGCCGAGGAACTGCGGCTGCGCCGGCGGCGGCGGGCCGGGGGCGGGGTTCGGCGGCAACAGCAGCGAATCGACGCCCGTGTCGCCGGAGCGTGGCGGTTGGCGGCCCTGCGACGGAATCCACTGCAGGTACGGCAGATACGTCTGTGACTTGGCCTCGGTGGCCGGGGTGTCGTAGAGGATCTGGCCCTTGTAGGCCGTCATGGTGTTGATCGGGTGGAACAGGATGGGCGGGTAGTTCATCGTAAGCCTCTGCAGCACAGGGGCCATCCGCTCCCGGCAGATCTCGGCGCGCTTGATGTTGTCGACGTAGAGGTTTCCTTCGTACGTGCCACCGCAGATGAACTGCACCGGATTCGCGAAGTTCGGCAGTGACAACAACCCGGTGGCGGTGCCCTGAGCCGGGTCATAGATGTTGTAGAAGTTCGCCAGGCCGTTCGGGGTGACGTGCAGGATCTGTTCGATGTCGTCGTGCTGGTCGGCGAAAAGCTTGGTGAGCTGAGAGAGCTTGTCCACCTGGCTGATCAGAGCAGAGTTGTTGTCTGCGAGGAATCCGCGGACGTCAGAGAGTGCCTGGTTGAGCGTACCGAGCGTGCCGTCGAGGTTGGTCGAGCTGTCGGCGAGCACCTGTGACACCGCCGCCAGGTGGCCGCTGAACTGAACGATTTGTTCGTTGCTCTTGGAGAGCACATCGATCAGGATCTGGAGGTTCTTGATGGTGCCGAAAAGATCGGTGCGGGAATCACCCAACCGTCCGGCGGTCTGCGACAGCTGTCGCAGCGCTTCGCGGAACGAGTCGCCGTTGCCGTCGAAGGTGTCGGCGGCCTGGTTCACGAACTCGCTCAGCGGCCCCTGCATCGTCCCGGCCTGCGGCCCGAGCGACGTGCTGAGCTTGGTGAGCTCCGTTTTCACTTCGTCCCATTCCACCGGGACGCCGGTGCGATCCAGCCCGATGGCGGCGCCGTCCGCCATGACCGGACCGCTCTTGTATGCGGGTGCCAACTGGATGAACCGTGCGGACACAATGTTTGGCGCCAGGATGATCGCGTGCGCATCGGCTGGGACGTCCACCCCGTCCTTCACCGACATCGTGACCTTGACCGCTTGAGGCTGTGGCTCAATCGATTCGATCCTGCCCACCGGGACGCCAACGATGCGGACCTGATCACCCGGGTACAACCCGACCGCCGATTCGAAGTATCCGATCACCTTGTGGCCGGCACGGCCGGGCCAGATGAGATAGATGCCGCCGACGAGCGCGACCACCAGTGCGGCGATCACGCCGTAGCGCAACCACCTGCTGCTTGACGCGGTGTTGGCACTCATGGTGACTTCGGCCTGATGATCAAGCGCTCGGAAATGAAGCCCCGCAGCTCATCTGCCAGGCTGGCCGGCAGCTTGCCGGGCTGGAAGTACAAGTCCAGCAACACCTCTCCGAGCTGGGCGGGCGGCAGACCGTACAGGTCGATATGGAAGCCTGGACCCGACGCGACAACCTCGCCGAGGGCGGTGGCATATGGGGGCAGGCGCCGAAGCGCTTCGCTGATGTGTTCGCGACGTTCGAGCAGGTTGTCGAGCACCGCATTGAGCTTACTCAGCGCGGGCCCGAATTCCCTGCGGTTGTCGGCAACGAAGCCCGAGATCTGTTGGGACACAGGCTGAATACTGGAGATCAGCCTGCTCAGCGCGGTGCGGCGCTCGTCGAGAGCGGCGAACAGCGCATTGCCGTCCACGATCAGCTGGTTGACCTGGCCCGCCCGGTCGGCGAGCACCTTGGTGACCGACTTGGCCCGCTCCAGCAACGACGCCAGTGCCTCGTCGTTCGCGTTGATGCTGCGCGACAGCGCGGCCACCCCGTCGAGTGCCTGGCGCAGCTGAGGAGTCGCGTCGTGGAGGGAATCAGTGAGCACACCCAGCGCTTGCGTGAACTTCTGCTTGTCCAGCTCGCCGGAGTTCTGTCCGAGATCCTGCAGAGCGTTGTTGAGCGTATAGGGCGTCGTCGTACGGTTCAGTGGGATCGTCGTCTGACTCTCCCCTGCCGGCGGGCGTGACCGCAAGCGACTTCTCGCCGAGGATGGTGTCCGTTTTGATCGACACCAGTGACTGGTCGCCGACCTTGATCTTGCGGTCGACGGTGAACGTCACCCTGGCGACCTCACCTGCGAGCTCGACGCTGCTCACTTGGCCCACTTTGATTCCCGACACGTTGACGTCGTTACCCGGCGCGATGCCGCCTGCGTCGGTGAAGTACGCCTCGTACGCCTTGCCCTGCGGCCAGAACGGCAGCTTGGAATAGCCGAACGCAACCAGCACGACAGCGACGACCACAAAGATGCCGATGATCCCGGTGCGGAGCGGATTGCGTTCGTCACCCATTGTCGGAACACCTGCCCTTCGACGGGTCAGGGGCTCCACCGGTCGGCAACAGAATATCGCTGTCTGACGATGTCACGCCCGGTGCTAGGGGCAGACCGACCGACGG
This sequence comes from uncultured Actinomycetota bacterium, assembly GCA_963744085.1. Classification (GTDB taxonomy): domain Bacteria; phylum Actinomycetota; class Actinomycetes; order Mycobacteriales; family Mycobacteriaceae; genus Mycobacterium. Next base: position 72,931 of record CAVUSK010000014.1, read on the forward strand.
TCCGTTGATCTTGATGCGGGTGGAGCAGTAGAAGATGTTGAAGTATGCGCCGTACGAGCCAAGGGCATTGAGGCGCAGATAGTTTTCGGCGAGCGGCTCGAGGACCGCGTTGATCTCGCCCTTGCGATTGTCCAGTTCGGTCGCAAATGGCCGGACGTTCTCGAGCACGCCCTGAATCGGGCGCCGCGAACTCTGCAGCACGTCGGTCAGATCCGATGCCGCGGACGCGAGCGGCGAGAGGGCACCGGCGATGGGGTCTCGGCCCTGCGCCAGCCCGGTAACCAACTGCTGGAGTTGATCGATGCTGGCGTTGAATTGCGCGCTCTTCTGGTCGACGGTCGTCAAAACCGTGTTCAGGTTGTGAATCACGTCGGAGATGACCTGATAGCGATCAGCCAATGTCTGACTGAACGAGCCGGTGCTCGACAACAGGTCGGACAGCGCGCCGCCCTGGCCTTGCAGCAGTTCGATGATCGCATTGCTGATCTGGTTGATCTTGTCGCCGTTCAATCCCTTGAGCACGGGACGCAACCCGCCGAGCAGTGCGTCGAGGTCGAGAGCGGGTTCGGTGTTTGGAATCGTGCCGCCCGGAGGCACTTTCCGAAGCTCACCCTGACCCGATGCGATTTCCATATAGCGGTCGCCGACCAGGTTTTGGTACCGGATGACCGCCTTCGTCGACGTGTACATCTGGTAGCGCTTGTCGACAGAGAACGTGACGTCGACCTTGTTGTCGGGCCTAAGCTCAACTCCCTTGACGGTGCCCACCGGTATGCCCGCGATCCGGACGTCATTACCGGTCTTGAGTCGTGACGCGTTGTCGAATATCGCATGGTAGGTGTTGGTTGGCGCGAAGCGGAACTGGCCGAACACCACAATCAGACCGGCCGCGACCAACAGCATCGCGATCGCGAAGATGCTGACCTTGGCGAGAATTCCCCGGTGGCTCATCAGTGCCGTCTCTTCTTCGCGCTAGCGCTCATCAGTAATCATCCCGTTCTGCGAACGCGCCATTAAACAGGAACTGGAACGTCGACGGAGCATCGACCTGCACCTCGGTGAAAGGCTCGTACGGGATGTATGCGTTGTCGGTGACTAGGAACGGCGAGTGGAACCACGACCCCCCGAACTGCTTGCTGGGCATGTTGGGCAGGCCTCGGCAGTTCGGGCCGCCGGTGGCGTTCACAATCGGCAGGCTCTCCGGGTACGTGTAGATCGGCGCACCCAACACGAAGTTCGACGACGTGAATAGTCCCGGCCTGGTGCCACCGATGACCGGACCGAACTGGTCGATCGCTTTCTTCACGCCCGAGAAGATGCAGCCGAACTCCGGCGAATAGTCCGACAGCACCTTCAGCGGCGCACGGAACCGCTGGAGCGCCGCGATCAGGTCGTCCTGCGCCGGCTCGAGAGTCGCGGTTCCGTTGTCGGCCAAGCCAATTGCCGACAGCAGGGTGGCGTTCAGGTTGTCCTGTTCGTCGACGAGGGTGTTGCTGATCGTCGGCACGTTGTCCAACAGAGTGACCAGATTCGGCGCGGCATCGCCATAGATGTTCCCCACCGCGGCCGCCTGCTGGAAGTCAGACTGCAGCGTCGTCATCTTCGGGTTGATCTTCGGCAGATACTGATTCAGGCCCGCCAGGGTCGCACCGAAGTCGTCGCCGTGACCGCGCAAGCCCTCGGCGATCGCCGAGAGCGTCGCGTTGAGTTCGACCGGGTTGATCTTGTTCAGCACCTCAACCAGCGTCTGGAACAGGGTGTTGACTTCGAGTTGCACCGCCGAGGCCTGCACGTGCGCGTCCGGCCGCAGCGGCTTTCCCGAACTATGCTGCGGCGCAATGAACTCCACCGACTTGGCGCCGAAGATGGTATTGCTGGCGATCCGCACGCTCGCGTTGGAGGGGATGTAGCGCAACTGTTTGCTGTCGATGGCGAGCGTCAACTGCGCCTCGTCACCGTTGTATTCGATCTTCCTGACTTTGCCTATCTGGATGCCCCGGTACTTGACTTTCGCATCCTTCTCCATCACCAGGCCGGCGCGCGGCGAGGTCACGGTCACGGCGTCGGTAGACGTGAAGGCGGCGGTATAAGAGAGGTAAGTCAATAAGGCGAAGGCCAGGATCGCGGTCGCGAGCACTGCGGCCGCGATCCGTGCGTTGCGGGTTCCGGACCCGGAATTCGCCATGCTCCCCCTCTATCCGGAAAGGTTGAAGTTACCGGACGCGCCGTACACGGCGAGGGAGATGAACAAAGTGATCACGACCACGACGATCAGCGAGGTTCGCACCGCCTGACCGACCGCGATACCAACGCCAACGGGGCCGCCGGACGCGTTGTAGCCGTAGTAGGTATGCACCAGCATCACCGCGATCGCCATCACGATGGCCTGCAGGAAGGACCACAGCAGATCCGTCGGGTTGAGGAACGTGTTGAAGTAGTGGTCGTAGAGTCCGCCGGACTGGCCGTTGATGTACACCGTGGTGAAGCGCGCTGCGAAGAAGGCTGCGAGGACCGACAGCGAGTACAGCGGAATGATCGCGATGAGACCGGCGACGATCCTCGTGGACACGAGGTAGGAAACGGAATGGATCGCCATCGCCTCAAAGGCGTCGATCTCCTCTGACACCCGCTGGGCACCCAACTGGGCGGTGGTGCCGGCGCCGATCGTCGCCGCCAGGGCGATGCCGGCGATAACTGGCGCCACGATACGCACATTCAGGAATGCCGACAGGAAGCCGGTCAGCGCCTCGATGCCGATGTTGCCCAGCGACGAGTAGCCCTGCACGGCGATGACGCCGCCGGAGGCCAGCGTCAGGAAGGCGGCGACGCCGACTGTGCCGCCGATGAGCAGCAGCGCGCCGGTGCCGAGTGTCATCTCGGCGATCAGCCGCACCGTTTCCTTGCGGTAGTGGGTGACGGCGTTCGGGATCCAGCGGAACGACTGCGCGTAGAACAGGGCTTGCTCGCCGAAGTCATCCACGACCTTCGGCACTCCGGAGAAGAAGCGCCGCAGGCGAACTGTTACGTCATAACTCATCGCTGCAGTCTCTTCTTCGCGCAGGCGCTCATCGCTGCCACTCTTCTTCGCGCAGGCGCTCATCGCTGCCATCTCTTCTTCGCGCAGGCGCTCATCGCTGCCATCTCTTCTTCGCGCAGGCGCTCATCAGTGCCTCGTCAGCACTCGCACGCCGATCGCCGTCATCAGGACGTTGATCACGAACAGGCAGATGAACGCGTACACGACGGTCTCGTTGACCGCGTTCCCGACGCCCTTCGGGCCGCCCTTGACGGTCAGCCCGCGGTAGCAGCCCACCAGACCTGCGCACAAGCCGAACAGCAGCGCCTTCACCTCGGCGAGCATCAACTCCGGCAGACCGGTCAAGACCGTCAGCCCATTGATGAATGCGCCGGGGTTGACACCCTGCAGCAGTACCGAGAACACGTAGCCGCCCGACAGGCCGATCGCGCACACGAGGCCGTTCAGCAGCAGCGCGACAAGCGTCGACGCCAGGACGCGGGGCACCACCAGCCGATGGATCGGATCGATGCCGAGCACCCGCATTGCGTCGATCTCTTCGCGGATGGTCCTTGCGCCCAGGTCCGCGCATATCGCGGTGGCACCCGCGCCGGCCACCACCAGCACCGTCACCACTGGTCCCAACTGGGTGATCGTGCCGAATGCGGTGCCTGCGCCGGACAGATCGGCGGCCCCAATCTCGCGCAGCAGAATGTTGAGGGTGAACGCGACCAGCACCGTGAACGGAATGGCCACGAGCAGCGTCGGCACCAATGAGACGCGAGCGATCATCCACGTCTGCTCGAGAAACTCGCGGAACTGAAACGGCCGGCGGAAGGTCGCGCGGAACGTGTCCCCGGACATTTCGAAGAATCCGCCCACGGCCCGGGCGGGAACCGCGAGCTGATCCTTCACTCGGACCCCTCTCGGGCAGGAGGGTGAGGTCACAGATTCCGGGCGAAGCCAGAAAGCTGGCTGGCCCGGCGCCCTTCCCACCCCTCAACAGGACGTGACGCTGTGTGAGCCGGATCATACTAACTAGAACATGTTCGCGGTGTCAAAGGACCGGAAAACAGATATAACCTGCTCGTTTGTCCAGTTCACAGCGACTTGCTGGGACCAGTTCTGAAACGTGTTCTAGCCATCCGACGGGCCGACATGACGCCGGCACCGCCGTCACGAATCCATCAATCCGACCGACCCGAACATCACGTCGGGGTCGCGGTCAGCAAAGTATTTCTGCATCGTCGCGCTGAGTTCTTCAGGCACCCACGCGGACCCGTCGGCGGTGAACCGGTGCTCGGGAGCCGGTCCGGCGACCAGCATCACAGACGGCCCGTACACGATGAACATCTGCCCGTTGACCGCCTCGGCGGCAGGTGACGCAAGGAATCGCACCAGAGCCACGACGTGGTCGGGCGACAACGGATCGATTCCGCCCTCGTCGAGCTCGGGCGTCGGCCCGAACACCTCCGCGGTCATCGCGGTCCGGGCGCGCGGGGCGATCGCGTTCGCGCACACTCCATACCGGCCCAGCGCCCTGGCCGCCGACAAAGTCAGCGCCGTGATGCCGGCCTTCGCGGCGCCATAGTTCGCCTGCCCCACCGGCCCGGACAGCCCGGCCTCCGAAGACGTGTTGATGAGCCGGCCGTAGGTCTGGCCGCCCGCTTCTTTGGCGCGCGAGCGCCAGTAGGCAGCCGCGTTGCGCGTCAGTAGGAAATGCCCGCGCAGGTGAACGTTGATGACGAGGTCCCAGTCCTCGTCGGTCATGTTGAACAGCATCCGGTCCCGGGTGACGCCGGCATTGTTGACGACGATGTCGAGGCCGCCTTCGCGTTCGGCGGTGGCCACCATCTCGTCAGCGGTCGACCTCTGGCTGACGTCGCCGGCGACCGCCACGGCCTTGCTGCCGACGGCCTTGATCTCGTCGAAGACATCGGAGTCATTCAGTGCCGCCCCGATGTCGTTGACGACCACCGTGGCACCGGCCTGGGCGAGCCCGATGGCCTCGGCTCGGCCCAGGCCCGCGGCAGCACCCGTCACCACCGCGACACGTCCCGACAAATCGGTCAGCTCGCCGGCCTCGCGACCGGCCTCGTACCCCTCGGATCCGCTCAACTTATGAATACCTCTAGTCCTTCCGAAGCAACGCGGCGCGCGGACATTCCGCGATCGCCTGCTCGGCCAGGTCCTCCTCGTCGGCCGGCACGGGATCCTTCTTTATCACCGCGTAGTCCTCGTCGTCGAGATCAAATAAGTCAGGCGCGATTCCCACGCACACGGCGTTACCTTCACACCGATCACGGTCCACTTCAACTCGCACGACATCCTCCTACCAGTCACCAGGACGGGCTGTTCCCTGGGCAGCCCCCACAATACGACCAGGTCGTGCAGCCGTAGAGGGGAACCGTCGCTGGACCCCAAGACTAGAACGTGTTACAACCAGGGTTGGCAGATGGGTCTGCCGACGGGCTCCACATAGACCTAAGGACAAGGCGATGCGGATCGGCTACAGCCCCGAACAAGAGGAATTGCGCCGCGAGCTGCGCTCCTATTTCGGCAATCTGATGACACCCGAACGGGTCGAGGCGCTGAACTCCTTCGAAGGCGAGTACGGCACCGGCAACGCGTACCGCGACACGGTCGCGCAAATGGGCAAGGACGGGTGGCTCGCGCTGGGTTGGCCGAAGGACTACGGCGGCCAGGCCCGATCGGCGATGGATCAGCTGATCTTCACCGACGAGGCCGCCATCGCCGGTGCGCCCGTGCCGTTTTTGACCATCAACAGCGTGGCGCCGACGATCATGGCGTTCGGCACCGATGAGCAGAAGAAGTTCTACCTGCCCAAGATCGCGTCCGGTGATCTGCACTTCTCGATCGGATATTCCGAACCGGGCGCGGGCACCGACCTCGCCGCGCTGCGCACCACCGCCGTGCGTGACGGCGACGAGTACGTGATCAATGGCCAGAAGATGTGGACCAGCCTGATCCCCTACGCCGACTACGTATGGCTTGCGGTGCGCACCAACCCGGAGGCGAAGAAGCACCGCGGCATATCGATGCTGATCGTGCCGACCACTGCGCAGGGGTTCTCCTGGACCCCGGTGCACACGATGGCGGGCGTGGACACCAGCGCGACCTACTACGAAGACGTGCGGGTGCCGGTGGCGAACCTTGTCGGCGAGGAGAACGGCGGCTGGAAGCTCGTCACCAATCAGCTCAATCACGAGCGCGTCGCGCTGGTGTCCGCTCAACCGATCTTCGTGGCGCTCAACGCCGTTCGTGAATGGGCGCAGAACACCAAGGACATCCACGGGTCGCGGCTGATCGATTCCGAATGGGTGCAGCTGAACTTGGCGCGCGTGCACGCCAAGGCGGAAGTGCTCAAGCTGATCAACTGGGAGCTGGCATCGTCGGATGACGCTTCGCCGTCGCCGGCTGACGCATCGGCAGCCAAGGTGTTCGGCACCGAGCTGGCCACCGAGGCCTACCGGCTACTGATGGAGGTGCTGGGCAGTGCGGCCACCGTGCGGCCCGACTCCCCGGGTGCGCTGCTGCGCGGGCGCGTCGAACGGATGCATCGCTCGTGCCTGATCTTGACGTTCGGCGGAGGCACCAACGAGATTCAGCGCGACATCATCGGGATGGTCGCGCTCGGCCTCCCCAGGGTCAACAGGTAAGGACCGGAGGTTTTCATGGATTTCACCCCGACCGAAGCGGGCGCGGACCTTGGCGGTCTGGTGCGCACGATCACCGAGTCAGTGTGCACGCCTGAACGTCAGAAGGAGTTGGACGGAGCCGACGAACGGTTCGACCGCGACCTGTGGCGCACGCTGATCGATTCGGACGTGCTCAGCACTGCCGCACCCGAGTCGTTGGGCGGCGGCGGTTTTGGCGTCTTGGAGCAGGTAGCCGTGCTCACGGCGCTCGGTCGCCAACTCGCCGCGGTTCCGTATCTGGAGTCGGTGGTGCTCGGCGCCGGGGCGCTGGCCAAGTTCGGTTCCGAAGCGCTGCAGCAGGACTGGGCGGCACCGGCGATCAACGGCGAGAAGATCGTTGCCGTGGCGCTGGATGGCGAGATGGGCCAGGGTCCGGTGCGGGCGACCGCAAGCGGCAACGGATATCGGCTGACCGGCACCCGCACCCAGGTCGGCTACGGGCCCATTGCCGATGCGTTCCTTGTCCCGGCCGAAACCGATTCGGGCGTAAAGATTTTCCTCGTCTCTGCCGCCGACGCCGGCGCCTCGGTGATGTCACTGAACACCACAGGGCACGGCAGCGTCGGCCAGCTCGAGCTGCAGGGCGTCGAGCTGGACGCCGACCGCGTCGTGGGCGGCAGCGACGACGTCGTCGGGTGGCTGTCCACGCACGGCTCCTTGGGCCGCGCCGCATTTCAGCTCGGGGTCCTGGAGCGCGCGCTCGAGTTGACGGCCGAATACGCGCGCACCCGTGAGCAATTCGACAGGCCGATCGGCAGCTTCCAGGCCGTCTCGTCGCGGCTGGCCGACGGCTACATCGATGTCAAGGGCCTCCGGCTGACGCTGACCCAGGCGGCGTGGCGGGTCTCCGAGGATCTTCCCGCCGACGTCGACGTCGCGAGCGCCGCATTCTGGGCCGCCGACGCCGGCCACCGGGTCGCGCATACCACGGTGCATGTGCACGGCGGAGTGGGCATCGACCTCGATCACCCGGTACACCGCTACTTCCTCGCCGCGAAGCAGGCGGAGTTCGCGGTGGGCAGCGCCACCGGGCAGCTGCTGCGAATCGGCCGGGAACTGGCTGACACACCGGCTTGAACCCGGCAACTGGGAGCGACCTTCCCACCGTAACTTCCCTGCTGACACCGCTTGTCGATGTCGAGGATCGCGGCGTGTACTTTGAGCACTCGTTCGCGAGCTGGCGTGAACACATTCAGCAGGGTGCAGCGGTTGCCGAGGCGCTGCATGCGCGGCTGGACCCGGCGCGACCGCCGCATGTGGGCGTGCTGCTACAGAACACGCCGTTCTTCTCGTCGCTGCTCGTCGCGGCCGGCTTGACCGGGATCGTGCCGGTGGGCCTCAACCCGATCCGGCGCGGCGCGGCGTTGGAGCGCGATATCCGGCATGCGGATTGCCAAGTGGTGCTGGCAGATTCGGCTTCGGCCACAGTCGTCGGCGATATTGATCACATCGACGTCGATTCGCCGCAGTGGGCCGCTGAGCTGCACGAGCACAGGGACGCGCCGGTCACCGTTCGCGACGCTGGGCCTGCGGACCCGTTCATGCTGATCTACACGTCGGGCACCAGCGGTGACCCGAAAGCGGTGATCTGCAGCCACGGCAAGGTCGCGATCGCCGGGGTGACGATGACGGAACGGTTCTCTCTGGGGACCGGTGACATCTGCTACGTGTCCATGCCGTTGTTCCATTCGAACGCGGTGTTGGTGGGGTGGTCTGTCTCCTTGGCGTGTCGGGGCTCGATGGTGCTGCGGCGCAAGTTCTCCGCGTCGCAGTTCCTTCCCGACATCCGCCGATACGGCGCGACATACGCGAACTACGTCGGCAAGCCGCTCTCGTATGTGCTTGCCACACCGGAGCGTCCGGACGACGCGGACAACCCACTGAGGGCGGTGTACGGAAACGAGGGTGCGCCGGACGACGTCGACCGGTTCGCGCGCAGGTTCGGCACGATCGTCATCGACGGCTTCGGTTCCACCGAAGGTGGGGTCGCGATCAGCCGCACGCCCGACACCCCGCCCGGGGCATTGGGCCCGCTTCCCGACGGGACCGAGATCGTCGACATTGAGACCGGTGAGCCGTGTCCCCCCGGCGTGACGGGCGAATTGGTGAACATCGCGGGGCCGGGGCGCTTCGAGGGTTATTACAACGATCCCGAGGCTGATGCCGAGCGGATGGCGGGTGGCGTCTACCACAGCGGCGACCTGGCCTACCGCGACGAGGACGGCTATGCCTATTTCGCGGGGCGGCTCGGCGACTGGATGCGCGTCGACGGCGAAAACCTCGGGGCGGCGCCGATCGAGCGGGTGTTGCTGCGCCACCCCGACGTCGTCGAAACCGCGGTCTACGGCATACCGGCCCCTGATGTCGGCGATCAGGTGATGGCCGCACTCGTGCTTGCCGACGGCGCCACGTTCGACGTGGATGACTTCCGCGGCTTTCTGGCCGACCAGGCCGATCTCGGCCCCAAACAGTGGCCTTCATTCGTTCGGATCGGCACCAACCTGCCGCGCACCGAGTCGTTCAAGGTGCTCAAGCGCCTTCTGGCCGCAGAGTGCACCGACTGCGACGACCCGGTGTTCGAGATCCGGCGGTAATACCGCCCGGCGCGCAGAGAAAAGCCCCGATGCCCGGGGGTGTGGCATCGGGGCTTTTCAGTCCCTTTATCCCTTTCGTTTGCCGATTAGTGGTACCAGGACTGCATCTCACCAGCGTGCCGCTCATGCCACGACTGGCCGGCCTGTCCGTACGGGTACTGGACCGGGTGGGGCGTCGGCGAGAACGACGGGCTCACCGAGCTGCTCTCAGCGTGGCTGGCAGTCGCAGTGCCCAGCGCGATCAGCGCGGGAGCGGCGGCCAGGACAGCGCCGGCTGAAATTCGGCGGATCCAGGTTGTGGTGTTGGCGGTCATTCTGATTCTCCTGTGTGCGTTGACATTTGATGTCATCTGCCGGTTTGTTCCGGCGATGTACCTACTGTGCCGCAGCGAATAGCTGAAGTCTGTCAACCGACCGGACGGCAGTCCGGATGAATTCGATGTCCCCCAATCGGAGGACACGTGGGCGCGAAACCCGGCCACCCGTGACGCCATCATCACCGCGGCGATCGACACCTTCATGGCCGACCGATCCCTAGCGATCACGCTGGCTGCCTTGGCTGAGCAATTGGCGGTCGCCCCCGCCAGTCGTTCTGGCCGCCAATCCGATGGTCGACCAAAGACGTGTCGGAGCGGCGCTCAAAGCGTGTTGCAAAATCCTGGATACCGCCAGGCGGCCGCCCGGGTGGGAGATCAGATTCGGCAACGCGATGGCGCTGAGGCCGCCGTCGACGCCATCAGAGAATTCGTCTACCGCTCGGCGATTCCGTCGAGTCGGTGAACAGCGGCCTCGAAGCCGCTGACCAACTCGGCGATGATATCGGCCACCGGCCGGATCTCGTTCATCCGTCCCACGATCTGCCCAACCGGCATCGCCACAGCGGTCGGGTCGTTCGACTCGTTCATCCGCTGATGTGCCTCGGACACCAGGATGTTCTGCAGCGGCATCGGCAGCGGTTCTGGCGCGTCGGGCGCGTCCCATGCGTCGGTCCACCGGCTCTTCAGCAGACGCGCCGGCTTGCCGGTGTAGATCCGGCGTCGCACGGTATCACTGGACGTGGCGTTGAGAAGCGCCTGTTGGATCACCGAAACGCCGGACTCGGAGCGCACACCCAGGTGATATTCGGCCGCGGTCAGAAACGCCGAGCCCATCCACACCCCAGATGCTCCGAGCGCGAGCGCCGCGGCGACCTGCCTGCCAGTTCCGATCCCGCCCGCCGCGAGCACCGGGGTGTCATGGCCCAGCGCCGCCAGCCCATCGCAGACGTCAGGCACCAGTACCATCGACGCGATCTCTCCTGTGTGCCCGCCCGCTTCATGTCCCTGTGCCACGACGATGTCGACGCCGTTGTCGACGTGCCGTTGCGCGTGCGCGGCCGTGCCTGCAAGTGCGGCGACCGGAACTCCGGCCTCATGGGCCTGGTCGATCACGTCCTTCGGCGGCGAGCCGAGCGCGTTCGCGATCAGTTTGATCGGATGCTTGAGCGCCACCTCGACATGTGAGCGAGCGACCGAATGCAACCAGCCCAGAACGCCTTCGGACCGTCTCTCGTCGTCAGGCAGCGGCGGCACACCGAGGTCGGCAAGCGTCTTGGAGACGAAATCCCGATGTTCATGCGGAATCAGCTTGTTGATATCGACGGCAGTGCCCTCGGTCGGAACCTTTGCGGGCATGACGATGTCAACGCCGTACGGCTTGCCATCGGTGTTCTCGTCCATCCATCCGAGGACGGCGTCCAAATCTTCGGCGTCGTTGAACCGCACACAGCCCAACATGCCCAACCCGCCGGCCTTGCTGACCGCGGCGGCGACCTTCTCCGACGGCGTGAAGACGAAGATCGGGTAGTCGATCCCGAACCGGTCGCACAGTTCGGTGCGCATCAGGTTTTGGCGCCAACGTGTTTGGCGCTGACGTCGTCTGCCGGTCGTGCCTCGGTCTGCTCCTTGGCCCACCGGTAGTCGGGCTTGCCCGCGGGTGACCGCTTCACCTCGTCGACGTACCAAAGGCTGCGCGGCACTTTGTATCCCGCGATCTCGGCTCGCACGAACGCATCGAAGTCACTCAGCGACGGCCGGGTTCCGGGGCGTGGTTGAACGACCGCAGCCACGTGCTGGCCGTATCGCTCGTCGGGGACGCCGACCACCAGCGCGTCGAACACGTCCGCATGGCCTTTGAGCGCGGCCTCGACCTCTTCGGGGTAGATCTTCTCGCCGCCGCTGTTGATCGACACCGACCCGCGGCCGAGCATCGTCACGGTGCCGTCGGCCTCGACCTCGGCGTAGTCGCCGGGGATCGCGTAGCGCACACCGTTGATGGTCTTGAACGTTTCGGCGGTCTTCTTCTCGTCCTTGTAGTAGCCGACCGGGATGTTGCCCTTCTTGGCGATGACGCCGCGCACTCCCGAACCTGGCTCGACCTCGTTGCCGTCGTCGTCGAGGACGACGGTGCGGTGGTCGATCGTGACACGCGGGACCGCCCATGTGGTGCTCGCCCTTGGCGACGATGCTGGTGCCGCCGAAGCCGGTCTCCGACGAGCCGATCGAGTCGGTGATGACCCGGTTGGGCAGCAGTTCGAGCAACTTCTCCTTGATGCTCGTCGAGAACAGCGCGGCGGTGCTGGCGAGCAGGAACAGCGATGACAGGTCGTAGCTTCCTTTCCGTCGGCGTCCTCCTGCGCTGCCTGCAGCGCGTCCAGCAGCGGCCGGGCCATCGCGTCGCCGGTGAAGAACAGCAGGTTCACTTTGTGTTCGTGAATCGCCCGCCACACCTCGTCGGCGTTGAATTCCGGTGCCAGCACGGTGGTTTGGCCCGAGAAGAGCGACATCCAGGTGGCCGACTGGGTGGCGCCGTGGATCATCGGCGGGATCGGGTAGCGGATCATCGGCGGGTTCGCGGCGGCCGCCTTGGCCAGGTCGTACTCATCCTTGACGAATTCGCCTGTCGCGAAGTCGGTTCCGCCGAACAGCACCCGGTAGATGTCCTCGTGACGCCACATCACGCCCTTGGGGAAGCCGGTGGTGCCGCCGGTGTACAGCAGGTAGATGTCGTCGGCGCTGCGCTCGCCGAAGTCACGCTCGGGTGAGCCCTGAGCGAGCGCGGAGTAGAACTCGACGCCGCCGTAACGCTGGTAGTCGTCGTCGCTGCCGTCCTCGACGACCAGGACCGTCTTGACGTTCGGGGTGTCCGGCAGCACGTTGGCGACGCGGTCGGAGTACTGACGCTCGTGCACCAGCGCGACCATGTCGGAGTTTTCGAACAGGTACCGCAGTTCGCCCTCGACGTAGCGGAAGTTGACGTTCACCAGGATCGCGCCGGCCTTGACGATGCCCAGCATCGCGATCACGATCTCGATGCGGTTGCGGCAGTACAGCCCGACCTTGTCGTCCTTCTTGACGCCGTGGTCGATCAGGTAGTGCGCGAGGCGGTTGGCCTTCTCCTCCAGCTCGGCGTAGGTGATCTGCTCGTCACCGCAGATCAGGGCGACACGGTCAGGCACGGCGTCGATGGCGTGCTCGGCGAGGTCGGCGATATTCAGGGCCACGGACCCCAAATTAGAACGTGTTACATTTCCTTGACAAGTCTGTAGGAAGGTGGACACCCGTGAGCGAGGCCGACAAAGGCCCCGACGCCCTCATTGAGCAGCGCGGACACACCCTGATCGCTGACGCTGAACCGGCCCGAGGCGCGCAATGCGCTTTCGACCGAGATGCTCTCGATAATGGTCGAGGCCTGGGACCGCGTCGACACCGATCCCGACATCCGGTCCTGCATTCTGACCGGTGCCGGCGGCTACTTCTGCGCGGGCATGGACCTGAAGGCCGCGACCGCCAAGCCGCCGGGCGACTCGTTCAAGGACGGCAGCTACGACCCGTCGCGCATCGACGCTCTGCTCAAGGGCCGTCGGCTGACCAAGCCGCTGATCGCCGCCGTCGAGGGTCCGGCGATCGCGGGCGGCACGGAGATCCTGCAGGCCACCGACATCCGGGTGGCCGGCGAGAGCGCGAAGTTCGGAGTGTCCGAAGCGAAGTGGAGCCTGTATCCGATGGGCGGCTCGGCGGTGCGGCTGCCGCGGCAGATCCCGTACACGCTCGCCGCTGACATCCTGCTGACCGGACGGCACCTCACCGCCGCCGAGGCCAAGGAGATCGGGCTGATCGGCTACGTCGTGCCCGACGGTCAGGCGCTGAAGAAGGCGCTCGAGATCGCGGAGACGATCAACAACAACGGGCCGCTGGCCGTGCAGGCGATCCTGAGGTCGATCCGTGAGACCGAGGGCATGCCGGAGAACGACGCGTTCAAGATCGACACACAGCTCGGCATTCAGGTGTTCCTGTCCGACGACGCGAAGGAAGGCCCGCGGGCGTTCGCGGAGAAGCGCAAGCCCGAGTTCAAGATGCGCTGATCCGCCTGCGCGCACATTCTTCCCGCCCGCGAGCGTGCGCAGAATGCCGCTCTACACGGCGTGTCGCGTGCAGACAATGCACACTCGGCGTTAGGCCAGCGGCTTGGTCGGGGTGAACTTCACCGGCATCTTCTCCAGGCCGCTGACGAAGTTCGCCGGCCGCAGCGGCAGCGCGTCCGGCGACGCCAGCCGCATGTCCGGCAGCCGCTGGAGCAGGCGGGTCTGCATCATCGACAGCTCGAGGCGCGCCAGCTGGTTGCCGAGGCAGAAGTGTGTGCCGAAGCCGAATGCCATGTGGTTGTTCGGATCGCGGTCGATCCGGAAGTTCTCCGGGTCGTCGAACACCGACTCGTCGAAGTTCGCCGACTCGAACAGCAGGATGATCTTCTCGTCCTGCTTGAGCTGCGTGCCGTGGAACTCGGTGTCGGCGGTCATCGTGCGGGCCATGTTCTTCACCGGCGACGTCCAGCGCAGCATCTCCTCGATCGCGTTGGGCAGCAGCTCCAAGTCGTTGACCAAGCCGCGCGTACTGATCGCGGGTGGCGCAGCAGTTGCGCGGTGCCGCCGGACAGCGTGTGCCGGGTGGTCTCGTCGCCGCCGATCAACAGCAGCAGCACCTCGGTGACGATCTCGTGGTCGGCCAGCTTCTCGCCGTCCACCTCCGCGTGCACCAGCACACTGACCAGATCGTCGGTCGGCTCCTTGCTGGCGATCGGCGATCATGCGCATCATGTACTCGGTGTAGGCGGCGAACGCGTCCATCGAGACCTGGAAGTCCTCTTGCGCGGTGGTGCTGCTCAAGAAGCTCACCATGTCGTCGGACCACTTGAGGAACATCTCGCGCTCCTCCGGCAGCACGCCGAGCATGTCGCCGATGACCGCCATCGGCAGCGGCGCGGCGATGTCCCAGACGAAGTCGCACTCCCCGCGCTCGCACACCGCGTCGATCAGCGTGTCGCACAGCGTGCCGATCGACTGCTTCTCTGTCCTTCACGCGCTTGCGGGTGAAGCCGGCGTTGACGAGCTTGCGCCGCAACAGATGTGCCGGGTCGTCCATCTCGATCATCATCGGCGGCGCGGCCTGGTCGGGCCGGATGCCGCCCGCGTTGGAGAACAACTCGGGCTGCGCGCTCGGCGTCGATCACCGCCTGGTAGGTCGCGGCGGCGGCCAAGCCGTTGCGGTCCCGGAAGACCGGCTCGTTCTCGCGCATCCACTTGTAGACCGAGCGCGAGTCGCCGGCGTAGAAGGCGCCGTCGGTCAGATCGACGTCCGGCTTGGTTGTCACCGTCACGAGCAGCTCCCTTCAACGCACAGGGTGTGCGTCACCGAACGACATCTCGACGTTCTCGGCAGAACTCGACAACATCGCGCGCTTCGGCAAGCCCAGCGATGCAAGTTCCTTCGCGTAGGGGTGATCACCGAGCCACATTCGCACACCACCCGGCCGATAGCGCAACACCGGCGAAGCGACATCTCGAATGGGGTCTCGCGTGTGACGCCGTCGCGATGCGAATAGGTGCGCATGCGCTTGCTTGCGCGGGGTGAAGCCGACGGAACCGGCAGACCGCGGCGGAATTCCATGCCCACCACCAGCTGGCCGTCGATGCTCACGTCGAAACCGAACTGACCAGCCTCTCGAATCGTGAAGTCGGCCATGACCTTCGGGATAACCCCAGATCGTCGTGCCCGCCTCCAAGGTGAACGCCTGGTCGACCGGCAGGTGATGGATGAAGGCGCCGGCGGACTGCAGGGCACGAGGACCGCTCTCATTCGAACCCGGCGGGTTGACCATGACGTTGGTGCCGAATTCGTAGTACTCGCCCAGGTCGCCGTCGATGTAGTGCATCAGCATCAGGATCACGATCGCACGGCCAGGCAGATAGCGGCAGACCCGCAGGCCGCTGTAGTCGATCAACTCGTTGGGCGGCGTCGGCGTCCACCGAGAACATCGCCATGTGTTGAGTCGCCTTGCGAATCTCCACCGGCATCGTGAGGACCGTGCCGGCGATGGTGTGCTGCGAGGCGGGCATGGCGCCCACTGTAGAACGTGTTCTAATTCGCCGACAAGCGCTACTCAGATCAAGCCGGCGAGGTCGCGGATCTGCTCGCGCATCGCGGCCGGTCACCACCATCATCGTGACGCCCGCCGCCTCCCACACGGCGATCTGCTTACGCACGTAGTCGATGTCGCCGACGATGGCCGCGTCGTCGACGAGTTCGTCGGGGATGACCTTGGCCGCCTCGTCCTTGCGCTGGCTGCGGAACAGCCTGGTCACCTCGTCGACGACCTCGGCATAGCCCATCCGCCGGTAGACGTCGGCGTGGAAGTTGGTGTCCTCGGCGCCCATGCCGCCCATGTAGAGGGCGAGGTGCGGCTTCATCAATTCGAACGTGCCGGGGCGGTCGTCGGTGATGACGATGTTCGCGGTGGCGCAGATCTCGAAGTCCTCGCGGCTGCGGCGAGCCCCCGGGCGCGCGAACCCCTCGTCCAGCCACTCGTTGTAGGTGTCGGCCATCCGAGGTGTGTAGAAGATCGGCAGCCAGCCGTCGCAGATCTCGGCGGCCAGCGCCACGTTCTTCGGCCCCTCCGCGCCGAGCATGATCGGGATGTCCGCGCGCAGCGGATGGGTGATCGGCTTGAGGTTCTTGCCCAAACCCGTTGTGCCCTCGCCGGTCAGCGGCAGGGGGTAGTGCGGGCCACCGCTGGCGACAGGCGCCTCCCGCGCCCAGACCTGGCGGACGATGTCGATGTACTCGCGGGTGCGGGCCAGCGGTTTCGGGAACTTCTGGCCGTACCAGCCCTCGACGACCTGGGGCCCCGATACGCCGAGGCCGAGGATGTGCCGTCCGCCGGACAGGTGGTCCAGCGTCAGCGACGCCATCGCACACGCGGTGGGCGTGCGCGCGGACAGCTGCACCACCGACGTGCCCAGGCGCATGCGGGTGGTCGCCGAGCCCCACCACGCGAGCGGCGTGAATGCGTCCGACCCCCAGGCCTCGGCGGTGAACATGGTGTCGAAACCGGCCTCCTCGGCCGCAGCAACCAGTTCCGGAGCGTTGGTTGGCGGCTGCGCGCCCCAATATCCGAGCTGGAGTCCGAGCTTCATGAGACCCACCTTCCTAGGTCGACCGGGCCGCTTCTTGCGACGAAACTTAGAACCTGTTCTACTCGATGCTGTGACAGCCAGCCAAAGCCGCCCGGCCTCGATAGATCACCACGAGCCGCCACTTTCCGCGCCACTGAAACTGTCCTTTGACTACACCCGTTCGGTCGGCCCCATTCTCGGGCAGTTCTTCACCGCCCTGCGGGGACGACGCGTGGTCGGCACACGCGGGTCGGACGGTCGAGTGCACGTTCCGCCCGCGGAGTTCGACCCGGTCACCTATGAACGGTTGACCGAGATCGTACCGGTGGCCAGCGTCGGGACCGTGGTGTCGTGGACGTGGCAGCCGGAGCCGTTGGAGGGCCAGCCCCTCGACAGGCCGTTCGCGTGGGCGCTGATCAAGCTCGACGGTGCCGACACCCCGCTGCTACACGCCGTGGGTGCTGGTGACGCCGAATCCATCAGCACCGGGGCACGAGTGCATGTGCACTGGGCCGACGAGCCGACGGGAGCCATCACCGACATCGCGTACTTCGCGCTCGGCGATAGCGAAGAACCGGTAACGGAGAGTGCCGATGACCGCGACCCGGTCACCATGGTGGAGATCCCGACCAGTATCGAGATCCAGCACACCGCCTCATATCCGGAGAGCGCGTACTTGCGGGCACTGCAAGAGGGCAAGCTGCTGGGCGCCCGGACCGGCAGAGACGGGAAGGTCTATTTCCCGGCACGCGAAGCCGATCCGGCCACCGGCAAGGCGCTCGACGAATTCGTCGAGTTGCCCGACACGGGCACTGTGACGACGTTCGCGGTCATCAACATCCCGTTCGCCGGGCAGCGCATCAAGCCGCCGTACGTCGCGGCCTACGTACTGCTCGATGGCGCCGACATCCCGTTCCTGCACCTTGTCACCGAGATCGACGCCTCCGAGGTGCGGATGGGCATGCGGGTGGAGGCGGTGTGGAAGCCTCGCGAGGAATGGGGCTTGGGCATCGACAACATCGACCATTTCCGGCCGACGGGCGAACCGGACGCTGACTACGAGACCTACAAGCACCACCTGTAGAGGACAAATTGTGACTGAACGCAACGTGGCGGTGGTCGGCTTCGCGCACGCCCCGCATGTCCGCCGCACCGACGGCACCACCAACGGCGTCGAGATGCTGATGCCATGCTTCGGCCAGCTCTACGACGAGCTCGGGATCGCCCAGGAGGAAATCGGCTTCTGGTGCTCCGGGTCGTCGGATTACCTTGCCGGTCGGGCATTTTCGTTCATTTCCGCGATCGACTCGATCGGCGCGGTGCCGCCGATCAACGAGTCGCACGTGGAAATGGACGCCGCCTGGGCGCTGTATGAGGCGTACATCAAGCTTCTGACCGGTGAGGTGGATACCGCGCTGGTTTACGGGTTCGGCAAGTCCTCGGCGGGCATCCTGCGCCGGGTGCTCGCGCTGCAGACCGACCCGTATACGGTTGCGCCGCTGTGGCCGGATTCGGTGTCGATCGCCGGATTGCAGGCACGGCTGGGCCTGGACGCCGGCAAGTGGACCCAGGAGGCGATGGCCCAGGTGGCCCTCGAGTCGTTTGCGCAGGCGGAGCGAGTGGACTCGGAGAAGCCGGTCAAAAGCATCGACGAGCTGTTGGCCCGGCCGTTTTTCGCCGATCCGCTGCACCGTCATGACATCGCCCCGATCACCGACGGCGCCTCGGCGATCGTGCTCGCCGCTGGCGGCCGTGCCCGCGAGCTTCGCGAAAACCCCGCCTGGATAACGGGTTTCGAGCATCGTATCGAAACGCCGGTGCTCGGGGCCCGCGACCTGACGGAATCGCCGTCGACCACGGCTTCGGCCCGGGCCGCGACAGGTGGCGACGTCGGCTCGGTCGAGGTGGCCGAGATCTACGCGCCGTTCACTCACCAGCACCTGATCCTCACCGAAGCGATCGGACTGCCCTCGTCAGCGAAGGTGAACCCGTCCGGCGGGACGCTGGCGGCGAACCCGATGTTCTCCGCGGGCCTCGAGCGCATCGGCTTTGCGGCGCAACACATCTGGAACGGGTCGGCACAGCGGGTACTGGCGCACTCCACCAGCGGGCCTGCGCTGCAACAGAATCTGGTAGCCGTCATGGAAGGGAAGGGCCGATGAGCCGCTTGCGCGAAGAGGGGAATTGGGGATGAGCCGCTTGCGCGAAGAGGAGACTGTGGGATGAGCCGCTTGCGCGAAGAGGAGAATTGCCGATGAGCCGCTTGCGCGAAGAGGAGGGTATCTAGCATGGCGGGGCAGCTGGCCGCGGTGCTCGGCACCGGGCAGACGAAGTACGTCGCCAAGCGGCATGACGTGTCGATGAACGGCCTGGTGCGCGAGGCCATCGACAAGGCGCTGGCCGACTCCAGCTCAACCTTCGCCGACATCGACGCCGTCGTCGTCGGCAAGGCGCCCGACTTCTTCGAGGGCGTGATGATGCCCGAGCTCTTCATGGCCGACGCTGTCGGCGCCACCGGTAAACCCCTGATCCGGGTGCACACGGCAGGCTCCGTCGGCGGCTCCACCGGTATCGTCGCCGCCAGCCTCGTGCAGTCCGGCAAGTACCGCCGGGTGCTGGCGATGGCATGGGAGAAGCAATCGGAATCCAATGCCATGTGGGCGCTGTCGATCCCGGTGCCGTTCACGAAGCCGGTGGGCGCGGGTGCGGGTGGCTACTTCGCGCCGCACGTGCGTGCCTACATCCGGCGGTCCGGCGCGCCCACACACATCGGCGCGATGGTCGCGGTGAAGGACCGGCTCAACGGCGCCAAAAACCCGTTGGCTCATCTGCATCAGCCCGATATCACGCTGGAGAAGGTACTCGAATCCCAAATGTTATGGGATCCCATTCGATTCGATGAAACATGCCCGTCGTCCGACGGTGCGTGCGCGGTGGTGATCGGCAACGAAGAGATCGCCGATAAGCGTGTCGCCGACGGGCATCCGGTGGCGTGGATCCACGCGACTGCACTGCGGACTGAGCCGCTGGCGTTCGCCGGACGCGACCAGGTGAGCCCGCAAGCGGGTCGCGACGCCGCGGCCGCGTTGTGGAAGGCTGCCGGCATCAAGAGCCCGATCGACGAGATCGATGTCGCCGAGATCTACGTGCCGTTCTCGTGGTTCGAACCGATGTGGTTGGAGAACCTCGGATTTGTTCCGGAGGGCGAAGGCTGGAAGCTGACCGAGGCTGGCGAAACGGCGATCGGCGGACGGCTTCCCGTGAACCCGTCGGGTGGTGTGCTGTCGTCGAACCCGATCGGCGCTTCCGGGCTGATCCGCTTCGCCGAGAGCGCGATCCAAGTGATGGGCAAGGGCGGTGAGCATCAGGTGCCGGGTGCACGCAAGGCCTTGGGCCACGCGTATGGCGGTGGGTCACAGTACTACTCGATGTGGGTGGTCGGGTCGGATAAGCCAGCCGACAAGCCTGCGGGGGCTGCCGCGTGACGAGGATGAAGTACACGTGCAGTGTGGCGATGGGCCCGATCGAGCAGCTGGTCGACATCGCCAAGACCGCCGAGGAGGTGGGTTTCGACTCGATCGCACTGCCCGACTCGGTGTTCTACATGGAGAAGCAGTCCGCGGATTACCCGTACACGGCCGACGGGTCGCGGATGTGGAACGAGAACACGCCGTGGGTCGACCCGTTGATCGCCGCGGGTGCGATGGGTGCCGTCACGTCGACGCTGCGCTTCTACACCAACGTGATGAAACTTGGATCGCGCAATCCGCTGCTGCTGGCCCGTCAGGTCGGTTCGGTGGCCAACCTGACCAACAATCGGTTCGGCTTCGGAGTCGGGATTGGTTGGGCACCAGAGGAATTCGAGTGGTGCGGTGTTCCGTACAAACGGCGTGGCGCCCGGGTCGACGAGATGATCGAGATCATCAAGCTGACACTGGCCGGCGGCATGGTCGAGTTCCACGGCGAGTTCTACGACTTTGACCGGCTGCAGATGAGCCCGGCGCCGAGCGAACCGGTGCCGTTCTACGTTGGCGGCCACACCGAGGTCGCGCTGAAGCGTGCGGCCCGTGTCGGCGATGGCTGGACCAGCGCGATGATGACCAAAGATCAGCTGGCCGAGACGATCGGCACGCTGAACAAGCACCGCGGGGAGTACGGCCGGGCCGGCGTGCCGTTCGAGTTCCAGGCGGTCTGTATCGACAAGTTCGGCGTCGACGGGCACCGTGAACTCGCCGAGATCGGCGTCACCGACAACATCGTCATACCCTGGATATTCGACGGGCTCGGCTTCGATGCTCCGGTGGAGAAGAAGAAGGACTCTCTCAAGCGATTCGCCGACGCCTATATCCAGTCAGGGTGGCAAGACGCGTGACTGATACGCCAGTTCATTTGGCCGGCAAGCGATCCCGCGAGGCCGCGATGGCGCGAGACAAGGAAGCCTGGCTCGAGATGTTTGCCGATGACGCGATCGTCGAGGATCCGATCGGCCCATCGCATTTCGACCCCGAGGGCAAGGGCCACCGCGGCAAGGAGGCGATCGCTGCGTTCTACGACATGGCGATCGCGCCGAATGAGCTTCAGTTCAACTTCGTCGACAGTTACCAGTGCGGCAACGAGGAAGCCAACGTCGGCAACATCGTGATCGTCACGCGCGGCTACCAGGTCAGCGCCGAAGGGGTGTTCACCTACAAGGTGAACGACGACGGCAAGCTGGTCGCACTCCGCGCGTACTGGGAGGTCGACCGCGCGACCAAGACCGCGCGCAAGCTGTAAGGGCGAGCCCCCACTCGCCGAAACGAAAGCTAGTCGACGGGCCGCAGACCGTCCCGGTAGCGGCGGGCCAGCGCCTGGTACTCGCCAGGGTTCAGGTTCACCCACATCTCGGCGCCGGTACCCGCGATCGGGCCCTTGACCTTCGCCGGCGCGCCCGTCACCAACACTTCTTCGGGAATCATGGTGCCGCCGACCACGAGCGAATGCGCAGCGATCAGGCTGCGGGCGCCGATCACCGCCCCGTCGAGCACCGTGCAATGGTTCGCGATCAACGCCTCGGCGCCGATGTGCGCACCGTGAATGCAGCACATGTGCGCAACCGTCGCGCCCGGGCCGATGTCGGTCGGAATACCGGGCGGCGCGTGCAGCAGCGATCCGTCCTGCACATTGGCGCCCTCCCGGATGACCACGGGCGCATAGTCGGCTCGCAGCACCGTGTTGAACCACACCGACGCGCCGGCCTCGACGGTCACGTCGCCGATCAGCACTGCGGTGGGTGCGACGAACGCCTCCGGGTGGATCTTGGGCGACGCACCTTCGAATTCAAAGAGGGCCATAGGTCACATATACAGCACCGAAGGCCTGCATTTATTGCGTATCCGTCCAGCAAAACTGTAACGTGTTCTAGTTAGAGGGATAGTGACTGGAGGCACGAAAGTGACTACGCATATGGCCGGGGACACCGCGGCCGGCGGCATTCGCGAGATCGATACCGGCGCACTGCCGGACAGGTACGCGCGGGGCTGGCACTGCCTCGGCCCGGTGAAGGACTTCCTCGACGGTGAGCCGCACGGGATTGAGGCGTTCGGCACCATGCTGGTGGTCTTCGCCGACTCCCATGGCGACATCAAGATTCTGGACGGCTACTGCCGGCACATGGGCGGCAACTTGTCGCAGGGCACGATCAAGGGCGACGAGATCGCCTGCCCGTTCCACGATTGGCGGTGGGGCGGCGACGGCAAGTGCAAGCTGGTGCCATACGCGAAACGGACACCGCGATTGGCTCGCACCCGGGCCTGGCACACCGACGTGCGCGCCGGACTGCTGTTCGTCTGGCACGATCACGAGGGCAATCCGCCCCAGCCTGAGGTGCGCATCCCCGACCTTCCCGAGTTCGGCAGCGATGACTGGACCGAGTGGCGCTGGAACTCGATCCTCATCGAGGGCTCCAACTGCCGCGACATCATCGACAACGTCACCGACATGGCGCACTTCTTCTACATCCACTTCGGTCTGCCGACGTACTTCAAAAATGTCTTCGAGGGCCACATCGCCTCGCAGTATCTGCATAACGTCGGCCGGCCGGACGTGGACGACATGGGAACCTCGTACGGCGAAGCGCACCTGGATTCGGAGGCCTCATACTTCGGGCCGTCGTTCATGATCAACTGGCTGCACAACACGTACGGCGACTTCAAGGCCGAGTCGATCCTGATCAACTGCCACTACCCGGTGACGCAGGATTCGTTCGTGCTGCAGTGGGGTGTCATCGTCGAAAAGCCCAAGGGCATGGACGAACAGATGACCAACAAGCTGGCGTCGGCGTTTACCGAGGGCGTCAGCAAGGGCTTCCTGCAGGACGTCGAGATCTGGAAGCACAAGACCCGCATCGACAACCCACTGCTGGTCGAGGAGGACGGCGCGGTCTACCAGATGCGTCGGTGGTATCAGCAGTTTTATGTGGACGTAGCGGACGTCACCGCTGACATGACCGACCGATTCGAGATCGAGGTGGACACCACCAAGGCCAACGAGTTCTGGCACAAAGAGGTCGAGGAGAACCTGCAACGCCAGAAGGAAGAACAGGCGGAGCAGGCCTCACCATGACACGTAACGAGCAGCAGAGCACGCCCGACGTCGACGCTCTGGCCCGGTCGATGCTGCTCGTGCACGGTGCCCATGACGACGACGAACACGCTGCCCCCCGTGGTGCGTCGCGCTCGAAGGCCGCACCGTCAGATCCGCGGCGTGCCGCGCAATTGCGTGAGGCGACGACGCAGGACCGTGACCGATACCTGAATTCGGGCCTGCAACCGGTGGACTGTCGGTTCTGCCACGTGTCCGTACTGGTGAAGAAACTGGGCCCGGAACATACGTCCGTGCAATGGAATTCGGATGCGGCACAGCGCTGCGCCTACTTCGCTGAGATACGGCTATCCGGTGGCCTGACAGCGCGCAGCCGGTCATGTCCCAAGCTGGCGGACAGCATTGAGCATGCGATCGCTGAAGGCATTCTGGAGCGTGTGTCTACGGCACCTTCACCGGGCGACGGCTGACCTTCTCGCGCTTATGTGAGGCCCTCGAAGCGCGCCTTCACCTGTTCAGCCGTCAGGCCGTAATCTTCAAGCGAATACGTGTGTTTCGGGGCACGCGGACCCTTTTGGCTCTCTGCATGGATCTCGTGCATCGCTTGCAGCGCAGGTTCAGTCAGCGTCAGGCCGAAATACTTGTAGATTTCCTCGACGGTACCGATCGGATCTCCGACGAACTCGAAGTAGTCGACATCGTAGAACTGCGCCGGATTGTGCTTGGCCCGTACGGCATTGAAGCGCTCGAGCCCTCGGGCCCATGTGTCAAGCGAGTCGGCGCCGATCGTCGCGCCGACATACGCATTCGACCAGCCCTCGGTCGCTGCTTCAGCCAACGAGCACATTGACCCCATGATCGTCTCCGCCGACCGATGGCACTGCACCACAAGCGCATCGGGGAATGTCGCCATGAGGGCGTCCAGCGCATGCAGGTGACTCGGGTTCTTCAGGATCCAGCGTTTGCCGATGTCGTTGAGCCCAATCAATTGCAGGTTCTTCCGATATCGGCGATATGCCGGAGTCCAGTCCTCTTTCGAAAGCCACTGCGCGTACGTCGGGAGATGAGCCAACGTCTCGTAGGCGACCGCGTGCAGTGACTGCCGGAGCAACTGCCAGCATTCCTCGACTTCGTCGGCGCTCATGAAATGCAGGCCCATGAATTCAGGGTTCTCGACGTGATGCTGCTCGAACTGCGCGTTGAGCCGGGCGAAGACGGGATTGTCCTGCCATGTGTCGCGCGGCGGGCGCGGCTGCGGGAACTCCGCCAGCCACATCTGAATTCCCTGATGCGACGGGTCAGCCCCCAGAAGGCGGTGCAGGGCAGTTGTGCCCGTGCGCGGCAGCCCGGTCACGAAGATGGGCCGCTCGACCGGCACATCGGCGTACTGCGGATGTCGCTTCCACCCCTCCTCGGCCATCAGCCTGGCCGCCAGTGCACCCCGCAGATACACGCGGCAGATCTTGCTGCCGGACGGCGTCAGGTCGGCGTCGCGCTGATACGAGTCGAGAATGACGGCAAGGCCCTCGCGGTAATTGTCGTCGTCAGGGCCGTAGTCGTCGAGACCGACCAGCCGCGACGCTGACTCGAGCAAGTCATCGACGGTTCCGACGTTGGTGCGCTCGCTCATGTCTCGGCTCCCGCTCGCTCCGGTCCTCGCTCGTTCCTCGCTGCGATCCTCACTCGCGGTCGCCTTCGGGCGGCCATCAGGCCTTGTACTCCCCGCAGTTGACGTCGAGCGTCTGCCCGGTGATACCGCTGGACAGGTCGCTGGCGAAAAAGATGATCGCCGAGGCGACTTCGTCCTCCGTCGGCAGACGCTTGAGGTCGGAGTTCGCCGCTGTCGCTGCATAGATCTGGTCGACGGTCGTGCCATACTTGCCGGCCTGGTGGTTGAAGTAGCCCTTCAGCGTGTCGCCCCAGATGTAGCCTGGCACGACCGAATTCACCCGGATGCCCTGTTCACCGAGCTCGGTGGCCAGCGATTGCGACATCGCCAGCAGCGCTGACTTGGCCATCTTGTACGCGCCGTACTTGGCCTCAGAGTGCCGGATCACCATCGAGTTCACGTTGACCACCGAGCCGTTCGTCTCGGCGAGCGCGGGCGTGAAGCCCTGAGTCAGCCGCAAAGCGCCCAGCACCGTCAGCTCGATCGCGTCGCGGATGTGCTGGAAAGTGGTGTCGGCCAATGGCTTCATCGACGGTACCCGGAACGCGTTGTTGATCAGGACATCGACCCGGCCGTAGGCGGCCAGCGACGCGTCGACGAGGTTTTGTACCTGATCCTCGTGGGTGATGTCGGTGGCGACGGCCACCGCACGCCGTCCGGTGTCCGTGATCTGCTTGGCGACGTCGTCGAGTCGCTCCGCAGTGCGGGCGGCCAGCACCAGATCAGCGCCGTACTCGGCGCATCGACGTGCCAGCGTGGTACCCAACGCCGGACCGACCCCGCTGATGCACACCACTTTGCCTTCAAGCATCTTCACCCCAGCATCCTCGTGGCGATCGCGTGCTGCCGGTGGGCAATCCGCTCCCGCCAGCCCTCATCGGTTATCCGGTTGTCTTCATAGAACGGCAAGGCCGACGGCACCGCGTCCACATCGATCAACTCGGCGGTGGGACCGTCGGCGTCGGTGAGTTCCCGCGACACGCGCTGCCACCGGAACTGCAGGAAGCCCTTCCGATGCCCCAATGTCTCGACCCAGTTCGTTACGCCGGGACTGCGGTCGGCGACCACGATCCGGATCTTCCCGTCCGGATCCACTTGGGCCTGAACATTATTCAGGGACGTCTGGTGGTTGATGTAGTCCAGCGAGATGTACCACATGCTGCCCAACTGGAAACCGAGGTACGGCGCATCGGACTTCGGGATGGTGATCACCAGCGCCTGCTCCGGCGTCAGGTCGAAGTGGCCGACCGACGAGTACTGCGTCGCGAGACCGCCCGGGGTCAGCCGAGGCGCCACCAACGTGTTGGCGGGCAGGTTCAGATAGAACCACTGGGGGAACTGCAGCCACGTCTTGATGCGGTTCACCAGCTGCTTGCCCGCTGTGGCATAACGCTTTTCGATCATCTCGCGCGTCAGCGGCGGCGGTGCGGTGCCCGCAGTGTCGATACGCTCGATTGCGATCGTGCCGCGTCGCTGCGACCAGTCGCCATAGACCTCGCGCACGACGAGCTGCGCCGGGCTCTTGGGCGTGAACCGCCATTCGAAGCTGCCGTCCGCGGCGATGTCGATTTCACGGTCATCGAACGCAGCCTCGCTGACCGGCACACCCTCGTCGGTGTACTCGCCGCCGAGCAGTTGGAAGCTGAGGTCGGTGGTGGTGCCGCGGACACCGGACAGCACATACTCGTGGCCGGGCTGGACACGGGTGCCGAAGTAGAGGGTGTCGGGGTTGTCCAACCCCATCTTCGTGAAGGGGCCGGTCCCGCTGAGGAAGAACGGGTGGTCCCGGTCGTAGTTGAACGACACGTGGGTGCATGCGGCGATGCCCTGCGCCAGGTACTGCAGACCTTCGAGCAGGTCTGCTTCATTCTCGATGTGAGGCGCGGCCGCAACAAGTTTCTCGGCTTCGGCGATGGCCTCGGTCAACGGATCGGAGTACACCGGGTCGAGACTAGAACGTGTTCTAACCTTGGTCAATATACTGACCTTAGTGGTTCATATTTGGAACACAGTGTAGCCTCCACAGCGTGCCCGTCACCGACTCCACCGGCCGCGCGTCGCCACCGACCGCCCGTGTAGTGCGGGTGCTCGAGTTCATGTCGCGCCATCCACAGGAGCGATTCGGGGTGTCCGACCTGGCTCGGCGGGTCGATCTGAGCAAGCCGACCTGCCTGGGCATCGTCACCACGCTGACTGAGACCGGCTATTTGATCCGGGACGGCCGTGACAAGACGTATCGGCTGGGGCCGGCGCTGATCGCGCTTGGCCACAAGGCCCAGGAATCGATGCGGGTCACCCCCGCCGCGCGCGAGGAACTGGGCCGACTCTCTGCGCGCTTCGGCACGACGGCAGCGCTTTCCGCGGTGGTCGATGACCGCATCACGCTGCTGGAGCTCGTCGCGCCACAGGGCGCCCGGGTGGGGGTCGAGGTCGGGCAGAGCTACCCATTCGCGCCGCCGGTCGGGCTGATGTACGTGTTGTGGGACGACGAAGCGGTGCGCAGCTGGCTGGCCAAAGAGCCAACCATCCCGCTTCGCACCGACACCGAACGGCTGCACCGCGTCATCGCTGAATGCCGCGCCGACGGGTATCTGGTGGAGCGACTGACACCCGGGGGTCAGCGGCTCTACGCGTTGATGGCCGGAATGTCCACGAGCTTGCCCGACGAGCTCCGGGCGCTGCTGGGGGAGATCGTCTCTGACATCGGTGAGCGCGTTTATGTGCGCACCGAAGCGTCCGGCGCGCGGGCGCGCCACGAGATCAGCGTGATCTCGGCGCCGGTGTACGACCACCACCAGCGGCAGGCAATGGTCGCGTCACTGCAGATCGGCCGGGCCCTCACGGACGCGGAGATCACCGACCGGGCGCGAGGTCTGATGGCCGCAGCCGACGTGTTGACGGCGCAACTGGGCGGCCGAAAGCCGTCGCGTTAGCGGGCGTACGGGTTGGCGGGCCGATCGATCTTGGCGACGTCCCTGACGGTCATCGTCGGTACGAAAGATGTTTCCGCTGTTGCACTTCCGGGCACGACCGTGCCTTCGATCCGCAACCAGGTGTCGTCCGGATAGCCGGCCGCGACTGCGGCGCCGGGCCCGTCGAGGTGCATCCTCGCCAGCTGCGCATCCGCGGCGCAGCAGATGATGACCACACGAGCCAGGTCCACGTCGGCGGTGCCCTTCATCGTGAAGCCGGTGACGGTGACGAGCCGGTTGTTCAGCGTGCCTGCCGAATCGGTGGCCGCTCGCATCACGACTTCGGGCAGCGACAGCACGGGTGCACGCTCAGCGGGCAACGGCGAGAAGGCGTGCCGATGCGGTTGCCGCGCGGCCACGGGTGCGGCTCCGCTGGCCTCGATCGGCGGCGGTATCACAAACGCAAAGAACACGACCGGCAAGAGCAGGAGCCACACCATCGCACCGCTATGACGGTGCCCGTCGTGAATATCCGCACTGCCGTTGCGAATGTCTCGGACGATGCACACGAGCGCCAGGACCGTCAGAACCCCGGCGGCGATCGCCAGCCAAGGCAACAGTGAGGGTTTCACGTAGTTGAGATAAGCGCCCTTCGCCACCATCATGCCGGCCCCCAGGCCGAGCAACAGTAGCACCACATTCTGGGTCTCCCGCCTCACCGCGCGCCCCCCAGCACCAGAAACCCCACCGCCGTCGCGACAAGCGTGGCGACAACGAAAGTCGCGGGCGCGAAACGCACTGCGAACCGGCGGCCGAACATCCCGGCCTGCATCGCGAACAGCTTCACGTCCACCGCGGGGCCGACGACGAGAAACACCAACCTCGGCAGCAGCGGCAGCGCCGTCAAACTGGCAGCGACGAACGCGTCGGCCTCGGAGCACAGCGCAAGCACCACTGCCAGTAGTGCCATCATCACCACCGCAAACACGAGGTGTCCCGCGAGCTGCTCAAACACCCACGGCGGCAGCAGGACTCGCAATGCCGCCGCGGCAGCTGCCCCCAGCACCAAATACGAGGCGGCCGTGAGAAAGTCGTGGCGCGCCGCCTCAGTGAAGACCGTCCACGGGGACGCATTGCTGTCGTGGAGTTTCGGTAAGCGGCGGGTAATCCAGCCGGCTCGGCCGAAGCGCAACCACAGCACACCCATTATGAAAGCGGTCATCGCCGACCCGATGAGACGCGCGACCACCATGCGCGGCTCCCCCGGGAAGGCCACCGAAGTGGCCACCAGCACAACAGGATTGATTGCGGGTGCGGACAGCATGAAAGTCAACGCCGCCGCTCCGGATGCGCCGTCGAACAACCGACGGGCCACCGGCACAGAACCGCATTCACAGCCGGGAAGCGCCGCACCCCCGACGCAGGCGGCCACGATCGCGGCGCTGCTGCGGCGCGGGAGCCACCGGGCCAGTCGGTCGGGGGTGACGAACGCCGCAACCAAGCCGCTCACCACGACGCCCAACACCAGAAACGGCAGCGCCTGTACGAACACGCCGCAGAACACCGTTGCGGCGACGCTCAGCTTCGGGCGCCCGGCGATGAATCCACTCACGACCCCGCCGCTCAACGCGAGTGCGATCAGGACGACGAGCAGAAGCTCCATCGATCCGATGCGCACGCGGCGCACGGCGGGGACCGCGGTCACCAGAACATTATTGCGCGCGCTACCTGGTGTGTAGCTGAGTGGTGTTGGAGGTCAGAGGTCGCTCAACGCGCCGAGCACCTGCCCGGCCGTCACCTGGTAACCGCACTGGTTGCTGAGGTCGACCAGTGGCTGCTGCAATGTGTGAAGGTCAGCCTTCGCAGTTGGGTTGCCGTCGAAGTAGCTGGTGAAAGCCGACTGGGCAGCGAACGGTGACTGCTTGGCGGCGTCGGCGAGCGCCTGGTTCGTTTCCGGATGCTTAACCAAATAATCCGAAATGTCGCGGTTGACCTTGCTGATCGTTTCGGTGAGATTCGACGCAAGGCAGGGGTCGGCTGCAGCCGCCGGCGCGGCCGTCGGCGAGGTCGTCGGCGAGGTCGTCGTTGTGGCCGTCGGTGAGGTCGTCGTTGTGGCCGTCGGTGAGGTCGTCGTTGTGTCCGTCGGCGAGGGCGTCGGCGAAGGCGTCGTTGTGGGTTCTGCCTTGGCGGATGGCAAGACGACAATCGCAATCGCGACACCCACAAGCACAGCGGCAGCGAGGAGACCCAGGACCCCCCGGCGGATGTTTCCTCTATCGATGACCACGGTTTTGCTCCTCTGTATTGGGACAGGTCGAACCGTATATCGATGAATTGAAGCAATGTGTTAGCCCGATCGCACCTAGACTTTTTTCGACCATCCGATCGAAAAAGTGGATCGAGGGGGAAGTCACGACCGGACGAGACCGTCGACTGTTGTGCGGTCTGACAATTTCCGTAATTGCACTGGCATTGTTGCCGGGCTGCCGAACCAATGCCGGAAATTCAGGCCGGACGTCAACGAGTCGCGAAGCTACGACCACTACCACCACGACGGCCATTGCAGCTCCGGCCACGACATCGAGCCCTCGAACCGTCAAGTGGATCGACCTGAACGTCGGGGAATGCCTTGCTGATGTTCCCCGAGTAGACCTCGGTGAAGTAACCGCGCCGGTCGTCGACTGTGCGACACCGCACAAGGCAGAGGTCTATTTTCGCGGTGACATGTGGGTCAATACGACTGTCCCCGATGTCGCTAATCAAAAGTGTGTTGCGGAGTTTCCCAAATACACCGGGCAGCCCGTCGATGGCGGTCCATTCACGGTGACGTATCTCGTCGACGCCGAGCAGGACCGAACCACCAATGACCCGCAGGTCGATCCCGCCCCGGGCACTGTCATCTGCTTGCTCGAAGACGCGAACGGCCAACCCTTGACCGCATCGGCGCGGCACTGATTCGCGCGGAGGCTAGCGGCTGGTGGCCGCGTCCTTCTCTTGTTCGCGCTTGATCTCCAGCGCGATATCTATCAGCTGGTCTTCCTGGCCACCGATGAGCTTGCGCTGTCCGGCGCGGTGAAGCAGTTGGTGGGCCGGTACACCGTAGCGTTCCGACTGCCGAATCGCGTGCTTCAGGAAGCTCGAGTACACCCCGGAGTAACCCATGATCAGCGCATTGCGGTCGAGGAGGCATTCGGCGGGCATGGCCGGGCGCACGACGTCTTCGGCCGCGTCGGCGATGTCGAAGAAGTCGATGCCGGTCTTCACTCCGATCTTGTCGAACACCCCGATGAGCGCCTCGACGGGTGCGTTGCCGGCGCCGGCTCCGAAGCGCCGGCAGCTGCCGTCGATCTGCTTGGCGCCTGCCCGCACGGCCTCGACGGAGTTGGCGACCCCGAGGCCGAGGTTCTCGTGACCGTGAAAGCCGACCTGGGCGTCGTCACCGAGTTCGGCGACCAACGCGGCAACCCGGTCCCGGACGCCTTCGAGCACCAGCGCGCCTGCGGAGTCGACGACGTAGACGCACTGACAGCCGGCGTCGGCCATGATCCGGGCCTGCTGGGCGAGCTTCTCCGGCGGAATGGTGTGCGCCATCATCAGGAACCCCACCGTTTCCAGACCGCGTTCGCGGGCCAGCCCGAAGTGCTGGATCGACACGTCGGCCTCGGTGCAATGCGTGGCGATCCGGCAGATCGAGCCGCCGTTGCCCTGAGCCTCGATGATGTCTTCCTTGGTGCCGACACCCGGCAGCATCAGAAACGCGATCTTTGCTTCCTTGGCCGTTTCCGCGGCGAGCTTGATCAGTTCCTGTTCGGGTGTCTTGGAGAAGCCGTAGTTGAACGACGAGCCACCGAGCCCGTCGCCATGGGTCACCTCGATGACTGGAACCCCGGCGGTATCCAGCGCGGCGACGATGCCGTGCACTTCCTCTTTGGTGAACTGGTGACGTTTGTGGTGGGACCCGTCGCGCAGCGACGTGTCGGTCATGCGCACGT
This sequence comes from uncultured Actinomycetota bacterium, assembly GCA_963744085.1. Classification (GTDB taxonomy): domain Bacteria; phylum Actinomycetota; class Actinomycetes; order Mycobacteriales; family Mycobacteriaceae; genus Mycobacterium. Next base: position 104,901 of record CAVUSK010000014.1, read on the forward strand.
CCCACATAGGGTTGAAGAAAATGTCGGTCACCGCGCACCTCCCACGGGGGTTGTCTGCTCTTCGCGCGAGCGCTCATCGCCCTCGCTGAGCGTCTCTTTCGCGATTTCCTCGCCGACCTTTGTCGCGGCCGCGGTCATGATGTCCAGGTTGCCCGCATACGGCGGCAGGTAATCGCCGGCACCTTCGACCTCGATGAACGTGGTCACCAGCGCCTGGCCGCCCGAGTTCATCGACGGCTCGTCGAACTGAGGCTCGTTGAGCAACCGATAACCGGGCACGTAGGTCTGCACCTCCGCCACCACGTCGTGAATGGATTGCGCGATCGCGTCGGTGTCGGCGTCTTCGGGGATCGCGCAGAAGATGGTGTCGCGCATGATCATTGGCGGGTCGGCCGGGTTGAGAATGATGATGGCCTTGCCGCGCTTCGCGCCGCCGATGGTTTGGACACCGCGGCTGGTGGTCTTGGTGAACTCGTCGATGTTGGCGCGCGTGCCCGGCCCCGCAGAAACAGAAGCCACGGAGGCGACGATCTCGGCGTACGGCACGCCTCCACCCGATTCCCTTCGCGCAAGCGGCTCATCGACGGCGCGCGAGACCGCGTACACGATCGGGATCGTCGCCTGCCCGCCGCAGGTGATCATGTTGACGTTCGGCGCGTCGAGGTGCTGGCGCAAATTGGCGGGCGGGATCACGGCCGGGCCGACCGCGGCAGGCGTCAGGTCGATCGCGCGAATGCCCGCTTCGGCGTATTTCGGCGCGGCGTCCTTGTGCACATAGGCCGACGTGGCCTCGAACAGCAAGTCGGGCTTCTCCGACTGAGCAAGCAGCCAGTCGACGCCTTCGTGGGTGGTCTCCAGCCCCAGGCCACGGGCGCGTTTGAGACCTTCACTCTCCGGATCGATGCCGACCATCCAGCGCGGTTCCAGCCACTCGGAGCGCAGCAGCTTGTACATCAGGTCGGTGCTGATGTTCCCGGAACCGACGATCGCGACACTTGCTTTGGACGCCATGAATGAAAGCTCCTCTACTCGAAATTCAACCGCACGGACCCGAGTCCGTCGAACTCGGCGGCGAACTGGTCACCGGGCCTAGCGTCTATTGCGCGGGTGCACGAGCCCGGCAACACGATGTCCCCCTTGTGTAGCCGTACCCCGAAACTCTCCACCTTGCGGGCCAACCATGCCACCGCTGTCACCGGATTTCCTAGCACGGCGTCACTGCGGCCCTTGGCCACTACCTCGCCGTTGCGGGTCAGCTCGGCGTCGATGTTCTTGATGTCGACGTCCTTGGGTGAGACCCGCTCGGCGCCCAGCACAAACCCGGCCGACGACGCGTTGTCGGCGATGGTGTCGCAGAGCTTGATCTTCCAGTCGGTGATGCGAGTGTCGATCAACTCGATCGACGGGGCGAACGCTGCCGTCGCGGCCAGCACGTGCTCCTCGGTGCAGTCGGCGCCGGGAAGGTCGTCGCCGAGGATGAAGCCCACCTCCACCTCGACGCGAGGGTAGAGATACCGGCCCGCCTTGACGGGGGTGTCCTCGAAGACCTCCATCTCGTCGAGCAAATGCCCGTAGTCAGGTTCGTCGACGTTCATCATCTGCTGCATCGCTTTGCTCGACAGGCCCACCTTGTGGCCCACCACCCGGGCGCCCTCCGCGACGCGCTGCCGGATGTTGATCAGCTGGATCTCGTAGGCATCGACCACGTCTATCGTGGGGTTTTCGTCCGTCAAAGGGGCAATCGGCACCCGGCTCCGCTCGGCCTGGGCCAGGTCTGCGGCCAGTTCGTCGCGCGTCTGAACACTGAGCATGGATGATCGCCCCTCTGTTCGATGCGGCGGGGTCGGTGGCGCCCGGCCCGACCAATTCTATAACGTGTTCTAGTATGACTGGACAGGAGTACGACGTCGTCGTCGTGGGCAGCGGTGCTGCGGGCATGGTAGCCGCACTGACCGCAGCTCACGAGGGCTTATCGACGGCTGTTTTCGAGAAGGCGCCGAACTTCGGCGGCTCGACCGCTCGATCCGGCGGCGGCGTGTGGATTCCGAACAACGAGATCCTCAGGCGAGACGGTGTCACCGATACCCCTGAGGCCGCGCGCACATACCTTCACGGGATCATCGGAGACATCGTCGAGCCCGAGCGCATCGACGCGTATCTGCAACGGGCGCCCGAGATGCTGTCTTTCGTCTTGAAGCACACGCCGCTGAGGATGTGCTGGGTGCACGGCTACTCGGACTACTACCCAGAGGCTCCAGGCGGCCGGGCAGGTGGCCGCTCGATCGAGCCGAAGCCGTTCGACGCGCGCAAGCTGGGTCCCGACGAGGCCGGCCTCGAACCGGCGTACGGCAAGGTTCCGCTCAACGTCGTTGTGATGCAACAGGACTATGTCCGGTTGAACATGCTCAAACGTCACCCTCGCGGAGTGCTGCGGAGCCTGAAGGTCGGCGCACGGACCATGTGGGCCAAAGCGACCGGCAAGAACCTGGTCGGCATGGGGCGGGCCTTGATCGCACCGCTGCGGATCGGGTTGCGCAAGGCCGGCGTTCCCGTGCAGCTCAACACGGCGTTGACCGATCTGTACGTCGAGGACGGCGCGGTCCGCGGGGTCTATGTGCGAGACATGAATGGACCGGAAACCGCTGAGCCACAGCTGATTCAGGCTCGCCGCGGCGTGATTCTCGCCTGCGGCGGTTTCGAGCACAACGAGCAGATGCGGGTCAAATATCAGCGGGCGCCGATCACCACCGAATGGACGGTCGGTGCGAAGGCCAACACTGGCGACGGCATTGCGGCGGCTGAGAAACTCGGCGCCGGCCTCGAATTGATGGAGGACGCCTGGTGGGGGCCGACGGTGCCGCTGGTGGGTGCACCGTGGTTCGCGCTGTCAGAGCGCAACTCCCCCGGGTCGATAATCGTCAACTTGGCAGGCAAGCGGTTCATGAATGAATCCATGCCGTATGTCGAAGCGTGCCACCACATGTACGGCGGCGAGTGGGGTCAGGGTCCCGGTCCCGGTGAGAACGTCCCGGCGTGGCTGGTTTTCGACCAGCAGTACCGCGATCGCTACATCTTCGCGGGATTGAACCCCGGGCAACGCATTCCGAACAAGTGGCTTCAGAGCGGGGTCATCGTCAAGGCCGACACGCTGGAGGAGCTCGCCCAAATGACCGGGCTGCCAACCGATGCGCTGACGGCGACGGTCGAGCGGTTCAACAACTTCGCACGCTCGGGCGTCGACGACGATTTCCACCGCGGCGAGAGCGCGTACGACAACTACTACGGAGATCCGACCAACAAGCCGAACCCGAACCTCGGCGAGATCAGACACGCGCCTTACTACGCGGCCAAGATGGTGCCCGGCGATCTGGGCACGAAGGGCGGTGTCCGCACCGACGTGCACGGGCGGGCGCTTCGTGACGACGGCAGCGTCATACCCGGCCTTTACGCGGCCGGGAACGTCAGCGCGCCGGTGATGGGCCATACATACCCGGGCCCGGGTGGAACGATCGGCCCGGCGATGGCGTTCGGGTATCTCGCGGCGCTGCACATCGCCGGAGCCGCTCGGGCGGCGACAGCAGACTCCGGAAAGGCCTGACATGCCAATCGACCTTGCGGTTGCGATCGGCGCGGAGCTACCCCCCAGCGAATTCAGTTGGACCAGTAGCGATGTGCAGCTGTATCACCTCGCGCTCGGCGCAGGTGCCGATCCGATGAACCCGCGTGAGTTGAGCTATCTGGTGGACAACACACCTCAGGTGCTGCCGACGTTCGGCAACGTGGCACAGAGCTTCCACCTCACCGAGCCGCCGACGGTGCCGTTCCCCGGCATCAACATCGAGCTCGCCAAGATCCTGCATGGGGCGGAGTCGGTGACGGTGGCGGGCCCGCTGCCACCGTCGGGGAGTGCGCGCAGCACCAGCCGCGTCGTCGACATCTACGACAAAGGCAAGGCCGCAGTGATTCTCACCGAGTCTTCGGTGACCGCACTCGACGGCACCCCGCTGTGGAGCACCACGCGGTCGATCTTCGCCCGCGGCGAGGGCGGATTCGGCGGCGAGCGTGGGCCATCGACGTCGGCCGCTGCTCCGGACCGTCCGTGCGATCACGAGGTGCCGCTGCCGATCCTGCCGCAGCAGGCACTCCTCTACCGCCTCTGTGGTGACCGCAATCCGCTGCATTCCGATCCGGAATTCGCTGCGGGGGCTGGCTTTCCACGGCCGATTCTGCACGGCTTGTGTACATACGGCATTGCGTGCAAGGCAATCGCCGACGCGTGCCTCGACAGCGACGTCAGCCGGGTGCGCACCTACGGTGCGCGGTTCGCGGGCGTGGCATACCCCGGCGAGATGCTGCTGGCGCGAATCTGGGAGGAAGACGACCGGATTGTCGCCAGCGTCACCGCACCTTCGCGCGACGACGAGGCCGTGCTGTCGGGCGTGGAGCTCGTGCCGGCCTAGGGTTCCTGCGCCGAGTGGCCACTTATCGCACGCGAATTGCGAAAAAGCGTGTCATAACTGGCCATTCGCGGCGCCGTGTCAGCCCAGGATCAGCCCCGAGGTGGGCACCCCGGTGCCCGCGGTGACCAGCACGTGCTCGACGTCGGGCACCTGGTTGACCGACGTGCCGCGGAGCTGGCGCACGCCTTCGGCGATGCCGTTCATGCCGTGGATGTAGGCCTCACCGAGCTGGCCGCCGTGCGTGTTGATCGGCAGCCGTCCGCCGATCTCGATCGCCCCGTCGGCGATGAAGTCCTTCGCCTCACCCCAGCCGCAGAAACCCAACTCCTCCAACTGAATCAGCGTGAACGGCGTGAAGTGGTCGTACAGGACCGCGGTCTGGATGTCAGTGGGCGTCAGCCCCGACTGCTGCCACAGCTGCCGGCCGACGAGCCCCATCTCCGGCAGGCCGTCGAGCTCGGGCCGGTAGTAACTGACCATCGAGTACTGGTTGGGGCTGGACCCCTGCGACGCCGCCTCGATGACGGCGGGCCGGTTCTTCAAGTCCTTGGCCCGCTCGGCGGATGTGACGACGAGCGCGACAGCGCCGTCGGTTTCCTGGCAGCAGTCCAGCAGCCGCAGCGGCTCGGCGATCCATCGCGAATTCTGGTGATCCTCAATGGTGATCGGCTTCTCGTAGAAGTACGCCTTCGGGTTCTTCGCCGCGTGCTTGCGGTCGGCCACCGAGACCGCGCCGAAGTCGCGGCTGGTCGCGCCGGACAGGTGCATGTACCGCTTGGCGATCATCGCTACCTGCGCGGCCGGCGTCGAGAGGCCATGCGGATACGAGAACGAGTTGTCGACGCCGGTCGAGTCGGCGTTCTCGACGAGCCGGGTCTGCACCTGGCCGAACCGCATCCCCGAGCGTTCGTTGAAAGCGCGGTACGCCACAACGCAATCCGCGACCCCAGTCGCGACCGCGATGGCCGCCTGCTGAATGGTCGCGCACGCTGCGCCACCGCCATGATGGATCTTGGAGAAGAACTTCAGCTCACCGATTCCCGTTGCGCGGGCGATGGCGATCTCGGTGTTGGAGTCCATCGTGAAGGTGACCATGCCGTCGACGTCGGCAGGTGTCAGACCCGCATCGTCGAGGGCGTCAAGCACCGCCTCGGCCGCGAGCCGAAGCTCACTGCGGCCGGAGTTCTTCGAGAAGTCGGTGGCGCCGATGCCGACGATCGCGGCCTTGCCCGACAGTTCCCCCGGCATCAGGCGTCTCCGATCGTGAGCGTCGCGTTGGCGATGACGTGGTCGCCAAGGCTATTGCTGCCAACGATTTTCAGCGTGATGATGCTAGATCCTCTCCGCTCCTCGCGTCCGCGGCCTCGACCGCGGTGACCTCGCCCTTGAACGTCACGGTGTCGTACGCGTACCACGGCACACCGAGCCGCAGCCCGATCGACTTGATCATCGCGTTCGGGCCCGCCCAGTCGGTGATGTAGCGCTGCACCAGACCGGTGTCGGTGAGGATGTTGACGAAGATGTCCTTGGATCCCTTGGCCTGCGCCTTGTCCCGGTCGTGGTGAACGTCCTGGTAGTCGCGGGTGGCGATCGCCGTCGACACGATGAACGTCGGATCGCCGTACAGCGACAGCTCGGGCAGCTTCGTGCCCACCTCGACCGTAGGAGCGCTCATGCGTCAGGCTCCCATGCGTAAAGCGTCCAGGCCGGCCCGACATCGTTGGCGGGAAAGTCGATATACGTTGCGCGAACGGCATTCCGATCTCCACGGTCGAAGGGTCGACGTTGCGGAGTTCACCGAGCATCCGCACCCCTTCTTCGAGTTCGACGAGCGCGATCACGAACGGCAGCGTGCGACCGGGCACCTTCGGGGCATGGTGCACGACGAAGCTGAACACCGTGCCCTTGCCGCTGGCGACGACGTAATCGATCGGCGCTTCTTTGTCCTGCCAGATCGCCGGGATCGGTGGATGACTGCAGGCTGCCGTCCTCGCGCTTCTGGATCCGCAACTCGTGCGCATTCACGCCGTCCCAGAAGAACTTGGTGTCGCGCGACGACGCAGGCCGCATCATTGCGTCGGCGTCGAGATCGTCGGGAACGTCGCGGCGGCAGGCTGATCGGCATCAGCAGGCCTGAACTTCATGATGCGCCAAATCATCTCGGCGACATCCTCGTCGCCGACCTGCCAGGTGATCTTCTGGGTGATGAAGAAGCCCTCACCGAGCGCGGTCTGCTTCGGACCGACGACATCGGTCAGCTCGGCGGCGACGCTGACCTCCTCACCGGGCCGCAGATACCGGTGATAGGTCTGCTCGCAGTTGGTCGCGACGACACCGATATAGCCTGCGTTGTCGAATAATTCGAGGATCTTCGTGATCGGGTCGTCGGGCTCGCGGACACCCCCGAGGCCCATCATCGTCCACACCTGAATCATCGCCGGCGGAGCCACGATCCCGGGATGGCCGGCCGCGCGGGCCGCATCTTCGTCGACGTAGATCGGGTTCTTGTCACCCATCGCGTCGACCCAGTGGTCGATCATCGGCTGGTTCACCGGATGCCGGCCCGCCCTCGGCTTGCTGCGGCCGGCCGCCTTTATCTGCTCGGCCGCCTTGTGGATGTCGTCGGCCGCACTCACCGCGGAACCCTCGGCACCTTCAGACCGGACGCGGCGATCATCTCGCGCATCACCTCGTTCACCCCGCCGCCGAATGTGATGACTAGATTGCGCTTGGTCTGCGAGTCGAGCCAGTTCAGCAGTTCGGCGGTGTCCGCCTCGGCGGGGTTGCCGTACTTGCCGACGATCTCTTCGGCCAGTCGGCCGACGTACTGAACGCGTTCGGTGCCAAACACTTTCGTCGCCGCGGCGTCGGCGATGTCGATGGTTTCGCTCGCCGCGGCCACCTGCCAGTTGAGCAACTCGTTGATCCGCCAGATCGAGTGGATCTCGCCGAGCGCCCGCTTCACGTCGTCGTGGTCGATCGGCGTGACGCCGTCACCACCGGGCTTGGACGCCCACGCGTGAACACGATCGTAGATGCCGGCGAACCGGCCGGCCGGGCCGAGCATCACGCGCTCGTTGTTGAGCTGGGTGGTGATCAGTCGCCAGCCGCCGTTCTCCTCACCTACCAACATGTCCGCGGGCACCCGGACATCGTTGTAGTACGTGGCGTTGGTGTGGTGCGCGCCGTCGCTGAGGATGATCGGCGTCCAGGAATACCCGGGATCCTTCGTGTCGACGATGAGGATCGAAATCCCCTTGTGCTTCACGGCATCCGGGTCGGTACGGCACGCCAGCCAGATGTAGTCGGCGTCGTGGGCGCCCGTGGTGAAGATCTTCTGACCATTGACGATGTACTCGTCACCCTGACGAACTGCCGTGGTGCGCAACGATGCCAGGTCGGTACCCGCCTCCGGCTCGGTGTAACCGATAGCGAAGTGCACCTCGCCGGCGAGGATCGCGGGCAAGAATTTCTTCTTCTGTGCGTCGCTGCCGTACACCTGCAGGGTCGGGCCGACCGTCTGCAGCGTCACCGCGGGAAGCGGTACATCCGCGCGATGGGCTTCGTTGACGAAGATCTGTTGCTCGATCGGCCCGAATCCAAGTCCGCCGAACTCCTTGGGCCACCCGACGCCAAGTTTGCCGTCCTGCCCCATTCGCCGGATCACCGCGCGGTACGCCTCGTTGTGCCGGTCGGACTCCATCGCCTTCGCCTCGTCAGACGAGATGAGGTTCGAAAAGTACTGCCGCAGTTCGGCTTGCAGCTGTCGCTGCTCGGGGGTCAGGTCGATGAACATAGCGCTCCCACCAGGTCGAGACGCAGTGACGGTCCACCCAACAACCGGGTCAGATCCTTGATCGTGGAGTAGTACCGCGGCATTGGGTAGGTGATGTCCATCCCCATGCCGCCGTGCAAGTGGTGGCAGATCTGCATGACCGGCGGAGCCTGCGAGGTCAGCCAGTAGCCGAGGACATCGAGATCGTCGTCGGCGTCACGGCCCTGTGACAGCCGCCACACCACCGATGTCGACGCCAAAGTGATTGTCCGCGAGGCGATGTAGACCTCGGCCAGTTGCGCGGCCACCGTCTGAAACGTCGAAAGCGGCTTGCCGAACTGATGCCGGTTCCCGACGTAATCGGCGGTCAGCCGCAGCGCCCCGGCCACCAGACCCGCCGCGTACGCGCCGATCATCGCCAGCGCCAGTTGATTGACGCGATGCGGCTGCGGCTCCGTTGTTTGATGTCGCCGACTCTGCGGCTCCGTCGAGCACGCCGTCCACCTCCGCATCGGAGAAGGTGACCACGTACTCGTCGGAGTCGTTGGATGTCGGTGTCTTGGTCAGCTGCACGCCCTGCGCCTTGGGCGACACCACGACGACCGCGTTATCGGCGGTGACGATCATCCACTCCGCCTGTTCGGCGTACGAAACGCCGATCTTGGTGCCGCTCAAACGATTGTTGGTCAAGGTCGTCGCGGGTCGGTCGGGCAGCGGTGCGCCCGGCTCGTTGAGCGCGGCGGTAAGCACTGCGCCCTTCGCGACGCGCGCGAGGTAGCGGTCCTGCTGGACGTCGGTGGCCAGGTCGAGCAACGGCACCACTCCCAGACCCAGGGTGGCCAACGCCGGGGTGATCGCGCCGTGCCGGCCGATCTCGGTCAGCGCCGTCGCCACCTCGGGCAGCCCGACGCCGTCACCGCCGAGGCGTTCGGGTACCGGGAGTGCGGTCACACCCCCGGCGACCAGCGCGCCCCAGCTGTTGTCGCGCTCGAGTACTGCGGTCACGACATCCGCGACAGCCTGCTGCGCGGGGTCGAGGGTGAAATCCATCGTCGATGAGCCGCTTGCGCGAAGAGCAGACACTACTGCGCCACCGGGCACTTGGCGGCGGCGGAGGCGTCGGCCGAATCGGCCGAACCACCGCGGTAATCGACCTCCCAGTGCTTGATGCCGTTCAGCCAACCTGACCGCAACCGCTCTGGTGCGGAGATGGGCGAGAGGTCGGGCATGTTGTCGGCGACGGCGTTGAAGATCAGGTCGATCGTCATCTTCGCCAGGTTCGCGCCGATGCAGTAGTGCGCACCGGTGCCACCGAAGCCGACGTGCGGGTTGGGATTGCGCATGATGTTGAACGTCTCCGGGTCCTCGAAGACTTCCTCGTCGAAGTTCGCGGACCGATAGAACATCACCAGCCGCTGGCCCTTCTTGATCTGCACGCCGGACAGCTCGGTGTCCTCGAGCGCAGTGCGCTGGAAGCAGGTCACCGGGGTCGCCCACCGCACGATTTCGTCGGCGGCGGTTTCCGGGCGCTCCTGCTTGTACAGCTCCCACTGATCCGGGTGATCGGCGAACGCGATCATGCCGTGTGTGATCGAGTTCCGGGTGGTCTCGTTGCCCGCGACCGCCAGCATCACGACGAAGAAGCCGAACTCGTCGTCGGAGAGCTTCTCGCCTTCGATGTCGGCCTCGATCAGCGCGGTCACAATGTCGTCGCCCGGCTCCTTGGCCTTGATCTCGGCCATCTTCATCGCGTACATGATCAGCTCGGCCGATGACGCCTTCGGGTCGATGTCCGAGTACTCCGGGTCGTCGTTTCCGGTCATCTCGTTAGACCACCGGAAAAGCTCCATGCGATCCTCCTGAGGCACTCCGAGCAAGTCGGCGATGGCCTGCAGCGGCAGCTCACACGAGACCTGCTCGACGAAGTCGCCGGCGCCTTGAGCGGCTGCCGTCTTCGCGATCTTCTGCGCCCGCTCGTTCAGCTCGTCACGCAACCGCTCGACGGCCCTGGGCGTGAACCCCCGGGAGATGATCTTGCGCAGCCGGGTGTGATGCGGCGCGTCCATGTTGAGCATCACGTACCGCTGGACATCGATGTTCTCGCGTTCGATGTCGTCGTTGAACCTGGGGATGACGCCGTTCTCGTAGCTGGAGAAGACGTCGCTGCGCCGCGACACCTCCTTGACGTCCCTGTGCTTGGTGACCACCCAGTAGCCGCCGTCGTTGAATCCACCGGCCTTCCCGGGGGTCGTTTCGCACCACCAGATCGGTGCGGCCTCGCGAAGCTCGGCGAATTCTCCGACAGGCAGGCCCTTCACACAGATGTCGGGATCCGTGGGGTCGAAGCCGGGCGGCAGGTGGGGAATGGGCATCAGTTAGCTCCTCGATTACAAGGATGTCTAGTGGTGTTCTCGTGCAAGTAAAACATGCCTTCACCGCATACGAAAGGCACCTTAGCATCGTCGCTTGTCAGAGTAATGGAACGTGTTCTAGCCTGACAGAATGGGTAACCCTGTCATCGTCGAAGCCACCCGCAGCCCGATCGGGAAGCGCAATGGATCATTGTCCGGACTGCATGCGACCGAGCTCCTGGGCGCCGTGCAGAAGGCGCTAGTCGAGAAGGCCGGGATCGGCGCCGGCGACGTCGAGCAGCTCATCGGCGGTTGCGTCACTCAGTTCGCCGAGCAGTCCAACAACATCACCAGGGTTGCGTGGCTGACCGCGGGCTTGCCCGAGGGGGTCGGCGCCACGACGGTCGACTGCCAGTGCGGCAGCGGCCAGCAGGCCAATCACCTCGTCGCCGGGCTGATCGCGGCCGGCGCGATCGACATCGGTATCGCGTGCGGCATCGAGGCGATGAGCCGCGTCGGTCTCGGCGCGAACGCCGGACCCGACCGTGCGTCCATTCGCGCGGCGTCGTGGGACATCGACCTGCCCAACCAGTTCGAGGCCGCCGAGCGGATCGCCAAGCGCCGCGGCATCACCCGCCTGGACATCGACGAGTTCGGTCTGGCGTCCCAGCAGAAGGCCAAGCAGGCCTGGGCGGAGGGCCGGTTCGATCGGGAGATCAGCCCGATCGAGGCGCCGGTGATCGACGAGAACAAGCAGCCGACGTCTGAGCGCCAGATGGTGACACGGGACCAGGGCCTTCGGGACACCACCCTGGAGGGCCTCGCGCAGCTGAAGCCGGTGATGGACGGCGGCATTCACACGGCGGGCACGTCGTCGCAGATCTCCGACGGCGCGGCGGCGGTGCTGTGGATGGACAGTGATGTGGCCAAGGCGAACGGGTTGCGGCCGCGGGCGCGGATCGTCAGCCAGGCGCTCGTCGGCGCCGAGCCGTACTACCACCTCGACGGGCCGGTGCAGTCGACCGCGAAAGTGCTTGAGAAGGCGGGGATGAAGATGGGCGACATCGACATCACCGAGATCAACGAGGCCTTCGCGTCGGTGGTGCTGTCGTGGGCGCGGGTGCACAACCCGGACATGGACAAGGTGAACGTCAACGGTGGTGCGATCGCGCTCGGGCATCCCGTCGGCAGCACTGGCAGCCGGCTGATCACGACGGCGCTGCACGAGTTGGAGCGCACAGACAAGAGCACCGCGCTGATCACGATGTGTGCGGGCGGCGCGTTGTCCACCGGCACCATCATCGAGCGGATCTAGCGCAATTACCTTCCAGCGCGGAACTAATCGCGCCGTAGCGCCGGACGTACCCGGGCATGGATGTGGTGGATCTTGCCGTCGCGGGCGGGAATCAGGAATGTCTCCACCGTACGGGCAATCACGCGACGCCCACCGACTTTGACCTTGAGGACGACGGTGAACGTCGCGCGCACCTCGTCGCCGTCGATCGTGAACTCCCGGTCAGTAATCGCCGCGAGGAGCCGGAACTGCGGACCGCGATTCAGGCTGCGCCGCAAATGATTTCCGGAGAAGCCGGTCTTGAGGCCATTTTCGATGCGGACGCAGTCGTCCGCGAACGGCACCCCGCTGGCGTCGTGACTTACCAGCGCATCGATGTAGGCCTCGGCGGCTGCGATGCGGTCGGTGTCGGAAATCCTTTCCATCGACAGAGCATAGGATGACCACCATGCCCAAACCAGCGCCCCGCAACCTGAACTCCCCGATCACAACCTTCTTCATCAAGTGGATGTCCCGTGGGAACACATGGCTTTACAAGCTGACCGGAGGTAAGCGGGGCGGAACCTTCAAGAAGGCGCCCGTCGCGTTGCTTACCACCACCGGACGCAAGAGCGGCGAGCCGCGCGTCAGCCCGTTGCTCTACCTGCAGGACGGGGACCGCGTCGTTGTGGTGGCGTCCAGGGGCGGCTCCGACAAGAACCCGCTGTGGTACCTCAACCTCAAGGCCGACCCGAAGGTATCCGTCCAAATCAAGGACGACGTACAGAAAATGACCGCGCGCGATGCCACCGAGGAGGAGCGGGCGACATTGTGGCCGCAGCTGGTGAAGATGTACCCGGACTTCGACGACTACCAGTCGTGGACAGAGCGCAAGATCCCGGTCGTGGTCTGCGAGCCCTGAGAGCATGACCTCATCAGCGCGCTACGACCTGCATTTCTACTTCGATCCGGTGTGTCCGTTCGCCTGGATGACGAGCAAGTGGGTGCGCATCGTGGCAGCGCAGCGCGACTACAGCGTGGACTGGCGGTTCATCTCGCTGCGGATCCTCAACGCGGACGTCGACTACGCGGCGCAGTTCCCGGATTACTACGAGGCAGGGCACACCGCGGGACTGCGGCTGCTGCGGGTCGCCGCCCGCGTGCGCGCCGAGCACGGCCGGGACGCGGTCGGACCGCTGTACGAGGCGATCGGCACGCGCCTGTTCGACACCCCGCGCGACGAATGGTTGTCCGCATCGGACCAAGGTGCGCGATTCTTGGTCGACCCGCTGCTGGCCGACCTTGGGTTACCCGCCGATGTGGCTGACGCGCTTGACGACACCACCTTGGATGACGTGATCCGCGCGGAGACCGAAGAGGCGCTGGGCCTGACGGGCCGCGATGTCGGCACGCCGATCCTGCATTTCAGGCCGCCGGACGGGACGGCGTTCTTCGGGCCGGTGATCAGCCGGTTGCCAAGTCACGACGAAGCCGTCGAGCTCTGGGACCACGTCATCGCGTTGACCGGTTTTCCCGGCTTCGCGGAGATCAAGCGCAGCCTGCGCGAACGACCACAGCTCGCCAGCTTCGGTGTGGACACCAAATCGGCTGGTGTCCAAGAGGATTGGCAGGGCGGTAGTCGTCGCACCAAGAAGTAGGGCCGGCCTCAGGCGCCGTAGACGGGAACGGGCGGGCGCGCCTTGCTGAGCAGATCGGCCACGACCGGGCCGAGCTCCGCGGGGTCCCACTGCGCGCCCTTGTCGACCTGCGGTCCGTGCGCCCACCCCTCGGCGATCCGGATCAGTCCGCCCTCGACCTCGAAGACCTTACCGGTCACATCGCGAGATTCGTTGCTGCCCAACCACACAACCAGCGGTGAAACGTTCTCGGGCGCCATCGCGTCGAACCCGTCGTCTGGTCTCGCCATCGTCTCCGCGAACACCTTCTCGGTCATCCGGGTGCGGGCGGCGGGCGCGATCGCGTTCACCGTCACGCCGTAGCGCCCCATCTCGGCGGCCGCGACAAGCGTGAGCGCCGCGATGCCGGCCTTGGCCGCCGAGTAATTGCCCTGCCCGACGCTGCCCTGCAGTCCGGCGCCCGAGCTGGTGTTGATCACCCGCGCATCGACGGTCTCGCCTGCCTTGGACTTACCGCGCCAGTATTCGGCGGCGTGTCGCAATGTCGCGAAGTGACCCTTGAGGTGCACGCGGACCACGGCGTCCCACTCTTCTTCGCTGGTGTTGGCCAGCATGCGGTCACGGATGAACCCGGCGTTGTTGACCAGTACATCGAGGCCGCCGAAGGTGTCGACCGCGGTCCCGACGAGATTCCGTGCGCCGGCCCAGTCGGCGATGTCGTCGCCGTTCGTGATGGCTTGCCCACCGGCGGCGGTGATCTCGTCGACCACCTCCTGAGCCGGGCTGTCACCGGCGGTCCCGTCGAGGCCAACGCCGATGTCGTTGACCACCACCCGGGCGCCCTCGGCGGCGAAGGCCAGCGCATGCGCCCGTCCGATGCCCCGCCCGGCGCCCGTCACCACGACCACACGACCGTCGACCAATCCCATGCCTTTTGCTCCTTACTTGTTTGCGCTTGAGGCCGCCAGATACGGCGGCGGCTCTCCGCCACCGTGCACAGCCATCGTCGCACCGCTGATGTATGACGCCGCGTCGCAGGCTAAAAACGCTGCCGCCCAGCCGATTTCGGCGGGCTTGGCGAGTCGTCCGAGCGGCACGGTGGCGCCGACGGCGGCCTGCGATTCGGCATCGCCGTAGAAGAGCTCCACCTGCTCGGTCTCGACCATACCGACGCGCAACGCGTTGACCCGCACCTTCGGCGCCCACTCGACGGCGAGTGTGGCGGTCAGGCTTTCGACCCCCGCCTTCGCGGCGCCATATGCCGCCGTGCCGGGCGACGGCCGCCATCCGCTCATGCTGGCGATCGACAAGACCGACCCGCCGGTGTCCTGCGTCTGCATCACAGCGTTGGCGCGTTGGGAAACATGCAGCATCCCGAGCAGATTCAGGGCGACGATCTTCTCGTGGAACTTCGGTGACGCGTCCGCGGCCAACGCGTACGGCGACCCGCCCGCGTTGTTCACCACGACGTCGAGGCGGCCGTGCCGTTCGACGACCGCGTCGATGAGTCTTGCCACCGAGTCGGCGTCGCGCACGTCGCACTCGTGAAACTCATACGGCGAGTCCTCAACGGGGCGTCGCGCGCAGGTCACCACCGTCGCGCCTTGGTGGGCGAAAACGGCACTGATCCCGGCGCCGACACCCCGGACGCCGCCTGTCACGAGGACGACACGGCCGCGGAGCCCGAAATCGAGGGGGAGCGCTGGGCCGGCGGCAGTCACTGTGCTAGCTTACCAAGCAAGTGCTTGCTTAGGTAGCGACTCCAGGAAGACCCTCATGACCATTACGTCCGCCACCGTCGAGCCGGGCATCGTCGCCGTCACCGTCGACTATCCACCGGTCAACGCGATTCCCTCCCGCGGCTGGTTCGAGCTGGCCGACACCGTCACCGCGGCCGGCGGCGAGACGGACACCCACGTGGTGATCCTTCGTGCCGAAGGCCGCGGCTTCAACGCCGGCGTCGACATCAAGGAGATGCAGCGCACCGAAGGGTTCACCGCGTTGATCGACGCCAACCGCGGATGCTTCGCCGCGTTCCGTGCCGTCTACGAATGTGCGGTGCCGGTGGTCGCGGCCGTGAACGGGTTCTGTGTCGGCGGCGGCATCGGGCTGGTCGGCAACGCCGACGTGATCGTCGCCTCCGAGGACGCCACGTTCGGACTCCCCGAGGTGGAGCGCGGTGCGCTTGGCGCGGCCACACACTTGTCTCGCCTTGTGCCGCAACACATGATGCGGCGGCTGTTTTTCACTGCCGCCACCGTGGATGCCGAGACGCTGCGGCACTTCGGCTCTGTGCACGAGGTCGTCCCGCGTGATCAGCTCGACGAAGCGGCGCTGCGGGTGGCACGCGACATTGCGGCCAAGGACACCCGCGTGATCCGTGCAGCCAAGGAGGCGCTGAATTTCATTGACGTACAACGTGTGAACTCCAGCTATCGGATGGAGCAAGGCTTCACATTCGAGCTCAACCTCGCCGGGGTTTCCGACGAGCACCGTGACGAGTTCGTCAAACGCTCATGACCGACAAACGCACCACACTCGACGACGCCGTCGCGGCGCTGCGCAGCGGCATGACGATCGGCATCGGTGGCTGGGGCTCGCGACGCAAGCCGATGGCGTTTGTGCGGGCGATCCTGCGTACCGACATCACCGATTTGACCGTCGTGACCTACGGCGGCCCGGACATTGGACTGCTCTGCGCGGCCGGCAAGGTGCGCCGCGTCTACTACGGCTTCGTGTCGCTGGACTCGCCGCCGTTCTACGACCCGTGGTTCTCCCAGGCGCGCACCAGCGGTTCGATCGAGGCACGCGAGATGGACGAGGGCATGCTGCGCTGCGGTCTGCAGGCGGCCGCGCAGCGGTTGCCGTTCCTGCCGATCCGCGCGGGCCTCGGCAGTTCGGTGCCAGACTTCTGGGAGGGCGAGCTGAAGACGGTCACGTCCCCCTACCCGGCGCCCGGGGGTGGTTCGGAGACGCTGATCGCGATGCCGGCGCTGCGGCTCGACGCGGCGTTCGTCCACATGAATCTCGGTGACGCACGCGGCAATGCGGCATATACCGGCGTCGATCCCTACTTCGACGACCTCTTTCTGATGGCCGCCGATCGCCGCTCTCTGTCGGTGGAGAAGGTGGTGCCCACCGATGAGCTCGTCAAGGCCGTGCCCCGGCAGGCGCTGATCATCAACAGGATGATGGTCGACCACGTTGTCGAGGCGCCGGGAGGCGCCCACTTCACTACCGGCGCACCAGATTACGGGCGCGACGAGAAGTTCCAGCGTCACTACGCCGAAGCCGCCCAGTCCCCGCAGGCGTGGGACGAGTTCGTGCACACCTATCTGTCGGGCGGCGAAGACGACTACCAGGCGGCGGTGCGGCGATTCGCAACGGAGGCATCGTGATCTACGCCAGCAGAGCAGAAGTCTGCGTAGTCGCCTGCGCGGAGTTGTTCCGCGACGTCGGGGAGATCATGATCAGCCCGATGACCACGGTGGTCTCGATCGGAGCGCGGCTGGCCCGGCTGACGTTCTCGCCGGACATTCTGCTGACGGACGGCGAGGCGCTGCTTCTGGAAGACACCCCGGCACTCGGTGCGTCGGGCGCAGTCGAGGGCTGGATGCCGTTCTGCCGAGTGTTCGAGACGCTCGCCTGGGGCCGGCGGTATGTGGTGATGGGCGCCAACCAGATTGACCGGTACGGCAATCAGAACCTGTCGGCTTTCGGGCCGCTGCAGCACCCCACCCGCCAGATGTTCGGAGTGCGCGGCGCTCCCGGCAACACGATCAACCACGCCACCAGCTACTGGGTGGGCAATCACTCGCCGCGGGTGTTCTGTGACGCGGTGGACGTGGTCTCCGGAATCGGTTATGACAAGGTCGATCCCGACGACCCGGCATTCCGCTTCATGGATGTGCGTCGGGTTGTCACCAATCTGGGTGTCTTCGACTTCGGCGGTCCCGACCACACGATGCGCGCTGTGTCACTGCACCCGGGCATCACACCGGACGACGTCCGGGAGGCGACGTCGTTCGAGGTGCACGGACTCGCCGACGCCGACCGCACGCGACTGCCGCAGGGCGACGAACTCGAGCTGATCCAGAAGGTCATCGACCCGAAGAAACTGCGCGACAAGGAAGTACGGGTATGAGACTGCACACACCGCTCACCGATCTCGTCGGCATCGACCACCCTGTAGTCCAGACCGGGATGGGATGGGTGGCCGGTGCACGGCTGGTATCCGCGACGGCGAACGCGGGCGGCCTCGGCATCCTCGCGTCGGCGACCATGACGCTTGACGAACTGGCCGCTGCCATAGCCAAGGTGAAGTCCGCGACCGACAAACCGTTCGGGGTCAACATCCGCGCCGACGCCTCCGACGCCGACGATCGTGCCGATCTGATGATCCGCGAGGGCGTCAAGGTCGCGTCATTTGCGCTGGCGCCCCGGCAGGAGCTGATCGCGAAGCTCAAAGCTGCTGGTGGCGTGGTGATTCCGTCGGTCGGCGCCGCCAAGCACGCTCACAAGGTGGCTTCTTGGGGCGCGGACGCGGTGATCGTGCAGGGCGGCGAGGGTGGCGGCCATACCGGGCCGGTGGCCACCACGTTGTTGTTGCCGTCGGTGCTGGACGCGGTCGACATCCCGGTCGTGGCAGCGGGTGGCTTCTTCGATGGGCGCGGTTTGGCCGCGGCGCTGTCGTACGGCGCCGCGGGCGTCGCGATGGGCACCAGGTTCCTGCTGACATCGGACTCGACGGTGCCCGACGGGGTCAAGCAGCGGTACCTGGCTGCCGGCTTGGACGGCACCGTGGTTTCGACCCGCGTCGACGGCATGCCGCACCGGGTGCTGCGTACGCCGCTCGTGGACCGGCTGGAAAGTGGTTCGCGCGCCAAGGGTTTCGCAGCCGCTGTGCGTAACGCCGCGAAGTTCAAGAAGCTGTCGGGCATGGCGTGGCGGACGATGGTCCGCGACGGGCTGGCGATGCGCCACGGCAAGGAGCTGACGTGGTCGCAGGTGCTGATGGCCGCCAACACCCCGATGCTGCTGCGAGCCGGACTCGTCGAAGGCAACACCGAGGCCGGCGTGCTCGCGTCCGGTCAAGTGGCGGGTATCCTCGGCGACCTGCCGTCCTGCGCGGAGCTGATCGAGTCGATCGTCAGCGACGCCGTCAAGCACCTTCAGGCGGCAGCCGCACTCGTGGAGTAGGTTGCCGCTATGCCCACTCATCAAGCGGTTCAGATTGAATCCACGGGCAGCCCGCTGCGCTTGGTCGAGGTGGAAACCACCCCACCCGGTCGCGATCACGTGCGTATCGATGTCGCGGCCTGCGGCGTCTGCGGCACCGACCGCCCGATAGCCAACGGTGCGTTCCCGGCGTCGTGGCCGCTGACCCTCGGCCACGAGATCGCCGGGACCGTCGCCGAACTGGGCGACGGCGTCGACAACTTGGCCGTCGGTGACCGGGTAGCGGTGGGGTGGTTTGGCGGCAACTGCAACCGTTGTATCCCTTGTCGCAAAGGCCTGTTCATCCACTGCGAGAACGGCCAGATACCCAGCTTGCATTACCCGGGCGGCTATGCGCAGTCGGTGACCGTACCGGCGAATGCGATCGCCCGGATCCCGGACGGGCTGTCGTTCACCGAAGCGGCACCAATGGGATGCGCCGGCGTCACGACATACAACGCGCTTCGGCACACCAACGCGCGGCCCGGGGACCGTGTCGCGGTGCTGGGCATCGGTGGCCTGGGCCACCTCGGTGTCCAATGGGCCCGCGCGATGGGCTTTGAGACGGTGGCCATTGCGCGCGGTCAGGACAAGGCCGAAGACGCCCGGGAGCTCGGCGCGCACCACTACGTCGACTCCACCGCCGGGGATGTCGGTGAAGCGTTGCGCGGTCTCGGAGGCTTGGCGGCAATCTTGGCGACGGCAGGAAACTCGCAAGCCATCGGGCAGACGCTCGGCGGGTTGCAGCCACGCGGCCAGCTCGTCATCGTCGGTGTGTCGGCGGATCCGTTGCCGATCAGCCCGGTGCAGCTGATCATGCCCGCGCTCAGTGTGTCCGGCCACCCGTCCGGCACCGCCCGCGACGTCGAGGAGACGATGGACTTCGCCGTCCTGTCCGGCGTGAGGGCCCGAATCGAAGAACGTCCGCTCAGCGAGGCGGCTGAGGCGTACGCGGCGATGGAGCAGGGTCGGGCGCGGTATCGCATGGTTCTCACGATGTGAGGCCGCACGCCTTCGCGCCGACCGTGTATCCAGCTACGCGACGCGCCGGTCCAGCGTCGTCAGATTCACACTCGGCGCCCAGCCTCTTCCGCGGAGCGCCTCCTCGACACGAGAGACGACTGTCGCGGGACGATACCGCAGCAGATCACTGCTGACCCGGACGATGATCCAGTCTTCGGCTCGAAACTCGGCGTGGCGATCGATATCGTCCGCGCGTTGGGCTGGGTCGGTCCAATGTTGCGGTCCGTCGTACTCAACTCCGACAAGCAGTTCTCTGTAGCCCATGTCGATGCGACCGATGAAATCGCCGTATCGGCTCAAAACCCGAATCTGAGTTTCAGGTCTCGGTAGGCCGCCGTCGATCAGCACTAGTCGAGTGCGGGTCTCTTGCGGGGACTCGGCGCCGCCGTCCACCAGCGGCAGCACGCCGCGCAGCCGCCGGATGCCACGAGCACCCTTGTGCTGTGCCATGACCGCCTCCACGTCGACGATCTTGAAATCGGTGGCATTCGCCAACGCGTCCAGGCGCTGGACTGCTTGCAATCGAGTTGCGCGTCGGCCAATGTCGAAAGCCGTTCGCGCCGGAGTCGTCACAGCAATCCCGCCAACCTCGGTGACTTCGTCGGGTAACAGTGCATCGCTGTGTACGACGATCAACGGCGGCGGACGTCGGTTGTCTGACACCAAGTCGGCCGGCGCCTGCGAATGGACCCATTTCGCACCGAGGAGTACGGCTGCGGATTGTCCGGCGACGACTGCTCGTCTGCTCGACCATAGCCACGCGGCCTTCGCCCGCTGCTCGGCGGTCAGTTCGACACCGCGCGGTGCATAGACATCCGGATAAACCGGCTGATACCACCTACGCATTGCACGCTCGGGGATGGCCTTGGTGGCCAGCGCCTCGGACCCAACGAAGGGCCATGACAGCTCGTCCATGCGGCGATGCTGCCGTCAACTACCGACAAGCCTCGCCGACAGTGCGTCCACCTACGCGACACACCGACGAAGCGTCGTCGGATTCACACTCGGAGCAGGAGTCAGAGCCGCTCGATGATGGTCACGTTTGCGGTGCCCCCGCCCTCGCACATCGTCTGCAGACCGTAGCGGCCGCCCGTGCGCTCGAGCTCGTTGAGCATCGTCGCGAACAGCTTCGCACCGGTGGCGCCGAGCGGATGACCGAGCGCGATCGCCCCACCGTTGGGGTTGACCTTCTCCGGGTCGGCTTTGATCTCCTTCAGCCACGCCATCACGACCGGCGCGAACGCCTCGTTGATCTCGACGACGTCGATGTCGTCGATCGACAGCCCCGTCTTCTCCAGCGCGTACCGGGTGGCCGGAATGGGCCCGGTGAGCATGAACACCGGGTCGGCGCCACGCGCGCTGATGTGGTGGATTCGGGCTCTGGGCGTCAGCTTGTGGTCGGCGACCGCCTGCTCCGAGGCCAACAACACCGCGCTGGCGCCGTCAGAAATCTGGCTGGCCACTGCGGCGGTGAGCCGTCCACCATCGGAAAGCGTTGGCAAAGAGGCCATTTTCTCCAATGACGTCTCCCGCGGTCCCTCGTCCACGCGGAACTCGCCCACACCGACGATCTCGTTGTCGAAATGCCCTGCCCTGATTGCCGACAACGCTCGCTGGTGGCTGGCTAGCGCGTACTCTTCCATCTCCTCGCGCGACAGGTTCCACCGTTCGGCGATGAGCTCCGCGCCACGGAATTGCGATATCTCCTCGTCGCCGTAGCGATGCCGCCAGCTCTCCGACTCGCCCGTGGGCGACGTGAACCCGAATTCCTTGCCGACCACCATCGCGGATGCGATCGGGATCTGGCTCATGTTCTGCATGCCGCCGGCGAGAATGACGTCCGCGGTGCCCGACATGATCGCTTGAGCGCCAAACGAAATCGCCTGCTGACTCGAGCCGCATTGACGATCGACGGTGACGCCCGGCACCTCCTCCGGATAACCGGCGGCCAACCATGCGTTGCGCCCGATGTTTCCGGCCTGTCCACCGATCGCATCAACGCAGCCGACGATCACGTCGTCCACTGCGCCCGGGTCAACATCGACACGGTCGAACAACCCGCGGAAAGCGTGCACCCCCAGATCGATTGGATGCACCTTGGCCAACGCGCCGTTGCGCTTCCCGACGGCAGTCCGCACCGCGTCGATGATGTACGCCTCAGGCATATCGAACTCCTTCTATTCTGACTCGACGCTAATCCCGCCGAGGACGATCGAAAGATACTGCCGGCCAACTTGTTCTGCCGTCATTGGCCCGCCGGGCTGATACCAGCGCACCGAAACCCACGTGGTGTCACGGATGAACCGGTACACCAGGTCGACGTCCATGTCGGGCCGGAAGTAGCCCTCCTTGACACCCTGCTGCAGCACGTCGACCCACATCTGCCGCTGCTTGCGGTTCAGGTCCTCCACGTAGCTGAACCGCGGCTGCGATAACAGCCGCTTGGCCTCGTCCTGATAGATCACGACCTGCGCGTGCCGGTTTTCGATCGCGTCGAACGAAGCCATGAACAAGCCCTTGAAACGCTCCAACGGATTCGGCTCTGTGTCGACGATGTGCTGATATCGGTCGAACAGCCAGTCCAGGAAGCCGCGCAGCACCTCGTCGACCATCTCTTCCTTGGAGACGAAATGGTGATAAAGGCTGCCCGACAAGATGCCTGCCGCGTCCGCGATGTCACGGACGGTGGTTGCGCGTAGGCCGCGCTCGGCGAACATCGTCGCGGCGAGTTCGAGGAGCTCGTCGCGACGGCTGATCGACTGGCTGGTCATGGATGCTGACTCGATACCGAAATCACTTCGCCGGTAAGGTAACTCGAGTAGTCGCTAGCCAGGAACGCAATGGTGGCGGCGATCTCCCACGGCTCGGCGGCCCGACCGAAAGCCTCGCGCTCGGAAAGTCGGTCCAGCAGTTCTGACGAGCTGGTCTTCTCCAAGAACTTGTGCCTGGCGATACTGGGCGACACGGCGTTGATCCGCACCCCGTAGTCGACGGCTTCGATTGCGCTGCACCGGGTGAGCGCCATCACCCCGGCCTTCGCGGCGGCGTAGTGCGACTGCGAATGCTGTGCGCGCCAGCCGAGCACGCTTGCGTTGTTGACGATGACGCCACCGTGGTCGGCATCGCGAAAGTAGGTCAGTGCGGCCCGAGTGGCACGCATGACGGACGTCAGCGTGACGTTCAATACGCGGTCCCATTCCTCGTCGGTCATGTCGACGATGGGCGTCTGCCCGCCCAGACCGGCGTTGTTGACCAAGACGTCGAGGCGGCCCAGGCGGGCAGTCGTCGACGCCACTAATGCATCGACCTGAGCGGACGACGTCACATCGCAGACCACGCTCTCCACCCGGCCCCGCCCGAGTTCCTCGAGTTGGTCTCGGGTCTCACCGAGCCGCCGCTCGTGGTGGTCGGAGATCATCACATCGGCGCCCTCGGCCAGGGCGCGTCGCGCGACGGCAGAACCGATTCCCGTGCCGGCCGCGGCCGTCACCACGACCACCTTGCCGGTCAGAAGTCCGTGCCCCTCAACCTCTTTCGGGGTCTCAGCCAACGTCATGCGCCCTTCACCTCTCGAGGCAGTCCCAGCACCCGCTCGGCGATGATGTTGCGCTGGATTTCATTGGACCCGCCGTAGATCGTGTCCGCGCGCGAGAACAGGAACAGCCGCTGCCATTCGTCGAAGTCGCCGTCGGGCGCCACCATGCCCGCCTTGCCCGCGACGTCCATCGCCAACTCGCCGAGGTCGCGATGCCAATTGGCCCACAACAGCTTCGACACGTTGTCCTGGCCCGGTCGCTCGACGTCCATCGTGGCCAGTGCATACGACCTCATCGCCCGCAGCCCTACCCACGCACGTGCCAACCGCTCCCGGATCACCGGGTCCTCGGCGGCGCCGTTGCGTTCTGCCAACTCGGCGACGCCGGAAAGCTCACGGGCATAACGGATCTGCTGGCCCAAGGTCGAAACCCCGCGTTCGAACGTCAATGTCCCCATCGCGACCCGCCAGCCGTCACCCGGGTCACCGACCACCAGATCGGCGTCGGTCCGCGCGTCGTCGAAGAACACCTCGTTGAACTCCGAGTCCCCGGTCAGTTGGTTGATCGGCCGCACGACGACGCCCGGCTGGTCCAACGGCACCAGCAGATACGACAACCCGGCGTGGCGCTTGGACCCCCTCTCGGTGCGGGCCACCACGAAGCACCACTGGGCGAAGTGGGCCAGCGACGTCCAGATCTTCTGGCCGTTGATCACCCACTGGTCGCCGTCGAGTACCGCCGCCGTCGACACATTGGCCAGGTCACTGCCCGCACCCGGCTCGGAGTACCCCTGGCACCACAGTTCGGTGACGTCGAGGATCTTCGGCAGGAAACGCCTCTGCTGCTCGGGCGTGCCGAAGGCGATCAGGGTCGGCCCGAGCAGCTCCTCACCGAAGTGGTTGACCTTGTCGGGGGCGTCGGCTCGGGCGTACTCCTCGTAGAAGGCCACCCGGTGAGCCACCGACAGGCCACGTCCGCCGTGTTCCGTCGGCCAGCCCAGACACGTCAGGCCCGCATCGGCCATGTGTTGGTTCCATGCCCGGCGTTCCTCGAACGCCTCGTTCTCGCGGCCGGGCCCGCCGAGCCCTTTGAGCTTGGCGAATTCGCCGGTCAGATTGTCGGCGAGCCAGGCGCGTACCTCGGCCCGGAACTCCTGGACCTCTTCCATCCTTGTAGGCTAACCTACCAAGCACTTGCTTTGTTAGAGGAGCGTCGATGCAGACCGATCGCCGCACCGTTCCGGCGGTGCTGGAGCGGATGGCGCGGCAACTCCCGGACCACGATGCGCTGGTCGCGCCGGATCGGCGGTTCACATTCGCGCAGCTGCGGGACGAGGTGCGCCGCGCCGCCGCGGCGATGATGGCGCTCGGCGTCGCCCGCGGCGACCGGGTGGCGATCTGGTCGCCGAACACCTGGCACTGGGTGGTGGCGTGCCTTGCCGTGCACCACGCCGGCGCCGTGATGGTGCCGCTGAACACGCGGTACACCGCCGACGAGGCCACCGATATCGTTGCGCGCATCCGTGCGCCGCTGCTGGTCGCCATGGGCCGATTCCTCGGCTTCGACAGAGTGTCCACACTGCCAGCGGATGCACTGCCCGACCTTCGTCACATCGTGCGAGTCCCCATCGAGACCGACGACGGCACCTGGGACGAGTTCATGGCCCGCGGCGCCGACCTGGACGCCGTCGACGCGCGGTCGGCGGCCCTCAGCGGCGACGACGTCAGCGACATCCTGTTCACCTCGGGCACCACGGGACGCAGCAAAGGCGTGCTTTGTGCGCACCGGCAGTCGCTGTCGGCGCCTGCGGCATGGGCCGCCTGCGGGAAGCTCACCAGCGACGACCGCTACCTGTGCATCAATCCGTTCTTTCACAACTTCGGCTACAAGGCCGGCATCCTGGCGTGCCTGCAGACGGGTGCCACGCTCATCCCGCAACTCACATTCGACGCCGAACAGGCGCTGGCCGCGGTCCAGGAACAACGCATCACGGTGCTGCCCGGGCCGCCGACGATCTATCAGACCCTGCTCGACCACCCGAAGCGCCGTGACTACGACCTCAGCTCACTGCGGTTCGCAGTCACCGGCGCGGCGGTCGTACCGGTAGTGCTCATCGAACGGATGCAATCCGAACTCGACATCGACATCGTGCTCACCGCGTACGGGCTGACCGAGGCCAGCGGGTTCGGCACGATGTGTCGGCCCGAGGACGACGCCCACACCGTCGCCACCACTTGCGGACGTCCTATCGCCGACTTCGAGCTGCGCATCGACTCCCCCGACGAAACCGGTGCGGGCGAAGTGCTGCTGCGCGGGCCCAACGTGATGCTCGGCTACCTCGACGACCCCGACGCCACCGCGGCGGCCATCGACTCCGAGGGCTGGCTGCACACCGGCGACGTCGGTACCGTCGACGACGCCGGCAACCTGCGCATCACCGATCGACTGAAGGACATGTACATCTGCGGCGGGTTCAACGTCTACCCCGCCGAAGTGGAGCAAGCCCTGATGCGCCTCGACGGTATTGCCGACGTAGCGGTGATCGGAGTTCCTGACGAGCGCCTCGGTGAGGTGGGCAAGGCGTTCGTCGTGCCACGGCCCGATGCCGGGCTCGACGAGAACGCTGTGATCGCCTTCAGCCGTGAGCATTTGGCGAACTTCAAGACACCGCGGTCCGTGGTGTTCTGCGAGTCCCTGCCACGCAATGCCGCCGGAAAAGTGGTCAAGCCTCAACTGCGAGAGATTGTGTAATGGATCTGGATTTCGACGAAGCCACCGAGGAGTTCCGGACAGAGGTCCGTGATTTCCTCGCGGCCAACAAGAAGTCGGTCCCGACGAAGTCGTACGACACGGCAGAGGGTTTCGAGCAGCATCGACAGTGGGACAAAGTGCTCTGCGACGCCGGCCTGTCGGTGATCACATGGCCGGAGAAATACGGTGGTCGTGACGCCGGCCTGCTGCAGTGGGTTGTGTTCGAGGAGGAGTATTTTCGTGCGGGCGCGCCGGGGCGCGCCAGTGCCAACGGAACGTCCATGCTCGCGCCGACACTGTTCGCGCACGGCACCGAACAACAACTTGACCGCATCCTGCCGAAGATGGCCAGCGGCGAGGAAATCTGGGCGCAGGCTTGGTCGGAACCCGAATCGGGCAGCGACCTGGCATCGCTACGCTCGACGGCCACCAGGACCGAGGGCGGCTGGCTGCTGAACGGCCAGAAAATATGGAGCTCACGAGCGGTCTTCGGGGACAGGGCTTTCGGGTTGTTCCGCTCTGACCAGGACGCTGAACGCCACCGTGGCCTGACGTACTTCATGTTCTCGCTGCACGCCGAAGGAGTCACCGTGCGGCCGATCGAACAACTCGGCGGTGACACGGGCTTTGGCGAGATCTTCCTCGACGACGTGTTCGTTCCCGACGAGGACGTCATCGGCGAGCCACACGACGGCTGGCGGGCCGCCATGAGCACGTCCAGCAACGAACGTGGTATGTCATTGCGCAGTCCCGCACGTTTCATGGCCACCGCCGAGCGGCTCGCCGACGTATGGAAAGTGCAGCGCGACAATGTCTTCGGCGATCGGGTTGCCGACGCGTGGATCAAGGCACAGGCGTATCGGCTGCACACGTTCGGCACGGTGAGCCGGCTCGCCGCCGGGGGTGAGCTGGGCGCCGAGTCGTCGGTGACCAAGGTGTTCTGGTCGGACCTCGACGTTGCTCTCCACGAGACCGCCCTGGACATCCGCGGCGCCGACGGCGAGCTGGCCGACGGTTGGACGGATGGTCTCCTCTTCGCACTCGGTGGGCCGATCTACGCGGGCACCAACGAGATTCAGCGCAACATCATCGCCGAGCGACTGCTGGGTCTGCCCAGGGAGAAAGCCAAATGAGATTCGAGCTCGACGACCAGCAGACGGACTTCGCGGCCAGCATCGACGCGGCCCTGGCGAGCGCCGACCTGCCAGCAGCCGTGCGAGCGTGGGCTGCCGGCGATACTGCGCTCGGGCTCAAGGTGTGGGCGCGACTCGCGGAACTCGGGGTGTCCGCGCTCGCCGTTCCGGAGCGGCTCGGCGGAATCGAAGCCCACCCGGTAGACCTCGTCGTCGCACTCGAAGGGCTCGGTCGCTGGTGTGTTCCCGGCCCGGTGACCGAATCGATAGCTGTGGCACCCGTGTTGATGGCCGACGACGAGCGCGCGGAGGGGTTGGCATCGGGTGAATTGATCGCGACGGTCGCGATACCACCGACGGTGCCGCGTGCCGTCGACGCCGAGGCGGCGGGTCTCATCCTGCTGGCCGGCGACGGCGTCGTCAGCGACGCGATCGCCCAACAGTCACACGCGTCCGTCGACCCGAGTCGCAGGCTCTACGACGTCGTCGCATCGGGCGAGAGCCGCCCCGCTGACGTCGGCCGCGCGTACGAGATCGGTGCGCTGGCCACCGCGGCGCAGTTGGTCGGCGCAGGGCATGCACTGCTGTCGGCGGCTGTCGACTATGCCAAGCAGCGGTCCCAATTCGGGCGCGTGATCGGCTCGTATCAGGCGATCAAGCACAAGCTGGCCGACGTCCACATCGCCCTGGAGCTGGCCCGGCCGCTGCTGTACGGCGCGGCGCTGTCGCTGGCGGCGGGCTCCTCCGACACGAGCCGCGACGTCAGCGCCGCGAAGGTGGCCGCCGCGGAGGCCGCCACGCTGGCGGCCCGCAATGCGCTGCAGACCCACGGCGCCATCGGGTTCACGTCCGAGCACGATCTGTCGCTGTGGCTGTTGCGGGTTCAGGCGTTGCGGTCGGCGTGGGGTGATCCGGCGGCGCATCGACGTCGAGTCCTTGGAGCGCTGTGATGAGCCGCTTGCGCGAAGAACCGACGACACTGATGAGCCGCTTGCGCGAAGAACCGACGACACTGATGAGCCGCTTGCGCGAAGAACCGACGACACTGATGAGCCGCTTGCGCGAAGAACGGATGAAACTGTGAGCGAAGAACGGGAATTGCTCCGCGAGACGGTGCGCGGGCTCGTCGCCAAGCATGCCGGGCCGGAAGCAGTGCGAGAGGCGATGGCGTCCGAGCGCGGCTACGACGAGTCACTCTGGAAGCTTCTGTGCGAGCAGGTCGGTGCCGCTGCACTCGTGGTGCCCGAAGAACTCGGTGGCGCCGGCGGCGAACTGGCTGACGCGGCCGCGGTGCTCTGCGAACTCGGCCGCGGGTTGGTGCCGACGCCACTGCTGGGCACCACGCTTGCGGAGCTCGCGCTGCTGGCGGCTGACGATGTCGACGCCGACACCATCGGGCGACTGGCCGAGGGCACCGCGATCGGTGCGGTGGTCCTCGATTCCGACTACGTCGTCAACGGCGATGCCGCCGACGTTGTTGTTGCCGTCGAGCATGAGGGGCTGACGCGGTGGACGACGTTCACATCGCAGCGGGTCAACACGATGGATCCCACGCGGCGGCTGGCCCGGGTAACGCCGAAGGACACCGCGCCGTTGGGGCCCGACCCCGGAATCGCCGACACCGCAGCGATGCTGCTGGCCGCCGAGCAGATCGGCGCAGCGGAGCGCTGCCTGGAACTGACCGTCGAATACACCAAGCAACGGGTCCAGTTCGGCCGTCCGATCGGGAGCTTTCAAGCGCTCAAACACCGGATGGCCGACCTGTACGTGGCCGTCTCGGTGGCGCGCGCGGTCGTCGACGACGCGGTCGCCGAACCGTCCCCGACGACGGCCGCGCTGGCCCGGGTCGCCGCCACCGAAGCGTTTGACGCGGTTGCCGCCGAAGCCATCCAGATGCATGGCGGGATCGCGATCACCTGGGAATACGACATCCAGCTGTACTTCAAGCGCGCGCACGGCAGCGCTCAGTTGCTGGGCCCGACGCGGGACCACCTCCGCCGGCTCGAGCAGGAAGTGTTGAATAACTAAGCGTGAGTGATCGGGTAGCGCTGCGGGCGGGCGTGCCGCCGTTTTACGTGATGGACGTGTGGCTGGCTGCGGCCGAACGGGAGCGCACGCACGGGGACCTGGTCAACCTGTCGGCCGGACAGCCCAGCACCGGGGCGCCTGCGCCGGTGCGCGCAGCGGCTGTCGCAGCGCTCGAACAGAACCAGTTGGGCTACACCGTAGCGCTGGGCATCCCGGAGCTGCGTGCCGCGATCGCAAGCGCCTATCAGGCCCGGCACCGGATCATCGTCGAGGCGGACGACGTCGTGGTGACGACGGGTTCGTCGGGAGGTTTCCTGCTGGCGTTTCTCGCGTGCTTCGACGTCGGCGACCGTGTCGTGGTGACCAGTCCCGGATATCCGTGTTATCGAAACATCCTGTCCGCGTTGGGGTGTGAGATCGTGGACCTGCCGTGTGGTCCCGAGACGAGATTTCAGCCCACCGCACAGATGCTCACCGACCTCGACCCGCCGGTGCGCGGCGTCGTCGTCGCGAGCCCGGCCAATCCCACCGGGACGGTGATCCCACCCGACGAACTGGCGGCGATCGCAACGTGGTGCGACGACAACGGCGTGCAGCTGATCAGCGACGAGGTGTACCACGGCCTGGTCTACCCTGGTGCCCCGAACACCAGCTGTGCGTGGGAGACGTCGCGCAATGCCATTGTGGTGAACAGCTTCTCGAAGTACTTCGCGATGACGGGATGGCGCTTGGGCTGGCTGCTGGTGCCGCCGGAGTTGCGCCGCGCGGTGGACTGTCTGACCGGAAACTTCACGATCTGCCCGCCGGTGCTGGCGCAGTTCGCGGCGGTGGCCGCGTTCACACCGGAGTCGGTCGCCGAGTGTGACGCCCGCGTCGAGCATTACGCCGTCAACAGAGAGCGGTTGCTGAACGGGCTGCGGGCAATGGGCATCGATCGATTGGCGCCGACGGACGGGGCGTTCTACGTCTACGCCGACGTCTCCGACATCACGACGGACTCGATGGCGTTCTGTTCAAAGTTGTTGGCGGAGACCGGTGTTGCGATCGCACCGGGCATCGATTTCGATACCGTGCACGGCAACTCGTTCGTCCGGCTATCGTTCGCGGGCCCGACGGCGGATATCGACGAGGCGCTGCGGCGGATGGAGGCGTGGCTGCGCGGGTAGGTACACCCGCTGGTTTCGATCCTGCGACCGTCGATCGCGTTTCCCGCATCTCCCGATGGGTACCCGTGGGTTGCCCGAACGCATCTAGCTCAAGGTCGGTCAACACATGACCTTTCACGGCGAACACCACACCCGCATCGAGCCGGCAATCTTGACCGCGGAGGCCCAGCAGGCCGTGTGGTTCCTGGGCGCCCTCGTCCGCATCCAGACTGGCGCAGACGCGACCGCTGGACGGCTGGCCGTGCTCGACCACCAGGCCCAACGCGGCCACGGCAGCCCGGTGCACATTCACCGGGCTGACGACGAAACGTTCTTGGTGCTGGAAGGAGAACTCCGGGTCGAGGTCGACGAGGTGACCCGCGCCGCGGGACCCGGTGCGGCCGCCTTCCTGCCGCGCCGACTCCCACACGCATTCGTGGTCACCAGCCCGCAGGCCCGCTGGCTGACCATCCACACCCCGGCCGGCTTCGATCAATTCACGCTCGCGGTAGGGACTGCAGTCGAAGTGGCGGGCGCGCCGTCCGACCGCGAGATGCCGCCGGATCGGGCGGCGTTTGCCGCCAAGGCGGCGACCTTCGGTATCGAGATCCTCGGACCGCCGCCGGCGCCGTAACCGTGACGCTAAGTCCGAGGTACGACAGGCTCACTGACGCCTGTGTCGTGACTGCTCACGTGCCGGGTCGGGCCTGGCGAAGCCGTCGGTATCAACTCGGCATGCACCGTGCGGCCGAACTTGGACCGCATCAGGCGGTGGGCGCACGGCACGACTACGCCATGAAGGAGCGGGTACTTGCGCCGAAGTAGTCGTGCCGCAGTGCGATATTCGGCCCCGTCGAGCAGCCGGACCCGGCCGGGTTGCATCGCACCGGTCGACTTGCCCGACATCGTTGCCGGACCGAATTCGACGTTCGGGTTTCGCCGAAGCCGGCGTACCTTGATGGCCCGCTCGAAACTCCGGAAATACGCACGACCTCCGTCCACCGCGATGCTGACCGGACTGGTTCCGGGAGTTCCGTCCTTACGAAATGTGGTGAGCCTGATTGTCTTCTGACGCACAAATCGCGCCAATGCTGGATCGGTGGCCGAGCTGACGGTGCCCAGAACGTAGCCGAGCTGACCCCATCGCAGTACGAAGGCAAGGAGCAATGCCACCGACACCGCGCCCAACAGCCACGCTTGAGCGATAGAGCCGCCAAGGTCCAGGTCGATAACGTGATTCACGGTATGCACGGTGTTCGCCACCAGGAATCCGGCGATGCCGGTGGCCAAAGCATCTGACCAGATCAGGGCGAGCAACAGGATGACGCCGAGGCCCAACTGGAAGGCGCCGAGGTCGTGCAGGAAGTGCACATGTGCGTCGAATCCGACAAATTCGGCGAACGAGCCGGGCGCGATCAGACACCAGATCCCTATCCCAACGGTGACCACCCCGACCAGCGCCGTCAGCGTCAACACGTACACCCGCGCCGCGGTTGCATTGGGATTCATCATTCCGTCCTTAAAAAGTTGATTAGTCCTCTTTCGCTAGACGGGGCAGCGCACCGATGTGTGACACGGTCGCCAACGCTGACACCTACGAATTCGATCGCCCTGGTTTGGCGATCCACCCGACGTAGGTGAGATACAAGCCAACGACGGCCAAGCCGACAAAGAAGAGGCGCACCAGCGCATAGGCCACGGGACCAGTGAGGGCGTTGGCCGCCGAGTTAAAGGTTTGCGGAACGACGAGAAGAAGCAGCCCCCGGATAGCGAAAAACCAGCCCACGGCCGACACAATCACTGCGGCAGCACCTCGCCAGTACTGGTGAAAGGCGATTATCACCAAGCCGGCGATCAGAAGGAAAGCGCCCAACACCCACGCCCACATCGGGTTGGCCTCGAACTCCGACAGCAGCGTTCGCATGTGAGAGCTACGCACCGCCACCGTCGTCGGGACGATCACGAGAAACGGGCCAAGCACACGTGCGAACATGCGGGTCCTTATCTGCGTCTGATCGGAAGTACTCACTTCGCATCTCCGTCCGCCGCGCAGCAGTTTCACATAAGCGGAGCTAAAGCCAGGTATCGGGAGTGGTGGTGGTGAGAAAAGCCTCGAGATCGTCGCGCCACTGAGCGGGCGTGTTCTTGTCCGGCTCGATGCCGGTGTACTCGCCGCGATAGAACACCAGCGGTCTGGGCTTCCTCTTCGGCACCTCCGAGAGCGACACCACGGAACCGAACACCACGAAATGGTCGCCACCGTCGTGCACGGACGCGACGTTGCAGTCGATGTGTGCAAGCGAGCCGTCGATGATCGGCGAACCCAACGGTGAAGGGTGCCAGTCGAGTTCGGCGAACTTGTCTGCCTCCTTGGAGCCGAAGCGCGCCGACACGTCCTTCTGCTTCTCATGCAGCACGTTGACGCAGAACCGACCCGTCGCCTCGATCGCCTTCCACGAACGCGACACCTTCGTCGGGCAGAACAACACCAGCGGCGGCTCAAGCGACAGCGCCGCGAACGACTGGCAGGCGAACCCGACGGGAAGGTCGTCGTGAACGGTGGTAATCACGGTAATGCCGGTGCAGAACTGGCCCAGCACGCTGCGGAACGTGCGCGGGTCGATCGGCGCCATCGTCAGACCCTGTTCGCGCGAGCGCTCGTCGACGTCACGACTTCTGGAAGCCGACGCTGAAGTCGTGGCCCCAGAGGCTGACGGCCGTGCTCTCGCGGGCGATCCAGTCGTCGTCGTCGACTTTTCTTCCCTCGCAGCCGAATTCGATGTCGAAGCCGCCCGGGGTCTTCATGTAGAACGACAACATCAGGTCGTTGACATGACGGCCGAGGGTGGCCGACATCGGAACCTTGCGGCGAAGCGCGCGATCGAGACACAAGCCGACGTCGTCGCTGTTCTCCACCTCGACCATCAGGTGCACGATGCCGCTCGGGGTCTGCCCCGGCATGAATGCCAGGCTGTGGTGGCGAGGGTTTACGCCGAAGAAGCGCAACCACGCCGGAGGACCGTCGGCGGGCCTGCCGACCACCTGGGGGGGCAGCCGCATCGAGTCCCGGAGCTTGAATCCGAGGACATCGCGGTAGAAATGCAGCGACTCCGCGTCGTCGCGGGTGGTCAGCACCACGTGGCCAAGGCCCTGCTCCTCGGTGACGAACCGATGCCCATACGGGCTGACGACACGACGGTGTTCGAGCGCTGCACCGTGGAACACCTCGAGGCTGTTGCCTGACGGGTCCTGAAACCGGATCATCTCATCGACGCGGCGGTCGGCGAGTTCGGCGGCCGTGGCCTCCTTGTACGGTGTGCCTTCCAAGTCGAGTCGATTGCGGATCTCTTGCAGGCCTTCGGCGTTCGCGGTCTCCCAACCAGACTCCAGCAACCGGTCCTCGCAGCCCGGGACAATCACGAGCCGCGCGGGAAAGTCATCCATCCGCAGGTACAGAGCACCTTCGGTGAGGCCCTTGCCCTCCACCATGCCGAGCACCTTGAGGCCGTATTCACGCCAGGCGGCCATGTCCGTCGCCTCGATGCGCAGATAGCCAAGCGAGCGAATGCTCATGACGCGCCCCCAAGAAAGTCAATCGTCAACTTGTTGAACTCATCAAATTTTTCCAGCTGCGCCCAATGGCCACACTGTCCGAACACGTGCAACTGAACGCGCGGAATCTGCTTGAGCGCCACGAGTGCGCCGTCGAGTGGGTTGACCCTGTCCTCCCGGCCCCAGATCAGGAGCACTCGCTGCCGCAGCTTGTACGCCTCGCGCCACATCATGCCCAGCTCGAAGTCCGCGCCGGCGAAGGACTTTCCCATCGCTTTGGCTGCGGCCAGCGACTCGGGCTGGCTCGCGATGGCAAAGCGTTCGTCGATCAGCTCGGGCGTGACCAGCTTCTGGTCGTAGACCATGATGCGCAGGAACTTCTCCATGTTCTCGCGGGTGGGCTCCGCGGTGAACTTGCCCAGCAGCTTGACGCCTTCGGTGGGATCGGGCGCGAACAGGTTGACACTCAGCCCGCCGGGGCCCATCAGCACCAGCCGCCCGGCACGGTCAGGGTTGTCCAACGCGAATCGCACCGCGGTGCCACCACCAAGCGAATTGCCTACCAGCGGCGCACGTTCGATGCCGAGATGATCGAAGAGGTTCAGCAAAGCCGTTGCGCTGTAACGGTTGTACTGCTCATGCTCCGTGTGCTTGTCGGAATGGCCGTAACCGGGCTGGTCGACCGCCAGCACGTGGAATTGCTGGGCCAGCACCGCGATGTTGCGGCCGAAGTTGGACCAGCTCGATGCGCCCGGCCCCCCGCCGTGCAACAGCACGATCGTCTGATCGTGGCCGACGCCCGCCTCGTGGTAGTGCAGCCGCATGGCGGGGCCTTTGCCGCGCACGTCGGCAAAACGCGAGGTGGACTCGAACGTGATCTCGTGCTGTTGTGCAGCTTCGGCGGCGAACGAGGTCATCAGACCATCGTGTCCTGGGGCGGCAGGCCGAACTCGTTGTTACCGAAGATCAAGTACGCGCGTTCGGGATCGTTGGCGGCGTGCACCCGGCCGGCGTGAGCGTCGCGCCAGAACCGTTGAATCGGAGCGCTATTGGCGAGCGCAGTCGCGCCGGAGGCCTCGAACAGCCGGTCGATCGACGCGATCGCACGGCCCGTGGCGCGCACCTGGTCGCGCCGGGCGCGGGTGCGCAACTCGAAGGGAATCTCCTTGCCGGCTGACAACAGCGCGTATTCGTCGCTCACGTTGCCGATCAATTGGCGCCACGCCGCGTCGATGTCACTTGCCGCTTCGGCGATGCGCACCTTGGCAAACGGATCGTCCTTGGCCTTCTCACCGGCGAACGCGGCGCGGACGCGCTTACCCTGATGCTCGACGTGGGCCTCGTAGGCCCCGTAGGCCATGCCGACGATCGGCGCCGAGATGGTGGTGGGATGCACTGTGCCCCATGGCATTTTGTATACCGGTGCAGTGTTGGTAGCCAGCCCGCCCGCAGTGTGGTCGTTCATCGACTTGTACGACAAGAACCGATGGCGCGGCACGAACACGTCCTTGACCACCAGCGTGTTGCTGCCGGTGCCGCGCAGGCCGACCACGTGCCACACGTCGTCGATCTTGTATTCGGTCCGCGGGATCAAGAAGCTGCCGAAATCCACCGGCCTGCCGTCCTTGATCACCGGACCGCCGACGAACGTCCACGTCGCGTGGTCACAACCCGACGACCAGTTCCACGACCCGTTGACCAGATAGCCGCCGTCGACCACCTCGCCGGCGCCCATCGGGGCATAGGACGACGAGATCCGCACATCGGTGTCTTCGCCCCACACCTCTTCCTGAGCCTGCTGGTCGAACAGCGCGAGGTGCCAGTTGTGCACGCCCACGATCGAGCTGACCCATCCGGTCGACCCGCATGCGCTGGCGAGCCGGCGAGCCGCCTCGTAGAACAGTGCCGGATCGCACTGCAGGCCGCCCCACTGCTCGGGCTGGAGCAGGCGGAAGAAGCCGATCTCCTGCAGTTCGCTGACCGTGGCGTCCGGTAGACGCCGCAGATCCTCGGTCTCCTGGGCGCGCTGGCGAAGCTTGGGCAGCAGGTCGTCGATGGCGGCTAGGACCGACTGGGCGTCTAGTTGTTGAATGGACGTCACTGTTCCCTCCAGAGATGCGGGCTTAGACGCAAGATTAGAACACGTTACCATTTTAGTCGAGCACCCCATTCCTGCAGTGGGTAGACCTGCGGAAGCAGATTTCTGTAACATGTTCTAGTTGTTGCAGGAAGGAGAGTCGTGACCGACGAGCCGCTCGGCAGCCATGTGCTCGAGCTACAGGTCGCCGACGTCGTCGCCGAAACCGACGACGCGCGCTCTCTGGTTTTCAAGGTTCCCGACGGTCCGAATGACCCAGGGATACCTTCCTCCAAATTGCAGTACGCCCCCGGCCAGTTCCTGACGTTGCGGGTGCCCAGCGATCGCACCGGTTCGGTGGCCCGGTGCTACTCGCTGTGCAGCTCGCCGTTCACTGACGACGCGCTCACCGTCACCGTCAAGCGCACCGACGGCGGCTACGCCTCGAACTGGCTGTGCGACCACGCTCACGCCGGCATGAAGCTGCACGTCCTGGCGCCGTCGGGCACGTTCGTGCCGTCCACGCTCGATGCCGACTTCCTACTGGTGGCTGCCGGCAGCGGCATCACGCCGATGATGTCGATCTGCAAGTCGGCCCTGATCGAGGGCGGCGGCAAGGTGTTGCTGGTGTACGCCAACCGCGACGAGAACTCGGTCATTTTCGGTTCGGCGTTGCGCGACCTGGCCGCCAAGTACCCCGACCGGTTGACCGTCGTGCACTGGCTGGAATCGGTACAGGGGCTGCCGACGACGGCCGCGCTGTCTGCGTTGATGGCGCCCTACGCGGCCCACGATGCCTACATCTGCGGGCCGGCGCCGTTCATGGAAGCCGCCGAGGCCGCGCTTTGCACTATCGGGGTGCCAAGGGAGCGGCTTCATATCGAGGTGTTCCGTTCGTTGGATTCCGATCCGTTCGCCGCCGTCGTGATCGAGGACGACGGCGACGAGCCCCCGGCCACCGCGATCGTCCACCTCGACGGTCAGAAACACGAGATCAGCTGGCCGCGCAACGCCAAGCTGCTCGATCTGCTGCTGGAGAAGGGTCTCGATGCGCCGTTCTCCTGCCGCGAGGGGCATTGCGGAGCATGCGCGGTGCTCAAGCGCAGCGGCGAGGTCGAGATGGAGGTCAACGATGTGCTGGAACAGTCCGACCTCGACGAGGGGCTGATCCTGGGCTGCCAGGCCCGGCCGCGATCCGATTCGGTCGAAGTAACCTACGACGAATAGTGGCCCGGCTAACATTTCGCTGCACCGGAGGGGAGCAAAATGAAGCGGTTCACGACGGTCAGCGCAGCGGTTGCGACGTTGTGGGTGTCTGCCGCGGGGCTCACTCCGGCGGCCGGGGCCGCCACCAACAACGGCGACTCGTCTTTCCCGCTGCCCGACGGGACGCTTCTGGAAGTACACGTGACCGCGAATTGCCCGTTGGCCGACAAGCAGTGTTACTTCACCGTCCAGGCCGACCGGCGCGCAGGCGACGAGATCCAGGGCTTCCCCGGCGACCTGTGGGCCCG
Source organism: uncultured Actinomycetota bacterium (assembly GCA_963744085.1). GTDB lineage: Bacteria > Actinomycetota > Actinomycetes > Mycobacteriales > Mycobacteriaceae > Mycobacterium. The sequence continues at coordinate 142,373 of CAVUSK010000014.1, forward strand.
CCAAACCACCACGCTGCGGTCGTCGAACCGGCTGAACAACCTCGAGACACAAGTCGTGGCCGCCAACACCCGGCAGTACAAGGAAATGGGCCGACGTGAGATCACGACGATCTACTTCGGTGGCGGGCCCCCAGAGAAGTACCTGATCACAGGGCAGAGTCAGCCCACCGACTGGCAAACGGGTCAGCCGATGCTGAACGCCGACTACATCGTCTGCGCGGAAATCCAGGTCGTCTACAGCGGTGTGAACATCACCTCACCCACCACCTGTGCGCAAACCACCTTCAGCTAGGGCTAGCGCGGCAGGCCGAGCAGCCGCTCGCCCGCCATCGTGAGCAGGATCTGTTCGGTGCCACCGGCGATCGTCAGGCACCGAACGTTGAGGAAGTCGTGCACGGTGCGGTTCTCGACGATGCCCGCACCCTCGGACAGATCCATCCGCAACTCCGAGAGTGCCTGCCGATAGCGCACGCCGATGAGTTTGCGCGCGCTGGCCTGCGGGCCGGGGTCCTGGCCGCCGACGGCCAGTTGCGCGATGCGTTGATCCAGAAGCGAGCCGACCTGAGCGGACACGATCAGCACCCCCAGCCGGTCCTGTTCGGCCGGGTCGAGGTCGACAGCGGCCACCGCGGCGAGCAGCTGCTCCATCGGATTGCCGAGCGCGGTGCCGTGCGCCATCGCAACGCGTTCGTTGGCCAGCGTGGTGCGCGCCAACCGCCAGCCGTCGTTCACCTGCCCGACGACCATCTCGTCCGGGACGAACACGTCGTCGAAGAAGACCTCGTTGAATAGGTTGTCGCCGGTGATCTCGCGGAGCGGCCGGATCACGATGCCCGGCGTCTTCATGTCGACGAGGAAGTACGTGATGCCTTTGTGTTTCGGCGCATCCGGATCGGTGCGCGCAAGGCATACCCCCCACTGAGCCCAGTCCGCCCGCGAGGTCCACACTTTCTGCCCGGTGAGCCGCCAACCTTTCCCGTCCGCGCCTTCCGCGCGAACGGCTTTCATGCGGAGCGAGGCAAGATCGGAACCCGCACCGGGTTCACTGAACAGCTGGCACCAGAACAGTTCCCCGCGAAGGGTCGCGGGGACGAAGCGCTCGACCTGCTCGGGACTGCCGTGCTCGAGGATCGTCGGCGCCGCCCACCAACCGATCACCAGATCCGGCCGCTCGACCCCGGCCGCCGCCATCTCCTGGTCGATCAAAAGCTGCTCGGCGGGTGAGGCTTCGCGGCCATAGGGCTTCGGCCAGTGCGGAGCCAACAGACCGGCGTCAGCGAGCGCGACCTGGCGCTTGTCGGCCGGCAGCGCTGCGATCTCGGCGAGTGCCGCCGCGATCTCCGGACGCAGGTGATCAACCGATTCCAGATCGATGTGCAGTGCACGCCGCACCCCGTCGCGGGTCAACGCGACGACGCGGCGCAGCCACCGCGACCGACCTCCGAGAAACTGCGAAATCCCGTATGCGCGACGAAGATACAGATGCGCGTCGTGCTCCCACGTGATGCCGATGCCACCGAGTATCTGGATGCAATCCTTCGCATTGGCCTTGGCGGCTTCGATGCCGACGGCGGCCGCGACGGCCGCCGCGATCGAGAACTGGCGGCCGTCGGTGTCGTCGGTGTCGCCGGCGGCACGCGCAGCGTCGGCCGCGGCCACCGAGGCCTGCTCCGAACGCAGCAACATCTCGGCACACATGTGTTTGATCGCCTGGAAACTGCCGATCGGCCTGCCGAACTGCTCGCGCACCTTCGCGTATTCCGTGGCCGTCTCCAGCGTCCAGCGCGCCAGCCCGGCCGCCTCAGCCGCCAATACCGTGGCGGCCAGATCGGCGATGCGCTGAGCCGAGACGTCCAACGCCACGGCCGGCGCGGAATCGAACACCGCACGCGCCAGTGGGCGCGAGAAGTCGGTCGGCGTCACGGGCTCGACCGTCGCGCCGTCGTCGCCGGTGTCGATCAGCAGCCACTGACCCCCCGCGGGCGCGATCACGTACTCGCCGGGTTTCGCACCCAGCACCAGCGGCAGGGTGCCGCTCACCTTGCCGGCGTCGTAGCTGAGGTCGCCAACCAACGCGAGGCCAACGGTGCGCTGCCCGGACATCAGATCGCCGAGCGACTGTTGGTGAGCCTCGCCGAGCACCAACGTGGCCAGCGCCGTGGTGGCAACCGGGCCCGGGACGAGCGCGTAGGCGGCCTCGTCGAGCATGGCGCACAGATCGCCGATGGCGCCGCCCGCGCCCGACAGCGACTCGGGCACCGCGACGCCGAAGAAACCCAGTTCCGCAAACCCGCGGAACGGCTTCTGCCAGGCATCGGCGTCGCCCTGCTCGACGGCCCGGACGGCAGCGATCGCTCCCGACGCGGGCGCCCACGACCGCACGAGGTCCCTGGCGGCTGCCTGCTCCTCCGAGATCGATGCGCCGTTGCCGCGAAGAGCACCAGGGGTGGTCGCTGACACGATCTGCCTCCTAAGCCGTGGGTAAAGGCACGTGCAGCCTACTAGAACGTGTTCTAATAGTACGTGTGCCGGTCGTCAAGCCGGTACGCGTTGCAGCAGGATACGAGCGCTGCCGGGTGTTGCCGAGGCGAGAAGTTTCCGGTCCGCGTGCGTATCGTTTTGAGCAGGGAACGAAGAGAAGGGGCCGCTCACCGCATGTCGACGCCAGCACAGACCAGTTCCGGCTCGCCCGGCGACCCACGTCAGCCCCAGGTGCTGACCGTTGCCGCCTTGGCCGAGTCCGAACTCGGTTCGGAGGCTCAACGGGAGCGTCGCAAGCGCATCCTCGATGCCACATTGGCTATCGCCTCTAAGGGTGGATACGAGGCGGTTCAGATGCGTGCCGTGGCCGAGCGTGCCGATGTCGCAGTCGGCACGTTGTACCGGTACTTCCCGTCGAAAGTGCATCTGCTCGTGTCCGCACTCGGGCGGGAGTTCGAACGCATCGACGCCAAGAACGACCGGACGGTGATCGGCGCCGGCAGCCCATACCAGCGGCTGCACCAGATGATCAGCCGGCTCAACCGCGCGATGCAGCGCAACCCGTTGCTCACCGAGGCGATGACGCGCGCATTTGTGTTCGCCGACGCGTCGGCGGCGGGCGAGGTCGACCACGTCGGCAAACTGATGGACAGCATGTTCGCGCGGGCGATGAGCGACGGCGAGCCGACCGAGGACCAGTACCACATCGCCCGGGTGATCTCGGATGTGTGGCTGTCGAACCTCTTGGCATGGCTGACTCGCCGCGCGTCGGCCACCGATGTCAGCAAGCGTCTGGATCTCGCCGTGCGGCTGTTGATCGGCGACGAGGAACACCCGAAGATCTGACGTCAGCTCGGCGGTCCGGCGGTACGACCGCGGATCAGCTCCGTCGACAGCATCTCATCGACAGGAAGCCCTGAGCGTGGCGGCGTGTGAAGCAGTTTCCCTGCCATACGGCCCTTTTCGAGGCTCGGCTGCGCGACGGTCGACAGGCCGCGGGCCAACGCGTCCGGGACGCCGTCAAACCCCGTGACCGTCATCTGCCCGGGCACGTAGATGCCGCGCGCCCGCAAGTAGTCCATCGCCGACAGCGCCAGCACATCCGCCATGCACATCAACGCGGTGATTCGCGGGTTGGCGTCCAGCGCGACTTCGGCTGCAGCACCACCCGACGTCGGCAGATGCTCATAGCTCTCGACCACCGTGAGCGAGCCGGGATCAAGCCCGCCGGCCGCCATCGCGTCGCGCACACCGTTGATGCGCTCGCGTTGAACGTGAAAATGCGGGGAGCGCAGCCGTTCCGGGCCGGCCACTGTCGCGGCACCCCGCGTGCGCTCACGGCCGAGTCGCATGGTGAGCAGCCCGATCTCGGTATGCCCAAGTCCCACAACGTATTCAGCTAGCTCACGCATGGCGGCGCGGTCGTCGATGCAGACCCCCGAGGTGCCTGGCACACCCTTTGGCTGGTCGACAACGACAACCGGCAGATTGCGCTCGAGCGCCACGTCAAGGTACGGGTCGTCGTCGGCCGCCGAGTAGACGACGAAACCGTCGACACCCGCGTTCAGGACTGCGTGCGACCCCTCGATGAGGCTCCGTCCCGGCCCGACTGCGACCAGCAGCAGGCCCTGGCCCGCCTCTTCACACGACTCCGCCAGTCCCGCAACGAAACTCACCGCAGCCGGGTCACTGAACGCATAGTTCAACGGCTCGGTGAGCACCAAGCCCACCGCCCCGGCTTTGCGGGTGCGCAGTGACCGCGCGAGGGGATCCGGACCTGGATACCCCAGCCGCTTGGCCGTCTCGAGAACCCGTTCCCGCAAATCAGCCGACAACTGGTCGGGCCGGTTGTACGCATTGGAGATCGTCGTGCGCGACACATTGAGTTCGGCCGCCAGTGAGGCGAGGGTCGTCCGCCGCCGCCGCGGGGGAGTCCTGACCATGTTCTGTGAGGTTAGTGCATCGAGTTGTCAATACTCTGGGCCGATGCGCTACATTAATGGAAACGGTTTTCATTTGTGTTAAGGCGAGTGCATGCGTCGGGTTCTGATATCGCTGGTGGTGGCAACGGCCCTTGCCGTGTCCGCGTGCGGGTCGTCGCCGGACCACGGCCAGAAGGTGAGCGTCGTCGCGTCGACCTCAGTCTGGGGCTCCATCGCGGCGGCCGTCGGCGGCGACTACACGCAGGTGCAGTCGATCATCGACAACCCGGCGGAGGATCCACACTCCTATGACGCCAGTCCGTCCGATGCGGCCGCGATCGCTGACGCCCAACTAGTCGTCTACAACGGCGGAGACTACGACCACTTCGTCGACGCGGTGCTCGACGAGCACGCTGCGGTCAAGCGCGTCAACGCGTTCAGCGTCGGCGGGCATCAGCCGGCAAGTAACCCGCACGTGTTTTACGACCTCGAAACGGTGTCGGTGGTCAGCGACGCCATCGCCGATCAGCTCGCAGCGATCGATCCGCCCCATTCGGCGGATTACAAGGCCAATGCCCAGAAGTACGTCGCCCAGGTTCACGAGATCGCCGATGCGGAACACCAGATTGCGGCTGCACATCCGGGCGCGGCGGCGATCGCCACGGAGAGCGTCGCCGAATACTTAGAGACCGCAACCGGATTGACTGACAAGACTCCGCCGAATTACTACAAAGCGGTGGATGCCGACGCCGACCCCGCGCCGGTCGACATCGCGGCTGTGCTCGACTTGGTGAATTCGCATGGCGTCCAAGTGGTGCTGGCCAACCCTCAGACCGAGACTCCGGTGACACAGCGCATTGTCGACGCCGCCAACGCCGCGGGCTTGCCTGTGGTGACTCTAACCGAGACGCTTCCCTCCGGGGTGGACTTCCTGGCCTGGCAGCGCCAAACGGTCGACCGCTTGAGCGCCGCGCTGAAGCGGATCGACGAGCACAATCCATGAGCGCACCTCTTGTCCAGCTTCAAAGTGCCTGTCTGAAGTTCGGTGACCGCGTGCTGTGGGACAACCTCGATCTCGCGGTCGATGCCGGCGAATTCGTGGCGATATTGGGACCCAATGGGTCGGGGAAGACATCGCTGCTCAAGGTTTTGACCGGTCAGCATTCGCTCACCGCGGGATCTGTTCGCATTGCGGGGCGGCAGGTTTCGTCTGGAAGCAGCAGCGTCGGCTACATTCCTCAGAGCCGGCCGTCCGAGCGGGGCTTGACGATGCGTGGCCGCGACTTCGTACAGCTGGGTGTCGACGGGCATCGGTGGGGCTTGACCCCTCGCCGCGAGTCCCGAAGGCAACGCGACCTTGCCATCGAACGTGCGCTGGGCGAGATAGGCGCCACCCATCTGGCGCGCACATCCGTGGGTGTGCTGTCCGGCGGTGAACTGCAACGGCTGAGGATCGCTCAGGCGCTTGCGGGAGATCCGCTGCTGCTGCTGTGCGACGAGCCGCTGCTGAACCTGGATCCGGCCAATGCACAACAGGTTTCGGAGCTCATCGACAAACGTCGGCGAGACGCGGGGACCGCGGTGCTGTTCGTCACCCATGAGATCAACCCGGTACTGCCCTATGTCGACCGGGTGCTGTATCTGGTGGACGGGCAATTCAGGATCGGCACCGTCGACGAGGTGATGACCTCGGAGAACCTGTCGAGGCTGTACCGAGCCGAAGTGGAAGTGGTGCGTGTGCGTGGGCAGTACGTGGTGGTGGGGAATCGGGGTTTCTGCCATGAGTGACGCCTTCCGGAGCCTGTTGCACAACTTGTTCGCCTTCGACATCACCGCCGACCTGCTGCGTCGCGGGTTCGTCCAGCAGGCACTGGTCGCGGGTGTGCTGCTGGCGCTGATCGCCGGATTGATCGGCCCGTTCATCGTGATGCGGCAAATGTCGTTCGCCGTGCACGGATCCAGCGAATTATCTTTGACCGGAGCGGCTTTCGCGCTGCTTACCGGACTCAACGTCGGTGCCGGTGCCCTGGTGGGCAGCCTGATCGCCGCGGTGCTGTTCGGCATCCTGGGCCAGCGCGCGCGGGAGCGGGATTCGGCGATCGGCGTCGTCCTGGCGTTCGGATTGGGATTGGCGGTGCTGTTCATCCACCTGTATCCCGGCCGTGCGGGCACGAGTTTCGCGTTGTTGACGGGACAGATTGTCGGAGTGGGCTACTCGGCGCTGGCGCAGCTGGTCGCTGTGGCCGTGGTCGTCGCGGTCGTGCTCACGGTCATCTGTCGACCGCTGCTGTTCGCCACGGTCGACCCCGAAGTCGCGTCGGCGCGCGGCGTGCCGGTACGCGGGCTCGGCATCGTTTTCGCCGCGATGGTGGGCGTCGTCGCGGCCCAAGGTGTGCAGATCGTCGGCGCATTGCTTGTGATGTCGTTGTTGATCACGCCCGCAGCGGCCGCTGCGCGGGTGTGCTCGTCGCCGGCGGGCACGATCGCGGCGTCAGTCCTTTTCGCTGAGATCGCGGCGGTCGGCGGCATCGTGCTGTCGCTGGCACCAGGCGTTCCGATTTCCGTGTTCGTCACCGTGATCTCGTTCGGGATCTTCGTGGTTTGTTGGCTGATCGAACGTCGGCGCCGGCCACTCGTGCACGCCTAGGCTGGGTTTTGTGTCAGCGCGCAAGCAGACGGTCGACCTGAACGCAGACCTCGGCGAAGGCTTCGGGGTGTGGCGACTGGGCGACGACGAGGAGATGCTCCGGCTGGTCACCAGCGCCAATATCGCCTGCGGGTTCCACGCCGGCGATCCCGCCGTGCTGGCGCGCACGTGCCGCGCCGCCGTCGATCAAGGTGTCCGAATCGGCGCGCAGGTGGGCTACCGCGACCTTGCCGGCTTCGGGCGACGCTACATCGACATCTCCGCCGAGGATCTGATCGCCGACGTGGTTTATCAGATCGGCGCGCTGCAAGCCCTCACTCGCGCAGCGGGTTCCATCGTGTCCTACGTCAAACCCCATGGTGCGTTGTACAACACGGTTATCACGAACGGCGAGCAGGCACGCGCCGTCGCGGAGGCGGTGCACACGGTGGACCCTGCGTTGCCAGTGCTGGGTCTGGCGGGTTCGGCAATGTTCGACGCGGCAGCCGATCTGGGCCTGCGCTGCGTGGCAGAAGCATTCGCCGATCGGGCATATCAGCCCGACGGTCAGCTTGTATCGCGCCGCGAACAAGGTGCGATCATCGACGACCCGGACGCCATCGCGCAGCGAGTTGTTGCGATGATCGCGCACGGCGAGGTGACGGCTATCGACGGATCGGTGATCCCCGTGACCGTCGAATCGGTCTGCGTGCACGGCGATTCACCCGGCGCACTGCAGATTGCCACCGCAGTGTGGGAACGCCTGAGGGCTGAAGGTGTCGATTTGAAGCCGTTCACATAGCCCCGCGGGCCCAAGTTTGACGATCAAGATAATTTTCGGCCTGCACAGCACCCTCATCGGGTACAGTTCCGTGTGCTCATCGCCGGGTATGACGCTGCCGCTGTCACGCGCGGGGTGAGTTGAGGAGGAGCGGATGCGGTGGTCAGGATCGAATGACGCGGTACTGACCCCGTTCGTCCGCACTCAACTGGCGATTTTCGCCGTGCTGACGGTGCTTGCGATAGGGACCCTGGGTTGGTACTACCTTCACCTGCCGTCACGGGTGGGCATTGGCGAGTACACCCTGTACGCCGATCTGCCGTCCTCAGGCGGGCTCTATGCGACCGCGAACGTGACATATCGCGGCGCCACGATCGGGCGGGTGACCAAGGTCGAGCCGACCGCACGAGGTGCGCGGGCGACCATGAGCATCCGCAACGAGTACAAGATCCCAGCGAACGCGGTGGCGAACGTGCATTCGGTGTCGGCGATCGGTGAGCAGTACATCGACCTGGTGTCCACCGGTGCCACCAATCAGTACTTCAGCAACGGACAAACGATCACCAACTCGACGGTGCCCAGTGAAGTGGGGCCCGCACTCGACGCGGCCAACCGCGGTTTGGCAGCGCTCCCGAAAGAAAAGATCGACACCTTGCTCAGCGAGGCGTCGCAAGCAGTGGGCGGATTGGGGCCGGCGCTGCAGCGGCTGGTGGACTCCACCACCAACATCGCCAGTGACTTCCGCGACAACCTCACCCCCGTCAACGACATCATCAGGAACTCGGCACCGATCCTGGATTCCCAGGTGAACTCCGGAGACGCCATCGAGCAGTGGGCCCGCAACCTCAACGTCATCGGGGCCCAGGCCGCCGAGCAGGACGCCGCGCTGCGCGGCGGGCTGGAGCAGGCCGCGCCAACGCTTGATCAGGTGAACGCGGTGTTCAGCGGTGTGCAGGACTCGCTGCCGCAGACGCTGGCCAATCTCGAGATCGTCATCGACCTGCTCAAGCGCTACCACAAGGGCGTCGAGCAGGCTTTGGTGTATTTCCCCGAGGCGGGGACCGGACTGCAGATGGGGTCCATCTTCCCCGGTGAGGGCCTGCTGCACTTCGGCCTCGGCCCTATCCTGGTCGGAACTGCTGCCTCACTTTTGACACAGACCCTCGTGCCACCGGGTTTTGGGACCTCCCTCAACTCCTCGCCGCCGTGCTTGACGGGCTTCCTGCCGGCGTCGGAATGGCGGTCTCCCGCGGACACCTCGACGAAGCCGCTGCCGTCAGGCCTCTACTGCAAGATCCCCAAGGACTACCAGGGCAATGCCGTCCGCGGGGCGCGCAACTACCCTTGCGCGGACTTTCCGGGCAAGCGGGCCGCGTCACCGCGGGAGTGCCGCAGCAACGAGCCGTATGTGCCGTTGGGCACCAACCCGTGGTACGGGGATCCGAACCAGATCCTGAGCTGCCCCGCACCGGCTGCGCGCTGCGATCAGCCGGTGGATCCGGGCCGGGTGATCCCGGCGCCCACCGTCAACAACGGGATGAACCCGCTGCCGGCCAATCTGCTGCCGACGTATGGCACTCCACCACCGATCAGCGATCCGCTGTCCCCGCCGGGGCAGGGCACCGTCGTCTGCAATGGGCAGCAGCCGAACCCGTGCAACTACACCCCGTCGACGAGCCCCATGGCCCTCTACAACCCGCAGAGCGGTGAGGTGGTGGCGCCCGACGGATCGCGCTACAGCGTGAAGGACTCGCCCAATGTCGGAGACGACGCGTGGAAAGCGATGCTGGCACCTGCCGGCTGAACTCGTCTGCCGACCTGCTGACGCGCAGCAACACCGGGATCTCTCACGGCCAACCGCCGTAGGGTGATCACATGCGCTTCAAGCTCGGTCGCCCCTTCTTGGACGACTTCACCAAACGGTTCGACGTGCCTACCGCCGAGGCCGGCACGCCGCTCACCGTGACGTGGCTGGGCGTCGCCACCCTGCTCATCAGCGACGGGACCTCCGCGCTGATGACCGACGGGTTCTTCTCCCGTCCGAGCCTGGCCGGTGTGGCGTTGGGGCGGGTGGACCCATCGCTGGAACGGATCATCGGCTGCCTGGAACGCACCCGGGTGCGAAGCCTCGAGGCGGTGATCCCCGTCCACACGCATTACGACCATGTGCTGGATTCCGCGGTCGTCGCCGGGCGCACCGACGCCAAGCTGGTCGGCGGTGAATCAGCCGCCAATGTCGGCCGCGGGCACCGCCTTCCTGAGGACCGCATCGTTGTTGCGACACCGGGCGAACCGATGACGTTCGGCGCGTACCAGGTCACCATGATCGAGTCCAAACACTCGCCACCCGACCGGTATCCGGGCGTCATCACGGCACCGGTCACGCCGCCGGCGAAGGCGTCGGCGTACAAATGCGGCGAAGCGTGGTCGGTTCTGATCCACCACCCGCAAACCGACCGCCGGCTCCTGGTTCAGGGCAGCGCGGGCTACGTCGAAGGCGCGCTGGCCGATCAGCAGGCGGAGGTCGTCTACCTCGGTGTCGGCCAACTCGGCCTGCGTGCCGAGGAGTACATGGTCACTTATTGGAACGAAGTGGTGCGGTCAGTCGGCGCACGCCGAGTCGTGTTGATCCACTGGGACGACTTCTTCCGTCCGCTGACGGAGCCGCTTCGAGCGCTGCCCTATGCCGCCGACGACCTGGACGCGACGATGCGCGTGCTCAGCCGGCTGGCCGCCGAAGACGGCATCGCGCTGCACATGCCGACGGTGTGGGAGCCCGAAAACCCTTGGGCCTGAGACTTATAGCAGAGCCGAAGTCTTGCTGATCGTCTCGTTGGCGGTGCTGGCCGTCGTGCTGGCTTTCGCCCTGCTGCGCCCACAAGGATGGACGGAGGCCGTCGCAGCCGTACCCGCCGCCGCACTGTTGATCGCGGTCGGCGCCCTTTCCGTCCACGACGCCATCGACGAGACGACCCGACTGCTGCCAGTGGTCGGCTTTCTCGCCGCGGTACTGGTGCTCGCGCGGCTGTGCGACGACGAGGGGGTGTTCCGGGCGGCGGGCGCCCTGATGGCGCGCGGCAGCGAGGGCCGACCGACGCGGCTGCTGCGACAGGTGTTCATCATCGCGTCAGTCACCACGGCGGTCCTCAGCCTCGATGCCACCGTCGTGCTGCTGACTCCCGTCGTGCTCGCGACCGCCCGCATGCTGCGGCTGCCGCCCAGGCCGCACACCTACGCCAGCGCGCACCTGGCCAATACCGCGTCACTGCTGCTGCCGGTGTCCAACCTGACCAACCTGCTGGCGTTCACAACCGCCGGGCTGTCGTTCACTCGCTTCGCGGCATTGATGACAGCACCGTGGCTGATCGCGATCGCCGCGGAGTATGCGGTGTTGCGGTGGTTCTTCGCCCCGGACTTGTCGGCCAGGACAGACACCGACGACGCACCCGCCCGGTCACCGTTGCCCGTGTTCGCTCTCACCGTGCTGGCGTTCACACTTGCCGGCTTCGCAGTCACGTCGTTCGTCGGTGTCGCCCCTGTGTGGGCCGCCTGCGCGGGTGCGGCGGCGTTGGCCGTCCATGGTCTGATGCGGCGCCGCCACACGCTCGGCGGAATGGCGAAGGCGGTCAACGTGCCGTTCCTCGCGTTCGTGCTGGCACTGGGTGTTGTGGTGCGCGCAGCGATGGTCAATGGACTTGATGGGGCTACGCGGGATCTGCTCCCGACTGGCGACGACTTCCTCGCGCTGCTGGCGCTGGCCGCCATCGCGACCGTGCTGGCCAACCTGGTGAACAACCTGCCGGCCGTGCTGCTGCTGTTGCCGCTCGTCGCCCCGGGCGGCGCGGCGGCGGTGCTCGCGGTGCTCATTGGGGTGAACGTCGGTTCCAACTTGACCTACATCGGTTCGCTGTCGAACTTGCTGTGGCGAAATGTCTTGCACGACAACGATGCCGACGACGGGGTCGGCAGGTTTACGAGACTCGGTGCCATTACCGTACCGCTCACGTTGATCCTGGCGGTCGGTGCGCTGTGGGCGAGTATCCGACTGATTGGCACCTAGGTTTGTCGGTACCTCATCGCACGAGCAGACGGATCTGCGCGTCGGTCGCTGCAAAAGGAGGTTAGCCTCGACGCTGGCGAGCGACCTCCGCGAGCACCACGCCGGCGGCGACGGCCGCATTCAAGGACTCCGTCGGCCCGGCCATCGGGATGGACACCACCGCATCGCAGTTGTCGCGCACCAGCCGCGACAGGCCCTTGCCCTCCGAGCCGACAACCAGCACCAGGTCACCGGTGGCATCCAACTCGTCGATCCGGGTGTTCCCCTCGGCGTCGAGGCCCACCACCTGCAGCCCGGCCGCGGCCCAATCCCTCAGTGTGCGATTCAGATTCGTCGCACGAGCCACCGGAAGGCGCGCGGCGGCCCCGGCGCTGGTCCGCCATGCCACGGCGGTAACGGCCGCGCTCCGGCGCTGCGGTATCAGCACGCCGTGTCCGCCGAAGGCCGCTACCGAACGCACGATCGCGCCCAGGTTGCGCGGGTCCGAGATGTTGTCGAGCGCCACGAGCAGCACAGGCGATGAGTCCTGCTGGGCCGCTACGAGCAGGTCGTCCGGATGGGTGTATTCGTAAGGCGGTACCTGAAGCGCGATGCCCTGGTGCAATCCGTTGGCGCTGAGGCGGTCCAAGTCAGTACGGGGCACTTCGAGTATCGGGATGCCGGAATCAGCTGCGCGACGGACGGATTCGGTGAGCCGCTCGTCAGCATCGGCACCCAGCGCGACGTAAAGCGCGTTCGCCGGAACGCCGGCGCGCAGACATTCGAGCACCGGGTTACGTCCGAGGACGATCTCGGTGTCATCGGTCTTCTTTGGTGTCTGGCGCGATTTCTGCTTGGCGGCAGCGCGTTTCGCAGCCGGATGATTCGGTCGCATGTGCGCCGGTGGCGTGGCCCCGCGGCCCTCTAGACCGCGCCGACGGTTGCCGCCCGAGCCGACCGTCGGACCCTTCTTGGTGCCGGACTTGCGCACCGCGCCGCGACGCCGCGAGTTGCCGGCCATCTACGTTTTGTCACCGTCCGTGAGCGACCACTGCGGCCCGTCTGCGGTGTCGGTGACCTCGATGCCCGCCTGCTTCAACCGGTCGCGGATCTCGTCTGCCAGCGCCCAGTCCCGCTGGGCACGCGCGGCCGCGCGTCGCTCGAGTTCGGCGTGCACGAGCACGTCGACCGCGGCCAGTGCCGCGGACGTCTCATCGCGTGACTCCCACCGGTCGTCGAGCGGGTCGCAGCCCAAAACCGCTATCATCGCCCGGATTTCGCCGGCGCGGGCGAGCGCGGTTTCGTGGTCACCCGATTCGAGCGCGCGATTACCCTCGGCGCGGGCATTGTGGATCTCCGCGAGCGCGATCGGCACCGAGAGATCGTCGTCGAGTGCGGCCGCGAACCGCGGCGTCCACTGGCCGGGGACGATGGCTCCGACACGGGCGCGGACCCGGTGCAGAAAATCCTCTATGCCGGCGTAGGCCTTGACGGCGTCCTGCAGTGCGGTCTCAGAGAATTCGAGCATCGACCGGTAGTGCGCGCTACCGAGGTAGTACCGCAACTCGACCGGCCGAACACGTTGCAGCACAGCCGGAATGGACAGCACGTTGCCCAGCGACTTGCTCATCTTCTCGCCGCCCATGGTGACCCAGCCGTTGTGCAGCCAGTATCGGGCGAATCCATCGCCGGCGGCGTGGGCCTGCGCGATTTCGTTCTCGTGGTGCGGGAACACCAGATCCATACCGCCGCAATGGATGTCGAATTCCGAACCGAGGTATTCGTGTGCCATGGCCACGCATTCGGAGTGCCAGCCGGGGCGGCCACGCCCCCACGGGGTCGGCCAGGACGGCTCGCCGGGCTTGGCACCCTTCCACAATGTGAAGTCGCGCTGGTCGCGCTTGCCCGCGCCGACCCCCTCGCCTTGGTGCACGTCTTCGATCTTGTGACCGGACAGCTTGCCGTAATCGGCGAAGTTGAGTACGTCGAAGTACACGTCGCCGGCACCGGTGTAGGCGTAGCCGTTGTCCATCAGACGCTCGATCAGCTCGACGATCTGCGTGACGTGGCCGGTGGCCCGCGGTTCGGCCGACGGTGGCAACACGCCAAGGGCGTCATAGGCGGCCGTGAACGCCCGCTCGTGGGTTGCGGCCCACTCCCACCACGGACGGCCCGCGTCCGTGGCCTTGTTGAGGATCTTGTCGTCAATGTCGGTGACGTTGCGGATGAACGCGACGTCGAAGCCGCGTGCCATCAGCCACCGCCGCAGTACGTCGAACGCGACGGCACTGCGCACATGGCCGATGTGCGGAAGGCCTTGCACTGTTGCGCCGCAAAGGTAGATCGAGACGTGGCCGTCGCGCAGCGGCACGAAGTCGCGCACGGCACCGGTGTACGTGTCGTGCAGCCGCAGCACGCCGTTCGACGATGCCGCGTCAGCGGCTCCAGCGCGATCGGTCACGACGCGCCAGCTTACCGGCCTAATCGCCGGCCACCACCAAAGCTGTCGCGATGGCCGCCAATCCCTCGCCGCGGCCGGTCAGCCCCAGGCCGTCTGTGGTTGTCGCCGACACCGAAACGGGCGCATCCAACAGATCGGACAGCATGTGTTGGGCGTGCTCGCGGCGAGGCCCGATCTTGGGCCGGTTGCCGATCACTTGGACGGCGGCGTTGACGATCCGGAAACCGTTCGACTTCAACAAGTCGCGGACATGGCTGAGCATGTCGCATCCACTCGCGCCGTCCCAGCGGGGATCGTCGACCCCGAAGACGTGGCCGAGGTCGCCGAGTCCGGCCGCCGACAGCAGCGCGTCGCACAGCGCGTGGGCCGCGACGTCGCCGTCGGAATGGCCGCTGCACCCGTCCGCGTCCTCGAACAGCAGACCCAGCAGCCAGCATGGCCGTCCCGGCTCGATGGGATGCGCGTCGGCGCCGATGCCCACCCGGAAGTCGTTCACCGATTCACCACCGCCTCCGCCAGCAGCAGGTCCAGTGGGGTGGTGATCTTGAAGGCCAGCGGGTCGCCGTCGACCACGACCACTTGCGCCCCGAGATTCTCGACCATTGCAGCATCATCGGTGACGTCTCCGAAGGATCGCTCGTAGGCGCGCAGCAGCAGCTCGGCGCGGAAACCCTGCGGAGTCTGCACAGCTCGCAGGCCCGCGCGTTCGGGCGTTGCGATCACCACGCAGTTGGCGTCGACGGCCTTGATCGTGTCGGAGACCGGCAGGGCGGGCACCACGGCCTGGTGGCCGTCGCGCAGCGCGGCGACGACGCGCGAGATCATGGCGGGCGGCGTCAGAGCGCGGGCAGCGTCGTGGACCAGAACCAACTCGGGTTTGCCGACGGCGGCCAACGCGCGCCGGATGGACTCTGTGCGACTGGATCCGCCGGCAACCACGATCGCGTCCCCGCCGACGATCAGCTTCGCCTCGTCGGTGCGGTCGGGCGGCACGGCGACCACCGCGGCATCGACGTCTCCGGAGTCCCGAAGACCAGCGAGGGTTCGCTCGAGCAGCGTTCGTCCACCCAGCTGAACGAAGGCTTTCGGCCTGCCGGCGCCGAGCCGTTCACCCGAGCCCGCGGCCGGGACGACCGCGACCGTGGTCATCCGTTAGGACGCGGCGGCCAAAACCTCGTCGAGGATGGTCTCGGCCTTTTCGTCATCGGTGTTCTCGGCGAGCGCGAGCTCACCGACAAGGATCTGGCGCGCCTTGGCCAGCATGCGCTTCTCACCAGCCGACAAGCCCCGCTCCTGGTCGCGGCGCCACAGGTCGCGCACCACCTCGGCGACCTTGTTCACATCGCCGGAGGCCAGCTTCTCGAGGTTGGCCTTGTAGCGGCGAGACCAGTTGGTCGGCTCTTCGGTATGCGGCGCCCGCAGAACCTGGAAGACCTTGTCGAGACCCTCCTGGCCGACGACGTCACGCACACCCACATACTCGGCATTGTCTGCGGGCACTCGAACCGTCAGGTCACCCTGGGCAACCTTCAAGACGAGATATTCCTTCTGCTCGCCCTTGATGGTCCGGGTTTCGATCGCTTCGATCAACGCAGCACCGTGGTGTGGATAAACAACGGTGTCTCCGACCTTAAAAATCATCTGATTCGGGCCCCTTTCGCTCCTCCATGCTAACACGGCGCGCTCAGAGGCGTTCAACAACGGTGCAGGTCAGGGGCACCGTGGGTGAACATTGGGGGTTGACACGGCGGCGATTACATGCATCGAGGCGCCTCATCGGCGAGGTTGTGGACAGCGCCGCAGGTAGCTGGTCGGCACCTCCGCCACCTCCCGTCGCCGCGAAATAATCCCCCGCTCTCTTCGCTGTTCCCGGCTGACCTACTACTGTGCATAGTCGGACGCCGGCGGGCGGGAGTCCGGCCGATGCGGTTTCAGTTCAAGCCGAGCAGGAGACCCAAGTGAACCTCTTCCCCACACGCGCATCGGCATTCACCGGCGGGCTGGTTGCCTGCGTCCTGACCGTGGCGGCGTTGACCGGCTGCGGCACGGGCCAGCAGTCCCAGACCGCGACTCAGGAACCCGCCGTCAACGGCTCCAGCGCCACTCACGGCAACATCGCGCTGCGTGATGTCCGCATCCGCGCACAGGTGACCAGTGCCGCCCTGCAGCCCGGCGAGAGCGTCGACTTGCTGTTCGTCGCCGCCAACCAGTCGGCGACCGACAACGACCGGCTCGTCGGCATCACCTCCGACGTCGCCTCGGTCACTCTCACCCCGGCCAACCCGGAGATACCCGCCGCCCGCTCGCTCATCGTCGGCAAGCCGGATGGCGTGGACGCCGAGGCGCTGCAGGCCTTGTCCAACGCCATCAAGGCCAACGCCACCGTGAAGCTCACAAAGCCGATAGCCAACGCGTTGACGTACGACTTCGTCTTCAAGTTCGAGCGTGCCGGCGAGACGAAGGTCAGCGTGCCTGTGACCGCCGGCGACGAAGCGCCGAGAGCGGGACAGGCTCCGCCGTCCGGCGAAGGTCACTAGCGATCTGTCGTACCCTCCCGCTACCGTCTCGGCGTGGGAAAGGTGCGAGCGCAGTACCGCTGCTCGGAGTGCCGACACGCCATGGCCAAATGGGTGGGCCGGTGTCCTGAGTGCGGCACCTGGGGCACCGTCGACGAGGCGCCGGTGATCAAGGTGGTCGGCGGCCACTCGGCGCGATCGGCTGTGCCCAGTTCGCCTGCGGTACCGATCAGTTCGATCGCACCCGACGCCACGCGGCATGATCCCACGGGTGTCGACGAGCTCGACCGCGTGCTGGGCGGCGGGGTGGTGCCCGGCTCGGTCACTCTGCTGGCAGGCGAACCCGGCGTGGGAAAGTCCACGCTGCTGCTCAAGGTCGCACATCAATGGGCCCGCGCCGGACGCCGCGCCCTGTACGTGTCGGGCGAGGAATCGACCGGGCAGATCCGGATGCGCGCCGAGCGCACCGGCTGTAGCCACGACCACGTGTACCTGGCCGCCGATTCCGACCTCGACAACGTGCTGGCGCACATCGATGCGGTCAAACCCACCCTCGTGGTGGTGGATTCCGTGCAGACCATGTCCACCACGAACGCCGATGGCGTGACCGGAGGCGTCACCCAGGTCCGCGCTGTCACCAGCTCCCTGACGACGGCGGCAAGACGCAGCGGCGTGGCGACGATCCTCGTCGGCCACGTCACCAAGGACGGGGCCATCGCGGGCCCGCGGACCCTGGAACACCTGGTAGACGTGGTGTTGCACTTCGAGGGCGACCGGCAGTCGACCTTGCGGATGGTGCGTGGGGTGAAGAACCGCTTCGGCGCGGCCGACGAAGTCGGCTGCTTCCAGCTGCACGAGGGCGGGATCATGTGCATTTCCGACCCGTCCGGGCTGTTCCTCGACCAGCGGCCGCATCCCGTCTGCGGCACCGCGGTAACCGTCAAACTCGACGGAAAGCGCCCGCTCATCGGGGAGGTGCAGGCGCTGCTGATCGACTCCTACAACTCGGTCCCACGGCGCGCGGTCAGCGGCATCGACACCGCCAGGGCCGCCCTCATTGCCGCGGTGCTGACCAAACGCACCGGCGCGCCCGTGACCCGCTTCGACATCTATCTGTCCACCGTCGGCGGCATCCGGCTGACGGACCCGTCCTCCGACCTAGCCGTCGCGATGGCGATGGCGTCGGCCTGGGCCGCGCTGCCCCTGCCCACCACCACCGTCGTGATCGGCGAGGTTGGTCTCGCGGGCGATTTGCGCCAGGTCACCGGCATGGAACGCAGACTGGCCGAGGCCGCTCGGCTCGGATTCACCACGGCACTGGTGCCGGATGGGGTATATACCGTGCCGAAGGGGATCTACGCGATGCAGGCCAAAACCATCAACGAGGCTCTCGATCTACTGCGCGAAATTGCCGTGAAACCGGCGCGCGCCACGTCGCTGCGCCCGTTGGAGCTTGTCGAGGACTCATTAGGCGAACCATGACGTCCACCGACCGCGGCCAGAACACCAAGGCGCCCCTTGTGCATCCGGCGCTGCGGGAGACGCTGCGGCGGCTGGCGCCCGGCACGCCGCTGCGCGACGGGCTCGAGCGCATTCTGCGCGGCCGCACGGGCGCTCTGATCGTGATGGGCTACGACGAGCGCGTCGAGTCGATATGCGACGGTGGGTTCTCGCTCGACGTCCGGTTCGCGCCGACCCGGCTTCGTGAGCTGTCGAAAATGGACGGCGCGCTGGTGTTGTCCACCGACGGCAGCCGCATCGTTCGGGCCAACGTGCAACTGGTGCCCGACCCGTCCATTCCCACCGACGAGTCCGGCACCCGCCACCGGTCCGCCGAGCGCACCGCGATTCAGACCGGCTATCCCGTTGTGTCGGTGAGCCATTCGATGAGCATCGTGACGGTGTACGTCGCCGGCGAGCGGCACGTGATGGCCGATTCGGCGACCATCCTGTCGAGGGCCAATCAGGCCGTCGCGACGCTCGAGCGCTACAAGTCCCGGCTCGACGAAGTGAACCGACAGCTGTCGACCGCCGAGATCGAGGACTTCGTCACGCTGCGCGACGTTATGACGGTGGTGCAACGTCTGGAGATGGTGCGACGGATCAGCCTCGAAATCGACGAGCACGTGGTGGAACTCGGCACCGACGGCCGTCAGCTCAAGTTGCAGCTCGAGGAACTGGTGGGCGGCAACGACCTCGCACGCGAGCTGATCGTACGCGACTACCATGCCAATCCCGAGCCACCTACCGGCGCACAGATGACGTCCACGCTCGACGAGCTCGACCAACTCTCCGACACCGAGCTTCTCGACTTGACCGCGTTGTCAAAGGTTTTCGGGTTTCCGTCGACCGCCGAGGCTCAGGACTCGGCGATGAGCTCGCGGGGATACCGCGCGATGGCAGGCATCCCGCGGCTCCAGTTCGCGCACATTGACTTGCTGGTGCGCACATTCGGGTCGCTGCAAGGTCTGCTGGCGGCAAGTGCAGGCGACCTTCAGAAGGTCGACGGCATCGGCGCGATGTGGGCACACCACATCCGCGAAGGCCTTTCACAACTGGCCGAGTCGACCATCGCCGACAGGCTTGCTTGACCCGGTGCCGCAGGGTCAGCCGGGAGGCGTCTCACCGGGCGTCGGCTGCATGGGCATCTGCTGCTGGCCGGGCGCCTGTGGCTCGTTCTGCGTCGCCGGCGGGGCGATGATGAACGGCACTGGCGCAGAACGCAGGTTGCCCAACTGCACGACGAGGTTGTATGTGCCGGGTCCGATAGGTTGACGAGGCAACGGACACTGCGGCGCCGAGCCCATTCCGGTCCAGGTGACCTCGGTAGTCACCTGCTCGCCCGGGCTGAACTTCTTGACCAGCGACTCGTTCGACGGCGCGCAGTCCAGGTTGGACCACACCCGTTGGTTGTCCAGCGAGTAAACGTAGGCCGCGAGCACGGCGGCGCCGACATCACGCTGGCACCCCACCAGCCCGATGTTCGTCACCACCATCGTGAATTTCGGTTGCTCACCGATGAAGTACTGGGGCTGGCTTGTGATGCCCTTGACCGCCAACGTGGAATCCGGGCAGTCATCGCCGTCCTTGAGCACCGGCGGAGGCATGACGGCCGCTGTGGCAGTTGGGGTTTGGGGCACCGGCGGAGGCAGCGGGGTGATCGGAGACTTCACCTCCGGCTGCGGGTTAAGCGCTTGGGAGGCGGGCGGGTTGGCGGCGGGCTTGGCGTTCTTCGTGTCCGCGCCGGCGTTGCCCGTCAGCACGGTGATGATGACCGCGACGACGATGCCGATCACCACGAGCGCGATGGCCAATGCGAGACCGCGGCGTCGCCAGTAAATCTGCGGCGGCAGTGGGCCATGCGGTTCAAGATCCAGCACGTTCTCACGGTAAGCCCAGGTCACCGCTAGGCGTCCGACGTCGCTCGGCGTGTCGCCGGGCTAACTACACGCGGGGATATTCGCCGATGTCGCCGACGCTGGCCCGCAGCGCCACCCTCCCGTCCGCCAGGTGATACGTCAGGCCGACGATCGCCAGTTCGCCCGACGGGATCCGTTCCAGGATCGCCGTCGACCGCGACAGCAGCTGCGCGGCCGTCTCGCGGACGTGATGCGCCTCGAATTCATCGACCTGGCTCAGCCCGTCGCGGCGACCGGTGAGCACCGAGGGCGTGACCCGTTCCACCAGGTCACGGACATATCCGCGGGGAATCACGCCCTCGTCGAGAGCATCCAACGTGGCCTGGACCGCGCCGCAGTTGTCGTGGCCGAGCACGACGATCAGCGGCACTTCGAGGATCGACACCGCGTACTCGATCGAGCCGAGCACCGCCGAGTCGATGACGTGTCCCGCAGTGCGGACCACGAACATGTCACCGAGTCCCTGGTCGAAGATGATCTCGGCGGCCACCCGGCTATCGGCGCAGCCGAACACCACCGCAGTGGGACGCTGACTCTTGGCGAGGGTGGCGCGATGCTCGACACTCTGGCTCGGGTGCGCTGGCTGGCCGGCGACGAACCGCTCGTTACCCTCCTTAAGTGCTTTCCATGCGGTCGAGGGGTTCGTGTAGGGCATGGGTGTCATTGTGCCCACATCACGGGCACAGCCACCAATGAGGATCGACCCAACCGAGTTGATCGCGTGGTACGAGGTCGCCCAACGCGACCTGCCGTGGCGTCGCACCGGCGTCAGCGCGTGGCAGATTCTGGTCAGCGAATTCATGTTGCAGCAGACGCCGGTATCGCGTGTGCAGCCGATTTTCCAAGAGTGGGTTGGTAGGTGGCCGACGCCGTCCGCGACGGCCGCGGCCAGTGCCGCCGACGTGCTGCGCGCCTGGGGCAAGCTCGGTTACCCGCGACGGGCGAAGCGATTGCACGAATGTGCGACCGTGATCGCACGCGACCACGGCGACGTGGTGCCCGACGATCTGGAGGCATTGCTCGGGCTGCCGGGAGTCGGCGAATACACCGCACGTGCGGTCGCCTGCTTCGCGTACGGACGCCGGGTTCCGGTCGTCGATACGAACGTGCGACGTGTCGTCGCGCGGGCGACCCGCGGGGTCGCCGACGCACCGGTCGGCGCTCGCGACCTCACGGACGTCGCGGCTCTGTTGCCGGAAGGTGCAGCCGCGGCGCGTTTTTCGGCGGCGCTGATGGAGCTGGGCGCGACGGTGTGCACGGCACGGTCACCCCGCTGCGGGGTCTGTCCGCTCAGCGCATGCGCCTGGCGGGCCGCCGGCTATCCACCCTCTGACGCGCCGGCCCGTCGCGCGCAGAGCTATGCAGGCACAGACCGACAGGTGCGCGGCCGGCTACTAGATGTGCTGCGCGCCAACGATATTCCCGTGTCCAGGCATCAGCTCGACGTGGCCTGGCTGTCTGACACGAACCAGCGTGACCGCGCGCTGGCCTCACTGCTCGCGGACGGCCTGGTGGAGCAGACTCCGGACGGCCGCTACGCTCTGGCGGGCGAAGCCGGTGCTCGCGAAACCCGTTGACCCTCAGGCTGTTTGATCTTGAGGCGACTCAGCGCATGCGAACCTGCGCCGGTAGTCGCTCGGCGTGAGGCCGACGAGTCGGCGGAAGTGGTGGCGCAGCAGCGTCGCGGTGCCGAACCCGGACCGGTCGGCGATGCGATCGACGTCGAGGTCGGTCTCCTCGAGGAGTTCCCTTGCGTACAGCACGCGCTGATCGGTCACCCATTGCATCGGCGTCGTACCGGTTTCTTCCACGAACCTGCGCGCGAATGTGCGCTCCGACATGTTCGCGTGCCGGGCCATCGTCGCGACCGAATGCGGTTTGTCGAGGTTCGCCAGAATCCAGTCGAGCTGTGGCGCGAACCCGGGCGAGCAGTGCGTCGGCACCGGCTGGTCGATGAACTGCCGTTGACCGCCGTCGCGCTGGGGCGACACCACCATCCGCCGCGCGATGACGTTCGTGACCCGGCTTCCCAACTCGCGGCGCACCAGGTGCAGGCACGCGTCGATACCCGCGGCGGTGCCCGCGCTGGTGATCAGATTGCCGTCGTCGACGAACAGCACGTTGCGATCGACCCGCGCCGTCGGATACATGCGGGCCAGCTCTTCGGCGTGCGCCCAGTGCGTCGTGCAGCGTCGGCCGTCCAGCAGCCCGGCGGCGCCCGCAATGAACGCGCCCGTACAGACGGTCAGGATCGTAGAACCAGCCCGGGCCGCCTCCCGAAGCGCCACCAGCGCCTCCGGCGGGTAAGGGTGCGGCCCTGCATTTGCCTGCGCAGCAGGAACCGCCACCAGATCAGCGCCCGCGAGGCCCTCCAGGCCGTGCTCGGGAATCACCTTGGCCCCCACCGAAGTTTGCAGCGGAACACCGGCCGCACGCCCGCACACCCGGAATTCGAAGTTCGGGACACCGTCGGATTCGCGGTCGATGCCGAACACCTCGCAGATGACGCCGAACTCGAAGATCGCGAGCCTATCCAGTGCCAGAACGGCGACAGATTTCAGCATGGCAGTATTTTATCGCAACGCGGCAGTCCTGCCACTGTTGGCCGGATGTTGTGGGGCGAAGGATTACCGCCATGACCGTTCTGCTCACCCTTTCGATCCTGATGTCTCCATTCGTCGTCGCGGTGATGTTGAGCTGGGCGGCGCACCGCTCGGACGGGTTCCGGCTGGGGCTTGACCAGTTCCGGGTGTCCGCCCCGATGCGCGGCCGGCTGTCGGGCGACAGCTCCGACGCTTCACGGATGGCGCACGAACTCGATGCGATTCGCACCCGCTTCGAAAGACAGCCCGCGTGGCCGACGTCCGGCGCGCTAGGCGAGCGCCGTTAAGAACGCGGTGACGGCACCGCGATAGACCTCGGTCGCCTCGTCGTGGACGAGGTGGCCTGCCTCGGGAACCCGCAGATAGCTTGTCCGAGCGCCTGTTTCGTGCATCAGCGACATCTGGCCGGGTGGCGTGACCGAATTTCCGGCCTCGACCAGCAACGTCGGCACGCGGACCGCCCGCCACAGCTCCCAATAGTCTCGCGTGCCCCACTCGGCCGCGATCTCGATCCACTTCTCCATGTGACCGTGCAGCCTCCAGCCGGTCTCCGTGCGATCAAACGCGTCGAGGAAGTACTGCCCGGCAACGGGACCGAACTCGTCGAAAACATCCTGAGCGGTGGCGAATTCGACGGGCAACGCATGAAGCCACGGCTCCCACGGGCCGGTGGTGCGGCCCCGGAAGTCCGGCGCCATGTCCTCGACGATGAGCGCACTGACGAGCTCCGGTCTCTCTGCGGCCAGGCACCAGCCGTGCAGGCCACCCATCGAGTGGCCGATCACAACCGTCGGCCCCTCGAGGGATGTCACCGCGTCAGCCAGGTCCGCAACGAACCGCTCAGTGCTGATCGGGTGCGGATCGGCGACGTCCCGGCCGCGGTGCCACGGAGCGTCGTAGGTGTAGACCCTGCCGAGTTCGGTAAGCCACGGCAGCTGACGCTGCCACGTGCTGCCGCGACCCATCAACCCGTGCACCAGCACGAGGGGCCGGCCGTGGCCGCCCCGATCGGTCAGCAGATCGGCACTCATGAACACATCTTCTCCGCTGGTGGCTGACCGTCGGGCGCCGACCGGCGCACGGTAGCCTCAAACCCATGGCAGTGGTGAAGATCAACGCAATCGAGGTGCCGCCGGACGCCGGCCCTGAACTGGAAAAGCGATTCGCCCACCGAGCGCACGCCGTCGACAACCAGCCGGGTTTCCTCGGCTTTCAGCTGCTGCGGCCCGTCAAGGGCGAGAATCGCTATTTCGTCGTGACGCAGTGGGAATCCGAGGAAGCGTTCCAGGCGTGGGCTACCGGTCCGGCCATCGAAGCTCACGCCGGGCAGCGTGCGAATCCGGTGGCCACGGGAGCGTCGTTGCTGGAGTTCGAGGTTGTGTTGGACGTTGCGGGGACCGGGGCGAACGCGTAACGCAAGCCGGGCGCATCGTCGCGCTGCGGCATCGCTGGCAGCTGTCGCGGCGATAAGCGCCGTGGTTTGCGGATGCAGCACGCCGGCGGCGTCCTCCATATCGTCGGTCACCCCCGACGGGGGTGCGAAAATCAGCATGAGCACTCCGCCGGGCTTCCGCGCCCAGCAGACCGTAGACATGCTGAACTCGGATTGGCCGATCGGAATCGTGGGTGTACGTACCCTGGCGGCCCCGGACGCGGCGGACGCGGTCCGCGACACGATGGAAAACCTTTGGTGGGAGCGACCGTTCACCGTTTCGGGTGCCGACTACAACGCGGGCCGCGTCAGACTTCACCTGGTGAACTCGTTCGGGGTGGGCCAGGACATCGATATCCACACCGACGAGAACAACATGGTCGACCGGTTCGACGCCGAGCTTGCGACGCCCACGATCAACTCGTGGGCGGACGTCGACGCCGAACTTTCCAAGTCCGGTGCGCGGTACTCATATCAGGTCGCCAAGGTCAACGGTGGGCGCTGCGACAGGGTGGTAGGCACCCACACTGGTGAATCCTTGCCGCTGGCATCGATTTTCAAGCTGTACGTGCTGTACGCGGTTTCCGATGCAGTGGGGGCCGGAACGCTGTCATGGAATGACGAACTCACCGTGACAGGACAGGCCAAGGCCGTCGGCTCGTCCGGATTGGAGAAGTTGCCTCCAGGTGCGAAGGTATCGGTGCGTACCGCCGCCGAGAAGATGATCGCCAATAGCGACAATATGGCGACCGATCTGCTGATCGACAGAGTCGGCACCGCTGCCGTCGAACGGGCACTTGTCGAAGCAGGTCACCATGACCCGGGGAGCATGACCCCATTCCCGACGATGCACGAGTTGTTCTCGGTCGGCTGGGGTGAACCGGACCTGCGTCAGCAGTGGAGAGACGCGGTTCAGACGGGACAGCCGCAGGCCCGCGCACAGCTGCTGGAACAGACCAATTCCCGTCCATACCAGCCCGATCCGACGCGAACCCGCACACCGGCGTCAACATACGGAGCCGAGTGGTACGGCAGCGCGGAGGATATCTGCCGGGTGCACGCCGCGCTGCAGGCCGGTGCTGTCGGCGCCGCCGCGCCGGTGCACGAGATCGTGTCCGCGATCCCCGGCATCGACCTCGATCCGCAGCAGTGGCCGTACATCGGCGCGAAGGCGGGAAATCTGCCCGGCGACTTGACGTTCAGCTGGTATGCAAAGGATCGAAGCGGGCAGGCATGGGTGGTCAGTTTCCAGCTGAGCTGGCCGCGGTACCACGGCCCGAGTGCCGGCGCGTGGGTGATTTCGATCGCCAAGCAGGTCTTCGCGATGCTCCCGCGGGAGGCTTAAGCGTCAAAGTGATCTCAGCGTCCACGCATGACCGCGATAGTGCATCTCGGTCCGACTGGCCGGTGCGATATCCAGGCGCCAGAACGACTTTGGCGGCGCGTCCAGGGCCAACAGGATCGCCGCCCGTATCACGGCCGGATGGGTCACCGCCACCGTGCGCGACGGGTTGACGGTCAACGATTCGAGCCAGTCTGCCACCCTGTCCATCAGATCGACGACCGATTCCCCGCCATGCGGCGCGCTGGTCGCATCGGTGAGCCACACAGCAACGTCGGCCGGATGCACACCGCCGAGCACGTCACCGCGCCATCGGCCGCAGTCCAGTTCGGCAAGACGTGGCTCGACGGTCGCGTGTAAGCCGAGCAGCTCGGCAGTCTGCAGACATCGTTGTTCTGGACCCGACAACGACGTGAATCCCCTTGCGCCGAAGTCGATTGCGGGACCGACCTGTCGCCGGCCGACGGCATTGAGCGGCTCGTCGGTGGGAAACCGTCCGGCCGCCATCGCGTCCGTCATCGCGTGCGACACCAGCGTGAGCCGGACAACCTCACTCACGCGGTGCCATTCGAGTCGTAGCGCTACTCAGGCGCCGACGCTCTCCTGCT
Source organism: uncultured Actinomycetota bacterium (assembly GCA_963744085.1). GTDB lineage: Bacteria > Actinomycetota > Actinomycetes > Mycobacteriales > Mycobacteriaceae > Mycobacterium. Next base: position 168,603 of record CAVUSK010000014.1, read on the forward strand.
GCTCGTTGCGGCCACGCTCGTCCGGCAGACGCGAGATCAGCGCTGAAAACGCAAGCCCGATAATCGCCCATAACACAAGCTGTGTCCCAATGGAATACAGCCGGAAATGGTACAAGTCGTCGGCGGGGAAGCCTGGGTACACGATGGTGCCCGACCGGTCGCGCAGTGGTTCCGGGGTTTCGGCCACCGGCGGAAGAGCGATCATGACTATTGCGATCGCGACAACGTAGGCACCAATTGCGGCGAAGGTGGCGGTCCACGCGCCAACCCGCACCGCGAGCCTGCGGCCCAGCCAGAGGGCGGCAGCGGCCAGCGCGAGGGAGAGAACCACCATGAGCAGGTAGAGGCCCGTCCGTGCGCCGATGGTCTCCGGATTGCCGACCGACGGTGGGTTGGCAGGATACTTCAAGAAAGGCACGAGGTAGATCACTCCGAAAGCACCGACGGCCATCAGCAGGGACAGTGGACGGGCGCCCAATGTAGCGACCCGACCGTAGGCGACGACGAACGCTACTGCGAACAGTGCGCCCATCGCGACGCTGAATGCCAAAACGCCAAAGCCCATGCCGATATTGGCCTGGACACCACGGGTGAACACCTCCATGCCGTGCTCGTGCGCACCCATGGCTGCCTCGGCGTCAGCCCGACCGTCCTCGAAGTCGATGGCCCGACCGATCACCGGCTCGACGAAGATGCGCGCAAAGACAAACGCCAATAGTCCACCAAGCGCGCCGGCCAGCAAGCCGCGCGCAATCATTCGCTTTTCCATTTGTTCGGTTTCGCGCCTTGTACTCAGTGGCAGGGGAAGCCGAGAAGATGACGGGCGTCGTGGACAAATTCGTGTACGTGGGTATCGCTGCCGAACAAGGACGTGGCGCCCTGGTCGATACCGACGAGATACAGGACGAGCAGAGCAAGGAAGACCGTCCCCGCCAGCCACAGCGCGGCGCTGGCCGTCGTCAGGTCGACGGCGCGGACCCTGGCCGACGGCGGTTGATGTGCCTCGGATGATGTCATGTCGATTCCTTTCGGGATCTCGCGTCCCGGTAGCAGGGTCGGCGACGGGCGTCGGGTCTGACTTTAGACAGTGGCGCGCCCGTTCTGGAGTCTCACCAGATTCCTCGGCCCATCAAATACGAAGAGGAGCTTAGGGCCAGGTGATCAAACCCGTCAACGACTCGCTATCCCGCGCCGTACGGCTGGGGCTGGTGCGGCTGCGCAGGCTGCGAGTGTTGCGGCTGCGCCTGGTGTTGCCCCGCCGGCGGCCCCTGCTGCGGCGCTTGCGGCGGCGCTTGCGGCGCGCCGCCATAGCCCAGCTGCGACGCGGTGTACTTCGCGGCGTCGGTCACCGGGACCGCCTGAACCGCAGTGCCGTACGCGCATATCTCGGTCCACACGTCGCCGAGTTCTGTGGTGTCGAAACGCATGCCGATGATCGCGTTGCCGCCGCGGCTCTGCGCCTCGGCGATCAACCGGTTCATCGCCTCGTTGCGACTTTCGGCCAGGTTCTTCGTCATGCCCTGCAACTCGCCGCCGAACATCGACTTGAAGCCGGCGCCGATCTGGGAGAACGCGTTGCGCGACCGGACGGTGAGACCGAACACCTCTCCGCACACTCGCTGGATTTCCCAACCGGGAATGTCGTTGGTCGTGACGATCAACACGGGGGCGGCCTTTCTGACCAAACGGAAACGGGCGGTACCCGTGAAGGTACCGCCCGTTTCAACCGGTTGCCCTATTCGGTTGCGGCCGCGCTGTGCGCGCCACTGGCTCCGGCCTTGGCCAGATCCGGTTCCTCCGACTTCGGCGGGTTTGGGGGCGCCGGTGAACGTGAACACCGCGTCCTCGCCGGCGCCCTCGCCGTCCCAGTTGTCGACGTCGACCGTGACCAGCTGACCCGGCCCGACCTCCTCGAACAGGATCTTCTCGGACAGGGCGTCCTCGATCTCCCGCTGGATCGTGCGCCGCAGCGGCCGGGCACCCAGCACGGGATCGAACCCGCGCTTGGCGAGCAGAGACTTCGCCTTGTCGGTCAACTCCATCGCCATGTCCTTGCTCTTCAGCTGCTTCTCGACACGGGTGATCATCAGGTCCACCATCCGGATGATCTCGTCGCGAGTCAGCTGGTGGAACACGATGATGTCGTCGATGCGGTTGAGGAACTCCGGCCGGAAGTGCTTCTTCAGCTCGTCGTTGACCTTCTGCTTCATCCGCTCGTAGTTGTTCTCACCGCCACCTTGGGTAAAGCCCAGCCCGACCGCCTTCGAGATGTCGGCGGTACCGAGGTTCGACGTGAAGATCAGCACGGTGTTCTTGAAGTCGACCGTACGACCCTGGCCGTCGGTGAGCCGACCGTCCTCGAGGACCTGCAACAGGCTGTTGTAGATCTCCTGGTGCGCCTTCTCGATCTCGTCGAACAGCACGACGGAGAACGGCTTGCGCCGCACCTTCTCCGTGAGCTGGCCGCCCTCCTCGTAGCCGACGTAGCCCGGAGGAGCTCCGAACAGCCGCGACGCGGTGAAGCGATCGTGGAACTCGCCCATGTCGATCTGGATCAGCGCGTCCTGGTCGCCGAATAGAAACTCCGCCAGCGCCTTGGACAGCTCGGTCTTACCGACACCGGACGGGCCGGCGAAGATGAACGAGCCCGACGGGCGCCGCGGATCCTTCAGCCCGGCACGGGTACGGCGGATCGCCTTGCTGACCGCCTTGACCGCGTCCTCCTGGCCGATGATGCGCTTGTGCACCTCTTCTTCCATGCGCAGCAGGCGGGTGGTCTCGGCCTCGGTGAGCTTGAACACCGGGATACCGGTCCAGTTGCCAAGGACCTCGGCGATCTGCTCGTCGTCGACCTCGGCGACCACGTCCAGATCCCCTGAACGCCACTGCTTTTCCCGCTCGACACGCTGCGCGACCAGGTTCTTCTCCCGATCCCGCAGGCTGGCCGCCTTCTCGAAGTCCTGCGCGTCGATCGCGGACTCCTTCTCGCGGCGGGCGTCGGCGATCTTCTCGTCGAACTCGCGCAGGTCTGGCGGCGCGGTCATCCGGCGGATCCGCATCCGGGCACCGGCCTCGTCGATCAGGTCGATCGCCTTGTCCGGCAGGAACCGGTCGTTGATGTAGCGGTCGGCCAGCGTGGCAGCCGCCACGATAGCGGGATCGGTGATCGACACGCGGTGGTGCGCTTCGTAGCGGTCGCGCAGACCCTTGAGGATCTCGATGGTGTGCTCGACCGTCGGCTCGCTGACCTGAACCGGCTGGAAGCGCCGCTCCAGGGCCGCGTCCTTCTCGATGTACTTGCGGTACTCGTCGAGGGTGGTGGCACCCACGGTCTGAAGCTCGCCGCGGGCCAACTTGGGCTTGAGGATCGACGCCGCGTCGATCGCGCCCTCGGCGGCGCCCGCGCCGACCAGCGTGTGCAGCTCGTCGATGAACAGGATGATGTCGCCGCGGGTGTTGATCTCCTTGAGCACCTTCTTCAGGCGTTCCTCGAAGTCACCGCGATACCTCGAGCCCGCCACCAGCGAACCCAGGTCCAGCGTGTAGAGCTGCTTGTCCTTCAGCGTCTCCGGCACCTCGCCGTGCACGATGGCCTGCGCCAGGCCCTCGACGACGGCGGTCTTGCCGACGCCGGGCTCGCCGATCAGCACCGGGTTGTTCTTGGTGCGACGGGACAGCACCTGCATCACCCGCTCGATTTCCTTCTCGCGGCCGATGACGGGGTCGAGCTTGCCCTCCATCGCGGCGGCGGTCAGGTTGCGGCCGAACTGGTCGAGCACCAGCGACGTCGACGGGTTGCCGGACTCGCCGCCGCGGCCGCCGGTGCCGGCCTCTGCCGTCTCCTTGCCCTGGTAGCCCGAGAGCAGCTGGATCACTTGCTGACGCACCCGCGTCAGCTCGGCGCCGAGCTTGACCAGCACCTGGGCGGCGACGCCCTCACCCTCACGGATGAGGCCGAGCAGAATGTGCTCGGTGCCGATGTAGTTGTGGCCGAGTTGCAGCGCCTCGCGCAGGCTCAGCTCCAGCACCTTCTTGGCACGCGGAGTGAACGGAATGTGACCCGACGGCGCCTGCTGGCCTTGGCCGATGATCTCCTCGACCTGGCTGCGGACACCCTCCAAAGAGATGCCAAGGGACTCCAGCGACTTGGCGGCAACGCCCTCACCCTCGTGGATCAGCCCCAGAAGGATGTGTTCGGTCCCGATGTAGTTGTGGTTGAGCATCCTGGCCTCTTCTTGGGCCAAGACGACAACGCGGCGTGCGCGGTCGGTGAATCTTTCGAACATCGGTGGTTACCTGCTCTCCCTCACGGTGAGTACCACGGGTCGACTAGTTGAGCCCGCATACCCGCTACCCACTCTAATGGCCAGCTGCCTTCGCTGCCCCACCCACGGCAGCGGGCCAGCTCCAGCCGTTTGCGGTGCGTCTCTGGTTACACGAGGTGTAACGCAGACCGACCCCGATACGTTTCCCCGCTCCGCCCCACGCGGTTCGCCGCTAGCGAAAGCCGCGATGAGCGCTCGCGCGAAGAGCAGAAAGCCCCGATGAACGCCGGAGAGAGTCAGATCACACTCGTTGATTACGTGGCGGCGTGGAACGCGTCGATCACGTCGGCCGGGATACGGCCCCTGGTCGACACATTGTGGCCGTTACGGCGGGCCCACTCCCGGATCGCCGCGCTCTGCTCCCGGTCGATCGACGCGCGCCCGCGCCCGGAACCCGCCCGGCTACGACGACGCCCGCCGACTCGCCGGCCCTTTTCCACCCAGACCTTCAGATCATCGCGAAGCTTCTTGGCATTCTTCGACGACAGATCTATCTCGTAGGTGACACCGTCAAGGCCGAATTCCACGGTCTCGTCAGCCGCTGCTTCGCCGTCGAAATCATCGACCAGCGTCACGGTTACTTTCTTGGCCACTTTCTACACTGCCCCTTCTTGAACTAGTGCGACCTCGCGTCAGTGCGCGCGGTCGATACCTATCACTAATGTGCCATAGAACATCGCGCATAGCCAAATGCGATCTAAGTTCCGTTCGGCTGTCTGCGAACAATCGGGAACAATACGGTCTCCCTAATTCCCAGTCCAGTCAATACCATCATCAGCCGGTCGATCCCCATTCCTGTGCCTGTGGTCGGCGGCATCGCATACTCGATCGCGACGAGAAAATCCTCGTCGAGGGCCATTGCCTCATCGTCGCCGGCCGCGGCAGCTTTGGCCTGGTCCTCGAATCGCTCACGCTGGATCACCGGATCGATCAATTCCGAGTAGCCTGTTGCCAACTCGATGCCGCGGACATACAGGTCCCACTTTTCGGTCACGCCGGGGATACTCCGGTGCTGACGAGTCAACGGTGTGGTCTCGACTGGAAAATCCCGCACGAATGTGGGAGCGTGCAACAACTTTCCGACGGAATATTCCCACAATTCTTCGACGAGCTTGCCGTGCCCGTAGGGCCGATCACTGGGAACCTCGATGCCGAGGCGGTCTGCGATGCCGCGAAGGTGCTCTACAGATGTCGCGGGAGTAATCTGCTCCCCCAGCGTCTCCGACAACGACGGGTACATTTCCACCGAAGCCCATTCGCCGTCAATGTCATACTGAGTCCCGTCAGGGAGGGCCAACAGACGTGTGCCGAACACCTCGTCAGCGACTTCTTGAATAACCTCTCGGATCATCACGGCCGAATCGTCGTACGTGCCATACGCCTGATAAGTCTCGAGCATCGAGAATTCCGGCGAATGCGTCGAATCGGCTCCCTCATTTCGGAACACGCGACTGAGCTCGAAGACCCTGTCGAATCCCCCGACCACGCAGCGCTTCAAGAACAGCTCGGGAGCGATCCGCAGGTACAGATCGGAGTCCATCGCGTTGGAGTGGGTGACGAACGGGCGCGCGGCCGCGCCACCGGCCAGCGTCTGCAACATCGGCGTCTCCACCTCGAGGAAGTCGCGCCGGTGCAGCGCATTTCGCAAGGCACGGACCACGGCAACACGCTGACGGGCCACCTTCCGCGCTTCGGGGCGCATGATCAGATCGACGTAGCGCTGCCGAACCCGCGACTCCTCGCTCATCTCCTTGTGTGCCACCGGCAGCGGGCGCAGCGCCTTGGCCGCCATTTGCCAGGAATCCGCCAGCACGGAAAGTTCGCCGCGCCGGGAGCTGATCACTTCACCGTGCACGAAAACGATGTCGCCGAGGTCGACGTCGGCCTTCCACCTGTCGAGTTCTGATTGTCCGACGCTGGCCAGGCTGATCATGGCCTGCAGCTGCGTGCCGTCTCCTTCCTGCAGCGTGGCAAAGCAGAGCTTCCCGGAATTACGGGCGAACACGACGCGGCCGGCGACGCCGACGACGTCGCCGGTGGTGGCGTCGGTCGGCAAGTCGGGATAAGCGTCGCGGATCTGCTTGAGCGTGTGGGTGATGGGCACCGAAACCGGATACGGCGCAACGCCCTCGTCGAGCAGCCGCTCGCGCTTACCCTGCCGGATCCGGAACTGCTCCGGAGTATCCGCCTCGAAACGCGGGTCTGCTGAACTCACGACGTGCCAGCTTAAAGGACCGGAGAGTGGCGGCGTAGACGCAAGCGCCAGCCGACGGGGTCAACGAAGCTGGGGGATGACCTCGATCGCGAGGAGCTCGAGGTGGTCGAGATCGGACATGTCGAGGAGCTGCAGATAGACGCGGTGCACTTCGGCTTCGGCGAAGAACTGAGCGGCTAATGCCGGTGTCCGCTTGGCGCCACCACCGCCGATGATGATCAGCGGGGTAAGGCGACTGAGCGGGTTTAGGCAGCGCAGGCGATTCGGCGATGGTGAAGTGCGCTCCGGCGAAGTCGAAGGTCTTCCCCACCGGCGTCGTCCACAACCCAGTGAGGATGTGCAGCTGCTCGGTCAGCCGGCTCCCAGTCCCAACTCCACTCGGCCGCAGCTCATTTCATCGACTTCGACCACCGAGATCGCCAACGGACCCGGATGGCGGAACCTGGCCGAGGTGACCATCGTGCCAAGGCAAATCGAAGACCTGTCCCTCGCGATACCGGCCAGGGTGACCCAGGAATCGGTTGGCCCCGGGAGACCGTCCCCGCTCATCGCGAGATAGTGGTCGGAACGGAAGAACGCCGAGTACTCAGCTCCTCTGCGGCGCGGGTCACCCGGAGCTGTCGGCGTAGGTGGCGCCCTGCTGGGTTTCGAGGAATGCGCGAAAATCCACCCGGGTCAGCGTAGAGCCCAAAACTCCTACAGGCCCCGACGGGGAGCGACGCAGCGTCGCGGAGAACTGCTCGTCGCCGGAGAGAGCAACCAGCCGGGCCTCCCTCCCGATGACAATCAACAGCAACTCTCCCGGTCGCCCATTACGGTCTCCGCCAGGCGCGTCCGGCCATGACCAGTGGCATTCCATCTGTTGTACGACGCGACGGCTTGCTCCCCGGCGACAATGTCTACGTCGCCGACGCTGACAACTCGCGGGTGCATAAGCTGCCCGGGGGGTATGTGGAGATTCGGCATCCTCAGGGCCGGGTAGGCCTCATGAATACTTGTTCAGCAGCTTCGCGCGGTTCTCATGCCTGATCCGGAATTGCTTCGGGTGTCGGCCTTGGCGTGCGACTCTGCTGAATTCACGATCTGCCAACTCAGATGAATGGTGAGACCGAAACAACGCACCCGAGATGCCGTGGCGTCGCACCCGGGTTCAGTCGCGGCCTGAGCTGACGATGGCCGGGTCGCCGCCCCGACGGCCCTCGTGAGCCCAGTCGAGGAGGTCCGGTAGGGCGAGTTCCGCGGCGCGCTGGTTGTAGCGCCGGTGCTCGGCCTCTGTGACTATGTCCCGCCACGTACCGCGGCCACCGACCCGGAAGAAGGGGTCGTCGCGGCGCCCCACAGCCTTCCCCGCCTCGGGCGCGAGTTCCGATGTGCGAGCCCGCATGGCATCTAGGGTGGCGTGCTCGGCCAGCTCGCCGGCGCGATCGCGACTCACATCGATACCGAGGACCTGACCGAGACGGACGAGCTCGCCGGCGAGGTCGGTCTTGTAGTCGGCGTAGTGGAACAAGGCCACGTTGGGCAGGTGGCGGCGGGACCAGACAGAACCGAAGTGGTTGAGGATGTTGGCCAGCGACACCCAGATACCAGATCGCGGTTCAGGGGCGCCCTCCCGTAAACTCACGGGGCGACCTCCCACGGTGGGCATCGCCGGCCAGTCCATCCACTCCTGGAATGCCTCGAGCGGACTGACGCGGCGGGGACGGGGACCCCTGGGACCAACCCGCTTGTGCGGCGGCAGCATGCCCTCGCGAAGCGCCCGCATCCGGTCCCAGTCCATGATCATCGACATCACCACATCGCGCGGATCGCGGCCGATTCCGATGTAGGTGACGCGATCGTCGAGCACGAGGCCGTCGAGGGGCGTGTGGGTCTTGATGAACCGACGATGGTCCTGGGCGTCGAGGGCGACGACGACCTCCTCAATCGGCGCGGTGGTCTGGTCGACCCACGGCGAGACTCTTGACATCGGTCCTGGCAGGTCCGGACCGTCGAAGACGAGCAGGGACACCAGTCGCTGTGTCCAGGTATTGCCGCACTTGGGTGGCGCGGAGATGACAATGTCGCCCTCACGCAACTGGAGCGCGTCCCAACGCAGGTTGTCGCTCATCCACGAGCGGTACACGACCCGACCGGTCACCAAGGCATGATCGCATAACCACCCCGGGGACTGGGGCAATTGCGGCCCTCATCAAGGGTGACAGACATGACACTTCTCCCTTCAGGATGGTTGGCGGTGCTGCTGCTCGATGTCAGATCAAAAAGCTGGCAGCACTTGCCGTGCGATGTCCCCACTGTTGAATAGCTATCTTGACGAATCCTCAACGGATTCTTGGCGTTCCATCGGAACGCAGACTAGAACCGCTGATAGAGCACAGGCGCGATGACCGGATCGCGGTTTTGGACTGCATGAGATTATCTGGACTCCAGCATCTTTGGATGGAGTGGTATTTCTACACTGTGGTCTAGGGTCCGCGCAAGACAGCGGAAACTTCTGCGGGTTATGACAACTCGCGAACGCCGCGAGCCGGCCGTTCGCGGTTCGTCCCATCCGAAGGCCGACCGTTACTAGGACGCGGCAGGCCGTCGTGGCATGGCGGTCGGACCGGTGTTGGTGAGGTGATGTCAGAGATCTGACCGAAGTCGAGTTTGATGATCTGGTCGGCGCAGTGGAAGTAGCGGTCGTCGTGGGTGATCACGATGACGGTCTTGTCGCGCCGCGCCAACCCGGTGAGGATCTCGGTGTAGAAGACATCGCGGAATCGCGGCTCTTGGTCGGCGGCCCACTCGTCGAACACGTAAATCGGCCGATCTTCCAGCAGGGCTGTCAACAGCGCCAGCCGTTTGCGCTGGCCCTGCGACAGCGCAATCGTGGACAGCCGCCCGTCGCACACTGTCACCTTGCGCGCCAAATGTAATTCGGTCAGGTAGTGTCGGACCTCGTCGTCGATCCCTGGCCGGTCAAAGCCCAGGTAGTCCTCGAACAAATGAAAGTCGGTGAAGACCGCGGCGCAGTTCTGCCGGAACCATTCGACGTTGTCGTCGCATACCTTTTCGCGGTTGAGCGTCACGAACCCGGACTCAGGCACGTACAAGCCCGTCAACAGCTTGGCCAGCGTCGATTTGCCGCTTCCGTTGCCTCCGATGATGAAGCTGATCTGCCCGGGTTCAAACATCAGATCCAGCGGCCCCAGGCGGAAGCCCGAGCCGCCATCCTTCACACCGGCATGCGGACCCGGCCCGCGACCCGCTATTTTCCCGTTAGGGCCGTGGTGATGAGGATGTAGGCCGTTGCGGCGCGGATCCTGTTCGCCCGCAGGGCCTTTCGGAAATCGCGAAGCCAACTCAGCTTCGTAGGTGTAGCTGAGGTCGGTCAGTTCCAGCCTGGCGGTGGTGGCGGTCGGGCGGTCGGTGCAGGGCAGGTGCTGCTCGTCGCGTCTGGTCTGCATCGACAGGTCCATTGCGCGGATCTTGGCCAGCGCGACGCTGCCGCGGCGCAGGTCTGGGATGCGCTGCATGAGGTTCTGCGTCGGCACCGACATGTACATGGTGACCAGGATGTAGGTGACCATGACCGGGCGCGGCAGATCGAGCGTGCTGGCAAGCACAAACAAGACGAGGGCCATGGTGAGCAGTTGAAATAGCCGCAAGTAGCTGTGCGCCAGAGAGATTCGGGAGCCGGCTGCCACATTCTGATCCCGCACGGCGCCGGCCGTGCCGAGCAGCTGGCGGTCCATGAAGTCCCGGCGCCGGTCGCGGTGCAGCTTGAGTTCCTTGATGCCCGCAGTCATCGATTGAAATGACCGCAGCAGCGTGTCCTCGTTCTCGCGGGCGTCAATGTAGAGGCGTCGCACCCTCATCGACAACGCCTCCATGCCGAGGATGCCCACCGCCGTGCCAATCACTGTCACGGCGAAAATGGGACCTGACACCACTCCCAGGAATGCCAGGCAGCCCACGATGGTGACCACAGCGACGCAGATGTTCGGGATGGCCGTCACCGCCTGCGACAGCGACCGCACATCCTCGGTCAGGGTCGCCAGCAGCCGGTGTATGCCCATCCGTTCCAGATGCTCAAGCGGGAGCGCCACCGCCTCCGAGCAGAACTTCGCCCGGAGATGGTAGATCGCATCCTGAGTGAGTCGGATCAGCAGTGTCTGCGAGAGCACGCTGGTGAGGAGCGCGATCAAACCGGTCACGGCAAAGCGCAGCATGCTGGGGTGGGCCTCCGGCGACAACGCATGGCTGATCAGATACAGCAGATAGGTGTTGGCGACCCCGCTGACCAGGCCGGAGACAAACACCAGCACCACTCGCACCCGCGAGATCGACATCAACAACTTGACGAGTTGCATCGTGGCTAGCCTTTCCCGCCGACGATATCGAGCAAGATTCCTTCGATCGCGACGCCGGGAGCGAACGAGAACGCCACTCCGGTCGAGATGGCCTTCGTCGATTCCGCTTGGGCCACCATGAGTTCCAGCACAAAAATCAGCGATACGCTGAGCATGTTGCCGTACTTGGCCAGCACCTCCCAACTCGCGGCGGCGGCGTCGGCGGGAAGACCCAAAGACCGCACCGATTCCTCGATGATCTTTGGGCCGCCCGGATGGATTGCCCACAGATCGATGTCGGATTTCTGCAATCCGTTGTCGGCCAACACCTCTGTGATGACCGGATCAACCCCGGCGTGCAGGTACTTGGGAAGATTATCGGATAATTCGCAGGTGATGCCGTTGTGATTCACACCGAGCACGATGCCGTCTTCGGCATCGTCGAGCAGCCGGCTGAAATTCTTGCGGACCACCACTTTGCCCGGCGCCAGCGGGTGGTGGACCGGGCTGGCGCCTACGACCAGCGCCGCGCAACCGTCCCCGAACAGGCTGTGTGTGATGACGTCGTTGATGTCATCAGCGAAAACCGCGTTCACCGAGCACAATTCGATGCACACCACCATCGCCTTCATGTCCGGGTGAGCACGAACGTAATCCGCGGCGCTACGAATGCCGTTCATTGCGGCCGCGCAGCCCATGAAGTTGACAACGACTCGCGATACCGACGGCGACAGGCCCAGCTCCTTGACGATCGCCACATCAACGCCCGGAGCGATGAAACCTGTGCTGGTCACAAACACCAACAACCCGATCTCCTCTGGCCCGTAGGCAACCCTTGCCAACGCACGCGCGGCAACCTCAACCGCCAACGGAGCGGCGTGCCGGTAAAACAGGTTCATCCGATCCCGGATCGTGCTCGGCTGACGCCGAAATTCATCGAACTCGGAATCCAGCGGGTCCACCGCCATCCGGCGGGCACCAATCCGCGTCTTCTCGAACACTCGCGCAATCCGTGCCCGCTGCTGCGGAGTTTCGACGAACAACTCGGCAACCCGATCTGCAGCCGCGCACTGATCCACCGCCTGACTCGGCGCCCCTGTCGCGATACTTTCGATCACCGCGACGGTGGTTGGCGGGGCGGGCGGCAACTGACCAACACCGAACTCCAACTCATGGAGTGCATCGCCCGCCGGGCGCCATGCAGCGCCCTCGTCGACCGTGACAGACACGACGCCCTCCCTTAAACCGAACCGAGTCCGACGAATCCCGCAGCCGCGTACGCGGCGCTGGCCTTCAAGGCCGCGGACGAGCAGTGCTCGCGGATGAAGCCCCAATTCCGCTCCTCCGCTTGGCGGGAGCGAGACAGAAGATACGTTCGGCACAGCTTCGGAAGCCGGTCTGTGACGAAACTCTTTGCGGGAAGCCACTCGAGACGGAATTTCTCCGCCTCCTCTCGCAACACCTCCTCGGTGGCGATGTTGGCAAACCCGCTGCGCTGATAGGGCAGAACATGATGCACGCGGTGCGAACTCAGGCCGGCCGACAGGAAGCAGTCGACATAACGGTTTCCAAGGACTTTCAGGTCGTAGGAGTCCTGGAGTTGCTGTATGCCCCAGTCTTCGGTGTCGGCGGACCGCTCCTCGGTGTCGTCCTCGAAATCATGGCTCGCCACGATCAACAATGTGCTGACCCACAGTGTCGCCACGAATTGCAGCGCCCAGGCCCAGAAGTCACCCGCTAATATGAAGACCACCAGCTCGCCGATGAGCAGCAGGCGCACCGCGGACGAACCGACGAAGTGCGGAAGCGCATTTCGCCAACTGCCGTAGAGCTGCTCGACGCCTATCTTGCGCGTGATTCTGACGACATCTACTACCCGGATGACCATGCCGCTGAACATGTGCCCGAACTTGTGAATCGTGTGCACGGGTATTCGGTACACCCTGGGCAGCCGCATCATCATCGTGAAAACGTTCTTCTTGATGTCGACTTCACTCTGGGTGTGCGGATGGTGCAGAAGAGTGTGTCCGTCGGCGACAACCAAGGCTAACGCCACGTAGTTCATGTCGAAAGCACTCGCGGTGAACCTGGTGATGCCTTTCTGGGCGCGATGGATGGCGTAGTGGCCGAAAGAGACCAGGGAACTGCGCAGCAGGACCATCGCGATCACGAAGGCTGGCAGTGGCATCCAAGCGAGTAGGACGAGCCGCAAGCCCTGGACCGCGAAGTACGCGATGAGCAGGAGCCCAACGACGATGTTGAAGATCGTGTCCATCCTCTTGATGCGGGCAACCAGCTGAGGTTCTTTCAGTCGCGCCTTCACCCGATGGAGCAGATCGCTCTTGTTGTCGAATCGGTACTTCGGGGTATCCCGCCAGCTGTTGAAGTCGTCCTTGAACAGGAACGGCGGTGCGTTGTTCTTGGGGTGGATGTCCTGAGGGGTTGCATCACGGTCCAGGGCGTACCGCTCCAGTATTCGCTCGATCGCCTCGGGGTTGCGGTGGTATGAACCGACGATGGATGTGATGTCGCGAGTCCTCGTTCGCCCAATGAAGAAGGCGCCGCCGGGATGCTTGGAGATCCAGTCTGTCAAGTCATAGGCTTTTCCGTTGTAAACCCACACATTCGCGGGTGGTCCACCCGGACGACCGGGGCGTCGAGCGAAGTCACGCTCCTCGACTTGTGAGAGGTCGTTGGTCATCTCATTCCTCCGGGGTCTGTGGGATTAGATCTCGATTGGCCGGTCTTGCTGGGCGTGATCCAGCGTCGGGCCGCCGTCTTAGCGGATTCTCAACAGATTCTTGGCTGCATCCCCGCAACCCACCGACGGCAGATGACAGCACGACGCACGTTGCATTCCAGCGCAGGACGGCACGCATCCTGAAGTGGCGAGCATAAGGTCGCGCCAAACCACCTGCACCCTCGGGCGCATCCGGACCATTTCGCCTTCGCAGCGCCGCGGGTTTCATCGAACAACCTCTTAATTGAGTCGCTTTGGCGACGCGTTCCACTCGGTAGGTCGGTCTTCAGGCCCGAGCAAGGGCCGGGACGAGAACCGGCCCGGGGACGGCCGGCGGCAGTTGCCGCCGTGCCATACCCCAAGGCCGGTTCCCAATCCGGACGTCATGCTCGCGCCTTTTACCCCGTGGGGTTGGGGATGTCGACTGGCTTTGCCCAATTCGACAGCGTCACCTGAACGTTGCCCTGGTCCTTGTTGACCACGAATTGCACAAGGTTCGGGCCATTACCGGGCGAGGGGGCATCGGACGGCAGAGTTGTGGTCGGTGTCGCTGCGGGAGGTACATCCGCGATCCACAGGATGATCGGGAGGGTGCCTCCGCCCTGCCCTAACCGTGGCACGATCGGATCGACCACGGCAGAGTCGATGGTTCCGGATACCTTGAAGGTGGCCACGCCGTTGATGGTTTCGCGCCCGTCGACCTTGGGGTCCTGCACCTGCTCAATGAGGTGGGCCAGCCCCTTGTCCTTGGAAAGGACGATGCCCGGGTCGTAGATCTTCTGCGCCGGACCCATAGACGTGTACTTGCCGTCGGCGTTCTTGGTGTACAGCGTCTTGTCCGTGACCACAAACGACGTCTCGATGAACGGGGAACCAGGCTGCGTTCTCACCTTGGCATCACCGACTGCCCGGGCGCTGCCCTGGGGCTGATTGGTCACGTCGGCGTTCACGGTCTCCATCGGGAGATCAGGCAGATTCGTTGTTGTCAAAGCGACGTGGACAGAATGCAGGGTCTGCGTCGTCTTGGCGCTCGCCTGCAGGATGTTCGCGGCGTCTGGCATCGCCGCGGCCGAGGTGGTCGCAGCCGAGGGCCCGGATGAGCTGGTCGACTGGGACGTGGTCGATGACTTCGACCCGCACCCCGTCATGACCGTGGCGAATACGGTCGCCGCTACCAAGACCCCGACTGACCACGCGGTGGATGGTCGACGGGAGAGACGTCGGTGAGAGAAGTGTGCTTGCGGTGTTAGCCGATTCATAGTCAGCCTTTGCTGAGTTGATCCATCCGTTGTGATGAGCAGCTGACCGCTACCCTCGTCGTACCTGTCCCCGGGTCTTGGTGACCGCATACCCGCACCCTGGCTCAGCAAGCAACGACGTAGCCGCAAACGCAGGTCGTTTCAGTCGCAGCGAGTTTGCCAGATCGCATCGGGCGGAATTTAGCACGCGCTCACAACGCGAGAACCGATTTTTGCGTAACTAGCGGGCTTGCCGTAGCTTCCCGCGTTGATTGTCGCGGTTGCGTTCGAACACGAGCCGAAGACCATCCAAAGTGAGGTGCCGGTCGTAGTTCTGCACGGTGTGCAGATCGGGCAACATCAGGGGGGCGGTGTGCCCGGTGGCCACGACGGTGACGTCGTCGCTTGCGAAGCCGTCGACATCGTCGCGGATCCGCTTAACCAACCCGTCGACCAGTCCGGCGAACCCGAAAAGAGCACCCGACTGCATGCATTCGACGGTGTTCTTACCGATCACCGATCGTGGGCGCGTCAACTCGACGCGACGCAGCGCGGCCGACCGGGCGGCGGCGGCGTCGGATGAGATCTGAACGCCGGGAGCTATCGCGCCACCGAGGAACTCGCCTTTCGCTGACACCACGTCCACGCAGATCGACGAGCCGAAGTCGACGACGATGGCCGCGCTGCCGTACTTGTGGTAGGCCGCCAGGCAGTTCACGATGCGGTCGGCACCGACTTCTTTCGGGTTGTCGACCAGCAGCGGGATGCCGGTACGCACGCCGGGCTCGATCAGCACATGGGGCACCGATGGCCAGTATTGGTCGAGCATTTCGCGTACCTCGTGCAGCACGGACGGCACGGTCGACAACGCGGCGGCGCCGGTGAGACGCTCCGAGTCGTCACCGATCAGGCCGTCGATGGTCAGCGCCAGCTCGTCGGACGTGACTTCCGTTTCTGTCCGAATTCGCCAGTGTTGCACAACCTTTGCATGCGCACCCGAGCCGTTGATCAAGCCGACCACGGTGTGCGTGTTGCGGACGTCGATCGCGAGAAGCATTTAACGCGGCGACACGAGGTCGTAATTATCCGGGACATAGACCGGATCATCGCCGAGATCGACCTGCCGATTGTCCGCGTCGACGAACACGATTCGGGGGCGGTATTCGCGAGACTCAGCATCGGTCATCGTCGCGTACGCGATGAGGATCACAATGTCACCCGGGTGGACGAGATGAGCGGCGGCGCCGTTGATCCCGATGACGCCACTGCCCCGCCTCCCGGTGATCGCGTACGTGACCAACCGCGCACCGTTGGTCACGTCGACGATGGTCACCTGCTCGCCCTCGAGAAGGTCGGCGGCATCCATCAGGTCGGCATCAATGGTGACCGATCCGACGTAGTGCAGATCCGCCTCGGTGACAGTGGCTCGGTGGATCTTCGATTTCAACATTGTGCGTAACATCAGTTCCTCCAGGGCAATTCGTGGTGATCGTCCGGCCCGTTGGGCGAATGCCCGTCGGTGCCGGCGATATCCATTGAGATGTTGTCAATGAGCCTGGTGCGGCCGAGGCGTGCGGCCACCAGGAGCCGCCCCGGTCCGCTGGCTGGGGCGGGTTCCAGTGCGGGGCCGCGTACCTCGAGGTAGTCGACCTTGATCGCGGGCACCTCGTCGAGCACGGCCCGGGCGGCGTCCAGCGTGGCTTCCACGCCACCGGGGGCGGCGTACATCCCGGCCAGCAGAGCGGCGGAAAGCGCTCCGGCCTGTTCGCGTTCGGCCGGTGTCAGGTAGCGGTTGCGCGATGACAGCGCGAGCCCGTCGCCTTCCCGAACGATCGGCACGCCGACCACCCGCACGTCGACGTTGAGGTCCGCGACCATCTGCCGAATCAGGATCAGCTGTTGGTAGTCCTTCTCACCGAAGAACACCCGATCCGGTCCAACAAGATGCAGCAGCTTCAACACCACGGTCAGCACACCGGCGAAATGCGTTGGCCGCGAGCCACCTTCGAGCTCAGCACCCAGCGGCCCCGGCTGGATCGAGGTGCGAAGGCCGTTCGGGTACATCGCCTCGGCGCTCGGTGCGAACACCACCTCCACGCCTTCGCGACGAAGCAGATCCAGATCGGCATCCATCATGCGGGGATAGCGCTCGAGGTCCTCGCCCGCGCCGAACTGCAGCGGGTTGACGAAGATCGACACCACGACCACCGACCCCGGCACTCGCTTGGCGGCTCGCACCAAGGCGAGGTGACCGTCATGCAGGACACCCATCGTCGGCACCAGCATCACCCGGCGGCCGGTGTGGCGCAGTGCACGGGTCACTTCGCCGACGGCCTTGGG
Organism: uncultured Actinomycetota bacterium; assembly: GCA_963744085.1. GTDB lineage: Bacteria > Actinomycetota > Actinomycetes > Mycobacteriales > Mycobacteriaceae > Mycobacterium. The sequence goes on from CAVUSK010000014.1 coordinate 185,795, forward strand.
CGTCTCGTAGACGTTGAGCTGTCCGGCATCGAACTTCTTATCGGCCCTAGTTGTCACCGCAAGACCTTCTTCTCTTCGCGCAAGCGCTCATCGGCCCGCCCGGTGAGACGAATCATTCAGTGCCGCAAATACTTCCGCAGGCGCATGAGCCCGCTGCGCGGTGCGCAGCGAGTTGGTCCGGTACGCCTCGGCGAGCTGCGGTTCGACCTCCGCCAATGCCCGCAGATGTGCTGCGACGGCGTCCGCATCACCCCTGGCGACCGGACCTGTCAACGCCGCCTGACCGCGCTGCAGCGTGTTCTCCACCGCCGCTCTGGTGAGCGGACCGATTACGCGTTCCGCGATGCCGCCGGGGGCATGGTCGACGAGTTGCTGACCGAGCAACTCTTGGCCCCACAGCGCTGCGCGCAATGCCTCCAGCGCGTCGGCGACGACAGTGACGATGTGGTTGCTGGCATGGGCGAGGGCGGCGTGATACAGCGTTCGGGCGTCCTCACGGACCCGGAACGGTTCGCCGCCGATCTCGAGAACCAGCGACTGGGCGATCGCGTAACCGACTTCATCGGCCGCGGTGATGCCGAAACAAGAGTCGAGTAGCCGGTCGAGGTCCTCGTCCGACCCGGTGAACGTCATCGCGGGATGTATGGCCAGCGGGAGGCAACCCTGCGCGGTCAGCGGCGCGAGCACACCGATTCCGTTGGCACCGGACGTGTGGACGACGATCGTGCCGGGACGCACAGCTCGCGTCGCCGCGAGCCCCGAGACCACGCTGGCGAGCTCGGAGTCGGGCACTGCGAGCAGCACCAGCTCGGCACGCGCGGCGACCTCGTGGACCGGCACGATGGAGGTGTCGGGGAGGCGGCGGCGGGCCCGCTCGCGTGACGCATGAGACACCGCACTGCATGCCACGACGACGTGGCCCGCGCGCTCCAACGCCGAACCCAGCGCAGCGCCGACCCTGCCGGCGGAGATGATCCCGACCGATAGTCGAGCCGGGCGCAGTCCGTCGTGGGGATCCCACGTGTGCGTAGGGGACTGCTCCATCGCAGGCGACCTCGCAAAGTGTCGAAAATTCGTTCCGGTCCTGCCAGGCGGGTACCGGACGGTCCAACACAGGGTAGCTTAGTCGTCCCGGCGCCGGCGACGGCCGCCCCCGGTGGCGCCCGCCCCGGATTGCAGCCGCGCCAGTAACTCGGCGACCGACTGACCTTGGCCCTCATCCGACCCGCCGTGCCTGGCCGCCGGCTCATCGACCTGCGGCGGAGGCGGCGGTGGCGGCTCGAAGCGGGTGTAATGGCGCCCGCTGCGGTCCTGGCCAGGGACCGGTTCAGGCGCCGGGGGGGACGGTGGTGCTGTGCCGTTGCTCGACACCCAGTTGCTGCCCGGTGCTCCCGGCGGCACCCACTGCCCCTCGACGGGAACCGGCTGCCAATTGTCGCTCGGCGCTGGATGCGCGCCATGTCGACCGCCAGGTTCGGCGGCCTGCGGTTCGGGGGCCGGCTGTGGGGGCCACATGGCCTCGGGCGCTGCATACCGAGGGGCCGGCTCGGGCTCCGGGTACGTGAACGGCCGTTCCTCAGGTTGATAGGCGTACTGCGGCTGGGGTGCGGCGTGCACCTCTTCTTCCTCGGGCACCGGCGGCTCCTCCGGCACGTCGATGATCGCGTTCTCGCTGCCGTCGTCGGCGTCTTGGCGCGGCGTGGAGGCGACGAACCGCGCCATACTCCTGCCGGCGTCGCTCTCAGCGCTGCGCTGCCAGTCGCTGTATGCCCGGACGGTCGTCCGCTCGGGCTCGAGGGCGGGCCGATGAGACAGGTCCGCGTCGAACAGGATCTCGAGGTTGTTTCGCAGTGCCGCCAGCTCGGCCCGCAGCGCGGCTACCTCGTCGGCCGCCTGAGCCCGCAGTTCGGTGGCCAGCTCGCGACGTAGCTGCGACTCCACCTCCAGCTCATACTCACGCCGAGCGGTGATCTCGCGATCCAGCTGCAGGTCGTAGACCAGTTTCAGGTCCCGCGCCTTCGCCCGATCGAGATCGCTTTGCCTGCGGTAGATGACCGAGACGAACGCCGCCACAGCCGCCGCCCACAACGACAGGATGACGGCGAGTTTCAGCAGCTCCACCTGCTCGGTGAACACCAGCGCGGAACTGGCCGCAATGGCCAGGACCAGCAACACCGTCAAAAGGAGCCAACCCGGCCTGCGGCCGCCGCGCCGAGACCGGGCGCCGCGGCTCAGATCGGTCATGGGCCGAGAGTACCTGGGGAGGTCACGTCGCGTGTCGAGGTAACCCGGCGATTCTAGTCGCCCGTTGCGCCTCGGCTGTCGGGCGGTTCCTCCGGCTTCTCGCAGCAATGCTGTAACCATAGGGCCGCGACGACGAGCGCCAGAGCGCTGGCGGCCGCGACGGCCGCGCCGGGAGTGTCCTCCCAGGCCACCCGCAGCCATCCCCGGTTGGGCAGCAGGTACGCGAGCACCCCGAGCCACCACCCGAACGCGAGTGCGCCGACCCATGCCGACGCCTTCGCGATCATCACGGTGCGCGCCACCGCCAGCGGATGCAGTCGGCCGCTGCCATCGCCGATCTCCCCATCGTTGATCTTCGCCCGCACGTATCGTCCCCACCCGGTCTCAGCGGCGGCGACAGCCAGCAGTGAGATCCCTGTCCACAGCGTGATCGGCGGGACCCATCGGGGGTAGATCGCGACGATCACCAGATAACCGATCACCGCAACGGCAACGACCGCAGCCGTCAAGTCACGCTTGCGAGTCGGTCCCATGTCACACCGCGGATCGCAGCGTCAGGTCCGTCGCCATCACTCCGGCCTTGTCGACGGGTTCGATGTCTTCCAGCAGCCGCGCCACCCCGGTTGGCGTCCCGGCGACCGTCAGTCGGGCTTCCGGGTCGATGTCAAGCCACGGCACCAATACGAAGGCACGCAGATGTGCCAGCGGGTGCGGCAACGTGAGACCGGGCTCGCGGACGACGAACTCGGTTCCGTTGGCCGAGCAGCTGACCAGATCCACGTCCAGGGTCCGCGGTCCCCAGCGCTTGCCGCGCACGCGATCAGCGGCCTGCTCCAGCTGCTGGCCCAGCCGCAGCCAGTCCCGGCCGTCCAACTCCTGGTGCTCGGCGATGAGCACCGCGTTGAGAAAAGGACCCTGCTCGACCCCGCCCCACGGCACCGTTTCGTACACGGGCGAGACCGCGACCACCGACGCGCCGAGCCCGTCGACCACCGACTGCAGCCGGGCCAGCCGGTCTCCCAGATTCGACCCGATCGACAGCACCGCGCGCGTCACGGTGTCTCCCCCGGATGGCGGCCCTGCCTGCGGGACCGGCGTGCGACAACCGCAACGTCGTTGAACGTCAACGGGATCGGAGCTTGCAGCTTGTGCACAATCACCTCGACGGCGTGAACTCTTTCATCGCTCATCACGTCCTCGGCGATGTCCGCGGCCACCGTTTCGATCAGGTTCTTGGGAGGCCCGCCTACGATGTCGGCCGCCCGCTTCGCCAACTCCCCGTAGTCCAACGTGTCAGCCAGGTCGTCGCTCGCGGCAGCCCGGTCGAGATCGATCCACACCGTGATGTCGACGAGGAACTCTTGACCATCGTGACGTTCCTGTTCGAACACACCATGGTGGCCGCGAACTGCCAAGCCGCGCAGGTAGATTCGGTCAGTCATGAGCACCCGTTGTCCATGCCTGCACAACTTTGAGCGCGTCGACGGTCGCCCGCACATTGTGGACCCGCACACCCCACGCCCCGTGCAGGGCGGCCAGCGCAGACACCACCGCGGTCGCCGTTTCGCGTCCGGCCGGCTCTCGTGGGCCCGCCTCGTCGGCGAGCAGCGATCCCAGGAACCGCTTGCGCGATGCACCGACCAGAACCGGGATCCCGGTGGCGACAAGTTCGGGCAGCGCACGCAGCAGCGCCCAATTGTGTTGTGCGTTCTTGGCGAAGCCCAGCCCCGGGTCGATGATCAACCGCGTGGCGTCCACTCCTGCCGACGTCGCCGCGTCGACGCTCGCGAGCAGTTCGGCCTTGACGTCGGCGACGACATCGCCGTACTCGGGAATGTCGTGGGGGCGTTGGGCGCTGACCGAGCGCCAGTGCATCAAGATCCACGGCACGCCTGCGTCGGCGACCAAGGCGGCCATCTTCGGGTCGGCCCGACCTCCGGAGACGTCGTTGACGAAGCGCGCGCCGTTCTGCAGCGCAGCGGCGGCGACGTCAGCCCGCATGGTGTCGATGCTGACGGTGATCCCTTGCGCGACAAGCTCTTTGATGACGGGAATGACGCGGGCCGTCTCGACTGTGGGGTCGACGCGCGTGGCGCCGGGTCGGGTCGACTCGCCGCCGACGTCGACGATCGCGGCGCCCTCGGCAGCGAGCGCAAGCCCATGTTCGACGGCACGATCGCGTTCGAGGTACAAACCGCCGTCGGAGAAGGAGTCATCGGTGACGTTGAGGACCCCCATCACCTGCACGAGCGTCAAGCTCACTTCCGCAAGATCAGATCCAGGGCCTCGGCCCGGGACGCGGCGCTGTGCTTGAACTGCCCGCGCACCGCGGACGTCGTTGTCACCGCACCGGGTTTGCGCACCCCGCGCATCGCCATACACAGGTGCTCGGCCTCCACGATCACGATCGCGCCGCGGGGGTTGAGCTTGCGCATCAACGCATCGGCGATCTGCCCGGTCAGCCGCTCCTGTAGCTGGGGCCGTTTGGCGTACAGGTCCACAACCCTTGCGATCTTGGACAATCCAGTCACCCGGCCGTCGGCGCCCGGGATGTAGCCGACGTGGGCGACGCCGTGGAACGAGACGAGATGATGCTCGCAGGTCGAGTACAACGGGATCTCTTTGACAACGATCATTTCGTCGTGCTGCTCGTCGAAGGTGGTGTCGAGCACCGAGTCGGGATCGATGTACAGCCCGGCGAACATCTCGTGGTAGGCCCGCGCCACCCGCGCCGGTGTGTCCTGAAGGCCGTGCCGGTCGGGGTCTTCACCGATCGCGAAAAGCAACTCTCGGACTGCGGCCTCGGCGCGCTCTTTATCGAAGACGGCCTTGGTTGAGACATGCGAATTCGGCTGGGCCATCGACGCCTCCGTTCGTAGTCAGCCTTGGTTGGACGGGTCGGCGTCCTGCTTGTCGCCCCCGCATTGCGGCTGGCTCTGCGGATACCGGTGACCCTGCGACTGCGGCGGCGGCCAGCCCGGTGCGCGCCATCCGGCGGGAGCACCATAGTCGGGCTGGGTGGCGACGGGAACGGGCTGCGGCTGGGGCGCAGGGAATCCGTTCGACGTGTTGCCGTCGCCGCTACGGTCGCCGGACGCCTCGGCCTGCTGGGTGGCCTGAGCGATGGCCTGCTTGAACGCAGGCTCGGGAACCGGCTGCGGCCACGGTTCGCCACGCTCGATCGCCAGTTCGCCCGGCGTCTTGATCGGCGGCTTATCGGACGGGATGCGGCCACCGAAGTCGTCGAACACCGTCAGGCGCGGCCGCTTCTGCACATCGGCGAAGATCGCTTTCAGATCGGCCCGGTGCAGCGTCTCCTTCTCCAACAGCTCGCCTGCCAGCGTGTCGAGCACGTCGCGATACTCAGTCAAGATCTCCCACGCCTCGGTGTGGGCGGCCTCGATCAGCTTGCGGACCTCGTCGTCGATGTCACGCGCGACCTCGTGCGAGTAGTCCGACTGCGTGCCCATCGTGCGGCCGAGGAACGGATCGCCGTGCTCGGTGCCGTACTTGACCGCACCCAGCTTCGAGCTCATCCCGTATTCGGTGACCATGGCCCGGGCGATCTTGGTGGCCTGGTCGATGTCGGAGACCGCGCCGGTGGTCGGTTCGCGGAACACCAACTCCTCGGCCGCCCGTCCGCCCATCGCGAATACCAGCCGCGCGATCATCTCCGAGCGGGTCATCATGCCCTTGTCGTCTTCGGGGACGGAAACCGCGTGACCGCCGGTGCGGCCGCGGGCAAGGATCGTCACCTTATATATGGGCTCGATGTCGGGCATCGCCCACGCGGCCAACGTATGTCCACCCTCGTGGTATGCGGTGATCTTCTTTTCCAGCTCGCTGATGACCCGCCCCTTGCGACGCGGTCCCCCGATCACCCGGTCCACCGCCTCCTCCAGAGCGGCGCCGGTGATGAGGGTGCCGTTCTCGCGTGCGGTGAGCAGCGCTGCCTCGTTGATGACGTTCGCCAGGTCAGCGCCGGACATGCCGACTGTTCGCTTGGCGAGCCCGTCCAGGTCGGCGTCCCCGGCCATCGGCTTGCCTTCGGAGTGCACGCGCAGAATCGCCTTGCGCCCGTTGAGGTCTGGGTTGGTTACCGGGATCTGACGGTCGAAGCGGCCGGGCCGAAGCAGCGCCGGGTCCAGGATGTCGGGCCGGTTGGTCGCGGCGATCAGGATGACGCCGGTGCGGTCACCGAAACCGTCCATCTCGACCAGCAGTTGGTTCAGTGTCTGCTCGCGCTCGTCGTGGCCGCCGCCCAGGCCGGCGCCGCGCTGGCGACCGACGGCGTCGATCTCGTCGACGAAAATGATGCAGGGGCTGTTCTGTTTGGCCTGCTCGAACAGGTCGCGCACCCGGGACGCGCCGACGCCCACGAACATCTCGACGAAGTCCGAGCCGGAAATGGTGAAGAACGGCACGCCCGCCTCGCCGGCCACTGCACGCGCGAGCAGGGTTTTGCCGGTGCCGGGTGGCCCGTAGAGCAAGACGCCCTTGGGGATCTTGGCGCCCAAGGCCTGGTACCGCGACGGGTTCGCGAGGAAGTCCTTGATCTCGTAGAGCTCCTCGACGGCCTCGTCGACCCCGGCCACGTCGGTGAACGTGGTCTTGGGCATGTCCTTGGAGAGCTGCTTGGCGCGTGACTTGCCGAACCCGAAGCCCATCCGGCTGCCACCCTGCATGCGGGAGAACATCACGAACAGGCCCACCAGCAGCAGCACCGGAAGTAGATAGATCACCAGCGAGCCCAGCATGCTGCCCTGGTTCACCACCGTGTTGACTGCGGCGCTCTTGCTGTTGAGCTGATCGAACAGCGTCACCCCGTACCCGGTCGGGAACTTCGTGATGATCTTGTCGCTGCCGCCGGTCGCGTCGTTGCCGTTCTTCAGCGTCAGCCGTAGCTGCTGTTCGCGGTCGTCTATCTGGGCGTTCTTGACGTTGTCGGAGTTGATCTGTGCCACGGCCACCGACGTATCGACCGGCTTGAAACCGCGGGTGTCGTTACTGAAGTAGAAGAACGACCAGCCCAGCAGCAACACGACGGCGATCGCCGTGAGCGTGCGGATCACGTTTTTCCGGTTCATCAAGCATCGACCGCCGCCGGCCCAGGTCCTTCCAATGCGTTCCAGGAGATAGTTCAGGCTACCGCTAGACCAACGTCCAGCAGTTCCCGACGGTTCGGTTGCCGCGACCAGTCGGAGACTGCTGGGAGATCGCAAATCCCCACGAAATCGCGATCTGGCCGCAGTCTCGGGGGCGAAGTTCCCTTTTCGGGCGCATCCGTCCTGTGCTTGAGTGAGACGGTGGTCACATCAACCGAGCGGTTAGTTGAGACGAACGGCGTCCGGCTCCGCGTCACCGAGGCGGGCGAACAGGGTGCGCCGGTGGTGGTCCTGGCCCATGGATTCCCGGAATTGGCGTATTCGTGGCGCCACCAGATCCCCGTGCTGGCCCAGGCCGGCTATCACGTGCTGGCACCGGACCAGCGCGGGTACGGCGGATCCTCGAGGCCGGACGCGATCGAGGATTACAACATCGCCGCGTTGTGCGGCGATCTGGTCGGCCTGCTCGACGATGTCGCCACACAGCGAGCAGTGATCGTCGGCCACGACTGGGGCTCGATGGTGGCGTGGAACTTCCCGCTTTTCCACCCCGATCGCGTGGCCGGCGTGGTCGGGATGAGCGTGCCGCCCGTCCCGCGCCCGCTGGCACCGCCGACGCAGATCTGGCGGGAGCTGTTCGGCGAGAACTTCTTCTACATTCTGTATTTCCAGGAACCCGGCGTCGCCGACGCGAATCTGGGTCGCGACCCGAAAGAAACCATGCGCAGGGTGATCGGCGGTCCGAGACGGCCCGACGATCACGGTGCTGCGGCCAGGATGCTCGCACCGGGACCCGAAGGCTGGGTCGAGCGGCTACCGGAACCGATTGCGCTGGCGGACTGGATCACGCAGGACGAACTCGATCACTACATCACGGAGTTCACCCGGACGGGTTTCACGGGCGGGCTGAACTGGTATCGCAATTTCGACCTCAACTGGGAGCTGACCGCCGATACGCCCGCCACGACCGTCATAGTGCCGTCGCTGTTCATCACCGGGTCCAAGGACGTGGTACGGACATTCACCCGTGCCGATCGCGCTCGCGAGGTGGCCACCGGTGACTACCAAGAACTGGTGATCGACGGCGCCGGCCACTGGATCCAGCAGGAGCGGCCCGAAGAGGTCAACGACGCACTACTGAAGTTCTTGTCCGGATTGGAGATCTGAATGCGCACTCCGCTGAAGTTCGGCGTTTTCTACGCACCATTTCATCCGGTAGGCCAATCTCCCACGGTTGCACTGGAATACGACCTGGAGCGAGTCGTCGCACTCGATCGGCTCGGCTACGACGAGGCCTGGCTGGGTGAACACCATTCCGGCGGCTATGAACTCATCGCTTGCCCCGAGGTGTTCATCGCGGCCGCGGCTGAGCGTACCAAGCACATCCGGCTCGGCACCGGTGTCGTCTCGCTGCCCTACCACCACCCGTTGATGGTCGCCGACCGGTGGGTGCTGCTCGACCACCTGACGCGTGGCCGCGTGATGTTCGGAGCCGGACCGGGTGCGCTGCCGTCGGACGCGTACATGATGGGCATCGATCCCGTCGAGCAACGGCGGATGATGCAGGAATCGCTGGAGGCCATCCTCGCGCTGTTCCGTGCCGAGCCCGGCGAGCGCGTCGACCGGCACTCGGACTGGTTCACATTGCGCGAGGCCCAGCTGCACGTCCGTCCCTACACCTGGCCTTACCCTGAAATCTCCACGGCCGCAATGATTTCGCCTTCAGGTCCTCGACTGGCCGGCCAACTCGGAACTTCACTCTTGTCGCTATCGATGTCGGTGCCCGGCGGCTACGCTGCGATCGACAACACGTGGGAGGTGGTGCAAGACCAGGCAAAGAAGTCCGGGCGCGAGGATCCGGATCCCCGGAACTGGCGGGTGCTCGGCATCATCCACCTGGCCGATTCCCGCGACCAGGCGATCGACGACTGCATCTACGGCTTGGAGGATTTCGCGAACTACTTCGGCGCCGCGGGTTTCGTACCGCTGGCGAACGAGGTCGAGGGAAATCAGTCGCCGAGAGAGTTCGTCGAAGACTATGCAGGCAAGGGGAATTGCTGCATCGGCACACCCGACGACGCGATCGAGTACATCCAGGATCTCCTCGACAGATCCGGCGGCTTCGGTACGTTCCTACTGCTCGGGCACGACTGGGCGTCACCGGCCGCCACCTTCCATTCGTACGAGTTGTTCGCCCGCAATGTGATTCCCCACTTCAACGGCCAGCTGGACGCCCCACGGGCGTCGCACGAATGGGCGAAGGGCAAGCGAAACAACCTGCTGGGCCGCGCCGGCGACGCCATCGTCAAGGCCATCGGCGAGCACACGGACGAACTGAAGCTCGAAGGTGAGAAGACCTGATGCGATTTTGGTCGCCCCGTGACCGGGTGCACCGGTAGGGTGCGACCTATGCCGTTCGCCGCAAAGACGCTGCTACGCAATGGGATACTGTTCGCCGCTGCCGCCCTCACGATCGCAGGTGTCACCGCGTGCGACGACCAGTCCGGCGCGTCGTCGCAGGGGGCCGGCCCGGACAACAGACAGGTCACCGTTGTCGGCGCCGGCCAGGTGCAGGGCACGCCGGACACGCTGACCGCCGACATCTCGGTCGAGGCCAGCGCACCCGACGTCACCACAGCTATGAACCAGACCAGCGACCGCACCCAGGCGGTGATCAACGCGCTGGTGAACGACGCGAAAGTGGACCGCAAGGACATCAGCACCTCATCGGTCGGCCTGCAGCCGCAGTACGGCTCAGACTCGTCGGCGATCACCGGCTATCGCGCCAGCAATTCGCTCACCGTGAAGATCCGCGACCTCGGCTCGGCGTCGAAGACACTCGCGCTGATCGTCAGCACCGGCGGCGACGCCACCAGAATCAACTCGGTCAACTACTCCATCGACGACGATTCGCAGCTGGTGAAAGACGCGCGCGCGCGGGCGTTCAACGACGCCAAGGCCCGCGCCGACCAGTATGCGCAGCTTTCGGGGCTCAAGCTGGGCAAGGTCATCTCAATCTCGGAGTCCAACGGCGCGACGCCGCCGCCGCCCCCGATGCCGCGCACGGCCGCCGCCGCGCCCGTTCCGCTGGAGCCGGGCCAGCAGACGGTCAGCTTCTCGGTGACGGTGGTCTGGGAGCTTCGTTAGCCCACGTAACCCCGCGATCCGGGACGGAACTACTCCTGGTAGATCCGCGGGTCGAGCGTGCCGATGTAGGGCAGGTCGCGGTAGCGCTCGGCATAGTCCAGCCCGTAGCCCACAACGAACTCGTTGGGAATGTCGAAACCGACGAAATCGATGTCGACGGAGCGCACCGCATCGGGCTTGCGCAGCAGGGTGCACACGTGTAACGACCGTGGGTGCCGGGCCGCGAGGTTGCGCAGCAGCCACGACAGCGTGAGCCCGGAGTCGACGATGTCTTCGACGATCAGCACGTCGCGGTCCTGGATGTCGCGGTCCAGGTCCTTGAGAATGCGCACCACGCCCGACGACGACGTCGACGAACCGTAGGAACTGACGGCCATGAACTCCAGCTGCGTGGGCAGCGGAATGGCGCGGGCCAGGTCGGTGACGAACATGACCGCGCCCTTCAGCACGGTGACCAGCAACAAGTCGTCGCTGCCCGCGCCGATCAGGCCGCTGTATCGCTCTCCGATGGCAGCTCCGAGCTCCAACGTCCGGTTCTGGATCTGGCTCTCGGTGAGCAACACCGACTTGATGTCGCCCGAATACATCTCGGCTGCCTCCTGCGCTGCCACGCCATCAGCGTGCCATGCCGGAACAGTGCAGACCAAAGCGATCGGTCAGACCGGTTCTCGGTGCAGCCGCAACCTGCCGTCGCTGCGGGCCGCCACCAATCGCTGGTTGCGCAGCGAAGACCCGACGGCGACACCACCCTGGCCGTGCCAGTTCATCACCAGATCGTCCACCCGCCGGATCTGGCTGTCGGTGAGATCCGTCGCCCCACTTGCCAACAGCCAACCGCGAATTACCCTGCGGCGCAGCGCATCCGGTAGCCGATTCAATCGGGCCGTGTCAAGTCCCCGGCCGGCCATCGCGGCGTCGAGTTCGGCACGGGCCAGCTCGTCGAGGGCGTCGCAATCCTCGCGCAGCGCGGCGGCAGTGCGGGCCAGGGCGTCGGCGACTCCGCCGTCGAGGACGTCCTCCAGCAGCGGCAGCACCTCGGTGCGCAGCCGCGCGCGGGTAAACGCCGGATCGGAGTTGTGCGGATCGCGCCACGGCGTGAGGCCGAGTTCGTCGCAGGCGGCGTGCGTCACCGCCCGACGCACCGCCAGCAGCGGCCGGCACCACGGCGGCTGGTACGGCCGCATGCCGGCAAGCGAGCGCGCGCCCGAGCCGCGCCCTAGACCAAGCAGCACGGTCTCGGCCTGATCGTCAAGGGTGTGGCCGAGCAGCACCGGCGCGCCGCCGCTCGCCTGCTTGAGGGTCCCGTACCGGGCCGACCGCGCCGCGGCTTCCGGGCCACCGTGCCGTCCGACCGCAACACGCAACATCCGCGTGTGCGCGCACCCGAGGTCCACGGCCTGGGCCCGCGCCCGCTCGGCGACGGCCGCGGAATCAGGCTGGAGTCCGTGGTCGACGATCAGCGCTGTGGTCGGGCGCAGCTCGGCGGCCACCGCAGTCAGCGCCAACGAGTCAGGGCCGCCGGAAAGTGCCACGCACCAATGCTTTTCGCCGATGTTGTAGCGCAGCGCGAACTCCGATACGGCCCTCCGTAACGCGGCTACAGAACCCGTTCGATCCATCGCGCAGGCTTGTCGATTTCTTCGGGCAGCGGCAAGGTGTCCGGGCCCGACCAGACGGCGTTGAACCGCTCCATGCCCACCCGCGACACCACCTCGTCGACGAACGCCTTGCCGCGGGTGTACTGGCTCATCTTGGCGTCAAAGCCCAACAGCGCGCGGATCAACCGCTGCAGCGGTGGCTGGCGGCGGTGCCGTCGTTCATCGAACCGCGCGCGGATCGTCGCTACCGTCGGCACCACCGCGGGACCGACGGCGTCCATCACGTGGTCGGCGTGGCCCTCGAGCAGCGTGCCGAGCACCAGCAGCTGGTCCAATGCCCGGCGCTGCGGTTCGGCCTGCAAGGCACGCAACAGGCCGATCATTCCGTTCGAATTGGGTTCGCCGGACGAGCCGTCGCGAAGATCGCGGACGTAGTCGGCCAGCCGGCCGATCACTTTGCCGAATTCCTCACCAGCCTCCTCGGTGATGAGACCGAGAGCCGAAGACATGTACTCGGCCAGCCACGGGTTCGCGGTGAACTGCACCCGGTGCGTCACCTCGTGCAGGCACACCCACAACCTGAAATCCTTTGGCAGCAAACGGAGTTGGCGTTCCACCGCGATCACGTTCGGGTAAATCAGAAGAAGCTTGCCACCCTGGCTGGCGAACGGGTCGTACTGTCCCAAAATCCCCGACGCGACGAAAGCCAGCACCGCCCCGGTCTGCGCGCCCGTGATCCTCCCTTGCAGCAATCCCCGCGGTTTGTCACCGCCACCGGTCATCGCCCGCATCGAATCGGCGGCGAGCCGAACCCACTGCGGCCGGTCCACGATCATCGCGTCCGGCACTTCCCCGCCCGGTGCAAGCCCGGTGACCTCCCGAACCGGCACCTCAGCCCGGCGCGAGGACGTGGCGAGCTCGTCGACGATCTGGTGCTGCGTGTAATCGGTGGACGGCGGGCCGGGACGAACCAGCCACGCGCCGGTGGTGGCCGCGAAGTCCCAGTCCACCACTCGCCCGACGGTGAGATTGCCTGACTGCTGGGTGGACGTCATTATGCGCACCCGCACGTCCGCAACGTGGCGGCGACAACATCGATCGCGGTGCGTCCGGTCGGGCCCGCGTTGTTGGACATCAGCGAGAACGTCAACACCCTGCCGCTGACATCGGTGACGATGCCGGCGAGCGTGTTCGTCCCGGTCAGCGAGCCCGTCTTGGCCCGCAACCAGCCGACCGCGTCGTCGGACTGGTCGTCGATGAAGCGGTTCGACAACGTGCCGCTGCCACCGGCAATCGGCAGCACGTCCAGCAGCGGTCTAATCGCCGGCTGCGCCGTGCCCGCTGCGGTTCCGATCACGTCGTCGAGCGTCTTCGCGGTCAGCCGGTCGTTCACCGACAACCCGCTCGCGTCCATCAGGCTGGCTCCAGTCACGTCGACGCCGGCCGCCGAAAGCCGGCTGGTGACGGCCTCGACCGCGCCGCCGAAGGTTGCGGGTCGGCCCATCGCGACAGCGACCTCGCGCGCGATGGTCTCGGCCATCACGTTATCGGAGTGGTTCATCATCTCGTTCAGCCGGTCGATCAGCGGGGCCGACTGCACGGACGCGATCTGGCTGCCGTCACGCATGGGCGTGGCGGCCATCGTCACGGCCTTCGGGTCCACATTCAGTGCGGCGGCCAGCGACTGGCCCGCATCAAGCGCGGGGGTGAACGACCGCACGGATTCCGGGGTAAGCGGCTGCGTCCGCCCGCCGTCGACCATGACGGCCTCGATCGGCGCGACGTCGCCGCCCAGAATGTCGGCGGGATCCCAGCCGGGGGCCATCGATGGTCCGCTGAACGCGCTGGCGTCGACCTGGATCGCGGTCACCCTGACGCCGCTGGCGCGCACCTGCGCGGCCAAGTCGGAGATGCGGGCCGCGTTGCGATACAGCGTCTCCTGTCCCGGCGGCGCGGACGACAACGTGGGATCGCCGCCGCCCACCAGCACCACGAGGCCGGGCTGGCGGGTCTGATCCGCGGCCACCACGGTGGTGGTCTGGCGGGCGTCCCGGTCGAGCGTCAACAGCGCGGCCCCGGCGGTCAGCACCTTGTTCGTCGATGCCGGCTGCATCGGAATCGTCGAACCCTGCTCCCACAGCTGGGTTTCGGTGAGCGCATCGGTGACGCGTCCGGTGAATGCGCCGAGATCCGGGTTGGACAGGGGTTGTCTGAGGGCTGCAGCCAACCCGGCAGGGCTCGGCTTGGGCGCCCCGTCGGCCACGGGCACGACCGCAGGCTTGGCGGTTGCGGAAGCCGGCGCGGCCGCCCGCGCCTCGGCGCTGCGATGCGAGCCGCCGTTGGCCAGCAGCGCCCCGACCACCACCGCGATCACCACCGCCACCACCACGGCCGCGCCGATCAGGAGATGGGTGGAGCCCCCCTTATTGAGCGGCCACCGCGCCGGACGCATGTAATGCAGATTAGCGCTCCACTAGGGTTGTCCCCCGACGGTTAACTCGACGTCCAGAGTGAAGGAGCCCGGCGCGTGGAATTCGACGTGACTATTGAGATCCCGAAGGGTCAGCGCAACAAGTACGAAATCGACCACGAGACGGGCCGGATCCGACTGGACCGCTTCCTCTTCACGCCGATGGCCTATCCCGCCGACTATGGGTACATCGAGGACACGCTCGGTGATGACGGCGATCCGCTCGATGCGATGGTGTTGTTGCCGCATCCGGTCTATCCGGGCGTCGTCGTCTCGGCCCGGCCGGTGGCGATGTTCAAGATGACCGACGAGGCCGGCGGGGACGACAAGGTTCTCTGCGTGCCGGCCGGCGATCCGCGCTGGGACCACATCAAGGATCTCAGCGACGTTCCTTACATGGAGCTCGAGGGGATCAAGCATTTCTTCATGCACTACAAGGACCTGGAACCGAACAAGTACGTCGAGGCAGCCAACTGGGTAGGACGCGAACAGGCCGAAGCCGAGGTGCTGCGGTCGGTGGAGCGTTTTCGCGCTGAAGGACACTGACGCGAGGTCGCTGCAACGGCAGCGTTACGGCCTGTTACGTGCACGTCAAATCTTCGACGTTGAATGGAGATTCGGCTGGTCGGGCCTGATGATGGCGGTGAGAACACCATCGGGAGGACCGGACGTGTTGATGCATCAGGGCATCGGCCTCGACGCTTTCAATGGGCTGTCGGCGCAGAAGGCGCTGCACGCCCTGTACGAGTGCTGCAACAGTGTGGTGCTTGCCGGCGACCTGGCCGGCGGGCGGCCCTATGCGAGTCACGATGAGCTGTTCCGCCGCGCCGACGCGCTGCTGTTCGCGCTTTCCGAGTCGTCAGTTGACACGATCCTGCAGGCCTACCCGCACATCGGTCGGCGGCCGCGCAGCACGAAATCCCAGGCGGAGCAATGCTCGGTGTGGGATCCGCGGCCGGAGGTGATGGCCGAGCTCGACAAGGCCGCGCAGCGGTACGCCGAGCGGTTCGGGTTCAGCTTCGTGATGTTCGTCGGCGGTATCGACGCAGAGGGCGTGTTGGCGGCGATCTTCGATCGGCTGCATCACGAGACCGAGACGGAGCGCAAGGTCGTCCGCAACGAACTGGCCAAGATCAACCGCACCCGACTCGAGCGCATGCTCGGACCCGAGGGTGGATACGACAACTGGTGACCGCTCGGTCCACGACTGAGGTCGGGGCTTTCATTGTCTCGCCGACCTGCTCATCGCACAGCTGCGGCGACCAGACATGTCCACGTCTATGGTGACCCCTCGGCAAGCCCCTACCTTCTATAGCATCTGAAGGCGGCCGACGACGCGAAGAGTTGGGCGCGGGAGGTATCCGTGGCTGCGCGACAAACCAGTCCAAACCGGGTGACTCTGTTCTCCGACGCTGTGTTCGCGGTGATAATCACCATCCTGGTTCTCGAGCTCAAGCCACCGAGCACCGCTACCTTCAGTGCCCTGCTACCGCTTTGGCCGACGGGTCTGAGCTATGCGGTCAGCTACGTGTTCATCGCGATCGTTTGGGTCAACCACCATCACTTGTTCGGTTATGCGGAGGTGGCGACGCCGCGGCT
This sequence comes from uncultured Actinomycetota bacterium, assembly GCA_963744085.1. Classification (GTDB taxonomy): domain Bacteria; phylum Actinomycetota; class Actinomycetes; order Mycobacteriales; family Mycobacteriaceae; genus Mycobacterium. Next base: position 201,958 of record CAVUSK010000014.1, read on the forward strand.
GGTCTGGTTGAACTTCGCGCATCTGTTCTCGGTTTCGCTGATCCCATTTACCACTGAGTGGATCGCCTCCAGCAGGCTCGCGGCCGCGCCAGTAGCGTTGTATGCGGCTGTATTTGTCCTCGTTAACATCACCTATCTCGCGCTCTGCTGGGAGACAGTCGATCGGCCTGCCCACGAGGACGTCACGCAGCGCATGCGCCGGTTGCTGCGAATGAGATCGTTCATAACGATCGGCGTTTTCGCGGCAGCGGCGGTGGTCGCGCTTTGGTGGCCGCTGGTGGGAATGGTGCTGATTTGTTTATGCCTGATCGGCTATCTACGACCGGACATTCCCGAAGTCAAACGGGTTGGGCACTAGCCCAACCGACTCGTCTCACATCCACCGCAGCGCTTTCAAAGATCGAGGACGAGGTCGCTGCGTGGTGTGGCCACGCAGATGAGTACCGCGCCGGTGGCGGGCTCTTCCAGCGGTTGTTGAGAGTAGGCGGTTTCTCCTTCAACTACCGGAGTTACGCACGTGTGGCAGACGCCGCTTCGGCATGAAAAACGAGTTGGTACGTCACAAGCCTCGGCGAGTTCGAGAATGGTGTGGTAGTCCGGTGACCAATTGACGCTGAATCCGCTGCGCGAGAAGGTTATTTGTGGTCCGGTGCCCGGTGGTCCGTCAGGCGGGTGTGGCCGCACAGATTGCGAGGAAGCGACGACGCCAGGGTTGATCGCGGGTAGGGCGCCGAACAGTTCGGTATGGATGTATCCCGGGTTGATTCCCGCTGCAGTTAGGTCTTCGCGCATCGCGTCCATGAACGAGCCTGGACCGCAAAGGTATACCGTGGCGCCAGCCGGAAAACCTAGCGCGGCGATCGACTCACGGTTGAGACGCCCGTGCACGACGAAGCTATGCGTTCCTTCACCGCCGGTGTAGAAGATGTGCTGTCGAGCGTCTGGCAACGATTCGATCAGGGCGGTGACTTCTGCCGCGAAGGCGTGGGACTCAGCGTTGCGCGTGGTGTGCAGCCACCAGATCTGGCGGCTGCTGTGGGCGGCGGCCAGCGCGTGCATCATCGCGAGCACAGGTGTCGCACCGATGCCTGCGGATACCAACAGAATCGGGCTGCTGTCGTCGGCAAGGCAGAACTCACCACGCGGGGCCGCAGCCTCTACCACGGATCCAGCTCTGATATTGGCATGAAGCCACTGGCTGACCACGCCGTGGTCTTCGCGTTTGACGCTGATGCGGTAGCGCGCGGCGGCGGGATCGCTGGAGAGTGAGTAGCTGCGCAGCGGCGCGGGGTCACCCGCATCGGGGATTCTTATGGTCAGGTACTGCCCGGCAAGCGGTGTGGGCAGCGAACTTTGGTCGACGGGTTCAAGCTCGATAGACATTACGGTTGGGCTCTCCCGTCTTGTGGCAGCCACCCGCAGTCGCCGGAAGCCGCTCCACCCGAGCTCAACTCCGATCGGCGGAGCCGTTGGCGCAGAGGCGCTTTCGTGTGCGCCCAGCATGTCGCGGAAAGATTGCTGCCACCCCGGGCTGAGCGCCGGGACGCCTACGACCTTGCGGAGCAGGTCCATGTCACGATCGGGCAGGTACAGCAGTGCGTCGACATCAGCGACGCTGAGCTCATGGAGTCCGCGCCGGGTCCGCACGATCGCGTCGCCGGCTTGGACATGACCCTCGGTCAGCACACGGAAATAGAAACCGGGACGGTGATGGGAGACAAGCAGATTGGGCATCTTGGGTTCCCCGAGGCGCAGACCAACCCTGAAACAGGTGACTCGCGGCTGGGTGACCTCGAATTCGGCCTCGCCGATGCGGTACCGGTCGCCGATGCAGACCTCGCGATCATTCAGCCCGTCGACCGTGAAGTTCTCCCCGAAGTGCCCGGGGCGCAGGTCGTCGCGCCCGAAATAGCTCTTCCAATAGTCATACGACTCCGCTTGGTAGACCATTACGGCGCGCTGTTCACCGCCATGCCCGGCAAGGTCGCCCTGGCCATCGCCGTCGATGTTCAGCCGTCGGACCATGACCGGGCCGTCGACCGGGCTCTTCCAGATGCCGGTACGAATGGTCTTGTCTTGCCATTCCATGTCTTTGGGCATGCCGACGTTTACCGAAACCAGTCTGGCCACCCTTACTCTCCTTGCCACTCCGCCGATCCGCCCGCAGACAGCGGGTCCTCCCGGCACAGCACACATTGGGATGACCAACCCAGACTATGCACACCGCGGTCCACAGGTCAATGCCCGCGCAGCCTATCGATGTCCGAGGCTAGTGCAGACGGCGGGCAAAGTGCATAATGGGATAAATATCCCAGAAAATCCGGCTGGCGTCAGAGACCACGACGTCGCATAGGTTCAGGAGGAATTGCTCATGGCGGCTGTGCATCACCGCTTCGTCAGTGTCGACGGTCACCGGCTGTTCTTCCGCGAAGCAGGAAACTCGCATGCGCCTGCGCTTGTCCTTCTGCACGGATTTCCAACCAGTTCGTACATGTTCCGGCACTTGATCCCGGCACTGGCCGACCGCTACCACGTGATAGCCCCGGATCATCTTGGTTTCGGGCTATCGGACGCGCCAAGCGTCGAAGAGTTCGACTACACGTTCGACGCCCTGGGCACACTGACTGCAGGGATGCTGCGCGCCCTCGAAATCGATCGGTATGCGATGTACGTCCAGGACTACGGAGCGCCCATCGGGTGGCGCCTGGCCCTCGGCCAGCCCGGCGCGATCAAAGCGATCATCACCCAGAATGGCAACGGCTATGACGCAGGGTTTGTGGAGAGCTTCTGGAAGACGGTGTGGGCCTACCAAACTGAACAGACCGCAGAGACCGAGGCCGCGGTCCGGCAGTTCCTCACATTGGACGCCACCCGATGGCAATACATCACTGGTGTGAGCGATGAGACACTGCTCGACCCCGAATCCTGGTATCACGATTACGCGCTGATATCCCGGCCCGGCAACGACAAGATCCAGCTCAAGCTGTTCCTCGACTACGCCACGAACTCATCGCTGTACCCGCGTCTGCACCAGTACTTCCGCACCAGCCGAGTGCCGTTGCTCGCGGTGTGGGGTCGCGGCGACGAAATCTTCGGCCCAGCCGGTGCACAAGCCTTTACCGAGGACCTACCCGATGCCGAGGTCCACCTGATTGACGGCGGCCATTTCCTGCTCGAGTCCGCACTAGAGCAAGTGACCGGGCTCATCCGAGCCTTCGTCGCCAAGCAGTGCACGGCCGCCTGACGCAGCCGCTGACAAACTGGGTTGAATCTCCCATAATCTCGGCGCCGGGCCGTTAGCCTGGCAGGGTGGCTACCGCCGACTTGCCCGACGAGCAGCGGTTGACCCCGAAGGGGCGTGCCACGCGCGAGCGGATCCTCAAGGCGGCCGCCGAGCTGATTCTCGGCGAGGGGCTCTCGGCATTCAGCATGGACAACGTGCGCAAGGCCGCGTCAGTGAGCGGCTCGCAGCTTGCCCACTATTTCACCGACAAGCAGGCGCTGATCCGAGCGGTCCTCGCCCGCCAGATCAATGTGGTGCTGGACTTTCACCGTCAACCCAAGCTTAACGGGCTGGATTCGTTCGACGACTTCGAGCGCTGGATAGATCTGAACATGCGCTACCTGCGACGCATCGGCTATTCGGGCACACCCACCTACCATGCCCTCGCCGGCCAGCTCGCCAAGTCCGACGATGCGACGCGTGAGACACTCGCTGCGGGCTATTGGCAATGGGTTGTGCTGCTAGAGAAGGCGATCCAGCGAATGAAAGACCGCGGCCTTCTGGTCGCCGATGCCGACCCGCGGCAGCTGGCGCTGGTGATCGTCACCGCTCACCAAGGCGGGGGCACCATGACTTTCACCTACAGACAGGAGTGGCCGCACGCCGACGCCGTGCGGTTTGCCGTCAACTATCTGCGCAAGTTCGCCACCGAACCGGCCGAACGAGTCGCGCGTCCACCGCGCCGGCCGCGGCCAGCACGCAAACCGGTGAGCGAGGTCGTGTCCGACGACACCACTGCGCGGTTCACCGGCAAGGGCATGGCGACACGGTCGCGGATCGTTGACATCGCTGCCAGGTTGATGTTCGAGCACGGTGTTTCCGGCACCAGCATCGACGACCTGCGCAGCAGCGCCTCCGTCAGCGGATCGCAGATCACCCATTACTTCCAGGACAAGCGCGACCTGACCCGCCAAGTCATCGCTTCGCGGCGCAACGACGTCATGACGTTTCACGCACAAACGCAACTGGGCGCCCTCGACAGCCTCGATGCACTTCAGGCCTGGGCCGACGCCTGCGGGGCCGATGTGAAGGCCGTCTACCGCAAGGGCGGATGCGTGTACGGGTCGCTGGCCGGTGAGCTGCTGGAAGCCGACGACGACATCCTCGACGACCTGGCCGCCGGCTACGACCAATGGATTGCTCTGTTTCGCGCGGGGCTCACGGCCATGCGCGGGGGCGGGAATCTACGACCCGAGGCCGACCCGCGCCACCTCGCGGTCGCGATGGTGGCCGCGCACCAGGGCGGCGCTCTCATGACGTACACCACAGGCAGCCCGGAACCGCTGTGCGTCGCAGTCAATGCCGCTGTCGACTACGTGCGCTCGTTCACACGCGCTCCCAACCGGCCCAGATCGCGACCCGCGCCGCGCCGCAGACCCAGATCCGCCTGAACGCACCGCGCAGTACGCGCACTCGCCGGTCGGGATCTTGTCCAACTGCTGGGACAGCGCCTAGACAAGGCCGGGTCAGCTAGAGAATAGTGGGTTATGCATCCCAATCAGTTGGGAGGGGTTATGTCCATCAACAGCCCGCTTAGCGCGTCGGCAGCGCAGCGGACCGACCCGCCGCGCAGGGCCTCGGCCCCGCCTGACTCAATTCGACGCGTAGCAAATCAAGTGTCAATTCCCGGCACTCCGGCACAGTGCACCAGGGGATTTCAACAACCGGAAGGACGAGAACATGGGACTGGCGTGGCAGCAAGGACCACTGGCCGCGGGGTCGGTGGGGCACTTCCTCACACCCCAGCCGATGCCGGGGCGGCTACTGTTCGCCGAGCCGCTGCGGCGCCGGATGCGGGTGCGGTTCTCCGATCAGTGGATTGTCGACAGCGAAGACGTCGTGCTGCTGCACGAGCCGGGCCGCTATCCGGTGGCCTACTTTCCGCATGCCGACATCCGGCCCGAAATCCTGGCCGCCGAGGAGCGGGTTACCCAGCATCGTGACCTCGGCGAGACTCGTTGGTTCCGCGTCGGAGCGGGGGAACGCGCAGCCAAGCACGCCGCGTGGGAGCACGTGGCGCTACCGACGCACGCCGCCGCACTCGAGGGACGGGTTGCCTTCGCCTGGCGGTCGATGGATGCCTTCTACGAGGAAGACGACCGCATCGTCGGACACGCCGCGGACTTTTATCACCGCATCGACATCCGCACCACATCGCGGCATCTCGTGGTTCGCGACGGCGATCGGGTAATCGCCGATACCCACCGGCCCCTCGCTCTGTACGAATCAGGTTTTGCCCCCCGCTGGTACGTGCCCCGCGACGACGTCGACGAGGCAGCCCTGGAACCCGTTGAGGGACAGACATTCTGCCCCTACAAGGGGCTGGCCAGCTACTACACCATCGGCGACCGTAAACGCGCCGCGTGGTCGTACACCAACGCCTGGCCCGAGGTTGGCCGGGTGAGCAACCTGGTGTCGTTCGAACCTGACAAAATCGACGTCTACCTCGACGGTGTACAACTTCACCTCGAGCCTGGGCAGACCGTCGTTGCTCACGGCGTCGACCGCGGGCTCGATCCCGACGAGATCCTGCACAAGACCCCGGCATAGGAGCACGCGATGAAGGCGCTGCTCGAAGTTGTCATTCTTCCGGTCTCAGATCCCGACACATCGCTAGAGTTCTACCGCGACCAAGTCGGATTCGACCTCGACGTCGACTACTCACCCGCACCTGATTTCCGCGTCATCCAGCTGACCCCACAAGGATCGGCCACCTCAATCCAATTCGGGGTCGGCTTGACAGACGCGCCCGTCGGCGCAGTGCGCGGACTGTACCTGGTCGTGCCCGAGATCGAAGCATGCCGGCAGGAACTGACGGGTCGTGGCGTGGCTGTCAGCGAGATTCGGCACAAGATCACCGACGGTGGCTGGCGCGGTGATTTTCTACCGGGCCCGGATCCGAGCCGAACCGACTACGCCAGTTTCGCCGACTTCCGCGATCCTGACGGCAATACGTGGGTGCTTCAGGAACGTGGATATCGCTGAGCTGAAGACCCAGACAACCGGGGTGCCGCCGACTCCGAGGTCGCCGACGGTGCTGGTTTTCGACGTGAACGAAACGCTCATCGACATCGAAGCGATGACACCGCTTTCACGCAGATCCTCGGTGATCCGCAGGCGATGCGCGAGTGGTTCGCCCAACTCGTCATGTACTCGATGACTACGGCGATGTCGCATACCTACGTCGACTTCTTCACGCTCGGCCAGGCAGTGTTGCGAATGCTTGCAGACGTCCACGGAGCGCACATCACCGACGACGACCTACACCGCGTGAGACAGGGCATGTCGACGATGCCGGCGCACGCAGACGTCGCGGAGGCGCTCAAAAGGTTGCGCGACCACGGCTTCCGGCTGGTCACCCTGACGAACTCACCGCCCACCCCGCATGGCCAGAGCCCTTTGGAATACACCGGGCTAGGCGGTCTTTTCGAGAGGCAGTTCAGCGTCGATACCTGCCGCACCTATAAGCCTGACCCGGTCGTCTATCGCCACGTATGCCAAGAGCTCTCAGTCGCGCCCTCAGAATGCATGATGGTCGCCACCCACGTCTGGGACACTATCGGCGCGCAAAGCGTCGGCTTCAGCGCTGCTTTGGTCACCAGGTCTGGCAACGCACCACTACCGGCCGACGGCCTGCCCCAACCGACGCTCGTCGTACGTGATCTTCGCCAACTCGCGCAACAACTCATCGCGTAAGCGCGTCCGGGCGCGCATGATGGTCGGGTGAGCGACGTCATTCACGGTCATTGCGATTCGCGGTTCGACAGACTGCGGGCGGCACTCGCGGAAGAGATCGACAGCGGCGAGGACGTGGGCGCCTGCATCGCCATCGACATCGACGGTGAGATGGTCGTTGACCTCTGGGGCGGTCACGCAGACGCAGCCAAGTCCCGCGAGTGGGGTGAAGACACCATCGTCAACCTGTGGTCGAGCACTAAGCCGGTTACCTCGCTGGCGGCACTGGTGCTCGCCAGCCGCGGCCTAGTCGACGTCTTCGCTCCGGTCGCCGACTACTGGCCCGAGTTCGCGGTAAACGGCAAGCAGGACATCGAGGTTCGGCACCTTCTCAGCTACACGTCAGGAATGTCTGGGTGGGATGCCCCGTTTACGCTCGAGGACATGTACGACTGGCACAAGGCGACGACGCGGCTGGCCGACCAGACGCCGTGGTGGCCACCCGGCACGGCCTCGGGCTATCACCTGGTCAATTACGGTCACTTGGTCGGTGAGGTCGTCCGCCGTATCACCGGCAAGACGCTGAAAGACTTTGTTCGCGAAGAGATTGCCGAGCCGCTGGATGCCGACATTCAGATCGGCGCGCGGGTCGAGGACGAGGACCGGATCGCCGAAGTGATTCCGCCCCCGCCGCTGGAAATTCCGCTGGACGTGCTGCCGCACGACAGTCCGATGTTCAAGACGTTCACCGCTCCTCCGATGATGGGGGCCGAGGTCGCGCACACGGCGGCGTGGCGGAGCGCGGACATCGGCGGGGCGAACGGCCACGGAAACGCGCGATCACTGGTGCGTGCCATGTCACCGATCTCGCTGGGCGGCAAGGCAAATGGTGTGCAGTTGCTGAACCCCGCGACCATCGACCTGATCTTCCAAGAGCAATCGAACGGCAACGATCTGGTGCTCGCCGTTCCGCTGCGGATGGGCATTGGATTCGGCCTGCCGGAGCCGAAGACCTTCCCGATGATTCCCGACGGGAGAATCTGCTTCTGGGGCGGCTGGGGCGGTTCGGCCGTCGTCATGAACCCCGATCGCGGTGCGACGTTCGCGTACGTCATGAACAAGATGGGCCCGGGCACAACGGGGACGAAGCGCACCCAGCGTTACACGAAGCTGTTCTACGAGGCGCTGGCCTGAACACGCGGGTCATTCCGTCTGTTCGTCGGCGTCGACCACGCGGGTCTTGACCAGGCTGGCCACCGTGGTAATGGCCAACGCCGCGACGATGACCCCGAGGCTGAACAGCGTCGGAATCTCCGGCACGTCAAAGTGCTTGCCGCCGTTGATGAACGGCACCTCATTCTCGTGCAGCGCATGCAGGAAGAGCTTCACGCCGATGAAGCAGAGGATGACCGCGAGGCCCTGGGACAGGTAGACCAGCCGGTTCAGCAGATCGCCGAGCAGGAAGTACAACTGCCGCAAGCCCATCAACGCGAACACGTTCGCGGTGAACACCAGGTACGGCTCTTTGGTCAAGCCGTAGATCGCGGGGATCGAGTCGAGCGCGAACATGATGTCGGTGGTACCGAGCGCGACGATGACCATGAACATCGGCGTCATCAGGCGCCGGGAGTCCTCCTTGACGTAGAGCTTGAGGCCTTCCCACCGGTCGGAGACGCTGAAGTGCCTGCGCGCGAATCGGACCACGAAGTTCTCCGCATCGTCGTCGCGATCCTTGTCTTGGGCGAGGTGTAAGCCCGTGTAGACGAGGAACAGCCCGAAGATGTAGAAGACCCACGAGAACTTCGCGATCGCCACAGCGCCGAGCGCGATGAAGATGCCGCGGAACACCAACGCCAACACGATTCCCACCAACAGCGCCTGTTGCTGGTACTTCTTCGGCACTTTGAAGCTCGCCATGATGAGCAGGAAGAGGAAGAGGTTGTCGACGGAGAGGCTGTACTCGGTGAGCCAGCCAGCGAAGAACTCGAGCCCAAACTGGCTGCCGTGGAAACACCAGACGAAGACGCCGAAAGCAACTGCGAGTCCGACATAGATCGACAGGTAGAGGGCGCATTCCCGCTTGGTCGGTTCATGGGGGCGGCGACCGACGATTATCACGTCGAACACCAGAACGGCGATCGTCACGCCAAGCGTGATGATCCACTCGAGCTGGGACACATTCATTGGAGCCTCCGGTCGTCGTGAAACGCCGGAGGTCTCTTCCACCGCCACAGCGGCCCGCGGGCCGGTCGACCGATGATGGTCGACGTGATGACGACGCCGCGGCGAAGGAATACTCCCCTCCGTTTCCAGTGTCTCATGCCTGCGAAGTTGCCACCGTGCGGTCACGATCGATGACGAATCCCATATCGTCGATCGCGCCGCGTTCGACGAGCCGGATGGAGCAGACATGAGCCAGGGCCAGCTGCCTGGGGTGTTCGGCGATGTGCAGCCGCTCCTGGAGCATTACGGCTATCTGGCCGTGGGCGGGTTCGTGCTGCTCGAAGACTTCGGTGTTCCCGTGCCGGGCGAGGCCATCATGATCGCGGCGGCCATCTTCGCCGGTACAGGCCACATGAACATCGCGCTGGTCATCCTCATCGCGGCGCTCGGAGCGATCATCGGCGACAACATCGGCTTCGCCGTCGGGCACTTCGAGGGTCGTCCTCTTGTCGAGCGGTTCGGCGGTTTCATATTCCTCACCCCTGAGCGCCTCGACCGCGCCGAGAACTATTTCAACCGGCACGGCGGGAAGATTGTGGTCGTCGCCCGGTTCGTCGAGGGGCTGCGCCAGGTCAACGGCATCCTGGCCGGAACCGTCGGCATGCACTGGCTGAAGTTTCTCGGGTTCAACGCGCTGGTCGCATTTCTATGGGTGTCCTTCTGGTCGCTGCTCGGCTATTTCGCCGGCGAGAACATCGGCGAGATCTACGCCGGCTTCGACCGCTACAAGTGGTACGTGATCGGCACGGCTGAGCTAATCATCGTGGCCTTCGTCGCGTATCGCGTCCGGCGCCGACGGGTCTCGGAGTCCGCGTGACCGACGCGGGGATCCCGACCGGTCCGATCACCCGCGGCAGCGTCGCGCGGGTCGGTGTCGCCACCGCGGTGACCGCACTGTGCGGCTACCTCGTGCTGTATCTCGCGGCAAGAGATCTGGACCCGGCGGGCTTCTCGGTGTTCGGGGTGTTCTGGGGTGCGTTCGGTCTTGTCACCGGCGCGGCCAATGGGCTGCTGCAAGAGGCGACGCGGGAAGTGCGCTCGGCGCGTTACGCGGTCTTGTCGCCGGGGCCGCAGACACATCCGCTGCGCGTGGCAGCGGTGATCGGTGTGGTGGCCGGCCTGGTGATCGCGGGAAGCGCGCCGCTGTGGGCGGGACATGTGTTCGTCGAGGCGCGGTGGACCAGCGTGGTGCTGCTCAGCGTCGGGTTGGCCGGGTTCTGCATGCACGCGACTCTGCTGGGCATGCTGGCCGGCGCCGGCCGATGGACGCAGTACGGCTCGTTGATGGTGACCGACGCCGGGATGCGGGTCGCGGTGGCGGCTGCGACGTTTGCGCTGAGCTGGGGCCTGGTGGGTTACCTCTGGGCGACGGTGTGCGGCGCGATCGCGTGGCTGGTCATGTTGGTGGCGTCCCCGGCAACACGGGCGGCCGCGCAGCTGGTCGCCCACGGCGACACCGCGACATTCCTGCGCGGCGCGGCGCATGCGATCGCCGCGGCCGGGGCCAGCGCGATCCTGGTGATGGGATTCCCGGTGCTGCTGAAGGCGACGTCGGGCGACCTGGGCTCGACAGGCGGCGTGGTGATCCTGGCGGTGACGCTGACGCGGGCCCCGCTATTGGTACCGCTGACCGCCATGCAGGGCAACCTGATCGCGCACTTCGTCGACCAACGCGCCGAGCGGATGCGGGCACTGGCCGGGCCGACCGCGGTGGTCCTCGCGATCGGTGCGGTCGGCGTGGCGGCGGCGTGGCTGGTCGGGCCGTGGCTGCTGCGGGTCGGTTTCGGCGCGGAGTACCGCGCCGATGGGGCGCTGCTGGCCTGGTTGACCGCCGCGGCAGTCTCGATTGCGCTGCTGACGTTGACGGGGGCGGCGACGGTCGCGGCGGCGATGCACCGGGCCTACTCGCTCGGCTGGATCGGCGCGACCGTGGCGTCCGCGTTGTTGCTGCTGTTGCCGCTGGAGCTGGAAAACCGGACCGTGGTGGCTCTGCTGTGTGGCCCGGTGGTGGGGATCGTCGTCCATCTGGCGGCGCTGCGAATGGTTCGTCAGACCGGCCCGGCGCCACTGCCTCCGATCCCCTGACGTGTATTTTTGGGGCATCGACAGCCGCTACCCGGACGTCTGGATCGTCGTCCCCGCCTTCAACGAAGCCGCCGTCATCGGTGAAGTGATCGCCGATGTGCGGTCGGTTTTCGACCATGTCGTGTGCGTGGACGACGGTAGTCACGACGACACGGCGGCGATCGCGCTCCGCGCGGGCGCGCATGTGGTGCGGCACCCGGTGAATCTCGGCCAGGGCGCGGCGATCCAGACCGGTGTCGAGTATGCCCGCAGCCAGCCGGACGCCGAGGTGTTCGTGACATTCGACGCGGACGGGCAACATCGCGTCAAGGATGTGCTGAGGATGATCGACAAGCTCACCGAAGAGAACGTCGACATCGTGATCGGCACCCGGTTCGCCGAGCAAGGAGTGCACAGCGACGTACCGATGCTCAAGCGAATCGTGTTACGCACGGCGGTGTTTCTCAGCCCACGCAGCAGGCGGCTCAAGCTGTCCGACGCGCACAACGGGCTGCGGGTGTTCAACCGGAAGGTGGCCGAAGGTCTCGACCTCACGATGAGCGGCATGGTCCATGCCAGCGAGATCATCGCGCTGATAGACGAAAACCATTGGCGGGTAACCGAAGAACCAGTCGAGATTCTGTACACGGAATACTCCAGGTCGAAGGGCCAGCCGTTGCTTAACGGCGTCAACATCGTCTTCGACGGGTTTCTGCGCGGAAGGAAGTCCCGATGAACTGGATTCAAGTACTGCTGATCGCGGCGGTGATCGCGCTGCTCGTTTTTCTCCTGCGGTCGCGCGGTTCGATGCAGGCAAGGGCCTGGGTCAAGGTCGGGTATGTGCTGTTCGTGATCGTCGGCATCTACGCGGTGCTACGGCCCAACGACACCACGGTTGTCGCCCACTGGGTGGGAGTGGCGCGTGGCACCGACTTGATGCTGTACCTGCTGATCGTCGCATTCGCGTTCACCACGCTCAACACCTACCTGCATTTCAGAGACGTCGAATTGCGCTATGCGAGGCTGGCGCGCGCGATCGCGCTGGAAGGCGCGCAGCGGCCGGAGAACTAGACGCTCAGGGTCTGCCGGAAGTACTCGACAGTGCGTCGGATGCCTTCGTCGAGCGCGACTTTCGGGCACCAGCCGAGAACCATCTCGGCGAGCCGGACGTCCAGGCACGATCGCCTCAGGTCACCGAGCCGGGGTGGTGCGAATTCCGGGTTGTCGGGCACTCCGACTGCGGCCGCCACAGCCGAATGTAGTTTGCGGTCCGATGTTTCCACGCCGGTGCCGATATTGAAGCGCTGTGCGCCGCCCTTTGGCCCGGCTGCCCGGACGAACGCGTCAACGACGTCGTCGACGAAAACGTAGTCGCGGGTGTTGGATCCGTCGCCGTAGACCCTCGTCGGCTTGCCCGACAGCAGGCCCTGAGAGAAGATCGCCACCACGCCTGCTTCTCCGTGCGGGTCTTGGCGCGGGCCGTAAACGTTCGCGGGCGCGATGTGCGAACAGTCGAGGCCATAGAGGTGGCGGAAGGTGTTCAGGTAGATCTCGCCGGCGACCTTGCCCGCGGCGTACGGGGACGCCGGATCTGTTTTGGTCGACTCGTTGGTGGGGTACTGGTGGGGGGTGCCGTAGATGGAACCGCCCGACGATGTATGAACGACCTTGCGCGCCTTCGCCTTTCGAGCGGCCTCGGCGAGCCGGATGGTGCCGACCACGTTGACTTCGGCGTCGAACTGCGGGTCAACGACGGATTTGCGGACATCGATCTGGGCCGCGAGGTGAAAAACCACTTCCGGTTGGTGCGCGGCGAGCAGGCCGTCGAGGTCTGCGCTGACGAGGTCGTCCTCGACCCAGGTGAAGTTGGTGCTTTTTCTCGCCTGTTCGAGATTGCTTGCGCGCCCTGAACTCAGGTTGTCGAGCCCGACTACCTCGTGACCGTCGGCAAGCAGGCGATCGACGAGGGTCGACCCGATGAAACCGGCGGCGCCGGTGACCAATGTGCGCACCGGTTCACCATACAGACGGTGCCTGATCAGCCCTCTCGAACGCCTTGACCACCAGATTCGGGATACACGCGCGCGATCGCGTCGGCGTTCTCTTGTTCGGTGGCATCGAGCATCTGGACCGCGTGGATGGATTTCGCCTCTTGCTCGGGGATCGTGGCGGAGACGGCGGCTGCCCAAGCGTCAGCCTGCGCCTGCTGCGCTTTGGCGACCGCGGCGAGTGCGAGGTCGATCGGTGTTTCGCCGGAGGCTTCCGGGACCGGGCCGGGGACCGCGACTTGTCGCACGGTTTCGGCGATCGCGTGGACCTCGGCGAGGGTCTCGGCGGTGTCTAGCTTGATGTCGCGGTCGGCCAAAGTTGCGCCTCCTTGCTGACTTGTTGTGCGGCGTAGACGATGTCGGCGTAGTCGGGGGTTTCCGAGCGCCAGAGCGCAAGTGCTTCGACGGCGCGGTCGATGTTGTGGTGCGCTCGGTAAAGAGCTGTTACCGCATCGGCCGTCGAGGGCTCCATCTCGATGTAGCCGGGCCGCATCCAGAGCGACTTGCGGACCCGCTGCAAACTGTCCAGCGCCGCCCACTGCGAGTCACCGATGGTGGTGCCCGCGGCGAGTGCACCGAAGACTTCGCGGATTACCGGCGCGACCTCGATGAACAACGGTTCGGCGCCAGCCATGGCCATGCCGACGGCGGCGGCGGTGGCGTCCCATGCTTTTCGCTGATTGTCGAGATTCCGGTCACGGACGTCGGCGTATGCGGCGGCGTCGGTGACGGCGAGGCGATGCAGCCGGGTGGCGTCGAGCTCCGGTGTGGGCTCGTCCGCCGGGAACTGCGACTGCGTGGAATCGCAGTCTTGGTAATGCGGGACTCCCGCGCGTCGGGCGGGTAGGACGGAGGACCCACCGGGATCGGTCGTGGCGGCCAGGGCGTAGAGATCGAAGTTCGGGTCCAGGACGGCGCGGTGGGCGGCGTATGCGACCATCGTTTCCGACGGGTTCACCCAGCCGAACCACTTGGCTTGAAAGGCGTTGTCCAGCAAGGGGTCCGCGAAAAGTAGGCGAGCATTTGCGGGAAGGAAGACGCCTGACGGGATGTAACCTGCGCCCTCATTGCTCGTGATGACGGTCTGGGTTCCTCGGCCGGTATTGAAGATCGCGACGCACCAGTGGACGCCGGGAGATAGGCGTGAGGCGTGCAGCAACTCGTAGGCCTGGCGGACAGTTTTGTCGAGGAGTGCGTCCGTGCTTTGGGAGCTGACCAGAGCAGCGCCAGTGCCTGTCGCCGCAACGCCGGAGGTGGCGAGCATGCCGGCAGGCATCGGTGCGGCGGCGGATGCGCTCGAGGTGGCTGCCGTCGCGGTGCCGGGGGGCATCGGGCCGCCGGGTCCGGAGGTGGTGATGGTCGGCGCGGGAGGTGGCGGTGGAGGCGTGGGCGAACGAGGGATGTCGGAGCCGTAGGGGGTCAGGTTCTGCGGTGCCATCGGAGGCGCGGCGATGATGGGCGCGGCCTGCGGGACCGAAGCTTGCGATGGGCCGTGTGCGGGAGGCGGGGTCACAGCCGCAGTCAAATCCGCGGCCGGCGCACCGAAGACTGAAGCGGGTGTCGCGGCGGCCGCTGCGTCAGTGATGGAAGGCGGTGGCGACGCCTGAGAAATGAGCGATTGAGGTGTGGACATGGGTGCAGCAGCGCCGGTATCGAGGCCTTGGGTAAAGCCGCGGGACAGATCAGCGGCAGCGCTGGGCGATGGGGTGGACGTCAGGGTGGGCGGGACGGATGTCGCAGGCAGCGAGGTCGAGGGCAGTGAGGTCGGGACGCTTCGCGACAGGCCGGTCATTGGGCTGGCGGCGGGGGTTGCGTTGGGGCCTGGGGCTGGCAGGCCTGAGGATGGAACTCCGATCGACGACACATGCGCGACAGCCGTACCCATGTCCGCAAGAGGGCCCTGCGACGGAACGCTCCGTTTTGCGATCGCGGGTCTCAGGGAATTCGTCGGTTGCCCGACCTGCCCATTGGGTATCGACCTCTGAACATCTCGCTTTTGCACCGCCGGATTAACGTATTCCCCACCAGGCGGGGGGACCGGACCCGACGGAGTAGGTAGACCCCGGTTTTCGGTGCGCTCATCACCGACTCCGCTTACATCCGTTGGCGGCGGTGCGAGGGGCGCACCTCCATTTGTACGGAAATTCATCGCTCTGGCGTTCACCTTATTTGAATCAGGTTTCAGGGTCGGTGCCCCGTCCTGACTTGGGCCGGACTTCGGCGCAGGCAGTAATTTTGAAAGTTGGGTTTCGATTACGCCGGATGCAGTTAAGCTCGCGCTGGCAGCTCGGGCACGGTGGGCGTAAACAATCGCTTCAGTTCTTAGCTTTTGCGCTTCATCCAATTCGGCGATTAATCGATGATGATTCGGTCCAGGGGGTATAGCAGCCTTCAAGGCGGCCACAAATACCCGCAGTTGCTGTATTTCAACGTGTGCATCAGACAAAATATTACGCATCTGGACCCTGGCAGTCGCGATTACCTCTGCACATCTATTCGACACGGCATGCGCGGATGCATGGTAACTGGCGTGGTCAGATAATAATCCGACAGCTTTTTGATACATAGCCACGATTGCTTCGGTCCAAGAACCTGAATCGACGATAGCTATTCGGTCAACCGATTTCTTGACGTCGCCCGCGGCTGAAGTGTTAGCCATTGCGAAGAGGTCTTGGAAACCAGCGGTGTCGTGCCAATCAGCCGCTGAAGTGCCTGGCCACAATCCGCCAAGAATCTCCTCAGCGAATTCACCCGCGGGTAAGTGCTCTGTCGGTTGTCTCGCTACCAACTGATCCCCAAGGAGCTGCAACGAGCAAGCGGTCCGCCGTAATCAATAAGGGACATTTTCCACGTAAGTACGCCAATTTCATCGCCGACTGCGTCAACGCCAGTATATAGCAACGTGTCGTCAATAAATCTTTGAAGTGTACGAGTTAGATATCTCGGAGGCTGAGCGTGCGAATTCAGTATCACCTGAAGCCTCTTCGACCAATCCTGTGTGAAGGTTCTGTAGTCGGGGAGTGCGGCTTTCTGCTCAGGCGAGTTATTCGGAAAGGCAGAAAAAGCTCGGGCGCGTTCATCAGATTCCTTCATTAGCGGTGCAATCGCTTCGCATAATGCCCGATCGGCATCATTTACGAACACTTCTTGCGCCGGTACTGCAGATGACGTGGGGGGCGCCGATTGCGGCGTCGGTATCGCGGGTTTGCGAACTAGGGACACACCTAACGCCGATCCTGCGAGTAGGACTGCAATCGCCCCCAAGATAGTTCCAACCCGCGACGGGCGCCGAGGTGGTGGCCCATAAGGCGGTCCTGTCGGAACGGGAGCTGGCGACACGGTCGACCCGGCCGGGGGTGTCGAAGGTGCGCTCGGATTCGGTGGCGGCCCGTACCCCATCCCCGGCGCATCCCCATGCATTTCGTTAGCTTAAGCGCCCTGCGAACCCACCATTGACGCCAAGGCATTGCCATCGGCGACAACGTCTGCCGGGCTCATCCAGTGTGCCTCGTACAGTCGTGGAGAACCGCCGCCAAGACGAAAGGCCACATGGCAGCCCGATTGACCCGCATTCCCTGGGTTGCCGCGGTCGCCGGGCTGCTCATCGCGCTGCAGCTGGCGGTCCGGGCCGTCCTCGCCTTCCGCGGCTACTTTTACTGGGACGATCTCATCCTGACCGGCCGCGCCGGCACTCAGAACATCTTCTCGGCGTCTTATCTGTTCGACGACCACGACGGCCACGTCATGCCCGCGGCATTCCTCATCGCCGGAGCCATCACCCGTCTCGCCCCCCTCAACTGGATCGGACCGGCGATCAGCCTGGTCGTCCTGCAGCTTCTCGCCTCACTCGCCCTGGTGCGGGCTCTCTACGTGATCCTCGGCTGGCGGCCTGTCCTTCTCATTCCCCTCACGTTCGCGCTTTTCACACCGCTCGGCGTCCCTGGCTTTGCCTGGTGGGCCGCCGCCCTCAACTCGCTGCCGATGCTGGCCGCGATGGCGTGGGCGTGCGCCGACGCGATCCTGCTCGTCCGCACCGGCAACCAGCGCTACGCCGCGACCGCCCTACTCGCCTACGTAAGCGGACTGATCTTCTTCGAGAAGGCCGCCGTCATCCCGTTCGTCGCGTTCACCATCGCCACGCTGCTTGCACAGGTCACCGGCGAGAGCTCCCCACTTCGAACCGTGTGGCAACGCGGAAAACGTTTGTGGATAAGCAGTTTGGCTCTAACCGCCGCGTGGGTCGTCCTCTATCTAATCGTAGTGGACCAAGAGCGATGGAGTTCCGACGTCATCATGACCTGGAACCTGTTGCGCCGCTCCATCACTCACGGCATCGTGCCCGGACTCGTCGGCGGACCCTGGTACTGGGACCGCTGGGCGCCCGCCTCACCCTGGGCGGCTCCATCCCCGCTCGTCATGACGATCGGCTGGATCGCGCTCGCATCACTGCTGGGGATCTCTCTCATCCGTAAACGACGCATCGTCCCCGTGTGGATCGTCGCCGCCGGCTACGCCCTTGCCTGCCAAGTACCGATCTATCTGATGCGATCGTCGCGGTTCACCGCGCTCGAACTCGCGCAGACGCTGCGCTACTTCCCCGACCTCGTTGTGGTCCTAGCCTTGTGCGCCGCCGTCGCCTTCCGCGCCCCTAACCGCGAAATGTCGCGCTGGCTCGACGCATCGTGGCCGCGCACAACCGTGGCAACCGTGCTCGCGCTCGTGTTTGTCGCGTCCTGTCTTTACTCCACCGTCACCTTCATGACGAGCTGGCGCGACAACCCGGCCCAGCCCTACCTGCAGAACGCCGAACGTACTCTCGCCCAGGCGCATACGTCTTCCGACGCGCCAATGCTCGATCAAGAGGTGGACCCCCTGGTCCTCCAGCGAGTGGCGTGGCCCGAGAATCTCGCCAGCCATATGTTCGCGCTACTCAATCAGCGTCCTGAATTCGCCTCAGCCACAGATAGACTCAGGATGCTCGACTCGCGGGGGCGCCTCGTCGACGCGAAGGTCACCTGGGTGCGAACCATCACTCCCGGACCGGTGCCGCAATGCGGTTACTTCGTCCAGACGAACACGCCAGTGCGAATGGCCCTCGACGGCCCTCTTCTCCCCGCCGACTGGACGGCTGAGATCAACTATCTCGCCAACACCGAAGGCTCGGTGACGATGTCGTTGTCCGAGGGGCCCGAGACGAAAGCCCCTGTCCATCCGGGGCTGAACCGAATGTTCGTCCGATTGCCCGGCGCGGGCGACGCCATCAGCGTGCGCGCGAACACGGCCGCTCTTTCGCTGTGCATCGCTTCCGGCCCGATCGGTTTCGTCGCTCCGGTGTAGGCGCCCAACGGACGAAGTCGTGCGCGCGGGAAAGACAAACGGAGCCACCTAGGAGAATCGAACTCCTGACCTGCTCATTACGAGTGAGCCGCTCTGCCGACTGAGCTAAGGTGGCATGCCGCGAGCACCGGGCGGGACGAGTCTACGGCAGCCGCGGCAGGCCACCCAAGTCAGTCGCGCAGCGCCTGGCCCACCGCCGCAACCAGGCCGTCGACCGCGAACTTCGGCTTGACGTTTGTGGCCAACGCCTCCCGACACTCCAGCACCGCCTCTATGCACATCAGCAACCGCTCCGGCGCCGCATGATCGGCCAACGCCCGAACGCGCTCGGTCATGTCGGGGTGGTTGGGCTGGACCTCGCCCGCCCCCGACGCCACCAGCAGCGCATCGCGGAAGTAATTCGCCAGGTCGATCAGCGCGCGGTCCAGCTCGTCGCGCGACGCGCGCGTCAGCCGCGACTTCTGCCGCCGCTCAAGGTCTCTGATCGCACCCGTCGCACCTCGCAGCGTCGCCGCGGTGCCCTTCCCAGTGCCTCCACCGCCCAGCGCGGTCTTCAGCTCTTCCGCCTCTGTCTCGTTACGGTCGGCGTTCAGTGCCTTGGCTTCCGCGTCGGCAGTGGCGACCAACTCCTCGGCGGCGGCGTAGGCCCGCGCAGGCTTCACCGCATCGTGCACCAAACCCAACGCACGCTGACGGCGCTCGCGCGCGGCCGGATCAGTCGCCAGGCGCCGAGCCCGGCCGACGTGCCCACCGCTGACGGACGCCGCCCACTCCGCATCCTCAGCAGAGAGGCCATCCATCTCGACCAACACCCGCGCGATCGCGTCGACCGTCGGTGTCACCAGCGCGACGTGCCGACAGCGTGACCGCAACGTGATCGCGATGTCCTCGGGGTCGACCGACGGTGCGCACAGCAGAAACACCGTCGACGGCGGCGGCTCTTCGACCACCTTCAACAACGCATTCGCCGCGCCCTCAGTGAGCCGGTCGGCGTCTTCGATCACCACCACCTGCCACCGACCGGTGCTGGGCCGTCGCGACGCGATCTGCACGATCGTGCGCATGTCATCGACACCGATGCTCAGCCCCTCCGGAATGATCCTGCGGACATCGGCGTGCGTGCCGGCCATCGTCGTCATGCACGCCCGGCAGCGTCCGCACCCCGGCTCCCCGTCCGAACTGCATTGCAACGCCGCCGCGAAACACACCGCGGCCACCGATCGGCCCGATCCCGGCGGACCGGTGATCAACCACGCATGTGTCATAGACCCTGTCGCGGACGTGTTGTGAGCGGAATCACCGCGTGCCGCCCGCGCGGCGGCTGTCAGCTCCGCTTCCACGGCCCCCTGGCCCACCAGACGCGAAAAAACCCCGCTCATCACCGACAACAGTAGTGCTGGGCACCGACACCACCGTGCACAAGACGCTATTCCGCGTCAGTCACGACCGATACGGTGGTTCTGTGAAGAGTTCGGCTAGGACCATCGGGCGAATCAGGGCATTCGTCCGCTGGGTGGTTCGCACCCCCTGGCCCGTCTTCGTCCTCGGCATGCTGCAAGCCGACATCATTGGTGCGCTTTTCGTTCTCGGGTTCCTGCGCTTCGGCCTTCCACCCGAAGACCGAGTGGTGATTCAGGATCTGCCGCAAGCGAATCTGGCTTTGTTCGCCGCAGTTCTGTTGTTAGCCTTCACATTTGGATCGCTGGTCAGCCTTCGGCTGCTGCTGCCGGTGTTCCGTTGGCAGCGCCGCGATCGCGACGGACGCCGCGACGTCGACCCCGTCGCAACCGAGCAAGCACGGACGCGTGCATTGAAGATGCCGTACTACCGGTCGATGATCAGCGCCATCAATTGGTGTGTCGGCGGAGCGATCTTCATCATCGCGATCTGGCCGGTCGCCAGCCATTCGGCGCCGGTGGTTGCGGTGGCAACCGCGTTGGGCGCCATAGCAACGTCGATCATCGGCTACCTGCAAGCCGAGCGCGTTCTTCGCCCGGTTGCGATTGCGGCGCTGCGCCAGGGCGTGCCCGAGCAGATCCACGCGCCCGGGGTGATCCTACGGACACTTCTCACCTGGGTCCTGTCCACCGGCGTGCCGATTCTCGCGATCATCGTGGCAATCGTCGGCTCGAGACTGTCGATCCTGCACGCGCCCGCCGAAGAGCTATCCATGCCGATCCTCATGCTGGCTGTTGCCGCGCTGGTGATCGGGCTGACCGGCACGCTTCTCACCGCGATGTCCATCGCCGACCCGCTGCGGCAGCTGCGCTGGGCGCTCGGCGAGGTGCAGCGCGGTAACTACAACGCCCACGTGCAGATTTACGACGCCAGCGAGCTCGGCCTGCTGCAGGCCGGCTTCAACGACATGGTGCGCGACCTGTCCGAGCGGCAGCGGCTGCGCGACCTGTTCGGCCGCTATGTCGGCGAGGACGTCGCCCGACGCGCCCTGGAGAGCCGTCCCGAGCTCGGCGGACAGGAACGCGACGTCGCCGTGCTGTTCGTCGACCTCGTGGGCTCCACGCAGCTGGCCGCCACCCAGCCGCCCGCGGAGGTGGTCGGTTTGCTCAACGAGTTCTTCCGGATCGTCGTCGAAACCGTCGACAGGCAAGGCGGTTTCGTGAACAAGTTCCAGGGCGACGCCGCGCTCGCAATCTTCGGCGCACCGCTGGAGCACCCCGATGCGTCTGGCGCTGCACTTGCCGCAGCTCGTGAACTGAACGACGAGCTGATCGAGACGCTCGGAGCCAACGACTTCGGCATCGGTGTCTCGGCCGGCCGTGCGATCGCCGGGCACATCGGCGCGCAGGCCCGTTTCGAGTACACCGTCATCGGCGACCCCGTCAACGAAGCCGCACGGTTGACCGAACTGGCCAAGCTCGAGGAAGGCCATGTGCTGGCATCAGCGATCGCGGTCAGCGGCGCGCTGGACGCCGAGGCGTTGTGCTGGGACGTCGGCGAAATCGTCGAATTGCGCGGACGCACCGCACCTACGCAGCTGGCACGGCCAGTAAAGCTCAAGGTGCCGTCCGAGGTGTAGGGGTTTTCGCCACCGAGCGGCGATAAGGCAAGGATCGCTAGGCCTTCTTGGCCGTCGACTTTCTCGCTGCCTTCTTGCGCGCGCCCTTCTTCGCGGTCCGCTTCACCGGGCCGCGGGCGCGACGGTCGGCGAGCAGTTCAGCGGCCCGCTCGTCGGTGAGCGTCAGCACGTCGTCGCCCTTGCGCAGGCTGGCGTTGGTCTCCCCGTCGGTGACGTACGGCCCGAACCGTCCATCCTTGATCACCATCGGCTTGCCGGTCGCCGGGTCGGCCCCCAGTTCCCGCAGTGGCGGCAATGAAGCCGCTTGTCGCCCACGGCGTTTGGGCTCCGAGTAGATCTTCAAGGCCTCGTCGAGGCTGATCGTGAACATCTGGTCTTCGGTGGTCAGCGATCGAGAGTCGTTGCCCCGCTTGAGGTATGGACCGTACCGGCCGTTCTGCGCGGTGATCTCCTCACCGGTCGACGGGTCGACGCCAACCACCCGAGGCAGCGACAAGAGCTTCAAAGCGTCGTCGAGTGTCACCGTTTCAAGGCTCATCGTCCGCAACAGCGAGCCCGTGCGCGGCTTCGGACCCGTGGGCTTCTTACCCTTCTTGGCGGCCGTACCGTCATCGTCGCCATCGTCGGGTTGCGAAGGCAACACCTCGGTGACATACGGCCCATAGCGGCCATCCTTGGCGACGATCTCGTGCCCGGTGTGGGGGTCGACGCCCAGCGACCGGCCCTCTTGCGGTGTGGAGAAAAGCTTTTCGGCCAGCTCGAGCGTCAACTCGTCCGGCGTGATCGCATCGGAAAGATTGGCACGCTGCGGTATCGGCTCTCCGTCGTCGCCCGTCACCATCCGTTCGAGGTACGGCCCGTTCTTGCCGACCCGCACGTAGATAGTGCGCCCGTGCTCGTCGTCGAACAGCGCGATCGAGTTGACCTCGCGCGCGTCGATGCCCTCAAGGTTGACCCCGACCAGTTTCTTCAGCCCGCCGGCGCGCGCAATCGATTCCGGCACGCCGTGCTCGCCGCCGAAGTAGAAGTTGTTCAGCCAGACGGTGCGCTGCTCCTGCCCGTTGGCGATCTCGTCGAGTTCGTCTTCCATCGCTGCGGTGAAGCCGTAATCGACCAGCCTGCCGAAGTGCTGCTCCAACAGGCCCGTGACGGCGAACGCCACCCACGACGGCACGAGTGCGCTGCCCTTCTTGTACACGTAGCCGCGGTCTTGGATGGTCTTGATGATCGACGAGTACGTCGACGGCCGGCCGATGCCGAGATCTTCCAGCGCCTTGATGAGCGACGCCTCGGTGTAGCGCGGGGGCGGGCTCGTAGTGTGCCCGTCGGCGGTCAGCTCGTTCGCTGTCACACGCTGGCCCTCGCTGAGCTGCGGCAGCCTGCTCTCGGCGTCGTCGGCCTCACCGCCGGCGAAGTCGTCAAGGCTCTCGACGTAAGCGGACAGGAAGCCCGGGAACGTGATCGTGCGACCGCTGGCAGAAAAGACGACGTTCTGTCCACCGTCCGAGGTTCCGGAGATGCGCAGGCTCAGCGTCGTCCCGCGAGCGTCGGCCATTTGCGAGGCCACCGTGCGCTGCCAGATCAGCTCGTAGAGCCGGAACTCGTCGTTGTCGAGCACGGAATGAAGCTGGCCCGGCGTGGCGAACGATTCACCGGCCGGTCGGATCGCCTCGTGCGCCTCTTGCGCGTTCTTGACCTTGCGGGTGTACTGCCGCGGCGTCGGGTGCACGTATTCCTCGCCGTACAACTCGCGCGCCTGCCTGCGGGCCGCGTCGATCGCCGACTGCGACAGCGTGGTCGAGTCGGTACGCATATAAGTGATGTAGCCGTTCTCGTAGAGCCGCTGCGCGATGCTCATCGTGCGCTCCGACGAGAACCGCAGCTTGCGGCCGGCCTCCTGCTGCAGCGTCGAGGTCATGAACGGCGCATACGGCCTGCGCGTGTAGGGCTTCGACTCCACCGACGACACGGTGAGCTCGGCGCCGCGCAGCCCCCGCGCGAGCGCACCGGCACTGTTCTCGTCGAGCACCAGCACCTCGTCGGCCTTCTTGAGCTGGCCGAGCGAATCGAAGTCCCTGCCGGTGGCGACCCGGCGGTCGTCGACGGTGACGAGACGCGCCGTGAATGAGGGCGGCGTCGCGGACGGGTTCGACGTACGCGCATCCAGATCGGCGACGACGTCCCAGTAGCTGGCGCTGCGGAACGCCATCCGGTCGCGTTCGCGCTGGACGATGATGCGGGTCGCGACGGACTGCACACGGCCGGCGGACAGCTTGGGCGCGACCTTCTTCCACAGCACCGGACTGACCTCGTAGCCATACAGCCGGTCCAGGATGCGGCGGGTCTCCTGCGCATCGACAAGGTCGTTGTCCAGGTCCCGGGGGTGTTCGGCGGCGGCGCGGATCGCAGGCTCGGTGATCTCGTGGAACACCATCCGCTTGACGGGAATGCGCGGCTTGAGGGTCTCCAAGAGATGCCAGGCGATCGCCTCACCCTCGCGGTCGCCGTCCGTGGCCAGATACAGCTCGTCGACGTCCTTGAGCAGGCCTTTCAGTTCGCTGACCGTGCCCTTCTTGTCGGGACTGATGATGTAGAGCGGCTCGAAGTCATGGTCGACGTTCACACCCAGCCGGGCCCACGGCTCCGACTTGAACTTCGCAGGCACGTCAGCGGCGGCTCTGGGCAGGTCACGGATGTGGCCGCGCGAAGATTCGACGATGTAGTTGGAACCCAAGTAGCCGGCTAACTTGCGCGCTTTGGTGGGCGACTCGACAATGACGAGCCGCCGTACATTCTTACTACCGTTGCCGCTGGTGCGGCTGTCGTTAGCCAACTGCGCTTACGCTCCACTTCCTCCAGCCGATAAGCACCGGCCGGCAAGATTGCCCTCCAGTGCTCTCAGCACATGACAAGATTGCACCCCGCGCCTGCCGACGCAAACCGACTCCCCCGCCATGCACCCCTAAACATGGGGCCACTGCGACAACGCCTCCGCGCCGTCGGGCGGTTCCCCCACGTTCTCTACCAGGCGTGATAGCCGTCGCCGGCCGCTGATCCGCAGCGCGGGATGCGCCCCGCGGGTGCCGATCAGTGTGGGTGCGATGCCGACACGCATCAGGGCCGACGCGAGCGGCGAATGGGTGTCGGGGGCATGCGGGTCCAACCCGAGCAGGTACCGGTCTGCTTCCGGCGTGCCCGCAGCCAGCGCCCAAGCCCGCAATTCGCGAGGTCCGGGTAGCCACTGCGGCGGCACGGTCTTTACGGCGCCACGCGTCCAATCAGCGGCGATGGTGAGCAGCCGCGGGTCCACCGCGGTCCGTACCAACGGCGTGTCCTCGTCGGTACGGGAAATCTCGGGGTCAAGTCCGGCGTCGTGCATCATCTCGGCCAGTGCGTCGGCCCGCCACGGCCGGTCCACCACCACCGACAGCCGGGCGCCGCTGCCGACGAGCACAACCTGCCCACTCGCGGCCAGCACGCCGGTCAAGTCGGTCACCGCGGGCGGCACCGACTCTGCCGAGAAAAAGGACAGCTGGCTCACGCAAACGACAGTAAGCCTCCCGGCATCGGCATCAGCGCGCTGTCCGGCGCGCCATGCGGCGTGTCGCTTCGCGCTCAAATGAAAACCCCCGCTGTCGCGAGAACGCGACCGCGGGGGTTTCGCCAGGTTCGGTTCCTCAGATGGAACGCACCCCTGTGGCTTGGGGCCCCTTGGGGCTCTGCCCTACCTCGAACTCGACCCTCTGGTTTTCCTCGAGGGTACGAAATCCGCTGCCCTGAATCTCCGTGTAGTGGACAAAGACGTCAGCGGAGCCGTCCTCCGGCGCAATAAAGCCGAAGCCCTTCTCCGCGTTGAACCACTTCACAGTTCCCTGTGGCATTTCTCGCTTACTACCTCTCTGACAGGGTGCGGTACACCGTCTTTCGGTACACCGGGCCTGTTCCGACCGCAAATCCTTCGTGGTTTCGCCGGAATTCGTCCGACTTGCCATCCTCGCAGGAACCGCGACCGCAACGTCGATCCTGCGAGTGCATTGGAACAAACACAGAAGCTGCGACCGTCGTTAGTCAATCATGTTCGACGCGATAGCAACAGTCTTGGCCTCGCGAAGTCGTGAACAATTCATCCAACGCCCGCGTCAATGAGCGGACGCCGATAGACGAACAGGAGGGCGCGATGACGGGTTTCGGCCGGGATCTACTCGCCAGCGCGCTCGCGGGCACCGACCCCGAAGAACAGCCGCTGCGCCATGTCGCCGAGCTGCCTGCGAACCAGGGCAGGACGGCCGCATGGCCCATGTGGGCCGAACAGGACGTGATCGACGCGTTCGTCGATCGCGGCGTGACGACACCGTGGTCACATCAGGTCCGGGCGGCGACGCTGGCGCACGAGGGCCGGCACGTCGTCATCAGCACCGGAACGGCGTCCGGCAAGTCGCTGGCGTATCAGTTGCCGATTCTGTGCGCACTGGCCACCGACCGTCGCGCCCGAGCGCTCTATCTGTCACCGACCAAGGCCCTCGGCCACGATCAGTTGCGCACCGCGGCGTCGCTGACCGATGCGATCGACCGGCTGGGCGATGCCGCGCCGGCGTCCTACGATGGCGACAGCCCCGCCGAGGTCCGCCGGTTCGCGCGCGAGCGGTCGCGGTGGGTGTTCTCCAATCCCGACATGATCCATCTGTCGATGCTGCGAAACCATGCCCGCTGGGCGGTGTTCCTACGTAATCTGCGTTTCATCGTCGTTGACGAATGCCATTACTACCGAGGCGTTTTCGGCTCGAATGTGGCGATGGTGCTGCGGCGGCTGCTGCGGCTGTGCGGGCGTTACGCCGCCACCCCGACGGTCGTCTTCGCCAGCGCCACAACGGCTTCGCCGGGCATCACGGCCTCCGAGCTGATCGGGCAGTCAGTCGAAGAGGTGACCGACGACCAGTCACCGCACGGCGCGCGGACCGTCGCGCTGTGGGAACCCGCGTTGCGCGCCGACGTGACCGGCGAGCACGGCGCGCCCGTGCGCCGCTCCGCGGGAGCCGAAGCCGCGCGCGTCATGGCCGATCTGGTGGTGGAAGGGGCGCGAACGCTGACATTCGTGCGGTCACGGCGCGGCGCGGAGCTGACCGCGTTGGGTGTGCGCGCACGGCTCGCCGACACGGCGCCCGAGCTCGCCGACCGGGTGGCGTCGTATCGCGCCGGATACCTCGCCGAGGACCGCCGGGCGCTGGAGCGCGCGCTGGCCAGCGGTGAGCTGGTGGGGCTGGCCACCACCAACGCGCTGGAACTCGGCGTAGACATCGCCGGGCTCGACGCGGTGGTGCTGGCCGGATTTCCCGGCAGTGTCACGTCATTCTGGCAGCAGGCCGGGCGGTCGGGTCGGCGCGGACAAAGCGCGTTGGTGGTGCTGATCGCCCGCGACGATCCGCTGGACACGTACCTCGTGCACCACCCGGAGGCGTTGCTGGACAAGCCGATCGAAATGGTGGTCATCGATCCGTCGAATCCATTTGTGCTCGGCCCGCAACTGCTCTGCGCGGCAACAGAACTGCCGCTCACCGATGCCGAAGTGCGGATGTGGGGCGCGACGGATGTCGCCGCGGCTCTGGTCGATGACGGGCTGCTGCGCCGGCGGGGCAGCGGTTACTTCGCCGCCCCCGGCGTGGATCCGCATCCGGCCGTGAACATCCGGGGCTCGAGCGGCGACCAGATTGCGATCCTGGAGGCGGATACCGGTCGGCTTCTCGGAGGTGTCGAAGCGGGCAGGGCGGCGCTGTCCGTGCATCCCGGCGCGGTATATCTCCATCAGGGCGAGACGTACATCGTCGACACGCTCGACTTCGACGATGGCGTGGCGTTCGTGCACGCCGAGGATCCCGGTTACGCCACCTACGCGCGGGAAGTCACCGACATCACCGTGACGGGTCCGGGTGAGCGGTCGACTTTCGGGAATGTCACGCTCGGGCTCGTGCCGGTCGCGGTCACTAGCCAGGTGATCGGCTGCTTGCGGCGCACGGCGGCCGGCGAGGTGATCGACTTCGTCGAACTCGAGATGCCGGCCCGCACCTTGGAAACCGTGGCAGCAATGTACACCATCACACCAGAAGCCTTGCAGCACAACGGTATCGACTGGTCTCAGGTGCCTGGCGCGTTGCATGCCGCCGAGCACGCCGCGATAGGACTGTTACCGCTGATCGCCAGCTGCGACCGCGGCGACATCGGCGGGTTGTCGATTGCAGTCGGGCCCGACACCGGCTTGCCCACTGTGTTCGTCTACGACGGCTATCCGGGCGGCGCCGGATTCGCCGAACGTGGCTTCCGGCAGGCCGCGACGTGGTTGTCGGCGACCGCGGATGCCATCGAGGCCTGCGAATGCCCGCAGGGTTGCCCCTCGTGCGTGCAATCACCCAAGTGCGGCAACGGCAACGAGCCGTTGGACAAACACGCAGCAGTACAGGTACTCCGGCTGGTCTTGGCCGAACTGAGCACGCGGGTTCCCCCGTCCCATCCGCTGGTGACGACCGACCCCTCGACAGTCGTCTCCACGGATTGACGACGTGTCACCGATGGGAACGCTCTCCTCGCTACTGAAGACAGCGGTCACGGCGATACAGCATGCGCGGTGAACGGCCCTGACAACGCATTCCGTTCCGCGCCCCGAATGCTCAGGTGCACGCGAAAAGTACCGTGTCATAACGGTATGCGCAAGCCGCAGGGCAGCGCAAGCCCGGTTTGCTTGCCTAACGGAGCGTTGCAGCGACGAATTCCGTAGCAGGTGAAGCCGTCACCCGTTGACGGCCGGTCCAGCGCGAGCCACCGCGCGGGCCGGACCCGCCCCCCATACGGGCAACGCCACGGGCGCGTCGACCGTCACCACGACGTCGAGCGACTCGGCGTCGCAGGCGGTCACGGTGGTGCGCATCGCGCGCGCCACCGCCGACGCCCTCTCGCACGCCGCCCCCGGACCGGCTGGCATGAGCGTTGCTGCAGCCAACGCGGCCAGATCGGCAGCAGCCTGCGCGCGATGGCGTGCGACGACCGCCGAGCCGATATGAACCGCACCGACGCTGACAACCAACACCGCGGCCATCATCAAGGCGGCGACGATACTGGCCGAGCCGCGCTCATTGCCCGGTGGGCTCAGTGCTGGACACCGCTTCGGCAGCAATGGTGACGCCGGGCAGTAACCGGGAACCCACGCTGACCCGCGCGACGGTGAACTCGCCATCGCGGCGCAGCTGCAGCACCGCGTTCGGTGGCGCGATGCGCCGCGCCACAGCTTCGGCTTGGGCGTCGTCGCCGCGCGCCACCAGCCGCGCCGCCTCACGCGCGGCGTCGATACACCGGACCTGCATTGAGACGGCGGTGACCCCGGCCAGGCATAAGACCAGCACGGCCACCAACGCAGCGATGGCGAGCGCCGCTTCGACCGTGACGGCGCCGCCATCGCTCAGACGTTCGTGTTCAGCGCCCGGCTGATGATGTTCGTCAGCGCGCTGACGATCGAGTCTCCCGTCACCACGGTGTACAAGATCGCCCCGAATGCCGCCGCGGCGATCGTTCCGATCGCGTACTCCACGGTGGACATGCCGTCCTCTGCCGCCAAGAGCAGCGTCATCCGCGCCCTCAGATGCCGCCATCGCGTGGTCATCGTCGTCTCCCTCCATGTCGGTCCTTTCACAGCAGCCCCGCCCCGAGGACCTCACTGGCCAGCCCGGCGACCACGGGGACGATGCCCAAACAGACGAATGCCGGCAGGTAGCACAGGCCGAGCGGGCCCGCGATCAGCACCGACGCCCGTTCGGCGGTCGCGCGTGCGGCGTCGGCCGCCTCATGCCGCACGGACGCGGCGAGCTCCGCGACTCCGTCCGCGAGGGCTGCACCCGACGACGCCGACCGCCGAGCCATCCGCAGCAGCGAGTCGCAATGCGGCTCGAGTTCGCCTGCCGGCGCCGACCATGCCGCTGCCGGTTCCGCGCCGAGCGCCAGCATGTCGGCCGCGCGGCGCAGCAAGTCGGCCAGCCGAGGAGGAGCAGTCGGCGCGGTCGCGGCGGCAGCCGCCGACACCGCCATCCCCGCCATCAGGCACACCGCGAGCACGTCGAGGCTGGCGGCGAATCCCATCGGGTCGGGTCTCGCGCGGTCGGTCGCCGGGCGAACCACCGGACGCGGCGCGACACCGGCGCGGCGACGCACGGTCATCGGCCCCGGCGCGATCAGGACCGCCGCCGCGAGTAACACCGTGGACAAGCTCACGACAGCGCCCGTCCGGTGATGCGGTCGGACCACAGCAGCCCGCAGCACGCCAAGGCGACCCCGATCAGCAGAAGCCAGCCACCACCACCCGAAACGAGGAACCGCACGGGATGCGCGCCAATCAACTCGCCGAGCGCGACGCCGGCGAACGGCAGACCCGCCAGCACTGACGCCGTGGCACGCGCGCCGGCCATGCCCGCCGTCACCCGTGTGTCGAACCGGGCCCGCTCGACGATGTCGCGCTGGGCGGCGCGCATCAGGGTGGCCATCGTCAGGCCGTGCGTCTGCGCCAGCTCCCAACAGACCGCCAGTCGTTCCCAGTACGCCGGCCGGGCCGACGTGGCGGCCGCGCTGCGCAGCCCCGCTGACACATCGGCACCGAGCACGGCGCGCGCAGCTACTGCCCGAAACGACGCGCCGACGGTGCCCGCCGCCTCGGCTCCCGCGACTGCGAATGCCGTGACCGGCTGGGCGCCCGCGCGCAGCTCTCCGATCAAGACGTCCAAGGCGGTGTGCAGCGCATGGGAGTCTTCCTCGATGCGTCCCCTCGCCCTGCGCCGTCGCCGGCGCAGCAGCAGCGTCCCGGCAGCCACCCCTGTAGCGAGAACCACCGAGATCGGTACCGTCGTCACCGTGACGGCGGTGATCGCGAGTGCGTACGGCGCAACGCCGCGGACGCGATGCGGCAATGTGTTGCGACGCAGCACCAAGCCGGCGGCCATCAGGCGATGGCGCGACGAATACGGCAGAACGAGCAGTGCTGCAGCGAGCGCGAGCGACGCGGCGGCCAAACCAGTCACCGGATCCCCCTCGCGTTTAGCATGTCGTTCAAAATTGCTGCGCCAGCACAGATTCCAGTGCCGGCATGCCATGCGGTGATGACCCGTACCGGCTCGTCGCCATCTCGCCGCAGCACCGCGATCTCGTCCAGCCGACGCCTGCCGTCGCGTCCCCGACGAACATGCAAAATGACTTGCACGGCCGCCGCCAGCTGACTGTGCAACGCGAGGCGGTCCAGACCCCCCAGAGCCGCGAGCGCCTCGAGTCGGGCCGGCACCTCGGCCGGGCTGTTGGCGTGAACCGTGCCGGCGCCGCCGTCGTGGCCGGTATTCAACGCGGTCAGCAGATCGACGACCTCGGCGCCGCGGACCTCGCCGACGATGATCCTGTCCGGCCGCATGCGCAGCGCCTGCTTGACCAGATCGCGCAGCGTCACTTGACCGACGCCCTCGACGTTGGCCGCCCGGGCGACCAGCTTGACCAGATGCGGATGCCTGGGCGCGAGTTCCGCGGCGTCCTCGACGCACACGATGCGCTCGTCCGCGGAGACCCCGCCGAGCGTCGCGGCCAGCAGCGTGGTCTTGCCTGCGCCGGTACCGCCCGTGACGAGGTAGGCGAGGCGGGCGGCGATGATCCGGTCCACCAGCGCAGCGGCCTCCGACGCGATCGTGCCCGCACGAGCCAGCGCCGGCAGGTCTTGAGCGGCGGGACGCAGGACGCGAAGCGACAAACATGTTCCGCCGACCGCCAGCGGCGGCAGGATCGCGTGCAGCCGCACCGCGAACTGTCCGGTGCCCACCCCGGTGAGGTGACCGTCGATCCAGGGTTGCGCGTCGTCGAGCCGGCGGCCTGCGGCGACGGCCAGCCGTTGAGCGAGTCGGCGTACTGAGGACTCGTCGGCAAACTGAATCTCGCTGCGGCGCAACCCGTTTCCGTCGTCGACCCACACCGCGTCGGGACGGGTGACCAGAACGTCGGTGGTTCCGGCGGCGCATAGCAGCGGCTCCAGGATGCCCGCTCCGGTCAGTTCGGTCTGCAGCACCCGCAGGCTGCTCAACACCTCTGTGTCACCGAGCACCCCGCCGGATTCGGCCCGGATAGCCGCGGCAACGAGATTGGGGCGCAGCGGCGTGGATTCCGCGGCGAGCCGTTCCCGCACACGGTCGATCAGCGACAGGTTCATACCGCCTCCGCCGGATGCCGGTCGAGCACCGCAAGAACGTGTCGGGCGGCGGTCGCCAACGGCGAACGCCTGTGCAGTCGCAGACCGCCGCGTTCGAGACGACCCGACAGATTGGGCTCGGGTCGCATCGCGGCGAGAAGTGGCAGGCCTGCGACACCGGCGACTTCCGCGGCACGCAGTCCGCCGGGCGATGGCCCTCGCGCGACAAGGCCGACATTCGGGTTGATGCCGAGCAGCGCGGACGCCATGGCCTTACTCGACGCGCACGACCGCACGTCGCATGCGCCTACGACCACGACGAGGTCGGCCGTATCGAGGGCCACCTCGGCAGCCCCGGACAGACTCCGCGACACATCGCAGACCACAGTCGCGCCGCCGCGCCGGCCCGCGTCGATGACCGCGAGCAATGACCCGACGGCGACGTCGGCGCCGTGGCGCGTGCACGACAGCACGCTGACGCCCTGGTGGCGAGGCAGTGCGTCGCGCACGGCGGCGAGGCTGAGCCGTCCGCTCTCCACGGCGATGTCCGGCCAGCGCAGGCCAGGCTGCTCTTCGATGCCCAACAGCAGATCCACGCCGCCGCCCCAAGGGTCCGCGTCGACGAGCAAGGCGTCACCGGCAGCCAACGCCAACGCGGCGCCGAAGATCGATGCGCCCGCACCTCCTCGACCTCCGATGACGGCGATCACGTTGCCGCGGTCGCCGCGGTCCGTCACCGACTCACCCGCGTCGGACAGGATCTCGACAAGATCGCGATCTTGCTCGGGCAGTCGAAGAACGTGGTGCGCTCCGACTGCTATGGCGGACTGCCATGTCGCCTTGTCAGGCTCGCTGCCGACGATCAAGACCACTCGCGGCCGCCGCGGCAGACCACTCTGGGTGCAGCGACGGCCGGCGGTCTCGTCGAGCACGACCGCGGCCGCCGCGCTCCACTCCCGTCGATTCACGGTCCCCGCGCAGTGGACGAGTCGCACCGCGACGGCCGCCGCGACACGGTCGACGTCGTCACGCAGCGCGGGATCGTCGACGACGGCAAGCACGCCACCGGGTGGGGTCATCAGCCCACCTTGCGGTCAGTCGGCGAGGTTGTCCTAGTTGCATGACGAGATCTGGGGACTGAACGGAATCTGTGGACAGACGAGCCACGAAAACGACGTTCCGCAACCACCGGGACCAGAATGACCGGCGCGCGACGAACGGATGAAGAGCCGAAATTTGCGTTGGAAAGGGGACGACCCCCGCCAGGGGGGGAGGAGGCGAGGGTCGTCGTGTATCAGCCCCGGGGGGTCGGGCTGATGCACACCCGGCATAAGCCGAGTAATGCTCACTATACACATCAGACGTCGGAGAGGTGCAAGGCTCCGAAACTATCGATAACACTGAGCCACCACGGAATTGCAGTCAGCGACACGTGACTCGATCTGCCATTTCACAGGGTCCAAATGCGGTACAGTCCCGCGGCCCTATGCTGAACTCCGTGACCGTGTCCGACGAGGCCGCCGCGCCGCTAACGACCACGCAGCACACGCCGCCGGCCGACCCGGCCGCAGACGGCCGCACCAAGACGGCGGCGTTTTTCGACTTGGACAAAACGGTCATTGCGAAGTCAAGCACCTTGGCTTTCAGCAAACCATTCTTTGATCAAGGACTCATCAATCGCCGCGCGGTTCTCAAGTCGAGTTACGCGCAATTTCTATTCCTGATGTCGGGCGCCGACCGCGACCAGATGGATCGGATGCGGTCCTATCTCACCAACATGTGCGCCGGCTGGGACGTCGAGCAAGTCAAATCGATTGTGGCCGAGACATTGCACGACATCGTCGACCCGTTGGTGTTCGCCGAGGCCGCCGATCTGATCGCCGACCACAGGCTCTGCGGCCGCGACGTCGTGGTCGTTTCCGCATCCGGCGAGGAGATCGTCGCCCCGATCGCCCGCGCACTGGGCGCCACACACGCGATGGCCACCAGGATGGTCGTCGCGGACGGCAAATACACCGGCGAGGTCGCCTTCTACTGCTACGGCGACGGTAAGGCGCAAGCCATCCGCGAGCTCTCCGCCCGCGAGGGCTACCCGCTAGAGCACTGCTACGCCTACTCCGACTCGATCACCGACATGCCGATGCTGGAAACGGTCGGCCATCCGACGGCGGTGAACCCGGATCGCGCGCTGCGAAAGGAAGCGGCGGCGCGCGGCTGGCCGATGCTGACGTTCTCCAAGCCGGTGTCGCTGCGGGACCGGATCCCCGCACCGTCGACGGCAGCGGTCGCGACCACCGCGGCGGTGGGGATCAGCGCGCTAGCGGCCGGCGCGCTGACGTATTCGCTGCTGCGGCGCTACCTACTGTGACAGTCCGGTAAAGGCGCGAGCCAACTCTTGATGTGACCGTGGTCACGTAGTACAAAGGAACCACGGAAGCCCGGTGCGGCCAAGGTCTAGTCGGAAGAGAAGATTCGACCTCCCGAGCCGGACTCCCCAGCGCGGATCCCGGCACCCACGCGGAGCAGAAGCCGCATAGAGGCAGAAGTGTTGCCGGGCCTGCGTAATTGCGGAAAGCGAACAACATCGACAGCCCCTTGGGTGGGGCAGCAGTTGAAGCGCATCGCAAGGACGCCGAGGCCACCCACGCAACCCCCGTTGCACGCCTGGTAACCGAGGTCCGCGCTAGCGGGTGGCGAGCCGAAGCAATTCGGAACGCCGCCCGCTTCACACGTTTTTGGAGGCGGCTTCGGCGATCGACAATGCTTCGCTGGCGCCTTCCTCGAAGCCACGGCAGCACAGCAGAAGCCACTGCCTCACCCCATCAGCCGTGCCGGCCGCGAACTGTTGCGCAGCCGCCCGATATTCGCCTGCTCGGCGCATCCAATAGACCTCCGGGACGCCTAGACCGTGCGGGTCCAGCCCGCTCGCCAGCGTCACGAGCCGCGACACGGCACGCGCCACTACGCCGTTCGCGCTGCCGAACGGCGACAGCGTCAGTATCTCGCCGTGGGCCACCGCCGCCAGCACGGGCGCCGGTGCGGCACTGCCACCCGTCATCAAGCGGGCCAACAGGTCCAGTCGGTTCGCCACGTCCTCGTCCTCGCGGGGTCGGCCCAGTGCGTCGGGGTCGACGAGGTCGGCGGCCGCGAGCGTGTGCAGTCGGGCGAGTGCCTGCAGCGGTGCCTTCTGCCAGACGCCGACCATTGCCGTCTGCCCGCCCTCCAACGCCTCGCCGACGCGAAGCGCGCCGGCCAAAATCGGGCCGCTGTTCAAGCCCTCGGCCGGAAACCGCGGCGCGCCGCCGTCGAGCATCGAAGATGCCTGGGCCGACCGCACCACGGCCTCCGCCGCGGTCGCGGGCCATCCGCGCAGGTTGGCCCGGTGCCGATGCACCTTCGCCAGCGCCGCGCGGGCGCGTTCACTCGCCTCGACCACGTCCGGCAGGTCGACCAGCGGAGCGAGCGGATCCATCGCCGCCACGCTAGCCCGACCCCGGAATCGCGTCGAGCAGCCGACGCGTGTACTCGTCTGCGGGGCTTTCGAACACCTCCTCGGTCGGTGCGTGTTCGACAACCCGGCCACCGCACATCACCACCACGTCGTCGGCGATCTCCCGGACGACCGCCAGATCATGGCTGATGAACAGATAGGTCAGCCCCAGTCGAGCTTGCAGTTCGTTGAGCAGCGCGAGGATCTGCGCCTGCACGAGCACGTCGAGCGCCGACACCGCCTCATCGCAGACCAACATCTCGGGCTGCAGCGCCAACGCCCGCGCGATCGCGACACGCTGGCGCTGACCCCCGGACAGCTCACGCGGGAACCGGCGCAGCACGGTCGACGGCAGCGCCACCTGGTCGATCAGTTCACGAACGGCGCGCTGGCGGTCGGCCCGGCTGCCGACGCCGTGGGTGCGTAGCGGCTCCTCGATGGTTCGGTACACCGAGTACATCGGATCCAAGCTGCCGTAAGGGTTTTGGAACACCGGCTGAACTCTGCGCCGGAATGCCTTGGCGCCCCGCCGGTCCAGCTCGGCGATGGCATGGCCGTCGAACGTCACCGTCCCGCTTGTCGGCTCCAGCAGCCCGAGCACCATCCGCGCCACGGTCGTCTTCCCGGAGCCCGATTCCCCCACGACCGCGGTGGTGGTGGCCCGCCGCACACGAAACGACACCGCGTCGACCGCGGTGACGCCGTGTTGTCGCCACGGCACACCGGCGCGGTAGACCTTGGTGAGCTCAGAGACCACCAGCACGTCGTCGATCGGGCCTCCCGCATGCGCCGCGGCCTCGGTCACCACCCGTTGCCGGACCTCAGCGCTGCGGCGGCCCCTCAACGAGGGTGCGCAAGCCACCAGCCGATGCGTGTACTCGTGTCTGGGGCTGTTGATGATCTCTTGCGCCGGACCGGATTCCACCACCGATCCCTGACACATCACCACCAGGTGCTCGGCGCGCTCGGCAGCCAGCGCCAGGTCGTGAGTGATCAACAGCACGGCGGTGCCGAGCTGGTCGGTCAGCGCGTCGACATGATCGAGGACCTGCTTCTGCACCGTGACGTCGAGCGCCGATGTCGGCTCGTCGGCGATCAGCAGCCGCGGCTGACCGGCCAGCCCGATCGCGATCAGCGCTCGCTGGCACATGCCGCCGGAGAGCTGATGCGGGTATCTGCCCGCCCGGACGGTCGAGTCCGTCATCCCGGCGTCGTCCAGCAACTGGACCGCCTTCTTGCGGGCAGCCCGTCCGTCAGCTAACCCGTTGGCGCGCAACGCTTCGCGAATCTGGAAGCCGATGGTCCAGACCGGGTTCAGGTTGGTCGACGGGTCCTGCGGCACATATCCGATCCGCCGCCCGCGGATGGCTTCGAGCTGATGCCGGTCGGCGCGGGTGATGTCCTTGCCATCAAAGATGATGCGGCCCCTGGTGATTCGTCCGCCGGATGCGAGAAGGCCCAGCACAGCCGCAGCGGTCGTGGACTTGCCCGAGCCGGATTCGCCCACCAACGCGACGGTCTGGCCCGGGTAGACGGTCAGGCCGGCGTCGCGCACGGCGGGCGGGTCCATGCCGAACCGCACCTGCAGCGCGTCTATCGACAGCAGCGGCTCGGTCATAACCGTCGCGTTCGTGCGGCGGGGTCAAGCGCGTCGCGCAGCGCGTCGCCCATCATCATGAAGGCCAGCACGGTGATCGCCAGCGCGCCCGCGGGATAGAACAGTACGGGCGAGCCCGACCGCAGCCGGGCTTGGGCCAGGTTGATATCCCCACCCCATGACACTGTCGAACTCGGCAGGCCGACCCCGAGATACGACAGCGTGGCCTCAGTGACGATGAAGATGCCCAGCGAGATCGCCGCGACCACGATCACCGGACCCAACGCATTGGGTAAAACATGACGGACCAATGTGCCGAACCTACTGACACCCAATGCCTTTGCGGCGAGCACATAATCGGCGTTGCGGCCGGCGATCACAGCGCCCCGGGTGATCCGCGCGACCTGCGGCCACCCGAACACCGTCAGCACCGCGATCACCGTCCACACTGTGCGCTCGTGCAGCACCTGCGCGAGCACGATCGCGGCCAGCAGCAACGGGATACCGAAGAAGATGTCAGTGAAGCGGGAGATCACCGCATCCAGCCAGCCACCGTAGAAGCCGGCCAGCGCGCCGAGCGTGGCTCCGATCAGCACCACCGCCCCCGTCGTGCCCAGTCCGACGGAGATCGACGCCCGGGCCCCGTACACGGTGCGGGCATACACGTCGTGGCCCTGCAGGTCAGTGCCGAACCAATGTTGGGCCGACGGCCCCAGCATGCTCTGGTCGGGGTCGGCGTAGGTCGGGTCGGCGCCGGTGAACAACCAGGGAGCCGTCGCCATGGCAAGGACGAACACAATCAGCAGTGCGGAGACGACGAACTGTGGGCGTGTCCGCACGTTGCGCCAAGCCTCCCGCCAGAAGCCGCCCGGCGCAACGGGATCCGTATCAGAAGCACCAGCCTCGACCCGCCCGCCGACATACCGTTCCTGCCCGCGCCGCTCACCCATAGCGGATCCTGGGGTCGAGTGCGGCGTACAGCAGGTCCACGGCGAGGTTGGCGAGCAGATAGACGATCACCAGGACGGTCGCGATCGACACCACGGTGGGCGCCTCGTGACGGGTGATCGCCTGATACAGCGCTCCCCCGACACCGTGGATGTTGAAGATGCCCTCGGTGACGATCGCCCCGGCCATCAACGCGCCGACGTCGACGCCGAGGAACGTCACCACGGGGATCAACGAATTGCGCAAGATGTGCACGGTGACGACCCGCGGCCTGGAGAGTCCCTTGGCCGTCGCGGTGCGCACGTAGTCGGCAGCGGCGTTCTCGCTCACTGCGGAACGCGTCAGCCTGACCACGTAGGCGAACGACACCGCACCGAGCACGAAGCCCGGCAACAGCAGCCGGCCGAACGTGGCCTGATCGCCGACGGTGACCGGCGCGATGCCGAGCTTGACCCCGAACACGAACTGGGCCAGGAACCCGAGCACGAAGATCGGCACCGCGATGATCAGAAGGCTCGTCACCAGAATCGTCGCGTCGAACAATCCCCCCTTGCGCAGGCCGGCCACCACGCCGAAGCCGATACCGAACAGCGCTTCGACCGCCAAGGCAACCAGCGCCAGCCGAATAGTCACCGGAAAGGCTTGCACCAGAACGTCTCTGACCGGCAGCCCGGAGAACGATCGGCCTAGATCGCCGCGGGTGAGTCCCTGCAGATACTTCAGATACTGCAACCAGAACGGGTCGTCGAGGTGGTATTGGGCGCGCAGCTGCGCGGCCAGCGCCGGGCTGACCGGCTGGTCACCGCCGAGCGCGGCGATCGGATCGCCGGGCAGCAGGAACACCATCGCGTAGATCAGCAGCGTGGCACCCAGGAACACCGGGATCATCGCGAGCACACGACGACCGATGTAGGCGTTCACGAGAGATCAGCCCTTGACGATGCCTTCGTAACCCGGCAACCCGTTCCAGGTGATCGTCACGTCGTGTACGGACGGCGAATGACCGGCGGCGTTGATGTAGTCCCACAGCGGCACAACGGCCATGTCGCGCAGCAGCATTTGCTGTGCACCGTTTGGTCAGCCAGTATGAGTCCTCGATGGTCCTTGCGGCCTCGCGCGGATCATCGCGCGGTCGAACTCCGGGTTGGAATAGTCGACGTCGTTGGAGCCGGCGCCGGTGACGAACAGCGGCTCGAGAAACTCGAGCATCGACGGGTAGTCGCCCTGCCAGCCGGCGCGGAACGCGGTTTCGATCGTGCGGTCGGTGATCTGGGTGCGAATCTGCGCAAAGGTCGGCTGCGGCGCGCCGGCGGCGTCGATACCGAGCGTGTTCTTGATGCTGTTGGCCACCGCGTCCACCCACTCCTGGTGTCCGCCGTCGGCGTTGTAGGCGATCACGTACTTGCCGCTCCACGGGGAGATCGCGTCGGCCTGGGCCCACAACTGCTTGGCACGTGCCGGGTCGAAGTTCGAGCGCGTTGCTTGCCGGGAATGTTCGGGTCGTAGCCCGGGAGTGAGCGGGCGGTGAATTCCCTTGCCGGCGCTCTGGTTCCGTTGAATATCTGCTGGCAGATCTGTGGCCGGTTGATCGCCGCGGACAACGCCATGCGGCGCAGCCGGCCCTCTTCTCCGCCGAAGTGCGGCAGCCGCAGCGGGGTGTCCAGGGTCTGGTTGATGGCGGCGGATCCGGTGACCGCGCGGTCGCCGAGGTCCTTGCGGTAGGTCGGCAGCGCGCTGGGCGGGATCGTGTCCAGCACGTCGAGGTTGCCAGCGAGCAGGTCGGAGTACGCGGTGTCGAGGTTCGCGTAGAACACGAACCTCAAGCCCTTGTTCTTCGGCGGCCGGTTGCCAGCCCCATTAGCCCCGTAGCCGGGATTCGGCACGAGGTCGATCTTCACGTTGTGCTGCCACGCGTCGCCGTCGGCAAATTTGTATGGGCCGTTGCCGATCGGGTGCTGGCCGAACGCGGCCATGTCCTTGAACGCGGCGTCGGGAAGCGGATAGAACGGCGTGAACGCGAGCCGGATTTTGAAATCGATGGTTGGCGCCGTGAGCTTGACGGTGAACTCGCTGTCGCTCACCACCCGAAGCCCGGACATGGTTTGGGCGGACGGCTTCACCCCGGGATCTTTGGGCGCCACCGCGTCGTATCCGTCGATCGGGCTGAAAAAGCTCTGCTGCAGTTGGCCATTGGTGGTCAGGGCACCGTAGTTCCACGCGCCGACGAACGAGCGGGCGGTCACCGGGGAGCCGTCGGTGAATGTCCATCCCGGTTTCAGCGCGATCCGGTAGTTGACGTTGTCGGTGGTGTCGATCGACTGCGCGACCTCAAGTGCGGGTGTGCCGTTGGCGTCGTAGGACATCAGCCCGGCGAACAACCGGTCGACGATCCGACCGCCATTGGTCTCGTTGGTGTTGGTCGGGATCAGCGGGTTCTGCGGCTCCCCGCGTTGACGGTCACGACGTCTGACATCCCGTTGCCGCCACCGCAGCCCGAGACGGCACTCACCACCAGCATGACTGCCGTCAACATCGCCGCCGCGGCGCGCATTCGCGTCATTGCGCAGACGATAGAGCCATCGAGCCGTCGTGTCCGCATCTGACGCATCTACGGCCGCTATCGGCTGAGGCATTCGCCTGTGAAGACGGGCCGGGTGTTGCCGACGTTCGCCATTTGTCGAGCGACCTCCTTGGCGGTCAACGCAAACCCCGTCTCGCGGTCGTCGACGGCGGCGCCGAACACCACTCCGAGCACACGGCCGTCGACGTCGATCAAAGGACCGCCGCTACTACCCTGTGCCACAGCGCCTCTGATGGTGTAGACCTCGCGCGTCGTGGTCATGCTGCGGTAGATGTCCGGCCCGTCGAGTTCGATGACCTGGCGGATGCGGGCAGGCGCGGCCACTAACTCGCCGTCGCCGGGGTATCCCAGCACGATGGCGTCGGTGCCGCTCCTGGCCCCGGAATCGGCGAATTGCAGCGGCTGCGCGGTCAGGTTCGGCACACCCAGAATCGATACGTCGGCGATCGGGTCATACGACACCACCTGCGCGTCATAGGTTTTGCCGTCGACCTCCACGAAGGAAATGTCCGCCCCGGCAACTTCGTGCGCAGTGGACATCACCGCGCTCGGCGCGACCACGAAACCGCTTGCTTCGAAAATCTTCTGGCAGCGGTCGGCCACCCCGCGAACCTTCACCACGCTCGATCGCACCGCGGCCACCACCGGACTGTTGGCGAGGTTGGCGTCCGGCGCGTCGACGGGGACGATCGACGGGCGGGCGGACGTCTGCAAGGCGCTCGTCGCGACGTCCCTGGCGCGCTCGACGATCCCGCAGCCCGACGCCGCCGTGACGGTCACCAGCAGTAAAGCCGCGACCCGCTTTCGCCCCACGGGCAGACAATAGAGCCATCCAGGTGGTTGTGCGCTGACTACGCTCACAACCATGACCGAGACGCACACCGAAGCCCAGTCGACGTATCCGCCGTCAGAGGAATTCGCCACGCAGGCCAATGCGACCGCTGACCTGTACGAGGCGGCCGAGGCCGACCGGTTGGGGTTCTGGGCGGAGCAGGCGAACCGGCTGACCTGGGAGACGCCGTTCACCGAGGTGCTCGATTGGTCGGAGGCGCCGGTCGCGAAGTGGTTCGTCGGCGGCAAGCTCAACGTCGCCTACAACTGCGTGGACCGCCACGTCGAGGCCGGCAATGGCGACCGGGTCGCGATCCACTGGGAGGGCGAACCGGTCGGCGACAGCCGCAGCCTGACGTATTCGGAACTGCTGGCCGAGGTGTCGAAGGCGGCCAACGCGATGACCGACCTCGGGCTCAAGGCCGGCGACCGCGTCGCGATCTACATGCCGATGGTGCCCGAGGCGATCGTCGCGATGCTGGCGTGCGCGCGGCTCGGCGTGCTGCACAGCGTCGTGTTCGCCGGTTTCTCGGCGTCGGCGCTGCGCGCCCGCATCGAGGACGCGCAGGCCAAGCTGCTGATCACCACCGACGGGCAGTACCGCCGCGGGAAGGCGGTGTCGCTGAAGGAAGGCGCCGACGAGGCGGTCGCGGGCTCACGGCCGACGAAGACGGCCCAGTCGAGCACGTTCTGGTGGTGCGCCGCACCGGCATCGACGTGCCGTGGACGAAGGGCCGCGACCTGTGGTGGCACGAAACCGTCGACGTCTGCTTCACCGAGCACACTCCCGAGGCGTTCGACTCCGAGCATCCGCTGTTCCTGCTCTACACCTCGGGCACCACGGGCAAGCCCAAGGGCATCATGCACACCACCGGCGGCTACCTCACGCAGGCGTCGTACACGCACTACAACGTCTTCGACGTCAAGCCCGAGACCGACGTGTACTGGTGCACCGCCGACATCGGCTGGGTCACCGGACACACGTACATCGTGTACGGCCCGCTGTCCAACGGCGCGACCCAGGTCGTCTACGAGGGCACGCCCGCGTCACCGGACGAGCACCGGCATTTCCAGGTCATCGAAAAGTACGGTGTGACAATCTATTACACGGCGCCAACGCTGATCCGCACGTTCATGAAGTGGGGACGGCAGCTACCCGACGCCCACGACCTGTCCAGCCTGCGGCTGCTCGGTACGGTCGGCGAGCCGATCAACCCCGAGGCGTGGCGCTGGTACCGCATGGCGTTCGGGTCCGACAAGACCCCGATCGTCGACACCTGGTGGCAGACCGAGACCGGCGCGGCGATGATCTCACCGCTGCCCGGCGTGACCACCTGCAAGCCGGGCTCGGCGATGCGTCCGCTGCCGGGCATCTCGGCCAAGATCGTCGACGACGACGGCAACCAGCTCGAGCCCGGCACCGATCACGGCGAACAGCCGAGCGGCTATCTGGTGCTGGATCAGCCGTGGCCGTCGATGCTGCGCGGCATCTGGGGCGATCCCGAGCGGTACAAGGACACGTACTGGTCGCAGTTCGCCGAGCAGGGCTGGTACTTCGCCGGCGACGGCGCGCGCTACGACGCTGACGGCAACATCTGGGTGATGGGCCGCATCGACGACGTGATGAACGTGTCCGGGCACCGGATCTCCACCGCCGAGGTCGAGTCCGCGCTCGTCGGGCACGCCGGCGTCGCCGAGGCTGCGGTCGTCGGCGCCACCGACGACCACACCGGGCAGGCGATCTGCGCGTTCGTCATCCTCAAGGCCCACCATGCCGACATGCCACGCGACCAGATGGTCGACGAACTGCGCGCCGAGGTGGCCACGCGAGATCTCGCCGATCGCCAAGCCGCGGGAGATCCACGTCGTGCCCGAACTGCCGAAGACCCGAAGCGGCAAGATCATGCGCCGGCTGCTGCGCGACGTCGCCGAGGGCCGCGAACTCGGGGACACGTCGACGCTGCTGGACCCGGGCGTGTTCGAGGCGATCAGGGAAAGCAAGGCCAACGACTGATCCCCTGCGGGCGCATCAGGCGACCGGGACGAAGCCCGCGCCGGGACGGCCTTTGGCGTTCAGGTCGGCCAGGACCGCGTTGATCGACTCGGCCACCGCCGGGGTGTGCAGCGGGATGTACTTGATGACGCACGTCGGCAGTTCCTCGCTGAACGCGCCGTGGATCATGCCGACGAGGTGATTGTCGACCGTGACGGGGGCACCCGAGTCGCCCGGCCGGCCGCACACCTGGCTGAGGATGGTGCCCGGCTGCTCGCCCGGCCCCCACGTCACCCCGCACGAGTAGCCGGTGGTGCGGCCCAGCTTGCACGCGATCTGCCCGAAAACCGGGTCAGGCCCGAGGCCGCTGATCTGAAACCCGTTGTAGTTGCTTACGGGTGTCACCTTGGCCGGGTCGAACTTGATGACCGCATAGTCGAGGGCGTCGTTGCCTGCGACCATCACGCCGAGCGGCCCCGCGCCCTCGCGCCTGTTCGGCGGCCACCTGGGCGCCGGGCCCACCGCAGTGAGCGGAGGTGAATCCCACGAGATTGCCCTGGTTGTCGTTGCCGATCGCTGTCAGCGTGCACGCGGATTCACCGTTGACGACGATGCCGGCGCCGCCGCCGAGTATCACCTTGTCCGCTGCCGTCGCAACGGCCGGCGCCAGAAGGGGAAGCAGAAGAACAATCGCGACCAGTCGCAGGCCGTAGGAGAACCTCAAAGCAAGCTCCCGTCGACGAGGAACCCGCGTAGCGACATAACCACCGTCGCCGAGCACTACGGTTGTTGACGAAAATCGTCGGGAATCCGTCCACAACCGTAGTCGTCGGCGAGATCCAGGGAGGAAAGTTCGTGGCCAACGGGGATCGCAGAAATGGAGTGCCGAACACCATCACGTCGATCCCGTTGACGGATCCGCATGCCCTGCCGGCCGACCCGTCGATCGGCGACCTCGTCAAGGAAGCGACGACCCAGGTGTCGACGCTGGTACGCGCCGAGGTCGAGCTGGCCCGCGCCGAGATCACCCGCGACGTCAAGAGGGGCATGACCGGCAGCGTGTTCTTCATCGCCGCGCTGGTGGTGCTGTTCTACTCGACGTTCTTTCTGTTCTTCTTCTTCGCCGAGCTGCTCGACATCTGGCTCTACAAGTGGGCCGCGTACCTGATCGTGTTCGGCATCATGGTGCTCGCCACTGCGGTGCTCGCGCTGCTGGGCTTCCTCAAGGTGCGGCGCATCCGTGGACCGCGCGAGACCATCGAGTCGGTCAAGGAAACCCGGGAAGCGCTGACCTCCCACGATCACAAGGCCGTGAGCCACGCCGGCGGGCCGGGCGCCCAGGCTGACCCGTCGGGCTGGTAGATGGCGCTGCCCGCGCCGTCGATCGTCCGT
The DNA here is from genome assembly GCA_963744085.1 of uncultured Actinomycetota bacterium. Taxonomy (GTDB): domain Bacteria; phylum Actinomycetota; class Actinomycetes; order Mycobacteriales; family Mycobacteriaceae; genus Mycobacterium. The sequence goes on from CAVUSK010000014.1 coordinate 246,649, forward strand.
ATCGACGGGCCGTGGCGGCATATGGAGGTGCACGCCAACGGAATCCGGTTTCATGTCGTCGAAGCCGAAACCCCCGCGCAGACCGAAACGCCCGCATCGGCTCGGCCGCTGGTGGTGTTCCTGCACGGGTTCGGTTCGTTCTGGTGGTCTTGGCGTCACCAGCTGACGGGCGTGACCGGTGCCCGCCTCGTCGCCGTCGACCTCCGCGGCTACGGCGGCAGCGACAAACCGCCGCGCGGATACGACGGGTGGACGCTGGCGGGTGACACCGCCGGGCTGATCCGAGCGCTTGGACATTCCTCCGCCACGCTCGTCGGCCATGCCGACGGCGGACTGGTTTGTTGGGCGACATCGGTGCTGCACCCCAGGCTGGTGCGGGCGATCGCGGCGGTCAGCTCGCCGCATCCCGTCGCGCTGCGTGCATCGGCGCTCACCCGTCGCGACCAGGGCCGCGCGCTGCTGCCGTCGCTGCTGCGCTACCAGATTCCGATGTGGCCCGAGCGCTGGCTGACCCGGCACGACGGTATTGCGCTCGAAGAGCTAGTGCGTGCCCGTGCTGGAACTAAATGGCTTGGGACGGAGGACTTTTCGACCACCATCGCGCACATGCGCAGCGCAATCCGCATCCCCGGCGCAGCGCACTGCGCACTGGAGTACCAGCGCTGGGCGGTGCGCAGCCAGCTGCGCAGCGAGGGCCGTCGCTTCATGCGGTCGATGAACCAGCAGGTCGGCGTTCCGCTGCTACACCTTCGGGGCGACGCCGACCCTTACGTGCTCGCCGACGCCGTTCACCGCTCGGAACGCTACGCGCCCCATGGTCGTTTCGTATCCGTCTCAGGCGCAGGGCATTTCAGCCACGAAGAGGAGCCCGAGGCGGTCAACCAACAGCTGACCCGGTTCCTCGCTCACGTCTACGAGCCGCCGGTCACGTGATGCACGGGCCGGTGTCCACCGGCTGGGTGCTGCCGACCTTCGCCATCTGGCGGTTCACCTCGTTTGCGGTCAGCACGAACCCGGTATCCGGATCGTCGACCGCCGCGCCGAACACCACTCCGAGTACCTGGCCGTCCATGTCAAGCAGCGGTCCACCCGAATCACCTTGTCGCACAGTGCCTCTGATCGTGTACACCTCACGGGTCACCGTCGTGGTGCGATAGATGTCCGGCCCGTTGAGTTCGATGACCTCGCGGATGCGGGCCGGCGTTGCCACAAAGTCGCCGCCACCCGGATAACCCAGTACCAGCGCGTCGGTGCCGCCCTTCGCCGGCCCGTCCGCGAAGGCCAGCGGTGGCGCCGACAGATTCGGCACGTCAAGGATCGAGATGTCGGCGTTGGGATCGTAGGACACCACGTGCGCGTCATAGGTGGTTCCGTTGGATTCCACCGTGACGCTGTCGGCGCCCGCGACGACGTGAGCGTTCGACATCACCCGATTCGGCGAGACCACGAAGCCCGTGCCTTCAAGCACCTTCTGGCAGCCGTTGGCCAGCCCGCGAATCTTCACCACGCTCGGCCTCGCCTGGGCCACCACCGCACTGCCCGCCAGGCTGAGGTTCGGCGCGTCCACCGGGACGATCGGTGTGCGACCGAAAGGCTGCCACACGTCGCTGATGCCGGACGTATTCAGCAACGCCGACAACCGATTCGGCACAGTTTTCAGCCAGCTCGGGGCGACCTGGTCGACCTGCTTGCGGATCATCGACCCCTCGAAGGCCGCGGCCAGCGTCTGCTGATCCGACGACCGCAGCGGCGACGCCAACAGCCAGGCGGCGGCCAGCACCGCGATAACCTGTAGCACCACCCCGATCACGGAGTCGATAGCGCGAAGAGTGCCGTTGCGGATCGCGCCGCGGACCGCGCGGCCCAGCACCACGCCCGCGACTTCCCCGACCACCACCAAGCCGAGGATCAAGAACAGCGCGAGGAACAACTTGGTTCGGGCCCCGCTGATGTGATCGACGAGATGAGGTGCCAGCAGCACGCCCGCCACGGCACCCAGAACCACCCCTACGAACGACATCAGCGACCCGAGCGCACCCGACCGCCAGCCAGACACCGCGGCGATGAAGGCCACCGCGATCACGGCCAGGTCGAACCACTGCGAGGCTGTCATCGTCGTGCCTCACGGTAGCCGTCGTCGTCGCCAGTTTGATCGCAATCGTGGTCCACCAATGCCATCGCGTCGTCGAGTTCGCGTACGTCGTCGGTGTTCCACGGCACCGCCCAGCCCGCGCAGTCGAGCAACGCCGAAATCACCTGCCCCGTGAAACCCCACACCAGCATTTCGTTGAGCAAAAACGCCGGACCCGCGAACCGCCGAGTAATGCTGTCGCGGTACACCATCAGCCGGTTTTCCGGATTGACGAACGCGCGCAATGGAACTCGCGCCACAATCGCGGTCTCGGCGGCATCCATTACGGTGACCGGACCCGGATCGGGCGAGTACGCGAGAACTGGGACCACGTGGAATCCGGACGGCGGGATGAACGTCTTCTCGAGGGTGGCCAACGGCCGCAACCGCGTGGGATCGATGCCCGTCTCCTCACGGGCTTCCCGCAACGCGGTGTCCACCGGGCCGACGTCGCCGGGATCGACTGCGCCGCCGGGGAAGGCGGCCTGGCCGGCGTGGTGACGTAGGGACGACGCACGCACCGTCAACAGCAGATCGGCGTCACGGGGAACGCTGCCGTCCGCCGGCGCGTCTTCGGGCCCCGAGAACAGCGCAAGCACCGCGGCGTTGCGCGGCGATCCGGCCAGTTTCGCTGCGGTATTGACGGCGGTCACCATCGCAAGCACCTCGGCGGGGAGCCGACGGCGGTATGCCGCAGGCACGCAGCCGACGTTCTCGACCAGCGGTTTGAGCCACGCGGGTGCAGCCCGCGGGGTCAGCACGCCCGTCGGACCGGCTGCACTCACCCCGACGCTCCCATCGTCTGGTCAACCGCGGCGGCAATGTCGTCGGCGCTGTCGAACGCCCGCGGCAGGATGCCGGCAACGCTACCGTCCGAGCGCAGCACCACCGACGTAGGCATGACATTCGGCACGCCGAGCGCAGCCGCGACATGCCGGTCGCCGTCCTGCCAGGTCGGCAGCCGCACCCCCCAGTCCGCCAGCCGCGACAGCGCGGCCGCCGCATCGTTGTCCTGATGCACGGTGATCACCGTCGCTCTGTTGCCGACCCGTCGTTGATATTCGGCCATCGCCGGCAATTCCTGGGCGCAGGGAGCGCACCAGTATGCCCAGAGATTCAGCACCACGGTGTGCCCTGCGACAACCCTGGCGGGGTCGACCGGCGCGCCGTCGGCCAGGCACTGAACCGTCACACCCCGCAGTGTCTGCGGTCCTGGACCGGTCCCGTCGGACGGGCACGGCGCCAGATCGGCACGTCGGCGCAGGGCGGACAGGTCAGGTGCGGCCGGCAGCGGAGCCGCGATCCCGGGACTGCTGGGCTTGGATGCGGGCTCGCGCAGCTCGAGCAGCAAGGCCGCGACGATGGCCGCAACGACGATCAAGACCGCGATCGTCCACCGGGTTGACCTGCTCATCGAGACCGCGGAGCTACAGTCCTGCCAGCGCCAGTAGATGCTCGGTCTCCGGGCCCTTCACCAGCGTGGCGGCGATTCCAGGTTCGGTGGGACCCAGACCGAACGACGGGCAGTCCTTGGCCAGCACGCACACCCCGCACGCCGGTCGCCTGGCGTGACAGACGCGTCGGCCGTGGAAGATGACGCGGTGGCTGAGCAACGTCCATTCGCTGCGCTCGATCAGCTCACCGACGATCTTTTCGACCTTGACCGGATCGGTTTCGTCGGTCCACCCCCACCGGCGCACCAGCCGACCGAAATGCGTGTCGACGGTGATGCCGGGAATGCCGAACGCGTTGCCCAGGATCACGTTCGCGGTCTTGCGACCTACACCGGGGAGCGTGACCAGCTCCTCCATCGTCGCGGGAACCTCACCGTCGAAGCGCTCCTCGAGAGCTTGGCCGAGCTTGATCAAGGCGCTGGCCTTGTTGCGGAAGAACCCGGTGGGCCGGATCAGCTCCTCGAGTTGGGTGCGGTCGGCCTGGGCGTAATCCCGGGCGGTGCGGTAGCGGGCGAAAAGCGCGGGGGTGGTGAGGTTCACGCGCTTGTCCGTACTTTGCGCTGACAAGATCGTCGCGACGGTGAGTTCCAGGGGATTAGTAAAGTCCAGCTCGCAGTAGACGTGGGGAAAGGCTTGTGCCAGCGCACGATTCATGCGCCGGGCCCGCCGCACCAGTCCGAGGCGCGTCTCGGTGGCCCACTTGCTCGCAGTCACCCCGTAAGGGTACTGACCGGTGAGATTTCGTGATCGTCCTGAGACCTTGGACGTGTTTACTTCTGCCTGTGCCATGGCTCTTCGTCGCGCTCGTCCCGGGGTTGCTGATGCTGGCGACCTTCGGGCTGGAACGCCTCGAAAGCGCGTTGAAACCGGGCTCCGTGGGGGCCGCCGACGTCGCCGAGTTTCTGGCGCAGGCGCAGCCCGGCGACATGAGGACGCTTGCCCGCGACGGCATGCCCGAGGCGCTGGATTGCCTCCGGCGGCGCCGGTTGGTGGTGGAGACCTACTCGCGGAGCCACTCCCGACTCGTCCCCGCGATGGCGAATCCGCAATTTCGTCAGACTCGACATGCCAATTCTGTGTAGCGTCGAAGGTCGAGTGTGCCGACCGCTGGAATGACTCACTAACCATCTAGTGGTCGGTTGTCGCTTGTGATATCACCGGACAGCTTAAGAGGGGCCAAACGTGGACGAGATCCTGGCCAGGGCCGGAATCTTCCAGGGGGTCGAGCCCAGCGCGGTAGCTGCGCTGACCAAACAACTCCAGCCGGTCGACTTCCCGCGCGGGCACACCGTATTCGCCGAAGGCGAACCCGGCGACCGCCTGTACATCATCATTTCCGGCAAGGTCAAAATCGGCCGTCGCTCTCCGGACGGCCGGGAGAATCTGCTGACGATCATGGGTCCGTCGGACATGTTCGGCGAGCTCTCGATCTTCGACCCGGGACCACGCACGTCCAGCGCGACGACGATCACCGAGGTGCGCGCCGTGTCGATGGACCGCGACGCGCTGCGCGCCTGGATCTCGGACCGGCCGGAGATCGCCGAGCAGTTGCTGCGGGTGCTGGCCCGCCGGCTGCGACGCACCAACAACAACCTGGCTGATCTGATCTTCACCGACGTGCCGGGCCGGGTGGCCAAACAGCTGCTGCAGTTGGCGCAGCGGTTCGGGACGCAGGAGGGCGGCGCGTTGCGCGTGACCCACGACCTGACTCAGGAGGAGATCGCACAGCTCGTCGGCGCCTCGCGGGAGACGGTCAACAAGGCGCTCGCCGACTTCGCCCATCGCGGTTGGATCAGGCTCGAAGGCAAGAGCGTGCTGATCTCCGACTCCGAACGTCTGGCCAGGCGCGCCCGCTGACTCGCGCTCAGTCGCGCAGGTAGTTCAGTTGGGCTTGGACGCTCCACTCCGCGGCGTCCCACAACTCCTCGCCGACGTCGGTGTAGACATGCTCGACGATCTGGCGGGCGGTGGCCTCGTGGCCCAGCACCTTCACCGCGTCGCGCACCTGGTTGAGCCGCTCTTCGCGGTGCCAGAGGTACATGTCCGCGACCGCGGTCAGGTCCTGCAGGTCGGGGCCATGGCCGGGCAGCACCGTACGGGCGCCGAGCCCCCGCAGCCGCTTGAGTGACTCGAGGTAGTCCCTAAGTCCGCCGTCTTCGGTGTCGATCACCGTGGTGCCGCGGCCCAGCACGGTGTCGGCGGTCAACACCGCGTCGTCGAGGACGAACGACAGCGAGTCCGCGGTGTGCCCCGGCGTCGCCATCACGGTGATGCGCAGTCCGGCCGCGTCGATCACCTCGCCGTCTGTCAACGGACCACCCAAGCCCCGCAGGAAACCGCTGCCCACTGCGCGCACCGTCGCGCCGGTGAGGTCGACGATCCTGTCGATGCCGCCGGTGTGGTCGTCATGGCGGTGGCTGATCAGCACCAGCGAAACCGTGCACAGCTCAGCGACTTTCGCGATGTGCTCCTCGTCGTCCGGGCCGGGATCGACGATCACGATCTCGTCGCTGCCCGCACCGCGCAGCACCCAGGTATTCGTGCCCTCAAGCGTCAGCAGGCCGGGGTTGTTGCACAGCAACACCGACGCGGTCTCGGTGACCGGACGCAACAGTCCGTAGGCCGGGTGCTCAACCGTCACGCGACCTCGACGACGACTTCGACCTCCACGGGTGCGTCGAGCGGCAACTCCGCCACACCGACCGCCGACCGCGCATGCGCCCCCGCGTCGCCGAACACCTCGGCGAACAGCTCGGAAGCGCCATTGAGCACGCCGGGCTGGCCGGTGAATCCCGGTGCCGAGGCGACGAAGCCCACCACCTTGACCACGCGGGTGATCGAGTCGACCCCGACGAGTGCATCGACGGCGGCCAGCGCGTTGAGCGCGCACGTTCTCGCCAGCGCCCTGCCGTCTTCGGCACTGACCTCGCCGCCCACCTTCCCGCTGCGGAGCAGGTTGCCGTCGGCCAACGGCAGCTGCCCCGCCGTGTAGACCAGGTTGCCGGTGCGCACCGCGGGAACATACGCACCCAACGCCTTGACGGCCGTCGGGAGCGTGATGCCGAGCTCCGCCAGCCGCGCCGAGGCAGTCACTTGGGCCGCTTCAGATATGCCACGTGCTGCTCGCCGGTGGGTCCCGGAAGCACCGCCACCAACTCCCACCCGTCGGCACCCCACTGATCCAGGATCTGCTTGGTCGCGTGGGTCAACAGTGGGACGGTCGCGTACTCCCATCGGGTCGGTTCGCTCATGGAAGCTAACCCTAGCCGTGGACCGGTGCGGCGAACGCCCACGGTTAGCATGCACGGGTGGCAACCACACGCGAGGCGGGACCGGATGTCGGCTGGCCCGCACGGTTGCGGGACGCGCGCCTGCACTTTGTGACCGGCAAGGGCGGCACCGGCAAGTCGACGATCGCGGCGGCGCTTGCGCTGGCGCTGGCCGCCGGCGGCCGCCGGGTGCTTTTGGTCGAGGTGGAGGGTCGCCAGGGCATCGCGCAGCTCTTCGACGTGCCGCCGCTGCCGTACCAGGAAGTGAAGATCGCCATCGCCGAAGGCGGCGGGCAGGTCAACGCGCTGGCCATCGACATCGAGGCCGCGTTCCTGGAATACCTCGACATGTTCTACAACCTCGGACTCGCGGGCCGGGCGATGCGACGCATCGGTGCGGTCGAGTTCGCGACGACGATCGCGCCCGGCCTTCGGGATGTGTTGTTGACCGGCAAGATCAAGGAGACGGTGGTGCGCGCCCACAAGGCGAGGCTGCCTGCCTACGACGCCGTGGTGGTGGACTCCCCGCCGACTGGGCGGATCGCCCGCTTCCTCGACGTCACCAAGGCCGTTTCCGACCTCGCCAAGGGTGGGCCGGTGCATTCGCAGGCCGAGGGTGTAGTGAAGCTGCTGCACTCCGACCAGACGGCGATTCACTTGGTGACGCTGCTGGAGGCGCTGCCGATGCAGGAGACGGTCGAGGCCATCGACGAGCTGCACAGGATGGGCCTGCCGATCGGCAGTGTGATCGTGAATCGGACTCTGCCCGTATACCTTTCGCCCGAGGATCTCGCCAAGGCGGCCGAGGGCGACATCGACGCGGACGGGGTGCGGGCCGGGCTTGCGAAGGCCGGGGTCAAGCTCAACGACACCGACTTCGCCGGCCTGCTCACCGAGACCATCCAGCACGCCACTCGCCTGAAGGCCCGCGCCGAAGCCGCCGAGCAACTTGACGCGATTAATGTGTCCCGCCTCGAGCTGCCCAATCTCGCTGATGGCGTCGACCTCGGCAGCCTCTACGAGTTGGCGGAAGAGCTTGGCAGACAGGGAGTTCGATGAGCACCGCACCGCCGACACTGGAGATGGCTTCGATCCTCGCGGACACGTCCAACCGCGTCGTGGTCTGTTGCGGTGCGGGCGGCGTCGGCAAGACCACCGCCGCAGCCGCGATGGCGCTGCGCGCGGCCGAATACGGCCGAACCGTAGTGGTTTTGACCATCGACCCGGCTCGCCGGTTGGCGCAGGCACTCGGCATCGACGACCTCGGCAATTCACCGCAGCGGGTGCCGCTCGCCCCAGAAGTCAAAGGCGAGCTGCACGCGATGATGCTTGATATGCGCCGCACGTTCGACGAGATGGTGGTGGAGTACTCCGGATCCGATCGGGCGCAATCGATTCTCGATAATCAGTTCTACCAGACCGTGGCGACCTCTTTGGCCGGCACTCAAGAGTATATGGCGATGGAGAAGTTGGGACAGCTTGTGTCCCAAGACAAGTGGGATCTGGTGGTGGTAGACACCCCGCCGTCACGCAATGCGCTAGACTTTCTCGACGCACCAAAACGCCTGGGCAGCTTTATGGATGGCCGGCTGTGGCGCATGCTTCTGGCGCCGGGCCGCGGCATCGGGCGCCTTGTCACTGGTGCGGTTGGGCTGGCAATGCGTGCGTTGTCGACGGTGCTCGGCTCGCAAATGCTCTCCGACGCGTCAGCATTTGTACAGTCGCTGGACTCGACCTTCGGCGGCTTCCGTGAGAAGGCCGACCGCACGTACGCGTTGCTGAAGCGCCGCGGCACTCAGTTCGTCGTGGTCTCGGCGCCCGAGCCGGACGCGCTTCGCGAAGCCTCGTTCTTCGTCGACCGCCTGTCCGAGGAAGGGATGCCGCTGGCGGGCATGATCCTCAACCGCACACATCCGACGCTGTCCGGGCTCCACATCGAGCGTGCGATCGACGCCGCGGAGGACTTGGAAGCCGACGATCCCGATTCACTGACGGCCGCCGTGCTGCGGATCCACGCCGACCGCGCTCAGACCGCCAAGCGTGAGGTGCGGTTACTGTCGCGGTTCACCGGCGCCAACCCGCACGTGCCGATCGTCGGGGTGCCGTCGCTGCCGTTCGACGTCTCAGACCTCGAGGCGTTGCGCGCGATCGCGGACCAATTCACCGCAGCGAACGCTGCATAAGTATTAACAGCGCGGTTCTAGACGGCGCTGCGATGTTTGCGCTGAGCGGCGAAGAACTCGGCCCAGGACACCACCTCGGGGTGCTGCTTGAGCAAAGCGCGGCGCTGCCGTTCGGTCATCCCGCCCCAAACGCCGAATTCGACGCGATTGTCCAGCGCGTCGGCGCCGCATTCCGCGATCACCGGGCAATGCCTGCAGATCACGGCCGCTTTGCGCTGCGCAGCGCCGCGGACGAAGAGTTCGTCGGGGTCGGTGGCGCGGCAGCGCGCCAGCGATACCCAGGCGATGCGAGCTTCTGCCGCCGCGCTTTGCACGGATCCCCCCGCTGAGCTTGACATTGTCCGCCGCGGGGCGGGGCGAGTACCTGACACCAGCGTTCCCCTTCTTCCGGTCGCCACCTCGGCGAGCGTCCCGGCGATGATCGTGATGCGATCTACGCCACACTGTGCAGGCTTTTGTTACCTATATCGCACTGTGAGTACAAACTAGGTGGTCAGGTATCGTTTGCGCAACAGTTTGATACCGCTTTTTTTGGGACGACCGTGCCGTCAAGCCCCTGTCGGGTACCTTCCGTCGATGTTTGCGCAAGCGCCGCGCCAATCACACTTTGACGGGCATGCCAATTATGCAGCGCAAACACCGATAAGCCAAGGGTCCGGCCGGCCCAAATTGCCGAGGACTGAAGGTCCCGTCTCGATCAGTACTCTGTACGCATGTCGGAGCGCCCGCCGACCGGGTTGACGGTCGTCAAGTTGGCGTGGTGCTGTCTTTTCGCCGGAGTGATTGCGGCGGCGCTGATGTTCCCGTTCGCCGGCGGCATCGGCCTGATGTCCAACCGGGCATCTGATGTGGTGGCCAACGGCTCCGCGCAGCTGGTGGAGGGCGACGTCCCACAGGTCTCCACGATGGTCGATGTGGCAGGCAATCCGATCGCGTGGCTATATACCCAACGCCGCTTCGAGGTGTCCAGCGACCAAATCGCCGACACGATGAAGCTGGCAATAGTCTCGATCGAGGACAAGCGGTTCGCTGAGCACAACGGTGTCGACTGGCAGGGCACACTGACCGGTCTGGCCGGCTATGCGTCCGGCGACATGGACACCCGCGGCGGCTCGACGATCGAGCAACAGTACGTCAAGAACTACCAACTGCTGGTCACCGCGCAGACCGACGCCGAGAGGCGTGCCGCGGTCGAAACCACTCCGGCGCGCAAGCTGCGGGAGATCCGGATGGCGCTCACGCTCGACAAGACTTTTTCCAAGCCTGAGATCCTCACGCGCTATCTCAATCTGGTGTCGTTCGGCAACGGCGCGTTCGGTGTTCAAGACGCCGCGCAGACTTACTTCGGCGTCGACGCATCGCAGCTGAACTGGCAGCAGGCCGCGCTGCTGGCCGGCATGGTGCAGTCCACCACCGCACTTGATCCGTACACCAATCCCGATGGTGCCTTACAGCGTCGTAATCTGGTGCTGGACACCATGATTCAGAACTTCCCTGCGCAAGCGGAAGCGCTGAGCGCGGCGAAAGCGGAGCCGTTGGGAATTCTGCCGCAGTCTCAGCAGTTGCCCCGCGGATGCATTGCGGCCGGCAACCGCGCGTTCTTCTGCGACTACGTGCTCGACTACCTGGCACGCGCCGGCATCAGCAAGGAGCAGGTGGCCCGCGGCGGCTACCTGATCAAGACGACGCTGGATCCGAAGGTGCAGGATTCCGTCAAGCAGGCCATCGACGGCATCGCGAGCCCCACGCTCGACGGTGTCGCCGACGTGATGAGCGTGATCAAGCCCGGCAAGGATTCTCACCCGGTGCTCGCCATGGCGAGTAACCGGACCTACGGGTTGAACATGGAAGCCGGCGAAACGATGCAGCCGCAACCGTTCTCGTTGGTCGGCGATGGCGCCGGGTCGATCTTCAAGATCTTCACCACCGCCGCCGCACTCGATATGGGGATGGGCATCAACGCCCAGCTCGACGTGCCCGGACGTTTCGAGGCCAAGGGTATGGGCAGCGGCGGGGCACGTGGGTGCCCCAAGGAGACCTGGTGCGTGCAGAACGACGGAAGCTACCGCGGTTCGATGAACGTCACCGATGCGCTGGCCCAATCGCCTAACACGGCGTTCGCCCGCCTGATCCAGCTGATCGGCGTACCGCGCGCGGTGGACATGGCCGTCAAGCTGGGCATGCGTTCCTACGCGCAGCCGGGCACAGCGCGCGCTTATGACCCCGAGAGCAACGAGAGCCTCGCCGACTTCGTCAAGCGGCAGAACCTCGGCTCGTTCACGTTGGGGCCGATCGAGCTCAACCCCGTGGAGCTGTCGAACGTCGCGGCGACGCTGGCATCGGGTGGGGTGTGGTGTCCTCCCAGCCCCATCGACAAGATCTTCGACCGCAAGGGCAACGAGGTGCCTGTCACCACCGAGAGCTGCGAACAGGTGGTGCCCGAAGGGCTGGCCAACACCCTCGCCAACGCGCTCAGCAAGGACACCACGAGCGGCACCGCAGCGGGGTCGGCTGGTGCCGCCGGATGGACCCTGCCGATGTCTGGCAAGACCGGCACCACCGAGGCACACCGGTCCTCCGGGTTCGTCGGGTTCACCAACAACTACGCCGCAGCGGCCTACATCTTCGACGACTCCGCTGATCCCACCGATCTGTGCTCGTACCCGTTGCGGCAGTGCGGATCCGGGAATCTGTACGGAGGCAACGAACCCGCCCGCACGTGGTTCGAGGCGATGAAACCGATCGCCAACGACTTCGGAGATGTCAAGCTGCCGCCCACCGACCCCCGGTACGTCGAGGGCGGCCCGGGCTCCAAGGTGCCCAGCGTGTCGGGATTGGGCGTGGAGACCGCCAAGCAGCGGCTCCGTGACGCCGGGTTCGGGGTTGCCGACCAGCCGACGCCGGTGAACAGCACGGCTTCTTACGGCACGGTCGTCGGCACCACCCCGTCCGGTCAGACCATCCCCGGCGCGATGGTCACGATCAACATCAGCAACGGCATACCGCCCCCGCCACCTCCGCCGCCGCCGGGTGCGCCGCCGCCGAACCCGATAATCGGATCCACGGTCGTGGAGATTCCGGGGCTGCCGCCGATCACTGTGCCGGTGCTGGGCCCGCCACCACCCGCGGGTGCGCCGCCGCCGTAACCGCGACTCAGGTGGTGAGCGGCAGCAGATGTTTCGCGGACGCCGACAACCGCTGCCTCCCCAGCTGCGGCCATGCCTGCACAGCGCAGAATGGCGCGCATTGATCCTGCGACGAGCGTGTTCCGACGTGCACGCAGCACTGCGTCAAGCGCTCTTCCAGCATCGTCGACATGTCCATGAACGGCTTGACGCTTACCCGCACCACCCTCTCACCAAGCAGCCGACGCAGCTTGCGACGGCGGCCCGGCAGCGCCGCGGCCGCCAGCGTCAGCAGGGTGGGCATCCCCAGGTCGCAGTTCTCGCAGATGCTGCGCCACACGTCACCCATCTGCGGATGCGACAGCGACGACTGCTCCGACAGCAGGCCCAGAAGCGACTCCTGCACTACCAGCCGCAGCTCGTGGGGCAGCTCGGTGTCGGCGATGCGGTTGGCGACCAAGCCGAGCTTTTCTTTGAGGCTGTCGTGTCCGATCAGCGAGACAAGCGAACGCCACCGGCCCGAATCGTCGCGGAGCATGTATCCCACCGAGCAGCAGTGCGGGTGCGAACACGGCAATGCGGTCAGATCGCGCCAGGTCACCATGTTGTTGGTTTGCGGGCCGAGCCGCTTGAGCACGCCGGTGTGCGTCAGCCGGTCGTGCGGGTCGAGGTAACCCGACCGCCCGGAGCCGAACTGCGGCTGGATGGACACTCCGCCGACGAACGGAGTGTCCATGGCGAGCATGACGACGTCGCCGATCTCGCCGTCGTTCACGCCGAGAGCCGCCGTCATCACGAGGGTCGTGAAGATCTCCCGATCTGAGAGGCGATGCAGCGCAGTCGATTTCGTGCGGCGCAGGTCGCCACCGCGGTGATAGCGGTGGGCGCCCAGCGACAGCCCGTCGTATTGCAGGTACACCTCGACGCGCTCGCGGTGTTCGGTCAGCAGGTCGAGCAGATCGTCGTCGCTGGCGATGCGCACGCCGTTGCTGTTGATCAGGATGCGGGTGATCGGGCGCGTGGTGAGCTCGGCGAGCAACTCCGGCAACTGCGGGTGCAGGGTCGGTTCACCGCCGCTGAGCATCAGGACATCGATGCGGCCGTTCTCGCGCTCGAGCCGCTGATCGACGTTGGCAAGCACATCGCCGACCGCAACGATGTTGCGCAGGTCCGGCGACGAGTCGGTGAAGCAGGTCGGACAGCGCAGATTGCATGTCTCTGCGATGTCTTCGAGAAGGATGCAGGTGTGCTGGGTCTGCATCTCCGGCAGCCCACGCTCGTACGCCGAAGGGATCGGGTCGAAGTTTCCCGCCACATCAGCGACGTGGGCCTTGGTGGGCGCCGTCCACTCCTCAAGGTAAGCAAGGATTTCCGGGTCCTCGTCATAAAGCGTGCGCACCAGGCCGTGAGTGGGGCAGCCCCGCTCCAGCCACACCCGTTCGTCGCGCACGGCCAGCCGGCCGCTGAGCCGGGCCACATCGCTGAGCGGGCGCTGCGGTCGCTCGTCGTGGCAATGCGGGCAGAACGCGTTGACGTAGCGATGAATTCGATCGCCGCGAAGACCCATGCCAGCCATCACAGCCCCGTGTAGACGGACGGATTGATACCTGTGCAGAAGCCGACCGTGCAGATCGACGTGAGAGCCCATCCAATCATCAGCCCGAGACCCAGACCTTTCGCCCACGGTTTGCGTATCGCCAGCAGCACGCCGCCGCCGCCGAATGCGAAAACCGCGAGCCCGATCGTCCCGGCCGCGATCACCGCTGCGGACGTGGGCTGCTCCGCGGCGAGCATCAGAACGAGCAGCGCGACAACGAGATTGACCGCGAAGTACGTGAATGCGCCGACGACTGCGAGTCCGACGATAAGGCCGGCCGAGCTTTGAGGGCGCGGCGCAGGGTACGGCGGATAGCCCCCGTATTGCGGGTAGTAGGCGTAGCCGGGGGGAGGCCAGCCACCTTCTGGCGGTTCGGGAGGCGGCGTCGTCATGCTCGCACTTCCTGCCATCGAGATAGCAGGGAATCGTAATACCCGCACCGATACCCGTATCTGGTTCGAAGGGCGAGGAGAATCAGAGACGGCAGCAGAAACCATTGCGGCCGTGTCAAATTCAGCCAGACCGTCTCATTCGCCCGGACGAACTCGACCAATAACCGGAACACCGCGTAGCTCGCGACGTAGATGATGAACAGCTCGCCGGGCTGAGTGATCCGGTTGCGCAGCCAAAGCAGAATCCCGAACGCCGCCAATTGAAAAGCGATCTCGTAGATGAACGACGGATGCATGGCCCGGCCGGCGAGGCAGCCAGGGCAGTCCTGCGTGGTGCTCGGCGCGTGAACTCCCCACGGCAGGTTCGTCGGCCGCCCGGGCGCCTCGGTGAGATGGCAGCCGATTCGGCCGATCGCCATCCCAACCGCCACCGCGGGGGCGAACAGGTCGCCCGTCTTGCCGTGGTAACCGCCGATCCGCTTCGCGACCAGCACCCCCACGTAGGCGCCCAACAGCCCACCAAGGATGCTGCGGGAGCCGTACTCCCAGGCCTGCATCAGCGTGGGGTTGAGCCGGGGGTTGATGTGCTCCGCCCATCCGGACAGCCGCATGCCAATCGCGCCACCGACCAGTGCACCGGTGGCCGCGACCAACGACTGGTCGGTCATCGCGCCGCGGCGGCGCGCCTCTGCGATGAAGACGACTGTGGCGGCAAGCACACCGAGCCCGACGAACACGCCGTGGACGGGCAGCACCAAGGGCCCGACCCGCCACTGCGGAATCATTCCCCCAGCTTATTCGTGATGAGCGCCCGGACTTTCAGAAGTCGGCAAGGTACTTCGCAAGGTGCGCGGACGGGTCTGCACAGTACGCTGCCCTCATGGCTTCCTCGCCCGTGCTGAAGACAGCGGCCGCCGTGGCCGGCGGCTCGGCGCTTGCCGTCCTCGGCTACGCCTCGATCGTCGAACGCAACGCCTTCGTGGTTCGCGAGGTGACGATGCCGTTATTGGCGCCCGGCTCGTCGCCACTGCGAGTGCTCCACCTCAGCGACATCCACATGCGCCCGAGCCAGCGCCACAAGCAGGCGTGGCTTCGTGAGCTTGCCCGGTGGGAACCGGATCTGGTGGTCGACACCGGCGACAATCTGGCCCACCCGCGGGCGGTTCCAGCCGTGGTGCAGACGCTCGGCGACCTGCTGAGCGTGCCTGGGTTGTTCGTCTTCGGCAGCAATGACTACTTCGGGCCGCGGCTGAAGAACCCGGCGAACTACGTGATCGACCCGGGCCACCGCATACACGGCAAGCCTTTGCCGTGGCAGGACCTGCGCGCGGCGTTCACCGAGCGCGGCTGGCTGGACATGACGCACACCCGCCGAGAACTGGAAGTCGCGGGGTTGACGATCGCAGCGGCGGGCGTCGATGACCCGCACATCGATCGCGACCGGTACGAAACCATCGCGGGACCGGCCAGCCCCGCCGCAGACCTTCGGCTCGGCCTGACTCACTCGCCCGAGCCGCGGGTGCTCGACCGGTTCGCCGCCGACGGATATCAGCTGGTTCTGGCGGGCCACACTCATGGCGGTCAGGTATGCCTGCCGTTCTTCGGCGCGGTGGTCACCAACTGCGGCCTCGACCGCTCACGCGCCAAAGGCACGTCGAATTGGGGCGCAACCATGCAGTTGCACGTCTCCGCGGGTATCGGGACCTCGCCGTTTCATCCGGTGCGGTTCTGCTGCCGCCCGGAAGCCACGTTGCTGACCTTGGTCGCAGCCCCCACCGGCGGCCCCGAAGCGACCGCGGAGTCGCAACCCGCGCATCCGAGCGCCGCGTTGCGGTGACACGTACGGCGGCCCATGACCGGCCGCGGGCATGGGTGGACAACGCGGTCCGACTCATCGAAGCCGACGCACGGCGCAGCGCCGACACGCATCTGCTTCGCTATCCGCTGCCGTCGACGTGGTCGTCGCGCTTCGACGTAGAGCTCTACCTCAAGGACGAGAGCACACACATCACGGGCAGCCTCAAGCACCGGCTGGCGCGCTCGCTGTTCCTGTACGCGCTGTGCAACGGCTGGATCACCGAACACACCACTGTGGTGGAGGCGTCGTCGGGTTCCACGGCTGTGTCCGAGGCGTACTTCGCGCAGTTGCTGGGCGTGCCGTTCATCGCCGTGATGCCGGCGTCGACGAGCGCCGCGAAGGTCGCGCTGATCAAAGCACAGGGCGGCCGTTGCCATTTCGTCGAGCAGTCGGGTGAGCTGTACGCCGAGGCCGAGCGGCTGGCGCGGGAAACCGGCGGTCATTACCTCGATCAGTTCACCAACGCGGAGCGGGCGACCGACTGGCGTGGGAACAACAACATCGCCGAGTCGATCTTCACGCAGCTGTCCCTCGAGCATCACCCGATTCCCGAGTGGGTCGTGGTCGGCGCGGGTACGGGCGGGACCAGCGCGACGATCGGGCGTTACATCCGCTACCGGCGCTACGCGACCAAGCTGTGTGTGGTGGACCCGGAGAATTCCGCGTTCTTCCCGTCGTATGAAAGCGGCGGTGAGGACATCACCACCGGCATTTCGTCGCGCATCGAAGGCATCGGGCGCCCCCGGGTGGAGCCGTCGTTTCTGCCCGATGTCGTGGACCGGATGATCTCGGTCCCGGATGGCGCGTCGATCGCCGCCGCGCGGCACGCGAGCGAGGTACTGGGTCGCCGCGTGGGACCGTCGACCGGCACGAATCTGTGGGGAGCGTTCTGCCTGCTGTCCGAGATGGTGGCCGACGGGCGCAGCGGATCAGTAGTCACGCTGCTCGCCGACAGCGGCGACCGCTACGACGAGACCTACTTCTCCGATGACTGGCTGGCCGAGCACGAACTCGATCCGACCAGCGCGTCGGCGGTGCTAGCCGAATTCGAACGCGCGGGATCCTTCGGCTGATCCGCGTCGTACGCCTGCTCGCCGCGATCGGCCGTCAAGAACAGCCACAATGCCGCCAAACCGAAGAAACCTCCGTAGATGGTGGCTCCCAAACCCGTCATATCAGCACTCCCTCTGCACTACTCGTTCAGTGTGCACAACATCACCGACAATCCCGTTCATCCCACGCGGCGCGGTGACCTACATCTCTGGCTCGTGGCGTGCGTTTGGCTCGCCGTTAGGTGGGTGCAATACTGTGGCCTGGCTTCAGCGGGGTGTGGCGCAGCTTGGTAGCGCGCTTCGTTCGGGACGAAGAGGCCGTGGGTTCAAATCCCGCCACCCCGACCGATGTTGCAGTAGGTCAGAGCCCTGCCGGCGCCGCCGGTCACGGGCCATGTTCGGTTCCAGTCCGCAGTGGGTCCGCAGTAGCCTCCAGAACGTCGCGTCGCGCCTGGTCGAGCGCCGCCGATACAATTTCAAGATCATCGGGGAATAAGTCGGCATACGTGTCCAGGGTCAGCGCTGCCGAGTGATGTCCGAGCATCGTCTGAACGGCCTTAGGGTTAGCACCAGCACTAACGGCTAGCGATACCGTCGTGTGGGGTCACCGCCCAATACCTGCAACTGCGCATCTGCTATTGCTGCACTTTCTTGATTGGCGGCAGGTACTTGCCGAGGGTTGCCGGGTCTTTGGCTTCCGCGTCGGGCAGGTAGATGCGGTAATTCAGGCGGAATAGCCCGCTGGGCGGCGAGGGCAACCAGTTGCTCTCATGGCCTGCCGGTGCCTGGCTCTGGATGTAGATGTCGAGCGAACTGTCGGGATTTCGCGTCAGACCAGGGGTCCGGTCGCCGACGGAGAATCGGTTGATCGGATTCTTGACGAGCTGAAAGTCCGACCCGTACATAGTTACCGACCAGAATCCGTTCGGCAGCGTGGGCGGGATTTGGTCGGCGTTGAAGTGCAACAGGTAGTGGTTTGCGCCGTCGAGGAGCGCAGCATCACCGTCTTCGTAGGTGCTGAAATACTCGGCCTCGTCGCGGTCGTGGACGAACAACCCTTCCAGTGCGCCGACCGCTCGGTCTAAGTAATCGACGCCATACGTTCCGGGGCGCAAGTTGTTCCAGCGGGTCGGATACGGCGTACCGCGATACTTGACCTTCCACTTCATGATGTTCGGACCGTCAACGGCGGCCCGAGCCAGTCCGCGACGCATGGGTTCGCTGAGCGCGCTGACATCCATCGGCTTGCCCACGGTGATACCACCACGGCTGAGCAACTCGACCGCCGCCTCGTTGCCCGGTGGTGGCGGGTTCGCGATCAGCAGGTCGGCCAGCGTCTGGAAGTACGCCAAATCGCCGTCATAGTGCGGTCGTGGGCCAAGATCGGGCACCACAGCTTGGCCGTGCCGAGCGGGGTCTGCCCAGTTGCTCAGCGAGGTGAGGGTGAATTTGTCTTGGAGCGCGTTGACTTCAGCGAGGTCGGCGGCGTTGCCGGGCAGTACCCCGATGCGGATCGCGAACATGACGCTGTCGGTGGGAACCCGGTGTTCGATCACTCCTGGCGGCAGGGTGCCTTTCCAGTTCGGTCCGACGAAGGCGTGATTGCCGCCTTTGCCGCCGGTGGCGCGGGTGCCGACGTAGAACAAGTTGTTGGTGTAGCTGTCGGCGACCTCGACCGACCAATAGCGGTCGCTGATGTCTGGTGCGGTCAGAATGATCGGCTCGTCGCGCAGTTCGAGCAGCGCACCGCTGTAGACGGTGTCGTTGTTGGGGGTGTACGGCATGACATCGTCTGCCGTGGCAAGGGTTTTCATGTGGCCGATTTGGTTGATCGGCGCAGCTGGTGCGAACTTCTTGGCCTTCTCCAACGCGGCGGGGTCCAGTCGCAGGCTGCGTTCCCGCTCGAAGATCGTCAGCGGAAGACCGAACACGTAGTTCTGGACACCGACCGAATACGCCCACTGCTCTTCGGCTTGCGCATCAGCCGCGCGGGTGTCGGACGAGTCGGTTGGGGCGGTCGTCGTGGTACTCCCGTTTGTCGGTGCGGCACCATGCTGGGTCGGGTTCTTGCCGCAGCCGCCCAGCGCAGTGGCCACGAAGCCCAGCCCAAGGCAGACCATGACGAACCCGATGCGGCATTGAAGCCAGCGCAGCGAACCAACCGTCATCGGCGCACTCGACTGGTTGTCATGGACTTCCCTACATTTCAGGTGTCTGTCGATCCGGCACTGACCTCATCACAGCAAGGCTGGCTGATCCAGGGCCATTGGTCCCGAACGGTCGAGGACTACGCATACGCCCAACACCGTTTGACGACGAAGTAGAGATGCTGCACTGGCTGCACGAAGCGTGCCTAGGCAAGCTCGGCTTCGTGGGAAAGAAGTCCGACTTGAATAGAGCCGCGTGGTTGGCTCCGACGGCAATGACCTCAAAGTGCTTTTCGAGATAACCGAGCCAGGCACGCCGGGTTCTTCGCCCTTGGACTTTGGTCCGCAGCCAGTCCGCAGTAGCGTCATTCGCGTCTTGAGTCGCCAACGGAATCAACCGTCTGAAGTGGCACTTCAAACCCTTCCAGCGCCGTCCTCATCGCCAAACCCGCTCCTGGTGTCGTTCGGGACGAAGAGGCCGTGGGTTCAAATCCCGCCACACCGCCACCCCGACCGATGTTGCAGTAGGTCAGAGGCCCGTCAGTCCGTTGCCGTCCGCGACTCGCCTAGTTGTTGGTCGGCGGGCAGGAGATGTCCACCCAGATGGTGGTGAACTGCAGTGCGGCAACCGTTCCCGGATCACCCGGATGAACACCAATGACGCTGCAGTCCGACAGCGGGGCGGTCTTGGACCCGTTGAGTGCAACGTTGTACCCCAGCGCTGTCAGCCTGTTGACCGTGTCTTGAGCCGAGCCGACGCTCGCGGGGGCTGCGGCGGCGGTGGGCGCCAACCCGACCACAGCGCTTGCCAGAGCGGCCACAGCAACACTCATTTGAGCGAATCTCTTCATCTTGGAACCTTCCATCGACAGGGCCGGATGATCCGACTGTCAGCACTTGACATCGACGTAAACCGTTGTGCGAGGGAGCTTTCCGACGACACTGGCTTCAATTGACGTTTCCATGGCCTGCGAGCCGGGCCTGACTGCGGTCACGGTGCACTGGTCCAGTGCATAGGTGCCAGCCGGGTTGACGATGACCTCGAAGCCGCTTTTCTGGAGCAGGAGAACGACGTCCTGCGCGGAGCCGACCGGAGTCGGCATCGCAAGGGCTGGCCCCGCGAGTACAGCTGCGAGCGCGACGAAACCTGCCGCCCCGGACGCAACAGCCGCGTACGTCCTCATCACAGGGACCTCCACGTCACCGCAGATTTACCGTACAGACGTTATCTGTTCAATCATTGTTAACCGTGGCGATGCGCTTGTCACGAGGTTTCGCCAGAATTCACCGCATCGCGAAGAATCCGCTTTCCAGCTGAGATTGCGCTATGCAGGCGGCCGTTGCGCCTTGACGTAGTGCATCGCTCGGGCGTGGCCGGTGCCTGTGATGACGAACCCGCTGTCACATACCAACTCGGCTATCTCGTGGGCATTGTCATGCGCCATCGCGTGCGCGGTCACGGCCGCGATGATCCGGCCGAGCACCGGCCCGCTTGGCGGGCGGAAGTCGGCGATGAAGAGTCGCCCAGCGGGCCGGAGCACTCGAAACATCTCGCGCACGGCATCAGCACGACGATCGACCGGGAAGTGGTGGAACGCGAGACTGGAGACGACCAGGTCGAACGACGCGTCGTCGAACGGAAGCTCCTCCGCCCCGGCCGTTTGGAAGGTGCAGTTCGCCGGCGCACGGCTAGTTGCGTAGTCGAGCATCGGCGGCGACGGGTCGATACCCACCACTGTCCCGCCGGACTCAACCACCGGGGCGATCCGTCGAGCGAAATACCCAGTGCCGCAGCCGACATCGAGCACCCGATCTCCCGGTCCCGCGCCTGACAACGAGACCAGACGATCGAAGATCCGCGCGCGCTGCCCGAGGAACCAGATACCGGAGAACAGTTCGTAGCCGCGGGGATGGATGATCTCCCCGCCCGATCCGTCGTCGTGCTGGTGGTGATGCGCCAGAAGTTTCTGTGCCAGACCCATGCTTCTGTTCTATACCCCGGTAGGGTATATATCAATAGGTGAACGCACCCGGCCGACGCTACGAAAGGACACTCTGATGCGACGGCTACTGACCACCGCTGTCGCGGCATTGGCGACGCTGACCACCCTGACGGCGTGCACGGATAACTCCTCCAGCACGCCTGCCGGCACACCCGGATCGTGGGTGGCGGCGCAACCGCACAACCAGGCCGACGCGATGTTCGCCCACCACATGGTTCCGCATCACCAGCAGGCCATCGAGATGAGCGACATCATGCTCGGCAAGCAGGGCATCGATCCACGGGTTGTGGACCTGGCCAACAGGATCAAGGCCGCGCAGGGGCCGGAGATCCAGCAGATGCAGTCGTGGCTGAACCAGTGGGGAATGCCGACGACGATGCCGATGGCGCCGGGCAGCATGCCCGGGCACGACATGGGTCAGATGCCCGGCATGACCGGGATGATGTCCGAGGAGGACCTGACCGCTCTGAAAAACGCCCAGGGCGTCGACGCCAGCAGACTGTTCCTCACGCAGATGATCACGCACCATCAGGGCGCGATCGCGATGGCGCAGGATGAGATCAAGAACGGGCAGTACCCGCCGGAAGTCTCAATGGCCCAGTCGATCTCCACCAGCCAGCAGCAAGAGATCACCGAGATGCAGACCATCCTCGCGTCGCTGTGATTCAGGCCCCACCGGGACAGCGGCGGCAATACGCTTTTGGTCGTGCCGACCGACCTGCGTTACGACCGGTGGTTCCTGCCGTTCTCCGCACCCCTGGGGCTGGGCCCCGGACAAAGTGACCTGCACATCGAGAACGGGAACCTCCACGTGAAGATGGGCTGGGGGTTCCGGGCCACGATTCCTCTGGGTTCGATCAAGAAGGCTTCGATCAAGAACGACGAGCCGAACAGAGACAGGGTGTATTCCTACGGGGTGCACGGCTGGCGGGGCCGCTGGCTGGTCAACGGCTCGGCGAAAGGCATCGTGGAGCTCACTCTCGGCCCGCCGGTCCGGGCGCACGTCGCAGGCGTGCCGGTCACAGTGCGGACCCTGTGGGTCAGCGTCACCGATCCCGACGCTCTGATCGCGGCCGCGGCTCCGTCGGGCTAGTTTGAGCGGTTCTGTTCTGCGGGTAGAAGACCTGCATGACGACTGCATCGACCTCGGTCGAGCCTGCGCTGCCTGAGGCGGCGGGGCCCCTGTCGGCGGCGGTCATCGAATCACTTGCCGGGTCACGCGCGACCGTCGACGGGGTCGAGGTCGCGGACAGCGATCCGCGCGGACTTGATCTGCATCTCGCGCTGTACGTCTGTTACGAGCTGCACTACCGCGGATTTGCCGGCGTCGATCCGGGCCGGGAGTGGGATCTCGGCCTGCTGCGGCTACGCGCGCAAATGGAGCGGCACTTCATCGCTGACATACGCGGCGAGGTAGGCGAGATCGGGCGGGACGACACCGTGCTCGCCGAGATCGAATCGGCGTCAGTGGAACCCGTCGACGGCCGAGGGCCGTCGTTCTACCTTCGCGACGAGGGCACGTGGAAGCAGATGTGCGAGTACTTCGTGCACCGCTCGCTGTATCACCTCAAAGAAGGGGACCCGCATGCCTGGGTGATCCCACGGTTGACCGGTCACGCGAAGGCAGCCTTCGTTGCAGTCGAGTTCGACGAGTACGGCGGTGGGCGGGGTGAGCGTGTGCATCAGCAGCTGTTCGCCGATCTGATGGCAGCGGCCGGGCTGGACGACAGCTACCTCGGCTACCTGGACTACGTACCGGCCCCGACCTTGGCCGTGGTGAACCTGATGTCATATTTCGGGCTGCACCGCTCCATGCGGGGCGCCGCGGTCGGCCACTTCGCGTCAACCGAGATCACGTCGTCGCCAGGGTCGCGCCGTCTCGCTGAATCACTCGAGCGGATGGGCGCCGAAGAGCCCTGCATCGCGTTCTACCGCGAACACGTCGAGGCCGACGCGGTTCACGAGCAAGTGGTGCGCATCGACGTCGTCGGCGACCTGTTGGCCAGGGAGCCCCAACTGGAGCCCGACGTCGTCTTCGGCATGCGGGCACGCGACGTGGTGGAGGACCGTCTCGCCGATCACCTCATGGATAGCTGGAGGGCGGGACGCAGTTCGCTACGCCGAGCGCTGGTCTGAGATGCGGCAGCGCTGCCGATGACTGGTGTCGCACAACGGATACACCTTGCTGCGCCGGCACGTACAGATCGCGACCATGAAGCGATCGGAGTCCACCACGCTGCCGTCGGGCATCTCGATATGAACCGGCCCCTGAACCAGCACCGGCCCCGACGGCGTCACACGGATCGTCCTGCGTTCGGGAGAAGTCATCGTTTGTCCGCCCGTATGACGACCAACAGCTCCTCGCGGCGTCCGCTGCGCAACCGGCCGGTTTGCTCCAGCCATTTCGCACGCGCGCGGAGCACTGGACCGAACGGAATCCATTGCCACAAAACAACTTCGGCGTGTAGACCACCGGACCTCAGCGCGGCGAGGGACTGATCGACATTGGCGAGTTCCGACTGCACGAGCAGCATCGTGCCACCGTCGGTCAGAAGCTTCGGCGCCGCGGCGCACAACGGATCGAGCACCAGCCGTCCGTCAACGCCGGCATCCCACGCCCAGGACGGGCCGAGGGCTTCCGGGATCAGTCGGGCCTCTGCGCGAGGGCCGACGGGAACGTAGGGCGGATTCGAGACGACGACGTCGAAAGGCCCAAGTGCCAACGCATCTGACAGCGATCCCATTCGGACGTCGATCTCGACTCCAGCAGCGCAGGCGTTGGTCTGTGAGCACCGAACCGCACGCGGACAGATGTCGAACGCGGTCACCCGGGAGGCGCCGAGTCGCCCCGCCGTCACCGCCAGCACACCGCTGCCGGTGCACAAGTCGAGCACCCGCCGTCCCTCGGCCAACCCAGTACGTTGCAACGTGTCGACCAGCAGCCGCGAATCCTGTTGCGGCGCGTAAACACCGACGTCCGCGATAATCGATTCGTGAAGGTCGGGTGGTGCGATCGTCATGGAGTTTGTAATGCCCTGCACCTGGTCGCCTCAAACCCTGCGCCTGGCTCTTTCCCGCCTCGCTACGCGGCGTCCCGCAGCTTCTCCAGCAGCGGCCCGGCGGCCTCGGACAGGAAGCGGTCCTGGCTCTCGTCCCCGATCTGCACCAGCGCGATGTCGGTGAAACCGGCCTCCCAATAGTCGCGCACGGCACCGACAATCGCGTCGAGGTCGGGCCCGCACGGAATGCTCTCCGCGACATCCTCGGGACGGACGAACTGCGTCGCCGCCGCAAAACCCGCTGTCGTCGACAGGTCTGCGTTGACCGGCCAGCCGCCGCCGAACCAGCGGAACTGATCGTGCGCCCGTTTCATGGCGGTGTCCCGGTCGGGGTCCCAGCACACAGGTATCTGCCCGATCACGCGGTAGTCGCCGGGCAGCCCGGTGGCCTGCCGGGCGTGGTGCCACGCGTCGACCAAGCTCTTCTGCGGCTCGACTGCGATCAGATGATCGCCGAGCGGTGCGAAGGTGTGCACCGACTTCTCACCTGAGACGGCAATCCCGATCGGCACCGACATTTTAGGCAGGTCCCACAGCCGTGCGGAATCGACCTCGTAGTATTCGCCCTTCCAGCTGACCAGTTCGCCACCGAACAGTTCGCGGATGATCTGGACGGCTTCTTTCAGCATCTCCTGGCGA
Organism: uncultured Actinomycetota bacterium; assembly: GCA_963744085.1. GTDB lineage: Bacteria > Actinomycetota > Actinomycetes > Mycobacteriales > Mycobacteriaceae > Mycobacterium. The sequence goes on from CAVUSK010000014.1 coordinate 271,558, forward strand.
CGGTCGATCGCCGGCCAGCCGCGGCCCACGACGTGTTCGTTGAGGTTCTCGCCGCTGCCGAGCCCGAGCGTGAAGCGGCCGTCAGCGAGGATCTGCAGGGTGGCGGCCTTCTGCGCGACAACCGCCGGGTGATAACGCATCGTCGGGCACGTCACATACGTCGCCAACTCTACCCGCTCGGTCGCGTGAGCGACCGCTCCGAGCACCGTCCACGCGTAGGGCGCATGGCCCTGCGAGCTCAGCCATGGAAAATAGTGGTCGCTGCACACTTCGAAGTCGAACCCGGCGTCCTCGGCCGAAACCGCGTAGCGCACAAGTTCTTTCGGGCCACTCTGTTCGGTCATCAGGGTGTAGCCAAACCGCGTCATGGCATGCGGATACCCGCTTGAGATGTCGCGAAAACGGCTACAGGCGATCTTTGACGGCCGCTGACAGGCGAGCACCGTCGGCCTTGCCGGCCGCGATCGCGGTGGCGGCCTTCATCACCTGGCCCATCTGCTTCACCGACGGCCGTTCACCGATCTGCTCGGCGACTTGGGCGATCGCGGTGTCGGCGACGTCGGCCAGCTCTGCTTCGGTGAGCGGGGTCGGCAGGTACTCGTCGATCACCCGCGCCTCGGCATGCTCGTTGGCGGCCAGTTCGCCACGGCCGTTCTGGGTGTAGATTTCGGCGGCCTCCCCGCGCTTCTTCGACTCTCGGGCAAGCACCTTGATCACCTCGTCGTCGGACAGCTCCCGCGCCTGCTTGCCGGACACCTCCTCGTTGCGGACCGCTGAAATCAACATCCGCAGCGTCGCGGTACGCAACCGGTCTTGGGCTTTCATCGCCGCCGTGAGATCAGCCTGAAGCCGGGATTTCAATTCCGCCATAGGCGCAGACGCTACGCGCTTCGTTGCGAATTGCCAGGCTGGTGGCGAGGATGGTCGGCATGACCTACGACGACGGGGGTGTCGGTGCTGGGGGAACACCGCCCCCGCCGCCAGTCGGCTACCCGGCGTATGGGCCACCGCCCAGCTACCCGCCGCCATACCCTCCGGGTGCCCCGCCGCCGCCCGGTTACGGACCGCCTGTCTACCCGCAGTACCCGGGCTACCCCCCGCCTGTCGGTCCGCCGCCCGCTCTGAAACCGGGCGTCATACCGCTGCGGCCGCTGGGACTCGGTGACATCCTCAACGCCGCGTTCGCCTATATCCGCGTCAACCCCAAGGCAACGCTCGGACTCACGACCATCGTGATCGTCATCACCCAGATCGTCGGGCTTGTTCTCACGACGGTGGTGCCCCTGATCTTGTACGGAAACCCCGACATCTCCCGGATCGAGGACCCGACCGCCTCCGGGTTGGTTCCCATGTTCCTGTCGCTGATCGCCGCGGGGATGACGAGCGGTCTGGCGGGCATCGTGCTTAGCGGCATGTTGACCGTGGTGGTGGGCCGCGCGGTGTTCGGTGCGACGATCACCATCCGCGAAGCGTGGGACCGCGTGCGCCCCCGACTGTGGGCGCTGCTCGGGCTGACGTTGCTTGAGGGCCTGGGCGCGGCGGTGCTGCTCGTCGTCGCGGTGGTCGTCGTCGCGGTGGCGGTCGCGATCAACGTCGCATTGGGTGTGCTCGTCGGAATCGCGGTCACGATCGCGGTGATAGCGGCCTTCATCTACCTGTGGACGATGCTGAGCTTCGCGCCGGTGCTGATCGTGCTGGAGCGTCTGCCCATCTTCGAGGCGATCGGCCGGTCGTTCGCGCTCGTCCGCGGATCGTTTTGGCGCGTGTTCGGGATCCGTGTGCTGGCCCTACTGGTGTCGAACCTCGTCGCCACCGCGGTGTCGGTGCCGTTCACGATCGTCGGCGAGGTGCTCGGTCTCGGCTCCGAATCAATAGGCGCATCGCTGGCCTCGTCGGTGCTGTTGGCGATCGGCGGTGCCATCGGCCAAATCATCACCGCGCCGTTCACCGCGGGTATCGTCGTGCTGCTGTACACCGATCGCCGAATCCGTGCAGAAGCCTTCGACCTCGTATTGCAGACAGGTGCTGCCGGCTCAGCAGGCGTTCCGGCGGATTCCACCGACCACCTCTGGCTGATCCGGCACAACTGACCCGATGGCGACTGTACTCATCGACCGCGACGCAGCGCACGATGCAGCGCAACGCGAACTGTCCAAGCCGGTCTACCCGAAGCAGAACTTCTCCGAACGCTTCGGCGACTGGATCAACGACTTCATTTATCGGATCATCGCAAAGGGTTCCGAGTTCCCCGGCGGGTGGTTCACCATCGCGCTGCTGCTCACCCTTCTCGTGGTGGCGGTCGTCGTCGCGATCCGCCTCGCCCGGCGCACTATGAGATCCAGCCACAAGGGCGACTTTGCGCTGTTCGGTTCCGCCGAGTTGAGCGCCGCCGAACATCGGGCAACCGCGGAACGCTTTGCCGCCGAGGCGAATTGGTCGGCAGCCATTCGCCATCGACTGCGCGCGGTCGCTCGTCAGCTTGAGGAAAGCGGGGTGTTGAATGCTGTGCCGGGGCGCACGGCCAACGAGCTGGGCCGCGACGCCGCCAGGTTCCTGCCCGAGCTCACCTCCGAATTAGCAGACGCTGCAGTATCTTTCAACGATGTCACCTATGGTGAGCGGCCCGGCACCGAATCTGCATACCGGGGCATCGCCGAGTTGGACGAGCAGATCCGGTCCCGGCGCTTCGCCGCCGCGCGTGACGCGCCGTCGCAGAGGGGCACCGAGTCATGGGCGCATCTGCAGTGACCAATCTTACGCAGTCAGTTAGTGTTACGCCCCTGTTGTCGCAGCGGTGGCGGACGTGGCGCTGGGTGCTGCTGGCACTGGTCGTGATCGTCGCCGTCGCCGCGGTCGGCACCTACCTGACAGCGCCGCGGCCCGGTGGACGGATGGACGCCGGGTCGACGAGTCCCGACGGCGCCCACGCGTTGGTCACCCTGCTGCGCGATCGCGGCGTCGATGTCGTCGTCGCGAACAATGTCGCCGACGTCGAACATGCCGCGCGGCCCGATTCGCTGCTGCTCGTCGCCGAATCCTATTTCCTGGTCGATGATTCGCTGATGGATCGGCTGGCGGGGGTGCCGGGTGATCGCCTTCTGGTCGAACCGGTTTCGACGACCCGGAAAGGCCTCGCGCCCGAGGTCCGTATCGGTCATGCCAGCACGATCGGCGGTGAGCCCGACTGCGACCTGCCGGAAGCGACCAAGGCCGGCGAGGTGCATTTCGGAGTCAGCGATACCTATGAGCCCGCCGGTGCCGGCCCGCTGACCAGTTGCTATGACGGCGCAGTGGTGCGGTACCAATCCGAGGGCCGAACCATAACGGTGGTCGGCAGCGCCGACTTCATCGTGAACTCCGGTCTGCTGAAAGCGGGTAACGCCGCTCTGGCGATGAACCTCGCCGGCGCGCGACCGCGGCTGATCTGGTATGCGCCTCAACGCATTGAAGGCGAAAAGACCAGCAGCTCAGATATTTTCGATCTGATTCCCGACAAGGTCAACTGGATCGTCGGGCAACTTTGCATCGTGGTGTTGTTCGCAGCGCTGTGGCGCGCTCGACGGATGGGTCCCCTGGTGGCCGAGAAGCTGCCGGTGGTGGTGCGGGCATCGGAGACTGTCGAGGGCCGCGGCCGCTTGTACAGGTCGCGGCGAGCGCGTGACCGCGCGGCCGACGCACTGCGCACCGCCGCGCTGCAGCGCATGCTGCCGCGGCTGGGGTTGGCCGTCAACGCGCCGCCACACGACGTGGTCACTGCAGTGTCGGAACGCACCACCACGCCCCCGGAAGCGCTGCACTACATCATGTTCGGTCCCGCACCGTCGTCCGACGACGATCTGGTGAAACTCGCGCGTGAACTCGACAACATCGAAAGGCAGGTCGCGCACTCGTGACACAGCAGGCCGCTCCCGACCAGACCTCGCAAGACGCCCGCGCCAAGTTGATGGCGCTGCGCACCGAGATCGCGAAGGCCGTCGTCGGCCAAGACTCCGTCGTCTCCGGGCTCGTGATCGCACTGCTGTGCCGTGGCCACGTGCTACTCGAGGGTGTACCCGGTGTCGCGAAGACGCTGCTGGTGCGGGCGATGGCGGCCGCGCTCGACCTCGATTTCAAGCGGGTGCAGTTCACCCCCGACCTGATGCCGGGCGACGTCACCGGATCGCTCGTTTACGACGCGCGCACTGCGGTGTTCGAGTTCCGCGCCGGCCCGGTGTTCACGAACCTGCTGCTGGCCGACGAGATCAACCGCACGCCACCCAAGACACAGGCGGCCCTTCTGGAGGCGATGGAGGAGCGGCAGGTCAGTGTCGAGGGCGAGGCGCGGCCCCTGCCTGACCCGTTCATCGTCGCCGCCACCCAGAACCCGATCGAATACGAGGGCACCTACCAGTTGCCCGAGGCCCAGCTCGACCGCTTCCTACTCAAGCTGAACGTGCCGCTGCCGCCGCGCGAACAGGAGATCCAGATCCTCGACCGGCACGCCCGCGGCTTCGACCCGCGTGACCTTTCGGCCGTGCAGCCCGTCGCGACCGCCGACGACCTGGAATCCGGCCGCGAAGCGGTGCGCCAGGTGCGGGTGGCCAACGAGGTGCTCGGCTACATCGTCGACATCGCCGGCGCCACACGGCATTCGCCGTCGCTGCAACTCGGGGTGTCGCCCCGCGGCGCGACAGCGCTGCTGGCCACCGCGCGAGCCTGGGCGTGGCTATCAGGGCGCAACTACATCACTCCCGACGACGTCAAGGCGATGGCCCGGCCTGTCTTGCGTCATCGTGTCGGCCTGCGCCCGGAGGCCGAGCTGGAGGGCGCCACGCCGGACGGCGTGCTGGACGGCATCCTGTCGTCGGTGCCGGTGCCGCGCTAGTGATCATCACCGGCCGTACTGCGTTGGTCGCGCTGTTGTGCGTCCTGCCCGTCGCGCTGTCCCCTTGGCCCGCAACGCTTTTCTGGGTGGCGCTGCTTGCGGTGCTGACGCTGGTCGTTGTGGATATCGCGTTGGCGGCCAGCCCTCGCGGCCTACTGTTCGGCCGAGACGGCGACAGCGCTGCGCGGCTCGGACAGTCCGTCGATGTGATTTTGGCGGTGTCCAACGCGGGCCGGCGGCGGTTCAAGGGTCACATCCGCGATGCGTGGACGCCGAGCGCGAAAGCAGAGCCGCGCGCGCACGATGTCGATATTCCCGCGGGACAACAGGAGTCGCTTGTCACCCGATTGCGGCCGGCGCGGCGCGGCGACCAGAACGCGGCGCTGGTGACTGCGCGCTCGGTCGGCCCGCTGGGAATGGCCGGACGCCAGAGCTCGAGCCGGGTGCCGTGGCAGGTGCGGATCCTGCCCCCCTTCCTCTCCCGTAAGCATCTGCCGTCGCGGCTGGCGAAGCTGCGCGAGATCGACGGCCTGCTTCCGGTGTTGATCCGCGGGCAGGGCACCGAATTCGACTCGTTGCGCGAATACGTGATCGGCGACGACGTCCGCTCGATCGACTGGCGGGCGACCGCCCGTCGGGCCGACGTGGTGGTGCGGACCTGGCGGCCCGAACGCGACCGGCGGGTGGTGCTGGTGCTCGACACCGGCCGGACCTCGGCTGGCCGCGTCGGCATCGACCCGACCGCCGGCGACCCTCGCGGATGGCCGAGGCTGGATTGGTCGATGGACGCCGCGCTGCTGCTGGCGGCGTTGGCGTCGCGGGCCGGCGACCACGTCGACTTCCTCGCCCATGACAGGGTGACCCGGGCGGGCGTCTACCACGCATCACGAACGGAGGTGCTGGCACAGCTGGTCGATGCGATGGCGCCGCTACAGCCCGCGCTCGTCGAATCCGACGCCACCGCAATGGTTGCCGCGATCCAGCGCCGCACCCGCCGCCGCGCGCTGGTGGTGTTGCTGACGGATCTCAATGCGTCGGCGTTGGACGAGGGACTGATGCCGGTGCTGCCGCAACTGTCGGCCAAGCATCAGGTGATCGTCGCCGCAGTTGCCGATCCTCGCGTCGACCTGCTTGCGGACGGACGCTCGGACGCCGCGCAGGTGTACGACGCCGCCGCGGCTGAAAAGTCGCGTAATGACCGGCGCACAATCGCGTCGCGGCTGCGGCGCAGCGGCGTCGACGTGGTGGACGCACCGCCCGAGGACCTGGCACCGGCCTTGGCGGATCGCTACTTGGCGATGAAGGCGGCCGGCAAGCTGTAGCCGCAGGTCCCGCTTTGGGGCGCGGGGGTGACCCTAGCGGACCAGGTCGACGTCCGGCGCGTCCTGCAGGTCCCCGGACTCGCCCGCCGCAACAGCCTTGCGGCCGAAATGAATAACGTAGGCAAGGAAGCCGACCTCGGCGAGCACGCCGATCGCGATGCGCACGAATGTCGGCAGCGGCGATGGCGTCACCATCGCCTCGATGAGCCCCGAAACAAGCAGCACCACAACCAATCCCACCGCGATCGCCACCACGGCACGGCCCTGTTCGGCCAGTACCTGGGTGCGCGGCCGGTTGCCGGGCGAGATCACCGACCAGCCCAGCCGCATACCGGCGGCGGCTGCCAAGAACACCGCAGTCAACTCCAGCAACCCGTGGGGCGCAAGCAGACCGAGGAAGATGTCGCCCTTGCCGGCGTTGAACATCAGGCCGCCGATGACGCCCACGTTGGCGGCGTTGTCGAACAGCACAAACGGGATCGGCAGACCCAAGACGACCGCGTACGCGATGCATTGCGCGGCCACCCACGAGTTGTTCACCCAGACCTGCAGCGCGAACGAGCCGGCCGGATGCTCGCTGTAGTAGGAGGCGAAATCGTGGTTGATGAGTTGGTCGATCTCTGCCGGTGTGCCCACCGCGGCCTGCACCTCGGGGCTGCCGGCGACCCAGAACCCCATCACCACCGCGACCACGAAGAATGCGACCGCCGTGCCGAGCCACCACCACCGGGCGCGGTAGGCCACGACCGGGAAGGCCACTGTGAAGAACCGGACGAATTCACTCCACAGCGGCGCGTGCGCACCCGTCACCGTGGAACGAGCCCGCGCCACGAGGCTGGAGAGCCGCCCGACCAGCACGGAATCCGAGGATGCCGAACGCACCATCGACAGGTGCGTCGACACCCGTTGGTAGAGCTCGACCAGCTCGTCGATCTCGGCACCCGACAACCGGCGCCGACGCTTGATGAGACCATCCAGCCGGTCCCACGTGGACCGGTGTGCCAACACGAACGCGTCGACATCCACGTCGGCGAGTCTATGGCCCGGCGCGGCAAGCGGTAGCCTTCGGCGTTATGGCCGACGTAGTGACAGGCGACGCGGTCGTCGTCGAGGTGCAGATCGCGCAGCTGCCGGTGCGGGCCGTCGGCGCGGTGATCGACGTCGTGGTGATCTTCGTCTGCTACATCGCCGGCCTGATCTTGGCGTTGGCCACGCTGCCCGACTTCGACGACGCGCTGGTCACCGCTTTCGTGATCATCTTCACGGTGTTGGCGTTGCTGGGTTATCCGGTGATCTTCGAGACCGTGTCCCGCGGCCGGTCGCTGGGCAAGATGGTGATGGGCCTGCGCGTGGTTTCCGACGACGGCGGCCCGGAACGGTTCAGGCAGGCATTGTTTCGGGCGCTGGCCGCGGTGGTGGAGATCTGGATCTTCTTCGGCGGCCCGGCGGTGATCTGCAGCCTGTTGTCGTCCAAGGGCAAACGGATCGGTGACGTGTTCGCCGGCACGGTGGTGATCACCGAGCGCGGGCCCAAATTGGAGCCGCCGCCCGCGATGCCGCCGGCACTGGCGTGGTGGGCGTCGTCACTGCAACTGTCCGGCCTGCGACCGGAGACAGCGCGGATGGCCCGCCAATTCCTTTCCCGCGCAACGCAATTGCATCCACAGGTTCGTGACCAGATGGCCCACCGGATCACCGCCGCGGTGGCCGCGCAGGTCTCCCCGCCCCCGCCGCTGGGCGTACCGCCGCAGTACGTACTTGCCGCGGTGTTGGCGGAGCGGCATCGCCGGGAGCTGATGCGGTTGCGCCCCGTGCCGCCCGCCGCACCGCAGCCGGTTGCGTACCCGGGCCCGGTCGCATCACCTTATCCACCGCCCGCACCCGTCGCGGCCCCTGAGCCACCGCAGGTTCAGGCTGACACGGGCGGATTCGCCCCGCCGACCTAGTCGGTGATCCAGTTGCCGTGGAATCCGTGCGGCACCCGCTGCGGAAGCGGAACGCGCGCCACCGGTTCGGCGGTGATGTCCGATGCGTCGAGGATGACGAGATCACTTCGCTCGCGAACCGGGTCGTATACATAGGTCAGGTACCAACCCGAGCGCTCGTCGGGTGTCGAGCCCGCGGGCACGAACACCGCCTCACCCGGCTCGCCGTGGGTGGCGCCTGCCCCGAAGCGATGTTCTTGTGCCGCACCGGTTTCCAGGTCGTACTGCACGAGGCTGCCGGCGCCGACCGCAATCCCGTAGCGGGCGGGCAGTCCCGCCAACCGGTCATCGATGCGCGGGAACTCCACACCGCGGTCGTCGAGTTGACGTTCGTCCACGGTGCCGGCGGTCAGGTCGATGGTCCAGCGCCACATCACCCCGTCGACCTCGAAGCCACCATTGTTGCGCCACAGCTCCGGATACCGAACCGCTTGTAGCACTATCGAATTGCCGTCGTCATAGGCGTTGGCGACGTGGAACACGTAGCACGGGTCGATCTGGAACCACCGGATCTCACCGAACGGGTCGTCGCGGCGCATGATGCCGAACCGAGCACCGTAGTTGTCGTCCCAGCGGTACGGCATGTCGCCCTTACCGCGCAACGCGATGTCGATGTTGAACACGATCGGCAGATCCATGAAGATCACATGGCGGGCCGTGAGGGCGAAGTCGTGCATCATCGTCAACGCGCCGACCTCCACGCCACGGTTGATGGTGAGCTCGCCGGACGCGTCTGCGCGATGGTACGTCACGTGCGGGGTGGTCAGGCTGCCGTATCCGAAGAAGTGCAGCTCTCCCGTCGTCGGGCAGATCTTGGGATGCGCGGTCATTGAATCGGCGAGCTTGCCGCCGAAGTCGTAGGCGCCCAGCGTCTTGAGTTCGTTGGTGATCTCGTAGGGCAGGGACGACTCGACGAGGGCGAGGGTCTTGCCGGCGTGGCGGACGACGTGCGTGTTCGCCACACTCGAGTGCAAATTGCGGGTCCCGTCGCGCTCGTACACGGGGAATGGGCGTTCGAAGCTTTCTGTGCGAACCCAGCGGTTGCGGTACCAGGCCGCCCGACCGTTCTCGAGCCGAACCCCGTGCACCATGCCGTCGCCGGTGAACCAGTGGCCGGTCGCCTTGCGCGGGTTGGGGCCGTTGCGCAAGTACCAACCCTCGAGCTCTACGGGAATGGATCCCTCGACGGGCAGGTCGAACGCCGTCAGCTCGTCGGCGACAGGGGCGTGGTTGCCCTTCATGAACGGGATGATCGTTTCGGCCGTCTCGGTCATCGGACTACCTCCAGGACTGATATTCCACTATTGACAGGTCGATAATGACATCACACTAGAGACATGTCAATATCGGAGGCTAGGATGTTCCCGTGAGTCTGCGGCACGCCGCGCTCGGCCTGCTCTCCCGGGGCCCTGCCAGCGGATACGACCTCCTCAAAGTGTTCCAGGCGTCGATGGCCAACGTCTGGCCCGCAACGCAGAGCCAGCTATACGGGGAGCTCAACAAGCTGGCCGAAGGTGGCTTGATCAAGGTCGTGGGTGTCGGACCGCGTGGTCGTAAAGAATACGCGATCACCGACGACGGGCGTGCTGAACTGCACCGATGGATGACGTCACCGCAGGACGACCCGGCATTCCGCAGCGCGCAACTGCTGCGGGTCTTCCTTCTCGACGAGCTGGAACCCGACCAGGCGCGGCAGTTCCTTGAGGCGTGCCGCGCCGAAGCCGACCAGGAACACCAGCACTACCAGCAGATTCGCGATGCCTATGACTGGACCGCCGGCGATGCGGCGTTCTTCGCGCGTGCGGCCCTGGAAAACGGCCTGCAGCGCACCCGCACGGAATCGGAGTGGGCGAGCTGGGTGCTCGACGAACTCGAGAAGCGCACGCACTGACGACTGATTTACCGTTGCATCGCGATAGTTTCCGATATATCGTCAATGTATCGGAGACACAATCACGTCTCTCGAGTCGACACAAGAAAGAGAAAGACATGACTAACCCAGGCGAGGGCCCACATGACGGCCCACAAGATGATGGAGTGTTCGGATTCGGCCTCTTCGACGCCCACACCCGCCGCGCCGTACACCGGGCCCAGCAGGAAGTGCACCGGGCCCAGCGGGAAGCCCTCCGCGAGATGCGAAGAAATTTGAAAAACCAAGCCCGCGCCGGCGGCGCCGGGTTTGGCGGCGGCCCATTCGCTGTCGGTCTCGCACCACTTGGATTCGGCTTCGGACCCGGCAGTCAACGCGGCGGCCATCGCGGCCGTAATCGCGGGCGGCGCGGCGATGTCCGGGCGGCAATCCTCGCTCTGCTGGCCGAGCGGCCGATGCACGGCTACGAGATGATCCAGGAGATCGGCGAGCGCAGCAACGGCTTGTGGCGGCCCAGCCCCGGCTCGGTCTACCCGACGCTGCAGTTGCTCGTCGACGAGGGGCTCATCGTGGCCACTGAATCAGAAGGCAGCAAGCAGCTTTTCGAGCTCACCGACAACGGCCGGGAGGCTGCCGCCAAGACGCAGACCCCGCCGTGGGACGAGATCGCCGAAGGCGCCGACCCGAACGAGGTCAACCTGCGCGCTTCGTTCGGCCAGTTCGCCGCCGCGGTGTTCCAGGGCGCGAATGCTGCCACGGCCGAACAGCAGAAGCGCATCCTCGACATCGTCAACAAGGCGCGTCGTGACATCTACGGCGTGCTGGGCGAAGCCGAGTAGCCACTGACACAAAAGCGCTGTGCGGCGTCTAACCTTGAGGCCGTGCAGCGCTTTTCTCTTGGTCCATTCACCGTCGGCCGCATCGGTTTCGGTGCGATGCAGCTTCCCGGACCCGGCGTATTCGGGCCGCCCCGCGACCACGATCAGGCGATCGCCGTGCTGCGCCGAGCCATTGAACTCGACGTCGACCACATCGACACTGCGCAGTTCTACGGGCCCGACGTGGCCAATCAGCTCATCCGGGAGGCTCTTGCGCCCTACCCCGACAACCTCGCACTCGTGAGCAAGGTCGGCGGGCGCCGCGACGACGAAGGCGCCTGGCTGCCCGCGCATGAGCCCGACGAGCTTCGCAACGACATCGAAGAGAACCTCAGAACCCTCGGCGTCGATCAGCTTGCCGCGGTGAATCTACGAGTAATGGACGCCGAAGCGGACCCAAACCAGCCCGCTCAGGTGAATCGGGAACTGTTCGACCGGCAGCTCACCGCGATGATCCAGGCCCGCGACGAAGGGCTGATCGCCGGCATCGGGTTGAGCAACATCACGCTCGAACACCTGCAGATCGCGTTGGAGCGCACCGAGATCGTGTGTGTGCAGAATGCATTCAATTTGGCAGACCGGACGTCACAGCCAGTATTCGACGCCTGCGCAGAGCGGCGCATCGCGTTCGTGCCGTTCTTCCCGCTGGGCTCTGGCTTCGTCGCCGACAATCCTGTGCTGGGCAACCCAGTCGTGCGGCGCAACGCGGACCGCCTGCGCCGCACTCCGGCACAGATCGCGTTGGCGTGGACGCTGGCTCTGTCCCCCAACGTGCTGCTGATCCCCGGCACGTCTTCAGTGGAGCACCTCGAGGAGAACATGGCGGTCGCTGACATCGACCTGGACGCCGACACCGTCAGCGAGCTGACCGCGCAAGCGTCCTGACTAGACGTCCACCCAGTCCAGCGTCCGCTCCACGGCCTTCCTCCATCCGGCGTACGCGGCCTCCCGCTGGTCCTCGGTCCAGTTCGGCGTCCAACGCTTGCCCTCCTGCCAATTCGCCCGCAGCTCAGAGGGATCCGACCAGAATCCCACCGCCAGACCGGCGGCATAGGCCGCCCCCAACGCGGTCGTCTCGGCGACCACCGGCCGGACGACGTCAACGCCGAGCACGTCCGCCTGAATCTGCATGCACAAGTCGTTGGCCGTGATGCCGCCGTCGACCTTGAGCTCGGGCAGGTACACGCCCGAGTCGGCCGCCATCGCATCGACGACGTCGCGGCTCTGGTAACAGATCGCTTCCAGCGTCGCGCGGGCCAGGTGCGCGTTGGAGTTGTACCGTGACAGCCCGACGACCGCTCCGCGCGCGTCGGAGCGCCAGTACGGCGCGAACAAGCCGGAGAACGCCGGAACGAAGTACACACCGCCGTTGTCCTCGACCTGACGCGCCAGCGCCTCGCTTTGCGCGGCGCCGCTGATGATGCCCAGCTGGTCGCGCAACCACTGCACTGCCGAACCTGTGACCGCGATCGAACCCTCAAGCGCGTAAACGGGTCTGGCGTCTCCGAACTGGTAACAGACGGTGGTGAGCAGCCCGTTGTCGGAGCGAACGATATTCTCGCCGGTGTTCAGCAGCAGAAAGTTGCCGGTGCCATAGGTGTTCTTGGCCTCACCCTCCTCGAGACAGACCTGGCCCACCATCGCCGCCTGCTGGTCGCCAAGGATGCCGGTGAGCGGTACCTCGCTGTCCAGCGGTCCGGACGGATGCGTCATTCCGTACGGTTCCGGCGACGACGACGGCCTGATCTCGGGCAGCATCGCGCGTGGAATCCCGAAGAACGACAGCAGTTCGTCGTCCCAGTCAAGGGTTTCCAGGTTCATCAGCATCGTGCGGCTCGCGTTTGTGACGTCGGTGACGTGCACGCCGCCGCGCGGGCCGCCGGTCAGGTTCCACACCACCCAGCTGTCGGTGGTGCCGAAGACCGCGTCGCCGTTCTCGGCCGCCTCACGGACTCCGTCGACGTTCTCGAGAATCCACTGCAGCTTGCCGCCGGAGAAATAGGTTGCCGGCGGCAGCCCGGCCTTGCGCCGAATGACGTCGCCGCGGCCGTCGCGATCCAACGCGGACGCGATCTTGTCGGTGCGGGTGTCCTGCCACACGATCGCGTTGTAGTACGGGCGCCCGGTCCGTCTGTTCCACACCACGGTCGTCTCGCGCTGATTCGTGATGCCCAGCGCGGCCAGGTCGGTGTCGCTGAGGTTGGTGTTGTTCAGCGCGGACGTCAGCACCGACGTGGTGCGTTCCCAGATCTCGACGGGATTGTGCTCCACCCAGCCGGCCCGCGGCAGGATCTGCTCGTGTTCCAGTTGATGGCGCCCGACCTCCGAGCCGGACCGGTCGAAGATCATGCAGCGGGTGCTGGTGGTGCCCTGGTCGATGGAGGCGACGAAGTCGGCCAACGGATGCTCCTCACGGGTCGAAACGGACGCGTGCAATGGTCAATGATGACAACTATGGGAACCGTTGAGATCCCCGTCTCCAACATCGACGCTATGCCGCGAGGCGGACCCGACGCGTCGTGGCTCGACCGCCGGCTGGAGACCGACTGCAAGGAGTACCTCGACCGCGACGACGTCGACGAGCGGATCAAGCGCAGCGTGGTCCGGACGCTGGAGTGGACAGGGAACGTGTTCAAGCACCACGAACGGTTCGCGTTTCTCGTTCTCGACGAACTCGCCGACGTGCCCGATCCGAAGGTCCTCGAAATCGGTGCGGGCCACGGCGGGCTCTCGCGCAAGCTGCTCGAGCAACATCCCACCGCACGGGTCACCGTCACCGACCTCGACGCAACATCGGTCCTCGATATCGCGGCCAGTGACATCGGCAGTCATCCGCGTGCGTCAGTCCAGGTCGCCGACGCCACCGAAATCGGCACTCCCGACGGGTATTTCGATCTCGCGGTCATGGCGCTCACATTCCATCATCTTCCGCCCGCGCAGGCGGCCCGCGTGATCGCCGAGGGCACTCGAGTGGCCGACAAGCTGATGATCATCGATCTACCGCGGCTGCCGTCGCTGCTGCACATCGCGCAACTTGCGGCGTTCGTGCCGTTCCTGGTAATCCCGTACGTGCACGACGGGTTCATCAGCTCGCTGCGCGCCTACAGTCCGTCTGCGCTGCAGGCGTTGGCGGAGTACGCGGGTCCGCGCATCGAGGTCGAGCTCCGCAGACAGGGGCTCGGCCCCCAGGTACTCGTCGCCAGCCGTCGTTAGGCCCGCGGCCGGGTGAGGCGATGCAGCAACCAGGCCAGCGGGACCGTCATCGTCAGCGTCACGACGAACAGCCCCAACGCCGAGCCCGTGTAGATCGGCCGGCGCAACACCGACGTCATCGCGATCTCCATCACGATCACATGGAGCAGGAAGATCTCGTAGGAGATCTCGCCCAGCCATACCATCGGCCTGCTGCCCAGAAGCCGCGCGTAGAAGCCGGTGTCGCCGAGTGCGAGAGGCGCCACCACGAGCGCGCCGATCACCGCGTAGAACATGGTCTTCGCGACGTCTTGCGACAGATCGAGCCCCGGCGAGGGCGCGTATCCGGCAATCGGTGTGGACACCACCAAGTAGCTCGCCAGGGCGAGGGGTATCACCGCGAGGGCATGACAACGGACTCCCATGGTCCGCAGGGTCGCCAAGATCATCCCGCCGACGAACCACGCCAAATAGTGCGGCAGCCACCACCCGGCTCCGGAGGGCAACCAGTTCGTGGTGTGCAGCACCACCAACCACACCGGGCTGATGGCGGCCAGCGCGACCAGGCCGGTCAGCAGCAGCACGGGCCGCCAGCGCCGCCGGCACAGGAGCGCGAGCAACAGGTAGGCCAGCAGCGGCAGCACCGCGTAGAAGGCCACTTCGACCGCCAGGCTCCACATCTGGGAGAGGCCTTGATGCAGATACCTCACCAGGTAGTCGTCGCTGTAGATCTGCGTCAGGGTGAGGTTGCGAACCAGTCCGGCCCAGGTGTGCCCGGGGTTCGGGCCAGGCTCACGGAACTGGTAGACGAGGTAGGCGAGCAGAACCGTGACGATGTAGGCGGGCATGATGCGCCGAACCCGGTTGCGGGCATATCGACGCAGTCGAGGCGGCCTTTCCCCGGTCGCGGCCGCCTGCACCCACGGACCGAACAGCAGGAGGCCGGACAGCACGAAGAAGATCGCCACACCCATCTCCAGCCGCGCGTAGAACAGCCCGATATAGCCGTGGGTGTACTTGCCAGTGCCGTACGCAGCGTGGGTGCCCATCACCAGGAGCGCGGCGACAGCCCGGATACCGGTGAGCGAGGCGATCCGGTCGGCGGTCGAAACCTGTTCGAGCCCGCCCTGGTCAACGTCGATCCACGTGGCGTCGGTGCGCTGCCGGCTTTCTGCCGGCGGCGCAAGGTTCTCGCGATGCGACATTGTCAGGCCCTCAATGGAAATCAATGGCACACCCTACCGGCGCATCGCGGCAGTATTCAGCGCGTCGGCTCCAGTTAATCCTGCGAATTGGTTGCAGTCTTCTGTCTGAGGCTGAACCATCGGCGATGTGGGCGAGGAAGTAAAGGGCACCACATTCAGCGGTGGGCAGCGCCGGAACTACCGGCGCAAGGTACAGCTGTCACTGGACGTGTTCGAGACCATGCTCGCCCAGTCCAGCTTCGAATTCGAGCGCCAGCTCACCGGCATGGAAATCGAGTGCAATCTCGTAGACGAGCAATATCAGCCCGCGATGGCCAACCGTGAGGTGCTCGCCGCGATCGCCGACCCCGCCTTTCAGACCGAACTCGGCGCGTACAACATCGAGTTCAACGTTCCGCCTCGCCCGTTGCCCGGTGAGGCGGCCCTCGAACTCGAATCCGATGTGCGCGCCAGCCTGAACGCGGCGGAGGCGAAGGCCAACCAATACGGCGCACACATTGTGATGATCGGGATTCTGCCGACCCTGATGCCGGAACATCTCGCCGGCGAGTGGATGAGCGAGTCCGTCCGCTACCAAGCGCTCAACGACTCGATCTTCATCGCCCGCGGCGAGGACATCGTGATCGACATCTCCGGTCCCGAGCGACTGAGCCTCCAAACCGCTTCCATCGCACCGGAATCCGCGTGCACGAGCATGCAACTGCATCTCCAGGTGTCCCCCGCACGGTTCGCCGACAACTGGAACGCGGCGCAGGTGCTGGCCGGCCCACAGGTGGCGCTCGGCGCCAATTCGCCCTATTTCCTCGGTCACCAGCTGTGGGCAGAGACGCGCATCGAGTTGTTCGCGCAGGCCACCGATACCCGCCCTGACGAACTCAAAGCACAGGGCGTGCGTCCGCGAGTGTGGTTCGGGGAGCGCTGGATCACGTCGATCTTCGACCTCTTCGAAGAGAACGTGCGCTACTTCCCGTCGCTGCTGCCGGAACTCTCCGACGAAGACCCGGTGGCCGAGCTTGCCGCCGGACGGGCGCCGCACCTGCCGGAACTGCGGTTGCACAACGGCACGATCTACCGGTGGAACCGACCGGTGTACGACGTCGTCGACGGCCGGCCACACCTGCGCGTGGAGAACCGGGTGCTGCCCGCGGGACCGACCGTGATCGACATGATGGCCAACGCCGCGTTCTATTACGGCGCCTTGCGGGCGATATCCGAGGATGACCGACCCTTGTGGACTCAGATGAGTTTCGCTGCCGCACAAGCGAATTTCCAGAACGCGGCACGCCAGGGCATGGTGGCGCGGCTGTATTGGCCCGGAATGGGCACGATCACGGCCGACGAATTGGTGCTGCGCGGGCTGCTGCCGTTGGCCGACGAGGGGCTGCGGCGCTGGAAAGTGTCAGCCGCCGTCCGCGACCGCTACCTCGGCGTCATCGAGGGCCGCGCCAAGACCGGCATCAACGGCGCGGCCTGGCAGGTCGCGACGGTCGCCGCGCTGCAGGAACAGGACGGACTTACTCGGCCGCAGGCATTAGCCGAGATGCTGCGCCGCTACGCCGAGCGGATGCACAGCAACGAGCCGGTACACACGTGGGAATTGTAGAGCTAAGTTGGAACTATGTCGGACGTGATGGACTGGGATGATGCGTACCGGGAACAGGGCATTTTCGAAGGCCCGCCGCCGTGGAATATCGGTGAGCCGCAGCCCGAGATCGCCGAGTTGATACGTGACGGCAAGTTCCGCAGCGATGTTCTCGACGCAGGGTGCGGACTCGCCGAGGCCGCGCTGGCGCTGGCGGCGCTGGGCAACACGGTCGTCGGGATCGACAATTCGTCGACCGCAATCGCCGAAGCAACAAAGGCCGCCGAGGAGCGGGGACTGTCCAACGCCACCTTCGTACAAGGCGACATCACGTCGTTTACCGGATACGACGGGCGCTTCAACACGATCCTGGACAGCACGCTGTTTCACTCCTTGCCTGTCGAGGACCGCGACGACTACCTGCGTTCGGTGCATCGGGCAGCGGCACCCGGGGCGGGGTACTACGTTCTCGTGTTCGCCACCGGCTCCTTCCCCGAGGAGCGAGATTTTCCCGGACCCAACGTTGTCACCGAAGCCGAACTGCGCGAGGCGGTTTCGAAGTACTGGGAGATCGACGAGATCCGGCCTGCCTTCATTCACGCCAACATGCCGCCGATGCCGGGCGCGCCGCCGATGGAGTTCGACGTGGATGAGAAGGGTAGGCACAAGATGCCCGCGTTCCTACTCACTGCGCACAAAGCGAGCTGATCGCCCGCGCAAACGTCGACAACTGGTCCTCGGTGGCATCCACATGAGGCGACACCCGCAATACCGGGGTGCTCAGCTCGAACGGAGCGCGGTCCGGGCCGGCGACCGTCGTGACGATCGAGTGACGCGTAATCAACTCGGTGCGGACCCGCTCGACGTCTGCACCCTGCGTTGGAGCCAGCGTGGTGATCGCAGTCGGCGAATCTACCGGCTCGACCACTCGCCATCCGGACAATTCGCTGAGCACCGTGCGCGTCAGACGGCCGGTAGCCGCCAGCCGGGCGCGCATGTCGGCGGGGCCGTACGCCATGTATTCCGCGCTTGCCACTGAAAACCCCACGCGCGCAGCAATGTTCGCTTCGCCGAGCTCAAGCCGGCGCAGCGGAAGGATATCTGTCTCCCAGTGCGGGGGAGGCAGCCTGGGCCGTAAACCAGCGGCGCGATCGGCGCGCACTGCCAGCACACCGACGCCACGCGGCCCGGCGAGCCACTTGCGCGACGTCGCATAGATCGCGTCGGCATCCACCGCACAGTCGATCTGGCCCAGACCCTGCGCTGCGTCGACCACCAACGGCACGCCGCAATCACGGCATGTCTCGGCGATCTCGCGCAGCGGTTGCACGATGCCGCGGTGACTTCCCACCACGGTCAGGTGGACGAGTGACGGCGCGTCCGCGCCCAATTTGACGGCGAGCTCATCGACCGCAACGCGCCCCAGCGAGTCGACCGGGAGCAGGATGATCTCGAAGCCGTTGGCTACCATCACCGCGAGGTTCGGGCCGAATTCCCCTGGA
This sequence comes from uncultured Actinomycetota bacterium, assembly GCA_963744085.1. Classification (GTDB taxonomy): domain Bacteria; phylum Actinomycetota; class Actinomycetes; order Mycobacteriales; family Mycobacteriaceae; genus Mycobacterium. The sequence goes on from CAVUSK010000014.1 coordinate 289,958, forward strand.
ATGCAAGCGATTACCCGACGTTCGCCGGGCCACGCGCTCAACAGCAGGTCCAGCGCGTGGCCCGCGCCGGTGGTGAACACCACGTCGTCGGCGGTCGTTGCGGTCAGCGCGCCGACGGCAGCGCGTCCAGCGGCCAACGCGTTCTGAGCCTGCTGTGCTGCGACGTAGCCACCGACTTCCGCCTCCCGGCGGGCGTGCAACGCGGCCGCGTCGATCGCGGCGAAGCTCTGACGTGAACAAGCAGCGCTGTCGAGGTGCAGCCCCTTGACCACCGGTCGGGCGTCGCGCCACCGGCGCGGCAATCCGCCGGCGTCGGTCATTTCACCGCAAGTGACAAGCCGAAGTCGCCGTCGGGATCGGTCCACCACCGAACCAGCGTCAGGCCCGCAGTGGCGAGTTCGTCGGAAACCGTCGCACGGCGGAACTTGCACGACACCTCGGTCAGCATCTCCTCGCCGTCGCCGAAATCGACTTCGAGGTCGAGTGCCCCGACTTGCACTTGCTGAGCCCTCGTGGACCGCAACCACATCTCGACGCGCTCTTCGTCGGCGTTCCATTTGGCAACGTGGGTGAATGCGTCAAGGTCGAAGTCGGCATCGAGTTCGCGGTTGACCACGGCCAGCACGTTGCGGTTGAACGCGGCGGTAACCCCGGCACTGTCGTCGTAGGCGCGGACCAGTCGGTCGGCGTCCTTCACCAAATCGGTACCCAACAGCAGACTGTCCCCTGGCTGCATCACGGCGGCCAGCGTCGCCAGGAACCGGGCGCGGGGACCGGGGGTCAGGTTGCCTATGGTCGATCCCAGGAAGGCGATCAACCGTATACCGCCGCTGGGGATTTCGGGGAGGTGCTCTTCGAAGTCGCCGCAGACTGCGTCGACCTCGATGCCGGGGTACTCCTTCAGAATCGCCGCGCCGGCAGTCTGCAGCACGCCGGCGTCTACGTCGAACGGGATGAACCGTCGCAGCGTGCCGCGGCTGTGCAACGCATCGAGCAGCATCCTGGTCTTCTCCGAAGTGCCGCTGCCCAATTCGACGAGCGTGTCGGCACCGGCGGCCTCCGCTATCGACGCCGCCCGCTCACGCAGGATGGCCGCCTCGGTGCGGGTCGGGTAGTACTCCGGCAGCCGAGTGATCTGATCGAACAGCTCGCTGCCGGCCTCGTCGTAAAACCACTTGGGCGGCAACGATTTCGGCGTCTGACGTAGGCCGTGCATCACGTCGTTGCACAATGCGCGATTCGCCGAGTCGGCCTCCAGGTGGTTGGCCAGCATAACGCTCATCGAGATCCTCTCAACGGGGTCAACGTGACCGACCCGCCTGCGACCTCGACGAGCTGACGGTCGGGTAGGTCCTGCCATCCAGGGTTGTCGTCGAATGGCTCGCTGGCCAGCACCACACCATCGTCACCACGCAGCACCGACAGCGTGTCGCCCCATGTGGTGGCTAGCAGCCGAGAACCGTTGGCGGCCAGGATGTTCAGCCGGGCATCGGGGTCGGCTGCCGCAATTTCGTCGATGGTGTCCGCAAGTGCGTCGAGCCCACGCTCGAAGATCAATGCCGCCAAAAGCGCACTGTCAACCGCGGATTCGGCGTTCCTCGAGGGCGGCAGCACCACGCGGTCGACCAGCCCGTTGTGCGACAGCAGCCAAGTGCCATCGCTGAACGGTGCCGAAGCGGACGCCTCGACCGGCATGCCTGCACTCGCGGAACGGACCGCGGCCACCACGCACCCGCTGAGCAGCACGGGCGCCACCGACGCGAACGACACGTCGCTCCACAGCGGACCGGCGCTGCGCCAGCGCCGCAGCCCGGCATCGAAGAACCCAGCGCCCCATCCGTCGGCGTTCATCAGGCCGTGCTTCTGCCGCCGCGGCGAATACGATTGCACCCGCAGGCTGTACGACGGGTCCAGCATCAGCGATGCCAGCGAGCGCGGCTCACCGAGCCAGCCGAGGTGGCGGCACATTAGAATTTTTCTCTTCGCGCAAGCGGCTCATCGCCGAGTATTTCTCTTCGCGCAAGCGGCTCATCGCCGAGTATTTCTCTTCGCGCAAGCGGCTCATCGCCGAGTTTTTCTCTTCGCGCAAGCGGTCCCCCGCCGTCGGCGTCCCATGCCAGCCGCACACCCGAGAAGATCTGGCGGCGGATGGGGTGGTCCCAGTTACGGAAGCTCGGGCGAAGAATCTCGCGTGCGACGGCCCACGACCCTCCGCGCAGCACGCGGTAGTCACCGTCGAAGAACGGTTGCGAATAACGCTCGTAGATCATCGGCGTGAACCCGGGCCACGGCCGCAGCGGTGACGACGTCCACTCCCACACGTCGCCGAGCATCTGTTCCACGCCGTAGGCCGACGCGCCCTCCGGATAGGCGCCGACGGGCGCGGGTCGCAGCGCGTCGCCGCCGAGATTGGCGACGTGGCTGGTGGGCTCCGCGTCTCCCCACGGGAAGCGGCGCCGCCGCTGCGCGTGCGGATCCCAGGCGCACGCCTTCTCCCATTCGATCTCCGTAGGCAGCCGCGCGCCGGCCCAGGCCGCGTACGCCTCCGCTTCGAAATACGTCACGTGCTGGACGGGCTCATCGGCCGGAATGTCCTCGACGCGGCCGAACCGGGTGCGCGTCCCGTCCCCATTCCAGCACTGCGGCGCCACGAGGCCCGCGCGCTCACGATGCCCCCAGCCGCGCGCCGACCACCACCGCTGAGTGCGGTAGCCGCCGTCGTCGACGAACGCTTGCCATTCGGCGTTGGTCACCGGTACCCGGCCGATGCGGAACGCAGGCACATCGACGACGTGCGCCGGGCGTTCGTTGTCGAGCGAACACGGCTCATCGGCCGCATCCACGCCGAGCATGAACGCGCCGCCGGGCACCAACACCGACGTGCCCGCGACACCCTTGCGACCGTCAGGCAACGGTGCGCACGGCTGCAACAGCGGCTCGCCGACACGCAGGTTCAGCGCCTGCAGAATGGTCTCGTCGTGCTGGTGCTCGTGGCTGACGATGAGCGCAAACGGGAACGTCGCATGCTCGCGGTCGTCAAGCGCGTCGAGCGCGTCAAAGGCCTTGTCCCGCACGGTGCAGCAGAAGGCTCGCGCTTCGTCGGGCGACATCAGCGGCAGGTTGACTCGGCTGGCGCGGGAGTGGATGAACGCGTCGTAGAGCGACTCGACTTCTGAGCCCAGCATGCTCGGCCGGTCAGGGTTGCCGTCGCGCAGCAGCCACAGCTCCTCCTGCTGGCCGATGTGCGCGAGGTCCCACACCAGAGGGCTCATCAGGGGGTGATACTGGCGCCGCAGCTCGGCGTCGTCGAAGTCGACCAGGGCTAGCGTCCGCTCGCGCGCGGCGGTCAAGTTCCTGGCCAGCCTCTCGCGTTCAGTCACGCTTCGCCCCTAGCCAGTTCGGTCACAGCCCCGGCCACACCGCAGCGGATGACCCGCTCGGCGAACTCGTCGCCGGGACAGCTGGCCTCCTCGACCATACGGACCAGCCGCTGCATCGAGTCTCGCAGCGCAGGGGGTGCCCGGTCCGCGACCGCCTGCACACAGCGGGTGGCGCTGGCCTGCAGCCGGGTGTCCGCGAGACCGACCCGTGCGGCGATATCCCACGCCGTTGCCACCGGTTCGGTGGCGTCGGCCGCGACCTCGGCGGCTGCCGGGTCGTCGAGCAGTGTGACGAGCGTGAACACCAGAGCGGGCCACAGCGCGTCAGGCACGCTGTCGAGGTAGCGGATCTCGAGCCACCGCCGGGGCCGCACAGGCGGGAACAGCGTGGTCAGGTGATAGTCGAGGTCGGCCGCGGTGGGGCGGCGCCCGGCAAGCTCAGCCTGGCCGTCGACCCAGTCCGCGAAGGCGACGTAATCCGTGACAGGCTCAGCGGTGCTTGATCCGTGCACGAGCATCACTGGTGCCCGCAGGGCGTACCGCGCCCAGTCGCTGGCCGGGTCGTCGCCGTTGGCACCCAGGATCGGCCCGCAGCGGGCGGTGTCCAGCAGGCTCCACACCCGCTGGCGCGCGCTGCGCCATCCCGAGAACGACCCTGCCAGCAGTGGCGAGTTGGCGGCGATCGCGACCATCGTGGGACCGAGCGCGTGGGCCAGCCGCACCCGGTCGGCCCATCCATCTGCAGGGCCGGCATCAACGTTGACCTGCACCGACGCTGTGGACGTCATCATCGCGGCACCCGCCGCACCCGTGTTCGCCGCGTGGAAGTACTGCTCCATCGCCTGATACCGGGGGCCCGGGTTGATGCGGTGCGGTGGACGCAGCGGATCAGCGCCGAGCAGTACCAGACCTAACCCCGCGTCCTCGAAAACGGCACGCAGAACCTCACGGTCAGCCATCAACGCGTCTATCGCCGCGACTGGGCCGGGCACCGGGGGAGTGGACAACTCGACGGCACCACCTGGCTCGACCGTGACCCTGCTGGCGAACGGCAGGTCGGAAGCGGATTTGATCACGCCGCACAGTTCCTGCCAGCCGGGCCTACGGGTGGGGTCGGCCACGTCGAAGCAGTGCGCCTCGAGCTCGAGCCCGACAAGTCCGACCGGGCTATCGGCGAGGCAGCTGGAGGTGATGCGCTCGGCGGCGGCGGTCAGAGAGGTCAGTGGCACGTCATGTTCATACCCGGGCTGAGGCTGATCCACGTCTGACGTAACCGTGAACGTCATCTCGACCATCCCTCCATCTTCCAGGGGGGACCGACAGGCGCCGATCTTTCTGGCGTCGCGGTTATTGTCCTAGCGAGTTCTGCATGGCGCCAGCAAGCGCGTTCGCCGCGGGACCGCCGTTACCGGATTGACAGACCTTCGCCTGCAGCAAAACGTTCTCGCGCAGCCGGGTTTGTGTGAAGCAGCGACGGTCGATCCCCGCCTCCTGCTTGACCCACTCTGCGTCGGTGGCGTTGACCAGGCCGTTCGAGAACGACCAGACCTGAGTCGTCCCGTCGCTTAAGTGCATTCCGGTGGTCTGGCCGGTGCACCCGACGGTGCGGTCGACAAGGCGGTGGAATGCCCGATCAGCGGCCTCGTTGGTGGCGAAGACGCCGACGGCCTGTTTGACAAAGTGCGTCTCGTCGGTCGGCGATTCCTTCGTCTCCGCGCCGTTGAACGATGCGAGGTCAGGGTCGTCGTAGACGTCGGGCAACCCGATGTCGGCCCAGTTGTTGCAGTCGGGGAGGTCCACCCAGTAGCCCTGGAAGGGTGCGGTGAAGAAGTTCTCCCATCGCATCGTGGCGCCGACGATGTTGCCGACCGAACCCTTGCCCATGACTGCGTAGTTCACGACCCCAGGTACGGACGGAACGCCGTAGGCCGGTGCGGCAAGGCCGATCGCGAAACCCGCTGCCGCACCGACCACCACTGCGGCGGTGACCCGCATTGACTAAACCTTCGCCGACAACGAAACGTCGATGTTGCCGCGGGTGGCCTTCGAGTACGGGCAGACCTCGTGCGCCTTCTCCATCAGACCGTCGGCCTGCGATTGATCCAGCCCCGGCAGATAGCCGATCAAGTTGGCAGTCAGGCCGAACCCTCCCTCCGAGTCTTTGCCGAATCCGATCTGCGCGGTGATGCCAGTGGCGTCGTCGAGGTCGATCTTGGCCTTGCCGGCCACCAACCGCAGGGCGCCGAGGAAACATGCGGCATAACCCGCCGAGAACAGCAACTCGGGGTTCACGCCCTCGCCGCTGCCGCCCATTTCCTTGGGCGGGCGGGCGTCCAGATCAAGCTTGCCGTCCGAGGACTTGATGTGACCGTCGCGGCCGCCGCCGGTTGCGGTTGATTCTGCGGTGTAAACGACATCGATGCTCATGGGCTTGATCATGCCAGCCCGTGAGTACACGGCAAGACGCCGGCCGTTAGGCGCCGTTGCCGTTCAGGTTGGCGCGAACGCCTTCCTCGACCTTCTTGCCGAGATCGGCGTCGACGTTGCGCCAGTACTCGAACACCCGTGACAACACCGGCTCCTTCACACCGTCCAACACGTGGCCAATGATGTTGTTGGCCAAGCGATCCCGCGCTGCGTCGTCAAGTACCTCCCGGACCATCGTGCCGGCCTGTCCCCAGTCGTCGTCGTCCTGACGCAGCGCGTACGCGGTGCGCACCATGTCGCCGTCCGACGCCCAGTGCGCCTCGGCCGCACGTGCCGGGTCAGCCTCCGGGCCGCCCATCGAATTCGGTGCGTACACCGGATCGGCGGCGTTGCGGATCCGCATCGCGCCGTCCTTGGAATACGCATGCACCTCGACCTTGGGCTCGTTGACCGGAATCTGCTTGTAGTTCACGCCTAGCCGAGCGCGGTGTGCGTCGGAATAGGAGAAGCCGCGGGCCAGCAGCATCTTGTCCGGGCTCAGGCCGGTGCCGGGCACGATGTTGTTCGGCTCGAACGCAGCCTGCTCGATCTGCGCGTGATAGTCGGTGACGTTCCGGTTGAGCGTCATCCTGCCGACTTCGTGCAGCGGATAGTCGCCGTGCGACCACACCTTGGTCAGGTCGAACGGGTTGAACCGGTAGGTCTTGGCCTCCTCGAACGGCATGATCTGCACGTGCAGCGTCCAGCTCGGGAATTCCCCGCGCTCGATCGACTCGTACAGGTCGCGCTGGTGGTAGTCGCCGTCTTCACCGGCCAGTCGGTCGCCCTCCTCCTGGGTGAGGAAATCGATTCCCTGGTCGGTCTTGAAGTGGTATTTCACCCAGAACAGCTCGCCTGCGGCGTTGATCCAGCTGTAGGTGTGGCTTGAATAGCCGTTCATGTTCCGCCACGTCTTCGGGATGCCCCGGTCGCCCATCAGCCACGTCACCTGGTGCGCCGACTCGGGTGAGAGCGTCCAGAAGTCCCACTGCATGTGGTGGTCACGCAAGTTGTTGGCCTGCATGCGCTTTTGCGAGCGGATGAAGTTCTGGAACTTCATGGGATCGCGCACGAAGAACACCGGGGTGTTGTTGCCGACCATGTCGAAGTTGCCGTCGGTGGTGTAGAACTTCAGCGCGAAGCCGCGCGGGTCGCGCCAGGTGTCTGGGCTGCCACGCTCGCCCGCCACGGTCGAGAATCGGGCAACCATCTCGGTCTCGGTGCCCGGCTGGAATAGGGCCGCCCTGGTGAACTTGCTGACGTCCTGGGTCACTTCGAAGTGGCCGAACGCGCCACCGCCCTTGGCGTGCGGTTGCCGCTCCGGAATGCGCTCCCGGTTGAAGTTGGCCATCTGCTCGATCAGATAGTGGTCCTGCAGCAGAATCGGGCCGTCGGGGCCGACGGTGAGCGAATGCTCAAGACTCGGCGCGGGGGCGCCTGCATCCGTTGTCGCGTACTTCTCCGTCATCAGTCTCTCTCATTTCCTCGACATTGTGGCTGTCGCTCATGGCATACCCAAAATCAGACGCTTCGAGGCATGCCCGCGATCACGGCGTGAATGAGGACGGGCGACAAAGGCTTTCAGCGCAACAAGCCGCAGCGCAGCATTGCAGAATGGCGCGTAGTCGCTGCGCGCCACCGAGCCACGTGGTTCAGTATGCGCCTTCTCTGGAATGAGTCAAGAAAATTGCGTGGCCGCCGGCGCTAGGGGCGCGGGGGCGGAGGCGTGGTCGGCGACGACGGACCACTCGGACCGCCGGGGCCCATCGGACCGCCCGGGCCCATCGGGGAGCCGAACGCCGGCCGCGGTCCCATCTGTCCCATCGGCGGCGGGCTGGACTTGTGGAAGAAGTGAACGCCGTGGCCCTGATAACTTCCGTGGTGTCCCCAGCCGCCACCGGAATGCTTGCCTAGCGCGAATCCGGAAAAGAACACGACCGCGACGATGAACACAACGCCCGCGACGATGCCCACCCAAGCCAATGCCTGATAGACCCGGCTCGGCCGCCCACGTCCCGGGCCGCCGCGGTTGACCGGTGGCGGTGGCGGAGGTGGCGGATCGGCGGTGATCGTAGGGGTGGTCGGATTCTCGGTTGTCTCGCTCATGTCACCGATAATGCCGAGCGTTCTGATGGCTTGGGCATCATCCGCTTATGTGTTCGCTGTGAATAACCGCGGATGAACGCTGTACGCCGGCGCCGAGAGCGACCTAGGCTAACGCGCAGCAGCAAGGAAGCCGGCACTCGGAGGGGTGGACATGAAACTGGCGACGGTACTTGCACTGGCCGGCGGATTCATCGCCGCGCCGCTCATCGCCGCAGGGGCGGCATCGGCGTTGCCGCCGTCCTCGTGCGACGGCGCCGGCTGTGTCCCGGGCGTGCCTCACGACGCGGCGCAAGGAGCGCCGTGTAACTACGCGACCCGATTCGCGTTCGGCCTGAGCCAGTCGGGCGCCACGTTCATCTGCTCGTCCAGAAACCAGTGGGTTTCAGCCAAGCCCCTGATCGGCGTGCGCCCATTGAGCGGGCCCTGCACCGGGAACGACACGATGGCGCAGTCACCTGACGGCTTGCCCATGTCCTGCACCAACGGCGGGTGGGTCGCGGATTACAACGCGATCTTTTACTCGCCGACTATTTACTAGTAATTCCGGTTACTAATAATTCCGGCGCGAGTCCGTATGACGTCCGAAAAGTCGGCCTTGGTGCTGCTGCACGGCTTGAACTCGTCGGGCAACACGTGGCAAGACGTCGTCCCACTATTGTCCGGTCATCACGAAGTGCATACGCCGACCGCGATCGGCCACCGCGGCGGGCCCGCGGTGGGGGGCCCCCGGTGACGGTCTTGCACCTGATTGACGGGATGGAGCGCTACCTCGACGAACACGGCGTCGACCGTCCGCATCTCGCTGGCAATTCTTTGGGTGGCTTCATGGCCATCCAACTGGCACGCCGCGGCCGGGCAGCAACCGTGTGCGCGCTTTCCCCGGGTGGTCTCTGGACGGCCGAGTCGAAGCGCCAGGCGCTCAACAGAGTGCAGGGCGGCAGAGCGATGGCCCGTTTCACGCGACCCGTTCTCTCGCTGACCATGAAGTTAGCGGCGCTGCGTCGACGCACACTGGGCATCGGCGCGTCCCACCCGGAACGTCTGACAGCAGCACAGGCCATCGGGTTCGTGGACGACTTCATCGGCTGCACCGTCACCGCCGACGTTTGTTCCGACGACGACTACGAGTGCGCCCCGCTGGACCCGCTGCCGTGCCCTGTCGCGATCGTGTGGGGTGAGCGCGACGCGATTCTGCCCGTCGCAGCGCACGGGCCGATCGCCCGCGAACGACTCCCGCACGCAACGTTCACGGTGCTGCCCGGCATCGGGCATGTGCCGATGATCGACGATCCGCATCTTGTGGCCCAGACGATCCTGGCCGTGACCGGCGCGGGCGCGCAGACAGCGTGAAGGCTTAGGTGGTGCACCCATTTTGGTCGGTGGCGTTGCATCGCAGACACCAACCACTCCCCTTGTCTGCGCTCAGGCTGTGTCTCGAGTGCTCAACCTCGTGAACGAAATCCCAATGAGCCTGAGAGGCATTGAAACTGCCGGCAGCGCCGAACTGCGCGATGTGATCACGGTGCACTGTTCCGGGCCAGGAATGCGCTGCATCGGCGACGGTGATGAGGCGGACCGCCGCGAAGCCTGTGGCGTCGATGTAGCGGGTTTCGCGGACGGCGTCGGCAACGATGCGGTGCTGTGGCGTGGGTCCGCACCCGGATGCGACGGCCCACTGGTAAACCACCGTTTCCACCGATTCAGACCACCGTGGCCCGCTGCCTCCCACGTACGGGTTGAGAGCATCGAGACCGCCATGGATGACCAGCAACGGAGGCAACTCGCCCGATGAGGACTCGACGAATCGGACGCCGCCGACGCAACACACCGACGTCAGCCGATCGGCCATCGCGGCCATCAGATGCGAGCTCAGTCGGGCACCACCGGAGAATCCCCGCAGATGAATGCGGCACGGGTCGACACCGTGCTGCTCTTTCAGGCGGGTGATAAGCACACTTATGAAAGCCATGTCGTCGGGCTCGTCCCGGGCGATGGATTCACCGGGCAACGGACTGCCGGGCACGTTCCATGCCCACCCGGCCGGCCACTCCGCCAGGAGTCGAAACGGAATACCGGCTTGGGGAACGACCACGACCGCGCCCACCGCAGCGAACGATCGCGCGGCCGTAACCGCCACATGCTCCTGGGGCCAAGAACCGCTGCCGTGCAAATCAATAATCGTCGGAACCGTGGCGGGGTCTATTCCGCGGGGCCGGATAACCACATAGCGGCGAACGGAGCCCAGCACGTCGATCTCGTATGCCCCGGAGGTGACACGTTCAGCGCGCATTCACTGTTCCCAACCATCAAACCGCCGATGCGGGTGCCCGCGAAGCCATCGACGAGACGATGATGGAAGCCCCATCCGCGGGAGCCTATGCCGGGCACGCAGCCAACGCCCGACAGTGACCTGAGAACTGCGGCAGCGGTCCGATGCTCAATGGTTCGCCATCGGGCAACACGTCTGGGCGATGTCGGGCACATCCACCCCGCGGCATGTCCCGGCCCACGAGCGCCGATCAGTGCCGTTCCCAGAATTCCCGGCGGATGAGCTGGCTGCCGTTATGGTGGGCAAGCCACGCGAAGTGTGAACGCCGGGCGCCTCATCACCAGCTATTTTCGAAGGGCACTACGTAAATGAATACCTTGTCGGCCGGGGTCAATTCCTGGAATGAGTGGGATCCGCTCGAGGAAATCGTCGTCGGCTCCGCGGACGGAGCATGCTTCGAGCCGACGGAGCCGGGCAACCACCCGCAGATACGTAACGCATTTCCAGGTACGCCTTTTCCTGCGGGGCCGAAGTCGCAAGATTCCATCGAGCGTGCTAACGAAGAACTAGCCGGACTGGTCGCTTTACTGGAGTCGCATGGAGTGAAGGTCCGCAGGCCGAGGCCACACGACTTCAGTAGACGTGTACAGACGCCCGACTTCTCTGTCAACAACCAGTACTGCGCGGTGTGCCCCCGGGACGTGATGATCACGATCGGCACCGAAATTATTGAAGCGCCGATGTCGCGCCGAGCGCGGTATTTCGAATACAAAGCCTATCGCGAACTTGTCTACGAGTACTGGAAGGCCGATGCAAGCGTTGTGTGGACGAGTGCGCCCAAGCCCTCGATGCGCGACGACATGTATCGCGAAGGCTTCTGGGACTGGCCTGTTGCGAAGCGCCACGCTGAGATGCACGCATTTGAGTTCTGTGTGACACAAGACGAGGTGGTTTTCGACGCGGCTGACATCTGCAGATTCGGTCGGGACCTGATCGTCCAGGAGTCAATGACAACCAATCGGACAGGAATTACCTGGCTGAAGCGGCATCTCGAACCAAAAGGATTCCGAGTCCACGCGGTGCACTTTCCTCTAGATTTCTTTCCCTCGCACATTGATTGCACGTTCGTTCCACTTCGCGCCGGGTTGATACTCACCAATCCAGACCGCCCCTTGCGCGACGGAGAGGATCAACTGTTCCTGCGTAACGACTGGGAGTTTGTTTCGGCGCCGGCGCCAACATCCAGCAACGCCGAAATGCCTGACTATTGCCAGTCGTCGAAGTGGCTGTCGATGAATGTGCTGAGTATTTCACCAACCAAGGTTGTATGTGAAGAGCAGGAGAAGCCCCTGCAGGAACTACTGTGCCGGCTCGGTTTCGAAGTCTTCACCATTCCATTCCGAAATGTCTTCGAGTTTGGCGGGTCACTGCACTGTGCTACATGGGATGTCCGCCGAACAGGGACGTGTGAGGAGTACTTCACTCATACCGACTACCTCGCACTATCGTCATGAGAAGGCTCGCAGGTACGAAACCAAGCGCCGGCATCGGAGGCGAGTGAGGGTGAAGATTGGACTCATCTCCGGGGATGGCTTACCGGTCTCCGGACTGCTGACGGTATTCCGCAGCATATTCTATATCGGACGATCGATGGGAATCTTCGACGACACAGTGGTCGCCGATCTTGGATACTCTTGGCGATCAGATAAAAAGCGATTCTTTCCCAACGGCCCGGATTCTTATCGATATCCACAGTGGCTGAAACCAATGATCAACGATTCGATCACCAGGTCGAACTCGAATATGCTGTCCACCGAATTAGAGGACATCCGGCGATGCGTTACCGGCTTCGAGGCACTCGATCGGTTGGAGCGAGAGTCACTTGCTGGTCGAATCGATAACTTGCGGAAGTTGTACTTTGACCATTTTTCGTCCTGGCTGGCGCGCCACGAACCAGATTGGGTATTTGCTATCAATCTCACTCTCCCGCATGCGGTGAGCGCTACATCGGCGCTCTACATGGCTGCAGACCTGCATTACAGCACGCGACCTGGTGGAATGGTGCTTTGGGACCATGATCTTTGCGGATCAAACGGGCGCTGGGACACTGAAGTGAATCGGCGGTTTTATCCATCTGCTCCCAACGACCTGACGCCCGTTCCCACCGAAGCGCGGCATATCAAGTGGATCGTCGTTTCGAAAGCGCTTGCGCGCGAGGCTGAGAGCTACAACACGCCAGCGCGCCCTCAGATCCTGGCAAACGTGCTGCCCTCCATTCCGCGGGGAATCGAGCAACACCATCGCGAGTTTGCGGAGCAGTTCGAGTTGGATCTGGAACGCCCGATACTCGTGAACCCGGTACGGATATACCGCGTTAAGGGTGTGAGTCAGGCAATGCTACTTCACAAAGAGGTCCTAGATGAATGTTCCCGCCGTTCGCTGCCGCCACCTTACCTTCTCGTTTTCGGAAGCCTCGACGAAGATCCGGAGTACGCGGATGAACTAATCACACTCCGGAACGAGCTCGGGATTGACGAATCCCTCCGATTTCTCGGAGGTGTACCTCTCGAGACGATACGGGAAGACAATGGGGACTGGCAGTTAGACGAAGTCGACCTCTTGCGACTGGCGCGGGCAACGAACGGCGGTGTGGTATTCACGCCTTCCGTCAGTGACTTCGAGACGGTTGGCCTTGGCCCCGGCTTAGCAGCCGCCGCCGAGATTCCCGCGGTGTCTACTCGATACAACGCCTTCGGCGAAGTTTACGGTGCTGCAACCTTCACCTGCACGACCTTCGACCCTAACGGAACCGGCATAACCAAAGCGGCGTCCGAGTTCGTCGACGTACTGGCCCGATTTGCTCGACAGGATGCGGCTTTGATCGCCGACCTGAGGCGGAATAGAGAAGTCGTAGAGTCGATGTTTTCGGCCGGCCCGTGGAGGGCGCTGTTCAAGTCGATGAACAACGGCATCGCAAAGTCTGCCTACGTTTCACCGAAGACCCACTGATGTGAACTCGAGACAACTGAGAGTGGCTCTTGTCGCGCCACCATATTTTGAGGTTCCCCCGAAGGATTACGGCGGAACCGAGATCCAAATTGCGGATCTGGCCGACGACCTTATTGCGCGCGGCCACGACGTCGTCGTTCTGGGCGCGGGCCGATCGACGACGAAGGCGCGGTTTGTCGCGGTTTCACCTGACGCTGTTCCCGAAAGGCTCGGCCAGGCTCGCCCCGAGATCGTGCACGCCATAGAGGTTCGTCGGGCGATCGCGCGACTTGCTTGCGGGGATGGCTTGGATATCGTTCATGATCACACCATGTCGGGCGCCCTTAACGCATCGAGCTACACCAGCCTCGGCGTCAAGACCGTATCGACGGTGCACGCGACGATTGACGCATACATGCACCGCTACTACTCGGCTCTCGACCAAGACCTCGGCCTCATTGCAATTAGCAATCGCCAACGAATGGTGGCACCGGATCTCAACTGGGTAGCGACCGTGCACCACGGCCTTCGTGTCGCCGATTGGCCGTTTCGGTCCACAAAGGAAGATTTTGCACTGTTCCTCGGTCGATTCTGTCCAGAAAAAGCGCCGCACCTGGCATTGGATGCCGCCCATGCCGCAGGCGTCTCCGTGGTTCTCGCCGGTGCTTTTGTCGAGCCGCCGGACCGCCCGTATTTCGAGCAGCAGGTCCGGCCACGCTTGACCGGAAACGACAAGGTGATCGGGCCCGTCGGCGGCCCAGCCAAGCGCGAACTAATCGCTGCAGCGCGGTGCCTACTGTTTCCGATCCGTTGGGAAGAGCCATTCGGTCTGGTGATGATCGAGGCTATGGTGACCGGCACACCCGTTCTGGCTCTACGGGCTGGCTCTGTCAGTGAGGTCGTTGTCGACGGCGAAACCGGATACGTCTGCGACGAACCGTCGGACCTCGCAGCCGCCTTGGAAGCTATTGACGATATCGATCCGCACGCATGTCGATCTCATGTCGAACGACACTTCTGCCTGGAGCGCATGGTTGCCGACTACGAAGAGGTCTACGCATCCGTTCTGACTGGTCCGCGGTTGGGTTCCGTCGGGGGAATCAACTCCGCACCGCCCGCCTCGACCTGGTAACTGGCCGCCCGCGCTTAGCAAGCGGCGCTGCTGGACGGAACTAGGCAAGCCGACTACACCGGATTTGGCGACAGAACCCGAACAACCTGGCGTATCGGTTCAGGCGATGTCGCCATTTCGCCGATGTACGGGTGCGAAAGTTCCGCGACGAGAAATAATTCGGCGGCTACCAGCATGCCCAGGGTCGCGACCATCGTGAAGTGCAAGGCGGGTTTCTCGACGCCGTAAACGATTGCGCAGCCAAGGAGCAGCCCGCTGGTGAGGAAGATGACCGCCCACAACGACCAAGGTGGGCCGACGTCGGTGCGGGCTTGGAGTACCCGTTCTGTGCGTGCCTCGCTCATCGAGTCGAGGTTGCTGAAGGAGGTGGCGAGGATTTTAGTTTGGGCATCGGTGCGGGGTTGGACTTGCGTGTATGCGGTGTAGAGGCGCTGCAGAGCGTTATCGGCCTCGGGGAAGGAGCCGCCACTCGCGGCTATGGGCCACTCGGTTACGGCTGCGCGTTCGTACTCCAGCAGGCTCTGGTGAATCCGGTCTGCGTCGGCTTTATCGAAGAAGACTAGGTCCCTGGCCAGCTGCACCCCCGCTGCGCCCTCGATTCGGGACTTGCCGTCCGCATTGTTGATCTGACCCCACATCGCGGAAACGACGAAACCGACGAAGAACGCGAACACGAATCCGACAACGCCGAATGCGAACCTCGTGGCATCGTTGTGCGCCTCCCCCCTAAGCTGGGGAAACTGACGCCGGACAAATATCGCGATGAGCGCTGCTCCACCGGCGACGACGACGATGAGTCCGAGCAATAGCAGCCACGACGGGACGTTGCTCGCCAACCAACGACTCACAAGCCACACTCCTCCTGAGCATCGCGCCGGCAACCCGGTTGGAGGTTGCCGAATTACGCGGGGATACGCGATCGGCCTCTCGACTTTAGGTGCGTGCGAACTGCGGGAGGCCCACTTCGCCCACATATCGGGCACGGTGCTTGCGGTTCAAACCCAGGGTTCATATAGGGCGACTGCTCCATCAAACAATCGACCGACCGTCGGGATTGGCCAGGTCCGACCCGGCCGCGCGCTGACAAACCTTCTGTCTAAGTCTGTGGCCCGGGCGCCTGGTCAAAGGGTGATTGGTCTCTGCTGCAGCCGGTACCTGCGGACGGCAGTACACCGGAGAACAGGTAATCGCGTTTTACACGCTCTGTGCATGTGCTCGCGACGTACATACTGCTGTGTCCTGCGCCTTCGGTTACTACCACGCGTGCCTCATACAACTGGGACGCGCCTGCATATGCGCCCTCCAGCGGAGTGGCGGGGTCGTTTCTGGTGTTCAGCACCAGAATTGGCGCGGAGGTGCGGCGGTTCCAGGGGCCCGTGTAGCGGTCGGTGTCGTGGCCCTGCCAGAACGCGCACGGGATCGTGTCGAATACAGAAATGCGGCCGAAGTCCGGCGCCAACTCGTCCGCCGCTAATGCTGCTCGGCTGTACATGTCGGGATCGGTCGGCACGACGCTGTCACTGCACTGGATGGTGTAATACGCCTCTTCACGGTTTTTGACGTACGGTTCGGCGCCGGCAGCGTTCACCTCGGGTGGGGGCGGTTCAGTGCCAGTTATGTCGTTGACGAGTTCTGGCGCCGCGGTACCGGTGTCGAACAATTGTTGTAGCAGCTCAGCCAGTTGAGGATAGGTGGCTGGGTTCGACAGTGCGGCAACAACCAGCTCGGGATAGGTCCAAACATGGCCGTAGGCGGTGACAGGTGTCCTGCGAGACTGTTCGACTAACGCCGCCCACTTCGCCTTCGGGTCGCCTTGGGAGAACGCGCAGCGCGGGCCGGCTGACGAACAGTCCGCCAAGAACTCATCGAACGTTGCGGCCGTGGAGGCGGGGATCCGTTGGCGGGTGTTCAGCGGGACCGTGGTGCCTTGTGAGTCGTGACCGTTGACGTTGCCTTCGAAGTCGACCGACCCGTCCAACACCATCGCGCGAATGCGGCCCGGAAAAAGGTTGGCGTAGATCGCGCCCAGTTGGGTGCCATACGAGATGCCGTGGTAGGTCAACTTCGAGTCACCGACCGCGCGGCGCAATAACTCGAGGTCGCGCGCTGTGTTGGTGGACGAGGCGTGCTGTTGGATCGGGCCGGAATGCTGCTTGCACCGGTCGGCGAATTCTTTTGACCAGGCGAAGAGGGCCTGCTCTCCCCGAACGTCAGTGGGTAGCCCCGGACTCGGTACGAGGAACTGCCATTGTTGGGCAGCGTTGGAAAAACAGCGTGCCCCTGCGCTGCGCGACACCCCGCGTTGATCCCACGAAACGAGATCGAATCGCGATCTCAGCTCCTCGGAGAACAGCCACGGCCATCTCGCCCGTTCACGCAGCCGGTTGACGCCGGATTGGCCGGGACCTCCGAAATTGACGAAGAGCGTGCCGATTCGGTTGCCCGGATCAGTCGCGGGAAGCTTGATCACGGCTAGATCAATCTGCTCGTCGTGTGGTCGGTTGTAGTCCAATGGGACTTCCGCTGTCGCACAGAGGAATCCGTCGTCGCAGCTGGCCCAGGTCAACGTGGGCGTATATGCGGATTCGGCTAGCGGATCGATAAAGGCGTCCGCTGTGTCGGCGTGAGCGACCGGCGGCCAGGATGTGCCCACGCAACCGATTCCGATCACGATCACTAACGCCACGATCAATATGTGGCGAGGCGTGAACGAGCACACCTTGTTGCCTTCGCGGTCACCGCGTCCGGACATCATCAACGCGTTGGCCCGTCCACAGGTCGCAGCAAGATCGAGGGCACCACTACCTCGCAGGGAACAAGAATTTCAAGTCCCCAGGGTCCAAAGTGTTGATCGGTACCTTCCATGTGTCTCCATCACCGACCCGGACATCTATTGCGTTAGTTGAGCTATTCACCACTATCGAATTGATGAAGTCAAGCGGGATCTTCTCGCGCCGGCCCCGGTGTGCGTGAACATGCAGGCTGCTGCTCGCAATGGTGGGATCGGGCACTGCGGCAGCAGCGCTTTCGCCCAACGATGTCGGGCTGCATTGCCGGAGAACTACTGCGACCCACGGCGGACCGAGAGCGACATTCAGTGCCCCTGGCTAGGGCTTGAACGGGTTCACCGCGAACTGGATGACCCGATACGGCGCTCTCGCGCGGGGCTCGGCGTTGTTCCACTGGCTGACGAAGATGCGTAGTTCGTCGAGGGTTGAGCCAGGCGATATGTAGCCGCCGTACGCCTGCGACAACCGGTTGTCGTCGGGTGCGGGCAGGCTCTCCGCGGGATCGGGCCACGGGATGGGCCTGACAACCGATGTCACCGGGGCGGCGCCGAGACCAGTCGGGTCGGCGGCCACCCTCACCTCCATGTCTCCGCTGGTGAGGTTGAGGTAGGAAAACACCACCTTGCCGTCGATCTGTTTGATGCTCATCTCGCCGATCTTGTCGCCCCACAACGGCGTCGGTGGTTTGTTCCAGCCACCCGCCGGCCCCGGCAGCCCCGACCAGCCCTGCCAGCTGGACCGGTCGGTGAAGCTTTCCGGTTTGGTCCGGTAAAGGGTCACCGGCTGCGTGCGGTCGAAGTTGTCCGCGACGATGTAGACCCACCCCCGCGGTGACTCGGCCGACGGGATCGGGTCGTAGTAGCCGCTGATCTGAGACTGCCGACTGTTCTGGTAGTCGGCCGGCCGCACCGAACCCGGCACCGTCTGCCACCCCGGTTGCGCCGGGTCGGCTTTCACCAGTTTCGAGTTCTGCGGCACCAGATCGCGAACGGTAGTGATGAGTAGGTAGTTCTCCCTGTTTATCTGAACGACACCGGCCGGCAGCTGAGACATCGCCGCCGGCCTGGGATCGGCCAGCAGCGGTCTGTCGATGCCGAGCACCCTGTCGTAGCGCACACCGTCCGGGTCGTTGATCGTGTCGGTTTCGACCTTCAGCGCAATCGGCGCGTACCACCCGCCGAACCCCACGCCCTGACCGGCGAAGCTGTCGCCGCACACCTGCAGGATCCCGCTCGGGAATTCCATGAACTCGCACAGGTCCGTCGCGCCGATCCCGTAATCGCCCGTAGGCGTGCCAGTGCCGGCCACCGGGCCGATCCGCACCACCTGACCAAGCGCCAGCGGCCCGAGCACCGGCTCCGGCTGCGGCGCGGGCGGATCAGCATGCGCGGGGGCGACCGCGACGCTCGCGATGACGAGCACCGACAAGATCATTCCGCCGCGCGCATCCATCGCCGGACAGCGTAATGGCTTTCGGCCGCGCCGGTTCGCTAGCCGTACAGCTTCTCGAACTGCCGGATCGAGCGTTCGATGTCGCCTTTGACCGCGCGCGGCAGCCGCTCCGATGGGACCGAACAGCGGCGCGCCCCCGAGGCTGATCGAGACGGTGAACGCGCAACCCGAATCGGTTCGCTTCACCGCCATCGAAAGGCCGTATTTGGTACCACCGACACCTTTTCCCGTCACCTCGAGCAGTTCGGGTGGATCGACCCTCTGCAACGTCCACGTCACCCGGTTACGAAATCCCTTGGCGCCGGCGACACCGACGATCGTCGTGCCCTCGGAGAGTTCGTCGGGTACCTCGCTGCGCCAGCCCTCGTGCATCACCAGCCAGTCGCCCAGCTCGTTGAGGTTCGACGCGTGCTGCCATGCGTCGTCGGGACTCAGCGACAGCTGACGGGACAGCTCGAGTTTGGCCATTGGAGAAATGCTAGCCGCGAGGTTCTCGGCGGCTACAGCGCAGCGGCGATCAGCTCGGCGATCTGGATGGTGTTCAGCGCGGCGCCCTTCCGCAGATTGTCGCCGGAGACGAACAACGCCAGCCCGCACCCGTCGGGAACGCCGGGGTCCTGCCTGATTCGGCCGACCAGCGATTCGTCGATACCCGCGGCGGCCAACGGCGTCGGGACGGCGACCAGCTTCACACCCGGGGCGCCGGTGAGTAGCTCAGTCGCGCGAGCAGCCGACAGCGGCCTGGCGAACTCGGCGTTGATCGACAGCGAGTGGCCCGTGAACACCGGCACCCGCACACATGTTCCGCTGACCGCCAGATCGGGGATGCCGAGGATCTTGCGGCTTTCGTCACGCAGCTTCTGATCTTCGTCCGTCTCGCCTGAGCCGTCGTCGACCAGCGAACCCGCCAAGGCCAACACGTTGAAAGCGATTGGGGCGACGTACTTTTCGGGCGGCGGGAAGTCCAGCGCGCCGCCGTCGTGCACCAGCTGCTCGGCATCGTCGATCACCGCACGGGTCTGCAACGCGAGCTCGTCGACCCCTGCGATCCCACTGCCCGACACCGCCTGGTAGGTGGACGCGATCATCCGCACCAATTGCGCCTCGTCGTGCAGCACCTTGAGTACCGGCATCGCAACCATCGTGGTGCAGTTCGGGTTGGCGATGATGCCCTTCTTGAGCGCGACACCCCTCACGTCTCGGTCGAAGTTGACTTCGGAGACGACGAGTGGCACGTCGGGGTCCTTGCGCCACGCCGACGAATTGTCGATCACGGTGACGCCGGCCGCCGCAAAGCGCGGCGCCTGTACCCGCGACATCGCCCCCCCTGCCGAGAACAGCGCGATGTCCAACCCAGTCGGGTCGGCGATCGCGGCGTCCTCGACCTCGATCTCCTGGCCACGGAACGACAGCTTGCGCCCTGCTGATCTGGCGGATGCAAAGAACCGCACCGACGACGCCGGGAAATCGCGTTCCTCCAGCAGGGCGCGCATCACCTGGCCGACCTGCCCGGTCGCACCCACTATCCCTATTGCTAAACCCTTCGCGCCCATCTAGCGGCCCGTTCCCGCATACACAGTGGCCACCTTGTCGCCACCGAGCCCGAACGCCTCGTGCAAGGCGGCGACGGACTTGTCCAGCTCAGTGTCCCTGACCAGCACCGAGATTCGGATCTCCGAGGTTGAGATCAGGTCGATGTTCACCCCGACACGCGCGAGCGCCTCGCAGAACGTCGCGGTCACGCCGGGATGGCTGCGCATGCCGGCGCCGACAAGCGAGACCTTGCCGATGTGGTCGTCGTACAGAACCTTGCTGAAACCGATGTCGGCCTGCTGCGCCGTGAGTTCTTCGACCGCGCGCGGGCCGCTCTCGCGCGAGCAGGTGAACGTGATGTCGGTCTTGCCGTCCTCGATCTTGGAGACGTTCTGCAGCACCATGTCGATGTTCACGTCGGCATCGGCCACAACGCGAAACACCTTGGCGGCGTAGCCCGGAACGTCAGGGATGCCCGCGATTGTCACCTTGGCCTCGCTGCGATCGTGTGCGACTCCGGTCAGAATTGCGTCTTCCACAGGGATGTCCTCCATCGATCCGGTCACCATCGTGCCGGATTTGTCCGAGTACGACGACCTGACGTGAATCGGAACGTCGTAGCGGCGGGCGTATTCCACGCAGCGCAGCATCAGCACCTTCGCGCCGCACGCGGCGAGCTCGAGCATCTCCTCGAAGCTGATCTTGTCGAGCCGGCGCGCGTTGGACACGATCCGCGGGTCGGCGGTGAAGATCCCGTCGACGTCGGTGTAGATCTCGCAGACGTCTGCACCCAACGCGGCGGCCAGCGCGACGGCGGTGGTGTCGGATCCGCCCCGGCCCAGCGTGGTGACGTCCTTGCTGTCCTGGCTGACGCCCTGGAAGCCGGCGACGAGCACGATCAGGCCCTCGTCCAGCGCCTGACGCAGTCGGCCCGGCGTGACGTCGATGATCTTCGCGTTGCCGTGGATGCTGGTCGTGATCACACCCGCTTGCGACCCGGTGAACGAGCGGGCATGGGCGCCCAGCGAATCGATGGCCATCGCGACCAGCGCGTTGCTGATGCGCTCCCCCGCGGTGAGCAGCATGTCCATCTCGCGCGGCGGCGGCGACGGGCACACCTGCTTGGCGAGATCGAGCAGGTCGTCGGTGGTGTCGCCCATCGCCGAGACCACCACGACCACGTCGTTGCCCTGCTTCTTGGCCTCGACGATGCGCTCGGCGACGCGGCGGATGCGGTCGGCGTCAGACACCGACGATCCGCCGTATTTCTGCACGACGAGCGCCACGAAGGAACCTCTCTCAGACCGGGTTTATCCAAGAATAAGGGGTTGGCGCATCTGATTGTGGCCGCCGCTAGCGTGGACACCGTGCCGGGCCGTGAAGCCGACCGCATCGCCAACACCCGGGTGTCCATCCATCCGGACATCGCCGCGCGCTGGAGCCCGCGGATGTTCGACCCGTCGGCCGAGGTGACCGTCGAGCAGATCACCGCGCTGCTGGAGGCCGCGCGATGGGCGGCGACGTGGGGGCATCGGCAGCCCGTCCGCTTCATCGTCGGGATGCGCGGCGATGAGACGTTCGACAAGATCTCGGAGGTTCTGAAGAAGGGCAACCGCTACGCGAAAGCGGCGGGCGCGCTTGTGCTGGTGAGCGCCGACGAGAGACCCGACGAACGGACGGCGTTGTATGCGGCGGTCGACGTCGGAGCGGCCATCGCGCAGCTGACCATCGAGGCGGTGTCCCGCGGGCTGATCACGCATCCGATGGCCGGGTTCATTCCCGACGCCGCCCGCGAGGCGTTCGCGATCCCCGACGGGGTGCGTCCGGTGGCTGCGGTCGCGGTCGGGTCACTGGGCGACTACTCCCAGGCGCCGCCCGAGATTCTCGAACGCGACGCCATCGGGCGCCAGCGGCTGCCGCTGGAGGAGATCGTCTTCGCGGGCAGCTGGGGCAAGCCCTTTCAGCCATAAAGCCGTGCGGCCGCGCGCACGACGTCGGTCACCACGTCTTCTCCTACTCGCGCACGCGGGTCATCGCCGTCGCAACCGTGTCCGTCGGTGTCCACGACCACGGCGGGCCGGATCACCACGTCGCTGACGTCGACGTATCCCCTGCCGATCCATTTGCGCTGCAGAGGCGCGTCGACGAATGCCACCGCCGAGCAGAAGACGGGGTCGATGTAGATCTCGGCACCCTGCTGGTCGACTCGCCGCCGGCCCTCGGTCGCCACGTCGACCAGCTGCGGCTCCAGCCTGACCTCCAGCGGGACCGTACGCCCGGCACGGATGACCTCGAACTTGCACCGGTACGGTCCCGATCCGCGCACGTCCCATTGGGCGACCTGGTCGGCGAGCACCGACAGCACTTCGCAGGGATCGCGTTCGGCCAGTCGCGACCAGTAGGTGGCCGCAGCATCGCGTGCGGGCAGCCGCGCGGTCGCCAGCCGGGTTGCAAGCGCACCGGAGATCCGCGTGGTCAGCTCGCAGTCTTCCGCACCGATCAGTTCGACCTTCACGAACGGCGGCGGCGATGCGTTCAGGGGGCGCGCGCCCGGTAGCCGGTCGAGCGCCAGGGGGATCGACACATCGCACGAGCCGACGTCCGTCTCGTCGGGACTGGGCGTCAGGCCCAACTCGACCGAGACGAACCGGCGATTGCTGTCGCCGCTGACCTTAACCTCGGAATCACATTCGCTGAACGCGAAAAGCGTTCCGACGGACAAGGTTTCCCCGATCTTATTCAATGCGTCGCCGGTCAGCAGGCCGCACACGTCTATCCGGCGTAGTGCGCGCAGGTACGCCAAAAGTGCGGCGTCGTCAGCACTGACCCGCTGACCGTAGACCGCGACGTCGCCGGCGAAGAAGTACGCCTGATCGACGGCCTTCGGCCCGGCGATCGCCCTACCGTCTACCGGTGTCGAGCAGCCGACAACCGTCGCCGCTGCGGCTCCGGCGGCCAAGGTGCTGACCAGCCGCCTCACCGGCACAGTCTGGCACAGCCCGACGTATCCCCTGGTGCCTCGATGGAGTACAGTGACGGGCGTGCAGCGGGTGCTCCTTCTCGGATGCCGCGGCGGGGTCTGATCCAGACCGGCTTCCCGTCGCGGGTGTTCGCGATGCGCCGGTCCCTGGCACTTGGGTGCTAGTCCAGAGAACTCCCGGAAAGCAACTGCAATGACTCCCACCAATACTCGCGCCGAGGCAACCGATTTCCCCGACGCTTTCGTGTCGGCCCGCACGATCACCACTCCGTCCGGCGCACCTCGAGCCGGACAGCCCGGATGGAACACGCAGCGCGGCTCGTCGATGCCCGTGTATCGGTACCGCTCCTTCGCCGACGAGGTCGAGCCCATCCGCCTGCCGGACCGCACCTGGCCAGAAACCGTCGTCAACCACGCCCCGATGTGGTGTGCGGTCGATCTGCGTGACGGGAACCAGGCGCTGATCGATCCGATGAGCCCGGCCCGCAAGCACCGCATGTTCGAGCTGCTGGTCCGCATGGGCTACAAGGAGATCGAGGTCGGGTTCCCGTCGGCGAGCCAGACCGACTTCGACTTCGTCCGCGAAATCATCGCCCAAAACAAGATTCCCGACGACGTGACGATTCAGGTGCTGACGCAGTGCCGGCCGGAACTGATCGAGCGGACGTTCGAGGCGTGCGAGGGCGCACCCCGCGCGATCGTGCACTTCTACAACTCGACGTCGATCCTACAGCGCCGCGTGGTCTTTCGCGCCGACCGAGAAGCGGTGAAGGCGATCGCCACCGACGGCGCCCGCAAGTGTGTCGAGCAGGCCGCTAAATACCCTGCGACGCAATGGCGTTTCGAGTATTCGCCCGAGTCGTACACCGGCACGGAACTGGAGTACGCCGCCGAGGTATGCAACGCGGTCGGCGACGTCATCCAGCCGACGCCGGAGAGCCCGATCATCTTCAACCTGCCGGCCACGGTGGAGATGGCGACGCCCAATGTGTACGCAGACTCGATCGAGTGGATGCACCGCAACCTGGCGCGCCGCGACTGCGTCATCCTGAGCCTGCACCCGCACAATGACCGCGGAACCGCCGTCGCCGCAGCAGAATTGGGCTTCCAAGCCGGCGCCGACCGCATCGAGGGCTGCCTGTTCGGCAACGGTGAACGCACCGGCAATGTGTGCATCGTGACGCTGGGCATGAACCTGTTCAGCCGCGGCATCGACCCGCAGATCGACTTCTCCAACATCGATGAGATCAGGCGCACCGTCGAGTACTGCAACCAGCTGCCGGTCAACGAACGACACCCGTACGGCGGCGATCTCGTGTACACCGCGTTCTCCGGGAGTCACCAGGACGCGATCAACAAAGGCCTGGACGCGATGAAGATCGCCGCCGACGAGGCCGACGCCGATGTCGATGATCTGCTGTGGCAGGTCCCCTACCTGCCGATCGACCCGAAGGACGTCGGCCGCACATATGAGGCCGTCATCCGGGTGAACTCGCAGTCCGGCAAGGGGGGCGTGGCCTACATCATGAAGGCCGACCACGGCCTGATACTGCCGCGCAGGTTGCAGATCGAGTTCTCACAGGTGATCCAGCGGATCACCGACGGGGAAGGCGGCGAGGTCTCGTCGAAGGAGATGTGGGACGTCTTCGCCGACGAGTACCTGACGCCGACGCGCCCGCTGGAACGGATCCGGCAGCAGCTGATCGCCGCCGAAACCGACGCCGGCAGCGACACGATCGAGGCGACGGTCAAGATCGACGGCGAGGAGGTCGAGATCGTCGGCGCCGGCAATGGGCCGCTGGCGGCCTTCGTCGACGCACTCGGCGCGGTCGGCGTCCACGTCAACGTGCTGGACTACTTCGAGCACGCGATGTCGGCCGGGGAAGAGGCGCAAGCCGCCGCGTATGTGGAAGCATCCGTGGGCGGTAGGACCGTATGGGGAGTGGGGATCGCGACGTCGATCACCACCGCGTCGCTGCGGGCAGTCGTGTCCGCAGTCAACCGGGCAGCCGGTGTCTAGGGGCCTCAGCGCGAAATCAGACTTATTGCACGCTTTTCGCGAAATTGCGTGTCGGTAACCTGATTTCGGCGGGCCGGCCGGCCTACGGGCGAGGGGGCAGTACCGCGAGCCACGCGTCCGACAGCAGTTCGAGCAGCTGGCCGTCCGGGTCGCGGATCATCGCCGACTGCTCGGACACCGTTTCCTCGACCACCGATCCCCCGTAATCGGCGACCATCGCCAGCACGGCGGCGAGGTCGGACACCGACAACGACACGTGCGTCAGCCCCACTTGGTCCAGGATCCGCTGCGGCCCGGACTGGACTTTGCGCCGCGAGTAGTCGAGGAGTTCGAGCACGAGGCCATCACGGACGAGGTACGTCGCATGCAGCCCGATCGGCTTGGCCAACTGCAGCAGCTGGTCGGTGCCTTCGTCGGGCGGCTCGAGTTCCCACCAGAACTCGAACCCGAGCAGACCTTCGTAGAAGCGGCGCGACCGCGCGCTGTCGGCGACGCACAATCCGACGTGGTTGAAAACGGTTCGGTGACTAACCATTACAGCCTTTCGTAGCGCGTGAGTGTCGACGGACCCCCGCTCTCGATGTGCACCGTCGCCCGTTCCAGGCATCCTCCGACACCCTCCTCGGTGACCCACGACTGGACGCTCAGCACCATGCCCTCCTCGAGGGTTGCGTCGGCTCCGCGGCCGAGTCCGATCAACGGCGGCTCGGCACCGGTGCCCAGCCCGTGCGCCAGCGGGATCGCGGACTCTGTGTTGCCGGCACCTTCCCACGCCTGATAGAGGTCGGCACCGGTGCCGCCCGGCCGGCAGACCGCGATGAGCGCGTCCATGCTGCGCGCACATCGACTTGCCAGGTCTGCCGTCCCCGACGGCCCTGAGCGCCCGGCGATGCGGGTGCGGGCCAGACTCGCCTCGTATCCGGCGTACAGCGCACCCGGCGCGAGCACCACCAGCTCGCCGTCACCGATGCGACGGTCAGACGGCAGATGGCGGAAACTCACCGGCCCGCGCGCGGGCGTGGCGAAGCAGACGCTTTCCGACGGCGGCACGGGCGCCCCGAGGCTCGCGACGCGCTCGTAGTAGACACCGAGCAGGTGACGCTCGGTGATCCCCGGCACCAACGCGTCTTCGAGCGCGCTCAGCGCCGCCTCCGCGATCGCCGACGCCACCTCCAGGCAGGTGATCTCGTCGGGAGTCTTGACCCGTCGGGCCGTCGTCATCACGGGCGCCGCGTCCACGAGTTCGGCCGACGAGACGACTTGGGAGAGCAACCCGGCGAACATCGGCGTCATTCCGTCGGTGCCGACGCGCCGCGCGTCCGCCAGTCCCGGGATCGCGGCGAGCGAGGCCGCCAGGTTGGCCGGACTCCAGCTCAGCCCGTAGAGGTCGTCGCGGCCGATCTCCGGCGGAACCCCCTCGTCCCAGGTCGAGAGCAGATGCACGCGCCAGGTTTCCCGTCACCACCACGGCGACCGGTGCGAACGGCAGCACACCCGCTCTCCCGAGTTGGCGGGCACCCGACACGTAGTGCACGTCGCCGACACCGCCGAGCATCAGGGCATCGATACCGTGGGTTTCCATGCCGGCGAACACCTTTGCGCGCCGTTGCGCGCGCAGACGTGTGAAGTCGACACGGGCGTCGTCTTCGAGGCCCATGGTGCCGACGAGCACACCGCGGTCACGGGGAGCGGGGCTCATGCGGTGAGACCGTATGGGTCGTAGGTGGAGCCGCTCAGGGCTTAACCCATCCCGAATCAGTCACGGCGACAATGTCTTCCGAGCGGTAGCCGGCCGCGCCGTCCTCCCAGATGACGGGCTCGAAGACGACCACCATCCCGGGCTGCATGATGAGCTGTTCGTCGAACTCCTCGCCGAAGTCTGTTCCGATGAGCGGCATTTCGGCGCTCTCGGTGCCGACACCGTGAGCCAGGTAGAAGTGCTCGATCCACGGCCGGACGCCGTCGTTGGCCTCGATCGCGGCCTTGCCCAGCTGCCAGCGCCGACACTCCAGGTTTGAGGATGTCAAGCGCGGCGTCGACGACGTCGCGCCAGCGGCGGAACTGCGCCTCCTGCCTGGCATTCGGGACGGGATCGGCACCGGTGATCCAGGTTCGTCCGTAGTCGGACGCGTAACCCTGCCAGCGTGATGCCCGCGTCGACCCAGATGACGTCGCCATCCCGCAGGAACCGGTCGGTGGTGACGGTCGGGTAGGCGAGATCGCCGTGCAGGGTCCATGGTCCGAGCTCGCGCGTCGGGGCCATCACCTGCCAGATCGGATCGATTCCGTTCGCGGACGCGCCGAGCTCGAAGACCCGGCGAAGGAACACCGCGCTCAGGTCGATCTGCCGGATCCCCGGGCGCAGGATCTCCAGTGCGTCGACCATCGCCAGCTCGTTGAGCAGCTGCGCGTTGCGTATGCAGGCCACCTCGTCGGGTGTCTTGGTGATCTTGGCCGCGCCCATCACCGACGACGCGTCGACCCAGTCGAACGCGGGCAGTCCGCGCAGCATCGCGTGGGTCTGGTCGTCGATTCCGACGCGGGCACCGGGCCGGAAGTGGTCGGACAGCGCCTTGGCGAACAGATCGATGCCGTCGTCGAGATCCGGGAACAGCGGCGCCGTGCAGATGATCGTCGGGCAGGTCGGCGGGCACACCGTCGACGAGACTGCGTGTAGAGGTGCGGCGCCGAGTCTCCTTTGACCACAACGGCTACCGGGCGGAACAGCGCCGCATGATCGCCGTCCTGGGCCGGCACGGCGGCACCGGTCGCGTAGGCGACCGAGCTAGAACCCAGCAGAACCAGGCCGTCGATGCCCTGCTCATCGAGCTGATCCTGCAGTCGCGCAAAGCGCTCGCGGCGCATCCGGGCGAGATCGGGCAGAGCCGGGATCGCGCGCTCCGCCGATCGTCGCTCCTGCTGACCAGTCGTCGATGGCCGTACTCCCCGCGGTTCGGTTGGCCCTAAAGATGCAAAGATAGCGCAATAGGAGACTGGAGGGTTTCTCGATGACGACACGCCCCGACGTCGGCGCCGACGCAGTTGTTGATTTCGACCATCATTCCGACGAATTCAATCTCAACGAGCTGGAGATCAACGCCGAGCTGCGGCGCCGGTGTCCGGTGGCCTGGAACGAGAACTACGGCGGCTTCTGGTTCGTCACCGGTTACGACGCCGTCGCCGCAGGTCGCCAGGGACGGTGACACGTTCGCGCACAAGTACGAACCGGACGCCGCCGACGGCGTGAACTACCAGGGCGAAATGGGCGTGCCGCGCCCCGAAGGACAACCGGCCCTCGGCATCGGCGAAGTCGACGGCCCGTACCACCTGGCCCTGCGGCGGGCACTCACCCCGTTCTTCTCGGCGGGCGCCGTCGACAAGATGCGGCCGTTCATGGAGCAATCGGTGCACTGGTTCCTCGATCAACAGATCGAGCGACGGGCAGATGGACCTTGTGCTCGACTACGCCAGTCCCGTTCCCGGCCATCCTGACCATGAGGCTGATGGGCCTGCCGTACGACAACTGGCAGCTGTACGCGAACCTCTTCCACTCGGTGATGGCCGTTTCCCAGGACAGCGACGAGTACGCCAGGGCGATCGCCGAAGTGCCAGCGATGATGGATGGCCTGCTGGAGTTCGCGGCAACCCGACGGACCGACCCGCACGACGACCTGACGAGCTTTCTTGTCCAGTTCGAATTCGACGGCAAGCGTCTCGACGACAACCAGCTTCTCGACATCCTCTGGAATCTTATCGGCGGAGGCGTCGACACCACGACGTCTCTGACGTCGCTGAGCCTCCTGCACCTGGGCACCCACCCGGAGCTGCGGCAGCAACTCATCGACCGCCCCGAGCTGTACCGCACGGCCGCAGACGAGTTCCTCCGCTATTTCTCGGTGAATCAGCAACTGAGCCGGACAGTCACGCGCGACATCGTCCTTGGGGGGCAACGGCTTCGGCGCAACGACAAGCTCATCATCAGCTGGCTCGCCGCCAACCATGACGAGCATGAGTTCGACCGGCCAGGCGAAGTGGTTCTGGACCGCGCGCCGAACCGCCACCTCGCCTTCGGGCTCGGTCCGCATCGCTGCATCGGATCCCAGCTCGCGCGGGTCATGTTCGAGGTGATGGTCAAAGCGGTGCTCGACCGCATCTCCGACTACCGGGTCGACGCTGGCGGCGTCCACGAATACCTCGGCAACCCCAGCATGACCGGGCTGGGCAAGCTGCCGGTCACCTTCTCCCCAGGCGCATCCCGGGGCACGGCGCGTCCGGATTAAGCGTCGAAATAGGTGTGTAGCAGCCGGTCGACGAGGCCGGCGGTGTCCTCGTCGCCGGGAATGGTGAGGCTGCTGAACACGAAGCCGTTGAGCAGCCGGCTCAGCTCTTCCATCTGTTCGGGTGTCGGCGTGAGTCCGGCAGACTCGAAGATCACCGTCGCCGACTTCACGGCGGCGGCTTGCAGCTCCTTGAGGAACGGCTGAAGTTCCGGACGGCGCGTGCCCTCCATGAAGAGCTCGAAGCGGGCGAGCGTGAATCGGCGCGTCGGCGGGTCGAGCGAAAGCATCTGCGCCATCAGGGCTTTGACACCGTCACGCGTCATCGGCCCAATGACCGACCGCATGAGTTCAACACGCTGCCAGTGCAGCTCGACGGTCCGGGCGGCCGTGGCTTCCAGCAGCGCCTGGCGCGTCCGGAAGTAATTGGACGTGGTGCCCGCCGGGAGCTGCGCATGCCGGTCGACTTGGCGGTGTGTCAGACCCCCGACGCCGGTCTCGGCAAGGATGTCGATCGCGGCGTCGAGGATCTGGGTGCGGCGTTCGGGGTTCGGAGGCATTCAGGCCTTATACCGCAGCCGGTAATACATGGTCAGGAACGCCGGGTAGACCAGGATCAGCAGGAAGTAGCTGAACCACATCGGGAACCAGGTCACCACGGACACGTCCTTGATGATGTACGAGCAGTACACGTGCAGCGGGACGCTTCCGGCGATATAGACGACCGACGCGGTGAAGAACGCCTTATGAGGTTTGTTGGCGAACCGCACCCGGTGCCAGACCAAGATGCCGGTGATGGCGGCGTAGGTCATCGGGACCAGCAGGATCCTGTCGGTCGTGACGGTCACGACGTACTTGAGGGTGAGTTCGTCGCCGAAGATCACCCGGTAGAGATGCATCACGACGCCAAGCGAGATCGTCAGCATCGCGGCCTCGCGGAAGAAATAGCCGTGTCGGCGGTACGTCTCCCAGAGGGAAGCATTGTGTTGTACTACAGATGTAGTGGTAGTCATGGCAGGACGGTACTACTACATATGTAGTGGTTGTCAAGGCCTCGCGTCAGAACAACGCGAATTGCTCGCCCGCGACGGTCGGGTCGGTGAACTCCTCGATGGACGCGCCGCCGAGCACCGAGTCCAGCGCGGCCATGAACTGGGTATCGGAGATCGTCGGAATGCCGAGTTCGCGGGCGTGGAATCCCTTCCCGTGTTCGGTGTCCGGATCGTTGTAGACCATCAGCGACGTCTCCGGGTCGAGCATGTCGGTGTAGGCCAGCCCGGCGTGCATGATCCGCTCGATGAGCTCCTCGTGTGTGCGCTGTACCTCGGCGGACAGCGCAACACGCATGCCCTGCACCAGTGGACGGCCCGGCACATGACGACCCGGGTTCAGCCAGGGGCATGGCACCCGGGCGGCCAGCGTCTTCAGCGGACGCAGCTCGTCGTGCGTGACACGGCCATTCGGCCAGCGCCGCCGGGTCGCCGGGCGCACCGGCAGCCACACGTCGAGTTGGCGTGCCCGCTCGACCGCAGGCGTCAGCACCCGCGACAGCACGAGCGCGTCGTCGAGTGCGTCATGCGGGCGAAGCTGCGGGACGCGCCAATGCGCGGCCAGGGTTTCCAGTCGCAGGTTCTCAGTGCCGAGCGACAGCCGTCTGGTGAGCTCCACAGTGCACATCACGGTGTCGACCGGGAGCTCCACCTCGGCGAGCTCGGCCTCGGCCGTAAGGAATCCGTGGTCGAACGCCACGTTGTGCGCCACCAGCGTGCGGCCTTTGAGGACATCCATCAGGTCGTTGGCGATGTCGGCAAAGGTCGGCTGGTCGGCCAGCATGTCGGCCGTCAGCCCGTGCACATGCGTGGGGCCCGGGTCGACCCCAGGATTCAGGAGGCTGACCACCGAGCGGTCAACGGTTCCGTCGGCGTCGAGCGCCAGCGCGGCCAGGCTGATGACGCGCGCATGGCCGGGGCGGAAGCCCGTCGTCTCGACATCGAGGACCACCCAGCCGGTGTCGTGCTCTGCGACCGGCCGACCCCAAGGGGTAATGCACCTCGGTGGCGCTGTCATATATCCCAGAATCGCACGCGACCCCGACAAAACCGCTGATCGCAACACTCGTGTCGCAGGTCAGTGGCCATACCGTCATAAACTGCCCCGGTGATCACTGCCC
The DNA here is from genome assembly GCA_963744085.1 of uncultured Actinomycetota bacterium. GTDB lineage: Bacteria > Actinomycetota > Actinomycetes > Mycobacteriales > Mycobacteriaceae > Mycobacterium. Next base: position 321,520 of record CAVUSK010000014.1, read on the forward strand.
GCGGACGCGTCGCGCTTGCCGCCGGCGCTGCCGCGCGGTGGGCGTCGCGGGTCACCGGCCGTGGGGCCGGCGCGATGATCGGCGGCCTGGTGGCGATGACGCTGGACCGATCACTGCTTCACCAGCTGGGGTCCGGCCGGCAGACGGTGTTGGTGACCGGCACCAACGGCAAGTCGACCACCACCCGCATGACGGCTGCCGCGCTCGGCTCGCTGGGCGCGGTGGCCACCAACTCCGAAGGCGCGAACATGGATGCCGGGCTGATCGCCGCGCTGGCGGTTGCGCGAGACGCTCGGCTCGCCGCTCTCGAAGTGGACGAGATGCACGTGCCGCATGTTGCCGACGCGGTGGATCCCCGAGTGATCGTGCTGCTGAACCTGTCGCGCGACCAATTGGACCGGGTCGGTGAGATCAACGCGATCGAACGCACGTTGCGTGCAGGGTTGGCCCGGCACCCGGACGCGGTGGTCGTCGCCAATTGCGACGACGTGCTGATGACGTCGGCGGCCTACGACTGCGCCAATGTGGTGTGGGTGGCCGCCGGCGGCGGGTGGGCTAACGATTCGGTGAGCTGCCCGCGGTCTGGCGAAGTGATCGTGCGGGAGCCGTCGCACTGGTACAGCACGGGCACAGATTTCAAGCGGCCTACCCCGCAGTGGTGGTTCGACGACGAAATGCTTTACGGCCCGGATGGTTTGGCGTTGCCGATGAAGCTGTCGCTTCCGGGTGCGGTGAACCGAGGCAACGCGGCGCAGGCGGTCGCCGCGGCCGTGGCTTGCGGCGTCGACCCTGCCGCGGCGGTGGCGGCGGTCTCGGGTGTCCACGAGATCGCCGGGCGCTACCGGACGGTGCGGATCGGGTCGCACACCGCGCGGATCCTGTTGGCAAAGAACCCTGCTGGCTGGCAGGAGGCGCTGTCGATGATCGACAAGCACGGCGCCGGCGTGGTGATTTCGGTCAACGGGCAGGTTCCAGACGGGGAAGACCTGTCGTGGCTGTGGGACGTGCGGTTCGAGCATTTCGGCGATGAGCCGCTTGCGCGAAGAGCATCAGACGCCGATGAGCCGCTTGCGCGAAGAGCATCAGACGCCGATGAGCCGCTTGCGCGAAGAGCATCAAGACCAGATACGGCCGTCGTCGCGGCCGGCGAGCGGGGAACCGATCTGGCGGTGCGGCTGACGTACGCGGGCGTCGACCACACGTTGGTGCACGACACCGTCGCGGCCATCGAGTCGTGCCCGCCGGGACACGTAGAGGTGATCGCGAACTACACCGCGTTCCTGCAGCTTCAGCGCGCATTGGGGAGGCGCCGTGGCTGAAGCGGTGCGGATCGGGCTGGTGCTGCCCGACGTGATGGGCACATACGGGGACGGCGGCAACGCGGTGGTGCTGCGCCAAAGACTGCGTCTTCGGGGCATTCCGGCTGAAATCGTCGAGATCACGCTGTCGGACCCGGTGCCCGCGGAGTTGGACCTCTACACGCTCGGCGGCGCGGAGGATTACGCGCAACGGCTGGCCACCAAGCATCTGATTCGGTACCCCGGTTTGCAGAAAGCCGCGTCGCGGGGTGCGCCGGTGCTGGCGATCTGCGCGGCCATCCAAGTGCTCGGCCACTGGTATGAGACCTCTGCCGGTGAGCGCGTCGACGGCGTAGGCCTGCTCGATCTCGTCACCGCGCCCCAGCGCGTGCGCACGATCGGTGAGTTGGTCAGCAAGCCGCTAATCGCCGGGTTGTCGGAGCCGCTGACGGGGTTCGAGAACCACCGCGGCGGTACGGTGCTCGGTTCGGACGCCCAGCCGCTTGGCGCGGTGACCAAAGGCGCCGGCAATCGCGCCGGCGATGTGTTCGATGGCGCGGTGCAGGGCAGCGTCATCGCGACGTATATGCACGGCCCGTGCCTGGCGCGCAATCCTGAATTGGCCGACCTGTTACTGGCCCGGGTGGCCGGCGAGTTGCCACCGCTGGACCTCGACGAGGTGACGCTGCTGCGCCGTGAACGCCTGCGCGCTTAACCCAGCTGCGCCGAAACTGCATTTTCACAGAAGATTTTCGAGGCATTGCCGGAATGCAGTTTCGGCGCAAGGAAATTAGGGGCTGGCGCCTTCCGGTAGCGCAGGCGGATTGCTCCACGCGATAAGCGCGCCTGCGGTGGCGGACCGCGTGAAATACATTGCCTTGCCGGGCCTTTGCGGCTCGGCGAACATATCGCCGACGATCTTGCCGGCATCGCGGCGGCCGTCGAGGACGAGCGTCGGCGTCAATCCCCCACGCAACTTGCCGAGTAGTGAGCTGCCGATCGCGACCTGGTTCCAGTTCGCAACGGCCGTCCCTGCCAACACGTGCAGCCCGGTGTCGCGGGCCTGCTCGACGTGCATGGCAAGCGGCGCCAGCGGGTTCTCCATGACCGGCCAGATCCCGGCGTCGTCGATCACGACGAAGATCTCCGGCCCCGACCAGAACTTCTTCGTCATCATCTCTTCCTGCGTGGTTCCCGGTGGCGGCTGGCGCGTCTCCAGCTCCGCAACGACCGCGCGGAGCGCCTCGCGGATTGCGCTCTGGGTATAGGCGTATTCGCCCAGATGTGGCCCCTGCACCACGCCGAGAAGTGTGCGGCGCGGGTCGAGAATCACTATCCGCGCCTCGTCGGGCCGGTATTGCGACGTGACCGCCCGGCACAACACACGCAAGAAGTTGGTCCGGCCCGACCGCGGCGCACCGACCGCGATGGCGTGGGGATGATCGTCGAGATCCAGATACGCTGGCCCGAGGTCGATCTCGGACAACCCGAAGGGCAGCAGTCCGCGCCGGGGCCCAGCGCCGGCGCGTCGCACCACATCCTCGTAGGCCACCGACTCCGGCAGCCGGCTGACGGTCGCCGCCTTGCGGACTCCGGACACCGCGGCAACGACGTCACCTATCGAGCGCGCGTCGACCCTGCCTCGCGGTTGCTCGGCCAGCTCCGGAACTCCCACCATCATGTGCATGCCGGCTTTTGTCAGGCCGCGGCCGGGGCTGTTCCTCGGTACCTTGCGCGCGAGCATCCGGTCCATCTCCGAGTCACCGGGATCGGTGAGCCGCAACTCGATTCGCGCGGTGGCCAGTGGCTTCAGGGCCTGCTTGAAGCCCTGCAGATAACTGGTGTGCGACACCACGATGTGCACGCCGTAGCTCAGCGTCCGGCCAAGTGCGACCACCTGGTCGACAAGCTGCGGGTATTCGGTCGCGAACGTCGCCCAGCCGTCGATCACCAGCACCACATCGCCGCCGGCGACCGGAACGGGCTGCGGTTGCGGGCCGAACTTGCGCCGCCGCACCTCGTCCATGTCCAGGCCCGTCTTCGCGAAGATCGCCTCCCGCTCGGCAACGATGCCCCGCACCGACGCGATCACCCGGCCGACGCCTTCGCGGTCGAGCGCAGGCGCCATCCCGGCCACGTGCGGAAGGCCCGAGACCGCGGACAGGCTCGGCCCGCTCGCCGCCACGCAGTAGAACTGCACCCGTTCCGGGCGGTACATCAGCGCGGCCGTGGTCATCATCGTCATCAACGTCGTGGTGACACCCGCCTGCGGGGCGCCGATCACCAGGCCGTTGGCGGCGAGCAGGTCCACGGTGTGCACGTCCTGGCGGTGCTGGCGCGGCCGGTCCTCGATGCCGATGGGGAACGCGAGGCCGGGGTTGTCGCCGTAGTCGACGTCCCACGGCTTGCCGCGGTACAGGCGCACAAGTTCGTCGGCGGCAGCCGGGTCGTGCAGCGGCGGCAGCCACAGCTGCCGCGGCGGTCGCGCGCCGGTGGCCCGCAGCGAGGCGACGATCGTGTCGACGAGAGTGGGTGGCAGCTCACCTGGTGCGGCGGGCAGCGGAGCGGGAGACGGTTCGCGGGCGGGCTCTTGACCGTTGACCGCCGGCGTCGCGAGCAACCCGTCGTCGTCGTCGGCCTCGGTTACGGTAAACGACCTTGGGCTGAACCATGTTCCGGCCGCCGCGGCCGGCGCGGGTCCCGTCTCCGGAGGCGGGATGAACGGAGGCGACGAGTAGAAGGCCCGGAACTCTCGCGGCGGACGCTGACCCTCGCGCAGGTAACCCGTTCCCTCCCTTCCCTTTTCGGGCAGATGTGCCGCGATCGACGACCCGATGGCTTCGCGGGAGTCTTCCTCGGTGCCCGTGCGCAGCGCCATGAAAAACCCGATGAGGCTGCGGATCTTCTGCAGCCGGTGCACGTCGACGGTCTGCCCGGCGAGTTGCAGGAACACGTGCAGCGACCGCCCTTGCCGCACGATGCGCCAGCACAGGTCGATGAACTTCGAGCCGAGCTCACTGCCGAACAGCTCCTGGTACTCGTCGATGATCACGACGAGGGCGGGCACCGGCTCGAGCGACGGGTCGATCATGCGCTTTTCGTTGTAGACGTTGAGGTCCTTACAGCTGGTGGCCGCGCAGAGCGCGCCGCGGCGATCCAGCTCGCCCTCGAGGGCCTCCAACATCCGCTCCACCAGGTGCATTTCGTCGCCGAGGTTGCTGACGCTGGCCACCACGTGCGGGAACTGTTCGAGGATGATGCCCGCCGACTTCATCTTCCAGTCGAGGAACGCGACGTTGACGGTCTCAGGCGAGTGAGTCAGCGCCAACGAGGTCACCTCGGTGATGATGGTCTCCGACTTGCCCGAGCCCGAGAACCCGATCAGCACCGAGTGCATGCCCATGCCGTACTGCGAGGTTTCCTTCAGGTCGAGCTCGATGAGCTCACCCGACGGGTCGAGGCCGATCGGGAACCGCATCCACAGCCTGTTCTGGGTGCGGCGCGCAGACCACAGCCGGTCCACGTCGAGCCGTCGCGCATCGCGAATGCCCAAGACTTCCAACAGGTCTCGTGCAGGACCATCGGAGCTGACCACAGAGGCCGCACCGGCTGGCCGCCAGGCGGCGAGCGTGCGGGCGAACCGCTCGGCCTCGGCGATGCTCATCGAATCGGCGACCGCGTAGAAGCTGTCTCCCGATGAGCCGCTTGCGCGAAGAGGAAAGGAGCCCGATGAGCCGCTCGCGCGAAGAGGAGACGACCCGATGCGGTCATCGCAGCAACACCCCGATCCGCTTTCGCAGCACGCCGTCTGACAGCCGATAGGTGCTGTCCGGATCGAACCCGACGCCCACCGAGGGCTCCGCCGCCAGTCGCACGAAGCAGACCCGCCCCACACCGCGCTTGCCGGTGACAGCCGCCCAGTCGTCGGCGGCGCCGCAATGGTCGTCGACGATCACCCACAGCGGCGGCGCGGACGGGTCCGGCCCACCCTGCAGGCCGCTGCGGAGGCGGCGTCCACTCTTTGCGGTCGAGCAGCTCGTCACCGACGAACCCCTCGAGTTCCGCGGGCGAGCCGAACAGGAGGCGCCGTTCGCCGCAGCCGTCGCGGGTGGCCGGGTATTGGCAGTGGGGCAGCCACTTGATCCAGTCCCACCGCGACGGCGCCGACGAGACGACCATCAGGTGCAGGTCGGCGGGGCTGTGAAAGGCGGCGAGCTGACAGATCATCGACCGGGTCGACGCCGCGCACGGAAACCGTCGGCCTCTTCGCGCAAGCGCTCATCGGCGTCGAGGTCGCCGACGAGCGCGATGCCCGGTTGCCGCTCCAGCCACACCACGCGGGCCATGTTACGCACGTAGCGCTGCTCGAGCAGGAACTTGCGCAGCGCGTGGCCGGTGGCCGGCTCGATCTTCGACGCCGCCGGGATCTGGGGCTTGTCGATCGTCATCGCCAGCGACACGTTGCCCGGTGCCGAGCCGAACGACGCCGAATTCCGGGTCGCCGGGTCGGCGCTCCCACATCCGCTGCGATCCGGCGACGCTGACGAGCTGCGACGGCGGCCAGTGACTGTGCGCGCGATGGTTCCACTGCTTCTCGGCGGCGTCGGCGACCTCGTCGCGCACTTCGTCGAGCCGGGCGAAGTACTCGCGGCGGTACTGCTCGAGCTGACTCCACGGCATCTTCTGCGCGGCGCCGCGGCTGCGAAACAGCATGCCGCCCATGCTCATCAGCATGATCAGCGGGAAGATGACGAACCCGTTGGCCAGTGACCGTTGACCGGAAACGTACATCGCGACGATGAACCCGACCACTCCGACGACCAGGCCGATCGGCAAAACGATGCCCCAGATGCTGCGTGGCGGCGGCACCGGAGCGGCGATCGGAGCGTCGACGGAGATCTTGCCGCCACCTGCTTCAGGTGCCGGCTCGCGCGGCGGAGGGACGAACGGGCGCGTCGTCATCCGCAACACCCTAACGAGCGCATCAGTAGGTATCCCTGCGGGACTTTTCGGCGGCCCTGTTCGCCTCCGCGAGCAGGTTGTTGATCTTCTCCTCCAGCGCCAGATGAGTGAGCCGTCCCGGCACCGACTCGTCGATGAATAGGCTGAGCAGCCGACCGTCTGGCCGAGCGTGAGGCGCACGTCTCCGTCGGGATCCGCGGCGTTCGTCCGCAGCGCCGCGAGCCGATCGAGCAGGGCGCTCAACTCGGCGAACGTCGCCGCGAGTTCGGATTGGCTGTAGCGGACCTTCGCCGCGTCGTCGAGATCGTCAAAGCCGGTCACGGCACCGAGTCCGGACTTGTAGCGAGCCGCTCCGGGGCGAGTCTTACCCGTCACCGACTCCGTGTGCGGCACCACCGGAACGACGATCTTCTTGTCGGCGCCGATGTGCTGACCGGCGGCGGGCGCTGGCGCCATCATGCCCAGCGGCATTCCCATCGGCATCGCGGCAGGCCCGGCGGCCGGGACGGTGCCTGAAGACACCCCGCCCAGCGGCAGCGAGGTCGTCAGTGGCGGCGCGGACGACGTGGACGGCGAGACCGGCGTCGTGTCGGTGGCGCCGGCGGGCGTCGTCGCGCCGCTGTCCGTCGGTACGGTTGAAACACCGGCGGTATCGGGGTGAGTGCCGAATCCTGTTGTCGCCGAAGCGATCCCGCCTGCTTCCGACGTTGACGTTGACAGCCCGGACAGACCCTGAGCCGCGGCTTGGACCAGCTGTTGACCGCTCTGCATCAGCGCCTGGGGCACCTGCATCGCCGCCGCGAGCACGCCGCCGACCATGCCGCCCACTGCGCCCAGCAACCCCGGGACGCATCCCCGGCTGGGGAGCCTGCCCGGGGTCTGTTCCCGTTTCAGACTGCTCGTGATACTGACTCTGCGTGTTGAGGGCCTGTTGCCGCAGTTCGCCCTGCTTGGCGATGAGCGACGACACGAGGGGTGTGTACCGGCCGGGGAACCGGGCGTTGGCCTCAAGTGCCTGATCCAACTGCACCTGGACGGCATCGAACTCGGAGGGCTTGGGTGTGTTCGTCACCGCATCGCGGTAGCCGCGCGCGTGACCGTCGGCTTGGTCGGCCAGCGCTTCGGCGCGGGCGGCGACGGCATCGATCGCATCGGCCTGGTGCAGCAGCCGTGACGCGGCCGCGGCGGTGCCTAAAGGGCTGTCCCAGCGCTCCGGCAACGTCGCCGCTACATCACGGACCACGTCGTGCGCAGCAGCTGCCTCCGCGGCCCGCCATCTCCAGCTCTGCGTGAAATCGGTTCCCGCCGAAGCAGATCCGGCCCACAGCTGTCGCGCCACCATCTCGCCGTCAGCTCCCAGCGGAGGTGGCAGCGGCGGCCGGGCGTCGGCGAGAACAGGTGGCACCGGTGCGAGCGGATGAGGGGATTCGACGGGCTGACTTGCCGATGTCAGGGTCCGAACGGTCGCGGCGTTGACGGTTTCCTGCTCGACGAACCGCGCTGCAGTCGCGCGAAGCTGATCGGCGGTGGCGACCAACGCGGCGGCCTGGGTCACTGCTGCGGACTGCAGCTCCCCGGCGGCCGCGCTCAGCCGCGCCGCAGCCGCGACCGAGGTTTGGTCCGTCGCAAGCGGCGGATGCACCGGAACGCCGGGCCTCGCCAGCTGCGCGGCCGCTGCATCCAGCCGCTCGGCGGCTGCGACGAGGCCTGGTGGCTCGACCTGCAGGGTGATTTTCAAGGCAGCTACATCGCTTCCAGCCTGCGGACCGCGGTCTCGAGGTCAACTTCGGTCGGCATGTCGTCGACGGGGATGGCGGCCTGGTGCAGCTCGGCGCGAATGACGAGCTGCCCCTTGAGGTATGCGACGTCGTTGCAGGCCACGACTCGCTCCGCGATCACGTACGCGGGCAGCCGCATCGCCTCGGGCTCGATCTGCACACCAAGGGTGTGCCCGGCCAGGGCGACCCTGACGAACACGGTGTTGTCCGGCGTCGACGCGGTGAACGACTCTTCGCTCAAAACTGCAACCTTGCGGCGTTGATGTCTTCCTGCTCGCCGAAGCGGGCCGCTGCGTCGCGCAGCTTGTCGGCCGCCGCGCGATGGTCGGCCTCATGGGCGGCGAACGCGGTGTCGCGGCGGTCCACCGCGTCGGCGACGGCCTCCTTGAAGTCGTGCATGATCGGCCCGTGGGTTGCGACGGCAGCCAGGATGTCCTGGCCGGCCGAGCGCGCCGACGCGATCTCGTCGGCGATGCTGTCGTGCTGGGCGGCGATCTGCCGCAACACATCCGGCGTGATGCGGATGTTCTGTTCTGCCATCGTCGTTCTCCCTAGCTGGCGGCCGGACGGGTCTCGGCCGGACCGCCCTCCTCCTGCGGCGCGTCGTCGTGGCTGGCGAGCGGATCGCCGCCATCGGTGGCGTCACGCTCGGCATCATCCGCGGCCGCGTCATGGTCCGCGTCGTCCGCGTCGTCCGCGTCGTTTGCGTCGTGCTCGGCGCTAACCTTGCCATCCTCCGGCTCACCGGCCTCCAGGCCCGCGAGCAGCGAAGCGAGGCCCGCCAGGGGCGACGCCGCCGATCCGAGGCCCCCGGGGATCCCCGGCAGGGGCCGCCGAAGCCTGCGGAAGCCCGCCGAACGAGGACGGTGATGTCAGGCAGCCGCCGGGACGGCACCCGCAGACGTCGGCACACGGTCGAACGGCGGCTCAGCCGGCCGTGGAGCATCGGACAGATAGTCGTTGGCCAGCGCCCGCGTGAGCTCGGCCTGATCCCGGGCGGTCAGCGCGCCGTCGTCGACCACTGACCGAATCTCGGCGACCTTGCCGCGCAGGAAGATCAGAAACTGCCGCTCACCTGCCGGGGTGTCGAGCGCGTTGACCGGGTTGTTGATCGCTTCGATCACCTGGCGCTGGATGTCCCGAAGGCGCTGACGACCCGCTTCGGAGGTGGCCTGCGCATTGAGCAGCACCTCGGCGAGCTCGGCTTCGGCGGAGTTGAGGCCCGTGTAGCGGCGCCGCAACTCGTCGTGCATGTCGGCGACGGCGTCGGCAGCGCGGCCGCTGAGTTGGTCATCGATATCGACAGACTGCGTCATGCCGGTTTCACCGCAGACCGCCGCGAAGGCCGGCTTCCAGCTGCGGGGGCGGCGCGAACGGGCGCGGCGCCCGGGCCCCAGCGCCGTACAGCTCCTGCGCGTGGGCCAGGGCCGTCAGCACCGCGCTTGCCTGTTGCTGCAGCCAGATCTCCATCGTGGCCCCCTTCGTCGTCGATTCGCCGTCAGTCGTAGGACAGCAGCCGCAGCTGCTCGGCCAGCTCGGTCGCTCGCTGTTGATGCCGCCGCACCAGGTCCTGTTGATGCCCGACATCCGAGTGCAGCGCGGTTATCAGCGCACGCCCGGCGCCGGGGGTTTCCGCCGCCGGCACGAGTCTGCCCACACGTTGCCCGGCCTCCTCGACAGTCGAGCGCGACGCGGCGGCCGCCGTGTTCTCGACGGTCGCCGCGTTTTGGATGATCTGGGTCAAAGCCGTGTCGGTGTCGGCGAGGCGATCCAGCGACCACGCCCGCTGCTGAGCGAACGCGCTGTAGCCGGCCACCGCCGAGCCGGACATGTCGGGTGCTGCGATGCGCCGCAGCTCATCGGCCGCGGCGGTGAGCTGGTGTCCGGGCAGCCCCGCCTCCACGCTCGCCGAGCCGAACAACGAGTCCGCCCGCACAAGCGCGTCGCTGACACGACGCACGAAATCCTCGACCGGCACCGATCAAGTATCAACCACCGAGCTGGGCCAGAAACGCGCTTATTGCCGCGGCGTCGTCGTCGGTCACCGGTTGCCCGGCCTCGACCGCCTCGATCAGCTGAGCCGTAACACCGACGGCGTTCGCCGTCTCGGCGGCGGACAGGTTCGCCCGGCGGCGGGCGGCGAACAGGCGCTGGCCCAACGTCGCGCCGGGCGCGGCGGCGGCCCGAAACATCAGCTGCTCGTATTGGGTGCGCACCGCGCTGAGCGCCATCACGACCGCGGCCATGCCCCGGCTCTGCCGGGCCGCACGCCCGACGACGCCCTCCAATTGGCGCAAATCCGACAGCATCACCGCGACCCGCTCCGCGAACTCGGGGGCGGACGCATCGGGCAACGCGTCGATGGCCGCCGCGAACGTCTTCATCGCGACGTCGACCGCGCCGACGATCAGCGGCGCCTCGCCGGTGTCCGGCTCCGGCTCCGAGCGCTCACCCGGTACCGCGCCGCCGTTGCGGATGTTGGCGATCGTGCCGGGCGGCCACTGCAGCACCTCTTCGAGCTTGGCCCGGGTACGTTCACGCGGCCAGCTGCGACCCTTCTCGAAGGCAATCAGCGCGCCCGCGTTCATGATTCGGTATTTCGCGAGCGTGCGCTGAGTGATATCCAGCTCGCGGCGTCTCGCGGCAACGGCGGCGCCTGTCCGGGCGATCGCGCTGTCGACGTACTCGTCGTCACCGAGGGTTCGGTCCGGGTCGTCGTCTTTAAACCCGAAGGTGACGGCAGTGCCATCGGGATCGCCGACGTGGATCGTCAGGCCGTCATGGACGTCGACGACGGTGCGACGCTGGCCGTCGACGAATATCCCATTGCTGCTTCCTGTGTCGACCGCACGCCACAGACCCCCGTGCAGCACCAGACGAACGTGGCTGCGCGAGGCACGGGGATCGGCCACCGGTACGTCTGCGTCCGGGCGCCGTCCGAGGATTGCCGGGGCGCGGTCGGGGGGAAGCGTGTACACGGCGCCCGCGCACGACACCGTCAGGGTCGGCGGCGTGGGCGGGTTCATCGTCGATCCCCGACTTCCATCGTCGATAACTGTATCGGCCCGGCGATCGCGGTTATGCCAGGCAGACCGTATCGACGCTATGGTTTTGCGACGCAGATCCCCCTGGTTTCCCGTCTCAATGCTCGGCCATCGCACACAAATCGTTGCACCGCTATGGAACGACTGCTACGGTTTTGCTCGGTATCCAAGCGCGGAGGGGAGCAGCGATGACCGTGATGATGGAGATGAGAGCGACGGACTTTCAGGTCGGCGCCTGCACCCGTGATCCCGACCGGTGGATGACCGCCACTGATGACGCCACCAAGGCGGTGTGCCGGGCATGCCCCCGGCGGTGGCTGTGCGCGAAGGAAGCATGTGAGATGCCTGCGGCCCAGGGCATGTGGGCGGGCGTGCACATTCCCGAGGCGGGCCGCGGGCGCACGTTCGCGCTCAAGCAGTTGCGGTCCCTGGCCGCCCACGGCGGCTACGCCGCCCGCTAGAGGTCCAGCCGGCGGTGGCCCGTTCGCGGGGGGTGGCCACAGCCGGCGGATCAGGCGCTGTAGCAAACGATGAGAATTGCCTTAACCAGCGCTTTACTGTTGCGCAGCGACCTTTTGCTCGATCCAGCAAACATTCGCACGCGCTTTTCCGGCGGGTGGGTGCCGCCCCGGCGTAGCATGAATTGACAAGCGGCACAGCCGATTCGGGCAAGGCCCTCGGCCGCTTGGGGAGCCCTCACCGTAAGGCGGGGGCGGTGCGGTTAGGGTGAAAAATTGGCATGTCAGGCGGGGTTTGTCATATCGTTTTCTGCACTTGTCGTGACTGGGACAAGTGCACCGTTCAGCGTCGTGCGGCTGCATTCCCTGCCCCTGGAATGAACCGGCACAGAACCGACAAGGCCGAGGGTGCGACCCACTGCGAAGGGAGCAAACCGTCGGCGCACAGGACAGGAACTTTCGCGAAGGCGTGCGGAAAAGGTAGGTGGGAATGGCGCCCAGCAGTGTCGGGCTCTACAACCCCGCGTTCGAACACGACGCATGCGGCGTTGCAATGGTCGTCGACATGTACGGCCGTCGCAGCCGCGACATCATCGACAAGGCGATCACCGCGCTACTGAATTTGGAGCACCGCGGCGCCCAGGGCGCCGAACCGAATAGTGGTGACGGTGCCGGGATCCTCATCCAGGTCCCCGACGACTTCCTCCGCGCGGTTGTCGAATTCGACTTGCCCGAACGCGGGAGCTACGCGACCGGGATCGCGTTTTTGCCCCAGTCATCCAAAGAGGCCGCGGACGCGTGCGCGGCGGTGGAGAAGATCATCGAGGCCGAGGGTCTCGAGGTGATCGGCTGGCGCGACGTTCCCACTGACGAGTCGTCTTTGGGCGCGTTGGCACGCGACGCCATGCCGACCTTCCGTCAGGTGTTCATCAGTGGCGCATCGGGCATGGAGCTGGAGCGCCGCGTCTACGTTATCCGCAAGCGCGCCGAGCACGAGCTCGGCACCAAGGGTCCCGGCCAGGACGGCCCGGGACGCGAAACCGTCTATTTCCCAAGCCTTTCCGGGCAGACCTTCGTCTACAAGGGAATGCTCACCACTCCGCAGCTCAAGGCGTTCTACCTCGACCTGCAAGACCAGCGGCTGACCAGCGCGCTGGGTATCGTGCACTCCCGGTTCTCGACGAACACGTTCCCGTCGTGGCCGCTGGCGCACCCGTTCCGACGGATCGCGCACAACGGCGAAATCAACACGGTCACCGGCAACGAGAACTGGATGCGCGCCCGCGAGGCGTTGATCAGCACCGACGTCTTCGGCTCTCAGGCCGAACTCGAGAAGCTGTTCCCGATCTGCACCCCGGGTGCGTCGGACACTGCCCGCTTCGACGAAGTGCTCGAACTCCTTCACCTCGGCGGCCGCAGCCTGGCGCACGCAGTACTGATGATGATCCCGGAGGCGTGGGAACGCCACGAAGCGATGGACCCCGCCCGCCGGGCGTTCTACCAGTACCACGCCTCGCTGATGGAGCCGTGGGACGGGCCGGCGTCGATGACGTTCACCGACGGGACCATCGTGGGTGCGGTGCTCGACCGCAACGGCCTTCGGCCGTCCCGGATTTGGGTGACCAGCGACGGGCTGGTCGTGATGGCCTCTGAGGCCGGCGTGCTCGACCTCGACCCGTCGACAGTGGTCCGCCGGATGCGGCTGCAACCCGGCCGGATGTTCCTCGTGGATACCACGCAGGGCCGCATCGTCGACGACGAGGAGATCAAGGCCGAGCTGGCCGCCGAGCACCCGTACCAGGACTGGCTCGACAACGGGCTCGTCGCACTGGAGGAGCTGCCGCAAGGTCCATATGTGCGGATGCCCCATCACCGGATCGTGTTGCGCCAGTTGGTGTTCGGCTATACCTACGAGGAGCTCAACCTGCTCGTCGCACCAATGGCGCGCACCGGTGCCGAGCCGATCGGCTCCATGGGCACCGACACTCCGGTGGCGGTGCTGTCGCAGCGGGCGCGGATGCTCTACGACTATTTCCAGCAGTTGTTCGCACAGGTCACCAACCCGCCACTGGATGCAATCCGCGAAGAAGTGGTGACCAGCCTGCAGGGCGTCATCGGTCCAGAGGGCGACCTGCTCTCGCCCGGCGAGAACTCGTGCCGCCAGATCGTGCTGCAACAGCCGATTCTGCGCAATCACGAGCTTGCGAAGCTGATCAACCTGGATCCGGACCAAGAAGTCAACGGTCGCCGACACGGCATGCACACCAAGGTGATTCGGTGTCTGTACCCGGTGGCCAAGGGCGGCACCGGGCTCAGGGCGGCACTTGAGGACGTGCGCGCGCAGGCTTCAGCGGCGATCGCCGAAGGGGCGCGGATCATCGTGCTATCGGACCGCGAGTCCGACGAGAAGATGGCGCCGATCCCGTCGCTCTTGTCGGTCGCTGCCGTACACCACCACCTGGTGCGCGAGCGGTCTCGCACGCTCGTCGGACTGGTGGTCGAAGCGGGCGACGCGCGCGAGGTGCACCACATGGCCGCACTGACCGGCTTCGGTGCCGCGGCGATCAACCCGTATATGGCGTTCGAGTCGATCGAGGACATGCTCGACCGCAAGGTGATTGTCGGGCTGGACCGAGAGAAGGCGCTCGCCAACTACGTCAAGGCCGCGGGCAAGGGCGTGCTGAAAGTGATGTCCAAGATGGGCATCTCGACCCTGGCGTCCTACACCGGCGCCCAGCTGTTCCAGGCCGTCGGCATCTCCCAGGAGGTGCTCGACGAATACTTCGCGGGCCTGAGGTGTCCCACCGGCGGCATCGATCTCGACGACATCGCCGACGACGTCGCGCGCCGGCACGCACTGGCCTTCCTGCCGCGGCCGGAGGAGCGCGCGCACCGTGAACTCGAGGTGGGCGGCGAGTACCAGTGGCGCCGCGAAGGCGAATACCACTTGTTCAACCCGGACACGGTGTTCAAGCTGCAGCACTCCACCCGCACCGGCCAGTACGACATCTTCAAGGAGTACACGAAACTGGTCGACGACCAGTCTGAGCGGATGGCATCGTTGCGCGGACTGTTGCGGTTCCGTGAGGGCGCCCGCCCGCCGGTGCCGCTCGAGGAGGTCGAGCCGGCCAGCGAGATCGTCAAGCGGTTCTCGACGGGAGCGATGAGCTACGGTTCGATCTCCGCCGAGGCGCACGAGACCCTGGCGATCGCGATGAACCGCCTTGGGGGCCGCTCGAACTGCGGCGAGGGTGGCGAGGACGTTCGGCGGTTCGACCGCGACGAGAACGGGGATTGGCGGCGCAGCGCGATCAAGCAGGTCGCATCCGGCAGGTTCGGTGTGACGTCGCACTACCTGACCAACTGCACCGACCTGCAGATCAAGATGGCGCAAGGCGCGAAACCCGGTGAGGGCGGCCAGCTTCCGGGCGGCAAGGTGTACCCGTGGATCGCCGATGTGCGGCACTCGACGCCCGGGGTGGGGTTGATATCGCCACCGCCGCACCACGACATCTACTCGATCGAGGACCTCAAGCAGCTGATCCACGACCTGAAGAACTCCAACCCGCAAGCGCGCGTGCACGTGAAGTTGGTGTCGGAGAACGGTGTTGGCACGGTGGCGGCGGGCGTGTCGAAGGCGCATGCAGACGTGGTGCTGATTTCCGGGCACGACGGCGGCACCGGCGCCACCCCGCTGACGTCGATGAAGCACGCAGGTGCCCCGTGGGAGCTCGGCCTCGCCGAGACCCAGCAGACGTTGCTGCTCAACGGCTTACGCGACCGCATCGTCGTGCAGGTCGACGGCCAGCTCAAGACCGGGCGCGACGTGATGATCGCGACACTGCTCGGCGCCGAGGAGTACGGATTCGCGACCGCGCCACTGGTGGTGTCGGGCTGCATCATGATGCGGGTCTGTCACCTCGACACCTGCCCCGTCGGCGTGGCAACCCAGAACCCGGAACTGCGCAAGCGATACAACGGCAAGCCCGAATTCGTCGAGAATTTCTTCATGTTCATCGCCGAGGAGGTACGAGAGTACCTGGCGCAGTTGGGCTTTCGCAGCATCGACGATGCTGTCGGCCAGGTTGGTGCGCTGGACACAACGCTGGCCGCAGAGCACTGGAAGGCGCGCAAGCTCGACCTGTCGCCGGTGCTGCACGAGCCTGAGTCGGCGTTCATGAACCAGGACCTGTACTGCAGCTCACGTCAGGATCACGGCTTGGACAAGGCGCTGGATCAGCAGCTGATTGTGATGAGCCGCGAGGCGCTCGACGCTGAAAAGCCCGTGAAGTTTTCCACGACGATCTCCAACGTCAACCGCACAGTGGGCACGATGCTCGGCCACGAGCTCACCAAAGCCTATGGCGGAAAAGGTCTTCCCGACGACACTATCGACATCACGTTCGACGGATCGGCCGGCAACAGCTTCGGCGCGTTCGTCCCCAAGGGCATCACGCTGCGCGTGTACGGCGACGCCAACGACTACGTCGGCAAGGGCCTCTCCGGTGGCCGCATCGTGGTGCGCCCAGCCCGAAACGCCCCACAGGACTATGTCGCCGAGGAGAACATCATCGGCGGCAACGTCATCCTGTTCGGCGCGACCAGCGGCGAGGCGTTTCTGCGCGGCGTGGTGGGCGAGCGGTTCGCGGTGCGCAATTCCGGCGCGCACGCGGTCGTGGAAGGGGTCGGCGACCACGGCTGCGAGTACATGACCGGTGGCAAGGTGGTGATCCTCGGTTCCACCGGCCGCAACTTCGCGGCGGGCATGTCCGGCGGCGAGGCCTACGTCTACGACCCGAAAGGCGTTCTGCCCGACCACCTCAATCCGGAGATGGTCGAACTCGAGGAACCTGATGACGACGACTTCGAGTGGCTGCACCAGATGTTGACCAAGCACGTCGACGCCACCGACTCGGTGCCGGGCAAGCGGATTCTGTCGCACTGGGCGGCGGAGCGGCAGCGTTTCCTGAAGGTGATGCCGCGCGACTACAAGCGGGTGTTGGAGGCGATCGCGGAGGCCGAGCAGAACGGCACCGACGTCGACCAGGCGATCATGGCGGCGGCGCATGGCTGATCCCGCTGGCTTCCTGAAGCACCGCCAGCGAGAACTGCCCAAGCGGCGACCCATCCCGCTGCGCATTCTCGACTGGAAAGAGGTCTACGAGGACTTCGACCATGACGCGCTGCGAGTGCAGGCCGCGCGCTGCATGGATTGCGGAGTTCCGTTCTGTCACAACGGCTGTCCGCTCGGCAACCTGATCCCCGAGTGGAATGACCTCGTGCGTACCGACCGCTGGCGCGACGCGATCGACCGGTTGCACGCCACCAACAACTTCCCTGAGTTCACCGGTCGGCTGTGCCCGGCGCCGTGCGAGGCGTCGTGCGTGCTGGGCATCAACCAGGACCCGGTGACGATCAAGCAGGTCGAGGTCGAGATCATCGACAACGCCTTCGAGCAAGGCTGGGTGCAGCCGGTGTCGCCACAGGTGCTGACCGGCAACACCGTTGCGGTGGTGGGCTCCGGTCCGGCGGGCCTGGCGGCGGCCCAGCAACTGACCCGGGCGGGGCACTCGGTGACGGTGTTCGAGCGGGACGAGCGGATTGGTGGTCTGCTGCGCTATGGCATCCCGGAATTCAAGATGGAGAAGCGCCACATCGAGCGTCGGCTCGCGCAGATGGAGGCAGAAGGCACCGTCTTCAAGGCCGGCGTGAACGTCGGCGTCGACCTCACCGCCGACCAGTTGCGCACGGACTTCGACGCAGTGGTGCTTGCCGGCGGCGCAACCGCGTGGCGTGACCTGCCGATCCCGGGCCGCGACCTCGAGGGCATCCATCAGGCGATGGAGTTTCTGCCGTGGGCCAACCGGGTGCAGGAGGGGGATGACGTCCGTGGGCCGGACGGCGAGCCACCGATCACCGCCAAGGGCAAGAAGGTGATCATCATCGGCGGCGGCGACACGGGTGCGGACTGTTTGGGCACTGTCCATCGGCAGGGCGCGACCGAGGTGCACCAGTTCGAGATCATGCCGCGGCCGCCGGACGCCCGCGCGGACTCGACGCCCTGGCCGACGTATCCGCTGATGTTCCGCGTCTCGTCGGCGCACGAAGAAGGTGGCGAGCGGGTCTTCTCGGTGAACACCGAGGAGTTCATCGGCCAAGACGGCCAGGTGGCCGGGCTGCGCGCGCACGAAGTACGAATGGAGAACGGCAAATTCGCCAAGGTCGATGGCACTGACTTCGAGTTGGAGGCCAACCTGGTGCTGCTGGCGATGGGGTTCGTCGGGCCGCAGCGCGAGGGTCTGCTGACCGACCTCGGCGTCGAGATCACCGACCGCGGGAATGTCGCCCGCGACAACGACTACGCCACAAACGTGCCCGGTGTGTTCGTGGCCGGAGACATGGGCCGGGGTCAGTCGCTGATCGTGTGGGCAATCGCCGAGGGCCGGGCAGCCGCGGCAGCTGTGGACGATTTTCTGATGGGTGTGACGGCGCTGCCGGCGCCGATCACGCCGACCGCAGCTCCCCAGCGGTGACGCGGACCCCTTTGTTCCGAGAAGAGCCGAGAGAAGTCTCGACACGCGGTTGAGAGTTTTTGGCGCGCCTACCAAAGTTTGCCGTAATTCGGGTGTTCAATGTTTAGACGTCGGTGGTGCGGTGTAGCCTTACCACTGCGCAAATTATCTGGAGTTGGTTCACCGCAGGGAGGTCATCGTGCACCTCAACACGTTTCCCCGGACTCGGGTCCGCCGAATTGCCTGGTCGTGGTTTCGGCATCCCGTCAAGAGCCGCGAATTCCCCGCCAAGCACGAGCGCCTGGTAACCGCGGACGAGCTACTGCGCTACGGCGTCTGAGGCGGCGCGGCGCGCCAGGGCGTCATCACCTTGGTCGTAAGCCGACTTTGCCAGGCCGTTATCAATCTGTTATCCAGCATCGAACCAGGCCCAAAATCAGCCGCCGCGGACCCGTGAACCCGCTCATCCCAGTGCCGCCGCCTTGATCTCGTCGGCGAGGGGCTCCAGCACCGCCGGGTGGTAGGGCGGCGGCAGATACATGATCGCGAGGTCGAGTCCTTCCTCGCCCACCGCGGCCGCCTCGGCCACCGCCTTCGCGTAATCACGGTCCTCGCCGAGGCGCACATGCGCGGACAGCATGATCTCCTTGGGATCGCGGCCGATGTCGGCACAGTGCGATGCCAGCACGTCGCGCTTGCGGGCGAACTCCTGGGGCGGTCCACCGACAAAGTTCCAGTGCTGGGCGTATTTGGCGGTGATCCGCAACGTGCGCTTCTCACCACTGCCCCCGATGCAGATCGGTGGATGCGGCCGCTGCGGGCCCTTCGGTTCGTTGCGCGCCGCCTTGAGGTGGTAGTACGTCCCGTCGAAGTCGGTGGTGTCCTGCGACAGCAGCCCGATGAGCACCTGGCAGGCCTCCTCGAAGCGGTCGAACCGCTCCTTGATGGCGCCGAGGGCGATGCCGTACGCGCCGGATTCCTCTTCGTTCCAGCCGGCGCCGATGCCCAATTCGAGGCGGCCGTCGGAGATGATGTCGACCGCCGCGGCCATGTTGGCCAGCACCGCCGGGTGCCGGTAGTGGATACCGGTGACCAATGTGCCGAGTCGCAGCCGTTGGGTGGCCTGCGCGAGCGCGGTCAGCGTGCTCCAGCCCTCCAGGCAGGGACCCGTCGAGTCGGAGAAGATCGGATAGAAGTGGTCGAACGTCCAGCCGGATTCGTAGACGTCGATGTCGTCCGCCTCGCGCCAGACGGCGAGCATGTCGGACCAGGTCGTGTTTTGCGGTGAGGTCTTGAACGCGAATCGCACTCGGTCGAGAGTAGTCACAGAACCTGGGCACACTAGAGTCATGGACCCCGTCGCCGCGCTGCGCGAGATCGCGTACTACAAGGACCGCGCGCGCGAGGAGTCGCGCCGAGTGATGGCGTATCGCCGCGCCGCCGACGTGGTCGAGGCGCTCGACGACGCCGAACGTGACCGGCTCGGGCAGGCGAACGGCTGGCAGAAGCTATCAGGCGTAGGGCCGAAGACCGCGATGGTGATCGCGCAGTCCTGGGCCGGACAGGTTCCCGACGTTCTCGTCGAGTTGCGGGCGGGCGCAACGGATTTGGGCGGTGGCGAGATTCGAACCGCTCTGCGCGGTGATCTGCACTGCCATTCCAACTGGTCCGACGGCTCGGCCCCGATCGAGGAGATGATGCAGGCCGCGAAAGCGCTGGGCCACGAGTACTGCGCGCTCACCGACCACTCGCCGCGGCTGAAGATCGCCAACGGGCTGTCGGCGGAGCGCCTTCGGGCCCAGCTCGATGTCATCGACAGGCTGCGGGAGGAACTGGCGCCGATGCGGATCCTGACCGGCATCGAAGTCGACATCCTCGACGACGGCACCCTCGACCAGGAACCCGAGCTGCTCGAGCGGCTCGACGTGGTGGTGGCCAGCGTGCACTCGAAGTTGTCGATGGACGCGGCGTCGATGACGCGCCGGATGGTGCGCGCGGTGTCCAACCCGCACGTTGACGTGCTCGGGCACTGCACCGGCCGACTCGTCGACGGCAACCGCGGCCTTCGCCCGGAGTCGAGGTTCGACGCCGAGAAGGTGTTCGCCGCCTGCCGTGACCACGGCACCGCGGTGGAGATCAACTCGCGTCCGGAGCGCCGCGATCCCCCGCGACGGCTATTGGATGTGGCGCTGGAGATCGGTTGCTTGTTCTCCATCGACACCGACGCCCATGCCCCCGGCCAGCTCGAGTTCTTGGCCTACGGGGCGCAGCGGGTGCTCGAGGCGGGCGTGCCCGTCGAACGGATCATCAACACGTGGCCGGCGGATGAGCTGCTGGCGTGGGCTGCGGCTAACGCTCGATGATCTTCGCGAACTGCTCGGCGAGTTCCCGATCGGCCTGCTCGACGGCGCGAGAGATCACCCCCGCGCCGACAAGACAAGCCAAGGCCGCCACCGCGCGGTCACGGTCGCCGTAGTGATGGGTCATCACGTCGACGAATTCGCTGATGCCCTTGGAGAAAATCGCGCTCAACCCCGCGTTGCCCTTCGCCGCCTCGCTCAGCATCGCCGCCGACAGGCATGCGCCGAAATCGGCGTCTTGAACGGATGGCGGGGGGCCACCTTCACGCAGCGAGCTCACCGCCCGTCCGAACGACGTGCTGCACGCCTCCAGCACGAGATCGTCCTTCGACGTGAAGTGGTTGTAGAACCCACCATGAGTGAAACCGGCGTCGGCCATCACTTCCGCGACACCGACACCGTCCACACCACGTTCGCCGAAGAGCCGGATTGCACTGCCGATGATCCGTTGCCGATTGAGTTCCGCCTGCCTCCTGGTTACCCGCATGAGAGCGGTTACCCGTCAATTCACAGGGTCATGCTTATTTGCCGATATCTAATCGGGCAAATGCGGCATTTCGAGCCCCGGATCGCCGTTGAGCAGCACCGCACGGGTGAGCGCGGCGGTGCCGTAGCGCTGGCGCACCTGGTCGACCGCGGTGTCTAGGGCCAGGACGCCGGCCGACGCGTGGTACGGCAATTCGAGTTGTTGGGCGCCATTGCGGTCGATGTTGGCGACGCTGAACCCGATCAACGTGAGCCCGCGCTCGGCGATGAGCGGGCTTGCGGCCGTGACCAATCCGCGTGCGGCCGCCAACACCGGCTCGGTTGACGACGTCGCCTGCGGGAGAGTGTGCGAACGGGTAGCGCGGCCGAAATCGTCGAAGCGCATCCGCAGCACCACCGTCCGCCCGGTTCTTCCGGCCGCGCGCATGCGTCGCGTGATCCGATCGACGAGATTTACTACGGTGGCGTCAATTTCAGCGGAAGTGTGACGAGCGCCACCCAACGCCCGCTGTGAGCCTACCGACCGCCGGCGCACACCGGTCTGCACACGTCGACCATCGACGTTGCGCGACAACGCATATAGCCGATGCCCCATTGCACCGCCTACGAGCGACGCCAGCATGGGTTCGCCCAACTCGGCCACGTCGGCGACGGTCTGGATGCCGTGGGTGCGCAGCTTCTCGGCTGTCACCGCGCCGACGCCCCACAGTCGGCGCACCGGTAGCGGCTGCAGAAACTCCAGCTCTTGGTCGGGCGGGACCAGCAGCAGCCCGTCGGGCTTTGCCACCTGGCTCGCGACTTTCGCGAGGAACTTGGTGCGCGCGATGCCAACCGTGATAGGCAGGCCCACCCGATCGCGCACGTCGGCACGGAGTTTGGCCGCGATGCTCACCGGGGTACCCGCGATCCGGCGCAGGCCGCCGACGTCGAGGAAGGCCTCGTCCACCGACAGCGGCTCGACGAGGGGTGTGGTGTCGCGGAACACCCCGAACACCGCATCGGAGGCCTCACTGTAGGCGGACATGCGGGGCGGCACGACGACCGCGTGCGGGCACAGCCGGCGGGCCTGCCCTCCGCTCATTGCGGTACGCACGCCGTAAAACTTCGCCTCGTAGCTGGCGGCCAGCACCACCCCGCCGCCGACGATCACCGGGCGTCCGCGCAGCAGCGGATCGTCACGCTGCTCGACCGACGCATAGAACGAGTCGAGGTCCGCGTGCAGGATGGTCGCGTCACGCGATGTCGACACGAACATATGTTCGCACCGATAGGTGACAACTACTGTGGCGCGGCGCCGTAAATGCTTGTCACCCAGATGTGCGTGAGTGTCTCGACGACATGCTGGTACGCGACGGCCGGCTGCTCGGCGGTGAACGCGGCGATCATCGCCCGCTCATTCATGAGGTTGAGCGCAATCGCCAGGTCCCCGGCCGGGATGGTGTCGGGTGCGGCTCCGCGGTCGCGCTCGGCTTTGATCGACGCCGCAGTCTGGTCTATCCACTTCTGCATCAGCGTCAGCCAGATCTCACGCATCTCGCCTTCCCCAGCCAGCAGGGCAAAGGCATTCCGGGCGACCCAGCGTTGCTTCCCGAACGACTCGAACACCCCGGTGATGATGGCGCCCCACACGCGTGCGGGATCCGACGGCAACTCTGCGGTGAGTCCCTCGATCGCGGCATCGACGTCACGGACGACGCGGTCCACGAGCGTCAGCAGGACCGCTTCTTTGGAAGGGAAGTAGAAGTAGAACGTCGGCCGTGAGATCCCTGCACCTTTGGCCAGGTCGTCGACCGAGATCTCGGTGAACAGCCGCTCCTCCAGCAGCCGCTCCGCAGTCTGCAGGATCGCGGCCTCACGGTCATCGCCCGACGGCCGCGCCGCCCGCCGACCACGGCTTACGTGGCCATTGGAGGGCACAGCGGACGTCGTCATGCCCGGTACTTTACTCTATGTCGACGGTTTCGACACACCGTTGACCGTATCGACACGGTGTTGATACCGTGGGTCCCATGACCGAACATCTCGATGTGGTGATCGTCGGCGCCGGAATCTCCGGCATCAGCGCCGCGTGGCACCTGCAGGACCGGTGCCCGACGAAGAGCTACGCGATTTTGGAGTCCCGCGCGAATCTCGGCGGCACGTGGGATCTGTTCAAGTACCCAGGCATCCGGTCGGACTCGGACATGTACACGCTCGGCTTCAGGTTCAAGCCGTGGACGGACAAGAAGGCCATCGCCGACGGCGCGTCGATCATGTCGTACATCAAAGAGGCGGCGGCCGAGTCGGGCATTGACAAGCACATCCGTTACCACCACAAGGTTGTCTCCGCAGACTGGTCTGACGCGGAGAGCAAGTGGGTCCTGCGCATCGACCGCGACGGCGAACAAATCGAGATCACCTGTTCGTTCCTGTGCGCGTGCAGCGGCTACTACAACTACGACGAGGGTTATAGCCCAACCTTTCCGGGCGCCGGAGACTTCGGGGGCACGATTGTGCACCCCCAGCACTGGCCGGAGGATCTGGACTACGCGGGCAAGAGAATCGTGGTGATCGGCAGTGGGGCCACAGCGGTGACATTGATTCCGGCGCTGGCCAATTCGGGCGCCGAACATGTGACGATGCTGCAGCGATCGCCGTCGTACATCGGCTCATTGCCGGGGGTTGACCCGTTCGCCGTGCGGACGCAGAAGTGGCTGCCGCCGAAACTCGCCTACGTTGCGATCCGTTGGAAGAGTCTTCTGTTCCAGTCGGCTTTCTACCGGATGTGCCGGCAATTCCCCAAGTTCATGCGCAAGCAGCTGATGACCATGGCCAAGCACCGACTGCCGGAGGGCTACGACGTCGAGAAGCACTTCGGCCCGAGCTACAGCCCGTGGGACCAGCGGCTGTGCCTGGCACCGGACGGCGACCTGTTCCGCACAATCCGACACGGCAAGGCCGACGTCGTCACCGACACGATCGACCGCTTCACCAAGACCGGCATCAAGCTGTCCTCCGGTGACGAGCTGCCTGCCGACATCATCGTCACCGCGACGGGTTTGAACGTTCAATTCTTCGGTGGGGCAACGATTCTGCGCAACGGTGTGCCGGTGGGCCTGGCTGATCTGATGGCCTACAAGGGAATGATGCTCACTGGGCTCCCAAATGTGGCGTTCACCTTCGGCTACACCAATGCTTCGTGGACATTGAAGGCCGATCTGACATCTGAATTCATATGCCGCCTGCTGGATTACATGGACGCGAACGGTTATGACACCGTGGTCCCGCAGTATCCCGATGACTCGGTCGAACCGCGACCATTCGTCGATTTCACGCCGGGTTATGTTCTGCGCGCGGTCGATACGCTACCCCGCACGGGTTCGAAAGTGCCTTGGCGGCTCAAGCAGAATTACCTGCTGGATCTGCGCTTGATCCGGCATGGCAAGGTGGGTGACAGCGCGTTGCAGTTCTCCAGGCACGACGCCGCCGATGAGCGCTCGCGCGAAGAGGAAACGAGCGATGAGCGCTCGCGCGAAGAGGAAACGAGCGACGTCAGCGCTGCGACGGCGTGACGACCACTATCCCGTCGTCGTCGCTGTAGGCGATCTCGCCTGGCACGAAACGGATTCCACCGAACTCGACCTCGACGTCGCGTTCACCGGCGCCGGTCTTGGTGCTCTTGCGCGGGTTGGTGCCCAGCGCTTTGATGCCGATGTCGATGGAGCGCAGCGCGGCCGAATCGCGGACCACGCCGTTGACGATGATTCCGGCCCAGCCGTTTGACTCGCCCAGGCCGGCGATCACGTCACCGACGAGTGCCGTGTGCAGCGACGCGCCGCCGTCGATTACCAGCACCCCGCCGTCACCGGGCTCCGACAGCACCGATTTGAGCAGCGCGTTGTCCTCGAAGCAGCGCACGGTGCGGATGTGGCCCGCGAACATCGAGCGTCCCCCGAATTGGCGCAACTGGGTGTCGCAGCTTCGGACGTCGGAGCCCAGGTCGTCGACGAGATCCGCGGTGGCACGAGGTTCTACGGGTTTGGTCACGTCCCAGAATCTACGTGGACGTCCAGGCGATTAGTCGCCTGAGAGCAACCGCCGGATCACCAGGATGGCCAGCACCGCCATCACTACCGCGACGGCTATTGGTACCGGCCCGCCGGAACCGGGCACGCGGCTGATCGCGCTACCCAGGCTGTCCCCGGCGGTATCGACCGCCTGCCGGGCTTTCGCAGCTACGTCGTCGGCCGCGCCGAACTGGGTTTCGCCGTTGGTGTCGCCGAGTGTGGACGGGGCCAGCGGCTCGGGCTCGCGCGCGGGCGGAGGAGGCGCGGCCGCGGCCTGCTCGGCGGCCTTCTTCGGTGCCGCCTTCTTAACAGCCTTCTTGGCCTGCGCGGGAGCTTTCTTCGCGGGAGTCTTCTTCGCAGCCTTCTTGGCGGCTTTAGCCGGACTGCGTTTGACGGGCGGCTTCTGCCCCGGTGCGGGTGTATCGGCCGCCGGCGGGGTGGGTTCGCGCGGCTCGTCCGTTCGATCCTGCTCGTCTGCCATATGGCCGCCCTTTCGCAGTTTCTCGGAGGGTACCCATCATGCCAGCGCGCAACGCCGCACTCTATCCGGTTACCGCCAGCGCCGCTGCCAGCGTCAATGCCGCGACCATGAGCGCCAGTTCGAGCGCGGACCTGCTTTGCGACAGGCCGGCGCTGACCAGATGTCTGCGCGCAGCCGGTAGCCAGACAGTGCGATTACGCCAAGCCAGCGCGATCAACGCCGCCGCGAGGACGATCTTTGCCGACAGCAGCCGGCCGTACCCGGTGGCGTACCACTGTGCGGGCGCGCCGGCCGCCAGCGCGGCCCCGAGTATGCCGCTCGCCAAGAGCATCGCCACGCACACAAACGACATTTGCGAAAACCTCGGCAGCACCCGGGCCCACTGGCCGCGGTGCGCGACAGTCATCGCCAGAGCCGCCAGGCCGCCGCACCACACCGCAGCGGCCAGCGCGTGCACGGCGATTCCGACAGCGCCCCATGTGCTTTCGGAGAGGTGGCCGCTGAGTGCACGCGCCACGAAGCCGACCGCCGCGGCTCCCGCCATGGCCAGGGCGAGCGGTGGCGAACGCCTACGGCTGGTCGCGATCGCGCACACCGTCGCCGCCGCGCAGACGCTGATGAGCCCGGCCCGCCCGGCGACCGTCTGCAACGTGAACTCCAGCGCTGTGCGGACCGGCAGATCCACCAGAGGCATCCCCGCCGTCTGGGCGGCGGCCAGCAGTTGGCGCAGGAGCTCGGTGACGAGCCACGCCGCACTGAACGCGACCAGCGGACCGGCTGCCCTGGCAGAGAGTTCGGCCCGCCGGCGGCCCTCCTCCAGCGCCGGGACGATCGTCAGCCCGAGGCTTCCCACCGCAGCGCAGTCGGCGACCGCGCGCACCACTGCGGATGCCGGCGCGGCTTGCGGGTAGGCGACGGCGAACGCGGCGACCGAACTGACCGCGATCGTCGCCAACCCGCCCCCCAGCGCCGTCGCTCCCCTCATCTCAGCTGCGCTTGCCCCGGCGCAGTGCCCATCCCGCCGCAATCGCAACGGCCACGACGCTGACCGCGACGAACGGCCATACCGGGGTCCCGCCGGCCTCGGCTGGCGCTGCGGCCGGGGCTCCGGGTGTGCCAGAACCGGGCGCGGTCAGGTCGAACCACCACGAACCCGTCACCGGGTGACCGTCCGCCGAGGTCACCCGGTAGTTGACCGTGTAGCGGCCCGCCGGACCGAGCGGGCGCACCGCCACGCTGATCACCGCGCCCTGCACCCGCGGGTCGCCGGTGGACCACAGGTTGCCGTCCGGACCGACGACGGTCAACGCGGCGAACGCCGTCTGCAGCGGTTCGTTGAATGTCGCGCTGACCTGCGCCGGGCCGGTGGCCAGCTTCGCACCGTCGGCGGGATCCGAGGCGATGCGGGCGGCGTGCGCCGACGCGGGCGGCGCCCCGGCCAGCGCGACGGCCATCAGCAGCCCGCCAAGCAGCGCGG
Source organism: uncultured Actinomycetota bacterium (assembly GCA_963744085.1). GTDB lineage: Bacteria > Actinomycetota > Actinomycetes > Mycobacteriales > Mycobacteriaceae > Mycobacterium. The sequence continues at coordinate 348,422 of CAVUSK010000014.1, forward strand.
CGATCTTCATGATCGCCGCCGGACGAGCGTCAGCGCGACCGCACCGGCACCGACAACCAGCGCCGCGATTGCCAACCATCTGGCGGTGTCATCTGAGTGCGACGGCGACGCTTCGGCGGCCAGGGTCAGCGTCGGCGCCGGATGGTCGGGTTCGCCGCCGTCCGGAAGCAGCCCCTGGTCCCACTTCACCGCGGTTCCGTCTGAATAGGTCTGTGTCGCAGGGAAACTGAGCTTGTCGGTCTGAGGAAGTTTCAGCGACAACCGAAACAGGGCGAATTGGTCGGGGGCGACGCCAGCTCCGGGGACAGCGGTCCATGTCACCGAGCGAACCGTCCCCGCGGACACATCCCGGTCCGGTTTGACCGTCCACCCCGGTACAGACTCTGCCATCGCAGCCGTGGCTGGCGGCATCGTCACACTCAATTGCGTTGTCAGTGAGCCATTTTCGGATTCATTGGGTACCTGAAATGTCAGCAGCGCCCATTGGCCAGGGGTCGTCTCATCAGATTCGACATGGACATGGGCCGACGCCGGCGTGGCGTACGCGAGCAGCCCGAGAGTTAGCGACGTGGCGGTGGCCGCGAGCAGAATGAGGGCGCGCTGAAGCGCCCGGGAGATTCGTGTCATTTATTTGTGGCTTTCTGGTCGTCGTGGTCGAGGGTCAGCTGAACAGGCCGACCGGCGGACCACGATGCGACACCGACGCCTGCAGCAGGCGCATCCACTGCAGCGGTTGGTCGGCCGTCTTCGCCACGACGACGCCGGCTCGAGACGGCCGCGGTGACAGCACGATGAGCGCCCGCACGACCGTCGACAACACCCGGCACAGGTGATCGCCGGCGGCGATGAGCACCCCGCCCACGATCACCGCCGCGGCATGGGTGCCCAACATCAGCGGCGTCGGCCCGATGCCCGCAGTGTGGCTATGACCGGCCGCGGCCAACACAAGGTGGCCGAGGATCTGACCGCCGCCAATCAGCGTGATCAAACCCGGGGCGCCGCCGGCTCGGCGAGTGCTGGCCGACAGGGCGCCGATGGTGCACGCGAGGACGGCGGTTGCAACGGCGCCTGCGCCCGACGGCGTTCCGCCGCCGAGCGCATGCGCACAGACCGCCAGCGCCACAGTGAGCAGCGCCGCCGATGCGCCGCGCCATCGCGCTGCCGGATCGGAGAGAGGCATAGGGGCTCAGTGCAGGCCGAGGCGGGCCAGTAAGTCGGCTTCGATGCCGTCCAATTCCTGGCCAATCGCCGCTTGCGCGGAGCGACGACGAGCGGGCGGCATGCCCTCGGCCGTGGCGACGGCGGCGGACAGGTCTTTGATGCGGCCGGTGATCGCGGCGACGAACTGCTTGGTTTCGGGGTCTTTCGGATTCTTCTCGGCGACCATCGCGACCGACTTCTCGGCCGCAGCGATACGCCCCGACAGCCGCGCGCCGTTAGGGGAGAACTTGCCGACGTCGGCCAGCGAGACTCCCAGCCGGTCGGCCCGGCGCTCGTCGAGCCAGCCTCGCGCGCCGACCGCCACCCGGTATGCGACGGGAACGACGACGGGCGCAAGCAACCGCGTCACCGTGAACAGCCGGCGAATCCGCGTCGGCGACAACAGCGTTCCCTCTTGGACCGCCTTCAGGTTGGTCTCGGCAACCTTCAACGCGACCTTGTCGCTGTCACGTTGCGTCTTGATCTGCGCGCGCAACGCCTTGTCGGCGGAACGCTCGGCGGACTTGATCCGGCGCTTTTCGTTGCGGGCCGCATACTTGGCGTCCAGCCTGGCTCGCCGCTTCAACGCGCGCGCCTCGGCGCGTCGGGTGGCGCGGCTCTTGCGCTTGCTGAACAGGCCCATCCCGGGTCGCCTCCTGATCGGCTCGTCGACACATTGCGGTTGGTGGACCCACACTATCGGCACGCTGATGGGCCGGCTTTGCGGCGTCGCTGCGGACCGCCTGGGTTTATCCCAATGCGGTATTTCGGATCGGTCCAAGTGTGCGACAATGGCGGTAACACTTAGCTAATTGCAAACACCGGCGTGGCCGGTGTAGTGAGGACATCGTGGAGCGATTGCCAGTGCGCGGCGCGGCGCTCGCGTGCGTCATCGCAGGGGGTGTTCTCATGGGTGGCACAGGCGCAGTCGCGTTCGCCGACGACGGAACCACCGGAGACGGCACCGTGACCAACACCGACACGACGGAACCGGGCACTGCCGCGGAGCCCGCCGAGACAGCTGCGACACCTACCCGCGTACCCAAGTGGCCGAGTCTCCTATCGATACTTAAGAGCCCCAGAATTGGCCCCATCTCCCCGCCCGAGATGAATCTGCCGGCTTGGCCAGGGCCGGACTCCGCCCAGAGTCGGGGGGACGCGGTCGGCCCGATCACGTTGCCGGCTCTGCCTAACCCACGCTGGGTTCACGTGAGCGCGTTCGGGTTCGACTCGGCCGGGCAGACGCCGGACGGGGAGACGCCGACCGGGCGGCGATCCACGGGCGCCACGATGCTGCCTGACGAGACGCCTCCCGCCGAGGGCGGAAAGCCTTCGCTGCAACGAGACGGAAGTTCGTCGCCAACAATCTCACTCGTCCCGCGCGGCGTGCCGACGGGCCCGCCCGTGACGATCAAGAATCCCCTACCCGACAAGCTGCCGATCGATCTGGACGCGCCGCTGGTACCTCAGCTTCTTCCTCCGCCGGTGGTGATGATCCTGAAGGCCATCGAAGAGCGAGTTCCGTTAACCCGGCTGCTGATTTCGCCGATCCTGAACGCCAAGGTTCCGCGGTTCATCGCCGACGTGGTGGTACCCGCGCTGCTGTCCGACATCGTGGTGCCGACGTTCCCGGCCGGCACCGTCAACACCGCCCCGACGATTGGGTCTGGGCCCTTCGCCGCCGCCTCCGCGTTGTCGATGCCCAGTGCGCCGCCGCCGCTTGACATCGCCCCAGTGGGAATGGACATGCCTCTGGCGCCGACGCCGGAGCCCCCTCTCCCACCGATCATTGATCAGCCGCAACTGCCGAAACCGCCTGCCAGCAACGCCGAACCGATGGACCAGCCGGTGGCGTTCCGCGCCGGCTACAGCGATTACCTGCGGAACGCAGGAATGGCGCAGATCACCGCGATAGCGGTGCCCGGCGCCGCGGCGATCCTGCTGTTCTCGGTGGGCGGAGGCTTCATCGGTTATCGGCAGGCCAGAGCCGGCCACGTGATCCGCGCGGAGGGAATAGCCCGGTTCTTGCGCTGATGTGAAGAGCCTCCACGGCAGGATATCGAGGGTTGAAAGGGGGCGTTATGCCTGCCAGCCGACGGGTTGCTCGTGCGGTGTCGGCCGTGCTGAACACGGCGCCCCGCCACGGCGAGGTGTCCATGGTCCGCCTCGTGCAGGGGGTCGCGGAGAGCCGCGACCGGCCCATCGAAATCCAGATGGAGGAACTGCCGCCGGGTGTCTGCGGCCAATGGCGGCAGTATCGTGACCACGATGTCTTTCTGATCCAGCAGGGGCTGCCTGCCTGGGATCGGACCCTCGCCCACGAACTGGGCCATTTGATGCTCGGACACGAGGGCATCTCGGTGGTGGACGCGGCACGCGAGAGTACCGAGTTCGTCAGCGACGACCTCATCCAGTACATGCTGAACCAGCGGACGGGCTGCATGGGCCCGGCGGGCGAGGACGCCGAACAGGAGGCCGAGGACTTCGCGGCGCTACTCGGCTACCGCCTGGGTCGGCTGCGCTCGGACCGGGCCTCGATCGTTCAGGTCCGCCTTGGCGAGGCATTCGGGTGATTGTCTGGGTCATCGCCGGACTGCTCGGGGTGGCCACTGGACTTCGGGTCGGCTGGGCCCTGGTGAACAAGCAATCCGTCGTCAGCGCGGCGATGATGCTCGCGCTCGGCAGCATGGGGTTCGTCGCGGCCCTGAACTGGCAGCCGCTCACCCTCCTCGTTGACACCGTGCTGCACTGGCCGAACATCTCGCTCGCAATTTCTCAAGTCGCACTTACGCTCTGCGCTGCGGCCAGTTGCGTCATGATCACCTCCGCCGCGTCCTCCCAGCGACCCGTCGTGACCCGCCGACTGGCCCTGCTCAACTACGGAATCGCGGGAGTCATCGCGACGGTCAGCGTGGTGCTCTTCTTCGCCGACGGCCGTCAACCAGAAATGGCCCCTCAGGAATATCTGCGGCGCAACCTCACCGAGCACACGTCGCTGCCCTGGCTCCTGCCTTTGTTGTACATCCTGCTCGTGCTGACCGTCGTGCTCTGGGCCGGATTGCGCTATTCCAACACCACGCGACGCGGCCGGGCGCTGTTTGTGTTCAGCGTGGGGATCGGCCTGCTCGTGTTGACGAGTGGCTTTTTCCTGCTGCGAGCCGTCGGCTCCACCGAGTTCGTCAGCGTGGGGTCGGCGATTACGCTGCTGGCCTCCGCGATGCTGATCGTGGCCACCGGTTCGCTATTGCCGAGCATCGAGGACTGGTTCGGCGCCCGGCGGGAAATGCGGATCATCCAGCCGCTGCTGCGTGAGCTTTGTCTACGCCAGCCCGAGGTGGGCGTGGGCGTGAGACCGCGGGGCCCGTTGGGCTTCCAGGTGGCTGAGCAGATGTCGTTGATCTCTGACGGACTTTTCCTGGAAGCGACACAGGCGCATGAGGCGGCGCGCGAAGGCGAGCTTTCGACGGCTGACCGGAAGACACCGGACGTCAGCGCAGATGCGCAGGCCCGCGCCGTTGCGAAATGGATTCATGACGGCGCGCAGGAGGGCGACACCACACCGCGCTTTCCCGGGCTGGCCTGGCTCCGGCAGCCCGAGGGCTACTCAGACCGGGAATGGATCCTGGAGATCTCGCGGCAGTACTACGAACTCACCGCCGACGGCCGACGGCCGGTGCGGGTGGCGAACATGCCAAAGTTCGCAGGCGGGCGGACGGACGCCCGGTCTGGCTAATTTTCGAGCTGCTCGCGGCGGCGCAGTTCGTCGGCGCGGGCGACCAGATCATCCTGGGCATCCGGCGACAGTCCGACGGTGCGCGCGGCAATCCGCCGCACGCCTTCGTCGCGCATCTCGGCAAGCCAGGTCAGCTCCTGGTCCAGCTTCTCGAAGTACTCGTCGTCGGTGAAGTACGCCGGCTTGATCCGGAAGAAGTTGGCTAGCGCGGCCATCGTCGCCGACGACGGGTTGGTGCGGTTGCCAGAACGCAGCTGAGATAGGTAGGGGGCAGACATCGTGATGCCCTCAGCCTTGAGTGCCGCGATCACCTCCGCCGACGTGTGCTGGCCGCGACCCGGCGGATATACCGTGTCGAACAGCCGATTCAATCGGGCCGCAAACGTCGTACTCATTCGATTGACCTCCGAGTTAAGTGGAACCTGGACCTTGATAGTTTATTTGCTGATCATCGTAGCTATTCTTTTGCCTCCATCCAAGTGCAAACCGAAAATTATTTGCGCGAGCGTCGAAAAAGGGCAGGTGGACAGGCCGGTATGCCGCTGTCCCCAACATATGCAGGCGAACTCTCCACAGCTCTGACAAGCAAATTTCTCGCCGACGGCATAGCGCGGGGGAGCACCTACGGTTCTGTTACCCGCACAGTCGAAGTATTTGTCGCCGCAAGCAACCGGCAAGCTTGCACAGACTCTCACCTGCTCATTTGCTACAGCATTCACCGGCTAGGCTAGGCGGCTCCGGCGCCCCTGCGGGCCGCGATCATGGTGCGGAGTGGGACGACGACCGCGGTGACGCCCGCCACCACGGCCACAGACACAGTGGCGACGACGGCCACCCAGCGCCAGCCGAGCGCGCCGTCGAACAGCAGCCAGACGCCGAAGAGCACAAAGAGCACGCTGGCCGATCCGTGCAGCAGGCGCTCAGGCAGTCGCCGATGCAACAGGGCCCCGACCGCGATCGCCAATCCGTCGGCGAGCACCATCGCGAGGGTGGCGCCGATCCACACGCCGGCCCAGTTGTGGTCGCTGGCCAACGCGACGGTCGCAAACATGGTCTTGTCGCCCAGTTCGGCCAGCACGTAGGACGAAACCACCGCCAATAGGACGAACCGATGCTCCGGTGCCGCGGGGGCCGAACCGTCGTCCCTGCGCTCCCGCCACGTCCATACGGCGAACACGAAGAACGCGATGGCCGCTGCGAACGCGATCGGGCGCTGCGGCAGCGTCAGGCCCAGACAATGCCCGATCAAGACCGACAGGCCGTGCACTAAGAACGCAGCGATCGCGACCCCGGACAGCACCACCCACCAGCGATGCCGCAGCGCGTAGGTCATCGCGATCAACTGCGACTTGTCCCCGAGTTCGGCGACGAATACCACGCCGAGACTGATCAGTGTGGCGGTGAGCATGTCCGACCTTTCGACACGTCGCCGGCATCGCGAACACGCGATAAACCCGGCATCCGGTCGAAGGTCTCGCCCACCGCAATGCGGTTCGTCGGCCGGGCGCGGGCGCCAGTATGTCGACACGACGATTGGGGGCTACTCCCCTTCGCTTACCCAGCCGACGATAGCCACTGTCGACGATGATTTCCAGTCCAGCGCCGAAGTTCGGGTACCCAAATCAGCTGCTTCGAAAGTCCTTACGCCGCAAGCAGCATCGCCAGAATCGCGGTGTCCGGATGGCTGATCGGATCGATGCCGACTCTACTCACCATCGAGGTGACGGTGCCGTCGGCCTCGGCCTCCACCCACGCCGCACGGTGTTCGAGCCCGAGGTGGGGCAGCCCGGGTAGCAACACACACCCCGACGCCGCGCCGCTGCACTCCGGTAACGACGGAACCGTTTCCGACGGCGGGTGCAGCATCATCAGCGCCGGCGGCGTGCGGGCGGCGAAATGGCCTGGAGGAATGGCGGATTCACCTACGACGGGCCCTTCGGCAAGCACCAGGCCGACCGTGCCGGGCGTGGGTTCGTCGGGTAATTCCTCTCGCACGCCGAAAATCGTTGTCGTGGCGAGCAATCCGGGTAGTGAAGCTACCCGCACCGCCACGGTGAGCAACTGCGCCCACTCCTTGGTGGAATCGGGCCAGCGACCGAACACCACAAATCCTTTGAGCGCGCCGTCTGAATGGAAGGGGGCCACTTCAATGGCCCGGCCGGATTCAGTACCCATATCCGCCGCCTCCAAGTCGATGCGGTCAGAATGACCGCATTCACGGTAGCGCGCAAGCCGACACGGGTGTCAACGGTCCAATGAATGACCATGCCGCCAGAATCGCGCAGCGTTGCGACTCTGGCGGCATGTGAAGACGGCGACGAGGCCTCTAGAAGATGAGGCCCTTCGTCTTGGTCGTGGCACCGGCGAATCGATCCTGGACGTCGGCCCAGTTCACCACGTTCCAGAAGGCCTTGACGTAGTCGGCCTTCACGTTCTTGTACTGCAGGTAGTACGCGTGTTCCCACATGTCGACCTGCAGCAACGGAATGATCCCCAGCGGCACGTTGGCCTGCTGGTCGTAAAGCTGGAACGTCAATAGATTGTCTCCGAGCGTGTCGTAGCCCAGGACCGCCCAGCCGGAGCCCTGCAGACCGTTGGCGGCCGCGGTGAACTGCGCCTGGAAACCGTCGAACGAACCGAACGCGTCATCGAGGGCCGCGGCGAGTTCGCCAGTTGGCTTGTCGCCACCGTCCGGCGAGAGGTTCTTCCACCAGATCGAGTGGTTCACGTGTCCACCCAGATTGAACGCAAGGTTCTTCTCGTGCAAGAAGATTGACGCGTGATCGCCTTTCTCCCGCGCTTCAGCCAGCTGCTCCAGTGCGGTGTTGGCGCCCTTCACATAGGTTGCGTGGTGTTTGCTGTGGTGCAACTCGTTGATCTGGCCCGAGATGTGCGGTTCGAGCGCGCTGTAGGAATACGGCAATTCAGGCAATGTGTACTCGGCCACGGGATTCCTTTCTTATCTTCAGTTGTCGGGGTTACCTGTTGGGTCCGAGTTAAACCCTGCTCCATTGCCGCGCGCACCGCAAGGATGCCTCCGCCCGTGGCGAAGACAGGGGACCCGAGTCGGATGCGGTCGATCAGAACAAAACGATGAGCGCCAGAATGGCCAACAGAACCAACGCAATGAGGGCGGCGCGTACCGCCGAGGTCATCTGCGATCGGGCATAGACGGGCGACGAGGAGTTCCATTCCGACGTTGGTATCGCCGGGTTGGTTCGGATCGGATGGGCCGCCATCAGAAACCCCCTGCCTGCACGTTCAAACTCTGCCCCCGTGAGATGTGTCACACCATTTTGTTGTGGCGGTGATCATAACCGGTCGGCGCGCGCAACGAAAATCATCCGTTGCACCGATAGCCGATGGCCCCCCGCGTCATCCGTATACCCAACCTGATGAGGGGGAAGCTTAGATCTACAAGACATTTCGCTGAAATAAACCTGGAGGCTGTTAGTCGCGTGTCCCCGAGCTCCCAGATTATCCACAGCGCTGAATCATCGTGGTTGCAGACGACGCGCTCAGCGCCACCGCTACGGCGCGGCCAGGTTGTGGATGAAGCTGTGGAAACTGTGGATAACCGTCCGGTATTGGGCGATAGCTGGGATCGACGGGCATGGAAGGGCAACGTGCCACAGGGTGCCGGCGACGGGGCACGCTCCGGTCGTACGGCATGTTCCGATGGGCGAGGTTTCGGCGCGGATGGCCCAGATCGACCCGGGTGCACAGCTTTACGTCGTGTGCAAGGGCGGCGGACGGTCGCGCGGCCGCCCGGTTCCTGCAGCGCCAGGGATTCGAGCCGGTCGATGTCGACAGGGGATGTGCCCCTGCCGGGCGGCGGGCTGTGACCGTGACGGCACCGCCGGATAGATCTGATCCTGGTTAGTCTGGTCGGGTGATCCAGGTGTGCTCCCGCTGCGCAACGCGGTGGAACGTGCGCGACCGCCAGCGGCAGACGTGTCCGCGCTGCAACGGAGCGCTCTTGCCGCCGGACGCGTCTCCGCAATGGCACGCCCCTGCACCCGGACATCAGGGTCCGCCGCGCGGCCGGTCCGGTGCTCTGCTACCGCCCGGTTATCGCTGGATCGCAGTGCGACCCGGCGCGGGCCCGCCGCGTCGCCGACGACGCCGACCGCTCGGTCCGACCCCGCGCTACCCCTACATTCCGCGCTGGGGCCTCGTCGATCCGGCCACCCAAATCACCCCGGCCTCGGGCGCAGAAACCCGGCGCGGCCCGTCGCTGTGGGCACTACGCGCCACGCTGATCACGACGATCGCGGTGCTGGGTGTGGCGGCGCTGATGCACATCGTGCGATACGCACTGCTGATCATCAACCGGGACATCCTGCTGAACTCGATCGTTGCTGGCTTGGCGACCTGGGTGGCCGTCGCCGCCAGCGTGGCCGCCATGTTCGCGATCGTGGGCACCGCACTCGTGCTGACGGAGTGGGTGATCGCCCGGCGCGCCGCGGCCTTCGGGCACCGGTATATGGCTGATCCGAGGCCGGTGCGGGCGCTGCGGGCGGGATGCCTTGTGCCATTTGCGAATTTGGCGTGGGCACCCACGTATGTCGTGGAGCTCGCCACCGTCGAAGGCCGCTACCGGCATGTGCGGCCGCTGATCTGGGCGTGGGCGCTGTTGTTCGTATTCAGCACGTTGGTGTCGGTGTTCGCCACCGCGACGAGCTTTCCCAGTGACGCACAGGGCATCGCCAACAACACGATGAGCTTCATCGTCGCCTACCTGATGGCGATGGCGGCGACGATCGCCGCGGCCCGGCTGGTGTTCGCGTTCGAGCGCACACCCGTCGAGCGACCCTCGCATCGCTGGGTGGTGGTCGTCGACGAGAAAGAATCCCGCTCCGAATCGCCCGCCGTGGTTGAGCGGGAAGGCCAGGAACCGGCAGCATAACGCTATGACGTCTGGCGGCGACGCGCACGCCGCGCATCCCTTCGTGGTCGCTCATCGGGGAGCGTCCGCGGACCGTCCCGAGCACACGCTGGCGGCCTACGAACTGGCGCTGCAGGAGGGCGCAGAAGGCGTGGAGTGCGACGTGCGGCTCTCCCGCGACGGGCACCTGGTGTGCGTGCACGACCGCAGGGTGGACCGCACATCCAACGGCGCGGGGCTGGTCAGCGACATGACGCTGGAGCAGCTTCGGGCGTTGGACTACGGCACGTGGCACGAGAGCTGGCGATCCGATGGAACGCACGGCGACACCGGGCTGCTGACCCTCGAAGCGCTTGTGGGGCTGGTGCTGGACTGGCGGCGGCCGGTCAAGGTGTTCATCGAGACCAAACACCCGGTGCGGTACGGATCACTGGTCGAAAGCAAGGTGCTGGCACTGCTGCACCGCTTCGGGATCGCCTCGCCCGCGTCGGCCGACCGGTCACGTGCCGTCGTGATGTCGTTCTCGGCCGCCGCGGTGTGGCGGATCCGCCGCGCGGCGCCGATGCTGCCGACGGTGCTGCTCGGCGACACGTCGCGCTACCTGGGCGGGAGCGCCGCGACCACGGTGGGCGCCACCGCGGTCGGTCCGTCGATCCAGACACTGCGTGAGCATCCCGAGCTTGTCGACCGCGCGGCCGCGCAGGGCAGGGCGACGTACTGCTGGACCGTCGACCACACCGAGGACATCGACTTCTGCCGCGACCTCGGGGTCGGATGGATCGCCACCAACCACCCCGGGCGGACGAAGGGATGGTTATCCACGGGCCTGTCCGAAGTACCGCGGACCTAGCCGCCCGGCTGCGACTGCAGCACGTCCTGCGGCACCGGCTCGTCGGCCGCCAGGGCAGAGAAGAGGCGCGACGCGGCGTCGCTGTTCCACTCCACGACGTCGCCGAGATCGTTGACGGTCGACGACCCGATCGGGACCGTCGTGGTGACCGGTGAGCCTCGCAGCGCCCACGCCAACCGCGCCAGATCCCAGACGTGCGCACCGGTATCGACGGTCACCGCGTTGGTGAGCGAACTCTTCAGCGGGATCCACCGGAACGGGTTCAGCCACACCGCCGGGCTCGCGGCGCGGTGAAACAGCGCGGACAGGAACTCACGTTGGTTGATCATCCGATCGAGGTCGGCGCGCGGGGTTGCGCGAGTTCGCACGTATCCAAGTGCGTTGCGGCCGTTGAGTTTCTGACAACCCGCAGACATGTCGATACCGGCAAGTGGGTCGCTGATCGCCTGCGTCGGACACATCGTCACTCCGCCCACCGCGTCCACGACGTCGGCGAACCCGGCGAAGCCGATCTCCGCATAGTGGTCTACCCGGATACCCGTGGCCTCCTCGAGCGTCTCCACCAACAGCGGAGCACCGCCGAGGGTGAACGCCGCGTTGATCTTGTTCTCACCGTTCCCGGGGATCGTCACATCGGAGTCGCGGGGAATGGACACGAGCGTGGGCGCCACGTCGGAGGTCAAACCCGGAACATGCACGAGCATGATCGTGTCGGTCCGACCGTTGCCGATATCGCCGCCGGTTGCCAGATCCCTCTGCTGCTCGGGGGACAGATCGCTGCGGCTGTCCGAACCGACGAGCAGCCAGGTGGTGCCGTGGCCAGGCGCGGGGCGTCCGGGGTAGTCGGCGACGACGGGAGCGCGCCGCAGCGAACGGTCGACCCAGAACCCCATCCCGACGAACGCCAACAGCGCCGCGACCACCACGACAGCGAGCCATCGCCCCCAGTGACGTCTGCGGCGCGGCTTGGCGGGCTGGACCGGTTTCGGCGGTGGAGGCGGTGGGGGCCGATAGGTGGGTGGCGGAGGCCGATAGGGCGGCCGGGGCGGGGGCGGACGCTGCGGTGGCCTGAGCGGAGGCGGGCGGGATGCGGGGTCACGCCGAATGACTTGAGACGGCTCGGACCGGCCGGGCGGCGGGAGTGGGCGGCGATGCATCGGCGGGCCGCCCCGCTCCGACCAGTCGTCGCTCACCTGAACAATCTACGGCTCTCACGACAGCCAACCGAGGTGATCGGCGAGCAATGCGTAGCCGACGAATGCCGCGGTGTCGATGAGCCCGTGGGCGACGATCAGCGGCCACAGTCGGCCGGTCCGTCGCCACACGATGCCGAACACCACACCCATCGCGAAATTGCCGAGACCCGCGCTGAAGCCCTGATACAGGTGATATGCCCCGCGCAGCGCACTCGAGTAGATCAGCGTGCGCGTGCTGCCCACCCCGAGCTGGCGCAGTCGCGTCATCAGGTAGCCGACCACGATCACTTCCTCGGCCCAGCCGTTACCGAAAGCGAACAGGACCAACACCGGTATCCGCCACCACGTGTCTGTGAGCGTCGTCGGTACCACCGACGCGCTGACGCCGAGGACACGCGCCAGCAAGTACAGACCCAGCCCGGGGACTCCGATCAGAAGGGCAAGGCCGACACCGCCGAGCATGTCGGCGCCCCAGCGCGGTCGGCGCAGCCCAATGTCTCGTGGCCCAATACCACTGCGCGACAACAGGTATAGGCCCAGCGCACCCCACGCCAGCAACTGTGCGATCGACGCCAGGTTCAAGCCGAAGTCGACGAGGTCGAAGTAGGACCGCCGCGGAATCAGCGGGATCGTCTGCTTGCTCAGGGTGCGTAACACCGAGTCGACGAGCTGCAAGACGGCGGTGACGGCGGACAACCCGAACGTCACGGCGAGGACGACAACGATTTCAATCCGCAGCGTGCGGGGTGGCAATCCCCCGCGAGCGGGAGGTACCCCCACTGCGCCGGCCTCGGTCATGCCGACACGTTAGAGGTCAGGCTCTGCGGGCGCGCAGTCCGTTGAGGAACGGGCAGCCCATCAGCACGCGGATCGCGCGGCCCAGCCCGGTCGCGTCGTGAACGGGTGCCGCGAACGGCAGCAGTACGTCGTGATCACCGTCCTCGCGCTCCACCCGAAGGCGCAGACCGTAGCGGTCGAGGCCCAGCGGGCGAACCCGGCCGCGTCGCAACGGCGCCGGCAGACGCGAGGCCAGAAGGTCGACAACCTCGCAATGCTCGGCGTCGATGTGCTGCAACCAGGACGACTCCATCACGCAGAACGGATCGGGCCGTGCCGCCAACAAGTCATCCAGTTCCACCGATTCCGCGCCGGTGGCGTCGGCGATCACCACCGACTCCGTCCGCAACCACATCAGTGTCAGTCCGGTGCCACTGGAGGGATCCGAATTGATTCGAAGCAGAGCCGGATCCGGGTCGTCCGCGGCGATTACGTCAAGCAGAGCCGGCACAAGTGGCGCGGGCACCGGGCGCAGCCTGCCGCGGATCCACACCAGCGAACGCACCGGCCGACGTAGCGGCAGGGGCGCGTGATCGGTCAATTCCAACATCGCCTCAACACCTGCCGGGTCGGTGACCGCGCCCGTCATGTCGGTGTCGGCTGCCACCGTGACCGCGAATGCGCCGTCGTCGAGGAGGTGGTGGACGGGGGTGTCGACCGGAGCGAAGCCGTCGACGGCCAGCATCGCGCCGGTCGCCCGCACGCAGACGCTGCGGATCCGTTCGGCGGTGGACGGTGTTGGCGGCGTCGCGACGGGCATGGCCTGCCTTCCGTGTGTCAGTTTGGTGAGGTAAGCCTAAGTTAATAAGACGCGGGTGGAACAGGCAACCCCTTCCCTTTCTCGCCGACCGATAGGGTTTGACGGTGGCCCGCATCGCGTATCTCGGCCCGGAAGGGACGTTCACCGAGGCGGCATTACTGCAGATGGTGGACCGAGGTCTGATCCCGCGCGTGGGGACGGTCGATCCGGTGGCCGCCGACGGCGCCGCGGCGGCCCTACAGCAGGTCCGCGACGGCAACGCCGACTACGCGTGCGTGCCGATCGAGAACTCGATCGACGGCTCGATTTTGCCCACCCTGGACAGCCTGGCCCGTGGGACGCCGCTGCAGTTGTTCGCGGAGCTGACGCTCGACGTCGCGTTCAGCATCGTGGTGAAGCCGGGGGTATCGGCCGCCGATGTGCACACTGTCGCCGCGTTCCCGGTCGCCGCCGCGCAAGTCCTGCGTTGGCTCGGCGAGCACCTGCCCGCCGCCACGGTGGTACCCGCAAACTCCAATGCCGCCGCGGCGGTCGACGTCGCCGACGGCCGGGCCGACGCCGCGGTGAGCACCGCGCTGGCGGCGCAGCGATACGGCCTGGCCCAACTGGCCGCCGGCGTCGTCGACGAACCCAATGCCCGCACCCGGTTCGTGCTGGCCGGGCACCCCGCCCGTCCGCCGGCGCGCACCGGTGCCGACCGCACGTCGGTGGTGCTGCGGCTCGACAACCGGCCGGGCGCGCTGGTCGAGGCGCTGGCGGAATTCGCCATCCGCGACATCGACCTAACGAGGATCGAATCCCGGCCCACCCGAACAGAACTCGGAACCTACGTGTTCTTCCTCGATTGCGTCGGCCACATCGACGACATCGCGGTTGCCGAGGCACTCAAAGCGCTGCACCGTCGTTGTGCAGATGTGCGATTCCTGGGTTCGTGGCCGACCGGTTCGGTGACAGGGGCGGTGCCGCCTGAAATGGACGAGGCCGACCGGTGGCTAGCGGGACTGCAGCACGGCGAGGTCCAGCCATGAGCGGCCGGCTGGTGCTGCTGCGCCACGGCCAGTCGCACAGCAACGTCGACCGCTGCCTCGACACCCGTCCGCCCGGCGCGTCATTGACTCCCGCGGGCATCGCGCAGGCGAGGGACTTCGCGCGCGGGTTCGAACGGCAACCGGGGATGCTCGTGCACTCGGTGGCGCGGCGCGCCGAGGAGACCGCCGCGGTGATCGGCGAGGTGTGGGGGTTGCCGCCGCGCGAAGTCGAGGGCATCCACGAGGTGCAGGTTGGCGAGCTGGAGATGCGCAACGACGACGAGGCCGTTGACGCGTTCAACAGGGTCTACGAGCGCTGGCACATGGGCGACCTGGATGTTGCCCTGCCGGGCGGCGAGACCGGTGCGCAGTTGTTGGGCCGGTATCTGCCGGTGGTGGCCGATCTGCGGATGCGGTACCTGGACGACGGCGGCTGGAGCAACGACATCGTCGTGGTCAGTCACGGCGCTGCGATCAGGCTGGCTGCCGCGACGCTCGCCGGAGTGGACGGGTCTTTCGTGGTGGAGCACCACATCGGCAACGCCGAGTCGGTGGTTCTGGCGCCGATCACCGACGGGCGGTGGAGTTGCGTTCACTGGGGCCAGCACAGTCCGCCGTTCATGCCGGATCCGCGCGGCATGCCCCGCCCCGAGGACCTCGAGTCCGCCGACCCGATGGGCTGACGGGCTTCAGACCGCCATTGCGGTCGACTGCCCGCAGGTACAGCCAACCGCGTCACAGTCGACGCGCAGCACGTGTGCGATCAGCTCAGGACCGTCGCAGTCGTCCTCCGTGCATTCCGCGCGGCGCTGCTCATGGATGATCACCGTGCCGTGGCAGTGCTCCCAGCCGTCACGGCAGTAGCGGCACTGCGAAACCATGGGCTGTTCATATCACTGCTCAACGACAACGGGCAGATGCCGCGCCTACCAAGCGAGGCCTTTCTGGTCTCCGCGCAAGCGCTCATCCCGGCCTTCTGGTCTTCGCGCAAGCGCTCATCCCGGCCTTTCTGGTCTTCGCGCAAGCGCTCATCCCGGCCTTTCTGGTCTTCGCGCAAGCACTCATCTCGGCCTTCTGGTCTTCGCGCAAGCGCTCATCTCGGCCTTTCTGGTCTTCGCGCAAGCGCTCATCCCGGCTTTCTGGTCTTCGCGCAAGCGCTCATCCCCAGCCCAATTCGTGCAGCCTCTCGTCCTCGATCCCGAAGTGATGCGCGATCTCGTGGATCACGGTGACCGCGACCTCGTCGACGACAGCGGCCTCCGTGTCACAGGCGTCCAGCAGTGCGTCGCGGTAGATCGTGATCGTGTCGGGCAGCGACCCGGCGTACCACGAATCTCGCTCGGTGAGGGCGATGCCCTCGTACAAGCCGAGCAGGTCCGGTTCGTCGGGGTTGCGTGGCTGCACGAGCACCACAACGTTGTCGATCGCGGCGGCAAGGTCGGACGGGATGAGGTCGAGGGCGTCGGACACCAGTTCGTCGAACCGTTGCGGGCTCATCCGCACGGCCATGCCGCTACGTCCCCGGCGGCGGCTGCACGGGTTCTGCGGGGGGCGCAGCCGGCTCCTGCGACGGCGGCGGCGCGTTCTGTGGGACCTCTTCGGCCGGGGCGTCCTGCGGCGGCTGCCCGGGCCCCGGCTGCTGATTGGGCCCCGGCTGCTGACCGGCAGGGGCAGGAGCAGGCGCGGCGGGGATGTCGACGGTCTGCGGGCCAGGCGCGTTGGGCAGGTGCTGGTTACCGATCGTCGGCACGCTGTTGGCCGGTGACTGCTGCTGCATCTGCGTCTGGGAACCGGACGTGTCGATCGGCGTCGGCATCGGCATAGGAATCGGCGGCAAGTTCAACCGCTCGGCTGGAATGTCCGGTGGCGGGACGGGCTGCTGCCCGTTGATCAGCAGCGGCCCCTTCGCGCTGCCGACCAGAGTGGCCCAGCCGCCGTTGCCAAGGGTCGCGCCGATGCTGCACGACACCTGGTGGCTGCCCGCCGACCAACTCGGCAGCGAGATCGTGCCGTAGATCAGCGTCAACGTGGTGGCGCGCAACTCCACCGGCGCGAGGTACGCGTCGGTCATCCGGGTGCAGGTGTCCTTGATGAACGCGTCCTGATCCGGTTCGGCAGGCAGACCACCGGGGAACTTCTCGGCGACGTTGACGGAACCCGTCACCTCCGTCGCGTGCGGTCCAGTGCAGTCCATCGGCATGTCGGTCGGCTGGTTGGTGGTCGTGTCGATGCCGATGCAGGTGCCCGCCTGCCACACCTTGGATTGGTCGAGGTCGGCGACCCGACCCTTGAACACCTGCTCCTCGTTGCCCCCGCCGGGCAGTTGCAGGCCGCACAGCATCCGGCGCTCGCCGGACTGCGACCACGCCTTCGCGCCCTGCCACAGCATGCCGGTCATGAACCGGCTATTCGGGTCGAACTTGGCGCCGAGATAACGCTCGACAGCGGTCGTGCACTGTTCCTGGCTGATCTGCTGAAGCCGTCCGGCGTCCGGCGCCGCGGCCTTCGGTCCGTATTCGCTGCCCGGGAACATGCGCATGTCCACCGCCGCGGCGACCTCGAAGCGGTGGTCGTTGTTGCACTCGACGATCGTGGCCTGATCCGGTGCCTTGTTCGGCCAGTTCAGGCAGTCGCCGGGACCCGCCTTGTCCAACGCCGGGCCGGCGCGACTTCCGGCGTTCGGCGCGGCATAGCCGACGAGCCGGCCGGGGTCGTCGGCACCCGCGGGGAGCGCGGTGGTGATACCGGCGATGAGCAGGCCGCCCAGCGCCGTCAGCAGCAGGGCCCGGCGCGTCGACGTGGCCTGCAGACTGTGCCACCACAACCGACGCGGCTGCTGCTCCGCGGGCGATTGCTCCTGCTCAGGTGCGTCCGACATTGCATCCATTGTGACAGGCGCGCCGACCGGCCTGCCAAGTGCTGTCGTTGCACCGTTACGAGGTTGTGCCCCCGGAAGTAGGGTTGCGGCCGTGATCGACCTCAGGCAGCTGCGGGAGAACCCGGACGCGGTCAAGCGTTCGCAGCTCGCACGCGGCGAAGACCCCGGGCTCGTCGACGTGCTTCTGGACGCCGACACGAAGCGCCGTGCGGCGGTTTCTGCCGCCGACAACATGCGTGCCGAGCAGAAGGCGGTCAGCAAGCAGGTGGGGTCGGCATCCGCCGACGAGCGGCCGGCGATCCTGGAGCGCGCGAAGCGGCTCGCCGCCGACGTGAAGGCCGCCGAGGGCCGACAAGCCGACGCGGATGAGGTTTTCACCGCCGCGCATATGGCGATTTCCAATGTCATCGCCGCCGGGGTCCCCGCGGGCGGCGAGGACGACTACGTGGTGCTCGACACCGTCGGCTCGATTCCGCCGATCGACAGCCCGAAAGACCATGTGGAGCTGGGCGAGTCACTCGGACTGTTCGACATGGAGCGCGGCGCGAAGGTGTCGGGTTCGCGGTTCTACTTCCTCACGGGGCGGGGCGCGCTGTTACAGCTCGGCCTGTTGCAGTCGGCGGTCCGGCTTGCCGTCGACAACGGGTTCACGCTGATGATTCCGCCGGTCTTGGTCCGGCCCGAAATCATGTCCGGCACAGGGTTTTTGGGTGCACACTCCGATGAGGTCTACCGGGTCGAGTCCGACGACCTCTACCTCGTCGGCACCTCGGAGGTACCGCTCGCCGGCTACCACGCGGGAGAGATACTCGACCTTTCCGGCGGTCCGCTGCGCTATGCCGGGTGGTCCAGTTGCTTCCGCCGGGAAGCAGGTAGCTACGGCAAGGACACCCGCGGCATCATCCGGGTGCACCAGTTCGACAAGGTCGAAGGCTTCGTGTACTGCCACCCGGACGAAGCGGAGGCCGAGCATCAGCGGTTGCTCGGTTGGCAGCGCGACATGCTGGCGCTGATCGGCGTTCCGTACCGCGTGATCGAGGTCGCCGCAGGCGATCTCGGTGCGTCGGCGGCCCGCAAGTTCGACTGCGAGGCGTGGGTCCCGTCGCAGCAGGCCTATCGGGAGCTGACGTCGACCTCCAATTGCACTACGTTTCAGGCGCGCCGGCTGTCGATCCGCTACCGCGACGATTCCGGCAAGCCGCACATCGCTGCGACGCTCAATGGAACATTGGCGACCACACGGTGGCTCGTGGCCATCCTGGAAAACCATCAGCAGCCCGATGGCAGCGTCCGGGTGCCCGACGCCCTGGTGCCGTATGTCGGCGCCGACGTGCTCGAGCCGACCTAGAGCACCGGATGGCTAGTGGTTTAGCAGCTCGTCGAGAACCTCGATGAAGCGGTCTGGATCGTTCGGCGTGAACGCCGGGCTGGGACGAGTGCCGGGGACGTCCAGGGTGATGAGCGTCGACTTCAACGGGCGAAGGACATCGAGCGGCAGCCACCGCATGAGATCTGGGGGTCCCCAGAGGTGGAACCGGTTCGTCAGCAGCCCTAGCGGTTTGGCGCGGTAGCCGCGGATCGACCGCAGCGGGATCACCTTCGCCGTGCCGGACGGGAAGTGGTAGCGGCGCAGGGTCAGAGCCTCGCGGTCGAGCTGCACCAGCCCGTCGTCGTAATTCTGGGACGGAGCGCTCATGCCCGGGCACTGCGCAGTTCGTGTCCGCGGGCGGTCAGGCAGCGGCCCGTCTCCAGGTTCCACTGCCAGCCGTGCAGGTTGCAAGTCAACGTATTGCCTTCCACCACACCGAACTTCGACAAGTCGGCCTTCAGATGCGGGCACCGGCGCTGCATCTCCCATCCATCGAGCACCACCGAGGAGGTGTCGTCGCGCGACTCGGCGAACCAGCCGTCCGCGTACGTGATCCGCTCATCGGTCAAGCACTTGAAAAACGTATACAGAAATTCGTTGTACCCACCGACGCGCCAGGCGGAAAAGCGCGTCGACAAAAAGATCGTGTTCACCCAGTCGGGCTCGCCGTCGCGCAGCACGGTACGTACGAGCTCCGGTGCGATCGCGAACCCGTAGCGGAACTTCTCGTCCGGAATTGGTTCCCGCACCGCCCTTTTCGGGAAGTCCAAGACGACCGTCTCCGCGCCGAGGCGCAATTCCACCGGATAGCCGATCCCGTCGCAGATTTGATCGCTCTGGCTCATGATCGGTTCGAACAGCGCCCGCAACGGCTCCAGCAGCGGCTCGCCTTCGGCCGGCGCCCAGCCCGCTTTTTCGGCGGCCAGCACCGGCGCCATCCGCTCCGCGTAGTCGGCGATGTAAGCCGCCTTACCTGTGGTGAATATTGCCTCAACCTCGTCGTCCGGCAGCGGGTGGCTGAGCGAATCCAATTGCGAGCCAACGAGAGACACGACCGAGCCTGGGATCATCAGCAGCCCGCGATCGTGCCCGTGCGCGCGCATCTGGTCCAGGAACACCATCTGGTCCGGGAAGATGTTGGCCGGGTCGCCGCTGTCGTCGTTGAGCCCGCGCAACTCCGGATCCAAAAAGCACGGCGGCCCGGCCGATGGAATCACCCACGTAGCGCCGACCTGCGCGATGTACTGCCGGCAGCGGTCCATCTGCCGCTGCCGCTTCTGGATGCCGAACGACGACTTGGCCCGCTCGGGCATGTCGTAGACCATCGGATACCAGATCGCCCCGGAGTACTGCAGCATATGGACATCGACATGGCCAAAATCGGCGTGTACGACGTCGAGGTCGACCGGGCGGGCGTCGTTCATGTTGAACGCGACGGTCTCCCCGTCGTCGACCACCAGGCCGGAGTCGCCGATCGGCCCGTCGGCGGGGGCACGCAGCGCGATGATCATCACATCGAGCTCGCCCTTCGGCCCGTTCACCCGGTGCTTGACGGAGTCGGTGGTTTCGAAGAAGTTGCGAAAGCCGAGCTTCTCCAGCTCGCGGCGCAGGTCCTCCACCGGGTAGTCGGGCAGCAGCACCACAGCGTCCTTGTTGACGTGCTCGCGCAGGTTCTTCGGGTCGAAGTGGTCGCGGTGCAGGTGCGAGACGTAGAGGTAGTCACAGTCGCCGAGTGAGGACCAGTCGAGCCCGCTGTTATCGGGGAAGGGGAACCACGACCCGAAGTAGGCGGGGTTAAGCCACGGGTCGCACAGGATGCTTCCGGCGCGGGTGTCGATGCGAAAGCCCGCATGCCCGATGCTGGTGACCTGCACAAACAGCCTCTCTGTTGCTAGATGTCGCGATTTTTCAGCTTAACGGGAGGTGATATCGCCGGCCTGCCGGAGTCGGCGGTAGTAGTCGATACCTTCCCGTCCGGCGCGCTGCGCACGAGCACTAGTGTTGCGGACGTGGAACCCGTGTACGCCACGATCATCCAGACCGCCCGCCTGATATGGCGGGTACAGGGTCTGACCTTCAAGGTCAGCGGGGTGGAGAATCTGCCAGCCACCGGCGGGGCGGTCATCGCGATCAACCACACCAGCTACTTCGACTTCACCTTCGCCGGGTTGCCTGCGTACAAGCAAGGCCTCGGCCGCAAAGTGCGGTTCATGGCCAAGAGGGAAGTGTTCGACGGCAAGCTGACCGGGCCGATCATGCGCAGCCTGCGTCACATCTCGGTCGACAGGGAACGCGGCGCGGAGTCGTTCGAGAACGCTTGCGAGGCGCTCAAGGCCGGCGAGCTCGTCGGCGTTTATCCCGAGGCCACGATCAGCCGCAGCTTCGAGATCAAGGAATTCAAGTCCGGCGCGGCGCGAATGGCTCAGGCGGCGGGCGTACCGATCATTCCGCACATCGTCTGGGGGGCCCAGCGCATCTGGACCAAAGATCATCCACGCAAGATGTGGCGTCCGAAGGTCCCGGTCAGCGTGGCCGTCGGGGAACCGATCCCGCCGACCCTGCCTGCGCCGGAGCTCACCAGGTTGTTGCACTCGCGGATGCAGCATTTGTTGCACCAGGTGCAAGACGAATACGGCCCGCACCCACCGGGGGCGTTCTGGGTTCCGCACCGGCTCGGCGGCGGGGCGCCGTCACTTGCAGAGGCGGCGCGGATGGATGCCGAAGAAGCGGCGGAGAAGGCCGCCCGACGGTCCGGGCAGGCCGGACAAGTGGAGTAACTGCATGGCGGAGCCCGTCTTTCGACTGCTGGAGATCTCTGTTACGAGCGCCGTGAAGTTGGTCGGTCCCAGAATCACCTTGCACGGCTTGCAAAACATTCCTCAGTCGGGCGGGTCTGTGATCGCGATCAATCACACCGGCTACGTCGACTGGATGCCCGCTGCGATCGCCGTCTACCGCCGAAAACGCCGGCTACGGTTCATGATCAAGACCGAGATGAACAACGTGAAAATCGTCGGCTTCCTCATGCGGCACGCCCACATGATTCCCGTCGACCGGCAAGCCGGCGCCGGAGCGTATTCCGTCGCGGTGGAGCGGTTGCGTGAGGGCGAACTGATCGGCGTGTATCCCGAGGCGACGATCAGCCGCAGCTTCGAGCTCAAGGAGTTCAAGAGCGGTGCGGTGCGCATGGCGCGCGAGGCCGGCGTGCCGATGATCCCGATGATCGTCTGGGGCGCGCAACGGATGTGGACGAAGGATCATCCACGCAGGCTCTTGCGCAACCGGGTGCCGATCACGGTGATCGTCGGCGAGCCACTGCGTACCACCGACAGCGTTGAGCAGACCGATGCCGCGCTACGCGAGGCGATGACGGAGCTCTTGCAGCGCGCTCAGCTCGGCTACCCTCATCCGGCGGGCGAGTACTGGGTGCCGCAACGCCTGGGGGGCAGCGCGCCGACGATGGCGGAAGCCAAGCAGCTCGATGAAGCCGAGCTTGCCGAACGGGCGCGAAAGAAGGCTGAGGGCAAGTGAACCCACCCTCGCTGATCGCCAGCGACGTGGACGGAACTCTGCTCGACGCTGACGAGACCGTCACCGCGCGCACGCGTGACGCCGTCAGCGCCGCGACCGCAGGCGGCGCGACCTTCGTGCTCGCGACCGGCCGGCCGCCGCGATGGATCGCCCCGGTGGTCGAGGCACTGGGCTTTGCCCCGATGGCGGTGTGCGCCAATGGCGCAGTGGTTTACGACCCGGACCGCGACCGCATCGTGTCGGCACGGACGCTGTCTGTCGACATGCTCGCCGAGCTGGCGGAGATCGCGTACCGCACGATTCCCGGTTCCGGGCTGGCGGTCGAGCGGGTGGGCCGCCGCGCACACGATGCGGCCACACCGCAATTCGTCAGCTCGCCCGGTTACGAGCACGCCTGGCTGAACCCCGACAACACCGAGGTGTCGTTGGAGGACCTGCTCAGCGCGCCAGCGGTCAAGCTGTTGATCCGCAAGGCCGGCGCCAGCAGCACCGACATGGCGGCCGCCCTTTCCCCGCACATCGGCATCGAAGGGGACATCACGTTCTCGACCGACAACGGACTGGTCGAAATCGTGCCGCTCGGGATCAGCAAGGCCACCGGTGTCGAGGAGATCGCGCGCCCGCTGGGGATCGCCGCCGACGAGGTGATGGCGTTCGGCGACATGCCCAACGACCTTCCGATGCTCGCATGGGCGGGCCACGGGGTGGCGATGGGAAATGCCCACCCGGAGGTGCTTGCGGTGGCAGATGAGATCACCGCGCCAAACACCGACGACGGAGTGGCGCGCGTACTGGAACATTGGTGGCTGTAGTTCCCCAGCCCTAGCCCATGACCTGGCTGAACCGCTCGATCTGCGGGGGCCGCCCGTTTCGCGAGGGCGGGGGCAGTTCGTACGCAAGTCCGTCGATGACCTGGATCACCCGCGGCTTCTCACGATCGAAGTTCAGCGTGCCGTGCTGGAAGTTCTGCACGATCCACTCCGGCTCGGAAACCTCACCGCTCGTGGGCAACCCCAGGGGACCACGTTCGTAGTCCAGCGCCGCCCACGCGTCGTAGATCGCACCACCGACCGGGTTGGCCCCGGTCTGCGGCGACCAGTACACCGCGCCGTGCTCGAACCGCACATAGCGGGCGGCCCCGTCGCCGGGCGACTCCGGCGAAGTGGGGCCGCCCAGCCAGCTGTTCATGCCGCCCATCGCCTGCCACCGGGTGTAGATCGCGCCGCCCTGCAGCGAGTCGGCGAGCTCCTGCGGTCCGGGCGGATCGTTGAACCGGGCGGCCATGTCCCGGATGTGGTCCATCTCCGCGTACGCGGCGTTGCCCGGGCAGTCTGTGTTGCCGACGTCGCGGTGGGTGAAGATCGTCGGAAGCGTCGCCGGCGCGCCACCCGGGAAGCGGGTGAACGAGCCGCCGGCCGACGTCAGCGTGACCGTGCCCTTAGGGTCGACCCCGTCCATCGACAGCCGCCAGCCGAGCAGGCGCGCCACCGTGCGCAACTGGATCGGCGTCGGGGGCACCAGGTCGAAATCCCCGAGCATCGCGACGCCCCACGTGTTCACGTTGAAGCCGCCGGTGTGCGAGCCCTCGACCGCCTTCGTGATGCCGCCGGCCCGCCCCTCGAACACCTGCCCGTACTTGTCCACCAGCGCGTTGTAGGCGATGTCGCACCAGCCGAGCGTGCGCGTGTGATACGCGTAGATCGCGCGGATGATCTCCGCCGAATCCTGCGGCGAGTAGTCGTTGCTGCCGGCCGTGTGATGAATGACGGCGGCGCGAATCCCGTTGTCGTACACGGTCGGACCGCACCGCATCGACTCGTCGGCGCCCCACTGTGCACGGCTGATGATCGCCGGCGGCTGCCCCGGAGGGGTGACCGCGGTCGGTAGCGCGAACTGGTCGGCGGGGGCCTGTGGTGGGCTGATCAGCACCGCGTTGATGTTCTGCCCGATCGGTTGCTCGACCGTGGCGGGCTTGTATCCGAGATCGGGCTTGCCGTCGGGCGCGGACGGCGCCGCGGCGGGCAGTGCTGTGGTAGATGTCGGTGGCCCTGCGACTCCGG
Organism: uncultured Actinomycetota bacterium; assembly: GCA_963744085.1. Lineage (GTDB taxonomy): Bacteria > Actinomycetota > Actinomycetes > Mycobacteriales > Mycobacteriaceae > Mycobacterium. Next base: position 372,752 of record CAVUSK010000014.1, read on the forward strand.
CGGGCCGATCGAGTGAAATCTGCACCGCTGTGGTGCGACCGACGAATACCGGCTCGGTGCCGCGGGGAGCACCACTGCCGTCAGGGCCCTCGTACTCGAGCGTCTCGGCGTCGTACCACGGACCCCAGCTGCCGTCGGCCCGCTTGGCGCGCACCCGTGCGGTGGTGGTCGCGTCGACCCCGGTCAGCGCCACCAGCGAGAACGGCGTCGCCTGGCTGACCTCCTGGATGGTCTCACCGGCGCCGACGTCGGCCAGCGGCTGCTGCGCGAGTGCGGTGTCGTCGGCCGTGCCAGGTGAGCTCGCCGAGCGGTCGCCGGGGACGGCGTCGATCGCCCACGGCAGCAGCAGCATTGTCGCCGCGACCGCAGTGAACAGCAGCGGCGGGGCAGGACGACGGCACCCCACGGGCTGATGTTACGTATGAGGTCGGAGTTACCAGTGTTCCGACACACCGGCATTTGCCTTAGACGCGCGGCCGGCAACGGCATCGCAGAATTCGCGTCACCCTGCGATGCCGTCCGGCCGACTGGTCTAGGAGGTCGGCCCGGGGGCCGGGACAGCCGGGGCGGCGGCTGCGGGCACCGTCCCCGCGGACTTGATCGCCTGCATGATCGAGGGCACCACGACGCCCTTCAGCAGGTCGATCGCCTGGCCCGCGCCGAGCTGCGACGCCGCGTTGGACAGTTCGGACAACAGGCCGCCACTGGGAGCGGCCGACGGCGTCGCCGGCATGCCGAGGGACGGATCGCCCAGGATCGGGTAGGTACCCGCGAGCGCATCCGTCCCGAGCGGCGCGCTGATCGGAACCTCGCCCGGCGCACCGGTGACCGACGCCGCACCGAGTGGGCTCGTCAGTGCCGGATTAATCCCCGTCGCCGCCGCCGGTGCCGCTGCCGTGAGGCCGCCGGTCGACGGTGTCGTCAGACCCGGGATGGTCGGCGTGGTCGGAGTGGTCGGGGTGCTCGGTGGTAGGCCGGGCGTCGGCGCGGCAGCCGGAGTCAACGCCGGGTTGGCTAGTGCCTGATCGTTGATGTTCGGCGATGCCAGTGTGTTCGCCGTCGGGGGCGTGAGTCCCGGTGTGGGCGCTGTCAGCCCCGGTGTGGTCGCGGTGAGCCCGGGAGCCGACAGGGTGGCGGGCGTGGCGGTCAAGCCGCCCGGTGCGAGCGCCGTGCTGGACGGCGTACCGGTCAAGCCGCCCGGTGCGAGCGCCGTGCTGGACGGCGTACCGGTCAAGCCGCCTGGTGCGAGCGCCGTGCTGGACGGCGTGCCTGCCGGACCCAGGATGCCCGACGGCACGTTGGGCACGACGATGCCGAACTGCGACAGGCTCGACTGCAGCGCGGACATGATTTCGCCGGGCAGGTCGGTAACCATCGCGGCTTGCACGAAGTCGTGCTGTTGCGGCGCGGGCTTACTGCTCGCATTCAATTCAGACACAGCGGTCACTGCGAATGGACTTGCGACGGCCAGGGCGGCGACTGCGCTCATGGCTGTCGAGAGCTTGCGTCGACGTCGGTTCGGCACGGAAGTCTCCTCAATCTGGACAACGAATCGTCTGTGTAGTAGGTGCAATTACGGGTCGGCCCCCGCGGGCAACGGCCGTGCGCCGCACCCACTGATCCCGACGTATCTGATGGTACTGACGTGACTGATGTGACCAGAGTGGCGAGATGAAATCGTGAGGCAATTGCGACCTTCAGCGGTCGGCGACGTCACGGTTGCGTGGCGCGGCGGGACCGTTGCAGTCCGATACCCTGACTGCCGATGACAGCTCGGTTTGACCTCTTCGTCGTCGGCTCCGGATTCTTCGGCCTGACGATCGCCGAACGGGTGGCCACGCAGCTGGGCAAGCGGGTCCTGGTTCTCGAGCGGCGCGGACACATCGGCGGCAACGCGTACTCCGAGCCTGAGCCGCAGACCGGCATCGAGGTGCACAAGTACGGCGCGCACCTGTTTCACACCTCGAACAAGCGAGTGTGGGACTACGTCAACCAATTCACCGACTTCACCGGCTACCAGCACCGGGTGTTCGCGATGCACAACGGGCAGGCGTACCAGTTCCCGATGGGCCTCGGCCTGGTGGCGCAGTTCTTCGGTCGGTACTTCTCCCCCGACGAGGCGCGCCGGCTGATCGCGGAGCAGGCGGCCGAGATCGAAACCGCCGATGCCCAGAATTTGGAAGAGAAGGCGATCTCGCTGATCGGCCGGCCGCTGTATGAGGCGTTCGTCAAGGGCTATACCGCCAAGCAGTGGCAGACCGACCCCAAGGAGCTGCCGGCCGGCAACATCACCCGTCTGCCGGTGCGATACACGTTCAACAACCGCTACTTCAACGACACCTACGAGGGCCTTCCGGTCAACGGGTACACCGCGTGGCTTCAGAACATGGCCGCCGACGAGCGCATCGAGGTCCGGCTGGATACCGACTGGTTCGACGTCCGCGACCGGCTGCGTGCCGAAAGCCCCGACGCCCCGGTGCTGTACACCGGGCCGCTGGACCGCTACTTCGACTACGCCGAGGGCCGGTTGGGTTGGCGCACACTGGATTTCGAGGTCGAGGTGCTGCCGACGGGTGACTTCCAGGGCACCCCGGTGATGAACTACAACGACCTCGACGTGCCCTACACGCGAATCCACGAGTTCCGCCACTTCCACCCGGAACGGGAGTATCCGACCGACAAGACCGTGATCATGCGCGAGTATTCGCGGTTCGCCGAGGATGACGACGAGCCGTACTATCCGATCAACACCGAGGCCGACCGGGCGCTCCTGGCCGCTTACCGATCCCGGGCGAAGGCCGAGACCGCTTCGGCCAAGGTGCTGTTCGGGGGCAGGCTCGGAACGTACCAGTACCTTGACATGCACATGGCCATCGCCAGCGCACTGAATATGTATGACAACGTACTGGCGCCGCACCTGCGCGACGGCGCCCCGCTGACCGAAAGCGACACCGCATGACTTCCAAGGCCGCCAGTCTTCTGGCCCGCGTGATCCTGCCGCGGCCCGGCGAACCGCTGGATGTGCGCAAGCTTTACATCGAGGAGTCGACCACCAACGCCCGTCGGGCGCACGCCCCCAGCCGCACCGCGCTGCAGATAGGCGCGGAGTCGGAGGTGTCGTTCTCCACGTATTTCAACGCGTTCCCGGCCAGCTACTGGCGGCGTTGGTCGACGCTCAAGTCGGTGGTGCTGCGGGCCGAGTTGACCGGCACGGGCCGAGTAGACGTCTACCGCAGCAAGGCGACCGGTGCCCGCATCTTCATCGAGGGCCGCAACTTCGAAGCCGACAAGACGCCGGGTGTACTGGAGTTCGAGGTGGACCTCGGGCCGTTTGAGGACGGCGGCTGGATCTGGTTCGACGTCACCACCGACAGCGCGGTCACGCTGCACAGCGGAGGCTGGTACGCACCGGTGCCCGCGCCGGGCGTCGCGAACATCGCGGTCGGCATCCCCACCTACAACCGGCCCGCCGATTGTGTCCAGTCGTTGACGACCCTGACGTCAGATCCGTTGGTGGACCAGGTGATCGGTGCCGTGATTGTGCCCGACCAGGGCACGTCGAAGGTGCGGGATCACCCGGACTTCGCCAAAGCCGCTGCGCCGCTGGGCAATCGGCTGTCGATACACGACCAGCCGAACCTCGGCGGTTCCGGCGGCTACAGCCGGGTGATGTACGAGGCGCTGAAGAATACGGATTGCCAGCAGATCCTGTTCATGGACGACGACATACGCATCGAGCCCGACTCGGTGTTGCGGGCGCTCGCCCTGAACCGGTTTGCGAAGACCCCGATGCTCGTCGGCGGCCAGATGCTCAATCTGCAGGATCCGTCGCACCTGCACATCATGGGCGAGGTGGTCAACCGGGGCAACTTCATGTGGACCTCCGCACCGCACACCAAGTACGACCACGACTTCGCCCAGAAGCCGTTGAACGACAACAACGATGACAGCAAGCTGCTGCACCGACGCATAGATGTCGACTACAACGGCTGGTGGATGTGCATGATCCCGCGGCAGGTGGCCGAGGAGCTCGGCCAACCGCTCCCGCTGTTCATCAAGTGGGACGACGCCGACTACGGGCTGCGCGCCGGCGAGCACGGCTACCCGACCGCGACGATGCCCGGCACGGCGATCTGGCACATGGCGTGGAGCGACAAAGACGACGCGATCGACTGGCAGGCGTACTTCCATTTGCGCAATCGGTTGGTGGTCGCCGCCTTGCACTGGGACGGCGACATCGCGGGTTTGGTGCGCAGCCACCTCAAGGCGACGCTGAAACACCTTCTGTGCCTGGAGTATTCGACCGTAGCGATCCAGAACAAGGCCATCGACGACTTCCTGGCGGGCCCGGAACACATCTTCTCGATACTGGAGTCTGCCCTGCCTGAGATCCAGCGGATGCGCCGCGACTACCCCGACGCGATCGTGCTGCCGTCCGCTGCCGAACTGCCACCACCGTCGGGATTGGCACGGCGGGTCAACGAGCCCAAGAGTGCGCCCGCCAAGGCCATCCGGCTGGCCGGTGGGGTCCTGCGCAACTTGACGAGAGCGGATTCCGCGCACCATCGGCAACCACAACTCAATGTGCCCACGCAAGACTCGCGATGGTTCCTGCTGTGCAATGTCGATGGCGTCACCGTCACTACCGCCGACAGCCGCGGCGTGGTGTACCGGCAACGCGACCGCGGAAAGATGATCTCTCTTCTGACAAAATCACTGCGCCGGCAGCGCAAGCTGGCCAGAAACTTCGACGAGATGCGCCGCGTCTACCGCGAGGCGTTGCCAGTGCTGTCGAGCAAGCAGAATTGGGAGTCGGTGCTGCTTCCATCCCCGGGTAGCCATGACTGACGCTTTGCCTCCGAGCGGCGAAGTCGCGGCGCTGGTGGCTGTTCAGTCGGCGCTGGCCTCCCAGCCTGGCGTCGTCGCGACCGCCCGCGCCCTGTCCCACTTCGGCGAACACAGCGCCGGCTGGCTGGCAGTGGCAGCAGTGGGCGCGGTGCTGCAGCCGCAACGGCGGCGGGAGTGGGTGCTGGCCGGAGCGGGCGCGTTCACCGCGCACGCCGCCGCGGTGCTGATCAAGCGGGCGGTGCGCCGCCAACGACCGCAGCATCCCGCCGTCGAGGTGAACGTCGGCACCCCGAGCGCACTCAGCTTCCCGTCGGCGCACGCCACCTCCACCACCGCGGCGGCGATCCTGATGGCCCCGCTCACGGGGCTGCCGTTGCCACTGCTGGTCGTGCCGCCAATGGCGTTGTCACGCTTGGTCCTCGGCGTGCATTATCCCAGTGACGTGCTGACCGGCGTGGCGGTCGGTGCACTGGTCGCGCAGCTGGTGAAGCAGATCGAGAGCAGGCGATGAGCGAAGAAGCGACAGAGGTGACGCGGCCGCCCGACAACCTTATCCTCGCTATCGTCCGGGCCGTCCGGCCGCGGCAGTGGGTGAAGAACGTCCTCGTGTTCGCCGCACCACTGGCGGCCCTCGGTGGCGACGTGAAGTACGACCAACGTCACGTGCTGATCAACGTGTCGATCGCGTTCGTCGTGTTCTGCATGGGGGCGTCGGCGATCTACCTGGTCAACGACGTTCGCGACGTGGAAGCCGATCGGCAGCACCCGACAAAGCGGTTCCGGCCCATCGCCGCGGGCGTGGTGCCCGAGTGGCTGGCGTACACACTGGCGCTGGTGCTGGGCGTGGCCTCGTTGGCGATCTCGTGGTTTGTCACACCCGATCTCGCAATCGTGATGGCGGTGTACATCGCGATCCAGTTGGCGTACTGCTTCGGACTCAAGCATCAAGCGGTACTGGACATCTGCATCGTATCGTCGGCCTATCTCCTGCGCGCCATCGCCGGTGGCGCGGCCACCAATATTCCTCTCTCGCAATGGTTCTTGCTCGTCATGGCGTTCGGGTCGCTGTTCATGGTGGCCGGCAAACGCTACGCCGAACTGCAGTTGGCCGAGCGCACCGGCGCCAAGATCCGAAAGTCGCTGGAGAGCTACACCGGCACCTACCTGCGGTTCGTGTGGACGCTGTCGGCCACCGCCGTGGTGTTGTGCTACGGCCTGTTTGCGTTTCAGCGCGACGGCGGGCACGGCACGTGGTGGGTCATCTCGATGGTCCCGTTCACGATCGCGATCCTGCGCTACGCGGTGGACGTCGACGGTGGCATGGCCGGTGAGCCAGAGGAGATCGCGCTGCGGGACCGCGTGCTGCAGTTCCTCGCGCTGGCCTTGATCGGAACAGTCGGTGCAGCCGTCTTCCTCGGTTAGCGCGCGCCGCCTCGAACTTCCCTCACGGGTGAGCCTCTGGGCGTCCGTGCTTGCAGTTGCGATCCTGTTCGGCTGGGGCGCCTGGCAGCGACGATGGATCGCCGACGACGGTCTCATCGTGCTGCGTACCGTGCGAAACCTGTTGGCGGGCAACGGCCCGGTGTTCAACGCAGGCGAACGCGTGGAGGCCAACACGTCGACGCTGTGGACCTACCTGGTGTACGTGGGCGGCCTCGTCGGGGGCCCGGTGCGGCTGGAGTACGTGGCGCTGGCGCTGGCATTGACGTTGTCGGTGCTGGGCATGGTGTTCCTGATGCTGGGCGCCGCGAGGCTCTACGCGCCGGGCCTACTCGGCCGACGCGCGCTGCTGCTGCCCGCCGGCGCGCTCGTCTACATCGCGGTGCCGCCGGCGCGTGACTTCGCCACCTCCGGACTCGAAAGCGGTTTGGTGCTGGCCTATCTCGGGCTGCTGTGGTGGATGATGGTCTGCTGGGCGCAACAGTCGGCTCTACCCGCTAGCGGCTCATCGCAACAACGCGCGTTCACCGCCGCGCTGGCCTTCGTCGCCGGGCTCTCTGTGCTGGTGCGTCCCGAGCTCGCGTTGATCGGCGGGCTGGCGCTCGTCATGATGCTGATCGCAGTGCAGGGCTGGCGCTCTCGGGTGCTCATCGTGGTGGCCGGGGGTCTGCTGCCGGTGGCGTACCAGATTTTCCGGATGGGCTACTACGGGCTTCTGGTGCCCGGCACCGCGCTCGCCAAGGACGCCTCGGGCAAGAAGTGGTCGCAGGGGTTCGTCTACCTGGAGAACTTCAACCAGCCGTACCTGTTATGGGTGCCGACCATTCTGCTGCCGGTGCTCGCGGCACTGGTGCTGGCCGGGCGCAGCCGCGCGTGGTGGGTACGTGACCCGTCGCATACACACCGGGGGCGGTTGAGCCGGCTGGTGCAGAGCCCGCCGGCGGTAGTGGCGTTCTTCGTGGCCAGCGGGCTGCTGCAGGCCTTCTACTGGATCCGCCAGGGCGGCGACTTCATGCACGGCCGCGTTTTGCTGGCTCCGTTGCTGTGCATGCTGGCCCCGGTCGCGGTGATCCCCGTCGTGCTGCCCGACCGGACCAACCTGTCGCGCGGGAGCGGCCTCATGCTGGCGGGCGCGACGGCGACCGCGTGGTTGGCGGTTGCGCTGTGGGCGCTGTGGGCGGCGAACTCGCCCGGCATGGGTCCGGATGCCACGAAGGTCACCTACTCCGGCATCGTCGACGAGCGGCGGTTCTATGCGCAGGCCACCGGCAACGCGCATCCGGTGACCGCCGCCGATTACCTGGATTACCCACGCATGCGGGCCGTGATCGAAGCGATCAACAACACGCCCACCGGCGCGCTGCTGCTGCCCTCCGGCAACTACACGCAGTGGGACGTCGTGCCCGCGCCCCCACCGCCTCCGCCGGCGCCTGGCCAGCCGCCCGACCCGAAGGCGATGCAGAACGGCCCGCATACGGTGTTCTTCACCAATCTGGGCATGCTCGGCATGAATGTCGGGCTCAATGTCCGGGTGCTCGACCAGATCGGTCTAGCAAACCCGCTCGCGGCCCACACGGCGCGACTTGAGGACGCCCGGATCGGTCATGACAAAAACCTGTTCCCCGACTGGGTGGTGGCCGACGGGCCGTGGCTGAAGCAACACCCGTTCCTGCCGCCCTACCTCGACGAGAACTGGGTCGCCGAGGCCCAGGCGGCCCTCAAATGTCCCGCCACCGACGCGGTGCTGACGTCGATCAGAGGGCCGCTGACCGTCGGCCGGTTCCTGTCCAACCTCGTGCATGCTTTCCAATTCACCAGCTACCGAATCGACCGCGTGCCGAAATTCGACCTGATTCGCTGCGGCTTGAGTGAGCCGCCATTAAGTGGTACCCCTTATAGCGGCTTACCGGCGACGGGGCCCTAGCTGTTCATGGTTTGTTAGCTGGCGGGTTTCCTTCGTGGTAGCGAGACCGCAACGGCGCGGTGATATCCACATCGACGGATGGTTCGAATGACTGATGCGCTGACGGCTGCACTGCAGCGGGCAGCTGCAGCCAGAGCTGACGTCGAGAGGACCACACGAGGGTGTGGTTGACTACCAGGGCACACCGCCGGGGGACGCATGCAGTGCGCGACACCAAAGATTGGATGGGCATATCGATGAAGTTCGTTGAGAAGTTGCGGGGCCGATGGGCTCGCAGGCTGACGGTGGCCGCCGTGAGCGCGGCGCTGTTGCCGGGCCTGGTCGGCGCTGTAGGGGGCTCGGCGACTGCGGGCGCGTTCTCCCGACCGGGCCTGCCGGTCGAATACCTGGATGTGCCGTCGGCGGCCATGGGCCGCGACATCCGCGTCCAGTTCCAGAGCGGAGGCGCCAACTCGCCGGCGGTCTACATGCTCGACGGCCTGCGGGCGCGGGACGACTACAACGGCTGGGACATCGAGACCAACGCGTTCGAGATGTACTACCAGTCCGGTTTGTCGGTGGTGATGCCCGTGGGCGGCCAGTCCAGCTTCTACAGCGACTGGTACAAGCCTGCCTGCGGTAAGAGCGGCTGCCTGACGTACAAGTGGGAGACGTTCCTCACCCAGGAACTGCCCGCCTGGCTGGCGTCCAACAGGCAGGTCAAGCCGACGGGCAGTGCCGCGGTCGGTCTGTCGATGGCCGGCTCCGCTGCTATGACTCTGGCGATCTACTACCCGGAGCAGTTCCCGTACGCCGCCTCGCTGTCGGGGTTCCTGAACCTCTCCGAGGGCTGGTGGCCGATGCTGGTCGGCATGTCGATGAGTGATGCGGGCGGATACAAGTCCGAGGACATGTGGGGCCCGTCCAGCGATCCGGCGTGGAAGCGCAACGATCCGATGGTCAACATCAGCAAGCTGGTGGCCAACAACACCCGGATCTGGGTCTACTGCGGCAACGGCAAGCCCAACGAGTTGGGCGGTGGCGACTTCAACGCGAAGTTCCTCGAGGGCTTCACGCTCCGCACCAACAAGTCCTTCCAGGAGCAGTACATCGCGGCAGGCGGCAAGAACGGGGTGTTCAACTTCCCCGAGGCCGGCACCCACAGCTGGGTCTACTGGGGCCAGCAGCTGGGCGCGATGAAGCCTGACATCCAGCGCGTGCTGGGTGGCACGCCAACCGCGTAAGCGCACTACAGATCGACTGACGGCGGCGACCATCACGGTCGCCGCCGTCAGTCGTTCCGTCGCGCCTTCGCTATGTGATGTGGTTCACTACGTTGCGGATTCGGGTAAGCGCGCAGCGGCCGGGAGGGGTGGCTATGAAAGTCGGTGTGGTGGTTCGGACGCTGCTGGCGGCGATCCTCGGGCTCTGCTTGTGGGCAGCGCCGACGATCTCCGGTACCGCGAGAGCCGACGCCTTCGAGACGCTCATGGTGCCCTCCGCGGCGATGGGACGCGACATCCCCGTCGCGTTCTTGGCCGGCGGCCCGCACGCGGTAGTGCTGCTCGACGCGTTCAATGCCGGCGGCGACGTCAGCAACTGGGTCACCGCGGGCAACGCGATGGGCCAGCTTGCCGGCAAGGGCATCTCGGTGGCGGCGCCCGCGGGTGGTGCCTGGAGCATGTACACCAACTGGGAGCAGGACGGCAGCCGTCAGTGGGAAACGTTCCTGTCTCAGGAGCTGCCTGACTGGCTGGCCGCGAACAGGGGGCTCGCGCCCAATGGGCACGGGATCGTCGGCGCCGCCCAGGGCGGCTACGGCGCGATGGCAATGGCCACGTTCTATCCCGACCGGTATCGGTTCGCCGGGTCGCTGTCGGGCTTCCTGACCCCGTCGAACACGTTCATGAACGGCGCGATCACCGACGGTCTGATGCAATTCGGTGGGGTGGACACCCGCAACATGTGGGGCCTGCCTCAGCTCGGCCGCTGGAAGTGGCATGACCCCGACGTGCACATCTCGCTGCTGGCGCAGAACAACACGCGGCTGTGGGTGTACAGCCCGCAGTCGCTGACGTGCAGCGATGTGCCGGCGATGATCGGCTACTGCGACCAGGCGCAGGGCAGCAACCGCACCTTCTACCAGCACTACCGCCAGGTCGGTGGCCACAACGGGCACTTCGACTTCCCGCCCGGCGGCAATCACGACTGGTCGACATGGGGCCCGCAGCTCGGCGCGATGTCCGGCGAGTTGGTGGCGACCATCAAATAGTTCGAGGTCAGCGCGCGCTCGGGTAGCGGACTGCGATGTTGCTCACCCTAAGGGCGGTCTGTCAGCCGGTACCGTGGAGACGTGCAACCTACGCCGACCCGGATGGCCGGGGTGAGTCTCACGCTCGCCGCCTTGCTGTCAGCGTGCTCGGCCCCCGACAGCATGATGTCCGACGTGGCACTGTCCGCAAGCGACACCGCCACTGACCAGTCAGGGCCGGCCGCGTCGTCGCTTCCGGCGCCTCCCGGCGCCAACGAATCGATGCAGCCGAGCAAGCTGATGATGACAGGGCAGCAGCGCGCCTATCTCGATGCGCTGAACGCCGGCGGAGTGCACCCGTCGAGTGACCTGCTCGCGCTGAGCATCGGCTCGTACGTTTGTCAGGCCCGCGCGGCGGGTCAGAGTCCGCAGGCAGTGTGGGAATACGTGCACCCGCTCGTGTCCAACGACGTGGAGAACACCCACATGAGCTCGATGGCGCCCACGTCCGCCGACATCGACACCGCAACGGGAAGCTACATCCGCATCGCAAGCGACAGTCTCTGCTAGCAGGGGAAGATGGCAAGAAACAGTCGGCGGAAACGCCACCGTCTGCTCGCGCTTGTCGCGGCCGGCACGGTAGCGGTCGTGGTCGCGCTCGGCCTGGTCCTGATGGTGGTCATACAACGCGCCACGCAGGCTCCAGAGCAGCCTCCGGCGCCACCGGCGGCGCAGCCGCCGACGGCCCCTCCCACCGGTCCGAAGAAACCGCGTCCGGAGTTTCAGGACGCGAGCTGCCCCGACGTGCAGGTCTTGTCGATCCCCGGCACCTGGGAGTCGTCGCCGCAGCAGGACCCGCTCAATCCCACGCAGTTCCCAAATGCATTGCTGCTCAACGTCACTGGTCCCCTCACTGAGCAGTTCGGGAACGGCCGGATCCAGACGTTCACCGTTCCCTACACTGCGCAGTTCCACAACCCGTTCAGCAGGGACAACCAGATTTCCTACAACGACAGCCGCGAAGAAGGCACCAAGGCGGCAGTGAGCGCTTTGACGGACATGAACAACAGGTGTCCACTCACCAGCTACGTGATCGTCGGCTTCTCGCAGGGCGGGGTCATCGCGGGCGACATCGCCAGCGACATCGGCAACGGCAACGGCCCTGTCGACGAGGACTTGGTGGTCGGCGTGACGCTGATCGCCGACGGACGCCGCCAAACCGGGGTGGGCCAGGACGTCCCCCCGACCCCGGCGGGTCAGGGAGCCGAGGTCACGCTGCACGAGGTGCCGCTGTTGTCGGGCTTCGGCTTGACGATGACGGGTCCGCGGCCCGGCGGCTTCGGCGCACTGAACGACCGGACCAACGAGATCTGCGCGAAGGATGACTTGATCTGCGCCGCGCCCGAGGAGGCGTTCGACATCACCAAACTGCCCACCACCATCGAGGTGCTCACGGGCGGAGCGGGCGAGCCGGTGCACGCGCTGTACAACACCACGCAGTTCTGGAGCGACAACGGCCAGCCCGCCACCGTGTGGGCGCGTAACTGGGCGGTGGACAAGATCGAGAACGCTCCGCATCCCAAGCACGGGTGACCGTGGCCAGGAGGCGTCGGCGCAAGCTCGGGTTCGCGCTCGCGGTGATCGCCGCGCTGATAGCGGCAGTGGTGGCCGCGGTCGTGTTATGGCACAAGAAGCCGGGAGGGCGCCCGGTCCAGAACGCCGGCTGCCCCGACGTGATGCTGGTATCAATCCCCGGCACCTGGGAGTCATCACCGGAGCAGGATCCGTTCAATCCCGCGCAGTTCCCAAACGCGTTGCTGCTCAACGTAACTCGTCCGCTCGCCGAACAATTCGACAGCGCTCGGCTGCAGACGTACACCATTCCGTACATCGCTCAGTTCCACCGGCCGTTGTCCGATGACAACGAGGTCGCATACGACGTGAGCCGACGCAGCGGCACGGACGCCACCAGGAAAGCGATGGCCGATATGGCCGCGAAATGCCCGCTGACCAGCTATGTGATCGTCGGCTTTTCGCAGGGGGCGGTCATCGGCGGTGACCTGGCCAGCGACATCGGCAACGGCCGCGGGCCCGTCGCCGCGGACCGCGTACTCGGTGTGACCTTGATCGCCGATGGACGCCGCGAGCCCCGTGTCGGCCAGGACGTCGGCCCGAACCCGCCGGGTGAAGGCGCGGAGATCACCCTGCACGGGATTCCGTTCATCCCGTCGGGCATGACGATGACCGGCCAGCGCGCAGGAGGTTTCGGCGCGCTGAACGACCGCACTAACGAAATCTGCGGAAAGGGAGACCTGATCTGCGCCGCTCCGTCGGAGGCGTTCAATCCGCTGAACCTGCCCGGAACACTGACGGTGCTGATCGACGGTGCGGCTGAGCCGGTTCACGCGCTGTACAACACCACGCAGGTCTGGAATGTGAACGGCCAGCCGGCCACCGTGTGGACGCGCGACTGGGCGGCGAATGTGATCGAGAACGCACCGCGGCCGCGATGAGCCGCTTGCGCGAAGACCACCGCTTGCGCGAAGACCATCGGGGCACGGATGAGCATCAGTTGTGACAAGAAAGGGCTGTCGATTTGGCCCCCGATCAGGCGTCGCCTAACATTAAGAAATAACTAAGAGCGGCGACGGCTGTGCGCGGCGAATGGGCTGGTCACGGCTGTTCAGATATGACTTGGCCAAACCTCTGTACGATCTTTGAGGTTTGGGTTTCGCGGCGATAACCAGCCCCAATGAAATGTGCTTTGACAGGAGAGAAGAAGAACGTGGCGATTTGGGTCAACCCGTTCATCGACAAGAAGACGGGACGCATCAAGTTCCCGGAGGGCGCCAGCATCGTTCGCCATGTGGAGCGGTGGGCCCAGACGCGGAGCGACCACGTCGTATACCGATTTCTCGACTTCTCCACCGAACGCGACGGCGTCGAACGCGATCTGACATGGTCGCAGTTCAGCGCCCGCAACCGTGCCGTTGCCGCGCGTCTACAGCAGGTCACCGAGTCCGGCGACCGGGTCGCAATCCTGTGCCCACAGAACCTCGACTACCTGACCGCCTTCTACGGCGCGATCTATTCCGGCCGCATCGCGGTACCGCTGTTCGACCCGGCCGAGCCGGGTCATGTGGGCCGGCTGCACTCGGTGCTCGACGACTGCACCCCGTCGGTGATCCTGACCACCACAGGCTCGGCCGAGGGTGTGCGCAAGTTCTTCCACAAGCGACCCGCCAAGGAACGGCCACGCATCATCGCCGTCGACGCGGTGCCCGACGAGGTCGCCGGTACCTGGGTGCAGCCCGATAACCCCAAAGAAGAGACGATCGCCTATCTGCAGTACACCTCGGGCTCGACGCGCAGCCCGGCAGGTGTCCAGATCACCCATCAGTCGGTAGCCACCAATCTTGTGCAATTGATGGATGGTCTGCAGGGCGAAGAGGGACAGCGTGGCGTCACCTGGCTGCCCTTCTTCCACGACATGGGGCTGCTCACGGTCATGCTGCCCTCGATCATCGGCCGGCAGATCACGTTCATGACCCCGGCGGCGTTCGTGCGGCGTCCGATCCGCTGGATGAGGGCACTGGGGGTGCAGGACGGCGACCGCGGTCGCGCCTATTCCGCGGCGCCTAACTTCGCGTTCGAGCATGCGGCGTTGCGCGGCCTGCCCAAGGAGGGTGAGCCGCCGCTCGACCTGAGCAACGAGCTGGCCATCCTCAACGGCAGCGAACCGATCTCCCAGACGTCGATGCGCAAGTTCGTCGAGGCATTCGCGCCGTATGGTCTGACCGAGGCCGCAATCAAACCGTCCTACGGGATGGCCGAAGCGACCCTGTTCGTGTCCACCACCGACATGAAGGTCGGTCCGACGGTCATCCGCGTCGACCGCGACGAGTTGAACAGGGACAAACTCGTGAAGGTCGCCGATGACGCCCCGAACGGGGTGCCGCAGGTGTCTTGCGGGCGGATCTCGTATGACCAGTGGGCGACGATCGTCGACACCGACACGGCAACGGAACTGCCCGACGGACACATCGGCGAGATCTGGCTGCACGGCAACAACATGGGTTCGGGCTACTGGAACCGGGAAGAAGAGACCCGCGAGACTTTTCAGAACATCCTCAAGTCGCGAGCCAACCCATCGCACGCCGAGGGTGCACCCGACGACGCGATGTGGATGCGCACCGGCGACCTCGGTGCGTTCCTCGACGGCGAGTTCTACATCACCGGCCGGATCAAGGAGCTGGTGATCATCGACGGCCGCAACCACTACCCGCAGGACCTCGAATACACCGCGCAGGAGTCAACGCGGACGCTTCGGCCCGGCTTCGCCGCGGCGTTCTCCGTGCCGGCCAATCAGCTGCCGCAAGCGGTGTTCGACAACCCGCACGCGGGGCTGAAGTACGACGCGGAGGACACTTCCGAGCAGCTGGTGATCGTCGGCGAGCGGGCTCCCGGCACGCACAAGCTCGACGTCGAGCCGATCGCCGACGACATCCGCGCCGCGATCGCCGTGCGTCACGGCGTCACGGTGCGCGACGTGCTGCTGATGCCTGCCGGCACGATCCCCCGCACGTCGAGCGGCAAGATCGGGCGTCGCGCCTGCCGGGCCGCCTACATCGACGGCAGCCTGCGCGGCGGCACCGCTTCCCCCAATTCCTTCCCCGACGCTGCGGACTGATACGACCGCGAATTGGCATGACAGACAACGATTTTTCTGAGGAACCGGCTGCTCCATCTGATGTCGCCGCCCGAGCGGCTCCAGATGCAAGCGGTGACATGACCGTCGCCGAGATGCGGGCGTGGCTGCGCAACTGGGTGGCCAACGCCACCGGCCAGTCGCCCGATGTGATCGACGAGACCGCCCCGATGGTCGAACTCGGACTGTCGTCGCGCGACGCCGTCGCGATGGCCGCCGACATCGAGGACCTCACCGGCGTCACACTGTCGGCCACCGTCGCGTTCCGGCACCCCACCATCGAGTCGCTCGCGACGCGGATCATCGAAGGCGAGCCCGAGGTTGACGACACCGGCGATGACGAAGACTGGTCACGCGCCCGCGACGTAGACGACATCGCGATCGTCGGCCTGTCGACCCGCTTCCCCGGCGACATGAACACGCCCGAGGAAACGTGGCAGGCGCTCCTGGAGGGGCGCGACGCGATCACCGACCTGCCCGAGGGCCGCTGGGTGGAGTTCCTCGATGAGCCGCGGATCGCCGAACGGATCACCAAGGCACGCACGCGCGGCGGCTATCTCAAGGACATCAAGGGCTTCGACTCCGAGTTTTTCGCGCTGTCGAAGATGGAAGCCGACAACCTCGACCCGCAGCAGCGGATGGCGCTCGAATTGACCTGGGAGGCACTGGAACACGCCCGAATCCCGGCGTCGAGCCTGCGCGGCGAGAGCGTCGGCGTGTTCGTCGGCAGCTCCACCAACGACTACAGCTTCCTCGCGATGTCCGACCCGACGATCGCGCACCCGTACGCGATCACCGGCACGGCGAGCTCGATCATCGCGAACCGGGTGAGCTACTTCTACGACTTCCGCGGGCCGTCCGTGGCCGTCGACACCGCGTGCTCCAGCTCGCTGGTGGCCGTGCACCAGGGTGTGCAGGCGCTGCGCAACGGCGAGGCCGACGTGGTGATCGCCGGTGGCGTCAACGCACTGATCACGCCGTTGGTCACGGTCGGTTTCGACGAGGTCGGTGGCGTGCTGGCCGCCGACGGCCGGATCAAATCGTTCTCGTCCGACGCCGACGGCTACGCCCGCTCCGAGGGCGGCGGCATGCTGGTGCTCAAGCGCGTCGACGACGCGCGGCGCGACGGCGACCAGATCCTCGCCGTGATCGCCGGTAGCGCGATCAACCACGATGGGCGCTCCAACGGCCTGCTGGCGCCCAACCCCGACGCGCAGGCCGATGTGCTGCGCCGGGCGTACAAGGACGCAGGCATCGACCCGCGCACCGTCGACTACATCGAGGCGCACGGCACCGGCACCATCCTCGGCGACCCGATCGAGGCCGAGGCACTGGGCCGCGTCGTCGGCAAGGGCCGGCCCGCCGACAAGCCGGCGCTGCTGGGTGCGGTGAAATCCAATGTGGGACACCTGGAGTCGGCCGCCGGCGCGGCCAGCCTGGCAAAGATGGTGCTGGCGCTGCAGCATGACAAGCTGCCCCCGTCGATCAACTACGCCGGGCCCAACCCGTACATCGACTTCGACGCCGTGCACCTGAAGGTCGCCGACACCGTCACCGACTGGCCGCGCTACAGCGGCTACGCGATCGCGGGTGTGTCGGGCTTCGGCTTCGGCGGCGCCAACGCGCACCTGGTGGTGCGCGAGGTGCTGCCACGCGACGTCGTCGAGAAGAAACCCGAGCCGGAACCGGAGCCCGAACAGAAGGCTCAGTCCGAGGTGGCCGCGACGTATGTCGGCGGAGTACGGCTCGACGAGTACGGCGAATTCATCGACGAGGCCGACGATGTCCTGCCCGCCTCGTTGGCGGCTGAAGAGCGCGATTACGAACTGCCCGGACTGACCGATGAAGCGTTGCGACTCAAGGAGATTGCGCTCGAGGAGTTGGAGGCAGCTGAACAGCCCGCCCCCGCAATACCTTTGGCGGTTTCGGCGTTCCTGACGTCACGCAAGAAGGCGGCAGCCGCGGAGCTGGCCGACTGGATGGAGACCGAAGAAGGTCGGGCGTCGTCGCTGGAGTCGATCGGCCGTGCGCTCTCGCGGCGCAACCACGGCCGCTCGCGCGCGGTGGTGCTCGCCCACGACCACGACGAGGCGATCAAGGGCCTGCGCGCGGTCGCCGAGGGCAAGCAGCGGCCGAACGTGTTCACCGCCGACGGTCCCGTCACCAACGGGCCAGTGTGGGTGCTCGCCGGGTTCGGTGCGCAGCACCGCAAGATGGCCAAGAGCCTGTACCTGCGCGACGAGGTGTTCGCCGAGTGGATCGACAAGGTCGACGCCCTGGTGCAAGACGAGCGCGGGTACTCGATCGTCGAGCTGATCCTTGACGACGCACAGGACTACGGCATCGAGACCACCCAAACCGTGATCTTCGGCATCCAGGTGGCGCTCGGCGAACTGCTCCGCCACCACGGCGCCAAGCCGGCCGCCGTCGTCGGCCAATCGCTGGGCGAGGCCGCGGCGGCGTACTTCGCGGGCGGATTGTCGCTCGCCGATGCCACTCGCACGATCTGTTCGCGCGCCCACCTCATGGGTGAGGGCGAGGCGATGCTGTTCGGCGAGTACATCCGGCTGATGGCGCTCGTCGAGTACTCCGCCGACGAGATCAAGACCGTCTTCTCCGACTTCCCCGATCTGGAGGTGTGCGTCTACGCGGCGCCGTCGCAGACCGTGATCGGCGGCCCGCCCGAGCAGGTGGACGCGATCATCGAGCGCTGCGAGAAAGAGGGGAAGTTCGCCCGCAAGTTCCAGACCAAGGGCGCCAGCCACACCCAGCAGATGGACCCGCTGCTGGGCGAGTTGGCCGCCGAGCTGATCGGCATCGAGCCGCGGCCCACCACGATCGGCTACTACTCGACCGTGCACGAGGGCAGCTTCATCCGCCCGGGCCAGCAGATCCACGACGTCGACTACTGGAAGAAGGGTCTGCGGCATTCCGTCTACTTCACACACGGCATCCGCAACGCCGTCGACAACGGGCACACCACGTTCCTGGAGCTGGCGCCTAACCCGGTCGCGCTGATGCAGGTGGGCCTGACCACCGCCGCGGCCGGTCTGCACGACGCGCAGCTGATCGCGACGCTCGCGCGCAAGCAGGACGAGGTCGAGGCGATGACCACGGCGATGGCGCAGCTGTTCGCCTACGGCCACGACCTCGACATCCGGACGCTGTTCACCGGTGCTCAGGGCCCGGCTGATTACGCGAACATCCCGCCCACCCGGTTCAAGCGCAAGGAGCATTGGCTCGACGCGCGGTTCTCCGGCGACGGCTCGGTGATGATGCCGGGCACGCACGTCGCGATGCCCGACGGCCGCCATGTCTGGGAGTACGCGCCACGTGGCCAGACCGACCTTGCGGTGCTGGTGAAATCGGCTGCGACGCAAGTGCTTCCGGATGCTACGGTGACGGCGTCGGAGCAGCGCGCGGTGCCCGGCGAGGGGGCACGGTTGGTGACGACGCTGACGCGGCACCCCGGAGGCGCGTCGGTGCAGGTGCACGCTCGCATCGACGAGTCGTTCACGCTCGTATACGACGCGATCGTGAGCCGGTCGGGGCTGCCGTCGGCGCTGCCGGCCGCGGTGGCCGTCGGAACCGTTGCGGCGCAACCGGTTACCGAGAAGGCCGAGCCAGCCGTCGACGAAGAACAACCTGACGCCGAGATCCTGCACGACAATCTCGCCCAGGGCGCGAACCTCGGCGCCGGCTTTGCGAAGTGGTCGCCTGATTCCGAGACGGTCGGGCAGCGGTTGGCGACGATCGTGGCCAGCGCGATGGGCTACGAGCCCGAGGACCTTCCGTGGGAGGTGCCGCTGATCGAGCTCGGCCTGGACTCGCTGATGGCCGTGCGGATCAAGAACCGCGTCGAGTACGACTTCGACCTGCCGCCGATCCAGCTGCAGGCCGTGCGCGACGCGAACCTGTACGCCGTCGAGAAGCTGATCCAGTACGCGATCGAGCACCGCGACGAGGTCGAGCAGCTCCACGAGTACCAGAAGACGAAGACGGCAGACGAGATCGCCGAAGAACAGGCGCGGCTGCTATCCGGAGCGCCGACGCCGGAGCCTGGGCCTGAGCCTGAGGCGCAAGACGTTCCACCACCGCCGCCGTCGGACAACCCTGCAGGCCCGCCGCGCGAGGCGAAGCCGGACCTGGCCGGTGCTGCGGCGGTCCTCACCCAGGAGGCCGTCACCGACGCGCTCGGTGCCGACGTGCCGCCGCGTGACGCGTCCGAGCGGGTGACGTTCGCGACGTGGGCGGTTGTGACCGGCAAGTCGCCGGGAGGCATCTTCAACGCCCTGCCCGAACTCGACGACGCGACCGCGGAGAAGATGGCGCAGCGGTTGTCGGATCGCGCCGACGGTCCGATCTCGGTCGAGGACGTCAAGACGTCGCCCACCGTCGAGGCGCTCGCCGAGAAGGTGCGCAACTACCTCGAGGCCGGGCAGATCGACGGTTTCGTCCGCACCATTCGGGCCCGGCAGGAGGGATCGCAAAAGGTCCCCGTGTTCGTGTTCCACGCCGCAGGCGGGTCGACCGTGGTGTACGAGCCGCTGCTGAAGCGGCTGCCGCCGGACACCCCGATGTACGGGTTCGAGCGGGTCGAGGGCACCATCGAAGAGCGTGCGGCGCAATACCTTCCGAAGCTGCGCGAGCTGCAGGGCGACGGTCCGTTCATTCTGGTCGGCTGGTCGCTGGGCGGCGTGCTGGCCTACGCGTGCGCGATCGGTCTGCGGGAGCAAGGCTGCGACGTGCCGTTCGTCGGGTTGATCGACGTGGTGCGCGCCGGCGAGGAGATCCCGCAGACCAAGGAAGAGACCCGCAAGCGGTGGGAACGTTACGCCCGGTTCGCCGAGCGGACGTTCAACGTGACGATCCCGGAGATCCCGTACGAGCACCTGGAAACCCTCGACGACGGCGGCCAGGTCCAGTTCGTGCTGAACGCGGTGAAGGACAGCGGCGTGCAGATCCCGGGCGGGATCATCGAGCACCAGCGCACGTCGTATCTGGACAACCGCGCCATCGACACCGCGGAGATCCGGCCGTACGACGGGCACGTCACGCTGTACATGGCCGACCGCTACCACAACGACGCGATCATGTTCGAGCCGCGGTACGCCACCCGCAAACCGGACGGCGGCTGGGGCGAGTTCGTGGCGGACCTCGAGGTGGTGCCGATCGGCGGCGAGCACATCCAGGCGATCGACGAGCCGATCATCGCAAAGGTGGGCGCACACATGAGCCAGGCGCTCAACAAGATTGAGGCAGAAGCGTCGGCCGTGGGCGGCCAAAAAGCGGAGGTAGTCAAGTAGTGAGCGCTGAGTCCGTGCCCACCGCCTCCCCGACCACCACCGCCGAGAAGTTGGCCGAACTACGCGCGAAGCTCGAGCAGGCCAAGGAGCCCGGTGGTGACAAGGCCGTCGCGAAGCGCGAAAAGAAGGGCATCCCCAGCGCCCGGGCCCGCATCCACGCGCTGCTCGACCCGGGCAGCTTCCTGGAGATCGGCGCCCTCTGCAAGACACCCGGGGATCCTAACGCGCTCTTCGGCGACGGCGTCGTCACGGGCCACGGCCGGATCAACGGGCGCCCGGTCGGTGTGTTCTCACATGATCAGACCGTTTTCCAGGGTTCGGTCGGCGAGATGTTCGGCCGCAAGGTGGCCAAGCTGATGGAGTGGGTCGCGATGGTCGGCTGCCCCATCATCGGCATCAACGACTCCGCAGGTGCGCGCATCCAGGACGCGGTGACCTCGCTGGCCTGGTACGCCGAGCTGGGCCGCCGCCACGAACTGCTTCGCGGCCTGGTACCCGAGGTGTCGATCATCCTCGGCAAATGCGCTGGGGGAGCGGTGTATTCGCCGATCCAGACCGACCTCGTGGTCGCGGTGCGCGACCAGGGCTACATGTTCGTCACCGGGCCCGACGTGATCAAGGACGTCACCGGTGAGGACGTCAGCCTCGACGAACTCGGCGGCGCCGAGAGCCAGGCGCGCTACGGCAACATCCACCAGGTCGTCGAGTCCGAGGCCGCAGCCTTCCAGTACGTCCGCGACTACCTGAGCTTTTTGCCGGCCAACACATTTGACGACCCGCCGATCGTCAACCCCGGTATGGAACCGGAGGTCATGCCGCACGACCTCGAGCTCGACGCGATCGTGCCGGACAATGACAACGCGGCCTACGACATGCACGAGATCCTGCTGCGGATCTTCGACGACGGCGACGTCTTCGACGTTGCCGCCCAGCGGGGCCCGGCGATGATCACAGCCTTCGCCCGCGTCAACGGACGCCCGGTGGGCGTGATCGCAAACCAGCCGATGGTGCTGGCCGGGGCGATCGACAACGAGGCGTCAGACAAGGCTGCATCGTTCGTCCGGTTCTGCGATTCCTATAACCTGCCAATCATTTTCGTGGTGGACACCCCCGGCTTCCTGCCCGGTGTGGAACAGGAGAAGAACGGCATCATCAAGCGCGGCGGCCGCTTCCTCAATGCGGTCGTCGAGGCGGACGTGCCGAAGGTGACGATCACGATCCGCAAGTCCTACGGCGGCGCGTATGCGGTGATGGGCTCCAAGCAACTCAGCGCCGACCTGAACTTCGCCTGGCCGACAGCGCGTATCGCGGTGATCGGTGCCGATGGCGCAGCGCAGCTCCTGATGAAACGGTTCCCCGACCCCACTGCGCCCGAGGCGCAGGAGGTCAAGCGCCAGTTCATCGAGGGCTACAACCTCAACATGGCGATCCCGTGGATCGCGGCCGAGCGGGGCTTCATCGATGCGGTGATCCAGCCGCACGAGACCCGGCTGCTGCTGCGTAAGTCCCTGCATCTGCTGCGGGACAAGCAAATTCAACGCGTCCAGCGCAAGCACGGTTTGACGCCGATCTAGTCCGTCCACTTTTGTGCGCGCTCAGACGCGCTGAGCGCGCCTTTCAGCACCGAAACCGGGTGGGCGAGACTACGATTTGGCCATGCCCGAGCTTGCGGAGCTACGCAAGCAGCCCGTGGTGTTGGTGGCTGCCGGAGCCGTTGCGACTGTCGGCAGCGGCGCCGTTGCCGCCTACCGGGTGTGCGAACAACTTCCGATCGTCGGGGGCGTGCTGCGCCGCGGCCGGTCGGAATTGACCAGGCGCGGCGAAGAGGCCATCACGCGCAGTGCCGAACCGCTCAAGGCGCTTGTCGCGGCAGTCGCCGTCGACATGGTGCGGCTCGTTCTGGAGCAGCTGGATCTCACCGATGTGGTGCGTGAAGCCGTGGACATCGACGCGATCGTCTCCGACATCGATATCGATGCGATCGTCGGGCGCCTCGACCTGATCGGGTTGGCGAACCACGTCATCGACGGCGTGGACCTGCCCGCGATCATCCGGGAATCGACGGAGTCGGTGACCGCAGAGGTGATGACAGATGTCCGCACCCAGGGCGAGCGGGCCGACGACATGGTGTCGGGCTTCGTCGACCGGGTGCTGGGACGCGACCGGGAAACCCGGTGACCGACGCCGAGCAACGCACCGAACAACGCACGGCCGGCATCGTCAGCAGAGGCGTGGCCGCCGTCATCGACTTCCTGGTCGTAGGCGTGATCCTGGCCGGACTGTACGTCGGGCTGCTGCTGACCAGGCTCATGTTCCACTCGACCGCGTTCAGCTTCCCGTCGCTGAACGTCGTGTTCTCGAGCGCGGTGGCTTTCGTCGTGTCGGTCCTGTATCTCACCGGCTGCTGGTCGGTGTCGGGATGTACCGCGGGCGCGGTCGTCATGGGCCTGCGCGTGGTGGGCCGCCGCTCTGCCCGGCTCGGTCCGGTGGTCGCGTTGTTGCGGGCAGTCACCTGTGTGCTGTTTCCGATCGGCTTGCTCTGGGTCGCGGTCGACCGGCAGCGCCGGTCTCTGCACGACATCGTGTTCGGAAGCAGGGTCGTTTACGCGCGACCGTGACTGCCGATGAGTTCGTCGGCTTTCGGGTGTCTATCCATGCATGAGAAAGATCAAGGCAGGCATGTTCATGGCGCTCGACGGGGTGGTGGAGGCGCCCGACGAGTGGCACTTCCCCTATTTCAACGACGAGATGGGCGCGGCCGTGGACGCCACCCTCGGTGCCGCCGACACGATTCTGCTCGGACGTAAGACCTATGACAGCTTCGCGGGCGCCTGGCCCGACCGCGAGGCCGCAGGCGGCGAGGACGCCGACTTCGCCAAGAAACTCGGCGACACCCGCAAGCTCGTGGTGTCCGGCCAGAAGCTGACCTTCACATGGCGGAACTCCGAGCAACTCGACGCCGAGCTCCTCGAGGCGGTCACGGCACTGAAGAGCGAACCGGGCGGCGACATCGCGATGAGCGGCTCGGTTTCCGTCGTTCGCCAACTGCTTGCCGCCGGCCTGCTCGACGAACTCCACCTGCTGGTCCACCCGATCGCGGTGCGCAAGGGCATACGCCTGTTCGACGACGGCGAGAAGATCCCGCTCACGTTGTTGTCGTCGCAGGCGTTCCGCACCGGTGTGCTCAACCTGATCTACGGGCCGGCCGGCCAGTAGCGCGTAGTGTGAGCGGGTGACCATCGGGCTCACCACAAACCTTGCCGGCATCGGCGCTGACGGCCGCCACCTCTACACCTGCCCGCTTTGTGAAGCCATGTGCGGCTTGGAGATTCACGTTGAGAGCGGCCGCGTCAAAGGCATACGCGGCAACCCCGACGACGTCTGGAGCCGCGGCCACCTGTGCCCCAAGGGCGCGTCGCTGGGTGCGGTGCACGAAGATCCCGATCGCATCCGCCGACCGCTGATCAAGGTCGACGGGCAGTGGCGCGAGGTGGACTGGGACACCGCGTTTCGCCGTTGCACCGAGCTCCTCAAACCCGTCATCGACAAGTACGGCATCGGTGCCGTCACCGCCTACACCGGAAACCCGCTGGCTCACTCGTTCTCCCTCGGCCGCTATACCGGGGTGCTGCTGGGAATGTCGGGCATCCCGATCAGCTACTCGCCGGGAACCGTCGACCAGTGGCCGAAAAACCTGACGTCACACCTGATGTACGGCGGGTGGTGGACGTTCCCGGTGCCCGACATCGAACGCACCGACCTGATCGTCGTCATGGGCGCCAACCCGGCCGCGTCGCAGGGCTCACTGCTGGCCGCGCCGGACGTGATGGGCATCATCGACGGAATCCGCAAGCGCGGCAAGGTGATTGTGGTCGACCCTGTGCGCACACAGACCGCCGCCCGGGCCACCGAGTGGCTGCCGATCACGCCGGGCACCGACGCCGCACTGCTGTTGGCGGTCGCGCACACGCTGTTCGACGAGGGACTGGTGTCGCTCGGCGCCGCGCAACCGCACGTCGACGGCGTCGAAACGATGCGCCGCGCCGCCGCCGACTGGCCACCGAAGCGGGTTGCCGCCGTCACCGGCATCTCCGCGGAGCGGATCAGGAGCCTGGCGCGTGAGCTCGCGAGCACCGAACACGCGGTCGTGTACGGCCGAATCGGCTTGTGCAATCAGGAGTTCGGCAGCCTGGCCAGCTGGCTGGTCGACGTGATCAACATCCTCACCGGACATTTCGACACCCCCGGCGGCAGCATGTTCGCGCGACCGGCCGTGTGGACGCTGACCGGCCAGCCGCAACCCGGGATGGAGGGCGGCGTGGCGAACTTCGGCCGCTGGCACACCCGCGTGCGCGGCGCGAAAGAGGTGCTGGGTCAGGCGCCGGTGTCATGCATGGCCGAAGAGATCGCCACCCCCGGCGACGGCCAGATCAAGGCGTTGATCACGGTGGCCGGCAACCCGGTGCTGTCCAGCCCGGCCGGCGACAAACTCGACGAGGTGCTGCCGCAGCTGGAGGCGATGATCTCCGTCGACTGCTGGATCAACGAGACCACCCGGCACGCCGACGTGATCCTGCCCGGGCAGTCGCCGCTGGAGCAGCCCCACCACGACGACCTGATCCTCGCATTCGCGGTGAACAGCATTGCCAACTATTCGGCGCCGGTGTTCGCGCCCGACGATCCCGCCCGCCCCGAGGAGTGGGAGATCCTGATCCGCCTGACGGGCCTGTGCACGGGCACGCCCGCCGAGGACGTGGACGTCACCGCGATCGATGACGGGTTCTTCGACTACATGGCGTTCACGCAAGGACTCGACGGCGCTGCGATCCGCGGACACTACGGCTCGGCTGGTCGGGCTGGCGGCCCGGAGCGGATCCTCGACCTGACGCTGCGCACCGGGCCGTTCGGCGACCGTTACGGCGAGAACCCCGACGGGATCACGCTGGCCGAATTGAAACGGCAACCCAACGGAATCAATTTCGGGCCGATGGTCTCGCAGCTGCCGGACATCCTCGGCACACCGGAACGCAAGATCCGGCTGGCGCCGCAGTACCTCCTCGACGACCTGCCGAGACTCGCCGAACGCATTGACCGGGGTCCCGACGAACTGGTGCTGGTGAGCCGACGGCACCTGCGGTCCAACAATTCGTGGCTGCACAACGTGCCGGCGCTGATGAAGGGCCGCGACCGCTGCACTCTGCTGATGCACACCGCTGATGCTCAGCGGCGTGGTGTGGCGACCGGCGACGTCGTCGAGGTGGTGTCACCGACCGGCAAGCTCCAGGTGCCCGTCGAAGTGACCGACGCGATCAAACCCGGCGTGGTGTCAATGCCGCACGGCTGGGGACACGGCAAGCCCGGCACCCGAATGTCCGTCGCCAACGGCTCACCCGGCGTCAACACCAACGCGCTGTCGCCGCCGACGTTCATCGACGAACCGTCCGGCAACGGCGCCCTGAACGGCATCCCGGTGACGGCGGCACGCGCTTAACATCACCCCATGCGCGGCTCCAAGATTCTGATCACCGGTCCGACGGGCCAGGTAGCCACTCCCATCGCCCGGGCCCTGGCGGCCGACAACGAAGTGTGGGGCATCGCCCGCTTCACCGACGCCGCGGTGCGTGAAGGTCTCGAGAAGGCCGGGGTTCGGTGCCAGAAGGTCAACCTGGCCGGCGGTGACTTCACCGGTCTGCCATCCGATTTCGATTACGTCCTCAACTTGGCGGTGGCCAAGAGCGGCGACTGGGACAAGGACCTCGGTGCCAACGCGGAGTCGGTCGGCCTGCTCATGGCTCACTGTCGCGGCGCAAAGGCCTTCCTTCACTGCTCGTCGGCGGCTGTCTACGACCCCCCGGACGACGAACCCCGGACCGAGCGCGCCGACCTGGGCGACAATCACCGGTTTCTGTTCCCCACCTATTCCATCTCCAAGATCGCCGGGGAGGCCGTCGCCCGGTCGATGGCCCGTGTTCTCGGCGTGCCCACCACCATCGCCCGCCTCAACGTGCCGTACGGCGACAACGGCGGGTGGCCGTATTACCACATGGAGATGATGCTGGCCGGTATCCCGATCCCCGTCCCGCCCGGCGGACCGGCCCGATACAACCCGATCCACGAAGACGACATCATCGCGACCATCCCCAGGCTGCTCGAGGTCGCGTCGGTCCCGGCGACCACGGTCAACTGGGCCGGCCACCAGATCGTCAGCCTGCAGGAGTGGTGCGCGTACCTCGGCTCACTGGTGGGACGGGAGCCGGTGTTCGAGGAAAGCGCGCAGGCGTTGCGCGGGAATCCCGTTGACGTGCAACGGATGCACGAGCTCATCGGCGACACCACGGTCGACTGGCACGACGGATTGCGCCGGATGGCGGCCAAGTTCCACCCGGAGCTGGTCGGCCCGGTTAAGGCTTGATCCGGATCTCGCCGGGAGTCCACAGCCCGCTGCGGGTGGCGGTGCCGACGTCCAGTTTCGCGGGAGTGGCGTCGACGACCGTGTCGAACCTGCGCAGCGACCCCCAGTCCCTGCCCCAGTCGTGCGAGAGGTACGTCGCCATCAGGTGCGCGCGCAGCAGGAGGTCGGTGATACCCAGCAAGCCGCCATTGCGGCCGTCCTGCCAGGTATCGGTGTCCTTTTGCTTCGCGGTGTAGTCGGGCGTGATGCGGAATGCGGGAACCTCTGTGACTCCGAGGTTCTGGTACATCGGGCGCTGGCACGGGAACGCCAAACCCACCGCCCAGTCCATCAGCACCGGCTGCGACGAGCCGACGTATTCCTGCAGCGATCGCAGTTCGGGCACCCGCGGCGGCGTGACCGCGATCCAGTCGCCTGGTGTCAGCGACAAATCCTCGGCGACCACCCGCACCGCCACCGCATCGCGTGCTATGTCGGATCGGGCGAACCGGAGGTTGCGCCACGAGGGAGTCGGCCCGAGGTCGTAGGGCACCACCCGTCCGCCCGGCACCAGCGCGCCGCCGGGGCCGCGTCGCGCGAACTCCAACTCGACCGTCTGGCCCTCGGCGTAGCCGTTCAACACGCTCTTACCGGTGATCGTCCCGGCGGCGGTGATCACGACCAACGGGTGCCCGTCGTCGGGCGGCGGAAGCTCATACCAGGCGGACGTGAGCCTGCTTTGCTGTTGCGGTCCGTCCACCCAGCTGCCGGCCACCGGCGTGCGGGCGGGGTCGAGCCCGTACGGCAGCGGCAACGTAGACCCGTTGACCCCCGGCCGCGAAAGCTTCGTCGGGGCGTCCCAGTCGTAGTCGGTGCCCGGCTGCGGCAACGTCATGTGAAGCGACTCGGCCACAATGTGTTCCGGCACGCCGCTCGGGGTGAACCCGACCGGGTTGACCCCGCCCAGCGGACCCAGAGCCCCGTAGTCGCCGGCAGCCGGCTTGAGGAACCCATTGTTGGGGTCGGGTTCCACGAGCACGTCGTCGGCCAACCCGCACCCGCCGACGAACGCGCGCAGGTTCGCCGCCGTGTTGGAGTAGGTCGGGTACTGCCGCACCGCTCCCACAAGCATCGACCCGACAAACACCACCACCATCAGGCCGGCGGCAACCGGGATCGGTGCGGCTGTGAGCGCTCGCGCGGCGCGGCTTTCGCCGTGGTCGCGGGATACGAAATGAAGCCACAAGGTGTATAGGGCGGTGATCGCGAACAATACGAAAAAGATTGTGCTGATGGTGATTCCGGTGATCTTCGGCATCGCGTTGTTGAACGGTACGCCGTAGCTCGACACGTACCACCAGCCGTTCGTTGAGGCAAAGCACAATGCCATCAGAAAGAGCACGGCCGACAGAAAGGCCATCCGGTTACGCGACCAGCGCAACACGGACGGCGACACAAGCACCGTGGCCACGGCCGCCATCGCCGCACCGACCGCGGCGAACAATCCGAAGTGGTGAACCCACTTCGTCGGAGTGAACATCAAGAAGAACACCGTGCCGAAGATCACCCCGATCAACCGCCATACCGGGCCGCGGGCTACCCCGGGAACTCGCTTGCGCCGCAACATGATAAACATCGACGCGAACAGCGACAGGGCGGTGACCAAAAACCCGAACCGCCGCGCTATTGCGGCATCGACAGTCGGCAGGATCAGGTAGTAGTAGCGCAGGTTCTCGGTGTACCAGGCCTGGCTGGGTCCGATGGCAGTGCGAATTCTCGTGGCTTCCAACACCGTTGCCAGCGTCTGGTCGGCGAATACCACGGTGAGCACGACGAATCCGGCGGCCAACAGCGGCGCCACCAGCGGCCACGTCCCGATCACCCGGTGCCGTCGCACCAGGATTCGCAGCAGCGGTCGGCCGCCGGCCAACAGCGCGGCCACCGCGATCAGCCCCGTCGGCTGGATGCCGAGCGTGAACGCCGCGGTCACGACTGCCAGCGCCGCGGGGGTCAACCGGCCGGAGATGATCGCGCGTTCGATCAGCACGTAGGTGATCAGCGCTCCGGTAGCGATCTGGCCCTCGGGGCGCAGCCCGTTGTTGAACGGCATCCAGGCCGCGAGCAGCACGAGACCCGCTGCCCACATCGCGGCCTTGCTGGACGCCACCGCTGGCCCGAGGCGCGGAAGCACCTCGCGAGACAGCAACAGCCAGCAGACCAGCCCGCAGATCAAATCGGGCAGCCGCATCCAAATGCTGGCGTCGCTGACGTGGGTCATCAGAGCCAGCACGTTGTAGTACCAGCCGAACGGGTCCTCGGGGCTGCCGAACCAGCGGAAGTAATTTGCCATGTAGCCCGCTTCGCCTGCGGTGCGGGCCATCTGCAGGATGTAGCCGTCGTCGGAGGAGTTCGCGCCGACGATGTACCACACCAGGAAACCGCCGACCACGACGACGTCGGCGGCTGTGAAGAACCGCCAGCGCGCCGGGATCAGCCGATGCATCCGGCGGCCGTCGACGCGGTCGAGGCGCCACAGCGCAAGCAGCGCGACGGCGGTGGCCACGATCGCGATGAGCATCGCAGCGAGCTTCAACACCGTTGGCTTAGTGGAGAACCGGGTGTCGATCACCGCCGAAACGCTCAATCCCGGCGGGGCAGGCCCCGTCAGCTCCGTGAACACTCCGACGATCGCCGGCCGCAGGTTCGGGTCGGCGAACCCACTGCGTAGCGGCTGTCCTTTGCTGTCCGTCAGCCCGACGAAGGTCGCGAACGTGCCTGCCTCTGACGAGACGATGTCGATGCGCTGGCAGAGCGGTGAAACAACCTGAGCGCGTGGCACACTCGCGACCACCACGTTGCGGTCGGTGACATCGACCCGGCTTGTGTTGACGTTGACGAACAACCCGTTGAGGGTGGCCTGCTTGCCGTCCTTCGGCGCGGTGCCCAGCACCAGACCGCCTTGGGGACCTAGACCGCGGATCACGTCGCACGGCACGGTTATCGTCATCGACACAGGCGCCTGCGAAATCAATGGGGATGTGACGTCGGACAGCACACCGTTCTGCGGCCAGTTCAACGTCGCGGTGGTCTGCACCACCGGAAGCAGCGGTGTGGCGATCGACAGCACGAACCCGATCAGGCCGGCGACCGTCGCGACCCAGCGGGCCGTCGCGACGCCGCGCCGCACCTCGTCCGCGCGGGACGGCTCGCGTTCAACGTTGGCGAATACGGCTGTCATGGGAGCGCCCTTATCGGTCCGCCCCGGGCCCAACCGTTCACCGTGACGGACCCTTGCTCGATGACGGCATCCGGCGCTTGGCTTTCGGGAATCAACCGCTCGTAGCGCTCAATGGCACCCCAGTCGCGGTACCAGTCGTCGCGTAGGTACGACGGCACGGTCCAGCTGCGTAGTAGTGCCGTTGTTATCAGTAAGGGGCCGCCATCCTCGGCGGATTGCCACTTGTTCGACGACACCGCCGTTTGTTTGTGGTTCGGCAGAATCCGATAGTCCGGCAACTCGGCCACGCCGAGGTGCTCCGAGAACGGGCGCTGGCACGGGAAGTTCGCCGCGGTGGCGATGTCCATCAGCACGGGCGCCCGCGAACCGAGAAGCTGCTGGGCGGACTGAAGGATCGGCACCCGCGGCGGCGTGAAACCGAACCACTGATCTGAGCTCAAATTCGGGTCGGAGGCGACGATGCGCGCGACGTTGGCCTCCGGCGGCGCCCAGGCCAGTGGGAACCGCAGGTTGCGCCACGCATTCTGCGGCGTGACGTCGATCGGCAGCACTTCACCAAGTGCCTGGTAGCTGCCGTCGGACCGGTGCACTCCCCACTGCAGCTTCAGCGACTGCCCGTAGTGGAAGTTGCCCACATCGTCGTAGTAGAAGATCGCGCCGGCGGCAGCAACCACCACGAGCGGCCGGTCCGGGGTGCGCGGTGGCAGCTGGTACCACGCTGAGGTGGCCTTGGCGGCGACGGTGTTCTCGCCGTAGCTGCCCATCACCGGCGTGCGGGCCGGGTCAAGCCCGAACGGCAAATGGGTCCGCGAACCGTTGACTCCCTCCGGGCCGTACCCGCCCTCGGTTCCGGCTGCGTAGCCGATCCCGACGTTCGGCTCGTTCGGCGAGCCGTCGGAGTTCACGGTGCCGGGGTTGGCGGTCACGGGCTCCGGCGGCTCCAGCTTTTCACCGATCCCGTTGGGGGTGAACCCAACCGGGTCCTCGCCGCCGAGAGGGCCGTACTGTCCGAACTTCTCACCGGGAACCGGTTGCAGTAAGCCTGCGTTCGTGTCCGGTTCGACCAGCACGTCGTCGGCCATCGCGCAGCTGGTCTTGGAAAGCCCCGAGGCCAGGGCGTCCATGTTGGCCTTGGCGGTTGTGTACACGGGGTAGCGCTGAGCGGCGGCCTTGGCCATCGACCCGACCTCCAGCACCACCATGATGACGGCCACCGCCAGCAGCGGCGTCGACGCGAGGATCCGGTTGCGCCTGCTGTCGGTGACCTCGGTGTGCCCGACGAAGTCCATCCGGAAGTGCAGCCAGCCGGCGAGCAGTCCCGTAGCGATGGCCAGCGCCAGGAACATCGTCGTCACCGGATGGCTCGCGATCACCGGCTGCTTGTCGAACCACGGCACTCCATAGTTGCCTACGTAGAACCAGCCGTTGATCCCCGACGTCGCCCACGCCAGCACGAACAGCAAGGCGGTCACGTACAACGCGAGATTACGACGGCTGTGCAGCCCGACCCGCGAGAACGTGAATGCCGTGACCGCACCGAGGGCGCTGGCCAGCCCGGCGAAGGCCCCGAACTGGACCGCCCATTTCGTCGGCGTGAACGTCAGCAGCATCAGCCCGACGGCCGTGGTGCCGATCAGCCGCCACACCGGACCATTGGCCATGCCAACAACACCGCCGCGCCGCAGAAGCACGGCGAGCATGCCGAACAGGCACAGCAGCAGCACCAGGACGGCGAAGCGGCGCGTCAATGACGAGTCGACACTGTCCTCCACCGTCAGGAAGTAGTACCGCAGGAAGTCCTGGTACCACGGGATCGTCGGCCCAACTTTGTACTTGATGCGTGCCGACTCGGCGATAGCCGCCAGCGTCTGGTCGCGGAACACGACGACGAGGATCAGCGTCGACGATGCGAGCAGCGCGGCGATCGGGGCCAGCAGCCCGTCAACGGCACGGCGGCGGGCGATGATTCGGGCGATGGCACGGGCACCCACCAGCAGCGGCGCCAGCGCGATCAAGCCCTGCGGCGCCACCGTTGCGGCGAACGTGGCGACGCCGATCGCCACCGCGGCCGGCGCCAATCGGCGGCTGGCGAGCGCGTTCTCGACGAGTATCCAAGTCAGCAGCGTGCCGAACGCGATGATCGGCTCGGGCCGCAGCCCGTTGTTGAACGGCAGCCAGGCTGCGAGAAACACCGCGCCCGCCGTCCACACAGCCACCCGATCGGCGGCCAGCTTGCACCCGAGCCTCGCCAGCACACAGCGGGAGACAATCAGCCAGCAGCCGATGCCCGCGAGGGTGGCAGGCAGTCGCATCCACACGCCAGCCGTGCTGACCGACGCGAGCTCTCCGAGCACCGACTGGTACCAGTCGAACGGCGCCTCCGTGGTGCCGAAGTACCGGTAGTAGTTCGCCGCATATCCGGCTTGTTGGGAGACCCGCGCGATCGTCAGGTTGTAGCCGTCGTCGGATGAGATTGCACCGATGAGGTGCCACAGCACCAGTGTCCCGACCACACCGACGTCTGCCAGCCAGGTGGCGCTGCTCGCGCGCAGCCAGTACCGGATTCCGCCTCGACGCCATCGACCCGAGTACCAGTCAAGAACCGCCAGCGCGAGAATCGCCGCGACCACACAAATGACGCCCAGCACCATCACGGCCGTCTTCAGCATCGTCGGGGCCGTGATGAACCGGGTGTCGATGTCCACGCGGGCGGACAGCCCTGGCTGCGCAGGGACCTTGAGCTCGGTGAACACCCCGGCAATCTGCGGCTTCTTCTCAACCGCGAGCTTGCCGGCGGCCCCTGGAATCCCCACGAAGTCCGCTCCGACACCGCCGACGTTGGCCCAGATGTGCAGGACGCTGCAGGCGCCGGCATCGACGGCGGCGCGCGGAGCTAGTGCGGCGACCGAGTCCCGGAACGCGACGACCACGACGTCGGCATTGGCGCGAACGAACAGCCCGTGCTTGCTCGCATCCGTGCCCTCCGGAGGAATGGTCGAGAACACCAAGCCGCCCGTCTTCGGCAGCGACGCGACGGCCCGGCACGGGATGCTGACGTCGAGGGCGCGCGGTGCGCCGGACACCAGCGGGGCGGTGATATTGCCGACTGGTCCTTGTGGCCACAGGATCGTCGCCGTCGTCTGCTTCACAGGCAGTAGCGGGACCAGAACACACAAGGTGACCCCGGCGATGCCGGCCGCGGCAGCGATCAGCCGTGCGATGCGATGCGTTCGCCGCGGTCGCTCACCATCGCCAGGCACGAGGCTCGATGGTATGCGACGTACCTAACGACGCATGGGCGCCGGGCTCCACAGCCCACCACGTGTTGCCGAACCGAGATCGAGCCGGGCCGGCGTGGCGTCGGGGTAATACAGCGTCAGCCGCTGCAACGAGCCCCAGTCACGGAACCAGTCGTTGTTGAGATACGTGGCGACGGTCGAGGCCCGCAGCAGCAGCTCGGTAATGCCCAACGGGCCGCCGCCGACGTTGTCCATCACCGGCGAATTCGCCTCGTCCCCGAATCTGTCGGGCAGAATGCGCCACTTCGGCACTTCGATGACGCCGTTGTCGTGGCCAAATGGCTTCTGGCACGGAAACGCCAGCCCCACCAGCCAGTCGAGCAGCACGGGAGTCTGCGAGCCCACAACGTCCTGCAGCGTGCGTAGCTGGGGGAGCCGCGGCGGCGTCAGGGCGATCCAGTGCTGGGGAGCAAGGTCGTCGTCACTCGCCGACAGCCGGATCTGGGTGGCGCTGGACGGGATGACCGACAGCGGCAGGCGCAGGTTGCGCCACGCCGGTGGCGATCCGATATCGGCGAAGGCGGCGCTGCCGGTCACCTTCCCGTCGTCGCCGGCCCACTGCACCTGCACTTCACGGGCATCGAACCGGCCCGCGGCCGAGACCACCAGCAGCGGCCCGGCCTTGTCGCGCGGAGGCAGCCGGTACCAGGCCGACCGCAGCGCCGCGGGCGCCTGGATCCCCGTTCGGTAACTGCCCAGCACAGGCGTGCGGGCCGGGTCGAGGCCATAGGGAAGCTGCGTGCGGGAGCCGTTGATTCCGTTGACGACCGTGGTGCCGCCCTCGTTGCCGGCTTCGCCGGTGGCGGTCGTGCCGGAGGTGGAGTCGACGAATGCGCCGCCGCCGGGCGGATTGGTGGCACGGTCGGGAGTGACGGTGGCCGGGATGCCGTTCGCATCGAAGCCGTCGGAGGTGACGGCGCCGAGTCCATCGGCGACCGGAACGCGCGACGGCGTCAACATTCCCACGTTCGGATCTTGTTCGACCATCACATCGTTGGCGAGGCCGCATGTCTTGCCGAAGAGGGCCTCCAGGTTTGACCGTCCGACCGTCCACGCCGGGTACTGACCGATCATCGCGGCGGTCAATGAGAACACTTCGAACGCCACCACGACCCAAGTCACAACGGCCAACGGGGACTCGACAATTCGGCGCACCCGCGGCCAGCGCCCGTCAGAGCCGCCTTCGGGCTGCGGCGTATCGCGTCCGGAGAAGTGGAACCACGCAGCAACCAGCAACACCAGAACGGTCAGCCCCAACAGCATAGTGGTGAAGCCGAAATGGAATTCGGGGAACGAATTCGACCAGGGCACACCAAAATTCGAGACATACCAGTAGCCGTTGACGCTCGCGAAAGACAGCGCGGTCACGAACAGCACCAGCGCCGCGAACACCACGCGGTTGCGTCTGGACTTCATCACGGCTGCGGTCACCGCGACGGCGGCCAGCGCGCCCAGCGAGCCGGCCAGCCCGGCGAACACGCCGAAGTGGTGGGTCCACTTCGTCGGGGTGAACATCATCGCGATGAACGAGATGATGGTGATGCCGACGATGCGGCGGCTCGGCCCGGCAGCGGTGCCGGGAATACGGCCCTTGCGCAACGCCATTGCGATCGCAGCCGCCAGTGCGACCAGGAGCGCGAGAACCGCGAACCGGCGGGCGATCGACCCGTCCGGGGTGGCCATGAACAACCGCTCGTAGCGGATGTGTTCGTCGAACCAGCTCAGGCTCGGCCCCACCGACCTCTTGAGGGCGTTGGCCTGGATCTCGCCGACGAGCGTCTGGTCGCGGAAGATCAGGATGAGCGTGACGGTGCATGCCGCGATGATCGGCGCCAGTAACGGCAGATACCCGAACTGGGCCGAGCGGCGGTGCAGGATCGTGCGCAGCGGACCGATCGCCACCAGCAGCGCGCCGATCGAGGCGATGCCGGTCGGTCCGGAGAACAGCGTCAGCGCACCGATTATGCACGCCAGGGCCAACGGCAACAGCCGGTTGGTGGCCACTGCGCGTTCCACCGAGCACCACGTCAGCAAGATGCCCAACGCGATGATCGGCTCCGGCCGCAGCCCGTTGTTCAGCGGCAGCCAGAACGCCAAGAACATACCGGCCGCCGTCCACGCCGCCGGGCGGTAGCTCTTGACCGCGTGGCCCAGTCGGGGGATGACTTCTCGGCTGATCAGCCACCAGCACGTCAGCGCCATCACCAGCGTCGGCAACCGCACCCACACGCTTGCCGATGTGACGTGCGACCACAGCGCAAGCAAGTCGTAATACCAGCCGAACGGTGCCTCCGGTGTGCCGAACCAGCGGTAGTAGTTGGCCATGTACCCCGCGTTTTCGGACACCCGCGCCATCGTCAGGATGTAGCCGTCGTCGGCGGTGTTCGCGCCGACGAAATGCCACCACACGAGCACCGCGGCCACGACGCCGTCCAGCGGTGTGGCGGACCACCAGCGCGCCGGGAGGAATCGGCGATGCCGCATACCGTCGGCGGTGTCCATCACGTGCAGCGCGATCAGCGACGCCAGCGTCATCGCGACGCCGAAAATCATCGCCAGCATCTTGATCAGCGTCGGTGCGCTGCTGTAGCGGGAGTCCACGGTGGCCGACAAGCTCAGCCCCGGCGGCGCCGGACCCGACAGATCGGTGAAGACGCCAACGATTTGGGGGCGGAAGTCGTACCCGGTTTTCACTCCGCGTAGTGGAGCACCCGGATCGTCGCTATTGGGCCCGTTGACCAGGCCGACGAACTCGCCGGTGACCTGGTCGGCCTGCGCCGTGAACGTCAGTCGCCGGCAGGCTGGGCTGAGGACCTGGCTCAGCGGCGCGGTCACGACGGGGGTGTTGCGGACGATGACGAGCAGGTTGTCGTTGACCCGCTGGATCAGCAGCCCACGGTCGACGGCCTTCGCGGCCTGTTTGGGCACCGTGGACAGCAGCATCGTCTTGCTCGCGTTCTCGGGTCCCGCGAGCCCCGCGGCGGCGCCGCACGGGACGGTGATGCTCAGGTCCGTGGCGACGTAAGAGATCAGGGGGGCGGTGACACTGGAGAAGACGCCGTTCTGCGGCCAGTTCAACTGCGCGGTGGTTTGCTTGACAGGCAGCAGCGGAGTTGCCACCGCAAGAGCGATGCCCAGCAGCCCGGTGACAATCGCGATGATCCGCGCGGTTCGGTAGTTGCCCTCGCCGGCGCCCGTCACGGGGGTAGATGTTAGTGCTCGACCCTAATGGCCAGCACGAACGGCCCGATCGTGGTGACAGAGAACCGCGGATCTGCGAACAGCGCCTTGTCAAACGCGACCTGGTAGCGCTCCACGTTGGGCTGGTTCGGGTAGACGTCGGACGCAAGACGCAAGGTGTAGGTGTCGTTGGCGCCCTGGCGCATCAAGAACACCGTCGGCGGTCTCCATGGCAGCGCGTCCAGCGCTGCGATGAACTGGTCGGCGGTCTTGAGCGTGCCCCAGTTCTGAATCGCCGCGGCACGTTTGTCGAACTGCGCCAACGGGTTTGCGTAGTGGGACGTGAGGCCCTGGAATCCCCAGTACGGGTAGAACGACAGGAAGCTGTAGTCCGCGGTGAGCACCACGACCTCGTTGCGCGGCTTGCCGGTGACGTCGCGGATCTTCGCGTCGATCTCGGAGTAGTACGTGACCGCGCTGGGCGGTCGCCGATCGGCACGTTGCCCATGACCGTCGGTGTCGGTGTAGG
Organism: uncultured Actinomycetota bacterium; assembly: GCA_963744085.1. GTDB lineage: Bacteria > Actinomycetota > Actinomycetes > Mycobacteriales > Mycobacteriaceae > Mycobacterium. Next base: position 409,845 of record CAVUSK010000014.1, read on the forward strand.
CGACGATCAGGTCAGGCTTGAGAACGTTGGGGATGTCCTGGCTGAAACCCAGCGCACCGACAGCCCCGAGCGCACCGGCCGCGGCGATGATCCGCCGACCGGTGGCTGGGCTGTACCGATGCGCGATTGCGATAGCGGCCTCGACGAAACCAAATGCGCCCGCGGCGGCCAGCAGCACGGTCAAAGTGGGTTGCAGGCGAAACGACAGCAGTGTGGTGCGCAGCAGCGTGGTCAGCATCGACAGCAGTGACCAGGCGTAGACGGCGAGCACGCCGATCGCGAGTGCAGCCGCCCGGGTCGACGAAGTCGCGCGCACCGCTAGCCACAGCGTGGCGACCATGCACAACCCTCCCAGCAGGGTGAACTGCAGCATCGGAAACGACAGCTGCGCGCCGTCCGGCGGCAGATAGTGCTGTGCCGTCCCGGCGCCGGCGGGCGAGTCACCCATCGCGGCCAGCAGATACGGAAGCCATCCGACCAGCGCAATCGTGATCGCGATGACCGCGATCACGGCCAGCCGCAGCAGCGGATCGAAGCGGCCCGGTTGGCGCCAGCGCGCGAGAATCGCGACCACGGCCATGATCGCGATCGCGAAGGCGCTGTAGGCGACGAGCAGTGTGTAGAACACCGCGGCGAGCCCGAGGAAGACGCCGACGGCGACAACGGCCGCCCAGCCGCCGGTGGGCCCACCTGCTTGTGCGGGACGCCTGCCACCCCGCAGGCCCGACCATGCCAGCACGAGCATCGGCGGCAGCAGCACTGTGATGATCGCGGCGTACGGCTCGGCCGGTGAGTAGGCGAGCGTGGCCGCTGCGGTCGCGGTGGTGACGATCAGCGCCAGCTCGAAGCGAATCAGCCTGGACCACAACACAAATGCGACCACGATCGCGATGGTGATCGAGGTGATCGCCCAGGGCTTCAACATCTCCCACCCCGGCGTCCCTGTCAGAGCCGCGGCCCGGCCGCCGATCCAGAACCACCCGGGCGGGTAGTACGGCGGGAGCCCGAAGTAGGTCATGTCGTGTGGCGCCGCGCTGTCGGTCAGGCGTGTCAGATATTCGGTGCGGAACTGCTGATCCACCGAGATGCCGAACAGGTAGAGCTTGGTCGCGCCCAGTGGCATCCCAAGTGTTGCCACCGCGAACGCCGACAGGAACAGCAGTGCGCCGCCGTAGGCGATGTTCCGCCGCCCGCGCCGATACAGCCAGCCCGCGACCAACAACCCCGCGAGACAGACGAATTGACCGACCGTTGTCAGCGCATGCAGCTGATTCGACGTGTTGTACGCCGGCCACTCGACGCGAGAAATCGCGCTCAGCGCCACCACGCTGACCACGGCGGCCACGGCGGCCGCAATCAGCATGTGGCCGACCGTGCCGAGCGCGAGCCGCATCTAGATGGGCAGTTTCCGGAAGATGGCCCGCGGGATGTGCCGCAGCACCATCATCACGTAGCGGAACGCCGGTGGCGCCCACACCAGCTCCTTGCCCTTGGCCGCCGCGGTGACCGCCAACTGCGCGACGTCCTCCTTGTCGACGGTCAGCGGCGCTTCCTTGATGTGTGCGCTCATCCTGGTGCGAACTTGCCCCGGCCGGATCACCAGCACCCGAACGCCGTACTCGCGCAACGCTTCACCGAGTCCGAGGTAGAAGCCGTCGAGTCCGGCCTTCGTGGAGCCGTACACGAAATTGGACCGCCGCACCCGTTCACCGGCCACTGTGCTCATCGCGATGATCTGACCGAAGCCCTGCGCGCGCATCTTCTCGCCGAGGAGCACTCCGATGGACACGGCTGCGGTGTAGTTGATTTCGGCGATCTTGACGGCCTTGCGCTGGTTCTGCCACAACTCTTCGGCGTTGCCGAGTAGCCCGAACGCGACGATCGCCACATCCACATCGCCGGCGGCGAACGCCTGCTCGATCACCTTCGGGTGGGACTCGGTGTCTAATGCCTCGAAGTCGATCAGCTCGACTTCCTTTGCGCCCGCGGCCTTCATCTGTGCGACGGCGCCGTCGCGGCCGGGATCGTCGGGCATCGCGGCCAGCACGATCCGCGCGGGCGCGGTTCGCAGATAGCGCTCACAGATGGCGAGACCGATCTCGGAAGTGCCGCCCAACAATAGGATGGTCTGCGGATTACCCACGGCGTCAAGCATTTACAGCAACTCCAACCGACGGGCCATGTCGGACGCGAACACGCCGTGCGGATCGGCCTTGCGGCGCACAGCGATCCACTCGTCGATCCGCGGGTACATGGCATGGAAGGTCTCGGCGGTGGTGCGCGAGTCCTTGGCGGTGTACAGCCTGCCGCCGAATTCCAATACCTTGCTGTCCAGCTCGCGCACCAATTCGGCCAGTCCAGGTTTGATCGGGAAATCCACGCAGACGTTCCAGCCGCGGATCGGGAAACTCAACGGCGCCTGATTACCCTCGCCAAACAGCTTGAACACGTTGAGGAATGAGTAATGTCCGGACGCTTGGATGTCTGAGACGATGCTCTTGAACTCCGCGACGGCATCGGTGGGGACGACGAACTGGTACTGGAGAAACCCGGCCGGCCCGTAGGCACGATTCCATTCCCCGAACATGTCCAGGGGGTGGTAGAACTGCGTCAGATTTTGGATCTTGTCTCGATAGGTGCCCGACTTGCGGTACCACAGCTCGCCGATCGGGCCGAACGTGTACTTGTTGGCCAGCCCGTTCGGGAAGATGTCAGGAAGCGTGAGCAGTTGGGGGGCATCGAATTTCAGCGGGTCGCGCTGCAGCTTCTTGGGCAGCTGATCAAGACGGGCAAGCGAACCCCGTGAGACGGCGGCGCGGCCCAATTTGGGCGCCGCGCTGATCGCGTCGAACCACGCGCTGGAATAGGTGTAGTTGGCCTCGCTGCCGTCGCTGTGCAATGCGATGGTTTCGTCCAGGCTCGCGGTGACGTCGCCGTCGGCGATGAAATACGCGGTCTCCGTGGGTGTCATCTCGATCGTGGCGCGCAGGATGATGCCCGTCAGGCCGTTGCCGCCGACCGTGGCCCAGAACAGCTCTGACTCGGGATCCTGTGGAGTGAGGTAGCGAACATCGCCGTCGGCGGTGAGCAGTTCGATCGAGCGGACGTGGTTACCGAAGCTGCCCGCGCTGTGGTGATTCTTACCGTGGATGTCGCACGCGATCGCGCCGCCGACGGTGACCTGGCGGGTGCCCGGCAGCACCGGGACCCATAGCCCGAACGGCAGCGCGGCCCGCATCAGCTGATCCAGGTTCACACCCGCGTCGACATCGACCAGCCGGGTGTCGGCGCTGATCGAGTGGATCCGGTTGAGCGGGGTCATGTCGATCACCAGGCCGCCGCCGTTCTGCGCGTTGTCGCCGTACGAGCGGCCCAGTCCGCGGGCGATCACGCCGCGTGTGCCGCCGTCGGCCGCACGGACCAGCGCTTTGGCGATCTCCTCGGCGTCGGGTGTGGAGAGCACCTGCGCCACCGTCGGCGCCGTGCGGCCCCACCCGGTCAGCCGCTTCGTGGTCAACATCGCCGGTCAGCCTACCGGTCGGCGCCGCGCGCCCGGGCTCAGCGCAACCGGAATATCACCGCTCGCTGCACGATGAAGTTGATCACCGTCGCGGTGCCTTGTGCGATCACGAACGCGACGGGCACCGCCCATGTCTTGAAGGCGAAGACCTGCAGGCAGAGGTGGTTCAGGCCGACCTGGACAGCGAATGTCAGCGCGTAGAGCACCATCACAGAGATGAAACGGGCCGTGCTGGGCGGCGCCTGGAACGTCCATCGCCTGTTGATCAGGTAGGCGGTGATCGTCCCCGCGACGAAGCTCAGCGACTTGGCCACGTCGACCTGCAGCCCGACGGCTTTGTACATCAAGACATAGAGCCCGAAGTCCACGATCGCCGAGAATCCGCCGGTGATGACGAACCGCACGATCTGCGTCTTGAGCGTCAGGTTCGACGGCATCAGCGGCTCGGCCACGTCGGCAGCTTAGAGCGTGCGGCCGATTGAAGATGTGCGAGCCTTACGGCTGATGCACACCGAGACCGCGTTCACCCTCACCGCGCTGGTGCTCGGGTACGCCGTGGTGTCCGGTCTGGTGCGGCGGTGGTACGTGGCGCCGGCGTTGATTTTCGTCGCATTCGGGATGGCGCTGGGCCCTGCCGGCTTGGGCGCCATCGAGGTGCAGAACGCCGACGCCGAAACATTCACCTTCCTCGCACAGTTGGCGCTGACCGTGATTCTGTTCAACCAGGCGTCGCGGCTGAACCTGCGCACCGTACTGGGCCGCGGCAGGTTGACGTTGCGGCTCATGGCGATCGGGATACCGGTGTCGGTCGCGCTGGGCACGCTCACCGCCGTTCTGCTCCTCCCGGTGCTGCCGCTGTGGGAGGCGGTGTGCCTGGCCATCATGGTGGCGCCCACCGACGTGGCCTTGATCGAAGTCGTGATCGAGGACCGTCGTCTGCCGGAACGGATTCGAAACGCGCTGGCGGCCGAAAGCGGCTTCTACGACGGGTTCGCACTCGCAGCGCTGCTCGCCGCGCTTGCCGTGGCGTCGGAGCACCGAAATCCGGAGCCTGCCCGGTGGGCGTGGTTCGCGTTTCGCACCGAGTTCGTCTCCGTCGCGCTCGGTCTCGCGATCGGGGCGATCGGAGCGACGGTCATGGTCCGATCATGCAGACGCGGGTGGATGAGCCAGACGTGGGCGCAATTGGCGACGTTGGCGCTCGCACTATCCTGCTTCGGCGCCGGAGAACAGTTGCACGCCAGCGGTTTTGTGACCGCATTCGCCGGCGGCTTGGCCTACGCGATGGTGTCGTCGGATGAACTCACCGACACCACAAAGGTGTCCGACGCGCTCGGCGAGTTGCTCGAGCTGTTGGTGTTCGCGATCTTCGGCGGTTTCGCGGTAATCCAGGTCTGGCGCGACGTGAGCTGGCAACTGGTGGTGTTCGCCGTCGTCGCGTTGTTCGTGGTGCGCGTCATCGCGGTGTTGCTGGCCATGGTGCGCGCGGGACTGCCGCTGTCGAGCACGCTGTTCATGGGCTCGTTCGGCCCGCGCGGAATCGGGACATTGGTGTTGGGCCTGCTGGTGATTGAGAAGGGCGAAATCACCCAAGCCGGTCTGATCACGCAGGCCGTGGTCGTCACGGTCACGCTGAGTCTGGTGCTGCACAGCATCAGCGCGCCTCTCGCCGTGCGGGTTGCCGCCAAGCCGACTTAAGTGCAGGCGCTCACATCGACATGCCGGCCGGCGTTGACGCACGCGCTGACGTCCGGCCCGGACGGTGGCGGCGGTGGGGGTGCCTCGGTCGATTCGTCGGCTGCGGCCGGTTCCGGATCGAGGTCGTCGGCGGGGTCGGCGCATCCGGACACGTCGACGTGCCGGCCTCCGGCACTCGCACAGGCGTCCGCCGTATAGGACGCAGGACTGCTAGTCGAGACGACCGGCCCGATGGCGAGCGAGCCGGTCGCGAGAAGTGCCGCACACAATGCGAGCAACCGGTGATTCATGTCGACCCCTTTGTTGGCGTGATGCCCGGAGCATATGGCGAAGACGGCGGTCGTATTGTGCAGTTATGCATGCAGGGGACATCGCCGAGGATTTCCCCGTGGTGACCATGGATTCGGGAGCCCTGGACGCGGCCCGGTTACTGGCCGAACACCGGCTTCCCGGCATCGTCGTCACCGACACGTCCGGTCGTCCGAACGCCGTGTTGCCGGCCTCTCAAGTTGTGCGCTTCCTCGTGCCGGCCTATGTGCAAGACGACCCGTCCCTCGCGGGAGTGCTCAACGAATCTGTCGCCGACCGGTGCGCCGAGAAGCTGGCCACGAAGACAGTGCGCGACGTAATTCCGAAACACTTGGTCGACGTGCCGACGGTCGATGCGAACGACACGATCATCGAAGTGGCCGCCCTCATGGCGCAGTACCGAAGCCCATTGCTTGCGGTGATGAAAGACGGTGAACTGCACGGCGTGATCACCGCATCGCGGCTGCTGGCGGCCGCACTCAAACATTGAGCTTTCGGCAGAGCATCGCTGATAGGTTCATCTCTGGTGTGCCGGGAAGCCTGGTCGGCGTCAGTCCAACGACTCAGCCCTACGACCAGGAGCAGAACCGATGACTGTCGTGGCGATCACGGTGTTCGTGGTCGCATATGTGTTGATCGCCAGCGACCGCATCAACAAGACGCTGGTTGCGTTGTCCGGCGCGGCAGTGGTTGTTGCACTCGGCATCGTCGAGTCCGACGACGTGTTCTTCTCGCGCGAGACCGGTATCGACTGGGACGTCATCTTCCTGCTGTTCGGAATGATGGTGATCGTCTCGGTGCTGCGCCAGACGGGCGTCTTCGAGTACATCGCGATATGGGCGGCCAAGCGCGCCAAGGGATCCCCGCTGCGCATCATGATCCTGCTGGTCGTCGTGACCGCGTTTGCGTCGGCGCTGCTGGACAACGTCACCACTGTCCTGCTCATCGCGCCGGTGACCTTGCTGGTGTGCGACCGGCTCAACGTTCGCGCGGCGCCGTTCCTGATGGCGGAGGTGTTCGCGTCGAACATCGGAGGAGCAGGCACGTTGGTCGGCGATCCGCCGAACATCATCATCGCGAGCCGAGCGGGCTTGTCGTTCAACGACTTTCTCGTGCACATGTTGCCGATCGTCCTGGTCGCGCTGGCCGTGTTCGTCTTGATGTTGCCCCGTCTATTCCGCGGTTCGTTCGACGTTGACGCCGAACGGGTGGCCGAGGTGATGTCCCTGGAGGAGCGCGAGGCAATTCGCGATCCGCGCCTGCTGATCAAGTGCGGCGTGGTGCTGGTGGCCGTGTTCGCGGCCTTCGTCCTGCACTCGGTCCTGCACATCGCGCCATCCATCGTCGCCCTTCTCGGTGCGGGTGTGCTCGTTTTGCTCGCCCGGCTGGAGCGGTCGGACTATCTGTCCGGCGTGGAGTGGGAGACGCTGCTGTTCTTCGCGGGCCTGTTCATCATGGTCGGCGCGCTGGTGAAGACCGGCGTGATCGACCAGTTGGCGCGGCTGGCGATCGATGCGACCGGAGGGAATGCATTGCTCACGGTGATGCTGATCCTGGGCGTCTCAGCGCCGGTGTCGGGGATCATCGACAACATCCCTTACGTCGCGACGATGACTCCGATCGTCGCGGAGCTGGTGGCGAGCATGCCAGGGGAAGCGCATCAGGGTGCGCTGTGGTGGGCCCTGGCACTCGGCGCGGATTTCGGGGGCAACCTGACCGCGATCGGCGCCAGCGCGAACGTCGTTATGCTCGGCATCGCCCGCCGATCCGACAGCCCGATCTCGTTCTGGGAGTTCACCCGCAAAGGCATTGTCGTCACTGCGATGTCAATTTCCCTTGCGGCACTTTATCTTTGGCTGCGTTACTTTGTACTGGCCTAGCGGCTATACCCAGTATGGCACGCGGCTGCGGTACCTGCGCATCGCGATCGCGGCCAGAATCCAGCCGACGACCGTCAGCACCAGCACCACGACCCAGTGCCGCAGTTCCTGGTGCGCGCCGAGCAGCGGAGCGCGGACGATGTCCAGGTAGTGCAACAGCGGGTTGAGTTCGACGATCTTGCTCCACCGGCTTGCGCCCTGCTGCGCCAGGGTCTGGGCGTTCCAGATGATCGGTGTCATGAAGAACAGCAGCTGCACGATGCTGTTGAGCAGCGGCGCGATGTCGCGGAACCTGGTGCCGATGATGCCGAACACCAGCGACGCCCAGACGCAGTTGAGCATGATCAGCGCCAGCGCCGGGATCACCGACAAATCGGCCCACGACCACGGCTTCGGATAGATAACCGCGATGATCACGTAGATCACGATGTTGTGCGCGAACAGCAGCGCCTGGCGCCACACCAGCCGGTACACGTGCACCGACAGCGCAGCGGGCAGCTGCTTGATCAACCCCTCGTTGGCGACGAACACCTCGGCGCCCTCGAGGATCGACGCGCTGATCAGCCCCCAGATGATCAGCCCCAGCGTCACGTAGGGCAGGTGCACCGAGAGCTCGAGGTGAAACAGTTTGGAGTACAGACCGCCCATTGCGACCGCGGTGGTACCGGTGGCGATGGTGATCCACAGTGGGCCCAGCACCGAGCGGCGGTACCGCTGCTTGATGTCCTGCCAGCCCAGGTGCAGCCACAGCGGGTGGCGGCCCAGCCCTGCGGTCAGGTCCCCAACCGCGCGGCGAAACGTCTTGGACTGTGCGGCGTCATCGGTGACTGTCACGCGTCCTCCTCCGGGCCGTGCGGCGGCCGGCCGAACTTCTCCGCCCGCCCGAGACGCCGCAGCTTGATCCACTCCCGCAGCCCGGCGGGGTCGCGGCGGCTCACCAGGAAATACCAGCCGAACCTGACCCACTCCTGAGGCAGCAGCCGCCGTAAGCCGCGCTGCGACAGCACGTAGCCCCGGTTGCGGTAGGTGAAGAACCGCTTCACGGGATCGTCCGGGTACTGCGTGTGCATCCGGCCGGCGAGGATCGGTTTGAACTCGTCGGAGCCGTGCGGGTGCAGATACACCGCATTCAGGCAGGTACCGAACGGCAGTCCCGAGCGCACCAGCCGCCGGTGGACCTCCACTTCGTCGCCGCGCACGAACAGCCGCAGATCCGGGACGCCGACCGCCTCCAGTGTGCTCGCGCGAAATAGTGCACCGTTGAACAGCGACGCGATCCCGCCCAGCAGGTCCTGCTCCGGCCCCTCGGTGCGGAGTTCGTCGACGCGACGCCGCCAGACCACCCCGCGGCGCAGCGGAAACGCGAGGCGCTGCGGGTCATCCATGTCGCACACAGTCGGCGACACCTCGGCCAGTCCGTGCTTGTCGGCGCACGCCATCAGATTCGCGAGCACAGCCTCGTTCTGTGGCCGCCCGTCGTCGTCGGCACACCACACCCAGTCGGCGCCGAGAGCCAGCGCATGCAGCATGCCGAGCGCGAATCCTCCTGCGCCACCGAGGTTTCGGCGCGATCCCAGATAGGTGGACGGGATCGGCTGCCCGTTGACAATGTCACGAACGCGGTCATCGCAGTCGTTATCGACGACGATCAGGTGGTCGGGCCGGCGGGTCTGCGCAGTGATCGCGTCCAGCGACTTCGCCAGCTCGTCGGGGCGCCGATGCGTCACGAGCACCGCACACACCATCGTCGTTTGCTCAATGTCTTCGCGCAAGCGGCTCATCCCCGCGACATCTCGGCGATGATCTCGGCGACGTGGCGCGCCGCGTCCTCACCCTCGTACGCGCGGACCACGTCCTCGATCCCGCCCATCATCTTGATCGACCCGTGGTCGATCCAGATCGCCGTCTTGCACAGCCGTGCCAAAAACTCGGTGGAGTGGCTGGCGAAAACGAGGATGCCGGAACGCTCGACGAGGCTCTGTAACCGCGTCTGCGCCTTCTTCAGGAACTCCGCGTCGACGGCGCCGATGCCCTCGTCGAGCAACAGGATCTCGGGGTCGATGCTGGTCACCACGCCCATCGCGAGGCGCACCCGCATGCCGGTGGAGTACGTTCGCAACGGCATCGACAGGTACTCGCCGAGCTCGGTGAACTCGGCGATCTCGTCGACTTTCGACAGCATCTTCTTGCGTGTCTCACCGAGGAACAATCCGCGGATGACGATGTTCTCGTAGCCGGAGATCTCCGGGTCCATGCCCACGCCGAGATCGAAAATCGGTGCGACACGGCCGGTTACGATCGCCTTGCCGCGGGTCGGCTCGTAGATCCCCGACAGCAGCCGCAGCAGCGTCGACTTGCCGGCGCCGTTGTGCCCCACCAGCCCGACGCGGTCGCCGATATTGAGCGACAACGTGATGTCCTTCAGCGCCTCGATCACCAGCACGTTGCTGGTGTTACGCCCGATCGTGCCGCCGGCTTTCCCGAGGAACGTCTTCTTCAGCGACCGTGACTTCGCGTCGAAGATAGGAAACTCCACCCAGGCGTCTTGCGTCTGGATGCTCACGCCGTGAGTCGGTGACTGCACGCCGTTGGCGGTCGAATCGGTAACCGACACCGGGCCTCGGCTACAGGTACTGCCCGGTGCCAGGGTGGCCGGGCCCGCTGGGTTGCTGCCCCGGCGAGGTCAGTCCGGGCGGCAACGCGCCTTGGCGCATGTGCTCGAGCTGCTGACGGGCGGCCATCTGCTGGGCGAACAGCGCGGTCTGGATGCCGTGGAACAGCCCTTCGAGCCAGCCGACGAGCTGTGCCTGCGCGATCCGCAGCTCGGCGTCCGACGGCACCGCCTCCTCGCTGAACGGCAGCGCCAACCGCTGGAGCTCGTCACGAAGCTCTGGTGCGAGGCCGTCTTCGAGCTCACGAATGCTCGTCGCGTGGATCTCGCGCAGCCGGTTGCGGCTGGCGTCGTCCAGCGGGGCGGCGCGAACCTCCTCGAGCAGCTGCTTGATCATCGTCCCGATTCGCATCACCTTCGCGGGTTGCTCGACCAGATCGGTCACCGACCGCTCGTCGGAGTCCTCCTGGGCATCACGGCTGCCATTGATGATCTCGATGTTGTCGTCGTCGGTGCTCATGCTCTGTTGTCTTCGCCTTCTCTCGTCAGCCTGCAGCCTGTGGGGATCCTCGCCACTCGTAGATCCGAGCCTCGCCGTTGTCGTAGATCTTGGCCCACGACCGCGATTTATCTAGTGACACTAGCCCGTCGGGCATAACGAACTCCCGCACCACCGGGGTGCTCGTCAACACATACCGGATATTGAGTGCCCGCACCGCCTCGGCGACGCGCGGGTCGGTGTCGGCGTCATCGGCATAGGCCCAGACGATGAAGCGGTTGTACCCGGGCTTCTGCTGATACGGGTAGTCGTAGTGGGTCCACAGCGGATGCAGTCCGGCAACCGCGTACATCCACGCGGTGCCGTCGACGTTGGCATCGGCGATCAACGTGTCGCGGGCGCCGGGCAGCGTCGCGAGGTACGCCATCGCCTCCAGATCCTTGTGATCGATCATCACCGAGTCGTACTTCTGCCCGAACAGGAATTCATGCCGCGGGAAGTAAGCCCATGCGTAGCCGACGCTGACCGCGACGACGATGACCGCGGTCATCCCGCAGAAGACCGGCGCGCCGAACGGCACTCGACGATCGAGCAGTCGGCGCACACCCGCGACCACCGCGGCACCGACTGTGAAGAGCGCGATGCCCGCCATCGGTGCGAGCAGCAGCGTGATCACCGCGAACAGCCGGCGGGGGTCGCTGTAGAACAGGTCGCTGAACTTGCCCAGCAGGCTGCCGATCACCGTGCCGAACGGCGCCGAGGAATGCACGATCGCGGCCACCAGCAGCAGCCACACCGCCAGCGGCCACCAAATTCTGCGCACCAGCAGGATCAGAAAACCGACGCCCGCCAGCGCCATCAACGCGTACTGGACCGGAAAGTCGTTGAGGTGCCGTGTGTGGCCGACCACAGCGTCGAACAGCGCCTTCTTCTTGCCCTCGTGGGTGACGAAAGCATGCCCGACGATGACGTCGGCCTGCACGACGATCCCGGCGAACTGCGGCAGCAGCAGCAAGGCCGAAGGGACGGCCACCCACAGCAGCGTCACCACGTCGGCGACGCGGCCTCGGGCCGGATGCCACAGTCCATCGCACGCCCACCACGCGGCGACGAACAACGCGACCACCACACCGGCCGTGGTGTGCACCGAGAACACACCCAGTAGCGCAAGGACCGCGACGGGTATGCGGTCACGGTGCCGAAGCGTCGACACGATCAGCACCATCGTCGGCGCGGCGATGCCATAGGCCGCAAGGTTCGGCATCGCCGCCGTGTCGAACTCGATGTAGGGCACCGCGGTGAACGACGCCGACATCGCCGCCGCCGCGGCCGCGCATCCGGCAGTCCGCCATTGCGATGTCCGCGACCGCAGAAGTTGCCATGTCAACGCTGCGGCGCTCACCGGGAACAGCCAGACGGCCGCCGCCACGGAGCTGACCGTGTAGGCGGTGGTGGCCGCGACACCGGTGATCTGGCTGAGCACCGCAGCCAGCGCGTGAAACGCCGACGGGTAGTACAGCGGGTCATGGGTTTCGACGTTTCGCAACTCGCCCATGTGTGTCGACGAGGCCTGTCCGGTGTCGAGGATGTAGCGAATTTCGTTGGCGTGCCACACCGCATCCCAGGTGCTGGGCACAGATTGCCAGTGCGTCAGGCCGGCAGCGGCGGCATAGCCGATGAGCACCGCCCCGAGCACGACGCCCGCGGCCACGACGAGCGCCGGCCCTGCCGAGACGGCAAGGCTTTCCGCGCCACGATCACGGTAGCGCGACAGCACCATCCGTAAACCGATGACGACGGCTGTCACCAACGCCACAGCAAACAACGCCGTCCACGCGTTCCACGGCCAGCCGACCGCACCGAGCGGAATAATCAACAGGCCGACCACGCCGTAGGTCACCGCCGGGCCCACCGCGACGGCGATCGGCCACGGTAGCCGGGCGGCCACTGAGACGAGCGCCCCGGGCACTATCAGCAACAACAGCGCTGGTAGCGCTCCGAGGGCCAAACTCACTGCACTAGTATGGCTGGCCAGGTGACCCGGTCTGTCAGGGCTTGACGGGCAGGGCACCGGCCGACGACTGGGTCGGTTTGGCCAGATCCTTCAGATGCGCTGAGGTGGCTTGCATGGCGTACGACGTTGCCCGGGTGCGCGGCCTGCACCCCTCGTTGGGCGACGGTTGGGTGCACCTCGACGCGCAGTTGGGGATGTTGGTCCCCGAATCGGTCGCGACCACGGTGTCGACGGCGTTCCGTGGCTCTCGCCCCGACGCCAGGGGCCCGCATCCGGGCGCTCGCCGCAGTGCGGCCGTGCTGGATGCCGCCCGCCAGGCAGTCGGCGATTTGGTGAACGCCGACCCGCGCGGCGTCGTCCTCGGAGCCGACCGCGCGGTTTTGCTGCGCGCGCTCGCGGACGCCTCAGCCACGCGGGCCGGACTCGGCTACGAGGTGGTGGTCACCCGGCTCGACGACGAGGCCAACATCGCCCCGTGGCTGCGCGCAGCAAACCGTTACGGCGCCCGCATCAAGTGGGCAGAGGTCGACATCGAGACGGGCGATCTGCCGCCGTGGCAGTGGGAAAGCCTGGTCACCAAGGGAACTCGGCTCGTCGCGATGACGTCGGCGTCGTCGACGCTGGGGACGGTCACCGACCTGCGTGCCGTGACGAAACTCGTGCACGACGTCGGTGGGCTGGTCGTGGTTGACCATTCAGCGGCCGCGCCCTACCGCCTGATGGACATGAACGAACTCGACGCCGACGTGGTTGCGGTCAACGCGGTCGGCTGGGGCGGACCGCCGATCGGTGCGCTGGTGTTCCGTGAGCCCACGATGATCGACACGTTTGCGTCGATGTCGTTGGTGCCCAACGCCACTGGGCCGGACCGGCTCGAGACGGGCGTGCACCAATTCGGGCTGTTGGCGGGCGTGGTCGCCAGCATCGAGTACCTCGCGGGACTGGACGAGGCCGCGAGCGGCACTCGCAGGCAAAGGCTCGCCGCCTCAATGCAATCCGCATCGTTGTACATGGATCGGGTGTTCGACTACCTGCACGTGTCGCTGCGGTCGCTGCCCAGGGTGATGGTGCTGGGGCGACCGGAGGTGCGTATCCCGGTGCTCAGCTTCGCAGTGCAAGATGTGCCCGCGGAACGCGTCGTACAACGCTTGGCGGACAACGGGATCTGTGTGATCGCAGATGCGCCCTCGCGGGTGCTCGATCTGATCGGCGTCAACGATGTCGGCGGCGCCGTGTCGGTCGGGCTCGCGCACTATTCGACGGCGGCCGAGGTGGACCAGTTGGTCCGCGCACTGGCCTCCCTCGGCTGAGTCCTAGTCGCCTACTCGCAGAACGACTTTCCCGGTCACCTCGCCTGACGACAGCAGCTTGTGCGCCTCGGCGGCCTGTTCGATCGGCAGCACCGCGCCGACCACGGGGCGCACCCGTCCGTCGGCGATCATCGGCCACACGTGCGTCACGACCTCTTCGACGACCGTGCCCTTGCCGGCCGGCCCGTCGACCGGACGACCGCGCAGCGCGGTGGCGATGACCCCGGCGCGTTTGGGAAGCAGCTTGCCGAGGTTGAGTTCACCTTTGGCGCCGCCCTGCAGTCCGATCACGATCACCCGGCCGTCGTTCGCAAGGGCGTCGATGTTCCGATCGAGATACTTCGCGCCGATGATGTCGAGGATCACGTCCGCTCCCGCCCCGCCGGTGGCCTCGCGGATCCGGTCGACGAAGTCTTCCTCGCGGTAGTTGATCGTGATGTCGGCGCCGAGCGCGTGCGCCGCGTCCAGCTTCTCCGCCGAGCCGGCGGTGACGGCGACTGTTGCGCCCAGCGCCCGCGCCACTTGGATTCCGTGTGTACCGATGCCGCTGCCGCCGCCGTGGATCAACACCGTCTGGCCGGGCTGAAGACCGGCGGTCATCACGAGGTTCGACCACACAGTGCACACGACTTCGGGCAGACCGGCCGCCGTCACCACATCGACCCCGTCCGGGATCGGCATCACCTGCGGTGCGGGCACCGTGACGTACTCGGCGTAGCCGCCCCCCGCCAGCAAAGCGCAAACCTGTTGTGTGGGCGCCCAACCGGTGACGCCGTCGCCCAACTCGGTAATCTCGCCGGACACTTCCATACCCAGGATCTCGCTCGCGCCGGGCGGTGGCGGATAGTATCCCGCGGCTTGCAGCAAATCGGCGCGGTTCACCCCGGCGGCTCGCACCCGCAGGAGTACCTCACCGGGCCCCGGACGTGCGTCGGGAACCCTTTCCCAGGAAAGTTGGTCGGCTGAATGGGCGACGACGGCGCGCATGCCGCAAACGGTACTACCACGCGATTCCGGCCCCCTGACAACCGCATCTGACCTACTATGATGCCGCATGGAGGGGTTGATCGCGGGGAGGTCCGCAAGCGCGGTACCGGGCCTGGACCTGGCCGAGATGCGATCCTGGCAAAATTTCCTCGAAGCGGCGTTGCGGATGTCGGCGATGCTCAACCGCGGCCTGGTCGAGTCGCACAACCTGACGCTCGTCGATGTCCGGTTGCTCGAACTGCTGAACAAATCTCCTGGCGGCGCCTCGCGGATGGGCGACCTGGCCGAGGGGCTGATGTCGCTACCCAGCCGGGTCACTCGGCAGATTCGACGGCTCGAGGGTCAAGGCTTCGTGCGCCGTCAGGCCAGCCCCGATGACGGACGTGGCGTGCTGGCGACCATCACCGACGACGGCCGGGCCGTGGTGAACCGCGCCATGGTTACCTACGGCATGTACGTGAGGGCGCACTTCTTGGGTCAGCTGTCGCGGCCACAGGTGGCGGCGCTGGGGGAAAACTGCCGGCGGATCAACGCCGGGCTGAAGGTTGCGCCACCGCCGACACGGCTGGGCCGGGTCTGACGCCCGCGCCCTCCGCAGGTAGCGCAGGCTGGTTACTCTTGTCCGCGGTGGCGTGGCAGAGCGGCCTAATGCACTCGCCTTGAAAGCGAGAGACGGCTAACACCGTCCGGGGGTTCAAATCCCTCCGCCACCGCCATTGTGATGTCTCGGTCGTCCTTCACAGCTGTCTCGGGACATCGTTCACGTTTTGGGCTGTGGTTGGTAGTCCTTGGTGGGATCGAGTTGGAATTCTCGTAGTAGGTGGCCGTCGGTGTCGATGCGGTCGTGGCGGATGCGGTTGTGGGTGTCGCTTTGGGTCGGGCGAGGTAGGCCTGTTGGGGGGTGCGTCGGTGAAGCGCGCGGTGAGGTCGGACGGTGTTGTAGTAGGCGCGGCCGGCAGCGTCCCCCCACCTTTTGTGTATGGCAAGAACAACGCTGCGTTGACGTTGGGCAACTTCAGCAGCGCATCGGCGATCGGCAACAACCAACTCGCCGGGGCTTTCGGCAACTACAAAACAAAGCTGAACACCGTCGGTTAGGTCCGAAAGCCGACTAAGTGTTGATGCGAGCGCGATCATCAAATGCGAGAAGCCCGGATCCCCCAATCGGAGGGCCCGTGAGGATTGGCTGCCACAGACAACAGCCGGAACTCCTTATCGTGCAGTGGTTACGCGGCTCTCGCCTCCATCAGACTCAGCGGTGAAGCGGTTTGCACGATCCGTGTCATCCTGAACCCGGCCTGGCCGAGCAGGTCGCGGTACTCCGCCGCGGTGCGTTCCCGGGCGCTTAAATTCAGCAACATCTCCAGATCGACCCATTTCCCCGCGAATTCGCGATCATGTTTGGGGATAACGAATTCGACCAGCAACACCAGGGCTCGCGGGCCGGCTGCCGCGCGAACGTTACGCAGAATCTGCACCGCCTTTTCGTCGGGCCAGTCATGGATGATGTTCTTGAGGACGTAGGCGTCACCACCGCCCGGAACGCTGTCAAAAAACGACCCCTCGACGATACGCACCCGGTCGGCCACCTTCTGCTCCCGCAACAGGCTCGGGGCGTCCGCGACCACCCGCGGCAGGTCGTATAGGACGCCGCGCGCGGCCGGCGCCGCCGCAAGTATCGCGGCCAGCAGTGTCCCGTGCCCACCGCCGACGTCGACGATCGTCGGATAGGCGCTGAAGTCGTAGCCGGCGACCACGGGCGACACCGTCAGCTCAGAAATACTCGTCATGGTCTGGTTGAAGAGTTCTGAATGTGCGGGATCTTCGGCGAAATACTCGAAGCTCTCCTTTCCGTGCAATGCCGCGACGACCGCATTCCCGGTGCGGACAGAATCCACCAGCAGCGTCCAGCGTTCGCGCTGCTCCCGCGACCCGTAGAACCGCGCGGCCCATGCCATCGAAACCGGTGCATCGGAATGCAGCGTGTTGGCAAGGGAATTCAGTTCGTAGCGGCCGTCACTGCGGTGACGGAAGATGCCCCGGCTGATCAACGCCCGCAGCAGCCGGCCCAGCGCGTCGGCGTTCGCGCCCACCCGGTCCGCCAACTCGTCGATCGGCAGCGGCCCATTGGCGAGCGCATCGGCGACACCGAGTTGGGCCGCTACGGTGATTGCCTGCGACGTCCAGGTGGCAAGGATCATCTCCATCATCGCTGCCGGCGCCGGTGCCAGCCGTTGATGGAGCCGATACAGGTGGTGGCGAATCCACTCGACAACGCGGGCCAGCTTCGCGGGAGGCACCCTGAAGGTCGTCGACATCGCGTCACACCAGCTCTTGGTGCGGCGAGACTTGCTGAGGTTGTTCGTCTCTGCCGAGACGATCGGCACGATCGGGTAGTCGTTGCAGCCCGAGGTCTCGGCTGATCTCCGCGGAGAGCCGGCGGTGACTTACCGAACGCAAAAACATCGTCATTGCCTTGGTCATGAACCGGTCCGGGATGATCGCCGCGGGTCTCAGCGCGGACTCACCGTGGGACACCTGCAGCGACGCCACCCGCGACACCGCCGCGACCTTATGTCGCCTGGTCTTCTCATACCAGCGCAGCGCGCTCCACAGATCGCTGGTGCTGCGGTTCGTTTTTTTCCGGAAACCCGAAAGCGCCTTGCACAACACCATCGTGTCCAGCAGCGCCTGATTGGACCCCTGCGCCAGGGTGGGCGGCATTGTGTGTGCGGCATCGCCGAGCAACGTGAGCGCGCCTTGACCCGGCCGGGGAATCGGATGCCGAAAATGCGGGAACGGCGAACGGGCCAGATCGTCGTCGGTCAACCTTGCCAGTACTCGATCGACCGAATCGGACCATCCCGTGAAGTGGGACCGGATCACATCGATCGGACGCTCCGGTCTGACGAAGTCCGACGACCAGGGCAAGTCGAACCACCACTGCAGATCGAAGCCTCCAGCCGGCCACAGACCAAGGTTTCCGTGCTCGCCGATCATCATCAGTGCGACGTGCGTGTCGGCGACGCCGCCCGGAAGCGTGACCAATCCCTGCCAGCTGCACCAGCCCGTGGGCTCCGCGTGTCGCGCGCCGACGATATCCCGGACCATCGAGTGCAGGCCATCCGCACCGATCAACACATCTCCTTCGGCCGAGCTGCCGTCTTCGAAGTCGACCCGCACCCCGGTGTGCGTGCTGACCACGCCGACCACATGCGAGTTGCATCGGATGCGGTAGGTCGGAAAGCCTTCCAGCAGCCGTTCAAGCAGGACTCGACGCGGGACCATCCGAACAGGAGCGCCCAGCCGGTCCACTATCGCGGTCAGGTCGACAGTGGTTAGCGGGTGACCCGTGGATGTCATGACCTGCAGTGTGGACAGCAGCTGGCCGGTCCCGTCCATATCGACGCCCAGCTGCTCCAAAACCGTCGCGCCATTGGACCAGATGGTCACGGCGCCGCCACCTGCCCGCACATCCGGCCGCTGTTCGAAAACGGTGACGTCATGTCCGTCCCGCAATAGACCCCGAGCGACGGAAATGCCGCCCACACCGGCGCCGACAACCAAGATGCGAAGCGGCGTCGCCGACGGCACCTTCGGTGATGACATCAGCTTTACGGAACCCGCGTAGCGGCCGTTTTTCGAAATCGGCTCCCGAGCCGTTGCGTTCCCGTACCTCAATCGGCACCTCACCTTAGCCATCTGCTTGCCGTACCTAATCCCCGCCGCTCAAATAACACGCTTGGCATCGACCAGAAGTTCATTGAGGGCTCCGACGAGGAGCAGGCCACCCTCACGCAGGTGATTGGCCGCCATGCTGTTGGGCGACGGCGGTTTCGTATCCGTCTGCGCCGCGGAAGAACCCTCTTTCAGTCGGAAGTAACCACTGCACCCCTTATGTTTTGGTGCGGACTAGCGCCGACGTACCGCTCTGGTGAACGAGCTACCACTCTCGTAACGAGATACCGCCGAAATGTTCAAACCAGCTGTGCATTTCGCGTTTGCGCTGCGCTGTCAGATTCGTCACTACCTCGGTCAAATCCCACAGACCACGACGGCACAGTCACGTGGCGGCTGCCCCGCTCTGAATGGACGACGAAACTCAGTTCGCGAGTGGAACAGTCAGCGGTCAATGGCGGCCGAAGGTGATCTGCTGTGAACGTCTCGTCGATCATTTACGTGTCCCCTAGAGCGGAGAGCAATCGGCTCCTCGCTCCACCATGAGTTATGGCACACGGTGCCCGCACAGTGAGCGTAAGGACCCCAGGTGCTGCGATGGATTGCCCGGTTGGCCATTGTGGCACCACGGCGGATCGTCGCCGTCGCAGCGCTGGGAATGGTGGCCGCGGGCATCTTCGGAGTCCCAGTCGCCAAGAGCCTGTCGCCGAGCGGGTTTCAGGACCCCAACTCGGAATCAGCGAAAGCGGCGCAGCTGCTCAGTGACAAGTTCGCCCAGGGCGATGCGCAGCTGCTGATCATCGTCTCCTCACCAGACGGTGTCGCCAGCGCGCCGGCCCGGCAGGCGGGCACGGAGATCGTGGATCAATTACGCCGGTCACCGCACGTCGCCAGTGTCACCTCGCCGTGGACGGCGCCACCACCCGCCGCTACCGGGCTCATCAGCAGCGACGGGAAGTCGGGGCTGATCATCGCCGCCATCACCGGCACCGAAAGCAGCCGGCAGACCTACGCGAAGGCCCTATCTGACCAGATGGCCTACGACCGCAACGGAGTAGCCGTCCGTTCGGGCGGCACCGCCGTGGTCGACGTCCAGATCACCGAGCAGCTACAGCGCGACCTGTTACTGATGGAGTCGATCGCGCTTCCGCTCAGCTTCGTCGTGCTCGTCTGGGTGTTCGGGGGCGTACTGGCAGCGGCATTGCCGATCGCCGTTGGCGGAATGGCGATTTTGGGCACGCTCGCGGTCCTGCGGGTAATCACGCTCTTCACAGACGTGTCGATCCTCGCGCTCAACCTGAGCGCCGCGATGGGCATGGCGCTTGCGATCGACTACACGCTGCTGATGATCAGCCGCTACCGAGAAGAGTTGACCGGCGGCGCCAACCGAAACGACGCCCTCGTCCGAACCATGGCGTCCACCGGGCGTACCGTGCTGCTGTCCACCACCACCGTCGCGCTGTCGATGGCGGTGATGGTGCTTTTCCCGATGCACATCCTTCGCTCGTTCGCCTACGCGGGGGTGGCCACCGTCGCGTTCGCTGGAGTCGCCGCGGTCGTGGTGACACCCGCAGCAATCGTCCTGTTCGGAGACCGACTCGATTCGCTCGATGTACGTCGGCTTGTCCGCCGTGTGTTGGGCCGGCCGGAACCGGTCCGCGGTCGCGTCGAGCAAGAGTTCTGGTACCGCTCAACGAAGTTCACCTTGCGCCACGCCGTTCCCATCGGTTTGGCCGGGGTTGCACTGCTGGTTCTGCTCGGGGCGCCGTTCCTTGGGGTGCGGTGGGGTTTCCCCGATGACCGGGTGCTGCCGAACTCCGCCTCGGCGCATCGGGTCGGCGACCAACTGCGTGGCGACTTTGTCAACGACTCCGCGACGGCGGTGACCATTGTCGTGCCCGACGCCGCTGGCGTGGCAATCAGCGACATGGAGCGGTACGCGGCCGAGCTGTCACGAGCGCCCGCTGTCTCGGGGGTGTCCGCCCCGACCGGCGAGTTCATTGACGGCGCTCGCGCCGGGCCACCGTCAGCACCGACCGGCGAGGCGCAGGGCAGCGCGTTTCTCACCGTCGACAGCACCGCCCCGCTGTTCTCCGACCGTTCGGAGGCTCAACTCGACCGCCTGCACGCAGTGCCCGGCCCGGGTGGCAGAGCAGTCGAGATCACGGGAACCGCGCAGATCAACCGAGACAGCGTCGAGGCCATCACGTCTCGGCTGCCCGTCGTGCTCGGCGTGATCGCCATGATGAGTTTCGCGCTGCTGTTCCTGCTCACCGGCAGCGTGGTGCTGCCCGTCAAAGCGGTGGTGCTCAACGTTTTGTCGCTGACTGCCGCCTTCGGCGCAATGGTGTGGATCTTCCAGGACGGGCATCTGGGCGGGCTCGGCACGACACCCACCGGGACATTGGTGGTCAACACGCCGGTGCTGCTGTTCTGCATCGCCTTCGGCTTGTCCATGGACTACGAAGTCTTCCTGGTCTCCAGGATCCGAGAGTTCTGGCTGGCCTCGCCGCGCACCGCCGCCGACAACGACGAGAGCATCGCCCTTGGCGTGGCCCGCACCGGGCGGGTCATAACGGCGGCCGCACTGATCATGTCAATCTCGTTCGCAGCGCTGATAGCCGCGCACGTGTCGTTCATGCGGTTGTTCGGTGTCGGCCTGACGTTGGCCGTGCTCGCCGACGCCACCCTGGTGCGGATGGTATTGGTACCGGCATTCATGCACGTGATGGGTAAATGGAACTGGTGGGCGCCCAAGCCATTGGTGTGGCTACACCGACGCGTGGAAATCGGTAACCGACACACCGCGCCGATGTCGCACGCCGCATCTCTGGAACCGGGCAGACAACATCCTCGTGACTCCGGGCGATCCGGATGGGTCGATCAGGTTGGCATCGACGCACGTGTAGGCAGGTAGCCGTGCATTTTGAGCAGCGCGCCTGTTCAGCGCGCCCGAAGGTGTGATGCGTCAAGACATACGAATGGGGTGTGTCAAGACGTCGGAATAGGTTGACCGGCGCGACGTTCGGTGGGTGTCGAAGGCTCGCTTGGTCATCACCGCCGTCTTCGTCGAGGGTTTCAGCCAATCCGAGGTGGCCCGCGCCTACGGCGTCTCCCAGAGCTGGATCAGCCGGCTGGTCGCGCGCTACCGTGCGAGGACTTCTTTCTGCGCGGCCGCCGGATCGAACGCTCGCTCCGCAATCGGCGGAACATGCTGGCGTCAAACACTTTCCGTGACGGCATGTACACATCAGTGCTGCCACAGCTCCGCATCGCGCGGTAATCCCAACGGCGCGTCGTCGCTGACATCGATGAAGAGCGGCTCGGCCGGTAACGAGCCCTACTCGGTCAGCACCGGCGGGGCTGCATCCGAGATGTTGGCATCGAACCGCTCACCGGTCTCGTCCCACTGCAGGTGTCCGGCGGCCACCACCAACAGCAGCTGCTCGCGGCCCCGCTGTTGCAGCCAGTAACTGACCTCCTTGTTGACCCACTGTGACTGGGCCGCCTGTGGGAGAGGGTCACGATCAAGAAAGCGGGACCGATCCAGCGCGGCGACGATGCGGCCCCACAGATCCGGGCTGGCCGTCAGGTCGGTGTCATCACGAAACACGCGCAATGCACGCAAATGACCCATGCGCCGCCCGATACGGTGCAAGCCCTTCTGAATCCCGGACACCACCGGCCGGTCTTGATGGTTGTACGACAGGAACGCGTCGTATTCGTACACCGCGTCCGGTTCAGAAGCCGGGGGCTGCACGGACTCTGTCACCTGCGACATGCGGCATCCCTTCGGCTAGGGCCCCCGCTCAATCAAGCCTCACACCCGGCAAGTGGGCGTGCGGGAAAAAACACAAATCGTCTAGCCAGACGAGTGGCCCCTCCCCCAGGTCACTCGCCGCGGAACTCCGGCGCGCGCTTGGCGAACGTCGCGGTGATGCCCTCCGTCAGGTCCTTCGACGGCAGGAACGCGGCGTTCCACGCGGCCACATACCGCAGGCTCTCCGACACCCGCGAAATCCGTTGCTGGTCAAGCACGTCCTTGATGCCGTTCACCGTCAGCGGCGGGTTGGCCGCGATCTCCGCCGCGGTCGCGTGTGCCGCTGCAAGGGATGCCTCGGCGTCGTCGTAGACGTCGTTGACGAGTCCGATCTTCTCGGCGCGGGCCGCGTCGATGTCCTTGCCCGTCAACGCCAATTCGCGCAGATGACCGTCAGACAGGATCAGCGGCAGCCGGGCCAGGCTCCCGACGTCGGCGACGATCGCCAGCTTCACCTCGCGTACCGAGAATTTCGCGTCGGCGCTGGCGTACCGGATATCGACCGCCGAGATCAGGTCGACGCCGCCGCCGACGCACCAGCCGTGGATCGAGGCGATCGTCGGTGTGCGGCAGTCGGCGACGGCGCTGATCGCCTTCTGCATGCGCAGCACCTCGGCGTGAAATTCGGCCCGTGGTCGGGCCGAAGTGCCGTCGGACATCACGGCGGTCAGGCTTCCTCCCATGGCGGGCAGGTCGAGCCCGTAGCTGAAGTTGCGGCCGGAGCCGTTGAGCACAATCGCGCGCACGTCGCGGTCGGCGTCAAGTCGAGTGAACACCTCGGGCATCTCCGACCAGAACGCCGGGCCCATCGCGTCGCCCTTGCCGGGGCCGACCAATGTCACCTGCGCCACGTGGCCGTCGACGTCGACGGTGACGGATTCGTATGCGTCTCCCATGGCTGAAGAGGCTACGTCGACAACTATTGATCTCCTAACCCGCCACGAGGTACCTCACGAGAAGTAGCCTTCGCTCGATATGGCGAGCGGAACGCGCCGAGGCGGACGAGTTCGCACCCTCATCGTGGTCGGATTCGCGTCTCTCACTGGGCTGATCGCCGGCTCTGGCGATTTCTTGCGGGGTTACCTCGGTCACCTGATCTGGTATGACGATGGCGTTTACATGGCTGCGGCAACGCTGTTCAGCCACGGGGTCCTGCCGTATCGCGATTTCGCTTTTCTGCATCCGCCCGGTGTGGTTGTCCTTCTCACGCCGTTTGCGTTTGCCGGGCGATTCGTCGGAACAGCCGTGGCGAACGAAGCGGCGCGACTGCTCGTGGTGCTCGTCGCCATCGCAAATGTCGTCCTGTTCAGCCGGGTGGTGAACAGGAGGTCGACGCTCGCGCTGGCAACTGGGCTGGTGGTGTTCACGCTGCATCCGGACGTGTTGATTGCCAACCAGTCCATTTATTTGGAGCCGTTGTTGATCGCGGCGTGCCTGATCGGCACCGCGTTGGTTTTCGACGGAGAGCGCTTCTCGACACAGAGGTGGCGCTGGTGGGCGGCTGGCGTTGCGTTCGGGGCAGCCTGCGCGATCAAGATCTGGGGACTGTGCCCGCTTCTTGCGCTGGTGGTTGTGTCCGTGTCGTGGGGACATCGCCGAGACGTCGTTCGTCTCATCGCCTCTGCCGCAAGCGGCTTCGTCGTGCTGTGCGTCCCGTTTTTCGTGATCGCGCCGACTGCGTTCATACGTGACGTGTTCGTCGTTCAGCTCGTGAGAACGGATCCCGCCGGCAAATCCCTCATGCGCCGCATCGGCGATCTTGGGTATCTGCCGTCATGGCTGGCGTCCAACCATGCCATCACCGGCGGGGTTGTCGTCTTGACGATCACCGTCGTCGTCTGGTCGCTGCTACGAACTCGCCGACAACCCCTCAGCGCCCTGGAGTGGTACTCATTCGCCTCTGCAGGTCTGACAACGGCCGCGTTCATGGTGCCGGGCGACTACTACAACCACTACGGCGCCTTCGCCGCCGTGTTCTTCGGCCTGGTGGCGAGCGGAACCGTCGCTCGCCTGGTGTCGCTGCGAGGCGCGAAGCCACGCAGCTCGTATCGACGGCACGCCCGAACTGTCGTCGTCGCGGCGGCGGTGATTGCCCTTTGCGTTCTGCTCGCGGGTTACGGACTGCAGAGTATGGGCACGCGCAACGCGCGCTGGATGTTGTCGCCGCGATCGGCGGCCCACATTGCCGCCCTGCCGCCCGGCGAATGTGTTGTGTCCGACAACGCCTCAGTTATGTTGCTGTCCAACAGGTTTCGTCTTGACGATCCGAATTGCCCATCCCTAGCCGACTCATTCGGCGAAGAACTTGCCCTCACCGACGGCCAGATCGGCCAATTCCAGAACAGGCCGGCCGTGCAGCGCGCATGGCTGTCGTGGCTGCAGCGCGCTGATGCGGTCGTGTTGAGCGAAGCAACCCTTGCTTCGGCGGCCAAGGAAGACGGCTGGGCCCAGGATGTTCAGCAATACCTGAGCGCTCACTTCCAACTCGTGGATGCCACCGGGTCCGTGTTGATCTACCGACGCACGTCTCCGGTCACGGCGGCGGCGAGCCCGTCAGGATGTCCTTGACCGTCTCCTCGGGCATGAAATCACACATCGTGTTGGCCATGGTTTCGGCGAACTGATCACCGAGGGGACCGAACACACTCGTCTCGCCGGCGAGGATCTCCTTCACCACGGCGAGCCGGGTGTCTTCATCCAATGTCGTGAACTCGCTGCACTTCATGGTCGTCGCGTTCGACGGCGCCGGCACTTCTGATGTGGAGGTCGTCGACGTGGGGCGCGGTGTGGGTGACGAGGACGTGGATGTGGATATCGGGCCACCCGGCTCGGTGGTCATCGCGACGGAGCCCCCAGTCGTCTTCACACACGCCGCCAGGCTCAGACACATCACCGCGATCGCGACAACCCGCACCGGCATGCCCATCCCGCAAACCCTAGTCGTAGCGTGGGGCTATGCCCACCGATATGCCACCCGGTGCCGACACCCCACCCATCGACGAATTGAGCAGCGCGGAAGCCACGCTGGCGGAGCTGCAACAGGTTGTGCACACAATTGCCGCAGACGATCTCGGTAGGCAGACGCCGTGCCGGGAATTCGATGTCGCGGCGCTCACCGACCATCTGATGAACTCGATCACGACGATCGGTGGCGTTGCCGGGGCGCAGCTTCCACCGCGGGACCGCGACGATTCGGTGGAACGGCAGATCATTCTCGCGGCGCGGCCTGCGCTGGACGCCTGGCGCACACGCGGTCTCGACGGCGTCGTCGAGTTTGGCTCGAACGCGATGCCGGCCAAGGTGATGGCAGGCATCCTGTCGGTCGAATTCCTTGTCCACGCCTGGGATTACGCGCGGGCGCTCGGACATCAGGTGCAGCCCTCCGACGAGCTTGCCGACTTCGTGTTCGGGCTGGCCCGCAAGGTCATCACACCGCAGGGGCGCACAAGTGCCGGCTTCGACGACCCGGTGGGGGTGCCGCGGGACGCACCGGTGTTCGATCGGTTGATCGCGTTCACCGGCCGGGCGCCGCGCTAGATGCGTTCGAGGTAGAAGTACAGGTAGCGGGTAACCCCAGAACTGACGTCGACGGCACCCTTGCCGTTCATGATGCCGACGACCGCGTTGTCGTCGACCTTCTTGAAGTGATCGTGGACCGGCCGCCCGTCGTACACCATGGAGGCGGTCGTCTCGCCGCGGAACTCCTCCATCCACAGGCTCGCTTCGCCGTTCATCGCCTCGACGTTGGAGAACCTGTTGCCGTCGGCGTCCAGGCACACCAGCGGCTTGGCGTCGGTGGCGGAGTTGAATGTCTTGCCGAACCAGTTCAGGCGCGTCATGAAACCATTGGCGCGGTGGCCGGTGTTGAACTCGCGGCCCTTCCATTCGCCGATCATGTCGTCGATGGTCGCGGGCTCGAGCGTGGCCCAGAAGTCGTCGAGTTCGGCATCCGGGATCAGCCCGGCGCGTTCCTTGAGTTCGGTGAACTTCTTGCGAGCCAGGTCATCGGTCACGGTGTTCTCCTATCCAGCGCCGGGCGAAATCCAGGAATGCGTCGTTTTCGTGCGGCGCAGCGACGGTGACGCGCACACCGTCTTCGCCGTACGGACGAACAATGAGGCGGGCGTCGGCCGCGCTCGCGACGAAATCGGCGGTGTGCTCTGCCAGCGGCAGCCAGACGAAGTTCGCCTGCGACCGCGGCAGGGTGTAGCCGGCATCCCGCAGTGCGGCGCTGACTCGGATGCGTTCGGCGACAACCGCGTCGGTGCGCACCAGCAATTCGTCGGCAGCATCCAGCGACGCGATCGCGGCGGCCTGCGAGATGCTGGTAACGCTGAATGGCACGTAGGCCTTACCAAGCGTCGTGATGACGTCTGGGTCACCGACTGCATAACCGACGCGCAGACCGGCCAATCCGTATGCCTTCGAAAACGTCCTCAGCACAACGACATTAGGGTACCTGCGCACCAAACTGAAACTGTCGGGCAGCATTTCGTCGCGGATATACTCCACGTAGGCCTCGTCGATCCCGATCATCACATCCGGCGGAACCGCGTCGACGAAGCGGGTGAGCGCGGCAGGGTCCACGACTGTGGACGTCGGGTTATTGGGGTTGCAGACGAATACGAGGCGGGTGCGGTCGGTGATCGCAGCGGCCATCGCCTCGAGGTCGTAGGTGTGGTCGGTCAGCGGCACCTGGACCGGGATGGCGCCCGCGAGGCGGACCTGCAGCGGGTAGATCTCGAAGCTCCGCCAGCCGAACACCACCTCGTCACCGGCCGAGCAGGTGATCTGGACCAGCTGTTGGCAGAGGCTCACCGACCCGCACCCCGCCGAGACCTGCTCGGGTGGGAAGTCGACGTGCTTGGCCAGGCGGTCGCGCAGCTCGAGGTAGCCGTTGTCGGGGTAGCGGTTGACGTTGGCCGTGGCCTTCTCGATCGCGGCGCACACGCTCGGCAGCGGGCCGTGTACGGTCTCGTTGCTGGCGATCTTGATCGCGCCCGGCACGGTCTTGCCCGGCGTGTAGGCCGGGATGCCGGCCAGCTCAGGGCGCAGACGGGCGGTCACTCGCCCAGCATAAGTTGCCGTCATGGCACGGCTGTCTCCTCTTCGCACGAGCGCTCATCGGTGCTGTCTCCTCTTCGCACGAGCGCTCATCGGTGCTTTCTCCTCTTCGCGCAAGCGCTCATCGGTGCTTTGCCTCGCGCTGTTGGCCCTGTGTACGCTGTGCCTTCGGCGGTTCGATCAGGAGGCGTGCCAGAGCGGCCGAATGGGGCTCACTGCTAATGAGTTGTCCGCCTCAAAGCGGACCGGAGGTTCAAATCCTCTCGCCTCCGCCACACAACTGAACACGAGCGCCCGTAGCTCAACGGATAGAGCATCTGACTACGGATCAGAAGGTTGGGGGTTCGAATCCCTTCGGGCGCGCAACATCCCTCACATGCAGAGATGCGAGTGGGCTGTTCTGTTCTTTCTGAATGAGCCTGCACGACACGGAAACGACACGGATTAAAGAACTTTCATATGCGTACCTGACTGCCGAAACCCCAACTGAATCAGTTCGATCGGGTCGCGTCTGACGCACTACGGGAGCAGCCGAGGTGTATTCCGGAAGCCCGCACGGAGGCCCGGAGAGCCTTCATCCGCGATCATCAGCCTGAAGATAGACAGTGGAGTGATCCATGCGGTGGCGAACATGACGAGCAGACGCTTCGGACTTGTGGTGGCATCCAGAAGCCTCGACGGCCCGATGGCCAACTTTGACTGAGGTTCATCCCAACTGGTTGAGGACAGCTGTTAGGTCAGGTGCCTCCACCGCCTTCTCGATGTAATGCTTGCGGGTGACCGCTGTACCCGAGTGCCCGAGCTGTGCGGATGCATCGTGATCGCCCCGCTCGCGATCGATCAGGGTAGCGACCGTCCTTCGGAATGCGTGGGGGGTCACCCAGGCAAAGGCGTCGCCTCGCGCTTCTCGCCACTGCCGACGCACGTTGTGTGGATCGCGCAGAGTCCCGGTTGAGGAGGGAAAAACCACATCCCACGGATTCGACTGGGCGTTGATCTGCATCCGCATAATGGTCTCGACCGCGAAGCGAGGGAGAAGGACAGTTCTGATGCCGGAGGCAGTCTTGGTGTGTGGCTGTCGGATCAACCCTCCACCCTCAGCCTGACACCCAGGAAGTCGTACAACCGTTCCCGACAGCGTTAGTCGAGGCGGTGTCGCGGCCAAGTCAATGTCGGCCCATCGGATGGCAAGAACTTCGCCGATTCGCGCCCCAGTGGCTAGCAAGACATCGACGAGATCGAGTAGTCCGGTGGCTCGTGGGCGCCCAACGTGTGGACCCTTTTCGCCGAGCGGCGCGCCGGACTCCCAGAGCCGGACGCGCTCCCTCAGAGCCTTGAGCTCGTCAAGGTCGAGTGCTCGGACGTTCTTCTTCGAGCCTCGGATGCCTGCCACCTCTCTGACCGGGTTGGTGGGCAGAGCGTCATGCCGCACGGCCAGCCCAAGCACGGCGGATAAGACGACCTTGAGGCGCTTCGCCTTGGCGGGATGGTCTTTGGCGACTGACTTGAGGAACCTGTCCAGGCGAGACGTACTGCACTCGTGCAGGCGCAGGCTCCCGAGTTGAGGTGCGATCGAGGTGCGTACATCGGTGCCGTATTGAGCCACGGTCTGCGGAGACAAGTTGCCAGTGGCGACGATCTCCTCCAGCCAGACAGCGGCGAGGGTTTCGAGTCGCATATGTCGGTGAATCTCGTTGCCAGTCGCCGCGATGCGATCTTGCATCGACCGTTTAAGTCGCAGGGTCGCCGCGTTCAGCCGACGTACCGAATGCTTGAACCGTGCGCGTGACTCCGTCCTGATCTCGAAACCGAGCGGAAGCGCGCCAGGAGCCGCCGGGGCTTCTCTTAGTCCTGATGGCACCGTAGGTGCCGATAGGCAGAGGATGGCGTGGCACTTCAGGCTCCAGTCTCGTGATCGTGCAGATGGTCGTCGAACGAAACGCCAGACGGTAGATCGGCGGGCGCTTCGAATCGAGTCACGCCGTAGGCATCAGGGTTCCGCATGAAACCACTTCTCGCGTCGGCTATGGCTTCCTCCAGTTGCCACGTAAGTGGATCGTCCGGCCCGAGTGCTTCCTGGGTAAAAGATGACGGCATCGCTGGCCCCGGTTCGCCACCTATTTGATAGTCCCCGTCATGAAATCGGTCCAGAGCTTTGCGCAATTGTGCTTGGAGGCGGAGAAACTCGTGAGCCTTCTCGGTCAGCTCGAAGAATGCGTTGTAGACATCGGCGCTTTGTCGAGTTAGTTCTGCTCGCACGAACGAAGCCGGATCGGGTTCTACCAAGCGGCTCAATGGTACGCCGAGAGCTGCCGCGATTGCCCTGGCCTCACCGAATCGTACAGGCCGTTCACCCTTCTCGATTCGAGACACGGTTGTCTGGTGGACTTTGGACCACCCGTTGTCGCGAAGCCTGCCAACAAGTGCGCTCTGGCTGATGCCCAGCCTCTCGCCGGGAGCAACTCCAACACCAATCATGAGGGCATCAACCTCGACTCCCAGGATACCGCGCAGGACTACACCGATCACGGGGACTACACCACCTACCGTGGCCCCGACGGCAGTCCACTGAACGAGAACCACGCCAAAATGCTTGCAGCGTCGGGTATCCCACCCGAGCACGCCGTGGCCCGCGGATACGAAACCATCGTCGCCTCCCGGCGGCTCGAATCCATGGGCATCGTCAAGACCGCCCGCAAGCGCGTTCCCGGTCTGTTGATTCCGCTGCTGCGGCGCGACGGGTCCACCTGGGGGTACCAGTACCGGCCCGACGACCCCAGGCTCTGCGACGGCAAACCCATCAAGTACGAGACGCCGTGGGGACAGCGCAACGGGCTGGATATACCGCCAGGGGTGGCAGATCTGCTCGACGACCCCTGCGTGCCGTTGTGGGTCACCGAGGGCAGCAAGAAGGCCGACTGCGGTGCGCAGTACCAGTTGTGCGTCGTCGCGCTGCTGGGTGTCTGGAACTGGCGGGGAACAAATGACATGAGCGGCAAGACCGCCGTGGGTGACTGGAACGACATCGCGCTCAACGGACGGCGCGTGATCATCGCGTTCGACGGCGATGTGATACGCAAGCCCAGCGCCGCCAAGGCGCTGTGCGCGCTGGCCGAGTTCCTGAAGTCCCGAGGGGCCCGCGTCGAGTACCTGCACCTGCCAGGCGGCGGCAAGCAGAAGGTCGGCCTGGACGACTACCTAGTGAGCGGGCACACGGTCGAGGATCTGTGGCGCTTGGTCAAGCCGCATCAGCCGCCGGTAAGAGACGAGAACGAGCAGCCGGAACCAGCGCCAGAACCCACTCCGGAATTTGGCAGCATTGACGGTGCCGCCCTGCTGGAAGACCTGCGCGACTGGTTCGGGCGACACATTGTGGTGGCCGCGGCGACCGACCTGTGCCTGCTGGCGTTGTGGGTCCCGCACACCTTCCTCTGCTACGAGCTGTACACCACCCCACGGTTGCTGATCGACTCCATCACACCCGGCAGCGGCAAGACCACCCTGCTTGAGCACCTGGAACGCCTGTCCCGCAACGGAATGCTCGCAGTGTCGGTGTCGTCAGCCGCGCTGATCCCCAGAATCCTCGAAAAGGAGTCACGCACCGTCCTTCTGGACGAGATCCACCGCACGCTCATCGAGGGGAAGCCCGAAGCCGCTGGGATTTTCGCGGTGGTCAACTCCGGCTACCGGGTCGGGGCCACCCGCCCAGTGCTGGTGCAGCAGGGGGCCGACTGGGTGCTCAGAGAGCTGCCCACGTTCGCTCCGCTGGCCATGGCGGGCAACTCTCCCCACCTGCCTCAGGACACCATCGACCGCTCCATTCGCATCCTGCTGATGCCCGACCTCGACGGCAGCGCAGAGGACTCCGACTGGGAGGCCCTCGACGGCGAGGTCAAAGAGCTACATCACCGGGTGTCACTGTGGGCCGACTCGGTGCGCGCACACGTCAAGAACGCTGTGGGCGACCTGCCTGCCGGGTGCGTGGGTCGGATGCGGGAGAAGTGGCGTCCGCTCAAAGACACACTATGACTCTCTCTGGGTCACGCAAGAGGCATTACGACCTTGCCGGATAGCGGCTACTGGAGAACTCGGATGTACAAGGAGCTGAGGAATGCCCTGGGGGGATAACGGGGTGTAGGACAATTATTGAATAGCTGGAGTCGCTTCGACTGACGGTTTGCCGAGCGTCAGCTCAGGAATTTTGTACTCGCCGGTCTGTTGGTGGGCCGCTATCAGGAGCTCTCGGAGATGAACTTCAGCTCGTCGAGCGAAACCACCCTGGTTGGTGCTGCTCACCGCGATGTCTCGACCATCGCCAGTGAAGCGCTAGCCCGCCGTCGTATTGGCGCACTGTTGTGCCGTCATGCGATGAACTGCTGCCGCAACCGTTGATCGACAAAGATACCTCCCATTCCACCCCTCTTCTCTTGCTGTGTGTTTTTCGCCGAGACTACGGTTGCTGATGGAAATCGGCCGAAATCCGTACACAACCGTAGTCTCGGCGACGGAAGCCCAAGTGGGCGCTAGGTGCACGGTATTCCATGCGGGCCCCCAACCCAATGACCGGGCGGGGAGTGCCAGGGGCACAATTTCGCAACCTGGCCGGGCGCCACGGGGTTCACATCAACCCAATCGTCCACGTGCGGTACCCATGGCACCCACGGCACCCAGTCGTCGGCCTGCGCCGTACCGGCGCCGAATCCGAGGGCGGCTACGCCCATCGCCCCGAGAACTGTCGCTGTCCCCGCGATTCTCTTCACCTTCATTTCGCGGTCTCCTTTCGGCCCGCGGCAACCTATGCCGCGCGGGTAAAGACCGATCTGATCTCACGACCCCTCACCTCCATACGTACCCCTCTGTACGGCGATGTCAAACCCCTATTTCCACCGCTGATCTCGCGCGCTGCACCGCCCGCCGTACCATTACCGCGGTGACAACATCGATCTCCTGGCAAGACGCATTCGACGTCATCAAGCGCGGTCACGAACGCCGCGACGTTCCGTTCAAACTCGCCAGCGGGCAGACCAGCCACCACTACATCGACGGCAAGCACGCCGTCGATACCGGCGCCCGGCTCGCCGTCGTCTGCCAGGCGGTGGTCGACCTCGCCGCTGAGCAGCAGATCGAGTTCGACGCGGTCGGCGGCCTGACAATGGGCGCCGACGCACTCGCGCACGGTGTCGCGATGCTGACGGGCAAAGCGTGGTTCTCGGTCCGCAAGGAGCCCAAGTCCCGTGGCCTCGAACAGTTCATCGAGGGCTTCAGGCTGAAGGACCACCCCGGAACGCGGGTGCTCCTCGTCGAGGACGTCGTCAGCACCGGCGGTTCTGTCCGCAAGGCTTACGACCGGTCGATCGAGGCCGGCGCCGTCGTCGCGGGCATCATCC
This sequence comes from uncultured Actinomycetota bacterium, assembly GCA_963744085.1. Lineage (GTDB taxonomy): Bacteria > Actinomycetota > Actinomycetes > Mycobacteriales > Mycobacteriaceae > Mycobacterium. The sequence continues at coordinate 442,622 of CAVUSK010000014.1, forward strand.
CGATGGTGGATCGCGGTGAGGTCGCGTCGCGCGTGTTCGCCGAGCTCGGCGTCCCGTACGTTCCCCTTGTCACCTACCGGCATCTCGGCATCGAGCCGATCACCGAATCGTGAGGACGTCATGAGACCACCAGTGATCCAGCGCTGGATCGACATCATCGACAACAAGTCTGAGGCTGGTCGCACCGACGAGCTCGAGGCTTTGCTGGCCGAGCATGCGGTGTTCTACTCGCCTGCCGTGTTCACTCCGCAGAAGGGCCGCGCGACGACGCTGGCATATCTGACAGCCGCAGCAAAGCTGTTCGACAACAGTGACTTTCGCTACGTCGGGCAGTGGTTCGGCGAACGCTCGGCGGTCCTTGAGTTCGTCGCCGACATCGACGGCATCCACGTCAACGGTGTCGACATGATCCACTGGAACGACGACGACAAGATCGTGGAATTCAAAGTGATGCTGCGCCCGCTCAAGGCTTTGCAGACAGTGGTCCCGGCGATGGCGCAACTGCTTCAGACTTCGTGAAGCTGCTGCTGATCTCCGACACGCATGTGCCGAAGCGGGCGCGTGACATCCCCGAGCGAGTCTGGGATGAGGTGGACTGCGCCGACGTCGTGGTGCATGCCGGCGACTGGGTGGACGTTTCGTTGCTCGATGCGCTTCAGGGGCGGTCGGCCCTGCTGATCGGCTGCTGGGGCAACAACGACGGCCCGGAACTACGGGCCCGGCTGCCGGAGACCGCGGAGGCGACGCTGGACGGCGTGCACTTCACGGTCGTGCACGAGACTGGTGGCGCCGCAGGCCGTGACGAGCGAATGGCCCGGTGCTATCCCGGCACGGATGTCCTGGTGTTCGGGCACAGCCACATCCCGTGGGACGCTAGGTCGTCGACGGGGCTGCGGCTGCTGAACCCCGGCTCACCGACCGACCGGCGCCGACAGCCGCATTGCACGTACATGACCGCGACCGTGAAGGACGGCGCGCTCAGCGAGGTGGCGCTGCATCGCCTGTAGCCGCGGGTTTCCGCTGCCATGGCCACGCCCCTGTCATCTCTACCTGTAGCGAGAAGGACAGGAACGTCCGGATCAGCACGATGCCGCCGAGAATCGCCACGCTTTGCGGTGTCGCGTCGATCGCGACCGTTCGGATGATGTCCGCTGCAACGAGGAACTCCAGGCCCAGCAGGATCGAGCGGCCGAGCTGACGGCGAAAGGACTCGTACCCGGTGCCTTCGGCACGTCGCTTCGTCAGCGTCAGTGCGGCTGCGACCAGCGCCCCGCCGACGATCACCGCGACCCCGGTGGCGTCGATGACCTTGCCGACGGTCTCGATGACTTCCACGAACGCCACGGTTGAATGCTAACCCCCTGCAGATCAGCCGATTTGGATGTGAACGGCGCGGCGTGGTGGCACTGTCGGAAGATGCCGCAAAAGCCGCCCACCGCGCCGATCGAGCGCGCGCACAAAGAGCACCTCGGATCCCTCCCGCTCGATGACACCGCCGACTTCGCCGACGCCGACCGCGGCTTCATCGCGGCCCTGCAGCCGTGCGTGATCAAAGCTGCCGACGGTCGCGTCGTCTGGGATAACGACGCGTACTCCTTCCTCACCGGTGACGCGCCGACGTCTGTTCATCCCAGCCTGTGGCGGCAGTCGATGCTGGCCGCCAAGCAAGGCCTGTACGAGGTCGTCGAAGGCATCTACCAGGTTCGCGGCTTCGACGTCTCCAACGTCAGCTTCGTCGAAACCGACAGTGGCGTGATCGTCATCGACCCGCTGATCTCCACTGAGGTGGCCGCCGCCGCCCTGACGCTGTACCGCGAGCATCGCGGCGGTGACCGACCGGTCGTCGCGGTCATCTACACCCACAGCCACGTCGACCACTTCGGCGGCGTCCTCGGCGTCACGAATCAGCAGGACGTCGATGACGGCGAAGTGAGTGTGCTTGCGCCCGAAGGCTTTACCGAGCACGCGGTGCAAGAGAACGTCTACGCCGGCACTGCGATGACCCGGCGCGCCACGTACATGTACGGGACTCTGCTGCCGCGCGGGCCGCAGAGCCAGGTCGGTTGCGGGCTGGGCCAGGCGACGTCGACCGGCCAAGTGGCCGTGATCAACCCGACCGTGACCATCACCACCACCGGCGAGAAGCACACCATCGACGGCGTCGAGATCGAATTCCAGATGGCGCCCGGCACCGAGGCTCCCGCCGAGATGCATTTCTACTTCCCGCGCTACCGCGCACTGTGCGTGGCGGAGAACGCGACCCACAATTTGCACAACCTGTTGACTCTGCGGGGCGCGCTCGTGCGCGACCCTCACGTGTGGTCCGGTTATCTCACCGAAGCGATCGACAACTTCACCGATGGCGCGGACGTCGCGTTCGCGTCACACCACTGGCCGACATGGGGCAAAGAACGCGTGATCGACTTCCTGTCCACGCAGCGCGATCTTTACGCATACCTGCACGACCAGACGTTGCGGCTGCTGAATCAGGGCAACACCGGCGCGGAGATCGCCGAGCAGTTCCAGATGCCGCCCGCGTTGGAGAAGGCGTGGCACACGCACGGCTACTACGGCTCGGTCAGCCACAACGTGAAAGCGATTTACCAGAGGTACATGGGCTGGTTCGATGGAAACCCGGCGCGGCTGTGGCCGCACCCACCGGAGGGTTTGGCCAAAAGATACATCGACGCGCTGGGCGGTATCGACCGTGTAGTCGAACTCGCGCAGCGCGCGTTCGACGAGGGTGACTTCCGCTGGGCGGCAACCCTTCTCGATCATGCGACGTTCACCGACGCTGAGCATGCCCAGGTCCGCGAGCTGTACGCCGACACGCTCGAGCAACTCGCGTACGGCGCCGAGAACGCCACCTGGCGCAACTTCTTCCTCTCCGGCGCCACCGAGTTGCGCGAAGGGAACTTCGGCACGGCGACGTCGGCCGCGTCACCGTCGATGCTGTCGCAGCTCACACCGGAGCAGATGTTCGACACGCTGGCCATCAGCATCAACGGCCCACGGGCGTGGGATCTGAATCTCGCTATCGACGTCACGTTTTCAGATGTCGACACGAATTACCGGCTGACACTGCGCAACGGTGTTCTGGTGCACCGGAAACGGCCACCGGACGAATCGACCGCGAACGCCGTGGTGCGCTTGGACAACAAGATCAGGCTGCTGATGTTCGCCGCGGGAGACCGTACGTCCCCGGGCATCTCGATCACCGGCGACGCCGAGGCCTTACCCGCGCTGCTCGGTGTGCTGGATTCGCCCGACCCGAAGTTCAACATCATCACGCCGTAGGAACTGGCGCGTGCGCAGGACCATCGACTGGAATGGCGACGCGGTCACGATCATCGACCAGACCGCGTTGCCGACCGAGTACCGCGTCCTCGTGCTGCGCACTGTCGATGAGCTTATCGACGCAATCCGCCGCCTGGCCGTGCGCGGCGCCCCGGCGCTGGGCGCGGCGGGCGCGCTCGGCGTCGTGCTTGCAGCCCGCGCGGGAGGGAACGTCCGGGCGTCGGCCGAGCGAGTCGCCCAGGCACGGCCGACCGCCGTCAACCTCAGCTGGGGTGTGACACGCGCGCTCGAGAAGCTCGACGACGGCGCCGAAGCGGTGCTCGCCGAAGCGCTGGAGATCTTGGATGAGGACGAACGCCTGAATCACACTGCGTCCGCACACGCCGCTGAGATCGTCCTCGATCTATGCGAACGCCGTCCGCTGCGCCTGCTCAGCCACTGCAACGCCGGACACCTCGCGACCGTGGCCTGGGGTAGCGCGCTCGGCGTGGTGTGGCACCTGCACGAGCGCGGGCTGGTCGAATCGGTACTCGTCAACGAGACCCGCCCGCTGCTGCAGGGCGCGCGGCTCACGGCGTGGGAGCTGGCGCAGGCGGGTGTGCCCTACCGCGTGCAGCCGGACGGCGCCGCCGCGGCGGCGATGGCACGCGGCCTGGTCGACTGCGTGCTCGTCGGCGCCGACCGGATCGCGGCCAATGGTGACGTCGCCAACAAGATCGGTACCTACGGACTGGCCATTGCGGCGCATCACCACGACGTGCCGCTGATCGTCGTCGCGCCGTCGTCCACAGTCGACACTTCGCTCGCCACCGGCGCCGAGATCGCCATCGAAGAACGCCCACCCGACGAACTCAGGACGTTCATCGGGACGACGATCACCCCGCCCGACGCGGAGGTCTTCAATCCAGCCTTCGACGTGACACCGGCCGAGCTGATCACCGCCGTCGTCACTGAGCACGGCCGCTATCGGCCACGCTGAGCTACGGAATGCCGCCGTCGACCCGCAGGATCGAGCCCGTTGTGTAGCTCGACGCGTCGGACATCAAATACAGAGCAGCTCCGACGATTTCGGGCGGGTTCCCGGCACGCTTCAACGCCAGGTGAGTGAACGGGTTCACGGCCGCCCGCTCGAGATTCCACGCCTTGCTGATATCGGTGAGGAACGGGCCCGCCATCAACGTGTTGACTCGCACGGTCGGACCGAACGCCTTCGCGAACCCCTCCGTCAGCGCGTTCAGGCCGGCTTTCGCCGCGGCGTACGGAAGCATGTCGGCCGCGGGACGCAGCGATCCGCTGGAGCTGACGTTGATGATCGAACCTCCGCCCGCGGCGACCATCCGCTCGCCGACAAGCGCCGACAACCGGAACGGCCCCTTGAGATTCAGGTTGAAGACGGAGTCGAACAGCTTTTCGGTAACCGACGTCAACGACTCGTACAGCGGGGACATGCCCGCGTTGTTGATCAGCGTGTCGACCTTGCCGAACCGGTCGTACACCGCGTCCACGAGCCCATCGAGTTGGTCCCACCGGCCCACGTGAACCTGATACGGCATCGCGGTGCGGCCGGTTTCCTGCTCGATCTCCTTCGCGGTGGCCTCACACGTCTCCAGATTGCGGCTGGCGATGACGACGTCGGCACCCCTCCGGGCGGCGGCGAACGCCATCTCACGGCCAAGGCCGCGGCTGCCGCCGGTGATCAGCACCACGCGATCGGTGAGGTCGAACAGCCTGTCTGCGTATCCCCGCACGCCCTCTATCGTGGCACGCGTGCAATTGCTGCTGATTCGCCATGCGCTGCCGCTGCGCAGCAACCCGGGCGAGGGCGCCGATCCTGAGCTCTCCGATGTGGGCTTCGAGCAGGCGCGCCGGCTGCCGACGGCACTCGGACGCCATCCGATCGCCCGCGTGCTCAGCAGCCCCCAACGACGCGCGGTGCAGACGGCGGCGCCGGTGGCCGACGCGCTCGGGCTGGACGTGGAGATGGACGACCGCCTCGCCGAGTACGACAAAGACCTCGCGCACTACGTCCCGATCGAGCAGATCCGCACGGAATTTCCCGACGAGTGGAAGCGCTTGGCGGAAGGCCATCTACCGAGCGGCGTCGACGAAGACGCGTTCGTGTCAAGGGTGTTCGCCGCAATTGACGACGTCGTGGAAAGTGGCGGTCACGACGACACGGTGGCGATGTTCAGCCACGGTGGTGTGATCAACGTGGTCCTGCATCGCATCCTCGGCACTCAGAAGCTGCTGTTGTTTCCTATCGACTACGCGTCGGTCACCCGACTGCGCTGCTCCCGCAAGGGCGAGTTCACGGTGGCGGAAGTGAACGGAACCGAGCACGTGTGGGACCTGTTGCCGAGGAACGCGCGATGAAGGGCCTCGACCTCGCGGCGTTGGACCGCCATCTCAAGGACATCGGAATCCCCCGCAGCGGTCAATTGCGCGCCGAGCTGATCTCTGGCGGGCGTTCCAACTTGACGTTTCGCGTCGGCGACGACGTGTCCGCCTGGGTGTTGCGCCGGCCGCCGATGCACGGGTTGACGCCCTCAGCTCACGACATGGTCCGCGAGTACGGCGTCGTGGCGGGACTGGCGGACACACCTGTTCCGGTGGCACGCGCGGTAACGCTCTGCGAGGACGAGTCGGTGCTGGGCGCGCCGTTCGCGATGGTCGAATACGTTCCCGGGCGCGTGGTGCGCAGCGCCGACGAACTCGAGGCCGTCGGCGACCGTGCCGAGATCGAGCGTTGCGTCGACGAACTGGTTCGTGTGCTGGCGGATCTGCACGCCGTCGACCCGGCGTCGGTAGGCCTCGCCGACTTCGGCCGGCCTGACGGCTATTTGGAGCGTCAGGTCCGACGCTGGGCCGGCCAGTGGCAGCACGTCCGGCTCGACGACGACGCGCGCGACGCCGACGTGAACCGGCTGCATTCCGCTCTGGCGGAAGCTGTTCCGCCGCAGAGCGGGGTGTCCATCGTGCACGGCGACTACCGCATCGACAACACGATCATCGACTCCGACGACGCGGCAATCGTGCGTGCGGTACTGGATTGGGAGCTGTCGACACTGGGCGACCCGATCAGCGATGCAGCGTTGATGTGCGCATATCGGAGCCCGGAGATGGACCTGATCCTCAATATGAAAGCCGCCTGGTCGTCACCACTGATCCCACCGGCAGACGACTTGGCGCAGCGTTATTCGACGAAGTCGGGTCGGCCGCTTGCGCACTGGCCGTTCCACATGTCGCTGGCCTACTTCAAGATTGCGATCATCGCTGCGGGTATCGACTTCCGCCGGCGCATGGCCGGCGGGGCCGACGAATCCGACCGGGTGGGCGACGTCATAGCCCCGCTCATCGCGCTCGGCCTGAAGACCATCAACACGTCGGACTGAAGAAACGCTAAAGCGCCCGAATGCCAGGGTGTTTCGGGCGCCTTGCGTCTTCCTACCTAAGGAAGATTCACGATCACTGAGCCGGTGGCATCAGCACCGTGTCGATCATGTACACCGTGGCGTTTGCGGTCTTCACACCACCGCAGACCAGACTTGCGTCATTCACCTTGAGGGTTTCCCCCATGCCGGTGACGTTCAGCGTCGTGCCCTGCAGGGTCGGATGCGTACCGGCCACCTTGTCGGGCGACGCCTGGCCCTGCACCACGTGGTACGTGAGGATCTTCGTCAGCAGGTCGGAGTCGGTCTTCAGCGTGTCGATGGTCGACGACGGCAGTTTCTTGAACGCGTCATCGGTCGGCGCGAACACCGTGTACTGGCCGTTGTTCAGCGTCTCGACCAGGTTGACATTCGGGTTCAGCTTCCCCGATAACGCCGATGTCAGCGTGGTCAGCAGCGGATTGTTCGACGCCGCGACAGCCACCGGGTCCTGCGCCATACCCTCGACGGAACCCGGACCCGTCGGCACCTGCTGGGCATAACTCGCGCAACCGGGGCCCACGAGATTACTCGCGGCCGGCATCACACTCATGCTGCTGGTCACCCGTGCTGCCGGGCTGGTGGGCGCCGACGAGGTGGCGCTGTCGTTGGAACATGCGGACAGGCCGACAACCGCAGCGACGGAAAGTCCCGCCAGCGCAATGGTCTTCAACTGATGGTGCGGCAATGCAATCACTCCTTTGTGTCTGACGGCGAACGCCGTGCCCGTAACAGGGGTCGCACAGTGATTCGGAGCACTCGCGCTTTCGGATGGGTCACCTTCCCCGCGAGCAGACGCAAAGTCCCCTCCTACACCCCGTTTCTGGGCGATGTTGCGTCTGCTCGCGCAAAGAGGGTGACCGTCCGTGAGGCTGTCGGCTCCGAATGACGGGCATGCTGACGCTCGCATTGATCGGATTCCTCGGCGGTCTCATCACCGGAATCTCTCCTTGTATCCTGCCGGTCCTGCCGGTGATCTTCTTCTCCGGTGCGAGCGGCACCCGCAGGCCCTATGTGGTGATCGCCGGGCTGGCGCTGAGCTTCAGCGTCGTCACCTTGATCGGGTCGACGCTGCTGGCCCTGCTTCACTTGCCGCAGGACGCGATTCGATGGGCCGCGTTGGTCCTTCTTGTGCTGATCGGACTCGGCCTGATCTTGCCGCCCGTCGAGCGACTACTCGAGCGACCGTTCGCACGCATCCCGCAGCGCCAGATCGGCACCGACGGAAACGGTTTCGGTCTTGGGCTCGTATTGGGCGTGCTATTCGTCCCGTGCGCGGGCCCGGTGCTCGCGGCGATCGTCGTGGCCGGCGCGACCGGGTCGATCGGGCTGCCGACGATCACGCTGACCCTCGCGTTCGCGCTCGGCGCTGCATTTCCGCTGCTGGTGTTCGCACTGGCGGGAAGGCGAATCACACAGCGCATCAACGCATTTCGCCGCCGTCAACGCACAATCCGCACCGTCGGCGGCGTCGCGATGATCCTGCTCGCCGTGGCGTTGGTGTTCGATGTGCCCGCCGCGCTTCAGCGCACGATCCCCGACTACACCGCCTCGCTGCAGGACAGAGTCGCCGGCGACGTGGAGATTCAGGAGAAGCTGAACCTCGGCGGCATCGTCAACGACCAGAACCGCCAGCTGTCGAACTGCACCAACGGCGGCCCCCAGCTTCAAGATTGCGGGCCCGCGCCCGACATCAAGGGCATCGCGCAATGGTTGAACACGCCTAACGGCGCACCGGTGGACATCAAGTCACTGCGCGGCAACGTCGTGCTCGTCGACTTCTGGGCGTATTCGTGCATCAACTGCCAGCGCTCGATCCCACACCTCGCCGCTTGGTACAACACTTATCGAGGTAACGGGTTCACCGTCCTTGGCATCCACACCCCCGAGTACGCGTTCGAGAAGGTTCCCGCGAACGTCGAGTCTGGCGCGAGGAAGCTCGGGATCAGCTATCCGATCGCGATGGACAACGGGTTCTCGACGTGGACCAACTACCGTAACCGGTACTGGCCGGCGCGGTACCTGATCGACGCCAACGGCACGGTCCGGCACATCAAGTTCGGGGAGGGCGACTACGACGTCACCGAGAAGCACATTCGCGAGCTCCTGAAAGACGCCAACCCGGCGGTCAATCTGCCGCCGTCCACCGAATCGGCGGACGCCACTCCGCGGACCGACGTGACACCGGAGACCTACCTCAGCGTGGGCAAGGTGGTCAACTACGGCGGAACCGGAGAATACGACGAAGGCCCGGCGACGTTCTCGTATCCGCAGACCCAGCCCGCCGACTCCTTTGCACTGAGCGGGCCCTGGACACTCGACTACCAAGGAGCGACGTCGGGCGGCAACGGCGCCGGCATCCGGCTCAACTACCACGCCCGCAACGTCTACATCGTGGCCGGGGGCACTGGGACGATCACCGTCAATCGGGACGGCAAGATCATTGCGGTCACCATCAGCGGCCCGCCCAACCTGCATCAGATCGTTAGCGACAAGGAGTCAGCGCCCAGACAGCTCGAGGTTCTGGCAAGCCAAGGGCTGCAAGTGTTTTCGTTTACGTATGGGTAGTCCGCAGATTCTTCTTCGCGGCCCTTCGCAGTTGCACCATGCGGGCGGCGCCGGTCGCTACCGTGATCAATGACCCGCAGATCGCGGCCACCAGGAAGGCGACCCCGACGGGCGCGTTCCAGTGCCAGCCCAAGAAGTGGATGGTCGTGGAATCGAGGTTCTGGGTGATGAACACCAGCAGCAGGATCAGCACCAGCGAGCCGACTATCAGCGCCCACCAGGCCGCCGCCGTCCGGGTGAATTGAACCGCCGAGCTGGGTAGCGGACGCGCCACCTCCTCGGCGGACCGGGGCGCGACCGGCTTGTCGACTGGTGGCTTCTCGACTGGTGGCGGCTCGGGTGGCGGCACCTGAGGATCGCTGCTCATGATCTCATCTTTGCCTGTTCGCAGTCAGAATCAAGCGCGCAACGCGTTAGGGTCGGTGAATGCGGAGAGGCCGGTGGCGATCGGCGGCAGTCGTCATCGTCGGTGTCCTGCTGGCCGCCTGTGGCAGCTCCAATCCGCTTGGCGGCGGAACGGTGTCGGGTGACCTTAAGTCGATCACCGTCGGCTCGGCCGATTTTCCCGAGTCGAAGATCATCGCCGAGATCTACGCGCAAGCCGTGGAGGCCAACGGCTTCACGATCAAACGCCAGTACGGCATCGGCAGTCGGGAGACGTACATCCCTGCGGTCAAGGATCATTCGATTGACCTGATCCCCGAGTACACCGGCAACCTGCTCCAGTACTTCGATCCGAAGACCACCGCGACGAGCCCGGACGCGGTCGTGCTGGCGCTGCTGCGCGTGCTGCCCGGCGATTTTTCGATTCTCACGCCCTCGCCCGCGGCAGACACCGACACCGTCGCCGTCACCCACGACACCGCCGCCAAATGGAACCTCAAGACCATCGGCGACCTTGCAGCACATTCGGCCGAGGTGAAATTCGGGGCGCCATCGGAATTCCTTAACCGGACCGAGGGCCTGCCCGGCCTCAAGAAGAACTACGGCCTCGACATCAGCCCCGGCAACTTCGTCGCGATCAGCGACGGCGGCGGACCGGCGACCGTGCGCGCGCTGCTCGACGGCACCGTCACCGCGGCCGACATCTTCAGCACCTCGCCGGCGATCCCGCAGAACAACCTCGTCGTGCTCGAAGACCCGAAGAACAACTTCCTGGCCGCCAACGTCGTCCCGCTCGTGAGCTCGCAGAAGATGTCAGATCAACTCAAGACCGTGCTCGACGCCGTGTCGGCCAAGCTCACCACCGAAGATCTGATCAAGCTCAATACCTCAGTGTCCGGCAACTCCGGCGTCGACCCGGACGAAGCAGCCCGAAAATGGGTGCAGGACAACGGTTTCGACAAGCCGATAGCGAAATGATCAACTTCGACGAGGTCACGAAGACCTACGCCGACGGCACGGTCGCCGTAGACAGCCTGACCCTCGAGGTACCGAAGGGCACGCTGGCCGTCTTCGTCGGACCGTCCGGCTGCGGCAAGACGACGTCGATGCGAATGATCAACCGGATGATCGAACCGACCTCGGGCACGCTCACCGTCGACGGCGCAGACGTCACCAAGGTCAATCCGGTCAAGCTGCGGCTGGGGATGGGATACGTCATCCAGAGCGCCGGCCTGATGCCCCACCAGCGGGTGGTCGATAACGTCGCGACCGTGCCGGTGCTGCGTGGGCAGTCGCGACGGGCCGCGCGCCGCGCCGCGCTCGACGTGATGGAGCGAGTGGGCCTCGACCCGAAGCTGGCCAGCCGGTATCCGGCACAGCTGTCCGGCGGTCAGCAACAGCGCGTCGGAGTGGCCCGTGCCCTTGCCGCCGACCCACCGATCCTGTTGATGGACGAGCCGTTCAGCGCCGTCGACCCTGTGGTCCGCGAAGATCTGCAAGCCGAAATGCTGCGGCTGCAAAACGAGCTGCACAAGACGGTCGTGTTCGTCACCCACGACATCGACGAGGCCGTCAAGCTCGGCGACAAGGTCGCGGTGTTCGGGCCCGGCGGCGTGCTGCAGCAATACGACGAACCCGCGCGCCTGCTGGCCAATCCGGCCAACGACTTCGTCGCCGGGTTCATCGGCACCGACCGCGGCTACCGCGGGCTGCAGTTCCTGCACGCGTCGGGTCTTCCGCTGCAGGACGTCGCCCGTGTCGGCGACTGGGAACTCGTGACCAAACCCGACGGCTCGCCGGCCGGGTGGCGAAATTCCGACGGGCTGGTCGCCGGCGGATCCCTGCTGCGACCGGACGGCACGCTGCGCCAAGCGCTGGACGCGGCGCTGTCGTCACCGTCCGGCGTCGGGGTCGCCGTCGACGCGGACGGCAAGGTGATCGGCGGCATCCGGGTCGAGGACGTGCTGGAGGCGATCGACCGGCGGCGGCGATGAGCGCTCGCGCGAAGAGCAGAAGGCACCGATGAGCGCTCGCGCGAAGAGCAGAAGGCACCGATGAGCGCTCGCGCGAAGAGCAGAAGGCAGGGCGAATAGCGCATGCGGTATTTGGTCACGCACTTCGACGCCGCCTGGGCGCTGACGATCATTCATCTGCGGCTGTCGTTGATCCCGGTGCTGCTCGGGCTGCTGATCGCCGTGCCGCTCGGAGCATTCGTGCAGCGCACCAGGATCGTCCGCCGGCTGACCACGGTGACCGCGAGCATCATCTTCACGATTCCGTCGCTGGCGCTGTTCGTGGTGCTGCCGCTGATCATCCCGACGCGCATCCTCGACGAGGCCAACGTGATCGTCGCGCTGACTCTTTACACGACGGCATTGTTGGTCCGAGCGGTCCCCGAGGCGCTGGACGCGGTGCCCGTCCACGTCCGCGATGCCGCAACGGCTGTGGGGTACCGGCCGTTGACCCGAATGCTGAAAGTCGATCTGCCGTTGTCAATTCCGGTGCTCGTCGCCAGCCTCCGCGTGATCGCGGTAACCAATATCTCGATGGTGGCCGTGGGTTCGGTGATCGGCATCGGCGGACTGGGCACCTGGTTCACCGAGGGCTATCAGGCCGACAAGAGCGACCAGATCATCGCCGGGATCATCGCGATCTTCGTGCTCGCGATCGTCGTCGACACGGTCATCATGGCGGCGGGCCGGCTGGCGACGCCGTGGATGAGCGCTCGCGCGAAGACCAAGAAACCATGGATGAGCGCTCGCGCGAAGACCAAAAAACCGTCGATGAGCGCTCGCGTCAAGGCGGGCGCGCGTTGAACTTCCTGCACCAGGCCCTGGCCTACATCTTCACCGGATCCAACTGGGGCGGCAGCGCCGGGCTGCTGGCGCGCATCGCAGAGCACCTGCAATACACGGCCGTCGCGGTCGCGGTGTCCGCGCTGATCGCGGTCCCGATCGGCATGGTCATCGGGCATACCGGGCGAGGCACCTTCCTGGTGGTCACCGGTGTCAACGCGTTGCGCGCGCTGCCCACGCTCGGTGTGCTGTTGCTCGGCGTGCTGCTGTGGGGTCTGGGCTTGCTGCCGCCGACGGTGGCGTTGATGCTGCTCGGTATCCCCCCGCTGCTGGCCGGCACGTACGCCGGCATCGCGAACGTGGACGCGGCCGTCGTCGACGCGGCGCGCGCCATGGGCATGACCGGGACGCGTGTGCTCCTGCGCGTCGAACTGCCGAACGCACTTCCGCTGATCCTCGGCGGGCTGCGCACCGCCACGCTCCAGGTCGTCGCGACGGCCACCATCGCCGCATACGCGAGCCTCGGCGGGCTGGGTCGGTATCTGATCGACGGCATCAAGGTGCGGCAGTTCTACATCGCGTTGGTCGGTGCGCTGATGGTCACCGCGCTGGCGTTGATTCTCGACGCGCTCTTGGCGTTGGCGGTGTGGTCATCGATGCCTGGGACCGGCCGGCTCAGGCGGATGCCGGAGCCGTTGGTCGATGACGAAGCCGCTGTGTCTGGAATGCGACGCACTTCCGGGACCGGCGGCGCACGCGGGCATCCGTCCCTTACGGTAGATGAGTGAGTGCGAGCCCGTCTGATGCCACACCCAGTGCCTGGCCGGCGATCCTGACCTGGCGCGCCGACGATCTGCGCCGCATGGAATCAGTGCGGGTTGGGTTGTCCGGCAACCGGATCAAGGCCTACGGCCGGATCGTCGCCGGTGCTACCGGCGCCCATCCCGCGTTCAGCGCGTCCTACGATCTGGTCACCGACGAGGCGGGCGCGACGAAGCGGTTGTCGTTAAGCGTTTCGCTTGCCGAACGCGATCGGCAGCTCTCGATCGCGCGCGACGAGGAGAACATGTGGTCGATCACCGACCACCAAGGACAGTCGCGGGGCGTCTACCACGGGGCGCTGGACGTCGACGTGGTTTTCAGCCCGTTCTTCAACGCGCTGCCGATCCGACGGACCGGTATCTATAAGCGCAGCGAATCCGTGACGGTGCCCGTGGTGTACGTGACGCTGCCGGAATTCGCGGTGAACCCGGCATCGATCACCTACAGCAGCGGGTCGGATGGGATCAAGCTTCACTCGCCGGTCGCCGAGGCCACGGTTACCGTCGACGAGAACGGGTTCATCCTCGACTATCCCGGACTGGCGGAACGGATCTGATCACGCCGCCGGCTCGCCCTGCCGCGGCCAGCTGCTGACGCCAATCGTCGTCGCCGACGACTATCCCGGCAATCTCGGAGCGCGGAAAGCTGTCGTATCGGGCTCGTGCGGCGTTGCCGTCGTCGACCAGCTCGGCAACCGAACCGTTCTCCCTAAGGGTGGCTGAGGCGTTTCTCAGCAGCTCGATCGTGCGGTCGAGCACCGGTAGCAGCTGCGCGGTGTTGGACTCGCACATCGCCCTCACCAGCTCCGGTGACGTGGCGGCGACGCGGGTGACGTCGCGGAACGACCCGGCGGCGAGCGCGAACGCCAACGGCACCTCGCTCCCGGTGATCGCGACGGCCTCGGCAACCAGGTGCGGCAGGTGTGAGATCGCTGCGGCGGCCGCGTCGTGTTCGTCGGACCGCGCGGGCACCACGACGGCTCCGCAGTCCAGAGCCAGCTCGGTGACCGTCGTGAAGCAATGCGGGTCGACGTAGTCATCGACGCTGACCACCCACGGGGCCCCAACGAACAGCGCCGGGTTACCGGCCGACCAGCCGGAGTGCGCGGTGCCCGCCATGGGATGCCCGCCGACGAAGTTACCCTCCATCCCGACGGCCTGAACCGCTTGGAGCACAGCGACTTTGACGCTGGTGACATCGGTCAGCGGATTGTCGGGCGCCGCGTCGCGGATGTAGGGCAGCAGGATCGGCAGAGCCGGGGCCGGGACGGCGAGCACTATCAACGCGTTGCGCTCGGCGGCCTGGCTGAGCGCCTCCTCCAGACGGGGTGTGGCGTCGAAGCCGTCGAAGCGGGCGGCCTGCACGCCTTCGACTGACCGGTTGTACCCGACGACCTCGCGGCCGGCTTTCGCCGCGGCGCGCAGAATCGACCCTCCGATCAATCCCAGGCCGAGCACACACACCGGCGTCTTGCTCACGTGTTCAAGGTTGGCACATTCGCTTTGCGCGTCGGCCGTCAGATAGTGGTCAAGCCGCCTTATCTGGGACTACCGTAAGCGGCCATGGGACCACAGCGTGGACCGACAAAAGAGCAGGCTCCGGAAAATCCGGAGGGCTTCGCGGTGGCCGTGGTTCGGGAGAACGGTGATTGGCGCTGTGTGCCGATGCGCTCGAAGGCACTGACCAGTCTCACTGTGGCCGAAACCGAATTGCGTGAATTACGAAGCGCCGGAGCTGTATTCGGTTTGCTCGACATCGACGACGAGTTCTTCATCATCGTGCGTCCGGCGCCGTCCGGGACGCGGCTGTTCCTGTCCGACGCCACGGCCGCGCTCGACTATGACATCGCCGCAGAAGCGTTGGAAAAGCTCGACGCGGATATCGAGTACGACGAACTCGACCCCGAGGCGCCCTTCGAAGAGGGCGATCTGGGCGTGCTGTCGGACATCGGCTTACCTGAAGGGGTGCTCGGCGTGATCCTGTCCGACACGAACCTCTACGCGGACGAGCAGCTGGGCATGATCGCTGCTCGGATGGGCTTTCCTGAGCAGTTCTCGGCGGTGCTCGAGCGCCTTAATCGGTGATGGGGCAACCGCGGACGCGAGGAGCAGAACGGGACGAAGACCTCATCCGGGTAGCCCTGCAGGCCGCGACCACCGCCGGACCCCGGGATGTCCCGGTCGGCGCCGCGGTTTTCAGCGCGGACGGAGTGGAGTTGGCGCGGGCGGTCAACGCGAGGGAGGCGTTGGGCGATCCGACGGCGCATGCCGAGATCCTGGCGTTGCGTGCCGCCGCGCAGGTGCTGGGCGACGGATGGCGGCTGCAGGGCACCACGCTGGCGGTCACTGTCGAGCCCTGCACGATGTGTGCGGGAGCGCTGGTGATGGCGAGGGTCTCGCGACTGGTGTTCGGAGCGTGGGAGCCGAAGACGGGTGCCGTCGGGTCGCTCTGGGACGTGGTGCGGGACCGTCGGCTGACGCATCGTCCGCAGGTGCGGGGCGGGGTGCTCGCCGAGGAATGTGCGCGGCCGCTGGAGGAGTTCTTCGCGCGGCAGCGATGACGGCGTCACCGCAAGAAGCGCTCGACATACGGCGTGAAGCGGGCACGCAGGTCGTCCTTGTCGAGTCCGAACATCTCCGCCGACGTCGCGACCTGTCCGAGCCGGCCGCGCTGGTGACCCGCGAGGTATTCGGCCATCGCGGCGCGCGCGACGCCGGTCATGGGCTCGCCGGCGAGGTCGTACACATGCTCGGCGAAACCGGGCTCGTCGGCCATGAAGTCGTCGAAGCGGACGTCGATGAAGCGGTCCGCCGGGATCGCGCCGTGGTCGCGCATGAGCGCGGCAAGCATCGCGTCGAGACGGTCGACCCAGTAGGCCGCGATCTCTTCGACCGGCACAGGCGAGCGGTGCATCCGCGCCGAGTACGTCAGCATCGCGATCATCGACAACGTCACGGGTACCGGATCGCGGTGAGTGCACACGACCACCACCCCGGGGAAGACCGCCTCCAGGACTGGCAGCTGCTCGAGATGCTGCGGGGACTTGAGCAGCCAGCGGCGCCCTCCTCGCAGAAATTGCATCGCCTTGAGCTGAGTGGCGAGGTACTCATAGCTCGTCGTCTGGTCGTGCGCCGTGTAGTAGTCCCGCCACCGTGGCACGTGTCCGAGGGTCTCCATCAGCATCGAGGAGAAATCGTTGGCCAGCAGTTGGATTTCCTCGTGGACGTGGTCGGTGGTCATCTCGTGCATGAGCGGGAAGTAGGGCATGACGGCGTTCATGAAGTCGACCGCGACGTCCATCCGCGCGCGGCGCGGATCCGGCTCGACGCCCGCCTCGGCGGGTAGCGGGAACGGCTCGAAGCTCTCCCAATACGGGATGGTGCGAAATGTCGGTGCCGCAGCGAGCAAGTTGTGCAGATGAGTGGTGCCGGTTCGGGGCAGCCCAGCGATGACGACAGGCGGCACCAGCTCGATGTCGTTGATCTCGGGATGACGCGACAGGAGGTCGCTGAGCAGCAACCGGTTCTTGAGCCACTGCACCAGCTGCGAAAAGAAGTTGACGATGCCCGGCGCATGCATGCCGGTGATCTCATGCAGCGCGGCGAGGTAGACGTCGAGCCGTTCGCGGTAGTCGTCGGGACCGAAATCGTCGAGTCCGGTGTCGGCGGTGGCCTTCGCATGAAGGGCATCGGCGTCGAGCGGACAGTCGGCCGCCATCCCTCCCATCAGGTCGCGGAACTGTTCGACCTCGGGGCTGAAGCAGGGTTCGGCGAGGTCGTCGAGCTGGACGGTAGCTGTGTCAGCATCGGCCATGGCGACTTATGTTACTTTGAGTTTCGTAATGACGACGGAAATTGGCCGGCCTCGTGATCCGCGGATCGATGACGCGGTGCTGCGTGCGACGGTCGAGCTGATCGGCGAGACCGGGTATGCCGACCTGTCGGTCGATGCGATCGCGCGGCGCGCCGGCACCAGCAAGCCGGCGATCTACCGGCGCTGGCCGGGCAAGGCGCACGTCGTGCACGAAGCCGTGTTCCCGACGTCGGAGGCGACCACGCTGCCCGACACGGGGTCGCTTGCGGGTGATGTGCGCGAGATGGTGCGGCGCACGGCGGCAGTGTTGACCACGCCGGCCGCACGCGCCGCCTTGCCCGGGCTGGTCGGCGAGATGGCCGCGGACCCGACGTTGCACACCGCCCTGCTGGAACGCTTCAGCGAAACCCTCTCGCGCGGTTTGACCAAGCGCCTCGAGGACGCCGCGGCGCGCGGCGAGGTACGCCCAGATGTGACCGCGGCCGATCTGGCCGAGGCGCTTGCCGGCATCACGGTCATGGCGTTGCTCACCCGCGGGACAGGGCTCGACCAAGCATGGGTGGAGCGCACTGCCACCCTGATCACGAGAGGCATCAGCGCATGACAGAACAGACACATGAGTCCACCGCCGCGTGGCACGAGCTGCTCGGTACGTTGGGCCAGCTCGATCGCTCGTTCCTCGGCGGCGATCGTGCGGTGACCGACGACCGGCACATCGCCGACGGATACCGCATGCTCGCAACAACATTGGGCGTTGCGTTTGACACCTACCTGTTCGCCGAGCCCAGCCGGCCGATCTTCGTGGAGATCAACACGCCATTCCGCCGCGACCGCCGGTGGGGCGGTGACAATACCGATGCCTATTACTTCATGTGTCCGGTCGATCCGAACCGCCGCTACCGCATCACTGGCAACAAGGGCGACAGCGTCTACTTCTCGGTGACCGCCTACAACGAACCGTCGCCGGGCGCATGGTCGGACCGGATCGTGGCGATCGTGCGCGACGACGATCTCGAGTTCGACGCGGACGGAAACTTCTCGTTCGAGCTCGGGCCGACCCCGGATGCGGCAGTGCTGATAACCCGCGACTATCAGGCCGATCCGCTCACCGGCCGACCTGTGACGTGGCACATCGAAGCGCTCGACGAGCCCGATCCGGTGCGGCACGGCGACGCCGAGACGGCAGCGGCCCTGCGGGCCAGCGCGGCCTGGCTGCGCACGATGTTCGCGATCGTGCCGCTCGCAGTGGGGGTGCGGGTTGACGACGCGCACCGCCTCGGGCACGAAATCGCCCAGGCCGCAAACGAATTCGCTGACCCTTATCAGGTGCCGGATGCCAACTTCGGCTGGTCGGCACGCGACGCCTGCTATGCGTACGGCAGCTTTGTGCTCGATGCGGACGAAGCGCTCGTCATCACGCACCGCCCGCCCGCGTGCAGGTTCTGGAACCTGGTCGTGTGGAACCAGTTCATGGCCACCCAGAACGTCACCGACGCGCGCAGTTCGGTCAACGGCCACAGCGCGGTGCCCAACGCCGACGGCTCGGTGACGATCGTCATCTCACGTGGGATGACAGCGCACCCGAATTCGCTCACCACCCTTGACTATCCGAGAGGCAACCTCGCCTTCAGATGGTTTCTTGCCGACGAGGTCCCGGCCAGGCCACAGGTGCAGGTGGTGAAGGTGTCGGACGCGCCGACGAGCGTGGACTGACACATCGGTAAGCTGACCGACGGTGGCGTGTCCGAGCGGCCTAAGGAGCACGCCTCGAAAGCGTGTGACGGGTAACCCCCGTCCGAGGGTTCAAATCCCTCCGCCACCGCCACATTCCCCCACATATATGCGCTGGTAGATGGGATTACCCGGTGCTTTTCCGCAGCTGCTGGACCCGTTTTGGACCCCGTTTGGACACACTTTTCCGGCGAGCCGTGTCCAGAGCGTCGCCCACCTTGTCCAGATCGGTGTCGAAGAGGTCCGCGTAGGTGTTGAGGGTCACCTGGGGATTCTCATGGCCCAGCATCCTGCTGACGGCCAGCACATTGGCCCCAGCACTGACGGCCAGAGACGCAGCGGTGTGCCGCAGATCATGCGGGGTGATCTTCTGGACCTCGGCGCGCTTGACCGCCCCCGCAAACCATCCATCTCTGGATTTGGGACGGGGCAGATAGTTCACCCCATCACCGAACACGAGATCGTCGGGACCACGGATGTGCTTCTTCAACTCGGCCATCACGAACCTGGGCACCGACACCTCGCGGGGTTCGTCATCCTTGGGATCACCCAGCGCATGCTTTACACCCAGATAGCAGGCCAGCTCGCCGATGAATTTCCCGACGGCGTTTGGTTTTTCGAGCTGGCTGCGGTCACCGATCCGGCGGCGGTGCCCGACGCGGTGGCAGCGGTGCTGGGCATCACCCAACAGCCCGGGAAGAGCGTGAGCGAGTCGGTGGCCGCCGCGTTGGAGGGCCGGGTCCGGTTGTTGGTGTTCGACAACTGCGAGCACGTGCTTGACGCCGCAGCCGGTTTGGTTGAGGCGATCCTGGCGCACTCGGCGACCATCAAGATTGTGGCGACCAGCCGCGAAGGACTAAGGGTCGCCGACGAGCAACTGTGGCCGGTGCCCTCGCTGGATGTCGGCGCGGGAATCGACTCTGCCGCGGTCTCCCTATTCATTGAACGTGCACAAGCCGTTTCGCCGGGCTTCTCGGTGGGCGACGATGGCGAGGCGGCCGCGGTGGTGGAGATCTGCTGCCGCCTCGACGGCATCCCGTTGGCCATTGAGTTGGCGGCCTCGCGGATGGCGGCCATGACCGCCAGCGAGGTGCGTGATCGGCTCGATCGGCGGTTCCGGTTGCTGGTCGGGTCGCGGCGCGGCTTGGAACGCCACCAGACCCTGCGCCACGCGGTGGCGTGGTCCTACGACCACCTCGAGGACGGAGAGAAGACGCTGCTGGAGCGGTGTTCGGTGTTCGCCGGGGGATTCGACCTCGAAAGTGCCTGCGCCGTCGTGGGTTCCGATGATGACTTCGCCACCCTGGATCTGCTGGATGCCCTGGTGCGCAAGTCGCTGCTGGTGGCCGACCGGTCGGCGGGGCGGACCCGGTTTTCGATGCTGGAGACGATCCGCCAGTTCGCCGAGGAACAACTCGTCGCCCACGGCGAAGCATCCGAGATTCGGGCCGCCCACTCGCGCTACTTCGCCGGACGCGAAGCCGACATCATGGCCCTGTGGGACAGCCCCCGCCAGCGACAGGCCTACGACTGGTTCACGATCGAACTGGCCAACCTGCGCACCGCATTCCGGTGGGCCGCCGACCACGGCGATCTTGATGTCGCCGCCCCCCTCGCCACCTATGCGGGGTTGCTCGGCGTTATGGTCCAAACCTATGAGCCGATCGCCTGGGCTGAAGAGCTGATCGAGCCCGCCGGTGCGGTCGACCACCCCCGGCTGGCGTTCCTGTACGCGATTGCGTCGGTCTGCTTCACGACCGGACGGATCGAGGCGGCTGTCGGCTACAGCGACGCCGGCCAGATCGTTCTCGGCAGGAGCCGCGAGGCGCTGCCGTACGGCATCGAGGGCGCGCTTGGACTTGCATACCAGTTCATCGGCCAGCCCGAGCGGTTGGCCGAGTTGTGCCGCGCCCAGCTCGCACGCCGCCGCGACACCCCGGTCCACATCCGGGCATGGCTCGTCCTCGCGCTGACGATGGCCGGTTCCGGTGGGGAGGCGATGGATTCCGCGGATGGCCTCATCGAGGCTGCGGGGGCAACAGGCAACCCGTTCTTGCTCGCGTTGGCGCTCTTTGCCTACGGTTTGGCTTTCCGTGACGCGGATCCCGTCGGGGCGCTTAACGCCCTGCGCCGGGGCCTGGTGATCGCTCAAGACAGCGGCAACCGCACCCACGCGTCAATGCTGGCGAACCGTCTGGCCTTACTCGAGGCCGAACAGGGCGGCACCGTGTCCGCATTCGATCACCTCACTCTGGCGATCCGCAACTACCACAATGCGGGCGACCCCACGACGATCCGCATCCCGCTGGCCGTCCTCGCCGTTCTTTTCGATCGGCTCGGACGCTTCGAACCGGCGGCCACTATCGCCGGCTTCGCGCTCAGTCCCATCGCCGCAGCGGCGGCCCCCGGAATCACCACCGCGATCACCCACCTCCGCGACGTCCTCGACGAGGCGACCTACGAATCGCTGGCCCGCAAGGGCGAGACGATGACCACCGCAGAGATTGTGGCCTACGCATACGACCAAATCGACCAGGCCCGAGCGGAACTGGACGCCGTCTCGAAATAGAACACATATGAGACAACCTGGGGAACTATCCGACTTCGGCATTTCTCCATGTCACGGCGTCTCATTTGTTCGTCTCAGAAATACATGTCTCGCCTGAGGCGTTGAATCAATTGTGAGACATAAAGATTCCCATGCAGCGACACCGTCTCGCGGTGGAGCGTGTGTCGGCTATACGCGAATCAGCACCGTGGCGCAGACACTAGAACAGCAGAATGCCGCACTCGAAGCGGCGGGCGTGACGAAGACCTTCTCCGACGTGATGTCCGGTGCGCGTGATGACCGCCCAGGCTTGGCTGCACTCCTCGATTACGTGCGCGAAGGGGACACCGTAGTGGTGTGGAAGCTAGATCGGTTGGGACGCAACACGTTGCACATCCTGGAGACGGTCAAGGCCCTGACGGATCGCGGCATCACCTTGATCTCCACCACCGATGGAATCGATTCCTCAACTGCTGCTGGTCGCATGATGATCGGTGTACTGGGTTCACTGGCCGAATACGAGCGCGAGCTTGTGAAGGAACGCACTGCGCTCAAGCGGGCGGCATCGCGGGCGAATGGCACGAAGTTCGGGCGGCGGCGCAAGGTCAACGACGCCGAGCATATTGCTACCGCCAAGCGGATGAAGGTCGATGGGCATACCGCCAAGGACATCGCCAAGTACCTGGGTGTGAGCAGAGCGACCTTGTACCGGTACGTCAGCGAGTACGGCACTGCCTCAAGCTGAAAACCTCGGCCAAGCTGTGCATCTCAGACCACCGCCCTTTCTCAAATAACTCAAGGTAACGATCTTTAGATTCGGAGGACCCAGCTGGGTTCTCCGGCCTGGTGCTGTGGTCAGTGCCCGATGCACCCGCCCGCCACGCGCCGGAATTGTCTAGGCTGTCCTCCATGTCATCGAGATGGGGAAATTGCAGGAGGAGGGGATGACCAACGGAGTCGCGCAGCCAACCCTGTATGAGCTGGCTTTCGGTTGCTGGGTCTACCAGACTATTACCGGTTACGATTCAAGCGTAACGGAACTCCGGAACGCGACCGGCGGGCAGGTTGATCCCCACAATCTAAACCACCGGAGATTGCTCTTTAAGTGGCTTAGGCAGTGGGGCTGCCGACAGTTCAAGAAGGCTGACCAGGACACCATCGCCGGGCAATCCCTTGATGCTTGGGCTGGCAAATGGCTTACCAGGCTCCCGACCGATGATGTAACGCTTGAGACAATCAACAAAGCGCAGATCGGCGAAATAAGTAATGCTTACGATGACCTTCGCAAGCGGCAAGCCGGGCCACGAACTCTGCCAGGTGGTTCAATTTCGGACGTTACCTACGGACCGGTTGGTGCAGCCAAGACACTCTTTGCTTTGTGGCCGAACATATGTCCACCTTGGGATAACTATATCCTCCATTTTCTCGGGTTTAATTGTCGTATCCGCCGAAAGTGCGGTTTCATACCCAACACGCCGTCGACGGCGTATCACATCGCACACTCGCGGTCGTGTCGGATTGCCATGGCACCCTGCGGCCATGGGGGAGGTCGAATGGCCGTTTCGGGCGGCCGAAGCGCTGGATGCCGGGGCCGAAGTTGAATTCGCCATCGAGACGACGGACGACACGTCCTTGTGCACGTCTCGCAATGCTGTAGTTAACGGAGTCCGATGCCAGTGATAGTGCGAGATGGAGGCGAAGGTCAGGCAGGTTTGTGGAACGTGTAAACCCGGTACTGAATGAGGCCAATCTTGGACAGCCATTTCATCCATCGAGTACCCACGATCATTGTCGTCTGGGCATCCGCTGACCCTTCCTCGCGGAAGAATTTGATCAGGAAAGGGTATGTCGGCAACGTGTTCTTCCGGATATTGCGGTTCGCGTTGAGTTGGAGTCCCGCGCGTTTGCCCATGACCTTGTAGGACCGAAGGGGTATATTCCCGAGCGTTCCGTAGGACTTCGCGATCCGGGGGCGAATCGCCATCCAGAACGGGGTCTTGGCGAAGAAAGCCACGGACGGAACGAAGTCGGACACCGCCAGGTAGCCGCCCGGCTTGAGCACCCGCGCGGCCTCCGCGAGGAAACGCTCACGGGACGGGAAGTGGAAGATGCATTCGACGGCCAGAACGCGGTCGAAGGAGTTGTCCTCGAACGGCAGCTGACATGCGTCGGCTTCGACCCAGGCAATGTGGTTGCCGTTGGCGGCCTTGGTCTGGGCCTCGGCGGCAGCGAGCTGGCGCGGGTCTATGTTCAGGCCAGTGAGGTGCATGTCGGAATGTCCGGCATTGATCTGTTGGATGGTTCCGCCGAATCCGCAGCCGACGTCCAACAAACGCTGCCCGTCTGCAACTTTGCCGGCCTCCAACAGCACGCCGTTCATCTGCTCCATGGCCGCGAGGTAGTCGGCTCGGGTACCCTCGGCAGCCCTAGGGTCATCCCAATAACCCCAGTGCACCTGGTGTTCCCACAGCTGCCCGGTCTCACCACCGTCCTGCCGTTCGTCGATAAGCAAGTCAAAGTACGGGAGGTCAGGCATCCGCGGACGGTACCACGATCCGGGCTTGCTTCGAGGGTGGCGCCGGTCCTGATGAGCCGAAGATTTGCGTGATCCCATCGGGCATCGGAGCGGTGATCTGTGGTGCCACTAGGACCTGTGTGTCTGGCTGGGTTTCCGCGGCGGTGCAGCCGATGCCCCGTCGGGAATTCGTCGAAGCTGATCATGTTCTTCTCTTGCCAACACCGCTCGATGCCCTCCGGTCACCGTCACTCCGACCAGGTGTCTAGCGATGTCTCGTTGCCGCTGCCAATGAGATTGAGCCAGACCACCCGGTTCGGGCCGACCACCCGCAACGTGTCCCGGCCCTTCGGCGATAATTGCCCCGTCCGTCCCGCGCCGCAGTTTCCACGCCGTCGATCGTCGATGTTGGTGAACCGCAGGGGCCACGCCGCCAACTCCTCGGGCCGGTCAGACGGTGGGCATGAATTCGGCAAGCGCAAGGATCATGAACACCACCAAAGCGAGCCCAATCAGCCCACCGACGGGAATCATGATCACGCAAACCGCCACCCAGACGAGAAGCCTCGGCCATTCAAATGGCTGGTTTCCCACCACGCCGCCACGACGTTCCCGGAAAGCGTGGTAGATCGCCCATACGCCCGCCCCGGCAGCGGCAACCGCGATGATCCGCAATCCGACCGGTGTTGCCGCCAGGGCGACGCTCGCCATGATCACTGCGGCCACGACACGCCCCCACCCCACCGTTCGAAGCCCGGCCACGCGCGTGACAGCATGGCTCCGATCCGGCTCACCGCGGTACCGCGGTATCCGCCCGTCGACTCCCAACAGTCGCCAAATCCAACGCGACCATGCCGTTCGCAGACCTAGGTTCTCCGCAACTCGCCGAACGTCGGCGGCCGATTCCGCCATCATCCGGCGCGATTGAGCGCTCCTCCAGTAGGCGGTCTTAAAAACCCGTCGCGGAATCCCGAACTGCCGGGCAAAAGTGCGCGGTGGTCCGCTCGACTCCCCGATCAACCACCGGAGAAAAAACGGGAAGGCAATTGCATACAACGCCCGCCTGAAACGCCCAGCACATTGCATCCGCTCAACCAGATGGTCGTCAGCAAACGTTATGTGACGGGCTTCTTCCTTCAAATGAATGTGCGTGATCTTCTTCAGCAGCGGGGGCACCTGGGCCGCGCGACGACGCTGCAGCGTCTGCTGATAGTGCAGCGGCTGTTCACCACAAAGCACCCCGATGAAATGGAAGATGTTGGCATAGCCGCCAATAAAGCCCAGGATCGGCCCGATTATCCGGGAGCCTCGCCGCATTCCGGGAACATCCTCGCCGGTGCGGTTGACGAATTCCTGGAACATCTGGATGTGATTACATTCTTCGGTCAGTTCGTGGAGGAGATACCGAAACACGGGGGAACCATTCGGCAATTTACCAGCGTAATGCACCACTCCGCGGACCAACATCATCTCGAATTGCAGCGTGGCCTTGAGAGTGTTCGCGGTAATCCAGCGGCCCATGTCAATTCGCCGCCTTAACGGCTGTTCGGCATACCAATCCGTAGCCGCGAGCGGATCGGTATCTGGATCCAGCTGCCAACGCGGATCGTTCTCGTCCAACGCGTTCTCGGGTGCGTCCCAGTCGATATCAACGTACGGATCGAAACGCAGACGAGCCGACGCACGCGAGAGGGCCTCCACCCTGCTGAAGTAGGGGCCTCCCAGCGTGCCGTCTGCGTCGTTGACCGCCGTCATTTCCTCATCCGTTGAGCCAGATTGTCTGCTGACAGTATCAATCTGTGAGTCCTACACCACCACTACGGACGCATCGATTAGGTGAATATGGAGCGTTCGGAATGCGGGCTGGCCCGGCTTGATCAAGCTTGGAGGTGGCAAAACTCGTGGTAGGAGTATTGATGCCCGTCACAGTGGTGGGTTTAGGTTTCTTCCTCGACCGTCGGTTCCGCAGTGTCGAGGCGATCCAATCGGCGACCCAGGCGCAGCACTTCCCGCTCGAGGCTGCCCCAAAACCTGGTGAGTGTGCGGATCGATACGCAGGCATCCGCGAGTCGCGTATGAAACCGCCGGGTCGGCGCTGGATAAGGTCGATGAATGCCTCTGCCGCCGCCTTCGCCGACCCGAACCGCAGCGGGAAACGGGCCATGGCCGCGCTGATCGACTCCATCCGGCGCGGTGTGCCCGCAGGACTGGAGGAGATCGCCCAACTCGGCCGCACCCTGTGGCGCCGCCGCACCGACATCCTGGCGTTCTTCGACCACCACGCCTCCAACGGACCCACCGAAGCCATCAACGGACGATTGGAAGCACTGCGCAGAAACGCCCTCGGATTCCGCAATCTCACCCACTACCGAATCCGCTCACTGCTCCACAGCGGCGCACTCCACGCACTCGTCAATGCACTCTGAATTACGAAGAGCCGGTTTAATCCATATTCTCGTACGTCATACGGAGAATACCTCCGGCTGGTTCTTTCCGACTTGCAGGCGGTATCTACTCAGGCCGGTGTCCAGATCGCCGAGCTACCTGCTCTGCTTGGGCGAGCTAAGTCGACTCCACCGAAGCTAATAGATGAGTACTACTGGGTGACGATCACGAGGGGAGTCAAACCACCCCCAACCGAAACCCTGCGGCAATGGGTCGAATGGGCAAATCTCGAATAAAAATCAAGCCGTGAATTCCGGGATCTCCTTGCGGACGGTTAGGTCTAGGCGATGCTCTGCGAGGTCGGCGGCTATCCGCTCCTTGGCGCTGCTGGAGCCAGCCTCATACGAAGGACTGGGAGAATTGTCAGCGCTGCTTGCGCAGCCGGACAGCATCAGCAGTAAGGCCAGTGCGGCGATCAGGGCAAGCATCACGCGAGCAAGTGTCTTCATGTTGCCTCTCCTTCTCGAAAGCTAACCCGGCGCATCGCCTGCACAGCTAGTGCCGCACGTCCCATGATCAGGAGCCGTTGGTTTGAGGGCAACCCGTTTGCGGAGCGCCGTAGTCATTGGTTCCTGGTGGGCCGCCGAACCCGCCGGGTCCCTGGCAGGGCACTGAGGGCATGGTCGGCATCACCGGTGTGGTGGTCGGAGTTGCATAGGCAGCCGGGGCGAGCGCCAGCGCTGAAATAACGGCGGCGCAGGCGATTACGACCTTGGTGTTCATTGTTCATCTTCTCTCAGCGGCCCAGGCACACGGGGAGCGTGGGGTTGAACATGGTTGACAGTACGTCTGCGAGTACGCTGTGGCGTAACGCGTTGTGTGTCAATTGAATTAACCTCCTTCCTTCATCTCCGCAGCCATCGAAACCACTAGAGACGGTGCGGCGAGCACCACCAGGGCCACCGGCACGGCGGCGAGTAGCGGTCTCATCACCATCACCCCACGCCTGGGCACAGGGTCGCTGGCCGCGTAACAGGTCATCTTGGCTGGTCGCCACTCTCTGCGGATAGGAGATGCGCGAGCGATCTAGGTGTCTAATGGGGCCTTGATCCGGCCCTTACACCGAGGTGTGCGATCGTGCCAGGATTCGTCGGGCGGCTTCCAGGCCGGAAGTGATCGCGGGGTTCATGCCTCCGGTGTTGGTCCAGGCACCGACCAGAAAGAGGTTCGCGATCGGCGTCTGGTCGGGCAGCCAACCCAGGCCCGAGTTCGCCGGGGTGTTCTCGTAACCTACGATCGCACCGCGCGGGTTGTGGGTGTAATGGAAGTTGGTCAAAGGCGTTGACGCTTCTCGGTATTCGATGGCGTCTGCCAATCCGGGCACCTCGTTGGCAGCTCGGGCCACCAAGGCGTCCGCGACCTGCTCCTTGAGCCGCAGATAGCGGGGGTTGGCGTGGTAGTCGGAGAGGTCGCCTCCGGTGCCCCAGGTGTTCTGGTAATCCCAGGAGGGTGCCGTCGTCAGCACCACCACGGCGTGACCTGCGGGAGCGCAGCCGGGATCGACACGGGTGTAGTCGGTGATCAGCAATGGAGCGCTGGCCCAGTCCCCTGACTGTGCGGCCTGCCACGCCTCGTCGGCATCCCATGACGTATTGAGGAACAGTTCGTGCGGCATCCCCTGCTCGGCGGGAACATCTCTGGTCAGCCCGAGGTACACGGCGAAGGTGGTGTAGGACGGCGTGGGTTGCTCGACCCGCTCGACATAGTCGGCGGGAAGGTGCTCACGCCCCACGAGGTCCAGCAAGGTCGTCGGCGCACTGGCGTTGGAGACGACGACATCGGCCTCCAGACGCAGACCCTGGTCGGTGCTCACCGCGACCACGCGGTCGCCCTCGACGTCGATATCGGTGACCAGCTGTCCGCACCACAGCTCACCGCCGCGTTCGCGAAGCGACTGCACCAGCGCCGCGCTGATGGCATGTGCGCCGCCCTCGGGGTACCAGCCACCATGCTCGTGGTATGTCCCCGTGAGCGTCGCGCCGACGAGCGCAGCCAGCCGGGACGGCGGCAGACCGACGTAGCTCCACAACGTGCCGAGCACCGAACGGATCTGCCGGTCGGTCACATGGCGGGCCATCATCTGGTCCCAGGTCTCGCCACTTGCCTGCGCCATGGCCGGATAGCGCGCGATCATCTCCTCGAGCGTCGGATTGCGGCCAGCCGCCCGATCGACTCCGAGACGCCGCACGTCGCGGTAGACCCCACGCGCCTCATCGAGGTAGGCCCTGATCGGATCTGCCTGATCCGGGAAGTTCTGGAGCAGCTCCGCCTCATAGGCGAACAGGTCGGCGTGGGCCACGATCTCCCTGCCAGGCCCGCGCACAACGTAGAGCGGGTCCAACCTGTGCAAGCGCAAACGGTCCCGAATGCCGAGGTGCTGGTACGCCGCGTCCATCCCGCCTCCCGGCGCGAGTCCGCTCAGGGCATGCAACGCCGTATCGAACCGGTACGGGCCGCGCTGAAATGCGGATGCGTAGCCACCAGGGACCGAATGCTGCTCCAGCACCACCGTTTTCTTCCCCGCACCGGCCAGCATCACCGCTGTCGCCAACCCTCCAAGCCCGGCTCCGACGACCACTGCGTCCACTCGCTCCACCACGGCAGCCACCCCTTTCCAAAATGGGTTCGACTGTTCACCAACGATTGACCTCAAGCGCCCCGCCAGGAAGGGGAAAAAGGCCCTTCATCTACTGAAGCTCTACGACTTGCAGGTGTACTGCTTAGGCCGCGAACGGCGACGAGGCCACATACCGGAAGTTCGCTGGATCGCCACCGCGCCATGTCCACATCGCCGGGCTTCGGGGGGCACATGAAGTGGGCCGAAGAGATGCCCTGACAGAGGTCGGGCAGGCGAGGTAAGAGACTGGCCACCGTGCGTGAAATGGTTTGCGGCGGTTGGACTTTGCCCATTAGGCATCGCCGCCATGACTAGCACTATCGACTGGCCATAACCCGCTCCTCCTTGCGGTGGAGCCAGTTCGAGCGCAGGGTGGCTTCTTATCCTAATGTCCTGGCCAGCGAGGCTGAGATGACCACAGAACCCCGGCAGCGGTAAAAGTCGCTCCTACGCGTCCTGCCCTGGGCCTTCTTGGTCCATGTGTCTCGAATCTTCGTCTCAGAAATTACTGTCTCAGCCGCAGTTAGTTGTGAGACCCACTGAAGACTCAGCGATGTCTGAGCCGACCTCCGCTACCCGGATCGGATACACCCGCGTATTCGCTACCGTATAGCAGCACAACGGTTTTCGACCGTGTATGGGCGGTGTTATGCCGGACGGCAGCGAGCGGTCGAACTTCAGCGGTGGCGATTGGTCGCCATGCCCGTGGCGATAGGACCCGGCCTTACGCCGCGATCTGTGTCAGTGCCGTTACGGCGGATAACAATTCCCAACCTCAATGATTGCGAATCGATACGCAGGCCTAAGCGCATCACCTGGAAAATTATGGTTACCTCGTGCATCGTCGAACGGCCATTAAGCTCCCGCTGCTAATCGCAGCAGGCGCGGCACTGGCCCGAGTGCCTCGCGCCTCTGCCGAACCAGGCCGATGGTCGGTTGACCGCGCCGACCGCTGGTATCAAGCGCAAGGCTGGCTGGTCGGCGCGAACTACATCACTGCAAACGCCATCAATCAGCTCGAGATGTTTCAGCGAGGCACTTATGATCCCGGGCGCATCGATCGCGAGCTGGGCGTGGCTCGGTTGCTCGGGTTCAACACTGTGCGAGTCTTCCTCCACGATCAGCTGTGGGCCCAGGATCGCCAGGGCTTTCAAAACCGTCTAGCGCAGTTCGTCGCCATCGCGGCAAGCCACGGCATCAAACCGCTCTTTGTATTGTTCGACTCCTGCTGGGATCCGTTCCCGAGGCCAGGTCCTCAGCGTGCACCAAGACCTGGAGTGACCAACTCCGGGTGGGTACAAAGCCCGGGTGCTGAGCACCTCGGTGACCGCCGTTATAGCGGCATTCTGTACGACTATGTGACAGGAGTGCTGAACCAATTCCGCAATGATGTTCGCATTTTGGGTTGGGACCTGTGGAATGAACCCGACAATCCCGCGCGCGTGTATCGCACGGTGGAGAGGAAAGACAAGCAGGAGCTTGTCGCGGCGCTACTGCCCCAAGTGTTCCGGTGGGCGCGTTCGGTTGATCCTGTTCAACCATTGACGAGTGCCGTCTGGCAAGGGAACTGGGGAGATCCCGGACAGCGCAGCACAATTAGTGGCATTCAACTTGACAACGCCGACGTGATCACATTCCACTGCTATGACAAGCCAGAAGGTTTCGAGGCCCGGATCGCTGAACTTTCTCCACTGGGACGGCCGATCCTATGCACCGAGTACCTGGCTCGTCCCATGGGCAGCACCGTAGAAGGAATCCTGCCAATTGCGAAGCGGCACAACGTTGGTGCATTCAATTGGGGTTTGGTGGCTGGGAAGACCCAGACGTATCTCCCGTGGGATTCGTGGGATCACCCATATACAACGCCCCCGAAAGTATGGTTCAGCGACCTCTTACAACCCGATGGACGGCCCTACCAGCACAGCGACATTCAAACGATTCGGAGTCTGAGGGGACTCGGCCAGAGTTAAACGGTGCCGTCTTTTTGCCGACCGGGGTTCGCGTCGCTGCTCGGCGGCTTGCCATTCCATTCATCGGCGGGCGCTTTCGAGCCGGATCGAATCTTCGCCGCGTTCAACGGCGCAGCGGCCTGGGAAGCGCGCGCCGATTCGCGAGGTTCCGATGCAGCTCGGGGAAGTCGCATCGTTGCTCGTCACTGGCGTGGCTGCAACCTAATGGGAGTCGATCAGCGCGTCTTTGATCGGGTTGGCCCTGGTTTGGG
Source organism: uncultured Actinomycetota bacterium (assembly GCA_963744085.1). Lineage (GTDB taxonomy): Bacteria > Actinomycetota > Actinomycetes > Mycobacteriales > Mycobacteriaceae > Mycobacterium. The sequence goes on from CAVUSK010000014.1 coordinate 473,806, forward strand.
AGAAGCTGATCGCTGAGCCGCCGGCTGGTGAGCACTGTTGCAACCCGGAAATGATCGTCGATTCCTACCGCTAGACCGTGCCCCAGCCGGTTGGTGAGGTCGCCTGTAGCGCTGATGGGATGTCGTGCCGGTTCGAGCACTGATCCATTAGGTCGCCGCCGGGTGTCCTCGGGCTCGAAATAGGTTGATCGGCGGCCGAACCGAGGAAGGCGGTGATCGATGATCTTCGTGGGCGATGACTGGGCCGAAGACCATCACGACGTGTATCTGATAGACGAGACAGGCAAGCGGTTGGCGTCCCGGCGGTTGCCCGAAGGGCTGGCCGTATCGGGCAGTTGCATGAGCTGATCGCCGCGCTCGCCGAGGGACCGGATCAGGTGGTGATAGGCATCGAAACCGACCGCGGCCTGTGGGTCGGGGCACTGGTCGCGGCCGGCTATCAGGTGTATGCGATCAATCCGTTGGCGGTGGCCCACTACCGCGATCGCCACCACCTCTCGGGCGCCAAATCCGATGCGTCGGATGCCAAACTGCTGGCCGATCCGGTGCGCACCGATCGGCACAACCATCGCCCGATCGCCGGCGATAGCGCCGATGCCGAGGCGATTAAGGTGCTGGCCCGGGCGCATCAGAGCTTGATCTGGGCACGCACCCGCCACGCCAACATGTTGCGCTCGGCGTTGCGCGAGTACTACCCGGCCGCGCTGGTGGCCTTCGAGGACCTCACTCACGGCGACGCGCTGGGGGTGCTCGATCGCGCCCCCACCCCCGAACAGGGGGCACGGTTGCCCCTGCCGGCGATCCAGTCGGCGCTCAAACGCGGTGGGCGCCAACGCTATATCGCCACTCGCGCCCGCGAGATCCGGGCCGCGCTGCGCTGCGAGCAGCTGGCCGCGCCCAGCGCCATCAGCGCCGCGTTCGGCGCCACCACCCGCGCCGCGGTAGCCATCATTGCCGAGCTCAACCGCCAGATCGCCGAGCTCGAGGCCAGCCTGGCCGCCCATTTTGAAACACACCCGGACACCGACATCTACCTCTCCCTGCCAGGACTCGGTGTCGTGCTCGGCGCCCGGGTGCTCGGTGAGTTCGGGGACGACCCGAACAGATACACCGACGCCAAGTCTCGCAGAAACTATGCCGGAACCTCACCCCTGACCATCGCCTCCGGCAAGAAGCGCGCCGTGCTGGCCCGCCACGTGCGCAATCGGCATCTCTATGACGCCATCGACCAATGGGCCTTCTGCGCCCTATCAATCAGTCCGGGCGCCCGACTCTTCTACGACCAACACCGCGCCGCCGACGACACCCACCACCAAGCCCTACGAGCCCTAGGCAACCGCCTCGTCGGCGTCCTCCACGGCTGCCTACGCCACCACAGCCGCTACAACGAACACACCGCCTGGGCACACCGCACCCCAGCCGCAGCTTGACACGCTACGACCCTGGGATGTCTAGCGGCGATAAAATGAACTGCCCGAAGAGTCGAGTCGATGCGGGTTTGCTGAGATTTCAACCCCTCTGGGCAACTTTTGCAGCTAGCCGGGGGGATAAATGGGTGTCACCGGCGATGTCAGAATTCCCGCCGCAACGGACCCTCGAAACGTACAGCTTATTAGGAGGGACACCCATGAGATTGCTCTGCATCACACCGTTCTTGGCGGCAACAAGCGCCGCCGCGTGGATAGCTGTCGCACCGCCCGCCTTGGCCGATACGAGCACCGACCAACTGTCGTCTAGCTCCGTCGGGACCAACAGCGAATTCCAGTCGCCCGGCAATGGCCAGATCAATGATTCGTTACCCGGGCAAATCGGCCCGCAATACCCTTATGGGGACCGCGTCTACCGCACCTGAGAGCCGGTCTGCGGTGCGGCACAAGGCTTTCAGCGTGGGGCATGCGGCACAGAGCCTCAGCGCTTCACGCTCGATGCGGTCCCAGCCAGGGTCGTGGCCTTGCGCGTGCAGGCCAACTCAGTCATGGCATCGCCTCGGCCCAGGCGGTATGCCCCTCGAAGCCAAGCGTTCTCGCCATGTTGCGGTAGCGATCCCGGAGGCGCGCGTAGGCCGCGGCGTCGCCGCGAGCCCGCGCCAGCAGAGCCCGCAGCCGCAACAGCCAGATCTCGCGCATAGCCAGACCGTCATCGGCTGGCGCGGCCTCCGTTACCCGCTCGATCGCGGCCTCCGCTAACCGCTCGATCGCGGCCTCGGCTTCGACCAAGTCACTCTCGGCCCCCCGATCGAGCAGTGTCTCCACCAGAACACCTGTCGTCGGAATGCTCCACCCCAGCAGCCGTCCGTCGCGGAATTGATGGTCGACGGCCGCGCGCATGAGCGGTATGGCGCCATCGCGATCTCCGCACTGAGCCTTCTCACGAGCCAAGTAGACCTCGACGATAGGTAGATCGGCCAGGAAGAACCCCCGGCGCAGGAACACTTCACTGACCTCCGCCAGGACCTGCTGTCCCCGGTCGCGCTCGGTGTTCGTCCGGCGGTGCACCAGCGCAATGCCCAGCGTCATCCGGGCGATGGCGAACGCGACATCATCACCGGATTGTTCGGCAATTCGCAGGGCATCCTCGATCTCGCCCATCGCGCGATCGTCGGGCCTCAACACGCCGGTCGATATTCCCGCGTGGTAAACGTAGGCGACAACGGTGGCGTAGGACATGGGGTCGGTGCTGCGGGCCATGGCGAGGCCGTGCCGCAGGTCGTCGCGCCATCCGGAACGTCCAAGGCAATAACGGGCATTAGCGCGCGTCGCAAAGGCGACCGCCAACGGACACCCGATTATGAAGTTGCCTTTCGAGGGATCACCGTCGGCCATGTCGATAACCATCTGTGACCACCGCAGCGCGTCAGACCACTCGGCGCACTCAGCTCTGGCGTAGATCGGTGCGAGGGACAGGCCCACCGTCAAGGTCGGATCGCCGAGCGACTCGATGAGGGCCATCGCTTCCGATGCCAGCTGCGACGCCTCGCGCAGCCGGGCGTTATGCAAGTGATCCATCACCAGCCCCGCCATGCGCGATGGCCAGTGACGCCTTGTCCCCGGCCGCGGCGCACAACTCCCGCAATTCCTCGAAGCGGGCGCCGGCAACGTTCGCGTGGACTCGACAAGCGATCCCGCACAACATGGTGCGAGGAGCAATGCGCATGGCTGATCGGTCGGGGTCATCGGCGGGTAGGGCGTCGGCGATCGTTCGGGCACGCTCCCAACTCCGCCATGCCGCGGCGATGTCGCGGTTGGTCGCCCAGGTCGCGGCCCGCATGTGCCAGCCGTAGGCGGCGTGCCCATCACCGGCCGCCTCCAGATGCTCGGCAATCAAGGCGGCATTTTCATCGGCCGCTACCGGGTCACGTGATTCGATGGCGGCCGCGACGCGCCGGTGCAGCTCGGCGCGATCCGATTTGAGCTGCGATTCGTAGGCCACCGTGCGAATCGACGGATGGTGAAACACGTACTCCGGTTGCCGGGTGAAGCGGACCTGATCGATGAGCTGAGCGGCCAGCAGATCATCAACGACCGCTTCAACTCCCAGCGCGGTCAGCAGGTCCAGGTCAAACCGCGCAGCCGAGCACTGCCGCTGCGCTCAGCGTGCGCTTTGCTATTGCGTCGAGTCGGTCGATGCGAGCGGCGATGGTTGCCTGCAGCGTGACCGGCACGCTCACCTCGCCAACCTCTGCCGCCGACAGGTATGCACCCGGCTCGCCGCGCAGCACGCCGCGCTCGGCCAGTTCGCGCACGATCTCCTCGGCGAAGAACGGATTACCGGCGGCCCTCTCGGCGATCCTCTGGCCCAGCGCGCCATTCGAGGGATCCGGGCCGAGCAGCTCCGAGACCAGTGCCGCGGTTTCTGAATCACTCAGCGGCGCAAGGGCAACGGTGTGGGCACCTGCCACTCGGGTCAACGCGCCCCGATATTCGGGTCGGTAGGTGACCAGCACCAGCGAGGGCGTCTGCGGCATGACCGTGAGGAAATCGGCCAGCAGCGACTCGCTGACCTCATCGATCCAATGGGCGTCCTCGATGACATAGACCGCCGGGGCCTGGCGGGCCAGCGAGGCGGCATTGACCAGCATGGTCAACCGCCGCCGACGAGCATCCGGATCGATCTTCGGCAGCTCCACATCGGGATCGGCGATGCCCAGCAGGTCGTCAAAGAGCAACAAGTCCTCAGGCTCCGCGTGCGGGAGCCTGAGCCCGGATCTGCGCTCGGGCGGCAGGTGGATCAAGACCCTCGACGCCGATGGCCGCGCGCAACAGGCGTGCCACGGCATGGAAGGGGACCTGGCTGGTGTGCGATTCGCAGAAGGCGGTGAACACGTCGACATCATGGGCATCTGCCATCGCCGAAACTTCACGCACAAGACGGCTTTTGCCTATGCCAGGCGAGCCGACCACGCCGACCACCGCGCCGTGGCCATCGAGTGCACGCTCCAGCAAGCCTGCAATGGCGGACATTTCCCACCGCCGACCGACCAGATCGCGGCTGCGGCCATGGCGGCCGAACTGCTACCGGGTCATCTTCGTCGGTAATCTCGTCGCGGTCCACCAGCGACAGCAGGGCGGGCATGCCGCGAAGTTCGGTTACCGCGTCCCGGCATGACGGACACTCGTCCAGGTGCGCCTCGAATTCGCGCCGGTCGACCTCGGACAATGACCCCAGCACGTAGGCCGCGTCCCACAGAGCGTACTTGTGGCCGCCTTGTCCGCGGGGTTCAGGGACGGATGGTCCCAGCCCCGAAAAGGCCGTCATTGCTCCACTCCCATCTCCTGCAGCGTCCGCCGCAGGGTTCGCAGCGCGTAATGCAGCCGCGACTTCACGGTGTCGTCAGCGATTCGCAAATCGGCGCTGATTTGCGCGGTGGACCAGCCGTAATAGAACGCGCGTCGAACAACCGCACGATGTTCGGCAGACAGCCGCGCGAACGCGTCGGCGACCAACGTCCGATCAAGCGCCGAGTTGAGTTCATCCGATCCGCCCGCCTCCGGCACGCCCGAACCGTTGGACGAGATCATGTCGCGGGCGACCGTAAACAGCCAGGCACGTGTTGACCGCTCGTTGCCGTCGACAACCTCCTGATGCTGGCACGCCCGCAAAAACGTCTCCTGTACAACGTCCTCGGCACGGGTCGCATTGCTCGTCAACCGGCACGCATAGCGCCATAACGCCGCACCGTGCTGGTTGTAGAGCACCCGCATCACGCCGGTTTCCGAAATGTCCATTCAGCCTTCCGGTGGTGACACGAGTGCGGCGCCGTTTTGGTTCAAGACCCCTCCGGCTGCCTTCGATTACTTCACCCTTGCGCTCGGCAACGATCACGACTCGGGCAACACCTACATGTTCCGCACCCTCCTAGGAATTCTTGCCGCGTTTTTCGACCGGCTCGGACGATACGAGCCGGCGGCCACCATCGCCGGGTTCGCCGTCACAAGCCCTGTCGCTGCACTTCCCGCCATGGCAGAGTTGGGCACCGCGATCACCCACCTTCGCAACGTCCTCGGCGATCAGACCTACGCGTCGCTCGCCCGCAATGGCGAGGTGATGTCAACCGCCGCCGTGGTTGCCTACGCCGTACTACCAAATCGACCAGGCCCGAGCAGAACCGACCGCCGTCTCGAAATAGACGACATACGAGGCTCTCAAAACCCCGTCTCGAATATGCACAGCGATTTGACGGACATTGCTGACCAGCAGTGAAACGATATTGGCGTGGACGACGGTCGCGGTGCACTGACAGTAGCAAGACTGTCGTGTGGGTCGTGTGGCACGGACCTGCCGCTGAACTCCAAGTTCTGTAACGAGTGCGGTGCACCGGTCACACAGGTCAGCCGATCGGCGGAGTACAAGCAGGTGACGATGCCATCTGTGCGAAAGGCGATTGCTGTTGGAACTGTCTTGCTTACACTCGCTGCGGCTTCCTCGCGTGGCTATGCAGCGCACACAGCAGTAAGCGACGGCGCGCCGGCAACGCAGGCGCCGGATGCGGCTCCCACGCCTGACTTCGCAACAGTCTCCAAGCTGATGAACGATGCGATTGCGGCACATGGGCTGCCGGGTGCTGTGGTTGTGATCGGGCACGGCGGCAAGATCGTCTTCCACCAGGCTTTTGGCTCGCGCAAGCTGGCCGGCGAACCGGGGCTAGATGGATCGCCTGCACCTGCAGAGCCGATGACCGAGGACACGATCTTCGACATGGCGTCGTTGACGAAGTGCCTCGCAACGGCGACTGCCGTCATGCAGCTTTACGAACAGGGCAAGGTTGCGTTCGACGATCCCGTGCAGAAGTATTTGCCTGACTTCAACACGGCGAACGATCCACAGCGTGCAAAGGTGACGGTTCGCATGTTGCTTACGCACACTTCAGGCGTAGCCGGAGACGAGGGAGACGTAAGCCTCAAAGATCCGTGGGGACTGGACGGAGCCGATAAAACAGAAGGCATTCATCGTGCGCTCACCACGCCGCTGCAGTCGGGTCCCGGTGAGGTTTTCCGCTACGCCGACATCAACTTCATTCTGCTTGGCGCGCTGATCGAGAAAGTCACCGGCGAGGCCGAAGACGTTTACGTTCAGCAAAACGTATTTGCGCCGCTCGGCATGGCAGACACCCACTATCTTCCGCCCGGCCAAAGCATGTGGTCCACACACGATGCGAGGAGCTGCGATTGCGTGGGCTCCCGCGCCACAAGGGCGCGAGCTGGTCGCTTGTCCTGCGGGGAGCTGGAGCACCAGTCTTTTGTCGCGCATCGCACCAACAACACATGACGACGAAAGCAAAACCGATCCGAGCAAGAATCCCGATTATGATTACCTGCTTCGGGGCGTCGTGCATGACCCGACGGCGCGCCGCATGGGTGGAGTGGCCGGGCATGCCGGTGTGTTCTCGACGGCGCACGATGTCAGCATCTATGCGCAGGCCCTGCTTGATCGGCTTGCGGGCCGCCCGAGCAAGTTTCCGCTGAAGCAAGCGACTCTGGAGTTGATGACGACTCCTGAGCAGCCCGGACATACGGCTGAACAACTCGACGCAGCGAACCGATGCCAGCCCGAGAAGCCATCGCAAAGACACCGAACACAACAGATCCGCTGCTCGCTCCGCGCTATCCGGCGATCAAGGGACAAAACCTGCGCGGCTTTGGCTGGGATATCGATACGGTCTATTCCAAGCCGCGAGGCATGATCTTTCCCATCGGTAGCTTTGGCCACACGGGCTTTACCGGAACCACGCTTTGGCTGGACCCAGGCTCAGATACCTACGTAATTCTGCTCGCCAACTCAATCCATCCGCGGGGCAGTCCACCGATCTCGAACCTGCGAGGTGAAGTGGCTACGGCGACAGCCCAGGCCCTGCGTCTATACAGCAGTGCGTCATCGTTCACAACTTTGACACCTTCCGGCAGAACACCTCGTTGAGAGTCTGCGTAGCGACGATATCCATGCAAACCATGTTTGCAGCTTTGGCAGCCCTTGCTCTCAGCACGGTGGACCCAGACCTTGGATCAACAGCAAGAAGGCGCTGGAGGCAGCTGGCGTCTCGAAGACGTTCTCGGACACGATGTCCGGGAAAGCCGACGACCTACCAGGACTGGCTGCGCTGCTCGATTACGTGCGCGAGGGCGACACGGTGGTGGTGTGGAAGCTGGACCGCTTGGGCCGCAACACTTTACATATCCTGGAGACAGTCAAGACGCTGACTAAAAGGGGCGTCACGCTGGTGTCCGCCATGGACGGGATCGACTCCTTGACCGCAGCCGGACGGATGGTCATCGGCGTGCTGGCCAGCATGGCCGAATTCGAGCGGGAACCGGTTAAGGAACGTTCGGACGATTCCGATCATGCGGCTGGCGCCCGCCCAAGAGACACGCTGAGGCATCCTGGGAATGTTGGCGCTGTGAGCGGCGGTCACCGCTACCCAGTATCCGGCGTCCGCGCGCGGCGGTAGGGTCGCCCACCACCTCGGTTGTCGGCGCTTGGACTGGCGGGCTGATCGTCAACTGAACGGTTCGGGGTGCTCGGTGATGTACTGCTCGACCGTCAAAGCTGTTTTCCCCGTTAGTTTCTCAGCATCGCCTGTGCCCGGTCGTAGCGGCCTTCGCGGTGCAGCCGGGCCATCGTGGCTGTATGCCACCGCGTTGAATCGCGCATGTTGATGCCGTCAACACCGTCCGGTGTATCCACAGGTCGCGCCGCGTTTTCACGTGGTTCCGCCGCGTTGAGTTGAGCGTTTCCGCAGGTCAGACGCATTCTTGCGCTAGGTTCGATTCCCAGCACCTCCAGCACAAGGGCTCTGCGGCCCGTTGGATCAGGGGCATTACGCAGGCGAGCAATGCCCGACCGATCAAAGTGGGGTAGCTCGCTACTCATGGCAACCAGCTTTTGCGGCGCTAATTTTCGGTCAGTGGGTCTCCTACGACGGCGCGTGGGTCATGGACTTTGTTTACGGGCCTCGCCCGTAGACATCGCGCGGACAGCGTACAGAACAGGAGGACGAGGTGATGAACAGCGAACCGGATCTGCTGCTCGCGCCGATGTCGGTCGGGTCGCCGACGCGCGAGCATGCCGGCGCGTTTCTCCGTGAAACCCTTTTCTGCAACTTCTCTGATCCCCAGATCGGTTGCCTTGCAGACGTCTTCGGTCGCAAGGGCAGAGACGAACGCGAAATCGCCACTGAAATCTTCGAATTCGTACGCGACGCCATCGCCTACGAGGTCGGCAACTGGCAGCGCACAGCCTCGGACACCCTGCGGAGACGCAAGGGCACCTGCACGAACAGCGCCAACTTGATGGTGGCACTGCTACGCCGGTTGGGCATTCCCGCCGGATACGGAGTCATGATCGTAAGCGGCAGAGAGTACCTCGGTCCCGCCGTTCCTGCCCGCTTGGCCGGGCAGATCGCGAAGCAGAGTAAGCACGTTTACGTCTGCGTGCGGCTCGAGGACCAATGGCTGCGTTGTGACCCGTCGGACGACTGGGCGCTGTCTACTGCCTCCCACCACATCAACCCGCAATGCTCACCGGTTGTTTGGAACGGTCGGCACGATGCATTGCTCAACCTCGATCCCCGACACATCGTCAACGAGTGTTTTCCATTGGCGGACATCGACGAATTGATGAGCAAGTCGATGCGGTTGAGAATGCAAATTCCTGTGCGGATCGGCAACTACTTCATCGAGTTCCTACGACAGCAGGGATCGTCAATACAGAGTCAAGAGCAGGTCGAGGGACGCTTCGACGACTGGATCCACGAGGCGCACCCACTGTTGCACCGGCTGTACCGGATGTTGCCTGTCCGCGGGTAGTCTCAAGCGACAATTCGCTCGGCGGGAATCGCCCATTCGGGGACATCGCCGAAAATTATGGTTTATTCGGACGCAGAAGAAACGGACTCGGCCGGTTAAGCTAACGGGCAACCAGGTCACTCATGGTGATAGGGCCATCATCTCCTGCTCTACTGGCAATTCGATGCACGGCTCTTCGATCACTTCCGGTGGTGACAACTGGATCATCACCGGAAGCAGGGCGAACTCTTCGGCCAGAGCCTTTTCGGCTTCCGCCTCCAGCCGCTTAGCCTCGGCAATGGCCTTGTCGAAGGCAGCCAGCACCCTCTGGTGACCCTTCCTTTCCCGCTGCTGATCATTCCAACTGTGGATGGCGACCCGAATAATGCCATCATCGACGCCATCGAAGTGACAATCCTTCATGGCCTCAACCACCAGACGCTGGGCCAGCCGCAAGGCGTCATTAGGGTCGTCTTCATGCACGGCGGTGGCATTCCCAAAGAACACCTTGTTAATGGCCCCACGGGCACAGTATTCAACCCGCCCATCTGATCTCTTCCGCGCCAATGTGGCCTGCGTCCAGCCGTGTTCAAGCAGGTCGCGGGCTTCTTGTAACTTCTCACTGATTTTGATCAGCCGCCGGCTTTCTGTAAGCGTTTCGTGTATCGGTCCACCAGACGTAATTCGGTCGGTTCCCTCAGCGATTACCGACCGACTGGGCTCAGCGGACCGCCGACGTGAGCGTCTCCTTAGCTTTACTTTTTGATGCCGTGGTGTGCGGCTCGGGCACCCAGGGTCTGCGCACCGTGGTATCCACGGCGACACCTCCCGCGCCTGCGGCTGGTTGCCGTCCCTCGGAACTAACCGCTGCGACATCCACTCAGACCGACCTCCGCAGGTCGCGCACATTTGGTTCTGGGCTGGCTGACTGTGAATCTGAAACAGCATGGCGTCGATTGTGGGGGGACCATCAGGTACATCGGTCCCTGGACACGCGCGGACCGGTCTCGAACGTGGCCGCATCTTGGCCACAATTTGGATACTGGGCCAAACCCATCAACGTTGTGTGCGCGGCGCGCGCGGGAAAAGGCGATGCCGTGACGGCGGTCCTTCTGTACCACTATTGATCGCGCCGTTGCCTCTTAAAGCCCGCAATGTCGTCGTCGTCTGCGTGCTCAAAGCCCGATCCCATTGCCGGGTCTCCCTTTGTGGGCTGTTGTACGCCTCCTGAACTTGGTCACGCAGTTACTGTCTGGGCTTCAACAACCGTCTTCTCAGTCGGGAAAGTCCTTCAGCACCTCGATCACGATGTCCTCCTAGTACGGACATCGGGTGCTCATTGGTTTTGTTCGTCCGGCTTGCTTAGCGCCCGGTCCGCCGTGCGAACGACGCTGCGCAGGAATTGGTACTGCGTCGTGACCAGCTCGTCGGCCAACTCCAAGGCGGCGTCGACGATGGTCTTGCGCAGCGAGTGGAGGTCCGAGTCCTCACGAATCGCCTCACGCCGCTCCTGTATCGCCTCATCGAGGGCGTTAACGAACTTGCGCATAGCATCGCTCGCGGCCCGCTGTCCGGTTTTGGCCGATTCGAGCACCTCGCTGGACAGATGCGGTTCTTGGGGCACCACGGTCTTGATCTCAGTACTTTGTGTCATGATCTACGCTCCTTGAGGATTGAAATGCAATGTTCCTCAACAGCATCAGCCCTTGACCCCCGTGAGTAGTAGGGCCGATGGTCACTGCTCCACCGTGAGCCCGATCGCGCAGGGTGTGCAGCAACGCGCGCAACCCCCTTTCATATTCGCGTCGTTCATTGGCCGCCATTTGCCGGGTTCCGACTAGGCCGGCGATCGGCGCGATCATCAGCGACAGCTCGTTGGCCAGTACCAGGTAGCCGAACGCGGCGCCGACGCGCTCGGCACGCGGCTGTCCGGACGCGACATCGACATAGGTGCGCTCAGCCTCGTCATCCAGCACGGCCCCGAACGCGCCTGGGACTGGAGCATCGTCGGTACGATCCGCACCGGCTAATGCGCTGGCCTCCAGAGATTTTGGGCGTTTTGCACCTCACCGGCCGCTGACTTTGCCGAACAAGAGATCCCGGGGCCTCCGGGTTGGACACTTTTCGCCGACACACGTCGGCGCCCGGCGAACCGGGCGTAGCATCAGCCGATCATGTCTGATCTGTTGAACGGAATTCCGCGGGTGGACCCGACGAGTGAACCGACTGCGATGCGACGTGCGGTGGGCCGCATCCTCGCGACGAACGCCGGGTCCACCATCCACCGCAAGCTCTTCGCGCCGCTCGACACGCGGCTGATAAGCCTGACCCGCGGGCGTCTACACCTCGCGAGAGGCACGATTCCCGTCGTGTTGCTGCGTACAACAGGTGCAAAGTCGGGGGTTCAGCGCGAGGTGACTCTCGTCTATTTCACCGATGGCGACGATGTCATTCTGATCGCCTCCAACTACGGCCAGGCTAAACATCCCAGCTGGTACTACAACTTGCTCAAGAACCCGAGGTGTGAGTTGTGGGCCGACGGGCGCGGCGGCAGCTTCGTCGCCCGCCCGACCGAGGGCGCGGACCACGCCCGGTTGTATTCACTTGTTGAGCGCTACTCCGCCAACTTCGTGAACTATGCGGCGAACACCAATGGCATTCGCACCATCCCGGTGCTGCGCCTTACGCCGGAAGCCCACTAACTTGCCGAGGTGATCAGGGGGCGTCGTCGGCCACAAGACCCTTGACGTTGCGGCTGTAAACGATCTTGCCGGCTCCGGCCCAATTCCCTTCGGGGACTTCGTGAATCACCGTCCATACGTGGAATGCCTGCGATCCCCCGGGGTCGATCCCGGACGCCGCACAGACCGCGGCATGCACATCGGCGACGAGCTGCTCTTTACGGTCTTGCGACAGCACACCCTCGAAAACCGTCATCTCGACCCGAAATCGAGGTTCGCCCGGCACCCGGCCACCCACTGACTGCGCGGCCGGCTCCAGTGCGTGGAGGTAGACGACGGTGTTCTCGCGCAAGAACTCGGTGTCCGGAGCGCGTTCGGCGCGCAACAAAACGGTGACGAGCTCGTCGGTCAATCGGCTCAGCGGTTCGTGGTCCAACGAACCACGCACGAATGTCAGGTCGATCATCGGCATCGCAGATCTATCTCCTCACAGTCCCTGCGCGAGCGTCCAAGCCCTCTGCGCCAGTTCGCGATAACGTTCGCGGAATTCGGACGTGCCTGCCCGGGCATCGGATGCGTTGCCGTCGAGCCCACGGCGATAAACACCGGCGACGATCGAAGCGAGACGGAACATCGAGAACACGACGAAGACGTCAAGAGATTCCGGCAGCTCGCGGCCCGTATGACGGCAGTAGCTCGCGACGAAGGACTGTTCGTCCGGAATGCCTGTGCCGGTCAGGTCCTCGCCCGCCACCCCGCTGGTGCCGCTGAAGTCCAGCGGCAGGTGGTAGGTCAGGCAGGTGTAGCCCAGGTCGGCTAACGGGTGACCTATGGTCGCCAACTCCCAGTCCAACACCGCGACGATTCGAGGCTCGGTCGGATGAATCAGGACGTTGCCCAAGCGATAGTCGCCGTGAGCGATACGCGCCGGCTCGTCGTCCGGCGGGAGGTGCTGTTGCAGCCACTGCGACAACATGTCCATCGTCGGCACGTCCTCCACGCGTGCGGCCTCCCACTGCCTGGTCCACAGCGCCACTTGCCGCTGCATGTAGCCCTCTGGCCGACCGAACCCGTCGAGGCCCGCTGCGCGCCAGTCGACCCGATGCAGGGCACCAAGCACGCGTGCGAGGTCCTCGTAAATCGCGGCGCGGTGGGCTGGCGTGCACTCACGCAGGGCCGGATCGGGAAAGATACGGCCGGGCACGTAGTCCATGACGAAAAACGTTGTTCCAATAACGGATTCGTCCTCGCAGAGCAGTCGCATCCGTGGTACCGGCACCTCGCTGTCGGCCAGCGCAGCCATGACGCGGTGCTCGCGGCCGACCTCGTGCGCCCGCGGCAGTAGCTTGCCCGGCGGCTTCTTGCGGAGAACGAACTCACCCTCGCCGGTGCGTAGATGAAACGTCGGATTGCTCTGGCCACCCTGAAACTGCCGAATCTCGAGCCCGCCGTCGAAGCCCGGCAGCCGCCCGCGCAGGTAGGAGGCGAGAGCCGCCTGGTCGAACCGGTGGGCAGGCAACACCGGCACCAGCTCCACGGTGCCCTCCACGCTGCCCGCCATGCCCGAAACGTTAGTGCGCCATGGTGCGCCCGCTCAATATAGGTAGATCGCCAGCACTGCTGCCCACAGGACGATGAGCCAACCGTCCGTGGTCAACTTGAGCCAGCGCGGAGCGGTGCGGACCTCCATGAAATATCGGATGATCATACGGCCCTTGATGAACGCCAGAAGAACGACCGCGATGGTGATCGGCACGCTGGGCCCAACAGGCGCCCCGTGCGCCGGCGCCAGCCACCACGACAGAATCGTGATGGCGGACAGGATGATCCACGCGTAGGTGGTTGTCCGTGCGGCGGTTGTTGTCACAAGTTCACCTCATCACGTAGAGCAGGGCGAAGATGACGACCCACAGCAGGTCGACCATGTGCCAGAAGGTGGCCCCGGACTCGACCATCGAGGCGCGGCGGCGCCGGGGGTTGCGCAGCTCACGGACAACGACTCCCAGGATTATCAGGCCGAGCGAGACGTGGAACAGGTGCACGCCGGTGAGCATGTAATAGAACGTGAAGAACTCGTTCCTCGGCATCGTGTAGCCCTGGACGATCTTCGCCGACCACTCGTAGGCCTTGATGAGGATGAATGCCACCCCACACAGGCCACCTAGGTACGTCAGCCGCAGCGCACGGTCGTGGTCGTCGGCGCGCGCCGCCTGCACACTTCGTGCGATGAACCACGAACTGGCCAGTAAGACCAGAGTATTGACCACGCCGATGGTGATGTTGAGGTGCTGCTGCGACGCCAGGAACTCTGCCGGCTTCATGGCGCGGTGGACCATGAAGATGATGAAGTAGGCCCCGAAGGCGACGAAGTCGCCGAGCACCATGACCCACATATGGCCGTCACCGGGCTGGTGGCCGTCCCGCATACTGGCCTGCGGGCGTTCTTCGAGTTCGGACGCCGTCTGCTGGGTCTCCGTCATGGCAGCGGCGCCTCGTCAGCGGGCTGAAGTTCGTTCGCCTTCTTGAGGAAGGTGATCAAACACATGAGCCAGAAGCCGAAAATCACCGTGCCCTCCCAGAAGGCGATCGACCCGTTCCACGCGAACGCGCCCGCTTTCGATACAAACACCGGAATGGCCATGATTTCGGTGACGATCTGCCAGATCGTCACGTAGGCAAGCCATTTCGGGAAAATCTGGTTCTTGTCGTAGAGGATCGCGATGGCGAACGCGATCCAGGCGGTCGTGAAACAGCCCAACGACCCGACATAGGACAGCAGCCCGAGATCGTAGAGCAGGGCGAGCAGCTGCGGATCGCGATCGGGACGGTACACCGCGGTCAGGAAGCAGAATGCGACCAGCAGACAGCCCGGAAGTGCCCCCACCGCAAGGGAACCCATGTACGCGTAGGCCAAGACCGAGCCCACGGTCATGCGTTTCATGTGGTATATCACGATGCCGTTGGCACACCCGGCACCCCCTACGATGAGGACGAGCACCCCGAAACCGATCTGGATCGTCGTCGCATGCGCGTGGAAGAAGTGCGCCATCTGGTCAGTGGTGACATCCGGCCGAGGCGGCGGCATCACCCGGGCCAGCGCGAAGAAGATGATCCCGAACGCGGTGTAGAAGGCCGGCACGATCCAGAACACAATCCAGAGGTCACGCTTGCCCGCCGGCGGCGGGGTTCCGACCGGCGTGCCGCCGGCCGCCGTCGTGGTAGAGACCACGCTGCTCACGGCGCCGCCCCACCTGTCTCGCTCCTCCCGTCCGCGACCCCTTCTTCGACGGCCTGGCGCGCCAATGCCGCCCGCAGCACGAAGAACATCACAAGGACGAAGAGCGCGAACACGCCGTTGCGAAGCCAGAACGACACCAGACCGTTCCAGGCCAGCGGGCCGGTTCTGAAGATCGCCGCCCCGACAGCCGGCGCCATCGCCAGCCCCGTCGCCACGGAGTAATGCCCGACCCACCGCGGAAACACGGGATTTGGTCCGTTGTCGAAGTAGATCGCCGCTGCCAGAAGCAGGTTCATCGCGACGAGCGCGCCCACCGGTGCGATGAAGATGATCCACGCCATGTCGTTGAGCAGCATCACCAGTTCAGGATTGCGGTCGGGCCGGAAGGCGGCGACGAGGTAGAAGATGTCGGAAAGCGCAAACACCGTCGCGCCACTGACGGCGGCGGTCAGGTAGCAGTACGCGAAGACGTGGCTCTGCGTCGCCATGCGCTTCATCTGAACCACGATCACCATGAACGTCGGGAGCAGCATGATCCCGCAGATGTTGAATGTGATCATGCTGAACCGGACCATCCCGGCGTTGTCGCGGTAGAAGGCCGCGACCTGCTCGGCGGTCATGTCGGGCGACATCGGCGGGAAGAAACCCGGAAACGCGAGGAACGCGATCAGCAGGACCACCCCGAAGATCGGGACGCTCCACAGGCTGATCAGCTGGGTCTTGATGTTGGCCGTCGTCGGCAGATGCTCGGCCTCGGCAAGAATTTGCATCACACCTCGTTCCACTGTGGCTGCGGGTAGCCGATCGGCTAGTAGCCGACCATAACCGACCGGCTAACGTTCATCAATGCCCGTGCTAGTCGGGCAGCTTGAGCATGCGTTGCGTGAGTTGTATCAGTGCCGAACGCAGGGTGGCGGGGTCGATGTCGTCGACGAGCGGATTGACGATCCCGCCCGCGATCGCGCCGGAGAACAACGCCGCTGATATTCGGGCCTCGGTGTCGTCGTGTTCGTCGAGCAGGATTCCATAGAGGCGACTGATGAACTGGCGGAAGGGCTCATGCTCGCCGAGGAGCCGCACGATCACCGGATCGTTCTGCAGGACCCTGACCAAACTGCGCCTTTCGACCGCCATGTCGATCACGTGGGTCAACAGCACCTTGCGCGCGCGCAGCGGGTGGTCCTCGGCCTCGGCTGCCTCCAACGCGTCCTCGAGCTTCGCCAGTTCCATCTCCGTGACCCCGATGACGATTTCCTCTTTGGTCTTGAACTGGTGATAGACCGCTGCCTTGGTCACCCCGATGGCGTCGGCGATCATTTGCAGCGACGTTCCGCTGACCCCGTGTATGGCAAACAAATCGAGGGCAGCAACAAGGATTCGGGTCTGAGCAGCGGTGCGGGTGACGCTTCCCAGGCGGTGTCTGTCCTGGCGCTTCCCGGTGAGCACCGATTCAGCCTAGCGATCGGCCAGCCGCCGGTAGCCGCTCGGCTACCCGCCTAAGGTGCAAGCATGGGCGTGCTCGATCGGCTGAAAGCGGCGGCTCGACAGAAGCTGCAACGCGCCGTGGCGGAGGTCGTGGAGGACGAACACGACCGCTCGCAGCAGCGGCAGCAGGAGCTGCACGCAGAGACCGCGGGCGTGCTCGACCGGCTCGACCACCGACTCGATGAGGTCGCCCGCCTCCTCGGTGCTGTGACCCGCCGCCTCGACGAGATGGAGTTTCGGGCCCGTCGTGACATCTCCTACTCGCAGGATGTCCGGGCGGCACGCGAAAGCGCGGCGTTCGTGCTCGAGCACCTGCCCACGTCACCGGTCTTCTGGCATCCGCACGACACCCTGCGGTTCGCGCTCGGCGAGATCAAGGGGCCCGGCCTAGCGCTCGAGTTCGGTGTGGCAACCGGAACCACCCTGGCGATCATTGCGGACGCTGTCGCCCATGACCGTCTAGTGGCCGGGTTCGACAGTTTCACCGGTCTTCCCGAAACTTGGCGTACCGGATTCCCGGCCGGCGAATTCGCTCAAGACCCGCCGCGAGATATCCCCGGTGCCACCGTGGTTGTCGGTCTGTTTGACGACACCCTCCCGGCGTTCTTGGCGAATAACGACGAACAGATCGCGTTCATGCACCTGGACGCCGACCTGTACTCCTCGACCAAGACAGTGCTGGACTTGGCCGGGGACCGACTCGCCCCCAACGCCGTGCTGCTGTTCGACGAATTCTTCAACTTCCCCGGTTGGCAGCTGCACGAGTTTCGCGCCTGGACCGAGTTCATCGACCGGACCGGCCGCACTTTCGAATACCTGGCGTACACCGGCAACAACGAACAGGTCGCGATTCGGCTGCACTGATCAGCTGTCGAACAGCCGGGCCCAATTCTCCCGGCTGGCCAGCTCGGGAAGTGCGTCGCGATAGCTGGCTTGCAGCGATGGCGCCTGCGCGCGAAAACGGCGGAGCGCCTTCGTCATTCGTCGGGCGAGCCTGTTCAGTTTCTCCTTGTCGCGGCGCCGTATCCGGACTCCGGACTGCGACGCATCGGTAACGACGGCGTGGCCGAAACGGGAGACGTGCCACCACTCGTTGTCTGCCGCGGTGACCGCGGCTGGTCCGGGAATGACTCTTCCGAGCCACTGGTACACCGCACGCTTCGCCAAAACGAGATTGATCCGGTCCTTGCGCGGTTTGTGAGGGAGCGGGTGAATCCGCGGTATGCCGTCGGTGAGGTCCCCGATCTTCGCCGCCGGGTATACGGCAGTCTCGGGGAACTCGGCTCGTTCCGCGCGGATGGCGGCCAGCGCGGCGGCTCCGCCGTCCTGCAGGACCGCCGGGCCTTCCAAGAAGTCCTCGACGCCGCGAATCATCGTGTATGCCAAGCCGTATTGCATTGAGACGAGGCATTCGGTCATTTCGCGGGCCAGCCACCTGGCCGTTGTGCGGGTATCGATCGTGCCGTGCAGCGCGTGCGTGATCAGCGCGTTGCGCACGCTGAAGTAACGGATGAACTCGTCGCGGTCTTTCCAGTGGAAATCGGCGTGCCACACACCGGCATTAGGCAGCGTCGTGGTGGGGAACCCCGCCTCGGCGGCGCGCAGGCCGTATTCGATGTCGTCCCACTGGAAGAACATGGGGACCGGAAGGCCGATGGCCGCGATCACCTCTGATGGGATGAGGCACGACCACCACGCGTTGTACTCGGCGTCAACGCGCTCCTCCTGTCGGTACTTCAGCATGTTGGCGTTGTGCAGTGCATTCGGTGCCCACCGGCCGGCCCGCAGTCTCGGCATCTCCGTCTGCTCTGCACCGACGTGCAGCTGGTGGGTGTTCTTCAGGTACAGCATCTGCGCGCCGACGATCGTCGGGGAAGAGGTCACATTGGCAAAGGCGTTGAGCCGCAGCACCGTTTCGGGTTCACACAGGATGTCGTCATCCATCAAAATCACGTTCGCGTGATCGGAGATGCTCGACACCTCGTAAAGGCCGCGCGCGAACCCGCCGGCGCCACCGAGATTCGGCTGCCGTAAGTAGACCAATTTGTCGCCGAGTTGGGCCGCGACGTCCTTGAACAGCGGTCGTGTTTCGACGGCGTCGGTGCCCTGATCCGCCACATAGACGGCATCGATGCCGGCCAGCACGGCCTTGTCCCCGGCGATGGCCGCGATGGTGGCCGCGCATTCGTCGGCCCGGTTGAAGGTACAGATGGCAATCGCGGCCGGTCGGATCGTCGGCGGCCCAGGCACCGTCCATTCGAGATCAGTGATTTCCAGCGGACCGCCCAAAGCTGTGCATTCCATCCACAGCGCGCCGCCGTCGACGTATTCGTTGAGGCCGGCCGACAACACCGCCGTACCCATGCCGTCCACCTCAGTGCTCGCGACCGTACGGGCGGTGCCACCCGCGTCCGATCCGCGGAGCTGCAGCCGTGCCGGTCCGGAAGTGTCGAATACCAGCTTCAGTTGAATCTCGCTGACCGTGGTCCACCGCTGGAAATAGCTCGCGGGGAGCCGACCGAAGTACGTGTTTGTGTCGACGGTCGCACCTTGCTCAAGGCTCAGGGCGTTTCGTTCACGATGCGCCTTACCGCGCGTGATGCGGGCATACATGTCGTCGGACACCTGGGCGCTGGGCGCCCCGAACATTCCACGGGCTACCACCATCCGATCGGGTGCTGCGTGTGCTGTCAGGGTCTGCTTACGCGCTTCGGAGCCGACATGATCCGCGACCCTCACGCGCTCGCTCATGGTGCTCCTACGTCGTCACGAAGAATTCTGTGGTTGCGTTCAGGTGCCGACCTGGCTCCGGGAAGGAGACTAACAAGTTCGGGTCATTCAGGCTGCTCGCCATTCCGGTGCCACCGTAGTGAGGGGCCTGTTCGCGGCCACGGGCCGGGTCGCGCGCTCTGATCCGACAAGCCACAAGCACACGAGTGCGGGGACCCCGAGTGATGGGGTCCCCGCATTTGACGTGGTGGTGTCAGCTCTGCTCGATGTACTCGGGGCAGTAGGCCTGCGCCGAGTCGACGATGAACGCCTTGGCCTGCTTGGTGGTCAGGTCGGTCTGCGAGGTGATCTGGGAGAGGATGCTGTCGGGCGAGGTGCCGTCATCCAGGGCCGCGCACACGTTCTTGGCGACCTTGATGACCTGTTGGGGGTTGTCAACGGAGATGCCGGCCTGCTCGACGGCGGCCAAGAACTCCTTGTCGGCCGAGGCGGCATTGGCGGTGCCGGCCAACCCGAGGGTGGCCATGCCCAGTGCGGCGGCGGTCAGCGCGGTGCCGGCCAGCGAGACGGTGAAACGGCGAGCGAACATTTTTGGTACTCCTTGGTGCTGATGTGGGTGGGGTGTCCTTTCGGGCAACACCACCATCGGCACCGCGCCTGCTCGGATTCTCAAAGGATTCTTGGCGTCCGCACAGGCGTCGTCCGGTCGGACGGCTCGGGCAATGATTGCGTTATGAATTCAACCGGGAGCTCTGGCTCCGATGTGCGCCGGTGGCGTCGCCATCTCGCCGACGAACGTGCAGAGGCAGCGATCTATCGCGACTTGGCACAGCGTCGTCAGGGTGAGGAGCGTGACATCCTTCTCGCGCTGGCCGCCGCGGAGAGCCGGCATGAAGAACACTGGCTCGAACTGCTCGGTGACCAGGTCGGCGCACCGGCCCGGATCGACTTGCGGACGACACTGCTGGGTTTCCTCGCGCGCCACTTCGGTTCGGTGTTCGTGCTCGCACTGGTCCAGCGCGCAGAGTCCCGATCCACCTATGGGGCCGACGCAGACGCAACACCGACCATGGCCGCAGACGAGCAGATCCATGAAGAGGTGGTCCGTGGCCTCGCAGCGCAGGGCCGCAGCCGGGTCTCGGGGTCGTTCCGGGCTGCGGTGTTCGGCGCGAACGACGGGCTGGTCAGCAACCTGGCCCTGGTGCTTGGTATCAGCGCGAGTGGCGTGTCCAACCACACCGTCTTGATTACCGGCCTGGCTGGGCTGTTGGCCGGCGCACTCTCGATGGGCGCCGGGGAATACGTTTCCGTGCGCTCCCAGCGTGAATTGCTGGAGGCTTCCAATCCCAACCCGGAAGCCAACACGGCGTTGCCGGAACTCGACGTCGATGCCAACGAGTTGGCGCTGGTTTATCGCGCGCGTGGGATGAGTGCCGACCAAGCGGACGCGCACGCTGCCGAGGTACTCCGCAATTACGTCCCAGGCGACGCCGGGCATGCCACCGCACACAAACCGACCGACGAACACGCGGCCATCGGTACGGCGTTGGGTGCTGCGATATCCAGTTTCTGCTCGTTCGCGTCCGGTGCCTTGATACCGGTGGTGCCTTATCTCTTTGGGCTGCAAGGCCCGGCGGCGCTCGTGGTTGCCGCCACGCTTGTCGGGGTCGCGTTGCTCTGCACCGGGGCCATCGTGGGGCTTCTGTCGGGCGGGCCACCGCTAAGGCGGGCGTTGCGCCAACTGCTCATCGGCTTCGGCGCGGCCGGATTCACCTATCTACTGGGTCTGGTATTGGGCACCACCGCCGGTTAGCCTGCGCAGGGCACAGTCAGGAGGCATCGTGAGCGCGACGAACGACCGGCAAGAGCTGTCGGAGATCGCCGAGCAGTCGGGATGGAAGCGCAGGAAGCTTGACCGCACCGACTTCTACCGGCGTGGCGCCCGCAAAGTGGAAATACTGTTCACGGCCGACAAGCTGAACGGCGGCACGCTGTACGACGAGGTAAGCCTTCTGACGCACACTCGCGAGCGGGCGACCATTGAAAGTTGGTTGACCAAGGCGCTTTAGCGCACCCGCAAAGTCACAGCGTCGCGGCGAGCGCGGCTAGTGTCTCCGCCGAGGAGTACATCGGGTGCCAGCCCAGCTCGTTCTTCGCCTTCGTGGTGTCCATGACCACTGAGGTCCGGGCGACATGCAGCCACTCCAGTTCCGACGGAATGAAGGGCAACCGCGCGATCGCGGCGGACGCCGCGGACGCTGCCACCGCCGGCACCCGTACCGGCCGGCCGCCGAACGCTTTCGCCACATCCGAGACCGTCACGAGCCCGTCGCCGGCGATGTTGTAGGCGCCCGGCGGCGCCGGCGCGGTGGCTGCCAGCGCGATCGCCGCGGCGACGTCGTCGTGATGGACGAGCTGCAGCGCGAAGCCGGGATCGGGCACCAAGGGCTTCAACGCCGGAACCGCCTTCGTCACCATGCGCACCGGCGCGGGGAGTTGATTCCACGGCATCGCGTCGGCCAGGGCGGGCGCCGCCGGGCCGGCCACGATGCACGGCCGCAGGATGAAGACCTCCAGCGACGAGCCCGCCGTGATCTCGGCGAGCGCAGCCTCACACGCGGCCTTCTGCTCCGAGTAGTAGTGCTCCGGCGATCCGCGCGGCGGCACGTCCTCGGTGAGCGGCACCACGTTGTCCGAGTGGTACCCGTACGCCGCCACCGACGACGTGTACACCAGCCGACGCGGACGGTCGGCGGCCACCGTCGCCTCGAACACATTTCGGGTGCCGGCCAGGTTGATGCTCGCGCTCTCCTCACGCGACCCCATGATGATGAACGCCAGATGGATCACCACATCGGCGTCGGACACCAGCGCGTCGACAGCGTCGCGATCGAGAATGTCGCCCTGCTGGTAGGTGGTCTTCGTCCACCCCTGTGCGACCGGGTCGAACGGCCGGCGCGCCATCCCGACGATCCTCTCCACGGCCGGCTCGCGTTCGAGCGAGGTCACCGCAGAGATGCCTATTTCGCCAGTGGGGCCGGTGACGGCTACGGTCAGTCCCATCCGACAGTCTTCCCCAGTCAGCCGTCATCAAACCCGGAATGGCCAAACGTCATCATCGCCAGGCCGGGGCGGTTACAAAGGATTAGGGCGGTTCGAACGCGGGAGAGAACACGATGCAACTGATTTCACCGATTGACAACATCTTCCTGCTGGGAGAATCCCGCGAGCACCCCATGCACGTCGGGGGCTTGCAACTGTTCGTGCCGCCCGAGGACGCCGGGCCGGAGTTCGTGCGGGAAACTTACGAAGAGCTGATTTCGCATGACGACATCTCGCCGACGTTCCGTAAACATCCCGCCTTCCTCGGTGGCATCACCAATGTCGCATGGTCATTTGACGACGACGTCGAACTCGACTACCACCTACGGCGATCGGCGCTGCCCAAGCCCGGACGTGTGCGCGATCTGCTGGAGTTGGTCTCGCGCCTGCACGGCAGCCTGCTCGACCGGCACCGCCCCCTGTGGGAAGCGCATCTTGTGGAAGGCCTCGAGGACGGTCGCTATGCGCTCTACGTCAAGATGCATCACGCGCTGATCGACGGTGTGTCCGCACAGCGGCTCATGCAGCGTGCGATGTCTACCGACCCCGACGACGACGAACTGCGCGTGCCGTGGGAGCTCAAGCCACGTCGTCGCAAGGACTCAGGCCGCGGCTCCTCTCCTTTACAGGCGCTGACCAGCGCGGCGGGATCAATTGCCGCACTTGCTCCTTCGACGTTGTCGCTGGCGCGGGCGGCGTTGGTCGAACAGCAACTGACGCTGCCGTTCCAAGCCCCCAAGACGATGCTCAACGTCCGGATCGGCGGGGCACGGCGGGCCGCCGCGCAGTCGTGGTCGCTGGAGCGCTTCAAACGCGTGAAGGGCGCCGCCGGCGGCGTGACCGTCAACGACGTGGTGCTGGCGATGTGTGCCGGAGCGCTTCGTGCTTACCTCGCAGAGCAGAGCGCACTGCCGGACACCCCTTTGGTGGCGATGATCCCGGTGAGCCTGCGGACCGACGACGCCGACGGCGGCGGCAACCAGGTGGGCACCATCCTGTGCAACCTGGCCACTCACCTCGACGACCCTGCGCAACGTCTGGCCGCGATCCACTCGTCGATGAGCGAGAACAAGGCGGTGTTCACGCAACTGCCCAAGGTTCAGCAGCTGGCGCTGTCGACGGTGATGTCCGGAGGCGTGGCGTTGGCGATCCTGCCCGGGTTCGTCTCCAACGCGCCGCCGCCGTTCAACATCGTGATCTCCAACGTCCCCGGGCCACGGCAGCCGCTGTACTGGAGAGGCGCCCGGCTTGACGGCAACTATCCGCTGTCGATCGCACTGGACGGGCAGGCGCTCAACATCACGCTGACCAACAACGCCGACAACCTGGACTTCGGGCTGGTCGGCTGCCGGCGCAGCGTGCCTCACCTGCAGCGTTTGCTTGGCCATCTGGAGACGTCGCTGAAGGACCTGGAACGCGTCGTCGGCGTCTGACGCATGCTCAACCGCCGCGCACGCGAGGAGCAGATTGAACCGCCGCGCACGCGAGGAGCAGATTGAAATGTAGCGCGGGTCTGCTGCTGTACCGGATCCGCGACGGCGTGGTCGAGGTCTTGATCGGGCATCCGGGTGGACCGTTCTGGGCCAGGAAGGACGACGGCGCGTGGTCGATCCTCAAGGGCGAGTACACCACCGACGACGATCCGTGGGAGGCCGCGCAGCGAGAGTTCACAGAGGAAACCGGGCTGGCGCCGCCCGCAGGCCCGCGCATCGACTTCGACCCGGTACGTCAGCCGAGCGGCAAGGTGTTGACCGCGTTCGCGGTGCACGGCGACGTCGACATCACCGACGCGCACAGCAACACCTTCGAGATCGAATGGCCGAAGGGGTCGGGACGGATGCGCGAGTTTCCCGAAGTCGATCGCGTGCAGTGGTTTTCGGTGGCGCAGGCGCGGGTGAAGCTGCTGAAAGGTCACCGCGTGATCCTGGATCGCCTGATGGCGCATCCGGCGCTGACGGACCTGCGGGAGCAATAGCAAACGGCGGCGCCCCCTCGTGAGGAGCGCCGCCGCCTGATCGGTCGGTTGGCTGCGCTACGGGCAGGTCACTTCCATGGAGAACTTATGGGTCGAAGGACCGGCCATCGGGTTGGACATGTCGGGCATGCCGACGAGGTTGCCCGTGATGGTGTACTTCTTGCCATCTTTGGCCGCTTTGGCGTCGCCGCCGCCGGGAGTGCCCTTGTTGTAGGCGAGCGGTTGTCCGTCGAGGACCAGCCCGACTTGCTGCACCTCGGGTGAATCGCCCTGGCTCACGACCGTGCTCGCCCCACCTTGAGACGTGTTGCCGATGCTGATCGAATAGTTGTCGCCCACGTTGGCGCACACGATGTCGCCCTGGACGTTCTGATCCTTATCGTCGATCGTGACTTTCGCCTTGCCTGTACCGGACGCAGCCGTCTGCGTGGCAGTGCTCGACTTATTGTCCGAACAGCCAGTCAGCCCTGCAACTACGATGGCCACGCCACCGATGGCGACCACGAAACCACGCTTCACCACTGTTCTCCTTTGTTGACGTGACCCGTCAAGATCGGCGGACCATCGTCAAGCAGTATGGTGTGAGTCCAGCGGCAGGTCATGGGATTGCGCGAAAATCCCATCGTGCGCTGCCTCACACGCGAAACCCTGCGCCGATCAGCAGTTTGCCTTGACCTCGAAGCTCGCCGTGGTCTGCTGGTTGGGATTCGCCTTGGTGGAGCCCTGGGCCGTTCCGTTGACCCGGAACGTGGTGCCGACAATGGTGGCCTCGGCCTTGCCGATCTTGTTCTCCCACACGCTGCCGGTGAAATCGCTGACGTTGGTGATCACCACCGACCTGGCGTCGACCGCGCCCCCGGTGTCGATGACCGCTGTGATTCCGGACTTCTCGTCGCCGGTCTTGATCGTGTGGGTCCAGCCGTCTTGAGTGCACTGCACCGCACGCGTGGTACCGGCGGATTGCCCGTTCACCGTCACTTGTGCGGTCGCGGGCGGCAGCGAACCTGGCGGCTGAGGGGAATTGGCGGGCGCAGACGAGCAGCCGGCGATGCCGGCGACGGTACAAAACGCGGCCCCGGCTACCACAACGAATCGCTTATGCACCACCCACCTCGATTCCGCTTCACGTACCACCCCGCGCAGTAGGGAGCTTCGGCAAATCTATCGGGCGGCCATGCCCGACCGCGAGCAAAATCCCGGATTGATTGAATACGTCCGTGACCGGGCAGGGCGGCGAGTTCTTCACCGTCGACGCCCAGCTGCCCGGCCGCAGGGGACGCTGCGGCGTGATTCGCACCCCGCACGGCGACATCCACACCCCGGCGTTCATCGCCGTCGGCACCCAGGCGACCGTCAAGGCGGTGCTGCCGGAGACCATGAAAGAACATGGGGCGCAAGCGATTCTGGCGAACGCGTATCACCTTTACCTGCAGCCGGGGCCTGAGATCGTCGAGGCCGCCGGTGGTCTCGGCGCTTACATGAACTGGCCCGGGCCCACCTTCACCGACAGCGGCGGCTTCCAAGTGCTGTCACTGGGCGCCGGCTTTCGCAAGGTTCTCGCGATGGACACCGAGCGCGTGCAGGCCGACGACGTCATCGCCGAGGGCAAGGAACGGCTGGCCCTCGTCGACGACGACGGGGTGACGTTCCGGTCGCACCTCGACGGTTCGTCGCACCGATTCACCCCCGAACTCTCGATGCGCATCCAGCACCAACTCGGCGCGGACATCATGTTCGCGTTCGACGAGCTCACGACGCTCGTCAACACCCGCGGCTACCAGGAGCGGTCGGTGCAACGCACCCATGACTGGGCGGTGCGCTGCCTCGCCGAGCATCAGCGCCTCACGCTGAGCCGACCCGGCAAGCCGGCGCAGGCGCTGTTCGGGGTGGTGCAGGGCGCGCAGTACGAGGACCTGCGCCGTGCCGCCGCGCGCGGCCTGACCACGATCACCGGACCCGATGGCCGCGGCTTCGACGGTTACGGCATCGGCGGTGCGCTGGAGAAGCAGAACCTCGCGACGATCATCGGATGGGTCATCGCGGAGTTACCCGACGACAAGCCGAGACACCTGCTCGGCATCAGCGAGCCCGACGACCTGTTCGCGGCCGTTGCCGCCGGGGCCGACACGTTCGACTGTGTGTCCCCGTCGCGCGTCGCGCGCAACGCCGCGGTGTATTCGGCGACGGGGCGGTTCAACATCACGGGGGCGCGGTACCGCCGCGACTTCGCGCCTGTCGACCCCGAATGCGATTGCTACACGTGCGCGCACTACACCCGGGCATATCTGCATCACCTGTTCAAGAGCAAGGAGATCCTCGCTTCCACGCTGAGCACGATCCACAACCTGCGGTTCGTGATCCGGCTGGTCGATCAGATTCGCGAGTCCATCTACGCGGGTCGATTCGACGAGCTGCGCGAGCACGTCCTCAGCCGGTACTACTCAACGCCTGCGCAATAAGAAGATGGCGACGCTGACCGATTCCCAAGCCCTGCTTTCGCAGGTGCTCGATCCGGCCATCCGGGCCAACCCCTACCCGATCTACCGGCAATTCCGCGAGCGCGGGCCCCTGAACATTCCGGAGGCCAACCTCACGGTGTTCAGCTCGTTCCGCGACTGCGACGAGGTGCTGCGCCATCCCGAGGCGGCCAGCGACCGGCTCAAATCCACCGTCGCGCAACGCGAGATCGCCGCCGGTGCCCAGCCGAGGCCGTTCGGACAGCCGGGCTTTCTGTTTCTCGATCCGCCGGATCACACCCGGCTGCGCAAGCTGGTCAGCAAGGCCTTCGCGCCGAAGGTGGTCAAAGGTCTCGAGCCGTTCATCAGCGAGCTGGTGGCGTCGCTGCTGGACAAGGTGGCCGCTGCCGGCCGGTTCGAGGTGATTGCCGACCTGGCCTACCCGCTGCCCGTCGCGGTGATCTGCCGGCTCCTGGGTGTGCCGATCGAGGACGAGCCGGAGTTCAGCCGGGCATCGGCGCCGTTGGCGCAGTCACTCGACCCGTTCACCACGTTCACCGGCGACCTGCCCGATGGATTCGAACAGCAGAGGATGCAGGCAGCACGGTGGCTGCGCGGATACCTACGCGACCTGGTCGAGCGGCGTCGCGGCGAGCCGGGTGATGACCTGATATCCGGACTGATCGCGGTGGAGGAGTCGGGTGATCAGCTGACCGAAGACGAGATCGTCGCAACCTGCAACCTGCTGCTCATCGCAGGGCATGAGACGACGGTGAACCTGATCGCCAACGCGATCCTGGCGATGTTGCGTTATCCGCGGCAGTGGGCCGCACTCCGCAACGACCCGGCGCGGGCTTCGGCGGTGATCGAGGAGACGCTGCGGTACGACCCGCCGGTTCAGATGATGGGGCGAATCGCCGGCGACGACATGACGATTGGCGACGTCACCGTCCCGAAGGGTGACGTCATGATGCTGCTGCTGGCCGCCGCACAGCGCGACCCCGATGCCAACGAGTGGCCCGACGAGTTCGACCCGGACCGAGAAACCATTCGCCACTTGGCGTTCGGGCACGGCCCGCACTTCTGCCTCGGGGCGCCGCTGGCGCGGCTGGAAGCGTCGGTCGCCCTATCGGCGGTGACGTCACGCTTTCCCGACGCGCGGCTTGACAGCGAGCCGGTGTACAAGCCGAACGTCACGCTGCGCGGCCCGTCGACGCTGGCCGTCACCATCTAACCGGCGGGTACCTCGTTCAGCACGACAGCTTTCGGCTGACCGACAAGCGCTGGCGAGGCCTCCGCCGACTTCCAGACCACCTCACGCAGAAACGTGCGGAAATTCGTTGCCGCATCGGCTGTTTCGAAGGTGAGATTCACGACGATGTACTCCGGGTCGTCATCAGGCTGGAAGATGTGCTCCGCGGGGACGCCCGCCTGCTTGGCGCAGGCGCGAACTTGACGAACGCCTCTAACCAAGTGTTCAGGTCGCTGATCTGGTGCTCGATGTGCAATAGGGCCATCTGCTGAGTGTGACAGCGTACGGTCTTGCGCATGCGGATTCTTCTGATTGGCGCCGGCGGAGTGGGTTCGGCGTTCTGTGCGATCGCGGCGCGACGTGACTTCTTCGACGGCATGGTCGTCTGCGACTACGACACGACCCGTGCCCAGGAAGCAGCGAAATCCGTGTCGGATCCCAGGTTTTCATCGGCTCGAGTCGACGCGTCGTCGGCGCAGTCGGTGGCCGACCTGGTCCGCGAGCATGAGATCACCCATGTGATGAATGCTGTCGACCCGCGGTTTGTGATGCCGATCTTCGACGGCGCGCTGGCCGGCGGGGCCGACTACCTCGACATGGCGATGAGCCTGTCGAAGCCTCACCCGGAGGAGCCCTATCGGCTCACCGGCGTGAAACTCGGCGACGAGCAGTTCGCTGTCAAGGACCAATGGCGCGCGGCGAGTCGGTTGGCATTGGTCGGGATCGGTGTGGAGCCAGGCCTTTCCGATGTGTTCGCCCGCTACGCGCAGGACCACCTGTTCGACGACATCGACGAGTTGGGCACCCGCGACGGGTCCAACCTCACCGTCGAGGGATACGACTTCGCGCCGTCGTTCTCGATCTGGACGACGATCGAGGAGTGCCTCAACCCGCCAGTGATCTGGGAGGCCGACCGCGGCTGGTTCACCACTGAACCCTTCAGTGAGCCAGAGGTTTTCGATTTCCCGGACGGTATCGGTCCGGTCGAGTGCGTCAACGTCGAGCACGAGGAAGTGCTGCTGATGCCGCGCTGGGTCAAGTGCAGGCGTGCCACCTTCAAGTACGGCCTCGGCGCGGAGTTCATCGACGTGTTGAAGACACTGCACAAACTCGGACTGGACCGTACCGAGAAGGTCGACGTCGGTGGCGTGCAGGTCAGTCCGCGTGATGTCGTCGTCGCGTGCCTGCCGAATCCCGCGACGCTCGGTCCCTCGATGCGCGGCAAGACATGTGCGGGCTTGTGGGTGACGGGCATCGGCAAGGACGACAATCCGCGGTCGACGTACCTGTACCACGTCGTCGACAACGAATGGTCGATGACTGAATACGGCCACCAGTGCGTGGTCTGGCAGACTGCGGTCAATCCCGTTGTCGCGCTGGAACTTCTAGCGGGTCGAACGTGGAGCGGCGCTGGTGTGCTCGGGCCTGAGGCGTTCGACCCCGTGCCGTTCCTCGACCTGCTGACCGCCTATGGCTCACCATGGGGCCAGAAGGAGCTCATCTAGTCCCGCCACTAAGGCGACCAGAGCCACGGCTCGCGGGGCAGCCGGGTCGGGTCGAACTTGGCCAGCAGTTGGTCCAAGCTTTCGGACGGCCACCCGAGCGACGCCGACATCTGCGCGATCGCCCGCCCGACGCCGATCTCTGCCAGCGTCACCGCGCCATCGCGTTTTGCCAGCCGCGCGCCTTCGGCGTTCACCACCAGCGGCACATGCGCGTACGCGGGCTGCTGGTAGCCGAGCACCCCGGCGAGGTAGGCCTGCCGCGGGGACGACGGCAACAGGTCGTCACCGCGCACCACCTGGTCGACGCCCTGTGCCGCGTCATCTACGACGACCGCGAGGTTGTAGGCCGGCACACCGTCACCTCGTCGCACCACGAAATCGTCGACGACGCCGGTGTAGTCGCCGTGCAGCATGTCGTGAACGGTGAAGGAGCTGACATCGGTGCGCAGCCGCAGCGCCGGCGGTCGTCTTATCATCTCGCGACGGTGCTGCCGCTCGGCGGCGGACAGCTCGCGGCAGGTGCCGGGGTAGGCACCTTGCGGTGCATGGGGCGCTCGCGGTGCCTGTTGGATATCCCGTCTGCTGCAATAACACTCGTACAGCAGCTCACGCTCGGCCAAGAGGGCGATGGCGTCGTCGTAGCGTTCCGGATGCCGGGTCTGCCACTGTGGCGGCTCATCCCACGTCAGCCCGATCTCCGCGAGATCAGCAAGTTGACGCGTCGCAATGTCTGCCCGGGTGCGGTCGTCGAGATCGTCGACGCGGATCAGAAACCGCCGGCCCGTAGAGCGCGCGAACAGCCACGCCAGCACCGCGGTGCGCAGATTCCCGATGTGCAGGTCGGCCGACGGGCTGGGCGCGAACCGACCCGCTGGACTCATAGGCCGGAATCTACTTCAGATCAGTCGCGCTCCCACGGCGCGGCGTCGCCCATCTTGTCGTAGTACTTCGCCAGGTGGTTCTTCACGCGGTCGATGTCGTCCTTCGCCAGATCGACACCGCCGCGGGAGCCCTGCATGACTCCTCCGGCAGCCATCACGCCGCGCGGCACGGCCTCGAGTTTGCCGCCGACCACATCGGCAATCAGCAGCTTGTAGGCAGTGAAGTTGTCTATCTTGTCGCTGTCATACCAGACGTGCGCGTCGCGATACTTCTCGTTCGGCTCGTCCTCCGCACCCGCCCATTTTCGGACGCGCTTCTCCGCCGCATCGCCGTCCCATTCACGGTCGCGGTCGGCCAACGGCAGATCCTGAAATGCTGTGACAGACATGCCTTTGGCGTGCCCGATGACGGCCATCCGTAAACATCGCGATGAGTCCGCGGCCGCACGCGGGTCTAGATGGATATCACCCAATAGACCAGGATGGATGCCGTGGACCTGCCCGTACTGCCACCGATCGAACCGATGCTCGCCAAGGCCCAGGCCAAGGTGCCCGACGACGCCGGGGTGTGGTCCTACGAGCCCAAGTGGGACGGCTTCCGTGCGCTTCTGTTCCGTGACGGCGACGAGGTAGTGCTGCAGTCGCGCAACGGCAAGGAGTTGGGCCGGTACTTCCCCGAGCTGGTGGACGCGTTGCGCGACGAGACCGCCTCGCGGTGCGTGCTCGACGGCGAGGTCGTCGTGCCGCGCGAGATCGGCGGCCGCGTCAGGCTCGACTGGGAGTCGCTCAGCCAGCGGATCCACCCCGCAGAGAGCCGGGTGAAGATGCTGGCCGAGCAGACCCCCGCGCATTTCATCGGGTTCGACGCGCTGGCCACCGGCAGCAAGTCGTTGACGGGCGAACCGTTCCGAGTCCGTCGGCGATCGCTGACGGAGCTGATCTTCGAAAAGCAGTGGTGCCACGTCACCCGCACCACCGAGGACCCGACGATGGGCGCGCAGTGGCTCGACACGTTCGAGGGCGCCGGCCTGGACGGGGTGGTCGCCAAACGGCTCGACGGGCCGTACGTGCCCGGCAAGCGGGAGATGGTCAAGGTCAAGCACGCCCGCGACGCCGACTGTGTTGCCATCGGGTACCGCATCCACAAGAGCGGCGAAGGCGTCGGGTCTATCTTGCTCGGCCTCTACCGCGATGACGGCGAGCTCCAAATGGTCGGCGGTGCAGCGTCTTTCACAGCCAAGGACCGGCTGAAGCTGCTGGCCGACCTCGAGCCGCTGCGCAAGGCCGACGATCTCGTGTACGACGGGGAGCCGAGCCGGTGGAATTCCGCGGCCGACAAGCGCTGGATCCCGGTGCGGCCCGAGAAGGTGGCGGAGGTCGCCTACGACCAGATGGAAGGAGACCTGCACGGCCTGGGGGGACCTCCCGCTCGGGTGGGACGGTTCCGGCATGCCGTTCGGTTCGTGCGCTGGCGGCCGGACCGCGATCCGAAGAGCTGTACGTTCGATCAGCTTGAAGTGCCGCTGACCTATGACCTGTACGACGTGCTGGAATCGTAATGGCAACTCCCGCAGAGGAACTCGACGTCGACGGAATCAAGGTCCGGCTGACCAACCCCGACAAGGTGTACTTCCCCAAGCTGGGATCCGACGGCACCAAACGCACATTGATCGACTACTACCTGGCCGTCGGCCGGGGCCCGATGCTCTCCGCGCTGAGGGACAGGCCCACGCATCTGCAGCGGTTTCCGGACGGCATCGACGGCGAGGAGATCTATCAGAAGCGGGTGCCTGCGCATCATCCGGACTATCTGGAGACGTGCCGTGTCACGTTTCCGTCGGGCCGGACCGCCGATGCACTGAAGGTCACGCACCCTGCGGCGATTGTGTGGGCTGCGCAGATGGGCACGATCACCCTGCATCCCTGGCAGGTGCGGTGTCCTGACACCGAGCATCCCGACGAGCTGCGCGTCGACCTGGACCCGCAGCCGGGAACAGGCTTCCAGGAGGCGAGCACGATCGCGGTCGACGTGTTGAAGCCGCTGCTCGACGAGCTTGGTCTGGTTGGCTATCCGAAGACATCCGGCGGCCGCGGGGTGCATGTGTTCCTGCGCATCAAGACCGACTGGGACTTCATCGCGGTGCGGCGGGCCGGTATAGCGCTGGCGCGTGAAGTCGAGCGGCGAGCGCCGGACGCCGTGACGACGTCGTGGTGGAAGGAGGAGCGCGGCAAACGGGTCTTCATCGACTTCAACCAGAACGCCCGCGACCGTACTTTCGCGTCGGCGTACTCCGTGCGCCGCACTCAGATCGCCACCGTGTCAACGCCACTGACGTGGGACGAGCTCGCCGATGCCGATCCCGACGACTACACGATGGCCACAGTGCCGGAGCTTGTCGCACGACGGACAGATCCGTGGGCCGACATCGATTCCAACTCGCAATCCATCGAGCCACTGCTTGAAATGGTCAAGGCCGACGAGGAGCGGGGCCTGGGCGACATGCCGTACCCGCCGAACTATCCGAAGATGCCGGGCGAGCCGAAACGGGTGCAGCCGAGCCGGGATACGGACCGCAAGAGGTGAAATAAGCCGACTGGAATGATGTTGGCAGTCACCATAACTGGCCCGCGAATCGTGCCCCAAATTTCCGAACCTGTGAGATTGTCTGTCGCAGCAGACCTTCCGGTAGAAAGGTTGCGATTATGTCCATCAACCGCCTCGCAACCCTTATCGCCGGCGGCGCGGTAGCCGCCGCCGCGCTGACTGCCGTACCCGCCCAAGCCGCTGATAGCTGGGTGGTCATCGCCTACTCCCCAGCTACCGGAGCCGTCGGATGGGCATCCGCCCCGACGAAGCAAGCGGCCTCTGACGCTGCAACCGGCTACTGCGTCCAGTACGGCGGGACGGACTGCCAACCCGCGGCCTGGGCATCGAACGCCTGTGCCGCACTCGCCATCAGACCGAACGGTCTCTGGCACGGTGGCGTCGGGCCGACCATTCAGGCTGCCGAAGACAACGCCCTGGGCCAGAACAACGGCGGCACAATCGATACGTCGAAGTGCTCCTTCTGAAATCGAACTCAGGAGCTAATGGCGTTAATCACCGCGAATGCCTGAAATGCCGGGACTTCCGTCCCTATTGCAGGGATTGTCCACGTGGTCGGATAGACCCGTGGGATTCAAGAGCATCCCGGCAGATGGAGGTAGGACAATGAGCGCTTCAGAACTGTCACAGGCCAGGACGCGTATGTTCGCCCGTGCGCTCGGCCCGTTTCTTGTCATCGTCGACGTCACGGCTCTGGCGCGTGCATCGCAGATGCGAGCACTGCTTTCGGAATTCACGGCGACCTCACTGTGGCCCTGGGTGGGAGGCGCTTTCATCCTGTTGGCCGGCCTTTTCATTATCGCCGGCCACCCATACTGGCGAGGCGCCGCAGCGATCATTGTGTCCCTCTTGGGCTGGCTTATCGCGCTGCGGGGGCTGTTCCTGCTGGCCTTTCCCGACACCTTCGTTTCGCTCGCCAACAGGATGATTGGCGCCGAAGCTTGGTGGCGGGCGGTCTGCGTCGCGTTCGTTCTGGTCGGGCTTTATCTGACCTACGTGGGGTGGATGCCCGCACGCGACAGGATGGCGTCACAAGCGCCGAGCCCAACCCAGGACCTCCCGCGTGCTGCCTGAAAGGCACCCCGCGAGGGGCGATTTCAATATGTCTGGGCCAGACACCCATCAGCCGACGACAACGATGTCGATGGGCTCCAGCACCCGATAGACGATCTTGGTGGGCAACGGCAGATTCGCCGGAAGGAGCACCGACAGTCCGAACGGGAATCCGATGGTTATCGGCAGGATGTCGAGCTTGATGCGCTTGAGGCCCAACAACTTTGCGAGCCGATCGCCGCGGGTGATGAACAACTGCGTTTCCTGGCCTCCGATCGACACGGCGGGCACGATCGGTACATCGGCTTCGAGGGCGGTTGTGCCGTATCCGGTACGCCCGTCGAAGTCGATGACGTTGCATTCCGGCTGACATAGTGGGCGACGGTGTAGAGGGGAGCTGATCTCCCCGTTGTCGATTCCGTTGCTGCTCACGCTTTCTCACACCTTCCGGCGGCGTTCCTCAAGTCGTTGTAGGCCGCAAGCGTGCAACCAGAGAGCCGCGGCAGGTCGTCGATAGCCGCCGCGTTCGCGACGAACCCGAAATCCATGTGGTCGTGATAGGAGCTGAGCGTGACGTTCAGCCCGATCGACGCTGCCAGCGCAGAGACCGGATAGATGGCGACGAGCCGTGCCCCGTTGAGATACCTGGGTTCCTTGACCCCGGGCACATTGGAAACGACGAGGTTGCACGCCGGGTGACCCACCCGGTCCAGGTGCGTCGAAGCAGCCAGGCTGGCGATGGCGACGAGTCCGACCGCATAGGTCATCGCCGCGTCGGTTGACATGCCGGCCATCTCTTTCTTTGCCGTCTTGATCGACTCGGTCACCTGCCGGATCCGATCCTTCACGGGTGCCCCGGGCTCGCCGAGGCGCACGAAAATCGCCGACACCCGGGTTCCGATCGTTGTGTCGCCGTCGGCGCGGAGCGAGACAGGACACATCGCGATGAAGGGGTGCTCGAAAGCGCGGCCGGTCTCACGCAGGTAAGCGTGCAGGCCGGCATCGATGACCGTGGCGGCGACGTCATTGAGGGTCGCTTCGAAACACCGACCGACCTCGTGCATCTCCTCGAGCGGCAGCGACAGCGTCGCGAATCTGCGACCTATCCTGAGCGGTTCGTTTGTCGGAGCGTGCTGCGCTGCGAACGGCAGACTACCTTCGAGATGCGACCCGACAATCCCCGCGATCGTCTTGCGTAGGGCGCCCACCGATACCTGGTTCAGTGCCCCTACCTGCGTGGCCGCCGCGCGAATCGTGTCGGCGATTCTCTGAACGACCGGTGTGTGCCCGTGCGGCGCGGGTGGGGGAACGTCGAGGGCAAACCCCGGCGTGAGGATGGTTCGCCCGTCAGACTCACTCAGGCCTGCATACAGTCGCTCGAGGCCGGAGGCACCATCGATGACAGAGTGGTGGGTCTTCGTGTAGATCGCGAACATTCCACCAGGCACCCCGTCGATCACCCAGCAGCGAAAGAGTGGCCGATCGCGATCGAGCATCGGCTCGTGCAGGTCGGCAACGAGCCGAAGCAAGTCGTCATAGGAAGCTCCGGCGGGCAGCGCCAGATGCTGAATGTGGTAGTGGGAGTCCCAATTCGCCACCTCCCGGAAATGGGGCGGGCCCCCTCCGACGAGGTCGGGGACATAGTTGAAAGGCGGCGCCGGCGGGTGGGCTCGCCAGGCCTCCACGATCTCGCGCACAACGGGCGAGCGACCAGCGGGCCTCTTGAACAGCATCATCGCCCCGACGTGTGTCGTCCCGGCGGGCGACTCCATCAACAGCCAGGAAAGGTCAAGCGGTGCAATTGTTTTGGTCATGGTTTCAGTCCTTCGGCTTTGATCGTCCTTCGACCGGGCCTCTTGCTAGGAATCCGAACCGTGACGGAGATACTTCTCTGCGAAGACCACCCGCCACGAGGGCATTAGGGCCCCGCGACGGCAGTCATAAGTCGCTTGTTGCAGAACTCGGCCCCGGAGCGGGCAGAATCGGGGAGGTGACCATCACGATCATCGTGGTTCTGGCGCTCGTGGGCCTCGGCATCGTGATCGATCGTCTCCTCTGGCTCAGGAGGTGGTTGAACACACCACCCCCTGGGCAAGAGTTGCGAGAGCCGCCGGACGAGAAAGTGTGAGTCAGTCCCCCGTGCGCTCAACCCGAGAATCGAAGTCGCTGGCGTAGGCGCATGCACCGGTGATGGTGTAGTGGCCCGTTCCGGTCAGCAGGGTGATCGGATCCTGCGCAGGCTGGGGCAGCGGATATTCCAAGCTCATTTCGCGGTGGCCACGACCGCCGGACTTGCAGTCGACGTCATCTGACGTGGTCGTCAAGACCCACTTGCCTTGTGAGAAGAGCAGGGCCTTGACGCTGTCGGGATTGAACCAGTAGCTGAGGCAGCGGTCGCCGGTGCGAAGGCAGTATGCCTGGATGTCGAAGTTGGCTTGTGCGCTTCGACCGCCGTCGGAATATGTGTCTGTCTCCTGGTACCTGCCATGCAGGGATTGGGCCGGTGATGTCACTTGGGCCGGCTGTGCTTTGGGGTCGGCGACCGATACGGTCGATTGAACGTCACCTGTACGCGTGAACGTCACCTGCTGGTTGCGGGCACAGCTCGTCGTC
The DNA here is from genome assembly GCA_963744085.1 of uncultured Actinomycetota bacterium. GTDB lineage: Bacteria > Actinomycetota > Actinomycetes > Mycobacteriales > Mycobacteriaceae > Mycobacterium. Next base: position 510,660 of record CAVUSK010000014.1, read on the forward strand.
GACCGAACAGTGAACTCGCCCGCCAACGTCCCGTCGGATCGTTCCTGCAGCGACATCGACTCCCAATATTCGGTCGGTGCGTTCTGACACGTCCCTGATGTCGCGGTGACCGCTGTCCATCGGCCGCTGACCTTGTCGAGCACCATTGTCGGCGCCGTGGACTGAGTTCCGCTGACCCTGGATGCGGTCGCCACGCATCCACCATTCGCGCCGCAGGCCGACTCGATCACCCATGTCTCACGTCCGCCCGGCACGTTTTCGTACGGCTGGCCGTTAGGCATTGTCGCAGAGGCGAATTGGATGTCGTATGTACCGTTGAGCACCCCGCTCGGTCCCGACTTGGACTCTTTTGACTCTTTTCCGGTCAGTACCACCAGGATTGTGGCGACAGCGGCGATCATCAGGAGGATGGCGGTCGGGATCACGATCCCCCTGCGCTGCCACCATGGCAACGGCCGCGGCGCGGTAGCCGGCAACTGCTCGGGGGCGACGCCTTCGGGTGGCGCCGGCGGTGGCGGCCGCTCGGCAGGACGGGAATACGTGGGCGTCGCGGGTCCGGGAACATCCTTGGCCAGCCGCTGCCGCGTGGGGGCCCACTCCCCGGGAACGTCTTCGGGCGCAAGGCGGTACGTGGGCGGCTCGGGGACACTTTCGGGCGCGACGCGGTGCGTTGCTCCCGACAACTCGTCGATCTCACCGGGCGCGATGCGGTGCGTCGGTGCAGACGGCGCTTGCCCGGCGCGCGTGCGCTGCGGATCCCGCGGTGGCAGTGGCTTCGTGATCGGCGTGGTAAGCGCGGATCGGGCCGCTTTCGCCAACTCTGTGGTCGTGCCATAGCGCTTGTCAGGGTCTTTGGCCATACCGACAGCGATCACCGCATCCAGTTCCGGTGACACGCCCGGCTGGGTGATCGAGGGCCGCGGCGGCGGAGTCGTTAGGTGACCGGCGATCTGCTGCTCCACACTCTCACCGGGGAACGGGCGGCTGGAGGTCAGGCACTCATACAACACGCAAGCGAGCGCATAAATGTCCGAGCTCTTATCGGAGCGGCCCGTGCTAAACCGCTCCGGTGCCATGTACGGCCACGTGCCAATCACGTTGCCGGTACCGGTCAATCCCGTTTCGCCGGCACCACGGGCGATCCCGAAATCGATCAGGTAAGCGAAGTCGTCCTCACCCAGCAGAATGTTGGAAGGTTTGACGTCGCGATGCACCAGCCCGACCCGATGGGCGGCGTTCAGCGCCGAGGCAATCTGCTCGATAATCTTGACGGCTCGAGAAGGATTCAGCGGACCCTTGGCCAAGGTGTGCTCTAGGTCCTCCCCCTCGATCAGGCGCATGTCCACATAGAGCCGGCCCTCGATCTCCCCGTAATTGTGGATCGGCACGACGTGGGGCTCGCTGAGCGACGCGGCGGTGTAGGCCTCGCGCCGAAATCGCTGCTCGAACACGGGATCGGCGGCCAACTGTGCTGGCAACACCTTGACCGCCACCACGCGCTGAGTGGCCGTATCGAACGCCTTCCAGACTTCGCCCATGCCGCCCCGGCCCAATAGCTCGACCAATTGATACCGGCCGAATGGCGTTCCCTCCAACTAGTCCTCCTGCCGAAATCGGCAAACCACCGGGTCCACAGGGATCACCATAAGCCGCCGCGTCGCCGTGCGTTTGCTATTGCAAACGGTCCGCCATCTTGCTGACAAGTAACGATTTGCGGATTCTGCGGTACATCTGGGCAGGCGCTGCGACAATGCGATGAACCGGGCGCTTAATGGAAAGCGTCGGGCGTTGAGCTTTGTACGGAAGGCGATCGCAATCCGCAGTCCGAGGCGCAGGCCTCGTCGGGGGCGCAATGCGGAGTGAGAGGAGTTGAGCCGCGATGCGTGCACCATTGCGTTTTTGGCGCGCCCGGGGGGTAGCGGTTGTTCTGGCAGCGGGAGCGGCGATCTCGTTGACGGCGATTACCGGGGTTACCGGCGGAATGATCCCCGCTGTCGCCGATCCGATAACCACGACGTACGCGCCGGTACCGACGTACGCACCGGAAACCACATACGCGCCGACGACGGCCGCCCCCGCGACCACGTATGCGCCGGAGACCACCTACGCGCCGACCACAGCCCCGCAGGTGACGACGTACGCGCCGACGACTGTTGAAACACCGGTGGTGACGACGCCAGCACCGGTGGTCACGACAACGGCGGCGCCCGCGGTCACGACAACGGCGGCACCCGCAGTCACGACCACTGTGGCACCCGCAGTCACGACCACTGTGGCACCCGCAGTCCCCACCACAGCCGCCCCGGCAGTGACGACGACGGTTCCGGTGGTGACGACGCAGGCACAGTTGCCGACCCCGACGGGTGCGTTGCCCACCCCGACAGGTGCGCTGCCCACCCCGACAGGTGCCGTGTTACCTACAGCGACAGGTGCGCTCCCGACCCCGACAGGTGCCGTGTTACCTACAGCGACAGGTGCGCTCCCGACCCCGACAGGTGCACTGCCCACCCCGACGGGTGCGCTCCCGACCCCGACAGGTGCGCTGCCCACCCCGACAGGTGCCGTGTTACCTACAGCGACGACCGCGGTGCAGGCTGCGCAGGTCACGCCGACCGAAACACCCAAGACGTTGCAGGCTGCCCCGGAGGACCTCGAACTCGCCAAGGCGGCGGTACCGGTTCAGCTGAATCCGCCACCGGCGCCGCAAACCGAGGTTCAGCGCCTGACAACCTTGCTCACCAACCCGGCGAACGGTCCTACCACCACTGCGCCCAACTTGGCTGCAGCGCAGACGAACATAGTGCAATTCCCGCAGGTACAGTACGACGAGTTCCTCAGACCGGTGATCCTTAATCCGTTCCGGGATCCGCTGCAGGTTGTCTATCAGTACGCGGGCGCGCCTCGGATACTGGTGATCCCGCCGTTGGCAAGCGCCATCACCGAAATCGCCCAAGCCGGCGCGTACAACTTCACGGCCATGGTGCTCAACGCTGCCGGCGTTCCCGCCCAGGTGGCGGTGGGCAGCATGTTCGGTGGGGGTTACGTCCCCGCGCCGGGTCAGCCGCCTCCCGCACCGCCGCCCATCGTGAAGTACAACGACGTCCCCGTTCAGGTCAAGTACAGCAATGCGACGTACAAGCCGTTCGTGGTCAGGAAGATCGTCGACGTCGGCGACGACCCCGTGGTCGGCGAGCGGAAGGTCCTTCTCGACGGCGTGACGCCAGCCTGGGGGCAGTGGACGCAAACCGAAAGCGGGGACAGACAATTCGAGGTCCACAAGACCCAGCAGTTCCCGGGTATGGACGATCCTCCGGCGGAGGGTCCGCTGCCGGGCGACTACCAGTTGCAGCTGGCAAGCGCGAGCCAACCGGCGAATAAGGGCATGGGCACGAAGGATCTGCTCCTCATCGGCGCGGCAGCTGTCGTGCTGCTGTTGGGCATCGGCGCGATTGTGCTCAACGTCGTCCTCGGGCGTCGGCGTCGCCCACACCACTAAAGGCGACTCGCGGCGATAGTCGCGGCCTGACTGGCCAACCCCGACTGCACATAGGAAAGGTGCGCCGGGGAGAACATCTCGTCGTGTGTCGGCGTCGACATCCCCCGCCCGGGGAGCAGATCGGGTCGCCCGGGGCGCACAAGTCGATGGTCTTGGCGCCAACTGACGCCGAGTTCGCGAAATCCCTGATTCCCTGTCCGCTCACGAACTAGCCGCCGGGTCCCGGCGCAAGCGTCAACTTCGCGGTGTGCTGCTGGCCCGTCCGGTCCTGCCACACCAGGTCGACGGCGTCACCGGGGTAGTGCCGGTCCAGGACGGCCGTCAGCGCAGTCGCGCTGTCGAGGGGCGCACCGCCGAGCGAAAGGATCACGTCACCGCGAACGAGTCCCGACTGTTCGGCGGGTGTCCCGCTCAACACGTCGCGAACGACAACCCCGGATCCGCGCTGCTGCGCCGTGCCCACACCGATACCCAACATCGCCGGGGGGCCGATGTGCACCGTGTCCGAGGGAGTCCTGGACTGGATTTGGCCCGCGATGGCCAGCGCCCTGTTGATGGGGATTGCAAAGCCTTTGCCGCCCGGGCTGCCCAACCGATAGTTCACCGACGCCGCCACGTTCAGCCCGATCACCTGACCGGCACTGTTGACCAGCGGCCCGCCCGAATCACCCGCCCGCAACGGCGCCGCCACCCCGATCAGACCGGTCAGGGATTCGGAGCTGCCGGTCAGGTCATCCTCGGCCTCTATGTTGGCGCCGAGCGTATTCACCTGGCCTTCCTCGCGACTGATCGGTTTGCCGTTGCCGTTGGCATTGCCCAGACTCACCACCGGTTCACCGACGTTGACCTGGTTGGAGTCACCGATCGGCGCGGCCGGCAAGCCGCCTGCGCCCAGGAGTTGGATGAGCGCGACGTCTTCCCCACGGTCGTACCCGAGAAGCTGCGCCTTGAACGACTGCCCGGTGGCGACATCGGTCGCGTTGATCGTGTCGGCCCCGGCGACAACGTGGTTGTTCGTCAGCACGATCCCATCCGGACTGAGGACGATACCGGCCCCGTAGCCCACGACGCCCTGGTATTCGACGACGGTGCTGATCTGCACCATGGCCTGCTCGGCGCTCGCGGCCGTAGGCGCCGGGTCCGCCGCAGCGATCGGTGCCGACGGCGCATAGGCCGGCGAAACGAGCGCGAGCACCGTCGCCAATGCGGTCACTATCGAAAGCCACCACGCATTTTGCCGGGTGCGTTGAGGGTGTAGTTCGGCCATCTGCTGCCTTTCAGCTGGTCGGACTGCGTTGTATCAATACTGCCCGGAAAGCAATCTTGCCAAAAACCAGCTGGTCAGAGGTGGATTCGGTCAATCCTCTACGGCAACGCCGCCCGATTTCCGGCGCAGGCGCGGACGGCGCATCTTGCCCGTCGGCCGGCGGTTGCGCAGTCCGCCGCCTTCCGGCTCGACAGCGACAGTGTCCTCAGCAGCCGGGTCCTCAGCAGCCGGTGCTTCTGCAGTCTCGGCGGCGGCATCCTCGACGCCGGCCTCGTCGGCTTCGTCTTCGTCTGCTTCCTCGTCTGATTCCTCGTCGGCAGCTTCCTCGTCGCCGGACTCTTCGCTCTTGCGTCGCCGCCACCGGCTCCTGGGCTTCTTCTCCTTCAACGCCCGGGGCGGGGGCGGTGGCAGCTCGGCGACGAACGCCAGGTAGAACGCGAAAATGCCGAGCAGGCCGATCGCGGCCGCGGCGCCGTAGATGCCGAACAGCCAGCGGCCGGCATCGTCGAGGCTGAACCAGATCTCGCTGATCGCGGCCCCGATGATCAGAACCCCGGCCAACACGTGCAGGACGATCGAGCAGAGCCGCAGCCTCAGCGCGAGCTGCGGTGTCCCGTACTCCGGGCGTCGTGTGCGCAGCCAGGTAAACACCACCGGAAGCGCCGCCAGTCCGATCAGTGCACCGGCGACGATCCGCATCACGATTCCGAGCGTGTGCGAGGTCGTCCCGGACAGCTCCCACCACCGAGGAAGCACGAAGAAGAAGTACAAAACACCGGCAGCGACCGAAACCAGCGCGTGCCAAACCACCGCGACTGTGCGGCCCATGCCCCTCCTCAGAGCGCCACCTTTGGACGCTCATTGATCCCTTGCGCGGAGGATGCGGGATTTGAACCCGCGAGGGCTGTTAACCCAACCCGCGTTCCAGGCGAGCGCCATAGGCCACTAGGCGAATCCTCCGTCGGTCATGGTAACCGACCCGTCTTGATGGCCCGGTGGTGCTCGCCCCGGCAGGGACTACACTCTCGATGGACCCCGCGCGGCGTCTATCCTGTGAACTCCCCCAGGGCCGGAAGGCAGCAAGGGTCAATGGGCTCTAGCGGGTGCGCGGGGTCCCCTCACGTCGGCCTCGAGGTGAAAGGCGCATGGTTTCGTTCACTTCCCTCGGCCCTGACGAATTGATGGCCCAACATGAGCTTCAGCAGGAGAACTACGCCGCGCTGCGCGCGAAGAAGCTCGCGCTGGACCTCACGCGCGGTAAGCCTTGCTCGGAGCAGCTTGACCTCTCCAACGCATTGCTTAGCCTGCCCGGCTCTGGAAAAGATGCCTTCCGCGACGGCGATGGCACCGACACTCGCAACTACGGCGGGCTGCACGGACTGCCCGAGTTGCGGGCGATCTTCGGCGAGCTGCTCGGCATCCCGGTGCCGAACCTCATCGCGGGCAACAACTCCAGCCTCGAGTTGATGCACGACATCGTCACGTTCTCGATGCTGCACGGGGGCGTCGACTCGCCGCGACCTTGGAGTCAGGAGCCGGGCATCAAATTCCTGTGCCCGTCACCCGGCTACGACCGGCATTTCGCGATCACCGAGACGCTCGGCATCGAGATGATCACCGTCGGTATGCGTGATGACGGACCAGACATCGATCTGATCGAGGAGTTGGTCGCCGCCGATCCCGCGATCAAGGGAATGTGGACGGTGCCCGTGTTCTCCAACCCGACCGGCGCGACCTTCTCATGGGAGGTGGTGCGTCGGCTGGTGCAAATGCGCACAGCGGCAGACGATTTCAGGCTGTTCTGGGACAACGCCTACTGCGTGCACACGCTCAGCCACGATTTCGTGCGCCAGGTCGACGTGCTCGGGTTGGCGGCGGCAGCGGGCAATCCGAACCGGCCCTACGTGTTCGCGTCGACGTCGAAGATCACGTTCGCGGGAGCGGGAGTCAGCTTCTTCGGCGGGTCACTGGCCAACATCGCGTGGTATCTGCAATACGCCGGCAAGAAGACGATCGGCCCCGACAAGGTCAACCATCTGCGGCACCTGCGCTTCCTCGGGGACGCCGACGGCGTGCGGCTGCACATGCAGCGACACCAGCAATTGCTGGCGCCCAAGTTCGCACTGGCGTTGCACATCCTCGAAGACCGGCTCGGCGACTCGAAGATCGCGTCGTGGACCGAGCCGAAGGGCGGCTATTTCATCAGCCTCGACGTGCTGTCGGGCACAGCCCGTCGCACCATCGGGCTGGCCAAAGACGCCGGCATCGCGCTCACCGAAGCGGGCGCCGCGTTCCCGTACCGGAAAGACCCCGACGACAAGAACATTCGCTTGGCGCCAACGTTCCCGGCGATGCAGGCGCTCTCTCAGGCGGTCGACGGACTGGCCACCTGCGCGCTGCTGGCGGCCACCGAGTCGCTGCTGCTGCGCCGCTAGATCTCCCCGCTGGGTGACTGCCCGTCGGGCCGCCCGTCACACCTCATCGGTAGCCTGCTGACGTGGCCCTGTACCGCAAATACCGTCCGGCGACCTTCGCCGAGGTCGTCGGTCAAGAGCACGTCACCGAACCGCTGTCCACCGCGTTGGCGGCCGGCCGGATCAACCACGCCTACCTGTTCTCCGGCCCGCGCGGCTGCGGCAAGACCTCGTCGGCGCGGATCCTGGCCCGCTCGCTCAATTGCGCCGAGGGCCCGACGGCGACGCCATGCGGTGTGTGTCGGTCCTGTGTGGCACTGGCTCCCAATGGGCCCGGCAACCTCGATGTCACCGAATTGGATGCCGCCAGCCACAACGGCGTCGACGACGCACGTGAGTTGCGTGACCGCGCCTTCTACGTGCCGGGTGAGTCGCGGTACCGCATCTTCATCATCGACGAAGCACATATGGTCACTCCGCAGGCGTTCAACGCGCTGCTGAAGATCGTCGAGGAACCGCCCGAGCACCTGATCTTTGTGTTCGCCACCACCGAGCCGGAAAAGGTTCTCCCGACCATTCGGTCGCGCACCCACCACTACCCGTTCCGGCTCTTGGCGCCGCGGACCATGCGCGGGCTGATCGAGCGGATCTGCGCTCAAGAGGGCGTCTCGATCGACGACACCGTCTACCCGTTGGTGATCCGCGCCGGCGGTGGATCGCCGCGCGACACGCTGTCCGTGCTCGATCAGCTGATGGCCGGCTCCGAAGGTGACCGAGTCACGTATGCGCGGGCGCTGGCCCTGCTCGGCGCCACCGACGTCGCGCTGATCGACGACGCGATCGACGCGCTGGCCGCCAACGACGCGGCGGCGTTGTTCGGCGCGGTGGAGTCGGTGGTCGACGCAGGGCATGATCCACGGCGGTTCGCCACCGATCTGTTGGAGCGGTTCCGTGATCTGCTTGTGCTGCAAGCTGTTCCCGATGCCGCCGCCCGCGGTGTGGTCGACGCCCCAGGCGACGTCCTTGAGCGCATGCGTGAGCAGGCGGGCCGCGTCGGAACGGCGACGCTGACCCGCTACGCCGAAGTGGTGCACGCCGGCCTGGGCGAGATGCGCGGCGCCACCGCGCCGCGGCTGCTGCTGGAGGTGGTGTGCGCCCGTCTGCTGCTGCCGTCCGCCAGTGATACCGAGGCCGCGTTGCTGCAGCGGGTCGAGCGCATCGAAAACCGGCTGGACATGTCCGTGCCGGAGGCCGCGTCGCGCCCGCAGCCCGCGGCTGAGCCCGTGCAAAAACCTGCGGCCCAGCCGAAACCGACGCCGCAACCGGAACCCGAACCTGAACCCGAACCCGCGCCTGTCCTTACCGCACCTGGCGAGCTGGATGCGGCGGCGGTTCGTCGGCAATGGTCGACCGTGCGCGACCGAGTCGGTCAGCGCAGCAAGTCCATCAACGCGATGCTGAGCGACGCGATCGTGCGGGCTCTGGAGGGCGACGTCCTGATCCTCAGCCACCCTGCCGTAACGCTCGCCAAGCGGCTCGACGAACAGCGCAACGCCGACGTGATCCGCGAGGCGCTCAAGGACGTGCTGGGCGTCGACTGGAAGGTCCGGTGCACGCTGGCGGCGGCGGCACCGGATCCGCAACCGGTCGAGGAGATCCAGCGCGCGGAAGAAGACAGCATGCTGGCCGAGGCCGGGGAAACATCCACCAACGAGCCGCGTCGCGACCCCGAAGAAGTCGCGCTGGAACTACTGCAGAACGAGTTGGGAGCGCGGCGTATCGACGGTAGTTAGGGCGTCCACCACTGCCGCAACGGCAGACCGCCGTCGCCGCCGCGCTTGTCGAGCTTGACCGCCAGCACCTGATGCAGCTGAATCGCGTTGTGCTCGAAGCCGACTCGTGAACCAGCCATGTAAAGCCCCCACACCTTCGCGGTGCCGAGGCCCACTTCGGCGACGGCCTCGTCCCAATGCTCCACCAGATTCCGGCACCAGTCGCGCAGCGTCATCGCGTAGTGGTGGCGCAGGTTCTCCTCGTGGAGCACCTCGAGCCCGACGTTCTGGATCTCGGTAATGATTCGGCCGGACCCGGTGAGCTCGCCGTCGGGGAACACGTAGCGATCGATGAACCCGCCCGCGTTCGCGGCGTGCCGGTTGTCGTGGCGAGTGATGCAGTGGTTGAGCAGCAGGCCGCCGGCGCGCAACTTCGATTGCAGGAAGCGGAAATACCCGGGATAGTTTGCGACGCCGATGTGCTCGGTCAGCCCGATCGACGACACCGCGTCGAACTGTGTCTCCCTGATGTCGCGGTAGTCGCTGTGCCGAACCTCCGCGAGCTCGGTCAGTCCTTCGTCGGCGATCGCCTTCTGCGCCCACTCGGCCTGCTCGCCTGAGAGCGTGACACCGATCGTCTTGACGCCCTTGCGCGCGGCGTAGCGCACCATGCCTCCCCAGCCGCAGCCCACGTCGAGCAGCCGATCGCCGGGCTGAAGCCGCAGCTTGTCGAACACCAGCCGGTACTTGTAGTCCTGCGCTTCTTCCAGCGTGGCTTCACCGTGCGGGTAGCAGGCGCAGGTGTATGTCATCGACGGCCCGAGCACCCATTCGTAGAACTTATTCGACACGTCGTAGTGGTGGTGGATCGCTTCGGCGTCGCGAGTCTTGCTGTGCCGCAAGCCTTCAGCGACGCGGCGCCACCGGGGTAGCGCCTCCTGCGGCGGCGGCGCGATCGGCAACAGGTGCTCGAGGCCTATCGATCGCACGATGTCGACCATCACCCGCGCAGGCGGCCGTTTGAACTCCAGCTTGTCGGCCAGTGCCGTCAGCAACTCATACGGGTCGCCGGGGTGCACACCGTGCGGCTCGAGGTCGCCGGACACGTAGGCCCGCGCCATGCCCAGCTCGCCTGGGGCGGTCGCGAGGTAGGTCGTCCCGCGCGGCGTCCGTAGGTCCAGACCGACTGTGGCGTCGTCGGGTCCGGCGCTGCTGCCGTCGTACGCGGTGAAGCGGAGGGGCAACTGGCCCTCGGCCAGAATCTCGAGGATCTGCGCGAGCGTCATCTTGTTTGTGGAGGTGTGCGCCGTGTGCTCTTTGAATGTTGTCATCGTCGTTGCACCGCCTTCTCGTAGAGGTCGAGGAATCGTGAGTCGGGGTCGTAGGTTTTCTTCAGGGTCTTGTAGGTCTCGCCGCCGTAGAGATCGTCGAACTCGTCGGCGGAGTAGTACGCATCAGAGTAGAGCGACTTGTGGCCGTCGAGCTCGCTGACTCTCGCCTCAATCTTCCGGTTCGTCTCGCCCTCGGTGGCACCGGCAGGCACGGACGACCAGAATCCGATGTTGACGTAGGTGCGGCCGGGCCTGATCGGGTAGAGCGGCCAACCGTCGGCATCACGAAGACGCAACGGGCACAACCAGATTGGCTCGATCGGCACATTCTGCAGGAACCACTCGAGGAATTCGGCGCAGCGCTCGAACGGCACCTCGACGTCCTGAACCACTCGCTCTTGAGGTGGCCTGCCGTTACGTTTCTCGATCCGGTCGGCGATGTTGAAGCGCTGGTCGTAGGCGATCAGCTTCCAGTAGAAGCTGCTGCGGCGCAGCCGTCTTGGCCAGAACCGCCTGATACGCGGGTCCTGCGCTCCGAAGGCCCGTGAGCACCAGAACCAGTCGGTGTCCCAGCGCCAGAAGTAATCGTGGATAGTGAGCCGGTCGGCCTTCTCCCCGCGCTCGTGCTGGATCGAACGGTAGTAGATCTGCTGGCCCGTGTAGTCGCTGACGGGCCCCGGCGTGCCGGTCTTCATGCCGATGCACAGATAGCTTTCATCGGCGCTGAAAACCACGCCGTCGAGATAATCGACCGGAATGCCGTCGTACCCGCCGGTCTCGACGATGCGGTCCATCTCCGTGACGAGGTCGCCGAGCGAGTGAAACCTCAAGTGCCGCAGCGCAACAAAAGGCTTGACGGTTTCCAGCTCGATCTTCAGCCGCACCGAATACCCGAGTGTGCCATACGAATTCGGGAAACCGCGATACAGGTCCTGGTGCTGGTCCGGCGACGCAGTGATCACCTCGCCGGTGCCGGTGAGGATGTCCATTTCCAGTACGGACTCATGCGGCAGCCCGTTGCGAAACGATGCGGACTCGATCCCGAGCCCGGTGACCGCGCCGCCCAGGGTGATCGTCTTCAGCTGCGGCACCACCAGCGGCGAGAGGCCGTATAACAGCGTCGCGGCGACCAGGTCCTCGTAGGTGCACATCCCGGCGACGTCAGCGGTGCGCGCTTGCGGGTCGACCGCTATCACGCCGGTCAGCCCCGATGTATCCAAGCCCGGCGCGTCGCGCTTGGCCCGCGCGCGGAACAGATTGGACGTCGGTTTGGCCAGCCGGACGGTCGCCGTTTCCGGAATCGCGCGATAACTGGCGACCAGTCGGCGCACGCCGTCCTCATGAACTGTCACGCATATACGCTAGTCCGCGGTCGCAGACGATGCGACCGATCGCACGACGCTCACCCTTGATGAGAATGGAGCTTTGCCTGATGGGACACGTCAGCGCGGCCAGCAGCGTTCTGATCAACGCCGCACCCGAGGCGGTGCTCGCCGCGGTTGCCGACTACCAGACGGTCCGCCCGAAAATCCTGTCCACGCACTACAGCGATTACCAGGTGACGCATGGCGGACAGGGTGCGGGCACCGTCGCGAAGTGGAAGCTGCAGGCCACCAAGTCACGGGTGCGCGACGTGGAGGCGCACGTTGACGTCGCAGGCCACACGGTGATCGAGAAGGACGCCAACTCGTCGATGGTGACGAACTGGACCGTCGCTCCCGCCGGGACCGGGTCTACCGTGACGATGAAGACCAGCTGGGAAGGCGCGGGCGGGGTCGCGGGGTTCTTCGAGAAGACGTTCGCGCCGCTGGGTCTGAAGAGGATACAGGGCGAGGTGCTGGCGAACCTCAAGAAGGAAGTCGAGGTTTAAGCGGTCGGCGTGCTCTGGCCCAGGAAACCGGCGATGCCGTTGACCACGGCGGCGGCGTATTTCTGACGTCCATCCGGTGTGGTGATCAGCGCATCGTCAGCCGGGTTCTTCATGTTGCCGAGCTCCACGAGCACCGCCGGGTACTGCGCCAGGTTGAGCCCCGCGAGATCCGCACGGCCATATAGGCCGTCTTGGCCGATGTAGTTGGCCGGTGGGATGCCCGATGCCTGCAGCTGGTCACGCATGATCCGCGCGAACTGCACCGACGGGCCTGCCTGCACTTGGTTCAACGGCGGTGCCGAGTAGTTGACGTGGAAACCGCGGCCGGAGGGCGGCCCGCCGTCGGCGTGGATAGACACGATCGCGTTCGGGTGCAACGCGTTGGCCATCGCGGCGCGTTCGTCGACGCATGGGCCCAGCGCGTTGTCGTTACCCCGCGACATCGCGGTCCGGACACCCAGCTGGTTCAGCATCGAGCGGATCCGCAGCACCACCTCCCACGTGAACGAATGCTCGGGATAGCCGTCGTTGGTGGTGGTGCCGCTGGTCTGGCAGTCCTTGGTGCCGCCCCGCCCAGTGGGCACCTGACGTGTGATCGACGCGTCGTTGGCGCCGTTGTGGCCGGGATCGAGGAACACGATCATCCCCGCGATGTTGGCGGGCGCAGCGTTTGCATGAGTGGCCGACACCAAAGAGCCGGTGACGATCACCGCGGCGGCCGCAGCGACGCCGACACGCACGCGGAGACGGTCTGGCACTGCGTCAAAGTAGCCTGCTCACGGCTAGTCTTGGGAGGGTCGAACCCCAGCCGCAACGAACTCGAGACCAACAGGCAAGAGGACTGTGATGCAACCCGAAGGCGCGCCGGACATGTCCGCGCTGCTGGCGCAGGCTCAGCAGATGCAACAGCAGTTGATGGAAGCGCAGGAACAGCTGGCCGCCACCGAGGTGCACGGCCAGGCGGGTGGCGGACTGGTGCAGGTCACGATGAAGGGCAGCGGCGAGGTGGTCGCCGTGTCGATCGACCCAAAGGTGGCCGATCCCGACGACGTGGACACGCTGCAGGACTTGATCGTCGGGGCGCTCGCGGACGCCTCCAAGCAGGTGACGATCCTGGCGCAAAGCCGGCTGGGCCCACTGGCGGGCGGGTTGGGGATCTGATTTGTTCGAGGGCCCCGTCCAGGACCTGATCGACGAGTTGGGCAAGCTGCCGGGAATCGGCCCGAAGAGTGCTCAGCGGATCGCGTTCTACCTGCTGTCCGTCGAGCCCCCGGACATCGATCGGCTGACGGCGGTGCTGGCCAAGGTGCGCGACGGTGTCCAGTTCTGCGCGGTCTGCGGCAACGTGTCCGACGGCGAGCGCTGCCGCATCTGCTCGGACTCCCGCCGCGATGCGTCGGTGGTGTGCGTCGTCGAGGAGCCGAAGGATATCCAGGCCGTCGAGCGCACCCGCGAGTTCCGCGGTCGCTATCACGTGCTCGGCGGGGCGCTGAACCCGTTGTCGGGGATCGGGCCGGACCAGCTGCGAATCCGCGAGCTGCTCAACCGGATTGGCGAGCAGGTCGACGGGGTGGACGTCGCCGAGGTGATCATCGCAACGGACCCCAACACCGAGGGTGAGGCCACGGCGACGTACCTCGTGCGGATGTTGCGGGACATCCCCGGTCTCACCGTGACGCGCATCGCGTCAGGCCTGCCGATGGGCGGCGACCTCGAATTCGCCGACGAACTCACGCTCGGGCGGGCGCTGTCTGGCCGTCGCGCAATGGCCTGAAAATACCGGTCTGTGGCCCTCGTCGCGGGGCCTTACACTCATGTTTCGTCACACCGGCCGAAGGGATGAATACCTATGCTTGTCGATCCAGCAATGTTGGGCGCTGCCGCGTCGGCGGAAACCGCGGGTACTGCCACGATGGCGGCCGCCAGTGCCGCCGCCGCACCCGCGATCTCGGCTGTGCTGCCTCCCGGTGTCGACTCGGTGTCAATGCGTGCTGCCGCGGTGCTCAACGCCCGCGGGGCTGAGACGACGGGCATCCTCGCCGACTACATTGCGATGCGCGGCTTGTTCGCCGGCGCCATCGACAGCAGCGGGGCGACCTATTCGGCGGTGGAGACGATCAACGCGACCACCGCCGCGCTGGGCGGCTAGTCGCCCATATGCCTGAGGTCGAGTGGGGCGCGATGCCGCCCGAGGTCATCGCTGGCCAAGTGATGACCGGCGACGGCGGCGCGAGTCTGGCCGCAGCCACCGCGGCGTACGAGGCGCTGGTCGCGGCGCTCACCTCGGAGGGCGCGACGATGGGCGCCACCACCGCCGGTACTGCCGCCAACGGCTGGGAGGGGCTGGGCGGCACCGCGATGATGGCGACCGCGATGCCGTACGTGGCGGCGCTGGAGGCACTGTCCGGCTGGATCCAGCAGGCGGGCGCCGCCGCCGCCGCAATCCTTCAGGCCTACACCACCACCCGCACCTCACTGATTCCCGTGCCCGCCTGCGAGGCGAACCGAGGCGAATGGAAAGCGGCCGTCGACACCAATTGGTTCGGAATCCGCTCCCCCGAGATCTGGGCTCTAGACGCGCAGTATCTGGACTTCTGGAGGACCGCCGGGACCAGTTGGTGGTGATCGTCGCCGGCTACCCGAAAGAGATGCGGCGGTTCCTGAAGGCCAACCCTGGCCTTGCATCGCGGTTCCACCTGACGCTGTCGTTCAGTAGCTATTCCCCCGACGAGATCGTTCGGATCGGTCAGCGCATCGCGAGTAAGGAGAAGATCGCGATCGCCGACAACGCATGGCCGCTGCTGAAGGCCGAGGCGACGCGCCTGCGCGACACCCCGATCGATCAGGGCACGGCGCTGGACACGGCCGGAAACGGCCGGTTCGCCCGCAAGGTGATCATCCACTGCAAGCACGAACGCGCCCGCCGGTTGTCGACAACGCCGCCGCATCTTCTCGCCCAAGCATCAAGCGATGACCTCATCGTCAACGACGACGACATGCGCCGCGCCATCGCGGCCGCCCTGGCCACGCAATAGCGGTCTATTCGGGATCGTCGTCGTCGTCCCTGAGCATTCTTTCGGGGTGGAAGTAGGTGTTGGTGCGGCGTTGGCCGCGATCGTGGTGGGGTGGGGGGATCCATTCGGTGGTGCCGTCTTTGCGTTTGCGGGTACTCCAGCCCTGGTCGGCGAGGCGATTGTCTGGCCCGCAGGCCAGAGTCAGCTCGTCGACGTTGGTCTGTCCGCCGGCCGCCCAGTCTTTGGCGGCGTGATGGACCTGACACCAGTAGGCGGGCACGTCGCAGCCGGGATGCGTGCAGCCGCGCTCGGTGGCGAACAGCACCAGTCGCTGGGCGGGGGTGGGCAGCCGAGTGGCGCGGCCCTTGTACAACTCGCAGCCCTTGGCGTGATCGAAGATCAGCAAGTAGTTGTACGCATGGGCCGCCATCCGGATCAGAACCGGCACGGGCAGCAGGGTGCCGCCGCCGGTTTTCGCCATCCCGGTCTTGGCCTGCAGGTCCTCCAGCGCCACGGTGGCCACGATGGTCACCGGCAACCCCTGATGGCTGCCCAGCTCCCCCGACATCAGCGTCGACCGGACCATCGCGGTGAGAGCGTCGTGGTTGCGTTGCGCGGCGCTGCGGTAGTCGCCGTCGATCACTTCCGGGGAGGGTGTGCCCTCGATGGTCGGCTTCTCGTCGGCGGGATTACACATCCCCGGCGCGGCCCATTTGGCCAACACCGCATCCAGACCCGCCCGCAGTTCGGGGTTCAACCAGCCCGAGAGCCGGCTCATCCCGTCGGCGCCTTGGGGTCCGACGGTCACTCGCCGCCGGCGTGCCCGGTCCTCGTCGGAGAAGTTGCCGTCCGGGTTGAGCACCAGGTCCAGATGGTCGGCGAACTTCTTGAGCTCATCGGGCCGATACTGCGACGCGACCTCGGCCAGCTGGCGTTCGGCGTCCGCGCGGGTGGGTTCATCAATCCAGCAGGACAGCTGCGTAAAGAAACTGCGGATGATCCGCACCTGCTCACCGCCGATCCGGCCGTCACGCTGCCCGGCCGCGGTGTGTTCCAGCTTGGGCGGCAGCGGCTCACCGGTCAGCGCGCGGCGCGGCCCCAGATCAGCGGCCTCAGCGATCAGCCGGGTGGCATCGCGGCGATAGATCCGCAACCGATCGGCCAACACCCGCGCCAGCGGGCCGCCCAACTCCTCCCCAGTGGCGGTAGCCACCAGCTCGTTTAGGAGCCGGTGCTGCAGCGCTGGCAGCCGGCGCTGCACACTCTGATGGCGCTCCGACAGCTCCATGTGCTCTGCCGCGGACAACGCATCTACATCCAGCGCCGCGATCTTGTCGATCGTCGCGTTCAACACGTCATAGAGGCCTACAGCCTCCTCGAACACGACCGAACTCATACCCGCACTTTATCGACAACCACCGACAAGTTGTTGTCGCCCAACAGGTTTCGGCCTAGTTATCCACAACCGCGAACTGATCCACAGCTCTCAACCGCAGTCTCCCCGCTTCATGGGAGCATGCTGTAGAAGCCGCTGGACCACAGCGAGCGCCTGACCGTTAAGGAGGTCTTTCACATGGCGGTGATGATGCGCGAACTCCTCGCGACCAACCTCGGCAATCTGCGGTATGAACCGACGGCCAAGCGTCTGAGAGCCTCGCTAGGCTCTCACCTCGTCGCAGACACCTACGACGGGCTGCTCGTCTGGGAGCCGAAGCGGCTCGTTCCGGCGTACGCCGTTGCAGACCAAGATATTTCGGCCGAACTCGCACCGCCGATCCTCGATCCGAGAAACCCGTTCACACAGCACACTGTCCCCGGCCGCGTCTACGACGTCGTCATCGGCGACAAGACTCTGCCCTCCGCTGCCTTCAAGCCAGACGACACCGCCTTCGAACGACACATGCTGCTGGAGTTCGCCGCCTTCGACTGGCGCGAGGAAGACGAACCGATCGTCAGCCATCCCCACGACCCGTTTCACCGGATCGACATACTTCACAGCAGCCGCCACGTACGCATCGAGCTCGACGGACGTGTGCTGGCCGAGTCGTCGCGCCCGGTCTTACTATTCGAAACCCTTCTGCCGGTGCGGTTCTACCTTCCGCCGAGAGATGTCGCGCCGGAACTCGAACACAGCGACACCGTGACCTACTGCGCATACAAGGGCCAGGCGTCGTACTTCTCGCTTCCCGAAAAACGGAACGACGTCGCGTGGACGTACCGCGAGCCGCTGAGAGAGGCCGAACCGGTACGCGACTACATCTGCTTCTTCGACGAGCACGTCGACGTGATCGTGGACGGCCGGCGAAGGGAGCGTCCGACGACTCCCTGGTCGGACTGACCGGGGCTACGGTGAGTCGATGAAGGCGCTCATCATCACCGACGTCCAGAACGATTTCTGTGAGGGCGGCTCCCTGGAAGTGGTTGGCGGCGCACGCATCGCGCGCGCGATCAGCGACCACCTGGCAAAGACTCACTACGACCACGTCGTCGCCACCAAGGACTTTCACATCGACCCCGGCACCCACTTCTCCGACCATCCCGACAATCGGAACTCGTGGCCGCGCCACTGTGTCGTCGGTACCACCGGCGCAGAATTCCACCCCGGCCTCCAAACAGACGCAATCGAAGCGGTTTTCACCAAAGGCCAGTACTCGGCGGCCTACAGCGGTTTCGAAGGTGCCTGCAAGGTCGGTATCCCGCTCACCGACTGGCTTCGGCAGCACGGCGTCGACGAAGTGGTCGTGGTCGGCATCGCCACCGACTACTGCGTGCTCGCGACGGCACGGGACGCTGCCCGCGCCGGATTCACCACCACGGTGCTCGAAGATCTCACCGCCGGTGTCGCGCGTGAAAGCTCGGAGAAGGCCCTCGGCGAGCTCCGCGCCGCGGGCGTCACGGTTGCATAACCGACTCAGTCGACCCCGAAGAACGAGTCTCCGTCTTCCGGGGTGCCGTCGATCTGACCCCGGCTGACCCTGGAGTCCTCGACGATCACGCCGTCGACAACGTCGGCCTCCTTCACGGCATACTCCGACGACGAGACGCCGTCTTCTGCGAACGCGGCATCCGACAGCGGTGTATCGACCGAGGTTTCCGGCTCCTCGGCGGCCAACCTCTCGTCCAGCGATTCGTCGTCGTCAGGGTCCAGCCAGGCGTCCGGCGCGTCCACTACCTCGTCGCCGTCGTCGTTGCGAACCTCGTCGGAGTCCAGCGACTCCTCGGGGCTGAGCATGTCATCCGGCATATCGGTCGATTCCCCTTCTCACCCGGCCATTAAACACCGCGGCGCTCTGCTCTACATTCGCAGGCGGGGGCCGGAAGGAGTGGCTGATGCGCAACCCCTACTCGGGTCAGCCATTCACCGCGTCGGATTCTGAGATCGCGGCCGCGCTGGAAGACGTATCCGTGCCTGCGCTCCTGCTGTCCTGTATCCACATGAGCGGTGACGACTCGCTGCTCGACGGCCCGCTGCGTCCGGCTGGGATCTTCCTCAACGAGGTGCAGGGCTTCATGTCCGACGAGGACCAGACCACCGCGCGCAAGCTCGCGTTCGACGTCATCCGCGACTATCGCGACCGTGGCTGCCCGGAACCCGCGCCTGTCGACTCCCGCCAGCTCAAGCGAATGATGGATTGGCTTGTTTGCACCGACGTTCCCAACGAATACGTCCCAATGCTGCTCGAGGAGATGGAACTCGACGGACGCGACTCCCGCGTCACCGCATTCCGGTCCAGCCCGCAAGCGCGTGCCGAGTTTCCCGTCGTCGTCGTCGGCTGCGGACAATCCGGGTTACTCGCCGCCATCCGGATGCAACAGGCGGGCGTGCCGTACACCGTCATCGAGAAGAACGCCGGGGTGGGCGGAACCTGGTGGGAGAACACGTATCCGGGTGCCCGTGTCGACGTCGGAAATCACTTCTACTGCTACAGCTTCGAGCCAACCGACCACTGGACCGAGTACTTCGCGCAACAGCCGGAGCTGCAGTCGTATTTTGACGCCGTCATGCACCGGCACGGGATCGCTGAGCACGTCCGGTTTTCCACCGAGGTGCTCAGCGCTGAGTGGGACGACGCGACGTCGACGTGGTCGGTACGGATCCGCAGCGCCGACGGCACCGAGGACATCGTGACCTCCCGCGCGGTGATCAGCGCGGTGGGCCAACTCAACCGGCCCTACGTTCCGGCCATCGACGGGGCGGAGACATTCGACGGTCCCGCCTTTCACACCGCCCGCTGGGATCACGATGCCGACCTGTCCGGCAAGGACGTCGTGCTGATCGGCGCGGGCGCCTCCGGCTTCCAGGTAGCACCCGCCATCGCAGATAATGTACGCAGCCTCACCATCTTTCAACGCACTGCCCAGTGGATGTTTCCTAATCCGAACTACCACGCCGAGGTTGGCCCGGGTGTGCAGTGGGCGCTGAAACACCTGCCATTCTATGGCCGGTGGTATCGGTTTCTGCTGTTCTGGCCGTCGTGTGACACCGCGTTTCCGGCGGCTCGCGTCGATCCGGACTGGCCCGATCAGCAGCGCGCCGTCAGCGCCGCAAACGACATGGCTCGGATGATGTTCACCGAATGGATAAGCAGCCAAATCGACGGTGCCACAGAGCTTCTCGCAAAGGTTATCCCCGACTACCCCGCTATGGGTAAGCGAACCCTTCAGGACGATGGCAGCTGGTTGAGAACGCTAACCAAGGAGCACGTCGAATTGGTGCGCGACGGGGTCGACCACATCGAGCCGCATGTGGTCGTCGGAAGCGACGGCCGGCGCTATCCCGCCGATGTGTTGATCTACGCTACGGGCTTCCGGGTCAACGAGATGATTTCGTCGTTTCGGGTAGTGGGCCGTGACGGCATCGACCTGCAGACCGCGTGGGGCTCTCGGCCCGCGGCTTATCTTGGTATCACCGTGCCGAACTTCCCGAACTTCTTCTGCCTCTACGGCCCGGGCACCAACCTGGCGAGTGGCGGCAGCTTGATTTTCCACTCCGAGTGCGAAGTTCGTTACATCATGCAGTGTCTCGACCTGCTGATCCGCACGGGCGCGAAAGCGATGGAGCCCCGCCAGGACCGCTACGACGACTGGTACGCACGATCCCAGGCCGAGCTGGACACCCTGGTCTGGTCACAGCCGACCATCAAACACAGCTTCTACAAAGACGCTTCCGGAAAGGTGCATGGGCTCAGCCCGTGGCGGCTCGTCGACTATTGGACCTGGACGCGAACCCCGGACCCCGAGGACTTCGTCATCGCCTGAGCATGGTTACCCGTTCAGCTCACCGGTGGCCGGCGCTGCGACCAGGGCCGCGCCTTTTCGATCTGAGCGCTCAGCGATAACAGCGTGGCCTCGTCATAAGGCCTGCCGACCAGCTGAATCGCCAGGGGAAGACCGTCGCGGTCAAGGCCCCAAGGCACCACCGCGGCCGGCTGTCCGGTGACGTTGAACATGTTCTGAAACGGCACCCGCAACCCGACGAGCAGTAACGTCGCGACGGCGCCGCGGCGCTGATAGGCGCCGATGCGCGACGGGCCCCGCGCGGTTGCCGGCGTGATCACCACGTCGACGTCGTCGAAGATCGACAGCACCCGTGCCCGGATTCCGTCCTCGGCCGCGCGAGTGGCGGCGATCCGACGATCCGAGTACAGACCGCCGAGCCGAGCCACCTCGCGTGAGCGCGCCTCCAGCCTCTGCGGCTCCGGCATCATCGCCACGTCGTCGCGGACGCCACGCAAGTAACGCGGGAGCAGGTTCGTCAACGTCGCGGTCGGCGGATAGTCGGGATCGCGGACGACGACGTCGTGGCCGAGCTCGCGAAGCAACGCGCCCGCGTCCCGCACCGCCTGCCGGTGTGGCTTGCCGATGCGCGCCAATAACGGCGGAGGGACCCTCGTGCTCAACGCAATTCGCAGCCTGCCGGGCGGGCGTGTGGCGGCAGCGACAAACCCACCATCGGGGCCAGGCAAGGACGCCGTGACATCCAAGAACAACGCCGCGTCGGCCACAGTTCGGGCAATGGGACCGTTGACGCTCAGCCCGTTCCACGCGCCGTCGTGCGGTGCTAGCGGCACGCGGTCGCGTTGGGGCTTGATGCCGAAGACGCCGCACCAAGTCGACGGGATCCGAATGGAACCACCACCATCCGATCCCAAGGCCATACCGGCGAGACCGGCGGCCACCGCCGCCGCTGATCCACCGCTGCTGCCGCCGGGCGTACGCCCGATGTCCCAGGGATTTCTGGTGGCCCCGAACGTCAGCGACTCGGTGAACGGCCAGATACACAGCTCCGGCACCGCCGTCTTGCCGAGGATCACCGCGCCTGCGTGACGAAGCTTGCGGACCACCTCCGCGTCCTGCTCCTTCGCCGGGCCGTGCGCCCCGGTGCCCATCGTGGTTACCTGACCGGCGATGTCGACATCGTCCTTGATCGCGATCGGCACGCCGAGCAACGGCAGCCGCTCCCCGGCCTCAAGACGCTGCTGGGCCGCGGCCGCGTCCGCGCGGGCCGAATCCTGAAGCACGACACGGTAGGCGCGCAGCACCGGGTTGAGGCGGTTGATCCGGTCCAGATACATCTCGACCAGGGCCGGTGCGGTGATGGCGCCATCAGCCAGCATTCGCGCCTGCTCGCCAGCACCCGCGAATGCGATGTCGGAAGTCATGGTGCGGCCATTGTGGAATGCAGTTTCGGCTAGCCGCCACCAAAACGCCGGATCACCTTCTACGGTGTAGCGCGATGACTGCGCCGATGAACCCGGACAGAAGGCCACCGTACAAGTTAGCGGGCCTGGCGCTGACGATGATCGTCGCTCTCGGGCTCGCGCTCGTGTACTTCCAATTCCGCGGGGACTTCACACCGAAGACACAGTTGACGTTGATGGCGTCGCGGTCCGGGTTGGTCATGGATTCCGGGTCGAAAGTCACCTACAACGGGGTCGAGATCGGCAGAGTCGCAAGGGTCGAGGAGATCGACGACGGCGGCACGCCGAAGGCGAAGTTGACGTTGGAAGTCAATCCGAAATACATCAAGTCGATCCCAGCGAATGTGGACGCGCAGATCAGGGCGACCACGGTGTTCGGAAACAAGTACGTCTCGTTCACGTCGCCGAAAAACCCTGCAGCGCGCCGTATCAGCGCGAAAGACATCATCCAGGTGTCGTCGGTGACGACCGAGTTCAACACGCTGTTCGAGACGGTGGTGTCGATCTCGGAGAAGGTCGATCCGGTCAAGCTGAACGAGACGCTGGCCGCGACCGCGCAGGCGCTGGACGGGTTGGGAGATCTTTTCGGTCAGTCGATAACCCACGGTAACGAGATCCTCGCGGACCTGAATCCGCAGATGCCACAGATCCGACACGACACTCAGACGCTGGCGGATCTTGCCGAGGCGTACTCCGATGCTTCGCCGGACCTTTGGGAAGCGTTGAAGAACGCGGTGATCACCGCCCGGACGTTCAACGAACGGCAAGTGAACCTGGATGCGGCGCTGATGGCGTCGATCGGCGTCAGCACCACTGGAACAGATGTCTTCGAGCGCGGCGGACCGTACCTGTCCCGTGGCGCCGAAGACCTCGTCCCCACCTCGCAACTCCTCCAGTACTACAGCCCAGAGATCCTCTGCACCACGCGCAACTACGCCGAGGTCGGTCCCAAGGTGTGGGCGGTTCTCGGCGGCGACAACGGTTACTCGCTGAAATCCGCGGGGACGACGTCCGGCGCCGGCAACCCGTATGTGTACCCGGACAACCTGCCGCGGGTTAACGCCCACGGCGGCCCCGAAGGTAAGCCCGGCTGCTGGCAGAAGATCACCCACGATCTGTGGCCGATGCCGTATCTGGTGATGGACACCGGCTACAGCATGGCCCCCTACAACCACTTCGAGATCGGCCAGCCGTACGCGGTCGAGTATGTGTGGGGTCGGCAGTTCGGCGAATACACGATCAATCCGTAGCTGCATCCGTGCGGCGAAAAATGGCTCGCCACTTCGTATTACGGTGCTATCTGCGCACACGTACCTGACGCGTCGAGTCCTTGTCGAATCGAAATCGTTAGCCAACTGCGACGTCACATCCCGGTGTAGATCGGCGGATCATGCCGCGGGCGGTGTTTCACTACGTCAGAACGAAGCGGCGTCGATCGCATGTGGTGCGGCATACGAAAGATGGGATGGGTTTTAACCATGAAGTTCATCGACAAATTGCGGAGTACCTGGGGGCGCCGGCTGACGATCGCCGCGTTGCTCGCGGCGTTGCTGCCGGGGCTCGTCGGAGCCGTCGGCAACACCGCGCCGGCTGGCGCGTTCTCACGCCCCGGCCTGCCAGTGGAGTATCTGCAGGTTCCGTCGGCGTCCATGGGACGAAATGTCCTTGTCCAGTTCCAGTACGGCGGTCCCCACGCGGTGTACCTGCTGGACGGCTTGCGGGCCCGTGACGACTACAACGGCTGGGATATCGAACTGCCGACCTTCGAGTGGTACCTCAACTCCGGGTTGTCGGTGATCATGCCGGTCGGTGGCATGTCCAGTTTCTACACCGACTGGTATCAGCCGGCGGTAGGCAACGGCGGTACGTGGACCTACAAGTGGGAAACGTTCCTGACGCAGGAGTTGCCCGCCTATCTCGCCGCGAACAAGAACGTGTCACCCACCGGCAACGCCGCCGTTGGGCTGTCGATGTCCGGTGGCTCGGCGCTGATCCTCGCCGCCTATTACCCGGACAAGTTCGTCTACGCGGGTTCACTGTCCGGCTTCCTCAATCCGTCAGAGGGCTGGTGGCCGAT
This sequence comes from uncultured Actinomycetota bacterium, assembly GCA_963744085.1. Classification (GTDB taxonomy): domain Bacteria; phylum Actinomycetota; class Actinomycetes; order Mycobacteriales; family Mycobacteriaceae; genus Mycobacterium. The sequence continues at coordinate 534,602 of CAVUSK010000014.1, forward strand.
GCTGATCGGCATGGCGATGAACGACTCCGGCGGCTTCAACGCAACCGCGATGTGGGGTCCGTCGAGCGATCCGGCCTGGCAGCGCAACGACCCGATGGTGCAGATCCCTCGCCTGGTGGCCAACAACACCCGCATCTGGATCTACTGCGGCAACGGCACACCGAGCGAGCTTGGCGGCTCGGACATGCCTGCGAAGTTCCTGGAGGGCTTCACGTTGCGTACCAACCAGGCATTCCGCGATAACTACCTGGCCGCGGGTGGCAGGAACGGTGTGTTCAACTTCCCCGACAACGGCACACACTCGTGGCCCTACTGGGGTGCCCAGTTGCAGGCCATGAAGCCCGACATCCAGCGGGTGCTGGGCGCGACTCCCACCGGCTAACCGTCCGATCCTTCGGCCCCGGCACAGCGACGTGCCGGGGCCGAAGTGTTCTCCGGCTACGCGCCCGGCAGCTCAGCGCCGCGCCACCGTAGTGCCTCCAGCGCCACGGCGACGTGCACGCTGTTGTTCTCGAGGGGTTGAGGCAGCATTTCCTCGGCGCGAGCGAGCTTGCGCAGCAGCGTATTTCGATGCGTGTACAGGCGGTTGGCCGCGCGGGACGCGTTGCACTGTTCGGTGACGAAGGTCAGCACCGCCCGGTGTAGCTCTGGACTGGCAGCCTCGAAATCGCCGAGCGTGTGCTTGATGAAGCGGTCCGCGCGCTCTGGGTCGGCGGTCATCAACGCGACGAGCTCGACGTCGGTGAAGCTCGCCACCCGCTGGGTCGACGCCAGCCGGGCCACCATCCGCTGGGTCGTGACGGCGTCGAGGTGGCTTCGACGGAACCCTTCGATGCCTGCCGCCGTCGGGCCGACCGCGATCCGCACACCGGGCAGCTGCTTGAGTGCGGCCTCGAGGCGACCCAGGTTCGGGCTCGTGGTGCCCGGCACCCATACCCAGCGGGTGGCGGTGCTGGCCAGCACGCTGAGTGGGCGCTGCGATTCGACGGTTTGGATCAGCGCCTCGGCGGCACGGTCCAGGTCGGACAGGTCGGTGTCGGGTTCGTCGCCCCAGATCACGGCCGCGGTGTGGCTTTGGCCGAGGCGGTAACCGAGCCGGCTTTCGGCACGCTGGCGGGTGATCGGCGCTCCGTCGAGGATGAGTGCGACGATTTCCCGCCGTTCGGCGTGTGTGCCACGGGTGAGCTCCTCGCGCTCGATCTCCATCTGCGTGTAGATGCCGGCAATCGTCGCGTCGATGAACGAGGTGATCGAACGCGCCGACACGTCGAGCAGTTCGCGCAGCTCTTCGGGATCCGACGTCAGATCAAACGCGATCTGCATCCAGTACCGCCACGCGACGTTCTGGCCGATCCGGTACGCGTCGACGGCCGACTCGTCGAGCCCTCGGCGAACCAGGTCGCGGGCGATCCCGAGCGGCTCGGGGCCCAGGTTGGCCGGCACGGGCTCGCCCGGATGGCTGATGTTGGCCGCAGCCCAGTGCAGCAGGTTGGCGCGGTTGCTTCGACGGGTCGCCTCGGCCAAGACCGGATCGCCGGCGATCGTCCGCATGTACTCCGACGCCAGCGTGGCCCTGTGCATCTCCTCGAGCCATTCCTGAGGCAGATTCACGACGATCTCGGCACCGCGTCTGATCAGTTCGCAGATGCGTTCGGACTGCCGTTCCGACTCCATGCACGGATCGTAGCCGTGCTAGTGCAATTTGCACCGTTACATTTCGATTGTGGTGCAGTTTGCCATTGTCTGACGATCCGGCGCCATCGACTATTGATGCAGGTCACCCCAGCAAAGGAGACAGCGTGAACGCCACACCACAGGACCCGACGGCCATCGAACATGTCGACGTGCTGATCGTCGGCGCCGGCATCTCCGGCATCGGCGCGGCCTACTACTTGCAGAAGCAGCAGCCGGGCAAGTCGTATGCGATCCTCGAGGCGCGCGGCGCGACCGGCGGCACCTGGGATCTGTTCCGCTATCCCGGCATCCGCTCGGACTCCGATCTGCACACGTTCGGCTACGAGTTCAAGCCGTGGGAAGACGAAGACGCGATCGCCAGCGCCGATAAGATCCTGGCGTACCTGCGCGAGACGGTCGCCGAGAACGGCATCGACCGCAACATCCGGTTCCATCACAAGGTCCTCGGCGCAGCGTGGTCGAGCGAGGACGCCGAGTGGCGTGTCGAGGTTGAACGCGTCGACACCGGCACCCGGTCGACGATCACCGCCAACTGGCTGTTCGCCGCCGGCGGCTACTACCGCTACGACGAGGGTTTCACGCCTACGTTCGAGGGCAGGGACAAGTTCGGCGGTCAGATCGTGCACCCGCAGCAGTGGCCGGAGGATTTGGACTACAGCGGCAAGCGGGTGGTGATCATCGGTAGTGGCGCCACCGCGGTCACGCTGGTGCCCGCGATGGCCGAGAAGGCCGCGCACGTGACGATGCTGCAGCGCTCCCCGACCTACATCATGCCCGTGCCGTCGAAAGACGCGATCGCCAACGCGCTGCAGAAGGTGCTGGGCAAGCGCCGCGGGTACTCGGTTACCCGACGCAAGAACATGCTGAAGCAGCGCACGGTTTACCGCTTGTGCCAACGCTATCCGCGCGCGGCGCGCCGGCTGATCCGCCATATGAATGCCCGGCAGCTGCCCAAGGGCTATCCCGTCGACGAGCACTTCAACCCTGCCTACAACCCGTGGGATCAACGGCTGTGCGCGGTGCCTAACTCCGATCTGTTCAAGGCCATCCGCGACGGCAAGGCCTCGGTGGTCACCGATCGCATCGTCACGTTCACCGAGCGCGGCATCGCGCTGGAGTCGGGCGACGAACTCGAGGCGGACATCATCGTCACCGCGACCGGGCTGAACTTGCAGGCGTTCGGCGGTATCGCGCTGAGTGTCGACGGCGAGCCCGTGTATCTGCCCGACACCGTGGCGTACAAGAGCATGATGCTGTCGGGCGTGCCGAACTTCGTGTTCGTGTTCGGCTACACCAACTCCTCGTGGACGTTGAAGGTCGGCCCGCTGTGCGAACACTTCTGCCGGCTGCTGGCCCACATGGACGAAAACGGCTACGACACCTGCTATCCGGAGGTCAGCGACCCGAACATGGACACCCGGCCGCTCCTCGACCTCTCAGCCGGGTATGTAAAGCGCGCGGTCAGCGAGTTGCCGCGCCAGGGTGCCGACGGTCCGTGGCAGATGGTGATGGATTACCAGCGCGATGTCGACGTGCTTCGCAATGGGCCCGTCACCGACGACAGCCTGAAGTTCGCCACATCGGTAAAGCTTGTCCGCGAGCTTGTGTTCGCCTAATCGCGAACGCGCACAACCACTTTCCCTTTTGCAGTGCGATTCTCCAGCGACGCCACCGCGGTGGCGGCCTCCTCCAGTGGGTACACCACAGGCTCGGGGGCGGGCAGCCGCCCCGAGGCGAGTAACTTCTCGAGTTCGGCCCACTGCTCCTGCAGAGCACCCGGATGCGTCAGGCCCCAGGCGCCCCAACCCACACCCACCACGTCAATGTTGTTCAGCAGCAACCGGTTTACCTTCACGGTGGGTATCTCTCCCCCGGTGAACCCGACCACCAACAGCCGGCCGGCCGGTGCGAGGGAACGCAACGAATCCGTGAACCGGTCGCCGCCCACCGGGTCCATCACGATGTCGACGCCGCGACCGTCGGTCAGCTTCTTGACCTCGTCTTTGAAGCCGTCCGCGAGCACCACGTCGGTCGCGCCCGCCGCCGTCGCGACCTCCATCTTGTCCTCGCTGCCCACGACCGCGATCGTGCGGGCTGCGCCCAATACCGGAGCGATCCGCAGAGTCGACGTGCCGATCCCGCCGGCCGCGCCGTGCACCAGAACCGTCTCGCCCTCTCGCAGTCGACCCCGCACCGTCAGCGCGAAATACACTGTCAGGTCGTTGAACAGCAGGCCGGCGCCCGCTTCGAAGCTCACGTTGTCCGGGAGCTTGAAAATCCGATCCGGGTCCAGCACGGCGACCTCAGCCATGGCTCCGCCGATCATCGTCAAGCCCACGACCCGGTCGCCCGGCCCCACTTGGCTGCCTTCGGGTGCGCTTCGCACCACACCCGCGATCTCGGCCCCGACCACGAACGGCGGGTCGAGCTTGTACTGGTACAGGCCGCGGCTGAGCAACGCGTCGGGAAACGCGACGCCCGCGGCGTGCACCTCGACGACGACGCCGTCGCCGCTGGGTTCGTCGATGTCTGAGACTTCGATCGCTTCCGGACCATCCAGCCGCATCACCCTTGCTGCGCGCATGCCACCTCCGTCATCGTCCGGTGGCGAGAAAGCCTACTGTTCGATGCATCAGGTCAGAAATGGAGGCATGCCATGCAGCTAGCACTGACGGACGACGAGGCCAAGTTTCGGGATGAGCTTCGCGAGTTCTACACCACCGAGATTCCGGCGGACATCCGCGAGCGGGTGCGACTGGGCGTGCAGATCAGCCGCGACGACATCGCCACCAGCCACAAGATTCTGAATGCCAACGGGCTGGCCGTACCGCACTGGCCGGTGGAGTGGGGCGGAAAAGAGTGGACGCTGACGCAGCACCAGATCTGGCTCGACGAGATGCAGCTCGCTTGTGTACCGGAGCCGCTGAACTTCAACGCCAAGATGGTCGGACCGGTGGTCGCCGAGTTCGGCTCGCAGCAGACCAAGGAGCGTTTCCTGCCGGAGACCGCGAACCTCGACATCTGGTGGTGCCAGGGGTTCTCGGAACCGGAGGCCGGCTCGGATCTCGCCTCCCTGCGGACCACTGCCCAGCGCGACGGAGACAGCTACGTCGTCAACGGCCAGAAGACGTGGACGACGCTGGGCCAGTATGCCGACTGGATCTTCTGCCTGGTCCGCACCGACCCCCAGGCGCCCAAACGTCAGGCCGGGATCTCGTTCCTGCTGATCGACCTCGACACGCCGGGCATCACGATGCGGCCGATCAAGCTCGTCGACGGCAGCGTTGAAGTCAACGAGGTCTTTTTCGAGGACGTCCGCGTTCCCGCCGACCAGCTCGTCGGCGAGGAGAACCAAGGTTGGACGTACGCGAAGTTTCTGCTCGGCAACGAGCGGACGGGGATCGCCGGGGTAGGCCGAACCAAGGTCCGACTTGCCGAGGTGAAACGGCATGCCACCGAGAAGGGCCTGCTCGACGACCCGCTCTTCGCAGCACGGCTCGCGGAGATCGAGAACGGGCTGCTCGCACTGGAACTCACGCAAATGCGTGTCGTGTCGGGGTCGGCGGACGGCAAGCCGAATCCCGTGTCATCGGTGCTGAAGTTGCGCGGCAGTCAGCTACAGCAGGCGACCACCGAGCTGCTCGTCGAGGCCGCCGGTCCGGACTCACTGCCCAAGGGTGCGGGAGACGACATCGCGTCGCCGGACTGGGCGCAGCGCGCCGCACCGGTGTACTTGAACTACCGCAAGACGTCGATCTACGGCGGCAGCAACGAGGTGCAGCGCAACATCATCTCGTCGACGATTCTCGGATTGTGAGGCTGGCCATGGATTTTCACTTGACCGACGAACAGGTTCTGCTGCGTGACACCACTCGTAATCTGTTGTCCCGCAGCTACGACCAGGAGAGCCGCAACAAGGTCGCCGACAGCGAATTGGGCTGGAGCCGCGAGGTGTGGGGCCAGCTTGCCGACACCGGGATTTTGGGGCTCGGCTTCGACGACGACTCCGGCGGGCAGATCGAGATCGCGGTGGTGATGACCGAGATCGGGCGGCACCTGGCCCCCGAGCCCGTCGTTGCCGCGGCTCTGGCCCCGGGCAGCCTCATCGCGGAACTGGGCAACGCCGACCAGCGAAAGCTCCTCGACGACGTGACCGCGGGCCAGACGCTGCTGGCGTTCGCTCACGAAGGCCCGACAACTGCTGCGCGACAGGGCGATTCGTGGACGGTAAGCGGACGCAAGAACCCGGTGCTGGCCGGAGACAGCGCCGATGTGCTCGTCGTCACCGCCGCGCTGCCCGACGGTGGCACCGGGTTGTTCCTCGTGGACAGTCACGCGGTCAGCCGGCACCCGTACCGCACGTTCGACGGCCGCCGCGGCGCTCAAGTCGACCTCGACGAGGTGTCTGCCGAGCCGCTCGGCGATCCCGTCGACGCGTCACGACACAGCGATAACGCCATTGTCCGCATCCAGTCGGCGCTGTGTGCCGAGGCGGTGGGGGCGATGGAGGAGGCCCTGCGGCTCACCACGGAATATCTGAAGACCCGCAAGCAGTTCGGGGTGACGCTGAACACCTTCCAGGCCTTGACGCAGCGCGCCGCCGACATGTACGTCTCGCTCGAGGCGGCGCGCAGCATGAGCCTTTATGCCGCAATGTCGATCGCCGATGGAAACCTCGATCCCGTCATCGCGGCACGCGCGAAGCTGCAGATCGGGCGGTCCGGCAGGCACATCGGCCAGGAGGCCATCCAGCTCCACGGCGGCATCGGGATGACCGCGGAGTATCCGGTCGGCCACTACACCGCCCGGCTGACCGCGATCGAGCAGACGCTCGGCTCGTCCGATGATCATCTGCGGGTGCTGATAGGACAACTCGGCGACTACGGCGTGGTGACGCTGTGAACGACGAGATCGCCGAACTCAGCTGACGAGGCGGGTGATCGACCGCAGCGGAATCGACAACCACGTTGGCCGATGACGAGCCTCGTATGCGGCCTCGTACACGGCCTTGTCCAACTCGTAGGCGGACAGCACCCTAGCGGAATCGCGTGGATCGGCCTCCGCGACCGCGGCGTATCCCTTGCAGAACGCCGCCTGGTTGCGGTCCACCCATTCTCGCGCGCGGGCGGCCAACTGCTTGCCGTGGTCATCTCCGTCGTAGTCCAACAGCCGCTGATACCCGGCGTAGTCGTACGAGCGCAGCATTCCGGCGACGTCCCGCAGCGGCGAGTCGGGTCGGCGTCTCTCGTCCAGCGGTTGCCCCGGCTCGCCCTCGAAGTCGATCAAAAGCCACCTCTCGGGCGTGCGAAGTACCTGGCCGAGATGCAGGTCGCCGTGCACCCGCTGGACGGTGATCGTCTCGCCGACGAGCTTGTGGAACCTCTCTTCGATCGCCGGGGAGTACTCGCGAATCTCGGGCACCGCCTCGGCGGCGGCCGACAACCGAGCCAGCATCGCGTCGACGGGAAAATCGGCGGCCGACGTCCCCATCGCTTCGGCCAGCGTGGCGTGCACCGATGCGACCGCCTCTCCGAGACGGTACGACTCGCTCGCGAAGTCGCCACCGACCTCGTAGGCGTACAGATCACCCTCGGCGAACAGGTCGCGGGTGCTGGCCGTCGCCATGTCCCAGCCTTCAGCAGAATTCGCCGCGAAGGTTGTCACCATGCCCAGCGGCCATGGGCTGCCATCGAGCGACATCTCGATCGACCCCAGCAGCCGGGCCACGTGCGGATTCTCGGCTCGGCCGAGCACGCGGTTCAGCTCGATGTCGGGGTTGATGCCGGGCGCGACGCGGCGGAAGACCTTGAGGATGGCCTCCTGTTCGAAGATCACGCTGGTGTTGCTCTGCTCGGAATCGAACACCCGCGGTGCCGCGTCCGTTGGCAGCTTCGCCCCGGGCTCCTTGGCGAACGTCACGTCGTCGCGAACCGCGGACGAATCGATCAGCGACACGAGGAATCGCGCTGCCTCCGGGTCGTACAGCGCGTCATACCCGGTGCGGCCGTTATGACTGCCGATCGTCGCGACGGTGCTGTACTCGTCCGGCGGCGGGGCGTCCCACCGCACAATGACCTGGTAGCGCTCCGACAACCCGTCGGTGTAGGACGCGTCGACCAGCATCAGGTCGAGGTCGTCGCGGAGAGCCACCACCCGCGCCGGTTCGGCGGCCGACAGCTCACGGCTGCGACCGGCGTACCAGCGCTGGCGCGGAAGCCACTCCGCGAACGGCAAGCGGCTCATCGCTGCACCTCCTCGAACATGCGCAATTCAAACCAGTAGAACCCGTGGCCCGGCAGCGTCAACAGGTACGGCAGGTGGCCGATGCGCGGAAACTCGACCTGGCCGGTCAGCTCCACCGGTGTGTACCCGTTCCACTGCTGCAGATACAGCTCGATCGGCTGCGGGAACCGGGACAGGTTGTTGACGCATAGCACCACATCGTCCACGCCGTCGTCCCGGCCTTCACGCAGGTATGCAAGGACGGACGGGTTGGAGCCGCCCAGTTCTTTGAACGCGCCGGTCGCGAAGGCCGGGTGCCGACGACGCACGCCCAACATCGTGCGGGTCCAGTTCAGCAGCGACGTGGAGCTGTCGATCTGCGCCTCCACGTTGACCGACGGATAGCCGTAGATCGGGTCCTGATTCGGCGGCAGGTACAGCTGGCCCGGGTTGGCCTTGGAGAAGCCGGCGTTGCGGTCGGGCGTCCACTGCATCGGCGTGCGCACGCCGTCGCGGTCGCCGAGCCAGATGATGTCGCCCATCCCGATCTCGTCGCCGTAGTAGATCACCGGAGAGCCCGGCAGAGACAGCAGCAGCGCGGTGAACAGCTCGATCTGGTTGCGGTCGTTCTCCAACAGTGGGGCCAGCCGTCGCCGAATGCCCACGTTCGCCTTCATCCGGGGATCCTTGGCGTATTCGGCGTACATGTAGTCGCGCTCGTCGTCGGTGACCATCTCGAGCGTCAGCTCGTCGTGGTTGCGCAAGAAGATGCCCCACTGCGCCATATCCGGAATCGGCGGCGTCTGCGCGAGGATCTCCGAGATCGGGATCCGCGACTCACGCCGGACCGCCATGAAGATGCGCGGCATCAACGGAAAGTGGAACGCCATGTGGCACTCGTCGCCGCCGGTGTCGGGGTCGCCGAAGTACTCGACCACGTCGGCGGGCCACTGGTTCGCCTCCGCGAGCAGTACACGGCCGGGGTACTCGTCGTCGATCACCTTGCGACAGTGCTTGAGGAACGCGTGCGTTTCCGGAAGGTTCTCGCAATTGGTGCCCTCGCGCTCGAACAGGTACGGCACAGCGTCCAGCCGGAACCCGTCGATGCCGAGGTCGAGCCAGAACCTCAGCACGTCGATCATCGCCTCCTGCACCGCCGAGTTGTCGTAGTTGAGGTCCGGCTGGTGCGAGAAGAACCGGTGCCAATAGAACTGGCGGCGCACCGGGTCGAACGTCCAATTGGACTCCTCGGTGTCGACGAAGATGATGCGGGCGCCGGTGTACTTGTCGGCGGTGTCGCTCCAGACGTAGAAATCGCCGTACGGGCCGTCGGGGTCGCGCCGGGATTCCTGGAACCACGGGTGTGAATCCGACGTGTGGTTCATCACCAGGTCGGTGATTACCCGGATGCCACGACGGTGCGCGGCGTCCAGCAGCGCGACGAAATCATCGACGGTGCCGAAGTCGAGCAGCACCTTGTAGAAGTCGCGGATGTCGTAGCCACCGTCTCGCAGCGGTGAGTCGTAGAACGGCGGCAGCCACAGGCAGTCGATGCCCAGCCACTGCAGGTAGTCGAGTTTCTCGGTCAGCCCGCGCAGGTCTCCCGACCCGTCGGCGCTCGCGTCGTAGAAAGCCCGGACCAGCACCTCGTAGAACACCGCGCTCTTGAACCATGTCCGGTCGGCGGGCAGCGTTCGCGCCTGTGCGAAGTCCCCTGCGTTGGGGTGTTCGACCAGGCCGTCCTCGACGTGGCTTCCCTCAACGGGAGTGTGTTCGACATCGTCAGCGTCAAATGTCATCCCCATCAGGGTGTCACCTACCCGGCCACGTGCAAACCGAACCTTCGGCGCCGGGTCAAGAAGCTGATTGCTTCGGACGAGCAGCCTGCGGACTACTAACGTCATGCCGATGAAGTCGACTTTATTGTCGCGTCGCGACCTTGACTTTCTCCTGTTCGAGTGGTTACGCGTGGACGAGCTCACGAAGCGAGAGCGCTTCACTGAACATTCCGAGGAGACGTTCGCAGGCGTACTCGACCTGTGCGAGCAACTGGCCACCCGGTACTTCGCGCCGCACAACAAGAAGGGTGACGCCAACGAGCCCAGTTTCGACGGCCAGACGGTCACGATCATCCCCGAGGTGAAGGAGGCGCTCGACGCGTTCGGGCGCGCCGACCTCATCGCGATGGGCATGGACACCGCGCTCGGCGGGGCGCAGCTGCCGACCGTAGTGGCCGGCGCGGGTCTGGCCTGGTTCCATGCCGCGAACATCAGCACCGCGGGGTATGTGCTGTTGACCTTGGCCAACGCTAACCTGCTGGCCGAATACGGGACACCGGAGCAGGTCGACGCCTTCCTGAAACCCATGCTGGCAGGCCGGTTTTCGGGAACGATGTGTCTGTCCGAGCCGCAGGCGGGATCGTCGCTCGCCGACATCGTCACACGGGCGGAGCCGCGCGACGACGGGTCGTACCGTGTCTTCGGATCGAAGATGTGGATCTCCGGCGGCGATCACGAACTCACTGAGAACATCGTGCATCTGGTGCTGGCGAAGATCCCCGGTTCTCCACCCGGCACCAGAGGTATCTCGTTGTTCATCGTCCCGAAGTTCCTTGTCTCTCCTGACGGAACAGTGGGTGAGCGCAACGATGTGGTACTGGCCGGGCTGAACCACAAGATGGGGTTCCGTGGAATCACGAACACGGTGCTGAATTTCGACGGTGCCGTCGGCTATCTGGTCGGTGAGCCGCACTGCGGGCTGAGCTACATGTTCCACATGATGAACGAAGCGCGCCTGGGCGTCGGGATGGGCGCGATCGCGTTGGGCTACACCGGATATCTGAAGTCGTTGGATTATGCCCGCAGCCGCCCGCAGGGCAGACCGGTGACCGCGAAGGATCCCGAGACCCCGCAGGTGCCGATCATCGAGCATCCCGATGTCAAGCGAATGCTGTTGGCGCAGAAGTCATATGTGGAGGGCGCGCTGGCGCTGGCTCTGTACTGTGCACGGCTGATCGACATCGGTCACAGCCCGGAAGGCGCCGAAGAACTCGAGTCGTCGACGCTGTTGCTGGACATCTTGACCCCGATAGCGAAGAGCTGGCCGTCACAATGGTGTCTGGAGGCCAACAATCTGGCCATCCAGGTGCACGGCGGCTACGGCTACACCCGCGAGTACGACGTCGAGCAGCACTACCGTGACAACAGGCTGAACCCGATACACGAGGGTACGCATGGCATTCAGAGCCTGGACTTGTTGGGCCGCAAGGTGGTTGCACGCAACGGGGCAAGCGTTACAGCGTTGACCGCGGCGGTCGGCGCAAGCGTTTCGGAGGCATCGGCGTTGGGCGGCGAATTGGCCGACCTCGCATGCCAACTCGATGCGGCGTGGCGGCGTCTGGTTGACGTCACCACGGGGATGTTCTCGTCGGGCGACATCGAGGCGGCGCTGGCCAACAGCGTCGTGTACATGGAAGCCGTCGGGCATCTCGTGATCGCTTGGATGTGGCTGGAACAGATGCGTACCGCACACGGCCGCACAGGCGACTTCTACGACGGCAAGCGCCAAGCCGGTCGCTACTTCTTCCGCTACGAACTGCCTAAGACGGGCCCGCAGCTGGATCTGCTGGAAACCCTCGACCGCACCACGCTCGAGATGCGCGACAGCTGGTTCTAGGCCGTCTGTAAGTCGGCCAGGTTATCGACAGACTTGCGCACATCGGATTTCAGGACCCTCGCAACGAGCTTGCCCACCGGGCCGCTGAGCACACCGCCGGACAGATCGGCGGCAAGGCGGAACGTCGATCCTTCGTCGTTTTTCTCGATCGCCAGGTCCAGCGCGATACGAACGCCGCCACGCCCGCGACCCCTCAGCTCGATGCACTCCGGCGCGTCGTATTCGGTGACTTTCCAATGAATGATGTTGCGGAAGCCCTTGACCTTGATGCACGACGAGACACGTGCGCCCTTTTCGACGGTCGACGGCAGGTCGCTGCGCCAGCCACCGAAGATCGTCAGCCACTCATCGAAGCGGTTCAGATCCGTCGCCAACGCCCAGGCGTCCTCGGGCGTCATATCGGAGGACACCGACACGTCAATTTCTGCCATGCCGGTGCGGTACCCCGCCGTGACGCCGCATAACCCCGAAAGGGGATTGACAGGCCGTACCGGTGGGCACTAACTTGTTAGTCAACAAGCTAGTTGAGCCCCCCCGACCGTCAGGAGCGCAATGATTTCCGACGACCTCCGGCAGCGTCGGCTCGCCGTCATCCAGGAACACATGGACACCGAGGTCACCAAAGAGTTCGACCTCACCCTGGCCACATTCAACGGCCACCCGCATTACGAGATCATGGCGACCGGGCAGGTCTTCGACGGTGACGCCGAGGTCATGGGCTACTACCTCACGACGAGAACCGCGTTCCCTGACCAACGTCACGACAACGTCAGCTATCACGTCGCGGACGACGCCGTGATCGTCGAATTCGACTTGCTCGGTACCAATCTCGGCGAGTTCTACGGGCAGCCGCCCACGGGCAAAGCGTTTCGCGTGCCGCTCATCGCCGTCTTCTTCTTCGAGGACGACCGCATCGTCAACGAGCGCATCTACTTCGACACCGCGAGCCTGGTCACCCAGATCGGACGCTTAGAACTGCTGGCCCTGGCCGGCAGCGGGACGCCACATGGCTGAAGGCGTCGCACGACGGACCCAGGAGGAGCGACGGACCGAAGCCGAACGCCGGCTGGTCCACGCCGCCGCGGAGTTGGTCGGTGAGATCGGCCCGTCGCGGGTCACGCTGGCGAACGTCGGCGAACGCGCCGGTTACAGCCGCGGCCTGGCCACCCACCATTTCGGGTCGAAGGGTGCGCTGATGCAAAGGCTCGTCGACGCCGTCGCCGTGCAGTTCCGGGAGGCGATCTTCGAAGAGAGCCGATCGGAGTCCGTGTTCGATCAGGCAATGGGATTGGTGCACACGTACTTTCAGGTGCTATCCGACCTTCGACCGGTAAACCGTGCGCGCCTGGTGCTGTGGGCGGACGCGGTGGCGACCGGCTCTCCCGACGTGCGGCCGGCGATGGTGTCCGCCGACCGGGAGTTCCGCGAAGAACTCACGAAGCGCATCGAGGCCGGCGTCACAACCGGGGAGGTGCCCTCGTCGGTCGACCCGCAGGGGCTCGCGACCGTGATCGTCGGCATGCTCCGTGGGGTCGCGCTTCAAGCGCTACTTGACAACGAAGTCGACCTCGCCGGGTGTCACACCGAGATCGAGCAGCTGCTCATCGGCCGCCTCAAGCCGAAGCGACGTCGCCCGCACTGACCGCCGCGGTGTGGTCGACGATCAGGTCGAGCAGCCGCGGCCACGCCGCACGGGGCAGGTCGTGGCCCATGCCGGCGATTGTTTCCAGTCGCGCGCCCGGGATCGCGTTCGCGGTCGCCGCGCCGCCGGTGGGATGCACCATCCGGTCGCGGTCCCCGTGGATCACCAGCGTGGGTACGTCGATCTGCGAAAGTTCCCCGGTGCGGTCACCCGATGCGAAGACGCCCGCCAACTGACGCGCCGCCCCGTCGGAGGTACGGTCGCGGTCCCAGTCCATGCCCGCGCGGCGTCTGATCCACTGCTCGTCGAACGGAAAGCCGTGTGAGGAAATGTGCCGGAACATCCGCAGCGCCCGTTCGATCGCCTCTTCGCGACTGCGCGGCGGACGCGAGGTGGCCATTCGCAACCACGTCGACGGCGCGGGGCGGCCGATACGCGGCGCGCCGGTGGTCGATATCAGTGAGGTCAACGTCCGCACCCGGCCCGGATAGTGGGCGGCGACGGTCTGGGCGATCATGCCGCCCATCGAGATTCCCGCCACGTGAGCGTCGCGGTAGCCCAGAGCGTCGAACAGACCGACGGTGTCCCGCGCCATGTCACCGAGGTGGTATTGCCGAGGATCGTTGCCACCACGCAGGATCGCCCATGGCTTCGGCGCGGCAAAGCTCATGTGAGTGGACCGCCCGACGTCGCGATTGTCGAGGCGGGTGACACGATAACCGCGACTCGCGAGCGCTTCGGCAAATTCCTGTGGCCACGAGTGAAACTGCTGACCCAGCCCGGGGACAAGCATGATCGGCGGGTCGTCTTCATGCCCAATCTGGTCGTAGCACAAGCGGATCCCTCTGCCGACGTCAACCACATTCTCCGTCACACGGACACCTTTTCGACATGCCGTGACATCTGCACCGACGTGCCGGACCGGCGGCGGAACACCACGGCTCGGCCGCCGCGACCGGGTGCCGTCGTGACGCCGCGCGAATGAATACGTTCGCTCTTCGCGTAAGTCGTGCCGAACTCGAACTCGCGCAAGAGGGTCCGCAGCGTCACGTTCATCTCCATATTCGCGAACGCCGCGCCGATGCAGCGGCGCACGCCGCCGCCGAACGGAATCCAGGTGTGTGTATCGGGCGTGGCGCCGAGGAACCTGTCAGGGTTGAACACCTTCGCGTCCGTGTAGTTCTCTTCAGAGGAGTGTGCCGTCGCGACACTGACAATCACGACGTATTTCTCAGGAATCACCCACTCCCCCAGTCGTATTCGCTTTCGCGTCGAGCGCAGTGTGCCGTCGACCACGGGCCGTGTCCGCTGCACCTCCCAAATCGTCGCCTGCTGCAGCTCGGATCCTCCGGAGTCGACCTCCTCGGCCAGCCGGGTCAGTAGCCGGGGATGACGCCGGATCCGCTCGATCGTCCAGGCCAACGTCGTCGCGGTGGTCTCGTGGCCGGCCGTCAGCAGAGTCAGCAACTCGTCGGCCACATGCCGATCGGAGATCGGATCGCCGTTCTCGTATCGGGCCTGCAAAAGCAGCGACAGCACGTCGGTGCGGTCGTCGAACGCCGGGTCTGAGCGCGCCTCGGCGATCAGGCCCTCGACGATCGCGTCATAGCGGCGCCGGTAGCGCAGGAACCGGCCCCACGGGCTCCAGCGGCCGAGGTCGCGCCGCGCGAACGCCGGCAACACGGCCAGACGCGAACCCAGCGTCACCGCCGGCGGCAGCAGCTCACGCAACTCGTCCAGCGCGTCGCCTTGCGCACCGAACACCGCCCGCAGGATCGCACTCAGCGTGATCCGCATCATCGGCTGCAAGGTCTCGAACTCGACGCCCTCCGGCCAGGTCGCGATCTCGCGCATCACTTCTTCTTCGACTATGCGCTCGTAACCCTGCATTCGTTTGCCGTGAAACGGCGGGACCAGCAGTTTGCGACGCTCGCGGTGCTCGTCGCCGTCGAGGCTGAACGTCGAGCCCGGCCCGAGGATCACACCGAGGTTCGACGCGCGACCGACGAGATCGCTGCTCGTGGTGAACAGGTCCTTGATCAACACCGGATCGCTGATCACGACGGACTTGCCGAAGATCGGCAGGTTCACGGTGAACGCCGAGCCGTACCTCTTCTCCAGGGCACCGACCACCTTTGCGCGCGCCCCGACAAAGCCCAGTCCGGCAACAATCTTCGGAACCGGAGGCGCCGGTGGAAGTCGCACGGGATCGGTCGTCGCCTCGCCCATCTATCGCCACCTTTCCGTAGTGGTACCCCAACGTACCACGATGCGGTACTCCTCGGTACCGGTCGGTGTCGTATCGTGCCGATGTGACGTCCGGCCGGCTGCGCGATCATGGCGATCCGGGCGACAGCCCGTCTGTGCCACCGCCGCTGGCGCCTGTCGCGAATCCTTACCGTCCGTCTGCGGCCGAGGAGGCGCGCACGATCGCCGCCTCGACGAATACCGGCACGTTGGCAACGCTGACCGCAACCGGCGACCCCTGGGCATCGTTCGTCACGTATGGCCTGCTGGGCGGCGCACCTGTCTTATGCGTGTCCCGGATGGCCGAACATGGTCGCAACCTCGAACACGACCAGCGGGCGAGTCTGGCGATCGTCGCGCCGGCCACCCACCCCGATCCGTTGGCCAGCGGGCGAATCACCTTGGCCGGCAAGGCCGAACGGCCAGTCGACGACGAACTCGACGCCGCTCGCAAAGCCCACCTGGCCGCTGTCGCGGCGGCCAAATACTACATCGACTACAGCGACTTCTCGTTATGGGTGCTGCGGGTGCAACGGGTGCGGTGGGTCGGCGGATACGGCCGGATGGATTCCGCGACGGGCGAAGACTATGCGGCTGCGACACCCGACCCGGTACAGCCGCTCGCTGGCCCGGCGATCCAGCACCTGAACGCCGACCATCCCGATGCGCTAACCGCGATGGCGAAGTCGCTCGGCGGCTTCCCGGACGCCGACGCGGCGACCTGTACGGGCATCGACCGCTACGGGCTCGATCTCAAGGTCACCACCGGCCGCGGAATCGCCTACACCCGGGCGGGTTTCGCGTCTCCGATCGATTCTATCGACGAATTACGTTCAGCAGCAGTGGAATTGACGAGGCGGGCGCGAACGTCATGAAAGTCCACCACCTCAACTGCGGCACTATGCGACCGCCCGCCACGCCATTGATCGTCTGCCATGTGCTGCTGGTGGAAACCGCCAACGGCCTCGTGTTGGTCGACACCGGATACGGACTGGCCGACATCGCCGACCCGCGGCGCCGCATCGGGCCGATGCGCCATCTGCTCAAGCCGGTCCTCGAACCCGACGAAACCGCGGCGCGTCAGGTCGAGCGGCTCGGGTTCCGCCGAGACGACGTGCGCCACATCGTGATCACCCACTTCGACTTGGACCACATCGGCGGCCTCGCCGACTTTCCTGCGGCGCAAGTGCACGTGACCGCCGCCGAGGTGGCCGGCGCGATGACGTCACCGTCGTGGCGGGAACGGTTGCGGTACCGCGCCGTTCAGTGGGCACACCACCCTGAGATCGTCGAGCACGACACCGACGGAGAGGTGTGGCGCGGGTTCGCCGCTGCCGAGGAGCTAGACGCGGTATCACCGGGGATCGTGCTGATTCCGCTTCCAGGCCACACTCGCGGCCACGCGTGTGTGGCTGTGGATGCCGGTGATCGTTGGGTACTGCATTGCGGCGACGCGTTTTACCATCGCGGCTCGATCGACGGCAGCGCCTCCGTGCCCGCCACACTGCGAGTACAGGAGATGTTCACCGCGCTCGACTGGGCGCGATTGCGGGCCAACCAAGCCCGCCTCGCGGAACTGTACAGGCGCGCCGAGCCTGATCTGATGATGGTCAGCTCTCACGACGCGCACCTCTACGCGCTCGCGCAATAGTCCCGATCAAAGCTAAGTGGGCGAACGGTGCGGCGATGGGCGCCCCCGACTATCCCATCGGCCTCGTGTGCCGGACGATCACGATCGCGGCAGATCAGTACGGGCTGACGAGGACTGGCAAACCGCGCAACCGGACCCGGCACCGTCCTCGACAGGCGAATCGCCTGGCAAAGTGCTGAATCTCCTGTAACGTGCAAATGTAAGCGACAACCTGATCTGCGGACTTGGGCGATCACACACGGTACAGAGAGGTACATGCCCCCTGCAGATCAGCCGGTCGGGGGTAGATAGGAAACATCATGAGGTCACGCAGGGTTCGTTGTCTCGCGGCCGTCGCGGGCACAAGTGCTCTGATCGCAATGGGTGGATTGACAGCGGCATGCGGTGGCAAGGGAGAGGAACAGCCCTCCACTACCACCACAACCACCACAACCACCACGACGCCACCGCCGGTGTCCTCGACGCAGAACGACATCAACCCCGGCGGGCCCAACTTGTTCACTCCGACGCCTGTCGAACCTGCGCCCACGGTGTCCACGCACAAACGCCAAGCCCACTAAGCCCGTAGGAGCGATCGCGAAGCGTGGGTTTTCGGCACTGGCGGCCGTCTGCCTGTTGCTGGTTGCGGTGTCCGACCTGCCGGACTGGCCGGTGCCCGACCGGCAGGCAGTCGTCGGTGGTCCGTTCGCGTCATTGCTCGCGAGTTCGACGGATCTCGGCCCGGCCCGCACCGACCAGGTTCAGCTGACCGTCGAACTCCACGATGCACGCCGACCTGACGCGTTGATGACGTGGGCGAGCGACAACGCGCTGTCGGTGCGTTGGCGACCCGGCGACAACTGGGCGATCCTCGAAGGTGCGCCGACAGATGTCGCCGACTCGTTCGGCGTTGCGGTGCACGACTACCGAGGTCGCCGAGGGCAGGTGTTCTATGCGTCGCCGCAGCAGCCGTCGATCCCGCTGTCATTGCAGGACGAGGTCAACGGGCTCGGCCGCATCCTGGGCTACACCCCGCACCACATGGCGCGTCCGCCGGTGCCGCCACGGCGCGGTGGCCTGACCCCCGCCGAACTGCTGACGGCCTACAACGCCGGCGCACTTGCCTCGTCCGGGTTCACGGGCAAGGGAATCACGATCGTCTTCTTCGAGTTCGACGGCTTCGATCAGAGTGATTTCGACGCCTTCGCCGACCTGTCGGAATTGCCTCGATTCACCCCGACGGTGGTCGGCGGCCAGCCGGGTAGGCCCACCGGCGAAGCGGTGATGGACCTCGAGGTCGCGCACGCTATCGCCCCGGATGCCCGGCTCGTCGTCGTCAACGCCGTTCCGACCCTGCAAGGCGACGCGAACTTCGAGAAGATCGCGCGGATGTTCGAAGAGACCGATAGTCAGTTCCCGGGAGCGGTGTGGAGTCTGTCGATCGGCTGGGCATGCGACAAGCTTTTGACCGCAGCCGATTTGGCCCCCGTGCGGGCAGCCCTCGCCAAAGCGCAGTCGCACGGAACGACGGCGTTCGCCGCCACCGGCGACAACGGCGGACTGCAATGCAAAGGCGGCGACGACTGGTCGTCGCCGCCGGGACCGGCTGATGTCGGGCTGGACGCGGTCTCGTCACTGCCCGAGATGACTGCCGTCGGAGGCACCGCGTTGTCGCTCGACGGGAGCGGGATGTGGCTTGCCGAGCAAGCCTGGTTCAACTCGCCACTGAGCACGGGCAGCAGCGGGGGGGTGTCGGCGCTGTTCCCTCGGCCTGACTGGCAACGAACCGTCTCCGCGAAGCGTGATGCGACACACCGGCTCTCACCCGATGTCTCCGCGGCCGCGGACCCCTTCACGGGGGCCCGAATCGTGTTCAACGGGAAAGTCCTGATCGGTGGCGGGACATCGCAGGCGGCGCCGATCTGGGCCGGTCTCACCGCGGTGATGAACGAATACCTGCTCGCCAACGGCGGTCAGCTCCTCGGCGCGCTGAATCCTCTGCTGTACCGGATGGCGGCGGGCGCTGCGCGCCCCGCGTTTCGCGACGTGAGCCTCGGTGCAAACGCGGTCGACACCGCGAGTCCCGGATACGATCTGGTCACCGGTCTTGGACCGCCGAACGCCGACAACCTCGTCCGCAATGTCCTCGAGATCCAGCGGGTCCGCAATGAGTAGCCCCGACGGCGTGCCGACCACAGGATGCCCGGTCTGCGAAATCGACGTTCCCGCAGGTGCTTTCTGCGGATACTGCGGCTCGCACCTCACCGCGCAACGCGGTGACGGGCCGGCGTGGCTGCGGCTGCGAGCGTACGGTGCGTCACCGCGTGAACACGTGCTGCGGCCGTCGGTGTCGAGTTCGCTCTTCCCGCATCTGCACCATCGGTCCCGCGCGCCGTTCCGGCTGGGACTGATCGTCCTGGTTATCGCGCTCATCGTCTTCGCGGTGCTGCGGTGGCAGGCACCGCTCGTCGCGGTCAGCGCACTGGGACTGCCGCTGCTGTTCCATCTCTATCTGTACGAAACCGACACATACGACGAAATGTCCCGTCGCGCACTGCTGCTCATCGCAGTGGTTTCCGCTGGCCTGGGTGTGGGGTGGGCGTGGTTGACCGGAGCGATCATTGCGCAGAGCTATGCCGTGGCATTCCAGACCGGCATGGAGTTCAAACAGCCGCTGTGGGAGGGCGTGGCCATTACTGCGGGCGGGGCACTCGTGATGATCCTCGTCCCAATCGTGCTGGCGCGCCTTTCGCGCATCGGTACCCGTGAATCGTTGGACGGGTTCCTGATCGGGGCGATCGCGGCGATGTGCTTCACTGCCGCCGCCACCCTGACGCGGTTGGCCCCTCAATTCGCCACCGGTCTGATGGCGAGTGAGCGGCCGATCTTCGGGCTCATCGCCGAAGCCGGCATCCGCGGTGTGGCGATGTCGCTCACCGCGGCGGCCGCCGGAGGCATGATCGGAGCCACCCTGTGGTTCAAACGCCCCGACCCTGCGCACCAACACGAAGGCCAGGCGCTGGCCCGTCCACTGCCCGCGATCGTCGCGGTGTTCGTCGCGTACGTGATCTTGGGGGTCACCGACGCCTCCCCGGTTCCGGAAACGTGGCAACTGGTCATTCACCTCGTCGTTGCGCTGTTGATGACGGTGGCCTTGCGCCTCGTCCTGCACATGGCACTGCTTCGCGAGGCGCATGACCCGATCACACGCGAACCGTTGCTGTGCGAGAACTGCGGGCACGTCGTGCCCGACATGGCCTTCTGCCCGGCCTGCGGGATCGCCACCCGCGCGTCGACGAGGTCATCGAGGAAGGCACGACGGCTCCATCGTCCGGTGCCCATCGAGCCTCCGCAGGAGGGCTCGTGAGCGCCCCCGCCGCGTCGGCCCCGACCGATCAGACTGTCTACCCCGGATACGCGTTGCCGCCCGGGTCGTATGCGGCGCCTCCGGTGGACCGCACGTCGAACCGCCGGTTGATGCTGCAACTCGTCGCGGGTGTGAGCGTGCTGATCGTCGCGGCCGTCGCCTTGTTCATGCTGCTCACGCCGCCCACTCCGCGGTACGTCTGCCCACCGGACTGCGGGCAGCCCCCGTTCGGTACACCGGTCGAGAGGTTGCCCCGCTTCATATCCCAGAACGGCGATTTCTCGGTCGCCTATCCGGGCGAAGGCGCGGCATACAACGTCACGATGAAACCGAACGGCGTGACGGCGGAGTACACCGGCGGTGACAAGGGCACCTTGCAGTTGTTCAGCGAGCCCGCTGCGGGTCGCAAGCCCCAGGAAATCGCGGAGTCGCTGATCAAGCAGACATACCCCGACGCCGTAAAGGACTACGAGATACCCAACGCGATGGTCGGCTACCAACTCGGATACGGCGAGACCGCCGACGTCTACCCGCAAGATGCCTCGGGCAAGTACATGCGGGTGCGTGTGCTGATGATGGTCGCCGTGAAGAACGGGGTCGCGTTGGTCGCGTCCGCCGTCGGCCCTTACCACCGGTACAGCCCCGATTACGGCACCGGCCAGCCGTCCGGCGCCAACCTCGAACTCGCCCTGGACATGGCGAAGTACGTCAACAGCTTCACCTGGCGCGGCGATCCGCCTCGCTGACCACCAGGCACGGCGTCAGGCGATGCGTCGCCACCTCGGCCCCTTGATTCAGGTCCGCGCTCAGCCGCGCCGCGTAAGCGGCGAGTCCGTCGGCGTCGATTCCGTGGGGTGCCGGTCGCCCGCTCGCAGTGAGCCCGGCAACCGCGCGATCGAGTAGCGCGCACGCACCCTTGATGTTGCCCCGCTGCACGTGGGTGATCCCGACAGCCAGTTGCGCAAGTGCCTGCCACAGCGAAGCCTCTTCCTCGGGGCGGTTTTTCCAGGCCGCCTCGAGCACCTCGTGCGCGTTGAACGCCAGCCCGTGGTCGAGCAGATCCTGTGCGTAGCTGAGGGATTCGGCGGGCTGCAGGTCGAGATCGTCAGGCGTCCGGGGTACCCCTTCGCTGCCGCGCGGAAGCGGGCGACCGAGCGCGTCGCGCGGACGAGCGTTTCGGGCCCTGCCGGACTCGTCGCGGTCGCGCTGCGCCATGCGCTCATCATGGCAAGCCCGAGCGAGCGCCCATCGCGGAGGTTAGTCCTTGTGCTGAGTGAATCTTCGGGGAATTGTGGGTAACGACGTCCGGACGATGAGCCGCTTGTGCGAAGAGCAGACGGCAGGGCCAAAGGCGACCCACGGAGGAATGTCGTGGCAGATAAGGCGAACACAACTCGAGGGGGTGGTGCCGCGCCGACCGCGGACACCCCGGCGGGCATCCGCAACGTGGTCCTGGTGGGACCGTCGGGTGCCGGCAAAACCACACTCGTCGAGGCGCTGCTCGTCGCGTCCGGTGTGATTTCCAGGGCCGGGTCAGTTGTCGAGGGGACAACCACCTGTGACTTCGACGACGCGGAGATCAGGCAGCAGCGCTCGGTCGGCTTGGCGGTCGCGCCGCTGCTGCACGGCGACATCAAGGTGAACCTGATCGACACCCCCGGCTACGCCGACTTCGTCGGAGAGTTGCGCGCCGGTCTGCGAGCGGCGGACTGCGCGCTGTTCGTGATCGCGGCCAACGAGGGCGTCGACGAGCCGACCAAGTCGCTGTGGCACGAATGCGATCAGGTCGGCATGCCGCGCGCGGTGGTCATCACCAAGCTCGATCACGCACGCGCCAACTACGACAGTGCGCTCGATGCCGCTCAAAATGCGTTCGGCGACAAGGTGTTACCTCTCTACCTGCCAGCCGGTGGTGGCCTGATCGGGTTGCTGTCGCAGACGCAATTCGTGTATGCGGACGGCACACGCAGCTCGCGTGAACCCGATGCGTCCTACGCCGACCAGATCGAGGAACGTCGCGGCTCGCTCATCGAGGGGATCATCGAGGAGTCGGAGGACGAGTCGCTGATGGAGCGCTACCTCGGCGGGGAGGAGATCGACCAGGCGGTTCTCATCGACGATCTGGAGAAGGCGGTCGCCCGCGGCTCGTTCTTCCCCGTGATCCCGGTATGCAGTGCGACCGGCGTCGGCACAATCGAGTTGCTCGAGGTGGCCACCAGTGGATTCCCGTCGCCGCTGGAACATCCGCTGCCCGAGGTGTTCACACCGCAGGGCGCGTCACGGCAGCAGCTGACGTGCGACCCGGCCGGGCCCCTTCTGGCCGAGGTCGTCAAGACCACGTCGGACCCATACGTGGGGAGGGTCAGCGTGGTCCGGGTGTTCTCCGGCACCATCAGGCCCGACGCGACTGTTCACGTGTCGGGCCATTTCTCGCAGTTTTTCGGCGAAGACAACGGCTCCTCCATTCACGCGGACCACGACGAGGACGAACGCATCGGGCCGCTGTCGTTCCCGCTCGGTAAGCAACAGCGGCCGGCGACGGCCGTGGTGGCAGGTGACATCTGCGCGATCGGGCGGCTGACGCGCGCGGAGACCGGTGACACCCTGTCCGACAAGGGCGAGCCGCTCGTGCTCAAGCCTTGGACGATGCCCGAGCCACTGCTGCCCGTCGCGGTGCAGGCGCACGCCAAGACCGATGAAGACAAGCTTTCGGTGGGGCTGCAACGGTTGGCGGCCGAAGACCCGACGCTGCGCATCGAGCAGAACCAGGAGACGCACCAGATAGTGCTCTGGTGCATGGGCGAGGCGCACGCGGGTGTGGTGCTCGACGGGCTCGCCAACCGCTTCGGCGTCACAGTCGACACTATCGACCTGCGGGTTCCGCTGCGAGAAACGTTCGGCGGCAAGGCAAAAGGGCACGGCCGGCACGTCAAGCAATCCGGCGGGCACGGCCAGTACGGCGTCTGCGACATCGAGGTCGAGCCGTTGCCGGAGGGCTCGGGGTTCGAATTCGTCGACAAGGTGGTGGGCGGCGCGGTGCCGCGCCAGTTCATCCCCAGCGTGGAGAAGGGCGTTCGCACGCAAATGGAGAAGGGGGTGGCGGCCGGGTATCGGTTGGTCGACATCCGCGTGACGCTGCTCGACGGCAAGGCGCACAGCGTCGACTCGTCGGACATGGCGTTCCAGATGGCCGGCGCGCTGGCGCTGCGCGAGGCCGCCGCCGCGGCCAAGGTCAACCTGCTCGAACCGGTCGACGAAGTGTCGGTAGTGGTGCCCGACGATCTCGTCGGCGCGGTGATGAGCGATCTGTCGAGTCGGCGGGGCCGCCTGCTGGGCACCGACAACGTCGGCGACAACCGCGCGGTGGTGCGGGCCGAGGTGCCCGAGGTGGAGCTCACGCGCTACGCGATCGATCTGCGCTCGCTCTCACACGGTGCGGGCTCGTTCACCCGGACCTTCACCCGCTACGAGCCCATGCCAGAACACGCCGCAGCGAAGGTGAAGGCCAGCGCCTGACTTGTCATGAGTCCACTGCTCGACAGCAGCTTTTCGAGGTTCTCGGTGGCGGCCCCAACCGTCAACCTGAGCAATCCAAGGGCTTTCTCGCGCACGCGTGGCTTGTCCGGTAGAGGGCGACTCATCCGCCCGACCACATCCAGGCGGGACGCGGCCAGCCAAGCCGCCAGCTCGGGATCTTCCAGCCAGCGCAGCTGATTGCGATTGTCGGCGATCGACGGCCGCAGCCAATCCAGATCTGAGTCGGGATGGGGCACAGGGGTACACAGTTCGTTCTTGACGGCCGCGTCGTAGCCTGTCGTTTCGACGTGCGCGATCAGCGCCGCGCTGAATACCTGCTGGCACCCGCGCACGCTCTGCAGCGTGATTCGGTCGCCGCCGAACACCGTCGTCGCAGGATCGCGCACAGCTCCGTCTGCAGTGCAATCGATGTGCAATGTCGATGTGCCCGTGGCGATTTCCCCGCTCTCGAGCACGATCTGGTCACGCTCGATCTCCTTGACATGGCCCAATCGAACGACGTCGGCGATGCGGCGCAGCACTTCCAGTTCGGCGACGGTGACGGTGGCACATCGATACATCGTGGGCCGTACCGCCGGATCGAGGCGCAGCAGACTGCCCGCCGCTTCGAGGCGGTCGAACAGATCATCCACGGATGTCGCCCGTGTCATCGCCTCGACCCGAGCTGCGATCGCCGCTCGACCGTTCTTCGCAAACGAGGCCCCCGGTTGTAGCGACCTCCGGTCCAGCAACCACGAGTCCCGCGGCATGATCCATGTCAGCCGGCCCGGCGAAACACCTTGGCGCAGAAGCCACAAGCAGACGTCGATTCCCGTCTTCCCGGCGCCGACGATCACATAGCGTTCTCTGTCCGCGGCGTATTTGGGCAGGTCATTCGGTAGCACGCAGGCGATTTCAGGTGCTACCGCATATTCGGGCGGCCGCATCGACGGCACAACGGTACGCATGTATGCGGCGTCGACGATCGCCCGCCGCGCGTTGACCCTGTACTCCTGCCCGCCGAGCGTGCTGAATCGGCCCTCGCCGCAGTACTCGCTCATCGGGAAGTACGACACCCGTCCCGTCGGCAGCAGCGTTTGTTGCATGACCTGGTCGAAGTAGGCACAGACCTCGCCGCTGGTGGCGAGTTCGTAAAGGCCCTCGTTCCAGCCGACGGCGTCGATGGCCCCACTGCCCAGCCGGCGGGAGTTAACGCCGTAGAACGCTGACGGCTGATGGAGACGGACGAACGGGTAGGCAGTGATCCAGTGGCCGCCCGGCTGGTGGCCGCGGTCGACGACAACCACGCTCGCCTCGGTCTCGGCGACGAGCGTGTCGGTGAACGCCATGCCCATGGCGCCGGCACCGACGACGAGATAGTCGGCCTCAATAATCCGCATAATGACGCCGACGATATGGCAATGCGGTCAAATGAGAGGCCATGACCGCAATCAACCCGTTCACCATCGCCGTTTCCGATGACGATCTCGACGACCTGCGCCAGCGGCTGGCGCGCACGCGGTGGCCGGAGCCCGAGTGCGTCGACGACTGGAGCCAAGGCATTCCGCTCGACTACACGCGCGAACTCGCCGCCTATTGGGCAGACGGTTACGACTGGCGCGCCCGCGAGGCACGGCTGAACCGGTTCGACCAGTTCACCACTGAGATCGACGGGTTGAACATCCACTTCATCCATCAGCGGTCACCGCACCGTGACGCTTTCCCGCTCGTCATCACCCACGGCTGGCCGGGCTCAATCGTCGAGTTCCACAAAGTGATTGAGCCGCTCACCAACCCGACCGAGCACGGCGGCCGCGCGGAGGACGCGTTCCACGTCGTCTGCCCGTCGCTGCCCGGCTACGGTTTCTCCGGCAAGCCGGCGCGTGCGGGGTGGGGCGTGGGCAAGGTCGCCGAGGCGTGGGAGACCCTGATGACCCGGCTCGGCTACGACCGCTACGGCGCCCAGGGCGGTGACTGGGGCGCCGCGGTCACCACCGCGATCGGCGGCGGCCTCAACCACTGCGCGGGAATTCACGTAAACATGCCGCTCGGCTTTCCGCCGCCGGGCATGGACAACCCGACTCCCGAGGAGCAGGACGCGCTGAAGGCATTCGAGCACTACCAAGAGTGGGATTCCGGCTACAGCAAGCAGCAGTCGACGCGCCCGCAGACCCTGGGCTACGGCCTGGTCGATTCGCCTGTGGGTCAATTGGCTTGGATCGTCGAGAAGTTCTGGTCGTGGATGGATTGCGACGGGCACCCGGAGAACGTGCTGACCAAGGACGAACTCCTCGACAACGTGATGCTGTACTGGACCACCGCGTCGGGGGCTTCCTCAGCGCGGATGTATTGGGAGAGTTTCAGAGTGTTCGGTGGTCTCGACCGCGTGGAGCTGCCCACCGGTGTAGCGAGCTTCCCCAAAGACGTCTCTCGCGTGCCGCGCCATTGGTCCGAGTCCGTCTACAACATCACGCACTGGACGAAGATGCCTCGCGGCGGCCACTTCGCGGCATTCGAGCAACCCGAGTTGTTCGTCGACGACGTCCGTAAGTTCTTCGCGACGGTGCGCTGAACAGGTCCCCGGCGAACGTGCGGCCGGTCATGACTTCGCCTTGTCCTCGATCAGACGCACCGCAGTGCCATAGATCGCACGCGCGTGCATCTCGAACAGCGCGCCCACATCCATTGAGTCGCCTTCGATTTCCCTTGCAACGAACAGGCCGTCGGCCCCGGCGATGGCATATGTGGCCAACGCGCGAACGTCGACCTCGTCAAGCGCCGGCGCGATCTCGCGGATGGCGGCTCGCATGCTGGCGTGCGCCTCGGCGCGAACCCGTAGGAACATCTCCCGCGCCCGGGGTTCGACCGGGCGGTGTTCGAGCGACAGCATCAGGCCCAGCCGCAGGAAGTCGGGCGACTCCACCAGGCCTTTCGCGATCTCTCGGGCCATCTCGACGAAGCGTTCCAAGGGCTCGTCACCCTCAGGCACCTCCCACGCAGTCAGCCAGGTGCCGAAACTCCGCTCGATGACCGCCGCGATCAGGTCGTCCTTGTCCTTGAAATGCCAATAGATCGAGCTGGCCGGCAGCCCGCACTTTACGCTGACGAGGTTGATGCTGGTGCCCTCGTACCCCCGCTCAGCAGCGATTTCGGTGGCCGCGTCCAGTATTCGCTTGCGCGACATCTCGCCGTCAGCACGTCGACGCCGGGTCCTCGGCTTGTCTGGTTCGGCCATCAACTTTCCCCGCTTGCTGCTCTTGACTCTGTAGCGATCGCTACAGTACCGTATCGATCACTACAGAATCAAGTCCTGAGGATTGCGAGGGATCAGTGACCGAACAGCCCACCTACGACGTGGCCGTGATCGGCTACGGCCCCACAGGTGTCACGGCCGCGAATCTCCTCGGCCAGCTCGGCATGAACGTCGTTGTGGTCGAGCGCGATTCGGATATCTACAGCCGCGCACGCGCGATCTCGACCGACGAGGAAGTGATGCGGATCTGGCAGCAGGTGGGGTTGGCCGACCGGGTGCAGAAAGACACACTTGCCGACCGGCCGCTGACCTTCGTCGACGCCGACGGCCGGTCGTTCATCGACCTCGAGCTCAGCTCGCATGCGTGCGGCCATCCGCCGCAGCAGTTCATCTACCAGCCGGCATTGGAGCGGGTGCTTCGCGAAGGCGTGGACCGCTTTCCGAATGTGGAAGTGCTCCTGCAACACGAATGCCTGCGCGTGGTCGACCGGGGCGATTGCGCGGAGTTGATGCTGGCCGACCTGAGCGACGACACGTTCAAGCGGGTGCAGGCCTCGTACGTGATCGCCGCCGAGGGCGGATCGAGCCCGACGCGGTCTCAGCTTGGCATCGGCTATCGGGGGCGCACGTACACCGAACGCTGGATCGTCATCGACACCAAGGTCACGCGCGAGTGGCCGGGGCATGACCTGCTGCGCTTCCACTGCAACCCGGCGCGGCCCACGGTGGACTGCCCGACCCCGCTCGGCCATCACCGGTGGGAGTACCCGGCCCGCGCCGGCGAGGACGAGAACGAACTCGTCAAGGACGAGGCGATCTGGCAGGTCCTCAACGATCAGGGCATCACCGACGCCAACGTCGAGATTCTGCGCGCTGTGATCTACAGCCACCACGTGCGGGTGGCCGAGCGGTGGCGGGCCGGCCGAGTCTTTCTCGCCGGCGACGCCGCCCACGCGATGCCGCCGTGGATCGGCCAGGGCATGTCGGCAGGCGTACGCGACGTCGCCAACCTGTGTTGGAAGCTGGCGGCAGTCGTCAACGGGCAGGCGCCCGAGTCGCTGCTCGACTCCTACCAGGCCGAGCGGATGCCGCACGTGCAAGAGGTGACGAAGCGCGCCGTCATGGTGGGCCGGATCATCACCGAACGGAACCGATGGCTCGCCGCCGTCCGCACCCACGGCATGCGTGCAGTGATCCGGATTCCCGGCGTCGCGCGAATGTTGTACAACCGCTTCTGGATTCCCGAGGCTTCCTACCGTGAGGGCTTCTTCGCCCGTCAGGCACATCCCACACAGGGGCGGCAGATCCCGCAGCCCTGGGTCATCGACGGACATGGCGAGCGGCGCCGACTGGACGACGTGATCCCGCGGGGGTGGGCAGTGCTGCACATCGGCGCCGCGCCCTCGGCCGCGTGGGCACGCGTGCCGAACTTCGAAGTGGTGGGACAAGGCGCGGTGGCCGCGCCCGGCCGGATCGTCGAAACCGACGGCGTGCTGACCGAGTGGATGCGCAGGCACCGCGCCGATGCGATCGTGCTCCGCCCCGACAATTTCGTGTACGCGGCCGCGGATAGCGGGCGCGCACTGCCGAATCCGCCAGTCGAGTGCACGTTTACCCCATCGGACCGGGTGGAGGCATGATGACCACACGCACCCTGACGGAACGCACGGTGCTGGTAAACGGACGACCGATCTTTGCCTCCGAAACCGGCAGTGGCCCAGCGGTTGTGCTGCTGCACGGTGGCGGACCGGGCGCATCCGGCGTGTCGAACTACTCGCGCAACATCGATGCACTCGCCGAGAGGTTCCGGGTGATCGTGCCGGACATGCCCGGCTACGGTCGCTCCGACAAGGCGGTGGATCACACCGACCCGTTCGGCTATCTCGCCGACATGATCCGCGGGCTGATGGACGAACTCCGGATCCAGCGGGCACATCTCGTCGGGAACTCCTACGGCGGTGCCGCAGCGCTGCGACTGGCACTGGAGAGCCCGCAGCGCGTCGACAGCCTCGTGTTGATGGGCCCGGGCGGGATCGGCACCACTCGTGGCGCCCCCACCGCTGGATTGAAGAGCCTGCTGTCCTACTACGGCGGCGAGGGTCCCAGCCGGGACAAGCTGGAGCATTTCATCCGCAATTACCTCGTGTATGACGGTGCGTCAGTTCCCAACGAGCTCATAGATATTCGCTACCGAGCCTCGATCGACCCGGGTGTCGTCGCCAACCCGCCGTTGCAACGCCCATCCGGGCCGACGGCGCTGCGAACTTTGTGGCGCATGGACCTCACTCGGGACAAGAGGCTGCAGTCACTCGAGATCCCGACGCTGGTGTTGTGGGGACGCGACGACAAGGTCAACAAGCCCGCGGGCGGCCCCATGCTGCTGAACCTCATGCCCAATGCGGATTTGATCATGACGTCGCGCACCGGGCACTGGGTGCAGTGGGAACGCGCTGATCTGTTCAACGCCCTCGTGACCGAATTCCTCAGCGCAGAATCGGCTTTCGCATGAGCATCTCGTCCGTGTTCGGCAGCGTCCACCTGGGCTACGTCGTCATCGAAACCGAGAAGTTCGCGGACTGGCGACGCTTCGGCCGGGACGCGATCGGCATGCACCTCGACGACACGCTGTCAGACGTTATCCGGTTTCGACTCGACGACAACGAATGTCGCTTTCTGCTGCGCCGCGGGCCGTCCGAGGATGTGGCCTCACTCGGATGGGAACTCGACGACCACGCGAGCTTCGATCAGGTTCTCGCCCGCGTCACCGGACACGGTGTTCCTGTCACCGGGGGTTCCTCGGAGGAGGCGGCGCTCCGCGGCGTCGAACGACTGGTCCGATTCCCCGGGCCGAACGGGCTGCAGCAGGAGATCTTCACCCGCGCGCGCACCAGCACCACGCCGCTTCGGATGAGAGCGGGCCGCGGCTTCGTCACCGGCGAAGGCGGGATGGGACACGTGGCGATCGTCTCGAAGAAGCCGCATCTGATGCGCGGTTACTACAACACAGTGTTCGACGCCCGGCTCAGCGATTTCATTGACGAAACGATCAGCGGGATGAAGTTCAAGATCCGGTTCCTCCGGGTCAACGAGCGCCATCATTCGGTGGCGATTGCCGCCGTGAACCGGTTGCCCATCAACCCGATCCGCACGCGCGTGCAGCATCTCAATATTCAAGTCGCCGACCTCGACGACATGACGGCGTCGTATCAGCGTGTCAAAGACCTCGGGTTCCGCATGGCACTTGGCGTCGGACAGCACACCAACGATCGTGAGCTCTCGTACTACGCCGTGACTCCGTCGGGTTTCGAATGGGAGGTCGGTTGGAACCCCGTCGTCGTGGACGAAACCGCTTGGGAGCCAACCACCTATCAAGGCATCAGTATCTGGGGACATTCACCTGAGGCGCGCAGCATCATCGACAAACTGACGCAGTTCAAAGCCGGCGTGAAGTCAGTGGTGCGCCGCGAAGACCCCGTTCCCGCGCTCAGCGGCGCCGGGATTCCCGACAACTGACTGACGCACAGCCAGGAGGACACAGTGTTACGCATCGACACCCATCACCACATCGTACCGCCAGATTATCGGAAAGCGTTGGAGAAGGCCAGTATTGACGATGCCGGCGGCCGCGAGATGCCGCAGTGGTCACGGGAGGCGGCGCTGCAGGCGATGGACGACCTCGGCATCGGCACGGGAATCGCGTCGGTGTCTGCGCCGGCGACGACGTTCCTGCCGAATCCTGCCGACGCATTAGCCCTGGCGCGTGATGTCAACGACCACAACGCCGAACTGGTGGCAGACCAGCCCGGCCGGTTCGGCTTTTTCGCCACCGTACCGATGCCGCACGTCGCCGAGTCCGTCACCGAAGCCGTTCGGGCCCTTGACACTCTGGATGCCGACGGTGTGGTACTGCTCGCCAACCACGCAGGCTCATACGTCGGCGAAGACGGGCAAGACGACCTCTTCGCCGCGCTCAACGACCGCTCCGCGGTTGTATTCATCCACCCCACCGACCTGGCAGGGCCTGCTGTTCCCGGCGTCGTGCCCTGGGCGGTCGACTTCCTTCTCGACACCACCCGTGCGGCATATCTGTTGGTGCGCAACGGAGTTCGCTGCCACTACCCGGACATCAAGTTCATCCTCAGCCACGGCGGCGGGTTTGTGCCGTACGCGTCTCACCGCATGGCGTTGGCCATCCTCGCCGAAACCGGACGCAACCCGGCAGAAGCACTGGACGAGCTGTCCGGCTTCTACTTCGACACTGCGCTGTCGTCGAGTCCGGCGGCGCTGCCCACCCTGCTGGCGTTCGCCAAACCCGGCCATGTCACATTCGGGTCCGACTGGCCCTTCGCTCCGACAGAGGCGGGCCAGTACTTCGCGGCGGGGCTGGAAACCTACCTGAAGGACGACCCTTCAACGCTCGATGCGGTGAACCGCACGAACGCGTTGGCGCTCTTCCCGCGTCTCGAAGAGACTCAGATACCAGCCTGAGCGTTTTGGCCACCCAGCGGCGCTATCCGTCGAGGAACGTCACGTGCCTGTCGACGGCGTCGCGCTCGACACGCAAGTTGTTGGCGGGGAAGTCTGGATCGGGGTATCCGATCGCCAGGCCGCACAGGATCGTCAGCTCCGGCGGGATGTTGAGCTGGGCGTGGACGATCTCGGGATAGCCGGCGATCGACACCTGCACACAGGTTCCGAGACCGCGCGCGGTTAAGGCCAGCAGCAGGTTCTGCAGGAACATCCCGACGCCCGTGCTGTCGACGAGGCCGAGCTCTCGGTGCATGCAGACGATCCCGCCCAGCGGCGCCCGGAAGAATTCCCGACGTTGGAATTCGACGGCGCACACATCGCAAGTGCTACGGATTCGTCGTCGAGCTGCGGCGGCACTGGGTCGGGCAGGAACATTCGCGTCGAACGGCACTGTCGGATCGTTTCGTCGAGATCAAACATCGGGCTGCTTCCCGCGGAATGGTCCCACCTCAGGGGTCCAGGGGGCGAGGATTGACGGATGACGACGATGAAGGCTCTGCGCGCCCATCGCCGCGGCGGGCCGGATGTGCTCGTCTACGAGGACGCGCCCGTTCCCAGACCCGGCGACGACGAGGTTCTCGTCGCAGTGCAGGCGGCAGCCATCACGTTCGACGAACTCACCTGGGACCCAACCTGGCTGCGCGACGGCGTGGACCGCACGCCGATCATCCCGTCGCACGAGTTCTGCGGCGAGGTTATCGCGGTCGGATCCGGTGTGACGGGCGTCGCCGAGGGTGAGCCGGTGTACGGCATGGTGCCGTTCGACCGCGACGGAGCCGCAGCGGAATTCGTTGCGGTGCCCGAGACGCAGGTTGCCGCCAAGCCGAAAACCCTGTCGGCGGTGGAAGCGGCCGCTCTACCGTTGCCGGCGCTGACGGCCCGGCAGGCGCTTTTCGATCATGCCAACGTGGTTGCCGGCGAACGGGTTCTGGTGTTGGGCGGCGCCGGTGGCGTCGGTGCGTACGCCGTACAAGTGGCCGCGGCGGTCGGCGCCGACGTCACCGCCACTTGTCGCTCTTCGGTCGACTATGTGCGCAGCCTAGGAGCGCAGCGGGTGATCGACACGCGGACCGGGGCAGTCGATGACGACGTGTACGACGTCGTGGTCGACACGGTGAGCGGCGATCCTCCGTATGCACGTGTGCGACGGGGCGGGCGGCTCGTCACGTTGCAGACGCCACCGGACCGGGCCACGGCCGAGCAATACGGGATCACGGCGGTCTTCTTCATCGTCACCGCGGACACTGGACAACTTACGAGGCTCGCCGAGATGGTCGACGAGCGCGGCCTGCGGGTCGCCGTCGCCGCGACGTACCCGCTGCGCGATGGGGCGACGGCGTATGCCAGTCGTTCATCGCACGGATCGGGCAAAACTGTGCTGACGGTGACTTAGCGCCCGCCGAGTCAGCCACCGAGGATTCGCCGTTTCTGCTGGTCGAATTCCTCGTCGGTGAGAAGGCCACGATCCTTGAGCGCGGCGAGTCGCTCGAGCCGGTCGACCGGATCAGCGTCTTGCGCCGGCGTCGCGTGCGCCTGGGCGGCTTGCTGAGCTTGCATGGCGGCCATGGCCTGTTGTTGTATCTCGGCGCTTCGCTGCATGATCTCCGCGCGAAAGCCGTTGGGATCGCTCATCGCTCGACGGATCACGTCAGCCATCGGCATGCCCATGACCTGCGCCCCCGCCAGATCGGGCCGCGCCGCGTTGATAACGTCGACGGCTCGATCGGCGTTGTCGGCCAGCGCCCGGTCCAGCTCGACGCGGCTGTGATCCTTTGGGTCGTACAACACCGGCAGCCTCGTGCCCGGGCGTGGCGCGGTCAGCTGAGGACGCATCGCGGTCACGGTCGCCTCGAACGGCACGTCGTTGTCGGGGTGATCCGCACGCTAATGATGAACTGACATTGCGTGCTGTTGACGAGATTCGGATTCCCGATTGCGACCGACACCGGCGCCTGCTCGGCGGAAATGACATCCGCGAACGCGCGGATCCCGACCCTGGATAGTTTTCTTCGTCCGAACAATGTTCACTTCCTCCGAAGTCCGCTCAACTGTACTGCGCTTCCCTCCCGCACCCCTCGGTAATGTCCTGTCTCATGGGCCCGGGTCGCCCTATTGTGGGCGACCTCGGAATCCCCGTGCACCAAATGAAGGGCGGTTGACCGTGAAGTGGGTGACATATCGGAGCGACGATGGTGACCGGGTAGGCGTCGTTTCCGGGGAATCGATCTATGCGCTACCGCCCGGGCCGAGCCTGGTCGATCTCATCGCCGGCGGCCCTGAAGGACTGCGGGCATCCGGAGATGACGCGCTGCGACGACCGTCAGATGTCGTGCGGCTCGACGCGGTCACTTTGCGGGCGCCGATCCCCTCGCCGCCGTCGATCCGCGACAGCCTGTGCTTTCTGGAGCACATGCGCAACTGCCAGCAGGCGTTCGGCGCGGGCCGGGTCCTCAAGGACACCTGGTACCGGATTCCGGCGTTTTACTTCGCTTGTCCGTCAACCGTTCTCGGCCCATTCGACGACGCCCCCATGGCCCCCGGAAGTGCCTGGCAGGACTTCGAACTGGAGATCGCGGCCATCATCGGCGCCGGCGGCAGGGATCTGTCCGTGGAACAAGCCGAGGAAGCGATCATCGGCTACACGATCTTCAACGACTGGTCCGCACGCGACCTGCAGAACATGGAAAGCCAGCTGGGCATCGGACAGGCCAAGGGCAAAGACAGCGGCATCACCCTGGGTCCCTTTCTGGTGACACCCGACGAGTTGACCGCGCACCGCCGTGACGTCCAGCTGAGCCTGGCCGTTACCGCGCTCGTCAACGGAAAGGAAATCGGTTCTGGGACAACGGGAGACATGGACTGGAGCTTCGCCGAGGTGATCTCCTACGCGTCACGCGGCGTGATGCTGAACCCGGGCGACGTCATCGGATCCGGCACGGTTCCCACCTGCACCCTCGTCGAGCACCTCGACCTCAGCGCGCCCGATGCTTTCGTCGGCTGGCTGCGCGACGGAGACACGGTCACCCTCCGGGTCGAGGGGTTGGGCGAAACCCGCCAGACCGTCCGGGCCACTCCTCGCCCTCATGCCCTGCCGATGCGTCCGAACCCCGACGCCAAACCGGCGTCCCCGCGGGTGAATCCCGCGCCCGCGCCGATTCCGTACGAGCGCGGTCTGCACAACATCGGTGACCGGGTATGGGCATGGACACTCCCCGACGGCGGATACGGCTGGAGCAACGCGGGGTTGGTCGCAGGCGATCGGGCGTCGCTGCTCATCGACACGCTCTTCGACCTCCATCTCACTCGCGAGATGCTGACCGCGATGCGGCCCGTCACCGACGATGCGCCCATCACCGATGCGGTGATAACCCATTCCAACGGCGACCACACCCACGGCAACGAGTTGCTCGGCAAGTCGGTGCGCATCATCGCCGCGAAGGGCACGGCCGACGAAGTCGCACATGGAATGGCGCCTGCGATGCTGGCGATGACGCAGGTCGCCGATCTCGGTCCGATCGGTACGCCGTACGTGCGAGACCGCTTCGGGCCCTTCGACTTCAGTGGCATCAGGCTACGCAACGCCGATCAGACCTTCGAGCACGACCTCAGTATCGAGGTGGGGGGAAGGCGCGTGAGTCTGCTCGACCTCGGACCCGCCCACACCGCCGCCGACACCGTCGTGCACCTGCCGGACGCGGGCGTCCTGTTCGCGGGCGACCTGCTGTTCATCGGTTGCACGCCGATCGTGTGGGCCGGGCCCATCGCGAACTGGGTCGCCGCGTGCGACACGATGATCGCGTTGGATGCGCCGACGGTCGTCCCCGGGCACGGCCCGATCACCGACCCCGACGGTATCCGCGCGGTCCGCGGCTACCTGACCCACGTCGCCGAGCAAGCGGAAGCCGCATACCGCCAAGGGCTTTCGTTCGCCGAAGCCGCCGACACCATCGATCTCGCCGAGTACGCCGGCTGGCTCGACGCGGAACGCGTCGTCGTCAACGTGTACCAGCGCTACCGCGAACTCGACCCTGACACCGCTGAGCTACCGGTGATTGCTCTTCTCACGATGCAGGCGGAGTGGCACGCCAAGCACGGTCCGAGGTGAACCTCACTTCCGCGCGGCGTGCTGCTCTTTGAAGAATTGCGCCGCCTTGCGGATCGACTCGCGCACAGGTTGCGGCGGCCTGACCCCACCGCCTCAGCCGCGATGGTATGAAGCTCAAGGATGCTCACGTACCGGTCCGAAATGATGTAACGCTGAGCGCAGCGTCCAGCACATGGCGCAGGCCTTCGACGTTGGTCCGGAACAGCGCAGCCGGATCCCGCAGCAAAATCCGGGCGTCGACCACGCAGTAGAAGACCACATCGCATCCGGTCATCGCCTCGCGCAGCGCGTCGTCGTCGAAAATGTCGCCGTGGCAACGCTCTACGTCGAGGTCGTCGAGGCCCTTGGTCGAGCTGGTCCGCCGCAACATCACACGAACGTCTTCGCCGTTGTCCACGAGCTTGCCTGTGACATGTGATCCGAGAAATCCGCTCGCACCGATCACCAGCTTCTTCCCACACGCCATGGCCAACCTTCACTACTCTCTAGGGATCGACGACCGAAGGGACTCCACCATGCGTTTGTCTACTCGCAATCAGCTGCCGGGCACAATCGTGGAGGTCAATCTCGGCACGGTGATGGCGACGGTGAAGGTTCGGCTCGACGGCAGTGAACACGTGGTGACGTCCTCGATCACCAAGGACGCGGCACAAGACCTCGGACTCGAGGTGGACCAGCCTGCGACGGTGTTCATCAAGTCGACCGAGGTGACCATCGGCGTCGAATAGTACGGCCGCCTGTACCGTGCAACCGATTTCCAACACCGCGTTTCAACACCGCCCCGTCAGCGGTGCGGACACGGCTCGCTTGGCGGTCGTGGTCGGTGCGCTCGGTGTGGTCTTCGGCGACATCGGAACCAGCCCGATATACACCATTCAGACGGTGTTCAACCCGCGCGACCCACACCCCGTGCCCATCTCGGAGCACAGCATCTATGGCATCGTGTCGCTGATCTTCTGGTCGGTGATGATCATCGTCACCTTGACCTACGTGACCCTTGTGATGCGAGCCGACAACCACGGCGAGGGCGGCATCATGGCGCTGATCACGCTGGTGCGGAAGTGGGGCAAGTCGCATCGTCGTCGCACCGCCATGACACTGGCGTCCTTGGGAATCTTCGGAGCGGCTCTGTTCTTCGGCGACAGCATGATCACTCCCGCCATCTCAGTACTGTCCGCGGTCGAGGGTCTCAAAGTCATCGAGCCGCGTTTCGACGAATGGATCGTGCCGATCACGGCGGTGATCATCGTGGGCTTGTTCTCGGTGCAGCGCCGCGGCACCGCGACGGTCGGCAAGTTCTTCGGGCCGGTAATGATCCTGTGGTTCAGTGCGATCGGTGCGTGCGGGGTCAGAGGCATCGTCGATCATCCCCAGATCCTCAAAGCGCTGTCACCGACCTACGCGCTGGGCTTCATGGTCGGCCATTTCCACATCGCCTTCTTCGCGCTCGCCGCGGTGGTGCTCGCGGTC
The DNA here is from genome assembly GCA_963744085.1 of uncultured Actinomycetota bacterium. GTDB lineage: Bacteria > Actinomycetota > Actinomycetes > Mycobacteriales > Mycobacteriaceae > Mycobacterium. The sequence goes on from CAVUSK010000014.1 coordinate 571,954, forward strand.
ACCGGGGCTGAAGCGCTCTACGCCGACATGGGACACTTCGGTCGGCCGGCCATCGTCCGCGGGTGGCTGTTTCTCGTCCTTCCGGCTTGCACGCTGAACTATTTCGGCCAGGGAGCGCTGCTGCTCGGCAACGAGAGCGCCAAGAGCGCACCGTTCTTTCTGCTCACCCCGGAGTGGGCGCGAATTCCGATGGTGTTTCTGGCGACAGCAGCGACGGTGATCGCATCGCAGGCGGTGATCACCGGGGCATATTCGGTCGCGTCGCAAGCCGCGCAGCTCGGTTACCTGCCACGGCTTCGGATTGCCCACACCTCGGAGTCGACGGTCGGCCAGATCTACGTGCCGTGGATCAACGGTGTGCTGATGGTCTCGGTGCTTACCCTTGTCTTCGCCTTCCGTAGTTCCTCGGCACTGGCGTATGCGTTCGGTATGGCGGTGACCGGGACGATCACCATCACCACTTTGCTCTTCTTCTACCTCGCCTACACCAGATGGCGAACTCCGTTGTGGCTCGTACTGATCGGGGGCGGCACTCTGCTGCTGATCGACTTGATGTTCTTCGCGGCGAACCTCACCAAACTGGTTCACGGAGCGTGGCTGCCGCTCCTGATCGCCATCATCGCCTTCACGGTGATGAGCACCTGGCAGCGCGGGCGCGAGCTCGTCACCCTCGCCCGTGAGAAGGCGGAAGGCCCGATGAAGCAGTTCATCGACGAAGTGACCCACTGCGACCCGCCACTAGTGCGCATTCCGGGGACAGCGGTGTTCCTCAACCGGGGTACCGAGACCGCACCTCTGGCGATGCGCGCGAACGTGGAACACAATCGCGTGCTGCACGAGCATGTGGTGATCATGTCGCTGGAAACCGTTCCGGTTCCGCGTATTCCGGACAGCGAGCGTGCGCAGATCGACGACCTCGGCTATGCCAAAGACGGTATCTTCCACGTCAATGCACGCTTCGGGTACATGGAAACGCCGAATGTGCCGCGCACGCTGCACCTGCTCGACCCCGCTGACACCGAAGGCCAGATCGACATCGAAGGTGCCTCGTACTTCCTCTCGAAGCTCGAGTTGGCGAAAGGCGACGCGCCGACGATGACGCAGTGGCGAAAGCGGTTGTTCATTGCCACGTCCTACATCACCGCCGATGCCGCGCAGTACTTCGGCCTGCCACTGGACCGCACGGTGGTCATGGGGTCACGCATCGAGGTCTAGGCGCGGGCCTGCTTCAGCTTGGCTTTCGCTTCCTTCACGAGCGCGGCGGCATCGCGGCTGGCCTGCTTCGCGTTGTCGTGAGCCTCTTCGGCGGCGCGCAACTCGCGTTCAGCCTCATCGAGTCGCTTACACGCGTCTGCACGGCGCCATCTCGTCGAGGAGAGTTCGGCATGCTGCTCGCTCAGCGCTGCGTCCGCTTCGGTCTTGGCTTGCTGTGCCGCCGCCAAAGCTGTTCTCGCGCTTTCGAATTTCTCATTCACAGCCGACCTGTCGGCCGGCTCGTCGGGCGGCTCGTTCGCAGCGGCCTTTCTCTTCGCGCCCCGTGCCGTGGCGGACACCGCTGCCGCAACGCCGAAATCACCGAAGCCGCTCCACCGCTCCGCTTTGACCAGACGGCCGAGCCGCGCCGCGACATCGGTGTCGGCGATCGCCGCTTGCAGCGTGCCCATGACATCCTCACGAAGGGCGGCCGACGGGTCCGTCACCTCAGCCGCGTCGAACGCGGCTCGGGTGAGCTCATCGATGAGCCTGCGCTGCTGCGCGGACAGGTCCCGGATCTGATCGCCATCCGTTGCGGCGTGAGCGGCGCGGAGGCTCCCGCCGAGCTCGGTCAGGCGTTGCCTGGCCTTCGAGCGGCTCAAGACGAGCCGGTTGACGGCCCAGGCCGCGGTCGTCGGTTTGCGGCTGGCGGAGATCTGCTTGGCGCCGGCGGTATCACCGCGTTCCCTGGCCGACGCGGCGAGCCTGGAGCGGGTTGTGGTGAAGTCGTCCGGCTTGACCCAGTACAGCTCGTCGAGTTCGTCGTCGGCCATGACACCATGATCTGCGATGTCGCATCCGCCGAACACCCCGCTGGGCCGGTTCGGCGTCGAAACGCTTGTGGACAGCCCCGATCCGTTCGTCGGCGCGATGCCGCTGGCCGGCCTGGTCAACCCCGTGACCGGCGCGCCGACCGTCGCGCCGTTGGCGATGCTGGTCGACTTCGTCGCCGGGCTGGCGGTGGTGCGTAGCAACGCCGCGTTTCTGCCGCTGCTGATCGGACAGGGACACGGCCACATCGTCAACACGGCCTCGCTCGCCGGATTGTTCAGCTACTCCTACGACCGTCTGCCTACGCGGCCGCCAAGGCGGCGGTGGTGCAGATGTCCGAGGGGCTGCGCCTCTACCTGCACCCGTTAGGAATCGGCGTGACGGTCCTGTGCGCCGGACCGGTGGCCACCAACATCATCGCCTCGCTGCCGCCGGCGTTTGGGCCCGAGGTGCCGACGCGTGGACCCGGTGATCAGTTCGAAGTCCTGATGTCCGAGGTCGTCGGCGAACAGGTGGCCGAGGCGATCATCGACGACACGTTCATGCTCTACACCCACAGCCACGTCCGCGACATACTCGTCGAACGCGCTTCCGACTGGAACGCCTTCATCGCCCGACGGACCGATGAGGTTAGCGGACACGCTGAGTGACGCTGGCAGAGGAGGTCGAATGCAGTTTTGGACTGGCACAGCGTTCATGAATGCGACCGAGGCCGTCGCGGTCGCACCGATGCTCGACGAGGCCGGCTTCGACGGGATCTGTTCCTCCGATCACCTCATCTACCCGCGCGAGCTCAAGTCCGCATATCCATCGCCGAGCGGCCGACCGGGGTGGTCTCCGGACACCGCCTGGCCGGACTCGTGGGTGCTGATCGGCGCGATGGCGGCTGTGACGCGCCGGCTGCGATTCTCCAATGCGGTTTACGTCGCACCCGCCCGCCCGTTGTTGGAGGTGGCGAAGCAGGTCGCGACGGCATCAGTGGTGTCGGAGGGCCGAGTGTCGTTGGCCGTCGGTGTCGGGTGGATGCGCGAGGAATACGAGCTACTGGGCCAGGACTTCGGCAACCGCGGCAAGCGGCTCGACGAGATGATCCCCGCGTTACGGGCGCTGTGGCGCGGCGGCTGGGTGTCGTGGAGCGGCCAGTACTACCGCGTGCCCGAGATGATGATCGAGCCGCACCCCACGGTTGCGGTGCCGATTCTGTGCGGCGGTGAGTCCGACGCGCGCGCTGCGGCGCGCGGCAAGCATCTGCGACGGCTGGGTGGGGTACGCGTACAGATGGGACGAGGCGGTCAGGTTCGTCGAGAAGCTGACGGCGCTACGCCGAGAGTACGGGCGGCAAACCGAGCCGTTCGAGATCATGCTCGCGTTGCTCGAACAGCCGACACCCGATCTGTTCAAGCGTGCCGAAGACATCGGAATCACCGCGGTGATGTGCAGTCCGTGGGCGGGGCTCGCCGACATCCAAGCAGGCGACCACGACTCGCTCAAGCAGGACGCCGAGCGTTACCGCGCAGCGATCGAGTGGTTCGCCGACCACATCATCGAGAAGTCACGGTAACGATGGTGGGCGTTCGGGGGCCCGTTCTCCCGTATGACGGCGTCTGCGGCTTCTGCAACGGCGCGGTCCGGACCACAGGGCGTCCGCTGCTCCGCCTGATCACCGGACAGACACCACCGAACACCGCCGCGATAGTGACTGGGTGCCCCAAAAACACCGGCACACCAGAACTAACGAACCAGAGGTAACGATGGCCGGCATCCACCGCGCGACAACCCAAGTCGCGCCCCTCTCCGCCGATGACACGACTCGTCGCGTCGCCAAGGTGATCCCGCTCCGACCCAGCCGTCACCGCAAGGCCGGCGGCATGATGCCCTGGCAGGTGATCCGGCAGCGACGTCGGCAACCGCGCACGGTCACGCAATCCTCGAAGCTGCAGGACGTCCTCTACGAGATTCGCGGTCCACTGCACGATCACGCGGCGCAGCTGGAGGCACAGGGTCACCGCATCCTCAAGCTGAACATCGGCAACCCGGCGCCATTCGGGCTCGACGCGCCGAGCGAGATCGTGCGCGACATGATCCACGCCCTGCCGGACGCGCAGGGCTACTCCGACTCGAAAGGCATCCTGTCGGCGCGTTGGCGATGGGGGTGTTCACCCGGAACATCGGCCTGATCGCCGGGTTGGTCAACACCTGCTGCTACCTGGTTGTCAGCATGGCGATGGCCCTGATGGCGTACCTACCGGAAGAATCTCAAGCTCCGCTCGGTTGGCTTTACGTTGCGGTGGGCGTGGGGTTCGTCGCCCTGCTGCTCACCACGGTGCCGGCGCGGCGAGCGGCGCAATTGCATTAGGGCAACCGACGAGAATACGATTCTCGCGTTGTCAGAAACAATCATCGTCGACGCGCCGTGCCCGGGGGTGGCTGCGCTGCGGCTGAACCGACCTGAGCGCCTCAACGCCATCGACGACGTCATGCGGGTCGAGCTGACGCAGGCGTTCGCGTCAATCGCCGCCGACGCCTCGATGCACGCCGTCATCATCACCGGAACCGGCCGGGGGTTCTGCTCGGGCATCGACATGCGTGACTTCGGGACAGTGGTCGATGCTGCCGATCCCGCCATCGACCGACTGCGGTTCCAAGAGGCGATGGCTGCTCTGCCACAGGCGATTTGGGAACTGCCACAACCGGTGATCGCCGCGGTCAACGGTCCATGCGTCGGTGCCGGGCTGGCGTTGTGTCTCGCCGCCGACATCAGGATCTGTTCGACAGCGGCGTCTTTCGGTAATGCTGCGATCCTGCTCGGCCTGTCGGGCGCCGAGATGGGGATGAGCTATTTCCTGCCCCGGATCGTCGGAACCAGCGTCGCGGCGGAGTGGATGCTGACCGGCCGCACGGTGTCCGCCGAAGAGGCCGACCGCCGTGGCCTGGTGAGCCAGCTCGTCGCGCCCGAGCAGCTGATTGACCGTGCGCTCGAAATCGCGACGGCACTCGCACAACTCGCTCCGCTGGGAGTGCAATTGACCAAGCGTGCGTTGCAGTTCAATACCGACGCTGCTGGGCTTTCGGCGGCTCTTGAGCTCGAGAACCGAAATCAGGTGCTCAGCCATGCCACCGAAGAAGCTGCTGCGCGGCGGCAGAAGTGGTCGTCGTGACCCGTCCGTTGTGTGGCGTCCGAATCGTGATGATGTGCGGGTTGGCACCCGGCTACGAGCCGTGGGAGTGGCAGCAGCATCGCGAAACGTTCGCTGCGCGGTTCCGTCAGAAGAGGCGTGCCGAATGGGAACACGAACTTAAATCGCCAGGTGCGTGCGCGACACCGGTGCTGAGCATCAGTGGCGCGTTCGAGGACGAGACTGCCATCGCCGATCTGACCGACGCGGGTGTGCGTCAGAGCAGAAAGGACTCCTAGTGGCTTGGGACTTTTCCACCGACCCGGAATGGGGGGCGCAGCTGAAGTGGGTGGATGACTTCGTGCGTTCTGAGTGCGAGCCGATCGACCAGATTGTCAAGGAATCTCACGACCTCAACGACCCAGTACGTCAAGCCTTGATTCCACCCCTGCAGAAGATCGTCAAGGAGCGCGGACTGTGGGCCGCGCACCTCGGTCCTCACCTCGGCGGCCCGGGCCACGGTCAGGTGAAGCTGGCGCTGCTCAATGAGATCCTTGGCCGATCTGAGTGTGCCCCAATAGTTTTCGGTTCGCAGGCACCGGACTCCGGCAACAGCGAGATTCTGGCTCATTTCGGCACACCGGAACTCAAGGAGCGCTATCTGGAGCCGCTACTCGACAACCGGATCGTGTCCTGCTTTTCGATGACAGAGCCACAGGGCGGCGCCGACCCGAAGGTCTTCACCACCACGGCCGTGCAGGACGGCGACCACTGGATCATCAACGGCGAGAAGTGGTTTTCCTCCTTCGCTTCGATGGCGTCATTCTTGATCGTGATGGCGATGACCGATCCCGACGCACCGCCCTACGAGCGTTACTCCATGTTCGTCGTGCCCGCCGAGACACCCGGCATCAACGTCTTGCGCGATGTCGGGCTGGGTTATCAACCGCTCGGCGGCGGACGGGAGGGTTATGTGCGTTACGAGAACGTGCGCGTCCCGGCCGACCACATGCTGGGGCCGCGCGGCGGGGCCTTCGTCGTCGCACAAACCCGCCTCGGTGGCGGCCGCATCCACCACGCCATGCGGACAGTCGGGCTGGTGCGGCGCATCCTCGACATGCTCTGCGAGCGTGCGGTTTCCCGGCACACCCAGGGAGAACTGCTCGCCAACAAACAGCTCGTACAGGAGATGGTTGCCGACTCGTGGATGGAGATCGAGGCGTTCCGGCTCCTCACGCTGCAGACCGCGTGGAAGATCGACCAGCACAACGACTACAGGGCGGTGCGTGCCGACATCTCGGCGGTCAAGGCGATGATGCAGAAAGTGCTGCACGACGTGTCGGCCCGCGCGCTGCAGCTGCACGGATCGTTGGGCGTCACTCACGAGATGCCGTTCGTGCAGTACCTCGTCGAATCGTTCGTGCTCGGGCTGGCCGACGGTCCCACCGAGGTGCACAAGGTGACGCTCGCGCGGCTGCTGCTGAAAGACCACGAGCCGTCGCCGGACGTGTTCCCGTCGGAACACCTGCTGCGGCTTCGGGCTGCGGCGGAGGCGAAGTTCGCCGACAAACTGGCCGGCATTGATCGCCGACACTACGGTTGTTGACGGATTTTGGCGCTTCTTCGTCCACAACCGTGGTCTCGGCGACTTGAGAAGCTACTTCAGCCAACCGATCTCGCGCAGGAACGGCTGCGTGTGGACGATGCGTCCTGTCAACGTCTTCGGATCGCCGGTGCACAGGGTCAACGCGGTCTGTGTGATCAGCTCGATGTCCTCGGTGTCGGTCTTGGCGAGGTCCAACGCGCCGGCACCCGGGGTGGCCACCGGGTTGGACGGCGCGGCGGCATTGACCGCAATCCTGTCGTCATAGAGCTCAGCCGCAAGGCTTTTCGTGAGGCGGTTCAACGCCGCCTTGACCGTGCCGTAGACACCGAATCCCGCTGTGCGGTCGAACTCCGAGAAAGGCGGGCCCTCGGGAAGATCGCCGCCGACAGAGGTGACGTTGAGCACCCAGCCGCGGCCGCGTTCGCGCATGCCCGGGATGGCCAACTGGGTCAGGTGCAGCGGCGCCAGCACGTGCATCTCCACCATCAGCCGCACCCGCCGCTGCGGGAACGTGTCGAGCGGTCGCAGGAACGTCACCGCAGCGTTGTTGATCAGGATGTCGGGTGCGCCGATGCGGTCGACCACCTCGACGAAGAGACGTTCGCGATCGTCGAGCTTCGACAGGTCGGCCTGAACGGCGATCGCCGAGCCGCCATCGGTTGTGATCTCCTCAAGCGTCTGCTGCAACGAGCCTTGATATCTAGGGTCGGGCTCCATGGTGCGCGCGGTCAGCGCAACGCTGGCTCCTTCGCGTGCCAATCGCTGCGCGATCGCCTTGCCCAGCCCTCGGCTGCTGCCGGTCACCAAGGCGACCTTCCCGGCACAAATCCCAGTTCTCATAGTCAGAGAATCACGTTACCGTCATGGCGTGAAGCTTTCAGGTGTCGGGGTATGGAGTTCGCAGCTGCGCTACGGCGACCAGTCCCAGACCGCCGACGCGGCTGCCGAACTCGACGAGCTGGGCTACTCCGCACTGTGGATTCCCGACGTAGGCGGACGGGTGTTCGACTCGGTGGAACACCTTCTGAGCTCGACCACGCGAACCGTGGTCGCCACCGGCATACTCAACCTGTGGCTGCATGCACCGAATGACGTCGCGAGTTCCTACGCATCGCTGACCGCCGCCCATGGGCATCGGTTCCTGTTGGGTATCGGCGTCAGCCACGCGCCGCTCATCGATGCCAAAGAGCCAGGTCGCTATCGCAAGCCGCTGGCGGCGACGCGTTCGTACCTCGACGCGTTGGACGACGCTGAGCAGCCTGTACCCCCGGACGGACGGGCACTCGCCGCGCTTGGGCCCAAGATGCTTCAGTTGGCGGCGACACGCACGGCCGGGGCCCACCCGTACCTGGTGACACCCGAGCACACCGCCCGCGCCCGCGAGGTGTTGGGCAGCGGACCGCTGCTGCTGCCGGAGCAGACCGTGATTTTGTGCGACAGCCGCGAGACGGCGCGGGCGGTGGGAGCCGACTGGCTCCGCTCCTACCTGGCACTGCCGAACTACGCCAATAACCTTCTACGCCTGGGCTTCTCAAGTGACGACCTGGCGTCGGTGAGCGACCGGCTGTTGGACGCGATCATCGCGTGGGGAGACGAGGACGCGATCCTGCGCAGGGTCAGGGAGCACCTGGCGGCCGGCGCCGACCATGTGTGCATCCAACCGCTGGAAGCCGACCCGAGCGCCTTCCCAAGCGAGCAATGGCGTCGTATCGCCGCGGCGCTGTGAGATGGACTGCACATCCAATGACCGACTCGGCATCGAGATGCTCAGCGTATTCGGCTTGCCGCCAGTGGAATTCGTCCATCTCACGGCCGATCTCGGATGCCGGCACATCTCCAGTGGCATCGCCGGATTCTCCGTCCCCCAACTCGGTTATCCGCCGTACTCGCTGAGGGATGACCGCCGGCTCAGATGTCAGATGCTGGCGGCGCTGGACGAACGCGGCGTCGCGATCTCATTGGGTGAAGGCATGCTGGTGCGTCGCGGCGCGGATGCCCGCGACCACGCCGCCGATCTCGACGTGATGGCCGAATTGCGTGTTCCCCGGATCAGCACTGTCAGCTTCGAACCCGATCGTGCCAGGACTTTCGATCAGATCGCCATGCTGGCCGAAGTGGCCGCCGAACGCGGGATGGAGACGGTCATCGAACTGGCTCCCGGCACGGTCATCGGCGACATTGCCTCCGGCGCAGCCGCTCTCGACCATATTGGTCGGCCAGATACCCGGTTGCTCATCGACACCATGCACTTCGTGCGGGCCGGCGGCACGGCCTCCGACCTGTCCACGATCGATCCGGATCGCATCGGCTACGTCCAACTGAGCGACACCACACTTCGCCCACGCATCGGCAATTACCTGCAGGAAGCCACTTTCGAGCGCCTCGTCCCCGGCGAAGGCGAGCTGCCGCTTGCTGAGATCCTCGCCGCCGTTCCTTCGTACGTGGTGATCGGGCTCGAAGTGCCGCGGCTGTCCTTGGCCGAAGCCGGGGTCGGCCCATTTCAGCGGCTGCAGCCCTGTGTGAAAGCAGCGCGCACTTTGCTCGAGGGGCTCCGCAGTAGATGAATCACATTGTGGCGGGACCGCTTTCACGGCACGGTCCGTTTTGCGGCCGACTTGAGGCGGAACGCATCGCGGCCTACGCCGCTGTCACCGGCGACGAGACTGCGACCGTGTTGGCCGGTGAGGCGGTGCCCGCGGTCTTCCCCGTCGTCCTGGTCTTCAAAGCGCAGGCGGCCGCCAATGGGGACCTACCCGAGGCGGCATGGCGGCAGGCACGCGGCGGCGTGCACGGTGAGCATGACATCGTGGTGCACCGCCCACTGGTTCCGGGTGAGTCCCTCCAGACCTGGTCACAGGTGTCAGCGGTGCGCACCGTGCGCGCAGGGGCGCAAGTCGTCCTGCACATCCAGCAGTCGGATGCCCACGGCGAGGTCGTCATCGAACAATGCTGGACCACAGTACTTCTCGGGTTGCATTCGATGGTCGACGTGGGATCGCCGCCTGTTGACCATCGGTTTCCTGAGTCGGCCAGGTCCCATCGCGTCGGGTCGGCGACTCACCACATCGACGAGCATGCCGCCCACCGCTACGCCGAGGTGTCCGGCGACTGGTCGGCACACCACTTCGACATCGAGGCGGCACGGGCCAGCGGCTCAGACTTCCTGTTCGCCCATGGTCTATGCACGATGGCGATATGCACTCACCGTGTTCTCGGGATCCTGGGTGCCGACGATCCCGGGCGGGTGTCGCGGGTTGCGGTGCGATTCACGTCGCCCACGCCGCTGGGAGCTGACCTCACCGTAGAGGCCTACGACATCGACGGGCGGTCGTTCGCGTTCGAGGCGACCTGCAACGGCGTGAAGACCATCACCCACGGAAGATTGGAGTTGCGACCATGACAGAGCTCGACATCGGTGTATACGTGCCTCAGATCGCGTTCTCGTATGAAGATGTCCTGCACCGGGCGCTGCGCTGCGAAGAGCTGGGCATCGCGTCGGTGTGGCTCTACGACCACTTGTACGGCCCCGGCGCCCCTGAGATCTCCTCGCTGGAAGCGTGGACGTTGGCGACTGCGTTGCTGAGCCGCACCGAGCGGCTACGCGTGGGACACATGGTGTTGTGCAACCAGTTTCGCCACCCGGCGGTGCTGGCGAAGATGGCGACCACGCTCGATCAGATCGCGGCGGGCAGGCTGCAACTCGGCATCGGCAGCGGCTCGATCGAAGACGAACACACCCGCGTCGGCCTGGACTGGGGCAGCTTCGCCGAGCGGTCCGAGCGGTTGGCCGAGACACTGCAGATCTTGAGTCAGGCGTTCGCCGACGGCAAGATCGACTTCGCCGGCAAGCATTACGCGGTGCGCGACATGCCCATCGTGCCCGGACCTTGCCAACAGCCGCGCCCTCCGATCATTGTCGGTGGCGTCGGCGAGAAGTACACGCTGCCGTTGGTCGCACGCCATGCCGATGTCTGGAATGTTCCGACCTACGCCCTCGGTGACCTCGAGCACAAGCTGTCGGTGCTGCGATCCTGCTGTGAGGACATCGGTCGTGATCCGGCATCGATAGTGTTGTCCATCGAGGCCGTCATGGCACTCGCACCCGATGAAGCATCGTTGCCGAAAGTCCGCGAGGTCGCGCAGCGACGTTTCGGCGGAACAGGTTTCGGATTGCACGAGGGTGGTCTCATCGGCACACCACCCGCGATCGTCGACCGGCTGCGTGAACTCCAGTCGCTCGGTTTCGGTCAAGTGGTGCTGTTCACCCACGACCGGGCGTCTGACGAAACGCTTGAACTGTTCGCGTCGACGGTGCTGCCCGACTTGGCCGGCTAGGGAAGCACGATCCGCAGCCGCTCCCACCCGCGCATGGTCGACGTCGACGCCAGTTGCATTGTCTCATAATCGATGTCCCACTCGGGCCAACGGTTCAGCAGCTCGTCAAGCGCGACCTTGCCCTCTAGCCGCGCCAGGTTCGCCCCGAGGCAATAATGCAAGCCCTTGCCCAACGTGAGGTGACTGATGTTGGCGCGGTGGATGTCGAACGCGTCGGGGTTCTCGTATCGGCGCGGGTCGCGATTGGCGGCGCCCAACATGAGCAGCATTGCGCTTCCGGCAGGAACTGTCGTGCCGTACACCTCGAAATCCTTGGCTATATAGCGGGCTAGGTTCGTGCCGGGAGGCTCTAGGCGCAACGTCTCGTCGACGACGCGCAACAGTAGGCTCCGATCCTCGACCACCTCGCGGCGCTGGTCGGGGTGCTCGGCCAGCACCTTAGCGAGCCAGCCGATGAGCCGGCCGGTGGTCTCGTTGCCCGCCCCGGCGACGACTTGCGTGTAGTGCAGGATCTCCTTGCGGGTGAGCTTTCTCGTCACGCCACCTTCGTCTTCGAACTCCACGTTGAGTAACGCCGTCATCAAGTCGTTCGAGGGATTGTGAGAACGCCACTCGACGTAGTCGGCATAGATGCTGCCGTCGGCGATTCTGTCGGCGCTTACGACCTTCATCGGCGAGCCGGGTTTGGTGCGCAGGTTGGCATCGTTGGCGTCTCGGACCGCTGCCTGTTCCGACTCCGGGATGCCCAGCAGCATGCCGATGACCCGCATCGGCATCATCGAGGCGAGGTCGGCGACTATGTCGAAATCATCGGAGCCGATCAACGGATTTAGGCAGTTGACACAGAACTGCCGAATCTGGTCCTCGATCTCGGCCATCCGCCGCGGGGTGAAGACCCGCGACATCAGCCCGCGCAACATCGTGTGCACGGGCGGGTCCTCGAACATCATCACACCCTTGGGCATGTCGAAGTCCGACTTCATGAGTTCGAGGATGTCGCTTCGTTGGTTGGAGAACGTCTCCCAATTCGACAGCGCCTTCTCGACGTCGGCGTGGCGCGACAGCGCCCAGAAGTCGTAGCGCTCGTTGTAGTAGATGGGAGCTTCCTCGCGCAGGCGCGCATACGTCGGGTACGGATCGGCTGTGATCTCGACGTCGTAGGGGTCGTAGTAAACGGAACTGTCTGCTCGTCTCGCAAGCGGCTCGCCGTCGGTATCCTTCACGACCGCCATTCTGCCTCCTCTTGTTGGGCGATCGCCCAATAATTAGGGTGAGGCCATGTCTAGCAGTCCGGACGGCGCACGGTCAAGGTTTGATCACCGCGGCGAGACGACGTGAGCGCTCCTAAAGCGCGCACGCGTGACTCAGCAACTCGACGTGCATTGATACGGGCGACCGCCCAAGTCATGCTCGACGAAGGCTATGCGGCGGCGACGTCACGACGGGTGGCAGCCAAGGCCGGGGTCAAACCGGCGCTCGTGCACTACTACTTCCCGAGCATGGACGACCTGTTCCTGGCCGTGCTCGGCGCGGGTGCGGAGACCGACCTCGAACGCCAGCGCAGGGCGCTGACCGAAGAGGCGCCATTGCACGCGCTGTGGAAACTCAACAGCGCACAGGGAAGCCAACTCTGGATGGAGTTCATGGCGCTCGCCAATCACCGCAAGGCGATCCGCAGCGAGATCGTGGCGTATAACGAGCGCTTCCGCGACATGGAAGAGGCCACCCTGACGCTGGCGTTGCGCGCACACGGCGTCGACACGAAGGCATTCCCACCGGTGGTCATGTCGATGATCGTCGCGAGCCTGGCCCGCATCCTGATGCTCGAGAAGGGCCTCGGCATCACCCGGGGGCATGCCGAGGCCCTGGAATTCATTGGGCGCCACCTCGACGACTTCGAAGTGCCGCCCGTCGGCTAAGTTGCTTTACAGTTCGACCACAATCTGGAAAGGGAGCTCATGGAGATCGCCGGGAAGAAGGCCGTCATCGTCGGCGGAGCATCGGGCTTCGGGCGGGCGACCGCCGAAGCGCTGGTCAAGCGCGGAGCGAACGTCGCAGTACTCGACCGGCCCCAGTCGAAAGGCCAGGAGGTGGCCGACGGCCTGGGCGCGACGTTCCATCCGGTCGACGTCACCGACTTCACCGGCACCGAGCAGGTCTTGCAACAGGCGGTCGACGAACTCGGCGGATTGCACATCGCGGTGACCACCGCGGGCGGCGGAACCGGAGAGCGCACCGTGAAGAGGGATGGTCCGCATAGCCTGGACTCGTTCCGGGCCGCCATCGACCTGAACCTGATCGGCACGTTCAACGTCAGCCGACTGGCAGCTTGGCACATGAGCACGAACGAGCCGGAAGACGAGGAACGCGGCGTGATCATCAACACGTCGTCGATCGCCGCGTTCGAGGGACAGATCGGCCAGGTCGCCTACACGGCCTCCAAAGCCGCGATCGCCGGCATGTGCCTGACGATGGCTCGCGATCTGGGCAGCCTGGGAATTCGCGTGTTGGCCATCGCGCCGAGCCTGTTCGCCACGGGGTTGACCGAAGGCATCCCCGACGAGTTCGCGGCGAACCTGACCAAGGACGCCGCGTTCCCGCGCCGGCTGGGCCGTCCCGAGGAGTACGCCAAGCTCGCGGTCGCGATCGTGGAGAACCCGATGCTCAACGGCCAGTGCATCCGACTGGACGCCGGGCAGCGGTTCGCCCCGAAGTAGCGAACCTTCGCCAGCGTCACTGATCGCTGCCCATCGCCGCGGCGCTCGCCGCCGTAAACAGTTGGACAGCTTGGTTGCGGGAGAGCGAGCCCATCAATTGGGATGCGGCACGCATGGTTTCGCCAACGAACCAGGTCGGCCCGTTGGTGAGGTTGTCGAACGCCTCGGCGATGACGGTCTCCACTGCGTCGGCATCCAGGGGCGTCTCATCCGGAGAACTCAGTAGGCCTCGTTCATGTTCGAGCTGTCGGAGCGCAGGCGTGTCGGTCTTGCCCAGAATGAGGCCGAGCACGTCGATGCCCTTGTCGTGCAGCTCGGCCCAAAGTGCTTCGGCGAAAACCATGTCGAACGCCTTCGAAGCGCCATAGGCCACCATATTCGGGCCGCCCGCAAGCCCGGCACCTGACCCGAAGACGACGATTCCCCCGCTGCCTCGCTCGACCATCGCAGGCGCGAAATGGTGGCACAGTTGCATCGGCACGATGCAGTTCCGTTGCACCATCGCTTCGGCAGTCTCTATCGGATTGGCGAGAAAGGGCGCGAAGTTCGGATCGGCCCCGGCACAGTAGACCAGGAAGCCGACCTGAAGGTCCTTGGTGGCGTCGGCGAGCTTGGCCATCGCATCCAGCTCGGCGAGATCTATTGCAAGAGAGAGTGTTTCTACGTCAGAGCGGGCCCGGATGCCGACCGCGACTTCGTCGAGAACCGCCTGGCGACGAGCCACCAGCACGACGTTGACTCCTCGCTCGGCGAGTCCTTCTGCGAACGCGGCCCCGACGCCGTCTGAGGCTCCCGCGACGACCGCCCACGGTCCGTACTTGGATGCGAACGTCATGGTTATCTCCTATGCGTCGCCAAATGTGCTCAGCCGCACCGTGGTAAACCGACGGCGCGCGATCCGCCAGCGCTCATCGGTACGCACGATGTCGTCGTCGTAGTACCCGATCGCGTTCACGCCAGACTTGGAGTCGACCACCATGATCATGTCCACGTAGGTGCGCGCCTCGGCTCGGTCACCGTTGATGTTGATCGCCTGGTTGCTCATCCGGTGCAATGTCGGGGCCGCGCCATGAGACTGCTCCATGAATTCGGTGACCGCGTCGACGCCGTCCCATGTGCCGATCTCGCCGTAGTCGAGTTGGCAATCGTCGGTGAAGACCGTGCGGAACAGGCGCCAGTCGCGACGGTCTATCCCGGTGGCGTAGCGCACCAGCAAGTCGGAGATGTCCTGTAGGTCTTCTCGGTCTGTCATGCAGGGTCTCCGTTCGGGTGCACCACGATCCTCGGCGGACCGTCCGATTTACGAGCCAGGTCGAGCGCGTCGGGAACCTCGTCGAGCGTCACGATCTTGCCGACGCTGGGTATCGGGTCCAGGCGGCCCGACGCGATCGCGTCGAGGGTGCCGTACCAGTCCTGCGGGTGGGGGCCGCCACCGAACTGCAGCGTGACGCCTTGGCGGGTGGCGGCGGTGATGTCCAGTGTGTCGCCGGTGTACCAACCGCCGGCGCAGTAGATCCTGGTCCCCATCTCTGCCGAATCGACGATCTTCTGGACCAGGCCGGGGGCACCGACGCACTCGAAGACGACGGCGGGTCCCCACAGACCGCGCTCCGCACGCACGTCGCGCCACACGTCGAACGGCGACTTCTCCGCGGGGTCGACCAGGATGTGCGCTCCGAATCCGTCGCGGGCCAGTTCGCGTCGGTCGGCCTTATAGTCCGACACGATGATCGGCTCGATGCCTCTGCTCGAGAGCGCGGCGACAGCGGACAGCCCGATCGCGCCCGCACCGATCACGATCGGGACCTCGCCCTGCTCCATCCGAGCCGAGCGGACATAGAACTCGCCCACCGCGAACGCGTCCGTGAGCGCGACAGCATCGTTGGAGGCGTCGCCCTCGACGGGCTTGGCAATCGCCTCCGCAACGACGAGCAGTTCGCCGAAGCTGCCTTGTGCCTCGGGGTGCTGGCCGATGATCCGCGCGCCGTCTGCGCCGCCGTTGACGAGCCGGATGGGAATCGACGTCACCCGCGTGCCGACCGGGAACTGGTCGGAGCAGTCCGGACCGTGGCCGATCACCTCACCGACAAACTCATGGCCGAGCACGATGTCCCGGTCCGCGTCGTAGAGCGATCGGCCGGTCGGATCGTTGACGCCGAGCTCCGGGTGGTCCATGAAATGCACGTCCGACGCACAGATCGCCGTGCTCAGCGTCCGTAGCAAAAGTTCGCCCGGGCCGGGCTGCGGGTCGGGAGTCTGGCGGACTTCCAGCTGGCCACCCCTGAGGACGACTGCCCGCATGTCCCACTCCTTGATTGCCTCGAATATTCGAGATAATCTTTTCGACAATTTGACACCGACTGTAGGCAATCCCTCGGAGGGAGTCAAGCCATTCCCGGACCCACCTCGGCGCCGACGGCCCGGGTACTCGACGTCGTCGAATTACTCGCCAAGCCCGGCAAGGAAAGGCTCCGGTTCTCTGATGTCGTGCGCGAACTTGGTCTGACCCAAGCCACCGCGCACGCCATCTTGACGACGTTGTGCGATCGGGGTTGGCTGGCCCGCGATCCCGTGGACAAGATGTTCTCCCTGGGGCCGGCGTTGGATCTGGTGGCGGGACGCGCGGACGCCGCGCGGCCGATTGCTCACGCCGCACGCGAGGCAGCACAACAACTTTCGAATGAGTTGGGTTACCCCGCCTCGGTGGTCGAACGAGTCGGTGACTCGATGGTCATCACGGCATATGCGGAGGGCGACGTCGGTCAGCGTCCCGGCACGGGCGACCGGATCCCCTATGCACCGCCCTTCGGCGTCGCGTTCGCCGCGTGGGACACCCAGGAAGAACAGCGCGAGTGGATGCAGCGCGCGGCGACCGACAATGCGGCGTTGACCCGGCGCCTTGAACAAGTACTGGCCCGAACCCGTGAACGCGGGTTCGACGTCGACTGGACCACGCCTGCGCTGGCGCAGGCTGCCCAACTGGTCGGCACGCTGGAAAGAGAAGGAATGCCCGCACGCGTGCGGGAGATCATGGACCGCCTGGTCGTCGAATACACGACTATCGGCTTCCTCGCCGACGATGACCCTGCGCGAAGGGCGCAACCCATCGCCACGATCGCCGCGCCGGTGTTCGGCGATCGTCAACACGTCGAGCTCATTGTGTGCGTACATCCTCTGCGGGCGTTGACATCTCGACAGGTCGGTTCCATCGGACGACGCCTGACCCGAGCCACTGCCGCGATCAGCCGGCCGTCGGGTCCGTTGGGAGTTGGCGCTCGGCCTCTTTCACAAGTCGGTCCGAAAAGAACGTGATGGCGCCGAGAAAGATGGCACGCATCAAGGGTCCCGTCCCGGGAATCGTTTCGGTGAACGAACCCTTCCAGTGCAGGTCGGTGCCGCCCGATGTGTTCGGAGTGAAGATCGCCTCTCCGCGGTAGCCCTTGGCTGGCGTGCGCGGCCCGATCAGCTCGTAGACGTGCCGGCGGTCCTGCTCGTATTCGACGGTCTGCTCACGCACGAACACCGGCCACATCCCGACTTTGCGGACCGCTCCGATTCCACCGGGGGCCGGATCGCCCTCTTGCTCCCAGCCAGACTGCATGATGAGCGGCTTCGCCCAGTCCGACCAGCGGCCGCCATCTGTCTCCAGCCTGAACAGGGTCGCCGCCGTCGCGCGGGTCGTCCGGTTGACCTCGAACGAGAACGTCCGGCCCGACATACCGCGGAACCCTACCGGACGGCCACAAAGCACGACCTCTGCTGCCCGTACCCTGACGGACGTGGCCGACCTGCATCCCGACGTCGCTGTCCTCGCGCCGCTGCTGGGTTCCTGGGCAGGTCAGGGCGCCGGCGAGTACCCGACGATTCAGCCGTTCGGCTATCTCGAGGAGGTCACCTTCGGTCACGTCGGTAAACCGTTCCTGACGTACGGCCAACAGACAAAGGCCAGCGCCGACGGACGTCCGCTGCACGCCGAGACCGGGTACGTGCGCCTTCCGTTCCCGGGGCACGTCGAATTTGTTTTGGCGCATCCGACCGGCATCACCGAGATCCAGGAGGGCACCCTGTCCGTCAGCGGTACCACGATCGAGATGGAACTGAACGCGACGACGATCGGCCTTACCGCATCCGCGAAAGAAGTTACGGCGCTGGCCCGTTCGATTCACGTTCAGGGGGACGAGCTGACGTACACACTGCGGATGGCCGCGGTAGGTCAACCCCTGCGACATCACCTGGCCGCGACGTTGCACAGGAAAAAAGCATGACCGAGGACGGCCGAATCCGCGTTCCGGCCGATCTCGACGCGGTGACATCGGTCGGGGCGGAAGACCACAGCGCGGTCGACCCGGCGTCCGTCGAGCGGATCTGGCAAGCCGCACGGCACTGGTATCAAGCGGGGATGCACCCCGCGATTCAGTTGTGCCTGCGACGCAACGGGCAGGTCATCCTGAACCGCGCGATCGGGCACGGCTGGGGCAACGCCCCAACCGATCCTCCTGACGCCGAAAAGGTCTTGGCGACAACAGAAACCCCGTTCTGCGCGTATTCGGCAGCCAAGGCGATCACCACGACCGTCGTCCACATGCTCGTCGAACGCGGGTACTTCTCGCTCGACGATCGCGTCTGCGACTACCTGCCCACCTACACCAGCCACGGCAAAGACCGCACGACGATCCGGCATGTGATGACCCACAGCGCAGGCATTCCGATCTACACCGGGCCGAGGCCGGACCTCAACCGCATGGACGACAGTGAATACACGCGTGAAAAACTCGGTGAGCTCAAGCCGCTGTACCGGCCGGGACTGGTTCACATCTACCACGGGCTGACGTGGGGGCCACTGGTCCGTGAGATCGTCTCAGCCGCTACCGGCAAGAACATTCGCGACATTCTGGACACGGAGATTCTCGGCCCGCTCGGCTTCCGCTGGACCAATTACGGCGTTGCAGCGCAGGATGTTCC
Source organism: uncultured Actinomycetota bacterium (assembly GCA_963744085.1). Lineage (GTDB taxonomy): Bacteria > Actinomycetota > Actinomycetes > Mycobacteriales > Mycobacteriaceae > Mycobacterium. The sequence continues at coordinate 590,715 of CAVUSK010000014.1, forward strand.
GCTGGTCGCTCCGAGTCACGCCACCGGTAAGCCACTGCCCGCGCCACTGGCAACCGTCTTCCGGTTAGCGGTCGGCGGAACGATGCAGAGGATCATCCCGTTCTCCAACACGCCCCAATACCTCACAAGCGTGCTGCCATCGTCTAACACCGTTTCGACCGCGTACGAACTCTCCCTCTTCGCCGAGATCCTGCGGCGCGGCGGTGAACTCGACGGCGTGCGCATCATGCAACCGGAAACGTTGAACGCCGCAGTGAAAGAGTGCCGTCGCCTGCGGCCGGATGTCGCCGTCGGGCTCGCGCCGCTTCGCTGGGGTACCGGATACATGCTGGGGTCAAAGCGGTTCGGTCCGTTCGGACGCAATGCGTCTGCGGCGTTTGGTAACACCGGTTTGACCAACATCGCGATCTGGGCCGATCCCCCGCGCGGGCTTGCGGCCGGGCTCATCAGCAGCGGCAAGCCTGGCAGGCATCGCGAGGCCAACCGCTACCCAGCTCTAATGGACCGCATCACTGCCGAGATCGTCGGCACATAGAGCGCTGGACACCGGAAACAATTTCTCGTCTCGAGAGAGGTGTTGGCCATGGAGTACTTCGTCGAGATGACGACGCACGTTCCCCAGGGAACGCCTGAGCCCGCGGTGGACGACATCCGCACGCGCGAAGCGGCGCGCGCACGCGAACTCGCAGCCGAGGGAGGTCTGCTCCGCCTCTGGCGGCCGCCGTTGGCACCTGGCGAGTGGCGCACGTTCGGGCTGTTCGCCGCCGACGACGACCGGCAGCTGGAGAGGAGCCTCGCCTCGATGCCACTCCGCGTGTGGCGCACGGACGAGGTCACGCCGCTGTCGGCGCATCCCAACGACCCACGGGGTTCGCTTGGACGCGAAGCACACGAGTTTCTGACCACCTTGACCATTACCGTTCCCGCGGACACGTCAGGCCAGACCGTCGAAGACGTGATCGCGCGCGAAGCAGCTCGCGCTCGTGAACTCGCCGCGGAGGGACGCTTGCTCCGTCTTTGGGCACTGCCAAACGTGTCCGGCGACCGACGCACATTGGGACTGTGGAACGACCGCGACGAGACACATCTCACCGCGACATTGGAATCGCTGCCGCTATACGAGTGGATGACTGTCAACACGACGGCGCTCACTGTGCATCCCAACGATCCCTTGCTGGGCGCACAGTCATGAGCTTCGCGGTCGAAGGACTTGCCGAGTTTGTTATTGGGTCGAGCGCGGCAGATCTGCCCGAAGACGCAGCAATCCTTCTGCGGCGCAACGTTCTTGACAGCCTTGGCTGTGCGATCGCCGCACTCGACGGTGATACGGTCCGCTCGGTACGCGACCAAGTCGAGTTCGTCGGCGGCCAGCAGCGTGCGTCGCTGATCGGCGGCGGCATGTCGAGCGTCGATCAGGTCGCCTTGTTCAACTCGGTCGCTGTTCGCTATCTGGATCTGCTCGACACTTATCTCACGCCAGGAGGGCTGTGCCACCCGGCGGACAACTTCGGTGCGATCCTCGCAGTGGCCGAAAGCGCCGGGGTTGATGGTGGCGACTTCCTGCTGGCGCTGGCGGTCGCGTATGAGGTGCATTGCCGGTTCTCGGCGTCCGTGCCGGTGATGGCGCACGGCCTCAACCATGCACTGCAACTGGCGATCTCGGTTGCGGCAGGGACGGCTAAGTTGCTGGGCCTGACTGTGGCCCAGACCGCCAATGCCATCGCCATCGCGGCGGCGGACAACGTGTCGCTGGCGGCGATCCATTCCGAGCCGGTGTCGAATTGGAAGGGAATCTCGCCAGGGATCACCGCACAACGTGCCGTCTATGCGACCGCACTCGCGCAGCGAGGCATCACCGGTCCGCGCGGCCTCTTCGAAGGCCCAAACGGGCTTGAGCAACTCTTCGGCCAACCGATCGATCTCCGGCTCCATGACACCAGCCTCGACGTCGTCAAAGACACGTATCTGAAGAAGTACTGCGCACTCATCCACGGACAGGCACCTATCGAAACCGCGCTCACGCTTGCCGTTGAACACGGCGTTGCGCATCGCGACATCGAATCGGTCCAGCTTGAAGTTTTTCAGACCGCCTACGACATCGCAGGGGGCGGCGCTTTCGGCAATAAAGAAACGCCTCTGACGAAGGAGCAGGCCGACTACAACCTGAAGTACTTAATAGCCGCGGCACTCATCGACGGTCAGGTGGGGCCCGAGCAACTCCAAACCGAACGGATTCTTCGACCCGACGCCCAAGCGCTCCTCAGGCGTATCCATGTGCGCCCCAACTCGACGCTGACTGCGCGCTACCCGCGCGCCACGCCCGTGCAGGTCAGCATCGTTCTGCGCGACGGTCGGACGGTATTCCGTGAGCAAGACGATTACGAAGGCGCACCGGGCCGGCCGCTGACGTGGGATCGCACCGTGGAGAAGTTTCACTGGCTCACAGAACAATACGCTGATGAAGCACTGCGTAATTCAATCGTCGAAACGGTTGCACACCTCGAGGCCGCGACGGTGCCAGGGCTGACCGAGTTGCTGACCACCGTCAGCGTGCAACCGAGTCTTCCCAAGACGCGTCAGCCCTTGGCGATGTCTCTCGAAGCTTGAGACCGCACGCCCCGGTAGATGCCCCATCGGACGATCAGCGGCATCAAGACGCGGTCGAACGACCATGCAGGGAACCGGAACGCCCGGCCGTTGGGCGCGAACACCTCCAGTCCGTCGGGCTGCGGACCAAGCACCGAACCCCATCGCCGCCTGGGCGCGCGGTACGTTCGCAGCTTTCGGCCGGCGAACTCGGCCCGGACGTTATGCGCGACAAGCGCATCCGCTCTGTTGCGCGCCGAGCTTCGCAGCGGATCCGTCGCGGCGACGTCTCCGATCGCGAACACACCGGGATGATCTGGCACCCGCAACTCCGCCGTCACGCGAACGAAGCCGTGTTCGTCGAGCAGTTCGTTCGGCAACCAGTCGGTGTTGGGCCGCACTCGGCCGGTCGCCCAGAGCACCGCATCGGCGGATGCCGCCGGTTGGCCGGTACTCCACCGGATCGGTTCGTCGGTGATCCGATCGCCGGCGAAACCGTCGGGCAGCACAGCGCGGTGTTCCGCGTGCAGCACCACCCCAACTTCGTTGAGACGGCGCCGAACCCGTGCCCATGCCCTGGGATGGTGCCGGACAAGGGGGCGCTCGCCGGGGAAGTACAAGTCGACCTGCTTATCCGGCCAGGTTCTCGCCAGGTTGGCCGCACTGCTGACCGCGGCGGCACCGCCGCCCACGACGATCACCGATTGCGCGGCGGCCAGGCGGTCGTGTGCGCTGCGCAGATCGGCACCGATCTCGGCCGCGGTCTGCACGTTCGGCTGACGCCAGAAACCGTTCGTGACCCCCGTTGAGATGACCAGCGTGTCGTAGTGCTCGCTCAGCGTGGAGCCGTCTTCGCGCTTGACGAATACGGTTCGGGACGCGAGGTCGACGCCGGTCAATTCGCCGTGGATGGTGCGCACCCGATCCAGGGCGCGGAACCGGTCGAACGGGATCCAGTTGGCGCGAGCCCAGTCGTCGGGACGGCTGAGGCGCCAACCGAGTTCCTGGCCGCTCACCAACGCCGGCTTGGCCGAGATTCCGACGACGTCGGCGTGGCGGGCGAGCCTGATCGCGGTAAGGACACCGCTGTCGCCGAGCCCTGCGATGACGACCCGTTTCATCCGATTGCCGCACTGCGTAATTCGGCGTAGGAGCTTTCGATCGCGTCGGCCAGCCGGGCGACGTCGGGAAGTGCCTGCGGGTCGGTGCACAACCCGATCCCGATGTCGCCGGCGCACGAGATCGCTGAGATGCGCAGCGCGTGGTGGGCGGCCGGTTCCGAGGAAGAGAAGAGGTGTGCTACCCGCCGGCCCGCCACGCTGACAGGCGCAGAAGGACCGGGGACGTTGGAGATCGAGACGCTGAACTCGCGCGCGCTGCTGGCGAGTCGCTGCACGGCTTTTCCGATGTGCTTCACGCGACCGAGAGCGTGGAAGAGGTCGTAGAGCTCCTCGGCGTCGCCGAGATGCTTGCGCTGACTGGCCTCGGCGTGGATCAGGTCGAGCCGCACGAGCGGGTTGGTCTCGCCGAGTGGCAGGTCGACGTTGATGAACGAGTCACGGTTTCCGAGGTCGCTCGCTTCCTCGTCGCGGTGGTGGAGGCTGACCGGAACCTGCGCGCGTAGGTGCCCCGCGGCAGCGCCGACGCCGAGCCACGCGCGCAGACCACCGGCGACGATCGCGAGAAGCACATCGTTGACCGTCGCGCGAGAGGGACGCGATGCGCCGATTTCCTTCACCTCTGCCAGCGGGGCGACCGTGAAGGCCAACTCGCGCGAGATACCGATCGGGCGGTCGAACGGCGAACGCGAGCCGGGGTGCCCTAATTCGCGGAGCACAGCACCGGGCATCCGCCACGCCTCGTCGAGCCACTTTCGCTCCGCTGGAGCGGGGCGAAAGCCGGGTCGCGACCCGGCAGGTGCCGACGGGTCGAGGTGCGGATCCCACAGCACGGTGTCAAGGAAGCGCACCCCGGCGATCCCATCAGCCATCGCGTGGTGGATTCGGGCAGCGATCGCTTCGCGGCCGTCGCCGAGTGGGCCGATCACGTCGAACGCCCACAACGGCCGATCGCGGTCGAGGTGCTCGGACATCAGACCACTGACGGCCTGCCACAGGTCGGCACGCGAGACACATTCGGGGTTCGGCCGACGCCGGACGTGCCGGCAGATGTCGAAATCGGTTGCGTCAACCCAGCGCGGCTCGGAGCCAGATGCGTCGACCCGCTGGACGGCACGCGGCTCGCTTGCAAGTCGGTTCACCACTGCAGCGCGAAGGGCATCGAGGTCGAGCGGACCGGTGCCCGGCTCAAGGACGACTAGCTTCAGCGTGTGCCCCGTGATCGCGGCCGACTCGAGTTCCAGGATGGCCGCGTCGTCATCGGAGAGCCGATCGGGGTCCTGGCGCGCCACACGGCGAGTCTATTGAGCCGTGGCTAGAGGATCTTCTGAATGTCGTTCTTGAGAGCCTCGGCTTGAGTTCCGAAGACCGCCTGGACGCTGTCGCCGACCTCGATGACACCTGCGGCGCCCAGACTTTTCAGACGGGCCTGATCCACCTTGCCCGCGTCCGCGACCTCCATGCGCAGGCGAGTGATGCAGGCGTCGACGCTGACAAGGTTCTCCCTGCCGCCGAACGCCGCGATCAGTTGTTCGGCCACGCTGACGGCCGGCGCGGGCGCGGTGGTGCCTTCGTCGAGGTTGGCTGCCTCCTCGGCCTCGAACTCGGCTTCGGGCTCGCGTCCCGGTGTTCTCATGTTCCACTTTGTGATCGCAAGTCGGAACATGACGTAGTAGACGACGAAGAACACGACACCCATCAGGATCAGGTACGGAATGTTCTTCGCGGCTGGAGCGGTGCCATACAGCAGAAGGTCGATGAGACCCGCAGAGAACGAGAACCCGAGGTGGATGTCGAGCAGGTAGGCGATGGCGAGGGAAAGTCCGGTCAGCAGCGCGTGAATGACGTACAGCGGGAAAGCCACGAACATGAACGCGAATTCGAGGGGTTCAGTCACGCCGGTGAGGAACGCGGTGAGCGCTGCCGCCAACAGAATGCCCACAGCGACCTTCTTCTGCCGCTTGTTCGCCACGTGGATCATCGCCAACGCTGCGCCGGGTAAGCCGAACATCAGGATCGGGTAGAAGCCCGAAGTGAGGATTCCTGCCGTATGGTCGCCCGCGGCGAACCGCGTGAGCTCGCCTGTGACGACATTGCCGCCGGGCGTCTGATAGTCGCCGTAGATGAACCACACATACGAGTTCGGAATATGGTGCAGCCCAACGGGAATCAGCATGCGATTGGTAAAACCATAGACGAATGCGCCCAACGCACCGGAACCGCCGATGAACCGCCCGAGACCCGTCAGCCCCGCATCGAAGATCGGGTAGAAATAGCTCATCGCAAAGGCGATCACCAGGCAGGCCACTGACACCACGATCGGGACGAAGCGCCGGCCGCCGAAGAATCCCAGATAGGCGGGCAATTTGATGGTGTGGTACCGGTCGAACAGCCATGCCGTCACCAGACCGACCACGATTCCCGCGAACACGCTGTAGTTGATCTGGGCCTGGTCACCGGACTTGTCGACCTGGCCTGCGAGCACGACTGGCGACATGGTCTTGAACACCGCCTGCACCACCAGGTATCCCACCACGGCCGCGAGCGCCGTCGAACCGTCTGCGTTGCGGGCGAATCCGATGGCGACACCGACGGCGAACAGCAGTGGGAGGTTGGTGAACAGGGCGCCCCCCGCGGCACTCATGGCCTGGAAGAACGGCCCGACGACGGGTGCGTGAATCTTGCCAAGCAGGTCATCCTGACCCAACCGCAGCAGAATGCCTGCCGCGGGCAGCACGGCGATAGGCAGCATGAGGCTCTTGCCGAGGCGCTGCAACTGCGCGAACCCGGGAATGCGAAGGCCCGACTTTCCCTGCTTTGCTTCAGGTTTCGTCGTATCGCTCATCTCCCGAGCCCTCCTCTGCCGCGATGTCGCGTTGGCGAAGCTGAGCGGAAGCTTAGACTTTCCGGCACGCTCGTCGCCCACAACTACTTATTCTTGGGTGCGCATGCCGGACGAAGGAGTCGAATGTGACCACGACGCCAGTCCTCGCCCCCGTAGCGGGCCGAGCGGTTCCCCTGCAAGACGTCCCGGACCCCGTTTTCTCCCAGGGCGTGGTCGGGTACGGCGCCGCGATAGACCCCCCGCGCGGCGTCGTCGACGCGGTAGCTCCGGTCGGCGGCAAGATCCTGAAGTTGCTTCCACATGCCTACGTCGTCATGACCCCGGGCAACGTGGGCATTCTCGTGCACCTTGGGCTGGACACCGTCAAGCTCAACGGCGCAGGCTTCACTACGCATGTAAAAGAGGGCGACACCGTCGCCGCGGGCCAGCTGATCATCACCTACGACGTCCCGTCGGTCGAGGCGGCGGGACTCAATCCCATTGTGCCCGTGGTGGTCATGGACGAACGGGAACCGACGAATGTTATCGCCGCTGATGCGGTGACCGCGGGTGCGGAGATCGGCTCCCGTGAAACACTTTTCACCTCCAGCAGATAGCGGCGGTAATGGAGGTTGTCATCCTGCCGGACGTCCGGGCGATTGGCAGCATCGCCGCCGATGCGATCGGTGTCTTGCTCCTTCGCAAGCCCACTGCCGTGCTGGGTCTGGCCACGGGATCGTCCCCGCTGGCGATCTACGACGAATTGGCGTCGCGCTGCGACGCCGGACAGATCTCATTTGGGCAGGCCCGTGGGTTCACCCTCGACGAATACGTCGGCCTGGCCGCCGATCATCCACAGCGGTATCGGACGGTGATCGATACCGTCTTTGTGTCCCGAGTCGATTTCGCACCGGGCGCGGTCCACGGGCCCGACGGACTGGCGGCCGATATCCCGGCCGCGTGCGCCGAGTACGAGAACGCGATTCGTCAGGCGGGCGGCGTTGATCTGCAGATCCTCGGGATCGGCACTGACGGGCACATCGCGTTCAACGAACCCGGCTCTTCGCTTGCCTCGAGGACCCGCGTCAAGACGCTCACCCTGCAGACACGCATCGACAACGCCCGCTTCTTCGACGGCGATGTCGACGCGGTGCCCACACAAGTCGTGACCCAGGGTCTGGCGACGATCATGGACGCCCGGCATGTTGTGTTGGTGGCGACCGGCCGCAACAAGGCCGAGGCAGTGCACCAGTTGGTGGAGGGCCCGGTCAGTGCCATGTGGCCGGCCACCGTGCTGCAGCATCATCCGCATGTGACGGTGATGCTTGACGACGCGGCCGCGCGGCGGCTGCAACTAGTCGATTACTACCGCGAAACGTACCGCTCCAAGCCGAAATGGCAGGGCATCTGAGTGCTGCTGAGTGCCGACACCGTACTCACCGGCCGAGAACTGTTGCGGCCGGGGTGGATTGAGGTCGTCGACGAGACGGTACATGCGATCGGCTGCGGCGCTCCGCCCAACCAACCCGCCCTCAACCTCGGTGCGGTGACGGTGGTGCCCGGCTTCGTCGACACCCATGTGCACGGCGGGGGTGGCGCGAACTTCTCCGCAGCATTGCCGAGCGAAACCTCCACTGCGGCAGCACTGCACCGCCGGCACGGCACTACCACGCTGGTCGCGTCGTTGGTCACCGCCGGCCCGGCCGAGTTGCTCAGCCAAGTCGCTGAGTTGACCGAGCAGGTGCGGGCCGGCCTTATCGCGGGGATCCATCTGGAAGGCCCCTGGTTGTCCCCCAAGCGGTGCGGTGCGCATGCGCCGTCCCTCATGCGCGATCCGGATCTCGACGAGATCGACCGGCTTCTTTCCCTGGGCGACAAGGCAATCCGAATGGTCACCCTCGCGCCCGAGCGCGTTGGCGCGCTGGCGGCCACCAGGAGGATCGTCGATGCGGGTGTGGTGGCCGCGGTAGGGCACACCGAGGCGACCTACGAACAGACGCGCCTGACGATCGAAGCGGGAGCGACCGTGGGGACACATCTGTTCAACGCGATGCGCCCGATACATCAGCGCGAGGCCGGCCCGGTGATCGCGCTGCTGGAGGATCCCCGGGTGACAGTCGAACTGATCGCCGACGGTGTGCACGTCGACCCGGCGCTGTACCGACACGTCACCCGCAGCGCGGGACCCGACCGGGTGTCGCTGGTGACCGATGCGATGGCCGCGGCGGGCATGACCGACGGGGCGTATCGGCTCGGGCCGGTGGCGGTGGACGTCGTCGACGGCGAGGCTCGCGTCGCCGGAACGAACACGATCGCCGGCGGCACGGCCACCATGGACCGCGTGTTCCGATTCGCTGTCAGGAATATCGGACTGCCACGCGACGAGGCGCTGATGCTCGCCGTGCGCCAGACGTCGACGAACCCCGCCAGGGCGTTGGGTCTGCCGTTCGTAGGTCTGGTCCCCGGGTGCACAGCCGATCTCGTCGTTCTCAACCCAGACCTGGCGATCAGTGGTGTGCTGTGCCGCGGGTCCTGGGTTCTCGGACCCGCCGCCGGGTGACGGGAGGAACCATGCTCATCAAGCGGGCCGCCACCTATCGCGAGATCTACGACGCGTTTCGCTGGCAAGTCCCGGCGCACTTCAACATGGCGGTGGCCTGCTGCGACCGCTGGGCGGCCGATCCCGCTCGCGTCGCGCTGATCCACGAACAGCCCGACGGGCAGGTGCGCCGCTACAGCTTCGCCGAACTGCAAGGCCTCTCCAACCGTTGCGCGAACATGCTCGTCGGCCTCGGCCTTGTGCGTGGCGACCGGGTGCTGCTGCTGCTCGGCCAACGTCCTGAGACGGCGATCCTGCATCTGGGTGCCTGGCGGGCAGGCATGATCAGCGTGCTGTGCTCGGTGCTGTTCGGAGCCGATGCTGTCCGGTACCGGGTGCAGACTTCTGGCGCAAAGCTGCTGATTACCGACGAAGCCAACCTGGCCACAGCGCTCGAGGCGGCGGGCGAGGCGCGCGTGCTGTGCGTCGATGGTTTGCGGGAGAGCGCGGACGATTTCTGGGCGCTGCTGCGCAAGGGCGCGGACACATTCACAACCGTCGACACCGCCGCCGACGATCCGGCCTTCATCTGCTTCACCTCGGGCACGACGGGTCCCGCCAAGGGCGCGTTGCACGCCCATCGCAGCCTGCTCGGCCATGTGCCCTGCATGGAGATGCAGCAGGACTTCTTCCCTCAGCCCGGCGACCTGCAATGGTCACCTGCCGACTGGGCCTGGATTGCGGGCCTGATGGATCTGCTGATGCCGTCCTGGTTCCACGGGATGCCGGTACTTGCGTTCCGCTCCATCGGCTTCGACCCCGAGCAGGCCTTCCACATGATGGCGAAACACCGGGTCACCAACGCGCTTTTGGTGCCGACCATGATCCGGTTGATGAAGCAGGTACCGGATCCGCTCGCCCGGTTCGACCTCAATCTGCGGTCGCTGGTATCAGGCGGCGAGACCGTGGGCGCGGAGATCATCGACTGGGCCCAGCAGACGCTGAACCTTCGCATCAACGAAGTGTTCGGCCAAACCGAGTGCAACCTCGTGCTCGGCCACAACGCGACGCTGATGCAGCCGAAGCCCGGCTCGCTCGGCCAGCCGGTCCCCGGTCACGTCGGTGCGGTGGTCGATGACAACGGCGATGAGTTGCCGTACGGAGAGGTCGGGCACATCGCGTTCAAGCGGCCGGACCCGGTCATGCTGCTCGAGTACTGGAACAACCCGCAAGCAACCAAGGACAAGTTCGTCGGTGACTGGCTGCTGACAGGCGACCTGGGGCAGCGCGACGAGGACGGGTACTTCTGGTATCACGGTCGCGCCGACGACGTCATCACCTCGGCCGGCTACCGCATCGGCCCGGGCGAGATCGAAGAGGCGCTGCTGCGCCATCCGGCGGTACGCCTCGCCGCGGTAATCGGCGTGCCGGATCCGGTGCGCACGGAAAGCATCAAGGCTTTCCTGGTGCTCACCGAAGGTCAGCGGCCGAGCGAGGAACTGGAGCACGAGATCCGCGAGTTCGTGAGAACGCGGCTCGCGCGCCACGAATACCCGCGCGCGATCGAGTTCGTCGACGATCTGCCGACGACGACAACGGGCAAGATCATGCGGCGCGAGTTACGCGAACGCGAACGGACGAAGGCGCGAGCGGCTACCTGATTTGCTTCTCGGTTTACTCATAAAGTTGGCGCAGACCCAACAAGGAGGCACCGTGGAATTCCTTGTCACCATGACCACCCACGTCCCTCCGGGTACCACCGAGGAAGCCGTCGACGCGGTACGGCGCCGAGAGGCTGCCGGCTTGAAATCAGCGCGCCCAGTGGCCACTTATGGCACGCTTTCGGCGAATTTCTGTGCAACAAGTGGCCATTCGACCGAGATGTAGATCCAGCTAAAGCGCGTCGAGCGCCGTAGGTTATGACAGGTCACGCGCCCTAGGGGATCGACGAAGCGGCGGCACGCCGTCGTGATCAACCAGCCCTTTGGATCGTCGGGGCGGTGGCTCGGCCACGTCTCAAAGGCGCGGACCAGCGCCTCCTGCGCAGCGTCCTCGGCGGTCGCGAACTACGCCCCACGGTGGACGAGTGCCGCCAGGATGCCGGGGATCAGGTCCCGCAGCCGGGCCTCGTCCACCGCGTCAGCAACCATTATTCGGTGACGGTCGTCGGAGCGCCCATGAACGGCCGCACTTCGAGCCACTCGTGGATCGGCTTGCCGCCCGCGCCGGGAGCCGCGGACAATTCACCGGCCAGTTCGATAGCGCGCTCGTACGAGTCGACGTCGATGATCATGAAGCCCGCGATCAGGTCTTTGGTCTCCGCGAACGGGCCATCGGTGACGGCCGGCTTGCCGTCGCCGGCGTAGCGGACCCAGGCGCCCTCCGACGCCAATGCCTGGCTGTCGACGAACTCGCCGCTGTCTCTCAGGCGGTCCGCGAAGTCCTCCATGTACTGCATATGTGCCTCGATCTCGGCGGGCGTCCACTGGTCCATCGGCACATCGTTGACGGCCGCCGGCGCTCCCCGGTAGTGCTTGAGAAACAGGTACTTGGCCATGACATTCTCCATTCAGAGTGCGACCCTAGTTGGTCGCTCACCCCTGGGACGCAGCCGTCACAACGTCCTCGACATCCGCCGTCGAACTTTCCAGCCTGTTGTTCGGGCCTTGCCCCGGGGCGGCGGCAGCGGGTTGTCTGCTGCAAACCGAGCCACCGACTCCAGGAAATGTAGGTTCTCGGTTTCGTGGCATCAGCACTGGCGTCGGGCCCGTTCTCTTCGGTTGTCTCACGGCGATCCCACTCCTGCAGTGGCTGGGTGACGTGGGTCTCGCGCACCCGTGGCGCGGGTGGCCCGATGGGCTGCGGTCCGTTGGCGTGACTCCGCCGGTCGCCGGCCGGCGTCAGGTGATGAGCGCAGTCATGATCGATGCCGTCTCCCGCAGGGCGGCCGCGCGGACCGTACCGATTGGTCCTCCGCTCCGCCATCACTCGTGAGACGCCACGGTTCGTGAGAACCTACACCAGCGCGCGTCGGCGCTACTTCGCCATGTTGGTGAAGCGCGAGTAGTGCAATTGGTGCGCCACGGTGACGGTCTTCGTCTGGCCATTGCGGTGCTTGGCAATGATCAGGTCCGCCTCGCCCAACCGTTCCTCGTTGTCTTGATCGAAGAGATCCGGCCGGTGCACCAGGATCACGACGTCGCTGTCTTGCTCAAGTGATCCCGATTCGCGTAGATCGGCCAGCATCGGCTTCTTGTCTGTGCGTTGCTCCGGGCTGCGGTTCAGCTGGCTGAGTGCTACGACTGGCACCTCGAGTTCCTTGGCCAACAGCTTGAGGTTTCGCGAAAACTCCGACACCTCTTGCTGTCTCGACTCGAACCTCTTTCCGGACGTCATCAGCTGCAGGTAGTCGACGACGATCAGCTTAAGCTCTGCCTTCTGCCGCAGGCGCCGCGCCTTCGCGCGGATCTCCATCATCGTCAGGTTCGGTGAGTCGTCGATATACAGTGGCGCCTCGCTGATTTCGCTCATCCGCCGCGCCAGGCGCCGCCAGTCGTCGTCGCTCATCCGGCCCGAGCGCATGTCCGACAGCTTGATCTTGGCCTCCGCCGACAGCAGTCGCATGACGATCTCGGACTTACTCATTTCCAACGAGAACATCACGCTGGCCATCTGGTGCTTGACAGAGCATGAGCGCAAAAAATCTAAACCGAGCGTGGATTTGCCCATGCCAGGGCGCGCCGCGACGATGATCATCTGCCCGGGGTGCAGGCCGTTGGTGACGTCGTCGAGTTCGACGAACCCCGTCGGCACGCCGCTGGCCCGCCCTCCGCTGGACGCGATCGCGTCGATCTCGTCCATCGTGGGCTGTAGCAATTCTTCCAGCGGCACAAAGTCTTCCGACAGCCGACGATCGGTGACGTCGTAGATCTCCGCCTGCGCGCGGTCGACGACCTCGGCGACGTCGGAGCCCTCAGCACCGGCGTAGCCGTACTGCACCACCCGGGTGCCGGCCTCCACCAGGCGCCGCAGCAGCGCCTTCTCCGCGACAATGCCCGCGTAGTACCCGGCGTTGGCCGCAGTCGGCACCGTCGAGATCAGTGTGTGCAGATACGGCGCGCCGCCGATCCGCCGCAACAGCCCGCGCCGGTCCAACTCGGCGGCCACCGTCACCGCATCGGCCGGCTCGCCGCGGGTCGACAGGTCGACGATGACGTCGTAGATGTTCTGATGCGTGGGACGGTAGAAGTCGCCTGGCCGCAGCCGCTCCACGACATCGGCGACCGCGTCCTTGCTGAGCAGCATCCCGCCCAGCACCGACTGCTCGGCGACGACGTCTTGAGGTGGCTGGCGACCGAAGTCCTCGTTCGGCGGGGCGTCCATGCCCGAATGTCCGAGATCGTCTACGACGGCCATCTGGGTGCCCCACCTCCCTCCGAACGTACGTTCGCCTCAGCTGTCTCGACGATAAGTCACGGCGCCGACAACTCGCCGTCTCGACGCGCCGAGGGCACCCATGGACGGTCCGACGCTAGACGTTGCTGGTGGCGCTGCAAAGCGGTGCTGTTGATGAACTTGTGGATGGTGTGTGGATATCCGTATCCAGTGGTGTTGAGCGGTTGTGGAGAACCTGTGGATTGACCGGAGATCTTATCCACATATCGCCTGCTAATCCCGACTTCGGGGCGGGTGCGCACTGTGGATCGCAATCGCGTCGGCGTGTCTTTGCGGGTTGCCGTCTCGGGCGTGTTGTATTGCGCCCAGTTGTGGTCGCAGGTTAACGCTGGGTTAGATTCGCTTACGTCGGGGCAACAGTTCGCCAGACGCGCAGCAACCAGTGATCGCGGGCGCCTTGCCAGCAATGCGACGCGGCCCGCGCGATCCGAACTCGTTGCGGTCCGTTAAATTTGGCTACGCGTTGATTTCGCGCGGTACGCTTCAGCAGACAGTGCCCGCGCGTCATTAGGGTGTCGCAATGGCCGTCAAGTGGCTCGACGAACCTCAGGCACACGACTACGACGCCGCCGCCGACTATCTGAGCATGCTCGCAGAACCGGAGCGGGTGGAGAAGACGGTCGCGGCGTTACGCGACGCAAAACCGGTGTACCGCAAGGCAAAAGACATCCTGCGGGCGGCGCGACTGACACTTCTACCGGAGACCAACCCACACGTGAAATCCGATCTCGCCAAGATCAGCGCCGGTAAGAAGCTCTCGCCGATCCTGTTGGTCCGAGGCGCCGCAATCGGTTCGATGCCGCTGGAGATCGCCGACGGCTATCACCGGGTCTGCGCGAGCTACGTCACCGACGAGAACACGGACATCCCGTGCCGACTGGTGTCGTGGCAGTAGCGATGCCCTGACATGCCGGGCCTCGGTTTCGACACCCTCGCGCTGCTTGGTGGTCGTCGGCATGGCCGGTCCCCTGCTCGCGTCGATCCCGCATTTGCGTGTGCCTGCGTCATCGGTGAGCTTTTCATCGGAATCGTGCTGGGCCGCACTGGATTCGGCCTCATCGACTACACCAACCCGACCCTGGTGATGCTGGCCAACGTCGGCTTCGCACTGGTGATGTTCGTGGTGGGCACACACGTCCCGGTACACGACAACTCGCTGCGCTCCGAGATGCCCTGGGCGCTCGCCCGCGCGGTGCTCGTGGGCGCCGTCGCGGCTGGACTCGGGATCGGCGTCGCGGCAATCTTCAGTACAGGTCATGCCGCGCTCTACGCGCGTGCTGATGGCGTCGTCGTCAGCTGCCCTGACACTGCCCGTCATCGACGGGCTCAGGCTGACGGGTCCTGCGGTCTTGTCGGTGACTGCACAGATCGCAATCGCGGACACCGCCTGTATCGTGCTGCTGCCCTTGGTCATTGACCCGAGCCGTGCGCCCAGAGCAGCCCTGGGCGCCGCCGCCGTCGCAGGTTGCAGCGGCGTCGCCTTCGTCATCCTCTGGGTCGGTGACCGCTCGGGCTTGCGCAAGCGACTGCACCGCAAATCGGAGCAACACCGATGGGCGCTGGAGCTGCGGATCAGCCTGGCGATCCTGTTCGCGCTGGCGGCGCTGGCAGTCACCACACACGTGTCGGTCATGCTCGCGGGATTCGCGCTCGGCCTGGTGATCGCTGCGATCGGGACGCCTCGCCGCCTCGCCCGGCAGCTCTTCGGCATCACCGAGGGTTTCTTCGGTCCGCTGTTCTTCGTGTGGCTGGGCGCCTCGCTACAGGTACGCGACCTCGGCTCCCACCCCTGGCTGATCCTGCTCGGCCTCGCGCTCGGGTGTCGGCGCGATCGCCGCCCACGCCGCGGGCGCACTGCTCAAGCAACCACTGACGCTCGCGGTTCTGTCGGCTGCGCAACTCGGCGTTCCCGTCGCGGCGGCGACGATCGGAACACAGAACCACCTGTTGCGTGCCGGCGAACCCGCCGCGCTGATGCTCGGCGCGCTGATCACCATCACCGGAACCTCGATCGCCGGTGTGGTGGCAGCCCGCGTTAAATCACCTGCGCCGCAACCTGATACAGAGTCAGACCACCAATAGGTGTTGGTTCGACCAGCCAGTTCCAGGCTGGCGCACAACGATTTGCCAGACACCGTTGTTACCGTGCCGCCGTGCCGCAGTATTACGAAGACTCCGACTACTACTCCGAACCCACTCGGGCCGCGACGTACGTCCGCCGCGACGCGCCGCCGCCACCGGAACCGCCCCGCACACCGTGGTACCGCACCACCCCGGCACTTCTCGCCGCCGTGGCGGTCGCGATCATCGTGGTTGCTGCGCTCGTCTACGCCGGGCTGAAACTTACGACGAGCTCGTCACCGACCACTGCGTCCACCACCCCGCCGAGCAGTGTCGTAGCGACGACAGCAGCCGGCAGTTCGACCGCGCCCAACACATCAGCAGGGCCCACTCACCGCGTGCACAGCGGAACGACGGTGGTCACGCAAGTTCCGCAGACCATCACCGAAACAGAGGCGCCGGCAACCGATGCGGGCACCCCCGCGCCGAGCACCGACACCGGGACGCCGTCACCGAGCACGGTCACCGTCACGCAAAGCACTGACACACCGGCCACCACGGCGCCGCCGTCGACCGTGACGAATACCAGCACGGTCACGCAGACTGTTACCCAGAGCCCGCTGCGTCCGTTCTTCCCACACTCGGGTCAATAGGCGGTAGCGGTCACGGCCGACACTTAACTATTCGGCGACGACCTCGAGCGAGACATTCGCCTGAACTTCGGGATGCAGCCGCACCACAAGCGGGTGAGGGCCGATGGACTTGATGTGCGCCTGCGGCATCTGCACGGTGCGCTTGTCCACGTTCGGTCCGCCCGCCTTCTTGATCGCAGACACGACGTCGGCGGCGGTCACCGAACCGAACAGCTTCCCCGAGTCTCCCGCAGTGCGGGCCGGCAACGACACCGTGCCCAGACCCTCGATCGCGGTCTTGAGTTCAGTGGCATGGTCGCGGTCACGCACCGTCTTGGCATCACGGGCACGCCGGATTTCCGTGGCCTGCCGCTCCGCGCCGCGCGTGGCGAGAATCGCCAACCCGCGGGGCAGCAGGTAATTGCGGCCGTAGCCGTCCTTGACCTCTACGAGATCGCCGGCCGAACCGAGGTGGTCGACCTCGGCGGTGAGAATCAGCTTCATCGTCGTTCCTGTTCGCGTTACTGGTCGGTCGGCGCTCAGCGGGCCGTGGACGTGAACGGCAGCAGCGCAACCTCGCGCGCGTTCTTCACCGCAATCGCGATATCGCGCTGGTGCTGCACGCAGTTGCCGGTCACGCGGCGGGCACGGATCTTGCCGCGCTCGCTGACGTAGGTGCGCAGCAGCGCGGTGTCCTTGTAGTCGATCACTTGGCCCTTCTTGGAACAGAACACGCACTTGCGTGTCTTCACCGGCTTCTCCGGCACGGGACGCCGCTTGTTGGACTTCGCCATTGGTCTTTCTCTTTCTCAGTTGCTGTCGGGAGGTGCGATCAGAAGGGCGGCTCGTCGTCGCCGCCGGTCAAGGAACCGGCCGCGGGTGCGCTGCCCCACGGGTCGTCGGCGGGCTTGTCGGCGGGAGGCCGTGAGCCGCTGCCGAATCCACCGCTGCTACCGCCGCGGCTGGCCTTGTTCACCTTGGCCGTGGCATAGCGCAGTGACGGGCCGATCTCGTCGACCTCGACCTCGAACACCGTGCGCTTCTCGCCCTCGCGGGTTTCGAACGAACGCTGCTTGAGCCGTCCGGTGACGATGACGCGCGAACCGCGCGTCAGGCTCTCCGCGACGTTCTCGGCAGCTTCCCGCCAAATGTTGCACCGCAAGAACAGCGCCTCGCCGTCTTTCCATTCCCCGCTCTGGCGGTCGTAGATGCGCGGTGTGGATGCGACCGTGAAGTTCGCGACCGCAGCACCCGACGGGGTGAAGCGCAGTTCGGGGTCGGCGGTCAGGTTTCCGACGACGGTGATCGTGGTGTCACCAGCCACGAGATCCTCCTGAAGTTGGCGCGGTGCTTGTCGTGCGCGAGCCTACGCAGACGCACTGACTTGCGGTATGCATTCCCGGTCTAGTGCTTGTCGGTGCGCAGCACCTTCGTCCGCAGCACCGACTCGTTCAGGCTGAGCTGACGATCCAGCTCGGACACCGTCTCCGGCTTCGCCGTGACGTCGACCACCGCGTAGATGCCCTCGGAGTGCTTGGCGATCTCGTAGGCCAGCCGGCGGCGGCCCCAGATGTCGACTTTGTCGACCTTGCCACCGTCGCTGCGGATGACGTTCAGGAACGCCTCCAGCGACGGTGCCACCGTGCGTTCGTCAAGGGTGGGGTCGAGGATGACCATGATTTCGTATGGACGCATAAGACCTCATCACCTCCTATGGTCATGTGCGGCCACGGTCGATCCGTGGCAGGAGGGTCGCCTGCGTCGGCAACCGGCCCAGGCTACAGGAACGGCTGCTGATCTGCGAAATCCCAATCAAGACCGGTAGTCGTAGAACTCCATCGCCAACCGGTGGGTGGCCTCAGACGCCTTGGCCAGGTCGCCCGAGTCGAACGGCGGCTGCGGGTCGTACTCGATCATCAGCTGGCTCGCCTCGGCAGCCTCGCGGTTGACAAGCAGCTCGACCAGACGCAGGCCCATGTCGATGCCGCTCGACACACCCGCGGAGGTGATGATCCGCTCCGGCAGGTGCTCGACGACGCGCTGCGGAACGTACGTCGCTCCAAGCGAGTTGAACAACTCTTGCACCCGCCAGTGGGTGGTGGCGGTGAGCCCATTCAGCAGACCTGCCGCTGCGAGCACCAGCGCGCCCGTGCACACCGAGGTGGTGTAGAGCGTGTGCTTGTGGACCTCGCGCACCCAGTCGAGTACCGCCTCGTCATGGATCAGGGTCCTGGTCCCGATGCCGCCGGGGAAGATCAACACGTCGGGCTCGGTGACCTCGTCGAAGGAAGCGTCGCATGTCAGGCTCAACATTTCGGTGTCGCAGCGGACCTGGCCCCGTTGGTGTCCAACGAACACGACGTCGATGGACGGCACTCGCGATAACGGCTCGTAGGGGCCGACTGCGTCAAGCGCAGTGAACCGCGGGAAGAGGGGAATCGCGACCTGCATCGGATATCTCCTCCGGCTCGTCCGGCGCGGCAGTGCGTGGGCGCAACCACGACGGTAGCCAGGCGGGCGGCGCGTCGGGAGCGTTCTCGTATATCCCACCCGCCGGGTCGTCGATGTGCCCGCCGAACCTGACGAGATCGCGCTCCGGGTGGTAGATCTGCCACACCACCAGTGCACATAACGCCATCACCGCCACGTCCCGCAGCAGCACCGTGGCGGTGAACGGCTGCTCAGGCAAGCCACGACTCTCGTTGCTGTACAGGTAGAACATTCGCGGTATCCACACCAGCGCGTCGATTGTCATCCACGCCAACAGGATTCGCCGATGCGGCAGCGCGAGCACGGCCAGTGGGACCAGCCACAGCGAGAACTGCGGACTCCACACCTTGTTCGTCAGCAGGAAAGCCGCCACCACGAGGAACGCCAGCTGCGCAACACGTGGACGGCTCGGCGCGGTCAGCGCGATGTAGGCGATCGCGGCGAGGCAGATCAGACATAGCACGGCGACAACGCTGTTGAGCATGACGGGCGGCTCCCAGAACCCGAGGTTGCCATCGAAACCCGACCAGCCGGTGAACGACTTGACCACGTTGTACAGCGAGTCCATATCGTCACCACGACGAGCGTTGAGCCGGAAGAATTCCGACCATCCCCGCGGAAAGAGAACCATCACAGGCAGATTCACCAACAACCACGCGAACACTGCCGATACCACCGTCTGTGCCACGTCCCGCAATCGCCCGGCGCGGACACCGAGTACCAGCAACGGCAGCAGCAGCAAGGCGGGATACAGCTTCGCCGCGACGCCGAGTCCGATCAGCACGCCGGCCAGCACCGGCTTGCGGCGCGCCCACGCGAGCATTGAACCGGCCGCGAATGCCGTTGCCAATGCGTCGAAGTTGGTGAAGATCTGGAAGATCAGCAGCGGCGACGCGGCCACCAGCGCCGCGTCCCAGATGCGGCGGCCGGCCAGCTTCGCGGTGGCCCACACCGTCGCCAGCCACGCGAGCGCCAACCCGAACGCGGACAAGTTGAAGAACATCACCACCTCGGCGACGATCGGTATCCCGACGACCTTGGTCAGCGCGCTGTACGTCTTGGCCAATGCCATCGACATGTACTGGTACAGCCCGGTGAGCACCGGATACTCCATGTATCGCACCGCAGGACGGCCGTCGTACTGAAGCCGCGGCTTTCCGGTGGCGTCGGTCTCCGGCCAGCTCGACTTGTACGGGAACTTGCCCAGGTTGAATAGCTCCGCGGTGTACAGCGGAACCGTGTCGGAATAGCACAGCTCGTAATAGGCCCGGTCGTTCTCCCAGATGGCGACCCGCTGGTCGGCGGTACCGGTCGAAGTGCTCTGCAGGCACGCGGCTTTCGTCGACCAACCGAGCGCCACGAAGACCAGCCCGATGAGAAACATCACCCGCAGCGGCGTCAGGAATCTCTGGCGTCCGATCAGGGCATGGCGGCCCACCGGCCCGCCGATCGTCTCGGCGAGCGAGGCGCCGAGAACGTCTGTGCGACTGGGAAAGTCGCGGCCGTCCAGGCTACGGGTATCAGCAGCGAGCCGCTGCGGCGAGACCACCGCCGATGAGCGCTCGCGCGAAGAGCAACGAGCCGCAGCGGCGTTGTGCTCCGCGACCTCGACCTCGTCCGTCACGGCGGCGGCGGTGGTCCTGGCGGGGGACCCTCGGCACCGGGCTCTCCACCGGGAGGCGGCGGTGCCGGAACCGTGGTAGGCGGCCCGAGCGGGATCGTAATGCCCGGTGCCACTTCGATGCTCGGCTGGATCACCGTCTCGCCGGGGGCGGGTGTCGGCGATGACGGTGGCGGCGGCGGCGGGGCCGCAGGCACACCCGCGTAGCCACCGATCTCCGTCGGCTTGGGGAACGATTCGCTGGGCGTGCCCTGCAACGCGCCGTCCATCGTCGACTTCCAGATGTCAGACGGCAGGGTCGATCCCCACACGGGCGATCCCCATTTGTTCTCCAGCGGCTTGTTGCCTTGCGTGGTACCGACCCAGACGGCGGTCGCGAGCGACGGCGCGAAGCCCACCATCCACGCATCCTTGTTGGCGCCGGTGTCACCGAGCTGGGTGGTACCGGTCTTGGCGCCCGACGGGCGCCCGCCCGCGAGGTTGTGGCCGTTGGAGTAGCCGGCGATGGGCTGCATCGCGGAGATCACGTTGTCTGCGACGGCCTTGTCGATGCGCTGATCGCCGCCGCTCTCCTGGTTGGCGGCATCGAACAGCACCTCGCCGTCGGCGTTGACGACCTTTTGCACGAAGTGAGGCGCGCGATACACGCCCGACGCGGCGATCGTCGCGTATGCCGACGCCATATCGATCGGCCGAGTCTGGTACTGGCCCAACACGATTCCGTTGTTGGGCGGGCCGCCCTTGCCGTCTTCCGACAGCGTGTGTTCCACGCCGGGGAAGCTCTCGGCGATGCCGGCCTCGTGCGCCGCGGCGGCGACGTCCGCCGGTCCGTTCTTCAGCTTCAGCATCAACCGGTAGTAGCTGGTGTTCAGGGATCGTTTGAGCGCCTCGGCGATGTTGCAGGTGCCGCAGCCCTCGCCTTCCACATTGGTGATCTTGATGCCGTTGACGTCCAGAGGCGCGCTGTCCACCTGAGTGCCCAGACCGATGCCCTGCTGCAGGGCCGCGATCAACGCGAACACCTTGAACGACGAGCCCGTCTGCAGACCGGCCTGAGCGAAGTCGAAGCCGTTGGCGTCGGGTCCGCCGTAGTAAGCCTTCACACCACCCGTCTTCGGATCGACCGACACCACCGCTGCGCGCATGTCGGGATCCTGACCCTCGAGGTATCTGTTCACCGCGTTTTCGGCGGCCTCCTGCGCCTTCGGGTCGATGGTGGTGGTGATCTGCAGACCCTGCGTATTCAGCGTCCGCTCGTCGATGTTGAACAGGTCGAGCAGTTCGCGGGTGACCTCGCGCTCGATCAGACCGTTCGGGCCGGTGGTCTGGCTCTCCTCACGGGACTGGTTGGGCGGCACCGTTTCCGGAAACACCTGTGCCGCGCGGTCGGTCGGCGACAGCGCGCCGATGGTGACCATTCCATCGAGCACCCAGTTCCAGCGATTGGCGCTGCCCTGCGGATCGACCGCCGGATCCAGGGTGGACGGCCGCTGGATCAGCGCGGCGAGCAGCGCGCCGTCGGCGACGGTGAGCTGCTCGACGGGCTTGTTGAAGTAGGCCTTCGACGCCGCGGCGATGCCGTAGGCGCCACGGCCGAAATAGATGATGTTCAGGTAGGCCTGCAGCACTTGGTCTTTCGACCACTCGTTGGACATCTTGGTCGCGATGACCAATTCCTTGGCTTTTCGGACGATGCCGCCGACGCCGGCGCGCTGCGAACCCACCAACGCGTTCTTGACGTACTGCTGCGTGATCGTCGAACCGCCCTGCGTGTCGCCGCCGAACAGGTTGTTCTTCACCGCCCGCGCGAAACCGCTGAACGAAAACCCCGGGTTGGAGTAGAAGTCCCGGTCTTCGGCTGCCATCACCGCGTCCCGAACATGCTGGGGCACCTGGTCAATGTTCACGTCGACGCGGTTGCCTTCGGGCGGAACGATTTTCGCGAGCTCGGTGGTGCCGTCGCTGGCGAGGATCGTCGATACCTGATTGGTGCGGATGTCGCCGGGCTGCGGCACATCGACGATGAGATAGGCCATCGCGAAGGTGACGATCGGCAGCACCACGATCGCGATGACGCCGATGATCAGCCCGCGACGGATCCACTTCCAGTTGATTTCGCGCTTCGGGCCCGGCGGTGGTCCCGGCGGGCGCCCGCCGCCCGGTGGAGGGCCGCCCGGCGGCTTCGGCGGGGGCGTTCCGTCGAGCGCGGCCTTGACCATGTCGATCGGGTCGCGAAGCGGCGCCGTGTCTTCGGACACGGGCGGAATGACGGTGGTCGGGCGCGCGTCAGGCGGTGTCGACCGGTGTGCGGGTGCAGGACGCGACGGCGCTGCCGGCCGGGGTGATGGCGGACCCGCGACGCGGTCAGCCCCTGCGCCGTGTTGGGTTTCGGTGGCTGACCGGTCGGGGCGCTCCCCGCTATTCACTGGCCGTGCGCGCGCTGTTGCGCGCCGTCCGAGTGCCGCGCGATCCCGTCGGAGGACGGACCGCGCCGAGCATGTATGACTTGACCAAGTGATTCCAACTGCAGGTTCGGCATACCTCCACCACATGTACCGAGAATTCGTCGTATCGGGTGGCGAGCATCACCAGCTCTTCAGCGGTGCGGGCAGAACCCGACACCGCCCCAAGGTGGTCGCCGAACACCCATGACACCAATGTCAATTGCTCCTTGCGACAGATCGGGCACATTACCGAACTCGGCTTGCCGTGATACTTGGCAGCCCGCAACAGGTACGGGTTGGCGTCGCAGACCTCCGTCACACCGGTGCGTCCGGAGTAGACCTCGGCCAGCAGGGACCGGCGCCGAAGCGCATAGTCCACCACCTGTCGCTGCAGTCGCACGGTGACCAGAGTACGTCCCTCCTCTGTCCGCCGAAGCACAGAACGGTGAGCAGACTTGCCCGCCGGGTGCTCTGGGCTGCACGGTCGGCGCGTCGAATCAGGTCATGACGTCGGCCACGGAACACTTAGCATCGTCGTCGTGACGACGCGGCAATCACAGGGCACCCGGGCCAAGGACAGCGACCGGAACGACACCTGCCAGGTACTTGACCACGCGCTCAGCGAAGGCCAGCTGTCGATGGAGGAACACCGCCAGCGGGTGAGCTCCGCGACCAACGCGATGACGCTCGGCGAGTTGCAGTCGCTGGTTTCGGATCTGCAGACGTCCAATGCACCGGTTCAGCTTCCGAAGCTGAAGTCCTCGAAGGCGCTGCCGACGGGCGGCTGGGGGCTGCGGATCGCCGTCGCCGCCGTCCTCGTGCTCCTCGGCATGGGGATCGGCTGGGGGCTCTACGGCAACACCAGTTCGCCGTTGAGTTTCACCTCCGATCCGGGGGCCAAGCCGGACGGCATCGCCCCCGTGGTGCTGACGCCGCCGAAACAGTTGCAGTCATTGAACGGCTTGACCGGACTGATCGAGCAGGCGCGGAAGAAGTTCGGCGACACGATGGGCTACCGCCTGGTGATCTACCCGGACTACGCCGTGATGGATCGTGTCGACCCCAACGACAACCGGCGCAAGCTCAGCTACACGTATCGCGGGGGATGGGGCAGCCCGTCCAGCGATGGTACCGCGAGCAGCGACGACGTCCTGGTCGACTTGAGCAAGTTCGACGCCGCAGCAGTTGTCGGCATCCTGCGCGGCGCGCCTGGAACCCTCGGCATCAAGCCGGCCGACGTGAAGACCACATATCTCATCCTCGAGCCCACCAAGGACCCGACGACTCCCGGTGCGCTTCAGATATCGGTGTATGTGTCCAGCGACTTCGGCAGCGGGTACATCGAAATGGACGGTCAGGGCAACGTCAGCGCGGTCAATCCTCCATCCTGACCTGGGGTGGCGTCAAATATATCGGCGCGATACGATGGCGCGAGGTGTCGAGGCGTCGTAGCGGTTAGGCAAAGGAGGTGGCTCGGTGCTGGAGCTCGCCATCCTGGGACTTCTTCTCGAGTCGCCGATGCATGGTTACGAACTGCGTAAGCGCTTGACGGGTTTACTGGGTGCGTTCCGGGCGTTCTCCTATGGATCGCTGTACCCGGCGCTGCGCCGGATGCAGCTGGACGGGCTGATCGCCGAGGATGCGGCGTCCACCGGCGCACCTCTTCGGCGGGCCCGCCGGGTGTACCGGCTGACCGAGGCGGGTCGGCGGCGCTTCGGTGAGCTCGTCGCCGATACCGGTCCGCAGAACTACACCGACGATGGTTTCGGCGTTCATCTGGCGTTCTTCAACCGCACTCCGGCCGAGGCCAGAATGCGGATCCTGGAGGGCCGTCGACGTCAGGTGGAGGAGCGGCGGGAAGGCCTGCGCGATGCCGTCGCGCGGGCCAGCAGTTCGTTCGACCGCTACACCCGCCAGCTGCACCAGCTGGGCCTTGAGTCCAGCGAGCGCGAAGTGAAATGGCTCAACGAGTTGATCGCCGCGGAACGGGTTGCGCAGGGACTCGCCGAGTAACGCTCGCACCGCGAACTTGAACACCGCGAAGAGATTTCAGTGGCAGGAGAAGGAGAACCGTTCATGAGTGGCAACAACACCGGCGCCGGGTCGGAGGTGCGCGTCGCAATCGTCGGCGTCGGGAACTGCGCGTCATCACTGGTTCAAGGCGTGCAGTACTACCACGACGCTGACGAGAGGTCGACGGTTCCCGGCCTGATGCATGTGCGCTTCGGCGCGTACCACGTCCGCGACGTCAAGTTCGTCGCCGCATTCGATGTCGATGCCAAGAAGGTCGGCTTCGACTTGTCGGAGGCGATCTTCGCGTCCGAGAACAACACGATCAAGATCGCGGACGTGGCGCCCACCAACGTGGTGGTGCAGCGCGGGCCAACCCTCGACGGGATCGGCAAGTACTACGCCGCCACCATCGAGCTGTCCGACGCCGAGCCGGTCGACGTGGTCAAGGTCCTGCGCGACGCCGAGGTCGACGTGCTGGTCTCCTACCTGCCCGTCGGTTCCGAAGAGGCCGACAAGTTCTACGCGCAGTGCGCGATCGACGCCGGTGTGGCGTTCGTCAACGCGCTTCCGGTGTTCATCGCATCGGATCCGGTGTGGGCAAAGAAGTTCGCTGACGCGGGTGTGCCGATCGTCGGCGACGACATCAAGAGCCAAGTCGGCGCGACGATCACCCACCGCGTGCTGGCCAAGTTGTTCGAGGACCGCGGTGTGCAGCTCGACCGCACGATGCAGCTGAACGTCGGCGGCAACATGGACTTCCTCAACATGCTCGAGCGCGAGCGTCTGGAGAGCAAGAAGATCTCCAAGACGCAGGCGGTCACGTCGAACCTGCAGCGCGAGTTCAAGACCAAGGACGTGCACATCGGTCCGTCCGACCACGTCGGCTGGCTCGACGACCGCAAGTGGGCGTACGTGCGGCTGGAAGGCCGGGCATTCGGTGACGTGCCACTGAACCTGGAGTACAAGCTCGAGGTGTGGGACTCGCCGAACTCGGCCGGCGTCATCATCGACGCAGTGCGCGCGGCGAAGATCGCCAAGGACCGCGGGCTCGGCGGCCCGATCATCCCGGCGTCGGCGTACCTGATGAAGAGCCCGCCGGAGCAGATGCCCGACGACGTCGCCCGCGCGAAGCTGGAAACCTTCATCCACGGGTAAGTTTTCGGCGCAGGTTTAGTCTCGTCGAATGAGCGACGACCTGGCGGGGCTGGACGAGTTCGGGCTCCTACACGAGAACGTTGAGCAGTCCGGTGCCGAGGTGCCACCACCCCCCGCGCAGCGCATCCAATCCGGCGCGGTGAGCGCCATCAAATGGGGTGCCGCGTCACCGCGAGTGGTGTTTCTGCACGGCGGCGGGCAGAACGCGCACACCTTCGACACGGTGATCGTCGGGCTCGGTGAGCCTGCGCTCGCGGTGGATCTGCCCGGGCACGGCAGATCGGCCTGGCGCGACGACGGCGACTACGGGCCGATGCAGAACGCCGAGACGCTGCAGCCCGTGCTGCGCGAATGGGCGCCGGCAGCAGAACTTTTCGTCGGGCATTCACTGGGCGGGCTGACGGCGATCCGGCTGGCCACAAGCGCACCCGATCTGGTGCGGCGGCTGGTGCTCGTCGACGTCACCCCGTCAGCGCCGCAGCGTCACACCGAGATGACCGACGAGCAGAAGGGGACCGTCGCCCTGGTACAGGGTGAACGCACGTTTGAAAGCTTCGCCGCGATGGTGGACGTGACGGTGGCCGCTGCTCCCCACCGCGACCGGAAGTCGTTGCGGCGCGGGGTATTCCACAACTCGAAGCAGCTCGACGACGGCACCTGGACGTGGCGTTACGATTCCATCCGCAAAGGTGAGGGCTTCGAGGGCTTGTGGGACGACGTGCCTGCGCTGACCACGCCCACGACGTTGGTGCGCGGTGCGAACTCGGCGTTCGTCAACGACGATGACGCCGGCGAATTCGCCCGCACGGCACCGGGGTTCCGCGGGGTGCACGTTGTCGCCAACTCGGGGCATTCGGTGCACAGCGACCAGCCGCGCGAACTCGTCGACATCCTGCGAGCAGTGTTAGGCGCCTAATGCTTTACCGGCGTCGTCAGGTTGTAAACGGTGTCGGAGCCGACTTTCACCGCCGTGTAGTTAGCAGTGACCCAGTCGGTGATGTCGGAGTGCTGGCGGTTGCCCAGCCCTGATTCTCCGTGGTCGTGGTTGTCGGCGGCCACGATGTAGTACGTCAACCGGTGACTCGCGACGTACTGCTGGAACTGGCTCAGCGTCGGGACCGGGTCGGTACCGGAGAAACCGCCGATGGCCATGACGGCCGTGTGTGTCTTCAGTTCGAGGGCGGCAGCAGCTGACGAGCGGGTGATCGCAGCCGACCAGTCGGTGCGCGCGGTTGACAGCATCGCATCCAGTTGCGGGTTGTCCGAGTCCTGACCGGACGTCCTGCCGCGCAGGCCACCGGGCCCCCCGTCGTGACCGTCCGATTGCGCTGTCGCGGCCGGTCCGACCGAAGGGCCACCGCCGGTGTGCGGCTGCGTGATCGTCGCGATCGCGTAGGCGGCCGACCCGGCGAGCGCCACGATGATGCCCGAGATGAGCGCCGCCCTGACGTAGTGCCCATGTGCGCGCAACATGAACGCGGCGACCAGCGCAGCCGTGGCCGCGACAGTGAGCGCCAGAATTGTCCAGCGCAACGCGGGCAGCCACGCGGTGTCTCGATGCAGAAGCCACCAGCTCCAGGCGCCGGTGACCAACAGCATCCCGCCGAGGCCGATCTTGCCGAACCGCGTTGCGCGCCTTTGCCACATCTCGTGCATAGCGAGCGCGAACGTGCCGGCCACGGCCGGCGCGAGTGAGAGGCAGTAGTACGGGTGAACCATCCCGTGCATGAAGGACAGCACCAGACCGTCGACCAGCATCCAACCGCCGAACAGGAGAGCCCCCGCCCGCACGAGGTCGGTGCGCGGGGCGCGGCGACGGGAAATGATCACCAGCGCCAACCCCAGCAGGGCCGCGGGCATCAACCAGCCGATCTCGAAGCCGAACTCGCCCGAGAACAGCCGGGATACGCCTTCCGATTGATTGCCGAAGCCACCCCACCCGGTGTGGGTGCCCGTGCCAATCCACCCGGTGTGAGTGCCGGTGTGGATACCTGTCCCCGCGAAGTTCTGCTGATTGCGGCCAAGGACCCTGGCGAACCCGTTGTAGCCCAATACGAGATTCATGAAGTTGTTGTCGGAGGAGCCCGCGATGTAGGGCCGCGACGACGCCGGCCACATCAACGTGAGCACCACGAACCACCCGGCGGACGCGACGAATGCCACCAGCGAGCCGAGCAGATGAAGCAGTCGCCGGCGCAATGGCGTCGGGGCGGCGACTAGGTAAACCAGACCAATGGCAGGCATCGCCATCAGCCCTTCGAGCATCTTGGCAAGGAACGCGAAGCCGAGCGCAACACCAGCCAGCACAATCCATTTCGCGCTCGCCCGTTGCACCGCCCGCACGGTGCAGTATGCGCCGGCCGTCATCAGCAGCACCATCACCGCATCGGGGTTGTTGAACCGAAACATCAGGGCTGCAACAGGAGTCAGCGCGAACGCCGCACCGGCAAGCAGTCCCGTCCTCGGGGTGCTGATCCGCGTGACCGCGCCGTAGAGCAGCGCGACCGTCGCGACGGCCATCAGCGCCTCCGGAATCAACATGCTCGCGCTGCTGAATCCAAAGATCTGACCCGACAGGCCCATCACCCACTGCGATACCGGTGGCTTGTCGACAGTGATGAAGTTCTGCGGATCCAGCGAGCCGAACAACAGCGCTTCCCAGTTCGTCGAACCGGCCTGCGCCGCGCCGGCGTAGAACTGGTTGCCCATCCCGTTGACGGTGATGTTCCACAGGTACATCACGGCCGTGCCGACCAGCAGAACCGCGAGCCCGATGCGGTCCCAGGTCCTCGCGGTGATGCGCGGCCGACCTCCCGGCTCCGTGGGCGTGCCGGATGCCGGCTCGTCGGAGACGGTCTCATCCACAAGAGTCGAAGTCACATCGCCAATTTGGGCACGGCTTCCCGGCAACAGGCTGAGAGGACGCGGGGAGGTTCCTGGATTCGCGGTTTGTTGGGGTGTTGGCAGAATCGGCTGATGCACGTTCGCCGGTGTTTCCTGCTCGCTGTGACGGCGATCACGATCGCGGCCTGCACGTCAGCGCCGCCGGATCGCCGCCCACAGGTGGACCACCTGACCCAGCAGCTGGGCTCGATGCCGGGCGTGGTCGCAGCCAGTAACACGTTCAGCGACGACGCGGCACAGGGACCTGCGTTCTTCGAGGTGGACGTCGACGTCGCCGACAACGTCACCGCCGACCAGCTCGCCGCCGTCACCGCCGCGCATCTCGACGATCTGGGGGCCGAGGACTACACCGACTATCGCGCCCAACTCAACGTCCGTCGCGACGGCGACGTCTTCGTCGTCGATGAGCCGCTTGCGCGAAGAGCAACGAACGTCGACAGCGGCAGTCGCGCGGTGAACAACCGCGATCAGATCCTGGCGCAGGCACGCGGCTGGGTGGCGCTGAGACAGCAATTCACCGGCAGCACCGTCACTCTGCGCGCGGCCGTCAGCCATGCCGGCGACGCGCCCCGGCGCCCGCCGACGGCGTCGGGCAGCATCGAGCTTCCCGACAGCGCCGACTACACCGCGGTGGCCGGAGCGGTCGGCACATTGGGAACGACATTCGCCGAGCTGGCTGGCGGCGACTGGAAGGTCAGCGCCGGAAAGCAGCACCCCGCGGAGATCCGCACGTCGCAGGGTATGCCGCCGCACGACGCGATGGAGCTGTGGAACACACTCAACGCCGACCAGTCGATCCCGCACGCCGACGTGTTCACGATCAACGGCACCGTCACCGCACCGTTCTGGGTATCGGAGAGAATCCCGGCGGATGACAACGAGATGGCGATTCGACTCGCCGAGCAGCATCTCCCGATCGTCGCCGCCCGGCTTCCTGCGCCCGTGCTGTACACGGCGAGCAACCAGTACCAGGGCCGCATCGGCTACCACGGGCAGGCCACCGGACCGATCGCGATCCTGATCGGCGGGTGCTTGAAGCGGGACTACCGGCCATCACCGGCCGAACAAGCGCTGATCGATCGCTACGAGAACTGCCGGCGCTGAGCGGCGCGATACCGTGGGCCGCATGGCAGCCCCAATGTCCCAGTCGATTCGCATCGGCGTGCAGCTGCAGCCACAGCACGCGCCGAACTACGCAGACATCCGCGATGCCGTCCGCCGCTGTGAAGACATCGGCGTCGATGTCGCGTTCAACTGGGACCACTTCTATCCGCTGTACGGCGATCCCGACGGGCCCCACTTCGAGTGCTGGACGATGCTCGGAGCCTGGGCCGAGCAGACCTCCCGCATCCAGATCGGGGCACTGGTCACCTGCAACTCGTACCGCAACCCGGAGTTGCTCGCCGACATGGCCCGCACAGTTGACCACATGTCCGCCGGCCGGCTCATCCTCGGCATCGGCTCCGGCTGGAAAAGGAAGGACTACGACGAATACGGCTACGAGTTCGGCACCGTGGGCAGCCGCCTGGACGAGCTCGCCGAAGCGCTACCGCGCATCAAGTCCCGGTTCCCGAAGCTGAACCCGCCGCCCACGCGCAAGATCCCGATCCTGATCGGCGGGCAGGGTGAGCGAAAGACGCTGCGGCTGGTCGCCGAACACGCCGACGTGTGGCACGGCTTCACCGGGCTGGACACGTATCCGGGCAAGGCGAAGATCCTGGCCGAGCACTGCGCCGCCGTGGGTCGCGACCCCGACACCATCGAACGGTCGGCGGGGGTGCGGGGCGCCGGGGACGCTCTGCTTGCGGAGGCCGACGCGTTCCTCGAACTGGGCGTCACGTTCCTCACGGTCGGCGCGAACGGTCCCGACTACGACCTGACCCATGCCGAAGCGCTCTGCAGGTGGAGGGACAGCCGCTAGGTCGCTTTCCGCGAGTTATCGCGCGGTCAAAGCGATTTCTGAGGTCTTGTGAATTTCGGAGAAATTGACGGTTCTGAACCTGGCAGGTCCCGACAGGTTAGACTGTCGAATTATGATCGAGACCGAGCCGCAGGTCGCCGAGCTGGCCGAGGGCCTGCACCGGGTGCTCACGAAGCTGGTGTCGGTGTTGCGCCGTGGCGATACCAGCCGCGTTTCCACCGGTGACCTGACGCTGGCGCAGTTGTCGATCCTGGTCACGCTGATCGATCGCGGCCCGATCCGGATGACCGAACTGGCTGCGCATGAACGGGTGCGCACACCTACGACCACCGTCGCGATCCGGCGCCTCGAGAAGCTTGGCCTGGTGAAGCGGTCCAAGGACCAGTCCGATCTGCGCGCCGTTCTCGTCGACATCACAGACAAAGGTCTGGCGGTACACCGTGAGTCGCTGGCCAACCGGCGCGCCGCCCTGGCGGCGATGCTGGCCGAGCTCAGCGATGAAGACCGCGCAACGCTGGCCAACGCGCTCGGACCGTTGGAGCGGCTCGCGGGTGAATCGGCCGGCTAGCCGCTATCCGAGCCAGTCCAAAACCGCTGCGGCTGTCCAGGATTGCTGCATGCTGCCCAGCGGCTCACCGGTGAAGGGCTCGTAGTATTCGGCGAACGTGCCGTCGCTCGCCTGCCGTAGACCCTCCCGGCTCAGTGTGCGTGACCGCTCCGCCCAGCCGCGTCGCCCGAACGCCCACGAGAACAGCCAGGTCATCACCGGCCAGACCGGCCCGCGCCAGTACTCGCGCGGCCGGAAGTCCCGCGACACCGGCGACGTCGACGGGATCAGCGCGAACCGCAGGTCCGGGTGCCCGCAGAACCTCGGCCCTTCCAGCAGTCGCAGCAGTGCGCGTTCGCGATCATGTGGTAGACCGCCGCACAGCAGGGGCGCAAACTGGGCGACGGTCTCCGTCGAGATCCACCTCTCGTTTCGTACGTCGAAATCTCTTGCCGCTCCGGTTCTTTCGTCAGCAGTCTCGACTACCCCGAAGCGGAATCTCTCGGCCCACGAGTACAGGTCCCGGACGTCGGCGTGGGGACGGCTGTAATCCTCGCCGATATTGGCCAACACTTCGCACGCCAACGAGAAGATCGCCGAGACGAAGACGTCCTCCACAACGAAGCTCATCACCTTGGGCAGGAGTTCGTCGTCGTAACGCGCCGTCTTCATCTCCTCGAGCAGCCACAGATAGCGGTCGTACTCACTGTCGGTGGGCCGCTGCGAAGGGTCGATCACGATCGCGTTGTCTTTGCGCTGATACTCCGGCAGCACGCCCGGAATCACGTTGGCGTACACGGTGTCCCACCGCGGCGAGTTGTCCATGCCCGATTCCCAGCCGTGGTACAGCGTGATGCGGCCGTGGCCGTGCTGATCGCGCGCCTCCGCCAACCACCGATGCCAGCGGACAAGATCGGGCCAGCGCCGGTCGAGGAACGTCTCCGCGACCTGTCGGGTGGACCGGCCTCGTCTGCGGGCGTGATCGAGGATTCGGTCGACGGCGATCGCGTGCACCGGTGGTTGGGTGATTCCCGACGTGTGACGGTTGGACGGAGCGGCGGATGCGAGTGCCGAACACGCCCAGCGCGCCGCCCCGGGGAAGTAGCCGTCGACCTTGTTGGCGAACACGATGTGCGGGATCATCCCGTTCGCCCACTGCGCCGACAGCAGCGTGTCGAGTTCGACGACCGCGCGCTCGACGCTCAGCGGTGCCAGCCCCACGGCAACGAATGCCGCGTCCCAGCTCCACATGTGCGGATACAGCAGCGGCGCGGCTGTGGTCATCACTCCCAGGTCGTTGCCGCGCAGCAGGTACGCAGCACGAGCGGCGAGCTGCGTCGGCGAGAAGCTGGGATCCGGTGCCATCGGTTCCATGATGCGACGGCGATAGGGTGGCCGCATGCCAACCGCGCTGATCACCGGTGCCAGTGGCGGCCTCGGTTCGGCCATCGCCGAGGCCCTCGCGCCGACCCATACGTTGCTGCTGGCCAGCCGCCAGTCCAAACGTCTCGACGACGTGGCCAAGCGGCTCGGGGGCACTGCCCTGGCGCTGGATCTCGCCGACGCAGATGCGCTGGCCGCCAGCTCCGACATCGCCGACGAGCTCGACGTGCTGGTGCACAACGCCGGCGTGGCGTTCCCCGATCGCCTCGCCGAGTCACGCATTCACGACTGGCAAACGACTTTTGAGGTCAACGTGCTCGGGGCGGTGGCGCTGACGCAGGCGCTGCTGCCCGCGCTGCGCCGCGCCAAAGGCCAAGTGATCTTCGTCAATTCCGGCGCGGGACTAAATGTGCTGGACGGCATGGCGTCGTACTCGGCGAGCAAGTTTGCATTGCGCGCCTTCGCCGATTCGCTTCGCGCGGAGGAACCGACGCTGAGAGTCACCTCGGTGCATGCCGGCCGCATCGCTACCGCAATGCAACGCAAGCTGGTCGATTTCGAGGGCGGCAAATACGACGCCAAGCACTACCTGAAGCCCGAGACGGTTGCGCGCGCGATCGCGGACATCGTCGCCACCCCGCCGAACGGGCATGTGCACCAGATCGTGATTCGGCCGCACTAGACGACGAGGTTCACCAGCCGGCCCGGCACCACAATCACTTTCTTCGGCGTCGCACCGTCGAGAAACGCCGACACCTTTTCGTCAGCCAGCGCGGCGGCCTCGAGCGTTTCTGCACTCGCGTCGGCCGAGACCGAAATACGGCCGCGCACCTTGCCGTTGACCTGGACCGGGTATTCAACAGTGTCGTCGAGAAGATACCGTCCGTCGGCCTCCGGGAACGGGCCGTGCGCCAGCGACCGGTCGTGTCCGAGCCGCCGCCATATCTCCTCGGCCAAGTGCGGCGCCAGGGGAGCCAGCATCAGCACCAAGGGCTCGACGGCATCCCGCGCCGTGACCGACTGCTTCGTCAGGTGATTCGTGTACTCGATCAGCTTGGCCACCGCGGTGTTGTTGCGTAGCCCCGCATAGTCATCCGCGACGCCTGCGATAGTGCGGTGCAAGACACGCAGCGTGTCATCGTCGAGATTGTCCGCCGATGCCCCCGACTCACCCGTCTGCTCGTCGATCACCAGGCGCCACACGCGCTGCAGAAATCGGTACGCGCCCACCACATCCTTGGTGGCCCACGGCCGCGATGCCTCCAGCGGTCCCATCGACATCTCGTACACCCGCAGCGTGTCGGCGCCGTACGCGTCGCAGATCTCGTCGGGTGACACCGAATTCTTGAGGCTCTTGCCCATCTTGCCGAACTCCTGGAACACCTCGATCTCACCGTCGGCACCGGAGTAGAAGAACCGGCCGCCCCGTTCGGTGACCTCCGCGGCCGGGACGTAGGCACCGCGGCTGTCGGTGTATGCGAACGCCTGGATGTAGCCCTGGTTGACCAGACGGCGGTACGGCTCACTGGAACTGACATGTCCGAGGTCGTGGAGCACCTTGTGCCAGAACCGCGAGTACAGCAGATGTAGCACCGCGTGCTCGACTCCACCGACGTACAGATCGACGCCGCCGGGGTCGGCGGGACCGTGCTCGGCCGGTCGCGGGCCCATCCAGTACGCCTCGTTCTCCTTGGCGCAGAACCGCTCCGAGTTGTGCGGGTCGGCGTAGCGCAGCTCGTACCAGGAGCTGCCGGCCCAATTCGGCATCACGTTGGTGTCACGGGTGTAGGTCTTGGGCCCGTCGCCCAGATCCAGTTCGACGTGCACCCAATCGCCGGCCTTGGCCAACGGCGCCGACGGTTCGGTGTCCGCGTCCCCGGGATCGAAGAGCACCGGCGCATAGTCGGGGATGTCCGGTAGCACCACGGGCAGCGCCGAATCCGGCAGCGGATGCGGGCGTCCGTCCTCGTCATACACGATGGGGAAGGGTTCGCCCCAGTAGCGCTGCCGCGCGAAAAGCCAATCCCGCAACTTGTACTCCACACGGGCCTGGCCGCGGCCGTCGGCCTCGAGGCGTCTTGTGATCGTCTCCTTCGCTGTGCCGACAGCCAAGCCGTTCAGGTAATCGGAGTTCACGGCGGGGCCGTCGCCCGTGTACGCCTCACGCGAAACATCACCGCCTGCAATGACTTCCACGACAGGCAGTCCGAATTCGGTTGCGAACTCCCAGTCCCGTTGGTCATGGCCGGGAACCGCCATGATCGCCCCGGTGCCGTAGCCGACGAGCACATAGTCGGCGATGAACACGGGGATACGTTTGCCGTTGGCCGGGTTCGTTGCGTACGTGCCCAGGAACACGCCGGTCTTGGTTTTGTTCTCCTGCCGCTCCAGATCCGACTTCGCGGCGATGGACCGTCGGTACGCCTCGACGGCATCCGCCGGGCTGTTCGCGCCGAATGTCCAGCGCGGGTCCACGGCGTCGGGCCAAATGGCGGCAGTAAGACCATCAACCAACTCGTGTTCGGGCGCCAGCACCATGTAGGTCGCACCGAACAGCGTGTCAGGCCGCGTGGTGAACACCTCGACGTCGACCTGCGCGCCGTCGTTCGCAGTGGCACCGAACAGCGCCGATGCGCCGGTGGACCGGCCGATCCAGTTTCGCTGCATGGTCTTGACCTTCTCCGGCCAGTCCAGCACGTCGAGATCATCAAGCAGGCGCTCGGAATAGGCGGTGATCCGCATCATCCACTGCCGCAGACGTTTCCGGAAGACGGGGAAGTTGCCGCGCTCGCTGCGCCCGTCGGCCGTGACCTCCTCGTTGGCCAGCACCGTGCCCAGACCCGGGCACCAGTTGACCAATGAGTCGGCTCGGTAGACCAGCCGGTGCGAGTCGACGACGTCGGCGCGCTCACCCGGGGACAGTTCCCGCCAGCATCGGCCGTCATCCAATGACCTTGTGCCCGAGTCGAATTCGGCAACCAACTTAGAAACTGGCCTGGCCCTGTTCGCGTCGGTGTCGTACCAGGCATTGTAGATCTGCAGGAAGATCCACTGGGTCCACTTGTAGAACTCCACGTCGGTGGTGGAGAAGGTGCGGCGAGAGTCGTGGCCGAACCCGAGCCGGCCGAGTTGACGGCGGAAGTTGACGATGTTGGCCTCGGTGCGCGTACGCGGATGCGTGCCGGTCTGAATCGCGTATTGTTCGGCGGGCAGTCCGAATGCGTCGAAGCCCAACGCGTGCAACACATTGCGGCCCGTCATCCGGAAGTAGCGCGCGTAGACATCGGTCGCGATGTAGCCCAGCGGATGACCGACGTGCAGACCCTCTCCAGACGGGTACGGGAACATGTCCTGGACGAACATCTTGTCGTCCGGCACTTTTGAGCCATCCGCCGGTGCCAGCGACCCAACCGGGTTGGGTACGTTGAACGTTCCGCTCTGGGCCCAGTTCTGTTGCCAGGCGTGCTCGATCTCACCGGCCAGCTCCGCGGTGTAGCGAAACTTGGGCACGTCAGCGTCGGTATCGGCGCCCGCGCCCTCGGTGGTCGGGGTGTCGGTCACCCCCACAGGTTAGCCAGCGAGAAGCGTCCCCTTCCGACCCGCGGCCAGGTCTCGGTTGCGTTGCGGACCGGTCAGGTCTCGGTTCCAGCACTGGTGGTGCCAGAGTGACAGTTGTTACTGTCAGCCTCTACATCTGGTCGTCCGCGCATGCGGAAGGAGGAGGCGGCAAGATGGGCGATGAGCCGCTTGCGCGAAGAGCAAAAAGCACCGATGAGCCGCTTGCGCGAAGAGCAAAAAGCACCGATGAGCCGCTTGCGCGAAGAGCAAAAAGCACCGATGAGCCGCTTGCGCGAAGAGCAAAAAGCACCGATGAGCCGCTTGCGCGAAGAGCAAAAAGCACCGATGAGCCGCTTGCGCGAAGAGCAAAAAGCTGCCACAGCCGCAGCGCTTGGCTCACGGTGATAGGGGGCTCGGCAGCTGGTATCGCCGGGATCCTCTGCTTGGCCAGTCCCAATGCCGCCGCCGAGCCGACGGTGCCGACGGTGCCGGCTCCCGTGACGGTCACTCAGACCGTCACCGTGCCGGTGGCCGGAGCCCCTCTGGCGGCACCGCAAGCCGCAAGTGCACCTGTGGCGGGGGCGCCCGCAGCCGCCCCGTCCCTCGGGGTCGCCCCCGTCGCTCCGTCGGTCGGCGCGGCACCCGTCGCCGGAGCGCCCTCCGCCTCGGCTGTTCAGCAGGCGGGGCCGGCCCCTGCGGCTCCGACCGTCGTGGCACCGGTCACGCCCACACTCGTCCCGGCCACGTCGGGCACACTCACCGACTACTTCAAGAGCAAAAACGTCAAGCTTGAGCAGCAGCGCGCTCAAGGTTTCAAGGCGTTCGCGATCACTCTGCCTATGCCTCCTGGCTGGACGGCCGTGCCAGATCCGAACGTTCCCGACGCCTTCGCTGTGATCGCCAACCGGGCCAGCCCCGACCTCTACACCCCCAACGCCCAAGTGGTCGTCTACAAACTCGTCGGCGACTTCGATCCCAAGGAGGCCATCACCCACGGATTCATCGACAGCCAGTCGCTACCCGCCTGGCAGACCACTGACGCATCGC
The DNA here is from genome assembly GCA_963744085.1 of uncultured Actinomycetota bacterium. Lineage (GTDB taxonomy): Bacteria > Actinomycetota > Actinomycetes > Mycobacteriales > Mycobacteriaceae > Mycobacterium. Next base: position 628,013 of record CAVUSK010000014.1, read on the forward strand.
TGGCCGACTTCTACGGTTCTCCGTCGTCGATCATCGAGGGCACATACCGCCAGAACGACATGACGCTGAACATGTCGCGGCGCCACGTCATCGCAACGTCTGGGCCGGACAGGTACCTCGTGTCGTTGTCTGTCACCTCGCAGGCGACCACGCAGGGCGCGACTACCGCCGCCGACGCCACCGACGCGATCGTCAACGGATTCCAGGTCGCCACTGCATCGCCCGCGGTGCCGCCCCCCGCTCGACCACTGACGCCCTAGCCGCTCGACCCGATCTGCGCGACACCGGGGCCTCTCGTATTGTGACCCCATGCTCATCGCGGCGGTGCTTTGCCTGTGCGCCGCCGGTGTCTTCGCCGCCCTGGGTGCGCGTGCCCTTGCGCGGACCGCTCCGGCCGGCGGAGCGCAGCAAGTGCTACGGGCCGTCGCGCCCACTCAACTGGCCGCCGCGGTGATGTTGGCCGCCGGCGGCGTGGTGGCGCTCTCCAACCAGCCCGCGGTCGGCCTGTTCGTGTTGTGCGTCGTCGGTGCGCTGGGAACCGTTGCCGCGGGCATATGGCAAGGGGCCCGCTATGCGCACGCCACCCTCACGCGTGAAACGGCCGCCTGTCAGCGCTCCGGTGACCAGCCGTGCGCGACGTGCACCCTGTCGTGTCGATAGGGCGGCTGCCGGTCGACACCTTCGTCCTGCTGTTGCTGGCGACTGTGGGGCTTGCCGTACTTGTGCCCGCCCGCGGCGGCGCTGCGGATGTGGTGTCGGTGGCGACGAAGATCGCAATCGCGCTGCTGTTCTTGCTGTATGGCGCGCGGCTGTCGCCCACTCAGGCCTGGCACGGGGTGCGGCACTGGCGTCTGCACCTGATGGTGCTCTCGGTGACGTTCGTGGTGTTTCCGCTGCTGGGGCTGGTCGCCCGCGTGCTCGAGCCGAGGTTGTTGACCGCGGGCCTCTACGCCGGGGTGTTGTTCCTGTGCCTTGTGCCGTCGACCGTGCAGTCGTCGATCGCGTTCACATCGATTGCGCGCGGCAATGTGCCCGCGGCCATCGTCAGCGCGTCACTATCGAACATGCTGGGCGTGGTCCTCACGCCGTTACTGGTGGTGGCGTTGATGAGCAGCACCCGCGGGGTGAGGTTCGATGCGTCGGCGGTCCTCGACATCGTGCTCCAACTGATGGCGCCGTTCGCGCTGGGACAACTGCTGCGGAGGTGGCTCGCGGAATGGGTACATCGGCACGCCGTGCTGACCAAGATCGTGGACCGGAGCTCGATCCTGTTGGTGGTGTACGCCGCGTTCTCCGTCGGCATGACCGAACACATCTTCAGCACGGTCACGCCGCGGCGGGTGGTCGCGGTGGCGGTGGTGTGCGCGGCGTTGCTGGCCGTGGTGCTGGCCATCACGACGACGATGGGCCGGGTAGCCCGGCTCGATCGTGGTGACGCCGTGGTACTGCTGTTCTGCGGGTCGAAGAAGAGCCTCGCGTCCGGCCTGCCGATGGCGCTGGTGCTGTTCGGCTCCGCGAGCGTCGGCCTGATCATGTTGCCGCTCATGCTCTTTCACATGATTCAGCTGATGGTGTGCGCGGTGCTGGCCGGCCGGCTGTCTCGCGTGCCTAGTTCCGGCTGATGTCGATCGGGTGGGTGGCCAGCATCGACAGCGGCAGCGGTTGACGCCGCAGCACCCGGGCCCACAGGTCCACCTTCGGCTGAACGAGCACATCGGACGGCAACGCGGACAACACAATCCAGTCTTCGCGCTCGATCTCCCCCTCCAGCTGGCCGATGGTCCAGCCAGAGTATCCCGCGAAGATACGCACCCCTTCGACGATCGGCGCGATCGAATCGGGATCGGCATCGAGATCGACCATCACCATCCGGCCCTGAACATGGCGCAGACCCGCCACCCCGTCGCACGTCATACCAACCCGCAGGGTCGCCAGGCACAGCGCTGCGTCGCGTTTGACCGGTCCTCCGACGAACATCGTCTTGGGCTTGGCGGTCAACTTCGCCCACTGCGGAAGTACGTTGTACACCGCGGTCTCACTGGGCCGGTTGAGCACCACACCGAGCGTGCCCCCGTCGTTGTGCTCGACGACATAGATCACGCTGCGCCGGAAAGTCGGCTCGAGAAGATCGGTGTTGGCCAACAACAAAGTCCCAGCCCTCACCCGGTTCGCGGTGGGGGCGTAGTCCTCCGGATCTTCTGAGTGGGCCACGTCATCATCATGGCACCAGCACAGCGCATTTGGGGCGAACACCGGATGCCGGTGCTGATATTTGTACTGTGGATTCCTCGCCGCTGTCCGGCGGCGGGTGGCAGAAGGTGACTTCGGTGGTTGACGTGCGCGCACCGGTCGCCGTGTGGCGATCGGTTCGGGCCCTGCCCGAGTTCCGCCAGCTCCTAGCCGTGAGGATCGCCAGCCAGTTCGGCGACGGCCTGTTCTTGGCGGGCTTGGCGGGCGCCATCCTGTTCAATCCTGACCGTGCCGCGACCCCTTGGGAGATCGCGGCCTCGTTTGCGGTCCTGTTTCTGCCGTATTCGCTCGTCGGCCCATTCGCGGGCGCATTGATGGATCGCTGGGACCGTCGCTATGTCTTGGTCGGGGCGAACGCCGCGCGCATCGTGTTGATCGCCGGCGTCGGTGCCCTGTTGGGTTTCAGCGCGGACGGTCGCGCGGTGCTTGCCGGCGCGCTGCTGGTCAACGGCGTGTCGCGGTTTGTCATGTCGGGTCTGTCCGCGGCACTGCCGCGCGTTGTGCCCCACGAGCAGGTGGTGACGATGAACGCGCTCGCCACTGCTGTGGGCGCCGTCGCCGCGTTCGCGGGCGCCAACTTCATGCTTGTCCCCCGCTGGCTGTTCGGCGCGAACGATAGAGGCTCTGCCACAGTCATTTTCATCGTTATCGTTCCTGTTCTGGCGGCGCTCGTGGTGGCGCTGAGGTTCGCCGCGCACAGCCTCGGGCCCGACAACACCGCCCGTGCGATACAAGGATCGGTGTTCTACGCGGTCGCGACGGGTTGGCTACACGGACTGCGCACCGCCGGCGGCACCTCCAGCGTCGCCGCCACTCTGGCGGGGCTGGCGGCGCACCGCATCGTGTTCGGCATCAACACGATGCTGATGCTCGTGATCGTCCGGCATACCGAAACGCAGATTGTCGCCGGTCTTGGCATTGCGGTGCTTTTCGCCGCGGCCACCGGCACGGCATCCTTCCTCGCCAACGTCTTCACCCCGGCCCTCGTGCGGCGCGTCGGCCGATTCGCGGCTGCCAATGTGGCCTTGGCCGCTGCCGCCGCCATTCAAATCGCCGGCTCGGGACTGGCGCTGTTCGTGATCCTCGTGTGCGCATTCCTGCTCGGCGGCGCCGGGCAGGTAGTCAAGTTGTGCGCCGACAGCGCGATGCAGATCGACGTCGACGACGCGCTGCGTGGGCATGTGTTCGCTGTCCAGGACTCGCTGTTCTGGGTGTCGTTCGTCGGCGCGACGGCTGCGACCGCCGCGGTGATCCCCGCCGACGGGCACTCGCCGCTGCTGGCGTTGACAGGTGCCGGGGTATACCTGGCCGGGCTGGTGGTGCACACGGTGGTCGGCCGGCACAGGCCGCGGGACCACAGAGGCTAATGTTGCGCGCATGGCGGATGCGGGTCCCATCGTCGACGATCTGGCCGCGGAGAGCGACGCGCTCGACGCGCTCGTGGCGGCCCTGCCCGAAAGCCGTTGGCGTGAGCCAACTCCCGCGGCCGGCTGGACGATCGCCCATCAGATCGGCCATTTGCTGTGGACGGATCGGGTGTCGCTGACATCGGTCACCGATGAACCTGCGTTCGGCGACCTGCTTACCGCCGCGGCGGGCGACCCGACCGGATTCGTCGACGTGGCCGCCGAGCAGGAGGCCCGCCGATCGCCCGCCGATCTGCTGGACGACTGGAGGGTGACGCGGCATCGACTGCACGACGAGCTGTTGGCGGTGCCGGCAGATCGCAAGCTGCTGTGGTTCGGGCCTCCGATGAGCCCGGCCTCGATGGCCACCGCGCGGCTGATGGAAACCTGGGCGCACGGGCTTGACGTCGCCGATGCGCTGGGCGTACGCCCTCCGGCCACGGCGCGGCTGCGCTCGATTGCACATCTCGGTGTGCGCACCCGTGACTTCGCGTTCGCGGTGCACGAGCTGGCCCCGCCGAGTGAGCCGTTCCGCGTCGAACTGGGGGCGCCTGACGGCTCGACGTGGGCGTGGGGCCCCGAGGACGCGGCGCAGCGGGTCACCGGTTCGGCCGAAGACTTCTGCTACCTGGTAACGCAGCGGCGACCGGTGTCATCGCTGGACATTGTTGCCGAGGGTGACGACGCGAACCGCTGGCTGACCATCGCCCAGGCGTTCGCGGGGCCGCCGGGGCCGGGGCGCTGACGTCGAGACGGTAACCAGCGCGGCGCTAGAGATCCTTCGCGGAATCGGCGGCGCCGTCGGCGTCGGTGTCGGACAGCTGGATGTCCCATTGGCCGTCGCCGTCGACGTCCACGTAGCCGACTGCGCCCGACGGTGCCCCAGACACCGCCCGGTCCGCCAGCCCGTTTCCGTCGCTGTCGATCACCCGGTCGTCGACCTGTCCGTCGCCGTCGAAGTCGACGAGCGGGCCGCCGGTGTGTTCGGCGCCGTCGAGTCCGAACCACCGCAATTGCCCTGACCGGTCCACCGTCACCGCCCATGTTCCCGACCCGTCGTCGGTGAAGAAGCTTTCCGCGACGCCGTCGTCGTCGAGGTCCAGCGCGACATGGTCGGCGAGGCCGTCCCCGTCGAGATCACCGACGGCGTCATCCAGGCGACCGTCGCCGTCGAAATCGAGCCGCACCGCGTCCAGTTCGCCGTCACCGTCGAGATCGGCGTCCGGCGTTCCGATCCACATCGTCGCCGAACCGTCGCCCGGGCCGAAGCAGTACTCCATGCCGAGTGGGACGCCGTATTACTGTCGGGCGTTCCACCACGCCAGCAGTTCGGCCGTGGCGTCCTCCTTGCTCAGCGGGCCGCGCTCCAGTCGCAGTTCCTTCAAATACCGCCACGCCTCCCCGACCTGCGGGCCCGACGGAACGCCCAACAACTCCATGATCTCGTTGCCGTCGAGGTCCGGCCGCACCCGCTGCAAATCCTCCTTGGCCGCCAGCTCGGCGATGCGTCGTTCCAGGTCGTCGTAGTTGGCCTGCAGCCGTGCCGCCCTGCGCGTGTTGCGGGTGGTGCAGTCGGCGCGGACCAGTTTGTGCAGCTTCAGCAGCAGCGGCCCGGCGTCGGTGACGTAGCGCCGTACCGCGGAATCGGTCCATTTGCCATCGCCGTAGCCGTGGAACCGTAGATGCAGGTACACCAACTGCGAGACGTCGTCGATCATCTGCTTGGAGTACTTCAGCGCCCGCATCCGCTTGCGCGCCATCTTCGCCCCGACCACCTCGTGGTGGTGGAAGCTCACCCCGCCGTCGGGCTCATGCTTGCGGGTGGCGGGCTTACCGATGTCGTGCAGCAATGCCGCCCACCGCAGCACCAGATCAGCGCCGTCGTCTTCGAGGGCGATCGCCTGGCTCAGCACGGTCAGCGAATGCCGGTAGACATCCTTGTGCTGATGGTGCTCGTCGATGGCCAGCCGCATCGCCCCGATTTCCGGAACCACCACGTCACCCAAACCGGTGTCGACCATCAGCTCGACGCCGGCCACCGGATCGTCGCCCAGCATCAGCTTGTCCAGCTCGGCGGCCACTCGCTCGACGGTGATGCGGCCCAGCTGCAGCGCCATCTGCTCGATCGCCAAACGCACCCTGGGCGCGACCGAGAAACCCAGCTGCGAGACGAACCGCGCCGCACGCAGCATGCGCAGCGGGTCGTCCCCGAACGACACCTCCGGCGCGGCCGGCGTGTCCAACAGCCGGTCGTGTATCGCGGCCAGCCCGCCAAGCGGGTCGACGAATTCGGCCGGGCCCTCCGCGGTGATCCGCACGGCCATCGCGTTGGCGGTGAAATCGCGTCGCACCAAGTCCCCCTCGATGCTGGTGCCGAACTGCACCTCAGGGTGGCGCGAAACCTGGTCGTAACTGTCGGAGCGGTAAGTGGTGATCTCGACGCGGTGCAGGCCTTTGGCGGCACCGACCGTTGCCGAACTGAATCCCGGTGTCCCACAACGCGTCCGCCCATGGCCGCACGATCCGCTGCACCTCATCCGGCCGGGCGTCGGTGGCAAAGTCGAAGTCGGCGCCCAGGCGGCCCAGGATCGCGTCGCGGACGCTGCCGCCCACCAGGTACAGATCGCGGCCGGCGTCGGCGAACACCTGACCGAGGCCGCGGAGCGTGTCCGGGTGCCGGTTCAGCGCGACCAAGGCACCGGCCAGCAGTTCGGCGTCGGAAGCGGCATCGGGCACGTTCGATTACCCTAATGCGCACTCCCCGGCGATCGGTGCCCGGCGACCCGGTTAACGCCCCCGTCCCCACACCGGCGCGTGGGGCGGGAGTGAAAAGTCATGCCAGCTACTATCGCTTGGGTGTCGGACGGCGAAAGGGCAAGACGCGACGGCGCCGGGGTCGGCGCCGTGGCAAGCGCGCCGCCGCTCCAACCGACACCGTAATCAAGTCGGGCTCCGATACGGATGGCCAGACGAAGAACCGCCGATCAGCGGACCGGCTGCGCACCGTGCACGAGACGTCAGCCGGCGGGTTGGTGGTCGACGGCTTGGACGACCCGCAAGGCAGCCAGGTGGCCGCGCTCATCGGGCGGATCGACCGACGCGGCCGGATGTTGTGGTCGCTGCCCAAGGGGCACATCGAACTCGGCGAGACCGCCGAACAGACCGCCATCCGCGAGGTGGCCGAGGAGACCGGAATCAAGGGCGACGTCCTCGCCTCCCTCGGCAGCATCGACTACTGGTTCGTCACCGAAGGCCGCCGGGTCCACAAGACCGTGCACCACTATCTACTCCGGTTCCTCGGCGGCGAGCTGTCCGACCACGACCTCGAGGTCAGCGAGGTCGCTTGGGTGCCGCTGGATGAACTGCCGTCGCGGCTGGCCTATGCCGACGAGCGCCGGCTCGCCGAAGTCGCCGGCGAACTGATCGAGACGCTGCACACGCACGGGGCGGCCGCACTGCCGCCGTTGCCGCAGAGCGCACCGTGGCGCCGGCGTCAAACCCATTCACGCACCCGCCGGCGTCGTGCCGACGAGCCGGGCTCGGGCAGGACGAACGGTCACGGGTCAAGGCAGTGACACCCCTGCGGTTCATCGCCGCGGCGATCCTGGTTGCGATCCCCGTGTTCGCGGGCATCGCGCCGCGGGCCGCGGCCGGCGAACCGGGCGACACCCGATTCCTGGAAGTGCGCATCGACCGCGTCACCCCCGAGATGGTGACGACGACCGGTGACGCCACGGTCACCGTCAGCGGAACCGTGATCAACGTCGGCGACCGCCCGGTGCGCGACATCGTCGTCCGCCTCGAACACGCCGGGACGGTCACGTCGCCACAGGAATTGCGCACGAATCTCGACGGCACCACCGACCAGTACGAGCCGGTGGGCGACTTCATCGCGGTGGCGTCCGAACTTCAGCGCGGCCAGGCCGGCACGTTCACTCTTTCTTATCCGGTTCGCTCCAGCTCCGGGCCGTCGCTCGGCATCGAGCGGCCCGGCGTGTACCCCCTGCTCGTCAACGCCAACGGCACGCCGGACTACGGCGAACCGGCCCGTCTCGATGACGCGCGCTTTCTGCTGCCCGTGCTCGGGGTACCCGCCGACGCGTCGGTCACCTCCTCCGACGAGTTGACCGACGTCGTGGCACCGGACACCTCCAAACCGGCCCTGCTCACGATGCTGTGGCCGTTGGCCGACCGGCCACGGCTGGCCGCCGGAGCCCCGGGCGGCGTCACGCCCGTGCGGCTGATGGACGACGACCTCGCGGTGTCGCTGGCGCCGGGCGGGCGGCTGGACACCCTGCTGTCGGCGGCGGACTTCGCGACCGGACCGATGGTCGACCCGGGTGGCCGCGTCAATGGGGCGCTCTGCCTGGCGGTCGACCCCGATCTACTGGTGACCGTCAACGCCATGACGGCCGGCTATGTGGTGTCCGACAATCCGGCCGACCGCAACTCCCCCACGCACCCAGGCGCCGGCCAGGCCGCGGCATCGAGCTGGCTGGACCGGTTGCGGGCACTGTCCCGCCGGATGTGCGTGGCGCCCACCCTGTATGCCCAGGCCGATCTCGATGCGCTGCACCGGGTTGGCGACCCGGGGTTGGCGGCCATCGCGACAACCGGCGCCGGCGACATCGTCGACCAGATCCTCGGCATCACGACTACGCGGGGTGCCATGCTGCTCGGCGACGGGTCGCTCACTGCGGGCGCCGCCGAACTGCTCGGCGCCCAGGGCCCGGCCGTCGCGATCGCCGCCGCGGAGTGCACCGCGCAGGACGAGAACGACGGGAAGCCGCAGCCTGCGAACGTCGACCCGCACAGGCTGACCGCGGATCTGGTGACCGCGCCGTTCGATCCGACGGTCGGCGCTGCCCTGGCGGCCGCGGGCCGCGCTCCCGCGTCGCCGTCGTACCTCGACCACTCGCTGGTCATCCCGTACAAGCACGACTCGGCGACAGCGCGCCGCCAGGACGCGATCAGCGCAATGCTGTGGCTGGGGCTGACCCCCGACAACACGCCCCGCAGCCAGATCCTGATGCCTCCACCGGTGTGGGACCTGCAGCCGGCGGACGCCCAGACGATTCTGACCGCGTTGGCCACCACCATTCATGCCGGGCTCGCGATACCGCGGCCGCTGCCGGCGCTGATCGCCGAATCCGCGGCGGCCGCTACACCCAGCGCGAAGCCGCTACCCGCGGCAGACCAGCGCGGGCGCATCGACGGACGTCGTCACCGCCGATATGAACCGGCAACTCGGGCGGCTGTGGGGGCTGACCGCCGCGATGACGACGGACCCGCGCACCGGGCTGACCGGCTCGCAGTACACCGCTCCGCTTCGGGAGGACATGCTGCGCGGGCTGAGTCAGGCGGTGCCGCCGGACAGCCGCAACGAGCAGGCGTTGCAGCGGATGGGTGCGGTCGACGCGACAGTTGACGACATGTTCCACGCGGTGACGATCGTCAACCCCGGCGGGTCGTACACGCTGGCCACCGAGCACAGTCCGCTGCCTCTGGCGCTGCGAAACGACCTCGCGGTGCCGATCAAGGTCCGTCTACAGGTCGATGCGCCGCCGGGGATGACGGTCACCGACATCGGCGTGCAGGAGCTGCCGCCGGGCTATCTGCCCCTGCGCGTCCCGATCGAGGTGCACTTCACGCAACGCGTCGCGGTCGACGTGACGCTGCGAACTCCCGACGGGCTGCAGTTGGGTGAACCGGTGCGGCTGTCCGTGCACTCGAACGCCTACGGCAAGGTGCTGTTCGCGATCACGATGGCCGCGGCAGCGGTGCTGGTGGTGTTGGCCGGCCGACGGTTGTGGCACCGCTTCCGCGGCCAGCCCGACCCAGCCGACCTCGACCGCCCGGAACTCGAGTGACCGCGCGTCCCGAACTCACCGACGCAGCCGTCGTGTCCCGGTCGTGGGGAATGGCATTCGCGACGCTGATCAGTCGCATCACCGGCTTCACCAGGATCGTCCTGCTGGCAGCGATTCTCGGCGCGGCGCTGTCGAGTGCGTTCTCGGTGGCCAACCAGCTCCCGAACCTCGTCGCCGCGCTGGTGTTGGAGGCCACCTTCACCGCGATCTTCGTACCTGTTTTGGCGCGTGCCGAACGCGACGACGCCGACGGCGGAGCCGCGTTCGTCCGCAGGCTGGTCACGCTGGCCACGACGCTACTGGTGGTCACCACGGTCCTGTCGGTGGCCGCGGCACCGCTACTGGTCGGGTTGATGCTGGGCACCGACCCGCAGGTGGACAAGCAGCTCACGATCGCGTTCGCGTATCTACTGCTCCCCCAGGTGCTTTTCTACGGATTGTCGTCGGTGTTCATGGCAATTCTGAACACCCGCAACATGTTTGGGGCGCCCGCATGGGCTCCCGTTGTGAACAACATCGTCGCGATCGCCACACTTGGCATCTACGTGCTTGTCCCTGGCGGACTTTCGGTGGAGCCCGGCAACACGAAGCTCCTTGTGCTGGGCATCGGCACGACGCTGGGAGTGGCGGCGCAGACCCTTGTACTACTGGTCGCCATCGCTCGCGAACGCATCAGCTTGCGCCCGCTGTGGGGCATTGACGACCGCCTCAAACAGTTCGGGGCGATGGCCGCCGCGATGGTGCTGTACGTGCTGATCAGCCAGCTCGGCTTGGTGATCGGCAACCAAATCGCCAGCTGGGCAGCCGCTTCCGGCCCCGCTATCTACAACTACACGTGGCTCGTGCTGATGTTGCCGTTCGGCATGATCGGCGTGACGGTGCTGACCGTGGTGATGCCGCGGCTCTCTCGCAACGCCGCCGCCGACGACATCCCGTCCGTATTGGCGGATTTGGCGCTGGCCACCCGCCTGACGATGGTGACCTTGATCCCGACCGTGGCATTCATGACGGTCGGCGGTGCCGCGATCGGCTCAGCCCTCTTCGCGTACGGCAAATTCGGCTCGGTGGACGCCGGATACCTCGGCAGCGCGATCGCACTGTCCGCGTTCACGCTGATTCCGTACGCAATGGTGCTGCTGCAGCTACGGGTGTTCTACGCCAGGCAGCAGCCGTGGACGCCGATCTTGATCATCATCGTGATCACGACCGTCAAGATCGCCGCATCGATGACGATCCAGCAACTCACGGTGCACCAAGTGATCGGGAATCCCGAGATGGTCGCCGGCTACCTCGGCCTGGCCAACGGGCTCGGCTTCCTGGCCGGGGCGACGGTCGGCTATCTGCTCCTGCGCCCGGCGCTGAATCCGCCGGGCGGGCATATGTTCAGCGCAGACGTGCTGCGCACCGTGCTGGTAACCGTTGCGGCGTCTTTGTCGGCGGCGCTGGTCGCCTACGTCGCGGATCGGCTGCTCGGTCTGTACACCCTGACGGGAAACAATGGGGGTGCCGGTTCGCTGTTGCGGCTGCTTTTGCTCGGGCTGATCATGCTGCCGATCATCGCCGGGGTGATGCTCGCCGCCGGGGTGCCTGAAGCGCAGGCGGCTCTCGCCGCGGTTCGCCGACGGCTCGGGAGAGGCGCTGCAGAAAATGCCGCCGGGTCAATTGCGGTCTCAGACAAGCCGCGCGCGCCTACCTCATTCCCGTACGCTGAGCACAGGTTTCCGGGCGCGCAGCGGGCACGCATGGGACCCGAGCCCGTCCGGCACGGGCGAGGTGACGTCCGAGCCGACGCGCGGGAGGGTATGGCGGTGAGCGACGAAACCGCGCGCGGTGCCGCATCCGACGGGACCGCGCGATTGACGCGTCCGGTCGCCGACGACTTCCAGCCCGACGTGCCCGCCGACACGTCGGCAGGCGTCGCCGAGGAGACCGGCGCCACCCCGCGGAGCCCCCGCCCGCCCGGTGGCGACTTCGCCGGCGACCCCACTCGCGAGGCTATGGGCATCGCAGCGCCACGCGACACCGCCGACTCGTCCCGCCATACAGATGATTTCAACCTGATACCCGGCGCGAGCATCGCCAACGGGCGCTATCGCCTGCTGGTGTTCCACGGCGGTCCCGACAAGCTTCAGTTCTGGCAGGCGTTGGACACCGCGCTGGACCGCCAGGTGGCATTGACGTTCGTCGGCCCCGACGGGCAGCTGCCCGCCGATGAGGTCCAGGAGATCCTGTCGCGCACGCTGCGGCTGAGCAGGATCAACATGCCCGGCATCGCCAGGGTGCTGGACGTGGCGCGCACCCCCACCGGCGGCCTGATCGTGTCTGAGTGGATCCGGGGCGGCTCGCTGCAGGAAGTCGCGTTCACCTCGCCGTCGCCGATCGGCGGCGCCCGCGCCATCCAGGCGATCGCGGCGGCTGCAGAAACCGCGCACCGCGCGGGCGTGGCGCTGTCGATCGACCATCCGAGCCGCGTGCGCGTCAGCATCGAGGGCGACGTGGCGCTCGCGTTTCCCGCGACGATGCCCGGCGCCACCCCCGAGGACGACATTCGCGGAATCGGCGGATCCCTGTACGCGCTGCTGATCGACCGGTGGCCGCTGCCGGAAAGCGGCGAGCCCAGCGGGCTGGCGCCGGCGGACCGCGATCCTGCCGGCAACCCGGTAGAGCCCAAATCCGTCGCCCCCGAAATCCCCTTCCAGATCTCCGCAGCGGCCGCGCACGCAGTTCAGCAGGGAGGCGGAATAACAAGCGCTTCAACGCTTTTCAATCTGCTGCAGCAGGCTACCGCGGAAGCCGACCGCACCGAGTTGATTTCCCCGGTCGAAGAGCCGGCGCCGGTGCCGCCACCGTCTCGGTTCCGCACCGGCGGATTCCGCGCCGCGCGCGAATTGGATGAAGAGGAGCGTGCCCGTCGGCGAAGGGGCCTGCTAGTCGGGCTTTCGGTAGGCGGCGCAATCCTGGTGGTCGCATTGCTGGTGCTCGCCTGGGCGCTCAAGGGGCTGTTCGCCGACGTCGGCAACGGCACCATCGACGCACCCGCGATCGGAGCCAACTCACCCACCCCGGGTGGGTCACCGGGAGCGGCGAGGACTGTCAAACCCCTTCGCGCCACCGTCTTTTCACCCGGTGGCGGCGCCGACAATCCCGGCAGCGCGGGACTCGCCATCGATGGCAACACGTCCACCCCATGGCCCACCGACCGGTATGACGACAGCGTTCCCTTCCCCGCGTTCAAGAACGGCGTCGGTTTGATGTTGCAGCTGTCTGAGCCGACAAAGCTCAGCGCGGTCGACGTCAACGTGTCCAGCAGCGGAACACGGATCCAGATCCGGTCGGCGGACACCGCCTCACCGAGCAGCCTCGACGACACCACCGCCCTGACGCAGCCAACGCCGGTGCAGCCCGGGCCGAACCGGATCCCGGTCACGATGTCCTCGCCGACCTCGAATGTGCTGGTGTGGATCTCGACGCTGGGCACGACGGATGGCGAAAGCCGCTCTGACATCTTCGAAATCGGTCTCGAAGAGGCCTCCTAACACCCATCCCGAGTAATCCCATTGATGGTGTTTGCCTTCGAACGCCCCCGTCCCAGCGAACGGCGTCGAGCATTCCGACAAGCGCCGGAGAGTAGTGTCGCTAACCCGATCTCGCCGCGATGTACTTGCGTTCGACAACACCTTCCCAGTTAACGTTCAGGCACCTGCCAGCGTCGCCCTAGGGTTCGGCTGTGGGGTGCTTCGGGGGGTCCGTTCAGCCGCGGCGTTCCGACGCGGAGTTGCTGGCGGCACATGTCGCCGGCGATCGCTACGCCTTCGAGGAGCTGTTCCTGCGCCACCAGCGTCAGCTCTACCGGCTCGCCCGGCTGACCAGCCGCACCGGCGAAGACGCCGCCGACGCGCTGCAGGACGCGATGCTGTCGGCGCACCGCGGTGCTGCGTCCTTTCGCAACGACTCCGCGGTCAGCAGCTGGCTGTACCGCATCGTCGTCAACGCATGTCTTGATCGGCTGCGGCGCAACAAGAATCACCTCAATGTGCGCCTCGAGGACGACACCTACCCCATGAGCGATCCGACCTCGCGCACGGACACCGCCGTGGTTGTGCAGCGTGCGTTGATGCGGTTGCCCGTCGATCAGCGGGCCGCCGTCGTCGCGGTCGACATGCAGGGCTACTCGGTCGCCGACGCGGCGCGTCTGCTCGGCGTCCCGCAGGGAACCGTGAAGAGCCGGTGCGCCCGCGCCCGCGCGCGGTTGGCTCTGATGCTGCGCTACTTCGACCCCGACGCCGAGAGCGGTGCAGCGGGGTAGAACAGGCAGGTGGACACGGAGCGAGGCTTGTCCGAGCGACCGTCAGAAATCGAGCGAGGCTTGTCCGAGCGACCGGCAGAAATCGAGCGAGGCTTGTCCGAGCGACCGGCAGAAATCGCCGCCGATGGGCTGGCGGTCGAGCGGGTACGGGCCGATCTCGCTCACCTCGCCGACGACGCGTCGTCGGCGCCCGCCGTGCCGTCCTCCGTCACCGAGCGCGTCGTATCCGTATTGCGTGCCGCGTCGCCGCCTGCACATGCTTCGCGCAGGTCTGCGGCCCGGTTCGGTGCGGCCGTGGGGACGGCGGCGGCGCTCACGGCCGCGGCCCTGGGCTCGGTGATGCTGCTGCGTTCCGACGAGCCTCCGCCCGCGGCGTCCGCTCAGCATCTGACGGCGGAACCGCCGCCGGTCACCGTGCCACTGTCGGCCGCCGAGATCGTCGGGTTGTTGACCCAGCCCCCTGATCTCGGCGCGCTGGGCGACGCCCGTCGGCGGTCATCGTGCCTGAGCGGGCTGGGTTATCCGGCGTCGGAGACGGTGCTCGGCGCCCGTCAGGTCGTCATCAACGGAGCGCCTGCGGTGGTCTTGGCGCTGCGGGGCGACACACCGGACACCGTGGCGGCGCTAGCGGTGCACCCGAACTGTAGCTTGGCGGACACCGGCCTGCTGGCCAGCACTCAAATCCGGCGTCCGTAGTGCTTGCGGGGAACACCGGGACATACCCTGGTGTTTAAACCAACGCCGTCCGCGTCGAGCAGAAAGGCTGGCATGAGTTCTTCTCCCCCCGTCCACGATGTAATCGTCATCGGCTCGGGCCCGGCCGGCTACACCGCAGCTATCTACGCTGCGCGGGCGCAGCTTTCCCCGTTGGTTTTCGAGGGCACTCAGTTCGGCGGCGCGTTGATGACCACCACCGAGGTCGAGAACTATCCCGGTTTCCGGAACGGGATCACCGGCCCGGAACTCATGGACGAGATGCGTGAACAGGCGCTGCGGTTCGGCGCCGACCTGCGGATGGAGGATGTCGACGCGGTATCGCTGCAGGGCGCGGTCAAGTCCGTCACCGTCGGCGACGAGACCCACCGGGCCCGCGCGGTCATCCTGGCGATGGGCGCTGCTCCGCGCTATCTCGGAGTTCCCGGCGAGCAGAAACTGCTCGGCCGCGGCGTGAGTTCCTGTGCCACCTGCGACGGGTTCTTCTTCCGCGATCAGGACATCGCGGTCATCGGCGGCGGTGACTCGGCGATGGAGGAGGCGACGTTCCTTACCCGGTTCGCGCGCAGCGTCACGATCGTGCACCGGCGCGAGGAGTTTCGCGCGTCGAAGATCATGCTCGCCCGGGCTCGCGACCACGAAAAAATCCGATTCCTGACCAACGCACTGGTCACCGAAGTCCTGGGCGACACCAGCGTGACCGGCCTGCGGATGCACAACAGCATCTCCGGTGCGGACAGCACCCTCGACGTCACCGGTCTCTTCGTCGCGGTCGGTCACGACCCACGCTCTGACCTCGTCAAAGCCCAGCTCGACGTCGACCCTGACGGATACGTCCTCGTGCGCGGCCACACCACGCAGACATCTCTCGACGGGGTCTTCGCAGCCGGCGATCTGGTGGACCGGACCTACCGGCAGGCGGTCACCGCCGCCGGCACCGGCTGCTCAGCCGCTATCGATGCCGAACGCTGGCTGGCCGAAACCGCACACGCGGACACGGCCGACAACCTGATAGGAGCTCCGCTGTGACCGACACCTCCGCCACCATCGCCGTCACCGACGATTCCTTCGCCCAGGACGTGCTCGCCAACGAGCGGCCAGTCCTCGTCGACTTCTGGGCGACGTGGTGCGGACCCTGCCGGATGGTCGCGCCGGTGTTGGAGGAGATCGCCGCCGAACGTGCCGACGACCTCACGATCGCCAAGATCGACATCGATGCCAACCCCGACACCGCGCGCAACTTCCAGGTCATTTCGATCCCGACATTGATTCTGTTCAAGGGCGGTGAACCCGTGAAGCGGATCGTCGGCGCCAAGAGCAAGGCGGCTCTCTTGCGCGAGCTCGCTGAGGAGCTCTAACCCCCGATACACCCGCCTGCCGTTTTCTCGATTCTGCGAGTGGTCTGCGACAATATCGCTAGCTGCGCGATGAGCGCTTGCGCGAAGAGGATTGTTATCGGCGATCGCAGGAGATGACGCCGGCCCGGGGACCGTGACCGAAAGGCCCTCTATGTCGACTCTGCGCCGCGGGGACCGCGGCAGCGCGGTCGCTGAGATCCGCACTGCCTTGGCCTCGCTGGGATGGTTGGATCATCCCGACGCTGATTTGACGACCGGTAAGCACGCGATCCCGGAAATGTTCGACGCCGATCTCGACGATGCGGTGCGCGCGTTTCAGCAACACCGCGGCCTGCTGGTCGACGGTGTGGTGGGCGAAGCCACCTACCGCGCACTGAAGGAGGCGTCATACCGGCTCGGTGCCCGCACTCTGCATCATCAATTCGGCGCCCCGATGTACGGCGACGACGTCGCTTCGCTGCAGGCCCGGCTGCAAGACCTCGGTTTCTACACCGGCTTGGTGGATGGCCATTTCGGGCTTCACACGCACAATGCCCTGATGTCCTACCAGCGCGAGTACGGCCTGACCCCCGACGGCATCTGCGGCCCAGATACGTTGCGCTCCTTGTACTTTCTCGGTTCTCGCGTCACCGGTGGATCGCCCCACGCCATTCGCGAGGAGGAGCTGGTCCGCCGGTCCGGTCCGCGACTGTCGGGCAAGCGAATCATCATCGACCCCGGCCGCGGCGGCGATGACCACGGTCCTATCGCACAGGGACCCGGCGGCCCGATCAGCGAGTCAGACATCTTGTGGGACTTGGCTTCCCGGCTCGAAGGACGCATGACCGCGATCGGCATGGAAACGTTCTTGTCCCGGCCGTCCAACAGGTGCCCATCAGATTCGGAACGCGCCGCCACCGCGAACACCGTCGGGGCGGACCTGATGATCAGCCTGCGTTGCGCCGCGCAACCGAGTCAGCTGCCCAACGGTGTCGCATCTTTTTACTTCGGCAACTCGCACGGCTCCGTGTCCACGATCGGGCGCAACCTTGCCGACTTCGTTCAGCGTGAAGTGGTGGCGCGCACAGGATTACAGGATTGCCGCACCCACGGGCGCACTTGGGACCTGCTCCGGCTGACGCGCATGCCGACCGTCCAGATCGACATCGGCTACATCACCAACCCCCGCGACCGCGCAATGCTGGTGACCACCCAGACCCGTGACTCGATCGCAGAGGGGATCCTGGCGGCCGTCAAGCGGCTGTATCTGCTCGGCAAAAACGACCGGCCCACAGGCACTTTCACGTTCGCCGAGCTGCTCGCCCACGAATTGTCTGTGGAGCAGGCCGGCCGGCTTAGTCGCTAGCGTCGACCCGGCACGTTCCCGCGCCGACCGGCTCCAGCCGAGCGCGCTCCAACAATCCCTCCAACGCCGCTTCCACCTCGGCCTTCCAGCCCAGGCCTTCATCCAGCTGCAGGCGTAGTCGTGGGAAGTAGCGGTGCGGAGCGACCACGGTGAAGCCCACGTCCAACAGGAAGTCCGCCGCGATCATGCACTGGTCGAATGAGCAGTCACCGAACGGCTCCACCACCGGCCGAACGTCGGAGGGTGCGGTGTGATGGTCGACGAGTACCTCGGCTTCGGTCGTGCGGCCGAATGCCTCCAGCGCACGGACACCGCGGCGCATCAGGTCGGCGACCGCCGCAGCGACCAGGTTGTGGGCCAGCGTGTCGGGATGCCCGGATTCGATGCCTACCGACGTCAGGAGCACCGCGTCGGGACTGACCGGGCCGGTGGGAAAGCAACCCGCGCGTGGCACGGCACCTGGTGGCGCGTAGAGCGCATAGCCGATGCACGGGGCTTCCAACTGGTCCCTTGCCGGCTCACCCTCGACACGCTCACCCGGCTGGGCTGCGGGCGCCGCAACCGCGATCTGCCCGCACGCACCCCACTCCAGCATGACCATCGAGAGCCAGGCTTCCTTCTCGAACTCAGGGTCGGCAAAGTGATCGTCGCTGCCGAGCGCCGTCGGATCGACCTCCCAGAACACGCAGCGACGGGCGTGCTTGGGCAGCTGCTCGAAACATTCGAGCCGCAGCGGCATTATGCGGGCGGACACTACGCTTTCGGGCCTCCATAGGGTGGCTACTGGCCAAGGCAGCCCTTCAAGGATAAGAGAGTGCAGGCCTCGGAGGCTAGTTTCGGCCTGGTTGGGATCTGATCTAGGCCGCCGCCCTCAAATGCGTTGAGCAGCAGCGGCTTTCGTCCAGCTTTCGCCGAAGCGTCGGCAAACTATCCCGGCCCTGTCACAGTGACGTAACGGCCCGGTGTCACCGCACGCGCCGATTCAGTCGTTTGCGGCGTCCATCAGGCCGACAATTCGCTGAAGATCCTCGACGGAGCCGAACTCGACCACGATCCTGCCCTTGCGCTTGCCGAGGCTCACGGTCACCCGGGTATCGAACGTGCCCGACAGCTTCTCGGCGATGTCCTGCAGGCCAGGCATCTGGATCGGTTTGCGGCGCGGACCGGTCGGCAGGGTCTTATCGCCGCGGTTGGCTAATGTGACGGCCTCCTCAGTCGCGCGCACCGACAAGCCCTCGGCAACGATGCGGGCAGCGAGCTCCTCCAAAGCGTCCGGACCGCCCTCCAACGCCAGCAGCGCACGCGCATGGCCGGCAGATAGCACACCGGCGGCGACCCGGCGCTGCACGGCGATTGGCAGCCGCAGCAGCCGGATCATGTTTGTGATCAGGGGCCGCGATCGCCCGATCCGCGAGGCGAGCTCGTCGTGTGTGACGCTGAATTCGTCGAGCAGCTGTTGATAGGCGGCTGCCTCTTCCAACGGGTTGAGCTGGACACGGTGGATGTTCTCCAGCAGCGCGTCGCGCAGCATGTTGTTGTCGCTCGTCTCGCGAACGATCGCCGGGATCGTCTCCAGTCCCGCCTGCTGTGCGGCACGCCAGCGTCGCTCCCCCATCACGAGCTGGTACCGCCCGGCCGGGTCGGGCGATCGCACGACGATCGGCTGCATCAATCCGAACTCCCGGATCGAGTGCACGAGTTCCGCGAGCGCCTCCTCGTCGAACACCTGTCGCGGCTGGCGGGGGTTCGCGACGATCAGTGCGGGGTCGATCTCGCGGTACACCGCGCCAACGGACGCCGCATTGCCGACAGGCGCGCCGCCGAGTACGACGTCCGCGGCCGCCTCGCCCATCCGGGGAGCACCGGTCTCGGTGGGTCCGGTCGGGATCAGCGATGCCAGGCCGCGGCCGAGTCCGCCCTTCCTGCGCGACGACTGGGTCATCGGTGCACTCTCCTATTCGCGCAAGCGCTCATCGTATTGTCCTCTGTCCATCGGCCCGGCCCGCTCTGCCAGTTCGCGACTGGCGTCGAGGTAGCTCATCGCGCCTCGCGACCCAGGGTCATAGTCGATGATCGTCATGCTGTAGCCGGGTGCTTCGGACACCTTCACGCTGCGCGGGATCACAGTACGCAGAACCTTGTCACCGAAATAGCGGCGGACCTCCTCCGCGACCTGGTCGGCGAGTTTGGTCCGGCCGTCGTACATGGTGAGGATCACCGTGGAGACGACGAGCGCCGGGTTGAGGTGGGCTCGTACCATCTCGATGTTGTTCATCAATTGCGACACCCCCTCCAAGGCGTAGTACTCGCATTGGATCGGGATGAGCACCTCTGGCGCTGCCACAAGTGCATTGATAGTCAGCAAGCCCAACGACGGCGGGCAGTCGATGAAGACGTAGTCGAAGTCGGTGCCGTCGAGGTCGCTGAGTGCGGCACGCAACCGGTTCTCGCGCGCGACCATGCTCACCAATTCGATTTCGGCGCCGGCCAAATCGATCGTGGCCGGCACGCAGAAGAGGCGGTCGCTATGCGGACTTTGCTGGACCGCGTCGGCGAGCTTGATCTCACCGAGAAGCATTTCGTAGGACGAGGGTGTGCCCGCCTCGCGATGTTCGATCCCGAGTG
Source organism: uncultured Actinomycetota bacterium (assembly GCA_963744085.1). Classification (GTDB taxonomy): domain Bacteria; phylum Actinomycetota; class Actinomycetes; order Mycobacteriales; family Mycobacteriaceae; genus Mycobacterium. The sequence continues at coordinate 647,887 of CAVUSK010000014.1, forward strand.
CGGTGCTCGCGTTGCCCTGCGGATCGAGATCGATCACCAGGGTCTTGAGCCCTTGCAGCGCAAGCGCGGCAGCGACGTTGACGGCGGTGGTCGTCTTGCCGACGCCGCCCTTCTGGTTGGCGATCGTGAAGAGTCGCCGCCGCGCGGGCCGAGGCAGACGGGGGTGGGTGGTGTGCAGCACGTGCATGGCGCGCTCGGCGGCCGCACCAATTGGAGTGTCTGCGGCTTCGGCGGGCCATGCCGTCTCCGCTCCTGGCGCCCGCGGTGTTTCACGTGAAACATTCGCTACCGGGGTCCCCTGCTCCGCAGGCGTTTCAGTCACGGTTTCCTCCCGCTCCGCGCCTGGGGTCGCGGCTGCCGCCGCCGCGTGGCGCCCGTCCGCTCCGCGACCACCACGGTCGTCGGCGGATCTAAATAGTCCCCGCCACATCTCACCACCCTGACAGTCCCCACGCCTACCGCCGCCAACACACGCCGATGTCGCGCCACTTCTTCGTCCGCCCGCTCGCCCTTGATCGCCAGCAACTGTCCGCCGGGCCGGAGCAGTGGCACGCACCACTTGGCCAACTTGTCGAGTGACGTTACTGCCCGACAGGTTACGACGTCGACGACGCCCACGCGGTTCCGGACGGTCGCGTCCTCCACCCGCCCGCGAACGATTTCAATCCCGAGCCCAAATTCGTCGACGACTTCGAGTAGAAAGTCGGTTCGCCGGAGCATCGGCTCGATCAGCGTCACCCGAAGATCCGGCCGCGCGAACGCCAGCGGAATACCGGGCAGACCCGCGCCGCTGCCCACATCCACGACGTGCGCGCCATCTTCGATCAGCTCCTCTATTACCGCGCTGTTGAGCACGTGCCGGTCCCACACGCGATCGACCTCGCGCGGGCCTATGAGTCCGCGGTCGACGCCCACGGTTCTGAGTAGCTCGGCATACCGGGCCGCGGCCTCGACGCGGTCCCCGAACAGCCGGTGCGCGCCGGAAGGCACTTCGACATGTTTCACGTGAAACATCCTTCGGGCTCTCCCACCCTGGCCGACGGGGAACTACACCGATGTAACTCGCTGCCTACTGATCGACGAGGACGACGACGCGCCGCGCCGGCTCCTGCCCCTCGCTCTCGCTGCGCACCCCGGGCACCGCGGCCACTGCGTCGTGAACGATCTTGCGCTCGAATGGCGTCATCGGCGCGAGTTGTTCCCGCTCCCCCGACTCCAGCACTCGCTGCGCTACCTTCTGCCCAAGCCCCGCCAATTCCTCGCGTCGGCGGCGACGCCAGCTCGCGATGTCGAGCATCAGCCGGCTCCGCTCACCCGTCTTCTGATGCACAGCGAGCCTCGTCAGCTCTTGCAATGCGTCCAGCACTTCGCCGCGCTTGCCGACCAGCTTCACCAGATCGTCGCCGCCATCGATGCTCACGATCGCCCGGTTGCCCTCGACGTCCAGGTCGATGTCACCGTCGAAGTCGAGCAGGTCCAGTAGCTCCTCCAGGTAGTCGCCCGCGATCTCACCCTCGACGACGAGCCTCTCTTCGGCATCCTCGGCTTTGGTTGCCTGAGCCGTCGGCTCGTTCAGCTCGTCGTCACGCTCAGCGGTGTCCGCATCGGTCATCGGTGCTCCCTCTCCCCTCTGCTGCGATCTGGTCTGCACGCAAACTCACCGTTTGCGCTTCTTCGGTCGGGCACCCGGCCGTGGCGTTCGGCCTACAGAGCCGGCACCATTGGGACCCGACGCATTCGGTTTCGTCGATTGGTTCTTCGGCGGCCGGCCATCCGTATCAGCCGTGTCGCGCTGCGTCTGCTCCTCCGTGGTCTCGTCCCCGTTCGGCGAAGCCGCCGGCTTCTTCGGCGGCCGATTGGGCTTCGCACCCGGAGCCGGTGCGTTCGCTGCCCGCCGCGCGATCGCCTCTTCCTTCTTCGCCTCTTCCTCCTTGGCGATCATGCCGAACACGTAATGCTGCTGTCCGAACGTCCAGATGTTGTTGGCGAACCAGTACAGGATGATGGCCAGCGGCAGGAACGGTCCGCCGACCACAACCCCGAGCGGGAAGATGTACAGCGCCAGCCGGTTCATGAGCGCCGTCTGAGGGTTGGCCGCCGCCTCGGCGCTCTGCCGCGAGATCGACGCCCGGCTGTTCATATGCGTGGCGAAGCCCGCCAACAACATCAGCGGCACACCGATCGCGATCACTGACGCTCGGTTGAACTCATGGAACGCCGCGATGCTCCCCGCCGACTGCGTCATCGACGCACCGATCGGCGCGCCGAACAAGTTGGCGTCCAAGAAGTGGTTGACGTCGGCCGCGTTGAAGACGTAATTGCCGATCTTGCGGTTCGTTTCCGGGTCTAGGCCCAACCGGCCGATGCCATGCTGCGTCCGATTGAACGACATCAGCACGTGGTACAAACCGAGGAACACCGGGATCTGCGCCAGCATCGGCAGGCATCCGAGAACCGGGTTGACTCCGTGTTCACGCTGCAGCTTCTGCATCTCCATCGCGAACCGCTGCCGGTCCTTGCCGTACTTCTTCTGCAGCGCCTTGATCTGGGGCTGCATCTCCTGCATCTGCCGGGTGGTGCGGATCTGTCTGACGAACGGCTTGTAGAGGATCGCGCGCAGGGTGAACACGAGAAACATCACCGAAAGCGCCCACGTGAAGAAGCTCGATGGGCCGAGGAACGGAACCGCGGAAAAGGCCTTGTACCAAACCCACATGATCGCCGAGACCGGGTAGTAGATGATGTCCAGGCTGAACGGATCAAACACAGGACTTGCCCTCCCCTCGCTGTTGCGCTGGGGTACCCCAGACGTTGTCGGCGGCGGCGTCTGCTCTTCGCCCCCGCGGCTCGGGAATCGGGTCCCATCCGCCCCGATGCCACGGCCCGCACTTCACCAACCGCACTGCGGCTAACCAACCGCCCTTGACTAAACCGTATTCAGAAAGCGCCTCGACCGCGTACCGGCTGCACGTCGGGCTGAACCGGCAGGTCGGAGGCCTCATCGGCGACACGTAGGTCCGGTACAACTCGATGGCGAAGATGGCGCCGCGCACAGGCCAGCGGCGCACGGCACTCAGCGCGCCCGTCACCGACGCCCCTCGGGCAACACCTGGGCGCGGGTCAACCCGGACCGCAACTCCTGCTCAAGGCGTGCCGAGATCGCGTGGCGACTGCTGGGCAATGCTCTAATCACGATCCGGTCGCGAGGGTCCAGCTCAGTCACCAGGGTCCGCGCGACATGGCGCAGGCGGCGGGCCACCCGATGTCGCTGCACTGCCGATCCCACAGATTTCCCCACTACCAACCCGATTCGCGGACCGGGTTCGCTCTCTTGATCGCACCGCTGCGCGTGCACGACGAGGTCGCGTTCGACCGCCCGCACTCCAGTGCGGACCGTCGAGCCGAACTCGGCCGACCGGGTCATCCGGTACTGCGCCGGAAGCACCGTCGTATTCCGTGCCGACTCAGGCAGTCAGCGTCCGCCGACCCTTGCGCCGACGATTCGACACAATCGCACGGCCGGCCCGGGTCCTCATCCGAAGCCGAAATCCGTGCACCCGCGCTCGTTTGCGATTGTTCGGCTGGAAGGTCCGCTTGCCTTTGGCCACGGCAGTATTCTCCTCGTGCGTTTGGCACCTAGTCGCCTCGCGCATCGTCGAACAACACATGCCGAAGCTGACGCGGTCGCCGTTGGTAAGCTCGTCGTCTCGCTCGCTACCCGGCGCGGACCCCGCAGGACGATTCCCCCGGTTCGCTGCCGTATCGCCAACTTTCGGGCGACTGTTTGAGGGTACTGACCCGGCTACTGCTGGTCAAACGCCGTCCCACGAGCCCAGCGAATTCACTGCCGTCACAACCGTCACCCGCGTGAGGCGGCACGCCGAGAAGTCTGCGCAAATGTTACGGAACGGTTGGTCACGCCACCCGAAACCTGTTAGCTTCTGCCAATGCCGTTTCCGTGCGAGACGGCCACAGACTCAAAGCGAGCGGCAAAAAGCGAGACGCTGTCCTGTCCACACCTGTGGATAACTATGTGGACAGCGGTCATCGTTTCATTTGTCGACCCTCGACCTATGAAAAAGGGGGTTCTCGTCGTTTGACAGCCGACCCCGACGCACCGTTCGCGGCCGTATGGAACACGGTCGTCGCCGAACTCAACGGCGACAATCCCGACGGCCCGGAACAAGCCGATGGTCACCCGGCCGCTCCCCCGCTCACCCCACAGCAGCGCGCGTGGCTGACGCTCGTCAAACCCCTCACCATCGCCGAAGGATTCGCACTGCTGTCTGTGCCGAGCAGCTTCGTTCAGAACGAAATCGAACGCCATCTGCGGACGCAGATCGTCGACGCGCTCAGCCGTCGCCTCGGCCAGCGGGTGGAGCTCGGAGTACGCATTGCGCCGCCGGAACCCGGCGGCCCAGACGATCCGCTCGCCGGCCTTCCAGCAAACTTCGACATCGATTCCGACGAGGTCGACGACGATAGCGAGGCCTTAGCCAGCGCGCACGAGTCCTGGCCGTCATACTTCCTCAACAAACCACCGCCCGGTCGCGCCGGGCCACCCGAAGGTGTCAGCCTCAACAAGCGCTACACCTTCGACACGTTCGTTATCGGCGCCTCTAATCGGTTTGCTCACGCCGCCGCGCTCGCCATCGCAGAGGCTCCCGCGCGCGCCTACAACCCCTTGTTCATCTGGGGCGAGTCCGGGCTGGGCAAGACCCACCTGCTACACGCCGCCGGCAATTACGCGCAGCGCCTGTTCCCCGGGATGCGGGTCAAGTACGTCTCCACCGAAGAGTTCACCAACGACTTCATCAACTCGCTACGCGATGACCGCAAAGTCGCGTTCAAGCGCAGCTACCGCGACATCGACGTTCTTCTCGTCGACGACATTCAGTTCATCGAGGGCAAGGAAGGCATCCAGGAAGAGTTCTTCCACACCTTCAACACCCTGCACAACGCCAACAAGCAGATAGTCATCTCCTCCGACCGTCCACCGAAGCAGCTGGCGACCTTGGAAGACCGGCTCCGCACCCGGTTCGAGTGGGGCCTGATCACCGACGTTCAGCCCCCCGAGTTGGAAACCCGCATCGCGATCCTGCGCAAGAAGGCGCAAATGGACCGCCTCGACGTGCCCGACGACGTCCTCGAGCTGATCGCCAGCAGCATCGAACGCAACATCCGCGAGCTCGAGGGGGCGCTGATCCGGGTGACCGCATTCGCGTCGCTGAATCAGACCCCCATCGACCGCGCACTCGCCGAGATCGTCCTGCGTGATCTCATCTCCGACGCCGAAACCACCCAGATCAGCACCGCGATGATCATGGCGGCCACCGCCGAGTACTTCGAAACCACCGTCGAGGAACTGCGCGGCCCCGGCAAGACGCGCTCACTGGCGCAGGCGCGCCAAGTCGCGATGTACCTCTGCCGAGAGCTCACCGATCTCTCGCTACCGAAGATCGGGCAGGCATTCGGCCGAGACCACACCACGGTGATGTACGCCGAACGCAAAATCCGCGCCGAAATGGCCCAACGCCGCGAAGTCTTCGATCAGGTCAAGGAACTCACAACCCGAATCCGGCAGCGTTCCAAGCGCTGATTGCACCGAACCGTCGGAAAAAACTTTGGACCCGTTTGTCCCAGTCGTCACACAACAGCGTGTGGATAACCCTGTGCACAACCGGAGGACAAAACGGGAACTCACTCCCGCCGAAGTGCATAGACCGCGCGAGTACACACCACCGATGGCGCCGCGACGCTCTCATACACCGCCTGCTCACACCCGACGAGCGCACTCATGCAGCACAAACTCCGGGTATCCACAAAATCGACAGCCGCTACTACTGCTACTCAATTACCTATCTAGATTTCGGTCAGAGGAAGCACCTGGGGACAACGCTTCTCCACATCCCGTCTTGGCCTGCGCACGGCTTGTTGTCAGCCCGATCGATTAGCTTTCATGGAGCCGACGAAAGCTCTACGGTGGTGGCGCGACAGCCATTACGGTCGTCGTAGGTGCATGACGATCGCGCGGGTGTGAACCGTCAAGAACTGTGATCGAAGAAGAGGCTGTGTGAGGTGACGACGACCGTCGGTCTAACCGACTTGAAATTCCGGCTGGTTCGCGAAGACTTCGCCGACGCGGTGGCCTGGGTGGCCCGCAATCTGCCCACCCGACCCGCAGTGCCGGTGCTGGCGGGGGTGCTTCTGGAGGGGACCGACGCCGGTCTGATAATCTCTGGTTTCGACTACGAGGTGTCGGCCGAAGTTCAGGTTCCCGCTGAAATCGCGACTCCCGGAAAGGTTTTGGTGTCAGGACGACTGTTGTCCGACATCACCAGGGCATTGCCGGCCAAGCCGGTGGATGTCAGTGTCGACGGCACCCGTGCGGCGTTGACCTGCGGTAGCGCGCGCTTCTCGTTGCCGACGATGGCGGTGGAGGACTACCCGTCTCTGCCGGCACTTCCCGAGGAAACCGGTGTCATTTCCGCGGACCTGTTCACCGAGGCCATCGGCCAGGTGGCGGTGGCGGCCGGCCGGGATGACACGCTGCCGATGTTGACGGGGATCAGAGTCGAAATTGCCGGTGAAACAGTGGTTTTGGCGGCAACGGACCGGTTCCGGCTGGCGGTGCGGGAGTTGACTTGGTCCACGTCGTCCGCCGACATCGAAGCGGCTGTCCTGGTGCCGGCCAAGACGCTGTCCGAAGCCGCCAAAGCCGGTATCAGTGGCGCCGACGTTCAGCTGGCGCTCGGTGCCGGTGAGAATGTCGGCAAGGAAGGACTGCTCGGTATTCGCAGCGAAGGGAAACGCAGCACCACGCGCTTGCTCGATGCAGAGTTTCCGAAGTTCCGTCAGCTGTTGCCCACGGAGCACACTGCGGTCGCGACCGTGGACGTCGCCGAGCTGACCGAAGCCATCAAACGTGTCGCGCTGGTCGCCGATCGCGGCGCTCAGGTCAGGATGGAGTTCAGCGAGGGAACGCTGCGGCTTGCCGCGGGCGCCGATGACATCGGCCGGGCGGAAGAGGATCTGCCGGTGGAGTTCTCCGGGGAGCCGTTGATGATCGCGTTCAACCCCACGTATCTGACCGATGGGCTGGGCTCGTTGCACAGCGAACGGGTGTCGTTCGGGTTCACCACTTCGAGCAAACCGGCGGTGCTGCGGCCGGTAACTGATGACGAGAGCTTCAGCGCCGCCTCGGCGGGTTCGGGCCCATTCCCCGCGGTCCGATCGGATTACGTCTACCTGTTGATGCCGGTGCGGCTGCCCGGCTGAGGGATTCGTCCGAACAAGGGAGGCATCGATGCAGCTGGGCCTGGTCGGTCTGGGCAAGATGGGCTTCAATATGCGCGAGAGATTGCGCGACGGCGGCCATGACGTAATCGGATATGACCCGCGCCCTGAAGTGAGCGATGTGCCTACCCTGGCCAAGCTTGCCGACGCACTGGCTCCGCCGCGGCTGGTGTGGGTGATGGTTCCCTCGGGGCCCATAACGCGCGAGACGATCGCTGCCCTGGCCGACGAGCTCGGCAGGGACGACCTCGTGATCGACGGTGGTAATTCCCGCTATACCGACGATGAACCGAACACGAAGTTGTTGGGCGAGAAGGGAATGAAGTTCATCGACGCCGGTGTGTCCGGCGGTGTGTGGGGACTGAAGGAGGGCTACGGGCTGATGGTCGGCGGTAGCGACGCCGACGTCGAACGCGCGATGCCCATCTTCGACACGTTGCGGCCGCCCGGGCCGCGAGAGGACGGATTCGTCCACGCGGGACCGGTCGGAGCTGGCCATTTCGCGAAGATGGTCCACAACGGCATCGAGTACGCGCTGATGACCGCGTACGCCGAAGGCTACGAGCTGCTGTCCACGGAAGAACTGATCCAGGACCCGCAGGCGGTGTACCAAGCGTGGACCAACGGCACGGTGGTGCGATCATGGCTGCAGCAGCTGCTGGCGAAGGCGCTCAAAGAGGACCCCAAGCTGGGTGAAATCAGCGGCTATACCGAGGATTCGGGCGAAGGCCGATGGACGGTCGAAGAGGCCATTCGGTTGCGGGTGCCGGTGCCGGGCATCGCGGCTTCGTTGTTTGCGCGCTTCCTGTCGCGCCAGGACGATTCCCCCACCATGAAGGCGGTCGCGGCGCTGCGGAACCAGTTCGGGGGGCACGCGGTCAAACGGGTAAGCGAGTCGGGTTAGGTCGGCGGATCGCAGGAATGTACGTGCGGCACCTGGGGTTAGTCGACTTTCGGTCGTGGCCCGAAGCAGACATCGACCTGGAACCCGGCCGGACCGTCTTCGTCGGACCGAACGGATACGGGAAGACCAATCTCGTTGAGGCACTGTGGTATTCGTCGACGCTCGGCTCCCACCGGGTGGCCACGGACGCGCCGTTGGTCAGGGCAGGAAAGCCCCGCGCGGTGGTATCGACGATCGTCGTGAACGACGGGCGAGAGCTCGCGATCGATCTCGAAATCACGCCCGGCAAGGCCAACAAGGCACGCCTGAACCGCTCCCCCGTACGCACTCCGCGGGAGATCCTCGGCGTGCTACGGGCCGTGCTGTTCGCCCCCGAGGACCTTGCGCTGGTCCGGGGAGATCCCGGTGAACGGCGCCGCTATCTCGATGAGCTGGCGACGATCCGCAGACCCGCGCTCGCTGCGGTGCGGGCCGACTACGACCGCGTGCTGAGGCAGCGGACCGCGCTGTTGAAAACCGCGGCCGCGCAGCGACCGCGCGACCCGGGGCTGTTGCACAGCCTAGATGTGTGGGACCGGCACCTGGTCGAGCACGGGTCGCGGCTGCTGGCGGCCCGAGCCGGCTTGGTCAACGAGCTGCGTCCCGAGGTGGAGAAGGCCTACCAGCTACTTGCGCCGGGGTCGCGGACCGCCGGCATCCGATACCGCTCGAGTATCGATGACGACGTACAGACAGGCGGCGATGCGGAGTATTTCGCGACTGCGTTGACCGAGGCGCTGACCCACCGTCGCGACGCCGAACTCGACCGCGGCGTGTGCCTGGTCGGTCCGCACCGCGACGATCTGGAATTGCTTCTTGGTGATCAGGCGGCGAAAGGCTTTGCGTCACACGGTGAGGCGTGGTCGATGGCGTTGTCGTTGCGGTTAGCGGCCTATGAGCTGCTGCGCTCCGATGGCGCCGACCCGGTGTTGCTGCTGGATGACGTCTTCGCCGAGCTGGACACCGCGCGCAGGCAGGCACTGGCGGCGGTGGCCGGTACAGCCGAGCAGGTACTGGTCACGGCCGCGGTCCCCGACGACATTCCCGCAGACCTTGACGCGCGCCGGATAACCATCGGACTGGCCGAGGACGACGATGGCCGAATGTCAGTGGTGACACCGTGACTGACTCTTCGGACGAACCACTCACCTCGCGAGAGAACGCCGCGATGGACCTTGTGCGGCGCACGCTGGAGGAAGCGCGCAGCGTTGCGCGAGCGCAAGGCAAGAACGTCGGGCTGGGCCGTCGCCCCACGAGCTCAGCACGGGTGGCGGGACGACAACGCGGCGGCCGGCGGGCCTGGTCGGGGCCCGGTCCGGACGCGCGGGATCCCCAACTGTTCGGTGCGGCGAGCCGCGACGTCGCAGCCACTCGAGGCTGGTCGGCACAGGTCGCCGAGGGCGCAGTGTTCGGGCGCTGGCGGGCGGTCGTCGGAGAACAGATCGCCGGCCATGCGTCCCCGACCAATTTGTACGACGGCGTGCTGAGCGTGACGGCCGAGTCCACGGCATGGGCCACCCAACTGCGGATGATGCAAGCGCAACTTCTCGCCAAGATCGCCGCGGCGGTCGGCGACGGCGTCGTCACCTCGCTGAAAATCACCGGCCCCGCGGCGCCGTCGTGGCGCAAGGGCCCGCGCCGGGTGGCGGGTCGCGGACCCCGCGACACATACGGCTGAGAGCCGCTAAAACGCCGTAAAGACGCTTGTCAAGCGTCGGGACGCGCCGATGGTCGAAAAATTCTGTGCACAGCTTTATTAGGTGTGTAGAAACGCCGCTGCAGAATCGGTGCTGTCGTGTGTTGCCGGTAGACTGAATGCAGACCCGCTCGCGGTAACCGATACCGCTCGCATGCGACCCCCAAGGAGAACTGTCCGACCGTGGCTGCCCAGAAGACGAAAGCACAACGAACCTACGGCGCCCAATCCATCACGATTCTCGAGGGGCTGGAGGCGGTCCGCAAACGCCCGGGCATGTATATCGGGTCCACGGGCGAGCGCGGCCTGCACCATCTGGTCTGGGAGGTCGTGGACAACGCGGTCGACGAGGCGATGGCCGGATATGCGGCGAAAGTCGACGTGACGCTGCTGGAGGACGGCGGCGTCCAGGTCTCCGACGACGGCCGTGGCATCCCGGTGGAGATGCATGCTTCCGGAGTACCGACCGTCGATGTCGTCATGACTCAGCTGCACGCGGGTGCCAAGTTCGACGACGAGGACTACAAGATCTCCGGCGGCCTGCACGGCGTCGGCGTGTCTGTGGTGAACGCACTATCTAGTCGCCTCGAGGCCGAGATCTCTCGCGACGGCCACGAATGGTTCCAGTCCTACGACCACTCGGTGCCGGGCACCCTCAAGCAGGTCGAGAAAACCAAGAAGACCGGTACCACGGTGCGATTCTGGGCCGATCCGACGGTGTTCGAGACCACCGAATACGACTTCGAGACGGTCGCGCGACGGCTGCAGGAGATGGCGTTTCTGAACAAGGGATTGACCATCACGCTGGTCGACGAGCGCGTGACCAAAGAAGAGGTGGTCGATGAGGTGGTCAGCGATACCGCTGAGGCGCCGAAGTCGGCTGAGGAGAAGGCGGCAGAAGCCGCCGCGCCGCACAAGGTCAAGCACCGGACCTTCCACTACCCGGGCGGGCTGGTTGACTACGTCAAGCACATCAACAGGACCAAGTCGCCGATCCACAACAGCGTCGTCGATTTCCACGGCAAGGGAGAAGGCCACGAAGTCGAGATCGCGATGCAATGGAACGCGGGCTATTCGGAGTCGGTCCACACCTTCGCGAACACGATCAACACCCACGAGGGCGGCACCCATGAGGAGGGCTTCCGCGCGGCGTTGACATCGGTGGTGAACAAGTACGCCAAGGACAAGAAGCTGCTGAAGGAAAAGGACCCGAACCTCACCGGCGATGACATCCGCGAGGGATTGGCCGCGGTCATCTCCGTGAAGGTCAGCGAGCCGCAGTTCGAGGGTCAGACCAAGACCAAGCTCGGCAACACCGAGGTCAAGTCGTTCGTGCAGAAGGTCTGCAACGAGCAGCTCACCCACTGGTTCGAGTCGAACCCCGCCGACGCAAAAGTCGTTGTGAACAAGGCAGTGTCGTCGGCGCAGGCCCGGATCGCGGCGCGCAAAGCGCGGGAACTGGTGCGTCGCAAGAGCGCGACCGACATCGGCGGGCTGCCCGGCAAGCTGGCCGACTGCCGCTCGACGGATCCGCGCAAGTCGGAACTGTATGTGGTGGAAGGTGATTCGGCAGGTGGCTCGGCCAAGAGCGGCCGCGACTCGATGTTCCAGGCGATCCTGCCGCTGCGTGGCAAGATCATCAATGTCGAGAAGGCCCGCATCGACAGGGTGTTGAAGAACACCGAGGTGCAGGCGATCATCACGGCATTGGGCACCGGCATTCACGACGAGTTCGACCTCAGCAAGCTGCGGTACCACAAGATCGTGTTGATGGCCGACGCCGACGTTGACGGCCAGCACATCTCGACGCTCCTGCTCACGCTGTTGTTCCGGTTCATGCGACCGCTGATCGAGAACGGCCACGTGTTCCTGGCGCAGCCGCCCCTGTACAAGCTGAAGTGGCAGCGCAGCGACCCGGAGTTCGCCTACTCCGATCGCGAACGCGACGGCTTGCTCGAGGCGGGCCTGAAGGCCGGCAGGAAGATCAACAAGGACGACGGCATTCAGCGGTACAAAGGTCTCGGCGAGATGGACGCCAAGGAACTGTGGGAGACCACGATGGATCCGTCGGTGCGGGTGCTGCGGCAAGTGACGTTGGACGACGCCGCCGCGGCCGACGAGCTGTTCTCCATCCTGATGGGCGAGGACGTCGAGGCCCGGCGGTCGTTTATCACCCGCAACGCCAAAGACGTTCGATTCCTAGACGTTTAACTAGACGAGGCCTACATGACTGATACAACGCTGCCCCCTGGCGACGACTCGGTCGACCGCATCGAACCGGTCGACATCCAGCAGGAGATGCAGCGCAGCTACATCGATTACGCGATGAGCGTGATCGTCGGCCGCGCGCTGCCCGAGGTTCGCGACGGCCTCAAGCCGGTGCACCGCCGTGTGCTGTACGCGATGTTCGACTCCGGTTTCCGGCCCGATCGCAGCCACGCGAAATCGGCTCGCTCCGTTGCGGAAACGATGGGCAACTATCACCCGCACGGCGACGCGTCGATCTACGACACATTGGTGCGGATGGCGCAGCCGTGGTCGCTGCGCTATCCGCTCGTGGACGGGCAGGGCAACTTCGGATCCCCGGGCAATGACCCGCCGGCAGCGATGAGGTACTGCGTCACCGGTGACGCTTTGGTGAGCCTGCCGCACGGTCGGTCGATCGCAATGCGCGATGTCGTCCCCGGTGCGCAGCCGAACTCTGACAGTGTCGTTGACCTGAAAGTGCTTGGCGCCCAAGGCGAAACGGTCGTCGCCGATCGGCTGTTCCATTCCGGTGAGCACCAGACGTATACGGTGCGGACAGTCGAGGGCCACGAAGTCACGGGTACCGCCAACCATCCCCTTTTGTGCTTGGTCGAGGTTGCCGGTGTGCCGACACTGCAATGGAAGTTGATCGAGGAGATCCGCCCGGGCGACCACACCGTGATGCTCGCCGAGACTACGTTTGTGGACAGAAATCCGGGGAAATCCGTCATTAACCGTAGTGTCGGCGAACTGGACGAGCACTACTACGCCCGCGTGGCGACTGTGACGGATGCCGGTGTGCGGGCCGTCTATAGCCTGCGGATCGACACCGACGACCACGCGTTTATCACCAACGGGTTCGTCAGCCACAACACCGAGGCGCGGCTCACTCCCCTGGCGATGGAGATGCTGCGTGAAATCGATGAGGAGACAGTCGATTTCATCCCCAATTACGACGGTCGGGTACAGGAACCAACGGTCCTGCCGAGCCGGTTCCCGAACCTGCTGGCAAACGGCTCGGGCGGCATCGCCGTCGGGATGGCCACCAACATCCCGCCGCACAACCTGCGTGAGCTGGCGCAGGCGGTCTTCTGGTGCCTGGAGAACTACGACGCCGACGAGGAGAAGACCCTCAAGGCAGTGATGAAGAAGGTCAAGGGCCCCGACTTCCCCACCGCCGGCCTTATCGTTGGTGCGCAAGGGATTACCGACGCCTACACCACCGGCCGGGGATCGATCCGGATGCGCGGGGTCGCGGAGATCGAGGAGGACTCGCGCGGTCGTACCTCGCTAGTCATCACCGAGCTCCCCTATCAGGTGAACCACGACAACTTCATCACGTCGATCGCAGAGCAGGTCCGTGACGGAAGGCTCGGCGGCATCGCCAACATCGAGGACCAGGGCAGCGACCGGGTCGGCATCCGCATCGTCATTGAGCTCAAACGCGACGCGGTCGCCAAGGTGGTGCTGAACAACCTGTACAAGCACACGCAGCTGCAGACGAGCTTCGGCGCGAACATGCTCTCGATCGTCGACGGAGTGCCGCGCACCCTCCGGCTCGATCAGCTGATCCGGCTCTACGTCGACCACCAGCTCGACGTCATCGTCCGGCGTACCCGCTATCGCCTGCGCAAGGCCAACGAGCGCGCCCACATCCTGCGAGGTCTGGTCAAGGCGCTCGACGCTCTCGACGAGGTCATCGCGCTGATCCGTGCGTCGCAGACTGTCGACGACGCGCGCGCGGGCCTGATCGGACTGCTCGACATCGACGAGATCCAGGCCCAGGCCATCCTCGACATGCAGCTGCGTCGCCTTGCGGCCCTGGAGCGCCAGCGCATCGTCGACGACCTGGCCAAGATAGAAGCCGAAATCGCCGATCTGGAAGACATTCTCGCCAAGCCGGAGCGTCAGCGTGGCATCGTGCGCGACGAACTCAAAGAGATCGCCGACAAGCACGGCGACGACCGGCGCACGCGGATTGTGGCGGCCGACGGTGAGGTTTCCGATGAGGACCTGATCGCCCGCGAAGACGTGGTGGTGACGATCACCGAGACGGGCTACGCCAAGCGCACGAAGACCGACCTGTACCGCAGCCAGAAACGCGGCGGCAAGGGTGTGCAAGGCGCGGGGCTGAAGCAGGACGACATCGTCAACCACTTCTTCGTCTGCTCCACCCACGACTGGATCCTGTTCTTCACGACGCAGGGCCGGGTGTATCGCGCGAAAGCGTACGACCTTCCGGAGGCGTCTCGCACGGCCCGAGGCCAACACGTCGCGAACCTGCTGGCGTTCCAGCCCGAGGAGCGCATTGCGCAGGTGATCCAGATCCGCGGCTACGAGGACGCCCCGTACCTTGTGCTGGCCACGCGCAATGGGCTCGTCAAGAAGTCCAAGCTGACGGACTTCGACTCCAACCGGTCGGGCGGCATCGTCGCGATCAACCTCCGCGACGGCGACGAGCTGGTGGGCGCCGTGCTCTGCTCGGCCGAGGACGACCTGCTGCTCGTGTCGGCCAAGGGGCAGTCGATCCGTTTCACGGCGAACGACGAGGCGCTGCGCCCGATGGGCCGGGCCACCTCGGGTGTACAGGGCATGCGGTTCAACGAGGACGACGCACTGCTCTCCCTCAACGTCGTGCAGGAGGGCACATATCTGCTGGTCGCGACCTCCGGCGGGTATGCCAAACGCACGGCCATCGAGGAGTATCCGGTGCAGGGCCGCGGCGGTAAAGGCGTGCTGACCGTCCAATACGACCGCCGTCGTGGCACGCTGGTGGGCGCGCTGGTGGTCGACGACGACACCGAGTTGTACGCGATCACCTCGGGCGGCGGCGTGATCCGGACCGCTGCCCGGCAGGTCCGCAAAGCCGGGCGCCAGACCAAGGGCGTCCGATTGATGAACCTGGGCCAGGGCGACACACTGGTTGCGATTGCACGCAACGCCGAGGAAGGTGTCAGTGCGGACAGCGCAGAGGACGCCGAGCCGGACTCGACCACGTAAGGAGCCGAGGTGAGCTCACCCAACGAGCCGGGGAACGGCAACGGGCCGCCGCCGCCGACGGGCGCCGGTTTCACGGGGTCGGCCCCCCTGCCGACCCCGGGCGCTGCGACTGACCGCGGCGGCGACGCAACGCCCCCCTGGGAGCGCGGCGCATCCGGGCAGACCCAGAAACCGTCGACCCGACAGACCGAAACCCCCGCGCCCGCGGCTTCCCCCCCACCGCCCGGATCGAGGAGCGGATCAACCGCTTCATTTCCGGACCGTCAGCCGCGCCACAAGCACCCGACTTCGAGCCTCCGCCCCCGGCGCGCCCGCGGACTGACGCCCCGCCGCCCGCGCGCAAGGAGGCGCCCCCACGGACCGAAGCCGTCCGCAGCGAACTGCCGGACCTGTCCGGGCCGACCGCGCGACCGCCGCGACCCAAGCCGCCGACGGAGCGGCCGGCCGCTGAGGCCGCGCCGCCGCCGCGATCCAGCCGGTTGCAGGTTGGGGCACGCACCAGCGGCCCGGTGCGGGCGAGTATGCAGGTTCGGCGCGTCGACCCGTGGAGCGTGCTGAAAGTGTCGCTCGTGCTGTCCGTCGCGCTGTTCTTCGTGTGGATGATCGCCGTTGCGTTCCTGTATTTGGTCCTCGGCGGCATGGGCGTATGGGCCAAACTCAACAGCAACGTCGGCGACCTGCTGAACAGCACCTCCAACAGTGAGCTGGTGTCCAGCGGCACGATCTTCGGCGGTGCAACGCTCATC
This sequence comes from uncultured Actinomycetota bacterium, assembly GCA_963744085.1. Taxonomy (GTDB): domain Bacteria; phylum Actinomycetota; class Actinomycetes; order Mycobacteriales; family Mycobacteriaceae; genus Mycobacterium. Next base: position 663,815 of record CAVUSK010000014.1, read on the forward strand.
GGGCTGGTGAACATCGTGCTGCTGACGGCCATGGCAACGGCCGGCGCGTTCATCTACAACCTCACCACCGACCTCGTCGGCGGTGTCGAGGTGACGCTCGCCGACCGGGATTGAGCCGTTTGGGAGGCTGACCTCGATTGCGGTAATCTCGTCGCTCGGTCCTATGCATGTACGGGGCTATAGCTCAGGCGGTTAGAGCGCTTCGCTGATAACGAAGAGGTCGGAGGTTCGAGTCCTCCTAGCCCCACGAAGAGGTGCACCATGAAACTGGTGGTACGGCTCGCCATTCTGGCGGCGACGGCTGCGGTGCTGGTGAAGGTCGTCCGGTCGCGGCGGGCCGTCGAGGTCTGGCACATGGCTGCAGACGTTCCGCCGGAAGGCGCGAGCGTAGCAACTAAGGAATCGACACAGGGGCCTTAGCTCAGTTGGTAGAGCGCTGCCTTTGCAAGGCAGAAGTCAGGGGTTCGAATCCCCTAGGCTCCACAACCGCACAACCGCCCGAGCCGTGCCCCGGCGCTAAGGCTTGGGCGCCACCTCGACACTGGGCGGCCGCGGCGAGGGCTCGGGCTGCATGGACCGGCGGATGATCGAGAAGGCGACAGCACCCCCGGCCAGCGTCGCCACCCCGACCGCTGTCGCCAGAGCCCACTTCCGACGCGGGTGGCTCGGCTTGCGGGCGTCTTGCAGCGCCTGGGGCAGGGACGCGACAACCTCTTGGGCGGCGGCCAGTTCACGCGCAACAGTCTCCTGCGCCTCGTCGCAGTTCCTTGGCCACCCGGCTCGTCTGGTAACGCTGACGCAGCCGGCTGCCGGCGGAGTGCGCGGAATGCACACCGAGACCGACGGTGCCGCGGGTGATGTCGACGGGACCGACCGCCGTGTATTGCAAGCCTCGGGTCAGGCGCTGCCTGGGTGTCAGTCGGGTTGTGGTCGTCACGGTTTGCCTTTCTGCCAGTCGCGTGGATTGAGGGTATCCGACGGTGCCCCGTCGACCGGCCGAACCGACGTGGCACACTGGCATGCCGTGACGACCAGCCCAATTCAGACCGCAACCGCAACCCTGCACACCAATCGCGGCGACATCAAGATCGCGCTGTTCGGCAACCACGCCCCCAAGACCGTCGCGAACTTCGTCGGATTGGCAGATGGGCACAAAGGACTACAGCACCGAGAACGCGTCGGGCGGTGCGTCCGGGCCGTTCTACGACGGCGCGGTCTTCCACCGGGTGATCGACGGCTTCATGATCCAGGGCGGCGACCCGACCGGCACCGGCCGTGGCGGGCCGGGCTACCAGTTCGACGACGAGTTCCACCCGGAGTTGCAGTTCGACAAGCCGTACCTGCTGGCGATGGCCAACGCGGGGCCGGGCACCAACGGCTCGCAGTTCTTCATCACGGTCGGCAAGACGCCGCACCTGAACCGCAAGCACACGATCTTCGGCGAGGTCGTCGACCCGGAGTCGCAGCGAGTGGTCGACGCGATCGCCACCACCGCGACCGACGGCCGGGACCGGCCGACCGACCCCGTGGTGATCAACTCGATCACCGTGTCGCAGTAACGCGCCAGCGTCGTCAGCGCCCCGCGTATCCCGCCGCGGTGAGCGCGTCGAGCACGTCGATCGGGTCGGTGACCGAGATCCCATCGGCTGAACACCGTTAGCCGACCGTCGACCGTGTCCACTTCGAGCAACCGCACCTTGCGCGCGAGCCGGCGGAATTCGGTGATGCGGATGAGCTCGATCTCCGCCTTCGGCAGCACCCTGCGTGCTGCCACCACCCGCGCATCACCAGACCGTCGCGGGTGATTGCCAGCTTGGGGCGTGCACGAAACGAGAAGCCCGCAAAGACGAGCAGCCCCACCCCGGCAATCCCTACCAGAAGCCGCCCCGGAGCGTCTGTGACCAGCGTCACAGCTGAGACGCACATCACAATCCCGAAGAACCCGCACGCCGCGATGGCCACCGGATTGGGACCCCATTCAGTTTGCTGCACGGCTCATCCACATGCCGTTACCACACCTAATGAACTTATCCACAGGTGCTATCAACAATGGGGATGAATCACAACGGTGTGATTGGGTGACGGCAACGTTTCCACACGCGGAAACACAGCGGAAACATTGTGTGCTACGAGTGCGCCGTCACGAGCCTCAGCGCCACCGCATCGTGAGCAACAAGCCGGTGATCATGAAAGCAAACGCGATCGCGTAGTTCCACGGCCCCAGGTTGGCCATCCACGTCAGCACACTGGGCACGTCGGCACCGGTGGCGCCGAGCTGAAACACCAACAGCCACAGCAGGCCGATCAGCATCAGCCCGACGAAGAACGCGACGAACCATACGCTCGACGGCCCCGACTTCACCTTGACCGGCGTGCGACTCACCGGCCGGACGGTGAAGTCGTTCTTTTTGCGGACCTTGGACTTCGGCATGGGCTCCTCTCCCGCTGCGGGTGCAATGAGATTATCCCAACCGCCTGAACCCACCGGATCACCCGACGATGAGAGAGGATGCACACGTGACGACACGGCGTACGGCCTGGCGCTTCGGTGTGCCGGCGGTGTGCCTGTTGGCGGGCGTTCTGCTCGCTACGACCCACGGGGTGTCCGGCGGAACGGAGATTCGCCGCAGCGACTCGCCCCGGCTGGTGGACCTGGTTCGCGAAGCACAGCAGTCGGTCGACCGGCTCAGCGCCCAGCGCGACGCACTGGCCACGCAGGTCGACGCCGCCCGTGCCGGACCGGCTGCGAACGACTCGAAAGTGGCCACACTCCTGAGCAGGGCTGCGCCCTTGGCGGTCGACGCCGGCCTGGTCCCGATGCGGGGACCGGGTCTGGTCGTGACGCTCACCGACGCTCAGCGTGACGCCAACGGGCGATTCCCGCGCGACGCCTCGCCGGACGACCTCGTCGTGCACCAGCAGGACATCCAGGCCGTGCTCAACGCGTTGTGGAGCGCCGATGCGGAGGCGATCCAGATGCAGGATCAGCGGCTGATCGCGACGTCGGCACCGCGGTGCGTCGGAAATACATTGCTGCTCAACGGCAGAACGTACAGCCCGCCCTACGCGGTCACCGCGATCGGCGACGTCACCAAGATGCAAGCCGCGCTGGCGGCAGCGCCGCTAGTCACTCTGTACAAGCAGTACGTCGTTGCGGTTCGGGCTCGGCTACACGGAAGAACCACGAGCCGCGGTCGACGTGGTCGGCTACACCGAGCCGGTCGGGATGCACTACGCCCAACCGGCCGGTTGAACCGCGGTGTGTCCCCCAACCGTTAATGTGACGTGATGCGCGTTCTGGTCGTCGATAACTACGACAGCTTCGTCTTCAACCTGGTCCAGTACCTGGGCCAGCTCGGGGTCGAGGCGCAGGTCTGGCGCAACGACGACGCCAAGCTCGCCGACCCGATCGCCGCCGCCGGTGACTTCGACGGCGTGCTGCTGAGTCCCGGACCCGGTACCCCCGAGCGGGCCGGCGCCTCGATTCCCCTGGTGCGTGCATGCGCCGAGACGCGCACGCCGCTGCTGGGCGTGTGCCTGGGCCATCAGGCGATCGGTGTGGCGTTCGGTGGCACCGTGGACCGCGCGCCGGAGCTGCTGCACGGTAAGACGAGCACGGTGTATCACACGAACGTCGGTGTGCTGCAAGGGCTTCCGAATCCGTTCGTGGCCACCCGCTATCACTCGTTGACGGTGCTGCCCGACACTGTGCCCACCGAGTTGACACCGACCGCGCACACGCAGAGCGGCGTGATCATGGGTCTACAACACGTCGAGTTGCCGATCCACGGCGTGCAGTTCCACCCGGAGTCGATCCTGACCCAAGGCGGTCACCGGATGCTGGCGAACTGGCTCGCGATCTGCGGATCGGCGCCGGACGAAGCGCTGGTGCGTCGGCTCGAGACCGAAGTCGCCGACACGGTGCGGGCGGCGCTGCAGGTCTACGAGCCGAACTTCAGCGTGACGTTGGCGTCCCGGTTGATACCGACACCCGCCGATGGGCTCTGGTAGACCACACGGTTGCGCTGCTGGTCTGAGCCCTGCACGTCGGCGCCCTTGACCAAGATGCCGGTCCAGCCCAGCGCGCGGAGCTGCGGTTCGGCGTCCGTCCAGAACATGCCGGACAGGTCGGGCATCACGAACTGGTTGCCCTTGGAGACCTGCACCTGGATCACCGTGTCCTTCGGAACCGACTGTCCCGCGGGCGGAGTGGTACCGACGACGGCACCCGCAGGTCTCGGACTGTCGACCGGCGCGGAAATGACGTTCGTGAACCCGGCAGCGCCGAGGGTCGCCTTGGCCTGATCCTCGGTCTGGCTGCTGACGTCTGGGACGTCGACGTTTTCCGGCCCTGAGCCGACGAGGACCGATATCTCGAATGTCACCGGCGCGGTCTGGTTGGCCGGCGGGTTGGTGCCCATGACCCGGTCCTTCAGCTCAGGAGCCGACGGTGTGGGTACCTGCTTGAGCTTGCCGAAGCCGGCCGCCGTCAGCCTGCGGACAGCGTCCGCGTAGCTGAGGTTCGACACGTCAGGGATCTCGCGTTGTTCGGGGCCCGTCGACACATTGATGGTGACTTGGGAGTTCGCGTCGACGGTCTCATTGGCCCGCGGGTCGGTGTCGATGACGTGATCGGGCGGCACCGTCGAATCCGGTTTCTGCAGCGTACGTGTCTTGAAGCCCTTGTTCTGGAGCGTCGCGACCGCATCCGCCTGCGACTGACCGGTGACGTTGGGCACCTGTACGTCGCGTGTGCTGCCGCCCAGAGCGTTGATGGCCCACGTGACCGCAACCGTCAGCGCCGCCAGCGCCGCGACGACGATCAGCCATCGGCGCACCGACCTGCGGCCGGCGCTGCGGCTTGGCTGCCGCGGGGGCACCTCGATGGGTTGCGACGAGCGCTGGGCCGCGGCCGACGACAACAGAGTTGTCCGCTCGGCGTCGGTCAGCACCTTGGGCGCTTCGGGCGCCTCGCCGTTGTGCACGCGGACCAGGTCGGCGCGCATCTCGGCCGCCGTTTGGTAGCGGTTGTCGGGGTTCTTGGCCAGCGCCTTGAGAACGACGGCGTCCAGGTCGGGTGAGATGCCCTCATGTCTTTCGGACGGCGGCACGGGCGCTTCGCGGACGTGTTGGTAGGCCACCGCAACGGGTGAGTCGCCGACGAAAGGGGGTTCGCCGGTGAGGATTTCGTAGAGCACGCAGCCCAGCGAATAGACATCGGAGCGCGCGTCGACGGAGTCGCCGCGGGCCTGTTCGGGCGACAGGTACTGGGCGGTGCCGATGACCGCCGCGGTCTGGGTGACGCTGTGGCTGTCCGCCAGCGCGCGGGCGATCCCGAAGTCCATCACCTTCACCGCGCCGGTCCGGCTGATCATGATGTTGGCCGGCTTGACGTCGCGATGGATTATGCCGTGCTGATGGCTGAAGTTCAGCGCCTGGCACGCGTCAGCGATGATCTCGATCGCCTTGCGGGGTGGAATCGGACCTTCGTTGTGCACGATGTCGCGCAGCGTGATCCCGTCGACGTACTCCATGACGATGTAGGGCAGGGGACCCGTTGCCGTCTCCGCTTCACCGGTGTCGTAGACCGCGACGATCGCGGGGTGGTTCAGCGCGGCCGCGTTCTGCGCCTCGCGCCGGAACCGGAGATAGAAGCTCGGGTCGCGGGCGAGATCGGCCCGCAGCACCTTGACCGCGACGTCGCGATGCAGCCGCAGATCGTGTGCCAAATGAACCTCGGACATTCCTCCGAAGCCGAGGATCTCGCCGAGTTCATATCGGTCGGACAGGTGCTGTGGGGTGGTCATTCCAAGTTCTCGTCGTGTGGAGGCGTCGCAGGGGAGTACCCAGTCTGGGGGCGGTGCATCTCCATCCGGTCGCTCGTTCCAGCCTGACCGAAGCGGTGGGTCGGCGTCCAATTCTGGGGTGTCGCCGGCGCGGACTCGGATTGGGTGACCGTCGTCTCCGGCGGTATCTGCTCGTTCTGGTGGATCCTGTCCTGTTTGTCCCGGTAGTTGATAACCAACAGCACTGCGATCACGATCGCCAACGCGCCGAGCACGCCGGCCGCCCACAGCAACGCCCGCTGACCCGTCGAAAACGTGCGCCGTGGCGGTGGCGTTCGGTGTGAGCCGGTCATCGGGCGAGCCCGGGTGCCTGCCGCCGCCGCCGAGCGCGCGGGGAGGTCGGCAGCGGCGCGTGCCGGCGCACCGGACGGGATGGCCGCAGGCGTCGCCCGGTTGATCGTCGGCGCCGGTTCGGCCGCGGTGGCCGTCGGCCCGCACGCACGGCGGCAACCGCGTCGGCGAATTGCCCGCCGTTCTTGTAGCGCACCCCGGGATTCTTGACGAGGGTGATGTCGATCAGCTCGCGCACATTCGGCGGTAGGTCGGCGGGCAACGGCGCAGGGCGTCTCCTTGATGTGCTTCATCGCGACGGTCAGCGCGCCGTCACCGACAAATGGCCGCTTGCCTGAAACCGCTTCGTAGCCAACAACTCCCAGTGAGTACACGTCGCTGGCCGCGGTGGCGTCGTGACCCAGTGCCTGCTCGGGGGCGATGTACTGGGCCGTGCCCATCACCATCCCGGTCTGCGTCACGGGGGCGGCGTCGACGGCCTTGGCGATACCGAAGTCGGTGATCTTCACCTGGCCGGTGGGGGTGATCAGGATGTTGCCGGGCTTGACGTCGCGGTGTACCAGGCCCGCGGTGTGGGCCACTTGCAGGGCACGACCGGTCTGCTCGAGCATGTCGAGCGAATGTCGCAGCGACAGCCGCCCGGTGCGTTTGAGCACCGAGTTCAGCGGTTCGCCGTTGACCAGCTCCATGACCAGGTACGCGGTGCGCCCCTCGGCGTCCATCTCGGTCTCGCCGTAGTCGTACACGCTGGCGATGCCGGGGTGGTTGAGCATCGCCGTGGTGCGCGCTTCAGCGCGGAACCGTTCGATGAACTCGGGGTCCGACGAGAACTCCGCCTTCAGCACCTTGACCGCCACACGGCGACCCAGCCGGCTGTCGACGGCCTCCCAGACCTGGCCCATTCCACCGGTGGCGATGAGTCGTTGCAGCCGATAGCGGCCGGAGAGGGTGACACCGACGCGGGGACTCACGCGCCCTCCCGCAGTGCAGCCTCGATCACCGCTCGGCCCACCGGCGCGGCCAGTGCGCCGCCCGTGGCCGACAGCCGGTCGCCACCGTTCTCCACCACCACCGCAACGGCGACCTTGGGACTTTGAGCGGGCGCGAACGCGATATACCAAGCGTGCGGCGGTGTGTTGCGCGGGTCGGCGCTGTGTTCGGCCGTCCCGGTCTTGGACGCGATCTGCACGCCTGGAATGGCCCCTTTCTGCTGTGTTACCTGTTCGGCACCGATCATCAGTTCCGTCAGCTTAGCCGCGACCTGTTGCGACACAGCGCGGCGCAGTTCCACCGACTGGGTGGTGCTCAGCGTGGCCAGGTCGGGCCCTTTGAGGCTGTCGACCAGGTAGGGCTGCATCGTGATCCCTCTGTTTGCGATGGTGGCCGCCACCATCGCGTTTTCCAGCGGCGTGAGGGCGACATCCTTCTGTCCGATGCTGGACATACCCAGCGCGGCCTCATCGGAGACGGGGCCCAAGGTGGACTCCGCGACCTGCAACGGGATCGAGTTGGGTGATGAATCCAGACCGAACGCCAGGGCAGTGCTGCGAAGCGCGTCGACGCCCGTCTTGATGCCGAGCTGTACGAACGCGGTATTGCAGGAGCGGGCGAAGGCTTCCTTCAGCGACGCGGTGGGCCCGCTGCCGCACGGAGTGCCGCCGTAGTTCTCCAAGGTCGCAGTGCTGTTCGGTAGCTGAATTGAGGGGTTGGCGGTGAGCTGGTCGTCTTCGGTGGCGCCGGCCTGCAGGGCCGCGGCCGTGGTGATCACCTTGAAGGTCGACCCGGGCGGGTACGTCTCGGAGATGGCCCGGTTCAGCATCGGGTTGTTCGGATCGTCGCGCAGCTTCTGCCATGCCTGCGTCTGCGCCTCGACGTCGTGCGAGGACAGCAAGTTGGGATCGTAGGACGGTGACGAGACCAGCGCGAGGATCTTGCCGGTCGACGGTTCCAGCGCGACGACGGCGCCCTTGCACGCCGCGCTGCCGCAGCCGCGCGACATCGCGTCCCAAGCCGCTTGCTGCACTTGGGGTTTGACGGTGGTGTCGACATTTCCGCCCCGTGGGTCACGGCCGGTGAAGAAGTCTGCGAGCCGCCGCCCGAAGAGTCGTTCGTCGGAACCGTTGAGTATCGGGTCCTCGGCCCGCTCCAACCCGTTGCTCGAATACCGCAGCGAATAGAAGCCGGTGACCGGTGCGTACGGGAGCGGATCGGGGTAGACGCGCAGATACCGGAACCGACCCGATGTCGAGGCCGAGAAAGCGAGCGGCTGACCGCCCGCGGAGATCTGTCCGCGTTGGCGGGAGTACTCGTCGAGTAGCACCCGCTGGTTGCGCGGATCGGCGCGCAACCCGTCGGCCCGGAAGACTTGCGTGACCGTCGCGTTCACCAGCAACAGGACGACCAGCACCATGACCGTCACCGCCACGCGGCGTAGCGAGGTGTTCATACGCGCTCGATCACCTCAGTGCTGGCCTTCGCGATCGGAGTCGGCTGATGGGGGCGGGCGACGATCGGCCGGCGCGCGGAATGCGAGATACGCACCAGGATCGCCAGCAGCACGTAGTTGGCCAACAGCGAGGACCCGCCATACGACATCCATGGCGTCGTCAGGCCCGTGAGCGGAATCAGCTTCGTCACACCGCCGACGACGATGAACAGCTGAATCGCAAGGGTGGACGCGAGTCCGGCGGCCAGCAGCTTGCCGAAGCTGTCGCGAACCGCGATCGCTGTGCGCAGGCCCCGGATGATCACGATCGTGTACAGCATCAGCACGCCGGCGAGGCCGACCAGGCCGAGTTCCTCACCCACCACGGCGATGATGAAGTCCGTCGACGCCGCGGGCACCGTGCCCGGCTGGCCGTTGCCCAGGCCGGTGCCGAACACGCCGCCCGTTGCGAAGCTGAACATCGACTGCACCATCTGATAGCCGGTGTTGTCGGGGTCGGCGAACGGGTCGAGCCACGTCTCCACGCGGGTCTTGACGTGCCCGAAAAGGTAATACGCCGCAGCACTTCCCGCGGCGAACAAGGTCAGGCCGATGACGACCCAGCTGAGCCGTTCGGTGGCGATGTACACCATCACCAGGAACGACGCGTACAGCAGAAGCGAGGTGCCGAGGTCCTTTTCGAAGATCATCACGCCGACCGAGATGATCCACGCCGCGAGCAGCGGAGCGAGGTCCCGGGGCCGCGGCATGTTCATGCCGAGGAAATGCTTTCCTGCGCTGGTGAATACACCGCGCTTGGCCACCAACACGGCGGCGAAGAAGATCAGCAGCAGGATCTTCGATAGCTCGGCAGGCTGAATTGAGAAGCCCGGCAGCCGAATCCAGATCTTCGCGCCGTTCTCTTCAGATATAGATGACGGCAGCACCGCGGGGATCGCAAGGAAAATCAGCCCGGCCAACCCGCAGACGTAGCCATAGCGCGCGAGTATCCGGTGGTCCCTGAGCAAGACGACCACCAGGGTGAACGCGGTCACGCCGACGAGCGTCCACAACATCTGCTGGTTCGCGCTCGGACCTTGTGCCGCACCGGAAATCGTGGGACCGCTGGCGAGGTCGAGCCGGTGGATCATCACCAGCCCGAGCCCGTTGAGCAGCGCGACGACCGGAAGCAACAGTGGATCGGCATACGGGGCGTAGCGACGGATCGCCACGTGCGCGGCCCCGAACAGTGCGAGATAGGCGAGGACGTACTGCGCCAGATCCCAACGGATGCCTTGTTCTTGGTTCGCCTCGACGATCAGCAGCGCCACCGCGATGATGACGGCGGCGAACCCGAGCAACAGCAGTTCGGCGTTGCGCCGATTGGGCAGCGTCGGTGTCACCGCGACCACGGGTTGTGGCTGGGTGGTCATGCGGCGGTCCGGCAGTTGGTGCCCGGCTCCTGCTGTTTGGGCGGAAGCGCGATCACGGGCGCGGAGGTGGTGGTACCGGCGGCGGACAATGTCGGCGAGGGCGCTGGAAGTGACCCTGGCGCAGAGGATTCCGTCGGCACGGGCTGAGTGCCGGTCGGGGTCGCAGAACCGCTTTCCGGAGCCTTGGGCGACGTCGGTGCAAGCGTCGGCGTCGGTGTTGGCGGCGTCGGCGTGGGCGTGGGGGTGGGCATCGGAGTAGTTGGCGGGCACACCGGAAGGAGCGCCGTCGCCACCAGCTTGTGCATCTGCTTGAAGGCGTCGTCGTATTTGCCCGTCGGTAGGCCGTCGAGCACCTGCTGTGCGCTCGGTCGGTCGCAAGTCGTTGACGCTGAGCAGACGGCAACCGTTTTGCGGGTCGCCAAGGCTGATGATCCTCAGCTCGCCTCGAGGCGTCAGGCAGCCGAGCCGGTATGGCTCCTGAAAGGGATAGCCCAGCAGGGAGCCCTTGGACACCGCGCATGATCGACACCGTGCCGTTGTGTGCGGTGACGTAGTAGTTGGTGCGGATGATGTAGCGCCCGACGATCAGACCGGCTACCGCGAGGAGGACCAGCAGGGTCACGCCGAGGATGATTCGACGCCACGACCGCGGCCGCTTGGTGGGCGCGTCTGCTTCGGCCACAATGCGTTTGGCGACAGCTGCGCGCTTGGGATTGAACGCGGATGCGCGGCCCGCCGAGGTGTTTGGCGGCGCAATCTGATCGTCGTCTCCGGAAACGGCACCTGCAAGGATCGGCTGGGTCTGGCCGTAGTCGTAGTCGACGACGTCGGCGACCACCACGGTGACGTTATCGGGGCCGCCCCCGCGCAACGCCAATTCGATGAGCCGGTCGGCACTTTCGGCGACGTCGGGTATCTGCAGAGCCTCGAGGATGGTCTCCTGGCTGACGGGGTCGGACAGGCCATCGGAGCACAGCAGGTAGCGGTCGCCGGTGCGGGCCTCGCGCATGATCAGCGTCGGCTCCACGTCGTGACCGGTCAACGCGCGCATGATCAGCGAACGCTGCGGATGGCTGTGAGCCTCTTCGGCGGTGATGCGGCCCTCGTCGACGAGGGTCTGCACGAAGGTGTCGTCCTTGGTGATCTGCGCAAGCTCGCCGTCGCGGAGCATATAGCCGCGGGAGTCGCCGATGTGGACAAGCCCAAGTTTGTTGCCCGCGAACAGGATTGCAGTGAGCGTGGTGCCCATGCCTTCGAGTTCGGGATCGTTCTCGACGTGGGCCGCGATCGCCGCGTTGCCTTCCCGCACCGCCACGTCCAGCTTGGCCAGCAGATCACCGCCGGGCTCGTCGTCGTCGAGATGTGCCAGCGCGGCGATCACCAGCTGGGATGCGACTTCGCCCGCGGCGTGCCCGCCCATACCGTCGGCCAGTGCCAGCAGTCGTGCGCCCGCATAGACGGAATCTTCGTTGTTCGCACGGACCAGTCCGCGGTCGCTGCGCGCGGCGTAACGGAGGACGAGTGTCACGGGCGCAACTCGATTACCGTCTTGCCGATTCGAACCGGCGTGCCGATCGGAACGCGTACCGCCGTCGTCACCTTGTCCCTATCCAGGTATGTGCCGTTGGTCGATCCTAGGTCTTCGACGTACCACTCGCTGCCATGCTGGGACAAGCGAGCATGGCGGGTCGAGGCGTAATCGTCGGTCAGCACCAGAGTGGAGTCGTCGGCACGCCCGATGAGCACCGGTTGATTGCCCAGCGTGATACGGGTACCGGCGAGTGCACCGTCGGTGACGACGAGGTAGCGGGCATTGTGCCGGCGCTGGCGGTTGGGCAGAAGAGAGCCAGGTAGCGCCAGCCCCCGGCGAACCATCACCGCACCCGTCGGCGCGTAGATGTCGGTGCGCAGAATGCGGAGCACCGTCCAGATGAACAGCCACAGCAGCAAGAGGAAGCCGGCGCGCGACAGTTGCAGCACCAACCCCTGCATCTGGCGCCCCCTTGTCCTCGTTCCGTCGCGATCGCGCTGGCGACACCTGATGAATTCCACCGCTCATCAGCAACGTCACGATACTTGGACGATGGTCGACGCGGGAGCGCGTACGCGGCGTCAGTGCATACGGACGACGATCTCGGAGTGGCCGAGACGGATCACGTCGCCGTCGGCCAGCTGCCACTCCTGCACCGGCGCGTTGTTCACTGTGGTGCCGTTGGTCGAGTTCAGGTCCGAGAGCAACGCGGTCTGGCCGTCCCAACGGATCTCGAGGTGGCGGCGCGAGACACCGGTGTCGGGAAGCCGGAACTGGGCGTCTTGGCCGCGGCCGATGACGTTGGCGCCCTCCCGGAGTTGGTAGGTGCGGCCACTGCCGTCGTCGAGCTGAAGCGTGACGTTCAGGTGGCCGACGGGCCCGTAGTCGTTCTGGCCGTAGCCGCCGGGGGCGTAGCCGCCCTGGCCGTATTCGTATTCGCCGGGTTGGGGAGCGCCGTACCCGCCGGGCGCGTCGTAGCGACCGTAATCGGGCTGGCCGTAATCGGGCTGGCCGTAATCGGGCTGGCCGTAGTCGGGCTGGCTGTAGGGCTGACCCTGCTGCTGATAGCCGCCCTGCTCGTATTCGCCGTAGCCGGGTCGCGGATCGGGCCTACCGTAGCCGGGACTTTCGTGGCGCCCAGGTGGCGGACCGGGCGGACGACCATAGTCGCCGTACTCGTTGCCGTAACCGGGCTGACCGCCGTAGCCGCCGGGAGGCGGCCCGGGGGGCGGACCCTGGCGGTAGGGCTGCTCGTATCCGCCCGGGGGGCCTGCGGGAGGACCGCCGTACCCGGGGGGTTGCGGGGCGTACTGCGTCGCCGCGTAGTTCTGGTCGGGGTAGCCGCCCTGTTCGGGATATCCGCCGCGCGGCGGGTAACCCTGCTCACCCGGCGGCGGGTAGCCGCCCTGGTCGGGGTAGCCGCCCTGCTCCGGGTAGCCCGCCCGCGGGTCGGGGGCGGCGTTACGCGGATCGTCCTGCGTCCGACCGTAGCGTTCGTCGTAGTACTCGTCGCCGGGCCGCCCCTGTCCCGGGCCGCCGCGGTAGCTAGGGTTGTCAGTCATCGGTGCTACTCCTGGTTCTGCGTTGAGTGCGTGAGGTGGTCGTGGTGGGGCGGGGGTGGCATCGGGGTTGACCGCAGCGCGGGCGCGAAACTGACCAGTGTGCAGCTTCGGCGACTGCTCGAATCGGACAACCACATCACCATACGTTTGCCAACCTTGATCATGGACGTACCCCACCAGATGCTTGGCGAACGTATCGGACGTGAGATCCGGATCGGCCATCGCCTTCGCGAAGTCGGGTTCGCTGAGCGTGATCACGTATTCGTTGGGCGCGAGCAGGTGACCGCCCTCGAGCGTCTGCAAGCCGTCGGAGGCTTCGCGCCTCAGCGCACCTTCTACTTCTTGCGGCACGATGGCGCCGCCGAACACTCGGGCAAACGCGTCGCCGACGGTGACTTCGAGCTTGCGCTCGATGCGTTGCACAAAGCCCATATCACCGTCCTTTCATTTCAAATCGCTTTCCGAAATCCGTGATGTGGCGAGCCCGCGTGTCCTACCACCACTTCGTTCATCTGCATGGTATCGGGCGGGATAGCCACAGCGGGATGGGGAGAACTCTGAGAATACGATCGATGCACGTCAGCGGGTGTTCGCGGCCTTTCTATTGAGTTGGGGCTCCCGCTCGGCGCCGTGATAGCCTCTAGCGGTTATTTCGGGCGAGTGGCGGAATGGCAGACGCGCTGGCTTCAGGTGCCAGTGTCCTTCGGGACGTGGGGGTTCAAGTCCCCCTTCGCCCACCGAAACGAATTCCGTATCGGTTCCCGAGGTTACGGTTGGCCGCATGTCGACTGAGATCACCGTGCGGGGATCCTTTTCCGCGTTTCGGCCGCCCGAACGAGGGACGGTACACGCTTCCATCGCCTTCGAAGGCCCGGTGATGGAGCCGGTTTACGACCGGGTGGCAAGAGATTTGCAAGCCGTGAAGGCCTCGATTTCCCGGCTTCACGGCGGGAAGAACAGTCCGGTCACTTGGTGGTCGGCCGAACAATTGCGCACCTGGTCGAACCGGCCCTGGAACAAGGACGGCAAGCAGTTACCACTCGTGCACCACGCCAGCGTCGGGGTTGAGGTGAAGTTCCGGGACTTCACCGCCCTGTCCCGCTGGGTTGGAGAGCACATCGCCAACACCGATGGGTTCCGCGTAGCACATGTGGAGTGGGCGCTCACGGTGAAGCGGCGGGACAAGCTGCTCAAGAAAGTCCGCTCCAGGGCGATCCGAGATGCCGCCGCCCGAGCGCAGCAATACGCCGACGCGCTTCGGCTCGGCAGGATCCGTCCGGTCGCCGTTGCCGATGCCGGAATGCTCGGCGCAGACTTACACCCGGAGAGCGGTGGCGGCGCGCCGTACCTGCGTGCTGGACCGGCAGCGCTCGGTGGTAGCGCAGACATCGAACTCAAGCCCGAGGACATCGAGGTATCGGCGGCAGTGGACGCGCGGTTTGTGGTCGGGGACGCCTGACGTGGGCGATCGTCAGCCAACGCTGCGCAGCCAGGCCTCGATCTCCCGTGTCGGCTGGTCCACCACGTCACCGAACTCCGAGTGCTTCTCGATATAGCCAGCGACCATCTTGCACACGGGAACAATGCGGATTCCGGCGTCTTTGGTCGTCTTCACCGCCTCGCCGATAAGGATCGTCGCGAGGCCACGTCCCTCGAACTCGTCGTCGACCTCGGTGTGGATGAAGACGCGCTGGCGGTCTCGGTCGGCGAATTCCGCGAAACCGACGGGCCGACCCTCGACGCTGATCGTGAAGCGGTCGGCGTCCTGGGTCACGGTGGTCTCGGCGCCGGTCTTGTCGGTGGTCATCGTGTGTCCCTTCTGCCCGGGAGCCGGGCGCGGCTTCAGTCGTGTCGTCGGCAGCGGAGGGGCGGGCAGCCGCGCCGGCGTGCCGACGTAGCCCTTCACCGCGCCGAAGCGGTCGTCGTGGGATTCCCACAATTCGCGGTAGGAAACGATGTCTTCGTGACTGCGTCCGACGAAGTTCCACCACATCACCAACTCATCGGTGAAGGGAGTGCCGCCCAGCAGCATGGCGCGGGCAGGGAAGGATTTGATGTTGCGGATGTGCAGGGTTCGAGGGCCGACGCTTTGGCAGGCGAGGTCGCCGATGCTGATCGGGACACCCGCAACCTCGACATCCCCGTGATCAAGTAGCACCCCGTGTTCAAACTGCGGATCGACATCGAGCGTGAGGTCGGCGTCGGGGTCGAGATCGAGCTGCGCACCGAGCAGGGGAGTGAAGGTGTGCACCGGCGATCTCGCGCCCTGCAATTCGCCGAGAAAGACCCGCAGCTTGACACCATCGAGCGACAGGGGCTGCGGTACATAGTGGGTGAAGCCCCGCTCGGTGTCGCGATCCGAATCCGGCAGCGCTACCCACAGCTGTACGCCGTGCAGGGTCGTGGTGGCCGCCGTCGACACCTCGGAGTGACAGATCCCGGCCCCGGCGGTCATCAGGTTCAGCTCGCCAGGGCGTACGAGCGCATGCACGTCGCCGCTGTCGCGGTGCTCGATCTCGCCGCTGAAAAGCCAGCTGGCCGTTTGCAATCCGGTGTGCGGGTGGGGCGCGACGACCATGCCGGGAGCGCTGCGCGCCTCGTGCGGGCCGTAGTGGTCCGCGAAGCACCACGCGCCGACCAGTGAGCGTTGCCGTTGCGGCAGAGTTCGGCGCACATGTATCGCGCGAGGGCCGCCTAATGGGACGTCGCGAGGGTGAAGCACCTCGATGCCGGGGTGGAGAGAAGCTAAGCACGTCTCCTCGACCGGTGTGGTGTCGAGGTTGCTCACCGTCGCGACGGTACGCCCGTCAACTCGTCATGGCCTGCCGTATCAGGTCGAGGTCGTGATCGTCGATCTTGAACACTCCGAACCGAAACTTGTAGCCCCAGCGCTTCTTGTCCGCGATGAAGTTCAGATTCTCGATGAGAGGCCGGATGGGCGTCTCATTGCTCGCGAGGAAGTCGACGTTCCTGCGCCACGGCACGAAGTCGGGTGTCACCTCGACCTGGTACGGCTCGTCGTCGGCGATCTGCCCGATGGCGGTGAACGCCTGAAGCGGTTCGCCGCCGTCGAGTGCGGTCTTGGGGGAGTAGAAGACGACAAAGTCGCCCTTGGCCATCCGGCGCAGCATGTGCGGCTTGCCGTGATTGGCTTGCGTGAAGCGGCCGCGCACGCCTTGCTGTACGTGGTCGCGGCTTGCGGTGATGATCCAGTCGGTCATGCCTCGGACGGTATGGAAGAGGGCCGACATCGCTATCTTCGCGCGCGCCGGGTGGCCCGCGGGTGTAGATGAATTCGCTACTGTGGATAACTCGGCCGAATCGAGTCGTGAATGTGATTGCGCGGCGAGAGCGGTCGCGGACAAGCGGTAGTATTCGAACATGGGTTCGAGCGTGTTCAAGGACGCTGTGGCCCTCTATGACGTGTTGAATGCGACGATCGACAAGATCGCGGCGCTGGGCGTGGATGCATTGTCGACGGCACAGCGTATCGAGTTGTCGGAGCGCCATCAGACGTGTGCAGCGCCGGCTACCCGCGCTGCAGCACCGGCTCCTAAACGAGCTGGTGGCCACCGCCACGGCAGAAGAGTTGGGCGGCCCGGTGGCGCGGGTGCTGGCCGATCGGTTGCGGATCTATCGGCGCGACGTTGCGCGGCTGATCGAGGAAGCCGCAGATCTAGGTGCGCGCAGGGCGCTGACCGGTGAGCCGCTCCCGCCCAAACTCGAGCACACTGCAGCCGGGCAGCGTGACGGCCGGATCGGCGGTGAGCATGTGCGGATCATCCGGGGGTTCTTTGCGCAGCTGCCCTGCTGGATTGATGAACCCACCCCGCGCGGACGCCGAACGCCAGCTGGCCGAGGTCGCGTCGCAGTATCGGCCCGATGAGCTCAAGAAGTTCGCCGACCATCTGGACCTGGTGCTCAACCCGGACGGCAACTTCTCCGACGAGGACCGCGCACGCCGGCGGCGAGTGACCGTCGGCCCGCAGGGTGAGGACGGCATGAGTCGGCTGACCGGTTGGCTGGATCCGGAGCTGCGGGCGGGTCTGGATGCGGTGTTGGCCAAATGGGCCGCGCCGGGGATGTGTAATCCCGCCGACGAGAAGCCGACCATCGAGGGCACACCCTCGCCGGAGATGATCGACGGCGACTACCGCAGCGCCGCGCAACGCAACCACGACGCTCTCACCGCGATGGTCCGGTCGACGCTGATGTCGGGGGAGCTGGGCAGCCATCAGGGGTTGCCGGTGACCATCGTGGCCACCGCGACAATGCTATACCTCAAATGCGCACCGTGATAGACGATCTGTTCCATGCGGAGTATCGCTCCCACGGCATTCTGGCGACTGGCTTTTTGGTGGAGACGCTGCTGGAGCGGGGTGCCGGGGGGGACCTTCAGGAGGCCGAGGCCGCGATCGACCGGTTGGCGGCCGCCCAGGGCGACGAGGGGCTGGTGATACGCGACATCTGGCTGCTGCGACTACGGGCACTGCTGGCGCGGGCTCACGGCGACACCGCGACTTACGCCCACCTCCGCGACCGCTACCGCGCCATGGCGACATCGCTTGGCTTCGAGGGGCATATCGCGTGGGCCGAGGCGATGCCATGACGGTGGCCGGATAGGCGTGCGTGCGTCATGCTCGGGGATTGTCTGAGCGCAACGGCCGGAGCAAGCTCCTCAGAATGTCGGTGGAGTCAGGTCTAGGGTCATGTCCCTCCCCGCCATGTAGCTCACGTGCCCCCTCGGGAGTCTTGCCGCTGGATCGCTGGACCCGCTCTCGTGACCAGTTGAGGGGCCACATGCCCAATGCCCGGTATTTGGCCTCCTGGTAATTCTCGCAACCGGGATGGTCCTTGCAGCCGTGGGCGTGGTGACCTGCTCCGAGGTAGTAGATGATCTCGCCGCAGCCGGGGCACTGCCAGTGGGGGTGCTTTACGGTCATCAGCCCCCCTCGGGGGTCTTGCCGCTTTTCTTGTGGGCCGCCTTCAGGTGATCGAACCTGTGGCTGCGCGCCAACCAAAAGTCGGCATTCTTGTTGTGCTCACGGTGCCGCTCGACGTCCTCGGGCTTGATACTGGCCGGGTAGAAGCCGAACTCTTTGGCCAGCTCTCGCAGCGATGCCATGTCGAGCGGCGGTGACGTGCTTCCCGACGACGCTGTGCCTTCGGGTGGGCCCATGTCGCGGTCGCCGTTCGGCTTGGTGGTGTCGGTCATTGCCCGTCCCTCATTCGGGCCTCCACTGAGGGAGGCGCTCTTGCCTGCACCGGTTGGTGTCGGCCGCTTCGTCATCCGAGCCACCCACGAGCGTGGGGTTGGCGTGCCGTCCAGTCGGAGCTTGGCGACGGCATCTCGTGAAGCAGATCAACTATACGGGGAGTAACCGACGCTCTCGGCAGAAATGAACTTGCTCATGGTATTGCGTCCCACAATGATGGGTTCAATCCAAATGTCGCGCTCGGGTGAGTTGGACCAGACGTTCCTCGGGGTCATTCGGCCTGACGCTCGGCGCGGCTCTCGCGGCTAGGCCGACTCGAGCGAACGCTTCAGGGACCCGACGGTTCGCGCCCGTTCGCTTTTCGCCATGAGCGCCGCCATCGGCTTCATCAACCGCATCCAGCCGAAGAGCTCACCCTCCGCGACGTGATGGACGATCGTCTTCCCCTGGTCCGCCTCGAGGAAGTACTTGGGCCGGGCCTCCATCACCTCGGAGCCGAACCATCGCAGCGTCTCCCGGAACCCAATCCGAGACGGCGGCTGGAAGTCGGTCACTTCACCGCGGAAGGTGCCCATCCTTGTCGCATCGAAGTACGACGTGCCCTTGCCAAGAGGACCGTCGGAAGTTTGGCCGCACCGTCGGAACAAACCGGTGCGGTGCATCCAGGTCCCGTAGCGCGCCAGGTCGGCAACCCGGTCGAACACGGCCTCGATGGGTCGGTCGATCGTCGTGCGCGACTCGTAGCGGACGGTGCTGGTAGCCCTGTCCTCCATGCCTCAAGCTTCTCGCACCATCGCGCCGCTGTCTAACGGCGCGCGGCCGACCCGTCGGCGCGACTACCGCTTGCAGGAGTTGGTTGAGGACGTGCATGCGCTGATCGATGCCAGCGGGTGCCGCAGCATGGCACGGCCGTGGACGGGACCACCTACGTGATCAGCGGCGGCGGCGACGAATGGGTTGCCACCGTCACCCCGCCGCGCGGCAAGGCCACCGTGCTCGCCGAAAAGACCTCGCACACGCGTGCCTACACGGCGGGCGTCAAGCACCACGCCGAGGCGGTGACGAAGTGATCGCCGCGCTGAGCATCGGGGCGCTGGGCCCTTGTGCGGCGGTGGCGGTGATCGGCGTGGGTGTCCGGCGGGCGGTTGGCAGCGGGTTACAACCCTCGCGGGTAGCCCAACAGGTGACGCCGGGGTGGCGCACAGTGCGTCACCCGGTGCTGTGTGGGGCGGGGGCCGGTGTATGACGATGGAACGTGCACAGTGACAACCCGCTACGTCCGTTACACCGAATGCGTTCTCCCGCAAGGACATCCGGGCGACCACCCGGACCAGGAAGGCGTCCGCTGGCCAGACGAGGAGGCGATTTTACTGATCGCCGCGACGCGCCTGAGCGGAAGAGTACCTGTAATGGCTGCGATCGACCCGAGTCGGAGGGCCGCCGCGTGAGCACGCGGTTCCCTTGGCTGCGTTTCAGCTAGGGTGTTCGAGTTCTGCTCTGGCCTGGTCGATTTGGTCGTATGCGTATGTCGCCATGGCGGCGGTGGTCATCGTCTCGGTGCTGGCGCGCACCCTCGATGACGCGTGCGCGACCGGATGTTGAGCAGCAATCCGGCTCGGGGTGTGAAGCTGCCCAAGCGTCCGCCGCGACGCAACGTGTACGTGAGCGTGGAGCAGTTGCACCGGCTTGCCGATGAGTCGGGACGCCACCGCTCCCTGGTGCTGCTGCTCGGGACGGTCGGGCTGCGCTGGGGTGAGGCTGCCGGGCTGCGGGTGTCGGACATGGACTTCCTGCGGCGTCGAATCCACTTGCACCGCAACGCGGTCACGGTCGGCAAGGTGACTCACGTCGGCCGCTCAAGAGCAACAAGAACCGCATCGTGGCGCTGCCCCGGTACGTCGCCGACGCGCTGGCGCACACCGCCGAGGGCAAGGGCCGCGACGAGCTGCTGTGGCCGTCGCAGACCGGCGGGTATCTCGCCCCGCCGTCGTCTACCGACTCGTGGCTGTCCGGGGCGGTGGCGCGCTGTCAGGCTGCCGACCCGACATTTCCCCGGATCACCGCGCACGCGCTGCGGCACACCGCCGCGTCGCTGGCGATCAGCGCCGGGGCCAACGTGAAGGTAGTCCAGCGGATGCTCGGGCACGCCAGCGCCGCTATGACGCTGGACGTGTACGCGGACCTATTCGAGAGCGACCTCGATACGGTCGCCGACCGGCT
Organism: uncultured Actinomycetota bacterium; assembly: GCA_963744085.1. Classification (GTDB taxonomy): domain Bacteria; phylum Actinomycetota; class Actinomycetes; order Mycobacteriales; family Mycobacteriaceae; genus Mycobacterium. The sequence continues at coordinate 684,339 of CAVUSK010000014.1, forward strand.
CGACTCGGCTATCGGGCCTCGCGCAAACTTTGGCAATTCGCCTGATCTAGGCTCGCCCTAATTGGAGGAGGTTTCGATGGCAGTACAACGCCAGACAGTCGACCTGAGCGCTTATCCCGACCTCGTCGTGATTTACCTTGGCATGCGTGTGCGGCGCCCGCGTGGAATGCTTTACTGCTCGGGCTGGGACCGCAGATCAGGAAGTCGTGGAAGGAGCAACCGGATGGCCTTCTACTTGCACGAGGATTTGATTTGGTCCCTGGTTCCACCCACCTGGGATGCGCCAGTACTGGCGTGACCTCGACAGCCTGGAACGCTGGACCCGCTCGGAACCACACAAGCTGTGGTGGCAGAAGTTCCTCAGGGACTCTGGCGGAACCGGCTTCTGGCACGAGACCTACTTCATGGGCGGCGGAATGGAGGCGATCTACGACGACATGAACCGACCGATCGGCTTCGCCCGCTTTGCGCCGACGCGGGCGGCCCGTGGCGCGATGTTCTCGGCGCGGCGCAGGTTAGGGCGTAGCGAGCCTCTAACGGTCGAACCGGTGATCGCTGAGTCGGAGTATTACTCCGGCTAGCAAGTATCCGATTCACGTCTCCCGCGTCGGGGCCAGGGGGCCAAGCGGGGTGACCAACCCGGAGCGGGGCAAGGACCTCTGTGAGATGAACGAGACCATGCCCCTTGCGGACCTCTCGGCCTACGGGCTCGCGTTGCCGCTCGCATCACGTCAGCGCTCCCGGTTCAAGGACCTTAATCGGGCTAGCTGATCCCACCACAGGACCGGCCCCGCTTGGGGCCGGTTTCATGTTTGCTGTACGGCTGTCGCGTTTTTGAAGTGTGCTCAAAATGTGCTCACGGCGTGCTCAATCGCACGGATATTCAATGAAAAAACGCTTTGACCAGCGAAAACACAGCAAACCGGGTGGAGCCCCCTGTCAGGATTGAACTGTTCTGACGACCCAGCAGGAGACCTTGAAAACCCCTTCTAACAGCGAAAATTCATCACCGGTCATCACTGGAGATAACTGTGACTGTGGGCAGATTGTGGGCAATATGTGGGCAAGGAGAGCCGAATGACCGCATCGAGATCGCGGCTCAGTCACCAGGACCGAGTGTCCTTTGGCTCTGGTGTTCATCGTTTACAGCAGCGCACGATCGCTAGATGGCCGTCGGCGAGTTCGGCCCTTGGACCGCAGCAATCGCAGAGGAGCGATACATGATCGAATACGACCTCGATGCCGAGCACTCCATTCTGCACGTGCAACCAAGGTCAGCGATCGAGCAGGACGACTTTGTGAAACTCGCGAAGGCCGTCGACCCGCACATCGAGGCAACCGGCGGTCTTTCCGGCCTCATCATCGAAGCCCCATCGTTCCCCGGATGGGAGAGCTTCGGGGCAATGGTCAACCAGTTTCGCTTTGTTCGAGATCATCACAAGCGCATAAAGAGAATCGCAGTCGTCACGGACTCCCACATGGGAGATGTCGCAGAGCACTTAACGTCACACTTTGTGTCAGCGGAAATCAAGCATTTCCCGGCTGGGCAGACCCAGGCAGCACGACAATGGATCATCAACGGCTCGTAATGCGTTGACGCAGCCTCGTACTTGCCCTGGATGCTGGTGCCCGGCACGGCAATCCGCGAGCTGGCCGAATAGCAAAAGTTGGCGCGGGCCGGACTGCAGTTGGTCGTCATTCAAAACGACTGGCGGGGTGCCGGTGCGGGCCAGGGGGCAGACCAGCAGCTAGTTCGCGGTAATGCGGCAATACTTAATCATCGGCAAAGACGGGAGACGCAGAGACGCAACTGATGCAGCTAATTGATTTGGTGACGACGACCACCGCAACGGGAGTCCGGACGGTGGAATTGCACGTTGGAGACCTGACGCACATCCAGCCTGATGAAGCCGTCGACGTGCTCGTTGTGTCGGCGTTTCCGGACGACTGTGTACCCACCACAGGATCCTTGGTGGGTGCCCTGCATCGGGCCGGGTTGTCGGTAGAACAGCTTGCCTCGAGGCGAGCTGTGGACCTCCGGGAATTTTCCGCCTGTTTGGATATCGGAGCCTGTCGACGTGTCTCGGTGGGGTTTCGCCCGGGTGCTGTGCTTCGAACCGAGCTTCCGCGGCCGTGCACCACAGGTAGTCGGTGACGTATTTCGGAGTCTGTTTCCTTTCACCGCAGGGCCGCAGGGTGTCCGGACGGTTGCAATGCCGTTGCTGGCTTCGGGCGACCAAGGGGAATCGCCAAGCGTGATGCTCGAGGCTTTGATGACGGCAGGGGCCCTGTGGCAGAACACGGGTATGCCGCTCGACCGGCTCAAGATCGTGGTGCGTGATGGTGAACTGACCGAGGACCTTGTGGCGACCTTCCGCCGCGTCGCGAAGCAGCTATTGGGATCTCAACGCGATCGCGAACACGGCATGGTTTCAAAGCGCTGCACAGGCGGGAGACTTCAGCTGGGTCTTCGACGCAACGGGTCACTCGGGCGCGGCCTGCAGCACGACCATCGTGCGGGACTCGACGTGCAGGCTGCCTGCGGCCGCGATGGGCTTCGGCTCTTCGCCGTCAGCTGCCGGGATGTCGGCGGTGTTGATCACAGGCAGCCATGCGGCGCCGAATTCTGCTGGGGGCAAAATAAACTCGAGCGGCTCGTCGTGGGCGTTGAAGCAGAGCACGAACGAATCGTCGGTGATCCGTTGTCCGCGAGCGTCGAGGCCTGGAATGCCCTGCCCGTTGAAGTAGACGGCGATGGATCTCCCGAAGCCGGCCTCCCAGTCGTCGTCGCTCATCTCCGAACCATCGGGTCGGAACCACGAGATGTCGGGCGAGCCTTCTACGCCACGTCGGCGCACTGGGAGTCCGCTGAAGAACCTGCGTCGGCGGAAGACGGGATGCGATGCGCGCAAGGCGGATACGGTCTGCGTGAACTTCATCAACTCGCCATCCGCGTTATCCCAATTGATCCAGGTGATTTCGTTGTCCTGGCAGTATCCGTTGTTGTTGCCGTCCTGAGTGCGCCCGAGCTCATCGCCGTGGCTGATCATCGGCACACCCTGGGACAGCAGGGTCGTCGCCAGAAGGTTGCGCTGTTGACGGGCTCGTAGCGCGTTGATCGTCGGATCATCCGTCGGACCCTCGGCCCCGCAGTTCCACGACCGATTGTTGCTCTCCCCGTCCGCGTTGTCCTCGCCGTTTGCTTCGTTGTGTTTCTCGTTGTACGACACCAGGTCTCGCATGGTGAAGCCGTCATGTGCGGTGACGAAGTTGATCGACGCCACCGGCCGGCGGCCCGTGTGCTCGTAGAGGTCTGCCGATCCGGTCAACCGGGACGCGAACTCGTCGAGGGTCGCCGGCTCACCTCGCCAGTAGTCGCGGACCGTGTCGCGGAACTTGCCGTTCCACTCGGTCCACTGCGGCGGGAAGTTGCCCACCTGATACCCGCCGGGCCCGACGTCCCACGGCTCCGCGATCAGCTTGACCTGGCTCACCACCGGATCTTGTTGCACCAGCTCGAAAAACGTGGCCAGCCGGTCGACGTCGTAGAACTCCCGGGCCAAAGTGGCGGCGAGGTCGAATCGGAACCCGTCGACGTGCATCTCGGTGACCCAGTACCGCAGCGAATCCATGATGAGCTGCAACGAGTGCGGATGGCCGACGTTAAGGCTGTTACCGGTGCCCGTGTAATCCATGTAGTACTGCTTGTCGTCGTCGACGAGTCGGTAGTACGCGACGTTGTCGATCCCCCGCATCGACAGCGTGGGGCCCAGGTGGTTGCCCTCGGCGGTGTGGTTGTACACCACGTCGAGAATCACCTCGATCTGCGCCTCATGAAGCGCGCGAACCATCGCCTTGAACTCCTGCACCTGCCCTCCGGGGGTCGTGCTTGAGGTGTATTTGGAATCCGGCGCGAAAAAGCCGATTGTGTTGTAGCCCCAGTAGTTTGACAAGCCTTTCTCGATCAGCGTCGCGTCGTTGGCGAAGTGGTGAACCGGCATCAGCTCGATCGCTGTGACCCCGAGATTCTGAAGATGCTCGATGATCACCGGGTGCGCGATCGCCGTGTAGGTGCCGCGGACTCGTTCGGGGATTTCGGGGTACGTCTGCGTCATGCCCTTGACGTGCGCCTCGTAGATCACCGTGTCCGCGTACTCCCGGTTCGGCGGCCGGTCGACGCCCCAGTCGAAGAACGGGTTGATCACCACTGACTTGGGCATGTGAGGCGCCGAGTCGACGTCGTTGCGGCTGTCGGGATCGCCGAAGTTGTACCCGAAAAGGGCTTGATCCCAATCGAACTCGCCCCCGATGGCCTTCGAGTAGGGGTCCAGCACGAGCTTGTTGGGATTGCACCGGTGTCCGGCAGCCGGGTCGTACGGGCCGTACACCCGGTACCCGTAGAGCTGCCCCGGCTCGACCTCCGGCAGGAAGCCATGCCAGACGAACCCGTCCACCTCGATCAGCGCCACCCGGCTTTCGGTCCCGTCGGCGTCGAACAGGCACAACTCCACCCGCTCGGCCACCTCGCTGAAGATTGCGAAGTTCGTGCCCGATCCGTCATACGTCGCGCCGAACGGATACGGCTTCCCCGGCCACTGTTCCCAGCGGTGTTCGCCCTGTGCAGCCTCGGTCACAGCCGGTCCTTTCGTCGTCTGAAGATTTAGCGGCCAACTCTTTCGCCGTCGACTTGATCAGCGCAAGCTATACCCACGTGTGCCATGTTTGACCCGGCGACGGCTGGGCATGCGAATAGCGCTGACCCAGGCTCTCTTGGAGGTTTCATGCGAGCGGTGACGTGGCAGGGCCGGCGCAAGGTCTCGGTCGAAAACGTGCCCGACCCGCTGATCAAGGAACCCACCGACGCGATCATTCGCGTCACCACGACAAATATCTGCGGGTCTGATCTGCACCTGTACGAGGTCCTCGGCGCGTTCATGACACCCGGCGACATCCTCGGCCATGAGGCGATGGGTGTCGTCGAAGAAGTGGGTGGCAACACCGGCGACCTGAAGGTCGGCGACCGTGTCGTCATTCCCTTCAACATCTCCTGCGGGCACTGCTTCATGTGTGATTGTGGGCTGCAGAGCCAGTGTGAGACGACACAGAACCGCGACCAGGGCACCGGTGCGGCGTTGTTTGGTTATTCCAAGCTCTATGGCGAAGTGGCGGGCGGGCAAGCCGAATACCTTCGGGTGCCGCAGGCCCAGTACACGCACATCAAGGTGCCGCAGGATGGGCCCGACGAACGCTACGTGTACCTCTCAGATGTTCTTCCGACCGCTTGGCAGGCCGTCGAGTACGCCGACGTGCCCGACGGCGGCACGCTGGTGGTGCTGGGGTTGGGTCCGATCGGATCGATGGCCTGCCGCATCGCACTGCACCGCGGGAACTGCCGGGTCATCGGCGTCGATCTCGTCGCAGAGCGCCTGCGGCGGGCACACGACTACGGCGCCGAGGTCATCGACCTGAGCGAACACAATCCCGAGCCGGTGGTGATCGACACCACCGAGGGCCGCGGTGCCGATTCGGTGATCGATGCGGTGGGGATGGAGGCGCACGGCTCGCCGATCGCGGAGGTCGCGCAGACTGCTGCCGGGTTCCTTCCCCCGCCCGTGGGCCGTGCGGTCATGCGCAACGCCGGCGTCGATCGCCTCGCGGCGTTGAACGCGGCGATATCGATGGTGCGCCGCGGCGGCACGATGTCGCTCAGCGGCGTCTACGGCGGTGCCGCCGACCCGATCAACATGATGACCTTGTTCGACAAGCAGATTCAGCTGCGGATGGGGCAGGCGAACGTCAAGCGGTGGGTGCCGCAGATCATGCCGCTGTTGACATCGGAGGACCCGCTCGGTGTCGAAACGTTCGCCACTCACCGGCTGCCGCTCAACAACGCGCCCGCCGCGTACGAGAGGTTCCAGAAGAAGGAAGACGGCATGATCAAGGTGGTCTTGACGCCGGGGTGATCGGCCTACGCCCCGGTGAACTTGGCGGGGCGCCGTTCGATGAACGACTGGACGCCTTCAGCCGCGTCCGCGGTGCCGAATAGTCGGGTCACCTCCGGGCGCAATTGCGCGATCGCCGCCGCGTCTCCTTCGTCGCGCGCCCGGTGAGCAGCTGCCAGCGTGGCGCGAACCCCCAACGGTGCGGCGGCGTCCGCAATCGTGTGAGCGATCTCGCGTGCCCGTGTCAGCGCCGCGTCAGCGTCAGCGGCGATCTCCTGGACCAACCCCATCCGGTGCGCCTCGGCGGCGTCGAACTCGTCGCCGGTGAGAATCCAGCGCATCGCGTTGCCCCACCCGACCTCGCGCGGGAACCGCAGCGTTGCCCCACCGAACGGATATATACCGCGGAGGACTTCTATTTGCGCGAACTGGGTATCGGCGGCCGCGACGCGAATGTCGGCGGCGAGCAGCAACTCGATGCCGAGGGTCAGGCACCGGCCGTGCGCGGCGGCCACGATCGGGGTAGACCACGTCCCGTCCAGGCGCCATGGATCGCGCCCGTCCTCGGGCATCGGATCCGCGCCGCCGGCGATCGCGGGACCGACGTCAACCAGATCCAGTCCCGCGGTGAAGTGCGGTCCGTGCGCGAACAGCACGGCGGCGCGAAGCGAATCATCGAACTCCAGCTGCGCGTACGCGCGGGACAGATCGGCCAGCATTTGCTGCGTGAAGGCATTGCGCTTCTCCGGCCGGTTCAAGCCGATCAACAGCACGTGGCCGTCGCGTTCGAGCGAAACGGTGTCCATACGCCTCCTTCGGGCCGCATTCAGAATTATGATCTACAGCATAGTTCTGATGGTCAAGCAGGGGAATCAGGCGCATTTGTAACGGTGCGGTCACGGTGGTTTTGACGCTGATTATGCCGAGGAGCATAGTCATAGCTGCGAAAAGGAGTTAAGCGCTATGACGATCATCGAGCTCAACATCGCGGGACTGCATGTCACCCGGTCGGGGTCCGACTTCACCCGCGAGGCGTTCAAGAGGATGTGGCAGCGTAAGAGCTGGCGGCCGGCGCACCTTCGCCCCCGGCAGGCTCCCGAGCGTTCGGCCGCATGACTACCCGCGGTTCAGCAACCGCGACAGCGCTGGGCGAACGCCATAAGCGGGGCGCGACAAAACGACGGATGCTCACCAGCGCCGCCGAAGTCCTGCGCGAGCGGGGCGCGGCGGGCGTGACGATCGACGAGGTGCTCACTCGCAGCGGCGCACCGCGCGGGTCCGTGTACCACCACTTCCCTGGCGGCCGTAATCAAATCCTTCTGGAAGCGCTGCAGTTCGCCGGCGAAACGATGTCGACGGCAATCGGCGACGCCGCGTCAGAGGGTCCGATGGCACTGCTGCGTGGGTTCCTCGACCTGTGGGAAGACGTTCTGCGCGACAGCGATTTCGCCGCGGGCTGCCCCGTGGTCGCCGCGGCGATCAGCACCAGCGACGAAGACCCGCGGCTGCGTCACGACGCCGCGCAGATTTTCGACCGGTGGCAAGCCGCGCTCACCCGCTCGTTCGTCGCAGACGGCTTCGCGGACAGCGAGGCGGCCGCCTTGGCCACCACGATGCTCGCGGCGATCGAAGGGGCGGTTGTCCTGTGTCGGTCGCTGCGCAGCCCACAGCCGTTGCGCGATGTCGCCGAAAACATCGAATTCCTGGTCAACGGAAAGAAATTCGTGAGCCGGTACGGCCGGCCGGTGGTGCCTCAGGAGGCCTGAGCGCCGGCGGTGACGAGGGCTATCGACGCGGCCACTGCGGCATCGACGATCTCCCGCACGTCCTTGTCGTCCTCGACCGTGAGTGCCGTCAGCTCTCGCAGGCCACCCAGCAGAATCACCGAGAGCTGCGGTGACGCCGGCGGGATCGCCGCGCGCTGAAAACCGGGACTGCTGGTGATAACGGCCAGCATCTCCGTCAAGTGGCTCATGCCCTGGCGCTGGACCGACCGCACAGCCGCGCCGAGCGCCGGCAATTCGCGAATCCAACTCAGCGTGACGGCCGGCCGCGACTCGATTGCGTCGACGTACGCGCCGATGGCTTGCCGAATCTGGTCCTGCCAGAACGCTTCCGGGTCCACCGCCGCCTTGATCTGCGCAATCATCTCGTCGTTCGCGGTGCGCAGCAGTTCGATGAAGCACTCTTCCTTTCCGTCGAACTCCTGGTAGAAGGTGCGCTTCGACGTGCGGGCGTGCCGGACGATGTCGGCGATCGTGGTCTCGCGGTACCCGCGTTCGGCGATCGACTCGGCCAGACCGTCGAGCAGCCGGCGGCGGAAGGGATGCTCGCCGGCGGGCGTCACCGGATCGACGACGTCCGCGACTGTCATCGCGCGCCTCCTCCCGGATCTCCCAACCGATAAGCCTTGCCCTTCCACGGTACTACCCGGTACCGTACAACACAGCAGTGCGGTACTGCGTGGTACCGCCTGGTGTTGGGAGTGATACATGAGCGAGGCCGCGACCGTCGATGTCTCAGTGGGCGGCGGTACACCCGGTCCGGTGAAGCTGCCGCCTGTCGTGCGGTGGCCCAAAGCGATCCAGACCGTCGGCTTCCTGGCGATGCGGTTATGGCTCGTCGAAAAGGCCGCACGCCACTACGGGCCGGTGTTCAGGATCAACATCCCGGTATTCGGCCGAACGGTAGTCGTCACCGAACCCGCGTTGGTCAGGCAGGTGTTCACTGCAAGCCCAGACGACCTTCTCAACATCAAGCCGAATCTGAGTCGGCTGATGGGTCCCGGTTGCGTGTTCGCGCTCGACCGCACCGAGCACCGCAACCGCCGCAAGCTGCTGACGCCGCCCTTCCACGGCAAGAGCATCAAGAACTACGAGCAGATCATCGAGGAAGAAACGCGTCGTGAAGCCGCGAATTGGCCTGTCGGAGAAGAATTTCGGACGCTCGAGCCGATGATGCGTATCACGCTCAACGTGATCCTGCGGGCCGTCTTCGGTGCCGACGGTGTCGAACTTGAGCGACTCCGGGAGATTATGCCGGCGTGGGTGACGCTCGGTTCCAGGCTCGCCGGTCTGCCGCAGCCGCCGGGCCGTTTCGCGGAGGTCGGGCCATGGGGGAAGTTCGCCGCAATCCGTCGTGAGTTCAACGAGATCGTGAACAAATTGATCGCTCGCGCGGAGGCGGACCCGCACTTCGAGGACCGCACCGACATCCTCTCGTTGATGCTGCGCAGCACCCACGACGACGGATCGGCGATGTCACATCAAGACATCTCGGACGAACTCGTGGCGCTGCTGAGCGCCGGTCATGAGACCACGGCGTCGACGTTGGCGTGGGCATTCGAGCGGCTGCGCCGGCATCCCGACCTCGTCGCCGCACTCGCGAAGGAGGCCGAGGGCGACGACAACGAATTGCTCCAGGCGACGATCCTCGAAGTCCAGCGGGCGCGCACCGTCATCGACTTCGCTGGCCGCCACGTCGCCGCCCCGTCATTCGATGTGGGTGAATGGCGGATCCCGCACGGCTACTCGATCATGGTGAGCATCCGGCAACTGCACGCAAACCCCGAGGCGTTTGCGGATCCGGACCGGTTTGATCCGTATCGGTTCGTCGGCAATCGGCCGCCGACGTTCGCGTGGGTGCCGTTCGGGGGCGGAACGCGCCGCTGTATCGGCGCTGCGTTCGCGAACACCGAGATGGATGTGGTGCTGCGAACCGTGTTGCGGCACTTCACGCTTGACTCGACGAGCGCCCCCGGTGAGAAGGCGCACTCACGCGGCGTGGCGTTTACCCCGAAGAAGGGTGGCCGGATCGTTCTGCGCCGCCGCTAGCGCGGCTACGACGTGGTTTCGGCGCGCCGAGGTAGTTTCCAACCTGGCCTGGGGAAGTGGCAGGTGTACCCGTTCGGGTACCGCTGCAGGTAATCCTGATGCTCCGGCTCGGCCTCCCAGAAATCACTGGCGGGCGTCACCTCGGTGACGACCTTGCCGGGCCACCGCCCGGACGCCTCGACGTCGGCGATGGCGTCGAGTGCGACCTGTTTCTGCTCGTCGTCGAGGTAGAAGATCGCCGATCGGTAGCTAGTGCCGACGTCGTTGCCCTGGCGGTTCTTGGTGGTCGGGTCGTGGATCTGGAAGAAGAACTCCAGCAGTGCGCGGTAGTCCGTCTGCGCTGGGTCATAGACGATTTCGATGGCCTCAGCGTGGCCCGGGTGATTACGGTAGGTGGCGTTCGCGTTCTGACCGCCGGTATAGCCGACCCGGGTGCTGACCACGCCCGGCTGCTTGCGGATCAAGTCCTGCATGCCCCAGAAGCACCCACCGGCCAGGATCGCCTTCTTGTAGCTCACGTTGTTGGCTCCTTTTCGTCGAACAGGCGCAGGTACTGGCCGTACCCTTCCTTCTCGAGGTCGTCGCGATGGATGAACCGCAGCGAGGTCGAGTTGATGCAGTACCGCAGTCCGCCGGCGTCCTGCGGACCGTCTGGGAACACATGGCCGAGGTGGCTGTCCCCGTGGGCCGAGCGGACTTCGGTTCGGATCATGAAATGGCTGAGATCTCGTTTCTCGACGACGTTGCCGTTGTCGACGGGCTTGGTGAAGCTCGGCCAGCCGGTGCCGCTGTCGAACTTGTCGACCGACGCGAACAGCGGTTCGCCCGAAACGACGTCGACGTATAGGCCGGGCTCCTTGTTGTCCCAGTACTCGCCGGTGAACGGCCGCTCGGTGCCGCTTTTCTGGGTGACGTGATACTGCTCGGGCGTCAGTGCCTCGACCGCCGCGGGATTCTTGGTGTATTCGTGCGCCATCATCTTCGATCGTAGGCGCGAAGCCGGCCCCGCATCTCGTCGGAATCTCGTCGGGCAACCGGCCCCTCGACAACCGACGGTAGAACGTGTTCTAGTTTTGAGCTGTGGCAACGTTCGACCGCGTGGGCCCATGCGTGAGCAGGGGAGAGCTGACGGCGGCGTTCGAGCGGTTCGACCAGACCGTGGCGCGTGCCGCCGAGACACGCGACTGGGATCCGTGGTTGCTGCAGTACACGCCGGACATCGAGTATGTCGAACACACCGCGGGCACCATGCGGGGCCGCGACGAGGTGCGCGACTGGATCTGGAAGACGATGACGACCTTCCCCGGCAGCTACATGACGTCGTTCCCGACGCTGTGGTCGGTGGTCGACGAGCCGACCGGCCGCATCATCCTCGAACTGGACAACCCCATGCGCGACCCCGGGGACGGCACCATCATCAGCGCCACCAACATCTCGATCATCACCTACGCCGGCGACGGGCTGTGGCGTCGTCAGGAGGACATCTACAACCCGCTTCGGTTCGTCAAGGCGACGATGAAGTGGTGCCGCAAGGCCCGAGAGCTCGGCACCCTGCCCGACGAGGCAGCCCGCTGGATGGAGCAGTACGAATGAGGTCTGCACTGGTCATCGGCGCCAACGGATTCCTCGGCAGCCACGTCAGCCGGCAGTTGGTCGACAGCGGTGTGGACGTGCGGGTGATGGTGCGCAAGGGCGCCAAGACGATGGGCATCGATGACCTTGCGGTGCAACGCTTTTACGGCGACGTCTTCGACACCGAGGTGTTGCGCGCCGCGATGGCCGGCTGCGACGACGTCTACTACTGCGTGGTGGACACCCGCGCCTGGCTGCGCGACCCGGCGCCGCTGTTTCGCACCAACGTCGAGGGCACCCGCAACGTGCTCGAGGTGGCGAAGTCGATGGAGCTGCACCGGTTCGTGTTCACCAGCAGCTACGTGACGATCGGGCGGCGGCGCGGCCACCGCGCGACGGAAGAGGACAGGTTCCACTGGCGCCGGTCGGATGGTCCGTACGCGTTGTCGCGGCTTCAAGCTGAGGAACTCGTGCTGCGTTACGCCCACGAGCACGGCGTGCCGGCGGTAGCGATGTGTGTGTCGACGACGTACGGCAGCGGCGACTGGAACATGACCCCCCAGGGCGCGATGGTGGCGGGCGCGGCGTTCGGGAAGATGCCGTTTGTGATGAAGGGCATCCGGCTCGAGGCCGTCGGCGTCGACGACGCGGCGCGGGCCTTGATTCTTGCCGCCGAGCACGGCCGCAATGGCGAACGCTACATCGTCTCCGAGAAGATGGTGACGAATGCGGAGATGGTTCGCATCGCCGCCGACGAAGCCGGGGTGCCGCCGCCGAGCAGGTCCGTGTCGCTGCCGACGCTGTACGGCATGGCCGCGATGGGCAGTCTCAAAGCGCGCCTGCGCGGAACCAACGAGCAGATGACGCTCAGATCGCTTCGGTTGATGCGCGCCGAGGCAGAGGTGGATCACGGGAAAGCGGTTCACGAGCTCGGTTGGCAGCCCGCGCCCGTTGAGGAGTCGATCCGCGCGGCGGCCCGGTTCTTCGTGGACTTGAGGGCCGCGATGAAGAAAGCTAAAGCGGCACAGGCGGATTAGCTGCTTCGGCCATCAGCGCGTTCGCCACGGTAGTACATTGCCGCTAGCCTTGTATGCGATGTGCATCGATACCAACAAGATTCGTGTCGATTTTACCGGTGCGCCTGAGACCATGCTCGCGACGCTGTACGCTCGTGCGCTCGACGCAGACGCCGACCATCCAATCCTGGGGGACACCTACGCCAGAGAGCTGGTGCAGCGCATCGACTACAACTGGTCGAAGACAACCATCACCGCCAAGAACGCGCCGTCGGTGGTGATCCGCAGCGCGCACTTCGACAAGTGGACACGCCAGTTCCTGGCGGCGCACGGGGAGGCGACGGTGCTGCACGTCGGATGTGGCCTGGATAGCCGGGTGTTCCGCGTGCATCCGGGTCCGGGGGTCGACTGGTATGACGTCGACTACCCGGACGTGATCGCGCTGCGGGAGCGGTTCTACCCGCCCGACGCCGGTTACCGGTTGCTCGGTGCGTCGGTGACTGAACTCGAATGGCTGTCGGCGATTCCGGCCGATCGTCCGGTGCTGATGCTCGCGGAGGGCCTCACGATGTATCTCACCGAGGAATCCGGGCTCGCGCTGTTGCGGCGGGTGGTCGAGCGCTTCTCGTCGGGTGAGTTGCAGTTCGACATGTTCAACCGGTTCGCAATCCGCACGCAGAAGATGAACTTCGTGGTTCGCCGCGCGGGTGCGCGGCTGCATTGGGGCGTCGAGGGCCCGGGTGACATCCTGGCCAACGTGCCCCGGCTCCGGCTCTTGGCGGCGATGTCGGTCTTCGATGACGAGGTGTTCAATCGACTGACCCGTAGCTACCGCGTCATGGCGCGGGTGATGTCAACTGTTCCGACCCTCAAGATGATGGCTCAATATCATCGGTACGCCTTCTGAGCCGATGCGAATCGGACACGTGTCGCATTGGTACACACGGCTTCCCGACTACCGGGCCCGGTTGCCGGGCAACCGTGACGCCGACGTGTGCATCGTCGGGGCGGGACTCACCGGTTTGTGGACGGCGTACTACCTCAAGCGCGCCGATCCCGCGCTGCGAATTATGTTGCTGGAGGAGCTTGGTTTTCACCTGCCGTCGCGGTCGATGATCGCCATCGGGGAGGGTGGTGCCGAGATGGAGGGACGACGGTGGGTCCGGTGCACGAAGTACGGCAGTCTGCGATGTAACTGGTTGGTGCGCGAGGAACAGGACGATGGCAATCGTGGCCGGTGCTTGGCGGATTCGTTGATCCGCCGGGAACCCCCCGCCGACGACACCATCGCCCTGGAGAAACTCGTATCAACCACACAGTCGTTGCGGCGCTTGGTGTTTCAGCTGACCGAGCTGGGTTTGCCCATCGATCCGTTCTGGCGTCGCGATGGTGGGGTGGCCTTCGATTTGCTGTCCAGCTACAGCACCGGCGAGCGCGTGACCATCGGGCATGCCGGAGGAGTGATCACGATCGACTTGGTCGAATCGTTGGACGCTTACCGGGAGCGGTTGCGGGTGCACCTCGGCGAGCCGTACCGCACCATGCTGGGTCATTTTCGTCATGAGATCGGCCACTACTACCAAACCGTCTTGGTGGAGACCGGCGACGGCGCGAGCCGGTATCTGGACGAATGCCGCGACTTGTTCGGCGACGAGCGAGCCGACTATCAGTCCGGGATCGAGCGCCATTACAGGTATGGGGCGCCGCCGATTGGAGAGAATCCTACATTTCTGAATACGCGACGATGCATCCCTGGGAGGACTTCGCGGAGTGCTTTGCCCACTATCTGCACATCACCGACACCGTCGACACGGCCCGCGAGGCGGGCTTGGTATTGCAGGCCGACAAGGTCCGCTTCGCAGTGCCACGCCACATAGTGCCGCTCGCGACCTATGACGAGGAACCCATCGAGCGACTTCTGTATGACTGGAAGTGGTTGGCGCTGTTTTTCAACCGCGTCAACGCCGCGATGGGAAAGGCGCCGCTGTACCCGTTCGAGATTTCACCCCCGGTGGTGCGCGCAAACTCGGGTTCGTCCACCGGGTAATCCGTGATACCGCTACTAACCCAGCGCCTTCGCCTTGAGCGAGTCGAACTCCTGCTGGGTGATAGCGCCGGTATCCAGCAACTGTTTCGCGTCGGCGATCTCCTGTGCGGGTGAGCGGCCGGCCGCCCCGCGGATGTACTCGTCGGTTTCCTTCTTGGCGGCCGCCGCAGCTTCACGTGCGCGCACAGCCATGCCGTTGCCCCTGGCGATCAAATACACAAGCGCCGTGAGGTACGGCAGGACGAGCAGGAAGATGACCCAGATCGCCTTGACCCAGCCCGAGGTCTTGTGATCGCGATAGAAGAGGTCGATCAGGATGTTGAACAGGATGATCAAGTAGGCGACGAACGCGAAGATCAACACCAGTGACCACAGTCCGTGCCAGAACGTATCCCACATCATCTTCGGCTGCTCCTCCAGGCTTTCTCGGTGACGCGGTTTTCGGCCCCGTCGGCTTCGGCCCCGTCAATATAGTGGACTCGCGCGCGGGTCTGGCGGGATGGGCTCGAAGCTCTGCTCCTCGACGTCATCGTCGATGGCCAGTGCGGTACCCGGCGCTACTTCCCGCCATAGTCCGGGCAGATCGACAAGTGGTTCAGACACGATGACACGCGCGTCGTCGCTGAAGTGGGCCAGCCGCTCGTTCTGCGGATAAAGCATGCGCACCGACTCGGCGTCTTCGCTGACAAACAGGGTGTTTACCTCTGCTCCGCTCGCGTACCGGACGGCATAGATCCGTTGGCCGTCGCTGACGCCGACAGTCATTTGCAGTGCCGGAGTGGTGAGTCCGCGGCTTGCGGCGGTGGCCTCGACGAAGCCGGCCATCCGCGCGAGCCCGGCGATGGGGTCTTCGGCCAGTCCGAAAGTCAGTGCAAGGTGGAAGAGCAGTTCGGAGTCAGTGGATCCGGCGATGTTGGCGAACAGTTCTGGGTCAACGGCGAGCAGTAGTTCGCGGCGCAACTGCTCGTAATTGGCCACGTACCCGTTGTGCACGAACAACCAGTTGTGGTATCGGAACGGATGACAGTTGGTCTGCTGCACCGGCGTTCCCGTGCCGGCCCGAACATGCGCCAGAAACAACGGGCTGCGGATCTCGGTCGCCAACTCCAGGGATTCTGGATCACCCCACGCGGGGGTGATGCTGCGAAACAGCGCCGGCTCGCGGCGGTGCTGATACCAGCCCAACCCGGTGCCGTCACCGTTGGGAATGGTCATGTTGGGTGCGTGGCGTCGGCTCTGTTCGATCAGCGACCGCGCGGGATCGTGTAGCAACTCTTTCGGGGCGATGGGGGCGCCCAAGTAACCCAACCAGCGGCACACGGTCCCTCCGTCGTCAGCCGATCCAGCGTCGCTTTCCCGGCATCTTAAATCCGGGAACCGGAAGAAAGACCCCGGGCTGCGGTGTTGTTCCGGTTATGAGCTCGCGTCCGATTCTCCAGCCGACCGAACAGCATCCGATCACCGTCAACAAAACCGAAGGCCACGTCACCGTCCGGGTCAACGGTGAGGTCGTCGCCGACACCGACGATGCGCTGACGCTGCAGGAGTCGACCTATGCGGCCGTCCAGTACATTCCGCTCTCCGACGTCAACCGCGACCTGCTGCAGCCCACCGACCACGCGACGTACTGCCCGTACAAGGGTGACGCCAGCTACTACAGCGTGGTGACCGCCGCCGGCGACACCGTGGACAACGCGATCTGGACGTACGAAGACCCGTACGAGGCCGTCGCCGCGATCGCGGGACACGTCGCGTTCTATCCGGACAAGGCCGAGATCACCGTCGGCTAGTTCGACGCTGGTACCGCCGCTCCGCGTACGCCAGGTCATCGCGCCACAGCCGGGTCGCCGCGTAGCGCATCACCGGCGTGATCAGCGGAGCAGCTCGGCGCATTTGCCCGAACCCGGGCCGGTCGGAGTGCGCGATCACCGCCTCGATCACCGCTGTGCGCGGCCGGCCGTCGGGGCCCGGGCCCACCGGTGTCGCGTGTGTCTCGACGACGCTGCCCGCCCCCTCGCCTTCGACGATCCGCATCACGATCGTGCGCCGCTCCGGGCTGGTGAACTCAGCGATCACCGGCACGCCGAAGCGTCCGATCCTGAACGTGACCGCGACGAGGAAGCGGTCCGCGTCCTCGCCGGCCGCATCGGTCGGCGGTGCGCTGAGCACCTCGAGCCGCGTGAACGAGTATGGGTGATACCACGCGCCGTGCCACGGGTCGAGTCGGTTCGCGATCACGTCGCTCGGCTCGCAAGTGCCGACGAGACGTGTGACGGCATCCAACTGAAAACCGTTTGGCCGCAACGATATCACTGGCTTGTCGGTCGGTTCTTCGCCGCCGGCCGGGTCGAGCCGCACCCACACGAGCACCCCGTCGTCGTGGCCGGGCAGCGGCTTCCATCCGAACTCGCGCTCACCGCAGAGACGCAGTCCGTGCCACGGGCAGATCAGTGCGCCGCAGTCGACGGTTCCGGTCGCCAGGTCCGCGCCCAGGTGCGGGCACACGCCCGGGCCGACGTGCAACTGGCCGCTGTTACCGCGCCAGGCAACGATTTCGGTCCCGGCGACCGAGGTGCCGAAGGGTCGGTTGGCGCGAACGCTGCTACTGGCGGCGAATGCGTACCAGTTGCCTGACGGCCTGCGCTGCGATCGCTTCAGGGCTGCGTCGATGATCGCGGGCTCGGCGTCGCGGTGCGTGGGACGCTGCTGTGCCCAGTCCGCGCGCGGGAGTATCTGAAACGGAAAGCTTTTCGGCAACTTCATGAAGGTGTCACCCTTTCACCGGCAAGCCGGCGCAGCAAGGCGCTGCGGCCCTGCGTCGGAACGGTATACAACGGGTGCCCGGCCAGACCCCAGGTAGTCAACAGTTGGTTGGCCGCCGACCAACCGGTGGTGGCGGCACGTTCCATCAGCGCCACCGGCAGATCGATCCGGATGCCGTCGCCGGCCAGCATCAGCCGGGGATTCGGGGTGAGGACCCCCGGGCGGTCCGCATGGTCGCCGGGAGCGAACCGCGGGCAGTCCTCGCGGCACAAGATCCGCTCGGTGACGACGCGGGCGTCGCGGGTCTCCGGATAGATATCGTGCAGCCGCGCGCGCATCCGGTCGGCCAACCCGTCCAATGCCGATGCGTCCCTCACCGCATACGAGTGCAGTTCGACCACCGAACCGCCGTGCCGGCGCGCCCAGTCGATGGCCTGTCGCTCATAGCGGTCGAGCACGCTGACATTGTCCAGCGGCTCAAGACCACCGGTGCCTAGGAACGCCGGGCGGTCGGAGGCGACCGGACGATCCAGCCACAGTCTCTGCACGACGAACGGCGGCGCGGTCCTCAGGCCGCGCACCGACTCGCGCCATCGCGCGTCGCCGAGGTCTTCCGGCGATGCGTCGACGATGCGCTGCAGGCCCGCTACGTCAGCTGCTATGACCACGGCGTCCGCATCGAGAGAACCCGAATCCTTGTGGACCCGAAAGGCTTCGGCAGCGTCGGTCTCGATCGCGGTGACAGACGTCCCGGTGTGGAACCGGACACCGCGGCGAGACAGGTACTCACGCAACGGTTCCCACAGGCAGGTGTCGAAGTTCGCATCGGCGACGTCGAACACCAGACCCTCGCTGGAGCCGAGGAAGTAGATATGAAACATCGCGGCGAGCTCTGCCGCCGACAATTTCGCCGGCTCGGCGAAGAAGCTGCGGGAGAACACCTCGAACGCCAGGTGACGGGCGGCGTCCGGGAAGTTGATGTCGGTCAGGAACGTGTCCGCGTCGATGCCGTCGAGCCGGTAATAGATCTCGGGCACCGACACCGCGGCCAGAGGAGCCGCGGCGCGCGCATTCAAACAGGCGAGGTCGCGCAGTCGGAACGTCGGGCTGCGCAACGCGAACATCAGCGCGTTCCATGGAGGCGTGCGGGGCAGTCCACGGAAGGTGTCACGCCGTCCAGACGCGTCGATCAACGGGTAGTCGTCAACCGGGACCAGATGGCGCAGGCCGACGTCGCTGCGGTGCAGTAGTTCTCGTAGGTTGTAGTACTGCCGGAAGAACGCGTGGAAGCCGCGGTTCATCGCGATCGGCGCTCCGTCGGGCAATTGTTCGGTCCAGCCACCGACCCGGCCGCCGAGATGGGTCTCCCGTTCCACCACGTCGACGCTGACGCCCCGCTCCACCAGCCCGGTGGCTGCGGCCAGGCCGGCGATGCCCGCACCGACGACCACGGCGTGCGGCCGCGACTTCAGCGCCTTGGCATCCCGCAGGCCCGGGCCGGCCGGGTGGGTGACTCGGCGCGGATCGCGATGACCGTTAGCACTCATGCGGGAGCATTCGCCAGGAACGTGTGAACGATGTTGCGCTGCCAGCCTCCAACGGTCGCGCTGTGTACCCCGGCGAAGCCGGCGTCCGCGAGCCTGCGGCGGAACCGGGCGGCGCCGTCGAAGGTGAGCACGCTGCGCCACAGATGCCGGTACAGGGTGGTGTCGCGGGTGTGGCGCCATCCGGACGGGATGATGATGGCCCAGCACACCGCGGTCCAGGTCCACACCGCAAGCCGCGAATCCCGCACCGAATACTCGTGTACCGCAAGGGTTCCGCCGGGCCGCAGCAGGTCGAGGAACCGTTGCAACTGCGCGTCCGGATCGGCCAGATTGCGCACCAGGTACGCGGCCAGGATTCCGTCGAACCGACCCGCGACACCGAGGTCGGCAAGCTCTTCGATGCGGCCGTGCACGAATCGCACGGACGACGGCCACGGCTTGGCGCGCGCCTCGCGCAGCATTCCCTCGGACGCGTCAACCGCCACGATCTCGGCGTCCGGAGCCTCCGCGAGCAGGGCGGCCGCCGACGCGCCGGTGCCGCACCCAGCGTCGAGGAGCCGCATACCACGGCCCCGATCGGGAATCCGCATGCGGCGCACCGACATCCGCAGATGCTCGTGGTATCCGGGGTTGGCGCCGACCATTCGGTCATACGCCCCCGCGCCGACGTCGAATGCGGTGGGCACGGCCCGGCGGGGCAGGCCGGTGTTACCGACGCTCACGTTGCCGCTCCCACAACAGCAGCACCGCGGTCACGAGTGCGAAGCCGAACAGGAAGTCCTCGACAGGGATGTCGAACGGAAACCGGATACCGCTGGTCTGCCTCTGGTCGTAGATCACGATCGGTGCGCTGAGCTTGGTCAGCCAGCCGTCGACCAGAATCTGGAAGCCGATCACGATCAGCATCGACAGCCAGTAGGCCCGCCGACGGAACAGGCCGGTGCGGAACACCGCCAGCTCGAGCACAGCCACGACGACCGCCGCCATCACGGCGGGAAAGGTGTATCCGAGCCCGGTCATGTGCGCCCGAGGCGGCGCAGCATGGCCGTCACCGCGTTGTAGGTGAGCAACCCGCACAGCGGGATCACGACGAAGAACAGCAGCTCCTCCAGCGGGATGCCGAATCCGACGGTGACGCCGGTGATGTAGCGCGGGTTGTAGGTCCACACACCTGCCGCGATCGCCACCGCATCCCAGACCAGAAACACCAGCGTCACAGGCAACACGGCCCGGGCGGTGCGCCACGGCTGGCGATAGACGCCGTCGCCGAACAGCTCCAGAGGGGCGGTGATCGCGAGACAGGCGGCGAGCACGATCAGGTACTGCCAGCGATCCATGTCAGGCCGCGCCGATCGTGGGTTCCGTTGGCGGGAGGGCACTTCCGTGTCGCGCTCGCCATGCCCGGATCAACGCACCGCCCGCAACTTGCAGTCGACGTGCGGTACCGACCCTCGCCCGATGGCTGAACACCGCGAAGTCGCTGGTCTCGATGCGGTCGAGGATCTCGGAGTACAGGGTCAGTGCAGTGGCCACGCACGGACGCGACCACGGTGCCAGCATCGGCACGCCGTCGCCCGCGAAACGGTAGATTCCACGAGTGATGTGGTGCTGCGCGGCCAATGCGTTGCGCACCCGGGGATCGGTCCTCCGATTCACGTGACACCAGATCAGAAGTTCCCGGTCGACGTCGAACGCGGCGAGCTCATCGGCAGGCAGGTACACCCGCTCCCGGGTCAGGTCCTCGTCGACGTCGCGTAGAAAGTTGGTGAGCTGGAACGCCTTTCCCAGGGCAGCGGCATAGGGGGCTGCTTCGTCGACCCGTCCGACCGTCCCGAGCACCGGCAACAGTTGCAGGCCAATCACTTCCGCGGAACCGTGCATGTAGGTGTTCAGGGAGGCCCGGTCGGGATAATCGGTGACGGTCAGGTCCATCCGCATCGAGGCGAGAAAGTCGCTGAAGAGCCGGTTGTCGATGCCGTACATCGCCGCGGTGTGGCGCACCGCGGTGAGCACAAGATTCGTCTCGTCGTCGTCGGAACTGGGGCCGTTGAAGAAGCGATCGGAAAACCGTTGCAGGCGACGCGTTTTCGCTTCTGTATCGAGCGGCGAGTCCAGGTCGTCGAGGATGTCGTCGGCCAGCCTGGCGAACCCGTACAGAGCGTGCACCGCGGGGCGCTGCGCCGGCGTCAGCAGCCGGGTCGCGAGAAAGAACGTGCGGCCGTGACGGGCGTTGAGCCCACGGCAGCGGCGATATGCCTCGCGCAGCCGCGGCTGCGAAACACCCGCCGCGTCAAGCTCGGAACGGATCATGCGGTCTGCCCCTTCGCCGCGACGACCCGGCGTGCGGGATTCTCCCGCGGTCCGGTGATCCGGTCGGCGGCCAGACGCCCGGACAGCATCGCGGTTGGTACCCCGACGCCCGGCACCGTCGATGACCCGGCGAGCACGGCGTTGGCGACCCCGCGCACGGTGTTGGCCGGCCGGAACGGCCCGGTCTGCGCGAACGTGTGCGCCAACGCGAACGGCGTTCCGGCGACCATGCCCTGGCGGGCCCACTCGGCAGGAGTGACGACGTGCAGCAGTTCAGTGTCGTCGCCGACCTCGGGCAGCCTGGCCCGCACCATGTCGAGCATCTCGGCGGCATAACGGTCGGCCATCCCGTCCCAGTCGAGATCGCCGCGAGTCAGATTAGGTGCTGGCGCGAGCACGTACAGCAGGTCGCGGCCGTCGGGCGCGAGCGAAGGGTCGCCGGCGGTGGGCCGTGTGACGAGCAGCGACGGGTCGGCCATCGGCCGGCCCTTTCGGATGATGTCGTCGAACGTCTGCTGCCACGCCTCGCCGAACAGGATGGTGTGGTGCGGGGCGTTTTCGACGGCCTTGCAGCCGATATGCGCGACGACCGCTGACGGTGCGGGGCGAAGGCGCAGCGGCCGCCGCGGCGTGTGCGCCAGCAGCCGGTAGGTCTGCGCCAGCTCGGTGGTCAGCACGACGGCGTCGCACTCGACGCGATCGCCGCCCTCGGTACGCACCGCGGTCACCCTGTCGCCGACCCGTTCCAGCGCGGCGACCGGTGCTGAGTAGTCGAATCGCGCACCGGCGTCGGCTGCTGCGGCTGCGAGCGCATCGGGCAACGCACGCATCCCGCCGCGCGGAAAGTACACGCCCGCAACGGTATCCATATAGGCGATCACCGCGTACACGGCCAGCGCGCGCTGCGGCGGAACCCCGGCGTACAACGACTGGAACGTGAACACCCGCCGCAGCCGCTCGTCGGTGATGAACCGCTCGACCACCCTCTCCCAACGCCGGAACCCGCCGAGCGCGGCCAGCCGCGCCAGTTGCGGCGTCAGCAGCGACAGCGGTGAGTCGAAGTTCGCAGCGATGAATCCGTCGAACTCGGTGCGGTACAAGCGAGTAAGCCATTCCCGCAGCCGCGCGTAACCGGCCGCTTCGCGGGGCCCCGCGAACCTCTCGACAGCGGCGGCCATCCGGTCGGCGTCACTGTGCACGTCGAGTGCGCTGCCGTCGGCGAACGTCGCGTGGTAGGCCGGTTCGACGGGCAACAGATCCAACCGATCGGAGGTTTCCTCGCCGACTGCCGCGAACGTGTCGTCGATGATGTCGGGCATCGTGAGCACCGTCGGCCCGGTGTCCAGGCGGTAGCCCCGGGTGTCGACGCGTCCCACCCGTCCGCCGGGCACCGCCTCGCGCTCCACAACAGTGACCTGCCGCCCCCGCCCGGCCAAATGCAGTGCCGCAGAGAGTCCTGCCAAGCCCGCGCCCACCACCACGATGTGATCAGCGCGCCCCGCGACGGTACGCATCACGCCGTCCGTACCGTGCAGACGGCGGACATGTAGGCCAGCGCAGCCCGCACCGACTCGTCGATGTGCGTGTCGCAGATTTGCTCGCGGGCGGCGGTGACCCGCTCGGCGATCATCTCCTCGATCCACTGGACCGCGCCGGTGGCCACAATCAACGTCCGCCACCGCGCGATCGCAGCGTCATCGATGTGATCGGCGCTCATCAACTCGGCAAGCTGACGCCGGATCGTCGCGTCGGCCATCTGGTGCGCCGCGACGACGACGGTGGTGGCCTTGTGCTCAGACAGGTCGCCGCCAGTGGGTTTCCCCGTCACCGACGCCGACCCGAAGACGCCGAGCAGATCGTCACGCAACTGGAACGCCTCGCCCACGGCGGCGCCGTAGTTGCCGAGCAGCAGGAGTGTCCGGTTGGCGCACCCGGCCAGCGCGGCGCCGATCTCCAGCGGCCGACGCACCGTGTAGTTGCCGGACTTGCGCCGCGCGACGTCGAGCACAGCCTCCAGTGTCGGCAGTCTCCTCGCGTCGTTCACCAGGTCCGCGAACTGGCCGACCGCCAGCTCGGTGCGCATCGCGTCATACCGCGGCCAGCCTCGTTGCAGCGAGGCGGCGGGCAGGCCGCTCTCGCGAAGCATCTGCGCGGCCCAGACCAGGCACAGGTCGGCCAGCAGGACGGCAGCCGATTCGCCGAAGCGCCGCGCCGACCCCGACAGGCCGCGGTCGCGGTGCCATTGGCAGAACTGGACATGCGCAGATGGACGGCCGCGCCGCAGCGCCGATCCGTCCATCACGTCGTCCTGCAACAGCGCGAACGCATGCAGCAGCTCGAAGCTGGCGGCAGCGCGCACCGCCGAGGCGTCGTCGCGTGCCCCGCACAGCCAGCCCAGGTACGCAAACGTCGACCGCAGGCACTTGCCGCTGGTGACGGACTGCAGAAGCACGTCGGCAGCTATGTCGACACCGGCACCGTCCAACTCGGCGGCGCACCTGTCGGAAACGAACTCCTCGACGCGGGCCAGCACCGCGGCGCGCACCCCGGACCGCCACGAGTCGAACGGATCAGGCTCGGCGACCGGCTCCACGTCGAGCACCTCCACCCGACGCGCGCTCGAACCTCGAAAACTCATCGCCCTTTTCTACCCCGTCACATTTTGAGAGCAATCAAGGCCATTACATCGGAGCCCGCACGGGCCCGCTCACCGAGGCGGGCGGATGTCACCATTGGTTCATCAAATCCGACCGCAGCATCACGTTCAGCACGCCGGCGCATCCGCTTGCGACGCTGGCTCCGCTGCGACGCGGGTCAGGTGACCCGTGCTTTCAGATCATGCCCGAGGGCGATGAGCCTCTCGGGCGAAGAGCAGAGGGCATTGCGATCTGGCGGACGAGCCTCATGCCGAGCGGGCCGGTGACGGCCCGAATCACGAAGTCTGCACCCGAGGTCGTCGACTGCGAGGCGTGGGGCGATGGTGCGAAGGAGTTCACCGACGCGCTGCCGACGATGCTCGGCGCCGACGACGACGCGAGCGGTTTCATCCCCGAGGAGCCGACAATCGCCGCGGCACACCGCCGTGTGCCGCACCTGCGTCTGGGCCGCACTGATCGCGTGCTGGAGGCGCTGATCCCCGCGGTGCTCGAGCAGCGCGTGTCCGGCGCCGAATCGTTCCGGTCGTGGCGGGTGCTGGTGACAAGGTTCGGTGCACCCGCTCCCGGCCCCGCCCCGGTCCGCATGCGGGTGGCTCCGTCGCCGGAGGTGTGGCGACGCATCCCGTCGTGGGAGTTCCACCGCGCCAACGTCGATCCGGGCCGTGCCCGCGCGATCGTCGGGTGTGCGCAGCGGGCGACGTCGTTGGAGCGGCTGGCGCAGCGCCCGGCCGAGTCGGCGCAGGCGGCGCTGATGTCGCTGCCCGGCGTCGGGGTGTGGACCGCTGCCGAAACCGCCCAGCGGGCATTCGGGGATGCCGACGCGCTGTCCGTCGGCGACTACCACCTGGCCAAGGTGATCGGATGGACCCTCCTCGGCCATCCGATCGACGACGCGCAGATGGTGCAGCTGTTGGAGCCGCTGCGACCGCACCGCTACCGCGCGGTCCGGCTGCTCGAGGTCAGCGGACTGGCCCGCAATCCGCGATTGGGCCCGCGCCAGGCGGTGCGCAATCTCGCGGAGCTGTGATTACGACCGTGTACGCGTGGGTATGCCTGGAGTGATTCCAACTGGAGTAATTCCAAGAAAACCGCTCACGCACGAGGAGTTCGTCGATGGCCGAGTTCACGGTTCCAGGCATGTCAGACAAACAGGGCACGGAGGTCGCCGAGCTGCTGCAGAAACAGCTCAGCCGCTACAACGATCTGCACCTGACGCTCAAGCACATCCACTGGAATGTGGTGGGCCCCAATTTCATCGGCGTCCACGAGATGATCGACCCGCAGGTGGAGCTGGTGCGCGGATACGCCGACGAGGTGGCCGAACGCATTGCGGCGCTTGGTAAGTCGCCCAAGGGAACCCCGGGCGCGGTCATCTCCGACCGCACGTGGGACGACTACTCGGTGAACCGGGACACCGTTCAGGCGCATCTTGCCGCGCTCGACCTGGTCTACACCGGGGTGATCGAGGACACCCGCAAGGGCATCGACCGGCTTGACGAGCTCGACCTGGTCACCCAGGACATCTTGATCGACCACGCCGGGGAACTGGAGAAGTTCCAGTGGTTCGTCCGGGCGCACTTGGAGAGTTCCGGCGGGACGCTGGCCCACGAGGGCACCCGCACCGAGAAGAGCGCCGCGAGCGCGGCCAAGCGCAAGTCGACGCGCAGCAAGTAGGGGTCAGCCCGCCTCGCCGACGCCGCGCGCGTCCACGGGGTTGTTGCGCGTCACGATCAGCGGATCCGACGGCGTGAACGGGAACTCGGGCAAGGCGTCGACGTGCGTGTTGAACGTCGCGGCGAGCACCTTGCGCGAGTAGGCGCTCACCGACGCGCGGTAGCCGATGTCGCCCGGTGTCGGCTGGTCGAAGAAGACCAGGAAATGGATGTCGTCTGCTTTTTCGCTCCTCGCGTCCGCGGAAGACCCGACGACCTCGATGTGGTGCGGGTAGGCGCGCGGGATGAAGTAGACGTCGCCCTCCTTCAGATACCAGGTGTCGACCGACCCGTCGGGATCCATGACGGTCATGCGTGCGGAGCCGCGGTGCACGTACCCCATCTCGGCGGTGATTGGGTGCCAGTGTGGTTCGCGCATCCCGTCTTCGCGGATGCGCAGCGAATACATCGCCAAATCCTTGAGCGCAGGCCAAAACTGGACGCGTGCCACATGGGCGGAGCCGACCGCGATGCTGATCGGTGCCGCAGTCGCCTCCACCGAAAACTTGTGCGGATCAGAGAAGTACGCCGTCGACGGCACGTCCGGCTCGCCGCCGCGGGCGGCCAATGCCCGGTCGGTGGTGTCGCGGCGCAGTGCCGAAAAGTCGGACGCCGGAAGATCGTACGTGTTGCCCAGCACCGCGTCCGTCATCGCCCCGAACGCCGCAGCCAAGCCGAAGTCCTCCGGCCGTTCATGGCGGAACGCGATGATGAACTCGGCGGTGTCTTCGGAGATGTTCTCGATGTGGTGCAAAGCGCCGGAGTCGATGTGGAACATGTCGCCGGCGCTGACGACGAACGACGAGAACTGGCTGCCGTCGTCGAGCACCGACACCAGCGCCGTCCCGGACACGCAGTAGGTGAGTTCATTGGCGTTGGCGTGCCAGTGCGGGGTGCGCATCGCGTCCGGGTTGATCACCACCCGCTTGATGGACAGCCCGCTCAGAATCGGAAAGGTATCGGCGGTCACCCGGGTGATCGAGCCGAGTTCGGACTGCTCGACGACATCGCCGTTGGTCAACGAGGTCGCGTGCAGGCTGGAGTGGGTGGTCATTGCGGCGCGCCTTTCGTCGTGTGCGTCACTGCGTAGGCTCTTCGTGCGCGGTCTCGCGATTGAGCCGCTGCGCCCGGTAGATCGACACGTCGGTGCGGGAGATCAGCAGGTACGCGATCCCCACCGCGACCATCGCGCACGGCACGACGGAGAACGATGCCGTCATCTCGGCAACCATGATCATCACCGCCAGTGGGGCGTGCGCGACGCTGCCGAAGCACGCCATCATGCCGACAACGACGAAAACGGCCGGAGTGCCCGGCAGCCACGGCAGGTGCAGGAGTTCTCCGATTCGCCAGAGTGCTGCGCCGGTGAATGCGCCGATGACGATGCCAGGCCCGAAGATGCCGCCCGACCCGCCGGTGCCGATCGACAGCGACGTCGCGACGATCTTCGCCACGGGCAGGAGCAGCACGATCCACAGCGGGATGCGCATCAGGGTGTCCAGCTCCGAGGCTTTCTGTGCCCAGCCGTACCCGCTGGCCAGCACCTGCGGAATGAGGAGCGCGATCAGTCCCACACACAGTCCGCCGAGCGCAGGCTTCAGTACCTTGCCGCCAGGCAGCCGAGCGGTCAGGTTGACGGTGGCGTAGAAGCAGCGGGCGTAGAGGTATCCGATAGCCGCCGCGACGATCCCGAGCGGCAGGAACCACATCAGCTGCAGCGGATGGTGGAAGTGGAAATCCGTGGCGACGTAACCGAACAACGGGTCGAAACCCAGGATCGAGCCCAGTACGGCAAAGGCCGTCGCTGAGGTGATGAAGCCGGGGATCAGTACCTTGTAGTCGAAGTCTTCCCGATAAACGATCGACGCGGCCAGCACGGCGCCGCCCAGCGGCGCGCCGAAGATCGCGCCGATCCCGGATCCGATGCCCAGCGACACCGCGACGCGGCCGTCCTCGTCGGGCAGGTTGAGCTGGCGGGCCAGCAGCGAACCGAATCCGGCCGAGATCTGCGCCGCGGGACCCTCGCGGCCGCCTGAGCCCCCCGAGCCTATGGTCAGTGCGCTCGCGATCGTCTTGACGACGATCGCGCGGCCGCGGATTGCCCGTGGGTCGGAGTGCACGGCCTCGATCGCGCTGTCGGTGCCGTGCCCTTCGGCCTCGGGCGCGAATTTGGCCACCAGCAGTGCCGACACCAGTGCCCCCGCGAACGCCACCAACGGGATGGCCCAGGGCCTGGCGAATCCCGGCGATCCGGGGTCGCCGCCGTCCCCCGAGGGTTTCGGGAAGTGGTAGTCGGCAAGGTAGCCGAGCAGGAACTGGCCCGCGTAGTCGAGGGCCAGGTAGAACACGACGGCGCCGAGACCGGCGATGACGCCGATAGCGATGCCGAGCGTCAGCCACTTGCGCAAGTAGCCGGCCCGATTGATCGACGCCCCGGCCCACTGCCGGGCTCTGCTGGCGGACGAGCGCAGCGAAGCCGGCATGCAGCGGATGCTAGCTGGCGCCGGGTCGTCAAACCCTTCCGATGCGGTCGCGAAGACGAAGTTTCGCCCGAAGTGTCACCGATCCGGCGCTCAAGGCGCTTGCGCTCATGGTGTGCGACGGTCGCTCCGATCTTTGCCGGTTCACCCCGGTGAACACCACCTTCGCTCTAGGATCTGCGGTCATCAGGGGAGCCTTTTCATGACCGCACTACCCGACTGGGACATCGTCAGTGATGCCGAGTTGGTGTGCGCCGCCGCTGCCGGTGACCGCCGCGCGTTCGCCGGCATCTACGACCGTTACGCCGACCGATTGCACGACTTCTGCGTCGGAATGCTCCGCGACCGCGATGCCGCCGCGGACTGCGTCCAAGACGTCTTCTGCGCGGCAGCCGACCGGCTGTCTCAATTGAGGGAGGCAGACAAGCTGCGGCCATGGCTGTATGCGATCGCCCGCAACGAGTGCTTGCGCTGCATCCGGGCGCGGAGCCGCGAACGGGTCTATGACGAGGTGCCCGAGGCGGAATCGGCTGAGCCCGGCCCGGATACGATGGCCGCGCGCAGTGAACTGGCGAACCTGGTCGCCGAGGCCGCGGGCGGGTTGTCCGACCGCGACCGCTCGGTCCTCGAACTGGCCTACCGCCACGGACTGGACGGCCCCGAACTCGCCGAGGCCCTGGGCGTCAGTGCCACCAACGCCAAGAAGATGGCGCAGCGGCTGCGGGACACCATCGAACGCTCACTGGGAGCGCTGCTGGTGTCGCGCCGGGTGAGAAGCAACCCGAATGCGTGCCCCGAGCTGGCGGCGATCCTGGACGGCTGGGACGGACAGTTCACCGTGCTGATGCGCAAGAGGATTTCGCGCCACATCGAGTCGTGTCCGATATGCGACGAGGAGCGTCGCCGGATGGTCAGCCCGGTCGCATTGCTCGGCGGTGTGCCGGTGTTCATCCCGGCGCCCGAGTGGCTGCGCGAGCGCACTCTGGACAAGGTCAATTTCACGCCGGCCGGCCACGCCGCCGAGACTCAGGAGGCTCAGGCTCAAGCTGAGGCGGCACCCGACGACGGGAGCAAGGCCGAATCGTCCCGTCCGGCATGGTCTATCGCGGTCTTCGCCGCCGCGCTGATGGCAATGGCAGGGCTGGCCTCTGCGTGGCTGTACCAGCATCACGACGCGCACGTCGCTCCCGCCAGAGTCATACAAACCGTCTCGCCGACTCAGGCACCGCGCATCGTCGCGCCTTCTTCGACCACCCCGCCCCCACCGTCTGAGGGCCCTGTCACGACGACAATTCCTCCGATCACCACCGAGGCGCCGACGGTGCCGACGTCGGCGCTGCCGCCTCCCGTGACGACGACGGTGCCGCCGGTGACGGTGGTGCCGCCGGCCGGGCCGTCGTCGGGTACCTCGAAGGCTCCCGTGTTCACTCCGCCGACAGAGGAACCGACTCAGCCCTCGGTCACGTCGAACCCGCCGATCACTGAAGAGCCGACGGAATCCGCCCCGCCGCCGTCGCCCACCGGTCCCACGCCCACCAAGCCGACGTTCTCGCGGCCATCGCCCGGACCGGTCAAACCGCCGCCCGCGACCACGACGCAAGGCCCGATCATCTATTGAGTCGAGTCGTTTGACCATATACCCCCATGGGGTATCATGACGCCATGACGGATCACTGCGGCGGCGCCGGGCACGGCGGCCACGGCGATCACGTCGCGCAGTACCGCAGGCTCTTCTGGCTGATGCTGGTGCTGGCGATCCCGACGGTTGCCGCCTCGGGCATGTTCGCGATGATCATCGGCTACACGATTCCCCACATTCCGGGTGTGCAGTGGGTGTCGCCAGTGCTCGGCACGGTGATGTTCGTTTGGGGCGGTCGCCCGTTCTTGGCCGGTGCCGTCAGCGAAATCCGTTCCCGCGCACCGGGAATGATGCTCTTGATCGGGTTGGCGATCTCGGTGGCGTTCGTCTCGTCATGGGGTGCGAGCCTCGGCGTGCTGGGCCACGAGCTCGACTTCTGGTGGGAACTGGCGCTTTTGATCGTGATCATGCTGCTCGGCCACTGGATCGAGATGCGGTCGCTGGCGCAGGCCAGCTCCGCGCTGGACTCGCTCGCGGCGCTGCTGCCGGACGAGGCCGAACGCCTGCAAGAGGGACAAGACGGACAGGTGGGCGGCTCCGTTGAAATAGTGCCGCCGTCAGCGCTGCGGGTCGGCGACCTCGTGGTGGTGCGGCCGGGCGGCAGCATCCCGGCCGATGGCGAGATAGTCGAAGGCGTTGCGGCCATGGACGAGTCGATGGTGACAGGAGAGTCGCGCCCGGTGACCCGCAGCCCCGGCGACCGCGTGGTGGCCGGCACCGTCGCCACCGACTCCGGCCTGCGTGTCCGGGTCACGGCGGTAGGCGACGACACCGCGCTGGCGGGCATCCAGCGACTGGTCACCGAAGCCCAGAACTCGTCGTCGCGGGCCCAGCGATTGGCCGACATCGCTGCGGGCTGGCTGTTCTGGTTCGCCCTGGGCTCGGCCATCATCACCGCGATCGTCTGGGGCTTCGTCGGGCATCCCGACGAGGCGGTGATCCGCACGATCACGGTGCTCGTGATCGCGTGCCCGCACGCGCTCGGCCTGGCCATCCCGCTGGTGGTCTCCATCGCCACCGAACGCGCGGCCCGCGGCGGCGTGCTGGTGAAAGACCGGCTGGCGCTGGAGAGCATGCGCACGGTCAGCGCGGTGTTGTTCGACAAGACCGGCACGCTGACAAAGGGCGAGCCGACCGTGGCGGCAGTCGCGGCGGCCGACGGCACAGAAGATGACGTGCTCGCCCTTGCAGCTGCCGCCGAGTCTGACAGCGAACACCCGCTGGCCCGGGCGATCCTCAACAAGGCCCGTGGTGGCAACCTCGTGTTGGCGCGGTCTTCGGGTTTCTCCTCATCGCCGGCGGTCGGGGTCACGTCGACGGTCGACGGACGCACGATCCGGGTCGGCGGACCGCGCATGCTCGAAGAGTCGGGATTGGCCGAGCTGCCCGAGACGGTGCGGTGGCACGACGAGGGCGCGATCGTGCTGCATGTCGTGGTGGACGGCGCCGTGGTCGGTGCGCTCAAGCTCGCCGACGAGGTGCGGCCGGAGTCGCGGCAGGCCGTCGACGCGCTGCACCGGCTCGGGATTCAGGTCGTGATGATCACCGGCGACGCCCCCGCGGTCGCCAACGCGGTGGCCGCCGAGCTCGGTATCGACCGGGTCTTCGCGGGGGTGCGGCCGGAGGACAAGGCGGCGAAGGTCCGCGAATTGCAGGCCGAGGGGCTCAAAGTCGCGATGGTCGGTGACGGCGTCAACGATGCCCCGGCGCTGGCGCAGGCCGACGTCGGCATCGCGATCGGTGCGGGCACCGATGTGGCGATCGCCTCGGCAGGCGTGATCCTCGCCAGTTCGGACCCGCGCTCCGTGCTCTCGGTGATCCAGCTGTCGAAGGCCACCTACCGCAAGATGAAGCAAAACCTCTGGTGGGCAGCGGGATACAACTTGATCTCGGTGCCGCTGGCCGCAGGTGTACTCGCGCCGGTCGGATTCGTGATGCCGATGTCCGTGGGCGCGCTGTTGATGTCGTTGTCGACGGTAGTGGTCGCGGTCAACGCACAGCTGTTACGACGGCTGGACCTGCGGCCGGAAACAAGTGCGCCGTCGGCGAGGGCGGCTTAGACGTCGAGGTCCTGCTGGACGAGTTCGGCGACGGTGCGCATCGCGTCCTCATCCTCGGAGGCGACGGTCACCTGCGCGCCGTTGCCGGCACCGAGCGTCATGATCATCAATGCCGACCCGGCGTCCACCGGCTCGCCGCCGTCGAGTGACAGCGTCACCGGGACGCCGGCTTTGACGGTCGCCTCGGCGATGATCGCGGCGGGACGTGCGTGCAGGCCGATGGCGGAGCCAACGATGACCGTCTTGGTGTGCATTCGTGTATCTCCTCAGCTAGTAGGATGTTTCGAGCTGCTTTGTTTTGGTGCCGACGAACTGCTTGGCGAAGATGACGGCCGCCGCGCCGACGACGGTGCCCGCGGCCAGTGCGACGAGGAACCACGTGAGGTTGCCGATAGCGAAGAACACGAAGATGCCTCCGTGCGGCGCTTTGAGCGTCGCGCCGAACGCCATGATCAGCGCACCGGTGACCGCGCCGCCGGCCATCATCGACGGGATCACCCGCAGCGGGTCGGCTGCCGCGAAGGGGATCGCGCCCTCGGAGATGAACGATGCGCCCAGAAGCCATGCGGCACGACCGTTTTCACGCTCAGGCTCGGTGAACGACCCTGGCCGCATCGTGGATGCCAGCGCCATCGCCAGCGGCGGCACCATGCCGGCGGCCATCACGGCAGCCATGATCCGCAGTGATGCGGGATCGGCGACGTTGAGGCCCGCAGTGGCGAATGCATAGGCCGCCTTGTTCACTGGGCCGCCAAGGTCGAAGCACATCATCAGGCCCAGGATGACGCCGAGGACGATCACCGACGTGCCCGACATACCGCTCAGCCAGTGGGTCAGGCTGGTGGTCACCCAGGCCAAGGGCCGACCGAGCAGCAGGAACATCAACAGGCCGACGATCAGCGTGGCGAACAACGGGATCACGACGACGGGCATCAAACCGCGGAACCACTGTGGCACCTTGGCTCTGCTGATCCACAGCGCGACGAATCCCGCGATGAGCCCGCCCACGATACCGCCGATGAAGCCGGCGTTGACGAACACGGCGACCGCGCCGGCGGTGAATCCCGGTGCGAGGCCGGGCCGGTCGGCGATCGCGAATGCGATGTAGCCGGCGAGCGCGGGGACGAGGAACCCGAAGGCCAGCTTGCCGAGCGCGAACAACACCGCGCCGAGATACGTGAGCAAGCCGCCGTCGGGCAAGTCGGTCAGCGAGTTGGACTTCGCGATGATGTTGCCGAGCGCGTCGGTGGCGCCCGTCGGCGTGTTCGCGATCTCATATCCGGCGAGCAGGAAGCCGAGCGCGATGAGCAGGCCGCCCGCGGCAACGAACGGAATCATGTAGCTCACGCCGGTGAGCAGGATCTGTCGGATGCGGGTGCCCCACCCGACTCCGCCCGCCGGGGCGGCTGTTCTGCTCGGCTCTCCCGGCGCCGCCTGCACACGTGCCGCCGACGGATCCTCAGCGGCGGCCACGGCCTCGGCGACCATCTTGTCGGGCTCGTTGATCGCCCGCTTGACCCCGGAGGCGACGACCGGCTTGCCCGAAAAGCGTTGCCGGTCTTTGACTCCGACGTCGGTCGCGAAGATGACCGCACCGGCGTCGGCAATGGTCTTCGCCGACAGCGGCGTGCTGCCCGACGAACCCTGCGTCTCCACCGAGAGCGTGACGCCGGCGCGCTTGGCGGCGGCAGACAACGCGTCGGCAGCCATGTAGGTGTGGGCGATACCCGTCGGGCACGCCGTGACCGCCACCAGCGACTTCGGCCCGGGCCCGGCGGGTTCCTCAGCCGGCGGTGTGGACGCCGCAGGCGCCGGATTCACCACGCCCTCAACGAGATCGACCACCTCGCCACGGTTCGACGCGTTGCGCAGCGACTCGACGAAGTCGGGCCGCACCAGCGCGCGGGCCAGGCTGGACAGCAGCTTCATGTGCTCGGCGCCGCCTGACTCGGGCGCGGCGATCATGAAGACCAGGTCGGCCGGACCGTCGGGCGCACCGAAGTCGACGCGTGGGTCGAGCCGGGCGAAGCCGATCGATGCCGCCCCGACGTAGGGTGACCGGCAGTGCGGGATCGCGATGCCGCCCGGCAGGCCCGTTGCCGACTGTGCCTCGCGGGCCATGATCGCCGTAATCAGCCCGTCGCCATCGGTGGCGCGGCCGCTGTCGGCGAGCCGGCGGGCGAGCCGGCCGATCACCGACTCCTTGTCCGCGCCGGCGTCGACGTCGAGCAGCACCAGGTCGGTGTCGATGATGGGTGAGTCGGGCATGGATTGACCTTCTTGTCCTAATTGGCGGTCTGACGGGCGACCGGGCGGATGACGACAGCATCGATGTCGACCTGTCCCGGTGAGGGGAGCGCGGAGCCGGGCAGTGCTACGGCCGCGCTGCCGTACGCGACTGCCATCCGGAGCCTTTCGGGCGGGGTCGCTCCGCAGGTGTCTGCGCAGAGGTAGCCGGCCAGCGATGAGTCGCCGGCGCCGACCGTGCTTCGGGGCACGATCGGTGGCGGAGTGGCGAGCCAGCTCCCGGTCGGGTCGACCAGCACGGCGCCGGCGGCGCCGAGCGTCGCGAGTACCGCGTGGGCGCCGCGGTGCACGAGCTGTCTGGCTGCCGCGATGACGGGATTCGGATTACCTTGCGCCACAGCTGATTCGAGTTCGACTGCGGACAGGCCGGTGATGCTGGCCAGTTCCTCGGAGTTCGGCTTGATCAGGTCTGGCGCAGCACGGTCGAAGGACGCGGCCAGCGCGGCCAGTGGCTCGTCGGAGGTGTCGACAGCGACCCGGCAGCGTAGCGGAGCCAGCGCGGCGACGACGTCGGCGTACCACGTCACCGGCATCCCCGGCGGGAGCGAGCCCGACAGCACCACCCAAGACGCATCGGCGGACGAGTCGATGACCGCCTGGGCGAGTGCGTCCACGGCGGCTCCGTTGAGCGCGCTGCCACGTTCGTTGAGTTTCGTTGTGGTGCCATCGGATTCGGTGATCGCGATGTTGGTGCGCACCGGTGCGGTGCTGCCGGCGGTGGCGCGGTACGCGACGCCGGTGGCGTCGAGGGCGGTCAGCAGCGGATCGCCGGCGGCCGCCGGCAGGACAGCGACCGCTTCCAGCCCGGCCAGGACCAGTGTGCGCGCGACGTTGACTCCTTTGCCGCCCGGCTCGTTGGACACCGAGGCCACGCGATGCACCGCACCTCGGGTCAGCGGCGAGTCGAGTGTGATGGTGCGGTCGATGCTCGGATTCGGTGTGACGGTGACGATCATGCGGTGACGACCTCGACTCCGCGGTCCACCAGAAGGGCACGGTCGGCGTCGGTGATATCGGTGTCGGTGATCAGCACGTCGGCGTCCTCGATCGGCGCAAAGCTCATCAGGTCCTCACGACCGACCTTCGACGAGTCGGCTGCGACGACGACATAGCTTGCGGCGCGGACCATCGCACGCTTGACGGCTGCCTCGTCGCTGTCCGGTGTGGACAGCCCGTGCTCGACGCTGATCCCGTTGGTGCCGATGAATGCGACGTCTACACGCAGCGAGTCGAGCAGGCGCAGCGCCGGTTCGCCGACCGCGGCCTGGGTGACGCCACGTACGCGTCCGCCGAGCAGTTGCAGAGACACCGACGGCATGGTCGCCAGGCGAGCCGCGATCGGGACCGAGTTGGTGACCACGACGAGTTGGCGATCGGGTGGCAGCAGCGCTGCGATCCGGCCGGTGGTGGTGCCGGCATCGAGGAGCACACTTCCGCCGCCGACCGGAAGGTACTCAAGCGCGGCGCGCGCGATGGCGTCCTTGTGATGCGTGCGGGTGGTTTCCCGCTCCATCACGCCGGGTTCGACGACGTGCAGCGCGCGGGCGGGAACGGCGCCGCCGTGCACCCGTCGCAGGATCCCGGCGCGGTCGAGAGCGGCAAGATCGCGTCGCACGGTTTCCGTGGTCACGTCGTAGGTCTGCGCCAAGTCGGTGACGGAGGCCCGACCCCTGCTCATCACCAGTGAGGCGATGGCTTGTTGCCGTTCTTCCGGGTACACCACCGGGTCCTGTCCATGTTGGTTTCCGACCGTTTAAATGTTGATATCCGTTGTTTTACGCTTGATTATGTTGACTTGTCAAGCCATTGTTCGTAACCTGGTTCACATGACCGCTTCGTCTCTCACTGTCCTTTCGGGGGTCCCTGTCGTCGCCGGAGTCGTGTACGCGCCGGTGATACGGCCAGGCCGGCTACCGGTGATGGAAGGTGTCGACTCGCTGCCCGAGGTGGACGAATCGCGGCGGCCGGCGGAGGCGGCACGGTTCAGTACGGCCACCACCGCGGTGGCCGAGCGACTCCGTGAGCGGGCACAGCACGCCACCGGCGCGGCATCGGAGGTGCTGGCGGCTACCGCCGGCTTGGCGCAGGACCGCGCGTGGCTTGCGGCGGCAGAAAAACGCATCGCGGAGGGAAACCCCGCGGTCCGCGCGACGGTGCAGGCCGTTGCGCAGTTCATCGACCTCTTCACCCAGCTCGGCGGCCTGATGGCCGAACGCGTGACGGATCTGCAAGACATTCGCGATCGCGTGGTCGCCGAACTTTCCGGCCTGCCGGAGCCGGGGGTGCCCCAACCGGCACGGCCGTCCATCCTGTGCGCCGAGGACCTGGCGCCGGCGGACACCGCTGCCCTCGACCCGAAGCTCATCGTCGGGCTCGCCACCACGCTGGGCGGCCCGACCAGCCACACCGCGATCATCGCCCGCCAACTGGGCATCCCGTGTGTGGTCGCGGTCGGCGGCCTCGACGACGTCGCGGCGGGAACCATGGTGATGGTCGACGGCACGCTCGGCGCCGTCACCGTGTCGCCGGGCGAAGGGATCGCCCGGGCCGCGGTCGACAAAGCCCGCCACGACGCGGAAATGCTGGCCGGTTGGTCGGGTCCGGGTGCCACCGCCGACGGCCATCCCGTCGCGGTGCTTGCCAATGTCCAGGACGGCGCCGCAGCCCGCGCGGCGCGGCAGACGCCGGCAGAAGGTGTCGGACTGTTCCGCACAGAGTTGTGCTTCCTCAACCGGGACACCGAGCCGTCCATGGACGAGCAGACCCAGATCTATGCCGAAGTCCTGCAATCGTTTTCCGGGATGAAGGTGGTGATCCGCACATTGGACGCGGGCTCGGACAAGCCTCTGAAGTTCGTCCGCCATCCCGAAGAGGCGAACCCGGCGCTCGGTGTACGCGGATTCCGGATCGGCGACGGGAACCCCGGGCTGCTGGAGCGCCAGCTCGAGGCGATCGCCGCCGCGGGCGCTGCCACCGCGACGTCACCCTGGGTGATGGCGCCGATGATCGCCACGCCCGGCGAGGCCAAGGCGTTCGCGGATCTAGCACGGTCGCATGGTCTGACGCCGGGCGTGATGATCGAGGTGCCCGCCGCCGCATTGCTGGCCGACAAGGTGCTCGAGCACGTGGAGTTCCTGTCGATCGGCACCAACGACCTGGCCCAGTACACGATGGCCGCCGACCGGATGTCGGCGGAGCTCGCGACGCTGACCGACCCGTGGCAACCGGCGGTGCTGGCGCTCGTCGCCGCCACCGCCCGCGCCGGTGCGACCGCCGGCAAGCCCGTCGGCGTGTGCGGGGAGGCGGCGGCCGATCCACTGCTGGCATGCGTTCTCGTGGGCCTGGGCATCACATCCCTGTCGGCGGCGGCCACTGCAGTGCCGGGCGTCGGAGCCAAGCTGGCCTCCTTGACGGTGCAACAGTGCCGCGACGCGGCCGACGTCGTGCTGGCCGCCGCCAGCCCGGCCGCCGCGAGGGCAGCGGCACGCCAAGTCCTGGGGTAACCCCTCGAAGGAATAATCGGACCGTAGTCCGGTTATAACGGTCATGCCAGCGATTACCGCAGATACCTTGACGTTGCCGCGCATCGCGACGGCCGGGCCCGCCGAGACGCAACGTCCGGTGCGTTCGGTGAGCACCGGGCCCCACGGATACGAGGGCGAGGGATTTCCCGTCGTCCGAGCATTCGCCGGTGTCCCCGCCGCAGCGCTCGACCCGTTCGTGCACATGGACCAGATGGGTGAGGTCGAATACCAGCCGGGCGAGCCCAAGGGCACGTCGTGGCATCCGCACCGCGGTTTCGAGACGGTCACCTACATGATCGATGGCCGGTTCGCCCACCAGGATTCGCACGGCGGGGGCGGTCTGATCACCGACGGCGCCACCCAGTGGATGACCGCGGGCTCGGGCATCCTGCACATCGAGACCCCGCCGGCCGAACTCGTCGATAGCGGCGGTGTCTTCCACGGTGTTCAGTTGTGGGTCAACCTGCCGCGGGCCGCAAAGTTCTCGCCGCCGCGGTACCAGGCGATCGAAGGCGACCAGGTCGGGCTGGTGTCGTCGGCCGACGGCGGCGCACTCGTCCGGATCATCGCAGGCGAGATCGGCGACCGCTGGGATCCGATGTCGCCGCATGGACGGCTCCGGGGACCCGGCTCGACGTACACGCCAATCACAGTGGCCCACGCCACAATCCAGCCCGGCGCAGAATTGAACATCCCGTGGAACCGCGACTTCAACGCGCTGGTGTACGTCTTGTCGGGACACGGTACCGTCGGCCCGAGCGCGCATCCGGTGCGCCAGGGACAGCTCGCGGTGCTCGGCGCGGGTGAGCGGATCACCGCCGCCGCGGCCGTCCTTCAGGACGCCAACCGGCCTGCGATGGAGCTTCTGTTGTTGGGCGGCAAGCCGATTCGTGAACCTGTCTTCCAGCACGGTCCGTTCGTAATGAATTCGAAGTCGGAGATCATCCAGGCGCTCGAAGACTACGAGTCCGGACGCTTCGGGCGGATTCCGCCGAATGCGTTGATGCCGCAGCGGGTATAGCCGGGTAGACCAGCTCCAGCTCGCCGAGGCCCGCCGCCACCATCACCAACGGCAACGCCGCCGAGACCGCTGAGCTTGATGCACTTCGCGCAAGCGGCTCATTGGCAGCCTCGGCGCGCAGCGCCGGAATCAGGTCGTCGCTTATCGGCGCCCACATCTTGTCGTCGCTGCCGGCGAGGCGTTCGCACACGGCGTCGGCGTGCGCGTCGAGGATCTTCTTCGCCCGTGGATACGCCGTCAGCGGAGGGGGCCACTTGATGTCTGCGACCAGATCGGCCACGTTACGCATCCGCGTCACCCGATTGGATGCGCGCACTACCGGCGCGCGGGAGTCCGTAGCACCACCGCTCTCGGAAAGGTATTGCCGCACTGCATCATCCAGCGTCCGCCATGCGACGAGTCCGTCGTGACCCAAAGCCGTGACGTTGTCGTCGACCGCCTCCGACGCTCCGTGCGTGACGCGGCGCACCCCGGCCTTCAGATAGCGCGAGAACGTCCCTCGCGCCGACTCGATCGAGGCGTTGACCGATGCCGTGGCGCCTCGCGGCCACAGCAGCAGCGACACCACCAACCCGGCCACTGCCCCCACGACCACGTCCTCTATGCGCACCAGCCCGACGCGCCAGCCCGTTGGCACGATGAGGTTGAAGATCACCAGCACCATCATCGTGAACGCGGCCTGGGCGGCCGTGAACGACGCGACCTCCGGGACGTAGGCCGACGCGAATACCAGAACCGGAAGCAGTGTCCA
Source organism: uncultured Actinomycetota bacterium (assembly GCA_963744085.1). GTDB lineage: Bacteria > Actinomycetota > Actinomycetes > Mycobacteriales > Mycobacteriaceae > Mycobacterium. The sequence goes on from CAVUSK010000014.1 coordinate 723,520, forward strand.
CAACACGACGGGGTCAACGCCGAGTACCGCGATCAGCAGAGCGCCGATGACGAACCCGATCGTCGTGCCGATCACCGCGCGCAGGATGTTCGTACCGGTGGTCAGCGCGCTGCTGCGCAGCACCGACATCGCACCCAGCACCACCCAGAACCCGTGCTGCACCGGAAAGACGTGGGTGATCGTGACGGCCAGCGCGAGTCCCAACCCGGTCCGCAGGCTGTTGCGCAGAATGACCGACCGCGTCGCCAAAAATCCCGTCGTAATGCTTGCCGCGGCAACGGTTTCCGGAAGAACTAGATCGGAGGCGCCGGTCTCGGGCAGCCGGCGGCCGAGCATGCGGGCCCATACCGGACGGGCATCGGCTGCCGCCGCGGTGGCGATCACCCGCCCGGTCGCGCCGATCGTCGCGGCCACGGTGCGTCGCGTCAGCAGCCTGCGGCCCACCGCGACCGCGGCCTCGTCGTCACGCTCGCTGAGCACCTCCACGATGTCGTCGCGGTAGCGGCCGCGTGCCACGGAGCGCAGCTCCGCGAGCGCAGTGGCGAGTTCAGATCGGCTGGTGCCGCGGTCGGCTGAGCGCGAAATACTCAGCACCCATGCGGATTTGCGCAGCACCCTGACCGCCGGCTCCTTCATGTCGGCCACCGCTGCGAGAGTGTTCTCGTCGAGGCGGTCGGTGACCCACTCCAGGTCGTCGACCACCCGCACCAGCGCGCGGCTGCCTGCGCTCAGACCGACCGGACGAAAGTCGGCGCCGAGGAAGTTGGCCCGAAGCGCGTTCATGGCTCCGGTCACATCGCCCGCGGATGCCTTGCCCTCCAGGCGGTCAGCCAGCGCGTCGCACACCTGCGCGGCGTGCCGGCGAAGCTCGTCATGGTGACGCGGCGGCAGCACAAACAGCGCCGCCGGCACGCAGATCGCCAGCGCGATCGCCCAGCCGAGCAGCCGCTCTCCGATCGGTCCGGGTGGTGTGCACGCCGGCAGCACGAAGGTCAGCAAGGTGGCGCGCTGTCCGGCGGCGATGGTCTCGCTCAGCACCCCGGCGAAGGTCACCGCCACGCCGAGCACGAACATCGTCGTGACCCCCAGCCACGGGATCGGTGCGACCAGCGTGCCCAGCGTGATCAGGACTGCGCCATTGCAGCCCAGCCCCGCGTAGGCGAGCGCCCGGTTACCCCGGTTGCCGGGGAAGTCGGCGAGCACCATTAATGCGAACGATCCGAAGATCGTGAACAGCGGTGTCTGTGATGCGCCGATCTTGAAGCTGACCGCCGCCGCGATCGGCACGATGATCGCCCCCCGCACCGCACGTCGCAGGCCGTCGCGCTCAGGGTCGCGCACGTCCAGGCGGTGAACCGCGCGCCGGAAGATCGCCGGCGGGCTCAGCATGGCTGGATGTTAGAGGCGAGTGCCCAATTCGGCCACCGCGAATCCGCACTTAGACCAGTCGCCACCGGCTGGGAACATAACCGAAAAGCGCGCAAGCTAATCCGATGAGAGATTCCTGGGAGTTAGTTCCACACGGGCACACGGCGTATTGACTAGCGGGTAAATCGATTGTCCAACGTGCAATGAATGCAAACCAGGTATGACACAATGCGGGCGTGGCGAAGGCGTCAAGGGGCCCGGGACGACCGCCCGCAGCGAAGGCCGCAGAAACACGCGAGCGCATCGTGAGGGCGGCTCGTCAGGTTTTCAGCGAACTGGGCTACGACGCCGCGACCTTTCAGGAAATCGCGGTTCGCGCCGATCTCACCCGGCCGGCGATCAACCACTATTTCAAGACCAAGAACCTGCTCTATAGGGAAGTGGTCGAGAAAACCAATGAAATGGTCGTTCTGCAGAGCATGAAAAAAGCGTTCGAAGCGACCACGTTCATCGAACAGCTGGAAGCCTTTATCAACGCCGCGGTGGGTGTCGATTCCGAGGACCGGTCGGCGGCGTCATTCCTGGTCACCTCGATACTGGAATCGCAGCGCCATCCCGAGCTTCGGCGCGACGATCACGACGCACTGCTCGGCACGCGTCAGTTCCTCACCTGGGCGATCACGGGCGCGATCGAGCGCGGCGAGATCACCAGCGATGTCCCGGTCGGACTGCTGGTCGAGATGATGACCGCAATGTTTTGGGGCATGGGCTTCTACGCCGGATTCATGGGCAGCCACGAAGAGCTGGAGATGATCACTGGCGAGTTCAAGAATCTGCTGGTCGGCAAGCTCTGGGACTTGAAGACGACGTAGTCCACCGCGTCGGGTGATTTGCGGCACACACGTATAGATTGCCTAAGTTATTGGGTAGGATGTCTATGAAATGAGTGAGCTGCAGATACCCGTCGAGAGCGCGTTGTGCTCCTCACGTCACGACGTCCCTTCCATCCGAACGCCGGGGGACAGCTGGTCCATCACCGAAAGCGTCGGCGCGACTGCGCTGGGTGTGGCCGCGGCACGGGCTGCCGAGTCTGCGCAGGCCGACCCGCTGATCCGCGATCCCTTCGCCTACCTGCTGGTCTCGGCCGCGGGTCCGTCGTGGGCTGAGCTGGCCAGCGGGACTTCTGTCTGGTACGGCGACGATGACCGCGGTCGTCGCCTCGATCAGATGTCGCGCAGTTACCAGGCCGTGCGAACCCACTACTTCGACGAGTACTTCGGAGCCGCGTCTCGGGAGGGCATCCGTCAGGTCGTGATCCTGGCGTCGGGCCTGGACTCGCGGGCCTACCGGCTGAACTGGCCATCCGGCACCACGGTGTTCGAGATAGACCAGCCCAAAGTGCTCGAGTACAAGGGGGCCACGCTCGACGCGCACGGCGCGGTCCCCGCGGCGACGCGCGTTGCCGTTCCCGTCGATTTGCGTGACGACTGGCCGGCGGCGCTTATCGATGCCGGCTTCGAACCGTCCCGGCCGACCGCGTGGCTTGCCGAGGGCCTGCTGCCCTACCTGCCCGCCGACGCCCAGGAGAGGCTGTTCGAAAAGGTGACCGCGCTCAGCGCGCGGGGAAGTCAAATGGCCGTCGAAGCGTTCGGCGAGCAATCGTCGCGGTCCGACGAGCAACAGGCCGCCTGGCGCGAACGCACAGAGCGGTTGCGCAGGCAACTGGGGTTGGACAACGACTTCGAGGCACTGATCTACCAGGAGCCCGACCGTGCCGACGCGGCCGAGTGGCTGGCAGATCACGGCTGGCAGGTACACGGTGTCGCCAGCCATGACGAGATGGCCCGGCTGGGCCGTCGCGTCCCTGCCGACCTGGTCGAGGACAGTGTCACCAGCATGCTGCTCCGCGCGCAGCTGGCTGCATAAGGTCCAAAACTTAAGCCCGACAAGAACATTCAGGAGATGAAATGAGCGCTCTGCGCACCAATGACGACACGTGGGACATAGCCACCAGCGTCGGCAGCACCGCGGTGATGGTCGCCGCCGGGCGGGCCGCCGAGACCGCAAGGCCCGATCCGCTGATCAACGACCCCTATGCGGAGATGCTCGTCGCCGGCGCAGGCACCGGAATCTGGGAACACATCCTGGACAACAGCCTTCCCGCCCGGCTGGCCGAGGTCGATCCTGAGGCCGCCGCGATCTTCGAGTTCATGCAGACCTACCAGGGTGTGCGCACGCATTTCTTCGACGCGTTCTTCGCCGACGCGGTCGACGCAGGAATCCGCCAGGTGGTGATCCTCGCGTCCGGCCTCGACGCGCGGGCGTACCGCATCGACTGGCCCGCCGACACCGTCATCTTCGAAATCGATCAGCCGAAGGTGCTCGAGTACAAGGCCGCGACGCTGACCGACCACGGTGTCCGGCCCTCGGCGCAGCGGCACGAGGTTCCCGTGGACTTACGCCATGATTGGCCGTCCGCGCTGCGGGGGGCCGGTTTCGATCCGTCGCGTCCGACCGCCTGGCTCGCGGAGGGCCTGTTGATGTACCTGCCCGCCGACGCGCAGGACCGGCTGTTCGAGCAGATCACCGGCCTGAGCGCTGAGGGCAGCCGGATCGCCGTCGAGACGGCAGGACGCCACGCACCGGAACGCCGGGCAGAGATGCGGGAGCGCTTCGAGCGGATCACCGATCAGCTCGGCATCCCGCAGGGCGTCGACGTTTCAGATCTCACCTATGACGACCCCGGCCGTGCCGAAGTCGCCGACTGGCTCAACGGCCACGGGTGGAACGCCACGGCCGAGCCGTCGGACGACGTTCAGCGCCGGCTGGGCCGCCACATCGAGCTTCCGGTGCACGACGGTGACGCGTTCTCCACATTCGTCACCGCACGGCGCGACTGAGCACACTGGAGTCATGGCACGCACCGACAACGACAGCTGGGACATCGCGACGAGCGTCGGCGCGACCGCAGTGATGGTGGCCCTGGCCCGCGCCGCCGAGACGAAGAGCGCCAACCCGTTGATCCGCGACGAGTACGCCGAGGCCCTGGTGTCCACGCCGGAACTTGCTGAATTGCGCGAGCAGCTTGCCGCGATGTGGGCCAGAGCCGACGACGACCGCGACGACCATGCGATGAATTTCCAGCAGATGACCGACTACCAGGCGATCCGCACCCACTTCTTCGACGCTTTCTACGAGGATGCGGCCACCGCAGGCGTCCGCCAAAACGTCATCTTGGCGTCCGGGCTCGACTCGCGGGCGTACCGGTTGACCTGGCCTGCCGGCACCGTCGTCTACGAGATCGACCTGCCCGCGGTGCTGGACTACAAGTCGGCAACGCTGGCCGCCGCAGGAGCGACCCCCTCGACGACCCGGCGCGAGGTTTCGGTCGATCTGAGACATGACTGGCCCACCGCGTTGCAGGGGGCAGGCTTCGATCCTGCCGCTCCCACGGCCTGGCTCGCCGAGGGCCTGCTGCCGTTCCTGCCCGGGCAGGCACAGGAGTCGATGTTCTCCTCGATCGACGAACTCAGCGCACCGGGCAGCCGGATCGCAGTCGAGGTGTTCGGCGTCGATCCGGCCGCACGCGAAGAAGTCCACGAGCTATGGAAGCAGGCGAGGGCCGAGCGCGAAGCTCGCGGTGAAGATGTGTCGTTCGACGTGTTGGACCTTTGGTACCACGACGACGATCGGCCCGAGTGCGCCGACTGGTTCGCTGCGCACGGCTGGAGCACGCAGTCGGTGGCGGCACAGGACGAATTAAATCGGCACGGCCGCCCGACGCGCGCCCTGCCGGATGGGCCGCGCCCTTTCGTCAACGCATTCGTCACCGCCGATAAGCCCCTCCGACCGGTTGGTTAGGATCGCGTCATCGCCCTGGCGTTCGGCTCTTCGCGCAAGCGCTCATCGCCGTCATCGAGACCGTCAGGAAGGACCGGGCAATGACCACCGAATCCGCCGCACCACCGCAGGAGCCAGCCGCCCCCGCGTCGACGATTCCCGAGATCGTCGCGCGCCTTCGCCGGACCTTCGCCTCCGGCCGGACCCGCAGCGTCGACTGGCGCAAGGACCAGCTGCTCAAACTAGAGAAGATGATGGTCGAGAACGAGGCGGCCATCGCGACTGCGCTCGCCGAAGATCTCGATCGCACGCCGTTTGAAGCCTGGCTGGCCGACTCGGCCAGCACCGCGGGGGAAGCCCGTTTCGCGGCGAAACGCGTCAAGCGGTGGACCCGCCGGCGATTCCGCATGCTCGAGGTTTCACAGCTTCCCGGCCGCGGCTGGATCGAGTACGAGCCGTACGGCACGGTGCTGATCATCGGCGCATGGAACTACCCGATCTACCTGACGCTTGGACCGCTCGTAGGGGCGATCGCAGCCGGAAACACGGTGGTGCTCAAGCCATCTGAGATCGCACCGGCGTCGTCGCACCTGATGGCCGAACTCGTGCCGCGCTATCTCGACTCCGACGCGATCGCGGTGGTCGAGGGCGACGGCGCGGTCAGCCAGGAACTGATCGCGCAGGGCTTCGACCGGGTGATGTTCACCGGCGGCACCGAGATCGGCCGCAAGGTATACGAAGGTGCCGCACCGCATTTGACGCCGGTCACATTGGAACTGGGCGGGAAGAGTCCGGTGATCGTCGCCGAGGACGCCGACATCGACGTCGCAGCCAAGCGAATCGCGTGGATCAAGCTGATGAACGCCGGCCAGACCTGCGTCGCGCCAGATTATGTGTTGGCTGACGCGAAGATTCGCGACGAGCTCGTCGCCAAGATCAGTGATGCCATTAGGGCCCAGTCCGGTGATTCCAGCGGGAAGAAGATCGTCAACCAGCGCCAGTTCGACCGGCTGACAAGCTATCTCGCCGCCACCAAGGGCACCGTCGCGCTCGGCGGCGGCTCGGATGCGTCACAGTTGCGAATCCAGCCGACCGTCGTCGTCGATCCCGATCCCGACGAGCCGCTGATGACGAACGAGATCTTCGGACCGATCCTACCGGTTATCACAGTCCAATCCCTCGACGAGGCAATCTCTTTCGTCAACTCGCGACCGAAGCCGCTATCGGCCTATCTGTTCACGAAGACGAAGAACATCCGCGAACGGGTGATCAAGGAGGTGCCCGCGGGCGGCATGCTCGTCAACCACCTGGCATTCCAGGTGACGACGGCGCGTCTGCCGTTCGGCGGTGTCGGAGCTTCGGGCATGGGCGCCTACCACGGCAGGTTTGGCTTCGAGGAGTTCAGTCACCGCAAGTCGGTGCTGACCAAGCCCACCCGGCCGGACCTATCGGCGATGCTGTACCCGCCGTACACCGAGAAGGCATGGAAGTTGGCGCGCAGGATCTTCTAGCGCCTTCTCCCTCCCGTCACTTATGAAAGGAAGCTCATGCCAGGAGTGCAGGATCGCGTCATCGTCGTCACCGGAGCGGGCGGGGGGCTGGGTCGTGAATACGCCCTGACCCTGGCCAAAGAGGGTGCGAGCGTGGTGGTCAACGACCTCGGTGGCGCCCGCGACGGCACCGGCGCCGGACGTTCGATGGCCGATCAGGTGGTGGCCGAGATCAAAGAGGCCGGCGGCCGCGGGGTGGCCAACTACGACAGCGTGGCCGAGAGCGAAGGTGCGGAGAACATCGTCAAGACCGCGCTCGACGAGTTCGGGGCGATCCACGGTGTGGTGAGCAACGCGGGCATCCTGCGCGACGGCACGTTCCACAAGATGCCGTTCGAGAACTGGGACGCGGTGCTGAAGGTCCACCTCTACGGCGGCTACAACGTGATCCGCGCCGCGTGGCCGCACTTCCGGGAGCAGAGCTTCGGCCGGGTCGTCGTGGCGACCTCGACCAGCGGCCTGTTCGGAAACTTCGGCCAGGCCAACTACAGCGCGGCCAAGCTCGGCCTCGTCGGCCTGATCAACACGCTCGCCCAGGAGGGCGGCAAGTACAACATCAAGGCCAACGCGGTGGCGCCGATCGCGGCCACCCGGATGACGCAGGACATCCTGCCCCCGGAGGTGTTCGAGAAGCTGACACCGGAGTACGTGGCGCCGGTGGTGGCGTACCTGTGCAGCGAGGAAGTGCCTGACACCGCGTCGATATTCATCGTCGGCGGCGGCAAGGTGCAACGCGCCGCGTTGTTCCAGAACGACGGCGTGACGTTCTCCGACGTGCCGTCGGTCGACGAGGTTGCCGCCAAATGGAACGAGATCGACGACCTCTCGGCGGCAAAGCACGCTACTTTCTCGCTCGGATGACCTTCCGCTTACGGGGTAGGCGGTCGGCGGCGCGGAGTATCTTTGCCACCGAGATGAGCAGAACATCTATCGCGACGGGGATCGCGGTTCCGCTTGTGTTCCTCGGCTTCGCGACCGCGCCCGCGTACGCGGATGACTTGGACCCGGAGCCGGGCCCTGTCACGAGTGTCGAGGTCGGCCCCGCTGTTGAGGTTGGTCCGGCGGTCGAGATCGGTTCCTCGGATGACCCGGTACTAGACGACATCGTGGACATGATCAGCGACGGCTCAGAACTGGCGCCACCGCCGAATTGACTGCTCACATGAGCGCGACCGGAACCCTTCTCGTTGCGCTCGTGATCGCGGTCGGGCTGGTCGGCATCGTGGTACCGCTGCTGCCCGGAATGCTGTTGGTATACGGCGCGATTCTGGTATGGGCGGTCGCCGAGCACGCTGTCGCGTCGTGGGTGACGCTGGCAATCGTCACCGCCGTGGTGGGTGCCACGACGGCGGTCAAGTACCTGTGGCCGGTGCGTCGGATGCGCCGCGCCGAGGTGCCGACATCGGCCCTGTTGGCCGGCGGTGTGTTGGGCGTCGTCGGATTCTTCGTGATCCCGGTGTTCGGCCTTGTGATCGGGTTCGTGTTCGGTGTGTATGTCGCCGAACTACTGCATTGGCGCGATTACCGGCGCGCGTGGGGCTCGACGGTGCACGCCGTCAAAGGAGTGGTGCTGTCAACGGGTGTCGAGTTAGCGGGTGCGCTTGCCGCCGCGGTGATTTGGTTGCTCGCCGTGCTGCTCACATGAGCGCCGCGCGCAGCGCAGCCACGTCAGCCCGCGAGACGCCTGCCTCGCGCAGAAACCCGTCCAGCGACCCGTACGTGTCGTCAATGGTGTTGCGGGCAGCGACAAGGTATTCCTCGCGCACACCGAGCACCTCGTCGGACAGCCGGGCCTCGGCGAACATGACGGCCTCGGGCGTGAGCTCCTCGTCGGTGCGGTCCTTGATCATCTCGAGGATGCGCTCGCGCAACACCGATACGGCGTCGTTGCTTCGCAGGTAGTCGGCCAAGATCGCATCTCTGTGGACACCGAGCGACTCGAGCACGATCGCCACGGTGAAGCCAGTGCGGTCCTTGCCGGCGAAGCAGTGGGTGATCACCGGCCGGCCGCCTGCGAGCAGAGAAATTACTTGGCGCACTGCTGTTCTCGCGCCGCCGAGGGCAGGGAAGCGCTGGTACTCCTGCGTCATGTACCGCATCGCCGCTTCGGTCACCGACTCGTCGCCGGGCTCTTCGGTCAGCATCCGGGTGAACGAATGCTCGTGCGGGGCTTGGTCGTCGGCGTCTTCGGCCAGGTCGGGAAACGGCAGCAGGTGGATTGCCACGTCATCAGGAACCTGGCCCGGTCCGCGGCGCTCGACCTCCCGCGGGGAACGCAGATCGGCGACGTCGGTGATACCGAGCCGCCGCAACTCGTTGCGGCCGTCCGCCTGCAGCGTGCTCAGTTCACTGGACCGAAAGAAGCGCCCGGGCCGCACACCGGTGGCTTCGGCTACGTCACGAAAGTTCCACGCGCCGTTCAGGTTCGGCATTTTCAGGTTACCGCCGTCGCGAATGCGCCCTTCTCTTGCCCGATTTCGGCGCGGGCGATGGTGCGCATGTGCACCTCATCGGGTCCGTCGAAGATCCGCATCGCGCGGTGCCAGGAGTACAGCCGCGCCAAGGGGGTGTCGTCGCTGACCCCTGCGGCGCCGTGCACCTGGATCGCGCGGTCGATGACCTCGCAGGCCACCTTGGGCGCCACCGCCTTGATCTGCGACACGAGCAGGTGGGCGGCCTTGTTCCCGTGCTGGTCGATGGTCCACGCTGCTTTCTCGCAAAGCAGGCGCGCCTGGTCGATCTCGTTGCGGGACTTGGCAATCGACTCCCTAACCACTCCCTGCTCGGCCAGCGGCTTGCCGAACGCCACCCGGTTGCGGGCCCGGTCGACCATCAGGGCCAACGCCCGCTCGGCCGCTCCGAGTGCCCGCATGCAGTGGTGGATCCGGCCCGGCCCCAGCCGCGCCTGTGCGATCGCGAAGCCCGACCCGTCCTCACCGAGCAGGTTCTCCACCGGCACCCGGACGTTGTCGTAGACGACCTCGCAGTGCCCGTGCTGGTCCTGCCAGCCGAACACCGGCGTCGAGCGAAGGAGAGTGACCCCTGGTGTATCTATGGGCACCAGCACCATCGACTGCTGCTGGTGGCTGGCCGCGTCCGGATTCGTGCGGCCCATGACGATCAGGATCTTGCAGCGCGGATCGGCTGCGCCCGACGTCCACCACTTACGCCCGTTGATGACGTAGTCACTGCCGTCGCGAACGATCGAGGTCTCGATGTTGCGGGCATCGCTGGAGGCCACCGCGGGCTCGGTCATGGAGAACGCGCTGCGGATCTCGCCGGCCAACAGCGGCTCCAGCCACTGCCGGCGCTGCTGTTCGGTGGCGAACAGGTGCAGAGTTTCCATGTTGCCGGTGTCCGGCGCCGCGCAGTTGGTCGCCTCCGGCGCGATCTCCATGCTCCAGCCGGTCAGCTCCGCCAGCGGCGCGTAGTCGGTGTTCGTCAGGCCGGACACTGACGGCAAGAACAGGTTCCACAGCCCGCGCTCGCGGGCCAGCGTCTTGAGCTCCTCGATGACCGGCGGCACCGAGTGATCGTCATGGCCCTTGTCGAGACGGTACTGCTCGTAGGAGGCCTCGGCCGGGAACACGAACTCGGTCATGAAAGCCGACAACCGCTTGTGATAGTCCTGTGCCTTGGCCGACATCGCGAAGTCCATGGAGGTCACCTTACTTCTGCGCCCCGGCGACCTTCAGACGCGCCAAGGCCCTCCCGGTCCAGTGGGAGGGCCTCGGCTATGGGGGCGAGTGTGGTCGTCACTCACCGGTGGTTCTCGCTCGGTTTCTCCGGCGTTGCATCAACTATGTCGGACCCGGCGGTGCTCCCGCGTCGGGCGATCGGACCCGCCACGGGCTGAACGGCGTGTCCCCCGATTGGGGGAGCTCGGCGCTGACGCTGTGGGAAGCTTTTTGTCATGGTCGCGTGGTCGGTTCCATGACCCAAAAGGTGCGGGTGGTGGTGGGAGACGACCATCCGATGTTCCGTGACGGTGTCGTGCGCGCGCTCGTGATGAGCGGCGAAGTGGACGTGGTGGCCGAGGCCGACGACGGTGCTACTGCATTGCAGCTCATCAAGACGCATGAGCCCGACGTCGCGCTTCTCGACTACCGGATGCCCGAAATGGACGGAGCGCAGGTGGCGGCCGCGGTGCGCCGGGACGAGTTGTCGACGCGGGTGCTGCTTTTGTCCGCGCACGACGAGTCCGCGATCGTGTACCACGCGCTCGCGGAAGGCGCCGCCGGATTCCTGCCGAAGGAGTCGTCTCGCAGCGAGATCGTCAGCGCGGTGCTCAACTGCGCGAAGGGCCGCGACGTGCTGTCGCCGGGGTTGGCCGCCGGCCTGGCGGGTGAAATCCGCCGCCGCGCGGAACCGTCCGGACCGGTACTGAGCCCCCGAGAGCGCGAGGTACTCGATCTGATCGCCGGTGGCCTGAGCATTCCGGCGATCGCGACGCAGCTGTTCTTGGCGCCGTCGACTGTGAAGACCCATGTACAGCGGCTCTACGAGAAACTCGGCGTCAGCGACCGCGCCGCGGCCGTGGCCGAGGCGATGCGACGCCGGCTGCTGGAATAGGTTTTCCTGAGGCGACTACGTCGTCAACGCCCGCGCGATGACCAGCCGCTGAATCTGGTTGGTGCCCTCGAAGATCTGCATGATCTTGGCCTCGCGCATGTAGCGCTCGACGCGGTAGTCGCGGGTGTAGCCGACGCCCCCGAGCACCTGCACCGCGTCGGTGGTCACCTTCATCGCGGTGTCGGTGGCGATCAACTTGGCGACGCTGGCCTGCGTCGAGTAGGGCCGTCCGGCGTCGCGGCGCCGCGCGGCGTCGAGGTAGGTGGCGCGTGCGCTGGTGACCGCAGCGGCCATGTCGGCGAGCACGAAACCCAGGCCCTGATGGTCGATGATCTTGCGGCCGAACGTCGTTCGTTCGTTGGCGTACGCGGCGGCCTCGTCGAGCGCGGCCTGCGCCAGGCCCACCGCGACGGCCGAGATGCCGAGTCGCCCCGCATCCAGCGCCGAGAACGCGATCTGCAGGCCCTGCCCCTCGTCACCGATCAACCGGTCCGCCTCGACGCGGGCGTGGTCGTAGAACGCCGACGTGGTGGGCACCGCTGCCAGGCCCATCTTCTCCTCGGGCTTGCCGAACGAGAGCTCGGGCAGGTCGGCGGGGATCAGGAAACACGACACGCCCCGCGACCCCTCACCCGTGCGGGCAAAGAGCGTGTAGAAGTCGGCCCGCCCGCCGTGGGTGATCCACGACTTCGACCCGTTGATCACGTACGCGCCGTCGTCCGCACGCCGGGCCGAACAGCGCAGCGCCGCCGCGTCGGACCCGGCTTGCGGTTCCGACAGACTGTAGGCGCCGATCTGCTCGCCTGACAGCATCGCCGGCAGCCAGCGTCGGCGCTGCTCGTCGGTCCCGAACGCGAGCAAGGGATGACACGACAGGCTGTGCACGCTGACCGCCACCGCAATCGCCGCCCAGCGAGCTGCGATCTCCTCGAGCACCTGCAGATACACCTCGAAAGGCTGCCCGCCGCCGCCCCATTCCTCGGGCTGCGGCAGGCTCAGCAACCCGGCGGCGCCGAGTTGGGCGAACACGCCCTCGGGATATGATTCCGCTTTCTCGTGGGCGTCGACGATCGGCGTCAACGCCTTGTCGGCGACGGTGCGGGCGAGGGCGATGAGGTCCGCCGCCTCGTCGGTTGGCAGCAAGCGCTCGACAGGCATGCAGATACCTCCCTAATAGGGTGTATACCGCACGGATGCGGGGGAAGCAGAGATGACAGACAAGCACACGACTATCGGCGTGGTTCGCGAGTCGGCCGAGGGCGAGCGCCGGGTGGCGTTGGTGCCGAAGGCGGTCAGCGCGCTGGCGGCCCGCGGTCTGGCGGTGGTGGTCGAGTCGGGCGCCGGCGAGGGAGCGTTGCTGCCCGACGACCTCTACACGGAGGCGGGCGCGACGATCGGTGACCCGTGGGCGGCTGATGTCGTGGTGAAGGTCGCGCCGCCGACCCCAGACGAGGTGAAGAAGCTCAGCGGCGGCCAGACGTTGATCGGCTTCTTGGCGCCGCTGAGCGCCGACAGCCCGGTACCGGCGCTGAAGGAAGCCGGGGTGCAGGCGTTCGCCGTCGAGTCGATCCCGCGGATCTCGCGCGCACAGGCGATGGATGCGCTCTCGTCGCAGGCCAACGTCGCCGGATACAAGGCGGTGCTGGTCGCGGCATCGAAAGCTACCCGGTTCTTCCCGATGCTGACGACGGCCGCGGGCACCGTGAAGCCCGCCATGGTGCTGGTGCTCGGTGTCGGCGTGGCCGGCCTGCAGGCGCTGGCCACCGCCAAGCGACTCGGCGCCCGCACCACCGGTTACGACGTCCGACCGGAGGTGGCCGACCAGGTGCGGTCGGTGGGCGCGCAGTGGCTGGACGTCGGAATCGACGCGGCCGGTGAGGGCGGCTACGCGCGTGAGCTGACCGACGACGAGCGCGCGCAGCAGCAGAAGAAACTCGAAGAGGCGATCACCGGTTTCGACGTGGTGATCACCACCGCGCTGGTGCCGGGCCGTCTCGCACCGCGGCTGGTCACCGCTGAAGCGGTGCAGGGCATGGCGCCTGGCAGCGTGATCGTCGATCTGGCCGGCGAGACGGGCGGCAACTGTGAGCTGACCGAGCCCGGCGAAACCGTCGTCAAGCACGACGTCACGATCGTCTCGCCGCTGAACCTGCCGGCGAGCATGCCCGAGCACGCCAGCGAGCTCTACTCCAAGAACATCACCGCGCTGCTGGAGCTGATGGTCGACGACGATGGCAAGCTCAGCCCGGATTTCGACGACGAAGTCATTGCGTCGTCGTGTGTTACCAGAGGAGAGAACTAGATGTACGGCGAAGTACTGGCCAACCTGGCGATCCTGGTGCTGTCCGGGTTCGTCGGCTTCGCGGTGATCTCCAAGGTGCCCAACACCTTGCACACGCCGCTGATGTCGGGCACCAACGCCATCCACGGCATCGTCGTGCTCGGCGCGCTGGTGGTGCTGGGCACTCTCGAACACCCGTCACTGGCCCTGCGGATCATCCTGTTCGTCGCGCTGGTGTTCGGCACGCTGAACGTGATCGGGGGGTTTGTCGTCACCGATCGGATGCTCGGGATGTTCAAGGGCAAGAAGCGCGAACCGGCGAAGGTGGCGAACGGGCAGGCGAAGTGAACAACCTCGTCGCGGTGCTCTACATCGTCGCGTTCTCGATGTTCATCTACGGCCTGATGGGCCTCACCGGGCCGAAGACCGCGGTGCGGGGCAACTGGATCGCGGCGGCCGGCATGGCCGTGGCCGTGATCGCGACGCTCATCGCGATCCGCCACACCACCAACTGGCCGTGGATCATCGCCGGGCTGTTGCTCGGCGTGGCGCTCGGGGTGCCGCCCGCCAGGCTGACGAAGATGACTGCGATGCCACAGCTGGTGGCGCTGTTCAACGGCGTCGGCGGCGGCACCGTTGCATTGATCGCTTTGTCGGAATTCATTGACACCAAAGGGTTTTCGGCGTTCAGGCCCGGGGAGCAGCCGACCGTCCACATCGTGGTGGCGTCGCTTTTCGCGGCGGTCATCGGCTCGATTTCGTTCTGGGGCTCGATCATCGCGTTTGGCAAGCTGCAAGAGATCCTGCCGGGCCGGCCGATCGGGCTCGGCAAGCTTCAACAGCCGTTGAACATCGTGGTGCTGCTCGCCGCGATCGCGTCGGCTGTGGTGATCGGGCTCGCCGCGCATCCGGGTCAGGGAACTTCGCTGTGGTGGATGGTCGGCCTGCTGGCCGCAGCTGCGGTGCTCGGCTTGATGGTCGTGCTGCCGATCGGCGGCGCCGACATGCCGGTGGTGATCTCGCTACTCAACGCGATGACCGGATTATCTGCTGCCGCAGCGGGTTTGGCGTTGAACAACACCGCGATGATCGTCGCGGGCATGATCGTCGGCGCGTCCGGTTCGATCCTGACCAACCTGATGGCCAAGGCGATGAACCGGTCGATCCCGGCCATCGTCGCGGGCGGGTTCGGCGGCGGCGGGGTGGCGGTGTCCGGTGCCGACGATGTCGACCGCACGGTGAAGTCGACGTCCGCCGCCGACGCTGCGATCCAGATGGCGTACGCCAACCAGGTGATCGTGGTGCCCGGCTACGGTCTCGCGGTCGCGCAGGCTCAGCACGCCGTCAAGGACATGGCCGCGTTGCTCGAGGACAAGGGCGTGCCGGTGAAGTACGCGATTCACCCGGTGGCCGGCCGGATGCCCGGGCACATGAACGTGCTGCTTGCCGAAGCGGACGTCGAATACGACGCGATGAAGGAGATGGACGACATCAACGACGAATTCGCGCGCACCGACGTCGCGATCGTCATTGGCGCCAATGACGTCACGAATCCGGCGGCGCGCAACCAGCCGAACTCGCCGATCTACGGCATGCCGATCCTCAACGTCGACAAGGCGAGGTCGGTGATCGTGCTGAAGCGGTCGATGAACTCCGGCTTCGCCGGGATCGACAATCCACTGTTCTACGACGAGGGCACCACGATGCTGTTCGGTGACGCGAAGAAGTCGGTCAGCGAAGTCACCGAGGAGCTCAAGGCGCTCTAGCGCCCCCGTCACTGTCAGATCAGCTCGATCGCGTCCGCGATCGACTGCAAAATCCGCCCGGGCCGATACGGATACTTCTCCACCTCGTCAAGCGACGTCGAGCCGGTGAGCACCAGGATCGTGTCCAGGCCGGCCTCGATGCCGGCGACGACGTCGGTGTCCATCCGGTCGCCCACCATGACAGTGCTCTCCGAATGCGCCTCAATGCGATTCAGCGCGCTGCGGAACATCATCGGATTCGGCTTGCCCACGAAGTACGGCTCCCGACCGGTGGCCTTCGTGATCAGCGCGGCCACCGACCCGGTCGCCGGCAGCGGTCCTTCGGCTGACGGGCCGGTGACGTCGGGGTTGGTCGCGATGAACCTGGCGCCGGCGAGTATCAGGCGGATCGCCTTGGTGATCGCCTCGAACGAGTAGGTTCGCGTTTCACCGAGGACGACGAAGTCCGGGTCGGTGTCGGTGAGCGTGTATCCCACGCTGTGCAGTGCGGTCGTCAGCCCCGCCTCGCCGATCACATATGCGGAGCCGCCGTGCAACTGGTCGTCGAGGAACGCCGCAGTCGCCAATGCCGACGTCCAGATCGACTCCTCGGGAACCACAAGACCCGACCGCGCCAACCGGGCGGCGAGATCTCGCGGCGTGAAGATCGAATTGTTGGTCAGTACCAGGAACCTGCGCTTGGCCTCGACGAGCCGCTCCAGGAAGTCCGCGGCGCCGGGCAATGCGTGTTCCTCGCGCACCAGGACGCCGTCCATGTCGGTGAGCCAGCACCTGGCATCTGCACGCATCCGTCCAGTCTCTCAACAAACCCACCGGGGCCCAGACTGGTGGCATGACTGATCTGTTTCGACTCGACGGAAAGGTCGCCGTTGTGACCGGCGGCGGCCGCGGCATCGGCCTGATGATCGCGCGCGGCCTGCTGGAAGCCGGCGCGAAGGTGTACCTGTCCAGCCGCAAGGAAGACGAGCTCGCCGCGGCGGTAGAGGCGTTCTCGCCGCTCGGGCCGGTGTATGCGATCCCAGCGGACCTCGGGACCGCGGACGGTGTTCAAACGTTGGCCCGCGCCCTTGCGGAGCGCGAAGACTCCATCAACGCGCTGTTCAACAATGCGGGCGCGGCATGGGGCGCGCCGTTCGACGAGTTTCCCGAGTCGGGCTTCGACAAGGTCTTCAACGTCAACATCAAGGGTGTCTTCCTGCTGACCCGCGCACTCGTTCCGATGCTCAGGTCCGGCTCGACGAGCGACGACCCTTCGCGAGTGATCAACACGGGCAGCATCGACGGCATCCGCCCGCCGCGGCCGGGCATGGACAATTTCAGCTACAGCGCCAGCAAGGCAGGCGTGCACATGCTGACCCGGCATCTCGCGGCAGAGCTACTCCCGGACATCCTCGTCAACGCGATCGCGCCGGGACTCTTCCAGTCACGGATGACCAAGATGATTCTGGCCGCGGGGCCAGAAGAGGTCGGCTCCCATCTTCCGCTGGGCCGGATCGGCCGTCCTGACGACATGGCGGGGATCGCGGTTTTTTGGCCAGCCGCGCGAGCACCTACATCACCGGCGCCGTCATCCCCGTCGACGGTGGCGTGAGCACGCTGTCGCGCTAGACGGGAGGATAGGCCGGCGGCGGGTAGCCACCACCGGGACCCGAAACGCCCCGCAGTCCCCACGTGAGATAGCTGAAGAAGTACTCGATCTCGTCGCTGGCGTCGTAATCCGGATTCGGATCCACGTGAGCACCCCCTCGGTTTCGCTGTCGGTGAGCCCGAGTCTAGACCCGCCCTCCGTCGGCGCGAAGCTAAAGATGACCATAACAATCCAACCGGTTGATTGGGTCTGGCGGCGGACCGCGAAATATAGTGAGTCGCCATGCGACCATCTAGCGCCTCCGGCCCCCATGGAGAGAACGGCGCGGGGCTTGATGCTCTTCGCGCAAGCGGCTCATCGGCCGAGCCGTCGCGCCGCGAGGAGCTGCTGGCCGTCGCCACCAAACTGTTTGCCGCCCGCGGGTACCACGGGACCCGGATCAACGACGTCGCCGACGTGGTGGGCCTCAACAAGGCCACGGTGTACCACTACTACGCCAGCAAATCGCTGATCCTGTTCGACATCTATCGCGAAGCCGCCGACCGCACCGTGGCGGCCGTGCACGACGAGCCGTCGTGGTCGGCGCGCGAGGCGATCTTTCACTTCACCCGCCGGTTGCTGGAGAACATCGCCAACAACATCGACGGGGCCGCGGTGTACTTCCAGGAGAGCCCCTACATCACCGAGTGGTTCACCGAGGAGCAAGTCACCTACATCCGCGCCGCCGAGACGACGGTCTACGAGCATGTGCGCGATGTGATCGACCGCGGAATCGCCAGCGGCGAGTTCTACGAGTGCGACTCGCACGTGCTGGCTCTCGGATACATCGGAATGACGCTTGGTGCCTACCGCTGGCTTCGGCCCACCGGCCGGCGCAGCGCGGAGGAGATCGCGATCGAATTCAGTACTGCCTTGCTGCGCGGGCTGATTCGCGATCCGTCGGTCCGTGAGGATTCGCCGCTCGGCGTTCCGCTCGGCGCGGTGCCGGCGCCCGAGCCACGGCCTTAGCCCGCGGCTACAACAACACCCCGTTCGTCGCTTTCGTATGCTCGGCCAATGCCGATCGTCAGCAAGACCGTTGAGGTCGCGGCCACCCCGGAGACGATCATGTCGATCGTCGCGGACTTCGAGGCCTATCCCGAATGGAACGAGGAGGTCAAGGGCTGCTGGGTGCTGGCCCGCTACGACGACGGCAGGCCCAGCCAGCTGCGCCTGGACGTGCAGATTCAGGGCATGGACGGCAGCTATATCTGCGCGGTGTACTACCCGGGCCCGGCCGAGATCTACACGGTGTTGCAGCAGGGCGACCTGTTCGCGAAGCAGCAGCAGAACTTCTCGGTGGTCGGAATGGGCCCGACGTCGCTTTTGACGGTGGATTTCGACGTCGAAACCAAGATGGCGATCCCGAAGATGATGGTGCGCAAGGTCGTCGAGGATGCGCTTGACTACCTAGCCGACAACCTCAAGAAGCGTGCCGAGGCGCTCGCCGGTACGTAGCCGCCACCAGATTGGGGAGTCAAAGGTGACCATTCCGCCGTATGCCACCGACCAGCCGTATCTGGCCCGCCGTCAGAACTGGACCAACCAGCTGGCCCGGCATGCGCTGATGCAGCCGGACGCCACTGCGCTGCGTTATCTGGGGCACACGACAACCTGGGCCGAGCTGGAGGATAGGGTGAACGCCCTGGCCGGGGCGTTCAGCCGACGCGGAGTGGGGTTCGGCGACCGAGTCTTGATCTTGATGCTGAACCGGCCCGAGTTCGTCGAGTCCTTCCTGGCCGTCAACAAGCTCGGGGCCATCGCCGTACCGGTCAACTTCCGAATGACCCCCGCAGAGATCTCCTTCTTGGTCAGCGACTGCGAGGCGCGGGTGGTCGTCACCGAGTCTGTGCTGGCGCGCGTTGCTCTCGCGGTGCGTGACCTCGATCCGACACTCGCCACCGTCATCGTCGCGGGCTCCGGGTCCGATGACGATGTGCTGGGCTACGAGGACCTGATGTCCGAAGCCGGCAAACCCCTGGAGCCGGTGGACATCCCGAACGATTCGCCTGCGCTGCTCATGTACACCTCCGGCACCACGGGGCGCCCCAAGGGCGCGGTGCTCACCCACACCAACTTGCAGGGTCAGGCGATGACCTTCCTGTTCACCAACCGCGTCGACATCAACAACGACGTCGGGTTCGTCGGGGTCCCGCTGTTCCACATCGCCGGCATCGGCAACACGATCCCCGGGCTGTTGCTGGGGTTGCCCACCGTCATCTACCCGCTGGGCGCGTTCGATCCCGGTGAGCTGCTCGACGTTCTCGAAGCCGAGAAGGTGACGGGGATTTTTCTGGTGCCTGCGCAGTGGCAGGCGGTGTGCGCGGACCAGCAGGCCAACCCGCGTGACCTTCGGCTCCGCGTGTTGTCGTGGGGCGCCGCGCCGGCCTCGGATACGCTGCTGCGGCAGATGTCGGACACCTTCCCCGGGACCCAGATCCTGGCGGCGTTCGGGCAGACCGAAATGTCGCCGGTCACTTGTATGTTGTTGGGCGAGGACGCAATTCGCAAACTCGGTTCGGTCGGCAAGGTGATTCCGACGGTTGCGGCGCGGGTGGTCGACGACGAGATGAACGACGTTGAAGTCGGCCAGGTCGGCGAGATCGTGTACCGGGCGCCGACACTGATGGCGGGCTACTGGAACAATCCCGAGGCCACCGCGGAGGCTTTCGCCGGCGGTTGGTTCCATTCCGGCGATCTGGTGCGGCAAGACGACGAGGGCTACATCTGGGTGGTCGACCGCAAGAAAGACATGATCATTTCCGGCGGAGAGAACATCTACTGCGCCGAAGTCGAGAACGTGCTCGCGGCCCATCCCGCAATCATCGAAGTGGCCGTGATCGGCCGTCCGCACGACCGGTGGGGCGAAGTAGCGATCGCAGTCGTGGCCGTTGCTGACGCGCCTTTCACCCTCGCTGATCTTGATGAATTCCTGACCGAGCGGCTGGCCCGTTACAAGCATCCGAAGAGCCTCGAAATCGTCGACGCGCTGCCGAGGAATCCTGCTGGCAAAGTCCTCAAGACAGAACTGAGGGCGCGGTTCGGCGCCGGCGGCCCCGCAGGCCCGGATCAAAGCGACTCTGCGGCAACAGTTTCTGCCGGGTCAACGGACGGTTGATAACAGGATGCGTGTTTGCTAATGGATAGAGCGTCAATCGTGCCGATGCTGTGTACGGTCGGGTTCACATCGGGTACAGTCCTGTGGTCCGTCTTACTACCAACCGGTAGGGAGACGGAGGTCACGTGGTCGATGGCTGGGGCAGGAGGGGGCGTGCGAGTGGATCTGCCGTTGCGCCGCGTTGAACGCGGCTACGACGTGCGGGCGCTCGGGTGACTGCGTCAACCGGGATTGCCGGCTACGTCCGCGATCAAACCAGGCCCGCCCTGCAGGCCGTGGGCGGCTTCACGCGCATGTGCGTGCTCACCGGCAAAGCGTTGCTGAGGCCATTTCAGTGGCGTGAGTTCATTCTTCAAAGCTGGTTCTTGTTCCGGGTGTCGTTCCTGCCCACCATCGCGGTGTCGATTCCGCTCACGGTGCTCCTCATCTTCACGCTGAACATCCTTCTCGCCGAGTTCGGCGCGGCCGACGTGTCGGGTGCCGGTGCCGCGATCGGTGCCGTCACCCAACTGGGCCCCCTGGTCACCGTGCTCGTCGTGGCCGGTGCCGGGTCGACGGCGATTTGCGCGGACCTCGGCGCCCGGACCATCCGCGAAGAGATCGATGCGCTCGAGGTGCTCGGCATCGACCCGATCCACCGGCTGGTAGTGCCACGTGTCGTCGCCTCGACGTTCGTCGCCATGCTCCTCAACGGCGCGGTGATCACCATCGGTCTCGTCGGCGGGTTCATCTTCGGCGTTTACCTCCAGAACGTCTCCGCGGGTGCGTATCTGTCCACGCTGACACTGATCACCGGCCTGCCCGAAGTGCTGATCTCGGTGATCAAGGCGACCACGTTCGGGTTGATCGCCGGCCTGGTCGGCTGCTACCGGGGACTGACCGTCGCCGGCGGCGCCAAGGGTGTGGGCACAGCGGTCAACGAGACCCTGGTGCTCTGCGTCATCGCGCTGTTCGCGGTCAACGTGGTGCTCACCACGATCGGCGTCCGGTTCGGAACGGGGCGCTGACGTGAGTAGTGCGACCGTCCTGCGCTCCAGGTTCCCCCGCGCGTACGAGCGCACCACGAGGGTCGCGAGCGCGCCCGCGCGCTTCTTCGACAGCATCGGGCAGGTCGCCTGGTTCGCCGTCACTGCGATCGGCCAGATCGGGCACTCTGTGCGGTACTACCGCAAGGAAATGCTGCGGCTGATCGCCGAGATCGGGATGGGAACAGGCGCGATGGCCGTGATCGGCGGCACAGTCGCGATCGTCGGTTTCGTCACGCTGTCCGGTTCATCGCTGGTCGCAATTCAGGGTTTCGCATCGCTGGGCAACATCGGTGTGGAAGCGTTCACCGGGTTCTTCGCGGCATTGATCAACGTGCGCATCGCCGCGCCCGTCGTCGCGGGCCAAGCGCTGGCAGCCACGGTCGGCGCGGGCGCGACCGCGGAGTTGGGCGCCATGCGCATCAGCGAGGAGATCGACGCGCTCGAGGTGATGGGCATCAAGTCGATCTCGTACCTGGTGTCCACCCGGATCCTCGCCGGGTTCGTCGTGATCATCCCGCTCTACGCGATGGCGATCATCATGTCGTTCTTGTCCGCGCAGGTCACCACTACGTTCTTCTACGGTCAGTCGATCGGCACGTACGAGCACTACTTCCGCACCTTCCTGCGACCCGACGACGTCGGATGGTCGTTCGTGCAGGCGATCATCATCTCGGTGATCGTGATGATCAACCACTGCTACTACGGCTACAACGCCAGCGGCGGCCCGGTGGGCGTCGGCGAGGCAGTGGGCCGGTCGATGCGCGCATCGCTGATTCTGATCGTGGTCGTGGTCCTGTTCGCCTCGTTGGCGCTCTACGGCGTCGACCCGAACTTCAACTTGACGGTGTAGCGCCATGACCGCCCCGTTGAACAATCCCCGCACCCCGCCTTACAAATTGGCGGGGTTGGTTCTAACGCTCGTTGTGATCGTGATCGTGGTGCTCGTCTACCTCCAGTTCCGCGGGGACTTCCTGCCGCGCACGCAACTGACGATGATGGCTGACCGCTCTGGGTTGTCGATGAACCCCGGCGGCAAGGTCACCTTCAACGGTGTCGAGATCGGCCGGGTCGCCAAAATCGAGGAAACCAACGTCGGGGGCCAGTCGAAGGCGAAGTTCACGCTGGACGTGGATCCCAAGTACATCACGCTGATCCCGCAGAACGTGGACGCGCAGATTAAGGCGACCACGGTGTTCGGCAACAAGTACGTGTCGTTCACCTCACCGAAGAATTCGGAGTCGCTGCCGCGCATCAACTCCCACGACGTGATCCAGGTGTCGTCGGTGACCACCGAGTTCAACACGCTGTTCGAGACGGTGGTGTCGATCTCGGAGAAGGTCGATCCGGTCAAGCTGAACGAGACGCTGGCCGCGACCGCGCAGGCGCTGGACGGGTTGGGGGATAGGTTCGGCCAGTCGATCATCCACGGCAACGAGATCCTCGCCGACGTGAATCCGCAGATGCCGCAGATCCGTTACGACACACAGAAGTTGGCCGATCTGGCCGACACCTACGCCGACGCCTCGCCGGACTTGTGGGAGTTCCTGCGCAGCGCGATCACCACCACGCGGACCTTGAATGATGAGCAGTCGAACCTTGACGCGGCGCTGATGGCCTCGGTCGGGTTCGGTAACACCGGCGCCGACGTCTTCGAGCGCGGCGGCCCGTACCTCGTCCGCGGTGCGCAGGACCTGATCCCCACCTCGCAACTGCTGAACGACTACAGCCCGGAAATCCTCTGCACCATCCGCAATTTCCACGACGTCGCGCCGAAGATCGCGGATTCGCTTGGCGGCAACGGGTACTCGCTTCGGACGCACTCTGAGGTTGTCGGCGTCGGGAACCCGTACGTGTATCCGGACAACCTGCCGCGGGTCAACGCGCGGGGCGGCCCGGAGGGTAAGCCGGGCTGCTGGCAGGAGGTCAACCGGGACCTCTGGCCGGCGCCGTACCTGGTGATGGACACCGGTGCTTCGCTCGCGCCGTACAACCACTTCGAACTCGGCTCGCCGTTGCTCATCGAGTACGTGTGGGGGCGCCAGGTTGGGGAGAACACGATCAACCCATGAAAATCACCGGTACCGCGATCAAGCTCGGAGCATTCGCCTTTGTGCTCCTGCTGTTCACCGCGATCATCATCGTGGTCTTCGGTCAGATGCGGTTCGACCGCACCTACGGGTATTCGGCGATATTCACCAACGTCAGCGGTCTGCGCAGCGGCCAGTTCGTCCGTGCGTCCGGCGTTGAGGTCGGCAAGGTCTCCAACGTCACCCTCATCGATGGCGGTCAGCGGGCCCGGGTCGACTTCAAGGTCGACCGGTCGTTGTCGCTGTACGACGAGACCACCGCCTCGATCCGGTATCTGAACCTGATCGGTGACCGCTATCTGGAGCTGAAGAGGGGAGACAGCGACAGAAGGATTCCCGTGGGCAGCACGATCCCGCTGGAGCGCACGCAGCCGGCGCTGGACCTCGACGCGTTGGTCGGCAGTTTCCGGCCGTTGTTCCGCGCGCTGGACCCGCAGAAGGTCAACACGATCGCACAGTCGATTATCACGATCTTCCAAGGGCAGGGCGGAACGATCAACGACATCCTCGACCAGACAGCCCAACTGACCAATACGCTGGGCGATCGCGACCAGGCGATCGGTGAGGTGATCAAGAACCTCAACACCGTGCTGGACACCACCGTCAAGCATCAGAAGGAGTTCGACGACACCGTCAAGAACTTCGAGATCCTGATCACCGGGCTGAAGAACCGCGCTGACCCGATCGCGGACTCCACCGCCGAGATCAGCAACGCGGCAGGCACGATCGCGAACCTGCTCGCCGACAACCGGCCGCTGCTGCACGACACACTCGACCAGCTCGAGACCATCCAGCAGCCGCTGATCGACCAGAAGGATCAGCTCAACGACATCCTCGTCAAGCTTCCGACCTCGCTGAAGATCATCGGCCGCGCGGGTGGCGTCTACGGCGACTTCTTCAACTTCTACGCGTGTGACATCTCGCTGAAGTTGAACGGTTTGCAGCCCGGCGGTCCGGTCCGCACTGTGCGCCTCACGACGCAGCCCACGGGTAGGTGCACGCCGCAATGAGGACATTGGAGGGTTCGGACCGGGTCCGCAACGGGTTGATGGGCATCCTGATCCTGTTGCTAGTCATCGGTGTGGGGCAGAGCTTCGCCAGCGTGCCAATGCTTTTCGCGACGCCAAGCTACTACGCGCAGTTCAAAGACGCGGGTGGCATTCACCCCGGTGACAAGGTCCGCATCGCCGGCGTCGACATCGGGCAGGTGCGCTCGCTGGCGATCGAGGGCGATCACATCGTCGTCGGTTTCTCCCTCGGTGGCACGCAGATCGGCAAGGACAGCCGCGCGTCGATCCGCACCGACACGATCTTGGGGCGCAAGAACGTCGAGATCGAGCCCCGTGGCAAGGAGACGTTGAGGGCCAACGGCGTTCTGCCGCTTGGCCAAACCACCACGCCGTATCAGATCTATGACGCGTTCTTCGACGTGACGAAGGCCGCGTCGGGCTGGGACATCGAGACCGTCAAGCAGTCGCTGAACGTGCTGAGCGAGACGATCGATCAGACCTACCCGCACCTGTCTGATGCGCTCAAGGGCGTGGAGCGGTTCTCGGACACGATCGGCAAGCGTGACCAACAGATCGATCAGTTGCTGGCCAACGCCAACAAGATCGCCGGAGTGCTCGGCAACCGCAGCCAGCAGATCAACACGCTTCTGGTGAATGCCGAGACGCTGCTTTCCGCGGTAAACGAGCGCGGCCAGGCGGTCTCCTATCTGCTCGAGCGGGTGTCGTCGTTCTCGCAGCAGGTGAAGGGCTTCATCGACGAGAACCCGAACCTGAACCACGTGCTCGAGCAGCTGCGCACCATCAGCGACATCCTGGTGGAGCGCAAGATGGACCTGGCCGACACGCTCAGCGTGCTCAGCAAATTCACCGCATCCCTGGGTGAGGCGATCGCCTCCGGCCCGTACTTCAAGGTGCTGCTGGTCAACCTGCTGCCGTACCAGATCTTGCAACCGTGGGTGGACGCGGCGTTCAAGAAGCGTGGCATCGATCCGGAGAACTTCTGGCGTGGCGCCGGTCTGCCGGCCTTCCGGTGGCCGGATCCGAACGGCACCCGATTCCCCAACGGCGCACCGCCGCCATCGCCGGCTGTGCTGGAGGGCACGCCGGGTTATCCGGGTCCCGCGGTGCCGCCCGGCTCGCCGTGCAACTACACGCCGGCCGCCGACACGATTCCGACGCAGGCGGATCCGCTGCCGTGTTCGCATCTGGATCCGACGGTGGGTCCCTACGGCCCGTTTGCGGGCAGCAACGCAGGGCCGAACGTCGCGGCGTCGGCACCCAACCCGCTCGGACCCGGATATCTGCCGGGCATACCGATCGCAGGTGTCCCGGGCCAGCCGGCGCCGGACTTGCAGGGCACCCCGGTGCCCCTGCCGGCCGCGCCACCGGGAGCGCGCACCGAACCTGTAGGGCCCTCGCAGCCGTTCCCACCGTATGGCGTGCCGCCGGCTGACCTGCCGGGTCCGCCGCCGCCTCCCGGACCCGGCCCGCGGGTGCCCGACGCGCCGCCGCCCGGGGTGCCTTTGCCCGTAGACATTGGAGGGCGCTGACCGATGTCGACGATTTTCAATATCCGAAGCCTCCGACTGCCTCACGTTTCTCGGGCCGCGGTGGTGATCGGCTCGGTGATCGTGGTGCTGGCCATCGTCGGCGCGATCATCGGGTGGAACGTCTACAAGAAGCTGACCAACAACACCATCGTCGCGTATTTCCCTGAGGCACTTGCCCTTTACCCGGGCGACAAGGTGCAGATCATGGGCGTCAAGGTGGGCACGATCGACAGCATCGACCCGGCCGGCGACAAGATGAAGGTGACGTTCCACTACGACAACAAGTACAAGGTTCCCGCGAACGCCACCGCGTCGATCCTCAACCCCAGCCTCGTCGCCTCGCGCACCATCCAGTTGTCGCCGCCGTACACCGGTGGTCCGGTGATGAAGGACGGTGCGGTCATTCCGATCGAGCGCACCCAGGTACCGGTCGAATGGGACGAGCTGCGCAACTCGATCAACCGGATCCTGCAGGGATTGGGGCCCACACCAGAGCAGCCGAAAGGACCGTTCGGTGACGTCATCGAATCGGCCGCCAACGGGTTTGCGGGCAAGGGCCAGCAGATCAACAAGACGCTGAACAGCCTCTCGGAGGCGCTCACCGCGCTGAACAAGGGCCGCGGCGACTTCTTCGGAGTGGTGAAGAGCCTGGCGCTGTTCGTCAATGCGCTGTATCAGAATGACCAGCAATTCGTTGTGCTGAACAACGATCTCGCCAGCTTCACCAGCAAGTTCACCAACACTGACCGTGAAGTGGCCAATGCGCTGCGGGATCTCAACCAACTGCTCACCACCACGCGGCAGTTCGTCGACAAGAACGGCGACGTGCTCACGCACGACATCGACAACCTCTCGGATGTCACCACCGCGATCCTGCAGCCGGAGCCTCGCGACGGTTTGGAGACCGGCCTCCATGTGTTCCCCAACCTGGCGGCCAACATCGTCAACATCTCGTCGCCGATTGCGGGCGGCATCGTCGGCATGCCGGTAATTGCGAGCTTCGCCAATCCGATGCAGTTCATTTGTAGCGCGATTCAGGCCGGCAGCCGGCTGGGCTATCAGGAATCCGCGGAATTGTGCGCGCAGTACCTGGCGCCGGTCCTGGACGCGATCAAGTTCAACTATCTGCCATTCGGACTGAACACGGCCTACACGGCCAGCACGCTGCCGAAGATGATCGCCTACTCTGAGGATCGGCTGCGTCCTCCGCCGGGCTACAAGGACACCACGGTGCCGGGCATCTTCAGTCGTGACACGTTGTTCTCGCACGGCAACCACGAGCCGGGCTGGGTCGTCGCGCCGGGAATGCAGGGCGTCGACGTGCAGCCGTTCACGCAGAACATGCTTACACCCGAGTCGCTCGCCGAGTTGATGGGCGGCCCCGACATCGTCGCGCCGCCGGCGCCGCCCGCGTTCGGGGTGCCGCCTGGCGGTCAGCTGCCGGGCCCGCCGGATGCCTACAGCGAGAACAACCCGCTGCCGCCGCCGTGGTACCCGCAGCCCGGTCCGCCGCCGGCTCCTGCGCCTGGCGTGGTTCCGGGTCCGATGGTCGCTCCGGCACCGGTGGCGGCGCCACCGCCACCCGGCGGCTTCCCGGCTGAGGGCGGGGGCTGATGAAACAGCTACGGAGAATTCCGGTCGGCCGGCTCGCGCGGCGTGGCGTCGTGCTGGTAATGGTCGGCGCGGTCTTGACGGGCTGCGGCGTGTGGCCGTGGCGCGGCATCGCGAATGTGGCGATCCCGGGCGGCCCGGGCAGCGGGGCGGGCCACACGACGATCTATGTGCAGATGCCGGACACGTTGGCGCTCAACGTCAACAGCTGGGTTCGGGTGGCTGACGTCAACGTCGGCACGGTCAGCGCGATCGAACTCAGGAACTGGGTCGCCACACTGACGCTCGACGTCGACCGGAGTGTGAAGCTGCCGAAGAACGCGACGGCGAAGATCGGCCAGACCAGCCTGCTGGGCTCGCAGCACGTGGAATTGGCGGCACCCCCGAATCCGTCGCCGGAACTGCTCAAGAATGGCGACACAATCCCGTTGAAGAACTCGGAGGCGTTCCCGACGACCGAGCGGGTGTTGGCGGCACTGTCGATGATCCTGCGCGGCGGCGGCATCCCGAACCTGGAAGTGATCCAGAACGAGATCTACAACATCGTCACCGGGCGTGAGGATCAGATTCGGGAGTTCCTGGGCAAGCTCGACACGTTCACCACTGAGCTGAACAAACAGAGCCAAGATCTGGTGCGGGCGATCGACTCGTCGAATCGGTTGCTGACCGTTGTGGCGCAAAACAACGACACGCTTGACCGGATCCTCACCGAGGCCCCGCCCGTCATCAAGCATTTCGCCGACACCCGTGACTTGTTCTCCGACGCGATCGTCGCGCTCGGTCGGATCAGCACGGCGGCCGACAATGCGCTGGCACCGTCGAGCGACAACATTCACACCAACCTGGACTTGCTGCAGCGGCCGCTGCGGGAGCTCGCAAAGGCCTCGCCGTACCTGATCGGCGCGCTGAAGCTGCTTCTCACGGCACCGTTCAACATCGAGAACGTGCCGAAAGTGGTTCGCGGCGACTACATCAACGTGTCGATCCTGGCCGACCTGACCCTGAGCGCGGTCGACAACGCCGAGTTGTCAGGTACGGGCCTCTCGGGCATGTTGCGGGCCCTGGAGCAATCGTGGGGGCGGGATCCGGCGACGATGATCCCGGATGTGCGGTTCACCCCGAACCCGCACGACGCGCCCAACGGACCGCTGGTGGAAAGGGGTGGGTGAGGCGTGCTGACGCGGTTCATCAAGATCCAGCTCGTCCTGTTCACGATCCTCACCGTGCTCGCACTGGCCGTCCTCGGCTGGTACTACCTGCGGCTCCCGAGTTTGGCCGGCATCGGCCAGTACACGCTGCATGCCGACCTGCCCGCCTCGGGCGGGTTGTACAAGACGTCGAACGTGACGTACCGGGGCATCCAGATCGGCAAGGTCACCGACGTCGAGCCGACCGAAAGAGGCGCGCGGGCGACGATGAGCATCGACAACCGCTACAAGATCCCCGCGAACGCGGTGGCGAACGTGCATTCGGTGTCGGCGATCGGTGAGCAGTACCTCGATCTGGTGTCGACGGGCAACGCCAACCAGTACCTGGCCGACGGGCAGACGATCACGCAGGGCACGGTGCCCGACGAGGTCGGCCCGGCGCTGGATTCGGCCAACCGGGGCTTGGAGGTGTTGCCCAAGGAGAAGATCGACACGCTGCTCAGCGAGGCGTCCCAGGCGGTGGGCGGGCTGGGTCCTGCGCTGCAGCGGCTGGTGGATTCCACCACCAACATCGCCAGTGACTTCAAAGACAACCTCACCCCCGTCAACGACATCATCAGGAACTCGGCGCCCGTGCTGGATTCTCAGGCCAACTCCAGGGACGCGATCGCGCAGTGGGCCGCCAACCTCAACGCGATCGGGGCCCAGGCCGCCGAGCAGGACGCGGCGCTGCGCGGCGGGCTGCAGCAGGCCGCGCCGACGCTCGATCAGCTCAACGCGGTGTTCTCCGGCGTTCAGGACTCGCTGCCGCAGACGCTGGCCAACCTCGAGATCGTCATCGACATGCTCAAGCGCTACCACAAGGGCGTCGAGCAGGCGCTGGTGATCCTGCCGCAGGGCGCCTCTATCGCGCAGACAGCGACGTCGATCTACCCCGGTGAGGGCCTGCTGCACTTCGGCCTCGGCCCTATCCTGGTCGGAACTGCTGCCTCACTCTTGACACAAAGCCTCGTGCCACCGGGTTTTGGGACCTCCCTCAACTCAGCCCCGCCCTGCTTGACGGGCTTCCTGCCGGCGTCGGAGTGGCGGTCTCCCGCGGACACCACGACGATTCCGCTGCCGTCGGGCACGTACTGCAAGATCCCCAAGGATTTTCAGGGCAATGTGGTGCGCGGTGCGCGCAATTACCCGTGCGTGGACGTGCCGGGCAAGCGGGCCGCCACCCCGCGGGAGTGCCGCAGCAACGAGCCGTACGTGCCGTTGGGCACCAACCCGTGGTACGGGGATCCGAACCAGATCCTGACCTGCCCCGCGCCGGGTGCGCGCTGTGATCAGCCGGTGGATCCGGGCCGGGTGATCCCGGCACCGAGCATCAACAACGGGATGAACCCGTTGCCGGCCAATCTGCTGCCGCCGTCTGGCTCTCCGCCGCCGGCCAGTGATCCACTGTCTGCGCCGGGGCAAGGTACGGTGACGTGCAGCGGACAGCAGCCGAACCCGTGCACCTACGCGCCGGCGACCCCAACGGCCATCTACAACCCGCAGAGCGGTGAGGTGGTGGGACCCGACGGGTCGCGCTACAGCGTGAAGGATTCGACCAGTACAGGAGACGACGGATGGAAGGAGATGCTGGCACCAGCCGGCTGAACCCGACTGATACCGATGACTCGGCCGACGAGACCGACGAAATAGTCGACGAGGCACCGGCCGATACGGCTCCCGAAGCAGAGGTTACGTCTGACGATCGACCATCGCGGCTGGGCCGTAGCTGGGCAGTCGGCGTGTTCGTTGTGCTGTTGGCGCTCGCAGCCGGTGTTGCGACGGGCGGTTACCTGCTACTGCGATCCCATGACAACAACGTGGCCGCGACACGGGCAGAGGCGCAGGCGGTCGCCGCGGCCAAGGAATGCGTGTCGGCAACCAACGCACCGGATCCCGCGACGATGGCCGCCAGCGTGCAGAAGATCATCGACTGCTCGACCGGGGACTTCGGCGCATATGCCAAGATGATGGCCCCGATGATGGTCGAGGCGTACCAGGCCGCGAACATCAAGGTCGACGTCACGGACATGCGGGCTGCGGCGGAACGCCGCAACGACGACGGCTCGATCGACGTCCTGGTTGCGTTCCGGTTCAAGGTGCCGTCCAATCCCGATCAGCAGAACCAGGAAACCGGACTGCGGCTGCGTGCCCAGATGACCCCCGAGGAGGGTCGATACAAGATCGCGAAGCTCGATCCGGTGATGACTTGACAGCAGTACTGGACGAGCCCGAAACGGAGTCGGTGACCGAAGAGGTCGAAACCAATTCCGCTGCCTCGTGGCTGTCGCGGGCGGGCGCATTCGCGGCCGATGTGCTGTTCGGCCTCGGCGTTGTCGCGACGCTGGCACTGGTCTGGTTCACGTCGCCGCCCTACGGCTGGTTGTGGTGGGCCTCGGCCGTGGTCGGTGTGCTGGTCTTCCTTCTGATCCCGCTGAACCGGTTGTTGGCGCCGACGATCACCGGCTTCAGTGTTGGCCGGGCGCTGTTCGGTATCGCCGTGGT
This sequence comes from uncultured Actinomycetota bacterium, assembly GCA_963744085.1. Classification (GTDB taxonomy): domain Bacteria; phylum Actinomycetota; class Actinomycetes; order Mycobacteriales; family Mycobacteriaceae; genus Mycobacterium. Next base: position 754,620 of record CAVUSK010000014.1, read on the forward strand.
GCGGCGCAACGGTGAGCAACCTGGACTGTGGCGACTCGTCGTGCGCGACCTCGCGCATCTGCTGGACACCGCTGCGCTGTTCATCGGGTGGCTGTGGCCGCTGTGGGATTCGCGCAACCGCACGTTCGCAGATCTGCTCTGTCGCACCGAGGTGCGCCGGGTCGACGGTGAGCGGCCGGATGTGCGCCGCGCCGTCGCTGCGGTCCTGACGGTGGGGGTCGTCGTCGCCGCGGCGGGCGCCGGGCTCACGTACCTCACCGTGTACCGGCACGAGCAAGCCGTCGACGCCGCCCGCGCGCAGATCGCCGATCAGGGGCCGCGAATCGTCGAGCAGATCCTGACGTACAACGCCGGCAGCTTGAAGGACGACTTCGCGCGCGCCCAGAGCCTGGTCACCGACAGCTACCGCGACCAACTGGTGCAGCAGCAGCACGTGGTGGAAAAGAACGCGGCTGCCAGCAACGAGTACTGGGCGGTCACCAGCTCGGTGCTGTCGGCCGACACGGACAACGCGACGATGCTGTTGTTTCTGCAGGGCCAGCGGCAGGCCCAGCAGCAGGATGTCCGGTTCATCACCGCCACCGCGCGCGTCGCGTTCGCCAAGTCCCACGACGGCAAGTGGCGGGTTTCCGATCTCACGGTGTTGCCGGGGCCTGTACTGAACAAGGGCGGCCAATGAGTCCACGGCGCAGGATCGAACCCGGTAGCGATGACCTGTTGCACGGCGCGTCCGTCGTCGCACCTGCTTTCAAGCGCAGCTGGCGGGAATGGCTTCGCCTCGGGCGGGGGCTACCTGGGCTGAGCATCGCTGCCTCATTGCTTGTCGCGGCGACCATCGCGGTGACCGGATTGATGCTGTGGTCACATGTGTCTGACAATCGCGCCGAAGTCAAAAACGCAGAGGCGCTCGGCTACGTCGGCCAGTTCATGACCCAATACACCAGCTTGGATCCGTTTCACGCCAACGAGTACACGGACGGCATTCTCAAGCGCGCGACAGGTGATTTCGCCAAGGAGTTCAAGGACAAGCAAAACGCGATTCTGATTCAGGTCGCGCAGGCCGAACCCACCAAGGGAGCCGTGACGGAGGCCGGCATCGAGAAATGGCACGACGACGGCAGCGTGAGCGTGCTGGTGGCGACGAAGATCACCACCACTGCCGGGAACCCGAAGAAAACCGTCGAGAGCGGCAACCGGTGGGTGGTGACAGCCGTCAAGGAAGGGCAGCAGTGGAAGATCAGCCAACTGACACAAGTGATCTGACGGACACCGGCGACGCGGAGTCCGACACCGCGGCGCCTCGCGGCGGCGTGCCGGTCGGGAAGCGCCGTGGCAGGCACCGGTACTTCCGGCCACGCCCAGTGGCGGCCGCTGCGGATGAACCGACGGATGAGGTTGACGCCACCCAGCAGGACGAGGCGCCCGAGGCGGAGACGGTCGAGGCCGAAGGCCCGGCCGTCGAGCCGGCCGACGCCGAACCGGCGGAGGAGCCTGCCGAAGAATCCGCGCCAAAGGCCAAGCGGCGCAGATTGTTTGGTCGTCGGCCGGCCAAGCCGACAGAGGCGGAGTTACCGGACGAGGAACCGGTCGCCGTGGCCGAACGGAAGCCGGTGAGCAGGCGGATGGTGATCGCGGTGGCGGTGGCCGCGGCGCTGTTCGTGGCCGCTGGCGCGTTCGGTGGCGCGATGCTGCAGCCATACCTCGCCGACCGGACGGTGGCTGATACCAAGCTGGACATCGCGCGGACGGCGACGGGCGCCATCACGACACTGTTCACGTACACGCCCGAAGACATGGACCAGCTTGCCGCCCGATCCGCGAAATATCTGGGCGGCGATCTCAAGGATGAGTACGCCAAGCAGGTCGATGCGCTCGCCGCGACGAACAAGCAGAACCAGATCCACCGCAGCGCCCAGGTCGTCGGCGCTGCCGTCGAATCACTGGACGGCCCGAAGGCGACCGCCGTCGTGTACGCCAACGTCACCTACACCAGTGCGACGACCAAGGACGTCCCACGGATATACCTGGTGTCGTACCGGTTGACGATGCAGCGCACGGGTTCCGACTGGGTGATCACCAACATGCCGTGGATCACTTCGAAGGATCTGACGCGAATCACGCCCTGAGATGACATCAACGGTTCTCGTCACCGGCGCCTCGCGGGGCATCGGCAAGACCATCGCCACTCATCTCGCGGCCGCAGGGTGCGAGGTCATCGTCGGAGTCCGAACCGAAGACGACGGAGCGCGCCTGCGGGCCGAGAGTCCGCATATCACTCCGGTCATTCTCGACGTCACCAACGAGAATCACATTGCGGCCCTGAATGACTCGCTGCCCGAGCGACTCGACGCCGTGGTGAACAACGCCGGCACCGTGGTCGCCGGACCGATGGAGTTCGTCCCGCCGGGCGAGCTGCGCAGGCAACTCGACGTCAACGTGATCGGTCAGATCGCGGTGACTCAGGCGGCGCTGCCCCGGCTGCGTGCCTCCCGTGGCCGGATCGTGTTCATCTCAAGTCTCAACGGCAAGATTGCGACGCCGCTCACGGGCGCCTATTGCGCGTCGAAGTTCGCTATCGAGGCTGCCGCGGATGCGCTGCGGATCGAGCTGAAGCCGTGGGACATCGCGGTGTCTATTGTCGAACCCGCTCAGACCGACACCGACATGTGGCGCACCGCCGACACGATGGCGGACGAGGCTATCGCCGCGTTGAGCGACGACGCGCGAGCGCTCTACGGCAAACACCTCACCGGGTTCAAGAAGTCGATCCCGGCGTCGCAGAAGATGGCCGGCCCTGCCGAAAAGGTCGCTGAGGTGGTCGAGGAGGCGCTCACCGCACGTCGGCCCCGCGCGCGCTACGTTGTCGGGTTCGTCCCCAAACTGCAACTGCGGCTTCTCACCAGATTACCGACCGGGATGCGTGACCGCGTGCTGCGCGCGGCGTCCAAGCAGCCGGGTTGACGGCCGCGTGGCCGACTTCGTCAAGCGGAACCCGTTTGCGCCGCCCGGGTTCTTCGCCTGCGAGGCCGCCGGCCTGGCCTGGCTGGGTGCCGTCGATGAAGGCGTGGCCTGCGCCCAGGTCATTAGCCACGACGACGCGAGTCTGACGCTAAGCCGATTGGTTTCTGTTCCGCCGCAACGTGATTCGGCGCGGGAGTTCGGTGCTCGGCTGGCGGTAACTCATGACGCCGGTGCGGCGGCATTCGGCGCCGCACCCTACGGCTGGACCGGACACGGGTTCTTCGGGCCGATGTCGGAGCCGCTGTCGATGTCATTGACGCCACACGGCACATGGGGCGAGTTCTATGCGCTGGAGAGGCTGGCACCGATGGCCGAGCTCGCAGCGCCAAGGCTGTCGGCCGACGGCCGCAACGCGCTGGCTGCTGTCATCAAGCGTTGTACCGCTGGCGATTTCGACACCGCTGAGGGGCCCGCCCGACTACACGGAGACTTGTGGAGCGGGAATGTCATGTGGACCGCCGAGGGCGTGGTGCTGATCGACCCGGCGGCGCACGGTGGTCATCGTGAGACCGATCTTGCGATGCTCGCGCTGTTCGGATGCCCGTATCTGGCTGATGTTCTCGAGGGCTACCAGTCCGTGCGGCCGCTGTCGAAGGGGTGGGAACGTCGGGTCGGACTGCATCAGCTGTACCCACTGCTCGCGCACGTCGTGCTGTTCGGGGGCGGGTACGCGCGTCATGCCGAGACCGCGGCCCGCCGTGCACTGGCTAGTTGAAGGCGAGCCAGCTAGGGAGCGCGCGCTCGTGCGAGTCGCACAGCACCTGCCGAGTGTCGCAGTTGCCCTTGGGCGAGCCTGCGCCCGACCACATCCCGCCGGTGTCGCGGCGCAGCACGACCGCCGATGAACCGCCGCCGTCGAGCAGGACCGCGTTGTCGGCACCGAGCCCGCGGAACAGATCCTGCATCTGGTCGGGCGTGTAACTGCCGCCCTGGAACACGTACATCTCGTCGCCGGCCCGGTTGTAACCGATCGCGGTGCGAGCCGCCGAGGAACCGCCGTCGTTGAGCTGGCCCGTGCTGGCCGGGCTGAGCAGCCCGATGCCGCTCACCGCCACGAACCGCGTGCCCGCATCCACCAGCCGCTGAATCTCGGGTGAGGCCGCGTCGTAGTCGTTGTTGCCCTTCGGCATCACGGCGTACGGTGCGCCCCCCACCGGAAGGATCATGGTGGCCAACGCTTTCCAGTTCTCGTCGCCGCCGGACAAACCTTGCTTGCCGGCGTACGCGATGGTGCCGGTGACCGCGAGGTTGGTGCGCCCCATTCCGCGGGTGTTGTCGACGTAGGCGCCCAGCGGCGAACTGCAGTCGGTGTCCTTCCAGGAGCCGCCCTTCTGGCCGCGCACGTCGAAGAAGTTCGCGTTGACCGCGATGATCGGCTGGCCGAGGGCCTGCCATGCCTGCAGCGGTGAGTAGGTTTCCGACGCCTGCAACAGGCCTTCGCTGGTACGCGCCCCCGGATTCCGCTCGCACCGGGCCTGGAAACTCTGATGGCTGTCGACGAGCAGCCGTGGGTTCAGCCGAGACGACGCATTCTTCATGATCATCAAGTGGCCGCCGTTGTTGAGTGTGTAATCGCCGCCTGCGGCGCTGCGGAACGGCGCTGCGAACTCGCCGCCGAAGTTGTAGACGAGGTAGGAGCCCTTTGTGTTGGCGATCGCGGCGAGAAGCACTGCCCGGGCGTCGTTCTCAGCACGCGCGACCGGTGCGGTGGCCGGCAACGCGCACAGCGCCACGGTGACGGCACCTGCCGCCAGACGCTGAAACACTGCTCTGGACCTCGGCACGTCTCCCTCTCGGTCGGATTCCAACGATAGTCACAGCAACCACACTGTCAACTTGCGTAACAGAGCAATAACGATTGGGTACCGGTCGAATTGACTTCTGCCGCTTAGACTTTGCTGTCCGCATCGGCCGGCTGGGCCGCGATGCGGTGATATCCCTTACGGTCGTAGACTCGCGTCACCACCGCGCCCAGCACGAGCCCGACGGCGAGCCCGATCCCGCACATCATCAGCGCGCGGGACAACCCGGCGTCGGCATGACCGTCGAAGTAGAGCAGTGCCCGCGTTCCAAGGAACACCTGATGCATCGGTTCGAAACGGGCCAGCCACTGAAAGAAAATGGGCGTCGCCTCCAACGGCACCGTCGCGCCGGCTGACGGCAGCCCGAGGATCACGAACAGCAGCAGGTTCACCAGTAAGCCCATGGAACCCAGTGCGGCGATCATCGAGGTCGCCGTCACTCCCACGGCGACGACCGCGAAAACTCCGTAGGCGAACAGCGCCCACGCGTGCGGGATCGGCATGCTCAGCCACGCCGCGATGCCCAGATATACCGCCGATGTGATGACTGCCAGCGCGAGCACAAGCGCCCACTTGATCAGCAGCGTGCGGAACCTCGACAGATCGACTCGGTCGGCGAAGCGGTACACCGGGCCGATCTCGGCAGGGGTGTAGCCGAGCATCGAGTCGACAAGCGTGCTGATCACCAGGCTGCCTGTGAAGCCGGCCAGTAGCAGCAACAGCGAGTAGTAGAACGCGGAGAGGCCGTTGCCGGTGCCGTTCGGCAAGGGGTTGTAGGGGACAGTGCGAATCTCAACGGGACTGGCGAGCACGAGCGCGACTGCTCCCGGCAGGGGAGCCCCAGCGGTCTGGCGGCCGACGTCAGCCGTAACATGTTGGCCCACCTTCTGATTCACGATGTTCAGAGCCTGGGCCAGGGTCTGCGACGCGATGCTCGAGCCAAGCGTCCCGGCTCGCGGGTTGGGTGAGATCGTGATGACCGGACGGGAAGCCGGGCTGCCGGGCGCAGCGGCGGTTTGGGCGACTGCCTGCAGTTGTTGGGAGAAGTCCGACGGGATGAGCGCTTGCGCGTAAACCTGGGCGGTGTCGAGCTGGTGACGGGCCTCGGCGGCCGATAGCACGCGCACGTCGAACTTGTTCCTGTCGATGCCGGATACCAGTCCGTCCGTGATTTGGGTCCCGGTCGCACCCGCATCTTCGTTGACCACGGCGATCGGGAAGTGCCGAAGATTGTCGGTCGGGTTGAGAATGCCCCCGAGGTACAGCGCGGCCAGTGCCGCCATCAGCGCCACCGAGACCACGATCGGCACGCTCCAGAACCGAACAGTGCGTGTCGCCTTGGGGATCGCGAGCGTGGACGGGGCCGCGTGTCGAGGGTGGTTGGGCATTATTCGGCTCCTGTTTCTCGTAGGAAACCCTATGCCGGGGCTAGTGTTAAAGGGCGGATGACTTGGGGAACCCGGCAGATGTCGGCGTCACTCAGGCGCCGCTGACAAAGGAGCAGCAGCATGATCGGATCAATCATCGGCGCCATCATCGCCGGCGCAATCATTGGAGTTCTGGCGCGCTTGATTATGCCGGGCAGGCAGAACATCGGAGCCATCATGACGATCGCGCTCGGCATCCTCGGTGGATTGGCCGGATCGGCGATTACCAGCGCGTTCGGCTACTCCAACGCAAAGGGAATCGCTTGGATTCCGTTCTTCGTGGGCATCATTGCGGCGATAGTGCTGATTGCGATCTACGGGGCCATCAGAGGGCGTGGCGCCAAGACTCCCCGGTAATCACCGACCCGGCGGTGCCACGCGGTACACCGCGCCGGCGTCGTCGTCGGTGACGTAGATCGCTCCGTCGGGTCCGTGCACGGCCGCCACGGGTCGGCCCCATCGAGACCCGTCCGGCGCCTGGAACCCGCCGACGAGCGTCTGCTGGTTGCCCAAGGTGCCGTTCTGCCAAGCAAAGAACGACACTTCGGGGGCGCGTGGCGGTTCGCGGTTCCAGGATCCGTGCACGCCCACCAGCGCGCCGCGGGTATATGGGGCGGGAAGTCCGTCGTCGACGAAGCTCAGGCCCAGCGGTGCCGAGTGCGCGCCGAGGGTCTGCTCGACACGCGGTAGCGCTGCGCAATTCAGCTTGCTGCCGTCGGGATTGGTCTGCACGTCGCGCGCGAACGGCGGCGTGACCCCGTCGGCGTCCGGGTTGCAATACGGCCACCCGAGATCACGGCCGGCGGTCAACCGCGCAAACGACTCCGGGGGGTGGTTGTCGACGTAGCTTCCGATGACCTGTCCGTAGGACGGGCCTTGGTTGGGGTCGGCGATGTTGTCGCGGTTGTTGACGGCCGTCCACACTGAACCGTCGGGAGCGATCGCAAGGCCGGTGCCGTTTCGCACGCCGCGGGCAAACAGCTGGAACGGCCCGCCCTGGGACGGGATTCGCATGATCGAGGCCCGCTCGGGAACCGCGGTGCGGTCTTCGGCGGAGACGTTGCCTGTCGAACCGATCGAAAAGTACACGGCGCCGTCGGGCCCGACCGCGACGCTCTTCAATGCGTGCTCATAGGCGCCGTGGAGTTCGGGGCTGCTGTTGTCGGGCAGTCCCCCCGCGACCACCCGTTGGCCGGTCGCTGCGCCGTTCGCGTACGTGTAGGCATTGACCTGATCGCTTTCCGCGACATAGAGCGTTGATCCGGCGAAGGCAAGCCCGTGCGGCGCGTCGAGGTTATCCAGCAGCACCGACTGGTGCGGCGGATTGTTCCCGTCTGGCGTCAACCGAAGCACCTTGCGGTCGGCCGGCACCGAAACGAGCAGAGCGCCGTCCGGTGCCCATACGGCCAGCCGGGCCTTGGGGATCCGGGTCCAGACCGCCATCGTCCACCCCGGCGGAACGAGCGCCGCACGCGGTACGTCGAACGGCTTCTGCGCCAGTGCCTCGGGCACGCGCACGGACACGGGAACGAGTCCCGCGGGCGCCTCGGCCGGCGGTGCCGGCGGATTCGGCGATGGTGCGCCGCAGGCAGCCGCGATCAACACGGCCGCGGTGGCCGCGCTACGCCGCCAGCCCCGCATGCATCTCCCAGACCAGGATTTCCGACGGCTCGGTAGCAGTGACCTGCTGGCCGCCGGACGCGGTGAATCGCACGGCGTCGCCCTCTCTCAACGGGGCCGCCCCTTCCAGCGTCATGCCACCGCGCGCCACGAACAGGTGGAGGTACGGGGCCTGCGGAAGGTGCACGCTTTCACCGGATTGCAGTCGCGCGCCGTGCAGCGCTGCGTGGCGGTTGTGAATCGTGATCGCCGACACTTCGCGGTGTTCGGGTCTGCCCGACGCGATGGTCACCAAACCGCCGGTGAGTTCGACCTCCTGCTGTTGGTAGCCGGGAGTGATGCCGGGCTCGTCGGGAACCACCCACATCTGGACGAAATGCACTGGCTCAGATGGTGACTCGTTCTTCTCTGAGTGCAAGATGCCCGTCCCGGCCGACATGCGCTGGGCCAGCCCGGGATGGATCACACCTGAGTGGCCGGCCGAATCCTGGTGCACGAGCGAGCCGCTCAGCACCCAGGTGACGATCTCCATGTCGTGGTGCGGGTGTGTATCAAACCCGGCGGCGGGCGCGACGACGTCGTCGTTGTTGACCATGAGCAACCCGTGATGGGTGTTGGCCGGGTCATAGTGGTCGCCGAACGAGAACGAATGCCTGGACGTCAGCCAATCCGTGGTGGTGGTGAGCCGATCCGCAGCGCGTCGCAGGTCGACGATCTGGGGCATGTGCCCAGCGTAGTCGCGCTACCAGTCGGCCTCGTCGTAGCGGATGACCCCGCGGATGTTCTTACCGTCGAGCATGTCCTGGTAGCCCTCGTTGATGTCTTCGAGGCGATACGTGCTGGTGACCATCTCGTCGACCTTGAGCAGGCCGGACTTGTAGAGGCCAACCAGCCGCGGCGTCTCGACGTGGCTGCTTCCGCCGCCGAAGATGTTGCCCTTCAACGTTTTCTGCAACATCGTGAACAGGAACAGGTTGAGCTTGACGTCGACATCGGTCATCGCGCCCATCCCCGTCACCACGCACGTGCCGGTCTTGGCGGTCAGCGTCATCGCCTCTTCGACGAACTCGCCGCGCATGTCGCCGACCGCGATGATCGTCTTCTCCGCCATGAAGCCTTCGGTGAGGTTGAGGACAGGCGCGATCGCGGCGGCCATCGACTCGTAGACGTGGGTGGCTCCGAACTTGATCGCCTGGTCTCGCTTGAACTCGACCGGATCGATCGCGATGACGTTCTTGGCGCCGGCGATCACCGCGCCCTGCAGCGCGCTCATACCGATACCGCCGATGCCGACGATGACCACCGTCTCGCCGGGTTGCACCTCGGCGACGTTGGTGGCCGAGCCGAAGCCGGTAGGCACTGCGCAGCCCATGATGGCGGCCGACTCGAACGGCACGCTGTCGTCGATCTTGACGACGGAGTCCTTGTGCACCGTCATGTACGGCGAGAACGTGCCGAGCAGGTTCATCGGCGACACCTCTCTGCCGCCGGAATGCACGCGGCTGCTGCCGTCGGCGATCGCCTTTCCTGAAAGCAGCACGGCGCCCCGGTCGCAGAGCGACCGGAAGCCTTTGAGGCACGGCTGGCACTGGCCGCAGCTCGGGATGAACGCGAGGATGACGTGGTCGCCCTCCTCGATGCCGGTGACGCCCTTGCCGACCTTGGTGACGACGCCCGCGCCTTCGTGGCCGCCGAGAGCCGGCAGCGCGATCGGGGTGTTGCCGTTCACCAGGTGGAAGTCGGAGTGGCACATGCCCGCGGCGTGCATCCTGATCTGCACCTCATCGGCCACCGGGTCGCCGAGGTCGATCTCGTCGACCTCGAACGGGGAGTTGAGCTCCCACAGGAGAGCGCCCTTGGTCTTCATGGGGCGTCATCATAGAACATGTTCCAGAAACATGTGTCAACAACCCTGCTAGCTGCAGGTTAAGTGGATTAGATGCCGTCGTCTATCCGGCCGTCACATGCGCCAGCGCGCACGGATCTGCCGCACCGCAGAGGTGGTGCTGTTGCCGGAGAACTCGGTCCGTCTCATCGCAACCGTCGGAGAGTCCGCGTCGACCGGCGGTCGGATCCCGACGGCGTCGACCACCACGACGGTCACGTCGTCGCGGCTGCCCGCGTCGGTCGCGGTCTGGACCAACGCGTCCGCGGCGGCCTGGGGGTCGCGCACCGTCTCGAGCACCCGCCGGATGGTCGAGTCGTCGGCCGCCGACGAAAGGCCGTCTGAACACACCATGATCCGGTCGCGCACCTGTATCGGAAGTCGCGAGACGTCAGGCGAGTGATTCGTCTCCCCAAAGACCCCACGGCTCAGCAACTTCCGGAGCTTGAGCCCGTGCGCCGGCTCAGCGATCACCCCTGCGTCGATCAGTTTCTGGGCGACTGAATGGTCGACGGTGAGCTGCCGTAATCCCGCCGCATCCAAACGATAAGTGCGAGAATCGCCCAGATTGACCACCATCCAGCACGGCACACCGTCACATTGCGTGACGATCACGCCGCTGATCGTGGTCCCCGGCGGTCGGTCACCCGCGGCGACCGGGATCCGGGCAATCCGGGCCCGAGCGTCGGCGAGCGCTCTGTCGAACATGCCGGCGGTCACCGGCCCGCGACCGGCCAGGGCCGCGAGTGCCTGCACCGCTTCGCGACTCGCCACGTCGCCGGCGGCGTGGGTGCCGATCCCGTCGGCGACGACGAACACGGGTGGATGCGCGCCGAAGGAGTCCTGGTTGCGTTCGTGCTTCGCGGCGACGCGGGTGGCGGCACCCCATTCCACAGCGACCCCATCGATCACGGCGCGACTGTCGACAGTCCGCACCCTGATGCGCCGCGACCCGAGGTGAATCGTCGACCGCGGACGCACCGACACGGGCCGTCCCGGCTCCAGGACTATCCGCTGCCCGGCGAACTCGATCTGAGATCCGTTGGTGGAATGACGATCCCGTACCCACAGCCCCGCGTTGCCGACGCCGAACTCGAGGTGTGTCCGTGACACCGAGCAGGTCGGGTCGGTCAGCTTGACAAGGTGCGACGCCTGTTCGCCGCTTTCTGCGATGGGCTCCCGCCCGATCAGGCCGCGCCCCCGCGCGACAAGAAAGGAGCCGTCGTCGAACTCCAGCCCGAACCGCTCCCGCTGCGGCGCCGATGGCCTCCGAAGCACCCCAGGGGCGGTCGTGTTCTGAGCCCGTACAGGCGTGCGCCGACGGCGGGGGTCCGCAAATCGGGTGGTCGTACCGTCGGGCATGGGCAGATCCTCTGATCGTGGTCGCGGCCACCTTCGGCCTGTGACTTCAGGATGAAGGGGTTCCCTGTGACGGCGCCGACGAAACTGTGAGAATGGCCCTTAAAGTTTGCCAGGGGCGGTGAAGTCACAGCGACTCGGGCAGGCCGAACTTCGCGAACAGCGCGGTGTCGAGGAACGCCACGACGTGCGACACGCCGTCGGCGGTGAAGTCGACGACGTGCAACTGGAACGGCAGGTGCTTGTCGCCCTCACGCATGTACATCGCCGCGGCGGCCTGGCCGTTGGCCGTGACCGGGATGAGCCGCATGTCGCCCGGGCCTTGCGCCGGGCATTGCAGGTGAATGAGCGAGCCGATGGCCTGCGGTCCCTGATACCAGCTGTCGAACGGCGGCATCTCCCAAACCGCCTCGGCGGTAAACATTTTGACGAGGCTGTCGATGTCGTAGTTCTCGAATGCGGCGATGTAGCGCGCCAACCGGTCCTGCGTCTCGGGCGAGTCCGGCGCCGCCAATGCGTCTTCCGGGCTCGGTCCGACGGTGTCGAGCTGGGCCCGCGCCCGCTGCAGCAGGCTGTTCACCGCGGCTGTCGACGTGCCGATCGCGTCGGCGACCTCCGCGGCCTTCCACTGCAGCACGTCGCGTAACACCAGTACCGCCCTTTGCCGCGGCGACAGATGCTGCAGGGCGGCGACGAACGCCAGCCGCACCGACTCGCGCTCGCCGACGACGACCGATGGATCAGCCGGGTCGTCGTGCACGTCCGGCAGCGGCTCCAGCCACGGCACCTCGTGGCGCTCGACGAGCTCGTCGGCCGGGTCGGCGCTCGGGGCGCCCAGCCCGGTGGGCAGCGGCCGTCGCTGCCTGCCTTGCAACGAGGTGAGGCAGGTGTTAGTCGCGATCCGGTACAGCCACGTTCGCAGCGACGACTTGCCCTGGAAGCCCGAATACGCCTTCCACGCCCGTAGATACGTCTCTTGCACGAGGTCTTCGGCATCGTGCAGCGACCCGGTCATGCGGTAGCAGTGGGCGAGCAGTTCACGCCGGTGTGGCTCGGCTTGGACCAGGAATTCGTCGTCTGACTCGCGGGCGAGCACGCTCACGGCCGTGAGCCTACTCGTGACCACCGATACCCTCTCCTGGTGACCACCACGCGTACCGAACGCTCGTTCCACGGCACAGACGGCGTCCGGATCGTCTACGACGTATGGACGCCCGATGTCCCACCGCGCGGAGTCGTGGTGATCTCCCACGGATACGCAGAGCACGCCCGCCGCTACGACCACGTCGCGCAGCGCTTCGGCGATGCCGGGCTGGTCACGTATGCGCTCGATCACCGGGGCCATGGCCGGTCCGGCGGCAAGCGGGTGTGGCTCAAGCAGCTGTCGCACTACACCGACGACTTCGCCGCGCTCGTCGACATCGCCGCCAACGACTACCCGGACTTGAAGAGGATCGTGCTCGGCCACAGCATGGGCGGCGGCATCGTGTTCGCCTACGGAGCGCAACGCCCCGGCGACTACACGGCGATGGTGCTGTCCGGCCCAGCCGTCGCCGCGCAACTGGAGGTGCCCAAGGCGCTCGCGGTGGCGGCCAAGGTGCTCGGCTCTGCCCTGCCCGGCGCGAAAGTGCGCACACTCGAGGTCGACGCGGTGTCGCGTGATCCCGAGGTGGTGGCCAAGTACAAAGCCGACCCGCTGGTGTACCACGGGAAGTTTCCGGCCGGAATCTCGAAGGCGCTGCTGGAAGTCGGTGAGAATCAGCCGCAGCTGGCGGCCAGGCTGACCGCGCCGCTGCTCATCGTTCACGGCGAGGAAGACCGGCTCATCAGTGTCGAGGGCAGCCGGATGCTCGTCGAGAACGTGGCGTCCACCCAGGTGGTGCTGAAGGTCTATCCCGAGCTTTACCACGAGGTCTTCAACGAGCCGGAAAAGGACCGCGTGCTCGACGACGTGACGTCCTGGATCGAGACGCATTTGTGAAACGCGTTGTGCATCAACATGTTTGGTGGCTGATCGCCGCGCTGGTCTGGGCCTGCGGATGCTCGTCGGAGCAGCCCAAGGCGACGGCACCCGTGTGGTTCGACGACGAGGTGACGTTCGTCGCCGACGGTCTGACGATCTACGGCACCTACCGGCACCGCTCCGATTCCTCGCCGGCTCCGGCTGCGCTGCTGATCAGTGAGAGCGGGAACACCGACCGCGACGGCAACAATTCGGTGGCCGGGAAGATCGGTACGGTGCGAGCCCTGGCCGGGCTGCTCTCCGACCGCGGCGTCGCGACCCTGCGCTACGACAAGGTGGGCACCGGCCGCACCAGGCTGGGTCCCTACGTCAACAGGCCGGCGGACGTGGGCAGCGCTGTCTACACCGCCGGAGCCAAGGCAGCGGTCAGGTTTCTGGCCGGCCAGGCCCGTACCGACCCGAACCGGATATCGGTGTACGGCCACGGCGAGGGCGCCACTCACGCGTTGATGCTGGCCACCGACAACACCGCCGGAGCGCCGAAGATCCACGCGCTGGGGCTGCTTGAACCGCTGGCGGGCCGATACCTCGACCTGATCACCACCCGAGTCCGCGCGGACACGGACGGCGCGGTCGAGGCCGGCCGCGCACGCCGCAGCAGGCCGATCAGGTCATCGCGGCGTGGACCGCGGCCGTCGACCAGGCCCGGACCGACGGCACGGTTCCTCCGCAGCTCCCCAACGGCTTGAGCGCGATCCTCAATCCCGACAACGTCAAGGCGGTCGTCGAGTCCGACGCGATCAACCCGGTCGCGCTCGCGATGCTCGTCCCTGCGGGCACGCCTGTGCTGCTGACGTGTAGCGACTCCGACGGGCAGGCGACATGTCAGGCCGTTCAGCAGCTGGCCGCCGCTCTGGCGCACACCAAGCTGGACTTCGTCCAACTCAAGGGCGTCAGCCACGTGCTGAAGGACGACTCCACCGACAGCATCACCAACTACGCCAACAACCAGCCCCTGACACCGCAGCTGGTGACCGCGCTGGACGACTTTGTCGAACACTAGACATCGCCGATTGATCCACAGGCGACGGCGACGGCGAAAAGATCCTCGCCGCGGAAAGTCGTACTCGTGCCTTAGGTTGGCGCCATGAGTGACGACAAGATGCTGGCGCGCATCGCAGCCCTTCTTCGCCAAGCCGAGGGCACCGACAACGCGCACGAAGCCGAGGCGTTCATGGCCGCGGCACAACGGCTGGCCACCGCCACCTCCATCGACCTGGCCGTCGCGCGCTCCCACGCGACCACCCGCACCACGGCGCAGGACTCCGGTGCAACGCACGATCACGATCGGCAACGCCGGCACCAAGGGACTGCGAACGTACGTGCAGCTTGTTCGCCGTGATCGCCGATGCCAATGACGTGAAGGTCGACGTCGCGTCCAACTCGACCTTCGTGTACGCCTACGGGTTCCCCGAGGACATCGACGCCAGCCATGCGTTGTACGCCAGCCTGGTGATGCAGATGGTCCGCGCATCCGAGACCTACCTCGCCACAGGTAAGCACCGGCCGACGCCTACCATCACCGCTCGGCTGAACTTCCAGCTGGCTTTCGGGGCCCGTATTGGCCAGCGGCTTGCGCAGGCGCGCGACGAGGCGAAAGAAGAGGTGCGGGCCAGGTCGACATCCCGACCGGGAACCGCAATCGCGTTGCGCAACAAGGAAATCGAATTAACCGGCTTCTACAGCCGGGAGTCCCAGGCGCGGGGCACCTGGCAGGCGCAGCGGGCGTCGGCAGGCTATTCCCACGCGGCACGACGGGCCGGGGACCGGGCTGGTCGCCGGGCCCGGATCGGGGAGGTCCCCGAGCTGCCCAACGGACGTGCCGCGCTCCGGAGGTGAGTGCACGGGACAGCCAGCGCGCCAAGGTCTATGCGTCCGAACAGTTCGTGCGCACGCTGTTCGACCGGGCTGCCGAACATGGGACGCGCGCCGTCGACTTCTTCGGCACGCCGCTGACGCTGCCGCCGGAGGGCCGGTTCGCGTCGGTTCAGTCCGTGCAGGATTATGTCGACTCTGTGCTCAATCACCCAGGTGTGCAACAGCATTGGCTGAAAGCAGAACCACTCGCCGTGCGGCCCAGGCGCGGCGTCACCGCGGCGCACTACGAACGCCGCGACCGTCAGGCGGTGATCGCGGTGCCCGCGCACCACGATCGGTGGGCGTTGCGGGAACTCGTCGTCCTGCACGAGATCGCACATCACCTCTGCGACGTGACACCTGCGCACGGACCTGAGTTCGTCGCCACAATCTGCGAACTCGCGGGCCTCGTGATGGGACCGGAGGTGGAACACGTGCTCCGAGTGGTCTATCTGAAGGAAGGGGTGCGCGGCTAGTCTGGGTCGGGTGAGCGACGCCGACACGCGTGCGTGCGAAGTCGAGCAACAGCTGACCGACGACGAGCGGTTCTCGCTGATCGTCAGCGTCATGGGCGCAAGCGATTTGCTTCCCGTGCGCGACTCGCGGATTCCCGACGGCGTCCCGATGAGCGCCGGCTACGTTCCGGGCGTCCCCCGGCTCGGCATTCCCGCGCTGCTGATGAGCGACGCCAGCCTGGGTGTGACGAATCCCGGGTACCGGCCAGGGGATACGGCGACAGCACTGCCTGCGACGCTGGCCTTGGGTGCCAGCTTCAACCGGGAGCTGGCGCGCGCGGCGGGCGAGGCGGTGGGCCGCGAAGCGCGCAGCCGCGGCTTCAACGTCCAGCTGGCCGGTGGCATCAACCTCGTGCGCGACCCTCGCAACGGCCGCAACTTCGAGTACATCTCCGAGGATCCGCTTCTCAGCGCGGACATCGTCGCCGCGTCGATCACCGGAATCCAGTCGCAAGGCGTGATCTCGACGATCAAGCACTTCTCGCTGAACTGCAACGAGACCAATCGCCACTGGTTGGACGCGGTCATCGAGCCCGCCGCACACCGCGAGTCGGACCTGCTGGCCTTCGAGGTCGCGATCGAACGCGCCCAGCCCGGAGCGGTCATGGCCGGCTACAACAAGGTCAACGGCGAATATGCCGGCGGCAACGAGGTTCTCCTCAACGATGTGCTGAAGGTGGCATGGGGCTACCCCGGATGGGTGATGTCCGACTGGGGTGCAACGCCCGGTTGGGAGTTCGCCCTCAAGGGATTGGACCAGGAATCGGGGGTCCAGATCGACGTCTTCCTCTGGGGCGCCGAGGCGTTCACCGATCGGCTCAAAGCCGCCTTGGCCGACGGCAGGTTCCCGCGCGAGCGCCTCTCGGACATGGTCCGACGGATTCTGCGCTCGATGTTCGCGGTCGGCGTCGACAAATGGTGTCCGGCACCGGAGGTCGATATGGCCGCGCATCACAGCGTTGCCCTCGAGATCGCGCGCCAAGGCGTCGTCCTGCTCAAGAACGACGGAATTCTGCCCCTGCCAACGGGTTCCGCTCTTCACGTCGCGCTGATCGGTGGCCACGCCCAAGTCGGCGTGCCTACCGGGTGCGGATCGAGCGCGGTGGTGCCGCCCGGCGGATACGCCGGGGTCATCCGCGTCGGCGGGCCGGGCGCCATGGGGATGGCCCGCAACCTCTATCTGCTTCCGTCCGTGCCTTTCGACGAACTGAGAAAGAGATTCGGGCAGCATGTCGAGTTCGACCCGGGGATCTCCCCGGCAGAAGCGGCGCTGATGGCGGCGCGGTCCGATGTCGCGGTCGTGTTCGCCATCAGCGTGGAATCGGAGGGCTTCGACAGTCCGGACCTGTCACTGCCGTGGGGGCAGGACGCGCTGATCGAGGCGGTCGCCGCCGCCAACCCGAACACGGTCGTAGTGCTGGAGACAGGCAACCCGGTTGCGATGCCGTGGCTGGACCGCGTCAAAGGCGTTGTGCAGGCATGGTTTCCAGGTCAGGCTGGCGGTGGGGCGATCGCAGAAGTACTGGCGGGAGAGGTCAACCCCAGCGGACGTCTACCCATCACATTCCCGGCGGGCCTCGACCAGACTCCGCGGCCTGAACTGCCGGGCCTCGGAACGCCGTGGGGTACCGCCACGACGATCGACTACACCGAGGGCGCCGAGGTCGGCTATCGGTGGTTCGCCGCCAGGGGCAATCGGCCGTTGTTCGCCTTCGGGCACGGGCTGTCCTACACGACGTTCGATCATCGCGACCTCGACGTCACCGGTGGCGACACGGTCACCGCCACCGTTACCGTCGACAACACTGGTGAACGCCGAGGTGCCGATGTGGTGCAGGTTTACCTGATCGAAGTGGACGGCGAAAAGCGTTGCCGGTTACTGGGATTCGAGCGCGTCGAGCTGAATCCAGGCGAGTCGAAGCGAATCACCATCGAGGCGGAACCGCGTCTCCTCGCCTCCTATGACGGGGACCGGTGGCGGATCACCGGCGGCACCTACGCGGTGGCGATCGGGAAGTCGGCAGCCGAGCCGATGTTGCGTGCCGAGGTACAGATGTCGGCGCGGGCGTTCGGCCGCTGACGCCTCGACTAGCGTGGGACGGGTGAGCGAACCGAACGCGGCGGACGTTGATGCGTTGTTTGACCGACTGCTGATTGGCGACGATCCGGCGCTCGCCGCGGCGCGCAAGGCCACCGCGGACGCAGGCATGCCGCCGATCGAGGTGTCGGCGCAGTACGGCAGGTTCCTGTACCTGCTGGCCTCGGCGACCGGCGCGCGCCGCATTCTCGAGATCGGAACCCTCGGCGGGTACAGCACGATCTGGCTGGCGCGCGCGGTCGGGCCGTCCGGGCGGGTGGTGACGCTGGAATACGAGCCCAAACACGCCGAGGTGGCACGCGCCAACCTGGACCGGGCCGGCGTCGCCGAGCGCGTCGAGGTGATCGTCGGCGCCGCGCTCGACACACTGCCGCGGTTAGCGGCCCGGCTCGAGCCGTTCGACCTGGTGTTCGTCGACGCCGACAAGGAGAACAACGCTGCTTACGTCCAGTGGGCGGTCGAGCTGACTGCTCCGGTTCGATCATCGTGGTGGACAACGTCGTTCGGGCCGGACGGGTGCTCGCGCCAGCCGTCGACGACCACCAAGCGCAGGGTGTGGTGGACATGCTGAACCTGATTGACACGCATCCGCGGTTGGAGGCGGCCGCGATTCAAACCGTTGGCGTCAAGGGCTGGGACGGCTTTCTGCTGGCCCGCGTGACTTAGCGGCGGTTGCGTCAATTCGGTGCGCGCTCGGATGCGCCCCAACTAAGTTGCTGCGCAGGGCGGCTTGGGAGAAGGAGTCTCTGATGAGCGCGTTACCGGCGGGCCGGCATTATTTCCGCGGCGACGACGGATACGAGGACGCGCGCCGGGCAACCGTGTGGAACCAGCGCGTGCCCGACCGCTACCCGGATGTGATCGTGGTTGCCGGCAGCGTCGACGATGTCGTGGCCACCCTGGCGTATGCGAAGGCCAACCGTCGCCAGGTCGGCATCCGGTCGGGCGGGCACAGCTGGGCGGCCAACCATCTGCGCGACGGTGGCGTGCTGCTCGACGTGCACGGTCTCGACCACTGCACCGTCGATACCGAGCGCAAGGCCGCGGTGGTCGGTCCCGGCAAAGGCGGCAGCGTGCTCGCCGGTGAACTCGATGCGCTCGGACTCTTCTTCCCCGCAGGCCACTGCAAGGGTGTCTGCATCGGCGGCTATCTGCTGCAAGGTGGATATGGCTGGAACAGCAGGGTTTTCGGGCCCGCGTGCGAAAACGTGGTCGGCCTCGACGTCGTCACCGCGGACGGCGAGCGGATCTATTGCGACGCCGACAACTATCCGGACCTGTACTGGGCTGCGCGCGGCGCGGGGCCGGGGTTCTTCGCCGTCGTCACGTCGTTTCACCTCAAGCTCTACCCGAAGCCCGCTGTCTGCGGCAGCAGCGTGTACGCGTACCCGATCGAGTACGCCGACGAGATCTACACGTGGGCTCGCTCGATCAGCGCCGAAGTGGACCGGCGGGTGGAGGTCCAGATCGTCGCATCGAAAAGCGTGCCGAACGTCTCGCTCGACCGCCCCGCGATCGTGTTCGCCTCGCCGGCGTTCGCCGAGTCGGAGGCCGAAGCCCAGAAGGCACTGGCGTTGCTCACGACCTGTCCGGTCATCGATCAGGCGCTGGTCAAAATCCCTTACATGCCAACCGATCTCCCCACCTGGTATGAGGGCGTGATGAGCAACTACCTGACCGACCACCGCTACGCGGCCGACAACATGTGGACCTCGGCGTCCGCGGAGGAACTGCTGCCCGGAATCTGTCGCATCATCGAGACGATGCCGCCGCACCCGTCGCATTTCCTCTGGCTCAACTGGGGCCTCTCGCCGGCCCGTCAGGACATGGCGTACAGCCTGGAGGACGAGATCTATCTGGCGTGCTACGGCGGCTGGATGGACGCCGTCGACGACGACAGGTACGCGGACTGGGCGCGGTCGAATATGGCGTCGATGGCCGATCTCGCCAGCGGCATCCAACTCGCGGACGAGAATCTGGGCCGGCGCCCCGCGAGGTTCGCCACCGACGAGGCCATGGCCCGTCTCGACACGGCGCGCGCTACCTACGATCCGGACGGTCGCTTCTACAGCTGGATGGGACGGATCTGACATGGCCGACGACGAGTACCTGGGTTACCGTGGCGGCGACGCCGACACCTCGTTCGGCGCGTTCTTCCAGCCCGAGATGGCTGCGCTGCCACGCCATGTCGTCCAGGCGCTGGAGCACGGCCCGCAGGCCGGGCCGGCGCTGCTGGCCTTCGATGACGCGCCGACGCTCGACGACGAGGGTTACCAACAGACCGAGAACGGCTACGGCGCGCTCGCCAACGGTGCCGTTCAAGTGTCCGTTCGCACGGACATGCCCGGCGTGACACCCGCGATGTGGACGTGGTGGTTCGGCTGGCACGGCTGCGACGCGCGCCGCTACAAGCTGTGGCACCCGCGGGCGCACGTGTCCGCGGCGTGGCAGGACGGTGACGACGCCGGCCGCCACGGCTCAGCGCGTTATGTCGGACGGACCTCGTTGATCAGCGAGTACATCGGCTCGACGCTGCTTCGCGCGGCGATCCAGTTCGTCACGCCCTCCACGTTCGGCCTGCCCGCGGCCGACGACACGACGGTTCCGGTGTGCGCGCGGCTGGGCTCCCGCGACGTACCGGTCGACGCAGGGTGGTTCGTCCACCACATCCGCACGACCGGCGACGGCAGTGAGATGCGGTCGCGGTTCTGGCTTGGCGGCCCGTACATCTCGGTGCGCCGCGCACCGGGTGTGGCCAACCGGGTCGTGCGGCCGGTTGCGTCGCGGATCCTCGGCGCGTCGGCCGACAGTGCGCGCAACCTGCTGGTGCATTGTGCGCAGGAGATGAACCATCTCGCCGGGTTTCTGCCCGCGCTCTACGAGCAGTTCGGCGCCGAATAACGGTTACGTGCAGACCGCGCCGACCGCCGCCGAGCCGACAAGCTTGACGTACTTGGCCAGCACACCCGTGGTGTAGCGCGGGGGCGGCGGCGTGAAACCCGCCTTGCGCGTTTCGAATTCGGCCGGATCCACCAGCACGTCAAGGGTTCCGTTGGCCACGTCGAGACGAACGCGGTCACCGTCGCGCAGGAACGCGATCGGCCCGCCGTCGACGGCCTCGGGCGCGATGTGCCCGACGCACAGTCCGGTGGTGCCGCCCGAGAACCGGCCGTCCGTCATCAGCAACACGTCCTTGCCCAGCCCGGCACCCTTGATGGCCCCGGTGATCGCCAGCATCTCGCGCATACCCGGGCCGCCCTTGGGACCTTCGTAGCGGATCACCACGACGTCACCCTTGGTGATCGTGCCGTCCTCCAGCGCATCCAGCGCAGCCCGCTCGCGTTCGAAAACCCTTGCGGTTCCTTCGAATACATCCGAGTCGAAGCCCGCCGATTTCACCACTGCGCCTTCTGGGGCCAGCGAGCCGCCGAGAATAGTGATGCCGCCGGTGGGGTGGATCGGATCGTTCAGCGCCCGCAGAACCTTGCCGTCGGGGTCCGGCGGCGCGATGTCCGCGAGATTCTCCGCCATGGTCTGGCCGGTCACCGTCAGGCAATCACCATGCAGCAGACCGGCATCCAGAAGCGCTTTCATCACTACCGGCACGCCGCCGATGCGATCGACGTCCGTCATCACATGCTGCCCAAACGGTTTGACGTTGGCCAGGTGCGGAACCTTGGCGCCGACGCGCGTGAAGTCCTCCAGCGTCAGCCTCACGCTGGCCTCGTATGCGATCGCGAGCAGGTGCAGCACCGCGTTGGTGGAGCCGCCGAACGCCATCACCACCGCGATCGCGTTCTCGAACGCCTCCCGAGTCAGGATGTCGCGAGCGGTGATTCCGCGGCGAAGCAGCTCGACCACGGCCTGGCCGCTGCGCCGGGCGAAGCCGTCGCGGCGGCGGTCGGTGGCGGGCGGGGCGGCGCTGCCGGGCAGCGACATCCCCAGGGCCTCCGCGGCGCTGGCCATCGTGTTCGCGGTGTACATGCCGCCGCACGCGCCCTCGCCGGGGCAGATCGCCCGTTCGATCGCGTCGACGTCCTCGCGGGGCATCAGACCCCGAGAACAGGCGCCCACCGCCTCGAACGCGTCGATGATCGTGACGTCACGCTCGGTTCCGTCGGAGAGTTTGGCCCGCCCCGGCAGGATCGATCCGGCATAGAGGAACACCGCCGCCAGGTCGAGGCGGGCGGCGGCCATCAGCATCCCCGGCAGCGACTTGTCGCAACCCGCCAGCAGCACCGAACCGTCAAGTCGCTCGGCTTGCATCACGGTCTCGACGCTGTCGGCGATCACTTCGCGCGAGACGAGCGAGAAGTGCATGCCCTCATGGCCCATCGAGATGCCATCGGACACCGAGATGGTGCCGAACTCCATCGGATAGCCGCCCGCCGCGAACACCCCGTCCTTCGCGGCCTTCGCGAGCCGGTCCAGTGACAGGTTGCACGGCGTGATCTCGTTCCACGACGACGCGACACCGATCTGGGGCTTGGCGAAGTCGTCGTCGTCCATGCCTATCGCGCGAAGCATCCCGCGGGCGGCGGCTTTCTCCAAGCCGTCGGTGACGTCGCGGCTGCGCGGTTTAATGTCGATCTGCCCTGAGCCGCTTGCGCGAAGAGGAGGGGAATCGGCCGATCGATGAGCCGCTTGCGCGAAGAGAATTCGGCATCGTTCAAGTATGCCTTTGCCTGCCCACGCGTCAGACAGAGGTCAGCGATGACCTGGCATACCCCTTGGGGGTACCTACTAGAATGATGGCATGACGGCTGCGACGGTTCGGATAGCTGCGGCGTTCGCGGTGCTGCTCGCCGTCGGGTCTCTGACGGCGTGCGCAGGGTCGCAGGCACATCGGGCGACCGGCGCCGCGCAGAGCTCGGAGGCGGCCGACCACAACGCCGCCGACATCGCGTTCGCGACGAACATGGTCGCCCATCACGGGCAGGCCGTTCAGATGGCGCAGATGGTGCCCACCAACACGACGAACCAGCAGGTCATCGCGCTGGCTAACCAGATCACTGCCACGCAATTGCCCGAAATGCAGGCGTTTCGGGCGTGGCTGATGCAATGGCAGGACGTCGGTGGCAGCGGCTCAGTCCGGGGCCGGGAATCCAATGCCGATGACAGGCATGGTCGACCAAGCCACCGTGGACAAGTTGCAAACACTCACCGGAGGCGATTTCGACAAGTTGTGGCTGACGTCGATGATCGACCATCACCGCGGCGCGATCGCGATGGCGCAAGACGAGATTCGCGCACGGACGCAACGCCGACATTTTGTATCTGGCGAGGTCGCTCGTCGCCACGCAACAGTCCGAAATCGATCAGATGAAACAGATGCTGGGAGGATAAATGTCTGCGTCACATGGATATGCGTATCGCAAGGATGACTACGCCAAGCGGCTGCGCCGCATCGAAGGCCAGGTTCGCGGCATTGCGAAGATGATCGACGAGGACAAGTACTGCATCGACATCCTGACCCAGATCAGCGCCGTGAACAGCGCGCTGCAGTCGGTGGCACTCGGGCTGCTCGACGAACACCTGAACCACTGTGTGAGCAATGCCGTGTCGGCAGGCGGCGAGGAGGCCGACGCCAAGCTGGCCGAGGCCTCCGCCGCGATCGCGCGGTTGGTCCGCTCTTGACCGCTGCTGGCGGGAATTGTTCGCTAATCTCCCAGACGTAACAAACCTGCTGCTCAGTGAGACGTATCAGGTAGCTGCGCAGGGGTCGGGGACCCGTGACTGGTCATGACGGCTTCTTCTCCTATGCGACACTGGGCGAACTGAGAGGTCTGGAGGATTGATGAGTACACGCACCCGAGCCGCAAGGCCACGGGCATCGTGGCGGTGCACCAAACGAACGCTGACCTCGGCTTTCTGCGCTGCCGGCGTGGCAGCTGCGATGGTCACGGCCGCGCCCTCGGCGCTGGCCGACCCGGAGCAGGATCCAGGAATCCCGCCGGGACCGCCACCGGGGATCGAAGCTCCCGTGGATCCCAATGCGCCCACGGCCGACGTGCCCGTGCCGATGCTCCAGCCACCACCCGCGGAGCCTGGTGCGGTCGACGCCGTCGGGCCGCCGCCCGCCGAGACCGTGAGCACTCCGGTGGCAGGCCAGGACCCGACACCGTTCACCGGCACTCCGCCGTTCCGGCCACCGACCTTCGATCCACCCAACGGCGCGACCGTGGGCGTCGCCAAACCCATCGTGATCAACTTTGCGGTGCCGATCGGCGATCGCGCGCTGGCCCAGTCGGCCGTCCACATCTCGTCGAACCCGCCGGTGCCGGGTCACTTCTACTGGATGAATGACCAGCAACTGCGCTGGCGGCCGGAATCGTTCTGGCCCGCGCACACCGCGGTCCACATCGATGCTGCTGGCGCCGTGTCGAGCTTCAACACCGGTGACGCGCTGGTGGCGACCATCGACGACTCGACCCACACAATGACCGTCACCCGTAACGGAAAGGTCGAGAAGACGATCCCGGTTTCGATGGGCATGAGCGGGCCCAAGACCGCCACGCCCAACGGCACTTATTACGTCAGCGAGAAGTACCCGACGATCGTGATGGATTCGTCGACCTACGGCGTGCCGGTGAACTCGGCGATGGGCTACAAGGTCAACGTGAGCGACGCCGTCCGGATCTCCAACACCGGAATCTTCGTGCACTCGGCACCGTGGTCGGTGTCGGATCAGGGCAAGCGCAACGTCAGCCACGGCTGCATCAACATC
The DNA here is from genome assembly GCA_963744085.1 of uncultured Actinomycetota bacterium. Classification (GTDB taxonomy): domain Bacteria; phylum Actinomycetota; class Actinomycetes; order Mycobacteriales; family Mycobacteriaceae; genus Mycobacterium. The sequence continues at coordinate 778,954 of CAVUSK010000014.1, forward strand.
AGCCCGGACAACGCGAAGTGGTTCATGGCGACCTTCAACCGCGGCGACCCGGTCGTCATCAAGAACACCGTCCGGCGGGACGTACAACCAGAACGACGGCTACGACGACTGGCAGCGTTGAGCCGCGATTGCGCGGCAGTCAGTTCCAGATTCTGACTCGCTGCGCCGGGTCCAGGTAAAGGTCGTCGGAGTCCGCGACGTCGAACGCGTCGTAGAACGCGTCGATGTTGCGCACCACGCCGTTGCAACGGAACTCCGGCGGGCTGTGCGGGTCGACCGCCAGACGGCGGATGGCTTCCGCATCACGTGACTTGGTGCGCCACACCTGCGCCCAGCCGAAGAATACGCGCTGCAGTCCGGTCAGCCCGTCGACGGTCGGTGCCTGACCACCGTTCAGCGACAGCTGGTAGGCGAGCAACGCGATCGACAGGCCACCGAGGTCGCCGATGTTCTCACCCACGGTGAAAGCACCGTTCACATGGTGGCTGCCGGTCAGGGCGCGGGGGACGAGCGCGTCGTACTGCTCGATCAACGCCTTTGTGCGGGCGCTGAATTCGGCGCGGTCCTCGTCGGTCCACCAATCGACGAGGTTTCCGTCGCCGTCATACTTGGAGCCCTGGTCGTCGAAGCCGTGGCCGATCTCGTGTCCGATCACCGCACCGATGCCACCGTAGTTGGCGGCGTCATCGGCCTCCGCATCGAAGAACGGCGGCTGCAATATCGCTGCGGGAAAAACGATCTCGTTCATGCCGGGGTTGTAATAGGCGTTCACCATCTGCGGGGTCATGAACCATTCGTCGCGGTCGACCGGCGATCCGAGCTTGGCGAGCTCGCGGTCGGAGTCCACTTCTTTGCCGCGAATGAAGTTGCCGAACAAGTCGGCGCGGTCGACCCGAAGCTTCGAATAGTCGCGCCACTTCTTCGGATAGCCGATCTTGGCGGTGAATTTGTCGAGCTTTTCCAACGCCCGCTGTCGCGTTTCCGGTGTCATCCAGTCCAACGATTCGATGCTGACCCGGTACGCCTCTGAGAGGTTGGCCACGAGGACGTCCATCCGCGCTTTGGCTTCCGGCGGGAAGTATCGTTCGACGTAGAGCTTGCCCAGCGCATCGCCCATCAGGGCCTGGACCAGAGACACGCCGCGCTTCCAGCGATCCTGAATCTGTTCTGTCCCCGACAGTGTGCGGCCGTAAAACGCGAAGTCCTCGGCAACGAGCTCGTCGGTGAGCAAGAACGCGCGAGCGTGGATGAGCCGCCAGCGCAGCCACTGCTTCCAGACGGCCAGATCCTCGCCGGACCACAATGCGGCAAACGTCGTCAGGTAATCAGGTTGGCGCACAACGAGTTCTGCGACAGCCTCGCTCGAGCTGCCCAGCGCACGCACCCAGCCGGACCAGTCGAAGCCCGGCGCCTCCTCGGGCAGATCGGAGAACTTGCGCAGGTTGTACGTCAGGTCGGCGTCCCGGCGCTTGACGACGTCCCAGTGTGCGGCAGCGAGTTTGGACTCCAGCGCGACGATCCGCGCGGCAGTATCGGCATGGTCGTCGCCGTTGTCCCCGTACACCAACGCGAGCATCGCCGCGATGTGGCGCTGATATGCGGCGAGGATCTCGGCGTGCTGCGGGTCGCGGTAGTACGACTCGTCGGGCAGGCCGAGACCGGACTGGTTGAGGTGCAGTAGGTAGCGGCTCGAGTCCTTGGAGTCGGTGGCGATGTACGCGCCGGCACCGCCGCCGACGCCGGTGCGCTGCAGGCGGCCGATCACGTCCGCGAGGTCGGCCGCATCGGTTGCACTGTCGATGGCTTTGAGCTCTTCGTGTAGTGGTGTCAGGCCGACGCGCGCGACGGTGTCTTCATCCATGAAGCTCGCGTACAGGTCGCCGATGCGCTCGCGCGAAGAGACAGACTCGGCCGCCTCGGTGATCAGGTCACGCACCTGCTCCTCAGCCCGGTCGAACAACTCGCGGAACGCGCCGTCGGTGGCGCGGTCGGCCGGGATCTCGTACTCCGCGAGCCAGCGGCCGTTGACATGGCCGAACAGGTCGTCTTGCGGGCGCGCCGCCGAGTCCACGTACGAAAGGTCGATGCCGGAGGTGATCGTCACTGGTTCATACTTCCACGCCCGCGCGGGTGGCCCGCCGGGGTCGCGGTACCCTCGCCTTCGTGTCAGAGGAGATTGACACTCCCGGGGGTGGCGAGGATGCAACCGAGGCGGCCGAGCGCCGCCCGGTGTTCTCGGGCTTCGGCATCGCTTCTGCGGTGCTGGGACTGGTCTGCATCGGTGCGATTGTCCTGACGACGCTGATCTGGTCGGCGCACCGCGACAACGAAAACGAACTCGCCTATCGGGCGAGAGCGATGCAGGTCGCGGTGACTTGGGCGGGCGTGCTGATCAACATGAACAAGGACAACATCGAAAGCAGCGTGCAGAAGCTGCACGACGAAACGGTCGGTGAGCTGAACACCCAGTTGGACCAGGCCATCCAGCCGTATACGAGCCTGGTCAAGACGTTGCAGGCGAAGACCACCGGTCAGATCAACTCGGCGTCGATCGAGTCGGTGTACCACGACCTGGATCGCCAGCCGGGGAGCCCGCCGCCGCATGAACCAATGCCCAGCGGAATGGCGTCGCGCACCGACACCGTGCTGATCGTGGCGACTTCGGTCAGCGAGAACGCGGGCGGCAAACCGCAAACCGTGCGTTGGAACCTGCGAATCGGCGTGTCCGACGTCGACGGCCAGCTGCTCATCTCCGACCTGGACTTCTTGCGATGAGGAACGCGTGGCGCGTCCTTGCCTTCGACATCGCCGCCCCGCTGGCCGCGATCGGGGCCATGCTGATGATCGGACACGCGTTGGATTGGCGCGTCTGGTGGGTGGCGGTGTGCTCGGTGCTGTGCACGCTGATCGTCCAGGGCATGCTGGTCAACTTCGTGCTGTTTCGCCGAGACAGGGTGACGGTCGGCACCGACGACGACGGACCGGGGCTGCGGCTGGCGGTGGTCGGCCTGACTGCCGCCGCGCTGGTGGCCGCGGTGCTCGTCACCTACACGCACTGGACGCGGCCCGACCGCGAGCTCGCGCAGAGCATGGACCAAGTCGTGCGGCTGGCGACCGGTGTCTCCGAGGCGACCGCGACGTTCTCACCGCAGGACCCCACCTCGTCGATCGACAAGGCCGCGGCGATGATGGGGCCCGAGCAAGGCGAGGAATACAAGAAGGCGTTCGCGAAGACCGCGGCGGATCTGGCGGCGAAAAATGTTAGCGCCGAGGCGCATACGATCTCGGCGGGCGTGGAGGCGATCGGTCCTGACGCAGCCAGCGTCGCGGTGGTGATGCGCGCCGTCCAGACGAAGCCGAACAGTCCGCCGGACCGAGCGGTGCTGGCGCTGCGGGTCACGCTGACCAAGAAGGACGGCAGGTGGCTGGTCTTCGACGTGACACCGGTCAACCCGACGCCGAATCAGAATCAGGGCAATCCGTAGCTCACAGCAGCCGGGCGTGCTCCACCTTCAGGCAGCGATCCATCACCACAGCCATCCCGGCGGCTTTCGCGTCTGCCGCCAACTGCTCGTCCCATAGACCTTGCTGCAGCCAGAGGCTCTTCGCGCCGACGGCCACGGCTTGGTCCAGCACGGATCGCAGCTGGTCCTGGCGGCGAAACACATCCACCATGTCCGGCACCACCGGCAACGCAGCCAGGTCCGGGTATGCCTGGCGGCCGTCGAGCTCGTCGAGCATCGGATTGACCGGATACAGCTCGTAGTCGGTCGCGGAACTCAGATAGTGGTAGACGCCGTTGCTGGGCCGAAGCGGGTCGGGCGACACCCCGACCACCGCGATTGTGTGGGTGTTGCGCAGCAGATCGCGCAGTGCGTCATCGTCTGGTTCGGTCCACATGTGCGCGCTCACTCGGAGCGTGCGGGGCGCTGCGCCTTCATTTTCGCGAATCGGTCGGACAGCCGGCGCATCCGGACCATCTGCGCCGCCGACGGGCTGACATCGCCCGCCAGGTACGCGGCGAGGTCCTCGCCGGTCACGCCGATGCGCGACGCGAACTCGCGGGCGCCCAGCCCGGAGCGGTCGATGAGGGCCTGGATCTGACGTGCGACCTCGGTGCATTCGTCGGCCTCGAGCTGCGCCCGGGTACGTGTCAATACCTCGGTCAGCGCCTTGGTGATACCGGGCGACGAAGCGTTCTCGAGCACTTCTTCGACCTGGCGCGCGGTCCGGCCAAAGGGGTCGCGTTTGAGCGCCACCACGATCCGCTGCCACACCTCGAGGTCCCCGCTTTCCACCGCTTGCCGGATCGCGGCGGTGGGCCAGAACTCGACAGGCTTCTCGTTGTAAGCGGCCAGCGGTGACCGTTGCCCCGCCGCAGGCAAGCGAACGGTGGGCGCCGCGTCTCCATGCGCGTCGACAGCCAACGTCACCTCGCCTCCTCCAGCATCGCCACGGCAACCGACAGGCAGCGCTGTTCGACTTGCGCCCAGTCGACATCCGGATCGACCTGATCGTCAGACGGTCGGGGGTCGGCCAGTCTGCGCACGAGTTCAGTGGCAACCCATTGTTTCCTGGGCTGTTGACCACAGTAGTACTTGTCCATACCGGCCAGCACGAGCGCAGCGGTGTGAGTGTCCATCGTCTCGACCAACTCAGCAAACTCGGCGTAGTCGCGGCCGCTGTTGCGGCACATCAACAGATAGCCCTTCAGCCTCAGGGTTTCGGCCCCGGTGGGGATTTGCAGGCGGTCACCTGTGGGCAACTGAACGCTGGTGGTTTCCACCGGGCTGCGCCGCTCCACCTGGGGCGCGTCGGCATGCGCATCCACCTCCAGCGCATCGAGCGCGACAGACAGCCTGCCCCGCCACATCGTGACAGGATGGACGCCTCGGCCCACCCACGGCATCTTCTTGCGGCTGCCGCGGTGGCGAAGAGGACCGGTGACGGCGACGTGGCCGTTGCCGTTCGTTGAGGTCTGCTCCTCTGCCGCCTCGTCGTTGCGGTGGCCGCAGCCGCTGAAGGCCAGGGGATCGGCCACGGTGATCGCATTCGGTGCAAGGTCTTTGAGCTTTGCCGCGGACTTGACCACCATCCGGACATCGGAGCTCGGCGCCACCAGCGCCGAGATGTCGTCGGGGATGAGCACGACGTCGCCGATGTCGACCTTGGGCAGCGGTCGTTCGAAGTCGACCGACGGCAGGATGCGCGCCAGCCAGCGTGGCAGCCACCAGTTCCATTGGTCGAACATCGCCATCAGCGCGGGCACCAGCACCAGCCGCACCACCGTGGCGTCGACCGCGATCGCGACGGCGCACGCGACACCGAGCTCAGCCACCAGGGGCATACCGGCGAACGCGAACCCGATGTACACCGCGATCATGATCAGCGCCGCGCTCGTGATGGTGCGAGCGCTGGTGCTCACCCCCCACGACACCGCGTCGCGGGTGTTGTTGGTCTGTAGGAAGCGCTCCCGGATGCGGGTCAGCAAGAAGATCTCGTAGTCCATGGACAGGCCGAAGGTGATCGCGAGCACCAACGGCGGAACGGAGCTGTCGAGGGACGAGAGTGGTTGGAAGCCAAGGTCTTTCAACCAACCCCATTGGAACACCATGACGATGCTTCCGTACGCGGCGGCGACCGAAAGCACGGTCATCAGCACACCCTTGAATGCCAGGAACACCGACCGGATCGAGATCAGCAGCATCACGAACGCGATCAGCGACACGAACAGGAACACCCAGGGCTGGGTCTGCTCCACCCGGTCGTCGAAGTCCTTGATCAGCGCGGTCGGCCCGCCGACGTTGATGCGGAGGTTCTGCACGCCGGGAACCTGTGGCAGTTGCTCGCGCATCCGGTCGATCGTGTCGCGGGCGGACAGGTCCTCGGGATCCACCGACAACACCGCGGACAGCAGCGCGCTGTGGTTGTCGTCGGCGAACGCCGGTGGCTGCACCGTCACGATGTTCGGCGCCTCCCGCATCCGCATCTCGACGGCGTCGAGTACCTGTTTGTGCTCCGGGCTCGACGCGTCGCCGTCTGGGAATTCGATGAGCACCCGGATCGGGCCGAGCGCACCCGGCCCCAGCGCCTGGGCGGCCGCGTTCACGCCACCGCGGATCTCGTGTGTCGGTGGGAACTGGCGCTGCATGCTGTTCGCCAGCGTCATCGACAGTGCCGGTGCGGCCAGGGACAGTAGCACCACCGACGCCGCCAGCGCCGACGCCCACGGCCGTCGCATCACGAAAGTAATCCAGCGCGTCCAGAACGGCGATTGAGTGGATTCCGGGCGTCGGGACCATTGCAACAACCAGGATCGCTTGGCGGCGGCCCGCCCGAACGTCGCCAGCACTGCGGGTATCAGCGTGACCGAGGTGAGCACCGCGACCGCGACGGTCACGACCGCGCCGGTAGCCATGGACCGCAGGACCGGGGTGTTGATGAGGTATATGCCGGTGACCGACGCGATGACCGTGAGGCCCGATAACACCACCGCGAGCCCTGAGGTGGCCATCGCGGCGTCGGTCGCCTGTTTCGCGTCGCGGCCCGCGCGCAGCTCCTCGCGGTAGCGCATCAGGATGAACAGCGAATAGTCCACGGCCAGTGCGATTCCGAACATCGACACCGTCGGCGTCACGAACACCGACATCGTGGTGTGCATCGAAAGCACGAAGACCAGGCCCATGGACACCGCGACAGTGACGATGCCCAGGATAAGCGGCATCGCCGCGGCGGCCAGTGACCCGAACACCGCGAGCAGGACGACCAGGATGATCGGAAGGTTCCACTGCTCGGCTTCGGCGATGTCGTGTTTGGTGTTCGCCTGTGCGGCCGCGCCGAGCGCCCCCTGACCGATCACGTACAGATCCACCCGGCCGTTGTCCAGATGTCCGGGTTGGTCGCCATGGATGCCGACTTTGCTACGTAACTGCTTGGCAACGTCGACTGCGCCGGAGTTGTTGAAGTCCAGCTTCAGCGGGATGACGTACGGCCGTTCGGCCCGGGGCGGGAGTTGCGTCGGGTCCGGCGGCACCGAAACGCTGGGCACCTCGGCCGCCTTCTTCTTGAGCAGGTCGACCGCGGCGACCATGTCCTCGACGGTGGCACCGTCGCGCGGCGCGGCAACCAGCGCGAGAGGAGAGGCCCCCTCGTCGGGGTAGTGCGTCTCGAGTTCTCTCTGCACATGCAGCGATTGCGACCCGGTGACCTCGAATCCGCCGCCGGTGAGATTGTTGGACTCGTGCAACGAGACCAACACGGCGGGCGCCAGCACCAGCAGCCACGCGAGGAACACCGCCCAGCGGTACCTGCGCAGATTGCTACTCAAGCGCATCATGAACTGCTGGATGTCGGTACCTGCTTTCTCCCGGCGTCGTGAGCCTACAACAGCAAGCTTGAGCTCTCAGGGCTGCTGAGCTGGCATTCTGCTCAAGGCAGCGGCTCCTCCGGGTAGATCCCGCCTATCGGCGGGAAACCCGTTCACCTGCTGTTTCACCCGCTGGATGGCGATCCGGCGCCGCCGGATGGCAACATACGGGTTGGCCGTTTGGTGGCCGCGGACCCTGAATCGAGCAGCGCATCGATGCGCATTGCCGCCAAATTGTCCGCAAATCGTTAGGAGTTGTCCATGGAAGCCACGACCCGGGCCGTGCGCCGCGCCCTCTACGGCGTCTTCGCCTCCTGTCTGGTCGGCGCGGCCGCGGTGGCAATGACGATGGTTCCGTCGGCCACCGCCGCGAACGACCCGTGCGCGGCCAGCGAGATCGCCCGCACGATCGGCTCCGTGGCCACCAACACCGGCAACTACTTGGACTCGCATCCGGAAACCAACGCCGCGCTCACCGCCGCCGCCGGCCAGCCGGGTCCGCAGGCCCTCGTGGCGGTCAAGACCTATTTCGACGCCAACGCGCAGGCGGCCAAGGACCTGCAGAGCCTTCAGCAGCCGCTGCAGAGTCTGAGCGGCCGGTGCAAGCTGCCGGTCACGCTTCCGCAGATCCTGCAGATGATGCAGGCCGCGCAGAGTCAGCAGGCACCCGCCGCCGCGGGCCCGCTGCCCGGCCCGTCGCTCGCACCGCCCAGCACCGGCGGCGCAACCGCACGCTGAACCGCGGCTCGGGTATTTTCAGAATTGGTTAACGGCAAGAAAGTGCGGGCTGATTCTGATTAGCTTCACTATGTCGGTAACCACCACTGGTTACGTTCTCTTTGACACGTGACGAAGGAGCTATTTGATGTTGCTCTCCGCCCTCTGCTTCTCGCGCGAGCGGTTGATCGCGGGCCGTACCGGACGCCGCGTGGTCGCAGGTGCGATCGGTGCAGGTGCTATCTCCGGCGCGATGCTGTTCGGCGCCATCCCGTCGGCGCTCGCTGACCCGCCGCCTAATTGCACGGCGGCCGACCTCGCGGGTGTTGCGTCCGGCGTCGCGGCTTCGACCTCGGCCTACCTGTTCACCCATCCGGACGTGAACAACTTCTTCACCGGCCTCAAGGGTCAGCCCAAGAGTGAGATCCGGGACGACGTCCAGAACTACCTGGACGCCAACCCTCAGACCAAGGCCGACCTGACGGGGATCCGCCAGCCGCTCGTCGACCTGAAGAACCGCTGCCAGTAACTACCTAGTGCGGGACGAGCAGGGGGCACTCCCCCGCACGGGAGAGGCACCTACACCGGCGAGCAGGGCAGAGTCGCCTGCGCGCGAAGGCGCGGGTCCCCTGGTGTTGATGGTCGACGACGACCCCGACGTGCGAACCTCGGTCGCTCGCGGGTTGCGGCACGGGGGTTTCGACGTACACGTTGCGGCGACCGGCAAAGAGGCGCTGCGGCTGCTGTCGAGTCAGACGCATGACGCGCTCGTGCTCGACGTGCAGATGCCCGAATTGGACGGTGTCGCGGTGGTGACGGCGCTGCGGGCGCTGGGCAACGACATCCCGATCTGTGTGCTCTCCGCCCGGGACACCGTCAACGATCGCATCGCAGGCCTGGAGGCCGGCGCGGACGACTACTTGACCAAGCCGTTCGATCTCGGCGAATTGGTGGCCCGTCTGCATGCCCTGCTGCGCCGTTCGTCGCATTCCCACGAGGCATCGGACGCGATGACGATCGGCCCGTTGACCATCGACACCGCGCGCCGCCTGGTGTTCGTCGCGGGGGAGCGCGTCGAACTGACGAAGCGGGAGTTCGACCTCTTGGCCGTCCTGGCGGAGAACGTCGGGGTGGTGCTGACCCGGCAGCGGCTGCTGGAGCTTGTCTGGGGGTACGACTTCGACGTCGACACCAACGTCGCCGACGTGTTCATCAGCTACCTGCGGCGCAAACTCGAACGCGACGGGATTCCGCGGGTCATCCACACGGTTCGCGGGATCGGGTACGTGTTGCGGACCGAGCCGTGAGGCGAGAAATAGCGGGTGCGCTGTGAGGGGCTTGGACCGGCTGCGCCTGCTGGTCCGCCGATCGTCCTCGTTGCGTACCCGCGTGGCGGTCGCCGCGGCGTCGGCGGCGGCGGCGGTGGTCGCACTGTTCGCAGTGGTGACATCGGTCCTGCTCGTCAACAATGACGCCGCCCAGCTCGACCGCCGTCTCGACGCGATCATCGACACGAGCATCGACCCGAACCGCAACACGACGGAGCCGCGCGCGATCCTGCAGACCGTCCGGTCCCGCACCACCAAGGAGGTGGTGTATCAGCGCGGCTTTCAGCTGCCGCCGCTGGCGGTGGGCACGACGACCGTCCCCGTCAACGGGGTCACTTACCGGGTTCGCACGGTGCAACGGTCGCAGGCGGACGGTGACACGCTGGTGTCGATCGGCATTCGCGTCGACAGCATCCTGTTGGACCGCTCGCGAATTCCGTTGTACCTCTTGATCGGTGCGGGTGCGGTGTTGGGCGCGGGCGGACTTGGCTGGCTGTTGGCCGGGCCGGCCGTTCGCCCACTGCGGCGATTGACCGAACACACCCGACGACTCGGCAAGGACGAGGACACGTTGCCTGCCGTGCATGGGATCCGGGAGGCCGAAGACCTCTCGGAAGCGATGTCGGGAATGTTGCGGCGACTGGCGGCCGCGCAGGCGTCGACGACCAACTCGTTGCAGGCCGCCCAGGACTTCGCCGCCAATGCCGCGCACGAACTGCGCACGCCGCTGACCGCGATGCGCGCGGACCTGGACACATTGCGCATCCATGACCTGCCCGACGAGGAGCGGCGGGAGGTGGTGGCCGACCTGTCGCGTGCGCAGCGTCGGGTGGAGGCGATCATCACCGCGCTCGGCCAGTTGGCGTCCGGTCAGCTCGCCAAGGCCGAGGACCGCGAACCAATCGACGTCGCAGAGCTTTTGGAGCGAGTCGCGCGGGAAAACAGTAGGCCGTCGTCGACGGTCGAAGTCGAGCTTGCGGCCGACGACGCCGGCGTCATCATGGGCTGGCCCGGTGGTTTGCGGCTGGCCGTCGACAATCTGGTGCGCAATGCGATCGCCCATGGCCGGGCGACGCGTGTCGTGTTGGCCGCGTACCGCCGCGACGATTACCTGGAGATCATCGTCGACGACAACGGACGCGGTCTGCCGCCCGACGAGTACGCGAAAGTGCTCGGCCGGTTCGCGCGCGGCAGCACCGCGACCCCCGGAGGCTCGGGGCTTGGACTGGCGCTCGTCGCACAGCAGGCCGAACTTCACGACGGCGGCATCGAACTCTCCCAAGGACCGCTGGGGGGCCTGCGGGCGAGGTTGACGGTGTCTACCCTTGGCGACCCGGCGACCGACGATTCGACACGGCCAAAGCGCCACGCCAGCCCAGCAGCAGCACGGCCGTCACCACCGAAGCGACGATTACGAAAGTAACGGCCACACCACCAGAGTTGGCCTTGCGCAACAACATTCCCACCGCGATGGTGCCGACCCACACGGCGACGCCGGTCGGGAGGATCGCCAGCGGCCGGCGCCACCCGCGGCTGACGAGCCAGCCGGCCGCGGCGCCGGCCAAGAACGGCCACGCCGTCTGCGCGACGCCGACGACCGTCACGCCCTCCGCGTGGCTTCGCCGGCCGATCGCACAGAACAACAGCACACACACCGCATCGGTCACCAGAGCCGACCCCACTTGCTTCGCAGGCACATCGTGAGGCTACTCATCACCGACGCGGGTACGTCATCACGTCCAGGTCGAGTGGCATCACGTAGGTCTTATCGGCGGGCGCAACACCGTGCTGGAACACCGCGGGGCCGCCCGTTTCACCCAGTTCGTTCCCTGCGGAGACGAGGTGCGAATCCAGTCGGAACTTGTCGAATAGAAATGGTAATCCGTTGGCGCGCAACGGCTCCGGGGCGTCCATCAGCTGAAAGTGCAGGTGCGGCCCATCCGTGTTGCCCGTGTTGCCCACTGCCGCGAATGTTTGGCCGGTGGTGAGCCGATCGCCGGCCTTAACCGTGATACTGCCGGTCTTCAGATGCGCGTACATGACGTAGTTGCCGCCGCCGATGTCCTGCACGACATGGTTGCCGGCGTACTGGTCGAGCGGAAGGCCAACCGGATTGGCGCCGGGAATCTGTTCCGGCAGATTGTTGACGACCGCCACCACTTGTCCGTCGGCGACGGCGAGCACGTCGGCACCGAACGAGGAATAGCTCTGCAGGTCGGCCTTGTCGCCGTTGAACAATCGCCCGTCGGCAGTGAGGTGGACATAGTCGATCGCGTAGCGCTCTGCGGCCCACAACGCTCCGTTGAGCGGGTTGACCGCCATCCGGTGCGATGTCATGTCGCAGCAGCCGTTGGCGCTCACCCAGTTGTCACCCGACAGCGGCGGCGAAATGGTGACCGGCTTGCGGTTGTCCACCGTTGTGGGGGCGATCGTTTCGGTCATTGTCGGCTCGGTCACCGGCGGTTGAGGCTCCGGCACCGAAATGCCGACGGTGTGGGTGATGTCAGAGGGAATATTCGCCTCGTCGATGACGACGTCGAGCCACACCAGTGCGGTCTGGCCGCCGCGGATCGTCGTCGGGGGCGTCGGGCTGCCCAGCGGCCTCGTCCAATACGCCAACCCGTCGCCGGTCAGAGTCAGCAACGTGTTTCCCCCTGCCACCGCTGCCACCGACGTCAGCGTCACGTCTTGCGGATTCGCATTGGTGAGCACGAGTTCGTAGGCAAGGTGCGTCTTGCCGTCGGTGGCGGCCACCGGCATCGGAGGGGCGAGCACCGAGCCGACGACCGGGGTGGCCACCGTCGGACCTGTCGGTGCCGGGGTCGTCGGCGGCGGACCGACGGTCACGGTCACCGTGGACGGAGACGACGATGCAGCCGTGCCCGATTGAGATCCGGTGGCACACGACGTCAAAGCGAGAACCGCACTCGCGGTAAGTAACCACGAGCCGCTTGCGCGAAGAGCTGAAAAGCGCAGGTGCATAGGCACATTCAACCACGCGGCGTACGGTCAAGGGTCTTTGTCGCCCGAATCGTCAATATCCTTGTGGGGTTTGGGCTCCGCATCGATACCGCCTCGTTCGGCGGCGTCGGGGTCGATCTGGCTCTCAGTGCGGAACAGGAGGAGGAACAACACCCAACCGATGGCCGCAATGAAGATCCAGCTGATCAACCGGTAGAGCAGCATCGCCGAGATCGCGTCCGGCAGCGACACCCCGCTTGTCACCAGGCCTGGCACTAGCACCGCCTCGACAACCAACAGTCCGCCCGGCATCAGCGGGATCGACCCGACCGCGCGGGCGGCGGCATAGGCGACTGTCAACCCGGCAAGCGACGGCCGACCACCCGCGGCGTACGTGGCGAACAGCAGACATCCCACGTCGGCGACCCAGTTGAAAAGCGACCAACTGAACGCGACCCCGAGTTCGCGCCGGTTCAAGCTGACCGACTCCAACTGGCTGAGCGTCTCGCGCCACTTCTCCAAACCCGTCTCTTGCGGTTTTCCGCGCAGCGAGTTCACCCACGACAGCACCCTCACGCCGATTCCGTCGATCAGCTCGGGGCGGCTCGCGACGGCTTGCGCGAGCAGCAGCAGCGCGACGAACCCGCCGAGTGTGAATATCAGCGAGAACGGATTGTTCTTGGCGCCCAACAGGAAAGCGCCGCCCAAACCGATCAGGGCCAGACCCACCACCTGCAGCACACCGGACATCACCAGCTGCCAGGAGGCGACGACCGGCGATGCCCCCCAGAGGCGTTGCTGGCGGTAGATGAAGGTGGCGGACAGCACCGGACCGCCGGGCAGCGTGGTGCTCAATGCGTTTCCCGCATAGAACGCGGACTCTGATCGCCACTGCTTCACGACGACCCCGGCCGACCTCAGCAGGGTGCGCTGAATCTGGGCGAAGCTGTGCATGGAACCCAGCGCGGCACCGATCGCGGCGAGCACCCAGAACCACCTCGCGGTGTACAGGCTGTGCCACGCCAGCGCCAATTGGTGCCATACCAAAACGATTTCGACGACGAGGACCACCACGGAGATCCCGACGATCGCCCACCGCAGCCACCAGTATTTGCCGCGTGACTGTCCCTCTCCGCGGCGGGCATCGCTTGCCGGCGCGTCTGTGGACACGTGGTACAGGTTAGCCGCGCAGGTCCCGCCGCTCGCCCAACTGACGCGTTGTGCTCTGCACGGAAGCCGCGTTCGCGGGCAAGTGCTGCGGTTACGCTACCCGCATGCCAGCCCCCGAAGACGCCGCCGTCCCGCCACTGGTGAGCAAAGGCGCGGCCTGGTCGTGGCGTCTGCTGGCGATCTTCGGGTTCGTCCTCGCGGTGCTGTGGATGTTCAAGCACCTCGAGGTGATCTTCGTACCGGTGGCGCTCGCGTTGATGCTCTCGGCGTTGCTGTTGCCCGGCGTGGACTGGCTGGACAAGCGCGGCGTTCCCCGCGGCAGCGCGGTGTTCCTCCTTCTGTTGCTCGGATTCGCGGTGCTCGGCGGCATCCTGACGTTCGTCGTGAGCCAGTTCATCGACGGCGTACCGGGACTCGTCGACCAGGTCAAGCACAGCATCGACACCGTGACGAACTGGCTCATCAACGGCCCGGCGCATCTCAACAAGGCGCAGATCGACAACGCAGGCAAATCCGCGGTCGATGCGCTGCGCAACAATCAGGAGAAGCTGACCACCGGCGCGCTGTCCACCGCAGGCACGCTTACGGAGATCATCACGGGAGCGTTCGTCGTGTTGTTCACGCTGATCTTCTTCCTCTACGGCGGCCGCAACATCTACGAGTTCGTGACGCGGATCTTCCCGGCCCATGTTCGGGAGAAGGTCCGCGAGGCAGGCAAAGCCGGGTTCGGATCGCTGATCGGCTACGTGCGCGCGACGTTCCTCGTCGCGCTGGTCGACGCGGTCGGCATCGGCACCGGCCTGGCCATCATGGGCGTCCCGCTGGCGCTGCCGCTGGCCTCCCTGGTGTTCCTTGGGGCGTTCATCCCGCTGGTCGGTGCGGTGATCGCCGGCTTCCTAGCCGTCATCGTCGCCCTGCTGTCCAAGGGTTTCATCTACGCGCTGATCACGCTGGGGCTGATCATCGCGGTGCAGCAGTTCGAAGGGCACGTGCTGCAGCCGCTGGTGATGGGCAGGGCCGTGTCGATTCACCCGCTGGCGGTCGTGCTCGGCATCTCGACAGGGGGTGTGCTGTCCGGCATCGTCGGCGCGCTGCTCGCCGTCCCCACCATCGCGTTCGTCAACAGCGCGGTTCGCGTGCTGTTGGAACGCGACGAGGACGTCGGCGAACCGGGGGAGAAGCCCGACTACGACGAGCCGGTGGGGATCAGCGCCGAGCCCGATCAAATGGGCCCGTCCTCCGAGTCGCGCGAGTCCGACGAGTAGCTAGAGTCGCCCCTCGCGCCGGAGAAGATCCTGGGCGCTGACGCCGCCGCCGCGGCGGCGTTCTTCGTCGGGTCGAGCGCCGGGCTTCTGTTGGGGCTTGGGCAGCTTCTCGGTCGCCTCCGGATCGGCGTTGGCGGGCGGGCGCTTCGTCGGCTTCGTGGGCGGTGCGCCACTGCTCGGCCGCTGCACGGGAATCGCGGTGGTCTCCTCGGCGTCTTCACCCGCTGCGGCTTCCTGGGCCGGCGGCGGAGGCGTCGAGCCCCGAAGCTCGCCGAGCCACGACTCGATCTCGCGCTCCTCGCGCGGCGGCGGTGGCGCAGCGCGGTGGGTTCGCTGGGTGATCGCCGACGCGTTGTTGATGACGGCCTTGGCCGCGTTCTTCGCCGCGACCGACAGGCGAGTGGTCGGCGGTTCCGCCGATGACGGCTGACCTGCCGGCATCCTGGTGGTGCCTGCCACCGACGGAGCCTGCGGCTGCGGCGGACGGGCGGACTGCGGCGCCGGCCGGGCCGCGCCCGAACGAGTCGAGCCCTCGACGGCCGGATGCGTGGGGTCGTGCGGCCGCCGCGGCAGGGCGGCCGCACCGGCGCCGACGAGCGCTTCTCCCGGCTCGCGAACTGCCGGCCGCTTGCGTTCGTCAGGCAGATGGATCTCGCCCAGCCCGATGCGGTTCTGCAGCCGCTTCATCCAGCGCGGCGCCCACCAGCAGTCGTCGCCGAGCAGCTTCATGATCGACGGCACCAGGAACATCCGGACCACAGTGGCGTCCAGCAGCAATGCCGCGATCAGGCCGAACGCCAGGTACTTCATCATCACGAGGTCGGAGAACACGAAGGCGCCGGCGACGACGACGAGGATCAACGCCGCCGCGGTGATGATGCGACCCGTGGTGGCGGTGCCGATCCGAATCGCTTCGGTTGTCGACATACCCCGCTCGCGCGCTTCGACCATTCGAGACACGAGGAACACCTCGTAGTCGGTGGACAAGCCATAGATCACCGCGATGATCAGCCCGATGACGGGCGCGGTGAGCGGTGTCGCGGTGAAGTTCAGCCACTTCGAGAAGTGCCCGTCCACGAAGATCCACGTCAGAATGCCCAGCGTCGAGCCCAGCGTCAGCGCGCTCATCACGGCCGCCTTGATCGGCAGCACCAATGACCCGAACGCCAGGAACATCAGCAGCGTCGTGGTCGTAATGAGGATCACGATCATCAGGGGGAGCTTGTCGAACAGGCTGTGGATGCTGTCCTGTTCGAGCGCCGGCGTGCCGCCCACCCATATCGTCACGCCTTTAGGCGTCTGAATCGAGCGCAACTGGCTGATCTTGTCGGCGGCGTCGTTGCGGATCTGCAAACCGTTTTCCAGGACGGTGACGTTCGGGTCCTTCTTCGTGCCCGGGTTGCCGTTCGCGTCGGAAGAAACGCTGCGCTCGTCCCAGCTCGCGTTGGTGAAGCCGCTGAGCCGGCCGGCCTCGCTCTTGATCTCCTCCACCTGCGCGGGGTTGGCGTTCTTAATGAC
Source organism: uncultured Actinomycetota bacterium (assembly GCA_963744085.1). GTDB lineage: Bacteria > Actinomycetota > Actinomycetes > Mycobacteriales > Mycobacteriaceae > Mycobacterium. The sequence continues at coordinate 795,279 of CAVUSK010000014.1, forward strand.
CAGGGTGAGCGTCTCGGTGCGGTAGCCCGGGAACGTCCGGTCGAAGTCCTCCTGCGCCTGTCGGACCGAGTTGGTGGGCGGCAGGTACTTCTCGCTGATGCCGCCCAGCGACAACTGACCGAGCGGAACGATCAGCAAGATCATGATGACGAGGATCGGCGCCGCGAACACGATCGGTCGCTTGGTCACGACGTTGATCAGCCTGCCCCAGAAGCCGTTCTCGACCTCTTCACGGGTCTTGGTCTTCTGCAGCAGATTGGCCAGCCAATTCAGATAGGCATTGATCCACCGGACATTTCGGAACAGCGGCACCCGCAACAGCGTCCGCACACCCAGCGCGTCGACGTGCTTTCCCAGCACGGCGAGGCAGGCAGGCAGCACGGTGATCGACAGGATCGCCGAGAGCATGACGGACGCGATGCCTGCGTACGTCAACGACTTCAAGAAGCCCTGCGGGAACAGCAACAGGCCGGCCAGCGAGGCGACGATGAGCACCGCCGAGAACGTCACGGTCCGGCCTGCCGTCATCATGGTGCGCCGCACCGCAGTCTCGGTGTCGTAGCCTTCGGCGATCTCTTCTCGGAACCGGCTGACCACGAACAGCCCGTAGTCGATCGCGATGCCCAGGCCGATCAGCGTCACGACGGGCTGGGCGAAATAATGCACCGGGCCGGTGATCTCCGCGATCAGGCGCATGATGCCCAGCGCCCCGGCGATCGACAACCCGCCGACGATCCCCGGCAAGCTGGCGGCGACGACTCCGCCGAAGACGAAGAAGAGCACGACCATTACCAGCGGCAACGCCAACACTTCGGCCCGTTGCTGGTCCTCGGCGATGGTTCCGGTCAGTTCATTGGCCAGCGGTTGCAGCCCGGCCAGCTCGATATTGCCGTCGTTGATCTTCTTGAGGTCGGCCTCGATGGCCTTGTAGTTGTTGAGGATCGTGTCGTCGTTGTCGCCCTTGAGGCTGATGTTGACGAACGTACGTGTCTTGTCCTTGGTGGCCGTGCCGCGCACCGTCGCGTTCTCTTGTGCGGCTTGCTGAGCACTCGGGTCAGACGAGGCGATCGCCCGCAGATAGCCCGCCCAGTCCAGCACCTGACCCGGGTGGTCGGCCTTGAACTTGTTCAGCTCGTCGGCGATCTTGTGTGACCAGGCTTGGTCGTCGACGGTCTTGCCCCGGGGCGCGTCGAAAATCGCGACGATGTGTCCGCGCCGGTCGCGGCCGTACACGTCGTCGCCGAGCACCGAAGCCTTAACCGATTGGCTGCCGTCGTCGTAGAACCCACTCTGGGTGACGTGGTTGCCCAGGCTCATCCCGAAGAAGCCGCCGATGAGGCACAGCCCGACCATCACACCGATCACGATGAATCGGTAGCGGTAGACCGTTCGGCCCCACCAGGCGAACACGTAAGCTCCTTATACCTCTCGAAACCGGTGCAGACGTCAAACGCGTGCGGTCAGCGACGACAGCGGCCGGAATGGCTGCAGCCACGCCCCTTGGTCTGGCAGCGAATCCAGGCCGACCCGCGGCAGGGGCTCTCGGAAAACGCCGGGAATGTCTTCCAGGTCGACGAAGTCCAAGGTATCCGAGGCTAGCGCCCAGCTCGCATGTTCACGAAATCCGAGCACCTGGACCGCAACGCCGGAGTGGGCGATGTCCTCGAGCGGCTGCCGGAACGCCTGTCCGTCCGCGGAAGCCACCAGCACACCGGCCAGCCCTTCGCTGTGCCGCAGTGCGATGTGATTCAACATGTCGACGTCCACGTCGCTGTCGTCGTCGATCTTCGGTTTGGCGAACACCGCGAACCCCACGTTACGCAATGCCTCCACCCATGGTCGAACCACGTCGGCGCTGCCGGGGGCGATGTTGGTGAACACCGTCGCCTCGGGCTCCAGCGACACGTCGGTGTGGCCGACGGCCAGCTCGGCGGTGCGCGCCAGCAGCCAACGACCCAGCGCGTCGAAGCGTGGGCGGTGGGCCGCCGTGGGACGGCCGCCGATGATCGACCCGAGGCCCATGTCGAGGTTTGGCGCGTCCCAGACGAGCAGCACCCGCCGGGGCGCAGGAGGGGTCGCCGCATCCGTGGTTGTGACGGGTATCTCTTCCACCTGTTCGGTGACGCTCAAACTATTCACCTCCCCGCGTCCGGGCCGGTTTCTCCCACAGCAGCTCGGCGACGGCGCTTCCGGCATGCCGCGCCTTGGACTCGTATTTGGTGGTCGGCCGCCGCACCGAGATGGGCAGCGTGCCGGCGGGATGCGCGCGGCGCAACCGCGGTTCCTCGTCGCCGACGGCCGCGATCTGCTCGGCGTAGCCCTCGTGGTCGGTGGCGACGTGCAGGATCCCCCCTTGCGTCAACCGGTTGGCGATCAGCGCGACGGTGCCCGGCTGCAGGAGCCTGCGCTTGTGGTGGCGCGACTTCGGCCACGGATCCGGGAAGAACACCCGCACCCCGGTCAGCGACTCGGAGCCGAACATGTGCTCGAGCACGTCGAGGCCGTCGCCGCGGATCAGCCGGATGTTGGTGATCTGCTCACGGTCGACGGCGCCGAGCAGCTGCGCAAGGCCCCGCTTGTAAACCTCCACCGCGACAACATCGATGTGAGGTTCCTCCTTCGCCATCGCGGCAGTGGATACCCCTGTGCCACAACCGATTTCGAGAACCACCGGCGCCGACCGGCCGAACCAGGCGGCGGTGTCGACGAGGTTCGGCGGCTGCTCGCCGGTGGGCCCCGCATCGACGCCGAGCACCGGCCAAAGACGCGCCCAGGTTCGTTGCTGGGCATCGGTGAGGGTGGCGCGCCGGGACCGGAAACTGGTCACCCGGCGGTGCAGATGCGGCGGCGGTTTCACGTCGGAAAGCCCGTCCCGCTGCGTCTGCATCCGTCAATGGTGGCCCATGAAGTTAAGCAGCCCCCTTATGTGGTGCAGATTGATACCCAACAGTTGCCTTTTACTGGTATGAGCAACCGACACGGCAGGCGGGGGAACGAGTGAGCGGGCGCGGGCATGCGATCTTTGGCGAGCGATTGGCGCGGTTCGCCGCCGAGATCGATGAGCCTCGGGTCGGCGCGCTTGCCCGGCGGACTGCCGTCCGCGTGTCGGTGGCCGTGCACGGGCGAACCGGCGTGGGCCGCGGCAGCGTCGCCCGCGGGCTCGCGACCGCGGGCGCGGTACTGACGTGCGACGGTGACGTCGACGTCCACGTCGTCGCCGAAGTCGTCAAACCCGAGGACCGCGCCGCGATCAGCGCGTCGGCATCGGCTCGCCCCACCCTGGTTGTGCTGAACAAGGCCGATCTGATCGCTCACCCGCGCACCCTCTGCGCGCGCTACCGGGCGTTGACCGGGGTAACGACGGTGCCGATGGTGGCTCACCTGGCTGCCGTGGAGACGGACGATCAACAGCTGGCGGCGTTGCGAACGCTGGCGGGTGCGCCGTATGAGCCCGGCTCCGTAGACGAATTCGTCACACGGCCGCACCGACTGCCGGCGGAGACCCGCATGTGGCTGCTCGAAACGCTGGACCTGTACGGCATCGTCCAGGCGGTGCCGGCCGCGCGGGCCGGGGCGGACGCCGCCGGCGTCCAGCGGGTGCTGCGTCGGCACAGCGGCGTGGGTGCGGTCGTTGCCTCGCTGGCGCCGATGGTTGCCGAGGCCGCCTATCAGCGGGTCCGCCGGGCCGTCGCCGAACTGGAGGCCCTCGCCGCCACGGCCGATGAGGGCGTTGCCGCGCGAATCGCAGCGTTTCTGTGCGATGACGACACCGTGCTGGCGCGCATGGCCGCCGCAGTCGATGTGGTGGAAGCCGCGGGGATGGCCGTCGACCCCGGTGACGACCCGGCGGCGCACCTGTGCCGGGCCGCGCGCTGGCGCCGGTACCAAAGTGGGCCGGTCAACGCCGTTCACCACGCGTGCGGCGCAGCCATCGTCCGCGGGTCGCTGCGGCTGTGGCGCCGGACCCAGACGGGTGCGCCGATATGACCGACGACGTCGGTGTCGTCGACGCCATGGTGAAAGCGCTGCACCCCGATGACGGCCCGGTCGCGCAGACGCGCGACGTGATCCTGGTCACCGGCCCGTGGCTCGCGGGTTCGACCAGCCTGGCCGATGTGCTGCGTGAGCTGCTGCCGGACCGGACCTTCGTCGAAACCGCCGACCTTGCTGACCACGACGCGCCCGCGGCGGTGGTGTACGTGGCGTCGGCCGTCGCGCCGCTCACCGAATCGGACTATGTGCTGCTCGATTCCGCAGCGGCCAACACTGATCTGGTGATCGGCGCGGTGTCGAAGATCGACGTGCACAGGGGCTGGCGTGACGTGCTCGCGGCCGATCAAGGGGCTGCGGCCGCACACGACGCGAGGTACGCCGACACCGTGTGGGTGGGCGTGGCCGCGGCGCCCGAACTCGGCGAGCCACGGGTGTCTGAGCTGGTTGACGCGATTGAAGCGGGGATGGCGCACAGCCAGCTACCGCGACGAAACCGGTTGCGGGCCTGGCAAACCCGGCTCGGCCACGCGCTGCGCCGGCACGAGGACGCCGCCGCCGGTGTGGCCCGTGAAGCCAGGATGGCGGCGCTTCACCGGGAGCGTAGCGAGGCCCTGCGGGAGCGCCGGTTGGCCAGATCGCAGCGGACCATCTCACTGCGCAGCCGGATCCAGCAGGCGAAGGTGCAGCTGACGTATTTCGCCCGCAACCGGTGCGCATCGGTGCGCAGCGAGCTGGCCGAAGATGCGTCGGCGATGACCCGCCGTCGGCTGCCGGAGTTCGAGCAGTACGTGGGCGACCGCGTGGACGAGGTCATCGGCGAGGTCCATGACGGTATCCGCCAGCAGCTCGCCGACCTGGCGACCGAGTCGGGCTTGACTGCACCCCCGGACGACCCGCCGCCGGCAAGGCCGCCGCTGCCGTCGCCGCCGTTGACGGCCGGCGGTCTGGAAGCCCGGCTGATGATGTTGCTCGGCTTGGTCTTCGGGCTGGGCGTCGCGCTGACGCTGAGCCGGCTGTTCGCCGGCCTGGCGCCCGCATACACCGCCGCAGGCCTGGCCGCCGGCGCGGCGGTCGGTTTGGTGGTGGCGGTATGGGTGGTCGCGATGCGCCGTCTGCTACGCGACCGGGCGGTGCTGGACCGCTGGGTCGGCGACGTCGTGAGCGATTTGCGCGCGGTCGTCGAGGAGCACGTCGCCACGCGAGTGCTGCACGCCGAGTCGGTGCTTACGGCTGAGCGGGTCCAACGCGACGAGGCGGAAGCGGCCAGTGTCGCCGACCGTGTTGCGGCTATCGATAGCGAACTGCGGGAACACGCGGTCGCCGCGGCGCAGGCGGCGGCGAGGCGTGATCGAGAGGTTCCTGCGCTGCGACGCGCATTGGAGGCGGTGCGCGCCGAGCTGGACGGCGGCTGGCACGATGAGGGCGAGAACGACAATCTGAATCGTTCCTGTGAGTAATTCCGCTCCCGCCCGGTTAACCAGAGTGCAGGCTGTGGCGTTAACCTCTAGTTGAAGGGACGATTGCCGCTGCCGTGCTGGCGCAGCGTGACCTGCGTCCTTGCATGGAACCTAACGCAGGAGTGATTGATGACAGCAGCGACCATTCCGGGTCTGGATGATGCACCGACGAAACATGAAGGGCTGCTGGCCTGGGTGCGGGAAGTCGCCGAGCTCACACAGCCCGACCGGGTGGTATTCACCGACGGCTCCGAAGAGGAGTGCGCGCGGCTGACCGAGCAGCTCGTCAAGGCCGGCACCTTCGTCAAGCTCAACGAAGATAAGAAGCCCAACTCCTACGTCGCCAACTCGGACCCCTCAGACGTCGCGCGAGTGGAGTCGCGGACCTTCATCTGCACCGAGCGTGAGCTCGACGCCGGTCCGACGAACAACTGGATGGAGCCCGCCGAAATGCGGGACATCCTGACCGATCTGTACCGCGGGTGCATGCGCGGTCGCACGATGTACGTGGTTCCGTTCTGCATGGGCCCGCTCGGCGCCGAAGACCCGAAGCTCGGTGTGGAGATCACCGACTCCGAGTACGTCGTGGTGTCGATGCGAACCATGACCCGGATGGGCAAGGCGGCGCTGGACAAGATGGGCGACAACGGATTCTTCGTCAAGTGCCTGCATTCGGTCGGCGCCCCGCTGGAGTCTGGTCAGAAAGACGTCCCGTGGCCGTGCAACGACACCAAATACATCACTCACTTCCCGGAGACCCGTGAGATCTGGAGCTACGGCTCCGGCTACGGCGGCAACGCGCTGCTGGGCAAGAAGTGCTACGCACTGCGGATCGCGTCGGCGATCGCCCACGACGAGGGCTGGCTCGCCGAGCACATGCTGATCCTCAAGCTCATCTCGCCGGAGAACAAGGATTACTACGTCGTCGCCGCGTTCCCGTCAGCCTGCGGCAAAACCAACCTCGCGATGATTCAGCCGACGGTTCCGGGGTGGCGCGCCGAAACCATCGGCGACGACATCGCGTGGATGCGGTTCGGCAAGGACGGCCGGCTCTACGCCGTCAACCCCGAGTTCGGGTTCTTCGGCGTCGCGCCGGGCACCAACTGGAAGTCCAACCCGAACGCGATGAAGACCATCGAGGCCGGCAACACCGTGTTCACCAACGTCGCTCTCACCGACGACGGCGATGTGTGGTGGGAAGGCCTGGAAGGCGATCCGCAGCACCTGACCGACTGGAAGGGCAGGGACTGGACGCCCGACTCGGACGAGAAGGCGGCGCACCCGAACTCGCGATACTGCACGCCGATGTCGCAGTGCCCGTCGCTGGCCCCGGAGTGGGACGATCCACAGGGCGTGCCGATCTCGGCGATCCTGTTCGGCGCCCGGCGCAAGACGACAGTGCCGCTGGTGACGCAGGCCAACGACTGGCAGCACGGCGTGTTCATCGGCGCGACGATGGGAAGCGAGCAGACCGCCGCCGCCGAGGGCAAGGTCGGCACCGTGCGCCGCGACCCGATGGCGATGCTGCCGTTCCTCGGCTACAACGTCGGCGACTACTTCCAGCACTGGATCGACATCGGCAAGAATTCCGACGAATCGAAGATGCCGAAGATCTTCTTCGTCAACTGGTTCCGCCGCGGCGACGACGGACGCTTCCTGTGGCCCGGCTTCGGGGAGAACAGCCGCGTGCTGAAGTGGCTCATCGAACGCGTGGAAGGCCGCGGGTCGGGTCAGTCCACGCCGATCGGCATCGTCCCGACCGCCGAGGATCTCGATCTCGACGGACTGGACATCGATGCTGCCGACGTCGACGAGGCTTTGGCGGTCAATCCCGAAGAGTGGCGCGAGGAGCTGCCGCAGATCGAGGAGTGGTTCGAGTTCGTGGGCGAAAAGCTGCCCACTGGCATCAAGGACGAGTTCGACGCTCTGAAGCACCGCCTGGCCTGATCCCGCGTTTTCCGCGAGCAGACGCATAAGCCCTCAAAATCCTTACGGATTGGGGGCTTTGCGTCTGCTCGTGCGAGAGACTGACCTTGTGATCGAGGTCCCCGAAACCCGGTACGCGAAGTCGGGCGACGTGAACATCGCGTATCAGGTTGCCGGTGACGGGCCCTTCGATCTCATTCACGTTCCACCATTCGTCTCGAACCTCGAGCTGCAATGGGAGGATCCTGCCGAGCGCAGATACTTCGAGCGACTCGCGTCGTTCTGCCGTCTGATCATGTTCGACAAGCGTGGCACCGGCCTGTCCGACCGGGTTGCCGTGGCGACGCTCGAGGAACGGATGGATGACCTCCGCGCCGTGATGGACGCTGTGGGCTCGCAACGGGCCGCCGTTTATGGTGGCTCGGAGGGCGGAGCGCTTTCCATCCTTTTCGCCGCGACATACCCGGAGCGCGTGTCAGCACTCGTTCTGTACGGCGCATATCCGCGGATGGCCTGGGCGCCGGACTACCCGGATGGTGTACCCGAGGATGTATGGGATGAGGGTTTGCGACATCTCGAGGAGAACTGGGGCCGCGGGCAGGAGGGAGGATTGCCCCTCTTTCTCCTAACACCGGACAGGGCCGACGACCCCGCCTTTCGCAGGGCACACGCGCGATGGGAGCGGCTCTCGGCAAGTCCGGGCGCCGCTGTCGCGCTCCTGCAGACGATCCGCGAGATCGACGTGCGCCACCTCTTGTCGGCGATCCGTGTGCCGACGCTCGTTGTCTATCGGACGGCGGACTTCGCGCACGCCGCCGGCAGCCGCTACCTCGGTGCGCACATCCCCGGAGCCAAAGTCGTCGAACTTCCGGGCAATGAATACTTTCCGTACCTCGGAGACCAGGACGCGATCCTCGACGAGATCGAGGAATTCCTCACAGGCGTTCGTCCCGTTCCTGTGCCGGATCGCGCCCTGGCGACGGTGCTCTTCACCGACATCGTGTCATCGACACAGCGCGCCGCCGCGCTCGGCGACGATGAGTGGACGCGGACGTTGGACCGCCACGACGCCCTGGTCGCCCGCGAGATCGAGCGTCATCGCGGTCGCAGGATCAACACGACGGGTGACGGCGTCGTCGCTACCTTCGACGGCCCCGCGCGTTCCGTGCGGGGCGCGCAAGCGATTGTCGCTGGCAGTGCGGTCGCTGGGCATCGAAGTACGGGCGGGTCTGCACACCGGTGAGATTGAGCTTCGCGGCGACGACATCGGCGGGATCGCCGTCCACATCGGCCAACGCGTCTCAGCGCTCGCCGGCCCGGGCGAGGTTCTGGTGTCCTCCACAGTAAAGGACCTGGTGGCCGGCTCGGGAATCGCGTTCACCGACCGTGGATCTCATGTGCTCAAGGGGGTGCCCGACGAATGGCGAGTATTCGGCGTCGAGAACTGACAATCTCGTCGTGCTGCTTCACCCTCACACGGTGCCGAAGCGCCTTCGCAGGCGTCGGTGGCGATGCCGAAAGAGCACCGGCACAGCCAGATCGAGCAGCGCACCCAAAGCTCTCGTACGGCCTAGCCACGCAAGCCGGTCGGCGACGCGGCATCCACGGTCAATCCGTTCGACGATGCGCTCGTGACGCCAGCGCGATTGAGTCAGCATCGTCGACTGCTCCAGGAATCGGTGGCCGGGTCCGAGCTCGGTGATGGTCATGTCGTCGTATTCCACCGGGATCAGCCCGAAGGCCAGGAGCCAGCTGCGACCGAGGTGCTCGCCTACAGCGACCTCGCCAAGAGTGACACCGCGCATGCGTGGCGGGGTTGTCATCCGCGCCAGCGGCAGCAGCTCGTCGTTGATTCCCGGCAGCGTCGTCACCCGCTGCCACACCGCTTCCGGTGGAGCCGCCAACTCCGTCGCGATCTCGAATGAGCGCATGGAGACTAGTCTGCCGCCAGGTCTTCTCGGCGGAATGCAAACGGGTCGACGGTCGCCTCGATCTTCAGCACCCGGCCGTCCCGCACGGTGAGCGCCAGAACGGCGAACAGTCGCCGCTGCGTGTAACCGAGCAGTACCGGCTGCCCGACGGGGGCGCCGACGAGGGTGGTGCCCGGCCCGAGGAAGCGCAGCAGGTTGTTGGCAACCGCGTCGGGGCCGTGGTTGACCTGCGGCGGCGGCGCGGGCTCGCTGATGAACGTCGCGGCGCCCCAGACCGCCGGGTCGAGCACCGCCGTCAGCGCCGCCAAATCGCCTGTGGCGCACGCGAAGATGAACTTCTCGATGACCGTGCGATGCTCGTCGCTGCTCACTTCTTGGATAGGTGATCCAGCCCCTTGAACCTTGGCCCGAGCCCGACGTGCCAGTTGTCGGCAGGTGCCGACCGGGCGCCCAACAGTGTCTGCAATCTCCTCGAATGGCACCTTGAACACGTCGTGCAGTACAAACGTGACCCGTTCACCGGGACTGAGCCGATGCAGCACTTTCAGCAGCGCGCCACTGATCTGGTCGTCGAGCGTGACGCGGTCCGCGGGGTCCAGCGACAGGTCGGCATGGGCCTCCAACACCGTTGTCTCCATTGGTGATTCATATCTGGCTCGGGCCGACCGAACCTGGTCGAGACACAACCGCCCGGCAACCACCGTCAACCAGGCCCGGACGTCGTCGATGCCGTCGACCCCGGACAGTCGCGTGAATGCCTCCTGAGCGACGTCTTCCGCGTCCGCAATATCGCCAAGCATCTGATACGCGAGGTTGACGACATAGGGGTGGTGGAGCCGCCACGCCTCCCCCAGATTCGCATCGGTCATCCCCATATGACGAAGCAAAGCACCAAAAAGTTACAACGCCCATGCGTAACTTTTCCGGGCCGGCCGTCGTCCTTGTCTTAGCGCTCAAGGAAAGGAGCTTGATCATGGCAATTGTTGTCACTGGAGCGACCGGCAATGTGGGCAGGCCGCTGGTTGAGGAATTGGTGGCGGCCGGCGCGGAGGTGCGCGCGGTCAGTCGCTGTCCGGATTCTGCGGGGCTGCCTGCCGATGTGAAGGTGTTTGAGACCGCGGCGAGCGCGATTCCGGGCGCCACCGCACTGTTCATCAACTCGCGAGCGCTCGGCGACGAGATGGCGTCGGTTGTGCGTCACGCGCAGCAGCAAGGTGTCACCCGGCTGGTGGCGCTGTCGGCGATAAACGCCGACGACGACTTCTCCCGTCAGCCGTCGCGGTACCGCGGTGACCGAAACAAAGAAGCCGACCAGCTGGCACGCGAATCGGGGCTGGAATGGGCGAGCTTGCGACCGTCGGTGTTTGCGACCAACTTCGCCGGGATGTGGGCGCCTCAGATTCTCCTCGGCGATGTGGTCAACGGGCCGTACGCCGCGGCGTCGAGCGCACCGATCGCCGAGCGCGACATCGCCGAGGTGGCCGCCAGAGCCATACTTTCGGATGACCTCGTGGGACAGCGGATTCCGCTGACCGGACCTCAATCGCTGACCAACATCGAGATGGTCGACGTCATCGGATCCGTCTTGCGCAGGCCGTTGCGCTATAACGAGATTCCCGCTGAGTTGGTGCGCCAGCGGTTCGTCGGGCTGGGGTTTCCGCCAGAGTTCGGCGACGCTTATGTCGCGATGCTGGCGAGCACCGTCGAGGTGTCAGCGACGGTAACCGACGACGTCGAAAGCATCCTCGGCAGGCCTGCCGAATCATTCGAGCAGTGGGTTCGCAAGCACACCGACCTTTTCACGAACTAGCGAGGGAGAAGCAATGTCTAGTCCGCAGCCTCCGCGCTTTCTCAAGCCGATGAACAAGGTGGTGATGACGCTCCAAAAGCTCGGCATTCGCACGGGACCGGCCATGGTGCTGACGGTCCCGGGTCGCCGATCGGGGCAACCGCGCAGCACACCGATGACGCCGTTCACCCACGAGGGCAACCTATACACGGTTGCGGGCTATCCGGACTCGGACTGGCCACGCAATGCCCGGGCCGCGGGGGAGGGTACGTTGAGCCGAGGCCGAAAGTCGCGCCGCGTCAAGATCGTCGAGCTATCAGCTGACGAATCTCGTCTGGTGTTACGCGAATTTCCTGCGCACGTGCCGGTCGGCGTTGGCTTCGCCAAGCGCTCAGGACTGGTCGTCGACGGCACGCCCGACGAGTTCGAGGCGCTGGCAGGGCAGTTGGCTGTCTTCCGCTTCGACCCGATCGAGTGACGGGCTATTCAGCCGACGGCAGTTCGCGCGGGCTGCGCCGTCCGCCCAGTTCGCCGAATTCGTCCCAGCGGCCCAACTCCGATGAACGCTCCCGCGCACCGAGCCCGAATGCGCTCTCGTCGGTGGTCCTTGACGATTCGACTTGACGCGCTTGGCGTGGTGCATGGCTTGGCTCGGTGGTCACGGATCCGTGCTGCTCGGCCGGGTCAGCGCTTTCCTCGGAGTCGACCGTCACCTTGTAGGTGCGCTTGAAGGAGAACGTGACTTCCTCGACCTCTTCGAAGACCTGGCGTGCGGTGCGCAGTGGCTTGGTCGTCGAATCGATCGCGCGGGCCACGATCGGCGGCACGAACGGGCGAATCCAGCGGGCGGCGGCCTTCGTGACGTCCGGGATGGAGGGCGCGCTGCGCGACTCCACCCGTGCTGGCAGCTTCTCCTGACCGGCGGGCGGCAACGCCGTATGGCTCGCGGCTTCCGCCTCGGCAGCGATCGGCAGGTACATGTCTTCCTCCACGGTTTCGGATGGGCGCTGCAGCCTCCCCTGGGTGGGAGCCTCGAGCGCCTTGACGACACGACGGCGGTGCATTTCGCGTTCGATTTCGTTCTGCGCCTCGACGGCGAGACGGGCACTGGTGAGTTGTTGTTCGGCCCACATGTTTTCGATCTCCGCGCGCACCTCGGCGCGCTTGACGGAGATCGCGGTCTCGGCCTCGAGTTCGGAGCGTTCACGCTTGGCGCGCGCGGCCGCCCCGCGGTCGTGGCTGGTCTCGCCGCGTAGCCAGGTCAGGATCAGCGGCAACAGGCTCAACAATGCGAAGAACGCGATTGTGACCGCCCAGAGCACGAGTGCGCCCGCGCTCGCCAGTGTGTGATCGTGCATCGCGATCCAGCGGGCGCCGAGACCACGGTCCGCGTTCACTACTGCGGTGTGGTGCGCCTGCGCCAACGTCTGTTCAGCGCCGGCGATCTCGGAGTCCAGCGCGGGTGCTTGACGGTCGCGCGCGGCGACGGCGTTGTCCAGCTCGCGTTGAGTATCCGCGAGAATCTCATTCGCCGTTCGGGTTTCGGGTCCGGGGCCGGGTACCCCTGTGATGCGGGTCTGCGGGCAAGCGGGCGACGGGTTGTACTCGCAGCGGGCGACCACCAACGCCTGATCACGGTGAATGCGGGCCTGGTCCAGCGAAGCATCGAGCGCAGTGCGCGCGTCCCGCATCTTGACGAGGTCTGCCGACACCTGAGCGACGGCAGGCGCGGAATCGGCGGTGCGGGCGGCCTGCGCGTCGATGTGGCGGTCGATCGATCCGGAGAACAGCACAACCGCCGCGAGCTCGCCAACGACGGCGCCGACGAGGACGTCGACCGCGCCGCGGCCCACGACGGTCCATCCGCGCGCGGGGCCGCCGGCGACGGCCCGCGTCACCGCGCCGACCAGCAGGCCGAACAGCAAGGTCAACGGCAGAATCGCCCACACCGGCGAGTCCGTCGAGCCGGCAACAGCCAGCGTCGCGACAAGCCATGCCAGCGCGGCATCCACCAGCACGACGACGCCGGCGATGGCCGCCGTCGAACGCTGGTGACGCTCGCCGAGTTCACCCGAATGGCCACCGCCGAGCCACGTCAGCACCGGCTCTATCCTGTGCACGCTCATCGGTACTTCGACACCTCCAGTTCTCCAGCGTGACAGGGGGAAAGGCGACACACCGAATCCAGACGGCGGCATGTGGCGCGCTTCACAGTCGACCGGCGTTAGGCGGCGTGCAGATCGACGACGTCCATGTCGATAACGATTCTGAGGGGTCCCGGCAACGGTGGAGCAATAGACTTGTACCGCGCGCCGGTGGGTGTGACGAATTGTGCTGTGTGCGTGCCGTTTTCGTCGGCGGCTATCACAGACCAGCCAAATGATTCCTTGACGTAGTTGCATTGTTCGCACATGCCGAGCCCATTTTGGGCGCTGGTGGGTCCGCCGCGGTTGTGGGGCTGGGCGTGGTCGCGATGTCGGATGGGCGCATCACAGTACGGCGTGCGGCAGGTTTGATCACGCAGCCCGATGAATTCAGCCAATCCGTTGGGGAAGCACCGCGAGCGCGACTCCATCGCCACCAAATTGCCCGTCCGGGGGCGGCGGTACAGCCTCCGCAGCGTGGCTTTTGAGCGCTCGTCGGTGACTGCGCCGTGGACAAGCCCACGTGCCACGGCGGCCGGGATCGGGCCGTAACCCTCAATTACGGCCGGGCTGTTGTCCTTGCCGAGCAGCGTCTCATCCGAGATCACCAGGTTGACCGCGACCGGCTCCGCTGCCTCAGCGGGCCGCCCGGTGACGCGTTCGACGAGCGTGTCTGCCATCACCTGGCCGCGGGAGCGGTCGTCGAAGGTGGTGTCGGCGGCACGCCTCAGCCCGGCATATACGCCGACACCTTGAGCCACCGGCAGCAGCGCGGTCACATAGGTCATGGTGTCTGGGGCCGGCCGGATCGTCACCGTCCGCTCCTCGGTGGCCTTGGCCGCGCGGTCGACCACCGCCTGCGCATCCAACCGGTAGGCGATCTCCTTGGCAGCCGCGGTGATCCGCGCATCGCCCATCCCGTCGAGTTTCGAAATGTCGGCGCACAACTCGGCGTCTAGCGCCTGCCGGTCTTCGACATCCAGGCACGCGGATTCGCGCACGATCAAGGTGGCTCGCCACTCCGACAGCGCCCCGCGCTCCAGCGCGGCCAGCGTGTGCGGCATCTCGTGTACCAGCGCCTTTGCGAAACCGAGATGCCGTCCACCGCGAGCCGGCGAATCCCGTCGTGCCAGCGCGACCTCGCTGGCCACACCGCGGCCCCGCTGGCGGCCCGGAACCCCGGCGGCGGCCTCGTTCGCCCGCCGCAGCTCGTCCAATGCCGCGGCGGCACGCGCCTGACCAGCCGCCGCGGCCGACTTCACCCGCTCCAACTCGGCGATCGCCTCGATCAACCCAGCCTCGTCAGCCTGCGGATCAACCGCGGACAATGCCAGGTACTCGAACATACGTTCGACTATACCGGACTTCGGTGACGATGTCACGCGTCGGCGAGTTGCTTGACACGCGTCAAGTACAGTCTGCCCATGCAGATCCGCGAGCATGTTTCCGCCAAGCCGGCGATCATCCTGCACCCATCGGGCGCAGTGGTGACCTTCGCCGACCTGGAGGCACGCGCGAACCGGGTGGCGCACATATTCCGCAAGGCGGGCCTGCGCGAGGGCGACACCGTCGCGGTGATCCTGGAGAACAACGAGCACATCCACGCGGTGATGTGGGCGGCGCGGCGCAGCGGGTTGTACTACGCGACGATCAACACGCACCTCACCGCGGCCGAGGCGGCATACATCATCGACAACAGCGGCGCCAAGGCCGTAATCGGATCGCGGGTAATGCGCAAGGTGTGTGAAGGGCTCGAAGAGCACCTGCCGAACGGCCTCCCCGACCTGTTGATGATCGCAGACGACGATCTCGACGGCTGGCAGCGCTATCCCGAATGCGTGGCCGACGAGCCGGACACGCCGATCGACGACGAACGCGAAGGCGACCTACTTCAATACTCGTCGGGAACCACGGGGCGTCCCAAGGGGATTCGCCGCCCACTGCCCCATATCACGCCGGCCGAGGCGCCCAACGTGTTGAGCGCGCTGCTGATGGCGATCGGAATGACGCCCGACGCGGTCTATCTGAGTCCCGCGCCGCTGTATCACACTGCGCCGTGCTTGTGGTCGATGTCGGCGCTGGCGATGGGGGCGACGGTGGTGGTGATGGAGAAGTTCGACCCCGAACAGGCGATGGAGGCCATCCAGCGTTACCACGTCACCCACGGACAGTTCGTTCCCGTTATGTTCGTGCGCATGCTCAAACTGCCTGAATCGGTTCGTGATTCCTATGACATGTCCGGTCTGAAGCGGGTGATCCACGCCGCCGCGCCGTGCCCCGTGGAAATCAAGATGCAGATGATCGACTGGTGGGGCCCGATCGTCGACGAGTACTACTCCTCCTCGGAGGGTGCGGGCATCACATTCATCTCCGCCGAGGACTGGATGACGCATCCCGGATCGGTGGGCAAGCCGTTGTTCGGGCAGGTCCACATCCTCGACGAGAACGGCGATAACGCGCCCGTGGGACAGGCCGGCCAGGTCTACTTCGACGTGGGAGGTGCGTCGTTCGAGTATCACCGGGATCCGGAGAAGACCGCGGAATCCCGCGACAAGCACGGCTGGGTGACCGTCGGGGACGTCGGTTATGTCGACGACGACGGGTACCTGTTTCTCACCGACCGTCGCCACCACATGATCATCTCCGGCGGTGTGAACATCTACCCGCAGGAGGCCGAGAACCTGCTGGTGACGCACCCGAAGGTGCTCGACGCCGCGGTATTCGGCGTGCCCGACGACGAGATGGGCCAGTCGGTCAAGGCGGTGGTGCAGACCGTTGATCCTGTCGACGCGACGGAGGAATTCGCCGACGAGCTGACCGCGTGGCTGCGGGAACGCTTGGCGCACTACAAGTGTCCGCGGTCGATCTCGTTCGACGCGCAACTGCCGCGCACCGACACCGGCAAGCTGTACAAGCATGAGCTGGTGACGAAATACTCGTCATAGACATCGGGAGGCGTGATGAGCGGCGGGCCGTACTTCGACGAACTGCGGATGGGTCAGATCTTCGACTCCGCGCCGTCGATGACGTTGACCGCCGGCGTCGCCGCCGCGCACCAGGCAATCCTCGGTGACCGGCTGCGGCTGCCGCTGGACGCGCACCTGTCTTACGCCGTGACGGGCGCGACGACCGCGCTGGCGCACCCGGGTCTGGTGTGCGACGTGGCGATCGGGCAGTCGACGCTGGTCACCCATCATGTCAAGGCGAATCTGTTCTACCGCGGGCTGGTGTTTCACCGCTTCCCCGCCATCGGGGACAGTCTATTCACCCGCACCGAAGTGGTTGGCCTGCACCAGAATTCGCCGAAGCCAGGCCGCGCACCCACCGGCTTGGCCGCGTTGCGGATGACGACGATCGATCAGCTCGGCCAGCTGGTGCTCGACTTTTACCGCTGCGCGATGCTGCCGCTGCGCCCGGATGCCGACCCGAATCGCGAGCCGCCCGCCGACGACCTGTCGACGATCGGCGGCGAACCCGTGACCCTCACCAAGGCCACCGAGGAGTGGGATGCCGACGCGTTCCGGCACCGCGTTGCGGGGCCGCACTTCGAGCAGGGACTGGCAGGGTCGGTGCTGCACAGCAGCGCCGACGTGGTGTCCAGCGCACCCGAACTGGCTCGGCTCACGCTGAACGTCGCTGCAATCCATCATGATTCGCGTGCCGGGGGTCAGCGGCTGGTGTACGGCGGGCATACCATCGGCCTGGCGCTCGCTCAGGCCAGCCGACTGCTGCCCAACCTTGTCACCGTGCTGGGCTGGGAATCCTGTGAGCACACCGGGCCGGTGCACGAAGGTGACACACTCGTCAGTGAGCTGCATGTCGAGGCGGCCGACCCGCTGCCCAGCGGGGGCGGCATCCTGCGGCTGCGGTCGCTGGTGTCCGCCGTCGCAGATGTGGACAGGCCAGTGCTCGACTGGCGGTTCTCTGCACTGCAGTTCTAACGGTCCACAACGCCCGGCGCAGGATCTAGGATCCTCGGCATGGTGCGATTTCTGCTGCGTGCCCTGGTGTTCTTCGGATCCTCGGCGATCGGGCTGCTGGTGGCGTGGTGGCTTGTTCCCGGAGTCTCGATCACCGTGTCGGGGTTTGTGGTCGCCGTCGTCGTGTTCACTTGCGCGCAGGCGATCCTGGCACCGTTCATCGCAAAGTTGGCTCACCGTTACGCGTCGGCGTTCCTGGGTGGGATCGGCCTGGTATCGACGTTGGTCGCATTGATCCTCGCGTCGGTTCTCACCCACGGACTCAGCATTCGCGGGCTGGGGTCGTGGATCGCGGCCACCGTCGTCGTGTGGCTGGTGACTGCGATCGCCACCCTGGTATTGCCGGTGCTGTTCCTCCGCGAGAAGGCCGCCCGGAAAACGTAACCCCCGTTTCAGCCCCGCGCGAACGGCGGTATACGCGGGCACTCGTGAGGCGCTCAATGGGTCATGGCTGAGGATCGCCCGCTGGACGACGAGGTGCTCGACGCGTACTCGTCGGTGGTCATCGCTGTCGCGCGCACGGTGATGCCCAGCGTCGCGAGCCTGGCCGTGCGCACTTCGCGCGGTGACGGTGGTGGCAGCGCGAGCGTCATCACTCCCGACGGCTACCTGCTGACCAGCGCGCACGTGGTCGCGACCGCATCCTCGGCGGACGCCGCGTTCAACGACGGCACGTCGGTCCGCGTCGACGTCGTCGGGCGTGACGTGCTGTCGGATCTGGCCGTCCTCAAGGCTCGTGGTCCCGTGCCGCCGCCGGTGCCGATGGGCCGCGCCGAGGATCTGCGGGTCGGTCAGCTGGTGGTGGCGATCGGCAACCCGCTCGGGTTGGCCGGCAGTGTCACCGCAGGCATCGTGTCCGGGCTGGGCCGGTCGCTGCCGACCCGCAGCGGACGCGTCGTCGACGAGGTGATCCAGACGGACGCGGCGCTGAACCCCGGCAACAGCGGGGGTGCCTTGGCGGACAGCCGCGGCCGGATGGTCGGCGTCAGCACCGCGGTCGCCGGAGTCGGGCTGGGCCTGGCCGTGCCCGTCAACGACTCGACACACCGGATCATCGCGTCGCTGATGAGCACCGGGCGGGTGCGTCGTGCGTGGCTGGGCATCGCCGGCGCGCACATCGCGGTCTCGCCTGCGGTCGCCACCAAGCTGGGCACGGCAAACGGCCTGCAGATCGCCAGCGTGATTCCTGGCAGCCCCGCGGCCGAGGCCGGTCTGCGCCGGGGAGACGTCGTCATCAGCGTCGACGGCCACAACGTCGTCACCGCCACCGCGATCCAGAAGCTGATGGTCGAGGACGCGATCGCCCGTCGAATCGAGATGACGGTGTGGCGCAACGGCGCGCTGGTCGACGTGTTCGTCGTGCCGCGCGAGCTCGCCGAAAAGTGATCAGAGCGTGAGTGCGGCCCGCAGTGCCGTGCACTGGCTGTCGAAGAACGCGCGCGCGACTGCCGTACGGGCGGCGACACGGTCAAAGCCGTGGAAGGCGCCTCGCACCACCTCGAGATGGCATCGCACGCCGGCACTATTCAGGCGATCTGCGTAGGCGACGTCCTCGTCGTAGAACAGGTCTGCGCTGCCGGTGCCGATCCATGCCGGCGGCAATCCCGCAAGGTCGTTGCGCCGCGCGGGGACGGCGACATCGGGATCAGAGCCGTCGAGGTACGACGCCCACGCGAACCGGTTCATGCGCTCGTTCCACAGTCGAAGCATGTGCGCGGTGGCTGTCCTCGACACTGTCCGGTCATCGAGCATCGGGTAGCTCAAAAGCTGTAGGACAGGGGAGATTTCGCCGCGATCGCGGATAATGAACGCCAACGCCGCGGCCAGCCCCCCACCTCCGCTCTCGCCGGCGATCGCTACGCGGGAGGGATCAACGGACGGCAGCGACACAAGCCATCTCAGTGCCGCATAACAGTCTTCAACGGCGGCCGGATACGGGTGCTCCGGGGCGAGTCGGTACGACGGCGCTGCGACCGTGATGCCGAGCTTCCGACTGAGCCGCCGGCAGAACTCGTCGCTCTGCTGCGGTCTGCCGATCACAAACCCGCCGCCGTGGATCCACAGCAGCGCAGCGGGCGGTCCGTCATTTCCCGGTGGGCGGTGCAGTCGGACGTGCCGGCCGGACGTCAGGGTCAGCACCTCGGTGTCCTTGGAGACGCCGATTGGCACCCGCTCCGCGGCGCGCATCAGCCACAACGTCCGCGGCGTTACTGCCGTGCGCGGCAAGAACCGCGCCAACCCGCGCAAGTCGGGGTGAAAGCCGTTGTCACGCGGCATATATGGGCTGACCCTCTTTGATCGTCTCGACCACCTTGATGTCGTTGATCGCCATCGGGCCGACGGTGAGGGGGTTGCCGTCCAGGATCACGAGATCGGCGAGCTTGCCCACCTCGATCGAGCCCTTGGTGTCCTCCTCGAAGTACTGGTACGCGGCGTTGATCGTGACCGCCTTGAGCGCTTCCAGCGGCGTGACGCGCTGGTCTTCGCCGATGACGTCGCCGCTGCGCGAAACACGGTTGACCGCGGTCCACATCACGAACAGTTGGTCGATCGGGGTGACGTTGAAGTCGGTGTGGTTGCTGGGCCGCAGGCCCGTGTCGATCGCGGCCCGCATCGGGCTGAGGAAGTTCGTCTGCTCTCTTCCGCGCAGCCGGATGTGGGCGTCGGCGAAGTAGAACGCGTGGGACGTGAAGAAGGACGGGATCACCCCGTGACGGGCGAAGCGGGGCAACTGATCTCGCCGGGCGAACTGCGAGTGGATGGCCGTCGTCCGACGGTCGAGGCCTGGTGCGTCACCCGCGGTGGCGGCCTCGTGTGCATCCAGCAGCAGGTCGATCGCGGCGTCGCCGTTGGCGTGAATGAGCAGCTGCAAACCGAGGTCGTATACCTGTTTGAACCAGCCGTTGATCGTGCCCTGGGTGAAGGCCTGCTCACCACGCCAGTTGTGTTGTCCCTCGGGGCCGTCCACGAGATACGGCGTGCTGAACAACGCCGTGCGGCCCTGCGGTGACCCGTCCAGGGTGATCTTCACGCCGCCCAGCTTGACCCGGTTGCGGTAGGTACCGAACATCTCCGGCGGATACGTCTGCAGCACGGCGTCGAGCTCGAGGATGAAGGGGTACGCCACGACGTCGATCAGCGTGGCACCGCCCTCGGCCGCGCGGTAGATCAAGTCGATGTCGGGTCGGTGCGACAAACCCTCCTGCGCGGTGGTGATTCCCGCTGCGGCGTACATGGCCTGCCCGGCCTTGCTCCACTCGATCTCCTGATTCGGGTTGGGCTTGGGCAGTGACCCGAATATCGGCAAGAACGCCGTCTCCATCAGAAGGCCGTCGGGTTCGTTGCTGCCCTCTTTGCGCACGATCACCCCGCCGGGCGGCGTCGGCGTGTCCGCCGCGATGCCCCACTTGCGCAGTGCTGCCGAGTTCAGTACTCCGCCGTGCAGCGAAACATGTTGCACGATAACGGGATTATCGGGGAAGTCGGCGTCAAGGTCCTCTCGGTGCAGGGTACGGCCACCACCCATCAGCGTGTCGTCGTAGCCATAGCCGACGATCACCTGGCCGGGTGGAATTCGCCTGGTGTCACGGAAGTTTCGCAATGCCGCGACGATCGCGTCGACGTCGGCGCCCGGGCCGGCAGGGGGCGCATACACATTGGCTTGATTGGCCACCATCAGCGAGTTGATGTAGTGGCTGTGAGCGTCGATGAACGCCGGCAGCAGGGTGTTCCCATCGAGGTCGACGACACGGGTCTGCGGGCCGCGATGCTGCGCGAGCACCTGGTCACGGGCACCGACGGCGCTGATCCGGCCGTTCTCGACCGCCACTGCCTCGGCAGTGGGCTGTGAATCGTCGACGGTGACGATGTCGCCCGTGTAGATAATGTTTGCGCTCACGATTGGACGGTAGTCCATCGTCGCAGGTCACCCCCGCCGGGCGGCGGGATAGAGAGTTTTTGCGCATAGAACGAACCCGGCGGGGGTACATTGCCTCAATGGATTCGCGACATCCCGTGCGGCGCAAGCCGAGTCTTCGGTCGCGGGCGAAGTGGTTCGTCCGTGCACGCCCTGTCGATTATTTGCTGGCAATGAGTGAGTTCTACGGGACGTTGCCGCTGATCGGCAAGCACCTCGAGCCGCTTGGCGGGTTCACCGCGATGGGGGTGTGGGGCTACCGGCACGCGCCGCACCTGGTGTCCGCGGCGATCCGCAACCGCAGGCCCAGTTCGGCCGAGGTCCGCCGCCAAGAGCGAGAGATGACCAACCATGTGGCGCTTGCCGCGCTGCGCGGGATCGTGTCCGGTGAACGTCTCGACGTGGCGTGGCCGGCCACCGACCGGTTCGCCCCGGTGCTCCGTGGTCCCGCACAGCGGCGCCGCTACCTGTACCGCAGCTCCGTCCGATACGGCGATGCGCCGGCCCAGGTTCTCGACGTGTGGCGGCGGCGGGACCTCACCGGTCCGGCACCCGTGCTGGTTTTCGTGCCCGGCGGCGCGTGGGTGCACGGCAGCAGGCTGCTCCAGGGATATGCGCTCTTGAGCCATCTTGCCGAGCAGGGCTGGGTGTGCCTGTCGATCGACTATCGCGTATCTCCTCACCACCGCTGGCCGCGGCACGTCACGGACGTGAAAGCGGCGGTTGCGTGGGCCCGCGCCAACGTCGACCGGTTCGGAGGTGACCGCGAATTCGTTGCGATCGCAGGCTGTTCGGCCGGTGGCCACCTCGCGGCGCTCACCGGCCTGACGCCCGACGATTCGGACTTCCACGTCGACCTTCACGACGACGCCGATACCTCAGTCGACGCTGTCGTCGGCATCTACGGCCGTTATGACTGGGAAGACACGTCGACGTGGGAACGCGAACAGTTCGTCGACTTCCTCGAACGTGTCGTCGTGAAGAAGCGGCTATCCCGGCACCCCGAGCTTTTCCGCAACGCCTCGCCGATCGCGCGGGTGCGGGCCGACGCGCCACCATTTCTGGTCGTGCACGGAAGCGCCGACACCGTCATTCCGGTCGAGCAGGCCAGGGCGTTCGTGGAGCGGCTGCGCTCGGCGTCGCGGTCGATGGTCGGTTACCTGGAACTTCCGGGCGCCCACCACGGCTTCGACATGACCGACGGCTCCCGCACGGGGTCGGTCGCGACGGTGATCGGGTTGTTCCTCAACGAGATTCACCGGCGCCACCTGTTGAGCAGGGCAGAGGTCATATAACCTCGTAGTTGACCCCGGAGTCGTCCTGAAGAGGTGGGGTGTGAAACGGCTCAACGGCTGGGACGCGATACTGCTGTACAGCGAGACGCCCAACATCCACACGCATACGCTGAAGATCGGCGTGATCGACGCCACCGACTTTGACGGCGACTTCACCTTCGAGGTATTCCGGCGCACGCTGCGCCGTCGCCTGCACCTGCTCGAGCCCCTGCGCTACAAGCTGGTTGACATCCCGCTGAAGTTGCACCACCCGATGTGGCTGGAGAAGTCGGATATCGATCTGAACTATCACCTGCGCCGGGTGCAGGTGCCGTGGCCCGGTGGACGCCGCGAGCTGAACGAGGTGATCGGCGAGATCGCGGGCACGCCGCTGGATCGCAGCCGACCGCTGTGGGAGATGTACTTCGCCGAAGGCATGGCCGACCGCCGCTTCGCGGTGATCGGCAAGGTGCACCACGCGCTTGCCGCTGGAATCGCGTCGGCGAACCTGATGGCCAAGGCCATGGATCTGAAAGGCCCGATTCAGGACGAGCGGGATCTGTATGCGACGAATGCGCCACCGTCGGCGGGTGAGCTCCTGAAGGAAGCGTGGAATGACCACGTGCGGCAGTTCGGCAAGCTGCCGAGGTTGATCCGAGACACCGCCTTGGGCGTCGGCCGGGTCCGCGCGCGGAGCAAGGAGCGTGGCGAGCAACCCGAAATGGCGAAATCGTTCTCGCCACCGCCGACGTTTTTCAACCACGTCGTATCGCCGAGACGCCGGTTCGGCACGGCGACGCTGGCGTTGTCCGACGTGAAAGAGACCAGCAAGCACTTGGGCATCACGATCAACGACCTGGTGCTGGCCACGGCCGCCGGGGCCCTGCGAGAGCTGTTGCTGCGCTGCGACGGACGCGCCGACGAGCCACTGATCGCCTCGGTCCCCGCCAGCCTGGACACGTCTGGCGACCGGCTCACCGGAAACGAATTCTCCGGGCTGAACGTGTCGTTGCCCGTGCACATCGATGACCCGCTGGAACGGGTCCGCCTGACAGCAGTGGCCGCCGGCATCGCGAAAGAGGACTACCATCTGCTCGGTCCGGAGGTGACCGGGCAGTGGACCGAATACCTGCCACCCAGCGTGGCGCCGGCCGCGTTTCGTTGGCTGTCGAAACGCGAAGCGCAGACCAGGCTGATGAACCTGCCGATCTCCAACGTGCCCGGACCGCGGGAGCGTGGCCGGCTCGGCGGCGTGATGCTCAGCGAGATCTATTCTGTCGGACCGTTGTTCGCTGGCAGCGGCATCAACATCACGGTGTGGAGCTACGTCGACCAGCTCAACATCTCGGTGCTCACTGATGACATCACGCTCGACGACCCGCATGAGGCCACCGCCGCGATGGTTCACTCATTCACCGAAATACGTTCCGCTGCCGGGCTTTCCAAGAAACTCGCCGAGGTGCGCACTGCGATGGCGCCCGCCACCGAAGCGGGATGACCTCCGAGCTAGTCGCGGGTCTTCGCGTACACCCAGGTCAAGAACTGGGCCACCGCCTCTGCGGTCTGACGCGCGCGGGGCGAGCCGTACATCTCGAAAGCATGCTGTGCGTGCGGTAGTTCGGCATAGAGCACCGGCTGCTTCGCGACGTCGTCGAGCTGCCGCACGAAGTTCCGCGCCTCCTGGACGGGGATGAGCGAGTCGTCCTGTCCATGCAGCACGAAGAACGGCGGCGCGTCGGAGTGCACGCGCGCGATCGATGAGGCGTCGACAAACTCCTGGCGATGCTTCTTGAAGCTCTTCTTCACCACGAACTTCTCGAGGAACATGATGAACTCCCGTCGCCCCTCGCCTTCGGTGGTGTACCAGTCGTAGCGTCCGTATATCGGCACGGCTGCCGCGACGGAAGTGTCGGCTTCCTCGAAGCCAGGTTGAAATACCGGGTCATTCGGCGTCAGTGCGGCCAGCGATGCCAGGTGGCCGCCAGCCGAGCCGCCGGTGATCGCGATGAAGTCTGGGTCACCGCCGAACTCCGCGATGTGCTCTTTGACCCAGGCCAGGCCGCGCTTGACATCGATAATGTGGTCCGGCCACGTGTGCCACGGACTCACGCGATAGGCCAGCGACACGCACACCCAGCCGAGGTCGGCCATGTGGCTCATCAATGGGTACGCTTGTGGGCGGCGCATGCCGATCATCCACGCACCGCCCGGAACCTGCAGCAGCACAGGTGCTTTGCCGTCGCGAGGCAGGTCGCGCTGGTGCCAGATGTCGGCCAAGTTCGCTCGGCCGTGCGGCCCGTACCGAACGATGTCCTCGCTGCTGTCGACGTAGCGCCTGCGAATTTGTGTGGTGCGCAGGGCACCGATCGGCCGGCCTTTGCGCGAGGAGGTTGACGACACCGTCGCGATCACGTCGGCATAGTCGTCGCCGAGACCGTCGCGCAGTGCGGCGTCCAGCACCGGTCGGGGTGTGTTCACGTTGCGGTGGCGGATCACCGCCAACACCGCCCACGTCACCGCGGTCAACGCCAGCGCCGCCTTACCGCGTGGCCTCGCGAAGTCGCCGCGACGGCCGCGGCGGAGGGCGTCGAGCACCGATGCCCCCAGATACAGCGTGGGAACTTCGGAGGTTGGCCACCCGAACCAGAACACCGCGATCGTTGTGTAGCCCTCGCGGCCCAGCGGCCGTAACCCGTTGACCGCGTTGAGTAATTCGACGGCTGCGCGCAGCAATGGACGCGGACGCCGCAGCCGCTCTATCGCGGATTTATTCATCGACACCGACGCGGGCCTTGAGCTCGTTGCGTAGGATCTTGCCAGTGTTACTGCGCGGCAGTTCGTCGAGCACGACGATGTCGCGGGGCACCTTGTAGTTGGCCAGGTTCTCCTTTACGTGCTGCTTCAGTGTGTCGGACGTGGCTGACGCACCAGGGGTGAGCACCACGAACGCGGCGAGCCGTTGACCGTACTGTTCGTCGGCCACGCCCAGCACGGATGCCTCGGCGACCTCCGGATGGGCGGCCAGCGTCTTCTCCACCTCGATCGGGTACACGTTCTCGCCGCCGGAGACGATCATCTCGTCGTCGCGGCCCACGACGAACAGGCGACCGCTCGCGTCGAGATTTCCCATGTCACCCGACGCCATGAAGCCCTCGTGGAAATCCTTGGTCTTGCCTGACGTGTATCCCTCGAACAGAGTGCTGCTGCGCACGTAGATCTGGCCCACCGCCCCGGTCGGCACCTCCCGAAAGTCGTTGTCCAGGATGCGGATTTCGGTACCGGGGGCCGGCTTGCCCGCCGTGTCGGGCGCCGCACGCAGGTCTTCAGGCGTGGCGCTGGCGATCAAGCCCGCCTCGGTGGCGTTGTAGTTGTTGACGATCACATCACCGAACTGGTCCATGAACGCGATCACGACGTCAGGACGCATCCGCGATCCCGATGCCGCGGCGAAGCGCAGCGACCGTAGGCTGTAGCGCTTTCTGACGTCGTCGGGCAGGTCCATGATGCGGTCGAACATCACTGGGACGACTGCCAATCCAGTCGCCCGGTGCCGATCGATCAGTTCCAGCGTGGCCTCGGGATCGAACTTGCGCCGCGTCACAATCGTGCAGGCCATCGATGCGGCGAAGATCAATTGCGAGAAGCCCCATGCGTGGAACATCGGCGCCACGATCACGACGGCTTCCTCCGCCCGCCACGGTGTGCGGTCGAGGATCGCCTTGAGCGCAAACGCATCGCCGCCAGTCAGCTTGGCGCCCTTGGGTGTACCGGTGGTGCCGGATGTGAGCAGAACCGTTCTGGACTTTTCCGTCGCGCGCTTGGGTTCTTGGCCGGCATGGGCGTCGATCAACTTCTCGACGGTGATGTCGTGCGCCGATGGCTTGCCGGTCCATGCGACGATGCGCGTGGCATCGGGTTCGTCGGCAAGCGCGCGGTCGACGATTTCGGTGAACTCCTCGTCGTAGATCACCGCGTCGGCGCCTTCGCGCGCAACGACTTCCGCGAGCGCCGGGCCCGCGAACGAAGTGTTCAGCAGCAGCACGTCGCTACCGATGCGATTGGCGGCGACCAGCGACTCGACGAAGCCACGGTGGTTGCGGCACATGATCCCGATGGTCTTCGGCTGCCCTCCGGGCAGGGCCTGCAGCGCGGCGCCGAGCGCGTCGGAGCGCTCGTCGATCTGCTTCCAGGTCAACGTGCCCAGCTCGTCGACAAGGCCGGGACGCCCTGGACAGCGCTGTGCTGCCGACGCGAAACCAGATGTGGCAGCCATGTTTTCGCGCTGCATCGCCGCTGCGATTCGCACGTACTTGTCGGGCCGCATCGGTGCGATCAAACCGGCGCGCCGCATCGTCGCGAGAAGACCGATGGTCTTCGTGACGGGGTCGAGTGCGGACACGGCTCAACCGAGGATCGGGAGCCGGCGTTCGCGGCCCAATCTGTCTAGCGCCCTCTGCATCACCTCGCGCACATGGGCGTCGACCGCGGCGATGTCCGGGTTTTCGCCGAACTCGGCGGCGATGTCGATCGGCTCGAGTACCTGGCTGACGATCTTGGTGGGCAGCGGGATGTTGGGCGGCAAGATGCCGAAGAGGCTGACGCCGAACGGAAATCCGAACGAGACCGGCATGATCTTCGTGCGGGCCGCGCGCGCGATGGGACCGAGCCGCTTTGCCAATCCGGTTCCACGGGCCAGGAAAAGCTGGCTTTCCTGCCCGCCGATCGACACGACGGGCACGATCGGTACTCCTGTCTCGATTGCCGTCCTCACGTATCCCTTACGGCCGTCGAAGTCAATTACGTTCTCCCACACCGTCGGCCGCATCGCGTCGTAGTCACCGCCCGGGAACACCACCACGAGGTGGCCGGATCGCAGCGCCTCGGACGCGTTCTCCGGGTTCGCCCGGATGAAGCCCGTCTTCAACAACACGTTCGCGATCGGCCCGACGAAAAGCATGTCATGGCTCAGTGTGTGGATCGGGCGGTCAAAGCCGAACTTCTCATAGAACTCGACCGCAAGGATCGGCACGTCGGCCGCGAACTGTCCGCCGGAGTGATTCGACACCAGCAGTGCTCCGCCGGCGGGGGGAATGTTCTTTAGGCCGCGCACCTCGGTCCGGAAATACCGTCTGATGAGGGGCCGGAGGATGCCGATTACGCGCTCGGTGAACTCGGGGTCCCACTTCTCGATCTCGACACGATCGACATCGGTGTCGCTCATGGTTCTCCTGTACCTGATGGGCCGGTTCAGCCAGTTCGAATGGTACCGACCGGCCCTTCGGGGCTGTCGGGTAGTTTCAGGTACTCATGAGCCAACCGTCAGATGAAGCGCCCGCTGTACTTGTCGAGCAGCGGGATCGCGTCCTGCTGATCACCATCAACCGTCCGCAGGCCAAGAACGCCGTCAACGCCGCTGTAAGCCGCGGCCTCGCAGATGCAATGGATCGGCTGGACGACGAGGCGGGGTTGTCCGTCGGGGTGCTGACGGGTGCGGGCGGCTCGTTTTGCGCCGGCATGGACCTCAAGGCGTTCACCCGCGGCGAGAACGTCGTGGTTCAGGGCCGCGGGATGGGTTTCACCGAACGGCCGCCAGTCAAGCCGCTGATCGCGGCGGTCGAGGGTTTCGCGCTGGCCGGCGGCACCGAACTTGCGCTGGCCACCGACCTCATCGTGGCCGCGTCGAACTCGGCTTTCGGGATTCCCGAGGTCAAGCGTGGCCTGGTCGCCGGCGGTGGCGGACTGCTTCGGCTCCCGCAGCGGATCCCGTACCAGATCGCGATGGAGCTGGCCCTGACCGGGGACAACCTACCTGCTGAGCGGGCGCATGAACTTGGCTTGGTCAACGTGCTGACCGAGCCGGGCAAGGCCCTTGACGGTGCGCTCGCGCTTGCGGAGAAGATCACCGCCAACGGCCCGCTCGCCGTCGCAGCGACCAAGCGGATCATCACCGAGTCGCGTGGTTGGAGCCCCGAGGAGATGTGGCGCGAGCAGGTCAACATCTTGGCCCCGGTGTTCGTCAGCAACGATGCCAAAGAGGGCGCGATCGCGTTCGCCGAGAAACGACCGCCGGAGTGGACGGGCACCTGAGCGCCGATCACTCAACTGCGGCTAGCAGTCACCCGGGGTCGCCCACCCCGCCCTCGCACGGGCCGTCAGGCTCGGGCGCCTGTTTGCCGTAGGTGAAGATGTCGACGAAGTCCTCCAGTCGGGAGTCAGTGGTCGCATCAAGCTGTAGCTGCCTGCCCCAAGCCGACGCGACGACGGGGGAGGGCAGGTTGGGGTAGGCGCTGGCCAGCACGTGCGGCCGGGCAGCGAGCGACCGCAGCACTGCCATTTGATCGTTTGGAAGGTCGGGGGCATACGTGATCCACACGACGCCGTGCTCCATGGAGTGGACCGCATTCTCTTTGGCTACCGGATGACTGTAGAAGCCGCAGTTCTGCCACACGGGGTTGTGAGGACCACCGACCGGAGGATTCTGCGGATAATCCACCGTCCCCTGCACGTGCCGGCGGTCGGTGATCTGGAACGTCTGGACACCGGGCGGTTCGCCGGCGACGTCGTCGTCCGGCGCGGCTCGAACGACACCACAGCCTGCGGCCACCAATCCGGCGAAGGCCAGGGTCGACACTGCTTGTAACGGGCTCATTTATCGGCGCCTCTCGGATTGCTACCGATGCCAGCGAACGGGCGCAGTAGTTTGCGACGGTACACGCAACCCATAATTCTTGGCGTGGACATCGACCCGGTCGAAGTGACCCGCGGCCTGCTAATCGGGGCCGCCACCTTGCGGCACGGCTATCTGGACGTGCTGGGTAAATCCGTGAGCTCGCCGGTTCCGACGCCCGCCCAGCGGGCGATGAACAGCCGATTCGTCGCGACCGTGTACGAGCGGGTGTGGCGCCCGCTGGCGTTCTATGCCGCCAGCGGTGTGACCACCACTGATGAGCTGCGGCGGGCCCATCGAGACCTGAAACTGATCGGCGCGAAGAAGCTGCTCGACGTCGCCTGCGGCCCAGGCAATTTCACGCGTCACCTGTCCCAGGAGCTGTCGCACGGCGGCATCGCCGTGGGGCTCGACATCTCAGAAGCGATGCTGACGCGGGCGGTGCTCGACAACAGTGGAGCGCACACCTGCTATGTGCGCGGCGACGCGCGCAATCTGCCGTTCGACGATGGCTCCTTCGATGCGGTCTGCTGCTTCGGTGCGCTGTATCTCATGCCGGAGCCCCTGCGGGTGGCGCGCGAAATGGTCCGGGTGCTGGCCCCATCGGGGTGCATCGCGATTCTCACCAGCTGCAGCAGCAGCGTCGCGCCGATCCGGTACGCGACGGCACCGGCGGCGGCCGCTATCGGGCTGCGGATGTTCGACAAGAACACATTCATCAACCTGTTCAGATCGGCAGGATTGGTCGACATCCGGCAGGAGACTCAGCGAAGTCTCCAATACGTCACTGCGACCAAACCCGGCAATACCGCCCGTTGACGATTGACGTGCGCGATAGTTGCCCATGACGGGGGCTGCTACCCAAGGAGTCGTCATGGTCGACGTTGACTATTGCGTAATCGGTGCGGGTTTTGCCGGCCTGTCTGCAGCGCTCCGGCTGAAGCAGGCGGGCCGTTCGGTGGCGTTGCTGGAGGCACGCGACAGGGTCGGTGGCCGCACGTTCACACAGACGTTGGATGACGGCACGTGGATCGACCGCGGCGGCGCGTGGGTGGGTCCCGGACAAGACCGCATCAAGGCGCTGATGAGCGAGTACGGGGTGGGAAGCTACAAGCAGTACCTCGACGGCGACGCGATGATGGTCGTCGACGGCAAGCAGACCCGCTACAAGGGCACGGTTCCGCTGACGATGAGTCCATGGGTGGTGGCCAACCTCGGCGCGGTGTTTCTCGAGCTGATGCAGATGTGTAAGACCATCCCGCTCGACGCGCCCTGGACGGCCAAGAACGCCCAGAAGTGGGATCAGATAAGCCTGGCGAAATGGCTCAGCAGTAACACGCTGAGCAAGCCCGCGCATGATCTCCTCGACACGGCCCTCGCTGGCCTCTACACATCCGCCGCATCTGAGACCTCGATGCTGTGGGCGCTCTACCAAATGGCGTCGGCCGGCGGTCCGAACTTCGTCCTCGGAGTGAAGGACGGGTCGCAAGACTCCCGGGTGGTTGGAGGAATGGGCGCGATCTCCGGACCGATGGCCGCCGAGATCGGTGACTCCCTGCACTTGTCGCAACCCGTCCGGCGGATCGAGCAGGACGAGAGCGGGGTGGCGGTGCGCGCCGACGACATGACGGTGCGCGCGCGCCGCGCGATCGTCGCGGTTCCGCTCGTCATTGCGAACCAGATCCTGTACGAACCGATGCTGCCGGTCGACCGGACATTCCTGCAGCAGCGGATGCCCAGCGGCGCCATCTTCAAGATCAACATCGTCTACGACGAGCCGTTCTGGCGCGCCGCTGGATTGACGGGGCAGTCGGCAGCACCCAAGACGCCCGCGCCAGTCACCATCGAGGCGTGCACCGACAAGGAGCGACCCGGGGTGATGTGTGTGATCACCGAAGGCCCGATCGCGCGCGAGCTGTGCAAGCTCGACGATTCCGCTCGGCGCACCGCGATCCTCGGTGAGCTCGTCAAACGGTTCGGCGACAAGGCGGCATCTCCCGAGCACTACATCGAGCAGAACTGGACCGTCGAGCGATACTCGGGTGGCGGCATGATCGGCCACACTGGCACCGGTGTTTTGACGGAATTCGGGCACGCGCTGCGCGAGCCATGTGGCCGGATCCATTGGGCGGGCACCGAGAGTTCTGCGGTCATGTGTGGCTGGATCGACGGCGCGGTCCGCTCGGGCGAGCGCACGGCCAGTGAGGTGATGGCAGCGGATTCCGTGTCGATGGCCTGACGGTGGCGGCTGGTCCAAAGCCTGCGAAACAACTTCACGAATTCCTGTGATCGCCTTCGTCAAACTGCGGCCAGGACGACAATCGAATTGGCGGTTTGGTAACGGCACGCACGAGAGGGATTCGATATGTCAGAACAGAACATCGAAATCGTCAAGCGAGGTTACGAAGCCTTTTCCGCCGGGGACGTTGAAACGGTGATGAGCGTGTTCGGCGACAAGATCGAATGGGTTCAACCGGGCGAGAGCACACTCAGCGGTGCGTATCACGGCAAGGAGGAATTTGCCCACTACCTCGGCAGGCTGGCCGAGAAGGCCGTCTCGGTCAGGCCCCTCCGCTTCGTTGCCGACGGCGACACGGTTGTCGCATTCACCGAAGTGACGGCAGGCAACGAAACAGGCGAAGACGCCGATGTGTTCACGGTGCGCGACGGCAAGATCGTGCACGCACAGATCTACACCGACACGGCGATGATGGAGCGGGTGTTCGGCAAGAAGCAGGCCGTCGCCGGCTGACGGTTCAGCCGAGCCGCATGGTGAGGCTCAGGTGGGCGAGTAGGGGGCCGACGTCGGCGCTCGCCGACCGGTAGCCGACATAGCCGTCCGGGCGGATCAGACATGCGGCGCCGTCGCTGAAACCGTATGCGGCGGCAAGGTTTCCGTCGGCGTCACGGAGCACCGGGCCGGACAGGTCAGCTTCGCCGGGAACGATGACGTAGCCGAGCACCTGTCGTGCGGTGCGGCGGCCGACATCGTCGATCACTTCGAGCGCCCGATCCACCGACTCGGGACTGATCGCCCACAGCAGCAGAGTGTGCCCGGCATGGCGGAACAACTCGTGGCAGCGCAGGGCGAAACTGATCGTGTCCTGGCGCAGGCCGGCCGCGTCGGGTGCGCGCATCCCGGGCGCCGGGTCGGTATCGCCCTCACCACCAACGATGGGGCTGTCGGGATAGCCGACGAGCAATTGCGCTTCCCGCATCAGCACTCTCTCGATGCTGGTTTCGCCCGCGCCGATGCCCTCGCGTGCGGCTCGAACGGTGCGGCCCACCACCTCTTCGCCGATGGGATGGCGCTCTGCGTGATAGGTGTCGAGTAGCCCGGGGGCGGCGAGCCCGCGGACCGCGAGTGCCAGCTTCCAACCCAGGTTGTAGGCGTCCTGCAGCCCGGTGTTCATTCCTTGCGCGCCGGTGGGCGGGTGAATGTGCGCGGCGTCGCCGGCAAGGAACGCCCTGCCGACGCGATAGCGGGCCGCCAGCCGGTGGCTGATCCTGAACACCGACGACCAGCGCATGTCGGTCGCGGTGGTCTGCTCCGGCGCCAACCGGTCAATCACCGCCTGGATATGATGTAGTGCGGGCTTCGGCCCGGTAGCCGAAAGGCCATGCGCGACGGCATCTTTCGAATCTGATGCGGAGAGTTCGTCGGGCACCAGCATCGACATCCGGTATCGGCCTTGGCCCGGCAGCGGAATGCAGACGAGCAAGTCATCGGTTACGCCGTCGGTCTGGTGCATCGCGCGGATCCCGTAGCCGCGCGGCATGTCCCAGTCAACGCGCACGTCGGCGAGCATGTACTCCTCGGGAAACGCGTCGCCTTCGAACGCGATCCCCAACGACTTGCGGACGATGCTGCGCGCGCCGTCTGCGCCGATGACGTAGTCGGCGGAAATGGTTGTCTCTCGGCCTGGTTCGCGCACCCGGGCCGCGACAGCGTGCTCATCAGCCGAGACGTCGAGCACTTCGAGGCCGCGACACACCGTCGTGCCGAGCCCGGCCAGGTGCTCCCCGAGAACCTCCTCGGCGGCATACTGCGGCAGCGACGCGAAGCGGTACGGCACATCCGCGGGCAGCTGCAGTTCGATCTGCCCAACCTGTTCACCGTTGACGTAGATCAGCTGCCCGCGCATGGTGGTCGCTCTGTTGAGTGCTGCGCGGGCGACGCCGATCGCATCGAAGATCTCGAGGGTTCGTGGTTGGACGCCGACGGCCTTGGCCCATGGTGCGACGTCTTCACGCTTGTCCACGATCACGACGTCGATGCCGCGGCGGCGCAGTTCGATAGCGGCCATCAATCCGACGGGGCCGGCGCCGACAACCAGAACTTCGGTGTCCATCGGACAGCCACTTTACGGCTGACCTGCGAGGCGGATGTCGGGATGAGCCCCGTTCGCAACAACTTTCCCACGCGACACTTCGCCACCCCACGTAACCGGCATGGTTAAGAAACCGTTAGAACTCGACATAGTGTCGTTGGTTGCTGGGTGCCAGACGCAATTCCTGCTTACACTCCCGCCTAGGGTTGAGATCACAGCCTGCCGAAATCGCCATTTGGAACACGATTAACGGCATAAATTGACGGCAAGTTCAATTTTGTCCTTCAATTTTTGTCCTCTGTGCGCCAGGCGTTTTCGATCACAATCAGCGACAGACTCTATGAGGGTTGAAGTCAATGACTGCTGTGCACACCCGAACTAAATCTGATGAACTCCACGGCACGTCGGTAATCGATTGCGGTAGCGCACTGTTGACGGCCCAGATCTACAGCTGGTTGACGGTCGTCACCATCAGCGGCGAGATCGACGCCACGAATGCCGATGTCCTGACACACCACGTCGTCGGGCTGGTGCCGGAAGACGGCGCCGTGATCGTCGACATGGCCGACACCGATTTCATGGGAGTGGACGGGCTGCGTGCCGTGTTTGCGATGAACATGGAATGCGTGCGCAACGACACCCGGTGGGCCGTTATCGGCAGCCACGCCGTGCACCGCCTGCTGCGGGTAGGCGATCGCGACGGCGTGATTCCCGCGGTGAGGTCCGCGACGGAAGCTCTGCAACGAGTCCGTCGTTCTCCGCGCAAGAAGCGCGCGCTGCAACTTGTGACCTGATTCAGCGACCGGCGGTGATTCCGCCCGGCTGCCGGTGACGCGGACTACGCTCAGTTCTCGGCTCTTCGCGCAAGCGCTCATCTGGTTCTGGGCTCTTCGCGCACGAGGAAAGGCGCCGGTCATGGGTCACTACAAGAGCAACGTGCGGGATCTCGAGTTCAACCTGTTTGAGGTCCTAGACCTCGATAAGGCGCTCGCGAGCGGTGACTTCGGCGACCTCGACGGCGAGTCGGTGCGGCAGATGCTCGCCGAGGCGTCGAGGCTGGCGGAGGGACCGGTCGCGGAGTCGTTCGCCGAGGCGGACCGTCATCCGCCGACTTTCAACGTCGACGAACACACGGTGACCCTGCCGGAGCCGTTCAAAAAGTCGCTGCGCGCGTGGCAGCGGGGTGAGTGGTTCCGCGTCGGGCTGGACCAGGACATCGGCGGCGTGCCCGCGCCGGCGACGGTCGGCTGGGCGATCAACGAGTTCGTGCTCGGCGCGAATCCCGCGGTGTATCTGTACCTGGCCGGCCCGGTGTTCGCCAACATCCTCTACCACATCGGAAACGAGCAGCAGCGACACTGGGCGCAGCTCGCGGTGGAGCGCGACTGGGGCGCCACGATGGTGCTCACCGAGCCGGACGCGGGATCCGATGTCGGCGCGGGTCGCACCAAGGCCATCGAGCAGCCCGACGGCACCTGGCACATCGAAGGCGTCAAGCGGTTCATCACCAACGGCGACACCGACGACCTGTTCGAGAACATCCTGCACGTCGTGCTGGCCCGACCCGAGGGTGCCGGCCCCGGAACCAAAGGGCTGAGCCTGTTCCTGGCGCCGAAATACCTGCCCGATCCCGAGACGGGCGAGCCGGGAGAACGCAACGGGGTCTTCGTCACCGGGCTCGAACACAAGATGGGGTTGAAGGTCTCCGCCACAACGGAATTGACGTTCGGCGGTCACGGTGTGCCAGCGACCGCCTGGCTGGTCGGTGATGTGCACAAGGGTATTGCGCAGATGTTCGAGCTGATCGAATATGCGCGAATGATGGTGGGCACCAAGGCGATTTCGACGCTGTCGACCGGCTACCTGAACGCACTCGAGTACGCCAAGACTCGAATTCAGGGTGCTGACATGACGCAGATGACCGACAAGACGGCTCCGCGTGTGACGATCATCCACCACCCCGACGTGCGCAGGTCGTTGATGACGCAGAAGGCGTACGCGGAGGGGCTCCGCGCGCTGTACCTGTACACCGCAGCGCATCACGATGCGAGCGTGGCGCAGATAGTGTCCGGCGCCGATGCCGAGTTGGCTGCCCGCGTCAACGATCTGCTGTTGCCAATCGTCAAGGGGGTGGGCTCTGAGCGGGCCTACCAATGTCTGACGGAGTCTTTGCAGACGTTCGGCGGCTCCGGGTTCCTGCAGGACTACCCGATAGAGCAGTACATCAGGGACAGCAAGATCGACAGCCTGTATGAGGGCACGACCGCAATTCAGGCCCAGGACTTCTTCTTCCGCAAGATCGCCCGCGATCAGGGAGTCGCGCTCACGCACGTCGTGGGCCAGATTCAGAAGTTGCTCGAAGCCGATGGCGCTCACCGGGAGCTGGCGGAATCCCGCGCGATCCTGGCCGCCGCGCTCAACGACCTGCAGGCGATGGTCGCCGCGCTCACCGGGTATCTGATCCAATCGCAGGAGCAAGCGCGTGAACTCTATCGAGTGGGCCTGGAATCGGTTTCGTTCCTATTGTCCGTGGGGGACCTTCTGATCGGCTGGCTCCTCCTGCATCAGGCCGAGATCGCTCTGCAGGCACTCGACGGCGACCCGGATGAGGACGACCGCGCGTTCTACACTGGCAAGGTCGCGGTCGCGAACTTCTTCGTGAAGAACGTGCTTCCCCGGCTGTCGGCCGAACGCCGGATCATCGAGGCCGTCGACCTGTCCGTCATGGAGTTGCGCGAGGCGTCCTTCTAGGCTGAGTCGGAGCCATAGCCCGAAGGGAGCATGCCAATGAAGGTGATTTCATCGATCGACGACGCGGTCGGTCTGGTCGGCCAGGAGCTTGGAGTCGGTGAGTGGAAGGAGATCGACCAGAAGCGCATCGACGCGTTTGCCGACGTCACCGAGGACCACCAGTGGATTCACATCGACGTCGAGCGAGCGAAGACCGAAAGCCCTTACGGCACAACGATTGCACACGGTTTTCTGACCCTGTCCATGATCCCGGCCATGAGCAAGGACAACTTCCGCGTCGAGAACGCAAAGATGGCGATCAACTATGGCTTGAACAAGGTCCGCTTTTTGGCCGCAGTCCCGTCCGGGGGGCGGATCAGGGTCCGCTCGGAGCTCATCGATGCGGCGAAGGCTGGCGACTCGATGGTCAATCTGACCGTTCGGCAGACCATCGAGCTCGACGGTTCGGACAAGCCCGCCGCGGTCGCCGAGACGATCGTGCGGGTGGTGTTCTGACTCGCCGTTTCCTTGTCGGCCCCTAGCGCGCTAGCCGGCGCTTTCCAACCGGGCCAGCGCGGCGGCAACGGCGAAGTACTTGTTTTCGCCCAGCTGGCGGACCGTCTTGATGTTGAATGCCTTCTCTAGCAATTCGGCGTCACCGTCGCTGACATCGGCGAGCGCTGCCGGTGATGCGTCCAAGATTTCCTTCAGCGATTTGTCCTCGTATGCCCTGTCCAGCGACTTGGCGAGGTCGACCGATACCGACATGTGCTCCTCCGATCAAATGATGGCTCAACAACTTCTCACGGTGAACGGTGAGCCACCCTAGTCGGTCAGTCTGAACGCCAACAGGCGCAAAAGTGCTATGCGACGGTGTAGCCCATCGGCAGCAGCACGCTCTTGAGCTGACAGAAGTGCTCGATGCCCTCCGGCCCGTTCTCGCGGCCGATGCCGGAGTTCTTGTAGCCGCCGAACGGGCACCCGGGATCAAAGGCGTACCAATTGATTCCGTAGGTGCCCGTGCGAATCTTCTCGGAGACTTCGATGCCCTTGGGCACATCGGTGGTCCAGACGCTCCCGGCTAGGCCGTATACCGAGTCGTTGGCGATGCGGATCGCGTCTTCCTCGGTGTCGTACGGAATGATCGACAGCACCGGACCGAAGATCTCCTCCTGCGCGATCGTCATCTTGTTGTCGACGTCGGCGAACACAGTCGGTTGCACGAAGTAGCCGTCGTCGAGGCCCTCGGGACGGCCACCGCCGCACACCAGCCGGGCACCCTCCTCCTTGCCCTTCGCGATGTACCCCTCGACGCGCTGTCGCTGCTTTTCACTAATCAGGGGGCCGACCTGCGTGGCCGGATCCGACGGCAATCCGACGGGCAGCGCCTGCACGAAAGTGCTTACCGCATCGACGATCTCGTCGTACCGCGAACGGGGTGCCAGGATGCGGGTCTGGTTGACGCAGCCTTGGCCGGCGTTCATGATCCCGGAGAACACCATCATCGGCACCGCGGCAGCGAGGTCGACGTCTTCGAGAACGATCGCAGCCGACTTACCGCCCAGCTCCAACGTGCACGGCTTCAGCATGTCGGCGGCGCGCTTGCCGACCTCCTTTCCGACGGCCGAGCTGCCGGTGAACGTCAGCATGTCGAGGTCGGGGTTGTCCGTCAGGGCGCGGCCTGTCTCGACGTCGCCCGGCACCACCGAGAGCACACCTTCCGGCAGTCCGGCCTCGGCCAGCACCTCCGCGAGCGCATTGGCCGTCAGCGGGGTTTCTGCGGCGGGCTTGAGCACCACGGTGCAGCCGGCAAGCAGCGCCGGCCCCAGCTTGTTGACGGCAAGGAACAGCGGCACGTTCCACGCGACGATGGCGCCGACGACGCCCATCGGCTCGCGCGACACGATCGACTGCCCATAGGAGCCGTTGCGGGTCTCGGTCCACTTGACCGCGTCTGCGGCGCCGGCGAAGAAGTTCAGCGCGCCCATCGAGCCGACCCAGTGCATCGTCTCGATGATGGTCTGCGGCTGGCCTGTCTCACAGGTCAGCAGATAGGTGAAGTAGTCCTTGCGGTCTTCGAGCAGCTTGACAGCGGCCTGGATCACCGCGGCGCGTTCGGCCGGCGGCGTGGATGGCCATGGCCCGTGGTCGAATGCCTTCCGGGCCGCAGCCACCGCGGCGTCGACGTCCGCGGCTGCCGACATCGGCACCCGGCCGACGTATTCACCGGTGGCCGGGGAATGCACCTCGATGACCTGATCGGTCGACGGATCGGTCCACTTACCGCCGATGAACAACTTGTCCCATTCGGTCTTGTACTGGTCGGTCATCTTTCTCCTTCGGTTATTGCTCTTCGCGCGAGCGCTCATCTTCTGTTATTGCTCTTCGCGCGAGCGCTCATCTTCGGTTATTGCTCTTCGCGCAAGCGCTCATCGGCCATCGCGTCTTCGAGCGTCTTGAATGCACTGGTGCGCAACGGGCTTCGCAGTGTGTCGATCGCGTGCGCCAATGCGGCGTAGGTGATGTAGAAGTCGAGATCCGTGGGGTAGTAGCCCGTGATATCCGCGTACGTGGCGGCCACGTCGGCTGGACGCAGGAAGTCGGGCAAACCCGGCTTTCCGACAGCGCGCGCGAGATCGTCGGCGAACCGGTGGTGCAGAACCATTGCACCCAAGTCCAGTTCGCGCGGTCCCAACGTGGCGTGTTGCCAACGGGTCAGCACCACGGACCCGAAGTCTCGGTAAATCGCATTGTCGATGCGCGCGTCGCCCCACAACAGCACCGGCGTGGGTTCGCTCGGCCAGTGCTCGCGCAGCCAGGTGAAGGCGCGCTCGATCAGTGGCGCGCGCAGGCCCCGGGAACTCACCGCCTCGTAGCGCTCGCCCAGTCGACGGACGTGCGCGGACAACGCCGACTCGCCTGGTCGGCGACGGTCGAGGAACGCGAAGTCGGCAGGCGCCGCGGCATGCACCCGGGCCAGCTGTTCCAGCGTCGCCGTCTGCATGCGGTCTCGTTCGTCCGCAGTGGCCTCGGTAATCCACGAGTCGAACGTGTACGGCGTCTGGTACTTCGCCGTCGTCAGCCCGTCGACGTACCTCATGACGAAAAACGGTGCGCCCAGAGGTGCCGGATCGTCCTCGCACCACAGCACCGAGGGGACAGTGGGTCGCATGAGCTGAGCACGCAGGCGTTGCAGAGTCAGGTACTGCAAGCGCGTGTCGAAGTGGCCTGTTGAGCCTATGCGGACCACCAGCCGATGAGACTCGCCGTCCCAACCGGCGTGGACCAGCACCGTGCGCTCGGCGGACAATGCGGCATCGGCCACCGCCGCGCCGGGGTGTCTCGATGTGAGCCAACGCTCGAAGTGGTCGCGGAGCGATGAGCCGCTTGCGCGAAGAGCAAATGGCTCCGATGAGCCGCTTGCGCGAAGAGCAAATGGCTCCGATGAGCCGCTTGCGCGAAGAGCAAATGGCTCCGAGGGACTGACTGCGGACTGCTCTGCCATGTTGTGGCCCACACTACCGAGCCGCCGCCAAAACGAGAACCTGTTCCAGTCTGCGGCTCACCGAGGCCGAAGCACGAGCACGAGATTGCTCACCGCGAACTCCCGCAGCAGCGGCACTGACGTCATCCACCAGGCCCATCGCGGGTGGTAGCGGGGAAATGCGGCGACCAGCGCGCCCGTCGACCGGGCCCAGCGCAGCCCGTCGGCCACCGACACGTCGAACAGCGACGACCCGTAGTCGTTCTTCGGCCGGTAGCCATGCCTGCGGGTGTACCACCGCGCCGCCCTGGCCCCGCCGAGGTAGTGCGTCAAACCCATCTCGTGGCCGCCGAACGGACCAAGCCAGACGGTGTACGAGAGCAGCGTGAGCCCGCCGGGCCTTGTCACGCGCAGCATCTCGTCGCCGAGCCGCCACGGCTGCCGCACGTGCTCAGCGACGTTGGACGACAGGCAGATGTCGACGCTGTCGTCCGCGAACGGCAGCGCCATCCCGGACGCGCGCACGAAATTGCCGGCCCGCGTGTCGACACTCGGCGCCGCGTGCATCTCGGCGGGATCGGGCTCGACCGCCAGATAGTGAACGCCGTGTTCGGCGAACGCGGATGCGAAGTACCCGGGCCCGCCGCCGACGTCGAGGCACAGCCTCCCGGCCGCCGGTTCGCCGCGGGCGCCGCGCCACAGATCGTCGACGAGCGCGGCGGTGTCGGCGGCCAGCGCACCATAGAAGCGGTCGGGCTGGCGTTGTTCATACCGGAATTCCGACAGCAGCCGCACCGACCGCCGCAGCGTCGCGCGCTCGGCAAAGACGTCGGTGGGCTGCACGCGAGACACCCTACGCAGCGGCTACGCTGAGTCCGATGTCAACGGCGCGCGTTAATACAGTGCTGATGCTGTGCTGGCGCGACATCGGCCACCCGCAGGGCGGCGGCAGCGAAACCTACCTGCAGCGGATCGGCGCACAGTTGGCCGCCGACGGGGTGTCGGTGACGCTGCGGACCGCCCGCTACGACGGCGCGCCGCGCAACGAGGTGGTCGACGGCGTCCGGATCAGCCGCGGCGGGGGCAGCTACTCGGTCTATGTGTTGGCGATGCTTGCGATGATCGGCGCCCGCCTCGGCGTAGGCCCCTTGCGCGGCGTGCGGCCCGACGTGGTCATCGACACCCAGAACGGGTGGCCGTTCTTCGCCCGGCTGGTGTTCGGCCGCCGAGTCGCGGTCCTGGTGCATCACTGCCATCGCGAACAGTGGCCGCTGGCCGGTCGCTTGATCGGCCGGATGGGTTGGTTCTGCGAGTCGACGGTCTCGCCGCGAGTGCACCGGCGCAACCAGTACGTGACCGTGTCGCTACCGTCGGCCAGGGACCTGACCGACCTCGGCGTAAGCATCAACCGAATCGCGGTGGTGCGCAACGGTCTTGACAAGGCACCGGCGCAGACGCAGGTGTCCCGCTCGGCCACGCCTCGGGTGGCGGTGCTGTCAAGGCTGGTGCCGCACAAGCACATCGAGGACGCGCTCGACGCGATCGCGGTGCTCCGCACCCGGATCCCCGCCCTGCATCTGGACGTCATCGGCGGAGGTTGGTGGCGTGATCGGTTGGTCGCCCACGCCCGACGGCGGGGTATCAGCGATTCGGTGACGTTTCATGGGCATGTCGACGACGCGGTGAAACACCATGTGGTGCAACAGGCTTGGGTGCACGTGCTGCCCTCGCGGAAGGAGGGCTGGGGGCTCGCGGTGACGGAGGCGGCACAGCACGGCGTACCGACGATCGGCTACCGCGCATCGGGCGGCCTGACCGACTCGATCATCGACGGCGTCACCGGCGTCCTCGTCGACGACCGCAACGAGCTGGTGGCCGGCCTCGAGGAGTTGCTGACCGACCCCCTGCTGCGCGACGAGCTGGGTCGCAAGGCACAGGCACGAAGCGCCGAGTTCTCGTGGCGGCTGAGCGCCGATGGGTTGCGCACCGTGCTCGAGTCGGTTGCGGACGGGCGGCTGGTCAGCGGCGTCGTTTAGCTATTGCCGTCCCCGCGGCTCCCACCACCAGCATCGCCACCCACACCAGATGCGCGAGGATCATCAGCCTGCGCTTGTCCGGGCCGGCACCTCCGGTGTCGCCGCCGACCCGGTACAGCGTGATGTCCGCATCATGGTAGGCGACCGCCAGCCCAGCCAAAGTCTTTGCGGCCGAGCCTATTTCACCGGCGGTGCCTGACTCGACGACCACCCATCCGACGCCCGCACCGGCCAACGCCGCAGGATCGCCGCCGTCGAGCAGCAGTCGTTGCACGCCCCGCGCCCGGCTGCCTTCGCCGAGCACCGTGCGGCCCGAGATGGTCAGGTCGCCGGTCGTCAACACGTCGGCCCGCACCCAGCGCGGCAGCGGGTCGAGCACCGGCGCGGGTCCAGACCACCCGAACCGCCTCATCGTGTCGGCGGGTAGCACCGCGACCGGCCGCGGGTCGGTGTTGATGCGCGAGGCCACCGACGCCCAGCCGGCGGGATAGCGGACCGACTTCATCGCGCCGCCGACACCCCACGCCAGGTCGGCCAGCACCACGATCAGTGCCACGCAGCACGCGACCGCAGCCACGCCCGACGGGAGCCCTGACCTTTGCTCTTCGCCCAGGCGGTCCCCCGCAAGCGGGAGGTGCCCCCACATCGGCCGCGTCAGGGTCACGACGGCGCCGGCGCCGGCCAGCGCGTACCCCGGCATCGCCAGCGCGACCCATTTCTGTCCGTCACGCACCACTCCGAGCCCGGGCAGCGCCCGAACCAGCGCGTCCACCACGGCGATGCCCGGGCCGGTCGCCATTGCGCCAGGTATCACCACCGCCACAGCCGCCAGCACCAGCAGTGCGACCGCGGCAGGCCGTCGTCGCACGGCAGGCAGCCCTGCGGCGACGATGCCGAGCAGCACCGCCGACCCGACGACGGCGAACATCGTGGTTCGGGAACCTGGAACGGACTCCGCGTTCCAGATCCCGCCGAGCGTGGCAAGGCTGCCCAGCGTGCCCAGGCCGGGTTCCGCGCGCGCGACGAATGGGGCGATGCCGTTCTGTGCCGACAACGGCGTTTCCGAGAAGGCGCTGGCCATCAGCCACGGCGACGCCGCCAGCACCGCGACGCCCAAACTCACTGTCGCGCACAGCCATCGCGGCCTTTTGCCGCCCGGCACCACCACGCACACCAAGGCGACTGTCGCCGCCAGCATCAGCCCCGTAGGTGTGAGCCCGGCCAGGGCGAGCCAGAACACGAGCGGCCACCAAGACCCGTCGGGACCGCGCAGCGCAAGCATCGCCGCGGCCACCCACGGTAGGCACCCGTATCCGACCAGCAGACTCCAGTGGCCCTGCAAAAGCCGTTCTGCCACATAAGGATTCCAGATCGCGATCGTCGTCGCGACGAGTCGTCCGCCGAGTCCGGCGTCAGGTACCACCAACGCGGCGAGACGCGCCGCGCCGCAGCCGGCCAGCCACAGCCCGACGATCAGAAGCGCCTTGACCACGATGCCGCCGTCGATGAGCCGAGACGCCACCGCCACCGCGAAGTCCTGCGGCAGAGCGCGAGGCGCCGCCTCCGACAGCCCCAACGACTCGTCGGTCAGGTAGGACCGGGGCGTCGACACCGCGTCGCGCAGCAGCAGGTATCCCGGCGCCAGCAGCGGTGCGGTGATTGCAAGCGCCAGAGCCAGCGCGTACCCGGGCGCCAAGCAGCGCCGCGCCAGTGACACGACGGCCGCTAAGGAGGCGGCGGTCCCGGACTCGGCGGCTTCGGTGGTGGCCGGCGCTGCGTCGGTAGTTTTTCCGTCTCCGCCTCCGCCCCGGGCACCGGTTCACCCGAGGGCCCGCGCGGACGGAAGAAGCCATGGTCGGCGGTGTCCAGTCCGGGGT
This sequence comes from uncultured Actinomycetota bacterium, assembly GCA_963744085.1. GTDB lineage: Bacteria > Actinomycetota > Actinomycetes > Mycobacteriales > Mycobacteriaceae > Mycobacterium. Next base: position 838,814 of record CAVUSK010000014.1, read on the forward strand.
CGATCAACGCGTTGTCGGCGCGCAGCCCGAACAAGCCCAGAAGCGCGCCGCCGACGAGCGCGATGATGCCGAGGGCGGTGAACGAGATCGGCAAGATGCGACTCCACAGCGCCACCCGATCCCGTTCGTCGCGTGCGGCGTTCACCTGTTGCTCCACAGTCGCCTCGTTGGACGTCACCGTGTATTCGACCAGTGTGACGTCGGGCTTGAGCGGGTCACGGTTCTTGCATTCGGGGTCGTTGCACCGCACGTAGTAATGCAACGCACGTTCCTTGGTCTTCACGATCGTGCCGCTGACCGGGTCCACCCAGAAGTCGCGCTGCGCGGCGTAATAGCGCTTCATCGTGACCTGTTCGTCGGGCGGTCCGGGCAGCCCCCAAAGCGCGGCGCGGGCGGTGACATTTGTGTCCTCGTCGCGGTCATACAGCGACGGGTACTCGATCGGCTCCACCAGCTTGCCGTTGTTGTCATAGCCGACGTTCTGCTTGAAGTGGAAGGCGGTCAGCCCTAGGACGTCCTCTTCGCCGTCGTAGTTCGCGTCGAACACCTTCTGCGCGATCGGGTCGAAGTACGGATAGGTTTTCTTCTCGACGTTGAAGGGGAACCGGTAGTTCAGCCCCTCGTGCTTGAGCGGAATGTTGGTGGGCGGCTTGGTGTCCTCCATTGTGCGGGGCTTCTGCACAGAGCCTGCGGGGTTGCTCTCGCTGGACACCGCCATCGCGGTCTGGCGGTTCAGCGTCACGGTGTCGACGATCGCCAGCAGCAGCCCGGTCTCCTGTTGCTTGTCGGTGCGCCGCAGCGTGGTGCCGACCTGCAGCGTGACGAAGTCTGCGTTCGAGGGCATCTCAACACCCGACTCGGTGCTGTACTGCTGCTGCTGGACCACCGGCACGTTGTTGTTGGCGACGAAGCGATCCGTTGACAGCGACGCGGGATCCAGCGCGGTTGCGGTGCCGCTGCTGACAAGCGTGGTGTCGATGTCGAGCGGAATCTTGCTGATCCGGCCGGCGGTGTAGGTGGACAGAAGCAGGGCGGCGATGAGCAGGGCCGCACCGAAGCCCAAGATGCCGCACGCCGCCAGCCGAAGCGCCCCTGCGCGGTTCACGCCGTGCCTCCCTTCCTGCCCGCCACTTGCACCGACCAAGTCAGTGGAGGCAAACCCGTTCGACCCTAACAGCAGCACGTAAGCCTCATGCTTACCGTTGCGCGGGCGGCGGCGCCCCGGCCACGCGCTCGCTGACTACCCGATTTCCGCTTCCTCTCACCTCGCCGTGCACACTGGTCGGCGTGACGGAGTCACTGGTCGGCGGTACCCGCAACTTCCTTCCCGCGGTGGAGGGCATGCGCGCCTGCGCGGCGGTCGGGGTCGTCATCACCCATGTCGCGTTCCAGACCGGCCATTCCAGCGGCATCGACGGTCGGATCTTCGGCCGATTCGACTTGGCGGTCGCGGTGTTCTTCGCACTGTCCGGGTTCTTGCTGTGGCGCGGGCATGCGGCGGCGGTGCGCGGCCTGCGGCACACCCCGCCGACCGGTCACTATCTACGGTCGCGAATCGTCCGGATCCTGCCTGCATATCTGGTGGCGGTCGTGATCATCCTGATACTGCTACCTGACGCCGAAACATCAAGCGCGACAGTGTGGTTGGCAAACCTGACCCTCACGCAGATCTATGTCCCGCTGACGCTCACCGCTGGATTGACCCAGATGTGGAGCCTGTCGGTGGAGGTCACCTTCTACCTCGCGCTGCCGCTGCTTGCGTTGTCGGCCCGCAGGCTGCCGGTCCGAGCCCGGGTACCGGTGATCGTCGCGGTCGGCGCCGCCAGCTGGTGCTGGGCGCTGATCCCGATTCACACCCCGGCGGGCGTCAACATGATGAACTGGCCGCCCGCGTTCTTCTCCTGGTTCGCGGCGGGCATGCTGCTCGCGGAGTGGACCGCCAGCCCGTTCGGCTGGATGCACCGGCTCGCGCGCCGACGAGTGCTGATGGCGCTGATCGCGGTCGGCGCGTTTCTGGTCGCCGCGTCGCCGCTGGCGGGGCCGGAGGGGCTGACGCTGGGCACGGTCAACCAGTTCATGGTCAAGACCGCGATGGGCGCGGTGGTCGCCGCGGCGCTGATTGCGCCGCTGGTGCTGGACCGTCCGGACACGCCGCACCGGTTCCTCGGCAGCCGGCCGATGGTGACGCTCGGTCGGTGGTCCTACGGGTTGTTCATCTGGCACCTGGCCGCGCTGACGATGGTGTTCCCGGTCATCGGCGAGTTCGCATTCAGCGGCCACATGCCGGTGGTGTTGGTGCTGACCGTGATCTTCGGGTTCGCGATCGCGGCGGTGAGCTACGCGCTCGTCGAGTCGCCGTGCCGGGTGGCGTTGCGGCGCTGGGAGTATCGCCGCACGGCACCACCTCTGGACAGTGCGATCAGCGACACCGCGAGCGCGCCGATGGCGGTCAGCGCGAGCAACTGAACACCCCAGGAGTGCCCGACGTATCCGCCCACCGAACGCCACGGGTGACGGGACAGCGCCGCGCCGGCCAGGACGAACCCGGTCGCCGTGATGCCGAGCGTGATCGCGTCCGACACCCGCTGTCGGTCGCGAAGCGCGTATCGAACGGCCAGCAATCCTCCGAACACGACGACGCCGCCGATTCCGGAGATCAGCCACCCCGCGGCCAGAACCGCCGCCGCGGCGGCCATGGGCGGTGGCTGCCAGGGCCGGGCCGGCTCGTCGTCACGCTCCCGGCGCGGCCGGACAAGCGCCAACAGCGCGAGCAGTGGCAATAACGCGAGGCCCCAGCCCAGCCCGGCGCGGTAGAAAACGTTCGACGGGTAGGTGAGCGCGATCGTGCCTGAAGTCCCGGCGGGCAGCACCCATCCTTGTTGCCAGCCGTTGACGACGACCGGCGCCAACCGTGTGCCGTCCGCGGTGTGCGCCACCCAGCCGGGGTTCACGCTTTCGGGCACCACAAGCACGCGCGCGGTCGGCGCCGGATCGGTGCGCACCTCACGACGGTCCGGTCCCCAGGCACCGACCCGCGCAGCGGTCATCGCTGCCGAAGCCGGCGCCGCCTTCGGCGTGGTGAGCTGGGCGCCGTCGACGACGAATCCCTCGCCCGGGCTGACCAGTAACTCCTGCGTGCCGGCCGGCAGCGCGATCGGCTCGGGCTGGCACAGCTGCGCGGCAATCGGTTCGCCGGCCAGCAGCGCCCCGACCGTGGTGTGGATCGATGTCTGCACGAACCGTCCGGCGATCGCCAGCGTTGGGCCCCGGCCGCACTCGAGGTCGATGCGCCGAGCCTGGTTGCGCGCGGCGTCGGCGGGTGCGATCGGCTTCCCGTCGGCGCCGAGCGCGGTGACTTCCGCGATGCCGGGCGGCTTGAGTTGGTCGAAACCCAGCGCCGTGCGGTCGATGACGTCGTCCCAGTCCAGCACGCTGATCGTGACGGTGTCGGTGACACGCGGCGCGAGCGTCAGCGTCCGCTGATCGCCGTCACCGTCTGGGGACATCGGGTGCACCTGAGGGCCGTCGCCGAGGTCCACCGCGACGAGCTTGGGATGCGCGGGCACCGCCGACGCGCTGGGCGTCAGCCGCAGCCCGGTCACCTCCGTCGGCCGGGGCAACTTCAGGGTCAGGTTGGGCGGCGTCCGGTCGTGTACGACGTTCTGCGGCGCGATCCAGGACGTGCGCGGATCGCCGTCCGCCGCGGCGAATGCCGAACCCTCGATGTCGAGCACGTCGGCGCCACCGCTCGCCCGGGTCGCGCCGGGCTGCGCGACGAGATCGGCCAGCTTCGGGCCTTGGCGCGCTCGCACCCAGACCGTGGGAGTCACCGTCGTCGGCTCCGGCACTGTGAGCGTGCGGCTCAGGTTCACCGGCTCCTCCGGCGCCAGGGCCATCGTCGCCGCGCACCGGACCAGGTCGGGACCCTCCGCGCAGCCCGAGCGGCCCGGTAGCTCGGTGCCGAGATCCCAGCCCGCCACAGCGGAGCCTGGCGGCGGACCTGGCACGACGACCGTGTGGCGGAGATTCACGGGATGGGCGAACCCGTTCGCGTCGTACTGGGTGATGGCGATGTCGGTGATCCCGAACTGGACCCCCGCGGAGCCGTCGTCGGTGCCGACGGCGGTCACCCGCACCCACGGCGTCTCGCCGTACGGCAGCGCCGCCGTGAGTGGCTGTCCGGGTTGGTCGTAACGCACCGTCGTGGTGCCGTTCGCGGTCGCGATCTCGATCTTGCGGACCTGTGCCCCGACGGCCGTGGCGCTCGGGGTGATCGTCATCGTCGCGTTGGTGATCGGGTTGTCGAAGTCGACCCGCAACCATTGACCGACCGCGGCCTGCAGCGCATTGGACACCCAGCTGGTCGCTGGGTCCCCGTCGACGACGGCGGCCGGGCCCGTCGCCGGGGACACGTTCGGCAGCGCAGTGGAGTCGGCGGCCGAACTCGACACCGTCAGCCGGCCGCCGATCCAGTCGCCGTAGACCGGCTCGGCGTCAGTCGGATAGTCGGGCACCCGGTTGAACGTGTGCCGCGTATCGCCGGGCGCACGGATCGCCGACGAGTGGTCGTCGACGCGGCCGTAGTCGGTCTCGCGGGCCTGTGGTGTGTCGGTGACGGTCACCACGGGGACGGGCAGTCCGGCGCGCTGCGCGTCGGCGGTCAGCAGCGCCGGGCCGAGAGGCGGTTCGCCCCGCAGCCGGCGGCGCTCGTCGAGCCGCAGCAGTGCCTCCGGGCCGCCGTCGATGCGGGGAAGCGCGGCGACGTCGGCGACATAGGGCGTGCCCGGTCGGGTCGACGTGTCCACGCGATAGATCTGCACCGCCGGATACTGCGGCCGCAGATCGCTGTCGGCGACGAAACCCGGCACGGTGCCCGCGCCGACCGGATCGCCGAACTGCGCGACCTTCGTCAGGCCGGGCGATCCTTCAATGGCGCGGTGCACGAGGATCGGCCGCGCGGACCGAGACGTGTCCGGGTCGAGGTCGCTTCGCACTACTACATATGAAATCCCTTGCTGTGCAAGGATATCCGCCAATCCTGCGGACGGACGACCGGCGGCGATCAAACGCTGTACGGAATCCAGCGCGCGAATAGTCGCCGGCGGAGTCAGCGGCACCGAGTCCCGCACCCCCCATGGGCTGTCACCCAGCACCTGCAGCGGCTCGTCGTGACTGGTGCCCCACACCTGGGTCGCGAACGGTGATCCCGGCACCACCAGAACCCGGCCCGCGGACGGCCCGTGGGCGTTGTTCTCGTTCAGCCAGTCCGCGGCCTCATGCCAGTACCGGGGTATCGCGGTGAACGTGCCCGGCGGCGTCAGCTGGCCGGTCCAGGCCAGCGACGTGCCGGCCGCCAGCGCGACGAGCACGACGATCCCGACGGCGACCCGCTTGTCGTGCTCGGGGTGGGCCAGGGCGTGCACCCAGACCTTGCGCGGCACGCTGCCCGGCAGCGGAACGCGGCCGAGCAAGTGGGCCAGTCCGAGCACCAGCGGCAGCCGGATCAGCGGCTCGAGCTTGTGCACGTTGCGCAGCGGCGCTCCGCCCGCGTCGAGGAACGCCTGCACCGTGTGGGCCACCGGGGACCCAAGCCCGCCGGAGTAGCCGACGCCGAGCAGCACAACGCCGACCAGCAGCATGACCACGAGCCGTCCGCGCGCAGGCATGGACGGCAGCGCCAGCCCTGCCAGGCCGGCGGCAGCGACGAGCGTGGTGGCCAGGATCGCCACCGAGCTGGTGACCAGCGATGCTCCCGCAGTCGCCGTGGGCGCCACGAACGGCGTCCAGCTGTCGGTCCCGCGCAACACCTCGGTCAGCGACGTCCACTGCGTAGTGACGCCGGAGGACTCGATGAAGTCGAGGAACGACGGGCTGACCTGGCCCAGCAGCACCAGCGCGACCAGCCACCACGCGGTCGCGAGCACGAGGCCGAGCAGCCACCACGCGGTGAACCGCCACCAGAGCCGGTTCGGTCGGTGACAGGCCCACCAGATGACCGCGGCCAGACAGCCCGTCAGCGTCGCGACCGCGTTCACCGCACCCATCAACGCCACCGCCACGGCAGCCCGCGCAGCGAGTAGACGAACGGAGCTCCCTCTGGAGTTTGATGTCGCCGCCCTTGCGGCTCCGGGACTTGATGTCGCCGCCCTTGCGGCTCCGGGACTTGATGTCGCCGCCCTTGCGGCTCCGGCGCCCCGCAGGGCGAGGATCACCGGCAGCAACACCCACGGCGCCAGCATCATCGGCAGCGTTTCCGACGATATCGACCCGAGCGTGGTCAACACGCGCGGTGACAGCGCGAACGCCGCCGCGGCGATCACCCGGGAGCTGGTGGTGCCGATCGCAAGTGCCTCCGCCACCCGGAGCAACCCCCAGAACCCGATGGTCAGCAGCAGCGCCCACCAGATCCGTTGCGTGACCCATCCCGGAATGCCGAGTTCGTCGCCGAGCAGGAAGAACGCACCGTGCGGGAACAGATAGCCGTACGCCTGGTTCTGGGTCTGCCCGAACGGAAGCTCGCTGCTCCACAGGTTCGTCGCGCGGGCCAGGAACCGCAGCGGGTTCGCGGTGAGATCGAGCTTGGTGTCCGGCGAGACAAGACCCGGCGACTGGGCGAAACACAGGATCAGCGCGGCGGACCCGACGGCCCACAGCCAGCGCCGTGACAGGGGCGCGAGGGACGACTGGTCTGCGGCCGCGACGCTAGCTTCGGTTGCCGTACTCCACCCGGTTGAGAATCGACGCGCCGTCACCGATCGACAGCGGCGGCTTGGTGTCCTGCTGCACCATCAACGTCACACCGAAGACCGCGGCCGCGCCCAGCAGCAGGCCAACGACGATGCTGGCCGCTGCGGGCAGCACGAACCGGTTCATCGCGAAGCTCCTAGCGAATCGATAGCGGGAGTTGTCGTCAACGTAGCAGACCGTGCGGCCGGTGTTAGGAACGCAGCGATGGGTACCATCCGGCCATGCCGTTGACCCGCGGGCGTCTGATCGCAGCCATCGTCCTGGCCGTTGCGCTTGTCTGCTCGATCGCGTTCGTCGGCTTCCTGTGGGTGCGCGACCGCCACTCCGGCGCGCCCGTCGCCGACGCGTCGCCCGGCTCCTCGAAACCCAACCTGCCATTGCCCCCGGCCGCGCCCATCTGCGACGACGCCGCGCTGGTGGCCCGATGTCGACGCGCGACAAGCTCGCGCAGCTGCTGATGGTCGGGGTGACGGGCGCCGACGACGCCCGCGCCGTCGTGGCGAATCACCACGTCGGTGGGATCTTCATCGGTAGTTGGACCGATCTGTCGATGCTGACCGACAACACGCTGCCCGAGCTCACCTCGTCTGGACCGCTGCCGTTGGCGGTCAGCGTCGACGAGGAGGGCGGTCGGGTGGACCGGCTGTCCTCGCTGATCGGGCCTGCGCCGTCAGCGCGCTCGCTGGCGGCGAGCAGCTCGCCGGATCAGGTGTACGAGCAGGCCAAGCAACGCGGCCAAGCGATGCGGAAGTTGGGCATCACAGTCGATTTCGCACCAGTCGCGGATGTCAGTGACCAGCCCGACGACACCGTCATCGGCGACCGCTCCTTCAGCAACGATCCCGACGAAGTGACGGCCTACGCCGGGGCCTATGCGCGGGGCCTGCGCGACGCCGGCCTGCTGCCGGTTCTCAAGCACTTTCCCGGCCACGGCCATGGCTCGGGCGACACCCACACGAATTCGGTGGTGACACCGCCCCTCGACCAGCTGACGAACGACGACATTGTGCCGTACCGGACGCTGCTGACCCAGGGTCCCGTCGCCGTCATGGTCGGCCACATGCAGGTGCCCGGGCTCACCGACAACATGCCGGCCAGCTTGAGCCCGGCCGCCTACGCGTTGCTGCGCACCGGCTCGTACGGCGCGGCGCCGTTCGACGGCCCGGTGTTCACCGATGACCTGTCGAGCATGCGCGCGATCAGCGACGAATACGGCGTTTCCCAGGCGGTGCTGATGGCGTTGCAGGCCGGCGCGGACACTGCGCTGTGGATCACCACCGACGAGGTTCCGGCGGTGCTTGACCGGCTCGAGTCGGCGGTGAACGGCGGCGAGCTGACGATGGATACCGTCGATCAGAAGGTGCTGCGAATGGCGGCGGTCAGGGGCCGCAGCCCGCTGTGTGGTCGCTGACCTGGTACGGATTGCTTACTCTGGGGTCAGATAACCGGCGGCCGGCGTAAGGACTCACGATGGCAGGTGGCACCAAGCGGCTGCCGCGCGCCGTGCGTGAGCAGCAGATGCTCGATGCCGCGGTGCAGATGTTTTCGCGGAACGGCTACCACGAGACTTCGATGGACGCGATCGCGGCCGAGGCCGTGATCTCCAAGCCGATGCTCTACCTGTACTACGGCTCCAAGGAGGAGCTGTTCGGCGCTTGCCTGGACCGCGAGTTGGGCCGGTTCATCGAGGCGGTACGCGCCGACATCGATCTCAAGCAGAGTCCGAAAGACCTTCTGAGCAGCACGATCCGCGCGTTCATGCACTACATCGATGCCAACCGGGCGTCGTGGATCGTGCTGTACCAGCAGGCCACCAGCTCGCAGATGTACTCGCAGACCGTCCGCGAAGGCCGGGAGAAGGTGATCGACCTGGTCGCTCGGCTGCTGAGCGCCGGAACGCGAAATCCCGATCCCGGCACCGATTTTCACATGATGGCGGTGGCCCTGGTGGGCGCCGGCGAGGCGATCGCGACGAGGGTGAGCACCGGTGAGGCCGACGTCAACGATGCCGCCGAGCTGCTGATCAACCTCACGTGGCGCGGCCTGAAGGGAAAGCCGAGCGCCGATGCCGGGGCGGCTAAAGCGGGCTGAGCGTCCCGGTGAGGTGCGGCTTGCCCTTCGAGTTGCGCAACGCCACGTCCCAGCCGTCGGCCCCGCGACGTATGTACAGGTTCGCCTTGGCCGGCAGCACCACGGGCTTGCCGAACCGCACGGAATACCGCACCGCATCGGGCAATTGACCCTCGATGGTCCGCAGCACCGCGGCGGCCGTGAACATTCCGTGCGCGATCACTGTCGGGAAACCGAAGAGCTTGGCTACGATCGGGTTGGTGTGGATCGGGTTGTGATCGCCACCGACCGACGCGTAACGGCGGATCTGTCCGGCGCTGATGCTCAGGATGCCGTTGGGAGGCGGTAATTTCGGCTGTTTTTTGGGCGGCGGCTTGGGCTCGTCGGACAGGCTGGTGCGCTGCTGGTGCAGAAAGGTCGTCACCTGATGCCACGCCAGCTCGTTGCCGACGCTGACGTCGGTGATCAGGTCCACCAGCAGGCCGCGGCGGTGCTCACGCAGATTCTCGGAGTGCACTTTGACGTCCACGGTGTCGGTGACGGCGATCGGGCGGTGCTGGGTGATCTGGTTCTCGGTGTGCACCGAACCCATTGCGGCGAACGGGAAGTCGAAGCCGGTGACCAGTGACATCACCACCGGGAAGGTCAGCGCGAACGGGTAGGTCACCGGCACATGGTCGCCGTAGCGCAGCCCGGTGACGGCAGCGTACTGCGCGACGTTGGACCGGTCGATCTCCAGGCCCTCGACCTTGAGTGTGCGATCCGGCAACTCGTCGCCGCGCGGGATGAATGGCAGGGCGCCTGCCGCGGCGCGCAGCAGGTTGCGCAAGCCGCTCGGTCGGTCGGTCGTCTCGACTGCGCTCATGCGCGATTCGCCTCCGCTCTCGCTGCGCTCCCCATCTCAGGCTCCCAGCATCGCTTGGCCGCATACCCGAATCACGTTGCCGGTCACCGCGTTCGACGCCGAGCTGGCGAAATAGGCGATGGTCTCGGCGACGTCGACGGGCAGGCCGCCCTGGTAGAGCGAATTCAGCCGCCTGGCCACCTCGCGGGTGGCGAACGGAATCGCCTCGGTCATCTTGGTTTCGATGAAGCCGGGCGCGACGGCGTTGATCGTGATCCCCTTGTCGTACAGCACGGGTGCGAGGGCGTGCGTGATACCGATCATGCCCGCTTTCGTGGTGGCGTAATTGGTCTGGCCGCGATTGCCGGCGATGCCGGCCATCGACGACAGCCCGATCACCCGGCCACCCTCTCCGATCGACCCGTTGTCGGCTAGACCCTGCGTGAGTCGTTGTGGCGCAAGCAGATTCACCGCCATCACTGCATTCCAGCGGTCGTCGTCCATGTTGGCCAGCAGCTTGTCGCGGGTGATGCCCGCGTTGTTGACCAGGACGCCGGCGCGGCCGTCGTGGTGTTCGCGCAGGTGATCGGCAATCCGGTCGACCGCGTCGTCCGCGGTGACGTCCAGCGTCAGCGCAGTGCCGCCCACCTTGGTCGCTGTCTCGCCGAGTGCCTCTGCGGCGCCTTCGACGTCGACGGCGACCACCAGCGCCCCGTCGCGGGCGAACACCTCGGCGATCGTCGCGCCGATCCCACGCGCCGCGCCGGTCACGATCGCGACCTTGCCCTCCAGTGGCCTGTCCCAATCGGCGGGCGGGGTCGAGTCGGCGGCGCCGACGTAGAACACCTGACCGTCGACGTAGGCCGACTTGCCCGAGAGAATGAACCGCATCGTCGACTCGAGCCCGGTCGCGGCCGGCTTGGCATCGGGGGACAGGTAGACCAGCTGCGTCGTCGAGCCGTGGCGCAACTCCTTGGCCAGCGAGCGGGTGAATCCCTCCAGCGCGCGCTGGGCGATCTGCTCGTCGACGCTGCCTGCCTGATCGGGAGTGGTGCCGACGACGACGATCCGAGCAGAGTGGCCGACGTTGCGCAGCAGTGGGGTGAAGAAGTCGTGCAGCGCGTTGAGGCCCTGCGGATTAGTGACGCCAGTCGCGTCGAAGACCACACCGCCGAACGAGTCGGCCCAGCGGCCGCCGATGTTGTTGCGCACCAGCTCGTAGTCCTCGGCCAGTGCGCTGCGCAGCGGCTCGACGACGCGACCTTCGCCGCCGATCAGCAATGAGCCGGCGAGCGGCGGCTCGCCTTGCCGGTAGCGGCGCAACGGCTCCGGCTGCGGGATGCCCAGCTGTTTGGCCAGGAATGACCCAGGCGCCGAATTGACGACTTGGGTGAACAGATCGGAAGCCACAGAAGTGCCTTTCTTAGTCGACGCAGGAGCCGGTGGACCGGCGACCCAACGTAGGTAGACGAACTTACTCTCCAGTAAGGAGCGTGTTTACTATGGGGTACTCATAGCCGTAGAGACAGTGGAGGCAAACGTGGCAACCAAGAAAACCAGACGGGTGGCAGTTCTCGGCGGCAATCGTATTCCGTTCGCACGCGCTGACGGCGCGTACGCCGAGGCGTCCAACCAGGACATGTTCACCGCCGCACTGGGCGGGCTCATCGACCGTTTCAACCTCGAAGGTGAACGTCTGGGCGCCGTCATCGGCGGTGCCGTGCTCAAGCACAGCCGCGACTTCAACCTGATGCGCGAATGCGTGCTGGGTAGTGCGCTGTCGTCGTATACCCCGGCATTCGACCTTCAGCAGGCGTGCGGCACCGGCTTGCAGGCGACGATCGCGGCCGCCGACGGCATCGCCGCGGGCCGCTATGAGGTCGCCGCGGCGGGCGGCGTGGACACCGCGTCGGATGCACCGATCGGTCTCGGCGATAACCTGCGCCGGACCCTGCTCGGACTGCGTCGGGCCAAGTCGAACGTCGATCGCCTCAAATTGGTTGGCAAACTGCCGGCAACGCTCGGCGTCGAGATCCCGGTGAACAGCGAGCCGCGCACCGGGCTGTCGATGGGTGAACATCAGGCCATCACGGCCAAACAGATGGGCATCGGTCGGGTGGCCCAGGACGAGCTGGCCGCCGCCAGCCACCGCAACATGAGCGCGGCCTACGACAGCGGGTTCTTCGACGACCTCGTCACGCCGTTCCTCGGCGTGTACCGCGACAACAACCTGCGGGCGGACTCGTCGGTGGAGAAACTCGCGAAGCTGAAGCCGGTCTTCGGGGTGAAGGCCGGGGACGCGACGATGACCGCGGGCAACTCGACGCCGCTCACCGACGGCGCGTCTGTGGCGCTGCTGGCCACCGAGGACTGGGCCAAGCAGCATTCGGTCGAGCCGCTGGCCTACTTCGTCGACGCGGAAACCGCGGCAGTCGACTATGTCACCGGTGCCGACGGTCTTCTGATGGCGCCGACGTACGCGGTGCCGCGGTTGCTGGCCCGAAATGGGTTGAGCCTTGCCGACTTCGACTTCTACGAGATTCACGAGGCGTTCGCGTCGGTGGTGCTGGCGCATCTGCAGGCGTGGGAGTCCGAGGAGTACTGCAAGGAGCGGTTGGGGCTGGACGCCGCGCTTGGGTCGATCGACCGGGCCAAGCTCAACGTGAACGGCTCGTCGATCGCGGCCGGGCACCCGTTCGCCGCGACTGGTGGCCGCATCGTCGCGCAGCTCGCCAAGCAACTCAGCCAGAAGAAGGCTGAAACCGGCGGATCCGTCCGCGGCCTCATTTCGATCTGCGCAGCGGGTGGTCAGGGCGTCGCAGCGATTTTGGAGGCTTAGGCAGCCTGTGTAACGCGCCCACCCACACAGCCGATAAATCGGTAGCCCCGTGTTGCCGTCTGACCCCCCGACCCGACGTCAACACGGGGTACCTCTACCCGGCTGATGGGTGGTGGATATGAACCGCCGCTGGCAAGAGGGGGGCCAGCGGCGGTTTCAATTTTGTGCCGAAAGGCTGTGGTGCCAGGGCAGTACGGGGCGTACGATCAATCGCACGACGGGTTCGGGAGTGACTGATCCGAAGAGCCGGCCAAGGGTGAAAGCCGGACGCGCGATAGGAATTGAGACGCCCCAGATGTCCTCCCGGACCCGCCCTCATGTCTTCTAGACGCTTGTTCAAGGGTCGTTGTTGTCGTCGTCATGAGGCCTCAGAAGCTCTTCCGGATGATGAATACGGTTCACCTCTGGCGGACTCGTCCCGTCGGTCCACGCCAGCCGGCCGCGCTTGATCGTGGTTTTTCGTCGGCGCTCGCCGACCAAGCTGTGATGCGGCCCGCACGCGAAGAACAGGTTGTTTGCGTCGGTGGGTCCGCCGTCAGCCCATTCTCTGGCGTGGTGAACCTCGCAGTGATAGCCGGACTCCATGCAGTTCGGGTGCGTGCACCCCCGATCTCGGGCGTAGCACATCAGCCGCTGGTCGGCTGACGCGACGCGCTTGGCGCGGCCGAGGTACAGGGGACGTTGAGTGTGGTTATCGAACACGGCCAGATAGGGGACGGCGTCGGAGGCCATCCGAATCAGGTCGCGCATGGGAAGTGACGATCCCCCACCCGTGCGCGCCGGTGCGGGCATCGGGATGTTCGGATTGTTGACCGCGTCGGCTGCCTGGTTGAGTTCCGCCAGGGTCGTGGTAACGATGACGGATACCGGGGCGCCGCGATGCTGGCCCAGCTTTCCCGACGAGAGCCCCGCTTTGAGGCCGAGGGCGAGCGCGTCGTGCAGACGTTGAGGCGACGAACGCTGGTCGCCGCGGGCGGGATCTGATCCGGTCTCGTCGGGCTGATGGCGTCCCGGCCGAACCGCGGCCTGCACCGCCTCCACATACGCCGGGGCTTCTGGGTCCAACCAGCCCGACAACTTGCTCATCCCGTCGGGTTGTTGCTTGCCGAGAACCATGCCGCGGCGACGGGCACGGTCGCGGTCGTCGAACAAACCGTCTGGATTGAGGGCGTCGGCGATGCGTTGCCCGACCGCGGCGACAAAGTTGGCGTCGTGCTTGATCGCATACTCCACCAGCGTTCGCTCAGCATCCTGATACTCGGCCGGATTGACTGCTGATGGCAGCACATCGAGCGCTCGGCACACCTCGCGGATGTGATCCTCGCCGACCAGACCCTTCTCGACCGCATCAGCGAGTCCGGGCAGTTCGGGCTCGAGAAGTGGGCCGGTCAGCGAGCGCCGCGGTTGTGATGCGCAGGCGCGCCCACAGCACGTCGCGCAATGACACCTGCTCGACCATGTTCAGGTCAGGGCCGTCAGGAGGTTCGTGCAGTTCGCCGAACATCCGATACGAAAGACCACGAATTGTCCGGCCCTGGGCTTCCAACCGCTCGGCGATCTCCACACGGAAATTGTTCCCGACAGATTCCGACGCTGTATCGCGCAGCATGGTCAGGCCGCGGTCGATCAAGTCAAGAGCCGAACGCAGGTGCTCTTGCGTCGCCTGAGGAGTGATGCAGGAGGACACGTCCTAAATCTATCGAACATATGTGCGAAAAATAGGGGCCGGAGGCCAACTTGTGGATGGAAACGGATTTGTGGATAGACCGGAGGGACGAATGCATATTGCACGGAGGATGTTGGGCCAACGCAAAAGCCCCCGTTTCGATTAGAAAACAGGGGCGTTCGCGTTCCCCTGCTTGCGCGGGGGCCCAGGTCGTGACGATCAGAAGGCCGCTTCGGGAACCTCCATCACGTCGTTGTCGAGGTTCTCCAGCACCGTGCGGGTGCTTGTCAGCAGCGGCAGGAAGTTCTTCGCGAAGAACGACGCCACAGCGATCTTGCCCTCGTAGAAGTCGCGATCAGCGCCGCTGGCACCGGCGTCCAGCTTCGCGATGGCCACCGCGGCCTGCTTCTGCAGCAGCCAGCCGATCAACAGGTCGCCGACGGACAGCAGGAACCGCACCGAGCCGAGGCCGACCTTGTACACGCTGGCGGGATCCTCCTGGGCCGCCATCAGGTAGCCGGTGAGCGAGGCGGCCATCCCCTGCACGTCTTGTAGAGCGGTCTCGAGCAGTGCGCGCTCGGTCTTCAGCCGGCCGTTGCCGTCCTCGTTCCTGACGAACTCCTCGATCTGGCCGGCGACGTGGGCAAGCGCCACACCCTTATCGCGGACGATCTTGCGGAAGAAGAAGTCCTGCGCCTGGATGGCCGTGGTGCCCTCGTAGAGCGAGTCGATCTTGGCGTCCCGGATGTACTGCTCGATCGGGTAGTCCTGCAGGAAGCCCGAACCACCGAACGTCTGCAGGCTCTCCGTCAGCTTGGCGTAGGCCTGCTCGGAGCCGACACCCTTGACGACCGGCAGCAGCAGGTCGTTGACCTTGACCGCGAGCTCGGCGTCAATACCGTGCACGGCCTGGGCCACCGCAGCATCCTGGTACGTCGCGTTGTACATGTACACCGCACGCAGGCCCTCGGCATAGGCCTTCTGCGTCATGAGGCTGCGGCGCACATCTGGGTGATGGCTGATCGTCACGCGAGGCGCGGACTTGTCCATCATCTGGGTCATGTCGGCACCCTGCACGCGGCTCTTAGCGTATTCGAGCGCGTTCAGATAGCCGGTCGACAGCGTGGCAATTGCCTTGGTGCCCACCATCATCCGGGCCTGCTCGATCACATCGAACATCTGGGCAATGCCGTTGTGCACCTCGCCAACGAGCCAGCCCTTGGCCGGAATGTCGTGCTGGCCGAGCGACAGCTCACAGGTGGCTGACACCTTGAGGCCCATCTTGTGCTCGACGTTGGTGACGAAGACGCCGTTGCGCTCGCCGATCTCGCCGGTCTCGAAGTCGAAGAGGTACTTCGGCACGAAGAACAGCGACAGACCCTTGGTGCCGGGGCCGGCGCCCTCGGGCCGGGCGAGTACCAGGTGGAAGATGTTCTCGAACAGATCGCCGGAGTCACCCGAGGTGATGAACCGCTTCACGCCCTCGATGTGCCAGGAGCCGTCGTCCTGCTTGACGGCCTTGGTGCGGCCGGCGCCGACGTCGGAGCCGGCGTCGGGCTCCGTGAGCACCATGGTGGCGCCCCACTCGCGCTCGGCGGCCAGCACCGCCCACTTCTTCTGCTCTTCGGTGCCCAGGTGGTAGAAGATGTTCGCGAATCCGGCGCCGCCGGCGTACATCCAGACGGCCGGGTTGGCGCCCAGGATGTGCTCGTGCACCGCCCACAACAGGGCCTTGGGCATCGGCATGCCGCCGAGCGCCTCTTCGAGGCCGACCTTCTCCCAACCCCCGTCGACGACGGCGCGGACCGACTTTTTGAAGGACTCCGGCAGGGTCACCGAGTGCGTCATGGGATCGAAGACGGGCGGGTTGCGGTCTCCCTCGACGAATGACTCTGCGATGGGACCTTCGGCCAGCCGTGCCATCTCGGCCAGCATTTCGCGGGCCGTGTCGGCGTCCATCTCGCTGTACTCGCCCTCGCCGAGCGCCTTGTCAATACCGAAGACCTCGAACAGGTTGAACTCCTGATCGCGGACGTTGCTCTTGTAGTGGCTCACTGTTCCTCCTCGTTGAGAACGCCACATGTGGTTGGGTACTTGCTGCTAAGTTACCCACCAGTAACTGGTGCAACTATACCGCCCGGTAACTTATTCGCAAATCTCTTTGTGAGCTAACTAACACACCGGTTGGTCGGGAATGCAACGGAGAATTTTTGCCAGCTGACCTGCGCTGATGGCGTGACGGCCGACGCCGGGACCGGGCCCGAGTGACCGCGTAGTGACGAGAGTCTCGTCGGCGCTGGTTATCTCCGGTTATCTGGCCGTTATTCGTCAGTGTCGCGAGCTGACAGCGCCCACACAGGTTTGGCCGGGAGAAATCATGGGCGCCACGGACCGGACCGCAGGCGCCGATCGCGCGCTTACTTCCGGCGGAAGATCTTGCTGCCCAGCCACACCACCGGGTCGTACTTGCGGTCCACCACGCGCTCCTTCATCGGGATCAACGCGTTGTCGGTGATCTTGATGTGCTCGGGGCACACCTCGGTGCAGCACTTGGTGATGTTGCAGTAGCCGAGGCCGTGCTCCTCCTGTGCATCGTTGCGCCGGTCGAGGGTGTCCAGTGGATGCATCGACAGCTCGGCGATCCGCATCAGGTACCGCGGCCCTGCGAACGCCTTCTTGTTCTCGTCGTGATCGCGGATCACGTGGCAGGTGTCCTGGCACAAGAAGCATTCGATGCACTTGCGGAACTCCTGCGAGCGGTTGACGTCCTCCTGCTGCATCCGGTACTCGCCGGGCTGCAGCTCCTTCGGTGGTGCGAACGACGGGATCTCGCGGGCCTTTTCGTAGTTGAACGACACGTCGGTGACCAGATCACGGATCACCGGGAAGGTCCGCAGGGGTGTGACGGTGACGACCTCGTCCTCGGCGAAGGTCGACATCCGCGTCATGCACATCAGCTTGGGTCGGCCGTTGATTTCGGCCGAGCACGAACCGCACTTGCCCGCCTTGCAGTTCCACCGCACAGCGAGGTCGGGTGCCTGCGTCTGCTGCAGGCGATGGATGATGTCGAGCACCACCTCGCCCTCGTTGACCTCGACGGTGAAGTCCTGCAGCGTCCCGCTGGCGTCGTCGCCGCGCCAGACCCGCAAGCTCGCGACATAACCTGCTTCTCTTCGCGCAAGCCGCTCATCGTTCGTCATTACGCTCTCCGTCCCGGGTGGTCGGCCAGCTCGTCGTCGGTGTAGTACTTACCGAGTTCCTCGATCTCGAACAGCTCCAACAGATCTGGCCGCATCGGGACCTGTGCCTCGCGCGTCACATCGACGTCGGGCACGACCGCGTCACCCTCCGCGCGGCACACCAGAAGCGTCTTGCGCCAGTTGGGGTCCATGCCCGGGTGGTCGTCGCGGGTGTGGCCGCCGCGGCTCTCGGTCCGCGTGAGTGCGGCTTTCGCCACACACTCGCTGACGAGAAGCATGTTGCGCAGATCGACCGCCAGGTGCCATCCGGGGTTGAACTGACGATGCCCCTCGACCTGCAGGTGCTTGATCCGTTTGCGCAGCTCGTCCAGCTTGGCCAGCGCCTCGGTGATTTCCTCGGCCTTGCGGATGATGCCGACCAGGTCGTTCATCGTCTGTTGCAGATCGAGTTGCAGCGTGTACGGGTTCTCCGGCGGCGCCCCGTTGGACGGTCCTTCGAACGGTGCCAGGGCCAGCTTTGCGGCCCGATCCACCGCAGCGTCGTTTACCGCAGGGCGGTCCGTCAGGCCGCGCACGTAGTCGGCAGCACCGAGCCCGGCCCGACGGCCGAACACCAGCAGGTCCGACAGCGAATTGCCGCCCAGCCGGTTCGAGCCGTGCATGCCGCCCGAACACTCACCCGCGGCGAAGAGTCCCGGCACGGTGGCCGCGCCGGTCTCGGGGTCGACCTCGACACCGCCCATTACGTAGTGACACGTCGGCCCGACTTCCATCGGCTCATTCGTGATGTCGACTCCGGCCAACTCCTTGAACTGATGGTGCATCGATGGCAGCAGCTTGAGGATGTCCTCGCGGGACCGACGCGATGCGATGTCGAGATACACCCCGCCGTGTTCGGTGCCGCGGCCAGCCTTTACCTCGGCGTTGATAGCGCGCGCGACCTCGTCGCGGGGCAGTAGGTCGGGCGTGCGCCGGTTGTTGTCGTTGTCGTGCAGCCAGGCGTCGGCCTCTTCGATGGTCTCGGCATACTGGCCTTTGAACACCGGCGGGATGTAGTCGAACATGAACCGGTCACCCTCGGAGTTCTTCAGCACCCCGCCGTCGCCACGCACGCTCTCTGTGACGAGGATCCCCTTCACGCTGGGGGGCCACACCATCCCGGTGGGGTGGAACTGGACGAACTCCATATTGATCAGCGTCGCCCCGGCCCGCAGCGCCAGCGCGTGCCCGTCGCCGGTGTACTCCCATGAGTTGGACGTGACTTTGTAGGACTTGCCGATGCCGCCGGTGGCAAGCACGATCGCGGGCGCCTCGAACAGAATGAAGCGGCCGCTTTCCCGCCAGTAGCCAAACGCCCCGGCGATACGATCGCCGTCCTTAACCACGTCGGTGATCGTGCACTCGGCGAACACCTTGATCCGCGCTTCGTAGTCGCCCAGCTCGGCGTGGTCCTGCTGCTGCAGCGAGACGATCTTCTGCTGGAGCGTGCGGATCAACTCCAGACCGGTGCGGTCGCCGACGTGGGCGAGCCGCGGGTAGGTGTGACCTCCGAAGTTGCGCTGGCTGATCCGTCCGTCCTTGGTCCGGTCGAACAGCGCGCCGTAGGTTTCCAGTTCCCACACCCGGTCCGGCGCTTCGCGGGCATGCAGTTCGGCCATCCGCCAATTGTTGAGGAACTTCCCGCCGCGCATAGTGTCGCCGAAGTGCACCTGCCAGTTGTCCTTGGAGTTGACGTTGCCCATGGACGCCGCAGCGCCGCCCTCGGCCATGACAGTGTGAGCCTTACCGAACAGCGACTTGCACACCACAGCGACCTTGAGGCCACGCTCCCGCGCCTCGATGACCGCCCGTAGCCCGGCACCGCCTGCACCGATGACGACGACGTCGTAGGAGTGCCGTTCGACTTCAGTCATTCAGAAACCTCTGCAATTTCACTAAAATACTTGTCAGCCAATGAATCTCAGGTCATGAATCGCGCCGCTGGCCACCAGCATGATGTAGAAGTCGGTGAGCATCAGCGTGCCCAGCGTGATCCACGCGTACAGCATGTGCCGAGTGTTCAGCTTGCTGATCTGTGTCCACATCCAGTACCGCACTGGATGTTTCGAGAAGTGCTTCAAGCGTCCGCCGGTGATGTGCCGGCACGAGTGGCAGGACAGCGTGTACACCCAGAGCAGGATCACGTTGACCACGAGAATGACGTTGCCCAAACCGAACCCGAAACCGCTCGGGGACCGGAAAGCCAGCACCGCATCGTAAGTGTTGATGATGGAAATCAGGAACGCCGCGTAGAAGAAGTACCGGTGCGAGTTCTGGATGATCAGCGGCAGCCGGGTTTCGCCGGTGTACCCCGAATGCGGTTCGGCCACAGCGCATGCCGGCGGGGACTGCCACACCGATCGGTAGTAGGCCTTGCGGTAGTAGTAGCAGGTGAGCCGGAATGCCAGCAGGAACGGCAGCGTGATCGCGGCGTACGGCAGCCACCAGAGATCGGGGAGGAACTGTCCGAAGTGGCTCGCGCCATCCGTGCCGCATCCGTGGCTGACGCACGGCGAGTAGAACGGCGTCAGGTAGTGGTATTCGGGAACCCAAAACCACTTGTACCAGTGGCCCATGAACGCCCGCACCGTCGCGTAGATGACGAACGCGGCGAACCCGAGGTTCGTCCAGAGTGTCGGCAGCCACCATGTGTCAGTGCGCAGCGTGCGCTGGGGCACCTCTGCACGAGTGGGGGAGAAGACCCCGGTCGTTTTGCGCTGCGTCGCGGGCGCACTCATCGCGAACCGAACTGTCCGCCGACGCCCTCGTCGTCCACGTCACGCCAAAACTCGGTGTCGTACTGCGTGTCCGGCACAGGAATCTTTTCTCCCATTTGCCGCTGACCAATCGCGCGTCCCAGATCGAGTTCAGCCGCGTCGATCTCGATGCGCTCGAGATCGTTGAGCAGCCGGTCGGCGCCGTTGACGAGGCGGCGCATCGCCGGGTCGTCGCCGTAGCGGGCTTTGATCGACATCGCGCATCGCCGCACACCGTTGATAAGTTCGTGCAACTCCGCGAGTTCAGCTGAGCTGGACATTGGCCTCCTTGGGCGTCCTACCTTGGGCTGAAGGTGTCAGGGAAACAGTACGACACGCGTCGCGAACCACATCATGGAGGATGCGTGACACCCGTCACGCAATCGATCAGGAGGTTTGCTTGTGGCCCTCAACACGGAACAACTTCAACAGCAAGCGACGACGCTGCTCGCCCTGCACCGGCCCGGCGATCCGGTGGTGCTTCCGACGGTGTGGGACGCGTGGTCGGCCAACCTGGCAGTCGAGGCCGGATTCGGGGCGTTGACGATCGGCAGCCACCCCGTTGCCGATTCGGTGGGCAAGCCCGACGGCGAGGGCATGACGTTCGAGGACCTGCTGGCCCGCGTCGCACAGATCACCGCGGCGGTCGACGTGCCTGTCTCGGTGGACATCGAGTCGGGATACGGCGAGCCCGCGCAGCGCCTGATCGACGGCCTGCTGGGGGTCGGGGCCGTCGGGTTCAACCTCGAGGACACGGTGCACAGCGAGGGCAAGCGTCTGCGGTCGGTTTCCGAACACGCCGACTTGGTCGGCACGCTGCGCGCCGCTGCCGACGACGCCGGAGTGCACGTCGTGATCAACGCCCGGACCGATCTCTTCCTGCGTCAGGACGGCGATGAGCGCTTGCGCGAAGAGCAAACAAACCGAAGTGAGGACGATCGGGTGGAGCGTGCGGTTGCGCGGTTGACCGCGTGCGCGGACGCCGGCGCCGACGTGCTCTACCCCGTCGGCCGCCACGACCCGGACACCATGCGCCGCTTGACGAGTGAGCTGCCGCGGCCGGTGAACGCGATCGCGGTGCCCGACCAGAGCGACCCCGCGTCGTTCGGCCCGTTGGGCGTAGCGCGGATCAGCTTCGGCCCGTTCTGGCAGGGTGCGCTTTCCGCGCGGTCCCGCGAGATCTTGCAGCGTTGGCGCTGACTGGGTCCACGCGCAAGCTGGGCCCACGCGCAAGCAGGGGAGGGAACGCGAAAGCCCCCGGACGCCAGGGCGTTTCGGGGGCCTTGCGTCTTGCCGCGCTACTTGGTGATCTCGATGCGGCGCGGCTCGCTGCCGGCGTAGGCGCCGGCCACCCGGACGGTGAGCACGCCCGCGTCATAGCCGGCCGTGATCGCGTCGCCGCTGATGTACGACGGCAACGCGAACGAGCGGCGGAACGATCCGTAGCGCACCTCGCGCAGGGCGCGTCCGTCCTTCTCCTCTGAGTGCTCGTCGCGGCGCTCGCCGTGGATGACGAGGGCGCCCTTGTTCACCTCGACGTTGACGTCCTTCTCTACGTCGATTCCTGGCAGTTCGACGCGGATGACCGCGTCTTCGCCGTCCTTGACCACCTCGGCCGCCGGCTTGAACGACCAGTCGTTCGCAGTGGCGGGGCCGAAGAAATCGTTCACCCAATTGTCAAGACTCCAGGCGGGACGCGCCCAAAGGGTCAGGTTGGTCATGTGTGTCCTCCTCGATCGCGGTTGGCCGGCCCGATACCGTCCGTGCTACCCAGGTAGAACTTGAGCCGCCCACGCTAAAGTTCCGCCAGACGTTCGCCCTGGGCGAACTCGTCAGTTCACCCTCACCGCGTGTACGACCGTGAACAGGAGGTGCACACGGTCATCGTCGATCAGCGGCACGATCGCGGCGAACCGCTCGCGGGTTTTCTCGATCCGCTCGGCTTGCTCCGGGGACATCTGCCGCAGCATCTGCTCGGGCAGATTCTTCGGATCCCCGGCCATCGAGGTGATGTTCGCCAGGTACGTGGTCGGACCCAGGAAGTCGATCCGCCAGCCGTTGCCGGTCAGGGTGTCGCGGATGTTCTCTTCCGGCACCGAGCCCAGCCCTGCGATCACGCCGTTGACGTTCCCGTCGGAGAAGCAGAACAGATGCCAGCGCGCGCCGGGTCTTGTCGCGCGGTGCAGGCCCGCGGCGTACGACTGCCGGCCGTCGTCGTCGAGACAGTGGTACAGCGCGCTGTCGATGACAGTGTCGAACCGGCCGTCGTAGCCGGTGAGGTTGGTGGCATCGGCGACGTCGAACGCGACCCGGACGCCGGCCTCGGCGGCCCGACGCCGGGCCCGCCCGATCGCGGCGGCGGACCCGTCGAGTGCCGTCACCGAATGTCCTCGGGAGGCAAGGAAGATCGCGTTGTCACCGAGCCCGCAGCCGATGTCGAGCACCTCGCCGCGGATAGCACCGAGGGCTTCCAGTTCCATCAACCGTGGCTGTGCCTGCCCGACGTCCCACGGAATTCCGGCGGGCGGCGGTGCCCCTTCAAAAGTGGGCTCACCGCGATAGAGCTTGTCGAATATCTCGGGGTCGGGGCGAAAGGTTTGTGGCTTCGTCACTTCACCCAACGTACGCTTCTTACCAGACGTCGCCAGATCGCCAGTCGCACACCAAATCTGCTGTCGGATCGAGCTTCGCGTCCACCGACATGACGAACACGGCGCCGTCGTCCTCCGGCGTGCGGGTCATCCCCCCGGGCGCCAGCACAGACGTCGGGCCTTTCCATTGGATCCAGCCGCGGTCGAGGTAGAGCTGGCGGGCATCCTCTGAGGGGCTGAGCGCGCCGAGTCGGTAGGCTCCGCGGATCACCTGCTCGACACCGTCCATCAACGCCGTGCCAAGACCCTGCCCGCGCCAGTCCTCCCGCACCGCGACGCCCTCCACGTAGCCGGTGCGCAGCGGCGCCCCGCGATACAGCAGCCGCCGCAGGACCACGGCGGCATGAGCGATCAGTGCGCCGTGGTCGCAGATCAGCGCGTGCATGCCGCCGAGCGTGTGCTCCCAGTCGTCCTCGCTGAATCGGCCCTCGAACGCGTCGATGAGCATTTGGTGTGCGAAGTGCAGGCTTTCGCCGTCGAGGTCGGCGGTGTGGATCAGGCGGGCCGTGTGGACCTGAGTGCGCACATATTTGGGTCTACCACAATTTCTCAGATCGGTCGGCGCGGCTTGGACCAGTGGAAGCGCACCGTCTGCCCCGGCCGGATCTGGGCGGCCCGGTCGATGTCGGCGTCGGTGACCACGCCGGCGACGGGATAACCGCCGGTCACCGGATGGTCCGGGCCGAGTATCACGGGCAACCCGTTGGGTGGCACCTGGATCGCGCCCCTGGTGGCGCCCTCACTGGGCAGTTGACGGTCGGACCAGCGGTGCTGCAACGGGTTTCCGACCAGCCGCATGCCCACGCGGTCGCTGCGATCCGATGCCACCCAGTCGGTGTGCACCAACGCGTCCGGATCGCTCAGCCAGTCGTCCCGCGGGCCGGGCACAACCGATAGTTCGATCAGGTCGTCTGTGAGCGAGGCGACCGGCGCCTGGTCGAGTTCGGGGAAGTCGGCGGTGTGATCGCCAACCGGCAACACGTCACCGGGCTGCAGCGGTGCCGGGCCGAGCGCCGACATCACGTCATAGCTGCGCGACCCGAGCACGGGCGTCACGTCGATCCCGCCGCGCACCGCGAGGTAGGTGCGCAAGCCCGAGTGCGGAGCGCCCAGCGAGATCACCTGGCCGTCATGTGCGTAATGAATGCTGTTGATGCCGAAGGGTATTCCGTTGACGGCGGGGTCGGTGTCTGCGCCAGTCACGGCGATCGCGACGTCGCCGCCGCGGACCCGGGCGGTGAGCCCGCCGAACATCACCTCTATCGTCGCGCGGTCACCGGGATTGGCCACGAGCCGGTTGGCCAGCGTGTGGGAGCGCCGGTCGGCAGCCCCGGACCGTGTCACACCCACGTGCGCCAGCCCTGGCCGGCCGAGGTCCTGGACCAAAGCAAGAGGCCCGGTCCGCATGATCTCCAGAGTCACCGGCGCGCAGGAGCGAAGCGACCCGGGGATGGATTCAGTCATCGTGCCACCCGGAATTGGACGGTCATGCCCGGGGTCAACAGCGCGGGATCGACGCGGTCGACGTCCCATAACTCCGCATTCGTACGCCCGATCAGCTGCCAGCCGCCTGGTGTCTCGCGGGGATATACACCACTGAATTCGCCTGCGAGCCCGACTGATCCCGCAGGCACCTGCGTGCGCGGCTCGTCACGTCGCGGCACGTCAAGCCGTGGGTCACCGCCGACGAGATAAGCGAAACCCGGCGCGAATCCGCCGAAGGCCACCCGCCACAGCGACCCGGTGTGCGCGCCGACGACACCCTCCGTGCCGAGTCCGGTGATGCGACCGACCTCGTCGAGGTCCGCTCCGTCGTATACGACGTCGATCGTGATGTCGGCGCTCCCAGTGGCGACGACGTCGTCGGGGACGACCCGGAGCTTCTCGATGCGCTGACGCGTTACCGGCAAATACCGCGCGCCGTCCACCTTGATCATCACAGTGCGTGACGCCGGCACGATGTCAGTGACCCCGAGGAGGTCTGCCTCCCGAAGCGCGGCGGTCCACGCAAGCACCTCGGCGATGCTGTCGAATTCCAGCAACAAGGCGTGATCGCCGTAGTCGAGCACCCTCAAATCGGTTGCCACACTCATCTATCCAAAGTAGCCCCGGATTCAGGGCATGAAACCAACCTTGAGTGCACTGCCAGAGCTGCCTTAGCGAAGTCTCAAGGGCCCTACACCGCAGGACGATACGTGGGCTCGCGCCGCTTGATGTACGCGATCACGCGGTAGGTGATCGGCAGCACGACGATCTCCACGGCGGTCTTGTAGAACCACCCCCACACGACATAGATGACGAAGTCGCGCACGGTGTTGATGCCGATGGCCCACGCGGCGAAACTGCAGAACACCAGGGTGTCGGCCAGCTCGCCGACGATCGTCGATCCGACCAACCGGGCCCACAGGTGCTTCTCTTTGGTGCGGGCCTTGATCCGCACCACGACCCAGGAGTTCAGGGTCTGGCCGCAGAGGAAACCGGCGAGGCTGCCGATGACGATGAGCGTCGACGCGCCGACGACCGCCCTGAACGACTCCTGATTGGTGTAAAACTGCGCCGACGGCAGGTAGATCGTGATCCAGAACGCGAGCACCGCGATGGACTGCATCGTGAAGCCGACGTAGATCGCCCTGCGGGTCGCGCGGAACCCGTAGACCTCACTGAGCACATCGCCGACCACATAGCTGAGCGGAAACAAGATGAAAGCGCCGTCCGTGATGATCGACAGATGGCCGATGACGGGTCCGAATGCCACGGCCTTGGTGGCCGCGATGTTGGAGATCAGCACGAGGCCGGTGAACACGCCGACGAGGACGGGATAGTAGACGGACCCGACGGATGCGAAACCGGTCTGCTCTTGCTGGGTGCGGGTGTCGCCGATGGTCACCCGATCATCCAAACACCGCCCGGCTAAATTTGCTGCGACAGGTGGTGGCTGAGGTCGCCGACCTGATCGATCATCGAGTAGTCGCGGTAACAGAACCGCCAGCGGCCGTGCACCCTCTCGAACCGGTCGGCGTAGCGGCCGGTGACCACCACCTGGAGTGGGAAGTCGTCCGTCTGCTGCAACACGGTGTAGTAGCTGCGACAGGTCGCGCTGCCGGCCTTCTCGTCGACGTCGATGATCGGGTTGGTGACGACGTGCTTGGTACGGGGCGTGCCGTCCGGGTAGACGATGACCATTCCCCGCCACAGCGAAAGCATGGTGTCGGAATCCACTATGCCGTCGTCACCTGCGCTGACGCGCAGTCGCGCATGCGCGAAAAGGCTCGCCGCACCGGCGAAGTCGCCAGAATCCATGTACTCGGCATACGTGTAGAGCAGGTTGGCGATCTCGGTTTCGGACCGCGCCATCTCAGCTGACGACTTTGGCGAGCATGGGCGGCAGCTCGGCGGCGACGACGGGCAGGCTCAGCGGTGACGAGAACGCGATGGCACCCGCGAGGTCCTTGCCGGTGAACACGTTGCGTTTCTGGGTGGTGGAATGCAGCTGCAAAAATGTCGGGTCGGCCTCCAGCTGCGCCTGCTCGTCGTCGCTCTCGGTCGTCCAGATCAGCACATCGGCGACGCTCAGCGCGTTGACTGCCTTGTCGCGCGGGATGAACGCGCGAGTGTCGTCGACACCGAATTGCTTGATCTCGTCGGGAATGATGAAACCCATCTGGGTCAGGAAATCGGTGCGCCAACCCAGCGTTGCGACCATGCTGTCGCGGTAGAACGTGCCCTGCATCAGTAGGGCCCGCTTGTCCTTGAATTGTTGGTTGGCGTTACCGGCCCCGGTGAACTTGCTCTCGACGTCGTCGATCAACGACTTCATCTTGTCGGCCTGGAATACCGCCTGCCCGATCGCGGCAGCCTGCACCTTCCACGGCTCGAAGAACGGTTGGTCGGCGGACTGCGCGATCGTCGGCGCGATACTCGAGAGCTGCTTGTAGCTTTCCTCGTCGACACCGGCGTTGGTGGCGACGATGAGATCGGGCTTCAGCGAGGCGATCTTGTCGAAGTCGAGGCCGTTGTCGAGCGTCAACACAGCCGGCTGCGCCGGGCCCAGCTTGGGCTGCGCCCATGGCCACACCGCGAAGGGCTGATCGCCCCACCAATTCGTGACCGCGATCGGCACGACACCGACCGCCAGCAGGTCGTCCTGCTCGGTGAACCCGGCGCTCACCACCCGCTTGGGCGGCGCGGCAATCGTGGTCTCGCCGAACCGGTGTTTGACAGTCACCGACGACGGCGCGCTGTGAGCCGGTTTGTTCTGCGAGCACGACGTCGCGATGAGTAACCCCGCGGCGCTTGCCACCCCGAAAAAGCCACGCCTGCTCAGCAAATGCATCACGGTGAGCGTAGCTGGGTCAGGGCAGCGGCATCCCCTTCTCGATGAAATCCAGTGCGCGGTACATGTCGTCGACCGACAGCGGTGCCCGGTCGACGACGCCCATCATCGCGCCGGTGAGCGCGCCCGCGAACACGCGGATTTCGAAGTCTTCAGGATCGCGGCCGAGTCGCTGGCTCAACGCACCGGCGATCATCCTGATCGTGCGGTAGTACTCGTCGTAGTGTGCAGCCTTGATCTCGGGTATCGAGAAGATCAGCCGCTGCCGGGTTCGCTCGACTTCCCACTGGTCCTCTGACATCGTCGCGAACGTTTCCTCGGCGGCCCGTCGAAATGCCGCGACAGGGGAGAGGTCCGCGGGTTGCCGGGCAAGCGCCTCGAGCATCACCGGGTCCATGTCGTCGGCAAGCAACACCGATTCCTTGGAGGGGAAGTAGCGGAAGAACGTGCTCGGCGACACTTCGGCGGCATCGGCGATCTGCTCGACGGTGGTGTTTGCGTAGCCGTTTTCGTCAAACAGTCGGAATGCCTCGCGGCGAATCGCCTCGCGAGTCTTGAGCTTCTTGCGCTCACGCAGGCTCACGGGATGCTCACCGGCCGGCATAGCTACATTGTCGCTCATCGACAAAGGTCGGCTGCCTTCGGCGCGCCCGGTGACGCGCGGTCGACGGGCGGCGCATCACAACGGCGGCGACGACGGCCAGCACGGCGGCGATCACGCCGCTGAGCAGCAACATCAACGACATGCCGTGCACGAACGCCGATTGCACCGCGGCCAGCAGATCAGGGCGGCCCATCGCGTGCGCTACCGCCATCCCAGCAGACACGCCTTCGTCGATCCGCGCCTGCACCCCCGTGTCGGGCACGACCGGCGCAGCGCCGCGGTACCCGGCGTTGAGCACTGTGCCAAGCAGTGCGACCCCGATCGTGCCGCCGGCCTGGCGGAAGGCCTGGGTCAGCGCCGACCCCGTGCCGGCGCGGCTCGGTTCGAGCGCGCCGAGCGCGGCATTCATCGCTGTCGGCATCACCAGACCCATGCCGACGCCGACGAGCCCGAGCCACACGGCGATGAGCGCGAACGGCGTGGTCGCGGTGGTGAGCGCGCCGGCGGTGAGGCTCGCCGCAGTCACCGCGAACCCGAGCGCGATCGTTGCGCCGTCGCCAAGGCGTTGCCCGAAGCGGTCGACGAAGCGAGTGCCGACGAGCAGGCCCCCGATCAGCGGAAGCAGCCGCACACCCGTGGCCAGCGTCGAGTTACCTTGTACCGCTTGGTAAAACAGCGGCAGCGCGAATAGCACGCCGAACATCGACATACCCATAAGCGTCGCGAACAGGGTGCCCCACCGAAATCCGGCTTCGTTGAACAAGGACAGGTCGATCAGGGGATGACGACACCGCCTCTGCCACAGCACGAATAGCACCAGCAGCAGCGACCCCGCGGCGATCGGTCCCCAAGCCGACAGCTGCGACCACGACTCCTGGCCCGCCTTGATGAAGCCGAATGTCAGCGCGGTCAGCCCCGCCGAGGACAACGGCACCCCGACGATGTCGAGTGGAAACGATCGCGGCGCTTTGAATTCAGGGATGAAGACGGCGACCGCGGCGAAGCCCACGATTACCAGTGGAATGTTGATCAAAAAGATCGATCCCCACCACGCGTGAGACAGAAGCCAGCCACCGACGATCGGGCCGAGCGGCATGCCCACCGCCGTGGAAGTCACCCAGATGTTGAGTGCGCGGGCCCGCTCGGTCGCGTCGGGAAAGATGGACGGCAGCACGGCCATCGATAAGGGGATCATCATCGCGGCGCCGATCCCCAGGACGCTTCGCGCTCCGATCAGTGCACCTGCGCTGCCCGAGTACGCGCACCACGCCGAGGCTGCCCCGAAGATCAGCAGCGCTAGCATCAGCAGCCTCTTGTAGCCGTAGCGTTCGCCGAGAGCTCCCGCGGGTAGCAGCAGCGCCGCGAGCACCAGGGTGTAGGACGTCGAGATCCATTGCAGCTGAGAGGTACTGGCGCCCAAATCCACCGCGAGCGTGGGCAGCGCCACGGTCAGCACCGTGGTGTCGAGCCCGATTGTCAGCATGCTCAGCGCAAGCGCACCAAGCGCCCACCACCGTGCTTGAGCCGTCATCGTGCCACCTCACCTCCCGGCTGAGAGTTACTATGAATTGATAGTAACTCCGAAAAAGGAGGTTATGTCAAGATAGCTGCGGCGAGTCCCAGCATCGTCAGAGCGATCAGACCGTCGAGGATTCGCCATGCCGCAGGTGTCGCGAACACGTTCCGCAGCCGGCGCGCACCGAACCCGAGCGTGCTGAACCAGACGGCGCTCGCCCCCACCGCGCCGGCACCGAAAAGCCAACGGCCGTCGTGGTGTTCGTTGGCTAATGCGCCGAGGAGCACCACGGTGTCCAGATACACGTGGGGGTTGAGGAAGGTCAGCGCGAGGCAGGTGAGCACCACGCCCGCCACCCGCTCCGGCGCGGCTTCCGACGGGGTGAGGCCGCTCGAACGCGCGGCCCGCACGGCGGCGAGAATCCCATAGCCGATCAGGAAGACGGCTCCACCGACCCGGGCGAGCGTGATGGCCTCGGGGTGTGCAGTGACCAGCAGGCCGAAGCCGGCGACACCGGCGGAAATCAGCGCTACATCGGAGACGGTGCACAGTGCCACGACGGCCAGCACGTGTTCGCCGCGGATGCCCTGACGCAGCACGAAAGCGTTCTGGGCGCCGATCGCAACGATCAGCCCCATAGTGGTGATGAAGCCGATCAGCAGCGGTGAGGCCATGGTCGCGACGTTAGGATTCTAGCCCGCAGAAGCATAGCTAATTATTCTTAGATAACATTAGAATTACTAATGTGGTACTGGACGGACAGCAGCTCGCCGCATTCGCGGCGGCGATCGAGTTCGGCAGCTTCGACGCTGCTGCCCAGCGGCTGCATGTGACACCGTCAGCGGTCAGCCAACGCATCAAGGCTTTGGAGACTCGCGTGGGCCAAGTCTTGGTAGTCCGTGAGAAGCCATGCAGGGCTACGGCTGCCGGGATTCCATTGCTGCGATTGGCCGGGCAGACGGCGATGCTGGAAGCCGAGGCGCTGGCCGAGACAGGCGGTGGTGAAGGAGCAGACCGGACCCGGATCGCCATCGCGGTCAATGCCGACTCGATGTCGACATGGTTCACCACCGTCTTCGAGCGGTTACCTGATGTGCTGTTTGATGTCCGGATCGAGGATCAGGACCACTCGGCGAGACTGCTGCGCGAGGGTGCCGTCATGGGAGCGGTCACCACTGAGCGCATACCGGTGCCCGGATGTCGGGTGCAGCCACTGGGAGTGATGCGCTACGTACCGGTGGCGGGTCCGGCGTATGTCGAGCGCTACTTCCGGGACGGCTTCATAGCCAACGCTGCAGCGGCGGCTCCGTCACTAGCTTGGAACCGTGACGACGCACTGCAGGACATGTTGGTGCGCAAAGCTTTTCGCCGAGTTATCTCGCGCCCTGTCCACTATGTGCCAACCGCGGACGGCTTCGGCGCGGCGGTGAGGGCTGGCCTCGGGTGGGGCATGTACCCGGAGCAATTGGCGGCGCCGTCGCTAGCTGACGCATCCTTTCGCCGAATCTCCGACGTACACCTCGACGTACCGCTCTTTTGGCAGTGCTGGAAGCTGGACAGCCCGGTGGTGAACACCATCACTGCGGCTGTTCGGACATCGGCCGCAAGTTTGCGTCGACGGCGAAAGTAGTTGGATCAATCCTGTCGCCAAAGCCCTCGGCGGGGTGTCTGGCCGCGACACTCCAACCGTGCCCGCGACGCCCGGGAACACTGCCGGTCGATCACTTGAAAAACGAGGAATCGACTTGCGTCCACCGTGCCGGAGGCTATCCAACGATCACCCGTATTTCTTCAGCAACGGAGCTATTCTCGCTTTCACCTGATGACTCTCCTTAGGCCCAGTTTGGAGTCGCTCGTGACCGAGCACGCGCAAGTATTCGAAGCTGTTCGGCGCGGGATGATACCCGCACACATCTACAACGACCGTCAACTATTCGAGCTTGAGAAGGAGCGTCTTTTCAGCCGAACCTGGCTGTTCCTTGCCCACGAGTCCGAGATCCCCCAGGACGGCGACTATGTCGTGCGCCGTGTGCTCGGCGACTCGTTCATCATCACCCGTGACTCGCACGGCGAGATCCGTGCAATGTTCAACATGTGCTTGCACCGCGGGATGCAGATATGCCGCGCGGAGATGGGTAACGCCTCGAACTTTCGGTGCCCGTATCACGGTTGGTGCTACCGCAACGACGGGCGGGTCATCGGCCTTCCGTTCCACAACGACGCCTACGGGGGCGAGCATGGGTTCAAGAGGAAAGGCCAGACGCTGTTGCCTGCGCCGAATATGGCCAGCTACAACGGTCTGATCTTCATCAACATGGACGCTGACGCAGTACCGCTGGTGGATTTCCTCGGCGACTTCACGTTTTACCTCGACTTCTACACGAGACAAAGTGCTCACGGTCTTGAGGTGCGAGGTCCCCAGCGCTGGCGAATCAACGCTAACTGGAAAATCGGAGCAGAAAACTTCGCTGGCGACATGTACCACACTCCCCAAACCCACTCCTCTGTTGTCGAGATCGGGCTGTTTCGCGAGCCGAAGGCCGAAAAACGGAAGGATGGTGCGACTTACTGGGCGGGCAAGGGCGGTGGAACCACTTACAAGCTTCCGCCGGGCACCTTTGACGAGCGGATGCGCTACGTCGGCTACACCGATGACATGATCGACCGAATCAAAGGCGTTTGGTCCCCGCAGCACCAACAGGTCGTCGGCGGCGACGGATTCATGATTTCAGCGGCCACGTGCTTCCCGAACATGAGCTTCGTTCACAACTGGCCGAAGGTTGAAGACGGCGACGACGTGCTGCCATTCATATCTATACGGACGTGGCAACCAATAAGCGAGAACGAGACGGAGGTGTACTCGTGGTTCGCCGTGGACAGTGGCGCATCCGAGGAGTACAAGAAGAACTCCTACAAGGCATATCTCATGTGCTTTGGGTCGACGGGCATGTTCGAGCAAGACGACGTAGAGAATTGGGTCTCTCTTACCAACACCGCCGCAGGGTCGATGGCGCGCCGACTGCTGCTCAACAGCCGGATGGGATTGCTGGCCGATGATCAGGCTGTAGTCCAGCCGTTGGGGCCGGAGTCATTTCACGGTCCAGGACGTGCTCAGGTCGGCTACAACGAGCACAACCAACGTCAGATTCTCAGACTCTGGGCCGACCACCTCGAGTTGCCCCCGTTATCGACGGCGACAACATCGGTCGGCACGCACAACCCCGACGGCATCCCGCCGCTCGTGCAAACCAATGACGCTGCACGAGCAGGTGCGGGCACAGATGAGAAAGCGGCGCTACCAGATGACATCAATTGAGCCTCCCATCCTTGCTGGATACACGCGACCGCGTCACGGCGGCACCTACTCCGAGCAGGCAGTCCTGGGCGATCATGCTCCCCGTCAGCGAAGAATCGGAAAGCCGTTGGCATTCAACGATAATCGTCATCTTGCCGCCTATCAGTTTTTGGTCGACGAAGCCTACCTTCTCGATGCGCAACAGTACGATCTTTGGCTGGACACGCTTACCGCGGACATTCACTACATCATGCCCGTGCGGGTGACAACCGCCCTCGGTGCGGGGTTTGACACCTCACCGGGTATGGCCCATTTCGATGAGAACTGGTACTCACTGAGCCGTCGAGTTGCTCGTTTCCGCACTGAGCATGCATGGACCGAAGACCCGCCTTCACGGCTCCGCCATTACGTCACCAACGTACGAACCTTCGCCTCCGAAGATGACGCACACTTGATCGTCGAGTCCGCCGAGCTACTTTTCCGCAGCCGTGGGGACGTCAACGCCAGCGCACTTGTCTCGTGTGGCCGCGAGGACTTGCTCCGCCGTGACGGCGAACAGTGGAAACTGGCACGCCGGACAATCTTCATCGACGAGTCGGTGATCCGGATGCAGAACCTCGCGGTGTTCCTGTGAGTCTGGGGGGTGACGGCGACCGTCAAGACAGGACGGCAGTGGTTGGACCCGCACTCGAGCTCGATGAACTTTTGAACGGCGCCGTCGGCGAACCGCTAACGGTCGCAAACGAGTTCACCGAGGCGGTGGTACGGCGAGTCAATACCCGCAATGGATCACGGTTACTGATCGTCTCACCCAAATCCGGGCACTGGATCTCGCTTGACGCCCTTGAGATAGAGGCATTGACGCGGCAGAACGCCCGCACGCTCGCGGCGATGGTGGGCAACATGTATGACCCCCTGCTGCCGGATGAATGAACACCACTGTGACCGGGCTTGCGACCAGCGCCACGCAGAGACTTTCGTGTCCCTCATTTGTAAGACAGGCCTGCTTGCATGTTTGCTGGATCGGCCGGCGCGCATCCTAGCGCGCCGCGATCTCATGCTCGCGAACAAAGAACAGCGACGAACTCGGCAGATCGATGAACCTGCGCTCGTCCTCCAGCAATGCCCGGCCGGCCGCCAGCCCGTCTGGTGAGCTCGCAGCCTCCACGAGGTCTTCGATGCTGTCCCAATAGAGTTCGGCGACACCGTCATATGGCGGCACCTCGCAACCACGGGCTGTGGCCGCCGGATCAGTGCGTGGATCAGAGAACGTATGTCCCTGGGTATAGCGGCGAATCCGCAACGTGGCTGCGTGGCTGCGCACGAGCGGTCCATGGTTCTGAAGCCAATAGCGATAAAACTCGTCCGGCGACAGGGTTGGCAGACGCCTCAGGCAGAACACAATCTTTATCACGCGGTAACCCTCCCACGGAGAGGTCGAGATGAAATGCAGCACGCCTGACCGGGTCAGCCGCGCATCCGTTGCCGACCTGGTCCGGTGTCAGATTGTCGGCCAAACCGGGTAGACACTGTGTATGTTCTGTACTTTCTGTGGCGCGCCCGTGGGCGAGGGAACCGTATGCCTGAACTGCGGCGCTTACCGTCAGGGGTCTACCTGGCATCGCGGCACAGCTATGACAGGTTCGGGGAATCTGACTGTCCCGGAACGGCCGGTGGAGCTGTACCCAGATTCTGAGCAAGACGGAACTCGGTCTCGATGGCGGTCAGGCCGCGTCCAGTTGGTGTTGGGTCTGCTCGGGGCAGTCGTTGTCCTGGCAGGCATCGGAGTCACCGCGGCTGTGCTACTCGGCCGCCACGCCGAAAATCCCGACGACAAGTATCTTGCAGAGCTCAGGACTAATGGTCTAGCCGGGTCGTTCGCCTCGGACGCCAACGCTATAGCGTCAGCCAAACGGACGTGTCGAGCCCTTGAAGAAGGGGGTCCACCACAGGGGACGCCCGTCGACAAGGTCGCTGTAGAGGTCTACTGCCCACAGTTTTCAGACGGTTTTCATGTGCTTGAGAGGGCCACGGTCACAGGTACTTACACGCTCATAGACAGCGAGCCGAGCACCTATTATCCGGGAATCACCACAAGTGGCTCGAGCTGTCGGGGCACCGGGGGCTTCACGGATATCCGTTCTGGTACTCAGGTCACCGTGAAGAACGGCAAGGGTGAGGTTCTGACAACAACCACCCTTGGTGTCGGGACCGGGGACAGCTCCGATTGTGTATTTCCCTTCTCCTTCTCAGTCACCGAAGGTCAAGACGCCTATGTGATTTCGGTTAGCCACCGTGGCGACATCACCTTCTCTTTCGAGCAAATCAAGAACAACAATGTCGCATTGACTCTCGGGCACTAGTTGGGTTCGGGCGATCTCGAAGGCGAAGACCGCGTTTCGCCGCATGCAGCACGCGCTGCATATCGGAAAGATCGTGCTGCAGATGCCGAACCCGCCACGGCCGCGCGGCGATCGGAGCTATCTGATCATCGGCGGCCTCGGTGCACTCGGCCTGCACACGGCGGCACCGCCATCAAAGCCAATTGGCAGCGTGTCGCGAAGATGCTGGGCGGTTCTCGAACACCGATTCTCGACCACGTGCTGCCGAGTGCTGTCGCGGCGACGCCTGGCGACAGCGAGTTGCTCCGGCAACTGCACGAGGTACCGGGGGTACAGCGCGCCAGTTTCCTGACCGAATTCATACAGCGCGAAGTACAACAATTCCTGCGGCTCGCGCAACCGCCGGCCGCAACCAGCCGGTTCCGGGACCTGGGCACGGATTCACTGATGGCAATCGAACTTCGCTCAGTGGAATCCGTCGGTGCGCCCGAGCCTACACAGTGATCGAATTCTCGACCGCGCCTGCGAGACTCAGACGGCGAACTCGCAGCGTCGACTCGATCTTCGACAGTGTCCCAACAGAGTTTGGCGACACCGTCGTAAGGCGGCGGGGATCGGAGAACGTATGCCCCTGTCGACCGCTCCGTGGGAGGGTTAACCGCGTGACGAGTTCTGAGATGGATGCAGCACGCCTGACGGGGCAGGTCGCGGTGATCACCGGGGGAGCGGTTGGCATCGGCGGGGGAATCAGCCGACGCCTAGCAGCCGCAGGCGCCCACGTGGTCCTGGCCGACATCAACGCTGACGCGGCAGAAGCAACGAGATGCGATATCACCGAGGCCGGCGGTCAATGCACGACGGTCGCGGGCGACATCCGCGAGCCAGAAGTGGTCTCGCTGGTCGCCGAAACCGCACGGGCCGTTGCCGATTCACGCGTCGACATCCTTGTCAACAACGTCGGCGACTTCCGGCCGGCCGCCAGGACCTTCCTGCACAGCACCGAAGATCAGTGGCAGCAGCTCTACGAACTCAACCTGCTTCATGTTTTTCGCATGTGCCACGCGATCTTGCCCGCCATGATCCAGCGCAGCCACGGGGCAATCGTCAACAACGCCACCGTCGAAGCGTTCCGCGGCATCCCGTATGCCGCCGTGTATGCCGCGTTCAACGCGGGGGTGGTGGCGTTCACCCGCAGTCTGGCCGTCGACGTCGCGCAGCACGGAATCCGCGTCAACGCGATCGCACCGGACGTGGCCGACACCCCGCAGACCCCCGCAGAGTTGATGGTGCGTGGCCGCGACCCCGACCTGATCCGCACTTGGATACCGGTCGGGCGCTTCGGCCAACCCGACGACTACGCCGCAGTGGTGGAGTTTCTCGCTTCCGACGACGCCCGCTTTGTCACCGGACAGACGATTGCGGTGGACGGCGGCACCCTCGCGGCCTCGGGTTGGTATGCGCGCGCCGACCGCAAAGGCTGGACCAACATGCCCAACGAGGCCTGACTACGCTGCCGACCTTTCCAGGATGTGAACTCCGCACGCCGAGCCCAGCCCGATGACGTGCGCTAGGCCGACCGTCGCGTTCTCGATCTGGCGGTCGCCTGCTTCGCCGCGGAGGTGGTGGCAGATCTCCCAGATGTTCGCAATACCGGTCGCAGCGATGGGGTGACCTTTGGACTGCAGACCGCCCGACACGTTCACCGGCGTCGAGCCGTCGCGCCATGTCGCACCCGACTTGAAAAAGTCTGCGGCACCGCCCTCCTCGCACAGCATCAGGTTGTCGTAGTGCACCAACTCGGCGGTGGCGAAGCAGTCGTGCAACTCAACAAGGTCGAGGTCGCTCGGACCCACACCCGCTTGTTCGTAGGCGGTGGCCGCGGCGTTGCGGGTCAGTGTGTTGACGTTCGGCAGCACCTGGCAGCCTTCCTCGTACGGGTCGGTGGTCAGCACCGACGCCGACACCTTCACTGCCCGCCGACGCTGCTGCTGCGACAGCGACTTGAGAGTTTCGCCGTTGCACACCACCGCGGCCGCGGCACCGTCACAGTTGGCCGAGCACATCGGGCGGGTGTTCGGGTAGGCGATCATCACGTCGTTCATGATCTCGGCCAACGTGAATCTCTTCTGGTATGCCGCAAGTGGATTCAGGGTCGAATGCGCATGGTTCTTCTCACTGATCTTCGCAAAGAGCTCGAAGCCCGCACCGCCGTACTTGTGGTCGTATTCCATGCCGATCTGAGCGAAGACTCCCGGCATCGCCTCGGTGCCGATCCGCCCATCGACCGGTGTTACCGCGCCGTACCGGCCCGACGGCGTCCAGGTCTGCGCATCGTCGCGCTTCTTGCCCGCCACGCCGAGAAGCCCTGCGCCTGCAAGCTTTTCGACCCCGACCGCCAGCCCGTAGTCGACTTCGCCGGCCTTGACGGCCATGATCGACGTCCGCAATGCCGTCGCGCCGGTGGCGCACGCGTTGGCGACGTTGTACACGGGTATGCCGGTCTGGCCGATCTGCTTCTGCAGCTGCTGGCCGATGCCGGCACTCGCATTCATCAAGTTGCCGGCTGCGATCACGCCGATGTCGGCCATCGTCACCCCGGCGTCGGCGAGGGCTCCCGTCGCGGCCTCAGCGGCAAGATCGACAGCATCGAGGTCGGGGTGCTTTCCGAACTTCGTCATCTTGATCCCCAGAATCCAGACCTCGTCGCTGGCGCTCATCGTTGGTTCTCCTTCTCTGCGGGCTCGAACGCGAACCCGACGGCCTCTGTCCCTTCGGAGTCCTCACCAAGCGAATATGTCGTGAGCCGCACTTTCATTCCGGTGTGGATGTGTTCCGGATCGGGCTCGACGTTCGTCAGGTTCGTGCGCACCTGAGTGCGGTCGCAGTCGACGACGGACGCCACGAACGGGGTGGGAATGCCTGGGGCGGCGAAGGTGACAATCGTAAACGCCCGCAGCGTGCCCTCGGTCGAAATCGGGACCGTCGTGAACTCCGTGCCGAAGCACTTTGCGCAGGCGTTTCGCCGGTCGAAGAACCGGGCACCGCAGCTCGCGCACTCTTGCGCGACGAGATGCGGCGCGCCGTCGAGCACGAGATAGTCGACTATCGGTATCTGCGCGGCCATGTGCACCTCCGTTGTCGCCCCATCGACCGTAGCTTCTAATCGCGCATCCACTGCGGGCCGGTGTACCCCTCCCACGGGTTGTAGTCGGCAAGCAACTCCTCCTGCGGCGGCCGCTGGTCCTCCGGCACGTGCTGCAGGTTGATCCGGATGCGGTACCAGATCGAGCTCGGACCGCGCATACCGTCGACGAGCACGTCGGCGGGTTGGAGCTTCTCCGCAGCGTCGGGGTGACGGCCGCGCCAGGTGTCCAGCGCTGCCATCGCCTCGTCTTTGGTCTTGGTCCGGGCGACCTCGATCAGCGGCATGGTCGACTGGCGACGGCCGGAACCTTTCTTCGCACCTTTCGGCGGCTTTTCGGCCGGGCCCAGCCGCTCCGCGAGTTCGAGCAGCGCGTCCAGCGATCCCGCGGCGTCATCCATGCCCTCCCATGGATCGCCGATCTCGGCGAACCGCTTCGGAACGGTGTCGACCGTGAACGCCTCGGGGCGGCACCCGGTCACCTCGTCCCAGTGCAGAGGCGTCGACACCCGGGCGTCGGGGGTGGCGCGCACGGAGTACGCCGACGCTGTCGTCCGGTCCTTTGCGTTCTGGTTGAAGTCGACGAAGACGCCCTCGCGCTCTTCCTTCCACCACCGGCTGGTGGCCAGGTCCGGCGCCCGCCGCTCCACTTCGCGGGCGACCGTTTCCGCCGCCAGCCGCACCTGCCGATACGGCCACCGCGGTGCGATCCGCGCATAGATGTGGAACCCCCGCGATCCCGAGGTCTTCGGCCAACCCGACAGCCCGTGGTCGGCCAGCACGTCGCGCACCACCAGCGCAACGTCGACGATCTGCTCCCACGCCACCCCGGGCACCGGGTCCAGGTCGATGCGCAGCTCGTCGGGATGATCGAGGTCGTCGGCGCGCACCGGATGCGGATTGAGGTCGATGCACCCGAGGTTGATCGCCCACGCCAAACCCGCGGGTTCGTGTATCACCGCCTCCTTCGCCGAGGTGCCCGATGCGTACATCAGCTCGGCGACGTCGACCCAGTCCGGCCGCTTCTCGGGCGCGCGCTTTTGGAAGACCGCTTCCTGCGAGAGACCTTTGACGAACCTCTTGAGGATCATCGGCCTGTCCGCGACGCCGCGCAGCGCACCTCCGGCCACCGACAGGTAGTAGTGGATCAGATCGAGCTTGGTGCGAGCGGGATGACCGTCTGCGGGCGGGAAGACGACCTTCTCGGGATGCGTGACGGCGACTTCGCGACCGGCCACCTCCAACGTCATCGGACCGGCCATATCCTCATCGTAAGTTCGATCCCGAGGTGCGATGCCGGTCACATAGGCTAGGGCCATGGCAACGCTGAACCCCGTTGAGCTGGTAACACAGGCCGTCGCGAAGGCCAGGCAGTACGCTGACCGCGGCTCGGCCGAATTGCACTATGTCCGAAAAATGTTCGAAGCCGGCGCGCTGAAGCTGGAGTCGCCTGCGGCTATCGCCGCGATGGCCGCCGACATTGCCCGGTGGGGCGAGATCGGCATGATCCCGTCGGTCAACGCCCGTCGAACCCCGCACCGCGTCGCGATCATCGATGACGAGGGCGCGATGACGTTCCGCGAGCTCGACGATGCCGTGAACGCGGTTGCGAATGCCATGGTGTCGATGGGCGTCAAGGGTGGCAACGGCGTCGCGATCCTGGCACGCAACCACCGCTGGTTTCTGATCGCGAACTTCGCCTGCGCACGCGCCGGCGCCCGCACCATTCTGCTCAACACGGAATTCTCGGGTCCACAGATCGCGGACGTCGCCGACCGCGAGGGAGCCCGGTTGCTGATCTACGACGACGAGTACTCCGAGGCGGTGTCGCAGGCCAACTTCGAGCTCGGCAAACTGCGCGCGTTCGCAGACGCGGAAGGAAGCGACGAGAGTCTCGCCGACGTCATCAAGCGCAGCAGTAACGAGCCCGCGCCGAAACCGTCGAAGCACGCTTCGCTGATCATTCTCACCAGCGGGACCACCGGAACACCGAAGGGCGCCAACCGGAGTACGCCGCCAACGCTGGCTCCAATCGGTGGTGTGCTGTCGCACGTGCCGTTCAGGTCGGGTGAAGTGACGGTGCTGCCGTCGCCGATGTTCCACGCGCTGGGCTATCTCCATGCGACGCTTGCGATGACGTTGGGATCCACGCTGATACTGCGACGGACGTTTCGCCCCATCACGGTGATCGAGGACATCGAAAAGTACCGGGCGACAGCGCTTGTCGTGGTGCCGGTGATGCTTTCGCGCATGCTCGACGCCCTCGACAACGCCGACCGCAGCTACGACTTGCGCTCACTGCGGATCGTGTTCGTATCGGGCTCGCAGCTGGGCGCAGAGCTGGCGACCCGGGCGACGAAGAGGCTAGGGCCGGTGATCTATAACCTCTACGGTTCAACCGAGATCGCCTTCGCGACGATCGCCCGGCCGAAGGACCTGGAGGTCAACCCGGCGACAGTCGGTCCAATTGTCAAGGGGGCCAAGGTCAGGATTCTTGACGAACACGGCAACGCAGTGCCGCAGGGCGAGGTCGGCCGGATCTTCGTCGGTAACGCGATGCCGTTCGAAGGCTACACCGGCGGCGGTGGCAAGCAGATCGTTGACGGCCTGCTGTCGTCGGGCGACATGGGCTACTTCGACGACCACGGGCTGCTGTACGTCACCGGCCGCGATGACGAGATGATCGTCTCCGGCGGCGAAAACGTGTTTCCCGCAGAGGTCGAGGACCTGATCAGCGGTCACCCGGAAGTCATTGAGGCCACAGCGCTCGGCGTCGACGACCAGGAATACGGTGCGCGGCTGCGTGCTTTCGTTGTCAAGCAACAGGATTCGGATCTCGACGAGGACGGGGTCAAGAGCTACGTGAAGGAGCACCTGGCGCGGTACAAGGTTCCCCGCGAGGTCGTCTTCCTCGACGAGCTGCCGCGCAACCCGACCGGCAAGATCCTCAAGCGCGAGCTGCGCAAGATCGACGCCGAGTAGCAGCAGCGTCGAGTTCTGCGCCACGGTCGTGATTTCGCGAAAATCACAGCCCTGGTGCAGATTTCGGCGAAATCGTACCGAGGTGGCCTACGGGTCGCGGGGCAGGCCGAGCAGCCGCTCGGCGATGATGTTCAGCTGCACCTCGGAGGTGCCGCCGTAGATCGTCGTCGCCCGGCTGGCCAACAGCTGCTCGGCCCACTTGCCCTGCTCGCTGTCCGGATCGCCGATCGCACCGTCGACACCGAACGACGACACGCCGAATTCGGCGTAGCCCTGCGCGGTTCGCATCGACAGCAGCTTGGACACCGCCGCTGCCGGCATCGCGTCGAAGCCCGCCAGCGTGAGAAGCGTGGACCGCAGGTTGAGGACCTTGGCGGCGTGGCCTTCGGCGATGAGCCGGCCCGCCTTGTTCTGCGCTATCTGATCGAAGTGGCCGTCCCGCAGGAACTCGACCAGACCGTCGAGGTTTGCCAGGAACGGCGCCTCGCTGCTGCCGATCGACACGCGCTCGGCGGTCAGCGTCGTGCGGCTCACCTCCCACCCGCGATTGACGTCGCCGAGCACGAGATCATCGGGCACGAACACGTCGTCGATGAACACGGTGTTGAACATCGCGTTGCCGGTCAGCTCGCGCAGCGGCCGCACGTCGACGCCCTCGCTGTTCATGTCGAGCAGGAAGTACGTGATCCCGTTGTGCTTCGGCGCTGAGGGGTCTGTCCGGGCCAGGAGCATGCCCCACTGCGAAACCTGCGCGGCCGTGGTCCAGATCTTCTGGCCGGTGATGCGCCAGCCGCCGTCGACCTTTGTGGCCTTGGTGGTCAAACCGGCGAGGTCAGACCCGGCACCGGGCTCGGAAAACAGCTGGCACCAAATGATCTCGCCGCGGAACGTCGGCGGGAGGAAACGCTGCTTCTGCTCCTCGGTGCCCCATGCGACGATCGACGGCACCAGCCACGCGGCGATCCCCAGGGTCGGTCTGCGCACCCGGCCAGCGGTGAACTCCTGCTGGATGATGATCTGCTCGACCGGGGTCGCCGAGCGGCCCCAGGGCTTGGGCAGGTGCGGCGACACCCAACCGCCCTCAGCGATCGCCGCTGTGCGCTCTTCACGCGGAATCGCCTTCAGCGCAGCTACTTCCGCGCGGAGCTCCTCGCGCAGCTTCTCGGTCTCGGGGTCCAGGTCGATGTCGACCTTGCGCATCCCGGTGCTCGTTGCGGTGCCGACGACCAGTTGCGGATAGTCGGAGGCGCGGCCGAACGCCGCGACGACCCCGAGCGCGCGACGGTAGTAGACGTTCGTGTCGTGTTCCCACGTGAAACCGATGCCGCCGTGCACCTGGATGCAGTCCTGTGCACAGCGCTGCGCGGCGGCAGGCGCGAGCGTTGCTGCGACGGCGGCCGCGAATTCCGCTGCCGCATCGGGATTCTCGAGCCCTTCGTCGATCGCGCGGGCGGCATCCCACACGGCGGCCACGGCACGCTCGGTGTCGGCGGTCATCTCGGCGCACTTGTGCTTGATGCCCTGGAACTGCCCGATGGGCCTGCCGAACTGCTCGCGAATCTTCGCGTACGCCGCCGCGGTGTCGGTGGCCCAGCGGGCCAGGCCGACGGCTTCGGCCGACAACAGCGTCGTCACCAACGCGCGCGCGGCGGCCAGGTTGAGCTTGCTCAACACCCGGTCGGCGGGAACCTCGACGGCGTTGGCGCGCAGGTGCGCGACCGGGCGCAGCGGGTCCACGCTCTTGACGGGCTCGATCTCGAGCGCGTCGGCGTCGATCACCACCCATTCGGTTCCACTGGTGTTCGGGTCCAGGCCGGCGACGGGTAGTACCAGCAGCGACGCCTGCGCGCCCGACGGCACCGAACGCGCCTCGCCGCGGACCACCAGCGTGTCGCCTTGTCGGGTCGCGGTGAGCGACGACTCCAGTGCGTAGGCGGCGATGGTCGCGCCTGACGCCAGGTCGCCGAGCACCTTTGCTTGCGGGTCGTTCGCGGCGATCAACGCGCTCGCGATCGCTGACGGGACGAACGGCCCCGGGACCGCGCCGCGGCCGAACTCGGCGATCACTACCGCAAGCTCGAGAATTCCGAAACCCTGCCCGCCCACCGATTCGGCTAGATGCACGCCGTGCAGGCCCTGCTCGGCGGCTGCCTTCCAGTACGGCGGCGGGTTGGAGATCGGCGTCTCGAGCGCTTCGTGCAGAACCTCTGGCGGGGCGACCCGTTCGACCAGGGCGCGGACCGATTCGGCGAGGTCTTTGTGTTCCGACGTGATCGCAATGGGCATGCCGTCCTCTTTCAGGTGAGCCTTCCCTCGAATAACCGGTGGGTTGGGACCGAGATTACTCGTTGACCACGTGCGCTAATTCACGGCCGTCGCGCAACCGGACGCAGTTGTCGACAGCCATGGTCAGGTATCTGCGCATGGTGTCGACCGTGTACCACGTGACGTGCGGGGTGAGCACCACATTGGTCAGCGACAGCAGCGGGTGGTCGGCCGGCACGGGCTCGACAGCAAAGACGTCCAGGCCTGCAGCGGCCAGACGGCCGTCGCGCAGCGCGTCGACCAGCGCGGTCTCGTCGATGATCGGCCCGCGGGAGGTGTTCACCAGAACCGCGTCCTTTTTCAGGCTCATCAGCGCGTCGCGGTCGAGCAGCCCGGTCGTCGCGGCGGTGAGCGGCAGGTGCAGCGACACGATGTCGCTGTCGGCCAGCAATCGAGAAA
This sequence comes from uncultured Actinomycetota bacterium, assembly GCA_963744085.1. Classification (GTDB taxonomy): domain Bacteria; phylum Actinomycetota; class Actinomycetes; order Mycobacteriales; family Mycobacteriaceae; genus Mycobacterium. The sequence goes on from CAVUSK010000014.1 coordinate 882,564, forward strand.
GTGGGCGCCATCCCGCGGTCCCGTCGTCGCCGGTGCTGGTGTGCAGGACGGTGGCACCCATCGCGACCACAATCCTCTCCACCAGTCGCGCGATGTTCCCGTATCCGACCAAGCCGACCGTGCAGCTGCCGATGTCGCGCACCGTTTCCCCCAGGGAGGGATCTGTCGGCCAGCCGTCGCCGCACCGCGTCAAGCGGTCCAACTCGGTCAGCCGGCGCAGCGCGGCCAGCATCAGCAGTACGGCACCCTCGGCGACGGATGGCGCGTTGGCGCCCGGCATGTTGGCCACCGCGATGCCCAGCGAGGTCGCAGCGGCCACGTCGATGGTGTTCACGCCGGCGCCGAGCTTGTGCACGAGCCGAAGGCGTGGCGCATTCTGCAGGTCGGATGCCGACAGCGGCCGCAGTACGTGCCAGATCACGTCGGCGTCAGGCAGTTCCCGGTAGAAGGTTGCGTCGTCGTCCTCGGCGCAGTACCGAACGTCGAGCCAATCATTGTGTGGGGCAAGAAATTTCAGCACCTTCTCGCCAGGTACGAAGTGGGCGAGGACTCTCACCTCCACCGTTTGGCGATCCACTTGGCGATGGTATCCGCCTGCTCGCTGCGCGCTCCCGGGGTGGTGAAGTAGTGGTCTGTGTCGATCGACGTCAGCGTCTTGTCGTTGACCACCAGCGCGTCGTAGATGCGCCGCGCGTCCGACGGGAACACCCCGGTGTCCTGTTCGGCATTGATCACCAGCGCCGGACAGTCCATCCGGGCCAAGTGCGGCTCGGCGCGAGTCTGCGCGCAGCGCAGGCTCCACATGCCCAGCCAGTTGCGCAATGTGCACGCGGCGGCGATTCCGTGCGCCGAGCGGTTGGCCTTTACCGGCTCGCCGGCGTAGCACGTGTTCGCGGGTCGCTTGGTCGGCTCGAGCGTCGGGTCCACCATCCGCGGATCGGCCCACGTGCGCATCACGGTGAACGGGCGGTCGGAAAAACCCGCGGCGCGAACGCGTTCCATCTCGTCCTCGACCCAGTCGGTGATCCCGTGGTTACGGGCCACCTGCGCGGAGCGGTAGCGGTCGACGAACTCCGGCGCGAAGGGGGGCCCGTTGCGTTCGTCGAAGATGTCCAGGTCCGGATCCGTCGCCGCGGGATCGTTCTCGTCGACGACGGCGCCGTCCATCCACGCGGTGAGCACGTCGGGACGGCCGGGATGCGCTGCGCTGGCCACATACCCGTCAGCTCGCGGCAGCTCGTTGAGTCCCGCCGCGGGCCGCATTCCCGCCAACGGCACGATGTTCGGCTCAGTGGCTTGCGACTGGTATGCCGCCATCAGCGAGCCGCCACCAGAATTACCAAGCAGCACAACCGTTTCCACACCCTGCACATCACGCAACCACTGCACACCGACCCCGATGTCGACAAGCGCGTGGTCCAGCAGAAAGCTGCTCTCGAATCCACGGAAGCGAGTGTTCCAGCCGAGGAAGCCGATGCCGCGCGTGGCCATGTAGTCCGCGAGGTAGTGCTCAGAGAAATCGATCTGGTAGTGGGTGGCGATCATCGCGACCTTGGGCTTGCGCCCCACCCCACGGTGGTAAACGCCTTGGCACGGATGGCCGCCGGCACCGGCGCGCCGCGCAGTCGGCGACGGCAGGCCGACGAACTCGCGGATCACTCCGGGTGGCTGCGGCATGTCAGGCGGCTGCCTTGCAGTAGATCGCGCGGTAGAAGATGTTCGCGAGCGTCGTGATGCACGCCTCGTCGTCGACGTCGCCGGTGTCGCGACCCGACAGCTGCACGTAGCAGAACTGGTTGAACATCGACACGATCGCGACGGCGAGCAGGTGAGGGTCGTCATCGGGGCAATACCCCTCGGACTGAGCACGTTTGACCATGTTCGTGATGAACGAGATCGGGATCGCGCACATCTCCGCCCAGTACTCGGCGAAGTCGTCATTGACCATTGCCAGCTGCGAAACGCCGATCATCTCGGCCAGGCGGTGGCGGTAGGTGAGCCAGTGGGCGGCCGCCGCCTCGCGGGCGCGCTCCTGATTCGACAAGCCGTGCCGGGTCACCGATTTCGCCCGTTCGTTCGCCTCGTCGCGGAAGCGAAGCGCCCACTCGCGCACCATTTCCTCTTTGGAGTCGTAGTAGTTGTAGAACGAGGCGGTCGACCGCCGCGCCTGCATCGCGATATCAGAGATGGTGGTCGCAAGCACGCCCTTGCGGGCAATCACGTCGCGGGCCGCGGTGTCGATTGCCGCGCGGGTCCGGCGCCCGCGCACGGTCGGCAACTCGTCGCGTCGGCCGGCCGGGTTGGGTTGCGATGTCACTGTTCTCCTTCGATCGGCGTCGACCATTGAACTCAATCTGAATCTGATGTTAGATTCAGATTCAGCTCTTGAGAAGGGCTGGAGGGGACGCGAGATGATCAAGCCACAGAACGCCAACAGCGAATTCGCGCTCAGCGGGATCAACCACGTCGCGCTGGTGTGCGCCGATATGGCGCGCACGGTCGACTTCTACAGCAACGTTCTCGGGATGCCGCTGATCAAGGCGCTCGATCTTCCCGGCGGAATGGGCCAGCACTTCTTCTTCGATGCCGGCAACGGTGATTGCGTCGCATTCTTCTGGTTCCGGGACGCGCCGGACGCCGTACCGGGCATCTCGGCCCCGCGCCACATCCCCGGCATCGGCGACATCGTCAGCGCGGTCAGTTCGATGAACCACCTGTCGTTCCATGTGCCGGCCGAGAAGTTCGACGAGTACCGCCAGAAGTTGAAGGACAAGGGCGTGCGCGTCGGGCCGGTGCTCAACCACGACGAAAGCGAGCAACAGGTCGCAGCCAAGCTTCACCCGGGTGTGTACGTGCGATCGTTCTACTTCCACGACCCCGACGGAATCACACTCGAGTTCGCCTGCTGGACCAAGGAATTCGGTGAGGCGGATATCGGCACGGAGCCCAAGACAGCCGCCGACCGTCGGTCACCGGTGCCCGCGGACGTGTAATACGCGGCTATCGCCGGTAGAGCGTCGGGTCGTCAAGTTGGTCGAGCAGCGCTGCCAGGTGGTCGATCAACTCGTCGGGCGTCATGACAATCTGGCCGGCGAGCCATGCGCTGATCGCCTGTCCCACGCCTCCGACTGTGAAGTGCGACGTCGCCCTGACGCGGTCGTCCTCGGGTACCCCCCGGCTCTCCCGGACCTGTTGCACCAACAGCTGCGCGAGCAGCGTGGTTGACTCGCCGCGCTTGCGGACCACGACCTGATCGGCCAGCTCGGCGCTGAACAGCAGCCGGCCAACACGCTCGTCGCCGGCGATGGACCTCACGATGTTGGCCATTCCCGCGTGCGCCTGCCCAGGGGGAGCTGCCGCGGTCACGGCGGCCTGTGTGGTCGTTGCGAGGCCAGCGATCACCCGGTCGTACACGGCACCGACGAAATCGTCTCTGTCCGTGAAGCTTTCGTAAAAGTAGCGGGCCGAGAGACCAGCCTGACGGCAGACTCCGCGCACGGTCAGCGCGTCGGTCCCGAGGTCGGAACCGAGGATGCTCAGCCCGGCGTCCAGCAGCCGACCCCGGCGCTCAGCCTGGCGATCGGCCGGCTTCACCCCGCGGTACGGTCGCGCACTGGCCTGTGCCACAACGACCATCTTGACACCCCGCGCTCTACCCTGGGATTATTTAGGAAACGTGCGTTGTCAGATTATGCCTACGATAGGGGTGCCCATGACGGCCACCGGGCCCATCGGGTTCGTTGAGCGGCCCGTTTCGGAGCCGACGCGACCCGCGAAGTACGGGCGACGCCGCACCAAGGCCGCCAACACCGAAATGATGGGTGCCGGCCTGTTGGCCGGGCCGGCAAACGTGATCATGCAGTTGGCCAGGCCGGGCATCGGCTACGGCGTGAAGGACAGCCGCGTGGAGAGCGGTCGCGTCGACCGCCATCCGATCAAGCGTGCCCGCACGACCTTCACGTATATCGCGGTCGCTATCAACGGCACCGAAGAACAGAAGGCGGCGTATCGTCGGGCGGTCAACCGTGCCCACGCACAGGTCTATTCGCTGCCCGACAGTCCGGTGAGCTACAACGCATTCGACCCCGATCTGCAACTCTGGGTGGCTGCGTGCATGTACAAGGGCACCGTTGACGTGCAGCGGTTGTTCGGCGGAGAGGTGGACGACGACACCGCTGACGGGCATTTCCGCGAGGGCATGGCGTTCGGCACGACGCTGCAGGTACCGCCGGAGATGTGGCCGGCCAATCGTGCCGCGTTCGACGAGTACTGGCGCAAGTCTCTGGAAAAGGTGCACATCGACGACGCGGTCCGCGATTACCTGTACCCGATCGCGGCGGGCCGGAGCGCGATGCCGATGCCGCGCTTTATTCGCCGGCGACTGGAAAACGTCTCATTACTAATCACGACGGGGTTCTTGCCGCAGCGCTTCCGCGACGAGATGCGGCTGCCGTGGGATGCGCGCAAGCAGCGGCGGTTCGACCGGCTGATGACGGTCGTTGGAGTGGCGAACAACCTGATGCCCAGGTTCGTCCGAGCATTCCCCTTCAACGTGCTCCTTCTTGACCTGAACTGGCGGATGAGGACGGGACGCCCGCTGGTGTAGCGCTCCAAGGATTTGTTGAGAATCCGGAAAGGCGCGGTGCCGATGGTGGTGTTGCCCGAAAGGACACCCACCCACCCACATCAGCACCAAGGAGTACCAAAAATGTTCGCTCGCCGTTTCACCGTCTCGCTGGCCGGCACCGCCCTGACCGCCGCCGCACTGGGCATGGCCACCCTCGGGTTGGCCGGCACCGCCAACGCCGCCTCGGCCGACAAGGAGTTCCTGGCCGCCATCGAGCAGGCCGGCATCTCCTACGACAACCCCCAACAGGTCATCAAGGTCGCCAAGAACGTCTGCGCCGCGCTCGACGACGGCACGACCGCCGACGAGATCCTCTCGGAGCTCACCGAGCAGAATGACCTGAGCACCAAGCAGGGCAAGACGTTCATCGTCGACGCTGTGCAGGCCTACTGCCCGGAGTACCTGCAGGAGAACTGACACCACCACATCATGCACAGCAAGTGCGGGGACCCACCGGGGTCCCCGCACTCACGTGTGACTAGGCGCCGCGCCGCACGGGTCGACACACGCTGGCATCGCCGGGGGAAACGAACTCGTCGATCAGGTGGGCGAGCGTTTCAGGACAGTCGAGCTGCGGATGATGCCCGGCGTCGTCGATGATCTCCAGCCGGCTGCCCGGCAAAACGGCATGCGCTGCCTGCGCATGGTCCGGCGGGATCACCCGGTCCTGCGCACCGGCGATGATCAGGGTCGGTAGATCGCCGACGAGGTGCGGCAGCCGATCGAGAGCGCACACCGTCTGCCCGCGGAGGTCCACAACCGAGCGCAGTGTCCGCACAAAGGCTTGGCGTACCAGCGGATCGGCCAATGTCAAGTACTTTTGCCAGCGCTCCTGCCGTCTGGACGACGACTCCACTCCCCGGGCCGTGAGCAGGGAACGGACCCCATTGCCCAACAGCACCGCCGGCCGCGATGCCAGCACGGGGAGCAGCAGTTCAGCGCCGGGCGTCGAGAGCAAACGCAGCGGCATGCTGACGTCGGTGCCCAGGCCGCCGCTGTTCACCAGAACGAGGCGCCGGCAATATTGGCGGTGCTGGTAGGCAAACTGCAATGCGACCCCGCCGCCGAGGGAGTGACCGACGAGCGTGGCCGCGGGGACGTTGAGCGCGTCGAGGAGATCACGCAACCAGACCGCGAACGCGCCCAGCGAGTAGTCGGTGCGGGGTTTGTCGGATTCTCCGTGGCCGAGCAGGTCAGGTGCGATGACGCGGTATTTGGCCGACAGAGGCCCGATGAGCGGAACCCAGGCACTCGAGCTGCCGGCCACACCGTGGATCAGCAGCAACGGCTCGGCCTCTCGGTCACCCTCGTCGCGGTAGGCGACGCGGTGGCCGTTCAGGCGCGCGAACTGCATGTCACTCACATCCCGGGTCGATGTCTGTGTTTGCCCATCATTACTCATGATCGCGTGTTTTTTGGGCATTACCCTGGACAAACATGGTCAACATTGCTCGGCTACTTCGTTAACGAAAGATAACGAGGACTTGGTTCATCCGGGCGCCGCTTTACCATCTGGTCTCCGCATTCAGGAGCACATGGCAGCGTGGACACCATGAGAATCGGCTTCATCGGGCTGGGAAACATGGGATTGGGCATGGCCGCAAACTTGCTCAAGGCCGGGCATCAAGTCCTCGGCTACAACCGCTCACAACACCGGGTGGACGCATTGGCAGAGCAGGGCGCGGTTCCCGCGCGGTCAGTGGCCGAAGCCTGCGCGGCCGACCTTGTGATCACGATGCTCTCCAACGACGAGGCCGTCGAAGCCGTCGCCTTCGGCGAGGGCGGCATCCTGCACTCGCTGAAATCCGGGGGCACCCACGTGTCGTCGTCGACGATCAGCGTTGCACTGTGTGAGAGGTTGACCGCCGCACACGCCGACGCAGGACAACGCTTCGTCGCCGCGCCGGTGTTCGGCCGACCCGAGGCGGCCGAAGCCGCCAAGCTGTTCGTCGTCGCCGCGGGCGCGGCCGCTGCGGTCGAGGCGGTGTCGCCGGCCTTCGAAGCGATCGGCCAGCGCACCTTCGTGGTGTCGGACGAGCCGAAGGCGGCGAGCCTGGTCAAGCTCACCGGCAACTTCCTCATCGCTTCCGTCGTCGAATCCCTGGGTGAGGCAATGGCCCTGGTTTCCAAGGCTGGCGTGGACAAGCACGAATACCTCGAAATCCTCACCTCCACGCTGTTCGGCGCTCCCGTGTACAAGACGTACGGCACCTTGATCGCCGACGAGCAATTCCAACCACCCGGCTTCGCGGCACCCTTGGGGCAGAAGGACATTCGCCTTGTATTGGCCGCCGCGGAAGACCTGAATGTGCCGCTACCGATCGCAAGCCTGCTGCGCGATCGCTTCCTGACCCTGCTGGCCAACGGCGGAGCGGATCTCGACTGGTCGGCGGTCGGAATGCTGGCCGCGTGGGAGGCAGGTGCGATGTTCCCGTCGCCCAGTAAGTAGTCAGCGCGCCTGAACGCGAAAGATGTCGAGCTTCGGCTGCCGCCCCAACTCGGGCCGTTCCGCGTCGACGGTTTGCAGCGCATAAAACGCCGACGGGGTCTGGCTCAAGACGCTGACCTGTTCAGCAACCAGCAAGGCGTGCAAGTCCTGCGGTGAGCGCGTCACCGACTCGGGCACCACCACCAGCCGCCCGCCATGCAACAGCGCGCCCCAGATCTCCCAGACCGAGTAGTCAAAGGCCAATGAATGACACAGCGTCCACACCTGTTCCGACGTCAGCTCCAGGTCGGCGTCCAGTGCCTCCAGCAGCCGGGTCACGCTGTGGTGGGCGATGGCCACCCCCTTCGGGGTGCCGGTGGTACCCGAGGTGTAAATGAGGTAGGCGATATCATCCGGCCCTGGCGCCGGCAAAGGCGTACTGGGATAGCTGTCAACGCGGGGGTCTTCGACATCGATCACCGGCAGGCCACACCCAGCCAACCGCTCGGCCAGCCCCGCTGTGGTGACCGCGGCCACCGGCGCGGCATCAGCCACCATGAACTGCATCCGCGCATCCGGGTGCGGGTCAACACCACCCGATTCCCCATCTCATCCAGCCGGGCATGCTCAACCTCATCCAGCACATCCACCGACGACAAGCGCCGTGTCAGGTCGGCGGCCATAACCGGTTCCCCGGGTCGGCGGTCATCGCCATCAACACCCGCCGCAACCGCTCGATCAGCGCTTCGATGCTGGCCGCGTCGAACACATCGGTGCGAAACTCCACGATCCCGCCAACCCCCAATTTCCTTACGTTTCTAATAAAAGCTTGAGTTGTTTGCCATACGCACTGAGCGATCTGATGGTCAACATCTCATAATGTGTGCAATCGACCGAGTACCCCGTAATGTCGCCAGCAACGTAACGTCGCCAACGTTGCCGATGGGATTGGGCAGCCATTCGGGTTAGCAGCCGTCGCCATGGTGACCACGTTCTGAGGTCACTTCGTGCAGCAGAGAATATGACCATATCGCCATCAAAAACATCAGGGGTGTGTTCCAGGAGATACACCTGGTTAGCATTAACACTGTGAACCATGAACTCGAACAGCGCTCTGGGCGGAAGAGCAAACTCCACTGCTCCTCGTTGCTGAATTAATTCCTCGGCCTGCCGGTAGGTAAGAGGTCCCGACGGTACTGGAATATCTATACCGTTGGTTTGCAAGATGTATTCCAGGACTTGACTCTCAGCTAAAGCGTAACTTCTCGTGATGAGCCTGTTCGCGTTGAATCCTGCGAGGATCTTCGCGACGAAGGTAGCGTCGAGCAGTACAAGGCGTTGGACTTCGCATCCGCGTCGCTGAAGCTCAATGGCGAGCTCATGGGCTACGACGCCACCAAATGACCACCCGAGAATCTTATACGGCCCGTAAGGATAAACCGCTTGGAGCCTGTCGGCATAGCGGGCCGCCATGCTACGAATCGACGCAGGTTCCACTTCGCCATCCTGCGGGATTTGGTTAATCCCGATAATCGGGCAATCCACATAATTGCCCAGAGCCCGATATGACCAGCTCAGCCCGAAACCGTCATGAATACAGCACAGCGGAACGCCCGTACCCTCCTTGAGGACCTCAACCGGCACCACTTCTGCCGCGCTGTCATGTCTGCCCAACTGCTGGCTCAAGCTTCGCACCGACGGCGCAAAGAACAACGTGCGCACCGCCAGGCGGGTATCCAGGGTGGTGTTGATGGCGGTGATCACCCGCATCGCCGACAGCGAATCCCCGCCCAGGTCGAAGAACGAGTCGTCCACCCCGACCCGCTCCAGCCCGAGGACCTGGGCGTAGATGCCGGCCAGGATCTCCTCGATGGCGGTGGTCGGGGCGCGGTAGTGATCGGCATCCTGGTATTCGGGTGCCGGCAGGGCGCGGGTGTCCAGTTTGCCGTTGACCGTCAGCGGCAGCGCGTCGATCACCACCACCGCGGCCGGCACCATGTAGGCCGGCAGCCGCTCGGCCAGCGCGGCGCGTATCGCGGCCGGCTCTGCTGTGCCGGTGATGTAGCCCGCCAGCCGCTTGTCGCCGGGGCGGTCCTCGCGGGCGATCACCACCGCCTGCTCCACCCCGTCCACCGCGGCCAGGGCGGCCTGGACCTCACCGAGCTCGATGCGATAGCCGCGGATCTTGACCTGCTCATCGGCGCGGCCCAGATATTGCAGCTGCCCGTCAACGCCCCAACACACCAGATCCCCGCTGCGATACATCCGCGCCCCGGGCCCCCCGAACGGGCACGCCACAAACCGCGACCCGGTCAACCCGGCCCGGCCCACATACCCGGCGCCCACGCCGGCGCCGGCCACATACAACTCGCCGACCACCCCGACCGGCACCGGGCGCAACCACTGATCCAACACAAACAACGCGGCGGTCGACACCGGCGCACCGATCGGCGGGGCACCCGACCCCGGCGCCAACGGGGCACTCATCGACGCATAAATCGTGGCCTCGGTCGGGCCATAGGCGTTGATCACCACCCGCCCCGGCGCCCACCGATCCACCACCTCGGCCGGGCAGGCTTCACCACCGAGCAGCAACGCCACCGACTCCAAACCCTGCGGCGAGAGCGCTGCTACTGCCGACGGGGTCTGGGTGAGCACGTTGACGTGCTCGGCGACCAGTAGGTCGTGGAAGTCATCTGGCGAACCCGTCACTACGTCGGGCACCACCACCAGCCGCCCACCATGCAACAGCGCCGCCCAGATCTCCCACAATGAGAAGTCAAAAGCAAAAGAATGGCACTGCGTCCACGCGTGTGCCGCCGGCAGATCCGGGGGCGTTGACGCCGCCACATGGGCCAGGTTGTGGTGGGTGATGGCCACGCCCTTCGGGGTGCCGGTGGTGCCCGAGGTGTAAATCAGATACGCGAGGTCATCGGCCGCCGGCGCTGGCAGTGCGATGCTGGGATAGGCGTCAACGCGCGGGTCGGCGACATCGATGACCACCAGGTCGCACCCGCCCAGATGGTCGGCCAGCGCGGCGGTGGTGATCGCGACCATCGGTGCGGCATCGGCCACCATGAACCGCAGCCGCGCCGCCGGCAGCGCCGGGTCGATCGCCAGATAAGCCGCCCCGGTTTTGAGCACCGCCAGAATCGCGATGATGGCCTGAGCGGAACGCTCCAACAGCACCGCCACCACATCGCCGGGACCCACACCCTGACCGGCCAACAGATGCGCCAACCGGTTCGCGGCCTCATCGAGTTCCCGATAGGTCATCGAGCGGCCTTCGAAGGTCACCGCCACCGCCTCGGGGGTGCGCGCGACCTGGTCGGCGAACACCACCGGAATCGACACTCCCGTCGCGGGCTGGGTCAACACCGCCCGGTTACCGATCGCATCCAGCCGGGCGTGCTCACCGGCATCCAGCAGATCCATCGACGACAACGACCGGGTCGGATCGGCAGTCATCGCCACCACCACCCGCTCCAGTCGCTCGATCAGGGTTTGGATGCTGGCGGTGTCGAACACATCGGTGCGAAACTCCACCGACCCGGAAATCCCGGCCGGCTCACCGGCCTCGGTGAACCGTTCGGACAGGGAAAACGCCAAATCCATCCGGGCGGTCTGGGTGTCCACCGGCAGCGGGGTGACCCGCACATCACCCAACGCCAGCCCGGCCGCGGGATCGCTGCTGTCCCAGGGAAGGTTCTGCCAGGCAAACATCACCTGCACCAGCGGGTGATGGGCCAGCGACCGGGTCGGGTTGAGCCGCTCCACCAGCACCTCAAAGGGCACATCCTGATGCTCGTAGGCGGCCAGGCTGCGCTGGCGCACCCGGGCCAACAACTCGGCGACGGTCAGATCCCCGGCCAGATCGACCCGCAAAACCAGGGTGTTGACGAAAAAACCCACCAGCTCATCCAGCGCCGGGTCGCGCCGCCCGGCGATCGGGAACCCGACGGCCACATCGCTGCTGGCGCTCAGCCGAGACAACAGCACCGCCAACGCGGCCTGCACCACCATGAAACTGGTCGCGTGGTGCTCGTCGGCCACTCGGGCGATCTGCTGCTGCAACGCCGCCGGCCAGTCCACGACCACACTGGCCCCGCGGTGATCGGCCACCGCCGGATAGGGCCGATCGGCGGGCAGCTGCAGGCGCTCGGGCATTCCGGCCAAGGCCTGCTCCCAATAGGCCAGCTGCCCGGCGATGCGGCTGTCGCTGTCATCGAAATCACCCAGCTGCGCGCGCTGCCACAACGTGTAATCCACATACTGCACCGCCAACGGCGCCCAACCCGGGGCGCGGCCCGCACACCGGCCGGCATAGGCCACCCCCAGATCGGCCACCAGCGGGGCGATCGACCAGCCGTCGGCGGCGATGTGGTGCACCACCGCCGCCAGCACATGCTCATCGTCGGTGACGCGGAAAAGTGTTGCCCGCAACGGAATCTCGGTGGCCAGATCAAAACTGTGACGCACCACCGCGCCGATGGCCTCCCCCAGCCGCTCGGCCGGCCAACCACCGGCATCCACGACCCGCCAGCCGAAATCGGCCCGCTCCGCAGACACCACCAGCTGCCGCGGTATCCCCTCAGGCGCCGCAAACAGTGTGCGCAGGCTCTCCTGGCGGCCCACCACATCGGCCAACGCCGCACCCAACGCCCCGACATCCAGCCGCCCGCCCAGCCGCAACGCCACCGCCATGTTGTAAATCGGCGACGGCCCCTGCAACTGGTCGATAAACCACAACCGCTGCTGGGCGAACGACAACGGCACCACCGCCGGCCGCTCACCGGCCACCAATGGCGCCCACTCCCGTTCCTCGGCATGCGCGCTGATCCATTCGGCCAACCCGGCCACCGTGGGCGCATCGAACAGCGCCCGGATCGGAACCTCCACATCCAGGTCCGCCCGCGCCCGCGCCGTCAGCCGGGTCGCCGACAACGAATGCCCACCCAGGTCGAAAAACGACTCGTCGACCCCGACCCGGCTGACCCCGAGCACCTCGCCGAACAGTGCGGCCAACACCCGCTCGCGCTGATCACGCGGCGCCCGATAGGCCGCCGCACTAACAAACTCCGGGGCCGGCAACGCCCGCCGGTCAAGTTTGCCGTTGACCGTCAACGGCAACGACTCCACCACCATGATCGCCGCCGGCACCATGAACTCCGGCAACCGGTCGGCCATAAAGTCGCGCAACTCGGCCACCCGCTCGACCGCCGCCGGATCATTGACATACCCGGCCAACGAACCCACCCCGGTGGCCGGCAGATACAGATCCGCCAACTCCGCCGACGCATCGCCATCAGCGGCTTCGCTGGCGCGGGTGTAGATGAGGTCCACCAGCCCGGCCGTGGACGACCAGGTCACCGCCGTGGCATAACCCAGCTCCTGGCCCAGCAGATGACACTGATCCGCCAACACCGCATCCGGTGCCGAGATGCCGGCACGCACCTCGCTGACCGATACCCGATCCCCGGCCCGCGCCAGCGCCTGCGCCAGCGCCACATCGGGCCATATCCCGGCATGCGGCACCCCGGTCACCCGCAGCTCCGGCAGATCCTGCGACCGCAGATACTCACCGAGTGCGGCCAGGCTGCCGAACCGCTGCCACGGCTGCGACGGCAGCTGGGCCACCGAGCGCACCGCCACCGGCGCCTTACGCAGCACCACCTCATAGCGGTAACCGCTGAGCTCGTTGACCGCCCCCATCGCCTTGAGCTGCACCTCCACCGCCGCGATATCCGGAAGGTGCTGCGGCAACGCCGCAAAAAACTCCGGCGCCACCAACAGCTCCTGCTCGGCCAGCATCTCCCGGCGCACCCGCTCCCGGATCACCGCGGCGGTGTCCTCATCGGTGCTGTCGGCAGAGACGATCCCGGTGGTAAACGCCCCCAACAACGACAGGTTGCGCACATCGCCGATAAACACCGCCCCGCCCGGGGCCAACAACCCCATCGCGGCCGCCAGCACATCCAGCAGGTAGCCCGCACTCGGGAAGTACTGGATCACCGAGTTGAGCACCACCACATCGAAATGGCCCGCCGGCAACCCCTCGGTCACATCGGCGGGCTGCACCCGCAACCGCACCCGATCCCCCCACGACTGCGACGCCACCGCGCCCTGCAGCGTCTGAATCGTGGGCGCGGAAAAGTCGGTGCCCCAATACTCCACACACCCCGGAGCCACCGGCGCCAGCAACAACCCCGAACCCACCCCGATCTCCAACACCCGCCGCGGGCCCAACCCCCGGATCCGGTCCACCGCGGCCGCCCGCCACTCCCGCATCTGCTCCAGCGGGATCGGCTCCCCGGTATAACTGCTGTTCCAGCCCCCGAAATCCTCCCCCAAATCGGTCGGCGCGCCGGTGGTGAACGTCACCCCCGAATACAGGCCCGCATACACGCCCTGCCACTGCTCCACCAGCTGCGCTTCCCGCGCCGGCTCCCGGACCAGCATCATCTCGCGATCCAGCACCACATAACCCACCAATTGCTTATCGCTAACCCCCTCGCCGGCATCCGCGCTCGACGTGGCCGTGTGGGTGATGACCGCCGCCTGGCCCACCCGCGGATGACCCGCCAACACCGCCTCGATCTCCCCGAGCTCGATGCGATAGCCGCGGATCTTGACCTGCTCATCGGCACGCCCCAGATACCGCAGCTGCCCATCAGCGCCCCAGCGCACCAGATCCCCGCTGCGATACATCCGCGCCCCGGCCGCCCCGAACGGACACGCCACAAACCGCGACCCGGTCAACCCCGCCCGGCGCACATACCCCACCCCGACGCCGCGCCCGGCCACATACAACTCACCCACCACCCCCGCGGGCACCGGACGCAACCATTGATCGAGCACAAACAACCCCGCCCCGGGCACCGGCGCACCGATCGGCACCACCCCCGACCCCGGCCTCAACGGCGCACTGATCGTGGCATACACCGTGGTCTCGGTCGGGCCGTAGCCGTTGATCATCACCCGCTCCGGCGCCCACCGATCCACCACCTCGGCCGGGCACGCCTCACCAGCGACCATCAACGCCGCCGACCCCAAACCCTGCGGTGAAAGCATCCCCGCCGCCGAGGGGGTCTGGCTCAACACGCTGACCTGCTCGCTGACCAACAGCGCGTGCAAATCTTGCGGTGAACGCGCCACCTCTTCGGGCACCACCACCAGCCGGCCGCCAAACAGCAGCGCGCCCCAGATCTCCCACACCGAATAGTCAAAGGACAACGAGTGACACTGCGTCCACACCTGCCCCGGCGCCATCTCCAACCCGACATCCAACGAGTCGAACAGCCGGGTCACATTGTGGTGAGTGACCGCCACCCCCTTCGGAGTGCCGGTCGTGCCCGAGGTGTAAATGATGTGGGCGATGTCATCGGCCGCCGGCCCTGCCAACGGGGTGCCGGGTTGGGCATCAATGCGGGGATCCTCGACATCGATCACCACCAGGCCGCACCCGTCCAACCGCCCGGCCAGCCCGGTAGTGGTGACCGCGACGATCGGCGCGGCATCGGCCACCATGAACCGCAGCCGCGCCGCCGGCACCACCGGGTCGATCGGCAGATACGCCGCCCCGGTCTTCAAAACCGCCAAAATCGCCACGATCGCCTCAGCCGACCGGGAAAACACCAGCGCCACACACTCACCCGGCCCCACACCCTGGCCGGCCAGCAGATGCGCCAACCGGTTCGCGGCCTCATCCAGCTCGCGATACGTCCACGACCGCCCCTCACAGCTGATTGCCACCGCCTCCGGGGTGCGCGCCACCTGCGCGGCGAACAGCACTGGAATCGACACCCCGGCCGCCGGCTGGCTCAACACCGCCCGATTACCCCACCCATCCAGGCGGGCATGCTCACCGGCATCCAACACATCCACCGACGACAACCGCCGGGCCGGATCGGCGGTCAACGCCACCACCACCCGCTCCAACCGCTCGATCAGCGCCGCGATGCTGGCCGCGTCGAACACATCGGTGCGAAATTCCACCGCCCCCCAGATCCCGGCCGGCTCACCGGCCTCCGTCCAGTGTTCTCTCAGGAAAAACACCAGATCCATGCGGGCAGTGCGGGTGTCCAGCGGCAGCGGCATGACCTGTAGATCACCCAAAGTCAACCCGGCGGCCGGGTTGGCGGCGGGGTCAGTGTCTAGTCCGGGGAAGTTCTGCCAGGCAAACATCACCTGAATCAGCGGGTGATGGGCCAGCGACCGGGTGGGGTTGAGCCGCTCCACCAGCACCTCAAACGGCACGTCCTGGTGCTCAAAGGCAGCCAGGCTGCGCTGGCACACCTGCGCCAGCAACTCGGCCACCGTCGGATTCCCGGCCACATCGACCCGCAGCACCAAGGTGTTGACGAAAAACCCGACCAGCTCATCCAGCGCCGGGTCGCGGCGCCCGGCGATCGGGAACCCCACCGCCACATCGCTACTGGCGCTCAGCCGAGACAACAGCACCGCGAAGGCGGCCTGAACCACCATGAAACTGGTCGCGTTGTGCTCACGCGCCACCCGAGCAACCTGCCGCTGCAGCGCCGCCGGCCAGTCCACGACCACACTGGCCCCGCGGTAATCGGCCACCGGCGGATACGGCCGATCCGTCGGCAGCATCAGCCGCTCGGGCAACCCGGCCAAGGCCTGCTCCCAATAGGCCAGCTGCCCGGCGATGCGGCTGTCGCTGTCGTCGAAATCACCAAACTGCGCGCGCTGCCACAGCGCGTAATCCACATACTGCACGGCCAACGGCGCCCAACCGGGGGCGTGCCCCGCACACCGGCCGGCATACGCCAGTCCCAGATCACGCACCAACGGGGCCACCGACCAGCCGTCCCCGGCGATATGGTGCACCACCGCCACCAACACATGTTCGTCATCGGCGACACGGAAAAGTGTTGCCCGCAACGGGATCTCGGTTTCCAGATCAAAGCCGTGACGCGCCACCGCGCCGATGGCCTCACCCAGCCGGCCCGCCGGCCAGCCGCTGGCATCAACGACCCGCCAACCGATGTCGGCCTCCTCCGTCGGTATCACCACCTGCCGCGGTATCCCCTCGACCGCGGGCAACAGGGTTCGCAGGCTCTCATGGCGATCCACCACATCGGCCAGCGCCGCGCCCAGCGCCTCGACATCCAGCGCCCCGCTGATCCGAAACGCGGTCGGCATGTTGTAGGTCGCAGCCCCGCCCTCGAACCGGTTGAGGAACCACAACCGCTGCTGGGCATACGACAACGGAACCACCGCAGGCCGCTGTTGCACTGTCAACGGCGGCAGCCCACCCGACCCCTCACCGATACGGGGCGCCAACTGGGCAACCGTGGGCGCCTCGAACACGGTGCGCACCGCCAGGCGGGTATCCAGGGTGGTGTTGATGGCGGTGATCACCCGCATCGCCGACAGCGAATCCCCGCCCAGGTCGAAGAACGAGTCGTCCACCCCGACCCGCTCCAGTCCGAGGACCTGGGCGTAGATGCCGGCCAGGATCTCCTCGATGGCGGTGGTCGGGGCGCGGTAGTGATCGGCATCCTGGTATTCGGGTGCCGGCAGGGCGCGGGTGTCCAGTTTGCCGTTGACCGTCAGCGGCAGCGCGTCGATCACCACCACCGCGGCCGGCACCATGTAGGCCGGCAGCCGCTCGGCCAGCGCGGCGCGTATCGCGGCCGGCTCTGCTGTGCCGGTGATGTAGCCCACCAGCCGCTTGTCGCCGGGGCGGTCCTCGCGGGCGATCACCACCGCCTGCTCCACCCCGTCCACCGCGGCCAGGGCGGCCTGGACCTCACCGAGCTCGATGCGATAGCCGCGGATCTTGACCTGCTCATCGGCGCGGCCCAGATATTGCAGCTGCCCGTCAGCACCCCAACACACCAGATCCCCGCTGCGATACATCCGCGCCCCGGGCCCCCCGAACGGACACGCCACAAACCGCGACCCGGTCAACCCGGCCCGGCCCACATACCCGGCGCCCACGCCGGCGCCGGCCACATACAACTCGCCGACCACACCGGCGGGCACCGGCCGCAACCAGCCGTCCAGCACAAACAGCGCCGCACCGGGCACCGGCGCACCGATCGGCACCACCCCCGACCCCGCCGCCAGCGGCGCGCTGATCGTCACGACCATCGTCGTCTCGGTCGGGCCGTAGGCGTTGACCATCACCCGCCCCGGCGCCCACCGATCCACCACCTCACCCGCGCAGGCCTCACCGGCCACCACCAACGCCAGCGATCCCAAACCCTCAGTCGACAGCGCCGCCACCGCCGACGGGGTCTGGGTGAGCACGCTGACGTGCTCGGCGACCAGCAACGCGTGGAAGTCCTCCGGGGAGTCGGCCACCTGCTCAGGCACCACCACCACCCGCCCACCATGCAACAGCGGGCCCCAGGTTTCCCAGACCGACGAGTCGAACCCGCAGGAATGACACTGCGTCCAAACACCCACCACCGGCAGATATGCGTCTAGTGTCTCCGTCAGTTGGGTCACGTTGTGGTGGGTGATGGCCACGCCCTTCGGGGTGCCGGTGGTGCCCGAGGTGTAAATCAGATACGCGAGGTCATCGGCCGCCGGCGCTGGCAGTGCGATGCTGGGATAGGCGTCAACGCGCGGGTCGGCGACATCGATGACCACCAGGTCGCACCCGCCCAGATGGTCGGCCAGCGCGGCGGTGGTGATCGCGACCATCGGTGCGGCATCGGCCACCATGAACCGCAGCCGCGCCGCCGGCAGCGCCGGGTCGATCGCCAGATAAGCCGCCCCGGTTTTGAGCACCGCCAGAATCGCGATGATGGCCTGAGCGGAACGCTCCAACAGCACCGCCACCACATCGCCGGGACCCACACCCTGACCGGCCAACAGATGCGCCAACCGGTTCGCGGCCTCATCGAGTTCCCGATAGGTCATCGAGCGGCCTTCGAAGGTCACCGCCACCGCCTCGGGGGTGCGCGCGACCTGGTCGGCGAACACCACCGGAATCGACACTCCCGTCGCGGGCTGGGTCAACACCGCCCGGTTACCGATCGCATCCAGCCGGGCGTGCTCACCGGCATCCAGCAGATCCATCGACGACAACGACCGGGTCGGATCGGCAGTCATCGCCACCACCACCCGCTCCAGTCGCTCGATCAGGGTTTGGATGCTGGCGGTGTCGAACACATCGGTGCGAAACTCCACCGACCCGGAAATCCCGGCCGGCTCACCGGCCTCGGTGAACCGTTCGGACAGGGAAAACGCCAAATCCATCCGGGCGGTCTGGGTGTCCACCGGCAGCGGGGTGACCCGCACATCACCCAACGCCAGCCCGGCCGCGGGATCGCTGCTGTCCCAGGGAAGGTTCTGCCAGGCAAACATCACCTGCACCAGCGGGTGATGGGCCAGCGACCGGGTCGGGTTGAGCCGCTCCACCAGCACCTCAAAGGGCACATCCTGATGCTCGTAGGCGGCCAGGCTGCGCTGGCGCACCCGGGCCAACAACTCGGCGACGGTCAGATCCCCGGCCAGATCGACCCGCAAAACCAGGGTGTTGACGAAAAAACCCACCAGCTCATCCAGCGCCGGGTCGCGCCGCCCGGCGATCGGGAACCCGACGGCCACATCGCTGCTGGCGCTCAGCCGAGACAACAGCACCGCCAACGCGGCCTGCACCACCATGAAACTGGTCGCGTGGTGCTCGTCGGCCACTCGGGCGATCTGCTGCTGCAACGCCGCCGGCCAGTCCACGACCACACTGGCCCCGCGGTGATCGGCCACCGCCGGATAGGGCCGATCGGCGGGCAGCTGCAGGCGCTCGGGCATTCCGGCCAAGGCCTGCTCCCAATAGGCCAGCTGCCCGGCGATGCGGCTGTCGCTGTCATCGAAATCACCCAGCTGCGCGCGCTGCCACAACGTGTAATCCACATACTGCACCGCCAACGGCGCCCAACCCGGGGCGCGGCCCGCACACCGGCCGGCATAGGCCACCCCCAGATCGGCCACCAGCGGGGCGATCGACCAGCCGTCGGCGGCGATGTGGTGCACCACCGCCGCCAGCACATGCTCATCGTCGGTGACGCGGAAAAGTGTTGCCCGCAACGGAATCTCGGTGGCCAGATCAAAACTGTGACGCACCACCGCGCCGATGGCCTCCCCCAGCCGCTCGGCCGGCCAACCACCGGCATCCACGACCCGCCAGCCGAAATCGGCCCGCTCCGCAGACACCACCAGCTGCCGCGGTATCCCCTCAGGCGCCGCAAACAGTGTGCGCAGGCTCTCCTGGCGGCCCACCACATCGGCCAACGCCGCACCCAACGCCCCGACATCCAGCCGCCCGCCCAGCCGCAACGCCACCGCCATGTTGTAAATCGGCGACGGCCCCTGCAACTGGTCGATAAACCACAACCGCTGCTGGGCGAACGACAACGGCACCACCGCCGGCCGCTCACCGGCCACCAATGGCGACAACCCACCCGACCCCTCACCGATACGGGGCGCCAACTGGGCGACCGTGGGTGCGTCGAACAGGGTGCGCACCGCAAGGCCGGCATCCAGGCCGGTGTTGATCGCGGCGATCACCCGCATCGCCGACAGCGAATCCCCGCCCAGCTCGAAAAACGAGTCGTCGACCCCGACCCGCTCCAGGCCGAGGACTTGGGCGTAGAGGCCGGCCAGGATCTCCTCGATGGCGGTGGTCGGGGCGCGGTAACGACCGGCGGTGTATTCGGGTGCCGGCAGGGCGCGGGTGTCCAGTTTGCCGTTGGGGGTTAGCGGAAGCGCCTCGATCACCACCACCGCGGCCGGCACCATGTAGGCCGGCAGCCGCTCGGCCAGCGCGGCGCGTATCCCGGCCGGGTCGGCGGTCCCGGTGACATAGCCCACCAGGCGCTTGTCGCCGGGACCGTCCTCGCGGGCGATCACCACCGCCTGCTCCACCCCATCCACCGCACCCAGCGCCGCCCGGACTTCACCGAGCTCGATGCGATAGCCGCGGATCTTGACCTGCTCATCGACGCGGCCCAGATAGCGCAGCTGCCCATCAGCGCCCCAACACACCAGATCCCCGCTGCGATACATCCGCGCCCCGGACCCCCCGAACGGACACGCCACAAACCGCGACCCGGTCAACCCGGCCCGGCCCACATAGCCAACCCCGACACCACGACCGGCCACATACAACTCACCCACCACCCCCGCCGGCACCGGCCGCAACCACCCATCCAGCACAAACAACGCCGCGGTTGGCACCGGCGCACCGATCGGCACCACATCTGACCCCGCCGCCAGCGGCGCACTGACCGCCACACACATCGTCGTCTCGGTCGGGCCGTAGGCGTTGACCATCACCCGCCCCCGCGGCCACCGGTCCACCACCTCGACCGGGCAGGTCTCACCGGCCATCACCAACGCCACCGACCCCAACCCCTCAGTCGACAACATCGCCACCGCCGACGGGGTCTGGGTCAGCACGCTGACCCGTTCCGCGACCAGCACGCCGTGCAACTCTTCCGGTGAGCGCGCCACCGACTCGGGCACCACCACCAGCCGCCCACCCCGCAACAGGGCACCGAAGATCTCCCACACCGAGACGTCGAAGGCCAACGAATGACACTGGCTCCACACCCCCGCGCGCGGCAGGCCGGCATCCAACGACTCCAACAGCTGGGTCACGTTGTGGTGGGTGATCCCCACCCCCTTGGGCACACCGGTGGTACCCGAGGTGTAGATGAGGTAAGCGATATCGTCGGGGCCCGGCGCCGGCAGCGCGGTGCAGGGCTGGGTGTCCACCGCGGGGTCGTCGACATCGATGACCACCAGGTCGCACCCGTCCAGCCGGTCGGCCAGCCCAGTGGTGCTGATCGCGGCGACCGGCGCGGCATCAGCGACGATGAACCGAATCCGCTCGTCGGGATGCATCGGGTCGATCGGCAGATACGCCGCCCCGGTTTTCAGCACCGCCAACATCGCCACGACCGCCTCGGCCGACCGCTCCAACAGCAGCGCCACACACCGCCCCCGGCCCACACCCTGGCCGGCCAACAGGTGCGCCAACCGGTTCGCGGCCTCATCGAGCTCGCGGTAGCTCCACGAACACTGCCCGCAGGTCAGTGCCACCGCCTCCGGGGTGCGCGCCAGCTGCGCGGCGAACAGCACTGGAATCGACACCCCGGCCGCCGGCCGGGTCAACACCGCCCGATTACCCCACCCATCCAGGCGGGCATGCTCACCGGCATCCAACACATCCACCGACGACAACCGCCGGGCCGGATCGGCGGTCAACGCCACCACCACCCGCTCCAACCGCTCGATCAGCGCCGCGATGCTGTCCGCGTCGAACACATCGGTGCGAAACTCCACCGTCCCGCCGATCCCGGCGGGCTCACCGGCCTCACTCCAGCGTTCGGCCAGGGAAAACGCCAAATCCATGCGGGCAGTCTGGGTGTCCACCGGCATCGATGTGACCTGCAGATCACCCAAGGCCAGCTTCGCGGGCTCGTTGTTCTGCCAGGCCAACATCACCTGAATCAGCGGGTGATGGGCCAGCGACCGGGTGGGGTTGAGCCGCTCCACCAGCACCTCAAACGGCACGTCCTGGTGCTCGTAGGCGGCCAGACTACGCGCCCGCACCTGAGCCAACAGGTCGGCGAAGCTGGGATCCCCGGCCAGGTCGACCCGCAGCACCAAGGTGTTGACGAAAAACCCGACCAGCTCATCCAGCGCGGGGTCGCGGCGCCCGGCGATCGGGAACCCCACCGCCACCTCGCTGCTGGCGCTGATCTTCGACAGCAACACCGCCAGAGCGGCCTGGACCACCATGAAACTGGTCACGTTGTGCTCGCGGGCCACCCGAGCAACCTGCTGCTGCAGCGCCGCCGGCCAGTCCACCGCCACACTGGCCCCCCGATGATCGGCCACCCGCGGACACCGCCGATCCGTCGGCAGCACCAGCCGCTCGGGCAACCCGGCCAACACCTGCTCCCAATAGGCCAGCTGCGCGGCGATCCGGCTGTGCGGATCGTGCAATTCACCCAGCTGCGCGCGCTGCCACAGCGTGTAATCCACATACTGCACCGCCAACGGCGCCCAGTCCGGGGCCCGCCCCGCACACCGGCTGGCATACGCCACCCTCAGATCAGCCAGCAGCGGGGCGATCGACCAGCCGTCGGCGGCGATATGGTGCACGCTGGCCACCAGCACATGTTCGTCATCAGCGACGCGGAAAAGTGTTGCCCGCAACGGAATCTCGGTCGTCAAGTCAAAGCTGTGACGCGCCGCCGCGCCGATGGCCTCACCCAGCCGGCCTGCCGGCCAGTCGCTGACATCAACGACCCGCCACCCGAAATCAACCCGCTCGGCCGGCACCACCTTCTGGAACGGCACCCCGTCACTGTCGGGAAATACCGTGCGCAGCGATTCGTGGCGGGCGATCACATCACCGAGGGCCGCACCCAACGCTTCGACATCCAGCCGCCCGCCCAGCCGCAACGCCACCGCCATGTTGTAAATCGGCGACGGCCCCTGCAACTGGTCGAGGAACCACAGTCGGCTCTGGGCATACGACAACGGCACCACCGCGGGCCACTCACCGGCCACCAATGGCGACAACCCACCCGACCCCTCACCGATACGGGGCGCCAACTGGGCGACCGTGGGCGCCTCGAACACGGTGCGCACCGCAAGGCCGGTATCCAGGGCGGTATTGACCGCCGCGATCACCCGCATCGCCGACAGCGAATCCCCGCCCAGGTCGAAGAACGAGTCGTCCACCCCGACCCGCTCCAGCCCGAGGACCTGGGCGTAGATGCCGGCCAGGATCTCCTCGATGGCGGTGGTCGGGGCGCGGTAGTGATCGGCATCCTGGTATTCGGGTGCCGGCAGGGCCCGGGAGTCGAGTTTGCCGTTGGGGGTCAACGGCAGCGCGTCGATCACCACCACCGCCGCCGGCACCATGTAGGCCGGCAGCCGCTCGGCCAGCGCGGCGCGTATCGCGGCCGGCTCTGCTTTGCCGGTGATGTAACCCGCCAGGCGCTTGTCGCCGGGACGGTCCTCGCGGGCGATCACCACCGCCTGCTCCACCCCGTCCACCGCGGCCAGGGCGGCCTGGACTTCACCGAGCTCGATGCGATACCCGCGGATCTTGACCTGCTCATCGGCGCGCCCCAGATACCGCAGCTGCCCATCAGCACCCCAACACACCAGATCCCCGGTGCGATACATCCGAGCGCCGGGCCCCCCGAACGGGCACGCCACAAACCGCGACCCGGTCAGCCCGGGCCCGCGCACATACCCCACCCCGACCCCGCGACCGGCCACATACAACTCACCGACGACCCCGGCCGGCACCGGGCGCAACCAGCCGTCCAGCACAAACAACGCCGCACCGGGCACTGGCGCACCGATCGGCACCACGCCCGACCCCGCCGCCAGCGGAGCACTGATCGCCGCAATCACTGTCGTCTCGGTCGGGCCGTAGCCGTTGATCATCACCCGCCCGGGCGCCCACCGATCCACCACCTCGGCCGGGCAGGCCTCACCGCCCACCTTCAACGCCACCAAATCCAACCCCTCGGGCGACAACATCCCCGCCGCCGACGGGGTTTGACATAAGACACTGACCTGCTCGCTAACCAGCAAGGCGTGGAAGTCCTCCGGGGAGCCCGTCACAGACTCGGGCACCACCACCAACCGCCCACCATGCAACAGCGCACCCCAGATCTCCCGGACCGAGGCGTCGAAGGCCAAGGAATGACACTGCGGCCACACACCCGCGCGCGGCAGGCCGGCGTCCACTGACTCCATCAGCTGGGTCACGTTGTGGTGGGTGATGGCCACCCCTTTAGGGACACCAGTGGTGCCCGAGGTGTAAATGATGTAAGCGATGTCATCCGCCGCCGGCACTGGCAGTGCAGTGCTGGGATAGCTGTCGATGCGCGGGTCGGCGACATCGATGACCACCAGGTCACACCCGCCCAGATGGTCGGCCAGCGCGGCGGTGGTGATCGCGACCATCGGTGCGGCATCGGCCACCATGAACCGCAGCCGCGCCGCCGGCAGCGCCGGGTCGATCGCCAGATAAGCCGCCCCGGTTTTGAGCACCGCCAGAATCGCGATGATGGCCTGAGTGGAACGCTCCAACAGCACCGCCACCACATCGCCGGGACCCACACCCTGACCGGCCAACAGATGCGCCAACCGGTTCGCGGCCTCATCGAGTTCCCGATAGGTCATCGAGCGGCCTTCGAAGGTCACCGCCACCGCCTCGGGGGTGCGCGCGACCTGGTCGGCGAACACCACCGGAATCGACACTCCCGTCGCGGGCTGGGTCAACACCGCCCGGTTACCGATCGCATCCAGCCGGGCGTGCTCACCGGCATCCAGCAGATCCATCGACGACAACGACCGGGTCGGATCGGCAGTCATCGCCACCACCACCCGCTCCAGTCGCTCGATCAGGGTTTGGATGCTGGCGGTGTCGAACACATCGGTGCGAAACTCCACCGACCCGGAAATCCCGGCCGGCTCACCGGCCTCGGTGAACCGTTCGGACAGGGAAAACGTCAAATCCATCCGGGCGGTCTGGGTGTCCACCGGCAGCGGGGTGACCCGCACATCACCCAACGCCAGCCCGGCCGCGGGATCGCTGCTGTCCCAGGGAAGGTTCTGCCAGGCAAACATCACCTGCACCAGCGGGTGATGGGCCAGCGACCGGGTCGGGTTGAGCCGCTCCACCAGCACCTCAAAGGGCACATCCTGATGCTCGTAGGCGGCCAGGCTGCGCTGGCGCACCCGGGCCAACAACTCGGCGACGGTCAGATCCCCGGCCAGATCGACCCGCAAAACCAGGGTGTTGACGAAAAAACCCACCAGCTCATCCAGCGCCGGGTCGCGCCGCCCGGCGATCGGGAACCCGACGGCCACATCGCTGCTGGCGCTCAGCCGAGACAACAGCACCGCCAACGCGGCCTGCACCACCATGAAACTGGTCGCGTGGTGCTCGTCGGCCACTCGGGCGATCTGCTGCTGCAACGCCGCCGGCCAGTCCACGACCACACTGGCCCCGCGGTGATCGGCCACCGCCGGATAGGGCCGATCGGCGGGCAGCTGCAGGCGCTCGGGCATTCCGGCCAAGGCCTGCTCCCAATAGGCCAGCTGCCCGGCGATGCGGCTGTCGCTGTCATCGAAATCACCCAGCTGCGCGCGCTGCCACAACGTGTAATCCACATACTGCACCGCCAACGGCGCCCAACCCGGGGCGCGGCCCGCACACCGGCCGGCATAGGCCACCCCCAGATCGGCCACCAGCGGGGCGATCGACCAGCCGTCGGCGGCGATGTGGTGCACCACCGCCGCCAGCACATGCTCATCGTCGGTGACGCGGAAAAGTGTTGCCCGCAACGGAATCTCGGTGGCCAGATCAAAACTGTGACGCACCACCGCGCCGATGGCCTCCCCCAGCCGCTCGGCCGGCCAACCACCGGCATCCACGACCCGCCAGCCGAAATCGGCCCGCTCCGCAGACACCACCAGCTGCCGCGGTATCCCCTCAGGCGCCGCAAACAGTGTGCGCAGGCTCTCCTGGCGGCCCACCACATCGGCCAACGCCGCACCCAACGCCCCGACATCCAGCCGCCCGCCCAGCCGCAACGCCACCGCCATGTTGTAAATCGGCGACGGCCCCTGCAACTGGTCGATAAACCACAACCGCTGCTGGGCGAACGACAACGGCACCACCGCCGGCCGCTCACCGGCCACCAATGGCGACAACCCACCCGACCCCTCACCGATACGGGGCGCCAACTGGGCGACCGTGGGTGCGTCGAACAGGGTGCGCACCGCAAGGCCGGCATCCAGGCCGGTGTTGATCGCGGCGATCACCCGCATCGCCGACAGCGAATCCCCGCCCAGCTCGAAAAACGAGTCGTCGACCCCGACCCGCTCCAGGCCGAGGACTTGGGCGTAGAGGCCGGCCAGGATCTCCTCGATGGCGGTGGTCGGGGCGCGGTAACGACCGGCGGTGTATTCGGGTGCCGGCAGGGCGCGGGTGTCCAGTTTGCCGTTGGGGGTCAACGGCAGCGTTGCCAACACCACCACCGCGGCCGGCACCATGTAGGCCGGCAGCCGCTCGGCCAGCGCGGCGCGTATCTCGGCCGGCTCTGCTGTGCCGGTGATGTAGCCCACCAGGCGCTTGTCGCCGGGACCGTCCTCGCGGGCGATCACCACCGCCTGCTCCACCCCATCCACCGCACCCAGCGCCGCCCGGACTTCACCGAGCTCGATGCGATAGCCGCGGATCTTGACCTGCTCATCGGCGCGGCCCAGATAGCGCAGCTGCCCATCAGCGCCCCAACACACCAGATCCCCGCTGCGATACATCCGCGCCCCGGACCCCCCGAACGGGCACGCCACAAACCGCGACCCGGTCAACCCGGCCCGGCCCACATAGCCAACCCCGACACCACGACCGGCCACATACAACTCACCCACCACCCCCGCCGGCACCGGCCGCAACCACCCATCCAGCACAAAAAAACCAAGATGAGCCAACGGCACCCCGATCGGGCTGACATCACCGTCGACGTCGGCCTCGACGATCTCGCGGAACGAGGCATGCACCGTCGTCTCGGTGATGCCATACATGTTGATCATCCGCGGTGAACCCGGATGGTTGCGCAACCACGCCCCCAGACGCTGCGGTTCCAGCGCTTCCCCACCGAACACCACCGTGTCAAGCTTCAGCTGCAGCCCCAGCTCCGGCTGCAACGCGTCGGCGGTTTGCAACCCATAAAACGCCGACGGGGTCTGGCTCAACACGCTGACCTGCTCGGTGACCAGCAATGCCTGCAAGTCCTCCGGTGAGCGCGCCACCACTTCGGGCACCACCACCAGCCGCCCACCATGCAGCAGCGCACCGAAGATCTCCCACACCGAGTAGTCAAACGCCAACGAATGACACTGCGTCCACACCTGCCCCGCCAGCTCCAGGTCGGCGTCCAATGACTCCAGCAGTCGGATCACGCTGTGATGGGCCACCGCCACCCCCTTGGCCACACCGGTGGTGCCCGAGGTGTAGATCAGGTAGGCGATGTCATCGGCGGCCGGCGCCGGCAACGCGGTGGCGGGTTGGGTGTCGATGCGGGGATCCTCGACATCGATCATCACCAGGTCGCACCCGGCCAGCCGCGAGCGCAGCCCGGCGGTGGTGATCGCGGCGATCGGCGCGGCATCAGCGACGATGAACCGAATCCGCTCGTCGGGATGCATCGGGTCGATCGGCAGATACGCCGCCCCAGCCTTGAGCACCGCCAGCACCGCCACAACCGCCTCAGCGCACCGCGAAAACAGCAGCGCCACCACGTCGCCCGGGCCGACCCCCTGACCGGCCAACAGGTGCGCCAACCGGCTAGCGGCCTCATCAAGTTCCCGATAGGTCATCGAGCGGCCCTCGCACACCACCGCCACCGCCTCCGGAGCGCGGGCCACCTGCGCGGCGAACACCACCGGAATCGACACCCCGGCCGCCGGCCGGGTCAACACCGCCCGATTACCCCACCCATCCAGGCGGGCATGCTCACCGGCATCCAACACATCCACCGACGACAACCGCCGGGCCGGATCGGCGGCCATCGCCACCAACACCCGCGCCAACCGCCCCGCTAAATCCGAGACGTCAAAATTCGAAAACGGCTGTCCAGCGCCCACCGTGCTAAGAAAATGCTGATCACCGAATCCAAGGAAGAACAGGCCAAAGTGATCTACCGGGCCGAAAGTGGTGTATGCCGCTGTTGCTGGGACACCAGCGAGGCTCAGGGTAAGTCTGGACGGGACGAAATTAACAACTACCCGATTTGCCACCTGCCTTGGGCCGCGAAGGTCACCTTCGCTCTCGAGAGCGTGCACCGGAAACCGCTGATGTCGCAGCGCCTCTCGTATTCGTGTGTCAACATGTTTGCAGAAACCGGCGACTGCAGATTCCGGCGACGCCTTCAAAACCAGCGGTACAACCCCGGCAACCATCCCGGGAAGCATCTTTGACTCTGGACACACTCGCCTGCTGACCGGAAAGTCAAGCACCACCTCCTCTGAACCGTCAGTGCAGCAACCACGCACCAGAAGGGCACACGCCGCGGTGATGACCGATGATCGACGCACGCCTAACGCTTTGGATAACGCTTTGATTCGCCCTATCACGGCCGGGTCCAATTGAACCGGCGCAGAAGGCCAATACGGATCCCGCTCGCCCGCGGCTTGGGGCACCCGATAATCCGGTCCGCTTTCCGAGGGAAGGTTCCTAGTCCAATAAGCCTGATCTTCGAGATAATCGGTGGACGATTCGTATTCTAACTCGCAATCAATCAGATCACTCAGCGACCCAAAGAAGGCAGGAGAAATGGGCGTGCCAGAAACAATTGCAGAGTAGACAGAAGCAATCCGACGGCCAACCAGCGCAATACCCATTCCGTCAAGGATTATGTGGTGGCAGCATGTGAACCAGTAGTATTCATCAGGACCCGTTCGGAATAATGCAAATTTGATCAACGGGCCAGTGAACGGCATCGGCGTACGTTGGATCGATAATGCCATCTCACGGGCTTCCTGGACGGGATGGCGCGAGCAGCTCAGGTCATAGAAGTCCAGGTCGACGTCCGGGTGGTCGATCACCCTTTGGAAAACTTGGCCGTCCACCTCGAAAAAGGCAGCTCTAAGCGGTTCGGCCTCTCGCATCACTTTGCTAATCGCCTGCTCAAGCAAACGAGGCTCTACCGCGCCCTCGATTCTCACGAGCACACCCAGCTGCCACTCAGTACCGGAGTAACCCGTTTCCTGCGCAAGCCATATGTCTAGCTGTCCGCGCATTAGCGGAAGTGCGCCGTTACCAAGCTCCATCCGACTGCCCCAATCCAGCCGGCTTATTTATCAAACCTCCCCGCTCCAGGCTCTCGCGCAGACTCCCCGGCCGTATACCGGTCCAGTTCTGTTCGATGTAGTCCAGAAACGCAGCGCGGTCCGTCTCGGCGTAAACCACCCGCCAGCCGGCTGGAACATCGGCGAATGTCGGCCATAGGCTATGTTGTTCCTCGCCGTTGACCACTACGAGAAAGCTGCCACTGTCGTCGAACGGATTGATGCTCACCGGTTCTCCAGGCATCTAGTCGAGATGGGTGTGATGGCCTTTCGGTCTGTGGAGTTGCTGTGACGGTTCCAAACGATAGTGGAGGCCAATAGGGTCCCCGACGCGGTTTCGGTAAACTTTTGGTACGGTCGATGACGCAACTCTGTAATTGGTCACGGATCTGAAGTCAAAGCAGCCGCAGGACTACCGCACGTTCAGGACCCAGTTGGGCACGGGCCTCAAAGAGCGTCTGATGTCAGTTCGCCTCGACGCATTGCGGCGAGGAACTCACCACCCTGACCGAGTATGTCGAGTGCGTGAAGGACGGTCAGCACGCCTGCGCCCCGGGCCCACTCGGTCCACGACGCCTGCGGCGCGATCGCCGGATGTGTCTCGGTCCAGATCTGCTACTCACACTGCGGGTGCACACACCGCCAGATGCGCTTGACCCACACCAACGTCATCGGGCAATCCCCGGCCGGCAAGTCCCGCCACCCACGTCGGGCGGCGGTCACGCAACCTGGCCTGAGTTCCACATACCGGGCACCATCCGGTCACCGCGGTGGTCTCGATCGCGTACTCGAGCAATGGCCCTGGTTTCCAAGGCTGGCGTGGACAAGCACGAATACCTCGAAATCCTCACCTCCACGCTGTTCGGCGCTCCCGTGTACAAGACGTACGGCACCTTGATCGCCGACGAGCAATTCCAACCGCCCGGCTTCGCGGCACCCTTGGGGCAGAAGGACATTCGCCTTGTATTGGCCGCCGCGGAAGACCTGAATGTGCCGCTACCGATCGCAAGCTTGCTGCGCGATCGCTTCCTGACCCTGCTGGCCAACGGCGGAGCGGATCTTGACTGGTCGGCGGTCGGAATGCTGGCCGCGTGGGAGGCAGGTGCGATGTTCCCGTCGCCCAGTAAGTAGTCAGCGCGCCTGAACGCGAAAGATGTTGATCTCCTCCGGTATTCCTTTGAGCCGGTGTAGCCCATGGTCTTCAAACGCCAGACCCGAACCGGCCGACAAGTCGCGCACCGTGCGACTGGCGAGGACCTCGCCCGGGCGGGCCATTGCGCCTATCCGCGCTCCGATGTGCACGGCCATGCCGCTCCACTCGTCTCCGCGTCGCTCGCATTCGCCGACATGCATACCCGCGCGGATGCGAATGCCCCGGGAAGCCAACGCGGGCACGAGTTCGAGCCCGCACCGCGCCGCTTTGGTGGGGCCGTCGAACAGCGCGAACACGCCGTCCCCCGTGTGTTTGACACGGCTGCCGCCGTACTTCGCCAGAACGTGGTCGACGAGCTTGTCATGGACGTCCAGCTGATGGCGCCACTGCGCGTCGCCACGAGCACTGAGCTGCTCGGTGGAGCTGACGATATCGGTGAACAGCACCGTCTTGAGCACGCGTTCGTCGATGGCAACACTCGGCCTGCCAGTCACGAAGTCGAGGATGGCCGAACCGAGTGCGTCGTCGATGAGCCCGTGCGGGCCGTCGGGCAGTGCCCTGAATTCGGCCTCGGGAATGCCGGCCGCCAAGGCCGCCGCAGCATCAAACGGAGCCACGGCATCGCCCGGTCGCGCCAGGACAAGAGTCGGAGCGCGGATGGAGCTGAGAATTCCCCGAACATCGATCTCCAAAAGTGCCTGCCACAGCCACGACGCCATCGTCGGACTGGCGCTCATC
This sequence comes from uncultured Actinomycetota bacterium, assembly GCA_963744085.1. Taxonomy (GTDB): domain Bacteria; phylum Actinomycetota; class Actinomycetes; order Mycobacteriales; family Mycobacteriaceae; genus Mycobacterium. The sequence goes on from CAVUSK010000014.1 coordinate 913,377, forward strand.
CGTTGAATGCGCCCATAGAAGTCGCGGAACCCGGGTATGTCGGCTATGTCGCCGAAGAACACCTCGGCCAGTGCCCCTTCACCCCAATGACTTTCGATCTGTTCCAGATGGGCCGCGGTTTCTTCGGCGGTGAACCCCCAAGGATGGCCGGGCAACTCTTGAGAGAACCGTGCCGCCGTGCCGTACATCACCAGTGAGTGGACGCGTTCTGGATAGGCCGCTGCAAAGAGAAGGCTCATCGGGCCACCCTCCGACATGCCGAAGAGGGCCGGACGATCGACCTTGGCAGCGTCCAGAACCGCATGCAGATCATCCATGCGCTCGTCGAGCGGCGGGACGTGGGTAGCCGGATCTGACAGGCCCGTGCCGCGTTTGTCCCACACAATGACCCGCATGGCCTCTGCCAGTTGTTCGTGGACGGCTGTGAACGGACCCGCGTCGTCGTCGTACATTTCCACGTTGCTGAACCAACCGGGGATCCAAACCAGCGTCGTGTCACCCCCCCCGAACTCGCGGTATGCGAGCCGGACAGTCCCGTTGCGGGCGTAGCGAACCCGTCCGTCACTCATCGAATACCGCCACGTCTCGCCTCGCCTTCGTCTGGGCGCCCACGTCGATATCTTGGCACTCGCCGGCAGGAAGACGGAGGGATTCGTGCGTATGGTCGGCACAGTGCGAACCGACGACGACAATTGGGACATCGGCAGCAGCGTCGGGTTCAACGCCCTGTTCGTGGCCGCCGCACGAGCGCTGGAGGCACAGCGCGATGAACCGCTGGCCGTCGACCCCTACGCCGAGGTGTTCTGCCGTGCGGTCGGCGGAGGCTGGGCCGAACTGCTCGACGGCAAGGCGCCCGACCACAGGCTGAAGTCCGAGTTCGGCGAGGTTTTCCAGACGTTTCAAGGGGCTCGCACCCGGTTCTTCGACAACTACTTCGAAAGCGCGTCCTCCGAGGGGGTGCGGCAACTCGTGATCCTTGGCGCCGGCCTGGACTCGCGCGCCTACCGCATCGACTGGCCGGACAACACGGTCGTGTTCGAGTTGGACCAACCCCCGATGCTGGAGTTCAAGCGCAAGGTGCTGGCCGACCACGGCGACACCCCCACCGCCGAGCGTCGGGAGGTACCGATCGACCTTCGGATGGACTGGCCGAAGGCGTTGCGGAATCGCGGATTCGAGCGTGCAGAGCCGGCGGCGTGGCTCGCCGAAGGGCTCCTGATGTATCTGCCCGCCTCGGCGCAGGAGCAGTTGTTCACAGGTGTCCATTCGCTAACGGCTCCGGGCAGTCACGTGGCAGTGGAAGAGATGCAGCCCATGCCCGTCGGCCCGCTTGAAGCCAAACGCGCCGAGGAACGCGCGGCGGGCGACCAGCCCGGCACGTTCTTCAGTCTCATCTCCAACGAGATGCATCGAAATGCGGCGCAGTGGTTCAGTGAACATGGTTGGGACGCGGAGGCCACGTCGGCGGCCGACTACATCCGCCAGCTGGGCAGGCCGGTGCCGCCTCCCGACACCGACGGCGGACAAATGTTGCGCTCGGGCAACTTGGTCGCCGCGGAGAAGCGTTAGCCTTCGGGATTGCGATTGGAGGATTGGAGTAGTGCCGTACTCTACGCGGGGACCTTCCAAACGGGGAACACTGTCTCACAAGGGAACAAGCCCGAGAAGGAAGGATCGATCATGAAATTCCTGGTGTCTTGGTCACTGCCGCACGGGGACATCTACAGAGCGGCTGTGGCCCGATTTCTCGAGGGCGGCGGTACGCCTCCTGCTGGAGTCAAGATGATCGGCCGCTGGCATGGCGCCAATGGCAAGGGGTTCGCTATTGCCGAGACCGACGACGCGAAGGCGGTCTTCGACTGGTTCGCCGAGTGGCACGAATTCATGGAGATCGAGGCCACTCCACTCGTCGACGACGCGGAGGCGGGCGCCGTGCTGCAGGCGCGCTTCGGCTAGCGACCCCTTAGCGCCCGCCCCACTGCACACCGGCCTCGTTCATCGCGGTCCAGCGAACGGATCTGACCGCCGAGTCCACGCTCAGTTCGCGGACGGTCCCTTCCATTGCCGCATCGTTACGGACGACGGCTTGCAGTTCTACTTGCAGCGCGATCTGGTTGGGAATTGTCGTGCCCATAGAGCGCACGGATTTGAGTTGGAAGTTCGCCTGCGTCAGGGCAGCGTTCACCAGTCCCCTGATGCCGGGTTCGGCGTCGGGCGTGCACTCGACCTCGAGTAGGTAATCGGCGGGCTCATGCTCGCGTCCGGTTTTGGATCGTGCGTGATCCATCCGTTGGGCGAGTGGGTAAAGGAGGGTGTTTGACGCGATGATGATCCCGGCGCCGACAATCGCCTCGCGCCACATCCATGCTCCGGCCAACGCGCCCACTGCGGCTGTTGCCCACAGCGTGGCCGCGGTGTTCAGCCCGGTCACCGCCGCACCCTGCTTCATGATGACGCCGGCACCGAGAAAACCGATGCCGGTGACGATTTGCGCGGCCACTCGGGTCGGGTCCTGTTCACGGTGGAACGTGTAGGCACCGAGAATCAGGAACAGCGCGGCGCCCATGCTGACGAGCGCCATCGTCTGCAGACCGGCCATCCGGGCCCGCCATTGCCGTTCGATGCCGATCGCGATGCCGAGCGCAGTGGCCAGCCCGACGCGGAGAAGCATCTCCAACCCGGGCATGGTCATGCGAGAGATCTTCCCGCAGCGGCGGCGCGATGGCCGCGGGACACGCTAGCCGAACATGAAGGGGCGCAGGAACCGGGTCATTCGGCGCAGATATTCGGGCTGACTGACGTGCAGGATGTGGTTCCCGGGAAACCAGTGCAGTGCGCAGCGATCCCAGTGATGCCAGAGCAGCTCCGCTTGTTCGGGCGGGGCGAGCCGGTCGCCGAGGCCGGTGATGATGAGTCGACGGTCACGCGGAACCAGCGGCTTGTAGTTCAGTGGCGAATGGTAGGCCGACGCGGCGACGAAATCCTCGAGGCTGATCTGGCCGAGCCTTCGCCCCAGGCTGAACAGCTTGCTCGCCGGGAACCATGCTTCGAGCTCGTCTTCGATCGACACCACCGGGACGTTGGGAATGACGGCGTCGATGCGTTCCTCGACGCCTGCGATCAGCGCCGTGGTATAGCCGCCGAGCGAGATGCCGGTGAGCGCGATCTTGTCCACGCCCGTGAACTGCAGGTAGTCGACGACTGACCGGAAGTCGTGAACGGCTTGGGCCACGGCCTCCGCGAACCCAGTCAAGCCGTTGGCGAAATAGCCGTATCCGCTGAACGGAGAATACTTTTCGGCGCGCCGCCCGTGGAACGGCAAGGTGTACAGCAGCACGTCGTAACCGGAGCGGTAGAACCACGGAAGCGACATCCACAGTCCATTGAGCAGATACGGCGAACCCATGAAGCCGTGGATCAGGCACAGCGTGGGATGCGGCCCGTCTTCATGTCGCCAGTGCTGCGCACGCACGACGTTGTTGTTCTTCAGGGCGCTCCACCGCTCGCGCATCGCCGGGTTGATCGCCTCGAAGCTGCTGTCGAACGAAATGTTGTGCACCCGTCCGTGGGCTATCCATTCCGCGACGGGGTTGGCCGGCCGCGAGTAGATCCGCGGAGGCTCCGTCGGGGCCGGGAACGACTTGACCGGGTCGTGCTCGGCGGCCAGTTCGGCGTAGAAGCGCATCTTGCTGCGCTCACCCGCGGTGTTGGGGCGCCGGATGAGTTCGGCCGCGATCGGTGGCAACATCGCGGCCCCGACGATCGAGGCCACAAACGTGCGCAGGCCGATATCAGCGACGGCGGAGGCGTCGACGATCAGCCGTTGGCCGAGAGTGAGTTCCGAGCGGTCGGGCAGACCGCGAGCGCCGGCGTCCGCGCCGGGGACATTGGGAACAGGTAAAGGGGGATCGACGGGGTCAGCGCTTGACGTCATTGCCGGCTGGCCTTTCTGGTCACCGGGTCCACAGACCCGCTAACCGGATGTTATACCAAGGGCGTTCGCTGATATTCGTGTATGCCTCATTTACGCAGTTAGACAACACATTCGGGCATCAGCAAACGTTGCCGAACATGGGCGGAAACAGGGCTGGTTTGGGTACGCGTTTGGGTACGGAAAGCGTTAGCCAGCAGTCGGCAGTGGCTCACAACCAAGCAGCCGCGCCAACCACTCAAACCGATCCGGCGGCCAGAACGCGCCACACGCCGAACACTTACAGCCCGACTCCGACACCCGTAGCGCCTGCTGCCGCACCGACTCGCCCGCATCGTCGCGGTAAGCGAACATCTCCCCGCACTGCGGACACGGATGACGCAAGTAACACCTTCGGATGCTCGGCCAGCAGCTCGGTCCCGGCCAGCGCCCACCGCTCGATGTGGCTGCTCATGTCGTCCATCAGTTCGCAGTGCTGCGGCCGCTAGCCACGGCCGGCCAACTGGTGCAAACGGTCGACCGTGGACTTGCCGTGCTCCCACGACGCCACCGTGACGTCAACCTCGATCAACAACTCCAATACATCGCCGGGAAGTGGCAGCCGCGACGACGGCACATACCTGCCCCGGATCACCTTCCCGCCAGGCAAGGCCGCGCGCAGCCGCCGATACAACGGATCTTCGTAACGCAGCATCCCGTTCAGCCACGACGGCACCGGATAAGCCAACCGAGCCACCGCATCGTCCAGATGTTGCCGGGCAAGCAGGAGCGCGCCATCACGGTCTGTGAGTGTCACTGCGGTTAGGGTAGCGGTTTTGTATTAATACAAAGACTCACACGCCGAGCACTCCCTACAGGTCTACCGTGGCGGTGTGCCCTCAGTGGGTGCGTCTCGCGCTCGACCGACGGCGAGAAAGGAACGACCATGAGTGAGGACTCGGAATACTGCGCTAACTGCGGACACCTCAAAGAGAGCCACGACCTGAATGTCCACTCAAAAGCGGATCACCGCAAGATCGTTCCGGAGAACCCCGCGTGCCATGAGATGTCCTTCGGCGATCACCCCTGCATCTGCGTGGGGTACAAGAGTTGGACTTAAAGCACACCCCCTGGGCGGAGGTCCCGCCGACCGTTGAACGGTAGCCCTCATAGGCGTTTTGAGCGCCGGCGGCTAGGCTCGGAGGCAAGCCGACTTTCGACGAAAGGAGGCGGTCACAATGGATCCGAATCCGGACTATGACGCCAGCGACGAAATCGAGTACTTCTTCGACTGGCTAGCGTGGGGCTTACGGGGGAATTACCCGCCGCCGGCCTACCCGCCGACCTAATCGGTTAGGGACCGCTTACGCCGAGCCCCTGGGGACGGCCTCCCGCGACTACCCGACCGCGGCATACACAGGCTTTGCCGCTTTCTCTCCCCAGGCTGAAAATCCACATCCAGCAAATTCGCTGTGAAATTAGTTAACGCGTCTAGCTGTGGAAATCGCTGTGTGTGCAAACGCGGCAATGCCTGGGTATGCCGCACTGTGGGCGACCGCGGGGCCCCACCCCTACCCCGTCCCTTCATTGAGAGAAGGCGATGGCCGCCCTGGAGCGCTCAGGACGGCCATCCAGGCGGTGTCGTCTAGGAAACGAATGGAATGAAGGCTCCACCCCACCAGATTCCCCACGCCCCGAGGTCGGGGTTTAGCACGAGCGGTTGTGGCCCTGGAATTCCAAGATTCTCCCAATTGCCGGGTAGCCAGGTCTCACCCCAGTGACCGGGCGGAACCCCGGTGAGTTCTGGGACGACTGGATTTCCTTGCATGACCTGTCCCGGCGGACCGAACGGGTTGTGCCCAGGTGGGTCTCCCGGAACCCAAACGTTGGAAACCACATCTCCCGGGTTCCCCGGAATCGGCGGAATCGGAGGTCCCGGATCGTGCGGCTTGGCTTGCGCAACACCGCCACCGATGACGCCGAACCCCATGGCGGCGACCATCGCGGCACCAGCTGCAATCTTCTTCATGTGCATCGTGAACTCCTTGTCCAGTCGCCGGCACTGCCCACAGGCAGCAGCGACGGCACTGACTCGTTGTTCATCACACCCCGCCGCCGCTAACGCGGACGCCAGGATGCCGAGCAGGGAGCCAAGTGAGCCCCCATCACGTAGTGGCTACCCCTCTGAAGGGGGGCCTGAAACGTCTTTCAGAGGCTGCATCCGGCCGCTGGTTGCACTACTTTCGGGGCCACACGGCCCTGCTTTCATGCGTTCACAGTGTCTGGGCTTTCCCCTTGTGCAGTAATGGCCAAGGGGCCTCGCTGGAGAGCCTTATGCCTCCCTTAGTTCCGAGCCAAGGGTCACCACTGCCGAGAGTGCGTAACCGGTTTCGGCTTCTGATAGCGCCGCTTGAGGTTGCATTCCCAGCAGGATGCGACCAGTCCGCCGTGATTGCTGCCGCCGCGCGCAAGTGGCAGCACATGGTCAGCGGTTGCGGATTTTGGGTGCGGCCACGGCTGGTCGGAGAACGGGTCGCCGCACCAGTGGCACACGTCGGACGACGCGAGGACGCGCCGCCGGTTGCGCTGGTATTGCCGGTCGGACGTTCTGCTCAACGGCTGCTCCCGTCGGGTTTCTTCGAAACGCTGCGGCCGATACCTCACCCGGCATACGTTGCCTCGTGCGGCTCACCGTGGAGTTGCAACCAACCGTCGACGCCCCCCTGTTGGCGGTTGGCCCCAGGTGGCCGGGGCCCTGTGACGCACCCACATAAGCTCCGGGGTCCCGGCCACGCCCGGTCCTAGCTGCCGCCGCCCGCGATGGTGAAGGTGCCGATCCTGTCCGCTCGCACAACGACGTGTCCGATGCGCCACGTTGCACGCAGGGCCACGCTGTCAGACGTGAAGTACTGATGCTCGCTCGTTGCGACCATCACCGAGCCGACTGCGGATACCACAGCGTTGCGGTCGACGACGATCCCGGTGTAGTCGGGCACGGCGCGGTTCACCAGCACCGGCAGCGACAGCAGCATGGTGGTGGCGTCGGTGGTGCCGGCGCCGATCAACGACTGGCTGTAGGCCGTGCCGACTTTCAGCTTGCGGAACTCAGCCCAGCCGAGCGGGTCGAGCAGGATGTGCGTCGGCGTCGAGAGATTGTTCTGAAGCGTGGCGACAAGATCCACGAGAGCGTCGAGTGAATCCGAAACCTCGTCACCCTGAACGACGTTGCCCACGTTGACCAATCCGGCAACGGGGGCGACGGCTGGGCCTACGGGCGCGGCCTCGGCGACGAACGCCAGGTCGCCGCGGCGGGTGATCGCCCGCGCGACCGACTGCGAGAGTTGATCGGCGGTGCCGTCCTGGCTGTACTGCTCACGCGACAGCCCTGACCAACTGTGTGATCTTGGCGGTGTGCACCAGCACCTCAGATAGCGACGGTTCGGCTTCGTCGATCTCGACGCCTTCGACGGTGAATGTGGCTTCGTCGTCGTCGACATACGCGACACGCACGACGGGGCTGTCGCCTTCGACGTTCCAGGCGACGGTGCTGCATTGCAAGATCAGGGCTTCGGGTACGACGTCGGCCGGGCTGAACGCGTAAAGATCGGGCGCCCACGCCTTGTCTGAATTAACGGTGGTTGCGGTGAAAGCCATTTCGTTGGCTCACTTTCTGCGGCGGCAGGCCGCGATGAATGACAAGGATTTCATCGGCCGGCCACAGGCCTGCACCGCGACTGCCGCAGACAGTGAACCGATTTTACCGCTCGCAGTGCGCTCGCCTTCGGCGTCAGGCCACGCACCGCGGCGTGGTACGTCGAACTGTGTAGAAGCGATGAATACCAACTACTTCCGAAAGCCGACAGCAAGGGAAAGAAGAAAGCATGAGCAAGCGAGCCAACGGCGAAGGCAACGTCAGACAGCGACCCAACGGGACATGGGAAGCGCGGCTGTCCTACATCGACCCGACGTTGGGCCGGCGGCGCTCGGCGTCGTTCTACGGGCCGACCGCTGAGGCGGCCAGAGATGAACTTGACAAAGCGCGTGATCGCGTCAAAACGCAGGCCCCGGTGCGGGACTCATCACAGCGGTTGGCTGATTACATCGAGCACTGGTCGAAAACCTCGCTTGAGGCGTCACCGCGCAAAGAAAAGACCAAGGTGCTGTACCGCCAACTAGCGGCCAATCATCTAGCGCCCGCACCGTTCGGCTTGACACCACTGGACAGGCTACGCAAGACCCATATCGACGGGCTGGTGGTGAAGTTGCGTAAGGATGGCCTGTCCGACAGCACCTTGCGCCTGATCTACACCGTGTTGCGCGCCGTCCCGACCGACGCGAAACTCGATGGCCTCGTCGCTGATAACGCAGCCGCGAAGGTGTCGCGGCCACGGATCGCCCGCAAGGAAGCCCGGTATCTCGCGGCCAGCGACGTCGCCGCCGTCCTCACGGCCGCCGAGGGGCTGCGCTATCGGCCGGTGCTGGCGTTGATCGCGGCGACAGGGTTGCGCCGCGGTGAGGCGCTGGCGTTGCGCTGGGAACACGTCAATCTCAGCGGCGGCACGCTGAAGGTGGCCGCCACCCTCGATTCGGTCGGCGGAGAAATGCTCATCACCGAACCCAAGTCGCCGCGGGCGCGCCGCACCATCCCGTTGTCCCCTGCTGTCGTCGCCTTACTCAAGGCCCAGCGGGTGACGCAAGCCGCCGAGCGGCTGCACGCGGGTAACCAGTGGACCGACAGCGGCCTGGTGTTCACCACCGAATTCGGTGTGCCAGTCGACCCGCGCTATGTGCACCGGACGATCAAGAGAGCCGCGGCCAAGGCCGGGATCGAGAACGTCGGGGTGCATACCCCGCGGCACAGCGCCGCGGTGGCGTGGCTTGAGGCCGGCGTGCACATTAAAGCGGTCGCCGACCTGCTCGGGCATAGCAGCATAGCTATCACGGGTGACATCTACGGCCACACGTCGGACGCCACGACCCGCGCCGCTGTCGACGGCCTGACCAGCGCACTCGGCCTGTAGTTTGCTGCCGGAAGCTGCTGAAAAACTGGTTTGGGTACCGCGTTTGGGTACGGCGGCCAATTCGGCACTTCCGCGAGGCCAAAAGTAGCCTCTGACCTGCACAGGACTGGCAAATCCGGTGGCGACGCCCCGCTAACCGGATGCTAGCTCAGGGACCGGTCGTCGGTGGGGTGGGTTGCAGCGATGCGCAGGCCTTTTGCGCGTTGTCCCAGGTGGTCTGGTCCACCCCCGGCGGCGGCGGCGGCGTGGTGGCGCCGGATGTGCCCTCGACCGGGCCGGGCAGCGGACCGGCCGGCACCTGCTGCGGACCCGGAGCCGGTCCGGCCGGCGGGGACGGGACACCATGCTGGATCAGGCACTGCTCGTACACGGCGTGCTGCTGCGGGGGTGCCGACGTCGTGGCCGTGGTCGACGGCTGCTGCGGTGCTTTCGACGTCGAGCACCCCGGGACGACGCTCAACGCGGCAACGGCGGCCAGCACCGCCAGCGGGATGTGACGTCGTAGCATCGGGGTCCTCCTGGGTGCATCGCACGGGTTGAGTTTCGCCGACCTTAACTGGCTAGGCTCTCATCGTGAGATGGGATCCCGCGCAGTACGGCCGTTTCGCCGTGGAGCGTGATCGACCGTTTTTCGACCTCACCGCCAGAATCGACGCCGTCGCACCACGGCGTGTCGTCGACATCGGTTGCGGCCAAGGCCATCTCACCGCATCCCTGGCTGTACGCTGGCCGCAGGCGATCGTCGAGGGCTTCGACTCGTCGCCTGAAATGATCGCCGATGCCGCCGGCATGCCCGGCGTGTCGTTCTCAGTCGCCGACGCCGCGGACTGGCAACCTACCGGCGACGTCGACGTCATCGTGAGCAACGCCGCACTGCAATGGGTTCCGCGACATCAGGAGCTGATGGCGCAATGGGCGTCCGCGCTGCCCAGCGGCGGATGCCTGGCCGTGCAAGTGCCCGGCAATTTCGACTCGCCCTCGCACGCGCTGATGCGGCGCCTCGCGGACGACCAGCGATGGGCGGCGAAGCTGCACGGGGTCGTGCACCACACCGACGCGGTCGGCACGCCCGAGTCGTACGCGAAGGTGCTGCTGGACGCCGGCCTTGACGCCGACGCGTGGGAGACGACTTACATACACGTGCTGCAGGGGAAGGACCCGGTGCTGGAATGGATTCGGGGGACGGGTCTGCGCCCGATACTGGCTGCACTGTCGCCGTCCGATGCACAGGAGTATGCCGCCCAACTCGCCGCTGAACTTGGCAAGGCGTATCCGGCAGGCCCGCATGGCACGCTGTTCCCGTTCCGGCGAGTGTTCGCCGTCGGGCACAAGGCCTAGAGCGAAAACAGCTGAGCGGCATTGTGATACAGCACACCGCGTAGCCAATCATCGTCCATATTGGGAATCTCGGTGACCGAGCGCAGCGCGTCGGCGTAAGAGTGCGGGATGTTCGGGAAGTCGCTGCCGAACAGGATCCGGTCGCCGAGCCAGCGCAGCCGGTCCAGCTCGCGGCGCGGGAATGGCATCGTCTGCTCCACGAATGGCGTGAAAACCATCGTGGTGTCGAGCCGTACCTGCTCGAAGCGCTCCGCGATGTCCATGAACTCGCGGTACTCCGGCATGCCCATGTGCGCGATCACCAGCTGCAACAGCGGATGACGTTGCAGCAGAGACAGTATCGGCCGTGGGCCGGTGAAGCGGCCTGGCTGCGGTCCTGAGCCGCAGTGGATGACGACGGGCAGGTTCGCATCACCGATCATCGCCCAGACGTCGTCAAGCAACGGGTCGTTCGGATCGTAGTCACCGACTTGTAGGTGTGCCTTGAAGATTCGGGTCCGCCGCCGGATCGCCGAATCGACATAACCGGCGGCGTCGGGCTCCGGGTAGAACGTGGCCGTCGCGAGACAGTCCGGCGTCGACTCGGCGAACTCGGCGGCCCAGTCGTTGAGCCACGCCGCCATCTGGGGCTTGTGCGGGTACACCAGCGCCGTGAATCGGCGCACGCCGAACTGCCGAAGCTTGTCGAGCCGCCCGGCCTCGTCGGAGCGGTAGGCGACCGGCCAGGGCCGCCCGACTAGTGGCCCCGCTCTGTCGAAGTAGGCCCACACTTTGTCGAGCACGCGTTTGGGCATGAAATGCGTATGGACATCCACGATTCCGGGCAGCCCGAGTGACGTCCAGATCTGGCGCACCTCCGTTGCTTCGGTCAGTCGACCAGCCCTCCGGCGTCGAGCACCACCCACGCCAGCTCGTCATGGATGATGTCGGAATGCGCACCCGAGGGTGGTCGTCCGACACGCACAACCTGCTGGGCGTCGATGTTCACCAGCTTTTTGCCGGTGAAGTCGTAGTGGCTGCCGGGTTGCTGCAACGCCAACTCGGGAACATTCTGCTGATGCCCGTCGTGCCCCATGCCGCCCCACCGATACAGCGGCTCGTCAGCGTCCGCGGCGTCCTCGCCTTTCAGCAGTGACGCCAGCGGGTACATCACCCCGACCGCCGTATCGAAGCGTGAGTAGCAAGCCGCCACCGGGCCAGAAGCCTTGTCCTGCTGGGTGTTCAGAGCACCGGATCGGTCCGTGTCGAACGGGAGCGCTGATGCGAACGAGAAATGCGAGAAGGCGCCCTGCAGCAGGGTCACCGAGCGAACCGCCGGACCCGGCGGGGCGGCCGGGCCACCCTTCAACGCGTACGACACCACCCGGGCACCGAAGCTGTGGCCTATCAAGTCGACGCTCAGGTTGGGGTGCCGGGCGTGAAGCCGCCCGACGAGCGGGCCCAGTCCCTTCTCGCCGACCACCCCGGCGCGGTTCTTCATCTGCCAGTAGGTGAGACCTCTCAGCACCTCCTGCGCGCCGTGCCACAACCGTCCGAACGCGTCGCCGATGCCGGCCGCGCCGCCGGACCCGGTGGTTTCGACGTTGAGTTCTTCCAGCGCTGCGGTGAAGTCGGCGAACAGTTGCGCCTGCGGGTCGGATTCCGCTGCGAACGGCGGGCGGTCGGCTTCCTCGCCGTCGCCGTCGGGGCCTGCCGCGCCGGCGACCCGTGCCACGAGGTCTCGCGCCCGCTGCAGCTCGTCTTTGTCGTTGGGCCGGGTGATGATCAAGTCGAGCAGCTCGCCGACGTCGCCGCGAAGGTCTGCGGGAAACGCCTCTTTGATCATCGCCGCCAACCGCGCGTCCGGCGGTGGCGGCGGATCGAACACCTGCGGCGCTCCCACGCCGCCGGCCGCACCGCCGGTCCCTGCGCCGAGGTCGACCACGTCGCGGGCCGCGAAGTCGGGAATCGGCTCGTCGGACCACCGGATCGACGGCCAGTACACGCCTAGGTACGCGACCGTGTGGCCACTGCGACCGTGCAGCGCCAGCAGCGATTTCACGCGGGTGAAGAATGCTTCGTAAAGCTGGGTGGCGATAGTCGGCGTGTTGTTCCAGCCGTGGCTGAACACCAACAGGTCGGTCGCCTCCATCCGATCCAACTCGTCGTGCAACTGCCGCTCTTGGTCGGCGTTGACGTCGCCGTCGGCGTCGAACTGGATTTGCAGCGGCGGGTCGGCCACGGTCAGTCTCCTTGTGGGTCAGACGGATTGAAGTGCGCGCATCACATCGACGAGGCCGCCGCCCTCGAAGGTACGCTCGCGGCCCAGCGACACCGCCGACTCGACGAAGATCTCCTTCACCTCGTCGGGACGGGTGATGAACTCCGGGCGGGCCGACAGGAACGCGGCGATCGCACCTGAGACGTGCGGTGCGGCGAAGCTCGTGCCCGACTCGTCGGAGTAAGCGGCACGCGGGCCGCCGGGTTTGGCCTTAGTCGCCGAGGTGATGCGTTCGCCGGGGGCCACCAGATCGGGCTTTAGCCTGCCGTCGCCGGTCGGGCCCTTCGACGAGAAGAACGACACCCCGTAGGTGTGCGGCGACCCGCGGTGGGTGGACCCGACGGTGATCGCCCGGTCGGCGTTCCCGGGATCGGTGATGCTCATGACCAATCCCGCGCTGGTCGACCGTTCCCACGAACTGAACCTCGCGTATCCGGTGTTCCCCGCGGCCACCACCACGACGACACCGGAGCGCACCAGCCGATCCACCTCCTTGCACAGCGGACTCTGCCCGCAGGCGAACCACTGCGGGTCGAACTCGTAGCCCAGTGACACGTTCACCCCATGGATGCGGGTGACTTTGTCGTTGTCGCCGTTGAGATTTCGCACGTAGCGCAGCGCCGCCATCACCGCTATCATCGTCGACGTACCGTCGTCGGCGAGCACCTTGAGGCTGACCAGGTGGGTGTCCGGCGCCATGCCCGACAGCAAGGCGGGGTTGACGATCCGCTTGGTGGGAATTGGGTTCGGGTCGTCGGTTTCGGTGATCTGCTCGCTGATCACTTCGAGGTCGTCGATCGGGAAGTCCGCGGCCAGGTATCCGGCGACGATGCTCGCGACCCGCGTGCCATGGCCGTAACCGTCGTGCAGCGCGTCGTCTTTGGTGTCCTCGCCGGGATTCAGCGTTTGTGTGAAGTCGCGGTGCAGATCCTTGACGTCGGGAGCCCCGAGCGTGTTACCGGCGGCGAAATGGGGATGGTTCGCTTCGATACCGGAATCGACGATCGCCCAGGTGATTCCGCCGCCGCGAGCGTTGAACGAGCGACGCGCCGCGTCGGCTTTGATCGTGCGCGCCGAGATGTCGATCTGCGGGTGCATCGGAAAGTTCGGCCACACGCGGAAGATCGCCCGCTTGACGGGATCGGGCTCTTTGGCGTCCTCCCGGACCAGCCGCTGTATGTCGGCCATCGACATCCGCGTCGGCACGTAGTCGTCGAACAACTCTTGCGTGCGGTCGTCGGCCACCATGCCCAGCGACAGCAGCAGGGCGCTGAACGCCTGATACGCCGCGGCGACTCCGCCCTTGTATGCCACGTTCAGTTCGATGACCACCGGCATCGGGTCGTCGTCGCGCACCGGCTGGCCCATCAGCCGCGACCGTGCCGCCGGATCCAAGAGCGGCGCGGCGATCACGCTGGGCTGCAACGGCGTTCGCGGCTGTGTTCTGGCACGGGCGGCATTAGCCAGCCGCCACCGGCCGTGTTCGGAGACCACCAGATCGTCCTCGCCCAGGTGACGACGCGCGCGGTAGACGCGAGAGTGCCACATGGGACGGTCGGGGTGGTCGGGATCGGCCGCGAGGTCGTCGGCAGTCGGGGTGAATCGCGGGTTCGTCTCGATCCGGGCGATTACCTCCGCCGGGGTGGCGCTTGCGGTGTCTGCAAGCGCATCAACGATCAGGTCCTCGAGCACGCGTAACGGCGTCGGCGCCATCTCCCCACGCTATCGCGCCCGCCTGGCAGGCCGAGTGTGAATGTGGCGACCCTTCGTCGGCGTGTCGCGTCGCTGGTTTCGCTGTCGGCAAGCCCAGGACTCGGCGACTCAACGTGGGCTGCGGTCGTCGAGCAGGGCGATGATCTTTGCGGCGAGCTCGTCGATGTCCGCATCGGTGGTGTCGAGGACGAGATCCGCATTTTCCGGAGGTTCATACGGTGCGTCGACGCCGGTCAACCCCTTTACTTCACCTGCGCGCGCCCGCGCGCAGAGACCCTTGGGGTCGCGCTTTTCACATTCAGCCAGCGACGTCGCGACATACACCTCGATGAATGGCAGCTTGGCAGCCTCATTCAGTGGCGACACCACCGATGCCAGCGCAATGACGTCGCGTCGGCCAGCAAGCGTGTCAAATGCCCTACCCTGCGGATGTTTTCGGCACGGTCGCAGGGCGAGAAGCCGAGGTCGTCGGACAGCCCGTGTCGCAGATTGTCACCGTCGAGCAGGTAGGCGAGCCGACCGGACTCCACGAGAGCGCGTTCCACGGCCACCGCGACGGTGGATTTACCCGAAGCGGGCGGGCTATCGGACACAACGAGAGCCTAACGGCGCCTGAATTATGCTGCAGGATTCTCGATTTCGGCTCAGCATGAGAAAAACTATTGGTCGGTCGTCGCCTCGGCCGCGGTGCCGGAACGCGAGGCGAGTCGTGGGCCGTGAATTGACAAGTAGTCCTCGGTGTAACGCTCGGAGATTCGGGTGCCGGCGAACGCCGACGGAATCACATCGCCGGTCTCCTGTCGCCAGTCGTGGAGCGTGCGGGCAAGTTCGCCGGCGACCGCCTCGGAGCGCTCGCTGGGTACGCCGACCAAGAGGTTGTGTTCTTCGTCAGGGTCTGCAATCAGGTCGTAGAGTTCACGCTCCGGCCGCGGTGCGCATACCAGGGGTGCGACGACCCGACCGGAGGGGCTCTCCTCGATGTCCCACGGCAGGTCGAGCAGTGGTCGTGGGGCGTAGTTCTCGATGTAGCTGTACTCGTTCGTGCGGATCGCCCGAATCGGATCGAACGAGTCGTGGTAGTTCTTCTCCGTGTAAATGTGAGCTCGAACGGGTGTGACCTCGGCCTGTGGGGCGAGCAAGTTTGCGGCGTGTGACATGCCCTCGACATCGTCGGGGACGTCGACGCCCAGCAGGCCCAACAGCGTCGGCACCAAATCCACACCGCTGAACAGCTCGTCGTACACCCGCGGCTCTCGGCCGCGCCCGACGGGGGGCCGCACGATCAACGCGATTCCGGTGCCCGCTTCATACAGCGTCGACTTGGCCCGCGGAAACGCCGGGCCGTGGTCGGTGAAGAACACGACCCAGGTGGTGGCGTCGAGCCCGGCGTCGGTGAGCGCGTCGAGCAGCTTGCCGACCGCTGCGTCGGCCACTGCGATCGACCCGTGAAACGCCGCCAGGTCGTCGCGCACTTCCGGCACGTCGGGAAGATAGCCGGGCACGTGCACCGCGTCGCCATCGTCCGGCGGATACCGCTCCGGCGGGTACGGCCGGTGGGTCTCGAAGAAGCCCGCCGTGAGCAGGAACGGCTGCTCGTCGTCGCGGTTCGCATACAACCACTTCTGCGATTCGGCAACGACATATTCGCAGTGTGCGTTCGAGACGTCAAACTCGTCGAAGCCGAGTCGCGGCGGATACGACGTCTCGTGCTGTATACCGAAAAGCGCTGTATGCCAACCAGATTCGGACAGCATCTGAGGTAGCGTCCGTACGCCTTGGTGATACTCCCAGCCGTGATGCGACAGACCGACAAGCCCGTTGCTGTGCGGGTATCGGCCGGTGAACAGCGACCCGCGCGACGGCGAGCACAGCGGCGCGGTGGCATGGGCGTGGGTGAACAGGATTCCTTCGGCCGCGAGTTGGTCCAAGCACGGGCTGGTGACGTCGGCGTAGCCGTACGCGCCGAGAGTCCGGCCGAGGTCGTGCCAGTGCACCAGCAGCACGTTGTCCGTCACGCTCACCACATTCGATCACCGCTTCGGCCGCGCCAATTCTTTCGATCACCCAGACTGTCATCGTGGCAGGAATCGTCGACGCGCACATCCACCAGTGGGATCCGTTCACGACCAAGCGAGTGGCATCAGGCCCGGCGAGGATCATCCGGCGCGCGCCGTTCATGCGGCCGCTGGTTACGCGCATGCTTCCGCACGCGAGCAGGGGGTTCATCGGCGATCCGCGCTACATGTTCAACGCGTACTTACCCGCCAATTACGTGGCCGATGCGGCGTCGGTGCGCGTCGACACCATCGTGCACATTGAGGCCGCGTGGCCGGCCAAGACTCCGATGGACACCGTGGGCGAGACGCGCTGGGTCAGCTCATTGCCGTTCGGGACGAACGGCGCTCCCGCGCTGGGTGCGATCGTCGTGCACGCCAATCCGTCGGAGCCGGACGTGGCCGAGGTGCTCGACGCGCACCTTCAGGCCAGCCCACTGGTGCGCGGTGTGCGCACTAGCGCGGCGCACAGTCCCGATCGCGGAATCGCTGACTTCGCAAAGCGGCCCAACGTCCTGTCCGAGCCGGCCTTCCTCCGCGGCTTCGCGGCGGTTGCCGAGCGCGGTCTCAGTTTTGAAATCTGGCTTTACGCCCAGGACCTTCCGAGTGCAGTCGAGCTGGCGAGCGAATACCCCGACACCACATTCATTCTCGATCACTATGCGACACCGGTCGGTGCACTTGTGCCAACCGGTAGACACACCGGAACCACCGCAGCTGAACGCAAGGAGATTCTCGACCGATGGCGCGGCGACGTCGATGAGCTCGCCGCGTTGCCCAACGTCGTCGCCAAACACTCCGGACTGGGGATGCCGGTCTTGGGGCTGGGGCGGCTGCCCCGGGAAGAATTCCGCGACGCCGTCGCGCCGCTCGTAACCCATCTCGATCACGCCTTCGGGCCGGAGCGCACGTTCTGGTCGTCGAACTTCCCGATCGACAAACCGAATATCTCGCTGCCGGATACCATTTGGGCCCTCCGCGAAATCCTCGGTGACCGCTTCGACGAGAACAGGATGCTCCGCGACAACGCGAAGCGGGTCTACCGCGTCTAGCTTTCCTTGGGCCCGGGGACGCCGACGGCGCGCAGCACGTACTGCGCGGGTACGTCGAACGCGAGAGACCGTGTCGGCAGCATCGTCAGCACGTCGTCGGGAATTGTCGTCTTGTACTTCAGTTGCAAATGGCCGCTGAAGTTCGGGTCGACGCGACCCACATCGAGGTCCAGCGTGACTCCGGCCGAGGAGATCTCGGCGGTCGCGGCTCCCGTTTGCGTTGCGTCCCAACGCTGGTCGATGGTGCGGCCGGCGACTTTGGGCACCGATGACAGGGTGCCGAGCAGCCGCTGCGATGTGAGAGCCAGCGCACCGACGTAGCTACTGATGCTGCCCGCCGAACGAAGCCCCGGAACATGGCCGCTGAACCTACGGGTCACCGGCACGAACTCGGCGAGGAACATGACGCCCTCCGCGTCGACTTGTGCGCGCAACTCGTCGGGCAGCTTGCCGATGCGAAGCATTCTGCGGAGGATGACGGCCATCCACGCACCCTATCGGCAGGTCAGCGTCCCGCGACCGGTACCTGAATCGAGTTCTGCAGCGTGTCGATGAACGCGTTCGTGTTTCTGCTCGACACGAAGGTCGCCACCGCGTCATAGAACGCTTCTTGGAAATTGGACGGCAGCAGCTCCCCGTGCGTTATCGACAGCAGGATCTTGTCATGCCACAACGCGGCCGAGGCCTGACGCTGATACGGAGGCAGTGACGACACGTCGACGTTATTGCGGATCGGCACCGATCCCTTCACCTTGTTGAAGTTGAGCTGGGTCGTGGGATCGGCGACGACCGCCAGGAACCTCAGCGCGTTCACCCCGTCCTTCGCCGCGGACGACACGACAAAGGTGTCCACGATCGCCAGGTATGCGCCCTCGGTTCCCGGGTACGCGACGTAGCCGAAATCCTTTCCCTCCTTGGCGCCGTCGGCCACCAGATCGCCGTAGACGGAATCGTTCATCGAGAGGAACGCGCACTGACCCGTCGCCAGCTTCTTCACCGCCTGATCCCACGTGAGGCCCGCGGCGTCCGGATCGGCCCGGGAGATGACCTCGCCGAACCGCGTCAGCGCGTCCTTGAGTTGAGGGCCCATCCAGTCGAAGGAGTCGTCGGTGACCTTGGCCCACCCGTCGATGCCGATCAACCCCAGCAGGGTGTTCTCGAAGAGCTCTGAGGTGGTGAAGCGGTCTTTGCTCCCCAGACACAACGGGATGCGGCCGGTGGCAGCGACTTTCGCGAGATCGTTGGTGAAACTCTGCCAGGAGTAGCCCGCGCCGGGCGCCGCGACGCCGGCGTCACGGAGCACATTCAGGTTGAACCACAGATTGTTTCCCCGGTGTGATCCTGTCGGAACTCCCCATTGCCTGTCCCGGTAGGTGGCCGCGGTGAGCAGCGCCGGGGGCATCGTCGGACTAAGGCCCGTCTGTTCGAAGACCTTGGTCACCTCTTCGATGCGGCCGGCGTCGACCCAGGCACGAAGTGAACTGCCCAAAAAGGTCTGCCAGACATCGGGAGGATCGCCGGCCCGCAGGCGTGCAGCGAGCGCGACCTGGACATTGCTGCCGGCGCCGCCGGCGATCGAGCCGTCGATCACGTTCACTTTCGGGTTCTGTGCGCGAAAAGCGTTGAGCAATACTTCGAAAGCGGGATGTTCAGACGGCGATACCCACCACGACACCACCTCGAGGCGATCTGTGGGGTCGGTGAAGTTCGCCGATTGTCCGCTACTGCATGCCGCGAGGATGACAGCCAGCACGACGATCCAGAGTCGTTTCATGCGCGCTCTCCAATCGAATTCGATCGCGCCATCAGATCGAAGACGGCGTAGCTGGTGACGACCGCGAAGCAGACGGCAGGCACGACGAAGGAGATCGCCGGCGAGGTGGCGTCGAGCAGCTTGCCCTGGATCAGCGGCATGATCGCGCCGCCGACGATGGCCATCACGAGCCCGGCGGCGCCGAATTTCGTTGCCGGACCCAGCCCTTTGAGGGCTACACCGTAAATGGTCGGGAACATCAGTGACAAGCAGAAAGACAATGCGACGACAGCGACGACGCCCGCGACGTTGGGTGAGAACATTGCGAAGATGCACAGTGCCACCGCGAGCGCGCCGAGAAGAGCCATCACCCGGGTGGCGCGAACGCGCCCGATCACCCAGGTCATGAGGAACCGGGAGATCAGGAACACGATCAGGCTGACCTGCAGCAGGTATCCGCCCAACTTGAGCGATCCGTTCAGGGCCTGCTGGCTGTATTGGATGAGATAGGTCCAGGTGCACACCTGCGCGGCGACGTTGAAAAACTGTGCCACCACACCGAATACGTACCGCTTGTTGGACAACAGGATCTTGACCGGTGACTTCCCCTCGAGGTCACCCGTCGGGAATTCCTCCACGATCTCGGGGGCCCTTCTGAACGCGATCGAGAGCCCGACCGCGATCAGCACGAAACCCAGAGCGAGATACGGGCCCATCACCGCGCCCAGCTGACCGGCCCGGATCGTGTGCATTTGTGCGGGGCTCAAGGACGCCATGTTCACCGGCTCGTCCAGCTTGGGCAGGATCAGGGTGGCCGCCAGCAGTACCCCGATGTTGGTGCCGAGGGGGTTGAACGCCTGCGCGAAGTTGAGCCTGCGGGTCGCGGTCTCCTCGGGGCCGAGCGAGAGCACGAACGGATTCGCCGATGTCTCGAGGATCGAACAGCCCGCGGCAATTGCGAAGAGAGCGACGAGGAACGCCTCGTACGTCATTATCTTGCTCGCCGGATAGAACGCCAACGCCCCGGCGGCGGCCAGGAACAGGCCGGTCAGCAGTCCGGCCTTGTAGCCGAACCGTTGATTGATGAACGCGGCGGGAAGGGCCAGCAGGAAGTACGCACCGAAGTACGCGAGCTGGACCAGTGAGGCTTGGAAAGTGTTCATGTCGAAGATGCGCTTGAAGCCCGCGACCATCGGCGTAGTGAGATCGGCCGCTATGCCCCATGCGGTGAAGCAACAGATCAGCAGGACGAACAGAAACCACATCCTGGGAAACACCAGTTTGTGTTTCGCGGCCTCAGTGGTCTCGGGCGGTTGGGCGGCGTCTTGAGCTGTGGTGGTCATACTCGCCCTCTCATCGTCGAGAACGTTCAGCGACCTGTGACCCAGATCACGTTACTGGTATCCCACGGGGCATGAACAGGGATTCCTTACCTGTTGAGACATTTGTGCCTCATTCCGCCGCGAGGCGTTTGGCCGCCCGATCCCTGGTGGCCCGGTCGGGCAGGGCGGCGCCCGGCCGCGCTACGGTGAGCGCCGACGACAGCGCGGCGACCTTGATCACCCGTTGCAGTGCTTCGGTGTCGATGTCGCGCAGTGCCCGCCGGTTCTCTCCGCCGAGCAGGTTGAGATCCCAGAGCGCGTCGATCAGCCCGGTCATGAACGCGTCGCCGGCGCCAACGGTGTCCACTACCTCGGCGGGGAATGCCGGGATCCGATCTTCACCGGCGGCGCAGACCGCATACGACCCGAACGCCCCATACGTGAGGGCGACGATCGCCGGGCCCATCGCCAGCCAGCGGGCAGCCACCTCTTCCGGCGTCGAGTCGGGGGCGAGCCAGCGGATGTCCTCGTCGCTGGCCTTGACGACGTCCGAGCGCGCGACGAAGGACTCGACGCGCGATCGGGCATCGTCGGCATCTTTGAAGAACGCCGGCCGGACGTTGGGGTCGAAGGTGATCGTCGTCGTCGACGTGTGGGCGTCGATCAATTCGGCGATGCCTTCGCAGCCCGGCGCCAGAGCGGTGGCAATGGACCCGGTATGCAACACCAGCGGGGCGGCCGAGGCACTGATCGGTGACACTTGCCACTCGATGTCGAATTCATATGTCGCCGAGCCTGCTTCGTCCAGGTCCGCCAGCGCGGTCGCAGTGCGCGGTGCCGCTCGACTTCCGTCGGCCAGGTTCACGCCGGCGTCGTGCAGGTAGTCGGCGATCCGCTGGCCGCGGCGGTCGTCGCCGATCCAGGTCAGGAATTCGACACGGCGATTCAGCAATGCCAAACCCACCGCGACGTTGAGCGGACTTCCGCCGACGTGTTCGCCGAGCGACTCGCCCTGATGCCGCACGATGTCGATCAGGGCTTCCCCGATGACCAGCGCCGTGTCGCTCATCGGGCTCCCTCCGTCAGGTCCCGCACGCTCGCATACCGATCGTGCACCGTTGGCGTCGGGTCGGCGGTGTTTTGATCCATCGGCGGCGGCTTCCACGCCGGCGGCTGCGACGAACCGCTCAACGCCCATGCGGCCTGCCGCGCGGCGCCGAGGGCCACGTATTCGGCGGGATTCGGTGCAAGGACCGGGACGCCAAACACCGCGGGCGCGATCTCGCGCAGTGCGCGCGAGCGGGCACCGCCGCCGATCAACAGCACGCGTCGGATCGCGATGCCTTGAGACTGCAGATGTGCGATCCCGTCGGCGAGGGCGCACAGCAGGCCCTCCACCGCGGCCCGCGCCAGGTTGGCCGGCGTCGCGTTCGTGACCCTCAACCCGTGCAGCGCACCGGTGGCGGTCGGCCGGTTCGGTGTTCGCTCGCCCTCCAGGTACGGCACCAGCACCAGACCGTCACTGCCCGGCGGCGCGGACAGCGCCAGACGGGATAGTTCGCCGTGGCTGGCGCCAAGCATCGCGGCCGCGGCGTCGAGCACCCGTGCCGCGTTCAGCGTGCACACCAACGGCAGGAACCGTCCGGTGCCGTCGGCGAACCCGGCGACGTACCCGCCGCCGTCGCGAACGGGGTGCGGCGACACCGCCGACACCACGCCCGACGTTCCGATCGAGACGACGATGTCGCCCTCCTCAACCGCCAAACCCAGTGCGGCCGCAGCGTTGTCGCCGAGCCCGGCCCCGAACAACCGGCCGTTGATCGCCTTGGTGCCGTCTCCCGCACCGAGCACCGCCGGGAGCGCCGGACGGCGCTCACGCATCGCGAGATCGACCAGGTCGAGACGGTAGGTGTTCGTCGAGGCGTCGAAATAACCGGTGCCGCTGGCGTCGCTGCGATCGGTGGTGATCGCACCGATGCCGGTGTCGCCGCGCAGCCGCCACGTCAGCCAGTCATGGGGCAGGCAGACCGCAGCGGTGCGATCGGCATTGCCGGGTTCGTTGTCGGCCAGCCAGCGCAGTTTGGCGACGGTGATCGCCGCGAGCGGGACGATGCCGACCGCGTTCGCCCACACGCTTGGCCCCCCGAGCTCGTCGACCAACGCGACCGCCGCATCCGCGGACCGGACGTCATTCCATAGCAGTGCCGGCCGGACTACTCGTCCGCCGGAATCCAGGCAGACCATTCCGTGCTGCTGGGCGCCCACTGACACCGCGGATACATCGTCCAGGCCACCGGCGGCCGCGATTGCGAAGTGTGCCGCGGATTCCCATGCTGCAGGTTCGATTTCGGTGCCATCGGGATGCGGCGCACGGCCTTCGCGGACCACCTCGCCGGTGTCGGCGTCGCACACCAGCACCTTGCAGGACTGGGTGGACGAATCGATTCCGGCGACGAGCGTCATTGGGTGTCCTTCAGAAGGGCCGCCAGTGTGTCCCGAGAACCGTTGCGGTGCAGCGAATCCAGTGCCCACAGATACGGCTCGACGAACCGGGGCTCGTCGATGAGATCACCGAAGACCCCGCGGTTGGACAGAAAGGCGGTCGGCTCCTCGCGCTGGGTGCGGGCGAGCGACACGAGTGAGTCGGCCAACCTGTCCACCACCCTGATCGGTTCGCTCTGTTCGTCGACTCCCTCGGCGTAGCGGGCCCAACTGGCCACTGTCGCCGCCGCCAGTCGCACCGGACCGCCGGAGCGCAGGTTGTCGTGCACGACGGGCAAGAGCCACTTGGGAATCCGGTCGGACGACTCGGCGCACAACCGGGCTACCGTGTCGCGGACGTATGCGTTGGCGAACCGTTCGAGCAGGGTGCGCTTGTAGTCGTCGAGATCGATGCCGGGCACCGGCCGCAGCGTCGGCGTCGCCTCGGAATCCATGTAGCGGCGCAAGAACTCGGCGATCGCCGGATCCTGCGCCGCCTCGTGCACCAGCCGGTATCCGGCCAGATAGGCGAAGTAGCACAGGCTCTGGTGGCTGGCGTTCAAAAGCCGAAGTTTCATCATCTCGTACGGTGCGACGTCGTCGACCACCTGCACGCCGACTTCCTCCAGCGGCGGCCGGCCGTCCGTGAAGTGGTCCTCGAGGACCCATGATGTGAACGGCTCGGTGGCGACCGGCCACGCGTCGGTCACCCCGAAATCGGTGTCCAATTGCTCGGTGACGTCGGGCGTGGTGACCGGGGTGATCCGGTCCACCATCGAATTCGGGAACGTGGTGTTCTCGCACATCCACTGCGCCAGTGACGGATCGGACAGCTCGGCGAACGACGTAAACGCGCGCCGCGCCACGTTGCCGTTCTCGACGATGTTGTCGCAGGACACGATCGTCGGCGACGGGATGCCACGGTCCCGTCGCCGCGCCATCGCCGCGGCGACGAGACCGAACACCGTGACGGGTGGCCCGTCGCCGGCCAGGTCTCGCTTGACATCGGGGTTTTCGGCGTCGAACTCCCCGTCGTCGTCGCGGATGTTGTAGCCACCCTCTGTCACGGTGAGCGAGATGATGCGCGTGGCGGGATCAGCGAGCAGCTCTACCACAGCCTCGGGATCGTCAGGTGCGTAACGGAAGTCGAGGATCGAGCCGATGATGCGTGGCTCTCGAGTACCGTCGGCGTTCTCGATGATCAGCGTGTACAAGCCGTCCTGTCCGACGAGCGCATCGCGCATCCCCTTGTCGCCCGGCATCACCCCGACGCCGCAGATTCCCCACTCGCGACCCAGACCTTTGTTGAGCAGGCGGTCTATGTACACGGCCTGGTGCGCACGGTGGAAGCCGCCTACCCCGAAATGCACGATTCCGATGCTAACCTGGCTACGGTCGTACTCTGGTACCGGAATAGTGAAGTCTGCCAACGCTTTCTGCTTAGGTTTCACTTCTGGTGCACCTCGACGATCGACTTGAGGTTTCGGGGCACAAGATCAGAGTCGAGTGCCTCGGCCGTCTTCTCCAAGGGATACCGCGCCGTCACCATCGCCTCTAGGTCAACTCGCCCGGAGCGGACGAGGTTGATCGCCGTTGGCCACGTGTTCGCGTACCGGAACACTCCGGTGAGTGTCAGTTCTCGGTTCTGGATCAACTGCACGGGCAGCTCCATCGTCGGCGTTCCCATACCGACCAGCACCACCTGACCGGCAGGCCGGACGGCTGCGAGCCCGGCAGTCACGGCGGCGGCGGCGCCCGATGCGTCGACGAACGCGTCCACGCGCAGTCCCGACACGTCGTCGACGCGGGGATCGAGCGCGGCGGTGGCGCCGAACTGTGTTGCTGTCGCTCTCCGGTTGTCGTCGAGGTCGGTGACCACGATGTCGGTCGCACCGAATGCGCGCGCCACCTGAACCGCCATGATGCCGATCGATCCGGCACCAGCGACCAGCACCCGCGAGCCGCCGGACACGCCGGCCTTGCTGATCGCGGCGATGCCGACAGACAACGGTTCGCACAGCGCCGCGGCTGTGTCTGATACGGAGTCCGGCACCGGATGGGCGAACGTCGCGCCGATGGTCACGTAGTCGCAGAGCGCGCCGTCGACAGGCGGGGTGGCATAGAACTGAATGCGCGGACAAAGGTTGTAGTGGCCGCGCCTTGTTTCCTCGCTGGCGGAGTCGGGACGTTGGGGCTCGATGGAAACCCGTTGCCCGATCCGCTCTTTCTGAACACCATCACCGACGGCGACGATGGTGCCGGCCGCCTCGTGACCAAGGATCAAGGGGGCGTCGACCACGTACCCGCCGATGCGTCCCTCGCGGTAGTAGTGCGTGTCGGAGCCGCACACCCCGACGGCATTCACCCGAATCAGCACGTCACCCGGGCCGGGTGACGGGACGGGACGCTGGTCCAGCTCGATTTTTCCCGGTTCCGTCAGTACCGCCGCTCGCATCGCCGCAGGTTTGAGAGCTTCCTCCCAGGGAATTGTTGTCTGGGTCACAATTGCATGGTAGCGTGATGAGCATCTCATCGCACCCCTGAGCATTTGCTCACACCGCGGTCGAAGGGAGGTTCCCATGGTCGCGTCGGCGGTTGACGGCCACGCCGTGGCGCGCACCCCGTCCGGCTCCGCACCGGAGGATCTGCGGCTGGCGCTGCGCGCCGCAACGCTGTATTACCTCGACGGGCTCACCCAGGCTGAAGTCGCCGAACGACTGGGTGTTTCGCGACCGACGGCGGGGCGGCTGGTTGCGCGGGCCAAGGCGAAGGGCCTGGTTCGCATCGAGGTCGTGGTCCCGCCCGACCAGCGCGAGAACCTGCACGCCGCCGAGGAAACGGCACTCGAGCATGCGTTCGGCCTCACCGAGGCCGTGGTGGTCGGCGGCAACCTCGACGAGGCCGGACCCCTCGACGACGCGGCGACGTGGGCGCCGGTGGGCCGCGCGGCCGCCAGGCTCCTGGTGCGCCGACTTGGTGAAACCGACACACTCGGTTTCACCTGGGGCCCCGAAGGCGTCGCGGTCGCCGCGGCACTGCCCAGTGGGGCGGCCCGTTGCCAGGCCATCGTGCAACTGGACGGCGCGATGACCACCGCCAACTACCAGACGGGTGCCGACTACGTGCTCGGCAGATGCGCTGAACAACTGGACGCCAAGGTGATTCGGCTGTTCGCCCCGCTGTACGCGGATGCGGACACAGTGGCTTCGCTGCGCAAGGATTCAGTCATCTCCCGTGCGTTGGAGGCAGGCCGCACAGCCGACGTGATGATGTTCGGAGTTGGACCGGTCTCCACGTCGACGACGCTGTTCGAGGGAAGCTTTCTCGACACCAAGATGCTCGCGACGCTGGCGGCTCAGGGCGCGGTCGGCGAGATCGGCGGTCGCTTCTTCACGGAAGACGGCAGCGTGGTGGAAAACGAGTTGCCACACAGGACGGTGTCCGTTGCTCTCGAGGACATCCGGCGCTGTACGAAATCGGTGCTGCTCACCGGTGGCGCTGCTAAGTACCGGGCAGCGCTCGGAGCGCTGCGCGGCGGCCTCGCGCGATTCCTGGTATGCGACGTCGCATGTGCGCGTTGGCTTTTGGATCAGAAGAGATGAGGTTGGCGATGAGACGGGTTCACAGGACGATGGCGGTTGTTGCCGCCGCGTGCCTGATCTTGGCGGGGTGCGCCGGCGCAGGCTCCTTCGGGGCCTCGGGAAACACTGTCACGATCGCGATGGTGTCCAACTCGCAGATGACCGACGCCATCAAGCTGTCATCGAGGTTCGAGGCCGAAAACCCCGGCATCAAATTGCGCTTCATCTCGCTGTCGGAGAACCAGGCCCGCGCCAAGATCACTGCATCGACGGCGATGGGCGGCGGGGAGTTCGACGTGGTGATGATCAGCAACTTCGAGACTCCGCAGTGGGCCAAGGACGGGTGGCTTGTCAACCTGTCCGACTACGCCGCCAAGACACCCGGTTATGACCAGAACGACTTCATCAAGTCCTTACGCGAATCACTTTCCTACAACGGCAGCATGTACTCGGTGCCGTTCTACGGCGAGTCGTCCTTCTTGATGTACCGCAAGGACATGTTCGAAAAGGCCGGCATCACGCTGTCGGCGAAGCCAACCTGGCAGGAAGTCGCCGCCGCGGCCGAGAAGCTCAACAATCGCGACGTGGCCGGAATCTGCCTGCGCGGCAAGCCGGGCTGGGGCGAAGTGCTCGCGCCGCTCGACACGGTGATCAACACATTCGGTGGGCGCTGGTACGACATGGACTGGAAGCCCCAACTCACCAGCCCGGACACCAAGAAGGCCGTGCAGTTCTACGTCGACACAGTGCGCAAGTACGGCGAACCGGGTGCTGCCACAACCGGATTCCAGGAATGCGCCAACCAGATGGGTCAGGGCAGGGTGGCCATGTGGTACGACGCCACGTCGGCGGTTTCTGTGCTCGAGGACCCCAAGGAATACCCCGATATCGCGGGCAAGATCGGGTACGCGCCTGCGCCGATCGGCGTGAAGGACAATTCGGGCTGGCTCTACACGTGGTCGCTGGGCATTCCGACGGGCGCCAAGAACAAGGACGGCGCCTGGAAGTTCATCTCGTGGATGACGAGCAAGGACTACATCCGGCTCGTCGGGGAGACTTTGGGCTGGGAGCGCGTTCCGCCGGGTAGCCGGATGTCGACGTACCAGATACCCGAGTACAGGCAGGTGTCCGCCGCGTATGGACCGCTGACGTTGCAAGCGATCGAGAACGCGAATCCGAACAAGCCGACGGTTCAACCGGTTCCGTACACGGGAGTGCAATTCCTGGCGATTCCGGAATTTCAGGATCTCGGCACCCGGGTGAGCCAGCAGATCAGCGCCGCGATCGCAGGCCAGAAGAGCGTGGACTCCGCGCTCGCGCAAGCACAGCACTACGCCGACGTGGTCGGTGCGACATACCGGGAGAACAAATGACGACACTGGCGACCGGCGCTGAGCCGGATACCGCAGCAGTTGCCGAGCGGGTGCGGCGCCTTCGGGAGGCCAAGGACACCACGGTCGGTCGCGCGGAGGGGTGGCGGCGACGGGGCCCGCTGCTGCCGGCGTTGATCTTCATGATCGTTGTCACGCAGATCCCGTTCTTGTTCACGCTGTACTACTCCACCTTGTCGTGGAACCTGGTGCGCCCGGGGTCGCGCAGATTCGTCGGCATCCAGAACTACGTCGACGTCGTTGCGGACAGCCAGTTTTGGCGGGTCGCGTTGAACACGGTGATCCTCATCGTCGGCGTGGTGCTGATCTCGGCGTTTCTCGGACTGCTGTTGGCGTTGTTGCTTGACCGAGTCTTCCTCGGCCGCAGCATTGCGCGGACCCTATTGATCACACCGTTTCTGGTGACTCCGGTTGCCGGAGCACTGATCTGGAAGACTTCGATGCTCGATCCGATTTTCGGCATCGTCAACTGGCTCCTGTCACCCTTCGGCGTGCACCACGTCGACTGGGTGAGCCGGTTCCCGCTGTCGTCGGTGATGTTGGAGCTGATCTGGCAGTGGACTCCGTTCATGATGTTGCTGATTCTGGCCGGCCTGCAGTCCATGCCGCGCGACATCCTGGAGGCCGGCCGCGTCGACGGTGCAGGCGCCTTCGCGCTTTTCCGCGAGCTGACGCTTCCACATCTGCGGCGCTTCATCGAACTCGGCGTGGTGCTGGGCGCGATTTACCTGGTCAACACGTTCGATGCGATTTACATGATGACGCAAGGCGGTCCGGGGATCGCGAGCGCGAACCTGCCGTTCTACATCTATCAGCGCGCGTTTTTGGGCTTTGACATCGGACAGGCCGCCGCGATGGGCGTGGTGGTCGTGATCGCGACGATGATCATCGCGACCTTCGCGCTGCGGTTGATCTTCAAGACATTCACGGGCAAGGAGGAGGCGGCCTGATGAGCACTGCCACACCAACGGCGGCAACGGCCGAAGCGACGACTGACCGCGAGCCCGGTGTCCGTCGAGTTCACAAGCGGCGTAAGTGGAATCCCTGGGGCGTCGTCGCATGGATCGCCGCGCTCGGGTTCTTCTTCCCCGTGTTATGGATGGTGCTGACGGCATTCAAACAGGAGAGCGATGCGGCGACCGACCCTCCGAAGCTCTTCTTCGTCCCCACGTTGGATCAGTTCAAGGCGGTGTTCGCCGGGGGTGTCGGACCGGCTCTGGCCAATTCGGCGTTCGCGACGGTTGTCTCGACACTGCTGGTGCTACTGCTCGGCGTCCCCGCGGCCTTCGCGTTGTCACTACGGCCGGTGCGCAAGGTGCAAGACGCGCTGTTCTTCTTCATCAGCACCAAGATGCTGCCGATCGTCGCGGCAATCCTGCCGCTGTACGTGATCGTGTCCAACATCGGCCTGCTGGACAATGTCTGGGCGCTGATCATCTTGTACACGTCGATGAACCTTCCGATCGCCGTGTGGATGATGCGGTCGTTCTTCCTCGAGGTGCCCGGCGAATTGCTCGAGGCGGCCAGCCTGGACGGCGCAAGCCTCTGGCGGTCGGTGCGCGAGGTGATCCTGCCGCTGGTGTCGCCGGGGATCGCGGCTACGGCGTTGATCTGCGTGATCTTCGCGTGGAATGAATTCTTCTTCGCGGTGAATCTGACTGCGGTGCAGGCCCAAACAATGCCCGTGTTCCTCGTCGGGTTCATCACAGGGGAGGGCCTGTACTGGGCCAAGTTGTCGGCGGCGGCGACCATGGCCGCGCTGCCGGTGATCCTGGCCGGGTGGATAGCACAGAACAAGCTCGTGCGCGGACTGTCGTTCGGCGCCATCAAGTAACGCCAGAGACTTCGGAAAGGTAACAGAGATGGCCACAATCACCTACCGCAACGCGTCGTGCATCTATGAGAATGCGGACACGCTTGCGGTGGATTCGTTGAACCTCGACATCGAGGACGGCGAGTTCGTCGTGCTCGTCGGACCTTCGGGTTCTGGCAAGAGCACGGCGCTGCGGATGCTCGCCGGTCTCGAGGACATCGACGAGGGCAGCATCGAGATCGGCGGCAAGGACATGACGGGCGTGCCGTCGAAAGACCGCGACATCGCGATGGTTTTCCAGAACTACGCGTTGTACCCGACGAAGACGGTCGCGGAGAACATGGGCTTCGCGCTGAAGCTGCGCGGCGTATCCGCCGATGAACGCAGGGCCAAGGTGGAAGAAGCGGCCAAGCTGCTCGACCTTACCGACTTCCTCGATCGCAAGCCGGCGAAGCTGTCGGGTGGGCAGCGGCAGCGAGTTGCCATGGGGCGTGCGATCGTTCGCGAGCCGCAGGTGTTCTGCATGGACGAGCCGCTGTCCAACCTCGACGCCAAGCTGCGGGTTCAGACGCGGACTCAGATCGCCGCGCTGCAGCGCCGGCTCGGCACCACGACGGTGTACGTGACCCACGACCAGGTGGAGGCGATGACCATGGGCGACAGGGTGGCGGTGCTGAAAAACGGTCGGCTGCAACAGTTCGCGTCACCCAGCGACCTGTACGACCGGCCGGTGAACGAGTTCGTCGCCGGCTTCATCGGATCGCCGGCGATGAACATGATGACCGCAACAGTCGTCGCGGATGGTGTGAGAGTCGGCGACTCGGTTTTCGAACTGGAGCGGGCTCAGTTGACATTGCTGCACGACGCGAAGCTTGATTCGGTCACGATCGGCATCCGTCCGGAAGCCTTGGAGGTGTCGTCGTCGGACGGCATCGAGGCGATCGTCGACCTGGTCGAGGATCTCGGCAGCGAATCGTACATCTACACCCACGCCAAGCCGGGCATCCAATTGGTCGCCCGATGCATGGACCGGGTTCCGGCGAAGCTCGCCGACACGGTGCGGTTGCGCAGGCGTCCGGACGGCGCGGTGCACCTGTTCAACCCCGACACCGGGGAACGCGTCGGCAAGTAAACGTCGTCGTCGCCGATTGGCCGCTATGGTCGTGGATCGGTGCTGAATCATAACCATGGGCGCAATCTCGGCGTAGTTCTCGCCGCAGTGGCTGCGGCGTGTTACGCGGTGCTGTGGCTGGGCTTCGCGTTTCATTGGCAGTGGCTGGTAACGGCGGACTCCGCCGTGTTGGACCCGCTGAAGGCCTATGACGTGAAACATCCTGCGTGGGTTCGGTTTTGGGATGTACTTTGCTCGGTGCTCTCCCCGGAGGGTTTTCGGCTGGCCGGTGCGGCGATGGTGGTTGTGGCGGTGCTGCGACGGAACCTGCGGGCCACGCTCTTCCTGTTGACGGCGATCGGGTTGAGCGGCATCGTCTCCCAGATCGCCAAGGATCTGGCCGATCGTCCCCGGCCGCTGGGCGCAACCGCAGCATCGAGCGCGTTCCCGTCCGGTCATGCCCTCGCCGCGATGGCGGCGGTGCTTGCGCTGCTGACGATCTCTGCGGGCGTCTTCAGTCACCGCGCACGAATCGTGACGATCGTCGTGGGCGCTGTGATGGTGATCGCGGTGGGCGTCGGACGCGTCGTGCTGAACGTGCATTACCCGTCCGATGTGGTGGCCGGGTGGGCGCTCGGCTACCTGTGGTACCTCAGCTGTCTGTTTGTGATCCGCCCGCCACCGCTCAGCGCCGCGCAGGACAGAACACGGGAAGTACCCGATACCGCACGTTGAAGCTGGCCGTTTCGTGTTCGGTGCCGAGTTCGCCGTCGTGCGCGATCATCGTCGGACCGTCCAACGACCTGAAGCTGAACTCTGGCACCTGGCGTTCGTGATACAGCGCGCTGCGCTCCAGCCGGCCCAGCATCAGCGACGTCAGGATGCGCAGCTTGCTGAACCGGCGGCCGGTTTCGAGGATTCGTACATCGAGCAACCCGTCGTCGATCCGGGTTCGGCGCGACGGAGCGAATCCCGACGGCAGGTACGCGGAATTGCCGAGGAAGAACAGTGACGTCTCCGTGGTGTGGTTGTCGAACGCGATTCGAACCGGCTCCTCCCGACGCAGGGTGTGCAGCATTGCGTAGACCGATGCGAGTGGCTTGCTGATCTTGTGTTGGAGGCGCTCGCGAGTCTGCACAAATCTCGGGTAGGCGCCGATGCTGGCGGTGTTGATCACGATGTTGTCGTCGTTGAAGCAGACGAGATCGACGCGAAAGACCATGCCGTCCTTGATCGCTTGGATGGTCGTATCGGCGGATTCGCAGCCGATGTCCTTGGCGAAATGATTGAACGTTCCCCCGGGAAACACGGCCAGCGGGAGCCCGGCGTCGACCGCGACCGCCGCGGCGCACGACACCGATCCGTCGCCGCCGGCGATGGCCAGCACGTCGGCACGTTGTGCCACCGAGCGCAACACATTCTCCAGGTCGTCGTCGGGACCCAGCTCGACCACCTCGGCGGCGGGCAGCTGCTTGCGGACCTCATCGGCGATCGCGGCGCCGGCGCCGCCGCCCGACGCGGGGTTGACCACCATCACCACGCCGGCGCCCTCGGGCCGGGCGGGGGTGTCCACCTGCAGTGGATCTGCGGTCGGCAGGTTGCGGGGCACGATCGGCGGAACCACGCGTCCGCCGAGAACGGCGATCGACGCGCCGATGCCGAAGCCGATGAACACGTCGCCGGGGTAGTGGGCGCCGGTCGCGACACGCGACAGGCCAACGAGGCCGGCCAGCAGCGCGAGCACAAGTCCGACCACCGAATTCTCGAGGCCGACCCCCACGGCGAATGCCGCCGCGCTAGCGGAATGTCCGGATGGAAGCGAGTTGGAGGTCGGGGTGCGACGAGCCCGACGGGCGGTCGGGACCATCAGGAAGCTCGGCCGCGGGCGCTGACGCAATCGCTTGGCCACCTGGTTGGTGAACAGACTTGTGACGGCCAGACTCAGCACACCCCGGACCGCTCCGCGCTGGGCCGACGGCCGGCCCGACGCAAGCAACCCTGCGGCGATCCCGAGCCAGAGTTTGGAGTGGTCGGCGGCACGGGTGAGCGGCGGCATGGTTGCGTCGAGCAGCTGGCTGTCAGAGTTCGCCACCGCTTCGAAGACGGCCGCGTCCAGTGTGCCGAGGCCCGTCGTGATCTGCCGCAGCCCTCGCTGCCTGCGCGCTGCCCGCAAGTTCATCAGCTGACCGTATCCCGGCGGCGTGAGGGCCAAACCTCACGCCCGAGTCAGCCGCGCGCGGACGGCGTCCATCCGCGCGCGCAGTTCCTCCTCGGTGATCACCCCGCGGTCCAGCAACTCATGCGCGGTGACGACGGCCGATCGCGTGTGCACGGGAAAGTCGTGATACACCGTCTCACCTAGCGCATCCTCGGCATGGCGTCGCTCGAGGTTGTCCAACGTCCCTCGCCACGACAGACATTCGCACGTGGCCTGCATGCTCGACTCCCACGGATCGGGCGTGCGGTCGAGTTCAGGAAGGCTGGTCTCGGACCGCTCGCCTGGTTCGAATGCGTCAAGCAGGACCCGGTACGGGATGGAGCTCATCGGCTAATCCGCCGACGGCGACGCCGTCGCGGTCCAGTCGGCCTTAGGCAGCGCGACGCCGATCATCGTGTCGCGGGTGACGATCGCGGCGAGTTGCTCCTCGGTCCAGCCCTCGGTGCCCTCGGGCCGCATGGGCATCACCATGAACCGCGACTTCTGATTCGAATCATGCACGCGCACCTCGACGTCCGGCCCGAAGTGCAAGCCGAACTCGGCCAGCACCTCTCGGGGCCAACGCACAAGGCGTCGACGGTAGTGCGGTGTGCGGTACCAGTCAGGGGACATGCCGAGCACCGGGCGCGGATAGCAGGAACACAGCGTGCAGACGATGATGTTGTGCACCGTTGGCGTGTTCTCCAACACGTAGAAGTACGTGTAGTCGCTCGGTGTGCCGGTGCCGGTGGGGTCGAGCCAGTCGATTCCGACCTCTTTGCATGCCTCGGTGCCGTCGGCGAGAAGACGGGCTTTGAAGTCCGGGTCAACCCACGCCTTTGCGACGAGCCTGGAGCCACCTGACGGGCCAATCGATTCCGCCCACTCGGAGAACCGTCGGTGGTCCTCCGCCGAGAACAGGCCCTTCTCGATGGCGAGCTCACGCACCGCCATCTCGAGCACCTCGAATTCGCTTATGCCAGAAGATGATTGGATGGGCGAGTGCGATCCGTGGTCGTGATCGTGGGTCTGAGTCACTTGGCGTCCTCCTTCGCCGGCTCCAGCCAGCGCAGTGCGACCTCTGTCTCCAATGTGTCGACATCGAATCCGGTGTAGTTGGGCCACAAGTCTTTTTGCCTGAACCTCACGACGTAGAACGGTTCCTCCCGGCCACCCCGATCGGGAGTGTCGCGGCCCCAGGCCTCGTCCTCGGGAATCACCCAGTCCGGCCGGAATTCGACGATGACGCCGGTCTTGCCGCGTGTGAAGGCCTGCGTGCGGGTATGAAACATCGACGTGGCGTTCTTGACGGTGACGCGGTCACCGATCTCGAATTGGCGCTTCATGCCGACTTCTCCAGCCGCGCCCGAACATCGTCGATTTTCGCCGACAGCTCGTCTGGGGTGATCAAACCCTTGTTGATCAACACCTTCGCGGCCACGGTGGCCCATCTCGCGTAGTACGGCAGCCCGAAGTACAGCGTTGCGCCCAAGTCGTTTTCGGCCCGGCGGCGCTCTTCGGAGTTCCACGCCCCACGCCAGCCCAAGCACTCGCAGGTGATGTAGGTGTTCATCTCCCACTCTTCTTCGACCTTCTCGAGATAGGGCTGGGGAAGGTCGGGTTCGCCGCCGACGTCATGAAGGACGTGGCGCAGTGCCGCGAACAAGCGGTTGGAGATCTCGTACGGCGAGTCCAACGGCGTTCGCAAAACGGGTGCGAGATTGCCGACGCGGTACTCGATCTCGTCGAAACTTTCCGGTGAGCTCATTTGGCCTCCGCCTGGCTCGGTCCTGTGATGCCCGACACACGCTCCCGGCTGACACTACCGAACGGCCCGCAAACTCCGGAAGGGGCACTTAATCCCCCGCGAGCAGACGCGAACGCACCTGTTCTCCCGGCGTGTCGGGGACCTTTGCGACTGCTCGGCGAGAAAAGCCGTGTCTAAACCTTGACTTGACTCCAGGTATTGAAGACGTCGACCATGAATCGTGCGCCGACTCCTGGCAGTTCTGGCTGTGGCCGTCATTGCGATCGTTGCCGCTCCGATGAGCCATGCCGAAAACAGCCCGTGGTTTGAGCGTTCGGTCGGCAATGCCACCCAGGTGGTTTCGGTCGTCGGCGTCGGGGGCTCGTCGGCGAAGATGGACGTCTGGCAGCGCACCGCGGCCGGATGGCAGCCGGTCGCTGTCGGAATTCCCGCGCACATCGGCTCGGCCGGCATGACGGCGCAAGCCAAGGACGGTTACCCCGCGACCCCGATGGGAGTCTTCTCGCTGGACTACGTCTTCGGCACGGCACCGTCACCCGGGGGTGGGCTACCGTATCTGCAGGTCGGGCCCGACGACTGGTGGGACGGTGACATGAACAGCCCGACGTTCAACACCCATCAGCACTGCAAGCAGGCGCAGTGCCATTTCGATACCTCGGCGAGCGAAAACCTCGATATCCCCGAGTACGTCCACTCGGTCGTGATGGGGGTGAACACGAAGGAACGCAGACCGGGCAACGGTGCCGGTTTCTTCATGCATGCCACCGACGGCGGGCCGACGGCGGGATGCGTGTCGCTTGACGACGGCACCTTGGTGAAGATCATCCAGTGGCTGCGCCCGGGAGCGCTGATCGCGATCGCGCAGTGACTAGATGTGCAGTGCGCGACCAGGTTTCAGCTTGAAATTCAACCCCTCCAACGACATCGTGGCCTCGTACGTGCGGTCGTAGCCCGTGGCGCAGATTTTCCAGCCGTCCGGCGTCCGCCGGTAGGTGTCGTTGTAGAAGGCCGCGCCGATCAGCATGAAATTGAACTCCGCGACGATCACCCGGTCCTGCAGATACCACACCGCTTTCGCGTCGTCGCCGTCCACGGTGACCTCCGGGTGCGTGACGCGATGCTCGGTGATCACTCCCGGCCCGATCGACGAGCGCATGTAGTCGACGAGCTCGGTGCGGTTGGTGAAATGCAGTCGATCGCCGTAGTCGCCGGTGACGTCGTCGGTCAGCGTGTCGGCGAACCCGGCCCAATCCTTGGTATCCAAGGCTCGCAGGTAGCGGTACTTGACGCGCTCGATAGCTTCTTTGTCAGCCGCGACATCGGTCATCTGAGCATTGCAGCACACAGCCGGAAGTGACGGAACGTAGGGCTCGTGGCGGACTTCGCCCTTTGGGCGCACACTGGATGACAACCAGCGCCAGGAGGACCGGAAATGGGAAACAGTGGACCGTTCGGATTCGACCCTGAGGACCTCGATCGCGTGGTTCGCGAGGCGGGCGAGGGAATTCGTGATGCGCTCGAACGGATCAACCAGTTCATGACCACGTCCGGCGAGCGGGCGGGGCTGTCGATGCTTTTCGACGATTGGGCCAGAGGTGCTCGCCGGAGGCGCGAACCGGAGACCACTGGCGAGACCGGCGAGGGCGTGTGGGCCATCTACACCATGCAAGAGGACGGCGGTGCGCACGTCGAAGAGGTGTATGCAACCGAGCTCGACGCGCTGCGGGCGAACAAGCACAACACCGACCCCGCCCGAAAGGTGCGGTTCCTCCCGTACGGCATCGCGGTCGGTGTCCTGGATGCCGACGATCAGCCGGATGAGTCAACCGACGACTGACATCGGTTCAGTTAGCCGTGCGGAACCACGCCGCGGGGCAGCGTCAGCGGCAGGTCCGTGTAGGTGACGATGCCCGGCGGCGCCCCGACGACGGCCGGGATCGCGTTGATGGGCGGCATCGCAGTCACGATATGGCCGAGGACCATGAACTCCTCGAGTGTTTCGGCTTGGAAGTCGGCCGGTGGCAGAAAGCTGACGATGTTCGTGACCGTCGGCCGTCCGTCCACCTGAATGACCCAGGGATTCGGAGGGATCTCCCAGTCGGGCTCGAGCGTCTGGCCTTTGCGCCACTTGACGCTGAGTTCGACGACGATCTTGTCGCCGACGATCCCCTTCCAGCTGGCATGCACACCCGCGACACATCCGGCGGGAATCGTCCAGGATCCGAGATCGAGATCGGCTGTGGTTTGGGCATATTCGGCATCGCAGCGCACCTCGTCGAATTCGACACCGAGCGCGTCTCCGACCATGCGCACGGCTTCACCGAACACACCGGTGCCGTGGGCGGTCATCGCCGGCAGGTCGGGATTGTCGATCGGCTGACCGAAACCGGCCGGCTTCTCGGTCTCCGGCGAGTCGTAGAACGTGGTGTCGGCGGCCTCGCTGACGGTGATCTTGTCGACGCGGTCGCAGATGCTCGCCGCGAGGATGGCCAACAGGTCGATGTAGCCGGGGCTGATGCCGGAGCCGAACATCGTTGAGCCGCCGCGTTCGCACGCCTCGGCGATGCGGTCGCGGCCGGGACCCTGGTTGTGTCCGGTGATGAACGCCGCCGTCGAGACCACGTTGACGCCGGCGGAAAGGATGCGGACCAGCTCGTCGACGTCGATCCACATCGGGTTGTAGACCACGCAGTCGGGTTTCAGCGCGAGCAGCGCGTCGACGTCATTGGTGGCGGTGACACCCAGGCGTTCGATGCCGCAGAGCTCACCGACATCGCGGCCGACCTTGTCCTGCGACCATGCGTAGCACCCGATGAGTTCGTAGTTCGGGTTCGCGGCGAGCGCCTGCACCGAACTCTTTCCGACGTTGCCTG
The DNA here is from genome assembly GCA_963744085.1 of uncultured Actinomycetota bacterium. Lineage (GTDB taxonomy): Bacteria > Actinomycetota > Actinomycetes > Mycobacteriales > Mycobacteriaceae > Mycobacterium. The sequence goes on from CAVUSK010000014.1 coordinate 951,015, forward strand.
TTGTCCACTGGACTACCCGATATGGCTTGGTGTTGAGCACTCGCGCAGCATAGGGCAGGAGATCGGCTCCGGAGATTGTTCGGCAGACTTTCCGGGATGCCGGTCTGACGGTCGAGCAGTGCGCCGCAAAACGACCCCCCGAGCCCGCGCCAGCGATAGTGTGACGCGGTTCGGCAGGAGGTCATGCGATCCTCGACCGGTGCGCGTACTGGATTGGTGCAGCGGTAGTGCCGGCTGCGCTCGGGCTGGTGTTCACCCCTGGGCATCGGGGTCACGGCGCAAAGTTGGTCAAGGTCGGCGACGCGACCGTATTCGCGCGCGCAATCATGTTGATCGTCATCGCGGCGATGCTCGCCGCAAGCGTGGCCATTGCCGGATGCCAACGCCAGCCCAGCAGGACCGCGTCGCCGTCCACCTCAAAACCACCCGAGTGGCGCCAGACCATATTGCCCTTCCATGGGCTCAAGCATCCGGGCTCTGTGGCAGTGGACAGCACGGGCACCGTGTACGTCGGCGACCAGGACAACGATCGCGTGTTGGCGTTGTCGGCGGACTCCACCAGCCCGACTGTCTTGCCCTTTACCGGACTTAATAGCCCGAGCTCGGTCGCGGTCGACGGCACGGGCACCGTGTACGTCACGGACTGGGGCAACCATCGCGTGCTGAGGTTGCCCGCCAACTCCTCCATTGCGACAGTCCTTCCCTTCACCGGGCTTGACTCTCCGGTCGGTATGGCGGTGGATAACACGGGGACGGTGTATCTCACCGAGCCGGACAGCAAGCGCGTGGTCGCGTTCGCGGCGGGCTCATCCACTCCAAATGTCCTGCCGTTCACCGGCCTCGACTATCCGGGCTGTGTGACCGTGGACAGCAAGCGCAATTTGTATATCACTGAGCCGCAGAAAAATCGGGTGCTGAGACTGGCCGCAGGATCGGCGAATCAAACCGAGTTGCCGTTCTCCGGTCTCGACACTCCGGTCGATGTGGCCGTGGACGGTAAGGGCACTGTGTACCTCGCCGACGGCGCGAACAAGCGCGTGCTGGCACTCACCGCGGGCTCGAGCACTCAAACCGAGATGCCGTTCACGGCACTCAAATATCCACACGGTGTCGCGGTCGACAACAGCGGTACCGTCTACGTCACCGACTACGACGGCAACCAGGTGATGAAGTTAGAGCCGGCCTGAGGGTTCACTCGACCTTCTGCCACAGGCAGTTTCCGCTCAGCTCAACAGTGAAGAGCAGCGATACCAGTTGCAGCTCCAACGGCTGCCCAGGCTCACCCGTCGAAACCTGCGGTGGGGTAACGCCTCCTGTGCTGACGACGGCCACCTGCTCGGCGTTGCACCGGCTCGCGGAGTCTTGCGGGTAGGCGATCCAATCGCCTGAATCGATCTCGCGATTGCGCTGTCCCTCCCCGTGCAGGATCAGTTTCGGCCCATAGCTCAGCCATCGGTCACTGGTCGGATACGGGGAATCGAAAAGCTGCCATCGGTAGCCGACGCCCGGTTGGTTGCGGCATTCGAGAAAGGTGGTGACGCTTGTCGTGTAATTGAGCAGCTGTGTCAGCGCTCCGTCAAGGTTCGGCGCGCACTCTGTATCTGCTTGCGGTGCAGCAGGTTCCGCAGATGCAACGGCCGACACGACCAGCGGTGCAAAGCCGGCGACGATCAGTGCGGTTGCGGCTATCGCCCTTCGTTGGTTCATGTTCGACTTGCCTACGCGGCGGTCAGACTCTGAGACCTTGCACCCCCCAGGGGAACAGCAACGAAAGTCGCGACTTCCTCAGGAAGCGAAGTTAGGGCACAGATTCGTGGTCGCCGCGCTGACGAACAGGGTGCCCTGCCCGTCGGCTAAGCCGTAGCGCTTTTCCACGGCACTCATCTCGTCAAGCACAGACGAGCCGTTTCGAAGATCCGCGCACGCGGCATTTCCGGCGGCGACCGTCTCGCTAGCCGTCTTTCCCGGCAGCGCGATGTTCAGCGAAGAGAGTTCGTCCAGGAATTGACTGTCCGGACTGGCGACGGCAGCGGGAGCGAACGCGAGCCCGGCAGCGGCCAGCGCGATCGTGGCCGGCGCGATGATTGCCGATTTGAGCTTCATGGTGGACCTTTCGGATGCGAGACAAACAACAGACAGCACCCAATGAATCCTCGCTCACTGTGGTCCCCGCCGCAGCCGAATCTGTGATATTGCTGGCAGGCGATTTGGAGCGAATCCAGTGAGCGATCCTCGGTACTCGCTACTCTGTGGCCCCATGACCAAGCGGATCGGCTTCCCGCGTCGATGAATCCAGACGCCTTCTGTACATCCGACCAATGGAGGGAACCACAGTCCATGCACGATTGGACGGCACCTCATTCGCCACCCAAAACTGGCCGGTGGACAGCGCCTGGCACACGTGGCGGATGACATGGAATGACGCCGGGATGTACTTCTGGCAGGACTACGTCGACGGCATGCAACCGTACTTCGAGGTTCCCGCGTACTCCATCGACGATTGGCCGTACAACTTCCCTCATTACAAGATATTCCCGGTGTTCAACCTTGCGGTTGGCGGTTCGGGTGGCCGTGATCCCAGTCGGGTAACTACCCGGCGGACATGCTCGTCGACTGGATACGCGTCTGGTAACGACTAGGCGGCCCGGGCAGGCAGCCCGTACTGGCGGCGCAAGTCGTTGAACTCCCGGTCGAAACGCGTTGCGAGTGCCAGGCGTTCGTCGTCAGGGGCCCAGCAGGCCTCGATGCTGTCGAGGCTGATCTGCTCCATCTCGGCGACGGTCCATCCGAACGCTTCCGAGACGGCGGCGTAGTCGTCGGCCACGCTTGTCGCAGTCATGGCCGGGTCATCGGAGTTGACGGTCGCCAGAACCCCGCGTGCGCGTTGTGCCGCGATCGGGTGGTGGGAGACGTCAGGGACAACATTGGCGATCAACACGTTCGACAGGGGACAGACGGTGAGCGGAATATGTTCGGCGACAACCTGTTCGGTGAGTGCAGAATCTTCGAGCAAGGTCACGCCGTGATCGATCCGCTCGACGCCGAGCTCGTCGAGGGCGATGCGGATCGTGGTGGGCGGTCCGTCCTCGCCGGCATGAATCGTGCGGCGCAGACCTAACATCGCGGCGCGCTGAAACGCGGGCGCGAACGCATGGTGGTCGATGCCCTGTTCCACCGAGTCGCCGCCGATTCCGATGAGCACGTTGCGATCTTGACGAGCGGCGAAATCAACCATTGCCATGGCGTGTTCGGGGCCCGACGGCTTGTCTACATCGAGGATCATCCGGCACCGGATGTCGAGATCGGCTTGTGCGTCGGCGACGCCTTGGCGGATGCCGTCCCAGATGACATCTATCGACTGGCCATCCTTGAGCCGAAATCCGGGCGAAAAGAACATCTCCCGATAGCGAACGCCTGCGGCCACAGCGTCCTGGAGCGACTCGTAGGTGATGCGTCGATAGTCGTCCGAGGTGACCAGACTGCGCATGATCAAGTGGAAGACATTGAGAAACTCGTCGAGGTTCCTGAACGCGAACAACTGATTCACGTCGGTCACGGGGAGCGCGATGTTGTTCTTTCGCGCCAGTTCCGCGAACGTCGAAGGCCGCACCGTTCCCTCGAGGTGAGCATGCAACTCGACCTTCGGCAGTGCCCGCACGAGTGCGGCGGGAGCCGGGGCAGTCAGCGAGACGGGCGCGCCGCGGGCCGGGACAGCACCGAGGCCCGCCGCGCCGATGCACAGCGCCGCAGTGGTTCCCGCTTGAAGAAACTCGCGCCGCTTCACCCCGGCTCAGGCCGTGTTCAGTGCTACGGCCGCGCGAATGAGTGCCTTCAACGCCTTTTCATCAATCTTGTCGCCCTCGTGGAAATCGATGGCACGCCTGGTTTTGCCTTCGAGGCTGGAGTTGAAGAGGCCGGAAGGGTCGTCCAGCGAGGCGCCTTTGGCGAAGGTCATCTTCACGGCATTCTTGTACGTCTCACCGGTGCAGATCATTCCGTCGTGATACCAAACCGGTACCCCTTTCCACTTCCACTCCTCTGTCACGTCGGGATCGGCCTGTTTGATGAGCTTGCGGATCCGAGCCAGCGTCTCGCCTCGCCAGTCACCCAGCTCCTTGATTCTCGCGTCGATCAGCTGAGAGGGAGGGTCTTCCGCGTTGTCTTCCTTCGAGCCGTCCTTCGCCTTCGGCATGGTTGTTATCGCTTTCGTCATTGTTGTTGGCTCGTGCATTACTTCCGCAACTTAATACGCACCACCACTGGCTGCGGTCCCGAGGTCAGAATGCGTTGGGATCGTCCTGGACCGCGGCCGGAACAGGATGCTGATAGAGCTGCGCCGCGTTCTCCCACGTCACCTTTCGGATGACCGAGGCAGGGAGAGCGCTGATCTGCTCGTGAATCGTGCGTTGGGTGTGCGGCCAGGTCGAGTCGCAGTGCGGGTAGTCGGCTTCGAGCAGGATGTTGTCCGCTCCGATCCGCTCGTGTTGGATGAACGACGATTGGTCTTCCACCGCGCAGAACCAGAAGTTCCGCGTGAACACCTCCGACGGTGTCAGGCTCTCACTGAGCGCCTTCCACGTCCCGTACATGTCGTGGTAGCTCAGCATGTGGTCGAGACGGTCGAGAAGCCCCGCCACCCAGCCGATCCCGCCCTCGGACAAGCAGATCTTCAACGTCGGGTACCTGGTGCAGACACCCGAGTACAGCCAGTCCACGGCTGCGGTGATCGCGTAAGCGAAGAACAACACCCCCTGCACATCCGGCGGTGCGTCCTCGGTGGTTGAGGGTGATGTACCCGATGACCCGATGTGCAGGTTCACCACTGTTGAAGTGTCGGCACAGGCCGCGATCAACGGATCCCAGTGGCCCGAGTGAATCGTCGGCAGGCCCAGCATCGCCGGGTTCTCGCTGAATGTCACGGCGTGGTATCCGCGTTGCGCGTTCTCGTAAATCATCCTCGCACCGACTTCGGGGTCGAGCAGCCAAGGCAGTTGACACGGAATGATCCGGTCGGGATACGCGCCGGCCCAGGCCTCGATGTGCCAGTCGTTCCAAGCCCTGACGCACGCCATCGCGAGGTCGCGGTCGGTGGTTACCTGCTGCAGCCGCTGGCCGGCGAATCCCGGTAAGAACGAGGGAAAGTTGAGCGATGCGTACACACCGTTGAGGTCCATGTCCTTGACGCGCTCGTGGATGTCCCATGCGCCGCGCCGCATTTCGTCGAACCGGGTTGGCTCGAACCCGTACTCGGACACCGGTCGACCTACGACCGCGTTGAAGCCCACATTGGGCAGCGACTGGCCGTCGTACATCCAGGTTTGTCCGCCGTCGTCGGTGTCGACCACCTTCGGGGCCCGCTCGGCGAACTTGCGCGGAACGCGTCCTTCGAAGGTGTCCGGCGGCTCGACGATGTGATCGTCGACGGATATGACGGTGTACCGGCGCTCGGCCCGTTCGGGCTCAGGCAGGAAGGTGACGGTACGGTCGGCACCCGTCTTGGCGGTGGTGAAGTTCAGATTCGCCGAGAGCTCGTCGATGGACTTCATGGTGCGCGATCCTCGATTCTCGTAATCCGTTCGGCCACTAGCTCAGAACGCTGCGATCCGCCTTGATGGTCATCCGAACGGCACCGGCCCAGTACACGTCGGCGGCCCGTTCGATGAGCGATGCTTGCATGCCCACCATGTCGCCGCGGTTCATCTGCGACGGGGTCCGGCCGGTGACCATCACGTCGTACGCCAGCCGGCAGACGCGTTCGATGGACACGGCCCGATAAACTGCTTCAGCCAGGTTGCGGCCGGTAGCGACGACGCCGTGGTTCGCGAGAATGATCAGGTTGGCGGAACCGACTTGTCCGGCGAGTTCACTTGCGCGCCAAGGGGTGTCGATCTCGCCATCGTACTTCTCGACGAGATACATGTCGTCGAGGAACAGCGCACCCGTCTGATGAACCAGGTCGGGCAGGGTGCCGAGGGCGGCGATCAGGCTGACGTAATAGGGGTGGTTGTGTATTACCACTCGGGCGTCGGGGCGTTGACGGTGCAGTTCGGTGTGGATGTGGATGGCCGGTGTGACGTCCCAGCGCCCGCGGACCACCCGCGCGTTCTCGTCTACTACGCAGATGTCGGAGGCGATCAACTCTTGCCACCACAGTCCCCACGGGTTGACGAACATCTCGGACTCTCCGTCGCGCTGCCAGGTGATGTGCCCGGCCATGTTCTCGGCGAATCCGACATTGGCGAGATGACGGAATGCGACGGCGATCAGCTGTTCGTCGGTCAGGTCGTCTCCGATGGGCGGCACCTTCGACGGCGCCCAAACCTCCAAGCCGCCTCGCCGCGCTTCCTCTGTGGTCATGCTCGCTGCTCCTGCTGAATTTCGAGGCCCGCCTCGAGTGTCGATCGGATGTGGTCGCGAAGTTGGCCTTTGGCGATCTTGCCGCCCGAGGACCGCGGAAGTTCGTTGAGGACTTCGAGTCGTTCGGGCAGCAGCTCCTTGGACACGCCTTGTCGCAGTAGGTGCTCGACGAGCGTGGGTAGATCAAGGGTGCCGGCGTGCTTGAGCTCGACGAACACGCATACCCTCTCGCCGAATACCGGGTCGGGCATGGCCACGGCCGCAGCCACGGCGACGGCGGGATGGGTCGCCACGGCCTCCTCCACCTGGACCGCGCTGATGTTCTTTCCGCCGCGCAGGATGAAGTCGGACGTTCGGCCCGTCACGCACAGGTAACCGTCGGCGTCGATTTCGCAGATGTCGCCCATCCGCATCCACCCGTCCTTGGTGAACAACTTGTCGTGATCGGTGCCGCCGAGGTAGCCGAGGCTTGTCGCCGGGCCCCGGCACGCGGGTTGTCCGCGGCCCGACTCCGTGACGTCTCGATCGCCGTCGAACAGCCGCACCTGCATCTCCGGCACGATCCGGCCCGCGGTACGAAGTCGGCGGTGCAGTGAGTCCGCGAGTGTCGTCGCACTCAACATTCCGGTCTCGTTGGAACCGTAGAACTGCAGGATCTTGGCTCCGGTCAGCTCCTCGAATTGGGCCGCGTGGGTGTAGGGCAGCGGCTCGCCACCCGTGAAGACGACGCGCAAGCTGGTGAGGTCGTAGTCCCGGGTTGCGGGGTCGGCCAGGATCATGGCCAACTGGGTGCTGACGCAGCACAGCACCGTCGCCTGATGTCGTGCTATCGCCGCGGACGTCGAGACGGGGTCAAAGCGCTCGATTCGGATCGCCGTCGCGCCCAGGTAGATGGGCGTGGTGTGGGAGGTCCAGATTCCGAAGCCGAAAGGCATGGGGATGACGGGCAGAAAGACGTCGTCGGCGGTGAGCTCGCCGTTGGCGACTGCCTTCTGGTGAAAGTAGTGCCACCGATTCTGGGTGTGGACCACGCACTTGGGGAGTCCGGTGGTGCCCGAGGTGGAGTTGATCAGGAAGACGTCGTCGGGCCCGACGGGCGGCAGGCCGCCCCCGGCATCCGGTGGTGGGTTGGTGTCGACGAAGAGCTCCTGTGAGCCGTCCCCCAACGCGACGCTGCGAAGGGGCGGATCCGCACCGGTATCGGCGGCCGCCCGCGTCGCTGACCGGCGTTGCTCGACGTCACTGACCAACAACGCGGGCCGTGCCGTCCGCAGGATCTGGGTCACCTCGCGCACACCCGCGCGCGCTCCGATTCCCACGGTTACCGCGCCACAGCGTTCGATCGCCACAAGGAGAAAGTGAATCGCTGAGCTGTCCTTGTGCCATACCGCCACACCGTCCCCGGGTGTGATGCCCAGAGCAGCGAGTTGTTCGGCGATATTGGTGGCCGCCTGGTCGAACTCGGACCAGGTCAACAGACGGTCCGGGGAGTCGAGCGAGAAGTCGACGTAGGCCGGCTTGTTCGGCGACGAAGCGGCGTTACGCCGAACGCATTCGGACAGGGTGGTGTCCGACCACCAGCCCGCGGCCCGGTACTGCTCGGCCTCGGCACTCGTGACGACGACTCCGTCGGCGCCCATCACGAAATCATATGAAAGCGGGTCCGCGATACCGGTAGCCCGATCACGGAGGCTGATTCGGCCGCGAGGCTAACGCTGAGTCGGTATGCGGCGATAACCCACTCAGGACCGCACCGGCAACCGAGCGCATCCGCTGGTACCGTTTAGAGACAGACGGTGCCCTTTCGGGCTGGTGTCGGGCCGTCCAGCGGTCAAGTGCATTAGTGGAAGGTGTACCAAGATGAAAGCATCGTGGACAAAGGCGGTTGTGGCGGTTGGCGGCATCGCGTTGTCGTTAACCACCGGGGCTGCGGTCGCGTCTGCAGCGCCCGATCTGAGCTCTCTTGTCAACACCACCTGTAGTTATCAGCAGGCGGTGGCGGCGTTGAATGCAGAGGCGCCCGCAGCTGCGCAGGATTTCAACAGCTCCACGCTGGCGCAGTCCTGGCTCCAGCAATTCCTCGCCGCGCCGATCGCCAAGCGTCAGACGATGGCGCAATCGTTGCAGAGCATGAGTTCGCTTCAGAAGTACCTCGACGCCGCAAATCAGGCCGCGGCGAGCTGCAACAACTACTGAGCGAAGCGGTTGCCGCCTGCAGCGGTAGCTCGCCGGTCCAACCGCGCGGTTATGGCCGAGGCTGCCGGACTCCGGCGTCCAAATGTTTGGCGACGATAAGCAGCCTCGGCGCATGCCGGGTGCATTCAATGCATTACCCGGGGTGGGCCACCAGGATAGTTGCTTGTGGGCTGGGTTCGGGGCCGGGCTCGCCTTGCCGCAGCGGTACGGAGATCGTTATTTCCGTACCCGGGGAGCTTGCGCGTACATCGAAATATCCCCGGGAGGCGAGAACCTTCGTGCGAATCGACGCGAGTCCGATGTGACCGTCTTCCACGCTTCGGGTAAGCGCCCCGCTCGAGATACCCACGCCGTCATCAGATATTCGCAATAGAGCCATCTCGCCCTCGCGAGCCAATTCGATACAAATCTTGTGTGCACGCGCGTGCTTGACGGCGTTTGTCAAGATTTCGCGGGTGGCGCCGTAAAGTACGTAATCCGCGTCGGTGCTTTCGTCGTCTGACCACGTACTGGTGTCCACCTCGACTGCGAGATCCGGGCGGGCGGCGACGCTGCCGGCCAGATCTATGATCGCCGATTTCAACCCACGCTGCGCGAGAACTTCTGGATGTAATTCCCTCGCCACATCACGAAGCAACTGCGAGGCCTCTGCGAGCGCGGTTTCGACTCGGTCCGCGGCTCCGTTGAGACCGGACCGCACATCATCCAGGTCTTGGCGCGCTACGAGGACATATTGCAAAGCCCCGTCGTGCACCCGCTCGGCCAGGGCTTGGTGCTCGCGCTTCTCCAGTCCGAGCAGCTCCTCGAGGAGTTCCTTCCGCTGTTGCGCCAGGCGTCCGATCATCTCCACCTTCGACCGTTGGATTCGCGACAATGCCACCGAGCCGGCAGCCAGGCCTGCCAACGCGATGGTGCTCAAAACAATCGATGCCCAGGGTTCCTCATTAGGGGACTGGGTGATCCAGCTTGTGGCGACGAGTGCTAACACCGTCGGAACGGCGATCGCTCCACTGATGTAGGGACTCAATTGCGCCGCTGCAATTAATGGGATGAGGAAAAGCCCGTACCTCAAGACGTCAGATGTCCAATCCTGAGCTGCGGTGAAGCCGGTCAAAATGGAAAGAGTGGATACAACGCCGATATCGGCGCTGAGCATCAGCAGAGTGACGAGATTCTTGGTATGTACCACCGAACGGACCGTCGGCCGCAGCGCCCAGACGCTCCAGCACCCGACCGTGACCACATAAGCGACCAAGATGATGGCACAGAGCGATCTATTACTAGTGGGTGGCGCAAACAGTAAAGTGCCTGCGATGAAAACAATTAATAGAGCACGTAGTGCCCATTGCAGCAGAGTCCCAAGAAGAAGGTGCCGCTCGGAGTCTTCCGGAGACTGTGCCAACGTTTGATCAACCGCAAATTGACGACGTCCGGACATAATCGTCTCCTGTCCCCGCAGTAGCAGAGAGTGTAGCCGCGCGCGGGAACTCGGCAGCCGCGGCGATATGCACCTGGCGTCGTCTTGAAGCATTCGCCGAGAGGGTCGGCGTCGGGCACCGGCGACTACAACAGGTTGAGCACCGCGCGTAGTTCACTGCATAGATCGCCGCGGCCGCGACGGTGCATCGGACCCGTCCTGTCGGCCAGCAACAGCCGTAGCCGCGCCGCCCCGCGCGCGGTGACCATTGGTCCCGTCAGGAGGCGTTTTTCAACCCGCTCGATCAGAGCAGCGGCGTCCCACACTGCTGACACATCCACACTCGACCTCGGTGACAGCACGACTCGGTGGCACAGCAGGACGGCTCCCCGCCTGCGCAACTCCGCGGCGAGTCGCTCGCGATGGGCGGGAGAGCGCAACCGAGCCATGTGCGCCGCGAGTGCGCCCCCTGATTCGGCGCCGGCGTCCAGCTGGCGGTCAAGCCGGCGCGCGTGCAACCGCCCTGCGATGCGTGCGGCGAGTGACAGGCGGTGCGCCTCTAAGGCCGCCGTGCCGACGGTGGGTTCATCCATTGCAGATCGTGGCATGGGACGAGTATGTCGCCGCTTCGGGTGGGGCGTCTGTCGAGCGAAATGCGGGTGTGACAGGGGAATCTTGGGTCCGCCGACCGGAGGACATGAATTCGTCCCGCCACCAGCCGCAAGGCGGATAGGCACCACCGACTCGCTCGGGAATCGTTGCAGGTGAAGGCCGGAAGGCATGAATCCAAATGGAAGGAACGACGATGAGCACCACACTGAAGAGCGCACGACGGATCCTTGACTGGTTACGCGCGGGACACCAGCCCGCGGGCAATGCTCACACCTACGTACCCTTGGTCGCTCTTCTCGGCAGTGCAGGGACACCGGGCTCACGCTGATACCCAGCTGCCGAGATCGGACAAGGCGCGTGCTCGCCGGTCCGCCGTGCGTGGCTCCAAGAGATCTCCAAGCCGCGGCCGTGAAACTCACTCAACGCACCCCACCTGGACGAAAGGGAGGTGACGTAGATGCTCGTAACTTCAGTTAAAAGGACAGAGCAGATGAGCAACGCGGCGACTCAAGAAAAGTCCGGCACGCGGCGCCGGCCGATGGCCGGACCGACGGTCTGGAATCACGCCAGCCTTCGCGCCGAGGACTACATAATCACGGTCGAGCCGCAACAGGCCGCCGCTTGCCTGCGCATCCGCGATGAGCTGCGGCGTCGCGGCACGCGGCTCGACAGCATCGAGCCGTCGGATTTCCAGGAGCAGGCACTCGCGGAAATCGGCCGCGGCATCCGCCGCCGCATACGCTCCGGCCCCGGCTTCTGCTTGCTGCGCGGGCTGCCCTTGCAGGGATGGTTGGACGAGGAAGCGTCGATGCTGTACTGGGGCCTGGGTACCTACTTGGGCGGGCCGCAGCCGCAGAACCGCGCGGGTGACCGCGTCTACCTGGTCCAGGACACCGGCAAGTCGGTGGCGGAGGCACGCGGTTCGAAAACGAACTCGGAACTGATCTTCCACACGGACTCGGCCAGCGGCTACGTCGGCATCCAGGCCGACGTGCTCGGACTGCTGTGCCTGCGCAAGGCCGTGTGCGGCGGCGAGTCGCTGATCGTCAGCGGCCACACCGCCTACAACGCGCTGCTGGAGACGCAGCCCGAACTGGTGGAAGAACTCTACGGGGAGTTCTGCTTCGACCGCTCGAAGGAGACCGGACCGGGCGAGGACCCAGTGTCGGTCGGCGCGGTCTTCACCGACTCCGCCGACGGCGTCCGCGTCCGCTACAACCGCGCATACATCGAACTCGGCCACCTGCGCGCCGGCCGACCGCTCGGTGAACGCCAGCGCGAGGCGCTCGACGCCTTCGACCGCTTGCTGAACGATCCCGCCCACTCCGTTGAATTCAAGCTCGATCCCGGCGACGTCTTCTTCGCCGACGACCACGTGACACTGCACAACCGGCGCCGTTTTGTCGACGCGCCGGAGGTGGGGAACCGGCGCTGCCTGGTGCGCCTCTGGCTCGCAGGGGAGCCGCGCAATTGAACGGAGCAGGCGTGATCCGAGGTGCGATCTCTATTTAGAAAGTGACAAGGCCCGCCCGACACACTTCTGAGAACAACAAGACGATCACAAGGCACTCAAGGCAAAAGGACCTCATGAATGTGAACCTCGTCCCAACCTTGGTGTCGGGATGCCGTTTGGGTAACTGACATGTTGAGGCAATTGGCCGCATACACCGTGCGGCGCCCCAAGGTGGTGCTGACGGCTGTCCTGGTTTTGCTCGCCGTCAGCATCGTGTTCGGCGGGGCCGTGTCCGACAAGCTTGGCGTGGGCGGATACACCGATCCGACGTCGGAATCGTCGCAAGCCGATGAATTCCTCGGCCAGAACTTCGGTACGAGCTCGAATCTGATCATTCAGGTGCTCCCGCGCGAAGGCACCGTCGATGGCCCCGATGTCGCGACGGTAGAGGATCGCGTGCGACAACTCGTCGAGGCCGAGGCGGATACGAAAGTCACCAGGTCGTTCAGTGACAACGGCGCAACCGATTTGCGCAGCAAGGACGGTCGCTCCGGGCTAATCCTCGTGCACGTCGGCGGGAACGCGGACGAGGCTTCAGAGCGCGCGGGCCACATCATCGCGAGCCTGCCCGACAACCCGAACGTCACGGTGCGTGCCGGTGGGGCCCTAGGGGTGCAGAAAGAGACCCGGGACAAGGTCAAGAAAGACCTCAAGATCAGCGAGGCCATCGCGCTGCCCATCTCGCTCGCCGTCTTGGTCATTGTGTTCGGCGGCCTGATCGCCGCCCTCCTGCCGGTCGTCGTCGGCATCAGCTCGATCGTCACGACTCTCTTGGTGCTGCTGCTCATGACGAAGGTGACTGACGTCTCGGTGCACGCCCTCACTGTCGCCACCGCGTTCGGCCTCGGGTTGTCAATCGATTTCGGCTTGCTGATGGTCTCGCGATTCCGGGAAGAGCGCGACAATGGCAAGGATCACCAGCAGGCCATTATCGCGACCGTCACCAGCGCCGGCCGAACCATCACTTTCAGCGCAGCAACCGTCACCCTGGCCATGACCGGACTGCTGGTTTTCCCGACGTACTTCTTGCGATCCGTGGGCATCACCGCCAGCGCGGTCGTCGTCCTGTCGGCCTTCAGCGCGATCGTGGTACTGCCCGCGCTCCTCGCGCTGTTGGGCGAGCGCATCGATTCACTTGCGGTGATCCGCCGGAAGGTTCCGCTTTCGGCCGACAGTATGTTCTGGCGACGGTTCGCGGAGGCGGTGATACGTCGGCCGCTGTGGTACGCCGTGCCGGTAGTCGTGGTGCTGCTGGGGCTCGGCATCCCCTTCCTGAGCGCTCAGTACGCCACACCCGACGAGCGCGCGCTGCCGTCCGACTCGAACGCTCGGTTGGTCTCCGAATCGCTGCAAAAGGACTTTCCGTTGGATCCGTCGCAGGCAATCACATTGGTGGCCCGCTCCGACACCGGTGCGCTCAAAGACCTCGCCGTCGAGGTGTCGCGGATGGACGGTGTAGTCCTCGTCAACGGCCCCATCGGCAGGTTCGAACACGGCCAGGCCGTCGGTCAAACAGCGCCGACCCCACAGGCCGGCGCCAGCTACGCGTTCGTCTACCTGTCGGTTCAGGCGGACTCGGACGTCGCTCAACATCTGGTGCACGACATCCGCGCGAAGATCACCGACCACCAGGTCGAGGTGGGCGGTCCGACCGCCACACTCATCGACAGCCGCGCCGCGGTCGCCGACCGGCTTCCGTTGGCGATTGCCTTGATCGCCGTTTCCACGTTCATCTTGCTGTTCCTGTTCACGGGCAGCGTCGTCGTGCCGACAAAAGCGCTCCTGCTGAATCTGCTAGTCCTGAGCGCAGTCCTCGGCATCATGGTCTGGATCTTTCAAGAAGGGCACTTGGCTTCGGTGCTGGGAATCACTCCCGCCCCGCTGAACCTGTCGATGGTGGTATTGCTCTGTTCGATCGCGTTCAGCCTGTCCGTCGACTACGAGATCTTTCTGCTCAGCCGGATAAAAGAGGCCCGCGATTCAGGCATGTCGAACAATGCCGCCATCGTCGTGGGACTGGGCCGGGTGGGCCGGATCGTCACTAGCGCCGCGCTCCTGCTGACGATCACGTTGATCTCGTTTGCCAATGGGTTGTCCTTCATGAAGATGTTCGGCATCGGCACGGCGCTGGCCGTCGTGATCGATGCGACAATCATCCGAGGCGTCGTCGTACCCGCGTTTCTGCGTGTGGCCGGCGAGTTCAACTGGTGGGCACCCCGGCCGCTGAGATGGCTGCACTCCCGCATCGGCATCAGCGACGTCCCGTCCGGCGACGAAAACGCTACGCCGGTGCCACACACACCTGAGGAGATGCCGCACCAAATTGCGATGCAAGTGGCCGACGAAAAAACGGTGGTTTGCCATCTGCCGGCCAGCCCACGACACGAGGTCGAGGTCATCCCCGGCAGGCACCTCGTGGCCAACGTCAACGGCACGGTTATCGTTGTCGCGCACCGCGATAGGGCGCCGCTCTCGCAGCAGTCTGTTGCCGCACAGCAGTTGGCGGCTCTGGCCGAAATGGTCCGGCATACCGACGCGCGAAGGTTGTCCAACGCATTTTCGGAGCTCACGCGTGGATTAACGTGGAGCCGTATCTTGGTTGACGTCGGCATCGTCATGCCCACTCCTGCGGGCCTAGACATCTTGCTGTGTGGCAGCGTCACTGTAGTGCTCGATGACGGCGTCGGGCGGACCGTATTGCAAGGCCGGGGACGGTTATTGCACCGATCCGTGCCGGTACCGGGCGTTGCAGCTGTCGTCACCGTCGACGAACTGAGCCAGCGGCCGCTCGCCCCGGCCCAGCGGAACGGCGTGTACAGGCTCACCGGAGGAACCGTGCCCGGGCAGGGCGCCGTCGTTTGGACGGAAGCCGCATCGGCGCCGAGGCGTGCGCCGGCGGTGCCGTCGCCCGCTCGTACCGACAGGCCGTCCGCCGCAGCGGTCGAGCACGCGCGGCCGAAGCGATGGATTCTCCTCGACGACAACTCTCGAATCGAAATAGAACGAGACTGCGTCATCGGCCGGGATCCCCACAGGTCGGACGCTGCGAAGCGCGGACTTCGCCCCGTTCGTATCGGTGACCGCACGGGTGAGATGTCCCGCGCCCACGTAGAAGTCCGAATCGTCGATGGGGAGGTGGTCATCGTCGACCGCAACTCCACCAACGGAGTCTTCGTGCGCGAACCGGCACAGCAGGACTGGACCAGGCTCGCCCCCTGGGAGCCTGCGAGATGGCGCCCCGGCGCGTACGTCCAGATCGGCGGCCGGATACTCCGGCTGCACGTGTCCACCGCCCATGGGCCCCAACGTGGCCCACGCGTCAATGTGCCGCACGACATGTGCAGGCAGCTGCATGCAGGCCGTGCTTACGCCACGCCCACCCCGAAATAACCCTGCGCGCAAGCGATTTGCGAGACGAGTTGCGGCTATTGAAACGGCTGCGAGACGTCTAGGGCCGCCGCGACGGTTCCAAGGATTCGCCAAGACGTCTGCGACAACCTTGATGGGAGAACCGATTACGTCGGCACTGCCGACCTGCAACCGTGAAGGAGCTGACATGACCGTCGAGTCAGTTCAGGTACACACGGTTAACCCGCACGCCGATGACCGCTATGAGTGCGTGGAGGCGACCGTACGCTTCGCTGTCGACCCCGAGCATCTGGCAAATCAGCGCATTGCCGACCTCAAACTCGCGCCTCGGCACGACGACGGACTCGTGCGCTTTGACGCTGACCTCCGCTTGTTTCGCCCGATCGACGGCGGCAACGGCAAAATGCTGTTCGTTGTGCCCAACCGCGGCCTGCCCACGTATGCACCTTGGCTGAAGGGCGGATTCCTGCTCGACCGCGGCTGGACGATCGCGTCGTGCGGTTGGCAGTGGGATGTGCAGCGGGGGCCGGCGATCCTGGGCATGACGGCACCGGAGGCCGACGTGCCGCCCGGCTGGATGCGCTTGGAGTGGCGCGCCGACACCGCCAGCGATTCCCACGCGCTCAGCTTTTCGTCGCCCGAAATCGACGCGGTGCCCGGTGCCGAGTCGCTCTTCACGTTCACCGACTACCCGACCATTGACGTCGACGATCCCGACGCTGTTCTGACGGCGCGCACGTCGCCGGATGCCGAGCCCATCACAATTCCCCGGGACGCCTGGCGATTCACCGACCAGACGCATGTGAAGGTGGACGGCGGATTCAAACCTTTCTACTGGTACGAATTGGTGTATCGCACATCGCTAGCCCCAGTTGCCGGCTGTGGGCTGTTGGCCATCCGCGACGTGGTGTCTCATCTCCGGGCCGATGGCATCGACCACACCTTTGCCTACGGCGTCTCGCAGGCGGGTCGGCTGCTGCGCCAATTCCTATCCGACGGACTCAACATCGACGAGTCCGGGATGAGCGTTTTCGACGCCGTATTCAGCGACTTCGCAAGCGTCTCCAGCGGAGAGTTCAACCACCGCTACGCGCAGCCATCGGTCGCGCAGACCAACGGTATTGGAACCCTGGCTCCGCTCGGGCACGCTGATCTGCTCGCGCGGCAGCGCGAGCTTGGCGGCGTGCCGAAAACGATCTTCACCAACAGCGCATCCGAGTACTGGCACGGCGACGGTGCGCTTCTGCATGTCGATCCGTACACCGGCAAGGACTTGCCTGAAGATCCCGACGTACGCACGTATCTGATAGCGGGTACTGACCACTTCGGGAGCAGTCAGATCAAGGAAGCCCTGCCGGCCGCCAACCCGGTGCACCGCCTGGACGTCACGCCCGTGAATCGGGCACTGCTGGTCGCGCTGGAGAACTGGGTCACCGACGGCGTCGAACCGCCGCCCAGCCAGGTCCCGCGGACCAGCGACGGCACGGCCGTCTACCGCAAGGAAGTGTTGTCCGGCTTCGGCCACGCCTCTGCACCGGATCCCGCATCGCTTGCGTACGCGCGCAGTGTCGACCTTGGACCGGACGCCGAGCGCGGCATCGGTCGCTGGCCCGTCCTCCTAGGCGAAACGTACGTCGATCTGGTTTCGGCGATCGACGCGGACGGCAACGAAGTGGCCGGGATACGCCTGCCTGCGGTCGCCGCACCGCTTGCCACCTATACCGGCTGGAATCCCAGGCGACACATCGACGAGCTGCCTGACGTGCTTTATGAGCGAATCGGCAGCAAGCTGCCATTCGCACCGGGGCGGCCGTCGGTCACCGAAAGATATTCGACGCGCGACGATTACGCAGCTGCAGTTCGCGCGGCCGCCGAATCGCTTGTCGCCGAGAGATTTTTGCTTACTGAAGAAGTCGACGCCGTCGTGGCCAAGGCCGTCGCCAATTACTGAGGCGTTTCATCCGCAGGTCTTCTGATCATAAGGACCGCTCTACCGGTTCCGGCCCTGTCGCTCTTGCCGCGCGGTCGGCGCTCGGCGTTCAAGCGGCGACAGGGATGAGCTCTCCACTCGCCGTGCTTTGAGGCGTGAACCTCATGAATAACCGTGCGACAAAGGGCGCGGCGAACAGCATCAGCAGAATCCGAATGACTTGGGCCGCCATGACAAACGGCACGTTGGAGCCCGACCCCACAGCGGTGCCAAGCACCGCGTAGATGCCGCCGGGGCTCGTCGCGAGGTATCCGTCGAGCATGCTCAGTCCGGCCACATTGGCCAGCACCACGCCGAGACCGGCCGCCGCGACGTTCAGCACCATGATCAACGCGAACGCGCCGGGCAGGATCCGTTGGATCGCTCGAAGCGACTCTCGGTTGAACGCAAGCACCGTCTGCCAAACGATCAGCATGATTCCGGCCTCGGCCAGCACCATCGGAACCGTGAGACCCGCCGTTAGCCCGGAGAGTTCCAAGACGATGGTGATCGCCATCGGACCTAGCAATCCGGATCCCGGCAGCCGTGCAAAGCGGCCGGCCGCCGCGCCGACCACAACGATGACCGCGATCAGCGGTAGGTTGAAATGCAAAGGGAGAGAAGTTGTTTCGCTTATCTGCGAGCCATGCGACTTGGTGCCGTGGTAGAAGATCGTCACGACGACGGGCATGGCAGCTGTGATCAGTGCAACGCGGAGGTATTGGACGGCGGCGACGACACGATCGTCACCACCGAGTTCGCGAGCGATCGCGACCAGTCCGGACGAGCCTCCCGCCACGAGCGCGAGCCCGCCCGTCAACGGGCTGACGTCACGGTGCAGACCTAGCAGCGCGCCGCCCGCGACGCTGATAACCAGGGTGCCGACCGCGACAGCGACGACGATCGGCCAGTTCGAGCCAAGCGCGGCGAACGAGATGCTGCGCACCATCAGCCCGGTGTACACGCCGAGCACGCCCTGCGCCGCCAGGCCCGCGCCCGACACCGCTATCGGCGCGTGCCGCGCCAACGCCCGGGCGAAAGCACCACAGCCAAGGGCGACGAATAATAGGTCGATCGTGCTCATGATGTGGTCCATGTTCTTGTGCCGCGGCCGGCGCCCGGTCGCTCCCTCAAGTACGGACCAGCTATCAGCATGACGCCGACCGCGACGCGGTTGTGGCGACGCCTGACCTAAGATTCGGGCGCTGCATGGAGCAGAGCGTCCAACAAATGCCTTGGCGGATTCTTTATGCACTGGCTGAGGGGGACGGCGTGCACTATCGAACAAGGGTTGTCACGAGTTGTCACAGGTCGGGACACGGCAGCGGGCCCCAGCCGATCCAGCGGTTTGTGTGTCTGGCCTGGGCGTCGATACGCCAATTTCCGATATGGCGTGGGTGAAGGCGGGCAATACTGCGAGCGCGATAGCCGCCGTCGAAGCCGGCATTGCCGACGGCTTGCTGGCGCGCACTCGACAGGGCTACGCGCGACCAGCTTGACGCCGCCGAGTTGTTCAACCGCGCAGAGCGCAACGGGTCGCGACTGCTCGACTGTGACCGCGCCGACTCCGCTGATGACAGCCAGCGGTTGCTTGCCGATATTCGTATTGCCGTCGCCGCCGAGGAGCGCCGCAAGGTCAGTCAGTGCACCCGCGAAGGAAGGACTGGCGCGAGCGCGCCGCGCCGGGGTAGGCCCAGGATGTAGCGGCGCGTCGCGAGGTAGTCGATCGTGAGCGCCGCTCTGTGCGACCAGCGACGGGTGGCGGCGCACCGTGTCCACCACCCTCTACCGATGGAAATATCATGTTCAACATCGAGAATGATATTCTCAGCCGCGACCCTGAGCGTCGAGGAGGAACGGAGTCACCGATGTTTTCGGCAATTCTGATCGATAAGGGTGAGGCCGGGCAGACGGTTGCCCGCGCGGACCTCGATGAGGCGCAGCTCCCCGACGGGGACGTGACCCTCGACGTGGAGTACTCGACGCTGAACTTCAAGGATGCTCTCGCCATCACCGGCAAGTCGCCGGTGGTGCGCAATTTTCCAATGGTCCCAGGCATCGACCTCGCCGGCGTCGTCACCGACAGCAGCCACGCGGACTGGAAGACAGGTGACCGCGTCGTGCTCAACGGCTGGGGTGTCGGCGAAACTCACTGGGGCGGACTCGCTCAGCGCGCCCGGCTCAACGGGGACTGGCTCATTCCACTGCCGTCCGAGTTCACCACGCGGCAGGCCATGGCGATCGGCACGGCCGGCTACACGGCGAGCCTGTGCGTGGACGCCCTGCTCGACCATGGCGTCTCGCCCGATCAGGGCGAGATCCTGGTGACCGGAGCAACAGGCGGCGTCGGTAGCGTCGCGATCGCGCTGTTGACGAAAGCGGGGTTTAAGGTCGCCGCCGCCACCGGCAAGTCCTCGGAGTCCGAGTATCTCGAAAAGCTGGGCGCGTCAACGGTGTTGGACCGCGCCGAGCTTGCGGAGGCGGGCAAGCCTCTGCAGAAGGAACGCTGGGCGGGTGTCGTCGACGCCGTCGGCAGCTACACGCTGGCCAACGCGTGCGCTCAAACCCGCTACGGCGGCGCGGTCGCCGCGTGTGGCCTGGTCCAGGGCATGGACTTCCCGGGGTCGGTTGCACCGTTCATCTTGCGCGGTGTGTCGCTGCTCGGCATCGACAGCGTGATGGCGCCGAAGCCACGGCGGATGGCCGCGTGGAAGCGGCTGTCCCGCGATCTGGATGCCGGCGCGCTTGAGTCGATCGCGCGGGAGATCGCGCTCGAAGAAACCATTGCCGCCGCCGGAGAACTGATAGACGGCAAGGTGCGCGGCCGCATCGTCATCGACGTCAACCGCTGATCGGGAGCACACATGGCCAAAAACACCAGACCGCAGAGCGTCGAACTCGATCTGTCCGACGTCGACCACCGGGTGGGCAAGCCGGTCGGCGGCGGACAGCTGTGGGATCCGTGCAGTTCCTCCGACATTCGCCGCTGGGTGATGGCGATGGACTACCCCAATCCGCTGCACTGGGACGAGGTGTTCGCCCGGGAGTCCAAGTTCGGCGGCATAGTGGCGCCGCAGTCGATCGCGGTGGCGCTGGACTTCGGGCACGGCGCAGCGCCCGCGTGCGTCGGCCACATTCCCAACAGTCACTTGATCTTCGGCGGCGAGGAATGGTGGTTCTACGGCTGTCCGGTCCGGCCGGGGGACAAACTGTTTCAAGAGCGCCGCTTCCATGACTACAAGGTCGTGGAGACGAAATTTGCCGGGCCGACGATGTTTTCGCGCGGCGACACGGTGCACAGGAACCAGCACGGCGTGCTGGTGGCGCACGAGCGGTCGACGGCGATCCGCTATCTGTACGAAGAAGCGACCAAGCGCGGCATGTTCGAAAGCCAGCTCGGCGAGATCAAACGCTGGACGCAACCCGAGCTGGAAGAGGTTGAGAGGCTGCGCCGCGAGTGGCTCGAGTCCAACCGGATGGGCGTTTCGCCGCACTTCGACGAAGTGAAGATGGGCGACACGCTGCCGCGCCGGGTGATCGGACCGCACAGCATCGCGAGCTTCACCACGGAATACCGCGCGTTTCTGTTCAACATCTGGGGCACGTTCCACTGGGTGTCGCCGCCCGGCGTCGACGATCCGTGGGTCTACCAGGATCCGGGCTGGGGCAAGGACTTTGCGTTCGACGAGGAGGACGCGAAGATCGATCCGCGCAAGCGCGACGGACTCTATGTCGGGCCGTCGCGTGGTCACATCGACGCCGACAGGGCGAGCGAAGTAGGCATGGCGCGCGCGTACGGCTACGGGGCGACGATGGGCGCCTGGTGCACCGACTACCTCGCGTATTGGGCCGGCGACGACGGCATGGTGCGCCACACCAAGGCCGACTTCCGCGGGCCCGCCTTCGAAGGCGACGTCACCTACTTCGATGCCGAGGTGATCGGCAAGGAGCCGGAGTCCGCCTGGGGTGTGCCGCTGGTTCAGGTCAAGTTGCGCCTCACCAACCAGGACGGCACGGTGCTGGTGGACTGCACCGCCGAGGTGGAGCTGCCGGTCTGAGGTGGAATCTCTGTCCGTAGTCTCGGGACCACCCCTGAGCGCTGAGCCGGGACTCGGGCAACTCACGCTGCCCGGCTTCCTGCGCGAAGTCACGTCGATGTACGGCGAGCGGGAGATGCTGGTCTTCCGCACAGCCGACGGTGTCACGCGCTGGACCTACGCCGAACTCTGGGACCGGGCGATCGACGTGGCGCGAGCGCTGCGCGCCTGCGGCGTCGGCAAGGGCGGCCGGGTGGGCGTGTTAATGACGAACCGGCCGGAATGGATCTCGGCGGTGTTCGGCATCTCGATGGCCGGCGGCGTGGCGGTTACGCTCAGCACGTTCTCGACGGCCGCAGAGCTCGACTATCTGCTCCACGCCTCGTGCGTTTCGGTGCTGTTGTTCGAGCGCAGCGTGCTGAAGAAGGATTTCGCGGCCATGGCGACAGAGTTGGAGCCGGCGATTAACGAGTCGACGCCCGGCGCGCTGCAGTCGGCGACGTACCCGTACCTGCGCCGGCTGGCGATGATCGGGGAGGCCACGCCCGGGATCGAATCGTGGGACGAGTTCCTCGCCGGTGGCCGCGACGAGCCGCGCGAGCTCATCGAGGCGACGGCAGCGGCGGTTCAGCCGAGCGACGCTGCGGTGCTGTTCTTCTCGTCGGGATCCACGAGCAAGCCGAAGGGCATCCTGAGCGCGCACCGGGGTGTCTGCATCCAGATGTGGCGCTTCCGGCGCATGTACGGATTCGGCCCGGAGGACTACGTCCGGTGCTGGTCGGCCAACGGCTTCTTCTGGTCCGGCAATTTCGGGATGTCGCTCGGCGCGACACTCGCCGCGGGCGGTGCTCTCGTGCTGCAGCCGACGTTCGCCGCCGCCGAGGCGCTCGAATTGATGGCTGCCGAGCGCGTGAACTTCCCGTTCGCGTGGCCACACCAGTGGGCGCAACTCGAAGGCGCTCCGAACTGGGACCAGGTGGACTTGAGCAGCATGCGGTTCGTCGACTTCAAGACACCGGTCGCGCGCCATCCGACGGTGTCGACGAAATGGTTCGAGCCGGGTCACGCGTACGGCAACACCGAAACCTTCACGATCACAACGTGTTTCCCGGCGAACACCCCGCCCGACGTCCACAAGGACAGCAGCGGCGAGGCGCTGCCGGGCGTGACGCTCAAGATCGTGGACCCGCACACCGGGGCCGTCGTTCCGCGCGGGGAGCGCGGCGAAATCTGCGTCAAGGGCCCGACGCTGATGCTGGGCTATATCGGCACGCCACTCGACGAGACGCTCGACGCCGAAGGCTTCTTCCGCACCGGCGACGGCGGCTACCTCGACGACGCCGGCAGGCTGTTCTGGGAGGGCAGGCTCACCGACATCATCAAGACCGGCGGCGCGAACGTCTCACCCCGCGAGGTCGACGAAGCGCTCGTGAAGCACTCCGGCGTCAAGGTCGCGCAGACCGTCGGCGTACCGCACGACACGCTCGGCGAGGTCGTCGTGTCCTGCGTGGTGCCGCACGACGGTGTGACCCTCGACGGCGAGGGGATTCGCGCGTTCCTGGTCGAGCGGTTGGCGAGCTACAAGGTGCCCCGGCATGTGCTGTTCTTCCGCGACGACGAGATCGCGTTGACCGGCAACGCCAAGATCAAGTCCGCCGATCTGCGGGACTTGGCCGCCAAACGGCTGTCGGGATAGGCGCCTGCGCCGAGACCACGGTTGTGGACGAAAAACGCGCGATATCCGTGCACAACCGTAGTGTCGCGGCGCTGGCGATTTAGTTGGGCATGTCGAAGCGGTCGAGGTAGCGCTCGACGAACGCCGGTGCTTCGGCATGCCCGCGAGTGATGCCGAGTCCGCGCTCGAGCACCAGGATGCGGGCGAGGCTGGCCGCGATCATCGACATGACCATCGGAGGGAACTCCTGGGTCTCGACGCCGTGCGCACGCAGCGCCAGCGTGAGCGTGGTAGACGATCACGCTTGCAGTCGACGGCAGGGCCCTGGCGGTCGCGACGTCATTCCGCTCAGAAGATAGGCGCGTCGACGTCATGATGGCGTTTGCCTGTCGTACCTCGAGGAGCGTCGGTCCGGCTGCCGGTGATGCCGCTAGGTGAACGCCGGTATCACCTTGTCCGCGAACAGCTGCGCATACTCGATGAAGCGCTCCGCAGGCAGCCCGGGAGGGCGCATCATCATGTAATGCTCAACCGGGATACGGTCTTTCATAGCCTTGAAGTAGGTGACCGCCTGCTCGGGGCTCAGGATCTGGAGGATGCCGCTTCGCTTGAAGGCATCCAGTTCCATCGGTTGCATCGCAAGTTCATCCCGCCCGATCGCGTTGTCCTCGTTCATCCACGCGCCGTAGGTGTTGTAGACGTGGTGATAGTGGGGTGCCAACTCTTCCATGGCTCTTTCGGGATCCTTTGCAACGGTTAGGAACAGGCCCGGGATTCGAATAACAGCCCGCGCTGGGTCTTTGCCGTGTTGCTTCAGCTTTTCCATGTAGAGATCGCAGAGCTCTTCGTTCCCGAAGTACCCATGTGCATATTTGGCCACCCGCGCCATCGCTTTTTCCGCGAA
Source organism: uncultured Actinomycetota bacterium (assembly GCA_963744085.1). Classification (GTDB taxonomy): domain Bacteria; phylum Actinomycetota; class Actinomycetes; order Mycobacteriales; family Mycobacteriaceae; genus Mycobacterium. The sequence goes on from CAVUSK010000014.1 coordinate 975,064, forward strand.
GCCGCCGATGTAGAGCGGTATGTCTCTGCGTGGAGGTCGCGGCGTGATCCGCGCTTCCTTCACGGTGTAGTACTTGCCAGTGAAGTTCACAGTCTCGCCAGCCCACAGCGCGCGAACGACACGTAGGAACTCGTCGAAACGATTGCCACGCTTGCCGAATTCCTCACCATGCATCTCATATTCTCGGCGGCGATAACCGATGGCGAGGGCCGTTTCGAGCCGGCCGTTGGACAAGATGTCGAGGATGGCGCACTCTTCGGCGAAGCGGACCGGATGATAAAGCGGCGCGATCGCGACCGCCGCGCCGATGCGAATGGTCGTGGTCCGCGCCGCCATCGCTGCCAGCGCGAGGTTGGGTGTCGGCATGTATCCGTCGTCGGCGCCGTGATGCTCGGGCACCCAGGCGCCGCGAAAGCCGGCGGTCTCGCTCCATGCGACGACGTCCAGCGTTTCCTGGTAGAGGTCATTCCAAGGGCGACGCCACTGTTCGGGATTTCGGAAGTCGTAGAGATAGCCGAAGCTCAGTTTGGGGTTCCCCACCCGACCGCCTGCCTTGTTCATGTTCTTCGTCACCTGGCTGCGCCTACTCGACGAAGCTCGCCGATACGGAGGAGACGCGATCGAAAGCCTTCTCATCATTGTCGACAATGCCGCCGTATGTGATCGTGTCGCCAGATCTTCGACGGGCGATGCGGCTTCGTCGTGGCCGCACATCGCACTATGTCGCCAAAGAGGTCAGCGGCCAGCTCAAGTTCAACCTCAGCCAAGGAAGCGAGCACGCCGGCCACCATGCGACCCGTGACATTCGCGCGGTTGGGGTTACGCGATGCGGACGTGCTCGGCTACCCGGTAGAGCAGAGCGACGCAGGCGTTGTGTACCTCGCGCTTGACCGGCCTGAGCAGATCCGGCGGTCGATAGCGCGGATGGTTGACCTAACCAACCCTGCCGTGCGCGACCGGCGCAGTCGATGACCCCGCGCAATTCCTCACCGCTGCTCAGGTGGCGGGCCTGGTCAAAGCTGCCGAGGCCGACAAGTCCGCGAAGGTTCATGCACAGCGGCAGGCCGATGCCTTGGCTGCGCTGACGGTGGCAGAAGCGCAGGCGCGGTAAGTGCTTGATTGGTCAGAGCCGTTGCGGCACGCGGCGTTCTACGACGCGGTGTACCGCCGCGCCGTGCTGCGTGCGATGCGCCACAACCCGCGCGCTGGCCTGTCGGCGGCGCTGAAATTCCACAGCCTGCGGCACACCTACGCGAGCCTTTGCGTGGCTGCCGGGATACCGCCGCTCGAAATCAGCCGGTTCATGGGGCACAACAAGCTGACAACGACGCTCGGCATCTATGCGCACCTGTTCGAAGATGACCACACCGACGCGATGGCTGCCCTCGGCGCAATGACCGGCCCAAAGCCCATCGCGACCAACGTGATACGGCTACTGGGTTAGTACCAGGCGCGGCTATTGGCCGGTTTCCTCGGGTAGCTGCCTGAGCTTCGTCAAGCGTCGGGGCCAAGGACTTTGCACAGCAGCAGATATTCAGGTTTGGGGCCTGGTTCCCAGGATGTCGTGGAACAGAACGTGGCGGAGGGCGTGTTCTCTCGGATCGACTAGGTGGTAACCCATCCGGTTCATTACATACGCGTATCCGATGCCGGTGTTCGGATCGGCGAATCCGAACGAGCCGCCCAATCCAGGCGTTCCGAACGCATCGTCCGAGGAGCCGAAGACACACAGGGAGTTGGGTTTACCGAAGCCAACAGAGAACGTCGCATCGACGTGTAGGACCTTGTCGCGCCGTCCCTTCGTCGGTGGTGTCACAGGCTTTTCGAGCGCATCCAGGGTGCTTGGGGTCAAGCCGATCTCAGAACCGCCGGTGGCGGCGCTGCCGTACAGTTTGGCAATCGACCGCGCGTCACCCATGCCGTTGGCCGCGGGCATCTCGACCACCCGTAGCTCGTCGCGGTTGAAGTCGTCCGATGGACAGTTGATTCCCTCGACGACAGTGGAGGACCGCGCTGTCAAGCTGAACGGGTTGAACGATGCCGCCACAAGGCGTGGAGGCAGCGTGTGGAGGTGCAGCAGCACCTTGGATCGGGACAGTAGGTGTAAGTGCGCCACGCGGTTGCGGTCCACCGAGGCTGGCAGTCCGATGTAGAAATCCAAACTGAGCGGCTTGGCGACCTCGTCGGCGAAGAACTGGCCGAGTGACCGCCCTGCGGGGTCGGTTCGGCGGATCAGTTCACCCGTGTACCAGCCGAGCGTGATGCCGTGGTAGCCGTGTCTCGTCCCAGGGATCCAAGCGGGGCGCTGCGCCGCGAGCTTCGCCGACATGCTTGTCGGGTTGGCCAGGTCGTGCAGCGTCAGCGGCGGCCTTAACGCGGCCAGTCCGGCTTGATGTGACAGCAGTTGCCGCACCGTGATCGCGTCTTTGCCGGCTTGCGCGAACTCCGGCCAGTAGGCGGCCACTTTGGCGTCATAGGAAATGAGTCCGCGGGAGGCGGCCACCGCGACGGCGAGCGAGGCAACGCCTTTCGTGGTGGAGAAGACGTTAACGAGGGTGTCTTGCTCCCAGGGGGCCTGGGTGATCCCGTTGCGGAATCCGCCCCACAGATCAACGACCTTGCGGCCATCACGGTGGACGGCGAACGCGGCGCCAACCTCCTGGCCGTTGGTCAGGTTGCGGCGGAAGACGTCGGCCACCTTCCCGTACCCTTCGTCGACGTCTCCACCCATGAGATGGGGCGAGGCCTTCACTTTTGGCACCATCTTGTGCTCCGTCGCCTTCGGAATCGGGAGTAGCCGCCGCTACCCTGCCTGTAGCGGTGATGGTAATTGCGCCGCCATGACGGAAGGCCGAAACGCGAATCACACACAGTGACCCGCGCGAGTGTCTCGCGCGAGTCGTGTGGCCTGTATGTGGCCGGAAGTCGGGTGCCGAAGTCACGGCCAGCGGCATAAACGCCGCCTGAGCTGCTGTTAGCGGAAGGCTCCGGGCGGGCTATTTGCCCGGCCTCCCTCAACGCTGAGGTGCCAACTATGTCGCGAGACAGCTGCCAACTATGTCCTGAAGCAACTATGTCCTGAAACCAGACACCGTCATCGGCTCCATAGTCCCAATACCCCGATTGAAGTCGAGCAGCCATTCCGCTCGCACATCCTGATCGCCGAACAGAGGTACCGGGTCGCACACCGACCACAGGTCCATTCGAGGATCGACATCGCCGTTTCTTGCTTCCGGCGAGCGGGCTCTCTGTCTCCACCTCGGCCTGCCGAGGCGAGCATCGTGGCGCGGAACTCCTTAATCTTTAACCTCGTTCACCTGGCGGACGCTACCGCCGCCGCAGGGATCAACGTAGGATCGCCCATTACTCGAGCGAGGAGGTCGACGTGCACGAGTGCGTGGGCCGCCGAAGGCGCCAATGACCGCGCGGTCCCCTATCCGCTACGCACACAACGGCGACGTGTCGATCGCGTACATGGAGAGCGGCAGCGGGATCGATCTGCTCGTGATCGGCGGGTTCGTCAGCCACCTCGAGATCTTCCCGACGCTGCCGGCGGCCCAGCGATTCTGGGATCGGATGGGCTCGTTCGCGCGTGTGATCTTGTTCGACAAGCGCGGGATGGGGCTCTCTGACCGGGACGCTGGCGCCTACACGTTGGAGAATGTGGTGGACGACGCCCTGGCTGTCCTTGATGCCCTGGGCGTCGCTCAGGCGGCGATCTTTGGCATCTCCGAAGGCGGATCGGCGGCGACGATGCTGGCTGCCGCACACCCCGACCGCGTGAGCGCGATGGTCCAGTACGGCACCTATGCCCGCCTCGCCCAAGCCGACGATCACCCCGAGGGCATCCCCGTCGACAAGCTCAAGGCATTCTGGAGTCGTATCCAAGACGACTGGGTCGATCCGTCCAGCATCGACCGCTGGGCTCCGAGTCGCGTGGGCGACCCCGAGCTCCACGACTGGTGGGGTCGGCTCCTTCGCTCAGGCCTCAGCCCACGCGGTGCCCAGGCGCTCTGGGAGATGTATCTGCAACTTGACGTCCGTCCGTTGCTGGCGAGTGTCAGGGCGCCGTCCCTCATTCTCTGCCGTGAAGGTGATCAAATCGTCCCGCCCGTGCTCTCGCGCGGGGTCGCAGGAGGAATCCCGGATGCGCGCGTGGTCGAGCTTGCGGGCAGTGACCACCTCTTCTGCACCGGCGACCAAGATGCCCTGCTTGATGAGATCGAGCGCTTCCTGACAGGCGACCTCACCCACCGGCCTGTTGATCGGGCGCTCGCAACTGTTCTGTTCACCGACATCGTGGGCTCGACCGAGCGCGCGGCTGCGTTGGGCGATCGTCGATGGCGGGATGTTCTCGAGCGCCACGACCGTCTCGTCAAGCGAGAAGTGGGTCGCTTTCGAGGCCGCGTCGTGAAGTCGACGGGCGACGGTGTGCTCGCCACCTTTGACGGCCCCGCGCGCGCGGTCCGCGCCGGCATGGCGCTGCGAAGCGCCGCTCCCGAGACATTGGGCAGCGAGCTGCGAGTCGGGGTACACACGGGCGAATGCGAGCTGATCGGCGATGATCTCGGCGGGATCGGTGTGCACATCGCCGCTCGCATACAGGCCGCCGCCGACCCGGGTCAGGTCCTGGTATCGAGCACCGTCAAGGACCTCGTCGTCGGATCGGGCCTTCGTTTTGACGACCGAGGTGAGCGCGCGCTGAAGGGCGTTCCGGACATGTGGCGTCTCTTCGCGGTGACCGGGGACGAGGAGAACCAGGCGACCGGCTAAGGCTGTGACCGGAGCCCCGAGCCAGCTAACGATTTCGGGCTGGCGTCTCGCCGGGTGACGGTCAAACCACGGTCAAGAGTGGTCTTCGGCGAGTAGGAGGGGAGACACCCTATATGTCGCTGAACTGCTAAAATACTGGAGCCGATGACGGGAATCGAACCCGCGTATTCAGCTTGGGAAGCTGATGTTCTGCCATTGAACTACATCGGCTTGTTCGACCGGAAAGGCTAGCACTTCAGCCCGCTCAGACGCGCGGAGCACATCTGAGCGCGCTGAAACCGTTCTGGGGCCTGCCGATACGCTCGACGGGTGCTGCTCTCCGATCGCGACATCCGCGCCGAGATCGACGCCGGCCGACTGGGTATCGATCCGTTCGACGACACCCTCGTGCAGCCGTCCAGCGTCGACGTCCGCCTCGACAGTCTGTTCCGCGTGTTCAACAACACGCGCTACACCCACATCGATCCAGCCGTGCAGCAGGACGAGCTGACCAGTCTCGTCGAGCCCCTCGACGGTGAGCCCTTCGTCCTTCACCCTGGGGAATTCGTGCTCGGCTCCACACTCGAAATGTGCACTCTTCCTGACGATCTCGCCGGTCGACTGGAGGGAAAGTCGTCGCTCGGCCGACTCGGTCTGCTCACTCACTCGACAGCCGGTTTCATCGACCCGGGCTTCAGCGGCCACATCACGCTGGAGCTGTCCAACGTCGCTAACCTGCCCATCACCTTGTGGCCGGGAATGAAGATCGGTCAGCTCTGTCTGCTCCGGCTGACCAGTCCCGCCCAGCACCCGTACGGCAGCGCGAAGGTCGGCTCGAAGTACCAGGGCCAGCGTGGCCCGACGCCGTCGCGGTCATACCAGAACTTCATCAGCCAAGCCTCGTCAGACGGGGCTCCCGGCTGAACATATTTGGCGCGCGATTCGTGGTATGCGGGTAGTGTTTAGGCACCAGGTTCAGCGGGGCCCACGAAGCTTCGTCAGCCGGTAACTTGATCAGGCTCAGCTAACGTCGGGGGATGTAACGCATCGGGCTGAAGGCGCGATGAAGTTCTAGTTGACGACTTGATTCGTGGAACACAACCCGGTGGGCCTGATCCCACTAGCAAATATTGTGGAGGGGTTCGTGGACATCGTACTTGGCGTGTCGATGACACCCACGACGGTCCGCATGGTGCTGGTCGAGGGTGAGCGGGCCGACGGGCTCACCATCGACCACGACGTCTTCGACGTCACTGCCATCGACGGTGCAGCAAACTCGAGTGCGCCCGATCAGGTGATCTCGGCGATCCTCGGCACCCAGCAGAGCGCCTTGGCCGGCGGGCATAGGTTGATCGCCACCGGTGTCACGTGGAGCGACCACGACGAGGCCGCGGCGTTGCGTGACGGACTCGCCAGCCGCGGCATTGACGACGTCACTCTCGTGTCGGAACTGCACGCGGCCGGTGCGCTGGCGCAAGCCGTCGGACGCGCGGTGGGTTACGACACGACAGCGCTCATGTTCGTCGAGCGCGACACGGCGACCCTGTCGGTCGTCGAGACCGGAAACGGGTCGATCGTCAAGGTGCTCAGCCGCAGTTTGCACAGCGCCGACGCCATGGCGGTGATGACTGAGATGGTCACCAGCCTTCAGTCGCAGGACGTGCGGCCGCATGGAGTATTCGTCGTCGGTTCCGGCGTCGACATCACGTCGGTCAAGGAGCATCTCGAGCACCTGGTGTCGGTCCCTGTCAGCGCGCCCGAGGATGCCGCGATGGCACTGGCCCGCGGTGCGGCCCTGGCGGCGGCACGTGCGCCGCGCTTCGAGGCGACAACGGTCGGGCTGGCGTATTCGCAGGATCCCGACGCTTCGGCGTTGGCGGCCACACAGCTGCGGCCCGCTGTGGCGTCAGCGCCGGTCGCCGAGGACGATGCCGAGGTCGCCGACGAGACCCGACGGCCCTTCCTCCTCGTGGGCAGCACGTTGACCAGCATCTTCGTGGTCGGCGTTGTGGCATTGGTCATCTCGCTTGCCGTCAGCATTCGGCCGACGGTCGACCAACGGCCGAACCCGGGGGAGAGCATCGTGGTGCCGAGCACCGCGGCGCCGCCAGCCCCTGCCATCGCCGAGCCGACCCAGCCCCCGGCGGTCCAGCCTCCTCCCGAGACCATCAAGCCGCCGGTTCCGGTTGTGCAGGAGGCCCCCCAGGCCGCACCGCGGCAAGTGGTCGTCGAGGCTCAGCCCGCGCCGCCGCCCGCCGCGCCGCCCCCTGCGCCGGAAGCCCAGCCGCTGGCACCGGAAGCCCAGCCGCCGGCGCCGCCGCTCGGCCAGGTGATCACGCCGCCGGTGTACGGGCCGAATTATTACCCGAACACTCCGGTCTACGTCCCCAGGAAAACATGGTGGTGGCCGTTCAAGCCGCCGTGGGTCCACGACGACCCGCCGCAGCAGGCGCCGTGGACGCCGCCGCAGCAGCAGCCGCCGTGGACGCCGCCGCAGCAGCCGCAATGGAGGCCGCAGCAGCAGCCGCCGTGGACGCCGCCGCAGCAGCCGCAATGGACGCCACCGCAACAGCCGCAGGTTCCGTCCGCGCCCGTGACGCAGCAGCCCGTTGCGACACAGCAGCCTCTGGTCCCTCTGGTGCCGGTGATCCAGCAGCCGGTGTTCCCGAACCAGCCGACGCTTCCCCCGGTGCCTGTGATCCAGCAGCCTGTGGCTCCGCAGCAGCCGCTGGCTCCGCAGCAGCCTGTGATCACTCAGCAGCCTGTGATCCCGCAGCAACCGCGCCAGCCTGTGATCCAACAGCCGCAGCAGCCATCCGGTCCGAGTAGCCGAGGCTCTCGCAACAATCCGTTCTGGCCGTTCTAACCTGACCCACTGACACGTAACCTGCCGTTGTCCTGCCGCTAAGTGTCAGGTTGCAGTTAGCTCACCGCAGCCGGTTATACCGGCCATATGCGGTGCACCGTGTTCGGTACGGGATACCTCGGCGCCACCCACGCCGCGGGCATGGCCGAGCTCGGTCACGAAGTCATCGGCGTGGACATCGATCCCGGCAAGGTGGCCAAGCTCGCCGGCGGCGAAGCGCCGTTCTACGAGCCCGGACTGCGAAAGCTGTTGCGGGACAATCTATCAGCGGGCCGCCTGCGTTTCACAACCGACTATGATGCGGCCACTGAGTTCGCCGATGTGCACTTCCTCGGTGTGGGCACCCCGCAGAAGAAGGGCGAATACGGTGCGGATCTGCGGCATGTGCATGCCGTCATCGACGGCCTGGTGCCGCGCCTGAAGCGGCCGGCCGTCATCGTCGGCAAGTCGACCGTCCCAGTGGGAACCGCAGCCGAGTTAGCAACGCGTGCAACGGCGTTGGCGCCCAACGGCGTGGATGTGGAAGTGGCCTGGAATCCCGAATTCCTGCGCGAAGGCTTCGCCGTGCACGACACATTGAACCCCGACCGCATTGTCCTGGGCGTGCAATCAAATTCGCGACGGGCCGAGGCGGCGGTACGGGAGCTCTACGCCCCTCTGATCGACGTGGGTGTGCCCTTCCTGTGCACCGATCTGCAGACCGCCGAGCTCGTGAAGGTCTCGGCGAACGCCTTTCTCGCCACCAAGATTTCGTTCATCAACGCGATATCCGAGGTGTGCGAGGCCGCCGACGCCGATGTCAGCGTGCTTGCCGACGCGCTCGGTTACGACGCGCGCATCGGGCGACGGTTCCTCAATGCAGGCCTCGGGTTCGGCGGTGGCTGTCTTCCCAAAGACATCCGCGCGTTCATGGCACGTGCCGGGCGAACTCGGTGCCAGCCAGGCGCTGACCTTTCTGCGCGAGGTCGACAGCATCAACATGCGGCGCCGCACAAAGATGGTCGAGCTTGCGGCGAAGGCGTGCGGCGGCTCGCTGCTCGGCGCCAACATCGCGGTGCTGGGCGCGGCGTTCAAACCCGAGTCCGACGACGTCCGGGATTCGCCGGCGCTGAACGTCGCCGGCCTGCTGCAACTCAACGGCGCAACGGTCAACGTCTATGACCCCAAGGCAATTGAGAATTCGCGGCGCATCTTCCCGACACTGAACTACTCGACCTCGGTGGCGGAGGCATGCGACCGCGCCGACGCGGTGCCTGGTTCTCACCGAGTGGAGCGAGTTCGTCGACCTCGACCCCGACGCACTCGCCGGCACCGTGCGCGCCAAAGTCATCGTCGACGGCCGCAATTGCCTTGACGTACGACGCTGGACCGACGCTGGGTGGCGGGTGCACGCACTGGGCAGGCAGGTCGCTCAGCCGACGGCGTAGCGTGGCGTCGTATGACGGTGTACGCGCTCAACCTGTTCAATGTTGCCGATCGCGAGGAGTACTTGGCCTATAGCCGGCGGTCCGTTGCGGAGGTCGCCGCGCACGGCGGCAAGGTCGTCGCGCTCGGGAAGTTCCGCCGTGCGATGACCGGTGACATCGCGCCGCGACAGGTGCTGATCCTCGTGGAGTGGGAGTCCGAGGACGCGTTCGACAGCTATTGCAGCGATCCGGCGCTCGCCGATCTTCACCCTCATCGCGAAAAGGGATCGTCGGACTACGTCTGGCACCTGTTCGACCGGTTGGACGATCTGCGCCCAATTCTTAAGCTCGAATCGAGGTGATTGACAATCGAGGTGATCGACATGAGACAGAGGATTCGTTGGTTCGCTCTGCACGGGGTGATCCGCGGGCTGGCGTCGATCGGGATGCGTCGCGGCGACCCGCAGGCCCGGATGATCGCCGACCCCACCGTGCGGGCCGACCCGCTGCCGTACATCGAGGATCTGCGCACCAGAGGCCGGATGGTCACGACCCGCGCCGGCTACCTGACCGTCGACTACGAGATCGCGCACGACTTGCTGCGCTCCGACGACTTCCGGGTCACCGAGCTCGGCGCGAATCTGCCGAAGCCGCTGCGCTGGGTGCACGAGAAGACGAACACCGGGCCTGCTGCATCCGCTCGAGCCGCCGTCGCTGCTGTCCGTCGAGCCGCCCGAGCACACCCGCTACCGCAAGCTGGTGTCGTCGGTGTTCACCACCCGCGCCGTCGCCGCGCTGCGGGACCGCGTCGAGGAGACCGCCAAGGTGCTGCTCGACGATCTGGCCGATCGGTCCGGCGCCGTCGACATCGTCGAGCACTACTGCTCGCAGCTTCCGGTCACGGTGATCGGCGACATCCTCGGCGTGCCCGATCGGGACCGCCCGCAGATCCTCAAGTTCGGCGAGCTGGGCGCCCCGAGCCTCGACGTCGGACTGTCGTGGCGGCAGTACCGGCAGGTGCGATCGCGGCATCGTCGGCTTCAACAGCTGGCTGGCCGACCACCTGCGACAGTCTGCGGCGAAACCCCGGGGACGACTTGCTGAGCCAGCTCATCGAGGCCGCCGACGAAGGTGGTCGGCTCAACGACCGCGAGCTGCAGGCCACCGCCGGCCTGGTGCTGGCGGCGGGCTTCGAGACCACGGTCAACCTGCTGGGCAACGGCATCCGGATGCTGATGGAGCATCCGGAGCATCTCGCGACGCTGGCCGGCCGGCCCGAGCTGTGGCCGAACGCGGTCGAGGAGATCCTGCGGCTCGACTCGCCGGTGCAGATGAGCGCCCGACTGGCCCTGCGCGACACCGAGGTCGCAGGGACGACGGTGAGGCGCGGCGAGCTGGTGGTGCTGTATCTGGCCGGCGCCAACCGCGACCCTGCCGTGTTCGACGACCCGCACCGGTTCGACATCGAGCGCCCGAACGCGAACAAGCATCTGTCGTTCTCCAGCGGCAGGCACTTCTGCCTGGGTGCCGCGCTGGCCCGCGCCGAGGGTGAGGTCGGACTTCGGTCGTTCTTCGACCGCTATCCCGACGCCCACCTGGCCGGTGACGGCAGCCGGCGCGACACGCGGGTGCTGCGCGGGTGGTCGTCGCTGCCGATCACTCTCGGTTCCGAGCGGGCGGCGGTAGGTTCCTGACGTGGACTTCGCCGCAGCGCTGATCGACGAGAACAACGCGTTCGCCGAGACTGCTGCGCGGCGCCGATCAGGCGACACCGGTGCCGACGTGCCCGGGCTGGACGCTCACGCAGCTGCTGCGCCACGTCGGCCGCGGCGACAGATGGGCGGCGCAGATCGTCGACGATCGGCTCACGGGCTATCCTCGATCCCCGCGAGGTGCGCAACGGCAAGCCGCCCGAGGACGCCGACGGCGCGATCGACTGGCTGCGCGGCGGCGTGCAAGAGCTCGTCGAGGCGGTCGACCGGGTGGGCGCCGACACCTCGATGTGGACTTTCCTCGGGCCGCGGCCGGCCGCATGGTGGATTCGCCGTCGGCTGCACGAGGTCACCGTGCACCGGGCTGACGCCGACCTGGCCCTCGGTCGGGATTTCCAGTTGTCCGCGGAACTGGCCGGTGACGGGCTCACCGAGTGGCTGGAACGGCTGGTGGTTCAGTCCACGCGACGGCGGTTCGCCGCTGAGCGACGGTGCGAGCCTGCACTTGCACGCCAGTGACGGCGGCGAATGGACGTTGCGTGGCGACGGCGGAGCGCTGGCACTCGACCACAGCCATGCGGACGCGTCGGCGACGGTCAGCGCTGACGCCACCCCGCTCTTCCTCGCCGTCGTGCGGCGCATCCCGGCGGACGACGCGCGGATCACAGTCGGCGGCGACGACGGCGTGTGGGGCACCTGGCTGGACCAGACCCCGTTCTGATGGATTAGCTTTCACTCATGACCATCTCGGAGATCGCGACCGTTCTGGCCTGGCACGACGCTCTCAATGCGCAGGACCTCGACACGCTGGTCGAACTGTCCACCGGTGACGTTGAAATCGGCGACGCACACGGCGCGATACAGGGCCACGACGCGCTGCGTGGATGGGCCACGTCGACGGGATTCACGGCCGAACCCGGGCGGATGTACGTGCACGACGGTGTCGTGGTCGTCGAGCAGCAGGGGAAGACCGGGGAGCCGATGGCGTCGGCGTTCCGGGTTGTGCATGACAAGGTGACGTCGGTGTTCCGACACCACGACCTGGCGTCTGCCTTGGCCGCGACCGAGCTGACCGAAGCTGACCTCGCGGACGCGTAGGGGACACGATGCGCGGGATCATCCTCGCCGGCGGCTCGGGCACGCGGCTGTACCCGATCACGATGGGAGTCAGCAAGCAGCTGCTGCCTGTGTATGACAAGCCGATGATCTACTACCCGCTGTCCACGCTGATCATGGCGGGCATCCGCGACATTCTGGTGATCACCACCCCTCATGACGCACCGGGGTTTCACCGGCTGCTCGGCGACGGCTCGGCGTTCGGCATCGACATCACCTACGCGGTGCAGGAGCGGCCCGACGGACTGGCACAGGCATTCGTGATCGGCGCCGACTACGTCGGCACCGACACCGTCGCACTTGTGCTGGGCGACAACATCTTCTACGGCCCTCGATTGGGGACGAGCCTCACCCGCTTCCAAAACGTCTGCGGCGGAGCGATTTTTGCGTACTGGGTGGCCAACCCGTCGCCGTACGGCGTGGTGGAGTTCAGCGCCGACGGAACAGCGCTTTCGCTGGAGGAGAAACCGGCGACGCCGAAATCGCATTACGCGGTACCGGGGTTGTATTTCTACGACAATGACGTCGTGGAGATCGCGAGGTCATTACGGCCATCGGCGCGCGGCGAATACGAGATCACCGAGATCAACCAGATCTACCTGAACCGCGGACAGCTCTCCGTCGAAGTGCTGGCCCGCGGAACTGCATGGTTGGATACCGGAACCTTCGATTCGCTGCTGGACGCCAGCGACTACGTCCGCACCCTTGAACGTCGGCAGGGCCTGAAGATTGGCGTTCCCGAGGAGGTGGCATGGCGCGTCGGCTTCATCGACGACGACCAATTGGCCGAGCGCGCCGAGCTGCTGCTCAAGTCAGGTTATGGCGGCTACCTGCTGGACCTGCTTGACGGGAGGTAGTCGCAACACCGGGAGTGGCCAACACTGTCGCGATCGCGGTGGTCAACGGCACCGACAACGCCAAGGCGATCCCGCCGACAGCTGAGCGTGCGATCTCGATCGCCACGCTCTCAGTAGTCAGCACGTCACCCAGCGACCGGTTCGCGACCGAGAACAGCAGGAGCAGCGGCAGTGAACTCCCGGCGTAGGCGAGCACCAGCGTGTACACCGTGCTGGCGATGTGATCACGGCCGACCCGCATGGCCCCGAGAAAGATTGTGCGCCTTGATGTCTCGTCGCCGACCGCCGCGAGCTCGAATACTGTCGATGCTTGCGTGACGGCGACGTCGTTGAGCACGCCGAGGCTGCCGATGATGAACCCGGCCAACAGCAGACCCGTGATCGACACGTTGCCCATGTATGCAGCGACTTCGTTGTTCTGCTCCTCGGACAATCCGGTGAGATGGGCGAGGCCGATCGCAGCCCAGGACAGTAAGGCCGCCAGCAGCAGCGACGTGAGTGTGCCCAACAGCGCAGCACTGGTGCGCAGGCTGACGCCGTGCGCCAGGTAGATCACCACGTACAGGATCGCCGCCGACGCCACCAGCGCTACCGGCACGGCGGGCGCCCCGTCGCGCAGTGCCGGCAGTAAGAACATCACCAGCACGAGGAATGCGACGACGATGCCTACCAGCGCCAGCAGCCCGCGCCACCGCGCGACCGCGACGATCACCACCGCGAACAGCGCGGCGAGCCCTACCAGCGGCCAGGCCCGTTCGTAGTCGTAGAAGCCGTAGCTGGTCGCTCCCTGTTGGTCGACCTGGCGGATGATCCGAATCTTGTCGCCCGTTGCCAACTGCGGCTGACCCGGCCCCGGGGTGAACTCGAAAAGCGTGGTGGCTCCGGTGTTCGGCCCCGAGTCGATCGCGACGAGCGCTTGGGCGCATTGCGCGCCGCCAGGCTGGCCGGGTGTCGGTGGCGACGTCAACACCATTCCGGCAGAAGGGCTTCCACAGGGGCCGAGGTCGCTGGAGACCACATGGCCCGCCTCGGTGGTCACCGCTCCACCGGTCGCGTTCTGGAACGGTAGCGGGATGTCGACCTTGCGCCCGCTCGGCCACAGCAGCACTGCGCCGATGATCACAGCGATACCGATGGCCGCGAGAAGGCCGACGACGACCCGCGCCGCCAGCGGTCCTATCGGTGCGGGCGTGCCTGGATGGGAATGGGAGTGCGCCACGGCGCCAGGGTAAGCGGAGTTTATTGGCGATAGCTGGACAAGAAGTTGCCGAGGCGTTCGATGGCCGCGGCGAGATCGCGGGCCCAGGGCAGCGTGACGATGCGCAGATGGTCGGGCGCTGGCCAGTTGAAGCCGGTGCCCTGGGTGACGAGGATCTTCTCCTGCAGCAGCAGGTCGAGCACGAGTTGCTCGTCGTCGACGATGTCGTACACCTCGGGGTCCAGCCGCGGGAACGTGTACAACGCGCCCTGCGGCTTCACGCACGACACGCCAGGGATCTCGTTCAGCATCGACCACGCCACGTCGCGCTGCTCCAGCAGCCGGCCGCCGGGGAGCACCAGGTCCTCGATGCTCTGGTGTCCGCCCAGTGCGACCTGAATGCCGTGCTGCGCAGGCACATTCGGGCACAGCCGCATGTTGGCCAGCAGGCCGATGCCTTCCAGGAAGCTGCTCGCGTGCTCCTTCGGCCCGGTGATCGCCAGCCAGCCGGCGCGGTATCCGGCGACCCGGTACGCCTTCGAGAGCCCATTGAAGGTGAGGCACAACAGGTCTGGGGCCACGGTCGCGACGCTGATGTGTTGGGCGTCGTCAAAGAGGATCTTGTCGTAGATCTCGTCGGCCAGCAGCAGCAGCTGGTGCTTACGGGCGAGTTCGGCCATCTGCTCGAGCACTTCGCGGCTGTAGACAGCGCCGGTGGGGTTGTTGGGGTTGATGACGACGAGCGCCTTGGTGCGTTCGGTGATCTTCGCCTCGATGTCGGCGATGTCGGGCTGCCAGCCCTGTGTCTCGTCGCACAGGTAGTGCACGGGGGTGCCGCCGGCGAGCGACGTGGACGCGGTCCACAGCGGGTAGTCGGGCGCTGGGATCAGCACCTGGTCGCCGTTGTCCAGCAGCGCCTGCAGCGTCATCGTGATGAGTTCGGAGACGCCGTTGCCGATGTAGACGTCGTCGACGTCGAACCGGGGGAAGTCCTCGACCAGCTCATAGCGCGTCACCACGGCACGCCGGGCGGGCAGGATTCCCTTCGAGTCGGAGTAGCCCTGCGCGTACGGCAGCGCCTGGATGATGTCGCGCATGATCACGTCCGGCGCCTCGAACCCGAACGGCGCGGGATTGCCGATGTTCAGCTTCAGGATGCGGTGACCCTCGGCCTCCAGCCGCGCTGCGTGGTCGTGCACCGGCCCGCGGATCTCGTACAGGACGTCCTGCAGTTTGGTCGACTGCGCGAACGTGCGCTGGCGATGATGGTGGCCGGTGGCCTGCCAGGGCAGCTGGTGGGTGGTCACGTTGACCATGGTGCCAGGCGTGTCCAGCAGATTTCGAATTTTGTCCCACACTCGCAGCGCCACTCAAGCGGCGGCCGAGGACAGCCTCATCTCTGCGTACAGTCCTTCGAACAGCTTCACGGCCGAGGCGAGTGACCTGTCGGCGAACCGGGCAAACGGTGCGAAATCGCTTTCGTCCCTCACCCAGAAGCGGCTCCTGCCGACGACTTCGAGGGCCGAAGTGGCGTGTGATTCGCAAATACTCGCCGTCAACAACTTGTTCCGACCGTTGAAGCGGGTCACGCATTCCTGAAGGCGAACGCGCTCGGTGCGCTCACAACGCGACCAATGCGCACGAAGTGTGACGACATCAGGAGACGAACCGCGGGCGCTCAGGTACACGGGGAAGTGGCCTCGCGCTGAGTCCTGCAGCATCAGCCTTTCTCCCCCGCTGGCGCGGAAAAGCCGCTCGCCTCGCGTCTGCGCATAGCGTTCGATCATCGATTGACCGATTCCTCTGGTATCCACGGTTCCTCATTCCGACGTAGCAACGAGTCGCGAACACCATCCCGCGCGACGCTTGGAGGATCCTTGATGCGCCGGTTCGGTTGAGTCCGTTACCGCTTGCCGGGCGGTCGGGCACCGCGTGCTATGCCTAAGCCCTTGACGGGGGGAGCAGGCGCGCTGCCGTCGCCGTCTGCGTCGGACGCCGGCGATGTGGTGGCCGACTCCGGTTGCGCCGCTTCGGGTTTCGATTCGGTTGGCGTGGGTTCCGCTGGGGCATTGGACTTCTTCGCGCCCGGTCGCCTCGCACCCGCAGCGATGCCGAGCCCCTTGACGGGCGCCGGCTCTGCCTTGGCCTGGTCGGGTGCTGCGTTCGGAGGTTGGGTGACTTCAGTGGGCGGAGGTGACGCCTCGGCGGCTGGTGCAGCCTCCGCGGCCTTTTTCGCCCCCGGACGCTTGGTGCCTGCGGCGATGCCGAGCCCCTTGACGGGCGCCGCCTCGGCGGGCTTCTGTGGCGTCTCGGTGGGCTTCGCCGGGGCGGAGGCTGCAGGGGCCGCCGCCTTTGCCCCCGGGCGCTTCGCGCCACCGGCGATGCCCAGCCCGGTGACGGGTTTGGCCTCTTTGTCCCCGGTGCTGCGGCGCAGCCGCGGGCGCCTCCGGGGCCGCGGCCGCGTGCTGCGGCGGCGGCCGGCGCCGCGGGCTTCTCCTCAGGCTTCTTCTTCGGCGGCAACGTGATGGTGCTGGTGTCGATCGCCGCCAGCAGCAGCTGCGCCACGTCGAGCACCTCGACGCCCTCGCCTTTGCCGGACGTCCTGCCGGTCGGTGAGGCCGTCGGTCATCATGACGCGGCAGAACGGGCAGCCGGTGGCGATCTTGGCTCCGTTCGACACCGTCATCAGCGCTTCGTCGACGCGTTCGTGGTTCACCCGCTTGCCGATGTGCTCTTCCATCCACATCCGCGCGCCGCCCGCACCGCAGCACAGGCCCGTCTCGGCGTGCCGCGGCATCTCCTTCAGCGCCGCACCGGACGCGTCGACCAGCTCGCGCGGCGCCTCGTACACCTTGTTGTGCCGGCCGAGGTAGCACGGGTCGTGGTAGGTGACGTCCTGGCTGACGGGGTCGACCGGCACCAGCTTCTTGTCGCGCACCAGCCGGTTCAGCAGCTGGGTGTGGTGCAGCACGGTGTAGTTCGCGCCGAGCTGCTTGTACTCGCGCCCGATGGTGTTGAAGCAGTGCGGGCAGGTGACGACGATCTTGCGGTCGACGGTCTCGACGCCCTCGAACACGCCGTTGAGCGTCTCGACCGCCTGCTGCGCCAGTTGCTGGAACAGGAACTCGTTGCCCGAGCGCCGCGCGGAGTCGCCGTTGCAGGTTTCCTCGGCGCCCAGCACCAGGTACTTGACGCCGGCGATCGACAGAAGTTCGGCGACGGCTTTCGTGGTCTTCTTCGCGCGGTCCTCGAACGCGCCAGCGCAACCGACCCAGAACACGTACTCGTAGCCGTCGAAGCTCTCGGCGTCCACCCCGTAGACCGGAACGTCGAAGTCGACCTCGCTGATCCAGTTGAGCCGGTCCTTGGCGTTCTGACCCCACGGATTCGATTTGGTCTCAAGGTTTTTGAACAGCACCGACAACTCGGACGGGAATTCCGACTCCATCATCACCTGGTAGCGGCGCATGTCGACGATGTGGTCGACGTGCTCGATGTCCACCGGGCACTGCTCGACGCACGCCCCGCAGGTGGTGCACGACCACAGCACGTCGGGGTCGATCACGCCACCTTGCTCGGCGGTGCCGACCAGCGGACGGGCCACCTGCTCGGGTCCGGAGCCGGGCACGCGGCCGAATCCGGATTCCGGAACATGGTGCGCCTCTTCGTCTTTGGTCTCCAGGTCGAGGCCCTCCAGCGGCCCCGGGTCCTTGCCGAGCAGATACGGCGCCTTGGCCATCCAGTGATCGCGCAGGTCCATGATCACGAGCTTGGGCGACAGCGGCTTGCCGGTGTTCCACGCCGGGCACTGCGACTGACAGCGACCGCATTCGGTACACGTCGCGAAGTCGAGCATGCCCTTCCAGGTGAAATCCTCGATCTTGCCGCGGCCGAACACCGCGTCCTCGTCGGGATCCTCGAAGTCGATCGGCTTGCCGTCGTACTCCATCGGCAGCAGTGGACCGGTCCCGTCGGGCAGCCGCTTGAACGTCACGTTGATCGGCGCAAGGAAGATGTGAAGGTGCTTGGAGTGCAGCACGATGATCAGGAAGGCCAGCATCACGCCGATGTGCAGCAGCAGAGAGACGGTCTCGAGGACCTCGTTGCCGCTGGGCCCCAGCCATCCCAGGGCCTTGCCCATGCCATGGGAGAAGAACGCGGCCCAGTTGTAGGGAAGGTTGCCGTTGTTGACCGATGACCCCCGGAACAGCGCGTAGGTCCAGATGACATTGAAGATCATGAACAGGATGAGCCAGGCGCCGCCGGTGTGAGAGCCGTAGAAGCGCGACTCCCGTCCGTGCGCCTTTGGCTCGGTTCGCAGCCGGATGATCGCGAACGTGGTGATGCCGAGCAGCACCGCGAGGGCGAAGAAGTCCTGAAGGAAACCCAACGCGGGCCAGTGGCCGACGAACGGGATGGCGAACTTCGGGCTGAAGAGCACCCCGTACGCCTCGATGTAGACCGTGAGCAGGATGAAAAAGCCCCACATCGTGAAGAAGTGCGCCAGGCCGGGCAGCGACCAGCGCAGCAGGCGGGTCTGGCCGAAGACCTCTTCGATCTGCGTCTTGATCCGGGTGCCGAGATCGTCGGTGCGGCCGGTGGCCGGCTGACCGGAGCGGACGAGGGTGTAAAGCCACCAGACGCGACGCAGTGCGAACACACCTACAACCGCGGTCATCACCAAGCCGACCACAAGCCTGATCACTGTCTGCGTGTCCACGCCGGCGCCTCCTGGGGCTCGTGAAGTTACCCGTGAGTAACTTCCGGCAAGTTACCGGCCAGTAACTTGCCGTAGTTGCCTGCTCATAGTGACATCCCAGGTATCTGCACCGCGACCAAGGCTGCCCTAAGCGGTGACCGCCGCTAAGCCTGCGGCGTCAGCATTGCCCGCAACATCGACAGCATCTCCGACCGTGATTCAGCCCCGAGGCGGCGTCGGATCCGGGCCACGTGGTGCTCGACAGTCTTCGCAGAGATGAACAGCTGGCTGCCGATGTCGCGGTACGGCGTGCCCAGCACCAGCAGCTCGGCGACCTCGCGCTCCCGGTCGGACAGCCGCGCTGATCCCGTGAGGGCGGGCTGCGCATGTTCCGCGGCGGCATCGGCCGACGACGGTTCGGCGGGTGGCCGCTCGTCGAGGGGGGTCGCCACCTTCAGGTCCCTTGCCAGCTGGAGCATCGCGCCGGACACCCGCGCGTCGGGCGTCTGCAGCGCGGCCTGGCTGGCGAGCCGGGTGGCTTCCCAGGTGTGGCCGTACCCTGCGAGTCCCCGAGCCGCGGACGTCACCTCGCCGATGTCGACCTGGTTGGCCAATACCCGCAGCCAGACCCGGCCGGAGGCGGCCAGCGCCTTGGCGAACGGGCTCGAACCCCCCGCCGCGGTCAACGCCTGGCCGTGAGGCGCCACCGCGTCCGGGGAGTTCGCCAGGATGCCCGCATGCACGCCGGACCAATGCAGCGGCACCGACCACAGCTGCGGGTTCCCGAGCCGTTCCAGAACCTCGAACGCTTCGCCCAGCGCGTGCTGCATCCGCTCGAGCTGCCGTAGCCGGGCTGCCGCGACCCAGAGCTCGCCGAGCGGCAGAAGCGAGAACACGTCGATCGCGTATTCGGCAAGCACCTCCATCGCGGTATACCAATGCCGCTGGACCGCTCCGCTGTCGCCACCACGCCGCGCGATGCCCGTTCTCAGGGCCGCCGCCCACAGTGCGTCGCGTCGGTGCAGCGTCGCGTCGGCTATCGCGGCGACGTCCGCGCCGGCGGCGGGGAGCTGTCCGTCGAGCATCTTCACCCAGCCGAGCAGCAGGCGGTGCCGGTGCGCGAACAATTCGTCGGCTCCGCTGCGGGCCGCGCGGCTGATCACGCTGCGGGCCCGCACGGGGTCGCCGCCGTGCAACGCGACGAGCGTGACGAGGGCGGACGGGGTGTCCGGTGTGACGCCGCGCGAGAACAGCTCACCGGTCAGCGACTGCCCGAGCCGGCCGATCGCGGCCGGGAACGGCTGATCCAGCGTGTGCAGCAGTCCGTCGGCCAGACTGCGCGCGGCCCGGGTGGCGGTGGTCGGCGGCCCGCTGCCCCGCGCGTCGAGCGACGCGCGCGCCGCCGCGGCATCACCGACCCCCAGCAGGACCACCGCCCCGGCGGCGCTGACGAATGCGTCCGGCTGCGGCCCGAGCCAGCGGAACAGGTCGGCGGCTTGGCCCGAGTTGCCGTCGTGGACTGCGATCGACGCGGCGATGCGCACCGCCGCGGCACGATCGGCGGGGTCGTCGGCGGACAGGAGGTCGTCGGCCAACCGGCCTGCTGTCGCGTAATCGCCCGTCAGCGCGAGCGCGTCAGCGAGCCTGGCGGTGAGCCTGGTGGCCCCGGCGTCGACGGCCGCGCGGTACAGCCGCGCCGCGCGGTTCGGTTGATCGGATGACTGCTCGGCGCCGGCTTCCAGCACGCCGGCCAGGCGGGCGTCGCGCACACCGTGTTCTGCCAGTCGCAGCGCCAACTCTGCCGACAGCGTCGACATTTCCAATTGTGTTGCCAGCAAAGCTCTTTCGACATCATGGTGACGCGCGGCGCCGACAATCTGTGCGACCGCACGGTGCACCGACCGCAGAAACGGCGGGCTGTGCGACGGCTCCACGAGGCCGCTGGCCCGCGCGCGGTCGACCAGCAGTTGGGCGTCCTGCGCCGGCACGTCCAACGCCGCGGCCACGTCCGCGGCGCCGAGATCGGGGCTCAGCGAGACGATCAGCATCGCCTCGAGCACGGGCTCGTCGACCGCGCGCAACCGGTCTATCAACGCGAACTTGGCGGCTTGCGCGATCGCCATCGCGGGTGAGCCGTCGTCGGCAGTGTGGCTCAGCGCGGCCCGCACCAAAAACGGCAGCCCCGCCGTCGCGTTCATCAGGCTGCGGACCACCTCTGCGGAGGGGGGCCCGCCGAGCGCGGCGGCGGTGGCGCGATGCAGTTCGGGCGTGGGGAGCGCGCCGAGCACGACGGGCGGGTTCTCGCGCTCCATCGCGACGGTGAGCGCGCGAAGCCTCCCGTGATGCGGATGCGGCTGCGTGGCGATGACGACGGTTGCGGACGGGTCGTTGACCCAGTCGGCCAGGGCCTCCAGTTCCGCGTCGGTGAGCAGGTGCGCGTCATCGACGACCACAGCCAGTCCGGCCTGCGGGGCCGACGTTGGCCTGGTCATCACCTCCACGTCGCCCGCGCGTAGCGCCGCGCGGATCGTGGCCAGCGTCGCGGTCTTGCCGGTGCCGATGCCGCCGGCCACGACGACCTTCGTTGTGGCGGTCGGGTCGGCGGCAACCGCCTCGACTAGGTCACGGGCCTGCGGCGGTACCTCGCGGAGTGCAGGACCGCTCATCGCCTTACTGTCACCCAGCCGACGCGGCGGCCGGCGGTTGCGGTGCCGTCACGGTCGGTGCGGTTGGCACGGTGGTGATCGTCTGCGGGGTAGTGAATGCAGCGCTGGACGTCGGCGGTTTGGCCGTCGTCGTCGGCGGGGCTTGAGTTGTTGTCGTCGGCGGGGCCTGTGTGGTGGTCGTGGTGGGCGGCTGGGTCGTCGTGGTGGTGGTCGGTTGTATGGTGGTCGTCGTTGTCTGCGTGGTCGTGGTTGTGGTCGACGGAGTTGTCGTCTCGCTGCCGCTCGGTGACGGCCCGGGGGTAGTCGAGGACGGCGGCGGCGTCACCACGGTGGGACTCCCGTCGGTACCGGTGACCGTGACCGTTTCGGTCAGGGGAACGCCGGGAGATTCGGGGTTGGTGACCGCTGTGCTGGTCTTGGTGGTGCGGTTGCTGCCGGAACTGCTGGTCAGCGTCCACACCAGCCCGCCGGTGGTAAGCAGCACCGCGACCAGCGCCGCGCCGAACACCACCTGCGGACGGCGGTACCACGGCAGCGGCTCTTCGGCAGTTGGCCGTGGGCCCGCCGGAGGCGGCACGAATTCCATCTGCGGGCGCGCGCTGGTGGCGTCTGGGTCGTACGCGTAGTCGGCACCCGCATACGGCACCGGCTCGTCGCCGCTGTCGTCCTGCGACCAGGCGAGCGCCCGGAACGTCGCGGACGCTGAGCCATCGGCGGCCGACTCCGTTGCCGCAGCTCCTGCCGCGCCGGCGGCCCAGGCGGCCGTGCTCATTCCGGTGGCAGCTTCAGGGGCCGCCGCGGCGAGGCCGGTCGGAACGTCGGCACCGGGGCCGCGCGCGGCGAGCAGCGCCGCCCCGGCCGCAGTGTTCAGTGCGGGCTGCGGTGTGGTGACGACGGGTACCCGGAAGTGCTCGGACAGCCGCTGGGTGATCAACGGGATCGCAGCTCCGCCACCGACCGTGGCCACCGCCGCCAGCGACGCGGCCGGAATCCGGTTGCGTTGCAACATCTCCTCGAGCGCGCCGACCACGCCGGCGAGTGGCTCGCTGATCAGGTTCTCCAGCTCGGCGCGGGTGACCCGCACGTCGGAGTGGAAGCCCGGAAGCTCGGCGGTCAGGTCGGTGGCGGTTTCCGCCGACAACCGCTCTTTGGCCTGGCGGGCATTGGTCGCGGAGGCGGGCGAGAGCCCCGACGGCTGTGGTGCTGGCCGTGTCCACGCCGCTCGACTGGTTGATGTCCGCGAGCACGTGGGTGAGCAGCGCCTGGTCGATCTGGGCACCGGAAAACTCGGTGTAGCGCAAGGTTTCGTCGATGGGCTGGAAGTTGGCGGCTGAGTCGGCGAGCGTGATGCTGGTGCCGCTGCCACCGAAGTCCAGCAGCGCAACGATTCCTCTGTCGGGCAGCCCGGGGCTGGTGTTCAGCGCGGCGAGGGCGGAAACGGCATCGGATACCAGCGCCGGCGGAACGCCGTTCGGCGACAGGTTCGGCTTGGTACGCAACATCGCGCGCAGCGCCCCGAGCACGGCCGGGCCCCAGTGCGCGGGCACAGCGATAGCCACCTGCGAGGGGGATGAAGCGTCGCCGACGGTGTGGGCCATCGCGTCCAAGGCCTCGACCAGCAACCTGTCGGCCTGATGCGCGGATCCGTCGGAGGCGACAAGTGGCACCGGGTCGCCGACGCGCTCGACGAAGCCGGACAGCACCACGCCTGGCTCGGCCAGGTTCGGATTCTCTGACGGCACGCCGACCTCGGGGGCCCTGTTGGGATACAGGGTCAGCACCGCGCGGCGCGACACCGGAGGAGCGCCCACGCGCGCCGCGACCAGGTTGGTCATCCCAATGGACAACCCGAGGGAGTCGGTCATCTTCGAAAAATCCTTGTTCGTTGACAGGATGTTTTGGTCTTCGCGCAAGCGGCTCATGCCGGCCGTTCCTCACGATAGCGGCTGAGCGAACACCAGGCATGCACCATCCCCTAACCGCGTCGGACCCCCTAACACCTGATCCCCTAACGCCGGTTTTGCCGCTGTGGGTTCGACACCGATCCGTTGTTAGCTGATGATCGATAACATCGGGTGCATGGCCAACGAGTTGCTCGACTTCGTGATGTCGCTGGTACGCGACCCCGACGCCGCTGCACGCTACGCCGATAACCCCCAGCAGGCCATCGCCGACGCGCATCTGACCGACGTGACCAGCGTCGACGTCAACAACCTGATCCCGGTGGTGTCAGAGTCGATGTCGATGGCCGCGCCTGCCCACGGCATGGACGCCGTATCGGACGCGAACGTGTGGGCGAGCGGCGCGGCGACGGCGGCGTTCGACGCTTTCTCCGGCCACGTGCCGGCGCCTGCGGTCGTCGACACCCATCACATTGCGGTCGACCAGCACGCGATCGCCCCGCTCGACAGCGGGATCGATCAGTTCAGCGCTCCCGCCCCCGATCTGCACACCTTCGATGCGGGCACGCTGGACCAGCCGTTGGTCGCCCCCGAGGTTCACGACGTGGCGCCGGCCGCCGACCCCGGCACCTTCGACCCGGGCTTCGACCACATGGGCGATCACCACGGGTTCGCTGATCCCGGGACGGGCCCCGACGCCCACGGGTTCGACGCCCCTCTGATCTAACGCGAAAAGACGTAAAGGCCCCCACACGCCCGGCACGGTGGGGGCTTTTGCGTCTGCTCACCAGCGGAAACTGGGACTGGGCTGGTTAACCCCTCATCAACCCCCATGAATCCCCTAATCCCCTAAGCAATGTTGCTGAGCAACCCCAGAAAGCGGGCCTGTAGCTAGGGGACTCGACCCCGTTTCTGAGGCAACCGCCGACCCATACCGTGGCAATCAGATCACCGGACAGGCCGGTGAGGGGGACACCCCAGACATCCGAAAGGCACTTCGATGATCAGCTTGATCGACTTCATCCTGAACCTGTTCCGCGACCCGGTCGCGGCCGCCGACTATGTCGCGCAGCCCGAGCAGGCCCTTCTCGACGCGGGCCTGTGCAACGTCGGCGCCGGCGCAGTTCGCGTCGGTGGCGGCCACCGCGGTTCCCAGCCTGGCGCTGGGCAACGGCGACCCGGTCGTCGGCCTGCAGACCGCCCTGACGAACCACTACGGCTGGGAGCCGGTGCTGGCGCCATCGCCCACCTGGTCGCCCACCTGGGCTCCGCAGACCGAGTTCGCGCCGAGCACCCTCAGCAACAACGACACCTCGCTTCTGAGCCCCAATCAGGACGCCGGTGCCAATGCCCAGCAGGGCGCGTTCAACCTGGGCTTCGGTGACATCACCCTCGGTGACAAGACGACCACCACCGCCAACGGCCCGGGTGCGGTCGCCATCAACGGCGACAACCGCGGCGACATCGTCAGCGGTGACGGCGCGGTGCTGGGTAACGGCAACTCTGTGAACAACGGCAACATCCACAACGGGCCTGGCTCGAATACGACTGTCGGATACGACAATTCGTACAGCCGGGGTAACACAGAGGCCGGCCACGATGTGGTGACCACACACGACGGCACGGTGGTCCAGACGTCCGGCCAGGGCAACACGACGTCGGAGGGCAACTCCAGCTGGAATGCCGTGCACGGCAACCAGACCACGACGAGCATCGACGGCGCGGGTAACAGCAGCGGCGTGGACAACACCCACAACGTGGACAACACCCACAGCGTCATCGACACGCACACCACCACGACGTCGGTGGCCGACAACTCGGTGCACGACAGCTCGCAGTTCTCCGCGTCGAACCAGTACAGCGCGTCGAACCAGTACCCGCACGACAACTCGGTTCACGACAATGTTGGTTCGTTGAACAGCGCCTCGTCGTACAACGCGTCCGTGCACGACAATCAGTCGACGTACGCGCCGCAGCACGATGCCTCCGTGCACGACAACACCACGGTGCAGACGCACGACACACACAACACACACCTCGGGTTCTGAGCTGGGTTCTGATCCCATCGACCGCACAGCGCCTGACGGGGACCGCAATGGTCCCTGCCGGGCTTGTGCGCATACCGTGGTACGCGGGGGTCGGGGGTAGAGCGCAGCGACGGGGGAGAACGTCCCCGGGGGCAGAGCGCAGCGACGGGGGAGAACGGAGTAGGGACATACGTGACGCAGCCCAATGATCCGCGCCAGGTCGGGGTGATCGTCGAGCTGATCGAGCACACCCGCAAGATCGCCGAGACCAACGACCGCGACGATCTCATCGGCCGGCTGGCCGGGGCCCGCGACCGGATCACCGACCCACAAATTCGCGTGGTGATCGCCGGGCAACTCAAGCAAGGCAAGAGCCAACTGCTCAACTCGCTGCTGAACATGCCGGTCGCGCGGGTCGGTGACGACGAGTCCACCGTGCTGACCACAATCGTCGTGCACGGCGAGCAGCCCGCCGCGCAACTCATCGTCGCCACCCCCGACGGCGACGCAGAGGCCATCGAGATCCCGACAGCAGACATCAACAAGGACCTGCGGCGCGCACCGCAGGCCGGGGGCCGCGAGGTGTTGCGGGTCGAGGTGATCGCGCCGAGCCCGCTGCTTCAGGGCGGCCTGGTGTTCATCGACACCCCCGGTGTCGGGGGCCACGGACAGCCGCATCTGGCGGCCACACTTGGTCTGTTACCCGATGCCGACGCGATGCTGATGGTCAGCGACACCAGCCAGGAGTTCACCGAACCCGAGATGACGTTCATGCGGCAGGCGTTCGAGATCTGCCCGGTGGCCGCGATCGTCGCGACGAAGACCGACGTGTACCCGCACTGGCGCGCGATCGTCGATGCCGACCACGCGCATCTGAAGCGGGCGGGCCTCGACATCCCCTTGATCCCGGCGTCGTCGCTGCTGCGCAGCCACGCGATCTCCCTTGACGACAAGGAACTCAACGAGGAGTCGAACTTCCCGGCGATCGTCAAGTTTCTGTCCGACAAGGTGCTGTCGCGAGAGAACGACCGCGTCCGCGATCAGGTGCTCGGCGAATTGCGTTCCACCGCAGAGCATTTGACGCTCACCATCGACTCCGAGCTGTCCGCGCTCAACGATCCCGAGGTGCGTGAGCGGCTCACCGCCGACCTGGAACGGCGGAAGGAGGAGGCACAAGATTCGCTGCAGCAGTCGGCGCTGTGGCAGCAGGTGCTCAACGACGGGATCGCCGATCTGACCGCCGATGTCGACCACGATCTGCGGTCGCGGTTGCGCGCGATCACCGCGCACACCGAGAACGTGATCGACGGCTGCGACCCGTCGTTGCACTGGGCGGAGATCGGCGCCGAGCTGGAGCAAGTGGTGGCCGAGGCCGTCGGCGACAACTTCGTATGGGCGTTCCAGCGGGCGGAGGCGCTCGCGAAGGAGGTGGCACGCACGTTCGTGGAGGCCGGCCTGGACGCGGTGAAGGCGCCGGAGATCAGCGCCCGCGAAATGGGCGCCAACTTCGGCGGATTCAAGTCGCTGGCCCGGATGGACGCGAAGCCGGTGAGCGCGAGCAGCAAGGTGGTCAGCGGAATGCGCGGCTCCTACGGCGGCGTGCTGATGTTCGGCATGCTCGGATCACTTGCGGGTCTGGGCATGTTCAATCCGCTGTCGATCGGCGCGGGACTTCTGTTGGGCCGCAAGGCCTACAAGGAGGACATGGAGAACCGGATGCTGCGGGTGCGCAATGAGGCCAAGAACAACGTGCGCCGGTTCGTCGACGACATCACGTTCGTCGTCGTCAAGGAGTCCCGCGATCGGCTGCAAGGCCATCCATCGCCGGCTGCGAGACCACTACCGCGGCATCGCCAACCAGACCACGCGCTCACTCAACGAGTCGCTGCAGGCGATGTTCACGTCGGCGCGGCTGGAGGAGAACGAACGCAACCAGCGGATCGCCGAGTTGTCGCGTCAGCTCAATATCCTCAACCAGGTGTCCGCGAAGGCGGCCGAACTCACCGCACCGAAGGCCGCCGTCACGGGCCCGACCCCGGCGCAGCCGCGAGTCACGCTGCGCGGGTAGCGGTCAGCGCTGACAGCAGGTGTCAAGCCGCAGCAACTAAAATCGACGGGTGAGCACCAGCGATCGAGTACGCGCCATCCTTGGCGGCACGATCCGGGCTTACCGCAACGATCACACCTATCGCAACCGGGCCGACCTGCACAACGAGCTGGAATGGATCGGCTGGCGGCTGAACCAGCCGATCCGCATCGCCTTGGCGGGAACGCTGAAGGCCGGCAAATCGACGCTGGTCAACGCGCTCGTCGGCGAGAACATCGCGCCCACCGACGCCACCGAGGCCACCCGCATCGTCACGTGGTTCCGGCACGGACCCACCCCGAAGGTCACCGCCAACCACCGCGGCGGCCGCGCACGAACGTGCCGATCGCCCGCGACCCGGGTGACAAGGGGGGCCTGACGTTCGACTTCGGGCAACCTCGACCCCGACGACGTCGTCGACCTCGACGTCGAGTGGCCCGCCGCCGAGCTCATCGACACGACGATCATCGACACCCCTGGCACCTCGTCGCTGAACAGCGACGTCTCCGCGCGCACGCTGCGACTGCTGGTGCCCGACGACGGGGTGCCGCGCGTCGACGCCGTCGTCTTCCTGCTGCGCACGCTCAACGCGGCCGACATCGCGCTGCTCAAGCAGATCGGTGAGCTGGTCGGCGGCTCGGCGGGCGCGCTGGGCGTGATCGGGGTGGCGTCGCGTGCCGACGAGATCGGCGCCGGCCGCATCGACGCGATGCTGTCGGCGAACGACGTCGCGAAGCGGTTCACCGAGGAGATGAACAACACCGGTATCTGCCAGGCCGTGGTTCCGGTGTCGGGGCTGCTGGCGCTGACCGCGCGCACACTGCGCCAGAGCGAGTTCGTCGCGCTGCAGAAGCTGGCCGGTGTGGACGCCGCGGAGTTGGCCAAGGCGATGTTGTCAGCGGATCGCTTTGTGCGAGAAGACAGTCCGCTTCCGGTCGACGCCGCCACCCGAGCGCAGCTGCTGGACAGGTTCGGCATGTTCGGTGTCCGGATTTCGATCGCGGTGCTGCGGTCCGGCGTCGGCGATTCGGTGGCGCTGGCCGACGAGCTGCTCGAGCGTAGCGGACTGGTGGCGCTGCGCGACGTCATCGATCAGCAGTTCGCGCAGCGGTCGGATCTGCTGAAGTCGCACACCGCCTTGTTGTCGCTGAGGCATTTCGTGGAGGTCAATCCGATTTCGGCGGCGCGGTGCGATCATCGCCGACATCGATCCGCTGCTGGCCGATACGCACGCGTACGAAGAGCTGCGGCTGCTAAGCCAATTACATTCTCGGCCAACGACATTGAATGAGGATGAGATCGCGTCGCTGCGCCGGATAATCGGCGGCTCGGGCACCGACGCGGCGAGCAGGCTGGGGCTGACCGCCGAGGCGCCCTTCGACGGGCCGCGTGCGGCGTTCGCGGCCGCGCAGCGCTGGCGCCGGCGGGCCGAGCATCCGCTCAACGATCCGTTCACCACGCGGGCGTGCCGCGCCGCGGTGCGCAGCGCGGAAGCGCTTGTGGCGCAGTACTCGTACCGCTAGCCGCCCTCTGGATTACTCGCCTTCACCGTTGGCGATGCAATCATGTTCGGCGCGCGGGTGTTGTTGAACGAGGGGTTCGGCGCCTCCGTGGGTTCGGCGAACGGTGATTCGGCCGTCACCGGGGCCGCCGCGGTCGCCGTCGTGGCCGGTGCCGCTGAACTCGCCGTGGTGGCCGGTGTGGCCGGTGCGACCGCGGTCGGTGTGTAAGTCGGCGTATACGTCGGGGTGTACTCCGCCGTGGGCGGAGGGCTCGACGGGGTCGCCGGCGGTGGTGGGATCGGTGACGCCGTGGTCGAGGCGCTGGACGGGAGCGACGTAGCCGGCGGGGTGGTTGTCGGAGTTGTGGCCGTTGGTGACTCCGAATCTGCGGGTTGCGCCGTCTGCTGAGAATCGTGGGCATGCCGCGCCAAGAGCAGCGCTGCTGCAACGATGATTGCCAGCACACCCACGCTGACCGCGCCGATTGATGCGCGGACGAGTCGGGTCTCGAACCACCTCGGCCTCACCGGCGGCTCATTTATCGCCATCCGCGGATCGTAAGGCCCTTCGCGGTTGCTCGCGATTCGAGAGACAGTGACGTGCTGCTAGCTCTCGACGAGCCTTGCCGCGTGGTCCGCCTCGTCGGGATGGACCACGCTGGCCGCCGACGATCGCAGCGACCACGCCGATGTCCGGCCATCGGGTCCGCGGACGCGGCCTGCGGCCAACGCCTCGTCGATCAGAGCTCGCACCCGGTCTTCGTCTTCGGCGCTGGCTGCGAACAGGATGCGCAATTGCACTGTGTCGCCCGCTGGGACCGCCGAGGTGTGATGCGGCGCCAGCGGACAGGGCGGCGGGTGATCCCAACCACCGCAGAGTGCGGCGGTCACGGCGCCACCTGGCGCGTTGAGACCGCCCTGCTGCAGAGCGATCACAGCATCGTGGGCATACGCCCGACGGATCACGGTATCGGCAACCCGGGAATCTGCGGAATCGTGATGGTCATTGTGCTGGTGCCGATCGTGAAACTAATGCTGGGGCTCTCGCCGGATGACGTGGTCGTGGTGGTTCCGGATTCGGTGCTTTCGGTGGGCGAGGTCGATTCCGTCGTGGTTGGCGCCGACGAGGGAGTGGTCGTAGCCGTAGTCGTCGCCGTGCGCGAGGTGGTGGGCCCCGGGGGCGACGGGTTGGAGCCCGAACCCCCGAATAGCACCAAGACGATCAGTACCAGGAGGAGCAGGGCGAGGGCGGCGAACAAAACCCATGCCCACGGTCTGCGGTACCACGGGCGCGGAGGTTCCTGCGGAGGCCCGGGCGGCGGTCCTCCTGGCGGTTGCTGCCCGTACGGCTGCTGCCCGTACGGTTGCTCCCCGTACGGTTGCTGCCCGTACGGTTGCTGCCCGTATCCGAGGTGTTCGGTCGGGTGTTGCGGGTAGTACGGGTCGTTGGGTGGGCCGGGTTGGGACACGAGCCTTGATCGTAGTCGCTTAGGCCGGGCAAATGCCCGACAAATCACGGCTGCGGTAGCCCAGGAATCGCCGGGACCGTGACGGTCACGGTGCTGGTACTCGTGCTGACCGTGATTGTGGTGGTCGTGGTCGTCGACTGGGTGGTCGTGGTGGTCGGGGACGTCGTCGTCGTAGTCGTAGTCGTAGTCGTGGTGGTCGGCGACTCGGTGGTCGTGGTCGTGGTTGTGGTCTCGGAGGTCGACGACGGCGAACTCGAGGCCGTCGTTGTTGTCTCCGCCGTCCGCGACGTGCTGGGCAACGGACTCAAGGGCTTGGTGTTCGAATTCGAGCCTCCGAAGATCAGGAAAATGATCACCACCAGCAGGATCGCGGCCAGAGCGCCGAGTGCGACGAGCGCCCACGGCTTGCGGTACCACGGGACGGGAGGCTGCTCCGGAGGGCCGGGCGGCTCGCCGGGCGGTTGCTGGCCGTACCCGCTGTATGCGGTCGGGTGCTCGGAGTAGTAGTTCGGGTCGTCAGGCGGACCGTAGCGAGCCACGGTCGTTGATGGTAGTCGCTGGCGGACGTCAGAAGTGCGGGACGGGCGGCGGGCGAACGCTGATCGGCTGCCGGGTGATCGGCGTCCGGGTGACCCCGATCTCCGGCGGTTTCGCCGGCTCGGAGTGCCGCGGCGGCGCGTCGACGACCGTCGCGTTGGCGGCGGGCTCGGTCGGGCTGGGGCTCTCGGTGGGCGGTGGCGGAGGGACGGTCGCCATCGGCGGGGTCGTGGCAGGCGCCGACGACGGTGTGGTGGCGACCGTCGTGGGCTCGACGTCGTTCGTTTGGCCGCGGGAGTTCCGGGACATCAGCAGGACCGCCGATACGACGATCGCGACCACCGCGAACCCGATCGCGCCGATGGCCACCACGGCCGCGGTCGTCCGATACCAGGGAAGGGGCGGCGGCTGATACGGGTCGAACTCGAAGTCCTCGCCGGGGTCGTCGAGTGCGTCCAACAGGTAGTCGAAGTCGCCGGGCGGTTCGGCTAGCGGCATGAAGGGATCCTACGGTGCGGCGTGTTCGCTAGCCGTGTGGGAAAACGGGATGAGGGATGGGGGTGGCACGCAGCCCGCTTGTCGGGCTGGTGGTCCTGGTCGTCCGGGTTGTCGTGGATGGTTCCTCGGTGGTCGTCGTTGTCGTGGTGGTCGTCTCGGTCGTCGTGTCGGACGTCGATTCGGTCGTCGTGGTGGTGGTGGTCGTGGTGGTGGTCGTGGTCGTGGTCGTGGTCGTTGTCGTCGTAGTCGGCTTCGTCGTGGTGGTCGTCGTAATCGGCGCCGGTGGGGGTATGGCGGGGCGGCTGGAATGGTTTGCGGTCTGGATGACGGCGTACACGATCACGATCACGACAAGGACACCGAGCACGCCGGCGGCCTTGATCGCTGCCGGGGTCTGATACCACGGCATCTCAGACGGATCTGGCCGCTCGTCGCCGCCGCCGGAGGTCATTGCGTGATCGTAGGGCGTACCGCGGTTAGAACGACTCCACTCGTTCGCCTCGGCCACCGAAACCGCGCCCCGGAAAGGAGCGGGACGCGGCAGCCTTATCACACGAAACACGCATTCCCTGTCCGCCGCGACGTGGCCGCGCCGTACCTGCCAGCGTCACGGCGACGAGCGGCGACGCGAACACCGACCCGTCGCGGCGGTCCCACGCCCACAGCCCGGCGTCGCCGATCGGCCGCTTGCGGGCACCCACAACCGCAGCGTCAAGTAGCGGCTGCCCGGTGTGTGCAAGTCGGTGTGCCTCAACATCATCGATGAAGCCGACGCATTCGCGACCCGCGTCGCGGCTGAGCACGGTCACCACCTTGACTTTCGCAGCCTGTAAGGCAGGGATCAACAGCGCGGCGGTTGATGCGCCGTCGATGCACACCGCAGTGCGCCGCCCGGCACGCTCGATGATCCACTGCAACGCGTCGATCGCGTCGCAGCGGTAGGCGGCCAGCAGTTCGACGTGGTAGCAATCGTTTTCGCCACGCCATTACTCCTTATGCCCGTGCATATTCAGGCAGGGCAATAGGGCACACCTGGTGCGAGGCGAAGGCCCGGGCAGCCATGTTGTGTGCACGACCTGCACCAGATTGGTTGAGGACTAAAGACTCCCACACCGGTGACCTCAGGATCTGATGATCGTTCGCGGTTTGTGTCGAGGCTGATGAGATGGTCGAACCACTGCGTGATGTGGACGGCGGGCTGAGCGCGGGATGACCGCCGCAGTTCTTCGGGTAGTCTCCGGCGGCGCAAATCCTCACCTCGCCGGTGCCGTCGCCAATTATCTGGGCGTCGACTCCGATGGCTGCACGTTGCAGCGATACCCAGACGGAGAACTGCGCCCGAAGGTCGAGAATGTTTGTGGCGCCGATGTTTACATCGTTCAGCCGACAGGACCGCCCGTCAACGACAGCATCGTCGAGTTGCTTCTGCTGCTGGACGCTTGCCGTCGGGCTCGCGCCGCACGACTGACCGCGGTGGTGCCGTACTTCGGCTATGCCCGCCAGGATCGCCGCACGGCGGCGGGGCAGGCGCTCGGCTCGACAGTGGTCACCGACGCGATCGCGGCGGCGGGGGCCGAACGGCTGGTTATTGTCGATCCGCACACCCCCGGCCTCGAAGCACAGTGCCGAATCCCGGTCGAGATGCTCACCGCCGTCCCCGACCTCGTCAGTGAGCTCGTCACCGAGGTGCCGGATGCGGCCGTTGTGGTTGCCCCCGACTTAGGCGCGGTCAAACTGGCCGAACGGTATGCGGCGGCCCTCCATGCTCCGGTCGCTGTCGTGCGCAAGCAGCGCCAAAACGGCGCGACGGTCAGCGCATCGGATATCGCCGGCGAGGTACATGGTCGTCCGGTGGTGATCGTCGATGACATGATCACCACCGGGGCGACGATCGAAGCCGCTGCCGGGCTGCTTCGCCTGCGAGGCGCCGCGCCGGACATTGTGGTGGCCGCCACGCATGGGCTGTTGGTCCATGCCGCCGCCAGCCGCCTGCGTGACCTCGGTCTGCGGCGCGTGGTCGTCACCGACACCGTTGCTCCGAAGGATGCGGCCCCACCGATCCGGGTGTGCTCGGTCGCCCCGATGCTGGCTGAGGCCATCGCGTGCTTGCACGGCGACGAACCAGTGCGCGGACGCCACTCCTACACACGATGATCCGAAACTGAGGAGGTGGTTCGGGTGTTGCACGAGCCATCCCTTTCGGTTCGCGGGCCAATCAACGACCTCGACCTTGGACCCACCGCACTTTCGGTCGTCGCCGAGCGGTACCTGCGCCGTGATGCGCACGGTGAGGTGTCCGAGTCACCGGGCCAGATGATGGGCCGGGTCGCGCAGCACGTTGCCCGAGCCGAGGATGGCTATGGTCCCGCAGACTCGGCCCGGTGGGCCGAGACGTTCTCGATGCTGCTGCGCAGCCTGGAATTTTTGCCCAACTCGCCGACGCTGATGAATGCGGGCACGCCTTTGGGAGTGTTGTCGGGGTGCTTTGTGCTGCCGGTGGAGGATTCGCTGGAGTCGATCTTCGACACGCTGCGCACGACAGCGTTGTTGCACCAGGCGGGCGCCGGCACTGGGTTCTCGTTCTCCCATCTGCGACCACGTGGCGACATGGTGAGCTCCTCCGGCAGCACGGCCAGCGGTCCGGTCTCGTTCATCGAGCTGTATGACGCAGCGTCACAGGTGATTCAGCTCGGAGGTCGCCGCCGCGGCGCGAATATGGCCGTGATCGATGTCCACCATCCCGACATCGAGGCGTTCATCATGGCGAAGGCACGGCCGGGTCCTTTGCCCACATTCAACCTGTCGGTGGGAGTAACCGACGAGTTCATGCGAGCCGCGCTCGCGGACCGGCCCCACCCGCTGGTCAATCCCCGCACCGGCCGGACGGTGCGAGAGATCCCGGCGCGCGGCCTGTTCGAGAAGATCGCCTCGCAGGCGTGGGCTGGCGGGGAACCCGGGCTGCTGTTCCTCGACGCCGTGAACCGAGCCAACCCGTTGCCCGCGCTCGGGCCGATCGAAGCCGTCAATCCGTGCGGAGAGGTGCCGCTGGCCCCGTTCGAGTCCTGCAATCTCGGATCTATCAACCTGGCAAGGCTTGTTACGGACCGCCGTCTGGACGAGAAACGCCTCGAGGAGACGGTGCGAGTGGCGGTGCGATTCCTCGACGACGTGATTGATGTCGCCGACTACCCGATCGCCGAGCTGGCCACCGCGGCACGAGCCAGCCGCAAGATCGGCTTAGGGATCATGGGTCTCGCCGAAACACTCGCCGCTCTCGGTCTGGCCTACGACAGCAACGAGGCGATCCAATTCAGCGAACGCCTCATGCGCCGCATCACGGCCTGGGCCCACGAGATGTCACGCGAGTTGGCGAGTGAACGAGGTGCTTTCCCGCTGTTCGCTCAGAGCCGATGGGCCGATGGGGTACCGATGCGCAACGCCCAAGTGACCTCGATCGCGCCGACCGGGACGATCTCGCTGATTTCAGGAACATCGGCCGGAATCGAGCCCTTGTTCGCGCTGGCGTACACCCGGCACATAATGGGACGCGACTTTCAGGTAGTCGACCCGCTTTTCGAACAACGTGCCGTCCAGCGTGGCGTGTGGTCGCCGGCAATCGAGGCGGCGATCACCGCTACCGGTACGTTGTCGGGCTGCGTTGGCGTACCGGACGACCTGCGTCGGTGCTTCGTGACCGCGCAAGACATCGCACCGGAGTGGCATGTGCGGATGCAGGCCGCCGTGCAGCGTCATACCGACGCCGCGGTCGCCAAAACCGTCCACCTACCCGAGGCCGCAAGCGTCGAGAACGTGGGCGACATCTTCTGGCAAGCATGGCGCGCAGGGGCCAAAGGAATCACGGTGTACCGGTGCGGCACGCGACCCGGCCAGGTCCTACGCATACCGGCCCCCGACCGAGACCAATCGCGAGTCGAAGTCCACGGCAGCTACGCGGGCGGCTCACCGGCGCCGGGAGCGCCCGATGCGTTCGAATGACGCTGCGGCCGAGGCACTGCAGGAGCTGGCCGATCTGGTTGCCATCTCCGGTGGCGATCCATACCGGGTGCGTGCTTACGAGAAAGCGGCCCGTTCGGTCGCTGGTTGCGCCCTCGATCTCGACACTCTCGACCGGAAAGGTTTGATGGCGATCCCGGCGGTCGGCGCGCACATCGCCGACAAGCTGCTCGAGTTGCGGCAAAACGGCCGTATCGCCGCTCTTGAAGAACTACACGCACAGCTGCCCGGAGGGCTGCGCGCTCTGCTGGGGATTCCTGGACTCGGACCGAAGCGGGCCCATCAGGTGTATGTGGAGCTCGGCATTTCGTCGATACCGGAGTTATTAACCGCATTGCACGACCAACAGCTGCGCGAGCTGAAAGGGTGGGGCGAGACCAGCGAACGCAACCTGGCTAGCGCAATCCACCAGATGCAGGAAGCCGGGGGACGCATGCCCCTGGCGACCGCTCTCGATATCGCCGAGGATCTGGTCGCGCGGATCGCGGCACTACCGCATGTGAGCCGAGTCGACTACGCGGGATCACTGCGGCGAATGCGCGACACCGTCGGCGACATCGACCTGTTGGTGGCTGCAGACGAGGATCCCGGATCGGTCATGGACCACTTCTGCGCCATGCCGTTAGTGGAACGCGTCTTGGCGCACGGCCCCAGCAAGTCTTCCGTGGTGACAACGAAGGGTATCCAGGTGGACCTGCGGGTTGTGCCCGCGGCTGTCTGGGGTGCGGCATTGCAGTACTTCACCGGCTCGAAACCTCACAACATCCGCATCCGCGAATTGGCTGTGCGGGCTGGGCTGAAGTTGTCCGAGTACGGGCTGTTCCGAGTTGATAACGACCAG
This sequence comes from uncultured Actinomycetota bacterium, assembly GCA_963744085.1. Lineage (GTDB taxonomy): Bacteria > Actinomycetota > Actinomycetes > Mycobacteriales > Mycobacteriaceae > Mycobacterium. The sequence goes on from CAVUSK010000014.1 coordinate 1,011,210, forward strand.
CTATTGGCATCGACGAACGAAGCGGAAATCTACGCGCAACTCGGGCTGCCATGGATCCCGCCGGTTTTGCGCGAAGACCGCGGGGAAGTCGAAGCCGCGCTGGATGGCCATCTTCCCGACCTGGTAGAGGTGGCCGACATTGTCGGCGACCTCCATATGCATACAAATCTCACCGACGGCGTCGCCAGCCTTGATGACATGGTCGCCGCCGCCTCCCGCCACGGATATCGTTACTGCGCGATCACCGATCACGCCCCGCTGCTGGCGATGCAACGGATGACCCGCGAGAAGGCCCTCCAACAGCGCAGTGGGCTGTCCGAGCTGGCTCGCCGCCACGGTATCGGGTTGTTGCACGGCTCCGAACTCAACATCGCCGCCGACGGCTCCCTGGACTGGGACGACGAGTTCCTCGCCGGCTTCGACGTGCTGGTTGCTTCGGTGCATTCCGATTTCGACCAGACCCGCGAGGAGATGACCCGTCGCCTCCTCACCGCCATCGAGCACCCCTACGTCAACATCATCGGTCATCCGACCACCCGCGTCCTCGGTCGCCGTCCGCCCGTCGATTTCGACTTTGACGCCGTGTTCGCAGCCGCCGCACGCACCAACACCGCATTGGAAATCAACGCCTTCCCCGACCGGTTGGACCTCAGCGACGGACTGGTGCGCCGTGCTCGCGAACGTGGCGTTGTCTTCGCTATCGACACCGATGCCCACGCAGTCCCGCACCTCGACTACATCCGTTACGGCGCAGCCGTCGCCCAGCGTGGCTGGGTATCAGCCGACGAGGTGATCAACACCTGGCCGCTGGACCGGCTCCGCGGATTCCTCGCAAAGGGACGCCGACGACTCGGCGACCTGCCCCCTGCGCAGCACCTCGCCGGTTCCCAGCATCATTGAGACAGCGCCAACGGCCACGGCTGAAGCGAGATGGCCCCGGTCGATTAGCCCAGGTACAGACCAACTGCCCGCGGCGGATAACATCTCAGGCAATAAGACTCGCCAACACAGGACCATCGCCTCTACCCCCGTGGCCAAGGAATGCCAACTCTTGATCGAGAGTGTGGAAGCAGTGGACGGGAAGTTAAATGCCTGCTCTATTTTTGGCCCTTCTGGGCATCTGTACGGCGGCAGCCAGTGTCATATACGGCATCGTGCGCTGGATCAAACAAGCAGGGCAGACGCGCCGCACCAAACCAACAGAAGCAATAGCGCGCCAGAGGTCCGGCCACCTGAGGGCTTCAACTGGCAGGATCCTATTTGGCAGAACTCCACCGACGCCTGCCCCGCCGGCTTCCGCGACTCAGGAAAAATAGCAGTCGGCATCGACGTTGCTCTGCAAAGGTGGTGCGGGCAGGCTGGTGCAGAACTGTCGTCAAACGTCTACAGCGACGCACAGGGCAGCTTCGAGCCTCGCGGAATCGCGCTTGATCAGCAGATACGTCAAAACCCTTGCGGGCGGCGACGATCGGCTCGGGCCTGAGGGACTTCGGTCCCTATTGGAGGCTGGCGGGCGCTCGGAGTTCAGCTACGGCTCGTTTATCCGCTCGATCCCTTTACCGCCCGGCGCCAACGAGGACGACATCAAAGCCACCTACGACAAGGGCATCCTGACCGTGTCGGTGGCTGTATCCGAAACCGCTCCGCCTGCAGAGAAGCACGTCGCGGTCGAGGGCGCCAAGTAAAGGATCCGACCCGCGGCCCGGCGGACAACCATGGGTCCCCTACGCTTTAGTGCGGGAGCAGACAACGAAACCGTAACTGCACGAAGCTAATTCGGGCACCGTGACCCAGTAGCTGAGAAGCACGTTCGGCCGATCGTGACAAACGCGCCAAACCAGGCAGCCGGGAGCTTCGCAAGCACGACGTTCAACCTTTCACCACTCCCAGGGGAATCAGGCGCGCAACCTTGCGGGCCAGCCCGGCGTGGTGGCTGGTTTCGATGACGGCGTCGATGTCCTTGTACGCCTCGGGTTTCTCCTCGGCGAGTCCACGCCGCGAGCTGCCGCGCACCAGGATGCCCTGCTCTTCCAGGCCTGCGCGGATTGTGTCTGCGCTGGTATGACGGGCGGCCTGGTGGCGGCTTAACACCCGGCCCGCGCCATGGGCGGTGGAAAAGAATGCCGGGTTGTCGGGGACACCGGCCAGCACATAGGAGGCGGTGCCCATCGTGCCGGGGATCAGCACCGGCTGCCCGACGGCTGCTAACTCGGCCGGCAGCTCTGGATGGTGCGGCGGCAGGGAGCGGGTCGCGCCCTTGCGGTGCACACACAGGGTGCGGGGCCGGCCGTCGACGGCATGCGCCTCGATCTTGGCGAGGTTGTGCGAGACGTCGTACAACAGATCCAGCGACGTGCCAGTCTCCTGCTCGAAGACCCGACGCGTCGCCTCGGTGAGCAGTTGGCGGTTGGCGCGGCCGTAATTGGCCGCTGCGGCCATCGCCCCCAAGTACGCCCGCCCTTCGGGGGAACAGACAGGCACACATGCCAATTGACGGTCGGGCACCTCGATGCCGTAGCGGCCCATGGCCTGTCCGATTCGCCGGACGTGGTCGGTGCAGATCTGGTGGCCCAGCCCTCGCGAGCCGGTGTGGATCATCACACAGACCATGCCCTCCGATAGTCCCATCTGCGCGGCCGCAGACGCGTCGTAGATGCGGTCCACCGCCTGCACTTCCAGGAAGTGGTTGCCCGAGCCCAGGCTGCCGATCTGCCCAAGCCCGCGTTCGATGGCCCGGTCGCTGACCGTGGCCGCGTCTGCCCCGTTCAGCACGCCGCTGTCTTCGCAGCGCTGCAGGTCGCGTATCACGCCGTGTCCCTGTTGCACCGCGAAGAGGGCACCGCCGGTCAACACGTCTTCCAACACACCGCGGTTGGGCAGCCGCCAGACGCCTTTGGTGCCCACGCCGCGCGGTATCGCAACGTCGAGGCGGTCCATCACCGCTCGGACATTCGAGTGCAGCTCCTCGCGGTTCAGGTTGCTTACCAAAAGCCGCACCCCGCAGGAGATGTCGAAGCCGACCCCGCCGGGGGAGACCACCCCGTCGGCGTCGATGTCGGTCGCGGCCACACCGCCGATGGGAAATCCGTATCCCCAGTGCACGTCGGGCATCGCGTAGGACGCCCGGACGATCCCGGGCAGCGTCGCCACATTGGCGACCTGTTGCAGCGCCATGTCCCCGTGCTCGTCGGGCAGCAACGATCGGGACGCGAACACGATCCCAGGCACCCGCATCGCGCCCTCTTGCTCAATCCGGAACCGATACGGGGTCTCCTCGATGATCTTCATGCGGACTGCCTCACTCACACATCAAGGGTTACCAAGCAGCGCCAGCCCGCACGGCCCTGCGACAGGCGAATCTCGTTGAGCGAAAACGCCTTCGGCACAGCACCAACCTGGGGCAGCGTGCTCGCATCGACCATCGCGAAGGTGACGTCGACCCCGCCGTCTGTGTCCTTCACGTCGACATCGACCGGTGCCTCACCCTCGGTGTCCAACACGTAGATGACCTCATCGAGCACCGCTACCAGTAGGTCGTCGTCGCGCGCCTCAGTGAGCCGGCACCGGCGAGTGCGTTTCGGGTAAGCCAACGAGGTATCTAGGAAGCTCTCGACAGTGCCGAGCACCGCCTGTCTGATGCAGCCGTCGCGGGTGGGCGCCCACGCCTCGATCCGCAGATCCGCCGTGTGCGGCACACTCCGATGCCCTGATGCGCTGTCCACCATGGCGTTTCGCCGCGTCGTTCTAATATCGCGCAGCAGCGTGGCTCAGGTGGTCAATGAACCATTCGCCTGCCAGCAGCGCCACCTGCTCGAGCATGCCAGGCTCCTCGAAAAGGTGGGTGGCACCGCGAACCACGGTGAGCTCGCACTCGCCGGGCATCATGGCCTGCGCACGTCGATTCATTTCCAGCACCACGTCGTCGCGACCGCCCACGATCAGCAGCGTCGGCGCGCGGACCTTGGTCAGGGCGCCGCCCGCCAAGTCGGGCCGGCCGCCGCGGGACACCACCGCCGCCACCTTCACACGGGGATCGACGGCCGCCACCAGCGCCGCGCCCGCGCCGGTGCTGGCACCGAAGAATCCGACCGGCAGCGCCGCGGTGTCGGGCTGGGCCGCCAACCAGTGCGTGACATCCACCAGCCGGCCCGCCAAAAGGTCGATGTCAAAGACGTTGGCACGGTTGCGTTCTTCGGCCGGGGTGAGCAAGTCGAACAGCAACGTGGCCAGCCCCGCCCTGTTGAGGACCTTGGCAACATAGCGGTTGCGCGGGCTGTGGCGGCTGCTGCCGCTGCCGTGCACGAAGACCACGATCCCGAGCGGGTGCTCCGGGATCGTCAGATGCCCGGCCACCGAGACCGCTCCGGCCATCACCTCGACTTCCTCATCGCGCAGCAGCGGGTCAGCGGCGCTGACGCTGGCGTCGGCTTCCCGGAAACCGTCGCGAGCGCGATCGAGCAGCGCGATCACCTCATCATCGGAGGTCTGGGTGAAGTTGCGATAGCCCTGACCGACGGCGAAAAAGAACTCAGGCGTTTGCAAGCAGACCACCTCGTCGGCGTAGGGGGCGAGCCTCTCGATGGTGTCGGCTGCACCGATCGGAACGGCCAACACCACTCGGCTCGCGCCCTGGGCGCGGGCGACCTGGCACGCCGCCTTCGCGGTCGCACCGGTCGCGATACCGTCGTCGACGATCACCGCCGTCTGCCCGGTCAACGAGATCCGGCCGCGGCCCCCCCGGAAGCGCTCCGAGCGGCGCTGCAGTTCGGCCCGCTGCTCGCTTTCAACCGCGTCTATGTCGTCGCGGCTGAGGCGCGCTTCCTGCACGACGGCGTCGTTGATCACTCGCACCTCGCCGCCCTCACCGATGGCGCCGAAGGCCAACTCGGGCTGGAACGGCACCCCCAGCTTGCGAACCACTAGAACATCCAGCGGAGCGGCCAGCGCCTTGGCGACCTCGAAGGCAACCGGGACCCCGCCCCGCGGCAGGCCCAGCACGACAATGTCCCGGCCGCGCAGCGATTCCAGGCGCTCAGCCAGCTGGCGTCCAGCATCGACACGATCGTCGAACAGCCTCATCTCACCGCGAAACGAAGCCAGCCGTTGGGCCAGTGGACGCTCGGCATCGCCACCATGATCGATCTGCGTCATTCCCCGAGTGTGTCGCGATGGGTCGGCGCGCCGAAGGGCCGTAAGGCCACTCCCGTGGGGACCAACGCCTCCTGACCGGCGATCGCCGACCATCTAGCGTCGGCGGCATCCATGCATGGAAGGACTGGCGACATGTCTGGTCGCAGCACACATCCGGGAGTTGTGGTCGGTGTCGACGGGTCCCCGTCATCGATAATGGCCGTGCGGTGGGCCGCCCGCGAGGCGACCATGCGCAATGTTCCACTGACCCTCGCGCATGTCTCAAACCCGCCAGCCATCTGGCCCGCCGCGGCGATCCCGGCCGAGATCTACCAACGGCACGGAGAAGAGGCCCGCAAGGTCCTCGCCGACGCGATCAAGGTCGCCGAAGATAGCGTGCAGGAGGGCAACCGACCCGAGATCGACAGCGAACTGTTGGTTGCCGCGCCCGTGCCGACCCTTGTCGACTTGTCCAAAGAGGCGCACATGATGGTGGTGGGCTGCCGCGGGCAGGACGCGTTGCAGCGGACCCTGCTCGGCTCGGTCAGCACCGGATTAATCCACCACGCCCACTGCCCCGTCGCGGTGATCCACGACGAGGCTCCGATCATGCTGCAACCCTCACGATTACCGGTGTTGGTAGGCGTTGACGGCTCGCCGGCATCGGAGCTGGCCACCGCAATCGCCTTCGACGAGGCCTCCTTCCGCGGTGTGGAACTGGTGGCCCTGCACGCCTGGAGCGACGCGGAGGTTTCTTTCGCGAAAAGCCTGGAATGGTCGGCTGTTGAAGCCGTGGCGAAGGAAACCCTGGCGGAGCGATTGGCCGGCTGGCGGGAACGGTACCCCGACGTCATCGTCCACCGTCTGATCGTTTGGGATCAGCCGGCCCGCCACCTTCTCGACAAGTCCGAGACGGCCCAGCTCGTCGTCGTCGGCAGCCACGGCCGCGGCGGATTCGCCGGCATGTTGCTCGGCTCGGTCAGCACCGCCGTGGTACACGCAGCCCGCATACCTGTGATCGTCGCCCGCAAGCGTTGACAATGTGCGCGGCAACATCTTTGGAGGTTTCGACATGGGTGGGGGTATCTCGATAGGGCGGATCGCCGGCTTTCCGGTAACCGTCAACTGGAGCGTGCTGGTCATCCTGTGGCTGTTCACCTGGAGCCTGGCCTCGACGTTGCCCAGCGCTGTGCCCGGCTATTCGACGGCGGTCTACTGGCTAGCAGGAGCGGGTGGTGCCCTGGTACTCCTCGCATCGCTGCTGGCCCACGAATTGACGCACGCGATCCTTGCGCGCCGCGCCGGCGTCAAGGTGTTCGACGTGACGCTATGGCTGTTTGGGGGCGTCACCCGCCTCGGGGGCGAAGCGAAGACACCCAAGGAGGCGTTCCGTATCGCGGTCTCAGGGCCGCTGACCAGCCTGGCACTGGCAGTGGTTTTCACAGGCGCGGCTTATGGACTCGGCGCGCTTGGGGTCGCACACATCCTGGTCGGCGTCGCGTGGTGGCTGGCAGGCATCAATCTGCTACTAGGCCTGTTTAATCTGTTGCCTGGCGCACCATTGGACGGCGGGCGAGTCCTGAAGGCTTACCTCTGGCGCCGCTATGGCGACAGTGTGCGCGCTGGCGTCGGCGCGGCGCGCGCCGGGCGCATACTCGCGTTTATCCTGATCGCGCTCGGGCTGGTGGAGTTTCTGGCGGGGGCAGTGGTTGGTGGCGTGTGGTTGGCGTTCATCGGATGGTTCATCTTCGCCGCTTCCCGTGAGGAGGAGGCACAGGTGATGATCCGACAAGCCATCGCCGGTGTCCGCGTCGCCGACGTCATGACAGCCCACCCTCATACGGCTCCGGCCGGGATCACCGTGGAGGATTTCATTCAACGGTATCTGCTGGGTGACCGCCACTCAGCGTATCCGGTTGCCGACCGCGACGGGTCGATCATCGGGCTGATCACGTTGGCGCAGCTACGGAGGGTGACACCGAGTCAGCGCGCCGAAACCTTGGTGCGCGAGGTCGCGATCCCCATGCCGCGGGTGGCCACGGCAGCACCGCACGAGCCCCTCTCCGCGCTGCTGGAGCGTCTGGGATCAGACGCCGGTAACCGCGCCCTCGTCGTCGACGCGGGGCAACTGGCAGGCATTGTCACCGCAAGCGATCTCGCCCGATTAGTCGACGTATACCGGCTCGCTTTTCCCCGCGCGGATGCCGGTCACCGCTACTGATTGTCCATCTAGCCCAGCCTTGTGGCGACTAGTCTGTGTCGGATCGTTGGGTCGTTCCGACGCAACCCCCCCGCTGAATCACTGGCCGGGTGCAACGTCGTCGGCTCCAAGGCTCAATAGCTCTAGATCGGCGCGATCGTCGCCTTTACGTTTTGGACTGCCGGGAATCGAAAAAACCGGTATTGCCACGTTTTTCAGGAGGACGCTATTACCACGGCCAAAGACCAGTGAGCGACCCATCCAACTAACCGTCATCGGCCGCACCGACGTTGGCGAGATCCTGCGCCTCGTCGCTCCGGTCGGCCCGTCCATCTTCGACGACGCCGAGTGCTCCGTCCTGGTCGTCCGCGACTAACCTGGCACATCAACGATTTAGCCGCCCCAGCCAAGTGTTCGCCGCGCCGACTCCGAGCGTGGTCAGCAGGACGGTGACCGAAGGCGAATGGCTACGGAGGCTGGGACTTCGGACCCTATTGCGGGCCGACTTGCAATGGTGCCATCGAAAGCCTACGTCCACGAGATCTACCGAGTGGGGAGCATGATGAGTGCCCTGCGTGCCGGCCGACAACCTCGGTCGCTGCCCTCTGATGCGACGGCTTCGCGAGCGATGAGTAGGGAATACGACGACAACCGACTGCCAATCGAGGACACGCTGGAGGAAATGCTGCCCGGGCAGGGCGTGGCCTTCAGATGGGTCGATATCGACGATGCCGACGGATCCGACGTGGAGCGAGCATTTGAGCTGCCCGGCGCCGAGCTAGCCGCCGACGACATCACCGCGCCGGTCATCCCGAAGCGAGCGGACGAATTCACCTGCTCGAGCTGCTTTCTCATCCACCATATGAGCCGTTTGGCGAACTCGAAGGGCGGTCAGTCGATCTGCACCGACTGCGCGTAGGTGAACTGGCTACAGGCCGCTTTCACCATCGCAACGACGCCGACCATCAGCCATTTCACGCCTTTCGAACTAGGACTGCAGGAGGTAGACATGTCCACCAACACGAAAGTCTCGGCGGTTGAGCATGCGATGCACACCGCGCACGCGTGGATCAACGACGTGGCAAGGGAGTTCGACACCGAGGATAGGGAGTTCGCCTATGGGGTGTTGCGTGCGTGGCTGCACACCCTGCGCGATCGGCTCACGGTGGAGGCGAGCGCCCACTTTGCGGCTCAGCTGCCCGACCTCATCAGGGGTGTCTTCTACGCGGGCTGGAATCCCAACGCCGTCCCCGAGAAGTACGACGTGCAGGCCTACGCTGTCCGGTTCGCTCGTGAGGCGAATATCTCCCTCGATGATGTCGACAAGGCAGCCGCAGCCACCACTGCGGCGGCTTTGCACCACCTCCCGCCGGCCCAGATGGACAAGGTCCTCGATCAGCTTCCCGCAGAAATCCGCACCCTGCTACAGCCCGAGCGGTGAACGACTGCCTATCGAACGTCGACACCGGCGGGCGGGCCGAGTAGTACGCCGAGGACGGTCTGAAGTCGATATCTCAGGGCACCGGTGACTTTCGCGCAACCTAGGAGTGGCCATGCGGGTAGGCATCCCGACCGAGACGAAGAACAACGAGTTCCGGGTAGCCGCCACCCCGGCCGGCGTCACGGAACTGATCCGTCGAGGCCATCACGTCGTGATTCAGGCCGGCGCCGGTAGAGGATCGTCGATCTCCGATGCCGACTTCGAGGCCGCCGGCGCCGAGATCGTCAGCGACGCCGAGCGGGTGTGGGCCGAAGCAGAGTTGCTGCTGAAGGTCAAGGAGCCGATCGAAATTGAGTACGGGCTGCTGCGCCGTGGGCAGATCTTGTTCACCTACCTGCATCTCGCGGCGTCGTTGCAATGCACCAAGGCGTTGCTGCGCTCAGGCACGACGTCGATCGCCTACGAAACCGTGCAGACCGTCGACGGTGAGCTGCCGTTGCTGGCCCCGATGAGCGAGGTCGCCGGCCGTCTGGCTGCGCAAGTGGGGGCCTACCACCTGATGAAGCCGGCCGGTGGTCGCGGCATCCTCATGGGTGGCGTGCCCGGCACCGGCCCGGCGGATGTCGTCGTGATCGGCGCTGGCACCGTGGGCTATAACGCTGCGCGAGTGGCCAGCGGGATGGGCGCGCACGTCACCGTGCTCGATGTCAACATCGAGCGGCTGCGCGAATTCGACGCCGAGTTCGGCGGCCGCATCCGCACCCGCTACTCGTCTGGCCTCGATCTTGAGGGCGCGGTCAAGCGCGCCGACGTGGTGATCGGCGCCGTGCTGGTGCCCGGCCACAGGGCACCCAAGCTGGTGCCGAATTCACTGGTCGCGCAGATGAAACCGGGTGCGGTGCTACTCGACATCTCTATCGACCAGGGCGGCTGCTTCGAGGACTCGCGACCCACGACCCATGACAAGCCCACGTTTCGCGTCTACGACACCGTGTTCTACTGCGTGGCCAACATGCCCGGCGCAGTGCCGCGGACATCAACTTTCGCGCTGACCAACGCGACGATGCCCTATGTGCTCAAGCTCGCCGACAACGGCTGGCGGGCGGCATGCCAGTCGGACGCGGCGCTGGCCAATGGCCTGTCCACCCACGAGGGCACGCTGCTCAGCGATGAGGTGGCCGCCGACCTCGGGCTGCCGTCCACCGATCCGGCCATGCTGCTGACTTGCAGATAGCGCATGCCTTTGGCCCAGCGCCGACGGGACTTACGGCCCTGCCCGTGCCACGACAGAGCTGGGCAGCATCGAAACCACCGCGGAGCAAGGGAGTGCGCGGTGAAACCGAACGCAGAGACCGTCACCGCCGGGATCCTCGCCGCAGCGGCCCGCGAAGCCTCGGTGCCGCCGAGGTTGTGCTTGTGGCCCTGCGACATTGCAGCCTCGATGAGGCGTTCATCGACATTGTGCAAACCGCCAAACGGCACAACCTGGCCCCGATGGGGTTGGCCGGTGCGCTCGTGGCTATCGCCGAAAACGATGTGACCCGCGACTTTGATGACGAGGTTCTCGCGGCTGTTGGCCAAGCCTGGGGCGCCTACGACGCTGACCGCCAACGCGCACAACAGGTGCAGCCGACGAGGACGTGCATATCCAGCGGGGCGCCCAAACTCATTGGACGCCAACGGTGATCGAGCCAATTCCGCATGCCGACGAGGCCGACATCGCCGAGCAAACCCGACCGGTCGACGATGGCATCGAGGAATACGACGCGTCACCCGACGCGCTAGGCGACGGCTGGGATGCCGACGCTACCGATTTGTTCGACCAGAAGCTATCGGTCTCGGGTCACGATGACGATCACCCGTCGGCTGCCGACCGTGCTGCGGCGTTGGTCACCAGTCGTGTCTTCTGGGCGGACTGGGAATCCAATTTGCTCACAACACAATGGTCGCTCGTCGACGACATGGCATCACTGAACGAGCCATACCGACCAGACTGGTGATAATCGATGAAGAACCGCCAATCATCGTCTGGCGCAAGCAAAATCGGCGTCCGCAGCGCCGCCCCTCAACCCGTGACCACTCAGCCTGGCCGCAGTCGACGCATCTTTCTATGCGGCGATGTCATGACGGGTCGTGGCATCGACCAGATACTGCCCCACCCCGGTGATCGCACGTTGCGGGAGCCGGCGCCACTCACGGATTCTGCGGCTTGCGCCCGCTTCCCCGGCAGGGTTCCCCTTTGTTGTCGTTGTGAGCCGGAATCTTTTGGTTGTGCTTTTCTGCCACCGTGATGGAGCGGTGACACACTGGACAAACAAGCCTTGGCACTAGTCCCCTTTTACTATTTAGCCCCAATCGCTTAGCTGCTCGTGATAGCAGGGGCTACGCAGATGGCTTTGACGAAGGCGGCGATGGCGTGCTCGGGCAGGTGCCGGGCGATGTCGGCTTCACTGACGATGCCGACCAGGCGGTGGTTGTCGATCACCGGCAGGCGACGGACTTGATGTTCTTCCATGACGTTGAGCATCTCGTCGATGCTTGCGTCGGCGTCGACATGATAGACACTGCCTTGGGCGAGCTGACCGGCGGTGGCGGTATTGGGATCATGCTCTGCCGCAAGGCATTTGATGATGATATCGCGGTCGGTGATCATTCCGTGCAGGCGGTCGTCGTCTCCGCAGACCGGAAGCGCACCGACGCCCAAATCGCGCATCCGCTGCGCCGCGGCCGTCAGTGTCTCATGTTCGCCGATGCACGTCGCTTCTGCGTGCATGATGTCTCGGGCGGTAGTCATGGGCGTACTCCTCATTCGTGTTGTGCTCTGCGCCTCGAATCGCGCACTGTGCTGGGATGATTCGGTCGGAGGGTCTATTTGGCGGCCTCGACCTGCACGTGCTTTTCGGCCGGTGCGCTTTGGGGAACCGCCACAGTGACGGTGAGGATGCCCTTGTCGTAGGTGGCTTTGATGTCGTCCTCGTTGGCGCCGGGCGGTAAAGGGATCGAGCGGATAAACGAGCCGTAGCTGAACTCCGAGCGCCCGCCAGCCTCCTTCTTCTCGGTGCGCTCAGCCTTGATGGTCAACCGGCCGTCGTGCACGGTGATGTCGACATCCTTGGCCGGATCGATACCGGGGATCTCGGCGCGCACCACATCTCGTCTTCCAACCGGATCAAATGGCTGTCGAGCATGGGGCGCGATGCCGGCCAGGAAGGAAATCCGGTGAACAGCTCCGAAATGTCCGGCAGCAGCGACCGCGACCGGCGCTGCACAGGAAGGTGAGTCATGATGATCCTCGATCGAGTGGTATTCGGTACATTTACGCTTCGATCCGACCACCGCGCAGCGGCCGGCAATAGGGACCGAAGTCCCCCGCGCCAGGGTCGTTCGTCGCCGCAATCCTCCGCAGGGGTCAACCAAGATCGATCCATAGCCGAAGCCCGCTGACAACTGGTGACCAACGCCCCGCGGGCTTGTTGCCCTTGCGCCCTGGCAAGCGAAGAGCGCGCCGCCCTCGTCTTAGAACTGGTGCGGAGACTCGTCGCCGAGGTTCCCCAACACCCGCGTGATCTCCGAAATCGGCAACCCCTCCGAACGGCGTAAACGCCGGATCTCCGCCCAGTCCTCCACGCTCAACACTCGCTTCCTCCTTGGCCCATAGTCAAGGCTCTCCAGGAAGCTGGTCAATTTCAGCTGCCGCGCAGTGGTCAGTATTCAGTTGCCGTCGACACTTTGCGTGAGCAGACGTATTTCCATGTGAATCCCCGCACGTCAACATGCATATCTGCAGGTCAACTCGCGGGTTCGATTCCCGTCATCGGCTCCATGTGATGTCTCGGGACATCGTTGGCAGATGTCCTGGGACATAGTTTGCAGTCAACATCGGTTTTTTGGGCTTCTTCCGCAGGGAACGCCGCGTGGTTGGTAGTCGCGCGTGGGGTCGAGAACCAGTTTGCGGATGAGTTGGCCGGTGTTGCGGTGCAGGATGCGGATGTCGAGGTCGTTGGCGAGGACGATGACGTGGGTGCCGGCCAGACGGCGGCCCAGGCCGATGTGGTGCAGGCGGCTGTTGTAGCGCAGCGTGATGGTGCCGCCGGTGTCGATGGTGTCGCGGCGGACCCGGTAGTGCGGCGGGATGTGGTAGCCGGTGGGGAAGGCTTTGGGCCGGGCCTGGAAGGCCTGGATGGGGGTGGATCTGGCGAGAGCGCGGTGGGGCCGCACGGTGTTGTAGTAGGCGCTGAAGGTGTCGAGTTGGTGTTGTAGCTCGACCAGCGTGGCGGCGGCGCGCTGAGCTCTGAGGTGTTTTTTGAGTGTTTGGTGAAATCGTTCGACCTTGCCGCCGGTCTGGGGGTGGTAGGGCCGCGAGGTCAGGTATTTGACGCTCAGCGCGCCCAGGGTGATCTCCAGGGCGGTGCGGCCTTGTCCGCGTTGTTTGGCGGTGAAGATGGCGCCGTTGTCGGTGAGCACCGATGCTGGTGTGCCCCAGCGGTAAAAGGCGGCGGCGAAGGTGTCCACGACGTCGGGTCCGGTGGTGATGCGTCGGGCGTGGCTGGCGACTAGGAGCCGGGAGTGGTCGTCGATGATGTTGAGGATTTCGACTTCGGTGTGGTCGGCCAGGCGCCAGTGGGTGACGTCGGCTTGCCAGCACTGGTTGGGCTGTTCGGCGCAGAAGCGTTTCCACGACGAGCGGGGTCGTTTGTGCGGTTGGGGTGTGACGAAGCCGCGGCGGGCCAGGATCCGCCAGATCGTGGACACGGCAGGGACGTTGGCGATGGTGGGATCGTTGGCCAGGTGGGCGGCGATGGTGTCAGCGCCGGCGTCAAAACCTTGTCGCGACAGGGTCTTACGTAGTCGTACGATGCGTTCTTCGGTCTCGGCGGTAACGGCGTCGGGGCTGGTGTGGGGTCGGCGCGAGCGCGGCTCGAAAGCAGCAGCTCCTTCGGTCTCGTAGCGGCGACACAGCTGTTGTACCCAGTACCGGGAGATGTCGTAGTCGCGGGCGACGTCGCTTTTGCTGCGTCCCTCGAGCACGACGGCGGTGATGACGAGCTGCGCCTTCGACATGGCCGGCCTCCCTCAACGCTGAGGTGCCAACTATGTCGCGAGACAGCTGCCAACTATGTCCTGAAACCAGACACCGTTAGCTCCACAGAAAACTGTCAACGGGCACAGAGAAGGTCACCGCTCTGGCGAACGAACCCAGTAACCGACACCTCGTTGGATGTGGTGTTACGCGTTTACGACAGCAACCGAACTGTCTGCAAAACGGCGCGTTTGCTGCTGCGAACAATTTGAGCGAGAACAAACCTGCCAATGACCTAGCTCCGCGGAATGTGCTCTCCTGGCCGTGGGCATTCCCCTGGCACATGAATCAATTCCGCACTGTCTTCGGCTGTCGCGGCTTGGCCGCGACGATGCGCAGTCACGTAGAGCCATCCTGGTCTGATTGGACGATTGCAGCGGGCGCAATGCGGGTCGGTGGCCATATGTTGCTCACTTCCTGGCTTCACTATCTCGCCATCATTCTTCTCCACGTTCTTCGCGTCGGTGAGCCTCTATTTAGGAAGATCGCGAATATGGGGCGTCGATCGGTCAGTCGCGGCTGGCTCTTCACGTGGGGCGGGCAACCGATCTCACCGTCGCCTTCTTGGGTTCTACTACGTTAGCGTGAAACATCCAGGGCTGTAGCTATTTTCATCATCACGACCCATGCACGGTGTCGGTGAAGCTTGGCAGCGGTGCCGCTACGGGCACCCTGATGTGACTTTTGCCCCTGGCGGATCGGTCGGCGCCCAGTGTGAGCTGGATACCCTAGGAGGTTTCATGGGGATCGATGAGCAGATTGACCGACGAGCGGTCGTCCGCTTCGTCACCGCCGTGCTCGCGGCCCTGGGTGGGGCGGTCATTGGCGTTTTATGGTTGTTACCCCAGAATTCCGACTCCCCGGACCTTTCTACGGCGGCAGAGGGTTCAGCGACGCACACCTCCAAAGAATTCTGCTTCAGCGATGGCTAGCGACGAGCGCGCCACCAGCGTCCTTGAACAGGTGCGAAAGCTCACCAATGAGGTGCACCCTCACGCCGCACGTGTCACGGTGACCCTCGACAGTCCGTTCGACGACTTGGGTATCGGCAGCCTGGAGTTGGCCGAACTATTGCGTCGACTCCAGGACACGTTCGGCGTGGTGTTGCCCTCGCACTTGCTGGCTAGTGCGGAAACGCCCCGTGACCTGTTACGGGCCGTCACTCAGATCAGGGCTCGCTCGGCCGAGGACATCGGTGTGGCGTTACCACCGGCGGTGGGGGCGGACAGCGCGGAGCCGCTGGCCGCGTCGACGTTGATCGAAGCCTTCGACTGGCATGTTGGCGCCACCCCGGATCGGATGCACGTGCGCATTCTCGATGAGAGCGCAAGCCCCGATGACCTGACCTATGGGGCGCTGCGTCAAGAGGCGGCTGCTGTGGCGGCGGGCCTGCTGGCATGCGACGTCATGCCCGGCGACACCGTCGCCATTATGTTGCCGACCAGTCGGGCCTACTTTGTCACCTTTCTCGGGGTGCTCCTCGCCGGTGCCGTGCCCGTACCGATTTACCCGCCGGCCCGGCCTTCGCAGTTGCCGGATCACTTGCGTCGCCACATCGGCATACTGGCCAATGCGGGTGCCGTGCTACTTGTCACCGTGCCGCTCGCAGTGCCGCTCGGCCATCTGCTGCGCTCGAATGTCGACAGCCTGCGCGATGTTGTTGTCCCCGAATCCCTTACGGGCGCAATCAGCGGTGCCCTCCCTCGATCCCGGTCGGTTGACCTTGCGTTGGTGCAGTACACCTCGGGCAGCACCGGCCAGCCCAAAGGGGTGGCGCTTACACACGCGAACCTGCTGGCCAACATCCGAGCAATGGGACAGGCCACAGCGGTATCGGGAGCGGACACCTTTGTCAGTTGGCTGCCGCTGTATCACGACATGGGTCTGATCGGGGCTTGGCTCGGGTGCCTGTATTTCGGCATCCCGCTAGTGGTGATGGCCCCCCAAATGTTTTTGACGCGCCCGTCGCGATGGCTGTGGGCTATCCACGCCAACCATGGCACGATCTCGGCAGGGCCGAACTTCGCCTACGAGCTCTGCCTCAGCAAGATCGGCGACGCCGAGTTGGAAGGGCTCGACCTGAGCTCTTGGCGGCTGGCCTTCAATGGCGCCGAGCCGGTCAGCCCCACCACAATCGAGCGGTTCATGAAGCGCTTTGCCGCCTATGGGTTGCGGCACGACGCGATCGCGCCGGTGTACGGGCTGGCCGAGTCCGCGGTCGGGCTGGCATTTCCGCCCCTGTGGCGCGGACCGCTCATCGACCGCATCGACCGCGACACGTTCATGCGTTCGGGGCGCGCCGACCCGGCGCAGCCAGACGACCGAGACGCACTTCGTTTCGTCGCCTGCGGCCAACCCCTGCCCGGCCACGAGATCCGCATCGTGGACACCACCGGCCACGAGGTGGGCGATCGGCGGGAGGGCCGTATCGAGTTCCGCGGTCCGTCGGCCACCGCCGGCTATTTCCGCAACGCCGACGCGACGCGCTCGCTGTTCCATGACGACTGGCTCGACACCGGCGACCTCGGCTACGTGGCCGACGCCGACCTCTACGTCACCGGCCGGATCAAGGACATCATCATCCGGGCCGGCCGCAACCTGCACCCCGAAGAGCTCGAAGAAGTCGTCGGCAACCTCGCCGGGGTGCGCAAGGGATGTGTCGCGGTGTTCGGCTGTCCCGATCCCGCCGGGGGCCCCGAGCGGCTCGTTGTGATGGCAGAGACGCGGGCAACCGACGACGAGACGCTCGCCGGCGTTGCGCTCCGAAATCGTCTCGACCACAGTGGATCTGCTCGGCGTGGCAGCCGACGACGTGGTGCTGGCTCCGCCGCGTACCGTACCGAAAACCTCCAGCGGCAAGATCCGCCGTGCCGCCAGCCGGGAGATCTATCAGGAGGGCAGGGTCGGTGGCAGACCGCGGCCGCTGTGGTGGGAATTGGCGCGCTTGCGGCTCCGCGCGGCCGCTCCGTTAATGCACCGCGCCCGCCAAGCGGCGGCCGCGCTCGCCTTCGCCGCCTACGCCTGGACGGTGTTCGCACTCCTCGGGGTAACAGTAGTGACCCTGCTTGCGCTGATTCCACGGAGGCGATGGCGTTGGCAGGTGTCCGCGGGGTCGGTCCGACTCCTAGGTCGCCTCACCAGAACGCCGATCACTGTGCACGGTCTCGACCACCTCCCGCACGAGCCGTCGATCGTCGTGGCCAACCATCCGAGCTGGCTCGACGGACTCGGGCTCGCCACGGTGTTGCCGTACGGGTTCCGGTTCGTCGCGGGCGAGGTGCTCGCGCAAGAGCGGATGAGTGGGTTCGTGCTCAAGCGGCTCGGTACCGAATTCGTCGAACGCTTCGACCGCGAGCGTGGCTTGACCGGCACCGACCGGATCGTCGACTTGATTGATCGCGATCAGTCGCTAGTGATATTCCCCGAGGGTCGCCTAGCACGCGCACCCGGGGTACGGCCCTTCCACATGGGCGCATTCGTCGCTGCGGCCCAGGCCGCGGCCCCCGTCGTGCCCGTGGCGATACGTGGGACGCGTGCGATGCTTCGGCCCGAGCACCACTTCCCGCGCCACGGAGCGGTGGATATCGTTGTGGGTCAACCGATCGCACCGACGGGGGAGGGCTGGACCGCGGCAGTCGAGTTGCAGCGCGCCGCGCGGAACGAAATCCTTCGGCTCTCGGGGGAACCCGACGTCGAATAGCTCGCCAAACAGGTGCCACTCGGTAGGCGGCTGACGGCGGCGTGGACCAATCGACCATGGGTTGCGGCCACGGTGATGTCCGGCCCCGCGCCGCGCACACGAAGCAACCCGGCAGCGGCTTCGATTGTTGCTCCCGTGGTGATCATGTCATCGATGATCAGCACGGGACGTCCACGCACGTCACCTCAGTCAGTTTTAGAGATCCGACTGGAAGACGAAATCGAAGACGGTCATTACGTGGTCCGCGCCGAGCTGCCCGGACTCGATCCAGCCAAGGATGTCGACATCACCGTGGACGACGGAGTGCTGACGATTAAGGCCGAGCGTAGTGAGAAGAAGGAATCCAAGGGCCGCTCGGAGTTCGCCTACGGCTCGTTTGTCCGCTCGGTGACGCTGCCGACGGGCGCCGACGAAGATGACATCAAAGCCACCTACGACAAGGGCATCCTGACCGTCTCGGTGGCTGTCTCCGAAAAGGCCGCACCGGCCGAGAAACACATCACCGTGCAGACCACAACTGTCCCCTGATCCGATATACCCCGACGGTTGTGCAGCCTGTACCCGGTTCCGAGACCGCTGGTATCTCTCAGCCTTTCACCACGACGCTCCCACAACTCGCCATTAAGTGATTGTTTCAAACCGGCGACACCTTGCTGGCAAGCACGGCGTTGCGGTTGGTCTCGATGACGGCGTCAATGTCCTTGCCGCCTCGGGTTTCCTCGGCAACGACACGCTCCCACAACTGGCCATAAGTGATCGTTTCAAACCGGAGGAAGCGCCAGCGAGCGCGACCGTGGCCGGGTCGATCATCAGAATTTGCCGTCAGAAATCGGAATGAGAAACCCATCGGCAGCGGCTGTGGCTGCGCAGTCGACGTATTTTCGACCGCGTCAGCCTTGTGGAGCGGTAACCACCCTGAATCACCCCTGGGGTCAGGACGGTCCGCGGAGCTGACGAACGCCCCAACCGGGCGGGACGTCGGTCCCTATCGCGGGGCTTCGGCCAACTGGTCGGATAGGGCTAGTGGATTTATAGATGACCTGGAGGTGTAGCAATGAGCGCTTCGCAACAGACACAGATCGGGACACGCATGTTCGCCCGCGTGCTCGGTCTCATTTACGGGCTCGTGTTGGTGTCGGTTCGGCGCGAACGCGATGCCTTCGCCGGCTGAGGTGCTGACAGAAGGAATACGAACATGCCCGACCACCCTTCAGATCGGATCGTCGTCGGAGTCGACGGGTCCGCCCCGTCGGACGCGGCGCTGCGTTGGGCCGCCCGGGAGGCGGCGATGCGCAAGGTCGCCCTGACGGTCCTGCACGTCCTTCCCCCCGGGTTACCGGGTTGGGGAATGGGATACGCGATGGCCCCGTTGCCGCCGGATTACGGTGAGATGCAAGAAGAACAAGGCCAGCGCGTCCTCGAGGCCGCGCTCCGCGTCGTCGACGAAACCATCGCGCCGGGCGGGCTCGGGCAGGTCCGCAGCGAACTGGTGTTTGCCAGCCCGGTGCCGACCCTGGTCGATGTGACCAATAACGCGCAGATGATCGTGGTGGGCTGCCGGGGTCAAGGAGCGTGGCGCCGCGGCCTGTTCGGATCGGTCAGCACCGGGCTGGTCCATCACGCGCATTGCCCGGTGGCCGTCATCCACGACCCGGCTGACGCACCGATCGATAGCCGCGGCCCGGTGGTCGTCGGCGTCGACGGCTCGCCGGCATCGGAGTTGGCCACCGCGATCGCCTTCGACGAAGCCTCTTGGCGAGCAGTGGAATTGGTGGCCGTGCACGCCTGGGCGGACTTTGCCTGGCAGGATTACGTCGGCCTGGTGTGGCCGGACATCCAGGCCGAGGCCGACGAGACGCTGGCCCAGCGGTTGGCCGGCTGGCGGGAGCGCTACCCCGACGTGGTGGTGCACCGCGTGGTCGAGCGAGATCAGGCCGCCCGCCACCTGCTCGAGCAAGCCGAGAAGGCGCAACTTCTGGTGGTCGGAAGCCACGGCCGCGGCGGATTCGCGGGCATGCTGCTCGGCTCGGTCAGCAGCACTGTTGTGCACGCGGCCCAGATACCGGTGATTGTCGCCCGCCAGCGCTGATCGGCGCGCTCCGCAGGAAGCATGTGCCGTGTGACGTGACACAGCGGTCCGGCCGGGTCGCCACGGCTCTTGCCGAGCGAGTCCTAGTCAGGGTGGACTCGTCGGCGGCGCGCTGGGGGCGCGCTCACGCTGCTGGGGTTTTCGGCGGGCTGATCGCGCTGGCCGCGCGCGAGCGCGCCGGCTGGGACGGCGGACCCGGCCTGGGGTGGTCGCTGGCCGTGCTGGCGGCCGCGGCGCTGACCAGGGACCCCACGAAGCTCACACAGCCGGCAAACGCCGCGCATGCTTGGGCACTCCCCGTTTGCTGGCGCAGATGGAAGTGGCCTGGTTTGCTAGCGCCACGCGCGGCGCCAGAGGCGTTCATAATCGCGGATCACAGCATTGAGCGTTTGGCAACGAGTTCAGTGCGGGCGGTCATTCGGGTTCAACCACTATGTACGTGCGCCGAAGCAGTCGCAGCTGCCTTATGTTCACACTGTCTTCCTTCGCGAGGCGCTTGTAAAACCGTCGGGCGTCAGCTTCGTCCGTTGGGCCAAACGCGACGCTCTCCCACTGGCCGTCGCCCAGCTGGAATTGATACCGCACGTAGTATTCGCTAGAACCGTCACTCACGTTGCTGCTGCCTTCCTCCCACCGCATTATGGACCTGTTTGCGACGGCTTCGAGCCACTATGAGCCCGCTATCAGCGGGTTTGGGCTGCCTTACGTGGGCAATGCGCCTCCTCGTGCGCCGGCGGGCCTGGGCGATCAGGGTAAGCGGCTGTGGTGCGACGTCGTCGGCAAGTATCTCCTGGATCCTGCTGAGCTGACGCCCGCACTGCTATCACCCTGTCGGCACGATGCTCCGTCACACCCTCGAATCCGCCCTCAGCTGCCGCGCCACCCTGGTTGCGGCAGCTCGAATGATGTTCTGTCACAGTGCAATACACTGCGGTTTCTTGACTGCGGGTGGCCGGCTTGGATGAGGTCGATCAACTGCCCGTCGCAGTGCGTGATCGGCGGTAGGCTCGCGTGAGCACGACGCCTTCACCGGCGCGGGCCTTGACGGGCTTCACCAGCAGCTCGCTCACAGATACGGGATGGCGTCGCGCACGCAGCAGTGTGGGTGATTCGCGTTGATGCCCGTGGCCGGGAGAGCCGCACGACGGCGCGGGGTAGGTTGCCCGGAGCGTGTTCGACCCGCCCCGATCACCAGTGCCAGTCGGCGAGCAAAGGGATCGGGGACCGAAGACCCTGGAAGGTGAAAGGCCGGGCGCGCATAGTCATTGGATGCTCGGTCCCGTGCTCGACGTCTTTCGGCTGCGCCAGTACTTCAACGTCATCACCCGTACACGCGACTGGGTGGCGGGGTTGCGTGACGACGCGGGGTTCCTGACGGAGGTCGCCCGCGCCGTGGTGCGCCTGCCATCCGGCGTGGCGGGTGAGCGGGACCTTCACCCGTTTCCGCCTACGGCGCCGTACGCCACGAGACTAAGGGACGGTCAACGGGTAGCTCTGGCGGCGACCGGGGGAAGTGGTGCGATGGCATCGGTCGTGGGGGTCGCACGTGCCCTCGAAGAGGCGGGCCTGCGTCCCGCGGTCATCTCGCTGTGCTCCGGTTCGGCAATGTTCGGGTTCCCGCTCGCCGCGGGTATCCCCGCGGAGGCCGTCGCGGCGTTCACTCTGGGGCTGCAACCCGAGGACTATATCGACATCGACTGGCGTCGGCTGCTCAGCCTGGTGCCGACCGTCGGCCGGGGATTCGCCGGCATCCTGCGCGGTGATGCAATTGAGGGCGCGTACTCGGATCTGCTCGGAGACATGACACTGGGCGAGATGCCCATTCCCGCCTACGCGCCGATCTGGAATGTCGAGCAGAATCGTCTCGAGTTCATCGGACCGAAGACCCATCCCGACCTCACGGTGGCGCGCGCCGTGCACATGGCAATCGCGTTGCCGCTTTTCATCGAGCCCGTCGAGTTCTGCGGCTTCCATTGGTGCGACGGCGGGATCGTCGACATCTTCCCAGTGCATCCACTTCTCGACCTCGAGGAACCCTGCGACCTCACCCTGGCGATCAACGGTTTCTATCCCCCCGAATTCGAGGGCGAGGATGCCACTGGCTGGGAATACCGCCGTGCCAGCATCCTATACGTCGCGAGCCAGGTACGTACCTGCCAGCAGGTCGAACTCGCCCGCGAAAACCTAGCCCGGCTCCGGTCCGCGTCGAATGTGACGATGATCGAGCCCGTACCGTACGAGGTTGTGCGCGGCATCGGCTTCTACCGCCAATTCCTGAGCACCCGGGACTGGCCAGGTTTCATGCGGGCCGGCCGCCTGCAGGCCCGGCGGGCGCTTGCGGCACACGAGCTGTGTCGCCAGGACCGCGCATAGATATGTAATCGATGGGCCGGTGAGCCGGACCCAACAAGGAACTCCTTGACTGCTGCCATGGCTGAGAATTCGACGGGCGCCAAGGTCTCATCGGTGAAGGTCGCCAATAGAAGTATCCGGCAGCCGCATGGCCATACGGCCGCGCGAGAACATCGCGATCATGGGCGGGCCCTCGAATATGGGGCTCGCCCAGGCGCAACCAGGTTTTCGGCTCCGCTCTGATACCCGCCGGCGGGTCGTCAACAGTCACCGGCGGCCTGCTGGTCGGCCCAGGCGGCGATGGCGGCGTACGCCCGGTCGTTTGCCGGTGAACGAACGCCGGTGCGCCGCAGGATAGTTCGCAGCTCGTCCGCCAGCTCGCGCATCTCGTCGGCCGCGGCTAAGGCGTGCGCCTGACCACCAACCACCGCCAGCTTGGTGTCGAACAACCAGCGCAGGCCCGTGTTGATCGCTCCGTCCGGAATCCACATCACCGTACGCGTCAAGGCAGGTTTGATGGCCGTCCCATCGGCCCGAAGGGCACGCAACGCCTCGCGGTAGCCGGTGACGAAGAGGTGCAGGAGATCCACGCGCCGAGCCAGCCGCCGGATGTCGCCGTCGGCGCTGTAGAGGGCACCGGCGAAAGCGGGCAGCCCCGCCGCGTGCGTCTTCTGGTAGGCCTCGGGATCGGTCACCACCCGCGCGGGCAGGCCTGCGTTGCAGAACATTTCGGCGATGGCTCGGGTGCGTGGGCGGGTGACCCGTCCCGCTCGCCGAATAGCAGCGGCAACCGGCGGGTCGAGAGGTAGCGGACCACCACCCCGTCACGCTCTCCACCCGCGTTGACCATCCCGGTCAATATCCGATCATCACCAAGAGCCGCCGCCATATCCGCCGACCCCGCCAGATTGTTCCCAAGAAACAGACACGACGGGATGCGCGGGGCCGCGGCCAGCAGTGACAGGACCGATTGGACCTGATTGCGGCGGACAATCACGATGGCCACGTCATAATGGGCTTCGGGCTCGATTGCCTCGACCAGATCAACCCGCGTCACGCTCCGCCGGCCGGTGCGCCAGTCTTCCAGCACGACACTGTGTTCGCGCAACGCAGCCAGCCGTTGGCCGCGCGCGAGCAGCTGGACATCGACACCCGCGTCGGCCAGTCGGGCGGCGTTGAAGCTGCCGATCACACCGGCCCCAACGACCAACACCCTCATGTCAGACTCGCCCGGCAGGCAAAGTCAGCGACATCGTCGCTGATGGCCACGCACACGTGGTACGAGCCGAATCGGAGACGCGCATACACGGTGGATCTCAACACACACGGGGTCGACGCGTGCGAACTTCAACGTCCCGCTGCTCAGCCGGGGGGCGGCGCGGTGTGAATTGCGCTGCCGCTAGCGTTAGGCGGTCCGGTGGTGCGCCGTATCCGCATCGTCGCGGGCATGCGCCGCGGCAATCAACCGGTTATCGATGCAAAGCCCGAAGACGGGCCATCGCGGATTGTGTTGTCCATGATCACATCCTGATCGGAATCGCGCCCAGTGTGCGCGCCTCCCGGTGTGAACGGACTTAGCGCAGCAGCAATACCGACCCCTCGACGCCCCATTCCCCAAACGGTGGGCGTTGAATTTGGTCGATGGCCGCGATGCTGGGCCTGCCGATGTGGGCGAACACCAGCCGACGGACACCGGCGCGACGGGCAGCCGCCGCGACGTCCTCACCGCAGGCATGCCCACCAACACCGCCGGCAAATCGGATTGGCCGTTTCCAGCCGGCCGCGTCCGCGAACATCAGATCGGCGCCGGCTGCCCACTGTGGAAACACCCAGAACTCCGGCGCCCACACGGCATGCCGCGTGGCGGTGTCGATGAGGTACCCGACGGTCCGATGAGAGGTGTGCCGTACGGGCAGTGGACGCAACTGCACACCTTTCGCGGCGAAGGCCCCAATGTGGGGGCGCAGCGACAACTCGTTGGCACGTCGGCGGATCCGTGGCATGAGTTCGGCATGTTCGTCGCTGACCAGCCACTCGTCTAGCGGTTCGCCAGGGTCGGCCCCGTCACCGCCGTCGAGCATGATCCGATGTCCAGGCCAGGTGACCAGTAATCCCGCCGGCCGGTAACGCGGCGAGTTCATCGCACCAACGCCAAGTAGGGCCAACCGCGGCAATTTTCAACCTTCCGACCGTGTCGAGTGCTGCCATCAGGAGGCTGGCACGAGTTAGGAGAGCGACCGATTTCTGCCTCTGTAGTGTGGCGCACGGTTAGTGGTGGAGGAGTTCAAATGGACCTCAGGACCCTCGGGCGATCGTCACGACATCGCGATCCAAATCTTCGCTCAGCACAACCGCGGGAATGACCGCGGCGGAGGTCTCGTACTCCTGGGTTCGTTCGCCTGCCGTCCCGGGCCGACTGGCCGACGGGCTGGCGCCGAGGTCTATCGGCGGTGCGGCCGAGGACCACGGACCCTAGGGCAATCGGGCAGGGTGGCGAAACACTGGCGCCATGTCGAGAAAGGGTGTGCGGATCGCTGCACTGCTCGCCGCGCTGTACGTCGCTCGTCGGTACTACCGCAACTGGGGCACAACGAAAGAGGAGTGCCGGATGCGGCTGCCGGGCGACGAGCTGGTCGGCGGTCCCGCCGTCCAAATGACCGCGGCGGTCTGGATCGACGCGCCGCCGTCAGCTGTCTGGCCATGGCTGGTGCAGCTGGGTCAGGACCGGGGCGGTCTCTACAGCTATGAGGCGCTGGAGAACCTCATCGGCCTGCACTTCCACACTGCCGACCGTGTTCATCCTGAATGGCAGCAACTGGCGGTCGGGGACATCGTGCGCCTGGTGCCGAAAGGCTGGATGGGGCTGCGTGACGGGGTGGTACTGCCGGTGGCCGAGATCGTGCCTGAACGATGCATCGTGCTTCGTCCACCTAACCTGCCGTGGGACGCGGTGTGGTCTTTCCATGTGGTGCCGCACGGGGAGGATCGCTGCAGGCTGCTTGTCCGAACTCGGTCAGGCTTGCGGCACCCGGGCGAGGTGCTGGGCACAGAACTTACCGGGCCTTTGACCGCTCTGCTGACGCGTGGAATATTGCTGGGAATCAAGCGCCGCGTCGAGCAGCAGCAGGCCGGAGAGGCCGCCGCTGCGTCGGCCTTGGCACAAGCTGGCCACACCGTCGTCAACGGAGTGCCTGAATAACAGGCGGCTCACGCCGTCCGTTGCTGGTGGGCACCTGTAGTGGGTGGGCTGGTCGCTTCAGCCCCGACTAACGCGTTGTTCGGTAATGGTCGGATTGCAAATGGCTGCCGACCAGAAGCCTGATGGTGTCCGGCAGACGCGCTGGCTGACGATGTGACCCACAAGGATACGGTGATGAGTCCCAACGATTCCGATCCTGGTGCGCGGGGACGAAATGCACTGACGGCGGACATCTGTGGGCACGAATTTAATTAGCGGGTTTTGTCACTAAGAATTGATGTGAGAGTCGCACGCATCCAACGGGAAGCATGTCGATCCGAAACACCTGACCGCGCAATATATGTCGGTAAATCAGTGGGTACCAATAAGATCAGCGATCGCTAATCCGTTGGTCGCGGGCTCGAGTCCCGCCGCACCATCAGACCCTGTATTCGTGTCTCGCCGGTTTCGATCCATCGTTTACCGCGGCAGTTGGCCATCACTGCAAGTTGTAGGGCACCGCGCTGCGCCAGACAGTTCGCCGCCGCACGCGTCCAATGCCTGCGGTAGGCGTCCAACGGCACTAGAGCGGGCTCGATCGTGGGCTTACGTTGTGGATGTTCGATGGAATCGACTCGGCCCGGTCGAGGACCGCTCTGGAGGACACCATGTCGACCGCTAGAGTCCGGGCCCGCGAACGTGTCATCGTCAACGTCGACTCGCGCGCCGCGCGCTGGATCGGCGCAGTGGCGGTGCTCATGGTGTTCTGCTGGCTGCTGGTGGTGCTGGCGGGCGACCATCATCACCCCCACTGGCAAGCAGCGGGCCGGCTGGCCTGGTCGCTGACCGTCCTGGCCGGGGTGGCGCTGATCGCGCGGGGCATCTTTCTGGGCAGGCCGGTGACCGCCGCGCACGCCGCCACCGCGATGGTGGTGTTGTTGACCGGGCTGGGCGCACACGTGCTGTCCTTCGCCCTGGTCGGCAATGTACTGATAGCGGGCGCGGGCTTGGTGCTGATGTGGCCGACGGCGGCCCGGCCCCAGCCCGACGCGCTGCCACAGGTGTGGGCATTAGTAGATGCGACCCATGGTGATCCGTTGGCCCCATTCGCGATGCATTCGCTGAAGAGCTACCACTTCAACTCCGATAAGAGCGCGGCGATCGCCTACCGGACGCGAATCGGTTTCGCGGTGGTCAGCGGCGACCCGATTGGTGACCAGACGCGGTTCGTGGACCTGGTTGCCGACTTCGCCGCGATGTGCCGCACCCGCGGCTGGCGGATCGTGGTGCTGGGCTGCAGTCAGCGACGGCTGCCGCTGTGGAGTGACCCCGCCGTGATCGGTCAATCGATGCGGGCGGTTCCGGTCGGGCGTGATGTGGTGATCGACGTGTCGTGCTTTGCCATGGTCGGCCGCGATTACCGCAACGTGCGGCAGGCCGTGCAGCGCAGCCACAATTTCGGCGTCACTACCGAGGTGGTGGCCGAGCAGGAACTCGACGAGTCGGTGCGGTCGGAGCTGACGGAAGTCTTGTACACCTCGCACAGGGCCGCGCGGTGGGAACGTGGGTTCTCGATGATTCTTGACAGTGCACTGGAGGGCCGCTATCCCGGCATCGAGTTGATCATCGGCCGAGACCGTTGGGGCCGGGTGCAGGGCTTTCAGCGGTACGCCATGGCCGGCGACGGTAACGATGTGACGCTCGACGTGCCGTGGCGCCGGCCCGGTGCCCCGAACGGAATCGACGAACGGCTAAGCGTCGACATGATCACCTGGGCAAGGGATAACGGCGCGCGTCGGCTCTCGCTGGCGTTCGCGGCGTTCCCGGAGATTTTCGACGAGAAGAATCGCAGCCCCATGAACACTGTGTTCTACATCCTTATTCACCTGGGGCGCGGGCTCATCAGACTGGAGTCGCTGTACCGCTATCTGCGCAAGTTCCACGCACTCGGCCAGCGGCGTTATGTACTGCTGTCCATGCATCACCTGCTACCGGCGCTGTTGGTGCTGCTGACACTGGAATTCTTGCCCCGGCGGCGCCACCTGTGACATCGTTCGAACAACCACGCGGCTGATATGACGGGTCGACTCGATTGATCTCGCCGCGCCACGGTCGACATGCCGTAATGAACGCTCAACCTCGATTTCCTGCGCCAAATTCGCCTCAAGCCGGCTAAACCGTTTGACGGCCAGGCGGTTTCGGTCACGTTCATGCAATCGACCGACCCGGGCTCGGCCGCGGGCAATGACCCGCGGCAAGCGTGGTTTGCGGAATGCCCGGGTGGGATCTCCCTCAGTGCTGACGGGCGACGATCACCGGTGTGCGGGCCTGGTGCACGACGGCGGTGCTGACCGATCCCAGCAGCATTCCGGCGAAGCCACCGCGCCCATGGCTGCCGACCACGACAAGTTGGGCGGACTCGGACTTGTCGAGTAGATGGCGGGCCGGCTGGTCGAAGACGATAAGCCTGGTCACGGTGACGTCGGGGTAGCGTTCCCGCCAGCCGGCCAGACGCTCGGCTAGGGCTTCCTCCGCCACGGATTGGATGGCCGACAACGCCGGGCTCGGCAGGTCGGACACCTCGGCGTCACTCCAGGCGTGCAACGCCACCAAATCCACACCGCGCCAAGAGGCTTCATCGAAGGCGATCGCGGTGGCCAACTCTGAGGCCGGCGAGCCGTCGATGCCGACCAGTACCGGCGCCCGGTCGGGAAACGGCGTGGACGGGGCGTCGTCGTGGATGACCGCGACGGGGCAGTGGGCGTGATGGACCAGCCCGGTGCTGACCGATCCGAGCAGGCCGCGACGCAACGCACTCTGTCCCCGGCACCCCACCACGATCATCTCGGCCTCTTTGGTCAGGCCGACCAATGTGGGCACGGGTGCCCCGATGAACAGTTCACTGTTGACCTGCGGGACACCGCTGTGCGCGGTGGCGTCGTCGACGACCTTAATGGCGTCGCTGATCACCTTCTGGGCTTGTTCTTCCTGCCATTCGAAGACTTCCTGAGGTATGGGGGCCGCTGCCCAGGTCATGGCTGTCGAGTCCATCGGGAGTGCAGTGCGCACGTGAACAACCGTGAGCGCCGCATTGCGCATCGCCGCCTCGCGGGCGGCCCACCGCAGGGCCACCGTCGAAGACGGTGAACCGTCCACGCCGACCAGGATTCCCGGATGTGTTACAGGACTGGTCATTTCGATTTCTTCCTTCCCCTTCGCTCTGGCGAAGGCCGAGAGGCGTTCGATCGGAGAGCAGACGCGGGTGAGCCGCTCTGCCGACGACGTTAGAGGCCTTGATGTGACCGGTCAGGAGGCGTTGGTCCCCGACAGCACGGCCATACCGCCTTTCGTCGACGGGGAGCCCTGAGTGCTGATGGACCGAGACGGATTGGCCATCGTGCCTGAGGCCGGCGCTGCACTGCTGCCGTCATGCAGTGGGGACTTCTTCGCGAGCTGCGCTCTGTTCCGGGCCAACAAACGCATCCGTTGCACCGCTTCGACGTTCGTGCCAACGCTAACGGCCGGGCTCGCGGCCGGACTGTAACGCTGAAATCGGCGCCGCGGTTACAAACTCGGCAACCGCGTCATCCGGCTACACCGCGACGAAATCGACGCCGCCCTACAACCACTCGGCGGCGACGCCGCGACGGGGTGACTACACAAGAAAAACCGCAATTGGATAACGGGTGGTATGACGAGAAACGCTGTTGCACAAGGCGATTCGCGGCCACGGGATTGGGGGGTGTGGCGGCCTTTGTGGGGGTTGAGCGGTGTTGCCGGGGGTGTGGTCCGTGCAATCGCGCACGCGGCCCAGCCAGGGGGAATGCCCCCAACGCGCCGGTCAGGAACCCCCGGTCAGGCGCGATCTCCGTTACACACCCCTGAAGGTTTGTGTGGGTCTAGCCGAAATCGGGTCCTATGTCCTGATTGGCAGGTTCCCCGGGCTTGTGGTTGGGTGCGGCGGCGACATGTGTCCACATGGCCGGGGGGTAGTAGTCGGACCAGCGGCCCGGGCTTACATGGTGCACCGCGAGCACACCTCCGGTGAGGAACTCATATACATCGCCGTCCTCGCACTCCTCGGGATGAAACTCCCCTTCGCTAACCAGCCACACCGTGAAAGCCATGTCGGGAGTATGGCGTGAAGGCGGGCCTAAAGTCAGCGGTTGCGCAGCCTCGGGCCGGGTTCGTTCGTGCCCGCCCCCTGCGATCAGCGTCTTCCACTCACCCCCGGCAGGCGCACGAACCGTTACACACGCCTAGCGGGTATCAGTGACGTCAGAAACTCGCGCCAAATTCGCCTCCGCCTGCATTGCCCGAAAGGCCGGGCTCATGTGCGGCGGCCCTCACCCACTGCCAGCGACCTGGTGCAAGCACCCAACAGTTTCCCGTCCCGTCCTTGTCGACTATGAGTGCGCCGCTCGGAAGGACGGAATATCGAGCGATGTCACCGAAGGCATATGTTTCCCAATTGGTGTACGGCTCTTGGCTGCCTTCTTCGACCGGGCCACACGCGTAGATGGTGAATGCCATGGTTGGAGCCTGCCATGAAGGCGGGGCCGAAGGCTGCGGTTGACGGAACTCGGTTGCCCTTCCGCCCGCGGTCGTCGGGTGCCCTCCGAGGTTCGCCGCGTTCTGCGAGACGCTGCTTCGCGGGTTTGCGTGGTACGGGCACCCCCCAGGGGGGTGAGGGTGGCAACCACGGTGTTGAAGACCGTGGTTGCCTTCGGTCACCAGGCCAGCAGCGACTAGACCGCGCCCGAAAGTTCTCACCGCGTGAGGAGGTTCCTCCTGTTGAGCGTTCACCTGTGTTAACAAACTGGCACAGTTGAACACATGAAACGCATAAGGGAGAACAGGACCGACCTGAGCATTCCGGGCAATCGCCCGGGCTACGATGAGCCTGATCACCGTCTTAAAGGCACCCCACGAGGCGAAGCCGCCGGTCGAGACCGCATGGTCACCGGCCGCGACGGCAAGCTGAGGCCCAGTGGACGGGCCGATACCGGGGACCGTGACAGGCAGATTCACGCATTACGCGACGCCGGGAAGTCCTTGCGTGCGATAGCGGCCGAGGTGAAGTGCTCCGTGGGCACCGTTGTCCGCGTCCTCAAGTCCTGAAGGCAATCGCGGGTTAGCCGAGCCGGTCGAGTTCGTCGGCGGCGGCGATGAGCGCCGCGGCGACCTGGCGGGCGGTGTCGGCTTTGAGGTCGGCGCCGCCGGAGTGGATTGTGATGACCCGACGAGTCACGCGGCCGTCGTCGCGCTGGGTGCCCACGATGTCCACTTCGACGCCGTCACCATGCGGCTGGTGCCCTCGAAGCTGCGCGTCCAGTTGTCGCCGTCTTTCCCCCGGCGGTCTCTCTCCCAACGGGATGTCTGTTGCGAGTCGGCGGGTGAGGGGATGTGGGCGAACCTGGTGGTGTCAGCCCGCTCCTGCTCGGCGCGTTGCTGCGCCGCCCATTCCCGGCTTGCAGCCAATTTCGCCGACGGCGCTTGAGTGTGCCATTCAGATCAGTCCCGGTAGCGTTGACGGGGTCGCCTTCCGGATCTGGGGACCGATCGGGGCGGGCCGGGGGTGTCGGGGTGGTCATGTTCGATGAGTTTCCTCGGAATAGGTGGTCGTGCGCTGGAAATTGTGCGCCGGGAGTGTCGATGCTTCGGGGTGATGAGCGGGGCTGCGTGCGCATACCGTCCCTGTCGGCGCAACCCATACGCTTGAGGACCTGTCCGCCGGCTTCCAGCACCGGCGGTTCGACGACCTACGCGACCCCAGCGCAGCAACCTCAGCATGGCATCGTCGCCGGCGCGTAACGTCCATTCAAAGAAGCCGACCAGGTCGGTGAACACCAGCGTGATTTCCTCATCGGCGGCCCGCCCGCTCCTGCGCTCCCTTATCGCCTGCCACACCTGCAGGGTGGCCAGACTCAACTCCCGCGACGCGGCGTCACGGTCGCCGAGCATCCGCTCCGCCGCGCGTGCCGCGGCCTCGGGACCGCCGGATCCCGCCGCGGACAATCGGTCGCCGAAATGCGGATCACCAGGTAACGCCCGCCGGACACGACGAAAGAAGGCGATCACCGCGGGGTCGTGATCGGTTGTCCGTCCGCCGCTCCGCGGCTCCGCTGGACCGCTGTGGCGACAGGTCCGGGTCCGGTGATCCGTCAATTTCCCCGAGGGCGTGCCAGCGACGCCACCCCAAACCAGATCGCCGTGCACCCGCCGGGCGCCTTAGGGGTCCCGGCAACGCCCGTCTGCTCCAGGGTTGCTCTACCGCCGCTGGCTGTGTCTCCGCGGTCGTTGAGGGGTGTGCGTGAGCGGTTGAATCGGCGCGGCGGGCCGTCGCGGGGTCAACCCGGCGCCGGGTAACTTCAGCGGCGACGGTTACTCCAGAACTGCATATCGTCGACCAACTTCAGCATCAACCTAGCCATATACAACGCCTGGCGGTCCTTGCGGGCGCTGGCCAGCAGGTTGGCTTTGTGCCGCATGATTTCGGGCGTCGGATAGGTCTTCACAAGTGCCTGCTCGAGCAGTAGCAGGTCATCGGTGCCCTCCATCCTCGGCTCCGGCCACTCCGCGGGCACGTGGTGGATGAGGTTCAGTTCGGCTTTGCGGTCCTCTTGCGATGCCTGGCACTCCGGGCAGAGGTAGCCGACCACGAGGCCAGCAATGTAATCCTCATCCCATCCCTGTTGGCCGTAGAAACGCTTTCCACACCGCTCGCACCGTTCGACCTTGGCGCTCACCCCTGATTCCTTTCAGCCTTCAGGCCTTTTAACTCCCGGTGCAGTCCAGCGAAACCGATATCGTCTTGCTGACGATGATGGTCTCGATGTCGTGGCCGCCTGCGCCCTCCCGGTTTGTGCGGGTGACCGTTTGCGGATTACGGACATCGGTCACTTTGCACGCGGAGAGCGGGGCGCTGCCGACCCGGTCGATATTCACGGTGTACCCCTGCTGCTGAAGGTCCGCAATGGTACCCGCTGCGCCGGTGTCGGGCGTCCAGCTGAAGCCGCCTTCTTCGGTGGCCAGGCAACGTACTGTGGTGCCGTCGCTCGTTGTCGCCGTGCTGCCGAGCTGGGTCAAGTCCAGGGGCGTGGTGTACGACGTCGTCGTGTGATTCTTCGATGGGGTGATTCAGGCGGTCAACGCCGCCGGTGTGGCCTCCTGTTCTGTGGGTGGGTTCTGATCGGCTCGGGATTTGCTTAGGACATCCAGACCGAGGTAGCGGCGGGATTCGGCCCATTCGTCGTGTTGTTCGGCCAGCACCGCGCCGACGAGTCGGATCAGCGCGTTGCGGTCGGGAAAGATCCCGACGACGTCGGTGCGGCGGCGGATTTCCTTGTTGAGTCGTTCCTGGGGGTTGTTGGACCAGATTTGGCGCCAAATCTGCTTTGGGAAGGCGGTGAACGCCAGAAGATCAGCGCGAGCCTCGTCGAGGTGAGCAGCCACCTTAGGCAGTTTGTCCGATAGGGCATCGATGATCCGATCATATTGAGCAGCAACGGATTCAGCGTCGGGTTGATCAAACACCGAATGCAACAGCGTGCGTACCCACGGCCACGATGCTTTCGGGGTGATCGCCATCAGATTGGTCGCATAGTGCGTGCGGCACCGCTGCCACGACGCACCTGGAAGAGTTGCCCCGACGGCCGCCAGCAGCCCGGCGTGAGCATCGCTGGTGACCAGTTTGACCCCGGACAGGCCGCGCGCGGTCAGCGACCGCAAGAACGTCAGCCAGCCGGCCCCGTCCTCGGCGGTGGTCACGTCGACCCCGAGGATTTCGCGGTAGCCCTCGGCGTTGACTCCGACCGCGATCAGCGCGTGCACGTTGACCACCCGACCAGCCTCGCGGACCTTGAGCACCAGGGCATCAGCGGCCACGAACGTGTACGGCCCGGCGTCCAACGGCCTGGTGCGGAAGGCCTCTACGGCGGTGTCGAGCTCTTTGGCCATCACCGATACCTGTGACTTCGACAGGCTCGTGATGCCCAGGGTTTCGACCAGTTTGTCCATCCGCCGGGTCGACACCCCGAGCAGATAGCAGGTCGCCACCACCGTGGTCAGCGCCCGCTCGGCCCGTTTCCGGCGCTCCAGCAGCCAGTCCGGGAAGTAGGAGCCGTGCCGTAGTTTCGGGATCGCTAGGTCCAATGTGCCTGTCCGGGTGTCGAATTGGCGATGCCGGTACCCATTGCGCTGATTTGTGCGCTCAGCACTGCGCTGGCCATATTCGGCGCCGCACAGCGCGTCGGTCTCCGCGCCCATCAGGGTGTGGATGAACGTGGCCAGCAGTTCGCGCAGCACGTCGGGATGGGTCATGGTGAGTCGTTCGGCCAACACCTGCGGCCAATCGATATCGTGGGCAGCGGTCATCGCGTGTTCCTTTGCTCGAGTGACTTTGGTAGGTCCCTCGAAGAATCACGCGATGACCTTCATCCTTCGGCTACGACACGCCGGACCTCACGTCAGGGCCCGGGCCGTACACCACTCTGCTGGACGCAACCCCGAGCTGATCGCTTGGGCAATTGGTGCCCGCTTGTAGTGGATCATCAGCACTCGCGGGTGCAGCAGGAATTATCGCCCCCGCCACCGCGACCGCAGTGATGATCTTCGCCTTCATAGTGGGTGATCGTAAGGCCAGCCTAAGAACACGGCCTCCGGTTTGGGACAGGTCGTGCATGGCGCTATGACCCGTCACCGGAAGTTATAACAGTGCAAATCTGCTCCTTGACGTGTCACAGGGGAGACGTTCACTGTTCTGGCTCGTGCGTCATTTGACCGTGAAACCATGCGCGCAGTGGATTACTGCACGTAAGGTCGCGCGCCCCGCCCGGCCGGGCGCGTCTCACTCACATCGAGCACCATCGCCTGACCCAACCGACCCTTTTCCTCGGGGCTCGGACGGTTTCCGCGCGCCGAAGCGAGATGCGAGTCGGTGGCCCACCTGCGTCCCGTCGGCGTGCGTCGTGGCTGACCTCTGCTCACCCCCGGTGCGCCCAAGAACCAGCTACTCGAGGACGAAGGTGACCAGCATGTTGACGCGGTAGGCAACAATCTCCCCGTTCTCCACGTCCACCGACTGGTCCTTGATCCAGGCCGACTTGACACCACGCAGCGTCTCGTTGGCCCGAGCGAGGCCGCTTTTCGCGGCGTCTTCGAAACTGGTGTCGGACCTGGCACTGATCTCGGTGACGCGAGCGACGGTTCCGGACACGATGACCTCCCAGAGTCGATGTTGGATGGGATGATCCGGACTGTGACCATTCAATTCCGGCGCGACAGAAGCAGGTAGGGAAGATATGCCCCACACCGGAGGGCTTTGGCCCACTCGTTCCAACACCCAGCAGGGTTTAGCGTGCGGGAATGGACATGCCAGTAGAGCCACGTATCGTGCGCGACCCTGACCATCGCTGCCCGATCTGCGGGGGCGAAACGGAGCTCATTTCGCAGACCCTGACGCATTATGACGGTCAGAAGGATCAAGTGGAGGTTACACCGCAGCGGCGGCGGTGTGCTGTACTGGACTGCCGCGGGCACAGCAGCCTGGACGAGCCCGCCGACGGCTAGCGAGCTTGGGCGAAATTGGCTTCCGGTCGTTCATCGGTCAGCACCTCTTCTGCTGTTGTCGTCGTGGTCTTAGCCGCCATGCCGCTGTTCCTCTCGTCGGTTCGTCAGCCCGCCCATCGAACGATTAGCCCGCACTTAGCGCTCTGACGCGAAGATTTCCTGGGTGTCCGTGCTCAACTGGCGTGGGTAAGGGTGACTTGGTAGCCCATGGCCTGGAGTTGGTTGATGGCCCGCTTTTTTGCTCGCTCGGGGTGAAGTCGGTTGAAGTAGTCGGCGCCGGGATCGTGATAGAGGCAGCCGCTGGTTCCCATGTGCCAGATGGCGATCAGCATCGAGTGCTGGATAGCGACATTGGCTTTTTGGGGTCCGCGGCGTGAGGCGATCCGGCGGTAGCGGGCGCCAAGGTAGGTGCGTGGATTCTGGGCGCACGCCATGGCGGCTGCGCCCAGCGCACCCTGCAGGTACGGGTTGCCCGGGCGTGTGCGGCTCGACTTCACCTTGCCGGCGGATTCGTTGTTGCCCGGGGTAGTTCCGGCCCAGGACGCGAGCTGAGCTGCCGTAGCGAAGCGAGTCATGTCGGCGCCGGTCTCGGCGATGATGACGTCGGCGGTGAGGGCACTGACCCCCGGGATGGTGCAGATCAAGTCGCGAAACCCGTGAAAGGGCGCGATCGTCTCCTGGATGCGGGTAGTGATCTCATCGATCGCTGCGGTGTGCCGGTCGATCAGGTCCAGATGAACCCGGGCCAAGAACGCATGATGTTCGGTGAACCGACCGGTCAGCGCCTCGGTCAGCGCCGGGATCTTGGAGCGCAGCCGGCGTTTAGCCAGATCGGCCAGCGCGACGGGGTCGCGGTTGCCGGCGATCAACGACTCCAGCATGGCGCGTCCGGACACGCCGAGAATGTCGGAGGCGACAGCGGATAGCTTGATCCCGGCGTCTTCGAGCAGCTTCTCCAATCGCTGTACCTCGCGTGAGCGTTCCCGGGTGATCGCAGTGCGCGCCCGAGTCAGATCACGAAGCTGCCGGATCGGCTCGGGTGGCACAAACGAGCCCCGCACCAGACCGTGCGCGCCGAGTTGGGCCAGCCAGGTCGCGTCGGAGACATCGGTCTTGCGGCCGGGCAGGTTCTTCACGTGCCGCGCATTAACAAGCAGCACATCAAATCCCGCATCCTCCAACAGGTAGTAGAACGGCTTCCAATAATCGCTAGTGGCCTCCATCACCGCACACGTGATCCGCTCGTCGATCAGATGCTCACGCAGCGCCAGGATCTGGCTCGTCATCGAGCCCCAGGTCGTAACCGTCTCAACCGTTTTGCGCCGCCCAGCACCAGCGACCCGGACGCACACCTTGGCGTCCCTTTTCGAGATATCCAGTCCCGCACAGCGGGCATGCACGACTTCCACGGTCCCTCACTCCCTTCCCACGCACACCTACGGTGTCCGTCGTGGGGAGGGGCAGGGAAATTCAAAAATCTGACGCTCGGGCTCGATGGCACCAATCCACGGTTCCCGTGGAAGCCCTCCGTCACCATGCTGACCTACAGGCTCACCGGCACCACAGAGCAGATCGGGATCAACCACGACGAACCCGACCAGTTTCCGCCTCAGCCAGCACGGTCAACAAGAGCAACCAGCACCCAATCTTCGCGCACCACGGTGCGCCCCGAAGACGGCGCCAGGTTGCTGACCTGGGGTTTCTGTCCCTCAAAAGCCCTCAACATGTTCGATGCTGACGAACATTCCGTGGCCGGTGCGATCGTTGGTGAATCGCGTACCGGGTGCGTCGGCCGCGATCGTCCAGCCCTGAGCCTCGTATGTTCGGTAGTCCAGGGTCACGACAGGGATGTCACCGAGATTGCCGACGAGCCAGCGGAGATTGCCGTCGGAGGTGACGGTGACGCCGTTGGCGGGGATACCGTCCTTCATGGGCGGGTTCGCAAATTGCGACTCGCACCCCACGCTGGTCTGCGAGATCTGACAGCGGGTCTTGCCGGACTTGGTTTCGATGAATACGTAGCCCTGCTCGTTCGGGTCGAGCGTCTGGCTCCCTGGCGGCGGAGTCGGCATCTCCGAACGCTCGGGACCGGTTGGGGTCGGGGACGGCTCGGTGGTCGGTGGTATCCGGCTCGGCCGGGGCGTCGGAAACTCCGGCTCCCCCGGGTCGGCCGGAACGGCAACGGGCTTACCGTCCGTCCAGATCGTGCAGCCGACGAGGCTCATGGTCGCGGCGAGGGCGCAAGTCAGCGCGACAGCGGCCCGGCCGACGATCAACTTCCGCACGGATCCCCCTTGCGCTCGCGACAAGGCTACGCAAGAAGTGACGCAAGTGGCTGTAGTGACTCACCTGCGGCTACGCCTCGGTCCGAAAAAGTCGAGAAAATGTTCACCCTGGCGGGGATCGGTGCTCCTACCCGTAGAGCGTCAGACCAGGGCGAAGAACGGACAAGGCAACGCCAAATGAGCACCATCGGCCACTGATCCGGCGGACATCGCCGACGAGCACCGTCTATCAGTCGCGAACATCAACCTGTCACGGCGCGGTCTGCTGCAGCTCGTTCCCACTCTGAGCGGTTTCCGCCATCTCCACGCCTTCTTCACCGAGCGGCTGGACGCGGGCGAGATGCTAAGCGCCGACACCGTTCTCGGCAGGCTCGTCGAGCACGCCGACGACGGCGAGTTCAGCCAAGACGAGTTGTTCTTCTTCGCGGTGCTGCTGCTGCTCGCCGGCAACGAGACCACCACCAACCTGCTCAGCACCTTGATTCTGCTGTTGGCCGAACAGCCGAATCACCTTGCGCTGCTGCAGGATCGACCGGAGCTCATTCCGTCGGCGATCGAGGAGCAACTCCGCTACATTTCCCCGATCCAGAGTTTCTTCCGCACCGCGCGAACCGACTACCCGGTGGGGGAGGCGACGATCCCGGCGGGCTCACGGGTCCTGTTGATCTGGGGTGCCGCCAATCGCGATCCGCGCGAGTACGACGATCCCGACACCTTCCGCGCCGACCGCAACCCCGTCGGTCACCTCGCGTTCGGCTCAGGCATCCACCTGTGCCTTGGCGCGCAGCTTGCCCGCATGGAGGCGCAGGCAGTGCTGCGCGAACTGGTCGACAGAGTCGAGCGGATCGACATCACCGGCCCGCCGGCGTGGTCGACGAATCCGAATCTGCGTGGCTTGACTCGACTTAACGTGCGGTTGATCCCGAAGCGGTAGGCCATCATGCGGCGAAGCGGATCCGGTCCGTCCCGCCCTGTGTGCGCAAAACGAGGTCGTGGGGTTACTGGTTGCGAACGCAGTCGTATGTGAGTTGAACCTCGTCGCCGAGGTCGACCACCTCGAACTGGTCGACGGTGACACCGCTGAATGACTGAGCATCGATGCCCAGGTTTGCCCACTTGGCCGTGCTGGTCCGGTCATCAGCGAACGTCAGAGGAATCTGGCCGCCGTCAGACAGCAGCATCCCATACGTCTTGAGCGCCTTCAGGATAACCTTCTCGGACTCCGAGTAGCTCGACTCGTCGAAGTCGGTTCGCAGTCGGAATCGCACACCGTACGGCGGTGCGTTCGGGTCGGTGCTCTCCGGGCCGCCTGCATGTGTGGCGGGACGGACATAGACGCCGGCTTTCATGCGATCGTTCGGGAGAATGAACCGCAGCGCGTGTTTGACTGCACCGGAGGCGACTTCGTCGGCCGTCGGTGTCAGCGCCGCGACCGGGAACCCGGCCGCGTCGGCGCTGGTGCACTGGTCTCCGCGGAGAGTGTCAGGGTAGGCCTTGGCCAGATCCCAGACGAAGAACCCTTGCGCCGTGATGCCGTTGCCGTTCTGGTTGCCCTGATAGATCTCGTAGAGCTTCTGCTGGTCGCGCTCGACGACGAGGAGATGACAGTCACCCTGACCGTCGGTGTTGCCTGTGATGTCGCACTTCAGATTGGACGATCCCTCTATGTTGGCGTCTGTGGGCACCGGCATCTGAGCCGGCACCGCATCGCAGTCGGGACCGCCGTAGCAGTAGTCATTGGTGCCGACGACTTGGAGGCGTGGTGTCTTGCTGTCGGCGAAGAAGACGGGGATCGAGTAATCGACGTTGAAGGCGTTGTCATTGCCCCAGCCGCCCAGGCCGCGAAGCGCCTGAATGATCGCATCGGAACGATCCGCCTTCGGCACGCCCGAAACGTCGGCGGTCCATGGCTCGGCGGCGGTGAACAACGACCCGTCCGCACTGGGACCCACGTTCGTAGTCGCGTTCGGATTAGAGGCCGGACTCGAGGCCGGACGGCTTCCGGTGTTGTTGCTGCTGCAAGCGACGCAGGCGACGGCCGTCGCGGAAATTAGAGCCAGTGCTTTGCTGAGAATCGTCGGTGACATCCTCGAAGGCTAACGGTTCCCAGGTATTTCACAGCGATTTCGTCG
The DNA here is from genome assembly GCA_963744085.1 of uncultured Actinomycetota bacterium. Classification (GTDB taxonomy): domain Bacteria; phylum Actinomycetota; class Actinomycetes; order Mycobacteriales; family Mycobacteriaceae; genus Mycobacterium. The sequence goes on from CAVUSK010000014.1 coordinate 1,050,367, forward strand.
CTACGGCGGATGTGAGCACGCACAGATCTTTGTTATTGAATCTACATAGTAGTGGTGATATACGTCTGCTGATGGAGCAGCCACTACGTCATGACCGCAGCAGTGAATTCATCGGCGCGACCCTCGACCAGGCGATGGATCTGACAGCGCGGTATCTGAGCGATCGGGCCGACCTGAGCGCCTCCGCCGCGGCGTTTCTTTTGAACAGAGTGAGCAGAGAAGGTCCGGCGCGGCTCACCGCTCTGGCTGCCAGGGAAGGGGTCAGCCAGCCGTCGATGACTCAGCTGATCCAGAGGTTGGAGCGGCAGGGTCTGGTCACCAGGCTCGCTGACCCCGACGACGGCCGCGTCGCCCTCGTCGCCATCACGCAGGCAGGCAAGACGCTCCTTGACAACCGCACCCGAACCCGCCGTGAACGGCTCACCCTGTTGCTGGCGACGCTGTCGTCGGAAGAGGAATTCGCGTTGTGGCTTTCCGCGCAGGTCGCCTTGCCGATCCTGCATCGACTTGCCCAGAACGCGGATTCGCTGGCAGGAGATGCCGCCGACCCCGCCCAATCAACGACACGGTCGACGTCCAAAGTCATCAGTTCAACAGCGAAGATGCGCGATTCCGGCGACGGCACATGACCGATCGGTTGGCGAAAGGCGGTTAGGTGAAAGCTATTCCAGTTGCCCGCATGGTCAAACAAACGTGGATAGCACTGATCCTCGTGGTCGTGCTCGCCGTCTCCGGACTGGTCGTTCTGCGGCTGCATCGAATCTTCGCGTCCCAGGACCTCAATGCCGGTTCGGGTGCCGCGATCAAGATTGTTCAGTTCAACCCGAAGATCGTGGTCTATGACGTGTTTGGTCCGGCCGGGTCCACCGCCAAGATCGACTACTTCGACGCGGATGCGAATACGCATGAGGTCAACGCGAGCCTGCCGTGGTCCACGACGATATCCACGACCCTCCCCGCGGTCAGCGCCAACATCATGGCGCAGGGCGACGGCGACCAAATCGGCTGTCGCATCACTGTGGACGGGACGGTCCGAGACGAAAAGAACATGGATGGTGTTAATGCGCAGACCTTTTGCCTGGTGAAGTCCGCATGACCGACACCAGCACCGGGCGCGCCAAACGCCCCTTCGTCCCCCATGCAATCCGCGTGTTGGCGGTGCCGATCATCCTGCTGTGGATCCTGATCACCGTCCTCGTGAACATTCTCGCCCCGCAATTGGAAGCCGTCGGGGAGGCGCATGCGGCTCCGATGGCCCCCGACGAGGCCCCCTCCATGGGGGCAATGATGTTGATGGGACACAACTTCCAGGAATTCAATTCCAACAGCACGGTGATGATCGTCATCGAGAGTCAACGGCCGCTCAGCGACGACGCTCATCGCTACTACGACAACATAATTCGGCAACTCCAGCAGGATCCCAGCCATATTCAGCACATCCAGGATTTCTGGGGGGATCCGCTGACGGCCGCGGGTGCCCAAAGTAGCGACGCCAAGGGCGCTTACGTCATGTTGAATCTGGCCGGCGACCAAGGCACGACGTTGGCGAACCAGTCCGTCGAAGCTGTCCGCAAGGTCGTCGAGCAGACGCCTGCGCCAGCCGGAGTCAAGGCCCATGTCACCGGTCCGGCGGCGCTCACTGATGATTTGCATGTCATCGGGAACGCAAGCCTGGGGAAGATCACCCTGTTCAGCCTCGCGGCGATCGCGATCATGTTGTTGCTGGTCTACCGCTCTATCGTGACGACGTTGATCCAGCTTTTCTTGACCGGAATCGGGCTGTCTTCGGCTCGAGGATTCGTCGCGATTCTGGGCAACCACAACATCTTTAGGCTCACGACGTTTGCATCCAACATCCTGACCATGCTTGGAATCGCGGCCGCGACGGACTACGGAATATTCCTTTTCGGCCGTTATCGGGAGGCCCGTCAGGCCGGTGAGATCGAGAAACGGCCTATTACACCACGTTCCGCTCAGTCACCCCGGTCGTCTTGGGTTCGGGCCTGACCATCGCCGGGGCGACTTACTGCCTGAGCTTTGCCCGCCTGCCGTACTTCAAGACGATGGGCCTACCCGTCGCGATAGGAATGCTCGTCGTCGTGGTCGCCGCGGCCACGCTGGGGCCGGCTGTTCTTGTCGTCGGCAGTCGTTTTGGACTGTTCGAGGCCAAGCGCGCGGCTCGCGGTCGGCTCTGGCGCCGCGTGGGCACAGCCGTGGTCCGGTGGCCCGCGCCGATCCTTGTCGCGAGTGCGGTGGTCGTCCTCATCGGCATGGTCGCGCTGCCCGGGTATGTGACGAGCTACAACGACCGGTATTACCTGCCCGGCAGTGCCCCGGCCAATCTCGGATACGTCGCCGCAGACCGCCATTTCTCGCAGGCCAGGATGAATCCCGACATCCTGATGGTCGACGCTGACCACGACATGCGCAATCCCGCCGACATGCTGGTTCTGGACAAGGTCGCAAAAAACGTGATCCGCGTCGTCGGCATCGCGATGATCCAGGACATCACCCGGCCTTTAGGGATTCCGATCCAACATAGTTCGATACCGTTTCAGAACAGCATGCAAGGCCAGACGACCATGCAGAACATGCCGTACTTGAAGGATCGGATGGCTGACATCCTCAAGATGTCCGACCAGATGCAGTTCATGATCGACAACATGCAGCAGATGTACGGGATTCTGCAGCAGGTCGACGCCACTACTCACGACTTGGCAACCAATACCAAAGAGATGACGGCCATCACCGACGAATTACGGGACCACATTGCCGATTTCGATGACTTCTGGCGGCCGATGCGCAATTACTTCTACTGGGAGCCGCACTGCTTCGATATCCCCATATGTTGGTCACTGCGATCCCTATTCGACTCATGGGACGGCATCGATGAGCTCGCCGACAAGCTGCACGCGCTCGAGAAAGACACGGAGACACTGGACCGGCTCATGCCGGAAATGCTTGCGCTGTTGCCGCCGATGATCGACACCATGAAGACCACACGCGGGTTGACGATGACGATGTACAGCACCTTCTCCGCGATGATCACCCAGATGGAGTCGATGAACGATACGGCGATCGTCATGGGCCAAAGGTTCGACACTGCGCAAAACGACGACCTCTTCTATCTGCCTCGGGAGGCCTTCGGCAACCCGGAGTTTCAGCGGGTCTGAAGATGTTCCTGTCACCGGACGGAAAGTCCGCTCGTTTTTTCATCACCCACCAGGGCGACCCTGCGACCCCGGAAGGAATCGCTCGTGTGGATGCGGAAAGGACGGCTGCGCAGGAGGGCCTGAAGCAATCCTCACTGGGCGACGCCAAAATTTATCTCGGGGGTACGGCTGCGACCTACAAAGACATGCACGACGGCGCCAAGTATGACCTCATGATCGCGATAGTGTCCGCACTCACGCTGATCTTCATGATCATGCTGATCATCACCCGAAGTCTGGTTGCCGCGCTCGTCATTGTCGGCACGGCGGCCAGCTCAATCGCGGCATCCTTCGGGCTCTCGGTGCTCATCTGGCAGGACCTTTTCGGGATAAAGATCCACTGGCTGGTGATGTTGATGTCCGTCATCATCCTGCTGGCCGTCGGATCGGACTACAACTTGCTGCTCGTCTCCCGATTCAAGGAGGAGATCCATGCCGGGCTGAAAACCGGAATCATCCGGTCCATGGCCGGCACCGGAGGAGTGGTGACCGCCGCAGGCCTGGTGTTCGCCTTCACGATGGCCTCGATGCTGGGCAGCGATCTTCGCGTTATCGCTCAGATGGGTTCCACGATCGCCATTGGGCTGCTGCTCGACACGCTGATAGTGCGCTCGCTGCTCATGCCGTCGATCGCGACGCTGTTGGGCCGATGGTTCTGGTGGCCGCAAGTCGTCCACCCCCGTGGCGACCATCACCTGCGCCGGACTCAGCCTCCGGCCGCCAACACCGACACAGTGGCTCTCCCGACGCAGCGGTAGATCGGGTGTATTCGGGCCATTATGTTTCGTCGGAGACGGCCTTCGTCGCACCGTGCCTACAAGGCCCACACCGCCCTGGCGACTAAATTGGTGCTACACCGCGACTGCACGCGGCGTGACCTCTGTTCGAATGGGAGGCGAACCCACGGTGGTCATCGATGTCTGGATGCAGCACCCGACGACGCGCTTCCTGGCCCTCGACATCTTCGAGTCGCTGCGCCGGTGGACCGGGGGCGCCATACCCGACGAAGCCCCCGGCATCGACGCGACCGTCATGGTGATGGAAGCCGCTGGGGTGAATTTCGGGCTGCTTTCAGCGTGGTCGGCGCCGTATCGGGAACCGCTGATCAGCAATGACGAGGTCGCGGAGTGGGTTGCGGCCCATCCGGACCGCTTCGCCGGCCTGGCGTGTGTAAACCTCGACAAGCCCATGGCCGCAGTTCGCGAATTGCACCGCTGCGTAACGGAATTGGGGTTCAAGGGCCTGCGCGTCGTGCCGTGGCTGTGGAACGCGCCGCCGACCGACCGCCGTTACTACCCGCTCTACGCGGAATGCGTGAGGCTGGGTGTCCCGTTCTGCACTCAGGTCGGCCACACCGGGCCGCTGCGCCCGTCCGAGACAGGGCGGCCGATTCCGTACATCGACCAGGTCGCCATCGACTTTCCTGAACTGACGATCGTGTGCGGCCACGTGGGCTATCCGTGGACCGAGGAGATGATCGCGGTTGCCCGCAAGCACGAGAACGTCGTCATCGACACCTCGGCATACACCACGAAGCGGCTCCCGCCAGAACTGCGGGCCTACATGAAGACTCACAGCGGGCAACGCAAAGTGCTTTTCGGAACGAACTATCCGATGATCATGCCCGCGCATGCGCTTGACGGACTGGACGAGCTCGGGCTCAGCGACGAGGCCCGCGATCTCTATCTTGCAGGCAACGCGCGGCGGGTATTCGGCCTCGACCCCGGTGCTGTCACACGCGGGTGATGCCAGCCAACGGCCAGCCGGTCGACAGCGGTGTCACAGCTAGTCGACCTACCGTGTCGCTCGGCGGTTCGAGGCGGGGGTGCAGAGGTTGGGTTTACAAGAGCTGGGGTATCCACCCGTCCGGTCACGGGCTGCCGAAAACGCCGCGGCGGCCCTGCAACTCGACTGGTGGGCGGCGGTAGTCGCCGAGATCCGTTGGGCGTTCACGCCTCCGCGAGTGTGGTTGTCCGGCGTCGGCGCCAACCTGGTTCTGGCGCTGGTGTGGCTGTTCGTAGACCCGCTCCATCTACACCGTCATCAGGACTGGGTGATCTTGGTCGGAACGTATTTCTCGTCGTTCATCCTCGCCGACGTCACCACCACCAACCTGCTTGGCGTTGACCACATCCGGGTGGGGAAAGCCCTGCGCGACGGAGTTCCGCTGTGGCGTGTGCTGCTGGTGAAGAACCTCGCGCTGCTCGTCATCGTCGGGCTGCCGACGTTGGCGGTCGCGATGGCGATGACACTGTGGATGGAAACGCCTGCCCGCCTTATGGTTACGGTCCCCAACGTCGCGGTGCCGATCCTGTCGTGGGTCGGTCTCGGCAACCTGATGTCGGTGCTTCTTCCCGTCGCTTCCGAGCCACTGGTCGACCGTTGGCGGCAACGGCGACAACTGCGTCTGACAATCGCATGGATGGCTTCACTGGCGTTGCCATACGCGCTGTTCTACCTGGCCGATCCCATTGATGGCCTGCCGCACAAGCTCCTGTGGCGTGAGGTGCCTGCTGCTGTCGGCCCGATTCTGGGTCACCATAGCCGCAGCTTCGTCCACGTCGGAATTGCATTGGCCGTGTGGATCGCCGGAACTGTCGCGGCGCAACTGTTTTATTCGCGGCGCGGCCTGCGCATCGCCGACCCCCGAGCCGCCGCTATCCCGAGCTAGGGGAGGAGGATTCGGACGACGTGTTGTTGTTCGGGTTCTTCTGCCCACCATGCGTCAGGCTGTTCGCCACACTGCTGAGCGCCGAATTGATGCGGCCGATAACCTGCCGCACCGGGCCTTTCGGGCCGCCCGATGAAGGGGTGGTCGAGCCCGCGTCAGGCGACTTCTTGTCCGTCGCGCTGATGTCGAACGCGCTGGTGGACGGCTTGGGCGAATTGGTCGACGCGAGCGGGACAGGTGAACTGTTCGTCAGACTGCCCGCCGTTTTCTTGAACTCGTCAACAGGCCCGGTCACCAGGTCGCTGGGGTTCGTCAGATCATTCTTCGTCGCGGCCACGCCGTCCTGCATGCCCTGCTGCGCGGCGCCCGGCAGGCTGCCGCTCGCGAGGATGTTGGTAACGGACGAGCCCGGCTCCATCGGCCTGGTCTCGGTGGGATCTGTCGGAATCGGTTCGTTGCCCTTGTATCCCGCGTTGACGAGCACCGTCAGAGTCGGTTCGACGGCGTCGGCGATGATCTCGCCACCCGGAAGGAGCAGGAGTGGCCGGACGAGCGGCAACCGGTCGGACTTGAAGGTCACGTAGGTGGTGGTGGTGCCTTCCGGCAAGTCATAGACCATGGGGTTGCCGGCCGCGTCCTTCGCGATAGTTCCATCTTCGTTCAACACGTAGTGGTGGTGCACGACCTCCGTCGCCGTGTTCGGGTCCGTGTTCTCGGCCTCGTCGATGATGTCATCGGGCACTGGAGCGGTGGCTTGTGCGCCGTAGCCGTAGACGTATGCGACCAAGCTGTTCGCATCGGCGAACGGGTTGAGCGGGTCGGTGGGTGCGTCCGAGTTGATGTTGTACTCGTACGCGACATCGAGGATCGGCGCTTGTGTGTTGCTTGGTGTCGGCGCCCCAGAGGTCAGGAGCAGCGGCGCGAATATCGAGTATGTCGTCCAGAACCCGCCGCCCGCACGGTTGGTGTTGTTGTCGAGCACCACCAGATCCAGGTTATTGATAGCAGGATCGTGATTGGCCTGCATGATCCCGATCGCGGTGCCAGTCTGTCCCGCGCCCCAGCCGGAGGCCAAGACGGCAATGCGTTCGGTCGGATGCTTCTGGTAGCTGCTGTCGATCGCGTTGACGATCCCCTGGGGACCCAGCAAGAACGGGACGACCTGCGGCTGGCCGTACTGATCGACCCAGTCACGGTTGTAGTAATCCGAGCTGGCGAAGATCTGGGCCGTCGAGTTGGCCGGCGTGATCAGCGCGGTGAGCTCCACGGCCGGAGACGCGACAGTTACCGTCGCGCCCGTCGTCAACGCCGTTGTCAGGCTCGTGGCACTCACCGCGGCCGCCGTCAGACCGGGCACCAATCGCCGACGCGCGGTTGACCGCCGCCGAGCGGATTTCCGGTGCTTACCGGCCATAGGGCTCCCCCATCGTCAAGAAAACTTGCACATCGCCGCGAACGCCGATACGTGCGGCAAATCACAGATCGGCCGACTCTAGCACCCCGAACGGAGGGAGATCACCGCCAACCAGCAAATTTTCTTCCACGCTCATTTGAAAGGCGCGGAACGGATGGGAACAAACGCGCTACCCACCCCGTTGGCATATTCGATAACTTGAGTGAACTAGGCTCAACTACGAGTTGACGGGCTTGCCCCCGCCGGAGCAGACTTGAGCCCAGTTCGCTCATCAGACGTAGTAGACAAAACCAGGAGGAATCACCATGGCTCGTGCGGTCGGAATCGACCTCGGGACCACCAACTCCGTCGTCGCGGTTCTGGAGGGTGGCGACCCTGTCGTCGTCGCCAACTCCGAGGGCTCTCGCACCACGCCGTCCGTCGTCGCGTTCGCACGCAACGGCGAGGTGCTCGTGGGCCAGCCCGCCAAGAACCAGGCGGTGACCAACGTCGACCGCACCATCAGGTCGGTCAAGCGGCACATGGGCACGGATTGGTCCGTCGAGATCGACGGGAAGAAGTACACGGCGCCGGAAATCAGCGCACGCATCCTGATGAAGTTGAAGCGCGACGCCGAGGCATATCTCGGCGAAGACATAACGGACGCGGTGATCACCGTGCCCGCGTACTTCAACGACGCGCAGCGGCAGGCCACCAAGGACGCCGGCCAGATCGCGGGACTCAACGTTCTGCGCATCATCAACGAGCCGACCGCCGCGGCGCTTGCCTACGGCCTCGACAAGGCCGACAAGGAACAGACCATCCTGGTGTTCGACCTGGGTGGCGGCACCTTCGACGTCTCGCTGCTGGAGATGGGCGAGGGCGTCGTCGAGGTGCGCGCCACGTCGGGTGACAACCACCTCGGCGGTGACGACTGGGATGACCGGATCGTCGAGTGGCTTGTCGACAAGTTCAAGGGCACCAGCGGCATCGACCTGACCAAGGACAAGATGGCGATGCAGCGGCTGCGTGAGGCGGCCGAGAAGGCGAAGATCGAGCTGAGCTCGAGCCAGAGCACCTCGATCAACCTGCCGTACATCACGGTCGACGCGGACAAGAACCCGCTGTTCCTCGACGAGCAGCTGACCCGTGCCGAGTTCCAGCGGATCACGCAGGACCTGCTCGACCGCACCCGCAAGCCGTTCCAGTCGGTGATCGCCGACGCCAACATCTCGGTGGCCGACATCGACCACGTCGTGTTGGTTGGCGGTTCGACCCGTATGCCCGCGGTGACCGACCTGGTCAAGGAGCTGACCGGTGGCAAGGAGCCCAACAAGGGCGTCAACCCCGACGAGGTCGTCGCGGTTGGTGCGGCGCTTCAGGCCGGCGTGCTCAAGGGTGAGGTGAAAGACGTTCTGCTGCTTGACGTCACACCGCTGTCGCTTGGTATCGAGACCAAGGGCGGCGTGATGACCAAGCTGATCGAGCGCAACACCACGATCCCCACCAAGCGGTCGGAGACCTTCACCACGGCCGACGACAACCAGCCGTCGGTGCAGATCCAGGTCTATCAGGGTGAGCGCGAGATAGCTTCGGCCAACAAGCTGCTCGGCAGCTTCGAGCTGACCGGCATCCCGCCGGCCCCGCGCGGCGTGCCGCAGATCGAGGTCACGTTCGATATCGACGCCAACGGCATCGTGCACGTCACCGCCAAGGACAAGGGCACCGGCAAGGAGAACACGATCCGCATCCAGGAGGGCTCCGGCATCTCCAAGGATGAGATCGACCGGATGATCAAAGACGCCGAGGCGCACGCAGACGAAGACCGCAAGCGTCGCGAGGAGGCTGACGTCCGCAACCAGGCCGAGACGCTCGTGTACCAGACGGAGAAGTTCGTCACCGAACAGCGCGAGGCCGAGGGCGGTTCGAAGGTCCCCGAGGACACGTTGAACAAGGTCGATGCCGCGATCACCGAGGCAAAGACGGCCCTCAACGGTTCCGACATCAACGCCATCAAGTCGGCGATGGAGAAGCTCGGCCAGGAGTCGCAGGCGCTTGGGCAGGCCATTTATGAGGCCACTCAGGCTGCGCAGGCAGCTGGCGGTGACGGCACCGAAAGTGCTTCCGGTGGTGACGATGTGGTGGACGCCGAGGTGGTCGACGACAGTCAGGAGAACAAGTGAGTTCGGAAGACAACGCGACTCACGAACCCGTGACTGTCACCGACAAGCGGCGCATCGACCCCGACACCGGAGCTGTGCGTGAAGGAGCAGCCGGGCCGGCCCCCAGTGGGTCGGCGCCGGCCGCTTCCGAAACGGACAGCAAGGAGGCCGCCGACCTGAAGGCGACGCTGCAGCGGGTCAAGGCCGAATACGACAACTACCGCAAGCGTTCGGTCCGTCAGGAGCAGCTCGCCGCGGAGCGGGCGAAGGCCGCGGTGGTCTCCCAATTGTTGGGTGTGCTCGACGATCTCGACCGCGCCCGCAGCCACGGAGACCTCGAGTCGGGACCGCTGAGGTCGGTTGCGGACAAGCTCGCCACCGCGCTGGAAGGCCTGGGCCTGTCGGCGTTCGGCGATGAGGGCGACGTGTTCGATCCGTCGTTGCACGAAGCCGTCCAGCACGAAGGTGACGGCACCAGGCCGATCGTCGGCACGGTGATGCGTCGCGGCTACCGGCTCGGCGACCAGATCCTGCGTCACGCGCTGGTCGGTGTCGTCGACACGGTCGAAGACGACGCCGCCGGCAACGGGGCCGAGACAAATACCGGCGCGGCCTCGAGCGAGACCGCAGAATCAGAATCATCAGCAGACTGAGCTTCACGAAGGAGGTGACGCCGCATGGCCCAACGCGAATGGGTTGAGAAGGACTTCTACAAGGAGCTGGGCGTCTCCTCCGACGCCAGCGAAGACGAGATCAAGCGGGTGGCCCGCAGGCTGCTCGCCGAAAACCATCCGGACCGTAACCCGAACAATCCGGCGGCCGAGGAACGGTACAAAGCCGTGTCGGAGGCCAAGGACGTGCTGACGGACCAGGCGAAGCGCCGAGAGTACGACGAGACCCGGCGGCTGTTCGCCGAAGGTGGCTTCGGGCGGCGCCGATTCAATGCCGGCAATTTCGGTGGCTTCGGCAACGGCGGCAACGGCACCGAGTTCAACCTCAACGATCTGTTCGACTCCGCGGGCCAGACTGGCGGCGCGAACATCGGTGACCTGTTCGGCGGTCTGTTCGGCCGCACCGGAACCCGGCCCAGCCGTCCGCGTCGCGGCAACGACCTCGAGACCGAGACCGAGCTGGATTTCATCGAGGCCACCAAGGGCGTCGCGATGCCGCTGCGGCTCACCAGCCCCGCGCCGTGCACCAACTGTCACGGCAGCGGCGCACGCCCGGGCACCAGCCCGAAGGTGTGCGGCACGTGCAACGGGTCGGGAGTGATCAACCGCAATCAGGGCGCGTTCGGATTCTCGGAGCCCTGTACCGACTGCCGAGGGACCGGCTCGATCATCGAGAACCCTTGCCCCGAATGCAAAGGCACGGGCGTGGCCACCCGCACCCGTACGATCAATGTCCGGATACCCCCGGGCGTCCAGGACGGCCAGCGCATCCGGCTGCCCGGACAGGGCGAGGCGGGCCTGCGCGGCGCGCCGTCGGGCGATCTGTATGTGACTGTCCATGTCCGCCCGGACAAGGTGTTCGGTCGCGACGGCGACGACCTGACCGTCACGGTTCCCGTCAGCTTTACTGAATTAGCTTTGGGCACAACGCTTTCCATACCGACGTTGGACGGCAAGGTCGGCGTGAAGGTGCCGAAGGGCACGGCCGACGGGCGCATTTTGAGGGTGCGCGGCCGGGGGGTGCCGAAACGCGATGGCGGTAACGGTGACCTGCTGGTCACGGTCAAGGTCGCGGTGCCGCCGAACCTCGAAGGCGCCGGGCTGGAGGCACTGGAGAAGTACGCGGCCGCGGAGAAGGCCAGCGGGTTCGACCCGCGGGCCGGATGGGCGGGGGCACGCTGATGAGCAAGTCCGAGGACTCCCGCACATTCTTGATCTCGGTAGCCGCCGAGCTGGCCGGCATGCACGCGCAGACGCTGCGCACCTACGACCGGCTGGGCCTGGTTACGCCACGCCGCACCACCGGCGGCGGCCGGCGCTATTCACAACGCGACGTCGACCTGCTCCGTGAGGTGCAGCGGCTGTCCCAGGACGAGGGTGTCAACCTCGCCGGCATCAAACGGATCATCGAGTTGACCAATCAGGTCGAAGCGCTGCAGTCGCGGCTGCGCGAGCTGGCCGAGGAAGTCGACCAGCTTCGTGGCAGCCAGCGCCGCGATGTCGCCGTGGTGCCGAAATCCACCGCGTTGGTGGTGTGGGAGCCGCGGAACCCGCGGCGGGCGCGGCGCTGACCGGGAAGCCGCTGCGCCCAGATCAGACTTGTGACACGGAAATCGCGATTTTGCTGTGCCGGTAACCTTATTTCGGCGGAAACCGCGGGTGGATTCAGGCGTGGATCGAGAACGTCGCACTCGCTGGGTCGCCTTCGGTGGCGACGCGGTAGGTGCCACGGCGTAACGAGTCAGTGGGCGCACACATCGGCTCGAAGCAGATCACTTCGTCGTCGCTTGGCGAAAACACCTGCGCGGCGCTGTAGCCCTCGTCGAAGTGCACCTCGATGCGCCGATCGCCCCCTGAAATCGTGAACACCGAGCCGGGCTTCAACTCGTCATAGCTCTCGTCGAAGTACCTGTCGCCCAACGTCTCTGTGGACGGTGGGTGATCTTCCGTCTTACCTGTCGGAATCATCCAGGCGTTGACCGGGCAGTACCGCATGGCCGGCAGCTCCATTTGCCACTCAGCCCGCGGCACGTCGGGGATCCGCAGATAGGGGTGGAAGCCGAAGCACAACGGGACGTCGGCCCTGGTGGTCGCCGTGACCGTCGTCTTGACCGTGAGCACACGGTCGGCGAGCGTGACGTCGAGCGTCAACAGGTGCGGGAACGGGAAGCTGACCAGTAGCCGCGGGGTGCCTCCGTAGTCGAGTTCGGCGGTAAGCCGATTCTCTGTCTGATCCGTGACCTGCCAGCCTTCGTACGCGGCAAGGATGCCGTGGATCACGACGCCGTGCTGGTCCGTGCGCACCCCGCCGATCCCGGGAGTCAGCGTGACGGCTGCCTTGTCGACGCCATAAGTGTTGGCGCTCAACCGGTTTGCCCACGGATAAAGGATCGGGATGCCCATCGTCTTGCCGGTGGTCATGTACGCATGCAGGCCTCGGCGTTGCCCGAGCAGCTCTACTCCGTCATCGGACAGAGAGGTGCCGATCATGCCGGCTTTCGGTACGTAGGTCGCGGTGAGCGACGAGGACGGATCCTTGAGAGTGACGGTCTCCAAGTCGGCCATCGTCGGATTGTGTCACAGGCCACCGGGGTCGCAGCGCCGGCGAGGGTAACCGGGGTTGCCGTCAGCCTGCGACGGGATCGTGTTGGATTCTTTCCCGCGGAGCGCCTTTGGCGATCAGCGCCGCCTCGGTGGCCTTGATCATCTTCGGTCCGCCGCTGATGAGGATCTGACGGTCGCCCCAGGCACCGTACTTCGTGACCACCTCGGGCAGCCGACCCGTCTGGCGCACGTGCAAGCCCCGCGGCGGCCGGACATCGGGGTAGTCGACCGCCCACGGTGGGTCGCGGTTGTACTCGGTGACCGGCGACACCGACAGCCACGGGTTGTGGGCCGCGATCTGCCACAGTGTTTGCAGGTCGTACAGCTCGCAGGGGTAGCGCGCGCCGAAGAAAAGGTGGACCCGAGGGTTGTCATGGAAACGGGTGAGGTCCATGATCAGCGCGCGCAGCGGAGCCAGACCGGTGCTGCCCGCCACCATCAGCACGTCCTCGCCGTCGCGATCGATCGCCATTGCACCGTGCGGGGCCGACAGCCGCCACCGGTGCCCGGGGCGGGTCTCGCTGACGATAGCCGTGCTAACCATCCCGCCGAGCACCGCGCGAACGTGGAATTCGATCGTGCCGCCCGGGTCAGCCGGGATGGCCGGGCTCAGATAGCGCCAGCGCCGCGGACACTGCGGCACCTGGACGGTGACGTACTGGCCGGCGTGGTAATCCATCGGCCGATCCAGGTGGAGCCGGATAACCGCGAGGTCGCGCGACACCCTGTGTTGTTCGATGACCGTGCCGTCCCACCACGCGGGTCCCGATTCGGCGTCGGCCGCGCCGCTCATCACGCCGATGATCAACCGCAGCGCGTCACGGGCGGCTTCCTCGATCGCGGCGTCCCACCGATCGGTCAGGTGGCGGCGGAAGCTGGTGTACAGCGCATCGTGCAATGTTTGGTAATGCTCTTCTCTGACACCGTATTTGCGGTGATCACGACCAAGCTGCGCCAGGAATGCCACTGGTTCCTCGGACCGTTGCGCGATCAGTTCACCGAGCACCCACCACAGCGCATGGCCGAAGGTCGCCCGCTGCGCGGCCATGTCAGGGGGAAACAGGTCACGGATGGCCGGATCCGTCGCGAACCAGCGCGCGTAGAAGTCGTGTATCAGCTCGTTGTCAGCAGACGGTGGATCGACCGCCGCGCGCAGTGCGCGCAGCGCCTCACGATCCTCCAGTCCCACGCCCGACGATCTTAGGCACGCCGCCTGAGTAGCTACAGCGCGTGGAGTCCCTTGTAGAGCACCAGCAGCCCGATCACGACGAGGATCACCGCCACGAGCGCCGCGTTGTGCTTCTCCATCCAGTCCTTCAGCCGGGACAGCGGTTGGTCCAAGCGGTCGCCGGACACCGCGTACGCCAGCACCGGAAGCGCGACCGACGATGCGGCGATCGCGACGAAGTAGGCCGACCGCCGACCACGCCACGGGTGATCCGATCCCCTCGGTGCCGATCGCCAAACCCGCTGCAGCACAGATGAATAGGACCTTCGGGTTGACGACTGCCAGCGCCGCACCGGTGATGCCTGCCTTCGCGGGCGTGACATTGCTGAGCTGGCGCATCCAGGCCGGCATGTGCGGGGAGCGGTGCCGGCCCAGCCAGCGGACGATGCCGAACACGATCAGCGCGGCGCCGACGACGATGCGCAGCCACGACGCCCACTTCGGGGGCTGGTCGACGTCGCCCACCAGGCCCGACACTTCGACGAAGATCGCGGTCAGCACGGCAAGCGCGATCACCCAGCCGAGCAGGTACATCAGCGCCGCCGGACGAGGATGCGGAGTGTGCAGGACCAGGACGGCGGGAATGATCGACAGCGGCGACAGCGTGATCACCAGCGCGAGCGGGATCAGTTCGGTGAGTACCGTGCCCCAATTTGCTGCCATGGCCCAGAATCTTCGCACTCTGGCTCTGGCGCCGAGTGTGAAACCGACGACGCCGGATCGCGTCCTGTAGCTGAAAGCTCTGTCGGCGATCGAATCCGAGTAGGGTTCCGCCGCCGTGGTCGGCTGTGTAGTGTTCGACCGCAACGTCTTGCGTCACGGTCGTTGCGGATCGGGGTAGACCATGGGCCGTCGACCGAAGTCCATCGTTGCGCTCGCACTGGTGTTGTCCTTGACGCTGATGACGCTCTCGTGCTCGTCGCACCACGAGGTGAAGCCGCCGCCGCCCGGTGCCAATGCCGGGCCCAACGGCCACCCGGTCCCGTTACAAGGAACCAGTCAGGCTGTCGAGCAAGGACGGTGTGCTGGAGGTCAGGCTGTCCGCGCACCAGGGCACGGTCAACCTCGACACCGTCAAGCAGCCGGTGACCAACTTCCTGGTCTTCGGATACGAGCTCATCAAGGGGACGAGTTCGGACGGCTCGACCAAGGGCGACAACATGTACCCGGCGCCGACGTTGCGAGTCGAGCCGGGCCAGCGGTTGATCGTCCACTACGACAACGACTTACAGGGCCTGACGATCCAGGACTTCTACGATCCCGTCGTACACCCCGGCAGGGGGGCCAGGTCCCGATCTACCCGCCCGCACTCGCGTCGGCGCCGCTCAATCTGCACACCCACGGACTGCACGTCGAGCCCGTCTGGAAACGCGGACAACGTTCTTCTCAACATTCCCGCCGGGCAGGGCAACACCTATGACTATGCGGTACCGACCGATATGCCCGAACGGCCTGTACTGGTACCACAGCCATCGCCACATGCTGACGGCGCAGCAGACTTACTTCGGGCTGGCCGGCCTACTGGAGATCGGTCGGCCCGACGGCAATCTCCCGTCGGTGACGCAGAACAACATCCCGGTCCGCGACATGGCCCTGCAGTACAACTTCGTGTTCGACCGAAAGGGCAACGGCCACCAGTTGAACAACCCGTACTGGCCGCAGTTCGTCAGCACACTGAAGCCGCCCGAAGGGTCTCAGCTCGCCGACGGCACCTACTCGCCGAGCCTTGCGCCGGTGAACTTCTCGGCGACAACGAAGGGTTCGCAGTACATCACCAACTGGTATCAGGGCCCGTTGTCGCCGCGCAACAAGCGAGGCGGTAACCAGTTCATCCCGACCAACCTGCAAAGCTTCACCAGTCCGTCGACGAACGTTCCCGCTAATCCGTCACTCCCCGACAACCAACGCGACGTGCAGTTCACCGTCAACGGGCAGTTCCAGCCGGAGCTGAAGCTGAAGCCGGGCCAGACGGAAATCTGGGCGCTGGCCAACATCAGCGACATCGCTTACATGCCAATACGTTTGACCGAGACCGCCACCGGCAACCACCCCAAGTTCTCGATAGTCGGGCAGGACGGCAACCCGTACACCCAGGTACAGCGGCCCGTCGACGGTGACGGCACCGAGTTGTTCATCCCGCCCGGGTCGCGCTACGCGATCGCGGTGACCATGCCGAAGACCGGCGATCTCGTCCTGGAGATGCCTCCGATGGCCGGCGGGAAGCCCGTCAACGCTGACGGCGTGCTGTATACGAACAACGGCAGGAAGAACTCGCCGGCCGTGCTGGGGACAGTGAACATCGATCCGAAGTACCTCAGCTACGCCGACGGTTTCTTCACGTTTCCGACACAGACTCTGCTGCACGTGACACCCGACAGCGGCGACGGGCAGACAACCGCGTTCGAACCCGGTCAGAACCTGGACGCGTACACCTCATTCGTCGATACCGCCGTGATGACGCCGGATGTCATCCGCCAACTAAGGATCTCCGGCGGGTTCGGCGACCAAAGGAGCTTCCAAGAACGATCCGAAGGCATTCAACTATCAGTTCGACAACAACATCTTCCCGAATATCCCGTTGATCCAGCCGCGACTCAATTCGGTCGAAGAATGGAAGATCAACAATTTCAACAATGACGGACACCCGATGCACATCCACGTCAACGACTTTCAGGTGATGGAGGTCGTGGATTCGCAGCGCCGGTACCAGGACCGGCGTACAGCCGTTCGGGATCGACAATGCCAACGTCCCGCCGCCCGAGGTTGACGCCACCGATACCGCGATCAGCTGCCGTCATCACTGACTTTGCGTACGTACTTCACGCGAGTATCGCCGGCACTTTCGTGATTCACTGCCATCGCCTCAACCACGAGGACAACGGGCTGATGGCGACCGTCAACGTCATTCCCGCAGAGTGTCGACTTACGCGGTGGCGGTGCCGGGTTCGGGTGGCAAGCCCGGCAACGGTGCAAGTCCACGACGCGAACGGCGACAAGGTCATCGCGACGGTTTACCCCTTCCCGGCGTTCGAGGGGACGCCAAGCGTCGCGATGGCTGACGTCAACGGAGACGGCGTACTCGACCTCATCGTCGGTACCGGTGCGGGCGTGTCTCCCGAGGTGGTCGTCTACAGCGGCAGCGACGCCCCGGACGGCCCGTTCAAGACGGAGATCACCCGGTTCGCCCCGTTCGACGCCGGCTTCAAGGGCGGCGTCAACGTCGCGGGCGCGGACATCGACGGAAATGCGATGGCCGACAACATCATTGTCGGATCCGGCCCGGGCATGGAGTCGCAGGTAAAGGTGTTCTCGTCCACGTGGCCCGCCGAGAAGGGTAAAGCGCCCGACGTGTTCGCCAGCTTCAAGCCCTACCCTGGATCGCAATCGGGAGTCACGCTCGCCACAGGTTTGGTGAGCTTCGAGCAGGGCCGACCAAGCATCGTCACCGCTCCGGGTCCTGGGGAGCCCGCGCGAGTGAAGATATTCCACTACGACCTGTTCACGCCGACCGCGCGGACGCTCGCCAACGGAGCGCCCCAACCGAACGGCCCTGGCGAGCCGACGCCCTCGGCGGAATTCCTGGCCTACGACCAGAGCTACACCGGCGGCATCTCACTGTCGACCGGGTGGGTCGCGGGGCAGGAAGGTGGGGCGCAAAGCATCATCACTGGCCAGCTGGCCGGTGACGGCACCGCGAAGGTGTGGTCGTCGGGATCTCGCCTGGACGGTGCACCTGAGGTGTACACGCATAACATGAGTCAGAACGACATTCACGTCATGTTCCGCCAGACTGCGTCGTTCAACCCGTTCACGGGCGGCGCTCCCGGTGTCGCGGTCGCGACCACCAGCACCACGATGGGTGCCGATCTCCTGGTCAGTGGGCCTGGTCCACAAGGCTCCGAGGTTCGCAAGTACTCGCTCGCACGCGCGACACCGGAGGCGACGACGTTGTCGCCGACGCTGGTAACCACCCTTCCGGACATTCCCGGCGCGAAAGGTGCTGCGCCACTTGCGGGTCGCTAACGTCAGGGAAGGTGCCAGAAGACCTGGTGACCAGATAGAAGACAACCACCCAGAACAGCATGACGGCCACGACCAACGTGATGCCACGCAGATTCGATTGTGCCGCAGAACTATCCGCTCGCGGTCGCAGCCAATTCCTCAGCAACCGATTCACGTAAAATGGCATCGTCACATAGGTCATGGCAAGGCTGGACAACAGGTTTCCGACTAACATGCCGAGCCACAGCGGCATTTTCAGCGGCCACGTGGCGAGCGTCAGCAGCACTACGGTCGGGTACAGGCCCACCCACACGGCGATAGACGTTTTGAGATCCGACGGCGGCTTGGCCGCTGCCCCTTGCTCATCGAACGCGAACCAGTTGCCGAACGAGCTGTCGACGGTCTGCAGCTCGAAGTCGGCAAACCGCTTGCCCTCTGCCAACAACTGTTTTCGTTCGTCCGACGTGAGCCACGCGTCGAGATCTGCGGCGGTGTCGTAGCGGTACATCGTCGTCCACTTGTCCTGTACGCCTTCGATAGGCCGGAAGAGCTCGCTGCCCCGATAGCCGTGAAACATGCTCTCCGCCAACTGAAGCCGCTCCTGCCACGCCAGGAAATCGTCGACGTCCGCCGGATCGACCCGGTGGGTCACGACCACCGTCACGAGTTCGTCGCTGGCTTTGGCCGCGCCACCGAGCACCTGTTGGGTGGGCGGGCCGTCGAAGTACTGCCGGCCGACCACGATGCGGTCCTGGCGCGCCGAGCTGTTGATCCACGCCGCGACGTTTGCGATGGAATCGAAGCGGTACACCACGATCCATTCCCGCTGCACCGCGGTGGGCGCATTGACCTCAGCGGCGAGGAACCCCGGGTATCGCGAGGCGATTTCGTTAAGCTCATGTTGCCACTTGATGAATGCTTGTTCGCAACCCGGCCGGACTCGCTGGCCGATGATGACCGTTGCGGCGTTGTCGTCCATCGCGGCTCAGGTGGCCGCCGGAATCAAGCGACCGGTGACGAGCTCGCGGTAGATGCGTTCCGGCGTCAGCGGCAACGATCGGTAGCGCACCCCGGTCGCGTCCTGCAACGCGTTGGCGAGCGCAGGCGCGACGGTGTTGACGCAGAACTCGGCGATTCCCTTGGAGTGCACGGGTCCGTACGAATCAGTCGATTCGACCATCAGCACCTCGGTGCGCGGGATGTCGGCGTAAGCCGGGATCCGGTAGTTGCGCAGCGTCGGATTGATCATGACGCCGTGTTCGTTCACGTGGTGGTTCTCGGTCAACGCGAAGCCGATGCCCTGCGCAACCCCACCCTCGATCTGGCCGCGAACCTGAGCGGGATTGATCACGACCCCGGCGTCGACGGCCTGAACGCTGTAGAGAACGCTGATCTCCCCGGTCACGCGATGCACCGCGATCCGGAACCCCTGCGTGTTGGATGTGACACTGCGAGGCGATCCGTAGGCCTTGCGGGCCACCGTGAGTCGGAAACCTCGGCTTCTCGCCGCGGCGACGATCTCGGTCAGGGACAGGCGCGTGCCGCCACAGTCCAACCCGCTGTGGTCCAGGGAGCATGTAGCGACCGGGACGCCGACGTGTGCTGCGGCGAACTGAAGAATCTCGCCCCGCAGCGCGGCAGATGCCCGCATCACGGCGTTGCCGGAGACGAACAGGCCGGCACTGGCGAATGCGCCGGTGTCGAAGCCGTTGCGGTCGGTGTCGGACTGCACCAGGTGGATCCGCGGCGGGGTGGTGCGCAGCTGATCGGCGGCGATCTGCACATGCGCGGTTGACGTCCCCTCTCCGAATTCAGCTGTGCCAACCGCAATTTCGTAGATACCGTCGTCTCGAAGCGTGGCCCACGCCTCCGACATGTGCTCCGTCGGGGGTGCGGTCTCGTGAATACAACTTGCAGTGCCGGTGCCGACTAGCCAGTCGTGGCCCAGGGCCTCCCCGTTGGCGTTGCGCCGCAGTGCGTCGTCGACGAGGTCGATGGTCTGCCCAAGCGTGTCCTGGGAGAACGCGACGTCGTCGGGCGCGTCGGCGATCGCGAGCAGAGCATCCCCCGGGCGAATGATGTTGCGGCGGCGCAATTCCAGCGGGTCGATGCCGAGTGCCACAGCCAGCTCGTGCATCGCGGACTCGACAGCAAAAGCCGGCTGCGTCATGCCGTATCCGCGCAGCGCCCCGCTGGGCACAGTGTTGGTGTACACGGCATACGCGTCGAATGTCTTGTTGGCACAACGGTAGATCGCGACGGCGGCACCTCCGGCGAACAACGTCTCCCCACCGTGGTTGCCGTACGCACCGGTGTTCGACACGTTGTGGAACTGGAATGCGGTCAGCGTCCCGTCAGATCGCGCGCCCAGCTTGACCGTGATTTTCATCGGATGCCGCGGAGAGGCCGTCGTGAACTCCTCTTCGCGGGTGAACTCGAGCGATACCGGACGGCCGGTGTCCAGGGCGGCGAGCGCGACCAGGTCCTCGGAGATCACCTCCTGCTTGCCGCCGAACCCGCCGCCGACGCGCTTACAGAACACGCGCAATTGATCGGGCCGAAGACTGAACAGGTGAGAGAGTTTGACCTTCGCGATCGACGGGGACTGCGAACTCGTACGCACGATCAGCCGGCCGTCCTCCATCCAGGCGATCGACCCGTGGGTTTCCAGATGCGCGTGCTGGACACGCGGCGAGAAGTAGGTGCCCTCGTGGATGATGTCGGCCTCGGCGAATCCGGCCTCGACGTCGCCGATTTCGCCGTGCAGTTCGAGAAGGATGTTGCGCTCGGGGTCGCGCACGAACGGGTCATCGGAGCCGTGGAGTTGGGGCGCGCCGGGTGTCATTGCCTCTTCGGGGTCGAAAACCGCCGGGAGAACGTCGTATTCGACGATCACGTTGCGGCAGCCCTCCTCTGCTGCGCCGACGGAGTCGGCCAGCACCGCCACCACCCGCTGGCCGACAAAACGCACGACATTGTCGAGCACGTACGTGTCGTCGGGGTCGACCAGGTGGTCGGTGTGAATGGCCGTGCTGAATCGCTTGCGCGGCGCGTCTTCCCACGTGTACACGCGATGGACGCCGGGCACCGCGAGTGCGGCAGTCTTGTCGATCGAGACGATGCGCGCGTGCGCGTGCGGCGAGTGCAGCACCTTCAGGTGCAGCATGCCGTCGAGGTGGGTGTCCATGGTGTATTCGGCATGGCCAGTGACCACCTCGGTGCCCGCGGGTGCACCCACGCTGGTACCGATGACCTTTCCTGGAACCGCCTCTTCGATCTCCGCGACACCGTGGACCGCGTCCTCGATGGCGCGGTATCCGGTGCAGCGGCACAGATTTCCCTTGAGCGCGCGCGGCAGGTTCTGCTTCTGTTCGTCAGTGAACGTCGCCGAGGTCATGATCATGCCGGCCGTGCAAAAACCACACTGAAAACCGGGGGCGTCGAGGAATTGCCGCTGCAGCGGGTGCAGGTTGTCCGGCGAGCCGAGGCCCTCGATCGTCGTGACCTCGTGCCCCTCGGCCCTGAATGCCGGCGTGATGCAGCTGTGCACCGGATGGCCGTCGAGCCACACCGTGCAGGCGCCGCAATCGCCGGCGTCACAGCCCTTTTTGACGCCGAAGTGGCCGAGGTCGCGCACAAAGGTACGCAGGCATTGCCCGGGACGGGGCTCCTGGTCGAACGTCTTGCCGTTCACGGAGTAGGTCATCGCTGACCCAGTTCGGTACGGATCTCTTCGGCGAAGTGCTTGGCCAGATGCCGGCGGTGATCGGGTTTGCCGTTGGGATCGTCGAACCACACATCGTCGGGTAGTTCGTCGATGCGCTGTTGCAGCGCGTCGGCGTCCGGCACGGTGTCGAAGTGCAGACGAATGGGATGGGTGGTGCCCGCAGTGATCGTCAACAACATGTCGGCCTTTTCCGGGCTCTGGGTGGCGACCAGGAAGATCGTCGACCGTCCCAGGTGGGTCAGCTCAAACCGGCGATGCGTCTGGCGCTTGCGCAACGCGCTCACCGGGATGTCGATTTCGCGCAGCACCTCGCCCGGCGCGAGGATGTTCGCGTGATTGCCGGTCACGAAATCGAGGGCGTCGACAAAGCGTTCCGAACCGTCGGGCGCCCAGAGCGTGTAGGTGGCTTCCAGTGCTACCGTCAACGTGATCATCGGGCCTGCGGGCAGCGACATGCAGATGTTGCCGCCGACCGTTGCCGAATTCCAGATCTTGAACGAGGCCAGGAAGGCCTCGCAACTGAAACTGAACAGCGGAGCCGCCAGCCAGTCGTCCGGCGCCTCGAGCGCGTAGATGTCCCGGATCGTCGTCATTGCGCCGATCTTGAGGCCGTCGGCGCTGACGTCGATCGTGTCCCAGCCGAGGGGCTTCAGGTCGACGAGGCGGCGCAAATCCGGTTGCTGCTCGGAAAACAGCCACGTGCCGCCCGCCAGCCAGGCGTCACCGGGTCGCCACGCGGCACTCGGCCGCTCGGCAGGCCGCCGAACGACCTCGGTGATCGTGTTGAGGTCCAAATCAAGCGCCCCCTGGGTGAACTCGCGCCGACCTGCCTGACTCTAGACATCCGGCCTCGCCACCGTGAATCCGACGACGCTCTCACGGCGTGTTTCGTCGCTGGATGCACTGTCGCGGGAGTCAGCTGGAGAAAATTTCTAAAGTTGAGCGGAACAGACTCAACCTTGACGACGTTGGATATCCCGACAAGCATTTCTAGACGATCGGAGGTGTCGTGGACTCGTTCAACCCGACCACCAAGACGCAGGCTGCGCTGACCGCGGCTTTGCAGGCGGCGAGCGCCGCCGGTAACCCGGAGATACGCCCGGCTCACCTGCTGATGGCCCTGCTGACCCAGAACGACGGCATCGCCGCACCGCTTCTGGAGGCCGTTGGCGTCGACCCGGCGACCATCCGCAATGAGACGCAGCGGCTGCTCGACCAACTGCCCAGCGCCAGCGGTGCCAGCTCGCAGCCGCAGCTGTCGCGCGAGTCGCTGGCCGCGATCGGCGCGGCCCAGCAGCTGGCCACCGAGATGGACGACGAATACGTCTCCACTGAGCATCTGATGGTTGGGCTGGCGACCGGAGACTCCGACACCGCCAAGCTTTTGACCGGCCACGGCGCGTCCCCGGAGGCGTTGCGCGACGCGTTCGTCAAAGTCCGCGGCAGCGCCCGCGTCACCAGCCCCGATCCCGAGGGCACCTACCAGGCGTTGGAGAAGTACTCCACCGACCTGACCGCGCGCGCCCGCGAAGGCAAGCTCGACCCGGTCATCGGACGGGACAACGAGATTCGGCGCGTGGTCCAGGTGCTGTCTCGCCGCACCAAGAACAACCCGGTGCTGATCGGCGAGCCCGGCGTCGGCAAGACCGCGATCGTGGAGGGCCTGGCCCAGCGCATCGTCGCCGGCGACGTGCCGGAAAGCTTGCGCGACAAGACAATTGTCGCGCTGGACCTCGGCTCGATGGTGGCCGGATCGAAGTATCGCGGCGAGTTCGAGGAACGGCTGAAGGCCGTGCTCGACGACATCAAGAACTCCGCCGGCCAGATCATCACGTTCATCGACGAGCTGCACACGATTGTGGGCGCCGGCGCCACCGGCGAGGGCGCGATGGACGCGGGCAACATGATCAAGCCGATGCTGGCCCGCGGCGAGCTGCGGCTGGTCGGCGCGACCACGCTCGACGAGTACCGCAAGCACATCGAGAAGGACGCCGCGCTGGAGCGCCGCTTCCAGCAGGTGTTCGTCGGCGAGCCGTCGGTCGAGGACACCGTCGGCATCCTGCGCGGTCTGAAGGAACGCTACGAGGTGCACCACGGCGTGCGGATCACCGACTCCGCGTTGGTGGCCGCCGCGACGCTGTCCGACCGCTACATCACCTCCCGCTTCCTGCCCGACAAGGCCATCGACCTGGTCGACGAGGCCGCGTCGCGGTTGCGGATGGAGATCGACTCGCGACCAGTCGAGATCGACGAGGTCGAACGACTGGTGCGCCGCCTCGAAATCGAGGAGATGGCGCTCGAGAAGGAGCAGGACGACGCCTCCAAGGACCGGCTGGAAAAGCTGCGTGCCGAACTGGCCGACCAGAAGGAGAAGCTGGCAGAACTCACTACGCGCTGGCAGAACGAGAAGGGCGCCATCGAGATCGTCCGCGAGCTCAAGGAGCAGCTGGAGACGCTGCGGCAGGAGTCCGAGCGGGCCGAGCGCGACGGTGACCTGGCCAAGGCGGCCGAGTTGCGGTACGGCCGCATCCCCGAGGTCGAAAAGCGGCTCGAGGCCGCACTGCCGCAAGCCGAGGCGCATGAGGCCGTCATGCTCAAAGAAGAAGTAGGCCCCGACGACATTGCAGACGTGGTGTCGGCGTGGACCGGGATCCCGGCCGGCCGGTTGCTGGAAGGAGAAACCGCCAAGCTGCTGCGGATGGAAGACGAGCTCGGCAAGCGCGTCGTCGGCCAGAAGAAGGCCGTGCAGGCGGTTTCGGATGCCGTGCGGCGCAGCCGGGCCGGAGTCGCCGACCCGAACCGGCCGACCGGCTCGTTCATGTTCCTGGGTCCGACCGGCGTCGGTAAGACCGAGCTGGCCAAGGCGCTTGCCGAGTTCCTGTTCGACGACGAACGCGCGATGGTGCGTATCGACATGAGCGAGTACGGCGAGAAGCACTCGGTGGCCCGGCTGGTCGGCGCGCCGCCCGGTTACGTCGGCTATGACCAGGGCGGTCAGCTGACCGAGGCCGTCCGACGGCGGCCGTACACGGTCGTGCTGTTCGACGAGGTCGAGAAGGCGCACCCGGACGTGTTCGACGTGCTGCTGCAGGTCCTCGACGAGGGCAGGCTCACCGACGGGCAGGGCCGCACCGTCGACTTCCGCAACACGATCCTGATCCTGACGTCCAACCTGGGGTCGGGCGGCAGCGAGGAACAGGTGATGGCCGCGGTCCGCGGAACGTTCAAGCCCGAGTTCATCAACCGGCTGGACGATGTGCTGATCTTCGAGGGCCTCAACCCCGAGGAGCTGGTCCGGATCGTCGACATCCAGCTGACGCAGCTGCAGAAGCGGTTGGCACAACGGCGGCTGCAACTCGAGGTGTCGCTGCCGACCAAGGAGTGGTTGGCCCAGCGCGGTTTCGACCCGGTGTACGGCGCCCGGCCGCTGCGCAGATTGGTGCAGCAGGCCATCGGCGACCAGTTGGCCAAGATGCTGCTGTCCGGAGAGATCCACGACGGCGACACGGTGCCGGTCAACGTCAGCGCGGACGGCGAGTCGCTGGTGCTGGGCTAATCGCATCAGAGGTGCACGGTTCGCGCACGAGATCTGGTTGTGACGCGCTCGAGTTCGGGAATCGGCACCCCCAGCAGATAGGCTAGGCCTAATGGTTCCGCTTTGGTTCACGCTGTCCGCACTCTGTTTCGTGAGTGCGGGGGTGCTGCTGTACATCGACCTCGACCGGCGGCACAACCACGGCCGGCGCCGCAGATCGTGGGCCCGCTCCCACGGATTCGACTACGAACCGGAGTCGCAGGAGATCATCAAGCGCTGGAAGCGCGGCGTGATGTCCACTGTCGGCGACGTGGCCGCGCGCAACGTGGTGCTGGGACAGATTCGCGGCGAGGCGGTCTACATCTTCGACCTCGAAGATGTCGCGACCGTAATCGCCTTGCACCGCAAGGTCGGCACGAACGTCGTGATGGACCTGCGACTCAAGGGTCTCAAGGAGCCGCGCGAAAACGACGTCTGGCTGCTCGGCGCGATCGGCCCGCGCATGGTGTACTCCACCAACCTCGACGCGGCGCGGCGCGCCTGCGATCGGCGGATGGTGACCTTCGCCCACACCGCTCCCGACTGCGCGGAGATCATGTGGAACGAGCAGAACTGGACGTTGATCAGCATGCCGATCACCAGTACCCGCGCCGAGTGGGACGAGGGGCTGCGCACAGTGCGTCAGTTCAACGACCTGCTGCGGGTGCTGCCACCGGTGCCCAAGGCCATCCGCCAGCCCCCCGCGCAGCGCAACGGCGCACCCGGCCGGCCCAGTGCGCCGCCCGCCGAAGCTGCCACCCGGCCGCACCCCGCCTGATTACCGCGCCGAGCCCGGCCGCACCCCGCCTGATTACCGCGCCGAGCCCGGCCGCACCGAAGCGGTCCGGCAGCCGGGTCGCGTCGAGCCCGGCCAAACTGGGGGTCCCCGTCCCGAGCCGGTCCATCGTCCGCAGCAGACCCGTTCGGGACGTCCCGGTCCGCGCAGCTACCAGCCGTAGCCGCGGATGCCGCGTCCCGTCGCTCTGATCACCGGTCCCACCTCTGGCATCGGCGCGGGCTTCGCCAGGCGCTACGCCGCCGACGGCCACGACCTCGTGCTGGTCGCGCGCGACATCGGCAAGCTCAACGAGTTGGCCGCCACGCTGCGCGACGAGCACGGCACCAACTGCGAGGTTCTGGCCGCCGACCTGGCCGACGCGAACGGTCGCGCCCGCGTCGCCGAGCGGCTGGCCCAGGGGGTGCGCGCCCTGGTGAACAACGCCGGCTTCGGCACGTCCGGCGATTTCTGGGCCGCCGATCCCGCCCTGCTGCAGGCCCAGCTCGACGTCAACGTCACCGCGGTCATGCACTTCACGCGAGCGGCCCTGCCGGCGATGCTCGACGCCGGGATCGGAACCGTCATCAACGTGGCCAGCGTCGCGGGCCTGCTCTCCGGCCGCGCGTCGACGTATTCGGGATCCAAGGCGTGGGTGGTGTCGTTCTCCGAAGGCTTGGCCAACGAGCTGACCGGCACCGGTGTGAGTGTGCATGCGCTGTGTCCGGGCTTCGTGCACACCGAGTTTCACGAGCGCGCAGGCATCGAGATGGGCGGCATGCCGGAATTCATGTGGCTCGACGTCGACGACGTCGTGCGCGACTGTCTGGCCGACGTCGCGAAAGGCAAGGTGGTGATCATCCCCGGCTTGCAGTACAAGGCATTGACGACGGCGGCGCGAATGGTGCCGCGAAACGTGGTGCGGTTCATGGCGAAAGCAGTTGGGCAGGGCCGTGGCCGCACCTGAGTCGCTGTTCGTCACGGGCGCCGCACGTGGGATCGGACTGGCCATCGTCCGCCGGTTTGCCGGTGCGGGGTATGCGGTCGGCGCTGTCGACGTGGACGAGGCCGGCATCGGCGCTCTGAAAGACGAAGCGGCACAACATGGTTGGTCCGTGTGGACATCGGTCATGGACGTCACCGACATCGACGCGTGGCAGCGCGCGTTGCGTGAGTTCGTTGCGACCACGGGTGGACGGCTGGACATCCTGGTCAACAACGCCGGCCTGCTGGCGTCCGGCCAATTCGTCGACATCCCGCCGGCCCGCCACAAACAACAGGTCGACGTCAACGTCACCGGGGTGATGTTGGGCTGCCATGCCGCGTTCGAGTACCTCCGCGACACGGCCGGCGCTCGAGTGCTCAACATGTGCTCGGCCTCGGCGATCTACGGCCAGGCCGAGCTGGCGTCTTACAGCGCAACGAAATTCGCGGTGCGCGGCCTCACCGAAGCGCTCGAGATCGAGTGGCGCCCCCACGACATCGCGGTGATGGCGTTGTGGCCGTTGTTCGTCGACACCGCGCTGCTCACCGGAGTGCACACCGGCACCACCGAATCGCTCGGGATCCACCTGGTTCCCGACGATGTCGCCGACGCGGCCTGGCGTGCGCTGCACCGCAAGTCGCCGATGCCGAAGGTGCACCACCCGGTGGGCGGGCAGACGAAGGTCGCATACCACCTCGCACAATTGAGCCCGGCGTGGGTGACGAGATTCGTGAACAAGCGGATGGCCCACTAAGACCTTGCGTGTCCTGATCGCGATGCTGTCCGTCGCCGTGCTCGGCGTCGCTGCCGGATGTTCGACACCCGACCGTCAGCCCCACGCCTACGGCGCGAGCACGGCGAAGATGGGCGAATCGGTGAAGCTGCTCGGCTGGAACATGTCGGTGGCCAACCTGCGCTGGGAGTCGGGCCATGTGCTCGTCGACGTCGACGCCGCGGCATCCGAGCAGGGCAAACCGCACGCCAAACCCGAGGACATCCGCTTCGGCCTGTACGGCGCGGTGGCCCACCCGATCGAGACGGACGGGCTGGGCAGCTGCAGCGGCATCGCGTCGTTGAGCATCTCGCCGCTGTCCGCACCGAACCCCGACCGGCTCACCGGCACCGTGTGTCTGGGTCCGCAGGACGATCAGCGCGCCGTGCGAGGCGTCTACGTGTACTCGCCGCGCGATCGGATGGCGGGCACCACCGCGGCCTACCCGGTCGCGTTTCCAGTCGGGGTGTTGCCCACCAACAGAACCGATACCGGCGTCACGGTGAAAACCGCCAGCGTCGAGGCGTGGCGGGCCGACGGCACCATGGTGACCCAGACGTCGCTCGGCGACCCCGCGATCTTCAGCGGCAACGGCTACATGCTGCTGGGCCTGAACATCTCGGCGATCAAACAGCAATACGACGACGAATCAGCCCAGCGCGGCGGCCCGCTGATGGTGGTGGTCGCGCCGACGCTGCCCGCGGGGCAGGGACTCAGCCACGCCTGCGCGGCGTACGGATCGTCGCTTCTCGTGCTGCCCGACGCCCAGCTCGACGCCGTACAGCTCAACGCGTCGCTGTGCACCCAGGGCGACATCAACGAGGCGCTTCTGTACGCGACGCTCTCACTCGTGGGCACTCACGCGGCCGTGTGGATCAGCCGAGAGTGACGACGTGATATCGATAACGTGTGGCTGAACTAGATATCACCGCGGTGCCGGGAAAACCCAATCTGCTGCTCGGCGCCTTCGAGCTGGCATCCCTGGGCTATCGCGCCGAGGAGTTCTTCGTCTCCGGATCCGCGACGTCCTACGCCCCCGTCGCCGAACTCGGCCACGACGGGCGGTGGCATGCCGAGCCGTCGGAGGAGGCGGACTACACCACCCGCATTGTGGTCTTGACGCCGGCCGATGCCGATGCGTTCAACGGAACCGTCATCGTCGAGTGGCTGAACGTCAGCGGCGGCATCGACGCTCCCGCACTGTGGTTCATGGCTCATCGCGAGATCGTTCGCGAGGGCTACGCCTACGTCGGGGTGTCGGCGCAACGCGTTGGCGTCGAGGGTGGCGGCGTGACCCTCGTCGGAGACTTCTCGCTGAAAACTCTTGATCCGGAGCGTTATTCACGCCTGAACCACCCGGGGGACGCATTCTGCTACGACATCTACTCCCAGGTCGGCCGGCTGGTCCGCGAGGGTGGTCGCAGCGACGTCCTGGACGGCTTGCGCCCGGATCATGTTCTGGCGGTGGGTGAGTCCCAGTCGGCGATGTTCATGACGACCTACGTCAACGCCGTCGATCCGCTCGCCGGGGTGTACGACGGGTTCTTGGTCCATTCCCGGTTCGGTCCCGCGGCGCCCCTGGACGGAGCGACCATGTTGGACCCCTCAGGTGACGGGTTCCCTCCGCCTGTTCAGTTCCGTCCCGACCTACGCGTACCACTCGTCACGGTGATCACCGAGACCGACCTCGTCGGTGCGATCATCCCGGGATATCACCTGGCGACACAGCCCGACAACGAACTGCTGCGCGTCTGGGAGGTACCCGGCACGGCCCATGCAGACAACTACACCATTCAGGTGGCCCCGATCGACACCGGATCGGCACCCCAGGACGCCATCGTGGCTGCTTATGCCCCGATCAACACATTGATGGGTCAACAACTTTCGTATTGCATCAACTTCGCACCCCAACACCACTATGTGGTCCAGGCGGCGCTGTCCAGTCTTCACGGCTGGGTCCGCAGCGGCCGGCCGGCACCCGACGCACCGAGAATCACGTTGCACAAGACGAACCCACCCCAGCTCGTCTTGGACGAACATGGACTTGCCCATGGCGGAATCCGCACCCCGTGGGTCGACGTTCCGGTGGCGAGGACGTCGGGCACCGGTGACGACGACAGCGTGATGTCGGCGATCTTCGGCTCAGGCGAAATGTTCGATGCCGCCACCCTCAGCAGGCTCTACCCCGGGGGGTCGGCGGAATACCTCGCGCAGTTCACGCAGGCGCTCGACGAGGCGATCGCGGCAGGATTCATCCTCACGGCGGACCGTCAGGAAATCCTTGATCTCGCCGCCGCGACGTACCCGGACGGCTAATCGGGATCGGGAGCGGCGCGCAGCAGTACCACCACCAGCGCCGAGATCAGCATCACCACGCCGACCGCCCACATTCCCGCCTTGTTCGTTCCCGTGGCTTGTTCGAGCGCACCGGTTGCATACGGTGCAGCGAACCCGCCGAGGTTGCCGAGCGAGTTGATCAGACCGATCGCGCCCGCGGCCGCGGCGCCGGTGAGGAAGCGTGACGGCAGCGCCCAGAAGCTGGGGATGGCACTGAACACCGCCGCGGCCGTGATCACCACCGGAATCATCACCAGCACCGGGCTGCCGAGGTACAGCGCAACCGGAATGGCGAGCCCGCCGGCGAACATTGGAATGGCGACGTGCCATACGTGCTCACGCGTGCGATCGGCATGGCGCGACCAGGCGTACATCGCCACCGACGCAAACGCGTAGGGAATCGCGGTGATGAGGCCCACCTGAACGATCGACAATTCGACCCCGAACGTCTTCTTGAACCCCGAAATGATCGACGGCAGAAAGAACGCCAGTGCATAGAGCCCGTAGGCGATACCGAAGTAGACCAGTGCCAGCGCCCAGACTCGTGGGCTGGTCAGCGCTCGCCGCAAACCGAACTGGAAGCTGCTGCTGACAGTGCGCTCCTCCTCGGCCAATACGTCGATGAGCCATTGCCGTTCGTCGCGTTGCAGCCATGCGGCGTCGCCGGGGTGGTCGGTCAGGTAGAACCAGCACATCACGCCCAGCACCACGGCCGGGATCCCGACGCAGATCATCATGAATTGCCAGCCCGCCAAACTGAATCGCCCGTCGCCCACGTGGATCAGCCACGCCGACACCGGGGTCCCGATTGCGGCGGCGACCGGACTGGCCATCATGAACAGCGCGACGACGCGCGCTCGGTAGTCGCGCGGGAACCACCGGCTCAGGTAGAAGATGACTCCCGGGAACAGGCCCGCCTCGGCTACGCCGAGCAGGAACCGCAGGCCCAGAAGCGTCGCGGCGTTCGGCGCGAACCCGATGGCCACGGCGACGATTCCCCACGACACCGCGATGCGCGCAAGCCAGCGGCGTGCGCCGAAGCGCTGCAGTGCGAGGTTGGAGGGAACCTCGACCAGCACATACCCGATGAAGAAGATGCCTGACGCCAGGCCGAACATCGTCGAGGAGAGCTGCAAGTCCGCGCTGATGTCGTTCTTGGCGATGCCCAGGTTCGTGCGGTCCAGGTAGTTGACGAAGTACATCGCCATCAGAAACGGGACGATGCGGATTATCACCTTGCGCACCGTGCGCGCTTCCAGCGCTCGGTCACCGGTCTCTATGACGCGCATGGTGTCACGGTCGCACGATCGATGGATCATATGGTCGTGAATGAGTCCGGACCTACCGAATGGGGTGCGCAGTCGCAGGGAGTCGGTCCGTGGCTGGGCGCGCTGCCGTACGACCCTCGCTACGACCCAGACTTGCTGCGCGACGGTGACACCCGCAACGTCGTGGACGCGTACCGGTACTGGACCCGCGCGGCGATCGTCGCCGACATAGACAAGCGGCGCCACCCGCTTCACGTTGCGATCGAGAATTTCGGGCACGACGCGAACATCGGTGGCGTGGTCCGCACTGCGAACGCGTTCGCCGTCGACACCGTGCACATCGTCGGCCGACGCCGGTGGAACCGGCGCGGTGCCATGGTCACCGACCGCTACCAGCGGCTGCAGCATCACGAGACGACCGCCGAGTTGCTGGCGTTCGCCGACCAGGCGGGTCTCGCCGTGGTCGCGGTCGACAACGTGCCGGGCGCGGTCCGCCTCGAGGAAGCGGCGCTGCCGCGCGAGTGCCTGATGGTGTTCGGCCAGGAGGGCCCCGGCATCACCGACGAAGCCCGCGCCTGCGCGGCCGTCACGGTGTCGATCGCCCAGTTCGGCTCGACCCGCAGCATCAACGCGTCAGTCGCCGCGGGAATCGCGATGCACGCATGGATCCGGCGCTGGGCCGACCTTTCTCGCGCATGGTGATGTGCGAGATGGGACATTTCTGACGCCTGGTGAGGCAGGATTCTGGCTATGGATCAGCAGTGGGCGAATCGCGCCGCGAGCGCTGAAGCCGCGGTCACCACCCGCCATTTCGCCCGGCTGTGGGCGATGCCGAGAACTCAGCTTGGGGTGGTGGCGTGGCCGCCGACGGGGCGGGACCGGTCGTTTGCGAGCTGGAACTACTGGTGGCAGGCGCATCTGCTGGACTGTCTCGTCGACGCGCAGGTACGTGACCCGCAAGAGCGGCGGCGCAAACGCATCGCGGCGCAGCTGCGCGGGCATCGCCGGCGCAACTTCGGCCGGTGGACCAACAGCTACTACGACGACATGGCCTGGCTGGCGCTGGCGATCGAACGCTCAGGGCGGTTGACCGGCGTCGAGCGGCGGGGGGCGCTGCACACCTTCACCAAGCAGTTCACCAGCGCATGGATGCCCGAATTCGGCGGTGGCATTCCGTGGCGAAAGCAGGACCGGTTCTTCAACGCCCCGGCGAACGGTCCGGCCGGGATCTTTCTGGCGCGCAACGGTGAACTGCGCCAGGCCCAGATGATGGCCGACTGGATCGACGAGACGCTGATCGATCCCGAGACCCACCTCGTGTTCGACGGCATCAAGGAAGGCTCACTCGACCGGGCCCAGTTCACGTATTGCCAAGGTGTCGTGCTCGGGCTGGAGACCGAACTCGCCCTGCGCACGCGCGACGATCGCCATGCGCCGCGTGTGCATCGGCTGGTGGCGGCCGTGGCGGAGCGCATGGCCCCGGACGGGGTGCTGAAGGGGGAGGGCGGTGGTGACGGCGGGCTGTTCGGCGGCGTCACCATGCGCTATCTGGGCCTCGCCGCGGCGCAGTTGCCCGGCGATTCGCCCGAGGATGCCGCGACCCGTGGTGCGGCGCGGCACCTGGTGATGACGTCGGCGCAGGCCGCATGGGACTTTAGGCAGACCGTCGACGGCCTGCCACTTTTCGGTGCGTTCTGGGATCGCACCGCAGAGATTCCAACTGCGGGGGGCGAGAGCGCGTCGTTTTCTGCAGGCGCAGTGACGGCTTCCTCGATTCCCGAGCGCGACCTGTCGGTGCAGCTGTCGGGATGGATGCTGATGGAAGCTGCGCACACATTGACCGCGACATGAAACGCGTTTCCTAACAACCCGCCCGGGCCGGTGTCACAGGCTATATTCAGCGCGTGATCAGCGGCGACCCGCTGACAGGGCGCGACAACGAACTGGCCTTCATCCGCCGTGCTCTGGGCACCGGCGGCAAATATGCCGGTGTGGTCATCGTGGGTGCCGCGGGCGTCGGAAAGACCCGGCTCGCGCGCGAAGTGTTGGTGCACGCCGAGACTGCGGGTGAAGCCACAAACTGGATCGTCGGCACCGAATCGGCGCGGTCTCTGCCGTTGGGAGCATTCGCTTCATCGCTGATCGACTCGATGTCTGATGCGCTGCCCAACATCCGGCGCATCATCAATTCCCTTGTTGCGCAGCAACTCCGAGGTCGGACGCTGATCGGTGTCGACGACGCCCATCTTCTGGACGGGTTGTCGGCGCACGTCGTGCACCAACTCGCACATGCGAAGGGTGTGCGCCTCGTGGTCACCTTGCGCAGCGGTGCGGCCGAACCCGATGCCGTGACGGCGCTGTGGAAAGACGGTCTGCTTGCCCGCCTCGATCTCGATCCGCTGTCCGCGGACGCAACACGCAGCGTGGTCGAGGCAGACCTCGGCGGTGCCGTCGACACCCGAAGCGCCCGGCGGTTCTGGAAGCTGACCGGCGGCAACGCCCTGTTCCTTCGCCAACTCGTCAAGGACCAACTCGCGGCCGGTCGCCTCCGGCAGGTGGCCGGGGTGTGGTTGTGGGACGACGGGGTCGCGGCCTCACCCAGCGTCACCGACATGGTCGGCCGCGAAATGGGCCGTCTCACCCCCGGCGTCGCGTTGGTGGTGGACGTCCTGTCGCAGGCCGAACCTCTCGACATCGACGTGATGAGCGATCTGGTGCAGCGCAGCGATCTCGAGCAGGCCGAGCAGATGCGCCTGATCAGCGTCGAGCGGGCAGGCGGCAAGCTCATCGCCCGGCTCGCACATCCGTTGTTCGGTGAACTGCGGCGCGCGACGGCTGGGGAGATGTATCTATCCGGAATTCGCGGCAGGCTCGCGCAGCGCCTCGCGGAGGACGGTGACTCCGACATCTACGCGACGGTGCGGCGTGCATTACTGACTCTGGAATCTGACCTGCCGCCGGATCCGCAGTTGTTCCTGGAGTCCGCCAGGTCGGCGATGACTCTGCTCGATGTCGACTTGGCCGATCGATTCGCCCGTGCCGCCGCGGACGCGGGCGCCACCGAGGCCACCGGTCTGCGCGGGATGAACCTTGCGATGTCGGGCCGCGGTGGGGACGCCGAGAGCGTGCTCTCGAAGGTCGCGTCTAACGGAGCCGCGGATCGTCACCACTGGGCGACCGTGCGGGCGGCGAACATGACCTGGATGCTCGGACGGCCGTTAGATGCCGCGAAGGTTCTGGCCGACCTTGCCGAATCGAAGGAATCGAAGGCTGAGGAGGCCGAGCGGCTCGCGATCGAGGCGTGCATCGACGTGGTGTCGGCGCGATGCGGTAGTGCCGAGCAAAAGGCAAAGATTGCGCTGTCTTCCGGGACGTTGTGTGACTTCCACACGATGATTGCGTCGGTCGCGCTGACGATGGCGATGGGTGCGCTCGGCCATGTCGATGACCTCTCGACGGTGGCAGAGGAATCGTTGCGGCGCGCGACGACGTCATTCCAGGCGTCGCCCATGCGGTTCTGGTATGCGGGTGTATACGCGCGCGCATGCCGATTGACGGGCCGCATCAACGAGTTCGTGACGGCGGCCGAGAAGCTGGCTAAGGCCGCGCAGGACGTCCCGGGCCTCGCGTATGCCAATCTCGCGTTGTTGTTGGGCAACGCGGCATTGATGCGCGGTGACGTTGCACGCGCTGTGCGGCTCCTTCACGAGGCCCTCGCCGGCGCCGAAAGCCACAGCGTCACTTCGGGTTTGCGCGCAGCAAGCTGCTTTGCGCTGGCAGAAGCGCACGCGAAGTTGGGCCACCGCGAAGAGGCTGGCGCTGCGCTGGACGCGGCACGTGTCCCTGACGATTTCCTCTACATGCACACCGCCATGGCGGTTGCGAAAGGGTGGGCACTCGCGGCGGGCGGTTCGCTTTCCGAGGCGGTCGGGGTCGTCCAAGCCGCTGCCGAAGAGGCGCGCGACCGCGTACAGCCCACGCATGAGCTGGCATGTATACAGGCGGCAGCGCAATGGGGGGATGGCTCGGGGGCGCCGCGGGCGCGTGAACTTGCGGGCGCGTTAGGGCTTCCGATCGCGGATGTTGTTGCGCGGCACGCGGAGTCGCTTCAGTCCGGCGACGGGGAAGGGCTGCTCGCGGTGTCAGCCGACTACCGGAAGGTCGGTGACCGGGCCGCTGCCGCCGACGCCGCAGCGCAGGCGGCTGCGGTCTTCGCGCATGCGCAGCAGCGCAGCCGAGGGTTGTACGCGGCGGCGGTCGCGCAGGAACTCGCCACTGAGTGTGGCGGGTTGTGCAGCCCCGCACTGCGCAGCCCGCAGGGTGTCCCGCTGACGGGCAGGCAGCGGGACGTGATCGAACTGGTGGTGGCCGGGTTGTCCAACCGCGAGATCGCCGACCGGCTCGTCATGTCGGTGCGCACGGTGGAGGGCCACATATATCGCGCGTGTCAGCGGGTCGGTGCGCAGACTCGCGACCAACTGGCAGCGATCATTAGGGGCGGTGCGACCGGATGACGGTGCCGTGCCCGTCGTGTGGTACCAACTTGCCCGACAATGCGAAGTTCTGTTTGGAGTGCGGCACGCCGATCACGGCTGGCAAGTCCGCCGAGTACAAACAGGTGACGGTGTTGTTCGCCGACGTCGTTCATTCCATGGACATCGCGGCGGCGGTCGGTGCGGAGCGGTTGCGCGAGATCATGACAGAGCTGGTTAATCGTTCGGCAAAGGTCGTGAAGCGGTATGGCGGCACCGTCGACAAGTTCACCGGCGACGGCATCATGGCCGTGTTCGGCGCGCCAATAGCTTTGGAAGATCATGCGTCTCGGGCGTGCCTGGCAGCCTTGGCAATTCAGGAGGACGTCGTAGCGCTGGCGGCCGAGGTCGAGCGCGTCGACGGGGTGACCCTTCAGCTGCGCATCGGCCTCAATTCGGGCGAAGTGATTGCCGGCGACATCGGCTCAGGCGTCCTGGCGTACACCGCGGTCGGTGAGCAGGTCGGGATGGCGCAGCGGATGGAGTCGGTGGCGCCGCCAGGCGGGGTCATGCTCAGCGAGTCCACCGCGCGGCTCGTGACGGACACCGCAGTGCTTGGCGAGCCGGAACTGGTCCGCATCAAAGGTGCCGAAGCCCCAGTTCCCGCCCGCTGCCTGCTTGAGATGACCGCGCATCGGGGTCGTCTCGGTCAGCAACGGTCGACTCTGGTAGGGCGCGACTGGGAGCTCGCGGCCTTGACGGCGATGCTGGATCGGTCGATCAGCGGTACCGGGTGTGTGGCCAGCGTGGTGGGCCCGCCCGGCATCGGGAAGAGCCGCATCGTCGCCGAGATCGCTGCCATCGCTGAAGCCCGTGGAGCGCAGGTCTGTTCGACATTCTGCGAGTCGCACGCCAGTGAGGTGCCGTTCCACTCATCTAGGCGCCTCTTGCGCGCGGCGCTAGGGGTAAACGAGATGGACGATGAGTCTGCGCGCACCTTCGTGCGGGCGGAGGTCACCGACGCGGATGGCGAAGACCTGCTCCTTCTCGAGGATGCGCTCGGCATCCGCGAACCCGGCGTCGAATTACCCGGCGTCAGTCCCGATGCCGCCCGACGGCGGCTGACGGCCTTGGTCAACACCCTTACGCTGTCGCGGCAGACGCCGGGCGTTTACGTGATCGAGGACGCCCACTGGGCCGACGCTACAAGCGAATCCCTCTTTGCGGACTTCATGTCGGTTGTTCCCCGAACGCACTCGCTGGTACTGATCACCTATCGACCCGAATATCGCGGAGTGCTGAGCACCGTACCGGGCGCGCAGACGATCGCTCTTGCACCACTGGATGATTCGTATGCAGCAGCGTTGGTGTCTGATCTGTTGGGGTCAGACCCCTCGGTGGCCGGATTGACCGCGCAGATAATTGAGCGGCAGCTGGCAACCCATTCTTCGCTGAAGAGATCATCCGTGACCTCGTGGGCCGTGGTGTGCTGGCAGGTGAGCGTGGCGCGCTCGCATGTCCCGGCGGTGCCGTGGACGTCGAGGTACCGGCCACGGTGCAGGCGGCCATCGGAGCGCGCGTCGATCGTCTGGACATCACTGCGAAACGCACGTTGAACGCCGCCGCGGTGATCGGGTTGCGGTTTGATGACCACCTGCTGGCCCGCCTTGTCGAGCAGCCGGCCACAGCAGAACTCATTCAAGCCGAACTCATCGACCAGGTGAAGTTCACACTACAGTCCGAGTACGTCTTTCGACACCCCCTCATCCGCACGGTGGCGTATCGGTCACAGCTCAGATCCGACCGCGCCGAACTGCACCGTCGTCTGGCGGACGCACTGGAGAAAACAGAACCCGAGTCGGTCGACGAGAACGCGGTGCTGATCGCCGAGCACCTTCAAGAGGCCGGCGATTTGCGCAACGCTTATGGGTGGTTCATGCGCGGAGGGACCTGGCTGACCTTCCGCGACATCAAGGCCGCACGGGGGTGCTGGCAACGTGCGCGTGACGTGTCCGACCGATTCCCGGTCGATGAGCCCGATCGCACGCCAATGCGGATTGCCCCGCGAGCTTTGATGTGCATCAGCGCTTTTCGTGTTGGAGGCCCTACCAGCGATACCGAGTTTGACGAGCTGCGAGACCTTGCTGGTGCCGCAGACGACAAGGTGTCGCTGGCGGTCGGGATGGCGGGACAGACGACCTTGCTTGTCGTCAACGCCCGCTATCGCGAGGCGGCACAACTGGCCACGGAGCTCATCACGCTGATCGAGTCGCTTGGTGACCCGAATCTGATGGTCGGGGTGATGTGGGCCGCGCTGCCGGCGGAAATTGCCGTCGCCGAGATCGCAGAGGCGCGACGGGTGGCGCAACGAGTGATCGAACTTGCCGGCGGCGATCCGCTCAAGGGCAACACCGTAGTGGAATCGCCACTGGCTCTCGCGAAAGTGTTGACGGCGGCTGCCGACGGATTCGACGGGGTACCGGGATGGAGGGCGGCCCTTGAAGGCAGCCTTGCTTTGGCCCGGGAGTTCTCTCCCATCGGATATCCGGTCGTGCTGATCTACAAGTACTTCGGCCTGGCTAACGGGTGGCTGCTAACCGACGCGGCTTGTCTGCGAGAGACGGCGGCGGCAAATGAATTTGCGGAACGCTTCGGCGACGACTACACGCTCGCGTGTGCTCGCTGCGTTTACGGCCTCGTCCTCGTTCAGCAGGATGGCGAGCAGCGCGCTGAAGGGTTTGAGTTACTGGCAAAGGCGCGCGAGGCTGCACTGGACGGGCGCGCGGCCTTGGTGTGTGTACCCATGATCGATGTCGAACGAGCTAAGGAACTGGTTCGCGAAGGCGACCTTGATGCCGCGATTGAGCTGCTGCGCTCGGTGGTTGACGAGGAATCCACGAACGGGGAGATGTTTTTCCGTGGCGCGGCGGTAGCCCTTCTGGTCGACACCTTGCTGCAGCGTGGCACCGATGCCCACATCCACGAGGCCCAGGCTGAGATCGAGCGCTTGGCCGCCGTGCCCACCGAGCGAGGCGTAGTGGTCAATGACATCCATCTTTTGCGGATGCGAGCACTCCTGGCGCGAGCGCGTGGCGACGAGACGGCATACCGCGAGTTCCTCGATCGGTACTGCGCGATGGCGACAGAATGCGAGTTCGAAGGCCACATGGCGCTCGCTGCAGCCATGTAGCGGCGGATATACGCGCATTCGCTGATGTTTTGCAGCTCGCACGAACCGCATGCTGGCTAGCATGAGCGGACCACGGGCGGACGCACCGCTGGTGAACTGGAGCGACCTAGGCATGAGCGGGCTGCTGCCAACGGGAACGGTGACGTTGCTGCTGGCCGATGTCGAGGGCTCCACGCGCCTGTGGGAGACCGAGCCTGACGACATGGCGGCGGCCGTCGCGCGTCTGGATCGAGCGGTGTCAGACATCGTCTCGGTCCATGACGGTGTGCGACCGGTCGAGCAGGGCGAGGGCGACAGCTTCGTGGTCGCTTTCGCGCGTGCCAGCGACGCCGTGGCCTGTGCGCTCGAGTTGCAGCGGGCGCCGTTGGCACCGATCCGGTTGCGTATCGGCGTGCACACCGGTGAGATCCAGCTGCGCGATGAGGGCAACTACATCGGGCCGACGATCAACCGCGCCGCACGCCTTCGCGATCTGGCCCACGGAGGTCAGACCGTATTGTCCGGCGCGACCGAGGACCTGGTGTTCGACCGGCTGCCTGATGGCGTCTGGCTGACGGATCTGGGCAGTCACGTGTTGCGCGATGTGTCTCGCCCGGAAAGGGTCGTGCAACTCTGTCACCCCGACCTTCGCAACGAGTTCCCGCCGCTGCGAACAACAAGTGCGACTGGGGTCAGCAACCTTCCGGCACAGCTCACGAGTTTCGTCGGGCGGGATGTGCAGCTTACTGATATGCGAAAGCTGTTGTCCGACAGCCGGCTTGTGACGCTGACCGGTGCGGGCGGTGCGGGCAAGACGCGTCTCGCGATTCAGGTCGCGGCGCACATCGCTGCGCAGTTTCGCGACGGCGTGGCCTACGTCGACCTCGCGCCCGTCTCACATCCTGCAGTTGTGCCGATTGCTGTTGCACGGGCGCTGGGCCTTCCAGATCAGCCCGGTCGATCGACCCGGGAAGCGCTGGTCCGATTCGTCGGCGACCGCCGGATGTTGATCGTCTTGGACAACTGCGAACATCTGCTCGACGCCATCGCATCCCTGACAGTTGAACTATTGGGCGCCTGCCCGGAGTTGACGCTTCTGACGACGAGTCGTGAGCCGATCGGTGTGCCCGGTGAGGTGACGTATCTGGTGCCGTCGCTGTCGCTGGCGGACGAAGCCGTCGAATTGTTCACCGATCGCGCCAGACGAGTTCGGTCCGACTTCAAGGTCACCGACGACAACATCACCGCGCTGACCGAGATCTGTCGGCGACTCGACGGCATGCCTCTGGCGATTGAACTGGCGGCGGCGCGGGTGCGCGCGTTGTCGCTCGACGAGATCGTCGCCGGCTTGCATGACCGCTTCCGGCTGTTGACTGGTGGCTCGCGCACTGCGGTGCGTCGCCAGCAGACGTTGCGTGCATCGGTGGATTGGTCGCATGCGCTGCTGACCGAGCCTGAACGTGTTCTGTTCCGCCGGTTGGCGGTATTCCTCGGCGGGTTCGATCTCGACGCGGCCCAAAACGTCGCCGCAGGCGCCGATGTCGAGCGTTACCAGGTGCTCGACCAGATCAGCCTGCTCGTCGATAAGTCGCTTGTCGTCGCTGAAGATACTGGGGTCACAACGCGATACCGGTTGTTGGAGACGGTACGTCAGTACGCGCTCGAGAAGCTTGGCGAATCAGGGGAAGCGGATGACGTGCGCGGACGTCACCGTGACCACTACACGGCGATGGCCGCGTTGCTCGACGCGCCGGCACGCACCGGCCATGAGCAGCGAATCGAGCAGGCCGAGCTCGAGATGGATAACCTCACAGGGGCATTCGGATGGAGCCTCGAAACCGGCGACATCGGACGCGCGTTGGAGTTGGCGTCGTCACTGCAGCCACTGTGGCTCAGTCGTGGCCGCATTCAGGAAGGGCTTGCTTGGTTGGATACTGCGCTCGCTGCTGAAGATGCGGCCGGCTCCGACGTGTCCCGCGCGGCTCGCGTTCGTGCGCTTGCAGACAAAGCGACCCTCGTGACCTGGAACGGTACGTACGGCGGCACTGCCGAAGCCGAGCAGGCACTGACGATGGCTCGCGAAATCGACGATCCGACTCTGTTGATCCGCGCGCTGATGGCGCAGGGGACGGCGAGCCCGCACCACGCTGAGCTGTCGGGTTCATGCTTTGCCGAGGCCGCCCGGCTTGCTCGTGAATTAGGTGATTCGTGGCGGCTCAGCCAGATCCTCGGACGACAGGCGATGGCAGCGCAAGTGGCCGGCGACCCGATCGCAGGCGATATGGCCGCCGAAGAGGGACTCCAGGTCGCCGAAACGATCGGCGATCGGTTCGCGTCTCGTCAGTGCCGATTCGCGCAAGCGTGGGCGCGACTCTGTCGAGGTGAACTTGCGAGGGCTGCGCTACAGGTCCGCGAGTTGGTCGATGAAACCACTGCGGCACACGACGGGCTGTTGCGGGTGTACACCCTGAACATGCAGTCCTCCGTGCTTGCTTTCAGCGGTGACCCCGACGGTGCTCAAGCCGCGGCTGATGCATCCCTCGGAGGGTGTGCCGAGCTGGGTGAAGCCCCTGAGGGCGTGTGTTACACAGGCCTCGGAATCGCGGGCATGGCCGCGGGCGATGCTGCGGCGGCCCGGCAGGCGTACGAAGCGTCTCACCAGCGCTTCGGCCTCCAGGCCGGCGCGGGAGGGCTGTATTGCTTCGCGGCCCTGGCGCCGTTGGCGTGTGGCGATCTCGTGGTGGCCCGCCGCTGGGCCGATGATGCCGTGTCAACGACGACCTTGGCTTATTTGTCGGCGGCCCTGATGACCCGCGCGTTCGTCGAGATCGCGCAGGGGGAATCGGAATCGGCCGAACGCGACGCCCACGAAGCCCTGAGGATCGCTGCGGGCCTTGGCGGCAGAATCGTTTTGCCCGAGATTTTCGAATGCCTGGCCGTTGTGGCATGCGAGTCGGGCGGACACCCCGACGCGGCCCGACTCCTCGGCGCGGCCGCTGCCGCCAGGCAAAGCATGGGGTCGGTTCGTTTCAAGATCCTTGACGCCGGCGTTGACGACCTCATCCCGAGGCTCCGAGATGAGATGGGCGAGAACGACTTCGACGCCGCCTGGGCAGAGGGTTCGGCATTGTCCACAGAAGAAGCGATCGCCTACGCACAGCGTGGCCGCGGTGAGCGCAAGCGGCCGAACAGCGGCTGGGCCTCGCTCACGCCTACCGAGCTTGACGTCGTCCGGCTCGTCAGCGAAGGCCTCGGCAATAAGGACGTTGCGACAAGGCTTTTCATCTCACCGCGGACCGTGCAGACACATCTCACACACGTCTACACCAAACTCGGTCTGACCTCCCGGGTGCAGCTGGCCCAGGAAGCGACCCGTCACAGCTAGTCGCCGTCCTACCAGACACGCACCCAGTCGACGAGCATGTCAGCCGGGTAGGTCCCCGGCCCGGGATCGCCGCCACCGGAACCGGCAACCGCAAGGTTCAAGACCGGAAACACTTGGTAGCCAGGGTCGTTGAACGGCCAGTCCGGGATGGAGTTCGCCGGAACAGTGAAGTACGGCTGCGCCCCGTCAACGTAGTCCTGCCAGAAGCGGATACCGGCGTTATCCCATTGGGTTCGCCACGTGTGCCACCCGCTGTCCAACGCGATCTTGTGAGTCGCCCACTCGGCGCCGTTCGGTTTCGAGTGGACGGTGGTTGCGGAAGGCCAGCTGCCGTTGCCGTACCACTCGAGCACGTCGATTTCGCCATGGTCGTCATTACCCAACCAATAGGCGGGCCAGCAACCGGCAGTGAGGCAGTTGAGTTTTATCCGGGCTTCCCAGGTATGGCCGATGCCGCCCCTCCACGGGCTTTGAATTTTGCCGCTGTAGTAGGTGTTGCCGTCTTTTGCGGCGCGGATGACGAGATTGGACTTGCCGTCGAGGAACACGTTTCGGCGATCGTCGCGGTATTGCCCGACGTTCTCGGGTAACTCCCAGAACGTCGGGTCCTTCATCGACTCCCGGGCTCGTGCCACCGTCCACTTCGACGGATCGGGAGCTGAGCCGGCCGGCCCATCGAACTCGTCCTGAAATATGTAACCCCCGGCCGGGCTGTTGGGCGGCGGCGCGGGCGGGTGCGCCCAGGCTTCGCGGACGGGGATCGCGGCGGCTGACAGCACGCCGATCCCCGTAAGCAACATCATGCGACGGCGATCCATCTCGGGCATAACTAGACATGGAAGCGGGAACGGCAGCCCTGACGCAAATCCCCCGGGACAACTTTTCGCCCGAAACGTGCGCCGAGAGTACGGTTGTGTACGAAAAATCGACGGCTGACGTGCAACAACCGTACTCTCGGCGGCTCGGCTCTGCTACGCGGCGTGGCTCGGCTCGGCTCGGCTCGGCTCGGCTCGGCTACGCGGCGTCGAATGCGACGGGCAGGACGGCCGGGCCGGTGATTCCGACCAGCGGCTTCCAGGCCGCAGCACCCGCGTGGCGCAGGTTGCGCATCCGACGCGCCATGACCGTCAAGGCCTCCGCCAGTTCCCGCCTGGCAAGGTTCGCACCGAGGCAGTAGTGCGCGCCGGCGCCGAAGGTCTGCATCGGTGCCGCCCCCTCGCGAGTGATGTCGAAACGCTCCGGGTCGTCGTAGACCTCGGGGTCGCGGTTGGCGGCGGCGGTGTTGCACATGACGAACGTTCCCGCCGGGATGACGACGCCCTCCAGTTCGACGTCCTCGGTCGTCATGCGCATTGCTCCGAAAGCGACCGGCGAATAACGCATGGCTTCCTCGACCGCGTTCATCGCCAGCTCTGGGCGTTCGGCGAGCAGATCCCACTGATCGGGGTGGTCGCAGAAAACCTCCACCGCGGCGGCCACCTGGTTGCGGGTGGTGTCCGTGCCCGCCATCAGAAGTCCGGCCGCCAGCATCCGAAGCTCCTCGCGAGACAACCGGTCGCCGTCGTCCTCGGCGCGGATCAACTCGGAGATCAGGTCGTCGGTGAGCGAACCGTGCCGCTGGGCGACCATGTCGTCGACGTACGCGTCCATTTCAGCCCACGCCGTCAGAACGTCCCGCTCGTATTCTGCGGCGTTCCACGTGAACAGTTTGAAGAAGTCATCCGCCCACGCCGAGAACAGCTGCCAGTCTTCGGGCGGTGCACCCAACAGCGCGGAGATGATCGGCACCGGATATGGCCGGGCGATGTCGTCGACGACCTCGCAGCGTCCTGCGGCGGCGAGCGGGTCGATCAACCCGTTGATGACGTCGGTGATCGTCGTGTCGAGCCGGGCGACCGCG
The DNA here is from genome assembly GCA_963744085.1 of uncultured Actinomycetota bacterium. Lineage (GTDB taxonomy): Bacteria > Actinomycetota > Actinomycetes > Mycobacteriales > Mycobacteriaceae > Mycobacterium. The sequence goes on from CAVUSK010000014.1 coordinate 1,094,674, forward strand.
CGCGGCGTGAACGCTTTGGACACCAGGCGGCGAAGACGGGTGTGCTCGTCGCCGTTGATGCTGAGCAGAGTGGTGACCACGCGATCCCACAACGGGCCGGAGGTGATCCCCTGCGCCTCGAGGCCGAGTCCGCGGGGCGGGCAGAACCGGTGATCGCGCAACGTGGTGTGCACCAGTTCATAGCTCAGGATCTCGGGACCGTGCGCTCCCATTGCGATCGGTGCCTGTTCGAGCGCTTTGCGGAGGTTCCGGTGTGCCTCGTCAGGGCTTGAGGCGTCTTCATACGCGACGGTTGGCAGGTCGGCCTCGAACACGGTGGGGCAACGGAGGCCAATGGTGGCGACGCTCATGGTGATCTCCTCGGGCTCGAGACGTCTTCGAAAACCATGCTCAGGCGACGCGAGAAAGCGGGGTAGCGTAGTCGACTACTCCAATACGTCGAGGTCGCCTGCGGTGCGCGAGGGCGGTGCGCCACAACATTCCCGGGCGAAGCAACCGCGTCACAGGGTCGATGAGCCCGGTCACTCTGGTGAACCGATCCACCGCGAAGGTGTCGTATTCGGCCGCGGTCAATATGCGGTCCACATAACCGTTGAAGAATCGCGTCGCCCACGACTGCTCGCCCCCGATCTCGGGCAGAGCGAGGTCACCGCCGGCGGACAGTTGCCAGGCCTGTCGTATCGGCTTGACCGCCGCACGGAAGAAGCGGCGCGCCAGGTCGCCTGTGCCGCCCGAGAGGCAGTCGCGCAACGCCAATGCCTCCAGAGAGGCGACAGTCATGCCCTGCCCGTAGATCGGGTTGAAGCTGCAGATCGCGTCGCCGATAACGAGCAGGCCTGTGGGGAATCGGCCCATCTTGTCGTAGCGGCGCCACTGGCTGGACGGGAAGCGGTGACGTGCCACCTCGCCGATCGGTTCCGCTTCACGCAGCGCGTCCAAGATATGCGCAGGCGCGAATTCCTCCGCCCAGTCGAACATTTCGGCACGGTCGCAGGGCGGCTCACAGCCCGCCATGCCCATCAACGTGAAAACCCACGTGTCGTCTTCACACGCAAGAAGGCCCATCCCGGTAGGCCTGCCCGGCACCACGCCGACAAGGCAGCCGGCTTCGTGGATGGTGCCGCGCGGCATCCGCAGCCATTGGGTGGTGTATGTCACGTGGACAACGACGTGGTCTTCGACGGGTCGTCCGTAGCCCATTTCGTCCAGCCATGCAGGGGTGCGCGAGCCACGGCCCGTCGCGTCGATAACCAGATCGGCCTGCAACTCAGACTCCACCTGGCCGTGCCGGTCCACCGTCCGCACGCCCGTCACAAGGCCGTGGTCCGGTGTCGACGTGAGTCCGGCGACATCGTGGTTCTCGAGCAGGGTGACGTTGGGAATCGCGCGGACACGGTTCTTGACGTGGTGCTCCAGGAACGGCCTGCTCTCGGCGTACACCACGAGGTTGGGGGCCGTGCCGCTTCGCACCATCGTGTGGCCGCCGATGCTGTAGTACAACTCCGACAGGTCGTGGCCGTCGAACGGCCTTGCTCCGTCGCGCACCAGCTCGTCGAGGAAGCCGGGAAGCATCTCGTCGAGTGCCTGAGCGCCGCGCGCCAGCAGGCCGTGGACGTGACGTCCCTGCGGCACACCCCGCCGGTTGGCGGCAGTGTCCGGCGACACGTCGCGCTCCACGATGGTGACGTTCTCGAAGAAGTCGGACAGCGTGCGCGCGGCCAACAGGCCCGCCATGCTCGCTCCCAGAACTACTGCGTGCCTGCCTGTCATCGTCATCTGTGCATCCACCTTCGCCGAGCGGTTGTGACGACGACGATGTTCGTGGCGCGCATGAAAGCCCGATAGCGTAGTCGACTACTCCAATTGCGGCAGAGACGGACCGCCTGGGTGTCAGGATGTCGACGTGACTGGGACCTCGGCTGCCGTGTGCCCGGCGTGCGGCCGCCAAGCGCGCGAAGACGCGCGGTTCTGTGATGGGTGCGGGTCTCCGATCGCGGCGACACCGGAGGCTGCCGAGTACAAACAGGTCACGGTCCTTTTCGCAGACGTCGTGCACTCGATGGACCTCGCCGCGGCTGTGGGCCCGGAACGGCTGCGCGAAATCATGGCCGAATTGGTCGATCGCACATCGGCGGTGGTGCAGCGCTACGGCGGGACGGTCGACAAGTTCACCGGCGACGGGATCATGGCGGTGTTCGGCGCGCCTGTGGCGTTGGAAGACCACGCGCTGCGGGCATGCCGCGCCGCGTTGGGCATCCAGGATGAAATGTCACGGCTGTCCGTCGAGTTGCAACTTCGGATCGGCCTGAACTCGGGCCAGGTGATCGCTGGCGAGGTTGGCTCAAAGTCGTTGGGTTACACTACCGTTGGTGAGCAGGTCGGCATGGCGCAGCGGATGGAGTCAGCAGCGCCACCGGGCGGGGTGATGCTCAGCGAGGCAACCGCGCGACTTGTTGAAGACGCCGCCGTACTTGGCGAGCCAGAACTCGTCCATATCAAGAATCGGGATCGTCCTGTCCACGCCCGTCGCTTGTTGGCTGTCGAGGCACGGCACGGGGTGGTTCGCCCCGGAGAGGCTCGGCTGATCGGTCGGCAATGGGAGATCTCCGCCATCGAAGGTGTTCTGCGGCGGGCGATCAAGGGTCATGGGGCTGTCGTAGGCGTGGCGGGGCCGCCCGGGATCGGCAAGAGCCGTATCGCGCGCGAGACGGCGGCGATGGCTCAAGCGAACGGCATCAAGGTGTCGTGGACGTTCGGTGAGTCTCATGCCCGCGAGATCCCCTTCCATGTGGTCGACCGTCTGATGCGATCTGCCACCGGCGTTGAGGGGCTGGATGCCGAGTCCGCTAGGCGCGAAGCCCGCTCCCAGTTCGCCGGCGCCGACGAGGAGGATCTGGTGCTGGTCTACGACCAGCTGGGGATCCGCGCTCCGGATATACCAATGCCGACAATCGATCCGGACGCGCGTCGGCGGCGGCTGACAGCGTTGATCAACGGTGCCTTCATGGCTCGACGTGATCCCGCGGTCTACATCATCGAGGACGTGCATTGGATCGACGAGGTCAGCGAATCCATGCTCGCCGACTTTCTCGCGGTGGTTCCACAGACCACGTCAATGGTGCTGATCACCTACCGCCCAGATTATCAAGGACGGCTGTCGCGAGTAGCCGGTGCGCAGACCATATCGCTTGCACCTTTTGACGATTCGGAATCGTCAGCATTGCTCACCGAACTACTGGGCTCGGATTCATCGGTCGCCGAATTAGCCACCGAGATAGGCGAGCGTGCTTCAGGCAACCCGTTCTTCGCCGAAGAGATCGTCCGCGACCTGACCGAGCGCGGCGTACTTGTCGGCAACCGAGGTGCCTATGCCTGCGCTGCCAACGTCGCCGATGTGAGTGTGCCTGCAACGTTGCAGGCAGCGATCACGTCGCGCATCGACCGGCTCAATTCCGGCGCGAAACGAACGTTGAACGCCGCGGCGGTGATCGGAAGTCGTTTCAGCGCTGACTTACTCGCAGACCTTGGTGTCGACTCCATCCTCGACGAATTGGTAACCGCACAGTTGATCGACCAGGTGAGCTTCACCCAGAGGGTCGAATACGCATTCCGACATCCGTTGATTCGGACCGTCGCTTATGAAGCACAGCTGAAATCGGATCGCGCCGAATCGCATCGGCGGTTGGCCGCTACCATCGAATCACGTGAACCCCGGGTGGCCGACGAAAATGCGGCACTGATCGCCGAGCACCTGGAGGCCGCGGGGGACTTGCGTGCCGCGTACGCCTGGCGCATGCGCGCCGGAGGGTGGTCGCACAGTCGCAATATCCCTGCGGCGCTCGTGAGTTGGGAGCGCGCGGGTCAGATCGCCGACGGATTGCCGGCGGACGACCCGGACCACCTGGCGATGCAAATAGCACCGCGTACGTTGTGGTGCGCCAATGCGTTTCGTGCGCACATCGACATTTCTGGCGATCGTTTCGATGAGCTATGTGAATTGTGCGCTGCCGCCGGCGACAAGGCATCACTGGCAGTGGCGATGTCGGGGCTGGTCGCTGAGCACCTGAACCATGGTCGCTTGCAGGAGGCGTCGCGAGTGGCCTCCGAAAACCTGGCTCTCGTAGACTCGATCGGCGATCCCGCTCTGACGATCGGTGTATCCGGCATTGCAACCGCCGTCAAGATCGAGGTCGGTGCAATGGCCGACATACTTCGCTTGTCTCAATCAGTCATCGATCTGGCCGGTGACGAAGGCACCAAAGGTGACTACATCATCGGGTCGCCATTGGCGGTGGCGTTCGCTTCTCGCTGTATCGCCAGGATGGGACTCGGCCTTCCGGGATGGCGCGACGATCTGGACCGGGCGCTCGCCATAGCACGCACAGCTGATCAAACGACGCGTGCCGTGGTTATCACGTGGACCTATGGCTTCGCGCTCGCCGCTGGGTGTGTCCTGGTCGACGACGATGCCATGCGCTCGATCGAGGATGCAGTGAACACCCTGGAGGGCGCGGGCGACGACCTCGCACTCGGACTTGCCCGAATCACGCTGGGACACGCCCTGATCCACCGGGATCCGCCTGACTTCCAACGCGGACTAGTGATGTTCGCAAACATCCGCGACATGATCGAACGCGGACTCTTTCACAAGACCGAACTGGCAGGAATCAACCTCTGGATCGCGTTCTGCATGGCGAAACTCGGCGACCGCGACGGTGCGCTGCGGCTGTTGCGCGAATCCGTCGATGCCATGTTCGACGCCGGCCAGTTCGGATACACCGTTACCGCCACGGGAGTTCTGGCGGAGATGCTATTGGACCGCAGCGCCGACGGCGACATAGACGAAGCCGAGAAGGCGGTCGATCGTGTGGCGGCGGAGTTTCCTGTCGATGCTGGGAGGGCAATCGTAATTCTGCGATCACGCGCGCTACTGGCGAAGGCCCGTGGCGATGAGGCTACCTACCGGGAACTCGTCGAGGAATATCGGGTGACGGCGACATCCCTTGGCTTCGAAGGACATATGGCGATGGCCGAGGCCATGTGAGCGAGAGCTGGTGACGCCGGCGCGGCGTGACGGGCTCATCCTGGCCGCGATTCTGGCACTGGCCGCAGTCCTTCGCTTCGTCGGGCTACCCGGTCGTGGAGCGTGGGATGACGACCAGGGCCTCGAGATGCTCACGATGTTGCTCTGGGTGCGAGGCGGCCAGGTACCACTGCTTGGTCCCGTCAGCTCGCTCGGGACGGCCCATCACGGGGTCGGGTTCTACTGGATTCTTGCGCCGAGCGCGTTTCTGACCGACGCCAATCCGGTTGCGGCAGCGGCCACCCTCGCGGTTCTGGGCATCGCGGGTGTCGCGGCGACTTGGTGGCTCGGCAGGACGGTGGCCGGTCCTCTGGCCGGCCACGTCGCGGGCCTGCTGATGGCGGTGAGTCCTGCGGCGATCACCGCCTCGACCTTCGTCTGGAACTCCAACATCGTCGCCCCGTTTGCGGCAATCGCTTTCGCGGCCGGCTGGCATGCCTGGCGAACGCGTCGTGCCCGCTGGTGGCTGGTCTCGGCAGCGGCAACGCTTTTCATGCTGCACGGCCACCTGCTCGCGGTAATCGCCGTGCCGCCACTCGCAGCGCTGCTCTTCGCAGACGTGGTGCGGCGTCCGCGCGCGGAGCGGCCGAAGATGCTCGCGCCCGCTCTGGGGGCTGCTGCGATCATCGCCGCTGGTTATGTGCCGGCGTTGATCTACGAACTGCGCCACGGTTTTTCCGAAACCACCGCGCTCGCGCGCTATGCCGCCGACCCAGGGACCTCGACGGGGCTGCCCCTGTTTTTTCGCCCGCTGGTGATCTTGTGGCGTATCGAGGTCTGGCCGGTGTTAGGGCAGACGTCCGTTCTCCGGGGCCTCCCCGCCGCGATGGTCGTGGCCAGCGCGCTCGTCATCAGTGCAGCCGGTAAGGGCGGTGTGCCAAGGCAATTCGGCCGCTGGGCAATCGGGGCAGTACTCTGGGCGGTGTTGGTGTTGACGTTCGTTTCGCCGAGCCTCGCGAAATTCGTCGACGGCTTGCCCAACGATCAGTACCACGCGTGGCTGGACCCTCTTCTGCTGGCGGTCATCGGTGTCGCGGTGGTGCGGCTGACCGCGATCAGCAGTCCCACGGTGGGGAAGGTTTCTGCCGCCGCGATTGTCGTTATCTGCCTTGCGCTTTCGCTGGCGTCGATGCCACCCGTGCAATCGCCCGACGGTGGGTGGCCGAGAGCGGCAGAATCGGCCACACACATTCGCACAGCGGTCGGCAGCCAATCGATCGCAGTTACGGGTGTCGCCAAGAGCGGTGCGGCGCTTGCCTTTCCGCTGTGGCGCGATGGCAAGCCGAATGTCGGTGTGCCGGCGGCAGACATCCTCGTCGTGACGTGCGATCGCCTGTTCGAGCCCGGCGTGGGTATGCCGTGTGGCGGCCCTGCCGAACTGGCTGCCGCCCGGAAGGTCGGGTTTCCGGCGGCCCGACTCGTTGATCGCTTTGAGGACGGTCCGCGGCGGGTGATCTGCGTGTTTGCGCGCCGGTGACCGGGATCAGCCCGACTGCTCGGGCAGTGGTTTCTTATTCGCCCGCCGCCGCTGCAGCAGTCCGCGACCCACGGAGATTATCGCGGGCAGGATCGACAACAACACGATCCCCAAAATGATCACCTCGAGATGCCGGTTGACGAACTCGATGTTGCCGAGGAAGTAGCCGGCCAGGATCACCCCGGCGCCCCAGGCGAAACCGCCGACGATGTCAAAACCCAAAAAAATCGGATAGCGCATCTTGGACACACCTGCGATGACCGGAACGAACGTCCGCGCGAACGGCACAAAACGGGCGAGGATGACCGTGAACGGCCCGTATTTCTCGAAGAATTCGTGCGACTCGGTGACGTATCGCTTCTTGAAGAAACGTGAGTCTTCTTTGTCGAACAAGGCGGGGCCGATGCCGCGGCCGATGAAGTACGCGGTCTGATCCCCGGCGATCGCGACAAGCGGTACGGCGATCGCAAGCGTCCAGATGTTGAGCGTGCCCTTGGCTGCCAGCAGCCCGCCCGTGAACAGCAACGAGTCGCCGGGCAGGAACGGGAATAGCAGGCCCGTCTCGATGAAGACGATGACCAGGATCCCCGGAAGAATGGCCGACGCGAAGAGCCCCTCAGGGCCGATATACGTCCACGGGTCCATGATGGCCGGCAGCGCCACCAGTGTCGTGCTCATGACGACCCAACATACCGGCGCACGCTGGTGAGATACTTCGAGGGACATTCACGCAAGCCTGTGATCAGCCGGAAGGAACCCCAATGCCCATCGCCACGCCGGAGGTCTACGCCGAGATGCTGGGCCGCGCCAAGGAGCACAGTTTCGCCTTCCCGGCCATCAACTGCACGTCATCCGAGACCATCAACGCCGCATTGAAGGGCTTCGCCGACGCGGGCAGCGACGGCATCATCCAGTGCTCCACCGGCGGCGCCGAGTTCGCCTCCGGGCTGGGCGTCAAGGACATGGTCACCGGCGCGGTGGCGCTCGCCGAGTTCGCGCACGTCGTCGCCGAGAAATACCCGATCACCGTGGCCCTGCACACCGACCACTGCCCCAAAGACAAGCTCGACACCTACGTTCGTCCGCTGCTGAGGATCTCCCAGCAGCGGGTCACCGAGGGCCGCAACCCGCTGTTCCAGTCGCACATGTGGGACGGCTCAGCGGTCCCGATCGACGAGAACCTCGAGGTCGCGCGGGAGCTGCTGAAGGCGGCGGCGACCGCGAAGATCGTCCTCGAGATCGAGATCGGCGTGGTCGGCGGCGAAGAAGACGGCGTCGCGCACGAGATAAACGAAAAGCTCTACACCACACCAGAGGATTTCGAGAAGACCATCGAGGCGCTCGGTGCGGGTGAGCATGGCAAGTACCTCTTGGCTGCCACGTTCGGCAATGTGCACGGCGTCTACAAGCCGGGCAACGTCAAGCTGCGTCCGGAGGTGCTCGCCGAGGGCCAGAAGGTCGCCGCGGCCAAGCTCCGACTGCCCGCAGACGCCAAGCCGTTCGACTTCGTGTTCCACGGCGGCTCGGGCTCGCTGAAGTCAGAGATCGAGGAGTCGCTGCGGTACGGGGTCGTCAAGATGAATGTGGATACCGACACGCAGTACGCGTTCACCCGCCCGGTCGCGGGGCACATGTTCACCAACTACGACGGCGTGCTGAAGGTCGACGGCGAGGTCGGCGAGAAGAAGGCGTACGACCCGCGCACCTACATGAAGAAGGCCGAGGCCAACATGTCCGAGCGTGTCGTCGAAGCCTGCAACGACCTGCACAGCGCCGGCCGGTCGGTTTCCTCCGGCTAGCTGATCGGTCCCTCGCAGATCTTCCACCGCCCGTCGAGGTACTGCAGGTCAAAACTGCGCGTCGAGCGGACCTGCGGGGCGTAGGCCATGAACGATGTGACGTTGGCCTCAGCGTGTTGGTCGTTGACCACTACCTGATCGATGCTGGCTACCACGGGATACTGCTTGGCCGACGCAATCCGCGGGTAGGTCGCGGCCCAGTCCTGGTCGCGGTACTTCACATAGTCGTCGCGCGTGCTTCCACAGGTGATGCCGCGCAGTTGTGCGAGGTCGCCTTTTTGAATCGCCGTGTCGAAGTCCTGAATGGTCTGCTGCACCTGGTCCTCTTGCGACGCTTTCGGCGACGCCCTATGGGTGAGCCACACAGTGCCCAGCACCGCTATGGCTGCGAGCGCGGCGATCACCAGGATCAGCGCCACCACCAGGCCCCAGCTTCGGTGGCGCGGAGATCGTGGTGGGATTGCTTGCGGCGGAGCGGATCTCGCCGGGGTGGTGACGGCCCCTGCGGCGGCCTGCTCGGACGGCGTGGGCCGAGCGCCGATGACTTCGGTGGGTGGCTCAGGCGAGGTGTGAATGATCTCGGTGGACCTGACGTCGAACCCGGACGGCGCGCTGTAGCGCCGCTCCGGTTCGGCGTGCTCCCCGGAACCCGGCAGCACCTCGGTGGGCTCGGCCGACTCGAATTGCGGTACGGGCTCTCTGGTGTCCATCGCCTCGGTGGACGGTTCGGCCGGAGCCTGCGTTTCCTCGGCCGCCGGCGTGCCGTCCTGGTCCGGACCCGATGGGTTCGACATGCGTTTTGCTGTCCTCTGTTTCGTGAAGAGGGGCCGTGGCTTCCTGGCGGAAGCTTACCGACTGCCGCACGGCACAATAGTTGCCATGACTCAGTTCGGCGACTTGATGGGACCCGATCCGGTCCGGCTGCCCGGCGATCCGCAGGCGGAGGCGGAGCTACAAGCCAGCGAGAACCCGGCCATCGTCGCCGCCGCGCACCCCGCCGCGTCGGTGGCGTGGGCGCAGCTGGCCGAGGACGCGCTGGCCGACGACAAGGCCGTCACCGCATACGCCTACGCCCGCACCGGCTATCACCGCGGGTTGGACCAACTGCGCCGCAACGGCTGGAAGGGCTTCGGCCCAGTGCCCTACGGCCACGAACCCAACCGCGGTTTCCTGCGCTGCGTGGCTGCGCTGGCCCGCGCGGCCGACGCGATCGGCGAGACGGATGAGTGCAACCGGTGCCTTGACCTGCTCGACGACTGCGATCCCGCAGCCCGCGGGAAACTGGGGCTTTAGCCAGCGCGTGTGGCGGTGCGGGCGGCCGGGCAGCCGGAGGGACGCCCGCACGCCACCGGGTCGCACATCCGGCACAGCGCACCGCCGCTGGGATGCCGGCCCGCGGCGCGGGTGGCAAGACGCGCCGCGGTGATGTTCGCGACGAGCACCTCGCAGATGGTGGTGAGTTGCTCGCGTTGGCGGTCGGTGAGTCCGGATAAGGACGCTGCAATCGCCGATTGGCGCGCGGCGCGGATCCGCTGTCCGACGGATCGCCCCCGGTGGGTGAGCCGGACGGTGACGGTTCGACCGTCGGGCCCGGCTGCCCGTGCAACGAAGCCTGCCGAGGCCAGCCGGTTGACCAGTCGAACCGCGCCTGAGTGGGTGAGCCCGATCAGTTGACTCAGGGCTTGTACAGAGCTGGACCGCGCGAGATCGAGCATCGTGACGAGTGCGGCTGCCGCGGTGGCATCGAGCGCGGTGTCCGAGGCAACGTCGCCCACGCCCGCGTCAGTGATGCCGAGTGCCACCGCACCCAGCAGATTGACTAACCGAACATCGTCAGGTGACCCCGCCACGTTCCTCCCCCATCGAGGTTTATCTGGGTGTGTGCTTGGCTATCCGTATATATGACTCGATCATATATATGAGTGAGGAGTAGAAGATGGATCTCATTGCGAAAGTTGAAATCGATATCGCTGCGCCGGTGTCTCAGGTGTGGAACGCGCTGACAGACCCCGAAACGATTGCGAAGTACTTCTTCGGTAGTCAGGTGCAAACCGATTGGCAGCCGGGCAGCCCGATCGTGTGGAAGGGGCAGTACGAGGGCAAGCAGTACGAGGACAAGGGCGAGATCGTCGAGGTCGAAGAGAATCGCTTCCTGTGTATGACGCACTTCAGCCCGTTGGCCGGCGCGCCCGACGAACCCGAGAACTACCACACGCTGACTTACACGCTCGACGAGCGCGGTGGCGGGACCCATGTATCGCTCAGTCAGGACAACAACGGAAGCGAAGCCGAGGCTGAACGAGCGACCGCGAATTGGGCCACGATGCTCGAGGGCCTCAAGAGCACCGTCGAAGGTGGATAGGTAGCGCGCTGCTACCAGTTGGCCTGCTGGCAGTCTCCGGCGTCCTCCGGCGGCTCCACCTGTACCGTCGCATGCTCCAGCCCGCGCGCTGCCAGCACCGCGCGCGCGTCGGCAAGCACTCGTGCGGAGTCTCCACAGCTCGTCAGATGCGCTGTCGCCATGTCCTTGCCGGGCACCAAGGTCCAGACGTGCAGATCGTGCACGTTCATCACGCCATCGACCGCACACAGCGCCGCATGCAACTCGTCGACGTCGACGTGGCTGGGCGAGGATTCGGAGAGGATCCGCAGCGCCGCGCGGGCCAACGAGAACGCACGCGGCAGCACCCACAGCGCGACGAGCACCGCGACGACGACGTCTGCGTACGGCCAGTGCGTGGTCACGGTCACCACACCGGCGATCAGCACGCCGATGCTGCCTACGGTGTCGGCGACGACCTCCATGTAGGCGCCCTTGACCGCAAGGCTCTGCTGGGAGCTCGACCGCAGCAACAGTACGACGATCGCGTTGGCGACGAGCCCGGCCAGTGCCACGACGATCATCGGCACCCCGGGCACCTCGGGTGCGTGGCCCAGTCGTTCCATCGCCTCGTAGAGGATGAAGATCGAGACGCCGAGCAGTAGCACGGCGTTGCCGACAGCGGTGAACACCTCGGCGCGATGCCATCCGTAGGTGCGGGCGGGCGAGGCGCTGCCGCGCTGGGCGAGTATCACCGCGGTCAACCCCATGAACAGCGCGACCAGATCGGTGAGCATGTGCCCCGCGTCGGCGAGCAGCGCGATCGAATTGATCAGCAGCGCGGTCGTCAGCTCGATGATGAAAAAACCGGTGAGCACCGCTGCGGCGATGATCATCCGCGATACGCGGGCGTCGGGTCCGCCGTGATCGTGGCCTGCGCCCATCCCTGAAATCTATGCGCCGATGCGCATATGTCGCAAGAGGTTCAGAACCAGGCCGACCAGAACCTGGTCAGCTGGCTGCCGGCGGCCACAAGGAAACGTGGCACGTCGGAAAGGTCGAAGAACCAGAGAACGACCGAGAAGAACGCCTGGTTCAGTGGCGGCGCGATCAGCAGGATGAACAGAATCAAGAAGCCCCATTGCTTCGCAGGCTCCAGCGAGCGCTGAGTCTCCGGGCTCAGATGCGGCTCGAGAGCGCCGTATCCGTCGAGGCCGGGAATCGGCAGCAGGTTCAGCACCACCGCGGTCACTTGCAGGAACCCGAGAAACGCCACGCCGGCCCAGAACACAAGATGATCCAAGTCTGCGAACACCGCGGTCACGACAAGCAGGACCACGGCGAGAGCGGCGTTGACGATCGCACCGGCCAACGCCACCACCGTGCGCCGCCGCGGCGTCATCCACGATGTGCGCACATAGACGGCGCCGCCCGGTAGCCCGATTCCGCCCAGGGCAATGAAGATGAGCGGCAAGCCAAGGGACAGAAGCGGATTCGAGTACTTCAGGGGGTTGAGGGTCAGATAGCCGCGCACGGCGACATCGCGATCGCCGTAGCGCCAAGCCGTGTAGGCGTGTGCGAACTCGTGTAGGCACAGCGACACCAGCCAGCCGGCGATCACGAACGCGAAGACGCCGACGTAGGCGAGCGGCGACCTGGCGGACCCGGCCAGCCAGGCCAACACGCCCCCGAGCACGGTGACGGCGCAGATCGCCAGGAAGACGGGGCTGGGCCGCACGTGTTGCTGCACCGGACGGATGTTCACCACACGGAAACTACCGAATCGCCGCCGAGATCGACGTTTTGCAGGCCGTTTCTCGCATTTTGTCTGCGAAACGTCGATCTCGCGGGGGTTGTCGGCATCAAGGGCGACGATGCAGGCATGGGGGAGGTGTTCATCGGCAGTGAAGCGATTGCAGCCGGCGATCTGACGAGACACGAACTCAGCCGGTGGTATCAACAACTCTTTCGCGGTGTGTATATGTCAAAGCTTTCGGCGCCAACTCTTCGGAGGAGGACCGTCGGTGCATGGTTGTCGTCGCGACGACAGGCGGTGATTGCGGGGGCGGCCGCTTCAGCGTTGCATGGGGCGCTATGGGTCGACGACAACATCCCCATCGAATTGGTCTCGCAAAACGTCCGGCCGCAACGTGGTCTGGTAGTTCGCAATGAATCCCTCGCGGATGACGAAATCACCCACATCGCCGGCCTTCCCGTCACGTCACGTGCGCGCACCGCGTTCGACCTCGGCCGACACCTGCGACGGGGACCGGCGCTAGCGCGACTCGATGCCCTCATGCAGGCCACCCCGTTCTCTATCGAGGATGTCCTGCTCATAGCCAAGCGCCACGAACGCGCACGAGGTGTGCGCCAGTTACGACGTTTACTGCCACTTGTCGACGGGGGAGCCGCCTCTCCGAGGGAGACTTCATTGCGCTTGCTGCTTGTCGACGCCGGATTTCCAAAGCCGACGACGCAGATACCTGTGTATGACGGCTGGGAGCTCATCGGTGTGCTCGACATGGGTTGGGAGGATTTCAAGGTCGCCGCCGAGTACGACGGCGATCAACACCGCACTAACCGGGGGCAGTACGTCAAGGACCTGCGCCGCATCCCGAAAATCGAACGTCTGGGCTGGCTACATACCCGTGTAATCGCAGAGGATTATGAGGACGACGTCATCGATCGGGTGTACCGGGCGATGGTCTCGAGAGGTTGGAAGCCCGGACGCGCGCGTTGAGATCGACGTTTTGCAGGCCGTTTCTCGCATTTTGTCTGCGAAACGTCGATCTCGCGGGCTACCCGACCAGCAGCCAGCCTCTGACGTGTCGATAGAACGTGGACCGCACCACAGAGCGTTGCGCCGCGACGCCATCGCGAGTGACGACGGCGCCGGTCGTGCCGAGCTGCGCGGCGCGACCGGTCACCCAGCGCCCCCGATCGCCTCGCGCTATGACCACCGCCGCCCGAAGACCGGGCATTGTGCCGGTCGGTTCGATCCGCACCCAGGCCACGTCGCCGTCGAAGAGCGTCGTGTCGTCGACCACCGCCTCGCCCTGCAAGAGCCCGTCGACACCGCGCCACATCGCCGTGCCTGCGATCGCGTGGCCGCGGTCGTCGCGGATCAGTGGCACGCGCCGGGCGGTTCCCCTGAGCGCTCGTCGAGCACCGCGGCGTCCTGCCGCCAGCCCGTACGCTCGGGTGGCCGCCGACCGATGATCTGCCACGAACCCGATCTCCACATCGAGGGCATCGGCGCGGAGCAACGCGGTGAGCACCGTTGCCAGGTCGGCATCCGATCCGACGACGATCAACCGGCGGTACCGATGCGCCTCCCCGTCGATTTCGTCGACGTCGGCACGCGGCACACCGCGCAGCGGCCGCGGCGGATTCCGGCCCCCGAAAACCAGCACGGCGACGTCGTCGGTCAAAACGAAACTCCTGGGCAAACCTCGGATAGGGTGGGTCACCGGCTGCACTCAGCATTCAGGCAGATGAGCGGGAGACTACGCGATGCCGGCAATCGTCCTGATCGGCGCCCAATGGGGCGACGAAGGCAAGGGCAAGGCCACCGATCTTCTCGGGGGCCGTGTCCAGTGGGTGGTGCGCTATCAGGGCGGTAACAATGCCGGGCACACCGTGGTACTGCCCAGCGGCGAGCACTTCGCGCTGCACCTCATCCCGTCCGGGATCTTGACCCCGGGCGTCACGAACGTGATCGGCAACGGCGTCGTCGTCGATCCCGGTGTGCTGCTGTCCGAACTCAGCGGCCTTCAAGACCGCGGCGTCGACACGTCCCGGCTGTTGATCTCCGCGGACGCGCATCTGCTGATGCCGTACCACGTGGCGATCGACAAGGTCACCGAACGCTATTTGGGCAACAAGAAGATCGGCACCACCGGGCGTGGCATCGGGCCGTGCTACCAGGACAAGATCGCGCGCATGGGCATCCGTGTCTCCGACGTCCGCGATCCCGCGCTGCTGACCCAAAAGGTCGAAGCTGCACTGGAATTCAAGAACCAGGTGCTGGTGAAGATCTACAATCGCAAGGCGCTGGACCCCGACACCATCGTCGACACAGTGCTACGGCAGGCCGAAGGCTACGCGCACCGCATCGCCGACACCCGACTGCTGCTCAACACCGCGCTCGATGACGGCGAAACCGTTCTGCTCGAGGGCTCCCAGGGCACGCTGCTCGACGTCGACCACGGCACGTATCCCTATGTGACGTCCTCGAATCCGACCGCCGGCGGCGCCTCGGTCGGTTCCGGCATCGGGCCCACCCGGATCAGCACCGTGCTCGGAATTCTCAAGGCGTACACCACCAGGGTTGGTTCGGGGCCGTTCCCGACCGAGCTGTTCGACGAGCACGGCGAATATCTGGTGAAGACCGGCGGCGAGTTCGGCGTCACGACGGGACGGCGAAGACGCTGTGGCTGGTTTGACGCGGTCATCGGCCGCTATGCGACTCGAGTCAACGGAATCACCGACTTCTTCCTGACCAAGCTGGACGTGCTGTCGAGCCTGCAATCGGTGCCGGTGTGCGTGGCGTACAAGGTGGACGGCAAGCGGGTGAACGAGTTGCCCATGACGCAAAGCGAATTCGCGCGGGCAGAGCCGGTTTTCGAGGAGCTGCCGGGCTGGTGGGAGGACATCTCCGGGGCGCGTGAGTTCGACGACCTGCCCGCCAAGGCGCGCGACTACGTGCTGCGGGTGGAAGAGCTTGCCGGCGCACATGTTTCGGCCATCGGCGTTGGGCCCGGCCGCGACCAGACCGTGGTGCGCCGCGACATTCTGGAGGCGTGCTCATGAGCATCGAGCCGACGGATCCCGACTACTACAAGCATGGCGGATTTCCCGAGTACGAAATGGCCGAGCCGGGCCCCGGTTTCGTCAGATTCGTCAGCGCGATGCGACGACTGCAAGACCTGGCTGTCTCGGCTGCGCCTGACGACGACGTCTGGCTCGACGCGGCGGCCCGCGTCGAGAATCTCGTCGACCTACTGGATCCGTACGAGGCGCCGGAAGGGGTTTCCCCGGCGGGACGCACGCCGACGATGCCGGGATTCGGCAGTCTGCTGATGCCGCCGTGGACGCTGACCGAGTACGGCCCCGAGGGCGTCGCGATGAAAGGCCATTTCGGCCGGTATCACCTGGGCGGCAACAACGCTGTCCACGGCGGTGTTCTGCCGCTGCTGTTCGACCAGGTGTTCGGCATGGTCACGCGAGCCGCGGGCCGGCCGATCAGCCGGACGGCGTTCTTGCACGTCGACTACCGCAAGGTGACCCCGCTGAACTCTCCGCTCGCCGTATGCGGGCGCGTCGATTCGACGGAGGGCCGCAAGGCGTTCGTCTCCGCCGAGCTGACTGACGGCGACGGCACGGTGCTGGCGGAAGGGCGCGGGTTGATGGTGCGGTTGTTGCCGGGGCAGCCATGACGACGCCGCATTTTCGTCAGCTCAAGACGCCGCGGGCCGCGGCGCTGGCCGGGGTGCTCTTCGCGGTGTTGTTCGGCGCGGTGATCATTCTTATTCGCGTGAGGATGCCTGAGGGAATTAACGATTCAGCAGCGTGGCTGTCCAACAACCACAACGGCATCACTGCCGCGGCGGTGCTGATGCCGTTCGCGGGGATCAGCTTCCTGTGGTTCATCGGTGTGGTGCGCGACGGGTTCGGCCGATACGAGGACCGGTTCTTCGCCTCCGTGTTCCTGGGCAGTGGTTTGTTGTTCCTGGCAATGATGTTCGTGGCGACTGCGGTCGCGGCCGGGCTGGTATCGACCGACACCGGTGTCGTTGACCCGACCGCACATGCCGAGGTGATCGACTTCGGAAAGATGGTCGTGCTGACGACCACGAAGACGTATGCGATCCGGATGGCGGCGGTGTTCATGATCTCGGCGGCGACGATCTGGTTGCGGACCGGCCTGATGCCGAAGTGGATCACCGTGCTCACATACCTCGTGGCCGTCGCGATCCTGCTGGCCAGCGACCTCAGCATGTGGGTCACGCTGGCGTTCCCGATCTGGGTGCTGATGGTCAGCGGTCTCTACCTGGTCAGGGCCGGGGTCATCGATCTCGACCACGACGAGCCCCATACGGCCACCAGATAGCAGGGCCGATCAGCGCGAACAGCGCCGGGATCACGAGCGTGCGCACAACGAACGTGTCGAGCAGGATGCCAAGCCCCACAATGATTCCCAGCTGAGTCAGCACGATCAGCGGTAGCACACCGAGCACACAGAACACCGCCGCCAGCACGATGCCGGCGCTGGTGATCACACCGCCCGTCGCGGACACCGCACGCACCATCCCGTCGCGCGTCCCGTGGTCCAATGTCTCCTCCCGGGCGCGCGTCACCAGGAAGATCGTGTAGTCGACGCCGAGCGCCACCAAGAACAGGAACGCGAAGAGCGGCGTGCTGTTGTCCAGGGCGGGGAAGCCGAAGATGTGGACGCTGGCCCAGCTGCCGAGCCCGAGCGCCGCCAACGCCGACAGTATGGTGGCGGCGACGAGTGCCGGCGGTGCGAGGACCGCCCGCAGCAGCACGTAGAGCACCGCGAGCACCACAGCGAGGATCGCTGGGATGACCACCCGTCGATCACGCGCGGCGGCGTCGCGGATGTCGAGCGCCTTCGCGTCCGATCCGCCGACTAGTGCCCCCGATTCCACGGCATGCACCGAATGCCGGAGTGCTGCAACGATTTCGAAAGCGCGGTCAGATGCAGGGGCGGCGTCGACGATCACCGACCAGCGGCTCAGTCCACTCGCGTGGGATGCAGGGCCGGGGGACACCACCCCTGGTGTGGCGTCGATCGCCTGCTGCACTGCGGCGGCCCGTTGGACGTCCGCGATGATCACCGTCGGGTCGGACATCCCGCCCGGGAAATGCCTTGCGAGCGTGTCGAAACCGGCCACCGAGTCGGCCTTGACCCGGAACTGTTGGGTTTGGGACAGGCCGATGTTGGTGCCCAGCAGTCCCGTCGCCAGCACGGCCAGAAGAATGACCGCCGTCCCACCGATCAGTGCCGGTCGCCGGGCCACCGCCTCGGCGACGCGGTGCCATGGGCCGGCTTCGACGGTGTCGACGCTTCCCGGCCGTGGAACGAACGGCCAGAACAGCCGCGTACCGAAAAGCGCGAGCAGCGGCGGCAGCACCAGCAGCACGAACAATGCGGCGACCGCCAGTCCGCATGCCGCCAGCACCCCGAGGCTGCGGGTACTGGGGATCGTCGCGAGAACCAGTGTCAGCAGCGCGAGTACGACGGTCGCGTTGCTTGCGACGATGGCCGGGCCGGCGGCGCGCACGGCGTGACGAAGCGCTTCTCGTCGATTACTTTCGTGCCGCAACTCTTCCCGGTATCTGGAGATCAACAGCAGGGCATAGTTAGTCCCCGCGCCGAACACGAGAACGCTGGTGATCCCGGCGGTGGAGCCGTCGAACGTCAGTCCGGTGGCATGCGCGACGGCGGTGCCCACGGCGGTGGCCACCTGGTCGGCAAACCCGATCACGGCCAGCGGCACCAGCCACAGCACGGGCGAGCGATAGGTGACGATCAGCAAGATTGCGACCACCAGCGCGGTGACGATCAGCAGCGTGAAGTTCGCGCCGGTGAACGAGTTCGCGATGTCCGCGCCGAACGCGGGGCCGCCGGTCACGTGGGCGCTCAGGGACGTTGGCAGCCCGTCGGTCGCGGCGCCACGCAGTGCCCTCACCGCGTCGTTGAGTGCGAAGCCGGACAAGTCGTTGTTCAGCGGCACTGTTGCGATGGCGGCCCGGCGATCGTCGGACGTCAGCACCGGCGCCGGTGGGCGACTGGCGCCGGTGGTTGCCAACATCCGGTCACGGGCGGCGGTCACCGCGGCGAGGTCGTCGGGGCGTAGCGGGGTGTCGTCGGTTCGCGTGACGACGAGGATCGCCGCGGACGTTCCGCCCTCCGGGAATTGCGCCAGCGCGGCATCGGTGCGTGCCGATTCGGCGGTGGTGGGCAGGGTTTCGGGCGACTGCGTGCCTGCAGCGTTGGCCCCCACCAACCCGATCACGACGCCGCCCAGCAGAGCTACGGCGACCGCGATCAGCCATGAGCGGGGGCCAGTTACCGCAGACGAGACGCGATCCCAGACCATGACCGTCATAATTTCAGATACTTAACAATTAATCAACTGAACAGCAGGTGCGATGGCGGATATGCTGCAGTTGATGACGAAGGATCGGCCTACCCGCACGGAATTGGAAGCACAGATTTCCGCGGATGTCCGCGCGTTGTCCGCAGAGTCCGACCAGATCGGTCGGCTGTTCGCGGCGCGGCACGGTGTGAGCCCGAACGACTTTCGGGCCCTTTTGCATGTGATGGTCGCCGACAGCGCCGGCGAACCGCTCACCTCAGGAGAACTCCGGGACCGAATGGGCGTCTCGGGGGCGGCGATCACCTACCTCGTCGAGCGGATGATCGCTTCCGACCACCTCCGCCGTGAGTCCGACCCCGCGGACCGACGCAAGGTGATGTTGCGTTATGCCGATCACGGGATGGCTGTTGCCAGAGCATTTTTCACGCCCCTCGGGGAGCACATCCACGACGCGATGGCGGAGCTGCCCGACGACGACCTCGCAACCGCGCACCGGGTGTTCAGCGCGCTGATCGCGGCGATGCAGGCTTTCGAGGAAGAGCTCGGTTGAGTCCGACCTCAATCGCGTCTGAGAGTGGCCTCTTCGAGGTCGAGTCCGCGCAACGCCGAGCGCAACACCTCGTCGTCGATCCGATCGGCGTCGCGTTCGTCGATGAACGTCTTGCGTTCGGCGGCAAGCATTTCCAGCCGCAATCGGCGAAACGCCGAGCCTGGTCCCTCGCCGATCTCCTCATCGCTTCGGCCCAGCTGCTCCCAGGCGGAGTTGCGGCGCCGGTCATTCCAATGGCGGAGCGTCTTCGCGGCGCGCTCGTGCACATCGGCCGGCCCCTGCGCGTGTTCCTCGGCGACCAGCTCGTCGAGTCGTTCGGCGGCTGCGCGGGCGGCCCGATCCTGAGCATTCGCCAGCGCCAGCGCATCTCGCTGGGCGTCGTCGCCCTGCACCCCGAGCGCCCGGATCACCCATGGCAGCGTCAGCCCGTGCAGCAGCAGCGTGCCGATTACCACGACGAAGGTCAGGAACACGATGTGCGGCCGGCCCGGCAACGGCGCGCCCGACAGCGTCGTCATCGGCACCGCGAACGCCGCTGCCAGCGATACCACCCCACGCATTCCCGCCCATGCGAGCACGAATACCTGTGCAGGCGTTGGTTTCTCGTCTTTGGTTCGAATCTTCGCGAACAGCGCCCGGGGTAGATACGCGAACACGTAGACCCACACGATCCGTACCAACAGCACCGTCACGAACACCGCGACCGACGAGCCGATGACGATCGAGGCCGGTATTCCGTGCATTTCGCCCACTACGCTCGGCAGTTGAAGTCCGATCAAGAGGAATGCGAACGACTCGAGGATCAGCTGCACGGCCTTCCACACCGCCTGGTCCTGCAGTCGGGTGGCGTAGCTCGCGTGCGTCGAGCGCTGTCCCAGGATGAGGGCGGCGACGACGACGGCCAGCACACCGGAGCTGTGGATGTCCTCGGCGACGAGAAACACCAGGAACGGCGCGACCAGCCCGATCGCGCTCTCCACCACCGGGTCGTCGAGCAGGCGGGACCGGATGAAGTCGATGACCGCCCCGAACAGGCCGCCCACCACGATCCCGCCGGCGGCGGCCAGCACGAACGCCTCCAGCCCGTGCGTCAGCCCGATCGTGGTGCCGATCGCGGCGGCCAGCGCCACCTTGTATGCGGTCAGCGCCGTCGCATCGTTGAGCAGGCTCTCCCCGCCGAGCAAGGTCATGATTCGTCGGGGCAGCCCCAGTCGTCGGCCCACTGCAGCCGCGGACACCGCGTCGGGAGGCGCGACGATCGCGCCCAGCGTCAGCGCCGCGGCGGGGGTCAGCTCCGGCACGGTCTTGTATGCGACGATCCCGACTGCGAACGCCGTCGCCAGCGGCAGCCCGATCGCAAGCAGCCCGATGGATCGGACGTTTTTGCGCAGCGCGACGTAGCTGCTCTCCAGCCCGGCAGACCACAGCAGCGGCGGCAGGATCACGAACAACACCAGGTCCGGCTGCAGCTCGACCTTCGGTACGCCCGGGATCAGCCCGATGGCCAGGCCGGCGACCACCAGCGCCAGCGGCGCCGACACGTTGTAGCGACGGGCCACGGCGGCCAACAGCACGGCGCCGACGAGGACGACCAGCAACAGGGACGCATTCACGTGCCTATCCTTGAGCAGCATGCGGCGACGCGCACCCAAGCCCCCCGAGACGTGCGAGCATCTGAGGGCAGCCGCCGGAGCGCAGGAGCCCGACCCGGTGACTCCCGGGCGCTGCCAGGAATGCTCCGAACTCGGTGAATCGAGCTGGGCGCACTTGCGCATGTGCTTGAGCTGTGGCCACGTCGGCTGCTGCGACTCGAGCCCCCACAAGCACGCCTCGGCACACTTCCACCAGACCGGGCACCCGGTGATGCGCTCGCACGAGCCGGGCGAGTCGTGGCGGTGGTGTTACGTCGACGTACTGCTCGGCTGAACCCATCTGGCAGGCTTGCCCTGTGACGGACGGAACGCGGCCGCTGAGCGTGATGATCCTCGGCGCCGGCGAGTTGAGCCGCGAGCTGGTCACGGCATTCCAACAGCTCGGACTGGTGGTGATCGCGGTCGATCGCTACGCCGACGCGCCCGCCCACGCCATCGCGGACCGCAGCGTCGTCGTCAAGATGACCGACCCCGACGCGCTGACCGCGCTGATCGAGCGCGAACAGCCCGATTACGTCGTGACCGAGGCGATCGATCCCGGCGGCGCGCCCCTCGTCGACAACGACGCGCTTGTCGCGGTCGGGGAGTGCGGGCTCACCGATGTGGTGCCGACTGCGCGCAGCAGCCGGTTGAGCCTGGACCGGGAAGGCCTGAGGCGGCTGGCCGCCGATGAGCTCGGATTGCCGACGGCGCCGTTCTGGTTCGCCGGGTCCGCCGACGAGCTCGCCGCCATCGCGGAGCATGCGGGGTTTCCGCTGGTGGTGCGTCCGGTGACCGGCGCCGCCGGGGAGGGTGAATCCGTGCTGTTGCGGCCGGAAGACGTCGGACCCGCCTGGGATCGCGCGGTGGCCGCGGGTGGTCGGATGGCGAAGACCCGGGTGATGGCCGAGACGATGGTCGAGATCGACCACGAGGTCACCCTGCTGACCGTGCGCAGCTCGGGGCTTGGTGGCCCGCGGGTGCAGTTCTGCGAGCCCATCGGGCACCGGCACGTCGAGGGTGAGCTGCTGGAGTCGTGGCAGCCGCAGGAGATGAACGACGCGGCCAAGGATGCTGCCAGGTCGATCGCGGCGCGGATCGTCAACGCGCTGGGTGGCCGCGGGGTGTACGCCGTGGAGCTGCTGGTGAAGGGCAACGAGGTGTACTTCGTCGACGTCAGTCCCCGGCCGTTCGACAGCGGCCTCGTCACGCTGCGCTCGCAGCGGCTTTCGGAGTTCGAGTTGCACGCCCGGGCGGTCCTCGGGCTGCCGGTCGACACGATCATGATCACGCCCGGGGCCGCGGAGGTGGTCTACGCGAGCCATAAGACGGGGTCGGCGAACGCCGAGCTGGAGGACGACGACGTTCGCACCGAGCGTGCGACGCAGGCACTATCGGATGCGCTCGCGGTGCCCGAGAGCGACGTGCGGATCTTCGGGCACCCCAAGAGCTATCCGCGCCGCCGCCTGGGTGTCGCGCTGGCCACCGGGGCAGACGTGAAGACCGCCCGCGACCGCGTCCACCAGGTCGCTTCGGCGCTGCGGAAGTTCTGGTAGCGGCCGGCCGCCGATGAGCCTCTCGGGCGAAGAGAGACAACGCATTGCTCGGTGACGAGGAACGCGGCAGCATGATGCCTTTCGGCGCTGCTGTGGCGGTATTTGCGCTCGTCGTGATCGGTATTGCGGTGTTCACGCTGACCCGCGGCGACGGGCTCACCGAAGAGCAGCGAGTGGGCCGCGCGGCGGTCGGCCAGAACGACGCACTTCAGCGGCTGAATTACGCCGACTACCAGCGCTACACCTGCACGCAGGAACAGAGCACAGAAGCGAATGTAATTGGTGCACAACAGGATTCTGTAGGCCAGCATGGTGCCCGCTACGTCGACGACGTGACCGGCGTGAAGATCGACGGTGACCGTGCCACCGGCACCGTGGCCTACCACTTCGAGAACGATCCGAACGCCAAACGCAGCACCCCGTTGACGTTTGCCAGGCAGGACGGGCAGTGGAAGGTCTGTTCGGCTTACCGATGATCCGGCGATGAGCGCTAGCGCGAAGAGCAGAAGGCAATGTGGGAGACTCACGACGTGAGCTACGCAGGTGATATCACCCCGGAGGAGGCTTGGAAACTGCTGAGCGACAACCCCGACGCGGTGCTGGTGGACTGCCGTACCGATGCCGAATGGCGGTTCGTCGGGGTGCCCGACATTTCGGATCTGGGTCGCGAGGTGGTGTACGTGCAGTGGTCAGGCGTGGACGGTAGCCGCAACGGCCGGTTCGTCGACGAGCTGATCGACGCGGGCGTCGAGCCTGGCGACCGCCCCGTCGTATTCCTGTGCCGTTCGGGCAATCGGTCGATCGGCGCCGCCGAGGCGGCCACGGCGGCCGGAATTGCGCCGTCGTACAACGTGTTAGACGGCTTCGAGGGACATCTCGACCCCGAGGGGCATCGCGGCGGGTCGGGTTGGCGCGCCGTCGGTCTGCCCTGGAAGCAGTCATGAGCAACGACTCCGTTCGTACCCCGGCCGTCCTGCCCGAGGGTGTCAGCCAGGCGACGATCGGCGTGCGCGGCGCGCTGATGCGGTCGGGCTTCCAGGAGACCGCCGAGGCCTTGTACCTGACGTCGGGCTACGTGTACTCGAACGCGGCCGAGGCGGAGAAGGCGTTCGCGGGTGACGTCGACCGTTATGTCTATTCGCGCTACGGCAACCCGACGATCTCCATGTTCGAGGAGCGGCTGCGGTTGATCGAGGGAGCGCCGGCGTGTTTTGCGACGGCTACGGGTATGGCCGCGGTGTTCACGTCGTTGGGGGCGCTGTTGAGCGCGGGCGACCGCCTGGTCGCGGCCCGCAGCCTGTTCGGATCCTGTTTCGTGGTGTGCGACGAGATCCTGCCACGGTGGGGAGTGAAGACGGTGTTCGTCGACGGCGACGACCTCTCGCAGTGGGAGAAGGCGCTGTCGGAGCCGACGCAGGCGGTGTTCTTCGAGACGCCGTCGAACCCGATGCAGTCGTTGGTCGACATCGAGGCGGTTTGCCAGATGGCGCATGCTGTAGGCGCAAAGGTGGTGCTGGACAACGTCTTTGCGACGCCGTTACTACAGCAGGGGTTTCCGCTGGGCGTCGACGTGGTGGTGTATTCGGGGACCAAGCACATCGACGGGCAGGGCCGCGTGCTTGGCGGGGCGATCCTCGGCGACAAGGAGTACATCGACGGGCCGGTGCAGAAGCTGATGCGTCACACCGGCCCGGCGATCAGTGCGTTCAACGCGTGGCTGCTGCTGAAAGGTTTGGAAACGCTGTCGGTGCGCGTCGACTACAGCACTGCGTCGGCGTTTCGGATCGCGGAGTTCTTGGAGGCGCACCCCGCGGTGCGGTGGGTGCGCTACCCGTTCCTGGCGTCGCATCCGCAGTACGACCTGGCCAAGCGCCAGATGACGGGCGGCGGCACCGTCGTCACCTTCGAGCTGGACGCCGAGTCCGACCGCGGCAAACAGCGGGCGTTCGAGGTGCTGGACAAGCTGGGGCTGATCGACATCAGCAACAACCTCGGCGATGCCAAGTCGCTGATCACACACCCCGCGACCACCACGCACCGGGCGATGGGTCCGGAAGGCCGGGCGGCGATCGGGCTCGGCGACGCGGTGGTGCGGATCTCGGTCGGGCTCGAGGGCACCGACGACCTGATCGCCGACCTCGACCAAGCGCTCAGTTAGCTTCTGTCGCCGAAACTGACGTTTTGCGGCGAAAGTGCGAGTGTCGGTCTGCAAATCGTCAGTTTCGGTGACGCGCCCTCGTAGCATCGGCCTCATGTCCAAACCGAGCGACCGCAAGAAGGCCCGCCGCCAGAAGCGACAGGTGAAGCGAGAGACTTGGGCGACAGTGGTTTCGGTGCTGGAGGAGCTCGATGAGTTCGATGAGGATCTGTTCGCGGAGGCGGATCGGTTCGATCGTCGAATCACCCAGCGCGGCTGGACGTTTGACTCCGAACACTCCATGCACGGTTTGGCGGTGTGGCAGTTCACCCCGTCGGGTTTCGAGCCTGAGGACGACGACGTCGAGGCGGTCACCAGAGTGTTTTTCACGACGGACAGCAGTCTCGAAGACCGCGAAGACTTTCCGCAACGTGTTTCTCTGATGCTGGTCGGCACCGGTCTGGGCGGTGAGGCCCCTCAGGTTTCACCCGACAGCTTCTTCGACCAGATCGAGGCGATAGAGGCGTACCGGGCCGGCGACCCGGTGCCCAAACTCGGCTAGCGATGCAAAACGTGCGCTTCGTCAGGGCTTCCATCCGCGGGCGGTAAGCGCTTCGCGGGCCTGCTCGATGATGTCCGGGTCGCGGTGCTCTTTGACGACGCGCACGACGATCAAGCCCAGGCGTTCCAGTTTGGGGAGAACCGGATGTCCTTGAGATATTGACGACGACTGGTCTGGTGTTGATCGCCGTCGTAGTCGGCGGCGACCATGAAGTCCTCCCACCCCATGTCCAGCATGCGCAGAAGGCGACCCCGTCTCTCGACGACGGGAATCTGGGTGGTTGGCTTGGGTAAGCCGGCGTCGATGAACAGCAGGCGCAGCCGTGTCTCCTGCGGGGACGCCGCGCCGCCGTCGACAAGCGGCAACAGTTCCCGCAACTGCCGGATGCCACGTGCACCGCGGTAGCGCTGCACCAACAGCTGCACGTCTTCGATCGAGAACGGCGTCGCGCGCATCAATGCGTCGAGCCGGGCCAAGGCCTGGCCACGCGGCAGGTGCCGGCCGAGATCGAAGGCGGTGCGGGCCGGTGTGGTGGCCGGCAACCGCGCGACATACGTCGTCTCATCGTCGGCGACAGTCTCGTCGCGCCAGACAAGACCCGATTGGGACCGGCGCCGTCGCGACGTCACTTCGATGGGGACGTCAGCGTCGATCCAGTCGGCGCCGTGCAGCGCTGACGCTGCCACCCCGGCGATGACTCCCGATCCGCCCGAAGACAACAGCGCGCCGACCGTGCGGTCCCTCAAAGAGGGCATCGAGCCCTTTGTGACGTAGACGCCGCGAAAGATCGGCCGATACCACCGCTGCAACTCGTGCTTCGTCAGCCTGCCGTCCGCGACCGCTTCGCGGCCGAGGAAGACCTCACCCATACCCGCATCGTGGCCGGAACCGCCGACAAGCCCGCGCGAGATGCACGTTTGGCAGGCAAAGTGTGAGAGGGAGCCTGCAAGACGTGAGTTTCGGTGAAAAGGGCTGCCACTAAGC
Source organism: uncultured Actinomycetota bacterium (assembly GCA_963744085.1). Classification (GTDB taxonomy): domain Bacteria; phylum Actinomycetota; class Actinomycetes; order Mycobacteriales; family Mycobacteriaceae; genus Mycobacterium. The sequence goes on from CAVUSK010000014.1 coordinate 1,120,899, forward strand.
CTCGGTCACGCCGAGTGCGTGCTGTGCTCGATCCTCGTAGTGCTCGCGAGCGGCTCGGTCGAAGTCGAGGAATACCCGGTCGTTGCCGAGTTTCTTTGAGAGCCAGCGTCGCCCGCGTGGGCCGAGCAGTTGGGCCACCGCGGCGACGAACCGCAGCCCACGCGGCACCGACACGATCGTCGTCGGCTTGTCGAGCACCTTGACCACGGCAGTGGCGATGTCCTCGGGCTGGACCGGCTTCTGGGCGGCGCTGGTGTGCGTGCCGGCGATCAGCTCGGTGTTGGTGAACGTCGGCAGCACCACGCTCACCTCGACGCCCTGCGGGGCGAACTCGTCGGCCATCGCGGTCGACAATCCCACCACCGCGAATTTCGTGCCTGCGTACACCACTTGGCCCGGCACCGCGGTCATCCCGGACATCGACGCGATGTTGACGATGTGGCCACCGCGGCGCGCGACCATCTCGGGCAGCACCAGCTGACAGCCGTTGAGCACACCGTAGAAGTTCACCTCGATCGCCGATCGGATCGCCTGTTCGGACTGCTGAAGGAACGGCCCGACAGGCATCACGCCGGCGTTGTTGATCAGCACGTCGATGCGGCCGCCGCCCTCGCTCCGGGCCTTGTCGAGGAACTCCGAAAAAGACTGCCTGTTGGTCACATCCAGCGGATATCCCGACACCTGGCCGAGCCGGTCGAGCGCGGTCACCGCCGTCTCCAGCGCGTTGACATCGCGGTCGCCGATCACCACGCGTGCGCCGCGCTGCAGCAATACCTTCGCGGTCGCGTGTCCGATACCCCGGGCCGCACCGGTAATCGCGATGGTCTTGCCGTTGATGTTGTCCATGAACGAAACTTTACAGGTGTCAAGTTCACCAGCGGAAGGCCATCCCGCCGCGCTGCAGTTCACACCGGTTGCCCAGAACGACCCGCTCGCTGCGCCCCTGCTGGCGGAACTCGCGGTCGAATATGCCGATCGCTACGGCAGCACGCACGAGAGGATCCTGACCTGGCTGCACGGCTATCCGGCCGCCGAGTTCGAGCCACCCGATGGTGCGCTGCTGATCGGGCTTGTCGACGGTCAACCGGTGACCGGCGGCGCGTTCCGCCGGTTCGACTCGGAAACCGCTGAACTCAAGCGCATCTGGACCGACAGCAGATGCCGGCGTCGAGGCCATGCCCGGGCGCTGCTGAGGGCGCTGGAGGCAGAGATCGCCGCGCGCGGCTACCGGCGCGTGTACCTGACGACTGGAGACCGTCAGCCCGAGGCCGAGGCGCTATACCTGGCTACCGGTTACACACGGCTGCCTGAGCCGCTGCCCGCCGAAGGCGAGGTCTATCCCGTCGCGTTCGAGAAGATCCTTTGATGCCCAAGGGTTTTCACTTGAGCGCCTGCGCCACGGCGTCGAGGATCGGGCCACGCCATAGCGGCCCGTGCCCTGGCAGCAGCACGTCGGTGTCCAGCAGCCCGAGTGCGCCGAGGCTGCGGCGGCAGCCGGCGTCGTCGTGGTTGAACACCGACGGCAGCAGCTGAGGTCCCTTGCGGCGACTCACCGCGTGACCGGTCACCAGCGCGTCTCCGCTGATCAACACCCCGTCGACGATGAAACTGCAGTGCCCGCCGGTGTGCCCGGGCGTGGGAATCGCCATCGGCTGCCCTGGCAGCGTTGCAGCGATGTCGGATGTCAACACCTTCGCTGTCGGGATGCCGTCGTGCACCATGCCGCCCTTGCGCAGCAGCCGTGCCGCCCACGGCGCCCAGCCCGGCCGCCAGATGTTCATTGCGACGTCCAGCGGTGAGGCCTGCTCGAGATACTCGCGCTTGGCGTGCCCGACCTCGTCGGCGTGACAAAAGACCTGCGTGCCATGTGTTTCGGCGAACCAGATCGCCGATCCGAGGTGGTCGACGTGCGCGTGAGTCAGCACGATCGCGCGAACGTCCTCGGCGCCGTAGCCCAGCTTCGAAAGTGACGCCAGCACGTCGTCGCGATCGCCCGGGAGCCCGGCGTCGAACAACGTGACGCCGTCCTTTCCGTCCGCCACCGCCCAGTTCACCAAATCGCCTTGGGTGAAGTGCACGGTGTCGGTGACCGACGTCAGCCCCCATGCCATGCCCGCCGAGTCTAGTGATGGGAGTAGAACTGACACGTGCCTGAACTGAAACTGGGATACAAAGCGTCGGCAGAACAATTCGCGCCTCGGGAGCTCGTCGAACTGGGAGTGTTAGCCGAGCAGCACGGCATGGACAGCGCCACCGTCAGCGACCACTTCCAGCCATGGCGTCACAAGGGCGGCCACGCGCCGTTCTCGCTGGCATGGATGACAGCCGTGGGCGAACGGACGGAGAGGATCGTGTTGGGCACGTCGGTGCTCACCCCGACCTTCCGCTACAACCCCGCGGTGATCGCGCAGGCCTTCGCGACGATGGGCTGCTTATATCCGGGCCGCATCTTCCTGGGCGTCGGCACCGGAGAGGCGCTCAACGAGATCGCCACCGGGTACATCGGGGAGTGGCCGGAGTTCAAGGAGCGGTTCGCTCGGCTGCGCGAGACGGTGCGGCTGATGCGCGAGCTGTGGCTCGGCGACCGCGTGGACTTCGATGGCGAGTACTACCACACGAGGGGCGCCTCCATCTACGACGTGCCCGAGGGTGGCATCCCCATCTACGTCGCCGCAGGGGGGCCTGCGGTGGCGAAGTACGCCGGACGCGCCGGCGACGGTTTCATCTGCACCTCAGGCAAAGGCGAGGAGCTGTATACCGAAAAGCTGATCCCCGCCGTCCTGGAAGGCGCAGCAGCCGCCGACCGGAACGTCGACGACATCGACAAGATGATCGAGATCAAGATCTCCTACGACCCCGATCCCAAACTCGCGCTGGAGAACACCCGGTTCTGGGCGCCGCTGTCGCTGAGCGCGGAGCAGAAGCACAGCATCGACGACCCGATCGAGATGGAGAAGGCCGCCGACGAACTGCCGATCGAGCAGGTGGCAAAACGCTGGATCGTCGCGTCCGATCCCGACGACGCCGTCGAAAAGGTCGGCAAGTACGTCGAATACGGGCTCGACCACCTGGTGTTCCATGCGCCAGGCCACGACCAGCGACGGTTCTTGGAACTGTTCGAGAAGGACCTCGCGCCCAGGCTCCGTCGGTTGGGCTGACGTGCCCGGGTCGTCCCTCTACATCACCTCACCCGAGGGTGACACGGGCAAGTCGACGATCGCGCTCGGCGTGCTGCACCGGCTGGCCGCTACCGTCGCGAAAGTTGCTGTGTTTCGCCCGATTACCCGTCTCGACGAGGACCGCGACTACATTCTCGACCTGCTTCTGCCCGAGGCCACTGCGGGCCTGCCCTACGAGCAGTGCGTGGGCGTCACCTACCAGGAGCTACACGAGGACCAAGACGGTGCGATCGCCGAAATCGTCGACCGCTACCACGCGGTGGCCGACAAATCCGACGCGGTGGTGATCGTCGGCAGCGACTACACCGACGTCGCGACGCCCACCGAGTTGAGCGTCAACGGCCGCATCGCCGTGAATCTCGGTGCCCCGGTGGTGCTTTCGGTCCGCGCCAGGGACCGCACCCCCGAGCAGGTGGCTCAGGTGGTCGAGCTGTGTCTGGCTGAGCTGGCGAACCAGCACGCCCACACTGCCGCCGTGGTGGCGAACCGGTGCAACCCGTCGGAGATGCAGGCGGTCGCAGCAGCGCTGAAGCGGTTCGGACCCAAGACATACGTGCTACCTGAGGAGCCGCTGCTGGTGGCGCCGACGGTCGCGGATCTGCAGCGCTCGGTCGACGGATCGCTGGTCAGCGGCGACGAGGCGCTGCTGGACCGCGAGGTGATGGCGGTGCTGGTCGCCGGCATGACCGCCGAGCATGTGCTCGAGCGGTTGAGTGAAGCGGTGGCGGTGATCACTCCCGGCGATCGCTCCGACGTGGTGCTGGCTGTGTCGAGCGCCCATGCGGCAGAAGGGTTTCCGTCTCTGTCCACGGTTATCCTCAACGGCGGGTTGCCGCTGCACCCGTCGATCGCGTCCTTGGTGAGCGGGCTCGGGCTGAGGCTGCCGATCATCGCGACCGCGCTGGGGACGTTCGAAACGGCGAGCGCGGTCGCGTCGACCCGGGGACGGGTGACGGCAACCTCGCGGCGCAAGATCGACACCGCGCTGTCGCTGATGGAGCGGTACGTCGACATGTCCGATCTGCTTGACCAGTTGACAATTCCGATCCCGACGGTGACGACGCCGCAGATGTTCACATACCAACTGGTGGAATGGGCGCGGTCGAAGCGCGAACGCATTGTGCTGCCCGAAGGCGATGAGGACCGGATCCTGCAGGCGGCCGGTCGCCTGCTGCGGCGCGATGTCGTGGAGCTGACGATTCTGGGAGACGAGGGTGAGATCCGCTCGCGTGCAGCAGAACTAGGTGCCGACCTGTCTGCCGCGACCGTTCTCGATCCAAAGACCAGCGACCTTTGCGGGAAGTTCGCCGAGCAATACGCGGAGATGCGCAAGCACAAAGGCATGACCGTCGAGCGGGCCCGGGAGACCATCCACGACGTCTCCTACTTCGGAACGATGTTGGTGCACAACGGAATCGTCGACGGCATGGTCTCAGGTGCGGCACACACCACCGCGCACACGGTGCGACCGGCGTTCGAGATCATCAAGACCAAGCCCGACGTGTCGACCGTGTCGAGCATCTTCTTGATGTGCCTGGCCGATCGCGTGCTGGCGTACGGCGACTGCGCGATCGTGCCGGACCCGACGTCGGAGCAGTTGGCGGACATCGCTATCTCTTCGGCCCGAACGGCTGCGCAGTTCGGTATCGAGCCGCGCGTCGCGATGCTGTCCTACTCCACAGGTACGTCCGGGTCAGGTGCAGATGTCGAAAAGGTCCGAAAGGCAACGAATCTGGTGCGTCAACGACAACCCGACCTGCTGGTCGACGGCCCCATCCAGTACGACGCGGCCGTCGATGCGTCGGTCGCGGCCACCAAGGCCCCCGGCTCACCCGTCGCGGGCCGGGCCACCGTGCTGATCTTCCCCGACCTCAATACCGGCAACAACACGTACAAGGCGGTGCAGCGCAGTGCGGGCGCGATCGCGATTGGGCCGGTGCTTCAGGGGCTGAGAAAACCGGTCAACGACTTGTCTCGCGGCGCCCTCGTCGAAGACATCGTGAACACGGTTGCGATCACGGCGATTCAGGCGCAGGACAACGCGTGACCGACACGGTGCTCGTGTTGAACTCGGGCTCGTCGACGGTGAAGTACGCTGTCGTCGATCCCGCATCCGGAGAGTCGCTGGCCGACGGTCTCGTGGAGCGCATCGGCGAGGGCGAGGTTCCCGATCACGCAGCAGCGCTGAGGGTGGTGTTCGAGCAGCTGACGGAGCCGGACGGCCTGGTGGCGGTCGGGCATCGAATCGTGCACGGTGGCAAGGCGTTCTACCGGCCGACGGTGATCACCGACGAGGTGATCAAGAAGCTGGAGGAGCTCTCGCCTCTCGCGCCGCTGCACAACCCGCCGGGGTTGCTGGGCATACAGGTCGCGCGCAAGATGCTGCCCGATCTGCCGCACGTCGCGGTGTTCGACACCGCATTCTTCCACGACCTACCGCAAGCAGCGGCGACGTACGCGATCGACCACGAGGTGAGTGAGCGGTGGGACGTGCGGCGGTACGGATTTCACGGCACATCTCACCGCTACGTCAGCGAGCAGGCGGCGGCGTTCCTGGGGCGGCAGCTGGAGTCGATGAGCCAGATCGTGCTGCATCTGGGCAATGGCGCGTCGGCGTCGGCGATCCTCGGCGGTCGCCCGGTGGACACGTCGATGGGCCTGACACCGCTCGAGGGCCTGGTGATGGGCACGCGCTCAGGTGACATCGACGCGGGCGTCATCTCCTATCTGTGCCGCATGGCACGGGTAGGCGTCGAGGAGGTCGAGACGATGCTCTACCGCCGCTCCGGCATGTTCGGGTTGTGCGGCGAGGTCGACTTCCGGCGGGTGCACGAGCTGATCAGATCGGGTCCCGAGACAAGCCGGGCCGCGGCGCAACTGGCCTATGACATCTACATCCATCGGCTGCGCAAGTACGTCGGCGCGTACCTGGCGGTGCTCGGAAGTGTCGATGTGATCACGTTCACTGCGGGGGTCGGCGAGAACGACGCCGCCGTGCGCCGGGACGCGTTGAGCGGGATGGCGGCGCTGGGTATCGAACTCGACGAGCACCTCAACTGGGCCCACGCGCCAGCAGGGGACAGTCCGGCCGCCGGCCCGCGGCGGATCTCGTTCGAGCGGTCGCCCACGACGGTACTGGTGGTCCCGACCAACGAGGAGCTGGCGATCGCCCGCGACTGCACGACGGTTCTCTAGTTCGGCCGCCGACAGCCGACATTCCTTTGGAGGACTTGCGTTGTGCGATGAGACGTAGTACGCAAATACTGCCTCGTGGATCCTGGGCGAACGAATCGTAAGGTTCGGTCCCTCAGGGGACGCGTCCGCTGAACCTACGATGGCTGCACAGGAAGACGGCGGAGCGTTGAGGCGGCCAGAGACATGCAACCACAGCACGACGGTGGAGAGGCCCTCGCATGGGGGGGCCCCGAACGCGTGGGCTGGTTTCGCTACTACTTCGACGACGAAAAATGGGAGTGGTCGCCGCAGGTTGCCAAGATGCACGGCTATCCGCCCGACACGATCACCCCCACCACAGAGATTGTCTTGTCGCACAAGCACCCCGACGACTACCGGCAGATCGCCGACACCCTTGCGCTGATCCGCCAAACCCGCCAAGCCTTCAGCAGCCGCCACCGGATCCGTGACGTAAAAGGCGCGGTTCACCATGTCGTGGTCGTCGGCGATCAACTGCGCAACGGCGAGGGCTCGGTCATCGGCACGCACGGCTTCTACATCGACGTCACCCCGGCCGAACAGGCGCGCCAAGATCACTTGACGGCCGAAGTGGAAAAGATCACGAAGACCCGAGCGGCAATCGAGCAGGCCAAGGGCATGCTGATGGCGATCTACGGAATCGACGCCGCGTCCGCCTTCGAGCTGCTGAAATGGCGGTCACAGGACTCCAACGTGAAGTTGCGGCCCCTCGCCGAACAGATCGTCGCCGACTTCTCGGCGGTCGCGCACGACGAGGCGCTGCCGGAGCGATCGGTCTACGACAACCTGTTGCTGACGGCCCAAGACCGCATCCACACTTAAAATGTCGACGTCGGTCGGACGGCATTGGCCAAGTCGACCAGCGCGTAACGGTGTGCGCGGGTCGGCGCCACCCGGGCCAACCCGCGCAGCGACGCTTCGACCCCGAGCCGAAGCCCATGCGGCGTGAACGGGAACCCGAGAATGTGGTTGGTGCTGGCGGTATTCTGGCCGATCCAGTCCAGCGCGGTGCCCAGCACCAGCGCGCGGATCTGCAACACCCTCGGCTCGGTATCCGGCAGCGCCTCGACGCGGCGGGCCGCATCCCGGATGTGCTCTTCAGTGAGCTCGCTCATCGACCGCCCGGACAGCAGCGTCACAGCGCTCGTCAGGCGTGCGGTGGTGAAGTGCCGCGACGTCGCAGGCACCGCGTCCAACGTCCGCACTGCGGCCTCCCGGTCGCCCCCGGACGACAGCCCCCGCGCCAGCCCGAAACCCGCCGAGATCACGCCGTTGTCGGTGCTCCACGCCGTGTCGTAGAACTTCAGCCCGTCGGAGTTGCCCGCGAGCTCGGCCGTCGCGGCCAACGCCAGCTTCGGTGCCAACTCACCCGGCTGGGTGTCCAGCACCTCGGTGAAATGCTTTGTCGCCGAATCGTAGTCGCCGGTCAGCAGGTCGGACACCGCGCGGAACCACACCATCCGCCACTGCCAACCGGCTCGCTCGGCGAGCATGTCGAGCTTGCGCGTGGCCTTCGCCACGTCGCCGAGGTCCAGCAGTGCCCGCACCTCCATCAGTGGCAACTCCACCGACTCGGTCAGGTCGATGCCCTCGCTGTCGAGCGTGCCGTGCCTGGCCGCCCGCAGCGAGTCCAGCGTCTGCACCGGCTGCGAAAGCACGGTCGCCGACAGCACAGTGGCTCCCACGTCGGACGGATCCACCAGCGGCACCGGCAGCGCCGTGACGATTTCCTGCGCCGTCAGCCGCTCGGCGTGCACGAGCCCGTCGAGGTACACGTCGGTGTGCGCGACCAACAGCTCGACCCCGAACGTCGACCGAGACGGGCTGAACACCGTCGACAGGCCGGGCCGCGGTGCGCCGCTGTCGTGCGCAACCACCTCCCGCAGCACGCCCAGCAGCTGGGCCGACATCTCTTCGGCACTGCTGAACCGCCGGCGCGGATCGGGGTCGATCGCCCGGCGCAGCAGCCGCTCGTACGAGTCGTAGGTGGCCAGCACCGGGTCGTCCTCGGGCAACCCGTCGGCGTAGCGGCCCTTCTGAGTGCGCATGTTCAGCGTCATCGCGGCCAGCGTGCGGCCCACGGTGTAGATGTCGGTGGCCACCGTGGGTCCGGTGCGCACGATCTCTGGTGCCTGATAGCCCGGCGTTCCGTACAAATAGCCGAACGAGTTGATACGTGACACCGCGCCGAGGTCGATCAGCTTGAGCTGCTCCTCGGTGACCATGATGTTCTCCGGCTTTAAGTCGTTGTACGTCAAGCCGATTGAATGCAGGTACCCAAGCGCGGGCAGGATCTCCATCATGTACGCGATGGCCTGAGCCGCCGGCAGCTTCTGACCCTTGGCCTGCTTCAGCGACTTGCCGCCGACGTACTCCATCACGATGTAGCCGACCGGCTCCCCGTGCTTGTCGGGGTGCTGGACGAAGTTGAAGATCTTCACGATCGACGGGTGGGTTACCTCCGCCAGGAACTGCCGCTCGGCCATCGCGATCGCCTGCGCCTCGGCGTCACCGGAGTGGACCAGTCCCTTGAGCACGACGGGCCGCTCGTTGACGTTGTGGTCGACGGCCAGATACACCCAGCCCAGCCCGCCGTGGGCGATGCAGCCCTTGATCTCGTACTGTCCGGCGATCTTGTCGCCGTGGCCGAGTTGCGGGAGGAACGAATACGGGCTGCCGCAGTGCGGACACCATCCCTCGCTCTTGGCCTCGCCCTCCGGGGTCGCGCGCCCTACCGGCCGTCCGCAGTTCCAGCAGAACCGCTTCGACTCGGCGACAACGGGATTCGTCATCAACGCGTCCAGTGGATCCTGATCGGGCACCCGGGGAATCTCCACCAATCCGCCGCCGAGCCGGCGGTTGTGCCACAGGTTCCGCGTCACAGACGTGGTGTGCGAGTCTTCGAAATCGCCACCGGTGGCGTCGGTGGTCGCGGCCGCCGAGTCGTGGTCGATTTCCGGGCGGAAGATCGCCTGCGTGGCCATCGGGCGCAACGTCGACGACGAGTCCTCTGCGTAGTCGATGCCGAACGCCGCGGGTTGCGTGCCCGGATCTTCTTCATCTAGGGCGTTTGCCTCTTCGCGCGAGCGCTCATCTACAGTGTTTGCCTCTTCGCGCGAGCGCTCATCTACGGTGTTTGCCTCTTCGCGCGAGCGCTCATCGGGGGTCGCCATCAGTCCGAATACCTCGGAGCCGGCGGCGCGGGTGTCGGGCCCATGACCGACAACCACTTGCGATACAGCGCATACCAGGTGCCGTCACGACGGATCCGTTCCAGCGTGCCGTTGACGAACCGCACCAACCCGGTGTTGTACAGGTTGATCCCGATCGCGTACGGCTCCTCCTCGAGATCCGGTCCGATGATGTGCAGGTACGGATCCTGCGCCACCAGCCCCGCGAGGATCGAGTCGTCGGTGCTCACCGCGTCGACCTGGCGCTGCTGCAGCGCGACCAGGCAATCCGCCCACGTCACCACCGACACGATGATCGGGGCGGGGCTGATCTGCTGCAGCCGGTTGATCGACGTCGTGCCGCGGGCCGCGCACACCCGCTTGCCGGACAGGTCGGATGCCTCGGTGATCGCCGAGGCCCGCGGTGCGAGGAGCCGCTGGTTCGCCGTCAGGTAGACGGTGGAGAAGGCGACGTCCTTGCGGCGCTCGCAGGTGATGGTCATGGTCTTGACGACGATGTCGACCTCGTTGTTCTGCAGGGCCTTGGTCCGCTCGTCTGACGACAGGATGCGGTATTCGACCTGCGACGGTGTGCCGAAGATGTCGCGGGCAACTTCACCTGCGATGTCGACGTCGAAGCCGGTGATCTCGCCGGTGATCGGGTCGCGGAAGCTGAACAGGTTGCTGCCGATGTCCAGCCCGACCAAGAGCCGGCCGCGTTGCCGGATACCGGCCACCGCGGCGTCGGCGTCCTTCTTGTCGGGGAACGGGCGAAGACTCGCGGTCAGGTCGCAGTCTTGCGTCTGGGGCCGGAGGCGGCTTCTGCTGCGGCGCCATCTCCTGCATCCCCGCCGGCGTCGGCGGCGCAAGCGTCAGCGACGGCTCAGCCGACATGGTTTCCGCATGCCCGCATCCTGCGACCAGCACGACGGTCGTGGCCAACACGGCGAGCATTCTCCTCATCACAGGTCGTTTCTTCTTCGCGCCAGCGCTCATCAGCGGTACTCGCTCATCCGCGGCCACAGACCGACCGTCACCGCCAGCGCCGCCACGACGCTGAGCATCACGGCACCGACCGTCGCCCCCGCCAGCACCGCGCGCGCGTTGACGATGTCATCGCGCAGCTGGCGGCGGCTCTCCTCGATCGCGTTGTTCAGCGATTCCTCGAGGCGGTCGAACGCCGGGGTGGAGTCCTCCTCGCCGGTGCCCAGCGCCACCTGCGTCGCGGCCTGATAGTTGCCGACCGCGATGTAGGAGTTGATCCGCTCATCGGCCTGCCGCCACTGCGACAGCAGCTGGTCGGCGTTCTGCAGATCCGACTTGTCGATCGCGTCCTCGCGGTTGAGGTACTCGTTGAGCAGCTGATGCATCGTTTCGATCCGCTGGTAATACGACTGTTTGCGGACGTCTTCGTCACCGCGCCGGATCAACGCCAACGTCTCGTCGGCACGCGCCTGTTGCGCCAAGATCGCCAAATTCGTGACCGTCTTGAGCGACTCGGCCGCAGTGCCCTTGGCGCTGCGACTGTCGGTGGTGGAAATCGCCAACACCGTTCCCACCCATACCAACATAATCAGCACCGCGGCGCCGCCGGCGACGAAGCCGAAGTTGAGCCGCCGTTGCGTTTTTCGGGCCAGCCAGCGGTTAGAGTATGCGCCGAACAGCAGCGTCGCCAGAACCACCAAGATGCCCAGCGTCGGGATGTCCGTCGACGCCGTGGTCTGGGCGTCCACCCGCGCCGACGTCTCGTCGTACAACCGCTTCGCGTCGGGCAGGATCTGCTGCTGCATCAACGACGACGCCTCCGACAGATACGACGAGCCCACCGGATTGCCGGCCCGGTTGTTGGTCCGCGCGGTTTCGACGAGACCGGTGTATGCCACGAGCCGCGCGTTGATCCGGCTCAGCAACTCCTGCAACGACGGGTCGGACAGTCCGCCGGACGCCTGGGTCAACGCGACGGCGGCGTTGGTGATCGCCTGCTCGTAGCGCTGCCGCACCCCTTGGGGTTCGGCACCGGCGATGAACGCGGTGGCCGCGGCGGCGTCGGCCACCGACAGCGTCGTGTACAGCTGCCCGGCGGCGAATGCCAGCGGTTCGGTGTGGTTGAGCACGGTGGTCAGTGCCTGCTGCCGACGGTCGATCGTGGTCGCGGTCGCGAACGCGCTGAGCGCGACGAGCGCGATCAGCACGACCCCGCTGATAAGGATGCGGCCGGGCGTCGTGATCCAAAACCACCAGCGCGGATGGGCAGCCGGGTCGACGGGTGCCTGCGACGGGACTGGCTCCGTCGACGGATGCGCCAGCTCCAACGTCACCGGTTTGCGCCCTTCATATTGCGTTCGCGTTCAATGTATAAGCGAATTCTAAGAGAAGTCGGCACCACTCGTGTTGCTTCGCCGCCGGTTTGCCCGAATCCTGCCTATTCTGAAATTCGTGCGTGGCGACGGTGACGGCTGGGTGCTGTCCGACAGCGGCGGGATGTTCTGGGGCCGGCACGGCGCGGCAGGACTCTTGCTGCGGGCACCTCTGCCGGACGGCAGCCGCGCGGTACTGCTGCAACACCGCGCGGTGTGGAGCCATCAGGGCGGGACGTGGGGCTTACCGGGCGGCGCGCGCGACAGCCATGAGACTGTCGAACAGACTGCGGTCCGGGAGGCCCACGAAGAGGCGGGCCTGGTAGCCGAGCACGTCGTCGTCCGGGCCGCCGTGGTGACGGCAACGGCCAGCGGCAGCCGCTGGACTTATACGACCGTCGTCGCCGACGCGCCGCATCCGCTCGACACCGTGCCCAACCACGAAAGCCACGAATTGCGTTGGGTGGCAGAGGAAGACGTGGCCGAACTACCGTTGCATCCCGGTTTCGCCGCCAGCTGGCATCGGTTGCTCGAGCTGAGCCGCGTCACGCCCCTTCTGCAAGTGCCGCGCTGAGGTCGCGGGCCGCCACGCGCGGATCCTCGGCCGCGGTGATGGCCCGTACCACCACTACCCTGCGCGCGCCGGCGTCGAGCACCTCAGGCAGCCGTTGCAGGTCGATGCCGCCGATCGCGAACCATGGCTTGTCGGTGCGCATCGACGCGACGGTTCGCACCAGGTCGAGCCCCGGTGCCGGTCGGCCCGGCTTCGTCGGCGTGGGCCAGCAGGGGCCGACGCAGAAGTAGTCGACGTCCTCGGTCATCGCGCCGCGGGCCTGCTCGGCGTCATGCGTGGAGCGGCCGATCAGCGTTTCGGGCGCGACGATGTCGCGGGCCACCGTCAGCGGAAGATCGTCCTGGCCCAGATGAAGGACGTCGGCACCGGCGGCGCGAGCGATATCGGCGCGGTCGTTGACCGCCAGCAGCGCGCCGTGGCGGCGGGCCGCTTCGGCGAGCACCTCCAGCGCCTCGAGCTCATCGCGGGCCTCCAGCGGCCCGAAACGCTGCTCGCCGGCCGAGCCCTTGTCGCGCAGCTGGATGATGTCGACGCCGCCGGACAGCGCCGCGCCGGCGAATTCTGCCAGGTCACCGAGCTCTCGGCGGGCATCGGTGCACAGGTACAGCCTGGCCGCCGCTAGCCGCCCGTCAGCGTCCCGCACACGGACTAGCCTAGAAACCGACATGTCTATCGGTTGCATCGCGGTGATCGGCGGCGGCGTCATCGGTCTGTCGGTCGCCCGGCGGCTCGCGGCGTCCGGCCGCACTGTCCGCGTGCACCGCACACCCGCCGACCGGGGCGCGTCATGGGTGGCCGGCGGGATGCTGGCCCCGCACAGCGAAGGCTGGCCGGGCGAGGAGCGGTTGCTGCGGATCGGGCTCGAGTCGCTGGCGCTGTGGCACGACTCATTCCTCGACGGTCTGCCCGATACGGTGATAACCGCGCGAGAGTCACTGGTCGTCGCGGTGGACCGTGCGGATGCAGCGGATCTGCGCACGGTAGGGGAGTGGCTGGCCGCTCAGGGCCACCCGGTGACGCTGACGACGAACGCGCGCGAGGTGGAACCCCTTCTGGCGCAGGGCATTCGGCATGGATTTCGTGCTGTCACCGAGCTTGCTGTTGACAACCGCGCGGTGGTGGAGGCGTTGGCCGCGCACTGCGAGCGCCTCGGCGTCGCATGGGCGCCACCGGTAGAGGATCTGGCCGAGGTGGCGGACGCCGGCGCCGTGGTGCTGGCCAACGGCATCGACGTCCCGGCGCTGTGGCCCGGCCTCGCGATCCGCCCCGTCAAGGGTGAGGTGCTTCGGCTGCGGTGGCGTGTGGGCTGTATGCCGGTGCCGCAGAGGGTGATTCGCGCTCGCGTGCACGGCAGGCAGGTGTACCTGGTGCCGCGCGCCGACGGCGTGGTGGTGGGCGCCACCCAGTACGAGCACGGCCGCGACACCGCGCCCGCGGTGACGGGCGTGCGGGAGTTGCTCGACGACGCGTGCGCGGTGATGCCGGCGCTCGGCGAATACGAACTCGCCGAGTGTGGGGCCGGCCTGCGGCCGATGACCCCGGACAACATGCCGATCGTGGGCCGGTTGGATGACCGCGTGCTGGTGGCCTCCGGACATGGCCGGTCCGGCTTTCTGTTGGCACCATGGACGGCGGAGAAGATTCTCGCCGAAGTCAACGCGCTTGTGGGGGCTACGTGATCGTCACCGTCAACGATGAGAGGCTGCAGGTCGACGACGACATCACCGTCGCCGCGCTGTTGAGCCGTCTGGGTTTCCCCGACAAGGGGGTTGCGGTGGCGCTGGATTGGTCGGTGCTGCCTCGATCAGGTTGGCACAGAACGCTTTCCGATGGCGCTCGACTGGAGGTCGTGACGGCGGTGCAGGGTGGCTGAACCAGATTCGAAACTGACCATCGCCGGACGCAGCTTCACGTCCCGGCTGATCATGGGCACCGGCGGCGCCACCAACCTCACCGTCCTGGAGGATGCGCTGGTCGCGTCGGGCACCGAGCTGACCACGGTCGCGATGCGCCGCGTCGACGCGACGGGTGGCACCGGGGTGCTGGACCTGCTGACGCGGCTGGGCATCACGCCGCTGCCCAATACGGCCGGGTGTCGCAGTGCCGCCGAGGCGGTGCTGACCGCGCAGCTGGCCCGCGAAGCACTGCAAACCGACTGGGTGAAACTCGAAGTGATCGCCGACGAACGGACTCTGCTGCCCGACGCCGTCGAGTTGGTCCGGGCGGCAGAGCAATTGGTGGATGACGGATTCGTCGTGCTGCCGTACACCAATGACGATCCGGTGCTCTCGCGCCGGCTGGAGGACAGCGGCTGCGCGGCCGTGATGCCGCTGGGCTCGCCCATCGGTACCGGGCTGGGCATCGCGAACCCGCACAACATCGAGATGATCGTCGAGCAGGCCGGTGTCCCGGTGGTGCTCGACGCCGGCATCGGCACGGCCAGCGACGCCGCGCTGGCGATGGAGCTCGGATGCGACGCCGTGCTCCTCGCCACGTCGGTGACCAGGGCCGCCGACCCGGTCGCGATGGCCACGGCGATGGCCGCCGCCGTCTCCGCCGGATATCTTGCCCGCCACGCCGGCCGAATCCCGAAGCGGTTCTGGGCGCAGGCGTCCAGCCCTGCCCCCTCGTGGGGCACATGACGAGTCGCTACGTCGCCCTGGGCAGCTCGATGGCGGCCGGGCCGGGCATCACACCACGCGCGGCCGGCGCCCCGTGGCCGGCCGGGCGCTCGGCGCGCAACTATCCGCACCTCGTGGCCGCCGCGCTTGGGCTGGACCTGGAGGATGTGACGTACTCCGGTGCGACGACCGCACATGTGTTGCGCGACAAGCAGTTTGGCGCGCCACCGCAAGTCGAGGCATTGGACGGGTCCGAGACCTTGGTCACTGTGACGATCGGCGGCAACGACGTCGGCTATCTGCCGCTGCTGACTTTGGCGTGCCTTCCGTGGCCGGCGCAGTGGGTGCCGCTGCTCGGCTGCCGGATCCGGCAATTGCGCGACCGCGCGGCAAGGGAGCGCGCACTCGACGACGTGGCCGATTCGTTGCGCGAGGTCGGTGACACGGTGCGGCGACGCGCGCCGCAGGCCCGGGTGCTGTTCGTCGACTACCTGACGGTGCTGCCGCCGGCCGGACGCAAAGCCCCTCCGCTGTCGAACTCCGACGCCGACCTCGGCCGACACGTCGCTGCGACGCTGGAGCGGCGCACCGCCGAGGCCGCCGAAGCGACCGGTTGCGAACTCGTCAAGGCCGGCGACGCCAGCCGCGAGCATCACGCGTGGTCGGCGGACCCGTGGACAGCGCGGTTCCGTATTCCGTGGCCGGGTCGTCCCGCGGCGCTGCACCCGAACGCCGCAGGCATGCGGGAGGTCGCCGATCTGGTGACGGCTCAGGTCAGCGACGGATTGCCGTCATGCGCCCCGTGATCGAGCTGCACGCTAACGTGGGGCCCGTGTTGCGAAGATGCACGAGCGTGGTGGCGCTGCTGGCGACGCTCGCGCTGGTCGCGGTGCTGGTCGGATGTTCACGCGAGCAGCCCGAACAGCGGCGGACGACGCCGGCGGCCGCGGACTACGCGCAGTCGATGCGACAGAAGGTCAACGCCGACGCGATGTACGGGCATCTGGAAAAGCTTCAGCAGATCGCCGACGGCAACGGTGCCAACCGCGCCGTCGGCACGCCGGGTTACGATGCCAGCGTCGACTATGTCGCAAAGACATTGCGCGACAGAGGCTTTGATGTGCAGACACCGGAGTTCGACTTTCGGCAGTTCGAGGCGGGCAAGGTGTCGCTGTCTGTGAGCGGCGCCGACGTCCCCGCGCACGTGCTGCAGTATTCAGCGGGCACCGGGCCGCAAGGCGTGAGCGGTCCACTGGTCGCCGCGCGGGCCGACGACACACCCGGCTGTACGCCCTCCGACTATGACGGCCTCCCGGTCTCTGGCGCCGTGGTGTTGGTCGACCGCGGATCCTGCCAGTTCTCCGCCAAACAAGATGCGGCGGTCCAGCGTGGCGCAGTGGGGCTGGTGATTGCCGACAACGTCAGCGAGGAGCGCATGGGCGGCACACTCGGCGCGCAGACCGACGTCAAGATTCCGGTGGTCAGCATCAGCAAGGCCGATGGCGCGAGGTTGAGAACCCAACCCGGACCGACGACGATCAAGGTGGACGCTTCGGTCAAAGCCGTCAAGGCGCGCAACGTGATCGCACAGACCAAGACCGGTTCCACGCAGAACGTGGTGATGGTGGGCGCGCACCTGGACAGCGTCCCGGAGGGCCCCGGCATCAACGACAACGGCTCGGGGGTTGCCGCGGTGCTCGAGACTGCCCTGCAGATGGGCACGTCGCCGCCGGTTCAGAACGCCGTGCGGTTCGCGTTCTGGGGGGCAGAGGAACTGGGGCTCGTCGGTTCCCAGAAGTACATCCAGTCGCTCGACGAGAACGCGCTGAAGGACATCGCGCTGTACCTGAACTTCGACATGCTCGCCTCGCCGAACCCCGGATACTTCACGTACGACGGAGATCAATCCACCCCGCCTGCGCCCGATGAGGGCCCGCCGCGGGTGCCGGAGGGATCCGCGGGAATCGAGCGCACGCTGGTCGCCTATCTGACGATCGCCGGAAAGACCGCCGAAGACACGTCTTTCGACGGTCGCTCGGACTACGACTTCTTCACGAAGGCCGGTATCCCATCCGGTGGGCTCTTCTCGGGTGCGGAGGAGAACAAGAGCGCCGAGCAGGCGCGACTGTGGGGCGGCGAGGCCGACGTACCGTTCGATCCGAACTACCACAAGCCAACTGACACGCTGCAGCACATCGACCGCACGGCGCTGGGCATCAACGGCGGTGGGGTCGCATATTCGGTGGCGTTGTACTCGCAAGACATCGGTGGCCGCAACGGTGTGCCGATCCGTGAAGATCGCACCCGGCACGTGCAGAAGGAGTCATGAGGCGAGCGGTACTGACCCTGTTGCTCGTGGCCGCGTTGGTCGGGGGCTGCTCGTCGAAACCCGCGTCCACACCGACAGACCCAGGTCGAGACCTGGCGGCAAAAGTCAAGGTGGATGCGGTCTTTCAGCATTTGCGTGCGCTGCAAGACATCGCGAACGCCAACGGCGGCAGCCGCGCCGACGGGACGCCCGGATACCAGGCGAGCGTGGACTACGTCGTCAAGCTGTTGAAGGACAAAGGCTTCGACGTGCAGACCCCCGAGGTGACTCGCGTGAAGCTGGAGAAGCAGGGCACGCAGACGTTGACCGTCGGCGGTCGCACCTATGACATCGACCAGGCGTCGCTGCTCGTGCAGACGCCTCCCGGGGGGTTGTCGGCACCGGCCGTGCATGCCGCCAAACCTGCGGGCTGCGCGCCCGGCGACTACTCGGGGACGGCGGTCAAAGGCGCGATCGCGGTCACCGATGACACGGCGTGCTCGGTGGCGGACAAGCAGAACGCCGCGGTGGCCAGTGGCGCCGTCGCGCTGTTGGTGATGAGCGCGCCGAGTGCTCAGGGCGCTCCACCCGGGCTGTTCGGGCCGGGCTATTACACGCAGCTTAGGGTGCCGGTAGGGGTGATCGGCACAGAGGCCGACGCCGCGCTGTGGCGAACGACGGCACCGGTGCGACTAACGATGGAAAGCAAGAGCACGACACTCAAATCACGAAATGTTGTGGCGCAGACCAAGACCGGATCCACACAGAACGTCGTCGTCGCGGGTGCGCACCTCGACGGCTACCTGAGCAGTCCGGGTATCAACGACAACGGCAGCGGGGTCGCTGCGGTGCTGGAGACGGCGCTGCAGCTGGGCGCATCCCCGGCCGTGACGAACGCGGTGCGGTTCTGCTTCTGGGCGGCGGAAGAGCAAGCGCTCAATGGATCGACGCAGTATCTGGCGGGGCTGTCGGGCGACCAGCTCAACGACATTGCCCTGTATGTGGACTTCGACACGCTCGCGTCGCCCAACGCGGGTTACTTCACCTATGACGGGGATCAATCCGGGCAGCCCACTCCCGAAGTGCCGTCCGACCGGGTGCCGCCGGGTTCCGCGGGCCTCGAACGGACGCTCGCCGGATACTTGAATCTGGCGGGCCGACGGCCTGCCGATCAGCCGCTGGGCAACGCGGCCGACTACTTTCCGTTCTTGAAGGCCGGCATCCCGATCGGCGGAATGACAACGGGGACGTCGGGCAAGAAGTCACAGGTGCAGGCGCGGCTGTGGGGCGGCACCGCCGGGGTGGCGTTCGACCCGAACTATCACACACCGGCCGACACGATCGACAACGTCAACCGCGACGCACTCGCGGTCACGGCACCCGGGGTGGCGTTCACAGTGGGCACGTACGCGCAGTCGGTCGAGGGGCCCAACGGCGTTCCGCCGCGGGATCAACGACACCGAAACACGCAGGGGCGTTAGCTGCTTCAGCTTGTCGCATTGTTGAGGTTGGCGAGCAGCACGAGCACCAGCGTGGTGACAGCGAGCGCGCCATGCGCAACCACGACCGCAACGGGAAATGCTCTTTCGGGCACGCTCCCGGCATCAGGTGCAGCAGTTCTCTTGCGGTAGGCCGGAATCCAGCGCGCCAGCATGATGAAGCCGAGAAGTGCCACCGGCAGCAGCGCGATAAACGCAATCCATCCGACGGTCTTGCTGTCGATGACGACGTAGATGATCCACAACACGAGACCGGCAGCGGCCAGCAGGAAGTGCCCAAAGATCAGCCCGGGCGCCAGTTTGGTGCTGCTTTCTCTGCGATGGCCGCCACCACCAACCCATTTGGCGAGCATGTAGAAGCCGCCCAGGGCGGTGAGAGCCCAGGCGACGAGTGCCGCGATTGCCATGGCGAATCTCCCTTCGTTACCTGCCAGGACGAAAACCTGCGCTTTGATCCGCCTCGCGCGCTACGCGGACTCCGTAGCGATAGGCGAGCTTTCCGCCGAGATAGCCGGATGCGCCGAGAAGCGCGAAGCTGATCACCGACAGGACCAGAGGGCCCCGTGCGACGGCCGCCTCGTCCGAGTACGTGCCGTGCCGCCAGAGGAAGTTGGCGACGTACGCCCCGGTGACGATGAGGTTCAGCGTCATGTGCAGCAGTCCGGTGCGGAACGCCGATGTGCCGGACGGGATGGCGATGAGGTCGAGGAACCCGATCATCGCCGCCGCGATGGCGCTCACGACGCCGATTCCGATCAGCCATTCGGATGCCTGGTTGAGGAAGCCGGGCTTCTCGACGATGTGGGAGGCGATGTCGAATACGAGGCCGCACGCCCACGCGCCGATCGGGATGGTGACGAGGATCGGATGGAACGGGTGGCCGTACGGCCCGGCCAGCACGCTGCTCACAGGCTGTTTCGCCTGATCCAGGTGAGTGCTCATAACGCCTTCAGCCTCTCTACAATTTAGATAATTAGTATTAGTCTTATCACTGTCAGGCGTCAAGACGGGCCATTCAGCCAATTGTTATTGGCGCTATGGTGTTCCTGTGAGCGATCCAGACCCGATCCACGCCATCGCCACGCTCGGCGACGATGTGCGTCGGCGGCTCTACGACTTCGCAAGGGCCGCGGGACGGCCGGTGAGCCGTGACGAGGCTGCAGATGCGGTCGGGATTTCTCGGAAACTCGCGGCCTTCCACCTCGACAAGCTGGTCGAGGCGGGGTTGCTGAAGTCGCGCTTTCGCAGTGCTGGCGTGGGTAGGCCGCCGAAGGTGTACAGCCCTTCCGAGGCGGCCATCCAGGTGAGCATCCCGGCACGTCGTTACGAAGTCCTGGCCGACATTCTGACCCAGGCGGTGCTCACCGAGGACGAACATGGCTCAGCGAGGTCGGCCGCGGTCGCGGCGGCGTATCGGCGCGGATTCGCGGCGGGGGCCGCGATGCGAGAGCGGTTACGTCCGGGCAGGCTCGGCGCCGAGCGGGCGCTGACCGTCATCGAGGAGATTCTCTCCGACTACGGCTTCGAACCGGGCCGGGCCGGGCACGCGTGTGTTCGCCTGCGCAACTGCCCGTTTGATCCGCTGGCTCGCGAAATGCCCGATCTTGTGTGTCAGCTCAACCACGCGTTCGTGCGGGGCGTCATCGAGGGACTGCAGGCGACGAAGGTCGATGCCGTCCTCGCGCCCGCAGCAGGCGAGTGCTGTGTCGAGCTGCGCGGCTGACGCTTGCCGCCGCCCCATGGCATAATCGAATGTATGTTCGAAGATCCGGGCAAGGCGCTGATAGCGGAGATATGCGTAGCGGCGCGTGCGGAGAATCGTGCGATCGCTCGGCGGCTGATCAACATCGGCGAACTGTTCGAGATCCGCAGGGTCGAACACGGCGAGGAAAAGGACTGGGCCGTGGACACCTGGGCGGAGGTGGGCGCTGAGATCGCCGCCGCACTGCATTGCAGCGTGGCGATGGCGGGCAGCTATATGCATTACGGACGTGCAATGTGCGATCGGCTTCCGAGCGTGGCCACCGTGTTCGAGGCCGGCGAAATCGACTTCCGCACGTTCCAAGCGATTTGCTACCGCACCGAGTTGATCAAAGACGACCCTGCGATGGCAGCGGTGGATCGCCAACTGGCAGCCCGCGCCCCACGTTGGGGATCGTTGAGTCAGCGCCGCCTGGCCACGGCGATCGATCGGCTGGTGTGCCGGGTCGATCCGGACGCCGTGCGCCACAAGCGTGAGCGCGCCGACAACCGTGGCGTGGTGTTCTGGGGGCCCGAAGACGGGGTGGCCGGGATGTCGGCAACGATGTTGCTTGCCGACGCCGACGTGCTGGAGGCACGGCTGGAAGCGCTGGCCGAGACCGTGTGCGACGGGGATCCCCGCGACCATCAGCAGCGCCTCGCGGATGCGTTGGGGGCGTTGGGCGCCGGGCATGAGCGGTTGTCGTGTCAGTGCGACGCCCCGGACTGCTCGGCCGGGGGACGATTGTCCTCGCCCGCCGACGTCACGATTCATATCGTCGCTGACCAGGCCGCCGTCGCCGGCCGATCCGATACACCGGGCTACGCGGTCGAAAGGGGAGACCTGATCCCCGCCGACATGCTCGCCGAGCTGGCACGCGAAGCGCGGCTGCGCCCGCTGGTCCACCCGGCAGATGCGCCGCCGGAGCCCGGGTATGCGCCGTCGCGCAAACTCGCCGACTTTGTTCGCGCCCGAGACCTAACCTGTCGCGCCCCTGGTTGTGACCGTGCTGCGACCGAGTGCGACATCGACCACACCATCGCCTACAGCGATGGCGGGGCGACACATCCCTCGAACCTCAAGTGCCTGCGCCGTTTTCAGCAGAGGCGCAGGACCTTCAGCGCCCGCTGGCGAGATCGACAGTTAGCCGACGGGACAGTGATTTGGACACTGCCATCCGGGCAGACCTACGTGACCCTGCCCGGCAGCGCGATGATCTTTCCCACACTCTGTGCGCCGACTGCCGAATTGCCGGAACCCGATACAAGAAGGACCGACCGTTGTGGTGACCCCCGGGTGATGATGCCGCGCCGCAAGACCACCCGCGCTGAGAACCGCGCCAGCTACGTCTCCGCCGAACGCGCCCGAAACAGGAATATCCGCGAAGCACGCCGAAAAGCCCGGGAGGAAGCCTATTTCGGAGGCGCCGCACCACCCCAAGAGGACGACGAACCACCGCCGTTCTGATTCCGCGCTTTGTTGGAGAAATTCTGCGCCGGGAATGCCACACAGCGATCCCACAGCCGCACTACGCTGTACCCGGACTCCCAGGGCAACAGAAAGTGGGACATGGGATGAACATCAATCTCACAAAGGTGGCGGCGGCGGCACTTGCGCCGCTGACCGTGGTTGCGATCACAATCGCCACGGAGGCGTCCGCCTCGGCGGCCAGTCCCACGGGCGGCTTTGTTGCGCAACCACGGCTGAACGACGATGACGGCACGGGCGTCGGGCCGAACACCGGCCCCGACCCCAACTTCTGGAACGGCGGCGACCCGGCTGGCAGCACCGGGCTAGACGCCGGGCCCGACACCGGGACGGGCGCAGGATATTTCGATGGCGGCAACCCCGCCGGCGGCACCGGCATTGACTCCGGGCCGGACACCGGCACCGGCCCCGGGATCTGGGACGGGGGCGAGTCCGCAGGCGCTTCCTGAATTCACGAACCACCGCTGTTCTGATCGCGCACTCCTCGCAACCGGCGAAGGCCCCGCATGCCGTGGTAGATCACCAGCGCGGCGATCGAGCCAGCGCAATCCCGGTGAACGTCAAATCGCCTATGCGCCAAGTGAAATCGGCGATGCCGAGAATCAGGGAGATCGCGGCGGTCATCTGGTTGACCGGGTCGGTGAAGTCGACATGATTGGTCAGCCAGATCCGCACGCCGAGGATGCCGACCAGTCCGTACAACACGATCGTCGCACCGCCCAGCACGCCGGGTGGAATGGCCGAAATCGCGGCACCGACCTTGGGGCACAACGCCAACGCGATCGCCACCCCGCCTGCGATCCAGTACGCGGCCGTCGAGTAGACCTTGGTGGCCGCCATCACCCCGATGTTCTCGGCGTAGGTCGTCGTCGCCGACCCGCCGCCGGCTCCGGCCAGCATCGTCGCAATCCCGTCGGCTGCCAGTGCCCGGCCCACAAGAGGGTCGAGGTCGGTGCCCGTCATCTGTCCCACCGACTTCACGTGCCCGATGTTCTCCGCGATCAGCGCGACCACCGCAGGCAGAAACAGCGGCAACACCGACAGCGTGAACGCCGGTGCCTGAAATTCCGGTAGGCCCAACCATGCGGCCGATCTGATTCGTGACGTGTCCACGTCGCCGAGTCCCAGAGCCAACAGGTAGCCGGCGACCACTGCCACGAAAATCGCCAGCCTGCCCGGGATTCCGCGGAAGAACGCCAGCGAGCACACCAGCAGGACCAGCGTGACCGCACCCACCAGTGGCCCCTTGTCGAAATTGGCCTTGGCCGCGGGCGCCAGGTTCAGCCCGATCAGCGCGACGATCGCGCCCGTCACCGCGGGCGGCAGCACGGCATCGAGCCACCGCGTGCCTACTACGTGCACGGCCACCCCGACGATCACCAGCGACGCTCCGACGGCGATCAGCCCGCCGAGCGCACTGCGGTGGCCGTGGCTGGCCACCGCAGCCGTCACCGGTGCGATCACCGAGAAGCTCGACCCGAGATAGCTCGGCAGCCGGTTACCGGTGATGAGCAAGAACAGGATCGTGCCCACGCCCGAGAACAGCAGAGTGGTGGCAGGTGGAAACCCGGTGAGCACCGGCACCAGGAACGTCGCGCCGAACATCGCCACCACGTGCTGGGCGCCGATCCCTGTGGTTCGCAGCCAGCTCAGCCTTTCGTGGGGTGCCACCACGTCGACGCCTTCGACCCGAGTCCACGTCATCCGAAGGACAATAGGGCCACGATGAGAGTTTCTGGTGTCGCGCCGGGGCTGGCGCGGCTGCGGCGATATGACCGGACATGGCTGCGCGGGGACGTGCTCGCCGGCCTGACCGTGGCCGCCTATCTCATCCCGCAGGTGATGGCCTACGGCAGCCTGGCCGGCCTGTCACCAGTCGCCGGGCTGTGGGCTGCGCTGGGTCCGCTCATCCTGTACGCCGTGCTCGGCACGTCGCAGCAACTATCCGTCGGACCGGAGTCGACGACAGCACTGATGACAGCCGCCGTGTTGGCGCCGATGGTGGTGGGCGACCCTGTGCGCTACGCCGCACTTGCCGGAGCATTGGCCATCCTCGTCGGCGCGGCCTGCTTCCTGGCAGGCATCGCCCGCCTCGGCTTTCTGGCCAACCTGTTGTCGAGACCGGTGCTTGTCGGCTACATGGCGGGAATCGCCTTCGTAATGATCGCGAGCCAATTGGAAAAGCTCACCGGCATCCCGGTCGAAGGTGAGGAGTTCATCGAACAGATCAGAACTTTCGCTGCCGGTGTCGCCCAGGCACATTGGCCGACGATCGCCCTGGCGGCCGCGGTGTTGGTGGGGCTGCTGGCAATGGCCCGGTGGTTACCCCGCGCGCCCGGCCCACTTGTCGCGGTTCTCGCAGCGACGGTGGTCGTCGCGCTGTTTTCGTTGGACTCCAACGGAATTGCGGTTGTCGGCCAGATCCCCAGCGAGTGGCCGACACCGCATCTGCCTCATGTTCCCGCGCACGATTTCGCATCGCTCGTGATCCCCGCATGCGGCATCGCGATCGTCGCGTTCTCCGACAACATCCTGACCGCGCGGACGTTCGCGGCCCGCAGAGGCGAAGCGTTGGATGCTAACGCCGAACTGCGCGCTCTCGGTGTCTGCAATGCGGCGGCCGGTGTTACGCAAGGGTTTCCAGTCAGTTCCAGCGGCAGCCGCACCGCGCTCGGAGACGCAGTCGGAAGCCGTACGCAACTCTTCTCACTCATCATGCTGGCCGTCGTGATGCTGGTGATGATCTTCGGGCGCGGCGTGTTGGCGTTGTTCCCGAAGGCTGCCCTGGGAGCGTTGATCGTCTTTGCCGCACTGAAGCTCATCGACGTCGAGGCTTTCCGGCGGCTTGCACGGTTTCGTCGCAGCGAGTTCATCCTGGCGTGTTCGACGACTGCGGCGGTGTTGGCCTTCGGCGTACTGTACGGGGTGCTGGTGGCGGTGGGACTGTCGATTCTCGACCTGCTACGCCGCGTCGCGCACGCCCACGACAGTGTGCTCGGCTTCGTGCCCGGCGTCGCCGGCATGCACGACATCGACGACTACACCGACGCCCAGCCCGTACCCGGGCTGCTGGTGTACCGCTACGACGCGCCGCTGTGCTTCGCCAATGCCGAGGACTTCCGCAAGCGCGCGCTGCACGCTGTCGACTCCAGCGCCGGACCGGTGGAGTGGTTCCTGCTCAACGCTGAGGCTAACGTCGAGGTCGATCTCACCGCGCTGGACGCCCTCGACGAATTGCGCGCTGAACTATGCCGCCGTGGAACGGTTTTCGCGATGGCCAGAGTCAAGCAGGACCTCAGGGCCGCGCTAGAAGCGGCGGGGCTGCTTGAAAAGATCGGCGATGACCACATCTTCATGACACTGCCCACTGCGGTCGACGCGTTCCGTCAGCGCCGAATGGCATAGATTGCCGCACCCACGGCCAGCACCCCTACTCCGGAGACCACGGATGTCAGTGGCAGCGCGAACGCAAGCACCAGACAGCCGGCCAGTCCGACAGTTGGGATCACCCGACGCCCGAGTGTCCACGCCGACGCGTTCGCAATCGCGTAGTACACCAGCACCGCGAACGAGGAGAAACCGATCGCACCGCGCACGTCACTGAACGCCGCCACCGCGGCGACAACGATGCCGACCGCAACCTCTGCGCGGTGCGGCACCCTGAACCGCGGGTGCACCGCCGAAAGCCCATGCGGCAGATGGCGATCACGTGCCATCGCAAGTGTCGTCCTGGACACCCCGAGGATCAACGCCAGCAGCGATCCCACCGCCGCGACGGCCGCGCCGACCCGCACCACCGTTTCGAATCCAGGCATGCCGGCGGCAATGACCACGTCGGCCAACGGCGCGGTTGCCCGGGCCAGCCGGTCACCGCCCAGCACGGCCAGCGCCGCGCACGCGACCGCCGCATAGACAACCAGAGTGATGCCCAGTGCCAGTGGGATTGCCCGCGGAATGGTGCGCGCCGGGTCGCGAACTTCCTCGCCGAGCGTCGCGATCCGTGCATATCCGGCGAATGCGAAGAACAGAATCCCGGCTGCCTGCAGCACACCGTGGAGGTGGCCGCTCACCTGCATACGCGTGAAATCCGCCGCGCCGGAGGTCAACACGACCGCCACGACAATTCCCAGCACGACCAGCACGACACCCACGATCAGTCGTGTGAAAAGCGCGGACTTTTGCACCCCGACGTAGTTGACCGCCGTCAACACCGCGACGGTGGCGACCGCGATCGCATGCGCCTGCGTCGGCCACGCGTAGTACCCCACTGTCAGTGCCATCGCCGCGCAGGACGCCGTCTTGCCGACCAAGAAACCCCATCCGGCGAGGTAGCCCCAGAACTCGCCGAGTCGCTCGCGGCCGTACACATACGTGCCGCCTGACTGCGGGTAGCGCGCGGCAAGCCGCGCCGACGCGGTCGCGTTGCAGTAGGCGACGACTGCGGCCACCGCAAGACCGAGGAGCAGGCCGGTGCCCGCCGCGGCGGCCGCAGGTGCCAGCGCTACGAAGACGCCGGCTCCGATCATCGACCCCAGGCCGATGACGACGGCGTCGGTCAGGCCCAGACGGCGCTCGAGCTGCGGGCCGGTCACGGCCTTACGTTAAGGCGTCGGCCCCTTCGCTGGTGGGTGACGCGTGCCGCCACAGGGCCACGGCCAGTCCGGAGAGGATCAGCCAGCCGACGAGCGCGACCGGGATGGCCCAGGCGCGACGGACCATCAGCGCCGTTTGGCACTGGTCGACGAAGTCGGCGTGTGGGAACGCCTGATTGGCCATCTCTGCGTACATCATGTTGGTGCTGTATCCAGTCCCGCACTTGATCTGCCAGCCCCACTGGTCATACGCGTTGAGGAAGACCGGAAAGTTCAACGCCACCAGCCCGATTCCGGTCAGCGCGCCGCCAAGACACAGAATGAACCAACCACGGTTCGTCACAGAGCCTCCTCTAGGGGTCAGACCATGCAGACGTCGGAGAACAGCAGCACCGGCCAGGACACGATCTGCCCCGGGAAGGACAGGGTCAGATCGGCTCCGTGCATCTGGTGCAGATGCTCGGTGTGGTTGATTGACCAAAACACCCCGACGAGCAGGTACGGAAAGCCGACGAGGAACGCGATACCGATCAGCGCCGCGATTGAGATGCGGTAGCCGAGCAGGCGGCGGACCAAGGCCAGCACAACGGCTATGTTAATCGCCGTTCTTGACGCTGGCGACAAAACAGTACCAATTGCTGGCTGATCTTGCCGGGATGTGTACGGCAATTCTGGAATGGCGTTACCGTGAGGTGGTGCTTCCCAAGCTGGGCGCGCTGCCCGCCGAGTCGTCCGCACCAATCCGTCGACGGCCGAAGGACCGCAAAACCCAGGTCGAGCGCGCCGCGGCCGAGGCGTTCAGCGCGTCCGGTTACCACGCGGTGAGCATGGAGGCGATCGCAGCCAGGGTCGGTATCTCCGCGGCGGCGCTGTACCGCCACTATCCCAGCAAGTACGACCTTTTTCGGGCCGCCGTGCTGAACCTCGGACAGCAGCTCGTCGACGTCACCGACATCGGGGTCGATGACGCCTTGCGTCAAATGATTCACGCGCTCATCGATGTCACACTCGTCAATCGGGCGTCAGGCGGACTGTACCGGTGGCAGGCGCGATACCTGCGGCCAGAAGACCAGAAACAACTGATGCACCAGCTGAAGGTGGTCAACCGCCGGATTCAGAAGCCGCTCATAGCGATTCGGCCGACCCTCTCGTCATCGCAGCGCTGGATGATCTCGGCGGCGCTGCTGAGTGTGGTCGGCAGCGTTGTCGACCATCGGGTGAGGATGTCGGATGGCGAGATTCGCGCCCTGTTCGCCGAGGTCGGTCAACGGGTGCTGTCCGCCGAATTGCCGCTTGAGAGTGATTCGCCGACCAATCCGCCACGGCGGCGACTCTTTTCCGACTCAGGCATCTACGAAGCGCTGCTGCGTGCATCGATGGCGTTGTTCAATAAACAGGGCTACCGCGAAACCAGCATGGAGCAGATCGCGGTGGCGGTGGGCTTGCCGACGTCGGGCATCTATCGCTACTTCTCCGGTAAGAGTGACATCCTGGCGACGGTGATGCGGCGCGCCGCGGACCGGATATCCGGCGAGTTGTCGGCGATCATGGGCTCGGACACAGATTCCCGGCGCGTGTTGACGCAACTGATCGAGGCTTATGTCGCAATATCTTTCGCAAACCCCGAGCTGGCCTTCGTCTACTACACAGAACGGGTCAACCTCGCACCCACCGACGAGGTGTTGCTGCGCAACGTGCAGCGGTCCACGATCGATTCCTGGGTGCGGCTGTTGACCTCAGTGCGTGCTGAGCTTTCAGCCACACAGGCTCGATTCTTGGTACATGCTGCGATGGCACTGGTCGTCGACGTCGGACGGCTGGCGCACTACGGCGATTGCGCACAGTCGCAAGCCTGCGTGCGGAGGCTGATGGAACTTACGCTGCTCGGTTCTTGAGAACGTTCGCCGCCAAATAGCCGCCGTAGCCGAGTAATCCGATCACGGCCAGTTTGCGGGTCTTCGGCACTGCCAGTCCCAGCCCGAGCAACGTCTCGGCTCCGCCGTCGATGTAGAGGTGCTGCTGGGGGTCTTCGGGAAAGACCATCGCCGTCACCGATTCGAACGCGTCCGGCTTTGCAAAATGTGCCAGGCCGATGCCGGCGAGTCCCAAGCCCAACAGACCTGCGATTTTCGACATCGCTCGTCCTTTCTGATCAGGCGAATGCGTAGTCGCTCAACGGGAATCGCGAGGCCTCTCGCACCGCCGCCCGAGTCGGCATCGGACGCAGTAGCGTCGCCTCACCGTGGGGGTTGAAGTAGTACGACCGCGATGTCGCGCAGTTACCGAGAGCAAATACCGAGTCACCGTTCAGCTCGATCATCCGGTCCAGGTAATGGGCGTTGGCGTCCTCGGTCACCTCGAACGTGGTCGCGCCGCGACGCTTGACCTCACTGAACAGGCGATCCATGTGGCGCATCTGGCACTCCATGGTGTTGAAGAAGTTCAGACCCAGAAAACTGTACGGGGCGGCCAAGCTGAGGAAGTTGGGGAAGTGCGGCATCGACAAGCCTTGGTATGCCTGGAACCTGGTATCGCGCCACCACTTTCCGAGGTTGCGGCCGTTCCGGCCGATGAGCTCGATCGCCGGAAAGTTGGCCTCCCACAGATCGAACCCGGTTGCAAGCACCAAGGTGTCGATCACCGTCTTCGTGCCGTCGTTGGTGACGATGCCGTCGGCTTCGATGCGCTCGATTCCACTGGTCTGCAGGTGCACGTGCCGTTTGTTGAACACCCGGTAGTAGCTGTTGGAGAACGTCGGCCGTTTGCAGCCGAAGTCGTAATTCGGTGTCAGCCTCGCGCGTAGTTCTTTGTCTCGGATAGATGCGAAGCGGTGCATCTTGCCCAGGTCGTAGGCGGCGATGTTCATGCGCCGGAAGAAAAGCTGCCGGTGATGGAGCGGCACGGCGGTGAAGAATGCATAGATCGCGTCAGTAAGTAGGCGGATCACCCGCTGCGTCAGAGGCACTTTGGTGAAGAGGCGCTTGGCCGGCCTGGGGATCGGCACGTCGAATTTGGGCACTACGACGATCGGGGTGCGCTGATAGACGGTGAGGTCGGCGACCTTCTTCGCCACGTTAGGAATGAGCTGGACGGCAGTCGCACCGGTACCGATGATGGCGACCCGGCGGTTCTGGAGGTCGTAGCTGTCGTCCCACGCGGCAGTGTGGATGATCTTGCCCTCGAAGCCGCCGATACCGGGGATGTCGGGGGTGCGCGGCTGCGAAAGAAAGCCGGTGGCGGTGATCAGGTAACGCGTCGTCAGCGTCTTGCCGCCGGCGAGCGCGACTTGCCAGAGCCGGGCGTCTTCGTCCCAGCGGGCACTCTCGACCGCGGTGTTGAAGCGCATGTGGCGGCGCACGTCGTACTTGTCGGCGACGTCGTCGGCGTACTGCTTGATCTCTGCGCCGGTGGAGAACAGCCGTGACCAGTTGGGGTTGGGCTCGAACCAATAGGAGTAACTGGTCGTGGGGACGTCGACAGCCAGACCTGGATAGCGGTTGACATGCCACGTTCCGCCTAGGTCGTCCTCTCGGTCGAGGATGACGAGGTTCTCATAGCCCAGCCGCTTGAGCTGGATCGCGGCACCGATTCCGCCGAAGCCGGCGCCGACGATGATCACGTCGAACTGCTGGTCGGTCATGAATCGACGGTACCTGAGGTACCGTTTCGCGACGAAACGACGCGCTCGCGTCTGTGACGTCTTTCACTCCTTGACGGAGCCGGTTCGCTTGTCTCCCGTGATCGTGAGGCAGGCGACACGGCGGTCTCCTTGGTCCCAGGTCTCCTGCGTGGGATACAGCACGAAGATCTGGTAGGCGGAATCCTCGGCCGCCTTCGACGAATACGTCTGAAGTGCCGACATGCATTTCTCCTCGTACTCGTTACGCAATGTCGACTGTCCGGGGAACGTGGCACCAGACACCGGCAGCAGCGCGTAGACCTCGCCCTCGTGTGGCTTGTCGCACGACACCTTGGGCAGCATCTTGACCGTCGACATGTCCGACGGTGTTGTCTCGATGCAATCGCCGAGTTTGACGTCAGTGGCCCGAACAGAGCCGTCGTCAAAGACGACCACAAGCACTATCGCGACGGCGATCAGCAACGTCCACGCGCCGGAGAGCGCCAGACCGGCGATCGCCATGCCGCGGCCGCCTTGTCTGCCCCCTTTGGTCTGGTTCAGCGCGATGATGCCGAAGATGACGCTCAGCAGGATGCCGCCGATGATCCCGAAGATCAGCGAGGCGATTGCGAAGCCGCTGGTTTTCCGGGGCGGCGGGTAGGGCGGGGGCTGCTGCCCGTATTGACCGTAGGGCTGTTGATAGGGCTGCGGGTAATACGGTGGCTGCCCGGGCGGATACGTCATGCGTCGAACGTAGGCGCTCAAGGCATCAGCTGCATCAGCTTCGCAACGTTTCGACGCCGGGTAACCGAAAGCTCATCGCGACAGTGGTCCCCGTCACGGTGGAGTCGAGCGCGGAAACGTCGCTCAATGCCCGGATGAGCGGCAGTCCTCGACCGCGCGTGTTCGGTTGGTCGGTCGGAGTTCTCCAGGAGCCGAAATCAATGACCCGGATATGGATCTCGTGGCCCTCGACCTCCGCCTCGACGCGCAGGGTGCCCGGTTGGCGCTCGCGGTAGGCGTGCTCGATGCTATTGGTCGACGCCTCGCCGACCGCGAGCACGACATCGGCGATGAAGGCGTCGGGCGTGCCGACCCCGCGCAGCCATGCCTTGAGCCGGTTTCGGAGCACCGCCAAACGGTCCGGCACGGCATCTTCTTCGATCCAGAACGGGGCCAGTGGCGGCCGGCACACCACGATTGCGACGTCGTCGTCGTATCCGCGCGCAGGGGCAAGCTCGCGCAGCATCACTTCCGCGACCGCATCGACCGGCATGTCCAACGTGCGTCCCAGAAGCTCAGCGACGCGGGCTATCCCAGCGTCGATCTGCTCACCTCGCCGCTCCACCAGCCCGTCGGTGAACAGCATCAGTGTCGACGCCGGGTCCAGCACCAGCGACTCCTGAGGGCGGCGATGATCTCGACGCACCGCCAGCGGCACTGATCCAGCACCGCTGAGCACCGTCGGCTCTGATCCCGGTGCGGCGAGCACTGCGGGGATATGGCCGGCGCGGCTGTATGTCAGGAGCCGCGACTCGACGTCGAAGACCGCCACGAGCACTGTGGTGCAGAAGGCATCGGGAATGAGCTCGGCCACCGTATCGAGTTGTTCGAGCAGAACCGCAGGTTCGGCACCCGTGAGCAACAGGGCGCGCGCCGAGCTGCGAAGCTGACCCATCACGGCGGCCGCGGGCAGTCCCCTTCCGACGCAGTCGCCGACGATGATGCCGATCCGGCGGTCGCCGACCGGCAGCACGTCATACCAGTCGCCGCCAATCTCCAGCGGGGGGATGGCCGGCTCGTAGCGGACCGCGAAGCCGGCCGGAATCTCGGTCGGCGCGAGCATCGCACGTTGCAATGTCAGCGAGGTTTCCCGGGCGGTCTCTGCGGCGGCCCGCGCCGCGGTGACGTCGCGGATCGTTCCGACGATCGCGTCCCGGTCGGCACCCGTGACGATGTTGGTGCTGATGGCCACCCACACCGTGCGCCCGTCGCGATGGCGGATCGCCGACTCGTATGCGACTCCGCCGTCGCGCAGCAGCCGTGACCGTCCATCTCTGGCCGAGTCCTCGTCGATCACCCACGGATGAGGCCATCGGTACGGCAAATCGTCTGCGGTGAACCCGGTGATTTCGGCGAAGGCGTCGTTGATCTCGACGACGGAGCCGTCGCGATCCGCGACGAAGAAGCCCTCTTGCAGGGAATTCACGAGCGCAGTGCGGAACTCGTCCCGATTCGCCAGGTCCTCGGCTCGCGCTCTCTCTTCCTCGTAACGCCGTGTGCCATCGAGGAATCCGCGGCTTGCGACGTCCAGTGGAGCGAGCGTCTGCAGTAGGAACTGCAGGGCGACCCCGCGGTCGACCGGGAAGGCCTCCCCAAGCTCACCGTTGACGAGTCGGAAATGGCGCTCGATGATCTCGAGCACGCTCAGGCGATCTTGCAGTGCCTGGCGGCCGAGATCGTGCCCAACGGCCAGGCTGGCCTCGTCTTCCGCTACCAAGTGAGACTGCAGGGCAGCGGCGTAACGGTCGTGGAAGTCGGTCACGACGATGATCCCCTGTGACGGGCGGCGAGCACCAGAGCGTCATCGCTGTCCTTGCTGTATCCGGCCAGCATCTTTTCGGCAATCGCCATGGCGGAAGTTGCGAAATCGATGTCTTGCAGGTGACCTTCGGCAAGACCATCACTAGTGATGACTATCAGATCACCGGGAGTAATTGAAACTTGGTGTGTGACAAGCGATTGCGGTATCCGGTAACCGACGATTCCACCCGAAAGGAGTGCCGACGATCGAACTTCGACACCGGCCGGGCCTTTGGCGACGAGATCGGCGGTCACATTTCCGATGCCGATCCAACTCAGGGTGTCACTCTCGAAATCGATGCGCGCCAATGTCATTGCCACCCCGCGAGTGGTAGCCAGTGCCCGGTGGGAACGCTGCACCAAGACGTCGAGCGGTTCGGTCCGGAATTTATGCACCACGTCCACGGCGCGCAATGCCGCTGTCTCGGCTTCTGCGCCATGGCCAAGGCCGTCCAGCACTCCGAACAGGGCGGCGTTCTCGCCGATGTCGACCGCGATCGGATAGTCGCCGCACACTTCCTCGCCGGGCCGGGGGCGGCGCAGCGCCGCCCACTCGATCGGTCCGAGTTGCCCCTGCCTACGCACTGTTCGGAATCCACTTCCACATCTCGACGACTGTTCCGCGGCCAGGTTCGGAACGCACGATCAACCGGTCCATGAGCCTGCGAGCGCCTGGTAAGCCGAGCCCTAGGCCCCGCCCGGTTGAATATCCGTCCTCGAGAGCTCTGTCGATGTCGACGATGCCGGGACCCTCATCCTCGGCGCGAACCACGAGCGCGTTTCGGCCCTCGCGGTCCTGCACCGCCACCCGAATCTCGCCGTAACCTGCGTAGCTGGTGATGTTTCGCGCCACCTCAGAGATCGCGGTGGCGATCATTGTGACGTCGGTCAGCGAGAAACCCAGGCCGCGCGCGAGCTCGTGTCCGGCCTGGCGAGCCGTGACGATGTCGTCGGGGTCGGACACCTCGACGAGGATGTCATGCCCCAACGTCGGGTCCGTTCAAGGGTTTTCGGGTTTCGAGCTTGCTGTTGAGCAGGGCAAGGCCCTCTTCCAAGTCGAGGGCGGTGTGCATGTGCTCGAAGACAAGGCCGAGCTGCACCATCGCGAATGCCACCTCCGGCTGCAGGCCGACGATCACGGTGTCCGCGCCTCGGAGGCGCGTCATGTGCGCGATCGTTTGCAGCGACCGGGCGGCGAACGAATCCATCACGTCGATCGCGGTGACGTCGACGATGATCCCGTGTGCGCGGAATCGGCTCACCTGTTCCATCAGGTCTTGGCGCAACTGGTCGGTGTCGGAATCGGAGAGCGCGGCCTGCACCGACGCGATCAGAATGGTGCCCTGTTTGAGAATGGGGACTGGCATTCGGTGGCCCGCGCTAGTCGGCCGTGCGCTCTCCGGTGCGGGTGACCTCGTAGCCGAGCAGACGTTCGGCCTCTTCGATGCCGCCCTGGAGATCGCCGACCGCGTTCATCTTCGACAGGTCCAGACCGATCGTCACCAGCGTCAAGGCGATTTCAGAGGACAGGCCGGTGATGATCACGCTGGCGCCCATCAAACCGGACGCGTCGACCGTCTGCACCAAGTGGTTGGCCACGGTGGAGTCGATCGTCGGCACGCCGGTGATGTCGATAACCACAACCTTGGCGCGGTTCCCGCGGATAGCTCGCAGCAGCTGCTCGGTGACCTGACGGGCGCGCTGACTGTCGAGGACACCGATGATCGGCAAAATCAATAACTGCTCACGCACTTGCAGCACCGGCGTGGACAGCTCGCGAATGGCCTCCTGCTGCTGGCGAATGATGCGTTCGCGTTCCTGGACGAAACCGACGGCCACGGTGTTGGCGATGCGGTTGGCCGCGGGCTCGTAGGCATCGAGGACCCGGTTGAGCAGCTCGAAGTCCGACTGGTACTTCTCGAACAGTGAGCGTGCGAGCACGTCGCGCAGCAGCAGCACGATGCCGACCACCTCGTTTGTTTCGACGCCTCGCGGGATGATCCGTTCGGACAGGTCGCGCGCGTAGTCCTGCAGCGCCTCGACGCTGCCGGTCTCGAGCACCTCGACATAGCTGTCGTACACCGTGGTCGCCTCGGAGAAGATCTCCTCCGGTGACATCGCGGTCAGCAATTCCGCCTCGGTGATCCTGCGGGCCCACTCTTCGCGCAGGACGGTTCGATTCTGCCGCAGGTGCTGCACCAGCTGGGGCAGCAAGCCTTCACTCGAAATACCGACTGCCTGCGCGGCCCCGCCGGATCCGACGAAATCTGTCGCTGACTCGGACACCTGACCTCCCACCTCCCGCTCGCGCCGGCGAAGTGCACGAGTTCTGTGCTGAGACTAGCTGCGAGTGGTCGTGCAGAGAACAACTCAAAATCACGGGGCAAAGAGGCTAGGCTCGGACCACGTTCGGCAGTGAGCGGCGTGGTTGGCGACTTGAGGACTGCCTTTGACACTTACTGATCCGATCACAACATCCGTTGTGCATCGCGATGGAATCGCGGTGCTCGCCGTCGGTGGCGAGATCGACCTGGCTACCGCACCCTCGTTCGAGGCGGCGATCGACGACGCGCTCGCCGACGATCCGCCGGCGTTGATCATCGACCTGTCCGAGGTCACGTTTCTTGCGTCTGCTGGTCTGCAGCTCCTCGTCGCCACTCGCGAGCGAATCGGCGAATCCGCAGAGTTCGCGGTGGTCGCAGACGGTCCAGCGACGAGTAGGCCGATCCAGCTGACGAATCTCGACAAGCTCTTCGCGCTGTATCCCGAGGTTGACGAGGCGCTGGTTGCGGTGCGCCGCAGGCCACGCCTGGTCTAGTGCACCAACAACCGTAGCGCCGCGTCGACGGCGAGTCGCGGCACGTC
Organism: uncultured Actinomycetota bacterium; assembly: GCA_963744085.1. Taxonomy (GTDB): domain Bacteria; phylum Actinomycetota; class Actinomycetes; order Mycobacteriales; family Mycobacteriaceae; genus Mycobacterium. Next base: position 1,156,708 of record CAVUSK010000014.1, read on the forward strand.
GAGCGTCTTGCTGCCGAGATCGTGGCGGGCGCCGGTGATCTCGACCACCTCGGTGGGTGCGGGGATCAATGCCGCGGCGGCGCGTACCTCTTCGATGGTGCCGAACGGATCGCTGGTGCCGTGGGTGAGCACCGTCGGCACCGCGATACGAGGCAGGTGCTCGGTGCGCAGGTTCTCGTGCTTGCCCGGCGGATGCACCGGATACGAGAACAGTGTCAGCACAGCAACTTCCAGGCCTTGGTCAGCGACGGCCATCGACGTCTGCCGACCGCCGTAGGACTGTCCGCCCGCCATCACCGGCCCGCCGGCCAACGTGCGTGCAAGTGCCACGGCCTCCGCGATGCCCGCGCGATCGGTTGCGGCCGAACCGGCCGGCGGGCCCTTTGGCCGGCGACGTCGATACGGCAGGTTGTAGCGAACTGCCAGCCATCCTCGCCGCGCCCACTCGTCGCAGATCCGCTTCAGCAGCGGCGACTCTCGGCTGCCGCCCGCGCCGTGCGTGAGCACTACGACGCCCTGCGCGTCGCCGTCGGGCTCGTGGGCGATGCCCGCGATGTCGTCGAGGCTCATGTCGATAGCCTGAAGAGCGGTGACACGGGCCCGTGGCCGTGGCCCAACGGGTACGCCGCCCTGAGACATTCGGTTACCCAGCGCTTGGCGAACGCCACGGCGTCGGGGACCGAGTACCCGTGCGCCAGCGCGCATGCGGTAGCGGCAGCTAGCGTGTCGCCGGCGCCATGGTCATTGCCGGTGTCGACGCGCGGCGCGTCGAACTCGTAGAACTTGTTGCCGTCGAACAAGATGTCCGGACTCTGCGCCGAGGACCGCAGGTGCCCACCCTTCACCAGCGCACACCGCGGGCCCAGCGAATGCAGAGCCCGGGCCGCTTCGTGTTGGGATTCTCCGTCGGTGACTTCTATGTCCACCAGCAATCGCACCTCATGAAGATTCGGGGTGACCAGGGTGGCCAACGGAAATAGTTCGGAACGAATGGATTCCAGTGCATTGGGCTCGAGCAGGGGATCGCCGTGCATCGACGCGCACACCGGGTCGACGACGAACGGGACGGCGCCGGCCAAGCCTTGATCACACCACGTCCGCGCCACCGCCTCGATGATCTCCTTCGATGCCAGCATGCCGGTCTTGGCTGCCTGCAGCCCGATATCCTCGGAAACCACCTCGATCTGAGCAGCGATGACGTCGGGAGGAACTGTGTGAAAACCCCTGACCCCCACCGAGTTCTGTACTGTCACCGCGGTGACGGCGCACAGTGCGTGCACGCCGAGCAGCGCGCAGGTGCGCACGTCGGCCTGGAGGCCCGCGCCCCCGCCGGAGTCGGACCCCGCGATCGTCAGGACCCGCAGCGGCGTCTTGCCGGGCTCGGGCAACGGCAAGAAACTCATTGGCTCACAGGCAAATACACTCGGCTGCCCTGATCGACGAACTCGCGGGATTTGTCGGCCATTGCGTCTCGGATGTCCTGTGTGATCCGCATCGAGCAGAACTTCGGGCCGCACATCGAGCAGAAGTGCGCGGTCTTGGCAGGCTCGGCCGGCAGGGTTTCGTCATGGAATTGACGGGCGGTGTCCGGATCCAGCGACAAGGCGAACTGGTCGTTCCACCGGAATTCGAACCGCGCCGTCGACAATGCATCGTCACGTTCCTGTGCCCGCGGGTGGCCCTTCGCCAAATCCGCGGCGTGGGCCGCGATCTTGTACGCGATGACCCCGTCCTTCACGTCCTTGCGGTCCGGCAGACCCAGGTGCTCCTTCGGCGTCACGTAGCACAGCATCGCGGTGCCGGCCTGCGCGATGATCGCCGCGCCGATCGCCGATGTGATGTGGTCGTACGCGGGGGCGATGTCGGTGGCCAGCGGTCCGAGCGTGTAGAACGGCGCCTCCTCGCACAACTCCTCTTCCAGTCGCACGTTCTCGACGATCTTGTGCATCGGGATGTGACCCGGTCCCTCGATCATCACCTGCACGCCACGGGCTTTCGCGACCTTGGTCAGCTCGCCGAGCGTGCTCAGTTCGGCAAATTGCGCGGCGTCGTTGGCGTCGGCGATCGAGCCGGGCCGCAGCCCGTCGCCGAGCGAGAACGTCACATCGTAGCGAGCGAGGATCTCGCAGAGCTCCTCGAAGTTGGTGTACAGGAACGATTCCTGGTGGTGGGCAAGGCACCACGCCGCCATGATCGAACCGCCGCGGCTGACGATGCCGGTCACCCGGTTGACGGTCAGTGGCACGTAGCGCAGCAGCACGCCGGCATGCACCGTCATGTAGTCGACACCCTGCTCGCACTGCTCAATCACGGTGTCGCGGTAGGCCTCCCACGTCAGCGCTGCCGGGTCACCGTTGACCTTCTCCAGGGCCTGATAGATCGGGACGGTGCCCACCGGCACCGGCGAGTTGCGCAGAATCCACTCTCGCGTCAGGTGAATGTCGCGGCCGGTGGATAGGTCCATGATCGTGTCGGCGCCCCAGCGGGTGGCCCACACCATCTTGTCGACCTCCTCGGCAATCGACGAGGTGACCGCCGAATTGCCGATGTTGGCGTTGATCTTCACCATGAACGCCTTGCCGATGATCATCGGCTCGCTCTCCGGGTGGTTGTGGTTGGCCGGGATCACCGCCCGGCCGCGCGCCACCTCGTCGCGGACCAGCTCCGCGGCCACGCCCTCGCGCTCGGCGACGAACGCCATCTCGGCGGTGACTTCGCCTGCGCGCGCACGTTGCAGTTGGGTGCCGCGGTCTGTCACCACGCCAGGCCGGGGCGGCAACCCGGCCGCGAGGTCGATCACGGCGGCCGGGTCCGTGTACGGCCCGGAGGTGTCGTAGAGGTCGAGATGCTCGCCGTTGGTCAGGTGCACCCGACGGAACGGCACGCGAGCGCCGGGCACCCCGGCCAACTCCCGGAAGACCTTTGTGCTGCCCTCGATCGGCAGGGTGGTGATGTTCGTCTCAGTGGAAATAGACAGATCGGTCACGTCAAGCTCCCTACGCCGGCATTACCCGGTCAGGTTCGTACGGTCGACGGCCGCCATTCGCGGAGCGAATAATCCCGCTCCAGCCGTCCTCTCAGCGCACTCGGCGCGCGCTCCCGCGTGTTGTATTGGCCGGCTCCCACGCTAGCGCGAGCGCCTGCGAGTGGGGAATAGCAAGTGGCCTCATTTCATTTGTATAGCTAACATATGTATCCGGTGCACCTGCGCCGGCTATAAGCGCCGGTGTTCCGATACGTAACTGATGACTGATGACTGATGACTGATGACTGATACGACTGAGATAAAAGAGATGGCTGACACCCCGATCATCACCAACCCGGTGATCGCCGTGGCGGAGACCGACCGTCGGCGTCGGCGGTGGGACAAGGATCACCCGCGCTACAAGTGGGTGGCGTTGTCGAACACGACGCTCGGCACGCTGCTGGCCACTATCAACGCATCGATCGTGCTGATCTCGCTGCCCGCGATCTTCCGCGGTATTGGACTGAACCCGCTCGCGCCCGGCAACGTGAGCTACCTGCTGTGGATTTTGATGGGGTACCTGGTCGTCACTGCCGTACTCGTGGTCCCCTTCGGCCGTCTCGGCGACCTGTACGGCCGCGTCCGCGTCTACAACCTGGGTTTCGCGGTGTTCACGGCCGCCGCCATCGCGTTGTCGTTCGATCCGCTCCACATGGGTGGTGGCGCGCTGTGGCTGATTGCCTGGCGTGTAGTGCAAGGTGTCGGCGGCGCGATGCTGATGGCGTCCTCGGCGGCGATCCTGACCGACGCATTCCCGGCCAACCAGCGCGGTATGGCGCTGGGTGTGAACATGGTCGCCGCAGTCGCGGGCTCCTTTCTCGGCCTGCTCATCGGCGGCGTCCTCTCCGAGTGGCACTGGAAAGCCATTTTCTGGGTGGGCGTGCCCATCGGTCTGTTGGGCACCATCTGGAGCCTCCGGTCGTTGCACGAGATCGGCGTTCGCCGGCGCGGCCGGCTGGACTGGGCGGGCACTTTGACCTTCGGGCTGGGCTTGACCGTATTGCTGGTGGGCATCACCTACGGCATTCAGCCATACGGCGACTCGACGACTGGTTGGACCAACCCGTGGGTGTTTGGTTCGATCGCTGTCGGTGTCCTGCTGTTGGTCGCATTCTGCTTCGTCGAACTGTGGGTGGCCCAGCCCATGGTGGACATCCGGCTGTTCCGCTCGACGTCGTTCGGGATGGGCAACCTGGCCGGACTGATGTCGTCGGTCGGCCGCGGCGGACTGCAGTTCATGCTGATCATCTGGCTGCAGGGCATCTGGTTGCCGTTGCACGGCTACAGCTTCGAGTCGACGCCGCTGTGGGCGGGAATCTACATGCTTCCGATGACGTTCGGATTCCTGATCGCCGGACCGCTGGCGGGGTCGCTGGCCGACCGCATGGGTGCCCGTCCGTTCACGGTTACCGGCATGCTGCTGATGGCTGCGACTTTCATTGCGCTGGTGATGATCCCGGTGAACTTCAATTACTGGTTGTTCGCAATGCTGGTGTTCCTGAACGGTCTGGGCGGGGGCATCTTCACCGCGCCCAACACCGCGGCGATCATGTCGAGCGTTCCGGCCGAGGAACGTGGCGCCGCATCGGGTGTGCGCGCGACGTTCTTCAATGCGGGTTCGTCGTTGTCGATCGGGATTTTCTTCTCTTTGATGATCGTCGGTCTGGCCAACACGCTGCCCAGCACGCTGAGCACAGGCCTTCAGGCGCAAGGTGTTTCGGCGTCCGTGGCCCACGACGTGGCCAACCTCCCACCAGTGGGCAGCCTGTTCGCGGCTTTCCTGGGCTACAACCCAATCGGTGAGTTGCTTGCGCCGTCACACGCGCTGCAGCAGCCGGGCATCAACGTCGACGTGCTCACCGGGAAAGACTTCTTCCCGCAACTGATTTCCGGACCCTTCCACGCCGGGCTGACGGTGGTCTTCGTCGCGGCGGCGATCATGATGCTGCTCGGGGCGCTGGCGTCCGTCTTCAACCCCGGCCGCTACGGCGAAGAGTCCGACGTCGACTGAGCGGCCTGTACGGCCGAGACCGATCTGAATTCTTCCCAAATAGCGGGTTCACGTCACCGACGTGGAGCTGACACCTAAAATTCGACGGGTGTTCATCGGCGACGCAGGGGGCGCGGGCTTGCGCATGCTCTCGACCCGCGCCCGGATCACAGTCGTCGTGTCGGCGATTGCCGTGTTGCTGGTCGTTCTGCAGCTCGCGGCGTCCAGTGCCGGTTTCCAGGGCCCGCTGCACAGCATGATCAGCGACTACGTCGCAACGCCGAAGTCGGCCACGGTGCCGTGGGTGGGCCTGGGCGTGGCGATGGTCGGCCTGTCCAACCGGTGGCGGATCATCGCGCTGTCGTCGGCTGCGTTCCTCGACGTGCTGTTCGCAGTCGAGCGGCTGTTGCGCGGCGGTGCGTTCACCTTCGGAAACGGGCCGGTGATCGTGCTCACCGCGCTGACAGTGCTCGTCTGGTGGCGACTCGCTGGCGAGCAGCGCGTCAGCGCGTTGCGCGGCATCGGGTTCGCCGTCTTGCTGATCGTGGCGACGAAGGTCGGCGACACCTGGCTGCGGATCACGGCGATCATTCGGCCCACTGTGTGGGACGAGTACGCGTTGTTGGCCGATCATGCGCTCGCGCAGCCGTCCTGGCTTCTGGGCCGGGTCGTCGACGCGACGGGCCCTATGCTTTCCGGCGTGCTGCACTGGGTGTACATCGAGTTGCCCGCGGCCGCGCTGGTGATCGCGGTGTACCAGTTGCGCAACGTCACCAGAGTCGGCTGGCCGCGCCACTTCCTGATGCGCACATTCTTGGTGCTCGGCCTGGTGGGGCCGGTCATATATGTTCTGTTTCCGCTCGTCGGTCCCGTCTATGCATTCGGCCACGCCGGACACGGCTTTCAAATCGGCGACTACTGGCCGCACACCTTGCCGCCAATTACCTTGTCGCCAGGGGTAATTTCCTTCGACGACCTGATCGCCCGCAACTGCATGCCGTCGATGCACACCGCGTGGGCGTTGGCGCTTTTCATCCATTCCCGTGATGCACCGCGCTTGCTGCGGTGGGGTGGCACGTTCTGGCTGATGGGCACGATCGCCGCCACACTGGGCTTCGGTTACCACTACGGAATAGATCTCATCGCCGGCGCGGTGCTGTGCATGACCGTGGAATCGGCGCTGCGCGAACCGGTGCGCGGCGGCATGGCGTCACGAATCTCGTTGGTTGCCACAGGATCGTCGTTCTTGGCGGTGCTGATGCTGAGCTGTCGCTATCTCGCCGAATCGATGGCGCGATTCCCGCTGTTGTTCGGCCCGCTACTCATCGTGGCACTGGTGGTGTTCAGCGCCGCCTTCTACACGACGTTCTTCGTCCAGCCGGCGTTCGGCATCGCGCTGTCGCGCACCGGCGCCCAACGAAACCAAGCGCAGCCGGAGTACGGTTAGTTCTCCCCGAGTTCCACCAGCAACGGGGCGTGATCGCTCGGCGACTTGCCCTTGCGTTCCTCGCGGACGATCTCGGCGTGCGTCACCCGCTGGGCCAACGCGGGGGAGCCGAGGATGAAATCGATGCGCATGCCACGGTTTTTCGGGAAGCGTAACTGCGTGTAGTCCCAGTACGTGTAGGTTCCGGGGCCGGGGGCGAACGGTCGCACCACGTCGGTGAATTGGGCGTCGACGATCTCGCGGAACGCGCGACGTTCCGGCTCGGTGACGTGCGTGCTGTTCTTGTAGAACTCGACGCTCCACACGTCCTCGTCGGTGGGTGCGATGTTCCAGTCGCCGACGAGTGCGATCGCCGCGTCAGGGTCATCGGCCAGCCATCCACGCGCGGTATCACCAAGCGCTGCAAGCCATTCCAGCTTGTAATGGTAATGCGGCGAATCGGGAACGCGCCCGTTCGGCACGTACATGCTCCACAGGCGCACCCCCGCGCACGTCGCGCCCAGTGCGCGCGCCTCGGCGGCTGCCGCCACTTCGGGCTTGTCGCTCCACGACGGCTGACCCTCGAAACCGACCTGCACATCGTCGATCCCGACGCGCGACGCGATTGCCACACCGTTCCACTGATTGAAGCCGCAATGGACGACCTCGTAGCCGATCGCGGCGAACGGCATCGTGGGGAACTGGTCGTCGGCGCACTTGGTTTCCTGCATGGCCAGCACGTCGACGTCGGCGCGCTCCAGCCAGTTCGTCACGCGGTCGACGCGGGCACGAATCGAGTTGACGTTCCAGGTGGCCAGCCGCACACGAACAGCCTAGGAGCGTGAGTGGCCGAACGGATCAGGCACCTCGCCCGGTGTCCACGAGAGGCCGGGCACTCCCCAGCCGTTGGACTTGAGCATGCGTTTGGCGCTCCTGGCATACCGGCCGATGAGGCGATCGAGGTAGAGCAGTCCGTCCAGATGCCCCGTCTCGTGCTGGAGCATGCGGGCGAAAAGGTCTTCGCCCTCCAGCGTGATCGGCGCCCCGTCGGCGTCCAGGCCAGTGACGCGGGCCCATTTCGCGCGGCCGGTCGGAAACGACTCACCCGGCACCGACAGGCAGCCCTCGTCGTCGCTCTCCGGGTCCGGCATCGTCTCGGGCACCTCGGAGGTTTCCAGCTCCGGGTTGATCACGACGCCCTTGCGCCGGACCGTCTTGCCGCGCGCTTCGGCGCAGTCGTACACGAACAGTCGGAGCCCCACGCCAACCTGATTGGCGGCCAAGCCGACTCCGTTGGCGGCCTCCATCGTCTCGTACATGTCTGCGATCAGCTTTCGCACATCCTCGGGCAGCGACCCGTCCGGCCCGACCGGCACGGGGCTGGTCGGCTTGTGCAGAGCGGGATCTCCGACGATCCGGATCGGGAGGATGGCCACGGTTCGCAAGCTTAAGTCAGCCGACTCGCGGGCTTTCCTGACGTGCGCGCCACGCTAACCGTGATTGAATGTTCGCCGAACACAAGGATGTCATTCGGTTCGGCGATGAGATTGCACGATGAGCCGCTTGCGCGAAGAGCAACAAGCAGCGATGAGCCGCTTGCGCGAAGAGCAACAAGCAGCGATGAGCCGCTTGCGCGAAGAGCAGACGACAGGAAGGGTCCAAGGAGCGATATGGACGGCCTGATAGCGCGGGCGGAGCGGTCAGGTGACGAGGCCGAACTCGCTGACGGGCTGACCCGTCGCGAACATGACATCCTCGCCTTCGAGCGGCAATGGTGGAAGTTCGCCGGCTCGAAGGAAGAAGCCATCCGGGAGCTGTTCTCGATGTCGGCCACCCGCTACTACCAGGTCCTCAACGCGCTGGTAGACCGCCCCGAAGCGCTGGCAGCCGACCCGATGCTGGTGAAGCGGTTGCGCCGGTTGCGCGCCAGCAGGCAGAAAGCCAGGGCCGCGCGTCGGCTGGGCTTCGAGGTCACCTGATTTTTCGGGGCAGGCGAGTGCTCTTATTGTGGGCACGATGAATCAGCGCGTACCCGACTCCGGTGGCTTGCCGCTGCGGGCGATGGTCATGGTGCTGCTGTTCCTGGCAATAATTTTTCTGCTGCTTGGGATCAATGCGGTGCGAACTGGCAGCGACTCCAGCAATCAGGCGACTCCGGTCGTCACCACGACCACGACCACCACGTCGACGACGCCGCCCGCGCCGAAGGCCGACGTGCACGTTTACAACATCTCCGGGGTGGAGGGCGCGGCCGGGCGCGCGGGTGACCGGCTGACGCAAGCCGGGTGGAACGTCACCGTCGAGCCCGGCACGCTCGAGCTGCCCGATGTGACCGCGACGACCGTGTTTTACACCGACGCCCCGGGCGAGCGGGAGTCGGCCGGCGAGGTGGCCAAGATCCTCGACAACGCGGCAGTGGAGCTTCGCCGACCCGAACTTGTCGACCTGCCGCCAGGCGTGATCGTGACCGTCACGGGATAGGCTCTCTGCCATGGTCAAGCCCGCCGTTGTCGCCGCCGCCCTGTTGGCCGTTCCCGCTCTGGCGCTGAGCGCCTGCAGCCCCAACCAGAATCCGAGCAGCACGCCCGGTACCACACCGCCGGTGTGGACGGGTTCGACGTCCCCGTCCGCGTCGCCGACCGAAGGCCCGAACGCCACGGGCAAGAAGCTGACGGCCCAGCTGTCAACCGCCGATGGCAAGCCGGTGGCGACAGCCACGTTCGACTTCGCAGGCGGGTTCGCTACGCTCACCGTCGAGACGATCGGCAACGGCATTCTGGCGCCGGGCTTCCACGGCATGCACATCCACTCGGTCGGCAAGTGCGACGCCAACTCCGTGGCGCCGACGGGCGGCCCGCCCGGTGACTTCCTTTCTGCCGGTGGACACTTCCAGGCACCCGGCCACACCGGACATCCCTCCAGTGGCGACCTGACGTCGCTTGAGGTGCGCGCCGACGGCTCGGCAAAACTGGTGACCACCACCGATGCGTTCACCGCCGAGCAGCTGCTCGCCGGCAGCGGCACCGCGATCATCATCCACGAGAAATCAGACAACTTCGCCAACATCCCGGACCGCTACACCCAAAGCGGTGGCACACCCGGTCCGGACGCGGAGACGCTGGCCACCGGCGACGCCGGCAAGCGGGTGGCTTGCGGTGTCATTACCGGCTAGCAAGCCGCTGGCCAAACGCCGGCTCGACTTCGCGGCGTCGCCCCGGCCCACCGTCGGGGTGGAGTGGGAATTCGCACTCGTCGACGCCGAGACCCGCGACCTGTCCAACGAGGCCGCCACGGTGATCGGCGAGATCGGCGAAAACCCGCGCGTGCACAAGGAATTGCTGCGCAACACCGTCGAGTTCGTGACCGGGATCTGTGACACGACTCCACAGGCGATGGAGGACCTGCGCTCGACGCTCGCGACTGGGCGAGAGATCGTCCGGGGGCACGGGATGGAGTTGTTCTGCGCCGGCACACACCCGTTCGCGAAATGGTCGTCGCAGAAACTGACCGACGCGCCCCGGTACGCCGAGCTGATCAAGCGCACCCAGTGGTGGGGCAGGCAGATGTTGATCTGGGGAGTGCATGTGCACGTGGGGATCTCGTCTGCGCACAAGGTGATGGCGATCATTTCGTCGCTGCTGAACCAATATCCACACCTGCTGGCGCTGTCCGCGTCGTCACCGTTCTGGGCCGGTGAAGACACCGGGTATGCCAGCAATCGCGCGATGATGTTCCAACAGCTGCCGACGGCCGGTCTGCCGTTCCAGTTCCAGAAATGGAGCCAATTCGAGGGCTTCGTCCATGACCAGAAAAAGACCGGCATCATCGACCACATGGACGAAATCCGTTGGGACATCAGGCCGTCTCCGCATCTCGGCACCATCGAGGTTCGGGTGTTCGATGGCGTGTCGAACATGCGCGAGTTGGCTGCGCTGGTCGCGCTGACGCACTGCCTGGTTGTCGATCTCGATCGGCGCCTTGAAGCAGGCGAGTCACTTCCCGTGATGCCGCCGTGGCATGTGCAGGAAAACAAGTGGCGCGCAGCGCGTTACGGCTTGGACGCGGTGATCATCCTGGATGCCGAGAGCAATGAGCGGCTGGTCACAGAGGACCTCGACGACCTGCTGACCCGGCTGGAGCCCGTTGCGCGATCACTCGGCTGCGCCGACGAACTGGCGTCGGTCGCGCAGATCCCGGCGATCGGAGCCTCGTATCAACGCCAACGGAGAGTGGCGGAGGACAGCGACGGCGACCTGCTGGCCGTGGTTGATGCGCTAATCGGCGAGCTCGAAATCTAGCGGGTAAATCGTGGAAGAGACTGTGCTGCCGATGTTTCCGCTGGAGGTGGCGCTGCTTCCCGACGACGACTTGCCGCTGCGGATATTCGAGCCGCGATACTCGCAGCTGGTGTCCGACTGCCTGGCCGCTGACGATCCGGTGTTCGGGGTGGTGCTGATAGCGGCCGGCCGGGAGGTCGGCGGCGGAGACGATCGCTACGACGTCGGCACACTGGCTCGCATTGTTGAGCACCAGGGGCTCGGCGGTGGGAAGTACACGCTGCGGTGCCGGGTGTCCGAACGGATCCGGGTGCTGCAGTGGCTGCCCGACGACCCGTATCCGCGCGCGTCGGTGCAGAGTTGGCCCGACGAACCAGGCGAAGCGGTGAGCGGCGAGTCGATCGGAAACCTCGAGGACAGGGTGATGTCTCTGTTCGAGCTACTCGCCTCGGGGCGAGGTGTCGAACTGCCGCCGCGGGACATGCTGTTCGCCGGAGTGGCACTGGCCGACACGCCCGGAGAGAAGCTGTACGCGTTGGCCTCTCGGGTGCCGATGGGCCAGGCCGATCGATATGCGGTGCTCGCCGCGGCGTCACCCGACGCGCGACTGCGAGCATTGTCCGAGGCGATCGACACCGTCACGGCGATGATCGAATTTCAGTTGCCGGGGGAGTAGCGACTCACGGCATGTCTAGAGCACCTGAACCGTTCACCGCCCGCGGTGTGGGCGGCGTCCGCATCGCGGCTGACCGCCTCGGTGATCCACGAGCGCCGGCCGTGGTGTTCTTGCACGGTGGCGGTCAGACCCGGCGCTCCTGGGGTCAGGCCGCTGCGGCGGTGGCCGAGCGTGGGTGGCAAGCGATCACGGTCGATCTGCGTGGGCACGGAGAGTCGGACTGGTCCCAAGAAGGCGATTACCGCGTCACCAGCTTCGCCGCGGATGTGCAAGAAGTGCTGCGCCGGCTTCCCCCGCGGCCGGTGCTGGTGGGAGCGTCCCTGGGTGGTTTCACGGCAATGCTTCTCGCAGGGGAGATTTCGCCGGACACCGTGCGTGCGGTCGTTCTCGTGGACATCGTGCCCAACATGGATCCGTCCGGGGCGACCCGGATACACAGCTTCATGAACGACCGCATGACGTCAGGGTTCGGCTCTCTGGACGAGGTCGCCGACATGATCCAGGAGTACAACCCGCACCGGCCCCGACCGACCGATCTCGACGGCCTTCGCGCAAACCTGCGGCGTCGCGGCAGTCGCTGGTACTGGCATTGGGATCCGAAGTTCATCGACGGCACCTCGGCGCTTCCTCCCATCGAAGTCACCGATGTCGAACGACTGCACGCAGCGGTTGAAGCGACTCTCCGTAACGACGTGCCCATGCTTCTTGTGCGGGGCCAGATGAGCGATCTCGTCACCAAAGAGCGCGCCGACGAGTTTCTTTCACGCTTCCCTGAGATTGAATTCGTCGATGTCGGCGGCGCCGGGCACATGGTCGCCGGTGACCGCAACGACGTCTTCGCTGAGGCCGTTGTGGACTTTCTCGGCCGGCACGCCCAGAGACACTAGCGATCCTCGCGCATTTCATCCACGGTCAGCAGGTCCTGGCGAACGCACTGCTCGCGGTACGCCAGTTGGCCGACGCGGTTAGCGACGACGGGCGCGGTGATCAGCGTGAACATGCCGGTGAGGCCGATCATCCCGATGTCGACGTTGCCGCGCAGCCGAAGCGCCGCACCGATGAGCACCAGCAGCAGACCGAGCACCTGCGGCTTGGTGGCAGCGTGCATGCGCGACAACGTGTCCGGGAATCGGACCACGCCGATCGAGGCCGTCAGGGCCAGCACCGAGCCGGAAAGCACGAGCACGGCGGTGATCACGTCGAGCACAATCATGACCGCTCTCCGGTTGGTTCGACGTCGGGTACCCGGAACCGGGCCACGCTGACCGAGCCGATGAAGCTGATCAGCGACAGCGCGGTGATTCCGTACACCACGGTGGAGTCCAGGCTGAACGCCGCCCATGTGCCAAGGCCGCACATCGCCACCGCGACGAGGGTGTCAAGTGCCACCAATCGGTCTAACGTGCTGGGGCCGGACAGGATCCGGAACGTGGTCAGCGTGGCCGCGGCAACCAGCATGGCCGCCGCGATCAACCAGACAATATTCATCGCTCCTCCGCAGGGGTCCAGTCCTTCTCGCGTTCGAACGCTGCGATCAACAGCCTCTCCAACTGCTCGACCTCGCGATGGAACCTGTCGACCGCACGCGGCGAACCGACGTCGAGGACGTGGATGTAGAGCAGGCGTCGATCTCGGTCGATTTCCAACACCATTGTCCCCGGGGTCAGGTTGATCGCGTTCACCCCAAGTGCGAGAACAAGATCTGACTTCACCGCGAACCCGACGCGCAGCACCGCGGACAGCGGCGGCGGTCCGGGCTTGATCGCCAGCCACGCCACCTGAAGGCTCGACAGCACAAGACTCCAGCCGACGACGAGCAGCAGCTTCGCGAACGACACCGGATGCAGCCGACCCTCCACCGGCACCACCGGCAGCGGAAGCAACAGGGTGATCAACAACGCAATCACCAGGCCACTGAGGATGTTGGCCGCAGAGACGGTGCCCCACAACAGGATCCAGGCGAGGATCAGCCAACACAGCACCCACGCCCTCAATGCCCATCGCCGCGTCATCGCACCACCGCCGTGATGTACTGCTGACGGTCGAGGATCTCGGCGGCTGCGCGGTCGGCGTAGCTGAAAATTGGTCCGGCCAGCACTGTCAGCGTGAGGCCGACGCCTATGAGTGCCATCGTCGGCACCAACATGCCGACCGGCATCCGGCCCACGTCCTCGCGGTCCAGGAGCGCCACGTCGTCGGCATCGCCGAGCAGCACCGTGGGACCGGCGCTGGCCAGTGAGCCTTCGGGTGCGTCGGCGCGCGATCGCCAAAACGCTTTGCTGTACATCCGGGTGACCACGTAGAGCGTGAGCAAGCTGGTGGTGACGCCGCCGCCGACCAGAACCCACGCGAGCACCGACCCGTCCTGGGCACCGGCCTGCAGCAGAGCGACCTTTCCGAGGAAGCCGGAAAATGGCGGAATGCCACCGAGATTGAGCGCAGGAAGCAGGAATAGCAACGCCAGCAGTGGGCTCGCGGTGGCCAGCCCGCCGAGCCGGCGCAGCGTCGACGCGCCCGCCTGGCGCTCGATCAGCCCGGCCACCAGGAACAGCGTCGTCTGCACGATGATGTGATGCGCGACGTAATAGATCGCGCCCGACATGCCCGGCCGGGTGGCCAACGCGATGCCGAACACCATGTAGCCGATATGGCTGACGAGGGTGAACGAGAGCAGCCGCTTGATGTCGTTTTGGGCGATCGCGCCGAGCACGCCGACGAGCATCGTCAGCAAAGCGGCGACGAGCAGCACGGTATCCAGACCACCGCCGGGGAACAGCAGTGAGTGCGCCCGGATGATCGCGTACACACCGACTTTCGTCAACAGGCCGGCGAATACAGCGGTGACGGGCGCGGGTGCGGTCGGATAGGAGTCGGGAAGCCAGGTGGACAACGGGAACACCGCCGCCTTGATGCCGAATGCGACGAGCAGGACCGCGAACAGTGCACTGCGGGTGCCCGGGGCGACGTGGTCGAGCCGCAGCGCCAACTCCGCCATGTTCAGCGTCCCGGTCGCGGCGTAGATCAGCGCGATGCCCAACAGGAAGATCAATGACGACACCATCGAGACCATCACGTAGGCGATGCCTGCGCGCACCCTGTCGGTGCTCGCCCCGATGGTCAGTAGCACGAAGCTCGCGGTGAGTAGCACCTCGAAACCGACGAAGAGGTTGAACAGGTCACCGGCCAGAAATGCGTCGCACACACCGGCCGACAGCACGAGGTACGTCGGCTGGAAGATCGACACGGGTTGGCGCTCGTCGCCGTCGCGGATGCCCTGACCGATCGCGTAGAGGACGACGGCAAGCAGCACGATCGAAGAGACGATCATCATCAGCGCCGACAGCCGGTCCACCACCAGGGTGATGCCCAGCGGCCCCACCCCCGGCACCGTCTGGCCCCAGCCGCCGACGTGAACCGCGATCGTTCCGTGCCGGTCGGTCAGGTAGATCAGCGCCGCGCACACCCCGACTACGGCCGTCAGTGCCGCCAGCGTAATCGCCTGCTGCAGGCGGGGATGACGGCCAACGAACATGGTCAGCGCCGCGACGCCGACCGGGATCAGCACCGGCAGCGGTGTGAGAACGGGCGCGAGATTCATCATTCTTCGCTCTCCGCACGAGCGCTCATCGCCTCTGCTCCTTGCGCTTTCCTGGAATGCGGAGGCAGCGCGTCGAGTTCGGCGGGTTCGTCTTCGTCGGGTTCCAGCTCGGGGTGCACCACGTCCTCGGCAGCCTCGTCTTCGGTCTGCTGCGAAACACGGGTGTCCTCCGGGTCGTTCGTCACTTCCTCCGCGGTGGTGAGCCGATACGCCCGGTACGCCAGCGCCAGCACGAACGCCGCGACGCCCATCGAGATGACGATCGCGGTCAGGATCATGCCCTGCACCAACGGGTCAGCGTCGGTGGTGCGGCCCGCACTGGTGCGCCCGTAGATCGGCGGATTGCCCGACGGGCCGCCGACAGTCAGGATCAGGAGATTGACGGCGTTGCCGATAAGCAACAGTCCCAACAGCATTCGGGTCAGGTTGCGCTCCAGCAGCAGATAGACGCCGCTGCTGGTGAGCACGCCGATCAACAGCAGGGGAACCAGGGCGGTGGTCATCGGAACGCCGCCTTCCGGGAATTTGCCGCCGCGCCGGCCAGTTCGTCGTCGAGGCGGGCGCCGAGGCTGCGCAGCACATCGAGAACCAGACCCACCACGATCAAATACACACCGAGGTCGAAGAACAGCGCGGTGACGAACTTGACGTGGCCCAGAACCGGCACGTCGAACTCGATCAGCGCCGACGACAGCACCGGAGCGCCGAGCAGAAGCGACGCCGCCGCGGTGCCCGCGGAAAGGCCCAGCCCCACACCGAGCACCTTGCCGACGTCCACCGGCAGCGTCTCGCCGAGTTCGTAGCGGCCGCCCGCGAGGTATCGCAGGACCAACGCCAGCCCGGAGGTCAACCCGCCCGCGAACCCTCCGCCGGGTGTGTTGTGGCCCGAGAAGAAGAAGTAGGCCGACAGCACGATGGTCAGTGGGAAGATCACGCGCGTCGCGACCTCGAGCACCAGCGACCGGTGCCGCGGATCGCGCAGTTCGCTGCCGCGCAGCCATGTCACCTCGCTGCTGGCGGGAGCGGGCCGGGGCGCGTCGGCCACCTTTGGCGCGCTGCCAAATCGCCCGTGCCGGAACACCATTGACGCGACGCCGGTTGCCGCAACGAGAAGCACCAGTATCTCGCCGAGCGTGTCCCAGGCCCGAATGTCGACGAGCAGCACGTTGACCGTGTTCGAGCCGTGGCCGCGGTGATAGGCGGCCTCGGGCAGCAGCGCCGCGACGGGCGTGCCGGTGCGGGCGGCCATCGCAAAGGCGGCGAGGGTTGTGACCGTCGCTCCGACGGCCAGTGCCAACACCACACGGGGCCAGCGGTTGCGCTTGAGGTTCGCGGCGTGCGCCTCGGCCGGCAGCGCGCGCAGCACCAGGACGAAGATGACGAGAACCAGTGTCTCGACGAGGAATTGGGTCAGCGCGAGATCGGGTGCGCCGTGGAACGCGAAGATCACACCGCAGCCGTAGCCGGCCAGCCCGACGAGCAGCACACCGGCCAACCGGTTGCGCATCACGGTCGCGCCGAGCGCGGCGGCGACGATCAGCAGGCCCACCAGAAGCTGCGGCGAGGAATCCCACAGCCGGAACTGAGGACGGTCGCGCGCGTCGACCGCGAGCGCGGCGATTGGCAGCAGCACCAGCGTCGAGAGGATCACCGCCTGGGTCGCCGGGATCGAGCCGCGCTGCGTGATCGCGGTGACCCGCAACGAGAGCATGTCGAGTCCGTGCACGACGGCGTCGTACGCGCGGTCGGCGTTGCCCAGCGGCAGCCAACCAATTCGGAAGCGCCTCAACCGGTTCCGCAGCACGAACACCCCGAGACCGGTACCGAGCACGACCGCAGACATCACAAGGGGCAGCCCGACACCGTGCCACAGTGAGAGTTGGTAGGTGGCTCCGCCCGGCACCACGTCGGCGTAGTCGTCGAGGGCGTCGTCGAGCCGACCCGGCACAAGGCCCAGCGCGAGGCTGGCGGCGGCCAAGATAGCCGGGGCCGCAAGGAAACTCGCCGACGGCTTGTGCATGTGCGCAACCAAGGAGCTGGGCTCACTTCGTCCCTTGCGGGCGAACGCACCCCACAGAAAGCGAATGCTGTAGATGGTCGTCAGGACTGAACCGAGCACCACCGCGCCGAGCACATACGGCGCGGCCGCGCCGAGTGAGGGGCTGTGCGCGATCGTCTCGAAGTCGGCCTCCTTGGCGACGAAGCCGAAAAACGGCGGCACCGCAGCCATGCTGGCCGCCGCACACACCGCGATGATCAACAGCGGACGGCATTGGGGGCCGAGCCATGCGAGGCGGCGGATGTCGCGGGTACCGGTGGCGTGGTCGATGATGCCGACGACCATGAACAGCGCCGCCTTGAACAACGCGTGCGCACACAGCAGCGCAAGGCCCGCGAGCATCAAGTCACCGCCGCCCGCGCCTACCAGCAGCGTGATGAACCCGAGTTGACTGACGGTGCCGAACGCGAGGATCAACTTCAGGTCGTACTCACGGACCGCCCGCCAGCCGGCAAGCAGCAGGGTGACGGCGCCGAGAATCACGACGGTCGGCCGCCACGGCGGCGCGTCGGCGAAACCGGGTGTCAGCCGGGCGACGAGGTAGACGCCGGCCTTGACCATCGCCGCGGCGTGCAGGTACGCGCTGACGGGTGTGGGCGCGGCCATCGCGCCGGGCAGCCAGAAGTGCAGCGGCACCAGCGCCGACTTGCTGACGGCGCCGACGAGCAGCAGCGCCAGCCCGACGCTGGTGGCGGTCCCGGACGGCGGGTGGGCGACCAATTCCGACAGCAGATAGGTGCCCCCGGTGTGCCCGAGGATGACGATGCCGGTCAGCATCGCCAGGCCGCCGGCCGTGGTGACGAGCAGCGCCTGCATTGCGGCGCGCCTGCTGATGGCGCGGTCCGCGTAGTGCGCGACGAGCAGGAACGACAACACCGTCGTCATCTCCCAGAACACGTAGAGCACCAGCATGTTGTCACTGACCACCAGGCCGAACATCGCGCCGGAGAACGCGACGAGCTGGGCGGCGAAGCTGGGCAGCCGCGGCTCGGTGTGATCGCCGCGGACGCAAGGAGCGGAAGAGGAGATGTGGTGGTGGAAGTACCCGGCACAGTAGAAGAGGACGAGCGCGCCGATCGCCAGCACCAGCACCGCCATGATCGCCGAGAGCGCGTCGAAGCGGAGGTCGATGTTCATCGACAGCTCGGGCACCCACCGCTGATGCACGGTGCTGACGCGGTCGGGGCGCGGCCAGTTCAGCGCGACCCAAATCAGCGACGCGGCGGGGACCACGGCCAGCGGGTAGAACGCCATCCGGCCCCATCGGTAAACGAGCAGCGGTGCGACTGCGGCCGCGACCGCGTGGGCGAACAGGATGGCGAGCATGGCACTCCGATGCTTTCGGGGTGTCAGCCGTCGAGGGCTTTGTCTTGCGTAAGTCTACGGATGCCAGGTCTTGACACAGGTGCGCATCAAGACCAATAATTCATCGCATGATGACTTCATCAGACGATGAATTAATTGGAGGCGTCATGAACAACAGCGATGTGATCGTCGTCGGCGCGGGTCCGACCGGGCTGATGCTGGCGTGCGAGCTCCGGATGCGCGGAGTGACCGTGCGACTTCTCGAGGAGCGCCGCGACCTACCCAACATCACCCGGGCGTTCGGCGTGCACGCCCGCACTCTCGAACTGCTCGACGCGCGCGGGCTGGCCGACGAGATTCTGCGACGCGGCCTTCCCGTCTACGAGGTGGCGCCAGCGCCGGGAGCCACCCTCAATCTCAAAGAGATCCCGAGCCGGTACGCGATGGTGCTGATGGCGCCGCAGAGCCTTACCGAGCATGTGCTGACGTCCAGAGCGGTCGAGCTTGGCGTCGATATCCTCTATGGCGCACAGGTTGTCGGCCTGGAGCAGGACAACGACGGGGTACGTGTGCGGCTGGCCGACGGCACCACCGAACGCGCGAGCTACGTGGTGGGCTGCGACGGAGCGCACAGCACCGTGCGCCGTCTGCTCGGCATCGGCTTCGCGGGCAAGCAGTACCAGACGCACATCCTGCTCGCCGACGTCCAGCTGGCGCACCCACCTACCGACGGACTGTCGGCCGCGACCGGCCCCGAGGGCGTCGTGCTCCTGGTTCCGTTCGGCGACGGCTGGTTCCGCGCGATCGCATGGGACCGGACGCGCGAGCACGTGCCACTCTCGGTGCCCGTCACCCTGTCTGAGATCAGAGACGCGTTCCTGCGCATCGGGAAGACCGACTTCGGGATGGGCGAAATGCGATGGAGTTCGCGCTTCCTGTCGGAGCGGCGTCAGGCCGAGCGCTACCGCGTCGGTCGGGGGTTCATTGCCGGCGACGCCGCCCACGTGCATTCACCGCTTGGCGCTCAGGGCATGAACGCCGGGATTCAGGATGCGATGAACTTGGGCTGGAAGCTCGCCGCGGCCGTGCAGGCAACCGCGCCGGAGTGGCTGCTCGACAGCTACCAGACGGAGCGGCATGCCGTCGGGGCGGACGTGTTGAAGCTCACCGACGCGTTCAATCAGCTTGTGCTGGGCCGCAGCCTGCCGCGCAGGGTGTTGCGTCGAGTCGCGATCACCGTGCTGCTGAAAGTAGGGATGACCAGGCGGTTGATGGCGGGGCGCCTCAGCGGCATCGGCATCCAATACCCCCGTCCGCGCGGTGCGCACAAGTTGACCGGCCAGCGGATGCCGGATATCGACTGCTCAGGTGCGCGGCTGTACGAGTTGATGCGCGAGGGGCGTTTCTTGTTGGCGACGCGCGGCAGGCTCGACCTGGGCCGCGAGGACGTCACCGTCGCGCTGCACGCCGATCCGACAATGCCCGATGTGGTGTTGGTGAGGCCGGACTGCTACGTCGCGTGGGCGGGTCCGGCGGCGGAAGCCGCTGCGGCAGCTGATCATTGGATCGGTATGTCGAAGTCGAGTGCCAGCCGCTAACGCCCCGCCCCGAACACTCGAAGGGTCTCGACCTGGACCGGATCCAGCGACGGCCTCACCTTCTCCCGCGCGGCGGCGATGTCGGCGGCGGTGACGTCCGCGGCGTCGATCGAGCGCCGCATCGCCGTCAACGCCGCCTCGCGCAGCAGCGCCACACAGTCGGCACCGCTGTATCCCTCCAACTCAGCCGCAAGCGCGTCGAGGTCGACGTCAGCCGCCAGAGGCACCGATTGGCCTGCGGTGCGCAGGATTTCGCGGCGCGCATCGGCATCGGGCGGGGCCACGAACACCAACCGTTCCAGCCGACCCGGCCGCAGCAATGCCGGGTCGATGAGATCCGGACGGTTCGTGGCGCCCAGCACGACGACATCGCGCAGCGGCTCGATTCCGTCCAGTTCGGTCAACAGCGCGGCAACCACCCTGTCGGTGACACCGGAGTCGAAGCTCTGCCCGCGGCGCGGAGCCAGCGCGTCGATCTCGTCGAGGAACACCAGCGACGGGGCCGAGTCCCGGGCGCGGCGGAACAACTCGCGGACAGCCTTCTCCGACGCGCCCACCCACTTGTCCATCAGTTCGGCGCCTTTGACCGCGTGCACCGACAACTTGCCGGAGCTCGCCAGCGCACGCACCACGAACGTCTTGCCACAGCCGGGCGGGCCATACAGCAGGACACCGCGTGGAGGCTGAATTCCCAAGCGGGCGAACGTGTCCGGGTGCTGAAGCGGCCACAGCACCGCTTCGGTGAGCGCCTGCTTGGTCTCGGCCATGTCGCCGACGTCATCGAGGGTGACGTCGCCGACCGCCACCTCCTCGGTGGCCGACCGGGACAGCGGACGGATCACGGTCAGTGCACCGGTGAAGTCGTCCTGCGTCAGCGCCGGCGGCTTGCCGTCCTCGCTGGCCCGGGCAGCCGCGCGCAGTGCTGCCTCGCGCACCAGCGCGGCCAGGTCGGCACGCACGAAACCCGGTGTGCGCTCGGCGATTTCGTCGAGGGTCAGATCCTCGGCAGGCACGTCGCGCAGCAGCACCTCCAAGAGTGCCTTGCGGGTGGCCCCGTCGGGCAGGCTCAGCCCCAGTTCGCGATCGCACAACTCCGGGGAGCGCAGCCGTGGATCCAGCGCGTCCGGTTTCTGCGACGTCGCGATGAACGCGACGCCCGGTGTCGATACCGCCGTGCGCAATTCGGCAAGTATCAGCGTCGCGACGGGTTCAGCAGGCGACGGGAGCAGCGCGTCGATGTCGGTGATCAGTAGCACGCCGCCGCCGTTTCGCAAGGTCGCCACCGCGTCGGCGACCGCCTTGAGCCGTTCTTGGGCGGCCAGCGCGCCGACGTCCGGACCGTCGAGCTCGACGACGCGACGTCCGGCGCAGACCGCCCGCACCATCGTGGCTTTGCCGACGCCCGCGGGACCCGACACCAGCACGCCCAGATTGGCGTTCGCGCCCAGCTTCTGAAGGAGCTGCGGCTCGTCCAGTGCGAGTTTCAGCCACTCGGTCAGCCGTCCCGCCTGCACATGTGCGCCCTTCAGGTCGTCGATGCCGACGATGGGGGCGGCGGGCTCGGCGGTGTCGGAGGTGCGGTGCATCGTCACCGCGATTCCCTCGCCCCACGTCACCGACGAATTCGGCTGCACACTGACCGGCCCGTCCGGATCCACGCCGGTGACGGTGAGCAGTTCGGACGTCCACGTGATCCCGACCGACGACGCCAGCGCCGAGCTCGCCGCTGACGTCGATGTCCCCGGCCCCAGGTCACGCGGTAGCAGCGACACCGTGTCACCGACCGTCATCACCTTGCCCAGCAACGCCATTCGCAGCGTCGCCGGCGACACCGACTGCCGGGTGAGGTTGGATCCGCTCAGCGTCACCGACTTCGCGCCATAGACGGTCACGGGCGTCACGATCACCGAGGTGTTCTCCCGCAGTCCGGCGTTGGAGAGCGTCACGTCGTCGAGCAGGATCGTGCCCGTCGGGACGTCCGCCCCTGCCAGGCCGGCCACTGCGGCAGTGGTCCGCGCTCCAATCAACGACACCGCGTCCCACTCTCGAATACCCAGTGCGGCAATAACTTCCGCGTGCAGCCGGACGACACCGCGACGCGAGTCGACGGCCGCGGTGTTGAGGCGGGCGGTCAGGGTCAGTGTGGGAGCCATCGGCGCCTCAGCGCTGGGGCCGGCGCAGACCCAGGCGCGCCATTGACCGCCGCTGCGGCTGCGCCCGGCGGATCTGGCGTCGCACCGCTCGGCGCTGGCGGGGCTTGATGTCCCACACCTCAGGATGTTTCGCCAACCAGCGCGTGCTTCGCACCGCGAACGGGATGTGAACGACGTAGGCGACGATGATCACCAAGATCGTCAGGTACGGGAAGATGAACGCCGACGCGACGCCGATCCCCAAAATCGCCAGCAACGGAGCGACCATGTTCGGCGACACCGAGAACGTATGCACCTTTCTCATCGGAATGCGGCTGACCACCAGCAGCGACACACCGACGAGCCACAGCGCCACCACCCAGTTGGCCCATTCCGTGTTCCACCACTGGTCGCTGAAGCCCCACTCCTGCAACTGCAGCTTGGCCGCAATCGGGCCGATGGCCCCGACGGCACCGGCCGGCGCCGGCATGCCGACGAAATAGTTCTTGGTATAGGAGGGTTGGACGACGTCAAGCAGCGCGTTGAATCGCGCCAGCCGCAGCACGATGCAGACCGCATACAGCAGCACGACGAGCCACCCGACCCTCGGTAGGTTCTCCAGCAAGATCGCGTAGACGATGAACGCCGGGACGACGCCGAAGTTGATGGCGTCGGCCAACGAGTCGATCTCCTCGCCCATCCGTGACGTCGCGTTGAGCACTCGGGCGACACGGCCGTCAAGCGCGTCGAGCACGGCGGCCAGCACGAGCAACGCCATCGCCCAGGTGGCCCGGCTGTTCACCGGCAGGCTCTCGTCTTGTGCGTATTTCACCGCCGTCAACCCGAGGCAGATCGCCGCAACGGTCATCGCGCTGGGCAGGAATCGCAGGGTGATGTGTCGCTGGTTCCCGGTAGCGGTCATGGCAGCTCGGCCAGGACGGTTTCGCCACCCACTGCGCGTTGCCCGGGCTTGACCTTCACGGTTGAGCCGTCGGGCAGGTAGGTGTCGAGCCGGGAGCCGAAGCGGATCAGACCGTAGGTGTCGCCGATGTTGAGCTCGTCGCCGACTTTGACGTCGCACTTGATGCGCCGCGCCAGCAACCCGGCGACCTGGACGACGACCACGTCGTGACCGTCCGGGGTGCGGATCCAGATGCTATTGCGCTCATTCTCGGTGCTCGCCTTCGGCTTGTCCGCCGACAGGAATTTGCCAGGCCGATGGAGCACCGCGACCGCTTCGCCACCGACCGGCACCCGCTGCACGTGGACGTCGAACAGCGAGAGGAAGATGCTGACCCGCAGCATCGGTGTGCCCGGCAACTCCAGCTCCTTGGGCGGGGCAGCGGTGTCGATGATCGTGATCTGTCCGTCCGCGGGTGAGACCACCACACCGGGTCCGTCGGGTGGCACTCGGGCCGGATGCCGGAAGAACAATGCGCAGGCGCCGGCGGCTGACAGACCCGCGGTCCGTATCCATCGATGTCGGCGCCCGGCCGCCGCGACCGCCAGTCCTGCCGAGACGAACGGCAACCCGGCGGGGTGCATCGGCGGAACGGTGGAGCGGACCAGCTCGATTAGGCGCGAGGCTTCGGACTCGGAGTCGTCGGCCGGCAAATGGGGGCGTTTGGCCATCGGGCGCTATCTTAGGTCCCAGACGTCGACCTCGGCCCCCTTTGCCAGTTCGACGACGTCTTCGCCGATCTCGAGCAGACAGTTCGCCGACGCCAGCCACCGCAGGTGGTGTGAGGCCGGCGGACCGTACGTGGTGACGCTGTCGTGTTCGAGCACGCCGCGGCGGAACTGCCGCTTGCCGCGCGGCGAGGTGAGCCCGTCGGTAAGCACCGCGGTGCGCCGCGGTCGGTGCGGTCGCGGCAGCGCCATTGCGGTCCGCAGCGCGGGCCGCACAAACACCTCGAACGACACCAGCGCGCTGACCGGATTCCCGGGCATTGCGACGACCGGCCCTTTACGCGAGGCGTCCCGCGCCCTGCGGCATACCCGGTTGCATCGCGACCTTGACGAACTCCACGCCGCCGCCGAGCAACGAATCCTTCACGACCTCGTATGCGCCGGCGCTGACGCCGCCGGTCGTGATGATCAGATCGGCCATGCCCGCGTAAGTCTCGAGCGCGTGGCGGAACTCGTCGACGTCGTCACCGGTCATCGTGGATGCGACCACCTCGCCGCCGGCCTCGCGCACCGCGGCGGCGAGCATCACGGCGTTCGACTCGTAGATCTGACCCGGCCGAAGCGGCTGCCCGGCCGTCACCAGTTCCTCGCCCGTCGACACCACCAGGACCCGCTGCCGGGGAATCACCGCCAGCTCGGTCAAGCCCAGCGCTGCGGCCAGACCGAGCGCGGCCGGAGTGACGACCTGTCCGCCGCGCAAAACCGTGACGCCGGCGGCGACGTCCTCCGCCGCCCGGCGGATGTGCTGCCCGGGCTTGGCCGCAGCGCGTACTTCGACGGTATCCAGGCCGGCGTCGGTCATCTCCACCGGCACCACCGCAGTCGCACCGGCCGGCAGCGGCGCGCCGGTCATGATCCGGTGTGCCGTGCCGGGTTTGAGCGTCAGCGTGTCCGTGCGGCCTGCCGGAATGTCCTCGGCGACGGGCAGCACGACGGGGCTCTCGGCGGAAGCGCTCGCCACATCGTCGGCGAGGACCGCGTAGCCGTCCATCGCGGAGTTGTCGAAGCCGGGCAGCGACAGCGGCGCGACGACGTCGTCGGCCAGCACCAGCCCCTCGGCGTCGGCAAGTGCGACGGTGACCGCCGGGCGGGGCCGGATCAGATCGGCGACCACCCGCGCGTGCGCCTCGACGGATCGCATCAGACCGGATACGTGACGCCCGTGAGCTCTTCGGACACGGTCCACAGCCGGCGCTGTATCTCCTCGTCGTGGGACTGCTTGCTCGAAGTGACGACCTTCGGGTAGCCGCGCTGCCCGCCGAGACCGCCGGGCCCGTAGTACTGACCGCCCTGCGCGGCCGGGTCGGTGGCGGCCCGCAGCGTCGGCAGCGCGCCCATCTCGGCGGACTGGGCGATGAAGCGGCCACACGAACTCGGAGGGCGTCCGGATCAATCGCTGGCGATGTTGCGGACCAGTTCGGTGTCAGAGACGCCAGGGTGTGCCGCCAGCGCGTCGTTGGTGCCGCTTTGAGTTGCAGTCGGCGCTGCAACTCGTATGTGAACAACAGGTTGGCGAGCTTGGACTGGCCGTACGCGACGACCCGGTCGTAGTTGCGCTCCTACTGCAGGTCGTCGAAGTGGATCTTGGCGCGGATTCGGTGGCCGTAACTGCTGACCGTCACCACTCGCGATCCCTCGACTGGCAGCAGCCGGTCGAGCAGCAGCCCGGTGAACGCGAAGTGGCCCGAGATGGTTGGTGCCGAACTGCAGCTCGAAGCCGTCCTTGGTGGTGCTCTTGTCGGTGTACATCACGCCCGCGTTGTTGATCAGCAGGTCGATCCGCTGGTGCGTCGACTTGAGCTCCTCGGCGGCCTTGCGGATCGCGGCCAGCGACGTCAGGTCGAGCTGTTGCAACTTGACGACGGCGTTCGGGCTCTTCGCGGTGATCTGTGTCGACGGCGTCCTTGCCCTTGTCCGAGGTTGCGCACCGCGAGCACGACGTGCGCGCCCTTGTCGGCCAGCGCGGCGGCGGTGTAGAAGCCGAGGCCGGTGTTGGCGCCCGTGATGACGGCGACGCGGCCGGACTGGTCGGGAATGTCAGCGGTGGTCCACTTGCTGCCCATGCTCGTCTCCTCTTCGCGCAAGCGTCCTTCGGACGCCACGTATCGTCGTGTACCGGTCAAAGCTAATCCAACAGGAATCTGTCGTTGATTGCGTTCGCCGAGCCCGCCAATCCGCCCAGCCGCCGCGCCCCGGTCGATGTGGGCGGTGTCCGCGCTGCTGTCGTGGATACTGCCGGTCGCCGCACAGGTGGTCTGGTTCGTCGTGTACCCGGGTCCCGGGTGGCTGCACCTGACGGTGGCGGCCGTGACCGTCGCGCTGATGGTGCTGCAACGTCGGCGTGGCGCCGGTATGGCGATATCGCGTGCACCGCTGGGAGATCAGCCCGCAGGCGGTGTTCACCCGCACCGGTTGGCTGCTGCAGCAGCGCCGCATCGCGCCGATCTCGCGGGTGCAGACCGTCGACACCCACCAGGGCCCGCTCGATCGGCTCTTCAAGCTCGCCAACGTGACGGTCACGACGGCGTCGTCGGCCGGTGCGGTGCACATCGTCGCGTTGGACAACGACGTCGCCGACCGCGTCGTCGGGCAGCTGACCGACATCGCGGCTCTCGGCGCGGAGGACGCGACGTGAGCGACTGGCAACGCCTGAGCCCGCGCATGCTGCTGGTGCACCCGGTGCATGAGGTGCTGCGTCAGCTGCCTGTTCTGGTCGGCGTCGATCGTGCTGGGCTCGACGACCGGCAACACCGCGTGGCCGCTGGCCGCACTCGGCGTGACCGTCGGACTCGGCCTGCTGCGCTGGGTGTTCACCACCTACCGGATCGACGACGAGAACGTCGCGTTACGCACCGGTGTGCTGCGGCGCCGGTCGATATCGGTGCCGCGCAACAGGATTCGTTCGGTGCAGACCGACTCACGGCTGCTGCACCGGTTGCTGGGCCTGACCGTGCTGCAGGTGGGCACCGGTCATGAAAGCCGAGGGCAGGCCATGTTCGCGCTCGATGCGGTGGAGGCCGCGCAGGTGCCGCAACTGCGGGCGATGCTGCTGGCCGAGTCGGTCTCGCCGGAAAAGACAGAACAAACGACGGGGCGGGAGCTGGCGCGGTGGCGGCCGTCATGGTTGCGGTATGCGCCGCTGAGCTTCTCGGGGCTGGTGATGATCGCCGCGGCGGTCGGCCTGGCGTACCAGTCGGGATTCGGCGTGAGGATCTCCGAGCGCGTCGCCAAGGCCGGCGCCGAGGCGGCACATCGGACCGGGGTGGTGGTCGTCGTCAGCGTCGGCGTCGTCGGCGTCGTCGTGACATCGCTGTTGCTCGCGGTGCTGTGGTCCTGGTTGACGTACGGCAACCTGGTGCTTCGTCGCGATGCCGGCGTGCTGCATCTTCGGCACGGCGTGCTGCGGGTGCGTGAGCACACCTTCGACATGCGCAGGCTGCGCGGCGGCACGCTGCGGGAGCCGCTGCCGGTCCGCGCGCTGCGCGGCGCGCGGCTGGACGCGGTGATGACGGGCGTGCACGGCGAAGGGGAGTCGTCGGTGCTGCTGCCGCCGTGTCCGGCCGGGACGGCGACGGCGGTGCTGGTCGACCTGATCGACAACCCGGCGGCGGTGAACGGCCCGCTGCGCGGCCATGGCGCGGCCGCGGCGCGACGGCGGTGGACAAGAGCGCTGGCGTTGCCCGCCCTGGCAGCAGTCGCGCTGGTTGTGGCGAATGTTATTGTCGCGACTTCCACTTTGGATGTGGGTGATTTGGGCCGTGCTTACCGCTTGGTGCGGTCTGCTGGCGGTCGACCGGGTGGCCTCGCTCGGCCATCGTGTCGCCGACGGCTGGCTGGTGGCGCGCACCGGCAGCCTGGAGCGTCGCCGCGATTGCATCGCCTGCGCGGGGATCATCGGGTGGACCGTGCGTCAGACGCTGCTGCAGCGGCGGGCTGGGGTCGCCACTTTGATCGCGGCCACCGCGGCAGGCCGCAAGCGCTACCAGGTGATCGACGTGCCCGCCGAGCTGGCGTGGTCGGTGGCCGCCGAGGCGTCGCCGTGGGTCGCGGACAGCATCTGGGCACGTCGATAGAGTTGTGGCACATTTGCGAATGTGATTACCGGCGTGGCCCACACCGGCGTGTGCGTGCCCGACTGCGAGGCCGCGGTGGCGTACTACCGCGATGTACTGGGCCTGCGAGTGCTCTCGCCGCCGTATGTGATGGACGGCGACGCGATCCGCGACGACATGGGCGAGCTGGTGTCTGATCCCGCGATGAAGGCGGCGATCGTCGGATTCGACGACGACGGCGACCGCGTGCTCGAGGTGATCGAGTACCTGCGGGCCGATGGCTCCGCGCGCAGCACGCAGCGGCCTCACCGAGCTCGGGTTGTCGCACGTCGGATTGATTTGCGAGGACATCGAAGCCACTCGCGCGGAGCTTGCGCGCCGGGGTGTGCGGTTCCTCGTCGACGGCATTGCGGACGTCGCGCGGGTGCGCACGACGTGGTTCGCCGACCCGTGGGGGGTGGTGTTCATCCTCGTCGAGAAGAGCCGGCCGGAACGACCGTACTTCGCGCAGCGATGAGCGCGAAGAGCAATTGGCCATGGAGCGCAAACCCCGGAAAACCACCGTCGCGGTCATCGGTGCCGGCGCTGGCGGCATCGCGATGGGACTGCAACTCGCCGATGGCGGCTACGGCTTCACGATCTTCGACCGCTGCGACGGGTTCGGCGGAACCTGGCGGCACAACACGTTTCCCGGCGCGGCATGCGACGTGCCCTCACACCTCTACTCGTTTTCGTTCGCGCTCAACCCGCGGTGGAGCAAGACCTACGCCAACCAGCCGGAGATCCTCGAATACCTCGAGGCGGTCGCGCTCAAGGGTGGACTCGACCGCTATCTGCGCCCCAACACCCGAATCGACACGATGCGCTGGTCGGAGGAGAACCGGCGCTGGACGCTGACCACCGACGCCGGCGTGGACTACGACTTCGACGTCGTGGTGAGCGCGGTCGGCATGCTCGACATTCCGAACATTCCTGCGATACCTGGGGCAGAGGCGTTCCGCGGCCGCGCATTTCACTCGTCGCGGTGGGACCACAGCCGCTCGACCGCCGGCGAGCGGGTCGGCGTCGATCGGCACCGGTGCCAGCGCGATCCAGTACGTTCCGGCGATCGCCGCGGACACAGCGCATCTCACGGTGTTCCAGCGCACCCCGATCTGGGTTTCGCCTCGGATCGATATCCCGTTCACCGCCGAGCAACACGAGTTGTTCGAGCGTGACCCGGCCGCGGCGCAGAAACTGCGCGACGAGATCTTCGACTCCTACGAGTCGTCCTCGTTCGACGTCGACGACGAGCCAGACCCGCGAAGCAACCGAGCTGGCCCGTACGCTACCTGATGCGCAAGGTCGCCGACCCGGAGCTGCGGGCGAAGCTGACGCCGGACTATCCGCTGGGCTGCAAGCGGCCGTTGATGTCACGCGACTGGTTCCCCACCTTCGCGCTGCCGCACGTGCACCTGGAGACCTCGCCGATCGTCCGGTTCACCGAGCATGGACTGTTGACCGCCGACGGCAACGAGCATCGCGTCGACACGGTCATCTACGGCACGGGCTTCACGGCCGTCCGACTACCTGAGCAGCCTCGACGTGTACGGCACCGGCGGCCGGCGCCTGCACGACGAATGGCGCGACGGCGCGGAGGCCTACCTCGGCACACTGGCGGCCGGGTATCCGAACCTGTTCACCCTCTACGGACCCAACACGAACGGGGTCAACTCGATCCTCTACATCCACGAGGTGCAGACCGCGCTCGTCCGCCGCCTGCTGGATGTGATGGACGCGCGCGGGGCGAGCACGATCGAGGTCAAGCGCGAAGCGCAGGACGCCTACAACGCCGAGGTCCAGGCAGCTATGGCGGGCAAGGTCTGGCTTGCCAACTGCAACAACTACTTTCGTCATCCCAGCGGCAAGCTCGTCACGCAACTGCCGTTCTCCGGCAGGACATTCGCCGACCGCACCCGCGCCGTGATCCTCGAGGACTACCACCTGCGGGGTTAGTCGGTTCGGTTTACTGTCGGGTCCATGGCTGTCGGTGGTGTGCTCTTCGACATCGATGGCGTACTGACGACGTCGTGGAAGCCGATTCCGGGGGCGGCCGAGACGCTGCGGATTCTGAACGACCACCAGATCGCGTGCTCCTACCTGACCAACACCACCACCCGCACCCGCCAGCAGATCGCCGAGGCGCTGGCCGGCGCCGGGATGGTCGTGCGTGCCGACGAGGTGATCACAGCGGCGCTGCTCACGTCCGAGTACGTCCGTCAGGCCTACCCCGATGCGCGCTGCTTTCTGGTCAACAGCGGCGACATCACCGAGGACATGCCGGGCATCGACCTCGTCTCGTCGACGGACTTCGGCGCCGGTGAAGCGCCGCCTGATGTCGTTCTGATGGGCGGCGCCGGCCCCGAGTACGACCATCTCACGCTGAGCCGGGTCTACGACTGGATGGCGCAGGGTGTGCCCGTCGTCGCGATGCACCGCAGCACGTCGTGGAACACCGCCGAGGGCTTGCGGATCGACACCGGCATGTATCTGATCGGGATGGAGGAGACGTCCGGACGCAAGGCCACTGCGGTTGGAAAGCCCGCGCCTGCAGGGTTTCTTGCGGCGGCCAGTCGGCTCGGCGTGGACCCCGACCAGATGTACATGGTCGGCGACGACCTCAACAACGACGTGCTCTCTGCTCAAGTGGTCGGCATGACCGGGGTGCTGGTGCGAACCGGGAAGTTCCGGCAGGACACCCTGGACCGCTGGGCCGCCGACGAATTTGCGATGCAGCCCAACCACGTCATCGACTCGGTGGCCGACCTGCCGCAGCTGCTCGGGCTCTAGGGTCGCCGAGCTGGGCCAGGCGCTGACCTCCGTACAGCGGGTGAGGCTCAAGCGACCTTGCACTCGGCATAGGCGAGTGCTAAGAATGACATTGGCACTCCCGACCGGCGAGTGCTAGGTCGGGACGGTGAGACCGAAGCTTCGGTCGTCCGTCGCGGGCACTGCGCCCGGCCCCGAACGTAAACACCCCCTACCGGAGGAATCACCTCGCAAATGTCCAAGATCATTGCGTATGACGAAGAGGCCCGCCGCGCCCTTGAGCGGGGCCTCAACGCGCTCGCCGACGCGGTAAGGGTGACGTTGGGTCCCAAGGGCCGCAACGTCGTCCTCGAGAAGAAGTGGGGCGCTCCCACGATCACCAACGACGGCGTGTCCATCGCCAAGGAGATCGAGCTGGAGGACCCGTACGAGAAGATCGGCGCCGAGCTGGTCAAGGAAGTCGCCAAGAAGACCGACGACGTCGCCGGTGACGGCACCACCACCGCGACGGTGCTGGCCCAGGCGCTCGTGCGCGAGGGCCTGCGCAACGTCGCGGCCGGTGCCAACCCGATGGCGTTGAAGCGCGGCATCGAGAAGGCCGTCGAGAAGGTCACCGAGACTCTGCTCAAGTCGGCCAAGGAGGTCGAGACCAAGGAGCAAATTGCCGCGACCGCGGGCATCTCCGCCGCTGACCCGGCTATCGGCGAGCTGATCGCCGAGGCGATGGACAAGGTCGGCAACGAGGGCGTCATCACGGTCGAGGAGTCCAACACCTTCGGCCTACAGCTCGAGCTCACCGAGGGCATGCGCTTCGACAAGGGCTACATCTCGGGCTATTTTGTGACCGACCCCGAGCGTCAGGAAGCCGTGCTGGAGGAGCCCTACATCCTGCTGGTCAGCTCCAAGGTGGCGACCGTCAAGGACCTGCTCCCGCTGCTGGAGAAGATCATCCAGGCCGGCAAGCCGCTGCTGATCATCGCCGAGGACGTCGAGGGCGAGGCGCTGTCGACCCTGGTGGTCAACAAGATCCGGGGCACGTTCAAGTCGGTTGCCGTCAAGGCGCCGGGCTTCGGCGACCGCCGCAAGGCGATGCTGCAGGACATGGCGATCCTCACCGGCGGCCAGGTCATCTCCGAGGAGGTCGGCCTGACGCTGGAGAACGCCGACGTCTCGCTGCTGGGCAAGGCCCGCAAGGTCGTCGTCACCCGTGACGAGACCACGATCGTCGAGGGCGCCGGCGACCCGGACGCCATCGCCGGGCGGGTTGCGCAGATCCGTCAGGAGATCGAGAACAGCGATTCCGACTACGACCGCGAGAAGCTGCAGGAGCGGCTGGCCAAGCTGGCCGGCGGCGTTGCGGTGATCAAGGCCGGTGCCGCCACCGAGGTGGAGCTCAAGGAGCGCAAGCACCGCATCGAGGACGCTGTGCGCAACGCGAAGGCGGCCGTCGAGGAGGGGATCGTCGCCGGTGGCGGCGTGGCCCTGCTGCAAGCCGCGCCTGCACTGGACGAGCTGAAGCTCGAAGGTGACCAGGCCACCGGCGCGAACATCGTGAAGGTGGCGCTGGAAGCCCCGCTGAAGCAGATCGCGTTCAACGCCGGCCTGGAGCCGGGCGTGGTCGCCGAGAAGGTGCGCAACTCGCCG
The DNA here is from genome assembly GCA_963744085.1 of uncultured Actinomycetota bacterium. Taxonomy (GTDB): domain Bacteria; phylum Actinomycetota; class Actinomycetes; order Mycobacteriales; family Mycobacteriaceae; genus Mycobacterium. Next base: position 1,188,987 of record CAVUSK010000014.1, read on the forward strand.
GCCGGAACCGGCCTGAACGCCGACACCGGTGTGTACGAGGATCTGCTCAAGGCCGGCGTAGCCGACCCGGTGAAGGTGACCCGTTCGGCGCTGCAGAACGCGGCGTCGATCGCGGGCCTGTTCCTCACCACGGAGGCGGTTGTCGCCGACAAGCCGGAGAAGGCGGCCGCTGCGGCGGGCGACCCGACCGGCGGCATGGGCGGCATGGACTTCTAAGTCCTCAAGCGAAGAGCCCGGCTCCTCAGGGAGCCGGGCTTTTTCGTGCGCCGAGTGTGAATCCGGCGACGTCGGATCGGCGTATCGCGCAGCTGGTTGCACAATCGGCCCGTGTCGGTAGGCGCTCGTTGGCAGGATCGACTCCTACACTTTGCTGCATGACCCGCTGGGCATACGCCGTCGCGGCGATCGTCGCGCTGGCAGTATGCAGGCCGGTACCCATCGCCTCCGCCGCGCCGTCCCTTCCCACGCCTGCGCACATCGTGATCGTGGTAGAGGAGAACAAGCCTGACAATGCCGTCATCGGCAGTAAGTTCGCGCCGTACATCAATGCGCTCGCGGAGAACGGTGCCTCGATGACGCAATCGTTCGCCGAGACACACCCGAGCGAGCCGAATTATTTGGCGCTGTTCTCCGGCAACACCTTCGGACTGACGTCGGATGCATGCCCGGTGGACGCCGGTGCTGCACCCAACCTGGCCTCCGAGCTGTTGGCTGCCGGCTACACGTTCGCAGGCTTTGCCGAGGACCTGCCCGCCGTCGGTTCAACGGCTTGCAGTGCGGGCAAGTACGCCCGCAAGCATGTGCCCTGGGCGAACTTCACCAACGTGCCGGCTGCAAATTCGTTGCCGTTCTCGGCCTTCAACACCCGCTCCGATTTCGCGAGCCTGCCCACGGTCTCGTTCGTGATCCCCAACCTTGACAACGACATGCACGACGGCACGATCGCGCAGGCCGACACCTGGCTGTACAGCAACATATCGCGGTATGCGAGCTGGGCGGCGAGCAACAATAGCCTGCTGATTGTCACATTCGACGAGGACGATGGCGGCGCGGAAAACCGGATCCCCACGGTGATCTACGGGGCCCACGTCAAGCCCGGCGGTTACAGCGAGCCGATCAGCCACTACAACGTGCTCTCCACCATCGAAGAGATGTACGGCCTGCCCAAGACCGGGCTCGCCGCCAATGCGCCTGCGATAACGGATATCTGGGGTTAGGCAGGGGCCGGCTGACGGCCGCGCACGAGGCGGCCGGGACGCGCATCGGTCGCCACGCCGTTCTCGACGATGACTTCGCCGGAGACGATCGTCGCGACGTACCCGTCGGCGGTCTGGTTCAGGCGGCGGCCACCGGCGGGCAGGTCGTAGGTGATCGTCGGCCGGTGCAGCCGTAGTCCTGCGTGGTCGATCACGTTGAGATCAGCCTTGTAGCCCAACGCAATTCGGCCCCGATCGCCCAGCCCCGCCACCCGCGCCGGCGCTGACGTCAGCTCGCGAACCACGTCGGCCACGCTCATCCGGCCGGACGCCCGGTCGCGCGCCCAGTGCGCCAGCAGGAACGTGGGAAAGCTCGCGTCACAGATCATCCCGTAATGGGCGCCGCCGTCCCCGAGCCCAAGCACGACGTCATCGCGCCGGAGCAGCTCTCCGACCGTGTCGAGCGAGTTGTTCTCGTAATTGGCCATGGCCACGAACAGCATCGCGTGGCCGTCCTCGTCGAGCAGCCGGTCGTAGGCCTCTTCTATCGGGCTGACGCCGCGCGCTGCCGCGCGGGCGGCAATGCTTGTCGACGCGGCGGGCTCGTAGTCAGGGGTGTCGTCGAGCGGGAAGATCCAATTCCACGCCTGCGCCAGGTAGAGCAGCGGATGCCCGTCGCTGCGCGGCTTGTCGGCCAGGATCCGCGCCCGCACCTCGGGCTTGCGCATCTCGGCGACCCGCTCGGCCAGCGGCAGGTGAGCGATCTCCTGGTAGCTGGGGTACAGCACGAACGGGTTGCCCGTCAGCTCGAGGCCGAGCACCAGTCCGATCGGCCGCGGGAACGTCTGCGCGGTGATGTCACCGCCGGCAGCGTTGAACTTCTCGATCATCGTGATCGCGTCAGGCCAGATCGGATCGCCGCTGTTACCCGTCGCGAGGCTGAACGTCACCGGCAACCCGGCGTCTTGTGCGGCCTCGAAAACCTGTTGCAGCACAGGCTCATAACCGCCTGCCGGAATATCGGGCACGAACTGGATCAGCCCGCCGCCGCCGTCGGCGACCCCGGCGGCGATGGCCGCGATCTCGTCCTGCGCGGCACCGTACGTCGGTATCAACTCGCCGCTGCCGGTCTTGTGGAAGGCGAACCGCGACGACGCGAAACCGATCGCGCCCGTCTCGATCGCCTCCTTTGCCAACGCACGCATCCGCGTCAAGTCCTCCGCCGTCGCCGGCTCCCGGTTGGCGCCGCGTCGTCCCATCACGTAGACCCGCAGCGGCGAGTGCGGCAGGTATGCGGCGACGTCGATGTCGCGCTGACGCGCCTCCAGGGCGTCCATGAACTCCGGGAAGGTCTCCCAGTCCCACGGCAGCCCGTCGACCATGACGACGCCGGGGATGTCCTCGACACCGGCCATCACGTCGACGAGCACGTCGTGATCGGCGGCGCGGCACGGCGCGAATCCGACACCGCAGTTGCCCATCAGCGCGGTGGTGACACCGTGATGCGACGACGGCGTCATTCGGTCCGACCAGATGGCCTGGCCGTCGTAGTGGGTATGCAGATCGACGAAGCCAGGCGTCACGAGCCGCCCGGTCGCATCGATCTCTCGCAGCGCATCGCCAGGAACCGTGCCGACCGCGACGATCACGCCGTCGGACACGGCGACGTCCCCGACGTACGGTTCTCCACCCAGACCGTCGACGATCGTCCCGCCCTTGATTAGCAGATCGAAGGTCATGTCTGGAACTTTACGGCGGTGTCGGTCGCTCATGCCAGGATGTGGCGGTGATCGATCACTTGGGCATCAACTGCGCAGACTTCGAAAAGGCCAAAACCTTCTACGACAAGGTCCTCGGTGTGCTCGGCTACACCCGGCAGATGGAGTTCGGTGTCGCCATCGGATACGGCAAGGGCGGTAAACCCGACTTCTGGATCACCAACGCCGATCTGGGTCCCAACCGCGAGATTCACGTCGCGTTCCAGGCCGCCGACGTCGACGCGGTCAAGGCGTTTTACGACGCCGCGATCGAACTGGGCGTCGAGTCGTTGCACGAGCCGCGGTTGTGGCCCGAGTATCACCCCCATTACTTCGGCGCGTTCGTCCGCGACCCGGACGGCAACAACGTGGAGGCAGTGTTCCACGGCGCCTGAACTCAGCTACGCGCGCCGGTGAGCGAGGCCCTATCCACCATGCGCCGCAACAGTTTCGGTGTCACGGCCCGACCGCAGCACGGTGCCGGGCATCGCGCCGGTGGCGAAGCCGTCGCGGCAGACCTCCACGCCCCCGACCATGACCGAGCTGATTCCGCGCGCATCGGCGACGAGGCGGGGCGCCCCCGCCGGAAGGTCGTAGCGTGTGCGTTCCGGGCCGTGGTCGATGGTGGCCGGGTCGAACAACACCAGGTCGGCGTGCCAGCCTTCAGCGATGCGGCCGCGTTCCTTCAACCCGTAGAGCCGCGCCGGCACGTCGGTGATCAGCCTTACCGCCTCTTCCAGCGTCACCACCTGGTGCTCACGCACGCCGTGGCCGAGTAGCGACGTCGTGTAGATCGCGCCGCACATCATGTCGAGGTGGGCGCCCGCGTCCGAGCCGCCGATCACCGCGTCCCGGTGGCGCCACACCTCGGCGCGCGCTCGCCAGTCGGCCTCGTCGTCGCCGAACGGTCGCGGCGTGAGCCCGGTGCGCAGCTCGTCGGCGATCACCACGTCGAGCAGTGTGCCGAACGGCTCACCGCCGCGAGCAGCGGCCACCTCGCCGACAGTGCGGCCCGTCGCGTCGGCGTTCTCGGGCGCGAACGTCTCGACAATGATCAGACGTTCCCAATTGGCAAGCCCCCGGAGGATTCCGGCCTCTTCTGACTGCGCACCCTCGTTGAGACGACGGCGCACCTGCGGATCGGCCAGCGCCCGCAGCCGCTCGGCCACCGGCAGGTGCATGGTCTCGCGCCAGCCCGGCAGCCCATCGAGCACGAAGCCTGACAGGAACGACAGCCGGATCTTCGCGGAGTGGGGCAAGGTGAGCGCGACGATGCGGCCACCGCGCTCGGCGGCGACTTCCGATGCGCGCAACTGCTTTTCGTGCCCGGCGGGTTTCGCCGCGGAGACACTCAGCACATTCCAGTTCAGCGGCCGGTCGGCAGCCGTCGACATGTCGGTGAGCAGGGCAATGTCGTCGTCGGTGAAGCCCGACAGGCAGCCGGGGATGATCGCCTCGAGGGTGGTGCCCGGATGCTCGCCAACGCCTGATGCCAGCGCCAGCAGCTCCTCGCGTGTCGCGCTGCGCGACGGGACCGGCTGCCCGCCGCCGTCGTTGTGGGTGTTCGACTGCGATGTCGAGAGCCCCAGCGCACCGTCGGCCAGCGCATCGCCCAGTAGCGCGACCATCTTGTCGATCTGCTCGCCGCTCGCGCCGCCGCCGACCGCATCGGCACCCATTGCTGCGAGCCGAAGCGCCGAATGTCCCACCAGGAAGCCGGCATTGACTGCGATCCGGCCTTCGAGTCGCGCCAGCCAGTCACCGAACGACGACCATTGCCAATCGAGCCCGGCGCGCAGAGCGTCCAGCGGCATGCCTTCGACCCGCGCCAGCATCCGGGTGAGGTAGTCGTGTTGGTCCGCAGTTGCGGGCGCCAGAGTGAAGCCGCAGTTGCCGCCGAATACCGTGGTGACGCCGTGTTGTACCGACGGGCTAGCGGTCGGATCCCAGAACAGCTGCGCGTCGTAGTGCGTGTGCAGGTCGACGAACCCTGGCGCGAGCGTCTGCCCGTCGGCGTCAACGGTTTTCGCGGTCTGCTCGTCGACTTGCCTACTACTGCCGACCGCGACGATCCGACCGTCGCGTATGCCGACGTCGCCGTGGCGCGCGGGCGCGCCCGTGCCGTCGACGATCTCGGCGTCGCGGATCACGAGATCTAGCACCGGCGGACCCCTACCGGCAGTCTGCCTGCGCCATTGTGAACCAGCCAACCCGCGTCCGGCAGTGGGTGGTGGAACAGCTCGGCGGCGTTGCGATGGGTGATCCGCGCCGCGTCCTCGGCAGACAGGTTCGCGACGTTGCGCGCGACAACCTGTTGCGTGTCAGGCCAGGTCGAGTCGGCGTGCGGGTAGTCGCTCTCGACGCAGGATGCGGGTCGCCCCGATCGCGTCGAGCGCGCCGAACGCCGAGGGGTCGTCGATCGAGCAGAACCAGAAGTTGCGCCGCAGCACCTCGCTGGGCAGCAGGTCGCTCTTCCAGTGCCCGCCGTCGCGCCCCGACGCGGAGTGGGCGAGGACGAAGTCGACACGGTCGATGAGCATCGCGACCCAGCCGATGACCGCCCTCGCGAGCGCGATGTTCAGTTTCGGGAAGCGGACGGGGATGCCCGACCACAGCCAATCGGCCGCCGCGACAAGGGCATTCACCGGGAACAGGGTGGTGATCGTCTCGAACGGGGTGTCCGGCGCGGGGATCGGCGCCCACGTACGGAGCCGGTGTGCAGGCACACGACCGTCCCCGTCTCCTCGCACGCGGCGAGGAACGGATCCCAGACGCCGGTGTGCAGGCTGGGCAGTCCGCAGGGCGGGCAGCTCGGGGAAGCTCACCGCCTTGAAACCGCGCGCCGCGTTGCGGCGCACTCGGCTCGGCCGCAAGCTGCGGGTCGGCCAGCCACGGTAGCTGCAGCGGGATGATTCGATCCGGATAGCGCGCCGGCCCACACCTCGAGTGCCAGTCGTTCCATGCCCGCAACACCGCGAGCCCCAGCTCGGGGTCGTCGCTCTTCCAGAACACCGTCCCCGCGAACCCGGCGATCAGTGACGGGAAACACAGCGACGCCCAGATGCCGTGCGAGGTCCATGTCGGCGATCCGAGCATCGATGTCCCAACAGCCGCGGCGCATTTCGTCGAACCGGGCGGGCTCCATGCTCCATTCCTCCCGTGGCCGCCCGATGACCGCGTTGAGCCCGATGTTCGGGTACTCGCGGTCTTCGTAACGCCACACCTGACGGCCGTCCTCGGTTTCGACGACGCTCGGTGCTCGCTCGGCCAGCGCGGTGGGAACCCGACCCTCGAACATGTCGGGCGGCTCGATGACGTGGTCGTCGACGGAGATCAGAATGTGATGGCGGTCCCGGGGACTGGGGTCCGGCAGCAGCGCCATAGCACGACTATCGCTATTTATGCAAAAAAAGTAAAGATCGCTATAGAAGCAGCGAAAAGGGCCGCCGACAGTGGACCCAGCTACGCGACACGCCGCGGCAGCGTCGTCACATCCACACTCGGCGCGCCGACGAGCGTGGACTGCTTCGAGACAACATGAGAATCCCGTTCCGCAGGCATTGATCCATCCCGACGCAAGTGTCACGCTGTCGGAATGACGGACACCGAAGGCTATGTCGACCAGTCGGTGGCAGGTCTCGCCGAGCCACAGCCGATGTACAAGATGCTGCGCGAGTCGACCCCGGTGTTCCGGCCGGGCCCCGCGGGACCTGTGGTTCTCAGCCGGCTCGCGGATATCGAGATGGCGCTCAAGCGGACCGACGTGTTCTCGTCGAACATGGACGCCGTCGACCTCGGCAATGTGCGGCCGCTGATCCCCCTGCAGGTCGACCCGCCAGAGCACGCCAAGTACCGCCGCATCCTCGACCCGCTCTTCACACCGCGGGAGATGGCCAAGCGAGAACCCGCTGTCACCGCGTTGGTGAACGAGATGATCGACGGCTTCGCCGATCGCGGTGAGTGTGACTTCCACGCAGAGTTCGCGGTCCCGCTGCCGTGCACCGTGTTTCTGCAGCTGCTCGGCCTGCCGCTCGAGGACCTCGACAAGTTCCTCGCCTGGAAGGACGACGTGATCCGCCCGGAGGGCGCTCAAGGCTTCAAAGAACACCGCGAAGCGGCCGCGCCCGCGGCGCACCAGATCTACGACTATTTCGAGCGCGCCATCGACGACCACATCGCCAATCCCCGCGACGACGTCCTGTCCGCGTTGATCGCGGCGCAGATTGAGGGCGCACCGCTGTCTCGCGAAGAACTGCTCGACATCTGCTTCCTGTTCCTCATCGCGGGGTTGGACACCGTGACGGATTCACTGGACTGTTTCTTCGTGTACCTGGCGCGCCACCCGGACCAACGTCGGGTGCTCCTCGAGCAGCCGGACATTCTGCCCAGCGCGATTGAAGAGCTGCTGCGTTGGGAGACACCGGTGCCCGGCGTCGCACGCATCGCTATCCAGGACGTAGAGCTGGGTGGCTGCCCGATCAGCAAAGGGGAACGGATCAGCCCGTTGCTGGGTGCGGCCAATACCGACCCGGCCGAGTTTGCCGATCCCGACGTCGTCGACTTCGCGCGGAGCCCCAACCGGCACCGCGCGTTCGGCGGTGGCCCGCACCGCTGCCTCGGATCCCATCTGGCCCGCCTGGAGCTGCGGGTGGCGTTGCGTGAATTTCACCGTCGCATACCCGATTACGAGATCCCGTCCGGCGCCGAACTCAAATACACCAGTGCCCTGCGCTCGGTGGAATCGCTGCCGCTGAGGTTTGCGGTGGCCACGCCATGATCCGCGTCTTCGTCGACGCGGAGCGCTGCACCGGGCACGGGCGCTGTTACACGCTGGCGCCCGACGTCTTCGACGCCGACGACGTCGGACACTCGATCGTGCTCGTCGACGAGGTGTCCGGCGAGCTCGAGGCGCACGCCGCCGTCGGTGAGCAGAACTGCCCGGAGAGTGCGATCACGCTGTCGCACTGACTACGTTGAACCCATGGCGAATCACTCCGGTATCGATGGTCGCTCGGACAAGCCTCGTTCCGGTATCGATGGTCGCTCGGACAAGCCTCGCTCCGGTATCGATGGTCGCTCGGACAAGCCTCGCTCCGCCGCGCAAGAACTTCTGCGCGACTCGTTCACCCGTCTGATCGAACACGTCGACAACCTGGTCGGCGGGCTCACCGACGACGTGGCGACGTATCGGCCGACGCCGGACGCCAACAGCATCGCGTGGTTGATCTGGCACAGCGCGCGGGTGCAGGACCTCCAGGTCTGCGACATTGCGAAAACATTGCCGAATCCCGGCGACGTGTGGACGCGCGACGGCTGGGTGGACCGGTTCGGGCTGGACCTTCCGCGCGACGACACCGGTTACGGACACAGCGCCGACGACGTCGGCAAGGTGCGCGCGCCGGCGGAGCTGCTGGCGGGCTACTACCACGCGGTGCACGACATGACGCTGGAGTTCGTCAACACGCTCAGCGACGCTGACCTGGAACGCATCATCGACCGGAACTGGGATCCGCCGGTCACCGCGAGCATGCGGCTGGTCAGCGTCGTGGACGACTGCGCGCAGCACCTCGGCCAGGCGGCCTACCTGCGGGGCATAGCATGAGCCGATGACTGCCACATCGGACATACAGCCATCGACAACGGGAGCGATCCGCAATCCGGCCACCGGTGACATCGCCGGCGAGGTGCACTGGACCGACCCGGCCGACGTTCCGCGGATCGCCGAGCGGCTGGCCCAGGCTCAGCGCGACTGGGAGAAGCGCGGTCCGGCGGGCCGGGCCAAGGTGCTGGCGCGGTTCGCCGTCTGGCTCGGCGATCACCGCGACGAGATCGAGAACCTGCTGATCAAGGAGACCGGCAAGTCGCGCACCGACGCGGTTCAGGAAGTGCCGATGCTGGTCATCATCATTTCGTATCTGATCAAGACCATGGAGAAGGCGCTCGCCCCCGAGACCCGCCCGGCCCCGATACCGGCGTTGGCGATCAAGAAGATCAGCGTGCACTACCGGCCGCGCCCGGTCGTCGGGATCATCGCGCCGTGGAACTTCCCGGTCGCCAACGCGATGATGGACGCGCTCGGTGCGCTGGCCGCCGGCTGCGCGGTGCTGCTGAAGCCGTCCGAACGCACGCCGCTGACCGCCGAGGTCCTGGTGCGAGGGTGGCGCGAGTCCGGTGCACCTGAGGTGTTCGCGTTGGCGCAGGGCGCCCGCGAAGCCGCCGAGGCCGTCATCGACAACGTCGACTTCGTTCACTTCACCGGGTCGTCCGCGACCGGCCGCAAGGTGATGGAACGCGCCGCGCGCCGGCTGACCCCGGTGAGCCTCGAGCTCGGCGGGAAGGACCCGATGATCGTGCTCGACGACGCCGATGTCGACCTGGCCGCGCATGCAGCGGTGTGGGGCGGGTTGTTCAACGCCGGCCAGATGTGTGTGTCCGTCGAGCGGGTCTACGTTCTCGATTCCGTCTACGACCAGTTTGTCGACGCGGTGGTGCGCGACGTGAAGGCGCTGCAGATCGGTTCCGGTGAGGGTCCGCACTTCGGGTCGCTGATCGACGACCAGCAGCTGGCGATCGTGGAGAAGCACGTCGCCGACGCGAAGGCCAAAGGAGCGCGCGTGCTCACCGGCGGCGAACGCATTCCCGGCGAGGGCAGTTTCTACCAGCCGACGGTGCTGGTCGACGTGGACCATTCGATGGAGTGCATGACACAAGAGACCTTCGGGCCCACGCTGCCGATCATGAAGGTTCCCAGCGTGTCCGACGCGGTCAATCTCGCCAACGACAGTCAATACGGGCTGTCTGCGTCGGTGTTCTCCGGCGATATCGAGCGTGCCAAAGACATTGCGCTGCAACTTGATTGCGGAGCAGTGAACATCAACGACGTGGTCGCTAACCTGATGTGCACCACCGCGCCGATGGGGGGCTGGAAGGAGTCCGGTATCGGGGCGCGCTTCGGCGGTGCCGACACGATACGCAAATACTGCCGGGTAGAGACCGTCGTCGAGCCGCGAATCAAGTTCGGCGCGGGCGCCAACTACTACTCGTCCTCACCGAAGGCGGCGGCCCGGATGGCCAAGCAGATGATGTGGATGGCACTGCGCCGCCCGCGCCGCGTGGCACGCGACCGCTAGGGTCTGCAAATGCGTCTGGTGGCGACGATGCTGTCCTGGCTCGTCGCCACCTTCGCGTTGGCGGTGGCTGTGCCTGCGTGTTGGGCGCAGCAGAACCTCATTTCCGCCGACGGATACGCGCAGCTGGCACGTTCGGCGGCGAGTGATCCCGTGCTGCAGAGCGCGGTGGCGTCCGAGCTCGCCACGCGGGTCGCTCCGCGTGTCAGCGTGAGCGAGAACAGGATCCGCCCCGTGGCAGAGGCTTACACCCGGAGTTCATCGTTTCCGGATCAGTTCGTCACCGTCAGTCAGGCTGCCCACCGGTGGCTGTTCACTGATTCGGCTCGGCAGACCGACGAGGGCTGGCAGGTGGACCTGGGTCCGATGCTGGCGGACACGCCGTTAGCGCGGGCACTGAGCGATCGCGGTGTCGACGTGCCGTCGAGCGTCATCGTCCCGGTGACCGGGGAAACGGCGAATGCGGTGCGGCCCGGGCAGCTGCGCCCGTTGGCGACGTGGGGGCCGTGGGTCAGCATCGCGGCGGTGGTGGTGACGGCGGTCTTTGCGCTCTTGACTCTGGCGGTGGCCAGACGTCGCGGGAAAGCACTTGCGGCACTAGGCGTTTCGGCATTGGTGGTGGGTGGTGGCGGTTGGGCGGCGTTGGAGATGGGTCGCCGCTACATCGACAATGCGCTGAACCAGACCACCGGCAACGTCCGCACGATCGCTGACGTGATGGTCGCGAACGCCGAAGCCGGCCTGCACCACTGGCTGAACCTGACGCTGGCTGCCGGTGGCGCGCTGGTGGTGTTCGGCGTCATCGTCGCGATGCTGGGCGCGCTGCGGAAGAAGCCGCCCCGATTGTCCGCCACAGGAACTCGAACATCAGCGCAGACTTGAACGCTGCTTGTTTATTGTCGGCCGCACCGGCGTGGCCGCCCTCGATGTTCTCGTAGTACCGCACGCGATGCCCGGCCGCCTCGAGTGCAGCGGTCATCTTGCGGGCGTGCGCTGGGTGCACCCGGTCATCGCGGGTGGACGTGGTCATCAGCAGCGGGGGATAGTGCCGATCGGCCGACACCTGGTGGTACGGCGAGTATTTCTCGATGAACTCCCAGTCCGCCGGATCGTCGGGGTCGCCGTACTCGGCAACCCATGACGCCCCGGCGAGCAACAGGTGGAATCGGCGCATGTCCAGCAGCGGCACGCTGCAGACCAACGCGCCGAACAACTCCGGGTACTGCGTGAGCATGATGCCCATCAACAGCCCACCGTTGCTGCCGCCCACCGCGCCGAGCTGTTCGACGGTCGTGATGCCCCGGTTCACCAAATCTGCTGCGACAGCGGCGAAGTCCTCTGCTACCTTGTGCCTGCCCTCGCGCATTGCCTGGGTGTGCCAGGTCGGCCCGTACTCGCCGCCGCCGCGGATGTTGGCGAGCGCGTACGTGCCTCCGCGGGCCAGCCACAGCCGACCCATCACGCCGTCGTAGCCGGGAGTGCGCGCGACCTCGAAACCGCCGTAGCCGCCGAGCAGAGTCGGCCCGGGACCATCGCCGCGGTGCCCGACTACGAAGTAGGGAATCTGAGTGCCATCTTCTGAGGTCACGAAATGCTTTGTGACGGTGAGGTCTTCGGAGTCGAAGAACTCCGGCGCCGACTTGATGGTCTCGAGTTCGCCGCCTGCCGTGCCGCGCAGCAGGCGCGATGGTCTGTCGAAACCGCTGGAGTCGAGGAAGATTTCGTCACCGACGTGATCGGCGGCGACGATCACGGTATTGGTGGCCTCCGGGATACCCGCCACCGGCTCGGCCCGCCAGTTCTCCGGGACGAAGACCTCGACGCGGCTGGCCACGTCGGCGAGCGTGACCACCACCAGCCTGTCGCGTGTCCACGTGTAGTGGTGCAGGCAGGTGTGCTCGTCGGGTTCGAACACTACACGCAGTTGCGCTGTGCCGGCGAGGAATTCGTCGTAGTCGGCGGCCAGCAGCGAACCGGCACGGTATTCGGCATCGCCGGTGTACCAGTCGCTGCGCAGCTCGATCAGCAGCCAGTCCCGGTGTATTGACAGCGTCGCGTCGGTGGGTACGTCGATGCGGATGAACTCGCCGTCGCGCAGCTCGTAGACCTCGCCGTTGAAGAAGTCGATCGACCGGCGCACAACCGTCCGCTGGAAGCCCGGGATGCTGCGATCGACGGACGCCGCCACGCTGACATCGACATGGGTTCCGGAGAACAACAACTCGGCGTCGGCCAGCGGCTGGCCGCGGCGCCACCGCTTGACCAGCCGCGGGTATCCCGAGTCGGTCAGGGATCCGTCGCCGAAGTCGGTGCCTACCAGCACCGTGTCCTCGTCCTCCCAGTCGATGCGGGTCTTCGCTTCCGGCAACGTGAACCCGTCGGCGACGAACTCCCGTGTCCACATGTCGAATTCGCGCTCGACGGCGGCATCCGCCCCGCCGCGCGACAGCGAGATCAGCGCCCGCGAGAAGTCCGGTTCGATCACGTTGGCGCCGGCCCACACCCAGTTCTCGTCCTCGTCGGCGGCGAGTGCATCCACGTCGATCAGCACATCCCAGTCCGGCGAGTCGCACCGGTACTGCTCGAGTGAACTCCGCCGCCACAGGCCGCGCGGGTGCTCGGCGTCGCGCCAGAAGTTGTAGAGGTATTCGCCGCGTCGCACGACGTATGGAATCCGGGCGTCGGTGTCCAGCACCTCCAGCGCCTGGACCCGGAACTGCTCGAACCGGTCGTCACAGAGCTCGGCGAGGGTCGGGTCGTTGTGTTCGCGGACCCAGTCCAGGGCGGCCTCGCCCGTGATGTCCTCGAGCCAGAGGTAGGGGTCTGCTGTGCCGGTCACCCGAGGCATTGTGTCAGGCGGACGACGATTCTCGCGGAGTACTGTGAGCCGTGATACGCAGAGCACGACGAAGGAGTCGCTGATGACTGTGTTTGCCCGTCCGGGGTCTGCGGACGCATTGATGTCGTACGAGTCGCGGTACGGCAATTTCGTTGGGGGCGAGTGGGTGCCGCCGGTGGGCGGCGAGTACTTCGAGAACCCGTCGCCGGTGACGGGTGAGGCGTTTTGTGAGGTGCCCCGCTCGACTGAGGCCGACATCGACAAGGCGTTGGATGCGGCGCACGCGGCGGCGCCCGGCTGGGGCAGGACCGCGCCGGCGGAGCGGGCGGTGATCCTCAACAAGATCGCTGACGTGATCGAGGCGAACCTGGAGGCGCTGGCGCTTGCGGAGGCGTGGGACAACGGGAAGCCGATCCGGGAGACGCTGAACGCGGATCTGCCGTTGGCGGTGGACCACTTCCGGTATTTCGCGGCGGCGATCCGCGCGCAGGAGGGGTCGCTCAGCCAGATCGACGAGGACACCGTCGCCTACCACTTCCACGAACCGCTCGGGGTGGTCGGTCAGATCATCCCGTGGAACTTCCCGATCCTGATGGCGACGTGGAAGCTGGCCCCGGCGCTGGCGGCGGGCAACGCGGTGGTGCTCAAGCCGGCCGAGCAGACCCCGGCGTCGATCCTGTACCTGCTCGGCCTGATCGGCGGCCTGCTGCCGGCCGGAGTGGTCAACGTGGTCAACGGGTTCGGCTTCGAGGCGGGCAAGCCGCTGGCGTCCAGTGACCGGATCGCCAAGATAGCGTTCACGGGGGAGACCACCACCGGGCGGCTGATCATGCAGTACGCCAGCCAGAACCTGATCCCGGTCACCCTCGAGTTGGGCGGCAAGAGCCCCAACATCTTCTTCTCCGACGTGATGGCCGCCGCCGACGACTATCAGGACAAGGCGCTGGAGGGGTTCACGATGTTCGCCCTCAATCAGGGCGAGGTGTGCACGTGCCCGTCGCGGTCGCTGATCCAGGCCGACATCTACGACGAGTTCCTGGAATTGGCCGCGATCCGCACCAAGGCCGTGCGCCAGGGCGATCCCCTCGACACCGAGACGATGATCGGCGCACAGGCGTCCAACGATCAGCTGGAAAAGATCTTGTCCTACATCGAGATCGGCAAGTCCGAGGGCGCGCGCGTGGTCACCGGCGGCGAACGCGCCGAGCTGGGCGGCGACCTGTCCGGCGGCTACTACGTGCAGCCGACCATCTTCACCGGCACCAACAGCATGCGCATCTTCCAGGAGGAGATCTTCGGCCCGGTGGTGGCGGTCACGTCGTTCGGCGACTACGACGACGCGATCTCCATCGCCAACGACACGCTCTACGGGCTGGGCGCCGGGGTGTGGTCACGCGACGGCAACACTGCCTACCGGGCCGGGCGCGACATCAAGGCCGGCCGGGTGTGGACGAACTGCTACCACGCCTACCCGGCCCACGCGGCCTTCGGCGGGTACAAGCAGTCCGGGATCGGCCGCGAGAACCACAAGATGATGCTCGATCACTACCAGCAGACCAAGAACCTGCTGGTGTCCTACGGCAATAAGGCCCAGGGGTTCTTCTGATGACGCAAGCGCCGCCGCCGCGGGTGCTGATCACCGAGACGGCCGCCGGCTTGCTGCGTCGGCTGCGAGATCGGCACGGCGCGTTGATGTTTCACCAGTCCGGCGGTTGCTGTGACGGGTCGTCGCCGATGTGCTATCCCGACGGTGAGTTCATTGTCGGGGACCGCGATGTCCTGCTCGGCATCGTCGAGGACACGCCGGTGTGGATCTCCGGCCCGCAGTTCGGCGCGTGGAAGCACACCCAGCTGGTGATCGACGCAGTGCCGGGTCGCGGCGGCGGGTTCTCCATGGAGGCCCCCGAAGGCATGCGGTTCTTGAGTCGTGGCCGGGCGTTCACCGCAGCCGAGCTGGAGTCGCTTGATGGCCAGCCGCCGCTGCGCGGCGCCGACTACGCCGACGGCCGGCGACCGCCACCGCCACCGCCCGCCGGGCCGGTAGTGGTGGCCCAAGCGGAGGACGTTTGCCCCGCACCGGGCCACTAGTGTCGGTTACGTGATACCCCTCCCTCGGGCATGGTTGCTCGGCGGCGCGCTGCTGGTGGGCACCGCGGTCGGGATGGTCGCGGCCGTCGCTGCGACGCTGCTGATCCACATCTACATCCGCCCCGACGTGGCGATCGGCCTCGTCGTAGGTTTTCCGTGCGTGGTCGGGCTGGTTCTCATCCTGCTGTCCACCAGGCGGTGGATGACCACGCTGGGCGCGTTCCTGCTGGCGGTCGGCCCCGGCTGGTTCGGCGTGCTGGTGGCGATACAGGTGGTGCACGGTGTCTGAACCATCGGAGGTCTGGAGCCCGCAAACCCGCTCCGATCTGCTGGAGCCACTTGCCGCCGACCGCGAGCTGTCAGAGCCATTGCCGGTCACCGAAGAACCCGCCGCCGTGCCGACGCCGCAACACCTCCTCAAGCGGTGGACCTTCCTTCTGGTGCTCGTCGCGGTGTGGGTTCCCGCCGCTGCAATCGGCCTGGGGCTGTACTACTGGTGGTTCCATTCGCTGGACAAGACGTGGCCCGTCTTCGTCGTGTTGATCTTCGTGGTGGTGTGCGCCGTCGCCGCGATACTCGCCGCGATGGTCGACGGCAAGCCTCTGGTCGCCGCCGTCGCGATTGCGGCGATGTCGGCGCCGCTGGCGGCGGTCGTCGCGGCCGCGGTGCTGCATGGGACGTATTTCTGTGACCGCGTAAGCCGCTGCCTGGTGGGACTCATTCCCTATTAAGGTGGCCTGGTGACTTCTCACTATGACGTCGTCGTCGTCGGAGCCGGCCCTGGCGGATACGTCGCGGCCATTCGCGCCGCGCAGCTCGGCCTGAACACCGCAATCGTCGAACCCAAGTATTGGGGCGGCGTCTGCCTGAACGTCGGCTGCATCCCGTCGAAGTCGTTGCTGCGCAACGCCGAGCTGGCCCACATCATCACCAAGGAGGCGAACACCTTCGGGATCAACGGTGAGGCGACGCTGGACTATGGCGTCGCGTTCGACCGCAGCCGCAAGGTCGCCGACGGGCGGGTGGCCGGTGTGCATTACCTGATGAAGAAGAACAACATCACCGAGATCCACGGCTACGGCAACTTCAAGGACGCCAATACCCTCTCGGTGGACCTCAACGACGGCGGCACGGAGACGGCGACATTCGACAACGCGATCATCGCGACGGGCAGCAGCACCAAGCTGGTGCCGGGCACGTCGCTGTCGGAGAACGTCGTCACCTACGAGGAGCAGATCCTGTCGCGTGAGCTACCGGGGTCGATCGTGATCGCCGGGGCCGGCGCGATCGGGATGGAGTTCGGTTACGTGATGTCGAACTACGGCGTCGACGTGACCATCGTCGAGTTCCTCCCGCGCGCGCTTCCCAACGAGGACGCGGAGGTCTCCAAGGAGATCGAGAAGCAGTTCAAGAAGCTCGGTGTCAAGGTGCTCACCGGCACCAAGGTGGACTCGATCGACGACGATGGGTCTCAGGTCACGGTCAAGGTCAGCAAGGACGGCAAGTCCGATGAGCTGAAGGCCGACAAAGTGCTGCAGGCAATCGGCTTCACGCCCAATGTCGAGGGCTACGGGCTCGAGGCCGCAGGCGTGAAGCTGTCCGACCGCAAGGCGATCGCGATCGACGAGCGGATGCGCACGAACGTCGGCCACATCTACGCGATCGGTGACGTCACCGGCTTGCTGATGCTCGCCCACGTTGCCGAGGCCATGGGCGTCGTTGCGGCCGAAACCATTGCCGGTGCAGAGACTTTGGAGCTCGGCGACTACCGGATGTTGCCGCGGGCCACCTTCTGTCAGCCGCAGGTCGCCAGTTTCGGCCTCACCGAGGACCAGGCCCGCGACGAGGGGTATGACGTCAAGGTCGCCAAGTTTCCGTTCTCGGCGAACGGAAAGGCGCACGGGCTGGGGGACCCGACCGGTTTCGTCAAGCTGGTCGCCGACGCGAAGTACGGGGAGTTGCTCGGCGGGCATCTCATCGGCCCCGACGTGTCCGAGCTGCTGCCGGAGCTGACGCTGGCCCAGAAGTGGGACCTGACCGTCAACGAGCTGACCCGCAATGTGCATACGCATCCGACGCTGTCCGAGGCACTGCAGGAGTGCTTCCACGGACTGGCCGGCCACATGATCAACTTTTGAGATCGATCGCTGTCGGCGCCATCGGCGGATTGGTGATCGGCCACATCGTGTGGCTGGTCGCGATCTCGCTCGCGATCGCGACCACGGCGGTGAACCGGTGGGTGCTGGTGGTTTCCGCGATATTCGCGGTGCTGACCGTGGCCGCGGCGCTACAGGGGTGGCGACTTCATCAGCGGAAGTCCGACGTGTGGGCGGCTATCTTGTGGTGCCTGCCGATTTCGCCGGTCGTGTTCACGTTGTGCGTTCTCGGGGCGACGTACCTGTAGCGCCTTCATCCGGGAAGTCCAGCGGCACCCTCAGCGTTACCAGCGTCGCAGCGAGAGCGTCGTATTGTCCTGCCAGAGTGACGAATTCGATGAGCTGCCGGCGGTCGAGGTGCCGCGACAACCACTGCCAGGTCTGCGGTGACAGCGTGCGGGTGTCGATGAGCTCGTCGGTGGCGGTCAGCAGCGCCCGCTCGCGGTCGGTGAGCCCGTCGGCGCCGGGGCCGGTGAAGATCCTGTCCTGAGTTTCGGTATCGATGCCGCGGCGCTTGGCCATGCGGCGATGATGTTGCAGCTCATACTCGCAGCCGCGCAAATGAGCGACGCGCAGTATCACCAGCTCGGCGTCGGCCCGGGCGAGCCTGCCGGGGCCGAGCAGCATCCCGGAGAACGGCAGCCACGTCCAGAACAGCCGCTTGTGCTGGCCGATTGTCGTGAACAGATGCGCCTGCGGAACGCCTGACGCACGCGCCAGCAGCTTGCAGAGCAGCCAGCCCGCAAGCCCAAGCTCGCGGAGTCGTCCGGGCTCGATGCGGGGTTCGGTCATGTCGGCCGCACCAGGTAAGGAGACACCGTGCTGCGGTGCTCGTCGAGGTCGAGGGCGCGGCCCAGCGTGGGAAATGCGCGCTGCGGACAGTTGTCCCGTTCGCAGACGCGGCAGCCGGCGCCGATCGGCGTTGCGATGTCGCCCGACAAATCCAGTCCCTCCGAATACACCAGCCGGTGTGCGTGTCGTAGTTCGCACCCCAGGCCGATGGCGAACGTCTTACCGGGCTGACCATAGCGCGACGCTCGCCGCTCGACGGTGCGGGCCACCCACATGTAGCTGCGCCCGTCGGGCATCTGCGCGATCTGCACAAGGATCTTGCCCGGGTTTGAGAACGTCTCGTAGACATTCCACAGCGGACAGGTGCCGCCAGTGGCCGAGAAATGAAAACCTGTGGCGGACTGGCGTTTTGACATGTTGCCGGCCTTGTCCACCCGGACGAACGAGAACGGCACGCCGCGCATCGACGGGCGCTGCAGCGTGGAGAGCCGGTGGCAGACCGTCTCGTAGCTCACCGAGTAGAACGCCGAGAGCCGCTCGATGTCGTAGCGGAAATTCTCCGCGACCTCGTGAAACTGCCTGTAGGGCAACACCGTCGCCGCGGCGAAGTAGTTCGCCAGGCCCAGCCGCGCCAGCGTTCGCGACTCGTCGCTGGTGAACTTGCCCTCGTCGACAAGCTTGTCGATCAGGTCACCGAACTCCAGGTACGCCAGTTCGGCTGCCATCTTGAACACCTGCTGGCCGGTCGACAGGTGGTCGCCGATCTCCAGCCTCTTGGACGACGGGTCGTAGCGGTGCAGCACGTTGTCACCGAGATCGAGCCGCTTGACGATGTGCACACCGTGGACGGCCTTGAGGCGATCGGAAAGATCGCGGACAAGGTCACCGCGGTGCATGCGCAGATTGATGGTGAGTTCCTCAGCGGCGGTGTCGAGCTCGTGCAGATAGTTCTGGCGCTGGTAGAAGTAGTCGCGGACCTCCTCGTGCGGCATCGTGATCGACCCGCTGCCACTACTGCCGTCGCTGAACCGGTCCTCGGTCGCGGCGGCCAACTGCGCGGTGGTGATCCGGTAGCGGCGATGCAGGTTGACCATCGCTCGGGCCAGTGCGGGATGCGCGGTGACCACATCGGCGATCTCGGCCACGTCGACGTCGATGCCGAGGTCGCGGTCCATGGTCACTTCGCGCAGTTCGGCGACTAGCCGGGTGTCGTCCTGCGGCGCGAAGAACGTCGCGTCCACGCCGAACACCTCGGTGATCCGCAGCAGCACCGCGACGGTCAACGGCCGTACGTTGTGCTCGATCTGGTTCAGGTAGCTGGGGGAGATCTCCAGCATCTGGGCCAGTGCCGCCTGGCTGAAGCCCCGTTCGCTTCGCAGCTGACGAACCCGTGAGCCGACAAACGTCTTAGGCATGCTGACCAGCGTAACGCGGGGTGCTAACACCCACTTCGCAGCATTCGCATGATCAAGGACAGTTCGCCTTCTGCGGAACCCGTGGCATGATCGCGCCGATGAGCCTGGACAAAGTGATGATGCCGGTACCCGACCCGCATCCTGACGTCTTCGACCGGGAGTGGCCGTTGCGCGTCGCCGACATCGATGCGACCGGGCGGCTGCGGCTTGACGCCGCGTGCCGGCACATCCAGGACATCGGCCAGGACCAGCTCCGTGAGCTGGGCTTTCAGGAGATCCATCCGCTGTGGATCGTGCGCCGGACCATGGTCGACCTGATCCGGCCCATCGAGTTCCAGGACATGCTGCGCATGCGGCGCTGGTGTTCGGGCACGTCGAACCGGTGGTGTGAGATGCGGGTTCGCGTCGACGGGCGCAAGGGCGGGTTGATCGAGTCCGAGGCGTTCTGGATCAACATCAACCGAGACACGCAGATGCCGTCGCGCATCGCGGACGACTTCCTCGAAGGGCTGCATCGCACCACCGATGTCGGTCGGTTGCGGTGGAAGGCCTACTTGAAGCCGGGTCCGCGAGACACCGCCCACCAGATCCGCGAGTTCCCGGTCCGGTTCACCGACATCGACCTTTTCGATCACATGAATAACTCCGTGTACTGGAGCGTCGTCGAGGACTATCTGTCGGCGACGCCAGAGCTCCTGCAGGGTCCGACGCGAATCACGCTCGAGCACGAGGCGCCCGTCGCGCTGGGCGACAAGCTGGAGATCGTTGCGCACGTCCACCCGCCGGGCTCGACCGATCAGTTCGGCGAAGAGCTTGCGAAGAAGACTGTTACCACTCTCACATACATGGTCGGCGACGAAATCAAGGCCGTCGCATCGATCTTCTCGCTGTAAAGATTCAGATACTCGGTGTCCATCTGCTGACCTGCGGGAATGAGGTTACCAGCGAGTAGTAGCTGAAACGGTTAAGTTACGACTGTAATTTGCAAGATTCGCAAAACTGGGGGATTCCCTAGCTAAAATTCGCACCGGAAACGGGTGGACCTGCGGAATTGCGATGTGTCATCGTCGGGTTAGCACAAATGTGAAGCCGCCTGGTGTGTTAACAAGCGGCCTGAGATCGACCAAAGGAGCACCCTACGATGTCCACCGTTGGCACGCCGAAGTCCCCGGAGCAGATCCAGCAGGATTGGGACACCAACCCTCGTTGGAAGGGCGTCACTCGGACCTACACCACTGCCGATGTCGTCGCCCTTCAGGGCACGGTGGTCGAGGAGTCGACGCTGGCCCGCCGCGGCGCCGAGGTCCTGTGGGAGCAGCTGCACGACATGGAGTGGGTCAACGCGCTCGGTGCGCTGACCGGGAACATGGCGGTGCAGCAGGTCCGCGCCGGCCTGAAGGCGATCTACCTGTCGGGTTGGCAGGTGGCCGGTGACGCCAACTTGTCCGGCCACACCTATCCCGACCAAAGCCTTTACCCGGCCAACTCGGTGCCGCAGGTGGTGCGCCGGATCAACAACGCCCTGCTGCGCGCCGACGAGATCGCCAAGGTCGAGGGCGACCGGTCGGTGGACAACTGGCTGGTGCCGATCGTGGCCGACGGCGAGGCCGGCTTCGGCGGCGCGCTGAACGTCTACGAGCTGCAGAAGGCGATGATCGCCGCGGGTGTCGCGGGCTCGCACTGGGAGGACCAGCTGGCTTCGGAGAAGAAGTGCGGTCACCTGGGCGGCAAGGTGCTGATCCCGACCCAGCAGCACATTCGCACGCTGACCTCGGCCCGGTTGGCCGCCGACGTCGCGGACGTGCCGACCGTGGTCATCGCGCGCACCGATGCCGAGGCCGCCACGCTGATCACCTCCGACGTCGACGAGCGTGACCGTCCGTTCATCACCGGCGAACGGACCAAGGAGGGCTTCTACCGGGTCGAGAACGGCCTGGAGCCCTGCATCGCCCGCGCGAAGGCCTACGCGCCGTATTCCGACCTGATCTGGATGGAGACCGGTACGCCGGATCTGGAGCTGGCTCAGAAGTTCGCCGAGGGGGTGAAGGCGGAGTTCCCGGACCAGATGCTGGCGTACAACTGCTCGCCGTCGTTCAATTGGCGTAAGCACCTCGACGACGCGACGATCGCGAAGTTCCAGAAGGAGCTGGCGTCGATGGGCTTCAAGTTCCAGTTCATCACGCTGGCCGGCTTCCACGCGCTGAACTACTCGATGTTCGATCTGGCCTACGGCTACGCCCGCAACCAGATGACCGCGTACGTCGAGTTGCAGGAGCGCGAGTTCGCCGCCGAGGAGCGGGGCTACACGGCCACCAAGCACCAGCGCGAGGTTGGCGCGGGCTACTTCGACCGGATCGCCACCACGGTGGACCCGACGTCGTCGACCACGGCGCTGACCGGCTCGACCGAAGAGGGCCAGTTCCACTGAGTTGTTGACAGCACAAGCCCCGCCCGTCATGTTGGGCGGGGCTTGATGCTTGTGAAGGAGACGAAGTGAGCATTGAACGCGTGGGCGTCGTCGGCGCCGGCCAGATGGGATCGGGCATCGCCGAGGTGTCGGCGCGGGCCGGTGTGGACGTGGTGGTCTACGAGCCGACCGAAGAGCTGACCACCGCGGGCCGAAACCGCATCACCAAGTCGCTGGAACGCGCGGCCAGCAAAGGCAAGCTCAGCGAGAGCGACCGCGACGGCGCCCTTGCAAAGCTGAAGTTCACCACGAGCCTCGCCGACCTGTCCGACCGCCAGTTGGTGATCGAGGCGGTCGTCGAGGACGAGGCCGTCAAGGCCAAGATCTTCGCCGAACTCGACGAGGTCATCACCGATCCCGACGCGGTCCTCGCGTCGAACACCTCCAGCATCCCGATCATGAAAATCGCTGCGGCAACAAAGAATCCGAGCCGGGTGCTCGGCCTGCACTTCTTCAACCCGGTGCCGGTACTGCCGCTGGTCGAACTCGTCAGCACGCTCGTCACCAGCGATGGCGCGGCCGAGCGGGTCGAGAGCTTCGCGAGCGGCGTGCTGGGCAAGCAGGTGGTGCGCTGCGGCGACCAGTCGGGCTTCGTCGTCAATGCGCTGCTGGTGCCCTACCTGCTGTCGGCGATCCGGATGGTGGAAGCCGGCTTCGCCACGGTCGAAGACGTCGATAGGGCCGTCGTGGCCGGCCTGTCGCACCCGATGGGCCCGCTGCGGCTGTCCGACCTCATCGGGCTCGACACGATGAAACTGATCGCCGACTCGATGTACGACGAGTACAAGGACCCGAGTTACGCCCCGCCGCCGCTGTTGCTGCGGATGGTCGAGGCGGGGATGCTGGGCAAGAAGTCCGGCCGCGGCTTCTACACGTACTAGATCGCCGAGACTACGCTTGTGGACAGAAATCGGCCGAAATCCGTCAACAACCGTAGTGTCGGCGGGACTAGGCAGCTGCTCCGGCCCGATGTAGCGCACGGCGAACCCGCTCCACGACGCCGTCGGAATCGTCACGCAACTGACGCGCGCTCACACGCACAATGATCCACCCTTGTGCGGCAAGGAATTCGAGCCGTTCGATGTCGTCGGCGTGTCGCCGGGGATCCGTCCAGTGATGTTCGCCGTCGTATTCAACCCCGACCAGCCGGTGCGGCCACCCCATATCGATGCGGCGATCCCGGACTCGGATCTGCGTTTCGGGCCTGGGTAGACCCGCACGGACCAGCAGCAGGCGCAACCTTGTTTCCTGTGGTGATTCGGCGCCGGCATCGGCTAATTCCAGCGCTGAGCGCAGCCGCCGAATGCCGCGGGCGCCTGGATATCGAGCGGCGATCTCGCCGACCTCGGCGACGGTGTAGCCAGTCGCGTTCAAGAGTGCGTCGATACGGATGACGTTGGTATCAGCCGGGAGTCGCCGTCCCAAATCATATGCCGTGCGCGGGGCGGTGGTGCAATGCACGCCGCCCACCAGGCGTATCTCGTCGAGAGCCAACTCGCCACTGTGCACCACGATTCCCGGTGGCGCGGGGGTCCGCATGCGTGCCAACTCTGCCGGGATGTTGGCTGGTATCCAACGCGCACCGAGAAGTGCGGCCGCAGAGCTGCCAACGACCACTGCCTTCCGGCCAGACCACAGCCATGCCGCCCGTGCGCGCAGAGGGGTGTCGAGCTCCAAGCCGTTGAGTACATAGACGTTGCGATGAAGTTTGGTGTAATTGGCTCGTATTTCTTGGCGTGTCAACCGCCCTGCGGCGACGGCTTCTGATGCCACAACCAACCCTTGCAATCCCCCCATGAAGGCATTCTGCGGGCGGGCATCGGTCAATGGGGGTTACGAGACTACGCTTGTGGATAGAAATCAGCCGAAATCCGTCAACAACCGTAGTGTCGGGCGGGACTAGCTGTCCGCCAGCCGTTTCTTCTCAGACTTCACATCGAAATCCGCTGGGGGCCAGGACAAGTCGATGTCTTCCAACGCGCCGATAAGCAGCTCCGTGACTGCCAGCCTGGCGTACCACTTCTTGTCACAGGGCACCACGTACCACGGGGCATAGTCGGTCGACGTGCGATCGAGCACCGCTTGGTAGGCATCCTGGTACTGCGGCCACAGCTTGCGCTCGTCGAGGTCGCGGGGGTTGTACTTCCAGTACTTGTCCGAACGTTCGAGGCGTGCGGCGAGCCGCTGCTTCTGCTCGTCGAGTGATACAAACATCCCGACCTTCACCAGCGTGACGCCTTCATCGACGAGTTCGCGTTCGAACGCGTTGATTTCGTCGTAGCGACCGTTCCAAACGTCCGGCGGCACCAGGTTGTGGACGCGCACGATCAACACGTCTTCATAGTGCGAGCGGTCGAATACCCCGATGATCCCGAAGGGGGGAACCGCCCTGCTGATCCGCCACAGATAGTGGTGCTGGCGCTCTTCCTCGGTGGGCACACCGAACGACGTGTAACGCAAGCCCTGCGGATTACCCGCGCCTACAACATGTTTGACGATGCCGCCTTTCCCTGCGGTGTCCATGCCCTGCAAGATCAGCAACACGGCGCGACGCGCACCCTCATCGTTTCTGCTGTTGGCGTACAGCATCTCTTGCAACTCGGCGTAGCGCTCGTTGCGCTCGTCCTGAATCGCGGGAGCGTCATCCTTTTCGCCGGAAAAGCCGGGCGTTGAGTTGGTGTCGAAGTCGCCCACATTGTCCCCAGGCCGAAATCTCAACACGTTGCGGGCGTCGCGATTCCAGAGGTCCGTCATTGGTCATCCCCGCGCGGCAGGGCGGGCGACGGGTGCGGCTGGGCCCGGAACTTCTCCAGCGATCCGCCGACCTCGACGATGCCGCACAACGCGTTCCACGACAGCATGGTCAGATAGTCGATCAGCTCGTCAGAGCTCATCCGCGGGTCCGACATCCATGAGTGGGTGGCCAACTGCACGCCGCCGACGATCATGTACGCCCATGGCTCGGCGCCGGGCGTGTCCATGCCCACGGTTTGCATGCGGCTGCGAAGCATCACCGCGAGCATCCGGGCGATGATTCGCTCTGAGTCCGCGATCACCTTCTTGCTCGCCGAACTGTTCGACATCACAAAGCGGTACGGCTCGGGCTCCGCGGCGACGGTGTCGACGTACACCCGGATGATCTCGCGGGTCAGGTCGAACCCGTCGAGATTGGACGACAGGGCCTTCGCCATGTTGGGGATCAGCGTGGTCTGTGCGAACCGCATCATCACCGCGGTGGTGAGGTCGTTCTTGTCGACGAAGTAGCGGTACAGCACGGTCTTCGACACCCCGATGTCCGCGGCGATCTCGTCCATGCTGACGTCGCGGCCCCGGCGGCGGATGGCCTGAAGCGTGCCGTCCACCAACTCGTTGCGGCGCTCCACCTTGTGCTTGTGCCAGCGCCGTTTGCGCCCGTCAACCTTCACGGTTGCAGCCGGGATTCGATCTGCCACTGTCGCGGATGTCCGTTCATTAGCCCCTATTGATGTTACGGCCCGACTCGACCTGGGGCGTCCGCTCGCGTCACGGTGTTGCGTTTGCCTGGATGATGGTGGGGTGGCACATCGCCTGATCGCGCCCGGCGGGCCCAGACCCGACCTCGGCGGCATGTTCGCGGTGGACGCGAGCGCCGATGCCGAGCGCCGCACGCAGCTGCGCCGGATGAAGCTGGTGGCGCTCGGGTTCCTCGTGGGCGCCACGGTGCTGTTCCTGGTGTGCCGGTGGGCAGGGGCGCACGGCGTCGGGCCGTGGGTCGGCTATGTGGGTGCCGCGGCCGAAGCCGGAATGGTCGGTGCGCTTGCCGACTGGTTCGCCGTCACGGCGCTGTTCAAGCACCCGCTCGGCATCCCGATTCCGCACACCGCGATCATCAAGCGCAAGAAGGACCAGCTCGGTGAGGGACTGGGCGCGTTCGTGCGCGAGAACTTCATGTCGCCCGACGTGGTGGAGACCAAGCTGCGAGACGCCCAGATCGCCAGCCGGCTGGGCAAGTGGCTGGCCGACCGCGGTCACGCCACCCGGGTGGCCACCGAGGCTTCGAATGTGCTGCGGGTGGGCGTCGAGATGTTGCGCGACGAGGACGTGCAGCACGTGTTCGATCGCATGATCATCAAGCGGCTCGCCGAGCCGAAGTGGGGGCCGCCGGTGGGTCGGGTGCTCGGCACCTTGTTGGCCGAACGTCGGCAGGAGGCGCTGATCCAGCTGCTGGCAGACCGCGCGTTCCAGTGGTCACTGAATGCCGGTGAGGTCATCCAGCGGGTGGCCGAGCGTGATTCGCCCAGCTGGTCGCCGCGGTGGGTGGACCACCTCGTCGGCGACCGCATTCACCGCGAGTTGATGGACTTCACCGACAAGGTCCGCCGAAACCCCGACCACGAAGTTCGCCGGTCGGCCACCCGCTTCCTGTTCGAGTTCGCCGACGACCTGCAGCACGACGAAGACACCATCGCCCGCGCCGAGGCGGTCAAGGAGCAGATCGTGGCCCGCGACGAGGTCGCCCGGGCCGCCGAGACGGCGTGGACGGCACTCAAGCGCAACGTCCTGGAATCCGTCGACGACCCGTCCAGCGCGCTGCGCACCCGGATCGCGGATTCGGTCATGCACATCGGGGAGTCGATGCGTGACGATGCCGACCTTCGCGACAAGGTCGACGACTGGATCATCCGCGGCGCAAGACACCTGGTGTCCGAATACGGCGTCGAGATCACTGCGATCATCACCGAAACCATCGAACGCTGGGACGCCGAGGAGGCCAGCCGGCGCATCGAACTGCACGTCGGACGGGATCTGCAGTTCATCAGAATCAACGGCACGGTCGTCGGCGCGCTGGCCGGATTGGTCATATACACCGTCGCGCAGCTGTTTTTTTAAGAGAACGCTAACTAACTGCTTGCAAAAGTTAGCACCAGCTCGTAGGGTGGCGACTGTTCGTACTGAAACCTGTCCGCGAAGGGGGTGAGCCGTGCCCACGCAGGAAGCACCGATTGCCACTGTGGTGACGACCGCCGCCCAGGATATCGGCAGCTTCATCCGGACGCAGCGCGAGGCTGCTCAGGTGTCAGTACGACAACTGGCCGATAAAGCCGGCGTCAGCAATCCGTACCTCAGCCAGATCGAGCGCGGGTTGCGAAAGCCCTCTGCCGAGGTGCTCAACCAGATCGCCAAGGCGCTGCGGGTGTCTGCGGAGGCGCTGTACATAAGGGCCGGAATTCTCGATCCCGGCGAGCCCAGCGCGGTTCGCCACGCGATCGTCAACGACACGGCGATCACCGAGCGGCAGAAGCAGGTATTGCTCGATATCTACTCCTCGTTCTGTCAACAGTACGAGGCTGCGCGTGAGCAGACGTCGACTGCCCTAACTGACGACATTCGTCACTGATCGAAAGGAAATACAGATGGCGCAGAAGAAGAGCCAGAACCCCAATGTTGAGGATCTGAAGGCTCCGTTGCTGGCTGCGGTCGGTGCCGCCGACCTGGCTCTGGAGCGGGTCAACGAGATCATCCTCACGCTGCGTGAGCGCGCCGAGGAGGCTCGCACCGACGCGACCGACCGGGTCGAGGAGACCCGTGGCCGGATCGCCAAGCTGCGCGAGGATCTGCCGCAGCGCGCCGAGGAGATTCGCGGCCGCCTGAGCAGCGACGAGCTGCGCGAGGCCGCCGAGGGCTACCGTGCGCAGGCCACCGACCTCTACAACGAGCTCATCGCCCGTGGCGAGGCCGCGCTGGAGCGGCTGCGCAATCAGCCGGGCTTCGAGGAGCGCCGGGCGCTTGCCGAGAAGCGGTTCAGCGAGACCGTCGAGCTCACCCAGGAGGCGCTCGGCAACGTCGCCAGCCAGACCCGCGCGGTCGGTGAGCGTGCCGCCAAGCTGATCGGCCGTGAGGCGCCGGCGAAGAAGGCCCCCGCCAGGAAGGCTCCGGCGAAGAAGGCGGCCGCCAAGAAGGCCACGGCCAAGAAGGCCACGGCCAAGAAGGCGCCTGCCAAGAAGGGCGCCAAGAAGGTCACCCAGAAGTAGAGCCCTCGGATTAGACCGAGTCGACGATCGGGACGGTACCCACCTAGGCTGGAGCAGTGATGTTTCAGGACCTTGTGGGTACCGTCCTGTTCGTTTTGCAGATCGCCGTGTTCGTTACGGCGGTCTACGCATTTGTGCACGCCGCGCTGCAGCGCAGCGACGCCTATACCGCCACCGGGAAACTCACCAAGCCGGTGTGGCTGATCATCCTCGGTGTCGCGGCGCTCCTGACGTTGTTGCTGCAAGTCATGGGGCCGATCATCGGCGCCTGTGCCGCGGGTATCTACCTTGTCGACGTGCGCCCGAAACTGCTCGATGTCCAAGGGAAATCGCGCTAGCGGTATGCGCGCCGCCCTTCTCGCCGCTGCGGCGGCGGTCACCGTCCTGCCGGCGGCCATCGCCGGCACCGCGCCCGCGCACGCCGATGCGCCGTCGCCGCCGTACGTCGACCGCACCGAATGGTTCCACTGGGCCGACCTGTCCAGCCTGCGTGTGTATCCCACCCTCGCGGGCCGGGAGGCGAGCACCGACCTCGTCAGCCCCGACGAGGCATGGGCGGAGGTGCTGGTCGACGCGCCCGACGCCGACCTGCCCGGCATGCGCGAGCAGTTCGTATGCCACTGGGACCTGGCGGAGGCCGTGGAACCGGGAAAGACGAGCTGGAACCTCGAGCCGTGGCGCCCGGCGTTCGACCTGCCGCACATGATCGACGCCGGTTGCAACCCCGGCGGCATCGAAGACCCCTCCTAGTGCCCTCCCGCGAGGAGCTCGCGAGGCTCGTCGATCACACTCTGCTCAAACCCGAGGCGACAATCGCTGACGTGACCGCCCTGGTCGCCGAGGCGATCGACCTCGGCACCTATGCGGTGTGCGTCTCGCCGTCGATGGTGTCCGTGGCGTCCGCGGCCATCCCACGCAAGGGCCCGGTGATCGCCGCGGTGACGGGTTTCCCGTCGGGCAAGCACCTGACCGCGGTCAAGGCACAGGAGGCCTCACTGGCGGTCGACGCGGGCGCGGCAGAGGTCGACATGGTCATCGACGTCGGTGCCGCGGTGGCGGGGGACTTCGACATCGTGCATGACGACATCGCCGGTGTGCGTTACGCAGCGCCGAGAACGACGTTGAAGGTGATCGTCGAGTCGGCGGCGCTGTTGGAGCTACGCGGGCCGCAGACGCTTGCCGAGGTGTGCCGCGTGGCCGAGGACGCCGGAGCCGATTTCGTCAAGACCTCCACGGGATTTCATCCGAGCGGCGGCGCGTCGACCCGGGCCGTGGAGCTGATGGCAGGCGCGGTCGGCAGCCGGCTGGGCATCAAGGCCAGCGGCGGCATCCGCACCGCGCGAGACGCGCTTGCAATGCTCGACGCCGGCGCGACGCGGCTCGGCTTGTCGGGGACCCGCGGGGTGCTCGACGGTCTATAGGCTCGCGAAGCAGGGGTCCTGACTTTCCTTCGGGATCTTCGCGTTGCGTGTCGAAAACTGGCCCACCACACCGGTATCCGTCACCTGGACCGAGTCCGCATGAATACCGAGCGGAAGCTCGGCAGCCAGCTTGTCGGTGACAGTGTCAAGGGCCGGCTGCACCGATTCTCGGGGCAGGGTGAAGCCGCCCAGAATGTCCAGGACGCTCAGGCTGACCACCTGCAGCGTGAGCTTGTTGTTGGTCACCTGCGGCTTCGCGACGAGGTCGCCGAACGTCCCGTGCAACCCGACCGTTCCGTCCGACGGATTTGTCTTCACATCGCCGAGGAAGCTGCCGACCAGCGGAATGGAGTCCTGGATGGTCTGGTGGATGCCGTCTGAGGTCCAGGTGATCGTCGCGTCGAGGGCGCCGATGGTGCCCTTGGAGTTGGCATCACCGTGCAAGTCGACGTCATTGATTGTGACGTCGGCCTTCATTCCCTTCGCGCTGTTGATCTGGTTGCCGGCCGTGGTGATGGTGATGTTGTCGTACTGGCCGTTGATGTGCTGCCACAGGAAAGGCGGCATCGCCGAAAACGACACGTTCGCCTTGTCCTCGGCGACGCATCCGGCCGCCGCGGAGACCTTCTCGACCGCGGTGTGACGGGCATAGATCTCGCTACCGATGAGCCCGGCGACGACCAGTGCCAGCACGATGACGAGGATGAGCACGATCGACAGCGGGTCGCGGGGGCGCGGTCGGCGTTCGGGTTTCGCCGCGTCGGCGGCATCCTTCGTCGGCGGCGGACCGGGCGCACCGGGCGGTTGGCCCGGCGGCGGACCCGCCGCCGCGGCGGCGGGCGGGGGACTGGGCGTCCCGTTGCGCTGGGTCGGCGGTTCCGGCTGGTCGGGCCTTGGGTCATCGCGATGCGGGCCAGGGGGATTCGTCACCTGCGTGATTCCGCCCTATCAGCCTGCGTGTCGACGCCCGGCCCGGTGGCGATCACCGTGTTGGTAACCCGGCCATCCGAGGCCGGCACGAATATGCCCACGACGACCACGATGCCTGCCTCGGCGGCGATGGCCAGCACCGCCGATGCCCACGGCCCGTCCAGCGGCTCGGCGACAGGTGCCAGCGGTACGCCGAAGCGGCACATCGTGGCCTCCGGGAATACCACCAGCGCAGCACCCTCGTCGGCCGCGCGCCGAGCATCATCGGCGACCAGCTTGAGGTTGGCCGTGGGGTCCGTTCCCGAGCAGATCTGTGCGAGCGCGATGCGCATGCGTTTCTCCTATGTCAAGCCGCTGCCGGTTGGCAAGGCTGTTGACGGTTTTGGTGGTCGGTGTTGAGGTGATGAAACACCACGCGGGATAGCCGGCGTTTGAGGCAGCGCAGCGCCTCGGTGCTGGAGTCGCCGGCGGCCAGCCGCGTGCGGTAGTAAGCCTGACCAAGGCCATCGAGGCGGATCTGGGTGACCGCGATGCGGTGCAGCGCGGCGTTGAGTTGGCGGTTGCCCGAGCGGGTCATCCGCACCCGGCCGGCGTTATTGCCAGACCACACCGGGATCGGGGCCACGCCGCTGTGGCGGGCGAACGCGGCTTCATTTTTGAAGCGGGTCACCCCGGCGACCTCGCCGACCAGTTTGGCTGCGGTCAGCTCCCCACAGCCCGGCATCGCCAGCAGCACCGGGGCGACGGCGCGGACCCGTTCACCGATGCGCTTGGCCAACGCATTGATCGCTTCGGTGAGCCGGGTGATATCGGCCAACTCATCGCGGGCCAGCTCAGCCACCCAACCGGGCACGGTGTCCAACCACACCCGCAGCAGGTCGCGGTGTTTGGCCAGATCCAACGACGCCGCCTTGGGGGCGTGCGCAGGATCAAGTTCATGGACCCGCCACAACAACCGGTTGATCGTCGAAGTCCGCTGGGCGACAAGGTCTTCACGCCGATCAACCAACAACTTCAGTTCCCGCGACACCGCGTCGTGCGACGCCACCGGTAGATCCGGTTCACGACACACCGCCCGCGCCACCGCCAGCGCATCAATCGGGTCCGACTTCCCCCGGGTACGCGCCGAAGCCCTAGTTTGGGCCATCAGCTTGGGCGACACCCGCACCACTTGTTGACCCGCGGTCAGCAGATCGCGCTCCAGCCGCGCCGACAGATGCCGACAATCCTCGATACCCCAGAGCAGCTGCGCACCGAACTGAGCCCGCGCCCACCGCAGCACCTGATGATGACCCGCACTGGTCGCGGCGACGACCTTCTCGCCAAGCTTGCGGCCCGCCTCATCGACGGCCACGAAAGTGTGGGTGCGCTTGTGCACATCGGCTCCAACAACAACCATGGTGGTTGCCTCCTTCACAGTGAGGTGACGGTTGGGCCGGTCGGCGGACACATCTCAGTCGGGGGCGATGCCACGCTCCTATCAAGTCACGCCGGCCGGTCCTTCACACCTGATGCCGACAAAACGCGTGAACGCCAACCCCAAGGGGGCGGCAGCGAGCCTACGAGCCAGACACCAGATGATCAGAATCCAACCACCGCACAACGCGGCGACCCCACTCTGACACTGCAGTGAGCCTAGTCACGGACCCCATGCCGGCCGTTGCAATGACGCCGGCTTGCGGCCGAGCTTGCCGCTCCGGATCTGGCCGGCCAGGCTGTCGAGGATCACCCGCGAACTGAGCAGCGCGGTCTGCTCGGCCCAGTCATAGGGCGGCGAGCACTCGACGACCTCGATGCCCGCCAAACCCGGTTCGGACACCAGCCGCACCAGATTCAACGCTTCGCGTGGCAGCAGTCCGCCGGCTCGGGCCAGCGGGTGCCCGGCGAAACCGGCGTCGATCACGTCTATGTCGAACGACAGGTACACCGCCTTGGCGTCCTTCTAAGGGATTTCGACGTGGGGCGCCAGTCCGCGGATCGTGGGGAAGCCGATCGAGTGGTCACCGCCCAGCACGACAGGCATCACGCCCCACCGATGCAGGACGAACGGAACGGCCGCTACGCAGGGCTGCAGAAAATGCTGTACGCCGATAGCCGAAGTGACGAGGGCACGCACAAGTCGGTGCTCCTGGTGCTGCAGGGCATGGACACCGCGGACGAGGGCGAAAATCGTCAAACATGTTGTCGAGCGGGGAATCCGCGGGGCATTCGCTACACTGCCTTCCTGGTCTCACGGACGAGGAAAGGCAGCACCACTACCTCTGGCGGATCCGCAACGCATTGCCAACGCCTGGTCACATCGGCCTCTTCGACCGATCACACTACGAAGACGTAAGGGTCGCCGCAACGCGTCGAGCGCCTGGTCGGCGGCTGCGATAATGCACGTCCGTGTGTTTGCGCCAACGCGTCGTTCATCAAAATCCTGCGCTCCCTCAGAAAATTGGATGTCCCAGTTCGGCCTGTGTCGGCGTTGGATAGTGAACCGGTCGGAGTCGGCGAACACGACCGGTTCCCCATGCGGCCATGTCAACGTCCGATCGTGCGGATGAGGTCGGCGGTGCGGTGCGGCTGTTCGATCATGACGAGATGCCCTGCGGGAGCGACAGTAACGTGCTCTGCACCGAGGGCCTTGGCCAGCCGGATCTGGTTTTTGCGCCAGCGGTGTGTGCGCCAACCGGTGTGGGCTGTGACCACCATGCGCCGCACCGGCGGTAGCGGGCACGTCGCCCGTAGCGCGCGTAACTCGGCTGTGAGCTCGTAATAGACGGCGTATTCCCCCAGCAGCGCGGCCGGAAATCCGGGTTCGGCGGCGGTGCGCCGTATCTCGGACCGCGTCTGTGCGTCGAGTCCGCCAGGACGCCGCCGATGCAGGAGCGCTAGGGCGGGGCGGCCCAAAGGAGCCTGCACGTGCAGCGTGTCCAGCAGCTTTGCGGCGGCATCGGCGGCGGCGAGCTTGGCTCCCAGCGGCAGCGCAAGCCGCCGTGGGTGATCAGAGGCGATGCTGCAATCGAGGAGTAGCAATGCCCGGGTGCGGTGCGGGTACAGCCGCGCAAACCCCTCGGCATACAAGCCGCCGAGCGAATGGCCCACGACCACTGCCCGATCCGGCCGCTGCACTGCGTCAAGTACGGCGGAGATCCGTCCGGCCTCGCCGCGGACGGTGCGACGACGATCGAGATATGGCGCGCGCTCAAGTGGCGTGCCGGGCCGGTCGAATCGCACAACCGTATGGTCATCCTTGAGGTTCGCGGCGGTGTCACTCCAGTGCAGCCGGCGACCGCCGAGCCCGCTGCACAACACCACGACCGGTCCGGTGTTTCCTTCGATGAGGACCTGGACCCGATATCCGCCGACCTCGACATCAATCTCCCGGTCGCTCACGATGTGTTTCTAGTGGGTGCACGTGCGGTGCGCAGCCCCACATAGATCAGCCAGCACGCGGTCGCTGCCAGATAAGCGCGCTGGGAGATCCCAACCTGGCCGGAGCGGTCGGCGCTGTCGACGGCGACCGCGAGGCCCATCCACACCGCCGACGCGATCAGCGCTGCCAATACGAACAGCCCGACGCGACGCACCCGCGGCGGCGGGAGGTCAATGAAATCGGCGGCGAAAAAAGCGAACATCGACAGGATTGCGCCGACCACCGCGATTGCGCTGCTGAGCAGGTGCAGCTGTTCCCCTATTGGCACTGCACCCGAAGCCTCCTCGGCCGCGCATGTGGGTTCCAGGTGCTCCGCGCACACCATGTTCCACACAGTGCTGTCCAGGGCGGTCGCCACGGCGAAGACACCGAGTATCCACCATCCCACTCTGCTCCATCGGCTGCCCCTAACACCCCTAACAACGGCGAGGCCAGCTGCGGTCGCGACGATGAGGACGATCGCTGTGGCCCGATCGCCCCAGCGAAACCACGCGCCATACGGTTGGTCTAAAGCGGCGAGTTCACTAATGAACAAGTCGGGGTCGGCTTCGCGCCGGAAGACGATCTCTAGTAGCCAGTTGGAGTAGAGCACCGCACCGGCAAATACGCCGGCGACGGCCACCCACTGCAGAACCCGCAACAGCGATCGCTGCTCGGGGGCAGAGTCTGCGACCGCGTCAGAGCGTTCTGGCCGAGCGGTCATCGCCGGCGACGCGATCGGCCGAGAACCGTTGGATTGCTAGTGATCGCGATGGCGCTTTGCGTCACTAGCGGACCGCTAACTTTCATCCTCGTCGCCCCCGGAGATACGCCCAACACTCTTGGCCATAATGCAGTCCCCAATCGATCCGCATGCGTTTCTTCGGAATCTTTGGGCAATACGAAATTGACGAAACCCGTATTCGGCGCGGTAGTCCTGGAACAGTGGAACTCCGCAAAAGCCCGAACATGCCAGGCGCTAGGCGCGCCGAGAAGTGTTGATGCCATCAACACCTCTCACAGGCGGGCCCTCCGGCCCGGGCGCAAGCGTTCGAGGCGCCACCAGGCGACGGTTAGGAAGGCCAGTCCTAGTCCGGCCAGCACGCCCATGTCCTTCAGCCACGTCGCTCCGTTGTGCCGCCACAGCGAGTCGGGTGCCTCGCCGGGCACCGGCGGTTGCAGGTTGTTCAGGTCCACGGTGGCCGCGGCGGCGGCCAATCCCCAGCGCGACGGCGATAGCCAGGAGAGCTGCTCCAGCCCGATCGTCCCTGGAAGGGAGACGAGCCCGCCGCAGAGGATGACCTGCGCCAGGCAGACCAGCACTAACAGCGGCATCGTCTTCTCCGATGTGCTTACTGCCGCGGAGACGAGCAGACCCAGTGCCATGGACACGATGGCCAGCCCTGCTGTCGCCAGCATCAGCTCCGCTAGGGGCGAGATCAGCGCCCCATGCGCGGGCATGTCGCGTCCGACCATGCCGATGACGACCAGCAGCATTGCCTGTACGCCTGTGATCAGGCTAAGAACAAGGATCTTCGAGAGCAGGTAGATGCCAGCCGACAGGCCCGCCGCGCGTTCGCGCCGGTAGATCGCCTGCTCCTTGACCAGCTCGCGTACGGAGCTGGCCGTGCCCACGAAGACGGCGCCGATGACGAGGACAAGCAGCAGTCCCAAAGCGTCGGCGTTCTGGCCGGGTGGGCCGGCTAGGCCGTGCTCGGACGGCCAGGCGCGGAGCATCCCGCCCAAGACCAGCGGCAGGATGGCGAGAACGGCCAGGTAGCTGCGCTCGGACCCGATGACGGTTAGGTAGCGGCGGCACAGCGTGCTGAGCTGAGCGAGCCGGCCCTGTTGCCGCGGCGGTTGGGTCGGCGGGGGCATGTTGCGCTCTTGATCCGCAACGCCCTCATCCAAGCCCGCGGTGACGTATTGCGCGTACATCGGTGAGGCCTTGAAATCGGCTGCCCAGTCGTTGCCCGCCTCGCGGTCGAATACCTGGAAGACCTCGGCCCAGCTCGACTTGCCGAAGAACGTCAGGCCCTCGGCGGGCGGCCCGTAGAAGGCGACCCGGCCACCCGGCACGAGGACGAGTAGCCGGTCGCAGGTATCTAGGTTGGCCACGCTGTGCGTGACGACGACGATCGTGCGGCCTTCGTGGGCGAGGTCACGCATCATCTCCATGACCGACTTGTCCAGGCCCGGGTCAAGGCCGGACGTCGGCTCGTCGAGGAAGAGCAGCGACGGCTTAGTGAGGAGCTCTACCGCGACGCTCACCCGCTTGCGCTGACCGCCGGACAGCTGGTCGATGCGCGTCTCGGCGTGCGGAGTCAGACTGAGCTCCTCCAGCACCTCGTCTACGCGCCGGTCGCGTTCGGCGGCGGAGGTGTCGCCGGGGAACCGCAGCTCCGCGGCGAATCGTAATGCGCGCCGCGTCGCCAGCTGGGTGTGCAGAATGTCCGCCTGCGGAACCAGCCCGATCCGGTGCCGCAACTCCGCGTACTCGGAGTAAAGGTCGCGATGGTCGTACCGCACGGTGCCCTCGGTCGCGGGCTGGGTGCCGGTGACGGCGCCGAGCAGGGTGGACTTGCCCGCACCGCTCGGCCCGATGACGCCCACAAGGCACCGCTCAGGCACCGGGAAGCTGACATTGTCGAGCAGGACCTTGCCCTTTGCCGTACGGACGGTGAGTTCTTGGGCGATCAGGGAGACGTCGCCGGAGTCGACAAATTCCCGGAGTTCATTTCCGACAAGGCGAAAAGTCGTGTGTCCGATTCCGACGATGTCGCTATCGTCCAGAACCGCGATAGTGACGCGCCGACCATTGACGAAGGTGCCGTTGTGGCCACCGAGATCGACGATCTCGTGTCGTCCGTCGTCCCTCTGGCGGAGTTCCGCATGGTGGCGGGAGACGATCAGGTCGGGCACGACGATGTCATTGTCGGGGGCGCGGCCGATCCGCATCCGCCGGGTTCGCAGCTCGCGGATCGTGGTCGGCTCGCGGTAGACGCCGGCCGGCCGGTTCATCACCGGCGGCACCGAGCAGACCAGCTGGGGCCCGCTCTCGGCGTTGCCCAACCGGAACCGGATCTCGCCCTCGATGTCCACCCGACTGATTCGCCGGGCACGTATGAACGTGCCGTTCCTGCTGCCGAGGTCCTCGAAGATCCAGACGCCGTGCTCGTCGGTTCGCAGCCTGCCGTGCCGCCAGGACACCCGTCCGTCATCGATGGGGATGTCGGCCGCCGGATCACGCCCGACCTGATACGACCAGCCAGGGCGGAGCGTCCGGACCGTCCCCATGGTCCGCACGACGAGTGCCGGCGGGGCCATTGATGAGACGGTGCCGTCGGCCGTCATTCTCGCAGTGTAGAGCGATTACCCCGCGTGATAGACCACTTCGGCATCAGCTGTGCAGACTTCGAAGGCATCGGCGTTCTACGACGAAGTGCTTGGCGTGCTGGGCTATTCGCGACAGATGGACTTCGGCGTGGCGATCGGCTATGGCAGCGACGGGCATCCCGACTTCTAGATCGCCGACGGCAAGGACATGGGCCCCAACCGCGAGATCCGTGTCGCATTCCAGGCGGCCGTCGCGGTCAAGGCGTTCCACAACGCCGCGATCGACCTCGGCGCCGAATCGCTGCATGAGCACGGCTGTGGCGCGAATACCACCCGAACTACTTCGGCGCGTTCGTCCGCGAACCCGATGGCAACAATGTCGAGGCGGTTTGCCATGACGTTTCAGCTGGCGCCACAGCAGCAGGTGCGCGAGAAGGCTAAACACCCAACACTTTTCGGTAGCCGCCGCGCAACTCAGGGAAGCCGTGCTACGTACGTGCCCCCGCGGGCGAGCCACAACCGCCCCAGACGCCGTCGCGTCGATCCGGGCCGTCGAGCTGATGGCAGGCGCCGTCGGCGGACGCCTGGGTATCAAGGCCGGCGGCGGTATCCGCACCGCCGATGCTGCGCTCGCAATGCTGCGGGCCGGCGCGACGAGGCTGGGCCTTCTGGCACCGCGGCTGTCCTCGAAGGCCTATAGGTTCGAGAAGCAGGTATCCCCGCCGCCCGTCGGAATGTCAGAGTTCTTTGCCGACAAGTTCATCTCCACGCCGTCGTTCGTCACCTGTACCGAGTTGGCGCGAACGTTCAGCGTGTTGTCGTTGAGGTCCTTGGTCGCATCGTCAAGCTGCTGCTGCGCGCTATCTCTCGGGAGCGAGAATCCAACGAGTTGGATTCCGTTCTCCGGAATCACCAGCCGAAGCTTCCCGTTCTCGATCTTTGGTTCCACGACGACGCTGGAGCTTAACGTTCCTTCCAGTGTGACCTTGCCCGAACCAGGGTCGGTCTTGACGCCCGTCACGAGAAAGTCTGCGATACCAAGTTTTTCTTTAATGGTCTGCAGAATCCCGTCCGACGTCCACGTGATCGCCGCGTCAATTGACCCGATGGTGCCTTCCTTGTTCGCATCGCCGTCGAGGCGGATGTCTTTGACCAGGATGTCCGCCTTTATGCCGTTGACACTGCCGATGTGATCGCCGTCTGTGGTGACCCTGATGCTGGTGTAGTGCTTGGTCATGTATTGCCATAGAACCGGCGGCGTCGAGCTGAACGACACGTTCACGTGCTTGAGGTTGTCCTCGGTCTGCTCCTGATCATTCTTGATTTCACATGCCGCTGCCGATCTGAGTATGTCGCTGGCGGCATGGCGTGCGTACCACTCCGCTCCAAGCAAGCCAGCGGCAAGCACCGCCACGACGACGACGAG
Source organism: uncultured Actinomycetota bacterium (assembly GCA_963744085.1). Lineage (GTDB taxonomy): Bacteria > Actinomycetota > Actinomycetes > Mycobacteriales > Mycobacteriaceae > Mycobacterium. The sequence continues at coordinate 1,227,348 of CAVUSK010000014.1, forward strand.
GATGAGCACGATCGACAGCGGATCGCGAAGGCGGGGACGGCGTTTGGGTTCGGGCCTGTCCGGAGTGGCCGTCGGTGGAGGACCCGTTGGCGGCTGCGGAGGGGGCGGCGGGCCCGCTGTTGGCTGGGGAGGCGGATCCTGTCGAGCGCCGGGCATCGGTGCCGGCTGCGTCGTCCCGGACGGCGGATCGGATCTGGGGATGTGCTGCGTCGGCTGGTCCATCGGACTGCCGGGCCGCCCGACGTGCCGGGTCGGTTGTGCACTTGGCGGCGGGACGGGTCGACGCGGCGGAACCGGTGGACCTTGGCCGCCCGGGCGATCCCAGCGCCTCGGATCGTCGTGCGGCGGGCCCGGGGGATTGGTCACCCGCGTGATTCTGCCTTATCAGACTGAGCAAATGATGAGCGATTGCGAAGCACGGCGAGTGTGTCGCGGGCATCGTCGACGGCGCCAAGGTCGACATCGGCGACGACGAGCCGTGGCTCCGCGTCGGCGTCGGCGATTACCTCACCCAGCGGCGAGGCGATCAGGCTGCCTCCCACACCGACGGGGGCGCCCGCCTCCGCAGCCAACTTCGCGCCGGGATAGGCCTGTCCGGCCGCCGCGACGAAGCTGGTGCAGTCCAGTGCGCGGGCCCGCACCAGCAGCGTCCACTGCTCGAGCTTCCCGGGCCCCGAGCCCCACGACGCGCTGACCGTGATCACCTTGGCGCCCCTGTCGGCCAGCTCGGTATACAACGCCGGGAAGCGGACGTCGTAGCAGGTCGTCAGCCCGACGCCGACGCCGTCCACTTCGATCACGACGGGCTCCCGTCCGGGCGCGACCGTGCGCGACTCGGTGAATCCGAACGCGTCGTAGAGGTGGATCTTGTCGTAATGCGTGTCTATGAGTTTGTCGGGGGCCGGACCGGTCGCGATCAGCGTGTTGGTGACCCGCCCGTCCGCAGACGGCACGAACATCCCCGCGACGACGACGATGCCGGCCTCCGCGGCGAGCGACCGCACCGCCGACGCCCACGGTCCGTCCAGCGGCTCTGCCACCGGTGCCAGCGGAACGCCGAAGCGGCACATCGTCGCCTCGGGAAACACCACCAGCGCGGCGCCCGCGTCGACCGCGCGCCGCACGGTGTCGGCGACCAGTTTCAGGTTGGCCGTCGGGTCGGTGCCCGAGCGGATCTGTCCCAGCGCGATGCGCATGCCGGAAGCCTATCCGCGGCACATCCGTCAGTGGCGCTTGGCGATCCAATCGGCGGTGAACGCGCCCTCGGAGTCGAACACTTGCGTGATGTTGCCCAAGATCAGGTCTTCGAGCTTCCCGCCGATGATCGGGATCCTGACCTTGCACACACCGGCGACTTGCAACTGGCTGCCTGTGTCGGTACCGGTGAGCAAGTACGTTCCGCTGAAATGCCCGGGGACACCCGAAATTGAGGCACCGCAGGTTCCCTCGGCGCGGTTTCTGCTGTGATCGTAGGCCTCGTAACGCTGCTCGCGGGTGAGGATCAGGTCCGCCGGCATCACCGCTCGCGCGATTGGTGCCAGATTCGCCCGCGGCAGGTGCTGCGTGAACACGATGGCCGTGCCAGCGTCGTCGCACTCGAACCGCGTGATTTCGGACTGCGGAATCAGTTCCCGGTAGACGTCCATCAGCGCTTCCCAATAATGCCTGCTGGTGAAGTCCTGGTAGATCTTGTCCGAAGACGCGCCGAACTCGACAGAGTGGTCAAACCGACGGCTCATGTGTCCAGGTTAGCTGCCGCTCACGCATTCTCGGTGATCCACACCGTGGTGAAACGTTGCTCTGCAGCAACAAGTTCGGCGAGTTTGGCGCCGATGAAGGTCTCGAGTTTTCCGCCCACCAACGGGATGTGGACTTCCACGGTCGCGGTGAACTTCAGCCGCGAGCCGATGTCCGTCGGCTCCAGCATCGCCGTGCCGGAGAGTGACACCGGCGCACCTGTCACCGCGCCGGTGACTTCGGCGTGCGCGACGCCGTCGCTGACCGGCCCCCAGGTTTCGTTGCGCACGATCTCCAGGTCGCGGGGGTGGAATTGGGTGACCACCGCGGGCAACCGGTCGGTGCGCAGCGCCTGGGTGGTGGACACCGTGACGGTGCCATCGTCGCTAACAGTCATCGAATCGAGTTCCGCGATGTCGGCCCCCGAGTCGGCCAACCGCGACAGCCAGTACTCCTCGTCGGAAAACGCCGAGTGCACCTGCACGACGGTGCCGAAATACTCGGCCGTCAAGTCGAATGAACGCGGCATAGCTGGCCAGGCTACCGTTACCGGCCGTGACCACCCGTGAATTCGCCGGTGCGCGAGTGGCGGAGAACGTCTCACTCGCGCCGCTGACCACGCTGCGGGTCGGACCCGTCGCGCGGCGGGTGATCACTTGCAGCACAACGGATCAGGTTGTCTCGACGCTGCGCACGCTGGGCTCCGGACCGGGCGGGCCGCTGGTGCTGGCGGGCGGGTCCAACGTCGTGATCGCCGACGAGCTGTCCGATCTCACCGTCGTGCGGCTGGCCACTACCGGCATCACGATTGACGGCGCCACACTGCGAGTCGAGGCAGGCGCGGTCTGGGACGACGTGGTAAGCACGGCCATCGCCGCGAATTTGGGCGGGTTGGAGTGTCTGTCCGGGATCCCTGGTTCGGCGGGTGCGACGCCGGTGCAGAACGTCGGCGCGTACGGCGTGGAGGTCGCCGACACCATCACCCGCGTGCGCCTGCTGGACCGCGGCAGCGGTGACGATCGCTGGGTGTCGCCGGAGGAGTTGGGTTTCGGCTATCGGCGCAGTGTGTTGAAGAACACAGGAGCCACGGGGCCGGCGACATCGGGCACAGAATCGGCCATCGTGTTGGAGGTCGAGTTCCGGCTGGACGCGTCCGGCCGCAGCGCGCCGCTGCGCTATCGGGAACTCATCACCGCTCTCGGGGCGCAGGAAGGGCAGCGCACGGACCCGGGCCGCGTGCGCGAGGCTGTGCTCGGCTTACGCAGGAGCAAGGGCATGGTGCTCGAGGACTCCGACCACGACACGTGGAGCGTCGGCTCGTTCTTCACCAATCCTGTCGTGTCAGAGCGGGACTTCCACCGGCTGCAAGCCCGCAGCGACGCTGCGGTGCCACATTTCCCGGCGCCCGACGGCACCAAACTGGCGGCGGCGTGGCTCGTCGAACAAGCCGGCTTCCCGAAGGGGTTTCCGGGCCCGCAAGCCCCCGCCAGGCTGTCGACCAAGCACTCGCTGGCGCTGACCAACCGCGGGGGGGCCACGGCAGCCGACATCGTCGCGTTGGCCCGCACCGTGCGCAACGGGGTACGCGATGTGTTCGGCATCACTTTGATTCCAGAACCGGTGCTGGTCGGCGTGACGATTTAGCACCTCCGGCACCGTCCCCGTACCCTGGGTCGACGTGACAGGGGCCAATAATCTGCCGCGGTTCACCCGTCGGCGTGCCCTGACTGCGCTCGCGGTCGGGGTGGCTGCGCCTGGTTTCTTGGCGTCGTGTCTGAGCAAAACTGGCAAACAAGACCAGGGCAGCGGGCCGCCTCCGAAGCCGACTGTGACGTTTCAACCTGGTGACACCTCAAAAGACGTAGTCCCGACGGCTCAGATCAGCGCCGAGGTCCGCGACGGCTGGTTCCAGCGCATCACGTTGACCAACGCCGACGGCAAGACCGTCGGCGGCGCACTCAGCCACGACCGAACCGCGTTCGCGGTGACCGAGCCCCTGGGCTACGGCGCCGAGTACACATGGGCCGGCGCTGTGGTGGGCCGCGACGGCACCGCGATCCCGGTGAAGGGTGGCTTCACCACGGTCAAACCCGATACCACCGTCAACGGCCAATTCCAGCTCGCTGACGGGCAGACCGTCGGGATCGCGGTTCCGATCATCCTGCAGTTCAACGCGCCGATCAAAGACAAGGCCGCCGTCGAACGCGCGCTGCACGTCATCACCGAGCCACCCACCGAGGGCAGTTGGGCGTGGCTGCCGGACGAAGCGCAAGGCGCCCGCGCGCACTGGCGAACCAAGGAGTATTACCAGCCGGGCACGACCGTGCGCGTCGACGCCAAGCTGTACGGCGTCGATTTCGGCGATGACGCATACGGCGCCGAGGACCTGTCGCTGAGTTTCACGATCGGCCGCAGGCAGATCGTCAAGGCGAACGCTACGTCGCACCGCATCCAGGTGGAGACCGACGCGGGCGTGATCATGGACTTCGCCTGCAGCTATGGCGAAGCCGACCAGCCACGCAACGTCACTCGCAGCGGCACTCACGTGGTCAGCGAGAAGTACGCCGACTTCTACATGTCCAACCCGGCGGCGGGCTACAGCAACGTGCACGAGCGCTACGCGGTGCGCATCTCCAACAACGGCGAGTTCATCCACTGCAATCCGGAAAGCATTGGCGCACAAGGTAATACGAATGTCACCAACGGTTGCATCAATCTGAATCTGGAAAACGCGATCGAGTACTTCAACAGCGCGATTTACGGCGATCCGGTCGAGGTCACCGGCACGTCGATTCAGCTGTCCTACTCCGACGGCGACATCTGGGACTGGGCGGTGGACTGGGACACGTGGAAGGCGATGTCGGCGCTGACAACGGAGCAGCCGCCTGCGGGGCTCCCCACCAGCGCCCCGGCCACGCCGCCGGGCGCCCCCCAACCGGTCAACGGCCGCCCCGGCGGTTAGTGGTCGTCGCCGCTGCGACTCCGGCGGCTGAACCGCGACGCGGTGGCCTGATCGCGGGGCCGGATCACGATCAGGTCCAGATTGACGTGCGACGGCCGCGACGCTGCGAACCCGATGACCTCGGCCACGTCCTCGGCGACCAGCGGCGTGATGCCCTCGTAGACGGCGTCGGCGCGGTCCTGGTCTCCATCGAATCGCACCAGTGAGAACTCGGTTTCGACCGCGCCCGGCGCAATCTCGGTGAGCCGCACGGGCTTTCCCAGCAGCTCGCCGCGCAGCGTGCGGTGCAGCGCGCCTTGGGCGTGCTTGGCCGCGGTGTAGCCGGAGCCGTTGTCGTACGTCTCCAGCGCCGCGACCGACGTGACCGTGACGATCAGCCCGTCGCCGCACTCGATCAGGTTGGGCAGCAACGCGCGGGTGACCCGCAGCGTGCCCAGCACGTTGGTCTCCCACATCCACCGCCAGTGCTCGAGGTCGGCGTCGGCCACCGGGGCCAGGCCCCTGGCGCCGCCGGCGTTGTTGACCAGGACGTCCACCCGGTGCAGTTGGGCGGCCAGCGCGTCAACCGCCGCGTCGTCGGTGACATCCGCCACGATCGCGGTTCCGCCGATCTCTTTCGCCAGCGCCTCGATCCGCTGCGTCCGCCGCGCGACTGCCACCACGTGAAACCCTTGTCGGGCAAGGATTCTCGCGGTTGCCTCGCCGATACCGGAGCTGGCGCCCGTAACCACGGCGACACGTTGCTGCTGCTCGGGGCTTGTCATGATGCCAAACCTAGCCCCGGTTAGGATCGCCCCATTCGCAAAGCCGTGCTAAGTTCTGTCCGTGTTCGTTGGCATGTGTTGTCGCCCCGGTCTTCGCCGCGCCTGACCGCTGAGTCCGCGCGGCCCGGGTCCCGCCAACCGACCGACGAAGGACATTTGAAGTGCGATCCACCATTCCTGCGAACCGCCACCATGTCGTCGCGCCCACGCTGGGTCTGCCTGACGGGGCCGCTGCCTCCGTCTTCGGTGCCGCGCGGATGCGCGGGCCGATCGCTCGAGACTCCATCGCAAAAGTGACGTCGCTGTCGATTGCGACGGTGAACCGCCAAGTCACGGCGCTGCTGGAGGCTGGGCTACTGCGCGAGCGATCCGACCTGGCCGCGTCGGGCGCGATCGGACGGCCACGCGTGCCCGTGGAGGTCAACCACGAGCCGTATGTGACGTTGGGCCTGCATATCGGTGCGCGCACGACGAGCATCGTGGCCACCGACCTGTTCGGCCGCACGCTCGACGTCGTGGAAACGCCGACGCCCCAGACCGGGCAGTCAACAGCGCTGGCGGCGCTGGCGGGCAGTGCAAAGCGTTACCTGAGCCGCTGGCACCGGCGTCGCCCGGTTTGGATCGGCGTGGCGATCGGCGGCATCGTCGACGGCGCGACGGGTACCGTCGACCATCCGCGGCTGGGCTGGACCAATGCGCCGGTGGGGCCCGTAGTGGCGGAGACCTTGGGTCTGCCGGTGTCGGTGGCCGTTCACGTCGACGCGATGGCCGGCGCCGAGCTGCTGCTGGGCATGAGACGGTTCTCGCAGCGCTCGTCGACCAGCTTGTATGTCTACGCCCGCGAGACCGTGGGCTACGCGCTGGTGATCGGCGGTCGCGTGCACAGCCCTTCCAGCGGGCCAGGCAGTATCGCCGCGTTGCCTGTGCACTCCGAGCTGCTGGGTGGGTCGGGCCGGCTGGAATCCACGGTCAGCGACGAGGCGGTGCTGGTGGCTGCGCGGCAGCTGGGGATTGTTGGCAGCGACAGGGCTCAGTCAACGCTGGCCGCGGTGCTGCGAGCTGCGCGGGCCGGAAACGGGCCTGCTCGCGAGCTGCTGGCCGAACGCGCCAGGGTGCTCGGCTCCGCGGTGGCGCTGCTGCGCGACATGCTCAACCCGGACGACCTCGTGGTGGGCGGGCAGGCGTTCACCGAATACCCGGAGGGCATGACCGACGTCGAGGCTGCGTATGCCCAGAGCTCGACACTGCCGCCACGCGCGATTCGGGTCACGGCATTCGGCAACCGGGTGCAGGAGGCCGGCGCAGGGGTGGTGTCGCTGGGTGGGCTGTATGCCGACCCTGTGGGCGCCATGCGGCGTGCATTCGCACTGGCCGGCTGAGTCCCGGGGCGCCGTGGAATAAGTCGACACGGCTTTCGGGTAGACATTCCATGTGACCTCAGTGGCGCCGCACAATGTCGCCGGCCTTTCTGTTCCAGTGCCTCGTCGGGTCGCGGTGATCTCGGTGCACACGTCGCCGCTGGCGCAACCGGGTACCGGCGACGCCGGTGGCATGAACGTCTACGTGCTGCAGTCGGCGCTCAACATGGCCAGCCGCGGGGTGGAGGTGGAGATCTTCACCCGTGCGACGTCGTCGGCCGACCCGCCGACGGTGCGCGTCGCCCCCGGCGTTTTAGTGCGCAACGTGGTGGCCGGCCCGTTCGAGGGCCTCGACAAACACGACCTCCCGACGCAGCTGTGCGCGTTCACCGCCGGGGTGCTGCGGGCAGAGGCCACGCACGAACCGGGCTACTACGACATCGTGCACTCCCACTACTGGCTGTCCGGTCAGGTCGGCTGGCTGGCCCGTGATCGCTGGGCGGTGCCGCTGGTACACACCGCGCACACTCTGGCCGGGGTGAAGAACGCGGCGCTGGCCGACGGCGATGCGCCCGAACCGCCGATGCGCGCGGTCGGTGAGCAGCAGGTCGTCGAGGAAGCTGACCGGCTCATCGTCAACACCGAAGACGAAGCGCAGCAACTCATTTCGATCCATCATGCCGACCCCGCAAGCATCGACGTGGTGCATCCGGGCGTCGATCTGCAGCTGTTCGCTCCCGGCGACAAGGACATCGCGCGCGGCGCGTTGGGTCTGGGTTCCGGCGAGCAAGTTGTCGCGTTCGTCGGACGGATTCAGCCGCTGAAGGCGCCGGACATTCTGCTGCGGGCGGCCGCGAAGTTGACGGACCGCTACCCGCGGCTGCGTGTGCTGGTCGCGGGCGGTCCTTCGGGTTCAGGACTGCAAGCACCCGACACGCTGGTTCGGCTGGCAGCCGAGCTGGGTATCAGCGCGCGCGTGACATTCCTGCCGCCACAGCCGCGCACGGAACTGGTGAAGCTGTATCGCGCAGCGGATTTGGTTGCGGTGCCGAGTCACACGGAGTCGTTCGGGTTGGTCGCGATCGAGGCACAGGCGTGCGGCACTCCCGTGGTCGCGGCCGCGGTGGGCGGACTGCCCGTCGCGGTGCGTGACGGGGTGAGTGGCGCGTTGGTGGCGAGCCACGATGTCGACGACTGGGCCGAGACCATCGGCGCCATGCTGGACCGCACAGCGCCGCGGACGCAAGGAGCGGCAAGAGACGACGCGATGAGCCGTGCCGCGGTCGCTCACGCCGCGAACTTTTCGTGGGGACGCACAGTGGACGTGCTGTTGGCGGCCTACGGCCACGCGATCGCCGACTATGGCGCGGCCCATCAGCGCAGCCCGCTGGTGGGGCTGGCGTCGCGCCGCAACGGGCGCAGGTGGACGATGCGGAGGGGCGTCCGCGCATGACCGCCGCCGATCAGCCGCTGGCAAGTAACCCGGTTCAGAAGATCATCGAGGACGCACTCGACGAGCATTCGCTGCCGTACTTCCACCATGAGGGCGCGCACGGCGGCCCACCCGGGCTGATCGTCGAGCTGCCGGGCGAACGCAGGCTCAAGACCAACACGATTCTGTCCGTTGGCGAGCACTCGGTGCGGGTCGAGGCGTTCGTCTGCCGCAAGCCCGACGAGAACCACGAGGCCGTGTACCGGTTCCTGCTCAAGCGCAACCGGCGCCTGTACGGAGTCGCTTACACGCTCGACAACCTCGGCGACATCTACCTCGTCGGGCGGATGGCGCTCTCCTCGGTGACTGCCGACGAGATCGACCGGATACTCGGGCAGGTGCTCGAGGCCGTCGACGACGACTTCAACACGCTGCTGGAATTGGGCTTCTCCACGTCGATCCGCCGCGAATGGGCGTGGCGGGTGTCACGGGGCGAGTCGCTGAAGAACCTGGAGGCGTTCGCCCATCTCATCGATGAAGATGACGACGACAAGACGTGAGAGACTTTCCGGCATGGGAAATGTCGGCACCCTCGTCCTGCTGCGGCACGGCGAAAGCGACTGGAACGCGAAGAACCTTTTCACCGGCTGGGTGGACGTCGACCTGACCGAGAAGGGCCGGGCTGAGGCGATCCGCAGCGGCGAATTGATCGCCGAACACGACCTGTTGCCCGACGTGCTCCACACGTCGCTGCTGCGCCGCGCGATCACCACCGCGCACCTGGCGCTCGACAAAGCCGACCGGCTGTGGATCCCCGTCAAGCGCAGTTGGCGGCTCAACGAGCGGCACTACGGGGCGCTGCAGGGGCTGAACAAGGCTGAGACACAGGAGAAGTACGGCGAAGAGCAGTTCATGAAGTGGCGACGCAGCTATGCCGTCCCGCCGCCGCCGATCGAGCGCGGAAGCACTTTCAGTCAGGACGCTGATCCGCGCTACGCCAACATCGGGGGCGGCCCGCTCACCGAATGCCTGGCCGACGTGGTGGCCAGGTTCCTGCCTTACTACACGGACGTGATCGTGCCGGACCTGCGGGTCGGCAAGACCGTGCTGATCGCCGCGCACGGCAACTCGCTGCGCGCACTGCTGAAGTATCTCGACGACATGTCCGACGACGAGGTCGTCGGACTGAACATTCCGACCGGGATTCCGCTGCGCTACGACCTCGACGAGAGCCTGAAACCAGTGGCCCGCGGCGGCAAGTACCTCGACCCGGAAGCGGCGGCCGCAGGCGCCGCCGCGGTGGCCAGCCAGGGTGCATCGGCAAATTCTCGGTGAACACCAGTCGAACTCCTTCGCGTGTGCGTGTGACATGTCCCAAAACCGCCGCACGCTGCTGGGGTGACGTTCACCGAATGCGTACGATTTTCGCGTGACTGTGGCGTCTGCGGTCCTCGTGACTGTGGTAGCGGCTCTGGTGGCACTTGCCATCGGCCTGGCCGTCGGGACGGCCGTGGTGCCACGGGTCGCAGAACGTAACCGGCGCGTCGCCGCCCAACAGGCCGGCCTGACGGTGTCGCAGATGCTGCAACGCATAGTCGCCCTGTCGCCCACCGGCGTCGCAGTCGTCGACAACCACCGCGACGTCGTCTTCATGAACGCCAGGGCGCAGGAACTGGGCCTGGTGCGCGACCGGCTGCTTGACGAACGGGCGTGGGCCGCCGCCCGCCGGGTGCAGGCCAGCGGCGAGGACGTCGACATCGACCTGTCGGCGGGACGGTCTGTTTCCGGCCGGTCGGGTCTTTCGGTGCGCGGGCGGGTGCGCCTGCTCGCCGAGGAGGATCGCCGGTTCGCGGTCATCTACGTTTTCGACGACTCGGAAGTTGCGCGGATGGAGGCGACCCGGCGCGACTTCGTCGCCAATGTGAGCCACGAGCTCAAGACACCGGTCGGCGCGATGGGCCTGCTGGCCGAGGCGATGCTGGAGTCGGCCGACGACCCGGAGACCGTCCGCCGGTTCAGCGGCAAGATGCATCTGGAGTCTCAGCGCCTCGCGAACATGGTGACCGAGCTGATCGAGCTGTCCCGGCTGCAGGGAGCCGAACGGCTGCCCGAGCTGGAAGCCGTCGACGTCGACACCGTTGTGGCAGAAGCACTTTCCCGCTCCAAGGTGGCCGCGGACAACGCCGACATCACGATCGCCACCGATAGACCGAGTGGCTTCAAGGTGCACGGCGACCAGGCGCTGCTGGTGACGGCACTGGCGAACCTCGTGTCGAACGCGATCGCGTATTCACCGCCCGGCTCCCCGGTGTCGATCAGCCGGCGGCGGCGCGGCGGCAACATCGAAATCGCGGTCACCGACCGGGGTATCGGCATCGCGCGCGAGCACCAGGAGCGGGTGTTCGAGCGGTTCTTCCGGGTCGACAAGGCCCGCTCCCGCGCCACCGGCGGCACCGGGCTGGGGCTGGCCATCGTCAAGCACATCGCCGCCAACCACAACGGGACCATCAGGCTGTGGAGTCAGCCGGGAACCGGGTCGACGTTCACGCTGTCGATTCCGGCGTATGGAGACGCCGACCACGGGTCGGACGAATGAGAGGAAGTAGGTAGTCGTGACCAGTGTGCTGATCGTTGAGGACGAGGAGTCCCTGGCCGATCCCCTGGCATTCCTGCTGCGCAAGGAGGGCTTTGAGGCGACGGTAGTGGCCGACGGGCCCACCGCCCTCGCCGAGTTCGAGCGTGCAGGGGCCGACATCGTGTTGCTCGACCTGATGCTGCCCGGGATGAGCGGCACCGATGTGTGCAAGCAGCTGCGGTTGCGGTCGAGCGTCCCGGTGATCATGGTGACCGCGCGCGACAGCGAGATCGACAAGGTGGTCGGGCTCGAGCTGGGTGCCGACGACTACGTCACCAAGCCGTACTCTGCGCGCGAGCTGATCGCCCGCATTCGTGCCGTGCTGCGCCGCGGCGCGGATGCCGACGACCTGAGCATGATCGACGGTGTGCTCGAGTCAGGCCCGGTGCGCATGGACGTTGAGCGGCATGTCGTGTCGGTCAACGGCGAGCCGGTTACGTTGCCGCTCAAGGAGTTCGACCTCCTGGAGTACCTGATGCGCAACACCGGCCGAGTGCTCACGCGCGGCCAGTTGATCGACCGGGTGTGGGGTGCCGACTACGTCGGTGATACCAAGACGCTGGACGTACACATCAAGCGGCTGCGGTCCAAAATCGAGGCCGACCCCGCCAACCCGGTGCATCTGGTCACGGTGCGCGGGCTGGGCTACAAGCTCGAGGGCTGAAGCTAGCGCGGCAGCACGAACGCGAACGGCCGCGGGAAGCCCAGGCCCACCAGGCGGCTGCCGCGGATGTCGGCGAACCGGCATGGCCGCACATCACCGGAAGACGGTTCGTAACAACGGAATTTGTCACCTGCGACCTCGACCAGAAGCACCCAGTGGCGCGGAATCGTGTTTCCGATCAGCATCGCGACCGGCCGGCCGGACGAAACCGCGCCGCGGACGTCGACCAGCTGGTCCCGTCGGCCCCGGAACAACCGCCACCGGTACGGCCGATGCTTCGAGAACGCGTGCGCCATGGCGACCGGGGTGAGCCCGAGGCGCCGCGGCCACACCCGGCTGACCGCCGAGTGCACCCGCCGCTGCTCCTCGGCGAACCGGTGACGATCGGACAACACCGTGCCGTACGCCGGGTCGAGGAGCGTACCCGCAACGACTGCGACGCATGGGCCGCAGCTGATCCCGTCGCGCTGCTGCAGGCGGGTCACCCGGTGATGCCGCCCATGATCTCGGCCACGTCGAACGTGGCGATCCCTGCCGCGATCACCGGATCCTTCTCGCCGAGCTCGACGACCTCGGCCTGACTTCCCGCCCGCACTACGCCAAGACCCCACACACCCTCGGGGTCGGCGACCGGTCCGAACACTACGACGCGTCCGGCGGCCAGCAGCTCGCGCCAGTACGCGGCATGACGCGCCATCGCGTCCTGTTCGTCAGGCGTCATGGTCTGCGCGAAATCCGCGCGGGGCGGCAGCAGCCGGAACAAGAACAGCTTGTCGCTCATCGTCGGGATCGGCGAGGACGCTCAGCCGCGCGGGTGGCCGGATGCACGGCGATCAAACCGAGCCCTTTGCGGCGCTTGCACATTGCGGCGAGCTCGGCGTACGCCTTCTCGCCGAGCAGCTCGGTCAACTCGGCGGCCAGCGACTCCCACACCTGCTTTCTGCCGATGTGGACTGCCGGGTCGCTGGTGCAGTACCAGTGCAGGTCGGCGCCGCCTTCACCCCACCCACGCCGGTCGTACTCGGTGATCGTGGTCTTGAGGATCTTCGAACCGTCCGGTCGCTTCACCCACTTCTCGCTGCGGCGAATCGGCAACTGCCAGCACACTTCCGGCTTCATTGTCAGCGGCTCGACTCCCAGCTTCAGCGCCTTGATGTGAAGAGCGCAGCCGATACCAGCGGCGAACCCGGGGCGGTTGAGGAAGATGCACGCGCCTTTGTACTTCCTTGTCCGCCAGGCCTTTTCGCCGTCGTACTCGTCGCGCTCCAGATAGCCCTTGCGGCCGAGGCCCTTCTCGCGGAACTGCCAGTCCTCGTCGGTCAGTTTCTTGACCGCATCGTCCAGCTGGGCCCGGTCGTCGTCGTCGGTCAAAAACGCCCCGTGCGAGCAACAGCCGTCGTCGGGCCGCCCCTCCACCGTGCCGCGGCAGGCCGGCGTGCCGAACACACACGTCCAGTTCGAGAGCAGCCACGTCATGTCCGCGGCGATCAGATGCTCGGGATTGTCAGGGTCGTAGAACTCCACCCATTCGCGGGCAAAATCCAATTCCACTTCGCCGGGGTGTGTGCCGCTCACAAAAGTCCAAGGTAGACGCATTAGGTTGAACAAGTGCGATTAGGCGTGCTGGACGTCGGCAGTAACACCGTCCACCTGCTGGTGGTGGACGCGCGCCGCGGCGGGCACCCCACCCCGATGAGTTCCACCAAAGCCTCGCTTCGGCTGGCCGAGGCGATCGACAGCTCCGGCAAACTCACCCGCCGCGGCGCCGACAAGCTCGTCTCCACCATCGACGAGTTCGCCAAGATCGCCGCCAGCTCTGGCTGCGCCGAGCTGATGGCCTTCGCCACGTCGGCGGTGCGCGACGCGAAGAACTCCGAGGACGTGCTGGCCCGGGTACTGGCCGAGACCGGCGTCGACCTGCAGGTCCTCAGCGGCGTCGATGAGGCCCGGCTGACGTTCTTGGCGGTGCGCCGGTGGTACGGCTGGAGCGCGGGCCGGATCATCAACATCGACATCGGTGGCGGCTCGCTGGAGCTGTCCAGCGGGGTCGATGAGGAGCCCGACGTGGCGATGTCGCTGCCGCTCGGGGCGGGTCGGCTGACCCGCGAGTGGCTGCCCGACGATCCGCCCGGCCGGCGCCGGGTCGCTATGCTGCGCGATTGGCTGGATACTGAGCTCGCCGAGGCTAGCCGTACCCTGCTCAAGGCGGGTCCGCCAGACCTCGCGGTAGCGTCGTCGAAGACAGTGCGGTCGCTGGCCCGGCTCACCGGCGCGGCGCCTTCGGCCGCGGGACCGCGGGTGAAAAGAACATTGACAGCGACGGGGCTGCGGCAGTTGATCGCGTTCATCTCGAGAATGACTGCAGCCGACCGCGCGGAACTGGAAGGAGTGAGCGCCGAGCGATCGCCACAGATGGTGGCGGGAGCATTGGTCGCAGAGGCGAGCATGAAAGCCCTGTCAATAGAATCCCTCGATATCTGCCCGTGGGCGTTGCGGGAGGGCCTCATTCTGCGGAAACTCGACAGCGAAGCTGATGGAACGGCGCTTGTCGAGACTTCCGTGCGGGATGGAAGTCGGGTGGGCGCCAAACGACGTGCAGGCGACTCGAAATGACCGGACCAGATGGCCAGGACACCCGGCCGATTTCGGTCGCGGAATTGCTGGCTCGTAACGGGACCATCGGGGCGCCGCCGGTCGGCGGTCGTCGACGCCGTCGCCGCGGCAACACCGACGCCGTCACCGTCGCCGAACTGACCGGCGAGATCCCGATCATCCGGGCAGAGGAGGCGGAGCAGTCCGCCGCTCCGGAGGAGGCGCCGGCGGAGAAGGCCCCAGCGGAGGAGTCTTCCGCGGCGCTCGAGGAGGTCCCCGCACCCACGAACGGCGTCGTCGAGACGGAGGCCGAGCCGGAGCCAGAGGTCCAACCCGAGGCCGAAGCCGAGGAGGATATCGACGAACACGGGGCCGCGCTTGCCGACGGCGAGGTGACCGCCGAGGAGATGGTTCCCGACCCGGTCGACATCGACGTCCAAGTTGACATCGATGACGAGGACGCCGAGCTCGCGATGGCCGACGAGGACCTCCTCGAGGAAGTCGACGAGCCGCCGTCCTACCTGCATGCCGTGCGCGAGCCGCTGTTCGGCGGCCGTCTCGAGGAAGAACTGCGCGGCGACGAGCAGAGCTACGACGACGTCGCCCACCTGCCCGAGGTGCCGGCGGAAACCACCACCGCCGCGGACCACGAGGAGGTCGAGGCGCCCACCCGCATGCAGCAGATCGGCCGCGGTGCGCTGACTGTCCTGCAGTCGATCCTCGCGGTCGCCTTCGGCGCGGGGCTGTTCATTGCGTTCGACGAGCTCTGGAAGTGGAACAACATCGTCGCGCTGGTGTTGTCGGTCCTGGTGATCCTGGGCCTGGTCGTCGGGGTCCGGATCGTGCGCAAGACCGAGGACATCGCGAGCACGCTGATCGCGGTCGCGGTGGGCGCGTTGGTCACTTTGGGTCCGCTGGCTCTACTGCAATCGGGCTAGGTGGCCCCGGAAAGCTGTGCGTCCAGCCATCAAGGTCGGTCTGTCGACCGCCTCGGTATACCCGTTGAGGACCGAGGCGGCGTTCGAATACGCCGCCAAGCTCGGCTACGACGGCGTCGAGCTGATGGTCTGGGCCGAATCGGTCAGCCAGGACGTCGAGGCCGTCGCCGAGCTGTCCCGGCGGTACGCGATGCCGGTACTGGCTGTGCACGCGCCCTGCCTGCTGATCTCGCAGCGGGTGTGGGGCGCCAACCCCACCACGAAGCTCGACCGCAGCGTTCGCGCCGCCGAAGACCTTGGTGCCCAGACAGTCGTCGTCCACCCGCCGTTTCGCTGGCAGCGCCGTTACGCCGAAGGCTTCGCCAAACAGATCGTCCGCCTGGAGAAGGCCAGCGACGTGATCGTGGCCGTCGAGAACATGTTTCCATTCCGCGCCGACCGGTTCATCGGCGGCACTCAGGCGTCGATCGAGCGTATGCGCAAGCGCGGCGGCAGGCCGGGCCCGGCGATCTCGGCGTTCGCGCCGTCCTATGACCCGCTGGAAGGCGACCACGCGCACTACACCCTCGACCTGTCCCACACGGCGACGGCCGGCACCGATGCGCTGGACATGGCCCGGCGGATGGGCTCGGGTCTCGTGCATCTGCACCTGACGGACGGGTCGGGCGCCTACATCGACGAGCATCTGGTGCCGGGCCGCGGTACACAACCGGCTGTCGAGGTGTGCCAGATGCTGGCCGGCAGCGATTTCTCCGGGCATGTGATCCTTGAGGTCACCACTTCTGGAGCGCGCACTGAGGCGGAGCGGGAAGCCCTCCTGAAGGAGTCGTTGGAGTTCGCGCGCACCCACCTGCTCCGCTGAGGAAAGCAGTCACGAGCTATGCCGGAATCCACGTTGTTCTCCGACGCGATGACGCTGCGGGAGCTGGGCGATGGCGTGTATGCGGGCGAGCTGAACAAGCACTGGACGATCGGCCCGAAGCTGCACGGCGGCGTCATGCTGTCGCTGTGCGCCGCCGCTGCCCGCAAAGCGCACGGCGGCGTCGTGGAGCCGGTCGCGGTGTCGGCCAACTATCTGTCCGCGCCGAGCCCCGGCGAGCTGCGGCTGGAGACGTTCATGCGCAAGCGCGGCCGGACCGTCAGCGTGGTGGACGTCGAGCTGATCGGTGGCGACCGCGTGGGCGATGGGCGCTCGCGCGACGAGAAGAAAACAGCAGTTCACGCTGTGGTGACTCTGGGCGAGCCCGAGCACTTGGCGCCGCCGCTGCTGTCGTCGAATCCCGTTGTCTCGCTGATGAATCCAGAGCCGCCTCCCGACGTCGAACCGATCGGGCCGGGACACTCGATGTACGGCACGGTGAATTACTGGCAAGGCTGCGACATCCGGCCGCTGATGTCGACGGTTCCCGACGCGGACGCCAGGAGCGCAAACGACGCGAGCCCGTCACCCGACGTTCCGGTGATCCAGTATTGGGCGCGGCCGCGCGACATGGCCCCCGACGTCCTGTTCGCGCTGATGTGCGGCGACATTGCCGTTCCGACCACGTTCGCGGTAGGCCGGCGCGGCTGGGCGCCGACCGTGCAACTCACCGCGTACCTGCGGGGGCTGCCCGCTGACGGCTGGTTGCGGATGATCAGTACGACGACCCAGATCGGCCAGGACTGGTTCGACGAGGATTCGATCGTCGTCGATTGCGAAGGACGCGTCATCGTCCAGTCCCGACAGCTGGCACTCGTGCCCAATCACTGAGGCGTCTGGCATGCTGCTGCGGTGTCCAGAATCGCGATCATCGGGGGCGGAAACATCGGCGAGGCGCTGTTGGCTGGCCTGTTGCGGTCGGACCGTCAGGTCAAAGACATCGCGGTCGCCGAACGTGTCCCGTCGCGCGTGCGCTACCTGTCGGAGACGTACTCGGTGCTGGTGACCAACGTCGCCGACGCAGTGGAGAACGCCAACTTCGTCATCCTGGCCGTCAAGCCGTCCGACGTGGAGTCGGTGACCGACGAGATCGCCGAGGCGGTCGCGCGCGCGGAGGCCGACAGCGTCGAGCATGTATTCGTCACGGTCGTCGCCGGCGTCAGCACCACCTACTTCGAGTCCAAACTGCCGGCCGGCGCGCCCGTCATCCGCGTCATGCCCAACGCTCCGATCGTCGTCGGTGCCGGCGTCAGCGCCATCGCCAAGGGCCGCTTCGCCACCCAGGAGCAGCTCGACGAGGTCGCGGCGGTGTTCGATGCTGTCGGCGGCGTGTTGAGGGTGCCGGAATCGCAGCTGGACGCGGTCACGGCGGTCTCCGGCTCCGGGCCGGCCTACTTCTTCCTGATGGTCGAGGCGCTCGTCGACGCGGGTGTGGCGGCGGGTTTGAGCCGCCTGGTCGCCACCGACCTCGTCGTGCAGACGATGGCCGGTTCGGCGGCCATGCTGCTAGAGCGCGTTGAGGAAAGCGCCGACGCGTCCGAAATCGACACGACGCCCGCGCGGCTGCGGGCCACGGTCACCTCGCCGGCGGGAACCACCGCGGCTGGGTTGACAGAGCTCGAGCGCGGTGGCTTCCGCGCGGCGGTGACCGCCGCGGTGACGGCCGCAAAAACACGCGCTGGCCAGCTAGGAATTACATCAGAGTAATTCATGAATTTTCGATTGATTAGCCCACACCCGTCGCAGTAACCCCACCTGTACCGCTATTCTCCTCGATGTATGCACGCGTCCGTGCCAGCGGAGGGGAAGCCGCTGGACCTGGCCGTGCCTGGAGGATTGGGTTGCGATGACGTCAACGAACGGGCCATCGGGGCGGGATGCGGCAAACAAGCGGGATTCTGGCGCCGGCGATGTTGCGCCGGCAAGGGCTCAATTTCTGACTGTCGCCGAGGTGGCCAGCTTGATGAGGGTCAGCAAGATGACCGTCTACCGGCTGGTCCACAACGGCGAGCTCCCCGCGGTTCGGGTGGGCCGCTCGTTCCGGGTGCACGCCAAGGCCGTGCACGACATGCTGGAGACGTCGTACTTCGACGTCAGCTAGCACGGTTTTCGTTACCGCACCTGGCCCGGTAAGGTGGCCGGGTCCCCCGACGTAGGCAGGCACGGGCAGAAACGTAGGTAGCGGAGTTAATGGGTTCAGTCATCAAGAAGCGGCGCAAGCGCATGTCGAAGAAGAAGCACCGCAAGCTGCTTCGTCGCACGCGGGTTCAGCGCAGAAAACTCGGTAAGTAACCCAATCCCGTTGGCGTGGTTCGCCCGATGAGCGCTTGCGCGAAGAGCAAGTGCGCCCGATGAGCGCTTGCGCGAAGAGCAAGTGCGTAAGACATGCCCAGCCCGGTACTGATCGTTAGGCTGTCAGGATGGATTCGGCCGGCCAAAACGGCAGTCAAAAACCAAGTGACACCCCGCACCAACCCAAAGTGGTGTTGGTCACTGGCGCGTGCCGTTTCCTCGGCGGCTACCTGACCGCGCGGCTGGCCCAGAATCCGCTGATCAACCGCGTGATCGCGGTCGACGCGATCACGCCCAGCAAGGATCTGCTTCGGCGCATGGGACGCGCGGAGTTCGTCCGCGCCGACATCCGGAACCCTTTCATCGCGAAAGTCATTCGCAACAACGACGTGGACACCGTCGTGCACGCGGCCGCTGCGTCGTATGCGCCGCGCTCGGGCGGGCGCGCCGCGCTGAAGGAACTCAACGTGATGGGCGCGATGCAGCTGTTCGCCGCCTGCCACAAGGCGCCGTCGGTCCGGCGTGTGGTGCTCAAGTCCACTTCTGAGGTGTACGGCTCCAGTGCGCGCGACCCGGTGGTGTTCACCGAGGACTGCACCAGCCGCCGTCCGCTCGGCAGTGGCTTCGCGCAGGACAGCCTTGACATCGAGGGGTACGCGCGCGGCCTCGGTCGACGCCGCCCCGACATCGCGGTGACAATCCTTCGGCTGGCGAACATGATCGGCCCCGCGATGGACACGGCACTGTCGCGCTACCTGACCGGTCCGATCGTTTTGACCGTGCTCGGCCGCGACGCGCGCCTGCAGTTGTTGCATGAGCAGGACGCGCTGGGGGCGCTCGAGCGCGGCACGATGGCGGGCAAAGCGGGCACCTTCAACATCGGTGCCGACGGCATCATCATGATGTCGCAAGCTATTAGCAGATCTGGCCGGATTCCGCTTCCGGTGCCCGGATTCGGTGTCTGGGCAGTGGATTCCCTTCGGCGGATAAATCACTACACTGAGATAAATCGCGAGCAGCTGAACTACTTGAGCTACGGCAGGGTCATGGACACCACTCGCATGCGTGTCGATCTCGACTACAGCCCTAAGTGGACTACTCTCGAGGCCTTCGATGACTATTTTCGTGGTCGAGATTTGACCCCGATCATCGATCCTAGATGGGTACGCTCACTGGAGGGTCGTGCCGTCGCTGCTGCGCAGCGCTGGGGCAGTTAGACAAATATCGGTGATTGGACGGGGGAAGGGTAAGAACCGTGTCGGGTGAACCCAAGGCCAAAGTGATTCCGCTGCATGGGAATCCGGGCCGCGCCGCCGCGCAGCGACACGCGCAGCGTGCCGAAGCCGCCCGCCGACATCCCTCTGTGCTGTCCGACCCGGGCAGCCGCGCCGCCGAGGACATAGCCAGTGTCGTCCATGAGATCGACGCGCACCGGGCCGCCACCGGCGGCGCTCCGGAGAAGACCGAAGAACCCAACGAGCTTGCCCGCCGAATCGGTGCGGTCGCGGAATTCGTCCGTCGCCGACTCACTGGTGACTACAGCGTCGACGAGTTCGGGTTCGACCCGCACTTCAACGATGCGATCGTGATGCCTTTGCTGCGAACGATGTTCACGTCGTGGTTCCGGGTCGACGTGACCGGAATCGAGAACCTGCCGCAGACCGGCGCGGCGCTCGTAGTGGCCAATCACGCCGGGGTGCTGCCGTTCGACGGGCTGATGGCGTCGGTCGCGGTTCACGACAAGCATCCCGCGCATCGGTCGTTGAGGTTGCTGGCCGCCGACATGGTGCTCGACAGCCCGGTGCTCAGCCTGGCCGCCCGAAGGGCGGGCCACACCATGGCCTGCACTGCCGACGCGCATCGCCTGCTGTCGAAGGGCGAACTCACGGCCGTCTTCCCGGAGGGCTACAAGGGACTCGGCAAGCGGTTCAAGGACCGCTACAAGCTGCAGCGGTTCGGCCGTGGCGGGTTCGTCTCCGCCGCGCTGCGGACCAAGGCGCCGATCGTCCCGTGCTCGATCGTCGGGTCTGAGGAGATCTACCCGATGATCGGCGACTTGCGGTTGCTGGCCCGGCTGTTCGGGTTGCCGTACTTCCCGATCACGCCGCTCTTCCCGCTGGCAGGCCCGATCGGGATGATCCCGCTGCCGTCGAAGTGGCACATCGAATTCGGCGAGCCGATCTCGACGCTCGACTACGACGACGCGGCTCCCGAAGACCCGATGATCACGTTCGAACTCACCGACCAGGTGCGCGAGACCATCCAGCAGACGCTGTACCGGCTACTCGCCAACCGGCGGAATACTTTCCTCGGCTGACTTCCCCAGGGCTTTCGCGATCATCGCGTCCCGGCGTGCGGCGATCGCCGCGACCACTTCGTCCGGCTCGCCTTCATGTTGTGCCTCGCCGATGACCGTGACGATGCTGGTGAGCACCGGCTTGCCCTCAGCATCGGTGACCTCGCCGCGGATCTCGGTGACCACTGTGCCGTGCGATTCGATCACCGAATCCAGGTAGGAGTCGAAGAACAGCTTGTCGCCGGCCAGGACTGGCCGGTGGAACTTGATCTTCTGGTCGCGGTGCAGGACCCGCTCCATGTTGATCGGCACGTCGAAGTTTTTGAAGATCTCCAGCTGAACCTTGCGCCCCGCGACGGTGAGGAACGTCAACGACGCCACCAACGCGGGATAACCCAGGTCCGCGGCGGCGTCCTCGGAGAAGTGGGCGGGATGGTCGTCTTGGACCGAACGGGCGAATTCGCGGATTTTCTCGCGGTCGACGGCGAAATAGTCGGGGTACCGGTAGTGCGTACCGATGATTTCTTCGGCGATTGCCATGACTGAGCGTGGTCTCCAAGTTCGTCGGCTGCTAGCGGCGCAGCCTATCAGCGCCTTTTGCTCTTCGCGCAAGCGCTCATCGGCGCCTTTTGCTCTTCGCGCAAGCGCTCATCGGCGCCTTTTGCTCTTCGCGCAAGCGCTCATCGGCGCCTTTTGCGTCTTCGCGCAAGCGCTGATTAGCGATCGTGGCGACGCGAAACGATCGCCGCCAGTGCCCCGCCCGCGGCGCCCAACGCCAGCGCCGACGGCACACCGATGCGGGCGGCCTTGCGCGCGGTGCGGAAGTCGCGGATCTCCCACCCCCGCTGACGGGCCAGTTCGCGCAGGTCACCATCGGGGTTGATCGCGACGGCCGTGCCGACCAGCGACAGCATGGGCACGTCGTTGTAGCTGTCGGAGTACGCGGTGCAGCGCTTCAGGTTGAGGCCCTCGCGGATCGCCAGCGCCCGCACCGCGTGCGCCTTGCCGCTGCCATGCAGGATGTCGCCCACCAGCCGGCCGGTGAACACACCGTCGACGGATTCTGCGACGGTGCCCAGCGCACCCGTCAGCCCGAGCTTCTTGGCGATCGTGTGGGCCAGCTCGTACGGTGTCGCGGTGACCAGCCACACCTGCTGCCCGGCGTCGAGGTGCATTTGCGCCAACGCCCGAGTCCCGGGCCAGATCTTGTCGGCGATGATCCCGTCGTAGATCTCCTCACCCAACGACACCAGCTCAGCCGTCGGCCGCCCCTCGATGAACGTCAACGCCTTGCGCCGCCCGGCGGCCACGTCGTCGCTGTTCTCCCTGCCGGTGAGCTGGAACTTGGCCTGCGCGAACAAGAATCGCAGCAGATCGCCGTAGGTGAAGTACTTGCGCGCGGCCAGTCCGCGTGCGAAATGAATCATCGACGACCCGTGCACAAGGGTGTTGTCGACGTCAAAGAACGCGGCGGCGGTCAGGTCGGCCGGCGGTGGCGGCGGTCCGGTCCGTGGTGACTCGGGAAGCTCGGCGTGGCGGGCGACGTCGGCCGCGAGATCGGCGATGGCGGCTTCGGCGCTCGCATCCCCGGCGATGCCCTGCGGGTCGTTCACCACACCTCCTTCCTTCGGCGAGGCCTGATCAACAGTAAGACACCACGAGTCGGATACTTGCGACGTGAACCGGCAGGTGGTGTTGCTCACGCGTGACGGCTGCGCGATGTGCGAGCGGGCGCGGCTGCGGTTGTCCGAGCTGGCCGGTGAGCTGGGCTTCGAGCTCTCGGTCTCCGACGTCGACGCAGAGGCGGGGCACGGCAATCCGGGGCTGCGCGCGCAATTCGGCGACCGGCTTCCCGTGGTGCTGCTCGACGGGCGCGAGCACAGCTACTGGGAGGTCGACGAGCCGCGGCTCCGTGAGGACCTTCGCCAGTAATCCTGCTCGCGGCGATCGACCCATAATTTGGTCGGCCTACCAACAAACTATTACCGTGGATACCGTGGTGATTCAGCCGTGAGCGTGCTGCTTTTCGGAGTGTCGCACCGCACCGCGCCAGTGCCGGTGCTGGAGCAGCTGAGCACCGACGAGTCGGATCAGATCAAGATCGCCGACCGGCTCCTACAGTCGTCGTTGATCACCGAGGCGATGGTGCTCTCGACGTGCAACCGAGTCGAGGTCTACGCGGTCGTCGACGCGTTCCATGGCGGCCTGTCCGTGATCGGCCAAGTGCTCGCCGAGCACTCCGGGATGTCGCTGAACGACCTGACCAAGTACGCATACGTGCGCTACGCAGAGGCGGCCGTCGAGCACCTGTTCGCCGTCGCCAGCGGCCTGGACTCCGCGGTGGTCGGCGAACGGCAGGTGCTCGGCCAGGTCCGGCGCGCGTACGCCGACGCGGAGGCCAACCGCACTGTCGGGCGGGCCCTGCACGAGCTGGCGCAGCAGGCGCTCTCGGTCGGCAAACGCGTGCACACCGAGACAAGCATCGACGCCGCCGGCGCCTCGGTCGTGTCGGTGGCACTCGGCATGGCCGAGACCCGTCTCGACGGGCTGGGCGGCCGCAGCGCTGTCGTCGTCGGCGCCGGTGCGATGGGCGGATTGTCCGCCAAGCACCTGGCCCGAGCGGGCGTCGAGCGGGTGCATGTGGTGAACAGGTCGCTGCCCCGCGCGCGCAGGCTGGCCCACACCATCCGCGAACTCGGCGTCGCATCCGACGCCTTCCCGTTCGACCACCTGCCGCCCGTGCTCACCGATGCGGACGTGGTCGTCTGCTGCACGGGCGCCGTGCGGCCGGTGGTCTCACTCGCCGACGTGCATCGCGGGCTGGCCCACGGACACGAACCGAAGCACCTCGTGATCTGCGACCTCGGCATGCCACGCAACGTCGATCCGGCGGTCGCCGGACTACCCGGGGTGTTCGTCGTCGACATGGACCGCATCCAGCGCGAGCCGTCCGCGCGCGCGGCCGCCGCCGACGCCGAGGCCGCCCGTACGATCGTGGCAGCCGAAGTGGCGCAATACCTTTCGTCTCAGCGCATGGCCGAGGTCACCCCGACGGTGACGGCGCTGCGCCAGCGCGCAGCCGACGTGGTCGAGGCGGAGCTGCTGCGGCTCGACAACCGGCTGCCGGAGCTGGACGGCCCCCAGCGTGAGGAAGTCGCCCGCACGGTGCGCCGCGTGGTCGACAAGCTTCTGCATGCCCCGACCGTTCGCGTCAAGCAGCTGGCCAGCGCGCCGGGTGGCGACACCTACGCCGAGGCGCTGCGCGAACTCTTCGAACTCGACCCGCAGGCCGTCGACGCCGTTGCGGCGGGAGAGTTGCCTCTGGCCATCGACGGCCCCCAAACGTAAGTGTCCATTCGGATCGGCACCCGGGGCAGCTTGTTGGCCACCACCCAGTCCGGTGCCATCAGAGACGCGTTGATCGCCAACGGCCATGCCGCGGAGCTGGTGATCATCAGCACCGAGGGCGACCGCTCCAGCGAGCCGATCCCCACCATCGGTGTCGGCGTGTTCACCGCCGCGCTGCGCGAGGCGATCGCGGAAGACCGCGTCGACATGGCCGTGCACTCGTACAAAGATTTGCCGACGGCGCCAGACCCACGGTTCCTGATCGCCGCCGTGCCGCCGCGGGAAGACGCGCGGGACGCGCTGGTGGCCCGGGACGGATTGGTGCTGGGTGAGTTACCGACGGGCTCGGTCATCGGTACGTCGAGCCCGCGAAGGGCCGCACAGCTTAGAGCATTGGGTCTCGGTTTGGAAATCCGCCCCCTAAGAGGCAACCTTGATACCAGGTTGAACAGGGTGAGCAGCGGTGATCTCGACGGCATCGTGGTGGCCCGGGCGGGGTTGGCCCGCATCGGACGCTTGCACGATGTCACCGAGACACTTGAGCCGGTGCAGATGTTGCCCGCGCCGGCTCAGGGTGCGCTCGCGGTCGAATGCCGCAGCGGCGACACCAAGCTCGCGGCACTGTTGGCGGAGTTCGACGACGCCGACACGCGTGCAGCGGTCACCGCGGAACGAGTCCTGCTCGCCGAACTGGAGGCGGGATGCTCCGCACCGGTGGGCGCGATCGCCGAGGTGGTCGATTCCATCGATGAGGACGGCCGCGTCTTTGAAGAGCTGTCGCTGCGCGGCTGCGTGGCGACAGTGGACGGATCCGACGTGATCCGTGCGTCCGGGATCGGAACGCCCGGGCAGGCTGCGGAGCTTGGCCGCTCCGTCGCCGCCGAGCTGTTCGAACTGGGCGCGCGCGAGTTGATGAGTGGGGTAGACGGATGACGCGAGGGCGGAAGGCCAAGCCGGGCCGTGTCGTGTTCGTGGGTTCGGGGCCCGGTGACCCAGGGCTGCTGACCGGGCGGGCACGCGATGTGCTGGCCTACGCGGAGTTGGTGTTCACCGATCCCGACGTGCCGGCCGAGGTGCTGGCGCTGGTCGGTTCGAGCTTGCCGGAGCCGCCGAAGTTGTCGTCGCCGGATCCCGGCATTACCGACGACACGGTGAGCCCGGAGCTGGCGGCTGTGCCGGAGGTGCGGCCCGCGCTGGGGGATCCCGCAGATGTGGCCAAGACGCTGGCCGCGGAGGCCCGCGCCGGCGTCGACGTGGTCCGGCTGGTCGCGGGTGACGCACTGTCGGTGGACTCGGTGATCACCGAGGTGCTGGCGATCGCCAAGACCCACCTGCAATTCGAGATCGTGCCGGGCCTGCCGGCGAGCACGGCAGTGCCGGCCTACGCGGGGTTGCCGCTGGGCTCGTCGCACACTGTGGCAGACGTCCGCGGCGACGTGGACTGGGCGGCGCTGGCGGCGGCACCTGGCCCGCTGATCCTGCAGGCCACCGCCGAGCATCTGGCCGACGCGGCCCGCACCCTTATCGACTACGGGCTGGACGAATCCACGCCGTGCGTGGTCACCGCGCACGGCACCACTACCCAGCAGCGGTCGGTGGAGGGCACGCTGCAGACCCTGACCGAGAGCGCCGCGTTCGGCGCGTCCGATCCAGCAGGGCCCTCCCCTGCTGGCGCGTGGGCCCAGACCGGCCCGCTGATCGTGACCATCGGCCGCACTGTGGCCAACCGGTCGAAGCTGAACTGGTGGGAGAGCCGGGCGCTGTACGGCTGGACCGTGCTGGTGCCGCGCACCAAGGACCAGGCCGGCGAAATGAGCGAACGACTGATCGCGCACGGCGCGGTGCCGATCGAGGTACCGACCATCGCCGTCGAGCCCCCGCGCAGCCCTGCCCAGATGGAACGGGCCGTAAAGGGTTTGGTCGACGGGCGCTACCAGTGGGTGGTGTTCACGTCCACCAACGCGGTGCGCGCGGTGTGGGAGAAGTTCGGCGAGTTCGGCCTTGACGCCCGGGCATTCTCCGGCGTGAAGATCGCGTGTGTGGGGCAGGCCACCGCTGATCGGGTGCGCGCATTCGGCATCACGCCGGAGCTGGTGCCGTCCGGTGAGCAGTCGTCGCTGGGTCTGCTCGACGAATTCCCGCCCTACGACGACGTTTTCGACCCGGTCAACAGAGTGCTGCTGCCCCGTGCTGACATCGCCACCGAAACCCTGGCCGAGGGTCTGCGCGAACGCGGCTGGGAGATCGAGGATGTGACGGCATACCGCACGGTGCGGGCTGCGCCGCCGCCGGCATCGACGCGCGAGATGATCAAGTCCGGCGGGTTCGACGCCGTGTGCTTCACGTCCAGCTCGACCGTGCGCAACCTCGTCGGCATCGCCGGCAAGCCGCACGCGCGGACGATCGTGGCGTGTATCGGGCCGAAAACCGCCGAAACCGCAGCTGAATTCGGGCTGCGCGTCGACGTGCGGCCGGAGACCGCGGCGATCGGGCCTCTCGTGGATGCGCTGGCGGAGCACGCTGCCCGGCTACGTGCCGAGGGCGCCCTGCCCCCGCCCCGCAAGAAGAGCCGCAGACGGTAGGAGCTGGCTGTGGGCACGCCCCCTGATGCTCTTCGCCCAAGAGGCTCATCGTCGTCTGATGCTCTTCGCCCCAGAGGCTCATCGCTGCAACATCGTCCGCGCCGGCTCCGATCAACGCCTGCTCTGCGCCGGTTGGTAGCGCAAACATCTTTGGAGCCACGGCATTTGGTGCTACCGATGTTCGTCGCGGACGGCATCGACGAGCCGCGCCCGATCGTTTCGATGCCGGGCGTGGTGCAACACACCCGCGAGACGCTGCGCAGCGCAGCGGCCGACGCGGTCGCCGCCGGGGTCGGCGGGATCATGGTCTTCGGGGTGCCGCGCGACGACGACAAGGACGCGGTCGGCTCGGCGGGGTCGGACCCCGACGGGATCCTCAACCTCGCGATGCGGGATCTGAGCAAGGACCTGGGCGACGCCACTGTGTTGATGGCAGACACATGCCTCGACGAGTTCACCGATCACGGCCACTGCGGGGTGCTCGACGAGGCGGGTCGGGTGGAGAACGACGTCACGCTGAAGCGATACGTGGAAATGGCTGTTGCACAAGCGGATTCGGGTGCCCACGTGGTGTCACCGAGCGGCATGATGGACGGCCAGGTCGCCGCGATCCGCGACGGTCTGGACGCTGCCGGGCACACCGACGTCGTCATCCTTGCTTACGCGGCGAAGTTCGCGTCGTCGTTCTACGGACCGTTCCGGGAAGCGGTGGCCTCCAGCCTGTCGGGAGACAGGCGCACCTATCAGCAGGAGCCGGGCAACGCGCGCGAAGCGGCCCGGGAGATCGCGCTCGACATCAAAGAAGGCGCCGACATCATCATGGTCAAACCGGCCATGGCGTACCTTGACGTGGTTCGCGCCGCGGCGGATGTCTCGCCGGTGCCGGTGGCCGCCTATCAGGTGTCGGGCGAGTACTCGATGATCAGCGCGGCGGCGGCCAACGGTTGGATCGACGGCCGGGCGGCCGCACTGGAAACGCTCACCAGCATCCGGCGGGCTGGGGCAGACATCGTGTTGACATATTGGGCCGCCGACGC
Organism: uncultured Actinomycetota bacterium; assembly: GCA_963744085.1. Lineage (GTDB taxonomy): Bacteria > Actinomycetota > Actinomycetes > Mycobacteriales > Mycobacteriaceae > Mycobacterium. The sequence continues at coordinate 1,254,904 of CAVUSK010000014.1, forward strand.
CGCCAATTGGCTCGGCTGAATCATCGATGGATCAGCAGCCGCCCACCCGACCGGCGGACGTCGACACCGCGTTCGGCGTCTGGCTGGCTGCGCTGGCCTTGCTGGTGATCGGTCAGGTCGTGGACACCGCGCTCGCGCCGAACCTGCCCGGCGGCTTCGTCACCTACGCGGTCACCGGAGTGTTCCTTGTGCTGCTGTGCGCGGTCGTGGTGACGTTCCTGCTGCTGATGCGCCAGGGCTACCGATGGGCGCGCACGCTGCTCACCGGTGGCGGCTTGGCGACGACCGTGTATGTCGTCAGCAGCTTGTTCACCATTCAGCGAGGGGAGGTTGCCGCGGTCGCGTATGCGATCACCGGCATCTTCGGTGCGGTGCTCATTGCAGGCGGGGCGTACCTGTCGCACCGCAAGGACGCCCATGCGTTTTTCACGCGCTGAGCCGCACCGATAGGCTGATCCGATCATGACGTCCGCCGATTCACCGCCACGGATAGTCCAGGTGGCGTTTTGGTGCTGGGTGTTGGCGGCGGTGTTCCTGGTCCTCGGCGGTGTTCTGTCGGTGACGACCGGATTCGGAACCTTGCGCGAACGCTTCCCGAGCAGCGTGACCGACGACCAAATCCGTTCCTTTTTGACGTTCTACCGTGCGACGGGCGTCGTCTGCATCGTGCTGGGACTGGTCGTCGCATACCTCGCCGCCCGAATACGTAACGGCGACAAGCGTTTTCGTCGTGCTGGTATCGCGCTGTCATTTGCGGCGGTTGTGCTGCTGTTGGCATGCGCGGTGCTGCTGCGCATCGTTCTGCCGCTGATACCGCTGACATTGATCGCGTTGATCGCGGCGCCGGTGGCGGCTACCCGCGACAAGGCGACCGCCTGGTTCGACGCCGTTGAATCCGGGAGGGACGGTGGTTGACGACCCCACGCCCGAGCCGCTGTTCCACGAGGTGGGCTCGAGCTGGTACTGGGTGCTCGCCGGACCGATCTCCGCCGCGATCATGCTGGGCATCGAGATCAACGCGGGCATCGGACCCCGACCGCTCGTGCCTGCCTTCTTCCTGGTGCTGGTGTCGGGATTCTTGGCCGTCCAGGTGAAGGCGGCGCGGATTCACACGTCGGTCGACTTGACCCACGACAAGCTGCGCCAGGGCGCCGAGACCATCGACGTCGACAGCATCGTGCGGATCTTCCCGGAGCCCGAACGCGGTGAGGAGCCGCCGAAGTGGCAGTCGGCGCGTGCGCTAGGCGAGCTGGCCGGCGTGCCGCGCGGCCGCACCGGCATCGGGCTGAAGCTCACCGAAGGCCGCACGGCTCAGGCATGGGCGCGAAAGCACGAGCAACTCCGCGCGGCATTGACCGACCTGCTCGAGCAGCGCAGTGCCGAGAACCGGCCGCCCGGCGCCGCGTCGTGATGGCCCGTCGGCGCGCGGTCCTCGAGTTGGTGGTGGCGGTTGCGGCGGCTGTCGGGTGTGTGGCCAGCTGGGTGGCGTCGCAGTCGGCCGTGGTGGTGCCGCCGGTTGCCGACGGCGAGCCGACCACCACGTCCGTCACGTACTACCCGCCGTGGCTGTTCGCCGCGTTCGTGCTGGGCACGCTCGCCGGCGTGCTGGCAGTCGTCGGCATCGCGCGCTGGCGCCGCCGCCCACTTGCGCCGAAATAGCATTCAGGGTCCGCACAGCCGAAGGCGCGCAACGTGATACCACTACGCAGGCCGGCCGCCCGCTGGTGCAGTAACTCGGAAGACTTCGGTCTCCTCGGCCAGTCCCTTTAGGCGATGCGCACCGAGGCTTTCGAAGCGCAGCCCTGAGCCCGCTGACAGGTCTCGCACTGTGCGACTCGTGAGCACTTCGTCAGGGCCAGCCATCGCGCCGATACGCGCACCGACATGAACAGCCATGCCGCTCCACTCCTCGCCGCGGCGTTCGCATTCACCGATGTGTACGCCCGCGCGAATCCGGATCCCGCGCATGGCGAGCGCCGGGACCAAATCCAACGCGCAGCGCGCCGCCTTCGTCGGTCCGTCGAAGAGCGCGAAGATTCCGTCGCCGGTGTGTTTGGCGCGGTTGCCCCCGTACTTCTCCAACAACCAGTCGACGACACTGTCGTGGGCATCGAGCTGGCGACGCCAGTGAGCATCGCCGGTCGCGCTGAGTTGTTCAGTGGAGCCGACAATGTCGGTGAACAGCACGGTAGAAAGCACCCATTCGGTGGCGGCGGGAACCGGCTTGTCGCATACGAATTCCAGGACGGCTGAGCCCAACGCCTCGTCGAAGAGCGCGTGCGGACCTGGCGGCATCTCCCGGAAGCTTGCGCCCGGGATCTTCGCGGCGAGTGCCTTCGCGGCACCGAACGGAATCATCCTGTCGTCGCGTCGGCTCAAAACAAGCGTCGGCGCTTGCACCGCCGGGAGCACTTCGCGCACGTCAAGCTCGCTCAGAGACTGCCACAACAACCCTGCCATGGTCGGACTGGCGTTCAGGCGCTGGTAGCGGCCAAACATTTCACGGACACCGGGGACGTCCGCGGCCGCCCCGAACATCCGCTCTGCCAACACCCCCTCTCCCCAGTGCTCGTAGATCTCTTCCAGGATGGCGGCGCGGACCTCGTGCGTGAGGCCCCAGGGGTAGTCGGCCAGTTCCTTAGCCGTACAGGCGGTCGTTCCGTAAAGAACCAGGGCTCGCACCCCGATCCGGGGTGGGTAGCCGCGAAGAGGATGCTCATCGGACCGCCCTCGGAAACGCCGAACAAAGCGGGGCGGTCGGCGCCTACGGCATCCAGCACCGCTTGCAGGTCGGTCATCCGTTCGTCGAGCGGTGGTGGTTGGGTGACGGGATCGGACAGTCCGGTGCCGCGTTTGTCCCACACGACCAGCCGTGTGCCGTTCGCCGGCTGCTCGGTGAACGGAGCGAACGGGTACGCCGGGTCATCGTAAAGATCGACATTGCTAACCCACCCTGGCACCCACACCAGCGTCGGCTCGCCGTCGCCGAAGACCCGGTAGGCGAGCCGGACATCGCCGTTGCGGGCGTAGCGCACGCGTCCGTCGCTCACGTCAATATCGTGGCATCACGGAGGTCGGCGGTCCTCAGATTTGTCTCATACGCTCGCACACGGCAACGGTTGTTACAAAGTGCGCGGTTTGTAACACTGTCCCAATGACCGAGCTTGCGCAGACGCCGGGTATTGCCTCCCACGCCCTGCCGTTGGGCCCGCAGTCGCTGGTGTGGCGGTATTTCGGCGACAACCGGATGTTCCTGATCGGCCCGCGGCCCGCGGTGCTGCAGAACATGCTCGCCGAACTCGGCCAGGGCGTGCTCGATCACTCGGTGTTCTTCGACGACACCGCCGCCCGCGTCAAGCGCTCGCTGCCGCCGATCTTCAACACCGTATACGGCTCTGAGACCGACCATCCGGGACAGCAGGTCCGCGACTTCCATCACCAGATCAAGGGCCACATGCCCGACGGCCGTCGTTACCACGCGCTCGATCCGGGCACCTACTTCTGGGCGCACGCGACGTTCGTCGAGCAGGTGCTCTACTTCGCCGACACCTTCGTCAAGCGGTTGACCCGCGCCGAGAAGGAACGGATCTACCTTGAGTCGAAGACGTGGTACCGCCGCTACGGCGTCAGCGACCGGCCGATGCCTGCCGACTACGCGGCGTTCGAACGATATTGGGAGCAGATGCTCGACGAGATCGTGGTCGCCCATCCCACCGCGAAGTACGGCGTCGGCTACGTGACAAAGGGATTCCCGCGCCCCAAGGCCGTCCCGCCGGCGTTATGGCGGGTTGTTGCACCGGTGTTCAACCGCGTCGCCGCGTTCCTGACGACCGGAGGCCTGCCGCCGCGCGCTCGCGCACTGCTCGGCCTGCCGTGGAGCGATCGTCAGGAACGGCGCTACCAGCGGTTCGCCGCGCTGTGCCGGACGAGGCCGGTCAACTGGTTGTGGGATCATCTGCCAATGCGGTTGCGCTACAACACGTTCGCGCAGGCCGGGTATGCCAGGAGCTGATCCGGTCACCACCGCGATCCTCGACGCCGCGGTCGTCGAGTTCGAGCGGCACGGCTTTCGCCGGGTGGCGCTCGATGACGTCGCGCGCCGCGCCGGGGTAAGCCGGATGACGATCTACCGACGGTTCGCCGGCCGCGACGAACTCGTCACCGCGGTCATCGACCGTGAGAACTCGGTACTGTTCGCCAACATCGCCAACGAGCTGAAAGACGCCGGCCCGCAGAGCAATTACTACGTCGAGGCGTTCACGTCCGCGATCATGCAGCTGCGCCGCCACCGGGTGCTGAACCGGATCATCACCGATGAGCCGGCGCTGACACTTCAACTGGCACAACGGCATTATCCCGCCGCGCGGGAGCGGATGGCCGACGCGCTGCGGGTCATCTTCCCCGCCGGGTTCGCAGAGCGGATCGGTGATGAGACCGTCGACGAGCTGGCCGACACAATCCTGCGCTACGCGGCGATGGCGCTACTGCTGCCGTCACCGCGCCCACTCGAGACTGCGGACGACATCCGGGCGTTCGCTACCGCGCACTTCCTGCCGAGCCTGCCCGTGGCGCTGCGCGAACGTGGAATGGCCGCGACGACACGCCGGTGAGCGTCGCAACCAGTTCACGGTCGCGACGTTTTCAGCAGCAGCGCGTACTCGAACGGCAGCCTCGAAAAGATCGGCCGCCACAGCGTTTTCACCGAAGGCGCGGCCACCGCCTTCGGTGTCACCTGTGGATCCGCGACAGTGAATGTTCTGCCGTAGCGCTGCATTCGGCCCTGGCCGGCCGCGGTCAAGTTTTTCAGCCAGTCGCGGTCCGGCCCGTAGGTGAGGAGGACGGCCACACCGTCGTCGGTGGGGAACACGTTCAGCGGGGTGCGGTAGCGCTTGCCGGACCGCCGCCCGACGTGCTCGAGGATGCCCATTGCCGGCACCCAGCCCGCTCAGAGCCGCTGGATCGGGTTGGTGACATGCCGGTTGAATCGGGCCAGCCATTGCGGTAATTGCATGTCAACCATCAAACTCGTGCTCATGCCCTACCTCAAGCCGCCGTGGTTCACCGCCAAAATCTTCAACCGAATCGCGATGGCCACCGGAATTGCCGACACCGAAACGCTGACCGTCACCAAGCGCGGCACTAAGGAGCCGCAGAAGGTCCCGGTGCTCACCGTCGACGTCGACAACGCCAAGTACCTGGTGTCCACGCGTGGCGAATCGCAATGGGTGAAGAATGCGCGCGCCAATCCGGAAGTCACGATCACGACCAAAGGGCAGACCACGACGTACGTCGCCCGAGAAATCCCTGAGCAAGACCGGCAGCGCATTCTGACCGCGTACCGAGAGAAGGCCGGCAGGACCGTCGAGACCTACTTCCGCAGGCTCCCGCACGAGGCCGACCACCCGGTGTTCGCGCTCACCAAGACGGACTAGACCGGTGGCGAGCCTTTCGTTTGGCTGACGACGGCGCAGCTGCACCACTTCACGCTGTCGACGAAGCCGCGTGAACCGTCGAGCAGTTCGTTGCGGTCCGGGCCAACGACGATTCACCGGCAGCTAGGAGACCGATAAGACGCTGACCGACCGTGGTGTGACGTTGGTGTCGACACGGCTGACCTGCTTCGGGCGCACGCGCTGCACTTCGCATTCCGAGCATCGGACGTGGTTGTCGCGCTCCGGTGGCAGCATGTGCGTGTGACCACGACAACGCTTTCCTGGGATGTGGTGCCCGTCGACAAGCCAGACGATGCCAATGTCGTGATCGGGCAGGCGCACTTCATCAAGACAGTCGAGGACCTGCATGAGGCGATGGTGGGGGTGAGCTCGTCGCTACGGTTCGGGCTGGCCTTCTGCGAGGCCTCCGGGCCACGGTTGGTTCGCCGCACCGGCAATGATCCTGAATTGGTCGAGCTCGCGACCCGCAATGCACTGGCCATCGCTGCCGGGCACTGCTTCGTGATCCTTTTGCGTGACGGGTTCCCGGTCAACATCCTCAACCCGGTCAAGGCGGTGCCCGAGGTCTGCACGATCCACTGCGCCACAGCCAATCCGGTTGACGTCTTGGTCGCGGTGACCCCGCGTGGCCGTGGCATTGTGGGCGTCGTCGACGGACAGGCGCCCCTCGGGGTGGAGACCGATCGCGACGTGGCCGACCGGCACGACCTGCTGCGCGCCATCGGTTACAAGCTCTAACAGCACCCGTGCGCGAGCGTGCGTGGTAAACGCCCCAGTCGGCAGCAACCGCTCCTGGGCGACGGCGAGGGGGCGTGGCGGGCAAGTTGGGATCACCAAAAACTAAGTACCGCTGTTTGAGGAGCCGGGCGGAGAGCGCACGTCAACCCATTACGAGTCGTGGATGATCCATTGTCTTGCTGCCTCGATCTGCTCAGCCGGGAAATGTCTGATCTCCGCTGATACAAAGTGTGACGCCAGACGCTCTGCGACATCTCCCAGGTGGGAGTCCGTTACGACTGCGATCCTTTTTATGCGCTTGTGATGATCTCGAACGAAGCGAAAGTGGTTGACCATTGCCCCAAAGCTCTCCCATCCGGGGAACGATCGCGCTTCGATGATGAGGCCTGCAAGTCCGCCGGTAGCCTCGATGTGCGAGTCGACGGCCTTCGCGAGTTTCACGAAGTCGTCTTGCTCGATCGCTGACTTTGGTTGCACGTGAAGGATTGAGTGCTCGGTATCGAGTTCATATTCGATCATGTATCACTCCGTAATGATTGTCGGGAAAGTCCTTCGCCGCTTCGATCATGACGTCCTCCCAGAAGACGCAGGGTTCTGTCTTTTCTCCATCGTTCCCCCAGACAGGATTCCCTTGTAGAGACCAAGGTCACCGAAGAACTTGTGCGGGCCATCGAGCTCAGTGCGGTCGTCGAGCGAGACTCACGCAGTTGTCGTGATGGCCACCTGTAGTCAGACGCATGCCGGCAAGCCGCCCGACTGCACCGACGCTCAGCCAGACTGTGCGCAGCGGCAGCGCTGGTCGTGCGTTTGGCCAGCACGTCGAGGGTGGCGCAGTAGGTGGGTGGACAGCGGCTGCAGTCGGCCATGACCCGGCATAGTTCTGCATCAGGGGCACACGTCGCAGTCTGGCGAAATAGGGATGTCGTACGGATGTAGTCGCGGCACAGCCTGGCTGCAGACCAAGTGGTCACTCCACGGTTTAGCGGTGAGTGGCTAGGTGTCGAACAACCACCGGCACAAGGGATGCGGATCGGCCTGCTCAAACTGCGTAGAGCACAAAGGACACCGATCCTCCTACACCCTGTAGTCGACGCCGTCGCGGCGACTGGGACACTGTGACCATGTGCAGCGCTGAACCGACGTCACGGAACGTCGAAGCGCGGACCGCCGTGTCCGCCCAGATGTTCGCGCAGGCGTGCGCGGTGATTCCCGGCGGCGTGAACTCGCCGGTGCGGGCCTTCAAGTCAGTGGGCGGCACGCCCCGGTTCATCACGTCGGCCCAGGGCTACTGGTTGACCGACGCCGACCGCAACCGCTACGTCGACCTGGTCTGCTCGTGGGGCCCGATGATCCTGGGTCACGCTCACCCCGCGGTGGTCGAGGCCGTCCAGCGCACCGCGGCCACGGGCCTGAGCTTCGGCGCGCCGACACCGGCGGAGACCGAGCTCGCCGCCGAGATCAGCCGCCGCGTCGCACCCGCCGAACGGGTCCGGCTGGTCAACTCCGGCACCGAGGCCACGATGAGCGCGGTGCGGCTGGCCCGCGGGTTCACCGGCCGGCCGAAGATCGTCAAGTTCGCCGGGTGCTATCACGGCCACGTCGACGCGCTGCTGGCCGACGCCGGGTCCGGAGTGGCGACGCTGGGCCTGCCGTCCTCACCCGGGGTGACGGGTACGACGGCCGCGGACACGATCGTGTTGCCGTACAACGACGTCGATTCCGTCGAGCAGGCGTTCTCCCGGTACGGCGACGAGATTGCGGCGATCATCACCGAAGCCTGTCCGGGCAACATGGGCACCGTCGCGCCGAACCCCGGCTACAACGCGGAGCTGCGCCGGATTACCCAGGACGCCGGCGCGCTGCTGATCAGCGACGAGGTGATGACCGGATTCCGGATCAGCCCCTCCGGTTGGTACGGGCTGGAGCCGGTGGCCGCCGATCTGTACACGTTCGGCAAGGTCATGAGCGGCGGGCTACCCGCGGCGGCGTTCGGCGGCCGCGCCGAGGTGATGGAGCGGCTCGCGCCGCTGGGGCCGGTGTATCAGGCCGGCACGCTGTCCGGTAACCCGGTCGCCGTGGCCGCCGGGTTGGCGACGCTGCGAGCCGCCGACGACTCCGTCTACGCTGCGTTGGATCGCAACGCCGACCGGGTAGTCGAGATGCTCCACGGCGCATTGGCGGAAGCCGGTGTGCCACACGCTATTCCGCAGGCCGGCAACTTCTTCTCGGTTTTCTTCGGCGACCGGCCGGTCACAGACTTCGCATCGGCCAAAGCCAGCCAAACCTGGCGGTACCCGCCGTTCTTCCATGCGCTGCTGGACGGCGGCGTATACCCACCACCGAGCGCGTTCGAAACCTGGTTCGTCTCAGCAGTGTTGGACGAGGCGGCATTTCACCGTATTGAGGCCGCGCTGCCCGCAGCCGCCGAAGCCGCCAGGACCGCACCCCGGCCGGAGGATTGATGGCAGAAACGACCACCGTGCACGTGATGCGTCACGGCGAGGTGCACAACCCCGAGGGCATTCTGTACGGCCGACTGCAAGGCTACGGGCTGTCCGATAGGGGACGCACTCAAGCGGAGGCGGTCGCACAGGCGTTGGGAGACAACGACATCGTCGTCGTCGTGGCGTCTCCGTTGCAGCGGGCCCTGGAGACCGCCACGCCGGTCGCCGTCCGCCACAGCCTCGACATTGTTACCGACCCCGACCTGATCGAGTCGCTGAATTACTTTGAGGGCACGCGTATCTCGCCGGGCGACGGTATGTGGCGTGACCCGCGGGTGTGGTGGAAGATACGCAACCCGTTGAAGCCGTCATGGGGCGAGCCGTACAAGGAGATCGCGGCGCGGATGTCGACCGCGATCGACCAGGCGCGGGCGAAAGCCGCCGGGCATGAGGCGGTGTGCGTGAGTCATCAGCTGCCCGTGGAAATCCTGCGGCGGCATCTAGAGAACAAGTGGCTGCCGCACGACCCGCGCAAACGGCGATGCAATCTGGCGTCGCTGACCTCATTTGTCTACGACGGCGATCGACTCCTCGACATCCGGTATGACGAACCGGCGGGGAGTTGAATGGTGCGGTGGGTGGTCGCTCTGTTGGCGCTGACGGCCGTGCTGGCCGGCTGTTCCACCGGTGACGACGCTGTCGCCCAGGGAGGTACCTTCGAGTTCGTCGCACCTGGCGGCAAAACCGACATCTTCTACGATCCGCCCGAAAGACGCGGCCGCCCGGGCGAATTAGCCGGACCCAGTCTGATGGACCCGGCGAAGACGGTGTCGCTGAACGACCTCGACGGCCAGGTCGTCGTCGTCAACATCTGGGGGCAGTGGTGCGGGCCGTGCCGTTCCGAAATCGGCGAACTCCAGCAGGTGTACGACGCCACGCGCCGCGACGGCGTCGGATTCCTAGGTATCGACGTGCGCGACAACAACCGCGACGCCGCACGGGATTTCGTCGTCGACCGCAAAGTGAGCTACCCGTCGATCTACGACCCGGCGATGCGCACGATGATCGCGTTCGGCGGCAAGTTCCCCACCACCGTCATTCCCTCCACGCTGGTGCTGGACCGCCAGCACCGCGTAGCGGCCGTGTTCCTGCGTGAACTGCTCGCCGGCGATCTCATGCCCGTCGTGCAGCGGCTCGCTGCCGAACAGCCCCGGCCGGGAGTGCAGTGACCGGCTTCGCCCATCTCGCCGCCGCCGGACCGTTGCTCGTCGCGGTGGCGGTGAGCATCCTCGCGGGTCTGGTCTCGTTCGCGTCGCCGTGCGTGGTGCCTCTCGTGCCGGGCTACCTGTCGTATCTGGCGGCGGTCGTCGGCGCCGACGATGACGACGCGTCGGGCGGGGTTGCCGTTCGAACCGCGCGGTGGCGAGTTGCGGGCTCGGCGATGCTCTTCGTGGCGGGATTCACCGCGGTGTTCGTTCTCGGCACCGTCGCTGTGCTCGGGATGACGACGACGTTGATCACCAATCAGCTTCTGCTGCAACGCATCGGCGGCCTGCTGACGATCGTGATGGGGCTGGTGTTCGTCGGGTTCATCCCGGCGTTGCAGAGGCAGGCGAGGTTCACGCCCCGTCAGGTGTCGACGCTTGCCGGCGCGCCGCTGCTCGGGGCGGTATTTGGGCTGGGCTGGACCCCGTGTCTAGGACCGACGCTGACCGGTGTGATCGCGGTCGCGTCGGCCACTGACGGCGTGAGCGTCGCCCGCGGAGTGCTGCTCGTGATCGCCTACTGCCTCGGTCTCGGAATCCCTTTCGTGCTGCTGGCATTCGGGTCCGCATGGGCAGTGCAGGGGCTCGGCTGGCTGCGCCGCCACACCCGCGCGATCCAGGTCTTCGGCGGTGTGCTGCTGATCGCAGTCGGCCTCGCGCTGGTGACCGGCGTCTGGAACGACTTCGTGTCCTGGGTGCGCGACGCGTTCGTAACCGACGCGAGGCTGCCCATATGAGCCGAGTCTCCACGCTCGCACAGAAGGCGAGGAACATCTGGCGGGCGCTGACGTCGATGGGCACGGCGCTGGCGCTGCTGTTCCTGCTCGCGCTCGGCGCGATCCCCGGCGCGCTGCTGCCGCAACGGAGCCTGAACGCATCGAAGGTCCAGCAGTACATCGCCGACCATCCGCGGATCGGCCCGTGGCTGGACCGGCTGCAGGCGTTCGGCGTGTTCTCCAGCTTCTGGTTCACCGCGATCTACGTGTTGCTGTTCGTCTCGCTGGTCGGGTGCCTGGTGCCGCGGATGGTCGAGCACATCAAAAGCCTGCGCGCGACACCGGTACCGGCGCCGCGCAATCTGTCGCGGCTGCCCAAACACGCTGAGCACCAGCTCAATACCGATGCGGCCACCCTTGCCAAGACCATCGACGAGCGCCTCACCGGATGGCGCCGAGTCATCCGGCATAACGACGAGATCACCGAAATCTCCGCGGAGAAGGGCTATCTACGCGAGTTCGGCAACCTGGTGTTCCACTTCTCGCTGCTCGGGTTGCTCGTCGCGGTCGCGGTCGGGAAGCTGTTCGGGTACGAGGGCAACGTGATCGTCATCGCCGACGGTGGCCCGGGCTTCTGCTCGGCATCACCGGCAGCGTTCGACTCGTTCCGCGCCGGCAACACCGTCGACGGTACCTCGCTGGACCCAATCTGCGTGCGGGTCAACGATTTCCAGGCGCACTACCTGCCGTCCGGCCAAGCCACCTCATTCGCCGCCAACATCGACTACCAGACTCGTTCCGACCTGGCGGCCGGCACGTGGCGGCCCTACCGGCTGGAGGTCAACCACCCCCTGCGCATCGGCGGCGACCGTATCTACCTGCAGGGCCACGGCTACGCGCCGACATTCACCGTGACGTTCCCGGACGGGCAGACCAGGACCCAGACCGTGCAGTGGCGACCCGACGATCCGCGCACGCTGCTGTCGTCGGGTGTCATGCGTTTCGACCCACCGGGCGGCACCTACCCCGACGCCAACGTCCGCCGCAAGCAGCAGATCGCGATTCAGGGACTGTTCGCGCCCACCGAGCAGCTTGACGGAACGCTGCTGTCGTCGAGCTTTCCCACGCTGAACAATCCGGCGGTCGCCGTCGATGTCTACCGCGGCGACACCGGCCTGGACACCGGCAGGCCGCAGTCGCTGTTCTCCCTCGATCCGGCTCTGATGCACCAGGGCCGGCTCAGCAAGGTCGCGCGCGTCAACCTGCGCGCCGGGGAGCAGGTCCGCCTCGACGACGGCACGGTGGTGCGGTTCGACGGCGCGGTGCCGTTCGTCAACCTTCAGGTGTCCCACGATCCCGGTCAGATCTGGGTGTTGGTGTTCGCGCTCACGATGATGGCCGGACTGTTGGTGTCGCTGGTGATCAGGCGGCGGCGGATCTGGGTCCGGATCGCCCCCTCGGTGGTCCCCGGTACGGTAAACGTCGAGCTTGGCGGCCTAGCGCGCACCGACAACTCGGGCTGGGGCGACGAATTCGAGCGGCTCTGCGCGAGGCTGGTCCCCGACGCGCCGGCCGCTGAGCCAACGAGAGAGAAGGTCTGATGAAAGTCCAGCGAGAAGCGAAGGCGGATCGCGCATGAACGTCCAGCGAGAAGCGAAGGCGGATCGCGCATGAACGTCCGGCGAGAAGCGAAGGCGGATCGCGCATGAACGTCCAGCGAGAAGCGAAGGCGGATCGCGCATGAACACCGACCACGTCGACGTCGGGCTCGCCTCCTACTCCGACTGGGCGTTCACGTCGTCGATCGTCGTGCTGATCGCAGCGCTGCTGATGCTGGCGTTCGAGCTCGCGTACGCCCGCAGCCGCACTTCCGAAGAGCGCGAATTGGTGGCTGCCGGCGTCGCGGCCGACAGCACCACCCCCGGGATCGTTGTCGATGCGCCGCCGCGCCCCTTCGACGAACGCGTGGGACGGGCGGGACTCGCGCTGGTCTACGTCGGCATCGGCCTGCTGTTTGCGTGCATCGTGCTGCGCGGGCTGGCCACGATGCGCGCGCCGTGGGGCAACATGTACGAGTTCATCAACCTGACGTGTCTGTCCGGGCTGGTGGCCGCCGCGGTGGTGCTGAGGCGTCCGCAGTATCGCCCGCTGTGGGTGTTCGTGCTGCTGCCTGTGTTGATCCTGCTGACGGTGTCGGGCCGCTGGCTCTACACCAACGCCGCACCCGTGATGCCCGCGCTGCAGTCGTACTGGCTGCCGATCCACGTGTCGGTGGTTAGCCTCGGCTCCGGGGTGTTTCTGGTCGCCGGGGTGGCCAGCATCCTGTTCCTGGTCAAGATGTCGCAGTTGGGTGAGCCCGACGCGCGTGGCGGTATCGCCCGGATCGTCCGGAGACTGCCCGACGCGCAGACGCTCGATCGGATCGCTTATCGCACAACGATATTCGCGTTTCCGGTGTTCGGCTTCGGGGTCATATTCGGCGCGATCTGGGCGGAGGAGGCCTGGGGCCGCTACTGGGGGTGGGACCCCAAGGAGACGGTGTCGTTCATCGCGTGGGTGGTGTACGCGGCGTATCTGCACGCCCGCTCCACGGCGGGCTGGCGCGACAAGAAAGCGGCCTGGATCAACGTCGTCGGATTCGTCGCGATGGTGTTCAACTTGTTCTTCATCAACCTGGTGACGGTGGGGCTGCATTCGTACGCCGGGGTGGGCTAGCCGCTGCGCTAGTGTCGGTCGGGTAGGCCAGCGATAGCGATACAAGGGGGACAAGGCGTGCCTGACGGCTTTGATACCGGCGGTTTTCGCTCGCAGCAGCGCTTCAACGATTCGGACACGGGTCCGGTGCGGGGCACCGCCAACGGCCGGCACACCCAACCGCCACCGGAGTGGACCGCAGTCACCCCGCCGACCGGCTTCCCGCAGCCCGCGCCGCCGACATGGGAACCGCCGCCGGCCCCGCCCACCTCGGATGACCTGACCACCGCGCAGCTGCTGCGACCGATGAAACCGCCCCCGTCCGGGGGCTGGCGCAAGTGGCTCTACCTGGCCTCCTTCAAGACGATCAACCTTGGTGACAGCGCGCGGGCCACTCACCACAACAACCTGCTGGCGCAGGCCAATCGGCCGCTACAGGGCTGCTACCGGATCGCGCTGATGTCGCTGAAGGGCGGGGTCGGGAAGACGACGATCACCGCCGCCCTGGGCGGCACGTTCGCGACGATCCGCGGCGACCGCGTCGTCGCCGTTGATGCGAACCCAGATCGCGGCACATTGAGCGGAAAGGTGCCGCTCGAGACCCCGGCCACCGTGCGTCATCTGCTGCGTGACGCCGAGGGGATCGAGCGCTATAGCGACATGAGGAGCTACACGTCGCAGGGGCCGAGCCGGCTGGAAGTCCTGGCCTCGGAGAGCGATCCCGCGGTTTCGGAGGCGTTCAGTTCCGACGACTACACCCGCACGGTCGACATTCTCGAGCGCTTCTACAGCCTGGTCCTCACCGACTGCGGCACGGGGCTGATGCACTCCGCGATGTCGGCGGTGCTCTCCAAGTCCGACGTTCTGGTGGTGATCAGCTCCGGGTCCGTCGACGGGGCCCGCAGCGCCTCGGCGACGCTGGACTGGCTCGACGCCCACGGGCATCAAGAGATGGTGCGCAACTCGATTGCGGTGATCAACGCGGTGCGGCCGCGCTCAGGCAAGGTCGACCTGCAAAAGGTGGTCGACCACTTCGCGCGGCGCTGCCGGGCGGTGCGGCTGGTGCCGTTCGATCCTCACCTGGAAGAGGGCGCAGAGATCAGCATCGAGCGGCTGAACCGGGAGACCCGGGAGGCGCTGATCGAATTGGCCGCGGTTGTGGCCGATGGTTTTCCGGCTCCGGACCGGCGCGACGCGTTCCTTTAGCGCTTGGTGTCGTCGCCGCGGCCCAGCCGCCACAGGAATTCGGGATCGTCGTCGGGGCCGATCACTCGCGTCTTCGGCCTGGCAGTACGAGCAGCATGCGTCACCCGCCATCCGACGTAGATGAGGCCGGCGAGGATCAGCACGATGATGAGCAGGAAAGCCAAGCGTGAACACCTCCTGGATCGAATATACGCGCCGTCGATAGGCTCGGGCGGTGGGCGATGAGCCGCTTGCGCGAAGAGCAGACAACACCGATGAGCCGCTTGCGCGAAGAGCAGACAACACCGATGAGCCGCTTGCGCGAAGAGCAGACGACACCGATGAGCCGCTTGCGCGAAGAGCAGACGGACCGGGAAACCGGACCGGTTCGAGCATGGTGCGCGATGTGGGTTTGTACGCCGTCGCCCGGCTGCTGCTGGTCGCCGCCGTCGCCGCGGTGATCTACGGCGTCGCCCGCGTGGCCGGCGTCGACGACTTCCCGCCCTACATCGCGCTGGCGTTCGCGATCGTCATTGCGCTGCCGCTGGGCATCTGGATCTTCACTCCGCTGCGGCGGCGGGCCACCGCAAGCATCGCCGAGTTCGACGAACGCCGGCGCCGAGACCGTGAGCAATTGCAGGCGCGACTGCGTGGCGAGAAGCCACCTGAGCCCGAGTAGCGGGGGACGATAGACGGATGACGCAGACCGGTCTCGGATTCAGCGTGCTGGGTCCGTTGCAGATGACTGTCAACGGCGCGCAGGTGCCGTTGGGCACCCCCAAGCAGCGTGCGGTCTTGGCGACGCTGGTGATCAACCGCAACCGAGCGGTGGGCATCGAGTCGTTGATCAACGCCGCGTGGGAGCAGTGGCCGCCGACGGAGGCACGTGCCAGCTTGCACTCATATGTGTCGAACCTTCGCAGGCTGCTCGCCAATGCGGGTATCGACCCACGCGCCGTATTGGTCAGCGCGCCTCCCGGGTATCGCCTTAATGTCTCTGAAACAGCTTGCGACATAGGTCGATTCATCGTGGAGAAGAATGCAGGAGTGCAGGCCGCGGCGGCGGGCAAGTTTGATCAGGCGAGTCGGCGTCTGAGCGCCGCGTTGTCCGAATGGCGCGGGCCGGTGCTCGAGGATCTTCGCAACTTCCAGTTCGTCGAACCGTTCGCCGCCGCCCTCATCGAGGACAAGGTGCTGGCCCATACGGCGTTGGCTGAAGCCGAAATCGCTTGCGGGCGTGGCTATGCCGTCATCGGTGAGCTGGAGGAGCTGACGGTCGAGCACCCATATCGCGAGCCGCTGTGGGCGCAGCTGATCACTGCCTACTATGTCACCGAACGTCAATCCGATGCTCTTGACGCATACCGGCGGCTCAAGGACACCCTGGCCGAGGACCTGGGCATCGATCCGGGGCCGACCCTGCAGGCGCTGCACACGCGGATACTGCGGCAGGAGCCGTTGGACGTCAAAAAGGCGGCGAAGGCCACCGCGGAGGTCACCGTGGTCAGCATCAGTCAGCGCACTGCGGCCCCCGCGCACACCGCTCTCGCCTGCCTGCGCGACGGCATGGGACGTCCTCATCACCTGGTTTCCGCGGCCACCCGGATCGGCCGACTGTCCGACAACGACATCGTTCTCGACAGCGCCAGCGTCAGCCGACACCACGCCGTCATCATCGACACCGGCACCAGCTTCGTGCTCACCGACTTGCGATCGGCCAACGGCGTGTATGTGGCGGACCAGCGGGTTCGCGGAACCACCACGCTCCTCAACGGCGACCGGGTTCGCATCTGCGACCACGAATTCACCTTCGAGATCCATCCACGCGACGAGGAGGGGGAGGAAACGTTAGCGTGACAGGGGAGGCAACCGAACTGCGGAACTGTGGGAGGGTCGAGGGGGCGAATGGGCGACACCGACTCACGCGAAGGCACTGACTTCGGCCACTATCGCTTGCGGCGCTTGCTTGGTCGCGGCGGGATGGGCGAGGTCTATGAGGCCGAGGACACCAAGAAGGACCGCGTGGTGGCGTTGAAGTTGCTGCCGCCCGCGATGTCCAACGATCCGGTGTTTCGCAAGCGGCTGCAGCGCGAGGCCCGGTCGGCAGGCCGGCTGCAGGAACCGCATGTCGTGCCGATTCACGACTACGGCGAGATCGACGGCGTGCTGTTTGTCGACATGCGCATGATCGACGGCACGGATCTGCGCGCCATGCTGACCCGATACGGGCCGCTGACGCCGGCGAAGGCGGTGGCGATCATCCAGCAGATCGCTTCGGCGCTGGACGCCGCGCACGAGAGCGGGATCATGCACCGCGACGTCAAGCCGGAGAACATCTTGATCACCCGCGACGACTTCGCGTATCTGGTGGATTTCGGGATCGCCAACGCCACCACCGATGAAAGCCTCACCGAATTGGGCACTGCGGTGGGCACATATGCGTACATGGCGCCCGAGCGCTTCTCCAACGCGGAGGTGACGTACCGCGCCGACATCTACGCGCTGGCGTGCGTGTTGTACGAATGCCTGACGGGAGGCCAGCCGTACCCGGCCGACAGTGTCAGCGTGGTGATCACGGCGCACCTGATGCAACCGATTCCTCAGCCCAGTGTGGTGCGTCCGGGTATACCCAAGGCCTTCGACGCCGTGATTTCCCGTGGCATGGCCAAAGATCCGAGCGATCGCTATGCGACCGCGGGGGACCTCGCGACCGCTGCGCATGACGCGCTCGCGACCCGGGACCAGGACCAGGCCGACACTATCCTGGCCCGCAGCGAGGCGGCCACCCTCCCGGGGGAGATGACTGCGCCACCCACCCCGCCGCCGACCTTCCCGACCCCGCCGCCCAGCTATGCCACCCCGCCGCCCAGCTACGCGACGCCGCCGCCCAGCTACGCGACGCCGCCGCCCAGCTACGCGACGCCGCCGCCCAGTTATGCCACGCCGCCGACGCCGCCCCCGTTTGTCGCCGCCACCCAACCGCCATACCAGCCGCCGCCGTCAGGTCCGATGCCGTCGGGTCCGATGCCGTCGGCGCAACCGCCGAAACGCAACCAGGGTCTGATCATCGCCGCGGTCGTCGGCGTCATCCTGCTTATCGGTGGCGCGGTCATCGCTCTAGTGCTGCTGGGCAACCACCAGAACGTCACCGCGACAGGCGGATCCACGACATCTGAGACCACCACGGAGGACACGACAACAACCGAGACCACTGAGAGTTCACAACCGCCGGTGGTTACGGGCAAGAAATGGGCCGCGATCGCCTATTCGCCCGCGACGACAGTGTTCGGATGGGCCATCAACGCGAGTAGCCAGGATGAAGCGACCAACACTGCGGTGAACTACTGCAAGCAATACGGCGGCACCGACTGCCAATCGGCGGCCTACGAACCAAACGGATGCGTCGCGCTCGCCAAGAGCGACACCAGTTGGTATGGCGGCATCGGTCCGACCATCGAAGCCGCCGAGAAGGACGCGGTGGCTAGGAACAACGGGGGCAACATCCTGGTTTCGAAGTGCTCGTCGTGACCTAGTGTCGCAACGGTTTCAAGTGCCACGGTTCCGCTGTGATCGGACCGCTTAGGCACTAGCTTGATAGCCGGGGCAGCGGCCTGAGATGTGGGCCCGCGGATAAGGGAGACGAATGAGCGACACCGACACGCGGGTTGGCACCGACTTCGGCCACTATCGCCTGCGGCGCTTGCTTGGTCGCGGCGGGATGGGTGAGGTTTACGAGGCCGAGGACACCAAGAAGGACCGTGTGGTGGCGTTGAAGGTGCTGCCCGCCGCCATGTCGAACGATCCGGTGTTCCGCAAGCGCCTGCAGCGCGAAGCGCATTCGGCAGGGCGGCTGCAGGAACCGCATGTCGTGCCGATTCATGACTACGGCGAGATCGACGGCGTGCTGTTTGTCGACATGCGCATGATCGACGGCACGGATCTGCGCGCGATGTTGAGCCGCTACGGTCCGCTGACGCCGGCGCGTGCGGTAGCGATCATCCAGCAGATCGCGTCGGCGCTGGACGCCGCGCACGAGAGCGGGATCATGCACCGCGACGTCAAGCCGGAGAACATCTTGATCACCCGCGACGACTTCGCGTATCTGGTGGATTTCGGGATCGCCAACGCCACCACCGACGAGAAGCTCACCGAATTGGGCACCGCGGTGGGCACATATGCGTACATGGCACCGGAGCGGTTCACCGATGGAGAAGTGACCTATCGCGCCGACATCTACGCGCTGACGTGTGTGCTGCACGAATGCCTGACGGGAGGCCAGCCGTACCCGGCCAACAGTGTCAGCGTGGTGATCACGGCGCACCTGACGCAGCCGATTCCGCAACCCAGCGTGGTGCGTCCGGGTATCCCTAAGGCCTTCGATGACGTAATTTCGCGTGGCATGGCAAAAGCTCCGAATGATCGGTATGCGACCGCGGGGGATCTCGCGACCGCTGCACATGACGCGCTCGCGGCCCGTGACCAGGACAAGGCGAACACGATCCTGGCCCGCAGCGAGGCCTCGACCATTCCCGCGGCGTTCGCCCCGTCACCGGCTCCGTTCGGCTCTTCCGCCCCACCGCCGGCAAGCTTCATGACGCCGCCGCCCGCGTCAACGACCCCGCCGCCGTCTGGCCCACCGCCTACGCCGCCCCCGTCGGTTGCCGCGTCCACGCAGCCGCCCTACCAGCCGCCTTACCAGCCGCCGCCACCGACGGGGCCGGGCGGCTGGGGCCCGACCGGCCCCGTCGGGCCGCCTGGCCCGGGTGGACCAGGCGGCGGGCCGCCGTGGCAGCCACCGCCGTCCGGCCCGATGCCGTCGGGTCAGCCGCCGAAACGCAACTGGGTGCCGATCATCATCGCCGCGGTGGTGGCCTTCCTGCTCGTGCTCGGCGGTGTCGTCGCCGCCGTGAAGCTGATGGGTGGGTCGAACACCCCCGGACCGAACTCGACGACCGCGTCGACATCGTCGACGCGCGAGACCTCCACGACCACCAAGACGCGGACGACGAGTAGAACGACGACGACGACAACGGGGCAGAGTGCGGCGGAAACGCGGCTGATGAGCCTGCTCCCCGACGGGTACGGCCCGGGTGTCTGCAAGCCGGTCGACGCCGTCACCGACGCACTGGCCACCATCGACTGCGACAAGAATTCGCAAACCGGTGGTCCCGACGCCGCCCGCTACTCGCTGTTCTCCGACAAGGCGACGCTCGACCAGCATTTCGACGCCGCTATCAAGGAAGACGGCGAAAAACTGTCGTCGTGCCCCGGAGAAACTGCGCCCTCGCCGACCACGTGGCACTACACGGCGACCCCGGATACGGTCGCGGGTCAGGTGGCGTGCGGCACCTACCAGGGCAGTCCTGACATCCTGTGGACCAGGAATGACGATTTGATACTGGCCGACGGTCAGGGCACCGACCTTGCCGCGCTGCACCAGTGGTGGCTGAAGTACGGCTGATCCTTCCCGCTCGCCGAGCTTGACCTAGTCGCCAGGAATCTTCCAAGAATCCTCCAAGGCGCTCATCGGATGCTGGTGCAGAAGTCAGCGCCAGTACGCCAACTCGCTCTGACAGCAGGTTCGACACTGTGGGGATCCCACCCCCCGACGCAGGGATCCTCGCAGTGTCGTTTTTTTGCGCAGGGCACTCACGAAGGCGGGGCTTCGGCGCCGCGATCCACGCCGGTGCGCAGCTTCACCGACGCCGAGTAGGCATGGGTGCGAAACCGCAGGATCGGGTCATCGGACGGTTCGATGCCATCGGTGACACGCATCGGATCGAACACGACGATGTCGTCACCACGCTCGCGCTCGGTGTCGAGGTCGGTGATGTCGAGAGTGCCTACCGTCACCATGTCCTTGCTCTGCCATGGGGCTGACGGGTCCACGGTCGAATCCTGTTGCGCGGCAACCTGTACGCGGAAGTAGAACCGCACCGGGCCGTCGGCGAGCCGGTCATCCAATTCGTCGGTCAAGTAGTCCGGGCCCTTTGACAGCGCCGTCCGCAGTCCTAGGTAATGCTCGCCCGCGGCCGGAGCCAGGTGGTAGCGAACGAATCTGGCGCCGCCATCGTGGTCGACCCAGCGGAAGGCGTGCAGCCCGTAGTATTCGACGGTCGCGTAGCTGGCAGGAATCTTGCGTATCGCGCTGCTGGTGAGGAACGACGGAAGCAGCTTAGGGTGGGTCGCAACGAGTTTCGCCGCACGCAGAGGCGTCGCCAGGCTCGGCCGCAAGGTACGCAGCAGCTCGACGAAGCCGTCCGGAGTGCTCGACGTGAACAACTTGGCGGTCTGCGTCGATACGTCGGTCGTGGACCCGTCGGGCAGCGTGAACTTGACCGCCATTCCACGCACCTGCGGTAGGCCGTCACGCTGCTTTGGGTTGCCGGAGCCGTTCGAGAACCTGATCAGTGCGGGCACGGTCGAGCCGTCCAGGTGTGCGGCGCGCGACAGCCGGGCCGCGTCAGCGGTCGCGGTGAACTTGCCGCGGTAAAGCGTGCCCTTGGCGTGCAGTGCTCGATAGCCCGGCCGCGCTCCGCCCGTGCCGCGGATCGCCTCGATTGCGTCGTCTGGGGTGACCACGACTGTTCTCCCTTCCTAGCCGGCCAGTGTCAGTGCCAGCGCGACGGCCACCGACCACACCAGCATTGTCATCGCGGTGTCGCGCAACACCGGGATCAACTCGGGCCCGCCGCGGCCACGTCGCACCGGGATGGCCGCGCGCAGCGCCAGCGGCATCGCAACGAAACCCATTGCGCACCAAGGCGTTGCGGCCACCAGGGCTAATGTCGCCACGCCCGCGATGCCCAGAAGCGACTGATACAGCACCCTGGTGCGGGTATCGCCGAGCCGGACCGCGAGCGTGACCTTGCCGCTGCGGGCATCGGTCGGGATGTCACGCAGATTGTTCGCGACGAGCACCGCCGACGACAGCGAGCCCGCCGCGACCGCCAGCACCCCGCCCACCCAATCGATGCGCAGCGCCTGCACATACTGCGTGCCGAGCACCGCGACCAGCCCGAAGAACACGAACACCGAGACCTCGCCCAGGCCGCGGTAGCCGTACGGCCGCGATCCCCCGGTGTACAGCCACGCCGCGGCGATGCAGGCCGCGCCGACGACCAAGAGCCATGGTGCGCTGGCGAGCGCCAGCACCACGCCGGCCGCCGCGGCGATCGCCATGCTCACCACAGCGGCCGCCAGCACGGATCGCGGTTCGGCGAGCCGTGATCCGACGAGTCGCACCGGACCGGCCCGATCGTCGTCGGTGCCACGGATGCCGTCGGAGTAGTCGTTGGCGAAGTTGACGCCGACGATCATCGTGACCGTCACCAACAGCGCGAGCAGCGCCTTCCACCAGACCGCCGAGTGCAGCCACGCGGCCGCGCCGGTGCCGGCGATGACCGGTGCGACGGCGTTGGGCAGCGTGCGGGGGCGAGCGCCCTCGATCCACTGCGCGAAGGTGGCCACGACTGGAATCGTTGCATGCCCGACAATGGTCTGGTGCCTGCGGACGCGAGGAGCGGAAATGTTAGGAGTGATCGGCGGAAGCGGCTTCTACACGTTTTTCGACGAGGGCGCGCGCAGTGTCGAGGTCGAGACCCCGTACGGACCGCCCAGCGCCCCGATCACCATCGGCGCGGTCGGCGAGCACGAGGTCGCGTTCCTGCCGCGTCACGGCGTCCATCACGAGTTCGCCCCGCACGCCGTGCCGTATCGCGCCAACATGTGGGCGCTGCGGGCGCTCGGGGTGCGGCGCATCTTCGGGCCGTGCGCGGTCGGCAGCCTTACCCGCGAGCTCGGGCCGGGCGCGACGGTGGTGCCCGACCAGCTCGTCGACCGGACCTCGGGCCGCGACGACACCTACTTCGACTCCGGCGGTGTGCACATCGGCTTCGCCGATCCGTACTGCCCGACACTGCGTGAGACCGCACTGGGGCCCGGCGTCGTCGACGGCGGCACGATGGTGGTCATCCAGGGACCTCGGTTCTCCACCCGCGCCGAAAGCCAGTGGTTCGCGAACCAGGGATTCACCCTGGTCAATATGACCGGATACCCGGAGGCGGTGCTGGCCCGCGAGCTCGAAATGTGTTACGCCGCAATTGCTCTCGTCACCGACTTGGACGCAGGCATCGACGTCGGGTCGGGTGTGCGGGCCGTCGACGTGTTCGCCGAGTTCGAACGCAACCTCGGGCCGTTCAAGCAACTGGTGCTCGACGCCATCGGCGCGGTGGAAAGCGAACGGACCTGCACTCACTGCCTGCCGCACGACGGCGTTCAGTTGCCGTTCGAGCTGCCGTGAGGGTGCTGGTGACCGGCGCGGCCGGCTTCATCGGCGCTCGGGTGGCTGGTGTGTTGGCGGCGGACGGCCACGACGTCGTCGGCATCGACGTGATGCTGCCCGCCGCGCACGATCCCGGCAGCCAACCCCCGCCGGGGTGCCACCGCGTCGATGTCCGCGACGCCGACGCGCTGGCACTGCTTCTCGACGGCGTCGACGTCGTGTGTCACCAGGCCGCGATGGTGGGCGCGGGCGTCAACGCCGCCGATGCGCCGGCCTACGGCAGCCTCAACGACTACGCGACCACGGTGTTGTTGGCGCAGATGTACGCCGCGGGCTGCGGGCGTTTGGTGCTGGCGTCGTCGATGGTGGTGTACGGGCAAGGCCGCTACGACTGTCCCGTTCACGGACCGGTGGACCCGCTGCCGCGCCGTCGCGAAGACCTGGACGCCGGAGTGTTCGAGCACCGCTGCCCGACGGGCGGCGAGGAGTTGTCCTGGCGGCTGGTCGACGAGGACGCGCCGCTGCGGCCGCGCAGTCTGTACGCCGCCAGCAAGGCCGCGCAGGAGCACTACGCGCTGGCATGGAGTGACGCGGTCGGAGGCTCCGTCATCGCGCTGCGCTACCACAACGTCTACGGCCCCGGCATGCCGCGGGACACGCCGTATTCCGGGGTGGCCGCGATCTTCCGTTCTGCGCTCGAAAACAGCACGCCGCCGCAGGTTTTCGAAGATGGCGGCCAGATGCGTGATTTCGTCCACGTGGACGACGTCGCTGCTGCGAACCTGGCCGCAGTTGACCGTGTCGGGTCGGCCCAGTTCGTCGCCGCGAATGTGTGCTCCGGACAACCGATTTCGATCCGCGAAATAGCCGAGCAGCTGTCGCAGGCCAGCGGCGGGCCTGCTCCACAGCTCACCGGGCAGTACCGCAGCGGCGACGTCCGCCACATCGTCGCCGATCCGGCCCGGGCGCGCGAGGTTTTGGGATTCTCCGCGAAGATCCCTCCCGAGACAGGTCTCAACGAGTTAGCGAAGGCCCCTTTGCGCGCCTAAATCTCTTGGCCAGCGACCGATGGGACTCAAGTGTGCGGTTTCGTTGACGACACGCCGGGGCGCCCGACGAAACCGCACAGTCGCGGTGCAAGAGGCGGCCTCTAGTCGGTGTACGTGATCCTCACCGAGATCGGATCGCTCTCCATCACCCGCATCGCGAGGGCCGTTGCGGCGGTCGAGATCTTCCCCTTGGCGAAGCTGCGGGCACGGGCGCGGATGTCGTCGTCGGGTTGGAACGCGGCGGTGCCGTTGCGCCACTGGCCGGCCACCCGAACCCGCACTCGGGGATCGGCGTCGAGGTTGTGCGCCCATCCCGCGCGATGGCCGTGCTGAGAGACGACCCAGACGCCGTCGGCGTCGGCGCTACCGGTGAGCGGCACCCGCCGCGGCTCGCCGGACTTTCGCCCGGTGGTTTCCAGCTCGACCACCAGTGCCGACCGGATGCCCCGCCGATCCAGCGCCGCGACCAGCGGATTCACCACCGTGCGGCCCACCTGCCGCTCGAACTTGAACTTGCGCAACCCTGTGGCCATCGTGAACCCTTTCGCCTGAGCTTGAGGTTAACGACGTTAGTAGAAAGATCACTCAAAAACAAGGCACCTAGTCAGCCGCGAGCGGCAACCTGACCTCGAACCGTGCTCCGTTGCCAAGATTGTGGGCTGACAGCGTGCCGTGATGGGCCTGCACCAGGCCGGCCGCGATCGCGAGGCCCAACCCCGAGCCGCTCGGCAGGCCCGGGTCGCTGCCGTGCACCCGTCCGTTGGAGCCGCGGTAGGCCACGTCGAACACCCGCGGCAGGTCGGCCTCGTCGATGCCCACTCCGGTGTCGTCCACCCGAGCGAACGCGCCGTTCTCGTCGGCTCCCAACGCCAACTCGACGGATCCACCCGAGGGCGTGTGGGCGATCGCGTTCGCCACGAGGTTCGACAGCACGCGCACCAGCGCGCGGTCGTTGCCGATCACCCGCACCGGCTCGGTGGGCAGCGTGGCGCGCAGAGCCACGCCGGCGCGCTCGGCGGCGATCTTGTGCGCGGCGAGCACGTCGTCGACCACCTCGTCGAGCGCCACCTTCTCTTGCGGCAGTTGTACCGCGCCGGCGTTGATCTTCGACATCTCGAACAGGTCGTTCACCATCTCCGACAGCCGAACCGACTCCTGCTCAATGTGTCTCGCCTGCTCACGAACCTCAGGCTCCGGCACCACGCCGTCGGCGATTGCTTCAGAGATCGCGCGGATACCCGCCATCGGCGTGCGCAGGTCGTGGCTGACGAACGCAACCAGCTGCCGCCGCGACTCCTCTGACGCCCGTTCGGCGTCGCGAATCTGCTTCTCCCACACCATTCTTCGGGCCAGGAAGCGAGCCATCAACACTGCGGCAGGAATAGTGACGACAGCGACGATCAGCAGAATCAGCGCGACATGCCAGAACCGTTGGGTGATCACCAAGCCCGACGCGACGAGCACGCCCGCCAAAGTCGCGAGCATCGGTATCAGCACCAGCACCACCATGCTGACGGCCAGCGACCATGACCGCGCCAGCCGAATAATCAGCCAGCCGACCAGAACCACGGGCACCGTAGTACCCAGCGTCCATGTGACGATGTGCACCAAGTCAGTCGTGGACACCAGAACCGCCCCACATGTACCCCCGGCCCCACACGGTCTGGATGAGGTGCGCCCCACCGAGTTTCGTGCGCAGCCGCTTCACGTGCACGGTCACCGTCGACAGATCGCCGAAGTCCCACCGCCACACCTGCTTCAGCAGCTCCTCACGCGTGAACACTGCATCGGGGTGGGCCAGGAAAAACATCAGCAAGTCGAATTCACGGTTTGTCAGGCTCACCTTCCGGTCGTCGACGTAGACCGAGCGCGACGCCGTCAGCACCTTCAGCCCGTCGGCGGTGACTTCCATCGGCACCGACGGCGGCGCCAACGACGGAGCCCGTCGTAGCACGGACCGCACCCGCAGGGCGAGCTCTCTGGGGCTGAACGGCTTGGTCACGTAGTCGTCGGCGCCTGCCTCCAGTCCGGCGATGCGGTCGTCCTCCTCGCCAAGCGCGGTCAGCAGAATCACCGGGATAGGGTATCCGCCGCCGCTGCGCAGAGTCCGGCACAGCGCCAGTCCGTCGGGCCCCGGCATCATCACGTCCAGCACCGCGACGTCGATGTGTTCGGAACCGAGCACCCGCAACGCCTCGATGCCGTCGCCGACCACCGTGACCTCAAGTCCGTCCCGCTCGAGGTATCGGCGGACGACGTCGCGGACCAAATCATCGTCGTCGGCGATGAGGACGCGTGCGCTCACAGCTTCAGAGGTTAGCCCAAATGCCGTGCGACCTGCGGCGATGTCACCGAATCGTCATTGATCTCGCGGAATTCGCGAGACCTGGGTGACTAGCCTCGACAAACATGCCGGATTCTTCGGTGACGGTCGTGCTTCCTTGTCTCGACGAGGCCGCGTCACTTCCCGGGGTGCTGGCCAAGATCCCTGCCGGGTATGCAGCACTCGTCGTCGACAACAACAGCACCGACGACACCGCCGGCGTGGCGCGCAGGCACGGCGCGCAGGTCGTGACGGAACCACAGCCCGGCTACGGATCAGCTGTGCACGCCGGCATCGTCGCGGCGTCCACGCCAATCGTGGCGGTGCTCGACGCTGACGGCTCGCTCGACCCGGCGGAGCTGCCGCTGATGGTCGCCGAGCTCGAACGCGGCGCGGACATGGTCACGGGCCGGCGCCGCCCGGTGCGCGGTCTGCGCTGGCCGTGGCATGCCCGGCTGGGAACCGCGGCGGTGAGCTGGCGGCTGCGCACCCGGCACGGCCTCCCTGTGCACGACATCGCGCCGATGCGGGTCGCACGACGTGACGCGCTGCTGCGCCTGGGTGTCGAGGATCGCCGTTCCGGGTATCCGGTCGAGCTGCTGGTGCGTGCGGCCGAGGTGGGGTGGAAAGTGGTGGAACGCGACGTGGGGTACGGACCCCGGACGGGCGGGAAATCGAAGGTCAGCGGGTCGCCACGTGGGAGTTTCGTAGCGGCCGTGGACTTTTGGCGGGCGATCTCATGACGCCTGTACCGGTGACCGTGCTGGTGGTGGCGAAGGCGCCGGTCCCCGGCATGGCCAAGACTCGGCTGGCCGAAACGGTGGGACCCGACGCCGCGGCCGACATCGCCGCGGCGGCGCTGCTGGACACGCTCGACGCGGTCGCCTCCGCACCGGTGGCTGCCCGCGTCGTCGCGATGACCGGTGATTTGAACGCGGCCAGCAGGTCTGACGAAATTCGTTCGCGGCTTGCCGATTTCACGGTAATCCCACAACGCGGAACGGATTTCGCCGACCGCTTGGCCAATGCGCACGCGGACGCGGCGTTGGCCGCCGGCCCGCAGCCGGTGCTGCAGATCGGTATGGACACCCCGCAAATCACCGCCGAGTTGATCGTCCGGAGCTGCGCGGCGCTGCTGACCGCACCGGCCGTGCTCGGCATGGCGACCGACGGCGGATGGTGGGTGCTCGGAGTGCATTCGCCGACGGACGCCGACGTGCTACGGGCCGTGCCGATGTCGCGAGACGACACCGGCGCTGTGACGCTGCGCGCGCTGCGCGACACCGGAATCAACGTGATCCTCATCGATGAACTGCGCGACTTCGACACGGTCGACGACGTGGCCGCCGTGCGGGAGGCGAGTCCGCCCGACGGCCGGTTCGCGCAAGCAACAGTGGGAGTCTGACGTGCTGGGACAACTCTATGAGCGGGCGCTGACGGGCGAACGTTTCTGGTTGCGCCACGATGACGGTCGGGTGGACGCGTTGCCGGTGCGCAGTTGGCTAGGCGGGCGTGGCGCCGACGACGTGTTCGACCGCACTGTCGTCGGGATGTGCCATGGCCCGACGATCGACTTAGGTTGTGGCCCCGGGCGATTGGTGGCACAGCTGGTCCGTCACGGTATACCAGCGCTGGGCGTCGACCAGTCGGCCACAGCGGTGCAGTTGGCACGGCGCAGCGGCGCGCCCGCGCTGCACCGGGATGTGTTCCAGCCGTTGCCCGGAATCGGCCGCTGGCACACGGTGCTGTTGGCCGACGGGAACGTCGGGCTGGGCGGCGAGCCGCGGCGGATTCTTCATCGTGCAGGTGAGCTGCTGCGAAGCCACGGTCGATGTCTGGCCGAATTCGATCCGCGCACATCGGGTGTGGAGACTCGCTGGGTCAGGCTGGAATCATCTCGCTCCATCGGTCCGTGGTTTCGGTGGGCATCGGTCGGCGTCGACAGCATCGAGAGGCTGGCGGAGCAAACAGGCATGTCGGTCAACGGAATTCATCACATCGGTCAGCGGGTCGTCGCCAGCCTGGTGGCGACGTGAAGCTCAGCCTGAGTGGACGCCGGTGGTCCCTTCGAAATGCTCGTTCGTGCTCGAACCCCGGCAACGATGGGCCAATACCACACGGATCGCGTACGCCGCGGCGCTGACGGCGAACATCGCGGTAGTCAACAACAGCCACCGGCCGAAAAACGGCTCCTGCGTTTGGCCCGTCGCAGCCTGGTATGTGAATGCGCCCTGTTTGATGATGCCGGGAAGGAAAACCACGAACGTCAGCGCCGTTCCGATTGCGGGCAGCCGGATGTAGTTGAGCGCGCGAACGCGTGGCTCGCGGCCGCGTCGCCGCTCGTCGGGGATCGTGAGCAGCCGGTCGGCCAGGGCGTACAACGGGAACAGCACCAGATCGTGGGCGATGATCGCAGCGGCGAACCACACCGCGATCGATTGCCACCAGACGTGTGGGTTCCACAGCGTCTGTGGCTTGATGGTGGCAATCACGTATCCGAGTAGCGCGAATCCCGCAAGCATCGTCAAGAGGTGGAGGGGATGAGACCCGTAGAAGTCGCGGTATCTACTCAGCAGCGCTCGCATTCACGCCCTCCTTGGACTGCTCTTCGCGCAAGCGCTCATGGCGCCTCGAAGCGAATGGCGCTCACCCACTTGGTGTTATGCACGCCCGGCAGCGCCGGCACGATGATCCGCGCGGGATATCCGTGGTCAAGCGAGAGGTCGGCGCCGTTGACCTTCAGCGCAAGTAGCGAGTCCGGATCCAGGACCTGATTTGCTTGCAGCACAGCGTGATTGAAGGCGCCATAGCGCTCCAGCGAGAACACCCGCGCCAGACGCGGTTCCGGCACGCCGGCGAGTCTGGCGAGGTCGCTGAGCCGCACGCCGCTCCAGGTCTCCTGGGTGGACCAGCCTTCCACGCAGGCGATCGGCAGCCGTGCGACGTGTTGCGGCATCGCAGCGAGTGCGGCGCGGTCCAGCTTCACCGGTGCCGGTCCGCCGTAAATGGCGAGTTGCCACGACTTGCCGGTGATTTCAGGGGTTATCGCGGCCGCAGCGGCTGTGCGGTTGATCTGAAAATCGTTCGGTCCGCTGCCGTTGTCACGTCCCCGGGGCAACAGGAGCGCGGTATGACGGGTCCAGCTGCCGAGGGTCTGCCCGGCGGTGATGACGGCCATGAACAGCGCTCCGCCGCCGACCAGCGCCAGCGCGCCACGGCGGCTGACCGTCGCGGGCACGGGATCGACGGCGACCAGGCCATCGGGATCGAGGGGTTCGGCCACGGTGTCAGCACGCTTGGTGCGCAGGACATCTCGCAGCGGGATGGACCGTACCCCTTCGCGCATCCGCGGGATTTTGAGCACGATGTGCATCACGAAACCCCCGATGAACACCCACGCCCCGAAATAGTGGGCGGTGTAAAAGCTGAACCCGAAGGTGTAGTCGTACTGGATGTTGAGAACGCCGGTGGCGAGCTCGAAGAGAATCCCTCCGACGAGCATCAACAGCGACAGCCGCTCGAGCAGCGCAGCGATGGACCGGCTTGGCGGCCATACGAACAGCCGCGGTATCACCGACCAGAGTTTGGCCAGGACAATCGGGATGAGTACCAGCCCGAGTCCGACATGCAGCCCCTGACTGAGCCGGTAGAGCCAGGACGGATTCGTGGGCCAATCGAAGGTCGGAAGCTTCAGCCAGCCCACATTGCCCGGGATGGCCTGACCGAACTGCGGACCGTAAGCGATGTAGGAGAGCAGGCCGGTGACGATCACCACGGGAAGGGTGATCAACAGCGTCAAGCCCAGCACGGACGTCAACCACGGTCCGCGCAGTGGGCTTCGCCAGCGTCGCAAGAGATTGACTCCGGGCGGGGGATGGCGGTCGAGCCGGCGCCACAACCCGGCGGGAAAGCCGTACTCCGCTTTCCCGGTCGGCGGACTGTTGTCCCCGGGCATACTTCCGACTTGTACCCGCGATGTCGCCGTCACGTCAGTGCTTTGGGCGAAGCAATTCTTACCGGTTCGGTCAAAAAGGTGTTGCCGCCGCCCGTGCTCGACCGGGATTCGGCTGGACTGTGGTAAGCGCACGCGGCAACACATACAGTCATCGACTATGAAGATGAACGCCGCCGTCTTGTGGGAGCTGAACCAGGAGTGGAGTGTCGAGGAGGTCGAACTCGACGGCCCCAAGGAAGGTGAGGTCCTCGTCTCGTACGCGGCGACCGGGCTGTGCCACTCCGATCACCACGCCAGGCTCGGCGACATTCCCATGGTGCTTCCGTTGGTGGGCGGACACGAAGGAGCCGGAATCGTCGAGGAGGTCGGGCCCGGCGTGCGGGATCTGGCGGTCGGCGACCACGTCGTGGGCACGTTCATGCCGGCGTGCGGCCGGTGCCGCTGGTGCTCGGTCGGACAGCAGAATCTGTGTGACCTCACCGCGGCCTTGGCCACCGGAGCTCAACTCGACACGACGTTTCGGCGCCACGCCAGGGGACGAGACATCGGAGCGTTGGCCTGGCTGGGCACATTCGCCCAGTACGGCACAGTGCCCGAGAACTCGTTGGTCAAGATCGATGACGACCTTCCGCTTGACCGTGCCTGCTTGGTGGGCTGCGGTGTCACCACGGGGTGGGGTTCTGCCGTCCACACCGCGGATGTCTCACCGGGGGACACCGTCGTCGTGATCGGATGCGGTGGTATCGGCGGCGCAGCGATCCAGGGCGCGCGCCTGGCGGGGGCGGAGAAGATCGTCGCGGTCGATATCGTGGAAAGCAAGCGGGACAAGGCGTTTCAGCTCGGTGCGACACACTTCGCCACCTCGATGCCTGAGGCGACGGCGTTGGTTTCAGAGTTGACTCGTGGCGTGTTGGCCGACTCCGCGTTGCTGACGGTAGGGCTGATCGAGGGCTCGCTGGTGGTAGATGCGCTCAACATCATCCGTAAGGGCGGCGCCGTCGTCGTCACCGCGATCGCGTCGTTGACCGACCTCGCGCCCGCTCTTCCGATGGCGATGTTGGGCATGGTCACGCTGTATCAAAAGCGGCTGCTGGGAAGCCTTTACGGTGAAGCCAACCCGAGAGCCGACCTGCCCCGGCTGTTGAGCCTGTATCGCGAGGGAAAGCTTCTTCTCGACGAGATGGTCACCACCGAGTACAAACTCGCCGACATCAACCAGGCGTACGACGACATGCTCGCCGGCCGGAACATTCGCGGCGTCGTTGTCCACGACCACTGAGGGCTGCTACCAGTTGGTCAGGATGAAGTGGTTGAGCAGCAGTGTGCCGCCGATATTGAGCGCCAGCCACCAGCGGTGCGATGCCCGCGGCAGCAGCGCCGGGGCCGACGTCAGCCAGATGGTGAACGGCAGCCAAATGCGTTCGGTCTCGGCCTTGCTCAGCATCGAAAGGTCGGCGGCCAGGATCGCGATGAGCGCGGCCAGCACCAGCAGGTGAATGCCTGAGCGGCGCCGGATCGCCCCGACATCGAACACCTTGCTGACACCGGCGACGCTGCCGAGGCCGATCGCGCACACCACCGACGCGAGATTGGCCCAGCTCCAGTACTGGAATGGCCGGGCATTCGCGATACCCTGCCAATACCGTTGCTGCACAAGGGTGTATCCGTCGAACCACCAGAAGCCCGCCCATGCGAACACGGCAAACACGGCCAGTGCCGCGGGTATCGCCACGGCGAGCGCGGTCAGCACAGGCCGGCGCTCACGGGCCGAGATGAGCACGGCGCCTGCTAGTAACGCCATCAACGAAAGTCCGTAGTTCAAGAAGACCGCCCAGCCCAGCAGCAGCCCGGCGGCGCCCGCGGCGACCGCAGGTGCGCGCACGCTGCGGCTGACCGACAACGCGAGCAACGCGATGCCCCATGCGGCGACCCCTGCGAAGTAGCCGTCGGCGGACACCGCGATCCAGATCGCTGTCGGCGCCACCGCGACGAACGGCGCCGCGAGCCGCGCGGTGGCCTCGTCGTTCAGCGCGCGTAGCGTGACGACGAGCGCCGCCGCCGCGCTCGACCCGACGAACAGGACCAGCGCGCCGGCCCACGCGCCGCCGCCCAAGCCGATGCGGTCAAGCCAGACGAACGTCAGCAGCGCGCCGGGCGGATGACCGGAGACATGCGTGATCCACGAATCGGGTTGCAAGTCAGGGATGCGGCGGGCGAAGTTGTGCAGGGCGTCGGGGATGTCGGTGACGCTGGGCACCTGCTGCAGATACTCGTGCTTTGCCGTCAACCGGCCCGCGAAGCCGCGCTGCCAGCCGTCGATCATCGCCAGCGAGAACGCCCACCCCGCCGACGTCGCCCACGCCGTCAACGTCAGCGCCCGCCACCCCAGCCGCTGCGCCAGCGTCGGTGCCCACACCACCGCCGCAATTCCGATGAGCAACGCGGCCGGTGTGCCCCACCCGATGTGTGCGTTCCACCAGCCGAAAATCGGTGCGGTCTCAGCGAATTTGTGGACGGGGAAGACGTGGAGGTGGGTCAGCGGCGTGACGATGCCAAGGTGCAGGTGCGGGACGACGAACGCGGCCGCCACCAGCACGACGGCCAGCGGCACCGCCACCGCCTCGCTGCGGACTTTCACCGGCCCAGCCTATGAGGCGATCGCTGAAATCGACGTTTCGCAGGCCGCCGCTCGCGCTTTGTCTGCGAAAGGTCAGTTTCAGCGCAGGCTCAGCTGTTTAGGGCGTAGCGTGCGGGGCGACGAAGGAGCCTACGATGGCCGTTGACGAGCAAAGACTGGCCTCATTCCTCGGCAAGGCCGTGGGCGACCTCAGCGCGTCGATGAGCTCTGTGCTCATGCTGATCGGCGACGAGCTTGGTCTGTATTCGGCGCTCGCCGAGGAGACCTTGACGGCCGCGGAGCTTGCGCACCGGACCGGTACTAACGAGCGCTATGTTCGCGAGTGGCTGGCGAACCAGGCCGCGGGCGGCTATGTCGAATACGACAGCGCCAACGACCAGTACTTCTTGAACGACGAGCAGGCGCTGTGCCTTGCCAACCCGAACGGTCCGGTTGACTTGCCGGGCGCATATGAAATCGTCCAGGACCTGTTTCACGTCAGGGCGCGGGCGGTCGACAACTTCCGCAGCGGCGCCGGCATGGAGTGGGGCGAGCACCATCCCTGCCTCTTTGCGGGCACCGAGCGATTCTTCCGAGCCGGGTATAACACGAACCTGTTGTCGTCATGGCTGCCAGCGCTCGACGGCGTCGTCGACAAGCTCAATGCCGGCGGTCGGGCGGCTGACGTCGGATGTGGCCACGGTGCCAGCACAATCCTTATGGCACAGGCATTTCCGCGTTCGGAGTTCGTCGGCATCGACTACCACGAGCCATCGATCGAGATCGCCCGCGAGCGGGCGGCCGATGCAGGCGTTTCCAACACGACTTTCGAGGTCGCCGATGCCACCTCGTACCGGGGCGACGACTTCGACCTCATCGCGTTCTTCGACTGTCTGCATGATATGGCGGACCCGTCCGGTGCCGCCCGACGAGCGAGTCAGGCGCTGAAGCCAGATGGTCACTGCATGCTCGTCGAGCCATTCGCCGGTGACGACCTCACGGACAACTTGAACCCCGTCGGACGGCTGTATTACGGCGCGTCGGCGATGATCTGCGTGCCCGTGTCACTCGCGCGGCAGGGACCGGCGCTCGGTGCGCAGGCGGGCGAGCAGCGGTTGAGGAAGATAATGGTCGACGACGGCGGCTTCACCCGCTACCGGCGCGCGATTGAAACGCCGTTCAACATCGTCATCGAAGCTCGCCCCTGACGCAGTCGGAGTTCACCGAAACTCACGTATCGCGGTTCTCCTCTCGCACTTTCCCTGGGAAACGTCAGTTTCGCCGCGAGAACCGGTCCGCCAGCGCCCGCCTGTCGATCTTGCCGATCGCGCGGACGGGCAACTCGTCGACGACGTGCAGTTCGCGTGGCGCGGCAGTGGTGTGCAGCGACTGTGCGACGTGTGCGCGCACCTGCTCCAGGGTCGGCCAGTCCCCGGACGCGGGCACCACCGCCGCCACCACCCGCTGACCCAGCCTGTCGTCCGGCACACCGAACACCGCACACTGCGCGACCGCGGGGTGTGTGGCGATCACCGCCTCGACCTCCTGCGGCAGCACCGTCAACCCGCCGGTGCTGATGCCCTCGTCGAGACGACCGTGCACCGTGAGAACTCCGAAGGCGTCGATGCTCCCGGCGTCGTCGGTGCAGAACCACCCCGGTTCGGCGAATGGGTTGGGCGACACGGGATTACGGTATCCCTTCGCCAATGTCGCGCCGCCCAGCCAAACACGGCCGTCGTCAATGCGCATCCGCACCCCGTCCAACGGCAGACCGTCGTACACACATCCCCCCGCCGTCTCGCTCATACCGTACGTCCGAACGGCGGAAATCCCTGCGGCAGAGGCTTTTTCGGCAACGGCAATAGGCATCGGGCCACCCCCGATCAGCACAGCGTCGAGGTCGGCCAGTGCCGCGGTCGCCGAAGGATTCAAAAGGGCCTTGCCCAGTTGCGCGGCCACCAACGACGTATACGCCCGCTCCCCCCGCAGCCGACGCACCGCGTCCGGCAGCGCCGACGCGTCGAACCCATTTGTCATGTCGAGCGCCACAGGCGTGGTTCCCGCGAGCACGCTTCGGATCAGCACCTGCAAGCCCGCGATGTGATGCGCGGGCAACGCCAGAAGCCACCGGCCGGGGCCGCACAGGCGCGCGTGTGTGGCCGACGCGCTCGCGATCAACGCCTCTGCCGTCAGCATCGCGCCCTTGGGGACGCCCGTCGTGCCGGAGGTCGACACCACCAACGCCACGTCGTCGTCGACGGGCTCACCGGCGCGCAAAGCCGTCGTCAGCAATTGCTTTTCGCGCGCGTCCGCAGCGGGTACGGGCAGCGCCGCATCGCCACCGTCCAGCACCGCCTCCACAACAGGCAGCAGGGTGAGGGCCTCAGGCCCGAGGGGAACCTCGACGGCGCGCAGCGTGGCTATTCGGCGTCCTCTGTGTTGCGCGGATCGTCAAGTGGCCAGCCCTTGGCGGCCAGTCGCTCCCGCACCCGTTCGATGTCCGCGGGTGTCGGAAGCTCGTCGGTGATCTGGGTGATGGAGACCCCGATGTCGATGTGGTCGAAATCGCCTTGCGTCATCAGTTCCGCCGCAACCGCCTTCACCTCGTCGGGCGTGAGCCGCCGCGACAGCAAGGCCAGCATGGGCATGTAATCAGGGGGCGGCACGCCGTCGGGATAGCCGGCGCGCAGCCACGACACGATTGCACTGAGGAATCGGTTCACCGCGTCACCTCCCCACGATGCCCACCTACGAGACCCGACCTCATGATCGTAGAGCGAACAGGGTGAACAAAGGCAATGTGTCCTCACGCCGACCAACGCGCCGCACACACACCGTGAACAATCGGTGAACTCCTCCAAGGTCCTGGCAAATTGCCTGGTCCTAGTGACCATTTAGGGCTGTCTTTCTCTAGGCACAGAGGCCGATGGACCCTCAGACTGAGCGCCATGAGCGCAGAGATGATCATCCTGGTGCTACTCGTCGCAACGGCACTGGCTTTCGACTTCACGAACGGTTTCCATGACACCGGCAATGCCATGGCGACATCCATTGCCACCGGCGCTCTCAAGCCCAAGGTCGCGGTGCTGCTGGCCGGTATTCTCAACCTCGTCGGCGCCTTCTTATCGGTGGAGGTGGCCGTTACCGTCACCACTCAGGTGCTGAAGATCCAAGACGGCAAGACAGGTCACCTGCTGCCCTCGATCAACCCGACGACCGGGCTCACGATCATCTTCGCCGGGCTCATCGGCGGCATTCTGTGGAACCTCTTTACCTGGCTGTTCGGCATCCCGTCCAGTTCCTCCCACGCACTCTTCGGTGGCCTGATCGGCGCTGGGCTCGCCGCAATCGGTACCGGCGGGGTGAACTGGAGCGGCATCTCGCAGAAAGTCTTGATCCCCGCCGTCGCCGCCCCGGCCATCGCGGGAATCGTTGCGGCCGTGGGTACTTGGCTGGTCTACCGGGTCACCCGCCATGTGTTGAAGAAGCGACGCGAAGAAGGATTCCGCTGGGGTCAGATCGCGACGGCTTCACTCGTCGCCCTGTCGCACGGCACCAACGACGCGCAGAAAACGATGGGCGTGATCGCACTCGCGTTGATCACGACCGGCCACCTCACCGGAGACATCAAGAAGGACGGCCTGCCGTTCTGGGTCGTCTTCAGCTGCGCGCTGGCGATCGGCCTCGGCACGTACATCGGGGGCTGGCGCGTCATTCGCACGCTCGGGAAGGGTCTGGTCGAGATCGAGTCGCCGCAGGGATT
Organism: uncultured Actinomycetota bacterium; assembly: GCA_963744085.1. Taxonomy (GTDB): domain Bacteria; phylum Actinomycetota; class Actinomycetes; order Mycobacteriales; family Mycobacteriaceae; genus Mycobacterium. The sequence continues at coordinate 1,291,390 of CAVUSK010000014.1, forward strand.
TGCTGCTGAGGCATCCTCGGCCGCAATCATCCTGAGTTCCAGTGCGGCGGGCATGGCGCTGTCGACCACCCACGTGGCGACGGGTTCGATCCTCGGCAGCGGCGTCGGCAAGCCGGGCGCCGAGGTGCGCTGGGCGGTCGCCGGACGGATGGCGGTCGCGTGGCTGCTCACCCTGCCCGCAGCTGGTGTCGTCGGCGCGTTGATGTTCTGGCTCGCAGACGGAATCGCCGGATTCAGCACCGCACTGGCGGGCGACATCGTCATCTTCGCGATTGTGTGCGCGGCGTCGTTCTACATGTGGTGGCGCGCCCAGCAGCAGAAGGTCGACCACACCAACGTCAACGCAGACTGGGACACCACCACCAACTCCGTGGTTCCGGCCGAGGTCCGCGACGCGAAGGACGCCGCCAAGTCCAAAGAACCGATTGCCTGATAAGAGCTGCTGAGCAAAGGACTGCCTGATGCACTACGCCGAGAGCATTCTCCGGGTTCTCGTTATCGGATTGATTCTCGGTGCGGGTCTGCCCGCAGTCTTCGCGATCGGACTGGTGGCGTACTCCAACGGAGCCGGCGGGACCGACGAGGACGGAGCGGTGCACGCACCGAACCCCGCGCTGAAGTACCTCGGGATCTTGCTGTTCTTATTCGTCGCGTGGGTCATCGTGACGGCAATTGCGTGGATCATGCGCGTCACGCTCATCCACCACTTCGGATTCGACCCGTTCCCGTTCATCCACACGAAGTGAGCTGACTGCGATGACCGAACAACAGACCTTCATGGCGAACGTGCTCAAGTGGCTGCACCAGGGCTACCCCGAAGGAGTTCCGCCGAAGGATTACTTTCCGCTGCTGGCGCTGCTGAAGCGCTCGCTGAGTGAGGACGAGGTCGTGCACGCGGCGCGGACGGTCCTCAGGGATGGTGACACGGACACCCCGGTGACCCTCGAGCAGATCCACGACGCCATCCGCGCGGTCACCGAGAAGGAGCCCAACCCCGAGGAAATCCATCAAGTCGCGTCGCGGCTGGCCTCGGTCGGCTGGCCTTTGGCGGCCGGGTCGCTCTAATCGCCGCGCGTGTCCCGCCGGAGTGGATGCTCAGGTGGAACCTGGACGAATATCAGCGTGATGCCGTCGGGATCGACGACGTGCATTTCGTGCAGTCCCCACGGCTCCTGGCGAGCTTCGCGGGCGATCGCCACGCCGCGCCCAGATAGCTCACTTTCGGTGGAGTAGATGTCGCGGACCTGCAACCAGATCGCGCCGGGGAACGCGCCGGCGTCGTTCTCGGGACGCCCGTGCTCGGCCAGCTCGATGAGCGACTGGCCGGCGAAAAATACTGTGCCTGCACCGTATTCGCGCCATATCGCCAACCCGATGCCGTCGCGGTAGAAAGCGAGGGAGCGCTCGTAGTCCGCGGGTCGGATGAGCATCCGGCTGGCCAGAATCTCCATAACTGCGTGTCTATCACGCGTCGCCGGAATCAGACGTGACGGTCTGTCGTTTCATCAGCAGGGTGAAGAAGTCGGGACTGACGATGTCAAGCGCCTGAGAAAGCAGCGACATTCGCGGCGCGATCCGCACGGGCCGCCGCCGCGCGGCGGTGATCATCCACTCCGCGGCCTCGCGCGGGGTCATCGCGGGCAGCTCGTCGAATTCCTTCGTCGGCGCGATCATCGGCGTCTTCACCAGCGGGTAGTACAGCGTGGTCGATTTCACGCCGCGGTCCGACCACTCCGTTTCTATCACCCGGCTGACGGTCGACAGCGCCGCCTTCGATGCGTTGTAGACCGCGAACAGCGGCGATGCCTCGCTGAACACGCCCCACGTGGAAACGTTGATGATGTGGCCGTCGCCCCGTTCGAACATGCCGGGAGCGAGCCCGCGAATGAGGCGCAGCGGCGAGTAGTAGTTCAGCGTCATCGTCCGCTCGACGTCATGCCAACGGTCCAGCGACTCGGCCAGCGGCCGCCGGATGGACCGGCCGGCGTTGTTGATCAGGATGTCGACGCCTCCGCGCTCCTCGACGGTCTTCGCCAGGTCGTCGACGGCACTCAGGTCGGCGAGGTTGCACGGTAGTGCCGACGCCGAGCCACCCTCCGCGGTGATGCGCTGCGCCAAAGCCTCGAGCAGTTCTTGCCGACGCGCGACGACGATCACCGATGCCCCTTCCCGCGCGAACAGCTCGGCTGCCGCCTCGCCGATCCCCGTCGACGCGCCTGTGATCAGCACGCGCTTGCCCTTCAGATCGACGGTCTCGCCGATGGGCCGGTACAGAAGCAGCTTTTGGGAGACGGGCGGGCGCATGCTCGCCATCACCACCGACCGGGGGAGCCGCTTCAAAGGATTCACCCGTCGAGCCTAAGCGTCCGCCTCAGAAGTAGCGGGGGAACGGGCTCCAGTCCGGGTCGCGCTTCTGAAGGAACGCGTCGCGGCCCTCGACGGCCTCGTCCGTCATGTACGCCAGCCGGGTGGCCTCGCCGGCGAACAGCTGCTGACCCACGAGCCCGTCGTCGAGCAGATTGAACGCGAACTTCAACATCCGTTGCGCCTGAGGCGATTTCGCATTGATCGCCTTGGCCCATTCGAGCCCGACGGTTTCGAGGTCCGCGTGGTCGACGACCTCGTTGACCGCGCCCATCCGATGCATCTGCTCGGCGGTGTAGGGGCGGCCGAGGAAGAAGATCTCGCGGGCGAACTTCTGCCCCACCTGCTTGGCGAGATACGCGCTGCCGTAGCCGCCGTCAAAGCTGCCGACGTCGGCGTCGGTCTGCTTGAAGCGGGCATGGTCGCGGCTGGCCAGCGTGAGGTCGCACACCACATGCAGGCTGTGCCCTCCGCCCGCGGCCCAGCCGCTGACCAGGCAGATCACCACCTTCGGCATGAAGCGGATCAGGCGCTGCACCTCGAGAATGTGCAGCCGCCCGGCGCGGGCGGGATCCACCGTCTCCGCGGTCTCGCCCGACGCGTACTGGTAGCCGGTGCGGCCCCGGATGCGTTGGTCGCCGCCGGAGCAGAACGCCCAGCCGCCGTCGCGCGGGCTCGGTCCGTTGCCGGTGAGCAGCACCACGCCGACGTCGGGCGTCATTCGCGCATGGTCGAGCGCGCGGTACAACTCGTCGACGGTGTGCGGGCGGAACGCGTTTCGTACCTCCGGCCGGTTGAACGCCACCCGCACGGTGCCGTCGTCGACGTGACGGTGGTAGGTGATATCGGTCAGATCACCGAACCCGTCGATGGGCCGCCATAGCGAGGGGTCAAAGGGGCGCTCGCTCAAGGCTGTTGAACTCCGTCCTTGGCAATCGTCTGATCGCCGCAGGTGATTGTCTGCGCGTTCGTCACCGCGGGATCTTGCGCCGACGCCACCGTGACGGTGTCGGACCGCCCGGGCTTGGCGGTCGCGCCGTCGAAGTCGATCTGGGTGCGGCGCACCGTCCAGCCGGTCGGGCCCTGCACCGCCTGCAGCGCAACCAGGTGGCGGCCGTCGCCCAGGTCGCTGCACCCGACGCCCGTGCCGGTGCCGCGAAGGTTCTGCATGTCGAACATGAAGGGTTCGCCCTGCTGGTCGATGACGTGGGTGATGTCGCATCCGTTCACCAGATACAGATGGGCGCCGCGGCCGTTGCTGACGATCAGCTGCGACTGTCCGTTCTGCTGCGGGTCGATCAGCAGCGCCTGCAGCGGCAGCGGGCCGGCATTGTCCACCTGCACCACGCCGGTGCCGGCCGGGATGGTGACGCCTACCGCGCCGGTGTGGCTGACCCACAGCATGTCCCCGTGGCCGACCTGCTTGCTGGCCGCGTCCAGGGGAGGCTTGGTCTGGCTGCAGACGTCGGCCGACGCGGAGACCGACGCGAACGCGGGCACGAGGCCCATCGCGAGGGCCGTGCCGAGCAGCAGTCTGGTCAACATCATGCGACCGGATCGAATCGGAACACGGCGCACCGGCCGGCGAGCGCCTCAAACTCCTCCGGCCGGCCGTCCTTCACCAGCCCGGTCCTCTTCATGAAGCCCACCCCGGTCGGTACCTCGACAGGGAACGCCCGCAGGAGTGGTCGCGCGTCCTGAACCGGCATCTCGAACATCCGCACTCGCTCGGAGTGCCGGCCCTGCGTCAGCGTCGCTTCACCTGCGGCGCGGACGTTGGCGACCCAGTCGGCGCCGGGGAATCCCTCGACGACGTAGCGCTGGCCGTCGATGTGCATCGGCGTAATCGGGGTGGAGCGCGGCTTGCCCGACTTTCGTCCGGGCGCGGTCAGCACCACGGGGCTTTCCTTGCCGCTGACAGGTAAGCCCAACCGCATCATCGCGATGACGACCTTGTTCACCGGCTTCAGCCACCGCGGCGGTCGGATCCGCTGGTTGTTGGACATATCGGCGACGCTACAGGTCAGAAATCCACGCCGTAACCGGCCAGCGCATTTCGCAGACCGTCCGGCCGATGTGTGGTGGGCAGGGGGTCGACCAGTGCGAAACCGCACCCGATGTCGAGTGCCCCGCCGTCGGCCTCGTCGCTGTCGCCGATCATCACGGCGTCGGGAGGGGCGACAGCCAGCCGCTCCAACCCGATCCGGAAGATCGCGGGGTCCGGTTTCGTCACGCCGACTTCGAACGACAGCACGAACTCGTCGACGCAGTCTGCAACGCCGAGTGCTTCGAACGCCGGTCGCACATCGAACGCGATGTTGGAGACGATGGCCGTGCGAATCCCTTTTCCCGACAACGCTTTCAACGCGTCCGCGGTGTCCGGGTAAGGCGTCCAGGACGACGGGTCGATCAGGCGACGGTACAGGTCCTGTGCATGATGGTCGGCGAGTCCCGACGCTCGCAGCACATGCAGATACGCCTCCCGGTGAAGGTGCGGTGCGAGATCGCGATTCACCCACGCGCGGTACGCCGTCGGGTTCATCTCGACGGACCGGCCGGTGGGCGCCGTCAGCCTGCGCATCAACTCCGCCTGGACGTGGCCATCGACTTCCCCGTCGGCTTCGGGTTGCAACGCCATCCCGGCGAACCAGCTCTCATCTTCCTCGAGCCGAAACAGCGTCCCGGAGAAGTCGAACAGAACCGCCCGCAGAACCATGGACCCATACTTCCCCGGCAGGCGCTCCTCAGCCCACCGCGCGGCCGGCGCCCTCCCAGAACTTCGCGCGGACGGCCTTCTTGTCGGGCTTGCCGAGCCCGGTCAGCGGCAGCGAGTCGACGACCACGACCTGCTTCGGCGACTGGACCGACCCCTTGCGTTCCTTGACCACGGCCTGGATGTCGACGGTCATCCGCGTGATCGACTCCTGATCGCGCGGCGCATCCTCACGCAGCACGACGATGGCGGTGACGGCCTCGCCCCACTTTTCGTCGGGCGTGCCGATCACGCACACCTGCGCCACCGCCTCGTGCTCGGCCACCACGTCCTCGACCTCGCGCGGGTACACATTGAACCCGCCGGTGACGATCATGTCCTTGACCCGGTCGACGATGAACCAGAAGCCGTCCTCGTCCTCGCGGGCCAAATCGCCGGTGTGCATCCAGCCGTCTTTGAAGGTTCGGGACGTCTCCTCGGGTAATTTCCAGTAGCCGCCGCTCAAAAGGGGTCCGCTGACGCAGATTTCACCCACGTCGCCCTGCGGCACCGGCTTGCCGTCGTCGCCCAACAACGCCGTGCGCGCGAACAGCGTTGGCCGTCCGCACGACGTCAACCGCTTCTCGTCGTGCTCGCCTTTGGCGAGATAGGTGATCACCATCGGCGCCTCGGACTGCCCGTAGTACTGGGCGAAGATCGGGCCGAACCGGTCGATCGCCTCCTTCAGGCGCACCGGATTGATCGCGGAGGCGCCGTAGTACACGGTCTCCAGAGACGACAGGTCGCGGGTCCGCGAATCCGGGTGATCCAAAAGGGCATAGAGCATCGACGGCACCACCATCGTCGCCGTAATACGTTGCTCCTCAATGACTTTGAGTACCTCAGCCGGGTCGAACTTGCTAAGCACGGTCATCTCGCCGCCCTTGACGACGGTCGGCATGAAGAACGCGGCGCCGGCGTGCGACAGCGGCGTGATCATCAGGAAGCGCGGGTTCTCCGGCCACTCCCATTCGGACAGCTGTATCGACGTCATCGTGGACGTGGTCTGCACCGTCATGATGACGCCCTTGGGCTTTCCCGTCGTGCCGCCCGTGTACGTCAGCCCGACGATCTGATCGGGCGGCAGCTCCGCGGCCACCAGGGGACGCGGCGAGTACTTGCCGGCCTCGGCGTTGAGGTCCACCGCCACGTCAGCGAGCGCATCCGGCACCGGCCCGATCGTCAGGATCTGCTTCAGCGAGTCCACTCGCTCAAGCAGGCCGAGCGCCCGTTCGGTGAACATCGGGTTCGGGTCGATGATCAGCGAGGTGACCTCGGCGTCGGACAACACGTACGCGTGATCGTCGAGCGAGCCTAGAGGGTGTAGTGCGGTGCGGCGGTAGCCCTGGGTCTGGCCGGCGCCGACGATCATCAGGACCTCCGGCCGGTTCAGCGACAGCAGACCGACCGCCGCGCCGGTGCCGGCGCCGAGTGCCTCGAAGGCCTGGATGTACTGGGTGATGCGGTCGGCCAGCTGACCACCGGTGAGCGTGGTGTCACCGAGATACAGCAGGGGCTTGTCCTTGTGCCGCTTCAACGCGCCTGCCAGCAGGTGGCCGGAGTGGAGGGGATGGCGCAGGACGTCGCCCGATGAGCGGTCGCGCGAAGACGCGTCAGCCTGAGTCATGAGTCTAAGACTAGAACGTGTTACAGAACGCCTCTCAGGCCGGGAGCTTGTCCCGGATGCGCGCGACGATGGTCGTCGCCTGATCGGTGATCGAAAAGCCGCAGGCGGAGACGTCGATCACCACGTTGACTCGCGTGGTGATGGCGTGTGAACACGACCAGTCGGAGCCCTCGGCCGTCTTGGGTATGGCGCTGATGCCGTCGTTCTCGGCGACGTCGCCGAAGGTCCAGTGCTCAGAAGCTTCCGGACGCAAGGCGGTGAACTGCGTTCCGGCGCACCGCCGCCAAGCCTCCAACGTGCGCGTCACGTAGGTGGTGGCGGCGGCTGCGTCGGGGAACGTCACGACGCCCTGATCGACCACGTGCAGAAGCTGAGTATCCGCGGCTTCCTGCATGACGGCGCCGCGCACCGCGGTGAACTGGCTGTCCCGGTAACCGGCCTCGACGGTGTTGTAGGCGGCGCGTACACAATCTTCCGGGACATAGCCGACGGTGCTCGGCGGCATCTGGGCGTAGGTCTGGTCCACCTGCAGGTCAGGGGCCTCCATAACGGTCTGGACGTCCTCCACGGGCAGCAGCAGGCCGTCGAGGGCCTGCTCGCTGACCGCAGCGGCGGGCGGCGCGCTCGCCGCCGGAGCTTGCGATGTCGCCTGCCCATGTTCGGCCTTCGGGGTCCCCTCCGTCGTGGTCACGCATGCCGATGCCAATCCGACAACGGAAGTCGTCACCGCGATGAACAGCACTTGTCGCACGTCGCATCACCCGCCCTGAAACTTTCGGTGCAGTCTAGGGTGTCGAATCGCCACGGCTCGAGAAAAATCCCAGAAGATACTTCAATGACCCCCGCTGACCTCGTCATCCACGGAACCGTGCTGACTGTCGACGACGCACAACCCACCGCCGAAGCGCTCGCCGTGAGCGACGGCCGGCTCGTCACCGTCGGTAACCGCGACGACGTCGAAGCATTGATCGGGTCCGATACAGAGGTGCTGGACATCGGCGACGGCTGCGTGATGCCGGGACTCGTTGAGGCGCACGGACATCCGCTGATGGAGGCGATCGTGCTGTCGGACCGCATGGTGGACATCCGACCTGTGACGATCCGCGACCCGCAGGAAGTCGTCGACGCGATCAAAGGTGAGGTGGCCGCGCGCGGGGCGGGCGGCGCGTACCTCGTCGGCTGGGATCCGCTGCTGCAGGACGGCCTGCCCGAGCCCACACTCGACTGGCTCGACGACATCGCCCCGGACACGCCGCTGGTGGTCATCCACAATTCCGGGCACAAAGTATTTTTCAACTCTGCGGCCGCCCGGCGCGCCGGGCTGAGCCGCGACACCCCCGATCCGAAGGGAGCCCGCTACGGCCGCGACGCGAACGGCGACCTCGACGGCACCGGCGAGGAGACCGCTGCGGTGCTGTCGCTGATGAGCGGCGCGGTCCAGGCCAGCGATTATCCGGCGATGCTGCAAGCCGAGTGCGCGCGGCTGAACCGCGCCGGGTTGACGACATGCTCGGAGATGGCGTTCGATCCCATCTTCCGGCCGATGCTCGAGAAGCTGCGCGACGGGCTCACGGTCCGGCTCCGCACCTACGAGATCTCCAACGCGCGGATGACCACCGACGCGGCCCCTGACAACGGCGACGACATGGTCAAGCAGGTCGGCATCAAGATCTGGGTGGACGGCTCGCCGTGGATCGGCAACATCGACCTGTCGTTTCCGTACCTCGACACCGACGCCACCCGCACCATCGGTGTCGCGCCGGGATCGTGCGGGCACGCCAACTACAGCCGTGAGCAACTCACCGAGATCGTCGGCGCGTACTTCCCGCTCGGCTGGCCGATGGCCTGCCACGTCATGGGCGACGCGGGCATCGACACCATCCTGGACGTGTATGAAGAAGCGCTGCAGCGCAATCCGCGGACGGACCACCGACTGCGGCTCGAGCACGTCGGCGCGATCCGGCCCGAGCAGCTTCAGCGCGCCGCCGCCCTCGGCGTAACGTGCAGCCTGTTCGTCGACCAGATCCACTACTGGGGCGACGTGATCGTCGACGGGCTTTTCGGCGAGGAGCACGGAACCCGTTGGATGCCATGTGGTTCCGCGGTCGCAACCGGCATGCGGATCTCGCTGCACAACGATCCGCCGGTCACGCCGGAAGAGCCACTGCGCAACATGAGCGTCGCAGCCACCCGCACCGCACCCAGCGGCCGTGTTCTAGCGCCCGAGGAGCGGTTGACGGTCGAGCAGGCGATTCGCGCGCAGACCATCGATGCGGCGTGGCAGCTGTTCGCCGACGACGTCATCGGGTCGTTGGAGGTCGGGAAGTACGCGGATCTCGTTGTGCTGTCGGCTGATCCGCGGTCGGTGGCACCTGAGGAGATTGCCGATCTCGAGGTGCGGGCGACGTACCTCGCGGGTCGGCAGGTGTACTCTCCTTGAGGCCGGATCTCGCCGAGCTGATCGACCGCGTCCACGTGGTCGCGCTGCCGATGCGAGTTCGCTTCCGCGGCATCACAATTCGTGAACTGGCACTGATCGATGGGCCGGCCGGCTGGGGCGAGTTCGGCGCGTTCGTCGAATACGGGCCCACAGAGGCCGCGCACTGGCTGGCATCGGCCATCGAGGCGGCCTACGAAACACCACCGCCCACGAAACGTGACCGCATCCCGGTCAACGCCACCGTCCCGGCCGTTCCCCCCGAGCAGGTACCCGAGTTGCTCGGCCGGTTCCCGGGCGCACGCACCGCGAAGGTCAAAGTCGCCGAGCCGGGACAGACGTTGCGTGACGACGTCGCGCGCGTCGACGCCGTCCGCGCACTGGTGCCGACGGTCCGGGTGGACGCGAACGGCGGCTGGAGTGTCGAGGAGGCGGTGGCGGCGGCGACGGCGCTCGGCCCGCTGGAGTACATCGAACAGCCCTGCCGGACCGTGGACGAGTTGGCCGAAGTCCGACGGCGCATCGACGTCCCCGTTGCGGCCGACGAGAGCATCCGCAAGGCCGACGATCCGCTGCACGTGGTCCGTGCAGGCGCGGCGGACGTGGCGGTGCTCAAGGTCGCGCCGCTGGGCGGCCCGTCGGCCCTGCTCAAGATCGCCGAACAGATCGACATCCCGGTCGTGGTCTCCAGCGCGTTGGACTCCGCGGTCGGCATCGCGACGGGGTTGCGGGCGGCCGCCGCGCTTCCGACGCTGGAACATGCGTGCGGCCTGGGCACCGGCCAGCTGTTCGTCGACGATGTCGCCGCGTGGGCGCAGCCGGTCGACGGATACCTCGATGTCAGGCCCGTCGTCCCAGACCTGGCGCGGCTCGAGACCCTCGCTGCGACGCCGGAGCAACGGGACTGGTGGATCCGGCGCATCATCGCCTGCTACCGATGTCTGCAGAGCCAACCACCAAGCTGATGTCCTAATTTGTGGGATAGATGGCATAGACGACACGACCCGGGTGGCGAACACTAGACACCGTGGCACGCAAGATCGTGATTCTCGGCTTCCCAGGCATCCAGGCCCTGGACCTGGTCGGCCCGCACGACGTGTTCACCGGGGCGTCGCTGCTGACCGACGGCGGGTACGAGCTGACCCTGGCGTCGGCAGGCGGCCACCCGATCACCACCGGCACGGGTCTGGCGATTCAGGCCGTCCCGCTGCCTGATCCGCAGGAGCCCGTCGACACCGTGCTGTTGCCCGGCGGGATCGGTGTGGACGACGCCCGCGCCGACGCCGACGTGATGACCTGGCTGCGGGCAGTTGCCGGCAACGCGCGGCGCGTCGTCAGCGTCTGCACCGGCGCGTTCCTCGCCGCACAGGCCGGGCTGCTCGACGGCTGCAGGGCCACCACGCACTGGGCGTTCGCGCGCCATCTGCAAGACGAGTTCCCCGCCGTCGAGGTCGACCCAGAGCCGATCTTCGTGCGCAGCTCGGAAAGGGTTTGGACCGCGGCGGGTGTGGCCGCCGGGATCGACCTGGCGCTGTCGCTCGTCGAGGACGATCACGGCACCGAGGTCGCCCAGACCGTGGCCCGGTGGATGGTTATCTATCTCCGAAGGCCCGGTGGGCAAACGCAATTCGCCGCTCCGGTGTGGATGCCGCGCGCTCGTCGGACCCCGATCCGTGACGTGCAGGAGGCCATCGAGGCGGAGCCCGGCGGGCTGCACAACGTCACCGAGCTGGCCCGTAAGGCCGCGATGAGCCCACGCCACTTCACCAGAGTCTTCACCGGCGAGGTCGGTGAGGCACCCGGCGCGTACGTGGAACGGATACGCACCGAGGCCGCCCGCCGGCAGCTGGAGGAGAGCGACGACACCGTCGTCGCGATCGCCGCACGATGCGGCTTCGGCACCGCAGAAACAATGCGCCGCAACTTCATCCGCAGGATTGGTGTGTCACCAGACCAGTACCGCAAGACGTTCGCCTAAGAAAGAAGGAGAGGATCATGCAGATCGCGATCGTGCTGTACCCAGGCTTTACCGCGCTGGATTTCATCGGGCCCTATGAGGCGCTGCGCTGGCTGCCCGACGCTGAAGTGCGCTTCGTCTGGCACGAGCCCGGACCGATCACGGCCGACTCCGGGGTGCTCGTGGTCGGCGCAACTCACTCGTTCGCCGAAACACCCTCTCCCGATGTCATTCTGGTGCCGGGCGGGTTCTCGACAATGGAGCACGCCCGCGACGAGAAGGTGCTCGACTGGGTGCGCCGGGCTCATGAGACCGCGACGTGGACAACGTCGGTGTGCTCCGGTTCGATCATTCTGGCCGCGGCCGGGGTGCTCGAAGGCAAGCGAGCCACGTCGCACTGGGCGGCGCTGAGTGCCCTGAAGGCGCTGGGCGTCAAGGCGGTCGGCAACGAACGCATTGTCCACCAGGGTGACGTCGTGACGTGTGCAGGTGTGTCGGCGGGAATCGACCTGGGGCTGTGGCTGGCCGGCCAGATCGGCGGCGACGGCCGCGCAAAGGTCATCCAGTTGTCGATGGAGTACGACCCGCAGCCGCCCTACGACTCCGGCCATATGTCGAAGGCGTCGGCGACCACCAAGGCGGCCGCGACTGCGCTGATGTCGAAGGACTTGGTGAAGCCCACCCAGATCAAGGCCATGTCGGGCCTGTTGTGGGACCACGCCATCAAGTCCGCCCGCTCACGTCGCAAGCGGAGGCTTGTAACGTCTCGCGGGTGACCAACCTGGCCTACGAAGACTTCGGCAGCGGCGAGCCGGTACTGTTCATCGCCGGGCACGGCGGCGCTGGCCGCACATGGCATATCCACCAGGTGCCTGCATTCACTGCGGCGGGGTACCGCGTCGTGACGTTCGACAACAGAGGCGTCGGCGCCACCGAGAGCGCGGACGGTTTCACGACGCAGACCATGGTCTCCGACACCGCGTCGCTGATCGAGCACCTGGGCCTCGCGCCGGTAAGGGTTGTCGGCGCCTCGATGGGCGCCTACATCGCCCAGGAGCTGATGCTGGCCAGGCCCGAGCTCGTCAGCCAGGCCGCGCTGATCGCGACCCGCGGACGGCATGACCGCATGCGGGAGTTCGTCCGTCGCGCAGAAGAGGAGCTCATCGACTCAGGCGTCCAGCTGCCAACCGCGTACCATGCGAAAGTTCGGCTGCTGGAAAGCTTTTCACCCAAGACGCTCAACGACGACCGTGCCGTCGCCGACTGGATCGACGTGTTCACCATCTGGCCGGTCAAGCAAACCCGCGGCCTGCGCCGCCAATACGACATCGCGCCCGAGGGCAACCGGCTGCTCGCTTACAGAAGCATCACCGCGCCCGTTCTGGTGATCGGGTTCGGCGACGACCTCGCCCTGGCGCCGCATCTGTCCAGAGAGGTCGCCGATGCGATGCCGAACGCCCGCTACCTGGAGATACCCGACGCCGGACACCTGGGCTTCCTCGAACGGCCCGAGGCCGTCAACGCCGCGATGCTGCAATTCTTCGCCGATGCACCTGTGTGACACCCTGTAAGTAATGGCCAACCCCTCAACGGCGCAGGCCCGCGTCGTCGTCGACGAGCTGATCCGCGGCGGCGTGCGCGACGTCGTGCTGTGCCCCGGTTCGCGCAATGCGCCGCTGGCGTTCGCGCTGCGCGACGCCGACGCGACCGGCCGCGTCCGGCTGCACGTCCGCATCGACGAGCGCACCGCCGGGTATCTGGCCATCGGCCTGGCCGTCGCCGGGCAGGCGCCGGTCCCGATCGTGATGACCTCGGGCACCGCGGTCGCGAACCTGGGCCCCGCCGTCGCCGAGGCCAACTACGCGCGCGTGCCGCTGATCGTGCTGTCGGCCAACCGGCCCTACGAGCTGCTCGGAACCGGTGCCAACCAGACAATGGAGCAGCTCGGGTACTTCGACACGCAGGTCCGCGAGTCGATCTCCTTAGGACTGGCCGAAGAGGGCACCGAGAAGATGGCCGATCAGAACGCGCGCTGGCGTTCGGCGGTGTGCCGGGTGCTGGCCGCTGCGACGGGCGCGCGCAGCGCCAACGCCGGGCCGGTGCAATTCGACGTCCCGCTGCGCGAGCCGCTGGTGCCCGACCCAGAACCGGACCTCGCCGGCGTGCCGCCGGGACGGCCCGACGGCAGGCCCTGGACTTACACACCGCCGGTCACCTTCGATCAGCCGCTGGACATCGACCTGTCCCGCGACACCGTGGTGATCGGCGGCCATGGCGCGGGCGTGCACCCGAACCTTGCCGCGCTGCCGACCGTCGCCGAGCCCACCGCGCCGCCCGCGGCGAACCCGCTGCACCCGCTGGCGCTGCCGCTGCTGCGCCCGCAACAGGTGATCATGCTCGGCCGGCCGACGCTGCACCGGTCGGTGTCGTCGCTGCTGGCAGACGCCGCCGTGCCGGTGTTCGCGCTGACCACCGGCCCGCGCTGGCCGGACGTCTCCGGCAACTCGCAGGCCACCGGCACGCGCGCGGTCACCACGGGCACGCCGAGCGACGGCTGGCTGCGCCGCTGCGCCAACGTGAACCGTCGCGCAGTCGACGCGGTGCGCCGGCAGCTGGCGGCCCACCCGCTGACGACGGGCCTGCATGTGGCGGCCGCGGTCGCCGATGCGCTGCGGCCCGGCGACCAGCTGGTGCTGGGCGCGTCCAATCCGGTCCGCGACGCGGCGCTGGTCAGCCTCGACGCGAACGGCATCAGCGTGCGGTCGAACCGCGGTGTGGCCGGGATCGACGGCACGGTGTCGACGGCCATCGGGGCGGCGCTGGCCCACCAAGGCCGCACGGTCGCGTTGATCGGCGACCTCACGTTCGTGCACGACGCGTCCGGGCTGTTGATCGGCCCGACGGAGCCGGTGCCGCAGCAGCTGACGATCGTGGTGTCCAACGACAACGGCGGCGGCATCTTCGAGCTGCTAGAGCAGGGCGACCCGCGGTTCTCCGACGTGTCGTCACGGATCTTCGGAACGCCGCACGACATCGACGTCGGCGCGTTGTGCCGTGCGTATCACATCGACTCGCAGCAAGTGGAAGTAGACGATCTCGTCGACGCGGTGAACACGCCGCTTCACGGTATGCGGGTGATCGAGGTGAAGGCTGACCGGTCGACGTTGCGGCAACTGCACGCGTCGATCAAGGCGGCGATATGATCGGGTTCGCCAATGTGCTGAACCTGTTCCGAAACGGCAGAAACTCCGACGAACCTGAACTCGCTCCTCGAAAAGTCTTGCGCCGCATCAGGTTTGGCATCATCATCGTGGCGTGTCTGGTGACGTTGCAGTCTGTGCTCCTGGTCGCGGGCGCATGGCGTAACGACCGACAGATCGAGCGTCACATGGGTGTCGCCCAGGCCGAGGTGCTCAGTGCCGGCCCGCGGCGTTCGACCATCGAGTTCGTCACTCCCGACCGGGTGACGTACCGGCCGGAGCTCGGCGTGCTGTACCCCTCAGAGCTGGCCGACGGCATGCGGATCTACGTCGAATACGACAAGAACAACCCGAATCTCGTTCGGGTGCAACATCGCAACGCGGCATTGGCGATCATTCCCGCCGGCTCGGTTGCGGTGGTGGGGTGGTTGGTGGCGGGCGCGCTACTGGTGGCGGCGAGATTCGTCGAACGGCGGTACATCCACTAGCGGTGGCGGTTCGGCGATGCTGCGCCCCGTCCACCGCTCGAGGCGCGAGTGGGCGTCCTGGACGAAGGGACTCCTGCGGATCAGGGCGATGATGCCGTTCGCCAGGACTGAGCCGGGGAAACGTAGCGGCCGCGTCACGTGCATCATCAGCGTGACGCGGTACTCGTCCGTGTCGTTCCACACCTCGTGCATCCGCATGTCGTCGAAGACGAAGAGCTCGCCCTCGCGCCAGGTGTACTCCTCGCCGTCCATGGCGATGCGGCAGCGCTCCCTGTGCCGGGGTACGCGCAGGCCGAGATGGCCGGTGAGGATCGCCTTGGTGGCGCCGTTGTGCAGGGGGATATGGGTGCCGGGATCCAGAATCGAAAACAGCGCGGTCTGCATCCCCGGGATGCGCTCGACCAGCGCCGCGGTCTGCGGACAGCGGTCGCAGTTTTCGTCGACGCGGATGCCGTAGCCCCAGAGGAAGAACGATCGCCACTTGTCATCCGTCGCGATCTTCTCGTGGTCTGTCGAGATTCGACGTAGCGGTGGCACATTCGCCCCGTCGCGCAGGATTTCGTCCGCCTCGCGTCGGATCAAAGGCCACTTGCGCTCCAGCTCGGCGGCCCAGGGGAAGTCGGCAGGGTCGAAGCGCGCGGGATCGCCGAGTCGCGAGTAACGGACCAGAATCCGGTCCAGCACTCCCATCAGTGCGACACCCAGTCGGATGATCAGCCGGCGCCGCAGGCCATGAAAGTCCACGAGTCGCTTGCCTCCCATGAAGAGCGCGCCGACATTAACATACGAGACACCCGCTCACGTCGAGCCACGGCGGGAACAACCCCAATCCGGTTCGGGTGCAACACCGCAACGCGCTTCTAGTGGTGGCCGACGAGCTTCTTCAGCCAGTCGTTTCCGGAGGTGTCGACGAGCTCGTGGGCGTTGAGGTCATAGACCGTCGGGGTCGCGACGACATGCAGAATCTCATTGAGCAGCAGGCTGTTTGCGTTGTCCATCGCGACGGTGTCGACGGCGCGATCGCCTGCAGCGATGCGGTCGATGAGAGGCTGGGGCAGCCGGGCCACCGCGCCGATACTGGCGACGTACTGGTCATCGCCGGACGGATTGGTCTGCCAAAACAGCTCGTCTACGAAGTTCTGGAACGCCGACGCAGGCAGGTCGGCGTCGGGCGCGGCCGCCAGGAACAGCGCATTGCTCACTCGATGGGAGTAGCCGGTTTCCGTTTCGTCAAGGAAGGTCACTGGGCGGTACCTCACCATCAGGTCGCCGCTGTCGATGTAGTCGGCGATCTCGCCGCCGTGAAACATCATCAATCTTGCACAGTGCGGGCACTGGGGCTCGATGAAGATCTCAAGCGCGACGGGCGCGGCCGGCTGGCCGAGCTCGATGCCGAACCCGTCGTCGGCGAGCATGACGGTGGCGGTCGAATGCGTGCCCGCCGGTGCCACCGCGACACCATCGATCGCCTTCGCGCAGCCGGCACCGACGAGCACGATGCCGACGATCGCGGCCACCCTCAACCAGCGCATACCGCGACCCTAGCGCTCCCGTTTTCGCGAGATGGAATTCCAAGCCGTGACACCATTGCGGCAGCGCATTGGGCATCCGTCTCGCGGGGCTGCCGAGGGGCTCAGCCGCGCACAGCAGACGTTCCTCGAGAACGGCTGCACATTGACATGGGCACCGGCTATGACTGCCTCGACATCCTTGCTCACACGCTGGACCCTCGGATTCAGGGTGATCAGCTGAAGAACCGGTTACTGCTCAAGGACGGGCTGGAAACGCAGGGCTTCGTCAACTATGAGAACGAGTGGTGGCACTTCACGTTCCAGCAGGAGCCTAGCGCCGTCATTTTTCGCGCGCGCCGGCGAGCTGACGGAACGTCTCCAACAATCGGGAATGGTCGTCGAGCACCGGAATTCGGTTCTCAAAGTTTGCAAAAACCGGATCATTGAACAGCGCGACCACTTCGGCATTGCGCGAGGGGTCAATTCCCGTTCTCCGAAGCCACGCGACAAGGTCGGCGAGCACCGGTGCGATCGCGTCGAGGTCGCCCTGCGCCCACCGCTCCCGATACTTTTGGGCCGCACCCTGCCATTGGATGCGTGCCGCGTCGCTGTGGTTGATTCCAAGACGGAGCATGCTCGCAATTGCGTTGGCCAATTTGCCGCGCAGCCGGGCCGCGCAATCTGGATCGTCCCAGCCGTTTACCATTTACCCCCCGGAACCGCGCACCACGTCCTGGGCGACGCTACCTGAGATCCTCTGTGATGTATGTAACTTTTTAATAAGCATTCTCGGTTTCGTCAATTAGCGTGTCGTATTCCCGGCGGCAACCTTGCGGTAAGTCGACCGTGACACGATTACGGCGTGCGAGTTGCGATTGTCGCGGAATCTTTCCTGCCCAACGTCAACGGCGTCTCGAACTCGGTGCTCCGAATTCTCGAGCACCTGAACCGCGCCGGACACGACGCCATCGTCATCGCCCCGGACAACCCTGCGCGTCAGGAGCGGGCCGCCACCGAGCACGACGGAGTGCCGGTCTACCGGATGCCGTCGCGGATGTTCCCGAAGATCACGTCACTGCCGCTGGGTGTCCCGAGCCCGCGCATGGTCAAGATCCTGCGCGAGTTCGATCCCGACGTCGTGCACCTGGCATCACCCGCTCTGCTCGGATACGGCGGGCTGCACGCGGCGCGGTTCCTCGGGGTGCCGACGGTCGCGGTGTTCCAGACCGACGTCCCGGGATTCGCCAAGAGCTACGGCATCCCGATCGCGTACCGCACGGCGTGGGCGTGGTTCCGGCATCTGCACCGGCACGCCGACCGCACGCTCGCGCCTTCATCGTCGGCTATCGAAAACCTTGTCGCACAGCGTATTCCGCGCGTGTATCTGTGGGCCCGCGGTGTCGACATCGCCGGGTTCGCACCGTCGGCGCGCGATGGGACGTTGAGGCATGCCTGGTCGCCGGACGGAAAGCCGATCGTGGGCTTCGTCGGCAGGCTGGCACCGGAGAAGCATGTCGAGCGGCTTTCGGCATTGAACGACGACGTGCAGCTAGTCGTCGTCGGCGACGGCATCGATCGAGAGAAGCTCGAAAAAGCCTTGCCGACAGCCGTTTTCACCGGTGCTCTGTATGGCGCCGAGCTCGCCGCCGCGTACGCCAGCATGGACGTTTTCGTGCACCCCGGCGAGCACGAAACCTTCTGCCAGGCCGTGCAGGAGGCGCTCGCGTCGGGTGTGCCCGTCGTCGCGCCCAACGCCGGCGGCCCGCGTGATCTCGTCATCCCGGGCCGCACCGGGCTGCTGCTTGCGGTGGAGGAGTTCGAAAGTCAGCTGCCCGGTGCCGTCACGCATCTGATCCAGGCGCGGGCGCACTACGCCCCGGCTGCGCGGCGAAGTGTGCTGCAGCGCACCTGGCCGGCGATCTGCGACGAGCTGCTGGAGCATTACCAGGCGGTCCGAAGAACCAGGCAGGCCGAGGCCGCCTGATAGCTTCGGCCTGGTGAGCCGGGCGACGCTGGACAAGGATCCGCATGAGGTCGCGTCGATGTTCGACGCGGTGGCCCGCCGCTACGACATCACCAACACCGTGCTGTCGCTGGGCCGGGACCGGTTCTGGCGGCGCGCGACCCGCAACGCGCTGGACATCGGCCCCGGCGACCGCGTGCTCGACATCGCGGCGGGCACCGCGGTGTCCACCGAAGAACTGGCCCACTCGGGTGCGTGGTGCGTGGCCGCGGACTTCTCGGTGGGCATGCTGTCGGCGGGCAAAGCGCGGGCAATGCCCAAGGTTGCGGCCGACGCGACGCGGCTGCCGTTCCCGGACAAGACCTTCGACGCGGTGACCATCAGCTTCGGGCTGCGCAACGTCGTCGACCACGAGACCGCGCTGCGGGAGATGGCCCGGGTGACGAAGCCGGGCGGGCGGCTGGTGGTGTGCGAGTTCTCGACACCGACGAACCCGTTGTTCGGCACGGTCTACAAGGAATACCTGATGCAGGCGCTGCCGCGGGTGGCGCGCGCGGTGTCGTCGAACCCGGACGCGTACGTCTATCTGGCCGAGTCCATCCGGGCCTGGCCCGACCAGCCCGAGCTGGCCCGCCGCATCAAGCGCGCGGGGTGGTCGGGCGTGCGATGGCGCAACCTCACCGGCGGGGTCGTCGCCCTGCACGCAGCCACCCGCGCACCTAGCTGAGCCGGAATACCTTGCGGAACGTGCTCACGGCCCGCGCGTCGCCGTGGAATTTCAGGCGTCCTAGTGCCGCCTTGCGCTGCGGTGCAGTCTTGCCCAGGCGGGCAGCGACCAGGTCCGCCGCCGCGGCGGTCAGCGTCACTGCGGGCGGGCCCTTGGGGATGGTCGGCCGGCCGTCACGGATCGCGAAGTCGAACCGGCGGTCATCGATGTTGACCTGATACGTCGCGTCCACTCCGTCGGCGATCGGGTCGTCGAACCCCAGCAGGAGGCCGGCAAGAAAGCCGTTCAATGGCGTGATCGCGTCTTCTGTCGGCTCGACGAGATCGAAGCCGAACGTCGCGACCGCCCGGATCACCGGCAGCACTTTCGCCCAGCCGACCTCGGTCAGGGAGTAGACGGTACGGGCCGCCGGCGGCGGCAGCTCGCTTCGCTCGACCAGCCCGGCGACCTCGAGTTCGCGGAGCCGGTCGGCCAGCAGGTTCGTGGCGACACCGGGCAATGCCGCGCGCAGGTCGGCATAGCGACGGGCGCCGCCGATGAGTTCGCGCAGGATCAGCAGTGTCCACCGCTCGCCGAGGACATCGAGGCCCCTGGCGATCGGACAATTCTGATGGTAAGCCCTGGCCACACCAGCAACTCTACCAGAAGGACAGATTAAACCAGCTATTGCTTGATTATTTTGTCCTTGCAGTTTAGATTTCAGCCATGACTACTGCTCCACGTCGTCCTGTTTTCCCGGATCGACCGATCCTCGCGCTCATTGTCATCTGCCTCAGTGTGTTCGTTATCAGCGTCGATGCCACTATCGTCAACGTCGCGCTGCCGACCCTGTCACGGGAGCTCAATGCCGATACGGCCCAACTCCAATGGATCGTCGATGCCTACACACTGACGATGTCCGGGCTTCTGTTGTCGGCGGGCAGCTTGAGTGACCGATACGGCAGACGCGGCTGGCTCAGCAGCGGCCTGGCGGTCTTCGCAATCACATCCGTCGTTGCCGGGCAGGTCGGTTCGGCTGACGCATTGATAGCGGCGCGCGCGGCGATGGGCGTCGGCGCTGCTGTCATCTTCCCGACCACGCTGGGGTTGATCACGAACATCTTCGCGAATGCGGCTCAGCGCGCCAAGGCGATCGGTGTCTGGGCCGCAATGGTGGGTGTGGGCGTGGCCGTGGGGCCTATATCGGGTGGTTGGTTACTGGAACACTTCTCTTGGGGCTCGATCTTCATGGTCAACGTGCCCATCGCGGCGGTGGCGATCGCCGGCGGGTGGCTGTTTGTGCCGACATCGCGCGACCCAGCAACTCCACCAGTCGACGTGCCAGGCCTGGTGCTGTCGGCAGTCGGGGTGACGGCCCTCGTCTACACCATCATCGAGGCACCGAATGCAGGCTGGACCAGCGCCCGCAGTATCACCGGATTCGCTTTGGCCGCAGTCGTTCTCGCTTCATTCGTAATGTGGGAGCTGGGCAGGGCCTATCCGATGCTGGACATGACCGTGTTCCGCAGTCGCCGGTTCTCCGGAGGAAGTCTTGCGGTGACGGCCGGCTTCTTCACATTGTTCGGGTTCATCTTCGTCATCACGCAGTACTTCCAGTTCATCAAGGGCTACAGCGCATTTGAGGCTGGCGTGCGGCTGCTGCCGGTCGCCGCCTCGATCGCCCTTGCCAGTGTGCTAGGTCCGCGCATGGTCGAAAAGATCGGTAGCACAGTTGTCGTGGCATCGGGCCTCGCGATCTTCGGCGCCGGTCTCGCATGGGGGTCCACAGCTGACGCCGGCACCCCCTACTTGAGCATCGCGATGCAGATGGTGCTTCTCGGCGGCGGCCTCGGCTTGACAACAGCACCCGCGACCGAGGCGATCATGGGCTCCTTGAGCGTGGACAAGGCGGGCGTCGGATCGGCCGTCAACGACACGACCCGCGAGCTCGGCGGCACGCTGGGTGTCGCGATCGTCGGCAGTGTGTTCGCGTCGGTGTACTCCGGGCGGCTGGCAGGGAATTCGAACTTCAGGCAGCTGCCCGCCGATGCACGCTCAGCGATGGAATCGTCGGTGGCGGCCGCACAGCGGGTCGTCGCGCAGCTGCCTGCGGGCACTCAGACGGGTGTTCGCGACGTGGTCGATCGCGCGTTCCTCGACGGCCTACGGGTCGGGTCACTGGTCTGCGCCGGGATCGCGCTCGCAGCCGCGGCTGTCGTCGCGGTGCTGCTGCCCGCTCGCAGCGCTGACGCGGCGGACGTCGCCAGGCGGCCGGTGCCGGCCGAGGTCAGCTAGTCACTCGGCGGCGTGCACGACCGCCCGGATCCGATCCTCGGCCCCGCTGTTGGCCGCGAACAGCAGCTCATCGCCGGCCTGCAAGATGTCGTCGGGCCGCGGCAGCATCACCTGGCCTCCGCGGATCACCACGATCAGCGCGCTGTTCTCTGGCAAGTCCACGTCCCGCACTGCGCGGCCGACAAGCGGGTTGTCCTCGGGCAGCGTCAGCTTCTCCAGGTTGACGCGGCCTTGTCGCAGCGCCATCAGCCGCACGAGGTGCCCGACGTCGATCGTCCCCTCTGTGGCGGCGACGATCGCCAGCGGGGTGGAGACCGCGACGTCGACGCCCCACGACGCGGTGAACAGCCGCTCGTTCTGCGACTCGTTGACCCTGGCCACCACCCGCGGCACCGCGAACTCGGCCTTGGCCAGCAGCGCCGCCGCGAGGTTGACCTTGTCGTCGCCGGTGGCGGTGATCACGACGTCGCACGTCTGCAGCCCGCACTCCTCGAGCGACGTCAGCTCACACGCGTCGGCCAGAAACCAGTCGGCGTCGGGAACGGTGTGCGGTTCGTACTTGTCGAGATCGCGTTCGATCAGCAGGACCTTATGGCCGTTCTCAAGCAGTTCGCGCGCAACGGACCGACCGATTACTCCGGCGCCGGCGATCGCGATACGCATAGCCCTTCAATACCATCCCGCGCAACAGCGTTGGTGCTGATTTACTGACAACTACGGCGTATGCAGGGCCGAACGGGGACGACATTGAGCTTGCCGGAGCTGTACCTGGCGCTGCTGGCTGGTGGGCTGGTGCTGCTGTCCAGCATTGTCGGCACCCGGCTGGCTAGCAGGGTCGGCTTTCCAAGTTTGTTGCTGTTCTTGGCTTTTGGCGTTGGCCTCGGCGTCGACGGACTGGGGTTGCAATTCGACGACGCCGAGTTGGCCCGCAACCTTGGGACTATTGCGTTGGCGGTGATCCTCGTCGAAGGCGGGTTGACCAGCAGGTTCTCTGACGTACGCAACGTGTTGGCACCCGCGGCGGTGCTGGCGACGGTCGGCCTGGCCATCAGCACTGTGGTCACCGCGGCGGGCGCACACTTGCTGCTCGGCATCAATTGGCAACTCTCGCTGTTGCTCGGGGCGATCGTCTCGTCGACCGATGCGGCCGCGGTGTTCTCGGTGCTGCGCGTCGTGCCGCTGCCGCGTCGGGTGGCCGGGCTGCTGGAGGCCGAGTCCGGCTTCAACGACGCGCCGGCCGTGATCCTCGTGGTGATGTTCAGCGCGACGACGCTGACTCTCTCACCGGGTGTCGCCCTGGCCAGTGTGCTGTATCAGTTGGCGGTCGGCATCGCCACCGGGCTGGGATTCGGCGTGCTCGGCTCGTTCACGCTGCGCCGGATCGCTCTGCCCGCGTCAGGCCTGTACCCACTGGCGACGTTCGGGTTGGGCATGCTGGCCTTCGCCGCTTCGGGCGCTGAGCACGCCAGCGGGTTCATCGCCGCGTATCTTGCCGGGCTGGTGCTGGGCAACTCCGGGTTGCCGCACCGCAGGGCCACCGTGTCCTTTGCCGAGGGGCTGGGGTGGCTGGCGCAGATCGGCCTGTTCGTCCTGCTGGGCCTGCTGGTGACACCCAGCCAGATGGCCGGCGACGTCGCGGCGGGAATCGTGGTCGGACTGGTGCTTCTCTTGCTGGGTCGACCTATCTCAGTTATCTTGTCGCTCACCGGGTTTCGAATACCGTGGCGCGAGCAGGTGTTCATGTCGTGGGCCGGCCTGCGTGGTGCGGTGCCGATCGTGCTGGCGACATTCCCGGTCGTGGAGGGCGTGGCCGACAGCCAGCGGCTGCTGAACATTGTGTTCATCCTCGTGGTGGTTTTCACGCTCGTACAGGGTCCGAGCCTGCGTCCGCTCGCCCACAAGCTGGGGCTGACGCCTGCCGATCCGACGCGCGAAATCGAGGTCGAGGCGGCTCCGCTGGACGTGCTCGGCGCCGAATTGTTGACGATGACCGTGCAGCCGTCGTCGCGGTTGCGCAACGTGATGGTCCTCGAGCTGCGGCTGCCCGACCCCAGCGTTATCACGCTGATCATCCGAGGCGGCCATGCGTTTGTGCCGCAACCGGATACGCGCATCGCGGCCGGCGACGAACTGCTCATCGTCACCACCACCAAGGCACGCGAGGCGGCCGAGCGCAGACTGCGAGCGGTCAGTCGTCGCGGCAAGCTCGCCCACTGGTTCGACGAGTACGGCCACCAAGACTGACCCCTCTTTCCGCGAGGAAGTCAGCTGAACGGGGTTTGGCTGTCCAACGCGCGGGACCCGGCGCCCAGCCGTCGCCACAGCCGTGCCACCCGGTCGACGTCCTCGTCGACGACGAGGTTGCCCATCACCCGCACGACCGCGCGCATGAACGCCACCGACCGCATCGCGAACGGGCCGACCGTGGGCAGCAGCCACGGCACCGTCAGCAGCCACGCCAGCCGTCGCGCGATCGAGAACGCCTTCGCGTAGTGCTCCTGCAGCAGCGCCGGCCAGGCCAGCGAGAGGTCGCCGCCGCCGAGCATGTCCGCGGCGAACCGTCCCATCTCCAGCCCGTAGTCGATTCCCTCGCCGTTCAGCGGATTCACGCCCGCCGCGGCGTCGCCGATCAGCATCCAGTTCGGCCCTGCCACCCCCGACACTGCGCCGCCCATCGGCAACAGCGCCGACGACACCGCCCGCGGCGGCCCCTCGAAGTCCCAGTCCGGCCGGCGCTGGTCTGTGTAGTGGCCGATCAGCTTGCGTAGCGCCACATCGGCGGGCCGCTTAGCCGTGGCCAGCGCGCCGACGCCGATGTTCACCTCGCCGTTGCCGAGCGGGAAGATCCAGCCGTAGCCGGGCAGCAGCTGCCCGTCGCGCGTCCTCAATTCCAGGTTCGTCGACAGCCACGGATCGTCGGCCCGCGGCGTCGGTAGGTACCCGCGCACCGCGACCCCGTACACCGTCTGCTGATGCCACTCGCGGCCCAGCATCCTGCCGACCGGCGACCGCGCACCGTCGGCGACGATCAGCTCCCGCAACGTCACCTCGGAGCCCGAAGACAGCTGCAACGAGGTCACGCGTCCGCGTGAATCATATTCAGCACCAACGACTTTCGAGCCCAGTCCCATCCGGCACCCGGCGTCTACGGCCACTTGCCGGATCCGCTCGTCGAGCTCCGTGCGCGGCACCGCGCTGCCGTACGCGGGAAACGACGGCCCAGGCCAGTCGATCTCCACCTCGCCGCCGAACCCGGTCAGCCGCAGCCCGCGGTGCTTTATGTGCGCGTCGAGCCAGTCGCCGAGGCCGAGCCGCTGCAGCTCGGCCACTGCGCGGGGCGTCAACCCGTCGCCGCAGGGCTTGTCCCGGGGAAAGGAGGCAGCGTCGATCACCAGCACGTCGCGGCCTTTGCGCGCCGCCCACGCCGCCGCAGCCGAACCGGCCGGACCCGCGCCGACGACCACCAAGTCCGCGCTGGTGTCCATGCCTCCCAGTATGTTGTACGGGTGCAAACGCCAGCGACCGTGGTGGCAGGAGTAGAGCTCGGCGACCCCGCCTTCGCGGCAAGCGTTCGCGACGGCGTGGCCCGCATCGAAACGCTGATCAGCCAGGAGCTCGGCAAAGGCGACGAGATCATCCGTGACGCGGTGATGCATCTTTTCGAGGCCGGCGGCAAACGGTTCCGTCCGCTGTTCACGGTGCTGTCGGCACAGCTGGGGCCCAACCCCGATGCGTGGCAGGTGACGGTCGCGGGCTCGGTCATCGAGCTGGTACACCTGGCGACGCTTTACCACGACGACGTGATGGACGAAGCCGACGTCCGCCGCGGCGCGCCCAGCGCCAACGCCCGCTGGAACAACAACATCGCGATCCTGGCCGGCGACTACCTGTTCGCGACGGCGTCACGGCTAGTCAGCAGGCTCGGCCCCGACGCCGTGCGGGTGATCGCGGAGACGTTCGCCGAACTGGTGACGGGCCAGATGCGGGAGACGCGCGGGGCGGCGCAGCATGTCGACTCGGTCGAGCACTACCTGCGGGTCGTGCACGAGAAGACCGGCTCGCTGATCGCGGCTTCGGGCCAGCTTGGTGCGACGTTCTCGGGTGCCTCCGATGCGGAGGTCGCGCGGCTGAGCCGGCTGGGCGGGATCGTCGGCACGGCCTTCCAGATCTCCGACGACATCATCGACATCGCCAGCGCCTCCGACGAGTCGGGCAAAACCCCGGGCACCGACCTGCGCGAGGGCGTGCACACGCTGCCGGTGCTGTATGCGCTGCGCGAGACCGGGCCGGACGCGGATCGGCTGCGCGAATTGCTGGCGGGGCCGATGGACGACGAGCACGTCGCGGAGACGCTGGCGCTGCTGCGAACGTCGCCGGGGATGACGAAGGCAAAGGACACCGTCGCCCGGTATGCCGCGCAGGCGCGCGAGGAGTTGGCCGGGCTGCCGGACGGGGCCGGGCGCCGCGCGTTGGCCACGCTCGTCGACTACACCATTTCGCGTCATGGTTGACGGAACCGGGCGCCGCCCCTCAGCGTTCTCTTAACGCTTGGTTTCCGGTAAGAGGAGTTGATGATGGTCGGGCACCGCTGGGGCAACGGCATCAAGACGATGCTGCTTCTGGGGGTGATGTCGGCACTGATCGTGTTCGTCGGGTCGCTGTTCAGGAACCCGTCGATTCTCGTGCTGTCGATCCTGTTCGCGGTCGGCATGAACATCTACGTGTACTTCAACAGCGACAAGCTGGCGTTGCGCGCGATGCACGCGCAGCCCGTGACGGAGCTGCAGGAGCCGGTGATGCACAAGATCGTGCGCGAGCTGGCGACCACGGCGCACCAGCCGATGCCGCGGCTCTACATCAGCGACACCGCGAACCCGAACGCGTTCGCAACCGGGCGCAACCCGCGCAACGCCGCGGTGTGTTGTACGACGGGGATCTTGGCGATCCTCGACGAGCGGGAGCTGCGGGCTGTGCTGGGGCATGAGCTGTCGCATGTGTACAACCGCGACATCCTGATTTCGTGTGTCGCTGGCGCGTTGGCCGCGGTGATCTCGGGGCTGGCCAACCTGGCGATGATCATGAGCTGGACAGGCGGTAGCCGAGACGGCGGCGCGAATCCGTTTGCGCTGCTGCTGGTTTCGCTGCTCGGCCCGATCGCGGCGACGGTTGTGCGGCTGGCGGTTTCGCGGTCGCGGGAGTATCAGGCCGACCAGTCGGGTGCCGAGTTGACGGGTGATCCGTTGGCGTTGGCGTCGGCGCTGCGCAAGATCTCCGCCGGTGTGCAGGCGGCGCCGCTGCCGCCGGAGCCGAAGCTGGCCAGCGAGTCGCACTTGATGATCGCGAACCCGTTCCGTGCCGGCGAGCGGTTGGGGTCGCTGTTCTCGACGCACCCGCCGATGCAGGACCGGATCAGGCGGCTCGAGGAGATGGCCCGCGGGTCGTACTGAGCCGCTCGATTCAGCATCATGACAACCTTTTCGCTTCGTTCACTACACCTATCGCGACCTATCGCGCCGAGTGGTCGCCTGAGGCGGGTCACTATGTCGGTTTGTGCATGGAGTTTCCATGGCTGTGCAGGGAAGGGCCGACCCCAGGCGTGCACTCGCGGCAACGGAGGAGAGGGTCGACGAGCTCGTCGACGACATGGTCGCTCGTGGTGAAGAGTTGCCTCCGTCGCTGACCGAGCGAGACTACAGTGGCAAGTTCGTCGTTCGCACGTCGACGGCTCTGCATGCACGGCTCACCATCGAAGCAATCGAGCAGGGTGTGTCGCTGAATCAGTGGGTAGTACAGAAGCTTTCTGGCCGGCGGCCGGAGCCCGACGATTTTTAGGAAGGCAGTGCCCGGCCTAGAGGTCGAGAGATGCTAGCCCTACGCTGAGAAGATGACCGACCATGATCGGGCCGCTGCCCGTCGCGAAATTGCAGATGCCCTGGTCAATGCGCTTGAACGCCGTCACGAAGTGGCCGATGCGATCGTTGAAGCCGAAGATCGACCGGCGGCCGTCGAGGCGATCGGAAAGCTCCTCGGCACCTCGCGCGTCGGCGCTGAAGCCGTGATTGGCATGTCGTTGGACAAGTTCACCAAGGATTCGCGCCGAAAGATCGCCGCCGAGCTCGAGGACCTGAACAAGAAGCTGACGTTCACGCTGGTCGACCGGCCCGCGAGTTCGGGCGAGAACCTGGTGCTCCGGCCCTTCGCCGGCCACCTCGACCGCGACATCTTCGCCGCACGGACCGACGACATCAAAGTGGCGGCCGACGGCTCAGGCGGACCTGCCGGCAGCGTCGACGATGAAATCCGCTCGGGATTGACGCGGATCAACGCCGAAGACGCCGCATGGCTGGTCGCCGTCGTCGGCGCGGAGAAAGTCGGAATGGTCTTCGGTGAGCTCGTCAGCGGCGAGGTGGACGTCCGGGTGTGGATTCACCCCGAACATCGCAAGAAGGGTTACGGCACCGCGGCGCTTCGCAAGTCGCGCTCGGAGATGGCGGGCTACTTCCCGGCGGTGCACATGATCGTTCGCGCGCCCGCCGCGAACCCCTCGTAGCTCAGCGGTGGATGAGGCAGGTCGTCGTGCCGTGCGCGACGAGCCTTCCCTGCGGGTCGTGGACGCGGCCCTCGGCGGTTGCGGTCTTGCCGCCGACGTGGATGGTCTTGGCGGTCGCCACCAGCTTGACGCCGTCGACCGGCACTGACCGGATGTAGTTGACCTTCAACTCGAGAGTGCCGTAGCCGACGCCGGCCTCCAGCGTCGTGTGGACGGCACAGCCCATCACAGCGTCGAGCAGCGTGGCGCAGATGCCACCGTGCAACGTGCCGAGCGGGTTGGCCATGTCGGGGCGGGTGTGCAGGCTCATCGCCACCTCGCCGTACTCGACCTTGTCGATGCTCAGGCCGATCAGCGTGCCGATGTAGGCCGGCCGCTCGGTCACGGCGGCTGTCTGCCTCATCAGCTCGAGCCCCGTCAGTTCAGCGGTGGTCATGCGTCGGGCAACACCGTGCCCTAGGGTTTGATTCCGTGCTGAGCAAAATGCTGACGGGCTTGACCGGTGCGGTGGGGGCGGCGCTAATCGCGACATCGCCCATCGCCGTGGCCGACGAGAAACCAGCGCTACCGAATGTCAACGGGTTCCCGCCGATCTCGCCCGTCGAATTCGCCGTGATGGATGGCACCTGGTACGCGTTCGGAACGCCCAACGGGCTGACGTGCGTCATCGACAAAAGTCGCAACACGTACGGCTGCAGCGGGCCGATTCCGGCAGCGCCGGACGGCGCGAACCTAGTCAGCGGCGCCGGGCCGGAAGAACCGGCGTTTGCCAACACCGCGGGTCCGGTGTTCGCGGCGGCGGGGCCCGTCAAGCCGCTGCCTCCGCAGTCACGGTTGAGCTATCGCAACATCGCCTGCGCGATCGACGGGGGTGGGGCAACTACCTGTCAGGACACCGCCAGCCAGCACGGGTTCGTACTCAGCCCGGCGGGCAGCTTCACGGCATAGGCCCGCGCGCCGAAATCTGCAGCAGGGTCGTGATTCCGCGAAAACCACAGCCTCGGTGCAGAATTCGCGGCACCAGCCTTCAGAAGCCGGTGCCGTGGATCTCGTGCCCCGGCGTCTCGGCGGCCAGCCCCTTGTACGCGACCTCGACCGTGTGCCCTTGGTTGATGACGCCGTCGACCTCGCGCGCGATCGGCATGTGCACACCGTATCGCTCGGCGAGCTCCATGATCACGCTTGCGGCCTTGACGCCCTCGGCGACCTGATCCATCGACGCCAAGATCTCGTCGATCGGCTTGCCCGCGCCGATCTGCTCGCCGACGTGGCGGTTGCGGCTGCGCGGGCTGGTGCATGTGACGATCAAGTCGCCGAGTCCGGCCAGGCCGGGGAAGGTTTCGGGTTCTCCGCCCATCGCCACGCCAAGCTTCGTCATCTCGCGCAGCGAGCGAGCGATCACCAACGCGCGCGTGTTCTCGCCTATCCCGAGCGAGTACCCCATCCCGACGGCGATCGCGAAGACGTTCTTCAAAGCGCCGGCCATCTCGACGCCGATCACGTCGTCGGTGGTGTACACCCGGAACCGCTGCGTTTGGAACATCTGCGCCAGCTGCGTCGACAGATGCTGGTCCGGCATCGACATCACCGCCGCCGCGGCGTACCCCTGCGCGACCTCGCGGGCGATGTTCGGCCCGGCCAGGATGCCGGCCGGGTGTCCGGGCAGCACCTCCTCGACGATCTGCGACATCCGCAGGCTCGTGCCCTGCTCCAGCCCCTTCACCAACGAGACGATGGGCACCCACGGCCGCAGGCACGACCCCAGGTCCATCAACACGTCACGGAAACTGTGCGAGGGCACCGCCATTACGATGACGTCGGCGGAGTCGGCGGCTTCTTGGAAGTCGGTGGTGGCCTTCAGGCTTGGTGTCAGCTCGACCTCGTCGCCCAGATACTTCAGATTGCGGTGTCGCTCGTTGATGTCCTCGGCGGTCTCGGGGGAGCGCACCCATTGCAGGGTGTCCGCACGGCGGGCAGCGATGGACGCGACAGTGGTGCCCCAGGAGCCGCCACCGAGCACGACGACGCGGGGTTCGCGACGAGCAGGTGTCATGCATGTCACCTTATTAAGGAGGCGTGCCTGCTCACTGGCAGTTGACGAACTGCAATTTACAGAACACAGCAATTCCCCTCGCCGGCGGTTGAGCACCGCCCACTCTGCCCACGGCTGACCACCGGATACCGTGTTCGCGTGCGAGACGAGCCATGCTGAGCCCAGGGGCGCTGGTCGCGGGCTACCGCGTCGAGCGGTCCCTCGGCGCAGGGGGCATGGGCGCCGTCTATCTGGCGCACGATCCGCACCTGCCGCGCCTGGACGCACTGAAGCCGTCACCCTGAACGCGACGCTGCGCGGCGGCGGCGCATTCTGCCAGCGCGGCATTGCCGCGACAGGCAATGTCGTCATCGACATCCGGCAGTGCCGGCCGCAGGACGACAACGACGTGACTGCCCTCGTCTCGGCCACATCGAACAAGGTTCCTCGCAAATGACTGATGGAGGATGACTGTTGACGACGTCCCCGCGCGGATTCGCCTCTGCCGCAGTACTATTGGCCGCTCTGGTCACGTCTTGCACGACATCCGGGAACCCGGTCGCGGAGAAGACCACCTCGGCGTCCGTCACGGTGTCGGCCACTGCCAGCGCGGCACCTACGCCGACTGTCAAGTCCGACGAGGACCAGGTACGCGAGACCGTGTACGCGTTCCAGGACGCTTACAACACGCAGAACTGGGACGCATACCTGCAACTGCTATGCAACGCGATGCGTGAGCAGTTCACCGGACCTGCGATGGACATGCTCAAGAAAGGGCGCGTGGATAACGGCCTGACACAGGTGATCTCGGTCGACGCCAAGATCGACGGAGACCGCGCAACCGCCACGATGGACGTGCAGAACGAGGTGCTGGACCGCCAGAACGTCGACCTCCCGCTGGTCCGCGAGGACGGCTGGAAGATCTGCAAGCTCGCCTGACCCGCATGCGAAACCTGGGACGGGCGGTCGTAACCGCGGCGGTGACGGTGGTGATCGCCGGCTGCAGCGCAACGGTGTCGGGGGACGGCGGTCCCTGAAGGCGCCGGGTCGGTTACCGCGGTGAACCCGAGTGCTCTGAACACCGGGACGTACCCCATCACGCCGCAGCCGCCGCTGGGGGAGGCGAGGACGTATGACTCCGGTCGCCTCGTCGAAGGCAGACGGATGGCGGGCAACGTCGTCGGACCGTGGCAGGTCGACCCCGGTCTGACCCGGCTTGAAGCCACCGGCGCCACCATCATCCTCAATCGTGATCGGATAGGTCTGGTGGTGTGGCCGTCGATGACCAGGGGAATGCCGTTGCTGCCGCTGATCGTCGGATTCGTCGTGGAGCGCAAGGCGGCCGACCCCAAGGACCCGACATCGCTGCGCAACGTGGTGCTGCGGTACTCGGACCCCGACGCCGCTGCCGCCGTCGCGAAAGGCATGACTGCCGGTGCGTTGTCGATGCCCGTGGATCCGAACGGTTCTCTCGACCCGATACCCACTCAGCCGATCCGGCCGATGCCGATACCCGGGCACCCTGACGTCAACGGTGCGCTCCTCACGCGCCATGACCCCACGCAGATCGTCAACGAACTCACCGTCGCGAGCGCGCACGGACCCTACGTTCTGGTGCAGGACGCCCAGACCGCCCAAGCGCCCGAGCACGCCGCGGACATGGTCGGGAAGACGCTTGACCTACAGGGCCCGCTGATCGACAAGTTCCAGCCCACCGATCCCGACCAGTTCCTTAGCCTTCCGCTCGACCCGACCGGGCTCGTCGCGCGTACGCTGCCGGTCCCACCTGCCCAGGCCACCACGATGTCCAACGCCGCCTTCGACCGCGCCGCCGCATTTGCAGCTCGAAGACGACCCGATTCAGGCGGGGCCGGCCTTCGCCGACGCCGGCGTCGACTTGGTGTCGGCCGGTCTGGCCGCGGTCTATCAGGCCAAAGACCCCAGCAGTGCGCAGCACTTCGCCCAAACCTTGGGCGATGACACCGCCAAACGGCCCGGCTCCCAACCCGCGGCGCCGGTGCCGGGTCTGCCGCAGAGCCGGTGCGTGCGCCTGGTGGACTCGGGTGGCCTGGTTTCCCGCTACCGGTGCATCGCCACAGTCGAGGAGTATGCGTTCAAAGCCGTTGCGCGCCAAATCGACAACGCCCAGCAACAGGTCGCTGCGCAATATCGGATTCTGACCGGCTAGGAACCCACCTGTTTCGGCGGCGCCGATCGGGAGCCGAACACCATCGCCTCGGTGATCCGGTCGAAGCGGTAGTCGATCGCGTCGGCGAAGTAGTTCTGCCGAACGTTCCACGGCCGCTTGGTGCCTGACTTCGGCAGCGCGTGCAGGTTGCGCAGGACGTAGCCCGCCTCGATGTCCCACGACAGCTTCTCGGGCATCGCCTCGCCGTCGTGATGCGGGTAGGCCGACGTGTAGCCGTGCCTGCGCATGTACGCGAGGAGCTTCGCGGTCGCGCGGGCGGTCATGTCGGCGCGCAGCGTCCACGACGCGTTGGTGTAGCCGATGCACCAGAACAGATTCGGCACGTCTTCAAGCATGTGCGCCTTGTAGACGAAGCGGTCCTGCGGCTTGATCTCGGCGCCGTCGAGGCTCAGCGCAACCCCGCCGAGCGCCTGCAAGTCCATGCCGGTCGCGGTGACGACGATGTCGGCTTCCAGGTGGCGCCCGGACTTCAGCGCGATGCCGCCCGCGTCGAAGTGGTCGACGTGGTCGGTCACCATCTCGACGCGGCCACAGTTGATCGCCTCGTAGATGTCGCCGTCGGTGGCCAGGCAGACCCGTTGGTCCCACGGCTCGTAGGGGGGTTTGAAGTGGGTATCGATGTCGTAGCCTGCGGGCAGGCGTTTGGTCTGCATCCGCCGGAACATCCATTTCATCAGCCTCGGAGTCTTGCGGGCCAAAAACCAGCCCGTCGCTTCCTGTAAGGCGTAGAAAATCCGCGCAATCGCGTGAGACATGCGCTGCGGCAGCGCTTTTCGCATTATCACGCTCAGCGCGTCGACTCTGGGATACGACCCGATGTAGCTGGGTGTGCGCTGCAGCATGATCACCTTGCCCGTCCGTTCGGACAACGACGGCACGAGCGTGACGGCGGTGGCGCCGCTGCCGATGACCACCATCGTCTTGCCGGTGTAGTCCAGCTCTTCGGGCCAGTGCTGGGGATGGATGACCGGGCCGTGGAACTGCTCGATGCCGGGGAAGTCGGGCGTGTAGCCCTCGTCGTAGTTGTAGTAGCCGGTCGCGAAGAACACGAAGCGAGCGGTGAAGACCGTGCCGTTCTCGACGTTCACCGTCCAGGTGTCGGAGTCGGAGTTCCAGTCCGCGGACAGGACACGGTGGTTGAAGCGGATGTTCTCGTAGATGCCGTGCTTGCGGGCAGTTTCGATGAGGTACTCGCGGATGTGGGCGCCGTCGGCGATCCCTTCCTCCCGCGTCCACGGCTCGTACGGGTAGCTCAGCGAGAAGACGTTGCTGTCCGAGCGGATGCCGGGGAAGCGAAACAGGTCCCACGTGCCGCCGACGTTCGTGCGGCGCTCGAGGATGGCGTAGGTGAAGCCGGGGTTGCGCTCTTTGATGCGGTAGGCAGCGCCGATGCCGGAGATGCCGGCGCCGATGATGACGACATCGAAGTGCTCGCTGGCGGTCACCAGGTAAGTGTGCCGCACGGCGGCCTTGGCAGTTCGCGCCACCACCGGCAAGGTAGCGGTATGGCGACGTCTGACGCGGAGCAGGCTTGGGAAGAGCATTACGGCGAGCGCGAGCGGGTGTGGAGCGGACGCGTCAACGTCCGGCTGGCCGAGGTGGCCGGGCCGATGACGCCGGGCCGTGCGCTGGATCTCGGCTGCGGGGAGGGCGCCGACGCGCTGTGGCTGGCCGAACGCGGGTGGCACGTGACGGCGGTGGACGTCTCCCAGACGGCGCTCGACCGCGCGGCGGCCGACGCGGCAGCCCGTGACCTGGCGGGCAGCATCGACTTTCAGCGCCACGACCTCACCGAGAGTTTTCCCGGCGGCGCCTTCGACCTCGTGTCGGCTCAGTTTCTGCATTCGACGGTCCCGATGGACCGCGCGCGGCTGCTGCGCCGCGCGGCCGGCGCCGTCACGCCAGGCGGCATCCTGCTGGTGGTCGATCATGCGGCGGCGCCGCCGTGGGCGTCCAAACTCCAACACCATCACCATGAGTTTCCGAGCGCCGAGGAAGTTGTCGAGTCGCTGAATCTCAATGACTCCCAATGGGATCGGGTCAGGATCGAGGCGGTCGAGCGCGACGCGGTCGGCCCGGAGGGGCAGCGCGGCGTCCTGACCGACAACGTGATGGTGCTGGGTCGCCGCATACTCGAGCCGTGACCATGCAGCCGGAACCACCACCCGGCGCCAACGCCGACGAGGTGAACGCATGGTGGAACTCGCTCACAGAAGAAGAGCGGAATCAGTTGATCGCCCAGCATCCAGCCGAGTTGGGCAATCTCAACGGCATTCCCGCGCTGGTGCGAGGTCAGGTCAACACCGCGGTGATGAACGACGACCTGAACCTGCCCGACGACGACGTCCGGCACCGCAACGCCGTTCGGGTCAAGCAGGGCCTCGACCACGACAGGGGATCGGACCCCGGCAACCAGCGGCCGGTCCTGTTGTGGGCGTATGACCCGTTGGCGTTCAACGGACAAGGACGCGCCGCCATCGCGATCGGCGACCCCGACCATGCGGAGGACATCGCGGTGATCGTCCCGGGTGCGGGCACCAGCGTCGCCAGCGGGTGGCTGCACGGCGGGCACAACGACGCGATCAATGTCTACGACCAGTCCAAAGCGGCCTACCCCGACGAGGAGCTATCGGTGATGGCGTGGATGGGCTACGACGCCCCCGACGGTTACGACGATCCGCGGGTCGCGTCGCCGTTGTCGGCGCGCGAGGGCGGTACGCTGCTGGCTCAGGACGTCAACGGGCTGTGGACGACCCACTCTGGCTCTGAGCCGCATGTGACCGTGCTCGGGCATTCGTATGGGGCGACGACGGTGGCTGACGCGTTCGCGGCGAGCGGCGCGTATGCCAACGACGCGGTGTTGCTCGGGTCGCCGGGCACGGATCTGGCACACAGCGCCAAGGACTTTCACCTCGACGGCGGCAACGTGTGTGTGGGCTCGGCTTCGTCAGACCCGGTCAGTTGGCTGGGCGAGGGCGGCGGTGTGCCCAACGAGTTGAACGAAGTTCTGGGCCATCCGTTCGGGCAGTATGCGGGCCTGGGGACCGATCCGGCCGGTGACGGCTTCGGCTCGGTCCGGTTCCGGGCAGAGGTGCCCGGTGATGACGGGTTGCGCTTCCGCGATCACTCACACTACTACGACCTGGGCGGTGAGGCGCTGCGAAGCATGGCGCACATCGTAACGGGCCACAGCGCGGCGCTGGCGCAGGACGACCTGCTGGCCCAAGGCAGGCGGCAGCCGCACATCACCACGCCAAGCGAGATCAAGATTCCCGGGCTGGGTCCAATTCGCTTGCCGCACCTCGACACTCGTATACCAGGTGTCCCGGCGTACATCGACCCGGAAGCGGAGCGGCCGAAGGAGGTGCAGAGTGACTGAACCACTCTCGGACGAGCAGACGATGGCGCAGGTTCTCAACGCGGCCCGGCAGATCGTGCGGGCGGCCGGACTCGAGGGCGTGACGGGCGGGTTCCTGTTCGAGTCGTGCAACGACCAAGGGGCGCCGCCGTATCGGGGCCGCGTGGACATGAGCTTCGCGGTGCCCGAAGGCGTCCAGCCCGAGGAGCACTTCAGGCAGATCGCCGCGGCGATGCTACGTCATGGTTGGACGGCCGGGCCGCCGGCAGGCAAGCGGCCGTTCGGGTTTGCGGTGCACACCGACACAGTGATGGCGGTCATCGGACGGGCGTGCGCGGACGCCACGCGGGGCTCGGCGCAGGTGTGCGGGGAGTGTCGGAACATGACCGACCACCGCCACGACGGCAAGACCGTCGGCATCGAGATCAGCGAACAGCTGACTGATCACTGAACAACTGACCGTGCTGGCGGCGCATCGGCGCACGGCCGGGGGGCTGGTGCGGCGCAGGAAGCAGCGGTTTGTGTTCCTTGACGGCGACGGTAGTGGGAGAACTGGTGCTCAGGGCGAGGTCGTCGCCCGCGTGACGGATCGAGAGCCCACCATCGGGTCCGTCCCGCAATGTGTAGGTGACAACGTCGTGGCTGACGTCGACAGTCAACCGAAATCCCCTCCACCGCAGGCGGAATCGTAAGCGAGAGATGCCGTCGGGCAGATGCGGGTCGAGTGTCAGCACGCCCTCGTCGTCTCGCAGGCCACCGAAGCCGGCGACCAGCGCCGTCCATGCCCCTGCCAGCGAGGCCATGTGCAGGCCGTCGCGGGTGTTGTGGTGAAGGTCCCGAAGGTCGATCAGCGCGGCTTCGAACAAGTAGTCGTGGGCGAGTTCGAGATGCCCGACCTCAGCACACATCACCGCCTGCGTGCACGCCGACAGCGACGAGTCGCGCACCGTGCGGCGTTCGTAATAGTCGACGTTGCGCGCCTTTTGCTCGGGCGTGAACGCGTGGCTCTGCCACTGCATCGCCAGCACGAGGTCGGCCTGCTTGATCACCTGTGAGCTGTACAGGCGTACATAAGCGTCGTGCAGCAACAGCGGGTATTCGGTGTTCTTCTCGAAGTGCCACTCCCGCAAGGTCGTAAAGCCCTCGCACTGTTGATGTACGCTCAGCTCTGGGTCGTACGGCAGGTGTGCGGCCTCGGCCGCGTCACGCCACGCCGCCGTCTCCTCGGTGGTCACCCCCATCGCTTCGGCGGCGTCGGGGTGGCGCTCGCAGGCGTCGGCGGCGATGCGCAGGTTGTCGGCGGCCATCAGGTTCGTGAACAGGTTGTCGCGCACGACCGCGGTGTACTCGTCGGGGCCCGTGACACCGTCGAGATGCCAGACACCGTGGCGGTCGTGGTGGCCGAGGGAGTGCCACAGCCGCGCCGTTTCAACGAGCACCGCGACGCCGCACTCCGCTTCCAGCGTTTCGTCGCCGGTCACGACGCGGTACCGGTCGAAGGCCATCGCGATGTCGGCGTTGACGTGCCAGGCCGCGGTGCCGGCCGGCCAGTACGCGCCGCACTCCTGGCCCTGGATGGTGCGCCAGGGAAAGCTCGCGCCGGCGAGGCTCAGTTCGGAGGCCCGCTCGCGGGCGAGGTCCAATGTCGAGGCTCGCCATCGAAGCGCATCGGCGGCGGCTTGCGGCGCCGTGTAGGTCAGGACCGGAAGCACGAATCCCTCTGTGTCCCAAAATGCGTGGCCGTCGTAGCCGGTGCCGGTCAACCCCTTGCCGGGAATCGCGCGGCGTTCCGCGCGGGCGCTGGACTGCAACACGTGGAAGAGCCCGAACCGCACCGCCTGCTGACATCGCGAATCGCCCTCGACCTCGACGTCTGCGCAGTCCCAGAAGTCGTCGAGGTAGTCGCGCTGCGACTGCAGAAGTCGTTCCCATCCGGTGTAGCGGGCTCCGGCGATCGCCCCGCTCACCTGGTCGCACAGTGCGGGACGCGAGCGCAGGCTCGACCAGCCGTAGCCCAGATACTTCACGATGCGTAGTCGCTGGCCCGGACGGAGGCCGCAGATCACGGTGGTGCGCGCCAAGTCCTCGTTGGCGTCGGTCTGCACCTCGACGCGGCCGGGCACGTCGACCTCGTGATCCATGCCTGCCGCCATCATCAGCTTGCTGCCACGCGTGCGGTGTACGAGCAGCGCGTGGTGTTCGGCAGTTTCGTGGTGGATGGCTTCCAGCGGGTTCTTCAGCACGGCAGCCACCCGTGGGTCGGCGTCTGGCTGAGGTTGGTCCTCGTTCGCGACGAGTTCGGATTGCACAGTGACGAGCACGAATTCGTCCAGCGCTTCGACGGCATATTCGATGGCCGCCACATTTCGCTGAGTCAGCGACACCAGGCGGACCGACAGCACGCGCACCTTCCTGCCGGCGGGCGACTGCCACACCGCCGAGCGGGTCAGTGTGCCCGCGCGCATGTCCAGAACACGTTCGTGCTCAAGCAGATTGCCGTAGCGGACGTCGAACGGCTCGTCGTCGACCAGCAGCCGGATGATCTTGCCGTTCGTGATGTCGATCAGTGACTGGCCGTCCTCCGGATAGCCGTAACCCGCTTCGGCGTACGGCAGGGGCCGGGTTTCGTAGAACGAATTGAGATAGGTGCCCGGCAGGCCGTGAGGCTCGCCCTCGTCGAGGTTGCCGCGCAGGCCGATGTGGCCGTTGGACAACGCGAACACCGACTCGGATTGCGCGATCAGGTCAAGGTCGAGCTGGGTTTCGCGAACCTGCCAGGGTTCGACGGGGAAGTTCTTGTCGGTGATCATGGCGCGTCGAGCAGTTCGCTCAGATCGCTGACGACGACGTCGGCGCCGTTGTGTCGCAACGCTTCTGACTGGCCGACGCGGTCGACACCGACCACCAGCCCGAAGTGCCCCGCGTGACCCGCTTGGACGCCGGAAAGCGCGTCTTCGAACACGGCCGCTTCGCTCGGTGCCACGTCAAGAAGCTGCGCGGCCCGAAGATACGAGTCCGGGGCGGGCTTTCCGGCGATGTGTTCGTCGCGCAAGGTGACACCGTCGACACGCTGCGCCACGAAGGTGTCGAGTCCGGTGACTTCGAGCACCTGCCGGGTGTTGGCACTCGAGGACACCACGGCGATCTTCAGGCCGGCCTTGCTGACCGCGTCGAGGTAACGCCGTGACCCGTCGAACACGTCGACACCGTCGCGGGCCAGCGTCTTCTGGAAAAGGTCGTTTTTGCGGTGGCCGAGGCCGTAGACCGTGTCGGCGGTGGGTTCGTCGTCGGGTTTTCCGTCAGGGAGGCAGATGTCACGGCTCTCGAGGAAGGACCTGACGCCGTCCTCGCGTTTCTTGCCGTCGACGTAGTGCTGGTAATCGGCGCCCGCATCGAACGGCACGAACTTCTCGCGTGTGCGGCGGGAACGCTCCTGCAGGAACGCGTCGAACATCGCTTTCCAGGCCTTGCGGTGCACGCTGGCGGTGTCGGTGAGCACACCGTCGAGATCGAACAGGCAGGCGCGGACCTGCTCGGGTAAACCCAGCACGGCATTCGTATACCCGGATACGGCCACCGATATCAGGCTTTATCGGTCGCCCGCATCCGGCAGTCCGATTTCGCCGAGAAAGCGGTTTGAGCGGAGGTGCCGAATTCGAAATCCACGCCGTCGGGTCCAGTGAGGCCGAGGTCTTTACTGCCGGGCTTGTCGACGAACGTCTGGACGTTGGAGGCGCCCAAGCGCGCGGCGCCCGCCTTGACGATGTCAACGGCGGGCGGCCACACGTCGTCGGGTATCGGGCGGTCGAACACGATGAAGTAGTAGACGTGCACACCACGCGTCCACACGAGCTCGCCGGTGCAGCCGCCCCAGCTGTCCTCCTGGACCCGCCAGGTCATCCCGGGCACGAGAGCCGCGATCTGGTCGGCCATCTGCTTCATTGCCGACGCGTACTCGTCGTGGGCGGCCTCGAACGACGGCTTCGCGCGCAACTGGTTCTCCAGCTCGGCGACTCGCTCCGGCCCGGGGTTGCCCTGCTGACCGGGATCCGGAGTGCCACAACCCACCATAGTGACCCACAGTAGGGCAATGCCGAGGATGGAAGTGATTCGTCCTATCGTCATCGCGCTCCAAACGGAAGTGGAAATGAATGATTCATGGCTTCCACGTCTGCCATCACCAGTTGGCTTGCGCCGTCAGGTGTTTCGGGTATGCCCGCGACGACAGCTGCCAGGTTGTACCCCGACATGTTCAGCGTCGCTCCATCGGGGGCTCGAGGATAGTCGGCATGGGCGAACGCCCCGCCGCGCAGGATTCCGTCGGGGCTGACGCCGGCCTGCGACGACAGCTCGGGTAGCCATCCGTTGTAGGGATCGAATCCCCAGCCGTGCAGCGCCGACAGGGGCGCGACGTATGAGGTGATGGAGTCGCCGGGCGCGCGCATCACATACGCCCGGCCGTCGATGCCCAGCTGACTGGGGCTGTAGAGCTCCAGTCCGGGTGAGCCGTAGAAGACGGCGTCGTCGACGGCATGGATGCCTTGCGAGTGAAGTTGTTGCAATGCAAGCGAAGACGTCAACGACCCGTAGGAATGCCCGAGAAGGGTGAGGTGGGCGCTGGGGTTGGCGGCGTGGATCTGCTTGAGGTAGTCGGCGAGCTTGGTCGCGCCGGCTTGGGCCTGGTCGTCGGTCATCGTCAGCCAGGTGTCGCGGGCACTGCCGGTGTCGAGCGGGTTGGCCGGCGGGTCGTATCCCATCCACGCGATCGTGGCCACGGATCCGTTGAGCCTGAGGCGGGCGCGCTGGAACTCCGCGGTGCGCTGAAGGTTCTGCGCCTCGGTAACCATCCCGGGCAGGGAGTCCTTCACGGTCGACGACACGCCGGGCACCGTGACAGAGACGTTGGTCGCAGTGTCGGGATTCCCGACCGCGACCGCCGCGTGCACGGGCTTGCTGTAATCGTCGGGGATGTCGAGCTGAGCGAGGTAGGTCTCCGGCGCCTTCGACAGGGCGTCGGTGAGTGCGTTCAGCTCGGCCATCCTCTTGATGGCCGCGTCACGACCAGGTCCCTGCCCCAAATGGTCGATGTCGGCCTGAGTGCGGATTTTCTCCCGGGTGACCTCGGCCTGATTGGCGTCGCTGGCGATCTGCGTCGGGGTGAGGCCGTCGTCGCCGACCGGCGGACCGACGTCGGGGATCGGCAGGTCACCGTCGGCCATGTCGATGGCGTTGGCGAGCTGCTGGTCGACCATATTGGCCTCGGCGAGGAGCTTGTCCAGGCGGGGCTGCAGCGAGCACACCGCCAGGAACAACTGCCCGGGAGTCAAGGTCTTGGGCCCGGGGACGACCCTGCTGGTGACCGGGTCGATCGCGACACCGAGCGCCGATGCGTCATCGCGCAGCTTCTTCAACTCCTCCTGGATGTGCTCGATCTCGTCGGCAGCGATGTCGGCGGCGCGGGCGACGGCGAGGGCCTCACGGCCATGAGCGTCGAGGTCCGTGCGGATCGCCGCGTTCGAGTTGCGGGCAGCGTCGGCGGCCAGGCCGCCCCAGTCCTGAAACGCGGGCAAGGTTGCCAGGCCGTTTTTGGCTTCACGGTTGGCGTCTGATCGACTGTGCGCGGCGCGGAACACCTCGCGGAGGTCGCCGGGTCGCCACCGATCGATCTCGGCTACCGAAACGGTCACGGTCTTCTAGAGGTTGCGCAGCGCATCAGTGCCCTGCTGGCCGACCGCGCCGATCTCCTGGGCGTTTTTCTGCTCGGTCTCGTAAAACTGGATCCCGCTGGTCTTAAAGGCCTGACCATGGCCGGCGATGCGGGTGTGGAGCGCGGCGGTAACCGCTTGCCACTTGGCGAGTTTGGCGCTCATCGCGGCGGCGGCCATGGCGGGCATGCCGGACTGCGCACTTTCTATGCGGGCGTCGGCGGCGGTGTGGCGGACGTGAAGATCGTCGGCGTGGATGTCGGCGCGCACACCCGACGCGAGCAGGAACTCGGGGTGGACGCGGGTTTCGTCCGGCACAGACGTCCTCCTCCAGCGAACAGACCTGCTCAAACTTTACCGGAGCGCCGAAGCCCCGCTTGACGCGAAAGTCGAGCTCAGCGGTAGTTGACGAACTGCAGGGCGACGTCGAGGTCGGCCTTCTTGAGCATCGCGATGACGGCCTGCAGATCGTCGCGCTTCTTGCTGCTGACGCGCACCTCCTCGCCCTGGATCTGGGTCTTGACGTTCTTGGGGCCCTCGTCGCGGATGAGCTTGGTGATCTTCTTGGCGTTCTCGCTGGAAATGCCTTGCTTGATGCTGCCGGTGACCTTGTAGGTCTTGCCGGAGGCCTGCGGCTCACCGGCGTCGAAGGCCTTCATGGAGATGTCGCGACGGACGAGCTTCTCCTTGAAGACGTCGACGGCGGCCTTGACGCGCTCCTCGGTGGACGAGGTGATCTCGATGGCCTCGTCGCCCTTCCAGGCGATCTTGGTCTCGGTGCCGCGGAAGTCGAAGCGGGTGGCCAGCTCCTTGGCGGCCTGGTGCAGCGCATTGTCGACCTCCTGGTGGTCGACCTTGCTGACGACGTCGAACGATGAATCCGCCATTGGATCCGTGCCCTCCTCGGTGGTTCTGCCGTTTGTGACTGGGATACATCCTCGTTGTACCCTGCTAGTCGCACGAAGGCAGGTTGCCCGAGCGGCCAATGGGAGCGGACTGTAAATCCGTCGGCGTATGCCTACAGTGGTTCGAATCCACTACCTGCCACTCTGTGAAAGCCGCTGGGTGGAGGCGCTATCACCGCACTACTGTCAGACCAGGCGGACCACTCGGTCCGCCGTCAGTCCGCAGCCAGTCCGCAGCGGATTGCGCGCCCGTGTTCAGCGCGTCGGCGACGCGGTCGAGATCACCCGGGTACAAGTGTCCATAGAGGTCCAGGGTCATCGTCGCAGTCTTGTGGCCCAGCATGGTCTGCACCACCTTGATGTTGGCACCCACGCTGATCGCCAGGGACGCACACGTGTGTCGAAGGTCGTGCGGAGTGATCACCGGGAACACCGGCGTGACCGCCTCCTCGCCGGTCTCGTCGGCCTCCTTCTTGCGCTGCGCTTCGGTCGCGGCCCGCACGGTCTGCACCGCCCGGTCGAACACCCGGCTGAACTCGTTGTGGGGTAGGTGCCTGCCGCTGCGGCCAGGGAACACCAGCGCACCAGCATCGGCGGGTAGCTCGCGCTCCACGAGCCGCAGCACAGCGGCGGGGACGGGCACCTGTCGGTCGGTGTGGTTCTTGGTGTCGGATTCGACGATGCCCTGCCCGGCAACTCGCGTCGCCGATGCGCGCACCCAGATTCGCGCCTGCTGAACGTTGACGTCCCTGCGGCGCAGCGCCGCCGCTTCGCCGAACCGCAACCCGCAGTAGGCCAGCAGCAGCACGAGCGTGCGGAACCGGCCCGCAGCCAGCGCGAGTTCGTGCACCTGCCCGTGTGTGAGGAACCGGCCCGTGACAGCGCCGACTCCCGACATCGGGGGCAACTCGACATCGTCGGCGGGGTTGACCGCAAGACGCTTGGCGCGGATGGCGTACTTCAGCACCATGTTCAAGACTTGGTAGGTCTGTACCACACGCGACGCCGATAAGCCCTTGTTCTCGAACCTGACGCCGCCGTCCACCGACAGGTCGCTGATCCACGTCTGAAGGTTCTCGTAGGTGATGTCCGACAGCTGCACCTCACCCCACCTGGGCAGCACCAGGGTGTCAAGAATGCTGCGGTAACCGGCAACCGTCTTCGCCTTCTTGGTGGCCTTGGTGGCAAACCACGCTTCGGCCATCGGCTTGAACAGCTCTCGGCTACGCGACGGGTCCACCCACGTATGTGTGCTGATCTTGGTGGTCACTTCGCTGTCGACCCAGGCTTGCGCGTCCGTCTTGCGTGCGAAGTGCTTCGCACGCTCCTTGCCGTCTGGACCGACATACCTTGCCCGCCAGCGCAACCCCTTGCCGTGCGCTGCGCTGGACACCTTCTGCGTGTTTCCGTGCTCGTCGCGGACCGTCTTGGTCCAGCGGTCCTCGACCCCGGCCCTACGGTTGCGCTTCATTCCTGAATGGCCCCCGGATACAACTTTGCAAGACGCGCCCTCAGTTCTTCAATCGACGAATTAGAGTAACCCGTAACGGGTCATGCAGCACGAAACCGGTTGGGAAACGGGCTTTTCGGCTGGCCCTGGCGGGGTTTGGCTCATTGTCGCAGGTCAGCGCCATATGGGCCTATTGCATCTGAGCGAAACGCACGCCAGGACCGGCCTGGGCGTCGTTGAGCGGCGGGCTCGAGTAGTTGACATGAAACCCGCGCCCGTCCGGCGGCCCTCCGTCGGCGTGAATGCTGACGATGACGTCGGGAGTTATCGCGTTGGCCATCGCGGCACGCTGGTCCACGCACGGGCCGATCGCGCCGCGCTCGCCGAAGCTATCGCCGCGGCCGGTGTCGGGGCCGGGCCTATCATGAAGCAGTATGTGGCTGTGTTGAAAGATCCGATGTGACAACCAAGAAGATTTGCTTTCATTGTTACTCAGAGTTGTTTCCAGACAAGCCAATTCGGAAGGTTACGCTCGGTCGTCAATGCGTAGTGTGTAAACAATCAACTGATAAGGTCGAGCAAATGGTTCCTGTTGAAGCAGAGGATCTTTGATGATGACGACAAAGAAGGGCGGGGGCGGCCTGGTCGCCTGGCACCCGAGCCTACCGCGGTTGATGACTCAGAGATCCGCGCAGCAATGGTGGCCGCCGGCGACTTGGACAACTCAGATGAACGCCTACCCGCTCAACACGCGATGATAGGTACCTCATGACCCCCCGGCACAGAGCAGCGCGTCGGGCGCCATCGTCCGAGAGGAACTAGCTCTGTTTTGGGAAGATCTCGGCCAGCACTTTCAGAAACTCGGTGCCGGCTTCCGATCGGCGCTCGAGAACTACGACTCGGCCCTCCAGTCGCATGACCGAAAGCATCAGGAGCTGCAACAGTTCCTCCGTAGGTTGGCCCTCGGGCGTCGGTGGGTGGGCGACCATGAAGTCTCTGATTGCGCGGCTAACCGGCATGCTTTCGGGGATGTCGGCGGCGCGGATTTGGGCCATGAAGATGGGCTCGCTCACAATTCTTCTCCTTCGCTATGTTTTGACAGCGTCAGCGTAGGTCTGGGACGTTGGTGCGGTGCAGTTGCTTTGCAGCGCGCAGGCAGCCCGACGGAGCTAATGAAATTGGCCGCCCACGCCGACTACCAACACCACGTTTGGATACAGGGCGACCTCACGCGGCTTCTGCGGCACAAACTCACTGGCTGGTGAGTTTTAGCAAACCAGTCGGGTGACCGCGGCGGTTGCCAACCCTTCACCCTTCAGCCGCA
Organism: uncultured Actinomycetota bacterium; assembly: GCA_963744085.1. GTDB lineage: Bacteria > Actinomycetota > Actinomycetes > Mycobacteriales > Mycobacteriaceae > Mycobacterium. The sequence goes on from CAVUSK010000014.1 coordinate 1,336,223, forward strand.
GACCGTCATCAGTGCTGGGGTTCCCGGTGGTCGGTGGACTCCGGCGTGTCAGGTGTCTGTGCGGCCGGATCTAGTTTGTTCGCGCGGTCCCACTGTTCGTTGAGTTGGTCACGGGAGGTGGCCGCCTCGCTGCGGTGGGCGGCGGCTTGCTGTTGCAGACCGGAGGCTTGGGCCGCTTTGACGTCGGCTTCGGCCTGGGCGGCGCGGGCTTTGGCGGCGGTCTCGTCGGCGAGTGCTTCCTGCTGTTTAACGTGGAGTGTTTCCTCTTTGGCGCCTTCGCGGATCTTGTCGGCTTCGGCGTGGCGGTGTTGGTTGCGTTTGTTGCGCGCCACCCACACAAGCCCCGCGAGGCACAGAAGTGCCGCGACCGCGACGACGACGATCAAAATGATAGTGCTGGTGGTCATGTTGGCTCCTTATGTTGGTTGAGCATGGTCGAGGGGTTAATCGGTTGCGAAGTGGCTGTGGTTCACGGCCACCGCGTCATTGGGGAGCGATCCGGGGGGTTATTAACTGGGTTGGGGCACATGGCAGTTCGTGACCTTGGGATTGACACCCACGTAATTCAGGGGTCCAGCGATCACGGTCACCGCGATCGTTCCCGCGCTGGCACAGTTTTGCGCGCCGTGGGTGACATACCCACGTTGGTACGCCGCGATGGCGCCCACGATCAGCCATACGAGCACCAGCAGCCCTACGATTCGCATCATGAATCTCTCCTTGATATCGGGCGGGCGAGGGGCGAGCCGTGAAATTGGGCGGCGGGGCACCTGGTGACTGCCGGCGACGTTCTCGGTATCGCGTCGCCGGGCCGCGGCGGTGGTTGCGGTCGTGTTCGCGGTGCGGCGATTCATGTGCCGTCGAGTCGGGTGAGCCGGTTGGTTAGGTGTGGCCGGTCAGAAGTAGTGGCGGCGGCCGCCGACAGCGCGTCCCATCCGTCCCATGAGCATCAGCACCGCGCCGATGACGAGCAGGATGATCCCGATGACCCACAGGATGTGGATTTTGAGCAGGAATCCGGCGATGAGAAGGATGATTCCGAGGATGATCATGGCGTTTACCTGGTTTCGATGCAGATGTGTGCCGGTGGCTGGCGGGTCAGTGTTTGAAGGCGTCTTTCATTTTGGCCCCTGCCTGTTTGGTGTTGCCCTTGAACTGATCGAGCGCGTCCCTCGGTGCGCAGTCGGGTGTTGCCGGTGGCGCGGCCGAAGAACTTCTTGGCGGCGCCCTTGGCGGCTTCGGCCTTGTGGGCGAGCTTCCTACCGATGCTCATTGCGGATTCCTTCGTTTTCGGTGATCACCGACCGTGACTGCGCGCTGACGGTATCGATTGGGGTGGGGCGCCTACCGGGGGCTGTCGACGTGCGCGGTGGCCGTCGGTTGGCGACCGCGCGACCAGCGACCGAGCAGGGGAACCCTGTTGCGCCGGGTCGTGGCCGCCTGCGGGTTCACCGGTGAGCCGGTGGCCGCGCCGACCTGCTGGTGTTCGAGTCGTTGGTCGCGGTCTTGGTTCAGAAACGCGGTTTCGCGTTGGGACCTTTCGAGGTTCGCGCCGGGCGTCGCGCCCGCGGCCCGCGGTGCGCCGCGCACCGGCCAGCAACACGCTCAGACCCAGCATCGCCAGCGCGCCGATCACGATCCCGAATAGGAACAACGTGCCGGTCGACCCGGTGACGTGATAGCCGAACACCGAGAAGTTCTCGGTCAACGGGTGAGCGGCCCCCGCATTGGTCAGCACGCCCGACGAACCCGACGATCACCGCGACGAGCAGAACAACTAATCCAACGATGACAATCATGTCGACGCCTCTGATCTGGTGCTAGATCTCCAGTACACGCCCCATCGTGCGCTAGCTGTCAACAGTGTAAACACGCTGTTAACCACCTCGTTGACCCACGATGTAGACACCCGATGCCTGGCGCTACTTCGATGACGACGCAGAAGCGAGAAGGGAAGTGCAGCGGCCATGACCAGACAGCCGACCGGGCCCGACGCGGGCGCTGACCCGCCCGTCGCGGCGCCCGGCGAAGACAGCGGTCAGCTCACCCGGTCGATGATCCTGCAGACCGCGCTACGCGATCATCGACCGCGACGGTGTGGACGGATTGTCCATGCGCCGCCTCAGCGACGCGGTGGGCCGGGATCCGGTGATGCTCTACCGGCATGTCCCCAACAAGGCCGCAGTGCTCGACGGCGTCGCCGAGATCGTCCTCGCGCAACTAACGGTGGACACCGTCGACCCGGACTGGGCCGCCCAGCTGCGCACCGTCGCCCACGACTTCCGCCAGTTGGCCCTGGCGCACCCCAACGTCGTCCCGCTGCTGGTCACCCGACCGTTGGCCACCCCGCTCGGGCAGCGGCCACCGGGAATGCTGCGGCACCTCGAAGATGTCCTCGCGCTGCTCACCTCCGTCGGATTTACCGGCAACGACGCCCTGCACATCTACCGGGTGCTGTTCGGCTACCTGTACGGCCACCTCCTCAACGAGCTGCAGGAGATCATCGAGCGACCCGAGGAAACCGATCACGTACTACGCCTCGGTCTGCACCGGCTGCCGATCACCGAGTTCCCCCAACTGCGTGCACTGGCACCAGCCCTGGCCTCCTACGACGGCGCCGCCGAACTCGACCGCGGACTCGACATTCTGCTCAGCGGGCTGGCCGCCCAACTCGGTTTCCCCGACACCGCGCCGGCGCACGCGCCCAGTCCCGGGTCGACCTAAGCATGCCACCGCGAACGGACGTGACCACGAAGTTGCCGCACTCGAATCTCCCCAGCATGTCCGTCGGCCCGCCGGCAGGGCGGTACGCCAGCTCGCCTGAGTTATTCGTGAGGCGTTGATGGCAATAGCGGACGTAGCCGAATACGCCCATCTGAGCGACGCCGACCTCGAGGCGCTCGCGGTCGCGTTGGAGGCGATTCGTCGCGACATCGAGGATTCGCGCGGGGAAAAGGACAGGGCATACATCCAGCGCACCATCGCGTTTCAGCGATTCCTCGAGGCCGCCGCGCGGCTGGTGATCGCCGCCAGCAGCGGCAAGGTCGGCTGGGCGCTGGGCACCGTCGCGCTCGCGGTGGCCAAGAGCATCGAGAATATGGAACTCGGCCATAACATCTGCCACGGTCAATGGGATTGGATGAACGACCCGGAAATCCATTCCAGTACCTGGGAGTGGGACATGGTGGGTGTCTCGTCCCAGATGGTCTTGCCTGGTATGGAAGACCACGCCAAGGACGCCAAGCACGAAGCGAATCACGAAACGTCGTCGTGCGGCCCTGCCCTGGTGAGCAATGTCCTCGGTTCCTGACCCTCCTGAGCGCTCTGAGAAGGCGTATAACACCCCGCGCCAAAGGGGGCAGAGGGGCGCAGAAGGCATTACGTGGCTCTACGCCGCCTACAGAGGGCAAGAACACGCATTGTCAACGGAGAAGCTGACCGCATCACAAGGCGAAGCAGTCCAGCCGAAACAACCTTGCATGTGACGCCGCATCAGCAAACCCCTCTGATCAATCAGGAGTTGACTTTGTCCTTACAAACTCCTCGTGCAAAAGCAGTCGAGCCGTTCGCAGAGTCTGTGTCTCGGCGGCATGAGCCGGCGGCGTGCTGGCAACACATCGAAAAGTACACTGCCCATGACCACTAACCCACGCAAACCCCGCCCGCTGACGTTGCGCCAGCACACTGTCCCCTAGCCAGACGAGCTGCGGATCGACATTGACAGCCTGTGCTAGTTGAGGAGGTCACGGCACCTCCGTCAGGTCTAACTGGACCGAGTAGAGCAGCCACTGGGTCTTGACGCCGCGCAAGTTCGCCAAGTCTTGCACCGCTGATTGGAGGTGTTGATCCGGCTGCCCCGTCACGATCAGCAAGCGGGCACCGGGCTTCCCCTCTTTCTTGGCTTGGCGGGACAGCGCGGTCGTGTACTTCTCCACCTGAGTGAGTAGGCGGTCATCAGCTTGTTGTGTCTTGAGTTCGAACCCGACCAGCTCGTGGCTCTTTTTGTCCTCCGCGAGGAGGTCGATGATGCAGTTGTCGGCGATGCGCACCTCGCGCCCGCGGAAGTGCAAACCGGCCCTTTTGATGTACGACAGCACCGGGAAGTTCAACATCAGGAAGCGCGAAAGCTGCTCCTCGTCGGAGAAGAGCACCCGCGCAGGCTGCACGCCCGGGACTGGGTGATCGAGGTCGAATAAATAGATCCATGTGTCGTGAGTGTTCGTCGGGTCGACCAGATCAGGAAACGTCGCGACACCCACATCCTTCAGGCGGGAGTCGAGCGTCTCAAGGAAAGGGTGCGCGATCCTCTTATACCCAGCCTTTTTCACAAAGGTACCCAGGAGTTTCCTGGGTGCTCTCGACAGCGAGCTGGGTGCCGAAACACTACGTCGTCCGCAAGATTTGCGGGCAGTACCTTCAACGCCACCACACGGTCGGTGCCGGTGTCGTAGGCCCGCCAGACTTCGCCCATGTCGCCGCGCCCCAGCAACTCGACCAGTCGATAGCGCCCGAACGGCGTCCCTTCCACCACGTTTCCCTTCAGCATCCGGTGAGGCTTCCTCAGTGGCTTCACCATAGGGGCGAAGTGAGTTACGGGTAGACGTGGTACTGCGGCTGCCCTAGTGGGAGTACCGGCCATGCCGTCGGGTCTACTGGATAACACCGCTGGCTCGGCGGAATGTATGAGCCGTAGCTTTCGCGGCCCGACGAGTTGGCCGAGGTTCTCGCACAAGTCTGATGGCGCGCCGAGTTTGAGCGCGGGCTAAATGAGTTGGCACTGAACGGCAGGCATGTCCCGGCGGAGCATCCGTTCGACTGGCGAGTTTTTGGTGCGCTTGAGGGAATCGCCACCGCGTACCCTAACGCGACCGCTGAGCAGCTCGACGACGCTCGCCTCTTCTTCGAACACCAGCTGCACCGCTGGCCTGCGCACAAGAGGCGGGTCGCCCGTCTGCGGTCCCACCGGCCTGCTTCGCAAGTTGCGCTCCGGCACGCCGCTCGACTAGCAGGGGTATGAAGTCACGCACCCGGCTGTGCTCGAATCGCGCGTGAGCCTGCGCGACGGCGTTAGGCGGCGGTCATCCCCAGCCTCTTCGATACAGCCGTGATCGCCGCCCACTCACTCGGATAGTCATCACGATGGTCCAACACCAGATGGACAGCCTTGGCCCGCGTCTCCGGGTCGTACTTGCTCGCCATGAAATGCACCTTCCCAAGAAGAGAGCTGATGTATCCCCGGTTCGGCGGTGTCGCCATACTTGGTTTCAGGCCACGGGTTGGGTGGATTGGTGTAGCAATTCGAACTCTATCGGAGTGCGCATCCCTAGGGCGGAATGACGCCGTTGACGGTTGTGGAAGATCTCCAGGTAATCGAAGATCGCATTGGCCAGCTCAATCCGTGTCCTCCACCGTTTTCGGTTAAGTAGCTCGGTTTGCATTCTTCCCCAGAAGGATTCGATCATCGCGTTGTCGTAGCAGTCGCCAATTGACCCCATCGAGGGCACCAGACCGGAGCGTATTGCGCGGTCGGTGAAGGCCCAGGAGGTGAATTGCACGCCGTGGTCGGAGTGGATGATCCCACCGGCCTGCGGATCACGGTTGGCGATGGCCATACTCAGCGCATTGGTGACCAGCGCGGCGGTCTGGCTCGAGTCGATCGACCAGCCGACAACGCGGCGGGAGAAGGTATCGAGCACGACCGCGCAATACACCTTGCCTTCGTAGGTGCGGTGTTCGGTGATGTCGGTGACCCACAAACGATTTGGTGCCTCGCGGGTGAACATCCGCTCGACCAGATCCGACGCGGTCGGCGTCTCATTGCGCGGCCGAGGACGGCGGTTGCCCGGAAGGCCTTTGATCGCTGCGCGTGTCATCAGCAGCTCGACCTGGTTGTGGCCGACCTGTAGCCCCAGTCCGAGGGTCAGCTCGGCATGCACCCGGCGGACGCCGTAGGTGCCGCGTGAGGCGGTGTGCACGGCCCGGATCTGCTCGGTCAGCCAGGCGTGGCGAACCGCCCGGGCCGACGGTGGCCGGCGGCGCCACTCGTAGTAGCCCGATTCGGCCACCGACAGCAGTCGGCACGCCATCTGCACGGGCAGTCCTTCTGCGGCCATCGTGGCTATGGCCGCGTACCGTCTTTTGGGTCGTGTGGCTCCCTCAGCAGCTCACGGGCCCTTTTCAGGATCGCCACCTCGGTTTCCAGCTCGCGGATGCGTTTGTTGGCCGCGGCCAGCTCAGCCTGTTCGGCACGGTTAAGACCGGGCAACTGTCCGGTGTCGATCAGTTCTTGTTTGCGCCAGCCGTAGATAGTCTGGTCACTGATGCCCAGATCGGCAGCGATCTGCGCGATAGGGCGGCCAGCGGCCACCAGATCGAGCACTTTGCGGCGGAACTCCTCGGGATAACGCTTCGGCACGGACACGGCTCCTTCGACGGACGTCGTGACCAAGAATCAAGCAAACCGACTGCGTGCAACCCGGGACACACCAAGCTGCGCATCAAACGTGGGACGGTTCAATCATCAGTCCTTCCCGCCAAGCACAGCTCGGCGTGTCAGACCAAGATCCACGCTGATGGTCCAAACCCGGATTGAGCCGTGGGAAGACTCGGACTTCAGTTGGCAGCACAACGGATTCCTGTGGGGCGAGGGCGCTGTCCGCGAACATCGACGTGGGACGATCTGTCACATCTCACCCCGCACGCCGATGGACGGTCGTGGCGCCGACGATGCGTCACAAACGGATCTGCCCGGCGAGTTCGCGGCATACCGCGACACGCTGCAGCCGGCGACCGACTGGGCCGAGCGCGCGCTAGCCGAAGCGGAACGTCTTGAGAACGATGACGACGGGGGCACCACAACCCGCAGCGGAGTCGCGCAGACCGAGCGAACGGAAACCGATGATTAGCGAAAACTACGAAGACCCACCGCACGTTGACGCCAAGAGCTGCCTGCCCGAGCCCGCACAGACGGTCGAACAGTACGTCGCGTCCCCTCCCGACCTGTTCTCCAGCTGAATTCGCGTGCGAGGCCAGCTACTCCTCATCGTCGATGACGTGAACGGCGGCCTCCTCGGCGGAGGCTGCGCCTCCGTCGATACCGACGTCATCAGCCACCAGGTCGGCGTCTATGTCTTCGCCAAACCCCCGATCCGGCGCGACAAGTCGACCTGCGCGCGCGCGTCCAACCTCAGTTCGCTGCGGAAATTCGGTCTCCCGCTCGGCTTCGTCAGCCCGTTGCTGCTCGTCCCTGTCGAACGGGTCATATATCTGCGTTGCCGGATCCGGCTCCTCTTCGGCCAGCAGCTGCTCCAAGCTTTCCGGCGTCGAGCCCAAGGAGCCATGACCGTACGGCCGCTCGGGCGGCGAATATCCCTCGTCGAGCACGTCGTCGACGCCACGGTCGACGAGGGTGTCCTCAGGCTGAAGTTGGTCGTCCTCATCCACGCTGTATTCGCCAGCCGACGGTCCCATAGCGCCATCCGAAGTACTCATGACTCAACGATGTCACTACACCCGGGAACCGCCATGGTGGGGGTGAGTCCCGCGTAGCAAGGTCTTCACCGAGTTCGGCGACGAACCGTTGTCTAACCAGGTCACGGTGACGACACCAGCCTCGGCGCGGAGCGTCCCGCACCTAGACGAGCGGCACACGCGGCTGGTGACAGAAAACCAGTCGCCACCGCGCTCCTGCCCGGCGTCCTCGCGGTGTGGGACGGCCACGTCGCGATGGTGCTCGGCAACGGCATGATTAGCGAAGCCGCGCTGCGATCTGGCAATGGGGAAAGAGCGGCCGATTCATCTTCCCGATTCCACAAGGCGGCGGCAATGCCGGCGATAGCGCCCGAGCGTCCATTGAGGCTGTCGCCGAACGCATCCGCCAGACCGCGGGTATGTGGCATGAGGAACCGCCCGAGTCTTTTGGCTGGTCAGTCACCTGAAGGCAACGTGCCGCCTCATCAACGTCGTCGGGTGCGGCACGCGGGTACCGAACGGGATCCGGCAAAACCGCTGCCAGGAAATCGAATCGGACACTTCCCGGCACAACGACTCGTAACCCAGCCGGTACCGGAACTTCAGGAACATCAACCGCAGATAGGTCTCCATCGCAATCGACGGCCGACCGATCCGGGCATCGAAATGCGCGGCGAACGGACCGAAGAACACCGGGTCCTCCAGCAACGCATCCACCCGCCCCAACTCCACCGGCAGCACCAACAACTCCGGCGGCAGGACCGCATCCCACAACGTCGGCTGGTCGTTTACAGTTCTGAGCACGATGGCCTCAATCCCTTCTCGCCAAGGGGTTGAGGCCATCTTCGCGCCCACCAACACCACCACCAGGGACCGCCACGCCCCGACTTTTTCAGGTCGAAGTAGCTAGCACGGGCGGGGCGTAGCCTGCACAGATATGCGGTGATACGCGCAACGGGGGGTGTTGGTGATGGCTGATCGCGTCATGAGGGGCAGTCGCCTCGGAGCCGTGAGCTACGAGACCGACCGCAACCATGACCTGGCGCCGCGTCAAATCGCGCGGTACCGCACCGAGAACGGCGAGGAGTTCGACATGCCCTTCGCCCACGACGCCGAGATCCCCGGCACCTGGCTGTGCCGCAACGGCATGGAGGGCACCCTGATCGAGGGTGGTGACCTGGCCGAACCCAAGAAGGTCAAGGTGCCGCGCACGCACTGGGACATGCTGCGGGAACGCCGCTCGATCGAGGAACTCGACGAACTGCTCAAGGAACGCCTCGAGATCACCAAGTCACGCCGCCGGCGCAGCTAGCTTAGCTACCGGCCGGGGTCACGAACCTCGACCAGTACGGGGACCTCTAATTGAAAGATCCGATCTGATGACTCAGAAGATTTGCTTTGATTGCTTCCATAAGTTGTTCCCCGACAAGCCAATTCAGAAGGTTACGTTGGGTCGGCAATGCGTTGTGTGCAAAGCGCAAACAGATCGAACGGAACAGATGGTTCCTGTTGAGGCAGAGGACATTCCGCCGGTAAATGCGTCGCATGGGACGCCTCGCAGGCAGCCGCGACACCGCGCGGATCGCTTTCCTGCGTGACGTTCTCGGCGCGGATCATCCGGTGTACAAGTTTGAGGTGCTCGAGTCGATCCGCGGACAGTCGGCGGCGGGTGATATTGACCAGGGCGGCCAGCGCGAAACGACCCATCCCCTCCGGCCTTGCCCTGATCGTGGCTTAGAAGCCAACTGAGAGCCCGTGATTCGGATCATCTGGGTGCCCCGGTCGCGGCGAACTGCCGTTTTCAGAAAATCGACCCGTGGCCCTTTTCGAGTCGAATTTTCTGTTCTCTGCCCACACGGGCGGTGTCGGCATTGAAGCCGGGTATGTCCTCAGATCGGGACGTGCATCCGGCCCCCACGTAGTACCGCGTTACATGCCCGGGCGTGCTCCGGTTTAGTACCTGCGTAGGCAGCTTGTGAATGTGGGGTCGTTCGCCAGCACGGAGGCATCGGCGTCGGCGGCATCTGAATGCGACTCACCTGTCAAGACTCCGACACCTTCAAGCGCGCTGCCTCCGGCTATTCAGCGCCGGCCGGTGGCCGGGGCGAGTCGCGCCATCCCGCGCACAATCCACGGTGCGCGCGTCGCGATCACCTCTACGGCGCGGTCCGAACGGCGCATTGCGGCGCGACGGCCAGGAGTGGGCATTGACGCCAGCTCCGCCTCAGGCGATCCCGCCCGCGGGCCGTGGCGATCCACCGCCAAGAGTTGCCAACTGCCGGGCACGCCACGCAGCTCGACGCCGCCACGGTCCTCGAAGCCCGTGCCCGAGCCGACGACCAGGTCACGCACCGTGCGGGACACGAGGATTTCGCCCGCCCCTGCGTGCCCGAGAATCCGCGCCGCGATGTGTACCGCGATTCCCCCGATGTCGTTGTCCAGCAGTTCGCATTCGCCGGTGTGGATGCCGACGCGAATCTGGACGCCCAGGGTCTCGGCGTCAGCACGCAGGGCCTCGGCGCAGCGTATGGCCTGCGTCGGGCCGTCGAACGTGGTGAGGTGGCCGTCGCCGGTGCTCTTGACCACCGTGCCGCCGAACCGTTGCGTGAGTTCGGCGGTGATCTCACCAAAGCGGTGCAGCACCGCGCGCCACCGCTCATCGCCCGCTGCCGCGGCGTGTTGGGTCGAGGCGCTCGCTTCTTGGCCCGCCAGTGAGCCTTCCGTTTCGTGAAGCCCAATCACGTATGTCGTCGGATGTGACCGCTCCGGAGCCGTGCTTAGAGCGATGCAGGACGAATGGGATTGCAGCACAAATCGCGAGAGCAACTTTTGAGCGCCTTCCTGATCTAAATCGGCACAGAACGTCCGCCACGCGAGGTCGAAATCATCCGTGACCTCCAACGCGCCATGATCTCGCCGGACGAACACGGGGGGAAGCACATCCCCCATCAAGTTCAACGCCGATTGGCCGCGCTCCGGCCACAACGCGGAGAGATAGACGGTGTGCCGCACCTTCGGGTGATCGGCCAACGCCGTGATAACCATTCCGCTATAGGAATGGCCCACTAGAACGACGGGCTCGTCCATCGCGTCGAGCATCCGCCGCACACATTGTGCATCGGCGGCGAGGTCGCCGAGCAACGCCGGATCGGTGCCCGTGCTCGGTAATTGACTGACAACGTGTGCGCGGTGCCCAGTCTTCTCCAGGCGCTTCGCCACTTCGTCCCAAACCCAGCCGACGCCAAAAGCGCCGTGGACTAATAGATAGTCGCTCATTTCGGGCATTCTCACATGTCACAGACGATCAGGGGGCCATGTTCGCCAGCGCCCAGGCGACTACAAGGGCGACAATTTAGCTGATTATTGGCCCTCCAGCGTCAGCAGAGTATCGGGCTTAGCCTTGTTGTCATGTCGTGGCGCAAGACTTATACGGGTTACAGCATCGGTTGCGCAGTCGTGTGGGCTGTGATTCTGAGTGTTGTTGCAGTTGTGTACCCCAACCGCCTGCACACCTTCCTCTTGATCGGCGCCGGATGGTGGATCGGATGGACTTCAGCGACGATTGCACGGTCGGTTTATCCGCCGCCCAAACTGAAGCTCCCCGCGACGTAGGCCCCGTGGCCGACCTGAACATAACTGCCAGCCTTAGGCAGAAGACCGGCTGACCAACAGAGGCGACGTCCGCCAACTCCCCCGCCACGGCAAAGCTGCCGAAATAGCAGATATTGGACCATGGAACGCTATTCACGAATAGCCTTATGCCACAGGGTAATTCAGGATAGGCAGGCCAGCCGTGATGACCGGGAGGCCCTTCCTGCCGAACCACGACGCCTGCCTCTAATCGCCGGTGCGCACAAATTTGTCGTCGAAATCACTGCTGCCGGTGCAGGCCCCGGTGTCGTCCTGGTGACCGTGCCCGGTGAGCAGCGTGATCGGATCCTGCGGTGGTTGCGGTAGCGGATACGCCGCGGTGAGTTTCGAATGCCTCGTGCCGCCGCCGGCGGAACACTGGACATCGCCCTCTTCCTCCAACGTCCATTTCCCGCTGCCGAATACCATCCCGAGGTGATCATCGGGCGAATAGAGATAGCTCATGCACCGATCGCTGGTGCGAAGACAGTCCGTGCGGACAGCATAGTCGTGCTCATAGTTGGTCCTCCCGTCCGTGTAGGTACTCGTGGCGTGGTAGCGGCCGTGCAGCGCTTCGGCCGGCGACACCACCCGCGGGGGCTGGGCGGCCGGGTCGGGCAGGATATTGACGTCGAAATCTCGGATGCGGGTGAAGGTCACGGCTCGCTTTTCGTCGCAGCCACTGCTAGTTGCCGTGATGTATTCGCCGGCGAGGGTGCCATCGGAATGTGGCTGCAGCACGAACGTCTCCCAGTATTCAGCGGGAGCGTTACCGCACTTGTTTGAGCCAAGGCCGACGGCCAGCCAGCGTCCGCCGACATCGTCGAACACAAGCGTCGACACGAGCGCGGTTGAGCCGCTTGTGCGTGACGCGGTGGCTACGCACCCGGGGTGGCACACCGAGCGGACTGCCCATGTTTCCGCTCTGGGTGTCGAGCCGGTATACGGTTGACCGTCGAGGTGGGTTTCCGCGGCATAGTTGGCGGTATAGATACCCGTGAAGGGACCCGTGTTGGCCGGCGCAGCGGCGGGCGCAGCCGCGGGGCCGGGCTCGTTCGACGATGAGTACACCGCTCGGATAGATCGTGTACTCAGCGACGTCACCGAAGTCATAGGTTTCCCACCTGGTGGATGGCTCCTGGCTGCCTTCTTCGACTGGGCCACGCGCATAGACGGTAAATGCCATGGTTGGGAGCCTGCCATGACGGCGGGGCCCAAGGCTGCGGTTGACAGAGCTTCGTTGCCGTTCCGACCGCGCTGTCGGCCGGTGCTCGGCATCCTGCAACCTACGTTGGTCATTTCCCAGGGCGCTGTCCTTGACGAGACGTTGCGCGACGTTGGGGGCAACGAGGCCGGTGAGTGCGACTGTGGCGCGGTGCGACCTGGAAGCTAACCAGTTCGTGTGGGCATCCCTGCGATACCCCACCACCAGGAACTGGAGCTCACCCAAAGACCCATACCTGCGGGAAGTGGTCGTGCCCCCGATCCGCCAGGCGGTCTTCATCTGCCGCAGTCTGAGGCCGCGGCATGGCCGTGCCGCTGTTAGCGTTTCGCGTGGGTCATGCTGGCACGGGAGCTGTCAGACCCCGCATTGACACCAATGAGGAGTCATGTCCGGCACTGAGAAGACTCCCAGGGCGTTGCTCGACGAATTGGCCGCCCTGGACCCGGTCACCCGGCGTGAAGTGGCCAAGAAACTGCGGAAAGTGGCCGAGACCTTCGCCGAGGTGCCCGACGGTCGGCACACCGCCCACACGCTCCGGATGCTTGCCCACATGCTCGACTCCGACTGACGGGCGCTGACCCGTACTTGTCCTGCCAGGCGAACTCCGCATGCCGGGCAAAAAGCCCAGACGGACACCACCAGCACAAACCAACCCCAAAATGGGATTGGTCCACCACCGAAAGAGAAACCCATGACCGAACCGCCCGACGACCCGCCGTCGCCCGACGAGTTCCGGAGGAAGATGGCCCACGTCGACCGCGAGTTCGCGGATGCCCGCCGGTACCTGTCGGCGTTGTGCGCCGAAGACAATCAGGCGCTCGGTGCGCTGATGGCGGAGATCCACCGCAGCGGACGGGCCATGAAGGTCTTGGCAGCGATGGCGGTACAGGCCCTCGACTTCGCCTACCTGTCCGCGGACCGCCTCGGCGGCGATGTCCAGAAGTGGCTCGACGAGGCGGCGATGGCCCAGGACACCGCCGAGACCGAGCGGGACCAGACCGAGCTCGGCGGCGAGGGATAACCTTCAGGGCCATACCTGACCGATCGACCGGTGTCGGTGGCCGGGGGTTGGTGCAGCACAAGCGCTGTTGCCATGGCTGCCGACCCCCCCTCGGGGTCCGTGCGAGTGACTGCCGCGACCGTTGACGTGGCCGTCCCACACGGCGAAGTCGCCGGGCTGCAGCGCGCCGGGCAGGGCTTCACCGTTACATCGCACCCTGGGTGGGCGGAGCCCTCGGGGTTATGAGGCGAGATGCTCTCGGGCGGGGGTACCGCCGACCCTGGGAGGCGCGCAGAATCGGGACAGGAGTGGAGGAAGGAGTCGGCGATGAAAGCCAACGTAGGCGACTGGTTGGTGATCAAGGGCACGACCACCGAGCGCTCGGACCAGCGGGGGCTTATTACGGAGGTGCACTCCGCGGACGGCTCGCCTCCCTACGTGGTGCGGTGGCTCGCCACCGGCCACGTGGCGACGGTGGTTCCCGGCCCTGACGCGATTGTGGTGACACCAGAGGAGCAGAAAGCAGCGGACGAGCGGGCACAGGAACGGGCCGCACACCGCGGCAGCAACGACTAGGTGCTGCGGCTCGCCGTTACCGCCCGCAGGCTTGCTGGCGGCCTGGTTAGGCCATCACGTGATGGGCTCTCGCGCATGCGGGCGGACGGGACTGAGTTGGATGCCGCCGCCGACGTGCTGGTGCAGCGGTTGCTGGGCATCGCCCCGGACGGCGACGTCGCGGATAACGTTGCGCTGCAAGCAATTATCGCCGCCCTCGACCGCGCAGGCCTTCGGTGAAGAGCGCCCTAAACGTGTCGCTTGGTCCGGCCCCGTGGGAGGAGGTCTTCGACTCGATCACCGGCGGCTCGCGATCCGAGGCCCGCCGTGCCCTCACCACCACCACGTCGGCGGACAACAACACGCCCACCGCGTTGACAGCGGGTCCGGACGCCGAGGTGGAGATCGTGGACGCCGAGCCGGTGGACCCCGAACCGGACCCGCCCTCAATTTCGTCGACCCCGGCCGTGCCGCACGTTCGTGAACGCGATGATCGTGAACGCGACGATCGGCGACGCTACACTCCGCCAGCCTGACCGGCCTGGCCACGATCACCGAGGCCACCCGCATTAACAGGATGGTGGGAGCGTTGGAGCCGCCAAGGCAATTGCCGGGACGGCAGGACTGAAATACCAAGCGCCGCAACGGCTTTCGTTTCACAGCTCGAGCGGCATGGTTACGCGGATAGCACGGCCCGCCAGAAGTAGCCGCTGAGCAGCACGCGAGGCAACTTCCACTTAGCCGCTGCAAGGGTCGTCTTGCGTCGGCTAAGTGTCGTTGGTTGGTACTGGATGCAGCAAGTCGCGCATCCGCGGGAATTCGGTGTGCACATGCTGGTAACAGCAGAGCATCCTGCTCTGGCCCCACATGAGCGGCCGGGTGCTCGGCGATGTGCTTCGCCAGCGGCATTGGTGCACCGCGTATTGGGTCGGCTGTGGGAGATAATTTCCTGATGAGGATTTTGCGTCAGGTGGGCGATTGAACACCACCGGCGACGATTTGAACCTGATGCGGTTGACCTGGCGACGCATTGGCCAGTTGCAGCAGCTCGAAGACGGCACATGGCGGGCGTTTTCTCCCTGCGCTGTGTGGGGCAGTGTGACGGCGGCGACCAAGGAAGAGGCCGAGGAGAAGGCCGTCCGGAAGGCTCTTGACGAGGGAGATGACCCGGAGTGGGTCATGCAACGAATCGTCGAATCCTTCAACGCATTTGCTGATTACTCTCCCGACGACTTGCCGAAAGGTATGTGGGTATTCCGGCTTCAGAGTGAGCGATTTGCCGACGGAACATGGCGGGCATGGTTCCCCAGCGGCGGCTGGCTGATGAGGGCTACCACCGAGAAGGAGGCGAAGTTCGCTGCCGCCACGGAGTGGTACCGGCGCCTCGGGCTTCCTGACGAGGTCACGCGGCGACACGCAACCATGCGGCGTCACCTCGAAGACCCGGTTCCAGGGGTGGAGTTCTTTCCCTATGAGGACCTCCCCGAGAAGGGCCATACCGACACGCTTCTTCGCCGCCGCCAAGACGGGCATCACGATTAGTGATGCCACGAGCAGGATGAGCGCGGGCGGAGAGGATTGGGGCCTCTCGCCGGTCGCGATGCTGCGGATGCCTTCGATGGTGACGTAGGCGGCGAGGATCAAGAACGAGATAGCGACGAGTCTGAGGGCCAAACGTTCTTTGCGTTGATCGGCGATGCCGTGGCGCAATCGAGCGGACAGCCGTAGCGCGACAAGGATCGCAGCCAGTGACTCGATGGCCGAGTCGAATCCGAATCCGATGACCGATATGAGCCCGGCGACTAATCCGGCTGTGACGGCGATGACGCCTTCGGCGACGTTATAGACGATGGTGAATTGCGCCAGGCGGAGGCCCCGCCGAGTGAGCTGGATTGTCTGCTCATCGGTGTGAGCACCGCCCGTATTCGTCACGTTGTTTCGGGTGGGCAGCTGTCTACGCCGTAGTTGGGGCACAACGCCACCGCTTTGCCGGTGGCCGCTAGCACCGTGTCAGCGCAGGCGAGCAGCTCGACCAATGCGGGCTGGGTCAGCCGAAACAGCGAAGCGCGGCCCACCGGGTCCGAGGCCACCAGGCCACAGTCACGAAGACACGCAAGGTGTTTGGACACCGTCGACTGTGCCAACCCGACGGCCTCGACCAGGTCGGTCACCCGAGCGGGCCCGCCCGCCAACCGACGCACGATCGCTAGCCGGGTGGGATCACCGAGCGAGCGGAACAGCGCTGCCGCGGGGGCCAGCTCAACCCGCTCCACTTCCTGAGAACTCGCTGTTATCCCCATTGCCGATGGTATAGCCCCAGAGCGAACAAAGGGACTAACGGCCCTAGGACCGTTCCGGGCGCAGGCGGATCTTTGTCGCAAGGATCACGTTGATGAGACGAGGGTCGACGATGTGCGGCTGGAACGGCTACGGCGGGATGTGGAACGGCGGCTACGGCGGCGGCTGGGGCTGGGTCGGCTGGATCATCACCGCCGTCGTGCTCGTAGTGATATTCGCGGCGCTGATCACTGCGGTGGTCTTCGGGGTCCGGTACCTCAGTGGGCACCACGGTCTGGGTGATTCCCAGCAGGCACGGGGCGCGGAAGACGTCCTGGCTGAACGCTTCGCCCGCGGCGAGATCGATGCCGACGAGTACCGGCAGCGCGTCACGCTGCTGCGCGAACACCGCTGACCGCCATGCGATCCCACCGCCTATGGCCCGTCTTGGCTATCGCGTTCGCGTCACTGGTGCTTGGAATCGGGGCCACCGCCGCCATCTACGCCGCCAACGGTCCGTACCCGACTAACCCAGGCACCTGGGGACCGGGAATGACGGGCCCAGGAATGATGGGCCCCGGGCAGTGGGGACCGGGAATGATGGGGCCTGGGCGGTCTCCGGCTACCCCATCCTGTGCGGCACCGGCGCTGCCGGGCACAGTTGTCGACGTCACCCTCACCGATATGCACGGCATGATGGGCCCCGGGATGATGGGGCCGGGTTGGAACGGCCCGTATGGCCCCGGGCAAAACGGATACCGAGGCCCGGGGATGGGGATGATGGGAATGATGCGCATCTTGATCAACCCGGCCACCGTCCCCCCGGGTCGGGTGTCATTCCGAGCAGTCAATACCGGTGCGTTGCCCCACGAGTTGGTCGTGCTGACCCTCGCTAAAGGCCAGTACCCCGGGCAGCGTGCCATCGGTCCTGACGGCAAGGTCGACGAGGCGGGCAGCCTTGGCGAGGCATCACGCACATGCGGCGCTGACCGTGGTGACGAAAACGCGAGCAACTACGGCATCGCCCCCGGGACCAGCGGCTGGACCACCGTCACCCTCGCACCAGGACGCTACGAGCTGATATGCAACATCGCCGGTCATTACTGGACCGGAATGTATGCCGAACTAGATGTCAGTCCACCCAAGTAGCAGGTCATGGAGGTGGCAAGCGCGCACTAGAAAGGGTGAAAGAGCATGTTCACCGCCACACACTTGACGACCACCAGTCTGGCAATCCTTGCGCTCGGCAGTTCAGCGATTCTTGCCGGGCCCAGCGGCGGCACCACCGCTAATGCCCAACCCGCAGGTGGGCTTGCCCCCATCTCTGCGTCTCCTTATCCAGAACAGGGCCCAAATTATCCAGAACAGGGCCCAAACCCGTTGGACCCCCCGGGTTGTTGGGGAGCAGACGGCATTTGGTATCCCGACTGCTGGGGACCCGGCATGATGGGCCCCGGACAGTGGGGCCCAGACAGTGGGGACCCGGACAGTGGGGACCGGGAATGATGGGACCCGGAATGATGGGCCCAGGACCCTGGGGCTACTGATTCTCGTGATCTGATGGCTTTGCAGTCGCGATTGGCAAGGGATAACCGCGCATGGCCCCGGTGTTCGTACCGGCGCTCGATAGGCTGCGGGACTCGTCCGGATCCAGCCCGGCGGCCTCGCGCACGATGTTCAGCGAATCATCGGGCAGCGCGTGATACACAGGTCAGCCTGCCGAGAGTAATGGGAGTCGCGCCACTCCACCGAGGGCTGCGGATCACCGATCCAGCCGCGCTCAGCACTCATTGTGTCCTCCGTTTCAAGTGCTCCCAGCGATGCCGCTACTCCCGGATTGTTCCCCAGTCTGACTATGGATGAGGTAGCAGTTCGGCTGCACCCTTCATCTCGGCCAACTCAGCCTTCTGCTCGTCGGTGAGGAACTGGCCATTTCCCATCATCAAGCGCCACTTATATTCCTCGCCAGGAATGTAGTCACGGCAGGGCGGTTGGGGCTCCCCGATCCAGCCCTTCTCGGCGCTCATTGGCCAGTCCTTTGACTCAGGCGCTCCCGACACTGAGGGCAATCGTGGGCAGCCCCCATCATCAAATGCCACTTATGCTCCTCGCCCAGAGGAGAGGTGCGTGGCGTCGGCTGTGGCTCCCTGATCCAGCCCTTCTCGGCACTCATTGCTCACGGGCCTCATGCTCGGCCACCCGCTGCTTAGCCTGACGGATTTCCTCCTGCCAGACTGAGTTGTTCTCCCAAGGGAAGGTAAACGGCTTCGGGTCATCGCGATTGCACGCACAGCGGATGGGGAACTGCTTGGAGCGGGTGGCATAACCACAGCGAGGACACGGGCTGTGAAGGTGAGAATGGCTATGACCGTAGATGTCGATCATTCGTCGTCATCGTCCGGTTCTGGCAGCGGTTCCAGCCCAGCGGCCTCACGCAGGATGTTCAATGCGGCAACGGGATCATCGGGCAGGATGTAGTAATCCCCTCGATCACGCCACGGCGTCATCATGTGTCGTCGTGCTCCTTCTTGTGAATCGCACATGTCAGCTTCCCGTCAGAACCCCGAACGTAACGGGTGGGCTCTATCGCGTGGATCTCCGCCAGTCTCTTGTCCCACAGACTTTGACCCGGACACGCACAAGGGATGGGCCCGAACTGCTTGTATCTGGTGGCATATCCGCATTGAGGGCATGGGGAGTGCAGGTGTGGGTCAGAATGACCGCGAATGCTAACCCCCATCTTTCTCCTCCCATTCGGCCACCCGCTGCTTGGCCTGACGGATTTCCTCCTGCCTCGCTGGGTTGTTCTCCCAAGGGAAGGTAAACGGCTTCGGGTCATAGCGGTTGCACGCACAATGTGTGGGCCATTGCTTGAAGCGAGTCGGTCGCCCACAAACAGGACACGGGCTGTGATAGGGATTGTGGGCGTTCATTCGGTCGAAGCGCTCATTGTCGGCACGCAGCTTCTCAAGATGCTCGTCGTCGGTGGTGGCAGGCCAGTAACCCCAACTCAGCGGCCAGCTCTCGCAGCAATGCCATGTCGAGCGGCGGTGACGTGCTTCCCGACGACGCTGTGCCTTCGGGTGGGCCCATGTCGCGGTCGCCGTTCGGCTTGGTGGTGTCGGTCATTGCCCGTCCCTCATTCGGGCCTCCACTGAGGGAGGCGCTCTTGCCTGCACCGGGTTGGTGCCGGCCGCTTCGTCATCCGAGCCACCCACGAGCGTGGGGTTGGCGTGCTGTCCAGTCGGAGCTTGGCGACGGCATCTCGTGAAGCAGACTCAGGCTATACCCTCGCACCGACAGATTCGGCGCACAGGCGCCGCCATGCTCGGGCACGGTTGGATACCGCGAACCGCTTCGATACCGGCACCGGAACGAGGAGCGGGTGTCGGCCTCTGGCGTGATGATGGCATGGTGGCAGAAATGCGGGAGTCCGTCCTGCTTGGCGCCTATGCGGCCAAACAGTGCCCCGTGCGGGTGCAGAACGACTTCATGCCGCTAGTTGAGACCTTGAAGTGGCTTCCCTCGACGGAGGAACAGGCCCGCCTTGACGCGGGGATCGCTTTCGAGCGAAGCGTGTTCGAGGCACTGGCCGCACTTCACCCCACGGCGGTTGTGGTGGACTCGCAGCTGTGCAAGGCCGATGCGATCGGGATGACTGTGCAGGCGATGGATCGTCAACGCGCTACACGACCTAACACCCGACACCGCGCAGGCGCTCGTGGACGATTGGACCCCCGAACCATATCCGTCATCGCTGAACCTGCTCGCTCGCACCGCGGTCACCTACGCCCGTCGGCCAGCACAACTGGTCTCCGCGGCAACGCACAGCATTCCTTTGCTGGCCAGGCTTCCCGGAGCGTTGACGCGTTTGATGCCAATCAGTCATCGGGTTGAGCAAGGGCCATCCATCGATGTTCCGCACACCCCGTTCAACCAGCACACCGACAGCAGCCGCAACTTTGACGCACGCGCCTACGACCTCGCCGCGGTGTCGACAGCACGCACGCTTGTACCGGAAGCCACGTTCAACGACGTCGTTCTCGTCGGCGTCGGAGGCGCTATGCGCCGGTATCTTCTGGAGAAGGGCGAGCTGCCCGAAAAGCCGCTCGTGACGGCCATGGCGATCGCGGTGCACACTGACTCCGAACGCCAGCACGGGGTGAATAAGGTTTCTGTGGTCCGCGTGTCGCTCGGCACGAACATCGCCGACCCTGTGGCCCGTCTGAGGGCCGTGCACGAGTCGAGCGCCCATTCGAAAGCCCTCAGCGAGGCGGTGGGCGAACGGGTGCTCGAGTACGCCGAGTTCTTACCGGGCGCGTTCGTCGTCACAGCCCTCCGTGTCGGGATGGCGGCAAACCTCGGGAGGCTCTACGACAGCTCACGGGTTTCGAACACCCTCGTCTCCACCATGCGCGGTCCGGAGTCCCCGATCTACCTTGTTGGCGCTCGGATGATCGCCGGCTACGCATTGTCGCCGTTCACACAAGGATGCGGGCTGATCCACAACGTGATCAGTTACTGCGGACGCGTGGTCGTCAGCATTAACGGCTGTCCGATCGTGCTACCGGATATCGAGCACTATGGGGATTGCATGGACGCTTCCTTCGCTCAGCTGACGTCCGCCGCGAAAACCTCCGCTCAGCGTCGGGACCGGGGCCAACCTCGACGTGCGCGCACGATCAGCTCCCGTACTGGGGAGGATCGTCAAATCCGGTAGCAGAGCTTGACGCTGTGATAGCGATCCTGCAGCGGCTTCACGCGCTCGTCCTTGCTCACCATGGCGGCGACTCTGCGTGGCCGATTTCGTCGAAAGTGCCGCCGCGGGACACTGCGTGACGGACACTCCTGAATGGATGAAGGAACTGAAGGCGGAAGTGCGACTTCCGTTGATCACCAGATCCGACGTGGTGGTCAATGCTCTGGGCCCGGACGGCGGTGAGTTTCTTCCTCGGGGATGCTGATGAAACACGACGACTTCGTCGTCAGCAACGTTCCCGTCGGCGACGAGCCCGTCTACCTCGCCGGCGCGAAGGTCGTCGGCCTGTACCCCTTCGGTCCCCTCATCGGCGCCGCAGCCAGCTGCTCGCTTGTGGGTTACAACCACAAGGCATTCGTCGGGATCAACGTCGATGCGGCAGCAGTGCCGGATCTGGACATGCTCGCCGGGTGCATCCGTGAAGGATTCGACGCCGTCATCGCACTCGGCGACGTCAGCTAGAAGGGAGATCCGACACTGAGCGCTCCCACATCAGGAACAGATCTGATCGACGGTCGTTACGACGACGAATTCGCCGAAGTGGCGGACGTCTTCAGGAACCAGATCGCCCGCACCGACGGCGGCGCGTCGGTGGCCGTCTACCACCGCGGCAGGCTTGTCGTCGACATGTGGGGTGGAGTTCGCACCGTGGACGGGGATCCCTGGGAACGCGACACGCTTGCCATGTGCTGGAGCACGACCAAGGGCGTGACCGCCACCTGCGCCCATGTGCTCGCCGACCGCGGGGACCTCGACTACGACGAACGGGTCGCCACTTACTGGCCGGAGTTCGCCCAAAACGGTAAGGGTGACATCACCGTTCGGCAGGTGTTGAGCCACTCCGCGGGCCTGCACCGCCTCGGCACGATCATCGACCACGGATCCAAGATGCTCGATTGGGAGCACATGACCGATGTGCTGGCTCGGGCGAAGCCGGCATATCAGCCCGGAACCTCGGTGGGCTATCACGCGCTGACGTTCGGCTGGCTCGTCGGCGAGCTGGTGCGGCGGATCTCCGGCATCCCGATCGAGGAGTTCGTCCAGAAGGAAATCGCCGAACCGCTCGGGCTCGACGGGCTGTATATCGGCTGCCCGCCCGAGCAGCGGCACCGCGTGGCGCCACTGGAACCGATGTCGCCCGCTTTCACGCGTTTGATGGCCCCCCTCGGTAACTTCGTGTTCAACCAGATGACGCGGGGCCTGGGTGTCCTGCGGTCGCCGGTCAACCCGCATCGGCTGCTCAACGCAGCCCTCTCCCGCGGGATCGAGGACGTCGTAGCGGACCCTCGACTGCTCGATGCCGCCGTCCCCGCGATGAATGGGCATTTCGATGCCGTGTCGCTCGGCGCCATGTACGCGATGCTCGCCGGCGGCGGCCAGCTGGGCGGGGTGCGCATCGTGTCGGAGGAGACGGTGCGCAAGGCCTCCGAGATCCAAAACGACCAACGGGACCGAGTCATCGTGATGACCATGCAGTGGCGGCTTGGCTACCATCGGCTGCCGCTGGTTCACAAACAGCTACCCCGCGCCTACGGCCATTTCGGGTTCGCTGGCTCCGGCGGCTTTGCCGATCCCGAGCACGACCTGGCCCTGGCGATGGTGTGCAACCGTGGCCAGGGCACACCGTTCGGCGATATGCGGATCCTTCGCCTCAGCCAGGCCACAGCCCGCGCCGTCCAGTCCCCTAGCTACTTCGACCTGAAGCAGTCTTCATCGAAGTGATGGCGGTGAGCGACGGTGGCCTGTTACGTGGGCGTGGGTGGTTTGGGTGCGGCTTGGGGGTCTGGTGTCGGTTTCATGCTGTGAGGGCGCCGATTTTGACGGGGTTGTGGGCGCAGACGCCGTGACCACAGCCCGCACCTCGGCTGACGATCGCGCGGGGTCACCGGCCCAGCGGGACGACAAGGTAGATCGGGATGCCCTTGCCCACCACGGCCATGTGTCGTTGCCGCCGGCCGCCGGTCTGGGCCTCGAACAACGGCCCATCGCGGTTCGTCGGCCTCGACGCCCTCAGCGAATATCGCCATCACTGGCCTCATCGCCCGGAGCGGCTTAGGCGCCGCTAAGTTCAGAACGGCATGCGCAGGCATTTGTCCGGTAACCGGACAATTCCCGCAAGGCTGGACCGTGGTCCGGATTCTGCATGCACTGGCGACCGCTATGCTATGCAGCGAGCGCGATCAAGATCGGGGGTTATCCCCCCACGGTGTCTGCCTCGCACATCACCAGCTTTGGAGAGGTTCATTTTGTCCACGTCAGAGGACTACATCGGTCGGCACCGGATGCCCGAAGATCGGTCCGTACGCCGCCGCGACGACCCGGCCACCATCCCCTTCCGCCGGCGTGTCACCCGGTTCATGCTGGGCGACTACCACCCCATGCACGGCGAAGCGTAAAAATCGCGAGCAAGCGATTCCTGCGCGGTCTTGCGCCGGTGGCACGACGGGCACACGGCGATGCACCCATCTGGGTCGAGCGGATTGCGCTGTGGGTCGCTCGCGACCGGCCCGGCGAATGATGGCCCGCGGCACCGACTGCGACAACTGCTCAGGTCTGGTGACGTAGCAGCGCCGACCAGTCCAGCTAGCTGTTGCGGCCGTGCAGCGGCACCACGACATTGCGCGCCACCGGTTCGGGCAGCGGGTTCTCGACGGTCTCAGGCACCCAGTCGCCGTAAACGTTGAGGGTGATCGTCGGCTGCGCGTGACCCAGCCACCGGCTCACCTGCGCTACCTGCACTCCGGCCGTCAGCCACGCCACAGCTGCGCTGTGGCGCAGGTCGTGCAGCCGGACACCCTGGATTGCGGGCCTCGCGGGTTCGATCGCGCCATTGCCGAGCGTACGAGCTGGCGTCGCCGGCGTACTGACCGGCAGACCCACGGCCGTCAGAGCCGGCGCCAGGATGCGCCGCGCGAAGATCGACAGGTCGATCGGCTCGGTCCAGTCCAGGACGGTTGGTCGGCGCGACGAGCGAGCTGCTGAGCGGCCGTCTCGGTGTCCTCCGGCGTTGGTTCGTCCCGGCCACAACGGCGCGTCCAGCTCACTCGCCCTCGAGTGGGCGGGCGTCGCGCAATCGGGATCGCTCGACAGGTAGTCGGCCATCTTGGCGGCCAGCCATCCCGGCAGCGGCACCGTCCTGCGGGATCGCGCCGACTTCGGTGTGCCAACGGGCACCGACACGACGGGTCTTGGTGCGTTCGACGCGCACCCTGCATTTGACGGAACTGCCGGCGGGCACCGGCGCAAAGCTCAGGTCGCGAATCTCTAACCCCGCGACCTCGGAGGCACGAAGCCCGGTGTAGGCCATAAATTCGACCATCAACGCATAGACCGGGTACGCAGGAAGCAGCTTGCCGTCTCGGCCGGGTCGATTACCCGCCAGCGCTGCGCTCAGTTCTGCGATCTGCTCGGCGGTCAGCGGGTGCGGTGCAAAACGCTCGCGGTCGCCCGTAGCTCGATTGCCCGAGAAGTCCACCCGATCAATCGGGTTTGACACCAGCGCGTCATGACGCATGCCGTAGGCAAATACCTGCCGTGTGACGTGCCAGGCGTGTTTGACCGTCTGGGGGTGTAGATCACCGCCACCGCGGCGCCTCGCTCCGCTCGCCAGATCAGCGATCAGTTGCTCAAGTTGTGCCGGGGTAATCGCAGCGATCGGCAACCGCCCCAGCGCGGGGCTCACATAGCGGTCAAATAGCTTGGCGTACTCGTCAAGGGTGCGCGCCTTGAGCTTCCCGCTTGCCACCTTGATCCGTTGTGCTGCAATCCAATCAGCGGCGTATTCGTCGAGGCTGCGGGCTCCCCTGCGTCGCTGTTCGCTCGGGTCGGTAGCATGCGCATGATGGCGATGAGAGTTCAACTCATCGCGCCTGGCCTCGGCGGCCTCGCGAGTACTGTAGGTTTCTTGGCGCAACCGCGTCACGGCCTGTCCGTTTTCTCGGACCTTCGCGCGGTAGACCACCTCGTATCGTTTCACCACCTTGCCGCGTGAGGTCTGCTTTGTGTCATAGGTGCGGATATACGCCATATCAATGCCTGTGTTGCTCTTGGTCTTTGATCTGCTGAGCGTGGCGGCGCAGGGCTGCCCGTACCGTCGAGTGCGCCCAGCTCGTACCGCCCCCGGGCGTCGGAACACCCTCGGCCGTAAGCTGCTTGGCGATGGCCTGTGTGCTCTTGCCGCGGCGGTTCAGCTCGACTATGCGCACGATGACCTCTGCTGGTATCCGGCTTGGACGACCGAGCTGCACCCCGGCGCGGCGGGCTCGCGCCAGTCCGTCGCGGGTGCGCTGACTGATCTTACGGCGCTCCTCGGCGGCGACGGCGATACGGATATCGGCAAGCAGCCGCTGGCTGTCATCACCGGAATCGGCGCGGTCACAGTCGAGCAGTCGCCACTCGTTGTGCTCCGCGCGCTTGAACAGCTCGGCAGCGTCGAGCTGGTCGCGCGTGGCCCGATCGAGTGCGCGCACCAGCAGGCCATCGGCAATGCCGGCTTCGACGGCGGCTATCGCGATCGCGCGGCCGGTCATCTTGTCGGCCACTGTGCCGCTGACTACGTCGGTGATGACGTGCACCAGCTCGTGACCTTGCCCCTTGGCATACCGGGCCAGCTCGTCACATTGAGCGCCCAAACCGTGTCCTTGCTCGCTCTGGGCGGTCGTGCTCACCCGTGCGTAGCCAATCAATCGCAGCGGCCGCATGCGTTCACGCGCGTCAACGCGCATCGCTCCTGTCATCGACGGTCCTGTCTTGCGTCGTAAACGTTGCTTATGGGCGTTTCCAACGTTTACCATACCACCGGGCTCGGCCTCACCGGCCAGCCTTTCAGCGGCCCGCCGCACAGTCCGTAACCGATCGTGATCGCTTGCATCGCTTGGCTTCTCACTCATGACGCGGAACCCACGGAACTAGGGCGTTTCGGCCGCCGCTGCTCGGCAATCGACGGTA
Source organism: uncultured Actinomycetota bacterium (assembly GCA_963744085.1). Taxonomy (GTDB): domain Bacteria; phylum Actinomycetota; class Actinomycetes; order Mycobacteriales; family Mycobacteriaceae; genus Mycobacterium. The sequence goes on from CAVUSK010000014.1 coordinate 1,362,086, forward strand.
GTGCTCCCACATCTCGATTTACCCGCGCAGCCTCAGCAATCACACGCTCTGCCGAGCCCAATTTGGTCACCGAGCGGGCGGGAGATGGCGATGCGACTGCTGCTCGAGCTAGACCGCTCGAAGTCTCTGAGCGTGTATGTCCTGCGGCCGGCGTTAGTAGTTAGCTCAGCATTCGACCTAGGCGGCACGTCGGCGCGGCCAGGCCCGGGCTCTACGACCTCGGCTTCCACGACCGGCACGGCAGCACCGCCGCCAACCAAGGCTGGCGTATGCCACTCGTTCAACTCGTCGTCAGGCACTCCGCGATGTGCGCGCGACTCTGCGTACGAACCACTGGTGATGTCGTCGAAGACCAGCTCGAACGGCCGTCGCCCGACTTCCACGCTCACACCCGTGCGGGCACTCAATCCGGCTCGATCGAGAGCATCCCTAATAGCTGCGAGTTTCACCGCGTCGCTGACGTTTTCATCGACGGCCATCTTCAGCAGCTCGCGGGCGATCCGATCGGCGGCATCTTCGATGCGTTGGCGGGCTTTGGCTTTCACCTGTGGCGCGGCGCCACCGTGACTTCGGCATACAACCCGACCCGAAAGCGTTACGGCTCCGCCAGGCGTCGCGCCGGTCCGGCGCATTTGCCGGCGCGACGACATTGGTTTCCGCAGGCCAGAGGGCGTGAACTGCGATCTGCACGCACCGGCGGTCGTTATGCGTTGCGGCGTCGGCACCCTCAGGTGGGCCGTTACCGATCCGAGTGACGTTGGACCCTGGCTCCGAGCGTCCTGCTGTGGGATCTTGACATTTGTGGCACTCTGTTCGGCAGTATCCGCGGCCACCGCAGCGCTCGACCGAGAAGCCGCGCTGCGATACGTCCTCAGTTGGCGTACAGCCGAGGGTGGCTACTGCTTCTACCGGAAACCGAAGTGGGGCGTGGAGGAGCCGAACGCGCCCGATACGCTGGCGGCGGCGGGTTGCGATGATGGCCGGGATGAGTGTGTGGTTCCCGGCGCCGCCATTCGGCGCCGCCATCGTCGTTCACAACCCAGCCCGCCGGAACCCGAGCGCACCGAGCGCTTCCTGTGCAGCTTGCAGGACGAGGACGGCGATTACCCGACGCTCACATCGGATCGGCGGCGCTCCTCGGTCTCGACGCGCTCGGTGCCGAGCCCAGTCAACCCCCCGTTGCGTGGCTCTGGCGTCGGGTGGGCGTGCTGCTACGGCTGGGGCCTCGGGGGCAACGACACCGGACGATCTCGACCCTGCACGACATGTGGGTCGGGCTCGACGCTGCCAGACTGCTTGATGCGCAACGGGAGGACAGATCATGAGTACGTCCAGGTACGTCCGCTTTTTTGAGGAGTTCGGCATCGAGGACGTGCCGCTCGTGGGTGGAAAGAATGCCTCGCTCGGCGAGATGTTCCAGAAGCTGTCCGACCAGGGGGTCCGCGTACCGCACGGGTTCGCCACGACTGCCGGCGCATATCGCTACATGCTCGACCAGGCCGGCGCCTGGGAGCTTCTGCACGCCGAGCTCGACGACATCGACCCCGACGACGTCGCCGCGCTGGCGCGCAAGGGCAATCGCGCCCGTGAGATCGTCTACGGGGCCGGGCTCCCCGACGACCTGGCCACCGAGATCGTGGATGCCTACCGCAAACTTCAGCAGGAGTACGGCGAGGACGTCAGTCTGGCCGTCAGGAGCTCGGCGACCGCCGAGGATCTGCCGACCGCGAGCTTCGCCGGGCAGCAAGACACGTTCCTCAACATCAAGGGTGCAGAGAGCCTGCTCGACGCGTGCCAGCGTTGTTTCGCCAGCCTGTTCACCGACCGCGCCATCCACTACCGCATCGACCAGGGCTTCGACCACTTCAAGGTCTCCCTGTCGATCGGCGTGATGAAGATGGTGCGCTCCGACCTCGCCGCGTCGGGCGTGATGTTCTCCCTCGACACCGAATCAGGATTTCGGGATGCGGTGTTCATCACCGGCGCCTACGGCCTCGGCGAGAACGTGGTGCAGGGCGCCGTCGACCCCGACGAGTTCTACGTCCACAAGCCGACGTTCCTCGCCGGGCATCGCGCGGTGCTGCGCCGACTGGTCGGCGACAAGGCGGTGAAGATGATCTTCGTCGAAGGTGAGACGAAGTACACCACTCGCAACATCCCCACGCCGAAGGCCGACCGCGCCCGCTTCTGCATCACCGACGAGGACGCCCTGGAGCTGGCCGGCTATGCGTGCACGATCGAGCAGCACTACGGCCGGCCCATGGACATGGAATGGGCCAAGGACGGTATCGACGGGAAGCTCTACATCGTCCAGGCCCGTCCGGAGACGGTGGCCTCCCAGCACAGCGCGACGGCGCTGGAGAGGTACGCGCTCGACGGCCGAGGCGAGGTACTCACCGAGGGGCGGTCGGTCGGCGAGAAGATCGCCTCGGGCGTGGTGAGACGGATCGAGCACCTCACCCACCTGTCCGACTTCCAGCCCGGCGAAGTACTGGTATCCGACACCACCACGCCCGACTGGGAGCCAGTGATGAAGACGGCCGCGGCGATCGTCACCAACCGCGGCGGCCGGACCTGCCACGCGGCGATCATCGCCCGCGAACTCGGCATCCCCGCTGTGGTCGGCGCAGGCGACGCGACGACCAGTGTGCCCAACGGCGAGGTCGTCACGGTGTCGTGCGCCGAGGGCGATTCGGGGCGCGTGTACCGGGGCGAGGTGCCTTTCCACGTGGATCGCACCGAGGTGGGTGACATGAAGCGGCCGCGGACCGAGATCATGATCAACCTCGGGAACCCCGATCTCGCGTTCAAGACGTCGTTCCTCCCGAACGACGGCGTGGGGCTTGCTCGGATGGAGTTCATCATCAACGAGTACATCCGTGTGCACCCTCTTGCCCTGCTCCACCCGGAGAAGGTCAACGACCCCGAAGCCCTGCGGACCATCGATCGGCTGACGTACGCCTACTCCGACGGGGGCGACTTCTTCGTGGAGCGCCTGTCGGAGGGAATCGGCACGATCGCGGCCGCCTTCTGGCCGAAGCCCGTGGTGGTGCGGATGTCGGACTTCAAGACCAACGAATACGCCAGCCTGGTCGGCGGGGCAGCCTTCGAGCCAGAAGAGAGCAACCCGATGATCGGCTTCCGCGGCGCATCGCGCTATGCGCATCCCGCCTACGCCGAGGGCTTTGCGCTCGAGTGCCAGGCGATGAAGCGCGTGCGCGAAGAGATGGGCCTGACGAACGTCGTGCTGATGATCCCGTTCGTGCGCCGAGTGGCCGAGGCGGACCTGGTTCTGGAGGAGATGGCCGAACATGGTCTGCGACGCGGCGAGAACGGGCTCAAGGTGTACGCGATGTGCGAGATCCCGAACAACGTGCTCCTGATCGATGAGTTCGCCACGCGCTTCGACGGCTTCTCCATCGGTTCCAATGACCTCACCCAGCTCACTCTCGGCGTCGACCGCGACAGCGAGATCGTGGCCTTCGACTACGACGAACGCGACGAGGGCGTCAAGGAGATGATTCGCCTGGCCGTGGAGGGTTGCCGCCGCAACGGAATTCACTCCGGGCTGTGTGGACAGGCGCCGTCGGATTACCCGGACATGGCCGAGTTCTTGGTCCGGGTCGGCATTGACTCGATGAGCCTCAATCCCGACACGGTGGTGAAGACCACCCGCCAGGTCCTGCAGGTGGAGCAACAGTTCGCGCCGTCTCAATGAACAACAACACGTTCCATCGCCCCGCAGCCGTCACTCGGTTCGAGCAGGGAGCCTTGCCATGAAGCTGCCGGTTACCATCGACCCGCGCTATCACGACGCGGTGATCTTCGACCTCGACGGTGTGCTCACCGACACGGGCTGCAGTGACGCCGCGGCGTGTGCACGCTGTTCGAACCGACGGTCACGCTGGCGCGAAAGTTGCAGGACGTCGACGTCGCAACGGCGGCCTACTCATCGAGCAGTCACTGTCAACAGATCTTGAAAACCGCCGGGGTTGATGACCTGTTCGATGTCTGCATCGACGGCACCGTCGCCGGCGAGCTCGGGCTTGCGGGCAACGGCGACCCCGTGGTCCTTCTGGAGGCCACCCGCCGACTCGGTGTGCGTCCGCAACGCTCTGTCGTCGTCGAGGACGCCGACGCCGGTGTGACTGCGGGTCGCGACGGCGGATTCGCACTCGTCATCGGTGTCGACCGGACCGGACACACCGACGAACTACTTACGGTGCGGTGCCGACATCGTGGTCGCCGACCTGGCCGACGTCGCGGTTCGCACGGGTGACAAGCGCATCTCGGAAATCCCGAATGCGCTGGAGTCCTACGGTCAGTTGATCGGCATCACCAGCGCCCGAGAGCCGGTGTTGTTTCTCGACTACGACGGAACGTTGTCCCCCATCGTTTCCGATCCCGAGCGCGGCCACGCTCGTCGACGGAGCGGCCGAGGCGCTGGAACTCGTGGCGGCGGTGTGTCCCGTCGCCGTCCTGAGCGGTCGCGACCTTGCTGATATCCGCACCCGGGTAGGCACACCGGGGATCTGGTATGCCGGCAGCCACGGGTTTGAGCTGACGGGACCGGACGGCACCTATCACCAGAACGAAGCGGCCGCCGCCGTTGTGCCTGTCCTCGAGCGCGCGGCCGCCGAGTTGCGCGACAGCCTGGCGCAGATTCCGGGAGTACGAGTGGAGCACAAGCGCTTCGCCGTCGCGGTTCACTACCGCGAGGTCGCACCGGAGCACGTCGGTGAGATCGTCGCTGCAACACATCGGCTCGGACAGCGAGATGGCCTACGGGTGACGAACGGGCGCATGCTCGTCGAGCTGCGGCCTGACATCGACTGGGACAAAGGGACCACGCTGGCCTGGATTCGTGATCGCATCGACGCTGCGGGTTCCCTGCTGCCGATCTACATCGGCGACGACCTCACCGACGAAGACGCGTTCGACGCCGTCCAATTCGACGGCATCGGGATTGTTGTGCGGCACGACGAGGATGGCGACCGCAAGACGGCTGCGCATTTCACCCTGCAGAGTCCCGATCAGGTGCGGGAGTTCCTCCAGCGAGGGTCGCGGTGGCTTGCCTACAAGCACCAGGTGGCCGCCGAGGCTTGGGATTTCACCTTTGAGGGGTACGACCCGCAGAACGAGAAGCTTCGTGAGTCGTTGTGCACGGTCGGAAATGGCTACTTCGCCACCCGGGGCGCTGCGCCGGAATCGAAGGCCGACCAGGTGCACTACCCGGGTACCTATGCCGCCGGGGTTTACAACCGTCTCGTCGACGACGTATCGGGTACCGCTATCGACAACGAGAGCTTGGTGAACCTGCCCAACTGGCTTGCCCTGACCTTCCGGATCGACGGCGGCAGCTGGTTCGACATCGACGCGGTCAGGGTGCTGTCCTACCGGCAGACCCTCGATCTTCGCGGCGCGGTACTGACGAGGGAGGTTCGCTTCTGTGACGACGCCGGCCGCACCAGTTCGCTGACACAGCAACGATTCGTCGCGATGCACATGCCCCACGTCGGTGCGCTTCAGACGACGATCGTCGCCGAGGATTGGTCCGGGCGAATCGAGATTCGCTCGACGCTGGACGGCAACGTCACGAACTCGCTCGTCGAGCGCTACCGGGACTTGGCCAACGAGCATCTTGGGTCGATGGAAAAGCGGGAGATCTCTGACAATTCGGTGCTGCTGACAGTTCAGACGACCCAATCGCGCGTTCCCATTGCCATGGCGGCGCGAAGCACCGTGTGGCGCGACGGGACTCCCGTCCCGGCTACCTATCGCCTGGTCGACGAGGCAGCAGAAATCGGTCACGATATCGCCGTCGAGCTGTCAGTCGGTGAGGCGTTGACGGTGGAGAAGATCGTGACCCTCTTCACCGGGCGCGATGTCGCGACGTCCGAACCTGCTGTCGATGCCCAGCGCTGGCTGAGCCGACTCGGCCGGTTCGCCGAGTTGCGCGACGGGCACCTGAATGACTGGGTACATCTGTGGGAGCGCCTGTCCATCGAGTTCGAAGACTTCACAGACGAATTGCGCATCCTGCGACTGCATCTCCTGCATCTGCTGCAGACGGTTTCACCTAACAGTTCCGACCTCGATGTCGGCGTGCCGGCTCGCGGATTGCACGGTGAGGCATACCGCGGCCACATCTTCTGGGACGAACTGTTCATCTTCCCGGTACTCAACTTACGGCTGCCCATGATCACCCGGTCGCTGCTTGGATACCGCTACCGGCGCCTGCCGGAGGCACGTCACGCCGCCAGGGCGGCCGGCTACTCCGGTGCGATGTTCCCGTGGCAATCCGGCAGCGATGGACGCGAGGAAAGCCAACGGCTGCACCTCAATCCGCGCAGCGGCCGGTGGAACCCCGACTCGAGCGCTCGTGCGCACCACATCGGCATCGCCGTCGCCTATAGCGCGTGGAACTTCTACCAGGTCACCGGGGATCTCGCCTACCTGATCGACTATGGCGCGGAGATGCTGACCGAGATCGCACGCTTCTGGGTAAGTAGGGCCACCTACGACCAAGAACGCGATCGCTACAGCATCCGAGGCGTCATCGGGCCCGATGAATTCCACTCGGGCTACCCCGACGCGCCTTACGACGGCATCGACAACAACGCGTACACAAACGTGATGGCGGTCTGGGTGATCATGCGGGCCTTCGACGCACTGAACCTGCTACCGCTGCCGAACCGACTCGACCTACGGGAAACGCTCGGACTGCACAGTGACGAACTGGCGCACTGGGATGAGGTCAGCCGACGGATGTACGTCCCCTTCCACGACGGCGTCATCAGCCAGTTCGAGGGATACGGCGAGTTGGAGGAACTGGACTGGGACCGCTACCGCCGGCAGTACGGCAACATCCAACGCCTCGACCGCATCCTCGAGGCGGAGAACGACGACGTGAACCGCTACAAGGCTTCCAAGCAGGCCGACGCCCTCATGCTGCTCTACCTGATGTCGGCGACGGAGTTGCGTGAGCTACTCGACCGGCTCGGCTACCGCTTCATGCCCGACCAGGTCCCGAAGAATGGTTGACTACTACCTGGCCCGCACGTCGCACGGGTCGACGCTCAGTGGTGTGGTGCATACCTGGGTGCTCGCCCGGGCCAACCGCGATCGTGCAATGGAGTTCTTCCAACAGGCGCTCAAGTCCGACGTCTCCGACATCCAGGGCGGCACCACGTCCGAAGGCATTCACCTGGCGGCCATGGCCGGCAGCGTCGACCTCATGCAGCGATGCTTCACCGGGCTGGAGACCCGGTCCAACCGCATCATCCTCTCCCCGCACTGGCCGGAAACACTTGGCGTGCTGGCATTACCGATCCACTACCGCGGTCTGCACCTGCACCTGCGGGTCAGCGGAAAGGGCGTGATCATCAGTGTGGATCCACGCGACGCTGCCGGAGTCGAAGTGGAATGCCGTGGTCGAGTCGTTCAACTGATGCCCGGCACCACTGTCCGATTTCCCGGCTGATCCCGGCTTTTTTGCTTTCATGTTGGCGCCAGGCTCGTCCGTGTTGTCGTAGTTCAGGCGCGTAAAGCGCGTAACCGGCGGCCCCAACGGGGACTCTTCGATCAAGCCGTGCGGGTCACCCAGTCAGGCTCGTCGTGCTCGACACGATCGGAATGACTGATCTTGATTACACCGGATCACGCGCGCTACGCCAAATGCTCGACCGACTCGACCGCAGCGGCGTGTCCTTCGCGATGGCAAGAACCAGCAAAACGGTCCGCGCCGGCTTGGCGCGAAGCGGCCTGCTCCGGCGGATCGGCGAGGACTACCTATTCGCCTCCGTCGGCGAAGCAGTCAAAGCTCTACACACCGACAAGCCCGACGGGCTGCCATGACGGCGACCATTCCTCTGCACCCCTATTGATCCCTCGCTTCGATCATCATGGCGTTGCCGACGACGATTGCAACGTGGCCGTCCCACACCGCGAGGTCACCAGGCAGCAGCTCGTGGCACCCGGAATGAGTCACCAGCCGCGTCCGCGCCATTCGTCCGGGTGCGGGATGCTCCGCGCCGAGGGTGGTGTCGTCACCGTGACCTGGTTAGACAACGGTTCGTCGCCCGAACCGGGTGAGGACCTTGCCACGCGGGACTCACCCCCACCATGGCGGTTCCCGGGTGTAGTGACATCGTTGCGTCATGAGTACTTCGGATGGCGCTATGGGATCGTCGGCTGGCGAATACAGCGTGGATGAGGACGACCAACTTCAGCCTGAGGACACCCTCGTCGACCGTGGCGTCGACGATGTGCTCGACGAGGGATATTCGCCGCCCGAGCGGCCGTACGGTCATGGCTCCTTGGGCTCGACGCCGGAAAGCTTGGAGCAGCTGCTGGCCGAAGAGGAGCCGGATCCGGCAACGCGGCTATATGACCCGTTCGACAGGGACGAGCAGCAACGCTCCGACGAAGCCGAGCGGGAGACCGAGTTTCCGCAGCGAACTGAGGTTGGACGCGCGCGAGCAGGTCGACTTGTCGCGCCGGACCAGGGGTTTGGCGAAGACGTAGACGCCGACCTGGTGGCTGATGACGTCGGTATCGACGGGGGCGCAGCCTCCGCCGAGGAGGCCGCCGTTCACGTCATCGATGATCAGGAGTAGCTGGCCCTCGCTCACGAATTCAGATCCGGCTGCCTAAGCAGGGGCGAACGCGGCGCCCGCAAAAGAGGACCGTTCGCATTCCGGGCATCGGACGTGGTTTCCGCGCGCCGGTGGCAGCATGTGCGTGTGACCACGACAACGCTTTCCTGGGATGTGGTGCCCGTCGACAAGCCGGACGATGCCAATGTCGTGATCGGGCAGGCGCACTTCATCAAGACGGTCGAGGACCTGCATGAGGCGATGGTGGGGGTGAGCTCGTCGCTACGGTTCGGGCTGGCCTTCTGCGAGGCCTCCGGGCCACGGTTGGTTCGCCGCACCGGCAATGATCGCGACCCGCAATGCGCTGGCCATCGCCGCCAGGCACTGCTTCGTGATCCTCTTGCGTGACGGGTTCCCGGTCAACATCCTCAACCCGGTCAAGGCGGTGCCCGAGGTCTGCACGATCCACTGCGCCACAGCCAATCCGGTTGACGTCTTGGTCGCGGTGATCCCGCGTGGCCGGGGCATTGTGGGCGTCGTCGACGGACAGGCGCCCCTCGGGGTGGAGACCGATCGCGACGTGGCCGACCGGCACGACCTGCTGCGCGCCATCGGTTACAAGCTCTAACAGCACCCGTGCGGAACGCACGAGAACGCTGAGGGAACCCATGACCGATGACTACAGCGACCTACCAACCTCGATCGTTCGATGCCGGTCGCCATGGGCCTCATGCTTCCTTCGCCGGTATCACCCGGAGCAGGTTCCTGCGGCCGGCGTGCCGTCGAGTGCCGTCTCACGCGTTGTCCGAGCTCTCGCGTATGCGGGTGGACGCTACCTGAGCTGGATGCCGGTCGGATCTAACCCGACGTCGCCATGTCCCAGAAGCCTCGTTCGTAGTGGGTCACCCAGAAGAAGGCGTCCTCAGGCTCTCGCGCCTGCTCGCCGACGCAGGCCTCGAGCTGGCGATCAACGGAAGTCTGGAGGTCGCCGACGTAGGAACGGAAGCCGTCGGTGGTCCACCTGTTCACGAACTCCCGGTAGGGGTGAGCACCTGGGCGGGCGCCCTCCCAGCTTTCCAGGTAGCTGCGTTCGAGCGCCCAGATGGCGGTGATCTGGGCCGGGTAGCCGGAGTAGATCAAGGCCAGCAGGAAGTCGCAGTAGGCCCGAGTCGTCGGATGCTTGGGGGCGTCGAGGACCACGCCGCGCCGCGCCGCCATCTCCTCAAACCAGCCGAGCTCCCCCACGGTAGCGACCACGCCGCCCGCGAGGAGGGCGACGTCGGCGAGGGGGGCCGTGGCCGCGATGCGGGACTGGGCGCGCACCAGGGCCTGCGCGAAGAGGTAGTCCTGGGCCAGCCACCGGTCGAAGGAGTGCTCGGGCAGCGATCCGTCCCGCACGCCCGCGAGGAACGGGTGAACAGTGGCCGCCTGCCACGCGGAGGTGTGGCGGCTCACCAACGCATCCGCAGTCATGGCCTCTCCCATCGGCCGGCAGCATCGAAGAACCGCAGTTCGAGTTCCATCGCCTGGTGATACAGGACGGCCAGGCGGTCGTGATCACCTCCGTAGCGGTCGAGCAGAACCTCGAGGCGTCGGGCTAGGGCCTCGAACTGCGCGCTCGAGTACGTCATCACCCACTCGCGATAGGGACTCTCGGGCTTTGTCGGAGCGGCCAGCTGCTGGCCGAGGTAGGCGTAGAGCCGCATGCACGGGGTCATCGCCGCCGCGATGTGGCCAACCGGCTCGTGCGCAGCGACCGCCAACAAGAAGTTGGTATAGGCCGAGGTGGCGGGGTCTGGCGCTGGGTGAAGGTGGAATCTTCTCAAATCTCCGCAGAGACAAGCGCAGCGGCCAGCTCGCCCAACACGGCCTTGGACGCTGACAACGTTGTGCCGGTGAATCGAGACCTCGCCAGCGGCGGAGGTCAGGCTAGTGGCTTTCTTCTGACGATGGCGCGGTCTGCTCGGTCATATTCGTCACGGAAGCTCTCGACTCCTGCAATGTCTCCTGAGGTTTCCGGAGCCAGCCGCAGTACGCGAGTCCCAGACTGACCACAGAATAGGCGCCAGCCTCAGCCCAAAGGTATTCCGTCATCCACCTCCTCCCAAGAAAGACGGGCTCATTCAGAATGCCGCGAGATACGGCCACTGCATACGCGACGTGCGCGTAAGCCAACCCCGCTACCGCTCCCGACAAGAACTTGCACAGTTCGCGCTTCATGTCGTTTCCTCTCGCAACCGTAGGCCGATCTCACAACTATGCCGATTTAACTGACGTCGGGGTCCTGTTCTCGTGTTAGGCATCGGCGGGCTCATTCAGCCCGTCGGCGTGGCCTACACAATCCAGATCCGCACACCGACGCCTCAGCGGCGAAACCTCTACCTGATGCTTTCACCGTCCCATGACGTCAGAGTCTGCGAAACGAGCTCGGTATCGCCGCCGCAGATCGGGCAGGGATGGTCAGGGTTACGTCTGACATTTGGCTCTATTGGCATGCTCCGGAAGATAACCGCCCGTGGAAGGTGGAACGAGTGGCCCAAAGCCCTCCGGCGCGGGGTATATCTTCCCTACTTGCTTCTGTCGCGCCGGAGTTAAATGGCCACAGTCTGGGATCGTCCGATCCAACATCGACTCCGGGAGGTCATCGTGTCAGGCACCGTCGCTCGCGTCACCGAGATCAGCGCCAGGTCCGACACCAGTTTCGAAGACGCCGCGACGACCGGCCTCGCTCGGGCCAACGAGACGCTGCGTGGCGTCAAGTCGGCCTGGATCAAGGAGCAGTCGGTGGACGTGGAGAACGGAAAGATTGTTTCCTACCGCGTCAACATGCTGGTCACGTTCGTGCTGGAGTAGCCGGCGATTACGTCTTGGTCCACATAGTGACGCTTCTACCATCACGGATTGTCATCATGCTTCATGCTTTGTTTATCACAGGTGTAATCGCATTAGGCGTTGCGGCTGCACCGGGGGCCGACGCGGCTGAGTTTGCCGTGAGCAGTCCCGCCTTCGCCTACAACACGCCGATCCCGGCCGAGTACTCCTGCAACGGCCGTAACGTGCCTCCGCCACTCCGCTGGGAAGACGTGCCGGCCGGCACCGAATCCCTGGCTTTGGTCGTCGATGACCCCGACGCCGTGGGCGGGCTCTACATCCACTGGGTGGTCACCGGCATCCCACCCTCAACCACCGAAATCGTCGACAGTGCGCTACCCCAAGGAGCTCAAGTCAGCCTCAACTCTGGGGGCAAGGCGGCCTATCTTGGCCCATGCCCGCCCGCCGGCACCGGCGTGCACCACTACCGCTTCCAGCTGTATGCACTGAGCAAGCCGTTGGTGTTAGCGCCGACAACACCGGCGGGGCAAGCCACCCAGACGATCGCCGGTGCGGCCATCGCCACGGCCAGCACCATTGGCCTTTTCAGCGGCTGAGGCCAGCGACACCCGCTTGGTCGTACCACAGTCGACGGCGGACACCTCTTGCGCTCGCACAGGCTTCGTTCAACCGGAGTGGGCATTCGCGTTTCTTTCGGCGCTGAACCGTCTGCTGATTAAACGGCAGGGGTGTTCTGCTGCGCGGGCCGATCACAACGATGAGTGAACGCTTAGCTTGTAGGGGCGGATCCGGACGGGTTCGTTACCGCCGCCACGATGATCGGGTTGTAGGAGACTTCCCCAACGACGGACGACAACCCTTCTAAGCAGTTTTCACCTGGACAAACCCGACGAACTCCTCGACGAAATCCTCGACAGGCTGCTGCAATTCGATGAGCATGGCCACCAGCCGAGGAAACCGACCCAGACCGGATTGAAGGCGTAAGCCTCGTGCTGCACCGCGGCATCGAGGCAAGCACAGTCCGTAGCCGATCGTGATCGCTTGCATCGCTTGGCTTCTCACTCATGACGCGGAACCCACGGAACTAGGGCGTTCGGCCTCGCGCATGTACGCGACGAGTCCCGCTAAACCGGGACGGTCGTCGCGGGCACCGGACATGGTGTCCGAGAAAGTCTTAGTAACGCCGGACCGCGCCCATCAATAGATCCACGCGCTTCGCCGAACACTCGCCCCGACGGTGTCCATCTCCGCGGGAGCACTGGAGAGCACCACGCTGGCGGCTTCGAGCGGTTGGACGAGCAGTTACTTACTTGGTCGGCGAGCAGCTCGGGATTCGCCGCAGTTGTTTCAGTCATGAGATGTCCTGTAGGGCAGGGGAGTTACGTCGCTAACTCACGTTGGATTCGGTAACCCGTTGCCACCAGGACAATCAGAAAGGGGCCGCCCCCCAGGAGCCACCCTTCAGAATGTCAGACTGGCTAGTCCCACTTGAGATGCTCAGTCTTCGTTTTCATCTGTTGCTGCTGCGCCTCGCGGACAGCCTGTCGCTCCCTAGCTTCCTGGGCAATCTGCTCCTCGTGGGCCTCGGCGGTGGCCTCGATCTCGGCGAGCTTCTGCTGGTACCAGTCCTGTCTCTCGCGTACGCGCTCGGCGTTGGTGCCCGCTTGGACCATCGACGCGCCTCCAACACTTACGACGTTTTCGAACGCCTGGCGGATCAGATCCGCCTCGAGGTCATTCACCGCGCGGGACAGCTCGAACACGACCTCGTAGGTTCCGTTCTCCCATCGGTCGCCCGTGTGCCAATTCTTGGACGTCCGGTGTGGCCTTGCAGTTGTTGCGACGATGCGCAGCGTCGCGATCATGCCTTATTCCTCCTAGTTGGCTCGTTGTCGCAGCATTGCGGCGAGGTCAACAGTAGTAGCGGAGGGTGATGCTCCCTGCCCGATCTCGCCGGTGGGTCGCCGGGATGCGAGATGTGGCTTCCGTGCCAGCAGCTCATCGATGGCCCGGCTCACGACTACCTGCTTGCGTTGCTCGCCGGGATCGGTGGTGTGGGTGTGCTTTGCGGCATTCAGCTCGGTCAACCGGGCCTCGGCAGCCTCGCGGGTGGCGTGGCTTTCCTGGCGTAGCCGCATGACCACACTGCCGTCCTTATCGCGCACCCGACAGCGATTGACGACCTCGTAGCGCTTGACGACTTTGCCGCGCGAAGTCTGCTTGGTCTCATGAGTGCGGATATACGCCATTGTTGGGTCTCTGAATTCTCTTGTGCTGTTAGTTCTTTAGCGTCGCGCGACAGAATACGAGCGACTGTTGCGGAGGACCATTTGCCGCCGCGCTTGGTCGGGTGTCCTTCAGCCGTCAGGGTCGCGGCGATCTGGCGCGTCGACTGCCCGGCGTCGTGCAGCTCTCGCATTCGCCGCAGTGCGGCTTGCTCGGCGTCGTGGGGTACCAGCTCGCCGCCCTCGGATCGCCAGCCGTACGGGGGTGATCGTTGGCCTTGGCCCAGCGTTGGATTGCGGCACGCTGGACTTCGGGGCCGAACGCCTCTTGCTGCCGCGAAGTCGAACAGCAAACGTAGGCAACGACTTTCAAATCGACTACCCGCGCAACAGCTTGGCCGCGACGGCACCCAGTTTGTCCGTCCACCGGGTGAAGCTGAGCAACTGAGCGGGTGCCGGGCAGGTTAGCCCGGGAGCGAGGCTACGCCCTGGGCGAGGAGCACGAGTCCGAGCAGACCGAGGACGGTGGCCATGATGATCCGGTTGTGATCGACCAACCACTGCTTGAACCTTTCGAGTGTCGCACTGGCCCGTTCCCCGCCCCACACCAACACCACCACCACGGCGATGAACGGCACTGTGGCCAGCACCGTGAACACGGCCAGCGACAGCAGCAAGGTGGCGGTCGACACGTCGATCGAGGCGGCCTGGGACCCGACCGAGAGCAACACCAGGGCGTTTATCGGGTTGAACCACACGACACCCAGGGAAAGCACGAAGACGGCACCGGGGCCCATGCCGGCGATCTTGTCGAACACCGCCGGGGGCGTCGTGTCGGCCCGCTTCCGGAAGTTGCCGACGGCGAACAGGACCAGCAACACCCCCAACCCGATGAGCACCCACGCGTTGCCGGCGCTCGGACTAGTGGCGCCTGTGTCACTCTCGACCGTGGCGCCGAGGATCGAGGCGCCGAGGAGGGGCAGGAGGAATACCGACACCATCACCGAAGCGAGGAACACGATCGCGTTGACCCGGGCCCGCGCGGAGAACAGGACCAGGATCATCTCGATGATCCCCGTGGGGCTCAGCGCGACGGCGATTGCGGCGGGCAGCATCGTCGCCCACAGGTCACCCATGCGGGTGTTCGCCGGCCGCAGGGACGACTCTCAGCTCCGGTAGCTCGCGCCGCTCCGGCAGCAGGATCATCCGGGTGCCGAAGATGCCCTGGGGCAAACCGGCGGTGCCGACCCAGTTGGGCTGACCAGGGTCCAGCCACCCCATGTACAGCTCGCAGTTTCGGTCGTCGGATGTCACCATCTCCTCGCCCATCACGAAGCAACGGACCCGCCGGCCCGGCCTTCCCAGCTGGCCGATCACCTGCGTCGCCACACCGGCATCCTCGCCAACGCCCGAGCCGCGCTGCTCGTCACCGTGCCCGAGGCCGTCCCCCTCGGCCGTCTGCTGCGTTCGAACGTCGAGAGCCTGCGCAATGTGATCGTCGCCGAATCCCTGATGGGCGCGACCGGTGGTGCGCTTCCTCGACCCCGGTCCGTCGACCTGGCGCTGGTGCAGTACACCTCGGGCAGCACCGGCCAGCCCAAAGGGGTGGCGTTCGAGCTGGCTCGACGGGCTGGTGGCCGACGAGCGCCTGGCCGGCGCCGAGCTGGTGGCCGCGCGGGCAGAGTTGCGGCGGTCGCGCATCAGCTGCGCCACCACCCTTGACAACCGGCAGACCACCTCCGCCGGCATCACATCCCGCTTCCTCGACGGCTCCACCCGCAAGGTCGGACCGGTGCCGGCTCGAAGCGTTATACCTCCGGGATGGGGCAGCGGCGAATCACAAACCCAAACTTGTCAAGCGGTTCCAGAAAAACTCGCCCCTCTGGTGCAGTTGTCGCAAAAACCCACGTAGAACCGCGCGGGCTGACGATGACAGTGCTGGACGCGCACGCCCGAGATTCCCATCTCAGCCGCCACATGTGCGATCGGGCGATCCGCGCAACGCACTACGAGTCGACGATGGCCTTCAACAGACAACGGGGCACTCCCGTGAGTCACGCTCGTACCATAACTACTCACCGGAAGCCTCCCGATCTGCGAATGTGGCTCTACCCCGGCGAGTGTTCACCCGCCAAAAGGCAACCCACGTCCTTTTGCAGCCCGAGGCGTTCGGCCCCAGTCAGCCCCCATACCAAGCGGCGAACTCGACCACCGGCTCGAAATGACCTGGCCGACAGCGGATCGTCACGGCAAAGATCAGCGTTAACGTCTTCCTCTGATCGGACGCTGAAGGACCCTATTCCTGTTCCACCGTCGACCAACGGTGATGTACTGGCATTGGCGGTTGATAGCTAACGGTTGCCAGGGAGTGCGCGGTGTTTAAACCCGCCGGGGGTCGCAGTGGCGACGGGGACCGCGAGCAACCAGTGGCGGTGAACATGCGCGTCCGCGTATATCCGGGCACGGACGCTGAGAGCCGAGGCGTCGTCGTTGAGGATTTTGATGAGATGGCGGCCCAGGCCGTCGACGTCGGGGACAACCATTTTGCCGATCCGGCCCGGCGGTGGGCGGTGCTGCTCGATGCCGGCACGCTGGTGTTCACCGACACCGATCAGCTCCTGCCCGAGTGATCCTCGCGATAAGCACATCACGGACTGCTAGGGAGGTGGTGGCTCGCCCGGCGGCGGTGGAGGCGGCGGCCCCAGGGCTGGAACGGTGATCGGCGGTAGCCCTGGAAGCTCGACGACAGTCGAATCCACCTGCGGGGGCGGTCCAGGGCCGCCTGGCGCCTCAACCGATCCGCGATCCGGCTCGCGCTCCACCGGAGGTGGCGGCGGCGGTGTCCCATTGCTGATGTTGATCGTGATGATCGAGCCGGGGAAGGTCTGACCACTCGGCGTGGTGCCCACCACCGCGCCGTAGGAGGCCGCGCTGTTCACCGGTGTCGGCTGGTTGGCGACCTGAAAGCCCGCGTCCCGCAGGCGTTGACGCGCCGTATCCACATTCAGCCCCGACACACTGGGCACCCGACCGCCCGGCGCCCCATCCACATACCGCGGGTCCGTCGGCGGCAGACGCACCTCGCCGAAGTTGGTGGCGATCGGTTTGATCGCCTCGAACCAGGTGCGTGCGGGCTCGTTGCCGCCGTAAAGATCACCGCTGTAGCACTTGCGAAGTGGATATGAACAGATACCGGACGGGGTGTTGGAGTCGTCGAAGATGTAGTTCGCCGCCGCGTAGTTGTTGGTGAAGCCCACAAATCCCGACGACCGATGCGACTCGGTCGTGCCGGTCTTGCTCGACATCGGCAAGTTCCAGCCCACCGAGCCCGCCGAGCCCGCCGCGGTACCGCTGCCTTGGTCGTCCTTGCTCAGCGCGACCGACAGAGTGTTCGCCAATCCTTCAGGCACCGCCTGGTCACACGCTTCGGTCGTCACGGACACCTCGTGGCCCCTGCGGTCGAAGATCTTGTCGATCGGACTGGGTGGGCACCAAACGCCGCCGGACGCCAGCGTCGCGCCCACATTGGCCAGTTCGAGTGCGTTGAGCTGGAAGGGGCCCAACGTGAATGAGCCCATGTTCTGTTGCTTGATGAAGTCGGCCAGGCTCTCGTTGCCGGCTGGGTCATACGTCCGCGCCGTGCCCGGAATCGCGTAGGACCGCAGCCCCAGCCGAACCGCCATGTCGACCGCGCGTGGCACCCCCACCAGTTGAATCAACCGGGCGAACGCCGTGTTTGGCGAAGTGGCCAGAGCGTCGGTGACGTTCATCGACCCGCGATACTTGCCCGCGTTCCGCACACACCAAGTCTCCCTGGGGCAGCCCGGTGAATCACTGCTGCCCAGACCCTTGGCTTGAAAATTGCTCGGCACCTCGAGCTGGGCATTGATACCCATGCCCATGTCCAGCGCCGCGGCCGTGGTGAAGATCTTGAAGATGGACCCGGCGCCATCGCCGACCGGAGAGAAGGGCTGCGGCTGCACGGTCTCGCGGGCGTCGCTGTTGAGGCCATACGTGCGGTTGCTGGCCATCGCGATCACCCGATGGGCATCCTTGCCGGGCTTGATCACGCTCATCACGCTGGCGACGCTGTTGAGCGTCGGGCTGGCGACCTTGTCAACGGCCCGCTTGACCGACGCCTGCACCTTTGGATCCAGCGTCGTGCGGATCAGATAACCGCCGCGGGCGACTTGCTCTTTG
Source organism: uncultured Actinomycetota bacterium (assembly GCA_963744085.1). Lineage (GTDB taxonomy): Bacteria > Actinomycetota > Actinomycetes > Mycobacteriales > Mycobacteriaceae > Mycobacterium. The sequence continues at coordinate 1,379,940 of CAVUSK010000014.1, forward strand.
CTGATGCCGGCCCGCGCGAGGTACTCCAGCACATAGTCGCAAAAGAACGCGCGATCACCGGCGGCGATGCATCCCCCCGGCAGCTCCTTCGGTCTGGGCAATATGCCCAGTGGCTGAGCCTTCGCGGCGCGCAGCTCGTCGGCATGCCGAGGAAGACTCTCGACCATGGTGTCCAGCACCAGGTTTCGACGCTGCAGCGCACCGTCGGGATTGGTGTAGGGGTCCAGCGCGGCAGGAGACTGCACCATGGCGGCCAGCAGCGCGGCCTGCTGCCAGTTCAGCTGCGACGCGTCGATGCCGAAGTAGGTCTGTGCGGCGTCTTGAACGCCGAACGCGCCGTTACCGAACGACACCAGATTGAGGTAGCGCGTCAGGATCTCCGGCTTGGAGAACGTGTCGTCGAGGGTCAGCGCCATCCGGATCTCGCGCAGCTTGCGCGCCGGCGTCATCTCGACAGCGGCCCGCCGCTCGGCGTCGGTCTGCGCGGTCACCAACAACTGAAAGTTCTTCACATACTGCTGCTCAATCGTCGAGCCGCCACGGGTGTCGAGGTTGCCGGAGAGGTAGCCCGACAGGCCGGTCAGCGTGCCCTGCCAGTCGACGCCGTTGTGCTCGGCGAACCGCTTGTCTTCGATCGAGACGATCGCCAGCTTCATCGTGTCCGCAATCCGATCGGCGGGCACCTCGAACCGTCGCTGGGTATACACCCACGCGATTGGGTTCCCTGCGGCGTCCACCATCGTCGACACTTGCGGGACGTCACCCCCGAGAAGCCGCGCCGAGCCGTTGGCGACGATGTCGGAGGCGCGATTAGAGATCAGCCCGATGCCGCCGGCGACCGGGAACACCAGTGCCGCCGCCGCCACCCCAGCCAACAGACAGCACCACGCCAGCTTGACCACCGTTACCGAACTCGGCGGACGCTCCGACATGCATAGAGTATGCGTGGCCCCGGCCCGGCGATTGCGGGCGTACGCCCAGAACAGGGCCCTTGATAGTGCGCGATTCCGGGGCGCACGCCGACGACCAGACGATTGGGCCCAACCGCTTGGCCGCCCCACGACAGCTTGGCTTGGCGACGACGCTCACTCCGATACGAGGGCGCGCGGCATATACGAGGTCACCGGCGCAGGTGTGGCCCCTGGCACACCCAGCTGTGCGAGGTTGTCAATCGCGGGATGCTTGTTGCCCGCTGGGCCCTCGGCGAACGCGGCGAGCAGCCGGGTGGACATACCGGTGAACACCCGGTGCACCTCGGCCACCGCCGTCCCTGCCACTTTGCAGCCGGGGTCGAGCCCGCAGATCCACCACTGGGTGCCCGAGGAGAACACCGCTGCCCCGCTGGGCGCGGTGTAATAGCTGGTGTCCTGGAATCCGGAGCGCCCCCTGCAGGTGAGCGGCGAGTGGAACAACACCTGCAATGGGCGCGGTGTCGGCACACCGAGGTCCACGGCCGAGTACTCGTCACCGACCATGCCCGGCAGCCGTTGTCCTGGCGCCACGATGCCCTTGAGCAGCCAGCTGTCGGGCGCCGCGACGACCATGTCGGCGCTGACCGGGTTGCATTGATAGACGTTGCCCAGGATCGAGCTCTCCGGTCGCGGGTTGGGCGGGCTGCGCCACTCCTGCGTGGTGTCGGCGGGGTCGGTCGTGCTCATCGGGTCCTCGCGGAAGTTCTTGTAGTCGATCTCGACGCGGTTGGGTCCCAGCGGCGAGGGCGCCAACCGGATGTGTCGGTAGATCTCGTTACCGCCGAGGAATGCCAGGTTCACACCGCGGTCGCGGGCGCGCACCACGTTGTTGCGCATGTCTGCCGACCAGTACTCGTCGTGGCCGAGTGTGATGACCGCGCGGGCGCCGTCGAGCAGGTGCGGGTCGGCGTGCAGGTCCACGTCGGTGGCGTAGCCGAGCTGGTGCCCTGACCGCTCGGCGAACAGCAGAAAAGGAAGTTCGAAGTACAAGAAGTCGCCGGCACCCTCCATGGTGTCGGAGACATAGGGGCGGTCGAAGCTGACGGCCCGGGCGCGCTCGGAGTAGTTGCCGGTGGGGCCGCCGTAGAGGTTGTAGCCGCCCCACTTGTTGTAGGCCTGCCAGGTGGTGACCGCGTTGATGATCACGATCCGTCCCTGGTTCGACGGAGTCCGCATCGTGAGCGGCACAAACTGCTGGGCACCGTTCGATCCGTCGAGGCGGATCAGGTAGTCGCCGGGCCGCCAGCCGGTGGTGTCTAGCGTCAGGGACGGGTGCCACGACGCCACCACCGTGTGGGTGGGCTGCTGCACCACGTAGTCGGCCTGCTTGACACCAGGCTGCGGGTCCAACTTCCAGATCTGCAGCGCCTCGGATCCCGCGTAGTTACCGATGCGGTACGCGGACGCGGTAAAGCTTTCCGCGGTGGTTGAGACGAACAGCTTCACCGGCTCACCAGGCAGCGCACTGGTGCGGTCGGCGAAGCCCTCGATCGCATGCGCCGGCCCCGGATGGGTGATCCGCCAGTCCGGCGTGCCCGCCGGCCGCCCGGGGGGCACCACATCGAGAGTGCTCGGCACAGAGACTTCGACCGGGGGCGCCGGCGCCGGCGAAGTCGAACACCCGGACCCGGCAAGAACCAACGCGAGCCCGGTCACCGCGACCGTCACCAAACCCCGACTGCGCATCATCGCCGCGGAGATTACCGTCACCAACCCAAATGCGGACCGACTCTCGGGTTCTCGAGCGTTGGCCTTAAGCATATTCGCGATGCACGGTCGGCTGCCTACACCAACGAGTCCGACAGGTCGGCCAGGTTGGCCGCGCCCTTAACGCGGACCCGGGACATGTCGAGGCCGCGTCGGCAATACCTTGCGCGATGTCAGCTCGCCGGGACGTCGCCCAGATAGCTCCATCGGATATCCGTTGCGCGCTTAATAAATTGCCTCGTCACGACGCAGATTGCACTTGCATGTGGTGTAGTACTTCGCGTTGTGCGTCTCCTCAGTTGCAACGACTAGAGAAAGCCATAGTGCCCCAAGGCAGTTCACTACACAAATCCTCATCTGGCTTAACAGTTTCGTCATGATGATCTACGCTATAATTGCGTGTGCGAATCGCCGAAAGTGCCTCTCCCGCTTGCGCGTTCACTAGAAGTGTCCTATTGGAGCGCAGTAGATACCATCAAGTTTCGCGTGACCTTTCCCGCACGTGCGCCGTCGGCGATGTGGAATCCAACACCCGGTCGAACACCGCACGCTGGTCAGGGTCCGCGCACGCTGCACCGTGCAGGTCCGGGCCTGCGGCCAACTCCGCCAGCAGGTCCGTCGCGTTCATCAGTTAGGTGTATCAGTTTGAGACACCATCAGGCTTCGCCTTCGCCACAGAATATTTGTGACGAGCCTGAAGACCTTCACGGCGGCGACGCTAGCCCGTCCGCGGCACAAACGACGGTACAAACACGCTCGGAGCCTCGATCCGGCTCGCGACGTGTGTTACTTCGGCCCCTTCCGACTAGTTACTTCGGAGCCTTTTGTTCGTCCGAATTTTCTGTGAAGCTGCCAGCACCATGAAGCGGTACCCGGCGGATTTAGTGGGTGAGACATGAAGCTAACAAAGCGAACCATGCTCATTGTGATCCTGGCCTTATTCGCCGCAGGGCTAACGTTCCTGGCGATAGCATGGGCCGATCCCAATGATTGCGTAAATGTCTTCGGCTCCTATCAGAATTGCCATATCGGACGACGATAATCAATCCCGCATCGCCATCGTGAGAAGCACCCACCCACGGTGGGGGAGATCCCCCCTCGGTCACCCATCGACTTCGCCCTAGCCCGATCACCCCGGCGTCGGGCCCGACGCGGCAGGCTGGCCTGCTGCGGTTCATCCAAGACACCGCCACCGTCGCAGACATGGAGGTCCGCAAACTTCGCCATGACCCAGTCGAGTTGCTCACCCGCGCCGTCCCAACCGGTACTGTGGCTGCTGATCTTCGGCAGGGTGATGTCGCAAACCCGCGCGATCCCGACCGGCGGGCTGCCCTACCTGGATTTCCTGGCGCCCGGGATCTTTGCCCAAAGCGCCCTGTTCGTGTCGATCTTCTATGGCATCGCCGTGATTTGGGAACGCGACCTCGGCGTGCTGCACAAGTTCCTGGTCAGCCCCGCCTCGCGTGCCGCGCTGGTATCCGGCAAGGGACTGTCCGCCGGGGGCCAGGCGCTGTCGCAAGCGCTGATCGTCTACGCGCTGGCGGCAGCCTTGGGCGTCGGGCTGCGGTGGGGCGTTATGGCACTGCTGGGCATGGTCAATCGCCGTGGTGCTGAGCGCCGCGGTGTTCGCCACCTTTTCGCTGATCGTCGCCTGCCTGGTCAAGACACGCGAACGGTTCATGGGCATCGGCCAGGTACTCACCATGCCCTTGTTCTTCGCCTCCAACGCGATCTATCCGATCGCGGTGATGCCCACCGTCGTGCGATGGTTTGCCCGGATCAACCCGCTGTCCTATCAGACCGACATCTTGCGGACCCTCATGTTGCGCGGCAGCACCAGTACATTCGGGCTGCCGGTTGACTTTGCTGTGCTGTGCCGATGAGTCACGGCAACGGCACCGCCCCGAACATGCTGGGCTTGCTGAATGAAACGGGCACGCTGACCCGCGCCATCGGCACGGATACGGCGCTCGACTGCCTTAAGAAGAGTTTCAATGACCTTCGGGTTGGATCTTCTTTTGCCACAGCCGATTTGGTCGCCATGCATCCAACGACCTCTGGCGTCAGCGGTGCTGTTGTTGACCGCAACGGCGACGTTGTGGCCGGTTGTGGTGCTCGCCGCGTCAATCTCGGGGTGACCTGCTGCGGCCCGCTGCCGTGGCCTGTTCGAGGTGGCAGCGGCTCAGGTCGTCGCGATGAAGTCACGCACCAGGTCGGCGAAGCGGTCCGGTTCATCGAGGTGCGGGAAGTGGCCGGCTCCCTCGAACAGCTCGACGCGACACCCCGGGATCGACCTCTGCGCACTGATCGCGTGCCACGCCGGGATCATCCGGTCCCGGGAGCCCCAGATGATGAGTGTCGGGATCGGCGCGGCGTCGGGCAGGTAGTCGTGGGCACTGACAGTCTGGCCCCCGGGGTCGATGACGGCGCGGGTGGTGGCCAGGAAGGCGCGCCGGGTCGCCGCATCCCCGAGCGAGGTGAAGCCCTGCCAGATCGTGGTGATGTCCGAGCCGGGCCGCCAGCCCGCCCTGGACAGGGCCCGCCCGGCGCCCTCGACGCGCGCACGCACCCACCCCGACGCGAGGACGGGCAGGACCCATTTGGCCCCGGGCAGCGTCGCGGATCGCAGGACCGGGTTGACCTCCCGGCCCAGCCCGCCGCTCGCGACAAGCACCATCCGCTCGACGCGCTCCGGGAACAGGTAGTAGAACTCCATCGCGATTCCCCCGCCGAGGGAATGCCCGACGAGGGTGACCCGCTCGATGCCGAGGCGGTCCAGCAGGTCTCGCATCGTTGCCGCGTGGGCGCCTAGTGAATAGTCTCCCGCCGGCTTATCCGACTCGCCGTGCCCGAAGAGGTCCGGCACGATCACCCGGTGGTCGTCATGCATGCGGTCGATGAGGTGGGTCCACTGGCGTTGCGAACCGAGAATCCCGTGGATGAACAGCACCACCGAGCCCGTGCCGCTGTCTAGGTAGGAGAGCTCGTGGCTGTGGATGGTCACGGTTCGGGGTGTCGGCGGCTCCATGACCATCTCCCCAGCGGTCGTCGCAGGCCAATCGATCTCAACGCATGGCAGCCATGCCACACCCTCGACGTCAAAGCGGTTCTCGTGACCATTCGATTCCCCGCCCGTCCAACGCTGCCCCCTGTCGCCGTCCGCTGATCACCACGCCAAGAACGTCGCCAGAACACGGTATTGCGCTCACCACAACATGGTCCAGGCGCCCACACAACGCAAGACCCAGGCCGCAATCCCACCCACATCGGGCAGTCAAGCCTTCCACCCCCGTCTCGCAAGCTGCGCAGTCACAGGGTCCAAGGGGGTTACCCCCGAAGAGGTTGGCGCCCTGACGCACCGATAATGGCCCGCTGACCAGCACTCCGAATTAGTAAGGAAGGTCTCACCCCTCCGAGTTAACGTTGCGCATGACGATCACCGCCGCGGCCGGTGTCGACTCCGACGCTGGAGAACGCGCCATCTTCGTGGGCGACGGGTAGGGCCGGCCATGACAATGCAGCAGCACGTCGGCGCGCTGTTCACCGACCTGTACGAGATCACCATGGCGCAGGCTTATCTGGCCCAAGGGATGTCGAGCACGGCCGTCTTCGAGACATTTTTCCGCAAGCTTCCTGCGGGCCGGTCCTACATCATGGCTGCCGGCTTCCCGGACGTGCTCGACTTCCTCGAAGCGTTCGGCTTCGACGAGGATGACCTGCAGTACCTGCGAGGTTCGGGAATGTTTTCCGGCGAGTTCCTGCAGTGGCTGTCTGGAGTTAAATTCACCGGGGATGTCTGGGCGGTGCCGGAAGGTACCGTGGTCTTTCCGAACGAGCCGATCGTGCAGGTGATCGCGCCGATCATCGAAGCCCAGCTCGTCGAGACCTTCGTGCTCAACCAGATCCACCTGCAGAGCGTGATCGCCAGCAAGGCCGCCCGCGTGGTCGACGCCGCTCGCGGGCGCATCGTGGTGGACTTTGGCGCACGGCGCGCCCACGGCACCGACGCCGCCCTCAAGGTCGGGCGCACAAGCTATCTCGCTGGTGCGGCGGGCACATCGAACGTGCTTGCGGCTCAGCGGTACGGGATTCCGACGTTCGGCACGATGGCGCACAGCTTCATTCAAGCCTTCGAGAACGAAATGGACGCCTTCGACGCGTTCGCCCGAATCTATCCGGGCACAACGTTGCTCGTTGACACCTACGACACGTTGCGCGGCATCGACCGTGTCATCGAGTTGGCCGAGCGCCTGGGCGAGCGTTTCACCGTAAACGCGGTCCGACTGGATTCCGGCGATCTCGGCACCCTCTCCAAGGCGGCACGTGCGAAGCTCGACGCGGCCGGCTTGCACCAGGTCGGAATCTTCGCCTCATCGGGCCTCGACGAGTACCGAATCACGGCTCTGTTGAACGATGACTGCCCCATCGACGGGTTCGGCGTGGGCACCAAGCTTGTCGTCGCAGAAGACGCGCCCGCCCTCGACATGGCCTACAAGCTGGTGGAGTACGACGGCGCTGCGCGGACCAAGTTCTCCAGCGGCAAGGTCATATACCCCGGGCGTAAGCAGGTGTTTCGGAGGGTCGATGACGGCGTCTTTGTCGGCGACACGCTCGGTAAGCCCGGCGAACGGGTCGACGGTGAGCCATTATTGGTGCCTGTGATGAAGAACGGGCGGCGCCTCGCGCAGGCCGATCCGGGTCTCGAGGCGGCGCGAGGTTGGGCACGGCGCCAGATCGACGCGCTTCCGCCCCAGCTTCGCTCACTCGAGGATGTTGGCTGGGCATATCCGGTGGACGTCAGTCCAGGCGTCGCAAACGATCTCGAGAGACTGCGTCGAGCCCAGCAATAAGCCCATAGCGGTCGTGCGGCTTGCGCTCATCGGGCCTGGCTGTGCGGTGCGCCCAATAGCCTGTCGCTGTGATGATACGAAGAACGGTGATCCGGGCGTCCTAGCGATCGGCCCCCAGCCGGGCGATGAACCAGTCGCGCGAGTTTTGCAACCTTCTCCAACGCCCCCGGTCGGCGAACAGGTGGGTCGCACCTCGTACGACCGCCACAGCGGCCTCATGCACTTTCTCGTGTGATTCGTCCTGCGGCAGTATTCACTTCGGTGATTGAATCTCGATGCGCTTTTCTGCGGTCTTGGGTTCGGCGACAGCCACCGAGACGGTCAGAATTCCCTTGTCGTAGGTCGCCTTGATGTCTTCCTCGTTGGCACCCGCCGGCAGGGTGGCCGAGCGGACGAATGAGCCATAGGAGAACTCCGACCGACCCTTGGATTCCTTCTTCTCGCTGCGTTCGGCCTTAATCGTCAACCGGCCGTCGCGCACGGTGATGTCGACATCCTTGGCAGGATCGATCCCCGGAAGTTCTGCACGCACGACGTAGTGGCCATCTTCCATCTCGTCCTCAAGGCGGATCGCATGGCTTTCGAACATCGGGTGCAGGCCCATCCACGACGGGAAGTCGGAGAACAGTTCGGAGATCGCTGGCAAAAACGACCGACGCGGCCGTTGCGTAGGGAGATTGGTCGCGGAGTGGTGGCCGTCGACGTAGTGCGCGGTGCCGGGAAAGAGGTAGCGCTCGACCCAGTCGTAGCTGTAGAAGCCCGATGATCACCGATCTGCACTAACCATGGCCAGGCCGCATCCGAGGGCCGCGTCGACGGTCACCGCCCTGGTGTGATGACTCATCTGCATGGCCGCACCGGTCTGGTGGAGCGGTGTCGGTGTGATCAGATTGCGCATGCGGCCGTCCGACATCCTCGTCGGCACCGCCGGTCGGTCCGCAAACCCGCGCTCCTCAACCGGCGGGCGAGGGCGGCAGACAAACGACACCTGGACCCTGGGACTTCCGCCCCTACCACCGACGTGTTCGGTGCTGGTCGTATCGAAAGAATCCGCCAAGAAGAAGGCGAACCGAGTAGTTGAGCCAGCCAAAAGCGAGACCCACGAGGAGACGGTGATGACATCCAGCGATCAAAGCGATCAAAACACCAAGACCTGGCAGCTCGACGTGTCGATCGACGCGCACGAAGAGCGCACCCGGGCGAAGGTGCGACTGTCTTGGCGGGGCAACGAGCTGGTCGGCGTCGGCCTGGCGCACCTCAACCCGGACGACGAACCGGTGGTCGAGATTGGCGACGAGCTGGCGGTTGCTCGCGCGTTGTCCGATTTGGCTAACCAGCTGTTCGCGTTGACCGCATCCGACATCGAAGCCTCCACCCACAAGCCGGTGACGGGTGTGCATCACTGAGGCAGGCAACGTTGTTAACTCGTCTACCACAATGAATCGCGCGACCGCTCTGAGTAGACGGGGGCGCCCAGCACGGGTGTTTGGCAATCGAGTCGCAGCGGGCCACTCGACATCGGCAATGCCCTCCCCGCGGCCACGAAACAGAAACATCCAAGAAAGGACGACCGCGGAATGAGTAATCTTCCAGATATTCGTCGACTCGTGGACCACCTCAGCTCGATGATCACAGATGAAACTCCCGACGAGGACGTCCTGAGGGTGGCGATAACGAACCTGATCAACGCAGTCAATCTCCTCGAGTCGGAGATCAGGCTGCTTTACGAACGCCTAGGTCGGATCGAGCGAGAACAAGAAGCGAAAGCCGAACGCCGAGGCTTGCCAAGGACGTAAGCCTGGGGTCTGCGGTGGGGCAAGCCTAACCGCGAACCCGAGCGGGGCCATATAGCAAGCTGCATCCCAGTGCGAGCGCACGGTCACTTTCTTCTAGGACGCACACTGCACCCAACCCCGAAAACTGACGCTGACTAGGTAGTCCGCCGGTAACGTCCGAGTAGCAGGGCCAGGTGAGCTGAAGCCCATGCCATACAGCCAGCGCGGCCGACAAGGACCCGCAAGTGAGCCACAAAGACACCGACCCGACATCCGACGAAGGCACCGGGGACACACCACCGCCGGTTTCCGCGCCGATTTCCTCGGCGAACTCGACGCCTCGGCCGCTGCCGCTGCCGAGGCGGGGGTGTGGGGAGTCGAAGGGCTGCCAAGCGGCTCGGCCGTGCTTGTCGTGAAGCGCGGCCCCACAGCCGGATCGCGGTTCCTGCTGGACCAGCCCGTCACCTCTGCCGGTCGGCATCCCGGCAGCGACATCTTTCTCGACGACGCCACCGTCAGCCGTCGGCACGCCGAGTTCCGGCTGGAGAACGGCGAATTCCAAGTCGTCGACCTCGGCAGCCTCAACGGGACCTATCTCAATCGTGAACCGGTGCAGTCGGCGGTGCTGGCCAACGGCGACGAGATCCATATCGGCAACTTCCGTCTGGTGTTCCTAACCAGGCCCACGACAGATTGACACCGAGGCCGGCCTGACGCCAGGTGATGCATCGCGTGAGGCACCGTAAGTCATGCGCCGCAATCACACCGGGGAGATCTGCATCAAACAGCAGGCTGTTTGGCGCTTGTGTCGGGCGTGGTCTCTCCGTTGGCTGCCGGCGTTGGTGTCTGCGTCTGTCGAGCTGGTGGGGCCGCGATCGGCGGGGTCGGCATTGCCGAGGCGACGGCGGTCTCGCGGGCGAAGAAGGTACCGACATCGCCGATCGCGCTCATCAGCGGCGCCGGGAACACTATCGTGGTGTTCTTGTCGACGCCCAACTCGACCAAAGTCTGCAGATTGCGCAGCTGCAGGGCTAAGGGGTGGGCCATCATGGTGTCCGAGGCATCACCGAGTGCGGCAGCGGCCATCGATTCACCTTCGGCGGCAATGATCTTCGCGCGCTTCTCCCGCTCGGCCTCGGCTTGGCGGGCCATCGCCCGCTTCATGCTGTCGGGCAGCTGGATGTCCTTGAGCTCGACCAAAGTCACCTCGACACCCCACTCCAGGGTGGTCACATCCAGGATTTCCCGGATGTCATCGTTGATGAGTTTGGTCTCCGCCAACGCCTCATCGAGGGTGTGCTGGCCGACGACATCGCGCAGCGTGGTTTGGGCGATCTGACCGATCGCGGCGTTCACATTCTCGATGACGACCACCGACTTCACCGCATCGACGACCCGGAAATACGCGACAGCGGCAATGTCGACACTGACATTGTCGCGGGTGATGATCCCCTGCGACTGGATCGGCATCGTGACGATGCGCAGCGACACCTTCCACAACCGGTCGATGACCGGGATGATGAACCTCAGGCCAGGTTCCCTGACACCGATGACCCGCCCGAGCCGGAACCACACACCCTTCTGGTACTGGGTCACCACCCGAACCGACAGCGCCACCACAATCAACGCCACGATGACCACCGCAATGACGACGACGACTACGTTCATCTCTTCTCCTCAAAGATGGAATCCACGGTCAATCCGGTGATGGTGTTGTCCTGCACCACCACCGCAGGATCATTGCCTCAGCCGACTCGACGCGGCGATACCCGCGTAATCTCGACTCCCTGTTCACACTGCGGCTGCGGGTATCACCCTCACAAGTGCCGAAGGTCCTTGCCGTAACCCTGGCTCGTTGATCCAGGTGGGGTGTCGGCTCCGGCTCAATATTGAGCAGCTGTGTCGGGGCGACGATTACTCGAATTCACCCCGGGCGGCGTGAGGTGACTAACGCCGCGTGGCCGTGGTGTCTTCGCGCCCTTGCGGGCCGGCAAGGTGTCGGCGCAGCATCGACACGTTCACTCCGATTCGAAGCTGAGGTGGCGCGGCGGGAGGTGGGGCGATGAAGTCGCTGATTGTCTGTGTTTCGATCGCGCATGGCAACACCGGCCGGGTGGCCGAGCGCATGGCTGAGGTGCTGCACGCCGAGGTGGTCGAGCCCGAGGCGGTCGACCTCGAGGCGCTCCACCAGTACGACCTGGTCGGCTTCGGGTCGGGCGTCTACTTCATGGCGGTGCATCCGAGGTTGTGGCGGCTGGTGTGTCGGCTGCCGCGTGTGGATGGCGTGGGAGCGTTCACGTTCTTCACCAGCGGCGCCCCCGAGGTTCCGCTGGTGGGCTACAGCCGACCGATCCGTCGCCAGTTGGCGGCGAAGGGCTTCGGCGTGCTCGATTCGTTCTCCTGTCGCGGCTTCGACGCGGTGGGGCCGTTGCGGTTGCTCGGCGGCGTCAACAAGGGACGGCCCAACGACCGCGACCTCGATCGGGCCGCGGCGTTCGCGGTGCGCCTGCGCGAACGAATCGCGCGCTCCCAGAACACTTCCTAAGCAATGGCAGGCGAAGAGCGCGCCGCCCTCGTCCTCGCACTGGTGCGGGGGCTCGTCGCCGAGGTCCACCCGCACGCCTCGCGGCTCACCGTGACGCTCGACAGCCCGTTCGAAGACCTGGGCATCGGGAGCCTGGAGCTGGTCGAGCTGCTGCTGCGGGTCCAGGACGCGTTCGGGGTGGCGCTGCCCCCGCACGTCCTGGCCAGTGCGGAGACGCCGGGTGACCTCCTGCAGGCCGTCACCCGGGGCCATGCTCGCCGTGGGCGAGGACGTCGGCGTGGTCTCACCCCCGGCCGCGGTGGCGGGCGGCCCGGCACCGGCGGCCGCCTCGACGTTGATCGAGGCCCTCGACTGGCATGTGGGCGCGACCCCCGAGCGGACGCACATCCGCATCCTCGACGAGTCGGGCAGCCCCGATGACGTGACCTATGGGGCGCTGCACCGGGAGGCGGCCGCGGTGGCGGCGGGGTTGCTGGCGCGCGACGTGATGCCCGGCGACACGGTCGCCATCATGTTGCCCACCAGCCGGGCGTACTTCGTCACCTTCGCCGGCGTGGTGCTCGCCGGGGCCGTGCCGGTACCCATCTACCCGCCGGCCCGGCCTTCCCAGCTGGCCGATCACCTGCGTCGCCACACCGGCATCCTGGCCAACGCCCGAGCCGCGCTGCTCGTCACCGTGCCCGAGGCCGTCCCCCTCGGCCGCCTGCTGCGCTCGAACGTCGAGAGCCTGCGCCACGTGGTCGTCCCCGAATCCCTGATGGGCGCGACCGGCGGTGCGCTTCCGCGACCCCGCTCCGTGGACCTGGCGCTGGTGCAGTACACCTCGGGCAGCACCGGTCAGCCCAAGGGGGTGGCGCTCACCCACGCCAACCTGCTGGCCAACATCCGGGCGTTGGGCCAGGCCGCCGCGGCGGTGTCGGGGGCGGACACGTTTGTCAGTTGGCTGCCGCTGTATCACGACATGGGTCTCGGCGCGTGGCTGTCGTGCCTGTATTTCGGCGTGCCGCTGGTGGTGATGGCCCCCCAGGTGTTTTTGACCCGCCCGTCGCGATGGCTGTGGGCGATCCACGCCAACCGGGGCACGATCTCGGCCGGCCCGAACTTCGCCTACGAGCTCTGCCTGGCCAAGATCGACGACGCCGAACTGGAAGGAGTCGACCTGAGCTGCTGGCGGCTGGCCTTCAACGGCGCCGAGCCGGTCAGCCCCGCGACCATCGAGCGGTTCACCGAGCGCTTCGCCCGCTATGGGCTGCGGCCAGAGGCGATCACGCCGGTCTACGGGCTGGCCGAGTCCTCGGTCGGGCTGACCTTCCCACCCCTCGGGCGAGGCCCGCTGATCGACCGCATCGACCGCGACACGTTCGTGCGCTCGGGGCGCGCCGACCCGGCGAAGCCGGCCACGCGGGACGCACTTCGCTTCGTCGCCTGCGGCCAGCCTCTCCCGGGCCACGAGATCCGCATCGTCGATGCCGCCGGCCACGAGCTGGGCGACCGCCGCGAGGGCCGTATCGAGTTCCGCGGCCCCTCGGCGACCGCCGGCTACTTCCACAACCCCGCCGCGACGCGCTCGCTGTTTCACGACGACTGGCTCGACACCGGCGACCTCGGCTACCTGGCCGACGCCGACCTGTATGTCACCGGCCGAATCAAAGACATCATCATCCGGGCCGGCCGCAACCTGCACCCCGATGAGCTCGAACAGGCGGTCGGCAACCTCGCCGGCGTCCGCACGGGGTGTGTCGCCGTGTTCGCCTCCCCCGATCCCGGCGGGGGCGCCGAGCGGCTCGTCGTGATGGCCGAGACCCGAGCGACCGGCGAGGAGGCGACCGCCGCGTTGCGCTCCGAGATCGTCTCAACGACAGTGGATCTGCTGGGCGTGGCGCCCGACGACGTGGTCCTGGCGCCACCGCGCACCGTCCCAAAGACCTCCAGCGGCAAGATCCGCCGGGCCGCCAGCCGGCAGATCTACGAGCAGGGCAGGATCGGTGCCCGACCGCGGGCGCTGTGGTGGCAGTTGGCTCGCCTCCGGCTGCGCGGAGCGGTGCCGTCGTTGCGCCGCGCCCGCCGCGCGGTGGCCGCGGTCGCGTTCGCTGCCTACACGTGGGTGCTGCTCGTGGTCCTCGCGGCGCCGGTGATCGTCCTGCTGGCGCTGCTGCCCCGGGTGCGGTGGCGTCGGCGGATGGCCTGTGGGGCGGTCCGACTTTTGGCCCGCCTCACCGCGACGGCGGTCACCGTGCACGGCCTGGACCGCCTGCCGGACGGGTCCTCGATCGTGGTGGCCAACCATCCCAGCTGGCTCGACGGGGTCGTGCTCGCCACGGTGCTGCCGCCCTCGTTCCGCTTCGTCGCCGGCGAGGTGTTCCAGCATCGGGTGCTGAGCGGGTTCGTGCTCAAGCGGCTCGGCACCGAGTTCGTCGAACGCTACCAGCGCGAGCACGGCGTAACCGACACCGACCGGCTCGTCGCCCTGGTCCGAGCCGGTCAGTCGCTCGTGATGTTCCCCGAGGGCCACCTCGCCCGCGCCCCCGGGTTGCGGCCCTTCCACATGGGCGCGTTCGTCGTCGCCGCCCAGGCCGGGGCGCCGGCCGTCCCCACCGCCATCCGCGGGACACGCACGATGCTGCGGCCCGGGCACCGCTTCCCCCGACGGGGAGCGGTCGACATCGCCATCGGTCAGCCGATCCAGCCGATCGGCACCGACTGGGCAGCAGCAGTCGAGTTGCAGCGCGCCGCGCGGGACGCCGTCCTGCGCCTCTCCGGGGAACCCGACGTCGAATAACACGGCGGTTCCCCCAATGTAGTGACATTGTTGAGTCATGGGTATTCCCGATGCCAGTACCGGCCCGGCCGCAGGTGAATACAGCGTGGAGGACGATAACCAACTTCAACCGGAGGACACCCTCATCGACCGCGGGATCGACGATGTACTCGATGAGGGATACTCGCCGCCCGAACGGCCGTACGGACGTGGCGTTTTCAGCCCGACGCCTGAAAACTTGGACCAGCTGCTTGCAGAGGAAGAGGAAGATCCGGAATCGCGGATAAATGTTCTGTTCGACGAAGATGAGCAGCGACGCTCCGACGAAGCCGAGCGTGAGACCGAGTTTCCGCAACGAGGCGAGGTTGGACGCGCGCGAGCCGGTCGACTTGTCGCGCCGGACCAAGGGTTCGGCGAAGACGCAGGGGCGGAGCTGGTGGCCGAGGACGTCGGTATCAGCGGAGGCGCAGCATCCGCCGAGGAAGCCGCGGTTCACATCATCGAGGAAGAGGAGTAACCGAGCGATGCCCGGCCCGAGGCTCGACGGGGCACCTGCGATGTCGCGGCACTGACACACACGCCGCGTCGGGCATCGGCACAAAGAACCGAGTCATCCAGCGGAAATGCGCACGGTGTCTACTGGTGATGACTTTCGCCCCTGGTGTGCGGAATGGCGGCGTGTGCGGAATGGCGGCCGGTGTCTGCTGGACGCGGACAGCAAGTTCGTGATGCCGGGGGATGGTTGGGTTAGCGCCTGGATCTCGAGGAGGTAGTCATGTCTGCCAATACGAAAGTCTCGGCGCGTGACCATGCGACGCACACCGCGCACATGTGGGTCAACGATGTGGCCAAGGACACGGATGATCGGGAGTTTGCCTACCGGGTACTGCGCGCGTGGCTGCACACCCTGCGCGATCGGCTCACCATAGAGGCGAGCGCCCACTTTGCGGCCCAGCTGCCTGATCTGCTCAGGGGCGTCGTCTACGGGGGCTGGAATCCCAGCGCCTTCCCCGAGAAATACGACGTCGAGGCCTCCACCACGCCCGACAATAAGTCGCGATCGGGCACCACAGTGAACCCCCGTGACGAAGACGTGGAGAGAACTGGACGAAGAATTCACTTAGAACCTTTTGCCTAGCAACACATTTGGCGAGTTCTAGACAGCAAGTCCACTTAAGTAGATAAGCATTACATACGTACGTTTGGTTCAGAGAACATGTGCAGGTGGCCCGCGTGCTCTACGAGCGTGCTCGGTGAGCTGATCGGGCAGCGGCTGACCACCCGTGCCGACACCCGCACGGTGAAGCTGTATTGGCGCGGCTAGCTGATCAAGGTGCATCCCGCGGTGCCCGCGGGGCGCCGGCACATCGACCCCGCCGGCCTGACGGCCGAGTTGAACGCATACGCGATGCGAGACCTGGATGCGTTGCAGCACAGGGTATCCACGCAGGGCGCCCATGTCGGCGCCTACGCGGCGGCGTCGTTGGAGCATCCGCTGCCGTGGACGAAGATGCGCCAGGTTAACCGGCTGCTTTCGCTGGTGCGCCGTCACGGCGCCGACTGGGTCGATGACGCCTGCCGGCGCGCCCTGGACGCCGAAGCGGTCAACGTCGGGCTGATTACCGGAAGCTCGCCCGCGACAACGCGGTGCAAGCGACCGAGACCATTTGCGGCAACGGCAAGAACTAGCCCGTCCGGTCTCGATGCCGCGTCCGCACAACGCGTTCGGGGCCATGGTGCCCGCCTCCGTGCTATCTCCGGCGATATCGAAATCGAACTGTCGGTGCATCCTCGGCAATCGCCGTTACCGCACGAGCCGCCCCAACATCGCCGACGCTGTGGCGATGCCCACCATCGCTGCCACCATCAGCACGCTCAAGTTCAGGAACATATTCGTGGGGATGCCGACCAGCAGCGTTCGCAAGGCGCTGACCCCATAACTGAGTGGGTTGATTCGGCTGAGCCAGCGCAGCCACGAGGGCATCAAAGCAACAGGGTATAGGGCATTGGATGCAAAGAACAACGGCATGGTGATTGCCTGCCCGATACCCATCAGTCGATCCCGATTCCGCACCAGACCGGCCAGCGTAATCGACAAGCACGTGAAGAACGCCGAGCCCAGCATCACCACACCCATCGCCGCGAGCACTCTTAGCGGGTTGGTCGTCATGTGCACGCCCATCAGATATGCCAGTGCCAGTACACAGATGACCTGTGCCACGGAACGCACACCCGCGGCGAACGATTTACCAATGGTCAACGCCGAGGCCGGCGCGGGCGTCACCATCAGCTTGGCCAGGATGCCCGCGTCGCGATCCCAGATGATCTGAATCCCATAGAAGATCGAGACAAACAACGCCGACTGCGCGAGGATCCCGGGTGCCAGGAACGCGAGGTATGGAATCCCGCCGGTGTCCATGACGTGCAGTCGGCTAAACGTCTGCCCGAAAATCAACAGCCAGAGTGCAGGCTGCACCATGCGGGTGAAGAGTTCGGTGGGATCGTGCTGCAGTTTTTGCAGTTCAACCAGCGAGTAGGTGCCGATGCGCAGAAGCATTCCGCGTAGACGTCGCCATCCTCGCGGCGCCCGTACGGGCCGGGTCTCGGCAGGCGCTTCGATTGCCACGCCGGCAGCCTTTCTGGTGGAACGGATTTCTGGCATCCGCAGCCGGGGTGTGTCCTCAGCCAAATCCGCTCCGGCGTAGTGCCGGAAGACGTCCTCGAGTGTCGCGTCCGGAGACACTGAGGCCTTGAGCTCCGCCGGTGTTCCGACGGCCTGCAGTCTGCCGTGGTGCATGAGTGCGACACGGTCGCAGAGCAGGTCGGCCTCCTCCATGTAATGGGTGGTGAGAAGCACGGTCATTCCGAACTCTGTCTGCATGCGCTGCACTTGCGACCAGACACTGTCGCGAGCGATCGGATCAAGGCCGACAGTTGGTTCGTCGAGAATCAACAGTGACGGCCGGGTGACCAGGGCCTGCGCCAACTCGAGCCGGCGAACCATGCCCCCCGAATATGTGCTTGCGAGCGCGTCGGCGACATCTGAAAACTGCATCGCATCGAGCGCCCCGTCGACACGCTGCGCCCGCTCGGCGCGCGGCACGTCGTAAAGCCGCGCGAACCACTGCACGTTCTGCCGGCCGCTCAACGCCGGCTCAATCGAAAGCTGTTGGGGCACATAGCCGAGGTTGTAGCGGATGTCCATCGTGTTGCGGCGGGCGTCGAAGCCGAAGATGGCCACCTCGCCTTCCTGCACCGGCGAGAGGGTGGTAAGTACTCGCACGACGGTTGTCTTACCCGCGCCGTTGGGTCCCAACAGTCCAACGGTTTCCCCTGAGAGCACTTGCAGAGTCACGTCGTCGACGGCCGTGAAGTCGCCGTAGCGGTGCGTCAGGTGCCGGCAGTCGATGGCCAGCTCACGCGACGTGCTCACGTTCGCGCATCCTGCGCCATGCGCTTCGTTTGCGTGGATGCCAGAGCCCGACGCGCCTCGACTCGTCCGGCCTCCATGAAGCCGCCCCAGTCCCGGGTCGTCAGGAACTGACGGTAGAAGCCGACGCCGCGCACCGACTCGTACGAAACAGGCTCGATCATCAGCACATCCGACGCCGCCCGTAGCCGGGCCAGGTTTTCGCGCGCGAGTGCAACCTGCTGGCATGTGCGGACCTGGCTTGCGACGTACAGGATGCTGGCCCGGTGGTACTCCCACCCGGTGGCGTCCTCGCCCTCGAATCCGGGCGGATAGAAGCCGTTGATCGCCAGGGTGAAGTCGCAGGGCTCCTCAATGTCGAGGAGTGGGTGGACCGGGAAGATGTCGACGATCCCGCCATCGCACCAGTGGAAGCCGGCGAGCTCGACCGGCTGGATGAAGAGCGGCAACGCGATCGCCATGTGCACGGCGCGCGCCACCGGGACATCGGGATAGGTTCGGGGACCGATGAATTCGAGCCGATTCTGCTCGATATTCCAGATCGGCGCATAGGCGGGGATCGGCATCTCGCCGAGCGTCATGTCTCCCAACAGGCGCCGGTATGCGTCCTCGATTGCATCACCCCGCAGCATGCCGGCAAATCCTCGGCCGACCGTCGGCACCGAGCTGAGCAGCCGGCCCCAGTCGACGTCGATGTAATCCTCGGGTTGCAGGCTCAGCGTGAACGCCGCGACTTCCTCGGTACTGAGGCCCGCCGCGAGGGGGAACCCGAAAACCGCCGAGCCCGAGCACAGCGAGATGACCGCGGGATGCAGACCTCCTTCTTCGAGAGCACGGACCGCCCCCACCACCGATGCCATCGCGCCACTTCCCCCGGTCGCCGCCAGAGCCACGCATTGGCCGTCCCTGACTCTCGTCGCGTACGACGTCATCGGCGGGAAAGGCTGGAGGTTCCGCCCCGCCACGCCGGACGGCAGGCGCACCAAAGCCCGCCCGGCATCGGTCAGCAACCCGGCGTCCTCACGCAATCCGTCGACCCACTCGCGGGTGCGCGTGATCACATTGAAGTATTGCCGGAGGCGGAATACGTCGATTAGGGCACCGAGCATGCCCTAACTATGCGCGCGCAACGCTACGCGGACCAGGGTCGCTGGTCCCTGCACCGCACGACATGCACACGTAATCCGCAGCCCTGCCCATAGGAACTCGATACGGCTCCCTACGGGGTGGTTTCCGTCAAGATAGCTCGAAGTCCGGCTTGGCACTTCACAGCTAAGACCCCCGGCGCGCCCTACAAGAAGCGGAATCTGAATCGCGTATGTAGCCGACGACGAGGTCGGCGCAGTTGACGACCACGGCGTCGGCGGTGGTCGTCAACTAGACGCGATCATGGTGCGCACAAGGTTGTATTGTCTGGCAACGGTTTTTGGGTGCCTAGGCCATCGGGCCAGACAGACACGCTACATCCGCGTGGCGGCACCCCCGCCAACAACCCACTCGCGTGCTTTGTCGGCGTCAGCAGTCGGGAACGCACGCCACTCCCCAGACACCAGGAAGCCAAAGAAACCACCAAAGAACTTCGCCGCGTGTTTCATCCATTCCACGTCAGTGACCATCGCGGCGCGTTCCCAATCGTGAAGGTGGCTGAAGCCCACTTTCGTATCTTCCCAGACCGCGCCGGGATCGAGCCCGACGTAATCAGGCGCGATCTCGCAGTAGATCCGCACCCTTTTGTGCCGACTCAGTTTGTCTTCGATGTCCGGTATCAGCACCGTTTCGTAATCGGCCTTCGTCACATGCCCATGGCACGCAATCGCTATGACGTTGTCGGGAAAGTCCGTCAGCGCCTCGATCACGATGTGCACTCCCTCAACCGACATTAGGTCTGCTGTCGTGTCGTCATCGTTTCTTCGCCGAGCATCCTGGTGTAAGAGGCCAAAGTCACCAACGAGCACACTGTGATGTCGCGACGGTCTCTGTTGCTGCGCCGTCAGGCTCGCTCGAGAGCCTCGCCAAACTCCCGCACGATGCGGTTGTGCCGGGTTTCGGCCAAGGCGTGCCCGGTGGCGACGATCAGCGCGACCGGCCAGTCCACGATCCCGACGGCCGCCAAGGTCACCAGCGCGCCGTAGAAGACGAGCTGTTCGGGGGGTGGTAGCTGAACCTTGCCCAGTATGGGAAGGCTGACGTCCAGGCGTTTTCCTGCTTGGATTCGTCCGGAGGCTCTCCGGATGGAACTGCGCGCCACGTGTGCCTCCTGATAATTGGTTGTTCGCAGCGAGTTTCGGGTCTTGCGACGCCTTTGTGAGGGTGTTACCCGGCCGTAGACGCCTTGCCGCGCGCCGGCGGCACCCCTGCGGCGTGGGTATGCAGCTTTGTGGCGCACCGGGCTGGTCGCGGTCGTCGCATCACCGGACGCGCCGTCATCCGCGGTCGCGCACATGCAAGGCACGACGTAGACGATCCAGCGCTGCTCGTGGCGGTCGACAGCGTCTTCCGGCCCGGTGTGGGCGGTGACTTCTGTCGGACCCTGTGTAGCAAGCGATAAACCCCGCACCCCACGCCTCGTCGGTCGCACTTTCGCGCGTCGACCACTGCGCTAATCTCCGCAGGATCAAAGTCGTTGGTGATGCTAGCCATACCGGCGCCATCTCTTGCGCGCAAATCGCGCCAGCTGCGGCCGGTAGGCGAGCCGGCTCCGCCGCTGTGGCCGCTCGGGGTGGTGTGCGCGGTTCGGGTCGGCGTGCGCCGCTGCCCACTGCGCAAGCCTGACGAACTCGTTGCCCAGCTGGCTGCGCCGCACCGGGTCGTCATCTTCGGTGAATGCCGCCGCGAATGCGTTGTGGAGCTGGACCAAGGCTTCGCGCGCCGAGTAACACCCGCCCATCGCCTCGGAGAATGCCCACGGCAGCACGCTCGCCATCGTGTCGTGCCGCGAACACCCCTGGGCTACTTGGTTATTGAACCTGGTGACCGGACCCCTCGGCGTGTTGCGGCAGTCCTCGCGCCCGCAGCCACCGCCGACGTACGTGTCCAGGAACTCGTCTAGCTCCGCTTCAGTGAGCGGGTCGGCTTCGCCGGCGGCTTCCGACAGACATGCTCGCAGCACACCGGGGAGCGGACGCAACGGCCCCACGCGCTTCCACTGGTAATGGCCGCCTTTGGTCTCGGCGGTGGGGTGCGGCGTCGGGGCGGCAATAATGACGCCGTTGCGGCCCCGCACCTGCCCCCACCGCCTGAACCTGCCAGGGCCGTTGCCAAATGATTCCCCCGGTGCCGTCGCATAGACGTAGTGCCCACGGTCGCCGTGACAGCGGCCGTGCTGTATCGCTCCCGCCGAGCGCAGCGCCTCGGCTATTTCCGGACGACCTGCGCGCGCGATCACATCGAGATCGTCAATGTCGAGGTCGAACACGACCGCCCCTGACCTACCGACATGAAGGGCTATCCCGTAGCCGGGGTTCCCGCGCCACCACGCGCATATCTGCTCGGGATCGCGGGTGGACTTGTCCTGCCACCGGCCATGCACAACGCTGCCGGGGTTCTTGACGTCGGCCGGGTCGGTCGGCAGCACATACCAGCCTGCCTTCGCATACGCCAACGCAGCGTCAACCAGTGACAGGGCCGCCACGTCGGGCACCCAAGGTGGACGTGCATCGTCGTGCAGCTCGATCGCGTCGAGTGCATCACTCTTCGAGATGTCGCCGGGGGACACGACGTCATCGTAGGAACGCGGCCCGACAACCAGTAGCGAAAACTGCGCGCCGATACCGAGCCGGCTGGCCGACGCTCTGACCCATGAGCATCGCGACGTGGCTGTCCCACACCGCGAGGTCGCCGGGCAGCAGCGCGGAGGTGATACCGCTACGCCGAAGTCTTGTTGCCTGTGCGAGCCGCGCGGCGTGCCCACATCGTGGCCACAATCTGCCCACAGTTACACATATCTCTAGTGATCTGGCGTGATGTGTTTATGCAGTTAGAGGCAGTTTTACCCCGCTGACCAGGTAGGCGAGGAGATCGACCGGATCTCCGCACGCAGCGGGGTCAGCAAGGCGACCATCTACAAATGGTGGCCGAACAGAACCGCGGTGGCTATCGACGCGTTCCTGCACCAAATGATGGCCGACGCGCCCGTGCCCGACACCGGATCGGCCGCCGAAGACTTCCGCCTGACGTTGCGCGGCATGATGCGCTTCTACACCAGCCCACTTGGCGCGATCTACGCCCAACTCGTCGGCGAATCGCAGTTCTACCCAACTGAACGTGAGCGGATACGAACACACCAGGTGAACGTCCGCCGAGCAGCCGTGACGACGATCTGGGACCGCGGAGTCGCCCGTGGTGAACTGGTGTTGACCGGCGTTCAAGATGAGCATGATGGCGGCGTTGTCGGTGAGGATGATTGACGCGGTTTGGTGTTCACGCTGACGTCGTGATGCGCACGGTGACGGTGTTGGGTCTGCGGTGGTGTTCGCGGCGCCGGGCAGGGGTGGGCGTGCGGGATCGCCAGCCCGGCCATATCGGTCCGGGCAACGGGCAGACTCAGGTCAGGTTGGTGCTGCCAGGAGCCGGCCGTGGGCGTGCAGGCCGATCAAGGTCCACAGGGGTTCGTTGAAGCCCAACCGTTGGCGGGTCGAGCATGCGGCCGCGGTCAGGACGGTCAGCGCGTCGCGCAGCGGGTGGGTGGCGCGGGGCAGCTGGTTGAACGCGTCGGGGTCGAGCCGGATGAGGGCCTGGCTGCCGCGCTGCCACAGCCAGTCCAGGTGAGCGCTGCGTGTGGCGCGGCGCAGCCAGCGGCGCACGGTCGAGGGTGAGCGATCGAGCTCGGTGGCGATGTGGCGGTGTCCGTGGCCGGCGGCCTTGCTAGCCAGGGCGGTGCCGATCACTTCGGTGGTGTCGGCCAGGCGTGGCTGCACGGCGGCTGGCAGCAGGATCTGGGTACCAGCGCAGCCGGTGCAGCGCGCCCGCCTCGGGCGCACGTCGAGGGTCTGGGCGCCGAGGCTACGGATGCGCCGGTGGCGGCCGTATCCCCACCGTGTGAGGGTGCCGCCGCACCCGGGGTGCGGGCAGCCGATCTCGCCTGCGCTCAGGGCCTGCTCGGCCCACTTGACGGTACGGACGACGATCATCGGGCGCTGGGGTGGGCATGAGGCATCAGGGTGGTCTACCACGATGCAGTCCAGGAAGGGGTCATCTCGTGTTGGCCGCCCGGGGCCGGAACCGTCACTGCGCCAGTCGATCACCCCGGCGATCCTTCCGGCGCCGCGATGATCGCCGAAACGAACCTAGGCCACCGTGACCCCCGGGAACAGGGGGCGTCATCACCATGCCGCCGCTCAGATCTCGGCGGCCTCGATCCACGCGCGGTGACAATGCCCGTGCTCAAGCACGTTCGGATGTTGCAGCAGACTACCCGCGCCCGCCGCGCCTGGAGTCTTTCGTCGGCTCGATCACCGTGGAACTGGGCGGGAAGACCATCGCCTCGACCACCCGCGCATGGCGGGTGCTGGAGACCAGCCACCCGCCGACGTATTACCTGCCCCGCGATGCCTTCTTCGCCGAGGGGGTGCTGCGTGAGACGTCGGGATCGTCGTGGTGTGAGTGGAAGGGCAAGGCGAGCTACTACGACCTAGTGACCGAGAAGCGCGTTGCGTCGAAAGCGGCGTGGAGCTACCTGAACCCCAGTCCGGGCTTTGAGCCGATCGCTGGCGCGGTCGCGGTGATGGCCATCACCGCTTCAATCGCAGCCGCGTACGTGCCGCCGTTTTCTGAGCAAGTTCACCGCTGGGCTTGCAGTAGGGCGCGGATCTCTCTGGGGAGCTGATCCAGGGCCTTGTCCATCTGGGGAGGCGGAAGGTGGTGCAATACGGCTGCGGTGGTCGCCGCAGCCGCCTTGCCGACGTCGTCGAGGGAGATGTTCGCCTCACGGGCGAACCGCGCAGCGTAGGCCTCGGCGTCGTACATCTCGGGGACGGCGCTGGGATTCCAGCCCGCGTAGAAGATGCCCCTGATCAGGTCGGGCAACTGGGCCGCAAAGTGGGCGCTCGCCTCCACGGTGAGTCGATCGCGCAGGGTGTGCAGCCACGCCCGCAGCACTCGGTAGGCGAACTCCCCATCCTCGGTGTCGAACTCCCTGGCCACGTCGTGGACCCACGTGTGCGCGGTCTGCATCGCGTGGTCAAGCGCCGAGACCTTCGTTTTGGCGGACATGACTACCTCCTTGAGACCCGCGTCCTGGTTCTACCGCCATAGATTGCTGATGGTCGGTGTGTTTGCGGCTTTCAGGGTAGACGTCTCGATGAGTGGCAGCGGGGCATTGATGAGGTCCGGAATCGGATCGCGCGGTGGCAGCACATGCCGACCAACGTCGGTGGTCGGTCAGCCGGAGTCGAGCATGTGGGCCAACAGTCGGAGCGTATGAGCGGTGTGCCGACCGTCTGGCACCCCGGCGAGCGTCTCGGCCACCTTCCGCAGCTCGTCGGCCACTTCACGCCGCTGCGGCGGGTCCAGGGAAGGGCAGCCAGGTCGTCGAGCAGGGACGTAGGAGTCTTCTCGTTGTCGGCCATGACTTCTCCCTTTGCCAGCATGACCCCACCCAAGCGATCGCGGTTGCTGTTCCCCTGGGAGCCGTCCATACAGACATGGACGCACGCTGCATTTGCAGCCAAATGTTTATCCGCCCGCAGCCGCGCTGCGTTGGGTGTCCAATACAAACGGAAATCATCGACGGACATAGGGAAGGACCGTCGGCACACAGGAGGTCTTCGGTCCATGAATTCGCTGCACCAGCGGGCAGCCGCGACAGCCTTGGTCGTCGCGGGAGTGCTGGCGTTGTCGACTGCGGGCGCGGGCGCGGATCCAGCGGACAATCCGATCGGCCCGGCGTGCGCCGCTTACGCACCGGTGGTGCAAACGGGGTCGGGATCATTGGCCGGTATGGCACAACTGCCGCTCACCGTCGCCGCGTCGCACAATCCCAAGCTCACCGCCCTGAGCGCAGCCCTCTCCGGCAAGCTCAACCCCGAAGTCAACCTGGTCGACACCCTCGACGGTGGCCAGTTCACCGTCTTCGCGCCGGTGGATAGCGCGTTCGCCAGACTGCCCCCCGAGACACTCGACTCGCTGCGAAGCGACGCCGCGCGGCTGACTAACCTGCTGACCTACCACGTGGTACCCGGGCAGCTCAGCCCCGACAGTATCGACGGCACGCGCAAGACGCTGCAGGGCGGCGATCTATCTGTCACCGGCCCCCCCAACCGCGTCAGAGTCAACGACGCACTGGTGCTCTGCGGCGGGATCCGCAGCACCAACGCCACCATCTACCTCACCGACACCGTGCTGTCTCCGCCCGCTCAATGATGACCCGTGGTGTCGTGGCATCCGAAGGAGAGGGCACAATCGAGCATGGGCGAGAGTACGCCCGACGGCACTGTCAACTTGAGCAGTCCGAGGGCGATTTTCGCCGGTTCGCCTCCGCGATTCACCAGGTCGCGTGTGACGTATGAGGCTTATGCGGTTAGCAGAACGTCCACACGACCTCAAGTTGACAGTGCCACCGGAGGATCAATTCACGGGGTCCGGCCCCTCTACTACTTCGTGTACTTCGTGCCGAAGATTCGTTCATACATAGCAGCTCAGCTCACGGCCCTCGCGACGGCCTGACGGATTTGGCTGGCCACGACGTCGGGGTGCGTGTAGGGAATCACGTGGTTGCCGTCGACCGTGATCAGCTCGGTACCCGGCAGTGTCTCCGCCAATCGCCGCACATGGTCGATCTCGACGAGTTGATCGCCGAGCGCCCCGATGATCACCGAGGGCACCCGGATCTGTGGCACGTTCTCATCGACCCAGCGCGAAGTGTCGTTGAACTCCAGTTCGTCGGAGGCCAAGGCGTCGAGATTACCCGGCGTCATGGCCACCGACAGCAGCCGCTGCTCAAAAGTGGGATCGACCGGCTCGGGGGCGAAGGCGTTCTCCGCGCCGGACGTCGCGGAGATGCGCTTGATCACGTCGCCGACGGTTGCGTCGACGATCGTGCGTACCACCGGCCACTGACTGAACCGGATGAAGCGGGCCTGCAGCACATCCATGGTCTTCGACCGCAATCCCCCTGCCGCGGGCGCCACGAGGATCAGGCTGGCTACGTCCTGCGGGTATCGCCGCGCAACACCGAGGGCGAGCGTGCCGCCGAACGAGAGCCCGACGAGAACCGCCGGAGCGAGCTTGAGGGCAGTCAGTAACTCGTGGACAACGTCGATCTGCTCCTGATAGGGCAGCCACCCGCCCTTCGACCAGCCGAACCCTGGCCGGTCGATCGAAATCAGGTGCAGCCCGGGCAGTTCGGCGACGACAGGGTCGAAATCCTTGTGGGAACCGGGCTGACCGTGAATCATCACGACCGGCACACCCTGTCCGGGCTGCTCGAAGTAGTGAATCTCCTTGCCGTGCAGGCTGATGTACTTACCGTCCGCTGGCGGCATTGCCGGCAATCGGGCGACCGTTAGGTTGACCACCACGAGCGCGACGAGCAGTACCACCACCGACCAGACGACAAGGCGCCCCAGCCGCAGTTTGGGGTGCTTTCGCGTCTGCTCGGCCATCGTGGGTCGGGTCTTCATTCTGCTGAGGCCTGCCGCGATCGGCGGCGCCACCGCCTCACCGACTTGGTCGACGGTGTCGTCCGATCCGCCCATGCGACTGCGGAAATCAATGCCGGCCGCGATGATGGCCGACTTGAAGTACGCCAGCGCCATGTCGTAATCCCAGTGTGACAACGGCTGTTCGGAGGCCGTTGAATAGCGATGCGCCAGTTCGTCGGCGGCCGGCAGCAGCGGCGAGGTCCAGGCCGCGTTGACATCGATGAGCAGATCGAACTGCGCGTCGCGGTAAACACACATCAGTGCCGCGTCGCTGAGCGGGTCGCCCAGCGTGGACAGTTCCCAGTCGAGCGCCGCGCGAACGCGGGTGGCGTCTTCGGAATCCAGGATGGTGTTGTCGATGCGGTAGTCGCTTGACCGGCTTGCCGCGAGCGCGTTGCTTGGTCTCGTGTGTGCGGATGTATGCCATGGCGGTTGTCCTGCCAGTTCTTCTGTGCCGTACTGGTTTTCGCGGTTTTGTGCATTTGGCCGGCGGTTTGGGCAGTCTGTTTGCGGTCGTCGTCTTGCTCGGCGAGCACCCGGTACATGGTCGCACGACTCACGCCGAGCGTGGCCGCGATTGTCGAGACCGGTTCACCGCTGGTGTGCATCCGTCGAGCCAGCGCAGCCGTGGACTTGTCGAGTGGGCACTGTCAACTTGAGCAATCCGAGGGCGATTTTCGCCGGTTCGCCTCCGCGATTCACCAGGTCGCGTGTGACGTATGAGGCTTATGTGGTTAGCAGAACGTCCACACAACCTCAAGTTGACAGTGCCGGCCCGCGAGCAGGCCCAGGCCGAGCGCGAGGCGCTGCGCGCCGAGCACGCCGAGCACATTCGCCAATTGCGTCAGGACGCCGCTGAGCGGGCGGCGGCGCTGAGCGCCGCGTTGGACGTCGCCCGCGGCGCCGCCCAGGAATATCAGGCGCAGTTGGCCACGGGTCGCGCAGCGACCGCACCGGGGGCCAAGAAGACTCCGGCGAAGAAGGCTGCGCCACAGCGGGGGTCGCGCTCGACGTGAAGCGTCGGGCCACGGGCGCCACTCCCCCGGCGTCCCACGGGCGCGCCCCCGGCTAATTGCGGCGTTTGGGCACCCCGGCGGGCGTACGCGTCGAGGACCAGCTGCGGCAGGACATCTGCACACAGCCACAGAGCCAACGGCTCGGTCGAGGTGAAACGCCGCTGGCAATCTAGAAGGCTGGCGAGTCGCTTGGGGCGGCGAGTCGCTGCTAGTCCACCACCGCAGGACGCCCTGTATCGAGATTGGTCACCACAGTCGCGCGTCAGCAGCGCAGCGTCTCGGCCTGGCGGTCATCGACGACCAGGTCGGCCGCGGGCCAACCATGTTGTGTCATCAGGCCGGAGAAGAGATCCCCGCTATCAGTGGTCGCCTGCTGGCTGGATTCGGCTTGTGTAACGTGACTGCGCACTTGACTCCGGCGAGAACGGCAGTTGAGCCGGCCGGAACTCACCGCGGGTCCGATCACCTCCTCGACGCGGTGAGCGGACGCCGCGCGCGGTTGCGGTTACCGCGAGCCGGTGACAGGCCCACCGCTTCCTGGCGGCGGTAAGGGGTGTCGGTGTCGGTGGGTGTTGTCGCCGAAGTTGCTGGCGAGTGTGGCTGCGATTTCGAGAAATCGTTGGCGTGTCTGGCTGGTCATGCCTCGGTTGATGTCGATGACTCCCCCGGGGCGGAGTCGATGATCGAAGGGTATCTCGAAGACGGGAATGCCTCTGCCGGCGAAGCTTTCGGCTACCGCGGAGCGCGTCTTGTGGTCGGCGTTTCCGTCGGAGTCGTTGAGGATGACGGCTGTTCGCCGCAGAAGTCCTGGCGTCGCGTGTTCGGCCAACCAGCGCAGGCTTTGGTGAGCAGTCGATGCTCCGTCGGCCCAGGGGGTGGTGACGACGATGGCGGCGTCGAGGTCGGCCACGACTGCGCGGGTGACTTCTGTATCCATGGTGGCGCCGCAGTCGATGATGGTGATGGCGAAGTGGGGGTCGAGCCTGGCGAGGGCTTCGTGGTAGAGGCCAGGGTCGAGTGGGCGGCTGTCGCCGGGCAGTACGAACAGGCCGGCGGTGTTGGCGCCGACACGGCTGCGCACGTCGGGGAAGGTGTGTAGATGCTGGTCGGTCACCAGCTCCCAGTACGAGTCGACAGCGTCAGGGTCGACTCGGGAGCCGAGCTTTCCGAACGCCGTGTCGGCGTCGATGGCCACGACGCGGTCTTCTTGACGGAGCTGGGCGAGGGTTGACCCGAGGCACGCTGCGATGGTGGTTTTTCCGACGCCGCCCTTGCCGAGCACACCGATGCGGTAGTTGCCCCGCAACAGGGTGCGCGCGCGGCGCTGCAGCTCGGCGCGGCGCTTGTCTTGGGCGGATTGCCCGGGGTTGATGTGCCCGCCGGTGAGGCGGTAGAGCAGGCGCCGCCACCCTCGCGAGGGTGGTCTGCGGGGTAGGCGTTGCAGGTCGTCGGTGCGGATGTAGTTGACTCTGCGCGGCGCGGGGGTGGGAGCCGCGACGCCCTGGGCCGGTGATGGGGTGATGTGATGCTGTCCGCCTGGATGACCGCCTGGCTCCGGGATGCGGTGGTGTGCCGATCGTTGCGGCCATGGCTGTGGCGGGCTGGCCTCGGCCGGCTGCGCGGCCACCGGTACCGGCGGTGGCGCATCGGCGCTGGGCGGTGGCGGCATTCGAGGGGCTGGCCACGGCTGGGGCGGGGTGTCATCGGCCGACGGCCCGGTGGCCGGGCTCAATGGGTGCTGACCGGGTGCCCAGGTGTCGCTTCCCCCTGGCTGGTCGGTGGCCGCGATGTCGTCGCTGCCGGGGTCGTCGTGGTCGGTCACGTTGCGAGGTTACGGGACACGGTTATCGGCTCGCGTCGCTGCTCAGCGTGGCGTGCTCAGGGTGCAGTGAAGCGCTTCGACGGCACGAACTCTTCTCCGCTATGGCGTGGCCGTTCGGTCGCTGGACGACGGTCTCCTCGGTCCCTTCTCGGCGGGCAATCTCCACCTCACTCCTCCGTACAGCTGAGTGCACGGATGCCGGTGCAGCGGCGCAGACGCGATCCTGGGTCTTCACCGTCATAGCGCTTTGCCGCTCAGGTGGGCAGGGCCGCAAGCCGGGGGTCTGCGCTCCACGGCTCGCCGTGGATGCGGTGTGCGGTCAAGACGGTCAGGGCCGGTACGCAGGGGCCGGTGAGCTTGACCGGTGCGCATTGGTGGCCGAAGCCCAGCGCCATCGTTCCATTGGGCGAGGTCCACGTAGAACTCGGTGACCGCGTCGTGCCAGAAGCTGATCCAGCCTGCGGTGGTGTTGGCTAAGAGGCGTTCACTGGTGAGGATCACGGGTACGTCGCGGGTGCCGCACCAGGCGGGCACGGCCGCGCGCCGGGCGGCGGCTTTGCGCCGATGGTTGATGATCCCTTGCACCGCGAGCGTGCTGGCCATGATCGCGGGTCGTGCGATGACGGCGAAGCTGAGACCGGTGTAGCGGTCGTGTCCGGGCGCGAAGCGACTGTAGGCGGCTTCGGCGGACAGGTAGCTCGCCTCCCCGGCATCCAGGACGGGCCCGTACACCGCGATGGCGCCGACGGGCTCACCGGTCCACAGCGACCGGGCGATCTGTTGGGCGTAGTCCCACCAGCGGGCGAATGCGTCGCTGCGGGCGGTGACCGCGTTCGGCGCCGGTGTGGCCGGCACGTTCATCGCACTGTCCTTCCCTGACTGGCGGTCGCGTTGCCCCGCATCGTAGAACCGGGCAGCGACGAGCGGCGGGGATATGAGAGCCCAGCCGCAGCCGCCGCCGCCGGCAAGGTGTCGGAGCGGGTCGTTAGGGTCGAGAGCCACAAGCAGCGCTAGGGAAGGTGCGATGGTGAAGCGCCAAGGGCTGGGCGAGGGTCTTTCACGGCGATACCTGGACGTGTTGGACGCCTACGAGGAGTTTCTCCTGCTGCGAGATCTGCTCACGAAGATCGACGATTGTCGCGCGTGGCTTCGCCGCAAAGGGCTGCGCGAGCAGGAACCCTGTTTTTTGCTGCCGCAGTTTGCCGAGGTGCGCGAGCGGGTCTGGTACATCGAGGTGTCCCGACAGCGCCAGGACGAAGCGGCCGAGGCCGTCGCGGCGGCCGCAGAGGCCTATACGCGGATATTCAACGACGCGGCCAGACACCGAACCGACCTCACCCGCCTGCTGGCCAGGCAGGGACTTCCCTACCCGGTCGAGGTAGCGTGGGACGCGGCCAACCGACGCGCTGAGCAGCCGTGGTGGCGTCGCCTCGGTTACCGGAGCACCCAGGGGGTCGACGTCCGCAGGTCCCGGCCATCGGCACGGGAATTCGGTTCGCAGATCCGCGGTCTCAACATGCCGGATCCTTCGGCGGCCCTTGGGTTCTGGCGCGGCGCATCGAAGACAACGGACTGAACCCGGGGACCCCGACTGCGCCGGCGGGCTCGCCAGGAGAATCGCGGCGAAGCGCTCCCGAGGAAAGGTGGGCTTGGCCTTCGACTCGTTGTCCGGTCACAGTCCGATGCTGTGGTCGCTGCGGGGTTGTTCGATTCCGGCTCGTTTCAAGGCGTATTCGCGGGCGCGGGCGCGTTCCTTGCGTTGCTGCATGAAGCGGTAGGAGTCGGCGTCGGGTAGGCCGGCCTCTTCGAGCAGCGCGGGTGTGGGGTTCAGCTGCAGGCTCCAGCCGGGACTGCGGCCGGCTTCCAGCAGCCGTTGTTCGGCGGCCGCGGCGGCGGCTTTGGCAGCGTCGCTTTGCGCTTCCACGCGCAGCTCGGCGGTCAGCGCGGCGAGTTCTTGGCGTTTGGCGGCGAGTTGGTCGGCGTGTTCGAACGCTCCAAGGTCGGTGCCGCGCAGGTCGTCGAGTTCGGCTTGCAGGCGCAGGCGCTCTTGCCGCAGCCGTTGTTGGTAGGCCGGTAGGTCGTTGTGGAGGTTTTCGACGCGTTGCAGCAGGCCGCGGGCCTTGGCGGCCGGGCTGTGTTCAGATGCGTTGTCCCCCAGGGCAAGCGCGGGTGTGGTGGCGCGCAGATCGGTGTCTTTCACCACGGTTTCGGCCGACGGCGCCTCGAGGCTGAGCGCCAGGGTGGCGTCGATGTGATTGCGGCGGGCGTTGATGCCGATGCCGTTGATGGCCGCGCCGGTGGGTTTGGTTTCCCAGTGCGGGCGGTCGCGCAGGGCGGTGTAGGCCCGCCGGCAGGCGGCGGCGAATGGTTCGGCGGCGTCTTTGCGTTGCGGGTAGGTGGTGTCGTCGACGCGAATCTGGGCGGGCCGCTCGCCGCGGGCCCGTACTGCGTCGACAACCGGTGCCAGGGTGTCGAGCTCGTGGTCGGTGCGGGCGAGTTGGCGTTGGCATTCCTGGATTTGGCGGTCACGGCGGCCGGCGGCTTCGCGGTGCGCCCGTTCGAGGGCGTCGAGGCGCTTGACGTCGTCGTCGAGTTGGACCTGGCGGATGTAGCGGGGGTCGCCGGTGGCGATAGCTTTGGTTTCCGCGGCGGCGTTACCGATGTCTCCTGCCCCGATGTCCTCGATTTCGTCGGTGTCGACTTCTTCGCGTTTGACTTGTTCGATGAAGCGGGCCTTGGCTTCCACTTTCTGCCACATCACCGTGTCGTAGGAGCCTTCGGTGACGTAGTTGAGGATCTCGATGGTGGCGTTCTGGTTGCCCTGGCGGATGATGCGGCCTTCGCGCTGCTCCAAATCGGCTGGCCGCCAAGGCACGTCGACGTGGTGCAAAGCGGTGGCCCGGGTCTGCACATTGGTGCCGGTGCCCATCTTCTCGGTGCTGCCGATCAAGACGGACACCTCCCCGGTGGTGCATTGGCGGAACAGTTTGAGTTTGTCGGCGGGTTTGACGGCGTCATGGATGAAACGGATTGCCTGCGCGGGCATCCCGCGGGCGATGAGCTCGTCGCGGATCGCGGCGTAGATGGTGAACTGGTGGGGATCTGCGCTTGGTGTACCGCGGTCGCAGAACACGATCTGCAACCCGCCGCGGATGGGCATGTCGGCGCCGCTGTCGGGGTCGCGGTAGACGTTGTCGCGGGTGTCATTGTGGATGCGAATGATCTCGTCGGCGACGACGGTGGGCCGGCTGATCGCGGGCGGATCGATATGGGCCAGCCGCGGGTCCAGCGACACGTTGCGACCGTCGTTGCTGATCTTGAGGACGTTGTCTTTGTCGAGGCGTTTGGAGTCCAGATTGTCAGCGCGCCAACCCAAGTCGGCGATGAAGTCTTTGACTTCCTGGCTGGGGGTGATGCTGATGATGCGGCGGTGACCGCCTTGCAGCTGCGGCAGCGCCATCGGCACTTCGTCGCGGGTGACGACGTCGGTGTAGATCGACGACAACGCCAGCAGTTCGGGTAGGTTGCAGAACTTGCCGACCCGGGTGACGGTGCGCAGGCTGGTGCCGGTCGCGGTGACCTCGACGCTGCTGGTCGTGGTGGTGAAGGTGGCGCCCCAGTCGTTGATGTCGGCCACACCGGCGGCTTCGAGCAGATCGGGGCGCAAATAGGTTTGCATCACCCACATCTCCCCCAGGCTGTTGGCGATCGGGGTGCCGGTGGCGAAGGTGGCGACCCGCTCCACGACGGCATGCTCGGGGATGCCGGCGGCGCGGGCCTCGTCGTGGCGGCGTTGGCGCAGCAGGTCGAGTTTCATCGCGAGGTCCTCGGCGCGCCGGGCCGCCGCGGCGCAGGACAGCTCCTCAATATTACTTAGCCTGCCTTTATTCTTGTACAGGTGCGCCTCGTCGATCAGCAAATAATCGCAGCCGGTTTGTTCGAACCGCAGTCCGGTGTCTTTGTGGGCTTGTTCGGTGAGTTCCTCCAGGCGGGCGCGGGCCTTCTTCTCGGCGAGTTCGAGGCGTTTCTTGCTGACGTCGGTCTTGGCGAGTTCGCGCTGCTGGCGCATCGCGTCGAGCTGGTTTTGGATGTAGCGGATTTTGATGTCGTCGCTGACCCCGATGGCGGTGAACAGGCTTTGGGGCACGATGACCATGTCCCAGTCGGTGGCCGCGGATTGGGCCGCTAACCGCCGGCGGCCCTCGGGGTCGGTGGCCGCGGCGCCGAGCAGGATGACCGCGGCCGGATACCACTGTTTGGCTTCGCGGCCGACTTGTTCGATGAGGTGGTTTGGGACGACGATCCAGGGCTGGCGGACCAGCCCGAGTCTGCGCAGCTCCATCGCGCCCATGAACATGGTGCCGGTCTTGCCGGCGCCGACGACGTGGTCGAGCAACACGGTGGGTTCGGCGATGATGCGCGCGACGGCGTCACGCTGGTAGGGGTGGGGTTCGAATCGGCTGGACAGGCCGGGCAACTGCAGCGCGTCGCCGCGGTACCGCGGTGCGCGCAGGCTGTTGAAGCGCCGGTTGAACTCGGTGACGAGCTGGTCGCGGCGGGCCTCGTCGGAGAAGATCCAGCGGCCGAACTCGTCGGTGATCTTGGCGGCTTTGGCTTGGGCGGCGAAGGTGGCCTTGACGTCGATTCTGGGGCCGCCGCGGCACTCGATGTCCTCTTTGGAGCGTTCGATGACGATGGCTTTGGAGTTGCACACCGCGTCCAGCACGCTGATGGCGTCCAGGTGTGCGGTGCCGAAGGTTTCGGTCATCGCGACGGTGTGGCGCTGCCATTTGGGGCATTGGATGCTCCATTGGCCGTTGAGGTGATCGACGGTGACGTCGCCGGCACCCAGTGTTTCTCGGGCGAACTGGGCGACGATGTCGGCGTCGATCCAGGGGGCGCCGGGGCGGACCTTGATCTGGGCGGCCTGTTTGTCGGGCGGCATGACCGCGCGCAGCGCCCCGACGTAGTCGGTGTAGGCCGGGGTGGTTCGGGCGGCGGCCTTCGCGCGGGCCAGTTTGGTGCGCACGTTGCCCGACAGGGCGGTGACGGCGGGCACCAGTTCGTCAGGGTCCTCCAGCGAGGGGTAGACCAGGCCGTGCAGCTGGGCGCGGGTCTGCTCGGCGGTGCAGCCCAGCAGCGCGGCGATGTGCTCGACGTCGACGCGGTGGCGCTGGTCGAAGCTGATGGCCAGGGCGTCGTGGATGGTGTCGGCGTGTTCGGGCACGCTGCGCGCGGCCAGCAGGTCGACGGCGAAAATCGGCGCTTTGCGGGCGGTGCCGGTGTCCTCGTCGAAGATTTCCAGCGCGGCCACGATCGCCCAGCCGGGATCGTTTTTGATGCCGCCGTCCAGGTGCGGGCGGCGTTTGTAGGGTTCGGGGGCGCTCCAGGCGGCTTCATCCCAGCGTTGGGCGAGCTCGTCGGGTACCGGCCCGCGGTGGGGCTGGCCGTCGACGGCTTGGCTTGTGCGCCAGCGTTCCTCGGCGGCGGCGACCTTCTTGTGGTGGCGTTCTTGGGTGATGGGGTTGGGGTGCACCCAGCGGAACCGGTTGATGGGGCCGTGTTTTTGCACGTAGCGGTCGTAGAGGCGGTTGAGGTGGCCGCGCAGTTGTTCCCGGGTGGCGGCGGGCTGGTGGTCGCGTTGGGCGGCGATGACGGCGGTGGCGGCGTCGCGCAGGTCGATGAGTTTGCGGGTTTCGGCGATCAGCGATTTGGGGGTGCGTTGGGCGGCCCAGCCGTGTCCGGTCCAGCGTTGGATGGTTTGGGTGTCGGGGTCGTAGCGCAGGGTGTCGAGCGGGATTTGTGGGCCCTGGTCGGCGGGGGTGATCAGGCCGGCGTCGAAGGTGGCTTCGTCGAGTTCGGTCAGGGTGTCGGGGGTGGCGGTCAAACCGTAGCCGCGCTGGCGTGCGGCGCCGATGATGTCGCGCAGCTGGGCGCTGATGTGGGTGATCAGCTGCTCGCCGGTGGGGCCGTCGATGTGCAGGGTGGTGGATCCGTGGATGCCGTGGCCGGCGCGGAAGGTGCCCAGGACCCGTTGGGGGTGGTCGCGGAAGTAGGTGTTGATGGGAATGTCGACCCCGGCGGCGTTGGCGGGGTCGGGCAGGTGCAGGGTGTGGGTGTCGATCCACCCCGGCTCGGTGTGCTCGCGGTCGGGGTCGCGGCGGCGCAGCACGAGGATGTCGGTGACGACGTCGGTGCCGGCTACCCGCGCGAAGGCCTTGGTGGGCAGCCGCACGGCTCCGAGCAGGTCGGCGCGGGCGGCGATGGCGCGCCGGGCCCGGGTGTCGAGGGTGTCGAGGGTGTAGCGGCTGGACAGCACAACGGCGTAGCCGCCGGGGGCGGTCAGGTCGAGGGATTTGATGATGAAGTGGTTGTGGATGGAGAACCGGTCGGGGTTGTGGGCGGGGTCGTAGACGGTGAACTGTCCGAACGGCACGTTGCCCAGCACGGCGGCGAAGCTGGCGCCGGGTACGCGGGTGGTTTCGAATCCTTCGCTGCGGATCTGGGCGGACGGGTAGAGCGCGGCAGCGACTTTGGCGGTGATGGGGTCGTTTTCGACGCCGACCATGACGGCGTCGTCGGGGGCCAGTCCGATGAAGGTGCCTGATCCGCAGCCGGGTTCCAGGACGCGTCCGCCGGCAAATCCGGCGGCGCGCACGGCGTCCCACATGGCGTGGGCGATCGCCGGGTCGGTGTAGTGGGCGTTGAGGATGCTGGCTTCGGCGGCGCGGTATTGCTCGGGGCGCAGTTGGCCGCGCAGGTGTTCGCGTTCGACGGCGAAGGCCTCGTTGCGCCGGTCGAACACGTCGGGTACGGCGCCCCACCCGGACCATGACGCGAGGATTTCCTGTTCGTCGGGGGTGGCGGCGCGTTGGTGGGCGTCGAGGCGGTCGAGGATGTCGATGACCGCCATGTTGGCGTGGACGCGGGCTTTCGCGCCGGCGGGGACGCGGATTCTGGGTGCCGGGCCGAAAGTCGACAGCAGCTGTGGCGATCGTCGGCGTCGGTGCTGGGGCGTCGGTCGCGTCGGTGGACTCAACGGTTGGTGTGTGGCCGGGGGCGTCGGGCGGCCGCGGCCGGCTGCTCCCCTGCCCCGCCGCCGTCGAGTCGTCTGACTGCCCGTCGCCCGGGCTCGACCTGTCAGCGGTGAGTGCGCGGGCGTCGGCGGCGGTCGACGCCGGCGGTGCGCTCGGGTGATCGTGGCCGGTGCCGGGATGCGGCGGCTCGGGCGTGCTGCGCCGGGCCGGGGGCAGCGGGTGTCCGCCGGGGTCGATGACGCGCGGGTGGGTGGGCTGGTCGAAGGAGTCGAACAGCGACAGCTGCGGGTCGGCGCCTACGTGGCGGGGTAGCCGTCGGCGCGCAGGTCGTCGTAGATCATCGGCGCCAGCTGTGCTGCCAGCGGGTCGTCGGGACGCGTCGGCACCGGCAGGCCGTCCTCGATGCGGGCGATCAGCAGGTAGGCCGCTTTGATGCGGAACATCGTCGAAAAGGCTGGGGCCGGCCACACCCGGGCCGCCAGGTCCTCGAGGTCCTCCCCTGGTTGGCTGCGGTACCGGGCGTCGGTCCAGCGCTGATTCCACGGCACCTGGCTGCGTGGCCGCGGCGGCGCCGGTGTCGCGTCGTAGTCGATCACGTCCTGGTCGTCGCTCGGTTCGGGAATCTGCTCGTAGAGTTCCTGGCTGATCACCAGCTCCCGCGCCGAGGTCATCGCCGTGTTGCGCAGACCCACGGTCGTCAGGTAGTCCGGGTGCCGCCCGTGGCGTGCGGTCCACTCCTTGATCGCCGAGGCCGCCAGTTCGTCGGCGACTTGCGCTGCCCGCCGGTCCAGGCGGCGGGTCAGATCCTGCAGGTAGGTCTCCCGCTGTTGGGGGGTCCAGTCGTCGGGCAGCGTCAGCCACTGGCGGTAGGCCTCGTCGATGATCTGCCGCATCACCTCGCTCACGGGCTTGGTCGTCCCCCTCGATGCTGAACAGATCGGCCTGGTGCGGGTTCTCGCGTACCATAGCGTCCTCTCACCGGCACCTGCGCTACTCATCGGGGCGGTCGTCCTCGGCGTCGGGGTTGTCTGCGGCGTCGTGGTCGGCGCCGTTGGTCGCGGCGAGTCCGTCGCCGCTGAGCAGTTCGAGCCGGCGCGGGTCTTGCAGGTCGGTGATGGCCACGTTGACGTGGTTGATGGCCTCGGTGACCTCCACCTTCATTTGGGCGATGCTCTGTTCCCACCGGCTGAGCTGCGCCAGCAGCCGGCGCTGACGGTCCAGCACGGCGCTGAGTGGCACCAGGCTGGGATGCGGGGCGGGTGTGGGGCCGCGCCGGATCGGCAGCCCGCCTTTGAGGACGGCCTCAGCCGATCCCGGGTTCCCAGTACAGGAACCGGTCGATGCGTTCGAGGGTGTCGTCTGCGGGCTGGTAGCCGCGCTTGCCGAGGGTGGCCAGGGTGGAGCGGCCGGGCCCGCCGATGGCGGCGAACTTGGACTTGCTCATGTTGAGTTCGCGTAGCCGCAGATCGATCTGGTGGGCCAGGCTGTCATAGTCGCCGTGGCGCAGGTCGGGCTCGGGGGGGTGCTGGGGTCGCTCGGGTGCCTCCCGCGCGATGGGTTGGCTTCTGAACATCGTTGACCGCGCTGAGCCGGGTTCCCAGCTGAGCAGCTCGTCGAGTTTGGCCAGGGTGGTGTCGCTGGGGACTTTCCCTGCTTTGCCGAGGGTGGCCAGGGTGGAGCGGGACAGCTTGCCCATCTTCGATGCGGCCAGTTGACTGATGCCCAGGTCGTGCAGGCGCTCGTGGACCGCGGTGACCAGCGCGGAGACGTCGGGGCGGTCGATGGTGTCGGCGATGCGGGCTACGGTGTCGGCGGACAGTCCGGTGCGGGCGGCGACGTTGTCCACGCCGTAGCCTTGGCTCAGCAGCGAGCGGGCGGTGTCTTCCGGCACGCTGTCGGGTTGCTGTGCCGCGATGATCGCCTCCTTAGCCGCCTTAGCCGCAATACCTGTGACAGTGCATGTTACATGTGTAAGTGCAGTCCAGATAGCACACCGCGAACATCGCTAGCACAGGTGTTGTTCACGGCAGCTGGCCGGTCAGCATGAGCCCCTCCCCTGTTTGCGGGACCAGGCTGAGGCTGGCGGCGGCGGCGGATTGTGCGGATTCGGCGCCACTGACGTGCATCAAGAAGCGGTGCGCACGCTGCGTAGCGTGCTTTCGCGCAGGAACTCCGCGACCGTCATATCGTGGCGTTCCGCTTCTCCGCGCAGGAGGTCGAGGTCCTCCGGCGTCAAGCGCACGCCCACCAGTTTGGTGAGGTTGCGGCTCTCACTAAAGCTCATGAATCACTCCCCTGCCTCAGCGGTCGCGTTCGTTCTACGATGGTGCCGCTAGTTTACGACATGCATGTCCTTAATTAGTGGCATCCGGGGTGGTTATGGCCGGTATGTCGTTATCATGTCGTTAGTTAAGAGCATTCTGTCCTTCCGGAAGGGGGCCGAGCCATCCGGGTTCGCCGCCAGTAGCGATGACGCAGCCGAAGCAGCCACCGCCAGGGGTTGAGACGACACCACACGGTGAGGTGGTGCCGTTGCAGAAGGCTGCCGCCCGGCTCGGCAAGGACCCCCGCACGATCATCCGCGCGATCACCGCCGGGGAGATCCGGGGCGGGGCGCGAGCCGCGCCCGCAACGGTTGCGCTGGTATGTCTACGCCGACCAGCTACCGCCCGAACCGGGCGCCGTGACCGCTGGGCACGCCGGCCGACGGGGTCGTCGAGGACCTGCGCGCACAGATCGTTTCGCTGCAGGAAGCGAATCGGTTGCTGATCGCGGCACAGCAGGACCTGCTCGACGCGGGGCGCAGCAGCCTGGAGGCGGCGCGACTTAGCCAGGAGGCGGCGCGTAGCAGCGACGTCGCGGCGGACAGATACCGGGCGGCCGCCCGCAACTACGCGGATGCGCTGTCGCAGTTCATGACGCCGGGACACCTCGGCGAGCTGGGCGATTTCTAACGCGGCACCGCTCAGGCGGAGGCGCGGGCGGCGTGGGCGCGCTCGGTGAGCAGCGTCAGCAGGGTTTTGACACCGTCGGTGCCGAGGTAGGTGTGCAGGGCGTCGGCGAGAACCTCGGGTTTGGTCGTAAATTCGCGCAGCGCCGAGGAGATGACCCGTGAGCGCGAGGGCGCGCGGTTCTTGTCGGCGCCACTCCCCTCCCCCGCGTCGTTGGAGTCTTGTTTGTCGAGGGTCGCGCGCCATCTGGCGACCTGCCGCTCGAGCGGCACCCGCGCAAGGGCGCGCGCTTCGCGGATGGCGAGTTCGCCGCGGCGCAGTGCGGTCTGCAACTCCGGGGCGAGGGAAAGCAGTGCGCGGCGCTGTGAGACCCAGCCCTCCGTCTTGTGCAGGCGCTTGGCCGCTTCATCGGCGCGGCCGCATTCAGTGACGAGTGCCGCGACGGCCTTGGCTTCCTCGATGACGTCGAAGTCTTGGCGGTCGACGTTCTCGCTGATCGACGCCGAGATGAGGGTGACGCGGTCTCGTGCGATTTCGTCGTTGACGACGATCGCTAGATCGGTGCGCTCGTACTTGTGGGCGGCAGCCAGCCGCCGGCAGCCGTTGACGACGACGTAGCGGGTGGTGATCTGGTCGTCGGGATAGAGGTTGAGGTACGCGGCCTTGGTGACGACGACCGCCGGCTGCAACTGCATGTCGGCGATCGACGCCAGGTCGGCCAGGTCGCCGATGTCGTCGCGCGGGTTGCGCGGGTTGGCGGTGAGGTCGGCCAGTGGTGCGGTGCGGCTGGCGGCCTCGGCGGTCTTGGCGCCGTGTTCGACCGGTGAATTGTCGCCGACGGCGGCGGCCAGGGATGAGAGGTTGGTGCGTTGTCCGCGTGCCATCAGCGACCTGCCCCGATGTTGAG
The DNA here is from genome assembly GCA_963744085.1 of uncultured Actinomycetota bacterium. Taxonomy (GTDB): domain Bacteria; phylum Actinomycetota; class Actinomycetes; order Mycobacteriales; family Mycobacteriaceae; genus Mycobacterium. Next base: position 1,420,348 of record CAVUSK010000014.1, read on the forward strand.
CTCGAGCGCGAACTTGTAGAAGTCCTCACGGGCCTGTAGCGCAACGCGGTTGAGCGGATACTCGGTGACGACCTGACCGTCGGCGCTCGCGCGGGCGTGCAGCTTGTAGTGCCGGATGACGGTGTTGGCCAGGGGCCAGCCGTTGGCTTTGACGAAGTCCCGTGTCTGGTTGAGGTCGTGGATCCCGTCGCGGGGGTCCCAGTTGTTGATGACCACGAGGTAGCGGATGCCGCGTGGCGTGAGCACTTTGTTGATGGTTCGCGCGGTCGGGTCGAAGCTGAGCGGCTCGGTCTCGATGGGCACGATGACTTGGTCGGCCATGTCCAGCACGGCCCGCAGCACGTCGGCCGCGCGACCGCGGCCGAGCGGGTCGGCGGTGTCGTCGTGACCGTCGAGGTCGATCCAGCCGGGGGTGTCGACGTAGACGTGGTGGATGCCCGGTAGCTCTTTGAGCTTCTTGAGCCCGTCCAGGTCGTCGTGGGCCTGGGCGATGTGGAACGGCAGACGGTTCTCCATCCGCGACGCCCACCAGACCGCCGAGCCCTGCGGGTCCACCGACAACGCGAGCACCGGCGAGCTGGCGTCGGGGTCGTCGTGGTGGTTGAGGACATCGGCGGTCACCGCGGCCAGGTTGACCGAGATGGTGCTCTTGCCGACGCCGCCCTTCTGATTGAGAACGACATGAACAGCCATGAAAGGCCTTCCGTATGCTTCCCCCGCCGTGGGCGGAGTACTTCGGATGAGACGGGTGGAAGTCTACTGTTCAAGATCGGTGTCGGCTGGGTGGACACGCGGAGGGCGCGCCGTTACGCGTGCGCTGTGAATCAGGTGTTCAGCAAATCGACGCTTTCAGGTTTGTCGGAAGTCATCATCATCTGAGCTGGAAGTTTGCTACGTTTCAGGACGAGTTCTTACTTTACCGCGGTAAAGTGGCAAACAGTTTCAGTGGCGTGGCCTTCCCCTGCCCTGCGCCTGGCGCGCGTAGCCCGCCTACCCCGCCTCGGTGGCGTCACGTGACGGCTTGGATGGTCGACCGTTGGTCTGCCCGCCGCCGTCAACCCTGAAGGCACTCATCGAAAACCTCGCGGCATTGATCCGCCGCCACCGTGTCGATGAGTCCATCGACTACTCGATCGCCCGGTTGATCCGCACCGACATGGGGCTGCTGCCCGTCTCGCCGGATGCGGCCGAAGGGTTCTATCGGCTCGTCGACGCCGCCTGTGAGCGCCGCGCGATGGCGGTCGGCTCCAAGCTGCACCCATCGGGCTTGGACGAAGATCATGCCCACAACGCTCGGCCACCGCGACCGTCCATCGGCTGCTGCACCACGCCCCCATGTCGTCGTCACCCACGGCGACAGCTTCCGCCTAGCGCACGCCACCTCCGGGACAAGGTGTCAAGCCGCTGCGGCAACCGCGCGCTGGTGCGCTGACCGCTCTGCTGACCCTGATCCTGCAAACCCTGCTGGCCGGCCTGCTGACCGGCTGTACTGTCACCGCCGTCTTCGGAGCCGCCCATAACGGGCCAGACCGGGCCGCGGCTGGTGAAAACGAGTGCTTGCAGGTTGGTGATCGAATGAAATGGTAACGGGGACACAATGCAACTCCCATATCGGGTGGTTAGGGGGTGCCCATAGCGGGCCGACCGCCGAGTCGGCGGAAGTTTCATGGGATGCAAGAGAACCCCGGAGCTTGGCTCACGGGGTTCTCTTCGGTGAGATGTCTAGGCAGTTGCTCGGTTGAGCAAGTAGCTGTAGTCGCTTTGCCGCAGGCTCTGGATCATCAGTTCGCTCGGCTTATTGCTGCGCAACCACTTGGCTATTGCTTTCTCCTGCTTATCGCGTGGAGCATCGGTGAGCTTCAACTTGCGCAGCAGCCCCGCCACCGTGGTCGGCTTAAAAGTTCCAGGAGGAGCTGAGCGCAGGTCGTCGGAGAACTTATCCACTGTCGCTCACCTCCACATCCACTATAGGAACACTATAGGTTCGATCGATGCTCAGGATACGCAGCACGACACCTGGTGGGAAGAGAAGTTCCTGCTGGTAGGCGTTTTCCGGGGTACCGAGTGGTGGAATCCACACAGCGGGGCTGCCCGCGCGCGCGGTGATTCTCAGTAGGACCGGACTGCGGCCGGGGCGCGTGAACTCTTGCTCAGCGACTTGGCGGCTCAGCGACGTCGCGACGAATCGCTGCTGCTCCTGCGGCATACCGACAACAGACTCGAGTTCGTCGAGCGGGACACCTTGGAACGACACGGCGGCGTTGCGTAAACCGCGCCAGACGGTGACATCGTCGGCCAGCGGCGCCGCGAGGCTGTCGAGATCGTTGGCAACGGCCAGGGCACCTGCGGAAACACCACTTTCACCTGAGACGGCAGCCTGAACTTGCTGGTAGAACCGGTCGTCGTTGGCTTGCCAACGCTGCACGGAAGCCCTCTGGGTGTCCGTAGCAGACGCTGTCTGATCGGCGAACATAGCCGATAAACGGTCGTTGTCATCGTCGTCGGCTGACGCGACGCCGGATGGGCCGCCTGGTGGGCCCATGCCGGCTCCTCCCCCGTCTGCGCCGCGCGAGGTGCGCGGCTGATCAGGGCTTTTACGCGGAGGAGTCTCCTTCGCGGGGCGTCTGCCGCCGTGGGGTGTCACCGCCCGTCTGCAGATTCGCACGCAGCCTGTCGATCTGCTGCAGATGGTAGGTGATCTGCGGTGAGTCCTCGGCCAAACTACGGGCCCGCAGGTCAGCCAGGCTCGCCTCCAGGCCAGGTAACTGTCTGCGAGCGACGTCGGCCGCGGACTCGGCCGTTGGTGAAGCCGAGGTAGCGGCGGTCCGAGCACGCTTGGCCGAGTCGCGCGGCTGGTACGGCTTCTTCGGCACCAGCACCGGCCCGAGTTTTCCGTGCTCGTCGACCGTGTACCGGGTGCGGGTGCGCCGCCGATGTGCCGCCGGCGTCGCTGTGCAGCTGCGTGAGGTCGGCCTTGTTCAGAACGTCAGCAGGGTCATGGTCTTCGGTGACCGCGGCGATGGGCAGTAGCAGCGGTTGTGGATCGGCATCAGCTCGCTGACGCGATACAGCCGATCCGCGGCGGGCGATGCACAGCCCGCACGTCCCCCCGCGCGACAACTCCGGATGAATGATCCGCCGGTAGCCGAGGATCTTCACGCCCGGCCGGTCCAGGTCGACGGCCTTGGCCAGCACCCTCTTGCTGGGCGATGCGCTGTGCCAGCATCAAGGTTGTCGTCGATCAGGGTGTCGATCCGCAAAGCTGTCCGCTGTGCGGCGTCGTCGCTGCCTTCCGATTCGATCCACCGGAAGCCGGCCGCCGGAAGATCCGCTCAGCGCGCTCACCCGATCACATGGCCACACAATCGTCACGTGACGCTGCGATCGTGTCGCGTGTGACGTGGTGATGCCGTCACGGACCGACAGCATCACGCGATGACCCGATCGCCGGGCGGCCGAGCGATGGGGTGATCGGCTGACCGCGTGATGCAGTGACTGGGCGACTCCGACACATGCTGACCCGGTGCTGCCGTCACGCAGACACGGCGTGATCGCGCGACCGCGCCACGCGGTGACGCCGCCGCCGCGTGATCGGGTGTCTGCGCGACCGCGTGACGCTGTGACGGCGTGAGGCAGACACACTGTCACGCGCTCACCGGATGTCGCGGTGATCGGGTCATCAGCTCACACGATGAGCGCGTCACTCGATGATGTGCTCACCCGATCGATGAGTGATCGAGTTGCTCGGCGATGCGATCACCGGATGTCGGTGTGACGGTGTGGCACAGTGTCGCGGTGACCACGCGATCAGGTCGCCACGTGACGGCGTTGCGGGATGATGTCGCGACTCGATCACACCGTCCGCAGATCACGAAGTGACACTGCCACCGCAACACGCCGTTGCCGTATCACAGGACATCGGCTGATCGCGTGCTGTAATCGGACTACAGAAGTTAAAGGAGTGACTGCTGTGAAAGCAGAGGTTATCGCGATCGCCAACCACAAGGGCGGGGTCGGTAAGTCGTTCACGGCCGTGAACCTCGCCGCCGGCCTGGCGCGGGGCGGCTGGCGCACCCTGCTGGTCGACTGCGATCCGCAGGGCAATTCGACGTCGATGTTCGATCCCGATGACGACGTCGAGTTCGACATCTACGACCTGATCAAAGACGAGACGCCCGATTGTGAAGGTCATCCGGCAAACGCGAATCGACGAACCTGGACCTGGTGCCGTCGACGCTGGCGGTGGCCAAACTCGACCAAGAGCTCGTGACGATGCATCGCCGGGAGGACCAGCTGGCGATGGCACTGGAACCGGTGTACGGCGACTACGACGCGATCGTGTTGGATCTCTCGCCGAACCTCGGTCAGCTCGTGATCACCGCCCTGAACTCTGCCGAGTGGCTCATCGTGCCCACCGATGCGAGTAAGTGGGGAAGGCGGGGGGTCAACATGTTCCTGGAGTGGTCGGCCACGTTGCGCAAGCACCAGGTGCTGTCAGCTCACCTGCTGGGCGTCCTGCTGACCAAGTACGAGCCGCAGACTCTCATCAGCCGCGACACGCTGGCCGCGCTCCAGGACGACGGCCTGCCGTTGTTCGACACGATCGTCCCGAAGCGCACCGCGGCCGAGCGAATGGTCAGCGAGCAATTGGTGCTCGGCGACCCGGAGGCCGACGAGGACCTTTCCCGCGCATATGCCGAACTTCACGGTCGAGGTGATGACCCGGGTGGACGAGGGTCGCAGGAATCGAGGAAAGCATCATGCCTAAGAAAGACGTCAGCTCCGCTGTTCTGGGCATGCTGTCCACGGCCGGATCGCAGACCCGCCGGCCCACGACGGTGGCCGATGAGCCGCCGGAGGCACCGCGTACTGAGGCGATGGTGAGCGATCAGCCGGCCACCGTCGAGGATAGTCATCGGCCGGTCACCCAGTTGCCGCCGGTTCGCCCGGAGAGCGCCAACGAGGCCGCACCTCGCACCCTGCGCCTGCGGCCCGACACGGCGTCGCGGCTGAGGGAGGCGTGGCTGCAGGCCAAACGCGACGACGTCCTGCTCACCGCGCAGGACTTTGCGTCGAACCTGGTCGACGACGCGTTGGCGCGGCGGCGCCGCCGGGCGGCCAGCTCGTCGTAACGCATGCCCGAACGGCGGGCTCGGCAAATCGGCACCTAGTGGGGCGGCGTGGTCGCCGTGATTCAAATTTGGATGTTTATCCTGTGATAACGGCTCCAAAGTAGCGCAGTGTCGGTTTACCGCGGTAAAGCAGCAAACTGCAGCGTTCGGAACGGACTGCCGCGGGCGCGGTCCACAGCATGGTCGGTGGCGCCGGTTACGCAGAGCGTGCGGTGTCGACGGCGTCGACGAGGTGCCCCGACGGGGTGAGCAGCGCCCAGCGGGTCTGCCGCCAGTAGAACGGGGTGACCGGTCCGTCGTGGGCACCGCCGATCATATAGCCGCCGCGTCGCGCGATCGCTGGATCACAGCGTGACAGCGTGATCGCGCAGGACCGGCATGCCTCGAAGACGAGCGACGGGCACTCGGGCAGCGTGCGCGCCGGGGCCCGCGAGCCGGCTGATGATCGCCGCGGCGGTGTAGTGGCATCCGGGTGCCATCAGCTCGCAGTGCCCGCTGGAGCGTGCGGCGACGGCGGCGCGCACCGAGTCTGGTGTGGGCCAGGTTCGCGCCGGCGCAGTCGTCACTGCGGACGCAGCCTCGTTGCCGGAGAAGGTTTTTGCGGGAAGCGGGGGAGTGTCGGCCGCCTCGGGACGGCACGGTGGGCCCGTGACGCAGCGGGACGTCGGCGGCGATAGCGCGCAGGTAGCGCGCGGCCCGGTCGAACTGTCCGTCGATCCAGATGCCGGCCCACATGCCCGAAATCGGTTTGTACCGCAGCGCCTGTTCCGCGCACCAGCGGCGAGCCGGGCAGGCCAGGCATTGCTGCAGCGTGTAGGTCCGGTGCGTGCGGTCGAACCACCGGTCCGGCTCCAGCTGGCAGGCCAGGGGAGCGGGGGCCGACCGCCGAGATGGACGCGCCACGCCCGCGTCGGCAGTCACCGCGGCTCCGTTTCGTCGTCGTGTTCGGCCGACCGCCGCCGCCTGGCGCGCTCGGTGATCTCGGCCAGCGCCTTGCGCACGGCCTCGCGACCGGGCCCGTCCAGAGCGGCGCGGCCGGCCTCGCGTGCTCGCCGGTTGGCCTCGCGTTCGGCAAGCTGATTCGCGACGCGGGCCCGGGCCGCCGCCAGTTCGGCCTGTTCGCGGGCGATGTCGGCCGCCGCGGGACGGTCTTGGAGGTTTCCGTGCGCGGCGATGATCGCGCCGAGCAGCCCGATCGGCTTATGCGGCGTGTCAGGCACCCAGTGACCCGTGCCGATCCAGTCGGTGATCAGCTGGTTCACGTCGCGCGGTGTCCACCCGTGGCGCGCCGGGCCGGCCAGGATCCGCGCCCAGGGGGAGCCGGTGCGGTACCGCCTGGCCCAGGGCGGGCTTTGCTCGTCGACGACCCACTTGTTTGCCAGGGCGAGGGCCGGGGTCGTCCGGGCTTGCGCGGCGCGAAGCGACGCGTCTACCGGCGGTTTTTGGCCGGTGTTTGGTGGTGAGAACTGATTTACGGGAGGTTTGAAGATCTAAGTGAGACCCTTCGGGATGGGGTGACAGCGCTTTGATCCGCGAATCGTGCAGCGCCCATACCGACGCCCATCCGCGGCCGCGATCGCCGACCCGCCAGCTCGCGAAACGCTCCGCCCGGGTCCGCTGGCGGCCGCGCATCACCTCTGTCGCCACACCGAGCAGCCGCAGGGCCGTCGACGCGCGCTGCACCGTGCGCACGGACAGGCCGGTGAGTTGCGCCAGTCGCGCGTTGGTCGGGCCGGCACTCCCGTCCGGTGCGGTGCTCGGCGAAGGAGGCGCGCGCTTCGGCCACGGCGACAAGGGACTGCAGGCTGATCGGATTACCGGGCATGGCGGGCCGGACATGCGTGTCGTAGCGCTGCCGGTAGGCCAGCGGCACGGTTTCGTGGGCCCAGCGCCGCGCCCGGCCACTCCAGCAGGGGATGGCCGACCATGGCGCGTCGACGTCGAGCACGATGGCCGGGACGCGATCGACGCAGTGGCCCCCGGCGCGGCGAATCCACTTCGGGGGCGGTGTGGGCGATGCCTCGCCGCGGCGCGTGCCTGGTGCTGCCGCGGTAGGGCCGGGTGATGAGTGTGGTCGGTCCACGGTTGGCGGTAGCTAGACCGTGCGCAGGGTGTGCGCTACCGTGGAATGCGTCTTTCATGACGATTCCCTTCGAAGGCGGGATTGCGCGAAAGCACCCCTGGCTCGAGCGCCAACTCGATCCGGGCGACCCTCGGCCCTACGTGGCCGGGGGTTTCGCCGTGTCAGGGGTTCGCAACGGGTTCTGAAGTTGTGGCGGAGGCCGTCTGTCAGTTACCTGGTGCTTCGGCGCGCCTCCTTTCCCGGTGGTCGTGGCGGTTATCCGCCCGGTATGGGTCGGCGGTTAACCGCGCCACTGATGCAGCATGCCGGAGAAACCATCGCCATCGGTGACGACACGCCGCAACAGGAGTCACAGCTGTCATATGCGATCGGGCGCTGTCGTCGGGATTCACGCGGCGCCGCGGCGGGGCGACGCCGCGCAGACCGCATCGGCAGGGAAGCGGGCGCGGTCTCGCCCGGTCATCCGGGTGCGCTGCAGCGGCGAGGTGGCTGGGGCGCATTCCTGAAGTTGACCGGAAGTCTTGCGGAAAGTCAACCGGTCTTACACACTAGGCAGCAGAGGTGAACACCGTTTCGTGATGTGCTGGTGAGTGTTCAGCGACCGACGTGAGGGGACTGTGATGGCGGACGCCGTGGTGAGCTTTGATCGTGACGAGAGTGCCGCGGCGATTGCGCGCTGGCACGCGTACGCCGATCAGCTGGAGCGTTACGGCGCCCCGAACCCGGCGATGCTGGCTCAGCTGCGCCAGATGCTGGGCGACACCTACGCCGACTTCATCGACGCGAAGGTGTTCGAGCAGCAGCAGCGAGCGGATGCCTATCAGCGGGTAGCAGCGCAGGCGCGTGCGCACGCCGCGAAGTTGTCGAACACCGGTGTCAACTTCGACAACGCTGACGGTGTGAATAGGGCGAACTTCGACGCCATCAACGTCGATTAGTCTTTGACGATGCGTGTCTCCGCCAACCTTGAGGGCCTGGTCGCTGACGGCGCCGGGTTGGCGGCAGAGCAGGCCACGCCGCAACCGCGTGCCTGTGTGTCACCCGCTGCCGACCCGGTGTCGATGTCGATCGCGGCGCAGCTGTCCGCGCGTGGCGCGTCCCTTGAGGCGCTGATGATGCATTCTGGTCTGGTGCGCGCCGATGGTGGGGCGGCCACCCAGCACACCTCGTTCATGCTGCGCGAGACCGACGCCCAGAACGCGACGATGTTCACCGATGGTGTCTTGACGGACGCCGTTCCGGCGCCGCTGGCGGGGTCGGCACCGCCAGCGGTGGAGCTGCCGGAGATACCCGCGGTGGTTGGACCTCCGGTGATGCCCGGTGAAGCGCTGTCGAAGGCGTTGCATGAGGGTGGCCCTGGCCCGAATAGCTTGCGGGAGTTCGCCTCCCATTGGCGTTCTCGCGCCGCCCAGCTCGAGGAGCTGGCGGACGGTACCGAGTGGGCTGGGGTGGCCATCGACAACGACTGGGACGACGACGGGCTGCAGCAGGCCGGCGCGAACACCCGCAACCACGGGGGTTGGTTGCAGGAGATGGCCGGAAATGCCCGCCATTTGGCGAACACGGCAGATGATTACGCCGATCATGTCCAGCGGGCGTTGGACGAAACCCCGACGCCACAGGAGTTCGCCGAGACACGGGCCGCCTGGCTGAAAGCCTGGTCGGACAATCTGAGAGCCAACGGGATGCTCAGCGCTCAGGTCAGCGCGCTGGCGGCTGCATACGCCGACAAGCAGGCCCAAGCCACCGAGGCCGGTCACACCTACTTCGCGGCCGCAACCACCACCAGTGGCGATATGCCTAAGCCACCAAGTCAGCCACCGCCGATCGCGAAACCGGCTCCCGACAGCGACCCTGGCTCGGGTTCCCCCACTCCTAACAACCGTTCGAAGGACGATGCGGCGCAGCTCATTCCACGTCGTGACGGCGCGGGCACAGACAATCCGACGCCGGGGACGGGTGCCCCGCCCAACCCCGACGGGTTGCTCGGCGGGCCCATCGCCCCGGCACAGGATCCGGGGGCATTGCCGCTGTCTGCACCCGCGCCGGCGGTCGACGCTAATGCTGCGGGGCAAGCCGCCAACATCGCCGGGACGATCGTTGGGGCAGGGCTTGGAACACTGAGTCAGCTGGCGCATGGGCTGATGCCGTCGCCGGCCACGGGGATCGCTGGTGCGCCGTTGTCGGCGTTGTCGGGATTGTCGGGATTGCCCGGTATGGGCAGCCCGTCGATCCCTGAGACCGGGATGCCCTCAGATCCGGGGCTCGGCTCCCCGGAGTCCGATTCTGGTCCGGGTGCCGGCGATCCTTTCGACAGCACATCCCCTGCGGTGGGCACTCCCGACGGCACCAGTCCCGGTGGAGCGGCGCCGATGGCTCCGGTGGGCAATCCGTCCCCGGCCAGCGCGGTCGGTCCGGTGGCGGGCACACCTTCGGGGCCGTCGGCACCGGCGGGCGCGACACCGGGGCCAGGTGTCGGCGGGATGGGGATGTATCCGCCGATCATGCCCCAGCAGGGCGGGCAAGGCACGGAACGGAATAAGGACTTGTACCCGGACAAGCGGGTTGTTCTGCGTCCGGTGCCGAATACCGAGCCGGTGTTCGGTGAATTGGAGAAGCAGCGCCGGCCACGCAAGCGTGCCGCGCAGGAGGAGGGCGACAGCGGTGCGGGGAAAGACTGAACAGGCCTACGACGGCATCGAGGCGATGCTGCAGGCCGTCTACGACTGGCAGGACAAAGTGGACGCCCTGGTCACCACGGGCGACGACGATCAGGACATCATCGCCACCCACGACTCCAAGGGTCGGCTGATTGAGCTGTGGGTGCGGCCGGGACTGCAGCAGGAACTCACCACTGAGGAGTTCGAGGACCGCATCAACGACGCGATCGTCGACAACGCGAAGCGAGCTCACGAGCAGATGCAGAAGATCAGTGAGGACTTTCGGGCCCGCTTCGCGTCGATACCCGACGAACTCGCGAACAACCCGGTGGCGGAGCGGCTGGCCAATGCGTTCACCGCCGCGGCAAAGCTGAAGAACGAAGGAAGGACAGCCTGATGGCCGCTGTTGCCGGCGCCGGCGGCGGTGATGAGATCCGGCTCGAGGAGGGGTTCACGCGGGGCGCCGGTGGCGGGCACGGTTGGGACACGACCAGCACGTGGTCACCGCGACCCAGGGGGCCGCGGCCGCGGGTTTTCCGGTCGCCCCGGATGGGGTTGATCCGTTGTCGGCGGCGATCGCAGGGAAGATGGTGACCTGGCCGGCGGAGCTCGAGACGGCGGCGGGGCTGACCGGACAAAAAGCGGGCCATCTCGGCGCGGCCGCGTCGGGGACCGACACGGCGTTAAGGAGTGTCGATGCGCAGAGCGCAACGCCGTTTCAGGGCATCGCCGCCGGCGGGCATGCGGCGCTGACGCTGCGATGGCGGAGCACCGCGCGCGACGTCGCTGGGTCGGCTTAAGCTCATCGCCGAGGGAGGTATCGAAGTGAGCGATCCGGCGCGGATGACGACGGGCGTGGCGCCCGCTTACGGTGGAAACGTCCCGTACGGCCAGGCGCCGGGCCAGCCGGCGCCTCCGCAGCAGACCCAGTTACCGCCTGCGCCGGCTCCGCCGAAACGGCGACGCGGCCGGGGTTTTCTGGTGGCGGCGATCGCGTTGACCGCGTTGATCAGCGCGGGCATCGGCGGGGGGATTGTGGCGGCCGTCAACCACACCACATCGCAGACATCGGCTGCTCCCGCAGCTTCGCCAGCACCAACGCCCGAGCAGGTGCATGCCGACAATGTCCACCTGTGCACGCTGTTCGCGACTTACAACTCAGCGATGCCCAATCCGCCGAAAACGGCCGCTGATCTGCTGCCCGCAAGTGTTGGCTCCGTCGGGCCCTGGCTGAATCACCAAAAGCAAGCCCTGAGATTCGCGAAGCCATTGAGGATGTCGTGAAGAGTTACGATGCGGCGATCGCTTAGTCGGTAAGGTCCGCACCCGCGGGTATGCGCAGCCTCCGACGGACTGGTACCGCGGCTGTGGCGAGAGCTGTCTATGACCGGGCTTGGGACGCTTGCCAATTGGGGAGCTAATCCATGTATGCGAGCCGGGCCGGGGATGTTCCGCGGCCGACAGGGGCGGCTGCGGAAGCAATTATCGGCGCCAATTGGCCGACCATAAGTGAGTCGGCGATCGACGAAGTCGCCAACACTCATGAGGCGCAGGCCAACCGCTTCAACACAGTCGGCGATGCGACCCGCCAGGACCGCGACACCCAAGCCGAATTGCTCAAAGGCAAGGCGGGCGACGCCCACTGCGCGTCCATGACAGGGTTTTGAAACACGACTTCAGTTGGGCTCACCCCCATGCATCGCAGGTGGAGACGGCCCGAGGGCTCGCGTCGGAGCCACGCGGACCACGATGCACCTGACCAGATCGTGGAGGCCGCGGACCGAAGTACGACTCAGCGGTCAGGTCCGGGGATGCCAGGCCGTCGCAGCGGTCGTCGCCAAATATCGACCGGGTCAGCTGAGCCGTCGGGCTGGCGGACGCGATGGCCGAGTTCGCCCAGCAGACAGCGCCGATTTTCCCGCCGACAATCCGCACGGGCCATCCAACCACGGTCACGAGACAACCGGGAAGGATGAGGAAAACGAACCCAAGCGAGATGGACCTACGCGGGAACCGATCAACACCGGGGACGCCGATGGGCGACAACCCCACCCGGTCCGCCACACCCGGCACGGATCGGCGAGACCGGATCTGACCGGGCCCGACCATTGAGACGCGACACCCGAGGCCGGAACCTCTTCGCCCGGCTAGTGAGACTCCCCCGCCTTGGTTATTAGGACCTCAGCAGCCGCAGTATCCGCAGGTGTCGATGCCGATGAACCCAGCGCTAGGCGGGCCGCGACCAGGCGGGTTGCCTACGAGCAGCGGTTTGGGATCGGTTCCGCGCGCGCCGGTTTCGCCAGCCTCGTTTCCGACGTCGCCGGTGTCGGCGCCGACGCCGCCTTCGGCTCCGGTGTCGAATCCGCTGTCGCAGGCGACGTCTCAGTTTCAGTCTGGTTTGGCGTCGGGCTTGGGGTCGCCAGGTGCGGTGCCGCCGGCGGCTTTTCAGCAGGCGCCCCTTCAGCCGTATGTGAATCAGCAGGCGATCTCGGTGGCCGCTGATTCGGGGCCGGCGGCCGGTACGCCGGCGGGTGCCGCCTCTGGTGCGTCGCCTGGGGGCGCGGCCGCACCGGTGTCGCATGGTGGTGCTGCCGGCCCGGTGAGCGGTGGTCCTTGATGGCACCTCCGGTGGCCGGTGGTGCGCCGCTGGCGCCCTACAGTCCGCCCGGTGCAGGGACGGCGGCGCCTGCGGCCCCGACGACCCCGACGGGCTCGCCGGCAGCAGCCAACCCCGGTAATATTCAACCTCAACATCCACTTCACCCGCGTGTCCGACCTCGTCGGCCGTGACGACCTGGTAATCGACCCGCCGGTCCCGGTGGCAGCCTATCGGGACGGCTTCGGCAACTGGTGCACCCGCATTGTTGCGCCCAAGGGCCGCACCCGCGTCTCGGCCGATGCGGTCGTCAACGACACTGGCCTCCCCGACGTCATCGTTCCCCGCGCGCAACAGATTCCCGTGCCGGACCTGCCCGTGGACACGCTTATCTTCCTGCTCGGCAGCCGCTATTGCGAGACCGATCGGCTATCCGAGACGGCGTGGAATCTCTTTGGGCAGGCACCAACGGGATGGGGCCGCGTTCAGGCAATCTGCGACTACGTTCAGCGACATCTCACGTTCGGCTACGAGCACGCGCGCATGACCCGGACGGCGCTGGAAGCTTTTCACGACCGGACGGGTGTGTGCCGTGATTTCACGCATCTTGCCGTTGCCTTCTGTCGCTGCATGAACATCCCTGCGCGCTACTGCACCGGGTACCTCGGCGACATCGGTGTGCCGCCGGTGGACGAGCCGATGGATTTCTCTGCCTGGTTCGAGGTGTTCCTCGGCGGGCAATGGCATACCTTCGACGCGCGCCACAACACGCCACGCATCGGCAGGGTGTTGATCGCGCGTGGCCGCGACGCCGCCGACGTCGCGCTCAGCAACACCTTCGGTCCCACCACATTGACGAGCTTCAGGGTGTGGACCGACGAGGTACCCACCGGTTGAGTGACGCAGCGCTGCGCGGGCGATATTGTCGCCGACCGGTGGGCGAGCGAATTCGTAATGGGTAGCCTTTGCTGCTGCGCTTCTGGCGTATTCGGAAACCACCGGTAGTGCCCCGTGCCATGCCGAAGTCACACGGGCCGTAGCGACCGCCGATGGCTACTGTCGTCAAAACTTCGTCAAAGAACCAACAGCGCCGCCTCCACAATGCCGAAAGCGACTCTGAGCTGGGCGCGCCCGAAGGGATTCGAACCCCCAACCTTCTGTTAGCGAAGCCACCTCCGTTTGTTCAGCATCGGAATCGAAAATCTTCCTCTTGAGCTGGCCGTACGCCCCTGCGCTGTTCACCGAGATTCATCAAGATTCCGGCTGATGTCGTTCAAAGAGTGTCGTAAACGTGTCACGGGTCAGATCTCCGATCCGACGGCAGGGCGAAACCCCCGCCGATCGTTATCGCAGCGGCATCGTTGTGGACCGGCGTCAGCCTTGCGCAGCCGCCAGTGCTGCATTGAACGTTTTGCTCGGCCGCATCACCGCCGTGGTCATCTCGCTGTCCGGCGCGTAGTAGCCGCCGATGTCCACCGCCTCGCCCTGTGCCTCGTTGAGTTCGCGCACGATGACGTCTTCGTTCTTGGTCAACGCATCGGCTAGTGGGGCGAGCGTTCCCGCAGTTCGGGGTCGTCGGTTTGCGCGGCAAGTTTTGCGCCCAGTACATAGCGAGGTAGAACTGGCTTCCACGGTTGTCGAGCTCACCGGTCTTGCGCGACGGGCTCTTCTTGTTGTCCAGCAGCTTGCCGATCGCGGCATCCAGCGTCTTGGCCAGGATCTTGGCCGGCTCGTTGCCGGTCTTGATGCCCATGTCTTCCAGACTGGCGTCGAGCGCGAGGAACTCCCCGAAGCGAATCCCAGCGCAGGTGGTTCTCTTCCACCAATTGCTTGACGTGCTTGGGTGCCGAACCGCCCGCCCCCGTTTCGTACATTCCGCCGCCGGCCATCAGCGGCACGATGGACAGCATCTTGGCGCTGGCGCTCAGCTCCAAAATCGGGAACAGGTCGGTGAGGTAGTCGCGCAGGATGTTGCCGGTAGCGGCGATGGTATTAGCCCGCGGATCAGGCGTTCCAGTGTGTACCGCATGGGACGCACCTGCGACATGATCTGGATGTCGAGGCCTTCGGTGTCGTGATGGCACTGTCAACTTGAGCAATCCGAGGGCGATTTTCGCCGGTTCGCCTCCGCGATTCACCAGGTCGCGTGTGACGTATGAGGCTTATGTGGTTAGCAGAACGTCCACACGACCTCAAGTTGACAGTGCCTGCCTAGATGCGCCAATGGGGTTGGACACGATTGATGTCGAGGACTCGGGGGCCAGGGGTACCAGGGCCGATGACAGCGTGGTCAAGGACGGCTTTGATGATGGCCTGCTGACGTTCCAGACCAAGGCCAGGCCATTGGTCGCGCAGGATGCCGCCTGCGCCTGCCAGCTCGTAGACCGCGGTGGTGTCGGTAGCCGCAGCGATCTCGCGGCGGGTCTGGGCAATGCGGGCGGTGATCGGGTCACGGGCAGCGATCCATTCCCGCGCTGTGATCGCGCCATCGGCATACAACCCGGCCATCGAGGAGGTCATCAAGGTTGCCAGAGGGCTGGTGCAGGTTGGGGACCAGGGCGAAGGCCACATCAGCCATCGGCGGCTGCCTGCCGGTTACAGGTCGCGGGTCACGATGTCGATAGTGCGCCGGGCCAGCTCGGCGCCGTAGTCAGCCCAGGTGCCCTGGCCCCAGTAGCGGTAGTCGCTGGCCTCGGCGGCCAGCAGGTGGAACAGCGCGTTGCGGTAGCGGGGGTCGTCGGTGGGGACGGCTTTGGCCAGGACCCGCTCGTGGAACAGCGAGCTGGCCTTGTCCATCGGGGCCAGCACCCGTTCGTAGCCGCGGACCCAGGAGATGTTGTTGGTCCAGCTGCCGCCTTCCATGTGGAAGCGCCCGTCCTCGCCTTGCAGCTGCTTGATGACGTCGGCTAGCCGGTCCGGCCCGTCGCCGGGGGCCATCCGGCCCCAGATCCTGGACTGGAACAGCGGCTGGATCACGGGCAGGTCGCCGGGGCCGATGCCGGCCGAGCGGACCCACTCCAGGTACTCGGTGACGGTCATGGCCGGGGTCTGGGTACCTGAGCACTCCCGGATCACGTCGAAATACTTGGGCGGGAAATCGTTCATCATCACCCCGCCGTTTTCCCCGTCGGCGATCTGGGTGACCAGCGGCGGCACGCCTTTGCCGCCGAGCTCCCAGCGGGACAGGCCCTTGGCCTCGTAGTAGGGCTGCATCTGGCCGACCAGCTTGGTGTCACTGCCCTGGGTCTTGACCACCGCGGTGATGCTGGCCACCTCGCCGCGGGAGCTGGCGCAGACCAGGCGGCGCGGCAGGTGCGGCCGTTGGATCCCGCTCCCGTCGGGTTCCTCGACCGTGTGTTCCTGGACCAGGACCCACTGGTAGCCGCAGTCGGTCAGCGTCTTCACGAACTCGTAGGCGACGTCGGGCTGGTTGGGCAGGGCCATCTCCGCCGGGGAGAAGCCGCGGACCCGGCTGAGGGCGTCCAGGCCGAACAGGGCGGCGAAATGGTGCTGCCAGGCCCGCACGTGCAGCCGGTAGTCCTGGACCGGGGTGGACGGCGCCACGGCGTGCCCCCACGGACAGCCCAGCCACTCCACCGCCTGCTGGTTCCGCGCGCCGGTCGTGATGCCAGCCAGGGCGTCGAGCACGTCGTGCGCGCCCATCTGGCGCAGGCCATGCAGCAAATTGCCTGAGTACTCGAGCATGACCCGCGGCGCGAGTCCCTCGGCGAGCAGCTGGGGCACGAACTCGCCCATCCGCTTGTAGCACCACAAGAACACCGGGGCGTTGTGGTTGTCGCCGATGCCCGGATGGTCCAGCATCCACTGCAGGTTGCTGATGATCGGCGCGATGCGCAGATCGGGCCCGCCCACCGGGACGAGCGGCTGGTGCATGTGCAAGGCGATCGCGAAGGCACTGCTGGTCTCGTTGAAGCCGGTGGCCCCCTGGGGCAGGAAGACGGGATCGGTGCCCCTGGCCCGGATCGCCTCCTCGATGCGCTGCTCCGAGCCGCAGATGTCGGGAAGCCCGTCGATGTACTCGGGAAGCTCGCCCATAGCTCCGGCTCCTAATGTCTTTGCTGTGTCTTATACAAACTTCGCGTTATCAATGAACCCGCTGTGGTTGCGGCGAGGGCCAGGTGCGGGCAATCAGGGAACGGCGGGCGGCAGGTGCCTGAAGCTCGCCGGACGCTGGCGGCCCTCCTCAATCCAGGCGGGCCGTGGGCCGGCTGGCTCGGGCAATGCATGCGCCAGGCCGCGGTCGTCCCTCACCCACCTGGCCGGGCGCCGGTAGCCGCGTGCGGTGCCCATGTGAGGCTCATCGTGTCCCTCCGCCAGCTCGCAGCGCAACAGGGAGTCGAGCCAGACATCGGCACACCGCCGGTGATTCGCACCGTCTGGCTCCGGCTCGGAACCAGGCGGCGGCTGGGGCGCGGTGGCCCGCCCGGCGGCCAGCTGCAGCGCGTCTTCGAAGGACTCGGCCTCCACGACCTCGTGATAGAACCGCCCGGTGTAGGTGTGCTCTCTCACCGTGACATGGAACAGCGGCATAGCACGTCTCCTTACCTGACCGTGCGCGGGTCCTATTTGTGGCGGATGTAATCGTAGATGTTCACGTAGTGCTGGCCGGGCCAGGCCCAGGAATGATCCTGCCGCATCCCGTTCAGCATGAGCTGCCGGAAATCGCCCGGGAACGTGTACCACAGGCCGATGGCCCGTGCCATCGCCGACTCCAGCGCCGGGTTGTCCAGCTGGTGGAACACGTACCCGTTCCGGTCATCCGGGTGACGCGCGGAATAGTCGCGGTCGAAGACCGTGTCCACCAGGCCGCCGCTGGCCCGCACGATGGGCACGGTGCCGTACTTGAGCGCGATCATCTGGCTCAGCCCGCACGGCTCGAACAAGCTGGGCATCACCACCATGTCGGCCCCGGCGTAGATCAGGTGCGCCAGGCCCTGGTCGAACCCGATTTCCAGATGACAGTCGGGGTTGTCATTCAGGTAGGGGTCGGCTTAGCAACGGAGCGAATCTGGTTGTTTTCGTGATCTTGTGACGCTTTTTCGTGATCTTGTGACGCTTGGGATGGTCACGGTTGCTGGGCGTCGCGCCATGCTTGCCAGATGTCGGGGCGAAGCCGGCCACGATCGGGCACGGTGATTCCTTTGCCGCGTGCCCATTCGCGGACTTCGCTGGTTGTCGGCTCCGGCGCGCCGGGAGCCGTTGCCGTCGCCGGTTTGACCGAGTCGCCGCTGCTCCGTTCGGCGAGGGGGTCGCTGGCCCATGCGTGGGCGGCGGCGAGGTAGCGGTAGGTCCATTCCTCGGCGAGTTGGCGGGCCTCGCTGAAGACGATCGGCACGCTGGGCCAGCGGACTTGTAGCTCGGCGAGCCCGTCGGCGACCACGGCGGGACGGACCCAGTCAAGTTTGAAGACCTGTGAGTAGCGGTCCTCGACGACGACGGCCGCTCGCGGCAGCGCGGCGAGGTCGCCGAGCGCGTAGCGCAGCTTGCCGTTGATCAGGCTGGAGACGAGGTCGGCGAGAGACTTGCGTTCCACCGCGGCGATGAGCCGGCCGTCGACCGTGACGCCGTAGTCGCCGCACGGCAGCGCTCGCTTGACAGTGATCGACCTGCTGGCTGGCGAAGCGGTAGGCGTATTGCTCGCGGGTGTCGACCACGATCTCCAGACGAGGCGATGCCGGCGGCGCGGGCGGTCGGCGTGGTGACGTTCGGCCGGGCCTGTTTGCGGGTGCGCGGCGACTGCCAGAACACCGCGTCGCGGCCGCGGGCGGTGGTGAACACCAGCTGGGAGCGGTTCTCTCGTGCCCGGTCGAGGATCAGATCGATCGCCGCGCCGCGGCGCACACAGGAGCGCACCGGCACCCGCTCAACGATCTGCGGGTGCTCCGGCCACTCGTCGCTGGCGACCGGGTAGCAGTACAGCGCCTTGGTCCGGGGCCAGGTGCCGGAGGTGCGGAACACCATCCCGCCGTTCAGCGGCAGCCGCAGTAGGTAGGCCAGCCTCGACTCCGGGTCGGGGTTGACCGCGACCAGCAGCTCGTCCGTCACGATCGGCGCTCCGCCCGTGTCGAGACGGGGGCTGCACGGCCGCCGGCGCGGGCAACCGCGCGATAGATGGTGGAGCGGGTGACCGGGAACAGCTCCTCCAGTTCGCTGATGGTGTGCCCGCCGGCGCGGTACAGCTCGACCAGGTGGGCCTCCTGGCGCGGGCTGAGCTTAGGTTGCTTGCCGCGCAGGCGCCCCTTCGCTCTGGCAACGGCCATGCCTTCGCGGGTCCGTGCCCGGGCGAGGTCTGCTTCGAATTCGGCGATCATGGACAGGGTGGTGAACAGCAGCCGGCCGATCGGGTCGGTCGGGTCGTGCACGGACCCGCCGATGTTGAGTTTGACGCCGGCGGCGGTGAGTTCGTCGACGATGTCGCGGGCGTCGGGGACGGAGCGGGCGAGGCGGTCGAGCTTGGTGACGACGAGGGTGTCGCCGCGGCGGGACGCGGCGAGGGCTTCGCGCAGCCCGGGCCGGTCGCGGTTGGTGCCGGTCAGGCCGTGGTCGACGTAGATGCGTTTCGGGTCGACGCCGAGTGCGGCGAGCGCGTCCTGCTGCGCAGTGAGG
>CAVUSK010000015.1:0-80313 GCA_963744085.1 uncultured Actinomycetota bacterium
ATTCGAACCTGCGACACCGGCTTTAGGAGAGCCGTGCTCTATCCCCTGAGCTACGAGGGCCGATCTGCGTCGCAGCTTACCGCCGACCCTCAGCGCAGCTCGGCGATCACTTTCGAGAAGCTCTCCGCGTGGTATTCCTGCACGGTGAAGTACGTCAGCCCGTAGTTGTCGCGATGGCTGCGCAGCGTGTCCGCGATGTCGCGCGGTGAACCGCACAGTACGCCCGGCAGTTTCAACAGCTCGTCGTCGGAAATGTCAGGCGCATAACGGCGCGCCAGGGTCAAGCTCGGGACGCCGCTGCCGTCGCGTGGGACGCCGATGATCGCGAGGTTCAGCTCGAGGTCGTCGAAGCGGTCGCCGGCCGCGCGGCGTACGAACTCGACGCGCTCGGCGAGCGGGTCGGCATCTGTGCCGTCCGGACGCGCACCCGCGATGCCGATGATGTGAGCGCGCCGTGCGGCGATCGTGAGCACGCGGTCGCCGGAGCCGGCGATCAGGATCGGCACGCTGCTCAGATGCTCCTGCATGTACGAGGTCATGTGCTCGAGGTACTCGACACGACGCCCGGCGCTCGGGAACGGTAGCTCGGCCGCCTCGAACTCCTCCTGGACATAGCCGGTGCCCAGTCCGAGTTCGAATCGACCGTCGCTGAGCATCTCGACCGCGGCGACATCACGCGCCAGCAGTGCCGGCTTGTAGAACCCCGCGTTCAGTACGAAGGTGCCGAGCCGGATCGTCGTCACCTCGGCAGCCGACACCAACGCCGGAAACGGAGCAGGGGCGGCGAGGTGGTCGGGCACCTGGATGACGTCGAAGCCGAGTCCTTCGGCGCGACGGGCGGTCTCCTGCCAGACAGCGCGGGAGTCCTTCGGCAACAACCCGACGCCGAACCGGAAATCTTTGGCCATGCCCGCGATGCTAGGCGAGCACCTGGCCTACGGGCGTTGCGGCTTCGCGGGGCGGTTCGGTTTACAGCACAGCGCGACCAGCGCAAGGTGCCCGCCGGGACGCGGCAGTGCGTAGTCTTCGCGCACCCATGACAGGGTTTTCGCGATCGCAGCCATCGGCTTCATCGTGTCAATGTTCCTCCAAGGGCGGGGTGTGAAACCACTACCTGTTCTTGGCCCGCGACCCGGTGAAGGACACGGTCACATCGTCGGCGACCTTCATCGAGCCCAGGAACATCGAATAGGGCTTGATGCCGAACTCGGATTGGCGCACCTGCGCATCGCACGACATCCGCCAGGTGTCGTCGAGATCCTCCACCCGAAGGTCGATGGATCGTGGCCGGGTCTTCCCGTGGATCTCCAGTATTCCTGTGAGGCGATAACCGTTCGCGGTCCGTTCGAGGTCGTCGGCCCGGAAGCTGATCGTCGGGAAGCGGTCGGCACCGAGCGTCTTCAGTGCATTCGACCGGGCGAGTGCCTTCTCCGGCCCGGACAGAGGCGTCAGTCCGCCCTCGCCGCGCAACACCTCGAGTGAATCCACATCGACCTTCAGTTCCAGCGCCGAGGGTTCGTCACCGTCCCACGACACCGTGGCTTCCCACGAGTTCATCGCGATCGTCAGCCGGTGACCCATCCGCGAAGCACGGCCGGTGACGCCCGTCTTGACGATCAGCTGACCGTCCGATGCATCAATCTTCCAGTCGGTCATCGGCCGACTGTAGCGAGTGATGCCGTCTTAGGAGTCCGCCTGGAGATCCGGATCCGGCACGGCGACGTCAAGGTCGGCCGGCGGCGCATCGGGCGCCGGCGGCGCGGGCATCATCGACCCGACGCCGGCGTCCGGCGCGGGAGAGAAGAGCCCGGCGTCAGGGATCCACGGCAGGAACGGGTCATCTGCGGGCGCGGAGTTCGCCGACGCAATCGCCGCGCAAAAACTCAAGGTCGCCAACGAAAGTCCGGCGCACACCGCCACCCTGCCAAGCACGCGGCGGTTGCGCAGGTTCTCCATGTTCAAAACAATGGTGCACGACCGTCACTGTCGCACCACGACACCATCACAGTTGGCGCACTATGCATTTGCTGTGAACCACTGGTGTTACTGCGTTGCGGTGCCCAGCGTGACCTTCGCGGTTTTGACGGCCCCCGATGGATCGGTGTACGTCAGCGTGACGGCGTCACCCGGCGCGCGCGAGCGCACCGCCGCCACCAGCGCGTCGGGGCCGTCGATCACCCGATCGTCGAGCTTGGTGATCAGTGCCCCCAAGGGCAGACCGGCGGACGCCGCGGGACCACCGTCGATGAGCTCCGCGATCCGCGCGCCGTGGATGGCCGGGTCGCCGATGACCTTGACGCCGAGCGACGCGTGCGACGCTTTGCCGGTGGCGATCAGCTGGTCGGCGATGCGCTTGGCCTGATCGATGGGAATTGCGAAGCCCAGCCCGATCGATCCTGCCTGCGTGTTGGGGCCGCTGGCATCGCCCATCGTCGCGATCGCCGAATTGACACCGATCAAATCGCCGTTCATGTCCACCAGCGCGCCGCCCGAGTTGCCGGGATTGATGGCGGCGTCGGTCTGGATGGCGTCGAGCACGGTGTTCTGGTTGCCGGTGTCACCGACACTGGACACCGGTCGGTTCAGCGCGCTGATGATGCCGGTGGTGACAGTGCTTTCCAGGCCGAGCGGAGATCCGACGGCCACGACGCTCTGGCCGACCCGCAGATTGGCCGACGACCCCATGCTGATCGCATTGAGGCCCGACATGTCTTTCGCGCGGATGACTGCGATGTCACTCGTCGGGTCGGTGCCGACGATGCTGAACGACGTGGTGTGGCCGTCGTGAAACGTCGCGGTGGTGACCGCTCCCGCCAGGCCGTCAGGTCCCGTACCGGGAACCGAGATCACGTGGTTGTTCGTCAGGATCAGGCCGTTGGAATCCAGGATGATGCCCGAACCCTCGGCGGTTTCCCTGCCCAGTTTTGTCTCCAGTTTCACCACGCTGGGCACCACTTTTGCGGCGACATCCTCGACCGACCCCTGCTGCACCCTTGACGGCGGTGGCGTGCCGTTCCCGGGCGCTGTCAGGATGCTGACGGGCGAATGCGGCGACTGGAGCATCACCGCGGCGGCGCCCCCGATTGCCGCCGAAACGATGGCCAACGCCAGCGCACCAGCCAACAGCAGGCCCGCCCGAGAACGCTTCGGCGCCTGCGGTGGAATCACCGGAATGACCGCGGTTCGGACGGTGTCATACGGCGATCGGTACTGCGGTGGAACGCGCCGCCAGTCGTAGGGCTGTTGGTCGGGGCGTTGGTGCGGTTGGTACTGCCCAGCCGGATACTGCTGATGCCAGCCCCGCTGCTGTCCTGGCGGCTGCGGGCGCGGCGCGTACCTCGGATCGTGGGTCATCTCGTCAGTTTCCTCCCCCAGGATCCAAATTGGCGCACCGCCCGGTCTACTTCACGCACGGCGCATGGTCGGTGGTCATGCGGGTCAAGTCGGTGGGTGCCGGGGCTTGCGTGCCTGTGGCGGTCGCCGACACGGTAGCGACAGGAGTGGCGGCCGTGGTCGTGGTCGACGTGGTGTTGTCGGTGGGCGTCTTGGTCGTGCTGGCGATGTAATCGGTGCTGGGGAAGTCCGTCCCCACGGTGAGTTGCACGGTGTCGCGGCTGAGCGTATTGGAAGCGGTCGCGGTCAGGTGCAGCTCCTGCGCCAGCGCCTCGGCGGCCGCTTCGGCGCCGGGCCCGTATTCGATGATGCTTTCGTCCGTCGTCGACTTCGCGGTGCTGGCCTCGCCGGCCGTGAAACCTCGCTCGCCGAACGTCGTCAGCAGCTGCGTCGCGACGCCCGCAAACGGGGATGCATTGACGACGTCGAGCACCACGCCGCTCGCCGCGGACAGTGGCGTGCTGTCCAGCGACGATGTGGTGCTTCTGCTGGTCGTCGTGGACTCCGAGGACTCACCTCCGACCAGGGCGCGCACGATCTTGCGGATGGTCGGTACGTCGATGGTGTTGACGTCCTCGCCGGCGGAGTCCTGGCCGAACTCGGTGATCGGCAGGGTGTACAGCGAGACGCCGCGATCGGTGAATCCAGACGCGTTCTGGACGAAATCGGACAGGTCGAGCTTGGAGTCCACCGCGATGTTCTGCCTCGCGACGTTGACCAACTTGTGCAGATCGCTCGGACTCGACATCGATCCGCCATGGCGCAGGGCACTGAGCAAGGAGACGATGAACGCCTGCTGGCGACGGGTCCGGTCGAGGTCGGTAAACAGTTCGTCGTTGACGTCGCGCCGTTGCCGCACGAACGCCATCGCCTGGGCTGCGTCGATCTGCTGCACGCCCTTGTGGAAATCGGCCCCCGAGAAGCTGTCGTAGCTGTCCTCGTTCAGGCACACCGTGATGGGTTGGACCACCTGGGCGATCTGGAAGAACGCGACGAGCGTGATCTCGATGAAGTGGTCGATCGGGATGCCGAGCAGGTTGCGGACGGTGCTGATTTGCGCCCTGCGGCCCGCCTCGCGAGCTTTCTGCTCGTTGGCGGTCGGCTCGGACTCGCTCGAGGACGATTCCATCGTGTCCATCACGTGCTGGTAGGCGAAGCCATAGGCCTGCTTGATCTTGCCCCTGCAGTCGGACGTGGGACATCCCGACAGATCGACGTAGTCGTCGCGGGGGATCGAGATCGCGGTGATCGGGTCGGTGCCTCGGGGGATGTGCACCATGATCAGCACGTTCGCGTTGTAGCCGCCCGCGGTCTCGTCCCCGGCGTGCAGCGCGTCGTACATCTCTTGCGGCAACGGCCGGCCGTGTTCGTCGAGACGGCTGTCGAGGCCCATGATCAGGATGTTCTGCTCGCCTCCGGTCGAGCCGGGCGTGCCCTCCAAAGCCTGCGAGGTGGTGATGCCCCCCAACAGGTTGCGGTTACCGGCCCAGGCGATGCCGGTGATCACGACGATGACGACGGCGGCCAACGCAGTCGTCAACTGCGCAGAGATCACCAGCCGACGCCTCGCCGACCTTTTCGGTAGGCGGTGGCGCGGCGCATGTGGGCGAGGCCGGATGTTCTGACCCCGGTAGGCCGGGCTGGTCATGATTACCAGGCATTCTCCCATTGCTGACCGTTGTGCGCATAAACGCAAACCCAGCATGGGACCGAGCGTTGTTCTGCTGCGCAGGGGTTGCCGGGGTCGCAGCGGAGTCACTGGCTGGACGGTGGCGACATCATGGGAGGAAGGTGAGCGATGCATGCGAGGTAAAGCCAGCGACCGGGGAAAGGAAAACGCAATGAGGACGCTTGAAGGCATTCTGGCTGAGCATCCATTCTTCGGCCGGTTGGACCCGCGTTATCACCAACTCTTAGTCGGATGTGCGTCGAACGTCCGCTTCAACGCCGGTGAGTTCATCTTTCAAGAAGGCAGAGAAGCCAACACCTTCTATCTCATCCGCGAAGGAAAAGTCGCGCTCGAAGTCGTTGCTCCCGGTCACGGCAGCTTGACGATTGAGAATCTGGGCGGCGGCGAGATGCTCGGGTGGTCGTGGTTGATACCCCCCTACCGGTGGCGGTTCGACGCGCGCGCGGTGGAGATGACCCGAGCGATCGCGCTGGATGGCAAGTGCCTGCGCGCAAAATGCGAACAGGATCACGAGCTGGGATACGAGCTGGTGAAGGAAGTGGCTGCGACTCTGGGCGAACGTCTCGATGCGACACGATTTCGACTCCTGGACATTTACGGCATTGTCTAACGGGGAGGGTGCGCTGGTGTGATCTGATAGGTGCCCATCCCGGCGTTCTCAGACCTGCTGGTTCTACGACCGGCCAGGAGAACATCATGACCATTCGGACCTGTCACGGTCACCATCCGCTGGTGATTGACAACCCCACTGTCTGACTTGCGGTGATGCGGTCGGCGCAGAAGGGCGTTCGCCTGCCCCCTTTCACGCGCCGTCCGTCCGCGATGTCGGGACAGTCTCCTACTTGCCGCGCCGCCACCACCGCCGCACGCGTGGCCGGTTTCGTCGTGGGTCGTAGCCGAACCACAGCGACACCGCCAGGATGATCATGGCCACGCTCGTGACGGCCCAGATTGCGTCGGTCATAGTTGGTGCTCCTGGCTCGGGGATCGGGCAAGACAGGCCCGCGGGTCGGGCAACCTCTTCGTAACCACGAAGAAGTCAGCCTTAGCGTTCGCGGCGGCGAGTTCGGCGGCAGGGCAGGTGCCCGGCGGCCGCCGTGGTGGATACCGGCTGTGTACCGTTATGCGCGCTCGGCCGTCATGTGCATGTCAAGTGTGCCCTGGCACGCGCCGCTCAAGATCTCGGTGTGCATGGTGCCGGAAAGTGACCCGTCGAGTTGGGGCGTGTAGCGCACGTCGGCTCGGGCCGGATCCCATTCGATCGTCTCGTCGGGCATCATGCAGTCCCATTGGAAATCGCTGACTTGCGTCCAGGACGACCCATCCCAGGTGAGTTGAACCGGTTGCGGAACCGTCGGGTTCCTCGGCGGAGGGCCGCTAATGATCGTGGCGGTGCACTTTCCGCTCGTACAGCTCGAACGGAATCCGTAGGTATCGGTGTACTGCACCTCAGGCTGACCGGCCGCCACGCTAGTCCCGGACTTTGGACCAACGATGAACGTGATCGCGTACTCGCCGTTCCAGGACGGAGGGTCGGAGGCGGCAGTTGGGGGAAGCGACAGGGCGATCGCGAGCGACGCGGCGCACAAACCGACGAGACTGCTCAGACGGTCTGGGCCCATCAGTTTCTCCTCTGGGTCCGCAACGACTTTGGAACTAGAGCGCTGCCACAACCTTGGAAGTACACCCCATCTATACCGTTATGCCCTTGGTCGTCAGAGTGGATTGCTCGCGATGAACGCCTCGGTGTACGCGCGCAGCGCCATCGCTTCGAGGTCGTCGGCCTCGATTTGGGTGAGCACGATGTTTGCGAGTCGGGTACGTCGAGTAATAAGTGGAGGGGCTGCTGCCCAAACCGACCGAATGAAAGGGATAACAAAATGAGTTCGACCATTGTGACCGTGAGGCGCGATGAGGAAGGGAACGTACTCGCTCACTGGAGCGGCTCAGTGACCTTCCATCCGGACATCTATGGCGATCCGGGCGCGTTTCGGTCGTTGATCAATGAGTGCGTGGAGAACTTCACAAGGCAATTGCAGTCGGAGATCAACGCAAACTTTGAGGGGTTCTCCGGGCAGTCACCAGGGTGAAGTGGTAGCCCAGACGCGACCGACGCCGACGCGGTCAGGAGAGGTCGCCGGTGAGATACCGCTGCAGGGTCGGCGCCACCGCGTCGACGAGCGTGTCGACGTCCATCGAGTGGATGGGCTCTGAACGCACGGCGTAGCGCATGATGCCCAACCCGACGAGCTGCGACGCGCACAGCGACGCGCGAAGCTTGATCTTGTCGGCACCCAGCTTCTTCAGCAGAGGATTGAGGACCGGAACCGTCAGGCTCTTCTCGACGATGTCGACTGTCTTGGCCAGACCCGACGACGCGACCGCACTGGCCGCGAACGGGCCGCCGCCGGCCAGGTCCCAGGTGGTGATCAGCAAGTACAGGGTTCGCCGGCCAGACTGGTTGACGCTTCCGGTGACGATCCGTTCGATGAAGTCGCGAGTCGACCACGGCAGGCGAAGAATTTTCGAGACGGGGTCAAGCCGCCCACTCTGTTTTTGGTCTTCGCCCATCACGTCAGAATCCGTCCCCGTCGTGCCGGCGTCAACAAGGCTCGCCGCTGGCGAAGATGCTCGGAGCTGGATTACTTCGGCTGGTCGCTACGTTCGATGTCGAATTTCGCTGTGTCGCCGTCGATGCTCGTGACGGTGACGTTGACGCCGTAGGTCTTGCCGTTGATGCTCATCTCGCAGTCCAGTTTCGCCCCGACCGATGCTTTCAGATCGGCGGGGCAGGAGACCGATTCCGGCTTGTTGCCCGCATCGTCGGTCATCTTCTGGCTGATCTGGCTCTCGACCTCGCTCTTGGTCACCGTCTTGGGGCTGGTGCAGCCTGCGGTACCGATCAGCACCCCGGCGAGCGCGCACGGGATGAGCAGTCCCCGTGCAACTGACTTCGCCATCCCGACCCTTTCTATTCTGGGACCGTCCGAGAAGCTAACACAAGTCACACCGAAGTCGGCGGGCGCGAGACGAAAATAGTTCGGTCACAGTCCCTTCCCAGTACAGTTTGTCTACAAGCGAAGCGGCGGCCCATGAAACAGAATCCGACAATTGGGGTCGAGGAGGAATTCCTTCTCGTCGACTCTGACACCGGAGATCCGGTCGGCGAGAATCGGACGGTCGCCGAGCAAGCCAAAGCCAGCGGTGTGCAACTGCAGCTGGAATTCACCACCTGCCAGGTCGAGACGACGTCGAGCATTGTCTCCAGCAGCGACGAACTTCGCGCTGAGCTCTTCCGGCTGCGCCGCATCGCTGCCGATGCCGCGTTGACCCGCGGTGCACGGTTGCTGGCGGTGGCGTTGCCACCCTCTGTCCCGCAACACTTTCCGGTGACGGACACACCGCGGTACCGCAGGATCGGCGAGAACTTCGGCATGATCGCTCACGAGCAAGGCATCTGTGGTTGTCACGTCCACGTGGCGGTGCCCGATCGGGAAGCAGCGATTCAGGTGAGCAATTGGCTACGGCCATCACTTCCGCTGTTGTTGGCGTTGACCGCAAACTCCGCGATCTATCGCAGCGCCGAAACCGGTTACGCCAGTTGGCGCAGCGTTCTGTGGGCGCGTTGGCCGAGCGCCGGCCCGCCGCCGTTCTTCGAATCCGTCGACGACTACGACGCGTGCGTCGACATGCTCATGGACACCGGTGCCGTGCTCGACGACGGCATGGTCTATTGGGATGTCCGCCCCTCTGCGAACTTTCCGACCGTCGAGGTTCGGGTGGCCGACGTGCCGTCGACCGTGGCCGAAACGGTGTTGTTGGCGACCCTGATCAGGGCAGCGGTGATGACTGCGCTCGACGAGCTCGCGCGTGGTGGCTCACCGCCGCGCGTGCCCGCGGAGACGTTGCGCGCGGCGTACTGGAAAGCGGCGCGCGACGGTCTGACCGGAAGCGCAATCGATCTGACCGATGGTCGCCGGTGCGCGCCGACGGGTCAACTGCTCGCTGGATTCGCCGAACACCTCCGTCCGGCTTTGGAGGAGTTGGGTGAGTACGAGCGTGTGGTTGATGGCTTGCAGCGGTTGGCATCCGAGGGCAACGGCGCGATGCGTCAGATCCGTGCGTGGCGGCGACGCCGCGACGTTGCGGACGTCATCGCCGAAGCCGCGGCGGCGACGCTCAGCTGAGTGGCAGCTTGGCGAAGGGCTGACTCGTCGGTGCGACCGAGCCTTTGCCGGGCTCGACGGTGAATGCGAGCGCGGTGGAATTGCCAATGTCGGGCAGCACGGCGGTGGTTGACGGCGCGACAGTCGCGGCGTCCATGGTGCCTGCCGACGTCGGTCCGCTGTCGCGGATCAACCACATCTGGTACACGGTGCCCGGCTGCGGTGGCGCAACGTTGTTCATCACCAGCACGCCGGCGTTCTTCTCCCGAGAGAAGACGACGGTCGCGGTGCCTCCGCCGGGAATGGCACCCGACACCGTATGCACGTCGGGCGCGGCGAACACCTGCTCGGCAGTGGACGGTGGCTTCGTCGGCCTGAGCGCCAGCCCGACACCCAGCGCGCCGAGTCCGATCACCACGGCGGCGGCTGCCGCCAACAGCGCTGTCCGCCAATGGAATTGACGGCGCGGCGATCCGACGGCCACAAGCACGCGAGCGCGCAGTTCCGCCGGTGGTTCGACCGCTGTCGCGGCCGATACGACGGCCATGGTCTCCCACACCGCGCGCACCTCATCGTTGAAGGCGTCCGACACCGCGGCGGGGGCGGCGGCGACTTGCCGCTCGATAGCGGCGCGCTCGTCGTTGTCGACGGCATCGAGTGCGTACGGCGTCGCCAGTTCGAGCAGCTCGAAATCGGATGGTGCGGTCATGTCACGCCCAGGCAATTCTTCAGGCCGCGCAACGCATCTCGCATCCGCGACTTGATGGTGGCCAGGTTGGCCGAAAGACGTTCAGAAACCTGGGCATAGGTGAGGCCGCCGTAGTAGGCGAGCTCGATGCACTCGCGCTGCGTGTCCGTCAGCGAGTCGAGACACTCGGCTACTTGGCGCCGCTCGTCGCGGGAGATGGCCGAGTCGGCGACGACGTCGGCGGGCCGGTCGGCGGTCATCGCGCCGTACCGCGACTCACGCTGAGTCGCAGCCTGCTCGGCACGCACCCTGTCCACCGCACGCCGGTGCGCGAGCGTCAACAGCCACGCCAGCGCCGAGCCCGCCGCCGGGTTGAAGTTCGCGGCGTTCCGCCACACCTGTAGGTACACGTCCTGTGTGGTCTCTTCGCTGTAGCCCGGATCACGCACCACCCGAGTCACCATTCCGAACACACGCGCGCGGGTGTGATCGTAGAAATCGGCGAACGCGTCGGCATCTTGCCGCGCGATCCGGCGCAGCAACGCCTCGAGGTCGCTGTTGAGCTGCGGCGATCGGGTCATCGAGCGGTAGCCTAGCGGGAGCCGTGGGGGTCACGAGGCCACACTTCGGTCCGGCAGCTCTGTCACCTCGATGTGCACGGTCGGGATCGTCGCAGGTTTCGCCTCGAGCACCGGCCGCCACGGCACGCGCGGCACTCGGCGCAGCCGCAGCATGAACTCCTGCATCCGCATTTCCAGCCTGGCCCGCAGCGGGGCCAGCGGTGCGGCGAGTTGCAGCCACAGGATCTCGGCGACCGTCGCGGGCCGTCGCGTTCCGCGCATCGTCGCGAGGAACGCGGGCTGGCCTCGGCGGTGCAGCGACATGTCGACATCGAGGCGGTGGCCCGGCAGGGGCGCGCGGATCACGTAGTGCCCATCGACCGGCTGAAACGGCGAGACGTACATCCGCTTGGTGGCCAGCACCGGCAAATCCGCTGACGGCAGCAGGTACGCGTGCCGCTCGCCGCGGAGGTTGTGCACTTCGGCCACCACATGGCGCAGCAGGCCGTTGCGGTCGTGGCACCAATACAGGCTCAGCGGGTTGAATTCACACCCGAACACCCGCGGTTGCAGCAGCGCGGTGATGCGTCCGCCCGGTAACCGCGTCCCGTGGCGGGCGAGAAAGGCCTCGACGCGCTGGCGCAGTGTGTCGCCGTCGACGCCGGTGAAGTGATCGTCGGGGTCGAACTGTGCCAAGAACCGCAACCATCGCGGCAGTTCCGGCAGGTCGTCGACGTCGACGTACCAGCTGTAGCTGCGGTGCTCGAAATAATGATTCACCGGCGCCTGCCGAAGGTGGGTGATCTGCGTGCGATAGATCGCCGGCGTCATGGTTTCCACACCTGGTATTCGGACCAGGCGTGAGACCGGATGGCCGTCGTCGGGCGGAGCCGCAAGCCGGCGACATCAGGCCCCGCGGCTGGCTATGCGGGCTTCGGATCCCAGCGCCGCAGAAACTCGATCCACGGGTGGGGCAGCCGGTGGTGGATCGCCGCGTTGACGATTCGCTCCAGGTATCCCGGCCGCGGGACGCCCGCCTCGACGCGAGGGTCGATGTAGACCCAGGCGTCTGTGGGGCCGTCGGGCGTGTACACGGTCAACCGGTCGCGGCGGTAGCGCACCGGTACTCCCTCGGCGCTGTCCAGCGTCGCCAAGTCACGGTCCGACACGTGCCACACCACGCCGTGGACGTGTGTTCCAGCGAACTGTTCGACGGTTGCCACGCCGCGCTGGTTGATCAGCCAGTCGTGATCGGCGAGCGTCGCCGGGCGGGGGTTGGTGGCGTCGGGGCAGCGCCGCGCCATCTGCGCGACGCACAGGTTGGAGCCGTATGCGAAGTACCTGTGCATCCGTTGGTTTCGCTCCTCGCGTCCGCGGTCAGCGCGCAATTCAGCTCGTCGCGGTCAGATACAGCAATCCCACGTTGAGCAGACTAATGAGTCCGGCGACGATCCAACCCAACGTGGTGGTCAGGCGGTGGTTCGTGTCCGAGCCCATCACCGACGGGTCGCTGGTCAGCCTGACCAGCGGAATCAGCGCGAACGGTATGCCGAACGACAGCACCACCTGCGACAGCACCAGCGCGCGCGTCGGGTCGATTCCGGTCGCCAGGATCGCCAACGCCGGCACAAGCGTGATCAGCCGGCGAAGCAGCAACGGAATCGACCGGCGCAGCAGGCCTTGCATGATCATCGCGCCGGCATACGCGCCGACCGAAGTCGAGGCCAGCCCCGACGCCAGCAGCCCGATCGCGAAGAACAGCGCGACCGTCGGCCCCAGCGCGTGCTGCACGGCTGAGTGCGCCCCTTCGATGGTGTCGGTGTCCTGGCGACCCTGCAGGTTGGTGGCCGCAATCAGCAGCATGGCCAGGTTCACCGCGCCGGCCACGAGCATGGCCAGCGAAACGTCCCACTTCGTGACGCGAAGCAGCAGAGTGCGCCTGCGTCCCTCGGGGTGACCGTGACGATCGCGGGCCAGGCCGGAGTGGAGGTAGACGGCGTGCGGCATCACCGTGGCGCCCAGCATCGCGGTGGCCAGCAGGACGCTCTCGGCCCCGTGGAATCGCGGCACGATCCCGCCGATGACGTCGCCGATCGGCGGCGGGTTGACGAACAGGCTGGTCAAGAACCCGATCGCGATGATCAGCAGCAGCCCGGTGATGACCCGTTCGAACATGCGTTGGCCGCGGTCCTGCACTAACAGCAACAGCAGCGACACGAACCCGGTGATCACGCCACCGGCCAACAGCGGCAAACCGAACAGCAGGTGCAGCGCCAGCGATCCGCCGACCACTTCGGCGAGGTCGGTGGCCATCGCCACCAGTTCGGCTTGTACCCAATACGCGAGTCGGGCGGGACGGCGCATCCGGTCGCCGACCGCCTCGGGCAGCGACCGGCCGCTGACCAGGCCCAGCTTCGCGGACAGGTACTGCACCAGGCCGGCCATCGCGTTGGCGAGCAGGATCACCCACACCAGCAGGAAGCCGAACTGGGCGCCCGCGCTCACATTCGCAGCGACGTTGCCGGGGTCGACGTAGGCGATGGCCGCGACGAACGCGGGACCGAGCAGATACCAGCTGGGCCGCAGCCGGATATCGAAGCCCAGCGACCCCGCCAACTTTCCCTCCCGATCATTCCGGGTTTGCGAATAGGAAAGTTAGGTTAGCCGAAAGCGCCCCTTGCGCGCTCGGCGGTGGCGGTTAGATGCCGATGCCGCCGATACCGATCGAGATGCCGCCACCCCACGTCGGCCACGGGAAGTTGTTGTAGGTGTTGAAGGGCGGCCCGGTGTTGATCTGGGCGTTGCCCGGCCGCTCGCACTGCGTGGTGGTGGGTCCGGTGTTCGTGCAGTCCGGAACGGCGCCGGCCGGGGCCGAAGTGACAAGACCCGCAACGAAACCCGCCGCCACAGCGAGGACGGCGAGAGAGCGTGTTGATGCCGACATGGTGATCGTTTCTCGAGATGGCGGCGACCTGCGCCGGTGGAAACGAGCCTACGCCTCAGGGGACGGCCCAGCCGCCGATCCCGAAGACCGGATAGCCGGGGTAGAGCCACGGCTGCTCGAGGAACGGTCCGGGGCTGACGTTGACGTTCGGTGAGCTGTTGATCGACGTGTGGGTGCCACGCTCACACTGCATCGTCCCCGGCGCGACGGTGCCGCAGTCGGGGAGCGCAGCCGCTGCCGGCGCGACCACGACCGCGATCGCGATCGCGATGCCGATTGCTCCGGTCACGCTCGCCGCGAGCGGCCCCGCTATCCGCATGACAACTCCGTTAGCGGTGTCCGGCTGGCCCACCGAGCTCGCCGCTGCCTTCGGCGTAAGGCACCTGGTACGGCCCGGCGTAGGACCCGCCGAACGCTTCGTCCCAATAGGGCAGCGTGAAGTCGTCAGCCGGTGGGCTGTCGTTGATCTCCACATTGCCGGGAGACGAGCACTCGGTTGCGTCGCCAGTATTCGTGCAACTCGGGTTGGTGTCGTCCGCGGCGGCGGCGGGAGCGCCGAGCATCGCCGCGATCGCGCCTGCGGCCATCACGTAACGGAATCGAATTCGCATGAAAGTCCTTTCGACAGCCTTCTTTTTACGGAGCGTACAACCCATTGCCGGTGATGAGAGGCAAGTCGAGGGTGGTGCGAATCCCCGGCTCCGCGGCCACCACTGCCGGGATGGCGTTGACGACCCGCATCGCCGTTGCCACCAGTCCGGCGTGGTTGTGGTCACCGTTCGGGCTGCTCAAGCAGAGGTCCAACGCATATGACGGCTCACCGGTGATCTCGATGCGGTACGATCCGCCGGGCTGGGCCGGTTGCGGCCAGTCCGGACAGAGGTCGTCGCGCAACCTCGTCACGTGCTCCAGCACCACCGCGGGCCGTTCGTCGACCAGCCCGCGCACCTCAAAGCGCAGCGCGGCGGCCGAGCCCTTGGCGATGAACCCGGATGCGATCTCGAAATCCTCTGGGGCGGGCTCCCGATAGTAGACCTCGACGACCTCGTCCAGCGCGATGCCCAGGCCGGCCGCGAGCTGGCGCACCACCGAGCCCCACGCCATGCTTAACACCATGGGCTGCAACAGGATCGGTATCTCGTCCATCGGTTTGCCAAATCCCATGATGTCGAACATCACCGCCGCGCTGTCATATGTGGCGTAATCGACGATCTCCATGCACCGCACCTGCTCGATGTGCTGGCAGGTGCCCATGAGTGCCAGTGGAAGCAGGTCATTCGCGAACCCCGGGTCGATCCCGTTGACGAACAGACTCGAATTACCTTGTTCTGTAGCCTCTTTCAGAGGAGCGATCAGGTCATCGGGGATGACCTGCCACGGGTACTGCAAGAACACCGGCCCGCTGCCGACGACGTTGATGCCGGCTTCGAGCAGCCGACGGTAATCTTCAAGCGCGTCGGGCAGCCGGTTGTCTGCCAGTGCGGTGTACACCGCGCAGTCGGGTTGTGTGTCAATAACTTCGGCAAGCTCATTGGTGGCGACGACGCCGGTGGGCTCGTTGAGCCCGGCGAGTTCTGCCGCATCCCGGCCAGCCTTGGCTTCCGACGACACCCACAGCGCCGTCAGCTCGAACTGGGGGTTGGCGAGGATCCCCGCCAGCGCATGCCTGCCGACGTTGCCGGTGCCGATCTGGGCGACTCTGATTGCCATGACGCGTCCTTACAGGTCGGGGATGGGAAGTTCGAGGTTGGGCATGATGAGGCCACCGTCCACTTCGAGCGTCTTTCCTGTGAGATACGCACCGGCAGGCGACGCCAAATACAAGGCGGCGGCGGCGATGTCGGCGGGCTCACCCAGTCGCCGCATCGGCGTCGCCCTCTCCAACTGCGTGCGAAGCTCCTCGTTGCCGGCGACGACCTCCAGCGCGGAGGTGTGAATCGATCCCGGTGCGATCGCATTGACCCGGATCCGTGGGCACAGGTCGAGGGCGGCCAGTCGGGTGTAGTGGGCGAGCGCGGCTTTGGCGGTGCCATATGCGGCGAATCCGCGCCCGGGCAGCCGGGCCATCGTCGACGTGATGTTGATGATGCTGCCGCCGCCGGAGTGCTCCAGCATCAGCGGAACCGCGGCGGTGACCAATGCGTGAGCGGTCAGCACGTTGAACGTGAACGCACCCTTCAAATCCTTTGTACTGGTGTTCAACAGCAGGTTCGGCATGGTGCCGCCGACGTTGTTCACCACGATGTCGAGTCTCGAGAACTCGTCGAACGCGGTCTGCGCGAGCGCCGCGGTGGCGTCGGGGTCGGCGAGATCGGCGACGACGACGTGTGCGCGCCGGCCGAGGCCGCGGACCTGTTCGGCGACGTCGTCGAGTTCGCTCTGCGTGCGCGAGGAGATGACGACGTCGGCGCCCGCTTCGGCGAAGGCCAGTGCGATCGCCGCGCCGAGACCGCGCCCGGCTCCCGTGATTACTGCTACCTGATCGTCAAGCCGGAATCTGTCGAAGATCATCCCGGCAGACTAATGCAGTCCGACGGTTACGCCCGGATCGGCGTCCGGCGAGCTCGACGCGACACCGCCCACGGCGACATTACTTCTTGCTCGCGGTCTTCTTCGCGGGCGCCTTCTTCGCTGCTTTCTTGGCAGGGGCCTTCTTCGCCGCCTTTTTGGCCGGCGCCTTCTTCGCGGTCTTCTTGGCGGGCGCCGTGGAACCGGATTCGGAGCGCCGCGTGCGCACGCTCGCCTCGAGTTTGGCCAGCAGATCGGAGACGTCGTCGGTGACGTCGAGTTCCTTCGGCTGCTCCTCGGTGGGGAATGCTTCGCCACCTTCGAGTTTCGCTTCGACCAACTCGTGCAGCTGCTCTTGGTAGTCATCGCGGAACTGGTCGGGGTTGAAGTCGTCCGCCATCGAGTCGACCACTTGCTCGGCCATCTTCAGCTCGGCGGGTTTGATCTCGACTTTGGTGTCCAGCGAAGGGAAGTCGGGATCGCGGATCTCGTCGGGCCACAGCAGCGTGTGAATGACCATCACGTCGCGCTTACTGAAATCCTTGACCCGCAACGCGGCAAGGCGGGTCTTGTTGCGCAATGCGAAGTGCACGATCGCAACCCGCTCGGTGTTGGCCAGTGTCTTGGCCAGCAGCACATATGACTTCGTCGACTTCGAGTCGGGCTCGAGGTAGTAGCTGCGGTCGTACATGAGGGGGTCGATGTCGCCGGCCGGGACGAACTCCAGCACCTCGATCTCGCGGCTCTTCTCCTCGGGGAGCGTGGCCAGGTCCTCGTCGGTGATGATCACCGTCTGCCCATTGTCGGACTCGTACGCGCGGGCGATGTCGCGGTAGTCCACCACCTCGCCACACTTCTCGCACACCCGCTTGTAGCGGATGCGCCCGTGATCCTTGGCGTGAACCTGGTGGAACTTCACGTCATGGTCTTCGGTTGCGCTGTAGACCTTGACCGGGACGTTCACCAGCCCGAAGGAAAGTGAGCCCTTCCAGATGGAACGCATACCGCCAGTATTCCCCACATCCACCCGGCATATACCTTGGTGACAAGGTTCGACGCCCGACGAGCCGCCTGCGCGAAGAGCAATAGTCTTGCCACCTGGAGGGAAACCACGCTCCATGGCTCGCATACCTCACTCATGGCCCCCCGAGGATGTGCCGGGCCCGCACGTCCGTCTGACGAACGCCGACAAGGTGCTTTATCCGGCGACGGGCACCACCAAGGAGGAGGTGTTCGGCTACTACACCAGCATCGCCGAGCACATGCTGCCCCACATCGCGGGCCGACCCGCCACCCGCAAGCGCTGGCCCAACGGGGTGGAAGAGGCGTCGTTCTTCGAAAAGCAGCTCGCGGGTTCGGCGCCGGACTGGCTGAACCGCGCCACGATCGTGCACAAGTCAGGCGCCACCACCTACCCGATCATCGATAGCCCCGCAGCGCTGGCGTGGATCGCTCAGCAGGCCGCGCTGGAAGTGCACGTGCCGCAGTGGCGATTCCGTGATAACCAAAAGCCAGGCCCGGCAACACGTTTGGTGTTCGATCTGGATCCCGGGCCTCGCGTGAAGATGACTCAGCTTGCCGACGTGGCCCGTGCGATCCGGGATATGTTGGCCGACATAGGCCTTCAGACCTATCCGGTCACCAGCGGCAGTAAGGGCTTGCACCTGTACGTGCCTCTCGACGAGCCCGTCAGCTCGTCGGGCGCGACAACGCTGGCCAAGAAGGTGGCGCAGCAACTCGAGGCGGCCTCGCCGAAGCTGGTCACGTCGACGATGACGAAAAGCGTTCGGGCGGGGAAGGTTTTCGTCGACTGGAGTCAGAACAACGGATCGAAGACGACGATCGCGCCGTACTCGTTGCGTGGTCGCTCCGAACCGACCGTCGCGGCCCCGCGCACCTGGGAGGAGCTCGACGACTCCAAGCTGCGGCATCTGCGATTCGACGAAGTGCTCAAGCGGGTCGCGAAGGAGGGTGACCTGCTGGCGCCTTTGGATGCGGACGTTCCCGACCGGCTGACCAAGTACCGCAACAAGCGCGACGCAAAGAGAACACCGGAGCCTGTGCCCGCCTCGAAACCGAAGCCGGGCAAGAACAACCGCTTCGTGATCCAAGAACACCACGCGCGCCGCCTGCACTACGACCTGCGGCTCGAGCGCAACGGAGTGTTGGTCAGCTGGGCCGTGCCGAAGAACCTGCCCGACACGCCGTCGGTCAACCACCTGGCCGTGCACACCGAGGACCATCCGCTGGAGTACCTCACCTTCGAGGCGACGATCCCGAAAGGGCAGTATGGCGCCGGCAAGATGGTCATCTGGGACACCGGCACGTACGAAGCGGAGAAGTTCCGCGACAACGAAGTCATCTTGACGCTTCACGGAAAACGAATCTCGGGGCGGTACGCGCTGATTCAAACCGACGGCGACCAGTGGCTGGCGCACCGGATGAAGGACCAGGAGTCGCCGACCGTCAAGGACTTGGCGCCGATGCTGGCCACGCTGGGCACCGTCGACCGGCTGACGCGCACCGAGTGGTCGTTCGAGGGGAAGTGGGACGGGTACCGGCTGTTGTTGGAGTCCGACCACGGTGAGATGCGGTTGATGTCGCGCAGCGGCCGCGATGTCACGCGCGAGTACCCGCGTTTGCAGGCGGTGGCCGACGCGCTTGCCGACCATCGTGTGGTGCTCGACGGCGAGGTGGTGGCGCTCGACGAGTCGGGGGTGCCGAGCTTCAGCGAAATGCAGAACCGGGTCCGCGCGACACGGATCCAGTTCTGGGCGTTCGACGTGCTGCAGTTGGACGGCACGTCGCTGCTGCGCGCCGCATATCGCGACCGGCGGCGTGTGCTCGAGACGCTGGCCGCCGCCAACGACGCGCTGATCGTGCCTGACCTGCTGCCCGGGGACGGGCCCGAGGCCCTGGCGTACTCCCGCAAGCGTCGCTGGGAGGGCGTCGTGGCCAAGCGGTGGAACTCCACCTACCAGCCGGGGCGGCGCTCGCGGTCGTGGATCAAAGCGAAGAACTGGTACACCCAGGAGGTCGTGATCGGCGGTTGGCGGCAGGGCACCGGCGGACGCACCAGCCAGATCGGCGCGCTGCTGATGGGCATCCCCGAGAGCGACGGGCTGCGGTTCGTCGGCCGGGTGGGTACCGGTTTCACCGAAAAGGAACTCGGCCGGATCAAGAAGATCCTGGCCCCGCTGCACACAGACGAATCACCGTTCGCTGCAACGCTTTCCAAGCAAGATGCCAAGGGAGTGACGTTCGTCAGGCCGGAGCTGGTCGGCGAGGTCCGCTACAGCGAGTTGACCGGCGACGGGCGGTTGCGGCATCCAAGCTGGCGCGGCCTGCGACCCGACAAGACGCCTGCCGAGATCGAACTCGAAACCCCCTAGCGCGGCGGCGCGACAACGCCGACACTGCCGCCAGCACTATGGGTTCACCTTTGCGATCACGCGCTCGGCGAACTTTTCGATGTGACGGATCTTCTTCTCCAGCGGCTGGGTGTCGGGTCCCATGATGTAGGGCATCCGGAAGCCGACGATGACGTCGGTGACCCCTTTGTCCTCGAGCCGCTTGACCCCGTCGACGGAAAACGCATCCGCCGAGATGACATGAATCTCGAATGGCCCCGAAAGGCCCGACTCCTCGCGAAATTGCTTGAGCCGCGGAAGAAGTCGGTCGAGTTCCTCTGTGGGACCGCCGCCGTGCATCCACCCGTCGCAGCGCGCCGCCCGGCGCAGCGCCGCGTCGGCATGCCCGCCGATCAAGATGGGGATCGGCTCGGTGGGCGCAGGCGTCATTCTGGTCTTGGGAACGTCGTAGAACTCGCCGTGGAACTCGAAGTAGTCGCCGCTGGTCAGCCCGCGGATGATCTCGATGCACTCATCCATCCGCTTGCCGCGTTTGGCGAACGGCACGCCCATCAGCTCGTAGTCCTCCGGCCATGGGCTGGTTCCCACCCCGAGCCCCAGCCGGTTTCCGAACACCGCGGCGAGTGAGCCGGCCTGCTTGGCGACCAGCGCGGGCGGCCGGATCGGCAGCTTCAGCACGAAGAAGTTGAACCGCAGCGATGTGGTGACTGCGCACAGCGCGCCCGCCATCACGAACGCCTCGACGAACGCCTTGCCGTCGAGGAACTCGCGGCGACCGTCAGGGGTGTACGGGTATGTCGAGTCGGACTCGAACGGGTAGGCGATGCTGTCCGGGATCGTCATCGCGTCGTACCCGGCCGCCTCCGCCGCCTTGGCCAGGGGCACGTAGAACGTGGGATCGGTCATGGCCTCGGCGTAGGTGAACCGCACGCTGCGCACACTACTGCGGTGGCAAAGCGAGGCTCAAAGCCGGTTCTCTGGTCCGAAGATCGCCCAGACCGTCTTTCCCGATGACGTTGGTGCATTGCCCCAGTCCCGGCACAACGCGCCGACGATCGCGAGGCCGGAGACGTCATCGATGCCTCCGCTGGCTCGTTCGCATCGGGTTGCCAGCACGGGGCTGTCGTCTTCCACCGCGGCACTCACCGCATCGCTGATATCTTCCAACCGCACGACGGGTGCGCTGGTGGTGTGAGCGAGCACATTTTCGACCAACACCGTGACGACGAGCTGGGCGATCGAAATCAATTCGGGCCGGGACCATGTGGTCAGCCTTTGCGCCATCAGCTTGCGCGATTCACGGACGCTCGCTGATGTCCTCGGCAGCTCGGCGCGGGCGCGTCGGCGGAACCCGCGGCGTTCGCGTCGCAGCGCGGAGACGGCGTCGTCTTCCGATTCGAATACCGGTATGCGTGTGGACACTCCGCAGCGGGCCAAGGTGTCACGCCCCTTGCGATGGGCGCACACCAGAGCCATCGGGGTGTCGGGCCATCGGTTGATGTGCCAGCGGGCACTGGTGAAGACCCCGCACGCAGACGGGTTTGGCACGACCAGCGAAGTGACGTCGACGACGACTCCGTCCGGTTGCTCGATCGCGGCCTCGATGACCGCATTGCGCAACTGGCGATACGTGGTGCTGTCGAGGTAGCCGTCAGGCCGGACCACGGCAGTGTCGGCTTCCAGCACCTCGGGAACGTATAGCTTGCCCGCATGGTTGGCAGGCACCGTATTCACCCCCACCCGGCTTGCGTCAGTTCGGATGCGATTAGTCGCCGGATACCCCATTTGTCGCGACGAAATACTGTGTTCGAAATCATTAATTTATTGGCCGCCCAGGAACCAGGCGCATACTCGCCAGCGTGACTGATCTACACCGCTACATTGCCGAGGAAATCGCTACCGACCATGTCGACGGGCTGCTGTCTCGCCGCGAGGCCCTTCGCCGGCTCGCGCTACTCGGGTTGAGCGCGGGAGCGGCCAGCGCACTCATCGCCGCCTGCGGCGCGGGCGGCAAGAAGGAGTCCAGCGGATCGACTACCGGGACGCAGGCAGTCACCTCTGCGCCGCCCGGAATGGAGCGGGCACTGCCCACTCAACCGGTGACGTGGACCGGGCCCAACGGTGAGTTGCAAGGCGCGTGGGCGCCAGCGGCCGACGTGCGGGGCGGCGTGCTGGTGATTCATGAGAACAAGGGCCTCAACGACTGGGTCCGCTCGGTGGCGGGCAGATTCGCGGGTGCCGGCTATTCGGCGCTGGCGATCGATCTGTTGTCAGAAGACGGCGGCACGGGGAAATTCACTGATCCCGCGGATGCGACGGCCGCGTTGAGCAAGGTCCCGACGGACCGGTTTGTCGCCGATTTGAAGTCAGGGATCGACGAGTTGCAGCGGCGTGTGGGAGACAAGAAGGTTGCCGCGGTCGGGTTCTGCTTCGGCGGTGGACTGGTGTGGCAGCTGCTGGCATCGGGCGAGCCGCGGCTGGCGGCGGCCGTCCCGTTCTACGGACCGCTACCGGACAATCCGGACTTCGCCGGGTCGAAGGCCGCGGTGCTGGCGTTCTATGGCGCGCTCGATACCCGGGTCACATCGACGAAGGATGCAGCTGTCGCGGCGCTGCAGCGTGCCGGCCTGGTGAACGACGTGATCGTCGAGCCGGACGCCGATCACGCGTTTTTCAACGACACGGGTGAGCGGTACAACCCCGCCGCCGCCGCCGATGCGTGGCGAAAGGTGCTGGACTGGTTTGGCCGCTACCTCGGTTAGTTGAGTTCGAACGGCGGCGCGCCCACACCGGCGATCGATTAGCTGCCCCATGGCGTCCGCTCGGTGATCCGCGCCTGCGTGGTGAGGGCGTCGGTGGTCAGCGTGACCGTGCGCCTCGGCAGCTCGGCGGTGGCGCCGAAAACCGTTCCCTGCCAATGGTATCTGCCGTCGATCGGGTCGAGGTGGCCGGTGAGCCGGACGCGGACGGTGTGGGCGTCGCCGCCCAGCGTCAACGTCGCCGGCCCGTCGTAGATTTCATGTTGGGCGTCGTCGGCTGAGCTGAGGTCGAACGCCATCGCCGGCGGTTTGACTCGGGCTCGCTCCGTGAACTGTTGCTGGGCGCTGCGTCGCACCTCGATTCGTGAGCAGCCCTTGCGTTGCATCCGCTGTAGGCGCTTTTCTATGTAGCGCACCTGGCGGTCTCTGACAACTTCTCTGTTGCCGGGCGGGGAGTCAGGGCCTAGCAGCATGAAGTAGTTCGGAAAGCCGTGCACCGCAACACCCAAATACGCTGTGGCGTCGTCATGCCACGCCTGTTGGATCGTCAGCCCGCGGGACCCGACGAGCGCGTCGTCCGGAAGGTCGTCGGCAACCGAGAAGCCGGTCGCATAAATGATCGCGTCGACGTCGTCATCGGTGATCCGTTCGATGGGCGACGTCGCGACCCGCCGCTTTCGGGGCACCCGGTTCGGAGGGCAGTCGAAGAGCGTCACCTTCGATTTGGCGAGCAGTGGGACGACGTGCGCGGCGCGATCGCCGATCACCGCGACCCGTTTTCCCCGCGGATCGAAAGCGCTATCCCACTGCGCCGAGTGAAACGAGGGTCCGTGGAAGTCTCTGGCATTTGCGATATTTCGCGGCGCGTGAAAGGCGCGTTCGGGGTCGACGACCACGCGGGCGAAGCGCTCGTCACCGGAGTGCGTGCGCAGCTGCCAGGTGTCGGTGGCATCGTCGAACGTGGCTGCGACGATGTCAGAGTCGAGGATGACGACGTCGGGGAAGGCCTCGAGCGCCGCGAGATCGATCACAGGAACTTCGTGCGCTTCCACAATCGTCGGGCGACCGGGCCCATCAGTCCGACTTCCTGCAGGAACGCGGCCAATGAGGCGAAGCCTTCTCGTTGCGCCTCGTGGTAGTTCGGGTTGGCCCGCGCGACCCGGCGCGCTTCCCGCCCGTCCAGTCCGGCGCGATTGTAGGGCGCCGGACTGGTGAAGAGACGCCGGAACAGGACACCGCCGAGACCGTTGATGTTGGCCACCCACATCCTGCTGATCCTCGGCATCTCGTCGACGCGCTTGCGCACACCGTCGCGCGCAAACTGGATGTGCCGGGCCTCCTCGGTGACGTGAATCCTCATGAGCCGCTGAACCATCGGTTGCAGCTCCGGGTCGTCCATCATCTGCCGTTGCAGCGCGTCGAAGATCTCCTCGCCGATCAGCGCGGCCACCCACAAGAACACGCCGCGGAACGCCAGCGGCAGCGCGTTGATCACGATGCGCTGGTAGCGCCGCGGCACCACCGGTCGGGCGCCGACCCGCTCGATCGCCTTGCCGAACATCACCATGTGCCTGGTCTCGTCACCGAGTTCGGTGAGCGCGTAGTGCGTCGCGTTGGCGGTCGGGTCCTTGTGCATGATGTCGCGCAGCAGCGACTGGTTCAGCATGTTCTCGAACCAGATGCCCGCCGACAGGGTGTTGACGAATTCTTGTCGGGACAGCTCGATCTGCTGCGCCCGGCTCATCGCATTCCACATGTCGGTGCCGTAGAGCGAGACGACCTTCGGCGGCAGGTAGAACTTGTCCGGGTCGAGCGGCGCGTCCCAGTCGATGTCGACGACGGGCTCGTAGGACTTCTTGACCGAGCCTTTGAGCAGCCGCTCCGAGAACTCTTCGCGAGTCGGCGGTTTTACCGGGGTAGCCATCGTTGACGTCCCTTCGTTGGTCTTGATGAAGACGCTAGGGCGGGCGGAGTGAAATAGTCAATACCACGGGTACCGGATACCTTGAGTACTACGTCAGGTCGTAGCGGGTAACCTTGCCAACGTGACGCGCCGCATTCATGTGATCGGTGTCGGCGCCGGTGACCCGGATTATGTGACAGCACAGGCTGTTTCGGCACTGAATGACACCGACGTCTTCTTCGTGATGGACAAGGGTGAGACCAAGAGCGATCTGGTGGCGTGGCGGAGGTCCATCTGCGGCCGGTTCATCGAGGCCTCCCGGGAGTACCGATTCGTTGAGTTGCCCGACCCGCCGCGGGCCGGCACCGGGGATTACCGGGCCGCGGTGAGCGACTGGCACGCCGCCCGCGCGCGACTCTGGGCGGACGCCGTCTTCACCGAACTGGGGCCCGATGACGTCGGCGCGTTCTTGGCATGGGGCGACCCTTCGTTGTACGACAGCACGCTGCGTATCCTCGACGCTGTCGCCCTCCATGTCGACATCGACTACGACGTGATCCCGGGCATCACCGCGATACAGGCGCTGACCGCACGACACCGATTACCGCTCAACGAGATTGGCGAGCCGGTGCTGATCACCACCGGCCGCAAGCTCGATCCGGAGTTCTCGGGCACCGCTGTGGTGATGCTCGACGGCGACTGTGCGTTCCGAAAATGCCCGCCCGGCACGCGAATCTGGTGGGGGGCATATCTGGGCACCCCGCATGAGCTGCTGATGTCCGGGACGGTCGGCGACGTCGGCGACCGCGTTGCCGCTGTGCGCGCGGACGCTCGTGCGCGTCATGGCTGGATCATGGACACCTACGTACTGCGATCAGCGCACTAGTGGCCACCCTTTCGCGTGAAACCGACGTTTTGCAGAGAAAGTGCGAGAGAGGGCCCTGCAAACGTGCATCTCGGCGCAGCTGAAATCCTGGAATCACGTCGCCGTGGCAGGATCACCCGTATGGGGCAATTCCTAATCCGTGCCGCATTGACGGGGTTCGCGCTGTGGGTGGTGACGCTGGTCGTGCACGGGATCAGCTTCGTCGGCGGCAGCACCACGTTGCAGAAGATCGGCATCATCTTCGTCGTCGGAATAATCT
This sequence comes from uncultured Actinomycetota bacterium, assembly GCA_963744085.1. Classification (GTDB taxonomy): domain Bacteria; phylum Actinomycetota; class Actinomycetes; order Mycobacteriales; family Mycobacteriaceae; genus Mycobacterium. The sequence continues at coordinate 25,128 of CAVUSK010000015.1, forward strand.
TCGGTCTCGTCAACGCGTTCATCAAACCGATCGTGCAGATCCTGTCGATCCCTCTGTACATCCTCACGCTCGGTCTGATCCACGTCGTCATCAACGCGTTCATGTTGTGGATCACCGCGTGGATCACCGAACACACCACCCACTGGGGGTTGTACATCAACCACTTCTGGTGGACGGCGATATGGGCCGCGATCCTGTTGTCGATCGTGAGCTGGCTACTGGGGCTGCTGACGCGAGACGTCGAGCGCGTCCGTCACGGGTGACCGCGCCTGATCCTCGGGGAGATACACCGAAGCCAGCAGACAACGGCACACTGGATGCATGCCCGAACTGCCTGAGGTGGAAGCGCTCGCCGACCACCTGCGTCGGCACGCCGTCGGACTGACCATCGGCCGCATCGACGTGTCGGCGTTCTCGGTGCTCAAGACATTCGACCCGCCGATCACCGCGCTGCACAGCCAGACGGTCACCGGCGCGAACCGGTGGGGTAAGTACCTCGGCATGCAGGTCGGTGACCTGCACCTGATCACGCACCTGTCGCGGGCCGGCTGGCTGCGATGGTCGGACAAGCTGGCGGCCGCGCCCCTGCGGCCGGGCAAGGGCCCGATCGCGCTGCGGGTGCACCTCGGCACACCCGGTGAGGCGCCCGGTTTCGACCTGACGGAGGCGGGCACGCAGAAGCGGCTTGCGGTGTGGCTCGTCGACGACCCTTCAAAGGTGCCCGGCATTGCCGCGCTGGGCCCTGACGCGCTGGAGCTGTCGCCTGAGGATTTGGCGGGGCTCTTGGCCGGTAACGGTGGCCGGCTGAAGACTGTGATCACCGACCAGAAGGTGATCGCGGGCATCGGGAACGCCTACAGCGACGAGATCCTCCACGTCGCGAGGCTCTCGCCGTTCGCGACGGCGTCGAAGCTGATGCCGGAACAGCTGTCGGCGCTGCACGACGCGATGGTGTCGGTGCTCACCGACGCGGTGGCCCGCTCCGTCGGACAGCAGGCCGCGATGCTGAAGGGCGAAAAGCGTTCAGGCTTACGGGTTCACGACCGCACTGGATTGCCATGCCCGGTGTGCGGCGACACGGTCCGCGAAGTGTCGTTCGCCGACAAGTCATTTCAGTACTGCCCCACCTGCCAGACCGGCGGCAAGGTGTTGGCCGACCGCAGACTGTCGCGCTTGCTCAAATAGATACGCTGTCCGCGTGACCCGTCAGAAGATCCTCATCACCGGTGCCAGCTCGGGCCTCGGCGCCGGCATGGCGTGCGCGTTCGCCGCCAAGGGCCGTGATCTCGCATTGTGCGCCCGCCGCACCGACCGTCTCGACGAGCTGAAGGCGGAGTTGACCTCTCAATACCCGAACATCACGGTGGCCGTCGCAGAGCTCGACGTCAACGACCACGAACAGGTGCCGAAGGTGTTCGCGGCGCTCTCCGACGAACTGGGCGGGATCGACCGTGTGATCGTCAACGCCGGCATCGGCAAGGGCGCTCCGCTGGGCTCGGGCAAGTTGTGGGCCAACAAGGCGACGATCGAGACCAACCTGGTCGCCGCTCTGGTGCAGATCGAGACCGCGATCGAAATGTTCAAGAAGGCGGGCTCCGGCCATCTGGTGTTGATCTCCTCGGTGCTGGGCAACAAGGGTGTGCCCGGGATCAAGGCCGCGTACGCCGCGAGCAAGGCAGGGGTGTCATCGCTGGGCGAGTCGTTGCGGGCCGAGTACCCGACCGGCCCGATCCGGGTGACGGTGATCGAGCCGGGCTACATCGAATCGGAGATGACCGCCAAGTCGGCGAGCACGATGCTGATGGTGGACAACGAGACCGGCGTGCTCGCGATGGTGAACGCGATCGAGCGCGAGCGTGGCCACGCGATCGTGCCAGGCTGGCCGTGGGCGCCGCTGGTGCAGCTGTTGAAGCTGCTGCCGCCGCGGCTGACCAAACCTTTTGCTTAACAATCTTAAGGTTTAAGCGGGCCGCGATCGCGGTACGCCTCATACATGATCGCGAAACTGACGAAGATAACGCCATTGCTGTTTGCGGGCGCTGCGGCAGCTGCGGTCGCCGTAGCACCCATCGCCTCCGCCGACCCACCGGCGCCTCCCCCATGCGTCAACGCTGACGGATCGCCATGTTCAAACGTGGGAAACGTCGGGCCGGGTGGAGCGACCGTCAACATTCCGAACGGTCCGGCAGGCACGGCCGGGCCCGAGGGTGCCACCGGCGCCATCCCGTACGGCCCGGGCGGCTCGGCCGGCCCCAACGGAGCCAGCGGCTGCATCCCCAATGTGGGCTGCGCGACGATCCCGTCCGGGTAGCTAGGTAGCCCGGCCGCGTTCGCTGCGGTAGCGGCGCACCAGCGCGTCGGTGGAGCTGTCCGACTGCTTGGCGGCGGGCGGAGCTTCTGAGGTGATCACGGGCAGCAGCGCCTTGGCCTGCGTCTTGCCCAGCTCGACACCCCACTGGTCGAACGAGTCGATACCCCAGATGGTCCCCTCGGTGAACACGATGTGCTCATACAAAGCGATGAGCTGTCCCACCACCGAGGGGGTCAACTCCGTCGCAAGAATCGTCGTCGAGGGGCGGTTCCCGGGCATCACCTTGTGCGGGACGACCTCGGAAGGCGTTCCCTCAGCTGCGATTTCAGAAGCAGTCTTGCCGAACGCCAGTACCTGCGTCTGCGCGAACAGATTGCTCATCAGCAGGTCGTGCATGCTGCCTTTGCCATCGGCGGTCGCCAGGTCGTCGGTGGGCCGGCTGAAGCCGATGAAGTCGGCCGGAACCAGCCGCGTGCCCTGATGCAGCAACTGATAGAACGCGTGCTGACCGTTGGTTCCCGGCTCGCCCCAAAAGATTTCGCCGGTGGCGCACGTCACCGGGGTGCCGTCGGCGCGCACCGACTTGCCGTTGGACTCCATCGTCAACTGCTGTAAATAGGCCGGGAAGCGGGCCATGTCATTGGAATACGGCAACACCGCGCGCGTCTCGGCGCCGAAGAAGTTGTTGTACCAGATGCCCAGAAGCCCAAGCAGGACAGGCGCATTCGCATCGAGCGGCGCGGTCTTGAAGTGCTCGTCGACCGCGTGGAAGCCCGCCAGGAACTCCGCAAAACGCGACCGCCCGATCGTCGCCATCACCGACAGCCCTATCGCGGAGTCCACCGAATACCGGCCGCCGACCCAGTCCCAGAACCCGAACATGTTGTCGGTGTTGATGCCGAAGTCATCGACCAGCTTGCGGTTCGTCGACACCGCGACGAAGTGCTTCGACACCGCGGCGTCGCCCAGCGCATCCGTCAACCAGCGCCGGGCAGCCGTCGCGTTTGTCAGCGTCTCCAGCGTCGAGAACGTCTTCGATGCGATGACGAACAGCGTCTTCGCCGGGTCCAGATCCGCCAAAGTGGCCACCAGATCGGCGGGGTCGACGTTGGACACGAACCGCGCCGAGATGCCCGCGTCGGCGTAGTGCCGCAGCGCCAGATACACCATCACCGGCCCGAGGTCCGAGCCGCCGATTCCGATGTTGACCACCGTCGTGATCCGTTCGCCGGTGGCGCCGGTCCACTCGCCGCTGCGCAACCGGTCGGTGAAATCGCCCATCCGGTCCAGCACCTCGTGCACGTCGGCGACGACGTCTTGGCCGTCGACGATCAATTCGGTGCCCTTGGGCATCCGCAGCGCCACGTGCAGCACCGCGCGATCTTCGGAGGTGTTGATGTGCGCGCCCGCGAACATCTCGTCGCGCCGGCGCTCCAAGTGAGCCGCCCGCGCCAGGTCGACGAGCAGCGACAGCGTCTCGCGCGTCACCCGGTGCTTGCTGTAGTCGATGTAGAGATCGCCGACGCTGACGGTCAATTCGCTGCCGCGAGCGGGGTCTTCGGAGAAGAACTCGCGCAGGTGTTTGGTGGCGATCTGTTCATGATGACGCTGCAGCGCATTCCACGCTGATGAGGAGGTGATATCGGGGATTTGCGCACTATCTGTGGTTGTCTGCTCTTCGCGCGAGCGCTCATCTGTGGTTGTCTGCTCTTCGCGCGAGCGCTCATCGCCAGCCATGATTTCGACATTAGTGCGGCCCGATGGCCAAAGGGGTAAGAGATTAGGTATGGATACCGCTCAGCTGTTGAAGTCCGTTCCCACCGGCTTGTGGATCGGCGGTGAGGAACGCAAAGCCTCCAAGACCTTCGACGTGCGCGACCCGTCTGACGATCACGTGCTGACGTCTGTTGCCGACGCCACCCCCGCCGACGCGACCGCCGCTCTGGACGCGGCCGCAAGCGTCCAAGGCGAATGGGCCGCGACGCCGCCGCGCAAACGAGGCGAGATCCTGCGCTCGGTGTTCGAGGTTCTCACCGCCCACGCCGACGACGTCGCCACGCTGATGACACTCGAGATGGGCAAAGTGGTGGCCGAGAGCAAGGGCGAGGTGACGTACGGCGCCGAGTTCTTCCGGTGGTTCGCCGAAGAGGCGGTCCGCATCCACGGCCGCTACACGCCGAGTCCCGCGGGCACCGGCCGCATCCTCGTCACCCAGCAGCCCGTCGGCCCGTGCTACGCGATCACGCCGTGGAACTTCCCGCTGGCGATGGGCACCCGCAAGATCGGCCCCGCCTTGGCCGCGGGCTGCACGATGATCGTCAAACCCGCCCAGGAAACGCCGCTGACCATGCTGCTGCTGGCCAAGCTGATGGACGAGGCCGGCCTCCCGAAGGGGGTGCTCTCGGTGCTGACCACCACCGACTCCGGTGGGGTGACGGAGGCGTTGATCGACGACGGGCGGCTGCGCAAGCTGACGTTCACCGGGTCGACGGGCGTGGGCAAGAGCCTGGTCAAGCAGAGTGCCGACAAGCTGCTGCGGACGTCGATGGAGCTGGGCGGCAACGCGCCGTTCGTCGTGTTCGACGACGCGGACGTCGACGCCGCCGTCGAGGGCGCGATCCTGGCCAAGATGCGCAACGGCGGCGAGGCGTGCACGGCCGCCAACCGGTTCCACGTCGCCAGTGCGGTCCGCGAGGAGTTCACCGAGAAGCTGGTCAAGCGGATGAGCGAATTCACCCTGGGCAACGGGCTCGACTCGTCGTCAAGCCTCGGGCCGTTGATCAATGCGAAGCAGCGGGAGAAGGTCGAGGAACTGGTCGACGATGCCGTCTCGAAAGGCGCCACCGTCGCGATCGGTGGAAAGGCTCCCGATGGGCCGGGCCACTTCTACCCCGCGACAGTGCTCACCGACGTGCCGGCCGATGCCCGCATCCTCACCGAGGAGGTGTTCGGACCGGTCGCGCCGATCACCGGCTTCGATACCGAAGAAGAGGCCATCGCGGCGGCCAACAACACCGAGTACGGTCTGGCCGCGTACATCTACACCAAGTCGCTGGACCGTGCGTTACGGGTGTCCGAGGCGATCGAGTCAGGCATGGTCGGCGTCAATCGCGGCGTGATCTCCGATGCCGCGGCGCCGTTCGGTGGTGTCAAGGAGTCCGGGTTCGGCCGTGAGGGCGGTTTCGAGGGCATCGAGGAATACCTGGAGACCAAGTACATCGGCTTGACGAAGTAGCTCACCCACCGCGAGAAGACGCAAAACCACCCGACACGCCGAGTCGCGCGGAGCTTCTGCGTCTGCTCGCGCAAATAGACTTTCGCGGTGAGCAACCGCGTTGGCCCGCAACCAGTTCGGCGGCGTCGACCCGGAATCCCCGCGCTGGACGGTGTCCGGGCGATTGCCGTCGCGCTGGTGCTCGTCAGCCACGGTGGCATCCCGGGTCTGCGGGGCGGGTTCATCGGCGTCGACATCTTCTTCGTCCTCAGCGGCTTCCTGATCACGTCGCTGCTGCTCGACGAACTGGACTTCACCGGCCGTATCGACTTGACGGCATTCTGGCGCCGCCGCGCCAAGCGGTTGCTGCCGGCGCTGGTCGTGATGGTGCTGGCCGTGGGCGTCGCGATCAAAATGTTCCCCTCCGACGCCGTCACTCGGCTGCGCGACGACGCCGTCGCCGCGTTCGCGTGGGTGGCGAACTGGAGCTTCATCGCTCAGAAGACGGATTACTTCACCGAGGGAGGCACTCCGTCGCCGCTGCAACACACCTGGTCGCTGGGTGTGGAGGAGCAGTACTACATCATCTGGCCGCTGCTGCTGATCGCATTGGCGGCCGTGCTCGCCCTGGTCGCACGGCGCCGTCACCGGCTGGTGATGCAGAACGGTGTTCACCGCGCCGTGTTCGTGTTCGCCGCGGCCGGCGCTGTGGCATCGGCGGTTGCATCCGTCGTCCTGGTGTCCGGCGACGCGCTCAACCGGGTGTACTTCGGCACCGACACCAGGGCGCAGGCGCTGTTGGTCGGCGCCGCGATGTCGGCCCTTTTGGTCAGAGACTGGCCGGCGCTGACGCGTGGGCACTTCGAAATTCGCTCGCGACGAGTCAGGCGCGCAGCACGCATCATGCCTGTCCTCGGTCTGGCCGGGCTGGCGGCGGCCGCGCACTACGCGACGGGCAGTCCCGGCGAGTTCCGCCACGGCATGCTGATGCTGGTTGCGCTCGCAGCCGTCGCCGTGATCGCGCCCGTGGCGCTGGATCAGCAGGGTGCCGTCGCCAAGCTGCTGGCCTGGCGGCCGCTGGTCTTTCTCGGTGCGATCTCCTACGGCGTCTACCTGTGGCATTGGCCGGTTTTCCTGGTCCTCAACGGCGAGCGGACGGGCTGGACAGGCCCAGCGTTGTTCGTGGTCCGTTGCGCGGCCACGCTGGCGCTGGCCACCGCGTCGTGGCGGCTGATCGAGCAGCCCATTCGCCGGTGGCGGCCGGTGCGGGTGCCGTTGTTGGCGCTGGCCGGCGCCACCGTCGCCACCGCGATCGCCGTGACCGTCGTGGTCGTGCCGGTGTCCAAACTGCCGGACGACGACGTGTCGACGGCCGCGGCGCAGTCAGCCCTGGAGCGGTCCGTCGTCGTCGCCCAACAGCAAAATGCCAACCGCGGCCGGGTGGTCTCGGTGTTCGGCGACTCGGTTGGGTGGACGTTGATGCGCTATCTCCCCGCGACGCCCGGGTTCACGTTCGTCAACCACACGCTCGTCGGGTGCGGCATCGTCCGGGGCGGGCCGTTCCGGTATTCGGCTGAGTCGGGGAATCCGAAACCTGAATGCGAGACGTGGCCGAGCCGATGGGCCGGCCAAGTCGCCAACGACCGGCCGGATGTGGTGCTGCTGGTCGTCGGGCGCTGGGAAACGATCGACCGGATGCGCGACGGCCGGTGGACCCACGTCGGCGATCCGTCGTTCGATTCCTACCTCACCGGTGAGTTGCGACAAGCCCTGAACATCCTCGGGTCAAAGGGCGCGCGCGTCGTCGTGACCACCGAGGCGTACAACCGGCGCGCCGAGAGAGCCGACGGCAGCCTGTACCCGGAGGACCAGCCCGACCGCATCGATCGCTGGAATGCCTTGGTGCGCAGCGTCGTAGCGCAGTTTCCGAACGCACGCGTGCTGGACCTCAACAAGAGGCTCGGCCCCGGTGGCGGGTACGCGACCAAGGTGGACGGCATCAAAATGCGCAGCGACGGAGTGCATCCCACCGCCGAAGCGGTGAAGTGGATGACGCCCTGGCTGCTGCAGTCCCTGGCCTAGCTGGATGCACCGTCGGCGCAAGGCCTAGTGGCCGAGGCGACCCCGGCCCAGACGCAGCAGCAGCATCGCGAGATCCTTACCCTCGGGGCCGAGCTCGCGGTAGCGCTCGATTACCTTCATCTCGCGGCTGTGCACCAGACGGGTTCCGCCGGAGGCCATCCGGGCCCGGCCGATTTCCTGGGATACCTCGGTGCGGCGTTTGACCGCAGCGAGGATTTCCGCATCGAGCCGGTCGATCTCATGACGCAGATCATCGATGTTGGACAAGGGATCAGTTTCGATAGTCTTCTCGATAGTCATTGCTCGCTCCACCTTTTCTCCGTGTGTCGGTTCTTCTGGTTAGCGGACATTCCTTCTCCGGCCTCACACAAGAGACGAGCCCCGGATCCGGAAGCGGACCGCGGGGCTCTGAAGTGCAGCTACACCACGGGTACCGCCGACCGGTACCCGTAGAAAAATCGCCGCGTGTAGAGCACGGAATGAGTGTGCCACCAACAAGCCGCGCCGCGCAAAGAAATCGTCAGATGACGGCGGTAAATTGGGGCGGACATGACTGCGCATCTCACTGATTCGGAAACCAGCTCGCAGATCGACGCACTACTCGAGGGGCTCAACCCGCAACAGCGTCAGGCGGTACTGCACGAGGGATCGCCGCTGCTCATCGTGGCCGGTGCCGGGTCGGGCAAGACCGCAGTGCTGACCCGGCGGGTCGCCTACCTGCTCGCAGCGCGCGACGTGGGCCCAGGGCAGATCCTGGCGATCACGTTCACCAACAAGGCCGCTGCCGAGATGCGTGAACGGGTGGTCGCATTAATCGGAGCTCGTACTGGGCCTTCTATGTGGGTGTCGACGTTTCACTCGATGTGTGTGCGGATCCTGCGCAATCAGGCTTCGCTGCTCAAGGGGCTGAACTCCAACTTCTCGATCTACGATGCCGACGACTCCCGCCGGCTGCTGATGATGATCGCCAAGGATATGGGCCTGGACACCAAGCGGTATTCCGCACGGCTGCTGGCCAATTGCATCTCGAACCTGAAGAACGAGCTGATCGACCCGGAGCAGGCGGCGGCCGAGGTATCGCCGGACTCCGGTGACCTCAACCGCATTGTCGCCGAGGTGTACGCGGAGTACCAGCGTCGGCTGCGGGCGGCGAACGCACTCGACTTCGACGACCTGATCGGCGAGACAGTCGCTGTGCTGCAACGCTTTCCGCAGATCGCGCAGTACTACCGGCGGCGATTCCGGCACATCCTGGTCGACGAGTACCAGGACACCAACCACGCGCAGTACGTGCTGGTCCGTGAATTAGTGGGACGCGCAGACGCGGACGACGGGGTGCCGCCAGCCGAGCTGTGCGTGGTCGGCGACGCCGACCAGTCGATCTACGCGTTCCGGGGCGCCACGATCCGCAACATCGAGGACTTCGAACGCGACTATCCGAACGCGAAAACCATTCTGCTGGAGCAGAATTACCGGTCGACGCAGAACATCCTGTCCGCGGCCAACTCGGTGATCAAGCACAACAGCGGTCGCCGCGAGAAGCGGCTGTGGACCGACGCCGGCGACGGAGAGCTGATCGTCGGCTACGTCGCCGATAACGAGCATGACGAAGCCAGATTCGTCGCGAGCGAGATCGACAACCTGTCTGAGCACGGCGACATCACGTACAACGACGTGGCCGTGTTCTACCGCACCAACAACTCGTCGCGCTCGCTGGAAGAAATATTCATCCGCGCCGGCATACCGTACAAGGTCGTCGGCGGCGTGAGGTTTTACGAGCGCAAGGAAATTCGCGACATCGTCGCCTACCTGCGGGTGCTCGACAACCCGGGTGATTCGGTCAGCATGCGACGCATCCTGAATACTCCTCGTCGCGGCATCGGCGACCGCGCAGAGGCGTGCGTCGCGGTGTACGCCGAGAACACCGGTGCCACCTTCAATGACGCGTTGCAGGCCGCGGCCGAGGGCAGAGTACCGATGCTGAACACACGCTCGGAGAAGGCGATTGCCGCGTTCGTCGAGATGATCGACGATCTGCGGTCACGCCTCGATGACGAGCTCGGCGAGCTGGTCGATGCGGTCCTGGAGCGCACCGGCTATCGCCGCGAGCTGGAGGCGTCCAGTGACCCCCAGGACTTGGCCCGGCTGGACAACCTCAACGAATTGGTAAGCGTCGCCCACGAATTCAGTATTGACCAGGCCAATGCGGCCGCTCTGGAAGAGAGTGACGACGAGGACGTGCCCGACACCAGCGCGCTCGCCGCGTTCCTGGAGCGGGTGTCGCTGGTGGCCGACGCCGACGAGATCCCCGAGCACGGTGCCGGTGTGGTGACGCTGATGACCCTGCACACCGCGAAGGGCCTGGAGTTCCCGGTCGTCTTCGTCACCGGCTGGGAGGACGGCATGTTCCCGCACATGCGGGCACTCGGAGATCCGATGGAGCTGTCGGAGGAGCGGCGGCTGGCATACGTCGGGATCACCCGCGCCCGGCAGCGCCTGTACGTCAGCCGCGCCAAGGTCCGGTCGTCGTGGGGTCAGCCGATGATGAACCCGGAGTCGCGGTTCTTGCGTGAGATCCCGCAGCACCTCATCGACTGGCGGCGCACCGACCCGCGGCCGGCGCCCAGCGCCCCGGTGAGTGGTGCAGGCCGGTTCGGTGCGCCCCGGCCGTCGCCGTCGCGCGGGCCTGCCGGCAAGCGGCCGCTATTGGTCCTCGAGCCCGGCGACCGGGTGACGCACGACAAGTACGGCCTAGGGCGTGTCGAGGAGGTCTCGGGGGTCGGCGAGTCGGCGATGTCGCTGATCGACTTCGGCAGCGCGGGCCGGGTCAAGCTGATGCACAACCACGCACCGGTCCAGAAGCTCTAGCTTCTGAGCGCACGGGGTGCAGTCAGCGTCGAGCGGCCACTTATTGCACGCTTGCTGCGAGAAATCGTGTCATAACTGGCCACTCGACCGGGGTGGTCCAGTGAAGGGCCGCGGCACGTCGTATGAGCGTGACGGGATACGACGGCCCCTTCCTGGGTACCGAGGCCCTTGCGGCTGGCGCGGTAACGCGGCGCGCCCTGAAGAGCCGCCACCGCGTGATCTACCGGCAACGTCTACCTTGCCTGCGGCGAAGAGCTCACGGCCGCGACGCGGGCGAAGGCGGCGTGGCTGTGGTCGCAGCGGCGTGGAACGCTCGCCGGTCTCTCGGCAGCGGCCCTGCACGGGTCGAGGTGGATCGACACCGCAGAGCCCGCGGAGATGTACCGCCGAAACGGTAAGCCGGTGAAAGGCATCGCCATTCATCGCGATGAGTTGCCGGACGAGGAAGTGTCCATTGTTCACGGCATGCCGGCGACGACCCTGGCGCGAACCGCATTCGACCTAGGTCGTCGAAAAGGCCTGAAGAAAGCCATAATCCGCGTCGACGCCCTAGCCAACGGGACGGGCGTGAAAGCTGTTGACGTCGAGGACCTCATTCGACGGCACCGTGGCGCTCGCGGGTTGGTTCAACTGCGACAAGTACTGGATCTGATGGACAGCGGGGCGGACTCGCCGCAGGAAACGCTGACGCGGTTAACGCTGATCGGGGCCGGCTTGCCGAGGCCGCAGACCCAGATCCCGGTGCGCGTCGGCATGCAATTGTTTCGTATCGACATGGGCTATGAGGCCTACAAGGTCGGTGTGGAGTACGACGGCATACAGCATTGGAATCGGCGGGAACGGGCCTACGACATAGACCGGCACGCCCAACTGCACTCCCGTGGTTGGCGCATCGTGAGAGTCAGCGCAGAGATTCTGCGCTACCGGCCGCACACAATCGTGACCCGAACCTGCGACGCGTTAGCTGCCGCCGGCGCCGAGTGGCCACCTATCGCACGCTTTTCGCAAAAATGCGTGTCATAACTGGCCGCTCGACGGGGAGGTCCAGCGCCACGTGGCGGGCACCAGCGCGAGCGCGATCGTCGCGGCCGGCAGCGCGGGGAAGGCGTAGACCACCCCTGCCATGTGGGCGCCGGCGATGAAGATGCCCGAGAAGATCAACAGCGCTAGCACCGCGGCCAACACGGACAAGAAGATGCCGACGCGGCGGTGCAGCAACAGCCCCACCACACCGGCGATGGTGGCCGCTCCGAAGACCGCGGTGAGAAACCCGACGCCCACGCAGAACAACCGGTCGGTGCGCCACCAGCCGGTGATCAATCCCGTCGCGACCACCGAGGTCGCCCATCCGCTGACGATGCTGACCGCTGACGCCGCAACGGCAGTCGCACCGCTCGGCGGCCTCGGCTGTCCCGGAATCCGCACCGGCGGGGGCTTGATGATGCCGGTGGCGGACTCTACGACGTCGGGCGGCTCGAGGCTGCTCGGATGCCGTCGAACGATGCTTGTCCGGGTGTCGTCGCTCAGCGGCTCGGGAATCGGACCCGTGGGGTGGCGGCGGATGATGCCGGTGCGGGTGTCGTCGGGCTCAGGAACGGGATCGCTGGGCTCTCGGAAGATTCGCGGTTGCTCGCCCGACGTGTCGTTGTGCGGTTCGTCGGTGGATGACACCAGGTCAGCCGGTGAGGGCGCCGACGTTCAACCCGCGCTGAGCCAGCCACGGCACCGGGTCGGTCCGGTTGGTGCCGTTGAGCAGGACCTCGAAGTGCAGGTGCGGCCCGGTCGAGTTGCCGCGGTTGCCCATGGTCGCGATCTGGTCGCCGGCCATCACCCGCTGGCCGATGCTGCAGGTGATGGTGTTGACGTGGCCGTACAGCGTCACGGTGCCGTCCGCGTGCCGGATTTTCACCCACATGCCGAAGCCCGCGGCCGGCCCGGCGTCGATCACGACGCCGTCGGAGGCTGCCAGGATCGGTGTGCCGATCGAATTCGCGAGGTCGATGCCACCGTGCAGGACGCCCCAGCGGTACCCGAAGCCCGACGTGAAGATGCCTTTGGTCGGCATGACGAACAGCGGACGCGACAGCCGCGCCTCGCGGTCGGCGCGCTCCTGGGCGAACGCGGCGCCGTTGGCCAGTTCCTCGTTGTGCACCGCGACGTTGGCCGCCGGCCTAACCGTCACCAATTCGACGCCGCTGCTTGTCTTCTGGATCTGTGCGCCGCCCAGCGAAGACTCGTCGGCGGCCAGTACCGGCTGGGTGGAGTGGGAGTCGGCTGACTGCACGGCCGAGTACGCGGCAGCGGCCGCGGCGCCGGTGGCCATCGCGGCGATGAGCAGCCGTCCCTTGACGACGCCGGCGGTGGTGGTCGGCTCCTTGCGGTGCAGTCCGCGGGTGGCGGGGACGCCGGTCACGTTGGATGCGCGGCGCTCTTCGGCCGGGTCGGCGAGGAACTCAGCGGGTACGACCAGCCGCAGCGGCGTGAGGTTGTCGGTGTCGCTCAGGTCGTCGAGTTCGGGCGCACGCAACACCTGCGCTTCGTTGTCGAACGCGGAGCTGTCCAGAAAGTCCAGGTCATCGAGGCTGCCGAATTCGTTGAACGGGATGATGTCGGTGACTTCGGGGTCGATCCAGCGGTGCCGCGAGTCCGTCGTAGCCCCTACGGGGGTGCGGGACAAACGGTGTTGCGCCAACCTTGAAACCTTTTCGCCGTGACCGAAACGTTATTTGGCTCCGGAGGACGTTAACCAACGCCCATTGGTCGCCGCAACTCGGGGGGCGATTCCGTAGGTCTTTGTGAACTGGATCACTTCGCAGCGCCGGTGAGATCGACCACATCGGTGGTATGCGGTGAGGAACGGTTGCCTGCGTGTCGATAAAGTCCCACCGAGCGAGCCTCGAGTGAGCCCAGCCCGACCCGTCACCGCAGACAGACAGTGAGCCCATGGATCTTTTCGAGTACCAGGCGAAGGAGCTGTTCGCCAAGCACAACGTCCCCACGACGCCGGGCCGGGTGACCAGCAGCGCTGACGAAGCGCGCAGGATCGCCGAGGAGATCGGCAAACCGGTCATGGTGAAAGCGCAGGTCAAGACTGGCGGCCGCGGCAAGGCGGGTGGCGTCAAGTACGCCGCGACGCCCGACGACGCCTACACGCACGCGAACAACATCCTGGGCCTCGACATCAAGGGCCACGTGGTGAAGAAGCTGCTGGTGTCCGAGGCCAGCGACATCGCCGAGGAGTACTACATCTCGTTCCTGCTCGACCGCGCCAACCGCACCTACCTGGCGATGTGCTCGGTGGAGGGTGGCATGGAGATCGAGGAGGTTGCTGCGACGAAGCCGGAGCGGCTGGCCAAGGTGCCGGTGAACGCGGTCAAGGGTGTCGATGAGACCTTCGCGCGCTCCATCGCCGAGCAGGGTCACCTGCCCGCGGAGGTTCTCGACGCCGCGGCGGTGACGATCTTGAAGCTGTGGGAGATGTTCGTCGCCGAGGACGCCACGCTGGTGGAGGTGAACCCGTTGGTGCGAACGCCCGACGACCAGATCCTGGCGTTGGACGGCAAGGTCACACTCGACGCGAACGCCGACTTCCGCCATCCCGACCATGCCGAGTTCGAGGACCGCGACGCCACCGATCCGTTGGAACTCAAGGCAAAGCAGCATGACCTCAACTACGTCAAGCTTGACGGCGAGGTGGGGATCATCGGCAACGGCGCGGGCCTGGTGATGTCGACGCTGGACGTGGTCGCCTACGCCGGTGAGAAGCACGGCGGTGTGAAACCGGCCAACTTCCTCGACATCGGCGGCGGCGCGTCCGCCGAAGTGATGGCGGCCGGCCTCGACGTCGTCCTGGGCGACGAACAGGTGAAGAGCGTGTTCGTCAACGTGTTCGGCGGCATCACCGCCTGCGACGAGGTGGCGAACGGGATCGTGAACGCGTTGAAGATCCTCGGCGACGCCGCGACCAAGCAACTGGTGGTGCGCCTCGACGGCAACAACGTCGACGAGGGACGCCGGATCCTGGCCGAGGCCAACCACCCGCTGGTGACCGAGGTCGGAACCATGGACGAAGCAGCCGACAAGGCCGCCGAGCTGGCCGCGAGCGCCTGAAACTCAAAGGAATCCATGACCCATGTCTATTTTTCTTAACGCAAGCTCGAAGGTCATCGTCCAGGGCATCACCGGGGCCGAGGCAACCAAGCACACCGCGCGGATGCTGAAGGCGGGAACGCAGGTGGTCGGCGGTGTGAACGCGCGTAAGGCGGGCACTGTAGTCAGCCATGTAGACAAAGATGGGAAGAGCGTCGACCTTCCGGTGTTCGGCACTGTCGTGGAGGCGATGAAGGAGACGGGCGCAGACGTGTCGGTGGTCTTCGTGCCGCCGAAGTTCGCCAAGGACGCGATCATCGAAGCCATCGACGCCGAGATTCCGCTGCTGGTGGTGATCACCGAGGGAATTCCGGTGCAGGACACCGCATATGCGTGGGCATACAATCTTGAAAAAGGTGGGGGGAAGGGCCCTGCAATTCGCATCATCGGGCCGAACTGTCCCGGCATCATCACGCCGGGTGAGGCGCTGGCCGGGATCACCCCCGCAGACATCACCGGCTCCGGCCCGATCGGGTTGGTGTCGAAGTCGGGCACGCTGACGTACCAAATGATGTTCGAACTCCGGGATTTCGGGTTCTCGACGTCCATCGGGATTGGTGGGGACCCGGTGATCGGCACGACGCACATCGACGCGATCGAGGCGTTCGAGAAGGATCCGGACACCAAGCTGATAGTGATCATCGGCGAGATCGGTGGTGACGCGGAGGAGCGCGCCGCCGAGTACATCAAGGCCAATGTGTCCAAGCCGGTGGTCGGCTACGTCGCGGGTTTCACTGCGCCAGAAGGCAAGACGATGGGCCACGCTGGTGCCATCGTGTCGGGGTCATCGGGCACGGCGGCGGCCAAGAAGGAGGCGCTGGAGGCTGCGGGCGTGCAGGTCGGTAAGACACCGTCGGCGACGGCTGAACTCGCGCGCTCGATTCTGAAGAGTCTTTAGGCGGGCTGCGGGCCGGGACAGCAGCCGGGGCCTCTTGGGAGTTTTCATGAATGTTGATCCGCGAACGCCGGTGATCGTGGGCGTGGGTCAAGCGGCTGAGCGCATCGGCGAGCCGGACTACCGTGCTATGTCGGCGGTGGAGCTGGGTGCCGCGGCTGCGCAGGCGGCGCTGGATGACACCGCCGCCGAGGGAGTTGCTGCAGCGATCGATATCGCCGCCGGTATCCGGCAATTCGAGAATTCCAGCCCGTACAGCTCGGCGCCGTTGGGTAACTCGACGAACTATCCGCGCTCGGTGGCGAGGCGCGTCGGTGCCGAACCGCTGCGGGCGATTCTCGACGTGATTGGCGGACAAGGTCCGCAGCGTTTGATCACCGAGCTGGCCGGAACCATCGCGGCCGGCGCCGCCGACTGCGCGCTGGTGTTCGGCTCCGACGCCACCTCCACCACGCGTCATTTCGCGAAAGCCGAAGAGAAGCCGAACTTTTCGGAAACCGTCGATGGCCAACTCGAGGACCGCGGGTATGGCCTCGAAGGCCTCGTGATGCGCCACACCGCGATCCACGGCCTCATCGACGCGCCGACGCAATACGCCTTGCTGGAGAACGCGCGCCGCGCGCGACTCGGCATGAGCCCGGCCGAATACACACCGCAAATGGGGGAGTTGTTTGCACCGTTCACCCGGGTGGCGGCCAAGAACCCGTTCGCCGCCTCGCCGGTGGAGCGCAGCGTCGATGAACTGGTGACGGTCACCGACGCCAACCGGCTGATCGCCGATCCCTACCCGCGGCTGCTGGTGGCCCGCGACCAGGTCAACCAGGGCGCCGCCGCGGTGCTGATGTCCGTCGATGCGGCCCGCAGACTTGGTGTGCCCGAAGAGAAGTGGGTTTATCTGCGCGGGCACGCCGACCTCAACGAGCAGGGCCTGCTGCAGCGCATCGAGTTCGGTCACGCGCCGTCGGCACCGATGGCCGTGCGAGAGGCGCTCGCGATCGCTGGGCTCGGCCTCGACGACGTCGCCACCTTCGACCTGTACAGCTGCTTTCCGGTCGCGGTGTTCGACGTCTGCGACGGAGTCGGCCTGGCGCCCGACGATCCGCGCGGACTCACCCTCACCGGGGGGCTGCCGTACTTCGGCGGCGCCGGCAACAACTACTCGATGCACGGGATTGCCGAAACCGTGGCCGCAATGCGAAGCGCCCCAGGGCGATTCGGGCTCGTCGGGGCGAACGGCGGAATCCTGTCGAAGTACTCCGTCGGCGTGTACTCGACCACGCCGGGCGAATGGGCCGCCGGCCGCAGCCCACAGCTACAAGACCAAATCGCCGCGTGGCCCAAGACGCCGTTCACCGAACACCCCGACGGGTTCGGGCGGATCGAGACCTACACCGTGCGCAACGACGGAGGCCGCCGCACCGGCGTCATATTCGGGCGGCTGGAATCCGACAACAGCCGGTTCCTCGCCAACACCGTCGACGGCGACGACGAGCTGCTGGCCCAGCTGACCGAGACCGACCCGATCGGCACGCGGATCTCGGTGCGGTCGTTCGACTACGGCAACCGTGCCGCACTGGCTTAAACGGTCGCCGCGAGCTTGCCGGCCAACCGCTCGACGTACGCGGCGACCTCGTCCGCGCTGCGGTCGGGTAGCCCGAACAGAACCTCGGTGACTCCGATCTCGGCCCAGCGCGCCAGTTTTTCGGGAACCGGCTTGAAATCCAGCGCCACGATCTGTGGCGCACCCTCGCGGCCCGCGGCGGCCCAGACGTCCTGAAACAGCCGGACCGGGCCGTCGATGTCGAAGTCGCGCGGAGTGGTGATCCAGCCGTCGGCGCTGCGGGCGATCCACTTGAAGTTCTTCTCGTTGCCCGCCGCGCCGACGAGCACCGGGATCTGCGTCTGCACCGGCTTGGGCCACGCCCAGCTGGGCCCGAACTTGACGAACTCGCCGTCGTAGGCGGCTTCCTCCTCGGTCCACAGCGCCCGCATCGCCTCGAGGTACTCGCGCAACGCGGTGCGCCGCCGGCCGCCCGGGATGCCGTGGTCGGCGAGTTCGTCTGTGTTCCAGCCGAATCCGACGCCGAGGCTGACCCGGCCGCCGGACAGATGGTCGAGGGTGGCGATGGATTTGGCCAACGTGATCGGGTCGTGCTCGACCGGTAACGCCACCGCCGTGGACAACCGGATCCGTGACGTCACCGAGCACGCGGTGCCGAGGCTGACCCAGGGATCCAGCGTGCGCATGTAGCGGTCGTCGGGCAGCGAGGAATCACCCGTCGTCGGGTGGGCGGCCTCGCGCTTGACGGGGATGTGCGTGTGTTCGGGAACGTAGAAGGTCTTGAAACCGTGGTCTTCGGCCAACTTGGCGGCCGCCGCGGGAGTGATGCCGCGGTCGCTGGTGAACAGAACGAGCCCGTAATCCATGCTCCAGATTAGAACGTGTTCTAGTCAGAGATGGCAAGCCGATCAGAACGGGAGGCGGATCCCAGCAAATCAGCAGTCTCCAGGCTTTCGTTCAGGCGCTGCGAGGCCGGTGATCCGGTGGCCTGTTGAAGCAGCCGAACAGGATTCGATCGGTCCGCACGCGACTGCCCTGCCTCAGGCGCGTGCGCTAGCGTGGGGTCCGACCACGCGAGAACAGCACAGGAGAGGTCATGACCTACTCATCTGGGGGCCCGGGCTACCCGCCCGCGCAGCACTCCGGCCCGTACCCGCCGACAACGCATCACGAGAAAGTCGACGACAGCCCGAGCAAGCTGCCCGTGTATCTCCTCGCAGGCGTGGCGCTTCTGGGTCTTGCCGCGTACTTGTTGAGCTTCGGGCCGGTGTGGAAATCCGGTGACGCATCCGTTTCCGGCGTGACGATCCTCGGCATCATCGCGATACTCTTCGCCGCGCTGTTCGCTGTCGTCGCCCTGCTGCCGAAACAGGGGAACTACACGCCCGTCGTCACTGCAACCGCCGCCGTCGGGTTCCTGCTGACGATCTGGGACCTCGTCAAGGGCGCCGATGTCGCGGGGTGGGCGTTGATCGTGATCGTGGTCCTCTCGGCTTTGCAGACGGTGGCCGCCATCGCGGCACTGCTGCTCGACGCCGGCGTCGTCACGCCGCCCGCGCCGCGGCCCAAGTACGACGCTTACCAGCCGTACGGCGGCGGTTTCTACGGACAGCCGCAGTTCGGAGGTCCGCCGACGGGACCCCACGGCCCGCCCCCGCAAGGGCCGCCCAGCTTCGGCCAGCCTCAGGGCCTGCCGCATCGTGGCGGCTACCCCGGACCGGGGTCTTCGGGGGGTTTCCCGGCCCACGGCCAGCAGTCCGGCCCGCCGACGCCGCCCACCGGCTTCCCGACGTTCGCCCAGCCGCCCGGCGGAATGCAACAGCCCCCGGTGCCGTCGGAGGGGGTGACTCAGCAGATACAGGCCCCGCAGCAGGCGCCTTCGGCATCGCCGTCGCCCGAGGGGACGACCCAGGTGGCGCCGCTCCAGCAGCAATCGCCTTCCAGCCCCCCTCCGTCGTAGACAATTGACGCTTGGCCTCTAAGCCGCTAGTGGACCGCAACCGGGCGGCAGGTTCGCGTCAGGCACGGGACCTGCTGACGGTCGCGTTCGGGCCCTCCCTGGTGGCCCTGCTGGTGATCGCCGCCGTGGTGCTGATCCAGCTGGTCGCCGCCAACAGCGACATGACCGGCGCGCTGGGCGCCATCGCCAGCATGTGGCTGGGCGTGCATCAGGTTCCGGTGACGATCGGGGGCCGCGAACTCTCGGTGATGCCGCTGCTGCCGGTGCTCGCGATGGTTTGGGGAACCGCGCGCACGACGGCCCGCGCGACCCCTGCGACGGGTTCCTGGTTCGTGATCCGCTGGATCGTCGGGTCGGCGCTCGGCGGTCCGCTGCTGTTGACGGCGATTGCGCTGGCAGTGATTCACGACGCCGCATCGGTGGTCAGTGAGCTGCAGACGCCGAACGCGCTTCGGGCCTTCGGCGGAGTGCTCGCCGTACACGGGATCGGCGCGATCCTGGGTGTCGGGTCTCAATCCGGGCGCCGGTTGATGCAGGGCGTGCCGCTGCCGATGTGGCTGGGCGACTCGCTGCGCGCCGCGGTCGCCGGAGTGCTCGCGCTGTTCGGCCTGTCCGGCGCCATCACCGCGGCGTCGCTGGTCGTGCATTGGGGCACGATGCACGAGCTGTACTCGGTTACCGACTCGTTGTTCGGACAGCTGAGCCTGACGCTGCTGTCCATGCTGTACATCCCCAACGTGATCGTCGGCACGTGCGCGGTCGCGGTCGGGTCGAGCGCTCACGTCGGTGTCACGACGTTCAGCGCGTTCACCGTGTTCGGCGGCGACGTCCCCGCGTTGCCGGTGCTGGCCGCGGCGCCGACGCCGCCCCTGGGTCCGTTCTGGGTGATCCTTCTCCTTGCGGGGGCCGCGTCCGCGGTGGTAGTCGGACAGCAATGCGCGCGGCGCCCGCTGCCGCCGCTGGCCGCCTCCGCGAAGCTGCTGGTCGCGGCCTTGCTGGCGGCCGCGGTGATGGCGTTGCTCGGGTACGCGGCGGGGGGCCGGCTGGGCAACTTCGGCGACGTGGGCGTCGACCAGAGCACGTTCGCGCCCGGCGTGTTCCTGTGGTTCGCGGGGATCGGAGCGCTCACCGTCGTGATGTCGGGAGGGATAACGCGACGACCCCGGCCCGAGCCCGAGCCCGAGCCCCAGCCCGAGCCGGAAGCGGAGCCTGAGGTTGCGGAGGAACCCGAAGGGGAAACAGAGCCCGACGAACCGTCCGTGGTTAGCGACGAAAACCCCGACGCCGCCGATTAGGCTGCCAGCGTGCAACAGCCGCTCCGCGTGCCTCCCACCGCGCCGGCGCGACTCGTGGTGATGGCCTCCGGCACGGGATCGCTGCTCGCCTCGCTGCTGCACACCGCCCGTGACGAGTATCCGGGCCGCGTGGTGGCGGTCGGCGTCGACCGCGACTGTCCTGCCGCCGATATCGCGAAGGCCGCCGACGTACCCGTGTTCTGCGTCCGGCTGTCGGACCATCCCGACCGCGCAGCGTGGGACGCCGCGATCACGGAAGCCACCGCCGCCCACCAGCCGGACCTGATCGTCTCCGCTGGCTTCATGAAAATTCTTGGCCCACAATTTCTTTCGCGGTTTGCCGGCCGCATCGTCAACACCCACCCCGCAT
Source organism: uncultured Actinomycetota bacterium (assembly GCA_963744085.1). Taxonomy (GTDB): domain Bacteria; phylum Actinomycetota; class Actinomycetes; order Mycobacteriales; family Mycobacteriaceae; genus Mycobacterium. The sequence goes on from CAVUSK010000015.1 coordinate 45,833, forward strand.
TACTGCCGGCTTTCCCGGGCGCACACGCTGTGCCCGCCGCGCTGGAGTACGGCGTCAAGGTCACCGGTTGCACCGTGCACCTCGTGGACGCCGGGACGGACACCGGGCCCGTCTTGGCCCAAGAGGTGGTCCCGGTGCGCGACGACGACGACGAGGCGAGCCTGCACGAACGGATAAAGGTCGTCGAAAGACGGCTGCTGGCAGAGGTGATCGCCGACGTGGCCACCCGCGGCGTGACCTGGATCGGACGAAAGGCAACCATAGGATGAGCGGACAATACGGGCGCAGGCCGATCCGTCGCGCGTTGATCAGCGTCTACGATAAGACCGGATTGCTGGAGCTGGCCCGTGGGTTGCGCGACAACGGCGTCGACATCGTCTCGACTGGATCCACTGCGAAAACCATTGCCAACACAGGCATTCCGGTGACACCCGTGGAATTCGTCACCGGATTCCCGGAGATTCTCGACGGACGGGTGAAGACTCTGCATCCCATGGTGCATGCCGGGCTCCTCGCTGACACCCGTAAGCCGGAACATCTCGCCGCGCTCGCAAAGCTCGACATCGCGCCGTTCGACCTCGTCGTCGTCAACCTGTACCCGTTCTCCGAAACGGTGGCGTCGGGCGCCGACGTCGACGAGTGCGTCGAACAGATCGACATCGGCGGTCCCGCAATGGTTCGTGCCTCCGCTAAGAACCACCCGAGCGTTGCCGTCGTCACCGACCCGCTCGGCTACGACGGCGTGCTGGCCGCTGTGCGCGCGGGCGGCTTCACGCTTGATGAACGGAAGAAATTGGCGGCGTTGGCGTTTCGGCACACCGCGGAATATGACGTCGCAGTCGCGACCTGGATGGGCTCGGTACTGGTCCCCGAGGGCGACCCCGCGTCGTCGTCCCTGCCACCCTGGTTCGCGGGCACCTGGCGGCGGTCCGCGGTGCTGCGGTACGGCGAGAACCCGCACCAGAGCGCCGCGCTGTACGTCGACGACTCCTCGTGGCCGGGCCTCGCGCAGGCCGAGCAGTTGCACGGAAAAGAGATGTCGTACAACAACTTCACTGATGCCGACGCAGCATGGCGTGCCGCGTTCGACCACGAGGAAACGTGCGTGGCGATCATCAAGCACGCGAACCCGTGCGGCATCGCGATCTCGTCGATCTCGGTGGCCGACGCACACCGCAAGGCCCACGAGTGCGATCCGGTGAGCGCGTTCGGCGGGGTGATCGCCGCGAACACGACGGTCAGCGTCGAGATGGCCGAAACCGTCGCCGACATCTTCACCGAGGTGATCATCGCTCCGGCGTACGAGGACGGGGCGGTCGACGTGCTGGCCCGCAAGAAGAACATCCGCGTGCTCGTCGCGTCGGAGCCGTTGCCGGGCGGCCGCGAGTTCAAGCAGGTGAGCGGTGGGCTGCTGCTTCAGGAACGCGATGCGCTGACGGCCGACGGCGACAACCCGGCCAACTGGCAGCTGGTCGCCGGCGAGCCCGCCGACCCGTCGACGCTGGCCGATCTCCAGTTCGCATGGCGCAGTTGCCGTGCGGTGAAGTCGAACGCGATCGTCGTCGCGAAGGACGGCGCCACGGTCGGGGTGGGTATGGGTCAGGTGAACCGCGTCGACGCGGCCCGGCTGGCGGTCGAGAGGGCCGGGGACGAGGTGCGCGGCGCCGTCGCGGCGTCCGACGCGTTCTTCCCGTTTCCCGACGGCCTCGAGACGCTGGCGCAGGCCGGCGTCCAGGCGATCGTGCATCCCGGCGGTTCGATGAGGGACGAAATCGTCACTGAGGCGGCGGCGAAAGCCGGTGTGACGCTATACGTCACGGGCGCAAGGCATTTCGCGCACTGAGATCATCAGTCACGGCAGGCTTGCCGCGCGAGTGTGCGGTTTCGTTGGAGACACGCCGCGTCGGTGGAAAAATCCGCACACTCGCGGCCACCGGAGCGGTGGCTACGCCTGGACGATGACGGGATCGCCGATATGGACGGTGTTGTAGTACCACTGGGCGTTGTCGGGGCTGAGGTTGATGCAGCCGTGGCTGACGTTGGCGTAGCCCTGGGAGTCCACCGACCACGGAGCCGAGTGCACGTAGACCCCGCTGCCGGTGATCCGCTCGGCGTAGTACGCGGTGATGCGGTAGCCCTCAGGCGAACTCAGCGGGATGCCGATCGTGCGGGAGTCCATGATGACGCTTTGTTCTCTCGACAGCACGCTGAAGCTGCCGATCGGCGTAGGCCGGCTGGGCTTGCCCATGGACGCAGGCATCGTCCGCGCCACCTGACCGTCGATGCTCACGGTGAACGTGTGGTTCGAGATGCTGGCGACACCCACTACGCCCGCGCCCGTCGTGATGTCGGTCTTGAACCCACCCACTGAGAGCTCCATCACGCTGTGCGCCGGCAAGAACCCGTCGGGCCTCCACTTAAGGGTCCGGGCGTCAAGCCATTCGAACTGCCCGGACGGGCCCCCCGAGAGGGTGAAGGCGCGTTCGACCCTGGCGCGGTTGGCGACCGGCTGTGTGTACGTCAGCACCACCTGGGCGGCGATTCCGACGACCTCGCCCGGTCGCGGCAGCACCGACGCGACGACCGGATCAGACGCGGGGACCGCGGCCGAACTCGGATTGGCCGGTCCGACCAGCATCAATGCCGCGGTCGCCAGCGCGGCGGGCACGCACTTACTCAGCAAACGCATTGCTACGTTTTACCCGAGGGCAAGCAAAACTGAAACATCATCTGTCAATCGTGCCCCAACTCGACAGCAGTCGTAGCGTGTAATGGTGACCCAACCTCACCAACTTCCGCAGACCGTCGGCGAGCTGCGCGCGTCGGGCCATCGGGAGCGCGGCGTCAAGCAGGAGATCCGGGAGAACCTGCTGGCCGCGCTTGCCGAGGGCCGCGACGTCTGGACAGGCATCTTCGGCTTCGACGACACCGTTTTGCCCCAGATCGAGCGTGCCCTGATCGCCGGCCACGATTTCGTGCTGCTCGGCGAGCGCGGCCAGGGCAAGACGCGTCTTCTGCGGTCGCTCGAGGGGCTACTGGACGAGTGGACGCCCGTCATCGCCGGCGCCGAGTTGGGCGAACACCCGTACAGCCCGATCACCCCGGGCTCGATCCGCCGGGCCGCGGAGTCGGGCGACGACCTGCCCGTCGCGTGGAAGCACCGCAGCGAGCGCTACACCGAGAAGCTCGCCACTCCTGACACCAGCGTCGCCGATCTGGTCGGTGACATCGACCCGATCAAAGTGGCCGAGGGCCGCAGCCTCGGCGACCCGGAAACGATTGCGTACGGGCTGATTCCGCGCGCGCACCGCGGGATCGTCGCCGTCAACGAACTGCCCGACCTAGCCGAACGCATCCAGGTCGCGATGCTGAATGTGATGGAGGAGCGCGACATTCAGGTCCGCGGTTACACGTTGCGCCTTCCGCTGGACGTGCTCGTGGTCGCCAGCGCCAACCCGGAGGACTACACGAACCGCGGCCGCATCATCACGCCGCTGAAGGACCGGTTCGGCGCCGAGATCCGCACGCACTATCCGTTCGAGTTAGACGCCGAGGTGGGTGTGATCAGCCAGGAGGCGCACCTGGCGGCCGAGGTCCCCGAGTATCTGCTTCAGATACTCGCCCGCTTCGCCCGCTACCTGCGTGAATCCCGATCGATCGACCAGCGCTCCGGGGTATCCGCACGGTTCGCGATTGCGGCCGCCGAGACCATCGCCGCCTCGGCGCGACACCGCTCGGCCGTGCTGGGTGAGCAGGATCCGGTCGCCCGCGTCGTGGACATGGGCACGGTTGTCGACGTGCTGCGCGGCAAGCTGGAGTTCGAGTCCGGCGAGGAGGGGCGCGAGCAGGAGGTGCTCGAGCATCTGCTGCGCAGGTCCACCGCCGACACCGCGCAGAAGCTGCTCGGCGGCATCGACGTCGGGCCCATAGTCGCCGCGGTCGAGCACGGTTCACCGGTCACCACCGGCGAGCGGGTGTCGGCGCGAGACGTGCTGGCGGCGCTGCCCGAAGTGCCCGCGGTCGCGGCGATCCAGCGGCGCCTGGGCGCCACATCCGAGGGACAACGCGCTGCCGCAATCGAATTGGCTCTGGAGGCGCTTTATCTGGCCAAGCGGATCGACAAGGTCAGCGAAGACGGGGAGACGGTGTATGGCTAGCCGGGGGCGTAGACGGGGGCGTGCCTCCCGGTACTCCGCCTACACCGGCGGCCCGGATCCGCTGGCACCGCCGGTGGATCTGCGCGACGCACTGGAGCAGATCGGCCGCGACGTGATGGACGGCACCTCGCCACGACGGGCGCTGTCCGAGCTGCTGCGGCGCGGCACCGAGAACATGCGTGGCGCCGACCGGCTGGCCGCCGAGGCGAACCGCCGGCGACGAGAGTTGTTGAGCCAGCACAACCTTGACGGCACGCTGCAAGAAGTCAAGCGGTTGCTCGACGAGGCGGTACTCGCCGAGCGCAAGGAACTCGCACGAGCGCTGGACGACGACGCCCGATTCGCCGAGATGCAGCTGGAGTCGTTGCCGCCGTCACCGGCAAAGGCCGTTCAGGAGCTCGCCGACTACCAGTGGCGAAGCGGCGAGGCGCGCGAAAAGTACGAACAGATCAAGGATCTGCTCGGCCGCGAGATGCTCGACCAGCGGTTCGCAGGTATGAAGCAGGCGCTGGAGAACGCCACCGACGAGGACCGTCAGCGTGTCAACGAGATGCTCGACGACCTCAACGAACTGCTCGACAAGCATGCAAGAGGACAGGACTCGGAGCAAGACTTCCAGGACTTCATGGCCAAGCACGGCGAGTTCTTCCCGGAGAATCCGAGCAACGTCGAGGAGCTGCTGGATTCGTTGGCCAAACGGGCGGCGGCCGCACAGCGATTCCGCAACAGCCTCAGTCCCGATCAGCGCGCCGAGCTGGATGCGTTGGCTCAACAAGCGTTTGGCTCGCCGTCGCTCATGCAGGCGCTGAACCGGCTCGACTCTCACCTGCAGGCAGCCCGGCCGGGCGAGGACTGGACGGGCTCGTCACGGTTCTCCGGTGACGACCCGCTCGGCATGGGCGAAGGGACGCAAGCGCTTTCGGACATCGCGGAACTCGAGCAGCTGGCCGAGGCGCTGTCGCAAAGCTACGCCGGCGCGACGATGGACGACGTCGATCTCGAGATGCTGGCGCGGCAACTCGGTGACGAAGCCGCGATCGACGCACAGACGCTGGCGGAACTGGAGCGCGCACTGCTGAATCAGGGCTTCCTTGACCGAGGCGCCGACGGCCAGTGGCGACTGTCGCCAAAAGCCATGCGGCAGTTGGGTCAAGCGGCGTTGCGGGACGTCGCCGAGCAGTTGTCGGGGCGGCACGGCGAGCGCGAAACCCAGCGCGCCGGTGCGGCGGGCGAGCTGACCGGCGCGACGCGGCCGTGGCAGTTCGGCGCGACCGAGCCGTGGAACGTCACTCGCACGCTGACCAACGCCGTGCTGCGTCAAGCGGGAATGGGAGAGTTTGCAGAAGACCGACGCCCGCACATTCGGGTCACGGTCGAGGACGTCGAACTCTCAGAGACCGAAACCCGCACGCAGGCCGCGGTTGCGCTTCTGGTGGATACCTCGTTCTCGATGGTGATGGAGAATCGCTGGCTGCCGATGAAACGCACCGCGCTGGCGCTGAATCACCTTGTCAGCACTCGGTTCCGGTCGGATGCCCTGCAGATCATCGCATTCGGCCGGTATGCGCGGACCATGAGCGCCGCCGAGCTGACCGGTCTGGAGGGCGTCTACGAGCAGGGCACGAACCTTCACCACGCGCTGGCGCTGGCCGGACGACACCTACGGCGGCACCCGAGCGCGCAGCCGGTGGTGCTCGTGGTCACCGATGGCGAACCGACCGCACACCTCGAGGGCGGCTTGAGCCGCGGCGACGAGCCCGCCCAGGTGTTCTTCGACTATCCGCCGCACCCACGGACCATCGCGCACACGGTGCGCGGCTTCGACGACATTGCCCGGCTCGGCGCTCAGGTGACGATCTTCCGGTTGGGCAACGACCCAGGGTTGGCCCGGTTCATCGACCAGGTGGCACGCCGCGTGCAGGGCCGCGTCGTGGTTCCCGACCTCGATGGGTTGGGTGCGGCAGTCGTCGGCGACTACCTACGCTCCCGCCGCCGCTGACCCCCGTCGCGCAGAAGATACTGCTAGTGCTTGCGGTGCTTGCGCTTGACGCCGACGCTGCCCCACAGCGCAAAGCCGCGGACGACGACGTGCGGGGCGCCTGGCATTCCGTCGCCGGCAGCGCTGTGGTCGAACGTGCCCATCACGCCGACGCCGCGCACTTCGACGTTGACCTCCGGCGGCACGAGGATGGTTTGCCCGCCCATGATCGAGTACGCCTTGATCTCGACGTCGGGGGAGGTGAAGTCCGCGTACCGCAGGTCGACCACGCCCCCGCCCCACAGTGCGAAGGTGGTCAGGCGACGAGGCACATTCCACCGGCCGCGGCGTTCGAAGCCGCTCATGATCGCAAGCAGCACCGTCGACGGCGCCGGTCGGCACGGGCCGCCCCGCCGACGCGGCCGCGTCGACGCACCCGGCAAATCGGAACTCAGGCGATCCAGCTCCACGTACGTCTGAGCGGCGTACACCTTCGCCAACCGCTCCTCGTACTCAGTCATCCCGAGCCGGCCCTGGGAGGCGGCGTCGGTCAGCAACTGCGCGACTTCGATGCGGTCGGTGTCGGCGACGCGCAACTCTGCGTCCCGCTGAGGCATATTGCCGGTCATCGCTGTCGAGCCTACGACGAAGGTCGGGCACTGCCCAGCGAACCCTCAAGATCGCCGCAGGTAATCCTCGAACCGCACGGTGCCGACAGGGTTCTGCGGGGCCAGGTGCGCGCCTGCGCGGTAGCCCGCGGCGATCTTGCCTGGCAGCGGTACGGCGACGACGGGCCGACGGGTCCCGCTCCAGGCCCGATACGCGCGTGCCAGGTCGGCGTGGCTTCGGATCTCCGGTCCGCCGATGTCAGGTGCCCTCCCCGCTGGCTGCGCGTCGGCCAGCTCGACAAGGCGGGCGGCCGCGTCGCTGGTGTCGATCGGCTGGAAACTCACCCCGCGCAGCGCTAAAAGCAACGGGGACAGCCGCTGCGCCCGGAAGATGGTCGCGATCAGGTCGTGGAACTGGGTGGCCCGCAGCACCGTGTGGCCGACGTCCGATGCAGTCAACGCCTGCTCGACTCGCAACTTGGTCTTGTAGTACGGAAGGGGAATGCGGTCCACGCCGACGATCGAGACGTAGACCAGGTGTGGGACGGCTGCCCGTCGCGCCGCGTTCAGCAAATTCTGCGTCGAGGTGACGTCCTTACCGCCGGTCGGCTGTGTCGCGCAATGCACGATCACGTCGACGCCGCCGACCGCCTCGTCCAGCCCTTCGCCTGTGAGCAGGTCGCAGCGGTGCCAGTGCACATCGTCGTCCGAATGGCTGTCGCGGCTCACGGCCCGCACTCGGTGACCTGCGGAGACCGCGGCGGGCAGCAGATCGCCCCCGAGAGTTCCGGTCGCCCCGGTCACCAGCACGGTGCGAGTCATGGCATCAGCGCAGGGTGCCGAGAACGATGGGCCTCGGCGATCGGGGGGACGCAGCAACCGGGTATTGCCTCCGCAAGAGGAAGTCCGATGTCTGAATCAATTTGTCGTTTGTCCATCAACAATCGCCGTCGACCGCCGAGGCTCACACGAGTCTACGGACCCGCCGTTACGTCGGCACCTCGGGGACGCCGATAATTCTTACAGTTTGGACATATCTATCGGCCGCCGTCGGCCACCCAGCTCGGCGGGCGTTTCTGCAGGAAAGCGAGCATGCCTTCGCGAGCCTCGTCCGATGCGAACAGCCGAGCCGACAGTGCGCTCAGGTCCTCGGCCCCCTGGTCGAAGCCGTCGAGGATCGCGGCCGTCGTCAGCGCTTTCGACTCCCGCAGCCCCTGAGGCGATCCGCGGCCGATCTCGGCGGTGATCCGGGCGACGGCCGCGGCCACGTCGTCGGCGGCGATCGTCACCAGCCCGATCCGCTCGGCCTCCTGCGCACCGAACTTCTCGCCCGTCAGGAAATAGCGGCCGGCAGACCTCGGGGTCATCTTCGGCAGCAGCGTCAGAGAGATGATCGCCGGTGCGACGCCGATGCGGGCCTCGGTGAGCGCGAATGTGGCGTTGGGGCCGGCGACGACGATGTCGCAGGCGCCGACGAGCCCGAACCCGCCCGCGCGCACGTGCCCGTCGATGGCGCCCACCACTGGCAGCGGCAATTCGACAATCGCGCGCAGCAGCCCGGCCATCTGGCGGGTGCGGTCGCTCGGATCGGATGTCGCCGGCCCTGCGGCTCCGGCATCGGATGTGGCCGGCCCTGCGGCTCCAGCGCCGCCGGCGGACGCTTCTGACAGATCCGCGCCCGCGCAGAACGTCCCGCCGGTGTGGCCGAGCACCACCGCCCGCACCGTCGGGTCGGCGGCCGCGTCACGCAGCGCTTGGTGCAGCTCCTCGACGAGTACCGACGACAGCGCGTTGCGGTTGTGCGGCGAGTTCAGCGTGACTCGTGCCGCCGACCCTTCGACCGCGTAGTCGATGTACTGTCTCTTCTTCGCGCTAGCGCTCATCGGCCATCAGTACGAACGTGGCAGGCCGAGCGACGTCTGGGCGACGAAGTTGAGCACCATCTCGCGACTCACCGGCGCGATGCGGGCCAGCCGTGACGCGGTTACCGCCGCGGCGATCCCGTACTCCTTCGTCAACCCGTTGCCGCCCAACGACTGCACCGCCTGATCCACGGCACGGGTCGACGCCTCACCCGCGGCGTACTTGGCGATGTTGGCGGCCTCTGCCGCACCTACGTCGTCGCCGCTGTCGTAGAGTGTCGCGGCTTTCTGCATCATCAGCCTGGCCAACTCGACCTCGATGTAGTTCTGCGCCAACGGATGTGACAACCCCTGATGCGCTCCGATCGGGGTCTTCCACACTTGCCGCGTCTTCACGTAGTCGACGGCCTTATTGATCGCAAACCGGCCCATGCCCACTGAACTGGCCGCGCCCATGATGCGCTCTGGGTTCAGGCCGGCGAACAGCTGCGCGATCGCGGCGTCCTCCGAGCCCACCAACGCGTCGGCGGGTAGCCGGACGTTGTCGATGAACACCTGGAACTGACGGTCAGGGCTGACCAACTCCATCGGGATCGGCGTGTAGGTGAAACCGGGAGTGTCGGTCGGCACGACGAACAGCGCAGGACGCAGATTGCCGGTCTTCGCCTCCTCCGTGCGGCCGACCACAAGTACCGCGTCGGCCACGTCAACCCCGGAGATGAAGACCTTCTGGCCGTTGAGAATCCAGTCGCCTCCGTCGCGACGTGCCGTGGTGGTGATGCGGTGCGAGTTCGAGCCCGCGTCGGGCTCGGTGATCGCAAATGCCATCGTGAACGACCCGTCGGCGATGCCCGGCAGCCACCGTTCCTTCTGTTCCTCGGTGCCGAACTTGCTGATGATCGTGCCGTTGATGGCCGGGGACACCACCATCAGAAGTAGTGCGCAACCCTGCGCGGCCATCTCCTCCATCACCAATGACAGCTCGTACATACCGGCGCCCCCGCCGCCGTACTCCTCCGGCAGGTTTACCCCGAGGAAGCCGAGTTTGCCTGTCTCCTGCCACAATTCGCGGGTGTACTCCCCGGCACGGGCCTTCTCCAGGTAGTAGTCCTGGCCATAGTTGGCGGCCATCGCAGCCACCGCATTGCGCAAGGCCTGGCGTTCTTCGCCTTCGACGAAGCCGTTCTCGGTCATTGTTCCTCCTCGACGCGGGCGAGTACGGCGCCCAGCTCAACTTGTTGTCCGACATGGACGTCCAGTTCTACGACGACCCCGTCCTTGGGCGCTGTGACGGCGTGTTCCATCTTCATCGCTTCCATCCACACGATCGGCTGGCCGGCGGTGACGGTGTCGCCGGTCTCGGCACACAGTCGACTCACCGCGCCGGGCATCGGTGCGACGAGCGAGCCGGGCTGCAGCGCCGAGCCCGGCTGGGGGAAGCGTGGCACCACCGTCAACTGGACCGGGCCGCTGGGGGAGTCGACGAACACGCTGTCACCGTAGCGCGCGACGTCGAACGGCCTGTCGACGTCGTCGATGCGCAGCACCACCCGGTTCGGCGCCGCTGTCACCAGGTCGATTCGCTCGTCTTCGGGGACCACGAGCACGCCACGGTCGAAGCGATACCGCACCCGGTGCTCGTCACCCGCCGCGTCGGTGTAGGTCTTGACCTGGAAGCCCGCCGGCAAATTACGCCAGCCGGACGGGATGGCCGCGAAAACCGTTGCGGTGGCGCGGTTGTGGGCTGCATCGGCGAGCGCCGCCGCCAGTGCGGACCAGCGGGTGACGTCTGCACCCGCCAGCGGCCTGCTGAGCGACGCGATGTCATGGGTGTCGAAGAACGCCGTGTCGGTATCGCCCGCGATGAATGCCGGGTGCCGCAACACGTTCACCAACAGGTCGCGGTTGGTGCGCACGCCGTGTACGCGGGCGCGGGCGAGCGCGTCGGCGAGAAGTGCCGCTGCCTGCGTACGGGTCGGGGCATACGAGATGACCTTGGCCAGCATCGGGTCGTAGTGCACCGAAACCACCGACCCGTCGACGACGCCGGCGTCGACGCGCACGCCGGGCCGGCTCAGCGGGATGAACGCGGCCTGCGCGGTGGCGATGTCGAACGCGTGCAGCGTGCCCGCCTGTGGCTGCCAGCCACGTGCGGGATCCTCGGCGTACAGCCGCGTCTCGATCGAATAGCCCTGAGCCACCGGCGGTTCGGGGCCGAAGCGGACGCCGTCTGCGACCTGGAGTTGAAGTTCGACCAGATCGAGTCCCGTGACGCATTCGGTAACCGGGTGTTCGACTTGCAGGCGGGTGTTCATCTCCAGGAAGTAGAACGATCCCTCTGAACCGGGTGAGTCGTCGGCGAGGAACTCGACGGTGCCTGCTCCGGCGTAGCTGATCGCGGCGGCAGCCTGACGCGCAGCGTCGAAAAGCTTGTCGCGCATGCCGGGGATGCGCTCGACCAGAGGCGACGGCGCCTCCTCGATGACCTTCTGGTGCCGCCGCTGGATCGAGCACTCGCGCTCGCCGACCGCCCAGACCCCGCCGTGTTCGTCGGCGAGCACCTGGACCTCGATGTGGCGCCCGCGGGGGAGATAGCGCTCGCAGAACACGGTGTCGTCGCCGAAAGCCGATCCGGCCTCGCGCCGAGCGGCAGCGACTTCGGTTGCCAGCGAGGATAATTCGGTGACCACGCGCATGCCGCGGCCGCCGCCACCTGCGGAGGCCTTGACGAGTACGGGAAGTTGCGACTCCGTGACGCTGGCCGGGTCGAGTTCGTCAAGTACCGGAACCCCGGCCGCGGCCATCATCTTCTTGGCTTCGATCTTGCTGCCCATCGCCGCGACGGCGGCGACCGGCGGGCCGATCCACGTTAGGCCCGCGTCCTGCACCGCCGCGGCGAAATCAGCGTTCTCCGAGAGGAATCCATAGCCGGGATGGATCGCGTCGGCACCCGCGGACTTCGCGGCGGCGATGAGCGCGGCACTGTTCAGATATCCCCTTATGTCGGGGAGCTGCACCCGCGCGTCGGCGTCCGCCACATGCGGCGCGTCAGCGTCGGGCTCCGTGTACACGGCGACCGTGCCCACACCCAGACGGCGACACGTCGCGAACACGCGGCGGGCGATCTCCCCGCGGTTGGCAACCAAGACTCGACTGACCATGGGCCTCACATCCGGAAGACGCCGAAGTTGGTGGTGCCCTCGATGGGCGCATTCGCAATAGCGGACAGGCACATTCCGAGCACCGTCCGGGTGTCCCGCGGATCGATCACGCCGTCGTCATACAGCATGCCGGACAGCACCATTGGCAGCGACTCGGCTTCGATCTGCGCCTCGACGGCGGCCTTCATCGCTGCGTCGGCCTCCTCGTCGACTTGTTGTCCGCGCGCCTCGGCGGCGGCTCGGCTGACGATCGAGAGCACGCCCGCCAGCTGTACGCCGCCCATTACGGCAGATTTGGCGCTGGGCCAGGCGAACAGGAAGCGCGGGTCGTAGGCCCGTCCGCACATGCCGTAATGGCCCGCGCCGTAGGAGGCGCCGATCAGCAGTGAGATGTGAGGCACCGTCGAGTTGGACACCGCGTTGATCATCATCGAGCCGTGCTTGATCATGCCCCCTTCCTCGTACTTCTTGCCCACCATGTAGCCGGTCGTGTTGTGCAGGAACAGAAGTGGCGTGTTGCTTCGGTTCGCAAGCTGGATGAACTGGGTGGCCTTCTGCGACTCCTCGCTGAACAACACCCCGCGGGCGTTGGCCAGGACGCCGATCGGATAGCCGTGCACCCGCGCCCAGCCGGTCACCAGCGACGAGCCGTAGAGCCCTTTGAACTCGTCGAACTCCGAGCCGTCCGCGAAGCGGGCGATCACCTCCCGCGGGTCAAACGGCGTGCGCAGATCGGGGGGCACCACACCGAGCAGCTCCTCGGGGTCGGCCAGAGGTGCGGTGACCGGGCCCGGTGCCGGGCCCTGCTTGCGCCAGTTCAGCCGTGCCACGATCTGGCGTCCGATGCGAATCGCGTCGAGCTCGTCGACGGCGAAGTAGTCAGCCAGACCGGAAGTCCGCGCGTGCATTTCGGCGCCACCAAGCGATTCGTCGTCGGACTCCTCGCCTGTTGCCATCTTCACCAGGGGCGGCCCGGCCAGGAACACCTTCGAGCGTTCCTTGATCATGACCACGTGGTCGGACATCCCAGGTATGTACGCGCCGCCCGCGGTCGAGTTGCCGAATACCAGCGCGATGGTGGGGATGCCGGCGGCCGAGAGCCGGGTGAGGTCGCGGAACATCTGTCCGCCGGGGACGAAGATTTCCTTTTGTGTCGGTAGGTCGGCGCCGCCGGATTCCACCAATGAGATGACGGGCAGCCGGTTCTGGAACGCGATCTGGTTGGCGCGCAGATTCTTGCGAAGTGTCCACGGGTTGCTGGTGCCGCCCTTGACCGTGGGGTCGCTGGCAACCAGCATGCATTCGACGCCGCTCACCGCGCCGATGCCCACCACCGCCGAGGCGCCCACCTGATAGCTGGTCCCGTAGGCCGCCAGCGAGCTCAACTCCAGAAACGGTGAATCGGGGTCGATCAGCAGCTCGATGCGCTCCCGCGGCGTCATCTTGCCGCGGGCGTGATGTCGCTCGACGTACTTCGGGCCGCCTCCGCCCAGCGCCTTCTCGAGCTCGGCGTCGATGTCGGAGAGCTTGGCCGTCATCGCGGCCACGGACTCCTCGTACGCGGGTGCGCGGACGTCGAGTGTGGACCGCAGCACGGTCATGACTGGTATCCCAGTGTCTTCGCGGCGAGCGCGGTCAGGATTTCGGTTGTGCCACCGCCGATGCCGATAATGCGCATGTCGCGGTACTGCCGTTCGACTTCGCTCTCCGCCATGTAGCCCAGCCCGCCGAACAGCTGCACGGCCTGGCTGGCCACCCATTCCCCGGCTTCGACGGCGGTGTTCTTGGCGAAGCACACCGAAGTTATGAGGTTCGGGTCCGCGCCACTTGATGGCGCCGCCTTCGCGGCTCCACCGAGTTGCCTCTCGACGATGTTGTGGGTGTAGACACGTGCGACGTCGACGCGACGAGCCATGTCGGCCAGCGTGTTCTGCACCGACTGACGCGAAATCAAAGGCCTGCCGAATGTTTCGCGGTTGCGGCACCACTCCACCGCGATGTCGACGCAGCGCTGCGCGCTCGCATACGCCTGCGCGGCGAGGCCGACACGTTCGGAGACGAACGCCGAGGCGATTTGGGCGAACCCGCTGTTCTCCGCGCCGATCAGGTTGGCTGCCGGAACCCGAACGTCGGTGTAGGACAGCTCGGCGGTATCCGACGAGCGCCAGCCCATCTTGTCCAGCTTGCGGGTCACCTCGAAACCTGGTGTGCCCTTTTCGACGACGATCAGCGACACGCCCGTGGCGCCGGGCCCGCCGGTGCGGGCCGCGGTGACGACGTAGTCCGCGCGCACGCCCGACGTGATGTAGGTCTTCGCGCCCTTGAGGATGTAGTCGTCGCCGTCGCGCCGGGCGCTGGTTCGCAAGTGGCCCACGTCGGAGCCGCCGTCGGGCTCGGTGATCGCCAGCGCGCCGATCTTCTCGCCGCGCAGCGTGGGCCGCACGAACTCCTCGATCAGGCGTTCGTCGCCGGAAGCGATCATGTGCGGCACCGCGATACCGCACGTGAACAACGACGCGAACACCCCGCCGGGACTTCCGGCGTAATGCATTTCCTCGCAGATGATCACCGAGTCGGCGCCGTCGCCGCCGCCACCACCAACGGATTCAGGAAAGCCCGCGCCCAACAAGCCGGCTTCACCGGCATGAAGGTGAAGCTCGCGGGGCAGCTCACCGGACTGCTCCCACTCGCGTATGTGCGGCAGCACCTCGCGTTCTACGAACGCCCGCACCGTCTTTCGCAGCTCGTCACGCTCGGGCGTGTTCCAGATACTCACTGTATTGTTTCCTCTTCGCCCGAGAGGCTCATCGGCAGTAGTTCCTCCGGGATCTCCACGTACCGGCTTCGCAGCCACTCGCCGAGGCCCTTGGCCTGCGGGTCGAAGCGGGCCTGGTACGCCACGCCCTCACCGAGGATGCCCTCGATCACGAAGTTGACCGCGCGCAGGTTCGGCAGCAGATGCCGGGTCACGGGAAGATCCGCTGCCTCCGGCAGCAGCTCGTGAAGCTTGTCGACGGTGAGAGCGTGTGCCAGCCAGCGCCATTGGTCCTCGGTGCGCACCCACAGCCCGACGTTGGCGCTGCCGCCCTTGTCGCCGCTGCGGGCACCGGCGATCACGCCGAGGGGTGCTCGTTGCGTCTCACCGAAGGGAAGCGGCACCGGAAGCGCGAAGGGCGGGACTGGAGCCAGCTCCAAAGTCTCTGCGGCGCAGGGTATCTCGGCGCGGTTGCCGTCCGCGTGCACCGCGATGTGTGCCACCTTGTCGGCGGCCACGGTGCCGGCGGTGAAGACGCCGTACACCTGACCCTCGCCAGGCGGCGCGGTAGTGGTGAAACCGGGATAGCTCGCGAGCGCCAATTCGACTGCCGCCGAAGAGAACTGGCGTCCGACGTTCGCCGGGTCGGGATCGCGGACCACACACCGCAGCAGCGCGCTCGCGGCCTCCTCGGTGTCGGCGTCAGGATGGTCGGTACGCGCCAGCGTCCACTCCAGTTCCGCGGGTTTGACGGTCAGGCCGGTCTCCAGCTGACGACGCACGAGCTCGGCCTTGGCGTCGATGTCCAGCCCGGTCAGCACGAACGTCATCGCGTTGCGGAACCCGCCGATGGTGTTCAGCGACACCTTCAGCGTGGGCGGGGGCGGCTCACCGCGGACGCCGCTGACGAGCACCCGGTCGGCGCCGTCGTCGGCCAGCTCGATCGAGTCGACCCTCAGCGTCACGTCGGGGTTGGCGTAGCGCGCGCCGGTGATCTCGTAGAGAAGCTGTGCGGTCACGGTTCCGACGGTGACGGCCCCGCCGGTGCCGGGATGCTTGGTGATCACCGCGGAGCCGTCGGCCCGCAGCTCGGCGAGCGGGAAGCCGGGCTGCGTCAGGTCGTCGATTTCGGTGAAGAACGCGTAGTTGCCGCCGGTCGCCTGGGCGCCGCATTCGATGATGTGACCGGCGGCGACCGCTCCGGCCAGCTGGTCGTAATCGGTGCGCGACCACCCGAAGTGTGCGGCGGCCGGGCCGACGATCACCGAGGCGTCGGTGACCCGGCCGGTGACGACGACGTCCGCGCCGCTGTTGAGGCAGTCGACGATGCCCCACGCCCCGAGGTAGGCATTCGCGGCGAGCGGGCTGCCGAACCCGAGCTCGGCGCCCCGCGGGAGCAGGTCGTCGCCTTCGACGTGGGCCACGCTCGCCGGCACCCCGAGCCGCTCCGCCAAGGCCCGCACAGCGTCGGCGAGCCCGGCCGGGTTCAGGCCGCCGGCATTCGCGACGATCCGCACGCCGCGGTCGTGCGCCAACCCGAGGCACTCTTCAAGCTGGGTCAGAAACGTCTTGGCGTACCCGCGCTCGGGTGCCTTCGCCCGGTCGCGGGCGAGGATCAGCATGGTCAGCTCGGCCAGATAGTCGCCGGTGAGGTAGTCGAGGTCACCGCCCGTCAGCATCTCGCGCATCGCCGAGAGCCGATCGCCGTAGAAGCCCGAGCAATTTCCTATGCGGACGACGCTTTGCGAGCCGGTCACCACACCCCTTTCCCCGCCTTTCCCCGCCACACGTCTCAACCAACCGGTAGGTTAGCGGGTCGTCACACCCATTTCTGCACCAGGGCTGCGATCGCGCGCTCGCCACGACCCTGGCGCAGATTTCGACGGCTGCGCGTGCTTTTGGAGAAGCCCGTGACCACCGGCTATCCTGGACCGTCCCCCAAACTAGATGGAGAGCTCGATCATGGCTGTGCCGAAGCGCAGGATGTCGCGTGCGAACACCCGGAGCCGTCGCGCGCAGTGGAAGGCCGAGCGCCCCGAGCTGGTCAATGTCACGGTCAACGGCCAGCAGCACAAGGTTCCCCGGCGCCTGCTCAAGGCGGCCCGGTTGGGACTGATCGACCTGGACAAGCGCTAACCACCGCTTCCTGCGTCTTTTCCGGCGCGCCTCTCAGGCCACTCTCAGGCGTTCCGTAGAGACTTATGGCCGTGCGGATACTTGTCGTTGACGACGATCGCGCGGTGCGCGAGTCCTTGCGTCGGTCCCTTTCCTTCAACGGCTACTCCGTGTCGCTGGCGCAGGACGGCGTCGAGGCACTCGACGCGATCGCCAACGAACGGCCCGATGCCGTCGTCCTCGACGTGATGATGCCGCGGCTGGACGGCCTCGAAGTGTGCCGGCAGCTTCGCAGCACCGGCGATGACCTGCCGATTCTGGTGCTCACCGCACGGGATTCGGTGTCCGAACGGGTGGCCGGACTCGACGCGGGCGCCGACGACTACTTGCCGAAGCCGTTTGCGCTCGAAGAATTGCTCGCGCGGATGCGCGCACTGCTGCGGCGGACGGTGCCCGACAACAGCGCAGAGTCGGTGCCGATGACGTTCTCTGATCTGAGCCTCGATCCGGTGACGCGCGAGGTGACGCGCGGCGAGCGGCGAATCAGCCTCACCCGCACCGAGTTTGCGTTGCTGGAAATGTTGATTGCCAATCCCCGCCGGGTGCTGACCCGCAGTCGCATTCTCGAGGAGGTGTGGGGATTCGACTTCCCGACGTCGGGCAATGCGCTCGAGGTCTACGTCGGGTATCTGCGGCGCAAGACCGAAGCGGACGGAGAGCTGCGGTTGATCCACACCGTGCGCGGGGTCGGATACGTGCTGCGCGAAACCCCACCCTGATGTCTGTGTCCCGGCCGTCTGTTCATAGACCACTCGGGGCCAGTGGCTCACTGTCGCTGCGCTGGCGTGTGATGTTGCTCGGCATGTCGATGGTGGCCCTGGTGGTGGTGCTGATCGCGGTGGCCGCGTACATCGTTGTCTCGGCGGCCCTCTACAAAAACGTAGACAACCAACTGCAGACGCGCGCGCAGCTGCTGATCGAAAGCGGTGCGTTGGACTCCGACCCGGGTAAGGCGATCGAAGGGACCGCATACTCGGATGTCAACGCAATGCTTGTCATTCCCGGTCGCGCGATCTACACCGCGAATCAGGAAGGTCAGCAACTCCCCTTCGGTCAGCAGGAAAAGGATGTCGTCGACGGAGATCTGCTGCTGTCGCTGCGGGCGGCCGGTGATCAGCGCGTCCTGGCCACTCACCTTTCGAACGGCAGCACACTATTGGTTTCCAAGAGCCTCAAGCCCACGAACTCGGTGCTGCGCCAACTCGGTTGGGTGCTGCTCGTGGTCGGCGGCGTGGGCCTGGCGATCGCAGCGGTCGCCGGTGGCATGGTGGCCAGCGCAGGACTGCGGCCGGTAAGGCGGCTCACCGACGCCGCGGAACGTGTGGCCCGAACCGACGACCTGCGTCCGATCCCGGTGGCTGGCAGCGACGAGTTGGCAAGGCTCACTGAGAGTTTCAATATGATGCTGCACGCTCTGGCCGAATCCCGAGAGCGGCAGACACGGCTGGTGACGGATGCCGGGCACGAGTTGCGCACACCGCTGACGTCGCTACGGACGAATGTAGAACTGCTGATGGCCTCGATGGCGCCAGGTGCACCGCGGCTTCCAGAGAGCGAGATGGCCGGCCTTCGGGCAGATGTGCTGGCACAGATCGAGGAGTTGTCAACGCTGGTTGGGGATCTGGTAGACCTCACCCGCGACGATGCCGGCGATGTGGTGCACGAGCCTGTCGACATGTCAGAAATCATCGACCGCAGCCTCGAGCGAGCCCGCAGGCGCCGCAACGATATCCAGTTCGATGTGCAGATCACGCCCTGGCAGGTGGAAGGAGACACCGCGGGTTTATCGCGGGCGGTGCTCAACCTGCTGGACAATGCCGCGAAGTGGAGCCCTCCGGGTGGTGCGGTAAATGTCCGTCTGACGCAGGTTGATCCGTCACATGCCGAGCTTGTCATCGGCGATTACGGGCCCGGAATCCCGCCACAGGAACGAGAACTGGTGTTTGAGCGGTTCTATCGCTCGGCGTCAGCACGTGCAATGCCCGGCTCGGGGCTTGGCCTGGCTATCGTCAAGCACGTCGTGATGAAACACGGTGGGGTTCTTCGGATTGAGGACACCGTTGCAGGAGGTCAGCCGCCCGGAACCTCCATATATGTGACGTTGCCCGGCAGGCCGATGCCGACAGCAAGTGCCGAAGACGTCGAAAAGTCTGTGGAGGTACCGAGGGATATCTCAGTCGATTCTCAGTCGGAAGTTGCACGGTAGAGAGACCGTTCGCAGCACTGACCCACTCGAGAAAGAGCGATCCAGCGATATGACGAACCATCCGAGGTATACGCCGCCGCAGCAGACGGGGCCGCAATACCCCGGCCATCCGCAGCAGCAATATGACTGGCGCTACGCCCAGCAGACTAACCGTCAGCCCCATTACCAGAACACTCGCCAGACGCAGCCCACACAGAATACCGCCACGACCATACCTCAAAAGCGCTCGCGCGCAGGCGCATTCACTGCCGGAGCGGTCGCGATAGCGGTCGTATCCGCGGGTGTCGGCGGGGGTGTCGCACTTGCCGTGCGGCCACATCACCTGGGCACCAACACCGTCGCGGCCGCACCTGGCGCGGTGCCGGGCCAGCCGGCGGCCAGTCTGCCCGCCGGATCCGTTGAGCAGGTGGCGGCGAAAGTCGTGCCGAGTGTGGTCAAGCTGGAAACGGTGATGGGACGCCAGTCCGAAGAGGGATCGGGCATCATCTTGTCCTCGGATGGTTTGATCCTCACCAACAATCACGTGGTGGCCGCCGCGGCGAAAGACGGCCAAGCCGGCGGTGAACAAACCACCACGGTCACATTCAACGATGGGCGCACGGCACCATTCACGGTGGTGGGCACCGATCCGTCCACCGACATCGCCGTTGTCCGCGCGGAAGGCGTTTCAGGACTCACGCCGATGACGCTCGGCTCGTCGGGCGATCTCAAGGTCGGCCAGGACGTGGTGGCGGTCGGATCGCCGCTCGGGCTCGAGGGCACCGTCACAACTGGCATCATCAGCGCGTTGAACCGCCCGGTGGCTGCCGGCGGCGACGCGGGTGACCAGAACTCGGTGCTCGACGCGATCCAGACCGACGCGGCGATCAATCCCGGCAACTCCGGCGGCGCACTGGTCAACATGAATGGCGAGCTGGTCGGAATCAACTCGGCGATCGCCACGCTCGGAGAGGACTCGGGCGGTCCGCAGAGCGGGTCGATCGGGCTGGGCTTCGCGATCCCGGTCGACCAGGCCAAGCGCATCGCTGACGAACTGATCCAATCCGGTGCCGCCACGCACGCGTCGCTGGGCGTTCAGGTCAGCAACGACGCCACCGTCAACGGCGCCAAGATCATGGAAGTCACGTCGGGCGGTGCGGCCGCTCAAGCCGGCCTTCCCAGCGGGGTGGTGGTGACGAAGCTCGACGACCGCGTGATCAGCAGCGCCGACGGGCTGGTGGCCGCGGTGCGGTCCAAGGCGCCAGGCGACACCGTGACGCTGACGTATGCCGATCCGTCGGGCGGCGGCAAGACGGTTGCGGTGAAGCTCGGAACGGCGCAACAGTGATCAAGGTGCTGCGCGATCACGCCGTCTTGAGGATGGTCGCGCCGCTGTCTGTCCCCAGATATACGGTGGCATCCATGGAACAACCCCGGGAGTTGGTCGGCCGCGCACTGGTTGTCGTCGTCGATGACCGCACCGCTCACGGCGACGAGGAGGATCACAGCGGGCCGCTGGTGACAGAGCTGCTGACCGAGGCAGGCTTCGTCGTGGACGGCGTGGTTGTGGTTTCCGCCGACGAGGTCGAGATCCGCAATGCCTTGAACACCGCCGTGATCGGCGGGGTCGACCTCGTGGTGTCCGTCGGCGGCACCGGGGTCACGCCGCGTGACGTGACTCCCGAGGCCACCCGCGACATCCTCGACCGCGAATTGCTCGGCATCTCCGAGGCGCTGCGCGCGTCGGCCCTGTCGGCCGGGATCATCGACGCCGGGCTGTCGCGCGGACTCGCGGGCATCTCGGGCAGCACGCTGGTGGTCAACCTCGCCGGCTCGCGATACGCAGTGCGCGACGGCATGGCCACGCTGAACCCACTGGCGACGCAGATCATCGGGCAGCTGTCGAGCCTCGAAATCTAAGGCGCGCCAGCGGGATTGGCCTCCCGAGGCCGGTCACGGCATACACAGATTCACGTCCAGTGAACTTCGTGTTAACACTGGGCTACCCTGCACATGTGATCTTCGTCACAATTATGGTCTGTTGCGATGACTGTATTCCACCAACACCCGGGTCTGGCAAACTCCGGCGAGTCCCGGCTTGGTCGAGCCAGGTGGCGCTCGGTTTCTTGTTAATCGAATGACCAGCCACTTTGCTGAGGATCCTCTTCGTGCGGCTCACGCCTGGTTCATCCGTGCAAGCACGTGGCAACGGCCGGTGATGAAAACGCAGAGTCAAGGTTCTGGCTGAGCCAACTCACCAATTCCTGAATCGCTAAGTCCAGCAAACTAACCGGACCATGCTCGAGGGCGATTTCGCGGGGGCGTATCCGTTGCCGGGTACTGGAGCCACCGTTATGTTCCTCCTGTCAACGATGAGCAATTTGTAAGGACACCCTGAGAGCGATCTCATCTAGGGGTTCTTGCGGGTGGTGTGAGCAGTGACCACCACCGACGATGGACTCGGTGATCTTCACAGATCACCGTCGACATGGTTAGGGAGAACATGAAGGTTATCGGTCGAGTACTGGTGGCTCTGATCGCTGCTTTGGGGGCGTTGTTCATAAGCACCGGTACATCTCATGCCGGGCTGGACAACGAGCTCAGTGTGGTGGACGGCAAGGGCCGAACGATGGTGATCCAGCAGTGGGACACCTTCCTTAACGGTGTGTACCCGTTGGACCGCAACCGGCTCACCCGTGAGTGGTTCCACTCGGGTCGGGCGATCTATCACGTGACCGGCCCGAGCGCCGACGCGTTCAATGGGACGCTCGAGCTCGGGTACCAGATCGGTTTCCCGTGGTCTTTGGGTGTCGGGGTGAACTTCAGCTACACCACGCCGAACATCAACCTGGACCAGACGGAACTCGCTCCGGCGCCGGCGCTGATTGTGACCAGCCCCCCGCTGTTCCCGGGCGTGTCGCTCAGCGCTGATCTGGGCAACGGCCCGGGTATTCAGGAGGTGGCGACATTCTCGGTGGACGTGTCCGGTCCTGATGGCGGTGTCGCGGTGAACAACGCGCACGGCACGGTAACCGGCGCCGCCGGTGGTGTGCTGCTGCGTCCGTTCGCGCGGCTCATCTCGAAGGACGGCGACAGCGTCACCACCTACGGCGACCCTTGGAATATGAATTAGCACATGAACTGATTCGTTTCGTCGAAGAGATCGGCCCTCGGCACAACGCCGGGGGCCGATCTCTTTTGTGTGATCTTCGTCACAGTGCGATGCTGAGTTGATGAACGATGAACCAGCGCATGACCGCATGCCGGCCGATCCGCCCCGCAAGCAGGCCGGCGAGAGCCGAGGCCACGACATCGACCCGGAAGATCCGGGCGACGGCTTCGATCGCGACCGCTGGCTAACGGAGAACATTCCGCCACATCATCGTTGAGCAGCCCACTCAGATCGAGCACTGAAGCACTGGCAACTCCCGCCGACACTGCTCGCGGCCGCACGAATGTGTCGTTTCTTGGTGTTAACGGTGCCTGACCGTTATCGTCCTCATGTCGCAACCAGGGATCGTTACGGCTTCCTGTCTGACGCCGCATTTTCGTGCGGCGTGGTGAGGAAGTAACAGAAGTGATGCATGGGACCGACTAGAGGTGCATGGTGATCTTCACTGATCACCGTCTCCATGGGGATTTGGGTTAGGGGAGGACACATGAAGATTGCCGCTCGGGTGCTGGTCGCCCTGGTCGCTGCTCTGGGAACGTTGTTCGCGAGCACGGGTACGTCTCATGCCGGTCTGGACAACGAGCTCAGTGTGGTCGACGGCAAGGGCCGAACGATGGTGATTCAGCAGTGGGACACCTTCCTTAACGGTGTGTACCCCTTGGACCGCAACCGGCTGACTCGTGAGTGGTTCCACTCGGGTCGGGCGATCTATCACGTGACCGGGCCGGGCGCCGACGCGTTCGCCGGCACGTTGGAGCTGGGGTATCAGATCGGGTTCCCGTGGTCGCTGGGTGTCGGGGTGAACTTCAGCTACACCACGCCGAACATCAACCTGGACCAGTCGGAGATCGCGTCCGGCGCCGGCGCTGGTCGTGACCAGCCCGCCGCTGTTCCCGGGCGTGTCGCTCAGCGCGGATCTGGGCAACGGCCCGGGTATTCAGGAGGTGGCGACATTCTCGGTGGACGTGTCCGGTCCTGATGGCGGTGTCGCGGTGAACAACGCGCACGGCACGGTGACCGGCGCCGCCGGTGGTGTGCTGCTGCGTCCGTTCGCGCGGCTCATCTCGAAGGACGGCGACAGCGTCACCACCTACGGCGACCCTTGGAATATGAATTAGCCATGAACTGATCTGTCCCTGAACGGAAAATCAGCCCCGGCCGATCGGCTGGGGCTGATTTCGCTGGGCGCTAGTCCCTGTCGGCGCTCGTCGTCTTCGCGGTGTCGGGGCTGGGACCCGTTCCCGGTCCGGTCACTGTCTCGTGCCGGCCCAAACCCTGCCCATTGGCGGACAGCAGGTCCCGGATCTCGGTCAAGATGGACAGCTCGGTGTCCTGAGCCTGCTCCACCTCACCGCGCCTCCGGAATGTGTTGTACGGCAGGACGACTAGGAAGTAGACCACCGCGGCGACGAGGATGAAGTTGATGGTCGCTGTGACGACGACGTTGAGGTCGATGAACTTGTCGCCGCCGAGGGGGATCATCAAGAGGCCGGATTTCGCGTCGGGGCCCGCTCCAATGCGACTGATCAGCGGCTGGATGACGCTGTCCGTGAAGGCTTTGACGAGCGCCGTGAACGCCGTGCCGATGACCACGGCGACGGCCAGGTCGACGATATTGCCTCGCGCGAGAAACTCCTTGAATCCTTTCAACATGTGACGAACATTAGTCGCATCGGCACTCAGTGGAAGGTGAGCGTCACCGTCTCCACCAATGCCACGCCGGCCACCTGGTGAGCGGTGGTGGCTGGCAGCGCCACCAAGACGACGCGATCGCTGCCAGATCCGCGCTGTGCCGGTTTGGGGGAGACGAGAACGACGACCGCGTCGGAGGCAACCATGTGGGGCGCGGATTCGGTGTCTGCGGCGGAGTTTGACGCCCCGGAAGCCAGCACGTCGACGACGTCGCCCGCACGGAGCAGGTCAAGCAGTGCGGAATCGGCGAGGTGCAACGGCACGATGCGGGCGTCGGGTCCGGCGGCCGACTCGGCCAGCCGTGGTCCGAGCAGTCGGACGTCGGTGAGCACCTCACCGCGTCTGGCCGGCCCGGCAAGCGTCATCCCGACCACGTCGTCGACGCGGGCTCGAGTCCCCTCGGGAATCGATGTCGTAAGGCGCTTTTCGACGCCCACGTCGTCGGCGGTCAGCGAGATGCCCGGCGAAAGATCGCGGGACGCCACCACGACGTCGGCGCGATCGCCGTCGGGATCGGATCGGAATGCGGCGACGGCCGCGAGCACCACGAGTGCCGCCGCGACGACTCGCCGGGCCGCGAGGGTACGCGACCAGTCGGGTCGCAACACGCGTGAAAGGCGATTCAGCGCAGACGGATTGAGCGATTCCCCCATCCGGTCACGTTAAGCGCACCGGAGCCCAACTGAGGCGGCGAAAGACGGGTCTGTGGATAACGGTCAGCTTGCCGCGACGGCCGTGGCCGCGGTCGACGACTTTGACTCGCCGTTGGACTTCGAAGTGGACGATGAACTTGACGATGAAGCCGACGACTCCGTCGAGGTGCCCGAGGACTCCGTGGAGGCGCTGGACTTCTTCTTCTCACCGTTGGACGAACTGCTGGCGGATCCGGCCCTGCTGTCGGTGCGGTAAAAGCCGCTGCCCTTGAACACCACGCCAACGGAGCCGAACAGCTTGCGCAACCGGCCCGAGCACTGCGGGCAATCTTTGAGCGCGTCGTCAGTGAACGCCTGCACCGCGTCGAACCGGTTGTCACACTCGGTGCACGCATATGAATAGGTCGGCACAGGTCCCTCCGTTAGCTCAGCTTCTTAGCACTCTACCGATACAAGTGCCAACGGGCCAGCTGGCATTCCCGAAATCGGGTCTTCTTATGTCAGAGAAATCAGGCCGCCGCCCGGGGTCAGCGCATGCGTCATCGCAACGTCGTGCGGTTCGACGGGCAGGTCTTTGACCAGCTCCTCGTCGCGCACCACGGCGATCAGGCGCGCAGTGGGATCGCGAAAGCCCAGCGACCGGTCGTAGAAACCCGCGCCGCGGCCGAGTCGAACCCCGTGGTGGTCGACCGCGAGCGCGGGCACCAGCACCGTGCCTACTGAGCCCAGCGCCGACGGGGGTAGCCACGGAGGAGGCGGCTCGAAAAGCCCGTAGGGAGCTGCGAGAAGCGCGCCGGAGCGGTACGCGGACCACTGCAATGGGAGCGGGATCCCGTCGTCGCAGGCCCGCGCGATCGGCAGCAACACCTTGCCGCAGATGCCGACCACGGCGGTGACGAGATCGGGGAACCCGGGCTCCGACGACAGCGGGGCGTAGGCCGCCACCGTCTCCTCGGGGCTCAGGATCGACGGCAGGTGCGCGATGAGCGCGTGAGTTTCGGCGCGGCGCACATCCTCTCCGACCGATTGCCGCGCGGCGACCCGGTCGGCGCGGATGCGGTCCTTTATCGTGTGCACCACGCGCTAACCATGACAGGGGGCACGTCCTGGTGCCACAGCAACTCACCCGCCGGATGGCGATAGGGTGTGAGCAATGACGCGACCCGAAGTTCCGATCCCGCGGACGGCCATCGTTCCGGCCGCGGGCTTGGGCACCAGATTCCTGCCTGCCACCAAGACGGTGCCCAAGGAGTTGCTGCCGGTAGTGGACACTCCCGGGATCGAGCTCGTCGCCGCCGAGGCAGCAGAGGCGGGCGCCGAGCGCCTTGTGATCATCACCTCCGAGGGCAAGGACAGCGTGGTTGCCCATTTCGTCGAGGACTTGGTGCTGGAGGGCACGCTCGCGGCGCGCGGCAAACACTCGATGTTGGAGAAAGTGCGTCGAGCCCCCGCCTTGATCAAGGTGGAATCGGTGGTGCAGGCCCAGCCGCTCGGCCTGGGGCACGCTGTCGGCTGCGTCGAGACTGTGTTGTCCGACGACGAGGACGCGGTCTCGGTGCTGCTGCCCGACGACCTCGTGCTGCCCACCGGCGTTCTGGAGACCATGTCCAAGGTGCGCGCCAAGCGGGGCGGCACCGTGCTGTGCGCCATCGAGGTGCCGCCATCGGAGATCAGCGCCTACGGCGTCTTCGATGTCGAGAAGGTGCCCGACGCGGCGAACCCGAATGTGCTGCGGGTCAAGGGCATGGTCGAAAAGCCGAAGACCGAGGATGCGCCGTCGCCGTATGCCGCGGCCGGCCGCTACGTCCTGGACCGGGCGATCTTCGATGCGTTGCGGCGCGTGCCGCGAGGCGCGGGCGGCGAGATTCAGTTGACCGACGCGATCGCGCTGCTGATCAAAGAGGGCCATCCCGTCCATGTGGTGGTGCATCGCGGGTCTCGACACGACTTGGGAAATCCCGGCGGCTACCTCAAGGCTGCGGTTGACTTTGCATTGGACCGTGATGACTATGGCCCGGACTTGCGGCGCTGGTTGGTAGCGCGATTGGGCTTGACCGAGCAGTAATCAGTAGTACGTGCCGGGCCGACGGCAGGAAGGCATGCTGTGCGTTCTGTGGAGGAGCAGCAGGCGCGCGTGATGGCAGCGGCGGTCGCGCCCCGACCCGTCCGCGTCGCGATTGCTGAAGCCCAAGGCCTGATGTGTGCCGAAGAAGTGGTGACCGAACGGCCGCTGCCCGGGTTCGACCAGGCCGCTATCGACGGCTATGCAGTGCGCAGCGTCGACGTGTCCGAGGTCGGCGAGGGTGGGGATCCCGACGACGCGGACGTCGACGGCATCGAGGTGCGGCTGCCGGTCGTCGGCGACATCGAAGCGGGTACGCGGACACCGAGCAGGTTGCAGCCGCGACAGGCCGCCCGTGTCCAGACCGGGGCGCCGATGCCCACGCTCGCCGATGCGGTGCTGCCGCTGCGGTGGACGGACGGCGGCGAGGCGAAGATCCGGGTGCTGCGCAGCGTCCGCTCGGGTGCCTACGTGCGGCGTGCCGGTGACGACGTGCAGCCCGGCGACGTTGCGGTGCGGGCGGGCACGATCATCGGTGCGGCGCAGGTGGGCTTGCTCGCGGCGGTCGGTCGTGAACGGGTACTGGTGCATCCGCGGCCCCGGCTGTCGGTGATGAGTGTCGGCACTGAGCTCGTCGACATCTCCCGGACGCCGGGCAACGGCCAGGTGTACGACGTGAATTCGTATGCGTTGGCGGCGGCGGCCCGCGACGCCGGCGCGGAGGTGACGCGTGTCGGGATCGTCAGCAGCGATCCCAAGGAGCTGCGCGAGGTCGTCGAGGGTCAGCTGAACCGTGCCGAGGTCGTGGTGCTCGCCGGTGCGGTGGGAGGAGCGGCCGCAGAGGGTGTGCGTTCGGCGCTGTCACCGCTCGGTGAGATGGACATCAACAGGGTCGCGATGCATCCGGGATCGGTGCAGGGTTTCGGCCAGCTTGGTCCCGAGGGTGTGCCGACGTTCCTGCTGCCCGCCAACCCCGTGAGCGCGCTGGTGGTGTTCGAGGTCATGGTGCGCCCGCTGATCCGGTTGTCGCTGGGCAAGCGCCAGTCGATGCGGCGGATCGTTGAAGCTCGCACGTTGTCGCCGATCTCGTCGGTGCCCGGGCGAAGGGGCTATCTGCGCGGGCAGCTGATGCGCGACCAGGACACCGACGAGTACCTTGTGCAAGTGCTCGGCGCGCCCGGTCCGTCATCTCACCTGCTCGCGACACTGGCAGAGGCCAACTGCCTGGTGGTCGTGCCCAGCGATGCCGAACAGATCCGCACCGGCGAGATCGTCAGCGTCGCGTTCTTGGCCCAACGCGGCTGATTCCGAAATCTGTTGCCAGTGAGCATTTTTCGCAACAGTTCTCTTCACCCGGGCTGGCCGGCCACAGTGGGGCCGATCAGGGTGGCCGGTGGCATGGTGCGGCTGCGGCCGATTCGGATGCGCGACGCCGCGCAATGGAGTAAGACCCGGCTTGCCGACCGCGCGCATTTGGAGCGGTGGGAGCCAACCACGGACGTGGATTGGGTACGGAGACAGACGATTTCGTCGTGGCCGGCGGTGTGTTCGGGATTGCGTGCAGAGGCGCGCAAGGGCCGGATGTTGCCATTCGCAATCGAACTCGACGAGGAGTTCTGCGGGCAGTTGACGATCGGCAATGTGACGCACGGTGCGCTGCGGTCGGCGTGGATCGGGTACTGGGTGGCGAGTTCTGTCGCCGGCCGAGGCGTGGCGACGGGCGCGCTTGCACTCGGTCTCGACCATTGCTTCGGGCCGGTGAGACTGCATCGAGTGGAGGCGACGGTGCGGCCGGAGAACGCCGCGAGCCGACGAGTGCTGGCCAAGGTCGGATTCCGCGAGGAGGGGCTGCTGCAGCGGTACCTGGACGTCGACGGGGGTTGGCGTGATCACCTGCTGGTGGCGATCACGGTCGAGGAGGTGGCGGGTTCGGTGGCGTCGGCGTTGGTTCGCGCCGGCTATGCGCACTGGTCCTGAGGTTACAGATGTGACGCGTGGGGCCATTGGTGCTTGCCCGAATCGAATTACAGGTGTGTAATTGTACTGGTCAGGCGGCGCGCCTTCGTCCTTTGCGCTGATCACGGTCATAGCCTGACGTCGAAAGGAGCAGGCACCATGCCAAGCGTCCCGCAATCCCTTCTGTGGATCTCCCTTGTGGTGCTGTGGCTGTTCGTCCTTGTGCCGATGTTGATCAGCAAGCGCGATGCGGTGCGCCGCACCAGCGACGTCGCGTTAGCCACGCGGGTACTGAACAGCGGGGTCGGACGCAAGCTCAAGAAGGGGCCGGCCGCGGGGCATCGCAGCGACCCGGATTGGCAGCCGCTTGACGAAGACGACGATGACTTCGAAGCCGAGGTTGAGCCGGCGGAGAAGGGCGTCGTCATGAGGGCCGCCCAGGTTGCACCCGAGCAGCCCGAGCAGGGATACCTCGACGTCGACGTCATCGAAGAGGACTCCGGGGCGTTGCCCGTCGGCGCCAGCGAAGCGGTCGGGAAGCCGGAGGTCGAGGCGGAACCGGAGCCGGTAGCCGAGGCGGAGCCGGTAGCCGAGGCGGAGCCCGAGCCGGTAGCCGAGGCGGAGCCGGTAGCCGAGGCGGAGCCCGAGCCGGCGGCCACCGACGAGGAGCCGGCGGACGAGGATGACGGGACCGCGGACGAGTACGAATACGTCGAAGACACTTCGGGTTTGGAGTCTGAGGAGGAGCCGGAGACGGCCAGGGCGCGGCCAGTGTCGTCGCGGCGGCGGCTGTACGAGTCCAAGACCGCAGCGGCCGTCAGCGTCCGCAAGTACCGATTCCGCAGGCGCGTGCTGTCGGTGATGGTGCTGATCTTGGTCGCGACGACGGGCGCCGCGGTCACCGTGTGGCCCGGCGGATGGTGGGCGTGTGGTTCGGCTGGCGTAGTCACAATGCTGTACCTGGCCTACTTGCGACGCCAGACGCGCATCGAGGAACGAGTGCGGCGGCGGCGGATGCAGCGCGTGGCGCGGTCGCGGCTCGGCGTGCAGAACACGGCCGACCATGATTACGACGTGCCGTCGCGGCTGCGCCGGCCAGGGTCGGTGGTGCTGGAAATCGACGACGAGGACCCGATTTTCGAGCATCTCGACTATGCGCCCGGCGCGGCGGATTACCACCTTCCGAGGGCCGCCGGCCAGTAGCGCCGTCGCGAGGCCGGACCCGCCTGCTGG
Source organism: uncultured Actinomycetota bacterium (assembly GCA_963744085.1). GTDB lineage: Bacteria > Actinomycetota > Actinomycetes > Mycobacteriales > Mycobacteriaceae > Mycobacterium. The sequence goes on from CAVUSK010000015.1 coordinate 75,482, forward strand.
TAACCTGCTAGCGACCAGGGGCTATGGCGCAGTTGGTAGCGCGACTCGTTCGCATCGAGTAGGTCAGGGGTTCGAATCCCCTTAGCTCCACGAGAAAACCGCAGCTTAGACCGCTCGAGTCGGTTAGCTGTCGGGACGTTGGCAGGCCAGCCGCCCGCAGTGGCCCCGCAGGAGAGCGCGCAGAGCCGACCTGCAGAGGCAACACAGCCGCCCATACCGCCCTCACCGGCAAACGAGTTACTTGGCAGAACGTGCTGGTCCGCAGCAGAACGAATCGCGGCGTCCAGGTTCACCGCCACGTCGTCCAGGTCGTCGTCGAACAGGTCGGCGTAGACGTCCAGCGTCATCGACGCCTTGGCGTGCCCGAGCATCCGCTGCACCGCCTTCACATTCGCCCCGGCGCTGATCGCCAGCGATCGCCGCCGTGTGCCGTAGGTCGTGCGGGGTGATCGACGGGAACGACTCGTCGGACTTCTGGCACTTCTGCCACTGCCGGCTCGAACACCCGCGCCCGCCAGTTCGAGTTACGCAGCACACCGCCGCGCAGATCGGTGAACACCAGATCGTCACGGCCCTTGCCGACCATCAGCGCGGCCAGCTCGTCGGCCAGCGCGGCCGGGAACGGCACCGACCGGCGCTCCCATGTCTTCGGTGTCGTCCACACCAGGCCACCTGACTCGGTGACCGACCGCGACACGTTCACCCGGCGGCGCAGCATGTCGAAGTCGCACACGCGCAGCGCCGCCATCTCACCCCACCGCAGACCGGTGTAGGCCAGGAACCGGACCACCTCGGGCTGGCGCTCGACCGCGGCGGCCAGCGCAGCCACCTGGCCGTGGGTGAGGTATCCGCGGTCGGCGTGCTGGCGCTTCGGCAGCCGCACACCATCGCACGGGTTGCGCGGAATTCGGCTGTCCTCCACGGCAGCGCCGAGCACCTGGCGCAGCAGCCCGAACGCGTTCTCGATCGTCGGCAGCGCCGACCTCGTCGTCGACCATCTTCGCCACCCACGTCGTGATCGCTGAGGTCTTCACGTCGACGACCGCGACGTTGCCCCACTGCGGTTTGACGCGGCTGCCCCAGGCGCTGCGCCGGGTCGCTGCCGTCTTGGCGGAGATGTGGCCCTGAGATGCCGACCACGACGCGTACACCGCGCCGACAGTCACCCGGCCAGCCTCCGGCGCAACGTAGGTACCGGTGGCCAGCTTCGCGGTGATCTCGTTGTCCAGCCACGCCTGAGCGTCGGCCTTGCGGTCGAACGCCTTCGCCCGCTCGCGGCCTGCGTCGTCGACATACCGCGCCGCCAACGCATACCCTTGCCGTGCCGGGCGCTGGGCACCTTCTGTGTGTTGCCGTGCTCATCGCGAACGGTCTTGGTCCAGCGGTCCTCGACTCCGGCCCTACGATTGCGCCTCATTTTGCGGGCACCTCCTCATCCATCAGCGCCTCCTCCGTCAGCTCCGGCCTGTCTTGCTGTTCTTGCAAAAGGTCGTGGGACCGATTCACCAGGTCGATCAGCGCGTCGTTCGCGTGGAATAGGTGTAGGACGGTGTTGACACCCATCCGTCGGAGCAGGTCGGCACTCTCAAACCCCGAGGGCAGTTCTTCGATTTGTTCGCGGATTGATTCCGCTGTCGCCAGCAGCTGCGGAGCCAACCGTTGAGCGGTATCCCGCAACAGGCGGAGTCGGTACACCAGATCACTACCTTGCGCACCCGGCTTGCGGCCCAGCAGGGTGTCCACGGAAATCTCGAACAGGTCGGCGATCCCAACCGCCTCGGTAACCCTTAACGACCGAGTACCGGCCTCGATCTTGGCCACGGTTGTCGCATGCATGGGTTCGATTCCACGGCGCGACAACATCCTCGCCATGTGAGCCTGTGACCAGCCCCTTCGCTCACGCTCGGCTTTGATCCGCTGCCCGACATCGTCATCGGTCCATTTTTCTCTTCCCATAATCGCAAACCATAGGTTTTTGGGTTGACTGATGCAAGCATCGCGCCCAACACTGATAGCACTACCAGAACGGTGGTATCTAGCTGAATCAGCAAGGAGGAGTCGACGTGGACAGTGAGTATGTCGACGCGGTCTATCTACAAAAACTCACCGGCACTAAGGCCAGCACCTGGCGGTACTGGGCCAGCATCGGCAGCGGGCCACCGTCATTCAAACTGGGCAGGCGACGGGTGTGGGTGAAGGCCCACGTCACAGCGTGGATCGCCCAGCAGCAGGGTGAGGCGCAGTAATGGCAGACAACCCGTCCGCCGCAGAAGGGCGCAACTCGGTCGACGCCGAGGAGGTGGCGGAGCCGTGATTGAACGAACGAGCCGCCCCCCATACGGTGTCAGTCCGCGCTCCCTGTCGTACTCAGCGCCCATCTCCTGCAGGAAGATTCGCAGCGCAGTGTTCGCGATATCAGCTCTGCCACGTGCCATAACGTCGGGAGCATAAACGTGGTGAGTCGCGCTGTTATCAGCTTTCAGCCGCAGACCATGCCTCACCAGGCAAATCGGGCACATATGGGTGGTCAGTCCACGCCGGGTGGTGAAGCCGCGCTTGCCCGTCTATCTGCCGTCGGGCATGCGGTAGAGAACCCGGTACAGCGTTACGCCGCCTGCTGTTCGGTACTTCTCTGTCGTCGCCACGCTGACAGCCTACCCGTGGCAGGAATGTACCCAACCGTAAATATCCTGCCACTCTTCTCGATCACCCTGTCTTCCCGGACCGCAGTGAACCGAATAGGTGAGTGGGAGAAGCCTTTCCACTTGGCAACGGTCGCCAAGGACCGGAAGAGAGGTGAAATGTGGTAGAACACACCACAACTCGGGATGACGCCCTGCGCCCCGATGACCTGACGAGAGAGTACGGCTGGCCGCTCTCCAATCAGAAGCGGGCACGCGCGAGGGGAATGTTCCCACCCGGCTACCGGATTGGCCGTCGGCTCTATTGGCGCAGGTCGACCATCGACCGCTGGATTCAAGAGCAGGAAGCCAAGACCGAGGCCCAGAATGGTGGTGGAGATCATGTTGCGTAATGAAACATGTGGCCCGACGGTAGACAAAGTGGGCCAGGACCCTTTTGAGGCCTTGACCCACCAGGAAGACCTTCACCACCACGATCAGGCCACCCACACCGGTAGTCCAATCATGCAAGGCTATGACCCGTTTGATCCAGAGGCTTTACGGATGGACCCGGTAGCCGACGTCGAGGTCGAGCGGGTCCTGACCGCCGTACCGGTCCGGCGGCCGAAGCGACCGAGTACGTCCGGGTGCATCCCGACTACGTGCTCGACACGCTCTTCCTCGAGCGCGATACCGGCATGGAGAAGGAGTGCTACATGGTGGCCCCCGAGGTCGAGCACCTGGTGCTGCCGGAGCTGCGCCGGACCCGCCTGCACGTCGCGATCACCAAGCAAGGCACGGTGTTCATCTGGCCGATCAAGCTCCCGCTCGAGGGCAACGACGGCGGCGCCGGGTATTCGACACGGCCGCCCAGTGCGCGGAGCAAGCCAAGACCTGTGGATCAAGCTGGTGTGGAATAGCGACCTCGGCGGGTACGAGATGTACCGCGCCAAAGGCGATCTGGGTGATCCGCAATGGCCCGACAAGTGCTTCCGCGACCTGCTCGAGATTGCGTTCGCCACTACCGGATCGATCGCGCGGACCACGAGGTGATCCGGGAACTCGAAGGCGAGTTGTAGGATGCATGGGCTCCCCTTCCGGGAGGTATGGGCCCTCGACTTCGAGTTCGTCTCGGAGTCGGGGGCCCTCCCGTCCCGGTCTGCATGGTCGCGCGGGAACTTGCCTCGAACAGGCTGATTCGTCTCTGGCAAGACCAGCTTGGCTGAGCCGCCGTTCTCGATCGACGACGACACGTTGTTCGTGGCCTACTTCGCGAGCGCCGAGATCGGCTGTTTCCTCGAGCTCGGCTGGCCGATCCCGACGCGAATCTTGGACTTGTTCACCGAGTTTCGCAACGCCACCAACGGGATCCCTCTACCGAACGGGCGCGGCCTGCTGAGCGCTTTGTCTCATCACGGGATCCCGACGATCACCTCCGACCAGAAGACCGAGGAGCGCGCGCTGGTGATGCGCGGCGGACCATGGTCGCGACGACGAGCGCGCCCGCATTCTGGACTACTGTCAGACCGACGTCGACCCGATGGGCCGCTGCTGGAGCGGATGCTGCCCGGTATCCGTTGCGGCCCGAACGGTTTAGGTCAAGCGCTGCTCCGGGGCCGGTACATGGCCGCGGTCGCCCGGATGGAACGTACCGGCGTGCCGATCGACGTCGAGATGCTGGACCTCTGCGTTCGAATTGGGAGACACATCAAGCTCGACCTGATCCGCGCGGTCGACAAGGACTTCGGCGTCTACGAAGGGACGACGTTCAAGTCCGGACTGTTCGCCGGCTACCTGGTCGACAACCGGATCGACTGGCCGCGCACCGAGACGGGCCGCCTGCTGCTCGATCAGGACACGTTCCGCGATATGGCGAAGCGGTACCCGCAACTGGAACCGTTGAAGGAGCTTCGGCATACGCTCAGCGAGCTGCGGCTGGAGAAGCTGGCCGTCGGACCGGATCACCGGAATCGGACGCTGCTCAGCCCGTTCGGCGCCTCGAGCGGGCGCAACACCCCAGCAACAGACAAGTTCATCTTCGGGCCGAGTGTGTGGTTGCGCGGCCTGATCAAACCGCCCGAGGGTAGGGCCCTGGCCTACATCGACTGGAAGTCCCAGGAGGTCTACATCGCGGCGCACTGTCCGGCGATCGCGCATTACTGGACGCGGTGCTGTCGGGAGATCCGTACTTGACCTTCGCCAAGATGGCCG